>CAWAII010000001.1:0-196318 GCA_963782105.1 uncultured Acidobacteriaceae bacterium
AGCTGCATGCCCGCGACCAGGTTGATGATGCGGTAGCTCGTCCAAACTTGTGCGGCTTGCCGGAACCAGTCGGTCAGCACGCCGTCTTCGGCTACGCGCATCAGCACGCCGGTAGAACCGATGATCGACGTATTGATCGCGCCGGAAAAAATCAGGAATCCGACGATCACCACAAAGACGCGAAAAACAATTCTGCAGTGGGGCCCGACCATTACATCGCCAGGCCAGCAATCAGGTTGTCACGATAGACCGGCACGCGACTGAGTCGGGAATCAGCATGACCGCCAGCAGCGAAACGATGCCGGTAAAAACAAAGCTGTAGATGGCGATCACGATCCCGCGCGCTTCAGGTTCTTCAGCTTGGGGTGTTCGATCTCGCGGTTGACCTGCGCCAGCGTCTCCTCGCCGCTCATGGCCAGGATGGAATGGCCAAAGGCCATGATGATCCCGAAAAGCCCAGCGTCGCGTGCAGGCCGAGTCGCCAGAAAGCCCAGCGCGTCTTGGAAAGTGCAGGTTCGACGGCGTCGGCAGCGGCGGCAACTTCGCGCCCACGCGAAACGCCGAAAAAATGCCCCAGCCCAGCAGCAGGACCACCATTACGGTGGTGACCTTCATCACTTCCAGAGCCTTGTCGCTCGACTCTTCGATTCCCTTGGGGTTTTGCCACCAGTAATAGATGGTCACGAAGGCGGCAAAGACCGCCGAGGTGACATTCATCGGACTGAGGCCGCGCAAGATGCGGGCCCACCATGGCGCCGGGCAGCCAGCTATGGGCGGCTGCCACATTCATCAATTCGTTCAGCAGGCCCGTGATGTATTGCCCGGCGGAGACGCCGAGATGGGTCCGGTCAGGATGAGTCGAACATCAGCGCCGAAACGCTCAGCTTGGCGAAGTTGCCGCCCAAAGCCTCCTTCACCACGCGATACACACCGCCGCGGGTAAACATCGAGCAGCTCTCGACATAAACCGCGCGTACCGCAAAGGAGAAGAGCATGACGCCGAGAATGAACCACGGCGCGGATTCCCCGACGGCTTCTTCCGCGATGCCGCCCGCATAAAAGGCGGAAGAGCCAAGGTCGTTCAGTACGACCGCGGCCGCGCGCCAGAAGGAAATAAAGGTAAGCATCACCGAGGAGGCGACGACTAGCTTTACCCGGTTGCTGGGAATAAAAGGCGCCTTTGTCCGCTCGGAAGCCATTAGATATAGGCTAGGGGTCAAAGCAGCGACCGTGCATCTTCGGGTCTGGCTCGAAGCTCAGAGCTGAGTTTATGTCGGTTGCGGCTCAGCGCCAATGAAGGGATGCAGCCGCAGCGGATAGGGGGGACGGAGCCGAGTCCTCAGTCTCCGATCAGCCATTGGAGATCTTCAAAAAAACTGATAACCACGACCACTGCGGATCCCGCCAGCCCGAGAAAGAAGAGAACCTCAAAGAGATACACCCCGAAAAAATAGCAATAAGCATACTCAACGATTGTATTGCTTTCCCTCGCCAGCCGTATTCTCCGCAAGAGTTTTTGAGCCAGCCGCAATTAGGATGTTAGACTCACCGCGATGGCACAACTCAGCCCACCGACCCTGGCTGCTCGGCTCTTGCCGCCGCTGCTGCTTCTCTCCCATTTTCGTTCGTCGGACCGGTGCCCCCTTGGCGTACGTTTTTGCCTGGTTCGCCTTTATTCCCCTCTTATGCGGATTGCTGTCGAAGCTGAAAGGTGCGCTGCACAACCGGGCTAGCTATGTGCAACTCTTGGCCGCCTATCTGATGGGGATCCTTTGGTATGTCGGCAATTGCTACTGGATCTACCAGACTATGCTGTACTTCGGCGAGCTGCCTGCGTCCATCTCGGCCGGCATTCTGATTGCCTACAGCATGGTGTTAGGGCTTCACTCCGCCGCCTTCGGCCTCTTGCTCACCGCAACCGCAAAAGCCTTCCGCAGTCCGCGTTACGCTCTCCTGGCCTCGCCCTTTTTCTGGGTGGCGCTGGACTTGTTATTGTCCCGCTTCACCAAGGTTCCCTGGGACTTGCCGGGTTCTTCACGGACGGACTTCTTCCTGCTCACCAGCCTGGTCTCCTTTCACCGGGGTCTATGGGCTCACTTTCGTGCTGGTCGCGGGCAACGCGCTCATCGCGTGGGGGTTGATCGTCTCCTCGCCGCTAACGCCGGCTATATTTGTCTTCGTGGGTGGCCTGCTGGTGGCGCTGGTGCTGCAGAACGGCGATCATTTTGCCCCTCCGGCGGCGCCGGTGGAAGCGACGGCGGTGCCGCCGCACAAAGTCGCCAACGTAAATGAGGACAATCCATATTGCCCGGCGCCGAGTATGAGCAGCACGTCAACCAGTTTGTCAAGCTGAGCATGCATACCGGCGGGTCTCATCTTGCCGGGATGCCAGAGCTTGATGCCTATCCGGTGGCGTCCCGATTGTACCCAACCGTGCCTGTTACTCCTGGCCTCATCGTATGGCCGGAATCGAATGCCTGTTTTTTCTCGATAAGGATCCGCGCCTGCTCAATGCTCTGCGCACGCTGGCCCTTTCCATGCACGCCCCGGTGATCGCGGGCACCACTTCTTTGGACCCAAATGGCGCTCGGTCCGACATGTATCACTCCGCCCTCTTTGTCCTCCCCGATGGTGTTGTCTCGGACCGTTACGACAAGATCCACCTGGTTCCGTGGGGAGAGTACATCCCCACAAAGCAGTTTCTTTTCCTTCGCCAAGAACCTTACCCAGGCGGGCTGGTGACATGACCCATGGATGGCGCCGCGTGGTCTTCTCCCAGCGGAGGCCACTCGCTTCGGTGTTTTCATTTGCTACGAATAAATATTCGGCGACGAAATACGCCAGTACGTAAAGCGGGGCGCCGAGGTGCTGGTCAACATCTCCAACGACGGCTGGTACGGCGACACCGGGGCGCCTGGCAACGCTCAACATGTCACGCATGCGAGCCATCGAAAATCAACGCTGGATCCTGCGTGACACCAACACCGGCGTGACCACGACCATCGACCCCTACGGGCGCGTCACCGCCAGCGCGGCGCGCCACGCACGACCTCGCTGGCCGCCAAGTACGGCTATCGCAGTGACCTTACCTTCTATACCAGGTACGGCGATCTGTTCGCGGAGCTGTGTGGATAATCACTCTGGCTCGTCGTTGCCGGAACGTTGCCGCGGCCAGTGCGTCGACGAACACATTCGAATGCAGGTTCCCAAAACCCCATGCTGAACGAACTCGAATTCGCCTACACTCCGGTTCGCGACAAAGTCCGCGACCTTCGGGAGTATCTTTGACCACGCCAGGCTCGACAGGGAACTGGCCTCTCTAGAAGACAAAACTCTCCGATCCCGCCATCTGGTCCAATCCAGCCGAGTCGCAGGTCCTCATGCGCGAACGCAAGCGCCTCGAAGGCCAGCTCGCGATGGAGAACGAACTCGTCCGCCGCACCGGCGACATCGATGCCTACTTCGAGCTCGGCCGCGAAGGCGAGTCCATCGAGCCCGACCTGGAACGCGAGATCAAGTCCCTCAGCGAGTTCGTGGAAGAACTCGAATCCCGCACCATGCTCTCGGCCGAAACCGATCCGCTCAATGCCATCGTGACCGTTCACCCCGGCGCCGGCGGTACCGAATCCCAGGACTGGGCAGAAATGCTGATGCGCATGTACCTCCGTTGGGCCGAGCGTCACGGCTTCAAGACCGAGATGAACGACTACCAGGACGGCGAAGAGGCCGGCATCAAATCCGCCACTTTCACCGTGACCGGTGAGTACGCCTTCGGCCAGCTTTCCGGCGAGACCGGCGTGCACCGCCTGGTGCGCATCTCGCCCTTTGACCAGGCCAAGCGCCGCCACACCTCCTTCGCCAGCGTCTTTGTCTCGCCCGAAATCGATGACTCCATCCAAATCGACATCAAGCCCGAGGACCTGCGCATCGATACCTATCGCTCCGGCGGCAAGGGCGGCCAGCACGTCAACACCACCGACTCCGCCGTGCGCATCACCCATCTGCCCACCAACATCGTGGTGCAATGCCAGAACGAGCGCTCCCAGCACAAGAATCGCGAGAAGGCGATGAAGATGCTGCGCTCCAAGCTCTACGAATACGAGCTGGAAAAGAAAAAGCAAATCTCCAAGAAGCTCGAAGACTCCAAGCTCGACATCAACTTCGGTTCGCAAATCCGCTCCTACGTGCTGCAGCCCTATCGCATCGCCAAAGACCTGCGCACCCGGGTCGAGGTGGGCGATGTGGACGCGGTGCTCGATGGCGACCTCGACCCGTTCATCCGCGGCTATCTGATCATGCGCCGCCAGGGCGGCGTGCCGGCGGCAATCGAAGAACCGGCCGATGCGGACTGAGCATCCAACCTGTCTATGTCGAGCACATGATGAACCAGCCCGAAACCATCCGCACCATCCTGGAGAAAACCAAGACCATCGCCGTGGTGGGCCTTTCCGACAATCCCGATCGTCCCGCGTTTCACGTTTCCAGGTACATGCAGCAGGAAGGGTATCGGATCATCCCGGTGCACCCACGGGCACCCAGGCTCTTGGGGAGAAGGCCTACCCGACCCTCGATGCCGCCTATGCCGCAGAGGGACGAATCGACCTGGTGGACGTATTTCGCGCTTCCCAATACGTCCCGGAGATTGTCAAAGACGTGATGCGCCTCAAAATCCCCTATCTGTGGTTGCAGGAAGGGGTTTGCCACGAGGAAGCCGTCCAGAGGGCGGAAGCCGACGGCATCCTGGTGGTCATGGACCGCTGTATATATAAGGAGCATGCCCGCCTGGCTCACGCGCTAAGGGAGCATGCGCTGAGTCGAGGCCATAGCTTCTGAGCAACTCCGGTAGCAGGCTGCAATCAGCGTCTACAATATAAGGGGACGGTCCTTACGGGTTGTAGCTCCCTGGTATGCCTAGTCTTCGCCAACATCGCTCTGTTCCGGCACTCTGTGTTGCTGATTCTGTGCGCCGGATTTACCATTGCCGCCGCCGCGCCACGGCCGCGCCGGTTGCAGGGCCGGTGCGCGCACAGCACCTGACCGTCGAGTTGCTCCCGCTGGAGGCTCGATCCAGCCCGGAGGCAAGAGCACCGTCGGCCTGCACTTCACCCTGGATAAAGGCTGGCATGTCTATTGGGTCAATGCGGGAGACTCCGGGCGAGCCGCCGCGCATCAAGTGGACGCTTCCCGCCGGCATCACCGCCGGCGCCATGCAGTTTCCCGCGCCCCGGCGCTTGCCGCTCGGCCCGCTGATGGATTTCGGTTATGAGGACGAGGTGCTTTTCCCCATGACCCTGAGCGCCGACTCCACGCTAAAGGCGCCCTCGACCGCCCCGCTCAGCGCCCATGTCGATTGGCTGGTGTGCCGCGAGGTTTGCATTCCGGGCAAGGCCGACCTGGCCCTTCCGCTGCAGGTCGCGGCCAAAAAGGGCCCGTCGGATCCGGGCCGGCAGGCGCTCTTTGACCGCTTCCGCGCCCGCTTGCCGCAGCCGCTCCCGTCCTCGTCCAAGGCCGTCTTCGGACCGACTCCCGGTGGCTTCGCACTTGCCCTTACCGGCCACCCGGCCACCAACGCCGAGTTTTTTCCCCTGGACCAAAGCCAGATCGTCAATGCCGCGCCTCAACCCGTCCGCGCTGTGGACGGCGGCGTAGAGATCTCTCTCAAGAAGGACGAGAACTTCCGACGCCAACTGGCGCAACTGAATGGCGTGCTCCTGCTGAGCGACGGAACCGCCTACGAGATTCACGCTCCGCCCGGCTCGTTCCCGGCGCCGCAGCGGCGGGCTCCGGCGCCGGCCTGCTCAATCTTCTGCGCTTTTGCGCTCTGGCCTTCCTGGGCGGCATGATTCTCAACCTCATGCCCTGCGTCTTTCCCGTCCTGTTCATCAAGGGCCTTGCCCTGGTGGAATCTTCCCGTCACCACCACAGCCGGGTCCGTGCCCACGGTCTGGTTTACGCCCTGGGAATTCTGGTTTCCTTCTGGGCCGTGGTTGCCCTGTTGTTGGGGCTGAAGGCCGGAGGACGTCAGCTGGGCTGGGGCTTCCAGTTCCAGTCGCCCGGCTTTGTCGCGGTCATGGCGCTGCTGCTCTTTTTCCTCGGCCTGTCGCTGGCCGGCATGTTTGAGATTGGGCTCACCGTGACCAATACCGGCTCGAGCCTGGCCGCGCGCCACGGCTATGCCGGCAGCTTCTTTACCGGCGTACTGGCCATGGTGGTGGCCACGCCCTGCACCGCGCCGTTCATGGGAGCGGCCATCGGTTTCGCCCTGGCCCAGAGCGCGGCTCTGCCTTTGCCGTCTTTACCGCGCTGGCGCTCGGCCTGGCCGCGCCCTACGTGCTGCTCACCTTCCATCCCGTCTGGATGCGCCATTTGCCCCGCCCCGGCGCCTGGATGGAAGTGCTCAAGCAGGCTACGGCCGTGCCCATCTTTGCCACCGTTATCTGGCTGGTGTGGCTCTTCGCTTCCTCGGCCGGAGTCGATGCTCTCACTGCGTTGCTGGCCGCCTTTCTGCTGCTGGCGATCGCCGGCTGGATCCTCGGCCGCTGGCCGGCGCGACGCGTGGCTTCGGTCTTTGCGGTTTCGGTCATCGTTCTGGCGGTGGCCACGCCGCTCTATGCCTTGTGGAAGTTTCCCGCGGCCGATACCAACAGTGCCCGCGCGGGCAACGGTCACGATGGCTGGGAGCCTTACAGCCGCGCGGCCATTGAGCAGTATCGCGCCCAGGGCCGTCCGGTATTTGTCGACTTCACCGCCCGCTGGTGCCTGAGCTGCCAGGTCAATGAGCGCGTTGTGCTCGATCGCGGCGATGTGCGCCGCCGCTTGCGCGATTCCGGGATCGTGCTGGTGCGCGCCGACTGGACCAGGCACGATGAGACATCGCCTCGGCGCTCAGCGAACTTGGCCGCAGCGGCGTGCCCACTTACGTCTTTTACCTTCCCGGGCAGCCGGCCCTGGTCCTGCCCGAAGTGCTCACTCCGGGCATCGTATTCGGGCGCTCGACCAGCTCCAGAATCGCGCCAACAGAGAAGCAGGCCCAGCTGACCCAGGCGCGACTGGAAGCGATAGCCAGACTCGTAAGATTAACCCTTAAGAAGAGGATCAGCCGATGAACCGCAAACGCCTTTCTGCCCACCTGGCCGCGATTGTGGCCGCCGCCCTGACCATCGTCTTCTGCCACCTTCGGCGCGCGCCGCCCAGATCGGCACCCCGGCACCCGATTTTCACGGAACCGACTCCAACGGTAAGACCCAAAGCCTCGACCAATACCACGGCAAGTACGTGGTGCTGGAGTGGCACAACCACGATTGCCCTTACACCATGAAGCACTACAAGAGCGGAAACATGCAGTCCCTGCAAAAGGAGTGGACAGCGAAAGGGGTGGTTTGGTTCACCGTCATCTCCTCCGCCCCCGGCCACAGGGTTACGTCGATGCCGCCCAGGAAAATGCCTACATGAAGAAGATGGGTGCGCAGCCGACCGCGGCCATCCTCGATCCCAAAGGCGAGATCGGTCATCTCTACGAGGCCAAGACCACTCCCAACATGTATGTCATCGATCCCAGCGGCAAACTGATCTATGCCGGCGCCATCGACGATCATCCCACCACCGAAATCTCGGACATCCAGTCGTCGAAGAACTATGTCTCCGCTGCGCTGACCGAGGCCATGAACGGGAAGGCGGTGCAGACCCCGGTGACCCGTCCTTATGGATGCTCGGTGAAGTATTGGCAGTAGCGGGGTGAGCAGCTAATGTCTCTTCCGTAATTCGCTGCGTGATGGATCGCCGTCGTTGTGGTGGCCGCCGGCCGTGCGCGGGCAGCATTTGTTCGTCATGCAGGCGCCGCCGCACGCAGAGACCCAGCACAGCCGGGCCCCGCCGGATGACCCGCATGCCGCCGAGGAGCTGGCGGCTCAGCGCCAGGCCCTGGGATTTCTCGGCTACCTGGACCAGGGCCGCTACGCTGACAGCTATGCCTACACCGGCATGCTGATTCGCGCCCAGCTCGACCGCGATGCCTTTGCCGCCAAATTCAGAAAACACGCGCCGGGACCGGCGCCCTGCAGTCGCGCGAGCTCATCGATGCCAGCTACGCCACGACCGTGCCGGGGGCTCCGGAGGGTCAGTACGTGGTCCTCCACTACCACGCCAGCTTTGCCAACCGGCCAGATGGCGGTGGAGACGCTGACGCTGGCCTTCGCCAAAGGCTACTGGCGGGTCAGCGGCTACTACATCAAGTAAGCGGCTCGGGTACTCAGACACGGATGCAGGTCTGGTTGCGCCCTTCTGGAAAAGCAGCGGAAACAAACCATCTGCTTCCCAGGTACCCAGGGCTTTGCTACGCGGGGGGAAGTGTGCGCTTTAAGCGCACTATGCGCATTAAGCCCCCCGGCATCGGGGGCTTTGGTTGCGGGTGTGCCCAGCCAAGGTTACAGCGACAGCATACCTGTTGCAGTGATTCAATTGCGCCCCTATCGGCCAGCAAAAGTTTGTTAGGTGAACGTCCCGTCTGCCTTTCCGCGGATTGTTTTTCAAAGCCGTCCGCTGCTTCTCGCATTTCCACGCGGTAACTTACCGATAGTAACCTACAGCACTCCGCAGGTTAGTAACGAAAGACGTTAGGCAGTCTGAATAAGCCTTCTCACCCGCGTTGTGTTACTCAGTATGATTGATCGCTGACGATAGGCCGCCGAATGGGAAGAGTTGAGGCAACGAACGACGCATATTCTACATCCCTAATTCGAAGAAGTTCTTAAGGAGTGCCTATGAACCGCACAGCACGTGCGCTCACGGCGATGCTAGCTTGCTCAGCGTCTTTCGCCATCGCTCAAACCAGCAAACCCGTTGCCTATCTTTACGTGTCCAGCAACTATAGCGGATCGGATAACCGCGTAGTGGGATATGCCGCTAACGCCAACGGCGAACTCACCGAAATTTCGGGTTCGCCCTGGGCCGACAATCTCTCCTACCTCGCCACCAACGGAACCTATCTCTTCGGCTCAACTAATATCCCCGCTGACAACGGCAAGAATGTCTTCTCCTACCGCATCGAGTCTAATGGCGCGTTGAAGTACCTGGGCGCGACCAACATTCGAGACACGGGCTCTGAGAACGCATGCAACCAGGCGCAAGATTTATTGCTCGACCACACCGGCAGCTACCTGTACGTCTTTGTGCAAAGCGCGGCCTGCAACTCCGAAGTGGCGTATCAGTCCTTCGCCGTCAACCGGAGCACAGGACTGCTCAAGTACCTGGGGGTGACCCTCCCTAACGCATTCAGCCTAGGCCATCCGCTCACCATGCTGGCGGATAACGACTACGCGTATTCCTCAGGGAACGGCTCCGAGGACACAGCAATCTGCGGGTACAAGAAGGCCTCCAACGGGAATCTTGTCGACCTCGACACCTATGGTGGGCAACCCACCTGCAACACGGCGTACCCAAAGGGTGAAGGCCAGCCCAGCGGCTCGAACGGGAACATCGGATACATCACCGCGGACCCCACCAACCACCTGGCCGCAAACATAATCTACTCCGACGCTTCCACCGGCGACGTCATTGAGACCAAGATCGACACCATCGCCATCAATACCGAGAACGGATCGCAATCAACCAACAGCACCTACTCCAACATGCCCGAATCCGATGTGAACTCCTCTGGCCCGATCACGATATCCCCATCAGGCAAGCTGCTGGCAGTAGGCGGCACAAATGGCATCCAGATCTTCAACTTCAATCCCAACGAACAGGCCACCCCAAACACGGGCCTGATCACCGCGGCGAATATCACGGCGATGTACTGGGACAACAACAATCACCTCTACGCCATCAGCAACTCCGGCCACGCCCTTTACGTGTTTACAGTGACGCCAACAAGCGCGAAAGAGGCCCCCGGGTCGCCCTACTCCATTCCGCAGCCGGTAGGCCTGACTGGGCATTCCATGTGAGGCCTATCTGACAGTTTCGGTGACAAGTTTCGGTGACAGGTCACAGTTTCGGTGACAGAAGGAAGTGGCACTTTCCAAACTAGAAAAGTCGCTCACCGGTCTTTGGTCCGCGAGTTTTTGTCCCCGAGTTTTCCCGCACGCTCAACGTCGAGATCGATGTCGACAATCCGCAGGGCCAGATCATGCCTGGAGTCTATGCCTTCGTGCATTTCAGGCTTTTGCAGAAGGGGCACGCGCCCGCCGAATCTCTAATCATTCCCGCCAACGCGCAGACCTTCCGCCCGGAAGAGCAGCGCGTCGGCGTTGTTCGCGATGGCATCGCCCAGGTGATCCCTGTCACCATCGGGCGCTGAGGAAAAACAAGTGCTGCTCTACTTCCCGGCAGTCTGATTGCAAAGAAAGGCCAGCTCGTACGCCTCACTCCGCTACTTCCACTCGCTTCGCGCGGGAACGCGGAGAGATACGGAGGGGGCGCATAGTAATATGCGTTCCTACCGTGATCCGTATCTCCAGGGATAGGCTTTTCTTGACGGGTTACGTTGCGGCCATGTAATCCCGACAGAAACAATAAAGGGGATAGCCAGGTGGAAAATATCGAAGAGCGCGCCATGCGTCGCGCGATGTGGCGGCTCGTGCCGCTCCTTTGCTTGTGCTACTTCATCGCCTATCTGGACCGGGTGAATGCCGGCTTCGCCAAGCTGCAGATGAATACAAGTCTGGGGCTGGACGATTCGATGTTCGGCCTCGGCGCCGGATTGTTCTTCATCGCCTATTTTCTGCTGGGAGTGCCGTCGAATCTGGCGCTCGACCGGGTCGGGGCACGGCGCTGGATCGCCTGTATCATGCTACTCTGGGGGGCGATTTCGGCTTGCTTCGCCTTCCTCCAACCGATCGGACACGCCATTGGTCTTTCCAATGAGTATGCATTTTATCTGTTCCGCTTTCTGCTCGGCATGGCGGAAGCGGGCTTCTTTCCCGGCGTGGTGCTTTTCCTGACGCTGTGGTTCCCCGCGCTCTACCGCGCGCGGATCATCGGTCTGTTTACTCTGGCCGCACCGTTTTCCTCAATGCTCGGAGCGCCGCTGTCCGGCGCCCTGCTGAACCTCACCGGCTCTGGACTTGCGGGCTGGCAATGGCTGTTTCTTCTGGAAGGCGTTCCGGCGATACTGATGGCCTTTGTCGTATTGGTTTACTTGACTGACGGGCCTGACAAAGCGGCGTGGTTGGCGGCCGACGAACGACAATGGCTGATCGCGCACCTGGACAGCGAACACGACCGGAAGGAGAAAGTGGGCCGGCCGGGCTTTCTCAAGACGATATCGGATCCACGGATTCTCGGGCTGGCGGTGGTGTATTTCTCGCTGGGCGGCATGAGCTATGGCATCAGCTTCTTCTTGCCGACTATCGTCAAGGGCTTTGGACTTTCGAATTTCCATACCGGTCTCGTCACTGCAGTCCCATTTGTTTTCGGAGCGGCAGGCATGCTGCTGCTGACACGCCATTCCGACAAGACTGGCGAGCGCAAGCGGCATGTGGCATTTGCATTGTTCCTGACCGCGCTTGGCGCGGCGATGTCGGTGCTGTTTGACGGTCCTGTGCTGAAGATCGCCTGCTTCTGCGTCAGCCAGATCGGAATCTCGTCGCTCCCGCCGCTGTTTTGGACCTTGCCGGCAAGCTTTTTAACCGGCACAGCGGCAGCGACCGGGATTGCCACGATCAATTCGCTAGGCAACCTCTCCAGCTTCCTCGGCCCATACATCCTGGGCTATTCAAAGAACGTAACAGGTAGCTTCAGCATCGGCCTACTGATACTGGCGGGGGTATCTGCGATCGGAGCTCTGATTGTCCTGTCGCTGCGCCACGACAGGGCGCGGAACGTAACCGCCTTTTGAAGCACTATTTTACCGCACGCGGCGTGCCGGCAGATGGGATGGTGTTAGCGATCATCTGAAAACGAGAGTTTCGGGAGTTTCGGGGACAGAGAGCGCCGGGATAAACCGGCACATTGTAGGGGATGAAAGAGCCCCACAGGAAAGGAGAAGCGACTCCATTCTGGCCTCGAGTCTTGCCTGTGGTTCCGCGAGGAACTGTTTGGCCCGTGGTTGCATCCAACATTGGCAGGTGGGAGGAAATTAGATGAAACGTATACTTTTGACCCTCTGCTGTATCGCCCTTGGTTCGGCTCCTGTACTGGCGCAGAAAAAGGCCGCGGCAGCGCCTATGACTGACCAGCAATTTGCCGACTTTGCCGGACAAACCGACATGGTGGAGATCAATCTTGGGAAATTGGCGCAAACCGCGGCTTCGTCTCAGGCAGTGAAAGACTACGCGCAAATGTTGATCACGGATCACACCAACGACTTCAACCAGCTGTACGAGGTCGCTCATCAGGCAAGTCTCACACGGCCGGACGCAATCGACGCCGAACACAACAAAATGATGATTGACCCTTTCCAGAAGCTGAAGGGCGCCGCTTTTGATCATCGCTACATCCGGGAGATGGTAACCGGACACACCAAAGCGATCGCCGTCTACAAGAAAGAAGCCGCGGACGCGCAGAACCCGGCGGTGAAGACCTATGCGGAGAACGCCATACCCGTCCTGGAAAAGCATCTTAATGGCGCGAAGGACCTGGAAAAGTCTAAGACTCCTTGAAGGGTTTGGAACGGGCAGGCGGCGACTATCCATGGTTAAGCCGCCCGCTACCAGGTATTCGGTGAAGGATTGTTCGGAAGGCGCGCATGCCTTTGACAGCGCCAGCAGCCCTCGGCTTTTCCTCATTCGTCAGACCTCGGCCACCAGTTGAAATCGGCTGGCCGCCGCTGTTACTACCTGCACTTGACCGTGACCTGGGTTCGGTTCCTTTCGCAGGAGCAACATCCCCACGGAATGTAGAGCCTGGACATCGCGGTGCACAGCTTTCCGGTCCCGCTGAAGCGCCGCCGCCAATTCTGGGGAGATAAGGGGACATGCCCCACAATGGTGCACAGCGATGGATGAATTTCTCCTGTAGTTTTGATAACGGCTTTCACGTTCTGTCTGGAGCGCATGAAACGGATCCAGATCCTGTGCAGAATTCGTTGGTCTCGCGGACAGCTGGGTTTGCTTTAGGGCCAGTTCCGGCCGATTTGCGCAATTACTTAAGTCGCTATGTTTAGTTCTGCCTGCTACGCTGTGGGCGAGCATGCGCTGCTCATCCTCTGCGTCAATCAGACCCAGGCCCTTCTGAAGAAACCCAGGTCTCAAAAGCGAGACCTGGGCCACCCGTCGAACATCAAAAATAAAATTTGAGCGCCAGTTGTACCTGCCGTTCGGTACTTCTCGTCGAGCCGACTACCCCAAATGTCGGAGTGTCGATTGTCGTCCCTGGCGCCCCATAGGTTATGTGATTCAAGGAATTGAACGCCTCTATCCGAAATTCGAACCGCATTTGTTCCTTGATTGGGAATCGCCTTAAAAACAGATGCATCCAGGTCAGAATAAGGGTCCTGCCGCAGGTCGTTGCGGCCCTCGCTGCCGAAAGTGTACGGTGCCGGAGCAACAAAAGCCGCCGTATTAAACCATTCATTGCGATTTGGATTGCTCAGTACCGGATTGCCGATCTTATCTAATCGATCGCCCCCCACATTGCCCGTATTCGCAATGTCGGAAGCGACATTCAAGTTGTAAGCAAGACCCGATGTATGCGTAAAGATGCCGTTGACTTGCCATCCGCCAACGAAGCCGTCCAGCAGCCGATTGTCTATATTCACATATCGTCCTCTGCCAATAGGAAGCTGATAGAGTGCGCTGATGGCTAGATTCTGTGGCAAATCTATTCCTGCGGCACTGTAGTCGCCCGAAAGATGATAAGGATCCTGTACGGAACATCCTTCAATGCCTAGAATTCCATCACAACCGATGTTCATCGTCCTCGAATATGTGTACGAAACGATGCCGCTAAGGCCATTAGAGAGCGATCGCGAGAGTTTTGCCTCGAGTGCATTGAAATTTGATCGGCCAACGGCGCGGTCGTAGTTTGAGGCGGTCAGGTAAGGATAAGGTTGGCGATCAACGGGATTGCCCGGGCCAGGGGTAAGAGCCACATTATAGTTTCCCCCAACCAGGAGCCGCTCCGTAGTCGACCCTACGTAGTTGAGTTCGAAGCTGGTTTTGGAATTCAGCAAGTGCTGCACACCCAGGTTAAATTGCAAGGACATAGGGTCTTTTGCCGTAGGAGCCCTGTAGTATCCCGCCTGTTGGTAAGGATTTGCCGGGGGTAGAAACGTCGTGGTGCCTTGCGGGTTCAAAGCGTCTACGGTTGCGACCGAATTGAGCGGATTCTGATTCTGCAAAGTGGTATTCCCTATGGAAGGCCACGTACCATTCATATTGAGAATCGTCTGTTCCACACCTGCCCACTGGTCAAAAAACAATCCGACGGCGCCACGGATGACGTCTGAATGAGTTGCTTGATAGGCGAATCCAAGTCGCGGCTGCCAATTGTCGTAAGAATTGTCGAGGAGATGATTGTTCGGGGAGATAACGAGATGCGCAACCGAAGCGAATCCACCCGGTATGCACGGAGCCGCGCCTACTGTTGCGCATGATCCAACCGGTCTCTGAAGGATATAAGTACCGTTGTCGTAGTCCATCGTTCCTACGGCGTTGGTGTTGCGCACATTCGTGCCAAGGGTCGGCCAGAACGTTACGCCGTAGCGTAAGCCGACGTTGAAGGTCAAAGTCGGAGTTGCCTTCCATTGATCCTGTACATAGCCGGCAATCGACCGTAACCCGTTCACAGGTACAACATTCGCTTCTCGGAAGGAACTATCCAGGACTCCGAGCAGGGCGGAGGCCATTCCGTCGCCAGTGCCGGGAATTTCTGGGTTCGAGGTCTGAGAGGGGGTAGAGAATGCCTGTGATTGAAGACTATGGCCAACTTCGGAAGTTCTTTGAAAGATAAAACCGGTCTGGATCAAATGATGCCCCAAGACCTTGGAGAGATCGGCATTCCATTGAAAGTCGTCGGTAAGCGGATTGTTGCTTACGGCGCCTGCGCCACCAGTGATATACCCAGTCGACCCGACTTCAGGTACGAGACAATCTTGAGAGTAACCCAGAGCCGCATAGCCGCACGCCCACGTCGGCGAAAATCCAACCTGACTGACGATGGACTGATTTGTGCCCTCCGTAAAGTGGGAGAGATAATCAAAGAAAATAAAATTGCGGCCAAATTGGGCATCCAGAGTCGTTGTTGGGTTAAAGATGTGCAGGTAATTGAAACCATAGTTCTGGGCATCGATATCCAAATATCCGATATACCCCGGAAAGCCTGCTGAAGAGGTTGATGGCTGGTTCATCGAGCTGTAGCGAAACCACATCGAATTAGAGTTATTTAGCGTCTCGTCTATACGAGCGTTCCACTCGTTCTGATGCCAGATGCCCGGTGTTCTATCAAGAAGGTTGCCTGCCGGGGAGCTGGTGTTCGGCAGTGGCCACAATAAGTTGGCATACGTGACCATTCCCGGGTTCAGCATGCTCGTTGGGATAATATTTCCAGGAAAGGGATCACGGGTGTAGTTACCGGGATTCGCTGGATCCGGCCGGGTGGTGAACGGATTATAGAGCTGGGTAGTTAATTGGCTGAAGTCACCCGTGCGCTCAGCCGCGGTGGGCGTGACGACATATTCCGTGGCCGCCGTGTTTTGACGAAACGCCTCATAACTTCCAAAGAAGAAGGTCTTCGATTTGCCATTGTATAGATGGGGAATAATGACCGGCCCTCCAAGGTTCAACCCATATTGATGCTGGTGTAGCGGAGTTTTGCTAAAGGTGAGGGGATTGTCCGCATCGAATGCATCATTTCTCAAAAATTCCCATAGTGTGCCGTGGAATTGATTGGTTCCGGTCTTCGTAACCACATTTACGATGCCGCCGATAACATCGCCGTAGGCCGCCTGATCGTTGTGTGACTGGATTTTGAACTCCTGTATATCGTCAACAATAGGAGCAAAGGCGAATGTGCTGAATTCCCATTCATTGTCGCTGATTCCGTCGAGCATGAAGTAGTTACTACGGTTGGGTTGGCCGTTCATAGACGGAAAGCTGAAAGCGCCGACAGGATTGGCCTGACCTCCGAAACTGGTCTGCGAAGTGTTTGCAGGACTGGCGCCAGGGGTGAGGGGCAATAGGGCGGTGAAGTTACGCCCGTTCAGCGGCAAGTCGGTAACCGTCGTAGTTGTGATGACGGTCCCCAGTTCCGCGGTAGAGGATTCAAGCTGGACAGTGCTTGTCGCTACGTTGACAGTCTGAGTCTGGCTGCCCACCTGGAGTGTAAAGTCAAATGTAGCGGTTTGATTTACCTGGATCGTGATTCCCGTCCGAGTGGCGCCGGCAAATCCGGGATGATCCGCCTTCAACGTGTAAGAGCCGGGCAAAATATTGTTGATAACGTAGACGCCGGCCCCGTTTGTGCTCTCAGCACGGCTGACCGAGGTATTTACATTCGTCAAGGTTACAGCAGCGCCCGGAACAACCGCTCCGGACACGTCCCGGACCGTTCCATTGATGGCGCCCGTCGACTGCTGCGCATTGAGCGGCAAAGCGCAAAGAAGCGCAATACAGATGGTGATTATTGAGAGCCATGAAGACTGTGCCGCAAACTGGCGGGAGCGCGACAATAAACTGTGATGGTCTCGGTTTGTTTCAGGAATCGCCGCGAACGCAATCTTGATGGCGTCGCAGCGGTTGTACACACGGCCGTGCTGATTCATATCTGGGTCCTCCCAAAGGAAACAGTTGCGCAATTCATTCGGAAAATTCTCCATCCTAGATGCCGCCTGAAAGTCTGTCTGAGTTCTATATGGGCCGTCAATCGCGGTTCTGCATATAGAACGTGAAATGAAAGGAAAGTGACGAATGGAAGTTTCTATGAGATTTGGAATCAACCACTGGCGCGGCGACAGCTCTTACGCCCTGTTCGTGCTCTTCATCGTTGACAGAGAAGCCGTTGGCTCTGACTTCAGCCAAACAGCTCTTCAATGCGGAGAGGGACACGATCGTTTTGGGGCAAATAAGTTCAGTTCGTATATCCAATCTGCTTCAACTGAAGATCAAAATCTTCGGGAAGCGGGAGCGCCGGGCCGCCGATGGAGGCCGCAGCAAACTCAATTAGATTAAGAAGCAGGCGATCCGCCGCAGGATGCCTATCGACATTCTCAATAATGACCAAGGAATTCAAGAAGAACTGCCCGCCACCGAATTTGTATGAGCCAAGCAGAACCCCGGAAACATAATTACCGGGCCAGTAACCCGCGGCAAACGCCGCTGCCACCACGTCAGCCGGCGTATCCTGGCCATCAAATATGATATGAGGAATGACCGGCCCGTAGTAGTCCCAATCCATCATCCCTTTCGCTTGTAATCCGGCAAAGATGGGATGAGGCTTGGCTACGCATTCCTTGTGATACAGCCAGTCGACAAACTTACGCACTTGGCCCTTCCTGGCTAACGGCAGCCACCCGGCCTCCTGATCCCCCCGTTGAAAGGCATGCGGGGCAAGAAAGATTACCGTGCTTCCAGTTGCCATACGGCTGGCTAGCTGACTCCACTCTTCCGCCGTCGAGGACTGGCTGGAAACATCTCCGACCAGTATCAGATGCCGCTGCTCCCGCGGCGCGGCGTCGATCGGCGTTGCGGTGACGCCGTGCGCTCCTAGCCAGGCCTCGACACCTGCCGGCACATGCCACGTAACAATCCTCGAATTCAGCTTCGGTAACGATTGCGGATCCGACAGGTAGAACTTCCAGGAAGTCTCCGGCGGAGCGATGCCTTCGGGAATGTAAGGGACAAACCGGTAAGCACCCGCAGGCTTTTCCAGAATCACATCTTCCTTAAGCACCCCCACAGCCAGCGGGCCATCTTGGCCCGGCGTAGGGGCGGGAATGGAAATCGACGCCTCCCGCTGCCAGGCGAGCCCGTTCGGTCCCCAAAGGCGAAACTGCGCAGGATACTCTCCCGGCCGCACGACATCTTCATTGGCAAGCACCGCTTCCAAATTCACCGGCCGGCCCAGGTAAGTATGCGCCGGCTCGACGAAGAGGCACCATCGCACCGGAGCCCACCCGTCTTGCATGGCATCGAAGGCGCCAGGCTTCCAGTCACGCCAAAACCGCCATACGCCTTCCCCGGTCAAGCCGTGATCGAGCATGCCGGTAAGGTTGAATCCACAGATCCTGGGATTGGAGCGGATCGCGTTGAACTCAAGCAGACGACGCTGGGCCATATTTCGTTGACTGGCCCGCAGCAGCGACTCCGGATATGGATAGACCACGTCCATGCCAAAGCGGGCCCAGTCTTTCTGGAATGCATCCGACATCGAGCGAAGCAGAATGTAATCCGGCATGTCCTTCTTGATGCCAGCCTGCTCATACATCCTGGTTTCGTGGATCACGTCCATCATGCTGCCCATGCCGCACTCGGAAAGAAAGACGGGTTTTTCCCCTTGGCCCAGCGCGCGAATGAACCGAATATCGCCCGGCGTCTCCGGAGCTCGTGGGTAATAATGGACGTCTCCGGTCCCGGGACCGGGAAAATGATCTGCCTTGGGGGCACGCCCCGCCCCTGGCCCTTCCTTTCCCCAGGTATATTCCCATTCCGCGCTCTCCGGGTTACTCACGGAGCCGATCTCAAGATCTTCGTCCCAGCGCCCGCTGCCCAGCAGCACCAGCCGGGTGGGGTCCACGGAGCGCACCAGAGGCAGAGCCGAGACCGCTTCGCGAAACACGGGTCCATCCCGCGTCTCGTTGAGCATTCCCCAAATCACCACGCTCGGATGGTTGCGGTCGCGCGCGATCATCTCTTTGACTGCATAGTCGTACCGCTCTTTCATCTGGGCCGAATTCTCTAATTGCCAGCTGGCGGATGATTCCTCATAGACCATCAGGCCCAGCTCATCGCACATGTCGAGTTGATAAGGATGGGCCACACCACAAATGAAGCGAACCATGTTGAAGCCGGAAGCTTTCGCGTAGAGCAGATCGCGGCGCAGCATATCGGGAAAACCAGGTGGCGGGATGACTTGCCCAACAGGAGTGTTGTTGCCGGTGTGCGTGCTGCGGGGGAAGATGCGCTTCCCATTGAGGCGGAAGAATCCGTTCGTCACGCGAAAATCACGAAAGCCAAAGTTCACTGCGAGGTCGTGAGAGCCATCTCCATGCGCGATCTGAAAGACGGCGCTCAGACGGTAGAGACAGGGATCGTCGACCTCCCACAGCCGGTAGTTGGCGATTACGAGTTCGTGCTCGAACGCAGTTTCTCCGGAGGGCGCATCAACCGTGAATACCTTCTTCAACAGCGGCTGGCTCATCGTAGTCCGGGTCACGGAAAAATGAAGCAGCCCGGCGGTTGTCCGGGGTAAGGTATTGCGCACCGTTGTCCGGATGTGGACATGGCCCGTCTGCCAGGCAGGACGAAGGTAGAGGTCCGTGATGCGAACCGCAGGGGTAAGCAAGAGGTCAACCGGTTCGATGATGCCGCCATAATCAAAAGCGCTGCCGGACCCGTAGGTGGTGGATTTGTTGCGATGGGCGGTCTGATTCAGCACGATGCCGTCGATCGTTTTAGCTCCTGGATTGAGAACGCGCACCGCAAGCAGATTGCTCTGGCCGGCGCGCACCGCATCGGTCGCATCCAGCACGAATGGCGTCTCTCCTCCCTCGTGCTTGCCCAGATAGCGTGAATTCAGCCAGACTTCCGCCAGGTAGTCGACGGCGTGGAAGCGCAGGAGATAGCGGCCGCCGGCATAGGGATTCGCGTCAGGCTCGAAGCGAGTCCAGTACCAGACGACGCCGTGATATTCGGGGAACGTCTCCTGAAGGATCGATGGGACGGGAGTGGCCGCGGCCTCCGACCGAGGGGCGCGGAACCAGCCTTGTTGCCTGCCGACGTTGTCTGGATCGGTGGCAATGGACCAGCCCCGGTCGAGCGTAACCGCCAGCTGGGGCGAGGCATCTCCTGGCGGGCGTGTCTTCTGGAGCTCAGCTGCGAAGGCTGGATGGTTTTCCGGCTCCAACAGAGGCGCGCCGACGCCGGCACCCAGGCCCAAGCATCCGGCGAGTCCTAAAAAACGGCGGCGATGCATTCTCTCTCCTCGTTGTCCCTACTGGTTGAGTATCCCAGATCAATCAAAAGAACCGTTCCATGCCGATGTGGTTTCCGTGCCACTTCTTTGGCCCTTCGTTCGCTGCGTGCCGGGGTTGAGGAGCGTCGGGTTCGGTTTCTGCCTGACCGTTGTGAAAGACCAGGTAGACCAAACCCGCCTCGGACTCGAACTCCGCTATTTCTGCATTCGCGTTTACTGGTACGAGGCGGCGCGAGGCAAGCTCGCGGACACTGACCTGTTCCTGTGGCCATGGGTTTTCAAGCCGGCAGGTTCCACCCTTCAGGCTTTGCACCGACAACGGCTGGACCTTCCCAATCTTTCGCGTGGCCGCGACCATGAAAGCTCCCACCGCGCGCAGTTTGAAGCTGGCATCCTGCCACGCCTCGGGCAACGCGGGGAACACTCGGATGATTCCATCATGGCTCTGGAGCAGCATTTCATTCAAGGTGGTCATGATCTGTGCTGCGCCGTCCAAGGTCGGCACATCGAACCATTCATTTATTAAGAGGCCTTTTTCTTTCGTTCGTTGTCCGTTGCGGATAACGAAGGGAGTGTTGACGGCCCATCGGTCAGAGGAGTAGTCGGGGGTGTGGAGATCCCTTTCCGCTTCCACAAAGAAGCCTTGTGGCATCGCTTGCGCACCTTCCACGATGTAGGTGACGACTTTCAGGGCGTGGTCTCCTAAGCCCAATCGCGCTGCTTGAACGGCAGGGGAGAGAAAAAACATGAACTGCTGCGGCTCCACCGCAAGGACTGTGTTTACCGCAATGTTGAACGTTTCCGTACCACGCTGCGCTAATCCAATCACTCCGCTGGGAAAGATCGGCGCCAGTTCGCACTCGAAGGATATGCCATAGAGTTGTTGACCTTTTTTGATGACCACACCATTCGCGCCGCCGTGAGGGTCCGGGGGGATCGTGTAATCCACCAGAGAGATGCCTGAGCTGAAAACCTTGGGGACGGACCTAGGTTGGAGGAGGTCGGGGCCTGGACCGTAGGTGCTGAATTCAACCAGGTGATCGATAACCTCTTGCCAGGGGTTCCGCATTTCCGCATCGACGCCGAGTATTTCACTGGCGCGGATACAGGCGGGGAAAGACTGGCGAATAGAGCTCAGGTCCGTAATGCAATCCTTCTGGAATATATCGCTCTCGTAACCGCTGGACTTAGGTACGTGATAGATTCCGTTTGCATCCTTTTCCAGGTAATCCATATAAAACGTGGCGCAGGCCTTCATGATCGGATACGCCCGAGTCTCAAGGAACTGTCGATCGAGTGTGTACAGATAATGCCGCCAAAAATCCATGGCAATCTGAGTGCCGGGTGTGAGGTTATAGATCACACTGGAACAGTCTTGTTTTCCCCGCCGGTTCGCCACATCGGCATACCAGGCGCCCCCTTTTTTGTGAACCTCGCGCGCGTCGGTCTCGGCTTGCTTAAGCATTTGCGACCGATAGCGATAGTAAGGAACCGCTAACTCCGGATGATTGGCTGCCTGAACCGGCCAATATTGCTGTTGTTCGTTCCAGTGGTAGTAATGTCCCCACCGGCGGATATCGCGATTGGAGGTCCACAATCCTCCACAAAAAAGAGGCGGATAAGGCCCTTGGGAGCTGACAGCCAGATAATAGAGTGTCAGGTAATAAAGATTTTCCAGGTACTCCTCGGGGATCTGAATGTAAGACTGTTCCCAGAATTCTGACCAGCGCCGGGAGTGACGAAGCTGCAACGTGTCATAACCCTGGCTGACCGCTTCGTCGACCTTCCGCCGTGCGGCGGTGAGAGGAGCATGGTTTTCTTCGCTGGTGACGATGGCCAGATAAACCTGCCCCCGCATTCTTGGCGCCTGCTCCATAGTCATCACGGCGAGGTGGTTGTTTCGCACAGATGTCCTGAAAGGGCTGCCAACGAAGCGTGCTACCACGGCAAAAGAGACCTCACGAAGTTGTTGCTCGATCCAAATGTGATCCCGGTCAGCTCCTGCCCTTGTGCCCTCAAGCCCTGTGTCGGTAGCCGCCGGATCGTATTGGCGGTACCAGTGAGTGAAGCGGCGGGTACCCCAGCGTGACAGCTCGATTTCACGAGCCAGGGGTTGCGGCGTCGACTCATCGTAGTCGAGTAGCAGAACACCCGATTCAGAACACCCCCAGGCGGATGCCTTCACACTCCCCAGCGCAGACTTCGAATCGACTAGCACCTGCGCTCGATATAGGTCGACGCGAGCGTGAAAATCCTGCATGTAGATTCCATCCATCAACGGAGTTCCATTGCGAAAGGTCAAGGTTGCGCCGCCGACCAGGGCGGTATTTGTTTCTTCCAGCGCTGGAGCCCATATCCAATCCGCAGGAAGATTGTTGAGATCGTCCCACAGGTTCGTCTTGTTGATGGTCAAAGTCATGCCGTGCGGAGGCATCCAGACCATGGCAGTGGTATCACCATTCCCAACAGGCAGCCCTTCCACGGCCTGGGTTGCCGGCGAGAGATAGCCGAGATCGTGTTGGGCCAGGAGCGCTTCGTAATCCGGGCTTGACGCATGAACTTTGCTCGTTGCCGCGGGGGAATTAGGGGGATTGCCCTTGGTTTGACCGGTGGCTGAAAGGAAGCTCCTTGAGAGCGCATTGGCAACACTCGGCGCGGAAGAAAGCGCGGCCGCCATACGCCTCATAAAATCCCGTCGTTCCATGTTCGATGCTCCCTCCTGAACTCGTTGGGCGGGTCCAAGTCTGAATCGATAACCACCTATTTTAAGGCAACTGTGAGTCTGCGGTGTTCGCTGCAACGGGAACAGGCGCTTCCTCGGGAAGCAGCCTACGGCTGCGTAAGTCCGCCCAGAATTCCGCCGGAATGGAATCTTCAGCCATGCGAAAGTTTTCCTCCACTGCCGGCAAGAACCGCTGCCAGCCGGGATTTGGAAATAATGACGGAAAGCGGGCCTGCCATCGAATACTTAGCGTCAGCTCCGAAAAGTCCGCAGAAATGCCCCGAAACAACTAGGCTGCAAGATAGGGAATCGGTATGAGTGTGTCGGAGATAAGAATTTGTAATTGTATAAGTGATCTATTATCAACAACCTACTTAAAACAACAGATTTTGTAGGTTGTTGATTCTAAACAGTGAAAAATCTATCTCCGACACACTCGTATCCTGTCGACGGATTACGTCTGTCGACGGATTACGTGTCGCGGCGACATGATGCCTATTTCCCCACCGCGGCAATTCGGTCTCTTAAGATACGGGCATCTGCTTTAGAGCGATTTCGCGGCCAATGCACACTTCGACTGCCATCTCCGGGCCGGTACATCTAGCCATCCTCGGCGCAGTGGCAACAGTTGGCGCATTGGCCGTAGCGGCCGCCAAGCGCTTTCCCCGGGCCTGGAGCCCGATCCGCTGGACATTCGTCGCGGTCGCGACTGCCTCAGGTTTGAGTTGGTATCTGTTCAGGATCTTCGGCTGGCATGATCCGCTGCGCTGGGCGCTGCCGCTCCAGTTGTGCGACGCGTCGCTTTGGATAACAATCGTTGCCCTGGTTTGGCCCAGGCAGCGGCTACTGGAGCTCGCCTACTACTGGGGCCTTCCCGGGGCGTGCGTCGCCCTGATCACGCCCTATCTCATCGCGCCGTTGCTCAGCTTTCCCTCGCTCACGTTCCTGATCGGGCACGGCATGATTGTTGTGTCTGTGATTTTCCTTCTTGGTACCGGCCGGATGCGCCCCTCCTCGGGTTCCTGGCGATTCGCACTGCTCGCGATCAATATCTTCGCGCTGTTTGACTACTGTTTCGACCGTCTGTCAGGCACCAACTACATGTACTTGATACACAAGCCGCCGATTGTCTCCTTGTTCAGCATCATGGGGCCGTGGCCCTGGTACATTCTTGCCGCGGATGTCTTCGCTGCGCTGCTGTTCTTGGCATTGCAGTGGCCCTTCCGGCAAAGCCGGGTTCATCCTTAATTCTGAGGCATCTCGTCGGCGGGTAGCCCAGGTCTCGCTTTTGACCTGGGTTTCTTCAGGAGGGCCTGGGTCTGATTGACGCAGAGGATGAGCAGCGCATGCTCGCCCACAGCGTAGCAGGCAGAACTAATCTAGTTGGCTATCGGCCGCGACAATGGTCAGCTTCGGGAATTCCTCATGCAAAAGGTCGCGAAGTGTTGGAACGGTAGCATGCCTTCCGTGGGACGGCGACAAGGTGGACATGGTTCGACATCAGGCGGTAGCCGATCAGTGCTACCCCGAAACTCGAGGAAAACGACATCACTGTCCTCACCCTCACCTATGCCCCGCGAACTAACCTAATCACTCGCACTTGCATGTTCGTAGCATTCGCATTGCCTTCCCAACCGCCCCGTGCTACCGTGAAACATCTTCACTCCCTAGGTTCCATTCCAACCCAGCACCAAAGAAAGAATCCGCCACACCGGATCATCCACACCCCACGGGAGGATCCATGAAGACCCACATCGCTCTGCTCTCCGTCCTCGCCTTCGCCGCATCCGCGCCCGCGCAGTCCACCATGGCCCCGCTCCTCACCCGCGCATGGGATAACCACCGCTCTGGATGGAACCAGCAGGAAACCGTCCTCACCCAGGCCAACGTCAAAGCCAAAGGCATCACCCGCATCACCACCATCCCCGTCTTCGGCGACGCGCGCGGCATCGAATCCCAGCCCCTCATCCTGCCCGGCGTCACGCTGGCCGACGGCACCACGCACGACGTCATGATCCTGCCCTCGATGGCCAACATCGTCCGCGGCGTCGACGCCACCACCGGCGCCGCGCTCTGGCAAACCCCGCCCCTCGGCACGCCCATCACCGGCAGCGACTCCCTCGGCCCCAACGGCCCCGGCGCCATGTGCCCCGGGCCCAATCAAACCATCGACTGCTACCAGATCAACGACAAGTGGGGCGTCCTCTCCACCGGCGTCGTCGACCCTGACACTTCCCTCGTCTACCTCGTCGCCTGGGTCTCGCCCGACGGCACGCCGCAAAACGGCAAGCACTATATGTACGTCCTCAACGTGAAGGACGGAACCCAGGCCGTCGCGCCCGTCCTCATCGATGGCTCCAACGGCTCGCAAACCTGGTCGGCCTACATGCGCAAGCAGCGCAGCTCGCTGGTCATGACGAACATCAACGGCCGCAAGACCATCTTCTTCGCCTCCGGCACCATTCAGGAACTCGGCACCGGCGCCGCAGGCTGGGTCCTCGCCTACGACGTTGCCACCAACCAGGTCACCGCGGCGCTGCCCACCACGCAGGGATTCGGCGGCGGCATCTGGATGGGCGGCCAGGGTCTCGCCGCCGATTCGCAGGGCTATCTCTACGCCGTCACCGGCAACGGCTCCTTCGACGGCGTCAACGACTTCGCCGAATCGATCCTCAAAATCCAGTACACGCCGCCCTCCGGCCAGACGCCCGCTTCTCTCAAAATCGTCAGCTGGTTCACGCCCTACAGCGATACAGCGCGCTCGCCCGGCGGCTACCCCGGCCCGACGTCACCGGCGGCCACCAAACCTGCGGGCATCAGCGCGCCGTCTGAAGCCGTCCGCCCCGTCAACGCCGCCATGAGCCCCTCCATGAAACACGCGCGCGTTGTGAAGACGAAGAACGCCCAGGGCAAAGCCGTCCGTCTCGTCTATCCCCGTATCGCCACGCCCGGCGCGTGGTGGGATGAAGACCTCGGCTCCGCGCAGGGGGCGCTGCTCGAGAGCTACGGCTTCTACATCGTCAGCGGCAAAGACGGCATCGCCTACGTCACCAAAATCGCAGGCCTCGGCAACACCATGCCCGCCGACTTCGCCAACGCCAAAACCAACTGCGCCAAACTCGCCACTCTCCCCGTCTGGCTCACCGAAGACCCCGGCCCCGTCGACGCCTGTCCCCAGGATCCCACCACGCTGAACTTCTTTCCCTGGGGCAAAACGCGCCACATGCACATGACTCCGGTCCAGTACATGAGCCCCACCCGCGGCCAGGTCCTCTTCGCCTGGGGCGAGAACAGCCAGCTCCACGCCTGGTCCGTCGCTCCCTCCGGCGCGCTCACCTACCTCGCCCAGGGCAACGAATTTGCATCGCCGAATGTTACAAATACCCCAGGCGGGATGCCCGGCGGCTTCTGCTCCATGTCCAGCAACGGATCCACGTCCGGCACCGCGCTGCTCTTCTGCACCGTCCCCTACGGCGACGCCAATACCACCGTCACCAGCGGCCGCCTCCTCGTCTACGACCCTGACAACTGGGTCACCAATCCCGACGGCAGCCGGACCATCCCCGTCCTCTGGGACTCGCAGCAATGGAATATTCAGTTCCTCTTCAACAAATTCAACCCGCCCATCGTCGATGGCGGCCAAATCTACGTCCCCAACTACAACGGAGGCGTCGACGTGTATGGACTGACCCCGCAACCGGCGCCTTAGCCGATATGAAGTCAATCTCGTGGGCATCATCAAGGTCAAAGGCAACATTGGCACTGCAACCGGCAAGCACTTCTTCCTGCCCGGCCTCTTTTTCGTATCGCGCGCTAAGCACCCTTTCGTCGTGCAGGACAAACGTGTCACCCCAGTCGATGTTCGCTACGCCAAGCTGGAACAGGATGACGTGACCTACCTGCCGCCCGGCTTCAACGTTGAGAGCGCACCTCACACAGGCAATCACGTTGTTCTTATCGTTGCGAAATGCGCGGATTCTACCTTCCGAATAGTGCTTCCAAATCCAGACTGCGTATCTTTATGGGGCGCCACAACGATTACATAATGCGGATTTCGGTGACAGATTGCGGCCACTGTTCGAGTGCGGCGAGAAGCGCCTCCTGTGCAAGGTCTTCGGCTAGGCCGACGTCGCGAGTGAGGCGGGTGAGTCCGGCGATGACGCGCGCGGACTCGATGCGCCAGACGGCCTCGATGGTGCGATGCAGGGCTTGATGTGTGGCGTGATGTGGATCGGTAGCGGACACTGCTACCGATCACACCAGCTTTCGATCCATGGATGCAAGTGCGGCTATTTGTTGGCGGTCTGATTTGGCAGCTCAGCTCGGAGCTCTACTTTGTGCTGGATCTGCTCTTCGGACAGGATGGGTGGGAAGTCTTCCATCTCAAAGACCTGGCGATTTCGTGCGTAGCGCCGGCGCTGAGTTGGGGCCACGCTTGACCCACTCGATAGCCTCTTCGAGGGACTTGACCTGCAAGATCGTGAAACCGGCGTAGAGCTCCTGGGCCTCGGTGAAGGGGCCGTCGACGACGGTACGAGACTTGCCGGAGAATTTGACGCGTGCGCCTTTGGAGCTTGGATGGAGGCCATCGAGGGCGAGCAGGACGCCAGCCTTGATAAGCTCTTCGTTGTACTTGCCCATCTCGGCCATGAGCTGTGGATGGGGAGGGCGCCTTCTTTTTCGACTCTGCGGTTGCTTTGACGATGACATGAATCGATTGCGAAATTTCCTTTGAGTTGAGCGATGGTCGGTTGGATTGTTTTCGAGTTTAGCTATTTGTTGGCTAACCGGTGAACTCAGATTGAGAGCGCAGTTGATGATGATGCTGGCTATCGTACTGCCTCTGTGCTGATACGTCGAACGGGGTATGGCTAAAATGACATGAACGGAATTTAATTAATTATTTTTCGGACGAAGTTTGGTAACGGACGGAAGTGGCACTTTGGAAAACACGACGACGGCAAAGTGCCTTTCCCGTCATGTGCCACCGAAGTCCGTGGCGCGAAGTCCTGTCAAGCTATTCAAAGGTCTTGGTTTTCGCGCTCATGGCAGGATAAGATCCTCGGAAACGAGCCTCACGTCAGACAATCTGAGTTTCGTGCAGCTCGGTTGTCGAAGAGAGGATAATCGCCAATGTACTCACTGATCAATGAAGGAAACTCCTTGGCGGAAAAGTCGGCTTCTCGGCAACGTGGAATTGTACTCATCTTCTAGCGAAACGATGGAAAATCGCTAGAACTGCCAAGCGTCAACGGAACCTCATTGATGAAGGCTTAGCCGTGATGCACGCTAATCAGCGAACCGAAAAATCCGTCGCGCAAGATGAAGCCCCCGAATAGGTAATCGTTGCGTTATTCCAAGCGGCAACGCCCCGAAGCCCTCAGCGGTTTTTGCAAACTGCGAAGCGTGCATCCGAAGCAGTTCGAGTTTGCGCTGGTAGACGTCGGAAATGTCGACGACCACGCTGGGATGCTTGAAGTGGTGCAACAGGTAATACAGGTGAGCCGAAGGCTTGTGTGGTGGATTCGGATAGTTCAGCTTCTCAATGTGCAGTGAAATAAGGCATAGTTCGAATAAGGAGACCCGTCGCCGTAGCGTAAGGGTGGCGGTCTTTCCAATAGGGCGCGGGTTCCCAGCTTCGGACGGTATCGTCGGATAACGCTCGCAATCTGCTGCCGATTCTTTACCGAATCAATGATTCCGCAATCCAGCGAGCGGTGGATTTCACGAAACCGGGCACCCATCCAGGATGCGGCGTCCTGCGCCTCTTTGTCGCGCTCCTCGCTCGTGCCTCTAGATCCCATTTCACCTCGGGTGAGATCCACAATACCGAATGAAGTGCCCGTTGCCCTTGACGTCATTCTGCATTCACCAGAGCTCCATTCGACATCATCAGGATGCGCCCCGAAGAGGAGAACGTCTACCAGCATTCCGTACCGCGGTGTCGGCTCTGTTTATCACCTGTCATCTCGTCTCGATATTACCTCTCGGCCCTCGCGACAGCGCAGCGAACCTCCGTTATGGAGCGGAATGGCTGTTTGTTTTCTCGCCGCCATGTCTGAGATATTCACCAGCTATGCGGCCACGTGATTTTGATCTCAGTGCCTTTCAGTCAGAAGGCGTTTACGCCGCCTGCGCGTGCTTTAACGCCATTCGCGATCCTCTGCGCCAGTTCCAGTACGTCCGGATCTTCTGAATAGGGCCCGCAGACATGCGCCATTTGCCGCCAAAATTGTGCGGGTTTATCGCTACCGACCTGTCACTCACTTCCGGAGAGCCCGTCGATTCGGGAGTAATCAGGCTCGGGAAGGCGTTCTTACCATCCGCTCGGAGGCCCAACGCCTGGACGCAGGGACGATCTAGCATTCAGAGCTTGTGCTTCTGACGTAAACTTGTGTGCAAGAGGGAAGTTCACGATAGGTTTAGGAAATGGCGACACCAGGTACATCGCCCGCATCCAGGAAGTTATCGCTGCTACTCATCGACGACGATGCAGAGTTATGCGGTATGATGCAGGAGTTTTTTGCGGAGAACGGCCACCGGATGACAGCCGTTCACGACGGCCGTGACGGCCTTGCCCGCGCGCTGGAGGGCCAATACGATTTGGTGATCCTTGATGTGATGTTGCCTCACATCAATGGTTTCACTCTGTTGCACCAGATCCGTCGTCAGAGTGCGGTCCCGGTCATCATGTTGACGGCTCGGACTCATCGCAGCGATCGAATCGAAGGTCTAACAAAGGTGCGGATGACTATCTGGTCAAGCCTTTCGATCCCGATGAGCTCCTCTCGCGCATCCGTGCGGTTCTTCGGCGAATCGCCAGCTCCCATCATCTGAACGATGCAGCCACCAGGTTTGGAGAGATCCGTATCGATGTGAACAGGCGCGAGGTGTGGAAGGGCAAGCGCCTGGTAGATTTGACTGCAATGGAGTTCGACATTTTCGATTTGCTGGCTCGCTCGGCCGGCCGGATCGTATCTCGCGACGAGATTACCGAGGGTTTGTTCGAACGCAAACCAACACCCTCGGACCGATCGCTCGACGTACACATCAGCCGCTTGCGCAAGAAGCTTGAATCCGGTCATACCTTGATTCGTACAATTCGGGGCGTCGGTTATGTCTTTACGAGCACGAGAACGTAAGTGTTATTGAGGAGCGCGCCAGGCCATAACATCATGCGCAAAATATCTGGAGAATCGCCGAACAGGGGCACTCTATGAGATCTCTCTACGTGGGAATCTTGCTGGCGATGGCAGGAACGTTGTCGTTGTCTCTAGTGGTCTTTTCTTGCCATTTCGAGGCAGATTGATCGCACCACCTTCTATCGGACATTCGAACGAACCAACGAACTACAGTTGGAAGAGGCGCGGAAGGCGTTCGATCATGGCAGCCCAGCCGCTGTCTCGGCTTATATCCAGTTTGCCGAACCGGATTTTTGGTGGCTCGCACTATCTCCTGAATTCCGCGGGTGTCGATGTCGTTTCCGGCCAGGATCTGGGGAACTTGATCCCTGGGGCTGGAGCGGTGGAAGGGCGCGAAAGCCGCGCAGGCGGGCGAGCTGGTAATTAGCCGCAGATCGGCGGGTAGCGCGTACTGGTTTATCGCCCTATCAACCCCTCGGCCTCGTCCCTGGGAATTCTTTCCGTACTACCTGCTGGTCATAGGAGCTACAGGAATTCTCTGCTGGGCTGCGGCGGTCTGGCTGGTATCGCCGATCCGCAATCTAACGGCAACGGTAGAGCGATTTGGCCGCGGCGACCTCTCTGCCCGCTGGCGTACCCACCGCCGCGATGAGATTGGTTACCTGGCGCGCGGGCCTTCAATGAAACAGCGGAACGTTTGCAGCGATTGCTCACAAGCGAGCGGCGACTGCTAGCTGACATCTCGCGCTGATTTTGTGATCGCCACTCGCCCGGCTCAAGTTTGCCGTGAGGCTGGCAAGGAGCTGCCCCGATCAGGGCCACGCCCTGGATCGTATTGAGCGTGACGTGCAATTACGTCCATGGTCTCTGAGCTCGTGGAAATCACGCGAGCCGAGGGCGATCCGGAAGCGAGAAAATTTGAAATCTTAGATCTCGAGCAAGTGGTAAAGGACGTCGTCAGCGAAGAACGGCTTGACGCGGAGTTGCGGGAATGCAGGCTTCAGGTGAGTGGCCAGGCTGGACCGCCCAGCTTTGGGAGACCCAGAGCTCTTGCGCCGCGCTGTCGCCAATGTGCTGCGGAACCTGCAATTGGCTGTTACCCATCTCCTCAGCTGTAGAAGTGAGGTTGGCCGGAGTTGGGGATACCTCGATCGTCGAAATTCGGGATCATGGGCCCGGTGTTCCCGAAGAACTGCTCTCTCAGATATTTAAGCCGTTCTTCCGCGTAGAAGAATCGCGAGATACCAACAGCGGTGGGATTGGGCTTGGGCTGTCGATCGCGATGCGGGCGGTTCAGGTACATCAGGGCGCCATCACAGCCGAAAACGCAAAGCCGGGTCTTAAGGTGCAAATCGTGCTGCCGCGTCTACCCTCTAGAAAAGGTGGCGATGCTGAGACCCTGGGTAAGTCCATCTCCGTCTAGAACCGGTCTCATATATGGGTCCAATCGCGCAGGATACCGCACGAGACCCGCTTTGGAGGCGGGTCTCGCACGTGGTCGCCTTTGCATTCGGGGATTTATGAGACCGGTTCTAGTCGATCAGTTCCTGTGCTGAGGCGGAGCTCCGCCTTGAATCTGAGCGGCTAAGTTTCTATGAGATAGGCTTGCGCAATTCGGTGGATCAGCGAGGGTGTCGCGAGCTTAACAATTATTAAGATTAAGTGCGCGGCGGCGCGACATTATAATTTGAGGAATTGTTCTGAACGGTGGAGAGAGCGGGAGCAGATTGAAGAGAGGGGATGGATGGTGGACAAACGAGTCCTGGCCTTTACCTTCATCCTCGCTTTCCTTCCATTCGCTGCAAACGCCGCCCAAAACTCTGCCCACGTCGTACTCGACAGCAATGTAAGGGTAGGAACCACCGAACTGCCCAAGGGGACCTACAAGGTCGTGTGGACCCGGAACGGATGCCAAATGTGCAGGTAACGTTCATTAACGGCAACTGAAGCGAAAACCGTTTCCAGCGCCGTCGCTGAAGGGCGGAACCTGATATGAAAAGTGAGATGACAGACGTCAAGGACAACAAAACGTTCTTGACCGGGCTCGAGTTCCACAACGCCACGCTGCAATTTGGGTGTGACCCGCTCGCAAGTGAGGATCATTTACACCGAAGCGCAGCACGTACTGGTAGTCCTTGGGGTACCGACGATTGGGGGAGAGCTGAGCTCCCGCTCAACCTTCTCCGATGCCATAAGGGCGCCCCCCAGGCTACCCCAGCTCTGACAACGTGTGTCACCAAGGACGCTCGATGGCCGCCATTTGAAAGTCAGTTTTTCTCCGGGGCGCCGGCCATTGGCACATGGAAGTCGGCTTTCCGGACAAGTGGCGTTCGGCTGTCAACCGACGAGAGCAGGGCTTGGAGCGGCGTCCACCCGAGTATAGAAAACGTCCGGGTAACTGATCACAAGAGCATTTGTCATTTCCAAATATTCACGTTTTGCATAGGTCATTACCCCACGATAAAAATCTGAAAGACTCCTCGTCATATGCTTAGGTGCGTTGCTATCGATATCAACGAGACAATGATTGTGGTCAGTTCGGCACCGGCTCCACGACAAGGGGCCTGAGTAGCGAGGAACACCGCGAAGAAAAGATGATTTAGAGTTTGCTGACGCCGAACCAATTAATACGGATAGAGGGAAGACGAGATGAAACAGTTACTGATCGCGGGGCTCTGTCTGGCTCTGGCGGCGACCCAAGCGGATGCGGAGATCAACGCAGGCGAGCAGAAGCCCGAGCCTAGCCTGCCTTTCAACATGGTCCAGGTAACGACTCTCAATCTGCCCTGGCGGATTGCCTTCCTGCCGACGGGCGCATGCTGATCACCGAGAAGGTCGGCGGTATGGTGCTGGTCACTCAGCAGGGAGCCAAGACGCCCGTCACGAATGTGCCGGCAGTTCTTTACAAGGGACAAGGCGGCATGCTGGGTGTCTATCTCTCCCCGCACTACGCCAAGGATCACAGTGTCTACCTCACCTATTCGGAGCCGGGCGAGGGGGGTTCGAGCCTGGCTCTTGCGCGAGCCCGGCTGGCGCTGGGCCAGGATTCGGCGAGCCTCGAGGGGCTCAGGGTGATCTGGCGCGATGGCGAGAGGGGCGATGGCGGACAGTCGGTGCACAGATAGCCGCCTTTTCCCCGGATAGTCGTTATCTGTTCCTTACCGTTGGCGATCGGCAGCGCATGACGCCTGCTCAAGATCCTAACCAACCGCTGGGCAAGATCCTGCGCCTGACGTTGGATGGCAAGCCTGCTCGAGGCAATCCGATGGCCGGAAAGAAGGGCGCGGCAAGCGTGCCGTGATTGAACCCCGGCGGATACTGAAGCCGCGAAGACTGCTCCAGTCGTGAGAACGTATACCTTCCCCGGACCTAACCTGACGCCGGTTGAGACCTGGACCAGCGGACACCGGACGCCCTATGGTCTGGCCTTCGCGCCTGACGGCCGGTTGTGGGAGATCGAGCATGGCCCGAAGGGCGGCGATGAGTTGAACCTGATCGAGCCCGGCAAGAATTATGGCTGGCCGCTGGTTTCCTACGCGACCAACTACAATGGAGTGCCGATCCCCAGTCCAGACACGCGACCTGATTTGACCAAGCCTGTCATCTACTGGACGCCGGTCATCGCGCCAGGCAACCTCATCTTCTATAACGGCGCGATGTTCCCACAGTGGAAGGGCTCCGCCTGGTGAGCGGCCTGGGGAGCAACACGCTCAACCGCATCACCTTCGATGGTCAGGGCGGCGCTACGCCGCAGAACGCCGGGACTTGGTGACCGAATCCGCAACGTAGAGGTCGGTCCCGATGGCGCGTTGTGGATGCTCGAGGATTCCAGGTCAGGCGGTCTGTTCCGCGTGACACCGAAAGACTAAGTCATCTCCTGAAGCCAGGACGATTTCTCATGGCGCAGAAGATCTATTCTCAGGCTCACCGTCTCATACCGATGGTAAGCCCGAGAATCGTCTCTCATGTCGATACCTTAGTTCAGCCTGAAAATCTCCTGATAAGTGCCGGCAATCTTCATCAACGTTGGGCGACGAAACCTGTCCACGAAACCGCCACGAAACCCCGAAACTCCGTCCCCGAAACTCCTTGAAAGAGTATTCCAGCAGAGTTGAAAAGATCGCCATTCGAGGGGATACTTGGAAGTTCGTTTAGGAACATGTCCCTACTTCGACTCAGTTATGGAGAAATCCTAGATTGTTCGGCAGGTATGGCAGATAAATCAGTGGTCGGAACTTTTTGCAGAAGTCGAGCGCCCTCACCTCGTCCAGTCGTGGCCATACGGTGAGGCTAAGAAAAGCACCGGCTGGAGCCCTCGGCGCTTGGTGATTGAGCGCGGGGGCGAGCCAGTGGCGCTCTGTCAGGTGCTCGATGAGCGACTTCTTGGTATCCGATTTGCCTCGAGGATCAGCCGCGGCCCATTGCTCTTGCGTTGCGACGAGCCGGTATAGAGGGCATCTACCGAGCGTTGCGCCAGGGCTGGCGTTATCTCATCGGCGGTCATACTAATTCCCCCGCGCTGATCGACGAACAGGACCAATGGCAGCCACTCCAGGCGGCGGGTTTTCGCAGGTGGCGGCAAAACGGATGGAGTTCGGCATATTTGGATCTACGGCTGACTGAGCTCGAACTGCGTAAAAATCTGTCTTCGAAATGGAGAAATCATCTAGGCGTCTCGGAACGCCGGGGCCTGGAACTGCTCATCTCGACGCGCCAGAAGCTGTCGCTTGGATCATCGGTCAGCACGTCACCCACATGCAGCAGAAAGGCTTCAAGGGGCCCGGGCCAGACCTGCTGCAGGCCCTTTATCGGGCCGAGAGGACTTTATAGTATTCCAAGCCTGCCTGAATGGAGCCTGTGGTGGTATAGCGGTCTTCCGGTTTGGGCATACGGCGGAGTATTATCTCGGATGGTCTGGCCCCGAAGGGCGAAAGGCTAATGCAGGTAATTTCCTCGTCTGGAACGCTGCAATCGAGATGCAGCGCCGCGGTTGCCGCTATTTTGATCTCGGTAGCTATTCGAAGGCCGCTGCTGGTGGTTACTCCGAATTCAAGCAGGCGATGAACGGAGTGGAATATTGCTTGCTGGGTGAATGGTTCTCATTATGGTGAGAATTTGGCCTGGCTTCGGGCCAATCAGTTGCGGGAACATTTGCAACAGAAGGTTAAAGGGACGGGACGATACCTCTGCTCACTCCTAACCGGTTGGTGAACGACCCTCCGTTCATGGGGCTATAATGGCCTGTCCGATTGACCGGAGACAGACATGAATCGTTTTGGCGTATTCACGATCCTTTTCCTCCTCGGTTCGACAGGCTTTTCCCAAACAACCAGCAACCATTCACGCATCCTGGTCTTCAGCACTTCGGACGACTTGCAGTCCAGCTGTCCGATTGAAATCAAGGCGAAGATGGAGTTGGGCGCTGGAAGACTCTTACCCATAGATCTGAAAGAGAATGCGGAAAAGCTCGAAGTTACCCTGAACAACTCCCAACCTTTGAGAATCGTCAGACTCGGCTCACGGTCTACGGCTTTCCTGCCGGAGTGCGTGTTGATCCTGCGGTTCTTTATCCTGCGGGCGAGAATCCTGCTGAGATCGCGAGAACCTTTGCTGTCGATCGCACGGTGGAAGCAGGGCGCAGCACTTCGATCGATCTAGCAATCGTTAATCTTGGCACGGTGACGGCAATCGGCCTGGATTCCTTGAGCTACGCGGACGGTTCTCGCTGGCATCCCTCTTTTCGTAAGTCGTGTAGAGCTACCAGCAGGGGCGCTTCGAATCTCGAAGTGAACGCGCACTGAGAACGGCCGTAGCCGGGCGAAGGTAAAGAACGCGATGACGCTTGCCGGCCGCGCGCCGTTGCTGCAATAGCTATGGTGGAATGACAAAAGGGGAGGGCGGAACTTCCATCCGGATCGGTTCCTGGTCAGGAGAACTGCAGATGCCTCCACTGCGGTCGGGATGACAAAGGGGGGCGGTGCTTTCGTCCGAACTAGTCGTTGGTTGCGGCAAGGCAAAAATGACGGTAAGATCGTCTTACCATGCAGACCAAGGTTTCCACCAAGGGTCAGATCGTTCTTCCGCAGCCCCTCCGCCGCAAACTTGGCCTTCGCGCCGGCGATCCGCTTGATGTCAACATCCAGGGCGGGTGCATACTTTTGACTCCCCATAAGAAAACTCCTCTTAAGGTGAGAGTCATCACCGATTCCGCTACCGGCCTCCCTGTTCTCAGCGCCGGCCCAGGCGCACCGGTATTGCGTAGCAAAGACGTAGAAGAGATTCTTGCAAGCTTTCCATGAAATACCTGCTCGACTTGAACGCGCTGGTCGCTCTGGGCTTCCTGCATCATGAATTTCATGACCGGCTGGCAGCCTGGATTCAAGCGCAACGGTTCCCGCCTCTGGCTACCTGCTCTATTACCGAGCTGGGATTCGTGAGGGTGCTTTCCCATGCTCCGATCTACGGATTTACAGTCGCGCAAGCGAAGACCTCGCTACTCCGATTGAAGAAGGCAAAAGTTCTACCTTTCACGTTCCTCTCGGACGGTCACGACATCTCGCATCTTCCCGCATGGGTCAAGACACCCAAACAGACCACCGACGGCCACCTGGCGCAGCTTGCGAGCGCGAATGGAGCGGTTCTCGCGACACTGGACGAGAAAATACCCGGCGCCTATATCATTCCCTGAAGTTGTGGCGCCGGCCAGATGGGGTCGCTGGGGATAAGTATCCTGTCGGCGCGCTGACCTAAGTGCTAAGAGATGTCCGAGGGAGGGGAGGGACGAAAGCTCACGTAATGACCACTTTTGAACTGATGCTGGAGCTTGCGGTAAGCCAGCTCCTGCATCCGTGATGAGCCCTTGCCAACGGACTCGCGTCCAGCCTGATCGAACGCACTGCCGACGTAAGCCGCCGCCCGCCCGTTCCTCTTCGGTGCAAACGTTGCAGGCCTAAATGGACGGAGCAGTTCCTGAGCTCGAGCCACGTGCGCTTCGCTGCCCCCAGCAACAAGCTGCCATAAAGCGCGGCAAGCATCCCGGGTCTCGTCACTCGCGTTAAGCCAAAAATCGAGCCACGCCCGCCTATATTCCAGGGTGATCGCTTCGCACTCTTCACAGGAAGTGCTCTTCATCGCCTCCATTAACTCAATCCGGCCCAACGTCTCCGCTGCACTGCTGCGATCCGTTCGCGGCCTTCCGCGCTCAACGGAGAACCTAGTCTGAAATCATTCCAATCGTTCTCAGCCACGTCTCTACCAATTGTGGCCATCGGTTATCGGAAACTTCGTGCGCCGCAGACCAAACGCATGCCCGCCTTGCGCATACAAATGCATCTCCACGGGAACCCCAGCCTTCCTCAGCGCAATGTAGTAAGCAAGCGAGTCGTCTACGTTGTCCACATGGTCATCTTCAGCCTGCAGCAAAAACGTAGGCGGCGTCTGGCTGGTGACAGGAATCTCGGGATTCAACGCAAGATGTTTATCGGCAGTGGCCGGATGAGGAACCACGAACTTTTTGGTGCCTTGCTTCGCATCCCATTCCGCTGCGGAGAGTGACAGATGGCCTGGATAGATAGGCACCGCGAAGTCCGGCCGGCAGCTTTCTTTGTCGGCGGCATCGACAGCCGGGTACAAACGCTTTGCGTAGTGCGTGCTGATCGCTGCCGACAGATGCCCACCTGACGAAAACCCGAGCACGCCAATCTTATGGGGATTGATGTGCCACTCCGCCGCGTGAAGGCGCACCAGGCCCATTGTCCTCTGCGCATCTTCCAACGCCATGGGTGATTCCGGATATGGTCCCGATTTCGGATAGGGCCCTACATCCGTCACGCGGTATTTCAACAGCACACACGTGATCCCTTTCGGCGTCAGCCAGTCGCAGACTTCCGTGCCTTCAAGATCGATGGCAAGAACCTGATAGCCCCCGCCAGGAAACACGACTACCGCAGCGCCGGTATTTTTTCCCCTTGGCGAGTAGACCGTCATCGTAGGCTGCGTCACGTTGCTCACGCCAACCGTTGGTCTCCCGCCCGGAAGAAAGTCTTTCCCCGACGTCTCAGCGTACTCTGGCCCGGCGACAGGCTGCGGATCAGGGGCGGCTCCCCGGCCATATCGGTATCTGCGTATGCCCCGGCGATGGCTGCCACACAGGCTTCTGCGCGCTCAGACTGCGAAACGCAGACATAACACAAAGAGCAAAGAACAAAGGCTTCATCGCAATCCCCCAGGGGCAGGATAGGGCAAGACATCTCCGCCAAGGCACTCAGCGAGTGACTCGGCCTGTTCTCAGTCAACTGACTTTCACCGCAGCCTCATTCGGTGGGATTCGGGCAGCCCTCCCAGGTCCGAAAATCCGGACCTGGGGCACCCCTTCAACATCGGCTGTTTGATCAGGTCATAACCGGAGAGCGAGGTCTCGATCCTCTGCTTCTCGGCGGGTTTCTCCGGTTCGGAGGTACCGTCCACGATCTTTCCTTTTCAAGCAGGGTGCAGCGCGGTCAACGTTTGCTGGACAGGGTAATGGGAAAACGGTATAGAACATACAACCACATTTCCCCTTGGACCGGCGCCCGACAGCATAGACACAACAAATCCTTCTGGAGGATGATCCGGACCGATGCCTAGATTCCTGGCAACCAAACCCCTCTCAATACTCACCCAAGAGGCCAACGAGGTGGGGGAAAACACGCTGAGGCGCTCTCTCGGCCCGGTCAACCTCATCACCCTGGGGATCGGCGCCATCATCGGCGCCGGCATATTCGTGCTCACCGGCCAGGCGGCTGCGCTCCACGCCGGCCCGGCGGTTGCGCTCAGCTTCATCTTCGCAGGCATCACCTGCGCCTTTGCCGGGCTCTGCTATTCGGAGTTTGCCTCGATCATTCCCATTGCAGGCTCCGCTTACACCTACGGCTATGCCACCCTGGGCGAGTTGGTAGCCTGGATTATCGGATGGGACCTGGTCCTGGAATACGCCTTCGGCGCCGCCACCGTGGCCTCCGGCTGGTCGGGATACTTCGTGAGCCTGTTGCAGCAATTGCATATTCACCTGCCGCCGCAGTTCACCACCACCTACGGCAACATGCTCTATTTGTACGGCGACAAATGGCAACCCGCGGCATCGCTTCCTTCCACCATCAACGCCGCAACCCTGCCCCACGCTGCCGGCATTTTCAACTTTGTCGCCTTCTTTGCCATCCTCATCGTCACCGCGGTCCTGGTCATTGGCATCAAGGAATCGGCCAACCTCAACTCCGCCATCGTGATCGTCAAGCTGACCATCGTGGGCATCTTTCTGGTTCTGGGCTCGGACTACCTGTTTCACCATCCTGAACTTACCAGGGTCAATTGGCATCCTTTCATCCCTCCATCGCAAGGCCCGGGTGTTTATGGCTTCGGGGGCATCACGGCCGGCGCGGCATCGGTTTTCTTTGCCTACATTGGCTTCGACGCGGTCTCGACAGCCGCGCAGGAGGCGCGCAACCCGCAGCGGGACATGCCCATCGGAATCCTGGGCTCGCTGGTGGTCTGCACCATTCTTTACATCCTGGTCTCAACCGTGCTCACCGGCCTGGTCAACTACCGCAGCCTCGATGTTGGCGATCCGGTGGCCGTGGGCATCGACGTCACCGGCATTACATGGGGTAGCATTCTGGTGAAGATCGGGGCGATCTTTGGCCTGGGAACCGTGATGCTGGTGATGCTCCTGGGCCAGTCTCGCGTCTTCTATTCCATGTCTAAGGATGGCTTGCTGTGGAAATGGGCTTCGGCCATTCATCCCAGGTTCCGTACTCCCTGGATCTCGAACATCGTGGTGGGCACGATCGTCGCATTCCTCCCCGCATTGCTCCCTATCGATAAGCTCGCGGCGCTGGTCAACATGGGAACGTTGCTCGCCTTCACCATCGTTTGCGCCGGGGTCTGGATTTTACGCCGGCGCCATCCTAACCTCAAGCGGCCGTTCAAGACGCCGCTGGTGCCGCTGGTTCCCATCCTCGGTATCTGTAGCGCCTTCTACCTCATGATCAAACTTCCGCTGCTCACCTGGGAGGTGCTGTTCATTTGGCTCTTCATCGGCTTGGGGATCTATTTCAGTTACAGTATCAAGCACAGCAAAGTGCAGGCGATGAGTCCGGCGGAGACGACGGGCCGCACGCGCTAAAAGCGCTTCGCTTCGGCCGGGATAATCCGGGGCAGTGCAGGACAGGGTTGGGCGCTGCAGCAGTTATGGATGTTTATCGTAGCGCCGTTTTTAGGCGCGATCATCGCGGCAGTTGTCTATTTCGCGATTCGTCTTCCCATGGTCGTGATCACCACGCGTAAGGCAGAGGAAGCGCTGCCCGGGGACCAGATAGACAGGATCGCGTAGAGCGCTCTTCGCGGCCAAATTTTAGATTGCTTTTCGTGCCAGCCGGCGTGTCAGCTCGGTGGTGACGCCATAGATGACGTGCGTCACCACTTCACTGGCGTGCTCGCGCGCAGGCTGGTCACCGGGGCTTTCCGTTAGACCCATCATCGGTAATGCCGATACATGCGTGATCCCGCAAAGGGCTAAGCCAAAGTTTGCTCCGAGACGCCGCGTGACGAGAGGCTGATACTCCGCCAGCGCTCCGTACACGCCGCCCGCCAAAGTCCCAAAGCCCCAGTGGATCGCCTGTACTGAGACCTCCTCTTCCGTCTCGCTGAGGGGCCGCCCAGCCATGCGATTGACCAGCACCGCGGGGGAGCAATCTGCCCCTGTGTACGGGGAGGATAGACTGCTTCGGCTGCGGCCTTTGCGGCCGCGCCCGCCAAGCCCCCGATGGCTCCGGCGAGGAACCCTTTCAACAGCGACCGGGGACGAGAAGGAACAATTTCCTGCGTTGTTTCCATATAGGTTTTTATCCTCAAGTCGACGCGCATGCGGCACGCGAGGGTGAGCTGCAGGTTCCCGCCTTTGGTTTATCCGATGCTAACCTGTAGCGTCAAGCGGGCAACGAAAGGGTAGCGAGGGATCATGGCCATCAACAGGCAATGGACCGAATGGCATCTGACGCCTGGCGGCTGGGTTTCCGGATCGAGCCGCCGCGATGGTGAAGGGAATGTATGGCGCGATGAGCCCGAAGACCGGGTCGTCACCTTTGTCTATCAAGAGCAAATCGATAAGAATCATCCTGAGCCGGTTGCCACCGTGCAGGAATCGTGGCGATCCAAGGTTGCGGGGGCAGCGAGCAATGTCGACCAACTACTCGCCAGGCATGGCCCATGTCCGAAAAAGCTCTAAATCGGAGACCCTTGAGAACTCGTTTCCTCTCAGAAGATCGCTATGCCGTGGTCTTGGTGCACAGCTCGTTCATCGCCCGGGTCAGTTCCTGGGCGATCATGGGAGCGGTAGCAGTCTCGATGGCTGAACGCTGCATCAGGTACACCAGCTTGCCGTCGCGCAGGATGGCAATTGCCGGCGACGTTGGAGGATGACCCTCGAAGTAAGACCGGGCACGTTCGGTCGCTTCACGGTCCTGTCCTGCGAACACGGTAATCGCCTGATCGGGCAGGGTTTTGTTCTGGAGAGCCATCCTGACGCCCGGGCGCATCTTGCCTGCCGCGCATCCACAGATCGAGTTGACCACCAGCATCGTGGTGCCCGGCGTTGCCAACGCCGCGTCGACTGCCTCCGCGGTCCGCACTTCCTTGATTCCGGCGCGGGTAAGCTCTTCGCGCATCGGGATTACCATGATCTCGGGGTACATGCTTGCTCCTCCAGTTACTTCCTTGATTGTAAAGATTTGGCGAGGGTTTAGCCAGTGCGTCCGTTCGCCATTTGCCTGGGTACTGAGAGCGGTTTCACGAATACTGTTTCCGATCCAGCCTCAGCGAAGTGGGGCCTTTCTTGGTGAAAAGCCCCGTGCGGGGTATCTTCACCGGCTACACCTATCGTGAAACCGCTCCAGTCCTGATATACCTTGATGGAAAATGCAGTTTCTCGAGGAAGTACCGCTCGCGCCCTACACGACCTTTCAGATTGGCGGGCCTGCCCGTTGGTTCGCGGAGGCGGCAAGCGAAGATGATATCGCCGCCGGCATCGCTTTCGCCCGTGAACGCCAGTTGCCGCTCTTCATTCTGGGTGGAGGCAGCAATCTACTGGTTTCCGACGCCGGCTTCTCCGGCCTTGTCCTGCGCATCGCGCTGCGCGGTATCGTGTGCACTGAAGAGGGCAGCCACTCGATCTTCTCCGCCGCCGCGGGAGAAGACTGGGACGGGTTCGTCGCCCACGCCGTAGCCGCCAACTGTTCTGGTGTCGAGTGCCTCTCCGGTATCCCCGGCACGGTGGGTGGCACGCCAGTGCAGAATGTCGGCGCCTACGGGCAGGAGGTTTCGCAAACCATCGTCACGGTACGCGCTTACGATCGAAAGACGGCGCAATTTGTGACCTTGCCGGCCGCTGCCTGCGGGTTTTTCTATCGCCGGAGCATCTTCAACACCAGCGAACGGGAGCGCTATATCGTGAGCCGCGTCGATTACGCGCTGCGCAAGGATGCTGCCGCCAGCGTTGCCTATGCCGACCTGGTCAAGTACTTCGCCGCCCGCGACGTGCTCTCGCCCACGCTCGCCGAGGTTCGCGACGCTGTGCGCTCCATCCGCGCCCAGAAGGGTATGCTGTTGGCGCCCGGCGACGCGGACTGCCGGAGTGCCGGCAGCTTCTTCAAGAACCCGGTCGTGCCGGTGACAGCGCTCGATTCTCTGGCGCAAGGGCTGGGTATCGAGAAACAGCGAATCCCCGCATACCCAGCACAGGATGGCGAGGTAAAGATCTCCGCTGCGTGGCTGATCGAGCGGGCTGGTTTTGCCAAGGGTTACGCGCTCGGCAAAGCAGGAATCTCCAGCCGCCACACGCTTGCTTTGATCAACCGAGGGGGCGCCAGCGCGGCCGAAGTGATTGCCCTGCGCGATCAGGTTACGGAAGCCGTTGCCTCGCGCTTCGCCATTCGTTTGGAGCCCGAACCGGTGTGGCTGGGATAGGATCTTTTTGCGGCCCTGAGAACTGGGCCACGCGCCAAGACAACCAATTTCAAAGCGAGGGGGAATTGACGTGACTTGGTCCCACCGGTTATTCGCTATCTCCATCCTGCTGCCGATTTCAGGGTTTGTACAGCAAACCTCGAGTGCTCAGGCCACGCAATCTCCCGTGGCGGAGGATCGTATCGTCACTATCGATGTCGCTGTCACCGACAAGTCCGGTACGCCGATTCGCGGGCTGCAGAAGCAGGACTTTACGCTCCTGGACGATAAACAACCGCAAATCCTTACTTCGTTCCGGGCGGTTGATCTTGATGCCGGTACACCGGCTCCTCCGATCGAGATTGTCCTGGTCATCGATGCCATCAATGCGGGCCCCCTGAAGACGGACCACGAACGGGAAGGAATCAAGAGATTTCTGCAGATGAACGGGGGCAAGCTCGCGGAGCCGGTTTCTCTGGTGGTGCTTTCTGACAGCGGTGTGAAAAACCTGCACGGAGCCTCGACCGATGGAAATGCCCTCGCGGCCCTGCTCGATCAGGATGCGACGGGCCTGCGGACCATCAACCGGTCCCAGGGAGTCTATGGAGTTTTGGAGCGTTTCCAAATGTCCATCAAGGCGCTCAACTCACTGATGGACTACGAGGCGAGCAAGCCAGGACGGAAGCTCATCATCTGGGTCAGTCCGGGTTGGCCTCTGATGTCGAGCGGAGCAAGCGACCTAACCATCAAAGACCAACAGCATATCTTTAACTCCATCGTCGAAGCATCGACCAAGATGAGATTGGGCCACATTACTCTTTACAACGTCGAGACGCGCGGCGTTTACGAGACGAGTATGTCTCAGTTTTCCTTCTATGAGCAGTTCCTGAAGGGCGTAAAGTCCTCCGAGCAGGCGTACCCGGCGGACCTTTCCCTCCAGGTCCTCGCCGTTCAGACGGGTGGGCTGGTCTTGAACAAGAGCAACGACTTGCCAGGCGCAATCGCAGACGAAATCGCAAAAGGCGCCAGGGAAGCCAGATCCTTCTACGTCCTATCCTTTGAGGCTTCCGAGAGCGGACCGAGCCAATGAGTTCCATGCCCTTGCGGTCAAGCTGAGTAAGCCAGGCCTTACCGCACGGACACGCACCGGGTATTATGCCCAGCCCTAAAGCATTTTATCGGCGGAGAAGGGGCTTCCGTTCGAGGTACGTCCCGAATGCCACGACGGTCAAGGCAATGCAATCCGCCGATCAGAAGCAAGGCAAGCGGTTCCGCTCCGTTAAGGCATTGTTCGCGGACCTTGGCATCTGACGCGCGCGAGATCATCCGCAGTGTTCAGTTCAAGCGTGATGTTGACTCATAGCGAACTCTAGGCCTGGAGTGTGTTTTGATATACTGTGTACAACGTATATCCAGGAGACTGGCGATGCAGGTATCTAAGTGGGGAAATAGCCTTGCCATCCGTTTGCCCGCAGCGGTTGTCGAGGCTCTGGACCTCAAGGATGGTGACCAGATCGAGGTGCGTATCGCCGGCGAGCGGGAGTTTGAAATAAGCCGTGACCGGACTAAGGAAGAAGCGCTCGAACGGCTGCGCCGGCTGCGGCGCCCTCTCCCCCGTGGCTTCATTTTCGACCGGGCTAATGCTCATGAAAGGTAAGGTGTTCTTCGACACCACTATCTTGATCTATGCCGTTTCGGAAGGGGACGATCGTGGAGCCGTTGCCGAAGGTCTCCTCGCGGCCGGCGGAAACATCAGTGTCCAGGTGCTGAACGAATTCGCCGCTGTTGCTCGGCGAAAGCTGAAGATGTCATGGCAGGAGATCGGGGAGGCTCTCGGTGCGGTTCGCGCTTTGTGCGAACCACCTGCTCCTTTAACCGTCGAGATGCATGACCTCGCGCTGCGGATCGCCGAACGCCATGGCTACAACATCTACGATGCCTTGATTCTCGCCGCAGCGCTAGGAGCGGGTTGCGAGCCTGCTCTACTCCGAGGACATGCAGGACGGGCAAACAATTGATGCGCTTACTATCCGCAATCCGTTCATTCCCAATTAGGGCGGCTTGGAAATGGAAGCCATGGAACTCCTACGAAATCCAGTGCGTGGCGTTCCATTGAAGTGGCTTCCAGAGACCGTCTTCAAGCGCCAGCGCTATCCACAATCCCTGGCCGCAAAGACCGCCGCCCCAATGTGTTGCGTAAACCAAAGCCACCGTGTGGTGGGCGTTGAAGTAAACCTCGCTGAAGGCGTAAAGCGCGGGAGCTCCCTTGTATTTGGCCGCCGCGGGTGAGTTTTGAGCATCCCCAAATCTTGTGGCCTGGAACTCTTTTTGTTCATCGGGAGTGAGCAGACGAACTGGCGCCGAGAGTTTCCAGGCATCGGGATCTAAACTCAGGACGTCATGGCAGCGAAGATCGAAATCCTGAAGGATTTCGTTGTAATTGCCGTGTTGGTCCTCGGGCGGGTGGACCGCAGTGTGCGGATTGATGCCCATGCCAGACCGGGCGGATGCGGCGGTCGACTGTGCTGGAGCGCAAGGGTGTCGGAAGCAACTGCTGTGACAGTCGTGTCCCGAACAAGCCAAAGCTCGTGCGGCCACCCCTTGCCTGCCGTTTCACCGAGAGGTATCAGGCTGGAATAGATGCTGTAGGAATCGGAAATGCGATCTGCGGGCATAGGGACGGGGGCAGGCGCAGACGACACCTCCTGAGCGAAAGGAGGCGCTCCACATAACGCGATTCCAACCAGTTGCTGAGCAAACGACGCATCAAGGTTTCCACCGGAATAGACTGGATTTCGACCACTTTCGTTTGGAGCAATCGCAATTTTAGGAGACGACGCCGGGAGAAGGGACGCCTGCGAGGTCAGCGCCATCTGGGAATGAGGTGTCGTTCGGTGTTCGCCTGGAATGGAAGAGTCCCGAAGGACGGGTTGAAAGTGGACGTCAGTCCTGGGTGCACATTGGACCAAAATCAAGTCCCCGCAGGGACGGCTGAAAGATGTGTGCGATCAATTCAGCCGTCCCTTGCGGGACTGGACTCGTTTGTTAATCCTACCCAGGACTGACGTCCTGGGCTACTTTCACGCCGTCCCTTCGGGACTGCTGCGGGCTTCCGGTGAGGTATCCAGCCTCACTGCCGGTGGTCTTCGGTGAATGCCTCAGGTGCTGTCCAATTTGACCGCTGCAAAAGGCTAATTTGGACAAGTCTGGCTGACTTCGGTGTCGTCCGCCAACGGACCAACGACGCATTACTAGCGAACGAGTTCCGAAACGACCTCTACTTCCTGGTGCCGCGTACTGCCTGGAACATCCAGCGAGCCGAGCACCAGCGGTTTGCCCTGGACCAGGGTTGACGTTCCTTCGAGCGTGGTCTGGCGGATGACGGGACCTGCGTCCGATGCCGGACTTCTCTTCCGCAATGCTGGATTGCACGACCCTGGTGCGCAGCCGCACCCCGTCGAGGTAACCGTCCAAAGAAGCTTCGATCTCCTGACCCACATCGAGATAGGTCACCTCGTTCGGCCCCCCTGGGTGAGGAATTCGTTACGCTACCGGCACCCTGCTGCCCAGCTTTAAGTCTGTCTTGCTCCCTGAGGCTACGATGATGGAAAAATGCTGCACACCGATCGTCTTCCCGCCGTCCCTTTCCGTCATCGTGTAGGTGAGGCGATAGATCTTCTTGGTCTTATCAAGGTCGGAGAGGATCTTCTGCGCGAGTGCAATTTCCTCTGCAGTGCCTCGAATCGACATGGCGCTCTGCGACGGGACATAATACAGCTTTGAATTCGGCAACATATTGCGCAGGTCGGTCACCAGCTCATTTGCGTCATTCTGCTGCGTAAGGTTGGTGAGGTAGAGGGTCTGATAGATTTCCGGGCTGCGCTTCGCGTCGGCGGCCTGGGGCAACCGCGCTCATCCCACAGCAGGCCACTGCCAGTGTGATGGCAACAATTACTGCAATCCTGGTCCAATTTGCTGTTTTCTGGTTACTCAATTTGGCTCCTCATCTCTGTGGCATCGATTCCAAAAAATTGCTGAAACTGTTCCGTGGCTTTGGCAGACTGCGCCGCCTGCACGGCGGGATTGAGTATGGCTGTGTCTTCCGGATCGCGCCGATGCGCCAGGCGCAGTAGCAACCTCTCCTGCTCGGTTAAAGGCAAAGGCGGCGCAGGGAAGCTGGCAGCCTGAGTTTCCGGCACAGCAGAAACCTCACCTGGACGTCTCAGCGAGCCCCGTGAAGCTACCCGCCGAGGCATAATGGGCGCTTTCTGCGCGACCGCCTCCGGCTGAGTTGTTCGCCCTGCGGCGGTGTTTACATGACTTCTCGTATCTGCCGGCACACTCCGGTGCTGGTGAACCGCGATGGCGACGATCAACGCGCCCGTCGCGACCACCGAGGCCAGCGACACTGCAGCCGGATGCAGCCGCCATGACGACCTCAGCCGACGCCAGGGCGGAGCAGAGGCTACCGCCTCGCGAGCCTCCATCGCCTTAAGGATGCGGCGCTGCATGCCGGCGGAAGGCTCGGCGTCTCGCAGACCCGCCAGCAGCCTCTCGATCGTCTCGTCAGCATCTCTCATCGCTATGTCTCTCCTCAAGCCGCTCCCGCAGCCGCGCCCTCGCTCGTGACAGCAGCGCCCGCACTGCCGACTCACTTCGTCCCAGTACACCCGCAATCTCCGCTGTGCCCAACTCCTCGATGGCGGAGAGCAGCAACACATGGCGTTCCGCCTTGGGCAATCTCTCTATCTCACGCAGGACGGACTGAAAGCGCTGTGCCTCTTCTATCGCTGCATCCGCGGGCATCGTTCCGCTCGCCAGCGATCTCGCGAAAACTCTCGTCCAGTTGCTCTGGCCGTTTCCGTCTCTTCCGGTCCAGGGCAAGGTTCCAGGCAATACGAATCAGCCAAACGCGCATATCGCGCACCGTCGAAAGCGAACGACGATGCTGCAGCACGCGAATGAAAACATCCTGCACCACGTCTTCGGCTTCCGTCCTGCTTCTCAGCACTGAGTGGGCGATACGGAACAGCAGCGTCGAGTAGGCATCGACCATGGCCGCAAGATCGACCGCCGGCCGAGCATCCTCCATAAACGACAACGCCAAGCTGCAGCCCTCGGTCGACGCCATGTTGCCCTTCTATGAGACAGACGGCCAACCTTCGTTTCCGCCCGACAAAATTGCAAACAATGTCTGCGCCGCTAGCGCTTGCAGCAGCGAGGAGCAAACCGTCCTGCCCGGCGGCGAACTGAGAAAGGCCGGAGATAGCGGGGACTTGTCCTCGCTTTCCCTCCGATGTCTTTTCCAATCGAACTCCCAGGTATTGAGCGGGGCGGCGCAGCCCGAGCAGGGTTTCCCGTGGGGTCTGAGAGTGGCGGTAGATGCGTGCTCGAATCGGCGCAACACCAGCGCAATGCGAAGGTATGCCTAAAGTGTATGACTATTTCGCGGGAGGACGTGACCAGATAGTTGTAGGCGTTCGTCGCCGGACTGCTAGTCTGCGCTCAGCGTTGAAGAGGCAGAAGAAATGAAGCTGGCAAATCGTAATCCTTGGAGTTTTTTCTACAGCCTTGGGAGTCGCACAGACGCGGCAATCGTATGGCCCTTGGTCCGTTTATGCGGACGCAGAGTACTGCCCGAATCCACACCTCGCAACCATGCAGACCAAGTCCCTGGACCTGAACCACGGTCGAGAAGGAACTCCCTGATGAAACTGCGAAGCTGGATCTTTTTGTTTTTGATCGCGTCGCCTTTGGCCGCCACAGCCCAACAGCAGCCTGGATCGTACTGGTTGCAGGGACAAGACAAAACCCCGATGCTTCACAGTTTCTTTGATCAGACCAATCTTAGGTTACAGGGTATTAACGCGGTATCCCAGACGCTGGCCCTGCTCGCTATCCAGTCCCATGACGACGGAGGTGGGATGGCTCGGTGCGCCAACCCGCCTTGTACTGGCGCTCTAGCGGCGCGCGGTCGAACCCTGGACCCTTTTGAGAAACATTTCGAGTCCTACGGCTACGGATGGGGAGCTGTTTACCGATACGGTGGAGGTGTGGGATTGAACCTATTTGTCGCCTACATGTTCCACGCGAGCGGGCATCACAAGCTCGAACGCTGGGTGCCGGTAGTCGCGATCGCGCACGCTGAGGCCTCTACTGGATATGCGCTTACTGGCTCAAGTCAGGGCAAAAGCGGCTGGTAACTTCCATTCTTGAATGTTATGCGAAAGTTCAGGTGTCGCTCTCGGGTAACATGGGGGGCATGGCAGCGCACAATACGCAAGCGCAATCCGGATTAGATATTCGAAGGGCAGCTTTCTCCGAAAGGGTGCGCGCAAATCAAGAAAAGCTGAGGTTAGATCTCAAAGCTGACTACGATTTCATCGTCTGCGGCTCGGGCTCATCCGGTTCGGTGGTGGCGCGGCGCCTGGCGGAAAATGCCGACGTGACTGTCCTGCTGCTGGAGGCAGGGGGAAGCGACGACGTGCCCAGCGTTATGCAGGCGGTGCAATGGCCGCTCAATCTAGGCACCGAGCGTGACTGGGGCTTTGTCAGTCAGCCGCAATCCCACCTCAACGGACGCTCCATTCCTTTGTCTATGGGGAAGGTGCTGGGTGGAGGTTCCAGCATCAATGTGATGACCTATGCGCGTGGCCACAAGAACGATTGGGGTTTCTTTGCATCCGAGGCAAACGACCCAGCATGGAATTACGACTCGGTCCTGAACATCTATCTTCGTATCGAAGACTGGCATGGCGCGCCCGACCCAAAGTATCGCGGAGTGGGAGGGTTGGTCTATGTCCAGCCGGCGCCTGAGCCGAACCCCATCGCTCCCGCCATGCTTGAAGGCGCGCGCTCGGTGGGCATTCCAACCTTTGAAAATCAAAATGGCCGCATGATGGAGAGTGCAGGCGGCGCTTCCATAACCGAGATACGAGCTCGAGAGGGAAGACGCGAATCCGTTTTCCGCTCTTACACTTTCCCCTACATGGACCGGCCTAATCTAACAGTTCTCACCCATGCGTTGGTCACCCGGATTACCTTTGACGGCACCAGGGCCACCGGTGTCGAGATGGTTTACCAAGGTAAAGCCGATCGCATCCGGGCCGGATGTGAAGTGGTGTTATCGTTGGGCGCGATCCAAACGGCGAAGGTACTGCTGCAGTCCGGTATCGGAGATCAAGAGGAATTGCAACGCTTTGGCATTCCGATCGTGCAGCATCTTCCTGGAGTTGGACAGAACTTCCAGGACCATGTTGCCCTTGGATGTATCTGGGAGTATCCAGAACCTCTGGCTCCCCGCAATACCGGGTCGGAGGCAACCTTCTTCTGGAAGAGCGATCCGGATCTCGATAGCCCAGACCTGCAGGTTTGCCAGGCGGAAATACCCATACCGAGCGCCGAGACTGCGGCCCGATTCAAACCGCCCGCGGGATCCTGGACCATGTTCGGCGGTCTCGTGCAGACGAAGAGCCGAGGTCGAATCCGTCTGTCAGGGCCAAATCCTCTCGACGCTGTTCAGATTGAATCCAATATGCTCTCTCATCCCGATGACATGAAGGCCGCGCTAGCCTGTGTTGAACTCTGCCGTGAGATCGGCAACTCTGCACCATTAGCCCCCTTCGTCAAACGCGAAGTGATGCCCGGCAACTTGAAAGGGACTGAACTCGAAAATTTCGTTCGAGATGCGGCTATGAGTTACTGGCATCAGACATGTACGGCGAAAATGGGCCGGGACTCGATGTCCGTGGTAGATAGCCAACTTAGCGTCTATGGCGTCGATAATCTCCGCATTGCTGACGGTTCGATCATGCCACGGGTGACCACTGGCAACACCATGGCCCCGTGCGTGGTGATTGGTGAACGTGCCGGAGAGATTCTGAAAGCCTGTCATAAGCTTTAGCTCCGGAAACGTTCGTGACTTTCGATTCAAAGGTTGGCGTTCTTAGTTCACTTTGCCGGTCTAACGCCGCGGCTGTGCCTTCTGCTCCTGCGCCACCACGCTTTGTACTGAGGAACGCTCAGAGTTTCGCGAGCATGCTCTCGAAACCCTGAGCTTAGGTATATCGGCAAGATCCTCTTCGATTCGTTGCGACCTCACGGGAACTGCTTACTGTAAACACGGCTCTCAACCACTCCTGAGTCTGAGCCGATGGCTCGAAGTTCTGCCCCGTCGTCGCCGATCACAAAGTCTGCGTGCACCGTCGAATCGAACGGAGATACGTTGAGTGTCATGGAGCCTGTACAGTCCGGGTTTACGGTATACGTGCCTTCAATCGTCACCTTGGCGATGTTGCCGTTTGAGCTTGTGATTGCGGTTGCGTCCGTGTGACCTTTCCCGTCGAAGGTCTGCCTACCGACCTCACCGAAAGGGCCTGCAAAAGGGGGCGGGACATAGGAATCGAGAAGAGTTCCTGTGCTGGTGTATCCGAAGCTGCCCCATAGGGTAGCCTTTGAGCATTCTTTAACCTTGCTGGACTGTTCCTGCGCAAGCACGCTTTGCGCATAGAACATGGAAACCGCCAGAAGCAAGGCCACCTGACAACGAAGCAAAACTCTTTTCATCACGAATCTCCTTTTCGTCTTGATCTGTCTGGTTTGCCGGTTCCAATCCGGCTCACCTGCCACGAATAAGGAATCGCGCGACCGCAGGTTACAGCGCCCGAGGCAAAAGGCATAAAATTGCTGCTGCAACTCTGTTCACATGGCAAACTGCCCTCACTGCGAAGCGGAATTGGGTTCCGGTGATCCTGCGGGATTGTGCCCGAATTGTCTGATCCAGGGCGCTTTCGATAGTTCGGTTGGCACGGATGAATCCAGAACTCAGACCATCGATACGGCGACAACGGCAGCCGGTGCTGACGACTTCGGCCGTTATCAGATCCTACGGCCAATAGGCGAAGGAGGTATGGGCACCGTGTACCTCGCCGAGCAGCGCGAACCGATTCGCCGGTGGGTGGCTCTGAAAGTAGTAAAACTCGGGATGGACACCGGCGAGGTACTCGCGCGTTTCGCCAAAGAGCGCCAGGCGCTGGCGATGATGGACCACCCGAATGTCGCAAGGATCTTCGACGCAGGCGCTACGCTCAAGGGCCGGCCTTACTTCGTAATGGAGTACATCGAGGGCGTACCCATCACCCAGTACTGTGATGGCAAGCGGATGATAATCGGCCAACGGCTGGAACTGTTTCTCTCGGTGTGCCGTGCCGTTCAACACGCCCATCAGAAAGGCGTGATCCACCGGGATCTCAAGCCGTCGAACGTGCTGGTGATGGAACAGGAGGGCGCCGCGGTTGCTAAAGTGATCGACTTCGGCATCGCCAAGGCTACCGACAAGTGGGCGGTGGAGAACAGTGTGCTCACGCAATTCGGCCAGATGGTGGGCACACCGGAGTACGCCAGTCCTGAGCAGGCCGAGGTGATGACCGGAGATGTCAATGAGCGCTCCGATGTGTATTCGCTCGGCGTGCTCTTGTACGAGTTGCTGATCGGCACTGTCCCTTTCGACGTGGTCAGAATGCGCCAGGCAGGTTTATCCGAGATGCTCCGCATCATTCGTGAAGAAGAAGCTCCGGCGCTTTCGCGAAAGCTGAGCGCAATGGGTGCGGCAGCGGCGGAGATCGCCGCGCACCGCCAGACCGACCCGGCGTCCCTGCGCCGCCTCGTGGATGGCGATCTGAACTCGATCACGATGAAGGCTTTGGAAAAGGTGCAGGAACGGCGATACGCTTCGGTCGCTGAGTTGGCGGTCGACATCCAAAGGCATATTGAGGACCGGCCAGTTCTGGCCTCCTCGGCGGGCAGATTGTACCGAGCCCGCAAGTTTCTCCGCAGGCAGAGGCTGGCCGTTCTCGGCACAACCGCTGGGATCGCGTTCATCGTTTTAGGCGGAGTAACGGTTTGGTCATTCCTGCACCGCGATTCTCCGCCGCGACCCAGGTTGGCTGATAAAAACACGATCGTTATGGCGGATTTCGCTAATGCTACCGGCGACGCCGTCTTCGACGGAACGCTGCGCCAGATCCTGGCGGTGCAATTGGGGAATTCACCCTATCTGGCACTGCTTTCCGATGCGCGCGTGAGCCAGACGCTTCGCCTGATGGGCCGGCCTCCGGATGCGAAGCTCACACCGGACACTGCCGCCGAGATCTGCGAGCGGACAGGCAGCGCAGCGGTCGTGGAGGGTTCGATCACAAGGCTCGAGAGCGAGTACATGTTGGGTTTGCGCGCAAAGAATTGCCGAACCGGAGATGTCCTGGACGAAGAGCAGGCGCCGGCAGCCAAAAAAGAGGACGTCGTCAAGGCGCTAAGTCAAATGGCAAGCCGGTTCCGGACCCGCGCCGGCGAATCGCTTCCAAGCGTGGAAAAGGAGCCGAGTCTACCGGCCGAGGCAACCACGCCCTCCCTGGAGGCCTGGAGGTCCTACAGCGCTGCAATGAAATCACAACAGCATAGGGCACAGACAGCGGAAGCCATCCCACTCCTGACGCGGGCCATCGAGATCGATCCGCAATTTGCGATGGCTTATGCGCATCTGGGCCGGCTATATGCCTCCCTCGGGGAGTCCGAACTTGGAGCGCGCAATATAGCCAAGGCCTATGAACTACGGAATGGGGTGAGCGATCAGGAAAACTATTTCATCACTTTCAACTACCACCGGCAGGTAACAAGAAACCTGGAACTGGCCCGGCAGACCCTCGAATCGTGGACCCAAGAGTATCCAGGGGATCTGGTGCCCCATGGATTTTTGGCGGCTTTCACGACGCAGGGGTCGGGTCATTACGACAAAGCCGCGGAAGAAGGTCTAAAGGCGATCGAACTCGATCCGGATTACGCCATCGGCTACCAAAATGTGGCCTTTGCCTACATCTACCTGAACCGCCTGTCAGAAGCCGAGGCAGTGCTTCGTAAGGCGTCGGATCGACGGATCGAAGTCATTGAGTTCTCGCTATGCCGGTACTTTATCGCATTTCTGAGGGGCGACCAGGCGGCAATGGAAAGGGAAATGACCCAACGTCAGGCAAAATTGGAAGCCCAAGGATTGTTCGAGCACCAGGAGGCTCTAACCTCGGCGTATCAGGCGCGCCTGAAAGAAGCCGCCCGGCTATCGGACCGCGCGGTACTCTTATCTCGCCAGGCAGGTTTGCGCGAGCGGTCCGCCCAGTTTGAAGGTGCTCGTGCGGTATGGAGCGCACTGTTCGGGATTCGGGAGGAGGGACAAAGAAACGCGGCTGCGGCGTTGGCGCTTTACCGAAGCCGGGACGCCGACTACGGACCTACCTTTGCGCTTGCGCTGCTGCACCAGTCCGCGCAAGCTCACAAGATCGTGGTGGACCTCGAAAAGCGCTACCCGGAGGACACATCTGTCCAGTTCAGTTACTTGCCTGCGCTGCGGGCACTCGAAGCTCTCAACCAGGGCGACGCAGCAAAAGCGCTCGAAATGACACAAGTGGCAACTCCGTACGACCTCGCTGTCCCGGGTACGGCATTCTACGCCGGCTCCTTCTTCGGAGCTCTCTATCCGGTTTACGTGCGTGGCCTGGCTTATTCCCGACTGGACCGTCATCGCGAGGCAGCGGTCGAGTTTCGAAAAATTCTTGATCATCCGGGCATGGTGCTGAACGATCCGATCGGACCGATGGCACGTCTCGAGCTGGCCAGAGCGTTGTCCGCTTCCGGAGATCGCGCGCAATCAGCCGCCGCCTACAAGGATCTCCTCGCTCTCTGGAAGGATGCCGATCCCGATATTCCGCTGGTCCAGGAAGCCAGGGCTGAGTCCGCCAGACAACCATAGCGGCGGTGTAACTTCACCCTCCAGATTTCCTTATCCTGTTTAGCGGAATGCCTGTGAGGATAAGACCATGAGGAACGGCGAAACCATCCACACGCTGCCCGGATCATCCCAGTTTCCGACCACCCGGTGGAGCCTGGTGGTCGCTGCCGGCGATCCATACCGTAAGGATGCTCGCTCTGCTTTGGTTTCGCTCTGCGAAAACTATTGGTATCCCTTGTATGCGTATCTGCGCCGGCGCGGTTATCGGGCCGATGAGGCGCAGGATCTCACGCAGGAGTTCTTCATCCGGGTGTTGGAAGGCCGATATCTCGATCGCGCTGACCCGGAAAAGGGCCAGTTCCGGTCCTTTATTTTGACTTCGTTGAAGTTCTTTGTGGCCGACGAAGAAGACCGGCATCGCGCGCGCAAACGCGGCGGCGGAATGGTCGTGCCGCTTGAATTCTCGTCTGGCGAAGAGCGGTACCAACGCGAGCCTGCGCACGATGAGACGCCCGAGCGGATCTTCGAACGGCGCTGGGCGCTTTCGCTGATCGATCGAGTGGTTGAGAAATTGCGGGAGGAGTTCGTGCATCACGGCCGCCCGGAGCATTTCGAGCGGTTGAAGGTGTTCCTTCTCGGGCAGTCCGACGCGCCGTATGCCGCGCTGGCTGGCGAAATGAACACCTCAGAGGGAGCGCTCAAGGTGGCCATTCACAGGCTTCGCAAGCGGTATCGCGAACTGTTTCGCCAGGAAATCGCGGATACTGTTGCCGATCCTGCAGAAGTGGAGTCCGAACTACGGTACCTGGCGGCGGTGCTGACCAGGAAGTAGCGCCGACAACGGGTCTAGAGCGGTTTCGCAATTACTGTGGCCTGATAAAGATGGCGAGGTGTGGTTTTCCTTGGAAGAAAACCACGAAAAGGCCTGTCGTTCCGGTCTACACCAATTGCGAAACTGCTCTAATGTCGCAGCCGAGTTTTTTTGATCTCGTTTTTGGCCCACCATCTACGAAGCCAACATGCGGAGGATCACACCATGGCCCCGTGCGTGGTGATTGGTGAACGTGCCGGAGAGATTCTGAAAGCCTGTCATGAGCTTTAGAGCGGTTTCACAGTTACTATGCCCTCACAAGGATCGCGAGGTGTGGTTTTCTTTGGGGGAAAACCACGAAAACCTCTTTTGCTTCGGGGTATACCTACCTGAAACCGCTTTACAGCTTTCTCAGGGAAGCGAAATGCGATACAGATTGCGGTGCGCCGTGGTATTCACGTAGGCATAATGGGCAAGGTCCTCGCCAGGCACAAGCTCTTCGCGGTTCACGGATTGGGAACCTGGCACTACACTCGGTTCTGCCCCCGGCTCGAGCCCTCCCGGCGGAAGTTCAGGCAGGATTTCCCCGGGACCAACCGGAATCGCCAGGCTTCGGCCCGGACTTGGTCGGCGACGAGCATTCCACCGGAATGAAAAGGAACTTTCCGCTCGACGACCATGACGGGAACGCAGTAGCTTGCGCACATGTGCCGCGGAGGTCCGCCGTCGAGCGGAATCGCCATCGACCTGGGGTTCGGCACTGTTGCCTTCTGGATAAGGGGCCAGCGCCATCAGCCATTTTCGGCCGGGCGAGATGCTTTGAATTTCGATGATTGGGTAGGGAACGACCTTCGAACGTCCGGAGCCATCCTGATTCATCTGCTCCAGATAGTTGGCGTTTCCCTCTGCGAGTCGAAACAGGATTTGTCCCCGGGGGCCAAAGTGGGGCATTGTTTCTCCGGAGTGACCGATCTGTCTGGCGGGAGAGCTTCTGTCGATAGGCGCCAGCCATAACTGGGACATTCCGTCGCGAGCCCACAGTGGCATAGACGACTTGTTTGCCATCCGGCGATACATCGTAGGCAAACCATGGAAATTCCGGGAAACACCGCTTCGCTCTTGCCGGAATCTACCGCCATGCGCCAGAGCTCCGGGACCGAACCGCGTCGCTGATGCCGCAGAAGGTAGTAGAGGGTTTTACCGTCCGCTGCGAAAGAGGGAGGGGAGAGGTTCGGTGACTATTTCTCCCTCGGAAGACAAGGATCGTTCCCCCGTCGGCATCGTGGATCCAAATGGCGCTTTGATGCACGCCAATCGAGGTGATGACGGATCGGCCATGCGGCTCCACGGCCAGCCCTTGCTCTTCGGCGGGGCCAAAGGTGATTTGCTCCGGCTGCCCGTTGGGAAATCGCTGGCGCCAGAGATGGCTCTGCCCTTCCACGGTAGCGACGAAATACATCCACGAGCCATCGGGAGACCAACCCGCCGAGGTGCATGCTCCCTGCGGCCCTACGGGTCTTGCCGGGGATCCGCCCTCGAGTGAGATGAGCTGGCAGAGCGACCACTCTCCCTGTCCGTTCATCTCGACTACCAAGGCCGATCTGCGGTCGGGGGAAGCGTACGAGTAATGCGCCATGGCCCGTTCGTGAGGGGGAAAATACAGTTCGCGATAAGTTGTCGCCGGTTACCGTTTGGGTGACGATTCCCAGATGCAGCCCGAGCGGATTCTGGAGAAGAGAAAGTGGTGTGGGTCGAGCCAGGTGAGCCCCGCCGCATTATCCAGAAGAAGATGCGGGTCGCCGCCAAAAACCGAGACGGTGTAGGTTGCGAAAGAGGGAGGTGTCAAAAACCGTGTAGGCGATCTGCGAGCCGTCTGGCGAGAACGCCAGATTGTATTTCACCCGCGCATCGTTGGTCAGGCGCCTGGCTTCGCCATCGGGGAGCATCTTGGCGTAGATCGGATCGGCCGACATAAAATCGCTGTCTCCGCGGATGAAGGCGAGGATATGGCCGTCCGGCGATAAGGCGGGAGTCGCTTGCGGAGTCAGTGAAATCGGTTAGCTGCGTGTACTTGATGACAGCCGGATGCGGGCGAGAGGAAAGATACAGCGCGATGCCGACGATCGCGCATAGCGCGCAGACGCCCGCGGCAAGGACCCACCAGCGCGCTCTTTGGTTGCCATCCACCCCGGCCGCCGGCAGAGAGGGGAGGCGATCTGGCGGCCTCTGCGGGATCTTTATGATGTCAGCTTCGGGCGCAAGCGGCCGGGTTCCGTTTCTCACCGGAGCAATGAAGCGGTAGCCGACGCGGGGGATGGTTTCGATGTAGCGGGGAGAGGTTGCCGAGTCACCGAGCGCGTCGCGAAGTTTCTGCATGGATTTGTTGAGGCCGTGGTCAAAGTCGACGAAGACGTCGGAGGGCCAGAGGCGTTGACGGAGTTCGTCGCGGGTGACGATTTCGCCGGGGCGTTCGAGAAGGACAGCCAGGAGCTGAAGTGGTTGCTGCGGCAGCCGGAGTTTCGTCCCGTTCCTGCTAAGCTGCCCGGCTTTGAGATCGAGCTCAAAGAGGCCAAAGCGAACCACGTCCTCGGCAGGCGAAACCGCCACTTCGCACCCCCCTGCAGCAGCGAAAACTGAGTTTAGCATCTGCATGGAAGACGTGTATCTGGTTTCGTCAGGAATGCGGAGGAAGGGGATAAGATTTTATAAGTGCATGCAAATTAAGGATTTACCGGGGGACAAATAAATCACCCCGCAGGGCATTGCTCCCGAGGTACGAGTGCCGCACACTCGGGCCCACGTCGCTCACTCGGACGAGCGGCGAAAGGAGAAACACAATGAATCGGACTATGAAGAAGAGTGGGAACGGGCTTTCACGTGAGGTGACGTTTTGGAGCCGGCTGTCTCGAGGCGTTTTGACAACGCTTGCTATCGCCAGCCTGGTATTTACTGCGGCGAGCGCGCGAGCTGCCTGCGGGAGTCTGTCGGGATTGGGGTCGAAAACTCCCATTATGCTGCCGATGTTGGCGCAGGCTGAAAGCGACGAGTCTGCATCTGCTACCAGCGACTCCATTGTGGGCCTGTGGCACGTGGTCTACACGGCAGGCGGCTCGGTGTTCAACGAGACCCTTGACCAATGGCACAGCGACGGGACCGAGTTCGAAAATGCATATCTCCCGGTGGCCCAGGGAAATATCTGCTTCGGGGTCTGGAAGACGGTGGGCACGCGGACTGTGCGCCTGCACCACATTGGCTGGACGTATGACCCCACGGCAGGCGGCCTAGCGAATGGTACGTTCACGCTGGACGAAACCAATATTATCGCTCGCGATGGCAAAACCTACACGGGAAGTTTTACCTTCAAGACGTACCCCTCGACAGGGGAGGGTGTGGAGGTAAAGGGCACGATCGCGGCCACGCGCATTACGGTCGATTGACGGGCCTGGTCAACCAGGGCGGCAGCATACATACCTATTGCAGCGACCTCAACCGGCCGGCTGCGCCTTCGTTCAGCTTCCACGCTGCGCGGGGGAAATAGGTATGCTGTCGAATGTTGCCGCCGTGTTGTCGTCCGGGCTTGGGGGTTGTGCGGACAAGTGTGCACCTTCTGCCGAAGAGCCTCCACTCAAACCTTCGAGAACCCTGGAGGCTTCACCACCTTCTATGGGGATCTTCCACAGGCTGGTGGACCCCAGGGCCTCGGTGTAGTAGAGGAAGTTGCCATCGGGCGATTCGAGCGGCGCTTTCTTCACTCAACGCCGAGTACCTTCACAATCACCCGTTTGGGCCGCTGCCCGTCAAACTCCGCATAGAACACCCTCTGCCACGTCCCGAGGTCGAGCTTGCCGTCGGTCACCGGCAGCGTCGTTTCATGGTGCAGCAGCAGCGCCTTCAAGTGAGCGTCGCCATTATCCTCACCGGTTTGGTGATGCTTGTAGTCCGGCCGCGCCGGCGCAAGCTCCTCCAACCACTTGCCGATGTCCTCGATCAGCCCGCTCTCCAGATCGTTCACGTAAATGGCAGCGGTGATGTGCATCGGCGAGACAAAGCATAGCCCATCCTTCACCCCGCTCCTGCGCACAACCTGTTCCACCTGGCCGGTGATGTGAACCATCTCTTTGCGCTTCCTGGTTTCGAAAACAAGGTATTCCGTGTGGCTCTTCATTGCAGGAACTTCTCCTCAGCCTTCGGAAGCAGGCAAAAATTGGGGGGACGAGGGGAGCAGACGAACGCACTCTGATATCGGGTCCTGGACAAGCGAGAGAAAAAGAGCCGCTCAGGTTCAGATTGCAACTGCGGAAGCTACCCTGGATACGCCCCCGTAATGTAGCCCTCCAGTTCCTGAATGGTTTGCGCCTGACCCGAGATCACCCATTTCACCAGGTCGCCAATCGAGATTACACCCACGACAGTCTCATCCAGCAACACCGGGAGATGGCGAAAATGGTGTTGGGTCATGATGGTCATGCATTCATCCACAGTGTGTTGGGGACTTACGAAAAAAACCGGGCTGGTCATGATCTGGTGGACCTCAGTCTCTTTGGAAGACTGGCCGATCAGGATTCCTTTGCGCGCGTAGTCACGCTCCGATAGGATTCCGACCAGCCGGTGGCTGGAAAGGACCAGCAAGGCACCGACATCGTGCTCGGCCAACTTCTCGAGCGCTTCGTAGACCGTCTGATCGGGTGCTATCGACAGAACCCTGTTTTGGGCTTTGCTCTTCAGAACGAGTTCGATCTTGTCGGAGATTCTCATCACACCATCCTAACCTTCGGTAGCCGCGTATTTATGTGTCTCATCCCAGGGTCAAAATAGCGTGCCGCTTAGCAGGTTCTGCGAACCAACCGGGGCGAACTCCCCCCGATTCGGCACGTGGACAATATAGTCCGTCCAGATTGCGCAAGAACAGTGCTCACCATCCTTGAACCCAACAAAACCTTTCATGGGTTGGTTTGCAGGGCCATTCTCCAGGACCACATCAAAAAGGAGGTTGAAGTAAGGTCAATGGCCGGCTCGGTTGTGCTGTAGGACTGCACATTGTCCTGGAAGAGCGCAGTTTGGGACGGGTCATAGGTTCCGCTGTTGCCATTGAATTTCTCGAAAGTATCGACTCCATTGGCGGGGCAAAGGATCATACCCCCGACCACGCCGGAAGTCGTATAACTGTCTGGCCCCTCGGTCGCCGCGCCCCATAGGATGGGCGTTCCGCCTGCAGTGCCATCCAGCGCCCCCGCGAGGTTGGCAACCTGATGTTGAATGCAATTGGGAAAGGTGCTTCCATCGCCCACGATGAAAGACGAGCCCCAGGAGTTTGCTCCCAGGATATTGGCCAGCCAACGCTGCGCATAGGTGTTATAGCGCGCGCTGCCAGTCAGGGAGTAGGCCTCGCTGGCCATGACGGAGAGGCCGCCGCCGTGGGACGTGGTATCGCCGTCGGCCCACGGAACTCCGAAGCCCCATGGATCCGAACCAGCTTGCGTGATGGCCGCGTCCACCTGATCGAGGAGCTGTTTGCGGATGACCTGCTGCGAAACCGCCAACCCTTCCGGATCTCCCGCCTCTTTGAGCGCCCGATAGAGCTCGAAATGAGCGAGCCCGCTGACATCGTAGAGATTCAGCGTGTCGGTATAGCCGGGCTCATAGACATTCGTGATGTAATTCCTGGCAAACTGCGCGGCTTGTTCCAAATACACATTCGGGTCGGTATTCGGCAATCCGGAGGGCAAACTGGTTTCGTCTTGAGCGGAGCGAAGGGCAAGGTAGAGTTCGGTGGCGCCCAGCTCCATGTCATCGTCCCAAACAGTTTCAGGATAGCCGTCAAAGGGAGCGATGGTGAGCAAGCAGCTGGGGCAGGATCCCGAGCCGACAGAGGGCGCCGGGTCGGCATAGTGGGTGTCCGCGCGTGCGAAGACCTCTTCGGCATCTTTGAGACAGCGATTGGCGAGCGCGGGATCCTGCTGGCGGTTGAGCTGATAGCAAACGGCGAAGTCCGGCGGCCAAGCGGCCGGCAAGATTGGGACTGAACAGAAGCACGCGGCGGCTGGGAAACATACACCGGACGGTTGCAAATATAGAAGGTCGTAAGCGGATCGCAAGGTTTGGGATCCCCTGCTTGTTGGAAGTTGTCCGCGGCCTGGGGAAGCGTCCAGATGTCGTACTCGGTTATCAGGCAGTAGGGCGTGTTGTAAGTCCCGCCGCAATTGCCGGCGGCCGAGGTGGGGTTGCCTTCCCCGTAATAGTTCCAGTCCTGGGTGTTGTCCACCTGGTAGGCAAGAGTCTCCTGGCGAATGACTCCACATCTTCAAGAGCCACTCGACGCCGAACTTTGCCTCGGAGCTGAAGTCCGAGGACCGCGGTGCTCCGCGACCGCTATCGCCGGCGTAAGAAATCGAATTGGGAGGCGCCGGCGGGTATAGCGGCGCGCCTGGTCCCATCTGGTTGGGAAAGTCGCGGACCCCGATCTCCATGAGCGCCGTGGTATAACTCACGGTCTCGACATACTTCTCGTAGTCGCCGGCGTCCCACCAACCGCCGTCGGCATCGATGTTCGGATAGATTCGCGGGGCTGAGGGGCTTGGCCGGAGGCACATTGTTGATCTCGTCGTTGTCATCGAGCGGTGGAGTCAGGTAAAGCTTGGCATTCTTGTCTTTCAGGTGCCCGGGAGCCGTGCGTAGTGCATTGGGGATGAAGTCTGGCCCGTCCCGTTGCGTCTGGTAGAAGAAAAGCGTGTTGACCAGCAATCCGGGATAAAGAACGTCCGGGCGGTCGACGGCAAACTTAGGGGAATGAGCGCTTACGGGTCCAGAGACGGAAATCGAATAACTGCGGCCGCGGGGAACGACAAAGTCAAGCGCGTAGACCTGGTAAACGAGCTTCTTACTATTCGCCCAGGTGCCGAGGAGCGTCCCGACCTTTCCCTGTGTATGCTGTGCTTCCGTCGGCACCCACAACTTTGAAGGTCGCGCCCGTCTCGGCGGCGGTGGACATCAGATAGGCGCGCGCGGCAGATTCGCCGGCTTCGTAGCCAACTTGGCTTACACGTACGTAAGCAGATTCGGCTTGCGCGGCCGGCGCGCAAAGGCACAGAGCGAAACCTAGAGAGGCGGCGAGAAGAAGGAGCTGACGAACCGGCAATCCAGCAATCGACAATCTGGGAGCAAAGAATCGCATCGAGCCTCATTTCCGACCGGGTGTGGCCGATATTCAATCGTTTGAAACCGAAGGCTACAGCATTTTCACTTCCGGTGTATACAGAGCGACCGCTCCCGACGCTTTTCCTCAAGACTGGACGCAACGCGGAACGTCCTCATTCTCACTGCGGACGAGCGAGTTTTTGAGTTACCCTCGTTTTCAGTGAACGGCTGCACCCTCGTATCTAAGAGGAAATAGTAGGCATGGCGCCTGCAACGGATAACGGAGCCCGGCGGAAACAGTGCGTGGTAAAGAGTGGAAAGTTACTCTGGTGCGTCGTCCTCAGCTTCGACCGGTGACCAAAGAGTTCCAGGGCGACCCCGCCGTGTGGCTAGCGATGGCGCTCAGCGAGCGAGCTGTTCCAGCGCGGCATCGATGCGATCGCTGGTGACGTGGCCATGGAAGAGGATCCTGATCTGATCCCTGAATAGACCGTTGGGGGAAGCATCCAGCGCCTTGCGGATGGTGAAGGAGGAACAGGATGCTGTCGAATCGATCGATACCTTGCGCCATAGTACTTCCAGTTCTTCGCAGCCGGTGGCGGATGTGCATCCAGCGGAGTGGGGCGGGACGGCAGAAGAGCTGTAGTTCTACGTTGATCCCGGGGCGGCGGCGGTCACGCACGCTTGCCGAAAACTTCAAGCGAGAATGTGGCCGCACCTTTGCTAACCACACCCAGCATCCACTTGTCCGAAAAGCCGACTAGAACGAAGCCGCTGGCGCGGCGGACACTGCCTGGGCGCGGAGCAACCAGCAGCGGTAGCTGAGGTAAGGTTGGGTCACAAGGAAGGAGGTTCCTGTGACCCATTTACGCAAGAGGATGCTGGAAGAACTCCAGCGGCGCAACTATTCCGAGGGCACGACCCGAGCCTATCTGCAAGCAGTCCAACAGTTCGCCGTACACTTTGGAAAATCTCCAGACAAGTTAGGGCCAGATGATCTGAGAAGCTACCAGGCCTATCTACTCGCTGAGCGCAAGCTGGCAGTGGCTAGCGTGGTGGCCCGTGTTGCGGCGCTCCGGTTCTTCTTCGTTCGAACGCTCAAGCGTCGCGAGTTCCGAGAGGAGTTGCCCTACCCGAAGTCTTATCGCCGGTTGCCGACGGTGCTGAGTCTGGAGGAGGTCGCCCGCCTTATCGATGCCGCTGGCAATCTCATGCAGCGAGCGCTGCTGATGACGCTTTACGGCACGGGCATGCGGCGGACGGAAGTGTCGATGCTCAAGGTGCGCGATATCGACAGCCGGCGCATGATGATCCGCGTGGAGCGCGGCAAGGGCGGCGCCAGTCGAGATCTGCCACTCAGCCCGGCTCTGTTGGAGACGCTGCGCGAGTATTGGCGCTGGAAGAAGCCTCGCATCTATCTTTTTCCCAGCAGCACAGGTCAACGCGGCCAGGACAGGCCCATCTCGGACAAGACTGTTTGGTATGCCTGTAAGGAAGCTGCCGTCCACGCGCGCATCACCAAGCATGTAACGCCTCACACCTTGCGCCACAGCTGGGCCACCCATTTGCTCGAGGCGGGAACGGACCTGCGTACGATTCAGGTTCTGCTCGGCCATGGCGACCTAGAGACCACCGCCAAGTATCTTCATCTGTCGCAGCGGCACTTGCAGGCAGTATCCAACCCGCTGGAGAGTTTGCAACTCTCCAGCGTTAGCCAGGCAGGCCACGGCTATCACCGGAAAAAAGATAAATGATTCGGCCTGCCGTGGAAATGGCTGACATCCTTCGGGTCCGCGGTGACTGCTTCCGGGAACAGAACCGCTCCTGGCTTGGCTACCAGCAGCTCAACGTGTTGCGGGCCATCACCGCATGTCGCACGGCTGCGCTCGGAGGCCATGTGGACGCCTGCTCACGTTGCGACCACCAAGCCATCTCCTATAACTCCTGTCGCAACCGGCACTGTCCCAAGTGCCAGGCCCAGGCGCGTCAGCGCTGGCTCGCCCGGCGCGAACAGGACCTGCTCAGCGTACCTTACTTCCACGTCGTCTTTACCTTGCCCCACCAGTTGAACCCGCTCTGTCAGCGCTATCCACGGCTGCTCTATGGCCTGCTCTTCCGCGCCACCGCTCAGACCATGCTTGAGGTTGCCGCCAACCCCAAGCACCTCGGAGCCAAGATCGGCTTCCTCAGCATCCTGCACACCTGGGGGCAGAACCTGCGATTGCATCCTCATCTCCACTGCGTCGTTCCCGCCGGCGGTTTCGACCCAAGCTACTCCGGCTGGGTTCATCCCAAGTATCCCTTCTTCCTTCCCGTCAAGGTCCTCAGCCGCGTCTTCCGCGGCAAGTTTCTCGATCTCCTTCAACGGATACCCCGTCAGCGTCGACCCGACTTCTCTTCAACCCTCGTGCACACGTTGCTACAGCATGACTGGGTGGTTTATGCCAAGCCCGCTTTTGGTGAACCTAGCCACGTGCTGCGCTATCTCGGCCGCTATACCCACCGTGTAGCCATCAGCAATCAGCGCCTGCTTACCTTCGATGGTCACAGCGTGAGCTTCCGATGGAGAGACTATGCTCGTGGCAATAAACAGCGCGTCATGACTCTCTCCGCTATCGAGTTCCTGCGCCGCTTTTGCCAACACGTGCTGCCCCGAGGCTTTGTCCGCATCCGCCACTTCGGCTATCTCGCCAGTGCCCACCGTACCGCTCTGCTCGCACGCGCTCGCCTTCAGCTCGCTTGCCAACCTCGGCCCCATCCCCGCATCGAAAACTCCCAGTTAGCCACCTGGCGCTGCCCACACTGCGGAGCCAACATGCGCATCGGGCCCAACCTTACCTCGCAACAACTCGCCTTCCGATGCAAACTGTCCGACTCTTCCTGATTCCAACGCCATCCAATCGCTCTCAGACGTGGACCGGCACGTCTTCCACATCTACGCCCTAACCGCAAAACTACGGCCTTATCGCCTATCCGTGTCAGCATGCAGCTCACCAAATTACCCCTTCCACGCATGCCTACCTCGTATAGCACCCTCTCCCGCCTCCTACTTCCACATTCTCCCCCGCGTTCACCTAAGCCGAGTCTCGCCCTCAGCTCCATAGCAGCGCCCACCACTGCCAGCGCCTTCCTTCAAGCCTCCTTATCGAAAATGCCTCGGAGCAATTTCTCGCCCCCTCAGCACCCTGCCCCGAGGCATTTCCGATCAAGGCTAACGACTATCCGCCCATGTGGTTGTTGGCCTCTGCCGTGACAGCGAAAAGGAATGCCGTAACTTAAAGAAAACAAGCGCCACGGATGGCCTCTTTTGGCGCTGTAAGGTACGATCGGGAACCGTTATCGAACCCGAATCAATCCCACGACCTTTGCCCCATAAACCTCTGCCCTCGCGTCGCTTCGAGGACAACCGGCAATTATCAAGCCGCTTATTAGATTGAAGCCGGATTTCGGATGCTGATTCGTTGAAATGAGTTCAGACCGAGTCCAGTGTGTGTTTGGCCGGGCCGTCCAGACGACGAAATCCCCCCTGCGCGGGTGCGATTTCTCCGAGAATTTTATAGCGGCGAACCCCGGGCGTTGCCCATTCGAGGTGCGACGCTCGACGCACGAAATGTGTCCACAAGCTCCTTGGGGTTGTGAGATGATTCTTCCGAAGCTTCCCCGCTCCTGTCATACTTGGGCCAAAATTCGCTGGGGCATAAGTTGCTATTGTTGTATGTGTTTAGAGCCACGGGAACACTGTTCCCGATGTCGAGATCCCGCTCAGCCTTGCTCATGTCTTCTGGTTCTATAGCCCGCGCTTTTGAGCTCGGGCTGCCGTTAGAAGATCGATGGAGCACCGAATGTGAAGATTACACGGGTCCTGGACGCGAATCCCGGAGAACCAGAAAAGCTGGACATCACGGAAAGCTCTGTGGGGAATGCGAAGGCGTTCAGCACGTTGTGCTGTACGCGCAAAGCGGGATCTCGTGAGTGCAGGGTCGAGCTTCATCGCGTTCGAATTGTCGCACTTCCGCTAGCGCGAACCAGAGTGGCGGTTTGAACGCTGGAAGAAGGAGACGGGACACATGAAGGCATCCGTCTTTCTCGGGGCGGGCTGGGAGAACGACTCCGTAGAGGTGCTGTGGCGCGATGCCGGGCGTGTCTTTTGTAGGCTAAGCCAGCAGCATAATGCTAAGGGCCAGAGGCACGCGTTCGTACCCATCCCTGCCGCTGCCGAGCACCCCACTCTGGAAAGCGTCGATCGACTCGCGCACGAGCACGAACTCAGAAGCTACCTGGACGATGCGTGGGCATTGCGGCCGCTTGAGCTGGTCCGCGATCGCGGGCACACGCTGCTCGTGGTTGATTACACAGGTGGCGAGCCGCTCGATCGCCTCGTCCAGCAGCCGATGGAGGTCGGACAGTTCCTGCGCCTGGCCGTGGCGTTGTCTGGCGCAATAGGTCAGCTACATGGGCGAGGGTTGATCCACAAAGACATCAAACCCGCGAACGTGTTGGTGGACTTGGGAACTGCCCGGGTCCGTCTTACCGGCTTCGGGATCGCATCGCGCCTCCCGCGCGAACGTCAACCGCTTGAACCTCCAGAGTTCATTGCCGGAACGCTTGCATACATGGCGCCAGAGCAAACGGGAAGAGTGAATCGCTCTATCGATTCCCGGAGTGACCTCTATTCACTTGGCGTCACGTTCTACGAGATGTTAACCGGCAGCCTTCCCTTCACGGCATCCGATCCGATGGAATGGGTGCATTGCCACATTGCCAGACTCCCCACCGCTCCCAGCGAACGGGTAAGGGATGTTCCAGCGGCTGTTTCCGCCATCACGATGAAGCTGCTCTCGAAGACAGCCGAGGAGCGGTATCAAACGGCGGCTGGAGTTGAACGCGATCTACGGCACTGCCTGTCGCAATGGGAGTCTCGAGGATCCATCGACGTTTTCACTTGCGGGGCACAGGATACTCCGGACCGCCTCATGATCCCCGAGAAGCTGTACGGGCGGGACCGTGAGGTGGAAACTCTGCTCACCGCGTTCGATCGGATTGTGGCTGGCAGCAGGCCGGAGTTGGTGCTCGTCTCCGGATACTCCGGTATCGGCAAGTCCGCGGTTGTGAACGAGTTGCATAAGCCGCTCGTCCCGCCGCGCGGCCTGTTTGCGTCTGGTAAGTTCGATCAGTACAAGCGCGACATTCCGTATGCGACCCTGGCGCAGGCATTCCAAAGCCTCGTACGACCGCTTCTTAGTATGGGCGAGGACGACTTACGCAAGTGGCGTGACGCGCTTCAGGAGGCGCTGGAACCAAACGGGCTGCTGATCATCAATCTTGTTCCCGAATTGAAGCACGTCATTGGCGAGCAACCTCCCGTTCCCGAACTCCCGCCGTCGGAAGCGCAGCGACGTTTTCAGTTGGTCTTTCGCCGTTTCATCGGCGTGTTCGCACGACCGGAACATCCGCTTGCTCTCTTCCTCGATGACTTGCAATGGCTGGACGCAGCCACGCTCGATCTGCTCGAAGATTTGTTGATTCAGACCGATTTGCAGCACCTGATGCTCATTGGTGCGTATCGAGACAACGAGGTCAATGCTACTCACCCGCTGGTCCGCAAGCTCGATGCGATTCGCCAGAGCGGAGCCGCGGTGCAAGACATCGTCCTCACCCCGCTTCGACGCGACGACTTGCTCCAACTGCTCGTGGACTCCCTGCGCTGCGAAACGGAGCGTGTTGATCCGCTCGCGACACTGATTCACGAGAAGACGACTGGGAATCCATTTTTCGCAATTCAGTTCATTTCCGCACTCTCTGATGAGGGCCTGCTCACTTTTGATTACGGCGCGGGCCGCTGGGTATGGGACCTAAATCGCATTCACGCCAAAGGCTACACCGACAACGTTGTGGAGCTCATGGTCGGCAAGTTGAACCGCCTTCCAGTAGACACGCAGGAGGCACTCAAGCAGTTCGCCTGCATGGGAAATAGCGCCGAGTTCGACATGCTGGCGATGGCCTACGACAGGTCGATCGAGGATCTTCACCAGCACCTTTGGGAAGCAGTACGCACCGAACTTATCTTCCGCTCAGACGATTCCTATCGATTCCTGCATGATCGCGTGCAGGAAGCAGCCTACTCCATGATTCCGCAACATCTGCGTCCCGCGGCGCATCTGCGCATTGGGATGCTTCTGGCTGAGCATACTCCTGAGGCGAAGCGCAAAGAGGTCATATTCGAGATCGTCAACCAACTCAACCGCGGCTCACACCTGCTTACCTCGGTGGAAGATCGCGAGCGCGTCGCAGAGCTCAATCTCATTGCAGGCCGGCGTGCCAAAGTCTCAACAGCATATGCTTCCGCACTTAAATATCTCGGGGCAGGCCGGGCGCTCCTGACGGAAGAGACGTGGGAGAGAAACTACTCCCTCATCTTCTCGACCGAATATCTGATGGCTGAGTGCGAGCTATTGACCGCAGACAAGGTTGCTGCCGAGAATCGACTCTCCCTGTTGCCGCAGCGCGCGAACAATCGGCACGATTTCTGCGTAGCCACGCGCTTGCGACTCACCCTATACACCACGTTGGATCGGTGTGACCGCGCGGTGGACGTGTTTCTGGAATGGCTCCGCAGTCAGGGCACGGTATGGTCGAACCGACCGACACGCGATGACGTATTGCGCGAATACGAGCGAATCTGGGCTCTTCTCGGCAGTCGGCAAATTGAAGAGCTCATGGACCTGCCGCTCGTTGTGGATCCGGAGGTACTAGACACACTCGATGTCTTCACAGAGATTGTCACTCCGTCGATTCTCTTTGACGAGCACCTCTCGACATTGGTCGTCTGCCGTTTGGTAGCCCTTAGCCTCGAACACGGAAACAGCGACGCCGCGTGCTTCGCCTATGTTTGGCTTGCGATGTTTGCGGGCCCGCGCCTTGGCAACTACAAAGACGGATTCCGGTTCGGGCAACTGGGCTATGACCTGGTCGAGAAGCGCGGCCTGACACGCTATCTGGCGCGAACCTATATGTCTGTGGGTGCCATGGTCATGCCATGGAATCAGCACGTTGCCAGCGGACGTGAACTGGTGCGTCGCGCGTTCGATGTTGCATATCGTATTGGCGATCTGACTTTCGCATCCTATAGCTGGGACCAACTGATTACGATTTGCCTGGCAGTCGGAGATCCGCTCGCGGAAGTGCAGACGGAATGCGAAAACGGCTTGGCTTTTGCGAAAAGGGTGCGCTTCGGTTTGGTCATTCACCTCTGCGGAGCACAGCTGGGCCTTATTCGGACGCTACGTGGAGTAACACCGACTCTGGGGCGCCTGGATCACGACGATTACAGCGAGCCGGAGGTCGAGCGCGATCTGGCCAGCAATCCGAATCTGGTATTTGCCGAGTTCTACTATTGGACCCGCAAGGTGGAGGCTCGTGTTTTTGCCGGAGACTATGCTTCAGCGGCTGAGGCCGCGTTCAAGGGCCAGCGGATGTATTGGACATCTGCGGGGATGTTCGAAACTGCAGAATTTCGTGTCTATGCTGCCCTCGCTCATGCGGGCGCCTGGAGCATTGCGTCGCCCGAAGACCAACCGAAACACTTCGAGGCCTTGGCGGAGCATTACAAGCAGCTCGAAGTCTGGGCTGAGCATTCACCGCAGACTTTTGAGAACCGCGCCGCCATGGTTGCAGCGGAGATTGCACGGATTGAGGGACGCATTCTGGACGCGCAGGAACTCTACGAGAAGGCGATTCGATCCGCGCACATGCACGGCTTCGTCCACAATGAAGCCTTCGCTAATGAACGGGCAGGATTGTTCTATGCGGCACGTGGGTACGAGAAAATTGCGACGTCCTACCTGCGGGAAGCACGCTACTGCTATATGCGTTGGGGAGCGGATGCCAAGGTTCGCCAGCTTGACCAGCTTTACCCGCAGATCAGACCCGAGAGAGCAATGTCGGATTCGACAGCAACGATACACACGCCGGTCGAGCAACTCGAGCTGGCGACTGTGATCAAAGTGTCCGAAGCTGTGTCGGGTGAGATCGTGCCGGAAAAACTGATCGACACGATCATGCGCACAGCGCTCGAACACGCAGGTGCCGAGAGAGGTCTGCTGATTCTCCATCGAGGAGATGGTTATCGCATCGAAGCGGAAGCCACAACCAGCAGCGATCAGGTGACAGTCGTCCTTCGAGAGGCAAGCGTCACCGCCGCGGATCTACCCAGTTCGGTTCTGCAGTATGTGCTTCGGACCAGGGAAGGTGTTCTCTTAAATGATGCATCCGGTCAGAACTCATTCGCCGCCGACGAGTATTTTCGCGGGCACCACGAGCGTTCTGTGCTGTGCCTCCCACTGCTCAAACAGACTCAGTTGCTCGGGCTGCTGTACCTAGAAAACAGCCTCACTTCTCACGCATTCACTCCTGCGCGAATGGCCGTCCTGAAGTTGATTGCCTCGGCGGCGGCGATCTCCATGGAGATCACACGCCTCTACAGCGATCTCGAAGATCGTGAAGCGAAGATCCGCCGCCTGGTGGACGCCAACATTCTGGGAATAGCGACCTGGAATGTCGAGGGCGCCATCCTGACGTCTAATGAAGCCTTTCTTCGCATGGTGCAATACGATCATGAAGATGTCGCTGCGGGTCGCGTGCGATGGTTGGACATGACACCTGCGGACTGGCGCGAGCGCGCTGAACGCGCTTTGGCAGAAGTAATCCAGACCGGGACCGTACAGCCCTTTGAGTCAGAATTTTTCCGGAAAGATGGCAGCCGGGTACCCGTGCTGATTGGAGCTACCTTGTTCCAGGAGGGGGGAAATGACGGCGTCGCCTTCGCACTCGATTTGAGTAAACAGAAACGGGCTGAAGCCGAGATCAGGGCGCTCAAGGATCAACTCTATCGGGAAAACCTGGCTCTGCGGGACGAAGTCGATCGCGCTCAGATGTTCGAGGAGATCGTCGGTTCCTCCAAGCCGTTGAAGACGGTTCTCTCGAGGATTGCTAAAGTGGCGCCGACCGACTCCACGGTGTTCATCACGGGGGAGACTGGCACCGGCAAGGAACTCATCGCTCGCGCCGTCCACAAACGATCTCAGAGGGCTGGACGTGCCTTCGTCAGTGTGAACTGTGCTGCACTTGCGCCTACGCTGATCTCATCGGAGTTGTTCGGTCACGAAAAAGGAGCTTTCACAGGAGCTACACAGCGGCGGCTGGGCCGCTTCGAACAGGCTAATGGCGGCACGATCTTTCTGGATGAAGTAGGTGAACTTCCGCCCGATACGCAAGTCGCTCTCTTGAGAGTCTTGCAGGAGCGAGAATTTGAGCGAGTCGGGGGAGGACAGACGATCCGTGTCGACGTTCGAGTCATCACAGCGACCAACCGAGACCTCACATCTGCTGTGGCCAATGGAAGCTTTCGCCAAGACCTTTTTTATCGACTCAACGTATTTCCCATCGAGGTGCCACCGCTCCGAGACCGGACTGAGGACATCTTGATGCTCGTCGAATACTTCGTCCGACGCTACGCCAGGCGCGCCGGAAAGAACTTTCGCTCGATCGACAAGAAGACGCTGGATTTGCTGCAGAACTACGATTGGCCGGGCAACATCCGTGAGTTGCAGAACGTGATTGAGCGGTCTGTCATTCTGAACTCGGGCGAGGTGTTTGCCATCGACGACTCATGGCTCTCAAGACAACCCGCCCGAGGGCGACCTCAAGTTGCTTCACCCGCAAAGTCTCAAGGTGAGGCCCACAGCGAACGGGAGATCATCGAGGCGGCGCTCGCCGTATCACGGGGCCGTGTAGCTGGGCGCTTAGGGGCCGCCACGCGGCTGGGCGTCCCACCATCCACGCTGGACCATCGCATCAAGGCGTTGCGAATCGACAAGGCACAATTCAAGTTTCGCTAAATTCCCGCCAGTTTCACCATATTCACCACATTCACCAGATCTGCCAAATTCGCCGGTGGGCGACGGGCTCGACTTCTAGCCTTTTCAGTCACTTTCGAATGGCACGCTGGTTGCCATCGGAATCAGTGGACGACAGGCGATGCGAGCCAATGACTTGCCGAATCGACCGGCGTTGGACTGAACAGGGTCTGCTCCTTTACGTGAGTGGTCGACTCGTTTCGGAAGATCTGGAGGTCGTTTGCACTGCGCTCGACGGACGCCGTGTCGTCGCTATCGAACTCTCGGAGGTAGAGTTGGTGGACCGCGACGCTGTGAAGCTTCTCGCTCAGGCCGAAGCTGAAGGTATCGAGCTCAGGAGTTGCCCTGCCTACATCCGCGAGTGGATCACGAACGAGCGAACGAGCAGCTAGTGCGCAGAATCGTCGGCAATGGACTGGGCCTGGAATCTGGGTTGACTTCGCATAAGCCGGGTGCCTCAACACTGGTCAAATAGAGGACGTCACGAAACGGCCTGACATTCTGTCGCGTCGCCGCTTTCTAAAGGCGAACTCAATATTGGGTGCCCGAGGCTCCAGACGATTTTGCATTGGAGATGTTATGTGTGACCGCCAACATCGAGAGTCTCACTCCCCATTGCTTGGCTGCACCGCTTCAGCCCAGCGCCAGACCGACGCCGTCGAGCCGAGGATGCAATACGAAGGGCCGGGCCAGGAACGAGAAGAAGATTGGCGTCGGACTTTGCACCGCTTACAGGAATGTATCTGCGAACTTCTGATTCGGAATCAAGAACTCAGAATGTTGTTGCTGGACTCAGTAACCACCAAGCAATCATGGAAGGCTGATCAATGAATACGGCGAATTCATCCGAAAACATCGATCACAACCGCCATTGCTTTCTTGGTCCCGCGACCATGACCGTCTCTCTGCCCACCTGTGCTTCTTCAGCTTTGCAAACGCAGAAACCACACAACCTGAAACCACCAAAAAGGAGGAACCTATGACCACAGCAGTCTCTTTACGCGAAGGAACCACGCAGTCAGCTGAGACGGACGCAATTCGTCCGTTTAAAGTCCATGTTCCGGAAGCGGAACTTACCGAGTTGCGCAGGCGCATCAACAACACAAAGTGGCCGGAACGGGAAACGGTCACAGATGCAACCCAAGGGGTGCAGCTCGCGACGACTCAGGCGCTCGCGCGCTATTGGGGCACGGAATACGACTGGCGCAAGTGCGAGGCTAGGTTGAACGCCTTACCGCAATTCATCACCGAGATCGATGGGCTGGACATTCATTTCATTCACGTTCGTTCGAAACATGAAAATGCATTGCCGCTCATCGTTACGCACGGATGGCCCGGCTCGATCACCGAACAGTTGAAGATCATCGATCCGCTAACCAATCCCACCGCACACGGCGCGAGCGCATCGGACGCTTTCCACCTGGTGATTCCGTCGATACCAGGCTACGGGTATTCAGGCAAGCCGACCACCACAGGCTGGGACCCCGCGCACATTGCACGAGCATGGGTCGCGCTGATGAAGCGCCTGGGATACACGCAATTTGTGGCGCAAGGCGGTGATTGGGGCGCGATTATCACCGAACAAATGGGTGTGCAGGCGCCTCCCGAACTGCTCGGCATTCACGTCAACATGCCCGGCGCGGTTCCGCCTGAAATTGACAAGGCGGCATTCACCGGTGCTCCAATGCCAGATGGTCTCTCACCTGAGGAAAAACTCGCTTTCGAGCGGCTGCAATTCGTCTACAGCAAAGGCGTCGCCTACGGCTACCAGATGGGGTTGCGACCACAGACGTTGTACGGAATTGCGGATTCCCCCGTCGGCCTGGCCGCTTATTTTCTGGACCACGATGCGTGGAGCTACGCGCTGATCTCACGTGTCTTTCAGGGAGAATCCGAAGGTCTCACGCGTGACGACATTCTCGATAACGTCACGATCGCCTGGTTGACGAACACGGCGATCTCCGGAGCCCGCCTCTACTGGGAAAACAAACTCGGGTACTTCAGTGTCAAAGGCGTTTCCATCCCGGTTGCCGTAAGCTCCTTTCCGGACGAGATCGATCTGTGCCCGCGCCGTTGGGCGGAGCGGGCGTATCCCAAACTGATCCATTACAACAAGCTCTCCAAGGGCGGCCACTTTGCGGCCTGGGAACAGCCGCAACTCTTCTCCGAAGAGGTTCGCGCGGGCTTCCGGTCGCTGCGATCGTAGTCGGCGAAGTTAGGACGGGCAAAGTTAGGACGGCGAAATTGGCGGGCTGATCTGAAAGACAGGCTCGACGGCCCAAATGTCCGCCAGAGCAACAGGAGAGGTTCGATCTTCCCAGCTCTCCAGTTTTGACGAAGCAAAATTGGGCACACGCCAAATCCCATGTATGACAGTGCCAGTCCAGGAGGAAATCATGAAACTCACAGGCAAGAAGGCTCTCATCACCGGCGGAAACAGTGGCATCGGCCTGGCCACTGCCCGCCTTTTCATTGCAGAAGGCGCTGAAGTCGCGATTACCGGCCGGGATCAGAAGACGCTGGATGAGGCAGTCGCCGAACTGGGATCGAACGCGCGCGGCTATCGCGCCGACGTTACCGTGGCGGAGGACCGGAAGCAGCTCTTCGCGGAACTTGCCAGAGATTTCGGCAAACTGGACATCGTCTTCGCCAATGCAGGGATCAGCGGCAGGACGCCGACCGGCACGACGGACGAAGCAGTGTTTGAGAACGTCATCCACACCAACCTGAATGGCGCTTTCTTTACCGTCAATTCCGCCGCTCCTCTGTTGAACGACAACGGCAGCATCATCTTCAACGGATCGGTGCACAACTATCTCGGTCAGGCCGGCCTGGCTGCCTATGCTGCCACGAAAGGCGGGGTGGTCTCCATGGCGCGTGCGATCGCCGCCGACTTTGCGCCGCGCAACATTCGCGTCAATGTCGTCGCGCCCGGAGCGACCAAAACTCCCATCTGGAAGCGCGGGTCTCGCGCCAATGCCTCTCAAGAGGAGTCCGCCAAAGCTGGCAGACTTCTTCTCCTCCACGATTCCTCTGGGCCGATGGGGCAAGCCGGAAGAACTCGCCAAGGCTGTGCTTTTCCTTGCCTCTGAGGATTCGTCGTACATCAATGCGATCGAGTTGATGGTTGACGGCGGATTGACGGGTGCTCCTTTCGGAGCTGCCATACTTCGCGCCTGACGCGGAAGGCAGCCCATCGAAGGCCGGCTCGGGACAAGGGAGGCAGACATGAAACCCTGGAAAGCAGTTTTGCTAATTCTGATTGCTCTCGCGGTTGCAGCCGCTGGGTACGGGCTGATTCTCGTGCGACGAGGCTTCAGCGCACTTGCGACACCATCAGCGATTGAGGAGTTCGCGGCCACAACGGCACGCAAATTGGCGGTGCCATCCGCGTATCGCCAACTTCACAATCCCGTCATGCCTTCAACGGAGAACATTCGGGGAGGCATGGAGCATTTCTCCTATCATTGCTCCGAGTGCCATTCGAATGACGGAGGGGGCCAGACGGTATTCGGCAGGGGCCTCTATCCGAAACCGCCCGACTTGCGCGCAGCCGGGACGCAGAACAAGAGCGATGGCGAGCTCTACTACACAATTGAAAATGGAGTTCGTTTGAGCGGCATGCCCGCCTTCCACGGAACGCACACTGTCCCGCAAACTTGGCGCCTGGTTTTGTTCATTCGGCACTTGCCTCAGATCACGCCCGAGGAACTCAATGAAATGAAGGGGTGGGACCCGAAGAATGAGGCGGATCCAGCGCATTTCTGAAGGGCGGGGACACTCGTCATTCCGATGCGAAACTGATCACCGACGCGAGGACACGATCATGCAAGCTACTGCGACACGACAAGACAGCATGCAGGCGACTGATACCGACGTTCCCCGTGAGACCACTCGTGCGTCAACAACATTCGGATTTACTCGCCGCCGCTTTTGCGGCGTAGCAGCGGCATGTTTTCAGAAGAGCTTCGCGCGGGCTTCAGATCACTGCGGTCACATGCGGCAAAGTCGACAGCATGAGTCGCGATCGGATGTTCTTAAAGCGTTTAACCAGCTGAACTACGCCCCCGCAATACGTTTTCCTTTTGTTTCCGTGCTTTCCTTTCCGCGCGTGTCAATTCCCAAGAGTTCCTAAGAAGTGTCAGGGCAGAGGTGTGCTTGGAATTCCAAGAGGCCGTAAAACCGGCTATAGGGCAACGTGGCTATCTCCGCGTCTCGGCATTGGCGGGACACACTGGCCCTAAAGCAGATGCCTGGCATCTGAGAAGGCCAGATTGCCTCGCTGGGGATTAGGGAGAGTGTAGACGCATTTCCTGCGCAGTGTTTCCCTTTCCGAACCCAATTTTCTAAAGCAAGAACTTCGGTCGGTACGGGAAGACCTTTCAGGCAGTAAGGCACGAGTGTCATTTCTTCGCCTTTGCCCATCTCGCTTTTTGGTCCGCTGCCATTCGTGCCCGCCCTTCCGCACTCACTTTCCTGCGACCGGACGAGGACGGAACGCCGCGCTTCAAGGGGGCAGTCTGGTCAATAAGCAGCGCACGTGCTTGCTGAAGGCGGTTAATCTTGACATCGATTGCCCGAATGATCTCTGTTCTGTTCATCGTGGGATTTATCCGCCTGAATCGACGCTCATCTCAACTGCATCCGCGCAGGGGAGTTCCAGTGACATCGTCCACAGTAACGGTGAATTTGATCGTTCGACTTGATTCGTCAAGCATCGCAGTAGGCATCACGCTGAACTTGGTATATCCGCAAGCTCGGTACAGGGTAGAAAGCCGATCCAGCCCTGTGCCGATTGCTTTGTTGCTGAAAGGAGCACCTTCTCTTATTGGGAACAGTTGGCGCAGACGGGAGGATGGGAATTGAGTTGCGTTCGCGAACTCAATGTCTTTTAGGTAGTACCGCTTCCCTTCATGCACTGTAATGCTGACTGTAGCGACTCGTTGCTCCCCGTCCCTAACGAAAGAGAATTGTGGTTCTTCGGCGACCGCCTTGAAATATCCCAAATCCATTAAAGCTACTTGGATACGCTTTCTGAGCTGGTCTCGCGGGTATTCGCCGTTGTCGAATTGCGAAACGAGGCGCTGGCGTTCTGTTTCCGAAAGATTGTCCGAGATGATAGACAATTTGCTGATTCGGATTTCACCTTCTGGTTCCACCGCACAGATGCGTGCGTTGATGGTACAGAAGAGCAAGGAAGTGAGGAAAAGTCTAGTCGCCATTCGCATAGACCGCCTCCGGGTGAAATTCTAGATCATATAAGGGATGCAGAACGACCTTGATGACTGATTTATGAGACGAACGCCCGTTTGCTTTCTCGTACTGGCAGCCGTATCTGCTTTTTCAAAGGTGCATTCGGTGCAAAGCGCAAAGAAGGCGGTTCACTCAGAAGACGCTCGGGTTCTGCGACACCTAAAACGCGTACCTCAGGGCCCAACCACCCAACAAGAAAGAGACCCGATCCCGCCACAAGACGGATTAGCTGCGAGGTAGCAGCCCAAAAACAATTCCCAAGCTGAGGCGACCATGAGAACCGAATAAACAGCATGGTACATTCACCCGCACGTTTAAGTGACCAAAGACCCTCTCGGTATTCCCACAGCCGGAGGAGTCCGGACAGGCAAGTTACCAGGAGCGAATCGTCCGCATTATGGCGCGCCATGCGGAGGGTCTGCCGTGTGACGCGAAGTCGCGGAATATCGTCGAAACACAGAGCTAGCGAAAGTTCTTCATGACCATGATGTAGGACTCGTTGAGTTCGTTTTGCCCGAAAAGAAGCGATTTGCCATCCGGAGAGAGGGCCAGACCACCAAAGTAAGGAAACGGCTTGTCGAGAGCGAAGATGGGTGTGGACTGACCAGTCGCAAAATCGAAGAATTCAATTCTGCCGTTTGGCCGAAAATCCGCATTCAGGAAGTAGATTCCGCCGCGAGCAAGGTCCCAGCCAACCCAATAGTAGATGTTTATCGGCAGGCGTGATTCCTCGCCACTCTCTAATGATCTTTTCCAGATCCCGGGCTCGCCAAATTTGGCGTAATAAAGGAACCGTCCATCCCTCGACTCGACCCCATAGACGCCCCCTTTTGTCGTCACCCGGACGGGAGATCCACCTTTCAGCGGTACTTTCCATAGTTGATAAGCCCCAGGGTCGTGGCCGGAATAGAAATAGATCCAATCGTCGTCGTGGGACCAGTTGGGAGCGCCATTATTTGCGTCCTGAAACGTGGTAAGGATTCGGGGAGTGCCATCCGGGACTTCGACGACGCCCACTTTGTAATAGTCCTGCGTTACGGATTCAAAGGAAATGTAGCGGCCGTTGGGAGACCAGCGGGCAGTTCCCGTTGTTCCGTGGAGGGCGGTCAGCTGAGAGCAATTGGATCCATCGCTGTCGCACATCCAAATATCCTCATAGCCCATACGGTCAGATTCGAAGGCGATCTTTTTTCCATCGGGAGAATAGCTGGGCCGCCAAGCGATTCCCCGGCCGGAGAGGAGCCGCACGGGAGGAGCCAAAGCATGCCGCTCATCCTTGAGGTCGAGCCGCCAAATCGTGTCCGACCGCTTCGATGCCTGGTAAGCGAGTAGGTTCCCTCTGCGTGAGATCGAGGGCTCATCGGCATCCCCCGGACCGGCAACGCGCTGCGGCATCCCACCTGAAGCGGAAATTCGCCATAGACTTCGAAAGCCCTTAGTGGGAGAAGCGAAGACGATTTCCGTACCGTCCTGAGTCCAGGCCGGATGGCCTCCGGAATTTCCGGTAGTCAGGCGCAAGGGTTGGCCGCCGGCAACGTTCAGCACAAATAAGTCGGCGGGATCGGGGCCCGTGGGCCCGCGTGCGAACGCGACCGTGGCGCCGTCGGGCGAGAAGACGGGGGCACAATCAAACTGCTGGTTACCCGGAAAGGTGAGCGGGCGAGCGGTTAAGTCAGAGAGCGAGAGTATGCTCAGGCGAGCTTTAGTGCCGTCATCCACGGCTTCCGAAAATATCAACGATTTTCCGTCGGGCGACCAGTCCATGACGTTGCAGTCAGCCCATATTGGAGACGCCGCGGTATACACCCGACGTTCCGAACCGCCAAGAGCTGGAATCACATACAGATTTTTTTGATTGTCGGAATCGTAGAGACGGGTAAAGGCGATTTGCCGGCCATCGGGCGACCACGCTGGTTCGAGGTCGGCATCATTCTGGGTGAGTTGCAATGGCTTTTCCCCGCCCACCATGGCGATATAGATGCCGGGGTGCGGTGCTCCCCCATATTGAAAGGCAACCTGGCTGCCGTCTGGAGAAACGGCAGGCTATGCCTGCTGGCCTGGCATAGAGACCAAGGGCACGATCTCGCCGGCGGTTGCAGGACTTCTCCCGGTGCGTCGGGAACATCCGTAACAGCGTGACCGCGGACAGAAGGAGGAATGCCAAAGCGCCAACGATCAGCCAGAGCTTTTTTCCTGCAGCTTTGGCTGGATGCTCCTTCGCCGGAGATGGATCCGTTTGTTTTTGCAGCGGCGCAATAAAGCGCGGAGGAGATGGATCCGTTTGTTCCTTCAGCGGTGCGATGAAGCGGTAGCCACGGCGCGGGAGAGTTTCGATGAGATGGGGCACATCCGCTGAGTCGCCCAAGGTGGCCCGTAGCTTAGCCAGGGCCAGATTGATGGCATGGTCAAAATCCCCGAAGCTCTTCTCCGGCCAGATCAGCTGACGCAGCGCTTCCCGCGTAACGATCTGTCCCGGCCGTTCCAGCAAGGCTGCCAGAACCTTGAACGGCTGGTCCTGCACCTTCAGAGGCCTGCCCGCCTTCCACACTTCACCCGTTTCCAGGTTGACTTCGAAATCTTCAAAGCGAGCGACCGGCGGTTGTATCGAGTTGCCCATGGGCGACACCGACCACGAGTGAGATAGGGTCCGAAGCCCCGGAGATCTCCAGAAGATGGTGAAGCTAAGTCTCGCGTCATCAGAGCATTACGCGGAGACAAAGTCAATAGGACGAAGAGATTCATGGCGAATTGAGGCTCCTTCCTGGGAGCTGGAAGCTCGTCCTCACCGCTACCGCGGCCGAGGCGAATTCCATGAATCGTTGGTTACTTTCTCTTGCCTGTCTGTGCCTTTTCTTTCCGTCTCCTTCGCAAGCAGACGACCAACCGAGGCCTTCCGAAAACGCGTCCAGCAGCCAACTGCCGTTCCGGCTTTCTTCCGGGTACCTCATCCAGGTTGAAGGCCGCATCGGAGACCAAACCAATCTGAAGTTCATCCTGGACACTGGCGCGACCATCAGCATGGTCGACCAAAGACTTGCCGAGAAACTGAAGCTGGATTCGCACACGGCTCAGAGTTTCAACTTTGACAGAAATCTCAAGTGGGAAACTGCAACCGTACCTGAAGTTCAGTTCGGTCCCGTTCGTGCAGTCAACGTTGCCGTGCTTGTTGGCGATCTGGCCCGCTATTCCGAGTTCGCCAAGAAGGCCGACGCCATCATCGGCATGGACCTTCTCAAACTGAGCAACGTCACCATCGATTTCGGCGCCAGGAATTTGATCTTCGATCCCACCGCCCCAAAAGCTTACTTGGCGGGCGGCGATCCCATGACAGAATGCCTGATTGTTGAGCTTCAGGTCCAGGGTCGTCCGGTTCACCTGATTGTCGATACCGGCTCGCAAGGCATTCTTCTGTATGAGGAGCGCCTGCGCAAGAACGTGCCAGGATTACGCACGGCGGGCAGCATCAAAAACGCGACCATGGGCGGACGCGTGCAAGTAAAACAAGCCACTCTGCCCGATGTTGTCCTCGGCAATAGGAATCGCGAGGTACCCGTCCTATTCTTGCCGTCGCCCGCCCCAGACATGATCCCGGGAATCGACGGAATTGTGGGCATCGCCGCGCTCCAAGCTCGCCGCGTGCACTTCGATTTTTCCCGGAAGGCGTTATCCTGGGAGTAAATTTACCGCATTCCGCTTGGGCGAATAGTCGCTGATACTAGGATAACGATGCGGCGATGCGGGAAGCCCGTACTCGAATCTGAGAATCTTGGAACCACCCGGAGATTGTTCGTCACGGAGAAAACTTCGGGGAGTGTGGCAGATCATCCGTTCGCGTCGCCCATTGTTTGTTCGGCTCAGCCCCCATCACGAACGCCAAAATGCCACCGGCAGCGATCTCGCTGTGGCGAATCCACGCGCGCGACAACGGCTTCCCATTGAGCGTCGCGCTCTGCACGTACGGATGGTCAGGCATCTGGTTCTCAGCTGTAATCGTAAAACTCGCACCCTTGTACCATTTCTCATCCAGACGGATCGTGACCCGGGAGAAGAGCGGGCTCCCAAGGATGTAGATTCCATCTCCAGGACAGACCGGATAAAACCCCATCGCACCCAAGACATACCATGCCGACATCTGACCTACATCATCGTTCCCGCAGATGCCGTTCACATCGTTATGGTAAGCGTTGGTCAGGATGCGGCGTACCCACTTCTGCGTGAGCCAGGGTTTGCCTGCATACACAAATAAGTAGGGAACATGGTGCACCGGTTCGTTGGCGTGGTTGTAGTAATCGTTCCATCCAAACGAGGAAGGTGTCTTTTCGAAGAAGGATTCCAACTGCCGGGAAAACTCTTCCGCTCCCCCCATCAACTCGATCAATCCAGCAACGTCGTGGGGGACAAACCAGGTCTGCTGGAGTGGATTGCTCTCGGTGCAACCCTGGCCGAACGCCGTCTTGCCCAGCCACGGAATCCATTCGCCGGCGGCGTTCTTCGCCCGCATACTTCCAACGCTGGGATCGTAGATATTTCTGTAGTTCGCCGCACGGGCCGAAAACAGTTGCGCGTCCTCTTTCTTACCCAACGATGCCGCCAGTTTTCCCACGCACCAGTCGAAGTACGCGTTGTCCAAGGTCCACGAGACCTGTTCCGGAACATAGCCATGCTGTATATAGAAATCATTATCAGGGCGGTTGGTTGAACCGTTCGCGCCCGCGGCTGTCTGCCTGCAGGCGGCGTAGGCCTTCTCCACATCGAAACCCCTGATCCCCTTCGCATAAGCGTCCAGAATGACCGACGTCGCCGGATCACCATCCATGCATCCGCTATACGAGTTCATAATCTCCCAGCGCTCGAGATACCCCTTTCGGCTCGTCGCCGCCAAGGTGAGAAGGGAATTGATCTCGTCGTTGATCATGGTCGCATTCAGCAGAGTCATCAGCGGGAACTCGCCGCGAAAGACATCCCAGCCACTGAAGATGGTCCGTGGCGTATATCCATCGGCCGTGTGGATTTTGTTGTCAGCGCCGGTGTAGTTGCCGCCCACATCTGCAATGATCCGGGGATCGATCATGGCGTGATACATGGCAGTGTAGAAAATCTTCCTCTCATCGTCCGATGCGCCCTCGATCTCGACGGAACGCAACGCATCATCCCAAAGCGCCCGTCCCCTCTGACGCACCTCGACGAAATCCCATCCGGGAATATCGCGCGACAGGTTCTTGCGCGCTCCGTCCATGCTGACAAAGCTGATGCCCGATTTCACTATCACTCTCTCTTCGCCTGCAGACGAGGGGAACTCGGCGAAGAAGCCGATATGGTTTCCTTCCTGCTCATTGCATCCGTTCAGCACCTGTCCTCGGCGCACCAGTTCCCGATACTGTTCGGTTTGGAAGTACGAAGTCACCAATCCCTGTCGCACGGGAAACGCGTCATCCGGGATGTCAATCTTCCACACCCCGAAGTGCCCGAGCGGCCGGGAGAATTCCATATGGAAGTAAACCGTGTAGCTTACCTTGCCTTCCCCGTTGCCCCAGCCGCCGCCGGCCGAGGGACAACGCATCCAGCCCTCGATCGCTCGATCTCCCACCACTCTTACATATTGGCGCGTCGAAGTGCCCCCGATGCGGCGCGCCAGGTTCAATTGAATGCGCGCCGTCTCCGTCTGTGGATAGCTGAACTGCAGCATGCCCGCGCGAGGCGCAGCCGTGAGCTCTGCCCGGATGCCGTATTTCTGCAGCGTTACCGCATAGTAGTTTGCCTCCGCGTGCTCGTTGGCATGGCTATAAGTTGAGCGCCAGCCTTCCCCCGGATGGTCGACCCGCCCACTGTCCAGCTTCATCAGCCCGGTGGAAGGCATCACCTGCAGATTGCCAAAATCGCCGTAATATCCCACCCCGCTCATGTGGGTAAAGCTGAAGCCTTCGATCGTGGTCTGCTCGTAGGAGTAACCCGGGCCGTTGTCGCCTTCGTAGGAGTAACCCGGGCCTTTCACACCTCCCGTAATCGTGTCCGGGCTGAGCTGCACCATGCCAAACGGCGTTGCCGAGCCAGGGAAGGTCTTGCCCTCGCCCAGCAATAGGCTGGTGCTGGCTCCGATCAGTGGATTGATGAAGCGCGAGACTCGATCTGGGGCCTTCAGCGGCTCTCCCCGCAGGCGACCGCTTAGCCATAGCGACGACATCCAAATTACGGAGCCCTTGGCAAACGATCGACGGGAGATGGAGCGCCAATTCGGCAGACGGATGGTCTTCATTGTTTCCGCATCCCCATATCAATTTGATGGTCAGGAGACAAGCCGCGGGGAAACTGCAAAAGAGTCTCCCCGCAGCTTGAAGCCGGTCCTGCCGTGCTCAGAAATCCAGGTGGAGCCCCAACTGAATTTCTCGAGGCGTCGTGACGTTGGAGGTGATGACGCCGGCTGTGGGATCGGAAATGTTGTTATCGGGTACACCGTAGTTCTGGATATTGAAGATATTGAAGACCTCGGCGCGGAAGGTGAGGGAAAGCTGCTCCCTGATGGGAAATTTCTTGAACAAAGACATATCCGTCTCGGCGACATGCGAGGACGAGAGAGAGTTTGTTCCGGAGTTCCCATAGGTACCGGTCGCCGGGGACACGAAGGCGGCCGTGTTGTACCACTCATTCCTTGTGGGATGGGCAAGCTTGGGATTCCCGACTACATTCGGCCTCATGTAGGAAAACCAACTATCACCAGCCGGCGCTTCGATGTTGGCGATGTCTCCGCTGATGGCCATGTTGTACGGCTGCCCCGACCGGAGTTGAACCGTGGCATTGGTTTGCCAGTTACCCAGAATATAGGCAGCGGGGCCATGATTCAGGTAGCGCTGGCCATTTCCGACGGGCAGGGTATACAGACCGGACATGGCAAGGAACTGCGGAATATTGAAAGCCAAGACGCCCTTGGATGCCTTCAGGTCGTAGTAGTTTTGCCAAATGGAGTATCCGCCGGAGCCCGGCCCGTTCTCCACGTCAAATAATCCGCTTCCGCCTATGCCGATGGCCTTGGACCAGGTGTAGGAGACCAGATATTGGAAGCCGTTAGAGAATCTACGATCCAGCTTTAGTTGCAGCGCGTTGTAGTTCGATGTTCCCTGGCTCGTGCTGTAGAACGCTGAGGTGTTGTACCAGGGGAAGGGAGTGCGCGCCCGAACCTGTGCCACCGTGCCCGTTCCTGGGGTCTGCGCCGTGTTCCACAGGCCGGTGATGCCGGCCCGGTCATTATGGCTGCCTACCCATCCAACCGACAGCGCTGCTTGCGATCCTAACTCGCGCTCGACGGTCAAGTTGTATTGCTGCGAGCGTGGATCCTTGATGTGCGGGTCCATAAACCAGTTACCCAGACTCCACGGATCGGACGCCGGCAGTACAGTGCCTACCTGGCCGAAGGTAGACTCGACGGTAGCCAGAGGGCTGCCCGTCTGGTTCATGGCGATGCTCGAGACGACGGAACCCCCACCGGGCCAATTGCCGGAATTGCCCTTCCAGTCCTGCTCCATGCCCATGGTCGTGTCATACACAATGCCGTAGCCGCCACGCAACGTTGTCTTGGGATCGACGCGCCATGCGATTCCGAGGCGTGGTCCCCAGTTTCCCCAACCTCCTTTGGCTCCCCACGTGCTGCCATAGGGAGACAACTGAATGGGAGGAGCGGCCGCGTTGTAATAGGGACGGCCGGTGGTCGGATCGATTGGGGCGACCCCGCCGTCGATGCCCGCCAGCGAGCCATCTGCGGATGGAATGCAGGGCGCCGCTTTGGTTACATTGCACGCCGCCGGCAGCGCGTTCATACCAATCCAATAGACGCCATCTGTATTCGGACCGGAGACGATGGTCCCTGCATCAGGAGCGAAGGGGCGGCGGTGGTCAAGCCGCAAACCATACGTAACCGTGATCTTCCGGCTCACCGTCCAGACATCCTGGGCGAAGTACCCATACGAGGAGACGCGGTTACCGCTTGCGATGAGCCCGGTGTTATTGTTCGCTGAGGGCAGCCCCAAAAGCGCGGAGGCCAGAGAGTTGCCCGTGGTGCCCACGTTGTTGGGATCGCCGGTCAGGGCATTGGTAAAGGCGTAGTTACCATAAGGGGGGCTGCTGGAGTTATTGCCCTGCCGGATGTACTGGATGCCGAACTTGATGTTATGCACGCCGTGCACCCAGGTCAGGGTAGGGGTGTAACTAAAGACCGGGTTGGTGATGGTATTCGGAGCTTGACTGCCAAAGCCGCTTGCGATGCCGGGGATGGCATAGGGCGACCCCAATCCGATGAAAGTACCGCCCGCACTGGAGAAGCCCAGTTGCTTCGCTGGACCGATCCCGTTGATATCGGGAGTACCGCGAAGGAATGGCCTGGTCGCGATGCCGAAACGGATGTCGAAGAGAATGCCCGGGGTGAACGCACGGCTCCAACCGGCGGCCAGATTCTTGGCTGCAACCGAGTTCGTGGTGCTCTGGCTGATCGAGCTCGGTGACATGTCCGTGACGTTCAACTGGTCATAGCGAAAGAACAACGCATCCCGGCTGCCAAGCTGTTCGTCGATGCGAACCATGTAATGGTCGGAATCATCGGTGTGCGGATTGGCTGCATACGCGTTGAAGTTCGGATTGCCAGTCAGCGGCTTGCCCGTGTCGTACGTTTTGATGAATTTGATCATGTTCTGATCCAACCGGGCCGGATCGATCACGTTCGGGACACCGTTGTAATTGAACTGCGTCCGCGTATAGCCGTTCGCAGTTTCCTGCGTGGTGGCCGGATCGAAGATATTTTGGGCGAGCAGGGAGTGAGAAAAATCGCCCCCGAGCTCCGCGCTGGTGGGGACGTTATAGAGAATCTCATTCGACTGGGAGTATCTCCAGCCTTCATATCCGAACTGGAAGAATGTGCGGTTACGGCCGTTGTAGAGGTGGGGCAGCCAGACCGGCCCACCCACCGTAGCGCCGAACTGATTTTGCCGGAATGGGGAAGGCGAGGATCTATACTCGTCGGCAAAGGAATCGCGCGCGTCGAAGATGTTATTCCTCACGAACTCCCACGCGGCGCCATGCAATTTATTGGTGCCACTCCTGGTGACCACGTTGACTACGCCGCCAAGGACGCTTCCGTACTCTGCTTTATCGTCGTGCGACTGCACCTTGAATTCCTGCATATCGTCGATGATTGGCGGGATCACGTAGACGCCATTGGTAAAGTCCGTGTTCACCACGCCATCCAGCATGTAGAGGTTTTCCCGGTTAATCTGCCCCTGAATCGCAGGCTGGGAAAATTGCGCCGAGGGAACGCCCAGCACGCCCTGATCGTTCACAGCGACCTTATTACTCTGCGACGTACTGATAGGAGACGCGCCGGGAGTGAGGGTCAAGAGTTCGGTGAAGTTGCGGCCGTTCAAGGGCAGGTCGAGGATCTGCTGCTGTCCGATTTGGGTGCCTAATTCGGAACTCGTTCGTGCCACGATCGCGTCGGCCGCTTCCTCGGTTACGGTAACGGTCTGGGTGGCTGCGCCTACCTCGAGAACGACATCACGTGAAAGGCTGCCCTGTACGTCAGCCGTCAGGCCGGTAATCGTGGTGGTGCGAAAACCGCTCGCGCTCACGCTCATGCCATAGTTGCCGGGTTTGACGGAGGGGAAGTTATACAACCCTTCGCCGTTGGAAGTTGTCCTGGCTGTGATGCGCGTATCCGACTCGGTCAAGATGACCGCGGCGCCGGAGATCAACGCTCCCGCGGAGTCGGTGATGCGACCGGATAAGGCGGCGTTCGCGGTCTGCGCTGCGGCTGTCCGTGCTCCGTAGATACCAAACGTAAGAAGAAGCGGAACCAACAACCAGCAACTGATTCCTCCTACGTGTCTGCCTCCATGCCTCGCAATTGACTGCTTCATCGTTGATCTCCTTTGTGCGTGCTGTGCACGTTCTTCTGGCTGGACTCACCCGTCCTCGCAACCGGCAAATGCGTCTCTGTTCAGATCTCACGAAGACTTGTCATGAAAATAGCTAATTCCAGCAAATGCGGAACGTATTAAGCAGTTTGCTGATGCCACTGCCGCGTATCGCTTTTTGCTTTCAGAGGCTTACGTGCCAGGCGGTTCGCCGGCGTTTGTTCGCGGAGGAAACAGTTTGCTGCAAGCCTGGTCGCGTAAATTATTTATTTTCAACTACATGCAATAGCCGCGTTTGTTGGCGATCCGGGTCGAGTTTCTTCGTGGTAGACTTTCGCCCGTCACTGGACACAGAAAAATGCTGGCGGATCTGAGGCAGCCTGAACTTTCTCGCGAACGGTTAGCTGCGGTGCGTAGTCACCTGCAGGAGGTACTTTCCAGTGATGCGTTCATGGGGGGCCATCGCGCACAGTGCTTCCTCCAACTGGTGGTAGAACATGCGATAGCCGGGCGGTCGGATTGCCTTCGTGAGCGGATGCTTGGCGCCGAGATGTTCGGCCGCCCGATTGACTACGACACGGGCAACGACGCTGTGGTGCGTGTCAAGGCCTCAGAGGTCCGCAGGAGGTTGGCGCAGTACTATCAGAGCTCTAAGGCTCCGCCAACCGTCCAAATCGACCTCCCGGCCGGCACCTATGCGCCGCAGTTCCACTGGGCGCCGGCAAGCGTCGCCGTCCACTCCTGCGGACCATGGGAATTCCCCGACAGAACCGGTCAACACTCAGACACAACCGGCGGCCGCGCACAGCGCGGGCGTGGCCGTTGCCCCGGGATGGAAGTGGAAGTCCTGGGCCTTCCGCGCATCGCTGCTGGCCGCGTACAGTGCCGTCCTTATCTCCCTCACGTGGTTCGCCGCAGTTCGATTCAGCACTTCCCATCGGACGCGAAGGGCTGCCGATCCGATCTGGGCGGCGCTCTTCGATGGCAAGAGAAACACCTACATCGTGCCCGCCGATATAGGGCTCGATCTCCTCGAAGACCTGTCGCACCGTCCCATCGCACTTGCGGACTACATGAAGGGCGGCTACCTGGAACTGCCGCTTCCGGGAGTGGATGCGCACATTATCGAGGGTCTGCGTTCGCAAAGGCTGACCAGCTTCGTCGATGCGCAGATTATTGCCACTCTTACCGGGCTGCCACAATACAACCCGCAGCGGACCTTTCTTCGCTTCCCGCGCGACTTGCGGCTGGACGATCTAAAGGACGCCAACGCGGTTCTCATCGGCTCGGTGGGCAGCAACCCCTGGGCAGCCATCGCAGACAATAGCGCCAACTTCCACATCGTCTATCGCCAGGGCAGGGAGAGCGCTACCATTATCAACGAGAATCCACAACCCGGAGAGCAGGCATCCTACGAAAGCCACTGGAATGATCCGGCGCATGAGACCTTCGCCCTGATCGCCTTTATGCCTAACATGGATGGCAACGGCCGTCTGCTGCTTCTCCAGGGACTGGACGTAGCCGGAACCCAGGCGGCCGCCGAGACGCTATTTTATTCGCCTGCAATCGCTCCGATTCTCAAGCGCGCAACGCGTCCTGACGGCTCGCTCCGCTTCTTTGAGATATTGGTGCGTTCCACGAGCATCAACTGGAATTCGACTGACTCGCAGGTGATCGCCAGCAGGATTCACTGAGACTTCCCACTTCGCAGGCCGGCGCCGATTTACCTCATATACTGCGGACACCTATACGGTCTGCCGAAAAACACTAACAGTGAAGGGTACGGGCTTCGGCCCGTACTCTTCAAAATGGAGGGTTTTTCCGCAGCCTGTAGCTGCCGAGTTCTCCCGGGAGAAGTGGCAGGCCAATTTGGATTGGATTCATGGGAATCTGCCGTGTCGCCGGCGCTGTGGGTTGGAGATGCCGGGTGCCCGTCGATCGCGTCCGGAGTCCCCGGGTGACTCATGACAATGCCTGCCGGTGATGCCCATTGGAGCCGGCCCTTGCTACTCGCGATTTCGTCTACGATTTTCGTGAACAGCTGATCTTGCATGGTGCGCGTAATCAGTGAATACTAAGCGCGTTTCAAAGGAGAGAACCGCACCTATACGGAGAAGGCCGCCTTCTCCAACTGCTTCAACCTGTTCGCCAGCAATTCCTGTTCCCGCAGGTTCTTCGTCATTGCGATGGCGCGTTGGATTTCTTCACGTGCCTCAGAGAGCCTGCCCATCTTCATCAGCAGGTCTCCGCGAACGCTGGGAAAGAGATGGTAGCCGGCTAGCGCAGAGTCACCGGCGAGGGTGGCGGCTGCGTCGAGTGCGTCGAGTCCTGCGGCTGGGCCTTGGACCATGCCGACGGCGACTGCGCGATTGAGTGCCACGATTGGAGATGGATTGATTTGCAGCAAGGCGTCGTAGAGAAGAACGATGCGGTCCCAGTCTGTCTCTTCGGCGGTGCGGGCGCGCATGTGACATGCGGCAATGGCTGCCTGCAACGCGTAGGGTTTCGCGCCACCGCCTAGTCTTTGCGCTTGTTCGAGCGCGGTCATTCCTCGCTGGATCTGCGCGTAGTCCCACAAGGAGCGGTCCTGATCCGGCAATAAGACGGCCTCGCCGTTTTTGCCCCGGCGCGCTGCGTTGCGCGATGCCTGCAACTCCATCAATGCCACAAGTGCATGAACTTCCGATTCGCCGGGGAGAAGTTGCCCCAGCATGCGCCCCAGGCGCAGCGCCTCTTCAGAGAGAGCCGCCCGCATCCATTCATCGCCCGAGGTCGCGGTGTAGCCCTCATTGAAAATCAGGTAGACCACCATGAGCACGGACTCAACCCTGCAACGCAACTCGTCCCCACTCGGCGTCTCAAAGGGAACGTGTGCCTCCGAGAGGGTCTTCTTGGCGCGAGAGATCCGCTGGCCCAGCGTCTTTTCCGGCACAAGAAACGCACGCGCGATCTCCGCCGTGGTGAGGCCGCCGATCAGGCGCAACGTGAGCGCGATGCGTCCTTCCACCGCAAGCACGGGATGGCACGCGGTGAAGATGAGCCGCAGCACGTCATCATCGATCACCTGATCCAGCGAGTGCTCCAAAGCGTCTCCAAGCCGCTGCTGTTGCCACTCCAGCTCGCGGGCAATCTCTTCATGCTTTTGTACGAGCATGCGGCCGCGCCGCAACGAATCGATCGCGCGCCGCTTCGCCGCCTTCATCAGCCATGCCCCGGGATTGTCAGGGATGCCTTCCTCGGGCCAAACTTCGAGGGCAGTCACGAGCGCATCCTGCGCCAGCTCCTCGGCAATGCCGATATCGTGGGTGACGCGAGCAATCGCGGCGATGAGGCGTGTGGACTCAATCTTCCACACGGCCTCAATCGTCTTATGGACATCGCTCATACGTATGAGGTTACCGGGTCAGTTGCTCGAACCCTTCCGCCGCCTTCTGGACGTCTTCGGGAAAGTCAGACATCTCGTGAATCTGGCGGACTTCGATCCTCTCGTTGTTGGACATGGGTGCCCGCTTTGCCCATTCGATGGCCTCTTCGCGTGAGCGCACCTGGATGATCCAGTAGCCGCCGATGACTTCTTTCGACTCCGCAAACGGCCCGTCGGTCACCGTCGGCTTGCCGTCCATATAAGAGATACGTGCTCCCGTGGAAGGAGGAAACAGTCCATCCAGTGCGAGCAGGACTCCCGCCTTTTGCAACGACTTGTTGTACTCCATCATCTTCGCTACTGCTTCCGCGCTGGGTACTGCATCCGGCGCAGCCGATCCATATCCTTCGGGGATCACCATCATCATGAAACGCATTGAGTTGCTCCTATGGTTGGTTCTTCAAAGGCCCAGCGGCCTTGTAGGCATTGATAACGATGCCTGAGGACAAAGCTTTCGTGCTGGCGAGCTCGAAGGAACGTGGCGGCGTTCCCTCCGAGAAGAAACGTTTCCCTTGGCCCAGCAGGACTGGATAGACGATCAGCAAGACCTCATCCGCAAGGCCGTGTTCGAGCAGCGTCGATGTCAGCGTTGAACTGCCACAGAGGATCAGGTTAGGGCCGTCGTGCGACTTGATGCGGCGAATGTCCTCGACGATGTCCGGCCCAAGGCCCTCGAACGGGCCCCATTCAAGGCTTTCCGGCCGGTGGGTCGCGATGTATTTCGTCGCGGCGTTGAGGCCGTCAGAGATAGGACTGCTCGGCGCCTTCGGCCAGAAGCCCGACCAGAGATCGTAGGTGCGCCGGCCAAGCAGCAGATCGAAGCGCTCGCCATACGCTGCGAGGATTGCATCTCTGCCGGCGGGGGTGCGATAGGGTGCTGTCCAGTCGCCGTAGGGGTAGTCGCTGTCTTCGCCTGAGCCGCGAACCTGGATTACGCCGTCCAGCGAGATGTGTTCGAAAATTTTGAGCTTTCTCATTGCGAGTCTCCGTGGCTAAGTGATTTTCTATTCGGCCGGATTTTGAGGAACGCTCGCACCTCGACAGGAACCCGGCAGGCGACGACGGCTTTGCGTCCCCAGGCCAGCGCTTCGTCCATGTCGGCGCACTGGAGGATCCAGAAGCCGCCGATGTGTTCCTTGGCTTCGAGGTAGGGGCCGTCGGTGATGGAGACGTTGCCGTCGGGCTGCTTGCGCAGCGATTTAGCGTGGCTTGCCGATTCCAGACCGCCTGCGAAGAACCGGGCGCCTGCGGCATCCATCTCTTCGTTGAGTGCGCCGATGTCGCGAATCATCGCTTCACCTTCCAGCGACGGGTCGTAGTTTTCGGGGTGTTGAATAGCAACTAGATATTGCGGCATGTCTTCTCCTGTAATAGTCCTTCAGGCGGGGTTCTCTGCCCGGCCTTCACTACAACGACGAACGGCCAGACCGGAATTCTACAAGCCGTCGGGAAAATTTTATTTCTGGGAATTTTTTGGTTCTGGCCGCGGCTTCAGGCAGTTCGTAATCAAGACATAAGTTCCTCGTGATTATCCCGCAACAGGATAGACTCCCCGACATGCGAAGACTTCGGTTGGCCGTGGGTTTGAGCGGGCAGGCCCTTGGCGGAGGCGTAGAGCTTGTCAACCAGCTGCGACGTGGAGCAACCGAGCTGCATTCTGGTTGTAAACCTTATGCAAAATTCCATCGGGCAGATCGATTCCCGAAATTCTCCAGCGTCCTTGAGGAGGTATCGGCGCGGGAGCGTAATCGAAGTATTCATCATCCGTCTCTAGAAATCGGAAGTAGATTTCGTACAGGCTATCGTTGAACACTTGCTGCGGGAATTGATCTCCATGCGGCGTAGCATCTGTTCCAAAAACAATGCGGTCCTGGTACTTGTCAAAGAACTTGCGTGCTGCCCTTGGCTGCCGCCCCAGCTCGTTCAGACGGGCGGCGATGTCTACGTACATGTTGGGGAAGCGATCGAGGTTTTGCGAAACGTTTTCCAGGTTTTCGGCGAAGTTGCCGACATGTAAGGCGACAAAGCTGGTCTTGGGGTGGCGCGCAAAGACTCGATTGCGTGCTTCCAGAATTTCCGCGTTGGAGGGAAACCCGGCTCCGAAGTAGGACCAATCAGGGTGATTGTTCAGTTCCTCGTAACGCTCATTGAAGCGATCTGTTGGCGTGAAAAATGCCAGTGGATCGGATACGTGAATGGCGACGGGCATGCGCAGGCCGGCACAGGCCTCCCACATCGGGTCAAATCGGGGATCATCCACTTTAACCAGGTTGCCTCTGGTCGTTTGTTCGCGCAAAGAGAGGCCGAGGGTCTTCAAAATCTTTAGACCACGGGCGCCCGACTGGTGGGCAGCGAGGATAGCGTCCGCCTGCAACTGAGGATACTTCGACTGTTGAAACAGGTTATACGAGGGTTCGGTGAAAGTATAAAAGCGGGCCGGAAAGCGCTTGTCGTATTGGGCGACCGTAGCCTTCAGGCCGGCTGCAAAACCGCCGGTGAGGTTGGTCAAGGCAAGGATATTCCTGCGCTCCATGATGGGCAGCAGTTCCTCCGGCTGAGCGGCGATCCTGCGTTCGGCTCCCAGGGAAACGCCATTGACTACGTGTGCCGAGAAGGTCAGGTGGGTATGGAAATCGATGACCGGGTATCTGGCTCGCGGCACATGCGTTTCTTTCAAGTGGAGCATGCTTACCGGCTGGTACTTCGCCAGAGCAAGCGGTTCCTTCTGGCTCTCGGCTGGTGTCTTGTCTGGCGGAGAATCGCTGGTCGATTCGGCACCCAAAACCCGGCGAAGACCGCCAGACAAGATACCCATTCCGGCCGTAGCCAATAAGCTCCGACGACTGATCCGGCTCATTCTACCCATCCTCTCTACGATGGAGTTGCCGATGTTCCGCGTCTTTCGGCGAATCTCCAGCATATACCTGAATAGCGGGCCTGATGCTGCTGCTTGGCTTAGAACCGAACACCTTCTGACACCGTGATGCGTCAGCGGACGACGGAGCTGCCTTTTTTGCGCTTTACCGCATACCATGCGATTCCCAGGATGAGAAAAGCGAGGTACAGGTAGGGGATCCGCGCATGAGCCGGATCGGAGGCGGATATGAGGTCGAAGAGCACAATAAGGATGATTCGCCTCTCGCTGTCCGGTGGTTTGATCCGGCGAATGGATCGACCGTTCGCCGTGTATGTCTCATGAAATGGCTATCGCCAGTCATCGAGCAGGAAGAGGCCGGGGCGGCTGTAGCCTGGCTCGTTCGGGCGATGCATGGTTACGACCTGCATCCGGCTGCGAAAGCCGCGCGTGCAGGGGCGGAGATTCTCTGCGGCTGGGCTTTGGTTCCATCTGGATCACGGACTACAAGAAAGGCTTGCTTTTGCGGATTCCCATTGCACAACTGTTCAAGCAATGAACCTGACCATTTCGGTGCTCGTGGAAGGTGCAAAAATAAAGGGGTCCCATGACGCCAGCTGGTGAGGACAGTTTATATGCAAATCAGGGTCGCCCGGCCGACAGATAAGCTAGCCGATGTTGTTACGTTTTACCGTGATGGCATGGGGCTGCCAATGATCGCTCATTTTGAAAACCACGCCGGATACTCTGGCGTCATTCTTGGGACACCGACTGATCACCTCCACCTCGAATTCACGCATGCTGAGGCCGGGAGTCCTTGCCCTGCGCCCAGCAAAGACAACTTGCTTGTCTTTTATATTCCTGAAGATGAGGTATATGCAGAAGCAGTGAAGCGGATGAAAGATCATGGTTATCAGCCAGTTGAGCCCGAGAATCCATACTGGAAGGATAAGAGTTACACGTTTGAAGACCCGGATGGCTGGCGCATGGTCATCTATCGTGGTGAGGCATTTCATTGATCTCCAGGCAAAGTTCGCCGATTGGGGCGATTTGACGCGAGTGCATCACAGAGCGCAACAAGGTGCCGGGGCCATGAGCCTTTGACGAAAAAAGGCGACGCCCAACCATGCGCCGCCTTTTTTGTTGTTCGCGGACTTCGCTTAGTAGGCAGATCCTTCATCTCTCATAGTGAAGGACGTGGCGCTATTCAGCGTTGGATACGAAATGGGTTTCTTATTGTTATCCAGCATGATGATCGCCGATGAGCCGCCCGGATCAATCGCGCTTCCCGCAAAAGTCTCACCATGCGCGTCCGTATACTTTTGGGAAACGTAATTGGTCAGAGTGGCAAGTGCACCGTTTACTTCCGGACGCTCAGTGATCCATTCGGCGGAATTTCCAATTAATTTGGTTCCCTTAGGAGCCGTAAAGATTATGGTCACAGCCTTTTTCTCGGTTATGTTCACCAGATAGGCGTGCCCCAGGGTGCTGGACGTGCTCCAGATTTCCATGTAGTATGCCTGGCCCGGCGCGATGGGCATACCTGAGATACGGACTTCGCTGAAGGGGTACCACTCGAACCATGCTGAATAAAAGGAGGCCTTGGTAGCTCCTTTGCAGTAAGCATCAAACTCGATGCCGTCCTGCAGCGCGTCCTTGGAATTGTCACCGTCAATACCCACCCAGGCCGACGCATAATCCCAGCCGCCCGTGCATTTGCCGTTCGCTTGCTTTGCGGTGGGAACGGTGACATCAGAGTAGACAAAGTCGTAAGAGGATTTCCCGTAACTCTTTGCAGAACCAAGTTTCACATAGCCGCTCCAGTTATAGGAAGCTAAGGCATTGGCATCCAGTACAGGGCCAATCCGCATAGGGCCATGATAGATGCCGGTTTGCTCCAGGACTGGAACTATGCGCTCCTGCGAAGCGGCCATGGCCTTGGCCCAGCTTGCATAATCTCCACTGTAATCGTTCGGCCGGGGAGGAAAGCCGTAGTAGGCGAGGTCTTCATCTGTGGCTGTAAGAGGGTTAAAGCCTTCCGGAGGGGCAGCGATGGTGGTGACTCCAGGCAGATTGGTGGGGAGCTCATTCTGCTGTTCTGCTATGCCGGCCAGCGGTGTGGCGGCAACGAGCAACGCGAGGACCAGGGAAACGTTCTTCATGAGCTTTCCTTCTCTTTCCGGGTTTCTGGGGAGAGGGTTGGTGAATCATCCATGGGGATGGGTTGAGCGGTCGCCTTGCCGGTCAAGGAGGAGGCAAGAGAGGGGCCGCTCTTTTTCGTCCCTAATGTTGTCCGCCGGCATGGCATGTCAAATGACCTCAACTTCAAACAGAGTCGATATACCGATTCGTAATGACCTGCGGCAACGAATTGTTCCTTCGCTGATGCAGAAGGCGCCCGGCGCAGAGTTGCTTTCGTCCGGAGCAGCTTTCAGCCGCATCCGCGCAATGAAAACATGATTCCGTTGGATCAGTTATTGCTGGGGGGGTGCTTGGTCCCGCTCCATCTCCAATTAAGAGCTGAAGTGTGCCCAAGCTTCGCCACAGATTATTGACGTGATTCAAACACTTGTCAACAGCAAAATCCTTCCGCAAAAATATTTCCTTTTTTCCTTCATCGTTCAGCCCGATGTTCGGCGAGATCGCCATCCGCTGAGCCGACGGGTGCGCCACTTGGGAGCATGAATTTATTGACGGTGCTTTTCCGGCAAGGGTGGGAGGCCATGAATCTCGATGCACACGGTCGCGTATTGAGATTCGTGATATCCCACCCTTCGCAAAAAGCGCGAAGGATGGGGCACCCGGGGATTTGTTGCAATTCCGATGAGAAACAAGAAATCCTGTTCTCACTTGCTCTGAGTCGTTGTGAAAATCCAGGTTAGAAGTAAAAAGTGATCTCGCAAATGAAATAGCGAAACTGTGCCGGCAATATAGACATGCACTCCGGATTGCTGATGAACCGGATTCTGCCTGGATCTCTTAGCCGCGAGCTATGCCTCGACCGGATCTTCAGCTGGGGCGAAGGATTTTCGTTCGATTTCGGGCAGGCGCAGGGCCAGTGTAGTTGCCCGCAGAGTCATGAAGGCCAGCATGGCGCACCACAAGCCGTGATTGCCGAAGCGAGCCGTGAGCACGACGGCCAGGCCAAGGAATCCGACGAAGGAGATCACCATGCTGTCGCGTAGCTCCCGGGCGCGTGTGGCGCCGATGAAGACACCATCGAGCAAGAAGCTCCACACGGCCACCAGGGGCAAGACGATCAGCCAGGGAAGAAACTGTGCGGCGAGCAAGCGAATCGCTTCCTGATTGGTGAAAAGGGCGATGATGTTGCGGCCGAAAATGAGATATAGGAGCGAGATTGCAGCGGCGACAGTAAAAGCGGAAACGGAGCTCGCCTTGAGCACAGCCCGAAAATCTGCCACGCGCCGTGCGCCGATCGCCTCGCCGACCAGCGCCTCACTGGCGTTGGCAAAGCCGTCGAGGCCGTAGCCGGCGATCCAGAGAAAGTTGATGAGAACTGCGTTCGCAGCCAGGATTTCATTTCCCGAGCGGGCGCCGGAGCGAGTGAACCAGGCGTAGGCTGCGACGAGACTCAGCGTGCGCAGAAAAATGTCGCGGTTGAGGGCAAAGAGCCGGCGCAGGCTTGTGCCGTCGACCAGTTCGCTCCAGCGCAGATGGCTGGGGCGAGCGCCGCCGGCCAGCATGAGAGCGAAGCCAAGAAGGCATCCCGTCCATTCGGCGGTCATCGTCGCAGTGGCGATGCCAGCTACGCCCCAGTGCCGCCATAGGACCAGCGTCAGAGCCACGACCACGTTGACGATGTTAATCACCGCTTGCAGCAGCAAGGTGGTTCGGGCATGCTGCCGGCCCAGAAGATAGCCGAGGATGGCGTAGTTAGCCAATGCCGCCGGCGCCGACCAGATGCGGATACTGCAATAGACGAGCGCGTTGCCATGCACGTCGGAGCGAGCGCCGAGCAGCGCCAGTGCCGCGGAGATGAGCGGCCTCTGGAGGGCGAGGATCAAGGTCCCGATAAGGAGAGCGGTGAGCAGCGCGCGGCCGAAATGGTGCATGAGCTGATCCTGATCTCCGGCCCCGTGCGATTGTGCCACCAGGCCGGTCGTCGCCATGCGCAGAAAGCCGAAGGTCCAATAGATGGAGTTGAAAAAGATGCCTCCCACGGCGACCCCGCCCAGCACCGCCGAGCTTGGCAGATGGCCTGAGAGGATCGTGTCCACCATGGAAAGCAGCGGCTCGGTCAGGTTAGAAAGAATGAGCGGGATGGCGAGCACGAAGACTCGACGGTACCAGTAGGGCATTCCCATGATTGTAGTGGGTCCAGGGTTTCCCATCGACTGCTGTTGCTACCGGTTGCGGGAAGTTTCTGCGAGTCAAACGCAGTGCAGATTCGAATTGCTCAGCAGGGTAGTGCGGCGGCTTCTGCCCAAGTTGCTTACCTCTACGTACCAACCCCTAAAGGCATCTACGCCTACAACGCATCCTCCGCCGACAAGCTGACATTGATGAAAGGCTCACCGTTCACTGAGACTTCAGGTCTCTTGATTGGCACCAACGGCAAGTACCTCATCACCCTGGGAACGGCGCGCTTCCTCCGGCGACAAACCGGCCCGAAGATTTTCCGCCGTTTGCAGGGCGAGGTGTTCCTCGGTCTCTTCATTCAATCGCTCGCCGTCATGCCGCCTCATCGTCGAGGCCATTAGCCGCTTGAGAAATCGCCTCAGCATTTTCATCTCAGATCCTCCGCTTTCAGCGCGAGGAACCGGCCAAGGACTCCGGCGCAAAGCGTTTTGCTCAGGGGCCTGGAGCCAACCGCAACTTACAGGGTGCGTGCCGAAGATCATTCAACCAAGGGAACAACCTACTCCGGGGAAGAGCTGATGAGTCGCGGATTGGTGATCCACTTGCCAGGAAAGTACACCAGCGATCTGGTCTATCTCGAAGAAGTTCGTTAACGCTCCGGAGTGACCACGATATTCCTAAACGCGACATGGCCCTTTTCCGATCCCTGGAGATAGATCGGTCCGGGCAACTCTTCATGGCTATCCAAAGCTCCACCGGTAATCCCAGGGATCTCCTGGTTATCGATCACCGTCTTACCGTTCTGGACGATGGTTACCTTTCGTCCGATTAGAGTGATGTCAAAGCTCTGCCATTCCCCGGTTTTGCGCGGTAATTCCGGTGACGGAGCGAGAAAGCCATACACACCGGCCGTATGGTGACTCGGCGGCTCGGCGGCAGACTCATTCTCGACCTGCACCTCGTAGCGGCCTCGCAGATAGACGCCGCTATTTGAATTCGGTCCGTTATTGAATTCGATATGTAACTTGAAATTCTGAAACTTGCGGTCGCTGATGAGCTCCGGGCCATTGCCCGGGCTCACAAGAGTTCCGTTGTGTACGGTCCAAACGGGCGGACCCGGTCTATCCATCTTCCATCCGGTCAGATCCTTGCCGTTGAACAATCGAACCGGCTTGCCCCACTGCGGCACACCCGTTGGCTCAAGAGCGGGCGCCTTCTGGCCCACCCACTGCCATGTAGTTCCATCCGGCCCCGTTGTGGTCCCTGAGAGAGTCGCCCCAATCAGCTTGCCTTGAAATACCATATCGGTTTTACTTTCCTCGTCTTCCTTGGGCGAGACGAAGGTGACGACGCCATTGGCAACCTCAACTTTTGGGAGGGGCCGCGCATTCCCCCAACGGCCCACCATCTGCGCTTTCAACTCCCCGTTTTCCTGCCGTATCTCAAGCCAGGAGGGATAGTCTCGATGCGGCGCCTTGAGCGTCAAGTCCCAACGTCCTAGAAAGGGCTCGACAGAGGCAGCGGTGCTCGAAGCACTAGAAGCAGTCTCTGTTGCTGGTTGGCTCTTATTGGAGCAACCGACGGTAGACATGGCCGCGCCCAGGAGTGTGGCAACGAGTACGGTGCGTTGAAGGTTCATGAAACCCGGGGCCTCCGTTGGTAAATCATCTCCAGTGCCGGCGCGCAGCAACTTCGGTTCCGCTGCTCGCGCCAGAAGCCGGGTTTCAAATCGTACCATTCGGCGAGCGTGGGATGGTTGAAGATGTTGAAGAGCTCTGATGGGAATTGCATTTTGAGAAACTCCGTGAGTTTCGTGTCTTTGACCAGGGAGGGGTCGAAGTTCCAAAAGCCTGGTCCCACACGGATGTTACGCCCAGGGCTGCCCGGCATGGTCTGAACATGTTGATTGATGATTGTTGTGGGATTCTCGAAGTAGTCCCGGCATTCTGAATGGAACACCTGCGTTGGGTGAAGCCGCTCGTCTCACACTGCACGGAAAATGTGATAGCCGCTCGTGATCAACGCTTCGTCTCAAGTAACAATACACACGATCCCACAATGGCCAGTATTCCTGACAGTGCTGCGCCCGCGAGTGCCATGTCCCCGGTCAGTCCGGGAGGCGTGACGAACGGCCGGTAGACGGATTGAGGAAGCTGAAAGATCCCCCACAGCAGGAAAACCACGGAATATACCGCGCCCAGCGCGCCAGCAATGAGAAACGGCCGGCGAGTGGCTCGCTGCAGCGCACGCTCACGCCGCCTGGTCTGGGCGCGGCGCCAGATCATGCCGGCTGGCGGAAGATCGAGCACCCGTTTCGCCTTTGCGGCATCCTCCTGCAGCGACGCCGCAATCAGCTCCGTTTGGGCGCATAGCGCGCAATCTCGCAGATGAGCGCGCAACGAAGAGGCCCACAATCCGTTGCGCGTGGCTTCAATAACCTGCTGCTCCCTCTCACACTTCATGAACGGCTCTCTCCTTTCGTCCCAGCAACTCCGCCGCCCTCCGGCGCGCCCGAAACAGCAAAATGCGAACGCTCATCGAGCGCAGTCCAGTGGCCTTGGCGATTTCGCTGTGTGTCATGCCCTCGACATAGGCTAACCAAAGCAGCTGGCGTTCTCTGGGCTTGAGCTGCTGCATCAGATCGCGAACGTCGATCTGCGTATCGAGATCGCGTTCGAAGCCGATTTCCGGAGGTTCGGACCATTTCGTATCCTCACCTTTGCGCCATCGGTCGTGAAGCAGATTGGCCGCGATGCGGAACAGGTAGGGCTTGGCCTCCGCGGGCTCCACATTGCCGAGTTTGGCGGTCAGGAAGCGGCAATAGGTCTCCTGCAGAAGATCATTTGCCACGTCCGGGCGTCCGGACAGGCGCGCGATATACGCCCACAGGGGTTTCGCTGTGGCAGCGTAGAGCGCGTGGAATGCTTGCTCGTCCATCCCTGACGACTCCTCATTGCACCCAAGGCCAATTGCCCTGCCAAGCCGGGCATCATGCTTTGCCGCCGCCCGCCTTACCGGTTCAAGAGACCGAAGGAGCGCGAGAGGAAGTAGGAGACTGCCGCTGCCACGCCGAATCCGAGTCCCAGAGCGAGGGCGAGCGTACCAAAGACGAGCGGCCCTTCGTCGCCGATATTCCAAGCGTGGAGGCGCAACAACCCCGCTCCAAAAAAGATGAACACAATTCCTGCCTGGACCCCCTTGAGGATCTGGCTGTATGGTGTACTTCGCTCCATGTCCATGCTCTTGATGAACTGCCTGCCCGCATCGCTCTGCGCGTATCCCAAGAGAGCATCTGGAGAATCGAATCGTTGCACTAGCCTGCTTTGGATGTCCGCCTGGAGCTGGGCTATTTTGTAGCGGCGAATGGAAGAAAAGAGCAGCCACGCGACCCAGCTGATGGTTGAAAAGACCGCGATTATCGGTAGAGTGTCCCTGCCCATGTGTATCCCTCCGTTTGCATGCTTCACTCCATACAACGCTCCTGGAGCCGGATGGTTAACAGAGAGTACGCAGATTCTCGACAAAATGATCCCGCTTCGCGGGCATTGCGCTCTCCGGTTTTTGGTCCCTTCGCCGTAGCTGAAGATCCGGTCGAGACATCGTAGGAAGCACCACGAAAAGGCGGGTGGGGCATCCGGAGATCTGTTGCACCTTCCGCCGAGGACAAGAAATGCCCGTTTCACGGTATCGGTGACGGCTTGCGCGCACTCGATAACGTGCTTAGCCCACGCCCAGTTGCCGCAGCAGTTGCTCTCGCCGCGAGGCCAGCACCAGTTGCGCTGGGCCATGAGCTTCGACTTGGCCGCGATCGATCACAATTACGTCCGCGGCGGTTTGGAAGGCTTCCGCCACATCATGAGATACATAGAGCGTGGGGATTTTCCGTTCCGCGAGCCAGGCCGTCAGCGGCCCCAGGATGGCGACTTTGAGATCCGCATCCATGCCGGTAAAGGGTTCGTCCAGCAGCAGCATGCGCGGCTCGGGAGCGAGGGCACGAGCCAGCGCCACACGCTGCTTCTCGCCCCCGGAGAGAGCGGCAGGCGCCCTCTTCGCCAGGTGTTCGGCGTGAAAGAGCTGAAGCATCTGCACCACGCGCTCTTCACTGGAAGGCCGGCTGAGCCGGGAGATGCCAAAACCAACATTGGCGGCCACATTCATGTGGGGAAACAGAGTGGGACGCTGCGTCACAAACCCGATGGCGCGTTCCGCGGGAGGCACCCACACGCCGCTTGCCGTGTCCACCAGCGTTCGTCCATGTAAGACCACGCGGCCGCTCACCGGCCCGATCAGACCCCCAAGTACGCGCAGCATGGACGTCTTGCCCGCGCCGGAGGGGCCGAAGAGCACCGTCCACGGGGCGGATAGCGCGCACGATACGCGCAGTGACAGATCGCCCAGGGTGTGCTCGATGGCCACATGCATGTACTCGCCGGCCGCGCTTGAACCAGTCTCATCCATGGCGTATCCAGCGCGAACGGACTCACCTGTTCTAGACACCGGCGTTTCCCCGGTGTCTGTAGATGACCAGCAGCGCAAGGAAGGAGAGGCTCAGCAGCAGAAGAGCCGTGTGGTTGGCCTGAGCATAGGCGAAGTCCTGGACCTGATCGTAAATCGAAATGGAAAGAGTCCGGGTTACGCCGGGAATGTTTCCGCCAATCATCAGCACAACGCCAAACTCGCCCACGGTGTGGGTAAAAGCCAGCACCGCGGCAGCCAGCACGGAAGGCCGAACGAGTGGCAGCAGCACGCGCCCCAGGATCTTGCTTCGGCGCGGGGACAGAAGCTCTGCCGCTTCGAGGATCTCTCGATCCACCGAGCGGAAGCCTGAGGTCATGGGCTGTACGGCAAAGGGCAGGCTGAAGATCACGGAGCCAACCAGAAGCCCGGCGAAGGAAAAGGCCAGCGGATGACCCAGGAGCGCGGATACCGCTCTGCCGATCGCAGTGCGCGGGCCCATCAGCACCAACAGGTAGAAACCCAGGACCGTCGGAGGCAGCACCAGCGGAAGCGCCACCGCGGCTTCCACCAGGGGCTTCCAGCGCGCTTTGCTGAAGGCCAGCCAATGTCCGAGAGGCACGGAGATCGCGAGCAGGATCAGTGTGGTCAGCGCGGCGAGGCGAAAGGTGAGGAAGATAGCTTGCTGATCCATAACGTGAGAGTGGGAATGTACTGGTTACGGTGCTTTGAGGCCACGCTCGGCCAACTGCTTCCTGATGGGCGGGGAGAGCAGGAAGGTGAGGAATTGGTGCGCCTCATCACGCCCCGGTGCATGGCTGAGGACAACGGCGCCCTGGAGTATCGGAGGGTAAGAATCCTCAGGCATGGCGACGTATTTCCCGCTTGAGCTGAGGCGCGGCGTGAGCGCGGAGGTAAGCGAAATCAATCCCAGTTGCGCATTGCCTGAATCGGCGTATTGGGCGGCCTGCGCGATGTTTTCCGCGACCACCAGCTTGCCCTTCAACGCGTCCGTCAACCCCAGTTTCTGCAGCGCGGCCATGGCTGCGCGGCCGTAGGGGGCGTGTTCGGCATTTGCAACCGCGACGGTCCGCAGCGACGGATTGCGCAGCGAGTCGATGCTGAGCGGCTGCATTGGGGAGTCGTTTCTTGCCCAGAGCACCAGCGTTCCCCGCGCATAAGGAATTGGCTCAGCGCTGTCCGCCAGGCCCGCCGCGATGACTTTCTGCGGGAACGAAAGGTCGGCCGCAAGGAAGAGATCGAAAGGGCCGCCGTTTACAATTTGCGTGGCCAGCGTCGCCGAGGAGGCATAAGAAGCCTCGGCCTTCAGATTTGTCTGCTTCTCAAACTCCGCAATAAGCGCCGGCAGCACAGGTTGAAGGTCCGCAGCGGCGGCAATCTTCAGCGTGCTGTTTCCCTGCGCGAACGAACCCTCCCGGCCATCAAAACGACGGCCAGCAGAACCAGCAGCAATTTTTTAGACACGCAGCACCATGACTTCCGTGGACTTGATGAGGGCGGCGGCGGTTTCGCCCACCTGGAGCCGCATTTCGCGGGCCGCTTCCGAGGTGATGATCGCGGTGATGATCTGCCCGCCGATCGATAGCTTTACCTGGGCGAGCAGCCCCTCAATCTTCAATTCGACGATGCGGCCGGTGAGCTGGTTGCGCCCGCTGAGCGTGCGCAGCATCTCCCGCTTGGGCGTCTCAGGACGTTTCGCCTGATGCAGCAGGCTATCCAGCTCCGCCTCCGGAATGCGGTAATGGCCGCCCGGAGTTTTCACCGACTTCAGCTTCCCGCGATAGAGCCACTGCTTGATGGTGGGATAGGAAATCCCCAAGCGCAGAGCGGCTTCGCGCGGTGAAAGCAGCATAGCGAAATTATACGATATGTTCCTGCAGGCCATACGAATTTGCACGAAGATGAAGGAGATCTCGCCGCTTTCCACCCACTGCCAGACCTGGAGGAGAACCTTGCTAAGAACGGATATTCCAATCTATCGTGAGACTTCGAGCTCTCGAGGGAGGAACCGCCTATGTCGACATCCGTTGCTTTGAACCCGGTCGAAACGCATATCAAGGATAAGAATCTGTTCCGCCAGGAGTGCTATGTAGGCGGAGCATGGGTGGGCGCGGAAGATGGCGGAGTCTTATCCGTTACCAATCCCGCCGATGGGAGCGAGCTCGGCGTGGTTCCGCGGTTCGGCGCCGCGGACACACGCCGCGCCATCGAAGCGGCAGAGGCGGCTTTGCCCGCCTGGCGAGCCAAAACGGGCAAGGAAAGATCGCAGATTCTGCGCCGCTGGTTCGATCTGTGCATGCAAAACCAGGGTGACTTAGGGACGATCCTTACCCTCGAGCAAGGCAAACCTCTCGCCGAGGCGCGGGGCGAGATTGCCTATGGTTCGTCATTCATCGAGTGGTTTGCGGAAGAGGCAAAGCGTGTCTACGGCGATGTGATTCCTGCAACTTCAGGCGATCGGCGTATCGTGGTGATCAAACAGCCAATCGGTGTGGTGGCTGCGATCACGCCCTGGAATTTCCCCAACGCGATGATCACGCGCAAAGCCGGGGCCGCATTGGCCGCTGGCTGCACCATCGTGATCAAGCCGGCCGGCTTAACGCCGTATTCCGCGCTGGCTCTGGCCGAGCTCGCAGAACGGGCAGGCGTGCCCAAGGGAGTGCTCAACATCATTACCGGGCCGGCCAGCGTGGTGGGGGGCGAGCTCACCTCCAATCCCACCGTCAGAAAACTGTCCTTCACCGGTTCGACCGAGGTGGGGCGAACATTGCTCGCGCAATGCGCCGGTACGGTCAAGAAAGTATCGATGGAACTGGGCGGAAATGCGCCCTTCATCATCTTCGCCGACGCCGATCTCGAGAAAGCGGTGGCGGGCGTGATGATCTCGAAGTTCCGCAATGGCGGCCAGACCTGTGTTTGTGCCAACCGCATCTTCGTGGAAGACAGCATCTACGACGCCTTCACCGCTAAACTGCGGGACGCCGTCCGCGCACTGGCCGTCGGCAACGGTCTGACCGCGGGCACGACGATCGGGCCGCTCATCGACCAGAAAGCCGTGGAAAAAGCCGAGGAGCACATCGCCGACGCAGTCGATCATGGCGCGAAGATCTCCCTTGGCGGCAAACGCCACCCGCTGGGGGGCAACTTCTTTGAGCCCACGATCCTCCTCGATGTGCCGAAGGGGACCAAGCTGATGAACGAAGAGACCTTCGGACCGGTTGCTCCGTTGACCCGCTTCTCCTCCGAGGCAGGAGGTCATCGCCATGAGCAACGACACCGAGTTCGGCCTCGCCTCCTATTTCTACACCCGGGATATCGGACGGGTATGGCGGGTGGCCGAAGCTTTGGAGTACGGAATCGTGGGCATCAACGAAGGGCTCATCTCCACCGAAGTAGCCCCATTCGGGGGCGTCAAGCAGTCCGGCATCGGAAGAGAAGGATCAAAGTACGGCATCGAGGACTACCTGGAAGTGAAGTACCTCTGTATGGGCGGGATCTGAAGGAACAATGAAACTTCAGGATCGAATCGCAATTGTTACTGGATCTGGCGGGGGATTCGGGGAAGGCATCGCGAAACACTTCGCCGAGTTGGGCGCCAGGGTCCTGGTTGCCGATATCCGGGGTCAGGAGGCCGAGCGGGTCGCGGAGGAAATCAAAGCCGCGGGCGGCCACGCGGTTGCGGCGCAAATCGATGTGACGCAAAGCGCCCAGGTTGCTCGCATGGTTGCGCTCGCCCTCAGCACTTTCGGCAAACTGGACATTCTGGTGAACAATGCCGGGACCACGCACAAGAATCAGCCGATGCTTGACGTCGATGAAGCGACCTTTGATCGCGTCTATGCCGTCAACGTCAAGAGCATTTATCTGGGCGCGATCCACACGGTTCCGGTATTTCGGCGGCAGGGCTCAGGCAATATCGTTAACGTTGCTTCGACGGCAGGGGTCCGTCCTCGTCCGGGGCTGACCTGGTACAACGGCTCGAAAGGGGCAGCCATCCTCTTGACCAAGTCGATGGCGGTCGAACTGGCTCCGGATGCCATTCGCGTCAACGCTGTCAATCCGGTAATGGGAGAGACCGGCCTGCTGGCGGATTTCCTGCCCGCCGGCGACCCCGAGCTCGGCCGCCAAAAGGTGATCAGCACCATTCCGCTGGGACGCCTTAGCCGGCCCATCGATGTGGCGAAAGCATGCGCATTCCTGGCCAGCGATGAGGCGGAGTTCATCACCGGCGTGTGTCTCGAGGTCGACGGTGGCCGCTGTGTCTGACCTGTGACTATTCGCGTCGACTAGTCGCTCATTGATCGCCGCTTGATGGCTTTGGCCAGGATCTGTTGTCGGCTTAAAGGCGGATGTAGATGAAAACCTACACCATCGCAGTCATTCCCGGGGATGGGATCGGGAAAGAAGTTGTCCCCGAGGGATTACGCGTTCTGGAAGCGGTTGGGGCAAAGTCTGGTATCAGTTTTCACTTCGATCATTTCGACTGGAGCTGCGAGAGCTACAAGGCGACCGGCCGCATGATGCCGGAAGACGGCATAACCAGGCTGCGGGACCACGACGCCATCTTTCTGGGCGCGGTCGGCTACCCGGGAGTGCCAGACCACGTGTCGTTATGGGGGCTTCTGATCCCCATTCGGCGCGAATTTGATCAGTACGTCAACCTGCGGCCGGTGCGGTTGTTGCCGGGGATAACGTCGCCGCTTCGCGATCGAAATCCAGGCGACATCGACATGTGGATCGTGCGCGAGAATACCGAAGGGGAGTACTCCCAGATCGGCGGCCGCCTCCACGCCGGCACTGAACACGAAACAGTTATCCAGGAAGCCATCTTTACCCGGCGAGGAACCGACCGCATTCTCCGCTACGCCTTCGATTTGGCCAGGCGGCTGGGCCGCGACCATGTGACGTCGGCAACCAAGTCCAACGGCATCTTTCATTCCATGCCCTTCTGGGATGAGCGCTTTGCAGCGATCAGCAGCCGAATATCCGGAGATTCGCGCCGATCAATATCACATCGATATTCTCGCCGCCCGGTTTGTTATGTCGCCCGAACGCTTCAGCGTCGTCGTCGCCAGCAATCTTTTCGGGGACATTCTGTCGGATCTCGGTCCCGGAGTCACGGGGACGATCGCGGTTGCGCCTTCGGCCAATATCAACCCGGAGCGGGTATTCCCGTCGATGTTCGAGCCCGTGCACGGCTCCGCGCCCGACATCGCAGGCAAAGGGATTGCCAATCCCATCGGCCAGATCTGGTCGGCGGCTATGATGCTCGATCACCTGGGGGAACCTGAGGCGGGCAAGAACATCCTTAACGCGATAGAGACGGTTCTGGCAGCCCCGGATCGGCGCCTCACCCCGGATCTCGGTGGCCATGCCACCACAAGGGAACTGGGAATGGCCATCGCGGGCGCGTTATGCGACCGGTTCTAGGCTACGCTTAAGTCATGCTCGAAGCTTCCCATCAACTGCGCTGCATCGGTTGCGGCGCCGTGATCCAGCCGGCCGCAGTGGAAAAAGACTTTCGCTGCATCGACATGTGGCGAGCTTCTCGAGGTGGAGTATCCCTCGTGGAGCGCGGCCGGCGCGCCCTCTCCAGACCTCTTATTAGGACCGCGCCGTATGCCCAACCCGGGCGCCTTGCGCTGGCTGTGGCGGGAGAGGCTCCAGTCCAGGCTTCCCATCGATCAGAGCGGGGTGTGGCGTTTTCGCGAGCTGCTGCCGATTCTGCAGGATCCCGACCAGGCCGTTACGCTGCGCGAAGGCAACACGCCGCTCTACCGGCTGCTGCAAAGCGCGGAGGAGCTTGGGTCTCGAGCAGCTCTACGCCAAGCATCAGGGCATGAACCCAACCGGCTCGTTCAAAGACACGGGCATGACGGCGGCGCTCTCCCAGGCGCGCGAGCGCGGCTTCCAGTGGGTGGCCTGCGCTTCCACCGGCAATACCTCGGCCGCCATGGCGGCCTATGCGGCCCGCGCCCGCATGAACAGCCTGGTCTTGTTGCCCGAAGGCAAGATCTCCTGGTCCAAGCTCTCCCAGGCCATCGATTACGGCGCTGTAACCTGCCAGTTGAAGACAGACTTCGACGGCTGCGTACGGGTGCTGGCGGAGGTGGTCCGGCGCGCGCCCGTTTATCTGCTCAACTCGGTCAACCCCTACCGGCTGGAAGGCCAGAAGACCCCCGCTTTCGAGATCGCCGAGGAGTTCGATTGGCAGGTTCCCGACCACCTGATCGTTCCCGGCGGAAATCTCGCCAACAGTTCCGCGCTGGGCAAAGGCTTCCTCGAGATGATGCACTTAGGCCTCAGCAGCAAGGTGCCGAAAATCAGCGTGGTGCAGGCCGAGGGCGCGAACCCGCTCTACCTGAGCCTGCTGCACTCGCGATGGCCGTGAGATCCAGCCCATAGAGGCCAACACGCGGGCCACCGCCATCCGCATCGGGAACCCGGCTTCATGGCGAAAGGCAGCTCGCGTGATCCACCAGACCGGCGGCTATTGCGAACAGGTCAGCGAAGCGGAGATTGCCCTGGCCAAGGCGGAGATCGGCCAGGAGGGGATCGGTTGCGAGCCGGCCTCCGCGGTAACGCTTGCCGGCCTGAAAAAGTTGGTGCGTCAGGGCAAGATCCAGCGCAGCGAATCGGTCGTGCTCCTGCTCACCGGGCACACGCTTAAGGATTCTGAGTACACCATCGATTTTCACCGGGGCAAGTTGTTGACGAGGGAGGAAAGCGCCGGGCTGGAGCGGGAAATGGCAGAGAGGCGCCGTGCCACGCTCTCGCTCGAGGCATCCTCCGATGCCGTGCTTCGTGTCCTCGAGGCGGCTATTCAGGCATGAAGACAGTGCAACTGCGGCTCCCCGCGACCTCGGCCAATCTGGGCCCGGGCTTTGACGCCATGGCTCTCGCCCTGGATCTCTTCCTGGAGATCGAGGCCGAGCCAGCGCCCCAATTTTCCATCAGCGCCACCGGGCGCAATCGAGAATATCTGCGCCCGATTGACCAGGAACCTGCTGATTGAGACCTATAGTTCGTACTTGCCGCCGAGCCAGCGCACGATGGTGCCGCTCGAGATTCGCATGCGCAACGGCATTCCCGTGGGCATGGGCTGCGGTTCCTCGGCCGCGGTGCGGTTGGCCGGGGTTGCGCTCGCGTCTGCGTTCGGGGGCCTCGACTGGGACGCCGCAAGAATCGTCGCCAGGCTGCGCGGCTCGAAGGGCATCCGGATAACGTTGCCGCCTGCTGGCATGGCGGCCTGACGTCGCGGCCGCAGCCGAAGCAGAGCTTGGCATCGTATCCATCGCGCCTCCCCCACACTGGCGACGCACTTCTTGTGCTTCCGCAGACTCCAGTCGCAACCGCCAAAGCGCGCTCCGTGCTGCCGGACAGCTACTGCGCGGCAGGACGTGGTCATGAGTCTGCAATGTGTAGCCCTGCTGACCGCGGCTTTTGCCTTGGGCAGAGCGGATCTGCTGCGGCTGGCCACGCGAGACCGCCTGCACCAGCCCTACCGCATGGAGCTATGCCCGCTCCTTCCCGCTCTGCTGCCTCTGGCGGGTAACCACGAGTGATGTCGGTCACTCTGAGCGGTGCGGGCCCGGCGGTGCTGCTGCTGACAAGCCAGGCAAGCTCGCCAGGCAACGAAACCTGGAAGAAGCAATTCGGAGCTTGCGCGGCCGGTGTGTCCGGTCGAGATTGTGGCCGCCCGGCTGTGCCATGAGGGCGCAGGGATGAGCTTGGATGACAGGGTTAGTTCGCGAAGTTAAGCAAAGGGTACTTCGCGTTTTCCACTTGTTACTAAATTGTTACTTAAGTTTTGTTTACAACGTCCCTGTAGATCATATTTTCGCCTCGTGGGCAGTTCTGGGGGAGGGCTGCTCTAGCGCCTGTGGCCTTGCGGCCCAGGCGCTTTTAGTTTGAGCGGATATGCGCATTGCCGGTGTTTAGTGAGAAAGTGGTAAGGTGCCGTTCTGGCTCCGGGTGGTTGCACCTTTTGTAGTTGCGCTGCATCCATTAGTGCAGGCCTGAGTGTGGCTTGGGTGCTATGCTCAGCCAGGAACTGAAGGAGGAACATGGCAGGACCAGGGGTCTTTGAAGTGAACGATGCGACATTTGAGCAGGAGGTTCTGCAATCCGAGCAGCCTGTTCTGGTAGATTTTTGGGCCGCCTGGTGCGGGCCGTGCCGGGCACTGGCGCCGGTTGTGGACGAAGTGGCCGCGCAGTATAGCGGCCAGCTCAAGGTGATGAAGATGGACGTGGATCGGAATTCGGCAACGCCGATGCGCTATGGCATCCGCGGCATTCCGGCCTTGCTTCTCTTCAAAGGCGGCAAGGTGGCGGAGCAGATCGTCGGGTATGTTCCGAAAGATAAGATTGACAAGAGCATCAGCAAACTGATCGGTCCCGGTTCTGGTCAGACTGCGCCCTTGCATGTCTGACAGCAGTTCTGCTGGTTACGAGGAGAGTCCCGGCGGTAAAACCGGGACTCTTTTTGCGAGCGGGAGGGTTTGCGCTCGAAACGCCGATGGTGATTGGCTAGTCAATGCAAGCCAAATCAAGTGACAGAGCTATCGAGTTTTCAATGGCCAAAAAGCCAAAAAGGGGGTCACTGGCGCTCTTTTAGGATGCGCCGGATATTTCTCTTTCCGTGCATAACGGCGACGATTTGAAGCGGGGCCGTCTCTGGCCGGTAGACAACGGCGTAATTTGGATAGCGCGTCAGCGTCCAAAAACGAAGGGAACGGGTTGTAAGGTCGGGGCGGGAATGGCCGCGCATGGGAGCCTCGGCAACAAACGCGCAAGCGTCGTAAATCGCTTGTTCTACGCGGTCGGCGGCGTCTTCGCTGTCATCAGCGATGTAAGACCAGATGTCGAAAATATCTGCTATGGCGAGTGGGGTAAGAACGTACGACGTAGCCACTTAGCCTTTCAAAAAACGAGGATTTGTGGCTGGCTGGCAATGCCGCAGAATCGCGGCAAATTCAACTATAAAACGTTCCGCTCGTCGATACTCATTTTTTGGATAGACGCCAGTCGTTTTTCATCTCCTGAATTTCCCGGCGTGCCTGTGCGCCGTCGATCAGTTCGCCGCACTCGGCCTGTAGATAGCCTTCCTCGATATGAGCGGACAGCGCCCGGCGTTCCTCGTCAGTCCAGCTTTCCTCGGCGTCCTGCGCTTCAAGGGCGCGGCGCAGCACCTCCTCGGCGTTCGTGTAACCGCCGCTCGAAAGGCGCTTGTTGATGAGCGTTTCAAGGTCGGGGGGCACGTTTAATTGCATAGCCGGCTCTCCGTTTAGCGAGGCGTCGTTGTGAGTTCGGCCCGAATGCGGGTACGTCCTTGTTCCTTCACTTCATGGGCAAGCTCTTGCGTGGATTGCTGCGTAATAAGGCGTCCTTCTCCACGGGCAAACGAAGCTGGCGTCATCGAGCGTAAGCAGGAACGCGCGGCGGGCGAAAGCCTTCTGATCCGAGGTAAGGTGTACATCCATGCCCTCAAGATAAGGGGAAACGGGGCTGCCGGGCAACGTCTAAGACAGAACCGGGCTTGCCATTAGACGCAGGGCAGGGAAGGGTCAAAAATACCCTGGGTGCTGCCTACGCCCGCAGCGAAAATGCTTCAGGCATATTTGCGGAGCACGCCGAGGACGCGACCTTGAATCGCGATCTGCGAAAGCGGAACGTAAATGGGATCCATCTCGGTATTTGAGGGCTGTAGCCGAACCGTGCTGCCTTCAATGTAGTACCGCTTCAGGGTTGTTTCGCTACCCCGCACCAGGGCGACGATAATTTCCCCTTGGCGAGCGGTCGCGGTGTGTTCGACCAAAACAAAATCGCCATCCACGATGTGCTCATCGCGCATCGAGTCTCCGCGCACCTGGAGCGCAAAGACCTCGCGATTGCCGATAATGTCACCGAGCGAGATGGTTTCGCTGGTCTCCAAAGCTTCAACCGGCTGGCCAGCCGCGATCCGTCCGAGCAGCGGAAGCCGTTCCGAACGTTTGGCTTTGCTTCGTTGCGGCAGTACGTCGATGGAGCGGCTGCGGTTGTGGGCGCGCTGCAGCAGGCCTTTCTTTTGCAGGTTGGTGATGTGTTTGTGCACCGTGGCCAGCGACTTGAGGCTCAAGCCGCGAGCGATCTCCTCAAACGAAGGGGAGTATCCATTGCGCTGTACAAAATTGCTGATGAAGTCCAGGACTTCTTTCTGTCTTCGGGTCACCGACATTCCAGCATTATAGCGAACAAAAAGCGAATCAGAAAACTTTTTGTTTTCCTGCCTGAACAGCTGTCCCGGAAATTTCAAATCCAAGCCGAATAAGCGTGCCTGGAGCCGACATCCCAACTGCAGATCCCTCCACTTCCCCCGATTTCCTGTCAAGCTTCGTGGGGTCAGCGAACTTCATGCGGCTTTCTTCAATGAAAGCCGCATACGTGGTCCTTGATGGCGCCGCGTAGTAGGAAATCCGGGGTTCGGGATGACAAAGGTTAGTGACGCGGTTAATGGGTAACTCGGTTGGCAAGACAAACCCTCGAGCTCCTGAACCAATGTACAAATTGTCATCCCGACGTCCCTAAGCATAGGATCGCGCCCCCCATGTTTTGCAGGCCCAGCGGTGTCCCACTTTGGGTCAATTCTCAACGCTCGTCCCATCTTGAGACGTTCCGCGAAATTGTCCGCGTCAGGTTCTTGTTCCGCGATTCAATGCGATGCAGGGTAGAGATCAAAGGGGAAAACGAACTCCTGAATTGGACACTGCGAGTTGTCACTAGACAGTAAAGGACGCAAAGGTCGAGTTTCCCGGGCTGTTGCCGATAAAACTCCAAGCTGTCATTTATCGGCATGGACGACGGTAAGAAGTGTGTTGCACAGGGCAGGTCGGCCCACGCGGCGGTTTCTCTGGCGCCGCTCCGTTTTTCGGAAACGGCTGCACAAGCGCTTTCCTACCCGGAAGCTATGCTGTTCGTCGACGGCGCTTCAAGGCTTTTCAACAATCTTTGGCTTAGTGATGGCTGGATGGTGATCATGCAGGAAGAACGAAAAGGCCAGAAGCGTTCCCGGCAGAGTCAAGGACCGACGCAAGACATCCCTGCCGTAAACCTCTCCCCACCTGAGGGTACGAAGAAAGAAGCTTCGAGCCGACGCGCTCCGAAAAGCGTTCCGGGCGCGACCGGGCGATCTTCTCACTGCCGAGCAGGAACAGCTCATGATCGAGCACCTACCCATCGTGCGTTTCATCGCCCGGCGCATCCATGAGCGGCTGCCTCAGCATGTGCCGATCGAAGACCTCTACAGCGCGGGAGCGGTAGGCCTACTGGATGCCTTCGGTAAGTTCGACCCCACCAAGCAGGTCCAGTTTCGCAGCTATGCGCAATTCCGTATCCGTGGGGCGATTCTGGACAGTCTGCGCACGCTCGACTGGAGTCCACGGGAGTTACGGCGTAAGGGGCGGGCGATCGAGCAGGCGATCCAAACCCTGACCGCCCAGTTTGGCCGTTCCCCCACTGATCTCGAGATCGCGCGTGAACTGCACATCGATCTCGCCTCCTATCAGCAGTTGCTGGGCGAACTGAAGGGACTGGAAATCGGCACGCTGCATTCCGAGCGCTCTGAGGATTCAGGGAAGAGGAACTGGTCTACCTGCCGAACCGGCCCGAAGACGATCCCCTGTTTCGCTACCTGCATGCCGAAATGCGAGAGCGGCTGACAAAGGCAATCAGCGACCTGCCCGAGCGTGAGCGCCTGGTCATGACCCTCTACTACTACGAAGAGACGACCATGAAGGAGATCGGACTCATCCTTGGAGTCGTGGAATCCCGGATCTCGCAGATTCACGCCTCCGCCGTCTTGCACCTTCGCGCCCGGCTTGCCGATTTCGCCACCGGCAAGAGCCGGCCGTCAGGCCGGCCCGGCAGGAGCCCTCTCCCAGGCGAACCGCACTTCCCAAAAACGCTTGCTAAGCGGTTTCACAATAGTGTGCCCGAACCCCGGATTCCTGAGGAGCTTGTTGGTCCACCGAACTGTGAAACCGCTTAGAGCGTTTGTATGCCGAAGATGCTACGCTAAAGCTTCGGCATGAACCATTTCGACAACCCGTCGACTCGCCGTGTTTTTGCGAACGCAGGGGATGCGGCTGAACCGTCGGACTCTTCAGAGTGTCTCCGCGAGGCACTCTCGCCAGGTCCCGATGCTGCCGCACCCGCTTCGGGTGAAGTGCCGGCCACCGAAGCCCCACCGGCACTTGAAAACTCCATTCGGAGCCACGACGATCTTAGAAACGACCCCATAGAGGATGCCCGGTTGGAAAAAATTGCAAACCTAAAGAAGGCTGTGGCAGACGGAACCTATAACGTCAGCGCCGAAGAGCTGGCCCGCAAACTGATCGAGCACATGCTGGAGCCCTGACCAAGCTAGTCCGGCTCTTGCCGCGCGCTCGCGTTTGCAGAATCCTTCCTTCCATCCTCGTGGATATACTTTTGTGAAGAGGGCCTCGGCATGGCGATTCGCTTTTTGTGGAATGCGACGCGAGGCCATCGCTTTGCTCCGTGGCGGAGCGAATACCTCAAATGGCGGATCGAAACCTACTCCGGCCGAAAAGCTGACACCATCGACGCAGTTACTTCTGGCTTTTTCTGTGGAAGGAAAGGGCGCAACTGATGCGTTTTCTGGGCTGGACGCGGAATTTCGGGACGCGAAGCCGGCAAAGCTCTTGACCCTTCTTCCTCTGCGACCTTCGGCTGTGCTGATCTCCTGCATGCTTCTCTGTGGCTTGCCTGCTTATGGCCGGCAGGCATCCTCGCCGGAGACCACGATTCGCGTGCAGACCTCAGAAGTGCTGGTGCCGACACTGGTGGAGATGCCCTCGGGGGAGATTGTCTATGGCCTGGGGCCAACCGACTTTCAACTGATGGACAACGGCGTGCTGCAGCAACTCCACGTCGACGATGATCTGGACAACGAACCGGTATCGGTAGTGGTCGCGGTGGAGAAGGGCCGCATGGCGGCACTCGAGTTTGACAAGATCAATCGCCTGGCTCCCCTGATCGATCTTTTTCTGGGAGATGGCTCGAGCGAAGCGGCCTTCGTGAGTTTCGATTCGAAGCCTCAACTGGTGGTGCCCTTCACCCGGGACGAGGATCGTCTCGGTCATGAGTTGAGGCGCATGGAGCCGGGCGACGGGGGAGCCGCCATTCTCGATTCCGTGGGCTACGCAGTGAAGCTGTTGGAAGAGAGGCCGAAGGATTATCGCCGCGTGCTGCTGTTGATCAGCGAGACCCGCGACCACGGCAGCCGGGAGATGGATGCGCAGCGTGTCGTGGAGCAGATCGGGATCAGCAACACGCTGGTTCTGAGCGTCACTTTTTCTCCCTCGAAGGCTCTCCTGCTGCACGATATGAAGGATGGCGGGCAGAGCGCGGGCGTGGCTGACCTGCTCACGCCGTTGATGATGGCCGTGCAGTCGATGCGCAAGAATGTGGCGCGGGAGATTGCCCTGATGAGCGGCGGGGAATATGCGCCCTTCACCACCGAGCGCGGCTTTGAAGCCCGCGTGCAAGAGGTTGCGAAACATGCCCGCAATCGGTATCTGTTAAGCTTTCGCCCCAAGGATGAGACTCCGGGACTGCATGTGCTGGAGGTTCAACTCACACGCAACCTGGGGGCCCGGGTGGTGGCCAGGACCAGCTACTGGGCACTGGAAAAACAGCCGGACGGCTTCGCCAACTCCGTAACGCAGCCCGGCTCTAGGTAGGGTTTCTAGAACCGAAGATCGTGGCAGGACATCGCAAGACAACGAAGAGGAGATGGAATGAGCAAGGTAGTGAAGTTGCAGGCAAGTGACGGTCACGAATTCGATGCCTATGTCGCCCAACCAAACGGTACGCCGCGGGCGGGGCTGGTGGTGGTGCAGGAGATTTTCGGGGTCAACGAACATATCCGGTCGGTTGCGGATCGATTTGCGCAAGAGGGTTTCTTCGCGGTGGCACCGGCGATCTTCGATCGTGCGGAGAAGCACGTCGAGCTTGGCTATGACGGCGAGCGGCATGCAGAAGGGGATGGCCCTGGTGCAAAAGATCGGGATCGACAACACGGTGAAGGATGTGGATGCAGCGCTGCACTATGCAGCGCACAAGACCGGGAAGCCGGCTGGCGTGGTGGGCTACTGCTATGGAGGAACGCTGGCCTGGCTGAGCGCGACACGGCTGGCGCCGGCGGCCGTAGTGGGCTACTACGGCGGCCAGATCGCGAGGTTCGCCGAGGAGAAGCCGCGGGTTCCTGTGATGCTTCACTTCGGGAGAAAGGAGACCATATTCCGGAGACCGACGTTGCCAAGGTGCACGCGGCGCATCCGGAGGTGGAGATCTATTGGTATGACGCTGGGCATGGATTCAATTGCGACATGCGCGGCAGCTACAACGAGAAGGCATCCAAGGAGGCCATGGCGAGGACGCTGGCGTTTTTCAACAAGCATCTTTGAAGTTTGCTCCGCATGGCACCGCGGAATTGGCGTCGCTGGGAGAATTGGCGTCCATCGGAGGCTGTGCATCTATCAGACTGATTTCGAGCTAGGCAGGTCTCACAGGGGGACACGGAGAAGGATGGCCGCAGCGAGCACGACTGCCGCGCTTCCAATGCGGCGATGTACGCGTGGAAGCCCAAGGCCAATCCATGGCTGATCGCAGCCTCGGTGGCTCTTGCGGCCTTTATGGAGGTACTGGATACCTCGATCGCGAACGTGGCGCTCCCCCATATAGCAGGCAGTCTGGGCGCCAGTTTCGATCAGAGCACGTGGGTCCTCACCTCGTACCTGGTAGCCAACGCGATCGTTTTGCCGATGGGCGCCTGGGCCGCCAGCGTGATTGGGCGCAAGAAATTCTTCATGCTCTGTATCGTGATCTTCACCGTCAGCTCATTCTTGTGCGGAATCGCGCCTACCCTCGGCCTTTTGCTGCTCTTCCGTGTGTTCCAGGGTGCGGGAGGCGGCGGCTTGCAGCCCATGGCGCAAGCCATCATGGCCGACTCCTTCGAGCCGGCGAAGCGTGGTCTGGCTTTTTCACTGTACGGCCTGGTCGCAGTGCTGGCGCCTTCCATCGGGCCGACCCTGGGCGGGTGGATCACGGACAACTATTCCTGGCACTGGATTTTCTATATCAACATCCCTGTAGGCATGCTGGCGCTTTTCCTCACCAATCGGCTGGTGGAAGATCCGCCCTACGGAAAACCAGACCGGAAAAATCTCTACCGGATCGATTACATCGGCGTCGGGCTGCTGGTCGTTGCCATGGGAGCGCTGCAGATCACACTGGATAAGGGTGAGGAAAAGGACTGGCTGGGATCGAACTTCATCGTCGGCTTTGGCCTAACCTTCGTCATCTCGTTCATCGTCCTGATCATTTGGGAGTTTCATGTCAAGAGGCCGCTGATGGACCTGCGGCTATTCAAGTTCAGGAATTTTGCCGTATGCGCCTTTCTCATGTTGCTTACCGGCGGACTGCTCAATGCGACCACGGTGCTGCAGCCGCAGTTCCTGCAGCAACAACTCGGCTATACGGCAACCATTGCGGGGCTGTCCCTTTCCGGCGGCGGACTGATATTGCTCGTCGCCATGCCCATGGCTGGCCAGGCGGTGAGCCGATTCCCGGCGCGGAATCTGATTGCTTTGGGGTTTGTCCTCTTCGCCTTATCGGATATTTTTATACGGCGACGCATCTCAGCCTGCTCATCAGCTTCGGTTTCGCTTCCTGGATGCGCGTCGTGCAAATCGTCGCCATTCCGTTCGTCTTCATTTCCGTAACCACGGCTGCTTATTTCGGAATTCCTCCGGAAAAGAACAACCAGGTCTCGGGACTGATCAATTTTGTCCGCAATATCGGTGGCAGCATTCTCATCTCGCTCACCAATGCCCTGGTGACGGAGCGGGCGCAGTGGCACCAGAACCTGCTTTCGAAGAACACCACGCCGTCAGACGGTGTCTATCAGCAGCAGGGTCGACGCCTTGCGGAACACCTTGGACGTGAGCGCGGGGAAAGCAAACGCATTGCACCTGGCGCAGGGGCAGTTATACGACCAGCTTCAGGCGCAGACGCAGGCCCTGGCTTATGTCGATGTGTACTACGTGCTCGGGTTTGCCGCCGTCCTGATGGTGCCGCTGGCGTTTCTACTTGACCGAAATCAGCCAGGCGGCGGCCCGGTCATGATGGAATAGCGCTGCTACAGTCAGAGCGCAGCCACACAAGGCTAAAGCCCTCAATTGGGTTTTTGAACCCGCGGAAACGCCCCGATATCTAAATTGAGGGCTTTTTAGCCCTGGTGGCGGCCGCTCATGCGGTTGCAACTTTCTCCGCTGTGACGCCCTGATTTTTTTAAACCCTACGGTTTCGTTCAGTGTCAAAGTGGGCTCCCGCGGCACTCCGCACGCCGCCTGCGTGGACGCAACAATCCAAGCCATGTTATTCTTGATCAGACACTTAGAGAGTGGACTCGATTTAACGTAGAGGAGTAACGCGCTGCCGTGCTGGCAACTGCAAAGAAGACCGAAGTTATTACGCGCTTTCGCACCCATGACAGTGACACGGGGAGCCCGGAAGTGCAGATTGCGATTCTCAGTGAACGAATTGGCGAGCTGACTGAGCACTTCAAGCTTCATAAAAAAGATCATGCCTCGCAGGCGCGGTCTGTTGATGCTGGTGAGTAAGCGCCGCCGTCTGCTGGACTATCTCAAGACGAACGATTCTGACCGCTACCGGGACGTCATCGGTAAGCTGGGCATTCGCAAGTAAGCAAGCGAGCAACTTGTACCCCACAATCAGGCGAAGAGACTGGATCGGGCGGTACGCTGAGACGGCTGGTGCACACGAGGTCGCACCGGCTGGAAGCGCACGCCGACTTTGCTCGTCCGTCTCGCACGGTTGCCTCTCGCGCCAGCAATGCAATCCCGCCCTCTGCACACCATTTCCCGCCCCGCCCTCTGTGCACATACGAAATGAGGATTTTATGAAACAGGAAGTGACTGTCGAGCTTGCCGGCGGCAAGCGATTGAAATTTGAAACAGGCCGCATGGCCAAGCAGGCCTCCGGCGCCGTAGCTGGTGACCCAAGGCGACAACGTAGTTCTGGCAACCGCCGTGGCCGCGCCCGATCCCAAAGAAGGAATCGATTTTTTCCCCCTGACCGTGGATTACCGCGAGTACACCTATGCCGGCGGCCGCATTCCCGGCGGCTTTATCAAGCGCGAGGGCCGGCCCAGCGAGCGCGAGATTCTCACCTGCCGCCAGATCGATCGCCCCATCCGCCCCATGTTCCCCGAGAACTTCCGCAATGAGACCCAGGTGATTGCCCTGGTCATGTCCGCGGATAAAGAGAACGATCCCGACGTGCGTCGGCATCAACGCGCGCTGGAGCGGCGCTGGCGCTCTCCGATATTCCTTTCGGCGGCCCGGTCGGCGCGGTGCGCGTCGGCCAGGTGAATGGCGAGTTCGTCGTCAATCCGACCTATGCCGAGCGGCTCGAAAGCACGCTGAACATCACGGTCGTCGCCACAAAGGACGGCATGGTGATGATCGAGAGCGGCGCCAACGGAGTCAGCGAAGAGACGGTCGTCGACGCGATCGAGTTCGGCCACAACGAGATCAAGAAGATCTGCGCCGCGATCGACGAGCTGGTTGCCAAGGCAGGGAAGACGAAGCGCGTGGTGCCTCCGGTCGAGTTCGACCAGGCGTACTTCGACGGCTCTCGCAGGCCAAGGTTGGCGACCGGTTGAAGGACGCGCTCGATACCAAGACCCATCCCAAGGCGGAAAGCTACGCGCTGGTCAAGCAGATCAAGGACGAGCTGGCCAAGGAGCTTCCCGAAGGCGATGCGGACGCCAAGAAGAAGCTGGCGAAGTACTACGAGGCTCTGCGCGAGAAGATCTTCCGCGAGCAGGTGACGAAGGAGCGCATTCGGCCGGACCGTCGCAGCTTCGATCAGATCCGCGAGATCACGATCGAAGTCGGCGTGCTGCCGCGCACCCATGGCTCGGCGCTGTTTACCCGCGGCGAAACCCAGGCGCTGGTTACGGTGACGCTGGGCACCTCGGACGATGCGCAGCGGCTGGAGACCTTCCAGGGCGAGCAGCGCAAGCGCTTCATGCTGCACTACAATTTCCCGCCGTTCTCGGTGGGCGAAGTAGGCCGCATGACCGGCGTTGGCCGGCGCGAGATCGGCCACGGCGCTCTGGCCGAGCGCGCCATTGCCGCGGTGCTGCCGGGGGAAGACGAGTCGCCTTACACGCTTGCGCGTGGTCTCCGACATTCTGGAGTCGAATGGTTCTTCGTCGATGGCCAGCGTGTGCGGCGCCAGCCTGGCGCTGATGCAGGCAGGCATTCCGCTCAAGGCAGCGGTTGCCGGCGTGGCCATGGGCCTGGTGAAGGAGGGCGACAACTACGCCATCCTGACCGACATTGCCGGCGCGGAAGACCACTACGGCGATATGGACTTCAAGGTTGCGGGCACGCGCGAAGGGCATCACCGCGCTGCAGATGGACATCAAGATCAGCGGCATCACCGGGCAGATCATGCGCGAGGCGCTGGAGCAGGCGCGCCGCGGCCGGTTGTTCCTGCTGGACAAGATGGATGCAGTGCTGGCAGCCCGCGAGCACCGAGCAGTCGAAGTTTGCGCCGCAGATCCACACCCTGCAGATTCCGACGGACAAGATTCGCGACCTGATCGGACCGGGCGGCAAGACGATTCGCGGCATCATCGAAGCGACCGGCGTCAAGATCGATGTCGACGACACGGGCCGCGTCAATGTGGCTTCGAGCGATGAAGACGGCCTGAAGAAGGCGCTGGCCATGATCAGCGACCTCACGGCGGTGCCGGAAGTCGGCAAGACCTACCTGGGCAAGGTGGTGCGGCTGGCGGAGTTCGGCGCGTTCGTCGAGATCTTTCCCGGCACCGACGGCTTGCTGCACATCAGCGAGATTGCCGAGCATCGCGTGAAAGACGTGAAGGACGAATTGCGCGAAGGCGATCAGGTCCTGGTCAAGGTGCTGGGCATCGAGGGCAACCGCATCAAGCTTTCGCGCAAGGCCTTGCTGCGGGAGCAGCGCGAGAAGCTGGGGCTTCCCGAGCCCCAGGCGGAGGCGGAGAGAGTGGCGGCGGCGAAACGCCGGCTCCACGCGCCCCGCGGCCCCAATCGCAATCCCCGTGGAACGGCAGCCAGCTTCGAATGCCAGCACCATCACCATCGAAGGCGGCGAAGAGTTCGATGACGATGAGCCATTTGTCGAGGGCGGGGAAGAGCCGAACTTCAACCGTGCGGATGGTACGTCCGATGCCGTACCGGTTGAGGCTCGCAGGCCGGCAGGGCCGGGTGGTCCCGCAGGTCAGCGCCGCCGGCGGCATCGCAGCCGGGGTCGCGGGCCGGGCGGCGGTAGTGGCCCCGGCGGAGGCGGAAGCCGTGGGCCCCAGTAACGGCCTGACTTTTGTAAGCAAAGGGGTTGCGTGACCAGCGCAGCCCCTTTTGTTTTGCTGCCGGATTTGTGGATGAGATTGCAGTGGTCAGACGAAAGCATTGGGTTGCTTTTGCAGCGTTGGGATTGTCTGGGGAACGACGTGGGTGGCTGCGGACACACTGGCCGAGCAAGTGCCGCCCTTGCGTGGAGCGGCGGCGCGCTTCCTGCTGGCTGCCTTGCTTTTGCTTCCGGTAATCCCGCTGAAACGACTGCAGCTGCCGCGCGGCCGCGTCCTGGGCGTGGTGCTCATTCTTTCTTTGACCATGATCGTGGCGCCGTTGGTGCTGTTGCTTTGGGCGCGGCAACACGTTCCATCAGCAACCGTGGCGGTGATATTTGCCGCCATGCCGCTCCTGGTCGCGCTGCTGACGCCGGTCCTTGAGGACAGCGAGGGCCACGCAGTGCGATGCAGGCGACGCTCGTCGGGCTGGGCGCGATCGGCTTGGCGATGGAAGCTTCGATCTCGGTGGCTCAGGCGGGGGGCGCCGCCGTGGTGCTCCTGGCGGTGGCATGCATCGGCGGTTCTTCCATTGTTGCCCACCGCGAACTCAGAAGTTTGAACCCCGTGGTTACCAGCTCGTTATTACTGGGAACGGCAGCGCCGTTGCTGTTCTTGGCCAGCTTTGTCCTGGAGCGCGGACAAACGGTGGAATGGAATAGCAATGCAATCGGGTCTGTGGTTTTTCTTGCTGTTCCGGCGGGCGCCGCGGGATACGCCACCTACTTCTGGTTGCTCCAGCAGTTGGAGGCGTACCAGGTGGCTACACTGCAATGGATGCAACCTCTGGTGGCCACGCTGGAGAGCGCCTTTTTTCTTCGCCGGGATTGTCGTTCAGCATGATCGCGGGATCCATTGTCGCCGTGGTAAGCCTGGTGGTGGTGATGCGCGCACGAGCAGAGGATGACAATACCGTTTCCCTCCGGGGTAATTGAGCATCTAAGGGGGCAGTTTGCGCTGCGAGGATGCGATAAACTGCAGGCGATGGGTGCGACTTTATACATCGTGGTCGAGGGCGATGACCCTGGATTTGACATCTTCGTCAACGGAAGGGCGCTCGCTCGCAACGAGGACGCCCTGGAGAAGATGGCGCAGCGCATTGGAATAAAGCCGCTGCTGGAATTTTTCTCCGCCGACGAGAACTCCATGGCGCTGCTGCTCGAAGAAGGCGCCGGCGATCCGGAGTGGGCCAAGACACTGCCCCCGCCGCAGTGGTTTTCCCCCGAAGACGGCCTGATTACCGTCTGCACGCTGCTCGATCACCTGAAAGCATCGCCGACCGCGCTGGGAACAGAGACCCCGGCAGTGCTGCGCGAGATGGAAGAGTTTGAGCGTGTGCTGCGCAAGACCGCACAGCGCCAACTGCGCTGGCAGTTGGCAGTCAGCTGGAAATGAAGAGAAGGCGCTACCGGCCTGTCAAGTTGCGGGGAGAAAAGAAACTGCAGATCCCTCGGCTTCCCCCGGATTTCCTGTCGAGCTATGGTGGACCAGCGAACTGCATGCGGCTTTCCTCAAAGAAAGCCGCACAAGTGGCCATTTCTGGTGCCACGAGTAGGAAACGGGTGCGCTCGGATGACAAAGGGTAGATTGGTTCCCGAGCCAACTGGGCTTTCCTGCCAGAATAGTAACCTATGCTTTTGGGCGCTTGTTGCTCCACCATCGACATCCCGAGCGAAGCCGAGGGATCTGCAGTTTCTTTACTCCAAGCCGGCCTACGATCCTTAGTCAACTCTTCCACGCGCCCAAGATGCGGCGCAAAAATACCAGTTCGCCCGTGTGATAGCTGTTGTGATCGGCGGCCAGCAGCACTTCGCGCAAAAGTGTCTGGTCTTTTTTGCCCCACGGGATTTGCGAGAAAAGATTGCTCTTCGGGTTCTTGATCAACTTGGTAAAGGCTACCAGGTCTTCTTCAAGCGCCCTCACCGAGTCGTGCCATGCGTCTTCAGACGGCGGCTCGGGAGAAGCAGGCCAATATTCGTCGGGCCATTTGCGCTCGACATACTCCGGGTTCGTAGAAAAATCCAACAAGTCACGCAGCGCGATGCGCATGTGCTCCAGGATTTCCCATCCGGAGTGAGGAGCATGGGCCGGCCTTTTGCCATACAGCGCGGCAGGAAAATCCTTCACAGCAGAGAGCACGTCAACGTGCGCGTTTCCCTCGCGGAGGAGTTGGACGAGTTGATTCCGAAGTGCGGCCTGATTTTCTGGCATGTCACATCCTTTCTTTAGCTCGGATGCAGAAATGCCCCAGGTCAGAGCCGCCCTAGGAGACCTGGGCTTCCAGCGCGACCTCGCGCTTGCCGCTGGCGAAGAGGTCGCCTATGCGACGAATCTGCGCGCCGACACCGCGAAGTTTCTCTTCGATCCGCTCGTATCCCCGGTCGATATGGTAGACGCGATCGAGTATGGACTCGCCGTCGGCAACCAGAGCCGCAAGGACCAGCGAGGCCGATGCGCGCAGATCGGAGCACATGACGACCGCCGATGAAAGTTGTGTCTTACCGCGCACTGTGGCGGTGCGGCCATCCACCTTGACGTTTGCCCCCATGCGGACCAGCTCGCCTACGTGCATGAAGCGATTCTCAAAGATGTTCTCCACCACCGTGGTGGTGCCTTCGGCCTGGGTGGCTAGGGCCATGTATTGCGCCTGCATGTCGGTGGGGAAGCCGGGGTATTCTTCGGTGGAGATATCGTTGGCGCGGAAATTGCCTTCGCTGCGCACGCGCAGCGAATCTGTACCCATCGCCGTGATCCGTACTCCGCAGGCCTCCAGCTTGCCAATGATGGCGGAGAGATGCGATGGTTGGCAATTGGCCACCACAAGGTCGCCGCCAGTGATGGCGCCTGCGACCAGAAACGTGCCGGCTTCGATACGGTCGGCATGGATGCGATGGCGTGCGCCGTGCAGCTTGTTCACGCCCTTCACCCGGATGGTCGCCGTGCCGGCGCCCTCGATATTTGCGCCCATGGCAACCAGCAGAGCGGCAACGTCGACCACCTCCGGCTCGCGGGCACAGTTTTCCATCAATGTTTCGCCCTCGGCAAGGACAGCCGCCATGAGCAAGTCTTCCGTGCCGGTGACGGTGATTTTGTCGAAGACGATATGCGCGCCATGCAGCCGCTCGGCGCGCGCTTCGAGGTAGCCGTGCTCCTGCAGGATGGTCGCGCCCATCAACTCCAGACCTTTGAGGTGCAGGTCGATGGGGCGGTCGCCGATGGCGCAACCACCGGGTAGGGCTACGCGGGCGAGCCCACAGCGCGCCACCAACGGACCCAGAACCAGCGACGATGCGCGCATGGTCTTGACGATTTCGTACTTGGCGGTCGGATCGGAGAGCACGCGGCAACTGATGGTCGTGCGGTGCTGCGCGCGGCCATAGCCCAGCTCGACCTCGGCGCCCATGGAGACCAGGAGCTTTCGCTCGGTCTCGATGTCGCGGACTTGAGGGATATTCTCCAGCACCACTTCGTCTTCGGTGAGAATCGCCGCAGCCATGCAGGGCAGCGCGGAATTTTTAGCGCCGCTCACCCGAATCGTTCCTAGCAGCGGGTTGCCGCCGCGAATCACAAACTTATCCATGACGGGCTGTTGGCGCTCCTTGCCGTAACTTGAGATGGGTAACTTTAACGGTCCTACAACTCGAGCGTCGTATCTTCGATCGCCAGGCGAACATTGCCGTCCGACTTGGCCAGGCGACGCACGGCTTCGGGCTTGTCGACTCCCGCCTTGAGCATCACCAGGGCGACGGGCACGCTGCGGCCGGCGGACTTGATGGTGTGCACGGCGGCCTCACGGTCGATATTGCAGGCACGCATCAGGATGCTGATGCCACGCTCCACCAGCTTGGTGTTCTGCATGTGCACATTGACCATGAGATTGTCATAGACATAACCAAGCCGGGTCATGGCGCCGGTGGTGATCATATTGAGCACCATCTTCTGCGCCGTGGCGGCTTTCATCCGCGTCGATCCGGAGACGACTTCGGGTCCGACTTCAGCCACGATGCAGATGTCCGCTGCGGAAGACAACGGCGTGTTGTGATTGCAGGTGACCGCGGCCGTCTTGGCGCCCCGTGCGCGGGCGTATTCCACCGCGGCTACCACGTACGGCGTGCGCCCACTGGAAGAAAGACCGATCACCACGTCTTTGCGTGTCGGGCGGCGACGGGCAATGTCGCGCTGTCCCAGCTCGGTTGAATCTTCATTCACTTCCACCGCCGATGCCAGCGCCTTCGGGCCCCCAGCCATGATGTACTGAACGCTTTGCGGAGGGGTGGAAAAGGTTGGAGGACACTCGGAAGAGTCCAGCCCTGCTATGCGGCCACTGGAGCCGGCGCCAACGTAGATCAGACGCCCTCCGTCGCGCAGGCTGCGCGCCACCATGTCGATGACCAAAGCGATCTCGGGCACCGACTTCCTGACCGCTGCGGCTATCTTGGAATCTTCGTGATTGATGATGCGGGCAATTTCGAGTGCAGATTTCGTATCGAAGCCCATCGAGGCATCGTTAGAACTTTCCGTCGTAAGGTCATGCAGTCGTTGCTGCTGATCGTTATTAGCTTCCGTAGTTGCGGCTGTCTCCGTGTTAAAGGTACTCGATGTAGCCATGTCTGTTACTCTGCTCCCGCTCAACTACATGATTTTATCTCCAACCGAGCAAATTTTCCTCTGAAATCAGGGCTTGCGTGCCATTCACGCAAACACTTTTGGGCTATAGCAATTCCGGGAATTATTTTGCCCGTATTTCCTCCTGTGCATCCCCCAACATTTCCATGACAGCATCGTGGAAAGCAGGGCGGACCGTGCGGATCGCCTGGCTCTGGCGATGGGGCCAGGTGCGGTTGGTAAGCAGCACGATGGCGAGCCGGCGCTCGAAGTCGATCCATAGGGAAGTTCCCGAATAGCCGAGGTGCCCGGCCGAGTGACAACTGAAATATTTACCCGATGAGGAAGGCGGAGAGGGCGTATCCCATCCCAGGGCTCGGGAACTGCCAGGTGGCAGCGCGGTACGGGTGGTGAAAAGCTGGATGGCCTCTGGCGTAAACAGCTGTTGGCCTTGAGGTGTGCGGCCCGGGGCGCCGTCATGGCCGAGGAGGCATTGCGCGTAGCGCAGAGGATCGAGCGCGTTGGAGAAAAGGCCGGCATGGCCGCTAGCGCCCCCAAGCACAAAGCAATTTTCATCCTGAACCTCGCCCTGGATGATGCGATGACGAAAAATCGAGTCCTCCTCGGTGGGCGGGATAGAAGATCGCCAACTCGCGGGCGGTCGAAAGCAGGTGCTGGTCATGCCCAGGGGCGTGAATACTTCGCGCGAGCAAAAGGCTTCCAAGCCTTCGCCGGCAATGACTTCGAGCGCCCGCCCAAGCAGGATGAATCCCGGATCGGAGTACTCGGAGCGGCTCCCCGGCGGCGCTTCCAGGGGCAGGCGGAGACAGGCATCGAGAAGCGCCTGAGAGTCCTCAGCGCCGGCAAAGAGGCGCTCATAGCCAGGCAAACCCGAGGCGTGGGCGAGCAGCATGCGCATGGTTACCTGGTAACGTGGACCACCGGCGGCTTCACTCTGGGCAAATGCGGGAAGCAGCTGAACCAGGGACTGGTCGAGCGAGAGTTCACCCCGCTGATACAGGAGCATGGCCATGGAAGTGGTCGCAATCACCTTGGTAAGGCTGGCCAGGTCGTAGACGGTGGAAGGGGTCACCGCCTCCGTCGGCTTATCGTAAGTAAAGCCGCCGACGCTATCGAGCGCGAGCACCTTGTTGCCCGCGAGCACGCTGAATGCCGCGCCGGGAAAGACCTGTTCCGAAACAGCCCGCTCAAGGATGGAGTAGGCCGCGGCAAACCGGGAGCGTTGCGCGGAGGCCGGAATTGTGAGTTGGGGTGGAGGCATGCTCATTGCTGAGTTTCTTTGCGCCTCCGACATGGTAGCTGACATGCGCGCCCCGGTGCCCACTTCAGAACAAATCGAGCCATGCGCTCCCGGAACTCTGTCAGGAGACGTCTATACTTGAGAGCTGAGGTTGGTTGGATGAGGCTTCGCGCGGAATTAGCCGCAGTGGGTCTGCTGGCCGGAATGGCGGTCTCCCATGGACTCGCGCAGACAACAACCGCACCCGGGACGGCAGCGAGCGTCACTCCACCGGCTACTGTGGCACCGGCCCCGCCGCCGGCAACTCAACCCCAGCCAACGCCACCGACCTACACCGTTCCCGCAGGAACCAAGGTGCTGCTGTCGCTCAAGAGCGCGATCAACACCAAGACTGCCCAACAGGGAGACGGCGTCTACCTGATTTCTACTTTCCCGGTGATCGGTGGTTCACAGGTCATGATCCCAGTCGGGGTCTACGTCCAGGGTGTGGTCGACCGGGTGCAACGGCCGGGCCGGGTCAAGGGACGGGCACAGCTCGACCTGCACTTCACGACCATGATCTTTCCTAACGGTCAAGTGATTGAAGTCCCCGGTGTCCTGAACAGCCTGCCCGGTTCCAACGGGCCCAAAGTAAAGGACAGTGAAGGTACGGTGGAGCAGGCGGGGAACAAGGGCCGTGACGTTGGTAATGTACTCAAAGGTGCAGCGATCGGGGCGGAGGGCGGCGTCATCGGCGGCGCGGCGACGGGAGACCTGCCCAAGGGAATCGGCTACGGCTCGCTCGCCGGCGCCGCCGCGGGCACCATTTACACTCTGTTCACGCGCGGCAACGACATCGTGATTCCTTCGGGTACCTCGGTCGAGATGGTCTTGCAGCGGCCACTGGTGCTGCAGCGATCGCAGTTGGCCGGTAGCGGCGAAACGCGTGGGCAAGCGCAGTTGGTTCCCGGGGCCCAGCAGCAACCGATGCAAAAGCGGAGGCAGCGGCTCCTGTGCCCGTTTGGCAGCCCGGGATGCGACTGAAGATGGAAGAGGAAACACTGGAGCTTGAAATCAGCAGCGGAAGCATCGGCAGATGAACCCGGAAGAGCATGTGCCTGGGTCTGAGCCCGCGAAGCAGCAAGAGGAGCAGCCGCGTACGCCGGGACGCAGTTTCTGGCTGTGGGGCCGCGACATGCTGTTTTCTCTCGCTGTCTCCTTTTTCATCATCACCTTTCTCTATCAGCCGGTGAGGGTCGAAGGCACCAGCATGTTGCCTCGCTTGGGAGACCAGGACCGGCTGTTCATCAATAAATTCGTCTATCACTTCACGAGTATCCATCGCGGAGACGTGGTGGTTTTTCATTACCCGCGCGATCCGCAGAAGAGCTACATCAAGCGCGTGATCGCGCTGCCCGGCGACGAACTGCGCATCGATGACGGCCGCACCTACTTGAACGGCCACCTGCTGCCCGAGCCGTATGTTCCCAGAAAGTTCCACGACAGCCGGTCGCAGGACGAAATGGTCATCCTTCCCGGTGAGTATTTCGTCATGGGCGATCATCGTTCGATTTCCAGCGACAGCCGCGACTTCGGACCGGTGCCTCGGGATCTGATCTATGGCAAGGCCGCGTTTGTGTATTGGCCGGCAGTGGACATGGGCATCATCCACTGATCGCGTAGAGCAGACGGCTGGACGCCTCCCGCTCGCATTGCCTGGACAAGTGCTCCATCTTCGCAGCAGCCCGCTTGGTGGGATCAGCCGACTTCTTGCGGTCCCCGCCGGCCGGGACCGCACACGCGGCAATTGGTGGTGGCGCGCCGTAGGAAATCCCGCGATACCTGCTAAACTTGAGTGAATCCACTCGACGGAGAAGCCATGCAGGCAATCCTCGCGCTCGAAGACGGGCGCATCTTCCGCGGTGAGAGCTATGGCGCCAAACGCGAATGTTTTGGCGAAGTGGTTTTCAATACCGCCCTGACAGGCTACCAGGAAATCTTTACCGACCCATCCTATGCGGGACAGATTGTCGTCCTAACCAATCCGCAAATCGGAAATTACGGCACCAATGCAGCAGACAACGAGGCCAGCCGTCCGTACATCGAAGGCCTGGTTACGCGTGAGTTTTCGCCTATAAGCTCCAACTGGCGCTCGCAGCAGGTGACGGAAGAATACCTCGAGCGCTTCAATGTTCCCGTAATTGCCGAGGTCGACACGCGCGCTCTGGTTCGCCATCTGCGCACCCACGGTGCGTTGCGCGGCGTAATTTCGTCGCTCGAGACCGATGTGGACAAACTCATCCTCAAGGCCCGCGGCGTGCGCAAGATGGATGGCACCGACCTGGCGAAGGTGGTTAGCACCCAGGTCGCTTACGAATGGGACTGCCATGACCGGCGAAACTTCAACGGCGATCCATTGCGCCTGGGGGACGAGAGCCTGAAGTTGCCCGCGCCGGATTTGCACGTAGTGGCGTACGACTACGGCATCAAGCACAACATCCTGCGCATGCTGGCGCGCGAAGCTTGCCGGGTAACCGTGGTGCCGGCGGAAACCTCTGCCGAGGATGTGCTGGCGCTGAACCCCGACGGTATTTTTCTTTCGAATGGTCCGGGCGATCCGGAGCCGGTGGCGTATGCCCAGGAAAATATCCGCAAGCTCGCCGGACGGAGGCCGATCTTTGGCATCTGCCTGGGTCACCAGTTGATCGGCCTGGCGCTCGGTGGCAAGACCTACAAGCTGAAGTTTGGACACCACGGCGGCAACCACCCGGTGCAGCAGACCGAGACCGGCAAAGTGGAGATAACGGCGCACAACCATAATTACGCCGTCGATCCGGACTCGATCAACCAGAGCGAAGTCGACCTCACCCATGTAGACCTGAACGACAATACCCTCGAAGGCTTGCGTCATCGCACGCTGCCGCTTTTCAGCGTGCAATATCATCCCGAGGCGAGCCCCGGCCCGCACGACTCCAATTATCTCTTCCGCGACTTCCGCAAAATGATGGAAGAGTGGAAGCATTGAAATGCCACCCGCGCGCTTAGCTGAGACGATGGGATCGAAGCTCGCTGCCTGCCAAGAACCACAATGTTGGAGATGAGTTAGGTCCATGCCACGCAGGAACGACATAACGAAGATTCTCGTGATCGGCTCGGGGCCGATCGTGATTGGGCAGTCGGCGGAGTTCGACTACTCGGGCACGCAGGCGTGCAAGGCACTCAAGGCGGAAGGCTACGAGGTGGTGCTGGTGAATTCCAATCCAGCCACGATCATGACCGATCCCGAGCTTGCCGACCGCACGTATATCGAGCCGCTCACCAGGGAGTACGTCGAAGAGATCATCCGCCGTGAATGCGAGCGGATGACCGATGCCAACGGCCAGCGCACGGGCAAATTTGCCCTGCTGCCTACGGTAGGAGGGCAGACAGCTCTGAATCTTGCCGTCGATCTTGCCGATGCGGGCATCCTCGAAAAGTACGATGTGGAAATGATTGGCGCCCGGCTCGAGGCCATTAAGAAGGCCGAGGATCGGCTCCTGTTTAAAGACGCCATGGCGCGCATCGGGCTGGATGTGCCGCGCTCCGCACTAGTAAACAATATTCGCGATGGCGCGGAGTTTGCCGCCAAGATCGGTTTTCCCGTCATCATCCGGCCATCCTTTACGCTGGGCGGCTCAGGCGGCGGCCTGGCCTACAACCGCGAAGAGCTGATGGAGATTCTGAGCCGCGGACTCGATCTTTCTCCAGTACACGAATGCCTGATTGAAGAGTCGGTGCTGGGCTGGAAGGAATACGAACTCGAAGTGATGCGCGATCTCGCCGACAACGTGATCATCATTTGTTCCATTGAGAACATGGACCCGATGGGCGTGCACACCGGCGATTCGATCACCGTGGCGCCGGCGCAGACCTTGACCGACCGCGAGTATCAGTCCATGCGCGACGCAGCGATCCGCGTGATGCGCGAGATTGGCGTCGAGACCGGCGGGTCAAACGTGCAGTTCGCCGTAAACCCGGCAACGGGACGGATGACGGTCATTGAGATGAACCCGCGGGTCTCGCGCTCCTCGGCTCTGGCTTCCAAAGCGACCGGCTACCCGATCGCCAAAGTCGCCGCCAAGCTGGCGGTCGGCTATACGCTCGACGAGATCCCCAATGACATCACACGCAAAACGCCATCGTGCTTTGAGCCGACGATCGATTATGTCGTGGTAAAGATTCCCAAGTGGCAGTTCGAAAAGTTTCCCGGGGCGGATGAAAACCTCGGGCCGCAGATGAAGTCAGTCGGCGAAGTCATGGCGCTGGGGCGCACCTTCAAGGAAGCGTTGATGAAGGCGCTGCGTTCCCTGGACACCGGCAAACGCATAGGCGCGGAAGTAATTGAGCCGCGGCGGCTGACGCAGCGGCTGGTAACTCCGCAACCGGAGCGGCTGAACTACATCCGCTATGCCTTCCGCAGCGGACTCTCGGTGCGGGAAGTGGCGCGCATGACTTCGATGGACCCGTGGTTTCTGTATCAGATCAAGGAAGTGACGGACACCATTCAGAAACTCACGGACGTCTTCGCTGGACACTATGCCGCGCGACCTGCTGCGTAAGGCCAAGCGGATGGGCATCTCCGATGCAAGGATCGCCGAGGTCTGGGCCCTCGAGGGCCCGGATGCGTTGGGCCAGGTCAGGGAACTGCGGCGGCGCCACGGCATCATGCCAGTATTCAAGAAGGTGGATACCTGCGCGGCGGAGTTTGACAGCGATACGCCTTACTTATATTCGACCTACGAAGAGGAGGATGAGGCGGCGCCCACCGCAAAACGCAAGGTGATTATTCTGGGCAGCGGGCCGAACCGCATCGGGCAGGGCATCGAGTTCGATTACTGCTGCTGCCACGCGGCGTTTGCGCTGCGCGAAGACGACTACGAGACCATTATGGTCAACTGCAATCCGGAGACGGTTTCGACCGATTACGACACCAGCGACCGGTTGTACTTCGAACCACTGACCCTGGAAGACGTGCTGGCCGTCTATGAGCACGAGGCTTCCTCGGGCGCCGAGATCGGGATGATCGTGCAGTTTGGCGGGCAGACTCCCCTGAATCTCGCCCTCCCCCTGAAAGCAGCTGGCATTACCATTCTGGGCACTTCTCCTGAATCTATCGATCTGGCCGAGGACCGCAAGCGTTTCGGCCGATTGTTGGAGGACCTCAACATTCCGCAGCCGCCGGGCGCGATGGTGACCACCGTCGAGGAAGCGCTGGAGGGCGCGGATCGTGTTGGCTACCCTGTGCTGGTGCGGCCCTCCTATGTGCTCGGCGGCCGGGCGATGGTGATTGCCTATGACGCCGATGCGATTAGCCGCTACATGAAGGAGGCAGTGGAGTACTCCCAGGAGCGCCCCGTACTGGTCGATCACTTTCTCGAAGACGCCGTGGAAGTCGATGTGGACGCGTTGTGCGATGGCAGAGACGTCGTGATTGCCGGGATCATGCAGCACATCGAAGAAGCGGGCATCCACTCCGGCGACTCTTCCTGCGTGTTGCCCGCGGCCGATCTGGCGCCCTCGACGCTCGAGACCATTCGTACCTACACACGCGAGCTCGCCTTGGCCTTGAACGTGGTGGGACTGGTCAACCTGCAGTTCGCCATCCAACGCAGGCCGGGGGAGCAGGACAAGGTCTTCGTCATCGAAGTGAATCCGCGCGCTTCGCGCACCGTACCTTACGTCTCCAAAGCAACTGGAGTGCCTCTGGCCAAGATGGCGGCGCGCCTGATGACGGGGCGTACCTTGCGCGAACTGATGCCGGAGCAGGTTGCCGAGCGCAGCGATCTTGCCACCGGGAGCCACTTTTTCGTCAAATCGCCGGTCTTTCCCTGGAACAAGTTTCCCGGCGTAGATACGGTGCTGGGACCAGAGATGAAGTCAACCGGCGAAGTGATGGGAGTGGCCGATAATTTTGGCGAAGCCTTCGCCAAGGCACAGCTATCGGCCGGACAAGTGCTGCCGGTGAAGGGCACCGTCTTCTTCAGCGTGAATGATCGCGACAAGGCGATGGTGGTCGACCTTGCCCGGCGGTATGTAGAGCTGGGTTTTCACCTGGTGGCTACGCACGGCACGGCGGATGTGCTGGAGCGGGCAGGCATGAATGTCGAACGTGTCTACAAGGTGAAGGAAGGCCGTCCCAACGTGGTGGATCTGATCAAGGGCGAGCGTATTCAGCTCATCGTGAACACGCCGCACGGGCAGGACACGTTCTTCGATGAAAAGGCGATTCGCCGGGCGGCGGTGACGCAGAGAATCTCCACCATCACGACCATCGCGGCGGCGCGGGCAGCGGCGGAGGGAATCGCTGCGACCCAGCGGCGCCAGATCACCGTCAACGCCCTACAGGAATTGCGCCGGGAGACGGTCGCCGCGCACTAGAGTCTGCAGGCCTGCGAAGCGCTTAGTTTCTTTGCGGCCGAAAGTAGAACTGCAGATCCCTACGCTACGCTCTGTCGAAAAACATTTCCAAGAAAGGTCCGCGGAACTGCAGATCCCTCGGCTGCGCTCGGGATGACAAAGGAGAGGGCGACGCTTCCATGGAGAGCGGTTGCTGGACAGAAGGCGTTTTCATCTCCTTGGGTGGGCCGCAGGCCCATGACCACTCCGGTCGGGATGGCAAGGTTTACAGGCGAGTGTTGAGCGAACGAATCATTCTGTCCAAGTCACAAACTGTAAACTTCTGATACAAACCTAAACTTTGTCATCCCGAGCGCAGCCGAGGGATCTGCAGTTCCACCTTCTCTCAAGGTGAAACCACCTTAGTTGCGAATGTCGTATGTCAGCTCTTCGACCAGCCGCTGCTCTTCCGCGATCAAGGGCAGCAAAGGCATTCTTGGCCGGCCGCCATAGTATCCGTTCAGGTCCAGCGCATACTTTATGCCGGGAATGCCCATTTGGCCGCAAACCTCGACTCCTGCCCGGAAGATCCGCCGCTGCTTGTCCGCCGCCAGCACTGCGTCCTTCTCCTTCCACGCGGTGTAGACCTCCTGGCAGGCTTGAGGGGCAAAGGTTGCCAGCGCCAGCACACCACCGGTGGCTCCGGCTTCGAGCGAGGGATAGAGCGTTTGCGCAGAGCCGCAGAGCAACTGAAATCCTACTTCCCGCGTACGCGTCTTGAGCGGGGGCCGTGGTGGACTCGCGGCGAGCGCCGTCATGCCGGAACTAAGCCTGTCAGCAGCTACAAAAGTCGCCTCCGCATGGCTCCCGTGTCCATTGGCCCGAACGGAAGGTTCCAACATTCTCGATGTGACCGCGGCGAAGACGGTGGTTACCGGGACGCTACGCTTCCTGACAGAGCTGGTGGCGTGGACAAGCTGCGCGATCCGCTCCACATTGCCGCTGGAATCCTTCATGCCCACAATATTGGGATGCATTGCCAACTCGGCGACCACCTCGACGGGCAGGTCGTACGCGGTGCAGCTGGGCACGCTGTAAAGAAGAACCGGTAACGGGGAACGGTCGGCGACCGCCTGGTAGTAGGTCAGCATCTCCCGGTTGCGCATCTGCTTGCGGTAGAAGTGAGGCGTGCGCACCAGGATCGCATCGTAATCAAGCTGCGCTGCATAGTCAGCCAGGCGCAGGGTCTCGAATACGCTTTCGCGGCCCACACCCGCCAGCAGAACCTTCTCCGGCGCCGTCGCGGCTTGGGCCACCCGCAGCACCTCCCGCGTCTCTTCCTCGCTCAGCATGACCGCCTCCCCTGTGGAGCCAAGCAGCACCATCCCACTCAATGGGGTGCGCGAGTAGCGATCAATGTTTTGCTCCAGTTTGCGCCAGTACGGCCGTCCGTCCGGATAGAAACATGTAGTTACGGCAGCAAAGATACCTTCAAGCAGCATTCCATAATTGTACGTCCGGAACCGTGCCCCTTAGCCTGTGGCCGGGGTACAGAGGCAGCAACGGAGATGCGTCATTCCCACATTAGGGCAGCGACGTGCCAGTTAGGGAATCGAGCGGTTTTGCCGTGACTCCCCCTTCCGCCCCTTACCCTTCACGCAGGCCTTCCCCCTCCTAGAACCGGTCTCATTTATGGGTCCGGTCGCGCAGGATACCGCCCGAGCCCCGCTTTGAGGCGGGTCTCGCACGTGGTCGCCTTTCCATTCGGGGTCTATGAGACCGGTTCTAGTGGCCAATTAGTGCCATTTGCGCCACCGAGATAAGGAGTAGCGAAACCGTTGACCTATAATGAAGTGAGCGGAAATTAGGGTCCTTTCTGGTTCAGACCAGGACGCACTCTGAGTCTGGTCGACGATGGCACCGCTCAATTTGTAGGGGAAGGAATCCTCCCAGATGGCGACAGGAGACGTTGCCGTGGGCTTACCCGGGAACGGGTAGCTCAGCGGCACTAGTCGTCAGCGTCCCCGCGGATCGTCAATGACTTCAGCATCCAGGTTGCGACCGTAAACGGGTCCGGCTCGCAATCGGCCAACATGGTGCTGCTCAAGAGCATATTCGCGATGGGCATTCCGGTAAGCGGAAAGAACCTCTTCCCCTCCAACATCGCGGGGTTGCCGACTTGGTACACCATTCGCGCGAGCAAGCATGGCTACGTTGCGCGCAAAAGGGAAATTGAACTTCTGGTGGCGATGAATCCGGAGACGGCGCGCGAAGACATGCTTTCTCTGCCCAGCGGCGCCGTAGCCATCTACGATGAGGCGTTGGATCTCAAACAGTACCGCGACGATGTGGTCTGCTATCCGGTTCCCTTCGACAAGCTGACGGCTGCCGTGTGTCCCGAAGCCAAGCTGCGCAAGCTGGTGCGGAACATGATCTACGTGGGCATTGTGGCGCAGCTGCTGGCGATGGATCTGACGGAGGTGGAGGAGGCGGTGCGCCGCCAATTTGCCAGCAAGCAAAAGGCGGCCGACCTGAACTGGACCGCGGTCAAGGCTGGCTACGACTATGCGGCCGCATCGCTTAACCAAGCAGGATCCCTTCGTGCTCGAGACCATGGACGCCACCGAGGGCAAGATCATCATCGACGGAAACTCGGCGGCCGCGCTGGGCGCGATGTTCGCCGGCGCCACGGTGGTGACCTGGTACCCGATTACGCCCTCCTCTTCCGTGGTCGAAAGCCTGATCGACTACATGAAGAAGTATCGCGTCGAGCAGGATGGCAAAGCAAACTTCGCGATCGTGCAGGCGGAAGACGAATTGGCCGCGATCGGCATGGTGCTGGGCGCGGGCTGGGCCGGCGCGCGCTCGATGACCGCCACTTCGGGTCCGGGCATCTCGCTGATGGCGGAGTTTGCGGCCTGGGCTATTTCGCGGAATTGCCCGGCGTGATCTTCGATATTCAACGCGTGGGACCTTCGACCGGTATGCCGACGCGCACCATGCAGGGCGATCTGCTCGCGGTGGCCTACCTCTCGCATGGCGACACCAAGCATGTCATGTTGCTGCCCGCCTCCGTCAACGAATGTTACGAGTTCTCGATGGCAGCCTTCGAGTTTGCCGAACAGCTGCAGACGCCTATCTTTGTGCTCTCTGACCTCGATCTGGGCATGAACAACTGGATGTCGGAGCCCTTTGCCTATCCCGAGAAGCCCTTGACCGGGGCAAGGTGCTCTCCCGCGAGGATTTGGAACGGTTGGGCGGATTTGAACGCTATAAAGACGTCGATGGCGATGGCATTCCCTATCGGACGCTGCCCGGGGACCGACCATCCCAAAGCCGCGTACTTTACCCGCGGCAGCGGGCACAACGAGAAGGCGCTCTATACCGAGCGGCCGGACGATTATCAGAGCCTGATGGAGCGGCTGGCGCGCAAATTCGAAACCGCGCGTTCGCTGGTGCCCGCGCCGGAAGTCGTGCAGACGGGCAAGTCGCCGATAGGGTTGATTGCCTTTGGAAGCACGGATTTCGCGTTGCGCGAAAGCCGGGATCAACTGAAGAAGGAATACCAGCTCGATACCGACTACCTGCGGTTGCGGGCCTTTCCTTTTCCACCCGAAGTGCTGGCCTTTATCGCTTGCCACACGCCGGGTGTACGTGGTTGAACAGAATCGCGATGCGCAGATGCTCAGCTTTTGAAGCTGGACATTCCTGCGGAGCAGACCCCCAAGCTGAGAAGTATTCGCCACTTCAACGGCTTGCCGGTCGATGCGCGATCCGTAACCAGCGAGCTGGTTCTTCAGGAGGAGATCTAAATGGCGACGACGACCCAAACCAACCCCCGGGGCCCGGCCCCAAGACGAACCGCTTGGGGCTTCAGGTGGTGGACTATCGCGGAGGCAAGACGACGCTCTGCGCCGGGTGCGGGCATAACGCCATCTCCGAGCGCATCGTCGATGCGATGTATGAGATGGGCGTTGCGCCGGAGCGGGTCATGAAGCTTTCCGGCATCGGCTGCTCCTCCAAAACGTCCGGCCTACTTCCTCAGCCGCGCGCACAGCTTCAACAGCGTGCACGGGCGCATGCCTTCGGTCGCGACCGGCGCGCTGTTGGCCAATCGCACCATGATCGGTCTGGGCGTGAGCGGCGACGGCGATACGGCTTCGATCGGCTTTGGGCAGTTCGCCCATCTCATGCGGCGCAATCTGCCCATGATCTACATCATTGAGGACAACGGCGTTTACGGTCTGACCAAAGGCCAGTTCTCGGCCACCGCCGATATCGGCTCAACGCTGAAGACCGGGGTCATCAACGACCTGCCGCCGATCGATACCTGTGTGATGGCGGTCGAGCTGGGGGCGACGTTTGTGGGCCGCTCCTTCTCCGGCGACAAGAAGCAGTTGCTGGCCATGTTGAAGGCGGCGATCGCCCACCGGGGCACGGTGATGCTCGACGTGATCTCGCCCTGCGTCACCTTCAACGACCACGAAGGGTCGACCAAGAGCTATAAATACATGCAGGAGCACGAAGAGGCGATTTATGAGGTCGGCTTTGTGCCTACTTTCGAAGAGATCGCCGTCGACTATGAGCCGGGCTCGACCTACGACGTGGAGATGCACGACGGATCCCACCTGCGGCTGCGCAAACTCCACGAGGACTACAACCCGACCAACAGGATCGCCGCCGTGAAGGCGCTGATGGAGGCCCATGAGCAGCAGGAGGTTCTGACCGGGGTCTTTTACATCGATACCACCAGGCCCAGCTTCACCGAGATGCTGAACCTGGTTGCGGAGCCGCTGGCTACGCTTCCGCAGTCGCGCGTTCGTCCTTCGCGCAAAGTCCTCGAACAGATCATGCAGAAGCTTCAGTAGCTCCGGCCGAGGGACTAGGTAAATTCGCTCCGTATGTTACCTGGAGAGTGCAATTTCGAACTGTGGGTACCTACGAAGAGCACTGAATTTTGTTCACCCTCCCCTGAAAGTTGTATTATCGCTCGTTGCTTAGATCGAGCAAGGGGATCGTATGCGTAAAATTTCCTGCAAGGGATCTATTTAGCGGTCGTCGCAGCCAGCACCCTGGCACTCGCCAGCGATAACTTGCAGGCACCGAAGGTTGCTCCGGAGCTGAGCGAAGATGAACGTCTGGGTAGGAACGTGGGAGTCCCAGACCCAGGTAATGACCACGCCATACAGCCAAGCCGCCTCGGTCACCTCCGAGATGACCTGCACCTGGTCGCCCAACCATGGCTTTATGCTGTGCGACCATCTGATGCATGGCGCCGACGGGACCAGCAATAGCCTGTCCGTGTATACCTATGACGAAGCGGGCAAAATCTACAAGTTCTTCGGCGTCGACAAGGACGACTCTCCGCGGGAGGTGCCGATGCAAGTTAAGGGCAATGTTTGGAGCTTCGGCACCGAGGTGCAGAGCCAGAACAAGACCATCATGTTTCTGACCAACGACGAATTTCTCTCCGACAAGGGGATGCATTTCCGCACCGAATTCAGCGAAGACAACGGACGGAACTGGAAAGAACTGAACCAGGGCGAACTCACGAAGATCCTCTAGTGCGGGCGCTAAATGAAGTCGATCTGGAAGATATAGCCGCTGTTCGGGCTGTGGGTGAGCTCGAAGCCCGGCGGCCCGACGCCTGCATCGCAACTGATGAGCACGCCATCGTGCATGGCTAGGCCATGCGGATCGGCCGACCCTTCTACAAATTCCGCTGTTTCCAGTAGTTGCCCCGTGGCTGCGTCGTATTTGACCAGGCCCGACGTGGTGGTGTGGACGAGCTTGCCGTCTTTCTCGATATAGCGGTCCACGTCGGAGGTGCCCGTCACCATCCAGATCGCTCCCTTGTCCCAGGCGGTGCCATGCCAGCGCCCGGTCGTGATCGGAATCATGAATTCCGGCTCCCAGGTCCTGGGATCGACGCGGAGGATGCCTCGCAGGCGATTGGCCACGATCCATAACTTCCCCTCATGCCACATCAGGCCGTGGCAGCCGCCACCATCGTCCACCGGCCCCAGCGGGATCTGGCGGTGGGAGACGGTCTTGGAGTTCATGTCGGTCTGGTAGATGCCTTCCGGTCCCCCATTGGCGCCCATCCACACATAGCCATCGCCATAGGCCATGCCGCTGGTGTTGCAGGATTCGGTGAGCACCGTCTTGAGCAGCTTGCCGTTCCAGTCGAGCAGCCAGCAGGCTTCCGGCGAGCGCTTAGCGTCTTTGCCGTAATTCTGCGCCTTCTGCTCGGCGACCCACAGGCCTTCGGGCGCGATGGCGACCGCGTTGGGAAAGCCTGGCGGCGCCTTGAACAGATTCCTGGTCTTCACCTTGCGATGCGGCACCTCTCGTTTCGGCGGCGGCGGCGCAGCGTCCAGCATTTGGGCGAGCGCCACGTTCGCCATCACCCCGGCCCCCAGGCTCAGACCCGCTGTCAAGAAATTCCTTCTCCTCATCTCCATCTCGGTCCCCCCAAAAATTAGAGCGGTGAAACCGCTCTCGCGGCGTGCAGCCGCTCCCTGTTACTTGTCGTCAGGCAAAGCGAAGACATAGAGTGCCTGACCGTTGTCCGGGCGATGCACTTCGGTGAGTATCACGTTGGGCATATTTTCCGGGCTGCCGCCACCCAGGCCGGTGGTGACCGCAATATATTGCTTGCCGTCGATGCTGAACGAGACGGGATAGCCCTGCACCGTGGTGCCGAGCTGAGTCTCCCACAGAGTCTTGCCGGTTTTGACATCCACCGCTTTGAAGGAGCGGTCGTAATCCCCGACAAAGGCGATGCCCCCGCCGGTGGAAAGCACCGCGGTGAGGAACGGCGCACGCTGCTGGAAGGACCAGACCTCCTTCATGGTCTTGGTGTCATAGGCGGCGAGCTTGCCCATATTGCCGTTGGTGCCGGGCATCTCATAGACTCGCACCGCGGCGGCGATGCCGCCCGAGCCCGCCTTCAACTCGACATCATGCCCGTTCATCTCGTCGCAGCTCTGGGAGAGCGGGATGATGAGCAGGTCGCTGGGCACGTAATAGCTCGTGGCCGTGCCAGTTGTGCCCGCCCTCCTCGCTGGGACAGGACTGAATCCACTCATTGGTCTTGCCGTTGGCGATGTCGTCGCGATAGGTCGGCACTCCGGTCTTGGGATCGATGTGCGTGAATACGTTTTGCAGCACGGTTTCCTTGTAATCGAGAAACTTGCCGCTGCTCCGGTCCAGCTTCCACAGGATGCCGGCCTTGCCGATCGTCATGACGGTCTTCTGCGCGCCGTGATCGATCAGCACGCGCTCGAAGACCTCGTCGAGATCGAGCGACTCGCCTGGCGCGTGGCTGTAATACCATTTGAGCTTGCCGGTGTCGGGATCGAGCGCGAGGGTCGTGCTGGTATAGAGCGCGGCGCCGTTCCCGGTACCGCGGCTCGCCCGCATCCAGGGCTTGGCCTGGGCCACGCCCCAATAGGTGAGATTAAGATCGGGATCGTACGTGCCCGCGATCCAGGCCTCGCCGCCGGCGCGATAGAGATCGTCAAGTCCGTTCCAGGTATCGCCCCCCGGGGTCCCCTTGAGGGCGATGGTAGAGAAACGCCAATCCTGCGCGCCGGTATTGGCGTCATAGGCGGTGATGGCGCATTTTTCGGTCGAATAGGCGCTGCAGCCCGTGAGGCCGACCAGCACCTTGCCGTGGATGACCATCACGCCGCCGGTCTGGCTATGGCCTTTGCCGCTGATCGCTACGTTCCAGACGATCTTGCCGCTGCGCGCGTCGAGCGCGACCAGATGGGCATCGGTGGTCGCCACGAACACTTTGTCCTGGTAAAGCGCGAGGCTGCGATTGCCGCCATAGAGATACGGCGATCGCGGGCCGATGCGGTTTTCCCAGATCAGCTTGCCGGTGCTGGCATCGAGCGCCTGCACGATGTTGTCGGTGTTGGAGAGGAACATGATGCCGTCATGCACGATCGGCGTCACTTCATTGGCGCCGCCCTCGTTCATCGCCCAGGCCCATTTGAGCTGCAGATTTCTGACGTTGCCCGCGTCGATCTGCTTGAGCGGGCTGAAGCTCCAACCCTGATAATTGCGGCGGAACATCAGCCAGTCGCCCTCCGCGGGATGATTGAGCATCGCGTCGGTGACCGGCGTGTAATGGGGTACCTGCCCCGCGACCGTGAGCCCGCTGCGAGCGAGTTGCGTTGATTCTCCCCGCCGTGCCAGCCCACCGGGCATCTGGCCGTTTGCGACATTGCCGATCTTCACATCCGTCTCCGCCGTGAAAGGTTTGCCCCCGGCCGTCGCACCATTGGCCTCAAGCAGAAAAGCCACAATGTTCCGATAGGTCGGGTCGCTCAGGCTGCCACCCTTGCCCAGAGGCATAGTCGAACGGAGATAGCCGTAGAGTTCCCGTGTCGAACGCTCACCCCACGACTTCACAAAATTGCCGCCGGCAAGAGACGGCGCTTCGCCACCGCCGGATAGATTTTCCTGATGACATGCGGCGCAAGCGGCGGAGTAGTCGGTATGGCCTTGCGCGGCCTGCCCTGCTGTGAAAGGGCCAGTGTCCTGCTGGGCGACCGCTACCCAACTACATAATGCCAAAGCGCCCGCCACCAACGCAGTTCCACTTGTTTGGCCCAGCATGAACTCTTTCTCCCGCAATTTGCTCTTTTGCGCGCAGCCTAGCCTAACCCACCGATTGCGGCATGATCCAGCCCCATAGGTCACCCTCGGGCGCCTTGCCACTGTCGATCTCCACATAGAGGCCGCCCTTATGCAGCGACGCGAGTTGTTCGGTGGTGAGCTGTACGGTGCCGCTCAACGTGCCAGCCGTAGCGGGAGAGATGGTGAGATCGGCGAGGCGCGGTCCGCGCACGCCGGGCAGCGAACCCATGCATAGGTGCGCGCCCGTGGGAACTGCGAGCAGTCCGCTGAACGAACCCTTGAGCGTGAGCTTGCTGCCCTCGAGCGTGGCCGTGACGGAACCGCTGCCCGAACGGTCGGCGCGGGTGCCGACCAGGCGCGGTCCCGGAGAAAGGCGGAAGTGAAATGAGGCGGGGGCCGGCGGGGCAGCGCCGAGCAGCAAGCTGACAAAACACGCGCCCGGCAGGAACGCGCCCTTGCCGGATAGTTTGCGCAGTGCTCTAGCGGTCCTCTCCGCTGTGCTCCGGACTGGATCCAGGCTCAGGAAAATCCGTGTCTGCATCTTTGAGCATTTCATCCTGGTCCCGGTGGCCCAATTGGCCCTGCAGATTGGGCTCGCCGTTGCTGGAGGGCTTGCTGGTTTCTTCCTCCACCGCTCCCTTGTGGGCATCACTGTCGGGATGTTCTTCTTCCGGCATCGTGTGGCTTGAGAGATGAGGGTTCTGGCTACGGCGTTGTCCAAAGGTGAAATTTGAGGGCTGGAACATCTCCAGCCCCCAATCCCACTCTGGCTATAGAGCCGCGGTGACAGCCTTCACTTCGGTGTAGTTGTGGAGCACTTCCTCGCCCATCTCGCGTCCCCAGCCGGATTGTTTATATCCGCCAAAGGGAAGAGAAGCGTCGAAGACGTTATGGCAATTGATCCAGACAGTACCCGACCGGATACGTTTTGCCATTTTGTGCGCGGTGCTCAGGTCCCGTGTCCAGATACTCGAGGCAAGCCCGTAGACGGTGTTGTTGGCTTCCTGGGCGACACGATCCAGGTCGCTATCCGAGAAGGATTCGGCGCATACCACAGGTCCGAAGATCTCTTCACGAACGACCTTCATATCCGGCTTGGTGTTGGTTAGAACCGTGGGCTGAACAAAATACCCGCGATCTCCATACCGCTTGCCTCCGACAGCCACCTTTGCGCCCTCTCGTATGCCGGCGTCGATGTAGCCGGTGACGCGATCGAATTGCTCCTCGCTTACCAGCGGTCCCATTTCGGTCTTCGGGTCGATGCCGGCGCCCACCTGAATTCCACGGGCAATGTCACTGACCCCTTGTAGAACCTTGTCGTAGACGCTTTCATGCACGAAGAGGCGGGAGCCGGCGCAGCAGCACTGTCCTTGGTTGAAGAAGATGGCGCTGGCCGTGCCTGGGATCGCGCGTTCCAGATCGGCATCGGGAAAAATGATGGCCGGGCTCTTGCCGCCCAGTTCGAGGCTGACCTTTTTCAGGTTGCCGGTGGCAGCTTTCACAATCAACTTGCCGACTTCCGTCGAGCCGGTAAAGGCAACTTTGTCGACCAGCGGATGCTCGGCCAGCGGCGCTCCCGCACCCTCGCCAAAGCCGGTGAGGATGTTGACTACGCCTGCGGGAAATCCTGCTTGCTCGATGAGTTCGGCCAAGCGTAGCGCAGTCATCGGCGTCTGCTCAGCGACCTTGAGCACGACGCAACAGCCAGCGGCCAGTGCAGGCGCCAGCTTCCAGGCAGCCATCAGGAGGGGAAAATTCCAGGGAATGATCTGACCCACCACACCAACGGGCTCACGCAAAGTGTAGGAGTGGAAGGCCCCGGAGAAGGGGAGAGTTGAGCCTGTAATCTTGGTGGCCCAGCCAGCCATGTAACGGAACATGTCGATGGATAGGGGAAGATCGGCGACCCGCGCGACAGAAAACGGCTTGCCGTTGTCGAGCGACTCAATCTCGGCGAATTCGTCCAGGTTGGCTTCGAGCAGGTCGGCCAGCTTCCAAATGAGCTGTCCGCGTTGAGACGGGCTCATCCGGCTCCACGGGCCAGTGTCGAAAGCGCGGCGTGCGGCGGCTACTGCGCGGTTCACATCTTCGGTCTCAGCCTCTGGAACGCGCGCCACCTCTTCGCCGGTGGCTGGATTGTATACGGGGAAGGTCTTGCCGGATGCTGCTGGGACGAAGCGTCCATCAATCAGCATGCGGTGCTGCCGCGAGAAAAACTCCGCGGTTTTGGAATTGACACGGGAATCAACGGGGATAGTTGCCATCAAATACCTCCGGCGCGACCGGCAGGAAAGCCGCATTTGAGAGCGCGACGCTGCCGATTTCTAACGCCGTGGGAACGATAGCACCGCCTTGGAATCGCAGTCCAGTGGATGAGCCGCCGGCTGAGCAAAACAGTCCCGCAAGGGCGGACACGGGGTACCAGCCGGCTCCGGCCTAAGGGGAGGCTCGAAGATATGCGCTCGGCTTGGCGGAGGATACGCGCACACCCATTCCATTCAGCTTGCTTCGCCCTTCCTGGGCTTCGGGGGTTTGCGGGTAACGCTGCACTAACGTCCGCAGTTCGCGAATGCCGGCATCTTTCTGGCCCATTTGAATGAGCGATAGTCCCTTGCGTAGTTCGGCGGCGGGAGCCTTGGGGTTGCCCGAATACTCCTCCAGAACGGCGTCATAATTCTTGATCGCAGCCGTGTACTTGCCTTGCTGGTAAGCAATCTCCCCCAGGTAGAACTGGGCATTTCCCGCCAGAGGGTCCTTGGGATAGTACTGAATGACGTCGTTGAATTCAGAGACTGCGATGGTGTACTTGGCCGAGTTGTAATCGCGCAGAGCGCTTTGATAGATCTGGTCTACGGGAGGCGCCTGCTGCAAAGCCCCCTGAGGCACTGCCGCAGCCGGGAGACCCTGGCCGACTGGTGGGCCCGGGCTCGGAGCCGCGTTACCTGCGGGCTGCGCCGGCAGACCGTTCACGTTCCCCATCTGGCTTTGCATAGCTTGCACCTGCGTGGTCAGGTTGCCAATGCGTGTCTTCAGTTCATCGACGGAGTCATTCAGCGCCTGGATCTGCGTCGAGAGTTGAGTGTTGCTGGAGCCCCGCTGCTCGCTTTCCGCCTTTAACGTAGCCTGGAGGGCGTTGACCGTGATCATCATCTTGTTCATGTTGTCGGTGTTTTGCTGCACCAGGTTGACTACCACGCCCATGCGTTCGTCGTTCGACGTTTGCAAGTGTTGCACCATGTCCTGCAGTTGCTGCACCTGCGTTTGCAGTTCGATCATCTCCTTGGAGACGGCGAAGGCGTGCGGCATCCCCGCAGGCAAAGCGAAGACGGCAACGGCAGCAAGCCGGATGATGTGTGTACGCATGATGGTCCCCCAGGGCGCTTTCGTGGAGCGGCCAAGACCGCTCGCTTCTTCTTTAGTTTAGTCCGAGTTCTTTGCTCCAACCTTTCCACAGGTCAAGGGCGCCCCATATCTGACACGCCCTTCGTGTCAGATATGGGATGCGACAGATGTTAGTTCAGGATTTGTGCTTCCCCTATCTCCCAACAAACGCGTTGGGAGATAAGGGGACACTTTATTGGTCGAGCGAGAAGCCGGCACGACGATTTTGCTGCCAGCAAGCCTCGTCGTCCTGGGTGCAGAACTGTTTCTCCTTGCCATAGCTGACGGTGCGGATACGATCGGGGCTCACGCCCCCATTGACCAGCGCCTGCTTGGCCGCATTGGCACGGTTTTCGCCCAGAGCCAGGTTATATTCAGCCGATCCGCGATCGTCGCAATAGCCACCGATGACCACCTTGAGCGTGGGATGCGCGGCCAGGAAGCCGGCGTCCTGGGCCAGTACGGCCTGAGCATCGGGACGAATGTCATAGGTGTCATAGTCGAAGAAGGCCGGTTTGACATTCTGCTCGAAGACCTGCTCGTCCATAGTTTCGCCGGTCGGAGCGGGCGCAGCGGCCGCGACGACGGTCAAGCGCGCAGTCGCGTCCTTGGAGCCGCCGGGACCCCGGGCGACGAGATGATAGGTCGTCGATTCGGTGGGCGAGACGTTCTGCGTGCCATAGGCATTCACGGTGCCTATTCCATCAATCGAGATTTCCGTAGCATCGGTTGTGCGCCAGGCGAGCACAGATCCGCCTCCGGGGTTTATCGAGCTGGGCGTCACCGTGATGGAAGCGGTCGGCGCTGGCGCGGTAGCTTCCGGTGGTGGCGGCGGTGGCGGTGGGGGTACGGGTTTTTTGTGGCAACCGGCGGCAAAAGTCAGGGTGACGACGGCGACGAGCAAGGCTAGGCGCTTGTGATGTGAAGTTTTCATGATCTTCTCTTTCTTGTGTAATGCGTTCTCCAAGGCTTGACTACAACCACTCGACGACGGATGCATCCATCGAGACGAAGCCTGAATCGGGGCCGATACTACAGGACCGGCTGGCATGCAATTGACACCAGCTAAGCACAAAATTCTGCTACTTCCAGCTCCAATTGGGCATCGAGTTGCCCCCAGTCTGGGTGAGCCGGCGCTGCGCGGTACCGTCGGCAAGCATGGTCCAGATCTCCGGGCCACCACCCTGCTCCCGTTGGAAAACAATATGCCGTCCATCCGGCGACCAGGTAGGAAAATCCTGCCGCCCCTGGTCATGGGTGAGCTGGGTCCAGCGTTTGCTGGCAATGTCCATGATGTAGATATCCTGCCCTCCGGGCGCGCCAGGACCATATTTGCGCGTCCACGCAAAGGCAAGAAACTGCCCGTTCGGCGACCAGGACGGGGAAGTTGCATATCCGCCGTCGGTCAAGCGTTGCACGTTGGTTCCATCCGCCTCCATAGTGTAGATCTGCGGCAGACCCGTACGGCCGCTGCACCACGCAATCTGGGTGTTGGTCCTGGGGTTCCAGGTAGGCGAAACATCCGGTCCGCGGAAGGTAGTGATCTGTTTCACGTTGCCGCCACTCGCATCCGAAGTGAAGATCTCCGGGTCTCCGGCGGGCGCGCTGGAGAAGGCCATCTTGGAGCCATCTCCCGACCAGGCTGGGGAGAGAGTGGTGCCACCCATCGAGGGGAAGTTGACCACCCGGCCCAGCACCAGCGAATACATGCGAATGGACCAGCCTCGACGGCCCAGGGATACAAACGCGATGCGATCGTTGTCCGGGGAGACGCGTGGGGAGAGGGAAATCGTGCCCAGGTGGGTGACCTGGTGTTGGCCTTGCCCGTCGTAATCCATCTGCCACACTTCTTTGTTCCCGCCGTGGGAGGAGATGTAGTAGATGTGGGTCTCCGCGATGCCGGGAATTCCGCCTCCCAGGCGGGTAATGATCTCGTCGGCAAAGCGGTGGGCGATCAGGCGCGCATTATCCTGGCTGGCAACCTCGTTGTATTGCTTGCCCAGGATCTGCGGGGACTCCGGGTTCTTAGCGTCAAAAAGCCAACCGTACACCGCCAGGCGGCCGCCGGTCACAGCAAAGGAGCCGAAGGCCACCATGGCGGCATTGGCAGGGGGCGCTGCCCATTGCGCCAGGTCGATCTGTTGCGGAGAGGCGGGCATCACCGGCGGAGCCAGGCTCTTGGAGACCATGTCAAAGATGCCGGCATTCGTCAGGTCATTGAGGAGCGTGGTGTCGAAGGTTGGTTTCAGCTCCAGGGTCTGCGAGTCAGGCAGAAGCTGGATTGAAGTCGGCTGCGGCCAGACGAATGCGCGGCGCCCCCAGATTCGTTCCTGTACGCACCCAATCCTGTGCTCCCGCTCGTGATTGTCTGAGCAGTAGGAACAGCAGTACCAACAACAGAGCGCGGGAGTTAGGGGATAAAAATCTTTTGCGAACTCTCATGCTTTAAGCAGTCTCAAGTTTATACGATAAAACCGCATGCCGGTTACAACAGTAACTTCATCGTGTTGCCGGGATAGGTACAGTGATATAGAACATTCAAAGTGCTTTGGTTATAACCGGGGGGAAGCGGACCGAAGGTATCCACTCGCTGAACCGCATGCAGACATGAGGAATTGAGCGACGACGAGCCGCTCGGCGTAGCCATCGAGATGTTGCTCGGGGTACCGTCCCGTGCCACGGTAAACTGGATATAGACGGTGGCTCCCGACCGGTGTGCTCTGCTCCACCTCGGGAAGGTACCAGTTCTGTGCCACCTTGCCTTTGATCACGTCCACATACCAGCCAAAGCGAGTGCCAAAATCTCCTCCCGTGACGGCGACGGGGCTATTCGCGTTGCTGACGTTCGCTGTGGACCGGGGTGTATTGGGCTGCGCTGCTTCTCCATAGTTCGCTTTATGCTGGGTTTTTGGCGGCGGCTGCGGGTGGCGCGGGGGAGGTTGGGTTTGCGGCTTGGGCGCTGCCTTGGGCGGGGTTTGCTGCTCAGGGATGGGAACGGCCTCGGGCAAAGGGAGAGGTTCGGTCGCTTGCTCCTCCAACGCCGGGGCGGGACTCGGGGTCTCCGTTGCCAGAACATTGTCCGTCGGCGGGTGATCCTGGGGCAGGGGCAACGCGGCCGTCGAGACCAGGGTGGCCTGGATTGCTCCCTGCTGGGTGTCGTTTGTGCCCCAGTTGTTTCCCGCAAAGAGATTGTGCAGGTACCCGTAGCCGATGAGCAGCGCGAAGATCAGCACGTGCAGGAACGTGGACTTGGCGAACGGCGATCCTATGCCGCTCCGGCCGGTCCAGAATATCGTCGTTGCCCGAGTAGACTGCCATGCCCGCTACTTCGCTGTCTTCTGGATAGGCTGGGTCACAATGCTGATATTGCTGATCCCGGCCTGTTTGACCGCGTCCATCACCGAGGCGAAGGCGCCAAAGGGAACTCTCTCGTCGGCCCGCAGATAGATGACCTGGTTTGCGGGATCCGTCTTGGGCTGGTGTAAGAGCGTAGGCAGTTGCGCCAGGTTGACCGGCTTGTCTCCCAGAAAGACATTTTGCTCACGATCAATCGTCAGCACCAGCCGCTGCTGGGTAATTTCCTTCACCGTGCGCGTTTTGGGCACGGAGACATCGATGCCGGACTGCAGCACCGGAGCCGTAACCATGAAGATGACGAGGAGGACGAGGACGACATCGACCAGCGGCGTGATGTTGATGTCCGCAAGCGAGGTCCGGGTGTGGCCGGAACTAGCGGTGAAGGCCACTCGTGGCCTCCCTCTCCATCGGGTCCTGGTGGGGCTGGAGGTTGATTTCCTCGAGACTGTTGAGCAATTCGCGCGAGAACTCGTCCATGCGCGAGGCAAAATCGCGCAGCGAAGCGGTGAACTGGTTGTAGGCGATCACGGCCGGGATGGCGACCAGCAGCCCGGCGGCGGTGGTGATCAGGGCTTCAGAGACTCCAGGCGCCACGGCGCGAAGGGTCGCCGCGCCTTCGGTGCCCAAGCCATGGAAGGCGTCCACGATGCCCATCACCGTGCCGAAGAGACCGATAAACGGGGAGGTGGCGCCGATGGTGGCCAGCCAGGTCAGGCGCCGCTCCAGAACGGTGAGCGATTCGCTGGCCGCCGACTGCGCCGTGCGCTCCAGCGCTGTGATGTTTTTTGGCGGTCCAAAACCGCCGGTCTGGCGCCGGTAGGTCTCGTAAACCTCATCGAAGACGGTAACCAGCGGACTGGGTTTGAACTGTTCGCTGACCGCCGCAATCTCCTGCAGGCGGTTGGCCTTGCGGAACGCGCGCACAAAGCTGCGGCTTTGCGATCGGGCCCGGCGGAAAGCGGAAGACTTGCCCAGGATGACGGCCCAGGAGTAGAGGCTGCCGAACAGCAGCACGACCAGCACGGCGATGGCGATTGGCCCGCTGTTGCGGACCATGTCGAGGATGGCGCCGGCTCCATTGGTTAGGGAATGAGCTACGGGTGGTGGTGCCCCGTCCTCTGCCTGCAGAAAGAGAAAAGCCGCGATATGAACGGGGGATATCATCACTACTCCTTAACGTTAGCAGACATGCGCGTGCGAAACCAAGCGGCTCATAAGATGCTGTGCGGGACGAACCCGCTAAAGTAACGGGCAGCATGCTATGCTGCGCTCGACTCTTGCCTGCGTCGCTGATGGGAACCGGCCAATGCTGCTCGAACTACGCGCTGAAAATTACGCCGTGATTGATCACGCGATTGCCGTCTTTGGTCCCGGTCTCAATCTGCTGACGGGAGAGACCGGGGCGGGCAAGTCCATCCTGGTAGATGCTTTGGCGCTGCTTATGGGCGATAAGGCCTCGTCCGAAGTGGTGCGCCACGGCGCGGAACGGGCGGTGGTGGCCTGCGTTTTTGAGAGCACGCCGGGGGCGGAGGCCACGCTGGAGACCAACGGGATCGACGCTGAAGGATCGGAGATCATTCTGCGGCGCGAGATCCAGGCAGGTGGCAAGGGCCGCGTGTACGTAAACAATCAGCCGGCCACGGTCAGCGTGCTGCGCCAACTTGCTCCGGAACTGGCCCTGGTGCATGCCCAGAGCGAGACCATGGGCAGCTTTGACCAGGCACAGCAGCGGCACCTGCTGGACCGTAGCGCCGGCATTGCGACCGAGCAGGTAGCCGCGGCGTTTCGCGAGTGGTCTGATATTTGCGCCAGGCTGGAACATCTTGAAGGCGATGAACAGCAGCGCCTGCGCGAGGCTGACCTGTGGAGCTTTCAGAAAAACGAGATCGAGAGCGCGGGGCTTAAGGAAAGGGAAGACGAAGAGCTTGAAGTTGAACGGCGGGTGCTGGCGAACGCAGAGAAGCTCTTTGCCGCGGCCATGTCCGCGCACGAGTTGCTCTACGAGAGCGACCGGTCGGCCGAGGCTGCTTTGCGCGGAGCCCTGAAAAACCTGGAAGAACTCGCGCGCTATGATCCACAGTTTGCCGACGCGGTGCAGCAAGTGGCCTCCGCGCGCGCCCTGGTCGACGACGTGAGCGCCACGGTGCGGGACTACGCGTCGAGAATTCAGGCCTCGCCGGACCGGCTGGCGGAAATTGAAGATCGCCTGGAAGTACTCAATCGGCTGAAGCGGAAATACGGAACCACCCTGGCGCAAGTGCTGGCTCATGGCCAGGATGTGGCAGGTAAGCTGGCGGAGGTCGAGAACCGCGATCAGTTGCTGCTCGAGTTGCGGGCAGCGCGGACCCAAGCGGCGGAGGCCTACCGCCGGGCGGCTGCGGATCTTACGGCCGAGCGCACCGACCGCGGCCCGCAAGCTGGAGAAGCTTGCGGAAGCGCATATCAACGACTTGGCGATGAAGGCGAGGTTTGCCATCCAGGTGAGCGCGCAAAAAGAGGAAAACCATTGGACCCGGCAGGGCTGGGATAGCGTCGATTGCCGCATCGCAACCAATGCCGGGGAGCCCTTAAAGCCTCTGGAGCAAATTGCGTCTGGTGGCGAGTTGTCGCGTGTGATGCTGGCGCTCAAGGTGAGCGTCGAAGAGGGGGCGGCTCGAGGGCAGGGGAGCCCGCGGCGCAAAGCGCCCATTCCCCGCACCCTGGTCTTCGATGAGATCGACATCGGTATCGGTGGCCGGGCCGCTGAAGCCGTCGGGCAGAAGCTGAAGGAGCTTTCGCGGACGCAGCAGGTTCTTTGTGTCACGCACTTGCCGCAGATTGCCGCTTTTGCCGACCAGCATTTTCTGGTGGAGAAGCAGGAGCGGCAGGGAAAAACGAAAACCTCAGTGCGCCTTCTCGAGGATGGAGAACGAACCGAGGAAGTGGCGCGCATGCTCAGCGGCGCCAAACTGACCGAGACCTCGTTACGGCACGCGGAGCAAATGTTGAAGACCAGCCGAGGAGCGGTCAAGCCAAAGGCTTAGCGGGCGAAGAAGGAGGGTACTGCAGATCCCTCCACTTCGCTACGCTTCGGTCGGGATGACAAAGGTTAGGGTGGTTGCTCACCCTCATGGTGGTTGAAAGGCTAGAGCCAGATTCGGGGTCCGCGGATCCCACCCTTCGCGATAACGCGAAGGATGGGGCACCCGGCACCCGGGCTTTACTTATGTCATCCGGTCCGCAGTGGGGGACCTGGAGTCGAAGCCGCGCATCACGCCATATAGTGCCTAAGGTTCTCCCGTCTGTCGGATGGGAGGCCGCCGCGTTATACTGGTTAATGTGACAAGTCCCCTATTATCTTCACCCGTGAGCGGCCCCCGCTCCATCGCGGCCAAGAAGGTTCTGCTCCTCAAACCGCGTGGCTTCTGCGCCGGCGTGGTGCGCGCGATCGACATCGTGAACATAGCCCTCGACACCTTTGGCGCCCCCATCTACGTGCGCAAAGAGATTGTGCATAACCGCTTTGTGGTCAACGAGCTAGCGGAAAAAGGCGCGATCTTCGTCGATGACATTGACGACGTTCCCGAGGGCATGCGCGTCATTTACAGCGCTCACGGTGTTTCCCCGGCGGTCCGCGCCCGCAGCAAATCGCGCAAGCTCAAGGTGATCGACGCCACCTGCCCGCTGGTGACCAAAGTCCACGTGGAAGCGGTCAAATTTGCCCGTCAAGGCTATTCGCTGGTGCTGATTGGGCACCGGGATCATGACGAGATAGAAGGCACACTCGGCGAGGCTCCCGAAGTTACCCAGGTCGTCTCCACGGTGGAAGAAGTGGCAGCTCTGGAAGTGTCTGATCCTGAGCGGGTTGCTTACCTCACCCAGACGACGCTGAGCCTGGATGAAGCGCGGGACATTATTCACGCGCTCAGAGCCAAATTTCCCAGCATTGTCGGACCCCATACCCAGGATATTTGTTATGCCACGGAAAACCGCCAGGTGGCGGTGAAGAACGTCGCTCACCAGGCAGATCTGGTGCTGGTGGTCGGATCGAACAACAGCTCCAACTCCAACCGCCTGGTCGAAGTTTCCCGTAATTTGAGCACCAACGCATTTCTGATCGAAGATTCGGGAGCGATCGATCCCGAATGGCTGGAGAACGCAAGCACGGTTGCGGTCACGGCGGGGGCCTCCGCGCCGGAGGTTTTGGTTGCCGAGGTGGTGGCCTATCTGCGCGGACGTGGTTTTTCTGATGTAGAAGAAGTAGAAGTGATGCCGGAAAATGTTCGCTTCGGGCTGCCTCCGGAGATCGTGCAGGCCATCAGGCCTGTACCGGTTTAGCAGCCAGACACAGCGCAAAGTAGCTGTTTTTCGAGAGAGAGCGTCTAGGTCCAGCATGAGCAAATCCTTTGAAAGTGGACAGCCTGTGGTCCCCCGGTTTGGCCGTCTCGACGCCGGGTTAGACCAGGTCGAAGCCTCCGTCGGACGGGCCCAGGATTATCTGTTTTCCCAGCAGCACCCCGATGGCTATTGGTGCGGCGAGCTGGAGGCAGACTCCACCCTCGAATCCGACTACATCATGGTGCACACGTTGCTCGGCACGGGCGACGAGCGCAAGATGAAGCGCGCGGTCGCGGAGATCCTGCGCAAGCAAAATGAGGATGGCGGCTGGAGTATCTTCGCGGGCGGCCCCTCGAATATCAGCGCTTCGGTCAAAGCCTACTTTGCCTTCAAGCTGATGGGCTGGCGTCCCGATCACCCGGCCATGGTCAAAGCCCGCCACTGGATTCTCGGCAATGGCGGCGTAGTCCAATGTAATACCTTCACCAAGATCTATCTTTGTTTCTTCGGCCAATACGAATACGACGCCGTGCCGGCCATCCCTCCCGAACTCGTCCTCTTTCCCAAGTGGTGCTACTTCAATATTTACGAGATCTCTTCCTGGTCGCGGGCGATCCTGGTGCCTCTCTCGATTGCCTATGCCAAAAAGCCTTTCAAGAAGCTTGCTCCTGAATATGGGATCGATGAGCTGTTCGTCGGAGGCAAGTCGAATGCCAAGCTCCACCTGCGCTGGGATCACGAGAGGAAAGTGGGCTGGCGCAATTTCTTCCTGGTGGTGGACCGGCTCTTCCATTGGGCCGAGCGAGTGCATATCCGGCCCCTGCGCAAGATGGCGATCAGGCGGGCGGAGAAGTGGATTCTGGAACGCCTGGAGATGAGCGACGGGCTGGGGGCCATCTATCCTGCCATGCTCAATGCCATTCTTGCCTTGCGCTGCCTGGGCTACTCCATCGATGACCCGCAGACCATCCGTGCCATGGATGAGTTCGAGAAGCTGAGCATTGAAGATGAGGGAATTCCCGACTTCCTGGAGCCAACCTTCCGCATGCAGCCATGCATGTCTCCGGTGTGGGATACCGCGTACGCGGTCTATGCGCTGGGCCAGTCCGGCGTTCCGCGCACCGATCCGCGGCTGCTGAAGGCCGCCGACTGGATGTTGTCCAAGGAAGTTCGACACAAGGGAGACTGGGCCGTCAAGGTCAGAAATGCCGCGCCCGGTGGCTGGTATTTCGAGTTCAATAACGAGTTTTACCCTGACACGGACGATTCCGCCCAGGTACTTCTGGCCTTGAACAAGGTCGACAACCATGCCCGGGAACGCTATCAGTATGATGTTTGCCAGCGGGCGATTGCCTGGATCTTCGCCATGCAGTGCAAGAACGGCGGCTGGGCCAGCTTCGATAAAGACAACACCAAGATGGTCTTCGAGAACATTCCTTTTGCCGACCACAACGCCATGCTGGATCCGCCGACGGTCGACATCACCGGCCGCATTTTGGAGATGCTGGCTACCTACGGGTACACGCAGAAGGACCGGCGCGTCGAAAAGGCCATCCGCTTCATCTATAACGAGCAGGAGCCAGACGGAAGCTGGTTTGGCCGCTGGGGTGTGAACTACCTTTACGGCACCTTCCTGGTGCTGCGGGGTCTGGAGGCAATCGGGGTGTGGAACCATGAGCCGCAGATTCAGCAGGCAGCGGAGTGGATACGCATGGTGCAAAATGCGGACGGCGGCTGGGGCGAGAGCTGCGGCAGCTACGACGATCCTGTAACCAGGGGGGTTGGTCCCAGCACGCCATCGCAGACGGCGTGGGCGATCCTGGGCCTGCTCTCGGCCGGGGACAACCGCAGCGACTCGGTGGCCAAGGGAGTTCGCTGGCTGATCGAGCGGCAAAAGCCTGACGGTTCGTGGGATGAAAGCATGGGAGAAGGCGCCGTGCGGCAGTCCGTGGTAACCGGGACCGGCTTTCCCCGGGTGTTTTATCTGGCCTACCATCTTTACCGGAATTACTTTCCCTTGCTGGCGCTCACCGACTACCGCCGGGCGATGGAAAGAGCCTAGAGAACTCACAGGAGATTTGAAACGATGGCAGTGCCAATCTCACAGATGTGGACCGTGGCTAGCTACGTGCTCAGGAAGCGCTTGAGCGGACAGAAGCGTTATCCCCTGGTCCTCATGCTGGAACCGTTGTTCCGCTGCAACCTGGCCTGCGCCGGCTGCGGCAAAATCCAATATCCCGCGCACATCCTCAAGAGGGATCTGTCGCCCGAGGAGTGCTTCCGGGCGGTCGAAGAGTGTGGCGTCCCCATGGTCTCGATTCCCGGCGGCGAACCGCTGATGCACCCGCAGATCGCCGAGATCGTGGAAGGGCTGGTGGCGCGCAAGAAGTACATCTACCTGTGCACCAACGCCTTGCTGCTCAAGGAAAAGATCGACCTCTTCAAGCCCAGCAAGTACCTGACATTCTCCGTGCATCTCGACGGCCAGCGCGAGCACCATGACTTTTCTGTCTGCCGCGAGGGCGGCTATGACAAGGCGGTGGAGGGGATACGCGAGGCGGTCAAGCGCGGATTCCGCGTCACCACCAACGCCACGCTCTTTGATGGCGCCGACCCCAACAGCGTGCGCGCTTTCTTCGACGAGGTGATGGCGATGGGTGTCGAAGGCATCGTGATCTCCCCGGGCTATTCCTACGACAAGGCGCCAGACCAGAAACATTTCCTGGGCCGCGCCCGCACTCGTAGACTCTTTCGCGCCATTCTGTCCAACCGGGAGAAGCACTGGAAGTTCAACATGTCTCCGCTATTTCTGGAGTTCCTGATGGGCAAGCGCAACTACCAGTGCACGCCCTGGGGCAACCCCGCCTATAACATCTTTGGCTGGCAGAAGCCCTGTTATCTGCTGCAGGACGGCTACGCCTCCACCTTCGCCGAGCTGATGGAGACCACGGTGTGGGAAGAGTACGGCACCGAGTCGGGCAATCCTAAATGCGCCAATTGCATGGTCAGTTGCGGGTATGAGCCTTCCGCAGTCAACGATATGTTCGGCTCTTTCCGCGGGTTCGCCTCCGCCGTTCGCGCCAGCCTCTTCGATAAGTACGAGGATCACGGTGCGCGCGATCTGTTGAATGCTCCTCACCTTGCCGGCTTGGGGAATTCGTCATCATCTCTGGTGCAGATTGCCGGTGATGCCAAGCATCAGTTGGAAGAGACTCGCGTATGACGGGACAAAAAGCGGCGCGGAAGCCAAACCGTCGATCCTGACACGCTGGAGCTGGCCCCGGGCACCAAGCACGAGAACCTCGAAGGCTGGGCGCCGGTTCTGGGCAGCGAGGCGGAAGTGCTCGACGCCCTTGAGAAGGCCTTCGACTATCGCGGCGATGTAACTATCACCTGCAAAGACGGTTCGGTCATCGAAGGGTATATCTTTGACCGCAAGACGGGTGCTTCGCTAGCTGAGTCCTGTGTGCGGCTGTTCCCCAAGGACTCGCCGGAGAAGCGTTCGATCGCCTACAGCGAAATCGCGGGGTTGGCCTTCACCGGCAAAGACCGTGCTGCAGGCGCAAGCTGGGAAGCCTGGGTGAAGAAGTGGAACGAGAAGAAGGCGGCCGGCGAAAAGGGCTTTGGACTCCATCCCGAGTCGCTTGAGTAGCGAGATTCCTTAGACTTTCCTCTGCTCTACAGGCGAACAGAACCCGCTGAGCGTGTTCTAGCAAGTCTCCGGGTGCCCCATCCTTCGCGCCTTTTGCGAAGGGTGGGATCGGTTGAGAGCTCGCTACAGGCGTCGGAATCACTGAGAAGGTTAAAGGATTGGAAGGGGATGCCGTCAGAATCCCACCCTTCGCAAAAACGCGAAGGACCTCGGATTTCCTAAACGTGGCACTAGCCAAGGTCCGCGTGTGCGCCTTTCTTCAAGGAAAGCCGCATGAAGTTCGTTGACCCCACCAAGCCTAATAAGAAATCCGGGAGATGGGGCACCCGGGCGTGTTCTTGAGAGGATACCGGGCATCATTTGCGACGTGGGGAGTGCAACTCTGAAGTGAAGGTCTTTCTCACAGGGGCTACGGGATTTATCGGAAGCCATGTGGCGCACGAGCTTGCGCGGCGTGGGGCCGTACTTACGTGTCCTGGTACGCCCTTCCAGCCGGCTGGAAAATCTTCGCGGGCTGGCCGCCGAAACCGTTACCGGCGATCTGTTGCAAGTAGACGCCTTGCGCAACGCCATTGCGGGCTGCGATGCCGTGATGCATGTGGCGGCAGACTACCGGCTTTGGGTAACCGATCCGCAAAAAAATGCGCGCGACCAATGTGACGGGAACGCGTGAGCTGCTGCGCATCGCCCGGGAGACGCACGTTCGCCGCGTGGTGTACACCTCAAGCGTCGCTACCATGGGCTTCTTTTCCGACGGGAGAATCGCAGATGAAACCACGCCGGTCTCGCTGGCCAACATGGTAGGGCACTACAAGCAATCCAAGTACCTGGCCGAGCAGGAGGCGCTGGCAGCTGCGCGGGACGGCCAGGAGGTGATCATTCTCAACCCCACCACTCCGGTTGGATCGAATGACATCAAACCAACCCCGACGGGACGGATCGTGGTAGATTTTCTCAACCGAAAATTCCCTGCTTATATGGACACCGGGCTGAACCTGGTGGACGTGAGCGAGGTGGCGAAGACCCACGTGGATGCCCTCGAAGCCGGACGGCCCGGCGAACGTTATATCCTGGGTGGCGAAAACCTGACCCTGAAACAAATTCTGGACAAGATGTCCGCGATCACCGGCCTGCCTTCTCCCACCATGCGAGTTCCCCATGCGGTGGCGATGATCTTTGCGGCGTGGGATCAGACTGTTACCGGGAAGCTGCGCGGGCGAGAGCCGCGTGCTACCGTGGAGGCCGTACGCATGGGCAAGAAAAAGATGTTTGTCTCCTCGGCCAAGGCTGAGCGCGAGTTGGGCTTCCGCGTGGTTCCGGTGTACGCGGCTCTGCGGGCGGCCATCGAGTGGTTCCGGGCGAATGGATACGCCCCCTCAGCATGAGGCGCGTCGGCATCATTGCGGCGCTGCCGGGCGAATTGAAACCGTTGGTGCATGGCTGGCACCCCCTACCCGCTGAGCGCAAGGGGGAGGCGGCATGGCTGTCCCGCGTGGACGGCGTGGAGTGCATTGCGGTTCGCGCCGGCATCGGGAGCGAGGCCGCGGGCCGTGCCTGCGACATCGCAGCGCAGGGCGGAGCGCCGCTGGACACGTTGATCTCCGTCGGCTGGGCTGGAGCCCTGTCCTGCGGCATACATCCCGGCGAGGCGTATGCAGTGAATGAAGTCGTGGATGCCCGCACCGAGGAACATTTCGCCACCGGCTCCCCTGTGCCCCAGGATAGCGGCGTTCCGCTCAAGCTGGTGAGCACCGACCACATCGTGGGGTATACGGAAAAGCGGCGGCTTGCCGGGCTTCATAGCGCTGTGCTGGTCGATATGGAGGCTGCTACCGTTGCCCGTTTTGCGCGCAGCCGGCACATCGCCTTCTTCTGCCTAAAGGCCATATCGGATGAGATTGCCGACGTATTGCCCGACTTCGGCCGCTACACCGGCTCCGATGGCCACGTCCGCGTAGCAGCTCTGCTGGGCCACGTCGCCATCCGGCCAAAGTACTGGCCAGCAATGCTTCGCATTGGCCACAATGCGAAGACCGGCGCCCAGGCAATCGCCGGCGCGCTCCGTCCGTTCATGGGTGGTGCTTAGTATGCAGATCGCGGCCGGTCTTCAAGAGACGAACATACCGGGGGTTATCCGGCGACCATGCAGGCGGCCGTCTATCGCGGCGTGGACGACGTGCGCATCGAGACCGTTCCGGTGCCGGAGATCGGCCCGGGCGAGGTGCTCATTCGCGTTCACAGCTGCGGCATTTGCGGCACGGACCTGAAGAAGATCCACACCGGCTCGCACTCCGCGCCGCGCATCTTCGGCCATGAAACCGTGGGCACGATCGCGGCGGTGGGAGCCGGAGCCGAACCATTCGCCGTGGGCGACCGGGTCGCCGTCTTCCATCACATTCCCTGCGGCAGCTGCTACTACTGCCGCAAGAAGACCTTCGCCCAATGCGCCGGTTTACAAGCGAGTAGGCTGCACGGCGGGTTTTGAGCCCTCCGGCGGCGGCTTTGCCGGGTATGTGCGGGTCATGGACTGGATCGTGAAGCGCGGGTTGGTGAAGATCCCCGACGGCGTTCCCTTTGCCCAGGCGGTCTTCGTCGAACCGCTGAATACCTGCCTCAAGGGGGTGCGCAGCCTGAATCTCGCCGCCGATGAGACGGTGCTGGTGATCGGCCAGGGACCGATCGGGATCATGCTGGCTTCCTTGCCAAGCGTTCGGCGGCCAAGGTGCTCACGGCGGATCTTTATCCGGAGCGGCACGCCGTGGCGGCCAGCTTCGGGCTCGATGCGCCGATCGATGCTTCGCGGGAAGACGTGGTGGCGGCGGTCCGCGCGGCCAGCGAGGGCCGGGGAGCCGACGCCGTTATCCTGGCCGCGGCCGGCAATGCTCTGATCCGCACCGCGATGGATGCGGCGCGCCCTGGGGGCCGCGTGCTGCTGTTTGCGCAGACCCAGCACGGGGAGGCGACCATCGATCCCGCCGCCGTATGCGTGGACGAGAAGACGCTGCTTGGTTCCTACAGCGCCTCGGTAGAGATTCAGGACGAAGCGCTGCGCATCGTCTTCGAGGGATACGCCCAGGGATACGACCTGACCCGGCTGGTTTCGCACCGCTTTCCTCTCGAAGAGGCGGTTGCTGCCCTCGCCGTCGCCTCCGAGCCCAAGCGCGACATCGATGAAGATCATGATTGAGCCTGATTGAGCACATCTGCCCCGATTGGGTGAGAATAGTAGAGCATGTTAAGTGAGATGAACGCTGCCGTGCTTTACGGCAAAGAAGATGTCAGGATTGAAAGGGTTCCCCTCCCCGCCGCCGGAAGGGGGAGATTGTGATCCGCGATCCACGCCGCGCTCACTTGCGGCACCGACCTGAAGGTTTTTCGCCGCGGATACCACGCCCGGATGATCGCTCCGCCGGCTCTCTTCGGACATGAAATGGCGGGAGTGGTGCACGAGACGGGCGCAGGCGTGCGCAGCTTCAAGCCGGGCATGCGCGTGGTGGCGCTGAATTCGGCGCCCTGCGGCGCCTGTTACTGGTGCGTCCGCGGACAGGAAAACCTCTGCGAGGACCTGCTCTTCAACAACGGCGCCTATGCCGAGTACATCCGCATTCCCGCCCGGATCGTCGCCAAGAACACGCTCATTGTGCCCGAGAGCTTGCCGCTTGGAGCACGCGGCGCTGACCGAGCCGCTGGCTTGCGTGGTGCGCGGCCTGGAGGAGACGGGCGCAAAGCGCGGCGACAGTGTGGTGGTGATCGGAGCCGGACCGATCGGCCTGATGTTCATGCACGTGGCGCAACTGGCGGGCATGAAGGTGATTGCGGTGGTCAAGCGCGACGAGCAGATTGCGTCGGCCATGACCTTCGGCGCGACCCACGTGGTGCAGATCATCTCCGCTATGCGATGCCGTAGCGGCGGTGCGTGCTCTGACGCCGGATCACCGGGGCGTGGATGTGGCGATTGAAGCGGTGGCGACTCCTCTGACCTGGCAATGGGCAGTGGACATGGTTCGCCGCGGCGGAACGGTGAACTTTTTCGGCGGCTGCGCGGCGGGCACCAAGGTGGAGATCGATACCAATCGGCTGCACTACAACGACATCACGCTGAAGGCGAGCTTCCACCACACGCCGGCGGCGTGCCGCAAAGCCTTCGATCTGCTGGCCAGCGGGCGGTTCAAGTGCAGCGAATACATCACCGGAAGGGCGCAGCTGGCGGAGCTCGAGACGGTGTTGCGCCGCCTGATGGATCGCTCGAACGACATCAAGACGGCTATCATTCCATAGGAAGGATGCGAGCAGGATGACGGTGCGAAAGCGCCGCAAGACGATAGGAACTGGTGGAGCGCGGCTGGTCGGCTCTGCCGCCGGAGTACCGAATCCCCGCGCAGCGCCCGACGCTTGAGCAGGCGCGCGCTTATTGCCGGCGATTGGCCACCACCCACTACGAAAATTTCCACGTGGCCTCGTGGTTTCTGCCCGCCCGGCTGCGGCCTCACTTCTACAGCATCTACGCCTATTGCCGCATCGCGGACGATTTGGGAGATGAGATCGGCAATCGCGAGCAATCTCTCGCGCTGCTGGATTTGTGGGGCCGTGAGCTGGATGCCTGCTACCGCGGCGAGGCGCGCCATCCCGTATTCGTCGCGCTTGCCGAGACCATTCGCGCCTGCGACATTCCTCAAAAGCCCTTTGCCGACTTGCTGGTGGCCTTTCGCCAGGATCAGACGGTGATGCGTTATCGCACGATGGAGGACGTGCTGGGTTACTGCGCGATACTCCGCCAATCCGGTCGGACGGCTGGTTCTTTATGCCTGCGGCTATCGCGATGCGGAGAGGTTCCGGCTTTCCGACTTCACCTGCTCCGCTTTGCAGCTGGCAAATTTCTGGCAGGACGTGAGCCGCGACTATGCGCGGGGCAGGATCTACCTGCCGCTGGAGGAGATGGAGCGTTATCGGCGTGGACGAGGCGACGATTGCACGGCGCGACCCAACCCCGGCTTTTCGCGAGCTGCTGCGCTATGAGGTGGACTATGCGCGCCAGATGTTGCTCAGGGCTTGCCGCTGATCGGGTTGGTCGATCGGGAGCTGGCGCTCGATCTCGATCTGTTCAGCCGCGGCGGCCTGGAGATTTTGCGCGCCATCGAGCGCAGGCAATACGACGTGCTCACGCGCGCGCCCGGTGATCTCGAAAGTCAGAAAGCTGGGGCTGCTGGCGCGTGCGCTTTAGCGGCAAACTCGTGCCCGGCGCTTCCAGGGGAAGGCGGGCGGCGTGACCACGGAGGTGCAAGCGGCGTACGCGGCTTGCCGGGCAATCGCGCGAACGAGGCAAAGAATTTCTACTATGCCTTTGTCGCCCTGCCGGCGAGCAAGCGGGATGCGATTTGCGCGGTGTATGCCTTCATGCGCCAGGCCGACGATCTCTCCGATGATGAGTCCCTTCCCATCGCCGAGCGGCGCATCGCGCTGGATGCGTTGGCTCGGCGAGCTGGCACCAGGCGCTGGCCGGCGAGCCGACCGGGGACCCGGTCTTCATTGCGCTAATGGACGCACAGCGCGCTTCGCGATCCCGCCGCAGCTGCTGGATCAGCTGGTACAAGGCACAGCCACGGATCTCGAACCGATCGCTCCGTCCATGCCGGGCGCGTTTGCCGCTTACGCAACCTTCGCGGATCTCTATCGCTATTGCTATCTCGTCGCTTCGGTCGTTGGCCTGGTGTGCATTCGCATCTTCGGCTATCTCGACTCGCGGGCGGAGAAGCTGGCGGAAGAAACCGGCATCGCTTTTCAGTTGACCAATATTCTCCGCGATGTGCGCGAAGATGCGCAGCGTGGCCGGCTCTATCTTCCGCTTGAAGATCTGGAGCGCTGCGGGGTGACCGCCGGTTCCATGACTGGCAATCTCCAGTGGGCGGCAGTTGACGCCGGAGCAGCGCCAGGTGCTCGCCATCCAGGCGGAGCGCGCCGGAGCAGTTTTACAAGTCCGCGGAGGCGTTGCTGCCCTTGATCTCACCCGATAGCCGGCCGGCGTTGTGGGTTTTGGTCACCATCTACCATCGTTTGTTGCGGCACATCGAACAGCGCAACTTTGATGTATTTTCTGCGCGGATCGGAGTTCCGGCGTATGAGAAGCTGACCATATTGGGATGCGGCCTGTTCAAGACGCTGGCGCAGGGTGTGTGGGCCACCTAGAACCATGGCCTTCGTCGGTCATCGTGGTTGGCGGCGGACTTGCGGGACTCTCGGCGGCTTGTGCGTTGGCGGAGGCGGGCTACCAGGTGCGTCTGCTGGAGAAGCGGCGCTATCTGGGCGGGCGCGCTTCTTCCTACGAGCATCCCGGCACGGGAGAGGTGATCGACAACTGCCAGCATGTGTTGCTGGGCAACTGCGTCAACCTCATCGATCTTTACCGGCGCCTGGGCGTCAGCGACTGCGATCCGCTGGTTCGATCGCATTACCTTCGTCGAGCCGGGTGGACGGAGGAGCGTCCTCGAGCCCTCCTTTCTGCCGGCGCCATTCCACTCCATGCCGGCCTTTCTGCGGGCGCAGGCGTTTTCCTTCTCCGACAAGCTGGCCATCGCTCGCGGGATGAGCGCGTTTGTTGCTGGAGTTCCCAGCGATTCGCAGGAGAACTTTGCCCAGTGGTTGACGCGCCATGGTCAGACCCGCGGGGCGATCGAGCGCTTCTGGAAGCCGGTGCTGGTCAGTGCGCTGAATGAAGATCCGGATCGCATGTCAGTGCACTATGCCGGGCAGGTGATTCGTAAGTCGCTCCTGCTCTCGCCCGGAGCGGGACGGATGGGCGTCCCGGCCATCCCTCTGAGCGAACTCTACAGAAGCGCCATCGCTTACATAGAGAGCCGCGGCGGGCATGTGGATTTGAACTCTGCGCCCGAGTCGTTTCAGTGGTCTGAGGAAACGCAGCAGTGGACCGTGGCCACGGGCAGCGAGAGCTTCACCTGCGACGCCATGGTGTTGGCGTTGGCGTTTGAAGGGCTGGGCAAATTGCTGCCCGCTCTGCCGCGAAGCTCCTGAGCGCCGAGCAGTTGGCGAAGAACCTTGCGCGCTTTGAGCACTCGCCGATTACCGGCATTCATCTTTGGTTCGATCGCGAGATCACCGATCTTGAGCATGCGATGCTGCTGGACGCGACCATCCAGTGGATGTTTCACAAGTCGCGCTTGCAACCGGCGAAGCGACGCGGAGAACCGGGCAGCTATGTCGAGCTGGTCGTGAGCGCGTCCAAGTCGATGGTTGAGATGCAGCGCCAGGAGATCATCGATCTGGCGCTGAGGGAACTGGCGGAGTTCTTTCCCTTGGCCGCGCAGGCGAAGCTGGTCAAAGCCGCGGTGGTGAAAGAGGTTCGCGCAACCTACTCCATCCGTCCGCAGCTGGACTTGATTCGACCTCGCGGCGATGAGTCCGTGGCCTCGGGCTTTTTGGCGGGCGATTGGATTGCCACCGGATGGCCGGCCACGATGGAGGGCGCCGTCCGCAGCGGCTATTTGGCTGCCGAAGCGGTGAGCCGCGCCGCAGGGAAGCCGGCTCACTTTATAAAGCCCGATCTTGCGGCCACCGGGCTGATGCGCTTGCTGCCTTAGCGAGAAATGCAACCAAGCCCGGTGTGGTCCAACACGAAGTAATGGCCGTCCCATAGGACGGCCATTACGGTTACTGTCAGGGTTAGAACCCTGACCTGCCAATTGTTAATGCTACCAGTAGTGGATCCTCAGTTCGTCCGCATAGACTTGCATTGTTCCGCGCGAAGTGGCGCCGTCAAGCTGGAAATTCAGATTAAGGTCTCCAGCCGCCCAATGCAGATCGATCGCCCCATTGCCTTCCTTGTTGACCTGATGGTAGGTTCCATCCAGATTTACCCAGTCATAGGTCACATCGCCGCTGCTGTTGCGATGCGATCCAATCTGAACGTGGTGCCATGTCTTTGCTTTCCACTTTTTGGGACTGCAGGAAATGCCGGTGGAATGCCAATGAGGACTATTGCCGCTGATCAGCGAGTACTCCCACGCTCCCGCATTGCCGGAGCATTGGAAGGCAAAAATCACCGTTTTGCCGTTCGAAATCACCTGGTTCATATCCAGTTCGATGTTCTCTACTTCTGACGGGTCCTCGAGATAGATATAGGTATCGTAGACAAAATGCGTGACCTCGGTGTTGTGATCAAAGGTGAGAGAGTAGCGTTCCCCGGACTTGTCTGTATAGGACACTTTAAACTCTCTCGCTTTATCATCCAGAGACGGGCTTTTTACCGGATAATCGGACGATCCGGTGGCACTTCCCGGTGTGCCTGAGTCATGGCTCCAGATCCAACTGCCTGAGCTGACCAGATCGGCGGACTCCTTGGCATCGGATGGAATCTTGGCATAGGACGGAATGCTTTCCGCGAACGCAGGCGCCGCGGCTATCGAAAACAGCAAAATTGCATAGCCGATAATCTTCATGGTTTCCTCATGTTTCCTTTCGTAGGTTTAAGCGAGGTTTCACAGGCTCCTCCGCTGCGCCTTTCAGCGGGGAAGTCGAGTAAGGGGAGCGTATTGTCACCGGGCTGGTCGGAGAGAGGAGACGCTATGCGCCTGACAGCAACTCGACAACCTCATCTAATACTTCGCAGGCTGCGGAAGCATACACCTCAGCAAGACCGCACGAAGTCTGACTCGAGTTCGAAGAACAAACTGAAAGACTATCTCGGAAGACTCCACAGGCCTTGTGGACTTCCTTGATATCTCCACTCAGTTCTCGAATATCGAGATGTAAGGCAGAAATCCCAGGGAGATTTACTAAGACCGAATCATACATAAATTTCGCTGGCAGAAAAGCTTTCTTATCAGCAATTTAGAAAAAAGTTCTTTAAGCCGGGCAAACAATCTGCGACTCTGTGCAAAATGTTCACCCATCGAGAAAAAAACGCTAATGCGCTGGTGGGAATTACACTCCCGGCACCTATCAACCAGGCTGTGAGCGGCCATGCGAAGAGGGAGCTTTGGTACTCCGGCTCTTGATCAGAGAACATGCCTGCCGTCGTGATTGACGCTTGATATGCTTGTGTTTTCCGAATGAGGGCCATGACTCGAGATAGTTTCACATGGTCGTGTGACCGCATGGACAGGCGGCTCGAACGAAGTAATGGCCGCCCCTTAGGACGGCCATTACGAGTACTGCAATTCTTATATCTCTACCAGTAGTGGATAATTAGTTCGTCCGCGTAGACTTGCATCGTTCCGCGCGAAGTGGCGCCGTCAAGCTGGAAGTTCAGATTAAGATCTCCGGCCGCCCAATGTAGATCGATCGCGCCATCGCCGCTCTTGTTGACCTGCTTGTAGGTTCCATCCAGGTTTACCCAGTCATAAGTCACATTCCCGCTGCTATCGCGATGCGATGCAATCTGGACGTGGTGCCATGTCTTTGCAGCCCAGTTTTTGGGGTTACAAGAAAGGCCGGTGGAATGCCAATGGGGACTATTGCCGCTGATCGTCGAGTACTCCCACGCGCCCGCATTGCCCGAGCATTGGAAGGCGAAAATCACCGTCTTGCCGTTCGACATCACCTGGTTCATATCCAGTTCCAGATTCGCTATTTCGGACGGCTCCTCGAAGTAGACATAGGTATCGTAGACAAAATGTGTGACCTCTGTGTTGTGATTAAAAGTGAGAGAGTAGCGTTCTCCGGCCTTGTCTGAATAAGAGACGGAATACTCTCTGGCTTTACCATCCAGAGACGGGCTGCTTACCGGATAATGGGTTGATCCGGTGGCGCTCCCCGCCGTGCCGGAGTCATGGGTATAGGTCCAGTTGCTTGCGCCGACCAGATCGCCGGACGACTGGGCATTCGCTGGAATCGTGGCATAGGACGGAATGCTCCCCGCGAACGCAGGCGCCGCGGCTATCGAACACAACACAACTGCATAGCCGAAAATCTTCATGGTTTCCTTATGTTTCCTTTCCGGAGTTAAAGCGAGGTTTCGCGGGCTCCTCCGCTGCGCCTTTCCGCGGGGAGCCGAGTAAGGGGCGCGTATTGTCACCGGGCTGATCGGAGAGAGAAGCGCTATGCGCCTGACAGCAACTCGACAACCTCATCTTTGATACTTCGCAGGTTGCGGAAGCTTACGCCTCGGCTGGACCGTACGAAGTCTGACTCGAGTTCGAAGAAGCAAACTCAAAGGCTATCTCGGAACTCCACAGGTCTTGTGGACTTCCTTGATATCCCCACTCACTTCTCGATCTCGAGCCTTGGGCAGAAATCCATGGGGAATTACTAGACGAATGATACATAAATTAACCCCGGAGAAAAGCTTTCTTATCAGCTATTTGAAAAAAAAGCTTCAAGCCAGGCATCCATTCTTAAACCCCGTGCAAAATGTGCATCGATCGAGAAAAAACACACTACTGTGCTTGTGGGAATTACACGGATGACACATAGCAAGCAGAACTGGAGCAAGTGTGTGAAGAGGCTCTGTGTTACACAAACAGGGTATGGACAGCCTGCTCAGGAATTGTGTTAGGCCAACACGGGGCAACAGGAATTGGCGCTGATGGGAAAACTCAGAACCTGCCTGCCGCCGTGCCTGACGCTTGGATTTTGCTTTGTGTCTTCTGGATGATGAGCATGACTTAGATAGCGTCACATGGCTGTGAGACCACCTGGACAGGCCGCTCTAACAAAGTAATGGCCGCCCTATTTGGGCGGCCATTGCGATAACTACAGTTCTTGATCTTACCAAGCCCAGATAGTCAGTTTGTCGGCGTAAATCGTTACCGATCCGCGCTCCTGGTCACCGTCCATCTGGAAGTTCAGATTAAGGTCTCCAGGCGACCAATGAAGATCGATTGCGCCATTGCCGCCCTTATTGACCGCCTTTTGGTCTCCATCCAGGCTCACCCAGTCATAGGTCACATCTCCGCCGCTGCGATGCGATGCAATCTGAATGTGGTGCCATTTTTTCGCAGTCCAGCTTCTGGGGTTACAATGAACGCCGCTTGGATGCCAGTGAGGACTGCCCTCGATCGTCGAGTACTCCCACGTTCCGGAATTGCCGGAGCATTGGAAGGCAAAAATTATCGTTTTGCCGTCCGAGATCACCTGATTTACATCCAATTCCAGGTTGGCCAGCTGTGATGGATCATCGAGATAAACGTAGGTATCGTAGACAAAATGTGTGTACTCTGTGTCGTGGCCAAAGGTGAGAGAGAAACGTTCCCCGCCCTTGTTTGAGTAAGCAAAGGAAAACTCTCTCGACTTCCCGTCAAGAGACGGACTGCCTTCCGGATAATGGGAGGATGCGACGGCGCTTCCCGGTGTTTTTGCGTCATGAGTCCAGGTCCAATGGCTTGAGGCGACCAGATCGCTATACGCGTGGGCATCCGATGGAATACCGGAATCGCTCGCGAACGCAGGCGCCGCGGCTATCGAAAACAACAGAATTGCGTGGCCGAAAGTTTTCATGGGGATCCTTTCGTAAGTTAAATCAAGGGTTCATAGGCTCGTCCGCAACGCTGATCAGCGGGGAGTCGAGAAAGAGCGCGTATTTTCACCGGGGGGCTGGTCGGAGAGAGAGGAGACGCCTATGCGCCTGACAACAACTCGACAACCTCATCTTTAATACTTCGCGGGCTGCGGAAGCATACGCCTCAGCCAGACCGAACGAAGTCTGACTCAAGTTCGAAGAACAAACTGAAAGACTATTTTCGGAGGATGCCACAGGCCTTGTGGATCTCCTTGATATCTCCACTCAGTTCTCGACCTCGAGATCGTAGGCAGAAATCCAAGTCAATTGCTAAGACGGAATCATACATAAATCGCTGCCGAGGAAAATCTTTTTTATCAATTAGTTGAGGAAAAATTTCGGGGCCAGGCAACCATTTTGGAACGCTGTGCAAAATCTTCATCCACCGAGCAAAAACACGCTACTGCGCTAGCGGGAATTACACTCCCGCCTTATCGGCGCCTGCGAAAGGTTCACCATCTCCATTCCAAGCAAGGCGAGCCGCCCTCGTTTCTGTAACGAACACGTGGCGACCGAAAACACTTGGCGTGGAAATCAGCTTAGTGATGACTTGCCTGAAATAGAAGATGACAAACAAACTGCAGCAGCTGTAAAGGCCGGGAATCATCAGATGAAAACTAGAGACAGGAGTGTAATTTTGCACTTCACAGCGATCCTATGATGACGGCTGGAACGTTTGTTCGCAGCAGGAAGCGACAGTTTGCAGATGTTAACAGGAAAGCGTGAATCGGTAACCGGAGAGGCGGCCGCAATGAGGTACCTTGGGGAGTTACTTCCTCAATTGTGGGGCCCAGCGCACCCGCTCGAAGACGGCAAGATTCCGCCTGGCTGTAGGATTCACCCGAGCGCGTTGCGCGCAACGTAGTACTCGCCTCTGAGTGCATCGCGCGACCTGAGTGCGAGTGAGATGCTCCACTCCGGAGTTCGGGCGCTTGATGTCTCGCATATCGATGACGAAGTCTCGTATATGAATTGGTTCCTTGTCTCGCACGGCGGTTGGCCGTACGTGAGGATGGTTCCATTCTGATGTTTGCCCTGCTGCTGTTCGCCAACCCTGAGAAACTCCGTCTCAGAAGCCTCCCTGACAATTCCTGCGCTATCCCGAGCAGTCTGCTGGTTAGTCCATGCGTGCAGTGCGATCTGCTGCTGTGACGGTCAACCAGTTCCCGCCATCACTTCCTCTCGACCGAGAGAGATTTCCCTTAGTGCGTACTCAATCGAGCAATATTTGCATCATGTCTGGGGTCCTGCGCGGAACCGGGGACAGAAGTGATACTTAAGTTATAACTGTGCCACTTAGGTGGCATTAGTTACCAAGGTCAGGCTTTATATCGCTTCAACTGTATAAGTCGGCAATCACCAGCTAATGCAGTAAACCCCTCTGTGGCGCTGCGTTGCGATCAATCGGGCACGGCAATCACAGGTGTCGGCGAGTTACTTACGCGCTATCTGGTTCCCGCACAAGTGTTATTCAGCAGCCGGCAGCGAAAGAGTTGAATAGCACTTACCTGCTAGTCACGGTACTCAACCCTTGACCACAGGTTTCGTGTCGACCAATAGAAGATTCGCCGGTCGGAGGGCCCACCGGGCTCAAGAGCAAATCTTCGTCTAGCGGCAGCTGACTCTACCCCCGACAGGAGTTCCGCACGATGCCACCGGCCCCTCGTTTCACTCGAATCGTAACCCTCGTTTTCGCATTCCTGTTCGCCTCAGGGCTTCTTCTGCATGCGCAAGACACGCGAAATGTCTCCGAACCCGGATTTCCGCCCAGCTGCACAAGCCTTCCCGCACAACTCTCTATCAGCGGCGGCGAACCCTCGTCCGAAACCAGCTTCGATACTTCCCGCATTCAGGATGCGCTCGACCACTGCGCCTCAGGCAATGCCGTAGAATTGACCGTTTCGGGCACGAACAACGGCTTTCTCATCCAACCGATCACCATCCCCAGCGGGGTTACGCTGCTGGTCGACGCCGGGGTTACTGTCTTCGCCTCGCGCAATCCCGCCGATTATCAGCAGGGCAGCGGAGCGACGTGCGGTCAAGTGAGCAACAACGGGGGCGGTTGCCGCCCGCTGATCAAGTCCTCAGGAACGACGGGCTCAGGGATCATGGGCTACGGCATTATTGACGGGCGCGGATGGGATAACCTCATCGTCAACGGCACCACGCAGAGTTACTCGTGGTACTCCAACACGCTCAAGGCCTATGTTCCCAGGCCGGTGCTCAACCAGAATAATTTCGACATGGTTGACCTCAGCCAGGCCAACAACTTCACGCTCTACAAAATCACGCTGAAGGACTCGCCCGAGTTCAACATTCACTGGTACGGCCAGAACGGCGGCTCGGTGACCAAGGGCCTCACCATCTGGGGCATCAAGATCATCTCTCCCAACAACATTTCCAATACCGACGGCATCGACCCCACCGACAATTCCTCCGACGTCACCATCACGGACTCGTTCATCTCCAACGGCGACGATAACGTGGCCATCAGCTCCACCTCCCCGGGCAATCCGATGTCTGACGTCTCCATCACCAACCTGCATACCTACTCCGGCTTTGGCATCTCCATCGGCAGCCATACCGAAGGCGGCGTCAACAACGTACTTGTCGACACCATCGTCCAATCCGGCTATTTCCCCAACACCGCTGACGCCGGTTTGAAAATCAAGTCTTCCTCGGACCGCGGAGGCGTCGTCAACAACGTCACCTACCAGCACATCTGCCAGCAGAACGAGGGGGCGGCTATCCGCATCTACCCCTACTACACAAATCCCTCTACCACCGCTGACATTCCCACCTACAGCAACATCACCGTGCGCGACATGACAATCCTTGCCAACCCCAGTGGAGGCTCAGGCAGTTTCACCTTCCAGGGCTACGATGCGAACCACATGACCACCCTTACGCTGGACAATCTGAACGTCATGGGCACACCCGACGTCAGCGCAGCAAAGCCTCAAGACACTGTCATCACCCTCGGTCCCGGACCGGTGAACCCCGCCGCGCTGCAACAGCTTAGCGGCACCGGCGTCAGCTACTCGGGCAGCGTCGCCAATGCCAGCGAAGCCCCCTACCCGTGCAGCAGCTCCAGCTTTCAACCGCTGACCGGCGAACTGCTGCTTTCGACGCCCGCGGCCACCAATCTGCAAAGCTTCGCAGACAGCGATTCCTCCCCATTCACGCTGAATGCCGTGGTGGAACCGGCGTCTGAGGAGTACGCCGCAGTCACGAAACCCATCACTTTCTATGACGGCGGCAACGCCGTGGGCACAGCCGCGCTGGGTGGCAACGGCACCCTGGCCACGCTTAGCCTTTCCAACGTCTCCCCCGGAACCCACACCTACACCGCGCAGTACCCGGCAGACAGCAACTACTCGGCGTTCTCCTTTGGCTCTGTTACCGTTTCCGTTCCCGGGGGCCCCACTAATCCCAACCCGCCCAATCCAGGGCCTCCTACGGGGAGTGCCACGGTCACGGTCGCTGCAACGCCGTCATCCCTTACTCTCAGTGCGGGTTCCAGCGCAATCTCCGCCCTCGCCATCACACCTGTTGCCGGCTTCACGGGCTCGGTCACACTCACCTGCTCCAGCCCGGTTAAGTACATCACCTGCACGGTCCTTCCCCCTGGGACCATCTCGGGCACCGGCGTCACCGTCACCACCGCCACCATCTCGGTGAGCGCCGACACCGCGAGGCTTGATGCGCCGGGCCGGTTGCCAAACCCGATCGTCTTCGCTGCTGTGTTGCCGTTAGGCGCTTTTCTGCTTTTGCCGCTGGCCCACCGCCGCCGCCGCGCGATGCTCTTTCTGCTGATCCTGGCAGGCGCCGCCCTTTTCGCTACCGGCTGCAATAATCCCAGTGGCTTCAACAACGGTACTGCCCCTCCCACCGGCACCCAGACGCTCACCTTCAACACCACTGCAGGCGGAACGGCCGTCAAAACAATGGTCACAGTCACTATCAAATGACGGGCTTGCTGCCATGCAGACCGCGCCGGGCGGAGTAGGCCGCCCCGCGCGGTGGTTTTAGAGCGTTTGGCCCGGCCGCTCGCGCTGGAACGGCACCCATTTATTAAGGGCTGTGCTTGGGAAAGGGTTGGGGAATCCCCAAAACCGGCAGCGGAGCGCGCCATGAGACGGCGCGGGTACCCGGCGCTGATGGTTCCCGCAGTAACTTAAAAAGCATTACTACTTTGCACGAGCTTTCGGATAAGGCGCGAGCCGGTGATGGACCGACGCCCCTGATCCTTGTCGGCGCAGGTGTGAACAAGGGCTATCCCAATCAGGTGAACTACTCGCAAGGCTCGGTGCTCAGGACCCTGCAGGAAATCTTCGGGCTATCGCCATTCCTCGGCAGTGCGGCGAAATCAAATGACTTCAGCGCTATGTTCACTACCTTTCCCTAATTGTGTCGGAGACGGATCTGTTATTCAGAGATAAAAGCGGGGCGCCGCGGGCACGATGGCTCACATCGTGCAGCTTAATTCGCAAACGGGCGGATGAACTTGCGAAAGAATTGGGTGGAAATTGCAATGCCGGCGTAGAGCAGGCCGTTGAGTATTGGGACCAGCCACCAAGCCGTCTGAATGGCCTCTATCGGAGGGCACGATGCCCACATGATCGCGTTCCACGGCGGCCTTAATGGCGAGTAAAAGTTGAATAGCGCACCCAGAACCATGACCCAACACACGCCGACCGAAACCCCGATCAGAGCAACCAAAGCGATGCGTTTCTTCATTTGCTGTTCTCGTGCTCCCGCGGGTCTTTCTCCCGTTTATGGCTGCTTGCCGTGTCCTGAGCTAAGCCGCGCCGATTCAACCTACCGAAGGAGTGGGTGATGTTTGGCCTGATCCATGCCCACACCCAAATCACGATCAATCTACAGCCAAATCCTCCCCCAAGGCCCACTGGAGGAAGCCTATGCAGAGAGAGTACAGAGCCCGGATCCTCACAATGCAAACGCCATGCAAACATCCTGTTAAAATTCGGGCTCACTGCATTGCGAAATATGTATCGGCTGCCTGAAAACGATCCGCAGTCCCTATCAAGCCTGAGGCACGCTGGTTGAAACTCGCGCCTCTCCTGCTGCGCTTTGAGCATTTTCACTTCTACTCTGTGCTGGCGAGTGGAGCGAAGTGCGGCTTTTCTTGAGCAAAAGCCGCGACGGGATTGGTCACTCTGTACGCACCAGAAGCGAAAACGCTTTAATGCCGAATGCGAAAGATCCCAGTGACGACTGCACTGTCTTTTCTCCCGGCCACACCGGCAAACGCCTTGATGGTCAGTTCCGTCCCCTTCACCATGATCGGCGCGCGATACACCGGTGAGCTGGCGAGCGGCTGAGAGCCATCGACTGTGTAGTGGATGGTGGCGCCCGGCGCGTCGCACCACAACGTGACCGCCGTATCTCCGTCCAATAAGCCAGCCTTGGGGAAGAACGCGGGCTCTCCGGTCACGCCAGCCCGGTTCTCTGCCGTGTCGCCGAGCCCGCCAGACCCGCCCGCATTCGAAGCAATCTTGCCTGCCAAGCCAACCTGCCCGCCCGAGGTCGGCGGCTTCGCGTCCAGCATAAGCGATTGAAGGTAAGCCCATTGAAAGTCGTGGATGGGCCAGCCGTAGTAATTGGCATTCCATTGTTTCAGCAGGGCTTTGGCCTCGCCGTAGGACTTTTGGAAGCTCGCTGCTTGCGCGGGCCTGACGGCGGCGACGAAAAGATCGATGCGCGGCGTGTTCTGATCGTCAGTGATGGTCACGACATAGAGCCCAGCGGAAGGAAGCGCCAGCGCGATGGACGGCGCGGTTTTCTCAAGGACGAGATGCGGCTGGCGTGGATACGCGGGATCGAGCGGTTGCAGGTCGTACGTATAACGGCCATCAGGAAGTTTTGCAGCCAGACCCGCGATTTGGACTCGATCGTCCGGACCAAGCACTGCCACTACCTCATCGCGCGGCCTTCGAGGCACCGGCTGGAGGTTCGCCGAGAAAGCATGGTTTCCGCGGACCAGCACGCTCTGAATACGTGCCAGCATGTCGACTGCGAACGGTTCGGGCGGGCGGAAAAGCGAAGGTACACGAAACCCGCGCGCGCAGTCTTCCACGGTGAAGCATTCGTAGAGAAAGCGTTGACCGTCGGGCAGCAAAACAATAATCGAGTGATTGGCGGCTTCACTTGAGGGTTGCAGAAGCGATCCAGGCTGCACGGGATCGCCGGTGAGAATCGGCGCATCTTTGCCTTCCGCCTGCCAAATGCCTTGTACATGCCAAGCCAGACCTGCGGGCGCTTCTTGGACTTCCTGAGCTCGAAGTGATGCCGGGAGCGTCAAAAACGAGAAACAGAGAAGGGCGCCTCCCGAAAGCAGCGATACGCTGCTAAGAGCCTCAAAAGAAAGCATGTTATGTGAGGTTGTGCGAATACCTGGCCTTCCGTAACCTGGTCATGATTACTGATTTCCGGGCGCAACGTTACCATTTTACAGTGAATTTGAGCTCTTCTTGCTGTAGTGTTACCTACGTTGTACGCCTAATCACACGTTCGTAGCACGCTTGGACACTTGATAGTAGGAATGACAGGGTCGCCTTGGCTGCCTGTCTAATCTGACTGACGTAGAGATCTCTCACACGGGCCCGGATGCGCCCGTCGCACCGGTTGATATTCGTCCGTTTCAACTTCCCCCGGTTGATCACTCGTCCTGGAATCCACCCCCTGGGGAAGGTTTCACCGTATGCCTGGTTTCTGCTCTCGCCGTTCTGCCGTTCAGCCGGTAGTCACCGTCGCTGCCAGGACGCTAACGAGCCTTTTTGTGCTCAGCCTGCTTGTATTGGCTTTGTTCTGCTTTCCGGCGGCAAGCCTGTGGGCCCAAACACCCACGCCGGTGCGGTGCCGACCTGGCGCTACGATCTGACACATTCGGGACAGAACACGAACGAAACCGCGCTAACGCCGGCCAACGTGAACGTGAACGACGTTCGGGAAGTTGTTTTCGCTGCCGGTGGATGGATTGACATATGCCCAGCCCCTTTATGTCCCCGGGCTGAAGATGAGCGACGGCCTGGTGCACAATGTGCTGTTTGTCGCTACATCGCACGATTCGGTTTATGCCTTCGATGCGGATTCCAATGGCGGCGCGAATGCTAACCCGATCTGGCACATCGATCTGCTGACTCCGGCGTACGGCGCCGCGGCAGGAGAGACAACGGTTCCATACGAGGCCAACGGCTCTCCGGACGTTGGAGAGAACGGCGTAACGGGTACACCGGCGATCAATCCCGCGACCAACACGATGTATCTAGTGGCAACGAGCACCTTGAACGGCGTCTATTACTCGCGCCTGCACGCCATCAACCTCATCACCGGCGCGGAGCAGGCGAACGGCCCTGCTCTGATCACGGCGACGGTTGCGGGCACCGGCACTGGCAGCACCGGTGGGCAATTGTCGTTCGATCCCCTGATACAGAACCAGCGTACCGCGCTCGATTACTACAACGGGTATGTCTATTTCGGGTACGCCGCGCACGGAGACATCGGTAACTGGCACGGATGGCTGTTCGCGTATAACGCTACAACTCTGCAGCAAACTGCCTGTCCTTTGTCTTTCGCCGAACGGCTTTGGAGCGGGCATCTGGGAATCGGGCGCAGGCCTGCCGATTGACAGCGACGGCCCAAATGGAAGCGGACGGATGTTCCTGGCCGTGGGCAATGGCACGTTCGGCACGGCGAATACACCCACCGCGGAACTGGGCGAGAGTATTGTGCAATTCAACCTCGCGAATGGCGGCCTGACCCCAAGCGACGTCTTTGTAGCGTTCAACGGTGAGACTTTAAATACGGGATGGACGTCGATCTCGGTTCGGGCGGAGTGCTGATGGTGCCCGACCAACAGGGAACCTATCCGCACGAACTGGTCCAGGTTGGCAAAGAGGGCCGGATCGTGGTGTTGAACCGCGACGCTCTGGGCGGCTTCGCGGGCGCGGATGCCACGTCCAATACGAATGCTCTGCAGGATATCTCAGGGGTTTTGGAAATTCCAGCAGGCGTGGCGACGGACAAACCGCCGGGGTTGTGGAATACACCTGCCTATTGGAATGGCAACGTCTATTTATGGGGCAACGAGCAGTGGCCCATGATGTTTTCGATGAACAACGGCGTGTTGAGCACTACACCCACGAGCCAGGCGACGACCATCACGTCCCATTTTCCAACGCCTTCGTTTTCGATATCGTCGAATGGCACGCAGGATGGGATCGCCTGGGCGCTTCGAAACGACCAGTTCAATACCGACGGGCCGGCGGTCTTGTATGCGTGGGACGCCACCGACCTGACGAACCTTCTCTATGAGAGCGATACGAACGCGCAACGGGACAGCGCCGGACCAGCGAACAAGAATGCCATACCGATCATCACCAACGGCAAGGTGTACGTTGCGACTCACGGACAGGTGGATGTCTATGGGTTGTTCAATGGAGCGCCCAACGCCGCAGCCCCGGTGATCACTCCGAACGGCGGGACATTCGCGGCAACTCAGAGAGTTACGCTGACCAGCACGACCGCAACGGCGAGCATTTACTTCACGCTCGACGGGTCCGTCCCAACTCCCGCGTCGACTCTCTACACAGGTCCGATCTCGATCAGTGGCGACATAACGGTAAACGCAATCGCGAGTGCACCCGGATTTGTCCAGAGCGGCGTAAGCAGCGCTACCTTTACGTTCACCAGTGAGGCTCCGCCCGTCACTTTCCAGCCACCGGCAGGCACTTATAATTCGGCGCAGCAGGTGACGCTTTCGGATACCGATAGCGCGGCGACGATTTACTATACGACCGATGGATCGACACCAACGGCTGCCTCAAAGGTGTACACGGGCCCGATTACGGTTGCGGTATCGCTGACCATGAATGCGATCGCCATCGATCCCAATCTGACTAACAGCGACATTGCGACGGCTGCCTATGTGATCGAAGCAGGCGGATCGGAGATCAACTTCGCTAACGGCTTCTCTTCCACGACGGGACTGACCTTCAACGGCACTACCGCGGTCGACGATACCCGCCTGCAGCTGACGGACGGCGATTTGAACGAGGCCGGCAGTGTGTTCTGGAATACTCCGATCAATATTCAGGCATTTACCACGAACTTTTCATTCCAGTTGTCGTCGCCCACGCCGGCGCAGATGGGGAACGGCTTCACGTTCACTATCCAGAACGACGCGCCAACAGCGCTTGGCGGCGACTCTGCCGGGCTCGGTTATCAGGGCATCCCCAACAGCGTTGCCATCAAGTTCAACTTCTATAACTACGAGAATGAAGGCAGCGATTCGACCGGCCTTTACACGGATGGCGAGGCGCCTGTGACTCCGACGGTCGACATAAGCTCAAGCGGCGTCATGCTGAACAGCGGGGATAACATAAACGCCCAGATTACCTACGACGGGACGACGCTGACCCTGACCCTGGCCGACCCCTTGTTAACCAAAACATTCACGTATTCGTGGCCCATTAACATTCCGCAGTTTGTGGGGGGAAACACGGCGTACGTCGGCTTTACGGGGGGCGCGGGTGGGCTGTCGGCCAGCCAGAAGCTGCTGAGCTGGACTTATGTGACGCAGGCGCTTCCACCGGTGTTCTCTGTCGCGGCGGGCACTTATACGACAGTGCAGAACGTTACCTTAACCAGCGCAACTCCGGATGCGACGATCTACTACACGACAAACGGGACCGCTCCCAACGGCGGGATCAACCGCGTATACCGGACCCATTGCGGTTGGAGCATCGGAGACGATCCAGGCTGTCGCCATCAGCCCCACGGTGGGCACCAGCATGGTGGAGAGTGCAGCCTACGTCATCAACCTTCAGGCGGAAACAGGAACATTCTCGCTGAGTGGAACCTCCCCTGCGACGATCATGCAGGGTGGCACTGCAACCTCGACCATCACGGTGGCGCCGAGCGGCGGATTTACCGGCAACGTGACCCTGAATTGCGGCGTCACTTCAGGTCCGGCGGGTGCGACAGGTACGCCTAACTGCTCAGTCACGCAACCGGCTGCGATTTCCGGCACGGGATCGGCAATGGCGGCGCTCACCTTCACGACTCAATCAACGACCAGTCCAGGCACCTACACGGTGACGGTGACGGGAACTTCGACGAGCCTGATTGAGACGACAACGGTGACGATGTTCGTCTCCAGTCCGACAGTCACGCCAAGTTTCACGCTGAGCGGAACGCCCATCAGCGTTAGCGCCGGAACGAACGAGACATCGACGATTACGGTTGCGCCGGCAGGCGGCTTTCTGGGCAGCGTGGCACTTATCTGCGCTGTTACAGGGCCGGCCGGGGTATCTAATCTCCCGACCTGCTCGGCGGCGCAGCCTGCGGCGATCTCGGGAACCAAATCGGTGACGGCGGCGCTCACGGTCAGCACTCAGGCAGCCGCCACGGCCGGATCGTATACGGTGACGGTGACCGGGACGTCCGCAAGTCTCAAACAGACGGCGACCATTGCGGTGACAGTAACTGCAGCCGCGCCTCCACCGACGCCGGGATTCGCGCTCACGGGAACTTCCGTTACGAACGCGGTTCCCGGTACGCCGGCAAGTTCAACGATCACGATTACGCCCAGCGGCGGCTTTGCCGGAAGCGTGGCTCTGGCCTGCAGCCTGACTACATACCCGGCTGGCGCGAGCGAAATGCCGACGTGCTCCGTGACGCAGCCTGCGGCGATTTCCGGCACGTCGGCGGTAACCGCAACGCTCACCGTCAATACGACGGGGAGTTCAACTGCGGCGATGCACAACCCGCTGCGGCGGATATTTGGTCTCGGCGGAGGAACAATGGCGGTGCTGGTCTTTTTCGGGGTGCCGTTCCGGCGGCGGAAATGGCAGACGATGCTTGGACTGGTTCTGCTGTGCGCCGCTTTCATGGGGGCCACGGGGTGCGGCGCTGGTTCGTCTTCCGGCGCTTCGGCGAACTCCGGAACTACCGCCGGGGCTTATGTGGTCACGGTTACCGGGACGAGCGGCACGATCACCCAGACTGCGCAGGTAGCCGTCACGGTGCAGTAAGAATGCAAGTGAGCTAGTTTGGAAATGACCCCGCAGCGGGCCGGCAATCGAAGCTTCTTCAATTGCCGGACTCCTGCGGGGTTCCTATTTTGGCTCGATGAAGACCGGAGTTTCGAAGCTCGAAGAACCCAACGTATACCATTGTTGCAAGTGCAAATCTGATGATGCCGATGCCTCACCTGCTCAACCTCGCGAAATCAATGTCTGGTTGGGTAGTTCTCTGCCTGGTATCTATCACGGTGGTTGCTGTTCCTCTCATTGGGGCGCAGGAAAACGCGGAATCGCCCGCTGGGCTTGCTTGGGGAGTGAGGGGAAACTGGCGGGTCGAGGCGAAAGGTGCACCTATCCAAACTGGGGACAGCATTCAACCGGGATCGCTCCTGCGGCCCGACCCCGTGGCTGCGGCACACACGATCATTGTTCTGCTGCCGGATGGTCAACGTGTTTTTTACGAGTGCTTCACTGTTGACGACTGCGCGCGCGGCTTTCGCGTGCCTTCGCTCTACCGCGATCCCGAACCCTTTGCCGTTGATATGCTGGCCCGCATTGGCGCGGCGCTGCTTGGTGAAGATCGCGACTTCTCAGCCTCATCGGACATTCATCCTCCATTTGGGACGCCGCGCGATGAGATACTTGCCGTCCTCGGTCCTGGCAATCAAGTGCAGGTAGGGGGTCTGGTAACAAACCTACCGAATGGGCGTTTTACCCTTTATATACGGCCGCTTGACCCCGCACGCCCAGGTCAATTCCATGTTGTCGTTGACAAGACCACGCCCTTCCTCAGCTTTCCGCTTTCTTCTGCCGGCCTTTATCTGGTAACCGTCAGAGATGAGTTGAATAGACCGAGAATCCACCTTTTTCTTGCAGCCATCGGCTCCGCGCAGGAGGCAAGCTTCAAGAAATCCTTCCACGATATGAAACAGCTGATGCATCAATGGGATGACGATTTCAACGGCTGGCCTATCCATGACTTTCAATGGGCATATCTGGAATCGCTTGTAGCGGGTACACAGCCGGCGGAGTGATCCTCAGAGTGCTTCCAAGGCCGAACATGGCTCCTCGTCCGAGCGCATGGCCAGCAGCCAATCCGCTGCGAACAGGTTGCCTGCGCCCGGCGTTGCCGCAGAGCCTACGTTCTCCCCCAAACCGGGCCTATTGGCTGGAGATACGAATATCGTGTTGCAATGTGACACGCCGGGCGCTGTTATCCACTTTACTGTGGATCCCTCCCAGCCCACCGCCAACTCCCCCGTGTATCGCGCGCCGATCGTGGTCAAAGGTGCAGGAGTGGATATCAAGGCATTTGCCAGCGCGCCGGGCAAAAAAGACAGCGCGGTCGTAACGGCAATCTTTCGCATCCGTAGGTAACAGAAGGCCGAATGATCAACCCTGAAATTTATACCGCATTATCAGCCAGCGTCGAGCGGTCCATTGAAGCTCGCGCCGGCGGCTCGAACCGCCAGATGTAGGCGGCGAGCGAGCCCTCCTCATCCACTAGCTCGACGGCGCGGCGAGCGTTGTTGATGACGGCCTCGATCTTGCCGCGGTGGCGCACGATCGATGCGTCCGCGAGCAGCCGCGAGATATCCCGCTCGCCGTAGCGCGCCACGCGCTCGAAGTCGAAGTCGGCGAAGGCGCGCCGGAACGCCTCTCGCTTGCGCAGGATCGTCAACCAGGAGAGGCCGGCCTGGAAGCCCTCGAGGCTGAGCTTCTCGAACAGCCGCGTGTCCTCGGCGACCGGAAAGCCCCACTCGGTGTCGTGGTAGGGCCGGTATTCGGGGGTCGAATCGCCCCACCAGCACCGGTTCACGCCGTCGTCGCCGCGGACGACCCCCGCCTCGGCTCATCAGCCAAATTCCTTTTCGCCGTAGCGCTCGAGGAGGTCCCGCAGGTCGGCGGCGTTGCGCACGGCGTAGTCGCGATAGCAGTTGTTCATCAGCAGGTGGGTCTCCCGCGCCTCCTGGGTGAGCTCGGCGATCGGCTCGGTCAGCTGCTCGAGCTCGGGTCTCTTGTAGAGATACCGGAAGCGCTCGGCGGCCGAGCGCGAGGTGTCGGACCACGTGCTGTCCGACCGGCCGTGGAAGCGGACCACGGCGAGCTCATCGTTGGTGGCCGCCAGCAGCCGGGGCAGCCGGACGCCTTGGGCGCATCGACGCAGACGAACACGAGCCCGTGGTCCTCGAGCATCTCGAGTGTGCGCTCCCGGTCGCGCTCCTCCGCCAGCCATCTCGGTGAGCGGAACTCGACGAGGACCCGGTAGTCGGGAAGGCGCTCGCGCAGCCCCTCGATCTCGGCCCGGTTGTCGCGCCGGGGCCCGAACCACGGCGGATACTGGAAGAGCACGCCGCCGAGCTTGCCCGCCTCGTGCAGCGGTCGCAGCGCGCTTTCGAAGCGCCGCCACGCCTCGTCGAGGGCGTCCGCGCCGAGATGGCTGGCATAGATGTTTCGCTTCTCCAGCTCCGGCGGGAGCTGCTCGCGCAGATCGCGCCACAGGCTGTTCGGCCGCGTGGGATGGCCGGTGAGCAGCGAATACGCCTTGACGTCAAAGCGAAACCCGTCGGGCGTCCGCTCGGCCCACAGTCGCGCCTGTTGCTCGGCCGGAGGCGCGTAGTAGGTCGAGTCGACCTCGGTCAGCGGGAACTGGCTCGCGTAGTAGCGCAGCCGCTCCTCGGCGCTCATCGTCTTCTTCGGATACCAGTCGGACTCCTGCACCAACGTGCGCTCGGTCCACGAGCAGCTGCCGACGAGCGCCACGTGATCGCCGAGGCACACCTTGGGCCCGAGCGTTGCCGCCATCGTCACGTCGCGCTCGCCAGGCACAACACCGCCACCATCTCGAAGCGCATCGATCCGCCGGCTGCCTCGATCGCCTTGCCGACCTCATCGACGATCGCGCGGCGCTCGAGCTCGGGCCGGATGATGTGGCCGGAGTGCGTCTGGAGCAGGTCCAGGTATTCGTCTGCCGAGTACGTCCACGACCAGTCGTAGCAACGCATCTGCGGCCGGCTGAACCCCGCGACGCCGGCGATCTCCCGCTCCCACGCCCGAGGATCGGGCTTCGTGTCGTTGACCGGATGCATCGGATCGGGTTCTCCGCCCGCCTTCAGCGGCGCCCGCGCGCCGGTAGGCCTCGAGCAGCTCGCCTCGCAGCGGCGTAGCCGACCATCGCGGTCGGTTCCAGAACACCGCGAGCAGGCCGCCCGGCTCGAGCGCCTCCCGAGCCTTCACGTAGCGAACCTCGGGCGAGATCCAATGCCAGGCCTGCGCCGAGAACAACAGCCGGAACCGCTCGCCGCCGGCGTCGAAAGTCCTCGAACTCGTGCTCCTCGACGGTGACGCCCTCGTAGCCGGCACACTCCCTGCGGGCGACCGCTGCCATCTGCGAGCTGGGATCGATGGCGAGGATTTGAACGCCGCGGGCCGCGAACAGCCGGGTCGCCTTACCGGTTCCCGCCCCGACCTCGAGCGCTCGCCCGCCCCGATCGATCCCACTGAGCTCGACCACGTCGTCGACGAGCGCCTCCGGATACGACGGCCGCACCCGTTCGTAGAGCCGCGCCACGTCGCCGAACACCAACCGCTGTTCCTGTGCCATCTTGACTAAGGATGAAGGAGTACTACGACACGCGCGCGCCCGAGTACGACGAGTGGTACCTCGGGCAGGGGCTGTTCGCCGAGCGCGACCGGCCCGGATGGGATGAGGCGGTCGCCGCGCTTACCGAGACGGTGGCCGCGCTGGAACCCCGCCGCACGCTCGACGTCGCGTGCGGCACGGGCTTTCTGACCCAGCACCTCCGCGGCGAGATCACCGGGCTCGACCAGAGCGAGCAGATGCTCGCGATCGCCCGCGACCGCGTCCCCGGGGGGACGTTCGTGCAGGGCGACGCGCTGACTCTGCCCTTCGACGACGGCGGGTTCGACCGCGTGTTCACGGGTCACTTCTACGGACACCTCGAGCCCCGCGACCGCGAGCGCTTCGTCTCCGAGGCGCGCCGCGTGGCGCCGGAGCTGATCGTCGCCGACAGCGCGGTCCGCCCCGACCACGGGCGGGAGGAGTGGCAGGTGCGCACGCTGAACGACGGCTCGCGCCACCAGGTGTTCAAGCGCTACTTCGACGGCGAGGAGCTGGCGCGGGAGCTCGGTGGCGAGGTGCTCCTGTCCACGCCCTGGTTCGTGGTCGTGCGCGCTTAAGGTGTCGGGTCGGCGCATGCGCCGACGGGCCAGCCGCACGCGCGGCATCGGCCGCGCTCGACGCGCCGCGCCCGTGTCATCCGGCTACCGGCGGCGCATGCGCCGCCGGGGCCGGGCCGCATGCGGCCCGGCCGTCCTACTCCTGATAGCGCGCCGCCACGTCGACGAGGATCCGCAGCATCGTGTTCGCCGCCGGCGCCGCGCCGGCGCCGGGGATCGTGGCGGCGACGACCTTGCGCGCCGGGCTGCGCGGCGCGAGCTCGCGGACGACGATTCCGTCGTGCACGCGCGTCAGCGCGAGCCGCGGGATCAGCGCGACCCCGACCCCGGCGGCGACCAGGCCCTGCACCGTCTCGTAGTCGTCTGACTCGAACGTGACGTGGGGCTCGAACCCGGCGGCCAGGCAGGAGCGAACGACGTGGCGGGCGCAGGGGCTCGCGGCCGAGGTCTGCACCCAGTCCTCGTCGCGGAGATCCTCGAGCTTTACGGCCGGCTTGCCCGCCAGCGGGTGCGCCCCGGGCAAGGCGACGTGCATCGGGTCCTCGAGCAGCGCCAGGCGCGACGAGCGCCGGCGCCGCGGCGTCGCTCGTGCCCCTCGAAACTCGAACAGCAGGGCGAGGTCGAACTCGCCGGCGCGCAGTCTCGGCCCGATCTCCTCGGGCTCGCCCTCGGCGAGCGTCAGCTCGACGCCGGGATGGCGCTCGCGGAACGTCGCCACCGCGAGCGGCATCAGCGTCGCCCCCGCGGACGGGAACGAGGCGACCCGCAGCCGGCCGGCCCGGATGCCCAGGATGGCGTCGAGGTCGGCCTCGGCCGCCTCGACCTGCGCGAAGATCGCCTCGGCGTGGTCGATCAGCGTCGCGCCGGCGGCGGTCGGCCGCACCCGCCGGCGGTCGCGCACGACCAGCTCCGCCCCGGTCTCGGCCTCGAGTCGGGCGATCGCCTGCGAGACCGCCGACTGCGTGTACGCCAGCGACTCGGCCGCTCCCGAGAACGACCCCCTCGAGACGACCTCGCACAGAACCCTGAGCCGGCCGAGGTTCAGCATAAGCAAAGCTTATCTGAATGATGACGAACTTCACTAGTGCTGATAGCAGGCGAATGGGATTCTCGTGGCGAAAGGGACGGCACCATGACTCCAACCGCAATCGTTTCCTACGACGACACGCTCAACGATCTCGATGCGCTGGCGCTGGCGCGCGTGCTCGCCGACGCCGGGACGACCCTGACGCTCGCCTACGTCCGTCACTCGACCAAGAGCCGACGCGACCTCGAGGAGGTCGAGGAGCACGAGGCCCAGGCGCTGCTCGAGCGCGGTGCCCGCTGGCTCGGCGACCTCGATGTGGCGCGGCAGGTAGTGCTCAGCGCATCGACCGGCGCCGGCCTGAGGTGGCTCGCCGAGCTCCAGGACGCCGACATCGTCGTGTTCGGCTCCGACTACCGGACCTCGCCCGGACACGTCGCACCACAGCAGTCCGCGCTCAGCCTGCTCGAGGGAGGCCCGGCGGCGGTGGCGATCGCGCCGGCGAACTATCGCCTGAACGGCGGCCCGCAGTTCGGGCGGATCGGACTGCTCGCCGACCCCGACGACGAGGCCGCGACGCAGACCGCCGGCGAGCTCGCCGATCACCTCGACGGCGAGGTGACGCGTGAGCTGCGCAACCTCGACCTGCTCGTAGTCGGCTCGCGGTCGGAGGCGCGCCCCGGCTACGTGACGATCAGCGCCCGCGCCCAGAACGCGATCGAGGCTGCGACCGCGCCGGTGTTGATCGTCCCCCGCGCCGTGCCCGTGCGCTTCTTCGCGCCGGTCACGGTGTAGTTCAGGGCAGGATCAGGTGGCTGTCGCCGAACTCGTGCCACAAGTACCCGTGCTCGAGCGCTGACTCGTAGGAGCGCTCGAGTAGGTCGTGGCCGGCGATCGCCTCGAGCATCTGGAGGTGCGAGGCCTCGGGCTCGTGCCAGCCCGTGATCATGCCGTCGACCGCGCTTCAGCGCGCGGTCGGGGGTGATCACGAGTCCCGTCCACCCCTCGGACTCGCCCTGAGCCGCGGTCTCGAGGGCGCGGACGACCGTGGTGCCCACGGCGATCACCCGGCCGCCCCAGGTTTTCGTCGCCGCGACGAGCCGGGCCGTCTGTTGGGGGACGGAGAACTGCTCGGGAAACGGAGCCTCGTGGCGCTCCGGCGAAGAGACGCCGGCGTGCAGGGTGATCGGCGCGATCAGCACGCCGCGGGCGGCGAGGCGCGTGATCAGCTCGGCGGTGAACGGCCGTCCCGCGCTCGGCATCTCGGCGCTTCCGGGGGTCGTCGCGTAGACGTTCTGGTAGGCAGACAGCGGCCAGCTGCGAGTGAGGTGGCCGTAGCGGATCGGGGTTCCGTGGCGCTCGAGGTATCGCTCGACGGAGCCGAGCCCGTCGAACCGGGCCAGCATCAGGCGCGCCCCGGACGCGTACGGCGCGACGAGTTCGCAGCGACGCGCCACCGTCGAGATCGAGCCGCTCGCCCGTGTGAGCGCCCCGCGGCCGGGACCCGTCGGCGCTGCGAATCTCGACGACACGCCAGCTTTCGTGCAGTCGCGGGGCGCGCGTGGCGAAGTGGACTCGTACCCGCGAGCCGTCCTCCGTGCTCGCGCCGAGCGCGGCCGGCAGGGTCGCCGACACGTTCACCACGAGCAGATCGCCCGGGTCGAGTACCGCGGGCAGGTCGAGGAACCGCCGGTGCTCGAGCTCGCCATCCGACCGTGTCGCGACGAGCAACCTGACCGCGTCGCGGGCGACGCCGCGCTCCTCGGGCGGCTCGTGGGCTTCGAGCGCGCTCGGCAATTCGAACGCCAGCGCGTTCACGCGACCACCGTCAGCTCGCGGGCCCGGTAGCGGCCGCTCGGAAGATCGCCTTCGATCAGCGCGAGCAGGCCGGGAACGCTCTCCTCCGGCGGGGGGCGATCGGAGATGTCCTCGCCGGGGAACGCCTCCTGGTGCATGCGGGTTCGCATGTCGCCCGGGTCGACTGTGTAAACGCGGACCGATGGCTGCTCGGCGGCGAGGATCGCGCTGAGCTGCTCGAGCGCCGCCTTCGAGGATCCGTATCCGCCCCACCCCTCGTACGGCTCGATCGCTGCATCCGAGGTCACGTTGACGATCGCGCCGCCGTCGGGTACGCGCGGCAGGACGAGTTGCGCGAGCGCGAGTGGCGCGAGCACATTGACCCGATAGACGTGCTCGAGCACCTCGAGCGGGTACTGCGCGAGCGCCGGCTGTGGGCTGGGGCCGAGCACGCTGGCGTTGTTGACGAGCACGTCGATCTCCTGCCCGGCGGCGTGGACGACCGCCATCCGGTGCGCGGGGTCGCCCACGTCTCCCGGGACGGCGACGACTTCGGTGATCGCGCCGAGCTCGCGCGCGGCGCGCTCGAGGTCGGCGGTGCCGCGTGCGTTCAGGACGAGCGCCCATTGACGTTGCGCGAGTGCCCGGGCGAGCGCCAACCCGAGACCCCGTGAAGCTCCTGTGATGATCGCTGTTGGCATGGCCCTGACGCTAGGTCAGGGGCGGTCGCGTTTACCAGCGGTAATTAGACCTAGGACTCTGGTACGAGGCCCTCGCGGACGGCGAGCAGCGCCGCCTGGGTGCGATCGGCGACGCCGAGCTTGGCGAGCACGTGCCCGACGTGCGTCTTGACCGTCTTCTCCGCGATCCCGAGCTCCAGCGCGATCCGCTTATTCGATCGGCCGCGCACGATCAGATCGAGCACCTCGCGTTCCCGGCGCGTCAGCTGCTCGGCGGGGTCGCGCCCGGCGGGGCGATCGTGACTCAGCGCGCTGACGAGGCGCGCGGCGACGGTGGGGTCGATGATCGCGTCGCCGGCCTGGGCGGCGCGGACGGCTCGAGCGAGCTCCGCGGGTTCGGTGTTCTTGAGGAGGTATCCGGCGGCGCCGGCCTGGATCGCCGGAAGCACCCGCTCGTCCTCGAGAAAGCTCGTCAGGACGACCACGCGAGCGCTCGGAACCGACTCGCGGAGCCGGCGCATCGCGCCGACGCCGTCGAGCTTCGGCATCACGAGGTCCATCAGGATCACGTCGGGCGTCAGCCGGGTCGCCTCGACGACCGCCTCCTCCCCGTCCGCCGCCTCGCCGACCACCTCGAGCCCGTCCTGGAGCTCGAGGAACGCGCGCAGGCCTTCGCGCACGACCGCGTGATCGTCGACGAGCAGGACGCGGATCACTCTTCTGGCCACCTTGAGTCTCACCTTCGTGCCCGCGCCGGGGGCCGAGCGGATCTCGATCGTCGCGCCGAGCTCCCGGGCGCGCTCCTCCATCGAGGTCAGACCGAGGTGGTGGGAGCGCAGCTCTGGCTTGTCCGGCTCGAAGCCGACGCCATCGTCCGTGACCTCGATGCCCTCGTTTGTCAGGCTTACGTGAATGTGCTGGGCGTGGGCGTGCTGGAGCGCGTTGTGCAGTGCCTCGTCGACGATCCGCATGAGCGCGAGGTTGCGGGCAGCGTCGCCGTCGCCGTCCGACCGATCGGATGTCAGCTCGATCTCGACGCCGTGGACTCCGCTCAGCATCTGGACCTCCTTGCGCAGCGCCCCCTCGAGGCCGTCGCGCTCGAGGTCGGGCGGGCGGAGTCCGAAGATCAGCGACCGCAGCTCGTCGAGCGCCTCGCGGGCGAGCTCGCCGAGTCGCTCGAGCTGCTGGCGCGCCGCCGGAATGTCGCGGTCGAGCTGGGTCGCCGCCGCCTCGGCGGTGAGCACGAGGCTGAACAGCTTCTGGCTGACGACGTCATGGAGCTCGAGCGCCAGGCGGTTGCGCTCGGAGAGGATCGACAGCTCGCGGCTGCGTTCGTACAGCCGGGCGTTGGTGATCGCGATCGACGCGTGCGCGGCGAGCAGCTCGATCAGCGCCTGATCGGTCTCGTCGAACACCGTCTGGCCGCGCTTCTCGGTCAGGTAGAACGAGCCGATCACCTCGCCCTGGGCGACGATCGGAACCCCGAGGAACGACCGCATGTCCGGGTGCTGGCGCGGCCACCAGCCCTTGAAGCGGGGGTCGTCGTGGATGTCCTCCGTGCGGTACGGGCCGCTCGACTCGAGCATCGCGCCGAGCATCCCGTGGGTGCGGGGCAGCGGCCCCATCGCGGCGATCAGCCCGTCGGTCATGCCGGAGACGAGGAACCGACGGAAGCCCCCGTCGCCGTCGGGAATCCCGAGCGCGGCGTACCGCGCGCCGGCCAGCTCCCGAGCCGAGTCGACCAGCCGCTGGAGGACCTCGTCGACCGACAGCTGCGACGCCACGGCGAGAACGGCGTCGCTGACGGCCTTCAGCGCTGGGCTCAGCGGCTCGGACATCGATTGGACGATAGCTTTCGAAGAGTGCCCCGCTACTGGTTTTGGCTGCAGGTCCTGATCATCGTGTTCGTACTCGCGGGCATGGTGATCGCGATCACGAAGCTCGCCTAGAGGGGATTGGGGGCGCCGGGTGGCGCTCGGGGGAGTTCAGCTGCGCCGGTCGGCTGCGGCCGCGATCGGGGCGGTCGCCGCGCCGGCGTCCAGCAGACCCCACCCGTACTCGGGATTGGGCCTGCCTGTCCCGAGCGGCTGCGCCGTCTGCTCGAGCCGGGTCAGGATCTGCGCCGGGCTCGGATGGGGGCCGAGGATCCGGCTGGCGATGATGAGCGCCGCCGTGGCGGATACCTCCGGCGTCGACATCGACGTGCCGAAGATCCCGCCCGGGTACCCGAACCGGTCGGGATGGCTGGGGCTGAAGAACGTCATCTGGTAGATCGGGGGCAGCGCCCGGCCGGGGTGGCAGTTCGGGTCGTTCGGCCACCGCCTTGTCCCCCCCGCCTCCGGGCGCGACCAGGTCGAGCCGCGAGCCGACGTTGGAATACGCGGCCAGGCAACGATCGCGCGTCGTGGCTCCCACGGAGATGACCGTGGGGGCGCGCGCCGGGTAGGCGACCTGGCTCGCGTAGTCGTTGCCGGCGGCGCCGACGACCACGACGTGGTGGCGCGCCGCGTAGCGGATCGCGCCGATCAGCGTGGGGATGTCGCCGGCGGTCACGTTGGGATAGAACTCGAGGCTGAGGTTGATCACCTGCGCGTGATGGCGGACCGCGTAGCGGACGCCGCGCGCGATCGTCGCCGCGTTGCCGTCGCCGTATCGGTCGAGCACGCGCACCGGCATGATCGAGGCGCCGTACGCCAGCCCGGTCAGCCCGATCCCGTTGTTGGTGCTCTCGGCGACGATGCCGGCGACGAACGTGCCGTGGCCCTCGCGGTCGAGCGGGAAGCCGTTGCGCGCCACGAAGTCGTAGGGATCGACGAACCGCGTGCGGTTGAAGTCCGGCGAGCGATGGAACTGGCGCCAGTTGCGGTACGCGATGCCCGTGTCGAGGATCGCCACCGTCACGCCGCGGCCGCCAGGACGGCGATCGCCCCTAGGTTCGCCCACGCCTGGGGTGCGTTCACGCCGGCGGCGGACAGGAAGTTCCACTGCAGCTGTTCCCAGCCACCGCGCCGGTGGACCCGGCCGGGATCGTTGGGGACCCAGCCCAGCCCGTCGGCGTGCGCCACGTAGTTCGGCACGGCGTACGACACGCCGGGCTTGCGCCGGAGGCGATCGACCGCCGCCGTCACGCTGACGCCGGGCGGGAGCTTGAGCACCAGCGTCTGCGGGGCGGGGACGCTCGAGGCGACCGCCATCGCCCCCTTCTGGTTGGCGACGTCGCCGGTCACGGACGGGAAGGGGCCGGGCGCGGTGCCGACGATGACCTGGCCGGGGACGTAATCCGCGGCCCTGGCCGTGCCGGGACCGGCGATGGCGAGCGCCACCGCGATTGCCGCGATCAGCGAAATACGGGGATTGAGAGAGAAAGTCACGGAAAGGCGGTCGCCGAGACCGCACCCGGGTGGCGACTCAGACCGATTAAAGACATGATCAGACGGCCGAAAGTTGCCCTGCCCAAACCGTACACGTCTACCGGTCCGCCGATGAGCTCGCGTTTCTTCCCCCGCGACGAGTACTTCATGCGCCTCGCCCTGCGCGAGGCGGCGCGCGCCCTCGACCACGACGACGTCCCGATCGGGGCGGTGATCGTCAAGGACGGAGAGGTCATCGCCACCGGCCACAACGAGCGCGAGCTCCGCGCCGATCCGACCGCCCACGCCGAGATGATCGCGCTGCGCGAAGCCGCGCGCGTACTCGACGGCTGGCGCGTGCTCGAGGCGGTCATGTACGTGACGCTCGAGCCGTGCGCCATGTGCGCCGGCGCGATCGTCCTGGCTCGGGTGCCGCGGGTGGTCTATGGCGCCGACGACCCGAAGGCCGGCGCCGCCGGCAGCGTCCTGGACGTCCTCGACACGCCGCAGCTCAACCACCGACCGCAGGTCGAGTCGGGGCTGCTGGCGGAGGAGAGCGCCGAGATGCTGCGTGAGTTCTTTGAGAGGCGGCGGTAGGGGGCGGCCCGATAAACGGCGCTGGGAAGGAGCGGAGGGAGCGGGGCGCCATCGCACCCCGTTTCGAACCTGCGTGGCACGACAAGCTTGCGCCAGATGGCGAGGCCTGTCGTGTGATGCATGAAGAGCATGGTTAGTACGACAGGGCTCGGATGTGGCGCCGGTGTTGTCGAGCTATGCAGCTTTCCCGTGACGCTCTCGGCACAAAGCGACCCGGAAACGCCCTCACCCACCCTCCTTCCCTGCTGCCGTTGACCGAGGGCCCGCCGACCCGGGCTGCCGGCGCTCAAGAGCGGCCACGGTCGCGGTTCACGTCGGCCCTTTTAACGGCGCTGGGGAAGGGATCGGGCGAGCGGACGCCATCGTGTGCCGTCCAAAAACCTGCATAGCACGACAAGGCTTGCGCCAGATGGCGAGGCCTGCCGCATTAACCATGAAGAGCATGGGTAATACGACAGGGCTCGGACCTGGCGCCGGTGTTGTCGCGCGATGCAGGTTTCCCGTGACACTCTCGGCAAAAGCGACCGGAAACGCCCTCACCCACCCCCTCCCTGCTGCCGTTTGCCGAGCCGATCGCCAGCCAAAGCCGCGAATCAACAGCCACCCGCCACCGCCGCCCTTCCTCTAACGTTTCTCCGCGCCTACACCGGAGAGGTGGCAGAGCGGTTGAATGCGCCGGTCTCGAAAACCGGTATGGGCGGTTTCGTCCATCGAGGGTTCGAATCCCTCCCTCTCCGTTTAGAGGCCCCTGTCGCCGTTTCAATGAAGCGGCGTGCCTCCACGGATGGTCGGCGCCGGCCGCGTTGGGTCAGCGCGGGCCAACGCGGGCCAACAGGGATCCACGGGCTCGTTCCCCTGGACGTTCGCTCAAGCGACCGTGCCCTGCGTGGGAATTAGGGCGCTACGGCCGAGGGTCCCGAGACCGGTACGATCGCGCAAGCGCGGGTCAACGTGGGTCAACGCGAGCCGTGCTGTGATGGACGGCGTTCCCTCCCAGCTTGCGACCAGTGTCGGAAGCGGAGCCCCGCTATTGGCGAAGAGCAGGTGTGCGGCGCCGCGCCGGTCGAGACAGCCCCAATCACCTCCTTTCTCCCACCCCCCCCCCCCCCCCGCTTTCGTTCTCGCGCGGTCATGTGACCTCAAAGGGCGCTACGACATACCGCGTCCGGGGGATCGGTCCCGGGCCGTGACTCCAGTGAGGCCCTTGGCAACCGTTACGGGGTCGGCGCGGGCACAGACCCTTTTGGGGTCCTGGTGCCGAGGTCGGGGCTGGCGGGCGTGTCATGACGAGCGTCACGACGTAGGCGACGACGACGCCGACGATGATCAGCGGCTCGACCTTGGGTCCGGCGTGCGATGTCAGCAGCGTCGCGAGCACCACCGCTGACAGCGGCAGCCTGAGCACGGCGACGATCGCGACGCCCATCCCTACCGGCACGGCTGCCGATAGCGGAAAGCCCGGGAGATGCGAGCACATGATCCCCGCGGCGGCCCCGAGGAACAGCGCCGGGAACGTCGGGCCGCCGCGGAAGCTACCCAGCGACAGGCCATACGCCAGGCCCTTGAACACGATCAGCCACGCCAGCGCGGCCAGCGACCAGGTTCCGGCCTGACCGATGAGTCCCGGGAGCTGGTCCTGGCCGGAGAACAGAACCTCGTCCACGCTCTTGCCCGTGATCTGCGAGAACGCGATCGCGAGCCCACCGATGATCAGTCCGATCGCCGGCAGAAGCAGAAGCATCTGCCGGCGAGAGACGAATCGATACGTGAGCAGACCGCCGCGCATCACAAAGCTCGTCACGACCGCGACGGCGATCGCAAACGCGATCGTCCACCGAACTGACCGGCCGTCAGGTGGCCGAGCGCCGACAGCGGTATCGGGCCGAGCGCATAATCGTGCGTGCTCAGCCCCGACAACGACCCGATTCCGAGCGACACGAGCGACCCGATTCCGGCCGCCAGCAGTCCAGGGACCAGCAGGAGCCGGAGCCTGGGGCCGCCGATCGCGGTCGCCTCGATCAGGATCACCGCCGCGATCAGCGGGGAGGCGAAGATGAACGACATCGCGGCGAAGCTCCCGGAGGCCGCGACCAGCATCCGCGCCTGCGGGCGGCGTGTCGCGGCGAGCCAGGCTGATCATCGCCCCGGCGAGTCCCGCGCCCAACACGATCAGGGGGGCCTCCGGGCCGAGCACCAGCCCGAAGCCGATCGTCGCCAGCCCGGCCAGGAGCACTCCCGGCACGATCTCCGGGCCCGAGGGGCCGCCGGCCGAGAGGCCCTTCGCGGGGATATGCCCTCCGTCGCCCGGGAGGCGCGTGATCGCCAGCGCCACGATCAGCGCGCCGACGGCCAGGACCGGGAGCGCCCACCATTTCGGCGGGCCGTTCTGATAGCCGACCGCATGCGGGAGGTGGACGTACAGCTCCTGCTGGATCTGATGGATCGCCTCGAGAAAGCACCAGGCCGCGATCGAAACGACCACACCGATGACAGCGACCACCACCAGCAGGCCGACGTACGCTTGCTCCGGATCGTCGCGTCGGCCTGCTCGGCGGACAGCTCCGGCGGAGCGTAGCCGCGTCCGGCATGGTCCCAGGCTCGACTGCATCGTTGTCATCCATCGTCGTCCTCCATCAATCGTTCCTACGTGGCATTAGACGGGCCAAGAATTGCCTCACCCGTAGGGTTTGGCATCGCGCCGAAGGGATGTCAACGTGTCTCCTTCGGCGAGGGCACGTGAGGTTTCCGATCGTGTCCTCGAGAGGCGCGGTGGCTGGTGGGTTGAACACGTCCCGGGCTCACGGGTCGGCGGGCCGGTCGTTCGGGTCCTGGACCGCGCTCCGTACCGATGACCATCGGGCGGTTTGCACGGCGTCAGCCGACCAGCCCGATGATGCCCTTGATGATCAGTAGCGCGCCGATCGCCGCGAACCCGCGTACTGCGAATACGTGGGCGTGTCGGCTGACCCACGCCTTGGCTCGGTCGATTGCGCGAGGTGTCCAATCGGGAGCGACCGGGAAGCAGGCGAGCGGGACCTCGAGCAGCCAGAGCATCACGAGGTTGAAGCCGATCACGATCAGCACGGTCACGGTCGTCGAGTACTTCAGGTTGTGGATCTCATGCAGGCCCGCGAGGTACGACGCCCCTGGGAGGCTGAGCAACGCGCCGACGACGAACGTCGTCCGAGCCGATCCCTTGCTGAGCTCCCGCTGCCAGCGCGGCGGGCCCTTGTCGGGCTTGGCTGCCTTGCGCGCTCGCCGGCGCTCCGTCAGCCGTTCGTGTCGCCCGGTGTAGAGCACGAACGCGACCGCCAGCGCGATCGCTCCGAGCGCGATGTCGACCGCCGGGCTGATCGTGTTCTCGGTCGTGTTGCTGGCGCTCGAGTTGGACAGCGAGAAGACGATCACGAGTCCGAGCGTGATGCTCGTCATGTACGCGCCGAGCAGATAGCCCAGCATCAGCTCGCGGGCTTATCGAGCAGCAGCATCACGGTCGTCGCGGCGACCAGCGTCGGGTTCAGCGAAGCGGTCAGCGACAGGAGGATGACCTGACTCATCGCCGTCCATCGGCGGCCACCGGCCAGGGCAGCGAGATGGTCAGGACGGTGCCGTGCCCGGGGCTGGAGGCGACCTCAAACGTGCCGCCGAGGTCCTCGATGCGATCGCGGATGTTCTGCACGCCGGCGCCCTCCGGGGTGTGAGCCGGATCAAATCCCCGACCGTCGTCTGCGATGCGCACGGCCAGCGATCCCTGGTCATGGCGCAATCGGAGCATCACCTGGGATCCGCGGCCGGCGTATTTCGCGCGTTCTGGATCGCCTCTGAGCACGCGAAGTAGACGGCCTCCTCGGCTCCTTCGGTGCTGCGAGGCGCGCTGCCCTACAGGCGCACATCGACCGCTGCCCGCGTCGCCTGCGCGCGCAACGCTTCTGCGAGGCCGAAGTCGGCGAGCAGCGGAGGGTAGATCCCGCGCGCGATGTTTCGCACCGAGTCGAGCGCCGCCTCTGCACGAGCTTCCAGTCCGGCGAGCATGTCCACGAGCGCGGGTGGGGTGCGGGATCCTGCTGTGCGAGCGCGAGCTTGACGATCAGCGCGACCAGCTCGTTCTGGACCCCATCGTGCAGGTCACGCTCCAGCCGCCGCCGATCGTCGGCGAGGGGCACAGCGGCGGGCGCTCGTCCTGGCCGCGGCGCCTGCATCGCTTGGAAGGCGCCGGTCGACAGCACGAGCGATTCCACGGCGCGGCGATCGCTCGCCGCCTCATGCTCTCTCCGCGCGTCGGCGATCGTGTGGCTCGGT
>CAWAII010000002.1:0-529138 GCA_963782105.1 uncultured Acidobacteriaceae bacterium
ACGGCTTGGGATGAGGATGGAAGCGGCTGCGGCAAGCGGGCGTGGAAACGGTCAAAGAGCGCCTGCCGTCCCGAATCGACGGGCCCTGATTGGCTGGCAACGTGCAGCGGCAGGGCCAGGTCAGCCTTGCCCGGAATGCAGACCTCGCGCACCAGCCAACTGACATGGCCGGCGAGTCGCTGAGCGGTCGAGGGTGCCTTTAGGCTGGAGTCCGCGCTCAGGGTCACGGAAACAGCACTTCGTCCTCGTAACCGAAATCCATCAACGGGCCAAGCGGCAAGCGGCGGGGCGCAGGAAACTGCATGGCGCCGGCAGTGATGCCCGGGGACAGCGTCCATTTGATACTCGGCGGCTCCCCGGAGTCGCCCGCATTGACCCAATAAACGTGCCAGCCCTTATCCAACGTGAAGTGCAGGCCGATGGTGGCGCTTCCCCGGGCTGGATTGAGCCTTCCAGCGGGAGCAACTCCACCGTCAGGTGCAGTGCGCGTACCGGCCCTGCAACCGGCACACCAACGGGATTCGCACCCGCGGCGGCAGCGACGGACAAGCCGGCGAAAGAATCAGTGCACATTGGCGAAAGCAAGGCATACCGGAAGCCAGTGGGTGTCCCTATTAGATTGTAGCCGCTCCACAACAAAGCCATTCATCTGAGCACGAATAAAGCCCCCGGGTGCCCCACCCTTCGTTCTTCGAAGGGTGGGAGCCGCAGCTGCCAATTTGCAGCTCCAGGGAGAGCGCCGCTGATCCCACCTTTGCAAAGAACGCAAAGGACCCCGGATTTCCTACTCCGCGGCCCCAGCCATGGGCGCGCGTGCGGCTTTTCTACGAGGAAAGCCGCATAAAGTTCGTTGACCCCGTCAAGCCTTACAGGAAATCCGGGGGATGGGGGCACCCGTTCAATCGTTGCACAACACCCGACCGGAGCGTAGCGAAGTGGAGGGACCTGCGGTTTCTGGGACCAGCGCACTCCAGCATGGGCGAGACGCGCGTGTTCCTTATAAATACAACGGTCCATGACCACCAGGATGCCGTCGGCCTCCGCCCATTGGGCCGAATCGAGGTGGCAGACGCCCTCCTGCAACCAGAGATACGGGATCTTGAGACGCATTACGTCTTTGACGATCTCGGGAACAAACTCGGGAGCGCGAAATACGTCCACCAGGTCAATTTTGCCTTCCGCGGCACAAGCGGCATCCAGCGTCGGATAAGCCTTCTCGCCCAGGACCCTGGTGACCGTAGGGTGAACGGGGATGATGCGGTACCCCTCTGCTGCATGTACCTGGAGACGGAAAAACTGGGGCGGTTCGGTTTGTCGGAAAGCCCCACGACGGCGATCGTCTTGGTTTTGTCCAGAATGGTGCGGATGGTTTCAGGCTCGTTCAAGACATCTCCTTGATAAGCTTACTCCGCGTCGTCCAGTTCCTCGATCGCAGCCGGCACCCCGCCCTGGCGGCGCATGATCAGATACCCGCGGATAAACGGGTCCAGCTCGCCATCCAGGACGCGGTCTACATCGCCAACCTCGACCCGGGTGCGCAAATCTTTGGCGATTCGGTAGGGTTGCAACACATAGGAGCGGATCTGCGAACCGAAGTTGATATCCAGCTTCGAGTCTTCGAGCTTCTTCGAGATCTGCTTTTTCTTCTCCAGCTCATATTCGTAGAGCTTGGAGCGCAGCATCTTCATCGCTTTCTCCCGATTCTTGTGCTGGGAGCGCTCGTTCTGGCATTGCACCACGATGTTGGTTGGCAGATGGGTGATGCGCACGGCGGAGTCGGTGGTGTTCACGTGTTGGCCCCCCTTGCCGCCGGAGCGATAGGTGTCGATGCGCAGTTCCTCGGGCTTGATGTCGATGTGGATGGAATCATCGATCTCCGGCGAGACAAAGACGCTGGCGAAGGAGGTATGGCGTCGCTTGGCCTGGTCGAAGGGCGAGATGCGCACCAGGCGGTGTACTCCCGTCTCCCCCGCAAGCTGCCCGAACGCGTACTCGCCGGTCACAGTGAAGGTCGCAGACTTGATGCCCGCCTCTTCGCCATCCTGGTAGTCGTTGATCTCCGTTTTGAAGCCGTGGCGTTCAGCCCAGCGGAGGTACATGCGCAGCAGCATGTCGGCCCAGTCCTGGGACTCGGTGCCGCCTGCGCCGGGATGGACGGTCACGATGGCGTTAAGCGGGTCGGTCTCCGCCGAGAGCATGGTGCGGGTTTCCAGCTGGTCCACGAATTCGCTTAGGGACTTGATCTCGCGTTCCAGTTCCGGCTCGATCGACTCGCCTTCGCGGGCAAGCTCGAAATAGGCATCGATGTCTCCCGTGCGGCGCACCAACTCGTTCTCCATCGCGAGCTGCCCCTCGAGGCGCTTGCGTTCGCGCATGAGCACTTGTGACTGCGCCGGGTTGGACCAGATGGCGGGATCGGAGAGCTTGGTTTCGAGAGCGGCTAGTTCCCTGTCGATTCTTGCATGGTCAAAGATACTCCCGCAGGTCGCGCACTTTTTCGCGAACCGGAGTGTAGGCGAATTCGAGTTCATTCAACATGGGCCTTTGGGACCTGCCATTCGTTTGAATTCGTGCTCGGTCGGCCGTTGGCGCGAGACGACGCGCATCGCGCGGCGAGAATACCCAGGGTGATTATCCCACACAGATAAGCGAATAGATCGCCGTGGCGGGTATAGAAGGTGAGGTCACTGCGATAGCCGTACTTGGCGGCCAGCGAAGTCAATGCGTGGCGCTCCACGCTGGCAGTAAGGCGCCCATAGGGATCGATGATCGTGGTCAAGCCGGTATTGGTATCGCGCAGCAGCCAGCGTCGATTTTCCACCGCTCGCATGCGTGACATGTTGAGCGTTTGCCAGGGCGCGCAGGTGTCCCCGTACCAGCCGTCATTGGAGATGTTCACCAGCACCTGCGCGCCACGCTTACGAACTGCCGTATCTCGTCGCCAAATATTTCCTCGTAGCAAATGAAAACACCGAAGCGGTGGCCTCCGCTGGAGAAGACCACGCGGCGCCATCCATGGGTCATGTCACCAGCCGCCTGGGTAAGGTTCTTGGCGAAGGAAAAGAAGCTTTTGTAGGGGATGTACTCTCCCCACGGAACCAGGTGGATCTTGTCGTAACGGTCCGAGACAACACCATCGGGGAGGATGAAGAGGGCGGAGTTGTACATGTCGGACCGAGCGCCATTTGGGTCCAAAGAGGTGGTGCCCGCGATCACCGGGGCGTGCATGGAAAGGGCCAGCGTGCGCAGAGCATTGAGCAGGCGCGGATCCTTGTCGAAAAAAGGCGCAGGCGATTCCGGCCATACGATGAGGCCAGGAGTAACAGGCACGGTTGGACAATCGGGCGCCACCGGATAGGCATCAAGCTCTGGCATCCCGGCAAGATGAGGCCCGCAGGTATGCGTGCTCAGCTTGACGAACTGGTTGACGTGTTCCTCATACTCGGCGCCGGGCCATCCATTGTCCTGATTACATTCAGATTTTGTTGCAGCAGCACTGCCGTCGCTTCCACCGGCGCCGCCGGAGGCGGCAAAATGATCGCCGTTCTGCAGCACCAGCGCCACCAGCAGGCCACGCACGAAGACGCGATAGCCGGCGTTGCGGCGAGGAGACGAGCAACGCCCCAGGCGATCAGCGCGTTGCCCGCGACCAGCACGAAGGTGAGCCCATAGACCCCGGTGAACGGGAGCCAGGCTGGTGAGCAGGAAATTATCGATTTGCGAGTAGCCCAGCAGATCCCAGGGAACCTTGGTGAAGCGGGACGAGAGCAGTTCCAGCGCCACCCAGAAAAAGGGCGCGGCCAGGAGAGCGTAACGCGGACTGCGGAAAGCCTTCGCGGTTGCGGTGAGCAAGAGGCCGAAGACGGCGAAGTAAAGCCCTAACACCATGCTGTAGGCGATCAGAATGCCGGCCGAGATGGACGGCGGCAAGCCGCCGAAGTACAGCATAGTCTGGTAGATCCAGTAGCAATTGCCGACATACCAGAGGAACCCCATAAGATAGGCGGCAAGGTTCCGTACAGCAATGCCCGCTTGCGGCCAGATTTTGCTTCGACAGCAAACCGTAGAAAAGCGGCACAAAGGCGAACCAGGCAAAGAACGTGCGCCAAAAGGGCACCGGACCGTGATCGAAAATGGCAGCAGAAGCAGCGCGGCGGAAACGATGCCGAGCAGCCAGGGTTGCTGTGCGAGTTTTGCCATCGCGGTGAGTCTACCATCCTCCCTGTATTTCTGTCCCCCCCTCCCGGGATGAGCTCTTGCATACGCCAGACGAGGAAAGCGATACAATCGTTGACTATGCTGGTTGCTATCTTTTTCATGCGACTTTTTGAGGTCATATTCTTTGCCGGGATGGCCGGATCCGCAGTGGTCGTGGTGATCAGTTTTATTGAAGATATCCAGTAGCTCATTGGCGACGAGTAGGCTCCGGCCTCCGCAGCCGCGGCGCCCCTTCGTTGACGCTAAGGGGCAACCGACATAGACTCAGCTCTGAGCTTCGATCCAGACCGCGATTGCTTCATGGTCGCGGCTTGACCCACAAGCCATATCGAATGGCTTCCGAACGAACAACCAGTGCGCCGTTTAAGCCCTCCAACCGAGTCAGGCTGGTCGTCGCCTCTTCGGTGATGCTCACCTTCATCTCCTTCTGGCGCGCGGCCGCAATCGTGCTCAACGATCTCGGCTCCTCCGCCTTTTATGCCGGCGGCATCGCCGAAGAGGCAGTCGGCAAATCCGCGCCCTGGTTCATCCTGGGCGTCATGCTCTTCTCCTTTGCGGTGCGCGCCGTTTATGTGGAGAGCTGCTCGATGTTCACCCGCGGCGGCGTCTATCGCGTGGTCAAGGAAGCTTTGGGCGGCACTTTCGCCAAGCTGAGCGTCTCCGCGCTGATGTTCGACTACATTCTGACCGGGCCCATCTCCGGCGTTTCCGCCGGGCAATACATCACCGGCCTGCTGAACGAATTGATGACCGTGGCCGCAGCCCATAGCTGGCTGCCTGCCGCCATGCTCAATGGCCACCATGGCGCGCCTCAGCTCCCGATGGATTTCACCGTCGGCGGCCTTTGCCGCCATCGTCACCGTCTACTACTGGTGGCAAAACCTAAAGGGATCGAAGAGTCGAGCGACAAGGCTCTGGAAGTAATGAAGGTCACCACCGTCATGGTGGTCATTCTGCTGGCCTGGGGCATCTTTTCGGCCTTCCACTGGGCGCCAAGCTTCCGCCGCTTCCCACGCCGTCGAATCTGCACTTCACCAAAGATGCGCTTGGCTTTCTGCGGCACACGAGTCTGCCCGCAATGCTGGGCATGTTCGGCATCCTCATGGCCTTCGGCCATTCCGTTCTGGCCATGAGCGGCGAGGAGACGCTCGCGCAGGTCAACCGCGAGATCGAACACCCCAAGCTCAGGAACCTGAAGCGCGCCGCGATCGTCATTGCGATCTACAGCTTTCTGTTTACCGGCATCGGTTCGCTGCTGGCGGTAATGTTGATTCCCGACTCGGTACGCATGCCGGTCTATCGTGACAACCTGATCGCCGGCCTGGCGATGTACATGGTCGGGCCGCAGGTGCTGCGAATTGTTTTCCGCGTCTTTGTGGTGATCGTCGGTTTCCTGATTCTTTCCGGCGCCATCAATACCTCGATCATCGGTTCGACCGGCGTGCTGATGCGCATTGCCGAAGACGGAGTGCTCACCGACTGGTTCCGGCGGCCGCACAGCAAGTTTGGCACCAGCTATCGCATCGTGAACCTGGTCGCGGGCATGCAGCTATTCACGATTATCGTCAGCCGGGGCAACGTGATCGCCCTGGGCGAAGCCTATGCCTTCGGTGTGATCTGGAGTTTTACCTTCAATAGCCTGGCCATGCTGGTACTGCGCTGGAAGTATAAGGGCGAGCGCGGCTGGAAGGTGCCCCCGAATCTGCGCATCGGCAAGCGGGAGATCCCGATCGGCCTGATCTCGGTCTTCATGGTGCTGCTGACCACTGCGATCGTGAATCTGTTCACCAAATCGGTTGCCACCGTCAGCGGCATCCTCTTCGCAGCCGCCTTCTTTATCATCTTCACCATTTCGGAGCACGACAACAAGCGCCGGCAGAACCACCACCGAAGTGCAGATGAAGGAGCACTTCCAGCTGGAGCACGAGGACACGGTGGGCCGCGAGGTGCTGCAGATCAACCCCGGCTGCGTAATGGTGACGATGCGCGACGCCAGCAATCCCTTCGCGCTTAAGTGGGCGCTGGCCCGCACCAATACCGACGAGCAGGACATCGTGGTGCTGACGGCGCGCATGGTGGGCGCGGGCGGACCGGAGTTGCTGTCCACCTCCGAACAGCTCTTCAGCGAATACGAGCAGATGCTCTTTACCAAGGCGGTTTCCGTCGCGGAGAGCTTCGGCAAGCACATTTCGCTGCTCGTGGTTCCGGCCGGCGATATCTTCGCGGCCCTGGTGCAGACCGCCAATTCTCTGGAAGCGGCCGCCGTGGTCTCCGGACTTTCCAGCAAGATGTCGGCTCAGGAGCAGGCCTATCGCGTCGGCCAGGCGTGGGAGGCGCTGCCGGAGCCCAAGCGGCAGATCACCTTCTACGTGGTCTCGCCGGAAGGCGAGGCGCAGTCGTTCCACATCGGCCCCCACGCACCGTCGCTGCAGGCTGACGATGTCAGCTGGTGCATCGCCTGTGGCTGAACTTCCGCCGCGATCCGGAGATGCAGAACCTGCATCACAGCGACATCGTGACCTATGCGCTGACCCGGTTGGCAGCCGAATATGCCCGTGACAAGCAAGAGACGCTGCTCGGGCTTCGCCGACGGGTGCACGACGGCGGCCAGCCCAAACGGCTGGGGGAGGTGCGTATCCCCGGCAGCCAGGCTGGAATCGACTATGGAGTGCGCGCCCCGAAGCCGGACGACGAGGAAGCCTAGTCCCAGCCTAGTCCCAGCCTAGTCCCAGCCTAGTCCCGGCTAGCGGTGGACTAGAGGTGGGTTAGCGGAAGGGTTAGCGGATAGCGCGAGCGCCCCATCCTTGCCCACACAAAGATGGGGCGGCCACAGCGAGAAATGTCAGGGACGAATGCCGGGGTTTGGCCGGCGAGTTAAACTGCCTGGCTATACTGCTCGACATCCTGCTCAACTTCCTCTGAAACTTCCTCTGAGCGTTCCTCCACTCGGGCCTTCTTCTTCTCTGCGGCGGCGGCCTTCTTCGCTGGAGCAACCGCTTCGGTGAGATCAACATAGCCTTGCAGAGTGGCGTTGTCTTCAATCGACAACCGCGCCGCGGAGATGTCTCCGATGAAGACCGCGGAGTGCTTCAATTCGGCGCGTCCGGTCGCCTTGACACTCCCCTCGACCCGGCCGAAGACCACCAGATCGCCAGTAATAATGTCCGCATGGATAACCCCGTTGGCGCCAACCGTCAGCCGCTTGCCCGTAACGTCGATGTTGCCTTCCAATACGCCATCGAGAAAGAAGTCTTCCTGTCCCGACACTTCCCCGCGAATGCAAATTCCTTTCCCGATCACCGTCCCTGAACTATTCATCATGTGGTGCCCTCCGATTTGCACCAACTCTATGGGGCAAAAGAGGGCTAGCAATCACCGAAACGTCGCAGATGGAGGACTCTTCTCTGGAACAGGCAGGTCTGCGCATCACTGCAGTAACCGTGTAAAATGCCCGGCGCCGATCAGTGACCATTCAAGCGCGAAAGGGAGAGCCTTTGCTCACCGGCCGCGTCGAAGTTCGAGGGCGCCAGCCACTGCTCAAAATTCGCCCGGCGCAGGGGCCATTCCGAGTCCAGCATGGAAAACCAGGCCGTGTCGCGATTGCGTCCCTTGACGATCATGTGTTGGCGAAAGACTCCCTCAAAGGTAAAGCCCAGGCGCAGCGCGGCGCGGCGGGAGGGCTCGTTGAATGCATCGCACTTCCATTCATAGCGGCGGTAGCCCAGGCCGGCAAAGGCGTGGCGCGCCATGAGGTACATCGCCTCGGTCGCGCCGCAACTGCGCTGCAAGGCCGGGGTGAAGAGAATGTGGCCAACCTCGATACTGCGATGGGCAGGCTCGATCCGCAGGTAGGATGCCTGGCCGAGGGCCACGCCGGTGGCATTGTCTACAATCGCCAGAAAGAGCGGATCGAGGGATTTCTCCTTGAGACTGAATGCAGCTCGTCATAGGCGGCACGGCTGGCGAATGGCCCCTGGGGAATGTAGCGCCACAGATCCTCTTTCCGCGCGCCGTGGGTGCCGTTGTAGAGTGCTTCAGCGTGAGAAGGCCCGTGGAGAGGGCGAAGCGTGACCACGCGTCCTGGAAGCACGACGGGCTGCGGCCGTTGAGCGGGGGAGGGGTCGACCGCGATGCCGATCGGGTCGCGGTCGTGCTGTCAGGCGGTGCCATCTTGTTCTCCTTGAAACCGCAGGATACAGGAAGCGCACCGCGACATCTCAATGCTCCGCGAGTGAAGTAACCCGCACGGGTCTGCACCGTCAGGTCCTTATTCTTGGTGGTCAGATGAATCGAGTGATAGCCGCTGGTCTGGTCCTTCGGCGGCGTATAGCCCAACATAAATTGGGTGCGCAATTCCTCGGCGATACTGGCGTAGACATCGTCTACTGTGTCTTTCTTGCTGACCTGGAAGAAACGGCCGCCGGTCTCCTGGGAGATCTGCTGGAGAATCTTCTTGCCGTCGGGGCGGTTCTCCTGCTGGGCCTGGGGTAGCGGCCTCCACCCGGATAGCCTCCCCCCGGATAACCTCCGCCCGGATAGCGGCCTACCGGGATACCCCCGCCCGGGTATCCCCCACCACCACGGCCGCCGTTGTTTTGAAAGCCATTATCGTGATCTTCGTGCCCACCGTATATAGATGGTGTAGACAACGGTCTCGGCGCTCTGCGCCGACTCAATGGCGCTGTTGAGCGTTTCCTGGCTGCCCCGATCCTCTCCGTCGGTCAGGACAACGATGGCCTTGCGGCCGGTCTGCTTCTTCATCACTTCATCGCAGGCGAGAAAGATCGCATCGTAGAGCAAGGTGCCCGCCCCGCGCCTGGCCCTGGGCGCTCCCGAGCCTTGATCCCCACTGGGCACACTCTCAACCGCCGACGTGGTGTCGATTTCTCCCACCGCCTTCTCCAGCTTGGCATGATCCGGCGTCAGGTCCTGCAGCAGCTCGACCTCGCGATCAAAGTGGATCACGAACGCCCGGTCTTTCGGGGTGGTAATCATCTGGTCGAGAAAGGTCCTGCTGGCGGCACGCTCCTTGTCCAGATTGTCGCGTTCGCTCATGCTGGTGTCGACCAACAGGCCAACCGTCAAAGGAAGGTTCGTCTCCTGGCTGAAATAGCGGATCGACTGCGGCTTGCCGTCCTCCTCCAGCACAAAATCGTCTTTGGTGAGGTTGGTCACGATCTTGCCATGCTTATCCCGGACGGTCACCGGCAAAGTGACAACCTTCACCTCGACCGAAAGAGTGGTTGGCGCTGAATTCTGTGCCGCGGGTGGGGTCGCGGGAGGAGCAGCACTCGAATTTTGGGAGTCAAGCGCCGGAGCCAGCAGAAGTACACAGAGCAACGGAAAAATTCGCATATAACCCATGCCAACGTTAGACCATGCACCTGTCTCTCTTGTCACCTTCCCCGCGAAGCTTTTGTAGCGCCAACCTCGTCCTGGCGACGTTGCAGTACTTAGCTGGGCGCGATAACATCAAGACGACGATGCGTTACGTCCGCCCTCAGGTGACGCCGTCCACAAAATTGGTCAGTTGTTCCGTGCGGAAGTGGTGAAATTGGCAGACACACCATCTTGAGGGGGTGGCGCCGAGAGGCATAGGGGTTCAAGTCCCCCCTTCCGCACCAATTCGATCGAGGTTAGGTTCTGATGATCTGGTTTGTAGGTACTATTCACGTTATCCTCTGCATCGTCCTGATTGGCGTTGTTCTGCTCCAACAGGGTAAGAGTGCCGATCTGGCAGGCGCCTTTGGCGGCCAGGGCTCACAGACTGCATTCGGTCCCCGCGGAGCAGCCAACCTGCTGACCAAGGTGACTACCTGGGCCGCGATCCTCTTCATGTTTACCTCTATCGGGCTTACGGTTCTGATCCAACGGAACAGCGGCTCACGTTCGGTGCTTTCTGGCATCACGACCGTGCATACGGCCCCTGCCAAGCCGGCGTCTCCCGCCAAATAAAGCTCGCTGTCAGGCCCACGGCCAATCGCACTGACAATCGATCCCCTACAATCGATCCCCTACAATCGATCGATGATCGTTGAGAGCTTTCCCGTCGGTCCGCTCCGTTGCAATTGCACCATCCTGGGCGACGAAGTCACGCACGAAGCCCTGGTTGTCGATCCCGGTGACAACATCCCCGAAATCCTCTCCCGGCTGCAAAAGCATGGTCTCACCCTGCGCCAGATCGTCATCACTCATGCCCATATCGACCACGTAGGCGGCGCCGCCCTGCTCAGAAAGGCTACCGGGGCGCCGGTGTTTCTCAACCAAAAGGACCTGGGTCTGTTGGGCATGATGGAGATCCAGGCTGGCTGGCTCGGCGTTCCCACGCCCCAGATAGCACCTCCGGATGCCAGTGCCGACGATGGCCTGTCCATTGGCCTCGCCACCTTGCCTGCAGAGGTGCTGCACACGCCTGGCCACACGCCGGGCAGCATCTGCCTTCACTTCCCGGCACAACATCTGCTGCTGGCCGGCGATACGCTCTTTGCCGGATCGATAGGGCGAACCGATCTTCCCGGGGGCGATGGACGACGGATTTTGCGCTCCCTGCGCGAACGCCTGGTGGTTCTGCCTGATGCGACGCGGGTGCTGCCAGGGCATGGCCCAGAAACAACGATCGGAGAAGAAAAGCAATCAAATCCTTTTCTTCAACCAGGATTCCGAATGTGAAACATTAAGTGGTGCGGCAGATCACACAAAATGACCATAAATGGTGCAGTGGCAATTATCGTTCCGGGATATATCTGTTTCACTAAGTCTATTTAAATGAGATTGCTGTAGCGATCTTATAAAGTAATAAATGAATGACACGAAAGTATTAGTAGCAAGTTTGATTCCTCCCTGCAAACCCTCATTGCCATTGGTGAGAGAGGTTTCCTATCGCTATGGGGAATCCGCCTTAAAGTGCCTGGCAATCGCCTCCACACCCCTGCTGAAGTCCGTCTCGGGCGCAAGCAGACTTATCACCAGCCACCCCTGCCCGGAAAAGCCAAAGAAACCGCCGGTGTGGACCACGACTCCTCTCTGCAGCAAGAGCTCGAGCGCTGTCTCCTCTTCCGGCTGCAGCCCTGGAACCCGCAGCACGGCATACCAACCGGCCTCGACTTCAAGCCGCGTAACCAGTGTCTGATGGAGCAGGATCGCGTCGAGCGCGGCCAGGTTCCGCTCCAGGCGCTCCTTGATTTGCCGTTGCGGCACTGCCCGCTCGCGCAGCCACGCCGGGAGTGCGCACTGGATGGGTGCGCTCATGGAGAGAAAGGTGTCGGAGATCACCTCCAGACGCTGCAAGACCTCAGCCAGATCCTCCCCTCCGGCGAAGCATGCGATCCAGGCCGCTTTCATTTGCGGCAGCGCGGCCACTTTGCTCAGGCCGCTGAGCACGAAGGTAGGCGCCGCATGGCTGCCCGTGGCAAAGCTCTCCCGGCCCTCTTGTCCAGCCATCCCGTAGTCGAGAAACACCTCGTCGACGATCAGCGCCAAGCCATGCTCGCGGCACAATCCTTCAATGGCGGCCCGTTCCGTCTTGCGGGTGAAGTGTCCGGTGGGATTGTTGGGGTGTACTACCGCAATGGCTCTGGTCCGGGAGTTGACGCGGCGGCGCAGCGCCTCCAGATCCAGATGCCAGCCGTGATCGTAGAAGAGTTCATAGGGAACCAGGCGCACGTCGTCGAGACGGGCCAGAAAATCGAACAGCGGATAGCCTGGCTGCCCGATCAGCACCTCGTCGCCGGGATCGGAGAGCAGCCGGAAGAGGAAGCTGTAGGCCTCACTGGTACTGGTGGTGAGGAAAATGTGCTCGGGGTCGACTGCCGCGCCGTGGTCGCTGTAGTAACGGCTTACCGCTTCGCGCGCCGGGCGCAAGCCTCTCGGATTCGGCTCGTAGCGCAGGGCAACCGGGTCCTGGAGCGGAGCCAGAATCGACGCGTCGTACGCAAAGCCGCAATGTGTCGGGTTGGAGGCGGTGAGATCCCAGAGCTGCGCTCCGGCAGCACGCAAGCGCGCAAGGTGACGCGCCCAAGGCGTCTCGGCCAAGTCCCATTGGGTTCGCGCAGACCAGGCGATTTTTTTTGACCCACCGTCGCTCACCGGGTTCCCTCCCCTTCCATGCAGGCCGCCGGGTGCATGGTGTAATAGCCACAGCATCTCACTTTTGCCTCGCAGGGAGCCCGCACGCATGGATCTGCAAGCCGTGATCTTCGACTATGGTGAAGTTATCAGCGGACCACCCGACACCCGGGCACATCGTAATCTGCTGGCCATCGCCGGGGTGGAAGAGGAGCTTTTCGAGAAGGCCTATTGGGCCCACCGTCTGGATTACGATGCGGACATTTTGAATGGCCAGACTTACTGGCAGACCATTGCCCGCGAGACCGGTGCGAGGTTCACGGCAAAGCAGATCGGCCAACTGATGGAACAGGACGCCATCATGTGGATGAACCTCAATCCGGCAATGCTCGGCCTGGATCCCAAAGCTCAAGGAGGCCGGCTTGCGCCTCGGCATCCTATCCAATATGGCGGCTGGAGTGCTTGGGTACATGCGGCCACGTTTCCCCTGGCTGGCCCAGTTTGACCAACTCACCTGGTCCTGTGACCTCGGCGTCGTCAAACCCGATCCCGCTATTTATCTGCACACGGTAAAGAAGTTGGCCGTCTCTCCCGGCCAGGCCCTGTTCATCGACAACCTGGAAAAGAACATCACCGGCGCAGAGGCGGTCGGACTACATGCAGCCCTCTTTGAGAATTTGCAACAGCTGCAGAACGATCTGGCCCGGCGGGGATTTCGACTACCTAGTTGAGCCGGCGCCTTTGGCATGGAACGTTCGCCGCATTCGGCATCGAATGATTGGAATATGCGACCTATCTGTCTTTCTAGGCCCGGAGGGCCGGTCGCCAAACGTCAGCCCAGCCCGGACTTGCTTCCCCGTCGTGCTGGTTGGCGCATTGCACTCTATGCGGTATTTCCGTAACGAAAACCGCACACTCGACTCTCTCCAGCGCAGCCAAGGGGGAAGCAAGGGGCAGGGCTGGGAAATCAATCCCGAAGATGATCCGAGCGCCGGAGGCGCGGCACTAACTAAACGCGTATGAATCGTGCGCCCGCCTTTGGCATGGAACGTTCGCCGCCTTGGGCATCGAATGATTGGAATATGCGACCTATCCGTTTTTCAAGGCCCGGAGGGCCGGTCGACCCCACGGCACGCCGGGACAGGCGGGATGGCATAGGGGAGGGCGGAGCCTCGATCCGAATCCGATGATGATTGAGCGCGCCAGGTTAAACGGGCAGCGGATTGGCCTTGATGGCCAGGCCTACCTGGTCCACGATTTCCAGGTCGAATCCTTGCAGCGCCGGCACATGCGTGGGGGTATTGGAGAGCAGCCGAATCTTGCGGATGTTCAGATCGGAAAGTATCTGACCGCCAAGCCCTACCTGGCGCAGAATCCGTTGATGCCGGTCCCCTGCTCGCCGCTGCGTTCTTCGCGGTGCAGAAAGAGCCGGTGCGGCGTTACGCTGCGGTCAATCTCGAAACCTTTGCTCGTGTTGTGCAGGTAGACCAGGGCGCCCCGTCCGGCTTCCGCGATCATCTCCAGCGAGCGCTGCACCACCTGGTGGCAATCGCACAGCGTGGTGCCGAAGACATCTCCCGCCAGGCAATGCGAGTGTACCCGCACCAGAACCGGTTCCTGGTTGAGCTCCGCGCTCACATCGCCTCGAACCAGCGCCAGGTGGCTCTCTCCCCCGTCCACTTCGCTCTCATACGCGATCATGCGGAAGTCGCCGAAACGGGTGGGCACGATCGATTCCGCCACGCGGAAGATATAGCGCTCGTTCTGCAGCCGGAAGCGGATCAACTCCGCCACGGTCAGCATCTTCAACTGGTGCTGATTGCAGAACTCCACCAGGTCGGGCACCCGCGCCATGGTGCCGTCGTCGTTCATGATCTCGCAGATCACTCCGGCCGGGATCAGCCCCGCCATGCGCGCCAGGTCGACGGAAGCTTCCGTTTGTCCGGCGCGCACCAGCACCCCGCCGCGCCGCGCGCGCAGAGGAAAAACATGCCCCGGCCGCGCCAGATCCGCCGCCGTCATGCGCGGATCGATCGCCACCTGGATGGTATGCGCCCGATCATAGGCAGAGATGCCGGTGGTCACACCTTCGCGGGCCTCGATGCTTTCTGTAAACGCCGTGCCAAAGCGGGACGAATTCTGCTGCGTCATCGGCCCCAGGCGAAGGTAGTCGGCCCGCTCCTCGGTCAGACTGAGGCAGATCACCCGCGCCCATACTTGGCCATGAAGTTGATCGCTTCCGGGGTGACAAACTCCGCCGCCAGCGTCAGATCTCCCTCGTTCTCGCGGTCCTCGTCGTCGACGACGACGATCATGCGCCCGGCCTTGAACTCCTCAAGGGCCCCCGGTACATCGGTAAACGGCAGCTTTGCCTGCATGACTGTATTGTCCGCCAGATATCGTCATGCTGTCACATCGCCGCAGACGCAAAAAACGCCGCCCCAGGCGGCGTTCTCTTTTCATTCTGCTTCGGACCTGCTTCTCGTTTACAAGGTGGATTCGATCTCAAAACCCCAGGCCTCGAGAAGCGCTTCCGGGATATACTTCGAATTCTTGTTGCGCCGGGCCCACTCGCGCAACCGCGTGGAACGCACATACTGATCGGGAGTCAGTTTAAATTCTTTGACAACCTGCTCGAAAGAAGTGACAGTCGGGACCACCGGGCCGATCGGCTCCGGCTTGCCCCAGTTGGGATTACCACGACGTTTTGCCATTTGATCCGTTATCCTCTAGGGAGATGAGCAACAAACACTGCCCAGCGGCTTTGAGTTCCAGACAGTCGGCCCGCCGGGACATGTCAAAGCTCTTATTTTAAGGATTTTTTCTCCAAAAATCAATAGCAAATTCGAGCTATGTGGCTACTCTTCGCACTGCAAGCCTATACTGCAACCTATCCGGTCTCAGTGCACTCCAAATGGATGACTTATTTGCTGATTCGTGAAAGGTGGATGGTCATGAACGCAGTTCGTTACTGGGCAGTTTTCTCTCTGGGGGTAGCCGCCGGTGCGGCTGCGGCTCTCATTTATGCTCCCCAGACCGGGGAAAAAACCCGCAAGCAACTTAAACGCAATCTGGAAGATGCAAGTGATTACATCAAGGACACCAGCGACGATCTGAGCAAACACGCCACTCGTGTCTACAAGACGACCAAAGACGTGGCAGGCGACGTGGCCTCGCGCGTGAGTTCGGTCGCCGGTAACGTCAGCTCCGCAGCCAGCAACATCGCCGACAAGGTAGGGGACCTGGTCTAGCAGCTATCGGCACTAGAGCGTTTTCCCTGCCACTACGATTGTCACTTCAGACACAATCGGCTAACCTATCTGTCACGGTGTTGGTGTCAGATAGCGTTACGTAGCCAGTAGTTGCTTGGCCGCGCGGTAGCCGGAGCGCAGTGCCCCGTGGACGGTGCCCCAATGGCCGCTGGTGTCGGTATGCTCGCCGGCAAAGAACAGCGTCGCCTCCACGGGAACCGAGAGCTCATCGGAAGCATGGATCGCTCCCCGCGGAACATAGGTGTAGGCGCCCAGGCTGTGGGCATCGGTTTGCCAGTCATGCAGGTGCCAGCGCAGCAGGTGCTTGCGCACTCCAAGTCGACTCCAAGAATTTTGCCAGCGTCGCCAGGCCGGTCTCGGGCAGCGGCCATGTCCAGCTTGCTCGCTTTGCGGCCGGCTACCCAGCCGGTCAGCATCGAGCTTGGCCTGGGGTTGGTGGTCCACCAGGTAGGGGGAGTGGCCTCCGGAGCGAAGAGAAAGCTCACGCCTTCCAGGCTGGCGAAACGGGCCCAAAAGCTGCGGTCGAACTCGTAGACCACGCGCGCGGCCGGCCCCATGGCGAGCCGGTCGGCCGCAGCGAGAATCTCCACCGGTTGCGGGCACAAACGCAACGCTTCTCGCCTGCAGAACGCCCAGAGGCAAAGTGACGATTGCCGCGGCCGCCTGGAAAGACGCGATCGGCCGCGGTTGTCGACTTCGACCCACCCCGGCTTCCAGGTAATGGTGCGCACCGGAGTCGACGGAACCCACTCGCCGCCTGCATCGAGGAATCTGCGCAGCAGAAACTCCGGGACCCGGGCATAGCCTTCCACCACCCGGAACAACACGGTCTCCCGAAATCGCATCTTCCGCCGCCTGCTGTTTCGCCAGCGAGCGGATGCTGATGCGATTTGCATCGGCCGCGTTGAAGCCTTCGACATAGTTGGTCGCCCAGGCCACGGCTTCCGGTCCAAGATCGCGTTGGGCCACGAATTCGCTGAAGCTGAGGTCGTGTGCATCCGAGCGGTCCGGAGGTGCCCGAGCTCATCGAACAACTGGTCGACCTCGCGCTGATCGCCGCAAGGTCCCAGCGGCCTGCGCCGTGCTGCTCCGGAAGCAGCGGGTAATCGCCTTCCAGCTCGAAGCGGGTGAGACCCGCCTCGTCGACCAGGTGGATCAGCTCCGGAGGCAGACCATGAATAAACTCCGCGCCCAGCTCCACCGGGCAGCTCGCCATCAGCGGCCGGGACGGTGTGGATCCGTCCTCCCACGCGGTCGCGTGCTTCGATCAGCGCCACCCGCAGGCCGGCTTCCGCCAAGGTTCGGGCTGCGGCCAGTCCGGCAATGCCCGCGCCAATCACGATCACACCGACTTCTACTTGCTCACCTCGCTCATTGCACCTCCCAGGTGAGGGTCTCGGCGCGCGGGCCTTGCGCCGGCACAGGATGATTCAGCGCCTGGATCGATAGTGTGCAGCCGGCGCGAGCGATCTGCGGGGTGAAGCGAAGCTTTCTGCCGTCGACTGCATCTTCACCCGAGGCGCCGTTTTTGCCTGGGGCGAGGCTGGATGGGCGAGCGGAAACTCGACTTCCCTGCTGAGCCCGCTCAGCAGGTAGAGCGACACCAGGTCGCAGAAGCCCAGCGCTGCTGTCCACCGGTCTCGATATCGTCCGTCGTTCGCCGCACTCTTTGCGCGCCTTCGAGCCTTTGCTGGCGCGACTTCTCCGCCTGGAGAAAACGCTGGTGGTGAGCCTGATCATGCTGGGCGAGCAGGCTGAAATGGCGGCTGACCATGATCGCTCCCGTCTTGGAGAAGGCTTCGACGGCTATCGATCGAGGCGGTCCACGCTTCTTCGCTTCCCCGGGCGAGATGGCGATGAAGGAAACGGGAGCCGCGTTGCCCGCGTGTGGGCCTCCGAGCGCAGCCGTTGAATCTGCTGCGCATCGCTCGCGGCCCAACCGGTATCGTGCATCTGAATGGCCCGCTTGATCTCCGGAGGCAATTCGCCGAAGCAGGTCAACACCCGCGGCTAGTTCTCCCGCCAGCACGGCATGAGCCGGCTGCGGCACCAGAGGCAGGGCAGGCGCACTCCCGCTGCGCCGCTTCCACCTCGCGCCCAGGCTGAGGCTGAGCCTGCGATGCACGCTTCCTGTTCCTGCTGTAACCACCCAATCACCATCGAATCCTCTTGCTGCCACTGCAGGCCGTCATCATCAAGGTTACAATCCTTGACTGCCGCCGGAGAGCTTTCCATGATCCTTCAAGAACAAACAGCCGTTGATCTCGCCACACCCACGGGCCCCATGCGGACCTATATGTTTCGCCCCGCTGCCAAGGGAAATATCCCGCAGTGGTGCTGTTTTCTGAGATCTTCCAGGCCACCGGCCCGATCCGTCCGCTTTGCCGCGTTTATCGCCGGCCATGGCTACATCGTCGCTGTTCCGGAGGTGTATCACGAGCTGGAGCCGGCAGGAACGGTGCTGGCTTACGATCAGGCCGGTTCCGACAAAGGCAATGCGCGACAAGTACGGCAAAGCAGTTTCGTCCTATGACAGCGATGCGCGCTGCGCTGCTGGATTATCTCCGCGGCCTGCGAAGATTGCACCGGCCGGCTGGGAACCATCGGCATCTGCATGGGCGGCCATCTGGCCTTTCGCGCGGCCATGAACCCCGACGTGCTGGCGACCGTTTGTTTTTATGCTACAGACATTCACAGCCACAGCCTGGGCCTGGGCAAACAGGATGACTCGCTCGCAGCGGGCGGGCGAAATCAAGGGCGAGCTGCTGCACATCTGGGGGCGCCAGGATCCGCATGTTCCGCTCGCCGGCCGCAACCTGATCAAGGCGCGGCTGGACGAGGTAGGCGCTAATTTCCAGTGGCTGGAAGTAAACGGCGCGCACGCATTCATGCGCGACGAGGGCTACCGCTATGACCCCGAGCTCGCGGCGCTGTGTCTGAGATGGCATTGGCACTGCTGCACCGGAAATTGTCTGAGAAAATAGTCGGTGACCGACCAAGAGACTGAAGGAAGTACCTCCAAAGGTCGCCGAAGATCCGTCCAGCGATCTAGGATTTGGCAGGGTCGTCTCGGAGCAGCGTGAGCTTCGCCTGCTCAATCGGGACGGCAGCTTCAATGTGCAAAGCGAGGCCGCGGACTGCATGCGTTTCTGGCCTACTCCAACCTGGTCAGCACCACCTGGAGCCGTTTTTTTCTCTTCGTCGCCATCGTCTACCTCACGCTCAATGGCTTTTTCGCTGTTGGTCTACGTGGCTGTGCGGACACGGACGGACTGGTCAACACCCTTGATACCGGAATCAATTCTCCTTTCCTGAAGGCCTTCTTCTTCAGCATTCACACCTCGGCGACGATCGGCTACGGAAGTACCGTGCCAGTGGGGTTGCGCTACCAACATCCTGGTCGCGCTAGAGTCCGTTGTAAGTCTGCTGGGCCTGGCCGTGGTCACAGGGCTGGTCTTTGCGCGTTTTTCCCGGCCGGTCGCCGACATTCTCTTCAGCAAAAACGCGGTGATGTCATGGATCGGCGACCTTCGCTCCTTCCAGTTCCGCATCATCAACTCGCGCAATAACCAGATCATCGATCTGCATGTCCGGCTCCTGGTCTCGCGCTTTGAGAACAATGCCAGCGGAACGGCGGTGCGCCGCTACTACCCGCTTACGCCTGGAGCGCGAAAGCGTGGTCTTCTTCCCTCTCTCCTGGACGATCGTTCACACCATCGATCAAGGACAGCCCGCTGTTCGGAGTGACCGAAGAAGAGCTGTGCGCTAGCGGCGCGGAGTTTCTGATTCTGCTTACCGGGATGGACGAGACCTTTTCTCAGGTGGTCAATGCCCGGTCGTCTTATCGCGCCAACGAAATTATCTGGGACGCAAAGTTTACCGATATTTTCGTCTATGACCCTGAAGGCAGAATGGCCGGCATCGACATCAAACGCTTCCACGATACGACGCGTGTCTCCAAGCAGCCGTAGTCTGCTGAGTTGATGATTTTTTGCAAAAAAATTGTCATCCCGCCTGCCCCGGCGTGCCGTGGGACCGGAATGGTCAATGGGCCTGCGGCCCACCCAAGGGGATGGCTTTTGTTCAGCAACCGCTCTCCATGGAAGCGTCGCCCTCCCCTTTGTCATCCCGACCGGAGCGAAGCGGAGTGGAGGGGATCTGCAGTTCCGCGGACCTTTCTTGGAAATGTTTTTCGACAGAGCGTTTTCACATCTTGATATAAGGCAAGGGTGCTCTAAGCGTTGATGATCCGCGCGCCGGTGGGACCCGCAACAATCGCCACCGAGGCCAAGCCGAGGAATAGCCCGTGCTCGACCACACCCGTCATGCTCTTGAGAGCCTGGGCTACGGCAGGCGGGATCCAGAATCTCCCCATAGTGGCAGTCGAAGATGTAGTTGCCTTCGTCGGTGATATAGGGCGAGCCGCGCTGGCCGGAGCGTAGCGCCGGGTGCGCCCCCATCTCCTCCAGTTGCTTCTTGACCGGCGAGGCCGCGAACGGAATCACCTCGACCGGAAGTGGGAAGCGGCCGAGCCGCTGGACCAGTTTGTGTTCATCGGCAACAATGACCAGGCGCCGCGAAGCGGCGGCCACAATTTTTTCGTGCAGCAGCGCGCCTCCGCCGCCCTTGATCAATGCCAGGCCGGGAGCGACCTCGTCGGCGCCGTCGATGGTGACGTCGGTATACGCCACCTCATCGAAACTGGTGAGCGGAATCATCAGCGACCGCGCCAGATCGGCGCTGGCCCGTGACGTGGGGATTCCGCGAATCTTCAATCCCTCGCGGACCTTTTGCCCCAGGAAGTTGATGGCGAAGGTTGCGGTCGTGCCGCTGCCGAGCCCGACCACCATTCCGTCCTTGACGTATTCCAGGCTCTTGCGCGCAGCGTCAGCCTTTTCAGTATCTGTAAGCGTCATGACCGGTCACGTTACCTGCGGGTTAGAGCTAGAGCTATGGTGTATTGGCGCGTACCGCCCGGGAGTACATGAGGCGGGTGAAGCCGCTAAACAGAAGGTTGATGCCGAAGATCGTGCCCAGTGCCCACACCGCGCTGGCGGGCCAGCTCTTCCAGATCAAGACGGCCAGTACTAAGGTCACGATACCGTCGAAGAGAATCCAACCGGAACCGGCAACACTCCGGAGGTTAAAGTAGGTAATGAGGTGAAAAACGCCTTCCACCAGGAAAAGAACGGCCAGGGCCAAGGTGAGCGAAACCAGGCTCAACTTGGGATGCATCAGCAAATAGACCCCCGCGACCAGGTAGGCGCATCCCACCAGCAGGCGCCAGAAGAAAGCTCCCGTCGTGCGCGCCGCCAAGGAACTCGCCAGATGGGCGATGCCGGCCAGAATGACCAGCACGGCCACAGCGATGGCGATCGCGATGCCCGCCTCGAAGGGCAGAGCCAACGCGAAGAAACCCGACAATAACCAGCAGAATGGCCCATCCTACGGGGAACGTACCGCCCTTCCAAAATACGCTGCCTGGCAACGACGTGACCATGGACGTAGCTCCTTTGTGATGACAATGTTCTCGTGTGATGACCCTGGTAATGGTACCTCGGTCCGGCTACCTTTGGCCGTAGATGACGCCGCCACCAGCATATCTGGAATTCGAGGTGGAGGGCAGTCTTTCCGCGAGCCTATGCGGTGGCTTGATCTGCCGGGTCCGGGTCGATGATCAACTTGCGGCAGTTAGAGTTTCTAGCCTGCGACGGACAGCAATTCGGGGGCCAGCAGCAAGGTAGTAGATTCCACGCCAGTGGCCAGGCGAGTTACGGTGAGCACAGTAATATCGTCATCCTGCCCGAAGGCTACCGCCGCCTCACTGGCTTGCCGGGCGTCCGGGCCGCTGGCGATCAACTCCTTTAGACGTTCAAAGCTGTAGATTTCGCCGGCGGCATTGCGCGCTTCCAGCAAGCCATCCGTATATAAGGTGAGCCGGTCCGCGACGGCCAGATGGACCACGGTCTTCTCGAAGCCGGCGGCAGGCAGCAGCCCCAGTGGCAACGCGGCAGGAAGGCTCAGCTCCCTTTGGTTTAGGAAAGGGGAAGGATGTCCGGCATTGGCCAGCACACATCCACCCTCAGGATCCAGCCGCAGAACCAGGCAGGTAACAAAACCGTCGTTCAGGCGGCCATATAGACGCCGGTTCAGGCCGGCGAGAATCTCCGCGGGGTCATCCGAAATCTCCGCCAGAGTTCGTGCGCTGCCGACGATCAGCGAGACGGTCATCGCAGCCTTTAATCCCTTACCGCTCACATCGCCCAGGAGGAGTAGCGTTGAGCCGCCTGGGTGCGGGATCAGTTGGAAGAAGTCTCCCCCAACTTCCTGCGCCGGGCGATAGGCGCTGGTCACGGAATAGCCTTGTATCGATGGTAACGTGTCGGGAATAAGGACTCGTTGTAGCTCCTGCGCGCTTTTGAACTCCTGCTCGAGAAGACCCTGACGTTTGCTCTGCTCTACGGAATAGCGGTAGACGGCATAAATGATCGATAGAAACAGCAGAGTCGATGCGATGGTAGTCAAGGTGAAGGGATTGCCGTTGACAGTGAACAACGGCGCTGAAATTTTTTCTCCGAGTGTCCAATGGGTATAGCGCTCGCCCTGGTCCAAGGTGCTTCTCAGTGCGACGGTCGTTTTTAGCAGCACAGCAAAGACGGCCACTAACCAACGTGCCGCGTCCAGGCGCTTTCCGAAGGCAAAGCAAAGGAGCACCAGGGGAAAGATCTCGACGAGCGTGAAAGGCACAGTGAGGACAGCATCGACGATCTGAAAAAACTTGGTGTTGGCCGAGTTGAAAGCGAAGAATACCAACGAACCATCGAGGGACGTGGCAACCATGGAAATGACCGCCAGAATGCGTGTCCATCGACGAAGCTGGAGATGATTTTCAAGCTGCAGCAGATAAAGCAGCAGGAACCAAAGAGAGATGTCTCCGAGTCCGATGAGCGGCTGCAGGACGCCAAGAGAAAACCGGTAAGACCATGGAAGACGATAGTCGAGCAGAAACTGAGCCAGCAATGGCGCGAGAGCGAAGAGTGTCACCCAAAGCAGAAGCTTTTGTTTGCGGTCGCGCAAAAACGCCAACAGGCTCAGGAGCGTGACCAGACCGTAGAGAAGATTCAGCGCGAAATCATATTGCCGGCTTCTCAGCCACTTATGGTCGAGGTCTCCCTTATAGGTGGCGATCGCCTCGGAGCTGCCCGCCAGGGGCGTACCCCTGAGTCCCCCCGTCTCACCGGAATCAAACGAAGCGTATGGCGCCTTCCAAACACGAATGGCGAGCACTCCGGACTGCGGCTCACCCAGGCCGAAGGTCTGCGGCAACGGATCGAAGGACCAGACTGGATGGGGCGGCAGCTCGCCGCCTTTTCCAGTCAGCGTGCCGTTCCAATAAACCTCGTACGCATCGTCAATGGGAGGCAGAAAGAGCGCAAGATCGGTTTTCACGCCCGGTACCGGAACAAAGGTAATGTGCCGCCGGTACCATGCATACCCTGTATAGCCGAAATGCCCTTGAACTCCCCAGCTTCGATCGACGCCGATAGCTTCCCACGCGGAATCGTCCAGCGCCGGCGAGGCCCAGGCAGGATTGTCGCCCAGATGAAACTGCCATCTGCCATCGAGAGCAGCAGTGCCCTTGCCCAGCCCCTCAACGACCAGGGGAGCGGGCGCAGGTCCTTCTGCGGCGTGCGCCAGAGCGGAAACAAAGAGGAGCAGTATGAATACCGGCAACCACCTAACGTACGAGAAACGCATGATTTCAGCATGATACCGGTTAACTGCCGGTTTATGAACTAAATCGCGGGTTCCAGGGGAGACTTGGACGGAGCGCGCCAAGCCGGATGGGGTGCCCCAGGTTCGCGTCAGCGTACCCCGGATTTCCTGTTACGTAGCACCAGACAGGACCGCGTGTGCGGCTTTCTTTAAGCAAAGCCGCATGCAGTTCATTGACGCCACCAACCTCGACAGGAAATCCGGGTGCCTGGGATGATCATGATTCGTTTCCATTGCTTTTCCCAAGACGGTCCACCCGCTCCTCCCTTTAAGAAGAAACTGTCACTGTTTCTTAATCGTTCACGGCCGGCCCTCTCCGAGTCGCCTTGGAAAAGGCAATGGTGGGGCTTCCCCCGGATTTCCTGTGAGGCTTGGTGGAGTCAATGAACTCCATGCGGCTTTCATTAGAGAAAGCGCAGGTGCGAACGTGGGGCACCCGTCCACGTGCCGGCAAGACCGGTTCCCAGCGACCAGCTTCCTTTTTCTTGGTCGCCGGCGAGGCTCGCGTTATCCTAATTTGAATCTGCCGTTTAGCTGTTTGCGGCAAACCCCGTCTCTATCCCACTCTTAAGGAGATCCATGCCGAACGAATTGCGCAGTTTTCTGACGCTCCCCTATGACGAACTTGAGGAGTTGAACGTGAAAGCCAAAGAGCAGCGGAAGAATCGTGTTCCCCAGCACCAGATCCAGGAAGAACGCCTCAAGTACCTCACCGACGAAAAAAGCATCAAGGCCGTCACCGTCCTCTTCAGCGATCTTGAGGGCCGGCTGCACATGCTCGATTACGACAAGAAATTTCTCGTCAAGAGCTGGGACAACCTCACATTTGACGGCTCCTCGATCCGCGGATTTACCGCCCAGCGGGAGAGCGACTTGCGGCTGGGTATGGACTGGAGCGCCTTCTACTGGGTGCCCGCTGACTTCTTTGGCGCCGGCAAAGTTCTGATCTTCGGCGAGGTTATCGACAAGAGTGGAGCTGTCTACCCCGCCGATATCCGAAGCGTCCTCAAATCCTTCGCGGCCGAACAGCAGCAGAAGAACGGCTATACGCTGAACGCCGCCAACGAGATTGAAGGGTTTCTCTTTCAAGGTGTCGACGCGGAGCGGCGCTACTCGGAGACGGGAAAGTTCGAATATGTCAATACCGGCGGATACTATCACTCGCTTCCCGGAGACCCGTTGCGCACCTTTATCGACACCACCGCCGAGGTGCAGCGTGCGATGGGCTTCGAGAACGAGAAGGACCATCCGGAGGTCGCGCCCTCTCAGTTCGAGATCAACTACAACTACGGCGAAGTAGTTGCCGCCGCCGACCAGATCCAGCTCTACAAACTGATCTGCCGTCAGGTAGCCACGAGCATGGGTTGTTCCGCTTGCTTCCTGCCCAAGCCGGTGATCGGAGTCAACGGCAATGGCATGCACACCAACGTCTCCATCAGCAAGGCCGGCAAGAACCTTTGCTGGGATCCTAAGGGAGAAGAGAATCTCAGCCCGCTGGCCTGGTCGTTCATCGACCGCATTCTCAGCAGCGCCAACGATATTTGCCTGCTGCTGAACGCCAGCGTGAACGCCTACCGCCGCCTGGATCCACACTTTGAAGCGCCCAATCAGATCAAGGCCTCCCCCATCGATCGTGGATCTATGGTGCGCGTGCCGCTCGGCAACGAACGAAGCTCGCGGGTCGAGGTTCGCTCGGTCGCCCCAGATGCTAATCCCTACATGACGATGTATTCCATCTTCCGCACCGGCATCGAAGGCGAAATTGCCAAGATCAAGGACCTTCGCCAGGCCAAGCGTTATCTGCCTGACAACGTCTACACGGCGATCGAAGATTTTCGTAAATCAAAATGGACAACGACCCTCCTCGGGGCGGATGTGAAAGCCCGTTATGCCGATCTCAAACAGGCCTCGGCGGACCGCTGTCCGCGGCTTCTGGGCAGTCTGATCAAGGCTCCCGAGATTCAATTCCACCACGATGTCTATAACCAGTTCCTTTGGAACCAGTTCTAGCGCCGAGCGGGGAGCGTGTCCGCAAGGGGAGAGAGATTCGGTTGCGGCCTCTCCTTTCTTCTCCTCAATGAGCGCGCTCTTTTCTTGAACCGGGCGCCCCCGCGCCTGTTCGCATGCCCCTCATTTCTTCGCTACACTGGGCAGATTGCAGAACCGGGGGGATACAGCCATCAAGCTGCTGGGCATCGATGTCGGCACGGGGGGGACGCGCGCCCTGCTCATCGACGAATCAGGCGCGGTCGTCGCTTCCGCCATCCACGAACACGAGCCCTTCGCTTCTCCGCGGAGCGGGTGGGCGGAGCAGGATCCGCACGATTGGTGGAAGGCCTGTCAGGGCGCCGTCCGGAAACTGCTGCGGGACACGGCCATTCCCGCCACGGAGATTGCGTGCATCGGCCTCAGCGGTCAAATGCATGGCGCCGTGCTGTTGGATGAGAACAATCACGTCCTGCGGCCCGCGCTCATCTGGTGCGATCAGCGTACGGCGGCTGAGTGCCGCTATCTTAACGACACCATCGGGCCGCAGCGCCTGGTCGAGCTGACCTCCAATCCAGCGCTGACCAACTTTACCCTCACCAAGCTGCTGTGGGTGCGGACCAACGAGCCTGGCATCTGGCAGAAGTTTCGCAGCTTTCTGCTGCCCAAGGACTACATCCGCTTGCGCCTCACCGGGGTGCGTGCCATCGATGTGGCCGACGCTTCGGGTACGCTGCTGCTCGACGTGGCGCATCGCCGCTGGTCCGAGCCCATGATGGAGGCAGTCGGTCTCAGCCCCGAGTGCCTCCCTGCTCTCTACGAATCGCAAGAGGTCGTGGGCCGGGTGACGGAGGAGGCCGCCGCCAACACTGGCCTGAAGGCCGGCACGCCCGTGGTTGCGGGCGCGGGCGATCAGGCTGCAGGCGCGACCGGCATGGGCATCGTCCGCCCTGGCGATGTGAGCGCGACCATCGGCACTTCCGGCGTTGTTTTCGCTGCCTCCGACGCGCCGGTCACGGACCCTCTGGGCCGGCTGCACACCTTCTGCCATGCCATACCCGGACGCTGGCATGTCATGGGAGTGACCCAGGCGGCAGGCCTTTCGCTACGCTGGTTTCGCGACAACTTCGGCACAGAGCGCGCGGGCTCGCCCGAAACCTACGGCCAATTGTCCGCTGAAGCAGCCCAGGTTCCTCCGGGCGCCGGAGGAGTGCTCTGGGCCCCATATCTTATGGGAGAACGAACACCATACCCGGATCCCGACGTCCGCGCCGCCCTGGTAGGTTTGGCTGCCGATCACACCCGCGCGCACGTAATCCGGGCAATCCTCGAGGGCGTCGCCTTCAGCCTCAAAGACACGTTTACCATTTTCAAGGAACTTGGTATCCCGGTCCGGGCCATTCGCGCAGGCGGGGGCGGTGCGCGCTCACCCCTGTGGCGGCAGATCCAGGCGGATGTCTACGGCCAGGCAGTAGAGATTGTACAAGCCGAAGAGGGCGCCGCCTATGGTGCCGCGCTGCTGGCCGGAGTGGGGATCGGCGTCTGGGCTTCAGTGGATGCCGCCTGTGACGCGGTGGTGCATGTGGCCAAACGCACTCCTCCAGACCAGGAGGCGGCGCGCGTCATGCAGGCAAGTTACACCAATTACCGCCGGCTTTACCCCGCCTTGCGGAGCATCTTTCCCCGTTAGCGGGACTCAACCGTCCCTGCGCGGGACTCTCTAGTTTAAAAGTAGTCCATTTGCACTCTCTCAGGGCTGAAAGCCCCGTTGATATTGGAGGGGCCATGTACGGGCTTAAACAAGCTGCGGCCCCCCCGTGTTTTCTCAACGAGTGAAGGGTACGGGCTTCAGCCCGTACATAAAGGAACCAAGAACAATGGGCTTTCACACTTGTCCAAATTAGCTTTTTCGAGGGTTGGATGCCGACCGTTCTGCTTGAGAAGTGCAGCGCAGTGGAGGGACCTGCGGTTGATCCTCGGCGTCTTCAAACCCTGGTGGAAGCGCCGCCCTACCCTTTGTCATCCCGAGCGCAGCCGAGGGATCTGCAGTTCTTCAGGCCCCTCCTGGAAATGTTTTTCGACAGAGTACTGATGCAGGTTGAGGTGAAAGTGTGCCCCGCCTACGGCGCTCGGACAATGCTGGGAAATCGATGCCCCAGTCTTGGCCGAGCTGGGCTGACGTTTGGCGGTCGGCCCTACGGGCCCCAAAGCCCAGACCGCTTCCTCGAAAAACATTCCCAGGACGGGCCTGCAGAACTGCAGATCCCTCGGCTTCGCTCGGGATGACAAAGGGAAGGGTGTCGCATCCATGTGCATCCGACGGCTGGTGGGAGGGACCTGCCGTTAAAAGCCTAATTTTCAGTGGGCCCTAAACATGCAACCTGATTTGACGTTGGCCAAGCTGTTCTTAGTAGAATCAGCTGACTACCCAGTCCGACAAGCCGGCTTTTTCGCTAATTTGGACAGCTCTGATGGGCTTTAGCCCCTGAGGTACGTCTTTCCTACCCGGTCCGCAGTTTTTCCGTAGCCTGTTAAAGCCCTTGAGGGGAGTGCTTATCGCACACACGGATCCATCGCCCTGGTTGAAAGGGAGCGGCCCACGCCTTAAACTTGAGAAGTGACCATAAGGCCAGTTGCGGCGGCTATATTGCAGAGACGCCCGGAAATCGGAGCGTCCGCGCTTTGACGGATCCTACACTCGTTGCCGAGCCTGTCAAGCCGGCGTCCCTCAGGAGAACAGTGGTCACGCGCAGGAATTTTCTCGGGCTGGCGGCCGGCTCCGCCGCGGGTTTGGCTTTCTATTCCGGAGAAATCGCGCGCCACGAAATTGAAATCGTTAACCGTACGATCACCCTCTCCCGATTGCCCGATGCGTTCGCCGGCCTAAAGATCGTGCAGATCAGCGATTTTCATTTCGAAGAGTTCAGCGAAGCGTATTTTCTAGAGACGATGGTGCGCAAAGTAAACGCACTGGCTCCCGATCTGGTCGTGCTGACCGGGGATTTCGTTAGCCGGGGCCCTCTTCCACGGCACATTGCCGCAAAGATGAGCTACCACTGCGCCGAAATTCTGAGCCGGCTCACCTGCCCACTGCGCTATGCGATCCTGGGCAACCACGATTGCATGGTCAATCCACGGGCCGTCACCGATGCGCTGGTCACACACGGCCTTCCCGTACTGGCAAACCGCTGCGTGCCCCTGGAGCGCGATGGCCAGCGCCTCTGGCTCGCCGGCATCGAAGATGCTCTTGAGCAGCAGCCCGATCTAACAGCAGCCCTCCCCGCCCTCAGAAACCCCGACCGCGAACCCGTTATCCTGCTGGCCCACGAGCCGGATTTTGCCGACCTGGCAGTCGGGCGTCAAGTACCCCTTATTCTCTCCGGGCACACCCACGGCGGCCAGGTTCGCATTCCACTGCTACCTCCGATCCATCTCCCCGAAATGGGAACTCACTACGTGCAAGGGTTCTTCAGGCTGAGCGATCACACGCAACTCTATGTCAATCGAGGTATCGGCACGGTTGGCGTGCCTTTTCGCTTGCGCTGTCCCCCGGAGATTACGGTCATCACCCTCGCCCAGGGGTGAGATCAGCCGAGACCACTCCTTTGTTTACTCTTCGGTCCGCTCCTCTGCTTACCGGGGTAATGAATGAATAGGAAAAACTGTCCGAAAACGCGCTCCCACCGCCGAAATGATCCCAATTTGGTACCGTCGTAGTACCTTTTGGGAAAAACCTCCAGTGTTACTCGACCTAAGTTGTAGGAAACCGTAGGGACACCGCATCACGTTCCCGCTAAACTCAGAAATCGAAAGGGGACATCATGGGTATCCAAGCTTTTCCAAATATATCAACGGAGCAAACGGCGAGGCCGGCATTGCGCATCGTGGTCGGGAATAAGTCGATTGTTTCCATGCGTGTTGTCGATGCTTCTTATGCGGATCCGGAGCAACTGTACGACGAAGATTCGTTGGGTTGCGCCCGCGGTGTGGTTTGGGCGGTTATCTTCCAGGCAGCCCTGGTCATCGCCGTCGTGGTAGGTTGGAAACTCCACTTTTTTCTGCGCTAGAGCGTTTTGGGAGCCGGAGCCAGGAGAAATGCTTAAGCGCTTTTCTCCTTCAAATCGCCTTCTCCATAACCTCAGCATCGACCCTCCCCGCATAGTATTTCGAGATTCGTCCGGTCGTGGCAAATCCCAGGCGCTGATAGAACTCGCGCGCGGCAGAATTGTTCTCTGCCACCTCGAGGCTCATTCCCCCTGCCCCTTCTGTCTTCATCCGCTCTTCCGCAGTTTGCATCAGGAGTGTGCCCAACCCGCGGCGCCGCTCGACCGGGTCCACGTCCAGGGTGACGATATGGCCCGTCAAGCGGCCGTTACGGCGCGCTCGCTCCACAATGACGAAGCCGGCCAGCTTGCTCTCCCCCTGCTCGGCAATCCAGCATGAGCACCGGGGATTGGTCAGGAAATAGCGTAACTCAGCCTTGGAATACGCAATCTCGCGCGGAAAACAGACCTGATCGAGCTTGTGAAGCCCGGCCAGGTCCTGCTGCTGAAAGCTGCGTAGGCGAGTCATGCCTCAAGCATGTTAAAGCACGATCAGAGTTACTGTGACGTCTACACCAGAACTGAAAATGCACTACGGATTCGAAGCAACGGCTATCTTTGCCGGGGCCTTTTGGGGTTCTATCACGACTCCGTTGTAGAGTGTCGCCGCCAGCAGGCGTCCCCCTGATGAGCGCACATTGTGTACTCTCCAGCCCGCATCCCAAAATTTCCAGGTCCGGTCCGCCGGGTCAACCGCCAGAATCAAACTGGAGGCCCAGGAGGTCAAAATGATGCGCTTTAGATCCGGGTCGTAATTCAGCCCATTGATGTCGGAGATAGGAAGGGTCGACATCCCGGTCCAGCTCTGACCATGATCTTCGCTGTAGAAGACGCCTTCGCGGCCACCCAGCCACAGGCCGCCATCCGGCGTCGTGGTGATGGCATTCAGCCAGGTCAGCTTCTGCGGCATGGCCAGCGGCTGCCAGTTCTTCCCGCCGTCCTGGGACAAAGCGAGCGTGGTTCGCTGCGCCGCCACGACCACGGGTCCAGCGGCTGCCACCGTGCGGAACTCCGTCTTCCCCAACACCGGGCCGCCCTCCCAGGAAATGCCTTGATCGGCGCTGGCATAAACTCCACTTGAGGTTGCGGCGTACCAGATGCTTCCGGAAGCATCGACAGCGCTGACCCGCCCGTCGATCTGGCCGCCGGGCACCATCACGGTTTTTTCCGTCCTGACGCGCCTGCCCTTGCGGACTACATAAGAGGTCTTTTGCACGCCCTTGACGATCTTTCCGTCCGGCTGCCAGTTGGTGCCATCCCAATGAAAGATTCCGGCGTTGGTCCCGGCCAGGAGGGAGCCATCCGCCGCCTGCGCCAGGCTGAAGACGTCGCGCCCCTGGAGGCCGTTGCTCTGCTGACGCCAGGTCGCGCCCTCATCGTTGGAAACGAAAACGCCGCCATACTCTTGTCATTCAGCACTCCGGCAAAGATGGTGTGAGGAGTTTTCGCATCGACCAGGAGACTGGAAACCTGGCGTTGGAAAAAGCCGGAATTCGATGCCTTGAAGTGTTGCCGCGGAATCGTCGCTCTCCAGCACGCCCTGCGATCCGTGGCCAGAAGTACCTGCTGCGGGTTCTTGGGGTCGACATAGACGTCGTTGATGATCATGTCCGGTCCGGTCATGCGCCGCCAAGTTAGCCCCGCCGTCGAGCGTCTTGTACAGGCCTTCGGTGGTGCCGGCGTAGACCATGCTGCGGTTGGTCGGATCCTGCATCAGGACGCGGGTTCTGCGCGCCGTCATAGGAATGCCCTGCATCTTGTGATAAAGCTCGCCGCCGTTGTCACTGCGGTAGATCCCGGAACAGGCACTGGTATAGACAACGCTGGGCAGGCTGGGATCGATGATGATCGAGAAGACATCCGAGTCATCGATCAGGCCCTGTTTGATGCTGTGCCAGTTGGCGCCGCCGTCGGTGGTCTTCCACGGCAGGTGCCAGGTGCCCGCGTAAATCGTACGCGGATCTTTCGGATCGATGGCGATGGACTCCACTTCATGAAGCTCCATGCTTCCCAAGGGCGTGATCTGCGTCCAGTGCACGCCACTGTCCTCGCTGCGATAGACGCCTCTCAGGGTGCCTGCGGTCAGGATTTGGGATCGGACGGGGCCTGCGTCAGAGCGCGGATCGATTGTCCTTTCATCGCTTGCACCGAGGTCCAGCTCTTGCCGCATCGTGGCTGATAAAGAGGCCACCATCGGGATGATCCAGGACCCAGGCGCCAACGATCAGCGTCTTGGGATCGGATTCATCCACCACGATGTTGTCCAGAATCAGATCGTCGCTCTTGGAGAGTTTGGCCAGCCGCTGCCAGCTCGCTCCGCCATCTCGGTCTGATAAACCCAGCTATTCGTCGTTCCCAGGTATAGATGCTTTGCATTCGAGGGATCAGCGGCAAAACTCCGCCCATCGCCTCCATCGGGTCCAACCGGAACCCAGGACGCAGTTTGCGCCAGAGCTGATTGGGTGGGGGAAAGAGCGAGCAGGAGAGAAATGGAAGCGAGAGTACGCCCGATGAAATTGAAGTCATAACCTTCTATTTGGATGCTTGAGAGTCTGCAAGCTCGTTGGCCGAGCTTGTCCAAACTGCAACCGTGCGCCCGTAGGACCGGCAGGGTCAAGCACAATGAAAAGGGTGACCATTACCACCTGGTCACCCTTTTCGGTTATTGCTGCCACAGCGCTTATTGTGCCGGGGCGGCTGCTTTCTTGCGGCGGTGAGAACAGGCGCGGTTCTGGGCTGAACCTTGACCGCGTTCTCATCGACTGCCGTGGTGCCTGTACGTCGTTGTCGAAGTTCGCACCGGCACGGCACCAGGTAGTTCTCCACTTCCTTGTTGCCTTGCGTGCCCGTGCGTACCGTGATCCGGGAAGCATCGATACCCTTCTCCTTCACCAGGTAATCCTTCGTGTTGACCCCGCGTTGTGCCGCCAAGGTTGCGGCATTTCTCTCTGTCGGAAGCCGCTTCCCCTACCACCACCGCGGTCGAGTCTGCTTGCTGTTGCAGGTTCAGAGCGACGTCATCCAGGCAAGCCTTGGCCTCGTTGTCGACGCGTGCCGGACGGCGGGTGTCCCGCTCAAAATTGATCGAGCAGAGCTGCTTGACTGTCGGAGCAGGCGGCGGCGGCGGCGGTGCTTCCACGTTGACCGTGGCCGTCGAGGATGCCGTTTGTCCCTTGTCGTCCTGTACATTGCAAGTGATCGTAATCGGACCGGTTGGCGCACCCGCTGTGTTGACGTTGCCGAATTGCCCGTGCCGCTGATCTGGCCTGCCGAGGAGCTGTAGGTGTAGGTCAGCGGACGGTTCTGCGGGCTGACGCCTTGCGCGCTGACCGTGGCCGTGCCCCCTGGCTGGACACTCGTCGGATTGACCGAGCAGGCTAACTGTCGGCGGCTCAAATTGCTTGACCGTCAAATTCGCCGTGCAATCGGCGAATAGTGCCGGCTTCTGTCCCCTCCGAAACGTGTCCAGTCACCGTAAAGCTGCCCGGGTTCAGGCTTGCCGTGTCGATGGTTGCGTCGTGGTGTTGCCCGTGACCGTGGCCCCGTTGGTGGCGATCCAGCTATATGTGGTTGTCTTCTTCGGGTTCAGATTGTCGCCGAACCGGTCACCGTAACCGGATCTCCAGGATAAACAGAGCCCGGATTGGCCGTGCAGCTATAGGTCACCGGCGGCGGCGGAGCGATGCTGCCCGCATGCCACACCAGCCCAGTACTTAGACGGACAATGTCCAGATTGGCCCGGCCGCCGGTCGGAAATGGTGCTTGCGGCCCAAAATCCGCATGGAAATATTCATAGTCGACCTGGAAGAGGCGCAGGCCGAGATGGCCGCCAAGGAGAGGAGTGTTGTAAGTCCAAACCGCCGCCCGACGGTGAGCGCCGGACCCCATGTGTAGGGCTCGTGCACCGGGCCGCCCAGCCGGACGACTCCCGCGTCGCCATGCACAAACGGCATGATCTCTCCAGTCGGATAGCGGAGGATCAGCCCTCCCTGAGCTGTACGGTGCGCTCCGTCATTGTTCCCGACGGGATGGTTGGCATACTCAGCCTGCAAACCCACATAGCGATTGAAGAAGTAGGCAGACGCTGCCAATCGCCCCTTCGTTGATCGACGAGTAGGCGACCGGACCGGACGCCGATGGTGCTGCCGACGGGAACGGTAACCGTGCCATGCGGGCCAGATATGAGTAGCCCGCAAAGAAGTCGATTCGTGAAGCTGGCGCGTCTGCAGCCGCAACCGGCTTGCTGGCTGTGCTGGACGAATTCTGAGCGAACAGACTGGTGGACGGCAACTCCCACAGCACGGTCAGAGCCAAAACCCGGCCCAGAGAATTCAAGGGACGAGTAGTGCATGCGTCTATCCTCCACAACCACTGGAAAGTCACAGAAACTTGGAAAGTCATTCAACCGAACTGACGAGTCACATGGACGTGGCTCAGTCCACAACCGACTTCGTGTCACGCAAACTGCAGAACCTAACATCAGAGAAATCCACCTTCGGTAACCTACAGCAAAATCTATTATCGCAAGAGGTTGCCTAGAGTGTTTCAACAGTTTAACGATGGGAGAGCACTAGGATCAGTGAACGTTTGGTAACCTCGAACTGATAACACCGAACGTAACCTCACGGAACGACCGCGGCGTCAACTTTTACAAAGCCATATGGAGGTTCAATACGCGCTTCAGGCTGCCGCGCTCCTTCTGAATCTTCTCCTGGAGCAGAGTGATGGCATAGATCAACTGCTCTGGCCGGGGCGGGCATCCAGGAACATACACGTCGACAGGAATGATCTGATTCACTCCCTGGACTAGCGCATAATTGTTGAAAACTCCCCCTGAAGTCGCACAGGCGCCCATCGAAATAACCCATTTTGGCTCCGGCATCTGCTCATAGAGCCGGCGGATCACCGGCGCCATCTTTTGCGAAACTCTTCCCGCGATGACCATCAGATCGGATTGCCGCGGCGAAGGGCGAAAAACCTCTGCTCCAAATCGCGCGACATCGAAACGCGCCCCGCCCATGGACATCATTTCGATGGCGCAGCACGCCAGTCCAAAGGTCATTGGCCAAACGGAACTCTTGCGGACCCAATTGATGGCAAAATCCAGAGAGGTCAAAACCACCCCTTCTGGCTGCTCATAACCGAAACTCGACCTCGCGGACCTTTTCCTGGTTCTTGGCGCTGGAATTCAGAGCGCCAAAGAGATATCGATCGTGCCTGTTCCTGCTCCATAACTACAAATATATCGCTTACCTCGTCCAGCTTCTGCGAAGGTTACGATTAGGGCAATCTGGCATGCGGTCCGCCCAGAGCAATGCCTTGTTTCCCGGAATGATACCCTGCTTGCTTGGACCTGTCTGGAAATAGACTATGCAGAAGATTGAAGCTGTCATTCAGCCATCGAAACTTGACGCAGTCAAAGATGCCTTGCTCGAAATCGGCGTCGAGGGCATGACCATCCTGGAAGCACGCGGCCACGGCCGGCAAAAGGGCCACACGGAGTTCTATCGCGGCCGCGAATACACCGTTGACCTCTTACCCAAGATCAAGATCGAGACCGTCGTACCTGACGAGCTATTGGAGAAGGCCGTGCAGGCCATCATCACCTCGGCGCGAACAGGCAAGATTGGCGACGGAAAGATATTCGTCTCGAAGATCGACGAAGCCATCCGTATCCGCAACGATGAACGCGGCGCTTCTGCTCTTTAAAGGTTCCTGCAGTGGGCACCGAACCACTGGGCTTATGAGGCCGGGTGCCCCATCCGCCCCGGATTTCCTGTAAGGCTTGGCTGCGTCAACGAACCTCATGCGGCTTTCCTTAATGCAAAGCCGCACACGCTGCCGTACCTTGGGACGCGCAGTAGGAAATCCGGGGTCGCCACGCATGATCTCTCATTCGGGGCTGACATGAAACCTGTCTTCACGTCCCACGAGCTGCGGGAGCGCTACCAGACCGAGATCGCGGCAACGTGGCAGTCCTTCGCGCGGACCGGCAGGCGGCTCTGGCGATCCGCCGCCGCGCCCTGGTCGTCGACAACCTGATGCGAACAACTGTGGTCTCTTCAGGGCGGTTCCGCGCTGACCACCGGAGTGGCACTGGTGGCCACCGGGGGGTTCGGCCGTAAAGAGCTCTTCCCTTTCTCCGACGTGGATCTGCTCTATCTCTGTGCGGACGAGCGCGTGGAGCGGGATCTTCGCGAGAAGCCATCCGTCAATTGAACCAGGCGATGTGGGATCTCGGCCTGCGCGCCAGCCCAATGACCCGCTCCCTCAAGGAATGCGACCGCTACGACCCGGACTAATCTCGAGTTCACCCTCTCCCTGCTGGACCGGCGCTTCATTGCCGGCGACTATGCGCCCTATCAGGCCTTGCAGACGCAGACGCTCCTGGGCTCTGATCGCTGCGCGAGGGGAGCAACATCGTCCATAAGCTCGCCGAACTGGCTCGCGCCCGCCATCAGAGCTTCGGCAACACCATCTTCCATCTCGAACCCAACATGAAGGAGTGTCCGGGCGGGCTGCGCGATTATCACCTTGCCCACTGGCTGAACCTGCTGCGCGCATATTCGCGAACACAAAGCGTGGCCATCTTCTCCGGCAATTTCTTTTACGCCGTGCGCAATGAAGACGCCAAGCTCGCCTTTGAGTTTCTGAGCGCCACGCGCTGTTTTCTCCACCTGCGCAACGGCCGCGATGACAACAGCCTCGACTGGCATGCGCAAGATGAGGCTGCGGCGCAGAGCATCGGCCTGGAGACCAAGGGCACCTCGGATCCGGCCTACTGGATGCGAACCTATTACCGTCACGCGCGCACCATTTACCGGCGGGCCATCTTGCTCATGGAAGCGCTTGCCGCCGGCGCGCCAATCCTTCTATAAGCAGTTCCGGCGCAAGCGCACTCCGATCGCGGGAACCGGCTTCGTCCTTCAGGACGGCCGCGTCGATATCGCCGAATCCGCGCTGCATCACCGGTCCGGAGGGCATCCTGCGGGTCTTCGCGCTGATCGCGGCGCACGGCTACCGCTTGACGCAGAATGCCGAAGACCGCCTGGCCGATGCTCTTCCCGTGCTCGACGTGCATATGCCGGAAGGCCCATTTTTGTGGAACGGATTGCGCGAGATTCTCTTGGGACCTCATGCGGCGCACGCGCTGCGCACCATGCACGCGCTCGGCATCCTGGAGTTGCTTATCCCGGAATTTCACGGCATCGACGCGCTGGTGATCCGCGACTCCTATCACCGCTATACGGTCGACGAGCATACATTTCTGGTCGATCGACGCCGTACACGCCCTGCGCCAGCCGCAACTTGCCCTGGCAACGGCGCTACGCGACATTGCTCACGGAGATCGACCGCCTCGACCTTTTCTTCCTGGCTCTGCTCATGCACGACACCGGCAAGGCCCGCCGCAGCGGAGACCATACGGTGGAAAGCGTGGAGCTGGCCGACAGCCTGCTTGGCTCGCCTGGATCTCGATCCGGAAGAGCGCGAGACGGTTCGGAGACTCATCCGCAATCACCTGGAGATGTCGATCGCCCTGCGCCGGGATATCTTCGACCCCGATACCATCCGCGCCTTCGCCGAAAAGGCAGCTCCGCAGTCGCTATTTGAAGATGCTGTGCCTGATGACCTTCGCCGATATCAAAGCCGTCAACCCCGATGCGCTGACGCCATGGAAGGCCGATAACCTCTGGCAGCTCTACATCGCGACCTCGAATTACATGGATCGCAGCGTCGACCAGGAGCGCTATCACGCCGCGGTCGATCCCACGCAGCTCAAACGTATCCTGGCGCTGGCGCCGCAGCGGGCACAAGAACTGCGCAGCTTTCTCGAAGGTTTTCCCCGGCGATACCTTCAGGCCCATCTGCCCGAGCAGATCCGCGATCATTTCGAGATGGCATTGCAGCTCTGCCGGATTCCGACGCCCAGCTCAGCCTGCGCAATCTGCGCCAGCTTTATGAGCTCACGTCTGGTCAGCCGCGATCGTCCCCTGCTCTTTGCCGATATGGTCGGCGCGCTTTCCGCCTGGGGCATGAACATCGTCAAGGCCGACGCTTTTTCCGACGATGCCGGGATCATCGTCGACACTTTTCAGTTCTCCGATCCCTTCCGCACTCTCGAGCTCAATCCCTCCGAAGTGGACCGCTTCCGCGAAAGCCTGCTGGACGTCGTCTCGCATAAGACCCCGATCGAGGTACTGCTGCGGCGCCGCCAAGCCGCCCGCGGCGCCACCATGGTCAAGGTTGCGACCCGCCTTGACTTCGATAACGTCTCTTCCACGCACAGCACTTTGCTCCAGGTCGTGGCCCAGGACGGTCCCGGGCTGCTCCGGCAGATCGCCACTACGCTGGCCGCGCACGATTGCAATATCGAAGTGGCGATCATCGATACCGAAGGAGAGATCGCCATCGACGTCTTCTATCTCACCATCCGCGGAGCCAAACTCGACGAAGAAATGCAACAGCAACTCCACGCCGCCCTCTCCTTGGCCATCGAGCAGCTTCGCCCGGCGCGTGCGACATGAAAAGGATTGGTTCCTGGTCACGGTTCGATTGCGTACGTGGTAGAAAGCAGTTCCCGAGACGGACGGCTGATCTCTGATTTCTGCGTAGGGCTAGCTGCCCGGCCTACGGCAGCTGTAAAAATGCTCTACCATCGGACGAGTGCCACGTGAGACTGGGTCGATCCATCCGAAAGTACTTTCGCCTGCGTCAGCATTCGCAGCAGCGGCCCGCCTTCGCCCGCGCACAGGACGAACTTCGTGCCCGCACCAGGGCCTTTTCCGCCTCGGCTAGCGTTGATACGCAAACTGCCGCCTTCACCCGCCTCTTCCGTTTCATTTGGACCGGCTCGAGCGAGCGGGCATTCAACGTCCGCCTGCTCTGCTGGGTCCGTATGCTGGAGCACGACGATTTGCTGCGCCTCGATTTTCAGGAAGCCTTTCAATCCATGCTCGCCGGGCTCGACTCCGTGGCGTTGCTGGCGGAAGCTGGCTTGCCCAAGCATCATGCGCTCTTCTCCGAAGGTCTCCGCCGGCTCTTTAATCGCGTCTTGCCTTCGGCACTGGCTATATCCGATAGCTCGCGCCTGCTGGTCTCCCTCTTTGCCACCTCGCGCGACGTGGAGCGCTTCCTCGAGTTGCCGCAGCCCATCTTTGAACGCCTCCGCATTCTCCTCGCTCCACCCGCCACCGGCGGTGGGCCCCGGCCGTCGGCTCGCTTACAAAACGATTTGCGCCAGGCGCTTTGCCTGATCGCGACGCGCACCGCAGGACGCGGCGCCACCGCCGCCATGCGCGAGCGTTGCGGCCAATGCGAAGTCGAGAACTCACCCTTTTACCAGTTGATCTTCTCTACCCAACAGCTGGTGCACGCCAACGATGCCGGCTCCGCCGTCACTGCCCTTGAAGTCTGGAAGGCCGGTGTGAGCAGGTGCCGCAAGGAACTCGGCCACGTGCGGCTGGGCATGGAGACCACAGGTGTCAGCGCCGACCTGGTGCTCGACCTGCGCAGTATCGAGCTGGCGCTCATGCGCATGCACGGGCTGGCCAGAATTCTGACCTTCGGCACGGTTGCTTTCCTCGACCTTCCGGAGCGTTCCGCAGCCGCCCGCAACCTGCTGAACCAGCTCATCCAAGGCCGTCTCGAAGACAAGCGCGTTTCCGACCTGCTCAAGCAAAATCTCAATCTGCTGGCTCGCAAGACCGTGGAACGCACGGGCCGCAGCGGCGAACACTACATCGCCCACAGCCGCAAGGAGTACTGGCAGATGTGGCTTGCCGCCCTGGGCGGGGGATTGCTCACGGTGCTTACCGCGGCCATCAAGATGCGCATTGTCGAGCAGGCATTCCCGCTCTTTGTCGAGGGCTTCCTGACCGGCACCAACTACGCCGTCAGCTTCATTCTGCTGCAGGTCTTCGGCCTGGTGCTGGCCACCAAACAGCCTTCAGCCACGGCAGCTACGTTTGCCGGCATTGTCCGCAACAATCCCGGCAACGCGAGCTGGAGCAAGATCTCGGATTTCACCGCCCGCATCAGCCGCACGCAGTTGGCAGCGGCGATCGGCAACGTGGTAGCCGTGTGCGCCGGCGCTGTCGCCCTGGAGCGTCTCTGGCGGGTGATGTTCTCAGAATCCTACTTGCCTGCGCAAAGTGCCAAGCACGTCTACCAAACGCTTCATCCCTTCACCTCCGGGACCATCATTTTCGCGGCGGGGACGGGCGTGATCTTATGGCTGGCCGCGCTTATTGGCGGCTGGTGCGAAAATTTCGCGGTCTTTCATCGTCTGACAGAAGCCGTATCCCAGCATCCGTTTGGCGTTCGCGTCGGGCAGAACCGCATGGCCCGCCTGGCCGCCTGGATTGAGCTGAACCTCGCCGGCTGGAGCACCAGCATCGCGCTCGGCTATCTACTGGGTTTTGTGCCGGTGATTGCCCGCTTCTTCGGCATACCGTTCGATGTACGCCACGTGACTCTGTCGACCGGGACCCTGGCGCTGGCCGCCGCCCGCTTCGGTACCAGCTCCTTCGGCCACGACTGGTTCTACTACGCTGTTGCCGGTATCGGCGTGACCTTCGTTCTTAACCTCGGCGTCAGCTTTTCCATCGCATCGTTTGTCGCCCTGCGTGCCTACGACGTCAGCCGCCGCGAGCAACTGCTGTTGCTGCGATTTCTGCTCCGCGAAATCGTCCGCTCTCCGCTCAAATTCCTCTATCCAGTGGAACGTGACAGCCCCCCGCTCTCCGCCCTCACCGCGGTGCCGGAAGAAAAATAGGCTTGGAAAGGCTGGGCCGTCGTGGATCCCCCTTGATTCCCTGGCACGGGGGGAATTGCTGAGCTGGCTTACTTGGCGGCCTGCTTGTTCTCGGGCTTATCGTTGAGTGCGTAGATGACCTCACCCGGCTTGGCGTAGCGCAGAATGACCCGCGCCTCGTGTTCGATGGCATCGGGGTCTGATTGCAGATGGTCCACGTGTTCCTGCAGGCGGCTGTTCTGCTGTTTCAGTTGCAGAATCTCCTTCCGCAGGGTCTGGTCCTGATTGCGCTTCTGCTGGTAAGCCGTCAACCCATTGGTCCCAAAGGTGGCATGGTAGCCCAGGAAGACAGCGATGACGATGGCGACGGCGGCGGCCAATCGCCTGCCCGAACGAAAGAGAGCCGACGAGACTCTTGCCCCCAAACTCAGTTGCTGCGTTTTCTCTTCCGCTCTCACAGCCGCCTCGCAATCTGCTCTATCTTCTCAGTGAACTTCTGCTTTGCCTCCTGGTTCAAGGAGAAGTTTTCCCGCTTCGGGTAGAAGGAACCATACTTGGTAAACATGGCCCGCGGTTGTTCTCGCTCGCCCGGCGCCAGGATTGGACAAGAACATATCTATGACCGATTTTCAAATCATTCTCTGCACCTGCGCCGATCGCGAGCAAGCCGAACGCATCGCCTATCGCCTGGTCGAGTTGCATCTGGCCGCCTGCGTCAACATTCTGCCCGGCGTGCATTCCATTTACCGCTGGCAGGGCGAGGTTGAATCCGCGGCCGAAGTCCTCATGCTGATCAAAACCCGCGTTGCCCTCAGCAACGAGGTGCAATCGGCCATCACCAGCCTTCACTCCTACGAAGTTCCCGAGCTCCTGGTGCTCTCCGTCGCCGGCGGTTCAGAGCCGTATCTTGCCTGGCTGAACGCGAGCCTGCAGTAGACCGGATTGCCGAAAAGCCGCGTAGCGCTGGGTGGGATCCGTGTCCGTCAAATGGAATCCTGTCCGGCCTATTTTTTGTTATCCTTCAAGATGTTCTTGACCACGGTCGTCCTCTATGCGGCTTTTGTTCGTGGCCTTCGCAATTAGCTTTTGCGCTTTACTATGGGTCGCTTTTTCCGTTGCCCGGCATATTCTGCGGCATGACCGCGGACAGCAGGGCGCCGGGAGCACGGATGTTTCTGTCGACGGCGCAAAGCTCCCGGGCATGGCGCCCGATGGTGTAGCCCCCGCGGACTCACGCCGGCCTTGACGCCCGGTGACTCAGGATCAGGTGAACACGATCGAAAACGCGCCTCGTGGGTTTGGGAGATTGGATCATGGAAGAGCTCAGCTATAAGCCGGAGAGCGTTGGCGCATCGCACCCGCCCCGGATTGCCTTGCGCACGCGCGTCGCCATCGTACTAGGCACCGCGCTGGTCGCGCTTTGTGCCCACATCGCCATACCGCTCGGCTTCACTCCCATCCCACTCACCATGCAAACCTTCGCCGTGCTCCTGCTGGGGTTGCTCTTCGCACCAGGCTCCGCCTTTGCCTGCCTGGCGCTTTACCTGGGGGAAGGCGCCGTGGGTCTGCCGGTTTTCAGCCCCCACGGTCCCGGCGGCATGGCGCAGTTACTCGGCCCCAGCGGCGGCTACCTGCTCTCTTATCCCTTTGCCGCCGCGCTGGCCAGCCTGCTCTATCGCCGCGGCCATCGCCGGTTCCTGGCTGCAGTCGCGGGAGCGGGGCTCGGCAGTATCCTTATCCTTGCCGCCGGCGCGGCCTGGCTTGGGTTTATCAGCCACGCGAAGTTTTCCGCGGTCTTCACCCAGTCGGTCGCACCGTTCCTCCCCGGCGATGCCGTCAAGGTTCTTGCCGCGGCGGCTTGCGCCGGCATGTTGGGGTCGTTCGGCGATTCTTCACGCAATCGAACTCTTTGAGCTGACCATTTCCGTCGCCACACTGTGCAGCTCTTTAGCCGATGTTCTCTTGAAAGGATCTTGTGACTACTACTCCTATTTCGCTTCAGTCCGATGCGCCGGCCCGAAATCTCAAGACGGGACCGAGCGGATGCAAGGAGATCGCCATCGCTCACAGTCCGGACTCCGATGACGCCTTCATGTTCTATGGCCTGGCCACGGGCAAGATTCGCGTTCCCGGCTACAAGTTCACCCACACTCTCTGCGATATCGAGACCCTTAATCACAAGGCCATGGACGAGGCCTTTTACGATGTGACCGCAATCTCCTTCCACGCCTATCCCTACATCCAAAAAAACTATGCGCTGATGGCCTGTGGCGGCAGCGTGGGGGAGAATTACGGCCCTATGATCGTCGCCAGCCAGCGCATCGCCATGGATCAGATTGGCCGGGTGCGCGTAGCCGTTCCCGGCACCCTGACGACCGCCTACCTCGCGCTCAAGCTTTTTGCGCCGGAGATTGAAACCGTCACCGTTCCCTTTGACAGAATCATTCCCGAAGTGGTTGCGGGCAATTTTGACGCCGGGCTCATCATCCACGAAGGCCAGCTGACCTACGGAGCCAGCGGCTTGCACAAGGTCATCGATCTTGGCCACTGGTGGCGGGAAGAGACTGGCCTTCCCTTGCCGCTTGGCGGCAACGCAATTCGCCGCAGCCTGGGCCAGGATGTCATGCTCACCGTTACCCAGGCGCTGCGCGACAGCATCCGGCACGCGCTTGACCATCGTGAAGCCGCCCTGGAGTACTCCATGCAGTTTGCCCGCGACCTCGACCCGCAGATGGCGAACCGCTTCATCAGCATGTATGTGAACGAGCGCACGCTCCATTACGGTGCAGATGGGGAAAAGGCCATTCGCAAGCTTCTTGCCCTGGGCCATGAGCGCGGACTGATCCCAAATGCGGCTGACATCGATTTTGTCGGCTAGGATTTTTTCGATCCGGTTGCGCCGCAATGGGCAAGGAGTCTCAGCGAGAGCCGCCCGTAACCTTATCGTCATCGTCGCTATCGTGCTCTCGCCGGCCCGCTTCCGGACGCGCCAGCAGAAGTGGTAACGGCTTGTTGCCCATTGCATCCCGCCACAGGATCGCGTTCAACAGCCGGGGATCGGCCCGATCTTCGTGCTCGAAATCCATACGGCTGGACGCCTGCGCGCCAGGGGCCTTGGGCCCATTCGCCCGGTACAACAACCCGTTGTCCCGATTGCGATAGTCCGCTTCATAGGCTGGTTGATCGCCGGCGCCCGTAAACAACGACGCGATGGCCGGCGCAAAGGCATCGTTGTTGTTCATCGGCGGCACATCCAACAGCTCTTCCATCGTCCGTACCACGCTCACTGTCGTGTAGAAGGTGCTGTCCACAACAGGCCGCGCTAAGCGTGGCGAATACTTGCTCACCACCAGCGCAATGCTGCGATGGGCGTCCACGTGGTCCGCACCATTCTGGGCATCGTCTTCCAGAATGAAGAACGCCGTGTCGTCCCAGTAGGGACTGTGGGTAATGGCCTCGACCGCTCGTCCCACCGCCAAGTCGTTATCCGCGATCGAAGCCTTTGGCGTCGGCATGCCCGGACTGGTTCCCGCCGTGTGATCGTTGGGTAGCCGAAGCTGCACGAACTGCGGCATCGTATCCCGTCCTTGCCTACGCTCTTCCACCCACTGCCGGAAGTGGGTCAGAAACTCTTCGACGCGCAGTTGATCAGGAAAACTCAGATTGAAGTCTGGATATTGCGGGTCGAAATGCCCCACCAGTTCAGGCTTGGTGGCCACGTTTTCGTGAATGAGCGGAATTGGCCAGGGATAGGGACTCGTTCCGCCGCCGTAGTTCTGCGGGATCGCGTCGCCGGGGCGAATGGCGCCGTGCGCTCCGCACTGCGCCGGCGCCGGTTCCGGCGTTCCCTGCGTGGGGGATGACTCCTTGGCCGGGTGATCGGGATCAGAGCAGAACTTGGTCGAGATGAACTCTCCGAAGTGATACAGGCTCTTGCCGTTTCGCGCTAAATCGGTCCAAAGATATCCGCTTCCCGGCTCGTTGACATCCGAAATGCCTTCGCGGAGGGGGTAGCCGTTTTCCACCATGCCTTCGTAATCGTAGACCCGCTCGTGCCCGCGATAGCTCTGCTGCCAGGTCTTCTCGTTGTAGTCGCTCGAAATGGCGGCATTCGACCACACGTGCCCGTCGCCCGAGACCTCGCCTGAATCGTAAAAGTTGTCGAGCACGCCGAACTGCCGCGCCAGCTGGTGTTGATTCGGCGTAATCTCCTCGCCGTACATCGTAAGTCCGGGGTCGCCGTTACCCACACCCAGGTCACCGAAGAGCTGATCGTAGCTCCGATTTTCCTTGATGATGTAGATCACATGCCGGATCGGGTTCGCCCCGCCGCGGAAAGCAATCTTCGCCTGCGCGGCCTTCATCATATTCGTCTCTATTACGATTCGCGTCAGCTGCTCGCGTTGGTTCTCGAATTTGGAGAGGTCGATCGCGGCGATCGAGCCATGCAGGAGCGTGGCGATGTAAGTTGAGCTGCCACTTGGTCCCCCTGGGACCTGCTTCTGCGCCATGTTGTTCGGCCCCGTGCCCTCGCCCTTGCCGGTGGTCACGTACAGCACGTCGCCCTGCAGCGCCAGCGCGGTTGGATACCACTCCGTCGGCACCCAGCCCACTGCGGGGGTCGCCTGCCCCGCTCTATGCGGGCTGCGCAGGTCAAAGATCGCGACGGCGTCTGAACCCGTGTTCGCGGCAAAGAGCCGCTTGCCGTCCTGCGATACGGCGACCGCATCCGGCATCGCGCCGAAATAGCTCTGCCCGGGCAGCCGCGTGTCGTAAAGAGCCTGGATTTTCAGCTCGTCCCGGCCTACGCGCAGCGCGGCCACGGCATCACGGTTGGCCAGCGCCACATAAAGAATCTTTTCGTCCGGGCTCCAGGCAAAGGCAGCAGGATGGGAACTGGGCGAAGTTGCCTCCCCGGGTGCCAGCAGACTCAACTTCCTGAGCACCTTGCCATTGCTCAGATCCAGCTCGGCCACCGCCGAGCCGTTCCACAGCGCCACGAAGGCGCGGGTGCCCGGCCGGTTGACCGTGACGGCGACGGGATAGGTGGAGGGCACCACACGTCCTTCCGACAGGTCGAATCGCCTGAGCACCTTGCCCGTGGCCCCATTCATCAGCAGAACATCGTCGGAGAGATTGTCCGCCACCAGCAGTTCATCGGTCCCTGCCGGCCCCCTGCGTACCGCGATTCCGGCTGGCGAGGGGATCGCCATGCCCGGGGGCAGCGCCACGCCAATGTGATTCTGCAGCTTTCCATCCGCCAGTTGCTGTAAAGGAACTGCGAGCAATCGTTCTGCCGTCACCTTGCCGTTGCTGAATCTGTAGACTGCGACCGCATTACCGGTCTGCTCTTTGTTGTTCCCCTGCGGCGCACTCAGAGAATCGAAGACCGCATAAAGATGAGTGCCGTCCCGGCCGAAGGCAAGCCCCGAATAGAGCGTCTGCGGCAGACCCGGCGCCGTGCTCGGCTCCCGGAAATCCGTTACCTTGCCGGTATGGATATCCAGCACGGCGATCGATTGCTGATAGCGCGACTCGAAGGTACCGTATCCAGCGTTCACTACCGCCAGGTACCGGCCATCGGGCGAGATCGCCGCGGTCATGGGCAGGCTGTTCAGTCTTTGCGGAGAGCCAGGCGCCGGCTCCACCAGTTGCTTGCCGGTAGGCAGGGCGATGGTCCGGCTCGAGGTCTCGGTCTGTCCCTGAACGGCCGGCGCCACAGCAATCAGAGTCAGGAGAGCCGGCAAAAGAGCGAAACACAAAAATCGCGTAGCGTGTTTCAGGTCTGGCATGATCAACACCCCGCAAAAACACGGATTTAGCTGCTAACCGCTCCGTCGAGCCGGTTTGCGGCATAGTCCAAGTGTGACAAACTCGGTCATTCCGCATACCCGCTCGCCATTACAAAACTCTTACGTATGGGCCATCGGCGCCCTGTTAGGTTCATATCTATCGAGCATGTTTTTAAATTACAGGCCCGATCCCGTTGTTGAAATTCGAAAGGGCCCTCGGAATCATGCCGATAGAACTCATAGAAACATCCTCAACGATCCCCATCGTCCCTCCCGCGGAAATATCCGCGGAAAAGGGCGCTCCGGCGCGGCGCGCGCAAAAGCACAACGACGTGCCGGTGCTTGGCCGCGACGCCCAGGCAAATAAAACCAATTGGTTGACGACCGGCTTCATGGTGGCCTTTCACCTGCTCGCCATCGCCGCGCTCTTCATGTTTACCTGGAAGGCCTTCTTCTGTTTCCTTGGACTCTACGTACTCGCCATTAACATGGGCATCGGCATGGGTTATCACCGGCTGCTCACCCATCGTGGCTACCGGACGCCCAAGTGGCTGGAGTACTTCCTTTCCGTTTGCGGCACGCTCGCGCTCGAAGGTGGGCCCATCTTCTGGGTTGCCACCCATCGCGTTCATCACCAACTTTCGGATCACCAGGGCGACCCGCACACACCCCATGATGGCGGGTGGTGGGCGCACGCCGGCTGGATCCTCTCCGGCGACGCCCTGCACCACGAGACCGCGCTGATGGCTCGTTACGCACCAGATCTGGCAAAGGATCGCTTCCAGGTCTGGCTGAGCAAATATCATTACGTGCCCCTGATCGTGACCGGCTTGGCCCTGCTTGCCTTCGGCGGATGGTCCTGCGTCATGTGGGGCATCTTCCTTCGCGTTACGCTTGGCCTGCACGCCACCTGGTTGGTCAACTCCGCCACCCATATGTGGGGTGCCAGGCGCTTTTCGACGCGCGACGAATCACGCAATAACTGGTGGGTGGCGCTGCTCACCGGCGGCGAAGGCTGGCACAACAACCACCATGCGCATCCCGTCTCGGCAAGGCACGGACTTACCTGGTGGGAGTTTGATCCTAACTTTTACGGCATCTGGCTGCTGGAGAAGGTCGGTCTGGCCAGGAACGTGAAAGTGGCCCAGTTCGACCCGAAGGACCCCCGCCCCGCTGGTGTCTCCTAGGACGCGACGGTCCGGTTGTGAACCCCAAGGGCGCGACTTGAAGGAGACCACTCTCTCAGGGGCTGCGGAAAAAACCCTGCTTTGTAACAGGTACGGGCTTCAGCCCGTACCGCTTGGGCCGCGACTCGAAATGTTAATCAGCTGGAAACTGCCGGTTTGCCAGTGATCCAGGCACAACTCAAAGCCGAGTGGTCCAATTGATGATTTTTCCCAACCCGGCAAAAATGCTATACTTCCGCCTCCCCTTCGGAGGTCCTCATGGCGCGGCGGTCATTTCTGCGGCAGTTAGTTGCGTTACCTCTTGTTGCCGTGGCGTCTTCGTTGGGTCAAGGAACTTCGCATAAATCCCTGAATATCATGATGAAAAGTGCCTGGGGATCTGATGATCCAACCAAGGCAGCGTTTCCTTTTCTTCACGGCCTTGCGCTTTCTGAAGCGGGACATTCCGTGCAGATTTTCTTGCTTGGCGAAGCAGTTTCGCTTATGCGGAAATCAGTTGCCGCCGCAGTCGTGCCGGTTGGCTGGCCACCGTTAGAGCAGACCCTCACGAAAGTTGTTGAAAGACATATTCAGATTTATGCCTGCGGTGCCTGTAGCCGTGCACGGGCGGTTCTGCAAACAGACCTGGACCAGTGGGGGGCGAAGTTCGGCAACCCGACAATCTTCGTTTCGCTCGTGGAATGGGCCAATCACGTAATTACGGAATAACTCGGCAGTTCACCAGACGATGAGTGGAAATGGCCGGGGTGGACGCATGTGAATCGCGCATTTAGAGTCTCAGGCGGATGGCCGGCCACACTTCCCTATGCCGGATCTTCGCCTCGACCTGGTGTTGGCAGCACGGTGCCGCGAAGAAAGCCGCACATCATTTCTCCCAGCTAGTGCCGCGCTGCAGTTCGCTCAATCGGCATCCGATGCGGACGGAAGCTCCACTCTAACCTTTGTCAACCGAAGTGGAGCGACTGGGGTTCATGCACATCGGTGTTCCTGGCATCAAGCAAGGTCTGCCGGGTGGAGGGCGTCGAGGTGGGGCAGCAGGACGACGCTCTCCTGCTCGTTGGGGTCGGTGCGGGCGATGATGGCGACGGCGTCTTCCGTCGTGCTCGGGTTGTAGGGCAGGTGAGGCATGTCGGCTGGGATGTAGAGAAAATCCCTGGCTCGAGCTGGTAGTGGTGTTCGAGCTGATGGCCGTACCACATGCAGCCAACGCCGCTGAGCAGGTAGATCGCGGATTCGTGAGCGGCGTGTTTGTGGGCCTTGGCGCGGCCGCCGGGCGGGATGGTGAGCAGCTGCATGTGGATGGCCTGGGAACCAACCGTTTCCGCGGAGATGGCGGGGGCATACATGAGGCCTTGTTTGCCCTGGAAGGCTTGGCCCGCGCGGACGAGCCGGCAGGAGGGGGTGGCGGCGGGGGCTTCGCTGATAGGCGCCATGGCGGTCCTCACGCTGTGCATTGTTTACCAAGGTAGCGATTGTGCGCCACGATGTCGATAGTTGGCATAGGTATCCTGTCGCTGCATTGTCCTCTCATGGGCCCACCCAAGTGCATGAAAATAGGCTGAAGGGTACGGGCTTCACAGGCTGCGGAAAAACTCTGCTTTGTATCAGGGCACGACTTTTAGTCGTGCCGTAAATGATTGAGAATACGTCGGGCTTCCACGAATGGCCGGTTTAACTGCGCTCCCCTCGCTGAGTGCCTGCGACTTTCCGTGAAGAAAGTCGCATACGCTGTCCCAAATACGGGGCGTCTTCCCTTGCCTGTAATGCAGTTTTGCATTACTATCCAACTCGTATGACCAAGTTGACCGTTACAGAGCGCGGGCAAGTCACGTTCCGCAAGGATGTGCTCCAGCATCTCGGTATCCAAAAAGGAGGAAAGATTGAATTGAACAAGCTCCCGGATGGTCGGGTGAGCCTTAGGGCCGCGCAGCCTGCCGGAAAGATAGACGACTTTCTCGGTCTGCTTGCGGGCAGGACGAGCAAAGTTGCGACCCTGAAGGAGATCGACGCGGCGGCGGCAGCCGGTTGGGCTGGGAAGAAATGAAGATCACTGCCGATACCAATGTTCTTGTCCGAGCCGTGGTAGGCGACGATAGGAGACAGGCCCAGGCTGCCGCCAGGTTGCTCAAGAACGCGGATCTCATCGCCGTTCCCCTGCCCTGCCTGTGTGAGTTCGTTTGGGTGCTTCGCCGGGTTTACGACTTCGGGCAGCACGATATTTCCGCCGCAGTGAAAGCTCTGCTGGATGCAGGCAATGTCGTCGCCAATCGTCCGGCTGTGGATGCAGGATTGGCGGTTCTCAAAGAGGGCGGCGATTTTGCCGATGGTGCGATCGCGTATGAGGGCAATTGGCTGGGCGGCGAAATCTTTGTTTCCTTTGACAAAAGAGCGGTCTCGCTGATCGCAAACCAGGGACAGAAGACTCAGTTGCTAGCCTAGGCAGCCAAAGCAAGCCCTTTCGCCCTTGGAGCGCACTCGACCAAAATAGCGTGGCTTAAGTCCCCTGCCTTCACCAACTCGCTCGGGAGGCAATACGGCGCAGGGACACCCCTCCCCCGCCAGGCCATCGGACGCCGCGCTCCAAGAATCCTTTTGTTAGCGTGAGAGCTAACATAGCGCTAACTTTCGGGCCCAGATTAGCCCCACTCCCGATGCGGATTTCCCCAACAACATAGACGGTTTCAATCGGTCACTTTGATATGCTCAGCCCTCGTTTTTCCCGTTCTCCGTCTTTTCATCGGGAGGATCATCAAAGAGCGGTGTTTTGCCTTTGGCCCACCGGCGCGGAGGCTTAATGCGCATAATGCGCTTAATGCGCACACTTCCCCCCGCGCCGCTGGCGGCCGATGAATCTGCCAAGGAAGTGCGCGCGTCACTCGGGAGATCGTCCCTGCATGCTCTGCAGCAGCGGGTACTGTACGGGCCGAACAGGCTGCGGAAATACTCTGTTTTCTGATCAGGGCACGACTTAAGCTCGAGATCGAACAAAAATGATTGGGCCTTTTAGGCCCTGAGGGAATACTTTTCCGCATATCTCCGCAAAGAGACCCATTGTTCTTGCTTCCTTTATGTACGGGCTAAAGCCCGTACCCTTCATTAGCCTGAAGCCTTCACAGAGGCGAGAAAACAAGGGCTTCTCTCATGGGCCGCTATACTTAGACAAGGGCTTGACTGGTATGCGTATCACCAGACGCAGAAATGCGATCGTGCTTTTCATCACCCTCGGCGTTTGCCTCGTCGCCCTCACGATCACCCTCAACGTCACCTGGATCATCAGCGTACGCAGCATCATCCTGCTGGTAATTGGCATCCCCTTCTTCCTGCTGCTGATCGCCGGCCTCATCCTGAACACCATCTTTCTGGTGCGTGAGGTGCGGCGAAACGAGCGCCACGACAGCTTTCTCAATGCCGTCACGCATGAACTCAAGACACCCATTGCTTCCATCCGGCTGTATCTGGAAACCCTGCAGCGCCACGATCTGTCCGAGTCCAAACGGAAGGAGTTCTACGACATCATGCTCTCCGACAGCGAGCGGCTCCTGGCGACCGTGGAGCAGGTCCTCAAGGCAGGCGAGATGGGCCAGCGGGCGCGCAACCAGGTCCGCCTCCACCTCCTCTTCGACGACGTGGTCCGCGACTGCATCCGCACCACCCTCCAGCGCTATCACCTGGAGGAGTCAACCATCCACTTCACCGTGGACCCGGATGCCCAGGAACTCGCCATCGTGGGCAACCCGCAAGACCTGCGTACCGCCGTCCTCAACATCCTCGACAACGCGGTCAAGTATTCGCCGGAGGGGCCCCAGCTGGAGGTGCATCTCGCCATCGAAGGCGAAGCATGGATGATGTTTACTGTTTCCGATCACGGCCTGGGCATTGCGCCTCCGCACCTGAAGCGTATCTTCAAGCGCTTCTACCGCGTGCCGGCCCGCAATGTCTTCAGGATCAAGGGGACAGGGCTCGGTCTCTTCCTGGTTCGCTCCATCGCCCGCCAGCATGGCGGGGACGCTATCGCCGAATCGGAGGGGGAAGGGCGCGGCGCCACCATCCGCCTGCAGCTTCCCCGGGCGTTGTCTGGCGACCGCAAGAGGGCCGTGGCCCTGCAATGAGCCATCTCGCCAACATTCTCGTAGTTGAAGACGAGGCCCACCTCGCGCAGGGCCTGCTCTTCAACCTGCGCGAGGAGGGCTACACCGCCCAACTGGCAGTGGATGGCGAAACCGCCCTCGAGATGATCGCTGCCGACCCCATCGATGCCGTCATCCTGGACGTCATGCTCCCCGGACGCGACGGTTTCTCCGTCGCCGCGGAACTCCGGGCACAGCAGAATTTCGTTCCCATCCTCATGCTCACCGCCCGTGGCCGGCCGGAGGACGTCCTCAGCGGATTCGACGCCGGTGCGGACGACTATCTGCCCAAGCCCTTTGAGCTTGCCATCCTGCTGGCGCGTCTCAAGGGTCTGCTCCGCCGCATGGCCTGGCTTCGCCCCTCGCTCCCCGCTTCCCCGCACCAGCCCCCGCGCGGCGGCTCGCCCTCCGCCTTCCACTTTGCCGGGCGTACCATAGACTTCGCTTCGCTCCACCTCACCACCCCGGACAAGACCATCCGCCTCACCCTGATGGAGTGCGATCTGCTCCGCTATCTTGTCAACAACCAGGGCCGCATCATCTCGCGCAAAGAGCTGCTCGAGCAGGTCTGGCGGGTGCGCGAGGATACCGACACCCGCGCCATCGACAACTTCATGGTCCGCCTGCGGCGTTACATCGAAGACAACCCCGCCGAACCTGTTTTTCTCGAGACAGTGCGCGGCATCGGCTACCGTTTCCTTCCCGGCGTCGCTGAGCCTTCCCCGGGCTAGAAGTTGTCACGGCCTAACACCTTTTCGCCATTGCCACCCTCGAACGCGAGCGCCAGACTCCCAATCAGCAGCATGCACTCCCTCCTTTGGGTGCGCTGGCAAAGTCGGTACATCTTTCCACGTCGAAAGATATCGCCCGTAGAAGCTACGCGCGGCGGCTTTTTCCATGCGCACCCTTCTCTCCTTTCCCAATGTTGATCTCCTCCAAACGGCGTCCTTAACCAGATCGTGGGGCTGCCCCCGGATTTCCTGTGGAGCATCGAGAAACAAAAGAACTTCATGCGGCTTTCCTTACAGTCGTGCACCGGCGTTGCCGGCCCACGGGGTATGAACGGGCATCTCTTGACCTCGGCAGAGCGCGCAACAAATCCCTGGGTGCCCCATCCTTCGCGCGTTTTTGCGAAGGGTGGGAGACCACGAATCTCGATACCGGCCGTCGGCAAAGAGCGCAAAGGACCCCGGATTTCCGACTGCGCGGCCCTAGCCATGGCAGCGTGTGCGGCTTTCTTCTAAGGAAAGCCGCATGAGGTTCGTTGACCCCGCCGAGCCTTACAGGAAATCCTTCCTCGAATTTTCCCCGAGTAAGTGGACACCGGTGCTCCAGTGAACACAGCCGCAGACGAAATGCTCTAAACTGTAGCCAGTCAACCGGGATCTTCTGTGCGCATTTTTACCCGCTATATCTGGAATGAAGTGCTCTCGCACGCCCTCATCGGGGGCGCGCTCTTCACTTTCATTCTCTTCATGAAGAACCTTGGGCAGTTGCTGGAGATGGCAGCGCGCAACACCGCGTCGTTGGGCGGCGTGGCCAAGATCTTTCTGTTCACGCTCCCCAACACCTTCACTTTCACCATCCCTATGGCCGTATTGGTCGGGGTGCTGCTCGGCCTCAGCCGGCTCGCCGCCGATAGCGAGGTCACCGCCATGCGGGCCGTGGGCATCGGGGTCTGGTTTTTTGTCCGGGTTGTGTCGGCCATCGCGATTCTCGGCTGGGCACTCTCGCTGGTCAATTCGCTCTACCTGGCTCCTAAGGCGACCGCGGCGCTATTGGAGCTGGAAAATTCGCTCAAAAATCAACAGGCGTCGTTTGAGGTTCAGCCCCGCGTCTTCTATGAAGACTTCAAGAACTATGTGCTCTACGTGCAGGACATCAAGGCCGGCGCAGGAGCCTCGCGTTGGCAGCGCATCTTCCTTGCCGACCTGAGCGATCCGGTCGCGCCCAAGGTCACCACAGCCGAACAGGCCGTGGTCGTCGACGGCGGAGACAACACGCTGCTGATGCGTTTGCGTAACGGCACTGAGCATGAATTGGTGAGCAACAACGGCACCCCCCAATATCAGATTTCCACCTTCGTGGAATCGGAGCTTCCGCTGTCGATTGGCACCCAGGAAGATGCCCACATCGGCCACAATGACATCCCTATTCTTGCCATGAGCAACCGGGTGCTCTATGAGCACACCAAGGGCGTGGGCGGCAGAGCCTACCTGATCGAACTGCACAAGCGGTTCGCCTATCCGGCGGCCTGTCTGGTATTGATGCTGATCGGTATTCCGCTCGGCCTCTCGTCGCGGCGCGGGGGTAAGAGTACAGGCTTCGTGGTGACCATCGCGCTGGTCTTCATCTACTACTTCATCTCATACACTGGCGTCGCGCTCGCCCGCGAGGGGAAGGTTCCCGTCTTTGCCGGCGTATGGGCGGTCAACATCCTCTTCGCCCTCTTTGGACTGCTGCTGCTTCGTCAGATGACAGTTGGCGGATCAGCTGGCGCGCAATTCGCCGCGATCGCCAGCAGGTTCAAGAACACGCGGCTCCTGAGCCCGAGCGATAAGTTGGCCGGCCGAAGCAAAGCAGAACCCCACGAGCGAGGCCGTTTTCCGCTTATTCTCGACGATTATGTTTTGCGCGAGTTTCTGACTACCTTCGTCCTCGTGCTGGTCAGCTTAGTGATGCTGTTCCTGGTCTTTACCTTCTTCGAGCTGCTGGGCGACATCATCCGCAACCGCACGCCCCTGGTCACGGTAGGCGAATATCTCATCAACCTCACCCCCAGCATGATCTACATCATCACGCCGCTGGCTGTGCTGGTTGCCGTCCTGGTCACCTTCGGCGTGCTCACCCGCACCAGCGAGCTCACGGCCATGAAGGCTACCGGCATCAGCCTATACCGGGTGATGGTGCCGATTCTGGTGGTCGCGGTGCTGCTCGCGGTTGCGCTTTTCATCTTCGATCAGTCGTATCTTCCCGGCGCCAACCGCCGGCAGGAAGCGCTGCGCAGCGTCATCAAGGGCAAGCCCGCGCAAACCTTCCTGCGGCCAGACCGAAAATGGATCTTCGGCCGGCAGGAGCCGGGCAAACCCGGACGCATCTTTTATTACCAGGCGTTCGACCCGGAACACGATCGCTTCGCCAATCTCACCGTCTTCGAATTCAACCCGGAGAACTTTGCCCTCTCGCGCCGCATCTTCGCGTCCAACGCCCACTGGGAGCCACAGCTGCACCAATGGATTCTTGAGCAGGGGTGGGAACGCCGTTTCGATGGCGAAGCGGTCAGCAGCTACAGCCAGTTCAGTGTGGAGAACTTTCCCGAGATCGACGAGCAGCCGCAATACTTCAAGAAGGAAGCAATTCAGTCTCAGGAGATGAGCTTCGCCGAACTCCGGCGCTACATTCGCGACCTGGGACAAAGCGGCTTTGACACCAAGCGGCTCAGCGTTCAGTTAAACCGAAAGCTCGCCGACCCGCTCATCACCCTGGTGATGGCAGTGTTGGCCATTCCTTTCGCCTTGTCCATGGGGAAGAGCGGATCGCTGACCGGCATCGCCACCGCCATCGGGCTGGCGGTTGCCTACTGGGTGGTCGCGGGCCTCTTTGAAGCTCTGGGTGTGGTCAACATCCTGCCCACGCTGCTGGCCGCCTGGTCGCCGGACCTGCTCTTCGGCCTCGCCGGAACCTATCTGCTGCTGCGGACGCCTACCTGATGCCGTGGCGCCGGCTTGTGCGCAAATCGATTTAGAATAGAAGTCAGCATGCTTGCCACGCTCCGGCCGCTGTTTCCCTACCTGCGCCGCTACTCGCGCGACTTCGTCTGGGGCGGAGTGTCCGTGGTGATCTCCAATGCTATTTGGATCCTTTTTCCGCAGGTCATCCGCATCGCCATCGACGACCTGAACCATGGCGTCACCCGGCAAAAGATTCTCCTCTATGCCGGCCTGCTGGTGTTGATCTCCGCCGCCAAAGGCGTCTTCCTCTTCCTGACTCGCTGGATCATTATCGGCATTTCTCGCGATATCGAGTTAGATCTGCGCAACGATCTCTTCCGCCATCTGGAGCGGCAACCGGCAGCCTACTTTCAGCAGCATCGTACGGGCGACATCATGGCCCGCATGACCAACGACCTCAATGCGGTGCGCATGCTGCTGGGTCCGGCCATCATGTACAGCGCCAACACCGTCCTGTTCTCCGATTGGCGCGTTGTACTTTCTGATCCGCATCAGCCCCTGGCTAACCCTCGTCGCCCTGGTCCCGCTTCCCCTGGTAAGCATTCTGGTGCAGAGCCTGGGGCGCAAAATTCACGAGCGTTTCGAGCGCATCCAGGCCATGTACTCGGAGATTTCAGCGCAGGCCCAGGAGAACTTTTCCGGCGCCAGGCTGGTCCGCGCCTTCGCCCAGGAAGAAGCGCAGATTGCCGCCTTTGAAAAGTCCAACCAGGAGAATATCCGCCGTGGGCTCCGCCTGGTTCAGCTCATGGGCATGCTCTGGCCCACGCTCGAGTTCGTTCTCGGGCTCGCCATGGCCATCACGCTGCTGGTGGGTGGTCATGAGGTGCTTTCGCATCGCATCAGCATCGGTGATTTTGTCGCCTTCAACACCTATATGGTCATGCTTACCTGGCCCGTCATCGCTCTCGGCTGGGTGGTCAACCTGTGGCAGCGAGGCACCGCTTCGGTGGTGCGCATCGATGAGTTGCTATCGGACAAGCCCACCATCGACGATGCCGCGGCCGACCCCTCCATCCCGGCCGGCCTGACTCTGCGCGGCGACATCGAGTTTCGCAACCTGGACTTTTCTTATTCCGGGGCCGACTCCGGCCGCGCGGAAGTGCTGCACTCGCTGTCGCTCAAAATTACGGCGGGGAGCAGTCTGGCGATCGTGGGCCCGACCGGCTCGGGCAAATCGACCCTGGTCAATCTGATCCCGCGCCTTTACGACGCGGCGCCGGGAACCATCCTGATCGACGGCCGCCCTATCCGCGATTATCCGCTTGCGGTCCTGCGGGCAAACATTGGCTTCGTTCCCCAGGAGACCTTTCTGTTCAGCCGAGACGATCCGCGGAAATATCGCTTTTGGCGCTCCCTCGGCCAGCGACAGCGAGGTTCTCGATGCCGCCGAGGCCGCGCACATCCGCCGCGAATTCGAGGAGTTCCCCGCCGGCTTGGCGACCATGGTCGGGGAGCGCGGGATCACCCTCTCCGGGGGACAAAAGCAGCGCACAGCGATTGCCCGCGCCGTCATCCGCAATCCCCGCATCCTGATCCTGGACGACGCGCTCTCCAGTGTCGACACCTACACCGAAGAGCAGATCCTGCGCGAACTGCAACGCGTGATGCAGGGCCGCACGACTCTCTTCATCTCCCACCGCATCTCCACTGTTCGCCACGCCGACCAGATTGCCGTGCTGGTAGCCGGCCGCATCGTTGAGTTGGGCACCCATGACGAGTTGATCGCCAGAAACGGCTACTATGCGGACCTGTTCCAAAAGCAGCTTCTCGAGGAGGAGCTGGCCGTCGCGCGCTGACCATCCAGCCCTGGTCTCTCGCCAGATCCTTCGGCGCCATTCATGTCCGAAAGCGGACGGTTTTGTTTAAACCTGGACAGTATGATCTTCATCCGAGAAGAAACGCACCCAACAACCCTGTGTTTTCAAACGCCCGGCGCGATTGGCCATCGGCGTGCTTTCAACCCTCCTAATAGGGGGGCGCATGAATTTACTCGTTGAACTGCGTCTTGCGTTGCGCCGGCTGAGCAAGCAGCCCGGTTTCATGGTCACGACGATTGTGACCCTGGCGCTGGCCATCGGCGCCAATACAGCCATTTTCAGCGTTGTCTACGCCGTGTTGATGCACCCCTCCGGGGTCGATGCGCCAGAGCGGTTGGCCGTCATGCGTACGCGCTATGCGCAACTCGGCCTGGATTTTCCGGTTGTCTCGGTTCCAGACTACGCGGATGCCGCCTCTCTGAAGGGCCAGGTCGAGAGTGCTGCGCTCGAAAATGGTGTTGCGTACAATGCCGTCCATGATGGCACCATCGAGCATTTGGACGGCGCACAGGTGTCGTGGCAGTGGTTCAATGTTTTCGGAGCGAAGCCGATTCTCGGCAGGACGTTTACGCCCGAAGAAGATCATCCGAACGCGAATCAAGTCGCTGTCTTGAGTTATGGCACGTGGCAAAGTGTCTTCGGCGGCAGCCAGGATGTGATGGGCAAGACTCTGATGCTCGATCAGACGCCCTATCGCGTGGTGGGGGTGATGCGGAGCGACTTCGACTGGCCGCGCGGGACAGCCATCTGGACACCGATGGGGCTGCCACCGCAGGCGTTCACGAATGACAATCGCTTCAATGAAAGCTACTTCGCCACCATTCGGTTGCGGCCCCATGTGACATTCGGTGAGCTGAGCGCCGGTCTGGCATCGAAGGTGCGGGAGGAGTATTTTCGCGGAAGCAAAGGTGGGTTTGGGCAAAAAGCCGGATGGGAGTTCGCTGCTGTGCCTTTAACAGAGTTTGCTGCCGGATCGCTGCGGCAACCCCTCTACGTTCTCTTTGGGGTCGTTGTGCTGGTGCTGCTGATTGCATCGGCCAACGTTGCCGGGCTCTTCCTTGCCCGAACCTCAACACGCAACCGGGAATTTGCCATTCGGACAGCACTGGGCGCAAGCGCGGGAAGCTTGGTGCGGCAGCTCCTGACCGAAACACTTCTCCTTGCGGGTGTTGCCACCGCCATCGGTATCGTGCTCGGGCCGGTATTCGGGAGGACGCTGCTCTTGCTCGTTCCCCACAGCCTGGCACAGGGATATACGGTGAATACCTCGTTGGGAGTGCTTCTCTTTACGGCCGGAATAGGTTTGCTCACATCCTTGATTTGCGGAGTTGGGCCAGCGGTAAAGATGATTCGATCGCAACAGCAACTGGATTTGCATGAAGGCGGCCGCAGCGTAACCGCTTCCCACGAAAAGCAACGGTTGCATAGCATGTTCGTGATCGGGGAAGTGGCCCTCGCATTCGTGTTGTTGACAGGCTCTGGCATGTTCTTAGCCAGCCTGAGACAGCTGCAGCAGGTCAACCCTGGATTCAACCCCCACGGCGTGCTGGCGGGAACCGTGTATTACGCCGGCGCCGCATACAAAGATAATCAACAGCGGCAGGAAGCCTTTATAACGACGGCGTTGAATGATCTCGCCGCGCAGCCCGGCGTGAAGGCGGCGGCGGCCACCTCCTCGCTGCCGTTCAGCAATCAGAGCAGTGCAGGTTCGTTTCATATCGATGGACGGCCGGAGGGGCCGAATGATCCCGGGCCACACAGCCAAATTGCAACCGCTACTGCCGGCTATCTGAAGGTCATGCAGATTCCGCTGCTCGCAGGAAGATGGATCGGGAGCGAAGATCGCGTTCATACCGAGCCAGTGGTAGTAATCGATGAGAAGCTTGCCCATAAATATTGGCCTAACGAAAGCCCAATAGGTCACAAAGTTAAATTCAGCTACTCCAGCAAAGACCCGTCGTCGACCATCGTTGGAGTCGTAGGGAATGTTCGCTCCAGCTCTCTCGAAGAAGATTCCGGCGATGGTATGCGGTACTATCCCTATGCGCAGCATCCGAGTATGGCGGCCAGTTTCGTCGTGCGCACGGAAGGTAATCCTTACCTGTTTAGCCAGACTCTCGAGCGCGCAATCACGACCGCCGATTCAACCCAGACAGCCTTTGACATCAATGCTCTGGAGTCTCGCGTGAACGCTTCGCTTGCTTCCCGCAGGCTGATTGTCTGGCTGCTGACAGCTTTCTCAGGGTTGGCCCTGCTCCTTGCCCTGATAGGCATCTACGGCCTGATCAGCTATGTAACTGTCCAACGTACAAGTGAATTTGGTATCCGGATGGCTCTTGGCGCGCAGCGTGGGCAGGTGGTTGCGCTGGTGATGAAAGGTGCGCTCCTGTGGGTAGGCATCGGGCTTGCAATTGGCGTTATCATGTCCGGTTTCGTCACGTCGACGCTCAAACACAATTTCGCGGCATTTGGAGTGGATGTGATTCCGTCTCTCCTTTTCGCCCTGGCTGCGATGTTGACCGTGGGTGTCGTTGCTGGAATGTTGCCTGCGCAGCGAGCTGCCTCGACAGATCCAGCGAAGACGCTGCGGAATGAATAACCAATACGGCGACGAGCATCCGGATTCGAAAACCGGATGCTCGCCCGCCGGGAAGTTTGCCTGCGCGCCCTCACTTGCGCCATGACTGGCACAACAGCAGTTCGAGCCGCCGGGCCAATAACAGGGCTCGTTTAGCTGAAGCTCTTCTTCAACGTCGCTACCGAGATGTGCGGCCATCCCAAGTTCACATAGGTAGGGGGCGTTTGATGGAGCAGATGGAATATGGGGAAGTTCAGCACCACCATCTGCGCGTATTGCAGCTGCATGAAAGAGTGACCAGTCTTCTTATGCGTCGACCTTTTCGATCCAGAACGTCGCATAGACGACCGCCGTCTCAGCATTCTCCTGTAGTTGCGTTTGGCCACTGACGACAGGGCTCTCACCATCAAGAAACTGAATATTTTCGATGCCTCCGCCAAACTGCGGCACGGTGACCGGCGCCGCCGGACCGGTTGCACCGGAGTTGGCGTTTTTTAAGAAGCTGATCGGTGTGATGGTGGCAATGTTGAGGGCCGTCCCCTCAAACGTATAGCCGTCGGCCACCAGTAGCTCAATGTCCTTTTGGAGAAGCAGGATAGGATCGTTGATGACGTCCTGCATGAGAACACCATTGATGTTTGCAGGCAGCGGCGGCTCCGGCGGGCTGGTGTCATAGGGCGTTCGCGTGTTGAGCGTGAAAGGCGGATTGAAGGGGCCGGCGGGGATGGGTCCAATTGAAACGGTGACGTCGTATTGGGGAAACGGCGTTGCCGGCACGGTCGGGGCAGTGAGCTTTTCCGATGATCCGGCGGCATTGAAAACGATCCCCGGAGCGGTTGGCGGAACGGCAAAGGGCGTGCTGTTGAACGACGGGAAGAGCGAGAAACTGTATTGTGTACCAGGAACCGTCAACACCGGAGGACCCGTGAAAGGCTCAGCAATACCTTCGGCTAACAACGAGTTGCCATGAGGGATCGTGCCCATACGAGCCACGAGCCGCCCTGGTGCGGGCGCCTTTTCGGGCGGAAACGTGGTGTGGGGTTGCGTGACCCAGATGCCGGGCTCGATATGCAGTGCACCGTCGTGGCCGGCATCGACAATCTGCTGCAGATACGTTAAGCCGAACAGTTCGATGTCATCCTGTCCGAAACCACGATTCGGGATGGGTGACCCGATCGGTTCAAATTTCAAGGTTTCGCGGGTCTGATTGAGTTGCAGGTACAGGTCTGTCTTATCGTGGAAGTTGGGCCGGGCGATCAAATTGAACCCATTCCCCTTCCATGTTCCGGCAAGATCCTGAAGGGGACCCAACTGCTTGAGGACTGTTGCGCTGTCTGGGCTTATTCGAACATCGGATATTCTTTTGCTTCTAGCTTCGCTCATAGGTTTGCTCCTTTTCTCTGGTTTCCTAACCGGCGTCGTAGATAAGTGTCCGCGAGCTCCTGCTCCTATAAATGAAAACGGCGTCTCGATGAGTAAGTGACCAAACCGGCAAAAGCGTTTCAATCTCCAGAAGAAAATGTTTCGTTCTAGGAGCTACTAGCGGTGCAAACGGGAACATGGCTCGAACGAGGTTTTGCAGGAGATGGGTCGAAGGCAGTTGGATTTATCTGCGTTGTGCTGGGGCCGGTCTGCCTCAGACGAGGCTTTTCATCAGGAAAAACTTCGCTGAAGCCGGATTGACCACGGGAATCGTGAAGCCGCTCTAGCTGTTCGGCCCTGAATCCGCGACAGTGTTGGGCCGTTCGCGGAGGAGGTCGTCGACGTCGCAGAGTTTTTCGGTTACCAGATTCAGCTTGCGGGAGAGGTTTTGGATCTCCGATTCGGCGCGGCGGTTTACGTCGAAGTCCAACTCGCTGCGCAGGCGGTCCTTCTTGTCCTGGCGATTCTGGCTCATCATGATGACCGGCGCCTGGATGGCGGCGAGCATGGACAGGAAGAGATTGAGCAGGATGAAGGGATAGGGATCCCACGCCCTGCCCTTCAGGGCGATGTTGATGCAGGTGTAGACGACCAACACGACTCCGAAGAGGATGATGAAGGACCACGAGCCTCCGAAGCTGGCGACGGCGTCGGCGACGTGTTCACCGAAGGTGTATTTCTCTTCGATCACTTCGTTCGGGTTGCGGCTGGCGCGAACCCGCACCAGTTGCTGCGAGGCATGAAATTGCTGGCCGAGCACGGTCAGCATATCCATACCCGCCATGGGTTTGCGTTGGAGCAGAGTGGCGATGTCGTCGCGGCTGATCTCGACGCACGTGGTTTTTTCTATGGCCAGGGCGCTCGTCTGGTGGGGCGTTTGCTCCAGCATGGAGGCGAAGCCGAAAAACTGGCCGTGGCCGGGTTGATCGACCAGGACCTCCTGATGATCTTCGTCGACGGTAGTGACCTGCACGTTGCCTGACAGCAGGATGTAGGCGTGCTTGCCGGGATCACCGATCTTGTAGATGCGCTGCCGGGGAGCGAATATCTTTAAGTCGACCTGCGCGGCCAAGACGGCAATTTCATCATCGTCGAGCAAGGCAAAGAGCGGGACGTGTTTTAACTCTACGGGGTCGCACGGCATGGATCACCTCATTGGCGCTGGATGCGTTCTGAAACGAACTGCCAGAGACGATAACAGACGATGAATCCTCGCAGAGTAATTTCCCGGTTACAAAATGCGGTACGGGGTGAGGACAGCGCGGATTCCGTTCGTTTGTTCCCGATATGTGCGCTGGGGCTTTCCTCGAACCGATCCCTTGCCCTCCCAAAAGTATAAGGTGCTCTTTTCATCGATGTTCCGTCCAAGCTCCAGTGAGCTGGGGCGTAGGGTAGAAGCTGCGTTCTTGTTTACCGGATAGCTGATATAGTCATTTCGCCGTTCACACGGCCCAGGCACTGCGGCACTGCGCCCGTATCGCGCTGCGTCTGTATATAGTGATATCCAGGATGCTTAGCGGAGGCGCGACATCACTTTGACGCCGCTGCGTAACGGCGTTTCTTCGTGTTCCGGGGCCAGAGCAGCCGCAGTCCACCATGCCGCTTTCTGAAGACAGCACGATGCGAATGCAGGCGGAAGACGCTCTGCACAATAGCGAGGAGCGAATCCGCCTAATACTCGATTCCGCCACGGAAGCGATCTGTGGCTGCGATTCAGAAGGTACTTGTCTTTTCTCAAATCCTTCGGCGGCGCGCATGCTCGGATACGACGATCCCGCGGAATTACTCGGGAAAAACATGCATGCGCTGGAGCACCATACCCGAAAAGACGGCACCCCATATCCAATTGAAGAATGCCCCATTTATATTGGCTTTCAAAAAAACGAGAGCGTCCACAGAGACGATGAGGTTTATTGGAGAAAGGATGGCACGAGCTTTCCCGTAGAGTATTGGTCTCATCTTGTCGTTCGGGAAGGTAGAACCCTGGGCGCGGTGATCACGTTCATCGATATCACGGAGCGGAAACAGGCGGAAGCGGCGCTCCGTAAAAGTGAAGAGAAGAACCGCAGCCTGCTTCAGATCAACAATGCCATCATTACGAACCTGACCCAGCAGGCCCTCCTGCACTCTATTTCCGAGGCCTTGCATCCTGTTTTCTCCTTCGACCGATGCGCCATTACCCTCTATCAGCCGGAGAGAGATACTTTCCGCTTCCTCGCCGTGGAGGGAGATCTGCTCTCGGACTACTTTCAGGACGGGGCTGGAGGTTAGCCGCAACGAGACCTGCGGCAGCTGGGTGTTCGACCATCAGCGGCCTCTCGTGCGCCGCGATCTTGAAAAAGAGCAGCAGTATCTCAATGAGCGCCGCCTCGCCGCAGAGGGTATCCAGTCGATGTGCGCCGTGCCCCTGGTTTTCCAGGGAAAGTGTATCGGCACGCTCAGCTTGGTAAGCCGGGAAAGGGATCGGTATTCGGATGAGGACGCCGTGTTCTTGCAGGAAGTGGCGAACCAGGTCGCATTGGCGATTCAGAATATGCAGTCCTACCAGGAAATTGACAGCCTGAAGGCTAGGTTGGAGAAGGAAAACGTTTATCTCCGGGAGGAACTGCGCACGGAGCACAACTTCGAGGAAATCGTGGGCAATAGTCCAGCACTGCTCAGGGCGCTCCACGCCGTCGATCAGGTCGCTCCTACGGATTCAACCGTGCTCATTTACGGGGAAACGGGGACGGGGAAGGAACTCGTGGCGCGCGCGATCCACAGCCGCAGCGCCCGCAATGGCCGTGCCCTGGTGAACGTGAACTGCAGCGCCATCTCGGCTGGTCTGGTGGAGAGCGAACTGTTTGGCCATATGAAGGGGGCCTTCACGGGGGCGCTCGAGCGGCGCATCGGCCGCTTCGAGCTTGCCCACGGCGGCACGATCTTCCTGGACGAAATCGGGGAGCTGTCGCCTGGAGACGCAAGTGAAGCTGCTCCGCGTTCTGCAAGAACACGAGTTTGAGCCGGTAGGGAGCAGCCGCTCTTTGCGTGTGGACGTGCGCGTGATTGCCGCCACGAACCGCAACCTCCGTGAAGCAGTCCAGGCGGGCCGCTTCCGCTCAGACCTCTTCTACCGCCTCAACGTTTTTCCCATCGAGCTTCCCCCTTTGCGAGAACGCCGCTCCGACATTCCCCAGCTGGTGGCTTTCTGCGTATCCCGGTTCTCCAAGCGGTTAGGGAAGAAGATCGACGGCGTTTCACGGGAATCGATGGAGAACTTGGTGAACTATCCATGGCCCGGAAACATTCGTGAGCTGCAGAACGTAATCGAGCGCGCGGTCGTCTTATCGGTGGATCCGACCCTCCGGCTGGACCGCGACCTTATGCCGGTTGCCGCCTCTACGAAAGGCATGGAGACTCCTGAGACGGATGCTCCAGAGCATCGGCAGGCTGACCTCAAGTCTGCAAAACCACTCCTAACGCTGGACGAGGTAGACCGAAACCATATCCTCGCCGCCCTTCAACATGCCGGTGGAGTGGTTGATGGTCCAAAAGGTGCGGCGAGGATCTTGAACCTCCATCCAAACACGCTTCGCCACCGGATGGATAAGCTCGGCATCAAGGGATCTCGTCACCGCCCATCGTAGTTCCTCCCACACCAACTCGCGCGTGATTACCAAATGTGGTGGCTCCGCCTCTCGGTCCAGCACCCTGGAGGAAACAGCCGTCTGCGCATCCTGGGAACCGGAGCGCGAACAGATGGCGGCAAGCCTTCGCAACTTATTGATTCTAGATAGATATTGGCTCGGGCGGTCTCGGTGGGTCCGGGGAGATCGCTTCAGACCTGGCCTGATTTTGTGAAGGGCATGTCAATTGCTTTATCAAGTCCAGAGGAGATCAGGTGAACCGCGATGCTGAGGATCACGGTTGTCGAATCGTCAAGAGAGCGCCGTAACCCTTCGGGTAGAAGGCCGGATAACGGGTTCCTGGGTCGAGGAGCTCCGCAGAGCATGCGATGCGCATACTTTCCCCGATGAGGTTCAGTTGTCCCTCGAGCTGGCGGACGTTTCATTCGCCGATGCCGCGGGGATCGTACTCCTCAAGGAACTGCGGAGTCGCGGTGTCGGTCTTCTGCGCACAAACCCGTTTATGGCCGAACAGCTCAAAGATGGGGCATCATCTGACGAAATCTAGAGGTCACAAAGGAGTGCATGCCGATGCCGGAAAGGGCTCTTCCTCTCTGAACTTCGGCCCATCGCGGATCGGAAGGGGTTTCAATGCTGGAGCAAGCTGTGTGTAGGGAGCGGTTATTGCCGGCTGAATCTTTGCGGAGCATGCAATGGGATCTTCCAATTCTGGAGCCGCTTTCCGCCGTAAGCAGGATCGTCGCCCTCATTTCCCACGATCTTCGCCATCCTTTGACCGCCATCCTGGCAAATGCGGAATTTCTCACCCAGCCAGATATTAGCGAGATGGAAAGGAACGATTTTTACCAGGAAATCCGTTGCGCCATCGACCGGATGAATGAGTGGTCTCCTCATTGTTGGAGTGCTCCAAGGGTCGTGACACACTTCGGCCCGCCGTACGAAACATCGTTGACACAGTCGAGCGCGCGATCCGGATGACAAGTGTGAGACAGGAGTTCCGCCGCATCACTATCAAGCATCATCATGAAGGCTTGGCCGTGGGCTGGTTCGATTCCAACCGTCTCGAACGGGTGGTCGCCAATCTCGTCCTGAATGCTTGCGAGGCGGTTTCTCCGGACTCGGGGCAGATCGTCATAACCACGACCGGAAATCGAGCCTGCTTGCAAATTGGCGTCTGGGATAACGGCCCCGGCATTCCCCCGACGATTCAGGACTCCGTTTTTGAACCCTTCGTGAGCTACGGAAAGGCCGAGGGCAGCGGACTGGGCCTCGCGATAGCGAAGAAGATTGTCGAGGATCATGGCGGGGAGATCTACCTTGATCGGGAGAAGTGAGACCGGAACTTTATTCAAGATCACGATTCCCTTTGCCATTCCGGAGGGAGCACTCATTTCTGTAGGTCCGGTTAACTCCAAGCGCAAGTCAAGAAGCATGGCGCTTAGTGTTAACACGCCCTAGCGCAGTGAAATTCGTCTTAGCCCTTGCGGCAGCGTGCATAACGCGCGTGCGGCGACCATAGACGCCTCGGAGGGAGGCAATGGAGAGCATAGGCTGCATCCACGATTGTTGCCTGGTTCGCGAGGTGCAAGGCGGCAACCAAGCCGCTTTCCAGCAGTTGGTACACGCCTACGATCAGGCCGTTCTACGACTCGCGTTTCGGATCACCGGGTCGCAGAGCGATGCCCAGGATATCTATCAAGAGGCATTTCTGAAGGCTTACAACAAGCTGGGTGGCTTCCGCTTCGAGTGCTCCTTCTCTACTTGGATTTATCGCATTGTCGCTCACGTCTGCCTGGATTACCTGCGGAAGAATCGAAACCGTAGAGAGAATAGTGCGATAAAGGGGAACGTCGCGGACGAGGAATACGACTCGCTGAACCAAGTCTCGGACAACAGACCAACCAACCACCCAGAGCAACAACGAGAACGGAGCGCACACATTGTATGTGCTCTGCAAAGCCTGACGCCACGCGAGCGCATGGTGTTTGATTTGAAGCATTTCCAGGGACTGAAGCTGCGAACCGTAAGTGAGATCCTCAATACCTCGGAACGATCGACCAAAACCAGTTTGCTTCGAGCCACGGAAAAGCTGCGTTTCCAGCTGGCTGGGGTTCACAAAAGGGAAAAAATATTCGATGAAGCAACACTGTGAGGTGTGAACGACCAGCCGCCATGGATCGGATCTTGGTTATCGAGCATGATCGGGCTTTGCAGAAGATTCTGCAGCGGCTTGTTAGTTAAGAGGCGCTCATACTTGACGCGATGGGTTCTTCGGCGTGGAGCGCTGTTCAATTTCGAACAGGCAATCCCGGTTGTGGACATGGCCTGCCATGGCCTGTGTAACTAACTCGTTCCTTTTCAAGGCTTGCGTTCTTCCGACTCTGGCGTGCAGAATGCACACCAGTTAGATCGGTTTCACAATTCGTGTGTCCGATCCGGCTGGCGGGAGGCGCGGCAGCAGGCTTACTGCTCGGCCTGGCGACCACCCGTGCGCTTTCCTACATCGTCTATCAAGCCGGGCCACGGGATCCAGTGGTGCTCGCCGGAGTAATCTTAACGATGCTGCTTTTGGGCCTGCTCGCCTGTTGGGCTCCGGCCCGGCGTGCTTTGGCGGTTGATCCCGCGATTCTGTTGCGTGAGCAGTGACACCGAGCGCACCTATGAGTGGAGCTGATAGCCAGCGTCAGAGCGCAAGCGAAGAAGATTGGCTACACTCATGCATTCCATCAGCAGGACAAATACCACCACTCCCAGCATGAGCCAGATCATCAATTTCCGCTCATTGGGGAAGGAGGTGCTCTTAATGGGATCCACCGAGACGCTCCACCCCTTATTGCCGTTGCCATGGCTGTGCGTGGCGCGGGCCACGACCCTATCTATGTTCGCTTGCGCCTGCCGGATGCTGACGCCGGATTTGAGACGTCCTATCACGTTCATCCGTTGGTCATTCTGATTCAGTGGCTGAGGTTTGAAGACCAGCGGCACTGTCACTGGCGCGCCCCGATCCCGCAGACCCGGTGCAAGCACACCCACTACGGTGTAGGGTTCTCCATCCATGAGTATGGTCGCTCCAATAATCGCCGGGTTGGCACCGAGCCGCTTCCACATAGCATGGGCAAGGATCACGACCTGGTCCCTGCCTGTCGTCTCGTCCTCGGGAGTGAAGCCGTAGCCAAGATAAAAGCGATCTCCCATCATCTGGTAAAACCCGGCGGTAACCAGGCTCGCAGCGATGTTTTGCGGCCCGTCTCGGGTGGCGATTCTAAATGCGCCTTCGGTCGACGCGTTCAGATCCTGGAAGACTGTGGTTTCCTGTTTCCAGTCAATGAAGTCGCTCGGCAAAACTCCATCGGCATGACCATGAATCACCGATCGGAGCGCTACCAGTTCGTCTGGATGGGGATAGGATAGGGGCGCCAGGAAAACCACGTAGTCTACGGCGAAGATCGCCGTGTTGACGCCAATGCCAAGTGCGAGCGCCAGAAAAATGGCGAGAATTGGGCCCGGGATCTTCCGTAGCGCCGCCAGAGCACGGTCAAAGGCACGCTTGTGGTTTGAGAAGCTATTCATAGCGCAACGCATGAATTGGATCTACCCGGGATGCCCGAAGTGCTGGCAAATAGGTCGAGACGACCGTGATAATCGCGATGAATAAGGGAATGCCAATAAGCACAGTAAGTGTGTGTACAACGAAGATTCCGTAGAAGAGACGCCCTAGCAAGTGAGGCACCGGCGCTGAAAGAGGAAGCCCAACAATCAGCCCTATCGCGGCAAGTTTCACGCCGTTCTTTAATACCATCAGGAGGATATCTCGACGGTGCGCACCCAAAGCCAATCGGATCCCGATTTCTCGCGTGCGCTGGTTTACGGTGGAGGCGATCACGCCGTAGATGCCGACCGAAACCAGCAAGAGCGCCAGAATGGCAAAGATTTCGAGCACAAGGATGATAAGGCGGTTACCGGGATTGGTACTTGTGACTACTTCTGTCATTGTTCGAGGGCTATCAATAGGCTGATTCTTATCCACTGACCAAATGGCTTGGCGTAGCGGAGCGATGAGCCCCCTGGGGTCCATGCTTGTGCGTGCCACGAGTGTGAAATGCGCAGCCGGGTATTGTGCATAGGGGAAATAGATCTGTGGCTGAAAGGATGATTGGCCTTGATAGTCAGCCACATTGACAACGACGCCTACGATCTCTGCGACGATCTGCTCTGAAGAGGAATTCAAAGCTACGGTCACGTGCTTCCCGATAACGTTGCCCTTGGTGAAGAACTGCTTGACAAAGGCTTCGTTGATGAGCGCTACTGACGGACTACTTGCGGTGTCCGAAGACATAAAATTCTCTGCCCCCCAGGAGCGGAATGTTCATGACGTGGAGATAATCCGGGCTGATCGCGTAGTACCGTGCTTGAGGGCGCTCCTCCGGTTTCGTCACTGGCTGGCCCTCTATACTGAACGGGACCATTCGCGCAAAACTTATAGGTAAGTCCGTGGTAGCTGCCGCGACACGCACGCCAGGAAGGTTCGCAATGCGCCGCACGCTCTCCTCGACAAATGCCCGCTGCTTCGCAGCGCTATCATACGCCCCCTTGGTGAGCTGAAGCCCGGCGGTTATCACCTGCTTTGGATCAAAACCCGCGTTCAACTGATCCAGATTGTACAAACCCTTGATCATCACCGTGCAGCAGGTGAGCAGTATCAACGCAAGCGCAATCTCCCCCACAACCAGGACGCTACGGAGCCGGCCCTGCCTTCTTCCGGACGATCCTGTACGGTCACCTTCTTGAAGCGATGAACCTAGATTGACGGTCGAGGTGTTAAAGGCAGGCAAGAGGCCGAACAGCAGAGATGCGAAGACAGAAACGGCCAAAGTGAATGCCAGGACGCCGCCATCGATGGTGATCTTGTTCGGCGAAGAAACTGCCCCACGAACTGAAATCCAGCCGCGTGCGAAGTAAGCGGACTCCGGCAAAAGCCACCAGGAGACCAAAAGCGCCGCCGATCAGTGATAGAAACAGATTTTCGACAAGGAGTTGCTGCACGAGGCGCCATCTCCCGGCACCCAGAGCATTACGGATTGCGAACTCCTTCTCACGAGCCACACCGCGCGCGATCAAGAGACCGCTGATATTGCCGCAAACGATAAGCAGGATAGAACCCGCCACGCCCATTAGTAACGCAAGTGCCCTGTGCGTAGCCTGCGGTACAAAATAATCCTCTATTGACGTTACCGACGCGCTCCAGCCTGTGCTGTGCCCGAGCAAGCCGGCTGAGTAGCGCGTGGCGAGCGATTGCATCTCTGCCTTGGCTTGGGCAAACGTGACGCCGGGTTTCAGCCGCGTGAAGACCACCAGGTCCCGTGGTGCATCCGCTCGCGGGACTTCTCTGCTCGTCCCCGAAAACTAGCGGGGTCAGTATGTCAACCGGATAATATGCCTGCTTGAAATAGCTCGGCATGACGCCAATGACAGTGTATTTCTCTCCGTCGAGCTGGATCGTCTTGCCAATTACGCTGCGGTCCGATCCAAATCGGCGCTGCCACAGGTCATGGCTGAGGATCACAACGTGCTCCTGCTGCGGCCGGTCTTCGCCGGGCAGGAGCGTACGCCCAAACTCGGCAGAGACGCCCACCAATTGAAAATACTCCGGGGAAACCTGAAATGCGGTTAAGCGCTCCGGCTCACCGCTTCCCGCCAGATTGAAGCTTCTGGAAGAATCGCCGGCAGCCATTTCACTGAAGCTTTGTGCTTGTTCACAAAAAAACAAAAACTCCGGCACGCTAAGGAGGCCACGGTCCTCATCAAATGAGGCGTTGGTGGCTACAACCACGCCAACGCGGTCGACACCACGTATTGGGAGCCGGCGCATTATGCCGCTGGCGAGACTGTAGAGGCTGGAGTTGATTCCGATACCGAACGCCAAGGTCAGTACAGCAGTGATCGTGAAACCGGGAGATTTGAGCAATCCGGATATTCCATATTGGATATCCCGTCGAATGTTGTCGAGAACCAGTGCAGCATCCGCGGCAAGCGCACGTTCTTTCATGACTGTAGGGTTTCCGAAGCGAAGAAGGGCATCTCGCTGAGCTTCTTCGGGCGCCATACCAGACGCAATGTTGTCTTCCATTCGCATTTCGAGGTGCGACTTGAGTTCAGCGTCGATCTCTTGCTGCACTTTGGAGCGAGCGAACAGATTCGAGATACGGCGAAAGAGCGACATGGATCACCTCACGCGTACCGCAAAATGGCGCGGACGCCCTTCACCAGATGTTCAAAATTCTTTTCTGCTTCCTGCAGCTGCTTCCGCCCTGCAGTCGTCAACGTGTAATACTTCGCCTTCCGGTTCGTCTCCGTCAGCGCCCACTCGGAACCAATCCATCCGTTCTGTTCCATGCGATGCAGGGCCGGGTATAGAGAGCCTTCCTCTACGCTCAGCAATTCATCGGACGCCCTCTGGATGTGCAGGACGATTCCATAACCGTGCAACGAACCCAATTGCGAGAGTGTTTTGAGAACCAGTAGATCCAGGGTTCCCTGTAGGTCATTCTTCGCCATGTCGACAAAACCCCTAGACAACTCAGTAGAAAAGAGAGTACCCATAGATGCTTAGGTGTGTCAAGGCGCAAGTCAACGCCAGGGCTATCACCCATCGAATGGTCAATTGTGAAGCGCGGCTGGATGGCGTCCGCATACCCACCGCCTTATCCATTGACACTTTCTATTCCGCTCGTAGCGCCCGCATGGGATCGATGGACGCCGCACGTTGCGCGGGGATCAGAGGCCGCCAATGCGGAACAGCACAATAGAACGAGTACCGCGCCTGCAATCGTCGCGCTGTCCAGCGGTTTAACGCCATACAGCAGACTCTTAAGAAAGTGCATAAGTCCGACGGACGCGATCAGCCCACCGGTCACGCCCGTTACGGCGACCGTCAAGGCATAGCGCAACGTTCGCAACAGCACAACTTTGCGCGAGGCTCCTAATGCTATGCGGATTGCGATCTCGCGTGTGCGCTGTGCGACCGCATACGCAAGCACTCCATAAATCCCGAGCAAAGCCAACACCAGTGCGATCGCCGCAAATGCCGTCAGAATCGCTGTATTGAATCGGCGCGATGACTCGGTGGCCGCCACGATCTCATCCATCGTATGCGCCCGCGATACCACAAGCAGCGGGTCAAGTTGATGGACGATCTTCCCCAGGCTCGGCAGCAGCGGCGTTGGATCGTCTGCTGTCCGTATGACTACATCCATATTGCCCGCCACTCCCAACATCGCTGCCATCGGTCCCAATGCAGCCGCGGCTTGCGAGATCGGCTCATACATCTGCTCCACTGTCGGCTGATCGAGTGCGCCTTGCTTCACATCCCCAACGACGCCCACGACAGTGATGGCAGGCATCGGGCTGTCAAATCGATCGCCCACTTTCATGCGCAAACCGATCGGATCTTTGCCACGGAAGTAAGTTTCGGCAAAAGACTGGCTGATGATCGCCACCAGGGGAGCGCCGGCCTGCACATCTCGATCTTCAAAGATAACGGCCACGGATCAGCGGAATATGGAGCGCCTGGAAATAGTTCCCTTGCACGAGATAGGTTGACGCAATCAGGAAGCCCTCGCCGGTGGACCGCACATGGCCTTCCGGTGTAATCAGGCGTCCACCATTTTGGCCGACGATCGGAATGTTGGAAGAGAAGCCTACGGTCTTCACTCCAGGCAGAGTTTCTATTCTCCGCTGCAATTCTGCGTAGAACTCATCCACTTTCTGCTGGGTCGGATAATCGTGTCTGGGCAGCGACAGAGAGGCAGTCAGAACATGTTGCGGCTGAAAGCCGGGATCGGTCTCGAGCATCTTTCGCAAAGCTGCGGAGCAGCAGGCCTGATGCAACCAGCAGCAACAGCGCCAAAGCGATCTCAAGTATTACCAACATGCTCTGCAGGTTGTATTGCGAGCGCCCCTGTCCTGCCGCGTGGCTTCCATCACGCAAGGAATCAAGAACATCTGTGCGCATGCCGGCAAGCGCCGGCGCTACTCCGCACAGCATGCCTGTCACACCGGCAAATCCAGACGCAGCAGCGAACATCGGCCATCGAATCGCAATTTCACCCAAGCGTGGCAGCGAGTCCGGCAAGCAAACAGCGGCCGCATGCACCAACACCACCGCAAGTGCAACGCCGATTGCGCCGCCAATCGCGCTCAGCAAGAGACTTTCTGTCAGTAATTGCCTCAGCACAATGCGTCGTGCAGCGCCCAACGCCAGACGGACTCCGAATTCGCGTCTTCGTGATGCCGCACGTACCAGCAGCAGATTTGCGATATTCACGCAGGCGATCAGCATGATCAGACTGACTGCTCCAAGCAGGATGTTCAGGAACGGGCGTGCATTGTGCACCGTTTCCTCTTTCAGCGTCCTGAAGTACCCTTGCAGGTGCAGGCCGGCTACCGCTGTATATCTGGGTTGGATGCCTGCGATCACTCGGTTCACGTCGATTTGTGCCTGCGCCGTGCTTACACCCGGTCTCAAGCGCGCCACGAGGCCGTAGTCGTAATTCTCACCTTCAGAGTTCTTTTCAACCGAAGTAAAACTCATGGGAACCCAAAGATCGCGACGGCTCAATCGACCGGCGTCCAGAGGGAACTCGAAATTTCGCGGCATAACTCCGATGATCGTGTACGGGCGCCGATCCAGATCGATCGTCTTGCCCAATACGCCTGGATCACTCTGGAATCGTTCTCGCCAAAGGGAATAGCTGATCACGGTCACCGGCGCAGCGTTCTCGTCCTCTTTCTGTGTGAATGTTCGGCCCAACAATGGGTCGATACCAAGGACTGGAAACAGCGATGCACTCACTCGTTCCGCGGCCGCGTGAAAGGGCGCGCCCGCACCGGTCACATCATACCCAGCAGCGATATACCCACCCTCACCAGTGAAGGCCTTGCTTTCGCGCTGGAAGATGAGAACATCGGGAGCAGTCACATTGAACTCATGAGGATCTTCCCGAACCCATTCATGCAAACTGAGGAGTTGCCCGGAATCTCTGAACGGCAGAGGCCGCAATAACACGGCTTCCACAACGGAAAAGACGGCTGTCATGCCGCCGATTCCCAGCGCTAATGTCAATATCGCAGTGGCTGCAAAGGCTGGCGACTTACGCAACTGCCGTAGCCCGTAGCGCGCATCGATGAGGACCGCTTCTAGAAACGGAAGCCCTTGCTGCGCACGGTACGCTTCTTTGATCTGCGTGACGCCGCCGAACTCGCGCAGCGCCCTGGTCCGCGCTTCCTGCAGCAGACATGCCGCGTTTCATGTTCTCTTCGACGGCGAATTCAATATGTGAACTCAACTCAGCGTCGAGGTCTTCGTCCAGGTTGCGCCTGCGGAATAGATCTGAACAGCGGCTCAGCAAAATGCGTATCGGCTCCATCTTCGACTCTTAATGGGAAGGAGCGAGAAAGCGCGCCATCGTGGCGGCAATCCTTTCCCAGTTCTCGGTCTCCATCTCGATCTGCTTGCGGCCAATCCTGCTTAGTGAATAGAACTTGGCGCGACGGCCAGTTTCGGAGATGCCCCACTCCGCCTTGATCCATTTGCGCTGCTGAAGACGCAGCAACGCCGGATAGATCGTTCCCTGGTTCATGATCAGCGTGTTGCCGCTCACCTGTTCAATCCGCCGCGCAATTGCATATCCGTGCAGCGAGCCCATCGACTCAAGCGTCTTGAGGACCATCAGGTCCAGCGTCCCTTGCAGAACGTCGGATTTGCTCTCTCCCATTGTTTCTCCCTGTTGCCGTTCTACATATACAATGCACCGTGCATAGGTAGAATGTCAACATGTTAGATCAGGAACTAAAGCCTGGACGGAACTAGGCGCCCACTTCAAGTCTCCAGCAATCCTCGCCGATGACCCTCAGCAGTCTGGCGCTGCCTTCCACAATCGTCAGAAACTCCGCCGTGTCAGGAGACCAGGAATCGTTGCCAACGCGAAACAGCGCCGAGCCGATCTCGGTCAGCGGAGAATCTCCCAGCCAAAGCGCTCCTTTGCGCACAAAGACGCGTACGTCATCGCCGCCATCGCTTCGGTAACGGCCGATGAAGGCACTGTATCCGGGGGGAGCCGGGAACTCACGCGGGCCCCGATACGCCGCGTTGGTGTACCAGTCCGGGCCATAGGCCACTTCAACCACGGGCGCTTCAGCAGCAGGCCCCTTTGCATGGTCACCGTCGCCGCCCGTTCCCGTTTTGCTGTTCGCCAGGTCTCGCCCGAAGGCCCAGCTATAGTCTGAAAATCCGCCCTGCACCGTCGAGAGAAACAAATCTCCCTCAGAACGTTGCAGAACAATTTCCTGGCTTCCATGCATGAGCAGGAGCTTGGTGCCCTCTGCCTTGAAGAGCAGTCCCTTGCCATCCCCATTGCGAAAAACGCCTGCGTAGTTGCCTGCATTTTCCACATCCGCCGCATCCTTGAGCGCCTCTGGTGCAGGCAGGGGTTTCGCTTCGTGCTCCGCCCGCAAAAGCTGGACCGCGTACTGCGTGATCGGGGTCGGCCGGTAGCCCTGCATCGCATTGATCGAGGCAAAGGCAGCCACGCCTCCATCCAGATCCACGTGGATAGAGGATGCAAAGCAGTTCATTCCGCCGGTGTGCCGCAGAATCTTATGGCCGTCGAGCGTATCGACGGCGATGCCATAACCGTAAGACGCCGTCGGGCTGAATTCCGGCGCCTTGATATAAGGCGTTGATAGAAGCGCAAAACTCTCCTCGGAAACAATGCGCAGGTTGGTTTCCCGGCCACGGTTGAGCAGCATACGCAAATAGCACGCCATATCCCCGGCCGGAGATGCAATGCTTCCCGCCGGGTTAGCGAAGACCTCCGGCGGCCTTGGCGCCAACCGGCCTTTGCGGGGGTAAACCTGGTCATCGAAAAATGCCTGATATCCTGTAGCGCTGCGTGCGCTGGATTCTATGGTGATCACTGCGGCTGTCGCCGTCATTCCCAGCGGCGTAAGAATACGAGCCTGCAGGCATTCATACCAGGGCCTGGCATCCAGCTTCTGTATGATCTGGCCGAGAATAGCGAAGCCGAGATTGCAATAGTGGAAGTGAGCGCCTGGCGGATAACCTTGCGCATGCCGGGCGCTTGGATCGCTTTGAAAAATACGGTCAGCATCAGGAAGACCGGAGGTGTGCGTCAGCAGATGATGCGCGGTGATCGGCCCATACGGCATGGTCACCGGAAGCCAGGGCAAGTACTCGAGCACCGGGCGGTGGAGATCCACTTTGCCCTCTTCACGCAGCTGCAGCATGATCAGCGCCGCAAATGATTTTGTAATGGATCCGATCTGGAAGAGTTGATCCGGCGTCACCGGCGCTTTCAATTCGACGTTGCCAAAGCCGTAGCCCGCGGTACGGATGGTCGCCGTCGCATCGGTGAGCGCCTGAGTCATCCCCGGAGCGTTCATGGCTTGCATGTAGGCAGCGGTGAAAGCATCCAGCCGTTCCTCTGCCGCGCCCTTGGCGGCCGGCATGGGAATCAGCCCGGAGCCCCATAGTCTGCCCGAGGCCGCGGAAACGGCGGTGCCTGTGGTGAGAGCGAGAAAGGCGCGTCGATTGAGCAGATGACCCATGAATTCGCGTAAGTCTAGCACGATCGCGCACGGCCGATCTTCTTATCGTCACATCCACTTGGCCTTCGGTATAGTCGCTGAAGCTCTCTGGTTGTGCCGTCATGCGATTACTTGCAGGAGCCTGGCAATGTTAAAGATGCGGATTTATGGAATGCTCGCCGCCATGATCGTCTTGCATGGCTCACCCACAAACGGACAAACCGCGGCGTATGACCAACCATATCGACCACAAATACACTTCTCCCCACGTCAGAACTGGACCAACGACCCTAACGGCCTTGTCTACTTCCGTGGCGAATACCACCTGTTCTTCCAGTACAACCCATTCGGAGATCAATGGGGGCATATGAGCTGGGGACACGCCGTCAGCAAGGACCTGCTGCATTGGCAAGAGCTGCCGGTTGCCATTCCGGAAGGGGATGGAGTGATGATTTTTACCGGGAGCGTGGTTGTCGACCGCAAGAACAGCAGTGGGTTGTGCGCTGCAAAGAGCGAATGCCTGGTCGCGATCTACACCGGTCACAGCAAGACGCCGGAAGGCCAACGTCAGGCGCAAAACATTGCCTACAGCCGCGACAGCGGCCGCACCTGGACGAAGTATGCGGGTAATCCCGTGCTCGATCTACACCTGGCTGACTTTCGGGATCCGAGCGTTTCCTGGGATGAAACGGCGCGCCAATGGATTATGGCTGTCTCCTTGCCTAAGGAGCACAAGGTCCGGTTCTACTCCTCGACAGACTTGAAGCAATGGACCCAGCTGAGCGACTTCGGCCCTGCAGGGGATATCGCAGGAGATTGGGAGTGCCCCGACCTGCTACGAATCCCCTCTTCGGATGGAAAGGAGAATATCTGGGCGCTGAAGGTCGGGCTCAATCCGGGCGCACCGCAAGGTGGGTCAGGTGAGCAATACTTCCTCGGAAACTTCAACGGAAAAAGCTTCACTTCGTCGAACGAGCCAGGCTCCCACGGATGGACGAACTACGGAAAAGACGATTACTGCGCAATCAGCTTCAACGGATTGCCCCAAGGGCAAAAGCCTGTCCTCCTGGGCTGGATGAGCAACTGGCAGTATGCCGCCAAGTTGCCAACTGCGCCCTGGCGGGGTCAGATGAGCCTACCCCGGCTGCTCTCCTTCGTGAGAGACGAAGCGGGTCTGGCGCTCCAGCAAGAACCGGTCATTGCACCGCTCCGGACCAAGGGACTTTCCATCCCCACGTCTTCCGGAACTGCAGACTCGGTTGCGATTCCCTACGAACTGGACCTGCAGTTTGGACATCCTGATGCGCCTATCTTTGGTGTCCGCCTTTATTCGGATGAGGAGCACTGGACAGAGATTGGTTTCGATATGACCAGGAAGCAGTTCTACGTCGATCGGACGAAGTCGGGCGCCACAATCGACAAGGATTTTCCTGCGAAAACGACGGCCCCGATCGCTCTCGCTCGCCCATACAATTTGCAGCTCATCGTGGATCGGTCTTCGGTGGAGGCCTATGCTCAAAACGGCACGATTGCCATGACGAACTTGATCTACCCGTTGTCTTCCAACAGCACGATCAAAATTTTTCCGTCCGATGCGAAGACAGCTACATTCTCCGGACAGATTTGGACCCTCAAGTCGATCTGGGATCAACCTGCCTTGAGCAAATAACCTGAGCGAGGTTCTCAGAGTCAGGATGTCCCGAGATCCGAGCTTTTCTTCGGGGTGGAGAAAAGAAACTGCAGATCCCTCGGGATTTGCAGCTCTTCTTCTGCCAACCGCCATAAACTTTATAGCTACCCCACCCTTTGTCATCCCGAGCGAAGCCGAGGGGATCTGCAGTTCTTCTCCTGCCCGCCAGGCATAAACTTTGTAGATGCCCCAACCTCTGTCATCCCGCCCGTCCCGGCGTGCCGTGGGAGCGAAGCCGAAGGTGATGCGGGCGGCTCTGGGCACGCCGGCGCGAACGGTGATGCTTGCGGAGCTGACACAGAAATTCCCGTGCTTAGAAGCGCAGCAGATAGTTGACCTTCAGGTAAATCGTCTTGCCGGTGTTCGCAAGTGACGAATAGGTGGGTGGCAAGATCGGATCATTGGTGTCGCACAGCCCGTTCGCGTCGCGGGTACAAAGGGCGCGGTCCAGATTTTCAAAATTCCCGATATAGCCGAAGTAGACGGCTGTTCCCGGGTGCGGCATGAAGGTGAAAAGTGCGTCCGCAAAAAGGCTCTTGGAGTTCGCCAGACCGGTGTACTCCGGGTTGGGCAACGTGGAGATGTATTGACCGATAAGGTTGAAGGAAAGGGCCTTGGTCATCTGGTAATTCCAGCGCGAGATCAGTTCGTGATTGTCATAGGCCACATCGCCGTTCGCCGGGTTGGTGAAATGCGTGTATACATAGCTGTTTTGCAGATCGATTGAACTAATGGGCTTTACTTCCAGGTTGAGGTTCGGTGACGTCACATTGACAGGGCTGGGACCGGCATTGTTCGGCGGCGAGTAGTTGATGACCGTTCCCGTATAGACTCCGCCTCCGATCGCGACATAAGGCACGGGAGAGCTGTAGAAGTTAACTCCGCTGGTATGGCTGTGAAATTCAACATCGTGTGGCAGCGCGGAATAATCGACGGGACGCAGCCGGTCTTGTCCCAGATCTACATTGGCGGAAATCGATGTTCGGTATTTGAACGTAACGCTGTAAGCAGGATTGATATAAAAGTCCAGCGGAACTCCGGTATGGTCCCAGATGCGTTCGCTGTAGAGACTGGCGCCATGGGAAAGAATCGGCCCATGCCTGGGACGAAAGGTATAGCTGTAATACCCATTGGGTTCGCGCACATCGGCACGGCGAAAGAATCCCGTGTCCGTGACGTAACCTGCGGACGTATCGTTGTACGCGACCCAAGCGTTGCGATGCAGGTCGGAATAATTCACCTGCTGGGAATACGTCTGGCCGCTGCAGGTTAAGGTAAGCGCCTCGCATTCCTGTTCGCCTTGCGTGGAGTTGCTGATATTTTTTGTCGCCGAAGTAACGGTCTGCCCGGTCAACGTCCAGCGGTTTTTCAACCGTGCTCGATAATCGAACCCTCCTGCGCGATTGAAAGAATCCAGATATTCGCGGTCGGCATAAATAACGCCGACATTCGATAGAGAACCTACGTCGCGGTTCACACGGCCGGCGTAAAAATGGGCGCGCGTGTCGTACTCGGGGTCCCCGGGCGGAACGGCCTGTCCCGGGCTTCTGTCATCCACCCCGAGAACGCCCAGCGCCCATGGGCCAAGTTTCCCTGTAAGGCGGACGCCATACTGCGGCTGAACTATATTGTTGGTGTAGTACAGGCTGACCGGCGTCATGAAGTAGCTGCTGTTTTCGATGAAAAATGGGCGAACCTCCGCGAAGTACGGAGGAAAGCGCTGGTTGGGCGTAGCCGGATTGTCGACGCCGACCTGGCTGAAATCGGGGTTGACGGTCGTATCGAGAACCAGGCTGTTGTGCAGGATGAACTTCGCATCCAGCCCGGCGTAGCCCTGGAAATGTTTGTCCTCAAAGTATGGGTCGTCAGGATCGATGGTGTTTAATTGGCGCAGGTTGCGGCCGAGCACGTAGGGTTCGAACTGAAGGTTCTGGCCGTGCTCGATATCGCTGAACCCGTCGGCGGCAATGTCCTGGGTCAAAAGACCGGCGATGCGATGCCTGTTCTGCGGCCAGAAAGCCCATTCGTTGGCGTGGGAGATATTGCGCTGCAGGATCATTCCCCACGTCCGGGTCTCGCCGGGAGCGGCTTTGGCAAAATACAGGCTGGCGAAGGGAATGCGCATGAGCACAACGTATCCGAACGGCGTGCGTTGGCCCCAGGTGTCCCACACTGTGTTGAACGAGTAGTCGGAACCATTTTGCTCGCTGTAAAGCGCATCGGCCTGGATGCCGAGGGCATTGCTGCTGAACAAAAACGCCCGCCGCTGATCGTTGAAGGTATCGAGCATCAATTGGACAGAATCGTCGTCCCCCAGCGAATCCCGCGCCAGCATGTGGGCACGGATGAGGTTCGGTTTTCTATCTTTACAAACGAACGCCGCGAAGAGGTATTCGTGCGTGTAGCCCAGATAGGCAACAGTAGGCTCGGTGACAGGAGTGCCGTCATTGGGATAACGCTCAATGAAGTTGCTGATGCGCAGCATTTCCCTTGCCGCCTGCGAGCGCACCGGATCGGCAAGAAAGTCGCTAAGCTTGGGCTCACCATTCAGTTGAGGGATGGCGACATGGTTCTGGGGGGTAATCGAGGCGCGCGCCGCGGAAAATGAGGCGGAAGGGTCCATTGAGGGCGTGGGCGCCGCCGGCAGAGGGTCCACGTTCGAAACCCGTGGCGCCGACGCCGCAAATGCCTGGCAAAAACTGCAGATAACAAGGCAAAGAATGAGCAAAAACAAGTGCCGCAAGTTGTTAAGGTGCATATCCGAATCGATGGGTCCCAATCTTTAGAGAGGCTGGCGGGTAGAACTTACCTTTTCATTTTAGTTGAAGTTTCCCCACCGTCTGTCTTTTGCATCTCTGTTTTCTGGATTTTGTAAACTAATACCAATATCCGGACGAAGCCAGGGGCCCTATTTTCACGGAGCAAAACGTGCGCCACAAAGTCCTCGCCGCCATCTTCCTGGCCGCCACCGCGGCCATTGCACAAACATCGACAGACCCGCTGCGGATCTGGGTGGGCAATCCGGATCCAGCCGGCGTCACCGCATGGGTGCAGTCTCATCTTGATAAGGCCACCACGGAAGAGAACACTCTTCTCACCGTCTCTGGCGCCCGCACGGTGACAAATACCCTCGCGCCCTACGACGAGGCCGACCGCGCCCTAAGCACGGCGGCGCTCGGCGCACACTTGCTCAACGCCGCAGGCTCGACGCAAGAGCTCCGCGACACCGCCCAGGCCGAATCCCGCCGAGTGTCTGCCGCGGCGACGGAACTCTCGCTCAACCGCGCCATCTACGACAGGCTTGCATCCATCGACATCGGCGGCGTCGACGCCGATACAAAGTTCTACCTCGCCAAAACCCTGCGCGACTACCGTCTCCAGGGTGTCGACAAAGACGAGGCTACCCGCAAACAGATCCGCTCACTCCGCGATCAGATCACCAACCTGGTCCTACAGTTCAACCGAAATATCGCAGAAGGCACCGCCCACATCGAAGTCAAAGGCTCCGAGCTCGACGGCCTTCCCGCCGACTATATCGCGCGCCACAAGCCCGATGCCAACGGTGTGATCACCCTCACCACCGACGAGCCCGATTACCGCCCTGTTATGGAGTACGCACGCTCCACCGAGCTTCGCCATCGCCTGTTCGACGCCTACAACGAGCGCTGCTACCCTGCCAACCGCGACGTGCTCCTCAAAATGCTCATGCTGCGCTACCAACTCGCACATCTTCTCGGCTTCACCAATTACGCTGACTACGCCGCCGCGGACAAGATGATCGGCAGCGCCGCCAATATTCGTTCCCTGATCACCGAGCTCGACAAAGTCGCCGCACCGGCCCGTGCTCGCGAGATGGAACGCCTCATCGCCTACGCAAAGACCCAAGACCCATCCCTTACTTCCATTCCGGAGTACAGCGCCCGCTATTGGCTCAACCAATATGAAACCGCTACCTACAACTTTGACTCACAAGCCGTCCGTGCCTATTTCCCCTTCGCCCAGGTTCAGGCAGGAGTTCTCTCCACCGCATCGCGCCTCTTCCACGTTCACTTCACGGTCGTCCCCGGCGCGCCTACCTGGGACCCATCCGTGACCGTTCTCGACGTTACTGACGGCCGCGAAGCCGGCGGCAAAAAGCTGGGCCGCATCTATTTAGATATGCACCCACGCCCGGGCAAAGACAAATGGTTCAACGCCGGCCCCGTTGTCCTGGGAAAACGCGGCATCGCTCTCCCGGAAGCACGGCTCAACGGCAACTTTACCGGCGGAGAAAACGGCGATCCCGGCCTCATGCAATATGACGACGTAGTCACCTTCTTCCACGAGTTCGGGCATATGATGCACATGGTCCTGGGCGGGAACCAGCAATACGCGGGCACCGGCCCCCTGTCCCTCGAGTGGGACTTCATCGAAGCCCCATCCCAGATGCTTGAAGAGTTCTTCGCCAACCGGAGCGTGCTGGATCCCTTCGCCCACGACTACAAGACCAACCAACCCATGCCGGAGGCTCTGTTCAACAACATGATCCGCGCCGACGCCTTCGACCGCGGCATTCAGACCGAGCGCCAACTGATGTATGCCAGCTTCGCTCTCCACCTGCACGACCGCGACCCATCCCAGGTGGACCCCGACGCCCTGCTCGCCGCCTCTTACAAGCGATACAGCGCGTTCACAGAAGACCCCGCGAATCGCATGTACGCCACCTTCACCCACCTCACGGGCTACGCGTCCAACTACTACACCTACCAACTCAGCAAGGTCATTGCGCTGGACTTCTTCACTCAATTCGACCCGGCGAATTTACTGGACGGTCCCACGGCTCTCCGCTATCGCAAAGCGGTCCTCGAACCGGGCGGCTCAGTCAGCGCCAATACACTGGTAAAGAACTTCCTCGGCCGCCCCCAGCAATACGAAGCCATGCGCGAATGGATCAACAAGGATCTCGCAAGCAGTCCGGAAAAGTAACCCGCAATCCAGCCCACAGCGTTCCGGGATCTTTGACGAGACGATCCCGGATACTCTATAAGTCTCCAGGCAACGCCCTGCAGCCAGAACGGGGTTCTCCGGGCAAAGAGAGATGGGCGCCCTACAGGAGAAGTGCTTGATGGCCTACATTCTCTCGCTCGATCAAGGAACCACCAGCTCTCGTTCTATCCTCTTTGGCAAAGATGGAAACATCGTTGCCCATGGGCATCGCGAGTTCAAGCAGATCTATCCCCAGGGCGGCTGGGTCGAGCATGATCCATTCGACATCCTCACTTCGCAAATGAGCTCGGTGGTAGAGGTGCTGGGTAAGGCAGGGGTACGCGCTCGTGACCTGGCAGCCGTGGGAATCACCAATCAGCGGGAAACGACGATTGTATGGGACCGCGAAACGGGTAAGCCGGTTTACAACGCGATTGTCTGGCAGGATCGCCGAACTGCCGAACGATGCAATCAGCTGAAGGCCGACGGCACGGAAGAGATCGTCCGCCAGAAAACAGGGCTGTTGATCGACCCCTACTTTTCCAGTTCCAAGATCGCATGGATTCTCGAAAACGTCGACGGAGCGAGGCAAAGAGCGGAGGCCGGCAAGCTGGCCTTCGGGACCGTCGATAGCTGGCTGATCTGGAACCTGACCAGCGGGAAAAAGCACATCACCGATCGCACCAATGCTTCCCGGACCATGCTCTACAACATCGTCGAAGACAAGTGGGATCCGGACCTTCTGAAATTGTTCAGAATTCCCGAGAGCATGATGCCCGAGGTGGTCTGGTCCAGTGAGAAGATCGGCCCGGTTACCACTACTCTGGGCCTGGAATCAAGCGAGATCGCAGGGATCGCGGGTGATCAGCAAGCCGCTCTCTTTGGGCAACTGTGCATTCGGCCGGGCGACGCAAAAAATACCTACGGCACCGGCTGCTTCCTGCTGCAGAACATCGGCGAGAAGTTCGTTCTGTCGGAGAAGAGGCTGATCACCACACTGATCTGCAGCCTGGACAGGAAACTGGAATACGCACTCGAAGGCAGCATCTTCATCGGGGGAGCGGTGGTTCAATGGCTGCGCGACAGCCTCCACCTGATTCACCACTCCTCCGAGGTCAATAAATTGGCGGCTACGGTCGAAGACTCCGATGGAGTCGTCCTGGTGCCCGCATTCGTCGGCTTGGGCGCGCCCTACTGGGACCCGTATGCGAGCGGCCTCATGATCGGGCTGCGCCGCGGCACCAAGCCAGGTCACATTGCCCGGGCAGCCGAGGAGAGCATCGCCTTCCAGGTGGCGGATGTGATCGAGGCCATGGATGCCGACACCAAGTGCCCGTTCAGAGAATTGCGCGTCGATGGGGGCGCGGCCGTGGATGATCTGCTCATGCAATTCCAGGCCGACCTGCTGGGTGTACCCGTGATACGGCCCGCAGTCAACGAGACCACCGCCCTGGGTGCTGCTTATCTGGCCGGGCTCGCCGTGGGCTTCTGGAATAGTCCGGAGGAAATTCGCAAGTTGCGCGCAGCAGATACGCGGTTCGAGCCGAAAACCGGCCAGAAGAAGATCGCCGAAGGACGGGCCCGTTGGAAGAGGGCGGTCGAGCGGTCGAGGAACTGGCATGAAGGAGATGCGTAAGTGAATCGCCAGGCGATGCTCGCCCGCGTAAACGCTCGATCCACTCCGTGGGACATCGTCGTGATCGGGGGCGGAGCCACGGGTGTAGGCGTCGCCGTGGATGCGGCGAACCGCGGCTTTGACGTGCTGCTGCTGGAGCGGATGGATTTTGGCTCGGCTACCTCGAGCCGGAGCACCAAGCTGGTGCACGGCGGAGTCCGCTACCTGGAACAGGGTAATGTGTCGTTGGTTATGGAAGCCCTGAAAGAACGCGGCCTCCTGCGCCAGAACGCGCCGCACCTGGTTCATGATCTGGGCTTCGTCGTCCCCAACTATTCCTGGTGGGAGGCTCCGTTCTACGGAATTGGCATGAAGGTCTATGACTTGCTCGCGGGCAAGTATGGCTTTGGTAAGTCTCGCCTGCTCTCACGTGAAGAAACGCTGGAGCGGCTGCCCACCATCCAGACCAATGGGCTCCGCGGCGGTGTCATCTACTTTGACGGGCAGTTCGACGATACTCGTTTGCTGATCCACCTGGCGGCCACGGCGGCCGACCAGGGCGCCGTCCTGCTCAACTATGCCCCGGTGATCGAGATCACGAGAGGTGCGGATGGATTTGCCGATGGAGTCATCGCGATCGATAGCGAATCCGGCCGGCGTATGACCATCCCGGCGCATGTCGTGGTCAATGCAGCAGGCATCTTCGCCGACGATGTGCGCCGGCTGGCTGAGCCGGAGTTGCAAGGCATGATCGCGCCCAGCCAGGGCATTCACCTGGTCTTCGAGCGTGGGTTTCTACGCGGCGACACCGCGATCATGGTGCCCCACACCAGTGACGGCCGGGTGCTGTTTGCCATTCCGTGGCATGAGCACACCGTGGTCGGCACGACCGACACGCCGATTCAGGAACCGTCCTACAACCCGCTTCCCTTCGAGGAAGAAATCGAGTTCATCCTGGACACTGCGGCCCTGTATCTCAGCCGCCCTCCCCAGCGGAGCGACGTTCTCAGCGTGTATGTCGGCATCCGCCCGCTGGTCAAGTCCAACGGCGCCTCGGACAAGACCTCCGCGCTCTCCCGGGATCACACCATCCATATCGACAACTCCGGGCTGCTGACCATCGTGGGCGGCAAATGGACCACCTATCGCCATATGGCCGAGGACTGCGTGAATCACGCCATCACCCTGGGCGAGCTTCGCGACGTGCCCAGCACCACGCATGACCTGAGGATCCATGGCTATAAGCAAGACGTCGACTCGCTTAACAGTCTCGGGGTCTACGGGTCTGACGGTGAGGCGATCCTGGCCCTGGCGGCTGCGGACGAGCGCCTCGGCCAGCTGCTGCACCCTGCCCTGCCCTATATCGCCGCCGAAGTGATTTGGGGAGTCAGGCAGGAGATGGCGCGCACGTTGGACGATGTGCTATCGCGGCGAACCCGGGCTTTATTCTTGAATGCCCGGGCGGCGATGGAGATGGCGCCCGCCGTGGCCAAGCTCATGGCGCAGGAATTGGGAGTTGGACAGGGCTGGATCGAGCAGCAATTGGTTGATTTCAACTCTCTAGCGCAGAAGTATCTGCTGCCTTGAAACCGGAGGGCGGCGAATCCAAAGCGGGGTTATGGTTCCGGATTCATTGGTCCTTGCTACTCCCTCTTGAAGACGCCACACTCGATAGTCAGGGACGAACCGGGCACGGCTTGATCCACAGCGTCGGCGATTCGCGACAAGTTATGCCTGATGATTCGCCAACTATTCGCTGAAAGCGTCACAATTGCAACTCGCCGCTGAGATACATTTTGTTGGTATGAAAGCGCCTTGTCACCGGTCACAAAGACCTCGATGCCACCCCGGATTTCCTGTCGAGTTTGGTGGGTCAGTAAACTTCATGCGGCTTTCCTTGAAGAAAGCCGCACACGCGGTCATTTAAAAGTGCCGTGCAGTAGGAAATCCGGGTACAGCTGCCTCGGCCGAGCGTAGCAGTTCTCCATTCTTGAGTCCGCCCCATCCCTTGTAGCCCACCGTAACCACCTCGTGCCGGGTTAGGGAAAGACGGAGTTTTTGCGGCAAATTTTCGTCGAGCAGTACCTTCACGGCGCCGGTTGCCCACGGTAGGTGTGGGCAAAGGTGAGAAGCATTTGAATCGTATCTTTCGATAGCGAGGGGTAGTTCTCCTGGATCTCCTCAATCGGGGAACCGAGCTCATGGTCCTGAACGATGGTATCGGCAAGGATACGAGTGCCGCGGACGACTGGCTGACCCGACACTTTGCCGGGGATTCTCTCGACCAGATCGCAACCACTCCAATCCATCAGCATTGCACCTCCCTCATATTCTAAGCCAATTTGTAGAATATGCGTGGTTCGCGAAGGCGAAACCGTACCAACCGGCAGCTGCCGCCCCGGCGATGCTTCGGCCAACTTAGCTCGGGGGAACTAACGCGCAGATCCTAACTTACAACCCGGCGCGACGAGCAGTTGCATCAATTCAACGATCTGGCGCGAAAATACCTGCTACCGTGAAGGGCAACGCCTGACCGTTGCATCACGAAAAAACAGAGGCAGTTGATTGATGAAGAAACAAGATTTTGGCGAGCTGCTTGCGGAAGCCCTGGCGGTCTTTATCATCATCGCATTCGGCGACTCGGTCGCCGCCATGTACGTCGTTTACACTCCCAGCCCCTACCAGGGCTCCTATTGGGGAGTATGTATCGCCTGGGGCCTGGCGGTCACCATGGCTATCTATGCCACCGGTTCCATCTCCGGCACGCATGCCAACCCTGCGGTGACACTTGCGCTGGCGATCTATCGAAAATTTTCCTGGCGCAAGGTGATTCCCTATTTCGTGGCGCAGGTGGTTGGCGGTGTGCTGGGCGCCGTTCTTGTCTACGCGTTGTACGTGCCCGTCATCGACCATTTCAACCAGACGGCGCAGCTCACACGCGCGGCTGGTGGCGCGGCCGGCGTCTTCTTTACACACCCTGGCTTGGCCATCACACCCACGCATGCCTTCGGCGATGAAATCATCCTTACGGCGTTTCTGATCTTCGGCATCTTCGCCATTACCGAGCAATATAACGAGATGGCTCCCCAGGCAAATTCAAGCGCTCTCATGATCGGCCTTCTCGTCGCCTTGATCGGAGCCTCGATGGGCTATCTCGAGGCCTGGGCGATCAACCCTGCGCGTGATCTTGGCCCACGAATCTTCTGCTTTCTCGCCGGGTGGGGATCAGCCGCTTTCCCCTCGCCGCAAAATTACTGGTGGGTACCCATCGCCGGCCCCTTGCTGGGCGGCTGCGTGGGTGGCGGCGCTTACCAGTACATGGTTCGTCCCTTCCTGCCGGCACACCTGCGCGCGCTCAGCGGCGAATCGAAAGGCGACAGCAAAGGATGAGCAAGATTTCGCGGCGCGCCTTCCATCGCCGGTGCGCATCTGCCCTCGCCATGGCAGCCCTGGGATCGAGTAGCTGGACACAGGCCAAAGAGACGAGCGCCGTTCTTCTGCTGACAGGTGTTATCACGCACGGAGGTTGGAGTCAGCTGGCATTCAACAGGCTGAAGGCGCTCGGCGTGGGGCGCGGATTCAAGACCGCCTACGCGCATTGCCGAGTTCCCACGGCCCAGTATTGACAAAGGCATTTGTCGTCGCGGCATTCGTCGAGTCGAGAAGGTTTTCAGATATTCTGTTCAGATTGATCGTACTTGCGCCCTCTTGCGTGAGCAGTGGGTCAGGGAGCGAGGGTTCAGCGAAGATCTTCTCCACCCGCGAAAACGTCGTTGGAATCATAGCCAACCCAGCCTCGGGCCGTGACATCCGGCGCCTGGTCGCTCTGGGAGGGGTTTTCACGATCGCAGAAAAGTGCAGCATCATTACCCGGCTGATCTCTGCGCTCGGGGTGACCGGAGTTACCCGCATCCTGATGATTCCGGATCGAGGTGGTATCGCCGAGCGAGTTCGACGTGCGGTGGCGACGCGCAGTCCAGATGACCAGGGACCGAAGGTTGTGTTCCTGGACATGCAGGTTGAAGATGGTCCTGCGGATACGGTGCTGGGCGCAACACAAATGGTGGCGGCCGGGGCGAGGGCCATTGTGGTCCTTGGCGGTGATGGGACGCAGCGATTGGTGGCTGGTGCATGCGGGGAAGTTCCCATCATGCCGCTCTCCACGGGCACCAACAACGTCTTTCCAGAATCGCGTGAGGCGACTATCGCCGGGCTGGCCACGGGCCTGGTGGCCGCGGGTAAGATACCCGCAGCTGAGGCAACCGTAAGAAACAAAATTCTGCGCTTGGAGATCGACGGCGTCTCCCAAGGATCTAGCTGTGGTGGACATTTCGGTTTCCGAAAACCGTTGGGTGGGATCGAAGGCGCTATGGCGCCCGGAAGCCCTGGACCAGATTTTTGTCACCTTTGCCGAATCCGACGCGATTGGACTATCATCCGTGGCTGGACTCATCCGGCCTGTCTCTCGGCGCGCGCCTCATGGTCTCCGAATCGATTTGGCGCCGCCAGAACGGGCGCAAGTTACATTGCAATGCCCGATTGCGCCCGGGTTAATTTTGCCTGTCGGAATTGAGAATGTTCAAGAGATACAGTGCGGAGAAATCCAGAATCCGCGGCTTGCGCAAGGCACGATCGCTCTTGACGGAGAACGAGAATTGGAATATGTTTCCTGCCGGCATGTGGCTGTTCGGCTGGATGCTCAAGGACCTTACACCATTGACATCGACAAAGTGATGGAACGAGCCGCTCATGAGAGGCTGCTCGCGATTGGATAGTTCTCCGGCAAAAGGGGGTAGACCGAACTATGGATCTCACGCGTTCCAATTTACTAGAGGCTTACCGGGTCATGACTTTGATCCGTGCATTCGAGGAACGCCTTCACGTGGAATTTGCCACCGGCGAGATTCCCGGCTTCGTCCACCTTTACGCGGGCGAAGAGGCCATCGCCACCGGCATCTGCCTGCTGCTCGACGAGCGGGACAAAATTACCAGCACCCACCGGGGACATGGGCACTGTCTGGCGAAAGGCTGCGATGTTTACGGAATGATGGCGGAGATTTATGGGAGGAAGAACGGCCTCTGTGCCGGCAAGGGCGGGTCGATGCACATCGCAGACCTGAGCAAGGGCATGCTGGGGGCGAATGGAATCGTGGGCGGGGGCCCTCCGCTCGCATGTGGGGCAGCCTTGGCGGCCAAGAGGCTCGGCACAGGCGGGGTGGCGGTCAGCTTTGTCGGTGACGGCGGCGCCAATCAAGGTACATTCCTGGAAAGCCTCAACCTGGCATCCATTTGGAGCCTTCCCTGCGTGTTTGTGGTTGAGAACAACGGATATGCCGAGGCCACCTCAAGTAAATATGCGGGCGCATGCCACGATTTCGCCGATCGGGCCAATGGCTTCGGGATGCCGGGTGTGACGGTGGACGGGCACGACTTCTTCGCTGTCTACGAAACAGCGAGCGAGGCAATCCAGCGGGCTCGCAGGGGTGGCGGACCGTCCCTGGTCGAATGCAAAGTCAATCGCTATTACGGCCATTACGAAGGCGACACGCAATCCTATCGGGCTCCGAACGAGGTGGAGAAAATCCGCGAATCCCGGGACTGCATTCGTCACTTCGCTGCGAAAAGTTACCTCCGCGGGACTCTTGAAACAATCGGAACTTGAAAACATCGACCGGGAGGTGGCCGCGTTGGTTGAGGACTCCGTCAACAAAGCTAAGTCCGCGCCGAAGCCCCTGCCAGGCCGACCTGCTGACCGATGTTTACATCTCCTACTGAGCGGGGTTCACGATGAGTGTGTCCGATCGGGCCTCAGTGAAGTGGGGCTTTTCTTGCTGAAGAGCCCCGTCACCGGCTACACCTATCGTGAAACCGCTCCAGGACCGAAAGGTAGAAAGATGGACAGGAAAATCACTTTCAAGCAGGCGATCAATGAAGCGTTGGCACAGGAGATGGAACGGGACAAGACCGTTATCCTCATGGGTGAGGATGTTGCCGGCGGAAGCGGAACCGACGGTCAAATGGACGCGTGGGGCGGGGTCCTGGGGGTCACGAAAGGCCTGTGGGATTTGTATGGGGACCGGGTCATGGACACCCCCATCACTGAATCCGCTTTTGTTGGGGCCGCGATCGGCGCCGCGACCGCCGGGCTGCGTCCGGTGGTGGAATTGATGTTTGTCGATTTCATGGGCGTCTGTTTCGATCAGATCTATAACCAGGCCGCCAAGTTTCGTTACATGTTCGGCGGCAAGGCGGTTACGCCTCTTGTGGTTCGCACCATGATGGGCGCGGGCTTCCGCGCCGCCGCACAGCATTCGCAGTCGCTTTACCCCATCTTCACTCACATCCCCGGACTGAAGTGTGTTGTTCCGTCCACGCCTTATGACGCCAAGGGGTTATTGATTCAGGCGATCCGTGACAATGACCCGGTCATTTTCTTTGAGCATAAAATGCTGTACGCGCTCCAGGGGCAAGTGCCCGAAGAACCCTACGCGATTCCCTTTGGTGAGGCCAACTACGTCCGCGAAGGGAACGACGTCACGATCGTGACCCTGGCGCGCATGGTTCACGTGGCTTCAGAGGCTGCGAATCTTGCTGGCGAAGGAGGGAATTGAGTGCGAAATTCTCGACCTGAGAACAACCTCACCGATGGACGAGGACAGCATCCTCGAGAGCGTAGAGAAAACGGGCCGGCTGGTGGTTGTGGATGAAGCGTCGCCTCGTTGCAATATTGCCACCGACGTGTCTGCTCTCGTCGCACAGAAGAGCTTCAGGTCATTGAAGGCGCCGATTCGGATGGTGACTCCCCCACACACGCCCGTACCCTTCAGCGACGTACTGGAGGATGAGTATCTCCCAAATCCTGGGAAGGTTGCTGCCGCTGTTCAGGATGTCATGAGGTATAAGGCATGAGCGATGCTGACATACATCTGTTGACGATGCCCAAATGGGGCCTCGCCATGACGAAAGGTCAGGTGGTCGGGTGGCTCATCGAGGAAGGCGCGGAAGTCCGGCCTGGGCTGGAGCTGGTGGAGATAGAAACGGAGAAGATCCTGAGCTCGGTGGAGGCCGCGACGCCGGGTGTGCTCCGCCGGAAAGTGGCGCGCGAGGGCGATGTCATCCATGTCGGCGGCCTGTTGGGGGTGATTGCTGCCCCCTCCGTTTCCGACTCGCAAATCGACCATTATGTTGAAGATTTTCAGGCCCACTATGTTCCCGAGAAAGCCGACGAAGAGGTTGCCGGCCCAATACTTGAGACGGCTGATGTTGATGGATTCCGCATCCGTTACCTCCGCCGTGGCGAAGGAGCCGAATCCGCGATATTGATTCATGGTTTCGGCGGAGATCTCAATACGTGGATGTTCAACCACGAGGCCCTGGCCTCAAAACATTCTGTTTATGCTTTGGATTTGCCCGGGCATGGGAGTTCGTCGAAACAGGTGGGAGATGGGACCCTGGCGGGATTCGCCAAGGTCCTGGAAGGCTTCATGGACTCGATAGGGGTGAGCAAGGCTCACCTGGTCGGCCATTCGATGGGCGGCGCCGTTGCGGCCATCTTTGCCCTGAGCCATCCCGAACGTTGTTCGTCCCTCACTTTGATCGCAAGCGCCGGCCTGGGCCCCGAAATCGACGGCGAATATATCCGAGGGTTCGTTTCCGCCACACGTCGCAATGAGCTCAAGCCTCAATTGGAAAAGCTATTTGCAGACTCGAGGTTGATAACCCGGCAGCTTGTGGACGATACCCTCAAGTACAAACGCCTCGACGGGGTCGAGGCGGCTTTGCGTACGATTGCATCTCAATTCTGCCCGTCGGATCGACAGGCAGTGATTTTGCGTGAACAGATGATCCAATTGAGGATGCCCGTCCTGGTCCTCTGGGGATCGGAAGATCGCATACTCCCCGTATCCCATGCGCTGAATCTACCCCGCATGTTCGGACGGAAATCCTCCCGGGCCACGGTCATATGGTGCAGATGGAAGCCGCATCGAGGGTGAACATGGTGATTCGTTCCTTCTGGGAATCACACGCGTCGTGACCTCGCGGTAGCTCTCCTGAAAACAGAGAAGGCTAGCCAAGCATTGGGAGAGTTCCGCGCGGAGTTATCATCGATTTGAGCCCATGCGACCTCCCTCTCATTCTTCCTCCGCCGAAGAGCTCTACTACGAAGCGCTCGATCGGCTCGCGGAGGGCGATGCGGTAGGCGCTGCACGGAATCTTCGCCGCTGCCTCGAAGTGGATCCCGGCATGCTCGACGCGATGCACGGGCTCATCCGCGCACTGCAGGAGTCGGGCGAACTCGACGCGGCCATCGCAGTGGCACAGCGGCTGCTCCAATTGGACCCCGATGAGATCCTGGCCCATACCAGCCTCTCCATTCTTTATCAACACAAAGGAATGATCGCCGAGGCGGAAGCCGAGGCATTGCAGGCCAAGCTGCTGGGCTGGAAGAAACAGCTGCGGCAAACGAAGCCGAAGCCGTGAACGAACCGAAGAGTCATCATGGCCCGCACCCTCTACGTCGCCAGCACCAACCCGGGCAAGCTGCGCGACTTTGCCCTGGCCGCCGCCGGCCACGGCATGCTGATCCTTCCCCTGCCCGGCCTGGACGCCATCGAGCCGCCCGCGGAGGATGGCCTGACCTTTGAAGACAATGCCCGCGAGAAAGCGATCTACTACAGTCGGTTTCTTCCCGGCGAGATCGTGTTGGCCGACGACTCCGGACTCGAGGTCGACATCCTGCAAGGCGCTCCTGGTGTTCGCTCCGCCCGCTACGCCGCCGATGCCGGCTTCCGCGCCGCCGCCACGACCGACGTCAACAACAATCTCTTTCTGCTGCAGCAGCTCGCCGGAGTTCCCGATAGCGAGCGCGGCGCCCGCTATCACTGTGTGCTGGCCGCTGCCCAGGATGGCGACCGCTCTGCTGACCGCGCAGGGCACCGTCGAGGGCCGCATCCTCTCCGCTCCGCGGGGCAGCGGCGGTTTCGGATACGATCCGCTCTTTTATCTGCCTGCCCTCGAACGCACCATGGCGGAGATGGACGACCAGAGCCAAGTGGACGCTTAGCCATCGCGGACAGGCTTTTCGCGCCTTATTGCAACTCCTGGCCTAATTGTCACCTGCCAAATCGGACTAGCCTGCGCGCCCAAACCTTGACGGTGCTTCTCTCGCGCACCAATAATAGAGAGTTGGGTCAGATTCAGTTTCGGCACCTCCTGAGGCATCGGAAAGAAATCAAATGAGCACAATCGCAGCCGTCCCGCGGGACAATCGGGCACCCGGCTTCTGGGCCTCCACCGTCGGCAAGAAGATCGTGATGGCGGTTACGGGCGTCATCCTGTTCGGCTTCGTGATCGGACACCTGCTGGGCAATCTTCAGGTCTTTGAAGGCCCGGCAAAGCTGAATGCCTACGGCGCGTTTCTGCACAGCATTGGAGAACTCCTCTGGCCGGTGCGCATCGTCCTGCTGATTGCGATCGCGCTGCACATCATCGCGACCGTGCAACTGGCCCTGCGCAACAAGCGCGCCCGCCCGATCGGGTATTCGCGCAAACAAGCCATCGCCTCCTCCTACGCCTCCAGGACCATGTACTGGTCCGGCCCCATCGTCCTGGCCTTCATCATCTTTCACCTCCTGCACCTGACCGCCGGCTACATCCATCCCGGCGCGGCCTACATCGAGGGCGACGTCTACCACAACGTGGTTTCCGGCTTTCAGGTCTGGTGGGTCTCGCTCTCGTACATCGTCGCCATCTGCCTTTTGGGGCTGCACCTGCGCCACGGCCTGTGGAGCATGTTCCAAAGCGTCGGCATCCACCAGCCGCAATACACCGCGGCGCTCAAGAAGGCGGCGATGGTCATCGCGCTGCTGATCGTCCTCGGCTACATCTCCATTCCGATAAGCGTTTTACTGGGGCTGGTGAAATAGATGATTCTCGACTCCAAAGCACCCACGGGCCCGATCGAGCAGGCGTGGGATCAGGCTCGTTTCGACGTCAAGCTGGTCAATCCCGCGAACAAGCGCAAACACTCCATCATCGTCGTCGGCTCCGGCCTCGCGGGAGCCTCCGCTTCGGCCACCCTGGGCGAGCTCGGCTACAAGGTCCAGTGCTTCTGCTTTCAGGATTCGCCCCGCCGCGCGCACTCCATCGCCGCGCAGGGCGGCATCAACGCCGCCAAGAATTATCAGAACGACGGCGACAGCGTCTACCGCCTCTTCTACGACACCGTCAAAGGCGGAGACTTCCGCGCCCGCGAGGCCAACGTCTATCGCCTGGCGCAGATCAGCGTCAACATCATCGACCAGTGCGTAGCCCAGGGAGTTCCCTTCGCCCGCGAATACGGCGGCGCGCTCACCAACCGCTCCTTCGGCGGCGCCCAGGTCTCGCGCACCTTCTACGCCCGCGGCCAGACCGGCCAGCAGCTGCTGCTCGGCGCCTACCAGGCGCTCGAACGCCAGATCCACGCCGGCACCGTCACCATGTACTCCGCGCACCGAGATGCTCGACCTCATCGTCATCGACGGCAAGGCCCGCGGCATCGTCGCCCGCCACCTGGTCACCGGCGCCATCACCACCCACTTTGCCGACGCGGTCATCCTGGGCACCGGCGGCTACGGCAACGTCTACTATCTCTCCACCAACGCCAAGGGCTCCAATGTCACCGCCATCTGGCGCGCCCACAAGCGCGGAGCGCTCTTTGCCAACCCCTGCTACACGCAGATCCACCCCACCTGCATCCCCGTCTCCGGCGACTATCAATCCAAGCTCACGCTGATGAGCGAATCGCTGCGCAACGACGGCCGCATCTGGGTGCCGCTCAAGAAAGGCGACAAGCGCTCGCCCGACCAGATCCCCGAAGCCGAGCGCGACTACTACCTGGAACGCCGCTATCCCAGCTTCGGCAACCTGGTTCCGCGCGACGTGGCCTCGCGCAATGCCAAGGCCGTCTGCGATGAAGGCCGCGGCGTGGGCGAGACCGGACTCGGTGTCTACCTCGACTTTACCGACGCCATACGGCGCCTGGGCGAGAACACCATCCGCGATCGCTACGACAACCTCTTCGACATGTACCAGCGCATCACCGACGAGAACCCCTACAAGGTTCCCATGCGCATTTATCCCGCCATCCACTACACCATGGGCGGCCTGTGGGTGGACTACAACCTGCAAAGCACGATCCCCGGCCTGTTTGTGATTGGCGAAGCCAACTTCTCCGATCACGGCGCCAACCGCCTGGGAGCCAGCGCGCTGATGCAGGGGCTCTCCGATGGCTACTTCATCGTTCCCTACACCGTCGGCAACTATCTCGCGACCAACAAATTTCCGGCGGTGCTCGATACCGCGCCTGAGGTCAAGCAAGCCGTCGCCTGCGTCAAGCAGACCATCGAGCTGCTGCTCTCCATCAAGGGCAAGCGCACGGTCGACTCCTTCCACCGCGAGCTGGGCAAGATCGTGTGGGACTACTGCGGCATGTCGCGCACCGCGCGAGGGTCTCGAATCCGCCATCGGCCAGATCCGCGCGCTGCAGGAGGAGTACTGGAAGAACGTCAACGTCCCCGGCAGCGGCGACGATCTGAATCAGAGCCTGGAAAAGGCCGGCCGCGTGGCCGACTTCTTCGAGCTCGCCGAGCTGATGTGCATCGACGCCCTCGACCGCAACGAATCCTGCGGCGGCCACTTCCGGGAGGAGTATCAGACGCCCGAAGGCGAGGCCCAGCGCGACGACGAGCATTACTCCTACGTCGCCGCCTGGGATTATCGCGGCCCCGGCAACCCGCCCACGCTGACCAAGGAGCCGTTGGAATTCCACTACGTTCATCCCAGCCAGAGGAGCTACAAGTAATGAAACTAACGCTGAAAATCTGGCGCCAGAAGAATCGTAAGGATGCGGGCAAGTTCGTCAGCTACCCGGTCGACATTGAAAATGCGGAGATGTCGATGCTGGAGTGCCTCGACGTGCTCAACGAGAGCCTGATCGAAAAGGGCGAAGAGCCGGTGGCCTTCGAGCACGATTGCCGCGAAGGCATCTGCGGCTCCTGCGGCTTCATGATCAATGGCGTCGCGCACGGTCCCATGCGCGCCACCACCGTCTGCCAGTTGACCATGCGCCACTTCAAGGATGGAGAAGAGCTGGTCATCGAGCCCTGGCGCGCTGCCGCCTTCCCCATGATCAAGGATCTGGTCGTCGATCGCCGCTCCTTCGACCGCATCATCGCCTCCGGCGGCTACATCTCCGTCTCCACCGGCAACGCAACCGACGGCAACACCCATCTCATCGGCAAAGAGATCGCCGACCGCGCCATGGACGCCGCCGCCTGCATCGGCTGCGGAGCCTGCGTCGCCGCCTGCCCGAATGCCTCCTCCGCGCTCTTTACCGGGGCCAAGATCGCCCATCTCGGCATCCTGCCCCAGGGCAAGCCCGAGCGCGACCGCCGCGCCCTGGGCATGGTTGCGCAGATGAACGCCGAGGCCTTCGGCAGCTGCACCAATATCGGCGAGTGCACCGGCGTCTGCCCCAAAGAGATCCAGCTGGAAGTGATCGCGGTGATGAACCGCGACTATCTCCGCGCCAGCATCAATCGGCGCGACGACCTTGGTGACCACCATCAGCCCCTTCACCGAGTGGAGCACGGGAGCGAAGTTCAGCTCGACCGGCGTGCAGAGAATAGGTCATTCAGCCATGACTGAAGAACGCCGCGCTCTTTCATGTTCACTCGCGCGTCTTATTCTGTTCGCCGCCCTCTCCCGCTCGCAGCGCAAACCACCTCGAAGACTCCTGCCGTGACCAAAACAGACAGACCCGCTTCGCCGTACACAAATCCGCCATCGTCATCGACACCCACGCCGACACCACCCAGCGCATGCTCGACGACGGTTACGACCTGGCCGATCCGCTCAAAGGCGGCTACCTCAATTTCGAGTCGGCGCGCAAAGGCAATCTGGGAGCTGAGTTCTTTTCCATCTGGGTAGACCCGGCCGCGTATACCGGCCATGATGCCCGGCGCACGCTGGAGTTGATCGACGCCGTCTACCAGCAGGCAGCCAAACACCCGCAGCAGATGCGCATGGCCTTTTCTCCCGAAGATATTATCGCCGCCCATCGCGAGCACAAGCTGGCTGCGCTGATGGGGATCGAGGGCGGCCACTCCATCGAGAACAGCCTCGGCCTGCTGCGCGATTACTACCGCCTCGGCGTGCGTTACATGACGCTTACCTGGAGCAACTCCAATGGTTGGGCCGATTCCTCAGGCGATATTGACGACCCCAAGGTTCCCCACACCAAGGACGGCCTGAGTGACTTCGGCAAGGACGTGGTCTACGAGATGAACCGCCTGGGCATGATGGTGGATGTTTCGCACGTCTCCGACAAGACCTTCTATCGCACGCTCATCATCAGCCGCGCTCCGGTGATCGCCTCCCACTCCTCGGCGCGTGCTCTGTGCAACTCGCCGCGCAACATGGACTGACAACATGCTGCGCGCCGTCGGCCAGTACGGCGGCGTGGTGATGGTGAACTTCTACTCCAGCTTTCTCAGCGACGAGTATCGCCTGGCCGCGAAGGCGCAGCAGCCCGCGATCGACCAGGCCGTCGCGGAGGCCACGGCCAAGCTCAAGGCGGAAGGCAAGCCCATTCCCAACGAGCTGGCGGAGCAGATTGCACAAGAGCTACACGGCAAAAATACCGCGCCCGCCGTTCAGCGTGTTGATCGATCACATCGACCACATCGCCAAGATTGCCGGCATCGACCACGTCGGGCTGGGCTCGGACTTCGATGGCATTCCTTCGAGCCCGGAGGGGATGGATTCCGCCGCCGATCTGCCCAAGATCACCCAGGCGCTGATGGCGCGCGGCTACAGCGCCGAGGATATGCATAAGATTCTCGGCGGCAACTTCCTGCGCGTCTTTGCCAAGGTGCAGGAGGTTTCCAAGCAGCTCCAGTCCGAGAACCGCCCGCGCATTATGGAAAAGCAGCCCTTCGACAAGAAGTAGCTGCCTGGCCTCGCTGCTGACTGTATTAGTCTGTTTTTGGAACTATCAATGAAATTCCTACGTCGCTTCGCTGTTTTGTTTCTTTTTTCGGCCGTTTTTGCAATCGCTCAGCAGTCCACTCCGCCGCAAACCCCCCGGCTCAGACTCCTCCTGCCGAGCTACCGGATATCGCCTACCAGCCAGGCCCCGCCGACGGTGGAGCCCACCGGTCCCACGGCCGTGCTCGACACCAGCATGGGACGCATTACCTGCAGGCTCTTTGACAAGCAGGCGCCGCTGACCGTCGCCAACTTTATTGGTCTGGCCGAAGGAACCAAGCCATGGACCGATCCTGTCACCAAGAAGAAGATGACCGGCAAGCCGTTCTATGACGGGACTACCTTTCATCGCGTCATTCCCGGAATTCATGATTCAGGGCGGCGATCCAACCGGCACCGGAACCGGCGACCCGGGATACATGTTCGCCGATGAATTCGATCCCAACCTCAACTTCGATGTGCCCGGCCGCATGGCGATGGCCAACTCCGGCCCCGGCACCAACGGATCTCAATTTTTTATCACTGAGGTGCCCACCACGCATCTCAACCAGAAGCACACCATCTTCGGGCAGTGCGACCAGCCCAGCATCTCGGTTGTCTCGGCGATCGCGCGTGTGCAGCGCGACGCGGACGACAAGCCGCTCCAGCCGGTCACGCTCAACAAGGTCACCATCGTGCAGCGAGGGTCAGCCGCTGCCGCCTCCCCGCGGCGCCTGCTCCTGCAGCGCCTGCAGCGCGCCTGCGGCGCCCCCAGTTCCCAATCAAAACTAAACCAATACCAGGAGTTCTTCATGTCCCGTGAATCAGGAACCTATGCCATCTTCAATACCAGTGAAGGTAAGATCGTCTGCCGCCTCTTTGAAAAAGACGCGCCCAAGACGGTAGAGAACTTTGTCGAGCTCGCCGAGGGCAAACGGGAGTGGACCCACCCCGTCGGCAACAAGAAGAGCACCAACAAGCTTTATGACGGCACGATTTTTCACCGCGTGATTCCCGACTTCATGATTCAGGGCGGCGATCCGGCAGGCAACGGCATGGGCGGTCCCGGTTATAAATTTGCGGATGAGACCAAGGGCTCGCCCCACAGCCTCAATGCGCCAGGGCAAGCTGGCCATGGCGAACGCCGGCCCCAATACCAACGGATCGCAGTTCTTTATCACGGTCGCGCCGACCCAATGGCTCACCGGCAAGCACACCGTCTTCGGCGAAGTTGTGGAAGGCTACGACGTGGTGGAGAAGATCTCCAAGGTGCCCCGCAACTCACAGGACAAGCCGAACAAGCCAGTGACCATCGAAACCGTGGTCATCGAACGCGTGTAAGGTTAGTCCGCCGGAACGCTGAGGAACCCCGGGGTCCCGGCAGGGTGGAGAAGGAAACTGCACCTCACTACGATCCCCCGGTCCGTTGAATCTAGCGGGTTCCGCGAGCTTCATGGGATGACAAACGGAGAGCGCAAGCGGTCCTTTCAAGGCCTGCACAGAGCCGGTTGCTCCGGTCGGGATGACAAAGGTTAACGCAAGTGCTGACGCACAAGCCTTGTTCGCTGCGATGAAGGTCCGCATCCAAATTACGATTTGTCATCCCGACCGGAGTGGTCATGGGCCTGCGGCCCACCCAAGGAGATGAACAACGCCTTCTGTCCAGCAACCGCTCTCTATGGAAGCGCAGCCCTCCCCTTTGTCATCCCGAGCGCAGCCGAGGGATCTGCAGTTCCGCGGACCTTTACTGGAAATGTTTTCCGACAGAGCGTACCCGGATTTCACGTTTTTGCGAAGGGTGGGATTCCACTCTAACCGACAGGAGCGAGCTGCTGGTCTACCAACTCGCAGATGGTATGCAGCAGGAACTTATGGCCTTCCTGGATGCGCGCGGTTGACGTTGCTGCTCACCAGCAACTCCACGTCGGCAAGCCCCGCACACTCGCCGCCATCTCGCCCTAAAAAAGCAATCGTCTTCACTTTGAGCTCTTTCGCCGCCACCAGGGCGCGAAAGACATTCTCGCTCTTACCACTGGTGGTAAACACCGCCAGCACGTCGCCCGGCTTTCCGTACGCTTGTACCTGTCTGGCAAACAGATCGGCAAAGGAATAGTCGTTGCCGATGGCGGTTAAATCTCCGCCATGGGTGGCTAACGAAATCGCAGGGTAGGGCCGGCGTTCGCGGTCGAAGCGAGAAACAAACTCCGTGGTCAGATGCGAGGCATCGGCCGCGCTGCCGCCGTTACCGCATGCCAGCAGCTTCTGTCCTGAAAGCAAAGCATCCGCGATGATCGCCGCGGCTGCTTCTATCTGCGGCTCCAGACCCGCCAACTGCTGCAGCACTGCTGTCGCATCGGCAATGTTCGTGCTGACGACCTGGCGGGCGCGTCCCTTCACTCTAGACCCCGATGACCCCGCACAGCTCTTTCACCGCGTCGGCGCTCTTCTTCAGCGCAGCGTCTTCTTCCTTGGTGAGCTTGATCTCAATAATCTGTTCCAGACCCCGCTCGCCCAGCTTGCAGGGGACACCCACATAGAGTCCGTGGATGCCGTACTCGCCTTCAAGATAGGCGGCGCAGGGCAGAATCTTCTTCTTGTCTTTGAGGATGGCCTCGACCATCTCCACCGCGGCCGCCGACGGAGCATAGTAGGCGCTGCCCGTCTTCAGGTGCTTCACGATCTCAGCCCCGCCGTCGCGCGTCCTCTGCACCAGGCGCTCGATCGTCGCCGCGTCCATCAGCTCGGTGATCGGGATCCCGGCCACCGTGGAATAGCGCGGCAACGGCACCATCGTGTCCCCGTGCCCGCCGAGCACAAACGCAGTTACATTCTCGACCGAAACCTTCAACTCTTCCGCAATGAAGGTGCGGAAGCGGGCGGAATCGAGGATCCCGGCCATGCCGATGACCCGCTCGCGGTTGAACTTCGACAGCTTAAACGCCGCCTGGGCCATGGCATCGAGCGGATTGGAAACAATGATCAGGATGGCGTTCGGCGAGGCAGCCACCACCTTGCCCACCACATCCGACATGATCTTGTAGTTGGTGTGCAGCAGATCGTCACGGCTCATGCCCGGCTTGCGCGGAATGCCGGCGGTGATCACCACGATGTCGGAGTTTGCGGTGATCCGCATAGTCGTTGGTCCCGATCACGTGAACATCGCGCTTCTCGATCGGCATCGCTTCCAGCAGGTCCAGGCCCTTGCCCTGGGGCATGCCCTCCACGACATCGATCAGCACAATGTCGGCCAGCTCCTTGGCCGCGATCCAGTGCGCCGCGGTCGCGCCCACATTCCCTGCTCCTACGATCGTTACTTTCTTTCGCATATCTCTCCTTGTATGCTCTAACCCCCGAGCCATGTTTTCGATCATCCGGGTGGCGAATTCGCTCGTCTTCGCCTTCGTGGCCCCTGGCATCTGCCGCTCAAAGTCGTAGGTTACATATTTCTGCAGGATGGTCTTCTCGAGCGCGGTTTCGATCAGCTTAGCCGCCTCGCTCCAGCCCAGGAACTCGAACAGCATCACGCCCGAGAGCATCACCGAGCCTGGATTGATCACGTCTTTATCCGCATACTTGGGCGCCGTGCCATGGGTGGCTTCGAAGACCGCATAGCCGTCGCCGATATTCGCGCCCGGCGCAATGCCCAAGCCGCCCACCTGCGCCGCGCAGGCGTCAGAGATGTAGTCGCCGTTCAGATTTGGGCGTCGCCAGCACGCTGTACTCCTCCGGACGGATGATCACCTGCTGAAAGATGGAATCGGCAATCCGGTCGTTGATCAGCAGCTTCTTCTTCCATTGTCCCTTGCCGTGCGTTTTCCCGATGGAATCGATCACGCTCTTCACGCTCCGGTACAGCTCGGCGCGAAAATCATCGGATCCGAAGGCCAGGCCGGGCTCGATCAGCGCGGCATTCTCTTCCACCGTCAGTTTCGGGTTGGCTTCGAGGTTGCCCAGGATCCAGCTTTCGCGTCTCCGTCACTGTCTGCTGGCGAAACTCCTGCGTGGCGACCTCATAGCCCCATTCCCGGAATGCGCCCTCGGTAAACTTCTGGATGTTTCCCTTGTGCACCAGGGTCACGGACTTGCGTCCATTCTCGAGCGCGTACTTGATCGCGTACCGCACCAGCCGCTTGGTCCCGGTGATGGAGATCGGCTTGATGCCGATGCCGGAGTCTTCGCGAATCCTTTTCTTGCTGCCCTTGAGCATGTCGTTGTTGAGAAAGTCGATGAGCCTTCTTGCGCTTCCGGCGTGCCCTCCTTGAATTCGATGCCGGCGTAGACGTCTTCCGTGTTCTCACGGAAGATCACCACATCGAGCTTCTCCGGGTGCTTCACCGGGCTGGGAACGCCCTGGTAATACTTCACCGGGCGCACACAGGCATAGAGATCGAGAATCTGCCGCAAGGCAACATTCAGCGACCGGATGCCGCCGCCGACCGGGGTGGTGAGGGGTCCCTTGATCGAAATCCGCAGGTCGCGCGCCGCGCTCACCGAATCGTCCGGCAGCCAGGTTGGAAACTGCCGATAGGCCTTCTCGCCGGCAAAGATCTCAAACCACTTCACCGACCGCTTGCCGCCGTAGGCCTTTTCCACCGCGGCGTCGAAAACCCGCTGCGATGCCCGCCAGATGTCGCGCCCCGTCCCGTCGCCTTCAATGAACGGGATGATCGGATGGTCAGGAATCTGGTATTTGCCGTCGGCATATTGAATCGCCTCGCCCCCTGTGGGCAAGGAAAGACCGTTATAGCTTTTCTGCATGGATGGGTATCTCTCCGAAAGCGGATAAGTGGAAGCCAGAACGAATAGTCAGGCTAACACCATGCGAATTGCAGTGGCAATCGGAGTCCGCATTGACCCGAGGAGTAATCTATAGGCATGTCGTCGTCATGTTGGGTTGCCGCCGCTTTCGTTCTTACCCTGGTCATGCCCGTCTCGGGCGCAGCAGTATTCCGCCGACAAGCCTCTGGGCGCGGCGGCGCAATCGGCCCCCGCCTTTCTCAAGAAAGCCGGCATCAGCCAGAACCTCGGCAACCAGCTCCCGCTCAGCGATCATTTTGTCGACTCCAGCGGCGCCGATGCGCCTCTGGGCGCCTATTTTCAACAACGTCCTGTGGTCATGGCGCTGGTCTACTACAAATGCCGCATGCTTTGCCCCCAGGTTCTCAGCGGCATGGCCAGGACGCTGCGCCAGGTGGCTTTCGCCCCCGGCAAAGACTACGACATCGTCGTCGCCAGCATCGATCCGGCGGACACGCCGGCGGACGGCGCGGCGGAAAAAGCGCGCTTCCTGGAGTCGCTCGGCAAGCCCGGCGCCGCGATCGAGTGTGCATTTCCTCACCGGGCAGCAGGCCTCGATTACCGATCTCGCCTGCGGCCACCGGCTTCAACTACGTGCGGATGCCTGGGCCTGACGGAAAGATGGATCAGTTTGCCCACTCCAGCGTCATCATGATCGCCACGCCCGACGGCCGCATGTCGAAGTATCTCTTCGGCATTGACTACCAGCCGCGCGATGTGCGGTTGGCGGTGATTGAGGCCAGCAATCACCATATCGGCTCGGTCAGCGATCTGATTCTGCTCTATTGCTGCAACTACAGTCCCAGCGCCGGCAAGTACACCGTCTCCGATCCTGCGGGTGATGGGCCTGGCCGCAATGGGCTCTCTCTTTATGCTGGTGGCGCTGCTTTACGCCCTCTCCCGCAAGCCAAAGAAAACCGCCACCCACGCGTGAGCTCAAGGCCTGGTATTCCTCAGCGGAACCAAGGCAACAGATGCCACCCACATCCTCGCCCGTGCTTTTCCGGCGAGGGTCAATGTGCACGAGGCTCGATACTTACCGTATCATATTCCGCCGAACCAGGACCGGCTAAGTCTCGGTGTCCCTGCAGGGACCCGACCTACGTTACGCTGTCTCAGGAGCCGCTGAGCTACACCCACCAGTCCCTGCAGGACCAAGAGGCTGGGGCACTCCCGAGTTTGTTGCATCGAAGTGAGGTGGTCAACTGACCGTCTCGCAAGGTTGGACCCGAGTCCTCTAGTCGGCCACCATCAGTTGGCCGGGAACGATGGGCCGGGTGCGGGGCAGCATCCCAAGGGCGGCCGCCGCGCCCACCACGCACAAGCTCAGCACAAACACTGCCAGCTTTAGCTGGTTCGTCGCCGGGGACCGGGGCAGCGTCTTCCACAACAGCAGCAGAATGGTCTGCGAAATCACCGCCGCCCACACCGCCCCGTAAAAGTATCGCCGCTCGATGCCCTCGCCCTTGGTCGAACGCCCAACTCTGGGCAGCAGGCCAAACAGGCCCAGCAGCAGCACGATGGCGCAAAGCGGGAAAATATGCCTGCAGATAGATCTGCTTCATCACCCACTTGCCGGTCACGGCGGCAATCACCAGCCCGGCCAGGTTCAGCAGCGTGAAGGTGATGACCGCATTCCAGGCGAAGGTGTAGCAGATCTTGCGGTACAGAGGATTAGGCTTGTCTTCCGTAAAGCGAAGAATGTAAGGCCGCGGCTCCACGCCGGGAAGCTGGCCAAAGTAGCCGGCAACGCCGGTTGCCGCCATCACCAGCAACAGCCAAAGCAGGTTTCTCCCGCTGCCGCCGTGGGCAAACAGATCGAAGGTCAATGGCCCGGGCGCAAGAAAAAACACCCAGATCCATATCGGCCAGTGGGCCAACCGGTATCGCCTGGTGTTGCGCTCGCGCATCTTGCGGCGCTCCGCATACTCCACTTTGATTGCGTAAGCCATCTCACTGCTATTGTGCATCATTTTCGATCGATTCGCACGCCCATGCCGCATCCATTCATATGTTTGTGTTAGGTTCGTTTAGTTGCCAGAGCAACGCTGGATTTCCACCACCGGGAGGGTTCCGCATTGGGCAAGAGCATGGTCCCGAAGCGTCTGTTTTTGACCAAGGGCGTCGGGAAGCACAAAGAACGATTAACTTCTTTCGAATTGGCTCTTCGAGACGCCGGCATAGCGGCCCAGAACCTGGTGCGGGTTTCTTCCATCTTTCCGCCGCAGTGCAAACTGATCACCCGCAAGGAAGGGCTGAAATATCTCTCGCCCGGCGAGGTCGTTTTCGCCGTGGTCGCGGAAAACTCTACCCGCGAACCGCATCGCCTGGTGGTTTCCAGCATCGGCGTCGCGATTCCTACAGATCGCAACACTTACGGTTACCTGAGCGAGCACCACAGCTTCGGCGAAGCGGAGGAACAGGCCGGCGAGTACGCCGAAGAACTGGCGGCGGAGATGCTCGCCACCACCCTCAACGTGGAATTCGATCCCGATAAAAGCTGGGACGAAAAAAAGGAGATGTATCGCATCTCCAATAAGATTGTCCGCACCACAAACATCACCCAGTCGGCCATTGGCGACAAGCGCGGGCTTTGGACCACCGTCATCGCCGCGGCGATCCTGATTTTTGAGTGACAACTGGAATAAGATGGCAAGCAAAGCAAATTACCGCGTTGGCCTGGTGCAGATGTCCTGCTCGCCGGACCCCGACGCCAACCTCGAAAGGCCGCCGACCGGGTTCGTGAAGCCGCGCGCGGCGGCGCGAACATCGTCTGCCTGCCGGAGCTCTTCCGCGCTCAGTATTTCTGCCAGCGCGAAGATGCCGAGCTCTTCGATCTGGCGGAGCCCATCCCCGGCCCTTCCACGGAGCGGCTTTCCGCCGTCGCGCGGGAGGAAAAGGTGGTGGTCGTCGCTTCCCTCTTCGAGCGCCGCGCGGCCGGGCTCTATCACAATACAGTGGCGCTCCTGCAGAGTGATGGCTCGCTGGGCGGAATCTACCGCAAGATGCACATCCCCGACGATCCGCTCTACTACGAGAAGTTCTATTTCACGCCCGGCGACCTGGGTTTCAAGCGCCTTCGATACTTCCGTGGGACAGGTGGGCGCGCTCATCTGTTGGGACCAGTGGTACCCGGAAGCGGCGCGCATCACCGCCCTGCGCGGAGCCAACCTGCTCTTCTATCCCACCGCCATCGGCTGGCATCCGGCGGAAAAAGAGCACTTCGGCGCGGCGCAATACGACGCGTGGCAGACCATCCAGCGATCCCATGCCATCGCCAACGGCGTTTACGTCGCTTCCGTCAACCGCGTTGGCCACGAACATGGAGACGTACGCGGCAACCGCGCCCCGGGCGTCGGGCTCGAGTTCTGGGGCGGATCCTTTATCGCCGATCCCTTTGGCCGCATCCTGGCCCAGGCGCCCCATGACAGCGAAGCCATCCTGATCGAGGAAGTTGACTTGAAGCACCTCGAGGATACGCGCCGCAACTGGCCCTTTCTGCGCGACCGGCGCATCGATTCCTATCCGCCGATCACGGCTCGCTTTCTGGACGAGCCGCAAGAGCTGACCCGGCAATGGCAGATTCCGCACGTAACCCCTGCGCAGCCTGGGCTATCGCATGCCGGCGGAGTGGGAGCCGCATGCCGCAACCTGGCTGGCATGGCCCCACAACGCGGCTGACTGGCCAGGCAGATTTCATCCCATCCCCTGGGTCTATTGCGACATTGTCCGCCACCTCTCGCGGGTGGAAGACGTGCACCTTCTGGTGCAGGACGGCGTCGCCGAGCAGCGCGCGCGCGGCATGCTGGCGCGAACCGGCGCGCAACTGGCTCGCGTGCACTTTCATCAGTGGCCCACCAACCGGGTGTGGCTGCGCGATTCCGGCCCCATCTTTGTTACCAGAAGCTCGGCGCAGGAAAGCCCCGTCGCCATCACCAACTGGCGCTTCAATGCCTGGGCGAAGTACGAGGACTGGCAGCTTGACGACCAGCTTCCCTTGAAGGCAGCCGAACTGCTCCACCTCCCCAGCTGGACGCCGGAATTCCCGCTCGACGCGGCCCATCGCGTGGTTCTGGAAGGCGGCAGTATCGACGTAAACGGCCAAGGGACTCTGATCACCACCGAAGAGTGCCTGTTGAGCAAGGTGCAGCAGCGCAACCCGGGCCTTAGCCGCGAAGATCTGGAGCGCGTCTTCCACGACTATCTGGGCATCGACCAGGTGCTGTGGATGAATCGCGGCATCGCCGGGGACGATACCCACGGCCACGTCGATGACATCACCCGTTTCGTCGGTCCCGTTACCATCGTCACCGTCACGGAGCCAAATCCCGCCGACGAGAACCATCTGCCGCTGGCGGAGAATCTGGAGCGCCTGCGCGCGGCCCGCGACCCGGCGGGCCGGCCATTCACGATCGTCGAGTTGCCTATGCCCTCTCCGGTCGTCTTTCAAGGCCAGCGGCTGCCCGCAAGCTACGCCAACTTCTACATCGCGAATGGACTGGTGCTGGTGCCCACCTTCAACGATGCCAACGACCGCAAGGCGCTCAATGTGCTGGCCGATCTTTTCCCCGGCCGTCAAGTCGTCGGCATTCACTGCGGCGACCTGGTCTGGGGCTTGGGGACACTGCACTGCATGACCCAGCAGCAGCCGGCCGGCTCCTGATCTAATAAAGAATGACGGACGCTGAAGCGCTTGCGCTGGCCCTGGACGAGGCTCGCGCCGCGGCCGCAGCCGGCGAGGTGCCGGTAGGCGCGATTGTCGTCGAAAACGGCGTCGTAGTCGGTCGCGGACAGAACCGGGTTCTGCGCGACCTGGACCCGACGGCGCACGCCGAGATCGTCGCGCTGCGCGAGGCGGCCGCACCCTGGGCAACTATCGCCTCGGGACGCTGCGAGCTTTTTGTCACCCTGGAGCCCTGCGCCATGTGCGCCGGGGCGATGATCCACGCCCGGCTTGGCCGGCTCATCTACGCCGCCGCCGATCCCAAGGCCGGCGCGGTCAGCTCGGTTCTGGAGGTCCTGAATCACCCCCGGCTGAATCACCAGATGCTGGTTACGAGCGGAGAACTGGCGGAGGAAAGCGGGGAGTTGCTGCGGACATTTTTCCGCGAGCGGCGAACCTGAGAGAGGAAGAAAACGCAGATCCCTCGCCAGGTCGGGGTGCCCCACGTTCGCCCCAGCGTACGTGGGATGAATTTGGTTCTCTTCCATTGCTTTGTTGCCGGAGGATGCAGCCGCGCTTGCCGCTCAAAAAACTGCCGTCTCAGGATGGCCAAAGCGGTGGTGGGCACCCGTCTGCGTACCTGGAATTGCCATGGGCGCAGGAACGGGGCAGTTGGTATGATGGGGGATGCCTCTGTTGCTTTATTCTGCTCCATGGTGCCGCGATTGCCGCGAAGCCAAGAAGATTCCTCGAAAAACACCAAATCTCCTATACCGAGATCGACATCGAGACCAGCCCCGGCGCCGCGGACGAGGTTATCCGTCACGTGGGCAAGCGAGCTATCCCTCAATTCGTCCTGAATGGCAAATGGATCCAGCCTTACCGTCCAGGCCGAGGCTTCCTCCACGAAGAGATGAGCGAACTATTCGGAGTTGCAGACGCCAGCCGGCAACCTTGGCAGCATCCCCGCTAGTCACGATACCGAAGTAACCTCGCTATCCAATGGTCCGGGGTCGTTCAGGATGCTTCGCGCATCGACTTCGTCCTTTGGGCTCACCTGTAGCTGCAGTCCGCCCAGCCCGGTACCGTAAAGCACGGCGGTGTTCTCTCCCACCAGAAAGCTGGTAATGCCTGCCGAGTCCAGCCGGGTCTTGGCCATCTCTGCCTCCAAGGCATCGCGATAGAGCTCGATCGTAATCAGTTCTGGTTCTTCTTTTGCCATGAATCCTCCACTCTCCATCATTCCATACGTTGAGATGCAGCAACGATAGAATGGTAAGTTACGGCATTCCCTGGAGGCTTTGGTTGATCGCCCGTTACACCCGCCCGGCCATGGGCCGGATCTGGAGTGAGGAAAATAAGTACCGCATGTGGCTCGAAGTGGAAGCCACGGCCTCCGAGACCCTGGCCGAGGCCGGCATCGTACCGCATTCGGCCGCTCGTGCCATCCGCGCCTATGGAGACGTCGACGTCGCGCGCATTCAGGAGATCGAAGCCGAGGTAAAGCACGACGTGATCGCCTTCACCACGGCGATGGCGGAAAAGATCGGTCCGGACTCCCGTTGGCTGCACTACGGCCTCACCTCGAACGACGTAGTCGATACCGCCCAGGCGCTGCAGATCAAAGAGGCTTCCGGGCTCATTCGCCAGGGTATCCTGGCGCTGGCCGGCATCCTCCGGCAGCGCGCCCTGGAGTTCAAGCACACACCCACCATCGGGCGCACCCACGGCATCCATGCCGAGCCCACAACCTTCGGGCTCAAGCTGCTCAACTGGTATGCGGAGATCAGGCGCGACCTGGTCCGTTTCGATGCCAGCGCGGAGGACATGCGCGTGGGCAAGCTCTCCGGCGCCGTCGGAACCTTCGGGCATCTCAAGCCAGAGCACGAAGAGAGCATCTGCGCCAAACTTGGGCTGCGCGCGGCGCCGGTCGCCACCCAGGTCATCCAGCGCGACCGCCACGCCAGCTACATCGCCACGCTCGCCGTGCTGGCGTCCACCCTGGATAAAATTGCCCTCGAGATCCGCCACCTGCAGCGCACCGAAGTGCGCGAAGCCGAGGAGTTCTTCTCCGAAAAACAGAAGGGCTCCTCGGCCATGCCGCACAAGCGGAACCCCATCACCTCGGAGCAGATCAGCGGGCTGGCGCGAGTGGTCCGCTCAACGCGCAAGCCGCCCTGGAAAATGTGGCCTTGTGGCATGAGCGCGATATCTCGCATTCGTCGGTCGAGCGCATCATCTTTCCCGACTCCACCATCCTGGCCGACTACCTGCTGGCCAAGACAACCTCGCTGATCGAGAAACTACTGGTTTATCCCCGGCGCATGCTCAAGAACCTGGAGAGCACGGGCGGCCTCATCTTTTCCGGCCAGCTCCTGCTCGATCTGACGGAAGCCGGTATGTCCCGCGAGGAAGCCTACCGCCTGGTGCAGACCCACGCCATGCGCGCGTGGAAGGAAGACCTGGTCTTCCGTGAACTGGTCGAGCGTGATCCCGCAATCAGGAACCGCCTTCCGGCCGGCCAGTTGGACAGGACGTTTCAGCTCGAGCGCCAGCTTTCCAACGTCGACGCGATCTTTGAACGGGTGCTGGAACTGGGACCAGCATGAACGCCCATTCCGATTGCGGAAAGAATCTGACCGTCGCCATCACCGGAGCCAGCGGTTCGATCTTCGGCCAGCGCCTGCTGCAGGCGCTGGAACGGGACGCGCGCGTCGCCCACATCAACTTCCTCGCATCGGAAAACTCGCTGCGCGTGCTGGCCGAGGAGCTGCAGCTCAGCGGCCGCAGCGAATTGGTGGCCAAGCTCCTGGGCAAGCCTTCCGCGAAGGTGCAGCAACTCTCGGAGAGCGACATTGGCGCCGGCCCGGCCAGTGGCAGCTATCCCTCCGATGGCATGATCATCCTGCCCTGCAGCATGGGTACCCTGGCCGGCATCGCCCATGGGCTCGCCTCGAACCTGATCGAGCGCGCAGCCGACGTAAGCCTCAAGGAGCGCCGCCCGCTCATCCTCTGCGTTCGCGAGACTCCCTTCAACAAGATCCACTTACGTAACATGACCTTGGCCGCGGATGCCGGCGCGGTCATCTTCCCGGTCATTCCCGCCTTTTACAATCGGCCTATGGACACAGCCGAGATGGCGCAGCAGTTCGTCTGCCGCGTGTTGGCGCACATGGGATTGCCGCAACCGGACGCCTACGTCTGGAAAGGGGAAGGAGGCCCGGCAACGGATCACTGATCGTCTCCGTTCTGAGCCGCTCCGCTTGCTATCTGCCGGACCCTCGCCTTCTGCGCTGGCCTGCTCACAGCCGAAAGGCCTTCTCACAGCCGAAAGGCCTTCTCAATAACCTGCACAGTGAACGGCGCCAGTCGATACCCATCCGGCGCCTGCAATTCCTCCCGCGCCACCCAGCGCGCCTCTTCCGCGTCGCTGCCGCCGCAGAGCGTACCTCCAGCTACGCGGCACACAAAATCGACCAGCACATAGTGGTACTGAACCCGGCCTGTTTCTTCCTCTCGCGTGATCCTATCGAAGACTTCGACGATGCCGGCCGGCACGACGATCAGGCCCGTCTCCTCAAGCACCTCCCGGACCACGCCCTGGTGCAAAGTTTCTCCCAACTCCAGGGCGCCTCCGGGCAGTGACCACTCGCCCTTGAGCGGTTCGTGGCCGCGCCGCACCAGCAGCACCTTTGCTCCATCGATCACCACGGCGCCCACGCCAACGATCGGCGCCTCTGGATACTCTCGACGCAAGGAAGGGCTCCTCAACAAACAGGAACAGAAAAACGCAGTACCGCGTGGTAGCCGTCACTCGGAAAGCTTGAGCGGCTTGCCATACTCCTCGGCAAAGACCGTGCGGGCCATATTGAAGCGGTCGCCATAAAACTTGTCCGGTCCCTTCAGGTGCCCGATGCCCAGCAGCGCCACCACGGAGTAGCTGAGGGGAAGCTTGAGCACTTCATGCACCTTGTCCTCCTCAAAGCCCTCCATGGGCGCCGTGTCGTAGCCGAGCACCTCGGCCATCAGCAGCATGTGGGTGAAGGCCAGCATAACGTGGCGATTGAGCCACAGAGGCATGTTGGGGTGGTTGGAGAGATAGTTGGGAATGGTGGACTTCGCTTGCTCGGCGTAGCCTTCCGGCATGCCGCCCAAGCGCCCCAGCCGCAGCATCTCGTCCAAATCCCCGTTACGCCACCCATCCGCGTCGCCGCACGCCACAATCATGACCGAGGCCTCTTCCACCTTGGCCTGGTTGAAGCTGGCGGCGCGCAGTTTCCTCTTCTGGTCGGGGCTGCGCACCACGATGAAGCGCCACGGTTGCAGGTTATAACCGCTAGGCGCCTGCAGCCCGGCCTGCAGAATCTTCATCAGATCGGCGTCCGGAATCGGGCTTTCATCAAAACTGGGGGACGCCCTTCTCTCGGCAATCGCCCGGGACAACGTCTTCTCTATTGCATTTGCCATACAGAAATCTTTCCTCGGTCAACCCCACCCGGTCTCAACCCGTTTGGTGCGCCTGTCTCTCTGATGCACGGAGAGGCAGCATCTGCTTGCGTGCCAAACGATTCCCGAATCGGTGCCGCCCTCGCGGCGGCCCCTGCTGCTTACCTGGGATAGGGGGAAGCCAGAGTACTTGAGACTTTGCGAGCCCGTCTAGCGCCTTATCGGAGTTACGTTGCTCCGGTCATAGGCGACCGATCCGCCCTCAGTGACGTGGGGCATTTCCTGGTGAAAAGCCCCGTGTGAGGCGTTTTCACGGGCCACACCTGGCGTGAAACTGCTAGTGAATCTCACTCATCGCCAACTCATTGCCGTAGGGCCGTTGATTCGGGGCTTCCGCGAAGACCCACAACCCATGGAACCCCTCGCGCAGCTCGGGGTGCGCCTCCAGGATTGCCTTCATCACCTCCAGGTTGGCAGCCCGGGCGGCGACCGGATCGCTGGTGTCCGTGGCGGCATAGCGCATGACCAGATCGAGCCCGCCCAGGGAGGAATCCGTGTGCAGATCGTTGATGGAGTATGTCTTATTGGTGGCCGTAACCAGCATCGGCTGTTCGCCCGGCAGGCCTGAGGGCTTGGATGCGGCCATCTCCTGGAGTAATTTTTCCAGGTTCGGGCTGCTCAGAAAATCAGCCGGCGTTGCCAGGTAGGCCGCGAGTTCGTAATAGAAGTATGCATTCCATTTCTGCCCTTGCTTGGCAAAGGCGCGCCCTTTGGTCCAATACCACAAGCTGTCGTGTCCAGCCACCAGCATTGGTTTCACGAAGAAGCCGGCGAGCTGCCATTCTCCGTTCTTCTGCAACAGGAAAGCGATCTGCTGCGGGTGCTGCACCCCCGTGGCGTGCACCAGGGTGAGCGCATAGTTGCCCTTCGGAAGCTGAGGAATGGTAATTTCGACATGCGCCGTCGAGTCTGGCACGCCGCAGAAGAATTGCGTGTCGTCCCCAGCTTCCTTCAAATCGGAAGCGTCCAGGCCGTACAGTGCGTCTATCGTGATGGTGGCCCCTGATAGCTGCGGAGCGGTTTGCTGGATGGTGTTGGCAATACCGTCAAATTGTGCTCTTACCTTGGGGATGGTCAATGCCTGGGCGGCCGCAACGTTCCCGTTCTGGACTGCGGCAGCAAGCGTTCTCGCCGCCTGCACGATGGGTGCGCGCTCGGCATCGGTCATCTGCCCTTGCGTGGTGCACGATACGGCAAAGATCCGGCCCGGCGCCAGGAGCGTAAGCAGAGTGATCACGAGTTCAAAGCGCCGGCGCGACTGGGTAAGCAGGGACATGGAGGGTAACCATTCTGTACCAGAGAGCACCGCAAGCATGGGCGGCTCGCTCTCCGGTGCGACCACTGCTAGTCTAGTACAGAGATGGCCGGACCCCAAACCCCCTGATGGCGTTTGCTCCGCGCGGCTCTGGGTTTCCGGGATATTCTCGAGAGGTATGGGTATGGCTATTTTCCGACGGCAGTTCGCGCGTGCCTTGGCGACCGGCGGATGGACGCTCCTGCTTCTTCTCTGCGCACGCGCAGAGCATTACCGGCGTCCGCCGGGGTTTGGCGCAACCCGGGCAGCAAGCCGCTGCTCCGCAATCGCCCACGCCGGCCCAACCTGCCCCGCAGCCGCAACCCGTTCCCCCAGCGGCCCAACTGCCCCCCTCCATGCTGCAGCAGCCGGCGCGAGAAGCAGCGATCCAATTCGCCGCCAACAGTCTCTCGATTCACGCCGATAATTCCAGCCTGCTGAGCATTCTGCACCAGTTTGCCGCCAGGAGCGGCATGCGGCTCGAGGGACTAAACGGCGATGAGCGGGTCTTCGGCACTTTCGGCCCCGGAGCCCCCCGAGATGTGCTCGCCGACCTTCTCAACGGAACTGCATACAACCTGGTCATGGTCGGCGACCTGAGCAACGGCGCGCCGCGAGAGCTCATCCTCTCGTCCTCCACCAGGAGCGGGGGAGCTTCCGTTCCTTCGGCTGCGCCCCAACCGAATCCAGATGAGGCGAGCAATGACCAGGAAATCGAAGACAACTCATCAACATCATCGGAATTCCCGTCGATTACTGAGGCGCCCCCGCAGACCCCCGCTCCCCCGCCCGGCGTGAAGACCCCCCAACAATTGTTTGAGCAGCTGCAGCGCATGCGAGGCCAGCAGCAACAGCAGCAGCAACAACAGCAGCAGCAGTGAAGCGGCTTCCAGGAGGGGGGAATTCCACTAAGTGGAACGATCAGGAACTCTGCTCAACGCGTCCCATGCGAGGCCAGGTGCGGGTCATCGAGAGGGGGAATTTTAAATCGACGCCGCGGAGCAATGGGGGAAAGCTCCGCAGCAAATCCGCACGTCAGGCCTGAACAACCTGCGTATCCGCCTTGACGTTCTCCGCCTGCAACCAACGCGCATGAAAACGCAGGACGCCGAACAGGCTCTTGCAACACATGTAGCCCAGGATTACACCCAGCGCGAGTGCGGCGATCGCCGCGCAAAAAACCATCAACATGTTTACTTCATTTTGCATAATGGCCCTCAATCCAGAATCATGGCTCGCCGGCGGCGCGTTGTTTACGCGCTCTGCATGTGGCCGGTGGCCGAGAAACGCGAATTCCCCTCGTATGATCAGGATGTCATTGTGACAGACAACAGCCTTACGTTGACCCTCGTTTCTATTGCCGAATAAGATACATAGAGACGCTTGCCGCTCGCCGGGCGTTGCCCTTGCGAGTGGCCCTTATTCATCGCTCCTGCACTGTGTTCGCAAACGTTTCTTGCTGAGCCTTAATGCCCATCACTCATATCACCGTGCGCGGTGCGCGCCAGCATAATTTGCGCGACATCAACATTCGCATTCCGCGCAATACGCTTACCGTAGTAACCGGACTTTCCGGATCCGGTAAATCTTCGCTTGCCTTTGACACCATTTACGCCGAAGGCCAGCGGCGCTACGTCGAAACTCTTTCTGCCTACGCCCGGCAGTTCCTTGACCAGATCGAGCGCCCTGACGTCGATTCCATCGAAGGGCTCAGCCCCGCCATCTCCATCGAACAAAAAACCACCAGCCGCAGCCCTCGATCCACCGTCGGCACGATCACTGAAATCTATGACTACCTCCGCCTGCTCTACGCGTCGATCGGTGTGCCCCACTGTCCGAATTGCGGCAAACCGATTTCGCGGCAGTCCGCCGAGCAGATCGTGGAGCGCATCCTTTCGCTTGCAGCGGGAGAACGCGTCATTATTTACGCGCCGATCGTTCGCGGCCGCAAAGGCGAGTTCAAAGACCTGCTGGACGAACTGGACCAGCAAGGCTTTCGCGCCCGCATCAACGGCGAAATGCGTGACCTCGCCGACTCCATTCAGCTCGAACGGCACAAGAAGCACACGATTGAAGCCGTCATCGACCGCGTCGTGCTGAAACCGGGTGTAGAAAAACGATTGGAAACGTCCGTTGCCAAAGCGCTGCAGATGGCCAACGGCCTCGTCCTTACCGCAGTTGCCGGGGGAGAGGAGCAGCTCTATTCCTCCTCTATGGCGTGCCCTGATTGCGGCCTCGACATCCCCAAGTTGGAGCCTCGAAGCTTTTCCTTCAATAGCACTTATGGCGCATGCCCGGAATGCCATGGATTAGGCAGCATCTACGATTTTGATGCGGCCAAAGTCGTCACCGATTGGTCCAAGCCGATTGACCGATGGCGCCCTCGGCCCTGGAGCCGGCTCGCAGTATCTGGCCCGCCTGCTGCAATTGGCCGCACAACGCTACAAGATCGATCTGCGCCAGCCCTTCGAGGAGCTCAGCGAACGGCATCAAAAGCTGCTGCTGCATGGGCCGGGCCGCGACGAAGCGCCGCGCACCGGCTTCCACGGCATCCTGGCTTACCTGCGCGACTCACTCGAAGAGTCCAAGTCCGAGAGCTATCGCGATTGGCTGCTGAACTACATGTCGGCGACCGTCTGCCCCGCCTGCCAGGGCAAGCGGTTGAGGCCGGAATCGCTGGCGGTTAAGATCGGTGCCTTGTCCATCGCCGACTTCACTGCGCTTCCCCTGCGCCGTGCTCTGGACGCGGCGCGCGGCTTCGAGTTTTCCCGCCGCGAGCGGCTGATCGCCGAGCGTTTGCGCCGGGAAGTCGTCGAGCGGCTTGAGTTTCTCAACTCTGTCGGCCTCAGCTACCTCTCGTTGGACCGCAATGCTGCCTCGCTCTCCGGCGGTGAAGGACAGCGTATTCGCCTGGCCACGCAAATCGGTTCGCGGCTGCGGGGAGTGCTCTATGTGCTCGATGAACCTTCTATCGGCCTGCACCAGCGCGACAATCAGCGGCTGATCGAAGCGCTTAAATCGTTGCGTGACCTTGGTAATACCGTGCTGGTGGTCGAGCACGATGAAGAGACCATCCGCCACGCCGATTACGTCGTCGATCTCGGCCCCGGCGCCGGCAAGCTCGGCGGCCATGTGGTCGCCGCCGGAACCCCGCAGCAGATCATGGAGACGTGATATTTCGCTGACCGGCCGCTATCTCTCCGGCCAACTGCAGACCATCAGCCGCGATGCGCCGCGCCCGCTCAAGGGCAACTGGATCACCGTCGAAGGCGCCAGCAGCCACAATCTGAAAAACCTGACCGCGCGCTTTCCCTTGAATGTAATGACGGTTGTGACCGGTGTCTCCGGCTCGGGTAAGAGTACTTTGGTCAACGACACGCTCTATCGGGCGCTGGCACAGGAGCTCTACGGTTCGCGCGAATCGCCCGGCCCGTACAAGACCATCCAGGGCTTCGAGAACATCGATAAAGCCGTCCGCATCGACCAGTCGCCCATCGGCCGGACGCCGCGCTCCAACCCGGCCACGTACACCGGCGTCTTCACCGCCATCCGCGACCTCTTCGCCCGGCTCCCGGAGTCGCGCGAACGCGGCTACAAACCGGGCCGCTTCTCCTTTAACGTCTCCGGTGGCCGCTGCGAGGCTTGCCAGGGCGAGGGCCAGCGCCGCATCGAGATGAACTTCCTGCCCGATGTCTACGTGCTGTGCGAGGTCTGCAACGGTCGCCGCTACAATCAGGAAACCCTGGCGGTCAAGTTCAACGGCTACTCCATCGCTGACCTGCTCGAGCTCGCCATAGAAGACGCGCTGCCGGTGCTGATCGATATTCCCCAGGTGCGGCAGAAGCTGGAGACCCTGGTGGACGTGGGGCTGGGCTACATTCATTTGGGTCAGGCCGCGACCACGCTCTCGGGAGGCGAGGCGCAGCGCATGAAGCTGGCCCGGGAGCTCTCCAAGCGGCAAACCGGAAAGACCCTCTACCTGCTCGATGAACCCACCACGGGGCTGCACTTCGACGACGTGCGCAGGCTGCTGGAAGTGCTGCACCGCCTGACCGACCTGGGCAACACGGTGATCATCATCGAACACAACCTGGACGTGATCCGCAGCGCGGACTGGATCCTCGACCTCGGCCCCGAGGGCGGCGAAGAGGGCGGCCAACTGATCGCGAAGGGCACTCCTTCCGAGGTAGCTGCTACACTCGGCTCGCATACCGGGGAATTTCTCCGCCGTTATTTTCCTCCGGTGGAGTTGAAGCCCTTCGCGGGTTTGTCCCGTGAAGCCAATGGAAACGGCGCTCACGTCCCGCGCAAGCGTGCGGCCAAGAGTGCGGGCCGGACGCAGACCGGCGCCGTCCGCAATAGGAAATCCGCCTCACCCATGTCGACTGATCCGGAGATCCTGCCCTCACCCTACGTCCCCGGTGGGCTGCCGCCAGCGCCTCCGCCCGGCCCGGCGGCAGAACCCGACCCGAAGCCGCCCCACCGCGCCACATCCCTCACTTCGGTCACACACTTTTGTTTTTCACCGTGGCCGTCATCGTGCTGCTGCTGACCAGTCTTTCCACTTTCGCCATCGCCATGGCTCTGCACGTCCTGGGGCCGGAGACACCGGAGCAGCTGCTGCGCGAGCCGCGGCTGCTCATCCCCAGCATGGCCGCCGGCTACCTCATCGCCGGGGCCATCGTCTGGGCTATCTTTACTTTTCTGTGGAGCGCCCTTCGCCCGGGCTTTGCACTGGAACTTCTCCGTCGTGCGCCGCCGCTGGCTATCAGCTGCTTGGCCGGCGGCGTTGTTTTGAGCCTGATGGTCCAGTTCCTGTCGAATTACCTTCCGATTCCCAAGACGCTGCCCATCGACGACTTCTTTCGTACGTCCGCGGACGTCTGGATGGTCGCGATCTTTGGCACGTTTCTTGCTCCCCTCTTTGAAGAGCTGGCCTTTCGCGGCTTCCTGTTGCCTTCGTTGGCCTCCGCGTGGGACTGGCTGCGCGGCCAGAGGTACGCGGTCCAGCGCCGGCAGTGACATAAGTCCCCTTACCCCTGACGTCGCCGTCGGTCCCTCGGCGGCGGAGTGTATAAGGATCCGCGCTGGAGCATTCGCGGCCCTGGTTGTTTCCTGCACCGTCACCAGCATCGGTTTCTGCTTTGGTCCACGCCGATCAGCTGGCCCACGCCTGGGCGCCGTTGGCGGTGCTTTTCGCGGTCAGCCTGGTGCTCTGCGGGGTACGCCTGTGGACCCACTCCCTCGCCGCCAGCACCTTGATTCACGCCACCTATAACGGAACCATCTTTACCATCTTGTTTTTCGGCACCGGCGGCTTTCGCCATCTGGATAAAATCAAGTAATGACCCTTGCCCATCGCGACGCGCTGCTCAAGATGCTGGCCCGCATCTCTTTCCGCCTGGGCGAGTTCAAGCTCTCTTCGGGCGCCTCCAGCGATTACTACATCGATTGCCGCACCACTACCCTCACCGGCGAAGGTGGGCGCCTTACCGGCCTGGCGGTGCTCGATCTCATCCGCCAGCATGAGTTGCGGCCGCGAGCGGTGGGCGGCCTTACTCTCGGCGCTGACCCTATTGTCTGCAATGTAGCGGCGGCTAGCGCCTGGCATGCTCTGGAAGCTCCCGGCTCTCCGGTCCTGGATGGTTTTCTGGTGCGGAAAGTGGAAAAGTCTCACGGCACCGGGCGGCGTATCGAGGGCTTTCAGCAGGCGGATGCGCCGGTGGTCATCGTCGACGACGTCTGCACCACCGGCGCTTCCACCGTCACCGCAATCGAAGCTGCGCGCGAGGCCGGGATGCGTGTGGTCGGGGTTATATGCCTGGTGGAACGGGAGGAAGCCAAGGGCCGGCCGGCGGTCGAAGCCGCGGCGCAGGGCGCGCCGTTTTACCGCCTTTTCAGCGCCGACGATGTCCGCGCGGAACACGTCAGCCATTTCGCGCTGTAGGGCTGAAGGTTCGATGCCGCGCCTACGGCGCTCGGATCATCTTCGAGATTGATTTCTCAGCCCGGACCCTTGACTTTCGTACTTCGCTACGCCGGTCAGCGCTGCGTGTGCCGTTGTCCTGAAGAGACGGCATGCGTTCGTGGCCCCACCAACCCTCACAGGAAAGCATGGTGCAGGGCTGGGCTGACGTTTGGCGACCGGCCCTCCGGGCCTTAGGGTTGCCGCGTCGATCAGCGACCCATGCTTTGGCGTTGCCTGCCGTAAGCTTGTCATCCCGACCGAACTCCGGATTCCAGTACGGGCGCCATCAAGGACCACGTATGCGGCTTTCACTGAAGAAAGCCGCATGAAGTTCGCTGACCCCACGAAGCTTGACAGGAAATCTGGGAGAAGTGGAGGGATCTGCAGTTTCCTTCCTCCAGCCTACCTAAGAGCCGATGCCCTGCGACGGTCCTACTGAACCTGCGAGACCGTAGTGCCTTAGGCTGCGCTGCGTTGGAGAGAATCTGCACTTCAACCCGCCGATTCTGCGCCCGTCCCGCGGCGGTCTTGTTGGTGGCCACTTCCTGATCCTTGCCAATCCCGATCAGGTAAAACTTGTGCGGCGGCACGTTGAACTTCGCCGCCAGATATTGCACCACCGCTTCCGCGCGGCGCTGGCTCAACTGGTAGTTGTAGTTCGCATCGCCTACCGAGTCCGTACCGCCGGTGACTTCGAGGATGTAGCTTTTGGCCGAGCTGAGCTGTGTCCCAAGGGCATCCAATTGCGCTTTGTCGCTCTTGGTCAGAACGCTCTTGTCGAAGCCGAAGGTCACCGAGACGGTGCCGATCTGCTTGTAGTTGTCCAGGTTGGCTACCACGCTGGCCAGCGAATCGGCACGATTGACCGCCTCCTGCGCACTGCCCTGCGCCTGGGTCGCAGCCTGGGTGGCGGCAGGTTGCGTTTTGGGTGGCGGTGTTGGCCGACTGCTGGGCTTGCTGGATGCCCGCCTGGGCGCGATCATTGGTGCTTTGGATCGAGCCGGTTGTTGGTCGCGACGGCATCGTCGAGCTCGTTGGTCTTGTTGCACCAGCGGAGTGGTTTGCGAGCGCACGTAGTTCTTGGTGGAGCAGCCCGCGGTGACAAACAATGAAACGGCCCCCAACAGGATAGCTGCTTGCTGCGACGTCTTATCGATTCGGATCATAAAGGCTCTGCTCCAAGCGGCATAGCCGCATCAGTCTGGAAATCCAAAAGTGATCCCTACAAACGGGGAACAGGCACAAATTCGCCCATCTGTTCGTATGTAGCACGGACGTTGCCAAACGCTTTCGGATCCCTTAACAGTTTCCCTGCAATCACTTGCGCCGGAAAGTGTAAAGCTTGGTTCCGACATTTCTGCTAACCAATCCACCAGGAAACTTTTACCCGCCGCTGAGCGAGAAGCTGTCCTAGCCCGTATTGGCAGGTATCCGGCTAAACTTTAGACAGGGACTCTTCATGGATCTGCACGAAAAGATACGCACCCTGCCCAACCGGCCGGGCGTGTATCTGTACCGCAATGCCGACAGGGCGACGTGATCTACGTCGGCAAAGCCAAGAACCTTCGCTCCCGGGTGCGTTCCTACCTGCTCGATGGCTGCCCAGGCCAACGCCAAAACCGGCTCGCTCATGCGCGAAGCCGTGGACGTGGACTACATCCTGGTGGAGAACGAAGCACGAGGCCCTGGCGCTGGAAAACAACCTCATCAAGCAGCGCAAGCCGCGTTTCAACATCCTGCTGCGCGACGACAAGACCTACCCCTACGTCAAACTGACCCTGGCCGACCGGTACCCCAAGGTCTTTGTCACCCGCAGGCTGCGCAAGGACGGAAGCGCCTACTATGGTCCCTTTTTTCCCGGCAATCTGGCGCATCGGGTGGTCGACCTGATCCACCGCAGCTTTCTGCTGCCCAGCTGCAAGGTCGATCTGTCGCGCTACCATCCCCGGCCTTGCCTGCAGTACTACATCAAGCGCTGCCTGGGACCTTGCGTCGAAGCGCTCACCACGCCCCCGGAGTACCGGCAAGCGGTGCGCGACGCACAGATGTTCCTGGAAGGCCGGCAGACGGAACTGAGCCGCTCGCTGGAGGAGCGCATGGAGACAGCAGCCGCCTCAGAGCAATTCGAGCTCGCTGCCAGGTACCGCGATCTGCTGATCACCATGAACCAGGTGCAGGAGAGACAGCGCATGGCGACGACGGACGGCGATGACGCGGACGTCTACGGCTACCACCACGAGAACGGCATGCTCGCCGTCAACCTCTTCCATATGCGGGGCGGCAAGATCGTGGATCGCCGCGAATTTTTCTGGGAAGAGCTTGCCGGAGTTCCCGCCTGAGCTCAACGCCTCCTCCGAGCTGCCGCACTCGCAGAAAACAATGACGAAGAAGCCGCGCCATCGATCGAAGTCGCATCGAGGAGAGGGCTCTTCGACGCCTCCTTCTTTTTCTCTGCCCTGCTGAAGCAGGTCTATATCGATCAGCAGTATGTGCCGCGCACGGTCTATATGCCCGTCGATTTTGCCGATCGCGGCTACGCTGGCGGCGCTGCTCAGCGAGCGCGCGCAGCACAAAGTGGAGCTGGGCGTGCCCCGCCGCGGGGAAAAGCGTTCTCTGGTCGACCTTGCCGGGCAGAATGCCAAGCAGAGTTTTGACCAGCGTTTCCGCGTGTTGCAGCCTTCGCGGCAAGGTGATCGAGGAAGCGCTGCAGGATTTGCTGACGCTGCCGGATCTGCCCCGGCGCATCGAGTGCTTCGATATCTCCCACATCCAGGGCGCGGAAACGGTCGCTTCCATGGTGGTTTGGGAGGACGGCGCGATGAAGAAATCCGACTACCGCAAATATCAGATCAAGACGGTCGAAGGCGTCGATGATTTCGCGTCGATGCGCGAAGTCGTCGGCCGGCGCTATCGCCGCGTGCAGGAGGAGCAGCAACCGATGCCCAGCCTGGTCCTGATCGATGGCGGGCTGGGCCAGCTGCATGCTGCAGCCGAGGCCCTGGAACTGCTCGGCATCACCACCCAACCGCTGGCCTCGATCGCCAAACGAGAGGAGATTATCTACCTCTACGGGCAGGAGGATGAACCCATCGTGCTCGACCGCCGCTCGCCGGTGTTGCATCTGGTGCAGAGAATTCGCGATGAGTCGCACCGCTTCGCCGTCACCTACCATCGCAAGCGGCGGGAAATCCGGGATCGCGAGTCCGACCTGCTGGCCATTCCCGGGGTGGGCACGCAGACGCGCAATCGGCTGGTCGCGCATTTCGGCAGCCTGCGCGGCATACAGGGCGCCAGCCTGCAGGCGCTGGCCTCCGTCGTTGCTCCCCACCTGGCGGCGGCCATCTATGCCTACTTCCATCCCGCGGAGACGGTGGCGTCGCCGCCGGGGCATGTGGTGTAAGCACGGCTTGCGTAAGAAGCCATGCTAGACTCGCCTAACTCCTTCGAACCATGGCAACAGCGCGCGACGAGAAACACGCCCTGCCGAGCTCGTCTTCAGCGCCGGACCTTCCGCGCGTCCTGGGCGTATGGCACGCGACCGCGATCGTGGTTGGCACCATCATCGGCAGCGGCATCTTCCTCGTCCCCGAGGAAATGATGCGCGCTGTCGGCTCAGCGCGGATGGTCTACCTGGCGTGGATCGCCGGTGGAGTGCTCACCCTCTTTGGCGCCATGACCTACGCGGAGCTCGGCGCCATGATGCCGCGCGCCGGCGGCGAGTATGTCTTTCTCCGCAACGCTTACGGTGACTTGCCCGCGTTTCTCTATATGTGGACCTGGTTTGCGGTCGCCAAGCCCGCATCCATCGCCAGTATCACCACCGGCCTGGCGCGAATCCTGGGTGTCTTCCCTGCCTTCGCGTGGCTCGATGGAATGGTGCTGCGGGCTCCCATCCCCATCGCGTGGTCGCAGATCTTCGCCATTGGCGTTGCCTGGCTGATCACCGGGCTCAACTACCTGGGCATCAAGAAAGCTGGTGACTTCCAGCTCTTCTTCACCTGGCTCAAGGTGATCCTGGTTCTCGTCATCACCGGCTTTTGCTTCGCGAGTCCGCACGGCGGCCTGGCTAACTTTCATACCAGCTTTCCCGGCGCGCAAGGCGGGGTGGACGGGTTCATGGTCGCACTGATCGCGTCCCTATGGGCATATGACGGCTGGAATGACCTCACCATGGTCGCGGGAGAAGTGAAGCGCCCGGAGCGGAGCCTGCCGATCGCCCTGATCGCCGGCGTGGGCGTCGTCGGTGTGCTCTACATGGCGACCAATGCTGCTATCCAGTACATTCTGCCCGCGGACCGGATCGCTGCCTCCGCGCGCCCAGCGGTCCTGGCTATGTCGGTTGTTTCGGGCCACTGGGGCGCATCCCTGGTCTCGGCCGCCATGGCGCTCAGCATCCTCGTCACCCTCAACGGAACCACGATGTCCGGCGCCCGCGTGCCCTTCGCCGCGGCGCGCGACCGGCTCTTCCCTGCCCGGATGGCTCACATTCATCCCCGTTTTCAAAGCCCTTCCACTGCTCTGGTGGCGCAGGGTTTATTGAGCACCCTGCTGCTGCTGCTGGTGGGACGGTTTCAGCAGCTCTTCGAGCTCGCGATCTTTGCCGAGTGGCTCTTCTATCTGCTCACCACGACGACCATCTTCATTTACCGGCGCCGCGTGCCGGCGGCGGAGCGGCCCTTCCGGAGCTGGGGATATCCCGTCGTGCCGGCGCTCTTTATTCTGGCTGCGGCCGCACTGCTCTATTACTCCTTCGCCAGCAACGTTCGCAGCTCACTGGTGGGAACGGTGATCATCCTCGCCGGTTTACCGGTCTACCTCTACATCCGCGCGGCAAACCGAAAGATGGCCTAAGCCGGAGGCGCGGGCAGGGACGGGTGCCCCACGTTCCCAACAGCGTACGTGGGAAGAAAAAGAGCGGGCGCAGCCCCACCATTGCCTTGGTAATAGCGAAGGGCAGGTCCGGTTGGGACCTACAGAAAGCAAAGGAAGAAACCATCATCGTCTCCGGTACGCTGATGCGAGGGGCACCCCACCCGGCGAATCGCTTAGGAGCAGATTTCCTATCGATATCCATGGAACGCAGCATCGGCATCGCTGTTCGCATGTTCTTGTGCAGCGGAGATCAAATGGTAGTGCTCTTCTTCCGGCTTATCGTAGAGCAGTACCCATTGCTGCAGAGCATGCAAGACGATCTCCTGAGCGATACCCGCACCTTCCCTCCGCGTCGGTGGGCTTTATAGGCTGCGAAAAAACACTATCAATGAAGGGTACGGGGCTTCAACAGGTTGCGGAAAAACTCTGGTTTGTATCAGGGCATGACTTTAGTCGGGAGGCTTTTTTGCGTAATCGACGATCGCCCACCCCATACCTCCAACATCTGCGGCGCCTCGATAAGTACAGCAGCCGAACTCGGTAATGATTGCCGGCTTACCGTGGGCAAAGAATCGCCCGAGCAGGTCAGGGAATATCTCTCTGATCCGAGCTTCTCGGTAGAGGTCTGTACAGACGAAGTCGAAGCGGCTCCAATCCACTGTTTCGAGAGGCACTGAGGCATAGGTGACACTGCCTCTGAATACCTGCCGGACCGCTTCGTTTGCTCTACAGAGAAAAGCATCGAGCGGGGCATTGTGTGCACCCGACGCGATCCCAAAACGAGGGGTGGTTCATCCGCTCAAGGAACGAGTTTCCTTCGACTATGCCCTGCATGAAGAGCGTCAACTCCGACCCGAGGCTGAATACCACCTTGCCCGGCGAGTTTCGACGAAGGTCCTCCGCCATTCGGGCAGCGCTTGCGATGTAATCGAGAGTTTCCTCAGGACTCCGGTCCCAGAGTTCAGGCGATAACCAGACTTCGAGCCCCTCTTCCAGCGCGCCTTTCGCGGAGCCCACAAGGCGGTCCAGATCCTGCCCACAGATCCTTAAGGCGTTACAGTGCAAGTCGCTCCTGATGATTGCGATCTCGCGCCGAACCTCGCCAAGGTCAAAGACGGGACGCCAGTTGTGACCGAACAAGACTCTCCCAACGTCGTAACAAAGGCCTCTTCGATTCATTTCAGTTACCTCACTTCGGCCAGGCTCAGCCTGCTGCGGACAACCGGGATATCGACCCGAAGCGCTCGAAGCAGTTCGGCGGCAGGGTCGGGGAGGCTCACGCATCAAAAGCGCGAGCAGAAAATGGCGCTCTTCGATCTGTCCGGACTTTGTCGGGTGCGCCAATTCGATGGTCTGCTTGAGGACAGCCCGCGCCCCAGACGTCAGCGGCGGAATTCCGCGAATCCCGAGTTGCCTCAGTCAGCCGCCGCTCTGGTCGCCGCGCCTTTCAGAAACGCCAGTAGGTCGGCGTTAATCGTGTCGGCCTCAGTCGTGGGCATACCATGCGGAAAGCCCTTGTAGGTTTTCATTGTGCCGTTCCGCAGTAACTTTGCCGACAGCGGTCCAGCCGCGACATAAGGCACGATCTGGTCGTCCTCGCTATGCATCACTAGGACCGGCACAGTGATCTTCTTCAGGTCTTCGGTGAAGTCTGTCTGGGAGAAGGCAACGATGCCGTCATAGTGCGCCTTGGTGCCTCCCATCATGCCCTGACGCCACCAATTCCAGATCACCCCCTGAGAGGGCTTCGCACCGGGCCGGTTGTAACCATAAAACGGTCCAGCGGGCACATCGTAAAAGAATTGGGCTCGGTTGGCGGCGAGTTGCGCCTGCAATCCGTCAAACACCTCCTTGGGCTGACCGGTCGGATTGGCCGCCGTCTTCAGCATCAGGGGCGGCACCGCGCTGATAATTGCTGCTTTTGCCACCCGGCTTTCGCCGTGGCGAGCCAGGTAATGCACCACTTCGCCCCCGCCGGTCGAGTGACCGACATGAATCGCATCCTTGAGGTCGAGATGTGCAGTCAGCGCCGCCAGGTCGTCGGCGTAATGATCCATATCATGGCCATCCCAGGTCTGGCTGGAACGTCCGTGACCCCGCCGGTCGTGAGCGATCACACGGTAGCCATGTTGACCGAAGAACAACATCTGTGTGTCCCAATCGTCCGCTGAGAGCGGCCATCCGTGGCTGAAAACAATGGGTTGACCTTTGCCCCAGTCCTTGTAGTAGATCTCTGTTCCGTCTTTCGTTGTAATCGTAGGCATGAGCTCTCTCCTTTTCACATCGAGCGTTAATCAAAGGTCTTTGGTTATGAAATCTCCACGATACCCTCGCGGCTAATCTCTGGCATCGGGTCAGATTATGCTGATGGTCTTTCGAGCTGCGTTGCGTTATTGTTTTCATCTCTCAAGCTCGCGTCGTCACTCTGGGGCTGTGGTGTCCTTGATAGCCCGAGTGGGGACTCCTTCGCCGCCGGAGTTAGGGGCCAGTGTGCTAGCGAAGGGAAGGTCAGCACCACCATGTGGCCCGTTATTCCCGAGTTCCTTGTATTAGGCGCTCAAAGGAGGATTTTGACAATGGGCGCAACTGACAAAATTCGGGGCAAAAGTGACAAAGACGGCCTGCGAAAAGTCACCGAAATTGGAATCTTGCTCTACCCAGGAGCACAGGCTTCCGCTGTAGCTGGCCTGACGGATCTATTCGTGGTTGCAAATCGCCTGAGCGCGGAACGCGGAGGCCCCTGCGCGCGAGAACTGCGGACGAGTCATTGGCGTGTCGAAGGAAACAGAAATCAGCTCAAACGAGTCTTCGACACACATAAGCGTCTGGCCAAGCACGGAGTTCTGGTCGCCTTGATCCTCCCTCCAAGCCTGAACACCGAACCCTGTGGCAAATCGTTTCGATCACTCGCCCGGTGGATTGCAGCGCGGCACGTCGAGGGAACCATTCTCTGCTCAATCTGTGCCGGAGCATTTCTACTCGCCGAAACCGGACTTCTGAACGGGCGCTCGGCTACAACTCACTGGATTCACGCGGAACGGCTGGCGCAGCTGTTCCCAGCGATCCATGTCAACACGGACATGCTGATGATCGACGACGGAGACATCGTCACGGCAGGCGGTATTATGGCGTGGATCGATCTCGGACTCCGACTGATTCACAGGTGGATTGGCCCGACCGTTATGCTGGCGACCGCTCGTTACTTTCTCGTGGACGCGGCTGGCCGCGAGCAACGTTTCTACTCGCCGTTCGCCCCGCGATTAGAGCACGGCGACTCCGCCGCCCTAGAGGCCCAGCACTGGGTGCAGGTGCATTATGCCGAGCAAGTGACGGTTGATAGGATGGCCTTGCGTGCGAAACTCGGAGAGCGGACATTTCTACGCCGTTTCCGCAAGGCAACCGGATTGAAACCCAACGAATATCTACAGCACGTGAGGATATCCAAGGCGCGCGAGGCACTTGAGTTTTCGATGCAGTCGATCAACGAGATTGCCTGGCAGGTCGGCTACGAGGATCATGGCGCTTTTCGAAAAGTCTTCAATCGCATTGTGGGCCTCTCACCGGGACAGTATCGTGAGCGCTTCGGAATTGCTGACCGCCCGCGTGTCGATTAGCCATCCCGACGTGAGCAATCTTGTTGCGAAACCGCGACATAGGGTGCTGTCGAAGGATTGCGACTCGAAGACTCGTTTTGGCGGGTGGCCCAGGTCTCGCTTTTGAGACCTGGGAGTTTTGTATCAGGCTGGAATGGCTCTGGGTACAAAACGAAAGTGAGCGACCCCGATAAGCTGGGAGATGTTCCGTCTCGTCCCGCAAGCTACTGATTGACCGAGCCGTTCAAATCGCTACAATTAGGTCAAGGGAAAGGAAGTCCTCGATGATTGTCGATCTTCCGGAGGAGCTTGGAGCGGCCCTGAAGGTCCAGGCCAATGCGCGCGGCGCTTCTCCGGCCGGTTATGTGTGTGAGGTTCTTCAACGCGACCTCGCCCCCTCACTCCAGACGCAACGGTCCGGCACTCCGTTCAAGACAGGACGGGGCACGTTAAAAAGAAGTGACAAAAGAAGTGACAGAAAAGAAGTAGAAAAGAAGAAAAGAAGTGACAGAAAAGAAGTGACTGGACTGCACCCCTTGCCCACACATTGCGGCTGGGGTCAACGTTCCGTCTGTCACCCCTTCTTGTCACCCCTTCTCTCGAACCAAAACTGAGGGGAATAGGTATCGTGTCGCACAACTGTCCGGTTCGTTGGCTATTGCGCGCTGATAAGTCCACTATTGACGATGGTTTCTGAGGATTCGGGGGGGTCCACGATTTGAAAAAGGCGATACGGTTTTGCGATGCTTTTGGAGGTTGAACGACCTGGAGGAAAGAGGGAGACTGCAGATCTTTCCACTACGCTACACTCCGGGCCAGCAACCGCTCTCTATGGAAGCGTCGCTCTCCCCTTTGTCATCCCGAGCGGACCCGGATTTCCTACTACACGACACCAGAGATGGCCACGTGTGCGGCTTTCATTGAAGAAAGCCGCACGAAGTTCGCTGACCTCGCCAAGCTTGACAGGAAATCCGGGGCAGCCGAGGGATCTGCAGTTCTGCGGACCTTTCCTGGAAATGTTTTCGACAGCGCTTCGTTTTAGTAGAGAGATCTGCGTTGACATGAGCGTAGGCTAGACGCTGTTATCTCGTCATCGCCATCATCCGAAGGAACTCCAACTCGACGCCTCGCTCTACACTTCTCTACAGATTCCGTCTGTCTCCGTCTTCGAGAAAACCCAGATTTCATGCGCCTTGCAGCGACCTATTTTCAGTCCGATCTTACCTGCCATTCTAAGCAGCTGATTCTCTTCGACATCTAACTGGACACTAGTGATCGTGTCGACGCATTACATCCCCGCAGACACCAGGTCGTTGGGTACCATTCACATCTGAACCTTTCGTCCGCCGCTGGTCATAGCGAAGAACTCCGCCAGGCACATAGTGCCAGGCAATCGCGGAATATTGTCGAAACACAGGGTTAGCGAAAGTTCTTCATGACCATGATGTAGGACTCGGCGAGTTCCCTCTGCCCGAAAAGAATCGATTTGCCATCCGGAGACAGTGCGAGACCACTAAAGAAAGGAAATGGCTTGTCGAGAGCGAAGATGGGTGTGGACTGGCCATGAGCGAAGTCGAAGAATTCAATTCTGCCGTGCGGTGGAAAATCCTGGTTCAGGAAGTAGATTCCGTCGCGAGCAACGTCCCAGGCAGACCACCAACAAGCGTGAATCGGCAGGCGAGATTCCTGGCCACTATCTAATGATTTTTTCCAGATCCCGTACTCCGCAAATTTGGCGTAATAAAGGAACCGCCGGTCCATCGACTCAATCGCATAGACACCCCCGTTTGTCGTCACTCGGACGGGAGGCCCACCTTGAGACGGCATTTTCCACAGTTGATAAGCCCCAGGGTCGTGGATGGAATAAAAATAGATCCACTCGCCGTCGCGGGACCAGTTCGGAGCGCCATTATTGACGCCGGGAAAAGTTGTCAACAGTTGGGGGGAGCCCTCTGGTACTTCGACGACGCCAACCTGGTAATAGTCCTCGGCTATGGATTCAAAGGAAATGTAGTGGCCGTTGGGAGACCAGCGGGCAGTTCCCGATGTTCCATGGAGGTCAGTTAGCTGAGAGCAATTGGATCCATCGCTGTCGCACATCCAAATATCGCTATAGCCCATGCGGTCAGATTCGAACGCGACCTTCTTGCCATCGGGAGAATAGCTGGGCCGCCAAACGAATCCTCTGCCCGAGAGGAGCCGCGCGGGAGGTGCCAGAGCATGCCGCTCATCCTTGAGGTCGAGCCGCCAAATGGTGTCCGAGTGCTTGAGTGACTGGTAAGCGAGTAGGTTCCCTCTGCGTGAGATCGAAGGCGCAATCGCATCCCCCGGACCGGCAACGCGCTGCGGCGTCCCGCCTGAGGCGGATATTCGCCATAGACTCCGAAACCCCTTGGCGGGGGAAGCGAAAACGATTTCACTGCCGTCCTGAGTCCAGGCCGGCGAACCTCCGGAATTTCCGGTAGTGAGTCGCAAGGGTTGGCCGCCTGCAACTTGCATTACAAACAAGTCACTCAGAAAACCGTTCAGGAGGCTGCGTGCGAACGCAACCGTGGCGCCGTCGGGCGAGAAGACGGGGTAACAATCAGACTGCTGATTACTCGGAGAAGTGAGGGGGCGAGCGGTTAAGTCAGAGAGGGAGAGTAAGCTCAGGCGGGCTTTGGTGCCGTTGTCCACGGCCTCTGGGAATATCAACGAGCTTCCGTCGGGCGACCAGTCCATTCTGTTGCAGTCGTACTTGGGAGCCGACACGCTATAAACACGACGTTCCGAGCCGCCAAGAGCCGGAATCACATACAGACTTTTTTGCTCGTGGGGATGGAAACGGGCAAAAGCGATTTGCCGGCCATCGGGCGACCAGGTTGGATAGTTGTCGTCATCATTGTTGGTGAGCTGCAAAGGCTTGTCGCCGCCAATCAAGGCGACATAGATGCCGGGGTGCGGTGCTCCTCCATATAGCAAATGCAACCTGGCTGCCGTCTGGAGAAAGGGCAGGCATTCCCTGCAGGCCAGGCAAAGTGACTAAGGGTACGATCTCGCCGGCGGTCGGGGGTTGCTTCCGGGGTGTTGGGAAGATCCGGAACAGCGTAGCCGCGAAAAGAAGGATGGCTGCCAAAGCCCCAACAATCAGCCCGAGCTTTTTTCCTGCAGCCCTGGCTGGATGCTCCTTCGGAGGAGTTGAATCCGATTGCTCCTTCGGCGGTGCGGTGACGACCGGAGGAGAGGTCTCAGGTTGTTCTTTGAGCGGTGCGATGAAGCGGTAACCACGGCGGGGAAGAGTTTCGATGAGATGGGGCACATCCGCGGAGTCACCCAGGGTGGCCCGTAGTTTAGTTATGGCCAGATTAATGGCGTGGTCAAAATCTCCGAAGCTGGCCTCCGGCCAGATGAGTTGACGCAGTTCTTCCCGGGTAACGATCTGAGCGGGCCGTCCCAGCAACGCCGCCAGAACCTTGAACGGCTGGTCCTGCACCTTCAGACGCCTGCCCGCCTTCCACACGTCACCGGTTTCCAGGTTGACTTCGAAATCTTCGAAGCGAGCGACCGGCGGTTGTCTCGAGTTGCCCATGGGCGGCTCCGAACAGGTGCGAGATAGAGTCTGAATCCCGAGAGATCTCCAGAAGATGGAGAAGGTAAGTCTAGCGCCATCCGAGCATTGCGCTAAGACAAAGTCAATAGGACGAAGAGATTCGCAGCGCATTGAGGCTCCTTCCTGGGAGCCGGAAACTCGTCCTCGCCGCTCCTGCGGCGGAGGCGAATTCCATGAATCGTTGGCTGCTTTCTCTGGCCTGTCTGTTCCTATTCTTTCCCTTTGCTTCGCGAGCAGACGATCAACCGAGGCCTTCCGAAAACGCGTCCGTCACCGAACTGCCTTTTCGTCTCTCTTCCGGTTACCTCATCAGGTCGAAGGGCGCATCGGAGATCAAACCCATCTGAAGTTCATCCTGGACACTGGCGCGAGCATCAGCATCGTCGACCAAAGACTTGTCGAAAAGCTGAAGCTGGATTCGGCGCGGCCAAGAGTTTCAACTTTGACAGAAATCTTGCGTGGGACACTGCCACCGTAGCTGAAGTTCAGTTCGGTCCCATTCGTGCAGCCAACGTTGCCGTGCTGGTTGGCGATCTGGCCCGTTACTCCGGCTTGCCGGGCATCATCCTCTACGAGGAGCGCCTGCGCAAGCGGGTGCCGGGGGTGGCGTACTTCGGGCAGCATCAAAAACGCGACTATGGGCGGACGCGTGCCGAGAACTGCTCGTCGAGCCAGTCCAATGCTTTTCGATTGAGCAAAGAGCGATTCTGCATCTCGCAGTGATCTCCTGCGCCCTCTGAGGCGGAAAACCGTAGTAGCGTCTTTGGGCAGCTGAGTGCTTCCAGGAACGATGGGGTGTTCGCACCCAACGAATCGTTCTTTGCCATGGTCAACAAGGTAGGGCACCGGATCAGTTCTGCACGGCCATCCATAGTGAACTGTTCAGCCGAACGCAGGTAGTCACGCAGGTTGGCGACACCATGGACCCAGAAGCCTCTATGCACGATTTTCCAGCTGAACCCGCGATCCTTCCGAATAAAAGCATCGAGCTTGTTAATCGTAGCTTCGTCCAGGTCTTCGAGACCCCACCCCATTCTCTGGAACGGCCCCGGTGAGCCTGGTAACAAATCCGGGAAAGTCGCCTGTAATGCTCCAAGTCGCCGGGTCGGCGATCAGCGCAGCGATGCGAGGCTCGCCAGAGGCTGCGCGGGAGGCGAGGTGTCCGCCCAGTCTCCAGCCGCTCAGGGCAATCCGTTCAGGGTTGACGTTAGGTTGTGCGATCGCGAAATCGAACTTCTGCCGGCCGCGATGAGACGGCAGTGATCGCGAAACCGCTGGGGAACCAGCACACTCCCTGACTCAACGAATGGCCCATGCTTGACGCATGCCCGACGCATGCTTGGCGCGTCCCGGAAAACCGGCACAACCATATCGCAACGCATAAGTCGCCGCTCATTCTCGGCCTCGCATTTTTGTTTCAATAAAGCCTGAACTTTTCTCCGGCAAATCGAATCAATACAGGTGAGCAGGCTTCGCCCAACGGCCTCACACGAAAACAGATCTGGAACCTCTTCCACGGCCACGTCAGTAGCGGCTCGATCGACCAGGCGCTCGAACGGCTCAGCTCTCTCCAACTAGTCACTTATCGTTACCTGACCGGCCGCGGCCGCCCCACCACTCTCTGGTCCGCCGTCGATCACGAATACGAAGAGCCGATGGAAGAAGAAATCGCCCATCCCAAAGAATCTCCGGAGGAGACTTAGTACGCTTAGTACGCACCTTTTAGCCATTTCCCGGGTTTCCCTGTCCCGCGAAGCACGTCCTCCTGGCCGGCAACCGCATCGCGGTGCGATCTATGCCTGATTCTTTTTCCGCTCGGCGCCGCCGGTCCGCGGGATGCCGGGCCGCACGAGGCCCGCCGTTTTCCGTTGTACGCCCATTGACTTGGGTGACAAGATGGCAACTAATGCTTGCCCGCCTGGCATTCCGCCTGATTGCCGTCGTCCTGGCCGCCCCTGCCCTCAGCGGCTCGCTCACCGCGCAGAGCTTCGATCTGGCCGCCCACGGCCAGCAGATCATCGCGCTTGACCAGCTCATGCGCTTCCACCCCGGCGACGATCCCACCCTCGCCTGGGCCAACCCTGCCTTAGACGACTCCTCCTGGCCCCTCATCCGCGGCAACGAAACGTGGTACGCGCAAGGTTATCCAAAGCTCACCGGCTTTGCGTGGTACCGGTTCAAGGTTACGCTGCCCAGCCACTCAGGCCCGCTTGCCCTTTGGGTTCCCCTCATCGCCACGAACTTTCAAATCTATGCCGATGGCCGGCTGATCGCCGAGAACGGCGCCATGCCCCCGCATCCCCGCCCGCGATACGGACCAAACCTCGTCTTCCCCATCCCCGCCGATCTTGCGCATTCCGGCCAGCCCCTCAGCTTTGCCATCCGCGTATGGCACTATCGGTGGGAGTATCAGCTGTTCGGCGGCCTCCAGGAAGCCATGCAATTGGGCGATGCCGGCCTCATTCGGGAGTGGCAGGCACAGCGATGGCGCGAGCTATTTTGGGTCAACACGCAATTCAACATCGATGGCCTTGTTTGCCTGCTGGCGGGCCTCGGCTCCCTGGTGCTCTTCTTCCTGCGCCCGACCGACCGCGAATTTCTCTGGTTCGGCGTGTGGGAGGCCTTCAACGTTCTCTACGTCCTCCTGGGGGTCTGGTGCAACTTCCATTCCTTCAACGTCATTTTTTGGAGATTGGGCGGGGCCGTCCTGCTTGCCGGTCTCAATGGGTGCATGCCGATCCTGATCCGGCACTTTGGAAGGACCGATCGAACCCGTCTTTACTGGGCAGCCATCGCGGTCGCGCTGCTCGACTCTGCGATCAACGTTCTTCTCGCTTTCAATGGGATCAGCATCTTCTGGTTCTGCGTAGCTGAGGCAGTCATGAAGCTCCTGCTCGGAGCTTTGAACTGCGGTCTGCTCTTCCAAACCTCGAAGGAGAGCAAGGTGGAGATGCGCGTCTTTGCTTTGCCGGTCGCTGTCTACTTCCTGAATCTCACCGCCGTCTACACAGCATTCGCCCTGATGGCGCAGGGCGCAAGCTGGGTGGGCCACTACGTGCAGCTCTTCATCAGCTTCACCGACTGGCCCTTCCCGCTGGGAACGTATCAAACCACCGGGATCGCCGTTCAACTCGCGCTCTTCACCATTCTGCTGTTCCGCTTCGTCCGCACCCGCAGCGACGAAGAGCGCTACAAGACGGAGCTCGAAGCCGCGCGCACCGTGCAGCAAGTCCTCGTGCCCGACGAAATCCCCACCATTCCCGGCTTTGCTCTGGCCAGCGTCTACAAGCCCGCCGGCCAGGTCGGTGGCGACTTCTTCCAGATCATCCCCATCGCCAACGGCGGCGTCCTGGTGGCTATCGGCGACGTCAGCGGCAAGGGCATGCCGGCTGCCATGACCGTCGCGCTCCTGGTCGGAACGCTGCGCACCCTCGCTCATTACACGCAAAAGCCCTCAGAGATCCTTGCCGCCATGAACCAGCGCATGCTGGCGCGCAGTTCCGGCGGATTCACCACTTGCCTCGTTCTCACCGTCAGCGCCGCAGGAACGCTCACCGCCGCCAACGCCGGCCACATCGCCCCATACGTGAATGGGCGTGAGCTGACTCTTGCGAACGGCCTCCCGCTCGGCCTCTCTGCGCACGAGCAATACGCCGAATCCGTCTTTTCGCTCGCCGCGGACGAACAACTCACCCTAATGACCGACGGCGTCGTAGAAGCCCGCGCAACCGACGGCGAACTGCTCGGCTTTGATCGCGTGAAGGCGATGACGACTCAATCAGCGGATTCAATCGTGCAGGCTGCGCAAGACTTTGGCCAGGATGACGACATTACCGTCATGACCCTGCGCTTAGCTCCCGCGGGGATTGTCCAAATATAAAACGCACGCGCCCTGCTGCTGTGATTGAGTAAGTTGAGCCTGTAACCGCCATCCAAAGCACGAGTCAGCTTACGGCCGACAACGTCCCCACTCAAGCTAAAACAAGACTTGAGTGGGCCACCCGCCCACGCTGCGCCTTATCGAGGGACAGCCGTCCGTTTGCTACACCATAGCGAAGGTGAGAATAATCTAAGACCTTCTGCGCACGATCTCTTCGTAAATCTGGATGTATTCCTTGGCCGGCTTGGTCCAGGAATAATCGCGCGCCATGCCGTTGCGCATCAGCTTCCGCCACTGTTGCTTATCGGCGAACGCCGCGAATGCATTGCGCAGCGCTGCCAGACAACTCCTCCGGCCGATATTCGTAAAATCGGAAGCCGGTTCCCGTCTCCGCTTCCGCCGACCATTCCTGCACCGTGTCATCCAGGCCGCCGGTGGCGCGCACCACCGGAACAGTGCCGTACTTCATGCCATAGATCTGGTTCAGTCCACAAGGCTCAGAGCGCGAAGGCATGAGAATCGATGTCCGATCCGGCCTCGACCTTGTGAGCCAGCGTTTCGTCATAGGTGATCGCGACTGCGACCTTACTGGGAAACCGCTCCTGCCAACCACGCAGCAGGTTCTCGTAGTAGGGTTCCCCGGTGCCCAGGATCACCAGGAACATGTTCTCCTGCACCAGCTGGTCGAATGCCTGCGCCAGCAGATCAAAACCCTTCTGCGTCGCCAGGCGTGAAACCATGCCCACCACCGGCGTGTCTCTCAGGCAGATTGGAAACACCGAAGGCATGCAGCATGTCCTTACGGCAGGCCACCTTTCCTTCCAGCCGCTCCGGGGTGTAATGGGCTGCGATCTTGCTGTCGGTCGCCGGATTCCAAACCTGGTAGTCGACGCCGTTCAGAATGCCGCGCAGATCCTGCGCCCGGGCGCGCAAGACGCCATCCAGTCCGTTGCCATACTCCGGGGTCTGGATCTCTTCAGCGTACTTGCGGCTCACCGTGTTGATCGCATCGGAATAGACAATCCCACCCTTGAGAAAATCAAAGGTGCCGTAAAACTCCGCCCGCTCCATCGTGTACACATCCCAGGGCAGCAGCAGCTTTTCCACCGTTTCGCGGGGAAACCACCCCTGGCGATCTGAATTGTGGATGGTCAACAGGCAGGCAACATTCTTGAGCACCGGATCGAAGTAGTAGACCGTCCGGAGCAGAATCGCGAGCACCCCGGCGGGCCATCCGTGGATATGAAAAACATCCGGCACACCCAGGATGCTTGGTACTGTCGAGCACCGCACGGCAAAACAACCCAAACCGCTCCGCGTTGTCGGCATAATCGCCGGACGCCGTCTCATAGAGAAACTCGCGATCGAAGAGCTCAGGGCAATCGATGAAATAAAACTGCACTCCGTCCGGGGTGCCTCCATTCACTACCGTCACAAAACGGTTGTAGTACGAAAAGGGAATGGTCAGACTGCGAATCGCGATCTTGCGCTCTTTCAGATGCTTTTGCACTTGCCGGTAGAGAGGCACGATAGACCGTGACCTGATGGCCTTGCCGCACCAGTTCCTTAGGCAGCGCGCCAACTACTTCTGCAACTCCGCCCGTCTTGACATAAGGAACACACTCCGACGCGGCAAAAACGATATGCATTGCCAACACCCCTTCTTTCTGCGTCGACCCGCTTCCGTATGATGCAGAGAAGGAACGTCGCAAGTGCGTAGTCTACCTATGAGAAACGGCGCCAGCAATCCAGGGCGGGCGCGCCATGCCCGACCATAAGCAAGGCCCATCGCGCCATAAGCCCAAGCTGGGTCAGAATTTTCTGGTCAGCCCGACCGCGCCACGCGCCATCGTAGACGCTTTGGGCGATTTAAGTCAGGCCACGGTGCTCGAAATTGGCCCCGGCACAGGCGTCCTTACCAGCCTGCTCGCGACCCCGCGCCAAACAGCTTATCGCCGTCGAACTCGATCCCGCTCTGGCTGCGTCGCTGCAGCACTCCTTCGCCGGGAGCTCCATCGAAATTCTTTGCCGGGACATTCTGACCGTTGACCTGACTCAACTGGCTGCCCAACGTGGGGATTCACCTGCAGGTCATCGGCAACCTGCCGTATTACATCTCTTCCCCTATCCTGATGCATCTCTTCGCCCATAGCGCCGTGATCGATCGCGCCGTGCTCATGGCGCAGCGTGAGGTCGCGGAACGCATCGTGGCGCCTCCGGGCTCGCGCGCCTACGGTCTGCTATCAGCCACCACGCAGATGTACGCCACGGTCGAAAATCTCTTCACCCTGCCGCCTGAGGCTTTCGCTCCGCCGCCGGAGGTCCACTCCACGGTCTTTCGCCTCACGATGCATTCTCGATTCGATGAGTTGGGCGTGGAACCGGCAGGCTTCCTGCGCTTCCTGCGTCAGGTCTTTCGCCCTGAAACGCAAGACCCTGGCCAATAACCTGCGCGCCTCCGGATACAGCCCCGCCGCCGTCGACGGGGCTTTCAGGCAATGTGCCGTGAATGCACAGGTGCGGGCCGAGGCGGTGTCGCTGGAGGCGATGGCGTGTCTATTTCGCGCCCTCACCGACGGCCTAGATTCCCGCCAACGACCTCGGCCTTTAACGGTGAGCCCCGGAAGGCGCCGCATGCGACGCTGCGGCGGAGCCGAGTAATGAGGCGAGGCGGAGCGGAATAGTGGGGCGTAGGCGTCGGCCGGGCTACGTAGGTCGAACGCTGGTTGTATGACCCTGCTGCCGGGTAACCCACGACTGGGCCTCCCGATCTGATTGGGGCTCTCCACCGCACGCGGCGGATTGGCGCCCCAGTACGCGCTGATGTCGCCCGCCGCTGCGCCGGTCCGGCAGGAGCGCCGCACAGGACGCGCGCGTTCCCGGCGCCGTTCCCTTCGCCGCAACAAATCCCTGCGCACGCACGTCGACTCGACCCACCGGTGTAACGTGCGCCCATTCAAGTTCAGCGCCTGCCTGATGATCTGGCCTCGGCACGGCCGCCCCGTTACCCCACGGGCCTCTGGCCACCGGTCCACGATCGACAGCAACCAGGCGCTGCGCCGGAAGCGGATACAAACCACGCGCGCGCGAAAGACCGGCCGCACGGGCATGATCCAGCCGGCAGGATAACGTGCGCACCACAATCACTGGAGACCAGACTCGGCCACAGCCGCCTGGAGCCCATCCCCAGCCGAAGGAGTAGTAACCCCAGCTGCCGCAATGGTAGGGAAGCCAGCCCCAGGGATAGCCTGAAATCCAGGTGTAGCCGATGGTGGGATAGTAAGCCCCAGTAGCCGGATCCATACGGATCCCAACCCGGACCGACGCCGGCGGGAACCCACACGTTGCCGGTGCCCTCCACGGGATACCAGTTGCCGTCGGCATCCAGATCATTCCAGTTTTCGTTCTGCGGATTGGCCGAGTCATCGCGCACCGGCGTCTGCTGGGAGGCCTCCTGGGCGATCGCCTGGTCCCGGTCCTGATTCCAGTTATCCCAGGAGTCGCCATTGATTCCCTGCGCCACCGTGTACGGAGCCCCGCTGTTCTCGGCGCTGGCACGGATGCTCTGGTTTTCCGCCACGTCGACGCGAGGAATGCCATCTCCCTGCACATTCACCGAGCCGCTGATCACAGCGACTTCCCATCCGGCGTCCAAACCCACGCGCAGGATTGAGTTGGCCGTCGGCTGCACATGCAAATTGGAGAATTGCACGCTGAAGGGCGGGTGTCCCTCGCCCACGTTGAACTCGTAGTAGCCCAAACCAGACAACTGCTGCAACTGGACCCGATCCTGTCCCAAGTGGTCGAACTGCAGGGCGCTGTTGGGTGTCAATCGGGCCACGCTGCCGTCGCCGAACTCGACCTCCGCCTGGCCGTCCGCGCCGGTCTGCAAACGCGATCCATCCAACACCGGCATGTTCATCACTGCCTGCTGGAAATCGCTTCCCTGCCCGGCAAGCAGTTGCACCGAGCCTTGCACGAAGCTTACGCGGGCAACGTTGGGCCCGCGGGGCCCTGGCTGGGCCTGCGCCAACGCACGGCCGGTTCCCAATCCGATCCACAGCAGACAAAGCGCGGCCATCGCCAAGGGCCCGACAACGCTGGTTCCTCACTATATTCGTAATTCTGGGTGCTGCATCATGGAGCACCTCCATTTCCTGATGGGACTTCAGGCCCCCTACTGACTTCAAACCAAAATTCACGCAATAAGTTTCCTTACGTGAATTCACTTTACTTCTTTGGACGCGGCCGGCACGATTGGTGAAGGCCCGGGCGACCTGCGCGGTCAATCGTTCTTTGCTTCCGCCAACAGAGCTCGCGCGCGCCGCTGCACCCGCTGTAACACCGCCTCGTCCCCGGCAAGCTTCTGCAAAATAGGGGCGATATTCTCCAGTTCGAGCGCCCTTCCGTCGCTGCACCATCTGGTCCAGAAATTCCAGTTCCGAATCCAGGCTGAGGCGCCCATGCTCATACTGCCGCTCCAACTTGCTGCCCTCGTCCAGGGTTGCGGCAATGGCTTCAAACTGGTCTGTAAGCTTATCAATCTGAGAGTTCTTGCTCCAGTTGTATGTACAACTTCCCTGTGCCTTCCGGACCCTCGTATTGCAACGTCTTGGTGCCCTGGAAGGCAATATTCTTTGCCCCGTCATCGCAGGCAAAGGCGAAGAGTTTGTTTTTGCGCGCGGTCAGCAAACATGGCCTCGCGCAGGGCTTTCGAGATGTGGATCGGCCGATCCTGGGGCTCCGCCGGCATGCTCTCGGCGTCAGTTGACGCCGGGCCGCCGCCCTCCGAGCGGAAGTGCCCGGTACCATCCTCGCTCACCGTCAGAACATACTTTGGCGGCTGCAGCTTGGGGTTTTCGTAGCTAAAGCGGATCTGCGCCGCGGCTTCGCGCAGCCGCTGCGCGACAGCCGGCAGCCGCGCTGCGGCGCAACCACGAAGGGCAACAGCTGCCCATGCCATGCTTCGCAGCGGATTCAACCCAAACCTCAAGCGCGGGATTCCGCCTGCAACGAAAGCGTCTGCGCGGTATGCACGTGGCATATCGCAATGGCCAGGGCGTCGGCGGCATCGGCAGGTTCCGGCGCGTAATCCAGGTTCAGCAGGCGCGCGACCATGAACTGCACCTGCTCCTTTTGCGCCAATCCATAGCCAACCACGGCGGATTTGATGGTGAGCGGAGCATATTCCGCCACCGGCAGCCCGTGGCAGCGCTGCCGCCAGCAAGGCCACTCCACGTACATGTCCCAGTTTCAGCGCAGACTTCGCATTCACGGAGTAAAACACCTCTTCCACCGCCACCACTTCCGGGCGGTGCAATTCCAGCAACGCCGAGAGCTCGGCAAAAATATAGGCCAGCCGCAGCGGTAATGGCTGATCCTTGGCCAGCTTGAGACCGCCGGCAGCCACCGCGACCAGGCGTGTTTCACGCGGCCCGTACTGCACATCCACGACTCCATAGCCGGTGCAGTTGGTTCCGCAATCAATGCCAAAGACCCGCATGTGACCGAGTCTATCCCACGCGCGGTGGAACGCCTGTAATAGTCATGTGGGTGCACTCGAAACCGTCTACTTGGAAAGGCCTTCGAGCGGCGAGCTGGCGGTCGCGTAAAGCTTCCTGCGGCATTCGGCCGGAGAGGAACGACTGCCGCCCGGCGAGCACCGCATGCTGCATCGCCTCGGCCATCAGCACCGGCTTGGCTGCATGCGCGATGGCGGAGTTGATCAACACCGCGTCCGCGCCCATGTCCATCGCCAGGCACACATCCGACGCCATGCCGACCCCGGCATCCACGATCAGCGGAACCTCGGTAATCATCTCCCGCAGGATCCGCAACGTCGCCAGATTCTGCAACCCCATCCCGCTCCCGATGGGCGCGCCCAGAGGCATGACCGCGGCCGCTCCCGCATCGATCAGCCGGCGGGCGAAGACAATGTCGTCGGAGGTGTAGGGCAGAACGGTAAAGCCTTCCTTCACCAGCACGCGTGTTGCTTCCAGCGTCGCCTGCACATCCGGATAGAGGGTCGCCTGGTCGCCGATGACTTCGATCTTCACCCAGTCGGAGAGCCCCACCTCGCGTCCCAGCCGGGCGGCGCGAATCGCCTCATCCGCGGTGTAGCAGCCGGCAGTATTGGGCAGCAGGAAATAGCGCTGAGGGTCGATGTAGTCGAGCAGCGATTCCCGGGTGCGGTCCAGATTCACTCGCCGCACCGCCACCGTGACCATCTCCGCCCCTGAAGCTTCAATAGCCGCCTGCGTCTCCGCGCCGTCCTTGTATTTGCCCGTACCCACGATCAGCCGCGACTGAAAGGCTTTGCCCGCAATCACCAGTGGTTCCATGGGTTAATTGTAAGCCTGCGCAGCGCCGGTGCCGCGCGTCCGCGCAAAAAGTGAAAGGCCCGCGCCGATTCGGCGCGGGCCTTGATCACCGGTGAAGCTGTTGAGTTTGGCCTGAGGCGTCCACGCTCTTCTTGCGAGTGGGCCTCGGCGGACGAATTACTTTACCGCCAGGTCTAGAGCAGGACGGCTCTAAGCCTCAGTCACCTCACGTATTGAACTACAACTACCATCAGAATTTTTCATTCGCTGGATCATCCTCCTTTCCCGTGTAGCCATAAATTAAAACGCTCACGGGGCCAGGTCAAGCCGGCACTATCTTTGATCGAGCACGAAGCCGTTACCAGGAATGCCAGTAGCCATTGCGTTCCGTCAATTCGAGCTCCACGCCAAAGAGCTCTTCGAGCCTTCGGCGGTAGCAGCAATTCCCGCTTCGGTCCGTCGCCAACGATACGGCCCGCCGCGCATCATGACCACGCGATCCATCTCCGGCAGAATGTCCGCCAGGTGGTGGGTCACCATCACCATGCCCGTTCCGCGCCGCGCGCCGGAGCCTGCGGCCACCTCGCGCAAGATCTCCCGCAGCTCGCGCTGCGCCGCCAGGTCCAGCGCATTGCTCGGCTCGTCCAGCAGCAACATCTCCGGCCGGTGCACCAACGCCCGCGCGATCATCACGCGGCGCTTCTCGCCCGCCGACATCTCGCCCACCCATCGGTCGCGCAGGTGCTCGGCTCCGAGCAGGCCAAGCGCCTCCAGCGCGCTGCCGCGCATGCTCTCGGTCACGACCAGATTCGGCCACAAGGTGGAGCTGGAAAAGAACCCGCTGACCACGGCGTCCAGACCCCCGTGTCACCGCGGTCCGTTCGCCCGGCAGTTCGGCGGCCACCACGCCCAGATGCTTGCGCAGCTCCTGCACCTCCCAGCGGTCCCGGCCATAGACTTTCATCTCCATGCCCGGACGCACGATGGGATAGCATTCGCAGGTCATGGCCTTGATCAGCGTCGACTTTCCGCAACCATTTGGGCCCAGGATGGCGACGTGTTCTCCGGTGGCAATGCTGAGGTTCACATCCTGCAGCACCACCTTCTGGCCCCGCGCCACATCCACATTGCGCATGCGGAGAAATTCGGGCGGCGCGCGAAAGACCTTCCGCCAGCACCTGCGGGGCCTGCCCGTCACTTCTTCCTGCATTCGTCGTTATCCTAGCCCGCTAACGATCGAATACTGCGGATCCGCGGCGATTGTTGACGGTGGAAAGATATCAAGCCCAGAACTATCTGCGTTCTCTTGATAGAGTAAAGGCCAATGGCTGACACGTCTCCAACTCCCCACGACGCCTCCGCTTCGCCGACGACCAGGTGCCTCGCGGCTTCTCTTTCGCCGCCGTGCGCGCCGGCATCAAAGCCAGCGGCAATCCTGACCTCGCCTGCGCAGTAGCGGACCAGCCCGCCACCGCTGCCGCCATGTTCACCAGCAACAAGGTGGTGGCCGCGCCGCTCATCGTCGGGACAGCGCCACCTGGAACGCAGCCAACATCAGCTGCGCGCTGTGCTGGTCAATGCCGGCAATGCAAATTGCGCCACCGGCGAGGCCGGTGATTGCTGCCGCGCAGCAGTGCTGCGCCAGCGCCGGCGCCATCTTCGGCTGCGAGGCACACGAGGTCTTCCCCTCTTCCACGGGCATCATCGGCGTGCCGCTGCCGGTCGGAAAAGCTGATTGCGGCCCTGCCCGCGCTGCACGCCGCGCTGGGCTCGTTCCGCGGCTCACCTGGAGCAGATGGCGGGCGCCATCATGACTACGGACACACGGTCCAAGATCGCCGTGACAAGTTTTGCCGTTGGGGCAATACCGTTCGCATTGCCGGCATCGCCAAGGGCGCGGGCATGATCCATCCGCAACTGCAATCGGCTCCCGGACCGCTCTGCATGCCACCATGCTGGTTTATCTCTTCACCGATGCCGCCATCGAACCCGCGCGCTGCTGCGGACCTGCTCCATCATGCCGTCGAGAGACGTTCAATCGCATCTCCATCGATGGCGATACTTCGACCAACGACACCGTTCTGCTGCTGGCCAGCGGGGCCAGCGGAGTCACCATCCAGGGCCACATCCCACGACACGCGCACCGACGGCCGAAGACCCGCCGACGGCGTTGTTTTCTCTCCGCGCTGCGAAGCGTTTGCTTATCGCTGGCCAAGCAGATCGTGGAGGACGGGGAAGGCATTCAGCACGTGGTCGAGCTCGACATCGGCGGGGCGCTCACCGATGCGGATGCTCTGCGCGTAGCCCGCTCCATCGCCCACTCTCCTTTGGTCAAGACCGCGTGGGCGGGATGCGATCCCAACTGGGGCCGCATTCTGGCGGCGATCGGCTACGCCGGCGTGGCCATCGATCCCGCGCGGATCAATATTTCGTTTCGGCGAGCTCGAGATCTGCCAGCGAGGCTGCGTCTCACCGCACTTCGATGAGGACGCGGCGCACGAATATTTGAAACAACGCGATCTGACGATCCATATCGATCTCGGTCTCGGGTCAGGCTCGTGCCGCTTCTGGACCACGGATCTCACCGCGGAGTACGTGCGCATCAACTCGGATTACTCCACATGACCAGTTCCCGCTGCCACCGAGCATCGAAAGCAGTGCAGAGTGCTAAAACCCCTATGGATTCAGGAACTGCGCGGCATCGAGGCCGGGAAATACACAGGCTTTTTCACATTTCTGTGAAAAAGTCCGGGCGGTTTTCACCATCCGTCAGGCTGCCGCACAGTCTCCATACAGGGAGGGTGATGTGTGATTTACAATCAGGCGTTCATGCGAGTGTCAGGAGAAGACCGTAACCATGGTTGGTAACTTTGAGCGGACGGCCGCTGCTCCCGCAGCGGCAGCGTCTCGACCGGCGGCTCGCTGATCAGCGACGCAAAGCTGAGGCAGCTCTACGCCACCATGGTCCAATGCCGGCTGCTCACGGAACGTGCGTGCCGGCTGCGCAATGAGCGCCGATCTGCCGGGCTCTGCGATGCTTCGATGGGCCAGGAAGCGATTGCTACCGGATGCGCCATCGATCTGCGGCCTGAAGACACCATCGTCCCTGCGCCGCGCGACTCGATCGCCGGCCTGGTCGAAGGGCGTCCCGCTGGGCGACATCGTGGCTCAGTTTCCTGGGCGCTGCACGCGCACCGGATCAGTGCCCAAATCTCGGCCCCGCGCAGCATCGCAGTCGCCAGGCGACACGTGGCCTTGGTAAACAAGCGGAAGAAAAATAGCAACGTCGTGGTTGCTTTTACATCGAGCCAGCAACCTCGCTTGATTGCTGGCACGAAGCGGTCGACTTTGCCGCCACACGAAAGCCTGCCCATCATTTTTGTCGTAGAGAATAATCCCTGGGCAGATCCGGCCAGCTTGCCGGCGCGCAACGGAGTGGACGGCTTCGCGCTCAAAGCGCGAAACTACGGCTTACCCGCCATCACCGTGGATGGCAACGATGTTGTGGCCGTCTACAGGGTAGCCTGCGAAAGCCTGCAAGCGGGTCCGCCGGGGCGGCGGCCCGGTGTTGGTGGAGGGTAAGACGTATCGTCCGTCCGGCAAAGTCCAGGTCCACCAGACCGCGGTGGTTCCGAAGCTCCGCTGCATGGCGCGCGGCGCGCGATCCTCTCACGCACATGGAGCAGTACCTCACAGCCAAGAGACTCTTCACTGCGCAGTGGAAAAGCAGATCGTGTGCGAGTTTTCGCAGAAACTGGACGCCGCTGTCGCAGCAGTGGAAAAACTCGGCAAGCGTCTCGACGGCTACAGGATGCCAGCAAGAATTGCCGGCTACGCGCAGCATTCGTTGACCGTCAGCGGCCGCGCCAATTAACCAGCTGCCCGTTATCTTCGCGCTTCGTAGCCTGTGCAAACGATTGACCGGTCAGTCCTCGCTTTCGTTAGCTTGAACAAAGGTGAACGATTCTCGTCACGTCTCTCGGCCTGATATTTGCCTCCGCCACAGGTCTTATCCGGCATCAACCGCTTCTGTTTTTGAGGTGTAAGTGGAATTCCTTGCTGTTCTGTGCGTGATGGTCTTACTCACCCCTGGAATCTCAGCCGCCTCGACACCATCTCTGCTCCAGATCAGACACAGGCGACACAACCTGAAGCTCCGGATCAGCTCCACAGCAAGCACCAGCGCCGGGCGCGGTTCCCGCTCCAGCGCCAACTGCCGATCAGCTCCCCGCTCCCCGCGAGGCCATTCACTTTGCACCCTACAAGCCGCTCAAGTCCATCGATGGCCTGAGTTCCACATATATTCCTTTGGACAGCTGGATCTACCCCGCGGTGATGCGTCTGTATGGGCATGGGCTTTGTCGATACCGTTTTTCTCGGTATGCGCCCATGGACGCGTCTGAGCGTGGCCCACATGCTGGAGCAAAGCGCGGACACGGATCACCACAGCACGAACGATGAAGCCATCGAGATCTACTCCGCCCTGGAAAAGGATCTGCAGCCCGATATGCGGATCCCTCTCGACCAAAAGTTTGGCCGAGCCGGGCTCGACTCGGTGTATCAGCGCGTGCATGGGTATCGGCGGTACGCCCTTGCGCGACAGCTTCCACCTCGGCCAGACGGACATCAATGATTTTGGCCGCCCATACGCAGGAGGCTTCAACAGCTACAGTGGCTTCAGCGCGCGCGGTCACTATGGCATGTTTTCCGTTTACTTTCGCGGAGAGTTCCAGCACGCCCCATCATGGGAAGGCTATCCGCTTCGGCCTGGTCGCAGACCTTGGCCACGATCGATGATTTCGCCACCTTCAGCTCCGTTCCCCTGCCCGGTAACACCACCATCCCTCTGGGGCCGGTATCCTCGGTCAACAACCTCACCATCCTCGAAGGTTATGTTTCGGCCCACGTCGTCGGCCACGAAATTTCCTTCGGAAAAATGGACAACTGGTATGGACCGGGCGTGGGCGGTGGCATGGCCTGGAGCAACAATGCGGAAAATATGTACAGCTTCCGCATCAACCGCGTTGAGCCGCTATACATTCCATACATCTCCCGGATCGCAGGGCTTATACGCTACGACTTTTTCGTGGGACCGCTCAAGGGCCATAACGATCCGGTGAGCCCCTGGGCGCATGCGGAAAAAATTTCTTTCAAGCCAACGCCCAACGTCGAAATTCGGTTTTCAGCGCACGGTGATCTGGGGCGGCGTGGGACACGAGCCCGTCACGCTGGGTACTTTCTGGCGCAGCTTCTACAGCATCAGCGATACCAACGGAGCGGAGAAGTTCTCGCGCAATGACCCCGGCGCCCGTTTCAGCGCCGTCGACTTCTCCTGGCGTTTGCCTTTTCTCCGCAAGTGGCTGACCTTCTATAACGATTCCGAAGTACACGATGACGTCTTCCCCATCACCGCGCCTCGCCACGCCGCCTTCCGTCCCGGCCTTTACTTGTCCCATTTTCCTGGTGCGCCCAAGCTCGACCTGCGCGTGGAAGCGGTCTCGACCGATCCCGACACCGGCCTCAGCACCGGTGGCCAGGACATGTACATCGAGGTGGTGCAGAGGAATGGCTATACCAGCAATGGCTTGCTGATGGGGGATTGGATTGGGCGCGAAAACAAGGGAGGCCAGGCTTGGCTCACTTACCATCTCTCGCCCCGGGAATGGCTGCAGGTCTCTTACCGCAGCGACAAAGCTGCCAAGGATTTCATCCCCGGTGGCACCACCCAGAACGACTTCAGCTTCGACCTGGTCAAGCGCCTGACTCCGGAAGTTGAAGTTCAAGGCCAACGTGCAGTATGAGCGCTGGCTGATTCCGCTCTACAAGCCGGGCCAGCAATCCGATACCAGCACCACCTTCCAGCTCACCTGGTATCCCCGTCTGGATCGGCGTTTCTAAAGCAGAGGTTGGGGCCATCGCGCATCATGACTTCATCAATGCACGGCGATACTCAGATGCAGACATCCGTCTCAAGAATCTTCCCCATGATCTGCAAAACAAAGAACTAGCCGAACACATTACGACGCTTTATTAGGAACTTGCTATAAACATCCGGCGAGGGTTCTTTCCTGGAGAGCAGAAGACCCTGGCGTGGCGCTTGAGGAACGGAGATTCTCAGAGTTTGAGTGACTCTCGGAACTCAGCGTCTCCGCCCTAGCTGCAGCTCGATATCCAGAAAATCCGATACTTTCATAATCCTAATCGAGCCGTACTGTCCGAGGGTTAGCAAGTGGTTTGTCTCCGGTGATGATGAAATCGGATTTCGCCGCCACAGCGCATTCGAGGATACGGTTGTCCGCGGGGTCTGTCTTTATGACTCCGATGTCCTGTGCGGGTTCAACCAACTTCGTGAAATCGCCGATGCGATCCTTCGCCAGTCCGATGGCCTCTCCGTCCACCCGATTTTATTACGGAGCACATGCGCTATCTCGTCCATGATGTCATCGGAGATGGCGAGTTTTATCTCGACGGCGCGCGCCAGATCGAGCAGCTTGTCAGGCAGTCCGCCGAAGTTCAGAGCGGAGATGTAGATGTTCGTATCCGCAGTGACACCGACCACTTACCGACTGCGCTCTTGACGGGATTCCAGAATGAGCCGGGGTACGTCGGCCTCGGTGAGCCCAAGTTCGCGAGACTTTGCACGGCCGTATCGCTTCAGCGCGCTCCACTGTTTTTCCTTAATATAGAGGTCAACGGCGTCGGCAATCACCTCATTGACACTTCGCTCCTGGGCGCGCACAAGCTTTTCCAGCTCCGCGAGCTGGGCATCTGAAAAGCCAAGGGTTTTCAGATCTGAGGTCGTCATAGACCTATTGTGCTCCTTTTCGGGGATCTATCACAGGTTAAACCTAAGGTTAACCAGATAAGACTCCCCTGCAAGTTGCATGCAGCCGCTATACGGCCCGCTTTTAATCAGGGTTCGTTGCCTTCCGAGTTGCGTGGCTGAGAGTGGAAAGCCGACCGGAATGCTACAGGAGATCCTAATTTTGGGTTAGTCTGGCATTTGCTTCGGCAGAACACGAACAGCCCCGACCGGACTTACCTTACTAGAGGACGTGCATGATCGCCCTGCTCTCTCCAAAGTATGTTGTCTTCGCATTGATTGCAATGAGTGCCGTCGCAACGAGTGCGCTTGCGCAGGACGCATCAACGCCTGCCATGACGCTACTGGTCGACGAAACACAGGCCGCGCGACGAATCGCTTTTGTGCACGAGGAAATTCGCGTGCGGCCCGGCGCCCTCGCACTCGCGTATCCGCGCTGGATTCCAGGCGAACACGGACCGACCGGCCCCATTCAACAATTCGCCGCGCTCCGGATCCATTCCGGAAACGTAACGCTGCCCTGGACGCGCGATCCCGAGGACATCTACACGATTCACGTCGAACGTGCCGGCCGGCGCCGATCGAATCACCGTCGACTTCGATACGTTGCTGGAAAACACGATCTCCGATCATCAACTCTTGCTGGCGTGGAATACGGTCGTGCTGTACCCGCGCGGCATCGACAAGCGCGCAGTTGATGATCGAGCCGTCGATTCTTCTGCCTCCCAACTGGAAACAGGGCAGCTCGCTGCGTGTTACGAGCCAGACCGGCGAGCCGCGTGAATTTTGCGCCGGTTTCGCTCGAACGCCTGATCGATTCACCGGTGCTGGCCGGCGAGTTCTTCCGCGCGGTGCCGCTGGCGTCGAATTGGCCGGCGGAACTCGACATCACCGGGGATAGCCAGTCCGCTGTCGACAAGGCGGATGACGCGCACGCGTTCGCCCTGTTTGGGAAGCTGGTCGATCAGGATCGGGCCATGTTCGGCTTCCGGCATTGGCAGACCATGCACCTTCTTGTGTCGCAAAGCGAAGCGCGTCCCTTCGACGGACTGGAGCATGAGGATTCGCCGTACAACGCGATCGGTGACGCCGGGCTTTCAAAGAAAGATCAACTGGAAGAATTCGGCTGGCCGCTTCTCGCCCATGAACAATCGCACTCCTGGGACGGCAAGTACCGGCGTCCGGCGGAGCTGTACTCGAAGCCCGACTATCAGGGTCCTGAACGGACGTCGATGCTCTGGGTGTATGAGGGTCTGAACGAATATATCGGGATGCTGCTCGCCACGCGCGCCGGCTTCAATGACGCTGCGTACATGCGCGATTATCTCGCGGCGGGTGGCTGCGGATTTGCGCACGAGCCGGGTCGCGCTTCCACCGCTCTTGTTGATACGGCGACGGAAAACTGGGTGCTGCGTTCCGTCGACGGTGGATGGTCTTCGCTGCGCCGCGGGCAGGATTACTACGACGAGGGCGCGCTCATCTGGTTGCGCGCCGATGCCCTGATCCGCGAACAATCGCAGGGCCGCCTTTCGCTCGACGATTTCTTGCGCAGCTTTTTCGGCCAGCGCGACACCGAGCCGATCGTCGTTCCTTACACCCGCGAGGACGTCGAAGCGTGCGCTATCGGCGATATGGCCGTTTGACTGGCACACGTTTTTCGAGACGCGCGTCTACCAAGTGAACAGTAAGCCGCCGACAGACGGCCTGGAGGCTGCCGGCTGGCGCCTCGTGTACAACGCAACGCCCAACAACGAACTTTTCTACGCTGACTCCGCTCCGGACTATTATGACGTGCGTATTCCATCGGGATCGACGTGACGAAAGACGGCACGATCTCCGACGTCTTGCCTGGGACGCCGGCCTACGACGCGGGTCTCGGCCCGCACATGACGATTCTCGCGGTGGATGGTCGCGTTTACTCCGCCGATGTGCTGAACGAATCGATCGCGCATCCGCGAAACGGCAAGATCTCCGTGATTGTTCGCAACTTTGACTCGGTGGAGATCCCGCGAAATTCAATATGCCGGCGGCGTACGTTACCCGCATCTGGAGCGAATCCCCGGAAGCCATGATTACCTGAGCGAGATCTTGGCGCCTCGAAGCGAAAAGGAGCACTGACCACGGTCACGTATCCCACCCTTTGCAAAGAGCGCAAAGGATGGGGCACCCAACTTCTCGTGGTGATTCCTGCTGCGCGGATTAATCGAGAACTTGTTTCTTCTCAGTTGTCCGCGACCAGTTCGAAACGCTCGCGGATTTCGTACTGAGAGCCGGTGGGTCTGGTCAGGCTTTCATAGAGAACGAATTCCTCGGCGACAAAACTGGTAAAACCTGGCTGGCGATGGATCCTGCTTTCAGTTCGCGGAGCCCTGTGCCGTCCTTTGCCCTTGCTGCGCGCGAGGGTCACGTGGGGATGATAGGGACGGGTCTCGGGGATGAACCCGCAAAGGCCCGTCGCAGCGGTGACACGTTGTTGGAGTACGAGCAGTTCGGGCGTAAGACCGACCCCCGCAAAGAAAATTCCCGCGCGCTCAAAGAATCCCATCCCTCCAGTTGAATAGGAACGGGCGGTGAGCGCAGCTCGCGAAGTCGCTCCACGATGCAATCGTATTGTCCTGGCCGGTATTGCCCAGAAATTGCAGCGTGATGTGCCACGATTCCGGAGCGGACCAGCGCAGGCCGTCTTCGCTTCGATTGCAGCCGCACCGAGATCGCCGAGAGCTCATCGATCACCGCGGCCGCGAGTGGAATCCCAGCAAAAAGCCGCATACAAGAGAGTGTAGGTCTACTCCGGCTACAAACTCCAACATCTGGCAGAGCCTATCGAGAAAAGGCGCTTGGCTTTTCAGAATGCGTTCTTTCGCCTCGCCGATGGAAAACCAACCTCCGCGATCCACCTCGGGAATCTCGATCATGCGGCCGGAGCGCGGCGGCCACTCCATCTGGCAGCGATTGCTGACAGCTTGCCGGGGTCGCAATCGCCCTCAAAGGCCCACGCGAAGACAACCTTGCCGCCTGCTTGCTGCACCGTGCCGAGTTCGAGAAAACTCTCCCTGCGCAGTAAAGCCCGTCTCCTCCTGGAATTCCCGTCTCGCAGCTTCGAGCGGAAGCTCGCCTTCCACGTACTCTCCCTTAGAGATGGACCATGCGCCCAGATCTTTCTTCGCCCAGAATGGGCCGCCCGGGTGCACCAGAAAGACTTCCAGCTGGCGATTGCGCCGCCGATACATCAGCAGACCTGCGCTTCGTTTTGCCATGAGAAATTACCTGATCTGCAGCGTACGGCGCTGTGTTGTAAAGCTATAATCGGCCACACGATGTTCGCTTTCGATTGTCCATGTTCGCCGACGATCTTAGAGAATATCGCATCGCGGCTCAACCGGAAGCAGACCTTCGATGGATTACATGGCAAATGTCATCTGGTTCTTGATGAGGAATCTCCGAACGTGGTTGCCGCTGGGGCTATCCGTGTGCCTGTTTGGCTTCCACTTCATTGGCGCAATCGCCGGAACCCAGCTACGCCTTGCGCGGCACCCTGGTCACTCCCGGCGGCATCGTCGAAAACGGAACCGTCCTGATTCAGCAAAACAAAATCGTAGCCGCCGGGACGAAGGTGAAGCTGCCGGCGAATGCAACTGTGATCGATACCCATGGGGTCATCGCGCCCGGGCTCATCGACCTGCACAACCACCTCACCTACAATGTTTTTCCTCGCTGGCATCCGATCGAGAGAGTTCGGCAACCGCTACGACTGGCAGCAAAAGCCGATTTACCAGACCTTGATCGAGTCCCCGCATGCGTCGATGGTGGCAGACGGCCTGGAATGCGAGATGGAGCGCTACGCCGAGGTCAAGGCGATCTCCGAAGGCGAGACCTCTACGGTCGGCAGCCTGGCCGATGGCCTGCAGCACCGGGCTCGCGCATAATCTCGACACCGAAGACGAGTGGCATGTCGCGTACAACGTCTTCCCCTTGCAGATGTCCGAAGGCGACCTCGCCCCGATTCGCCAGCAGCTGGCAAACCATCAACTCCATGCTTTTCTGATTCATCTCAGCGAAGGCGGTCACGAGGATGCATCCGCGGCGCGAGAGTTCGCCATGCTGAAAGGCCGCGGCTTGCTGGTTCCCGGGGTCGCGCTCATTCATGGCGTCGCACTGCAACCTGACGACTTTCGTCGAGATGGCCGGTCATGGAGTCAGCCTGATCTGGTCGCCACGCAGCAATCTCGAGCTTTACGGCAGCACCGCCGATGTGGCCGCTGCCAAGGCCGCACACGTCAAGATAGCGCTGGCGCCCGACTGGAGCCCTACCGGCAGCGACGGTCTGCTCGCCGAATTGAACTATGCCGCCGCCTGGAACGACACCCAGACCCCGCATCCATTCACCGATCGCGAGCTGGTTGCCATGGCTACTTCCACTCCCTGCTGACTTGATCGGGGCAAGCGATCGTCTGGGCGCGCTCGAACCCGGCCACGATGCCGATGTGCTGGTCATTCGTCCGGAGACAGAGCCTGCAAAGCACGACGCCTACTGGACGCTGACTCACGCCACCGCTGCCCAGGTCATGCTGGTGATGGTGGGGGGCGAGCCTCTCTATGGCGATCCTGATTTGCTGGAAAAGATGGAGCCCTCGCGCCCCTCTGAGCAGATCGAGGTTTGCGGCAGCAGCAAAACGCTGCTCTTCACCGGACTGCACGGACACGTGGACGCCGCCGATGAAACCTGGGCGCACACCGCCGCCACGCTGCAAACCGCGCTCCGTCACTACGGCCGCAATCTTGCACCGCTGGCGGAGTGCGGCCAATAATCCGTGCCGGCTGGTGAAACTGTTTTCAACGAAGTCATGGCCGCCACGTAAGGCGGCCATGACTTCACTTATAGTTACTCACGTTACCAGTAGTAGATAGTCAGTTCGTCAGCGTAGACCTTAACCGATCCGCTGGACTTACTGGCACCGTCCATCTGGAAGTTTAGATTGAGGTCTCCCGGCGACCAATGCAGATCGAGCGCCCCATTGCCGGTCGCGTTGTTAAGCTCCTTGCAGAGTCCGTCCAGATTCACCCAATCATAGGTCACAACGCCGGTGCTGCTGCGATGCGAAGCAATCTGGACGTGGTGCCATGTGTTGGCAGCCCACTTCTCCGGGTTACACGGAAGGCCGCTGGAATGCCAGTGAGGATGATTGTTCGCGATTGTCGAGAACTCCCACGTTCCCGAATAGGCGGAACATTGAAAGGCATAAATCACCGTTTTGCCGTCCGACATCACCTGATTCATATCCATTTCCAAATTCGCCAGTTGCGCCGGATCAACGATATAAACATAGGTATCGTAAATAAAGTGTGTGGCCTCTGCGTCATGAGCGAAGGTAAGAGAATAACGCTCCCCACCCTCGTGTGAGTAAGACACGTAAAACTCTCTTGACTTCTGATCCAGAGAGGGATTGACTACCGGATACGCCGACGATCCGACGGATTCTCCCGGTGTGCCTGAGTCATGGACCCACGTCCAGTGGCTCGAGCCCGGACAAATCGCCAGACGAAATGGCGTTCGGCGGAATGGTGAACTCGCGCTGCGCCAAGGCAGGCGCCGCTAGTATTGGCAGCAGGATTACGTAGCCGAAGATCTTCATAGGTTCCCCTTTGCTAAGTTCAAAGTTGCATAGGGCCTTCCGCTGCAGCCTGACAGCGGGGAGTCGACTAAGTGCAGCGAATCGTTCACTGGGCTGGTCGGAGGGTTAGACGCTATGCGCCTGACAACAACTCCACCACCTCATTTTTGTACTTCGGGGTGTAAATCTCAGCTAGGCCCAATCCGAAGTAGGGAGTCGAGCTCGCAGAACAAACATGGAAGACTATCCCGCGCGGTTTCTCCACAGGTCCCTGTGGACCGCCCCCGGCATCTCCGATTCGTTCTCGATCTCGATTCGTTTGGCAGAAATCTGGCTAGTTGCCGGAGCGAATCATACTTAGATCATTCGGGGGAGAAAGCTCTTTTCAGCAGTCTGACAGGGACATTTTGAGAAAGGCATCCATTTCGGGACGGGACGCGATGCAAATTGTTCCCACATCGGAGCAAAGATATAAGCGGCTGCTTTAGCGGGAATTGCACGTGGTACACGTATCAACCACGGTGACGGTAAGAAGGTGTGTGATGCCCGGGGGGCTTGGAGCCGGGATGCCCTACTCGCCCTCTACTCCAAATCCGAGATCTTTCTTGGGTGCGCTTCGTGAAGCTCGTGATGTAGTTCATCGACCTTCACCCTCGCCGCATCCAACGCTTTCTTCCCTCTGCGGTGATCTTGTACACCCTTCGCCTTCGCCCTGATACATTCTTCAGTTCCGACCGAAGAAGCCCAACACGCTCCAATCCGTGGAGGAGCGGATAGAGGGTTCCGGGACCGATGCGATAGCCATGATGCGTCAGCTCCTCCATCATGGCCAGCCCGAAAATCGGCTCGTGAGAAGCGTGCACAAGCACGTGAAGCCGTATGAGTCCAACAAAAAGTTCCCGATGACGTGTGGTCACATTTAAAGCATACCGCCAGCCGAAGGTCTCTGTAGTCATTGTATCGAACTTCGATGATATGATCCCTGCATGCCGCAGTAGCCTCTCGATGCGGAACGTTCTGTATGCACAAACCTCTCCCCGCCGCCCTCCCGCGCATTGTCAGCACGACGCTCCTCTTTGCGGCGGCGAGTCTCACGTCATCCTTTGCCCAGGCTTCCGGAGCGAATGCAGCCCTGAACCTGACACAGGTAATCGAGGCAGCAAGAGCCAATTATCCGGCCATCCAAGCCGCGCAGGCGCAGCAGAGGGTGGCGCAGGGAGCCGTCGGCGTAGCGCGAACAGCCTATCTTCCCCGGACTGACCTTCTCTGGCAGACGAACCGAGCCACGGCAAACAACATCTATGGCCTTCTCCTGCCACAAGGAGTGATCCCCAACATCTCCGGACCCGTCATCGCTTCCGATAACACGCGCAGTGCCTGGAGCAGCGGCGGGGGTGCGTTACTGAGCTGGCAGCCCTTCGACTTTGGAGCGCGGAGCGCGAAGGTCAACGCTGCGCGCGATGGTAGCGAGGCTGCAAGGCAAGCAGCCACGGTCACCACGCTTGGGGTGACGGCGAACGCCGGCAGCGCGTTTCTCGACCTTGCCGCGGCGCAGCAGCTGGTGATCGTCGCGCAGGCCAACGTGCGGCGGAATGAAACGTTCCAGCAAGCGGTCCATGTGCTCGTGGACAACACTCTCCGCCCGGGCGCCGATGCCTCCCAGGCGGATGCTCAGCTTGCGCTCGCTCGCAATCAGCTGATTCAAGCACAGACGCAGGAGGCGGTGCGGCGTTCTGCCCTGGCAGAGTATCTTACAGACCACCGGCGCACAACTGGAGATAGATGCGTCCCAGGTGCTTACCTCTCTTCCTCCATCCGACCTCGGTTTGACTCCGGCGGTGAACCATCCGGCGGTCCTTGAGGAGAGCGCGCTTTCCTTACAGCAGGAAGCGCAGGAGCGCTTTCTGGATCGCAGCTTCGTCCCCGTCTTCAGCACCCTGGGGGCGGTTTCCGGACGAGGCGCCGGGACGGACGCGAGCGGACGCTTTCCTGGGGGCACTGCGGGACTTGCGCCCGACGCCTTCAACTGGGCCGCAGGCGTTCAGGTCACGTTTGCGGCGTTCGACTACTTCGGCCTACGAGAGCAGAAGAAGGTTCAGGAAGCGAACGTCCAGGCGGAGCACGCCCGCTATCGCCAATCCCTCGATGACGTTTCCGCTGCAATGGAACAGGCTCGCGCCACCCTGTCGGGCGCCCGCCGGATGGCGGCTAACACTCCGTTCGAGCTGGCCGCCGCGCAGACAAGCGAGCAGCAACAGCAGGCTCGATATCGTTCCGGTTTGGCTACCGTGGTTGACGTTGCCGCCGCGGAAGGGGTGCTTGCTCAGGCCGAAGCCGACGACGCGATTGCGCGGCTTAGCGTGTGGCGGGCGGAGCTTGGTATCGCGGCGGCACAAGGCGATTTGCAGCCATTTCTAGAGATGATCCAGAGCCAGGGGAAGGGTAAGTAACAATCTATGTGGATCATTCGCGCTGCGCTCCGCCGGCCGATCACGGTTCTCGTCTTTGTTGTGGCGCTCGCGCTTGCGTCCATTCTGGCCATCATGCGGACCCGGGTCGATATCTTCCCCAACCTCGATCTGCCGGTCATCTACGTAGCGCAGCCATACGGAGGCATGAGTCCGCAGCAGATGGAGGGGTTCATCTCGTATTACTACGAGTATCACTTCCTGTACATCAACGGAATCGAGAGCGTGGAGGCGAAGTCGATTCAGGGAACCGCTCTCCTCCGCCTTACCTTCCATCCCGGCACGAATATGAGCGATGCGCTGGCGCAGACAATTTCCTACGTCAACCGTGCCCGCGCCTTTATGCCACCCGGAACGGTGTCGCCGTTTGTCATCCGCTATGACGCGGGAACCCTGCCGGTAGGCTACCTGGTCTTTTCCAGTCCATCCCGAACGCTCGCCGAGATTCAGGACCTGGCCCTCAATCGCGTGCGACCTGTCTTTGCCACGCTGCCCGGCGTATCCTCCCCTCCGCCCTTCGGAGGCAATCAGCGCACGATCGTGATCGACGTCGATCCACGGAAACTGCAGGCTTATCATCTATCGCCTGACAACGTCGTCCAGGCTCTGACTTCCGGCAACAGTATCCAACCCGCAGGCAACGCTGACATCGGGACGACACATACCCTGGTCACGACCGATGCAACCGTGACTCAGATCAATGACCTGTTGAGTATTCCGCTCCGGCTGGGCTCGGGAGCCTCCGTTTACATCCGGGATGTCGGAAGCGTATCCGACTCATCCGACCTTCTGGCGGGCTACGCTCTGCTGAACGGAAAGCGAACCATCTACATCCCGGTCACCAAACGGCCGGACGCCTCTACCCTTACCGTCGTCGCGGAGGTTCGTCAAAATCTTGCGCGATTTCAGTCGCTGGTGCCGGAAGACATCAAGATCACTTATGAGTTCGATCAATCGCAGTTCGTTCGCGATGCGTTGACGTCGGTCTTGCGTGAAGGCATCGCCGGAGCCGCTCTCACCGGGCTGATGCTTCTCCTGTTCCTGCGCGACTGGCGATCTTCCCTGATCGTCGTGATTACGATTCCTCTCGCTCTTCTTTCGGCCGTCGTTTTGCTCAAGCTTACCGGGCAGACGCATCAACATCATGACCCTCGGTGGCCTCGCTCTTGCCGTCGGCGTCCTGGTGGACGAAGGGACGGTCCTGCTGGAAAACATTCACGTTCATCTGGATCGCGGCGAGAGAACGGCGGACGCAGTTCTTTTTGCCAGCCGTGAAGTGGCAACTCCCCGCCTGCTCGCCATGCTCAGCGTCATGGCTGTGTTCCTTCCGTCGTTCTTCATGACCGGGCCGGCGCAGTCTCTGTTTCTGCCCTTGTCACTTGCGGTTGGCTTTGCCATGGGCGCCTCCTATCTCCTCTCCAGCTCTCTTGTCCCGGTGCTGGCGAACTGGATGCTGAAGCAAAAAACCAGTCAGCAGAAGCAAGAACAGAACCGGGAAGGCAGCTTCGATCGGTTCCGTCATCGATTCGAGCGTTCCCTCGAACGGGCGATGAAGGTTCCAGCCTTGCTGCTTAGCGCTTACGGGATCGTCGCCCTGCTGGTGCTGCTGTTCATCACCCCGCACATCGCCGAAGAGATTTTTCCCTCGGCTGCCTCGACACAGTTTCGTCTTCGGGTCGACGCGCCAGACGGTACGCGGGTGGCGGTGACGGAGGAGCTGGTGCGCCGGGTACTGGCTACGATCCAGAATGCCGCCGGGGAAAAGAATCTTGACTTGAGTTTGGGATACGTCGGCACACAGGGCTCTTCGTACCCGATCAATGCCGTCTTTCTCTGGACCAGCGGCCCCCAACAGGCGATCATCAATGTCGGCCTCAAGCATGGAGCGTCGCTGAAGCTGGCAGACCTCGAGGAGCAGCTTCGGCAAAAACTTCCCCGGCAGTTTCCAGAGGCGCACTTCTCCTTCGATGCGGGCGATCTGATCAGCCAAATCCTCAGCTTCGGCTCGTCGTCACTGGCCGAAGTGACGATCACCGGTCCACAGTATGCGGACGTGGCCAGCTACGCCGAACGGGTGCGGCAGAAGCTGGCAACCGTCCCCGCCCTTCGCGATCTGGAGTATGAGGAACCGCAGCATTATCCAACCGTCGACATTCGCGTGAATCGCTCTATGGCTGGTCAGCTTGGCGCCACCGCGAACGATGTCGGCGCGGCGATTGTCTCTTCTACCGCTTCCAGCCGTTTTGTCGCGCCCAGCTATTGGCGCGATCCGAGGTCAGGTGTCAGTTACCAGGTCCAGGTTCAAGTGCCGCAGGCGATGATGACCTCGCTCGCCGATATCGGCAACGTCCCCGTGGGCAGCGCAAGCGGGGCCCAGCCGCTGGTGAATCAACTTGCCGACCTTCGCTCCACCACCGTTCCGGGCGAACTTGACCGGCAGAACGGCCTATGGATGCTCGCGCTTTCCGCCAACTTAGCGGGCCGCGATCTTCGCCTTGCCAATAAGGCCATCGCGCGCGCGCTTGCCGATGCCGGAACGCCGCCGCGCGGAGTGAAGACCGAGATACGCGGACAGGTGAGCGCGCTGGGGCAGATCTTCGGCCAACTTGCCATCGGTCTGGCGGCAGCGATTGGCGTCATCCTCCTGCTGCTCACGGCAAACTTTCAATCGCTAAAGCTCGCTTTCGTCGTGCTCTCGACGGTCCCGGCCGTGTTGGCCGGAGTGGTGCTCATGCTGCTGCTCACCGGCACAACGCTCAATCTTGAGAGCTTCATGGGGACGATTATGGCCGTCGGTGTCGCGGTTGCGAACGCGATTCTGCTGGTGAGCTTCGCGGAGCAGAATCGCTTGATGGGCGTGGCTTCTCATGAGGCGGCGCGTGCCGCCGCAGCCGAACGCCTGCGGCCAGTCTTGATGACCAGCCTGGCTATGATCGCCGGCATGATCCCAATGGCACTTGCCTTTGGCCAGGGGAGCGAAGAGACCGCCCCCCTGGGCCGCGCGGTGATCGGTGGCTTGCTGGCCGCCACGCTTGCCACTCTCTTTTTGCTCCCGATGGTTTTTGGAATCGCACAACGCAACGCCAGGATCGGCTCACGCTCTCTCGATCCTGAGGACCCGGAGAGCCGATGGTTCGAACAGCCTTCGGAGGCCGCGCGATGAAACGGTTGTTGCTTGCTTCTACTGCCCTTCTGCTTGCCGCCCTCGGTTGCAACACGCCGCCTTCCGGCCAAGGCGGAAACACAGCCGCGCCGCGGCCGAATGCTCCTACAGCAGTAAGCACAGTTGCAGTTATGCCGCGTAAACTGCAAACGACCATCAGCCTGCCTGCCCAGCTGGTGCCCTTTGAGTCGGTGGATATCTATCCCAAGGTCACCGGCTTTGTGCAAACCGTGACCGTTGATCGCGGCTCGCGCGTCCGGCGCGGTCAGCTCCTCGTCCGTCTCATCGCTCCGGAACTCAGCAGCCAGCGCGCACAGGCAGAAGCCGACGTCCGCGCGGCCCAGTCTCAGCTCGCTACCGCGCAAGCCAGGCTCGTGTCTGACAACGGCACCTATCTGCACATGGTGGCCGCGGCGAAGACTCCGGGTGTGCTGGCTGAAAACGATGTTATGGTGGCCGGTCAGACGGTTTCCGGCGACAAGGGATTGGTGGAAGCGGCAGAACAGAATATCGCCGCGGCACGCGATGCGGTGCGCAGCGTTAGCCAAACGGAGTCGTATCTCAGCATCACGGCGCCCTTCGATGGGGTGGTGACGACGCGCAATCTGCACCCGGGAGCTCTGATTGGCCCAGCATCCGGACAAGCAACCACTCAACCCATACTCCAAATCGTGGACGACCGGCGGCTGCGGCTGGTCGCGCCGATCCCTGAAGCGCAGGTGGGCGAGATGACGGTAGGCCGGCAGGTTTCCTTCACCGTTCCGGCTTATCCCGGCCAGACCTTCAAGGCTCCGATCAAGCGCATCTCGCGCGCAGTAGACGAGAGCTCGCGGACCATGCCCGTTGAACTCGACGTTCTGAATCGCGACGGCAAGCTTGCGCCCGGTAGTTTCGCCTCCGTTTCCTGGCCCCTGGAGCGAAGCTACGCCACGCTGTTCGTTCCTACTTCAGCGGTGACCAGCGACCAGCAGCATACCTTTGTCATACGGGTCAGAGACGGAAAGGCAGAATGGGTGACCGTCCAAACGGGACAGACCGTCCATGGCGAGATCGAAGTGTTTGGAGATTTGAAAGCCGCGGACCAGGTGGTGAGAACAGCAACCGATGCCATTCACTCCGGGGACAGGGTGCAAGTATCATCCGAGGTCCGCTGAGCGCAGGCGAAAGAGGGCATCGTCCACGGTCGCTTCGCTCTGTCGAAAAACATTTCCAGTAAAGGTCCGCTGAACCGCAGGTCCCCTGCGCTTCCCCGGATTTCCTGTTGAATTTAGTCGGTTCCACGAGCTTCAATGCGGGTTTCTTTACGGAAAGCCGCACGCGCGGCCGTTGGTGGTGCCACGCAGCAGGAAATCCGGGTTCGCTCCGGTCGGGATGACAGAGGGGAGGGCGGAGCTTCCGCCCGAAATCAGATACCGGTTGAGAGAACTGCAGATCCCTCCACTTCGCTTCGCTTCGGTCGGGATGACAAAGGGGAGGGCGACGCTTCCGCCCGAAATCAAATGCCGGTTGAGCGAACTGCAGATCCCTCCACTTCGCTTCGCTTCGGTCGGGATAACAAAGGGGAGGGCGACGCTTCCACCCGAAATCAAATGCCGGGTTGAGTGAACTGCAGATCCTTCCACTTCGCTTCGCTTCGGTCGGGATGACAAAGGGGAGGGCGACGCTTCCATGGAGAGCGGTTGCTGAGCAGAAGTCATTTTCATCCCCTGGGTGGGCCGCAGGCCATTGACCACTCTTTAGGAACGGTGCCAGGTCATGTCGACCCGAACGGGAATCTCGTTCTTGATGGGGACAGTGAAGAACGAAGGCGGATCAATCTTGAAGTCAGACACTGTCGACGGCACCGTTCCCGTAATGTGGTGTTCTGTACCCTCAATGACCTGCTTGAAAAGCACATGAGAATAGTGCGCGGTATTGCCAGCGAACTGGACTTCGAGGTCGCAGTCCAGCGTGGGAGCAGCAAGCGCCGCTTCCGGTAGACGAAAGCGGACAGTGACGATGGGGAACTCGGCGCCGCGCGTGGCCTGCAGCATGTGCAGGTCACGGTTGCTGTCCCCGGAGTCAAAGCTTTTGACGGGAACAGCGAGCAGGAAATCGCACTCGCCGGCGTGGCAAACGCCTTTACCCTTGGCCGCGTGGCTGACTCCATCGACTTCATGAAGTGGATGAGACATGTGATAGGTCAGGGTGGATTGATCGAGGATCCATGAATGGTCCGCTTGCGCGAACGCGGTCAACGAAAGCAGCAGGAACACGAGCAGGCGGTTCTCTCTCATAGATCAGCCTTGGGGTTTAGAACTTTAGATGGATGGGCCAGGAGACGGCGACGATTGCCGCGCTGTAAGAGGCGACGGTCGTCCAGGCAACTGCGGCGTGGGCGGAGGCGATGCCGTGGACCTTTTCGCCATTGGATGCCTGGCTGAAGGCCATGGCGCCGAGAATTGGGGTGAGTATCATCCCCGGCGCATGAACGTAGATGAGGTATTTGTGCACCTTGATACCGCCGCGCGCGGGCGCATTTCCTACCCGGGGCGCGCGAATGGCGTAAGACGCAGTCAACCCATACATCACCACGGAAAGTGAACCGAGACCAACGTGGATTTCGCGGCCTACGGTGTTCTCCTTCCCCTTGCGAGGGTCTGGCGGGGCAGCGGCTGAACTAATGCAGGCGGCGGCCAGCGGAGCGAGAGTAATCAGGCCGAGCCGCTGGTGGATCTTGAGCAGGCGGGTGTGCCGGTCCAGCCTGGCCTGCGCATCGGGGTCTGCTTTGGTCTGCTCGGGAGTCATGCCAAGATCTTCAAGCGATGGCGGTGCGGGATTCTGATGGGTCTCCTGTGTGCCGGCGGCCGGGGTGTTGCCCTGGCCGGCTTGCTGGTCCTGGTCATAGCCCGAAAAATCCAGGGCCTGTGATGAAAGATCATCGGCAGCCAGAACCGCATCGGTTGGGATCGGCGCGTCGGGCAAGGTTGCGGAATCCACCTTCACGGTCGACTGGCTTGCCATGTGTTCCCTACTCTGTGCTGCCAGAACGGGGGATATGGCGAAGAAAATGGTGAACCCCATTGTCCCGATGAAAACAGGGATAGATTGCCGGACTTCTGAAACGGTCCGTTTCGTTCGATGGTAATCAGGCTCCATGTCTCTTATATAAGGGGCGCAAATGACCACTACAAAACGCCAAGATGACGATATGTTCATCTTGATCTAGCACCAGGTGGCAGCGCGTGCGCGATGAGCGGTCACTCAATCAGACAATGCACTAAGATCGCCTCATGCAACTCCTGCTGGTTGAAGACGAGTTGGAGATACAAAGCTTCCTGAAGCATTCTCTGGCAGAGGCCGGCTATCAGGTGGATGCCGCGGCTGATGGCAAGACGGCTCTATGCCTCGCGGCCGAGGAAAGGTACGACGTTCTGATCGTCGATCTTGGATTGCCCGATCAGGATGGGATAGGCCTGATTCTCCAGCTACGCCAGCTTGGGGTGAGTTCGCCGGTGTTGATCCTCTCGGCGAGACGCTCCGTGGATGATCGCGTGCGCGGGCTTGAACAGGGCGGAGACGATTACCTGACCAAGCCGTTCGCGCTAGCGGAATTGCTGGCAAGACTGCGCAACCTGCTCAAGCGGAATTCTCCCAGCAGCGAAGTGACTTGCCTCCGCGTGCTCGATCTTGAATTGGACCTGCTGCGGCGGGAGGCGTCGCGCGGCGGAAAGGTGCTGCATCTGACGGCCCAGGAGTTCACGCTGCTGGAGTATCTTTGCCGCAACCCGGGGCGTGTTGTGACCAGGTCAATGATCCTCGACAAAGTGTGGGGCATGCGCATTCAGCCGGATACCAACGTAGTGGATGTACACATTTATCGTCTGCGCGGGAAAGTGGATACGGAAGGGCGCCAGCCGCTGATTCGTACCCTGCGAGGTGTCGGTTATGTACTCAAGGACCGGTAAGCCGTTAGCGCGGAGCGCCGCCTGGCGCATTTCGCTGTGGGGTGCGCTGGCGTTTGCTTGCGGCTCCATGGTTGTCTTTATCTTTCTCCACGGCTTCGTCGCCCATGACATCCAGAGAAGGACCGACGCGTGGTTGTCAGGAGAAGTCCAAGTCCTGAGCGATGTGGCGGGGAGGACGCCAAAGAATCGTTTGTATGGCCGCGTCGTAAGGGAGATCGCCGAGCTCGCGAGCCGGGAGGTGCCGTACAAAGGTCGTTCGAGAGGTGGCTCCAATGACTCAGTGTTCTTCCTGCAAACAGCCGCAGATGGGTCGCCGGCGCTTTGGGTGGGAGCCGGGGATGGCCGGCAGGAGCTCGATGCTATCCGCGGTAACAAAATTGTGGCTGATACTCCTTTCGATTTGCAGGTAAAGAATTCGAAGACCCCGTTCCGGGTGGCGGCCGTGCCCATGAATGACGGGAGCCATATTTATCTCGGCCTCTCGGAGCGGGACCAATTGCGGGTGCTGCGGAATCTCAGGGTTCGTTTTTTGCTCCTGTGGCTGTTGAATGTTGCGCTGGGATTCGCGATCGTGTTTTTCACCACGCGGCGGATGCTGTTCGACGTGGGTGAGATTACCCAGGCCGCTTCCAGGATTGGCGAGTCCGACCTGAGCAAGAGAGTGCCGAGCAGCGGTCGAAACGACGAAATAGGGCAGTTGGCGTCGACTTTGAACCGCATGCTGGACAGGATCGAGAAATCGATTCATCAACTGCATACCATCACGAATTCCCTGGCGCACGATCTGCGCAGCCCGTTAACGGCCATTCGGGCGAAGCTGGAGATTTCGTTAACCGCCGGGGAAAAGGGCCAGGAAGCGGAGCTGCTTGTCTCTGCAATCGATGAGATCGATCGGCTGACGGAGATTCTGACCAAGTCACTGGACGTGGCGGAAGCCCAGGTGGACGCGTTGCGGCTGGAGCGCACGACCATCGATCTGGATGAGCTGCTGCGGGTCATGATCGAGCTGTATGAACCCTGCATGTCTGAAAAGGGACTGCGCATTCAACTGCGCAGCGCGGGGCCGGTCGAGGTGTACGCGGACGCTGCGCTGTTGCATCGGATGGTTGCGAACCTTTTTGACAATGAATTGAAACATCTGCCGGCATCGTCCACGGTCACGATCTCTCTTAGTGCCGGGGAGGAATTCGCCTTGGTTGTGTTGGAGGACGATGGGCCTGGCTTCCCTTCTGAGATTCGTTCGAGTTTGTTTCAGCCTCGGGTCAAAAGAAGCGATTCGGCCGGTCAAGGGCTTGGCCTTGCATTCGTCGAAGCTGTTGCCGGTGCTCATAGTGGCAAGGTGATCGCCGCAAATCGCCGCGAGGGAGGCGCTCAACTCACGGTAAAGCTTCCGCTCGCGAGCGTGCCTTCTCTAGCCGTTGAAAATGGCGCGCGCGTGGGTTTTCACCAGGAAAAGTCCCGCTTGGCTGAGCTCGGATCGGACGCAGAAATTGTGAAACCGCTCTAGTGGGCGACAACCTTCTCGCCGCCGCGCGGATCGTTCTTCTGCAAGAAAAACGTCATGCAGAACATGGTGCCGGCGGCCACCGTCAGAAGCCAGAAAGTGTCGATGTAAGACAGAGTGGAAGCCTGTAGTTGCAAGAGTTCGATAAACCTGCCCGTAAGCCCCATTGAGCGCATCGTGCGCGCTAAGGCCGCCCTGCCGCAATTGTTGGGCCAGGCCGTTTACGGTGCTGCGGAAGGCCGGGTTGCCGGCCGTAATATTGCTGCCCAGCCTCTCCTGATGGAACTGGTTGCGCCGCGCAAGCACCGTGGTGACCACAGAAGTTCCCACACTGGCGCCGATATTCCGCATAAAGTTCACCAACCCGGCAATGGCGTTGTTCTTGTCCTTGGGCATGCCGTAATAAGCGGCGGCGGTGGTGGGGATGAAGACCAGGCCCAAAGGCGCGTATTGGGCGATGCGCAGCCAGGTGGCCGAGCTGAAACTAATCAGCAGATCGATGCGCTGCGTCGATAGGTACATGCTGCCGGTCAGCAGAAGCCATCCCGCGGCGATCAGATAACGGCCCTGGAAACCGGCCCGCCAGCATGCCAATGAAAGGCAATGCCGCCCAGCAAAACAAAGCCCGCGGCGGAAAGAACCATGCCCGCCGACTCTGCGGTGTAGCCCATGTTGGCCTGCAGAAACTGCGGCACCAGCACCGTGGTCGCAAACGACATGCCGCCCACCACGAACATCATCATGCTGGAGGTAGCGAAATTGAAATTCCCGAACAGCCTGCACATCCACGATCGGGTTCTTCTGATAGAGCTCCCATATGACCAGCGTGGTCAGGCAGACGCTGGCAATCACAATCAAGGTGACAATAAAGTGGGAGCCGAACCAGTCGTCTTCCTGCCCCTTGTCGAGCAGGATCTGCAAAGCGCCAACCCCCAGGGCCAGCAACGAGAAACCAACGTAGTCGAGCTGAGCACGCCTGCCAAGAGCCCGCGCCCGGGCCATATAAGGCGGATCTTCCACCAGCTGGTAGACCAGAAAAATCGCCAGGATGCCCACCGGCAGGTTCATCAGAAAAATCCAGCGCCAGGTGTAGTTGTCGGTGATCCAACCGCCCGAGGGTCGGGACCAATCGAAGGGGCGAAGATCGCCGTCACCCCATACAGAGAAAAGGCAAGCCCACGCAGGCGGGGCGGAAAGGTGTCCGCCAGAATGGCCTGCGCCATCGGCTGCAGGCCGCCCCCACCGGCACCCTGCACCACGCGGGCGACCAACAGAATCCCCAGGCTGGGCGCGATGCCGCAGGCAAGAGAACTGATGGTGAAGATGACGATGCAGGTCATGAAGAACCGCTTGCGCCCGAAGACGCTCACCAGCCAGCCGCTAATGGGCAGAACGATGGCATTCGAGACCAGGTAGGAAGTGAGCACCCAGGTGCTCTGGTCCTGGCTGGCGCCCAGGTTTCCCGCGATATGGGGCAGGGCCACGTTGGCAATGCTGGTATCGAGCACTTCCATGAATGCCGCCAGCGAAACCACAAAGGCGATCAGCCAGGGGTTTGTCTTGGGCTTCCAGTCATGGTCTGCCTGCGTCAGTGTGGTAGCGGCGGCGGCGCTCATTCAGATCCCTATACCTTTGGTGTAGCCTGTGCGAGTGCGGTGAAATCAGTTTTCGGCTTTCAACACAGGCCCGATGAGCGGCAGACACTCGCCATAAAGGATGCGACAAGAGAAAGTTGATTCGAATTCTGCTGCACTGAGTAGGTTACTACTCCGCGAAGGAGCCGGAGGTCCGGAAATTGACATCGGCAGAGTCTCCTTTTTAGGATGGTTGTTTGGGTTTCCGCAGCGCTTGGATGTCGAGGAGTTGTCAAGACCGGTCGATCACCACTATCGAGAGATCCGTCAAATCCCTTGTCAGCGATGATCATAGTCAAAGACGTTACAAAAAGGTACGCTCGCGCGGTCGCCGTCGATCACATTTCCTTCTCCGTAGCAAAGGGCCAGATCGTTGGATTTCTCGGGCCCAATGGCGCCGGGAAGACAACGACCATGCGCATTCTCACCTGCTTTCTTCCCCCATCGGCAGGTACGGCTTCGGTCGCGGGCTTCGATGTTCTCGAACAGCCCTTCGAGGTCAAGAAGCGAATCGGGTATCTGCCCGAGACTCCTCCGCTCTATCCCGAGATGGAGACTGCCGAATATCTGCGCTTCGTGGGCAAGCTAAAGGGCCTGTCCGGCGCTGAGCTTGAAAAGCGCATCGACTATGTATGCGACCGCTGCTTTGTGGCGGATGTCAAAAACAAGCTTCTGGGCAAACTCTCCAAAGGCTATCGCCAAAGGGTGGGGCTGGCGCAGGCCATCATTCACAACCCTGATGTGTTGATCCTTGACGAGCCAACCGCGGGCCTCGATCCCAAGCAGATCAATGAAACCCGCGACCTGATCAAGAGCCTGGCCGGCGACCACACCATCATTCTCAGCACCCATATCCTTCCCGAGGTCGAACAGACCTGCGAGCAGGTCATCATCATCAACAAGGGCAAGCTGGTGGCGACCGATTCGGTGCGCAACCTGCAGGCGCGGACGCGCGGCGCCGAATCTCTTCTGCTCGAAGTGGCCGCCCGCGACGGCCAGCCGGAATCCGTGCTGGTGCAACAGAAGCTCGAAGCCGTCCCCGGAGTCAGCCGCGTGCTGTGCACCGAGCGCAAAGAGCAAGGCCTGGTCTTTGAAGTGCGAGAGCCAAAAGGGACAGCTGGTGCGAGGAGACCTGGCGCGTGCCGTGGTCGGTTCCGGCTGGGATCTCTATGAACTTCGTCCGGCCGCAAGAAGCCTGGAAGAGATCTTCCTCCAGCTCACCGGCAGCGAGGCTCCGGCCGAGGCTGAGAAAACTACTCCGAACGAGCTGCAAGCATGAGAAATACCTGGACCATTTGCAGCAAAGAACTGCGGAGCTATTTCGTATCTCCCATCGCCTATCTGCTGTTGACCATGTTCGGCCTGATCTTCGGCTTCTTCTTCTGGAATGCCCTCGGTTATTTCGTAATCGAGGGGATGGAGATGCAGATGCGCGGCCAGACATTCCCCATGAACGTCAACGAGCAGATCATCCGGCCGCTGCTCTCCAACGTCAGCGTGGTCGGGACTCTTCTTTATCCCCATGATCACCATGCGCCTCTTTGCCGAGGAAAAGCGCTCCGGGACCATTGAACTGCTGGCCACCTCCCCGATCCGCGACATCGAAGTCATCCTGGGAAAATGGCTGGCGGCCATGATCCTCTACGCCTGCCTGCTGCTCTTTACCGCGCTCAATTTTGCCTTTCTCTTCCGCTACGGTAACCCGGATTGGAAGCCGCTGGCGGTGGGCTACCTGGGCCTGCTGTTGCAGGCGGGCACGCTGCTTGCGCTGGGAACCTTCATTTCGACCTTGACCAAGAATCAGATCATTGCCGGCGCTGCCACCTTTGGCGTTTGCCTCTTGCTGTGGGTGCTGGAGTGGTCCAGCGGCTATGAATCGGCAACCTGGGCGCGGGTGCTTGCCTATCTCTCCGTCATTACCCACTTCGAATCCTTCGCCAGAGGAGTGATCGATTCGAAAGACGTCATCTTTTATCTCAGCGGGATCTTCCTCGGGCTCTTTTTCACCGCGCGCTCCATGGAATCCCTGCGCTGGAGGTCATAGATGGCGAGTCAGTGGCTAAAAGCGAGACAGACAAAGTACGGAGCATACGCAGGCATCTATATCCTGGTGGTGCTCGCCATCGTGGTGGTGGTGAACATGCTGGCCGACCGCTACAACAAGTCCTTCGACACCACTTCGAACAAACGGTACAGCCTCTCCGAACAGACGCAAAAGATCGTAAGCGGGCTGAAGCAGAATGCGACCATCACCTACTTCAACCAGAGCACGCGGTTCCAGGAGGGGAAAGACCTGCTCGACGAGTATGCGAACCTCTCCCCCAAGGTACACGTCGCGTACGTGGATCCGGATAAGAATCCGCAGTTAGCGCGCGCGGCGGGCATCCGCGACTTCGGCACCGCCGTGGTGCAGGTCGGCGCCAAGAAAGAGACTGCGAAAGAGCATGACGGAGGAGGGCATCACCGGAGCCTTCATCCGCGATCTCAAGGGCACCACCCGCACGGTCTGTTTTGTGACCGGCAGTGGAGAGCATCAGATCGACAACACCGAGCGCGACGGATTTTCCCACTTCAAGGATCTGTTAGCCAAGGATGAGTACCAGTCCAAGTCCATCGATTTGCTGCAAAAGGCTGAGGTGCCGGCCGACTGCACGACGTTGGTCATCGCCGGCCCTACGCACGATTACCAGCAGCCCGAGGTGGACGCGATCAAGAACTACGTCGAAGGCGGCGGCCGGGCGTTCTTCATGCTCGATCCGCCGATTCAGTTCGGGCGTTCTGAGATCGCCGCAAATGATGCGCTCACCAGCCTGCTGCAGAGCTGGGGCGTGACCCTGGACAAGAACATGATTCTCGATCTGAACCCGGTGGGGCAGCTTGCCGGACTTGGTCCCCAGGTGGCGCTGGTCACCACCTACAGCACCCAGCCCATCGTGGCGGACATGCGGGGAAGCGCCGTCGGCATTCCCCTCTCCCGCTCGCTGGAGATAAAGGATACCGGCAAGACCAGCGTGCAGAAGCTATTCGATTCTTCGGGCAGCAGCCTGGCTACCAGCAACCTGAGTTCCCCCGAAGTCAGTGTCGCCGATCCCAAGAACCGGAAGGGACCGCTCACCATTGCTGCGGCGGGCACTTACAACACCGGCAAGCAAAACTCGCAGGGCCGCTTCGTGGTGACCGGCAGCTCCTCCTGGGCGGCCAACCGCTTCCTTGGTTTCAACGGCAATGGCGATCTGGCATTGAACGCCGTGAACTGGCTTTCCTCCGACGAAGACTTGATCTCCATCCGCCCCAAACAGCAGGAAGACCGCCGCATCACCATGACCCGGGCGCAATTGAACCTGGTGCGGGCTGACCAGCCAATTCGTGTTGCCGCTGATGGTGGTGATCGCCGGAACCTGGTCTGGTGGAAGAGAAGATAAGAGCCTCGGCCTTATGAATTTCCGCGGTCTGATCATTGCAGTTGTTGTTCTCGCCGCACTCGGCGGCGTTCTTTACTGGTCGCAGCACCGCAAGCCGCCTGAAGACAGTGCCGCCACATCGGCCAGTGCCGCGCCGGTGATCCTCAAAGTCAATCCGGCGGACGTGACCCAGCTCACGATCAAGCAGAAGCAATCCGATCCGGTCACGCTGCAAAAAGGCGGACGCGGCAAGTGGCAGATCACCGCAGCCTAAGCCATACCGCGCCGATCAGGAGGCGGTCGCCGGCGTGCTCTCGACCCTATCGGGCTGAATGCGGACCGAGTGGTCGAGGACAAGGCATCCGATCGCAAGCAATACGGATTGGACCCGGCCGCAGTCGAATTGGATATTACCGGCAAGAGCGGCAAGGCGCGGCAGCTGCTGCTGGGCGACGACACGCCGGCGGGCGGGGACGTCTACGCGGCGCTGGCCGGGGATCCCAGGGTTTTCACCATCTCCAGCTATAACAAGAGCAGTCTGGCCAAAAGCCTGAATGACCTGCGGGACAAGAGCCTGTTGATTTGGCGTCGACAAGCCGACAAGGTTAAGCTGCACAGCGGATCGCAGTCGTGGACTCAACCGCAGTGGGCATGACTGGCCGATCCAGCGGATAGCAATGGACGCAAGCGGCGTCGAATCCTTGTATCGAAGTTGCGTGACGGACGAACACCAGCGTTGCAGCTCCGGCTTTGTCGCATCCGGAATCGAGCGCTACGGTGGCTTCGCAACGACGCGAAGCCACCGAATTTGCCAAAGGCACTCCATGGCAACCGCAAAGGTGACCGGCTGACAGCGGCACCCAGACCTTGAGGTGCGCAAGAACAAGACCGACTACTACGCCAAATCGAGCGGCGTCGACGGCGCTGTCAAGTTCGACTCCAGTCTGGCAAGCGCTCGACAAGAAACTTGGACGACTTCCGCAGCAAGAAGCTGTCGACCGGCTTCGCTGAGCCCAGGCATGAGTGACAGTTGCCCAGGCTGGGTTTACGGACTGGGCGATGCGTCATCCGGAGAAGGTCGATGGACGTACATCTGGTCTGGTTCCAACTGCGCGATCCTTACCAGCGGTCAAGTTGTAATCAGGGTCATCGGAGTTGAGGCTACGGTGGCTCGTAACGACGGGACTACGGAGAGCAGTTCGGTGCTTTAAGCCGCCAAAAACGTAGGACCGCGCAAGGCCAAGAACTCCAGGTGCAATTTTCAGCCAGCAGTTCAACAGAAGCAGCCTGCGTTGCGAATTGCCCAATCGCTGCTCGACGCAATCAGCCAACTACGATCTTCCGGCAACCAAGTCGCCGCACTAAGATCAGGACAGCTCTGGTTCGCGCTGACCTCCACCCGTAGATCGCCGCCGGTCATCTTTCCCGGCTTGTCCAGGTGAGCATGCCCAGCAGGGTGGGAGAGATGTCGCGCAGCGAGCCGCCCGTGCGCAGCCGGTACTTGCCCGCATCGTCGCTGACCAGGATCACCGGCACCGGGTTGGTGGTGTGCGCGGTGTGCGGGCCGCCGGTCACCGGATCGATCATCAACTCGGCATTGCCGTGGTCGGCAGTGATCAGCATCGATCCGCCCCGTTGCTTGAGCGTCTGATAGATGCGGCCCAGGCAGGCGTCGATCGTCTCCACCCCTTGAATCGTCGGCTCGAGCTTGCCCGAGTGCCCCACCATGTCGGCGTTGGCAAAGTTCACCACCACCAGGTCGAAGGCCGGATCGCCGATCGCCTTGATCACCGCATCCGCAATCCCCGCTGCGCTCATCTCCGGCGCCAGATCGTAGGTCGCCACTTTTTGCGAAGGCATCAGCACGCGGTCCTCGCCGGGAAACGGCTTCTCGATGCCGCCGTTGAAGAAGTAGGTCACGTGGGCATACTTCTCCGTTTCGGCGATGCGCAGGTTGCGCAGATTGGCCTGGGCCAGCATATCCGCCAGCAGATTCTCCATGGACTCGGGCAGGATCACCATGGGCAGGGTGAACTGCTTGTCATACTGCGTCATGCACACGTAGTGCAGCCGCTTCGGCACCTCGGACCGTGGGAATGGTCCAGGTCCAGATCTTCGGCCCCGGGCAGCGTCTTGCCATCATCTTTGGTCAGGCCGCTGTTGCGCGCCAGCACGCGCGTGATCTGCCGCACCCGGTCGGCGCGATAGTTGAAGCAGATGCAGGCATCTTCATCGCGCACCGGGCCTACCGGCTTTCCCTGCTGCGTCGACCACCACAAACGGCTCCACGAACTCGTCGGTCACGCCGTTGTGGTAGCACTCCTTCACCCGCGCAATGGGATCGGCATACGCGCCGCCCTCGGGCATGCCCACCATGGCGTCAAAGGCCTTCTTCGCCCGCTCCCAGCGCCGGTCCCGATCCATGGCGAAGTAGCGGCCGCCCACGCTGGCAATCTTGCCCACGCCAATTTCCTTGATCTTGCGCTGCAGCTTCTCCAGATAGCCCACTCCGCTGGTGGGCAGCGTGTCGCGGCCATCGAGAAAGGCGTGCACAAAGACCCGCTCCACACCATGCTGTTTCGCCGCCTGCAACAGGGCGTAGAGATGCGCCTGCTGGGAATGCACGCCGCCATCGGAGACCAGCCCCAGCAAGTGCAGGGCGCGTCCCTTCTCGCCGGCATGCTTCAGCGCCTGCCACGATCACCGGATGACGGAAGAATTCGCCCGATCGAATCAGATCGTCGATGCGCGTGATGTCCATGTGCACCACGCGGCCCGAGCCGATGTTCAGGTGGCCCACTTCGCTGTTGCCCATCTGCCCATCGGGCAAGCCCACGAAATGATCCGAAGCATGAAGCAGGTTGTTAGGAAATTCCGCCAACAGCTTGTCGTAGGTGGGCTTGCGGGCCAGCGCGATCGCGTTGGCGAATTGCTCCGCCCGGTAACCCCAGCCATCCAGAATCGTCAGCACTACCGGTTTTTTCAGCGACACGTCTACTCCCCGGCGTTCACGGCTTCGCGGCCGAGGAACTCCGCTCCCTGCCCCAGCTCCTCCTCGATGCGCAGCAGCTGGTTGTACTTGGCGATGCGATCGGTGCGCGAGGCGGAGCCGGTCTTGATCTGGCCCACGCCCGTGGCCACCGCCAGGTCGGCGATGAAGCTATCCTCGGTCTCGCCGCTGCGGTGGGAAATGACGGAGGTGTATCCATAGCGGCGCGCCAGCGCGATCGCCTCGAAGGTCTCGCTGACGGTGCCGATCTGGTTCACCTTGATCAGGATGGAGTTGGCCACGCCCTCCTCAATGCCTCGCTGCAGGCGCTCGGTGTTGGTCACGAACAGATCGTCGCCCACCAACTGCATCTTGTCGCCCAGTTCCTTGGTCAGGAACTTCCAGCCGGCCCAATCGTCTTCGGCCAGCCCGTCTTCGAGCGAAATGATGGGGTACTGCCGCACCCAGCTCTCATAGAAGCGCGTCATCTCTTCGCTGGTCTTCTCGCTGCGGTCGCTCTTCTTGAAAACGTAAAGCCTCTTTTCCTTGTCGAAGAACTCGCTGGCTGCCGGGTCGAGCGCGATGGCGATCTCTTCGCCCGCCTTGTATCCCGCCAGCTCAATCGCTTCCAGGATCACCTCGATGGCTTCCACATTGGATTTCAGCGAAGGAGCAAAGCCGCCCTCATCGCCCACCGAGGTGCTGTATCCCCGCTTCTTCAATACGCCCTTCAAGGTGTGGAAGACCTCGACGCCCCAGCGCAGCGCATCGCCGAAGCGCTCCGCTCCTACCGGCATCACCATGAACTCCTGAAAGTCCACGTTGTTATCGGCATGCGCTCCGCCGTTGATGATGTTCATCATCGGCACCGGCAGCACCGAAGCATTCACGCCGCCCAGGTAGCGGTAGAGCGGGATCTGCAGGGCGTTGGCTGCGGCCCGCGCGCAGGCCATGGAAACCGCCAGGATGGCATTGGCGCCCAGCTTGCCCTTGTTCTCCGTGCCGTCCAGCGCGATCATGGTGGCATCGATCAGGCGCTGGTTGGCCGCATCCATGCCGGTCAGTTCAGGGGCCAGAACGCTCTCCACATTTTCGACCGCGTGCAGCACTCCCTTGCCCAGGTAGTGCGTCTTGTCGCCGTCGCGCAGCTCCACCGCCTCGTGCTCGCCGGTGGAGGCCCCGCTGGGTACAGCCGCCCGGCCCATGGCTCCGCCCGCGAGAAGCACATCGGCTTCTACCGTGGGATTCCCCCGGGAATCCAGAATCTCGCGCGCGTGAATGGCAACAATCTCGGTCATATCACTCCTTGAAATGCGGTGTCGTAAACGATCTTTGAGAGCGAGCGCGGCGATCGACGGCAATCGCTTTTCCATCCACTCCGCCAATCGTGCTGATGAAACTTCCCATCTTCGCGCCAGACCGAATTCTAACAAAGGCACACGTGCTGCCAAGGGCTGTCCGGTGAAAACGGCGCGGTTTCCGTACGCGATTCGCTATGTTACCCCCGTGGTTCTTTCCTTTTGTTGTTAGACTTGCAGATGTAAGCTTGAACTAATCTGTAAGTGCAGTGTTACTACTGTAGAGACAGCTTAGGTGCAGCGATGACAAAGACACGTTTTTCCCTGACAGCAGCGGCCACATTGGTTTTGAGCACCACGTTTCTCTCTGCGCAATCTGCGCCGGCCGACTCCGGCGCCAGCCAAGCCAAGTCCTTATCAAGGCGTCTCCGTGCCGCCCGCAAACGATGCGATCACCACCACCGAGCAGGCGCCTGCCACTCCTCCGGCCGTAACTCGGCCTGCGCCTGCCGCCGCGCCGGCCCCGGCGCCGCCGGCGCCCCAGCAATCCGGACGCGGGCATCATCGAAACCCCGCTGCCGCCGTCCGCGGACGAATACACGCCTCACAGCTCGGCCGCCCTGCAATGCGCCGCAGCTTCGATTCTTCGGCGGACAATACCGACGACGGCATCGTCACCTATGTTCCCGGGCCGGCGAATGCGTTGCCCGAAGGAACGGTTTTCCGGGTTCGCATGCTGCAGGATATCGACGCCTGCGCTCGACCACCCCGAACACACCTTTCCGTGGCAACGGTCACCCAGGACATCATGCGCAACGGCAAGGTCGTTGTCCCTGTGGGTTCCGAGTTGCGCGGCAGGGTCGTATACGCCACCGCCGGCCAGTCGTCTCAACGGCGGCTCTGTCATCCACCTCCGTCCCGATGAATTTGTCCTGCCCGACGGCACCCGCTACCATCTGCACGCCCAAGTCATCGATACGCACGGCTCCGACACCAAGCGCCAAGGGCGAAGGCAACATTGTCCGCCAACGAGCACGGAAAGCGAACCTTGCCGAACTAGGCTTGGGTGCGGGCAGCGGAGCGATCGTGGGCGCCGCCGTCGGGGGCGGAGTCGGTGCCGTGGTGGGCACGGCCGTCGGCGCCGGCGTGGCCACCGCGCATTGGTTGCTGACGCAACTGGTCGGCAAATCTTCCGGCTTCGTCCACGTTGTCTTCAGCCTCACCGATCCCATGTTTCTGAACCCGGCTCAGGACCAGAAGACAGAGATTCAGGCTCCCGCGGGTATGGTTCGGTAGATAATCTTGTCCACCCGCCCCTAGAAACCATGGAAAGTCCCTCAACGGCTAAAGCCGGGTATCATTTCAAAGCATCGCGTACGGCCTGAACAGGCCGCCCTTCCGGAACTAGTGCTCAAGCTTCCTCTCCCCGCCCTGACACGGATTCGCCGCGGACAAACTTACCAGGATAGGCTGTATTGATTTTCTTTACGAATGTGCGGTCTTGGAGTAGGCTATGTGAGCGTCACTGGTGAGGGACGACAAGGACCATATGCTACTAGATTCTACGAATGTTTCTTCTGCGAAGGCCAACTACGGGGGTTCTTTGAGGAGGGGACACCTGAGATCAACCTGCGCTTTGGAGCGAGGCTGCGCGATCTGCGTGAGCAGAGAGGCCTTTCACAGGAGGAACTGGCGATCCGGCTGCTGGTCCCTCTGAGTCACCTGGCGGATGTTGAGGGTGGACGAAAGAGCGCATCCATTATTGACCTTGAGAGCTTTGCGCAACAGTTCAAGGTATCGATCGCCGAGCTAATGCGGGGACTTTGAACCAGTCCGCGTATATCTGAAAGATATCCAGCGCCCTTGATCTCCTCGAACGGGAAAGCGGGGCCGCCTGCGCTACTGCGCCTGCATGATGACCTCAATGGGATCATCCGATACCGCGAAGCTGATCTTCTGACTCGATGTTGTGTAAGGGACGCTACGCCGGGTAACCAGATTCATTACCTGAACGACCTTCCAGCCCTTTGCCATGGAGACGGTTACCGAACCATTGCCAGGCTGAGGCATGGTGGCCCATCGACTGCCGTCGCTCGTATAACTGCGTTGCCAGAGTGCCAGGATGTCCGAGTTCGATTTGTGACCGGCGCGCGAGCCTACGATGTGCACGGAGTCCAGCGGAAATGTGCCGCTGTAGCTGGCAATGGAGGGAAAGGTGGAATTTGAGTAAGAGCTCACCGGAGGATTCGCGATCTTCGCCAGGTCTGACATGAAGCCGGAAATTGCTGTGTAGGCCGGTAAGGGGTTGCGTGACGAGTCCAGGAAGCCCGAGCTGGTCGCGGCTTGTATCGTAGAGGCGATAGAAGCTGATCGGCGTTACGCCTGCAGCCTGGAAGCCGAGGAACTGTCGCATGATGAACCGGGCCTGATGCGCGGCTGTCTCCGTTGGCGAGACCGAATCCGGTCTCAGTTATATTGTGAGAGACACCGTATGTAGGATTACCCACTTTCAGAAAGTAGTCCTCCTGTGCGGCGAGGCTGAAGTTGCCACCGGCGAGCCCGAACAGATTGCAGTTGAAGAAGTCGTTGTTGCCGGTAGTCGTGGCCCAGCAGGGCGCAATCCACAGCGCATCTTCGGGACTGTTGCCATAGGGATGAAACGACTCTGAAAGGACACTGATCGCAGGCTCTGCGAAAGCGACGCCTGAGTTGAGCTGCATCTGCGGATCGAGGACCGAGTTCGAGCCGGACTTCTCGGTTCCCGCCCAGATATAACTTACTCCGGCAGGAGTAGCACGACCCTGCAGTGCGCCCACGAATCCCCAGTTAGGGAGATAGGCGTTTCTCGGCCCAGGATGGAAGGGGCCGGGGAACAAGTCGTAGGAGTTGGCACGCTCATCCCATCGGTCGTCGGGCCAGGTAGGCTCGTTCCACAGCTCTATCTCTCCCTTGAGGCCTGCATGGGCAAGGCTCTGGGCAAGGAATTCAGCGTACTCGGCGTAGCGCATTACAGAGCTGTCACTCGGGCTTGAGGTTGCGGGAGGCGGATAGAGATACTCGTTGACGGTATAGAGAGTGGCGGTAGTGGCGGGAAGAGCGGAGCTAAGAGCTGAAGCCAGAGTGAGCGTAGCATGGTTGGTATCGCTCACCTTGACCGCGGTGATCAGCGCTCCTGGATAGGAGTGGGCGTTGCTGATCTGCATGCCGTCGGAGCGAGTAATCGTGTCGGAGAAGGGAGCAAGTGAGGACAGCTTATCGACGCCCTGACCAGGAACCAACTGGACACGGATCGACGTTGCTCCAGCTGGAGCGCCACCGGGCGCCGTAACGCGAAGAATGGCGATGGTACGGCGCGCCGTAACCCGCAACCACAATAGGATGCAGCTTGTATTTGCGAGATGACCTGTATGCGGACTGGCAGTAAGGCTGCAGCGCATAACGCTTCGAAGTGACGGTATTCTGAGGTGGTGGCGTTTGAACTCGGCCGTTCCCCACCCGCACTGGAAACGCACGTGCGTAGCGCCTGCGGCTGCGGCCATCTGGAACTCCCAGTCGTTTGCGGGGTCGACGTTGAAGCCGAGCGCTTTGGCAACCTGGGTGGCCGTGATTACGCCGAGAGCTTCCTGTGTAGGAGGAATAACCTTCATCGCCAGCGTTGCTGATACTCCGGAGACGGTAACTTTGACCGTGGCGGATCCAATGCTGTAACCGGAGATGGTATTTCCGGAGATCCTGACAACCGTCTGGCTCTGGTCATCTGTGTAAACAGGTGAGACACAGGAACTGTGCGTCCCATCCGAGTAAAAGGTCGTACAGGAAAGCGTAGCACTCTGCCCTTTACGTATCGGATTGGCCGATGAGGTGAGCGTTACGTAGGAGACAGTAGCTGCCCGGCATGCCAAGACCAATAAAAGTGCAAATGACAGGAGGAAAGGATGTCTTATGCCGGTGCCTCTGGCCATGGGGAGTTGACGACTCATCCAGCAGTGACTCGCTGCCACACGCTGGTAAATAGTCCCATGAACTCGGCGCCGCCCATGATAAGTCCCGGCGGACGCGATTTGAGCTTGTACGGAAAGTTCAGGAGTACGAACAGCAGCCGGCAGAGAGTTGAAAGCATAAGTGCGCAACCTGCACCTTTTAGTCCGAACCTGGGAATTAGCCAGAACATGAGAGGGATCGAGGTAAGCACACCGCAGCCCTGCAGCATGCTGACGGTTCCGGGAAATCCCGCAGCCAGGAACGCCTGCGAAAGAACGGAGGTCAGGCCGCCGGCAATGGCCTCAACGACAAGGAATGGAAGAATGGCAGCTGCGCCGGCGAATCCATGGCCATAGACGAGGCGGAGGAGGAAATCTCCGCAGAAGAGAAGAGGCAGCGACGCCAGAAGCATGAGACAGAGCGTTGCGCGGGCGGCACGGCCCGTGAGTGCAACGGTGTCGCCCGTGGACAGATTGGTGGAGCGCGGCATGGTGATGGGTGCGACTGCCGTGGGAATGAAAGCGAGCACTCCCGCCGCACTCTGCGCGATGACGTAGAGTCCCATCATTTCCGGGTTCAGCAGCCCAACCACGAGCACGCGATCCACTTGAGTTGCCACGGTGCCGAGTAGATCCGCTCCCCACGCCCGCACTCCATAGCTGAGAAGAAGACGGGACGAAGCGACGGGGGAGCGGAGCGTGGGACGAAAGTATCTCCAGGCCCAGCGCGCAGTCCATATCATGGCAGGCGTACCGCCAAGCAGATAGGCGAAGGCCGCGCTGGAATATGTAAGCCGGCCCAGAGTCTTCTCGATCGTAAGAACGATCAAGACGGAAAAGGGGGATAAGAACCGGTAGACGTTGTACTTGGAAAAGGCGTCTGCCGCCTGGGCCTGGGCTATCAGCGTCACGGCGAGAAGTTCGAGCGGGGTAACAAGAATCCATAACCTCGCAAGGTGGATGGCGGCGGCAGGATAGGTGTGTAACGAATAGGGAAGGATCGACGGCGCCAACCAGAGCAGCGAGAAGACCAAAGACCGCGCTGAGCAGGAGGCCCGCGCCCGCCAGCTCGCTGGAGATGTCCCGTCTGCGTTTGAGCCAATACACAGAGGCGATGGGAATGCCCATGGTCATGCCATAGGCGAGAAACTGCGGCCACATGATGATTCCGGCCAGCAATCCTCGTCCGTCAGCACCAAGGCTTCGCGCGGTAATAATGCCGCACAGAAGATTCACAGCCTGGACAGCGAGATTCGCACACGCGGTCTGGATGATTGCCATGATCCCAGACTTAGCGGATAAGAATCGCCGTATCCCACGCCTCATAGTTGCTTTCCAAAGGGCAAGTGGGCCTCGCTCAGGCGAATCTGCGTTTCAGGGTAAGTATAGGGGCTTCGAAGAATTGGTAGCTCACCACCGCCAGCGTTACGGAGAGGAGAAAGCCGAAGACGACGATAAGCAGCTGAGCCAGAAGCCCCGAATGCAGGAGATGTTCGAGTCTTCCCGAGAGGTGACGAAGGTAGACGAAGTACAGGCCGTGGAACAGGTACAAACCGTAGCTATAGCGCCCGAAGAAGCGCAGCAGGGGCCTGTCAAACAGAACGGTCACCCAATTCGATCCTTCCTGCGCGAGAAGGATAAGGCTGGCACAGCTCATGGCGATTGCGGAGTAGCCGACCGTGGCGATCCAGGCCGATGATGTTCGGGTCCATGAGCGATGTACAAGAGTATCGCGAGTAGAGAAACGGCAATGATGAGAATCTTTCCAGCTGGTATACGGTCAGCTGACCGCGCTCGAACAAGCAGCGCAACGCCACCGCCAAAGAGGAGACTGTCTGCGCGAGCCACCAGCAGCCGTGACATATCGAGTGCATTCATCCCGGTGCCAAGCAGCAGAGCTCGAAGAATAGGACCACCGATAAGGACGACGAGAATAATGCGAAGAAGGGTGGTCCTGTTCTTTACCCGCCAGACGATGAAGGGCCATAGCAGGTAGAACTGCTCTTCCACAGCAAGCGACCAGAGATGCCCAAGGTTTACCCACTGGCTCGGCAATTGGAAATCAGGCACAAGCAGAAGGGAAACGTTGCTGAGATAAAAGAAGTAAAGGAGATGTTCGGGCCGCCAGTGCATATGGAGTACAGGCGTGAGCAATAATAGGCCGAACAGCACCCCGTAGAAGAGAGGGAAGATTCGAAGCGCGCGGCGAGCGTAGAAGTTTCTGACCCTGTGCTCCGCGTGAATAGTGTCGTAAAGAATTCCTGTGATCAGAAATCCGGAGAGGACGAAGAAGAGATCAACTCCCATCCAGCCGGCCCCGGCTACAAGGCTCCAGAGGCGCAGTAGAGGGTTTGCTCCTTTGTAGGATCCAGTGAAGTGGTAAAGCATGACAGAAAGGATGGCCACGCCGCGGAGGCCATCGAGCGCACCGTTGTGCTGTGTGGCTGAAGCGATGCCCTTGGACTGGACTGCCTCGCCTATGCCGCGAGCGTCGATCTCTGAAACTGTCATGATCGGCAATTGCAGATTCTCCGAACAATGGCGAGGTCGCCGTTTGTGCTGCTGGCCGCAGTAAAGGCCGGTGGCTTCAATCCGCGAAGTGCTACAGCTCGGGAGAACGTAGGATTGAATACACGTTATCCCCGTAAATTACTCAGAAAGCCGTGAAATGGACGGTAATTGAGGTGAGAGTAGCATGCGGACACGTAGATTCGACCTCAAAAAATGTCGGCCAAAACCTAAGAAAAATTCACGGAAGTATGCTGCGCGGAAACCGCTGGTAAAGGTCAAGCAATTGTGGCCTATAAGCCACAGGATCAGGTCAAGATCCGATGGACATGCCGTCAGCGGTATGGAAACATGGCCGTAGTCAACTAGACAATCCATCAAGGGCCTTATTCCCTCCACCCTTGTAGCTGCAACTTTTTCCGGATCCATTGTGAGTCCTATGAGAGATCAAGAGCTTCAATCTATCTCAATCATCGATAGACAGCCCCATACGATCCAGGCTGGGCGCTCCGACGAAGGATTAACTCTCGGAGATATCCTCCAGAGACTTCTCTTCCATCGATGGTTCATTGCGGCATGTGCGGTGGCCTGCGTAGCTCTTTCGCTGCTGTATCTCAAGCTGCGGCCGCCGGTGTACGAGGCCTCCGCAGTGTTGCGCATTGATCCAGGGCGAGCGGAGACCCTCGCGATATCGGACCGTCCGGCAACCGCGCCTACGGAGCCGGGGGAGACTCTTCACACGGAAATCGTCCTCCTGAAAAGCGACGATGTTGCGATCAGAACGCTGAACTCTTTGTCGGATGATGAGTTTGCAAAGTTCATTGGTTTGCGCAGAGGTCCGAACCTCATCCCTCTGGATGTGCAGCATCTCTCGGATCAGCAGCAGGGCTGGATGGACAAAGCTGGAAAAGGCCATAACCGTAAAGCAGATCGACGGAACGCAGCTCATTAACCTCACTGTCAGGTCGCTATGATCCCAATGTGGCAGCGGCGATTGGCAACGCGGTGGTTCGGGCCTATACGTTGCAGACGTTTGAGAATCGCGCCCACTCCGTAGCGCAATTGCGTACGTGGCTCTCGAGCCAGATGGATGACCTGAAGAAACATGTTGAGGTGGCCCAGGCGAAGTTGACTGACTTTGAGGAGGCAAACGAAGTCGTGGACACTCCGGGGGCGAGCAACTCAATTTTGGATCGGCTCCATTTTCTGAGCGAACGACTTTCGACGGCGCAGTCTGACACCATCATGAAGGAGGCTCAGTTGCATGCCGCGAGGGGGGGAAGTCCAAGCGAACTAACCACTCTGTTTCCAAATCCAAAGCTCAGCACATTGCAGGCGGCCCAGGGAACGCTCGCTGCGCAGTATACGCAGCTCTCCTCGAAGTTCGGTCCGAACTATCCTCCCCTTGTCGATCTTGCGAAACAGATGCGTCACATGGATGTGGATATCAGGCCAGGAGGCGCAGTCCGCCTGCGAGCGCCTGAACGCGGACTATGCAGGAGCCAGGCGGGTGCAGGGTATGTTGCAGGTCGAGTACGACAAGCAAGTCGAGCTCGCCTTCAAGCTCACTCGTAACCAGGCGACATACTCTGTTCTGCAACGCGATCTGGCTGCGAGCAGGGAACTCTATGACGCGCTGCGCCGCAAACTTCAACAGGCAACGGTTGATGCAGAAGTAGGCGGCTTGAACACGATGCTTGTTCAGGGCGCACGTGTGCCCATGGAGCCTGCAGGTCCGAAGAAGATATTTATGGTGCTGGGCAGCCTGATTGTGGGCCTTTTTGCGGGAGTGGTTGCAGCGCTTATGTTCGATGGCGCCTCGGACCGGGTGCGCGGAGCCCAACACATAGAGCGTGAGCTCGGCCTTCCGGTTCTCGCGCATGTTTCAAATCTCTTCAAAGAGCTCGAAATCAGCGAGCAGCATGGCGGTCTTGCGACGAGACGTGTGCCGATGGTTCTAACCGCGCCTTCTTCCAAAGCTGCAGGGGAGATCCGCGCCTTGCGCAACTCTGTGGTGCTCGCGGGCCAGGCAAAGACCGTGCTGGTGACGAGTGGGTCCCCGGAAGAGGGCGCACTTCCGGTATCAGTCAACCTCGCAGTCCTGCTGGCTCACAGCGGTGCACGCGTTCTTCTGGTCGATACCGATCTGCATAAACCCCGCGCTCAGGATGAGTTTGGCATCGCTAACGGACCGGGGTTGGGGGAGTACCTGGCAGGACAGTTCGCCGGCGCCGGCACCGATACGGCCTGTAGCGCATCTTGAGAACCTCTTCATGGTGACAGGTGGTCATGCGCCCTCGAATTCGTTTGAGCTGCTCAGCTCCTCGACCATGCGCTCTCTTCTCATCATCTGGAAGAAGGAATTCGATTATGTGATTTTGATTGGCACGCCGCTTCTGGTCACGAACGTCGGTGTTCTGCTGGCGGGCTGGGCCGATGCGACGGTGCTCCTGGCGCAAAACGGTCAATCGCGCTTGCGGGAGTTGAAGAAGATTCGCGACATGCTACTGCATAATCGCGCACGAATTCAGGGAGTGGTGCTGAGCGAGACGCCACGAAAGTCAGTAAGTAAGAGGAAAGCTTCTCAACGTAAGGAGGCCCATTATGTCTATCCGGAACTGCACAAAAACGCTGAGGGGGCGGAATAACTTGCGCACATTCGCAGCCATCATGCTGGCGAGCGGCGCGATCCTGATCTCGCCCGGCCAGAGGACCACCGCGGTTGCGCAGGTAGCAAATGGGGCTTCAAATGCCACACCTGTACTTCATACCCGTCAGGAGACGGCGCTTCGCATTGGAGCCGGTGACATGGTGCAGGTGACAGTGTTCGACACTCCCGAACTCTCCGCGAAGTTGCGCGTGAATGCAGATGGCGCGGTAGAACTTCCCGTAGCCGGCAGCGTCGCAGTGTCGGGTATGACGCCGCAGGAGGCCGGTGACGCTATCGCCAGGCATCTGAAAGACGCTCAGATCATGATTGATCCTCGCGTCACGGTGACGATCGCAGACTATGCGACGCAGGAGGTCAGCGTGTTGGGCGAGGTGAAGAGCCCTGGCAACTATCTCCTTCTCGGCCCTCACTCTCTGTATAACGCTCTATCTGCCGCTGGTGGCACGACGGAGAAGGCAGGCGGTGATATCATGATCACCCACCTGGCTGACCCGCAGAAGCTTGAAACCGTTCACGTGGATTCCCCGAACTACTCGCAGCTCCAACGCCTCACGAATGTAACCGCGGGAGACGTTATCTATGTCTCGCGTGCGGGTTCGGTTTATGTATTGGGCGATGTTGCACGGCCCGGAGAATTCTCCATGGTAGCAGGCAAGCGGCTGACAGTGCTGGAGGCAATCGCGCTGGCCCAGGGAACGAACGCCGACGCTGCGCTCTCGCGAGCCGCGATCATTCGTAAAACCGACGATGGCGGCGCAAGGATCATTCCGGTTGACCTCAAGCGCGTGGCAAAGACAGCGCAGGGCGATCAGATGCTGACCGCAGAGGACATCGTGCTGGTCCCCCACAGCAGGGGCAGGGCGTTCGTCGACGCGACTCTTCCCGCGTTGACGGCGAGTGCTGTCGGATCCGCGTTTGCCGCGATGATTCTTCTGGGCAGCCGATAGCGAGGATTGAGCTGGTATGAGCTATGAGCTTGTCACGTCAGGTCATCGCCGGGAGACCGAACTGCTCTGGATGTGGCTGGGCGGTGGCCTGCTCCTGATTGTTTTATGGGGCATGCTGATCGCAGACCAGGTAAATCTGCTCTGCGCTGTCGTCATCGCGATACCGCTGCTCCTGCTTGCGGTATACGACAAAGAGTCCGCAGTGCTCTGGACTCTCGTCTACCTTATTCTGCTCGGGGACATACGAAGGATCGTCGCCTCGATTGCTGCACCCTCGACCTTCGATCCTTTGCTTCTGATAGCCCCGGCGGTCACTACGGTCCTGGTGTTTCCGCTGCTGTTTGGCTTGAAGCTGAGAGAGCCGCTGTCGAAGGCAGTGCTTGGACTGCTGGTTGTCATGGGCCTCGAGGTACTGAACCCCAAGCAGGGCAGCCTGAACATCGGTCTGTCCGGCGCATTTTTCTACATCATTCCGGTGATGTGGTTTTGGATTGGCCGAGGCCTGGGATCTGTCGCGCTGGTGGAGACAATCATCTACAGGGTGGTGCTTCCGCTGGGCATCACCGCCGGGATCTTCGGACTGTGCCAGAGCTTCCTTGGATTCCTACCTTATCAGCAGGCGTGGATCGCTGCCGTGGGAAGGACCTATACCTCGCTGTACGTAGGCTCGTCAGTGCGAGCGTTTGGATTTTCCGTGTCAGCTGCGGAATATGCGACGCTGCTTGAGTGCTCTATCGCTTTGGCCGTCGCAGCATACTTCGCATCACGCCGCCTTTGGATGGCTGCTGTGCCGATTCTCGTGACCGCTCTGCTTCTCTCAGGCGGCAGGGGACTGACGATCAAGCTGGTGGTTGTGCTCTGTGTCCTTTGGATTGTGCGAAAGGGCAGGTTGAATCCGGCAAAGCTGATAGGGATGGCAGTGTTGGGTGGCTTGGCACTCCTCAGTCTCTCTCTGATCGCAGGACACTTTGCGGGCTCCGCAGATGCGGGACAGCGTGGTGGTTCGGCCGCCCAGGATGCACTCGTGCATCAACTAGGCGGCCTGGCTCATCCCTTCGACAAAAAGTATTCGAGTGCCGGGTTGCATTCCAACATGGTCACGACGGGCTTTCTCGAAGGCCTTACAAGCCCGCTGGGACATGGACTTGGCTCAACTACCTTTGCTGCTCAGAAATTCGGCACCGATAGCGAAGGGGGCAGCTCCGAGCTGGACTTCAGCGACATGTTTATCTCTCTTGGGCTTGCGGGAGGCCTTCTTTACCTCGGTGTGGCCGTGTTCGGTATACGTGCCGCATTCAGATATTTTCGTGAAACAAGACTAAGCGCCGGTATGCCGGTGATTGCGATTCTGATCGCAACGCTGGGCGGCTGGCTCATAGGGGGCCAGTACTCTACCTGTTCTCTCGTCTTCTTTATTTTGGGAAGCGTCGTGCATCAAAGTCGAGCTTGCGGCACGAGCGTGTGGAACTCAAGCATTGAGCAGCGGACAGTTTAGCCAAAGATAAGATCTCGAAAGGCCTCGAATTTGCCCTGCTGAGCCAGGTAGAAGCGACGCCACGAAGCTCCACGAAGTCTTGGTGTGAACCGCAGAGCCTGCACGAATCCAGGGCATACGCGGGTGCCGACAAGAATAGTCCAGGTGATGAAGGCGATCTTACGTACCCCTTTCAAGGCGAGCCAGATCGACAGGATATCGTTGTAAGCAAATTCGCGAAACGATCTCTCCTCAGTCAAAGCCTGCACATCGACATAGTGCCGCGCCTCCTCGCGCTGAGCGGCGTAGTGATCAACTGCAGCGGCGGGATCATATGCCAACTTCCAGCCCGAGGCTTTTACGGCGATGGAGAACGCGGTATCTTCGCGCGGTTGAGCCCCCTTGCCCTTAAGCCTTTGGTCGAAACGGAGGTTGGCGAAGGCCTCAGAACGAAAGCTCATGTTGGCTCCCTTCAAAAAGTCGACCTCGCGGATCTCTCCGAAACCCAGGTGATGATTACCGATCATTCGACCATACCACTGGATCCGGCCGACTACCGAGGCCTGGCGGTCGTCGAATGCGTGACCATCGAAGCAGCGATCACGTCCTCCCAGCCCGCCGAGCGTGGGATCTTCCTGGAAGCGGGCAAGAACTCGTTTGAGCCATTCGGGGTGCGGCTTCGTATCGTCATCGAGAATGGCCAGCACGTCAGAGGTGCAGGCGTCCAAGCCCGCGTTCCTGGCGGCGACAGTTCCGGGAAGATTAGTAAAGACGATCTTCGAAGGAAATGGAGTCGTCAGGTTGGTTATTGCCTGCCGAGTCTCAGAATCATCGTTTCGCAGCACGACGATCACCTCATGAGGTGGATGGATCTGCTGTGTCAGAGATTCGAGACAGGTCACGAGCGGTACCGGCCTTCTGTAAGAGGCGATCAGCACTCCGATGGATTCAGGTGTTTTCATGATGACGATTCCAGATGCGGCGCGGTGAGTTGATTCAGGGCCTACGATGCAGCGTGCTCAATCAACTCGCGGTAAACCTCAGCGGTTCGAAGAGCCATAAGGCGTGAATTGAACCTGCCCTCGATATATTCGCGACACTCCTCCCGGGCTGGAAGTCCAAGGGCACCTGTAAGAGCGCCGATCAAACCTTCGGCTATATCTGTTGCCTCAGTACCTGAGAAGATCAGGTTCTGCGAGAGTCCGCCGACCACTTCCGGCAGCCCGCCCACAGGGGTAACCATGGATGGGGTTCCGGCTGCCATCGCTTCCGCTGCCACGAGGCCAAATCCTTCCAGCGCAATCGTCGGCACCACGTTGATGTCGGCCGCGTAGAAGAGGTGTGGCAGAGCTTCTTCTGCGACAAACCCCAGGAAGCGGATATTGCGCATCAGGCCAAGCCTCTCAGCCTGGGCCTGAAGAGACCGTTTCAGCGGCCCCTGACCTGCGATGCAAAGAAGCACGTCGGGAACCGCAGCGGCCACATACTTCATGGCATCGATCAGCGATGACAATCCCATTCGATTTACAAGCCGCCGCACAGTAACGAGGATGGGGCGGTCCAGAGGAAGGTCCAGCGCAGCCCTGGAGTCGCTTCGAGGAGTATCCAGTGCGAAGCGCTTTGTGTCCACTGAGCCGGGAACCAGTCTCACCTTGCCGGGATCGACGCCGAATCGAGTGGTGACCAGGTCCCCGAACGCGTTCGATAGGACGATGACTCGATGGGAGCGCCTGTACACAGCTCCTTCAAGGTACGACTTCACAGCGACCGCAGTGTTGCCCTCCCCCTCCTGCAACGATTCCTCCGACCAGGGACCATGAAAATGGGAGATGGTGAGTGTGTCCTTCAAGAAGTCGATCCCAGGAGCCGAATACATCGCAAAGTGCGAGGCAACGATGTCCGGCTTGAACTCATTGAGAGCAGCACGAATCGAGGTGCGGGCGCTGTGGAGCCTTCGGATCAGGCCGGCCCGTTGCGGCGCGAAAGAGTGGACAGTGCTGTGATCTACCGCGGTGTTCGGCTGGTTGGCCACAATGCCTCTGAAACCAAAGCCGGCGTCCGGAAGGTGTGTCATCAGCTCCGAGATCACGCGTCCCGCGCCTCCACGGTCACACTCGATGCCGATATGCAACGACATGGGATGCTGCGTTGTTTGAGGTGATGGCGCATGCTGTTGTCATTTGCATCCAAAGCCTCCGTAAGATACGGCAAAGGAGATCGATGAGTCATTGATCAAGCCACGACCCCCATCGGGGCGGGATGCTCCTGCTCCATGACGTCCTCGAAGATGCGGAGATACTGGTCAGCCATTGTCGACCACTGCATCTCGAGCGCACGACGCCGTCCAGCGGCGCCCATTGACGAACGTAGGGCAGGATCGGCGGCCAGAGTCCTCATGTATGCAGCCAGAGCTTCGTCATCGTCCGGATCATCCAAAATGAATCCTCCTCCACCGATAAATTCGCCTGCGCCGAAGGTCCCGGAGACGATGCTCGGCAGACCCGATGCCATTGCCTCAAGCAGCACAAGAGGGTGGGCCTCATAGCGTGAAGGGAAGACAAACATGTCGACAGAGCGCATAAGGAGGTCGATCGTCTTGACCTGACCGAGGAAGTGGACCCGCCGCTCCACACCAAGCTCGCGTGCCAACGCAGGATATGGGCTTCGCTCCACCGCGCCGGCTACAACAAGGGAAAGATCGGGGACCTGCCGCATGGCTCGAAGCACTGTGTCCAGGTTCTTCCGTGGTGTTCTGATGTCGCCTACGAAAAGCGCGAATGTGGTTTCAGGCGAGAGTCCAAAAGACTGCCGGTGCGCCTCCCCGGCATGAAACTGTTTTGTATCCACACCGTTCCAGACGACATCGATGCCGTCCGCCCGGACACCCATGTCGACAAGCTCGTGAACGAGCGGTCTCGCTACCGCAATGACCCGCTTCGCACGAGTGAAGGCGTCCTTCTCCCAACGGGTATTCAGCACCGTGTAGAGCCGCTGGTAAAGAGAGTACGGCCGTAGATCCCTGAAGGGATACCAGCGGCTCCTTCCCCAGGCGGCATGAACAAAGTGCGCTGCGACAACATCACACGGCTCCCAGGTTACAAAGCCGTTTGCCTGGACGATGTCGAACTCATGACGATGTGCGCGGAGCCACCGTGCGCTGCTCTGTGCAAAGACCAGGTTTCGCAACAATTCGGTGGGCAATTGTTCGTTGCCGATCTTTACGAAGCGACACCTGGGATGTGAACTAAGTTCTTCCGAACAAGCCGTGGCCACGATAGTCACGTGGTAGGAGGACTGCAGTGCGGCATTCGCAACCTCAAAGTTCACTCGACCCTGACCATCGTTACGTTGAAAACGATGCGACAGGATGGCGAGACGGATGGGCTGTGATCGACGATCCATAGTTGCCTCTCTCCATCTCCTGGCGTTAAGCGACAGCGGCTTGATTCGTGAGCTCTGAAATAGGTTGATTCAGCACAGCACCGTATGCCTGCATCAGGCTCTCTCGCATGCGTTCTATGCTGAACAGCTTCTCTACCTGCGAACGTCCAAGACCGCCCGTCGCAACCGACAGGGCCGGATCGTTTAGTAGCTTAAGGATCAGTTCTGCAGCCAGGGCCGTGCGGTCGAGCGGATAGAGCCACTCGCCGAACCTGCGCTGCATAATGTCGCGCGTCCCGGTCACATCCGAGGCGACGACGGGCCGCTCCATGGCAAGAGCCTCAGCCGCCACATAGCCGAAGCTCTCGAACCTGGAGGTGCTTAGAAGCACATCGGCGGCAGCAATGTAGAGGCGTACGTCATGCTGCCATGGAACGACGCGGACCACATCCTGCATCTGCGCAGCAGCAATCTTGCCGAGAAACTCAGCCTCCCCCTCCCCTTCCCCGGATCCCACCCATATTGCCCGAACATCAGGTTGCCGTGCATGCAAGTGTTCCATCACGCGAAGGAAGGCGACAGGATCTTTCTGCGCCGTGAGACGGCCGATCGCGAGGATGAGTGGGCTCGAGCCGATACCAAGCGCCTGCCGGGCATTCTGTCGCGACGAGGGGTGAAAGTATCTGACGTCCACAGAGGGATAGACGACGCTGATGGAGTCCTCTGCCGCGAGTGAACAATCGAGGATCTCTTTGCGTTCGGTGTCTGACACAGCAACAAATCTCTCGGTGGACCTTGAGAGTAATTTCTCAATCTTCAGGTAAATGCTCCCGAGCGGTGCGGCGAGGGCGTGTGGGCTGTACACGCGTGCCGGGTGCTCCCTTCGCAGGAACACAGACGCGCGGCCAAGCGCGCCTGCCTTCGAACTGTGGCAGTGGATGATATCCGGAGCGAAGTGATCTACTGCGCAGCGCAGCTGAAACCATGCCTTGAGATCAGTCCACGGTCTTACTTCACGTCTCATATCCACGGGATAACAGGTCCATCCAAGGTTTGAAATCCGTTTTAAAAAGGGTCCCAGGTGCGAGTCGGCTCGTGCTGTGCCGTAAGCGAACGCTGACACGATGTCGAGTCCGTCAGTCGCTTCTGCGATGTTTTCCATGTAGCGCAAAGTGCCCCCGAGAGTGGCTTCGAGCACATGAAGTACTCTGAGTGGTCTTAGGGGAGATACAGTCATATGATTACCCGGCACGCTGGACCTCCACAGGTAGAGTAGGGAATTTATCTGCGATCATCTGGGCCCTGACAATCTTCTGGTAGATGACTTCGAGTGAAGAGACATGGGCGTTGAGAGAGCAGTAGTCGCTCGACCAGAAACGTTCGTAAGCTCCACGGCCCAAACTACGAACAAGGTCCGCATCCTGCAGCTCCTTCATCTTGGCGCGCAGATCGAGTTCATCTCCTGACTTGAAGTGCAGGCCTGTAACACCGTCCAGGACAATCTCTCGCGCAGCACTCGTATCCGGAACCAGCGATGGAATACCGTGAGCTGCGGCTTCGAGTACGACCAGACCGAGCGTCTCGTACCACAGTGAAGGAAAGACCAGAGCGCGCGCCTGTCGAAGATACTGCACGCTCGTTGCATGATCCACCCATCCGGTGACGATCGCCTCCGGACATGCAGCTTGAATCTGCCCGGCGAGAGGGCCCGAGCCAACGAAGGTCAGCGGAACACCTTCGGCCGCTGCAGCTTTGGCCGCAAGAAGCACGCCTTTCTCTCTAACCAGCCGGCCGAGATATACGAGATTGTGGTTGGTCTCCGGCTGGGCCGGGGGATACTGGCTGCCTTCGGCATAGATCGGAAGACTATGGAGCGTGCAATCCTGGGGAAGATAAGGCTTCATGACTTCGCCCGCCAGTCTCGAATGAACGATAAAGTGGTTTATCCCGGCAGGAGCCTTGCCCATCTGCTTCTGGATGACTTGCCTGCCAACACGCCAAAGCTTCTGCGCGTAACTGCGAGTGTCGCAGTTCGTGAGAACGCACGCCGCGCTCAACGGACGTAAGTGGCATACCTGCTGCTGGGTGTGGTTGAAAAACGTCCCGCTTGGACACGCGAGCATGAAGTCGTGCAACGTACAGACGACCGGTATGCCTGAGTCAATCGCAGCTCTGATCGTACTGGCTGATAGGGCGCGCGACCAGGTATGCAGGTGAACGATCGTCTCTGAGCCCTTCAAGCGGCTGACGATTCGGCTGGTTAGCTGTGCGGCCCTGGTGTTCCACCAACCCTGGACAAACGCCGCCGCAGGGTTGGGATTGGCGAGAAGATCATCTTGTTGTGAGCAGCAGATGCTGATATTGGGATGAATCAGCTCCTGTGCGATCGGTTCCACCGCGCAGACGTAGTAGATCTTATGTCCACGATCTGCTAAACCCACAGCCTCCTGGATCGCAACCTTGGCTGCTCCTCCGTTCACATGGGCGTTGTCATTGATGATGACGACATTCACAGAGTTCGAATTCCTTATCGTGGGCCCATCCGGCGGAGCTGGACAGCTTCGGTACGAGGCCGCTGTTGTCGGCTGGCCGCATCGCTTCAGCGGCAGTAGAGATGGCGGTGCTGAGAGCCGCGGTTAGGGTGAAGTTGTTGTGTGTGATCCTGTCTGTGCTCCATAGATATCGTGGGAACCGGCCCGACAGCAAGGATAAAGAGCAGGTCTGTGTGCTATAGGCGACAGGCTGAGTTATGTAAGAATGCACAGGCACTATTCGCGGGATGCCGCAGCGGCAACTTAGACACTTAGAGGGCAATTGTCAGAACTCGTGATTGTGGGCGTTAGCCGATTCTCTGACGTGTGCAAGGTGGTACTTGTAGGTTACATCACCGTCCTTAGTGACGATGGTTGTACTCACGGTTGAGCAGAGTTACTGCTGTTCAGCGGTCGAGCACAACCTGCTCATGTCGCTGGGTAGATACACACACCGGGAGGCAAATGAGGATGGAGAGTGCTTATGTGTCGCCTGCAACGGTCTCGCCAGAACGACCGCGGTCCCTCGCAGACGCGGAGAGTCCGGCGTTATCGCTGGCATTGCCCATAAGGGTTACGATGGACCTGCTGGCAATCGCCGTGGGCGGAGCAGGCGTCTTGTCGATAGGGCGAGCTTTTGGGAGGTTCACAGACCGTAATTGCACATCGCAGTTGATCTCTTTTTGCGTTTTGTATGCGATCGCATTTGTTCTGCTCGGGACGGGCGAAAATCTCTATAGAAACAAGCACAGCCTCTTGCGCGTGCTCGAGAGCTCTGCCGTCCTGCGCGTATCGATGTTCTCTTCCGTGCTCGCTCTTGCAGGAATTTATGTAACGACGCACGCGCCGGCAGGCCTGCTGCTTCTTGGCGCCTGGTTGTTGGCAACCCCGGTCATCTTGTTGCTAAGGCAGGTCATGCAACCGTTGATCTCTCGCAACAGCGCGCTTGATCTACGAAAGCGAAGAGTGCTGATCGTAGGTTCAGGATCGGATGCGCGAAGAATATTCTCGTATCTCATCCATTCCCCCGATCAGGATCTTCGGCCAGTTGGCTTTCTCGACGAGCAAGGCTCGGAGCGTGATCGTGTCATCTACAGTCACGGTTATCGCTTCAGAGAGCATGCACCGGTGCATTGCGGTCTCCTGGACGAGGCGCTTCTGGCGCGTCTGGAGATCTCGGATCTCTTTCTGGCTGACCCACACATGAGTCCCGCGCGGCGTGCGGAGATCGGAGAGCTCGCGTCGACTGTGGGCATTCAGATCTCGGACGTGGGACCCATGCATCCTAACGGGCTGCGCGGGCCGTCATTTGTCCAGTACATGGACGGCGTGGTGGTGCGCTCCTTCTTCCGCGGAAAAGCGGCCGGCCTTTCAGCATACGAAGTCCTGAAGCGCATAATCGACTTCGTGCTTGCCTTATGTATCGTCGTGATGACGCTGCCTCTCTGGGTTGCAATCGCCATCTGGATCAAATCGACCTCAAGCGGGCCAGTGTTCTTCAGGCAGGAGCGGATCGGGCGATACGGCAAGGCGTTCGCAATGTATAAGTTTCGCAGCATGTATACGACTGTGCCCAAGTATGGGCGCTCGCCTGAAGACAGCCGCGACCCGCGCATCACGCCTGCAGGCCGGTTTCTGCGCAAGACGAGCCTCGACGAGCTGCCGCAGCTGCTGAATGTGCTGAAGGGAGAGATGGCGCTGGTGGGACCTCGTCCCGAAATGCCATACGTCGTGAAAGAGTACACACCTTATGAGGCTCAGCGCCTGAGCGTGTTGCCTGGCATCACCGGCTTCTGGCAACTGAGCGCTGATCGCAAGTTCGTCATTCACGAGAGTCTTGAGTACGATCTCTACTACATCGAGCACCGCGGGTTCTTCCTGGATATTGCCGTCGTGCTGCACACGCTTGTCTTCGCCATGAAGGGAATCTGAGGCCACGCATGCTTACGAAGGATTACTCTCGATCCTGCTCGTCCGGGATCGCAGTTTCTGTCACTGATGAAGAAGGCTAGATGTCTGCCAGGAGATCGGACATGGTCAAGCCGAAACCGATCGCGATGACCTCCAGCAATGGCAAGGAGATCGCTTTTTTACCGCGCTCGACATCGCTGATGAAGCTGCGATCGATTCCGAACTCGATGGACATTTCAATCTGCGTCATGCCGCGAGCCTTGCGAAGTGTCCGCAATCGTATGCCGAAGCGGTCGGCGATATAAGTGGAAGACGCCCGCTCTGCTGAAAGCCAGGAGACCGAAGACTGCCTAGGTGGCGGCCCCGGCGGGGCGCTTGATCGATTGTCCAAAGAGGAGGGAACAAAGCCAGTTGGATGCATGTCGGACCTCGTGCGATTTGCGCATGTAGTGTGGAGTGAATCCACGGGAGTTTTATGTTTCGTCTGGTTTTGTGCTGTTCATCAATCTGAGTAGGTTGAAGACTAATGCTTCGGCATTTTCGTCAAAGGGCTTCTGACGAGGGAAATGCACAAAGTTATGTCGCCGGCATCCTCGCTTCTTCTCCTTCTAGTTTGTTTGCGAGAAGATTGCCAGCCGTTGCTGGCAGCGATTTCAGATGCGCTTCAGAACTTCAGGTTCGATTGATGGGGCCCAACGGAATAGAGAGATGTCGCTTAGTCGTATGCGTGTTTGGGTACCGTGTCCAGCCTATCCCGGGAATCAAGTGGACTCAAGGAGTCTTTGGTAACGTCAAAGTAACTGAAACGAATTTTGTGCTCGCGCACCGTTGCCAATCGGAGACTGTTGTTGCAACCATAGGTGTTAAACGCCTTCGTAATCTTCAGTCTTCGTCCGGCCGCGTCGACCCCAAGTAAGATCATCCTGGCGCCGTCCACCTCCCCATGTATTCACTAGACTTTCGGCCCAGCCAGTTGGGGAGCTTTTCAAGGATGCCTGAGTGACTAGTCTATAAGTGCGTGGTTGTGATCCGCATCCTTACAAACCGGCCAATCGGAGTTGGAACCTATCTGATAACGAGTTCGCGGTATTTGCGTACGGCCTGAACACCGGTAGGAAAGCCGTACCTCAGGGGCTAAACCACGCATGGCCGCCTCATGGGCAGTTATTTGGGACAGCGTATGCGACTTTCTTCACGGAAAGTCGCAGGCACTTAGCGAGGGGAGCGCAGTTAAACCGGCCATTCGTGGCAGCCCGACGTATTCTCAATCATTTACGGCACGACTAAAGTCGTGCCCTGTTACAAAACGGAGTTTTTCCACAGCCTGTAGAGCCCGTACCTGTTACAAAACAGAGTTTTTCCGCAGCCTGTGAAGGCCGTACCCTTCAAAGACCTTTTCTGATGTGGTGCCCCGGAAATTCCATGCAATTTGTTGGCCAGTCCGCTCAATTTATTTCAGGAACTCAAGCGACACCACTCTAGGCAAGCTTCTCCGTGGGAACCCGCTCCAGCAGCCGCCGCCAGGTTTTCTGGTTAACTCTGTGGCTCTTCTTCAAATCTTCCAGGATGCGTTCAAAGTCGGCGTGACCATGCAGCCTGTTCCACGCCGGGTTTTTTGAGAACCAGGGATAATTCTCATTGCCCAGATAGATCGCGCGCCGCAGCCAGTGCAGCGCCTCGCTCTCATCCCCTTCCACAGCGAAGTAGGTCGCCAGGCGATAAGCCATCTCGCTATCGGCCTCCGCGGCAGAGAGCGAATCTTCTTCGATCAGCGAGGTAGCGCGCTCGCGCTCCCCTACCTGCACATAGCACAAAGCCAGCGTGGGAAAGGCAATGCGCATGCTCTCATCGTCGTGGATCACCGCTTCCAGAATCCCGATCGCCTGCTGCATGTCTCCCTGGCGCATTCTCTGGTAGGCGACCGAGGTGCGCAGCAGAGGGATGCCTGGGTTCCAGGGTCAGTCCCTTCTGCAGCTCTTCCTCCGCCAGCTCCAGCTGGTTCTGATATTGGTAGACCCGCGCCCGGTGGTTATAAATGATCGGCGCGTTGGAGGGATTCAGCTGCAGGGACCGGTTGAACTGCTGCAGCGCTTCTTCATACATCCCATCCAGGCGCAGGGTCTGGCCGGCCACCAGGTGCACGTTCCAGTTATTGTCCGCGGTCAGCAGCAGGTGCTCGATGCCATGCCGGGCGCTTTCCTTCTCTCCTCGCGAAAGCAGCATGTAGACGCGATAGAGGTTCGCCTCCAGCGATCCGGGATCGATTTCGAGCGCGCGGTCGAAGCTGCGCCGCGCCGCCAGCAGGTGCAGTTGGCCGCCCAATCCGTTGCGCACATATTGCAGTTGCGTAATGCCCAGCCCGCTCCAGCCCGGAGCAAACTCCGCGTCGCGCGCCACCACGCTTTCAAACATCTCCCGCGCCTTGTCCAGGTCGCCGCGGGCGCCGGAGCGCGACATGAACGACGACAGCAGCGCCCGGGCCTGCAGGTATTCCTCCGACAATGCCTCCGCCAGGGGCGCGCTGCGGGTCGACTCGCCGTTCTGCTGCAGCTTCCCCAGCCCCTGCAGGGTGGCGAAGACCTCGTTGCAAATCTCCGTCTGCACCGCGATCAGGTCGAAGGAAGGCACGCTGATGGTGCCCCCGGAGCGCACGCTCTGCCCGGGCACATCCAGCAGTTGCCAGTTCAGATCGAAGCCCTTGTTCCGAACGCATGAAATTGCCCGCCAGCACCCACTGCACCAGCAGCTTCTTTCCCACCGACAGCGGATCCATCTGCTGCATGGGCACGGGCAACTGCATCAGCGAACTGGAAGGCCGCACCACCAGCGAAGACATGCGCGCCAGCCGCGCGGCAATGGCATCCGCCAGCGCATAGCCGTACAGCGGGGATTCGCCCGTCTGCCCGAAATTCTGGAACGGCAGCACGAGAATCGTATTCTGCTTCTGCTGCACATCGGCCGACTCGCGAAAGCGCTCCGCCAGCATGGAAAGAAATCCCGTTGCCCGTTTCTCGCGCTCGGCCGCCGGCACCTGCAGATTGGCCGCCGTATCGCCGGGCAGAATGCCGGTTTCGAGCTGCATCGTCTTCATGATGGTTCTTCAAGGCTTCGCGCAGATCGGCGGCCGAGGAGTAGCGCCCGCTGGGTGTCTTTTGCAGGCAGGTGGCGATCACGCTGGCCAGCTCGGCGGCACCTGGGGGCAGCACTCGGTCAGCGGCAGCGGATCGGCAAACTGAATCGCGCGCACGATCTGAAACTCTTCCGCCTCCGGCCGCACAAACGGATGGCGGCCGCTCAACAGCTCATAGAGCGTCACGCCCACGGCGAAGATATCGCTCTGCACGCTGGTTTGCCCGGTCACGAATTGCTCCGGCGCCATGTAGGCGATGGTGCCGCCGCGCGCAGTGTAGGTGGTGCGCACCTGCGTCTTCGACGCATCCTGGCCGCGCGGCTTTGCCGGATCGAACTCGGCCTCGGCGGCGGAGAGTCTCCGCGCCAGGCCAAAGTCCAGAATCTTGACCACTCCGCCATCGGTCAGCATCACGTTCGCCGGCTTCAGATCGCGATGAAAAATTCCCAGCCGGTGCGCCGCGCTCAGGCCGTCCGCAATCTGAATGCCCACCGAGAGCCCAAGCTGCACGCTGGCCGGCCCGTTGGCGATGATCTTGTCCAGCGACTCGCCCGGCACATACTGCATAACGATGTAGGCTTCGTCTTCTGACTCGCCCACTTCATAGATAGCGCAGACGTTCGGGTGCTCGATGGCCGAGGCCAGCCGTGCCTCGCGCAGCACCGTGCTGCGCATCTGCTCGATCGTCAGCGCGCCCCGCTTCAATATCTTCAGCACCACCGGCCGCATCAGCAGCGTGTCGTTGGCCAGATACACCACTCCACTGCCGCCCGCGCCCAGCTTGCGAATCACTTCATAGTGCTCAATGAGCCGGCGCTTCATGCTTTCAGTCTATAATGCTTCGCATGGCCGACACCGGCAGCAAGAAGCGCAGCGCTCGACTGGAATGGCTTCTCCTCCTTCCCGCCTTCGGGCTGCTCTTTCCCGCCATCTACGCGCGCGAGACCCCGGCGCTCTTCGGCTTCCCTTTCTTTTACTGGTATCAGTTTGCCTGGGTGTTCCTCACCGCAGCATCACCGGCCTGGTTTACTTTCTGTCAAGGTGCTATGAAATGGAGTTATAATTCTCCATAGTTGGAGAGTCAGTCCATGCCCAAACCGCACCCCGGCGCTCTCGCCTATCCCGACACCCGCTACTCCGCTCCTGTGCTGCCCGATCTTTCTCGTCTCGAGGAGCGGCGCCGCCTTCCGCCGGCCGCCCTGAAAGCGCTGTTCAATATCGTTGAACACTGGCAGATCAGTGATGAAGATGCGCGCCAGCTTCTCGGCGGCATCTCCAATGGCGCCTACTATCAGCTCAAGCGGAACACCGCGCACGCCCGGCTAAAGACCCTGGACCAGGACAGGCTGGTGCGTATTTCGTATCTGATCGGGATCTTCAAGTCGCTCAACATCCTTTACAGCCAGCGGCTCGCCGACCAATGGATGCAATTACCCAACACCAATCCGATCTTTGCCGGCCGCACTCCGCTCGACTACATCCTGCGCGGAGGCACGCCGGCTATGGACATGGTGCGCCGCCTGCTCGATGCGCGCCGCGGCGGCCGTTAGAGCACAGTCATGGCTACCATTCCGTTGACCAATCTGCGCCGCTTCGATACCCACCGCTTATTGCCGGCGAAATACTCTCCCAACTACGACTCCGTTCTCACCCGCATCGCCGATGACGATGAGGATCTGCAGCTCATCTTCGAGCTCGACAACGCGACCAATGCCCGGCTGCAGGCGGAAGAAAACCTAAGCCCTGGCATCAGCCCCCGCGAACTCGTCTTCCATGTGCCGAACTATCGCGTGATCAACGCCGCCTTCACCCACGCCAATCCGCTGGGGGCGCGCTTCTCCACCCCGGAGCGCGGCGCCTGGTATGCCGCTTTCGAGCTGGCGACCGCCAAGGCGGAGGTGATCTTTCACAAGAGCATCGAGTTCGCGGAAATCGATTGGAAGGAGCGCGAAGAGATCGGGTATGACGACTACCTGGCGGATTTCACTGCGGCCTTCCACGACCTTGCGGGGGGTCGAAGGACGAGGCGCCTCAGCCCCACCAGCTATGTGCGATCGCAGCAACTGGCGGTGGAATTGATGGAGCTTGGCTCGCTGGGCATCATCTATCCCAGCGTCCGCCGCGAAGGCGGCACCTGCATTGCCTGTTTTCGCCCCAGCATTGTTGCCAATGTGCGCAAGAGCACGCGTTACCGGCTCATCTGGACGCCCGCGGGCCCGCTTCGTGCGCCAGGATAGCCCGACAAGCAGCCTCCGCGCCGGGCAGCATCAGACTTCAAAGGCCTAGATCAGGTCCGACTGGGATCGTAGGGGCCGGAGATGGAAACTGCAGATCCCTCCACTACGCTCATCCGGATCTCCGGTGGAATTTAGTGGGTCCGCGAGATTCGTGCACCTTTCGGACAAAAAGCCGAAGATGGGGACCCGTTTGTTACTGCGCGGGAGGAAAATCCGTCATACTCTGCGGGTCGGAATGCCAAAGGTGAGAGAGATGCTTTAAGGAGAGCCGCATGAAGTTCGCCAACGCCACCAAGCCCGACAGGAAACCCGGGGTAGACGGTGGTGGGATCTGCGATTTCTTTTCTGGGCACCCGGCTGAAAGTCGAACGGTCGACCTCATTGGGAGACGGGTGCCCCACCATTGCCTTGCAGGGCTTTCGATCGGAGCCCCGGTTCTCAGTGTTGGCTAACGGTTGCGACGTTGAGATCGGGCTCCAGGGCATCACTGCCCGACCACTTCACGTCGTTACGGCCGTACGTCGTCGAGGGTGGAGGACTTCCAGGTTTTCCCGCGGTCCACGCTTACCCAATGCAATGCGGTCGTACTCCTCAAAAGCACAGCCGCATACGTTTCCTGATCGGAGTCCGATCTCGGGGCCTGGCCGCTTCCGGCGCTGCGGTCAAGGGAGGTATGCCCAGGAGCTCAACCGCTTTGCCGTCCCACTGCTGGCGGACCTGATGCCAATGCTTGCCCTGATCGTCTGAGCGAAAGAGAGTTCCATTGCTATCCAGCGCTAACTGCGGAGCCTTCCACCACCAGCTGGCTCACCGGAGCAAGTCCGCTGGGCAGCGCCGGCGCTGCCGCAGCAGACCGGGTGCGGGCGCGGCTGCGGAGACCTGCGCCTGGGATGGATAAACACTGGTTGATGCAAGGACGCCGAGCGCCAGCAGAGCAATCTGGAAGGCGGGCCTCCGAATGGCTGGCGGGGAGAGTCATACGCAGAGCTTATCGGCCATAGAAAAACACGCAATGCCCCTTCCGTGGCGGTAACGTTTGGGTCCTGCGGGAAATGGTCCAACCCCGATCCTGGAGTTCCCACTAAATCCTTGCTCATCTGATAGACAGTGTTCGATTCACGTCCACTGCCGCGCCATCAACAAGCTGCCGCCGACGTGACTCAGCCCCGGGTGCTCCGGTACTTCGATCCGCGTCTGCACGGCAAAGCCCTGGCTCTCGAAAAGAGCACGGCCGCTGCACATTGTCTGCCCACACATTCGCGCTGAGCCGGGCAAAGCCGCCTGCTCTTGCCTGCTCGATGGCCCACTCCATCAGCCGCTTCCCGATCCCCTGCCGCCGGTGGTCGCGGCGAACCGCGACGCCGTTCACCAGGAAGCTCTCCCAATCCTGCGCCTGGTCGATCGGATCGAGAATCTGCACCCGGTCCTGGGGAAGAATGTCGCGCTCCTCCTCCCGCAGCCATGCGGCCGGAAAGGCGTTGATCATCCCTACCACACCTTTGTCGTCGGCGACAAAACAATGGCGCCAGGAGAATGCCACCTGTATCCTGCTTCATGCTGCGCGCCATCAGCCCGGCGAGCATCTCTTTGGGCGCCATCTCTTCCAGCAGGAATTCATACATGCCGTCGCCGGCCATGATCGACAGTTCGGCAAGAGCATAGGCATCGGCGGGCAACGCAGCGCGAAAAACAATTCCCGACAGCAAACCTCGCACCAGCTTTCCCCTGGAGCTTAAACGCTCTATCCGGCAGCCAATCGTAGCGCGTTACTATAACCGTGGATCCGCCAGGCTCTGTAGCATTCAGCACTCACTATCGTTGCTGTGCTTACTGGAGGCGAACTATGGCCGTGGTATCGCGATGCTGCGCGGCGTCAACGTTGGCGGCTACCAGAAAATCAACATGGAGGCGCTCAGAACACTCTGCAGCTCCCTTGGGCTGCGGGACGTGCAAACCTACATCCAGAGCGGCAACGTGGTTTTCCGCGAGGATAGCGAGGATCCGGTGGCGCTGGCCCGGAGGCTCGAGGATGGAATCGAAGCAAGCTTTGGCTTTCGACCCGAAGTCATCGTTCGCACGGCTTCTGAGCTGCGGAAGGTGATTGCCAAAAATCCCTTCGCCGGCCGGGCTGGAATTGAACCCAACAGACTGCTGGTCGTTTTCATGGCTAGCGCCCCAGCGCGGCAGGCCCGTGACCAGGTCCTTGCCATGCCTTGCGAGCCGGAGGAACTGCGTATCAACGGCCGCGAGCTGTACATCTACTATCCCAACGGAATGGCTCGCCCGAAGATTCCCATGGTCCGCATCGAGAAGACGCTGCAATGCTCGTCCACCGGCAGAAACTGGAACACCGTCAACAAGTTACTGGCCATGGCGGAGGCGCTGGAAGGTTAGCGACTGGAGAGCAGGTTCTGATGACCCGGTCAGCGACGGCGCCTCAGAAGGCTCGGCCGGTGGTTTAGACTGGAGAGGCATGATACCTACCCTTGAATGGACCGCCGACGGCGTCCGCTTCCTCGATCAGACTCGCTTACCGCTGGAAGAGACCTACGTGCTTGCCACCACCAGCGACCAGGTGGCTAACGTCATCACCACCATGGTGGTGCGCGGAGCGCCGGCGATCGGCGTCGCCGCCGCGATGGGCGTCGCATTGGGGGTCAAGAACAGCTCCGCCACGACGATTCCGGCGCTAACCAGCGAGCTGGAAGCCATCGCCAAGACCCTGGCCGCCACGCGCCCCACGGCGGTCAATCTCTTCTGGGCCATCGAACGCATGCGCCGCCGTTTCTTCGCGCTCGCCGCCCAGCCCGGCATCACCCTCGCCGCCATTCAAGGACGGCCTGGTCGCCGAGGCACGCACCATGTACGACGAGGACATCGCCGCCTGCCGCACCATGGGCGCATACGGCGCAGCGCTGATGCCGGCTTCAGGTGGAGTGCTGACCCACTGCAACGCCGGGGCCCTTGCCTCCTGCGGTTACGGCATGGCGCTGGGAGTGATCCGTGCTGCCGTCGAACGCGGCCACCAGCTCCACGTCTACGCCGACGAGACGCGGCCGTTCCTGCAGGGCGCCCGCCTCACCGCCTGGGAGATGATGCATGACGGCATCCCGACCACCGTGTTGTGCGACAACATGGCCGCCAGCCTCATGCGCCAGGGCAAGATCCAGGCGGTGATCGTCGGCTCCGACCGGGTCGCCGCCAACGGCGATGTGGCCAACAAGATCGGCACCTACGGCGTAGCCATCCTGGCCAAGGAGCACGGCATCCCCTTTTATGTCGCCTGCCCCTGGTCCACCATCGATCTGGCGACCGCGAACGGCGACGCCATCCCCATCGAACAACGCCCCGCGATCGAAGTGACCCACCATGGCGGCAAGCAACTCACCCCGCATGGCGTGGGGATCGAAAACCCAGCCTTCGACGTGACCCCGGCCCGGTATGTCACCGCCATCATTACCGAGCGCGGCATTCTCCGCGCGCCTTACGGAGAGGCGCTGCGCGGCCTGGAAGCAGGCCACCGCCGCGCACTCGTTAGATCACAATAAGCCGGCTTTTCCATCTCATCCGACCTGCTCCCAACCCAGCCGCCGTCTTCGGTAAAGTAAAGGCGAGGCTGGCGTCTCACCATGGTTTTCAGCGCTCTGAACCCCCGCAATCGCTCGCTGCCCCGAGGCACGGCGCTGGTTCTTGGCAGCCTGATTCTCGCCTTCCTGCTGGCTGGCTTTCCCGATGATCGTCCTTCGCTCAAGCTGCTCATTCCTACTTTCGCTCGCCGCGCTGGGAACCTGGGACACCATACGCTGCCTGCAGCCATCGCTGGAGCTTCTATCACGGCGCAGTGGTGGTGCTGATCTACATGGACATCATGGCCCTGTGCATGATCCTCTTCCTGCTCCTGTACCCCTACGGCCGCTGGCTGTTGTAGACCTCGTCAGTTTCATCGCGTGCAAGCTCAAAAAACATTAGGAGTGTGAGCGCCTGCTCGTGCTGAAGTAGAATCTTCGGGCAGACCGGCCAAACAAATTCCCTCCATTCAGGAGAACCAATGCTTAAAGGATTTCGCGATTTTATCCTGCGCGGCAACGTGGTCGATCTTGCCGTAGCCGTCGTCATCGGCGTCGCATTCACGGCCATTGTCAACGCTCTGGTGGCCGATATCATCAACCCGCTGATTGCGGCCATCGTCAGCAAGCCGGACTTCTCCTTCCTGCTGCTGCATGTCCACGGCGGCGTCATCAAGTACGGCGACTTCCTCAACGCCCTGATCTCTTTTCTGATCATCGCCGCGACGATTTACTTCCTGGTCGTGCTGCCGGTCAACACCTTGCTGACCAAGTTTCGGCCCAAGGTGGTTGCGGCGCCCACCACCAAGCCGTGCCCGGAGTGCCTGAGCGATATCCCGATCGCCGCCAAGCGCTGCTCGCATTGCGCTCAACTGGTGGCGTAGATAGCTACCGAGGGACTGCTTCCCAGCAGGCAGCAGTCCCCTTCGTACTAAACTTTGATATCACCTGTTCATTGCCAAGACGATTTGTCTTCTGTTCCCTGCTGGTCATCGCTCACGCATCCCTCCTGGCCCAGGTTTCTCCCTTTCCCGATCGCGTCCTTGGGCTATCGCGACTTCAGCCGGCAGGCCAAGATCGATCAGGAGTTCCTGGCGGTTCCCGATGCCAAGCTGGCCCAGGAAGAGCTCAAGACGCTGACCGCCGCTCCCCACGTGGCGGCCAGCAAAGAGGACTACGACACCGCCCTCTATGTGGCGGGCAAGTTCAAGGCTGCGGGCCTGGACACGCAGATCGTTCCTTACAAGGCGTGGCTGAATCTGCCCCAGGAAGTCTTTCTGCAGGCCACCAACGCCGAGGGGAAAGTCCTGATGACCGGGCCCACCCGCGAGCATGTCGACAACGATCCGTACCAGGATGATCCCCGCGTGCTGCCCGCCTTCAACGGCTCTTCTCCGTCCTGTGACGTGACCGCCGACGCGGTCTATGCCAATTACGGGCGCCCGGAGGATTTCAAGAGGCTGGAAGACATGCACATCAGTGTTGCGGGCAAGATCGTTCTGGTTCGCTATGGAATGAACTTCCGCGGAGTCAAGGTCTACCTGGCGCAGCAGCGGGGAGCTGCCGGAGTCATCATCTATTCCGATCCTGCGGACGATGGCTACTTCCAGGGCGACAAATATCCCCACGGCCCGTGGCGCCCGGATACCGGCGTGCAGCGCGGCTCGGTGCAGTACATGTTCAAGTATCCGGGCGACGCCACCACGCCGGATGTCGCCTCCACGCCGGGGCTGCCGGCGTCGCAGCGGCTGCCGCTCTCCCAAATCAGCAGCCTGCCCACCATCCCCTCGATGCCGCTTTCCTATCACGATGCGTCGCCGATCCTGGAAAACCTGGGCGGCCCGGTCGCGCCGCGGGAGTGGCAGGGCGCCCTGCCCTTCAGCTACCACGTGGGCGGCGCGGGCTTAATCAAGGTGCACATGCGGCTCAAGATGGACTACGCCCAACGCACGATGTGGGACGTGATCGGCAAAATCCCCGGCGCCGAACTTCCCGATGAGTGGGTGGTCGCCGGCAATCACCGCGACGCGTGGGTCTATCGGCGCCGTCGATCCCAGCAGCGGGACCACGGCCATGCTGGAGGCCGTCCACGGCATCGGTGCCCTGCTGGCGCAAGGATGGAAGCCGCGCCGCACCATGTTCTTTTGCAGCTGGGATGCGGAAGAAGAAGGCCTGATCGGTTCTACCGAATGGGCCGAGGATCATGCCAAACAACTGGCTCACGCCGTCGCCTACATCAATACCGACGCCAGCGTTTCCGGCCCTCACTTTGAAGCCTCCGCCGTGCCCTCGCTCAAGCAGTTCATCCGCGAGGTCACCATGGAGGTGGCCAGCCCCAAGGGCGGTTCGGTCTACGACGAATGGAAAAAGGATCAGGGGGATGCTGCTGCGCGGCGCCACGCGGCAACGAGTTTCAACGATGCTCCAGACGGTTCCGCTAGTGGGCGGGGAGGTCCGGGTGGGAGATCTGGGCAGCGGTTCGGATTACACGCCTTTTATTCAGCACCTGGGCGTTCCTTCGACGGACATCGGTTCCACCGGTCCCTACGGCGTCTATCACTCCGCCTTTGACAACTACGCCTGGTTCGTCATGAATGCCGACCCAACCTTCGTCTACGAGCAGCAGATGGCGCGCGTTTTCGGCCTGGAGGCGCTGCACATGGCGGATGCCGATGTGCTGCCCTACGACTACGTCACTTACGCCAGGCAGATACAGGCTTACCTGTTCGCCGCCCAGGCGCGCGCCAAGGATGCCGGCCTGGCGAGCGTCGACTTCAACGCTGCCCTGGGGGCGGCCAACCGGTTTACGGCCGCGGCCACGGTCAGTCATTGCCAAGCAGCTCTGCCGCGAACGGGAACCCGACTGCGCTGAATGCTTCGTTGCGCGCGGTGGAAGAAGATTTGCTTGCGCCGGAGGGGCTTCCTGGCCGGCCATGGTTCCGGCACACCATCTTTGCGCCGGGAGAGTACACGGGCTATGCCGCGGTGGTGATCCCGGGAGTGAATGAGGCCATCGACGCCCGCGATCCGGCTCGCGCCCAGGCGCAGATGGCGAATGTGACGGCCGCGCTGGTTCGCGCCGCGGCCACTCTGGAAGCAGTGCCGTAGTGAACTCGCCGTCCAGACGCGCAGTCCTACGACGCAGCTCGTGCTCCAGATTGCGCTGGCGAAGTCTGGTGGTAGTTCCGGAGCTGGAGCGAGATTCCGTCACTGAAGCGCAACGGGTCCTCAGTCTGCGGCAGCGGAGCAGGAAATCCCGATTTGCTTCGGTCCACGGAAGCATTGGGAGCCGGAATGCAAGGTACAGTGGTTGCTCTCCGCGAATTGCGCTGGGCTGAGCGGCAGCAATACGCTTCACGGAAGTGGGATCTGCACTCGCATTCTTGCCCAAGTCATTTTGACCGAAGTGCGGCAACCCGGCGATACCCTGATCAGCGATAACCAGAATCTCGTTCGGAACCGCTTTTAGTTCCGCGTCGCCAGCGTCTCTGCCTGCAGCGTCACCAGCTCGGTCAGGTCCTTCTTTTCCAGGCCATGGACTTCCTTGTTGAAGGCATCCACCTTGCTCGACCAGTTCATCGAGCAGAACTTGGGCCCGCACATGGAGCAGAAGGCTGCTTCCTTGTAGTAGTCGTCGGGCAGCGTCTCGTCGTGCATGGAGCGCGCCGTCTCCGGATCGAGCGAAAGCGCGAACTGCTTATTCCAGTCGAAGGTGTAGCGCGCGTAGCTGATGGCGTCGTCCCGGTCCTGCGCCCCCGGCCGATGCCTGGCGATGTCGGCCGCATGGGCGGCAATCCGGTAGGCAATCATGCCGTCCTTCACATCTTTTTCGTTGGGCAGCCCCAGGTGCTCCTTGGGCGTGACATAGCAGAGCATGGACGCGCCATGCCAGCCGATCATCGCCGCGCCGATCGCGCTGGTGATGTGGTCATAGCCCGGCGCGATATCGGTCACCAGCGGTCCCAGGGTGTAGAACGGAGCGCCGTCGCAGAGCTCTACTTCCTTCTCCACCTGCTCCTTGATCTTGTCCAAGGGCACGTGGCCCGGGCCTTCAATCATTACCTGCACATCGCTCTTCCAGGCCGTCCTGGTCAGCTCGCCCAAGCGTCTTCAACTCGGCAAACTGCGCTTCGTCGCTGGCATCGGCGATGCAGCCGGGCCGCAAACCGTCTCCCAGGGAGAAGCTCACGTCGTACTTCGCCATCACCTTGACGATGCGGTCGAAGTGCTCATAGAGAAAATTCTGCCGATGATGATGGGTCATCCACTGGGCCAGAATCGCCCCGCCGCGGCTGACGATGCCGGTGATGCGCTTGGCCACCATGGGCACATACTGGATCAGCACGCCGGCGTGCACGGTGAAGTAATCCACCCCCTGCTGCGCCTGCTCTTCAATCACTTCCAGATACACATCGATGTTCAGATCTTCGAGCTTCTTCACCCGGTTCAGCGCCTCATAGATCGGCACCGTGCCGATCGGCACCGGGCTGTGGCGCAGAATCGCCTCCCGGATCTCCGGAATATTGCCGCCGGTCGAAAGATCCATCACCGTGTCGGCGCCGAAGTTGACCGCGGTATGCAGCTTGTCCAGCTCTTCGCGGATATTCGAGGTCACGGCGGAGTTGCCGATATTGGCGTTGATCTTGCACTTGGTCGCCACCCCAATCCCCATCGGCTCCAACTCGGGATGGTTGATGTTGGCGGGAATGATCAGCCGGCCGGCGGCGATCTCGTCCCGGATCAACCCCACGGGCAGCTTTTCCCGCTCGGCGACAAAGGCCATCTCTTCGGTGATCTGGCCCTGGCGCGCAAAGTGCATCTGCGACATGTTGCTGTCGCCCGTCCGCGCCGCTTCGAGCTTCCGCTTTACGATCCACTCAGCCCGCGGCTTCAGAATCTCGTCGTCGGTTGCCGTTTCCATTGCTGCTCATTGTCGAATCGCCTCACGGAAGAATTATACGTTCAGATGCCGCGCTTGACGGAAGGGACCAGCGCTCCTACCCTATAGAGAAGCGATGAAGATCCCTCGGCAGACACTCCGCATCGGCGCCGCAGTCGTAATCATCCTGGGCACCATTATCTATCTTGCGGTCACCGGCGGCGCAGGCGGACAAGAGCTACTACGTCACCATCGGCGAGCTGCAGGCCATGGGCAACAAGGCCTATACCCGTCATCTGCGCGTAGCCGGCGATGTGGCGCCCAATTCCATCGAGCGCAGCGGCACCAATGCACAATTTGTGCTGACCGAACAGGGTCACACGCTGCAGGTCAGCTATCAGGGCATTGAGCCTCCGCCCGACACCTTCAAGGATGGTTCCCAGGCGCTCGCCATGGGCACCTACGGCCGGGATGGCGTCTTCCATGCCACCGAGCTGCAGGCCAAATGCGCCTCGAAGTATGCGGCTGCCAAGCCCGCGCCCAACACCGCTTCCCTCAAAGCGCCGGCTCGCGACGGCACCCGGCAAATAGAGCGCAAGCGCCTTCCCGCTCTATACTCCAATGGGATGGCATCGGTTCTAGCTCAGCTCGACAACGTATCGCGCCTCTTTGGCCGCTTTCCTGCGCTGCGCAAAGTCTCTCTCAGCTTCGATTCCGGCCGCTGTTACGTTCTGCTGGGAGAAAATGGCGCCGGCAAATCCACCCTGCTGCGCGTCCTCGCCGGGCTGCTGGAGCCGACCCTGGGCACCGCCCGCATCTTCACCGACGGCAAGCCGGAAAAGATTGCCGACCAGCGGGCGCGCATCGGCTACATGAGCCATGCCCCGATGCTCTATGACGAGCTCTCCGCCATGGAAAACCTGCGCTACTTCGCCGGTCTCTACCGCACCTGCTCCTGCCTCACGCCGGCCGAGGCGCTGCTTTCGGTGGGCCTCGATCCCGCGCTGACCCGCCCGGTGGGCCAGTACTCCCAGGGCATGCGCCAGCGCACTTCGCTGGCCCGGGTGCTGCTGCCCCAGCCTGCATTGCTGCTGCTGGACGAGCCCTTCTCCAACATGGATGCTGCCAGCGCGGGCAAGATGGTGGCTCTGCTCGGCCGCCTTCGCGCCGCAAACCGCACCGTCGTTCTCACCACCCATCAGAGATCGCTCGCCGAACCTCTGGCTGACTACTTCCTGATGATGGAGGCGGGACAGCTGATCGCCACCACCGAGGGTCCGGCCCTGCGCAGCCGTATGAAGACCAACGCCGCCCGCATCCTCGAAGGCCTGGGCATCGCCTACACGCTGCAGGAGTACGAAGTCGATCCCGAAGACCTCTCCGCCATCACCGTGGCGCGAAAGATCGGCCTGCCGGTGGAGCAGGTCTTCAAGACCCTGCTCACCACCACCGGTCCGGACCAATATGCCTTTGCTGTCATTCCCGGCGACGCGGAACTGGATTTCAAAAAGCTGGCCCGCGCCGCCGGAGCACGCAAAGCCGAGATGGTCTCGCTCAAGGACGTGCAGCCGCTCACCGGCTACATCCGCGGCGGCGTCACCGTCTTCGGCGCCAAGAAGGATTTCCCGGTCTTTGCCGACGAGACCATCGAGCTCTTCGATTTCATTTCCGTCTCCGCCGGCCAGCGCGGCATCCAGATCCTGCTCGCGCCCCAGGATTACCTGCGCGCTGCCAAGGCCACGGTCGCCGACCTGACCAAGGATCAGGCGCGCCTCGTGAGCTATCTCCTCATCCATCTGGCCAAGGACCTGCGCCTGGAATGGCGATCGAAAGACGCCATCAACGGCATGCTCTTCTTCGCTTTGCTGGTGGTGGTGCTTTTCAGCCTGGCCTTTGATCCCACGGCTGCCATCTCGCGCCAGATCGCCGGGGGCATCCTTTGCGTCGCCACTTTGTTCGCTTCCGTGACCGCGCTCAATCAAGCCTGGACCCGCGAACTGCGCCACCAGGTGCTGGATGCGCAGCGCATGGCGCCCGCCCCGGCGGCCTCGCTCTTCCTGGCCAAGGTGATTGCCAACTTTATCTTCGTGACCGTGGTGCAGATCGTTCTGGCGCCCCTCTTTGCCATCTTTTACAACCTGCACCCGCTGGGCGAGAAGTGGCTGTTGCTGGTGGTTCTGCCGCTGGGCACCTGGGCGCTGGTGGTGAACGGAACCTTCTTTGCCGCGCTCTCGGTCCGCACCCGGAACCGCGAACTGCTGCTTCCCCTGCTGCTCTTTCCCATCTTCATTCCGGCGCTGCTGGGCATGGTCGAGGCGACCACCGCCATCCTGGTGGGCGATTCCGAACCCGGGCTCTGGATCAAGCTTCTCGCCGGCTACGACGTCATCTTCACCACCGTAGGTCTGCTGCTCTTTTCCACCGTCCTCAACGCCGAGTGAGCTACCTGTGATGGAGAACGATCCGGCCCACCGCCATCGCCATCAGCAACAGCCCGGCGAGAAATAGCATCAGCCCGGTGAGCACCCGCCAGATGCGTGTCTCGGGGGGCAGAACGCCCCGCTTGGTCTTGAGGCTGTAGACCTGGCCCAGAATCCCGAACATCAGCAGGAAGAAACCTAACGCAAGCAGTGACCAGGTCATAGCGTGATCCTCCGTCGGAATACCCCTGGTTTACATCACATTACATCCACCGCGGGATGTCATGAAAAAGGTTTCATTTTCGTCCTCTGCGCCGCCGCGGCGGAATGATCTAAACTGATTTTGTTTCGCGTTAGGAGTTGCGTGATGAAGATCTTCCGCTGGGTCTGGCTTGCATTCACCCTTGGCCTGCTTGGCTACGCTTTTTACCAGGGCATGTATGTCGCGCCAACCGAGGCTACCATGGGCGACATCCAGCGCATCTTCTACTACCATTTCCCCTCGGCGATGATGACGTTCCTTTTCTTTCTTTGTCAGCTTCGTCGCGTCTATCGTTTATCTCGCCTCCCGCCGCAATCATCCTCAGCGAGCTCTCAGCGCCGATGCCGCCGCGCTTGCCTCGGCGGAGATGGGAATGGTCTTTTGCACCGCTGGTGCTGATCCAGGGCCCGCTTTGGGCCCGGCCGGTTTGGGGCATCTGGTGGACCTGGGACGCGCGTCTGACCTCCACCCTGGTGCTTTGGCTCATCTACGCCAGCTATCTGCTGCTGCGAAGATTTGCCGATGGTCCGCAGATGCAGACCCTGGCCGCGGTGCTGGCCATTTTTGGCTACGTCGATGTCCCCATCGTCTACTTCTCCACCACCTGGTGGCGCACCCAGCATCCGGCTCCCGTGATCGGGGGCGACGCGAATTCCGGGCTGGATCCAGCGATGTGGCCCGCGGTATTGTGGAACCTGGCCGCATGGCTTGCCTGGGGGATTTTGCTCGCCGGCTGGCGCTACAGCATTGAGCGGCGCCGGCAAGTCGCGGAGCAGCATGCCGCGCTGCATGCCCTGGAAGCCAGCCTTGAAGTAACGCTTTGAAGGAAACTATGGCTCATCGTCATCTCGTTCTCGCTTACGCCATCACGTTCCTCGTCCAGACTCGCGATATCCCGGCTGGGTCGGCAGCTGAAGCATCTGGGCGGTGCGGCGCGCTGGAGTCGTGCAATACCCAGCTTATCCGCGCTTACACTTAAGGAAAAGGACCATGGCGCATCGAGCGTCGTGCTGCTCGCAAAGTCCCGATCAGTGACTTGCCCGCGGAAGCGTGGGAACTGGAAGTATCTCGTTGCGCGCAAGTTGCCTGCGATCACAAGCATACGAGACAGAGGATGGAGCTTCCCTCACTTCTTCGTCCATCAATTCGCCGGGGTGGCTGCCTACCAGAAGCTCTTCTTCCGGCTCGATGTGCACCAGAACCTCAGCAATTCTGGCCACTTGCTCCCGCACCTGGTCGGCGACGGCATGGGCGATGAGGTGTCCTTGGCGCACAGTAAGATCGCCCCGCACCACCACATGCAGATCCACGTAATAGCGAAAGCCCACCTTGCGAACAAAGCACTTTTCCACTCCCAAAACTCCGGCACCGCCTCGGCCACGCGGCGGACATGCTCTCCAATCTCCGGCGCCGGCGCCGTGTCCAGCAGCTCGGAAACGGGCCTGCGAAGCTGCTGCCAGCCCCCCAGAAGGATGATAGGAGCGGCGCACAAGGCAGCCCAGTCATCCGCCGTCGGGATCCCGCGTCCAAAGTGCGGCCGAAATCCCAATAAAGGCAAACGCGGAGACAATCGCATCGCTGAGATGATGCCAGGCGTCCCCCCTCAAAGCGGTGCTTTCAATTTTTCGGCTTACCCCCGAGACGTACCGGGACAACAAGGCTTTGATGGGAACCACGCAGAGCAGAACCAAAAGCGTGTAGGCATGGGGGAGCTTATGCGGTGTGCGAATCAGGTTAATGCTTTCCGCGGCGATACCGACAGCCGCCGCGATCATGGCGACACCCACCACCGCTGCAGCGATCGGGTCCGCCTTGCCATGCCCGTAGGGATGGTCCATGTCCGGCGGCTTGATGGCAAGCCGCAACCCCAGTAGACGACCGACAGAACTGATGACATCCAGGAACGACTCGATTCCGTCGGCCAACAGCGCAAAGGAATGCCCGATCAGCCCCGTCAGGCATTTGACCAGCGCCAGAACAAGGTTGATGACGATTCCGAGCAGGGAGGACCGCAGACCGCCTTCCACCATCTGTTCGGTTGTCGGCGAAGCCGTCATGGCTGAATTGTCTCTTATTCCGTCATCTAGAGCGCTTTCACAGACCAGCACCGTAGCCAGGCGCCCAGAATGGTTACCTTCACAACCACAACCCGGTAATGCTTTTTTGCGAATCCACCTTGCCCCACCTGGACGATCCTTACTAAACTTACCTGGAAATAAGAGCGTGTTCACGATTTCTGTGCCCGATCCTGCCGCACGTGCCGTGGAGCTTTTCCCGGGGAAAAGGCCAGTGCGCGGCGTTTTCTCTGGCTACACCTATCGTGAAACCGCTTTAGGCCTGGGAGGCGTCCGTTGCTGCGCTTTTTGAAGATCGCTCTCATCTTCGAAATCTCCACCGTGCTGGGGCTTTCGGTACTGATGGGTCAGTTCTTTTACCGCGCATACAACAATTCCAGCCGCGAGCATCTCCCGGTTAGCTTTCTGGCCGCGCTGGTCATGCTGGTTCTGGGTACACAGCAAACGGCGATGTCGTTTCGCCGGGAAAAGCTCCGGCTGGCTTATGGCCGTCCGTCGGCGGTGAAAGAAAAGCTTCGCCTGAAGGTGGCTTACAGCACGCTCACGCTGCTGCTTTTCATCGCGGCAGGAGTGTTGCTGGTAATCCTCAGGCACCATCTCCGCTAAGGACAATTACCGGCCCGGGGTGCGTTGGTACAGGAAAATCCTCAGGTGAGGTTTCTTTACACCTCGGCAGGGACGGCTGAATCTTCGAGACGTGTTCAGCCGTCCCTTTCCGGGACTCTATCGGATTGCGTTCAAGGGTTCCCAGGACTGACGTCCTGGGCTATTCTCACGCCGTCCCTCGCGGGACTGCATAGCAAGAGGGATTCGAGCCGGCCCGCCGGACTCCTTCATGTTCTTCTCGCTCTGTGCGCCAGAGTGGTTTCACAGTTACGGTGAAAGCGTTCAGCGCATTGCGTTTACCGCTTTTTTCTGACGCGGAACGACGGATTGCGGTTTTCTCGGCTGGCTGACATCCGGCTGTGATTCCTGCTTGCGCGGCTGGGCGCCCTGAGACGACTGCTGATCCATCCATCCATCCAGGCGAGAGCGCTTGAAACGCCAGCGGTTGCCAAGCTTGAACGCGGGGACGAAACCGTCCGAAGCATATTTGTAAAGCGTGTCAGGACTGATGCCAAGGTAGTCGGAAGCCATGCGAATATCCATGACCTCGCGAAATTCGTCTCTCGCCGGTGTGGTTCTCATCGAAGTGCTCTCCTCTGGGAACTTCGGGACCGGGCGAGAATACAAACCCGCCGTTGTGCTTATACCGCGTTTTCACCCTGTAATACAAGAAATTATCGCGTATCGCTGTAATCTTCCGGGTTTTAGCGGTTTTGTTTAGTTCCGGTCATGGAGCGTAGCAGAAATTCGCAAGCGCGCGAAGCATTACTTGCAGGCCATTTGCACCAGTTACCAAGGACATCGTATCCGAACTGATGCCGCAAACAGGATCGTTAATCCTCAAGATTTCATATCTTCTTTATCTCATTCATTCCTCGTGCTTAATTGAGCACAAGCAGCTTCCATGTGTTCCTCACCCGCTACAATTCCGGCTGCAAGCCGTCGGCGAGAGCAATCAAGTCGTCACCTATGGTTCGGGTTTTTGCGATCGCATCGGCCAGCGGGATATGGGTAATCTCCGTGCCGCGAAGCACGACCAGCCGGCCAAACTTGCCCTCGTGCACCAAATCGATCGCAGCCGATCCGTAGCGGGTGGCGAGCATACGGTCATAGGCCGTCGGCGTGCCTCCACGCTGGGTATGCCCCAGATTGACCGAGCGCGTTTCATACCCGGTTTTTTCTTCGATCAATTCCGCGACCGTTTGACCGATGCCGCTGAGGCGGGCGTGCCCGAAGGCGTCTACCTTAGCTCCCTTGGGTAGCCTGCTTGTCCGTGCCCGGAAGTTTGGCGCCTTCGGCGACCACGACGATGGAGAATGACTTGCCCCGGTCATGGCGTTCCTTGAGGATCTTCACCGCGTGGTCGATATCGATCGGCTTTTCCGGCACGAAAATGACGTCGGCGCCTCCCGCGATGCCGGAGGTGATCGCGATCCAGCCGGCATCACGTCCCATCACCTCGCAGACGATCACCCGGTTGTGGGCTTCGGCCGTCGAATGCAGCCGGTCGACTGCCTCGGTGGCGATGGAGACGGCGGTGTCAAACCCAAAGCAGGCGTCCGTTCCGCTCAGGTCGTTATCGATGGTCTTGGGAACGCCTACTACCTTGATGCCCTTCTGCACCAGCGCATTGGCGACACCTTGCGTGTCATCCCCGCCAATGGTAATGAGCGCATCGAGCTGGTTGGCCTTGATGTTGGCCAGGCACTTGTCGATGCCGCCCTCCATCTTGCGCGGGTTGGTGCGCGAGGTACGGAGGATGGTCCCGCCCAGTTGCAGGATCCCGGATACCGTATCGATGGTCAGAGGCATCGTCTTGTTTTCCACCACGCCCCGCCAGCCTTCGATAAAGCCGACAAACTCATCGTTGTGGTGGAAAATGCCCTTGCGCACAGCGGCGCGGATCACCGCATTGAGTCCGGGGCAGTCTCCGCCGCCGGTCAGAATTCCAACTCGCATTTTGATTCTTCTCCTCTACTAGAGCGTTTTCACAAATACTGTGATCTGGGTAGGTTGGCTATGTGCAGGCGTTCTTTGATGGAACGCCTGCGTGAAGTACTGCTTCCCCCATTACACCATTTGTGAAAACGCTCTAAATTGGGTCGCGCACAGGTAAGCACCCTGTGAATCATACTGCGCAGCCCAGCAGAAGGAAATGCAAGTTGCCAGCGAGCACCCGACCTGCACTCGCCAGTTTTCGGCCCTTCGATAAAAACTATAAGTCGCGAATTCGTCCTTCGCGTAGGGGAAATTAAGGCTCGCCGTTGTTCGAATCCCAGTCTGGCACAGGGCGTGCCGAGTTGGGATTAGACCCCGGGAGAGAAGCAGTCGGTTGGCTCCATATTTGTTGCAGGTTCCGCTTAGGAACGTTTTAGTGATGCAAGAGTTTATTGAGCGTGTCCGCCGGATTTGCTTTGCCATTGCCCAGGATCTGCTGCTTGAGAAGGTTCCCGGCATTCTTTTCGAGTACCTTGCTGAGATCGGCCTGGATCACGGGAGTGGAGGTCGTGCCGGTGATGTGGACAGGGATGCCGTTGGCGGCCGCAGCGTTGACGGCCTGCCCCAAAAAGCCGCCGGCGCCCACAACCTGACCGGCCACGCCGGAGGTGGTATTGAGCTTGGCCAGCACTTGAAAATTAAGCGCGCCCTGCGGGGAAACGGTGCCGCTGCCGGTTGCCGTGCCCAGCACCGGAATGGAAGTGTAGAGATTATCGACGCGCGTGCCTGCCGGCGACGAGTTCACATTGGCCCGCACGGTCTGGATTGCTGTGCCCCCCTGCGAGCCGGCAACCGGCTTGAGTCCTCCGATCTTGGAAGAAAGGTCGAAGCCAGCTAGGCGGGTGTTGTCCACCTGCACCGGCCCGTCAATCGTTGGGGCGCTTGCCGGGCCGGTGATCGCCAGATTGGCCGTCAGCGTACCGCCCTGCAGCCGTGAACCGCTGGGAAGGCGAACGCCGACCGCTGGCAACAGCGCCTCGACACTATTGATGGGAAGGTTCGGAGCAGCGAGATGAAGGGCAAGATTTATCTGCTGACCAGTCATGGTGTAGGTCCCGTTGAGATGCACCGCAACCCCTCCGGTGCTGACGGCCAGGTCGTTGATTTGGCCGCTTCTGGCGTCCAGGTTGTGGTTCACGGTGTAGGTAATCTCAACCGGGGTCGCGATCGGAGAGCCATTCGACACCAGTTGAAGCTTAGCGGCTTGGACGGTTCCCTTGCTGGTGAGGCTCTGGCCATTGGAGGTGACCTGGGCGGTGATGTCCGCCAACATAGAGATACCCTGGTTCGCCTGGACCACGCCGGCAGCGACCGGATCGAAGTGCTTCAAGCTGATGCTGGCGTTCAGCGGTGTCTCCGAGGCGTCCTTTTGATCGACGGGGCCGGCAATGCCCTTGACGTCCAGGAGCCCGCTTCCGGGAAGGGTGGCCGAAAGCACGAAGGGAAAAGACCTGGCGAAGGAAAATTGTTTCACGGTCAGATTCAGCTTGCTATACGTGAGCGGAGGCCCGGCTGACGGCAGCTCTGACACAACGGCGGTGCCGTTCACTACTTTCATCTCACCCACGGTGAAGTTTGGCAGTGCGGTCTCCTGACTATTGTTTTGCGTGCGACTGGCGGCGTTGCGCCCAATGCTGGAAAAGTTCCAAATCCCCTTGGCATCGTGCACCAGGTTGATGGAGGGTGCGTCGGCCACGAAGCTTGTAACCAGCAGCCGGCGATGGAAAACCAACGGCCCGACTTCCACTCCGATGTGCAGCGACTGGGCCTGGAGAAATGGCTTGGAGCTGAAGACGGGATCGTCGGCGATGGAGATGTTGTCCGCCACCAGGCTGCCGGAGAAAACAGAGAAGCTCAAATTGCCCAGGGTCACCTTGCGGCCCAGGGCCGAGGAAAGCTGCGTCTCCAGCGCGGCACGGAAGGCATTGGCATTGATGAACAACGGTATAACCAGAACTGCGATCAACAACAGAACGGCAATGCCGACGAGGATGCTGATCACGGGATGCTTCTTCAAAGAGACACCTCCAACTTCAGAGACGCGTGCTGCCAGTAGTTGGATGCGGTAAATTCCCGGCCGCGTCTGTTCTTTGGGATGGCCGAGGCCGAGGGCAAAGCACGCAACATCACTGATGGGAGGTGGGTTCGTCGTGGTAGAAGGCGGCGATTTCCGTCGCGTAGCGCTGCATGATCACGCGCCGCTTGAGTTTCATGGTGGGTGTCAGTTCGCCGGAATCGATCGACCATTCGTCGGGAACAAGATGAAAGCGCTTGATGGTCTCGAAGTTCGCCAGGCTCTGGTTAACTTTGTTGACGGCGGCGTGGTATTCGGCGGCTACCGCTGGATTCTTGACCAGATCGGCGCGCGAGGTAAAGGCGATCCCCCGCTGCCGTGCCAGATTCTCGAGCGCAGGAAAGTTGGGCGAGATCAGTGCGCCGAGAAATTTGTGCCGATCGCCAACCACCACGGCATTGGCTACCAGCAGGTTGGCGTTCAGCTGGCTTTCGATCGGCTGGGGAGCGATCATCTTGCCGCCCGAGGTTTTGATCAGCTCTTTCTTGCGGTCCGTGATGTAGAGGAATCCTTGCTCGTCCAGGCGCGCGATATCGCCGGTGTGGAACCAGCCATCGGCTTCAATGGATGCGGCCGTGGCTTCCGGCTTATGCCAATAGCCGGCAAAAACAAAGGGTCCCCTCACCAGCAATTCACCATCGGAGGCGAAGCGGCATTCCACCGACTGGATCGGCTTGCCCACCGAGCCGATGCGATGATCGCGTGCATTGTTCAGCGCCAACACGGGCGAGGTCTCGGTGAGGCCGTAGCCCTCAAAGATGCGAATGCCGACATCGGCAAACCAAGCCGCTGTGTTCATACCGAGCGGTGCGCCCCCGGCGATATAGTCGACGACTTTGCCTCCGAAGGCCTGCTTGACTTTCTTGAACACCAAACGATCGGCCAGGCGCCAGCGCAGCCCGGAGGGCGTTTGCCCCAGCAGTATCTGCTCGCGGTGGCGGCGACCGGTGGCGAGAGCCCAGGTAAAGAGCTTCTTGACCAAAGGTTTGCTGCCCGCACGGCGCTGGACCTCTTCGCGAATCTTCTCGTAGACCCGGGGCACGGCGACAAATACGGTGGGCTGGACAGTGGTGAGGGCCACCGGCAGGCGGTCGAAGTGCCCGCAATAGGCAACGGTCGCACCATAACAAAAGAGTGCGTAGTCGAGATGGCGGGCCGTGATGTGCGAGAGCGGCAGAAAGGAGATGCAGGAGGAGTGGGGGTCCCATGCAAACGTCCGGGTCGAGTAATTCAGGTTGGAGGCGACGTTGCCGTGGGTGAGCATGACGCCCTTGGGCTCGCCGGTAGTGCCCGAGGTGTAGATGAGGGTAGCCAGATCCTGCGGCTTCACCGCAAAATTGCGCAGCCAAAGCTCGAAATCCACTGCGGATGCGGCAGCGTCGGCATCCTGGAGCAAAGACGAGAACGCGGTCACGGTAGGCGGGGCTTCCAGGCCTGCGATCGGGTCCATGACGACGATGCGCTCGAGCTGCGTCTGGCCCCGGATGGAAGCAACCTTCCGGTACTGCGCCTCAGTGGACACCACCGCGATGCGCGCGCCGGAATCGATCAGCAGGCTGGCGGTCTGGCCGGCGGTGAGCGTGGGATAGATGGGTACATCGACGGCGCCAAGCACCAGGGTGGCGAAGTCGACCACCGGCCACTCCCAGCGGTTCTCCGCCAGCAGCGCGATGCGGTCGCCCTTGACAATGCCCCAGGCGGCAAAGGCATTGGCCACGGCATAGACGCGGGCCAGAAGCTCGCGGCTGGACATGGGGTGCCAGTTGGCCGATGCATCCTGCCAAAGAACCGCACGCTCGCGCTTGCCGGCCGCAACCAACGCGACGACATCAACTAAAGTCTCAAGGTTGAACATGATCACAAACGCCTGTCGATTGTAACCCGCGCTCAGGGGAATCGTGATGAAGCGAAGGGGGTGGGGGTGGGGTGAGCGGTTTCCCTCCCAGGCGCCGAGCAGGCGGGGAAACGGAAACTGCAGATCCCTCGACTTCGCTCGGGATGACAAAGGGGAGGGCGGAGCTTCGGGAATCCGAAGCCGTTGGCCCATGCGTCCTCAAGGTGGCGCGACCTGAGATTCGTGGTCCTTCGCAAGCAAGGATGGGCTCCCCATCGGAAGCCGAAAGGCAGTCCCTCTCCCCACTGCGGGAGACGAGGGAGCTTCCGTCCGGTCAATTGAGATCTGCTATTTACTGTTTTCGGTCAAGCCTGGGGGATAGGCGTCAGGCGCACGAAGCGGGAAGATAGCCGCGACCAGTCGGAGAGGATCCAGCGGGCGCGTGTGCTGGCCGTCTTCTCCGCGTGCAGCAGAATGAGCTGGCGCAGCTCTTCGACCGCAGTCGCGTCGAGCTGAGGCAGGGGCTCCGGGCTGAGAAAACTGGTGTGGTAACGGGTCTGGGAAATGAAGCGCCCGTCTTCATCGAAGACCCAGGCCAGACCACCCGTCATCCCCGCCCCGAAGTTCTGGCCCGTGGAGCCCAGCACCGCCACCAGGCCGCCGGTCATATATTCGCAACCATGGTCGCCGATACCTTCGACCACCGCCAGTGCTCCGGAGTTGCGCACCGCGAATCGCTCCCCGGCGCGCCCGGCGGCAAACAGCGCGCCGCTGGTAGCTCCGTAGAGCGCGACGTTGCCCAGAATGACGTGCAGCTCGCTTTGGCGGGCCGCGCGCCCCTGGCCACGGAGAATCAGTTCCCCCCCACAAAGACCCTTGCCGACAAAGTCGTTGGCCATGCCCTCGAGCACCAGCCGCATGCCGGGCACGGCGAAAGCGCCGAAGGATTGGCCGGCAACACCCGTCAATTTGAAGTTCAGCGGAGAATCTGTTTGGTGGAGTCCGTGCCAGACCAGTTCCCCAGCCAGGCGCGCACCCAGGGTACGGTGCTTGTTGGAGATCGTGGCCTCGAGCGCAAAGGGCTGAGAGGCCGCGCGGGCAGCCAGCGCAGGCTGTACCCAGGCATTATCGATGGCGGCGTGATCGGTCGGCCGGCGGTTGCGTTGGCCCTGCCAGCGTACATGTCCTTCGCGAGCCGGCGCCAGCAACGCACTCAGGTCGAGTCCGCCGGCGCCGCTCACTTGCTCCAGCAGGTCGATGCGGCCGGTAGCGGCCTCGAGCGACGGCAGGCCGAGACTGGCCAGCAGCATTTGGATGTCGCGCGCCAGCTCCTCGAAGAAGCGGATGACGTTGGCGGGCTTGCCGCGGAATTTGGCGCGCAGATCGGGCCTTTGCGTGGCGATGCCGGTGGGACAGGTGTTGAGATGACACTGGCGGGCCATGTCGCAGCCCAGCGCGACCAGCACCGCGGTGCCAAAGGCAAATTCATCGGCGCCCAGCAGCGAGGCGATGAGCACATCGCGGCCGGTGCGCAGCCCACCGTCGCAGCGCAGGCGCACCCGTCCCCGCAAGCCGTTCTGCATCAGCACCTGCTGCGCTTCCGCCAGCCCAATCTCCCACGGGTTGCCGGCGTACTTGATGCTGGAGAGGGGAGAGGCGCCGGTGCCCCCGGCATGGCCCGCGATGACGATGTAGTCCGCGTAAGCCTTCGCTACCCCAGCGGCCACAGTGCCCACGCCGCACTCGGAAACCAGCTTGACGCCGATGGCGGCGCGCGGATTCACGCGCTTGAGGTCGAAGATCAGCTGGGCCAGATCTTCAATGGAGTAGATGTCATGGTGCGGTGGCGGGCTGATGAGCGCGACCCCGGGTTGCGCGTGGCGCAGGCGCGCGATCAGCTCGGTGACCTTGTGGCTGGGGAGCTGGCCGCCTTCGCCGGGTTTGGATCCCTGGGCGATCTTGATCTCGATCTCCTCGGCGTGGGCGAGGTATTCCGTGGTCACCCCGAAGCGCGCGGAAGCAACCTGCTTGACCTTGTTGTTGTGGATCGCTGGAGCTCCGGGAAATTCCGGGTAGGCCTCGGGGTCTTCCCCTCCCTCGCCGGTATTGGAGCGGGCGCCGAGCTGGTTCATGGCTTCGGTGATGGTGTGGTGCGCCTCCGGGCTCAGCGAGCCCAGCGACATGGCGGAAGCGATGAAGCGGCGCACGATGGTGGGGGAGGATTCCACCTGGTCGATCGGCAGCGGAGCGGCCGCAGGACGGATCTCCAGCAGGTCACGCAGCACCGTAGGCTTGTTCTCGATCGCCTGGGTGGTAAAGGCGCCCCAGGCCTGTGCGGGGTCCAGGGCTGCCGCAGCCGCACCGCGAGCCGTCCCGGTGACAATCTGGAGGGCCTTTACCGTCTGCGGCTGCCAGGCGTGCGGCTCTGCGCGATCGTCTTTGCGGAAGCGAACCCAGCCATAGTCGGGGAGGGTCTTGCTTTCCCTTGGAGCCACCGACTGCTGCGCGACAGCCAGCGGCGACTGCTGGTGAACAAGATTCGCCAGCGCAGGCTGGCTGTCCTCTTCCTGCGCCGCGGACCAGCGGTCGCGCAACGCGACTTCCAACTCGGCAAAGCCAATGCCGGAGATAGGCGAAGGCGTGCCCTCAAAACATCGCTCGACGACCTCCCGGTCGAGGCCAAGTATGTCGAAAAGATGCGCTCCGCGATAGCTGTCGACCACGGAAATACCCATCTTCGACATGATCTTCGCCAAGCCAAGGTCGAAGGCATGAAGGATGTTCGCTTCGCCCTTTTCCGGGTCAAGCCCGCGCGCCGTTTCCAGGGCGAGCCAGGGGCATACGGCTCCCGCCCCGAAGCCGAAGAGAACCGCCGCGTGGTGCAGGTCGCGGCAGTCGCCTGCTTCCACCGCCAAGCCGGCAGTGGTGCGAACCCCGGCATGCACCAGGGCGTTATGCACTGCCCCCGTGATTAAGGCCATGGGGATAGGGATCAGTTCGGAGCGTGCTCCCGGTTGCGTCATGGCGCGGTCGCTGAGCAGCAGAATGGCCGCCCCACCGCGCACCAGATCGATGGCGCGAGCGCACAGATCATCGATGGCCTGGCGCAGATTGCAGGAAAGCGCGAAGACGCAGTCCAGAACCGCCAGCGGCATCTCATCAGCCAGGGCGTGTTCTCGATTGCGCAACGCGTGCATCTGGCCCAGGGAAAGAAAGGGCGACTCCAGCGAAAGCCCGGGAATCCGCGCCTTGGTATTGAGTATGTGTGGCCAGGGACCGAGACGGGTATGCAGCTGAATGACGATGGACTCGCGCACCGGATCGATGGCCGGATTGGTGACCTGGGCAAATCGCTGGCGAAAGAAGGCGTATACCGGACGCGGCGCATGCGCCAGGGGCGCCAGCGGTGTATCGTCTCCCATCGACCAGACGGCATCCTTTCCGTCGCTGGCCATGGGGGCGAGCACCATGCGCACATCTTCCCGGGTATAGCCAAACACCTGCTGCAACTGGGTCAGATCCTCCACCGCCGGAGTGAACGGGGCCGGCTCCAGGGGGGTGTCCTCCACCAGCTCGTTATAGGTGGTGAAACGGTCGAACTCTTTGAGCAGTTGCTCGTCTTCGAACAACTGGTGCGCACCCAGGTCGGCCACCAGCATCTCGCCCGGACCAAGGCGGCCGCTATGGATAATTCTCTCCGGATCAAGATCCACCAGGCCTGCTTCCGATCCGGCAACGACCAGCGCGTCTTCGGTGAGGAAAAAGCGGCAGGGGCGCAGGCCATTGCGGTCAAGAGCCACGCCCACCAGGTTTCCATCGGCGAAGGCTAACGCCGCAGGGCCGTCCCAGGGCTCGACGCAATCCGCATGGTAGTGAAGAAAAGCCGAGTCCCGCAGCCGGCCGGCAGGAGGCAACAACATTCTTACCGCTTCAGCGACGCTGCGGCCGTTGCGCGCCAGCAACTCAACCACCTCGTCGAGGCTGGTGGAATCCGATCCATCTTTGGTCAGGATGGGATGACATTCCGCGGGAATCGTCGCCGCCCGGGCGTCCATGCGCGCCCGGTTGCCCCAGACGGTGTTGATCTCCCCGTTATGGGCCAGGGTGCGCAGGGGCTGCGCACGCTCCCACGAGGGCAGTACGTTGGTGGCATACCGCTGATGGAAGATGGCGAAGGGCGTCACATAACCCGGGTCCGCCAGGTCGGGATAAAAGTCGGCCAGCAGGCGGCCGGCACACATGGCCTTGTAGACCATGGAATAAGAAGAGAGCGAGCAAACGTAACCGGCAGCCGCGGCGCCGCCAGCGGCGGAAGCGTCACGCTCGAACTGTTTACGCGCCAGGTACAGCCGGCGCTCGAAATTGACCGCGGCATTGCCCGCATCATTGGCCGCGGCCCTAGCCGCGGCGCTGGCTGTCACCAATACCTGACGAATGACCGGAATGCTGGAAAGCGCAATCTCGCCCAGAACCTCTTCCCGGGTGGGCACCACTCGCCAGGCGAGGACTTCGAGTTGCTGCGCGGCCAACGCTTGCTCCAGCGCCTGCTGGCCGTCGCTGGATTCGTTGGGGAAGAAGACTACGCCAACCCCTAGAGGCTGCCCGGGGTCGAGCGAAAGGCCGGCGGAGGCGAGAAGGAACCCACGCGGGATGGCGGTCATGATACCAACCCCATCGCTGCTCTTGCCGTCGGCCGCGATCGCGCCGCGATGCGCCAGACGAGCCAGCGCGGTGAGCGCCTGGGTCAGAATTTCGTGGGAGGGCTGGTTGCGCAAGCGTGGCCACGAAACCCACACCGCAGGAGTCGTGATCAAAGCGGGGATCTAGCAGAGTAGGCGTACCGGTGCGGTCCAGCGTCTTTGAGGCAAACAAGCCCATACGTAACTATAATCCCCGTTCTCGCGACAAGCACCTGGTGATTAGTTTTTCTTTTGCACCACAGACGCAACCAGCGTTGCCGCAGACGGTGCAGCGCTGACTTTTTACTTAAAAAGAGGCATCCATTCATTGACAAACAGACTCTGTATATTTATACATGGAAATGTATCTTTATGCACACCCAGAGCGCGGCCCTGAGCCGCGCTCTGGCTTTGCAGGGAAAAGTTCTGAAGAAGCTAGCGGCAAAGAGACCCCCCGGAGTTTGGTTGGAACGACAAAGGTACACAGCGGGAACCCATGAAGCAAGACCGGCACAGTGCAATTCGTGAGCTCGTGGCAACGGCGCCCATCGGCAGCCAGGGTGAGCTGAGGCGCAAGCTGGTGAAGCGCGGTTTCGAAGTGACTCAGGCCACGCTCTCGCGGGATATCCACGAACTGCATCTGTTTAAGGGTCCGAACGGTTATGCCGTGCCTAACGGGGCTGCACTGGAGGGCGACGAGGATCTTCCAGGGACGGAGGAAGTGCTGAACAGTTTCGGACTGAAAGTGAAGCAAGCACAGAACCAGCTGGTGCTGATAACCACCAGCGGGAGTGCGCAGCCGGTCGCTCTGGCTATCGATAGCGAAGACTGGCCGGAAGTCGTCGGGACCATCGCGGGAGACGATACCGTGCTGATCATTTGCCCGGACAACAAGCGGGCGAACCTGTTGCGGGACCGTCTGGAAGCGATGATCGGCTGATGGGAAAAGACTCGATACAAACCGCGGTTGCCGGAGCCAGCGGCTACGCCGGCCTGGAGTTGGCGCGCCTGCTGCTGCACCACCCTCGTCTGCAGGGACGGGCGCCGGTCTTTGTCGGCCGCGACGCCGAACCGGTGCGGCTGACGGAGATGCATCCGCAGCTTGCCGATAACAATGGGAGCTCTGGGCTGCTGGTCGAACCTTTCTCCTGGGAGTTGTTGCAGGAGCGCGGCGTGGAGCTGCTCTTTTTGGCGACACCGCATGAGCAATCGCGAAGCTGGGTACCGGAAGCGCTGGCGCACGGATTGCGCGTAGTGGATTTGAGCGCAGCCTGGCGGTTGCAGGCGCACGAAAATCGAGCGATTTACGGCTTTCACGATGCGGATGCGGCCCTCGCATCCCAGGTCCAGGCCAAGAGCGTGTACGGGCTGCCCGAGTTGCATCGCACGTGCATCCGCAAGGCGCAACTGGTGGCCAATCCCGGATGCTACGCGACATCGATCATTCTGGCGTTGAAGCCGCTGGTGGCTGCCGGCTGGGTGGACCTCGATCATGGGATCGTCTGCGATTCCAAGTCTGGAGTCTCGGGAGCCGGCAAGGCGCCGACCGCCTCCACCCACTTCATGTATGCCGCGGACAATCTCTCCGCCTATGCGGTCTTCGGCCACCGGCACATGGGCGAGATGCTGGAGCAACTGGGCCTCGAGGAAACGCAGATTATTTTCACCCCGCACCTGTTGCCGATCCCGCGGGGAATTCTCTCCACGACTTATGTGACCTTTCGGCAAAAGAAGGAAGCCGCCGAGGTGGACGCATGCTTCCGTGAGTTCTACTCCGCCAGTCCTATGGTGCGGATCTTCAGCGGCCGGGGAAAGACGAGCACGCATCTGCCGCAGATCCAGTATTCGGTGCGAACAAACTATTGCGATATCGGCTTCCAGATGGCCAAGGACGGACGGCGTTGCATCGTGGTCTCGTGTCTCGACAACCTCCTCAAAGGGGCTGCCGGGCAGGCGGTGGAGAATATGAACCTGATGTGCGGATGGGACGAAGCGGAGGGGTTGGCATGAAGTTCGTGGTCAAACTCGGTGGTTCCACGCTCGAAGATGCTGCCCTGCTGCACGGCTGCGCGCGGGCGATTGCGGAGTTGGCGCGGGATGGCAACCAGGTGGCCGTAGTGCATGGCGGCGGCCTGGCGCTCACCCGCACCCTGAAGCAAATGGGCAAGCAGAGTGAGTTTATTGCCGGCCTGCGCATCACCGATGCGGAGACGCGCGATGCTGCGCTCATGGTTCTGGGCGGCCGGGTGAACAAGGAGCTGGTGGCGGCCCTGGGCGGCCACGGTCAGGCGGGGGTGGGCCTTTCCGGCGGCGATGGATTGATCTTCCGTGCGCGCAAGAAGCGGACCACGCCGGACCTGGGATTTGTAGGCGAGATTGTTTCTTCGGATACCCGCTGGCTCGATGCCATTTGGAAGATGGGCGCGGTGCCGGTCATCTCCAGCCTGGCGCTGGGCTTCGACGGCCAGTACTACAACATCAACGCGGACGAGATGGCGGCAGCCTGCGCGGTCGCTTGCCGGGCCGATGCGCTGGTATTTCTCACCGATGTGCCCGGAGTTCGCGGAGCTAACGGCGAGGTGATGCGCTGGTTGAGCGTGGATCAGATTGCCGGCTTGACGCAGGATGCGGTCATCAGCGGCGGCATGCTGCCCAAGCTGAGCGCCTGCCGTGAGGCGCTGCTGGCCGGGGTAAAGAGAGTGCGCATTCTTCCCGCGGATGCGGCAGCGGTATTACCCGACCTGTGTTCGACGCGGGTACTTCAAGGGACTGAGGTGATGGTGGCATGAAGCTCAAAACGATTCAGGCGGCGGAGGCCAAGCTGCTGCTGCCGACCTACGAGCGCAATCCGATCCTGTTCGTCGACGGGGCGGGCATGTATCTGATCGACGAAAAAGGGGAACGGTATCTTGATCTGCTCAGCGGAATTGGCGTCAACGCATTGGGATACGGGCACCCGGCAATTCTTGAAGCTATCGAACGCCAGAGCCGCAAACTGGTGCATATTTCCAACCTGTACTACCACGAGGGCCAGGCTGAACTGGCGCTGCGGCTGACCGAGAGGACCGGTCTGGACCGCGCCTTCTTCTGCAATAGCGGAACCGAGGCGTGGGAGGCGGCGATGAAGCTGGCGCGCGCTTACTCGGCGCTGAAGCGGAGCGAAGGCCGCACCCTCGGAACCAGGTTCCTGGCGCTTGAAAACAGCTTCCATGGACGCACCATGGGCGCGCTATCCACCACGCACAAGGAAAAGTATCGCGAGCCTTTTGCAGCCGCTGGTGCCGGGAGTGGACTTTGTCCGCTTCAACGATGTGGATCATCTGCGGGCCAGCTTCTCGAACGAAGTCTGCGCCATCCTGATCGAACCGATTCAGGGCGAAGGCGGCATCCGGCCGGTCTCGCAGGAATTCTTTGCCGCCGCGCGAGAGCTCACGCAATCGACGGGCGCCTTGCTCATCGCCGATGAGATCCAATCCGGTCTGGGGCGGACCGGCAAGTGGTGTGCCTACCAGCATTTTGGCATTCAGCCGGATGTAACCACCCTGGCCAAGCCTCTGGCCGGCGGCCTTCCGCTGGGGGCCATGCTTTGCACCGAGGAGGCATCGCGCGCTATGCATCCGGGGCTGCACGGAACGACCTTCGGCGGCGGACCGTTGGCTTGCGCGGTGGCCATCGCCGTCATCGACGCGATCGAACAAGGAGAGGTATTGGCCACGTTCACGAGACCGGGAGATACTTCAAGCGGCAGCTTGAATGATCTGGCGGCAAAACACGAAAGCGTTACCGAGGTACGTGGCATGGGCTGATGCTGGCGATGGAGATGGAGTCCGCCGAAATGGCGAAGCAGGTCGTCGCCAGGATGCTCGAGCGGCGCATCCTCATCAACCGCACCAGCGAGACTGTTTTACGTTTTCTGCCGCCCTACATCATGGGCGCGGAGCACGTGGACCTGGCTGTTTCTGCGCTAAACGACATTTTGATCGAAGAAAGCTCCGGCGGGCACAGTCTTGCCGCGGCACATCAAACCACAGGGGGATCAAGGAATGGCTAGCAAGGTTTTTGCAGTCGATGAAAAAGCAACACCGCAGGAGGGCAACACGCTCGCTATGGCCACTGTGACCCTGGCCGGGCGCGACCTCTGCTCGATTTCCGACCTTTCCCAGTCGGAAATCGCCGCCATCATGGAACTCGCACACGCCATCAAGGCATCGCCGGCGGATTACCGCTTTTCGCTCGATGCACGGCAGATGGTGATGTTTTTCGAGAAGGCGTCCCTGCGCACGCGGCTGACCTTTGAAGCCGGGATGAATACGCTGGGCGGTTCGACTATGTTCGTGGATCAGACGCAATCGCCGCTCGGTGAACGCGAGTCGCTGGCGGATATCGCCCGCAACGTGGAGCGCTGGGTGAGCCTGATCGTGCTGCGCACCTATGCCCACGAGACCATCACCGAGATGGCGGAATACTCAAGGGTGCCGGTGATCAATGCCCTCAGCGATCTGGAGCATCCCTGCCAGGCGTTGGCCGACTTCATGACCGTCGAAGAACGCTTCGGCACCGCGCGTGGCGTCAAGTTCGTATATGTGGGGGACGGAAACAACGTGTGCCATTCGCTTATGCTGACCGCTGCCCTGCTGGGTGCGCACTGCACGGTGGCCTCGCCCAAAGGATACGGCCCCAAGCAGGAGATCACCGCCCAGGCGCTTAAGATCGCCGCGGAATCCGGGGCTACGCTCACGCTGACCCACGATGTGGTCGGCGCGGTGCGCGGCGCCGATGCGGTATATACCGACGTCTGCACCAGCATGGGATTCGAGCATGAGGTAACCAAGCGAGCGCCAATCTTCAAGCCTTACCAGGTCAACGAGGCGCTGATGGCCCACGCTGCGCCCCATGCCGTGTTCATGCACTGCCTTCCGGCCCATCGCAATGCCGAGGTAACGGACGCGGTGCTCGACGGCCCGCAATCCGTGGTCTTTGAACAGGCGGAGAACCGCCTGCACGCCCAGAAGGCGCTGATGGTTCTGCTGCTGGGCGGCGGTCTCAATGGATCCCGCTATACGGCGGCAACCTAACCCACGGCCGGCAGACGCCCGGCCATCCCCCACATTTGTGAAGGAGTTTCGCATGGCGAAGAAAGTTGTTCTTGCATACTCAGGTGGCCTCGACACCTCGATCATCATTCCCTGGCTGAATGAGAACTACGGCATGGATGTAATTGCCATGATTGCCGATGTGGGCCAGGGTGAAGACCTGGACGCAGTGGTGAATAAAGCCTATGCCACCGGCGCCAAGAAGGCGGTGGTGCTCGACCTGCGCGATGAGTTCGTGCGCGACTACGTTTATCCGACGGTACGGGCCGGCGCAATCTATGAGCACAAGTACCTGCTGGGCACTTCGATCGCGCGGCCGGTGATCGCCAAGCACCAGGTGGAAGTGGCGTTGCAGGAGGGCGCCGAAGCTGTCGCCCACGGCTGCACCGGCAAGGGCAACGACCAGGTCCGTTTCGAGCATGCATACCAGGCGCTGGCGCCGGACTTGAAGGTGATCGCTCCCTGGCGGGAATGGACGCTGAAGTCGCGCGAAGATTGCCTGGACTACGCCGAGGCGCATGGCATCCCGGTGGCGGCGAGCCGGGAGAAGATCCACTCGCGCGACCGCAACCTGTGGCACATAAGCCACGAGGGCGGCGAGCTGGAGAATGCCGGCAACGCGCCGTTAGCGAGCACCTGGATGATGACCCGCTCGCCCCAGGAAGCGCCCGACCGCGAGGAGGTGGTGGAGATTGGCTTTGTCGAGGGCAAGCCCGTCTCGGTGGACGGCATGAAGCTGGAGCCGGTGCAGATTGTGGAGCTGCTGAACGAGATCGGCGCGCGCAACGCCATTGGCCGTATCGACCTGGTGGAAAATCGCTTCGTCGGCATCAAGAGCCGCGGACTATATGAAACCCCAGGTGGCACGCTGATCACCACCGCGCATCGCGAAATCGAGGCGCTGACGCTGGACCGCGAAGTGATGCACTACAAGCAGCACGTGGCTCTGAAGTATGCCGAGCTGGTGTACTTCGGTCTCTGGTTTACGCCCCTGCGCGAAGCCCTGGACAGCTTTGTCGAGAACACACAGAAGCATGTCACCGGTTCCGTTAAGCTCTCTCTTTACAAGGGCAACATCGGCGTGGCCGGGCGGCAGTCGCCATACTCGCTTTATTCCGACGATCTGTCTTCGTTCACCATGGGCGACAGCTACGACCAGAAGGATGCCAAGGGCTTCATCCAGATTCTTGGACTGCCCGCCCGCACCCGTGCGCGTTTGCTGCAAAAGAAAGAGGCTGTCCAGTGAAGATGTGGTCTGGCCGCTTTCGCGAGCCACTGGACCCGTTCTTCGATAACTGGCAACGCTCGATTCGTTTCGATCGGCGGATTCTCATGGAAGAGGCACGCGCCAGCAAAGCGCATGCCCTCGCCCTGGAATCTGCAGGCGTGCTGACGGCCGGCGAGTGTGCGCAGATCTGCGCCGCGCTCCAAGAACTCATGAAGGCTCACGCGCTCCGGTCCGCGGATACAGCGGGATACAAGGACGCTGAGGACATTCACCACTTCGTGGAATTGAAGCTGGTCGAGTCGCTGGGCGATCTCGGCCTGAAGCTGCACACTGGCCGCAGCCGCAATGAGCAGATCGCAACCGACCTTCGGCTGTTCGTGCGAGACCGGGGCAGCATCCTGCTGGCTTTTCTTGGAGCTTGGGGCAAGCAGCTGGTCGAGCAAGCCAAGGCCGCGGGCGATGCGGTCATGCCCTCCTACACCCATCTGCAGCGGGCCGAACCTGTGTTGGTCGCCCACTGGCTGCTGGCCTATGTCGAGATGTTGTTGCGCGATGCCTCGCGCCTCGAGGATTGTTCCACCCGGCTGAACTATTGCCCGCTCGGCTCGGGCGCGGTGGCCGGCGCCACGCTGGCCCTGGATCGCCAGATAACCGCGCGCGCACTCGACTTTACGGCTCCCACCGCCAACAGCATGGATGCGACCAGCGACCGCGACTTTGTGCTTGAGTTTCTGCAGGCGCTTACCATGATTGCGCTTCACGCCAGCCGCTTTGCCGAGGAAATCACGTTGTTCGCCACGGCGGAGTTTGGCTTTGTCGATTTGCCGGAGGCCTTCTCCACCGGGTCGAGCGCCATGCCGCAGAAGAAGAATCCGGATCTGACCGAGTTGGTGCGAGCCAAAGTGGCCCGTATCAATGGAGCTGCCCAGACGGTCACCATGCTGCTCAAGGGATTGCCGCTCGCTTACAACAAGGACCTGCAGGAGACCCAGGAGCCTCTCTTTGCCGCCACCAGCCAGGCGCAGATGATGCTCACGGTCCTGCCGGGTTTTACCAGAGCGCTGAGGTTTCGCACCGACCGCATGCGCACGGCATGCGAAAGCGGTTTTTTGAATGCAATGGCGGCGGCAACGTATCTAGTACATAAGGGGGTTCCCTTCCGCAAGGCACACGAAAAGATCGGGAATGCGATCCGCTATTGTCTTGATAAGGGATGTGAATTGGACAGGTTGACCTTGGAGGAGTTGAAGCAATTCGGGCCCGAGTTTGATTCGGACTTCTTCGCAGCCATCACGCTGGAGGCGACGCTCGATTGCCACGATGTGGTTGGTGGAACCGCGCGCAGACAAGTGCGTGAAGCACTCGCTGCCGCTGCCAAGCGCGTGGATGCGCTGGCGGATGCGTATGGCCATGTCGCCCTAGATCAGGAGGAGACAAGCCATGCTGCTGGGTAAGGCTTTAGCTGCGCAGGAGGAAAGACATTCTACCGCCATGGGACAAGTGATGGAAATACGTAAGGCCAGGTTACAGGACGCGTCCAACATATACGAGCTGGTGAACAGCCTGTCGCAGGATGGCACCCTGCTGCGGCGCGCCTTTGCGGAGATTTGCGAGAACGTGCGCGACTTTACCGTTGCGGAATCGGCTCAAGGCATCTTTCAGGGCTGCGGTGCGTTGCACCTCTACGGTCCCCACCTGGCGGAAGTGCGCTCCATTGTGGTGCTCCCGGAAGCCAAGAGCAAAGGCACGGGCGGCATGCTGCTGCAGACATTGCTGGATGAAGCCGAAGACCACGGCGTGGGGTGTGTTTGTTTATTTACCCGCATCCCCGATTTCTTCTTCAAGCACGGCTTTCGCGTGGTGGAAGACCGGACGGCGCTGCCCGATAAGATCTATAAGGATTGCCAGAATTGCCCACGGCTCTATCGCTGCGATGAAGTGGCGATGGCGCGCGGCCAGATTCCCAAGATTTCGATCTTGGGACCCAGGCTCGAGGCGCAGCAGTTGGTGCGGTTGACGGGCTGAGAGTGTGGCTTGGCTAGGATTAGTTCGGTTGCGTCCTTCTAGGAAAGCAATGGAAACCAATCATTATCGGCCCAGGTACGCTTGGGCGAACCTGGGGCACCCAGCGCTTCGCTTAGACTCGGATTCGGGCCAGGATTTTGATGTGATCCGGCGGAAAGTGCTGGGCATCACCCTGTCTGCACCACAAAGCATAGGCCGATAACTCTGTTGATCCCACCCTTCGCAAGAACGCGAAGGATGGGGCGCACCCGGCACCCGGGGCTTTGTTAGGTGGACAGAAAGAACTGCAGATCCCTCCACTTCGGTCGGGATGACAAAGGTCAGGGCGGCTGCTCACCCCACTAACCGGTTCATAAGTAGATCGGCTGCAGTTTTTTCACTACGTAGGCGCCGCACCGCTCGTAGTCGGCACGCGGACCGTTCCGTGCCGTGTCAAGATCGACGCAGACCCACCCGCGATAATTCACACTCTTCAGGACACGGTGGCATCCGGGAAAATCAACCTCCCCGTCGCCCAGGTCGTAGATGCTGGGGAAAAAGCGCCCCGCGGATGAATCCTTCGCAAGCACCTTTCCGTTCGGCTGAACCCAGTCGCTCGTGGGCGTGGTCCACTTGGCGTCCTTATAGTCGAGAAAGCGTATTCGCTGCTTATACCGGTTAATGGTCCCAACCACGTCGCAGCCCGCGAGATGAAGATGGGCAGTGTCCGGAGAAAGGCCAAAGAGCTTCGCATCGGTCATCGACATGAACCGGTCGACCTCCTCTTGCGTTTGCACCATTTGGCCCATGTGATTGTGCAGGCCTGCCGTGAACCCCATGCCGCCGGCCAGCTCACCGATCTGGTTGCAGCGCACACACAGCTCTTGAAAGGCGGCGGGCGTGTTCGCTCCCGGCCGGTCGCGCCCGGGCGAGAAGACCACCAGGTGGTTGGCGCCGAAATCGGCAAGAAACTTCATTGCGTTTCGCGCGCTATCCAGAACCTGCTGGCGCTGGGCCGGGTCCTCCAGCGCGCCGTTCCAGGAGATCGTAACCACGTGGAGATTGCGCCGGGAAACCTCGCGCTGCATTTGCGCCAAGGTCAATCCGTACTGATCGAGGACATGCGGGAAACCCGCAAGACGAATGCCGATGAAGCCCGTCTCCTTCATCACATCGAGAATGTCCGTGAAAGGACAGGGAGGACGGTAGTTCCAAAGCGCTGAAGTGAGGGCCCATTTGATATTTCGATTCGCAGGCAAGGAGCTTTCGGCGGCGCCAAAGCAGCCGGCAGCAGTGAAAGAGAGGCTATGAAATTACGGCGGCTGATCATCACAATAGCAACCGGGATCTTCTGCTCTCCCGGTTACGAACCAATATACCCGCCCCCGGCGTGCCGTGGATTGGTTCAATCTTAGGGAGGAGACATCATCGAGTCAACGAACGACGCCTCTTTGAATACCACGCAGCGATCTAGACGGGTTTCGGTAACAGGAACTTCCGGCTGGACTCGTCGTAGGCCGTGACCGTGCCAGGACCGATGTGATAAACCCACCCATGCAGCACCAGATTGCCTTCCTCAAGTCGAGCCGCAACCGTGGGATGGGTGCGCAGGTTTCTTAGTTGTGCAACGACATTGCGTTCCGTAAGCGCAAGAAGGAACTCGGCGCTCGGTTCAAGTTCGCGGTCTTCCACCTGCGCATAGCGTAGCCAAGCGGTCACGTTCGGATAGGCCTCGAGCGCCTCAGGATTGAGCGCACCTCTCATGACACCGCAATCGGTATGGCCGCAGACGATGATCTCCGGCACCTGCAACACGCCCGCTGCATATTCAATCGTGGCCGAAACACCGCCGATCGCGTCAGGATATGGGGGGACGATGTTGCCAATCACGCGGCAGATGAAAAGATCGCCAGGCTTGGTTTGAGTCAGTAAAGAAGGGTCGATGCGTGCGTCGGCACAGGTGATGAAGAGCGCTTCGGGCCGCTGGCCTGCAGCGAGCTTTTCGAAAAGATCCTGGTGCTTTGGGTACACGTACTTGCGGAAACGGGATATGCCCGATAGGAATTTGTCGACAGGCATGATTATTTGGCAATCTGCCGCCCTAAGGTATCCCACCCTTGAACCCATAGCAACCGGTTCAAGGGTGGGATACCTGGCGTGTCGCTTGCTCTCTAAACGCTTTTAGCGGTGACCGCCGCCGCCGTGAGGGGAACCGCCGCCATGGTATCCGGGGAGGGCGTGTTCAGAGGCTCCATCATGGCCAGGGTTGCCTACGTGGCCTCTCCCGTCCCGCGCCTCGTTTGCGTGGAAGTGGTTGAACGGCTGCGCCCCGCGCGCCGGCATCGGTCCAGCGTAACCGTGACGAGGATCATAGCGGTTGTCGACGTGGCCATAAAAGCCGCGAGGGCCGTGAAACCATGGGCCAGCTCCAATGAACAGCCCGCCAACGAACCAATCCGGCCCATAGTAGCCGTAGGGAGCACAGTAATATGGGGCATAGTCGAAGTACCCATAGGGGCACACAGGCGCGACTCCAATGTTAACGGAAACCTGGGCCGGCGCCAGGGATGCGGAGCTCAGCAGAGCAGCAGCGAGAGCAGAGAAAACAAGAGCTTTCGAGTGGGACATGATTCCTCCGTAGGCCTTTCCCTTAGAGTCTCAAAGTGAGCCGCGAGTTGTCTTTCGGGGACGCGAAATCCCGTCTTGGGCAATTGATTTGGATGTTTCGTTTATGGGCAGCCGTCTATCCCAGGCTGAGCGAAGGACGGCCTGACCTGTACGGAGCAGCCCCGAAGACGGTACCTTTGTAACTGAGCTTCGTGTCTCGAAATGCATCTCAACCCAACAGGAGAGTTATATGAAGGCCTATTGTGTGATCCTGTGCCGTCATTCCTTCGTCGACCCGACTTGGTATCCGCGTACTAAACGTTTTTACGTCGGAGCCCCCACGGCGAATGGCGCGATACGTGCCGCATCAGACCTTAATCCACAATTTCGTGTCCTCGGTGTCGAGCATAGCGACCTGACGGCGACTGCCCATTCACTGGGCGTGACCTTGCCCCAAGCATCATGACGCGGGCGCCCGCGAAGCTTTTGATGGATTGCAGACGGGGCACGATCAAAATGAACTTTCCTGCCCCACTCCGGGACGCAGGAGCCGCGGCCGCGACTCGCGTCTAAGATGGGCCCCCGGCGGCGAATACTATAAGACGATGGATTTTCCCTACGTTGTGGTTCCGGCGCTGATTGTGCTGCTCGGAATTCTGATTACGTGGCTTTCGATGCGCCGCGTTCCTCTCGCTGCGCGGGAAGAGCTATCCCAGGTGGCGAAAGATCACGGAGCGCATCGTGCTCTCGCTGGTGGCTCTGACCGCGGTGGCGGTAGCCGGGAGCAGCGGGTTGAACGCAATCGCGCTGTACCGCTTTCGCAATTCGCCGCCGGGCGAGACGTACCTGGTGGATGGACACCAGATGCGCATCGACTGCACGGGGAGCGGCTCGCCGACGATCGTGCTGGATGCGGGGCTGGGCAACGACGGGCTGATCTGGGGCGGGGTGCAGCCGGTGCTGGCGAAGACCACGCGCGTCTGCTCCTATGACCGGGCCGGGTTCGGCTGGAGCGATGCGCTGCCGCCTCCGCGCGACGCCGACCATATTGCCGCCGAACTGCATGAGCTGCTGGCGACGGCCAAGATCAATGGCCCGATTGTCCTGATGGGACACTCAATTGCCGGGATTTACATTCGCGATTACGCGACCCGGTATCCGGCAGATGTTTCCGGACTGATTTTTGTGGATGGTTCGACACCGTTGCAGAACCGGAACCCGGCATTCAAAGCCCAAGATACTAAGGGACCGCCACGCTGGTTTGAGATGCTGCTGAACCAAGCGGCATTCGCCGTGGGCATTCCGCGGCTCATTGGGGAGTGTTCGCGCAATTTCCCCGGCTTCGGTGCGCGCGCCGCCAGGCTAGAGGGCGAGGACCGGTGCCATGAACCGTTTGCAGCAATTGCCGGCGAGGTGGAGAGCTTCGACAGGTCAGGGGAGGAGACGGTGCACAGCGGCCCGTATGGCGCATTGCCGATTCTGATCTTCTCGCAGGATCCGGCGAAGGCTTTGTCTGAGGGCGAACCGGCGGATGTGACGAAGACCTGGAACCAGATGCAGGAAGACCTGAAGAAGCTCTCGACGCGCAGCCGCAGGATAATTGCCAAAGGCAGCGGGCATTACATACAACTGAACCGCGCGGAACTGATTGAAAGGGAGGTGCCACTGTTCATCGAGCAGATTCGTGGCACAGCGCCAGAGCCGACGGATTATGGATCGACAAAAATGGAATGAAGCGGGCAGTTTTTTCCACCAGGGCTCTCCGAGTGATCGCCGCTACCTACCCTCCCCAAGATTAATGTTGCTCGCTATACTCTGAGAGTCAGGGAGGACGCATGTACGCCCTCGCACAGAATTTCCGCTTCGCATTTCGCCAACTGCGCAAAGCACCCGGCTTCACCTGACCGTCGTCCTCACCCTGGCCCTCGGCATCGGCGCGACCACCGCGATCTTCTCGCTCGTCGAAGGCATCCTGCTGCGGCCGCTTCCGTTCAGCGATGCCGACCGCCTGGTTCTGTTGGGAGATCACCTGGGACACGGCCCGAATATCCGGATCACTGCCCGTGAGATCGAAACCTACGCGAGCGCAACCCGCGCCTTTTCCTCTCTTGGCGGATACATCGACCGCCAGCTATGAGCTCTCGGGCGGCGCAACTCCCGAAGAGGTCTCACGCCGCCCGCTTCACCGCCAGGCGTCTTTCCCACGCTCGGCGTTCCACCCATCCTCGGCCGCGTCTTCACGCACCAGGAGGAGGATGCACACCAGCCGCTCGCCGTCATCAGTTATGCCCTGTGGCTGAACCGCTATCACCGCGATCCCGAACGTGCTCGGCACGGTCCGTCGTTCTCGACCGCAAGACCTACACGATCATCGGCGTGATGCCGCGCAGTTTCGAGTTTCCGCTGGTGGACTGGACATCTCGACCAGGCGCAGCTCTGGGTTCCCATGAGCCTGACGGCGGAGGAACTTTCCGATCAGAATGCCGGCTTCTGGGGATACCACATGGTTGCCCGTCTCAAGGATGGCGTCAGCCTTCCCCAGGCCGCGCAGGATGCCGACCGGGTCGCCAACAGATCATGCGCAATTTCCCCGCAAGCATGTCCGCGATCCACATCAGAGGAGACGTCACGCTGCTGCGCGAGGACGCCGTCGGTGAGATCCGCGCCGTTGCTGCGGACGTTGTTCTTCGCCGTGGCCATTGTGCTGCTGATTGCATGCGTCAATGTCGCAGGCCTGCTGCTGGTCCGGGCCATCCGCCGCCGCAGGGAGTATGCTGTGCGCCTTGCCCTGGGCGCGCGCTCCAGCGTCATCATCCTCGAATCTGTCTTTGAAGGCCTGCTGCTCAGCCTGGCCGGTGGCCTGCTGGGCCTGGCGTTTGCCGCCACCGCCATCCGCTTCGCCCTGCACCTGTTGCCGGAGTCCATGCCGCGCATCGATTCCATCTCCATGGACGCGAGCGTGGTCGCCTTCGCCCTGCTGCTCGCGCTGGCCACGGGCGCCCTGTGCAGTCTTGCGCCTGCCTTCGCGGCGTTGCGAACCAACCTGATCGAAAGTCTGAAAGAGGGCGTGCCGCACCGCATCGGGCGCCTCGAGCCATGCCTGGCTGCGCTCCACCCTGGTCGTCGCGGAGATCGCCATCGCTCTGGTGCTGCTCACCGTGTCGGGCGCCTTTCTGCGCAGTTTCCAGAAGATGCGCGCCGTCGATCCCGGCTTCCGCTCGGACCATGTTCTTGTTGCCGGCTATCAGCTCCCCGCAGGCAGTACCCCGGCAACGATTCCGTCGAAACCTTCAACCACGCAGTCGATCGATCGGCTGCAAAGCAAGCCCGGCATCGTCGCCGCCGGCATCACCAGCATCCTCCCCGGGTCCGGCTGCGGCAGGCGCTGCATTCACCATCGAGGGGGTGCCAGTCGCCACGTTGGAAGCTGAAGTTCGCTATGTTTGCATCCACCTACGGTGACTACTTCCACGCCATGGACATCCCGCTGCTCGACGGCCGCACCTTCACCATGAACGACCGCTCCGACACGCCTCTGGTGGTGATCGTGAACCAGTCGATGGCTAGACACTCCTGGCCCAATCAGCGGGCGATCGGCAAGCGTATGCACGTCGGCAACCCGCAGAAGGCCTACCCGTGGGCAACCGTGGTCGGCATCGTCGCCGATACCAAAGTCGGCGCCCGCGACAAGCCCAGCAGCGACCAGTTTTATGTCCCCGCGTTGCAACCCGCCATTCTCAACGGCGCGGATGCCTCAGGAGGCCGGACCGAGTCCGGCAGTGGATACATCACCCTCCGTTCCGCGCTCCCGCCCGAGCAGATGACGCAGACGCTCCGCTCAACCATCGCGGAGATTGATCCGCTGCTCGCCCTGGAGCAGGTGCAGCCCATGAATGACGTGCTCTCCAACGTGGAAGCGCCGCGCCGCTTCAACACCGACCTCATCACCGCCTTCGCCCTGGGCGCTCTGCTGCTCGCCATCACCGGGATCTACGCGGTCGTAGCCTTTTCCGTTTCGCTGCGCACCCAGGAGATCGCCATCCGCATGGCCCTGGGCGCGCAGCGTGCTCGCATCGCGCGACTGGTGCTGATATCAAGCGCCAAGCTGGCGCTTCTCGGCTGTTGCCTTGGGCTGCTCGGCTCTTTTGCTGTGTCCCGCCTCATCCGTTCCTTGCTGTTCGAGGTTAGCGCCACCGATCCACTGGTCTACCTCGGAGCGGCTTTGATCATGATGCTTATGGCACTGCTGGCTTCTGCGCTACCGGCCAACCGCGCCGCCTCCGCCGATCCTATCCAAGCACTGCGCGCGAGTTAGATAAGTCATTTGCTGGAAAGAGACATAAGCGCACGCGCCTGTGAAGAGCGAAACTTTCTACTATCGAGTGGGTTCTAACAATCAGCAACCCCGGGGTGTCTGATGATGAACGTCGAATGAGACTGCTTTAGACGAGGCCTTCGCATCGGGGCGACAGGCAACCACTCGGCCTCCATCAGCGGTTGTCAAAATCTAACATCTTGTCGAGGTTCGAGCCGCGCCGCGATACACGTGCGCCACAGGCAAGTCACGCCTGTGGGTGGCGAAGGTTCTTTTTGGACGACGGGCAAGAAGCAAAAGCATTAGGAGAACAAGCAATGAAACGTGCACATGGTAGGTTCGTTCCTGTCTTGGCGTTGGTCTTGGGAGCATCCGTTTCTGCGTCACAGTACGCGGTTGCAGCCGCGCAAGATGACAATAACCTGCAGGCCGAAGTAATGAACAAGGTCTTAAACAAGCCGAACCTGAAGGGCGTTCAGGCCGCCGCTCACGACGGAGTCATCACGTTGACCGGCTCCGTCAATGTATTTGAACTGAAGGCAGAGGCTGACAAGCGCACTCACAAAATCAAAGGCGTGCGAGGGGTGTCGGACGAGATCAGGGTTGCGGGTTTAGACCTTCCCGATCCCGTGCTCCAGGCAAAGCTGGTGAAAGCGATCTCCTATGACCGCGTAGGATACGGCACGACGCCTTTCAATGCGATTTCCGTCCAGGTGCAGGAGGGAACGGTGACGCTGGCAGGTGATGCCTACGGGCCCGTGGACGCAGCTTCCGCGGTCGCGTTGGTAGGCAACACACCGGGTGTGAAAGATGTCATCAACCGAGTCCGGGTCGATCCGCCATCGCCGATGGATGATCGCTCCCGCATGATGTTATTCAGGACTATTTATGGGTTTCCGACATTAAGTAAATACGCGATGGACCCAGCAAAGCCGATCCGCATCTCGGTGCAAAACGGCAACGTAACCCTCTACGGCGTCGTTGACAGTCAGATGGATAAGAACGTTGCTGGTATTCGCGCCAATTCGGTGCCTGGAATATTCAAAGTCACGAACGACCTCACGGTCGCGGGAAAGCCGGAAAGGAACTAGCCATGGCTACCGTGTTTTGCCGGGCACGGTAGTTGGCGCGACACGCTTTCCGTACGGAAAGCCGCATGAGGTTTGTTGACCCCACCAAGCCGGCTACGCCGGGCCGTCAGACGTCTCCGTGCGCGAGCGTGCTCGCATCCAATGCAGCGGCAGATTCTGCGTCCAGAAAGACAGTTGCATCCGGGTGAGTACGGAGAATGGTCGCCGGGCAATTGGTTGAGATCGGCTCCTCAACAACACGCCTGATAATCTCTGCTTTGCGGCTACCGGGCACCGGCGCAATCAGCGTTTGGACCCGAAGAAGTGCGGGAACGGTGAGGGTAATGGCCGACTTCGGAACATCCTCGAGACGCTTGAACCAGCCCTCGGCTACTTGTTGTTGCCGGGTAACATGATCCAGCTGAACGATCTTCACGTCGAGTGGATCGTTGAAGTCCGCCTCAGGAGGATCGTTGAAGGCCAAATGCCCGTTTTCCCCGATCCCGGCCAGGCACACTTGCGGGTTTGCTGAACGTAGCTTTTCAGCATAGTCGCGGCAGGCAAGCTCCGGGTCGGGCGCATTGCCATCGATACCAAAGAACTCTTTCATCGCGACCCGCTGGGTCAGATGCTGGCGAAGAAAATGGATGAACGAGGCCGGATGATCTTCGGGCAGTGCGACATAACTATCCATATGAAAGCCGAGTATCTGCTTCCAGGAAAGATCCGGCATTGCGGTCAGCGCATGCAGAGTTTCGATCTGGGAAGCGGCCGCGGCGAAAATGATCGCGACGTCCTTTCCAGAAGAACCTAACTGTCGGAATGCCTGTGCCACCGCCTGCGCGGCAGCTTCGCCCGCAGCTTTACGGTTCGGGTGGATCTCCAGCTTCAATGTTCCCACTTGAAGCCGCTTTACTTCTTTGTCTGTGACGGTCATGAAGTAATTCTCCGAATTTTCCGATTTGCTCGGGTCGAGGACTATATTTCCCGAAGTGTCAATTGGTTCACAATCTCGACGCCCTTCAGTTTGCCATAATCACAAACGGTGTGCGATTAACGGTAGGATTTGAGGCGCGGTTCTCACGTCCACGCAAAAACACGGTACTCGACCCGCTCCCGCACAGTTAGGCCTCCGAGTTTCTCAACTTCAGGGTGTATGCCTCAGTCCCGGCAATACCGGGACTGCATCCCCAGTTTCTTGAATCAATCTGTCATCCCCACTCAAGGCATTGACGGTTTACATGTATCACTGTATCCTTACAGGGATACAGTTTAAACGCTTATGTTCTTCCGATTGAATTCAACCAACGGCCAACCGCTATACCTGCAGCTGATGCAGCAGATCCGGCATGCGGCCGAAACCGGGGCCCTGCAGGACGGCGATCAGCTGCCCGGTATCCGCACTTTAGCGGAGAGTTTGGTCGTGAGCTCGAATACTGTGGCCAAAGCCTATTCCGAACTGGAGCACGAAGGATTGCTCGAGCTACGTCATGGTTCTGGAGCGTTTCTGATCATCAGCCGCCGTTCTCGCGCGTTGACGAACCGTGTGCAGGTCGCAAGAAAGAAGGTAGAAGAGCTGGTCGAAGAACTGCGTGCAAGCGGCTTGCAGAATGAGGAGATCAGGAGACTTTTCGAAACCGCCATCGTTCTGCCTGCTCAGATCGGAAAAGGGCGATGAGTCATGCTCCTGTCATTCAAGTCCGGGAGTTGAAGAAGAGCTTTGGACGGGTGGATGCGGTTTGCAACCTGAATATGTCCGTCGCGCCTAACCGCATCACCGCGTTTCTCGGCCTGAATGGAGCCGGCAAGAGTACCACCATCAAGATGCTGCTGGGCATGATTGCACCCAGCAGTGGAGATGGCACCGTGCTGGGCAGACGCATCGGCGATCCCAAAGAGAGCGTGGATATGCGCAGATGTGTCGCGTTTGTGAGTGAGCAGCAGCACCTCTACGACTACATGACTGTGGAGCAAATGATTCGTTTCACGAAGTCTTTTTATCCCGCATGGCACTCGGAGATTGAACAGAAGCTTCTGCGAACATACGAACTACCGCTGGACAGGAAGGTGGGCACGCTGTCAAAAGGAATGCGGCGAAAGCTGGCATTGCTGTTAGCTTTTGCCCGCAAGCCTGAGCTTCTGATTCTGGATGAGCCTAGCGATAGTCTGGATCCGATCGGCATCGAGCAGCTGCTTGAGAGCATGGTGGCGCAGTGCAGCGAGGGTACATCGATCTTTTTTTCCTCCCACCAGATTGCCGAGGTGGAACGCGTGGCTGACGATGTTTGTGTGATCCATAAGGGGCGGCTGGCTATGAACGGTTCTCTCGACAATCTACGGCAGTCGTACCGGCAAATCGATCTTGTGTTCAACGCAGTGCCAGATGAGGTTGAGTTTCGGCTGCCCGGCGTGGAACGTATCTGGACGCAGGGCCACCAGATGCGAATCTTTGCCAGCGGAAATTCCGAGGCGGTCGTGGAACGTGCGCGCGCATTTTACGCCAGCTCGATCGATGTTGCGCCGATCGGCCTGCGGGAGATATTCCTCGAGAGGGTGAAGGAGAACTGAGGAATGCTCTGGTATAAAGCATGGCTGGAAACACGGCCACGATACATTATTTCACTCGTCGGACTTGTCTTTCTTTCTTCATTCCTTGTTTTTAGCAAAGAGCGCCATGTTGACCCCTGGATGGTGGGAGGCGATTACAACCTGGTGCTCATTGAGGCACATATGGCGCTCGCAACTTTGTGGGTGCTGGCCGTGACGCTGCTGATGATGGGCGGCCTGGTTCGAGAACGTGCGGCAGGATCCTCATCCTTTACCCTCGCGCTCCCGGTGAGCAGGCGGCGACTGATGGCCGCCCGCATCGGAGTCGGAGTGCTGCAGGGGATCACGCTGGCAGTGGTTCCATGGTGCGCCATGGCCGTGGTCGCAAGCATTTTCGGCAGGGCATTTTCGATACCACAGATCCTGTTCCACATACTGGTGCTGTTGTCCGGCGGATCCGCCTTCTTTGCCATGGCGCTTCTCGTTTCGTCGCTGGTGGAAGGAGAGTACACGTCACCGGTAGTGAGTTTTGGCATTGTGTTCGCGGTTCTCATAGAGCTTGGCGATGCCAAGCTGGCGCGATTCAGCCCGCTCGTATTCATGTTTGGGCTTGATGAACATCGCGATAAGCGCACACACCTTCTTCTTCTTGGGCCCATTCCGTGGCTGCAGGTGGCTATCTGGGTTTCTCTGGCGTTGCTCCTGATGTGGACCGCGGTGAAGGTGATTGAACGGCGGGATTTCTAAAGCGGTTCCACAGTTACTATGCCCTCACAAGGATCGCGAGGTGTGGTCCCGGCCAGCGGGGACCACGAAAACCTCTTTTGCTTCGGGTATACCTACTGTGAAACCGCTCTAGGGCCATGCGCACACGCTCCTCGTCCGTTCTCTGGCTATCGGGCCCTGGCAGTGATCGCATCGTTGAACTTCTTGAAGAAGGCATCATAGCCCCCGTTTGCCTCGGCAAAGCGCAACGGCTTGACCCGCTCCACACAGATCTCGGTAACGCCGGGCGAGGTCTTGAGTATGTTCATGGTCTCGGCGATGAAGTCCTTCAGCGGCATGGCGTTGGGATCTTTTGCCTGCCCCGGTTCCAACAGTTCCGTCTGCACGTAAGGCGGTATGAGTTCGAGGACCTGCACAGAAGTGTCCTTGAGCTGGTAGCGCAGCGATTGGGTATAGGAATGGATCGCCGCCTTGGTGGCGCAGTAGGTCGGTGTCATCGTCATGGGCAGAAACGCCAGGCCGGAGGAAACGGTCATGATCGCAGCCTGCGGCTGGGTCGCAAGCAGCGGCAGCAGCGCCGCCGTCAGGCGGATCGGCCCCAGCAGATTCGTGGCCACGATCGCCTCCGCATCGGCAACCGCGCCATTCTGAAGAACCTCCGTCTTCATAATGCCTGCGTTGTGGATGACGGCATTCAGGGCCGGGTAGTCGCCTTTGATCTGCTCGGCGAAGCTCCGGATCGCGTCTCCGTTCCCAATGTCGAGGACTGCAGCCTTCATTCCCGGATTCGCCGCTATCGCCTCATCGAGCAGATTTTTGCGGCGGCCGGCAATGACAACCTGATTCCCCGCTGCGTGAAAGGCCTCCGCAAGAGCACGGCCAATACCGGAGCCGCCGCCTGTAATCAGGATAGTGTTGCCACTTATTTGCATGATGTTTTCTCCTCATTCGAATCGTAAGATAGACACGAACTTATTGGGAAGTAGGCACCTGAAAGCGCCATACTTACCACAAGGAGCGCCCTACGGCTGAACCCGGAGTTGTTCGAGACCTGCTATTTTTACGCGCGATCCTGTTTTGCCCAGGGGCAGATGGAAAAGGCAGCCGGCTTGTTCCAGAAGGCCAGCCGCTTGAACCCGGCTGACTACCAGTCGCGCGCGCAATTGTTGGGTTGCCTGCGGTCGCTGGGCCGCATGGAAGAGGCGCGGGAAGCGAGCGTGGATGCCTTGCGTGTTATGGAACGCCACGTTGAGCTGTATCCCGAGGATGCGCGCGCTCTCTATCTGGGAGCCGGCGTCCTGATCGAGGCCGGTGATACCAAACGCAGCCTCGAGTGGGCCGCACGGGCCCTGGCCATCGATCCCGAGGAAAGCGCCATCCTCTACAACGTCGCTTGTAACTATTCCCTTTTGGGCGAAAAAGAGCAAGCTTTGGACTGTCTTGAAAAGGCAGTCCGCAACGGGTTTGGCCACAAGGCCTGGGTCGAAAACGACCCCGACTTTGCGTCTCTGCGCAATCTTCCCCGTTTCCACGCTTTGCTCCAACGCCTCTCCAGCACCCCTTCGCAATCCTAAGGTCCCATGTTCGTCGGCGTGCACGGATTGTAGCCCAGCGATTGCGCCGTGACCGGATTCGGCGGAGTCGGTGGCGTTGCCCAGGGAACGTTGGTGAAGTCGAAGAAGTCCAACAGGTCCGGCTGCACAGCGTCGCGGGCAGTCAGGTGCGCGTAGGGACCGATAAACCGGTTTTCCACGAACTTAATAACCGCCGTATGGTCCATCGGGATATGCGAAACATAATGCCGCCGGGTGAAGGGCGAGATGACGATATTCGGCAAGCGGAAGCCAAGCTGCGCCGCAAAGCCGTGCACCGTCGCAGCATCACCTGGATGGGTGCCTGGGTAATTCGGTTTCAGGTCGCAATGCTGGGTCGCCACTCCATTGGGTGGCGGGCAGGGGAAGTAGCTATCAGGATTCACGGAAATGGTTGAGATATCCGGAATCGGCCCCAGGGACGCATCGGTAAAGTCGTTGGAGTGGCCGGGCACCGGCGGCACGTGATCGTAGGGGCCGCCGCCCTCGTCGTAGCTGAAGAAGAAGACGGAGTCGTTCCATGACGGACTGGCCATGAACGCATTCACTATCTTCGCCACCTCCGCTTGCCCGTAGAGGACTGATTGGCCCGATCCAGGGTGCTCATCGTTCATGGAGCCGGACTCGATGAAGGTGAAACTGGCAAGCGTGCCGTTGGCGACGTCGGTGTAATAAGTACTCAGCGGGGCAATGTGATTCGGATCGATGCAGAAGGAGTTCGTGGCATCACCGACTACGCTGGAAGGTTGCGTGGTGCCTGTGCAGGGAGCCTTGGATGGATTCTTATATAGATATCTGACGTCGTAGTACAAATAGCCCAGATCCGTTGCCGGCTCATTGGCCGATCCCGAACCGCAGTCATCACCCGGGATGCAGGAACCCGCCGTCTGGGTGTAATAAACCTTCCACGAAACATTGGCTTGATCGAGTTCCTCAAAAATGGGCTGCGGCATTGACTCCGCCGAGGTGGTCGTCGTAGCCCGGGTCAAGGACCAGGCCTTGCGTCGTGCCTCCCGAATAGGTCGCGACGCGGTTGGGAGTGCTCTTGCTTGCCAACGGCGAAAACCACCGGTCGGAGACCGCGAACTGCGCGGCCATGTAGTAGTAGTAGTTCAGGAATCCCTCGTCGTAGTACCCCATGGCGCGCTGGCCGGCCAAATCGGTGAATTCCCCGTTGCAGGTGCCGGAATTCGCGCAGCTGGTGGCAAAGCCCTCAGCGGTGTGGACGAAGCCATTCTCCTGAATGGGGCGATTGGTCAGGAAGTCGTAGCGATTCACATCGCCGTAGCTTGCCAGCCACTCCGAACTGTCATCGTCGATGCAGGTGCTGCGCAGCTTGAAGAGCGGATACGATACGCCGGAATCGTTCTCGTTGCTGGTTTTCAGCTTGTCGTCAATGCCATCCACTTCATAGTCGTTGCCATCGTCGCCGATGTTCCAGCCGTTCGCTATACGATACGGGTTCAGCATGCCGAAATAGTTGTCGAACGTGTGGTTTTCCTGCAGCATGAAGATCACGTGGTTGATGGATTGGATGCTGCCTGCCGGTTTCACCGTCACGGTCGCGGCCGCCGATGCATTCCCGCCTGCCCCGGTCGCAGCGGCAGTATAGGTTGTGGTTGCGGCCAGCGTGACAACCTCAGTGCCGCCGGTCGCCGTCAGGTTGTAGCTGCTGCCGTCCGAGCCAGTCACTGTCACGCTGGTGGCATTGGTCGCCGCCACCGTCAACGTAGACTCGCCGCCTGCGGCGACCGACGTGGGATTCGCCGTAATGTTCACCGTCGGCGCAGGCGGTGGCGCCGGTGCAACCGTCACCGTCGTGACCGCCGATGCGGTCCCTCCTGCCCCGGCCGCAGTGGCAGTGTAGGTTGTGGATCCAGCCGGGGTGACAGCCTGGGCGCCGCCAGTGGCTGACAGCTTGTAGCTGCTGCCGTCTGAGCCCGTCACCGTCACCGCGGTCGCATTGGTGGCCGCCACGGTCAACGTAGACGCACTGCCCGCGGTGATCGTGGTGGGATTCGCCGTAATAGTCACTGTCGGCGCGGCGGGTAGCCCAGGGACGACCGTCACGGTCGTGACCGCCGATGCGTTCCCTCCGGCCCCGGTCGCAGCGGCGGTATAGGTTGTAGTCGCGGCGGGGGTGACGGCCTGGGTACCGCCAGTCGCCGACAGGTTGTAGCTGCTACCGTCCGAGCCGGTCACCTTCACAGTGGTGGCATTGGCGGCGGTGACGGTCAATGTGGAGGACCCCCCCGCGCTAATCGACATGGGTTTGGCCGCGATGGCCACGGTCGGCGCGGCGGCTGTTCCGGGCACAACCGTCACGGTCGTCATCGCGGATGCTTTCCCGCCTGCTCCGGTCGCGTTGGCCGTATAGGTTGTCGTTGCGGCGGGGCTGACTGCCTGCGTGCCGCCGCTGGGCTGCACCTTATAGCTGCTGCCATCCGTGCCGGTCACCGTCACCGCGGTCGCATTCGTGGCCGCTATGGTCAAGGTGGACGACCCTCCCGCGGCGATCGAGGTGGGGTTGGCCGCGAGGGTCACGGTTGGCGCCGGGGCCGGCGCCCCCGCCATCACCGTCACCGCCGCGGTCGAAGACGCCTTGCCGCTGGTTCCGGTGGCGTTGGCCGTATAGGTCGTCGTTGCGGTCGGGCTGACCGCTTGCGTGCCGCCGCTCGCGGACAAGTTATAGCTGCTGCCATCCGTGCCGGTCACCGTCACTGCGGTCGCATTGGTGGCCGCTACCGTCAACATGGACGAACTTCCCGCGGTGATCGAAGCCGGGCTGGCGGTGATGCTCACCGTCGGCGCCGCCGTGGGTGTGCTGTTGAAGTTGCCGCCACCGCATCCAGTGAATACCAGGAGAAGCGGAAACATGAATACCATCGCCAATGGCGAGGAAATCCTGCGGAGAAACCGGTGGGCGCACGTCTTCATTACGGTGTTTTCCTTCTGATTCCGTCTGAGCGAGCAGTGCCCGCTTGATAGTCAGGTGCAAAATCAATACACAAAGCAGCAAAAATTGCGGCAAGCCCCGCTCTCTACCGGAACGGTTTGGTACAGCATGAACGACCTGTGCGCATCACGGCGCCGAGTCTATTCTCAGTTCTGCCAGGGGGAGAGTGAGTCGGCGAAAGGGGGGGCGCCAGACTATGTTTCACTCTACATTCACTCTAATCTATTCCATTGGTCCACGAATCAAAAAATCCACAGTACCCATATCCGGTACCCAAGGCTTTTGGTTACTCAGGATGAGCTACTAGAGCATCGATCCGATCAGCCAAAACGTCAAGCATTTTCGCCTGATTGAACTCTAACGCTCAGTCTGTTCGCAAGGCTTTCATCACATCAACGTGGCTGCCCAACCTCATTAGCTAATTAAGAATCTGATCGGCCGCCGCCGGACGACAATTGGCTTGCAATCGATGACCAGCCTGTGCGATAACTACGTCATGCGTAGTACGCGACACGTAGTAAAAGATGAAAAGGACGCGGGACTGGGGCACTATTCTGACCCGCCGCTGCTGGTGCTTGCCAGCCTCGCCAATGGACCTAAGCACGGACACGCGATGATCGAAGACATTGTGCGCCTCTGCGGAACCCGCCTGGGTCCGGGAACGCTGTATGGCGCGATTGCACGCCTGGAGCAGCAGGGGTGGATCGAGCCAACTCCACCCGAGGAGCGCCGCCAGCCCTATCGCATCACCGCAGCGGGGCTGCGCGTTCTCCGCGCAAAGCTGACCACCCTGCGGCAGTTCGCCAAAGCTGGACTGCGGCGGCTAGAGGCCTTATGAATCGCGTAGTTGCTCACTTGCTCACGCGCCTATATCCGCGGGACTGGAGAAAGCGCTACGGGGTGGAGTTTGAGGCGCTTCTTCAAGCCGGCCGCCTTCGCACTTCGGCAAACGTGGTTTGGGCGGCACTTCGTGAACACATCTCCCCCAGCCGAGGAGGCAACATGGATCAACATCCCAATTCCTTTGGGACCATCATGAAACAGCCCAGCGCTTTTCTTCCCCTGGCAATGTCGCTCACTGCCCTGGCGATGGTGCTTGGTTACGTTGCGAGATACGGCGTCGCCCGTCAGGCCGATGAGGGGGCCGTTGCCCATCTGTGGCAGATACTGATGGCTGGACAGATGCCGATCGTGGCGTACTTCGCGATCAAGTGGCTGCCTCGGGCTCCAAGACAGACGCTCTACGTACTTGCACAGCAAGCCGGAGCAGCACTCGCATCCTTTGCCCTCGTCTTTTTCCTTGGTCTGTGACGAAGCGGGTTGCAGAACATATTCAGGCGGCTTTCTTCGGGCTGTCCTTGAGAAGTCCTAGCCGCACCAGGCTCTCGGCGGTCGCGAGGATGGATTCTTCGTTCGATCGCGGCGCCCAGCCCAGCATGCGCTTCGCCTTTTCGTTGGTGGCGTTCTTCACCTTGCCAAGCTCGGGCACTATCTGCTTCACTGCCGGATCACGCATCGCGGCGAGGCGCACCAGCCAGTCAGGCAGTTGCCGGGTCGGCACCTTTTTGGCCGCCGCGCCCATTCGAACCCTCAGCGTCTTCGCGATGTCGAGGATCGACATGAACTGGCCCGCGACGGCGAGGAAGCGTTCGCCCCTGGCGGCGGGTTGAGTCATCGCGCGGATGTGCAGGCCGGCAACGTCGCGCACATCGACGACGCCAAAAGAGAGCCGTGGGCAGCCGGGCATGGCGCCGTCCATCAGGCGCTGCACCAGCAGGATCGAGGTCGAAAAGTCTGGTCCCAGGACAGGGCCGAACACTCCCACGGGGTTGACGACGGAAAGCTCGAGGCCGCCGCCTTCGTGGGCAATGAAATCCCAAGCCGCGCGCTCGGCCAGGGTCTTCGATTTCGCATAAGGGAGCACGCCCTCGCCATTGGGGTCGGTCCAGTTCGTTTCGTTGAACGGTGTTTGCTGCGGCTTCTGGCCATAGCCGATCGCCGCGAATGAAGATGTCAGCACTACGCGCTTGACGCCGGCGTCGCGTGCGGCGCGCAGCACACGCAGCGCGCCTTCGCGTGCCGGGATGATCAGGTCGTCCTCGTGTTTGGGCACGGTCGAGGGGAAGGGCGAAGCGACGTGGAGCACAAAGTCACAACCGGCGACGGCTTCCGGCCAGCCCGCGTCGGAGATGAGATCGGCGGCGACAAACGAGAGCGCCTCTCCCGGCTCAGCGCCACCTGTCTTGAGCATCGCGCGCACGCCGGCTTCGCGGTTGCGCAAACGCACCGTGGTCCGCGCACGATAGCCCGCGTTCAAGAGTTGCAAGATGCAGTGTGCGCCGATGAATCCCGACCCGCCCGTAACCAGCACCAATTCGCCGCTCATATCGGCATTCTAGAAGAACCTCCAACTCCTGCGTTTGCGAGAGCTTTTCCTGCATTCGCCCGCGATGTGTCTCACCCCACTTACTCAGATCGTAAGGATCGGCCGCAAGGTCCGCCCATAGTCCGTCAGCCTGTATTCCATCCCGGGAATCGGGCCGTGAACGATCCTCCTCTCTACAATCCCCGCAGCCTCCAGCTGCCTCAGTTGTTCGGTTATGACCTTTTGCGAAGCCTCCGGCACCCGCCGGCACAGCTCCCCAAAGCGATGCGCCCCAGTCTTCAGCTCCCTTAGCAGCAGCGGTTTCCACTTACCCCCAATCGCCCGCAGCGCAACCGACACCGGACATTCTTCCAGCAGTATGGCCTCATCCCCTCAGCCACTATCATTCCTCCCTGTTCATGCTCAGTGCAACAGGAAGAGCCTCTCGCCGGTTACAAATTGCAGTAGCATTTAGATGATCCGTTGTAGCCGGACGCGATCAGACAGGTTGGTTTCATGACTCAGGAGTTCGTTGTCGCAACGACTTTGCCGACTATTGATGAAATTAAAGAAGCGCAGCAGCTGGTGTACGCGGTGATGCCGCCTACGCCGCAGTATCTGTGGACTCTGCTGTGCGAGCGTGTGGGAGCCGAAGTGTGGGTGAAGCACGAGAACCACACTCCGATCGGAGCGTTCAAGGCGCGCACCGCGGTGATCTACACGTCAGAGCTCTTTCGTGAATCGAAAGCCCCTTCGGGATTGGTCACGGCGACTCGCGGCAATCATGGCCAGGCGGTCACGCTGGCGGCGAACCGGTTCAAGGTGGCTGCGCACATCGTGGTGCCAAAGGGAAACAGCGCGGAGAAGAATGCCGCGACGCGGGCGCAGGGCGCCGACCTCATAGAATTTGGCAACGACTTCCAGGAGGCCAAAGAGCACGCGCAGAAACTCGCGGACCAGCACGGCTGGCACTTCGTGCCCCCCTACCATCGCGACATCGTTAAAGGAGTCGCCACATATTGGCTGGAGTTCTTCTCCACGGTGGCCGATGTGGAGGTTGTTTACGTGCCCATTGGGCAGGGTTCGGGCATCTGCTCCTGCTGCGCGGTTCGCAACGGCCTGAAGCTGAAAACAAAAATCGTGGGAGTCGTGGCCGAAGGGGCGCCCGCGTATGCACTCTCGTTTGAGGCGAGACGCAAGATCGCAGCTCCCGTAACCACCGTGCTCGCCGATGGAATGGCCTGCCGGGTGCCTGATGATGCGGCGCTTGAAGTGATACTCGAGAATGTCGATCGCGTGGTGCGCGTGAGCGAGGACGAAATTGGCCGGGCGATGAAAATTTACTTTACCGACACGCACAACGTGGTGGAGGGAGCAGGGGCGGCGGGTCTTGCGGCCGCCCTCAAAGAGAAGCATGCGCTTCGGGGTAAACGCGTGGGCCTGGTGGCCACCGGCGGCAACGTTGACCACGACGTGTTTGCGAGGGTCTTGCTCAACAGCGGAAGAGCGGACCGCTAAGCACGGCGATAGGCTCTCTAACTCCTATCGGGCAACAGAACGCTCTTCTCCTCAACTCTGATAAGAAACAAGTCTCGATTAAGCCGCGGGTGGTGTTGGCACGGTAGGAAGCACCACGAAAAGGCGGGTGCCCCATCCCCCCGGATTCCTGTTGAGCTTACTGGGTTCCGCAAACTTCATGCGCCTTTCCTTGGAGAAAGGCGCACACGCGGTCTTGTCCAGCGCTGCGTGGCAGGAATCCGGGGTCCTTTGCGCACTTTGCAAAGGGTGGGATACGCGACGGTCGGTATCGAGATTCGTGGTATCCCACCCTTCGCAAAAAACGAGAAGGATGGGGCACCCCTGAGGTTGGTTGCGCAGACAGAACATTTGTATCGATCGCCGTTCTCACTTATCAACTGCTTCTTCATCGCGCAAACTGCTTACCCATGCATTCATTTCGCGCCCGGAGCGAAAGGCGGGAAGGGCTCCTGCATATTTCTCGAAAGGATTTTTCGGCGACCGAGCAGGCCGAATAATCGTCCGCTCGCCTTCCACAACGAATTCCACACGATCGCCTTCTTTCAAGCCGAGACGGCGGCGAATCTCAAGCGGAATCGTGATCTGTCCTTTGCTACTGAGGGTGCTGTTCGGAGGCATCTTTACTTGTCATGCTTACAGTAAAGATTAAAGGTTCTACCTCATGGCGTCCAGAGCGAGGCTAACCCTAGCCGTGCCGGTGCAGCAGGACGGTTGTGATCTGCCGCCATTCCTCATCGGACGAAGTTTCCGGATGAGGCTGGTGCGCACGCTTGTACCAGTACCCCGCGTTGTCCGGGTCCCCTTCTCTGCGATGCAAATAGGCATGGACCCAAGCCGCCTCCTGGCCGGACTCCTCCTCCTGGGCGATGTCGTGAGCGCGGTCAAAATTCCCCTTGGCATCCCACCAAAGAGCCTTCAGCAAAGGGGGTAGGCTCGCCGGGGGCACCCCCTCGCGCAAAGAAGCACGGAACTCTTCGATCGTCATGGCCGCCATTTTACGCTCGTGCAAGGCGAGAGCGGGTTCTGTCCTGCCGACAGCCCCTTTCAGAATCTAGAACCCTGAGCGGACATTGTCATTCGGACTGGTACAGTCGTATATTAGATATGCGACCTCAACGGTCGCATTTGGCCGAATCTGATCATCGCGAGGGTTGCTCCTTACCGCCATGGCACTCACTCTTACATCAACTGCCCTGAGCGAGCTCGCCGTAGGGTCCTGCGCTACCTTGGCTTCCCTGGAGCTTCCTGAGGAGATCCAGGGTCAGCTGATGCATCTCGGTTTTGTGCCCGAGAGCCGGGTGCTGGTGCTGCGCCGGGCGCCGGCCGGCGATCCCACAGTCTATTGCGTCGATGGAGCAGAAGTGGCGCTGCGCAAGGAAACGGCTCAATTCATCTCAGTCCACAGCGTTTGCATGCCGGAGCGAAAGGCAGCACGATGAGCCACTGCAGCCCCGGAGGCGGCGTCGCCGTCGAGCCGTCCCGGCCCAGGGTCGCCGGCAAAGTCAGTACGGTCGCGCTGATCGGCCCGCCGAATTCGGGCAAGTCGACGCTCTTCAATCGCTTGACCGGCCTGCGCCAGAAAGTGGCCAACTATCCCGGCGTGACCGTCGAACAGCACTCTGCCCGGATGGCCGGCATCGGCCACCGCGAGTTGACGCTGATCGATCTGCCCGGCATTTACAGCCTCCAATCCTACTCGGAGGACGCCCGCGTCGCGGTCGATGTACTGCAAGGAAACATGCCCGGCACCCCGGTTCCGGACGCCGTCCTGCTGGTGCTCGATGCGTTGCAGTTGAACCGCCAGCTGATGCTGGCCGCTCCCGTGCTGGCTATGGGTCTGCCGACGCTGGTGCTGCTGAACATGTCTGACCTGATGACTTCGCGCGGAGGGGAGATCGATCCCCTGGCATTGGCCCGCGAATTGGGGGCCCCGGTGGCGATGATCAGCGCGACCAAGGGCACCGGGTTCGATGCCATCGGACGCTTCCTGACCCGGCTCTCCGAACCCGCGGAGGCGCAGCTCCAGCCTATGCAGCTTCCGGTACTGCAGAATGCCGCCTCCTGCCATCAATGGGCTACGCAGGTAAGCTCGCGAACCAAGTACAAGGCGCCGATGTCGCCGGGTTGGACGCGCAGGCTCGATGCCGTGCTGCTGCACAGGATCTGGGGACCGCTTATTTTTCTGGCCGTGGTCATCGGCGTCTTTCAGGTGGTCTTCGCCGCCGGCCTTCCGCTGAGCGATTGGCTGACCGAGATCTTTACCAAGGCAGGCGCGGCGGTAGTCCACTTCCTGCCCGTGGCCGTGGCTGCAGGTCCTGCTGCGCGACGGTATTATGGAATGGCGTGCAGGCGGTCATGGTTTTCCTGCCCCAGATCCTGCTGCTGTTCCTGGTGATCGGCGTGCTCGAAGACTCCGGCTACCTGGCGCGCGCGGCCCTGATCGCCGATCGCGTGATGCGCTCTATCGGCTTGAACGGCAAGGCCTTCATTCCGCTTCTCTCTGCCTACGCCTGCGCGGTGCCGGCGATTATGGCAACGCGGACGATCGAAAACAAACGTGACCGCCTGGCGACCATCCTGGTGGCCCCGTTCATGACCTGCGCGGCCCGCCTGCCTATCTACACCCTCATCATTGCCGCGTTTATTCCCAACCGGCCTATCCTGGGCGATTTCTTTGGCCTGCGCGCCGCGGTGATGTTGAGCCTCTACCTTCTGGGCTTTCTGGCCGCGCTGGGAACAGCCCGGCTGCTCAAGTCCTCGATCCTGAAGGCCAATTCGGCTCCGTTCATTTTGGAATTGCCACAGTACCGGTGGCCGACGCTGCGCTCGATCGGGCTGCGGCTGCTCGATCGCGGCCAGGTTTTCGTCCAGCAGACCGGAACGGTAATCTTGGCGGTTACGTTTGGCCTCTGGCTGCTGAGCATTGTGCCCTTCCATCACGGCGCGACCGCTCCACTGACCCAGAGCGTGATCGGCAGGCTGGGGCATTGGATCGAACCGGTGCTGCGGCCGCTGGGCTTCAACTGGAAGATCGGCATTGGGCTTCTCAGCTCGATCATCGCGCGCGAAGTGATCGTGGGCACCCTGGGCACGCTCTACGGCGCCGACCCCGCCACCCAGTCTGTCGGCCTGCAGGCAGCGCTGCGCCATGACATGACGATTGGCGGCGCCATCGCCCTGGTGGTTTTCTTCGCCTTTGCCATGCAGTGCACCTCGACCCTGGCCGTGGTCCGGCGCGAAACGAATAGCTGGAAGTGGCCGGCGGTGCAGTTTTTCTACATGACAGGACTGGCTTACCTGGCGGCGTTAGCGGCAAACCAGATATTGTCGCGTATCTTCTGAGAAGCATCCTCCACCGCACTCGGGTTTCTGCAATAAATCTGCGAAAATAGAAGTGAATCTAAGAAAACAAGAGACTGAATCATGATTTCTGTCAGCGATGTCACTATGCGTTACGGAGCCAAGCTCCTGTTCGAGGAGGTTTCGGTCCAGTTCATTGCCGGGCGCCGCTATGGGCTTGACCGGTCCGAATGGCGCGGGCAAATCGACCTTCATGAAGATCCTGTCCGGTGAACTGGAGCCGCAGAAGGGGACCGTGGTGCGGCCAAAGAAGGTCGGCGTACTGAGCCAGGACCAGTATGCCTTCGATGCCTTTCGGGTGATCGATACCGTCATCATGGGCAACAAAGGGCTGTGGAAAGCGCTGGAGGAGCGCGATGCGATTTATGCGAAAGGCCGAGCTGACCGATGAGGACGGCATGCGGCTGGGCGAGCTGGAAGGCATCGTGGGCGAAGAAGACGGCTACACGGCCGAGAGCGATGCCGCCATTCTGCTGCAGGGCCTGGATATCCCCGATGAAATGCACGAACGCAAAATGAGCGAATTGCAGGGCGGCCAAAAGGTGCGCGTGCTGCTGGCTCAGGCGCTCTTCGGCAAACCCCAGGCGCTGCTGCTGGACGAGCCGACGAACTCTCTCGATCTTGATTCGGTGCACTGGCTGCAGAACTTTCTGCTGCAATTTGAAGGCACGCTCATCACCATCTCGCACGACCGGCACTTTCTTAACAGCGTGTGTACGCACATCGCCGACATCGATTACGAAACCATCATCACCTATACGCGGCGGCTATGACGACATGGTGCTGGCCAAGACTCAGATCCGCTCCCGCCTGGAATCGCAAAATGCCCAGCGCGAGAAAAAGATTGCCCAGCTAAACGAGTTCATCGCCCGCTTCTCCGCCGGAACCCGTTCCAGCCAGGTGACCTCGCGTAAGAAGGAAGTGGAGCGGCTGCAAACCACCGAGCTGGCGCGCTCCAATATCCAGCGTCCTTATATTCGCTTCGATCTGTTGCGCCCTTCGGGCAAGCATATCCTCGAGTTCGAGCACCTGAGCAAATCGTATGGGGACCAGCGTGTCATTCATGACTTCAGCGCTGCCGTCCTGCGCGGGCGAGAAGGTCTGCCTGATGGGCCGCAACGGCCTGGGCAAAACGACGCTGCTGAAATCGCTGCTGGTGAAGATGGATCAGGCCGAGCCTGGTTTCGCCCTTGACCGGGGAAAGGTCAAGTGGGGACACGAAGCGCAGATCGGTTACTTCCCTCAGGACCATACCGGTTCCATCGAAAAAGGCATGACCGTGGCCGACTGGCTGCATCAGTTCGATCCCAGGGTGACCAAGGAAGATATCCGCGGCCTGCTGGGGCAGATGTTGTTCAGCGGCGAAGAGGGATTGAAGAAGACGGAAGCCCTCTCCGGTGGCGAGGCGGCGCGCCTGATCTTCTGCCGCCTGATGCTGCAGAAGCCGAATATCCTCATTCTCGACGAACCGACGAACCATCTCGACCTGGAGACCATCAATGCGCTCAATATCGCCATCCAGCGCTATGAGGGCACGGTGCTGCTGGTGACGCACGACCACGATCTGATCGACGAAGTGGCCACCCGCATCTGGCATTTCGATCGGGGCACGATCGATGACTTCAAGGGACCGTATGAGGAGTACATGAACGCGACCGCCGCAGCGCGGTAAGGGAGTCCCCTCAGCGGCTCAAAGCCGCAGTCATTCTGCGGCGTTTATGGACGGCCTGAAGGCCGTCCCCTTCAAAGACCAGACTTCATTCGGTGGCGCCCTGGAAATTCCGGGACCTGCGGTCACGTTACGCCGGGCACCTTTCAATCGACCACGAACTTCAACCCCTATAAGGACACGTCCGACATTGGCGCCGCTCCTCAATGCCCAGGGAATCTGCAAGTCATTCGGTGCCGACCCGCTCTTGCGCAACGTCGCGTTCACGGTCGAAGAGCGCGCCCGCATCGGGCTTATCGGACCCAATGGCTCGGGTAAGTCGACGCTGCTCGGCATTCTCGCCGGTGATATCGAGCCGGACAGCGGCGAGGTAGCGACGCGCAAGCGCACGCGGCTAGCCTACGTAGCGCAGCAATCGGAATTTGCGGCCGGGACAACCGTGTGGTCGGTTCTTGAAGCGTCCCTCAAGCGCATCGCCGCTCCGCCCTCGGAGTGGGAAGGACGCATCGGCGAAACACTTGGCCGTGCCGGCTTTGAGGATTTTGCCATCGATGCATCCCGCCTTTCCGGTGGATGGCGCAAACGCCTGGCGATTGCCGAAGCCCTGGTGCAGCAGCCCGATGTCCTGCTGCTGGACGAGCCGACCAATCATCTGGATCTGAGCGGGATCGATTGGCTGGAGGCGCTGCTCAAGTCCTCATCCTTTGCCTGCATCGTGGTCAGCCACGACCGGTACTTCCTGGAGAATGTGACCACAGAAACGGTGGAGTTGAACCGCACCTATCCCGATGGCCTGCTGCGCGTAAATGGCAACTACAGCGCTTTTTTGCTGAAGAAAGAAGCCTTCCTAGAAGCGCAGGCAAAGCGGCAGGATGCCCTCACCAACCGGGTGCGCACCGAAATTGAATGGTTGCGCCGCGGACCGAAAGCGCGCACGACAAAGTCCAAGGCCAGGATCGACCGGGCTAACGAACTCATTGGTGAGTTGGCGGAGGTCTCCGCGCGCAACCGCACAGCGACGGCTGCCATCGACTTCTCCTCTACCGACCGGCAGACCAAGCGGCTGGTGGAACTGGAAAACCTGCAGTATGGCTTCGCCGGACGCACGCTCTTCGGCGGGCTTAACTTTGTCCTCACCGCGGGGATGCGCATCGGCCTGGTGGGACCCAATGGCAGCGGCAAGACGACGCTGCTGAAACTGCTCCGAGGGGAGATCGAACCGCTCGACGGCGCGATCAAACGAGCGACCGCGCTGCGCACGGTCTACTTCGACCAGAATCGCATCCTCGAACCGGACGTAACGTTACGGCGAGCGTTGGCGCCCGATAGCGATTCGGTGATCTATCAGGATCGGGTCATCCATGTCGCCTCCTGGGCAGCAAGGTTTCTGTTTACCGGTGATCAGCTCAACCAGCCGGTGGGCCGGCTATCGGGCGGAGAGCGGGCTCGGGTCCTGATTGCCAGACTGATGCTCGAACCGGCGGACCTGCTGCTGCTGGACGAGCCTACCAACGACCTGGATATCCCGACGCTCGAGATTCTGGAAGAAGCCCTGATGGAATTTCGCGGGGCCCTGGTGCTGGTGACCCACGACCGCTACATGCTCGATCGCGTTTGCACCACCGTTCTGGGACTGGATGGACGAGGGGATGCGGAACGCTTCGCCGACTACTCCCAGTGGGAAGCGTGGCAACAGGTAGACCGGCAAGCACAGCAAGATCTCAAAGCGGCTCCCCAGCAGGACAACGGCCCGGCGCCCAGGAAGAAACTCTCTTATCTGGAAGCGCGCGAGTTTGCGGGCATCGAAGAACGAGTGACCGCTGCGGAAGAACAGCTGGCCAAAGAGCGAGAGCTAGTTGAAGACCCTGCGGTGGCCACCGACGCAGTGCGGCTACAAGGAGCCTTGCAGGCCATGGAGCAGGCGCAGAGCGTGCTGGATGGCCTGTACGCGCGGTGGGCCGAACTCGAAGCTAAGACCCTCTGACCGGAAGCAGATTCCCTCTTTTGCAACAAAGCAACGTGGGGCACCCGTCGGGTTTTGCTACGGCACAACTTCAGTTGCGCTGGCAAAGCTCACCTGGTGGATCGCCAACCAGGTCTGAGCGTAGGAATTCAGCGCGTTCAGGCTGGTCGTCCGGTCATCCTGCAGCGCACTCAAATAGTCGAGCAGCGCCAGGCCGCCGTGCTCATAGGCAAACTGCGCGATCGATAAGACATCTTTCGCCTCGGCGAGATAGTGCCCGTTGTACCGGTCGGAAAGCACCTTGGAGGTGGTGTATCCAATCCATGCCTGGTCCACATCGGAGTAGACCTGATTCTGCGCCGCGACCTCGCCAAACCGGCTGGCCTGCGCCAGATATTTGCTGGTGTCTTTATTGCCCTGGTTGCGATCGAAGATGCGCAGAGGAATGCTGATGCTGAAGCCGCCCGAGTTGTAGTCGCCGCTGCGGTCGAATTCGCCCTCAAGCGTTGGGTCGGTGGTTCCGTTGGAATAAGCCAGTTTTACATTGGCGTCGGCAACACGAACCGCCGATTGAGCAGCCTGATAATCCGGCCTCGCAGCCAGCGCCTTTTGCTCCAGATCCGCCAGGGTGTTAGTAAGCGGCGGTGGAACCAGGTCTCCAGCGATATCGAAGTCGCGCGTAGGCTGGCCCCTGCCCATCAGGGTCTGCAGCTGATCACTGGCCTGCACCAGGTTCATCTCCGCACTCGATTCGTCGGACTCAAACTGCGCCAGTTGCAGATCGAGCCGTTCGTAATCCAGCTTACCAATGTCGCCCGCGTCGTACCGATCGTGGTTGATCTGCAGCTCATGGCGAAAGCTGCTCAGATTGTCTTGCGCCAGCTTCAACGTCGCCTTGGCCAGGAGCAGATTGGTGAAGCTCTGCCTGACTTGCAGAGTCGTCTGTCTTATCTGATCGTGATACTGCGCCTCGGTCTGGGCCGTCGTTGCCCGCGCACTATCCAGGCGCCAGCGCCGCTTCTGGCCGCGCTCGAATAAGCGGGTGACTGACGCGCTGTAAAAATAGGGACTCGCGGGGTTATTGGCAGGAAGCGTGATGTCGCTACCGGTGACACCCAAATCCGGATTGGCGCGCAACCCAGCCTCGACCTCCTGCCCTTTCATGGAGAGCAGGTTCTGTTGCGCTGAGAGCAGGACCGGATTGTGCGCCAGCGCCTGCTCTACCGCCTGCTGCATGGTGATGGGCGCCGTAGGAGGAGGGGGCGGCGGCGCCTGCGCATAGCCTGGCCTGCCCCCAGCGAGCGACAAGCAGAGCAACAGCGCGAGCGCCCCGGCTTCCCTGCTGTTTCTCATGGAGCTCAATTCTCAAACTCCGTTTCCGGCGTTGGGAGCACGTCCCGTTCGCCCGCGATCCACACATACAGGGTTGGCAGCAGGAAGACACTCATCACCAGTGCGGCGATCAGGCCGCCGACAATGACAATGGCGAAGGGCCGCTGCGAGTCCGAGCCGATGCCGTGCGACGTGGCCGCCGGCAAAAGCCCCAGCGTGGCCACCAGCATGGTCATCATGATGGGACGCAGTCTCAGCACGGCGCCCTCCACGGCGGATTCTTCGATCGAGTGGCCGCGCACACGAAGCTGGTTGATGTACTCGAGCATGATGACCCCGGTCTGCACCGAGACGCCGAAGAGGGCGAGAAAGCCAACGCCGGAAGAAACGCTGAAGTTGGTGTGGGTGGCCAACAGCGCCAGCAAACCACCAAGCGGGGCCATGGCAACGTTGCACATGATGAGCAACGCCCATTTGCCGGAACGGAACATGGTGTAAAGAATGATAAAGATGAGCGTGATGGTGATGGGCAAAACCAGCATCAAGCGCTTGTTCGCTCTCTTCTGGCTCTGGTACTCACCCGCCCAATCAAGATGGTAGCCCGGGGGTAGCTTTACCTGGGCGTTCACCTTGGCGATGGCTTCCTCCACGGTGCTGCCCAGATCGCGGCCGCGGACGCTGTATTTGATGGCAACGTAGCGCTGATTGGCCTCGCGGTAAATCTCCTCGGCGCCATCCTCCACTTTGACCTGGGTCAACTGCGCCAGCGAAACTCTCTCGCCGGAGGGGGCGAGCAGGCGAATGTCTTCAATCGCCTCCTGGGTATCCCGGTAGGGCTTCTGGTAGCGAACCACCAGGTCGTAGCGCGCTTCGCCCTGCAGCACTTGACTCACGGCGCCGCCGCCCACCGCGGTCTGAATGGCATCCTGCACGTCAGCCACATTGATACCGAACCGCGCGGCTGCCTGGCGGTCGACCATGTAGTTTAGGTTGGGTTGGCCGATCACGCGGAAGATTCCGAGGTCCTGGATTCCCCGGATCTTGCTCATGATGCCTACGATCTGGTCGCTCTTTTCCTCCAGTAACCTCAGATCGTCACCGTAAAGCTTTACCGCCAGTTCGCCTTTGACGCCGCTGACCGCCTCCTCCACGTTATCCGAGATGGGCTGGGAAAAGTTCCATATGACCCCCGGCATCTTCTCCAGCTCGCGATTCATGGCGCCGATCAACTCGTCCTTATTCTTGTGGAAGGCGGGCCGCCACTTCTCCTTGGGAAGCAGATCGACAAAGTATTCCGTGTTGAAAAAGCCGGTTGTATCGGTGCCGTCATCGGGCCGGCCTACCTGGCTGACCACGTCGGTGACTTCTGGAAATGAGGCGAGAATGATACGCGCCTTATCCATAGTGGCCACGCCCGCGGTGGGGCCGGTGCTGGGAGCGAGCGTGCCTCGTACCCAGATGGCCCCTTCATCCAGGTGGGGGAGGAACTCGGAACCGATGATTCCACTCAAGCCCAGAAAACCCGCCAGAATCAGCGAGCACACCGCGACGCCGACGGTAACATAACGATGCTCGATGGCCCATGTCGCGGCATGGCGATAGCGATCCGTGATCCAGATCATCACCGGGTTATGCCATTCGCGCGCACCCTTGTAGAAAAGGAAACTCGCCAGCACGGGAGCGATCAGCATGGAGAAGATCAACGCGCCAAGCAGGGCAAACGCCACCGTCCACGCCATGGGCTTGAACAACCGCCCCTCCACCGCCTGCAAGGTGAAGATAGGAAGGTAGGCGGTGACGATGATGCCGATGGCGTAGAACACAGGGCGCTGCACTTCATGAGCGGCCTCACGAATCTGCTCGCTGGGGCTGCTGCTTTCGGCCCGCCGGCGGCCAAGATGACGGACGATATTCTCCACCATCACCACCGCGCCGTCCACCACCATGCCGAAATCAAGCGCGCCGAGCGAGAGCAGGTTGGCAGGAATATGACGCAGATCGAGACAGATCGAGGCAAATAGCAACGAGAAAGGAATGGTGAGCGACACGATCAGAGCACCACGAACATTCCCCAGAAAGAGAAAGAGGATGATCACCACCAGGATGATGCCCTCGGTCAGGTTGTGCAGAACCGTGTGGGTGGTGTAGTGCAAAAGGTCGCTGCGATCCAGGAAGGGAACAACCTTGACTCCGTTCGGTAGGATCAGGTCGTTGAGTTCCTTGACCTTGGCATGGATGCCCACCAGGGTCGAATCGGAATCGTCACCCTTCTGCAACAACACGATGCCCTCGATCACGTCGCTGTCGTCGATAATCTTTCCGTCGACTCGATGAATGGCTTTGCCGATCTGCCCCAGACGAATCTTTGGCCCCTGCACCACCTCGGCAATATCCTTGACTCGCAGTGCGGTTCCATTCGAGGTCTTGAGAACGGTCTCCTCGATGTCCTGGACATTGCGAAAGAGGCCAACTTCGCGTACGTTCACCTGCTGTTGGCCCTGCTCGATAAAGCTGCCGCCGGCGTTGATGTTGTTGTTGGCGAGCTGCTGTTCCACCTGGCCGATGCTCAGCCCATAGGCAATGAGCTTGTTAGGGTCGACCCGCACCTGGTATTCGCGCGTCATGCCTCCGAAACTGGCAACATCGACGACGCCGGGGACGGACTTGAACTGCTTCTCCAGCGTCCAGTCCTCGATCGACTTCAACTCCATGTTGTCGTAGGCGGGATTGGTGCTATGCAGCGTGTACCAGTAGATCTGCCCGACAGGACTCCAGTCGGTGCCGATCTGCGGCTGCAAACCCGCGGGCAGCGTGACCTGCGAAAGCCGTTCGAGAACCTTCTCGCGATTCCAGTCGTTGATGGAGTCATCGTCGAAGATCATCTTGACGTCGGAAAGACCGGCCAGAGAGAACGACCGCAGATGCTGCATGTGCGGGATGCCGGCCATCTGGATTTCAATGGGGATCGTGACCTGCTGCTCCACCTCTTCGGCCGCGCGCCCGGGCCACTGGGTAATCACGTCGACGTAATTGTTGGCTACGTCCGGGTAGGCTTCGACAGGCAGGTCGTGAAACGAGATGGCGCCCCAGACGAAGAGCAGGATGGCGGCCACCAGGATCATGTAGCGATTGTTGAGTGCGAAATCAACCAGACCACGAATCATTACTGGTCCACCGAGTTCTGCAGTTCAAGCGCGTTCTTCACTACCTGTTGCCCGGAAGCAAGGCCGGATATTACCTCCTGCATTCCGCCTGCGAGCATTGCGCCGCCGGCTATGCCCACCCGCTTGAACTTGTTCCCCCCGGCGGGCACATAGACCCAGTCGCGGTCGTGCAGGTGGAGGATGGCTGAGGCCGGCACCGACACATGCCCCTCCTCCCTACGTCCGTGAAACGTGGCGGTGGCAAACATTCCCACGCGCATGATGTGGTCAGGATTAGGGACCTGAAGACGAACCTTGGCGGTGCGAATGGAAGGGTCGAGAACGGCGTCGATCTCGCCGATGGTGCCCTTGATAACGCGATCGGGATAGGCATTCAGCCGAATGTCGGCGGTCTGGCCGAGATGGACGGTGGGCAGGTCATTCTCATAGACGTCGCAGATGATCCACACGTGCGAGAGATCGGCAATGGTGAATGCATTGGAGGATCCCGCGTAGGTGACACCGGCCGCGGCGGCATTAGTGACGTTCTGAGCGATAATGACACCGCTCGCCGGGGAATAAACCTTGACCGTTGCAGCGGGGTGGTCCTTGTCGACGCCGAGGACGCGCAGTTGCTGCTCGGCCGCGGTCAGGTCGGACTGTGCGTCCTGCTCGCTGTCATCGGCGATCTCCAACTGGCTCCTGGCAATCGCGCCCTTGTCATACAGAATCCTGGCTCGTTCGTCCTGGGTGCGCGCCAGCCTTTCGTCGTTGACGGCCTTGAGGTATTGATCGAATGCTCCGGAAATGTCGGTGCTCTGCACCTCCATGAGCAGCTGGCCTTTCTTCACGTAGTCGCCGATCCGCGCGTGAATCGCAACCACCCGTCCGGAGGCCAGCGAGATGACGGGGATGGTCTCGGAAACATCGGGGTTGACCACGCCGGTGACGTTCAGCGTCGAGGTCGATTCATATTCCGTGGCAGCAAAAAGGGGAAACTGGCCGGGATGATCGACCGTGACGAGGCTGACGCCCTGCTCGGTTTCCACCTGCGCAGGAGGCGGCGCCTGCGCTGCTTCATCATGCTTCTGGCCGCCGCAACCAGCTGACATCGCGAGACTGAGAGCCGCGGCGATGACCATCTTGTGCTTCATGAATAGACCTCACGACCCAATGCAAAGTTACAGGCTTCCGGGGGCAAATCCGTACCAGCCAGGTTGAGGTGTTCACGCCTTATGCCGCTCGTTTTGACGGAGCAAGGGACCGAATCGGGCGCATACCGGCCTACCCTGCTGGTTGTCAGAGCCATCGTGTCACGAGCTTCGGAGTCTCACAACAGATACGGGGTCTGGTGGAACCCGGTGGATTACCGCGCTTTCACGATTGCTCTGTCCGATCCGGATTCAGCCAAGGGCGGCTTTTCTTGCCGAAAAGCCCCATCCACAGCGTTTCCATAGGCTATATCTATCGTGAAACCGCTCTACCGGAGGCAGTCCAGTTCCCCCTTGATAGGGTCCGCCGCGCCTCTATGGCTTGCCAGGTGGGCTGGGCCGGAATGATCGGACGCTATTCGATCAGCACAGGAAAAGCCCCTTTCGGAAAGATGACAGCGTCTCGCGCCAAGTGCCTCGTTCTTCAGCCAAAGCATCCACAATCGCCAACACCAGATTAAAGGTTACTTCAAGCTAGTGGCCGTCGTGAGGTCAGATCAACCTATCTTTCGATCTAGAGGCTACCTTGTAAGTTGCAAATGCCGCATGAAATTTGAGTAAGGAATAGCAAGGGTCATCCATCTGGCCCTGGCGTAACTTGCCCTGTTTGCTGTTTTTCGCTAAAGTCGTGAACCGTGCCGGAAAAGCATTTTCACTTTTACTGTGAGTGGCAGGGTGGTTACGTACGGCCGTTCTTTGATGAACGGCTGCGCCAAGCCCCGTTTCCTCCATTACACCAAAGTGAAAACGCTTTAAGGACAAATCTGCAGGATCAAGCGCAAGGCCGCACACACCTATTAGAATGAAGAAACGCTACCGATACAGCGCAGATATGCCAGTTTTTTCCATGTTCATGTCGGCAACGCGCAGGACGTCGCTGCTGGTAGCCGCGCTGATGATCGCGTTGATTGCGTTGATCGATTCGCGTGTCGCGGCGGAGATCCCGCTCGGCTTTTTGTATATCGTTCCCATGCTGGTGGTCGGCAGCTCCTTTACCCGTTGGGAAATCTGCGGGGTTGCCACCGTATGCGCCTGGCTGGCGGAGGCCTTTGATGAATTTGCCTGGGGTCCCAATACCGGGCTGCCGCGCGACCTTCTCTACTTTTCCACCTTTCTCTCCATGGGACTTTTCATGCATGAGGTAACGCGCAGCCGCAAGCTTTCCGTTCAGCAGATGCGGAAGATCGAAAGCGAGATGACGGCGCGACGGGATGCGGAAGAGCAACTCAAAGTGCTGGTGGACAGTAGCCCCGCGGCCATCATCACCACCAGTTCCGACGGTTGCATCCTGCTCGCCAACGATGCGGCCAACCGCCTTTTCGGCCTGAAGCCGGGCACGCTTCCCGGCCTGCCCATCCGCGATTACCTGCCATCGCTGATCAACGTGCCCGCTTTGGACCGCAACCGCCAGGCTTTTCGCACCGCGATGCAGTGCCGCGGGCGCCGAGTGGATGGGGAGGTTTTTCAGGCCGACGTGTGGTTCTCCACCTACGTCACCAGCGCCGGCCCGCGGCTGGCAGCCATGGTGCTGGATACATCGGAAGACCTGAGAACGCACGAGGAATCGAACTTTCATCAGATGTTGGCCAGCTCGCGCATCATCGTCGCCGCTGTGTCCCATGAAGTTCGCAACGTATGTGGGGCCATCGCGTTAGTCCATGAGAATCTGGCGCGCAGCGGCGTGCTCAAGGAAAACAAAGATTTTGAAACGCTGGGTACGCTCGTCCTGGCGCTGGAACGGATTGCCGCAATGGACCTGCGGCAATCCGCGAGCCACGCCGCCGGGGTCGAGATTCAGCCCCTGCTCGACGAACTGCGTATCGTCATTGAGTCTTCGCTGCGCGATGGCGGAGTCACGATCAGGTGGGAAATCGAAGACGATCTGCCCCCGGTGTGGGCTGACCGGCAGAGCCTGATGCAGGTCTTCCTCAATCTGACCAAGAACAGCGAGCGCGCCATGGAGGACCAGGAGCGGAAGGAACTGACCGTGAACGCCCGGCGCGAGGCATCGGGAGTGGTGATTCGCTTCCGCGATACCGGTGGCGGCGTTGCCCATCCGGAGCGGCTCTTCCACCCCTTCCAGGTAGAGGCCCAGTCGACCGGGCTAGGTCTCTACTTGTCGCGCGCCTTCATGCGCGGCTTTAAGGGTGACCTGCACTACGAACCGGAGACGGGGGGCTCGACCTTCGTGGTGGAGTTGTCCCCCGCGCCGCGGGAAAGTAAGAATGATAGCTATGAGCAGCGAGATTCGGTTATTGCTGATCGACGATCACGGCCTGTTCCGCGAGAGCCTCAGCCGGCTTCTTCAGACTGAGTCTGACTTCCACATCGTGGGCACTTGCGCCTCCGCGACCGAAGCGCTCGCACAGCCGCACCTGGAGGAGATCGACGTGGTTCTGCTCGATTACGATCTCGGCCCGGAGCAGGGCACTCTGTTTCTCGATCGGGCGCGGAGTTGCGGCTTTTCCGGTCACATTCTTCTGGTGACCGCTGGGATGAGCGATGCGGTCATGCTGCGTGCCCTGGAGAACGGTTCCTCCGGCGTCTTTTTGAAGCACAGTCCCCCGAGCCGCCTGGTGGAAGCCATCAGAAAAGTCGTTGCCGGAGAGGTCTGGCTCGACCCCGCGGTGACACGGTCGATCATTGCCGCGGCCACAGGCAATGCGGCCGCCCCCCGCCGGGCACAAGACTTGACACAGCGAGAACAGGCCGTGCTCAAGGGTGTATTCGAGGGGTTGACGAACAAAGAGATTGGCGCCCGGCTGGTGATCTCCGAAAGCTCTGTCAAAGCTGTGCTGCAGCAGCTTTTCGAGAAGACCGGAGTGCGCACGCGGAGTCAACTGGTGCGCTTTGCTCTGGAAAAGCACTCGGATGATTGGCTGACCAATCCTACCTGAGGCCCTGGAGGAACGGCCGAAAGGAGATTCAGCCGTCCCTGCGGGACTCAACGCGTTTCTTACGTTTACCCCGCACTTCGTGCGGGGCTATTTTCAGCCGTCCCGGCGTGCCGGGACTCTTATGCATGAAAGTAGTCCGGGACGGCAATCCTGACTGAACTTAGAAAACTCGAGTCCCGGAAGAGACGGCATGAAAGGTAGACTTGAAAAATTCGAGAGAGTCCCCGGAAGGGACGGCTGAACGCATGTCTCATAGTCACATATGTTGTCTGGTTCACGTGGTCTTTGCTACAGCAGAGCGACGGCCGGGTATCGGGCAGGAGATGCAGGAGAGGCTTCATTCCTATCTCGGCGGCATCGCCCGCGAGAACGGAATTCCCGCCTTAGCGGTGGGTGGTGCCGCCGACCACGTTCATTTATTGCTTTCCATGCCACGGACGATTTCCGTGTCCAAAGCCGTCCAACTGCTGAAGTCAGGGTCCTCGAAGTGGGTTCACGAGAATTTTCCGCGGTCAAGGAGCTTCGCGTGGCAGGAGGGATATGGGGCCTTCTCGATCGGAGTCTCGCAAAGAGCGATCACGGTGAGATATATCCATGCCCAAGCGGAACATCACAAACGGATCAACTTCGCCGACGAATGGAAGAAATTCCTTGCCGCACACGAGATGGAAGGATAGATTCAGCCGTCCCTGCGGGACTTAACGCGTTTCTTACGTTTACCCCGCACTTCGTGCGGGGCTATTTTCAGCCGTCCCGGCGTGCCGGGACTCTAGCTTAGGTTAGGTGCTGGAAAAATGCCCTCTCTGAAAACTGATGCCGCGAAAGACGAAGCGCTGTGGATACTGTGAACCGGCTGTGGGACTCGATGGTCGTGGGAGCGGGGCCGGCCGGATGCGCGGCCGCCTATGATCTCGCCGCCGCCGGAAAATCCGTACTGCTGCTTGACAAGCACGACTTTCCCCGGCCGAAAGCGTGCGCCGGGGGTTTGACGATCAAAGCCGTCCGAGCCCTCAGATATTCCATTGACCCGGTGGTGAGACAGGTCATGCGTCGCGTCCAACTCGAAGGCGCAGACGCCGTGCATCCTGATCTGCTGAGTACCGTGCTACAGAGCCGCGAGCCCATCTGTGTGATGACAGTGCGCGCCGAGCTGGACGATTTTTGCCTGCGCAAGACCATTGCGGCCGGCGCGTGCTTCCGCAGGATCTCGCCCGTCCGGCGGATTGTGCGCTCAGGCGACGACGTGCATTTGCTCACCGATGGCGCCCTCTATCGTGCGCGCTTTCTGATCGGCGCCGATGGAGCGAGCGGCCAGGTGCGGCGCCTTTGCGCCGATGGCTCCTGGTTTTCCCGGGGCTTCGCGCTTGAGGTCAAGACCGCGATGCCGAAAGATGGCAGCGGTCTAATCTTTGACTTTGCGGGCGTCAGCAACGGGTATGCGTGGATCTTTCCCAAAGGGGACCACCTGAACGTAGGCGTTTACTCCCCATCGTCTACCGCGGACGTGACGCGTAGCCGCCTTCTCGGATACGTGAAGGCGAGGTTGGGAACCGATGCGGTGGATCACGTTGTGGGGCAATATCTAGGGATCGGGGCAGGCTGCGGTCAGGCCGCAGACCTGCAGCCGGATCTGCGCGATCGCGTCTTTCTGGTAGGCGATGCTGGCGGGTTCGTCGACCCGCTCACCGGCGAAGGCATTTATGGCGCCCTTCTCAGCGGACAGGCGGCAGCTGCCGCGGTGCTCTCGGAAACGCGCGCCGCCGGCGCCGCGGAAGAGGCGTTCGCCAGCCATCTCGCCGGCTACCGCCATACGCTGCGCTTTTCCTCGCGCGCCGCGGCAGCCTTCTATGCCAATCCTGCCCGGGGATTTCGGGCGATGCGCTTTCCCTTCGTGCGCCGGACGCTGGTCCGGACCTATACCCACGGACTCAACGTCAAGAGCCTGGCGATGCGCATCGCGCTCTCGCATTGTTGACGCGCGTGGCCCGTTCAAGGGCGAAAGAAGCTGTAGAGCAATACCGTCAGAACGATCAGGCTGACCACGACGTAGATTCTGTCCTTCTGAGCGGTAAAACTAAAGACGCAGAAAGCGACCCGCATGATCGGCGTCGCAATCAACAGCAGAATGCCAAGCCGGATTATGCTGCGGCTATCCAGATGGCGAACGCCTTCGAAGACCGGCGCAAACTGGGAGGCGGGGATGGGAATTCCGTGAAAATGGCGATAATCCGGCTTCACTCCATGCGCTTGCAACAGATACAGAACCCCGCCAACGAGAACCACAAGGGCAGCGAGAGTCACGCCGGCGCGCAGCATCCGGCTGATGGACAATTCCATTTTCAGATCGGCTTCCGATGCCATCCGATCACAACCTTCCCGTGGCCCCGCTGTAGATCATTTCCACGCCCAGCGCGGCAATGACCACGGCGAAGACCAGCCGCAAGACAGGTACACGTATCTTAACCAGCATGCGCGCCCCTGCGAGCGAGCCGGCCAGCACTCCAAGCATGACCGGCGCTGCCAGCCCGGGCGCGATATATCCTCGGCCGAGATAGATACCGGCGCTGGCCGCAGCAGTCACACCGATCATGAAGTTGCTGGTTGTGGTAGATACCTTGAAAGGAAGTTTCATCGCCTGATCCATGGCCAGGACCTTGACCGCCCCAGAGCCGATCCCGAGAAGACCGGAAAGAGTACCCGCGATAAACATGATGCCAAAGCCCGCGGGAACATGCTGCGCCGTGTATGTCTCGCGGCCGCTCGCTGTAGGGTAGTCTCCGCTCAGCTTCAGCTTCTCGGCCAGCGCATCCTGGCGGTGCGGCGCCTCACTGTGCTTTTGCCGGAATGAGCTCAAGGCCGAGTAGAGCAATACGATCCCAAAGATGATACCGATGGCATGAGTTGAGATAAGCGCAGTGAGGTAGGCCCCCAACAGAGCGCCAACCGTCGTTGCCACCTCCAGGAACATTCCTATGCGCACGTTGGAGAAGCCCTCCCGGACGTAGGAGACAGCCGCGCCGGAAGAAGTGGCGATCACAGAAACCAGAGAAGCACCGATGGCGTAGCGAATATCGACGTGGAAGAGCAGGGCGAGCGCGGGTACGATGACGACGCCACCGCCCAGACCTGTGAGTGCGCCGAGCAGCCCCGCGACAACAGAGGTAAGCAACACCGCACCCGTAAACTCGATCAGCCCCATGTCGATTTTCTCGCTCGTCTTGATGCTCTGCTCGCCATACCTGAGCTCTGCACGGGCATCGTATTCGATCAGCGGGTCGATGCGGGAGCGCGGGCCTTCGGTTTGACCGCTGCCCGCACCGACTCATAGATGCGCATCAGCTGCGCATAGTTCCGGTCTCCGGTATATTTGCCCTCAAATTCGAGCCGCGCCTGGGTTCGCATATGCATCGCTTCAGCAGGGTGAGCGCGGAGCCACCGCACCTTATCCACCAGATCGCTTGCGTTGCCGGCCTCAAAGTGCAACCCGGTGCGCCGATGGTCCACAATGGACGACATGCTTCCGAGATTGCTGGCAATCACCGGCAGTCCCACGGCGAAGGCTTCGGCGAGAATCATGGGGAAGCCTTCATACCAGGTCGACGGCAGCACGAGTACCGACGCATGCCTTCATCCGCTGGAGGGTCTCCGCTCTGGGCAGCCATTTCAGCCAGGTCACATTCTCCGTTTCGCGGCTGGCCTTTTCCACCTCGGGCGCCATCGGACCATCGCCTGCTATTTGCAGGGGCAGCTCATTGCCGAGTTCCCGCCAGGCTTCGAGCAGCGTGCTGATTCCTTTTTCCGGGGTCAATCGTCCCACAAACAAGGCATAGTTCCCTCTTCCTTCGCCCAGTCCGGGATCCGCCTGCAGGCAATTAGGCTTGACGAAGATCTTCGCCGCCGGAAAGCCGGCTTGAATAAACTTGTCGCGAGCGAAATCGGTGAGGGCGATGTAGGCGGAGACGGTTTTGCTCCACGTCTGCTTGTAGTTGTGCGTGGCCAGCATAGCGGCCACGGCCGCCGTCGCCGGCCTGCTGGCGCGATAACAGCCATGCACCACGCTGGGCCACGGGATACTCTTGCCCACGCAATCTTCGCATACATGCCCGTCGCGAAAGAGGGTGTACGCAGGACAAAGCAAGCGGTAGTTGTGCAGGGTTTGTACGACCGGAATCCCCTCTTCATTTGCCGCATAGTAGGCGGCAGGAGAGATCACCGGGAAAGTGTTGTGAACATGTACGATCTCCGGCCGCTCCCGTTGCATCAGGGCGCGAAGCTCCCGGTAGGTTTGCCGGTTCCAAATTGTGTTGCCGAGCAACACCAGGGGGTTGGCGCCGGTCACTTGATCGTTGCTGGCCTGGTAAAGCAAAACCTGGTGGCCATGCGACCGCAGCAAATCGGCCTCCTGGGCGAAGACCTGATCCTCGCCGCCCGGCTTCTGGTACGAATTGTGCACGGAGAGAATCTTCATCCTGGGGCGCCCGTTATTCGCTCTTATCGGCGCGGTGTCAGGAGAGCTTAACCCTGCTACGGGACTCGGGCAATTACCCCAAAGAAGCACACATCAAATGTTTTGCCTGCCCCGGATGGCGCGCGTGACCATCTCTTTCCATACACTCTGGGTCAGAAGCAGATCGACCGCTCTTTGGAAGAGCGGCCTGGGCAAACGGTTGGAGTATCGCCAGAACCGATCCACTTTGGAATTCGCCCGCAGGCCATAGGCACACAGATCGCTATATGCCTGACGCATGGCGGGGTCGTTGTTCAGTCGATGGCGTATGTAATTCATCTTGAGATAAAGCGGATTACGCTCGATGGCCGGGAAGGAGGCGCCGAGCACCGCATCTGACGCCCTCGAGGTAGTGCTTCTGCTCCAACCAGAGTGAATCCATGATTTTGAGCTCACGCTCCAGGCGGCGAGGCGTGATGCGGGTCGAGTTCTGGTCATTTGCACCGTGCAATCGCCAACGCGCCAGCGGAGCATCGATGGCGCACAGTTGCGTCATGAGCGGAGCCATGCGGTGAATCATCTGCTCGGCATAACCGGTATATTGCACTGGGATGGGGAAGATCCGGTCCGCGACTTCACGACGGAGCGCCAGGTTCGTGGTGGGCGGCAAGCCCATCAATATCCCCGAATTGTCGTAGGTGATTCGCGCGCAGTCTCCCGACGGGAGGGCACTCAACAACGGGTAAATGCCGCGCGCTCGCTTCTGATTGTCGACCAGGCTGGCGCGATGAACGGCAAAACCCGCCTCCGGATGTGTATGAAAGGCGTTTACGACAGCTTCAATCTTACCCGGCAGGAAAGTATCATCCGCATCGAGCAAGCAGAGCACATCTCCAGAAGAGCTCCGATAGGCAGCATTCAGGTTGGCTGCCATTCCGCCATGGGGATTGCGCAGCAGCTTGATCCCTAACCCCCGGCTGATATAAGACTCGACCACCTCGCAGGAGTTGTCCTGGGAGGCATCGTCGCTCACGATGATTTCCGCAGGAGGGTAGGTCTGCTCAAGAGCGCTCTCGATGGCTTCGCCAACATAGGCTCCGTAATTGAAACAGGTGATCAGGACGGAGACGGCGGGCCTTTGCGGAAGGCTCTTCAATGGGAGCGGAACGAACTCGCTCAGCGCTGCGCTGGAGCGCGTTCCAGATTCTGTTTCAAATGCCATGCCGGCACATCCTCTGCAAACGGTTCACGATTGCCGGGCCCGATCCGGCCTCCGTGAAGTGGGTCCGTTCCTGGTGAAAAAGCCCCGCGTGAGGCGTTTTGACCGGCTACACCTATCTTGAAACCGTTTTCGAGCGCTTCAATGCAGCAAGACCACTTCTACCACATATCGTTCCGTTGCAGTGCGGCCGGCAGCAGGTCCCTCAGCCCGCGGCCAGGCCGCGCTGCCGATAGAAGTCCCGCCACGCCTCAACAAAGTGCTCCTCGGAACAAACGGAGGCTGCGAGCCGGGCTTGCTGGCCCATGGCCGCCCGCGCATCCGGGCTAAGACGTAGAACGCGTTCCAGTCCCTCCCTGATCCCTGCGGCACTGGTTTCGATCAGGAAACCATTCTCTCCGTCCTTGACCAGATCCTCCACTCCGTAAAGCTGGGAAACCACAATGGGGAGCCCGGATGCCGCCGCCTCATAGGTCACCAGTGAAAAAGTCTCGTAAAGTGACGGAAACACAAAGACGTCAGAGCTCCAGAGGTAAGGCCGAACATCAGCCTGCATGCCGACAAAGTTCACCCGGTCAGCGAGCTGGCGCCTTGCGGCCTCCTGATCATAGCGCGCGATCAGATCAGGTTCCCCCCCAACAACGATCAGCTTTACCCGCACGGTCCCTGGCAACGCCTGCAGCAAAAGTGGCAGCCCCTTGCGCTCAAATTGTCCCAGAGCCACAAACAGGCCAACCAGGTCCTCGTCTTCCATGCCCAGGCCGCGGCGAAAGGCCTGCCGATCGAAGCCGGCGGGCATCTCAAGCCGCTGCAGGCTGATTGGATTCGGCAGCACGGTCAGCCTGTTCTCGATGAAGGGGAACTCCGCTTTAAGCTCCCGCGCGAGCCCCCTGGAGGGGACTACCACCTGCTTCGCCCGAGGATAGGTAAACCCTTCCATCCACGCGTGAAGCTGATGATCGAGCCATCGGAACCAACCGCGCAGTCCCTTGGCGCCGGACTTGCTCCAATGATGCTTGAGATACATGCGATGACAGAAATGCGAGTACAGGAGGTCAGCAAAAACGAGATTGCTCTCCAATGCCTGAACGAGATCGAATTTGGCGCCGCCGCGGAGCCGGTAACGCAGATAACAGAGGGGAGCCACGAGGTGGTAAACGACAAAGAGCAAGGCCAGGGGGCGCTTGGGCGCAGGGACCCGCACCCACCGTATCTTTTGCGGCCAGGGATTTTCGAAGTCGACGGCGAAGACGGTGAAATCATGCTCCGTTGCAAGCGCACGGAGCATGGCTAGATGGCAGCTTCCAATTGGATTGTTGCGCGTTAGAAAGTAGTCAAAAACCGCGATGCGCAAGCAGGGTTTCCTTTGCCGGCTCTTCGGCTCGACTCAGAGCAAATGGAGAACGGGCTTGGTGGCCCTCAGCGGAACGTGCAACCAGTCTTGGGTGCCCCATCCTTCGCGCTTTTTGCGAAGGGTGGGATGCCACGAATCTCGATACCGGCCGTCGCGTATCCCACCCTTTGCAAAAAGCGCAAAGGACCCGGATTTCCTACTGCGCGGCCCCAGCCATGGCAGCGTGTGCGGGAAATCCGGGGGGATGGGGCACCCGATGGTTCGCGGCACTAACCGCCGGGATCAACACGGCATTTGTGCCGCAGATGCTCTCAGGCTCTTTTCACCAGCGAGAGACGGCCAGGACGCGGCACTTTGCTGACGATTCTCTTTGCGATCTCGAGCGAAGCCGTGGCTGCCGGCGAAGGAGCATTGCAGACGTGGAGTGAATTCTTACCTTCCATCACCAGAAAGTCGTCCACCATGTTGCCGTCGCGAAGAAGAGCCTGTGCACGCACGCCGCTCTTGCTTGGGATCAGGTCTTCGGCTCGGATCTCCGGTACCAGCCGCTGCAGGCTGCGCGTAAATGCCGCCTTGCTCCAGGACCGGAACATCTCCTGGAACCCTTCCTGGTAGTAGCGCGAGGTAAGCTTCCAGAAGCCGGGGTAGGTCATCACCTCGGTGAAGTCGCGCAAGCTGAAGTCCGACTTCTTATAGCCCTCACGCTTGAAGCTCAATACCGCGTTGGGTCCAGCGTGAATGCTTCCATCCATCATCCGCGTGAAGTGGACCCCGAGAAAAGGAAAAGCCGGATTAGGGACGGGGTAAATGAGATGACGCACCAGATGGCGACGCTCGGGCGTGAGCTCAAAGTACTCACCGCGGAACGGAACGATCATGGCTTGCGGTTCCATGCCCCCCAACCGCGCCACCCGGTCGCTATGCAGACCGGCACAGTTGATAAGGAAGCGAGTTTCGAGCGAACCCCATGTAGTTTCAAGAAGGTGGCCCAGAGTGGTGGGAACAACCTGGAGAATCTCTGTGCCAAGCTTGAGTTCCCCTCCCTGCTGCTGCATTTCATGCACCAGCGCATGGCATACCTGGCGATAGTCGACAATGCCGGTCGTGGGCACGCGAAGGGCGGCCAGGCAGGCAACGTGCGGCTCGATCTCTTTCACCTCTTCCGGCCGGAGACGTAGCGCCGGTACACCGTTCTTTAGCGAACGATCGAAGATACCCTCGAGCGCAGGAATCTCTTCCGGCGTGGTGGCCACGATCAGCTTGCCGCAAACGTCGAACGGTACACCGTACTCGTAACAGAAGGCGCGCATCGATTGGTTGCCCGCCTGCGCCATCTCCGCCTTCAGGCTTCCTGGTTTGTAATAAATGCCGGAATGAATGACTCCACTGTTCCGGCCGGTCTGATGTTGCGCAAAGCCGGCTTCCTTTTCCACCAGCAGAATTCGCGCGTAGGGATAGCGGCGACCCAGAGCGGCGCCTGTCGCGAGACCAACGATGCCTCCACCGATAATTGCGAAATCATACATACAGTGCCTTCAGATGCCCCTGCTCGTTGGCAGGACTGGATTGGAATCAGGGGGAGACAACTTCGGCTGGCCCATTTTCACAAGATCGAGTTCACAGCAATGGCCAGATTCTGGTTTATAACACTAAATTTTCCGAAACGACACGCTCAGACCCCGATTCCGTGAGCAGTAGCTCGGAAAGTACTTCTTGTTGACTTCGCCCAGCTAACCCAACTCGATCACGAACTCTTCTTGCCCGAGCAGATGGTTTGGCCGCATGTGCAAAAGGATTCAACCCGGCTCGCCCTAACACCACGGAGAAGGCAATCAGGGTATAGAGTTGGGCGGTGACTGCCGACCATGCGATGCCAACGGCTCGAAACCTGGGGGCAAGCAGCAAAGCGGCCACAATGCCGAGCAAGCCGGCGGTGAAGTTCACAAAGTTAAATTGATTGTCCAGTTGATTCGGCAGCAGCAACTGGAAGATGATCACAGTGCATAGCGCGATTAACGGAATCCACAGGGCAAAGACGCGCAACACGGGCACGGAATCGCGAAAGGCAGGGCCAAGGATCAGGTGCACCAGCAGCGGGGCCCCCATAAAGATAGCTACGCCGAAGACTAAGCCCAGGCCACCCAGAAGAAACAGGCTGAGCCTCACCGTCTTCATGGCGCCCTGGGGATTGTCCTGCACCTGTTTCGTCAATCTAGGGTAGAGCGCCTGATTGACCGGCCATAGCCCTTGTTGAAAGACGCGGGTGATTCGTTCGGCGCCCGCGTACTCACCCAACAGGGCTACCGGTGCGACAGAACCAAGGACCAGCCGGTTGACCGAACCGGAAAGGCTCTGTACCGCGCGAAACAAGAACATCGACCCGCCCATTCGAAGTGCAGTCCACACCGACGATGGGGTGGGCCATTGAAAACCCACTTCGCGGTAGGCCAGAACGACCGTCACTCCGTGAGCCACCACGCAGCCTACACACTGGGCCGCCATGACCTTCCATCCATCGGACGGCTTATGGACCAGGATAAAGATGCTCAGGGTAGCTAGGACCTTGCCTCCGATTTCAAGAGCGCTGGCCAAACGCATACGCTCCAAACCCTGGAAGAACCAGAGCATATTGATGCCCTGGCAGACGCCCCAGATCGTACTTGCCCAAAACAGCGCCAGGGAAGGTGCGACGTGGTGGGTAAATCGCCGGGAGAAGATCGCCCCGCCGATGCATAATACAGCCAGCAGAAACTTGGCTCCTAAAACTCCGGAGATCAGCGCGGAGAGCCGTTTGGGCTCATCCCGTTGGCGCGAAGTCTCACGCGATGCCGAGATGTCAAAGCCGTACTCCACCACGCTCGCGATCACATCCCCAATCGCTTGCGCAAACACCACGACCCCCCATCCCGAGGGTCCTAACACATGTGCCAGGTAAGGAAACGTAAGCAGGGGCAGCGCATAGGTGCACGCCTGCACACCATAAAGGGCGATCACATTGTGTACGAGGCCATTGCGGAGCAGCTTTTTGGGATTCAAATTCAGCAATTTAAGCGCCCCTCCTCGCATGGTAGGCACCGCCGCCCAATCGCGAACTGCAAACACTGAAACCGAATTGTTCAATTAAAACCAGGCGATTTTTCCTGATGAAAGCCCGTACACGTATCGTGAGACCGCTTTGCAAGTGCTGGGCTCGAAACGATCGCTGTCGAGCTCGACGACTTCACGTCCTGCTGACCATAATGTGGTACTCAAACCGTTCCGATATATCCCGTGTTCCCCGCGACTAAAACTGGAATTCGGTTCCTCCCAAGTTTTCCATGGCGCGTTGCCGCTTTCCCATAGCTCTCCAGGTATTCCTTCTCGCGGATGGTATCCATGCACTGCCAGAAGGCGGCGTGGCGATAGGCCATCAATTGACCTGCGGCGGCCAGCCGCTCCAGCGGCTCCTTCTCGAAGCGAGTGTCATCGCCGTCAATGAAATCAAGGATCTCCGGCTCCAGCACAAAAAATGCGCCGTTGATCCAGCCTTCCTTGGTTTGCGGTTTCCCGGAGAACTCGACGACATGATCGCCTTCCATTTCCAGGTGCCCTAACCTCGCTGTTGGCCTGACAGCAGTCAGCGTGGCCAGCTTTCCATGCGAGCGGTGAAAGGTAAGCAGATCGTGCAGGTTGATGTCTGATACTCCATCACCCCAGGTGAGCATGAAGGTCTCGTTGCCCAGGTAAGGAGCCAGCCTCTTGATCCGGCCACCCGTCTGGGTCTTCATGCCGGTATCGACCAACTCCACCATCCAGTCGGGAACGGCTCCCCCGTTCATCTTGACTTTGCCGGTTTTGAGCGACACGCTCAGATCCCGATTCAGTGAGCAGTAGTCCAGCATGTACTTCTTGATGACTTCGCCCTTGTACCCCAGCGCGATCGGCGAAGTCTTCGTGTCCGTAATGCGCGTAATGCATCAAGATGTGCCAGAGAATCGGTTTTCCGCCAATCTCTACCATCGGTTTTGGCTTGAGTTCTGTCTCTTCCCCAAGGCGCGAGCCAGGACCTCCTGCGAGAATTGCGACTTTCATATGGATTCCCCTCTACTGGAGTTGAAATCGAGGGGGAGTATCTTTGCGGGCGTTTCGGCGGCATGCGGCCTGTTTTGAAAGATGCGATGAAGAGATCCTTGGCGATGCGGCGATGATATTTCAATACCCACCTCGCGACCAGGCCGTAACATCTCAGCCTTTGCCCCAGGCCAAGCGGGGAATGAGCCACGGAGAGAAAGAACTCCTTCGCCACATTCCACTCGGCAAGCCGATCTTGCGGGCCTCGGTCCCACCACTCCATTGCGGCAGGGTGCCGCAGCGCCGGGTCAGGCGAAATCCCTGGCCTGGTTCTTCCGGCATGTCCAGACTGACTCCGAATGTCTGGTGCTGATAAACAAGTACTCCGGCACCTCGTAGAAACGTCCCAGCAATCCAAGCTGCAGCAGAAGCACACGGTCACTGTGGGCATGGCCGCCCTGGGGCGGAAGCTTGTGCAGCGCGTCCAGGCGGATCAGACCGAAGATCGGATAGCATCTGTGGCTTTTGAGCAGCAGGTCTCGTGCGCGCACCAGCGGGGCCAGTGAGCTGGTGCGTAACGGTCATCGTAGTTTTCGAGGAGTTGTCCGTCTTCGTCGATCACCCGGATCAAGCTATGGGCAAGAACCAGAGACTCGTCCGCCTCCAATGCGTCCAGACAAAGGCTGAGGAAGTCCGGCTGAACCATGCCGTCATGTGCGGCCTGCTTGAAGTATTTGCCGGTGGCCAGCTCATAAACCCTTCTGATATTCCACCCCGCGCCCATATTCCGCTTGGTTGCGGTAATAGCGGATGCGGGAATCCTGCGCGGCATACCGCCGGCAGATCTCCTCCCCTCGGTCGGTGGAGCAATCGTCGGAGATGATGAGTTCGAAATCCTTAAACGTCTGGTTCAGGAAGGAATCGAGGCGGCTTCAAGAAAACGATCCCGTTGTAAAGAAACAGCCCGATGCTGACAAGAGGCGTAGTGCTCATTGAGCTTTTGCTCCGATCTGGGGGAGGGGGGTGAGGAGAAGATTGCAGCATCATCAAAAAATGATGATTGCAGCTGGGGAACCACCAACGCACTCTAAGACATTTTTCTGAAGCGCGCAATCTAATTGTTTGAGCCAGCTTTGCCGAATCAATAGATTGACGGCGAAATCGAACACCGGGAGGGGCAGGTAAATCGAGAGCTTCCAAAACCACACATGCCTGGTCGCCGCGGCCCATAGCGATGCCATGTAGCGATCATAGTACTCGGCGCACGTCAGGGTCCCTGGCCAAACGGGCGTGAAGATAACTGATGTAAGGCAATATATGGATGTAGGCTAAGCGGCTGAAATGTCTTCCGCGAGCCGCGCGTCGATGGTCGCAAGGAAGCGTTTCTGCGCGGCCCACAGGGCCTCGCAGTACTCCAGCTCGCGCTTGAACGAGGCCGCCGTTACCCGGTCCGGTCCATAGTTATTTTCCCCGTGCAGACGGTACTCCGATAAGGCTTCGTCTTCGCGCGTCACGTTGGTGAGCAACGGAGCCAGGCGGGTAATCAGCTGGTCGGGACAACTTACCAGGGGAGCTTCGAGCGGCAAGGGAAAAATGCGCTCGGCAACTTCGCGACTGCAGGCTCAATCCCGAAGTCGGAGGCATGTAGGGCAATATGCCGCCGTCCTTAAGAAGGCGGGAGCCATACCATCCGCTCGGTAACGGGGCAGACATGGGCCACACTCCCTGGCGGCGGAGATCTGCGCTCATGCGGATCACCCGATGGACACCAAAACCGCAGTCGGGGTGCGCCTGAAAATCAGCCACAATCCGCTCGATCTTGTGGGGCAGGAAAAGATCGTCCGAATCGAGCAGGGCAATGATCTCGCCCCGGCTGGCGGTAAAAGCTGCATTAAAGCCCGAAGCTTGTCCCCCATTCGCTTTGCGGATGAGGTGCAGACGCGCATCTTTGCGCTGATATTCCTCAATCACCCGAACCGAGTCATCGGTGGACCCGTCGTCGCAGACGATGAGTTCGATATTGGAATAGGTCTGGCCGAGAGCACTTTGCAGCGCGTCGCCGATGTATCGGGCGTAGTTGTAATTGGAGACCAGGATCGAAACCAGCGGCTCGGTGGGCAAAGGGCGAAACTCGATAGGACGCAGCTCGGCGATGGTGTCATACTCCACAATGGACATAAGAATAGAATTGAGAGAAGTCTGCTCCGTCCTGGAGCAATATCAGCGATCTCTGATGTGGTATTCAGTGGTCCTCTTTCCACGGTCTCGACCGGAGAGCAATGGATCACCAGAGATCGGATCCGGTAGGAGGTCCTCATATCCAGGAGATCTCAGATCCGGCTATCCAGGAGGTCCTCATATCCAGGAGATCTCAGATCCGGTATAGGCGATCCTCATATCCAGGAGATCTCAGATCCGGTATCCAGGAGGTCCTCATATCCAGGAAATCTCAGATCCGGTATCCAGGAGATCTCATACCAGGAAATCTCAGATCCGGTACCAGGAGGTCCTCATATCCAGGAGATCTCAGATCCGGTATCCAGGAGATCTCCTATCGGTGGCGCTCTCACGCTGGGTTCAATAGGCTCCTACACCTTTCACCGCCTGGCGCCGGGGTCGCCAGAATGATCTTGATGTCCAGCAGCAGCGACCATTCGCGAATGTATTGCAGATCCAGCCGCACCATCTCTTCAAACGGGAGTTCACTGCGGCCGTTGACCTGCCAGAGTCCGGTGATGCCGGGATACACGGCAGACCGGCCCTCAGACCAGTCCGCAAATTCGCGGCTCATGCCATCCGGTCCCAGATCGCCGGCAGGCAAAGGCCTGGGCCCTACCAGGCTCATCTCCCCGCGCAGCACGTTGATCAACTGCGGCAATTCGTCCAGGCTGTAGCGGCGAATGAACCTGCCGACCGGAGTCACCCGCGGGTCCTGTTTGATTTTGAATATATGGCCTTGCTTTTCATTGGCATGAGCCACATGCGTGCGATCCATCGCGGTATACATCGAGCGGAACTTGAGGAACATGAAGTGACGGCCGCCCCTGCCCACACGCGGCGCCTTGTACAGGATCGGCCCCTCGGATGTGGACTTGACCAAAGCTGCGATCACCAGCATCGCGGGCGCCAGAAAGCAGAGCGCGATGGCCGACGCAATGATGTCAAAGCCCGCTTGACGAACTCCTGGCCCTTGGTAAACGACAAGGGCCGCAACTCGACCAGGGGCAAACCGTATTGGTTGCACAAGGTTGACGCGCCCCGGTTCAGGCGCGAAGTCCACCGTGCAATTGACGATGACCCCCATCCGCTTGAACACCTTATTGCATTCGTCCAGCTCGCCGCGCGAAATCGAACCGTTCAGGAGAATGATGCGATTGAGGTGCTCGCGATTGATAACTTCGGCCAGTTGGGCGGTCGTTCCCAGGATCGGCATGGGAAGGGACAGGCCTTCCACGGTGTGGCCTTCGGGAATGATCAGGCCCTTGATTACGTTGGCCACGTTGGCCGAGTGCATAAGGTCGACCAGGCGGCCGGCATGGAAACCGTCTCCCAGCAGGGCCGCCCGGATGGGTGAAGGCCAGTGCCGCTCAGCCAGCCAGGCCGCGACCACACTGATGCAGCGCGCCAACCCCAGGCTGAAAAAACTGAGGGGCGCAAAAATCATGAAGAACGAGCGCGATACGCCGGCGCCAAGCTGGCGGGAGAAGAAAGTGACGATGACGATGCTGCAGCTTGCCAGCAGCGCGCCTTCGGCGGCGTTGATAACGCTGTTCCACAGCCGGATACGGCCCTCGACACGATAAAGCCTGAGACGCCAGGCCATGATGACCCACAAGACAAGGACCATCATCAACGAGGGCGCCCAGATGGAAGCGGCGTTCCAGCTCACCCGCTGGGTGGTCAAGTGGGTTTAACAGCACCCGCATCTGGATAGTACAGCTCCAGGCAACGGTAACCGCCAGAAGATCCAGAACGAATTGCATCGTCTGATAAGAAACGTAAATTCCGGACATGCATGAGAGCAGTTCTCCCCGTACGCTCCCCTGGGCAACTGCAAGGGAAACGTTGCTTTTCGTTTCGCGGCGGGGGGTCCGCGGATACGGGCTGCTCACGAAGATTAGCGCCGCTTCATGAGCCGAGCTCGACGGTGATTCCTAGTCGCGTGTCGCGCCAGCATAGCTGTTGTAACCGTTGACGTAGGCCGGATCTTCGATGCGAAGATCGCAGCCATTGAGGATGGTGCCAATGACCGGAGTGCCATCGTCGGCCAGCCGCTGTCTGGCATCTCCCAATTGCTCCGGGCTGGTCTCGCCGGCGCGGCAGATCAGAATCACACCATCCGCGATGCGGCTCAGAAGCCGCGCATCGGCCATGCCCATCATGGGCGGAGAGTCGATCAGAACGAAGTCATACTCCGACCGCGCGCTCTCGACCAGAGCTATCCAGTTGAGTGGAGTGGAGCAGCTTGGAGATGTTGGCCGGCTCCGATCCACCGGGCAACACATACAGTCCCGGCACGGTGGTGGAGCGGACCACCGAGTCCAGCGTGATCGATCCGCTGCCCTCATCCAGAAGCACATCGCTCAAGCCGGTTGCAAATTGCAAGCCGAAGAGCTTACCCAGCCGCGGGCGCCGGAGGTCGCCATCGATCAGCAACACTCGCCGTCCGATTTCTGCCAGGCTGATCCCAAGATTGGCCACCGTGGTGGTCTTGCCTGCCTTGGGCCGGGGGCTGGTCACCAGGATTACCCGCGGGCTGACCCCGTTTACCCGGCTAAGGAGAATCGAGGTGATCGCGGAGCGGTAAGCATCCGCCATCATGGTCTCGTCCTGGCACCACTGCACCATCTCCTTGTCCAACACTGCCGACTTGCCGCCTGCCGACCACGCCATTCTTCGCATCGGCACTTCGATCGCCGGCCATTCAATTACGCAGCGGTCAGCGGGATGCGCTCGCTGTTGCCAATGCGGGCCGAGGGAATGACCGCCAGTTCAGGCACGTTGAGGTGCTTGACGCTCTGCCCCGGCGTGCGCAGGCTGGCATCGTTGCGCTCGCGCAGCAGGATGTAGCAGGTTGAGAAGGCGACGCCGAACAGCAATCCCAACGCCAGGTTCAGCGGCAGACTCGGCCGGTACGGCGATGTTGGCCGTAGCGCGGGGCTGACCACGCGCACGTCGCTCGACTTCAGGGCGGCAACGATGCTGGCTTCCTTCACCTTTTGCAACATGGATTGGTAAATGTCGCGGTTGGCATCCACTTCCTTCTTCAGGATGTTGTAACGAACCTCTTTCGAAGACTGGTCGGAAACCACGCCCAACTGTTGCTGGTAGGCCTTGGTCAACAATTGCTTGCGGCGCGCGGTTTCAGAGTTCTGCACCCCCATGCGGCGGATGATGTTCGCGCGCTGATGAGCGGACTGTTGTTCCAGATCCGCGATCTGTGCTTGCAACTGCTGAATCTTGTAGTTGGCCGGGCGTGAGCGTCACGCTCAAATCGGCAAGCTGGCGGCGAAGGTCGGCCAGCCTGGCCCGGTTATCCCGCAGTGTGGGATCGTCCAGAACCTGGGGCATCGATTCGGCCGGGCTGTCTGCGCGTACCTCCAACTGCGACTTTGTATCCGCCTCGTCTGCTTCTGCCTTGGCCAGATCGGTTTGAATCTGCCGCAGCTTATCGGCCGCGACGCTCTCCTGGGACTCGCTGGGGATGACGATGCCGGTCTGGCGAGCATAATCCTGCAGAGCATTTTCCGAATCCTGCAGTTTCTTGCGCGCGTCCGCGAGCTGCGCCGTCAGGAATTTGTTGGTGTTCCCCGCGGAATACATCCGGGCATCCTGCGATTGTTCGATGAACTGTTGGGTCAACGTATTCGCGGTATCCGCAGTCAGCTGCGCCTCCGGACCCGTAACCGTCAACGGTAATCAGATCCGAAGATCCATCGACCTTGACCTTGGCGTCGTCCAGCATCTTCAACACCACGGCTTCGCCCTCCGCCGGGGTGGCCGCGGCGGGTTTGCCGACCCATTTCGCGAATCTTGCCGAACAGGTCCTGACCGGCAGCGATCGCGGCCGGGAACTCTGGGACCCAACAACTGCGCCGTCCGTTGCACGACGGGCGGGCTCTGTCAGCAGCTTGGTTTGCGTCTCGATGTATGCGTCCGCCGGTAAGCTGGCTGGACGTGGGATCGACGTCCTTGCTGTTCATGAAGTCCTGGTTGATCCCCATCACTTCCAGAATGGCTTCCGACTGGTAAACCTTGTGCGCGACAAGGGTGTACAACACGCTGAGCAGAAGCGTGCCGCCAACGATGATCGCCACCGCGGTACGATGGCGGCGAAGCAAGGCAGAGTAGTTCACAGCGGCTTCATGGCGGGGCTGATTGCCCGCTGCCGGATGCGCAAGCTCAATGGAACTGGCGCGTCCGGCGTGCCGGACATCCGGCAGGCGAGGCGCAGGAATGATCTGCTGGGTCGGGGTCATCTATTGTGGTCCTTTCGGATTGATCCAGTTCGCTTGGGACAAAAACATTGGGAAGCCGCGTAGATCGCTTCCATGACGGCATCGGGTGCCCCAGGTCTCGCTTTTGAGACCTGGGCAGTGTACCTCTCTACACGGTCACAGGATCTAGTGCCAGATAGCGATGCCTGACCCGACCGCGATGGCTGTTTCCAGCCCGCGCACTGCCGACCGCTTTCCCTACGCTGTTGGGGATATATAGGATGTCGTCAGCGCGTAGCTGCAGGTCGGGCGCTTTGTTCTCCATGATCTTTTTTACATTCGCAGGGATCTGTTCCCGTTCTGCTCCGCCATCGGCGCGCAGAACCTTGGCATCCTTGAGCGCCGCGGTATGGTCCCATCCACCAGCTAAGGCAATCGCCTGGGTTATCGACATGGTCTCGTTGTCGGTCAGGACATAGCCGCCCGGCTTGGTCACGTTGCCCAGCACGTAGATCATGCGCGCGCGGGGAACGGTAATGACATCGTGTGGCTTGATCAGGATATTGCCTTGCGGATCCTTGCCGCTCATGACCGCGCGTATATCGATGTGCGCGACACTGTACTTGCCCGTCGGATCAGTAAAGGCGCCAGCTACCGGGATCGGGCCCTCGCTCAGGTTACGGGTGATCAGCGCGCTGTCGCCGGCATCGGCTTCAGACCGCCGGCCATGCCCGATCACTTCCATCAGGTTGCGATTTCCCCGCAGCTGCACTACGCCTGGGGTGTTCACATTGCCGGCTACAGAGACCGGTTGGCTGCGGAAATCGATCACCTGCACGGTGACCTGCGGATCCTTGAAATACTTCTTATAGGCTGTCACCAATGAGGCCTGCAGTTGCTCGATGGTGAGGCCCGCGGCCTGCACCTGCCCGACCATGGGCAGGTTGACCGTCCCATCGTTGGCGATCTGCGCCGGCCTATCCGGGATATCTGTCCGCGGCAAAGACGCGGACCGTAATCTGATCTTCCGGTCCAAGTATGTAGTTGGTGGTATCGCCGGCAACTGTCATTCGGTCCGATCGAAGTTGGCACATACGTTGCAGGGCTGTTCGCCGAAGCGCCCGAAACATCGGTTGCCGCACGTCCGCTCTGGGCCAGAGCCGGGACGAGCAGCATGCCTTGAATGCAAACAGAACACAGAATCAGTTTGGCTGGAGACTTATGCATAAATTCACTCACCATGTGTAACTGGATTCTCCGCCGAGGAATACCTCCGGCGGGGAACGTGCTCCGAAAGAGCGCTATAGAGACAAGGATTGAAGCAAAAGTTTGGGAGTGCCACGAAAGGGCCCGCAGGGGGAACATACCAGACCACGAGCGTACGATCCTACGGGCTAACGGGAGAACCAGAGTACAAAGCATTTTCACTTTACTTTGGTAGGAGAGGTTCCCCATACAGCAAAGGTGAAGATGCTTTAAGTGACAGAAGGTAATCAAATCTTGCAGGCTTTGCAAAGAGCGATTTGCTAGGCCATCATGCGCTCGGCAACCACCGGAGCATACGGCGAGACCCAGTCAGGATGCACTTCGACCAGAACAGACCGGCGAAGAAGATTTACCGAAAGGATTAACCGCTGTGAACGCCGGACCTCGACCAGGATGCCGGTCAGGCCCGCTAAGGGGCCGCGGAGAATGGAAAACGAACCCGCATCGCCGGCTTCGGTGTAGGGCCAGGCTTCAAGCGGAACATCTACGCCGACCGTCTGCTGCAGCGCTTCAATCTCTGCTCTTATCCGCGGGCAAAGGATTGGTTACCCGCCCGCACCACGTCGATCACGCCGCTGGTCATCAGAATCGGCACAATCGCGGATCGGCCGGTGGAGCAAAAGATATAGCCGGGAAAGAGCGGCATTTCTACGACTTTGGTTCGATCAGCCCATTGCCTCTTGGATTTGTATAGCGGCAAAAACTCAGTAAAGCCTTTCTCCCGAAGGGCCAACGAAACCTGTTTCTCGTGCCGGGGCCGGACCCGAAAGGCAAACCATTCGTTCGACTCGTTGGACCCTGGATTGCGATACATGAGCATCTCCGTTACAAAAGTGAGCTTTGCTGCGGTTCCCGATGGGATCTCACTTCGCCTCGAGGGGGACGATGCGAACTTTGATCTTTATCGTCCTCAAAGATCCTGAACGGAACCCAAACGGGCTCCCGCCATCTCAGTTACAGGACCAAATTGATGTCTTTGCCTTCAGCAAAACCTGTGCCGTTCATCCAGCAGCGAAACCGCCCGCGTGCTGAACTTGCGCTCTGTCCAAATGGTGCAATAGGCCCGGATACGTGTCAACGAAATCTGCGCTCCAAGGTGGCGTCAACTTACGACACGTCCTGATTTGGAACACAACCGAGGCCAAACTGTTTCAATTCTGCACTAAGGTTACCGGATTACTGGAACTTCGCCATCTCAGTTACAGTGGCAGTCTCTCAAATTCTTGCCTAGCCGATTCACGCGTAAATAACGCCACTGCTGCGGATACAGTTCTCAACGGCCGACTTCTAAATCTTCGCTGATCCAGCAGTACCTACAAGACGTAAGTTAGAGGCCCCGATTGCTGGTGTCAACATTTTGTGTGCTTATGCCTTACACCAACATGAGTTACTTTCAGCGGCGGAACACCGAATTCTCCCCCGCCCGGTGTATCCCCGCTCACACTCCTTCCGGCGTATATACCGCTTAGGTTGTATAAGTCATGGGGGAGGGCTCGAGATGAAACAAATCCTGGCGCACGGGGTGGCGGACCAAAGAAAGAGTTGGGCCGATAATCAATCCCAGCGTCAGGTAGAACGGAATGGCCCCCGAGGGCGTCTCCATGACGTTTCCGAAGAATGCTGAGAGCAGAGCGGCTGCCCAGAAGGCCAGTCCGAACGGCTGGCCAGTCAACCGATAGGCTCGCCAGACCAGGCCGCCGACCGTTGCCTGCAGGGAAAAGAAGAGAACCACGCCGACCCAGCCGCTGTAGCCAAGCGCATAAAAGAAGACGTTATGCGGGGTGCGGATGTCGCCCAGGTCCTTGAGATAATTGACCAGGTTGCGGAGCAGATATCCGTAGCCGGGACCAATGAGCAGCATGGTGTAGTTCTCATTGGAATGCTCGCGGATTGCGCGCCACCAAGTCTCCCTCCATTTGATGGTGCCGCCATAGAAGCTGGTATTTTCAGAGCCGGTGACGTCCCGCGCGAGCTCAGGACTGACTGCGGAAATGCCGCGGGCGACAATTTCGCGCGATGAGATGGCGCCGCCGCGTTCCGCTGGGGAAGGGATGTTGACGTCCAACCCGTAGCCGATCAGCAGAACGGCCAGCATCCCCGCGGTGATCATGAGAACGCGAGTCATCTTGCGCGCTAAGACACCCCAGATGAGGAGCGCGAAGGCCATGCCTAACCACTCTGAGCGGACCTGGGCGGCCAAGAGCGCAATGCCGGCCATGGTTATCGGAAACCAGAAGCGGCTCGGCTTGGGATCGAGACAGAGCAGCGCCAGGATAATGAATCCGCCGCCGGCAGCCTGGCCGAAAACGGTGATTCCATCCGATCCAGGCATCTGAATGTCCACGTTGTGCAGGAAGAGAAAATAGGCCGGTGCGTAAACGCAAAAACAGATGGCATAGAGTTGGAAGTATTTGAGCAGAAGCTGGGGACGGCGAATCCCCACCCATATCCCGAGAAACAAGTAAAGCGGATAAATATTGAATACCAGATTTTCAATTGCGGTGATGGGCGAGAACCCCGCCAAAATACCGCGGATGACTTCGAAAATGCCATAGCCGACCGATGCCAGCACCACCCAGGCAAATGGACCCAAGGGACCACCCGTAGTAAGCGCCCTAATCCAGCGATCGAACAATTTGCGCGGGCCGAGAAGGATAAATGCAGCCAGCGTCAGGTCGCCAATGAATAGCTTGGCCGGTGGGATGCCAAGATAGGAGAAGCTGCGTCCTGTAATGGCATAGCCTAGCAGCAAAAACAGAATCCACTTCGACCAGTTATCCCATTTTAGAAATTTGACGCTTTCAGGCGCCACGTCGGTTTGGTACATCCCCTAATCTCCAATCCCAGCAGCGCGGCTACGCAGCTTCCATTTGTTGGTTTTTACCTGCAGTGCAACCGTCCTGCGCGAGCGTTTTCACGATTTCTGTGCCCGATCCGGCCTCCGCGAAGTGTGGCTTCCTGGAGAAAAGCTCCAGCCGCGGTATTTTCACCAGCTACAGCTATCGTGAAACCGCTTCGCGCATTCTGCTGAGGATCGAGCTTCGCAGGTGAATCGTCAAAAACGTTCCTGCCATGAAACATCGGAATTTCGCGGCGCGTCACGAGGAGAATGTTGGTCCGCAAATGTTTTTTTCCCGTAAACGATCTTGATAGGCCTGATCCGGCTCGTTTGCTTAAAACTGGATCTTACACGCAGCTTCGCTATCTCAGTCACACTCGCTGCGACCGCGGAAACAGATGGACGTTTAGGGAAAGCCTCTGTGGGGGGTCAGGGCTATTCGACGGGCGGGCGGCTGGAGCATTCTTTCTATTACTGTGATCTGGAGGGATTGACGAAGTGCGGCCATTCTTAGCGCAAGGGCGCGTTCCGTCCAGTTTCCGCGATCACACCGACTAGAAAAATGCTCCGGCGCCTCCGTCACATGTCTCGCAGTGCCTACTCCCGCAATCTAGCGGCACCGTTTCCCGCGGTCAACATTACCGGCGGGTTCGAGGACTCCAACTTCCGTTGCCAGCGGTCCACCACGGTAACAGGGCTCCGCGCAAGTTCCCCATCAACCCACCCGGGCTGCCCGGCGCCGGTCCCAGGCCAGGGCGGCCACGGGCAGCGGCCCGTCAGGCCCCAAAACCACCCGTAAGTGGCGAAGATACATGGCGATAAGCAAAGCGGCGACAACACCGCAGCCTCAACAATGATGGCTGCGACCTCAAAACGTCCCGGCCATGCAGGAGTTTTTTCTTCTCCCTGCCATAGACACCTGCCGCGCTACCATGAGAAAGTCGTCGAGTTGTTTGGTTACGGGTTTTGTACGCGTGTAATGCCTGCTCCATGATCCCGGCGACGGATCGCCGGCGGCGATCTTGTTGCGCAACCCTTCACGCGGCCTGCAGTGGACACGCCAAGTGAAGCTGCACTCCGGGCTCTGCGGTTCAATCGAACAGCCCTCATGCGCATCCGATTTATGGGTGAATCGCGGATCCATCGACGTTGGAGCAGCAGCACGGGGAGAGCAATCGAATCAGTATCGAGAACACGAACAAGGAAGGAAAACCTAACTATGCCCAGCATCCAACGCTCATTAAAAGCTTAGGGGCGGCGGCCCTGGTAATTGCAATGAAGAAGATCGCGGACCAGCATGCCGTTTAGAGCGGTGCTACTGCGCTGGACCACCGAGTGCCCCTCATGGCGGCTTTTTCTTGACGGAAAAGCTGTGCCACCCTTAGCGGCTTTGGGGTACAGCTATCGGAAACCCCTTTAGCTGCCTGGCCCGGCCGCCGTTTTTAAATTAATTCAACCGCGTGAAATAAGGAGAAAAACGTTATGGCAGATCTCGACCAGTTGAAGCAGAAGTACTCGCCCGTAATCCAGACCATCGAGGGATTCAGCGATGAGGGCGCAAAGTTGGACTCCGTCAGCTTGGACGGCGAAAAACTCTACCTGAAAGGTTCCGTGCCATCCCAGGTGATCGGTAATCGTGTGTGGGATGTCATTAAGCAGGTCGACCCGCAGTACTCCGACCTACACCATGAGATCGTCACCACCGGCGGCCCGAATCAAAGCTACAGTGTCAAGAGCGGAGACACCCTGTCCAAGATAAGCAACCGCTTCTACGGGTCGCCAAACAAATATTCCAACATCGCCCAGGCAAGCAATATCTCTGATCCCAATAAGATCCAAGTCGGCCAGCAAATCACAATTCCTGTACTTTCGTAGAAGCAGGTTACGGCACAGACCTAACCGAGCAACTCGTACTCGACTACTTGAACCGTCCCGGCATTGCCGGGACTTTTTTTGTCTCTGGGCGCGGAGCGTGCCGGCCCCGTGATGAGGCCCAGAAGTTCAACCCGATCAGTCATTTACAACTTCTGTAATGCATCTTCGGTGTGATTGCCCTACACCTGCCGCGCCTCGATAGTACACAAAGACGGAAAGTATCACCCGAACAGGACAGCAACTTTCGCCGGTCGTGCGCAACGTGTCTCAAAGACGCGAAGCAACGTTTGTGGCTTTGAAATGGCCCTTTTCCCGGGACCTCGATGCTTCGAAATTCCGATTTTCACGAGGGGAATCCTGCGTCTCCTGCGCCACAGGTATGGCCGGGACTGCTGTGTGGCTTGCTGATTCTGATAGCAGGATGTAATAACCCCTCTTCCCCGGGTCTGACCTTCCTGTCGGTCACAGCAACGCCTGCAACCGTAAGTGTGGGTGGAGCGGTAATTCTGCATGCGATCTTGCATTTAAGCAATGGTTCAACACAGGATGTAACTTCAAATACACAATGGACGCTCTCCAACCCCTCTCTCGCGACGATGGGCAATGGAGTACTAATCAGCAAAGCGTCCGGCACGCTGACCGTGCAGGGGACCTATGTTGAGACCGCTTCGGCTGGTCCATCCGCATCGGCGGCAGGTTCTACCTCGCAGAACCTGAGCTCGTCGGCACAGATCACAATGACCGCGGCGAGCGCCAGCACCAACACTCCTTCCATTACATGGAATACACCGGCGGCGATCCCATACGGTACGGCCTTGGGCAATGCCCAACTGAATGCTACGGCGAACACGCCGGGAAGCTTTGCTTACGCACCTGCTGCCGGGACGGTGCTGCAAGCTGGACCCCAGACACTCACGGCGATATTCATTCCGGCAAACAACACCAACTCTTCCGCCGCAATGGCCACGGTGCAGCTAACCGTCACCCAGGCCAGTCCGGTGATCACCTGGGCCCCGCCTTCCGCCGTTCCGCAAGGGACCGCCCTCAGCGCAGCGCAGTTGGACGCCACCGCGAATGTGCCAGGTACTTTCTCCTACAATCCAGCCGCGGGCACCGTTCTCCAGGCAGGCACACAACAGCTGACGGCCACGTTTACACCGTCCGACGCCACCGACTATGCGTTGGCAGCGGCACACAACTCACTCACGGTCACCAACCCCTCCGGAGCTACGTTGACGGCGATCCAGATAACCGCCTCTTCCAGCTCTGTAGCGGCAGGGAGCACGCTTCAACTCGCGGCTACCGGCACATATTCCGACAACAGCACGCAGAACCTGACGAACATAGCAAGTTGGCAATCGTCGAATACCTCCCTGGCGGCGGTAAGCAGCGGCGGTACGGTCACCGGGATAGGAGGAGGAACCGCACAGATCACCGCCAGTTCCGCCGCCGTGAGCAGCGCGCCCTATGCCGTCAACGTGACCACGGCTCCCACCGGAACAGTAGTCAACGTGAACCCCGGCATGAGCCAGAGCACACTGCAGAGCACCATTTCGGGAGCTCCAGGCGGGGCAACGGTTCTCTTCGCGGCCGGCACCTACAATATCAGCAGTACGCTGCATATCCCATGCTCGTCGAACCTCACTCTGACCGGGCCAACCGCATCTCCGGCAACGGCAATCCTGGCGGCCACATTTACCGGAGGTGAAATTTTCTACCTGACCGGATGCAGCGGGATCACGATCGAATATCTCCACTTCGAAAACACGGGCGGGATCTATGTCTGGGTGCCAGCGAGTGGATCGAGTGGCATTACGATCACGCCACAATCAGTTCTCGGGATTGCCCGGCAATGATGAGGAAACGGGAGCTGCGACGTTCTTCGATAGCGGTGAGCCTGCAACCGGTGGGACACTCTCGAACACATCCATCACCTGGAACAATTTTGGATCGGCCACAGATTGCGAAGGAGTGATGGCCGAACAAACCGATCAGGACGGATACTGCGCCGGCGCCCTTTTTAACGCGTCGCTCAACAATATAACTGTTAGCAACAACAGCTTTCTTCACCTGGAAGAAGGGTTTCATGTCCTTTGCGTCAATGGAACCGACTGCGACGGACCGCCATCGGGTAACACCTGGTCGAACTTCACCGCGGAGAACAATGACTTCTCCGGCATCCACCGTATCGGAATGGAGATGCAACCGCAGCCGTCTTCCAACATCCTCATCGAATATAACGACATGCACGATCTTACCAACCCATATACCTTATCGATGGGTATATCGAGCGCGTGCTGTAATACGGGCGCAACCGCCCCTGGCACCATCGATTCCAATAACGTGCTCATTGCCAATACGCCGGCACCGAATACTCCGCCACAATATATCGCCTATGCAATGGAATTCTGGGGCAAAAGTGCGCTGGCGCAAGACAACCTGATTCAGGGCTATTGGGCTAACGGCATTGCTTTCGGTTACGCACCCAACGCCATCATCACCAACAACAACATCTGCGGTCCTAACATGAGCGGGGACGGAGGCGCCTATATTAAAAACGAGGAGGGTCAAGCGACACCCACGATCACTCCTAACACGACCAGCCCTACCTGCTCGGCGATAACCAGCACCGCTCCGACGATCTCGCCCGCACCGGCGCTATCGCGAGCGCGAACAACGGTAACGCTGAGCGATAGCGGCATCAACCATCGGTGTATTACACCACCGACGGAAGCACGCCCACGGTCCACTCGACACTGTATACCGGTCCGTTCTCGGTAAACGCCGGGAACCACGGTGAAAGCGATCGGCATGTGGGGACAGGGGGCAAACGCAAAGAGTTACCCATCCGGCTATGGCTACGTGCCAAGCGCTGTGATCAGCGCGACCTACGTTGCGGCGCGGTGGCTGCGCCGGTCGCAGGAAGGTCAGATCACCACTGCCGCGAGCGAGCATCGAGCGGGCGCGCTGGAGCGGCGCCCGCGGCGGCAACCGCCGAGAACGGAGCCGTCGCCGCAGCGTTGGAGTCGGTGACGATTGCTCCCTCGCAGCCTGCGGTGGCCATCGGGAGCACAACCCAGTTGAAGGCGATCGCCACCTTCAACGATGGTTCGACCAAAGACGTCACCGCGGAATTTGCGTGGACAGTCCTCTGACACGCGCACCGTCGCGGCAACTTCTTCCGGCATGCTGGCAGGGCTGGCCAGCGGAAAGGCGATCATCTCCGGCAGCTACCAGGGACACCAAGCCTCGGTCTCGGCAGCAGCGCCATCGGCGAGGTGGAGTGGAGCGGTCCGATCGTCATCACGGAGGGCGGCACCTACTCCGGAAACTGGCAGAGCACGGATGCCAAGACTCCGGCGGTGACGGTAGCAACCACGGATCCTGTCATCATTGAAAACTCGCACATTCGTAGTGTGGGGAGCTTGATCAAGACGGCGGTCGCGGGCACCAGCCTGACCGTGCGCAACAGTGTCGGTGTGGCGCTGAATGCGGCCGTCAAAGGGCCAGCCCAACGGCGTCTTCCTCGAGGTCACCTCCCCCGTGCGGCTCGACGTAGAGAACAACTACATCGAGAATGCGCAGGGTGGCGTGATCGTCCACGGATACTCAGGCAATCGCGACGGAGAACAGACCATCGTGATCCGCTCCAACCGGGCGCGCAACCTCAATGGCCTGCTCAGCGACGGCAATGGAGGTTATTTGCCGGGAGAAGGCTCCAACCGCAGCCGCGGCGCGCTTTATCCAGTTCGATAGCGTGCAATCCGTGCCCGGCATCGATGTCGGCTGGAATGAAGTCATCAATTATCCCGGCCACAGCCTGGTGGAAGATAACATCGACGTCTACCGGTCAGGCGGAACGCCCAACCAGCCGCTGGAGATCCACGACACCTATATCCAGGGCGCCTATCCCGTACAGGGCCGCCCAGGATGCTTACACCGGCGGCGGGATCAAGACCGATGCCAAAGCCGGCGACGACGCGCAAGAGGCGCCTGCCTTCAACAGCATTCACGATAACCAGGTGGTGGGAACGGTGAACTATGGCATTGCGTTCGCTGCCGGCCACGACAACGTCGCTGCCAACAATCGTGTCATCTCCAGCGGCCTGCTGGCCGATGGGACCAGGATCGCAGCGCAACACGTCGGCATGGCTAATGGCGATGCAACCGTGGCCGCAATCGCCAATGGCAGCATGTACAACAACACCATGCGCGACAACCTCATCGGCTGGACGTGCTGGAGCTCCTCATGTGCCAGGAGGGCTACCGCAAGGATCAATACTTCCCTGCCTCGCCCGCCGACTATTCCACCAACTCTGTCCTACCAGCCCGACAGATCACCCTGGACATGGAAAACAACGAATACCAGGTCTGGCTTAACAAAATGGCCTCTGCCGGTATTACGGTAGGTCCATCTTTCTAGATCTTGGCTGCGAGGCGCGGCTTTTCTCATTGAAAAGCCGCGCCTTCCTTTTGAGTACCAGGAAGCGTGACGCCGCGGTTACCAATCTGACCTTTCGTGCTCTCTGTTGAAACCATCGTAAGTAACAGTGGCTGGAAAGGTGAATTTGCCCGGATCATGACGGGCAACCGGCATACTTCTTGGTCTTACATCCCAGGTTTCTACATTCGCAAGATAGCCTTGCATGCATATGCTGAAAAAAGGTCTTGCATTTCTACTTGTCAGTCTCGCGATACCGCCTGGGCCCGGACCTGGAATGCGAAAACGGACTGGGGCGCGACCGGTAACGGAAAAACCAACGACTACCCCGCTATCCAGCGTGGCGTAGCGGCGATGGCCGCCGGAGATACCGTCGTGTTTCCTGCTCCCGGAACTTATTACCTGGCCTCGACGGTGCTTTTCCGGCCGGCGGAATAAGGGTTAAATGTCAGCCCGGAGCTTCGCTCGTCGGACCCAACAAGGGCACCGACATCTTCGCAAATCTCCAGTCGAACACGGCCATCGGCGGCTCGGCCACGACGGGGTGCATCTTCAACGGCGGCGGCATTCAGGCCTATGGAAAGGGCGGCGACGGAGGGCAGACGCTCGACCAGGCAATCACTAACCTGACCTTCACCTACAACACCTTCGAGAATATGACTTATGGCCCCAACAACTTTCGCTCCAATGGAGGGATTTTCATCGGGGGCGGTTCGAATAATGTAGTTATCAGGCACAATACCTTTTCCAACATCATGCCCTACGACAACGGCTATAACGCGGCGGGCAAAACCTACAATGAGCAGTACGACCCGGACGGCGATTCGGCCCGCGCGGCCATCTGGTTCTATGGCGGTTCGAATTACTCCATCGACCACAACACTTTCCTGCACGATTACCAGAACATCAAAGCCTGCCAGGGCCAGCAGTTTCAGGCGCAGAACATACTTGATCCATCACAACTTCTCCGACTCCCATCATCGCATGTTCATGGAGATCAATACCGGGAACGGATGCGGCAATCCTACTTACAACGCAGGAATTGCCAACTTTCAGATCTACGACAACTACGATCTCAACGCCGGCGGCACTTATCCCGAGGCCAATACCTTCGGTTTTTCCGCGCCGTTTGCCACGGCAAAACAACCAGGACAGCACACGCGACACGCCATCCCGATGAGCGGAGTGGTCTGGTACAACAATCTGCTCAAAGGGGTGGTCAACAACAATCGCAGTACGTCGGCATCGGCATCGAAGTCGGCGCCGCAGGACATGAAGATCTATAACAACACGGTCATGGCGCAGTGGCCGACAGCCGGATACGCATTTGGGGGCACGGCCGGCGGGTCCATGCAGGACAACTACGCCTGCCTCATCACCCCGTCGCAGGCCGAGCAACGCTTATTTCGGGGATTCCAACGGCAAGACCACCACCACCTACCGGCGTAACCGGAACGCTGGAAGTTGCCCCCCGGGCTTGCCTTCTCTGGCAGTCTCCTTGGGGCCGGTGACCAACACTTCGGCACTTTGACCGCCACAGCCACGGTAACCACGGTCGAGTACGGGATGCAGGGGGTAGTCTTTGCGCATCGACGGCCACTACGTGAGCGCCGTGATGGGCGCGGGGCCTTACATCCTGAAGTACGGTGCGGCGGGCCTGCCGCAGCGGCTCCCACAGCGGTCACAGCCACGGTGGTGGACGCGGTCGGCGTTCTGGCGCGTATCCGGCAAGCAAAGCGTCTCGACCACCAGCGGAGTTGGACCTAGCCGGCCCGATCGGTCCAAATGTCGATCCTTCACGCCAGGACTTCGATATCGCCGGCAACGCAAACGATCCGATCAATGGCGCGGCTTCGGCGAGGTTCACCGGAAGGGGGGCCATCGGCCACTGACCTTAGTTCTTGTAAGAATCTAATTTTCCTGCGCCACGCAAGAAGGAGAACTTCGAGTAACCATGAGACCCAGGGCACTGATTCCGTCGCTGTTGAATCGCCGCGCCTTTCTTCGCAGTGCAGCCTCCAGCTCCATGTTGGCCCTGTTGCCTCGGTGGATGAAAGCCCAGCGCGCGGACAACAAGCCGGCCATCCTCTACGTTACGGATGCGGCGGAAAAGCACGCCGCGCGTCCTCCCTTGCCTTGGACCAGGGCGGTGGCCCGTGTGCCGGGAGCCACCATCGAGATCGATAGCACCCGCCAATATCAGCCCATTCTCGGCTTTGGCGCCGCGCTCACCGACGCCTCCTGCTTCCTCTTGAGCAGCATGCCGGCCGCGGCCCGCCATGCTTTCCTGAGCGAGACATATTCGTCCCCGGGGCTTGAACCTGAATGTGGGCCGCTGCTGCATCGGCGCGAGCGATTACTCCCGCAGTGTCTACTCCTATGACGATGTTCCCGATGACATGAACCTGGATCACTTCAGCCTGAAGCATGATGAGGCCTACATCCTGCCCACGCTGCGCGAGATCCGGGAGATCAATCCCAGCCTCTTTCTTATGGCCAGCCCGTGGAGTCCTCCGGGCTGGATGAAGACCTATGGAACAACCTTTGGCGGGCGAACGACGGAAAACTATCTCGACCCCTACACCCATTCCCTGTGGGACCTGTCCAACGAATCCATGCTGGGCGGATGGATGTCGGAGAAATATCTCGGCGTCTATTCCCGCTACCTGGAGAAATTTCTGCAGGGCTATGCGCAGGCCGGAGTGCCGGTCCATGCGATCACCTCCCAGAACGAGATCGGGACCACCCAGAATGGCAGAATGCCGGCCTGCCGCTGGTCGCCCGAGTTGGAGGCGGCGTTCGTCCGCGATCATTTAGGCCCGCTGCTGCGAGCGCAGCACCAGCAGACTCAGATCTGGTTGCTCGACCATAACTACAGTCTACTACCAGCGGGTGGCATCGCAGCTCGAGGATAAGCAGTTGGCTAAGTATGTGGATGGTGTGGCCTGGCACGGGTACGAGGGTACACCCGATCAAATGAGCCTTGTGCACCAGAAAGACCCGGGCATGCCCTTCTACTGGACCGAAGGTGGCCCCTTTATCGACGATCCGGATTACGCCAAGGATTGGGCCAAGTGGGGGGGCATCTTCACCGATGCGCTGGAGAACTGGTGCCGCTGCGCGATTACCTGGAACCTGATGCTCGATCCCGGGGCAAGCCGAACCTGGGACCCTTCACTTGCGGTGGCCTGGTGACTCTGAGGGATGACGGAAGCATATTAAAAAGTGGCCAATGCCACGCCCTGCGCCACTTTTCGCAGCATCTGCAGAGGGATGGCAGAGCGCATCGCCAGCGGCAGCAATGCATCCGGCCTGCGGCATTTAGCAGTGCGAAATCCCGACGGCGGTTTCGCCCTGGTTCTGACCAATCCTGGCGAGAGCAGGGACCTGCGCATCGTCTCACGCCGGCCAGCAGGTCTGCTTTTCTCTACCCCGCAATGCTGTCGCCACCCTGGCATGGTAAGATCTGTCGCGTTGTTTTAATCTGGAGCCGGGTAACGGGCCGGCATCGTATCATAGAGGCATCGTTACTGCTCTCGCGGAGGGATGTGTGAGCGGTTGAAACAGGCGGTCTTGAAAACCGCTTTACCCGCAAGGGTAACGGGGGTTCGAATCCCTCTCCCTCCGCCATACCGGGCAACGTTCATTCAGGCGCTGACGTGGCTTTCGTCTTTGTCGCTGGCCGTGGCCTTTGCTGGGCTTCTTCCTGGCTGAGCAGAGCTAAAGAATCCACAGCGTTAAACGGGTATTGGCGAACGGACCGCTGACCCGTGGCAGTCAGAGTAATGTCCACGCGCCGATTGCTGGCCAGCAAAATCGTGGTCATCTTCTCGAGCACCTTTTGTTTCTCCGCTCCTGTCAGCTCCGGGTTCTGCTCAACCGCATCTTTCACCTGCTGGGCGGTGAGATTCTGTTGCACCCCGACAGCCGTGGTTTCAATGTTCGCCGCGGGAACACCGCGGTCCGTCAGGAAGCGTTTCGCGCTTTCGACGCGGCGTTGGGAAAGCGCCTGGTTGTATTCGTCAGAACCCCGTGGGTCGGCATGGCCTACGAGAAGCAGGTGGGCGTCGGGCTTGCTCTCGAGATAGCGCTTGAAATCGCCAGCCAGTGCGATCAGCATCTGCTTCTGGCTCGAAAGCAGTCCCTCCGTGGGGTCTTGAGTGGTGGGTTGGGCGGTCGGAAAGTAGATGCTGTGGAGGGCTAACCTCATTTCCAGCGGCGTAGGCGCCTGCGCATCGACGTCGACCGAGCAATTTGCGGTTCCCCCGTGTCCGTCGCCCACACGCCCGGTCACCGTATACCGGCCAGTAGAGAGACCTGTGGTAACAAGCTCCACAGACGATCCTGAACCGATGATGTTGCCGCCGCTCGCGCTCCAGGAGTAGGTCAGCGCATCGTGCTCCGCAGAGCTGGCCGTAGCCGTAACCTGCACCGGCTCGCCCGCTGCCACCGAACTCCGGTCTACGGAGCAAACGATCGTTGGCGGTTGATGTATCTTTTGCTCGACTCTGATATCCGAGGAGCAATCACCCGTAGCGCCGCGGCCATCGTCCACATGCGAGCTGACGGTGTAGGTTCCCGGCGTGGAGGAAGCATTCCAACGGACCTCAGGGCCAGTTCCCTCTACGCTGCCGCCGTTCGTTGTCCAGGTGTAACTGAGGGTAGCGTCGCCGGGACCGCTGGAATGGGCACGCACAATGACTGCATCTCCCGAGCCGGCATACACCGTCTGGTTGTCGGTCGAGCACACGACCGCAAGCGAGCGGTTGGCCGCCGGCGCCAGGGGCGTATGCCCACCTAAGCGGAAGACAAGTCCGGCAGAAAGGCGAAGATCATTCTGGGTGTTGCCTGCCCCGGTCGTGGGATCGGAGAAACGGGTCATCAAGTATTCCGCTTGAATGGCGCGGAGGGAGATGTGTCGAGCCAGACGAATATCGAATCCGCCCCCGGCCGTCATGGCGAAGGCAGTCTGCGCAGGGAGCGGCGTACAGGAAGAACCGGTGCAGCCGGAGAGTGTCACTTGCCCGGCATGCGCCGCTCCAAACAGAACTTGCGCAAAGGGAGTGACCCTACTGTGGTTGCGATAAGAGAGGCGAGGACCAAAGAGGTAGGTGAACGCGGAACCCCCGGAGTCTACCACGCTGGGCGGGTTTGCTCCTGGGCCGGCAAGTCTCAGCTGTGTGTTGTCGTAACCGCCAAAGTCGGCAGCGATTCCGAAGTAACGGCTTAAGTTGAACGCGATCGATGCGCTGCCGCCATTCAAGTCCACAAGCCGATTTCCGTTAGCCAGCTCCGGCACGGCACGAAGGTAGGAGTAGCCAAGAAAGATGTCGACCTTCGGCGTCCTCCTGGGTTCGCGCACGGACGGAGACGCGGGGCCTGATGCGGAAGCCTGAGCAGCGTCATCCATCGCAATGTCCGGCAGGCTTCCCATGCGTTGCGCATGTAGTAAGACTGTTGACGCCGATGAAATTGCAACGACTACTGTGGCAAGGATCCGCACCCGTAAGTTCATTACTTCTCCTGACTGCGCGTTGCGATGGTGATCGAGCGTCGCATCCCCCACGTTGGCATGGGCCAACCCATGAGGGCAGTGGTTACTGCCCTAAGGGGCGGGCACATTGATGACGGTATTCACAATGGTGACTGGCCCGCTCAAACACAAGGCTCTGCCGTTTATGGTGGTCACCGCAGCGACGCCGGCAGTGGAGACCGAGATTCCCGCCTGGGAGATGATGGTTCCTTGCATCGTCCCGCCCCCCAGAATTCCGTTGATCGTCGCGGCCGTCCCAACCTGCCAGAAGACGTTCTTAGCCTGTGCGCCGTTGACCAGAAGCACGCTTCGATGAACTGTCGGAGTGCCTACCGTGAGTGTTGTTGCCATCTGGAATACCCAGAAGGCATTCGCATCTCCTTGGGCATCGAGAGTCAGATCACCCAGAGTGATGCCGTAACTGCCGGGCGCGGACTTATAGATCCCGGGAGCCAGCGTCCGACCTCCCGAGCTCGCCCGCGGAGCCGCCTCCGCATCCCGGACAAGTCGACACATCCAGGCCATTGGGGAACGCGACCAGGGCGTTGTAGGCGGTAAGAGCATCGGCTGCAGCCGCAGCGGCAATCGCCGCTGTGACCGCGGTCCCTTCCGTGGGACACGCCACCGTAGGAGGCGGCGCAGCAGTATCAATGCTTCCATTCACCAGGCCTATGTTGAGCGGTCGTTTCGGTGTAAATGCATCCTGGGCCGTTATCGTGAAATCCGGTTACCAGAGTGGAAACGCCCGTGGTTCCGATATCTCCATTGATCACCGTTTCGATTCCTTGATTGGTCATCCCGGCAGCGCCGCCAAAGCCGCCGAAGAGAGCTGCCGTTCCCAGAGCGACCGGTGGGGGAACGACCACGACGCCGGTGGTAAAGCTCCACGGATTCGGCGCGCCGGTGGTTCCCAGCGGATTGCCCGCCAGGTCCGTTGCTCCGGCGGTAACAGTCGCGATATAGGCGCTGTTGCCGGCGAGCGAAGCGGTGGGTGTAAACGTGGCAATAAAGTTGACCGGATCATAGGTCACGGTCCCGGTTACCGCCGCGCCCCCAGGACCGGTAAGTCCAAAGGTCGCAGTCGTGATCGTGAGCGGATCCATGGCCTCGCTAAAGGTCGCACTTACCGCTTGATTGATGGCGCACGTTGGTGGCGGCGTTTGCCGGGCTCGTCGTCACTATCTCCGGCGCGGTGGTGTCAGGCGCCGCGCCGGTGGTAAAGGTCCAGACATAGTTGCTGGCCAGCGCATTGCCCGCCAAGTCAGTAACCATGGTGGTTATGGTGGCGGTGAACAGGGTGTTGGGGGCAAGCGTGGCCGCGGGCGTAAAGATCGCCGTATCTCCGATCGCTGCATAGGTAACCGCCCCGGCTACGGCTGCTCCGCCAGGCCCTTGGAGCGTATAGCTGGTTGGGTTGAGGGTGGCGGGGTTCATCGCTTCGCTAAAGGTGGCCGTTACCGCCTGATTGGTGGGAACATTGGTGGCTGCGTTTGCGGGGATGGTCGAAATGACTGTTGGCGGGGTGATGTCCGGGCCGGCAGCGGTGGTAAAGGTCCAGACATAGTTACCGGCCAAACCTCTGGCCTGCAGATCCTGGGCTCCTGTGGTAACCGTCGCCGTATATACAGCGTTGGCTGCGAGAGCAGCCGCCGGCGTAAACGTTGCGATGGAACCGGCGGCGATATACGTAACCACGCCGTTTACCGCAGCTCCACCTGGTCCTGCCAGGGTGAAAGTGGCGGCATTGATCGTAGAGGGGTTCATGGCCTCACTGAAAACCGCGCTGAGGGCCTGGTTGGTGGGCACACCTGTAGCCTGATTGGTGGGCACGGTGGAGATAACCGTGGGCGCAGCCGTGGCCGCACCGGTTCTGAAGTTCCAAACGTAATTGGTGGCCAGCGCAGTACCCGCTGGACTTTTTGCCCCGCTGGTAATCGTCGCTGTATATGGGGAGTTAATCGCCAGCGCAGCCGTTGGAGTAAAGGTAGCGACGCTGCCGGTGCAACCGACTGTTCCCGCCACCGCGGTACCGCCTGGACCTGTAACCATAAATGTGGTCGCCGGCGAAAGCAGAGTTGCGCAGTTCATCGCCTCATTAAAGGTTGCGCTGAGCACCTGGTTGGGGAGCACACCGGTGGCCCCGTTCCCGGGAATGGTGGAAGCAACGGTGGGTGGGGGCGAAATCGTGGTAAAGCTCCACACATAGTTGCCGGCCAGCGGGGTGCCTGCCGAGTTCGTCGCTCCGGTGGTAATGGTGGCCGTGTAGAGGGTGCTGTACGCGAGATTGGCCGCGGGCGTAAAGGTCGCTACTGAGCCAGAGGCTGTATAGGTGACGGTTCCTGCGACAGCAACTCCGCCTGGTCCGGCGACGGTAAAGGTGGCAGCATCGATGGTGGCGGAGTTCATCGCCACACTGAAGGTCGCACCGATGGCCTGATTTACGGGCACACTCGTGGCCCCGTTCGCGGGAGTAGTGGAGAGGACGGTTGGTGGCGTGGGCTGTGGAGCGGTGGTAAACATCCACACGTAATTGGCCGCCAATGGATTGGCAGGACTCGCCTGGTCGGTAGCTCCAGTTGTGATCGTAGCTGTGTACACGGCGCCATATGCGAGATCGGCGGCCGGGGTAAATGTCGCCACCGACCCTGCAGCGGCATAAGTGACACGTTCCCGCCACGGAGGCCCCGCCCGGGCCGGCGACGACAAATGACGTCGCATTGATAGTGCTGGGGTTCATTGGCTTACTGAAGGTTGCGCTGATCGTCGTGTTTACGGCCACCGTGGTCGCACCTTGAGCGGGCGTGGTGGATGACACCTGGGGCGGGGTTGTGTCCGGAATATTGACGGTTTCTTTACCGCATCCAGCCATCAGCACCATCATGAGTGCCGCAAAAAACCGTACGATTTCGAGCCGTGGTGTGCGCATTTCTTGTCCCCTCTTGGGACTGTGGTGACGTAAGACCTAATACTTCTTCGTTATCGGCCTTTCTGCCCCGGCGCTTTAGTCATCTGAGAACCACAAATCTGCGCAACTGTTTTCACTTGGGGTACATGCCGGACCAGACAGAACGGGCGACGCAGCAACCAGACCACACGAGATCGCGGGACCGTAGACCACAATGCCTTCGCTCGCGGAGGCTAGGCCTTCAGCCACGACTGCGCCGGCGATGTTCTCCATGGTGAGCGGGGTAATAAGCTTTATTTCGCCGTCGGTTGCCGTGGGCGGGGTGGAAGTGACCTTCAAAACAAACTGTCATAATGCGGCACTTTGCCCAGCACTGGGCGGATCGGGCGGCGAAGAAGTTACCGAAAAGCTGACTCTGCAGGCACACCGTGCGGGATTGATCTGGGTAGGACAATCAACTCTATTTTCTATGTGAAAATGTAGCCGTGATCATCTGTTCGATGACTTTGTAACTCACTGGTTTGGAAATAAAATCATCCATGCCGGCCGCCAAACAGCGGTCCCGATCCTCGCTCATCGCAGATGCGGTCATGGCAACAATGGGTACGTGAGCACCTATAGCCTCTTCCCGGCGGATTTGCATGGTGGCCTGCAGGCCGGTCATCTCAGGCATCTGCACATCCATGAGAATCAGATCGAAATCACTTTGTCTCCATTGCTCCAGAGCTTCCAGGCCATTCGTTGCCAGCGTGATCCGATGTCCCATCTTGCCCAGCATAGTCATGGCGACTCTTTGATTCACCAGGTTGTCTTCGGCCAGCAGGATCCTTAGCGATAGTGACGAAGCGGAAATCCCGGCGGCTGGTAGAGTGACCGTACTTGCCGGCGTATGCACTCCGATCGCAAGACGAATCGATCCAAGCAGGTCGGAAGGGCTTATGGGTTTGATCAGGTAAGTCTCCACTCCCATCTGCCGGCAACGTGCTGCGCTCTTGACCTGATCGCACGAGGTCAACATCATGATCACTGCACTTTGCAGCACCGGATTTCGCCGAATGCGGTCGAGCACTTCCATTCCATCCATCCCGGGCATCTGTTCGTCGAGCAGAAGCAAGCGATAGGGATTTCCCTCGGAGGCGGCTCTGGAGAGTTCTGCAAGCCCGGATTCCCCGGAATCACACATGTGCGGTTTCATCTTCCATTGACGAGTTAGCTCGGAGAGAATCCTTCGATTCGTAGCGTTGTCATCAATGATCAGGGTGGGCATCCCCTGCAAATCTTCTTCACTCGGGATGGGCGGGGCTGGCTGCGATCCAGGCGACACGTCAAAGTGAGCATTAAAGGTTATGGTTGTGCCCTCCCCGGGCATGCTCTTGAGGCCGATCGCGCCTCCCATCAAAGTCACAATGCTCTTGGAGACGGCCAGTCCCAGTCCGGTACCACCGTATAGCCGATTGCCTGAAGTTTGCGCTTGCTGAAACTCCTGGAAGAGTCCTTCCTGCTGGTCCAGTGCGATTCCGATCCCGGTGTCGCGGATGGAGAACTGCAGACCAGCGCGGTCGTTCGTAACCGCCTCCACAGATACATCTACGCAGACTTCTCCGTGCTCCGTAAATTTAATCGCATTCCCAACCAGATTGATCAGGACCTGACCAAGACGGATCGGGTCACCAGTCAGGTCAGCGGGTACATCCGGCGCGATGTGCACGGCGAGTTCCAGGCCCTTTTGGTGGGCGGGGAAGGCGAGGCTCCTCAACACATCCTTGACCACGCTGGGTAAATGGAAGGCAACCGAATCCAGAACGGTTTTACCTGCTTCCATCTTCGAGTAATCGAGGATTTCATTAATGATGGTCAACAGGCGATCTGCTGAGGACTTCACCGTCAGCAGAAAATCGCGCTGCTCTTCACTCAAAGTTGTGCTGAGAGCAAGTTCCGTCATGCCGAGAATGCCATTCATCGGCGTCCGTATTTCATGGCTCATGTTTGCCAGGAATTGGCTCTTGGCACGGCTCGCCTGCTCGGTCGCAATCATCGCCTTGGTCAACTCCTCTTGCGACCTGGCATACCTCACTTGCAATATCGCTGCTCGTACTCCATAGATCGCAACCGCCGCCGAAATGCAGACAAATCCCAACCATGGGTGCTCCGGCGCAATCTCAACTCCCATAAGTGTGATAGCCAGCGTGAATAATACCGGGCTGAGGTTATCAATCAGCAGTCCCACGGTCCGCTGGCCGCTGCTCCGTTCACTCTTGTCCGTAGGGGTCTTGTGTTGCAAGGCAAACGAGCCTATGAGAGCGAGGTAAGGGATCCCCCACGCGGCGTCTTGCACTCCGTTATGCCAGCCGTGCTTCAGTTCGACGTAGCCCACGATAAGAGCCACTATCCCATTGACCCACAGATAGCGGGAGAGGGTCGATAAAAGCGTCTTCTTGCCGGGCTCGGATTGGAAAAGAAGCGCAAGGTCACAGCTCCGACCAGAATCAAATTCTCCGCATTGTTCAAATACATGAGATTGGTCGCGGAGATCGCCTCGGGACGGGCATGCGAGGGCAATACGGAGAAGAGCTGCAAGTATGCGAGCATCGCTGCGATGAGCGCTTGAGCCCCATCGAGCCATGCGAAGATCTTCAGGCCGGCATCCGTACTTCGGGAGCAGATAGCCAGCATGACAGGAATTGCGTACGCAAAAAAGAAGAAGTCGGAGTTGAGGGCCTGGGTCTGAGTGTGTATGTGCGTCCCGAAGTCGTAGTAAGTCAAACCAAGCTCGACCAACCGCTGCGACCAGCAAACCGCACCCGAATAAGAGCCACAATGGCCTGGCCTCTGGAGATTCGCTGTAAGCGCCAAGCAGGCACAGCCGTAACCCCCAGAAGGGGATACATAAGAAGGAACAGGTTAGACGGGAACAACGCACGCGGATCAAAGACGAGTAGAGTCACGTGAGCGGCCACCAGGATCGTGCCCGCCACGAAGAGACTGCGAGCCGCACCCGGCCCCGCCCTCATCACTGCATACCCCGCAAAAATCCGTCCATCAGGAGCCCTCGGCAGCTATTGCGCTGCAGTAAGGGATCTTGTAGATGTCAATGCTCATGCATTGCTCCGATTTGAATTGTCCGTCGAAGCAGGTGGAATGAGGTTTACAAGAAGGGCCGCTTGTTCGCCTGCGGGAACCGCTTGGGTATAGTACAAGCCCTGTACGGAGTTGCATCCTTCCGATCGCACGTAAGCCAACCATGCGGACGTCTGGACGCCTGCCGCCAGAGTGGAGATCCCGAGGCTGTCACCCAAGACCGAATCGGCACGGACGATTGCGGCTTGCACTATAGGCATGCCGTTGCGCACCCTTCTGGTGGTCATGGATGTACTCGGGCCAGAGACGTCTGTGACCTTATATCGGACTTATCGGCGCATCAGGTGGATCACGCCAGTCATCTGTCGCTTGGAGCGAAAGAGGACACTGCCTGGAAGAATGAATTCCCCGGCTTGGAAAGTCCATCATTTACCGTGTGCCCAAATTGTGCCCACGGTATGCGTTTGTGCCTGTTGTGGCTTGTTCGGCTGTTGCAGAATCAATAACTTACATGTTCTCAATGGGGCCGCCGAAGTTCGAATCCCTCTGCCTCCGCCATACCGTCTGTAGAAGCAAAGCCGGGTTAGACGCGTGTCGCCCATGACGACACCAATGTCACTCTGTTCGTGTCTCATTCGTGCGCGCGACTCATTTTGAGAATTTGCTGACACCGAGGGGTGGTTGGCTCAGTGCCATACCGCTGAGCCCTCCCATGGTGGGATAAAACAGCCAAGAGTTGCTCAATGATTCTATGAATGTCATCCTCAAGACATGAAGCGAGAAAGACTATTCTACGCCGTTTTTGGATGGGTGCTGGCCTGCTGCATGCCGGCCACAGCGCAGGAAAAGGGAAATTGGCGTGCAGCGAACTCAGCGGCCCAGTCCATCACAGGCGACGTGACACTTTCTGATGCGAAGATATCGATCAACTTTTCCAGTTTTGCGATCGCTCAGATACGTGATCTCGAGCCAGGCGAGGGAAGCGCTGCTTTCGATCTCGACAGCAGCGCCGGTGGGGGAGGCAGCCTCTACAGACTGAACATACCGGCTTCAAAAAGGTTTATGCGCCGAAATACTCTGTGTGGGGCTGAAGATACACAGTGGATGGCCGCTTACGTTGCCGGGCGCACTTTGCATCTTGCATTTTTCTCGGGACAAAAAATGCCGGTCTTTACGCCGGATGCGATCGCGAACTCAACTGATCTATGCGGCACATTTTCCTATGTGCGATGAGTTCAGCGGCAGGCCCTATGGCGCCAGGGAGGACTTGGATCAGCCATTCCGCCAAGCTGGGCTGACATAGGCGCCGGAACATCACTTCTCGCAAGCCGATTCCCGTTACGCAAAACTTGCGACTTAGCTGAATAGTGCTTCCCGAAACTGCCGCCAGATCGCGGTGTTTTTCGATGGAAGACCGACTCTAATCCTGCTCGCCGAGGGTTTGAGCGTAGGTCTTGCCATATGGATAAAAGAGCTCTTTGCGGCCTTCCTTCCATGCGGCCTTCATTTCCGGCGTGGTAATATCCCAATCCGGCCGGCACTTTTGGGTGACGGCACGGAGGTCCTGACGGAGATCCTCAAGCGTCGGGCGGCCGAAGAACCAATAGCCGTTGTAGATCTTGTGTATGATGAGGCCCGGCTCCAGAACGATGACATGTGGAATCATCGGATTGTTGACTGGATCCGTGTATTCGGCAATGTCGAGATCCTTTTGAACGATTCGCCCCGCATCCGAGAGGAACGGCCAGTGAGCACCGACGCCTGTGCGGTACTCGTTCGTAAGAGTGATATTGTCGGTGCTGATCGTGACTAGACGGCAATATCCAACTTCCAGCTCACGGTGCAGTTGGACAAGTAGTTCGGCCTGCCGGCGGTCCTTGGGGCAAAAACCTCCGCGGCTGAGTACGAGAACCATGGGATGCGGACCCTGCAGCTCCGAGAGCTTGCGCCGCTTCGCAGCATGATCAGTGAGTTCGTAGTCGGGAAAGAGCGCGCCGGGCACAATATCGAATCGCACGATGACAAAAACTCCTTTCGTTGTGTCGCTTAGGTTGAAATCGCAATCCTTTGAGTTTTGATCATATCGAATTCAAGCTTGCTTGACGTTTCTCGATGTCTTAGGGCGCAACGCTGAAGCCGTTCTACCCGGCAAAACTTACCATTTCGGTTAGGCGAAAAACGCAAAGAAAGGACAAAGCAATGGAACGGCAGGTGTTTTATCTCACAGTGAAGGTCGATGGACTCTCCATCTTCTACCGGGAAGCGGGGCCGAAAGACGCTCCCACCATTCTTTTACTGCACGGTCTTCCGTCGTCGTCGCGGATGTTTCAGCCGCTGCTGACACGGCTTGCAGACAACTACCATCTGGTTGCGCCCGACTATCCGGGCTACGGACACAGCGATTGGCCCGACCCGAAGCAATTCGATTACACCTTCGACCACATCGCTTCCGTGATGGACGGCTTCACGCAAGCGCTGGGTTTGTCGCACTACACGCTTTATATGCAGGACTACGGTGGGCCGGTTGGCTTTCGCATGGCATTGGCACACCCGGAGCGGGTGCAGGCTCTCATCGTCCAGGATGCGGTCGCTCACAACGAAGGGCTTGGGGCGAACTGGGCAACACGGCGGGCATTCTGGGCGGACCGGCCCGCTTATGAAGAGGCGTTGCGCAAAAACCTGCTGTCGCTTGCAACCACGAAGACGCGCCATATCGGAGACGATCCGAACGTTGAACTCTATGACCCGGATCTTTGGAGCGATGAGTACGCATTTCTGAACGCGCCAGGGCAGGCGCAGATTCAAAGCGATCTCTTCTATGACTACCGCACGAACGTCGATGCCTATCTAAAGTGGCAGGCATGGATACAGGAAACGCAGCCAAAGCTTTTGGTCCTCTGGGGCAAGCACGATCTCTCGTTCGATCTCGGCGAGCCGGAACGCTACCGCAAGGACGTACCGAACGCGGAGGTCTACGTACTCGACGCAGGACACTTCGCGCTTGATACCAAAGCAGATGAGATGGCGGCGCTGGTCCGTGAGTTCATGAAGACGCAGAAGTAAACAGCGGCATTCGCGCCCGTTGCCGATTACTGCGAGCGTCGACCAAGAGTTGCAGGTAGGTACTCGGGTAGCTTCGCAGCCTGCGTGGAGAGTCTTCAGGCGGCGGCGAAGATGGCGCGGCCGACGACGCCGGTCAGTCGCGTCCTGCGCATTGAGGGCAGCGTCACGAGCGAGCCCGTCGAGACCACGCAGGTGGTTGGCGAAGTCCCAGGCGAGGTCGCGGGCACGGCAGATGTCCCAGAAGGCGAGCAGGCGGCCGATTTTGCCGGTGTCCTGTGCGAGTACGCCCAGCGTATCGGTGGCGAGCATGGTGAGCGCCGAGGGCATGACGGTGTTGAGCAGGCCGTTTACGGATTGGTAGTCGGCGAATTCGGGGCTGTCCGGTGCAGGAACCAGGTTCAACTCGGCGTCGGTGGACAGCAGGGCCAGCGCGAGGTCGTGGTTGATGTGTGCGTTCATGCCCGCGAGCGCAAACTGGATGCGATCGATGCCGGTGCGGTAGCGTGCCTCAAACAGTGCGCTCCATGCCGAGGGCACGGAGTGTCCACCGAGGAAACCGGCGACGGCGGTGAAGTAGAGGCCGGCGAAGACGACATCGAGGCGGGTGAGCCAGACTGGGCTCTGCCACGCGCCACCGGGCGGGTTCAGATCGACCTGCTGGGTCACCATGAGATAGAGCCGGTTGAACCACTTGAGGCCGTCGTTCACCGGCAGCAATGCGTCGATGGCCTGCATGCGCGCGATCACGTCCGCGATCGTCACCGGAGCCGGGCCGTTGACGAGGTCGTAGAGCGGCTGGTCGGCAACGGACGGGGCGGCTGTGGTCATGCGCGGTCTCCGAAAGCGGTCTGCCGCAGTATAAGCGATCCGCTCCATCCACTCGCGGCCCATGGCGCCACCAGTGAACCTTCGCGTGACAAAAGTCTCTCCTGACGGGAGACGAAGTGTGACGGAGCGGAATCAGCCTCTAAGGTCTAAGATCGAAGGCCGGACGCAAACTCCCGTCCATATAAAACGGAACTGAGGTGTGCTCATGGATGATTTGCCAGGTGTTCGCTTGGCGTGAGAGGCAGAGGGTTTCGCGCATCCAGAAGGTGACGCGCCGGTCGACACCCTTCTTGCTTCCGGCCAGGCGCATGTAGCCATGGCAGAAGGCGGCGTCTCCGCTGACGGTAACGTGGAAGTCGCGGGGCTCGATCTCGATGGGACCGTCCCATGTGTCTAACCAGGCCTGTGTTTCTGCGATGTCGATTCCTCGATGAGCGAGCGGCGGGGCTAGATTGAAGATGACCGCGTCAGGGGCATAGGGCGCGGCGATGGCCCAGGGGTCTTTGTCATAACGCGCCTTTGCCATATCCTCGATCAGGGCGAGGATGGCCAATTCATCTTGCGCTGCGCTGTTGATTGATGTTGCGGTTGTCATGGTATTTCTCCTCTCGGTTGGATTCTTCAAAGCTAAAGTGTGCGCAACGCTACGCGGCTGGGAGCAAGATCTCAGTGATGAGCTGGTCCTCGGGAGTTGTTCTAGGGTCGGTGACATAGTTCTCGATATTGAAGCCGTCGCGGAGCGGGATCTTCTTATCGGCCACGATCTCGAAGACCAGGCGAGAGGCATCAGGAAGCTGCGAGTATGAGCCGATAAGGGTGAAGCGGCTGTATTTTCCTCCCGGAATTACCTCGTAGTGGAGGCCGCCGGGGAGTTTAGACGGCGCGGCGGAGAGGGAAACTCCCGCGCGGTAGGTCTGCTTATCGCGGTTATAGAGGCTGAAGTATCTCTCGATGGTATTGTGCTGAGAGATCGCCGAGATGTGGCGGTGCAGCTCCTGCCAGGATTGCGGCGCGGTGTTCTGGAATGGGCCTGTCTTCTCGACGAAGACGTAGTGGGTTTCAGGCCATTGGACAGTATCCGGTTGTCTCGGTGAGATTCATAGCTTTTCCTTTCCGGGTTGTCTCGTATGCGAAGACGTTGGCGTGCGTTGGCCATTGGTCAGGCAACCTGCTGCATGGGGCGTTCGTGGATGATCATCCAGGACGTCCCGAATCGGTCTCTCAGCATGGCGAAGCGGAAGGCGTAAAAGGTCTCCTGCATAGGCATGAAGATCTCGCCTCCGTCCGACAGCAGGCCATAGACCCGCTCAGCCTCTTCGCTGCTGGGAACTTTGAGCGAAAGGTAAACGCTGCGCATGGGCTTGAAACGCTCCGGCGGAACGTCGCTCGCCATCATCTCGGTTTGTCCAATGGTTATACGGGCGTGGAGGATGGCGTCTTTCATTTCGGGCGGAGAGTTTGGATTCGGCTGCTCGCCGTGGGTCATCATCGTTGTGATTTTTCCGCCGAGATGTTCTTCGTAGAAACGGAACGCCTGGGCGCAGTTGCCGCCGTAGTTGAGATAGGTTTGGAGTTGATAGGTCGCGGTGGACACGATGTTGTCTCCTTGGTTGCGGATGGATGGAAGAGAAGTTCGAGATAGCGCCGCAGGTGATCGAGACATGCAGCGGCGGCCTCGGGGCTGTCCTGGGCCTTGGCGAGAATGAAGGCTCCCTGGATGACTGCCTGGATGTAAAGTGCCAGGCTGTGCGGGCTCCAGTCACCAGTGATCCCGCGCTGGCGAATGGCCTCCGCAATGTCAGGCTCGAGAGTTGCGGCATGTCCGCTGATGCTTTGCTCACATGCCTGACGGATGAGCGGGTGGGTGCCGTAGACCTCCTGCACCATGGTTCCGACGAAGCAGGTAAAGTCGGGCAGTTCTCCCTGAAGGATGTTCTTGCGGAAATCGACGTAGGCGAGCAGGCGGTCGAATGGGTCGACGAGCGTGCGGTAGGGCGCGGTGGCGAAGAGGCCTCCGGTGACGGCGTTCCAATGCTCAGCGGCCGCGAGCGCGAGTTCCTCTTTGCTGCTGAAGTGATGAAAGAAGCTGCCTTTGGTGAGGCCGGCAGCCGCGCAGAGATCTTCGATACGGGTAGCGGTATAGCCTTTGGCGCGGATGACGTGGAGGGCGGCGTTCAGGATCTTGGTCTTGGATTCGTGTTGTGTTGGAGCTGATTTCATTGCATACCAACCAGTTGGTATGGACATTACAAGATGACCGGCGGTTTGTCAACTTCCCCAGGCGTTGGCTAATTTCGCTTAGTGATCACGACGTGCGTTGCGTTCGGGGTGGGGACGTGCTCGGTGCGTTGATAGCCGAGATTGGGTACGTCGATCCCTTGGAACAGGCATTCTCCGGAACCGAGAAGGATCGGCGAAATGACCCAATGCAGTTCGTCGATAAGGCCCGCACATAGATATTGCCGGATCGTGGAGACCCCGCCGCCAAGGCGGACATCTTGACCCTTCGCAGCGTCGACAGCTCGTTCGAGTGCGGCGTGGATGCCGTCGGTGACGAAGTGGAAGGTGGTGCCTCCGCTCATGGCGATCGATGCACGCGGATGATGAGTGAGAACGAAGACGGGAGTGTGGTAAGGCGGGTTGTCGCCCCACCAACCCTTCCAGGTGTCGTCGGGCCAAGGCCCGCGGACCGGTCCAAACATGTTGCGGCCGAGGATCCACGCGCCAATGCCGTCGAAGCCACGCGCCACGAAGTCATTGTCAATACCCGTCGCGCCGCCATCCTTGCCATGCATCTGATGAAAGGTACGCGTGGCAAATTGCCATTCGAACAGTGCGAGACCGCCGACTCCAATGGGATGGTCGAGATCCTGGTTGGGACCGGCACTGTAGCCATCGAGCGACATCGAGAAGGACTGGACGCGAAGCCTGGGCACGAGTGTTCCTTTCAAGATCCATCTGATTGCATACTGCATCGATCGGGTTGCCCCATCAATCTCACGCTGGAGATGCTCGGCGGCCATTGGAGCCTGATTGTCATCCGCGATGTGATGTTCGGGAATCGCCGCCACTACAGGCTTATTGTCGAGGCGCGAGGCATCCTTACAATGTGCTGGAGAACTGGTGCCGCTGCGCGATTGCGTGCAGAACCCCGCGATGCGGCCGTTGTACTCAACGAATCGCTAAGTCAGCCGATACATATAGCGGCGGGGTGAGCCTCGACTGGGGGAGCGGAAGATGCCAGGCAATCAAGTCGGGAAGGCGCCAGTGGGCCCCACACGTGCGTCGTCGCGAAAGCAGATTCGTCTGCCGACTCATAGGCGCTCGAGTTATCTACCTGGTCAATACCGGTATTGCTGGAATCCCCGACATCCCTTTTCTCCGTCGACAAGGCAAGCACTTTACAAACGATAAGAGGATCACCCATGGCGGAAGCATCGAGTCTCCTCATCCCCACTGAGCCCGATGAGATCGCCCACGCACAGGTGCTCGCGCGCCGGTATCGTTGCGAATATGTTGACCTGACGAATTTCCCCCTGCAGACGGAAGTCATCCACAGCATTCCAGTCGACCTGATGTTCCGCTACAATTTTCTGCCGCTGGAGTGGCAGAAAGACAGCCTGGTCATTGCAGTTGCAGATCCCAGCCGCCTGATGATGCTCGATGAGATCTCCGGCCTCCTGGGCAAGCACGTCATCACGCGCGTCGCCACGCCCTCGCAAATCACCGCGCTGCTGAAGATGACGGAGCAGTCACAGCGCGTGCTTGAAGAAGCGGCCGAGGGCCTCACCGTCGACGCGATCTCCCCTGATGACAATCTCGATGAAAACATCTCCATCGAAAAACTGACGTCGCTAGAGCAAAGCGACCCGATCATCCGGCTGGTAGACACCCTCATCTTCACCGCGCTCGATCGGCGCGCCTCCGATATTCACTTCGAGACTTACGACCATAACCTGCACGTCAGGTACCGCATCGACGGTGTACTGCATCCGGCCGTGGCGCCGATCGCCCGCGAGCACGAATCGACCGTTCTGTCGCGCATCAAGGTCATGAGCGAACTGGACATTACCGAGCGCCGCATTCCGCAGGATGGCCGTTTCAGGATCCGCTACAAGAACCGCCTTATCGACATCCGCGTCTCGATTATGCCCACGGTGCATGGCGAGAACGCCGTGCTGCGCATTCTCGACAAGGAATCGATGAGCGAGAAGTTTAGCAAGCTCACCCTGGATGTGGTCGGCTTTGCCGATGACGATCTGGAGCGTTTCCGCCACTTCATTCGCGAACCCTACGGGATGGTTTTGGTCACCGGACCAACCGGTTCGGGCAAGACCACCACACTCTATGCCGCGCTCAACGAAATCAATAGCGACGAGGACAAGATCATCACCATTGAAGATCCGGTGGAATACCAGATCATTGGCGTCACCCAGATTCCAGTCAACGAGAAAAAGGGCCTGACATTCGCCCGCGGACTGCGCTCGATCCTGCGCCACGATCCGGATAAGATCATGGTCGGCGAAATCCGCGACAACGAAACCGCGCAGATCGCCATTCAATCGGCGCTCACCGGCCACCTGGTCTTCACCACCGTGCACGCAAACAACGTCATCGATGTGCTTGGCCGGTTCCTGAACATGGGCGTTGAGGCGTACAACTTCGTTTCTGCGCTCAACTGCATCCTGGCGCAGCGGCTGGTGCGCACAATTTGCGAGCATTGTGCCCGGACTGTGAAATACGATAACAAAGCGCTCATCTCCAGTGGACTGAACCTCATCAAGGAGTGGCGGGACTTTCCCTTCCGTGAGGGCGCAGGCTGCATCGAGTGCAGCGGTACCGGATATCGTGGCCGAACCGCCATCCATGAGCTGCTCGATCTGAGCGATCCGATCCGCCAGATGATTTTGGAAAAAAGGTCCAGCTCCGAGATCCGCGACCTGGCGAAACAGGAAGGCATGCACTTCCTGCGTGAGTCGGCGCTGGATCGGGTTCGTCGCGGCCTGACGACTCTTCGTGAAATCGACAAGGTCACGTTTATTGAGGCCTTCCGCTAGTGCGGTTCCACCTCACCAAACCAATACGTCCTCAGGAACTCGACGAGCTTCTCGAAGGCTGGCTGCAGCGAGTTGCACCAAGCAGTCAACGCTGGATGCACGACGCAACTCTCGCATTCGTATCTGCTCATAATGCGACGTTACTGTTACTTATAGGGCAATTTACCCGCAGGTTCAATCAAACCGCCCATCGCATAGCAATAGCCGTGAGCAATATTAGACAGATGAGAAATTTAGGCTCGCATAGTCTTATCAACAAAGGGGGGCGGATTGGTCCCGGAGGAGGAAGTGATGGCCGTCGCCAAGATTCTGGTCGTAGATGATGATGAACTTGTGCGCCTTAGCATGGGTCAGGGTCTGGAACAAAACGGCTTCGAAGTAACAACCGCAGCCACCGTGACGGAAGCCTTGGAGCATATTCGTTCTCACAAATACGACGTTCTCCTGAGTAAACTCGCCATGCCCGACAATGGAGATGGTCTCTCGCTCGTGAGCGCGGTGCGCGACGGCAATCCCGGTGCTGTCACGCTTTTGTTGAGCGGACACTCAGGGACGGAAGACGCGGCTCAAGTCATCCGCATGCAATCCGATGAGATATTTGCCAGGCCAATCGATTTAATATCGCTGGTCGAAGTGGTTAGGAACAGGGTGGCGAGTGGACCTTTTCAGTCCCTGGCGGTGGAAAGTGTGGCTACGATTCTGGACCGTGAGACCCAGACCGCAATTCAAGAGTGGTATGGACGCGCACAGCTTGATCCGGAGCTGATGGCAGTTCCAATGAACAGCGAAATGCGCTGTGCCTATCTGACTCAACTGTTCCGCGACCTGGTGATTCGTCTCCGCTCTCATAAACCTCTCGGCAACAACGCACTGGATTCGGTTGCCGCTGCTCAGCATGGTGTGAACCGGCGCGATCACGGCTATACCGCCGCGATGATGGTGAAGGAGTCGCAAATGTTACAGGTCACTATCTTCCACACTTTGCAAAAACATCTGGGTAGCATCGACTGCGGCGTGTTGTTGCTTGGAGTGATGGCGATTGCGGACGAATGTGATTCGCAGCTGGCGCAAGCGATGACAAGCTACATCACACAGGGCGTTTCAGAACCTGCCAGGTTGTCGCAAGAACCGTCGAGCCTATCCCCTTTGCAGAGATAGTCTCGGAGTTGCCTGCTATGAGTGAAATAGGACTCTCCGTTCAGCCGAGGAGAAGCTTTATCGTCGAGCGCGTCCCCCCCTCGGAACTCTCGGTCCAAAGTTGCCTGGAGGGCGTGGGCATTTCGCTCCTCAGTGAATGGGATGTACTGAAATTCATCTACCGCCGCCGGGTAAGTCTTATGAGCGTTGAGCAGATCGCACGCCTTATCGGCTATGAAAGCGCGGTAGTTCGTGGCGCGATTGACCGGCTGCAACGCGAGAAACTGGTCGAGCAATCGCGGGCTTCTCAAGGAGTTAGTTTCTACCGAATCTTAGCTCCGACGGATGCACGGCGTGGGCACTGCCTTCAGCAACTCATCGGTTTGTCGGAAAGCCGTGCCGGACGGCTGCTACTCACAAGCCAACTGAAGTCCGTTCGGCTGGATCCAGGTCTGGAAGAGCAACGGACCGAAGTCTCGAGGGTAAAGGGAGACGGCTATGCCTGAAGTCGGTGTGGTTAAGACCGGTATTAAGGGCCTCGATTCCATTCTGCTGGGTGGGATTCCGAGAAACAACGTGATCCTGGTGCAGGGCGTGACCGGAAGCGGAAAGACTCTGATGGGCATGGAGTTTATCTATCGTGGGATCGTCGAATATGACGAGCCCGGCCTGATCGTAGTGTTTGAGACAACCCCCGACAAACTCATACGAGACGCTTGCGGATTCGGATGGGACCTGGAGGAACTGCAGCAACAGAAGAAGCTGCAAATCATCTTTACCAGTCCGGAGGTGTTCGATCAGGAAGTGCGTTCGCCGGACAGCCTGCTGCTCGAGACCGCGAGCGAGATGGGCGCCCAGCGGATTTTCGTAGACGGCATTGGGTTGTTATCCCCCGGCCGAGGCGGGAGCAGCTCCGGGCGCCTCGAGTACCGCGAATTGTTGCAGAAATTGATCGAGTCGTTGAACCGGGAGAATCTGACTGCCATGCTTTCGCTTGAGGTTGGCATCGGCATCCGATTTGATTGCCATTGAGGAAACGACCGATTTTCTCGTTGATACCGTCATCCAGTTGGGGCGCGAACGGATTGGCCGGCGCATGCATCGCTGCGTGGAGGTGGTGAAGAGCCGGGGCCAGGATTTTGACCTGGGAGAGCATACCCTGCAGATCATAGGGGGCAAAGGTTTGGAGGTTTTCCGTCGCGTTCAGGCGCCCTCCCGGACCGACCCAAAGCAACCCACGTCCGGCGACGAAACGGTCAGTCATTGGGGTTGAGGCTGTCGATTCTCTCATTGGCGGCGGTGTTTTTGACGGATCCACCACCATGGTCATCGGAGTTTCCGGGGTGGGAAAGACCGTGCTGAGCACGCAGATGCTGCGAGAAGGATCGTTACGGCAAAAAACCAGGGGGTTGCTCATCTCCCTGGATGAGCACCCGGCGCAAATTATCCGCAATGCCCGGACTCTGGGATTGAACCTCGACGAGCAGGTCGCCGACGGAACCATCAAGATCATGTTCGAGAGTCCTCAGGAGTTGGATATTGATTCACACTTTGCTCGCATTGTCCGGCTGGTCGAGGAGAATGACATACAGCGGATGGTGATTGATGGGATGTCTTCTTATAGCACCGCCGCTGCTGAACTCGGCGTGTATCGCGATTTCTTCCACGCCATCGTGGCTTACAGCAAGCAGCGTTTGATGACGACTTTCTTCAATTATGAGAATCCGGAATTCCTCGGGATATCTTCCTATATGCCGGATTTTCCGCTCAGCTCCATCGTCGATAACATCGTTCTGTTGAGCCTGGTGGAAATCAATAACTCGCTTCACCGCTGCATTTCGGTGGTAAAGTCGCGCGGGAGTAACCATTCGTTTGATACGCGCGAGTTTGTGATCGGCCAAGGGGGAATCTCTCTCGTCACCTTGGAACAGGATGTGGTCCCCGCAGTGCCGCTACAGCGCTACTCCAGTCTCTTGGGCCGCGCCCCCACAAGATTCTCTCGAACTGCGCGAATGAACGGTGCTGACGCGCTCCAGGATCCAGAATGACCTCAGAAACGTTGGGACGGGTTGAAGACGCAAGCGAGAATCCGCCTCAACCGGTCCTCCCTGACATGATCGGAGAGTCGGCATGTGGAGCTGTCGCCCAACTTGCGGGCCGAATTGCTTGACCTCGAAGCCTGGGGGGAAATTCTGACGACGTATGGCCGCACCATGGGAGTGGCAGTCGCATTAACCGACGCCCAAGGCCGCCTATTGGGAGAAACCCATAATGCGCAGCCAGTCTGGAAGCTGATTCACGACGCCGCACCTGGTTGGGGAGGCGGATGCCCCTTCTGTGTAACGTCGGGGCTGCCTTGTACCGCGGTTGCGGAGGCATTGCATGCAGGCGGGGTGGTGATGGCGCGTGACCAGGCCGGCCTCACCCATGTCGCAGTTCCGCTTTTATTGGGCAAGCAACCTCTAGGGGCAATCATCGCCGGGCAAGTGTTCGACCGGTATCCCGAACCGCTGCCGTTGCGGCGGGTGGCGAAGGAGTTTGACGTTGCACCGCAGCAACTTTGGGACGTGGCGAGGAAGCAGCGTCCTGTAAGCGGCGCCACCCTCCGGGCGTCGGGCGACTTGCTTTGTGCGCTGGGTCATGCATTTCTCCAGCAACGCTACGCCGCGATCCTCGAGACCAGGCTGGCGGAGACAAACGGACGTTTTCGATTGCTGGTAGAGGGAGTCAGGGACTACGCGCTTTTTACCATGGATCCAATTGGGCGCGTCACCAGTTGGAATCGCGGAGCAGAGCGGCTGTTGGGTTATGCTGAGGCCGAAATCGTGGGCCGGAATTTTTCTTGCATCTTCACCCCGGAGGACATTCAGCAATCGCGTGCCCGAGAGTCAATTGCACGAGGCTATGCAAGCCGGCCGGGCAGAGAATGACGGATGGCGCGTCCCGGCAAACCGCAAGCAGTTCTGGGCCGATGTCAACATCACCGCCTTGCTAGGCGATGCGGGGGCGATTCGCAGCTTCGCCATCATCATGCAAGACATGACCGAGCGGCGGAGGATCGCTGCCCTGCTGGAAGAAACCCGGCTGGAGCGCGGGCGTCTTCAAGAAGAGTTTGTTTCTCATGTCTCGCACGAACTCCGCACCCCGCTGACGGCGATCTATTTTTTCATCACCAATCTGTTCGATGGACTACTTGGCGATCTGACTCCCGAGCAGCACGCGACGTTGGCGTTGGCGGTCGACAATATCAAACAACTGAAGGATATGGTCAGCGATCTGCTCGACATAACCCGTGTCGAAACACATAAACTCACCGTCGAGCCTCAGTATGCAAGTCCGGTCAAGCTGGTCGCCGAAGTTCTCAGCACCTGCCTTAAAAATGCGGCGCTAAAGAATATCAACCTGTGTTCCGGCATCGCACCGGATCTGCCTTTCGTTTGGGCCGACCCCGCCCGTGTGCGGCAAATCCTCATTAACCTGATCGATAACGGAATCAAGTTTACGCCCGAAGGTGGAACCGTTACCGTCGGCAGCAGGACCTTCCCGGAGACTCACGGCTTCTTGTGTCTTTCGGTGTCCGATACCGGATGCGGAATCAGCCCGGAAAACTGCGAGAGAATCTTTGACCGCCTGACGCAGATAAAAAGTGGCGGCGAAACCAGCCGCGGCGGTCTGGGTCTGGGACTGTTCATCTCAAAAGAGCTGGTGCTACGGCACGGAGGTCGAATCTGGGTGGAGAGCCGCATGGGCCTCGGCAGCACTTTTTATTTTACTTTGCCAGTGTTCTCTCTGGCCAGGCTGTGTGCCCCGGTGTTCAAGACAGCTACCCTGGAGTTGGGTTGCGTAACTCTCATGGCGTTGGACGTAGCCGCAGTCGAGGCAGTCATTCAGGCGGATTTGCTGTCGGAGATGCGGACGGTTCTGGAGCGCTGCATTCGTCCCGATCAGGATGTGCTCTTGCCTGCGATGAGTGACACCGAGCCGGTAGGCAGTTTTTTCATTGTCGCGTGCGCCTGCGACAGCGGATCCTCGGTCATCGCGAGCCGCATTCGCAGAGAGTTGCAAAACTTCGACAGGACTTCAAAACTCAAACCTGCAGTTTCCTCGACCATGCTGCCGGTGGCGCTTGGCGAGTCCGGGGAAGAACAGTTCGACGAAATCGCGGCACGAATCGAACAATTGATTCAAGCGCACCTTCTGGACAAGGAGAGCCTCAAATGAGTGGAAAGAAAATCCTGATCATAGACGATGATCAACCTCTCTTGTTGGGCCTGACCACCAGATTAAAAGCCAACGGCTATAGCGTAGTAACCGCGGCGGACGCCATTTCCGCTCTAACCGTAGCGCGCAAGGAACTGCCGGATCTGATCATCCTCGATCTCGGCCTGCCGGGAGGTGACGGTTTCCTGGTCCTTGAACGAATCAGAAGCCTGGCGGATCTCGCAGCCACCCCGGTCATCGTGCTCAGTGCGCGGGATCCGGCCGGCAACAGAAAACGTTCGCTGGATGCAGGGGCGGTGGCCTTCTTCCAGAAGCCTCCCGACAATCACGAATTCCTGAATGCGATTCGGCAGGCTTTGGGAGAGACGATTGCGCTGTCGGCATTCCTTAAGACCTGATTTGCCGGGAATGATCAATCGCAGTTGGCGTAAATGAGAGGCCGCCGTCGTATCATAGAGCCATTGTTACTGCTCTCGCGGAGGGATGTGTGAGCGGTTGAAACAGGCGGTCTTGAAAACCGCTTTACCCGAAAGGGTAACGGGGGTTCGAATCCCTCGACAGCTAATGGGGCAAGTTGATCGAAGGCGGCAAGCCCATGGCCTGCGGCTGGCTGACAGACCGCGTCGGCTTATGCTTTCCTCGCTATTTGGCCTCACAGCCCCCTTGAAGTTTGCCCTGGCCGCGGGACTATTCGACTTCGTGGGCGCGGCGGAAGCCAAGAGTCCCCGACCGGTCATAGCTCGGCGCCATCAAGAGCAGCTTCCCATGCTGATCATTTCGATAGGCCTCCGGAAAGTACCAAATGGAACTTGTGGCTGGTAATAGTTCCCACCACGCAGAATGCCGCCCCGCGTATGATCGTCGACATATTCGTCGGTCCATTGCCAGACGTTGCCGACCATATCGATCTAATGTGGATTGGCCCGGTTCCTGCGGAGACCTTTCTGGTGGTCGTCACTGATCTGATTGTGATCTTGATGGATGCAAATCTTGACTGTGGCGCCCCGGCCACAGAGTTAGAAATATCGATTATCAGAAGAAGAATTTGGCGACAGCCTTTTCACTTGCTGCCTCCTCGCCACCGTGAACTGGTCGTGGCCGCAGTCGGAGTCGCCCTTCTCGGTGCGAGGGTAATCCCTGCATTTCCGGCCTAAAACAGCTTGACCCCCGACTTTATGGCGCTCTCCATGGAGTTTGCCAACGCCATCAAACCCGACAGGAAATCCGGGGGAGCGGAGGGACCTGCTGTGGCCTTTTGCGGTTCTCACGCAGACTTTTAAGTCATCACCTGTTATCAAGCACTTACGGCGCGACTAAAGTCGCGCCCTGATACAAAGCAGGGTTTTTCCCCAGCTGCTAGTGAGAGGACGCCGCGGTAGTGAAGACGATGTTTCTCGGATTTCCGACAACAGCCAAAGCCGATTTGCTCCATTCCAGGCTGCGGTCAAATATTTCGCGTAAGCACAAAGACTTGTCGGTAGTAGGGCGGCCGATCGGCTCGGCGCAGCAGATATCCGAGCAACCACGGTGCAAATAATCGAAGTGCGGTAGAAACCCGCCTAAAAAGCCAACGAGACTCGCGCCGCATCCCAGGCATGGAATTTGATGTTCTCGTGCCAAACTGCGTTACGCTCCAGCCCGGGATGTCCCGGAAAAGGGTATCCTCCGGAAAAGGCGCCAGCATATGCTCGTCGAGCCATACCGGCGGTCGACTATTTCTGGAAACGTACTCCTGGCGCATGACCTCATCGGCCTTGTGTGCTGCTTCCCCGCAGGGAAACCCGAAGATTACCAGTCGCCGCGCGGTGCGCAGTGTCTCGCCAATGACCGTCTTCCTCCATTCCGGTGGAACGTGTTCTAAAACGTCCGAAGCCACCACAGCGTCAAAGAAAGCGTCTTCGAACGGAAGTGCGGTAGCGGACGCGACAATCGGCGGCAGCGGCCACCTCGCTGGAGTCGGAAAAGAAATGTCGCATCCGGTAAAAGGAACTTTGCGAAAGGTTCCGAGCCCTCTCGGACCAGCTCCAACCTCCAGAATTGAACCCTTCGCCAAAAGTTTGTGTTGGCGAAGGATGGGATAGTATCTCGCCGACCAGTTAAGCAAACTGAGCCTCCCTTGAAGCAGGCAGACATAGTAAAGCCTGGACCTTCAGAAAACTATAGTCATCCCAGCAAATAGGCCGCCAGTATATACTTCTTCTTATCAGGCTAACGAATTCCCGCTTGGAACTTTATGGAACTGTTACTGTTCTGTATAGCCCTCTTCATGGGGCAATCGCAAATGTCTCAGAATGTCGTCGTCCGGCTGCCCGCACACGCATCGGAGATTTCTATTTCGGACGGGGGAAGAACCGTCGAGCTCCTGGATGCCGCGCCGATCGTTTCCCTCCCTCAGCAACCACCGCATATGAGTTTCAACGGAGTCCCCTGGTACGTGAATGTGAGGAACCTTGGACCAGGGAATGTAACTGTGAGGGGAAATAACGGTTTTACCGTCCATTTAATGCCCAATGGAATGGCTCACATTGGAACGGTCGCCACCGGATATTCTGTGACTACACCCTGACCCACTGCCGGCTAGAGCGCGGCTTTCGCTAAGCTTTTTGGGTCTTCCGCCAACCGCACATCACGGATTGCCTATCGCCGCGGAGCGGCCCGTTTTACCGCCGGGTAGAGTCTCCCGGGACACAATACCGAGCGAACCCGGGCAAGAGATAAGCAATCGCCGCCCGTCGGCAAAGATTGCCGCTGCGGAAACACCGTCGCTGCCGGGTTCCACTTTCGCAATTGGATTTCCTTCACCCGGCCGGAGGGGAAGGATCAACGTCAGGATCAGATGAGGACCTGATCCAGTCAGAGTATGGAGCAAAGTCGTTGCCGGGGAGAGTGCGGGGTCCGCGAAAGTGCGGAAATTCCAACCCAGGATTTCTGGCTCTTCCTGACCCGAGGCCGAGCGAACGCTGAGGTGATCTAAGAGCAGTGGCACAATCGCAATGTTCGGTGCACCCGCATCTACTGTGACTAAGCTTTCGGTCGCGGCTTCTATTCGACTGTGGGTAGTCAAAAGCTGCCAACGGGCCTGAAATCGATGCTGCAGGGAGTCGTTAGGATAGATGCGGTCTGCAACGACAAAGATGTTCGGTTTGAGGAATAGAACATCACGCCGTTGAGAAGCAATCAGTTTACGCCGCGGGCCGTAACCTTGCGCGTATTCGCCTGAGGCAAAATCAAGGACTGCATTCGTCTGCCAATGAGCATCAATAGGCCCTTGACTGACCATATTAGGATCGTGAGACGGGTCGTTCCAGTTCATTGGTCTGTTTTGCGCCATATCGTCTACAACGACCGTGTTGTGTGCGAAGGCCGAGATTGCCCATTGCCGCCATTTGCTCTTTTCGTTGCTTCCACCACCGCCATCGAAAATCAGCTCACGGCCATACGCCCATACAGTCACCCCAAGCGAATCCTGGTGCTGGTGATTCATGCCCAGCGGTCCTACCCGGAACAGAAGATAATTTCCATCAGCTCCCCAACCGGACCTCATCGCTGCAAATCCAGAGCGGTTGAGAAAAACAGATGTGAATGGAGGCGGCCCGCCCGCCCGCCCGTTGCTCGCAAACCATTGAAACTCACGATTGTTCGGAAAGTAGAGAGTTGCCTTCTTCAAGATGTCGGGGAGGTAAGTGGGCCCGGAATCATTAATCCTCGGCAAATGCCGGTCAGGTGCGGCAATGTCCACCTGCCATTCATAGGCTTTTTCGAGCGGAGCGAGATAATCCGCGGGGAGGTCACCCACGGTGCCCGTCGATCGGGCGATCTCGGCGATCTGCAAAATGTTGTCCATAGCTACATGCTGATAGGTGCTCGAGAGTTCCACCTGGGCGCCATCCGGAAGGAATTGGTTGCGGGCCGCCTCCGCGAGTGTTGCTGCAGCGTAGGTTCTCCATTCTGAGGATTCTTTAAATTCCGGAAACACCGCTCCGACTGCGTATAGACCGCTCATCTCCATCGTCAACCAGTTCAATTTCGTGTTGAATCGCCGGAGATAACGCCCGTGATCAAGAAGCGAATGAACCATCGCAAGCACGTCTGAGTCGCTCATCGCCGGGGAGCGGCGAAAAGCGTAAAACGCATCCATCCAGGGGCCGCCGGAGCGAATCCCCGCCTCGATCGTCCTCCATGGCGACCCTGGATCATTGTCCATGTGATCTGGAACGGAACACTGCTCGATCCACGAACGCAACTCCTGCACAAAGGCCTCTGCGTATCGAGGGTCTCCAGTCGCGCGATAGGCAGCGGCCATATCGTTCCAGAAGTACATGCGGTTCAGCTGCCATTGCCATTCATTGTTGGGAGCCTGACCGGGCGTGTGGTAGGTAGGATTGAAGTGCCAATCGATGTTTCCGTGCGGAAAAGAATAAACCAAAGGAATGTACCCGCCCTGCAGCTTTCCTTCGACTGCCGCATCAGCAATTGCTCGACTCTGGGGCGAGAGAGGGGGAGCATCCGCAGTTTGGGTTCTCCAGCCTACAGCGGTGCGTGTACGAAAGTATTGTGCGAGTTCCCTCTCGGCGAGCGCTGTATTTCTTCGCTTCCACGCGACCGCGACGGAAGCGAGTTCCGGACGCGCCAAGTTGAGAGCACTGAAGAGATCATTCGCGGCTTGTGATGTCAGTATATGGCCAGCCTCTGTATCATGGCTGGCCGATTGCTGAGCTGAGGTCACCCGGGCAGGGTTTGTCAATCCGAGTAAAATACCGAGCGCCACCCCTCGTCTAAGCGCACATTTCATCGTGGACACCCTCTTGTCCTCCGGACTGCGATGCCGCTCGATACATCTAGATCCAGCACCACGGCGCCACCACGCGGCCGACACTTCGGACATAGCATTTGATAAGATCTCTGCCTTTGGAATAGTTGCCGTTATCCCAGCCGCGGATACCCTCGACGAAGGGTTCCTTGCGAAGCCGCGGAACCAGGCGCGCTCCCTGGGCACGTTTCGCTACGTAGTCCCGCATCAGATTCTCGTGCGTTTTGGAGCCGAGATCGTCGGCAGCACCGCGAAAGATGCGCTCATATCCGCTGCTGGTCCAAGCCATCAGGCGCATGTCCATCCAGGGCGTGGGGTAGTCCTTCATATCGACGTATGCGTCGAAATTGCTGGGGGCGCTGGCAATTATCGAGGTCAAATTCTTCACTATGTACCGCCCGGTGATCTTCCACACCAAATGATCGGCGCCCGCCTCGCGGACCATCATCGAGGCCGTCATGGCGTAATCCAGCAGTTTGAACTCACCATGGGCACGGCCCTTATCTGAGTAGAGATGAACGCCGTAGTTGCAAATAAATTCAACACGTTCGGTCAATCCCCGGGATGCCACCAACTGCCGTAGAGACATTACGTCACTGTCGGAGTTTTCCACGAAGACGATTCCATGCAGCGGCCGATCAATCAAAGCGAGGTAGAAACCAAGTGCGTCCGCGTAGTCCTTTAATCGAGCAGCGGGATCAATGCGCAGGAGATTTCGCGCATTCTGCGGCGTAATGGTCGCGGTCATCAACAGGACGTGTTTCCTGGGACGAACTTGCTCTGCGTAGCGAGATAACGACATTGGTCACCGTGCTCCCGGGCTTAAAGCCAATTATTTGGCAGTCCTCTTCCCTGCCGAATTGTCATTGGGAGTATTTATCTCTATTCGCACTCTCCCAGGCGGCGAATATCAGAGGCCCGATAGGTAGCTGCGATTTGGAGATCATTTCCTCCGCCCGACACGTTGTGACGACATAAGCTGCTGGTTCGCGTACCGGGAATCTCCGCGACGGGAAACTCCTCTTTCTCGATTTGTCGAACCTTGTATCCGGAGCGCAGCGCCTGGGCGTGGAGCCAAATATCGTCACCCTTCGGGCAGCAGTCTAGAAACGCCGTAGCTTCTTTTTTCAGTGCCCCCTGGAAAGCGGGTGGGTAGATCACACCTGCTACACCGGTCGCAAAATGGCGAAAGCTCGGCTCTGTGGAGTCAGCCATCCTCCAGCTTTCATAGTTTTTCAAACGGCCCCCGTCCAGTGCAATCCTATGCGCTCGGTAACAATTCACTACGTCCGGAAATTCCCTGAAGGCTTCGGCCAGTTTGCGCAGCCAATGGCGTGGGTACAATACGTCATCGTCCGCGGTAACTAGAGGTTCTTCAAAAGTTTCCAGTGAATCAAGGTATGGATAGAACTTCTTGTAAGGGCCATAATCCTCGCATCGCCTGACTTCTAAACCCCGCTTTTGCAGCCTGCGTAGCCCGACGGGGAGGTTGTCGATCAACGGCTGGTCGTCAAGCCAAAGGATGATGCGCGAAGGACGCATCTGTCCCCGGCTGATTGACTCGATAGCAAGATGAACGGTCTTGGCCCGCTTGCCATACGTGGTCAATGAAACAATGGGGCCGCCTGGATGTATGACCGGCAGGCGGCCATATCGATTGGCCAAGCGCGTCAATAAAAGCCTGATATACAGGTTCGCCTCGTACACGATGCGCCGGTGGATCCTCGCGATCCTCTGCAGGAAACAACGATAGCCCATGATGCCGGTTACCTTTCCGAGAAGCTTGCCCTTATAAGCGACCCGAGCCTACGCCGGATCCATGATTGCCGGGCCGGCTATTTGGTTTCTTTTTAGCCACAGCAGGACGGTCCAGTTCATCGCGGCCAATCCCCCATCTGTGGCCAGGCTTGCCCAAGCCGCGCCCGTCCACGAGTAGTGCGGGATCAGATACAAATTCATTGAGAAATTGGATCCGGCGGCAATCAGCTGCGTGGCCAGCCGATATTTCTGGTATCCCGCTCCTGACATCGCGTCTCCCGCACTTAGATGCAGGGATCGAAACGCAGGGATCAGGCACAGCCAGCGCAATGCAGCAACGCTTGCGGAGAAATCTCTCCCTACGATATGCGGAATAAGTGGAGCCGTCGCGAACATCACGACGGCTCCAACAATTCCGATCACCGAAGTCCGCCTCAGCAACCTTCGCGCAAACGGCTCTGTGTTTTGAACCCCGTGCACGCCTTCGCGAAAAAAACGGGGGAGCGCTGCCCCAGAGATGGAGGAAATTGGCATGGCGCAAATATTGATGATGCGATAGGCCATGGAATAAATTCCATTCGCCACGCTCATTCCATAATGGCCCAGCATGACTTTATCGATGTCGTTATAGGCCGAGGTTGTCGAACCGGAGACGGCGAAGATAAACCCTTCGCCCATGCGCTCCACGAAAAGCCGCGGTACAAATTTTGGCCATCCGAACTGTAGCGTTACGGTCACGACGATCGCGGCGGTCGCAAGGAACGAAACCGTGAGCGAAGCGATCGCCCAATCCCTCGCGGCCGCGTGATGCAGCACAGCAAGCATAACCACGGCAAGCACCAACCGCGAGAAATTTATGAGGAGGTTAAATGTTGCGGTGACCCGCATCTTCTCGAAAGTTTGATAAATCTGGCTGATGCAACTTGAGAGTTGCCCACAAATGCAGTCTCCAATTGCGATGAAAATCACAATTGAGGCACTGGCACTACCTACTAACCACGGTCCACTCCAATGCAGTGCCAAAACCAGCAGTATGCCGAACGAAGTGGCCGACATCAGAATGTTTCCCCAATACTCGCGAAAGCGAGAGTGGTCTGGGCTCACGTAGCGCAAGAAAAGCAGTCCCGATCCCATCGCGCTGTACTGGCTGAACATACTTACCAGCGCAAAAGCCGCCGCCAAAATACCGTACTGCGCACTGCCGAGGAGCCGCGCCAGCACCACAAAGTAGGCAGCCTGAATAAAAAAGGATAAGCCCTGTCCGGCGAATAGCCATCCGGCATTCCGGGCGAGCGTGTTATCTGCGGCTTTTCGTAGGTAGTTTCGGATCATGGGAAGAGCGCGCCGTGACCAAGCGAAAACTGCTTTGTTAGCGTTGGCCTGCGTTGGCAAGCTGTGTTGCATTGGCGATCGGCAATGTGTTGCGTACCAGATCTACATATTGAGAGCGGATCGTTTGCCAGCGGAAACGCGATTTATAGATCTGATAACCCTGGGCGCCAAGTTCTTCACGCTTCGCCGGATCCCGCGCGAGCGGCTCGATAGCATCGGCTAGCTCAGCCGCCGATCCCGGACGCACGAGAGTGCCGCCGCCGTGCTGAAATATTTCGGGGATACCCCCGACCGCAGTGGCGACGACCGGAAGTCGCGTTGCCATGGCTTCGACATTGACCATTCCGAATGGTTCGTTCCATACAGATGGGCAGCAGAAAATCGAGGCGCGCCGAAACTCCTCTGCCAAGCCGCCACCGGAAATGTAGCCGGCAAACTGCACATTCGACGGCAGCTCACGCTTAATGTTCTCGATATACTCCGAGGACCGATCAGAGCCGAAGCCTGTGCCGCCAATTACTCTGCCGGAAGCTCTCACGCCTCTCTCCAAGAGCAGCCGCATGGCATCAACAAAACACTGAACGCCTTTTTCCGGGATCAGCCGGCCCACAAAAAGAACGACTGGATCGGCGGCTTCCGGGGAGCCAGTTATTGAAGCGGGAAAAAAACATTGCTCGTCTGCGCCGTTCGGTATGACCACTGCTGTATCGACCAGGGCCACGTATTGGGAAGCCTCCGCTTTTAGAAAAGCGCTGCAAAAAACCAAGGCGTCCACATCCAGGAGGGAGTGATGGGAGTCCGGGATCGCAGGCAGGTTGGAATTCTGTAGATGAAGCACGATATGCACTCCGGCCCTGCGGCAGGCCGGGCTAAGGGCCAAGGCAAATTCTGGACGATTGTGGATGTAGACCGTGTCGCCGCGTCTCATTATTTTGAAAAGAGGCGCGAAGATAGACCTCAATAATCTTAGTCGAAGAGCATCTGGATCAAGAGGAGCAATGAATCCTCCGGATTTCGTCCCCGATCGCGTACGCAGTATCCTTCTCCACCATCGGTAGTTTCGCAGGCCCGGCAGGCTCCAGACACGCGGCCGTGGAAAACCCCACGTAGTGTCTGCCCACGGACAAATAATGGTGCAGTTTTCGTCTTCACGCAGGACATTCGCGGCCCAGCGAGAAAGCGCTCCCCCAACGTGCTCCGAGAACGGCTCAGCTTCGGGTAAGACGTGATAGATCATAGGTTCCGTTCACATATCGATTGAATCTTCGCAAAGTAGATTCATCACGATTGGAATTCGCGAAGTCGACCGACGTCCCTTCGCAATCCCGCATAAGCGACAAATGGCAATATACACTGCAGAAACGATGGCAAAAGGAGGTTGCCATCCCAGATATTGCTAATAACGAGGTAAAAAAGGATGGAGCTGTACCACATCGTACTTGGCAGCGGATTTCGCCGCAGGCAATAGACGGCATCCTTCGCTGCTCTGATAAACACCAATGCGTATAACAAGACGCCGACGGCGCCCAATTCGAGCCAGAGTTCGAGCACTCCGTTCTCTGCATACCCCATGCCGGTCCATCCAAGCCGCAGTATGGCGTTTGCTGATTCTCCCCGCAAACCCTGCCAAAATGCCCGAAAACCGTAGCCTACAAACGGATGCTTTTCGGCTGACAGCAATAAGCTGGACCAAATTACACTTCGCCCGTCCAGACCAGGATCTTTGCCGATAATCCGCAAAAAAGGATCCGGGTCGCTGGCGATGGCGAGCATCGCGACAGCGATCATTCCCAACAGCACCATGCCAACGGTCCAGGCATCTTTGCGATTCAACCGGAGCAGGAGCCGCAATGTCCCGATGAACACCAAACAGCAACTACAAAGCACCCAGGAACCTGCCGATCGGGTCATCGCTATGATGACGAGCAGTACTGCGATATATGAGATCCGAAACGCTCTTCCCCTCCGGCCATCGAGTTGCACAAAAAATGCGGGCAACAGGAGAAGTGTCATCACGCTTCCGCACAGGTTCTTCTGGCCAAAAATCCCCTGCCACGCCCCGAATGCATACAGTAGATCTCTGCTCTGCAGGCCGTATTGCGGAAATGCAAGAACGAGAACAAGACTACTCGCCGCGGCAACCGAACCCAGCAGTATTAATATCTTCAGAAGATCGTTCACTGCGTAGCGTTTGAGCAAATAGACGGCAAGAGCGACGTCTGCAACCATCCGCACTCCGTTAGTAATCGATGCGCTCGCATCATTGGACCAGATGCAAGAACATAACATCCACAACAGTAACGCGGAAATGAGAATGTCGCGCCGAAACTCGACTCCGATGTGCCTAATCAAGGGAAACATCAGAATCGCACACAGGAGATACATGCCGGCGTTCTGTATGCGAATAACGTCAGACTCTTCTGAACTGCCTGCCGTGAGGCCCTGCGTCTTTGATCCGGCCATCGTGTTCCCGGCGCTATGCTCGAATGAGAACCCATACATTGAGCCAAGCACCAACAGGATGCCGCACAATACCCAGGTATTTACAAGCTTCACTAAATTCGGGCGGCTTGCCGGCTGTTCGTGTTGCATGGTCTCGTCCTTTCCTCGGTTAACACGCCCACGAGATCGCGCACCTTACCAACAAAGACCGACGTGTCAAACATACAGGCGTGGTAGCGAATATCATGCGGCGAGAATTCCTCTTCTCGCATTTCAAATTCCTCAATACCCTCCGCGGCAGACTCTGCTGTCTGGCGAGGAAAAAACAGTCCTGTGTCGCTTCTGCCCTGGTCGTCCGCCACCCGTACAGTCTCGAGAGAGCCACCGTGGCCGTACGCAATGACGGGACGCCCGTAACTTTGCGCCTCGACCGGGACGATACCGAAATCCTCATCGGCGGCGAAGAGGAGAGCACGACAGTGTGCATATAGGCCGCGCAAGCAATCGTCGGAGACACGGCCGAGGAACTCGACCGTGGGCCCGGCAATTGCCTTCAGGCGCTTTTCCTCGCCTCCTTCACCTGCAATCACCAGACGTCTCTTCAGCCGGTTGCAGGCTTCAATAAGGATGTCGAGTCGCTTGGCGTGCACCACTCTGCCGACAGAAAGATAATAATCATCGTACCGATCGGAAACATACCCCTTACACGTATCCACTGGAGGATAGATCACATCCGAATCACGGCGGTAGTACTTCTGAATTCGCTGCTGTATGTATCTGGAGTTTGCGATCAACCGGTCCGGCTTCTGAGCGGCTAAATAATCCCATTGACGTAGATAGTGTCCTGACCATCGATAAGCCGGCCTCAATGGCCCGGGAACGAGGGAAACGGACTTCCAGTAAAGATCGTACAGCTGACGCCAAGGGGTGTGGCAATAGCATATGTGCAACGTGTCCTGATCGCACAGAACTCCCTTCGCTGCACCGTGGTCGGAACTTATAACCAGGTCGTATCCGCGCAAATCAAACGATTCAATTGCGTAGGGACAAAACGGCATAAAAAGCCTGTATGACTTGCGCACAGTGGGAATGCGATGCAGAAATGATCGGTGAATCGAGCGGCCGCGAAGGCTCTCGGGAATCTTATCGTCTGCGCTGAAAAGCGTAAACACATCGGCTTCGGGAAATATTTTCCCGAGAATATGGTCAACCCACTCCGCTCCTCCGGACGACACATACCACGCACTGACCAGAGCTATCCTCACGGATTGGTTCTCGCTTTCAATGTTTTCATTGACGCGACTGCACTTCTCGATCGTTGACGAATATCCTCCGAAAAAAATAAATAGTAGAAGAAGTAGAGGAAACTGGTGAAGGATGCTTTGCCGTAGCGAAATATGGCATGCATAAGTGCCGGCCCCGCTGACATACGCCGTTTTTGTCTCACAGCATCTTCTACGCAGGTTGTTGACAAGAAATACGCTAACGCCCTCCTGGTAAAATACCGCCTGTTGTCTATTGCCCACCGGTAGTGGAATTCCCAGTCCGCCGACTTACTTATGCGTCCGGCCTGTTGCACCGAATTAAAAATGGAGAGGGGCTCTCTTACCAATCTGAAGCGCGCGCCCGGAATGCTCATCGCACGCAGCATCCAATCCAGATCCTGGTTACGTTTTAGTCTCGGCGTAAAGGCACATTTATCAGCTAGTTGTCTGGAAACTAACCATGTCGAGGTCTGGACATATCCCGATCCCGCAAACAGACCGGGTCGACAGAGCAGGTACTCGCTGAATGGAGCATCAGCGTTCTCCTGTACGATGGGGAAAACTCTTTGTCCATAGCGATCCCGCTCCACGAACTGGCAGGCGACAAAGGAAAGCGGCCCTGACATATTTGCAGCCGCGGCAAGCTGCTTTTCTGTCTTCTCCGGGAGCCATTCGTCATCATCGTCCAAAAACGCGATCCACTCACCCCTCGCTTTCCGTACGCCTTGATTGCGTGCTTCACTGCCGCCGACGTTCTCAGGGAGGGCGACTATGCGGAGCCGAGCCTCGTTGAGCGCCTCGAGGACCTCCAGGGTTGCGGGATCTGGCCCATCGATAACCACCACTACTTCCAGATTCGAATAAGTCTGGCTTAACGCGCAGCGCACGGCGCGACACACCATCTCCGGTCGATTGCGTGTCGGAATTACGGCACTCACTAAAGGAAAACGCAAAGGTTCACTGTTCAACATAGGTTGTTCCGTTTGACCTGTCGTTACAGCTATTGGCGGAAGCGCAGGCACTCCACTCAACCAATATCCGGGGCTGGATAAAGCGGAGGGGCGTGAAGCGTAACCGATCTCGAACAGCCTCGCTTTGTAAAGTCGTCGTGCGTAGGACGGTAATCGTCGATACTGTCGATATGACAATGCTCTCGGCCTTGTCCCGCTAAGCCCGCTGTCGAGATGACGATTGCTTCCGAGGTCTTCTTGGAAAGCTCGCCTCCGGGGCTTCGACTTGACTTTGAGGCTACGGCTCGGGACACCGTCGGAATTCTAACTTTGCTCTATCCTCTGTAGGCCGGACATCCCTTGACGTCTGCAGGCTATTTGTAACAACCGCGCGTAGAAGGCCCCAGGGTTCCACCAGATAGCGCGATGCGAGCCTTCGTGGCTCCGTAGCCAGGCGAAAAGCCCATTCCAAGCCAAGTGCGCCCATCCATCGGGGAGCCATGCGCTTCGCGCCGGCGATATAATCCAACGTTGCGCCAGACGGCAGGATCACGTTTGCTTCAATGTCGCTGAGATTCTCCTGAATCCAGCGCTCCTGGCGGGGAACTCCCATCCCGACAAATAATATATGAGGCCGGTACTTGGATATTTCAGCCAGTACCTCATTGTTATAAGCGCCATGGCGCTGAACGTCGAAATGGCCATCGTGAGCTTTCAGTTGCAGCCCGGGAAATCTAGCAATCAGCATCTGTGTACCCGTCGCCGCAACTTCGGCTGTCGAACCCAGATAGAAAATCCGCCATTCGTTCTTTGCCGCAATGGGCAGCATAAAAGGTAACCAGTCGTTGTATGCGACTCTGTGCCGACACTTAATCTTGCATCCATACAGCTTGCCAAGCGCAACGATCGACATGCCATCTGCCAAAGTATATTGCGCATCATCATAAAACCGGCGAAACAACGCGGCGTCTCTGGAAGAGCTGCTATGCAAACATAGGCTGTGAAGATTATGGTGAGCTATCACGATTTTTCTTTTAGCCGTAATGCAGTCGACTACTAAGTCCAGCAGAGTGTCGGATGTCAACAAGCTGATTGTGACACCGAGGAGGGAAATCGTCTCCACAGATGGACCAGGAACGGCCGGCGCGCATCCCGCAATCATTCGCTGTCTCCTATTAACCCGGACCGATTCCTGCATAGCCCGGGCGCAGGGGTGTTGTTGTGTCATTAAGCTAGAGTCGTGTACGCGGGGCCGGCGCAGCTGAGAACCGGCCGGTTGGCGGCGATCATGCTTCAGGAAATGCGCGCGAGTTTACAGCCAAGCGAGAGCCGGCCGGTTGCGCGATCAGGTTCGACACCATAGTCGACGGTGAGCGGTGGGGTCGAACGGATGCATCCGAACGCTTCTGCGCGAGGGTCACCTCATAGCTCACAGTGAGCATGCCGGCAGGGGCTTCTGCTTTGATGGGGGTTAGGGAATCGCGTAGACTGCCGCGGCAGCAGTCGCGGCGGCGATACCGCCGGATCCGGTCGTCACCAGATTGCGCGCATAGGAAAACGGCAGGTAAAGCACGTCTCCAGGCAGAAGGGCTAAATCCGGATGCTTACCCTTCTGAATATCGCCGACCGATAGTTCGGTGTCAGTGTACCCCCCGCCCGGTTTCTTGCGAATCAGATGCGCATGGCCTTGTTTGGCTGCTTTGGTGACACCGCCGGCCAAGGCCAAGCCTTGGAGCAGAGTCAGCTGAGACTCGTTATTGGACATTACGTATCCACCAGGTCGATTGACATCTCCAAGGATGTACACAATGCCAGCGCGAGACACTACGATGGTGTCGCCAGGATCTACCATGACCTGCCGATCGATCGCCTGGGCGCCGTCATTCGAAACGTAGTAATCCAGAGGGTGCTGCTGGTCTCCGTTTCGCTCGATCAGTATATGGCGGTTGGCTTCCGGCGTGAGGCCGCCGGCAAGAGCAAGTACATCAAGAATCGGGCGCGGCGTGGCGATCGAATAGGCTCCGCTCGTTTTCACCTCGCCGATAACCGAAACTTGCTGGGTGGCGAATTCCACGACGTTAATGGATACCTGAGGGTGATTCAGATAATGCCGTTCGATCAGCTTGTCGCGCACCGCAGTTGCGGCATCGCCGGGGGTGAGGCCCGCCACTGTAACGTCGCCGATGCCGACAACGGGTACCGCGCCCCGGTCCGTAACACGGGCGTCCGCCTCCATCTCCGGAGTATCTGCCACATGGATGTGAAGAAGGTCGCCAGGTGCGATGAGCAGACTGTTCTGGGCGCCGGCGATGGCGCTGAACACTGCGGGCATAGACAGGCATAATATGAGAGTGGCGACCAGACGCTTATGCACGGACCCGCTCCTTCTTCTCTCCATAGTAGCTATTCCCGCGATAGCCGAAGTATTCGCCGTATGCCGCCGACTCTCGGCTTACCGCATTCAGCACTACCCCGACTTTGGTTTCCGGATCGATTCGAAGTGTTTGCCAAGCCCTTTCCAGGCTCTTCCGGGTGCTCTGGGCGTGCCGTGCCACCAGCAGCGTGATATCCGCCATCTTTGACAAGACCGCGGCGTCAGTAACGGCCAAGAGCGAAGGGCTGTCTATGATCACAAAATCGTAGTGCCACGACCATACCGCGAGCAAATCTTTCATCCGTTTTGATCCAAGCAGCTCAGCTGGATACGGAGGCGCCGGGCCCGCAGGTACGATCGTCAGATCCGGCAGATCCGCAAACGGCCTGACTTCGGTTTCCTCCTCATCTCCAGAGAGAAGATTGCTGAGGCCTCTCTCGTGCGGAATTGAGAGGCGATGCGACATCGTTGGACACCGCATGTCAGCCTCCACCAGGATCACTCTACTGTGATTCCTGACCAGCGAGGTAGCGAGGTGCAGGGAGATAGTAGTCTTTCCCTCACCTTTGCCAGGACTGGTCACCAGGATGACCTTCGGAGGGGCCGCACTGCGAGAGAGCAACAAAGCCGTGCGCAGGCTGCGTAGGGATTCGGAGAAGGCCGTGTTCGATGCCTCGGGCGCCAACGCCGCTGCATCTGGAGGCACGATGATCGAATAGCCATCCGTCAATCGTTTGCGACGTTTAGGGGACGACAATTCCGATTCGCGACGCCAGCCAGGCAAAGCTGCGCTGGGAATGATCGCCAGGAGTGGAGTATTGAGGGACTGCTCGATCATCTCCACGCTCTGCACGCGATCATCCATGCTCTCCAGGAAAAATGCCCCGACCGCGCCGCAAAAGAGGCCGCCAACGAGTGCCAGACCGAGATATAGCGGAACGTTGGGCTGTGCGGGCTTTGCCGGCACCCGCCCCGGATCGACGACAGTCACATTGGACGAGCGAAGCCCTTCAATGACTCCCGCTTCTTTTAAGTGCTGATAAAGAGTCTGATAGAGCTCTCGACTCTCCGCCGCCTCCTGTTTGGCGATCGAATATTCGACCGCTTTGTCATTTAGCTGGTCGGCGGCTGATCGCTGTTGTTGATAGTCCCCCTTCAAGTTGTTTTCAGTCATCAGAGCCGCGTGGTAATCACTTTCTGCGCGCTCTCCTATCCGCTTGACTTCCTGTTGCACGGCGGCATTGGCGCTGGCAAGAGAGGCCTTCTCGTCATCGAGCTTTGGATTCGCTGAACCATACTTTGATGTATCGGCGGCCAGCTGCGTCTCAATCGCGGCCTTTTGACCGCGGAGGGTCTGGAGGAGACTAAAAGAGTTGTTGTTGCCTTGGGATTCGCCCGAAAGGGAGGTGCCGGCCAGTCCAGAAATCGTGTCAGGATCGCCATTTCTGACCAACTCATAAATGCTGCGTTTAAGAATGCGGTTTGAAGTCGCCTGGGCCAGAGCTTCGGTGGATTGCTGCAACCGATCCAGGGTAGCGCTATAGGCCAGCTCTTTTCCGGACGCGTCCGACGTGCCCAGGCTGTACACCCCGGCCTCGCGCTGAAGTTGAACGACCTTGGCCTGAAGATCCTCCGCCTGCTTCTTCAGGTCATCCATTTGTCCAGCCAGCCACTGCGACGCCTCAGTGGTCGCATTGTATCGAGTCTGGAAGGTGTAATCGAGAAGGCCCTTCATCATCTGGTTGATAACAGCGGCGGCTATTTTCGGACTTGAGCTCACATAACTGATTTCGATCAACTGCGTACCGGGCACAGGCTTGATCTTCAAGTGCCCGGCAAAGACCTTTAGCACTCGCGTGCGACGCACCGGAGCGTCTTCCAGGCTTGCATGTACGGGATCCTTCGGACCTTTTGGTGAAACCAAACCAAGCACCCAACCGACCGGACTAAATCTCGGCTGAAAATCCCAGGTGTTTTCCAGATCAAGGTTTCGGATCACCTTAAGGGCCAGCGTGTCGGACTGCAGGATCTCTGCCTGGGTCTGTAAGACAATATTTTCCTCCAGAGCGTCGGCCCTGCTGTCTCCATCGCTCTTCATCCGGTCAAGCCCGAGCTCGTCTGAACTTTGCTTGGCAACCTGGATTTCACCCGTGGCCTTGTATTTGCGGGTCATGAAAATGCAGAGAAGCGCCGCGATCGAGACAAAGAACAACGTAGTAAAGATTATGGATGAACTGCGGCGCCTGAGGACGGCCAGGAGGCCCGGGATGGTAAGCTCCTGCGTCGTAGAAGAACCTGATGACTTGTATAAGAGACCCTCTTGGGGATTCATCTCTCGCATTGGAATGTCTCCTCTTGCACATAGGCAAAATTGTCATCCCGACCGGAGCGTACCCGGATTTCCTGCCACGCAGCACTAGACAAGGCCACGTATGCGCCTTTCTGTAAGGGAAAGGCGCATGGAGTTTGCCAACGCCACCAACCCCGACAGGAAATCCGGGGGAGCGTAGTGGAGAGCCTGCCCTGAGCGAAGTCGAATGGGGACCTGCTGTGGCTTTTCCCCGGTTCTCACGCAGACTCTTCGGCATCGGTATCGCACATAGCCTTCGGCAACGAGCAGCTATGCGGATAGCGGTTGCTCCTGCCGCGTCAGAACACAGGAAACAGGTTCAACCGCAGACAACGCGACGTTGACAGCAACCGAACGCTGAATCATCTCGACAGAAATGACCAGCTTTGACTGGGACCCACCACGGACCAGTGTTCCCTCGACCCCCGCCAGAACTCCTCGCACCACGCGCACCCGGTCTCCGGCCTTGAAAAACGGGTACGGAGAACACCCGACACCAGAGGAGAGCATCGCTCGAACATCCTCTATCTCCCGCTCTGGAATAGGCAGTGGGCCGGCCCGATTGCGCACGAAGTCGACAACGCCGGGAACCTTCAGGACACGGAGCTGGAGCTCGCTGGAGCTCGCTATCCGGACAAACACATATCCCGAAAACAGCGGCAGAGCGACCATCTGCTTGCGGTCACTCCACTGCCGCTCTTGCTGCAAAAGCGGGAGGAAGTTCGCAATCGCCATGTGCTCCAACATGGACGCTACAACCTTCTCCTGCCGCGACCTGGTTGAAACCGCATACCAGGATGCTTGCTCATGATGCGCAGCAATTTCCATACTGACTCTCCAACTGTATTTGCTTCAGCGCTGAGATACAGCTCCGCCTCTTGGGTCCCAAGGAGGTCTCGGGACTTTATCGAATGTTTTTTCGTCCAAGGGCTTGCTTGAGTGGTTCGATAGGAAACTAAATAATTCTGAAACCCTGCGGGGTTTTGACTAACGTAACGGATTGCTAACCGCGGGGGCAAGTTACTATCGTTTGCCGCCTTCCACGGGCAATTGCGTCATTCACGGTTCCATTATGTTAGCGTTCCGTATTTGACTGAGAGTTCCCCGCTCGCAATCGCAAAGTATTCCAGATCCGCTGCACATGGTGAGCTCTCCGCTCACTGCGCCTACCTGCAAGGTGATGCAGGAAAGTGGCGTCGCAGGCGGTCTTGAAAACCGCTTTACCCGAAAGGGTAACGGGGGTTCGAATCCCTCTCCCTCCGCCATAGCGTCATCGCTGATCAAGCCCTCTTGGATCCACCTGCCAAAGCCCCACGAAAACGGCCGCCTTTAGCGATTCTTGGGCCCGAAAATGGGCCGGAGCGCACCCTTGTCTATTTTGAAATGGCGCCTGGCCGTTTTCAAGCCGTCAGCCGATGAAAGAACTCCCGGATCCGGATCCTGTTACAGTGTGACATCATCGGTCGTGCGATCGATTCGGCCCGAATTGGGAGTTTGCTAGCCAGGTAAGGAGGTTTCGTGCGGCGTCGGGAATTTCTGGAGATTGCGGCAGCAGCTTTGGCGGGCAGTGGCCGAGCCGATGCTCTTAGCGGGGCGGCCGAGCAGGTGGTCATCGAGCGATCCAACAACGACCAAGCCCATCGCGGAAAGGTCTTGGCGCTCATCACGCCTCATCTGGATGATGGACCCGATCTTCGCGGGCGGTACGCTGGCGAAGCTCCTGAGCGAAGGCTACACCGGCTACTTTATTCGAACCAGCAACGACGAAAAGGATTCCTATCACCTGTCCCTGGGGGAGACGGTGCTTGCCAATGAGCGCGACACGGCGAGACTGGTCAAGACCATCGGCTTCAAGAAGTCCTACGACCTGAGCTATCGCAATCATCGCCTCGACGACGTGTCGAGAACAGAACTTCGTGGCCGGTTGATTTTCCTGTTCCGCTTGCTCAAGGTGGATACAGTTTTCAGTTACGATCCCTGGGGCCACTACGAGGAAAATCCAGACCATTACGTGACGGCGCAAGCCGTGGAGGCGGCCTGCTGGATGGCCGGCGGCCTGCTGGATTTTCCCGAACAGTTCGAGGTGGGTTTAAAACCGCATTCGGTCTCCGAGAAGTACTACTTCGCGCGCGGGCCCCAACTGGTCAACCGGGTGGTGGATATTGGACCCTTCCTTCCCCAGAAGATCGCTGCGATTGAATCCTGCGAGACGATGATCGTACACATGGTGAAAGATCTTAATGACAGCCTCGCGGAGCGGGGTCTGCGTGTTCCCGCCTTAAGCGGGAACCTCGACACGGCGACCAAAGAGTTCATTCAGGCTGCGTTTGTCACTCGCGATCACACGACCGGAGCCAGGCACGGGCTCCAATATGCGGAGGAGTTTCACTACATCGGCCCCGATGCGTCGCTGGACGAATATATCTCACGAAATGCACAACGGATCTGACTTCACCTGGTAACCAGCGCTGTGCATGCCCTCCTTATGCTTTGGTGGCGGTAAAGGTCGCGGGGCCATACTCGCCCAGGCTTCACATCCCCGGAGAAATGGTTGCCGGTAACGACGCCGGTGAAGACAAAGGGTATCTGGTAGCCGTTGGCGGGCATCATGCTGGTCAGCATCACATGGTCCGCGTCGACCTTGCCGTGGAAGACCGCGTTGAAGATTTCGCCCTTCTGCTCTCCGGAAAGCGTGCTGCCGTCCTGCTGCAGGATGAACTGCTGCTCGCCCATACCGCGGACGTATTGATGGTGACGTTCCAGGTGCCGGCAAGGTTAGCCGTGGGTCCGGTGTATACGGGCGGATTCTCGTAGTGGCCCGGGTTGCGCAGGTATTTGGAAATGGTCTCGGCGACGATTTTGTAATCGCCAGGCTGCATCATGTAAGGCATGATGCCAAGCGAGGAGGCCATCTTATCCGGACGGCTGCCGTGGCCGCCGGCGACCAGGATGCGCGGGGTGCCCTGGTCGAGCTTCTCCACCAACTCCGTGCCGGTGATGCCGACCTTCGCCGCGTCCCAATGAATACTCAGCGTTGGGGCACGGTTGGAAAGGTCCTCATCGGGCATGTGGATTTCCGTGGTGACGGAAGGAATGTCCTTCACGGCATCGGCGATGTAGTTGTCCCAATCGAGCCACTGTTTCTGCTCCGCTTCGTGGTCGCGCTTGTACCACATGCGCACCGCGGCAAGCATGCCCATGGCTTCTTCTTTGCCAACCTTGAGCGCGCGGCCCCAGTTATGGTGAGGCGCGGAGTTCCAGAAGGCCGCGTAGCAAAGGTCCTTGGGGCCGAGCAGCACGCCGGCGGCCTGCGGGCCACGCATGCACTTGCCGCCCGAGTAGCCAACAAAGGTCGCTCCCGCGGCGAGATGGATATTGGGGACGATTGGTTCCTCCGCAGCCGCATCGACAAAGACCGGAATGTTCTTCTCTTTCGCGATCGCGCATACGGTTTTGATCGAGAGCGGCTCCTGGAAGGCGCGCGGCCCGGAAAGGAGGTAGATCATGGCGACGTGCTCGCCGATCTTCGAGCGCAACTCTTCGTCCGTCTCAATCTCGACGATCTCCGGACCGGACATGCGGACGCCGAAGTCGTAGGGATTGCGCGAGTACTTGGGAATGATGACCTGGTTGCGGGCCTTGATGTAAGGCATCGCCTGCGCGCGCTCGGGATCTGTGCCGCAGATACAGGCAACGGTCGCGACCGCAATAGCAGCTTCACAGCCAGTGGTGACGATGGCGCTGGGAGCCCCCATGTGCGTAGCGATCTCCGCCCCCACCGCAGCCATCAGCTCATCCATCTGCACGTAGTAGTGCGAGGCCTCAAACATTGCCTGCTTGACCTCAGGCAACGATTGCGAGCCGGAAATGATGGTGAACGTACCACGGGCGTTCAGGATCGGCCTGACGCCGATGCGTGTATAGAGATTGTCCGTAGGGGTACCAGAGTTGACTCGGATGCAGTTGCGTCCCGGGCTCCATCAAAGTAGCCGCGGAGAGCGGCAAAGGAGCAGCCGCGGCCATGGCGGAGAGCATGCCGGTTGATTTCAGAAGGTCTCGCCGGGTCATATTTTCGTGCGTGTGCGAGTCTGATTTTCCAAGATGAAGTTCCTCTTTGCTGAGATGGCTACGCTTTGCTGGTGAGTGCCTCGCGGATGCGGCGGCCGACGATCGCATCTTCTCCCGGCTGCAGCATCCAGACCCCGACCACCAGCGTGTTTGCGTTCGACGGAATGCCCTGGTTGGGTGGTTGTCCGCGTGTTGGGGTTCAGTTCAATCGAGGGCTTGCCTTCGCGCAGCGCGGTCAAGATCTCTTCTGTCGTCACGCCTCTCACCGACGGATCGAAGCGTATGAGTAGATGAGGAACATGGTTCGCGATCTTGGGAACGACCGTCTCGGTGGTGACGGAGGGAATCCCCTTCACCGCTGCGACGATCAGGTCCGCGCGTTTTTGATAGTCGCCCTGCATGGATTCCTCGGTATGCGAGAGAACCCAGTCGACGGCTGCTACCATGCCGACGATCTGTTCCTTGGCCACCTTCATGCCGCGGCCCACACCTTCCCCGGGGTTATTGTTCTGCTGCGCGAGATCGGTGAGATGCTTCTTGCCCAGCAGCAGACCTGCGTTCTGCGGACCGCGCATGCCCTTGCCTCCGGAAAAGGCAACCAGGTCGAAGCCCATACCGGTGTACTTCCATAGATTGGAAATGGGAGGCATATCCGCCGCGGCGTCGAGATGGCATGGGATATTGTGCTCGTGGGCAACGCGAAGCCACTCCTCGCGGCCGATCTGCGCGGTGCCGGCCTCGCCGTCTTCCTCTTCCGCCGCGTTGAAGAAATTGGTCATGATGGCATTGCCGGCGGCGCAGGCGCGCTTGTAGTCGTCCAGAGTGACCACCTCGGTCACCCGCGCGCCGCAGAGGAACATCGCGTGATCGTAACCGTAGCGGTGCGCGCGCTGCACGATCACCTGGTTCTTCAGGCCATCGATCGCTTGCGGCATGGCCATGGGCGAGATGTTGTTGGCATACTGCAGGCAGGCGGCGGTGGCGAGTGTAATCGCTCCCGACGCGCCCGAGGTCACCACGGCGCCCTCGCATTTGAGGCGCTGCGCGATATACTCGCCCGACTTCGTTTGCAGGTCGTGCAGGCGCACCGGATGGAGCGCCGCCTTCTGCACGGCGGCCAGGACCACCGGGGGCATGCAGGCCGCGGTGAGCGTGGTGTAGGTGCCGGCCGCATTGATGATCTTCGGCACGCCCAGCTTGTCGTAGTAGTCTTCGCCCTCCAGCTTCTTCCGTCGTGGAGGCGAAAGACCTGGCGAGGAGAACAAAGCTGGCGGCGAGCGGCGACTGGTCCAGCGAAAGAAGCGTCGACGGGAAAATTGTTTGTCTGCGAGATTCGGTCGGTTTTGACATAGGAAGATGCTCCGTTTCTTTCTGAAACCAAGGGAAATGCGCTTCACGGCAATGGATACCGCAGCGGCGGTTGCAGAATCCGTTCTCTTGACAGTCTCATTATCGCGCTTTATCGCAGAGAAACGTCAGTTGGCATTCAGCAATATTTCGGCGAGACTATGAGAATTTTCCGTTGACGGTGATTCTCTTAGCGCTTATCGTAAAAAACAGAGCATGCAGATGGCGCCGAACAGCCTTGCGCTTCCTTGTCTCTCAGTCTCCTGCTCCTCTGTTTCTCGGGCCCCCCACGTGAATCGGAAGGTTTAGTGAAGATAAATTACTCGCGCCGTTCTTTCTTTCAGTTCCCAGGTCCTCTCCGGCCTCTGCCCGGTTAGAGCGGTAGCTTACACCTTAAAGGCTGTGACTGCTGAGGGTGTTGATTACTTCTCTGCAGGCGCGAATCTACGTTCCAGAAGTTGCGAACCCTGTCGTAACTGTGCTTTCGCGGCCAAAGCAAGAACTGCTTGTTGCCAAACGCCTCCACGAAGTTCTAATGGGCGCTGTCAGTGGCTGGTATGCAACGCCCTGCTTTTCTCAGGAGACCATCGTGCGCAGACTGAATTCCGTTTTCTTGCTGTGTCTTTCCCTCATTGTGACCTTGACCTGCGTGCCTTCACCGGCGCAGACGGTCGACACGGCCATTGAAGGGACCATCACGGACAGCAGCGGAGCTGCCATTCCCGGCGCTACCGTCATCGTCTCGTCTTCCGCCACGGGAATAAAGAAGCAGGCCGTCACCGCCTCCACCGGCGACTACACCGTCAACTACCTCACCCCGGGCAACTACGACGTGACGGTCTCGGCCAACGGCTTTCGCTCCGCCGTGCAAAAGAGCATCGTGCTGCAGATCAACCAGCAGGCGAGGGTCAACCTCGTCTTGGGGGTAGCCGGCCAGGAGCAGACGGTCGAGGTGCAGGGCACCCAGCCCTTGCTCCAGACTGAGGATGCCTCCCTTGGCGTCGTTGTCGGGGCGGACAGCGCAGCCAATCTTCCGCTTAACGGCCGCAAATTCAATGACCTTGCTATCCTCACGCCCGGCGTCACCGTCTACAATCCGGACAACCATTCCTCCAGCACGGACGGCTCGGCCATCAGCGCCTATGGCTCCCAGGTCACCTGGGCGCAGGTCAACGTCGACGGCGTCACCATGGTCAATAACCGCCACGCCTACATCAACGTCTATCCCTCCGTTGACGCCATCCAGGAGTTCAAGGTGCTCACCGGCAACGCCGAAGCTGAATATGGCGGGGGAGCCGGCACGGTCACCAATATCCAGCTCAAGACCGGCACCAACGCCCTGCACGGCGACGTCTTCGAGTTTATTCGCAACACGGCAATGGACGCCCGTAACTTCTTCCTTGTCGCTCCTGTGCCCAAGCAGGTGCTGAAGCAAAACCAATTCGGCGCTACACTCGGCGGCCCGATCATCAAGGACCGTACATTCTTCTTTGTCAGCTACGAGGGCCTGCGTTCTGTGGAGCAGAGCGCAGGCCTCAGCAATGTTCTTACCACCGCCGAGGAAAGCGGCGACTTCTCCGCTCTCCTGCCGGCAACCCAGCTGTTCAGTCCCTATACGGGACTCCCCTACCCCAACAACCAGATCCCCGTCGATCCAGTCGCGCAGAACATCGCCCAGAAGTACATACCGCTGCCGAACACCAACCAAAACGGCCTGAATTACGCGGGTGTCACGTCGGGCAACGAGAGTGTGAACCAATACCTCGTGCGCCTCGACCACAAGATCAACGATAACAACCAGCTCGCCTTCCACTTCCTGTATGCATTCCGCAACTTCCCCGTCTGCCGATCTCAATCCCAACTTCACTTATAAGGCTACCTATCCGATATACAACCTGGGGTTGCAGTACGTCCACACCTTCAATGCCAGCATGGTCAATGAGCTTCGTCTGGGCACCGATCTGGAGCACGTCAAGCAACTGAGCACGCTGGCCAACACCGGCTTCACCGCCGCTTCCATCGGCATCAATGGCTTTGTCCAACCCAACGGCCAGCCTTGGCCGCCGCCGGATGAGGGTTTTCCGGTGATTTCCAGCTCCGACTTAATCGATGTGGGTGACGGCACGGCGGCATCGAACCTCGACGACAGCCGCACCTACCAGATTGTCGACAACTTCACCTGGACCAAGGGCAGGCACACGCTGATCTTCGGCGCCGACATCCGCCACAATCAGGACGACGCCACCACCGACAACACCCCCTATGGGCAGATCAGCTTTAACGGCTCGGAAACCGGCTACGACGGCGCGGACTTTATCCTCGGCATTCCCTCCAGCGTCATCACCCCGGAGGGCGTGCCCCTGACCGAGGCCCGCCAGTGGCGCGACGCGGTCTATTTCCAGGACAACTGGAAGGCAACTCCCAACCTGACTTTGAACCTCGGCCTGCGTTACGACCTCTGGGTGCCGCCGCACGACAACCTCGACACCTCGCGGACGCTGAACTTCAACACCTCGCCTCCGACGGTTGTGGACCTGCCCAATCCCATCTGGAAGATCACGCACAAGGACTTCGCGCCCCGGCTTGGCGTTGCCTACAATCTCCCCCATCAGTTTGTGGTGCGCGCCGGCTACGGCATCACCTTCTTCGGCGGCCAGTTTGATAACATCAACATCCTGCAGCTCAATCCGCCGACCGATCCCAGCTTTACTCTTACCAACGGCTACACCCCCAGCAACCCTCCAACGGCTACGATCCAGAATCCGGTTTCGCCAGAGCTTGCTGCGGCCAATGCCAACGTCGCCACGCTCCCCATGGACGACCAGCATCCCGACCTTTATCTCCAGACCTATAACCTGACCGTCTCCAAGCAGTTCTGGTCTAACGTCATCGACATCTCCTACGTCGGCGTCAAGGGGAATCATCAGGACACCTCCGATGAAAACTTCAACACGGGGCCGCCGCAGCCCGCTAGCGGCAATGTCAACGCCAACCGGCCCTATCCGACCTTCGGCACGATCCGGCTTATCGACTTCTCAGGGGGAGCATCGAGCTATAACGGAATGAATATCCACTTCGAGCATCGGTTCTCGCACCATCTGGAGTTCACTGGGTCTTACAGCTGGTCCCATCTGCTGGACAATCAGGGCACAGACATCAACAACGGCAGCAGCGAGACGCAGATCCCAGCGTCAAAGGAGTGGGCCAGCGGTCTTACCGATCAACGCAACTACCTGACCATCGCCTTTGTCTGGGAGTTGCCCAAGTTCTCGGGCGGAAACGGCGCGACGCGCGCTGTCCTGAATGGATGGGGCATCAACAGCATCTACCAGTACATCAGTGGCAGCCCCCTCTGGGTCAACCAGTCAGCGGACGGCGAGAACAACGGCAACCAGAACCAGCGCCCCGACCTCGTCCCTGGTCAGTCTCTGAAGCTCGCCCAGAGAACGAACGCCGAGTTTTTCAATACCGCCGCTTTCACGGAGGCCATTGGCCACTATGGCAGCACACCGCGCAACCCGGTGACAGGGGTCAAGAACGATCCGCTCACCCTGGCCGTCAAGCGGGTCTTCCCCCTGCCCTTCGAGGGGCAGCACCTGGATTTCCGCATAGAAGCTTTCAACGCCCTCAATCATCCTCAGTTCGCCGCCCCTGGGGTCACTCAGGGCTCCAGCACCTTTGGGGTGATCACCGCGACCCATTCCGACAACCGCGATCTGCAGCTGGCCTTGAAGTACGTCTTCTAGGCCAGCCGGCAAGAACAGAAGCACAAGAACGGGAAGGCAATTCCCCCGGCTAGAGCGGTGGAGTGGCGGCTGCGTCACCATTTCACTTTTCAGGAGAACACGTAATGCGCGGATTTGGCTCGGAGCAATTGAATCGTCGAGGATTTTTAGGCAGCTTGGGCTTTCTGGCCGGTTCCATATTTGGCGCGCCGAAATTATTGGGAGCAACTGGCGCATCATCGAGTAAGCAAGGGGCTTGGATGGGAAAGATAAAAGGGCTGGGCGAGAGTGGGAATGTGTATGAAGAGCTTGGCTTAACGACGGTCATCAATGGCCAGGGGACAGAGACGGTTCTTGGCGGCTCGTTGATCCGTCCGGAAGTAAAAGCAGTCATGGATTTGGCATCTGAGCATTTTGTCGTCATCATGGACCTTGAGGCGGCCGTAGGGAAGCGAATTTCACAGATGCTGAAGTTGCCGCAGGGATATGGAGCGATTGTAACTTCAGGCGCAGCGTCGGCAATCCAAAATGGATACTCGGGGATTCTTACCGGGAGCAATGAAACGTATATCAAGCAGATCCCGGATTTAACCGGGATGAAATCGGAAGTGATTATCCAGCGGGCACATCGCAGCGGGTGGGATCATCAGATTCGGACGACTGGGGCCAAACTTGTTGAAGTTGAGACGGTAGAAGATGTTCATAAGGCAATCGGCGAACGAACCGCAGCCATGCACTTTTTGAATCTGAGTGATCCCGATGGGCAGATTAAGCGGGCCGATTGGGTGAAGCTGGCGCATGCGGCGAATGTGCCGGCATTTCTTGATGCCGCAGCGGACGTACCGCCGAAGTCCCGCTTGTCGGACTACGCCAACATGGGGTTTGATTTGATCGCGTTCAGTGGCGGAAAGGCGATCAGGGGTCCACAATGTACGGGTTTGCTGATTGGACGTCAGGATCTGGTGCACAATGCGTTGCTGAACATGAGCCCGAATGAGGACACCATGGGGCGCCCTACCAAGGTAGGCAAGGAAGAGATCGTGGGTGTGTTGAAGGCGCTGGAGCTTTATTTGGCGGAAGACCAGGAAGTTCTAGACAAAGATCAGTGGCGGCAACTGGATACGATATCGACGAAAGTATCAAAGATACCTGGGGTGACCGTGACACGAGACGTGCCCGAGATCGCAAATCACTTTCCCGCACTGCAGATACATCTTGACCCGGCCCGCTTCTCCGCTAAACCTCATGACATTACAGAGCAGCTTGCCGGGATGAAACCGTCCATCGTTCTCACCGAGGGTCCAAGCACGATTGAAATGACTGCTATCGACTTACAACCCGGAGAAGACAAGGTTGTCGCAGATGCATTAGCAAGTGTTCTCATGGCGCATTCTGTCACTCCAGCTTGATTTTAGGATAGCCCTACCCCATGACTAACCGTTTGCCGACGCTCCCTTCGGAAAAATTGCCTTCGTCACCGATCTTTCCGGGATCATGGATCACCGCGCTTCCATCGCCGAGGCGGACCGCGCCGTAAACCAACTGCTGGCGTAATTGCCCGGCGGCACCTCCTCGCTGGTGGCCAATCCGCACGGCCAATGTTAAGGATCGTCTATGCTTGGACCATACCCGTTGCGTCTAACAGGTTTGACAGTGGAAGCGCCTGTATGGTCGACTGGATGCCGCGACCTTTTATAACAAGCATTAGAAACTATAAAGGCAGAAAAACGTGTCCAGCCGCCGCATTGGCATCATCATGCATGGAATCACCGGAAGAATGGGTTACAACCAGCACCTGGTCCGTTCGATTGCGGCTATCAGGGACCAGGGTGGGGTGACGCTATCCAATGGCGGCCGGGTCATGCCTGACCCGATCCTGGTAGGCCGCAACCTGGAGAAGGTATCTGCACTGGCGGAGCGCCATGGCATCAAGCGGGTCGCGAAGGATATAGAGTCGGCGCTCGCCAATCCCGAGGACACGATCTTCTTCGACGCGGGCTCGACCCAGATGCGCGTTCGTCTGCTCACGCTCGCCATCGAGGCCGGGAAACACGTTTACTGCGAGAAGCCGCTCTCGGAGACGCTTGAGGAATCGCTTTCACTCGTGCGTCTGGCCCGCGCCCACGGTGTGAAGAGCGGCGTGGTGCAGGACAAGCTCTACCTGCCGGGTCTTCGCAAGCTCCGCATGCTGAAGGACGCAGGCTTCTTCGGCCGCATCCTTTCGGTGCGCGGCGAGTTCGGCTACTGGGTATTTGAGGGCGATCTGCAGCCGGCGCAGCGGCCCTCATGGAATTACCGCAAAGCAGACGGTGGAGGCATCATTCTGGACATGCTGCCCCATTGGCGTTACGTGCTGGACAACCTGTTCGGCGCGGTACAGGCGGTCAGCTGCATCGGCGCGACCCATATCACCGAACGCGTCGATGAGAGCGGGGCCGTTTACAAGGCCGATGCCGACGACGCCGCCTACGCGACCTTCCAGCTGGAAGGTGGGGTGATCGCGCATATCAATTCGTCCTGGGCGGTGCGGGTAAGACGTGATGACCTTGTGACCTTTCAGGTGGACGGCACTCATGGTTCAGCCGTTGCCGGTTTGACCCACTGCTTCACCCAGCATCGCGTAAACACTCCGCGGCCGGTGTGGAATCCCGACCAGCCACAGACGATGAAGTTCCAGGAGCAATGGGACGAGGTGCCCGACACGCAGGTATATGAGAACGGCTTCAAGCTGCAGTGGGAAGACTTTATCCGTCACGTGGTGGAGAACAAGCCCTGGAGCTTCGACCTGCTTGAAGGAGCGAAGGGCGTGCAGTTGGCCGAGCTTGGACTGAAGAGTTGGGCCGAACGTCGTTGGGTTGATGTGCCTGCGTTGTCTGCGGACGCCACGGGCGGGGTTGTGTGAGCATCCGCAATCTGTCCATCAATCTGGCCACCGTGCGCCAGCAGTACACGCTGGGTCAGGCGGTGGATGCTTGCCTGGCAAAGGGCATTACGGCCATTGCGCCGTGGCGCGACCAGGTGAAGGCGGCGGGCCTCGCGGAAGCGGTCGAGATGGTTCGCTCGAACAAGCTTCGGGTTACCGGGCTTTGCCGCGGCGGCATGTTTCCAGCCGCCGATAAGAAGGCCTCGCTGCCGCCATCGATGACAACAAGCGCGCGATCGATGAGGCGGTTGCGCTTCAAGCCGATTGCCTGGTGATGGTGGTGGGGGGACTTGCCAAAGGATTCGCGGGACATCGGCTCTGCGCGCGAGATGGTGGCGGATGGCCTGGCCGCGATCCTGCCCCATGCGCGTGCGTGCAGGATGCCGCTGGCTATCGAACCTCTGCATCCCATGTATGCCGCCGATCGCGCCTGCATTAACACGCTCGAACAGGCGCTGGATGTCTGTGATCTTCTTGGTGACGGAGTGGGAGTTGCTATTGATGTCTACCATGTCTGGTGGGACCCGAAGCTGCATGCGCAGATCATGCGCGCAGGCGCGGGCGGGCGCATTCTGGCTCACCACATCTGCGATTGGCTGGTGCCGACGCGCGATCTTCTGCTGGACCGCGGGATGATGGGCGACGGAGTCATCGATCTGCGATCGATTCGTTCCATGATCGAAAGTGCTGGATACGATGGGCCGCAGGAGGTCGAGATTTTCTCCTCAGCAAAACTGGTGGAAGCGTCCAGGCGAGGAAGTGCTCGCTACTTGTGTCGAACGTCTTCTCAGCACGTGCACAGTCTAGAAAATCGTTTTACGGAGAGGTCCTATGTCATTCGAATCGAAAAACCCAACTACTGGTGAGCTTCTGGGCACCTATCCGGAGCATAGTGCCCACGAGGTCGAGCTTCGCCTGCAGAGCGCCTGGGACGGCTGGAAGAAGCTGGTCGCGTACGCCGCTCTCCGAGCGGACGGCGTTTCTCATTCGCCTGGCGGATCTTCTGGAGAAGCGCGTAGAAGAGTATGCGCGGCTGATCACGCTGGAGATGGGCAAGCCGATCGGGGAGGCGCGCGGCGAAGTGAAGAAGGCCGCCTTCGGCGCGCGCTCATTTTGCCGAAGAGGGTGCGGCGTATATCCAGCCTCGAAGCCATTCCGGGAACGCCCGGCCGCGTGGTTTATGAATCGCTGGGTCCGATCCTCGCGATCATGCCCTGGAATCTTCCGTTCTGGCAGGTGTTGCGCTTCTTCATTCCGGCTGCGCTGGTGGGCAACACCGTGGTGGTGAAGCATGCGGAGACGGTGCAGGGCTGCGCGCTGGCGCTGGAGAGCCTGGTTCAAGATGCGGGTGGTCCTGAAGGGCTCTACGTCAATCTCTCGGTTCAGCGCAGCGCGGTGCCGGCTATTATCGCGGATCCCCGCATACGTGCAGTGACGGTTACGGGTAGCGTGCAGGCCGGGCGCGCCGTGGCTCAGCAGGCGGGCCTGCATGGCAAGAAGGTGGTGCTGGAACTCGGCGGCTCAGACCCGTTCATCGTGCTTGAGGATGCGGACATCGCAAAAGCCGTGCAGTTGGGCGTGACATCGCGCTACTCCAACAACGCGCAGAGTTGCATTGCGGCCAAGCGCTTTCTGATCGCCGAGCCGATCGCCGATGCTTTCATCAAGGCCTTTGTCGAGCAGGCGTCCGCGCTCAAGGTCGGAGACCCGCTTTTGCCTGACACCAAACTGGGTCCCCAGGCTCGCGAGGACCTGCGTGCTACAACGGAGCGCCAGGTGTCCGATGCGATGGCAGCAGGTGGCGCGTGTGCTCACCGGCGGCAAGTCTCTCGATGGACCAGGTTATTTTTATCCTCCGACGGTGCTGGTCGATCTGCCCCACGACGCGCCGGTTGCGCGTGAAGAGTTCTTTGGTCCGGTTGCGCTCTTCTTCACTTTCAAAACCGACGAAGAGGCGATCCGGTTGGCCAATGATACGGAGTTCGGCTTGGGCGCGGCCGTGTTCAGTAAAGATGCCGGCCCATGCCAATGCGGTCGCTGCGCAGATCGAGGCGGGCGCGGTGTTCATCAACGACTTTGTCCGGTCGGATCCGCGAGCACCCTTTGGCGGCGTCAAGGGTTCCGGCGTTGGCCGGGAATTGGGGGCGCTCGGCGCCCGAGAGCTTACCAACGCCAAGCTCATTTGGGAACCGGATTGAGAACGTTCGTGGAGGAATTCTTGAACGCTAAGAAGAATGTTGCCGCAGGCGGTCGTGTGTTTCTTTCTGGCCTCGTGGGCATCGGCGGCATTCGCTGGCAACGAGATACCGAAGGCCGCATGGAGCCGCCCCATCGGACTTCCGCTTGAGAATCCCGGGCGTAGCCAAAGATGGCACTGACATTGACGACGGCTATTGGCAGGGCGCGCCGGTTGGCGGTATGGGTGCAGGCACTTTCTCGCGCACCTATCGCGGCGACTTCTCCCGCTGGCATATCAAGGCCGGCGTCCACAAGTATGAAACCGTTTATGTGAACCAATTCGCGATGTTCCAGAAGTCGGAGGGTGATTCCGCAGGGAACAGCGCAGGTCTTGATGACCGGCCATCCGAAGAACGGCGAGTTGGCAAGCTGGGCATGGGACTATCCCGTGGGAGCGGGGGAATACTCCGCCCTGTATCCAAAGTCCTGGTACGACTATCAAGTGGAAGAAGTTTCCCGCTCACGTGGTGCTGGAACAGTTCTCGCCCGTGCTCCCCAACAACTACCGCGAATCCAGCTACCCGGTAGCGGTCTACCGCTGGCATGCGGACAATCCGACCGACCATGCGGTAACCGTCTCTGTGCTTCTTTCCTGGGCGAATATGGGCGGATGGTTTCGCACCTTTACCCATGACTTCAACGGCACGCCGAACCAGGGCAACTACAACCAGTTTGCCAGTGAAGCGGTAGGATCGGCCGGCACCATGAAAGGCATCGTCTTCGACCGCGGCCGGGACGATGAGGCGCTGAACGAGTGGGACGGCCAGTTTGCGATTGCGGCCCTCGAAACCCCGGGCGTGGAAGTTACCTACCAGACTACCTTTCTCGCGCAGGGAGACGGCAAGGCCGTGTGGACGCCTTTCGCCAAAGACGGACGGCTCGCCAACAGCGATACATCCTGGGTCAGCGACAGCGAAAAACTGGCCGGCGCCATTGCGCTGCGCTTTACCCTGCAGCCGGGAGAGAAAAAGATCATCCCCATGGTGATCTCGTGGGACCTTCCCGTGGTGCAATTTGGCCAGGGACGCAAGTGGAACCGGCGCTACACAGATTTTTACGGCACGACGGGCAACCAATGCCTGGGAGATCGCCCGCGACGGGCTGCTGAATGCCGCCCGCTGGAGCGATGCCATCGACACCTGGCAGGCGCCTTACGTAAACGACGAAAGCAAGCCGCTCTGGTATCGGGGCATGCTCTTTAACGAGCTCTACACGCTGGCCGATGGCGGCACCTTCTGGGGCAGGCAGGTGGGCACAGACAAGAAGCTTCCAGCATCGTTTGCCTTGCTGGAGTGTTTTGACTACGCCTATTACGCCACCTTGGATGTTCGCTTTTATGCCTCGCTGCCCTTGCTGAAATTCTGGCCGGACATCGACAAGCAGGTGCTGCGGGAGTTTGCGGATACCGTGCCGCGGGAGTGGCCGGAGAAGGGCCTGTGGGTTTGGAAAACCGAGCAGACAGGGGAGCCCGTTCTGCACAAACGGAAAAAGAAAGGCGCCGTGCCTCACGACCTTGGCGTGCCGGAAGGCGATCCTTTTATTGCCGTCAATCAGCCCGGCTGGCAGGATACCAACGACTGGAAAGACCTCAACTCAAAGTTCGTCCTGATGATCTACCGCGACTACGTCTTTACCGGGCGAAAGGACACGGCATTTCTGCGCGAGACCTGGCCGGCCGTGAAAGAAGCGATCACTTATCTGCGCCAGTTCGACCATGGCGGTGGAGTGCCCGAAAACAGCGGCTATCCTGACCAGACCTACGACTCATGGGTTGTGCGTGGGGTGAGCGCCTACTCCGGCGGCCTGTGGCTTGCGGCCTTGCGTGCGGGCGAAGAGACGGCGCGCATTTTGGGAGATAAGGCCACGGCGGAAGAGTATCGCCAGCTGTTCCAGAAGGCCCAGCAGACCTACATCAGCAAGCTCTGGAACGGGGAGTATTTCCGCTACGACACGGAAAGCGAAAACCAGAACGCCATCCAGGCAGACCAGCTTGCCGGCCAGTGGTATGCCAACATGCTTGGCCTGGGAGACCTGGTTCCGCACGAGATGCAGCTCTCCGCGGCAAAGAAGATATTTGACGTTCAACGTCATGAAGTTTGCCGGAGGGCAGATGGGCGCCGCAAATGGCATGGCTGCGGATGGTTCGATCATCAACAACGAACAGGCAAAAGAAGTGTGGGCGGGAACCACATTAGGCTTTGCGGCGCTGCTGTTGAGCGAAGGGATGAACGACGAGGCTTATAAGACGGCCTGGGGGCTCTATCACGTCATTTACGAGAGCAAAGGCTATTGGTTCCGCACGCCCGAGGCCTGGGACATCACGGGAAACTTCCGCGCCTCCATGTACATGCGGCCGGCGGGTGTTTGGGCGATGGAGATGGCGCAGCCTTCACCATAGCTCTGGATTTCTCACCGATGTGCGGCTTTCTGATAAGGAAAGTCGCATGAGGTTGGTTGACCCCACCAAGCCCTACAGGAAATCCGGGGGGATGGGGCACCCAGCGTAGGTTAGGCCGGGAAGGCAAGTCAACGAAATATGTGACTCAACATCAAAGCTCACGCTTAGAAAGTAATGTCAGGCCCGACGGGTGCCCCAGGTTCGCCTCAGCGTACCTGGGAAGATAAAAGATGGCCGAAGGCCCTCCGCGGTCCTCAGCTGTCGTTGCGCCACCTACAGAAAGCAACGAAACCGTAGGCCTACGAAGAGCGCGGCGCTGGCAGCATCGAGTGCCATCGCGTAGGGATTTGATCCGGCCGGGAGTGTCGCCACCACTTTGTTGCTGGAGCCATCGATGACGGTCACGCTGTTACCGTGCATGTTGGCCACGTAGATCAGATTGTTTTGCGAATCGACGGCTATCGCCAGGGGATGACTCCCTACAGGGACCGTTGTAACGGCCACCCTTTTCACGCCATCGATCACGGTTACGCTGTCGTCGCCGTAGTTGGCGACATACACGGTGTTCGTCTTTTCGTTGACAGCGACGGCGCAGGGCAGTTGCCCGGCGCCGATGGGCGTAAACGTGTTCGAGTTCTCGTCGATTGCCACCACATCGCCGTTGCCGATTCGCGTTACGTACAATGTGGCCGCCGTCTCATCCAGAGCGATGCCCCAAAGGTGCATCGCTCCCACGGGCATGCGGCTCAGAGAGTTATCAGATCCATTCAGGACGATCAGGCTACTTGCCTCGTAGCCGAGCAAAAATGCCTTGTTTCTTTTGGGATCGACGACGATTGCGTCGGCCGATCCGGCGTTTACCGTTTTGGTCGTATTCGTCGCGCCGTCAATAATGGTAATAACGTTGCTGAAAATGTTGGAAACGTAGACTTTGTTTTCGGCAGGATTCGCGGCAAGGACATACGGCCACTTTCCCACGTTTACGGTCGCCACGACCGCGTCGGTCTTTCCATCCAGTACGCTCACCGTGCCGCTGGTTGTGTTGAGAACGTACACCCGGTTGGTGACTGAGTTGACAGCGATCGCCAGCGGATCGTCGCCCACTTTTACCCTTCTGGAGGTGCGAGCGGCAACATCAATGATCGCTACAGCCTTATGGCCTGGGTCGACTGCATAGACCTTATTGGTCGCGGGATTGAGCACGATCCCGCGGGGGCTGATCAGCTCGACCGATGGAGGCGTGTCCCCGGCGGCGGCGCTTTCGGCAACCGATGGCAGAGAGGGGAGCAGGAGCGCTCCGCAAAGAGCGAGGGTTCCCAGAAGCGCACTTTTTCTGCTGACTCGGCTTGGAATGAACATACTTTTTAGTTATAGGCGTGGATCAACTCGACGCTGACGCCGCCAATGGAGTCGGTATCCATGTAGTCGTACTGGCCGGAGTCCTTCTTGCCTACGTCTCCCCAGGCTCCGGATTGCCATACGTGATAGCCGAGCTTCTCATAGTCGGCTACCGCCTTGCTCAAGTCGTCCACCGGCATGCCCAGATGCTGAATGCCCTCCGTGTGCTTCTTGAGGAAGTCGGCATAGATGTTCGGGGGCGTCGTGGGGGCGATGATCCATTCGTAACTGAACTGGTCGTAATTCTGGTAGCCGACTTCAAACGCGAACCACAGTGGTTTGCCGCGGTAGGTCGAATCCTGCCGCGGAGTCGCATGCTCCATGCGGAATGCGGGAAAGCCCAGCTTCTGCCAGTAGGCGGAGACGGGCTCCAGATTCGCGGACCACGGGCGCGAGGTGGGAAACCTTCCCCGGCGGCCCCGCCGGCAGGCGCGCCCCCCGGCCAGTAAACCAGGCCCAGGACAAACTTGCCCTGCGGTTCGGTGTCGAAGTAGGTGTAGGTGACGCGCTTGCCGTCCCGATCGAAGCTCAACTGCTGCAGCACGCCGACGCCGAGAGCACGCATGCGTTTGATTTCCTTTGCCATCTCCGCCTGCGGACTCCACCTCGTGCACGATGGAGAAGATTCCATCGCCATGCTTGCCCAGAAAATCGTTCCAGGCATTCAGCTGCCCTTCTGCCGGCTGAATCATGTCCACGGTCAGGTTTCCCAGGTGGCCGGTGATCTCCCAGGCCCACATTTTCACCGGCTTGCCGTGGTATTGCCCGGTCAACACGACATCCGGGTATTCGTGAATGTCAGACAACCCGAGCGGGATCCAACCCTGTTTCGCAAGGTCGACATTCTGCACCAGCCAGGTCACGCGGTTTACCGACTTGTAGAAGGCGGGCATTTCGGCATACCCAGTGCCTGCCAGCGCGCAAAAAAGAGCGAAATAGCTTAGGAGCTTCATTCAGATTTACCTTCGGTCAAAAAAAGATTGCCTGACGGATTGCACCCGGTCCATACTTGATGGCGACATACTAATGAATCGTTCCTAATTAATCAAACGCAGATGGAGCCGGCATGAAGCGGACACTGGCGATACTGCGCATTGCAACTGTGCACCGCGGCATGCCTGTTGGGGCAAATGGCCGGCATGGCGAGCCACACGCCAGACCCGGCTGCGGCGATTCCGGTCACCAGAGCCCTCGAACGTGACCTTTACCAAGGATGTTGCGCCCATCGTGCAGCAGCACTGCCAGGGCTGTCATCGTCCGGGAGAGGGCACGCCGTTCTCCATGCTGACCTATGAAGAGGCGCGGCCCTGGGCGACGGCGATGAAGCAGATGGTGGTCACCCGGGCGATGCCGCCGTGGTTTGAGGATGGGCACACGGAGAAGTTCGAGAACAATCGCTCGCTGACGCAGGCGCAGATCGACACCATCGCTGCCTGGGTCGATGCGGGTGCGCCCAAGGGCGACCCCAAGGATTTGCCTCCGCCGCTCGACTTCGTCACAGGATGGACCATCCCCAAGCCGGACAAGATCTTCCAACTGCCTCGAGCCGTTCTCTGTTCCTGCGACCGGCATCATGGACTACCAGTACGTGATTATGCCCACCGGCTTTACCAAAGACACGTGGGTTCAGGATGTGGAGGCGGCGCCGACGGATCGCTCCGTGGTGCACCACATCGTCGCCTATGTTCGCAAGCCGGGATCGAACTATTTCAAGGGGCAGCCGAAAGAAGAATTCTTTGTGGCTCCGCCGGCCAAGACAGGGGAGAAGGCGGCCAAGGATGACGTGCCCAATGACTGGCTGGTCGGCTACGCTCCGGGCCAGCCGCCGGATATGTTTGAGCCCGGCCAGGCGAAGCTGATTCCCGCCGGCTCAGACATTGTGCTCGAAGTGCATTACATGCCTGAAGGGAAAGCCACGACGGACCAGGCGAACGTGGGGTTGGTGCTGGCAAAAGAGCCGCCAAAAGATCGCGTGATGACGCTGTCGACGGGCAATGAGAAATTCAAGATTCCGCCGGGCGATCCGGACTACCGCGTGGATGCCTCCTTCACCTTGCGCCGCGAAGTGACCCTGCTGGGTATGCATCCCCACATGCATATGCGCGGCAAAGACATGTCGTACCGGCTGGTATTTCCCGACGGAGAGACGCGCGACCATCCTGAATGTGCCGCACTATAACTGGCGCTGGCAGCTTTGGTACAACCTGGCCAAGCCGATTGTGCTGCCCGCGGGCACCAGGATCGAGTGCACGGCGCACTACGACAACTCGGCGAAGAACCCGGAAAATCCCGATCCCACCAAGACGGTCACCTGGGGCCAGCAAAGCTCCGATGAGATGATGGTTTGCTTTTTCAACGTGGCCTTTCCGGCGGACACGCCGTCGAAAGACCTGCTGCCGCTGCCCGAAAACGAAACGGCTTCACGCACGCCCACTAACGATGATCACGCGAAGAACTTTCCTTAAGACCACAGCAGCATGTCTTGCTGCGAGCGCATGCCCGCCTATGCGTTAGCGCCGTTGACGATCGGCATCGGCACCTTCAGCTATCACGCGCTCTCGTTCGACGACATGATGGCGCAACTGGAGATTCTGCTGCCGACCAATGGTCTTGCACAACCAGCAGATCGAGATGTCGCGCGGCGAGTACATGGTGATGAGCCACCCCAGCGACGAGCTGTTCCGGACGGCGCGGGCGAAGCTGGACAAGGCCGGCATTCGATGTGTCTCCTACTACGCGGCCACACTCAAGAACGAGCAGGAAGTAGCCCAGGCGGTTCGCTTTCGCGAAGTTGCTGGGGGCGCACAACATCACCGGCGATGCGACCGGGAGCGATTTGCTCAAGCATATCGACCGCAGCGTCACCGAGGCCGGGCTGACCTTCTCCATTCACAACCATTTTTTCGCCGGGCGTCAAGTTTCCTTACGAGAGCCCGGAAGATGTGTTCAAAGCGCTCGCGGGCCTTTCGGCCAACTGCGGCGCCACGGCCGATACGGGCCACTTCGCAGCCTGCGGATACGATCCGGTGGACGCGGTCCGCAAGCTGGCGCCCCGCTTGAACCTGGTCCATCTGAAGGACGTCAAAGCCGTTGGCAGCGGGGACAATGTGCTGCTGGGAAGCGGGATTGCCAAGATCCCCGAAGTCGAAGCGGAGCTGCACCGGCAGAATTTTCGTCACCTGGTGGCCATCGAATACGAGAAGGAAGGCGACGACGACGTGAGGGATGACATGCGCACCAACGTCGCGTTTGCCTGGAAGTATGGTTTCTCAGGAGCCTAGTATGACGATTTTCTCTGAACTGAAGAAGAAAGCGATCTGGAGTTTGCTCGCTCTGCTGGTTTTGCCTCTGACCGGGTTGGCTGCGGAGCATCCGATCCTGCCGTTGGGATCGGCGGCCCGGACTTCTCTCTGCCGGGAGTGGATGGAAAGATCCACAAGCTGAGCGACTACGCGTCGAGCAAGGTTCTGGTCGTGGTATTTACCTGCGACCACTGCCCGAACGCGCAAATGTACGAGGGCCGGGTCACCCAGCTCTATAACGATTACAAAGACAAAGGCGTGGCCGTCGTCGCCATCAGTCCCAACGACCCCAAGGCGATCCGCATCGACGAACTGGATTCTTCTGATGTGAGCGACACGCTGGACGAGATGAAGATCAGGGTGGCGTACAAGCATCTGCCGCTATCCCTATCTCTATGACGGAGATACCGAGAGTGTCTCCCGGGCCTACGGGCCGCAGGCTTCGCCGCACATCTTCATCTTCGACCGGCAGCGCAAGCTGCGCTACGAGGGAGCTATCGATGACAGCTACCGCGATTGAGTTCGTCAAGCGGCACTATGCGCTGGACGCGATCGATGCGCTCCTGGCGGACAAGGAAGTAGCGATAAAACATACCGGAGCTTTCGGCTGTTCCACCAAGTGGAGCGATAAAGAGGCCGCGAACGTGGCCTTTATGGAGAAGCTGAATGCGCAGCCTATATCGCTCGAGACGGTCTCGGCGGATGCGCTGAAGTCTCTGCATACGAATGCGGATGGCAATGTAAGGCTGATTCAGTTCTGGTCGACAAGATGCAGTGCCTGCCTTGAGGAGTTCGCCGGGCATTCAGGATATCTACCGGATGTACAGCGATCGCAATTTTGAGCTGGTGGTGGTATCGATGAACAAGCCGGAGGAGAAGCCAGCGGTTACCCAGTGGTTGGAGAAGACGCATGCCACCAGCCGCAACCTGCTGTTCGACTCGGAAAACACGGCCGCATTGCAGAAGGCATTCGATCCCAAGTGGGAGTCTGGCCCGGAGGTTCCCTACACCATTCTGCTCGACGCGGACGGCAATGTTCTGTACCAAACGGATGAGCCGGTCGACCAGCTTAAGCTCCGCCGGACGATCCTTGCCAACCTGCCATCGGCCTATATCGGGTTAAACAATTACTGGCTGCAAAAATGAGTGGTAGCTCGGCCTACTTCGTACGGGATGGCTATCCTCGCCGCGACCATCTGCGCCGCTGCATCGCTGCGGCGCAGACGGTCGTCGCGACTGTGGCCGTGGGCACCACGCCGATAGCCGTGGCGGCGAACCCGGTCAACCCACAAGGTTTACGTGGTGAACCACGGCAGCAACTCGGTGACCATCATCGACGGGACGACGCACGCGACCTCCACCGTAAGCGTGGAAGATCGTCCGGAGGCAGTCGCGGTCAACCCGGTAACCAACAAGGTCTACGTAACCAACGCGGGCGCCGATTCGGTCTCGGTGATCGATGGAGCCACCAATGCGGTCAGCGCAACCGTGCACGTGGGAAGCTATCCCCAGGCGCTGGTGGTGAATACGGTCACGAACAAGATCTACGTGGCCAACAATTTCGGTCATAGCGTGACCGTCATCGATGGGGCGACCAACGCGACGGCTACGATCCAGGTGGGGCAAGGACCCCGCGGCATTGCCCTCAATGCCGTAACCAACAAGGTGTATACGGTCAATTATGGAAGCCAGGACGTAACCGTCATTGATGGAGCGACTGGGGCTACCACCGCGGTACAGACCGGAAAGCATCCCTGGGCGATCGCGGTGGACGCCAAGGCGGACAAGATCTATGCGGTGAACGAAGACAGCGCCAGCGTGACGATTATCCAGGGGGCCACCAACGCCGCGACTACGGTGGGCGTGGGCGCAATTCCTTTTGCGGTGGAAGTGAATCCGGCGACAAAAAAGGCATACGTTCTGAGCTACGGCAACGACACCATGGCGGTGATCGACGGAGCGACCGACTCCGTGAGCAAGACCGTTAGTCTGGGAACGCATCCGCAGGCAATCGCGATCGATGAGCAGAGCGATCAAATCTACGTGGCCAACCAACGCACAGCCAGCGTGACAGTGATCGACGGCAAGACGAATCTTCCGGTCATGAAGGTGGATGTGGGAACGATTCCGTACGCTTTCGGGATCGATCCGTCGGCTCATATGGTTTATGTCGCCAATTTCAGCAGCAACAACGTGACGGTGATCCGAGGCCCTGCGATGAGCGTCATGGCGCATTGATGCGCTCAAGCGTTCAGACGACAGTGGTCGGTTGAGATGATCGTCTCAAGCTATTGTTTCCTTCGTGGTTTGTGATCGCAGCTGTCACGGCGCATGCTCTGGATACTCCCGCTCACCCGGTCAAGTTCCGGGTGGTGGCGATCGCAGAACCGGGACATGGTCCGCACAATGATTTCGTCGCGGCAGCCAAAGTGTGGTCTGCGGCAATTGGCAGCCGAAAATGACTTTGCCGTCGACTACATCACGAACACCGATCCGATCAACGATGCGTTCCTGGCGAAGTACCGGCTATTCATTCAGCTCAACTATCCGCCTTATCGCTGGACGCCGGTGGCAAAGAAGGCCTTCGAGCGCTACATCACTCGCGGAACAGGTGGCTGGATCGGCTTTCATCATGCCATGCTGCTGGGCGATTTTGACGGATACCCGATGTGGCCCTGGTGGTCGCACTTCATGGGGGATATTCGGTACACCAGCTACATCGCGCAGTTCGCTACGGCGACGGTGAAAGTGGACGATCCCAACCATCCGGCAACCAAGGGCCTGCCGCCCTCCTTCGTTGTACAGCAGGAAGAGTGGTACACCTGGAGCAAGTCGAATCGTGCCAACCGTTCATGTTCTGGCCAGTGTCGACGAGTCGACCTACGACCCGAAAAGCATGATCACCATGGGAGACCATCCCGTGGTTTGGACCAACGAACACGTCAAGGCCAGGAATATTTACATCTTTATGGGCCATCACCCGGAGCTTGTTTCAGAACAAAGACTTCACTCAGCTTTTCCGGAACGCCATCTTTTGGGGTGCGGGCCAGTGAAAAGGTCTCTCGTCGCGCTGATCTTGTGCTTTGGGATGCTGTCTTCGGAGCTGCCGGCGCCCAGGAGGCCACCTCACGGCCAAAGGTTTTGATTTTCTATTCTCTGAATGTAGAGAACAGATCACGTTCTCTTCGCGCTGGATGCATTGCGGTTCTTCGCGGCGCTCGCCCAGAAAGACAACTTCGCGCTGGAAGCAACGACCAATTGGGAAGATCTCAATGATGCGAATCTGAAGCCGTACCAGCTGGTGGTGTGGCTCAACGAGTTTCCGCATAACCAGGCGGAGCGGGAGGCGTTTGAGAAGATACATGACCGGCGGCGGCGCCTGGCTTGGCTTTCACGTATCCGCCTACAACGACAAGACCACCAAATGGCCATGGTTTATGACGTTCATCGGCGGAGGCGTCTTTGACAACAACAGCTGGCCGCCGCTTGCCGGCGAAGCTGATCGTGGACGATCGGGCCAGTCCAGTCACGCGGAATCTGCCGGAGACATTTGTCTCGCCTACCAACGAATGGTATCGCTGGAAGCCCAGCCCTCGTGCTCGATAGCCATATCCATGTGCTGCTGACGCTGGACCCTGCGAATTATCCGCTGGGAATCAAGGGCCTTTTGACGTACGGAGATATTCCGGTGGTGTGGACGAACACCCAGTACAAGATGCTTTACATGAATATGGGCCATGGAGACAAGATCTTTACCAGCCCGGTGCAGAACACGCTGATTGAAAATGCAACGGAATGGCTGCTGGGCAAGAACTGAGGTTCTGCCATGGCTTCGCGGGTTTAACCCAAAGGCTGTGGGAGCAAAACAGATGGGATCACCTCAAGAGCGACAGCAATTCCCCCCCAGAGCACAGATGTGTTCCCAAGTTTACCTGCGCCAATCCTGGTGACCGCGAACTCGCTCTCCTGAAGCTGCTTCTGCACCCCACTGATGAGTGTAGGGTGGCTGCCTACTTCTCCCTCCAACAAAATCAGGCCAGGATTCAGGATGAGTGACAGGTTCACGATAATGTCGGAGACGATGCCGGCGCGGTGCTGGACGATCTTTTCGGCGCGGGCATCCCCTGCTTGCGCCAGGTTGAGGACCCCCAACGCGTCCATCTTCCCCGGGTTCTCCGGCGCATCCTGGCCGGACTTCTTGCTTGCCTCCTGCCAGCTCTCGAGAATTCCGGAGCTGGTCAGCACGGTTTCGAGCTCACCAAACTCATGCAGGGTGGGGCGTCGACGGGAAGTATTCGGTAAACGAAGGTATGCGATCTCCCCCGCAGACCACTGCGATCCATGATAAATCTGGCCGCCCAGGACGATCCCGGCGCCTACATTGGGGCCGATGTGGATCAAGATGAATGTCTCTTCTCCCTGCGCGGCGCCGCAATAGCGCTCGCCTTGAGCGCCCAGGTTGGTATCGTTTTCAATAATGACCAGACAGTCTACGATCTCATTGAGTTTTGCGCGCAACGGGACGGAACGCCAGTTTTCCAGAGTGCTGATCGACAGGACGATGCCATCGTCCACGTTCGTAATGGCGGGCACTCCGGCCACCAGGGCGAGCAACTGGCTCCGCTTCTTTTTGTGCTTGCGCAGCAGGCGCCGCACTTCTTCGCCGATGTAGACACAAATGGCGTCGGGGGTTGTTTTGCGGTTTGCCAGCGGGATTTCTCTGCGTCCAGTTCCGCCCGTTCAGGTCCGCAAGCAGGAACGAAAGGCTGTCCGCGGTAATCTGCACCGCGAGCACGCAACCGCGCTCCGCCTTGAACGCAATCATGTCCGGAGGCCGGCCTCCATTTGACTCACCCTCACCGAGAGGTTTGATCAGGTCGGCCGCCAACAGATCGCCGACCACGTTGGTGATCGTCGGAGCACTCAGGCCCGAGGCGCGCACCAGGTCTGCTTTTGAACACGAACCGCACTCGCGCAAGAGCTTCAGGATGCGAAGCGCGTTCGTATGGCGGAGAAGCGAGGGCCTGCCGACCGGAATAGATTCGTTCTTCAACCAACCCTCGCCTTCCTACACTTGCCCATCATTGTAACTAACGTTTATGAAGTGTGCTACGATTGGCAGTCAATGCTTGAGACTTTTCCGTCAGACATTCCGCCTTGCGGCCGTGTACTCGTGTCTTTCTCCGTAAGGGCGGCCAGCCCTGGGAGGACTTGACCACCGATGATGAGCGCAAGAACTTTTCTGCGTAGTCTGATCGCATTCTCCACTCTGACCGCATCGCTGTGCGCCCAAACCAGAGTACCCCACCATCCGCTCGATGCTCTCACAACGGACGAATACTGGACGGTCCACGATGTTCTACAGCAGAGCGGCCATTTGACCGATAAGACGCTTTTCTCCAGCGTGCTGCTGCACGAGCCCGCCAAAGACAAGGTACTGGCCTGGAAGGAAGGCGACCCCATTCCTCGCGAGGCCGATGTCATCCTTGAGGCCGAGGGCGCGACGATCGAGGCCCGCGTCGACATCGTGGCCCGCAAGCTCGAGTTCTGGAAGCAGGTTCCCGGCGTCCAGGCCCCCATTACCGAGTCGGAGCTTGACACCATGAGCGACGTGGCCAAGAAAGATCCCCGGGTCATTGCCGCGCTCAAGCACCATGGGGTAACCGACTTGACCGGTGTGCGCTGTGAGCCCATCCCCATCACGTGGATGATCTTTCCCGAACAGGCAACGCGCCGTATCGGCTACGGCGACTGCACCGATTCTCACGGCGTCTATCATCCCTGGGGCCGTGCGATCGAAGGGGTCTATATCCTCGCCGACCTGACCAGCGAAAAAATCCTTAAGGTGATCGACAACGAGCCCGTCCCTATGTCGCAGGGGGACATCAATTATGAGGAAGGAGAAGCGACGCCGCGCGAAGGCACGAAGCCTTTGCTGGTGACCCAGCCTTTAGGCCCCAGCTACAAGATCGACAAAGGCGAGGTCGTATGGCAGAACTGGCACTTTCGCTTTCGCCTGGATCCTCGGGTCGGCCCGGTCATCAATCTCGTTCGCTACCAGGATGGAGACAGGCTTCGTTCCGTGATGTATGAGGGCTCGCTCTCGGAGATGTATGTGCCCTACATGGATCCCGACGAAGGCTGGAACTCCCGCGCCTTTGTCGACGCGGGAGAGTTTCTTCTTGGCGGCCTGATTAAGCCCGTGGGTCCCGACGATTGCCCGGCCCACGCGCAGTACTTTACCGGCCTTGTGCCTTCTGACGCGGGAGCCCCGGTGCTGCGGCCACAACTGGCATGCCTCTTCGAACACGCCAGTGACAGTCCGGCATGGAGGCACCTCGAAGGGGATGTGATCAGCGGCCGGCCCAGCCGTGAGCTGGTGCTGCGCACGGCGGTGGTCGCGGGTAACTATGACTACCTCCTCGACTGGATATTCCAGCAGGATGGCACCATCCGGGTTGCGGTGGGTGCGACTGGCATTGTTGAGACCAAAGGCGTGAAGGAGGTGACGGTCGCGCACTCCGTGAGTGAGGAGCCCGGCAAGCTGGGCCACGGAACACTGGTTGCTCCTAACCTGGTGGCCGTCAATCACGATCATTATTTCTCCTTCCGGCTGGACCTTGATGTCGATGGCACTGACAACAGCTTTATGGTTGACCGCGTCGTGCTGGAGCCGCTGACTGGGCATTCGCGAAAGCAAATCTGGGCGACCCAGTCATCGATCGTCCATACGGAAAAGGACGCCATTCTTGACCTCGATCTGCGTCATCCGGCCATGTGGCAATTCATTAATCCCACGCAGCACGACGCTCGCGGCTACCCCACGGGATGGGAGATCATGCCCGGCGCCACGGCGGTCTCGAGTATCTCCCTGGAAGATCCGGCGCAGCGCGTAGGAGCTTTTTCAGGCCATCAGCTGTGGGTTACGCCCTACCACCCGGACGAACGCTATGCTGCCGGCACTTATGTCACCAACAGCGAGGGTCTTCAAGGACTGCCCGAATGGACAAAAGCGAACCGTTCGATCGAGAACACGGACATTGTTGCTTGGTACACGCTGGGCTTCCACCATGTCGTCCGCCTGGAAGATTGGCCAGTCATGCCGACGCTCTGGCATGATTTCCTGATCCGCCCGGTCAACTTTTTTGACCAGAATCCCACCCTCACCCTGCCCCACCAACCATAGGCTGGCGGCAGGAAATCGCAGATCCCTCCACCGGCTCCGAACAGGTACGCGTCACGGTCGGGATGACTGAACAGTTTCAGGTACCTATCTTGGGTTTTTAGTGCGGATCTGGAATCTCGATCCCGACAAACAGAATTGTCATCGCACGGATGCGGAGCCGTTCCGTGGTGGTTCAGCCGTGCAACACCAACCGGGACCTCGGTTCACTTCTCGTCTCTCACAGGCTCGGCCTCTGCTACTGTTCCATCACGCCGTACTGAAAGCGCGGCGGGAGCCGGCAGCCTGTCCGCTCGACCATCGCCAGCGTGAGCGCCTGCGGGACCAGCAGTGAGGTGATGCCCTCCCAGGGCTCCGGAACAGCCTCGATCTTGACCGGGAACAATTTGTCCGTGGCGCTGTGTTCTTCGCTCGAAACCAGTACCACCTTGCCGCCGCGACGGTTACATTCCTGCGCAAGCTTGATGCCGAGTTCGGCGACCCGGCCGAGGGCAAAGATGATGGCGACATGCGACGCGTCCACATCGAGATTGGGTCCGTGCTTAAAGCCGGCGCCCGTGTGCGCAGCGGCGCGATGACCGGTCATTTCGCGGATGCAGAGCGCGCTCATAATGGCGCCGCCGTAGGCCGCGCCGCGACCGATGATCTCCGTATTTGCCGCGCCCCGGCAGAATTTCTCCAGATCGCCGCGCATGGCAAAGATGGGCCCCAGATGAGCGGAGAACACCTCTGCCGCACGGTCTGCCTCCTGCTGCCACGGGCGGCCGACGATCTCAGACGCAAGAATAATGGCGGCCGCCGTAGCGTTGGTGTAGGTCTTCGTCGCGTTGCCGTACTCTGGCCCCGCTAAGATCGGAAGCTTATTTTCGGCAAGATTCCAGCAGGTGCTCGCGGGATTGTTGCAGATCAGACCAAGCGCCCGGTTCCCATCTCTCTTGAAGAGTTCCACCAGCTCCGCACTCTCCCCGGACGTAGTGAGAAGGATGGAAAGGGCCGGGTCGTCCCAAACGGGGGGCGAGTAATGGAGCCACTCGCCGGCATCGACGGAGAATGACGGCCGCCCGTGCGACTGCAGCTGCACCGATCCGCTGATCGAAGAACAATACGAAGCTCCCATTCCGATGAAGAGGACAGGCCCTCTCCGTGCAGCCAGATCGCGGAACTTATTCAGCTCGAAGCGAATGGCGGGATCGCCGGCGTAGGTCCTGAGCAGCTGGCGAAGCCGTTCCGGTTGTTCCCGGCACTCCATCTCCAGGATCTGAGTTCCCGTCGCCGCGAGCAATTCCTTGGCTGGCTCGATGCCGGCAATCCAGCGCGGCGCTTGCTTCTTGTTTTCTGCCATGACACTTTCCTCGGATGATGAGAAACCCCACTTTGTTAGAAAAGATTCGTTAAAAAGAGGGTGATGAAAGGTTATCATTCGGCTTAGGTGAAACGTAATTGAACGCCCCAGCCACCAGCCAGCCGCACGTGAACCAGGCGTTTATCTGGAGAGTCTCTTTCATCGCCGGTTTGGGAGGTATTCTTTACGGCTTTGACATGGGTATCATCGCCGCCGCGTTGATCTTTGTGCGCACCTCTTTCGGTCTTTCTACCCAAATGGAAGAGGTCCTGGTCAGCGTAGTGCTGATCGGATCCATGATCGGCGCACTGGTGGGGGGCGCCGTCGCCGATCGCATCGGCAGACGCGCAACCCTGATCTGGGGGGCTATCCTTTTCATCCTTGGGTCCATCCTGGCGCCGTTATCCCCGAATGTCGCAGTGCTGATCGTGGCCCGCGCATTGCTCGGGGTCGCTATCGGTTTCACCTCGGTGACGGCGCCCGTGTATGTCTCCGAGCTCGCTCCCCCGCAATCGCGCGGAATGCTCATTGGCTTGTACCAATTTGCCCTCACATCCGGCATTGCCCTGGCGGACCTGGTGGGTTACTGGCTTGCCGGACAGCAGGGGTGGAGGTTGATGTTTGGCTTCGGGCTGATACCCGCGGTCTTTTTCCTATTCATGGTTCTCACCGTCCCGGAGAGTCCCCGCTGGCTGTTCGCGCAGAACAGGGTGGCCGAAGCTGAATCCGTGCTCACGTCCTACACGGATGAGGCCGGGGCGAAGCTGCTGTTGGAAGACATCCGCATCAGCCTCATGACGAAGATGGACCGCCGCTGGAGCACGCTCTGGAGCCCAGCCGTCCGGGGCTCACTCTTCATCGCGGTTGGCTTCACGGTGCTCCAGCAGGTCACCGGTATCAACACCATCATCTATTACGGGCCGCAGATTTTTTCCCTGGCTGGGATCACTTCGAATAAGAATGCGATCTTCGCGACTCTACTGGTGGCCATTACCAACGTGCTCGCGACCGTGATCGCACTGCTGCTGGTCGACCGCCTGGGCCGGAAACCTCTTCTCTATGCGGGTGTCGGCGGTATGACCATCTCGCTCTTCGTGCTTTCTCTTTGCTTTCACAACCAGGCAGCGCTGGGGTCATCGCTAGGCATCATTGCCACGGCTTGCCTGATGGTTTACATCACATGCTTCGCCTTCAGCATGGGGCCGATCGCATGGATACTGGTCTCGGAGGTCTTTCCCCTGCGGGTGCGCGGCCGCGGGGTTGCCGCCGCCACGCTGGGCTCGGGCACCTCAAATTTTCTCGTCTCGCTTACGTTCCTGTCTCTCATTAAAGCTGCGGGCAATGCGCTCACCTTTGCCATCTACGGACTGTTCTGCATCCTGACACTCTTCTTCGTACGTTATGTCATTCCAGAGACAAAAGGGCGCGAGTTGGAGAGCATTAGCGCGCGGCAAACCGCGGTCGTGCCGTAGCGCATCACGAGAAAGCCCCCGAGGTTATTGAACCGATGTTGCAGCAAGAACCTTACAGCATCAGCGGGACGGAGCAGGAGACACCGGCGGCGCCTGAGACTGGCTATGTCGTAGGCGCCGATATAGGAGGTACCAGCCTGCGTCTTGCTCTCGCCGGCATGAGTGGCAAGGTTGTGGCTAAGTGGAAGGTTTCCACCGCAGGCATCCGTGACCCGCAGGTAGTTGTGCGCATGATTCACGATGGCGTGGAAGATCTGCTGCGGCAAAACCATTTATCACGCAGCTTGCTGCGTGCCATTGCAGCAGGCGCGCCTGGCGTCACGAATGTGGACGAGGGCGTCGTGATTGCCACGTCGTATCTCATGGGTTGGCGCGATGTTCCACTGCGCGCATTGCTGGAAGACACATTCGCTGTCCCGGCGGCGGTGGAAAACGATGTGAATATGGCAGCGATCGCGGAAAGTCGGATTGGCGCCGCACGAGGAATACGGGACTTTGTCTTTCTCGCGGTCGGCACCGGTATCGGCGCCGGCATCGTGCTCAACGGGCGGCTCTTCCACGGGATGAATTGGTCCGCCGGCGAGATCGGTTACATGCTTGTCCCCGGAACTTCAGTGACGCCGATGGAAAGTGGGAAGCCGGGAGCTCTCGAGAGTATCGTCGGAGGCGAGGGCATCAAGGCGCAATGGCAGAATCTCTGGCGTGAAGACCTTACACAGCTTCCAAAAGACCTGGTCGCGACCCAGATATTTGACCATGCGCTTGCGGGCGATTCTCTTGCACAGAGGGTTTTGCATAAGTCCGCGCAGACCCTGGCCTACGCCATCTATAACCTCGCGGTAGTCCTCAACTGCCGCCTTTTTGTGTTGGGTGGCAGCGTAGGTATGCACCCGGCCTTATGGGAAGCAACCAAGGACATTCTCGCGGAGAGGGATACTCGGGTGCAGCCGGCGTTGGTTCGCAGCACTCTTGGGACGGATGCGCAGGTAAACGGAGCCATTCACCTGGCGATTGACACGGCGGAGTCGCGCGTGCTTTCTACCTGAGCGCAGCGGATGGATCTGCGGTTTACCTCTCTAGGGTTGCATATGCAGTGATCTGCGGGACCTTCAGTTGTTCTTCCAGTATTGATTGAAACCTTTGTAGTCTGACGGCAGGTTCGCCAGAATCGTACGCTTGAGCTCAAGCAGATCCACGGAGCCCAACTGCTTGTATAAGACTTTGCCGTCTGCTGACAGGAGAATGGTGTAAGGCACAGCGGAATCCCACTTGGGATCAAACGCGGTCTGTAAGGCCGCGGTATCTTGCGAAGAAAAAAGATAATTGCGGCTGGTCGCGTGCTGCTTCTGAAGAAAACGCAACACCCCTGCTTTCTCGTCCGGCATGTTGGCGGATATCGTCACCACCGAATAGTCGCGCGCGCCATACATGCGGAGTGTGTTCTGCAGATCGGCAAATTCCACGATGCATGAGCCACACCAGGTCGCCCAGAAGTCGACCAACATCATCTGATGCCCAGGGTTTGTACGAAGCTTGGCTAGCTCAGCCTGCGAAATCATCTCCACGCTGATGGGTTGCTCATTAATCTTCTGCAGCGCTGCCAGCCTATCCGCCGATTTCTCTTTCCATTTGGTTGAGCACCCAAAGACACCCGTGTGCTTCACCGCCACTTCCTTGTGGGCGAGCAGCGCCTCGATTGCGTTGCGCGCATCCTGGGTCTTGACCAGCTCCATTCGATAGCTGTTATCTATACGGCCTTCATAACGAAGACGCCTTTGCTGGTCGAAGAGAAAGACATGGGGTGTGGCCTGGGGGCCGTAGGCCCGCGCCACCTGTTGCGTTTCGCCGTCGTACAGGTAGGGATAGGTGAGGTGCTTGTACTGCACCCGGATCTTCATCTCCGGCAAAGTATCGCTCACATCGGACGAATCCAATTCGTCGATGCGGATGGCTTGGGGATCGTTTGGCTGAATCGCCACTACGGCTACACCCTTGTTCTTGTAGTCTGTCGCCAATTGTTGGATCCGGCGCTCGTACATCTGCGCGATCGGGCAATGGTTGCAGGTGAAAACTACCATCAGGACCGGGCTGGACGCATAGTCGCTCAGCTTGTGAATCTGGCCATCCACTCCGGGGAGCGCGAAGTCAGGAGCAGGAGAACCGAGAGCAAGGGTTGGATGAACTTCCTCCGCGGAAGCGGCCCCCAGCATAACAAGCAGAACCACAAGCAACTTCCACATGGTTGCGTACTCCCCCTTTTACTAAGCCGTGTCCTTATTAGATTAGTGCAGAGCTCCGGCTTCGTCGATAGGAGGCAAACCTCTCCTCCCGTTCCTTCGATGTCAACAGAAATTCCCGAATTTACCAGCCCATTCATTTCCTTGTTACCGGATTTTCACAACCGGCAATTAATGCTGAAGGGCGGCCGTGAAGCCGGTCGCGAAGGGGGCACTGATGCAAAAGCTCGTAGCAACGTCCTTAGCCACGTTGATGTTGGCGGGAACGCTAATCAATCCGACCGTCGCGGATGCGCAATCGGGGACCACAACACCGATCAAGCATCTGGTCGTCATTTTTCAGGAAAATATCTCATTCGATCATTATTTCGGCACCTATCCGAACGCCTTGAATCCCGCCCACGAGCCGGCGTTCCGGGCCGCTCCAGGCACGCCAAGCGTGAATGGCCTAACCGATGCACTTCTCAATAACAACCCGAATTTCTTGAATAGCGCGGTCAACGGCACTGCCGCGGCCAACCCGTTCCGTCTTGATCGCTCGGAAGCCGCAACGGCCGACCAGGATCATGACTACATGCCGGAACAACAGGCGTTTCACGGCGGATTGATGGACTCGTTCCCCAAGTACACCGGAACACCTGGTCCTCCGCCGACCGGCCAGACGACGGGCGGCCTGGTCATGGGCTACTACGACGGCAACACGGTCACCGCTCTTTGGAACTATGCGCAGCGGTTTGCGATGAGTGACAATTCCTACGATACGAACTTTGGCCCGTCCACCGATGGCGCCGTCAACCTGATCTCCGGCCAACTCAACGGCGTGAGCGATCAGATCAATGCCAGCGCCGACGTCGTGCCCGACGGTGGCGGCGGATTACACCCTGATCAGCGACGCCGATCCGGTCGGCGATATGTGCTCCACCACCACAGGAGCGCAGGTCGCATTCGGCGGAACCAACGTGGGCGATCTGCTCAACAGCCGCGGAATCAGCTGGGGCTTCTTCGAAGGCGGTTTCGATCTGACGGTCAAGAATGCCAATGGCACTACCGGATGCAGCCGGAGCACCACATCCGCGGTGACGGCGACCAACAAGGCGGATTACATTCCCCATCATCAGCCCTTCCAGTACTACACCTCCACCCAGAACCTGAAGCACACCCGGCCAACTTCGCCCAGCACCGTCGGCATCGACGGCGACCCCGCCAATCACCAGTACGACATCCACGACTTCTACGACGCCGTCAACGCCGGCAACTTCCCCACCGTGAGCTTCCTCAAGGCGCCAGGCTATCAGGATGGCCACGCGGGTTATTCCGATCCTCTCGATGAGCAGACGTTCGTCGTCACCGTGATCAATTTTCTGCAGAAACAAAGGGATTGGGAGAATACTGCTGTGGTCATCGCCTACGACGACTCCGATGGCTGGTATGACCACCAGATGGGTCCGATCGTGAACCAATCCGCCACCGCCATGGATGCCCTCACCGGCCCTGGTCAATGCGGCACTGGGGACGCCGCGTTGCCGGGAGTGAGCGTGGCGCATGCCCAGGGCCGGTGCGGGTATGGTCCGCGTCTTCCCTTGCTGGTGATCTCGCCCTATGCCAGGCGCAACTTCGTCGACCACTCCCTCACCGACCAGACCTCAATCTTGCGCTTTATCGAGGACAACTGGCTCGACGGGCAACGCATACCAGGCTCTTTCGATTCGCTGGCCGGCAAGCTGAACACCATGTTCAATTTCACCAGCCCTGACAACAGTAAGTACCTGCTCGACCCGACCACCGGAGAAGTCAAGTAAACTGACCCATCGCACCAAACCAGAAATACCGTGTATGAATGCAAGCAGGGCAAAGGGCTTTTAAGCGGTTCACAGTTACTCAGGCGTCATGACGATCGTTAGGTGTGGTTTTCTTTGGGAGAAAACCACGAAAACGTCTTTCGCTTCGGTCTATACCTACTGTGAAACCGCTCTCGTCCCGATGCCCTGCTTGATTTATGTTGCTTTAAATGAGGCTTTGATTTGATTACGCGTCGCAGGTTTCTGGAGCGGACCGGAATTCTGGCCGCCGGGCTATCCGTCAGCAAATTGCCATCCTCCCAGTCGCAGGAGACCCTTGATCCTGAGAGACTGAGTCCCTACGTCGATCCACTCCCCATCCCAGTGATCGCGCACGCCAGCGGATTGCGCCCCAGCCCCGAAGACGCTGGCGTGCAACTTCCCTACTACCGCATGGCCATGCGGCAGATCGAAAGCAAAGTGCACAGGGATTTGCCCGTCACGCGCATGTGGGGTTTTGGCTCGAGCTCGCCAGGACCAACCTTTGAAACCCGCAGCGGCCAGGGGCTGCTCGTGGAGTGGGTGAATGAGCTGCCGGAGCGCCACTTCCTGCCCATCGATCACACCCTGCATGGAGCTGAAGCCAACCTGCCGGAAGTGCGCAGTGTCATCCATCTGCATGGCGGCAAGACGCCCCCCGACAGTGACGGCTATCCCGAGCATTGGTACGTCCCCGGCAAGTCTGCTACCTTCCACTACCCCAACCGCCAGGATGCGGCCATGCTCTTCTACCACGACCACACGATGGGCATTAACCGGTTGAATATCTATGCCGGATTGCAGGGCCTATATTTCATTCGCGATGAGGTGGAGGACTCGCTCAACCTTCCTCGCGGAAAATACGAGGTTCCGTTGCTGATCTACGATCGCTTTCTGCTCCCGGACGGCCAGCTTGAGTATCCCGTCTCCCCCAAGCCCAAGGCGCCCTGGGTTCCTGAGGTCTTCGGCAATGCGATCCTGGTCAACGGCAAGCTATTCCCATACCTTGATGTCGAACCGCGCAAGTATCGCTTCCGGGTGATGAATGGCTCCAACGGCCGCTTCTATCGCCTTTCTCTGGGAAGGCTGCTTACCTTCCAGCAGATCGGCACGGAGCAAGGGTTCTTGCCTGCTCCCATCTCCGTCCAGCGGGCGGTCATGGCTCCCGCGGAGCGAATTGATTTCGTCTTCGATTTCACCGCCCACGCGGGAGAGAACATCCTTCTGCGCAGCGATGCTTTCGACCTGATGCAATTCCGGGTTGCGGCCAAGGGAGCACCGGATACCTCCGCCCTGCCTCCAACGCTCCGTTCTGTGGCAAAAATCCCCGAGAGCCGCGCCGTCATGACCCGCCGTCTTACCCTCGACGAACGCATGGATCTGGTGCAGCAATCCATGGGCATGCTGCTGAACAATACTCCCTGGCACATGCCCATCACGGAGAAGCCGGTCCTCAACACGACGGAGATATGGGAGCTGGTCAATCTAACGGAGGATGCCCATCCCATCCATCTTCATCTGGTCAGATTCCAGATACTCGACCGCCGGCCCTTCGACACCTTCGAGTTTCAAGACAAGGGGACAGTTCGCTTCACTGGGCCTGCGATCCCGCCGGCGCCGTCTGAGAGTGGCTGGAAAGATACGGTTCGCGCGGATCCCGGCTTGATCACGCGCATCATTATCCCCTTCGAAGGATTTACCGGCCGCTACGTGTGGCATTGCCATATCCTCGAGCACGAGGACAACGAAATGATGCGGCCCTACGAAGTGGTGCTTGCCGGTGGAGCACCGTGATTGAAATTCCGAGAACTTTCTATTGCAAGGAGAAATCATGGATTCAGTCATACGGCAAATCCTCTCAGCGCTGGTTCTATCTGTCCTTGCCTCGGCGCCGCTCCCGGCACTCGCTCAGGAACCTCACGTCGCTCGCTACGAGCTCAAACTGAGCGAACTCAAGTACGACTGTGGGGTCGCTCCTCCAGTGCTGCACCTGCAGCCGGGGGACGTTCTCGAAACCAACACCATCGATGCCGATGGGCACGCTCTCGAGGATGCCGGCATGAAAGTCCCCGGTCCTAATCCGTTGACTGGACCTTTCTACATCGAGGGTGCGGAAGCCGGCGACACGCTCGCGATCCACTTCCTCGCGGTGGACGTCAATGCGGAAAAGGGTTTCGGGAGCGCCGGACCGGGCTTCGGTGCGATCAACAGCACCACTTATACGCCGATGTTGGGCGGTCCGATTGCAAAGGAGACCTGGACCTACGCGATCGATAGAAAAGCAAACACCGCTACTTTCAAGGCAAACGACTCGACCTACACCGTGCCCATCCCGCTCCATCCATTCCTGGGTTGTGTCGGTGTTGCACCGGCCAATGGAGAGGCACGCAGCTCCATTGCGCCCGCGGAATACGGCGGCAATATGGACGCTCCCGAGGCGGCTAGCGGCAATACCTTGTATTTGCCGGTCAACGTCGCGGGCGCCCTACTCTACGTGGGAGATGGGCACGCCGCCATGGGCGACGGTGAAGTTGACGGCACCGCGGTGGAGATTTCCATGAAAGTGAAACTGCGCGTGGAATTAATCAAGCACAAAGAAATCGCGTGGCCTCGCTTTGAGAACGCGGACTACATCATGGCCGTCGGTATTTACCGGCCTCTTGACGACTCACTGCGCATCGCGTTTACTCAACTGGTTCAGTGGATCCATGAGGACTATGGACTTTCCCAGATGGATGCCTATGAGCTTCTCTCCAAGGTCGCAGAGATCCATCTGGACCAGATGGTTGACCCGAATTACACGGTTGTCGCCAAAATTCGTAAGAAGTATCTTCCACCGCTTAAGTCCACGACAAAATGAGCACGGTATGCTTTAAAGCATTTATCTGAGTTACGGTGACTTTGTCATAGCGGCGAAGTGCAGCTGCTTCTTGATGGAACGGCCGCGGTTGCTCACTTTACCCCAACTCTTATAATGCTTCTAAGGTCAATTCCAGGGGGGATTCGATGGGTGCGCATACAACCAGACATTCGCTTGCCGGAGTCCGGGTAGCCATCCTCGGAGCCGGAAAAATGGGCGGGATTCTCCTCCAGGCATTCCTCAAGTCCAAAGTACTTGAGCCGCGGCAGATTGTGGCCACAGTGGAACACCAAGAACGTGTCGGGCAGCTCTCCGCTCAATGGGGCGTCGATGTTTCCACCGACAATCTGGCTGCGGCGGAAGCAGCCGATCTCATCCTGGTCGCCGTAAGACCCGTTACCGTTCCCGAACTCGTCAAGCAGATTGGTCCCGCGCTTTCGCCGGGGAAGCTCCTGATCTCGATCGCCGCGTCCGTGCGCACGACAGTCATCGAACAGGCTGCGGGGATGGAGATCGGAGTCGTACGGGCAATGCCGAACACTCCGTCGATGCTGGGAGCGGGTATCACCGCGCTCAATCGCGGACGCTTTGCCACCCAGGAGCAGCTGGATCTCGCCACATTTCTCTTCGCTTCGGTGGGCTCCACGGTGCTTGTGGAAGAGAAGCAGATGGATGCGGTTACCGGCCTCTCTGCCAGTGGGCCGGCCTTCATCTACATCATCCTGGAATCGCTGGCGGAAGCCGGCGTGAAGGTCGGCCTGCCACGTGATATGGCCACTCTGCTGGCGGCTCAGACTACCCTCGGCGCCGCGAAAATGGTGCTTGAAACCGGCTACCATCCAGCACTGCTCAAGGACGCGGTGACTACTCCAGCGGGTTGCACCATCAACGGCATCCTGGAACTGGAAGAAGGCGGCCTGCGGGTAACGCTGATCAAGGCGGTAATGCAGGCTACCCGGCGGGCCAAGGAACTGAGCAGCTGAGACGAAACTGCTCTAGAAAGTCAATCGCATGCCCGCCTGCAGCGTGCGTGGAGCGCCCGTGTCGAACGTGCCCGAGCCCCTGGTCCGTACATTGACTCGCTGACCTGGCAACGTGCCATTAATCGTTCCGATGGTCCCTCGCAGGTTTCCATCGAGAATATTGTTGGGCGGATCGAATTGAATATGGTTGAACAGGTTGAACGCTTCGAAGGAAGGCTCCAGTTCTACCCGTTCCATGAATTTATGGTGATACGAGAGCCGTATGTCGGTTTGCAACAGCGAGTCAAGCCCCGCTTGACCGCTTGGCGCCAATGGAATTGTCGGCATAACCGCTCCCAACTGTTGTAGTTGCGCAGTACTGAACAAACCCTGATTCACCAGGACCTTGCCCGCCGGGGTAAGATTGCCTGCATACGCGCTGTTGTAAGCTGAAAGTGCCTTATTCAAGCCCCCGGCGCCCTTTAGACCTCGTCCGAACTGGCCCGGTCCTCCGCCAGTGGGAAGTAGGTCATTTGTACTGCCATCCCCGGTCACGTCAGTACAGAAAATCTCCTCCGGACCACCTGTGCAACCATCTGGAGCCTGCGCTCCGGCAGACGCTCCGAGACCGAGGCCGGTTGGCAGCACGGTGTTTTGAGGAAAGGCACTCCACAAGTGAGTGGTTTGACTGAATCGAAAACCGGATTTGATCTCGGTAACCGTAGCAAAGTTAAACATATTGGTCCGATCCAGACCCATTGGGCCGTGGAAGGCCGAGCCGTTAAGATTATTGTCATCCCAGGGATACGCACTCGCCCCTATTTCTGCTGGCCTCCCGATACTCGTCGCGCGCACATTTCCCGTCAGGCGGGATAAAGTGTACGTCACGGTCATCTGGTTCCCTTTCATCCATGTCAGACCCTTCTTATCCACGGCTCCGCCACGGCCTTCGATCTGGATATTCAGGCCGTTGTAATCGGAATTGCCCTGGGGCACAAAATAGTCCATAGTTCCGAAGTTCGGATTTTGTCCTCGAAACGCAAAGCCCTGGAACGCCGGGCCTGCTCCGAGTCCCATAGCTCCATAAGTCGCAATGGTTGCCTGATTGGCAATTGCGCAACCGATGGCCGCCGAGGTCGCATTTGCAGGACAACCTACAGAAGCGTTCCCGGCAGCGATGGCGGCCGTGGCCAGGGAGGCATCGAAGGTGGAAGCCGAAGCGTTGCCAACGTGGTTTAGGTCGCTGATGAGGCCGAAATCCATGGAATGCACTTTGACATATCCCGCTGAAACAGTAAGTCCACGACGAAGCTCACGCTCCACACCCACGTTGACCTGCAATGTGCGCGGAGTCTTTGGATGGGGAGTCCACGCAGTCGTGCCGTAGAGGGCGCCGCTGATCTGATTTGTCGTCTGGAACAGAGTCGGGGCCGCACCGTTGGCAGCTGATACGGACGCCGCCTGCAACAGCCCGGCCAGACTGTTTACCTGGGTGGCGACATCTGAAATCGGCTGGCCAAAAAGAGGAGCAAGCTGGCTTGCTCCGGTGCCATTCGGGAATCCGAAAGAAGCCGCCAGTGGATCACCTGCTGCGAACGGAGAACCTGTGACTGGATCTATTAACGGAACACCCGGCCCGACGAACGGTGTGCTCAAACCTATGTTGGTGGGAACGAACGCGGGTGGATCGATGTAGTATTCCTCGAGGGTGAGATCTTCGTAGTAGAGCCCTATCGCTGAACGCACCACTGTTTTGCCGCTGCCCGTAGGGTCCCAGGCGAAACCGGCCTCTGGGGCCAGATTAGATTTCGGCGAAGTCGTCTTGTCTCCGTAACCCGGAATGAATTGATTGATCGTCGGGTCACGCTTGAGCCAGGAATCAAAAATTCCAGACTGATACATATAGCGAATTCCAAAATTCACCGTTAGGCGGTGCGGCAGTGACCACGTATCATGAACATATCCCGCCGGCTGCCAGTTATACCAACCGCCATTAGGGTAGCCGAATATAGGCCTTGTGGTTTCCACTCCTAATCCATTTCCCAGGATGAAAGACTGCAAGGGATAGTCAAACGGGCTCGTTGGATCGGCCACTCCCGTCGCCGTGCTCGCGCTATTGAGTTGCGGTCCAAGCGAATACAGCGGAAAAGTCGTATAGAACTTTTCATAAGTAAGATCGCCGCCAAACCTCAAGGTGTGATGTGCGCCAACCCAGCCGGCGTCATAGCTGAATTCACTGTCTCTCGCTTTCTCGATTTCGGGCGCAAGAAAGGACGGGCCAAGGTTGAGGGTTGTGCCCCCGTCAATCGTAATGTTATAAGCTCGCCCCTTGGAATCGCGTGGGGTGGGCAGCGAAGGTGCGCCCGTCATGGCCAAATCGAAGGAAACGCGCCCATACTTCAATTCTTGCGTCCAATGTGAGGCAGCCAACGAGGCGCCGAAGGCCTGGATATTATTTCGCGTGTGGTTGTCAAAGCCGTTCAGGTATGAGGCGCCCAACGATGGAGTACCCGACACGCCTTGATTCCACTCGTAGCTCTGGCGAGCAAACATACTGAGTCTTGAGTTGGGCGTCCAATCCAATCGAGCGACTCCAAAATTGTCCGAGAAAGGTTTGGAGTAAGTACCTTGAAGCGTCGTGAATATCGGTGGATTCGCATAAAAGGAGTCGCGCGAATCTGTTCTCTCAAGATCAGTGAAGAAGAACAGCTTGTCCTTTAAGATCGCGCCACCCAGACGCCCACCCAACTGATAGAAGTCATACGGCGTTTCCACGGGAGCGATCCTTGCGGCGAACCGATGGTCGCGAAGGAAGCCAAAACCAGAGCCGTGGAATTCGTTTCCGCCTCTTCGGCTGACAATGTTGACTGCACCAGCACTTGCAACGCTCTGCGCCGGATTGTGGGTGGCCTCCGCGACTTGAAATTCCTCAATACTGTCAAGGCCGATATTAACAGCGGTCCCGCCAAACATAGGGTCCTGAACGGACAAACCATCCCACTCGTACCTGGTTTCCCGGCCGCTGCGCCCTTGAATTGAAATGACGGTCGAGTTGTTCTTGGTGGGATCAATATCGCTGCCATCCCGAAGTTGAACCCCCGGCTCCAGTTGCGCCAATGCCATGACGTTCCTGCCGGAAATGGCCAGCTGTTCAATCTGCTGGGCGTTGACAATTCCGCCCACCTCGGTCGATACAGTATCCACTCGAGTACTGTCGGCGGAAGATACGATCACTTCTTGATTTGTCGCTCCTATGGAGAGTTGGACTCTGACCGGTGTGACCGTGACGACCTGCACCAGGACGTGCTCAAGCTTGACTCGCGAGAACCCTGTGGCATCGGCCGTAACCGAGTAACTCCCCGGAAGTAATTCGATGACTGCGAAGGCGCCGTCAGTCTTGCTGACGGTCTGTAGCGCCTTTCCCGTGGCCTCATCGACAACCAGAACCGTGGCGCCCGGCACCGCCGCTCCGGAAGGGTCAACTACCGTACCCGTGATACTGCCGGTGGTCTTTTGTGCGCTGGCTGAGGACAAGAAGACGAAAAGGCACGGCACGATGAGGAACTGCACGATTCTGCATAACGGTAAGCGACGCATACGGCCTCCTGACCAACTGTTCTGCACACCAGATAACCGCTCCAGCCCACAACCAATCGGATCCATAAGAGCCCAAAGCAATCACACCCACGGTTCGAGCCGCGAACTTGGCCCTTGCCACATCACGCCATCTGGAGTGACTGCTCTTATCGTGAATTTCGCCGCTGGCGAAACACTGCAATCAGACCCTTGCAACCCTCCCGGGACTGACAGTTCTAATGCGTGTCCCCGGCATTTAAGTATTGGTCGAACCACTTGACCATGCGCTCCATGATGTCGCGTTGATGGCCGGGTTCACGTATGGCGTGGCCCTCTCCGGGATAGATCACCAGTTCGCTTGGCACGCCGAGATTTCTTAGGGCGTGCCAAAACTCTCGTGACTGAGGGACTGGACATTCGCCGTCATACTCGCCCACCACCATGAGCGTGGGAGTCTTGACTTTCTTGATGAAAGTAATGGGTGAGCTGCGAGCGTAGATTGCTGGGTCGTCGTATACAGTTGCTCCGAAATACGGAAGCATCCATTTGTCTATGTCGTTCTCGCCATAATAGCTTTGCAGGTTTGAGATACCTGCTCCGGCAACGGCGGCCCGAAATCGGTTCGTCTGAGTGACAGACCACATAGTCCAAAATCCACCCCAACTCCAACCGGTAATTCCTAAACGGCGGCTATCGACGGGAAGCGTTTTTTCTACGTGGTCTATACCGGTCAAAATATCGCGAAAATCCGCTTGACCGAGATTCTTCAAGTTGCCTCGAATATAACTCTGTCCCAGGCCTAAACTACCTCGAGGATTGGGATAGAGCAGAAAGTAGCCCAAAGTAGACAGAACTGAAGTTGCGGACGTGTAGCCGCCGGCGCGAGACGGAAAATACGGCAGCGTCGCGCAGCCGGGTCCTCCATGCGGTACAACTACCATCGGGTAGATCCGCTTGGGATCATAATCACGCGGATACATTAACCAGCCCTGAATGCGCATGCCCTCATTCGTCCAGTGAACGTCCTCCATCTTCCCGCCTGTCTGGCGAAGCTGCGCATTTGCGTGGGTCAATTGATGCCAGGCGCCGATGGGCCCGGCCCAGACTTCCGGCGCTGCGGAAAAGGATTGGCGTATAACTGCGCTGTTCTTGTGGTCGGCTGAAAGCGAGAGGAATAGGACCCTGTTCCACCGGCGGAAACTACTTCGTCCCCTTCCCAGACGGTCTGTATCTTGCCGTCGGCAAGACTTACGGTGGCGGCCCGTCCTGACCCATCGTTAGTTCCGGCAAAGAGAATCTGATCGGAAGAGATCCAGGAGAGCCAACCGGGCGAGGACTTGATGCCAGGCGTTACATCGCGTGCCTCGCCTCCGGTGGCGGGTAGGGTAAAGACATCACCACCCACGCATCCTTCATCGCTCATCAACCCGGCGACGAAAGCGATGGATTTTCCATCGGGGGACCACTTCGGTTTCGCCATCTGCAACGGCGGTTTGTAGATGGTCTTCATTTCCCCGGAGTCCAACGAAATGGTGTAAAGATGGGCCAGGTACCAATTGTCGTCGGCGACGCCATGCGCAGCGGTTACCGCAAAGGTCTTGCCGTCCGGAGACCAGTCGTACTCATACACATGAATATCGGCGGGCGAGAGCTGATGCACTTTCCCCGAATCGACCTCGACGGTGGTAAGACGCTGTTCATAAATCTGGTCGCCTACAACGCCAAGTTCTGGAGGGATGGGCGCTAATGGATTGGCTGGACGCGGCGCGTTTTCCGTGAACAGCAGCCCGATAAGCTTGCCGTCCGGAGACCATTGTGGATCGGTCAAGGAACCCTTGAGGTTGGTCAGCCTTCGAGCCTTACCTCCCGTGGAATCTACTACGTAAAGTTGCGTTCTCCCGGAGGGATCCGCATCCGAGAGAAACGCCAATTGCTTGCCGTCAGGCGACCATGCCACTTCGTCTTCGGAATAGTTCTTACCGTCATCGGCGGCGCTGATACGCACGGGAGCGGTTCGAGAAGTCGACGTCGCGCCGACGAATATCGCCGTTTTCCCCTCCGGGATGTTGTTCTTGTCGACGGCTGCTTCCACCCATGCCACATGAGCGCCATCCGGCGAAATCGCCGCCGCTTTGAAATCCCGGACTGCAGCCAGGGAATTAAACAGTGCATCCAAAGACGCATCTGAGACGCCCGGAGTGGAAGGAGCAACACCCGAGCTGTCTCGCTCTGCCTCGTTAACCAGGCCGGCCATGCGCTGCGCGGCCAAAGGGGACGACAAAACGATCACGCTTAGGAGACATCCACAAAACCCCAGGAAGACCGGACGATTCATGTCACCCTCCTCATCATCAAGGCATAACAACGGCGTTAGTCTCACGCTCCCGCGAGTATTCGCGCGCATCACGGCGCACAACTCGACATTGAGTCAGCACTTCGATTCTTGCTGTGTAACGCTTAGAGCCCAGGGATTACAGCACTGCCAGGTCGCGTGGATAGACAGTCAGGTACTCATAGCCCGTTTCAGTCACCACAATTGAGTCGCCAAGCCGCGCGCCGAACTTCTCTGGCACCGTGACGCCTCCATCGACGGCGAATGTCATGCCAGCCTTAAGCGCGGTCTTGTCCCCGCGTTTCAGCTGTGGTTCTTCCAGGAAGGAGTAACCTACACCGCGGCCAGTCCGGTAGCAGAATCCGAAACCAGCGGAGCGATATACTTCTTCCGCTGCCGCATGCACATCCTCGGCCAGGACTCCAGGCCGAATCGTCGCCAAGGCTGCCTCTTGAGCACGCGCGGCCGTCTCATAGGCGCGCGCTTGTTCATCAGTCACCCTTCCCAAAAAAAACTCGCGATCGAAGCCAAGCTTGAACTGCTTGAAGTTGGCGATTCCACAAAAACACATGTATACAGGGTCGCCGCTTCTGATTTGCTTCACGCTGGAGCGGCGGTGAACCATCGCAGTGTGGAGCCCGGACTGCAGGACCTGGAGGTTATAGATCGTCGGAGAGAAGAACTGATCCTGCCCGTTAGCGGACAAAAATTCTGCTGACTTGCGCGTGCCGGCGACGATCGCGGCCAGCGCGACTTCGTATTCCGGCACTCCATCCGCGATTGCGGAGCGCCCCGCCTCCACCATTGCGACCGCCACCTTGCCGGCCTGGCGCATGATCGCAATCTCCTCTGGCGTCTTAACCATTCGCAGGCCGCTGATAAGTGCGGAGCCATCCATGAGCTTAGGGCCGTTAGCCGATCGAAGGATCTCAACCGTCTTCGCGGATGACTTCAGCAGTTCGGTCATGACCGTCGAGGCGGATCGTCCCTGGAGCAGGCCGGCAAGGTGCTTCATCCACTCCCCATCGACGCCGTCTGTCCACTCTCGGATATCGTGGATCCAGGTTGTCGCCCTCGCCATCTCCGCTTCGATCGCCGGCGTGATAAGCGTTGGTTCCCCGGAACGGGGGATAACGACGATCGTGGGACGCGCCAGCTCCATGCCAACGTAGCCGCAAAACCCCGCGAAGCAGAAAACCGAGTCTGGATCGTCGCTGACGAAGATATCTACCGCCTCGTCCTCCATTCGCCCCTGAAGCTCGAGCGTACGCTCCCGATGAATCCGCGACATCGACCGTCCCTTAAACTGTGAATTGTTTAGGGAACATAACATGCATACTGATACAGTACAAGAAATATTTTTCTTCGCGAGATGTGCGCCGTGGAGTTGCCGCGATCGCCGCCGGGGGGCTCATCTGCTGTTGCTTTAAAACATTTTCCCTCTTACCGTGGGGGTACGCAGTGATTATGTGCGGCCGCTTTCTCGCTGGAACCGCTGCCCAGAGCCCGGTTCCATTACGCTAAAAACATGAAAATACTTTAGAAACCAGAACCCACGGCCGCCCCGGACAAAGAAAGGGAAGATGAAGACTCTACTCATCGCGCTGGCTGTGCTCACGATCGCCTATGTCGTCGTTTGGGGGCGCTACCTCATCCGTACCTGGCCTTCGGCCCGCGGCAGAGATGACGGAGATCTGAATCTCCCAGCGCAGATTGGTGTCGGCTTCCTGGCCAATTTTCTGGATACTCTGGGCATTGGTTCCTTTGCAACGACGAGCTCGATTTACAAGTTGCTGAATGGCATACCCGATGACCTGATTCCCGGAACCATGAACGTGGGACATACTTTGCCTACGGCAACTGAAGCCTTCATCTTTGTCGCGGTCATTCCTGTCGATTTCCGCACCCTGGTGTCTATGATTGTGGCAGCTGCCGCAGGGGCCTGGTTGGGAGCTGGAACGGTGAGCGCCTGGCCCAGGCGCAGGCTTCAAATCGGTTTAGGGATAGCGTTGTTTTGTGCCGCCCTGCTGATGCTTTCGGCGCAATTGAAGTTGCTCCCGGTGGGCGGCGACGCCCTGGGCCTGGCGGGCCCGAAGCTTTGGCTTGCCGTCCTGGGTAGTTTCATCTTCGCCGCATTTCAACAGCTTGGGGTTGGTCTGTTTGCTCCCTGCATGATTCTGGTGAGCTTACTGGGCATGAATCCGCGCTCCGCCTTCCCCATCATGATGGGGGCATGCGCTTTCCTCATGCCCCTCGGGTCATACAGGTTTATCAGGAACCAACGCTATAGCCCGAAGGCCGCGGCTGGGCTTACGCTGGGGGGCATTCCTGCCGTAATCATCGCTGCGTACCTGGTTAAGTCTCTCCCGCTGGGCACGGTGCGCTGGCTGGTTGTGCTCGTGGTTTTGTACACAGCGGTCACACTGTTACGTTCGGCCGCCACGGAAAAGGCGGCCCGCCTGGCAAATCAGCTTGAGATCAACAGGTGATCTTTCCGGCTGCGAAGCCAGGGAGAAGCACGGCCGCAAGTTTTTAAAGCGAGGGAGTCTGATAAACAGCGACATTGAACCGAACGAAATCGGAATTCTGAAGCGGCGCGAGATCGAAGCTCGCCTCCTTGCACCGATCGTGGATGCCCTTGGCCGAAAGTTTGGCCGCCAGGAAGTTCTCGAAGAAGTAAGGAAGGTTATTACTAAGATTGGCGGTCGCGATGCGAGCTTCATCGAGGGCTTCAACGAGGAGATCGTGCTCGAACGGAAACACACTATCCTTCAGGGAGCGGCTTCCGCTATTGCAAGCGGCCGGATGCACAACGGTCAACCGGGTAGGTTTACAACCAGGCAGTCAAATTTGACCCCCAGGCAGGGGCGCTGGATTCCTAGCACGCGCGAAGAAAATTCGAGATTCGATTGACGCCCAACCACATATTGTTCCTCCTGACAAAGCCCACTCCGCGCCCGTCATTCGCCCGTATCGCCTTCAGGATATCTGAAACCTCTTCGATCGTGAACAATACTTCGTTATCCCAACTCAAGTGGCCTTTCTTGACCATATCGTAGTAAATCCGAATGGTTTTGGAATAGAGCCTTTCTAAAATATCTCTCAGTTCTAAGTTACCCGTACATCTGCCGCTCAGATGTTGCAGATCGTTGTTGATCTTAAGGAGAGTATTGAAGTCATAGTTATCTGCCAGAGCCTTTGCCCTCTTGAGCAGTTCCTCTGCCTCCAGGCATAAGGAGCTGACCGGGTAGTTAGGAGGAAAATCGCCCACTAGCTCGGAAAGGCGCATTCGTAGGGCATAACTATCTTTCAGTGAAGATAAGTCGAACGACGTAACAAACGTCCCGATGCCCGGTCTTGCTTCTACCAGCCCATCCACCTCAAGCGCCTGGAGCGTGCGCCGGATTGGCGTACGGCTGACTCCAAACTCTTTCGCCAGCGTCGATTCCTTCAAGTCGGTACCGGGCGGAAAGTCCAGAAGCAGAATGCGCTCACGGAGAATTCCGTATAAAGCCTCGAAGCGAGGCTTACCGCGAGTTTCGCGCACTATCTTGTGTTGGGACAGAACAGAACTTACTTTTTTGCTCGGTTGCTTCACCAGAAGATCCTTTACTCGGAGGCCGGCGTATAAGGGCAAAATCGCCGTTCTTGTGTCTGGCATCACCCAGTCCGAACAAACATAGCATATTGATTGACAAAATTGTCCGGCTTGGTAGCAATTCGTATAGCGCCCCCCCGCTCGAGATCTTGAGCCACAAGAGCTGCAAAAGGCCTCAGCTTCGAGGACAGGGTTCGATTCCGCCATGCCGGGACGTGGCCATAGAAACCGGTATACCGGACGCCGGCCGGCCTCAAACTACCGTACCGATGCGATGGGCACAGACACCGCATATCGCCGCAACGCGAAGCGGCGAGGTGGGTAGGAGCGATAGGCCCTTTCGTGGTCCCGGCTGGCCGGGACCACACCTCGCGATCTTTATCAGGCCACAGTAATTGCGCAACTGCTCTAGCCTTTGGGCGGCTCCCGGTACTCGATGAACTGATACCATAATTGAAATGACTAGAGTGGCAGAGGAAGTATACATCCCAGTTCGGCAGCGGGTCGCCGCCGCCCGGCGGATCGTGATCAAGCTCGGCACGAATGTGTTGATCCGGAATGACGGTGCAGCTGCCGTCGGCCTGTTGTATGGATTGGTGGAGTCCGCGGTGAATGTGCGCCGTCAGGGCAAGGAGCTCATCTTTGTTTCCTCCGGCGCAATTGGACTTGGAGCAAAACGTCTCGGATTGGCAACCTTGCCGTCGGAATTGATATTGAAACAGGCCTGTGCCGCCGTTGGGCAGAGTCGCCTGATGTCGCTTTACGAGGACGCCTTCCGCAACTTCGATGTAGCCACCGCTCAGGTACTCCTGACCGAAGATGACTTCCTCGATCCGGTGAGATACTCGAACCTGTGGAACACACTTCATACGCTGCTGCAACTCGGTGTCATGCCCATCGTCAATGAAAATGACACCGTTTCTACAGTGGAGCTCGATCGCCCTGACCAGGCGGACGGTGTGAACCGCGTCTTTGGCGACAATGACAAGTTGTCCGCCCTCGTCATGACCAAGATCGATGCCGATATGCTCGTTCTTCTATCCGACGTGGACGGCCTCTTTACCATGCACCCATCCGAGGATGGAGCAGAGTTGGTATCCGAAGTGGCCGCTGTCACTCCGGAACTGAGTGCCTACGCGAAGATTGGCACGGGGCGCGGGCGCGGCGGCATGTCCACCAAACTTGGCGCCGCGCGCATGGTGAGCGAAGCGGGTAAGATCGCGGTGATTGCGAATGGCCGGACCCCCGGCATTCTGGAGCGTGTCTGCGCCGGAGAGAATGCTGGCACTGTGTTTCATCCTGCGGTCAGTCCTAAGCCGGTTCCCCGCGTACAGGAGTAGTGGCCATGACAACTACCGATGTTGGGGCCGTATCGCACGAAGTCACCGTGGTCAATCTTGCTCGCACGGCAAAGGAGGCGAGTCGCAAGGTATCGAGTTTGTCGACCGCCGCAAAGGATTCGGCGCTGGAAAAGATTTCGGTTGCGTTGGAGCGGCATTTCGATGCCATCCTCGCGGCGAACGATGAGGATGTTAGGCGAGGAAAAGCGCTGGTCGCCGGCAGCGAACTGTCGCAGGCGCTCTTTCAGCGCTTAATGTTGAATCCCGAAAAGCTGCGAACCATGATCGCTGGTGTTCGGGCTGTTCGTGAGTTACCTGACCCTTCTGGCCGGATTCTCAAGCGCACGCTGCTTGATGACGGATTAATTCTGGAGAAGGTGAGCTGCCCGCTCGGCTTGTTGGCCATCATCTTTGAGGGCCGCCCGGACGCTATCACACAGATCAGTTCACTAGCCATCAAGTCCGGCAATGGAGTCATTCTGAAGTGCGGCAAGGAAGTTGAGTCCACCATGGAGGCTGTCCTCGTTGCGCTTCACGAGGGGCTGCGGGAGAGCTCACTTCCCCAAGCGATAGTGAGCGCGGTGTATGGGCGAGACGCAGTTCACACTCTGCTGAAGCTCGATGATGTGATTGACCTGGTGATTCCACGCGGCTCGAACGCGCTGGTCCAGGCAATCCAGAAGAGCACTCTTATTCCAGTGCTCGGGCACGCGGATGGGGTGTGCCACGTTTACATTGATGCCGATGCAAACCTTGCCATGGCTATCGCCGTCGCCGTCGATAGCAAGGCGCAATATCCGGCCGTCTGTAACGCGGCCGAGACGATTTTGATTCACCAGGCGGTTGCCGCAACGTTTCTGCCCCCGCTCGCAGCAGCGTTGCGGACCAGGGGTGTGAAGTTGAGAGGGGATGCGCAGACGCAGGCTCTTTTGCCAGGCGTGCCGGCGGAACTGGTGCAAGACGGCGAATGGCACACGGAGTATTCCGATCTGATCGTCGCAATCCGAATTGTCGATTCGCTAGAGGCAGCTATCCGGCACACGAACCGCTACGGTTCGCACCACACTGACTCCATCCTCACGGAGAATGCTGAAGCTGCAAAGCGCTTCTTGGAAGAAGTTGATTCAGCAACCGTTTGCCACAACTGCTCGACTCGCTTTGCCGATGGCTTCCGCTTTGGCTTCGGTGCCGAAGTGGGGATCAGTACCAGCAAGCTGCACGCACGCGGGCCGGTGGGTCTCGAAGGCCTGGTGACTTACAAATACACGCTCAGGGGTTCGGGCCACATTGTAGAGAACTACACCGGCTTCAGTCCTCGCCCATTCCTTCACGAGCATCTCGATTTATAGTCGGTCAATCGCGGGGCTAAGCGCGGATGCCCAGTGGCGGATTTCTTTCGCATTGGGACTGCGCTGCCCGCGTCCCGCTCCGTCGCCGACGGCGAGCTGAATGGCCAGATTGCCAATCGTGGCGCTCTCGACGTAACCACAGCAAACCTCGAGTCCGGTGGCATCCTGCGTGAGCCGGTTGAGCAACGCATTGCGGCTGCCACCACCTACAATGTAGAGCTGACGCAGACGCTTGCCGGTAACCTCAATCAGGTCACGAAAGACCTCTGCGTAGCGCGCGGCGAGGCTGTGGAGGATCAGGCTGGTGAAGGCCGGGGCATTCTCCGGCGCCTCGGAGAGCGGATCGAGACCTGCCTGCCGCCGTTGCTGGTTGATGCGAGCGGGCATGTTGCCGGGCAACATCAGTTCGCCCTCATCAACATTGAACACCTGGTCGGGCGGAGCCAGCCCGTCGGCTTGCGCAATCAACTCCGTTACGCTCCACTGGCGTCCCAGTCCATTCCAATGCTCGATACACTGCCGCAACAGCCACATCCCGTTCACGTTCTTATGGAAAGAAATTCTGTCCCGCGACAGCGCCCTGGTTGGTGAAGTCTTTCTCAAACGCCTGCTCCGTATTGCACGGTCGATCGAGCAGCGACGCCAACCAGAGACCAGGTGCCCGAACTGATATAAGCACACTCATCCGTCGGTCCGGGAATGCCAGCGATCGCCGATGCCGTGTCGTGGCACGCCGGCGCAATCAACCGCGTATTCCGCAAGGCGGGCAGTGTCAGCCAACGGCCCACGCAAGGCCCCAAGTCGGTTCCCGGCGGAACCAACTCCGGCGCAGCCGCAGGATCAAGCCCCACAGCATCGAAGACCTCGGCACACCAGGTCCTGGCGGCAACGCTCACCAGCCCGGTGTGGGTCGCATTGGTGTACTCGGCCACGCGCCGTCCGCCCAAACGGTACAGCACATATTCAGGGAAGGTTGATCCAGGGCACGGCGGCGGGAATACCGGCCATCTGATCCGCATAGAGCTGATAGACCGTATTGAAACGTAACCGCTGCAGTCCGTTTAACGCATACAGATGACGCGACATCGATGCGTTCATGCACCGCTCGTTCCGCCGCGATGGTCCTCGGGTCCCGGTAGCAAAATGGATCGCCGGAGGCGAGGCCTTCATCATTCAGACGAACGTAATCGGTTGCCCAACCGTCCACGGCGATGGAGGCTATGCCTTCGACCGGCGATTCCCGGCGCAACGGCGCAGTCCTTCCTCAACCCCGGCCCAGATGGCCTGCAGATTCCATCGCAGCTGCTCGCCCTGTGCGACCGGCCCGTTGGCGATCCTGTGCACCAACGTGATCCGCGGACCACCGTCGTTCCAGCGCAACAAAGAAACCCGGCAGCTCTCCGCTCCCAGATCGACTGCTACCCGCGCCAACTCGTCCGACAGCGCCTTCCGGCTCATCGCAAGAAAGCCTCCGTCAGTCCTCCATCGACCGGGATCAGGTGGCCGGTGGTGCAGCGCGCCTGCGGCCCCGCCAGGAAGAGGATGGCCGCGGCGCAGTCTTTCGGGTCGATGGGCTGATGGGTCAGCGTTCGCTGGGCATAGAACTGCGCCAGCAGCGTACGCAATTCCTCATCCGGAAGCGTTCGCTCGAACGGGATGTTGTATTTCGTCAGCGACGCCTTCACGCGGTCGCGAGGAAACATGGTCGAGCCCTTGACCACCGTCGCCGGACTGATGCCGTTGACCCGAACCTTGGGCGATAAGTGCAACGGCCAGCTCGCGAACCAGGTGGCTGACCGCCGCTTTGCTGACGTCATAGGCTTCACTGCCGCGCTTGGCCACCACCGCATTTGCCGAGCTGGTCAGCACGATGCTGGTTTCGATCCCCTGGGCGTCGAAGACCTTGGCTGCTTCATCCGCCAGCAGGTAATTGGCGGTGACGTTGATCTCGAGCGTCGATGCCCACTGAGCGTCGCTGATGACGCCGTCGGGCGAGGAGGGAAAAGCGCAGCCGTATTGACCAGGATGTCGATGCCGCCAAAGGCCGGCAATGGTCGCATCGAGCGCTGCTCGAATCGCGCGCCCGGTCGCGAATATCGATCTTGGCGGCGATTGCAGCTTCGCGGCCCGCGATCGCCTGGGCTTCGGCCGCGACCTTGTTCGCGCGCGTCCAGCTCGCGGTCCGCGACCACCACATGCGCGCCGCGTTCCGCGGCCATGCAGCACCACTTCGCGGCCAATCCCGCTGGCTCCGCCGACCACCAGCACGATGCGGCCGCTCAATTCCTTCGCCGCCGGCTGCCTGCGTATCTTGGCTTCTTCCAGGGCCCAGTACTCGATGCGAAAGGCTTCGGAAGGCGGCAGCGCAACGTAGTTGGAGTGGACCTTGAAGGCGCTGGTATCCGCCGCCGGTCCGGCTTGCGGCAGGATTCGGCGGACAGTTGCCCTCATCCAGATGCCCGGCGCCTTCCATCACGTGGATGGCGTTGACATAGAACTCGCCCGTGATCCGCGCCTCGGCCTTGTTCTTGCCGAAGCTGAACATGCCGATACCGGGCACCAGCACCACGGTTGGATTCGCATGCGCGCATCGCGGGCGAGTCTTCCGGCAGCGCATGCTTCTTGTAGTAGTCGGCATATTCGCTGCGATATTTCTCCAGCGCGTCGTCGTTCGCAGCTGGCTGAATCTGCCAGCATCGTTCTGCCGGGTCCCAGTCCACAAACAGCGGCCGGATCTTGGTCCGGATGAAGTGATCCGGGCAGCTGGTGCCCAGGATACGCCAAGCTTCGCCGCCGAATGCGAATTGACGAAGTCCAGCACCTCGGGATATCCGGTGAAGCTGCCAATCATGCGCTGCTGGCTCGAGACGCTGCCGCGCAGGAAGGGCATCAGATTCGATGGCGATCGTCTGCCGTTCCTGGTGCGGCTGATACCTTGCGCCGCCGAACGGATCGCGCTCTTCCTTGCGACTCGATGGCTCTCGATGAACTGGCCGATCTGATCGATGATGGTGATGGTATTGAGATACGATTCGCGCTGCGTGTTGCCCCAGGTAAACAGGCCGTGGCCGCCGAGCACGACGCCATCGCAGCCGGGCACTTCCTTCACCGCGCGCTCGCAGCATCATGGCCAAGCTCAAAGCCCGGCCGCTGCCAGGGCATCCACACCAGCTTGTGGCCGAACTGCTGATTGAACTCATCCATCTTTTCCTTGCCGTTGGCCGAGGCAGCGAGCGCGATGCCCCAGTCCGGATGAAGATGATCCACATGCGCGAAGGGAAGAAAAGCATGCAGCGGCGTATCGATCGAGGCCGCGACAGGATTGTTGCCGAAGGTGCAGAGCGGATACATCGCCGACCATCTCGTCTTCCAGCTCGACGCCGCGATAGATCTCTGGCCAGCGCAAGCACCTTATCCAGATAGAGCGTGGCAAAGCCCTCGACCTTGATGCTGCCCAGGTCGCCGCCGCTGCCCTTCACCCACAAGCACCGGCTTCTGTGCTCCGTCCAGCGGATCGGTCTCCTCGAGCTTCGAGCTGGTATTGCCGCCGCCGAAGTTGGTGATGCGCAGGTCGGATCCCAGCAGGTTGGAGCGATAGCGCAACAGCTCCGGTTCATCGAGAGTCCTGGCCACCTTATCGTCCCAGCGATCTTCAAGATAGCGTAGCGCAGTCACTGTACTGGTACTCATGTTCGGCTCCTCGATACTCAATTAGAACAATCAAATTCTATACGAATTCAATCCGCAGGTCGGGATGACAAAGATTTAGGGCCAATCGTGCCAAAGGATGCTCATCCCAGCCGCATGACCCTAAGGTCCGAACTAATCTAACCTTTGTCATCCCGAGAGTTTGTGCTTTAGGTCTTTCGGCACCTGCGGGATGACTTAATCAGCATCGCTTTCGGATCGAAGCGTCCGCCCTCCCCTTTGTCATCCCGAGCGAAGCCGAGGGATCTGCAGTTTCCACTTCGGCCGCAGCGAAACCGCCCAGAAGGAATTTTCGCCTCGGAATCTAGGCGTAGGTGGCTGAAGTGTTTGCGTTCTTCGCCGCCCGTTCCCCGGCGATCCGCTCCACGTAGCCACTCTCGCGAAGCGCCCGCAGGGGATCTTCCGGCAAGCCCGGGCCGCGGCGCCATTCCCGCACCAGCGGGACGCACATCCTCCCAGAACGCCGAGCGGAAGCACTCCTCGGCCTCGACCAGCTCGCATTGTCTCTGCAGCGTATCCAGCTGCTCCAGATCCACCAGGGCCGCCTTGGCATAGAGTTCCTGCGCCATCGCCACGGTCTGCACCATCGCCTCGATCTTGCCTTTCAAATTGTGGCTCTGGTCGATCATGAACGCGATCTGGCCGTCGCATCCGGCTCCGCGGCATCGCTCAGAATCTCGTGGAAGATGCGGAAGACCTGGTAAGGATCGATGGACCCAAGAGTCAGATCGTCATCGGCATATCTGCGGTCATTCAAGTGGAATCCGCCCAGCATCTCCAGATGCAACAGCCAGGCGACGATCTGCTCGATATTCTGCGCCTGGTAATGATGGCCGGTATCGACCAGCACCTTCGCCTGCGGTCCCGCCAGCCGCGCCAACTCCAGCGCCATGCCCCAATCCGCAATGTCGGTGTGATAAAAAGCCGGCTCGAAAGGCTTGTACTCGATCAGCAGCCGCTGATCGGGCTGCAGGGCCGCATGGACCTGGCTGAAGATCTCTTCCATCCAGCCGATCCGCTTGCCGTATATTCTGCGTTCCCGGATAGTTCGAGCCATCGGAAACCCAAGGCGACACGTCCTGCGATCCAAGCTTGCCGGGCAATCTCCACACAGTCAAGAAGGTGCGCGAGCGCCTTCTGCCGTACTTCGGCATCGGGATTGCAGATCGACCCAAATTTGTATTCCTGCGCCTGGAAGAGATTGGGGTTGATGGATCCGGCGCGAATCCGATACTTCTTTTCGAGCGCCCGGATCCGGGGAACGATCGCCGATGCCTTCGGGAAGGTCCCATTCGACGTGCAACGCCATGGTCGGGCTGACGCCCGTCAGCAGGTTGATCTGCGCGGCGTCGGCGAACTTCTCTTCAATCGAAGTTGCTGCCGCAGCCTGCATGAAACTTGCCGAAGCGCGTTCCCGTGTTGGCAAAGCCCCAGGAGGGTATCTCGATGCGAAAATTGTCGAGCGCCTTCGACTACTCGTTCGACTTTGTCATGTGGCGTTCATGCGTTTCAACCTTGATTCCACAGAGAGAACTGAATCCCTATTGGAATATCGAAGCCCAAGGAGCATACCAGATTCGGGGAAGAAAGGAGCTGTCCAGTTTGTTAAGGATACGGCACCCAGCCCTGTACGAGAATGAGGCATGACCGATGTGCGGATGGACAAGTGGCTCTGGGCGGCGAGGTTCTTCAAGACGCGCGCGCTGGCGGCAAGGGCATGTGAGCTGGGCAGGATTACCTCCAATGGACAGCCGGCCAAGAGTGCCCGCCCGGTTCGGGTTGGCGACCTGTTGCAAGTAAAGAACGAGGGCGGCGACTTTCAGGTGGAGGTCCTGCTTCTGAGCGAGGTGCGGGGACCGGCGGCAGTGGCGCAGACGCTGTACCGTGAGACAGAGGCGAGCCGCGCGTTGCGGCTGCAGCTGGCGGAAGAGCGTAAAGCGATGCCGCGCTTCGAAGCGCTGGGCGCCGGGAAACCCTCGAAACGCAATCGCCGTGTACTCGACCGGCTTCGGGGTAGAGCCTGACGCGATCGTGCCGGCCGGACGTCCTTCAATGCATCATTCCAATCCTTGCAGAGAATGACCTTGACAGAGCCCCACAGCCGCCGTTTTAGGCGAGATCGGCCTCCCGGCGCCTATTTCCCAACTCGCTTCCCGTCCATGGGACGCCATCATCGTCGGCGCAGGTCATAACGGCCTCGCCTGCGCAGCCTACCTGGCCCGCGCCGGCAAGCGCGTCCTGGTGCTGGAGAGCCGCGCGCGCGTCGGAGGCGCCTGTACCATCGAAGAGCCCTTCCCCGGCGTCCGCATGTCGCCCTGCGCGTACCTCGCCGGACTTCTGCATCCGCTGGTGGTCGATGAGCTGGGCCTGGTTGGACGCGGTTTTCATTGGACGCCCGCTGTCGAACGGCCTGTTCGTCCCCTTTCTCGACGGCACCAGCGTGCAACTCTGGGATGACGACGATGCCTGCGAAGACGAGATCCGGCGCTTTGCTCCCCGCGATGTGAATGGCTGGAAAGCGATGACGCGCGTGATCCGGCGCCTGCGCGATGCGTTGCGGCCGGCCGGCGATCGCGATCGTTTGGATCGGCGACGCTCCCTCCCAGGAAGAGATCGACGCTCGCCTGGGCAACGACGAGGAAGCGCGCCAGGTGCTCTTCCATTGGTCGATGGCGGAGTTCGTGGAGCGTTACCTTGATGACGAGCGGCTGCAATATGCCTATCTGGGCCAAGGAGTCATCGGCACCAACGCCAGCCCGTTCGATCCCGGCACGGCCTCCATCCGCTATCACCACTCTTCGGGGCGGCTGGGCGGCATTCCCGGCATGTGGGGCTACGTCCAGGGTGGCATGGGCATGGTCTCCTTCTACTTCTGCGACGCGGCGCGCGAGGCCGGGGCGGTGGTGGCCGCAGGGGTTGCGGTGGCCGAGATCCTGCCCGGCGAGGGGGTTCTGCTCGAGGGCGGCGAACGCATCTCCGCTCCGGTGGTGATCTCGAATGCCGACCCGGTGGTTACGCTTCGCCTGCTGGGCAAGTCGGCAGCTTCTGACTTCCGGTCAAAAGTTGAGCATCTGGCGATCGAGGGCTGCACCGTCAAGCTGAATGTCTTGTTGCGCGAGCTGCCCGACTTTACCTCGCCGTCCCGGCCAGTCGCAGCCCCACCACTATGGCCAGATCAATGCTCCGCTGACCCACGCGGAATGGAAAGCCGGCTTCGCCGCCAGCAGCAAGGGAGAATTCCCCGAGCACCTGTGGTGCGAGATTTATTTCCAAAGCGTGCATGACGCCAGCGTGGTTCCCGCAGGCCAGCACACCATGAGCGTCTTTGCGCAGTACGTGCCCCACACCTTTGCCGCCGGCTCCTGGGATGACCATCGTGAGCGGGTGCGCAAGCTGGCTTTCGATTCCATCGGCCGCTTCTGTTCCAACCTGCCCGATGCCGTGCTGGAAGCACAGGTGATGGGGCCGCCGGATATTGAGGAGAAGGTCGGCCTCACCGGCGGCCACATCTTTCAGGGCGAGTGCCTGCCGGCAAACATGTGGAGCCACCGCTTGGCCGCCCGGACCTCGATGCCCGGAGTTCTACCTCTGCGGCGCCTGCACCCACCCCGGCGGGAGCGTCATCGCCATGAACGGCCGCAACGCCGCCATGGCTGTGCTGAAAGACATGAGGTAGAGTCATCGCGCGCGGAGGTTCTTCATGGCAGCAGAGAAGCTGAAACGGGAACTCGGTTTTCGCGATGTCATTCTCTTCTATATCGTCAGCGGCCTCAGCCTGCGCTGGATTGCAACCGCGGCGGCTGCAGGGCAATCGGCCATCGCGGTATGGGTGCTGGCCTTTTGTGGGTTCTTCCTCCCCCTCGCCGGCTGCGTACTCGAGCTCTCGTCCCGCTATCCCCAGGAAGGCGGCCTCTACATCTGGACCCGCGAAGCCTACGGCGAGTTTGCCGGCTTTATGGCAGCGTGGACCTATTGGATGAGCAATCTTCCCTACTTCGCCGCGGTGCTTTATTTCGCCGCCAGCAGCCTGCTTTTCGTCACTCCTCGCGCCCAGCATCTGGCCGATACAAACATCTACTACCTGCTCTTCACCATCAGCATGCTGGTGCTGATTACCGTGCTCAACGTAGTCGGCCTTGGCATGGGCAAGTGGCTCAATAATCTTGGCGCGGTGGGCATGGCGCTGCCGGTATTGATCCTGATCGCGCTTGGCTTGCTTGTCTTTCTCCCGCTTTGGCTCCGCCACCCATTTCACTCTGGCGGGCGCTATTCCCCATGCCCAGGTGAGAGACCTCATCTTCTGGTCCACGATCTTTTTCGCCTTCAGCGGCTGCGAATGCGCTTCGTTCATGGGCGATGAGATCAAAGACGCGCGCCGAGTCGTTCCCCGTTCCCTGCTGGTGGCGGGTGCCATCATCACCGTCGGTTACATCGCCGGAACGGTTGCCATGCTGGTTGCGCTGCCTTCGAGCAGCATCAGCGGCCTGGGTGGCTTTATGACCGCCATCGATTTTCTTTGCCGCCGGCTCGGGTTGGCTGGCGTTGATTGCCCCGGTCGCCATCCTGGTGGGCATCAGCAACGTAGGCGCGGCCGCGGCTTATCTCATCGTCGACCGCGCGGCTGCCCTTCGTCGTGGGCATCAACCACTACCTGCCTGCCGGTCTTTGGCCGTATCCACCCGCGATGGAAGACTCCCTACGTCGCCCTCATTTCCTACGGTCTCGCCGGGATTCTCTTTGGCCTGCTCAGCCAGGCAGGCACCAGCGTCAGAGGCACCTATGACCTGCTCGTCAGCATGAGCCTGATCACCTACTTCATTCCTTATCTGTTCCTTTTTGCCGCGATGATCCGCCTGCAATCGCGCCCGTCTCCGCCTGGCGCCCTTCGCCTGCCCGGGGGCAAACGCTTTGCCATCCCGCTCGCATGCATGGGGTTTTTCTCCACCACCGCCGCGATCATCCTCTCGCTGTTTCCCGCGGAGGATGAGCGCAATCCGGGCGCGGCCCTGTTCAAGATTGTCGTCATGACTCTGGTGCTGCTGCTCGCCGGCTTCGCCGTCTACCGGCGCGGGCAACGCTCGATCATCCGGGCGGCCGCGGAGGCGCACAGCGCTCCCTCCTTGTGAGTCTCTCGTCTATCGGTCAGCGAGCTTGCCCCGTAAGACAACAATCGAAGAGGCCGGGATCTCGTATTCTGTGGTTTTGTCGCCGCGTACCACGGTTTCGGCGATAGGTCCGTCCGGATCCGCATGGCCGGGTGTGTAAACTCCTCCGCTTTCATCCAGGCTCAGGGGCAGGTGGGCTTCCCGGCCATTCGTCCGGGCAGGATGCCATTTGTATTGGTCCCGCCCAAAGGTAGCGACATGAACGTCTCCGGAGAGATAGCTTGTGGTTTTTGCCTGGGAGTTCTGAAAATCGACTTGAACCGTGTGCGCGTTGTCCTGATCGCGGTTGACCATCATCACTGACCAGTCTCCGTCCGGACGCAGAACGGAGTAGGAGGTGACGAACGTATGCCCTTCCTCGTCTTTGTAGGCGCCTGTGGAGGGGAACATGGTATGCGATCCACCATCATGTTGCAGCCATTCGAAGTTGATCATGCGGCTGGCAAAATATTGCGACAGGGGCTGCTTGATTTCAAAGTCCGGGTTCAGCGTAAACATGCCGAACGTTCCTGGAGAATCATTGCAATTGTTCTCCATCTGCAGCGGGAGATAGTGAAAATAGTAGACGCCGCTGCCACCCGCATCCAGGAATGAACCAATATAATCCGCTAGCCATAAGCCACCGAAGATATCCATGAACGCTTCGTTGGTGGCAGAAGACAGATTTGACTCTGTAATCAGCATGGGCACATTCGGTGGCAGACCGTCATCACGCCATATTTTCATAATGCCGGCCACCAGTTGAGGTTCCTCGTACAAACTTCCCCACGGAATGCGGCAGGGTTCATAGGGATAATGTTCGAAGGAAAAGAATGCCAGATCCTGCATGCGGCCGTGTTGCTTCAGATAGTCGAGGAAGCGGCCTAACCATGAGGCTTTCCCGTTCGCATCCGGCCAATACAAGATATCCGTATTCACGCCTTCAAAGGAAGGGCCGCCTAATTTCAGGTTGGGGTCCAGTTTGTGCAACGCTGTAGCAAATTCAAGATAGAGGGCGGCATCGTCCTCGGGCGCCACTCGCTGACCGTCGGCCTCTTCTCCCATCTCGACATAGGAGATCGGGTAATGGCGGGCCTCGAGATATTTGATCTCGGCGACTGCGGTGTCAGGATTGTCGTAAATTAACGCAATCGGTACGATCGCCGGCAGCCCCTGCGTGACACCGCTGGTATAGAAGAAATCAAAACCCAGCTGCGAAGCCTTGGATCTGGTTTGATCCATCGCTGTGTGCCAGGAGTCTACGGACGAAGCTCGCGCGCGCGTTCGCTCCGGATCATCGACGTGACGCACAATATCGTGGAATTCTCCGTCAGAAGTGACAGTACCCAGATAAATCTCACGGATCGCGTAGCCCACACAATTTCTGGGATCGGAGGGTCCATCGGCGTTGCACGTATTGGAGGAATGAGTCATCGAAATGCGAACATAGCGGACAGTTAAGGATAGGTCCGTCAATCGAATCGTTGTGGTGCCTCCCTTTCCCGCCTCCACGGCACCGTGCGGGAAAGTTTGCCAGATTCCAGCGGTGGGAAATTCATACGGGTTGACCCCGGTCCAGAACTGCACCGAATACTGCGTCGCAAAGGGTGCAGCCCAGGCAATTTTGATGCTGTCGATGGTTTGCGGCTCGGTCAAATCGAGTATGATCCATTGCGGATGCAATGAATCTGCTTCCCCTGTATACCGGGCGCTAAGATAGGGATTGCTTTTCCAATAGGTTGAGAGATCGCCATCGGTCACGCGCGACGCTGCGCGTGGCAGCTTGTATCCGAACGAATGACGAATAAACCCGGTTGGTTCTGCCGACCCGACAAAATAGCCGCGATCGTTTGCCTGGCTCCACGTACCCTGCGGATTCCAATGCCACGCTTCCACGCCAAGCTCTGTGTTTTGACGGTAGGTGACGGGTTGCCAGCCGGCTGAGAATACCTGGCCCAGCAGGGGCTGTTTCAACATCTTATCGAGCCCCTCACTCGAGATCCGGTCGATTCCGGCGCCGAGAGTTTCCCGGGGAATAAAGTGGTTCGTGGCGTCCGCAGGAGAGGTATCTACGTGGATGATTTGCGCACTGCAAACTCCATGAGTAAGTATGCTGATAAGAAGCAACGGCAGGCAGAGAATTCCGGATCGGACCAATCGATTTTCCTCCTGGTCAGGATAAATGTGTTTTGAACAACATGTGCTTACAAAGTCATTTCTGAACTCCGGCCGCGGCGAAAGGGATACGCTATGAGCTCTCCCTCGCAAACGTGTTGGCGCTTTACGATCCGGGCGCGCCCCTCGAAGATGGCTTACACCATACCGGCCGCCTGGTATGTTGACGAACGTATCGCCCTCATCGAGCACGAGCAGGTTTTCGGCAACAACTGGATCGCCGTCGGGCGAACCGATCAGGTCGCCGCTCCGGGCCAGTTTTTTACCTTTGATCTGGACGGCGAGCCGCTCATCGTGGTTCGCGGGGCGGACCACGAACTACGGGCTTTTTACAATGTCTGCCGCCACCATGCTGCCGCCGTGGCTACCGCGCCTGGCGGGGTCGCCCAGCATCTGCGCTGCCCTTATCACGGTTGGACCTATGGGCTGGACGGTTCGCTCAAAGGCACACCCGAGTTCGCGGGTGTCTGCAATTTCGACCGCAGCGCCAACGGCCTGGTGCCGGTCCACGTCTCGATCTGGGAGAACTTCATCTTCGTCAACCTGAACGAGGAGCCGCCTGCGCTTGCAGAGCTTTCTGGGCGACCTGGCACAGCGGCTTGCGCCTCTCTCCGTTTCCAGCCTTCACTTCTTTGCTCGCAAGAGCTATACACTGGCCTGTAACTGGAAGGTCTACGTCGACAATTACCTTGATGGCGGCTATCACGTCCCGCACCTGCACAAGGCGCTCAACAGCGTGCTCGACTACACCGGGTACACGATTGAGAATGGCGAACCACTACTCGCTTCAGTCGAGCCCCATGGTGGCTTCTAAAGACGCCTCAGTCGCACAAACACGCACCGGTGACCGCGCTTACTATTACTGGCTCTATCCCAATTTCATGATCAACATCTACGAAGGGGTCATGGACACCAACCTGGTTCTCCCGCTCGGCCCGGACAAGTGTCTGGTCTTGTTTGACTTCTTTTTCGCCGACACCAGCCCCGAACGGGAGCAGTACAACAGCGAGAGCGTTGAAGTCAGTGACCGCGTGCAGGCAGAGGATGTCGGCATCTGCGAGTCGGTACAGCGCGGCCTGCGTTCCCGTGCCTACGTTGCCGGCCGGCTTTCGGTTCGCCGGGAGACCGGCGAGCACCTGTTTCACCGCCTGCTCGCCCGTGATCTCAGACGTACGTAGTTAGCTGAATCGCTGACGCGCGAAGGGCAGCAAATCGACGGTTGGCAGCTCGCCCAACGCCTTCTGCGCCAGCGCTTCGCCTACGGCGGCAGAGTGTTTGAAGCCATGCCCCGAGCAGGCGGAGGCGAACCATATGCGCTCGGAGTCAATGCCATGGTCGATGACAAAGCGATGGTCCGGAACCACGGTGTACAAGCATGTGGTTGCACGTACGCATCGGCTGGACAGCCCTCGCAAGCTCAGACACACGCGTCCATCGTAAAAATCCTGCGCCTGCTTCGGCGAAACCGCCACCGGGTCTGAACCTGCGTCATGTAATACATCAAATTGCTCGGTCGCCACTTTCAGGCTTACCCCGTCCAGGCTGGGAAAGCCATAGAAGCCCTTCTCGACTCGAACGGAGCTCCAAATGAAGACCGGCATCTGCTCGGGCGAGAACCGCGGATCGTTCTCCTGCAACGCGAACCAGTAAAGTGTCTGCCGATAGACGGCAAAGTGGGCTTCGCCGAGGCCGCAGATCGTGCGCGCCCATTGGGCCATCCACGGTCCGGGCGTCAGCACAACGGTTGCAGCACTATACCGCGATCGATTCGTCTTTATCACAATGCCGGCGCTATCGGTAATGATCTCAGTGACGATCTCGTCTGTCCGAAGCTCGGCTCGATTTTGCCCGGCCAGGCTCAACTGCGCGGCAATACACCTTTCCGGAAATAGAATGCCGGCTCCGGGTTCGAGATACGCCTCTCCACCATTCTCCAGAACAAATTGCGGAAACCTTTGTCGTACCTCATCGGCGGTAAGCAGCTGATGCGCGATGCCGAATCGTTTGGCGCAGTCGACCGTCTGCCGGTAGAAGGCCACGCCCGCACCCTGAGCATCGGTTTGGTCGGCGGCATCGAGCAGGATAAGGCCGCCATTCTGGAGCAGTAGCTCCTGCCCCGTAGCAGCCTCGAGAGCCCGCCATAGCACGTTGGCTCTCAGGACCAGAGGGACAAACTCCGCTCCCTCTCCAATGGCCTGGCGGGAAATCCGTGTCTCGCCGTGGCTCGAGCCGAGTTCGTGCGGCGGGTGAAAACGATCGATGCCCAGCACGCGCGCGCCACGCAGCGCGGTTTGGCACAGTGCCGCACTGCCCACCGCGCCCAGCCCGACGACGATCAAATCATAGGTTTCCATCGGCAATCGATCTATTTAGGGTGCCCTATGAGCAACTGATTTCAGATCGAAGCTCCGCCCTCCCCTTTGTCATCCCGAGCGGACCCGAATTTCCTACCACGCGGCACCAAAGACGACCTCGTGTGCGGCTTTCATCAAGGAAAGCCGCATGAACTTCGTGGAACCCATCGCGCTCAACAGGAAATCCGGGGCAGTCGAGGGATCTGCAGTTCGACCTTCGGTAGCAAAGAACCTACTGTCCAATCGCGGCGTCTGCGATCGCCAGCGATTGATCGAGTTGGTCTACCGCGAAGTCCAGTTCTTGCTTCTCGATGATCAGGGGCGGCGCAATCACAAAGTGGCTGATCCAGGCCTGAATGGACACGCCCCGCTTCATCATCTCCGCGGCAACCCGATCGACGACTGTCACCTTGCCGTCTACCTTGTCCTGCTTGGTGTTGAAGGGCGTCTTGTTCGCCTGGTCCTTCACCATGTCGAGCGCCCAGAAGAGGCCCAACCCACGCACTTCGCCGATTGACGGATGTTTAGGCTTGAGAGCGCGCAGCTTCTCGCCCAGATACTTGCCCATCTCCCGGGCCCGGTTCACCAGATCAAGCCGCTGCAGTTCTTTGATTGCCGCCACGGCCGGCGCCAGCGTCATCGGATGCGCTTCATAGGTATGGCCGTGGGCGAAGAAGTGATCCTCGAAGTATTCGGCGATCTTGCCCGTAGTGGCGCAGAGCCCGAGCGGAACATAGGCCGAAGTGATGCCCTTGGCGGTAACCAGAATGTCCGGCTTCACCCCCCAATGGTCCATCGCGAACCACTCGCCGGTGCGGCCCCAGCCCGACATCACCTCATCGGCGATCAACAGGACTCCCTGACGGTCACAGATCTCGCGCAGCTTAGGCATATATTCAGGCGGTGGAACCAGCACGCCATTGGTGCCGACCACAGGCTCCACAATGACCGCGGCGACATCGCTTTCGTTCTCAATCATGTGCTCCAGGTAATCCGCGCAGGCGATGCCGCACTCCGGATACGTGTGCCTGATCGGACATTTGTAACAGTTGACCTCAGGCGCGAATAAAAAGCCCTGTCCCTTGCCGCCCGGCTCCATGGCCCAGCGGCGAGGATCGCCGGTCGCGGCAATCGAGGCCATGGTGGACCCGTGGTACGAGCGGTAGCGGGCAATGATCTTGGTCTTGCCCGTATACATGCGGGCGATCTTGAAGGCGGCCTCATTCGCCTCTGTGCCGGAGGTGGTGAAAAAGAACTTGGTCAGCCCCTCAGGCAACACCTCGAGCAGAAGACGGCTCAACTCCACCCGCGTATCGGTCGCATAGGAGGCATGATGTAGGCCAGCTTCCGCGCCTGCTCTTCAATCGCCTGAATCACGGCTTGATTCTTGTGCCCCAGATTGCAGCACATCAACTGCGCAGAAAAGTCGAGATAGCGCTTGCCATTCGCGTCGGTAAAGTAGCATCCCTCCGCATCGACGACGTGCAGCGGGATTCCAGCTCTTCTGGTAGCGCCAGGTGCCGTAGTTCAGCTTCTTGGTCCATCGACCACTTCCTGGCTCGTCATCGTACTCGGGGGAAGTTACCGTCTCGCTCATAATGTTTTCACCCAAACTCTTATTAGCTACTTTACAGCCGGCGCCAGAAGCTGCCTGGCAGGCAATCACGGCAGTAACCGGTGAAAATACCAGAAATGGTCTTCGCGCACGTAGCCAAGCTTCTTGTAAATGTGCTGGGCCGCCAGGTTGTCGTGGGCAGTGGCCAGGGTAAGACGCTCGGCGCCGGTGCTGCGGGCGAAGGCCTCAGCGTAGCGGAGCAGTGACGTGGCGACGCCGAGCCCGCGTGCCGAAGGATCCACGTAGAGATCCTCCAGCAACCAGATGGGCCGCATCGCCAGCGTGTTGGTGGAGGGCATCAAATGCATGAAGCCGATGGCGCTGCGCACCGAAGCGGCCTCGTTCCAGGCCAGGAAATATCGCCCCGACGACTGCGCGACGACGGTCGCAAATAAAGGCCGCGGCGCGCTGCTCCTCCGGAGCTTCGCCATAGAATGCGCGATAGGCAATGTAGAGCCGCGACGAGTTCTGTCACATCGGCCGTAGATGCAGGTTCTATCCTGTAGCTCTTGCCGTCCATAGGCCTACTTAATGCGCGGCGCCGGCGAGTTCTCCCAACTCGACTGCTACTGCGCTCAGGCCGTCCTCCACCACTTGCAGAGCCTGGTTGAACTCCTCATCGGTGATGGTCAGCGGCATCAGCAGGCGGATGACGTTGTCGTAGGTCCCCGCGTTCAGCACCAGGACTCCATTGCGGAGACAATGCTGCGCCAGTTTTTTCGCGGCAGCGGCGTAGGCCGCTCCGCTGGCATCGACAAACTCCATGGCCTGCATGGCGCCAACACCGCGAACGTCGCCGATGAAAGCGATGCTGCCGCTGCCACGCGGCAGCCCGGCGCTGAAATTGAGTCGCCCAAGCGAGCGGGCGCGCGCCAGCAACTGGCCATCGGCAAACTCTTCGAGCACCGCCAACGCCGCCGCGCAACATGCGGGGTTGCCGCCGAAGGTGCCGCCCAGGCCGCCGGGCCCGGGGGCATCCATGATCTCCGCGCGGCCGGTGATCGCCGCCAGGGGCATGCCGCCCCCAAGAGACTTGGCCGTGAGAATGAGATCGGGCTCGATGCCGAAATGCGAACAGGCAAAAAGCTCCCCGGTGCGGCCGAAGCCGGTCTGTACCTCATCGGCGATGAAGACGATGCCGCGATCGCGGCAGATCTCCACCAGCGCGGGCAGAAAATCCAGCCGGAGGCACGACAAACCCGCCTTCGCCCAGCACCGGCTCAACCACAATGGCCGCGACGGACTCAGCCGCCACAACACGGCGGAAGGTCTGGTCGAGCAATTCGTCTACCTGGCCCTTGGTCATCGGTCCCCGGTTGGAAAGCCGCGCATTTGCCGGCACGCCGAAGGGGATGCGATAGACATCGGGCAGGAACGGGCCGAAACCCTCCTTGTATGGGTGAGTTTTGCTGGTGAGCGACAGGCCCAGCATGGTGCGGCCGTGAAAGCCATCTTCCACGCGAGAGACGGCGGGACGGCCGGTAAAGGCGCGCGCAATCTTCACCGCGTTCTCCACCGCCTCCGCTCCGCTGTTTACCAGGAAGGTCTTCTTGGCAAAGTTGCCCGGCGTGAGCTGGTTGAGCTTCTCCGCCAGCGCGACATAGCTCTCGTATCCGGTCACCTGGAAGCAGAGATGGAGAAAGGCGTCCAGCTGCGACCGCAGCGCGCGTAGCACGCGCGGGTTGCGATGGCCAACGTTGGCGCAGCCGATGCCGCCGCCCATGTCGATGAAGCGGTTGCCGTCTACATCTTCGAGGATCGCTCCTTCGGCATGACGGACAAACAGCGGTGTGGAGGCGTAGACCCCGCGCGGGATAGCCTGCGACCGGCGTTCCGTCAACGCGCGCGAATTGGGTCCCGGAATTTCTGTCTTCAAGCGGATGTTGGACATAGTTTCAATACCAGCCAATCGGCGCTTCATTCAGATTGATGTGCACCTGCTTGGTCTCGAGATACTCGTCGATGCCATGGATCCCCAGTTCCCTGCCGAAGCCCGACTGCTTAAAGCCGCCCCACGGCGCTTCCACGTAACGTGGGCTGCATGTGATTGACCCACACAATTCCGGCGCGGATCGCCTTAACCATGCGCAGGGCGCGATAGATGTCGCGCGACCAGACGGCGGCAGCCAGTCCGAACGAGGTAGTCGTTGGCGATGCGCAGAGCATCGCGCTCGTCGTCGAACGGGATGACGGCAGCCACCGGTCCAAAGATCTCTTCCCGCGCGATCCGCGAGGAGTTATCGACGTCGTAAAAGATCGTCGGCTCCACGTAATAGCCGCGGCTCATGTGAAGCAGGGCGGCCGCCGCCGAGCGCCAGCTTGGCTTCCGACTTGCCGATCTGCTGATAGGCAGAGACGCGGTCGTACTGTTCGCGGCTGACCAGCGGACCCATCTTGGTGGAGCGGTCGAGCGGCGGCCCCAGCTTGATGGTGCGCGCCTTCTCGGTCATGGCCTCGAGAAATTTGGAATAGATGGAACGCTGCACCAGCACCCGGCTGCCGGCCGAGCAAACCTCGCCCTGGTTGATGAAAATGCCGAAGAGCGCGCCGTCGATGGCCGGCCTCAAAATCGGCATCGGCAAAGAAGATGTTGGGCGACTTGCCGCCCAGCTCGAGGGTAACGCGCTTGAGCGTGTCGGCCGCCGACTTCATGATCAGCTTGCCCACCGCCGCCGATCCGGTGAAGGCGACCTTGTCTACGCCGGGGTGGGCGACAATGGCGGCGCCGGCGGTCTCACCGAGTCCGGTCACGACATTGACCACGCCGGCAGGCACGCCCGCCTCCGCCAGCCAGCCGGCCAGCTTCAACATGGTCAGCGGCGTCTGCTCCGCCGGCTTCAGCACGCAGGTGCAGCCGGCAGCCAGCGCCGGCGCCAGCTTCCACGCGGCCATGCCCAGCGGATAGTTCCAGGGAATGATCTGCCCGGCAACCCCAACCGGCTCTTTCAACGAGAGGCTGAGCGCATTGTCGGGAACGGGGTTCACCAGGCCGGAGACCTTGGTGGCCAGGCCGCCGTAGTACTCAAAGCAGGTGGCGGCATCCGCGATGTCGTATTCCGCTTCGACAATCGGCTTGCCGCAGTTGCGCGATTCCAGCTCCGCCAGCTGCGCGGCTTCTTCGCGGAGCTTGGCCGCGATGCGAAAGAGGATGCGGCCCCGGTCCTGCGCCGTTGTCTGCGGCCAGCCGCCTTCATCGAAGGCATAGCGCGCCGCGGCGACTGCGGCGTCTACATCGGCTGCGCTGGCGTCGGGAATTTCCGCGATAACTTCTTCGGTCGAAGGGTCATAGACAGGAATGCGTTTGCCGGAAGACCCTTCCGTCCATTCTCCGTTGATAAACATCGGTTCACAACTGGTCTGTGAGACAGCCATGGTCGATCCTTTCGAAAGCGGAAGTTGATATTTGTAATATCCCTATCTCGCACAGAATAAGTACGAGATAAGAATTAACAGGCTGCGGAAAAAGTACGGGTGGCCCACTCAAGCCTTGTTTTGGCTTGAGTGGGTGGGATAGCAGCCTGTTTAGGCCCTTCCCGGCTTTTTCCGCAGCCTTGTTCAGCCCGTACCTAGACCGAACAGAGTCATGGGCCTTTAGTGCCTGCGCGAGAACCTGCCAGTCCAGGATTCAGTCCCGAAGGGACGGTTGAGAGTAGCCCAGCACGAAGTGCTGGGTAGGATATACGAGCGAAGTCCAGTCCCGTAGGGACGGCTGAAAGAACTCTAAGCCGTCCCTACGGGACTCGTGGGTTCTCACGCAGACATTAAAGCCCATTGTTCTTGCTTCCTTTATGTACGGGCTAAACAGGCTGCGGAAAAACCCATCTTTCTGAAGGGTACGGCCTTTAGGCCGTACGCAAATGCTTTGAAATGAACTCGGCTTTAGCCGCTGAGGCAGCGTTTTGTCTCCAACCGGCACTTTTTCCGCAGCCTGTTTAGCCCGTACCCTTCAAACCAGAGAGTTTCTCTGCAACCTGTTGAGTCCCCGCTAACCACCATCACTACCCGATCGCGTGCGCCATGGTTTCCTGCTGTGCCTGGGCCAGCGCCGGCGCCACTTCTTCAAAGGCCGAGAGGTGCCGGTCCACATCGGCCATGGAGTGAGCGACGGAGATGGTCCACTGCTCATCCCACCAGTAGGGCTGCGCCATGACACCGCGGTTCAACATACCGAACCAGTAGAGCCTCCACAGATCCGTATCGACGGCAAGCCACTCGCGGTAGTTACGAATCTTGTTGCGATACAGCAACATGGCTCCATTCGATCCGGCGCTCTCCACGTAGGCTTCGAGGCCGGTCTTCTGCACAATCTGCTTGTAACCGGAGACCAGGGCATCGCTCACCTTGCCGATGTGGGCGTAGCCCGCGGGCGTAAGCACCTCGCGAAAGGTAGCAAGCCCGGCCGCCATGACCAGCGGGTTGGTGGCATAGGTGCCGGCGTGGAAGACCTTCTGCTGCGCGATCACGTCCATCACCTGCTTGCTGGCGGCGAAGGCAGCCAGCGGGAAGCCTCCACCGATGGACTTGGCCAGGGTCACGATATCGGCCTTGATGTTGAAGTACTCGCAGGCTCCGCCACGGCCCAGCTTGGCGCCGGTCTTCACCTCGTCAAAAATGAGCAGCGCGCCCTCGCGGGTGCAGATCTCGCGCAACCCTTCCAGATAGCCCGGCTCCGGCATGCAGATGCCGATGTTCATCATGATGGGTTCCACGATGACGGCGGCAATCTGGCGTGGATTTTCGGCAAAGAGGCGGTCGACCGCTTTCAGATCGTTGAACTGCGCAACCAGCGTGTTCTTCACCGTATCGGCGGGGACTCCACCCGAGGCCGGTACCTGGTTGGGCCGATCGGGATCGCCGCAGAGCTCGAGCTTGGGCTTCATGCTCACCAGGACGGAGTCATGCACGCCGTGGTAGGCGCCTTCCATCTTGATGATCTTGTCGCGTCCGGTAAAGCCGCGCGCGATCCGGATGGCGTGCATGGTCACTTCGGTTCCGCTGCTGCCAAAACGCACCTGCTCCACCGGGAAGCGCTGGCAAATTTCCTCTGCCAGGTCGTATTCCAGGGTGTGCGGCATGCCGTACATGGTGCCGGTTACCAGCCGCTCCTGCACCGCGGCAACCACCGCCGGGTGGCAGTGCCCGGCCATCAGGGCGCCGAAACAAAGATTGAAATCGATGTACTCGTTGCCATCGAGGTCGTGAATGTGGCGTTCCCTTGGCGTCTTTCACAAACAGGGGCCAGGGCTCGTAACTGCGGAAGTTGCTGGCTACGCCAAGCGGCATGCGCGGTTCGGCCCGCTTGAGCGCGGCGCGCGAACCGGGGGTACGGGCTTCAAAATTGGCGAGTTCTTTCTCGAGAAGGGGGTACATGGGATTCATCCTTTGCCCAGGGGGCGGTCAATAGTGAACGGGGCCAGGAACGGTCGAGTACGGCTCTTCCCTGAGGGGAAAGCTACCTCCGGTATACGCCGGCGGAGAAGGCTCTAGCGTTCGAGGAGGATCGGGTCTGGGCCGCCGGCACAGCCGGGCTTCGCCGCGGGCATAGCGGAAGAAACCAGCGCATCCGGCAAAACGTGCCGGCGATCCGGGGTGTGACGGAAGCATATCGATCGCTCTCAGCAAAGCTCGACAGGTTGCGCGAGGAACGCAGATTGCCGCGCGGCGTCATGCTCGCGCTTGGACAATCACCGTAACTGGAGAGTGAAGACATTTCCTGAAGATAACCTTAACTGATTATATGGCCGAATAGTGCCTTAGGAAAGACATTGCCACGTGTAAAACCTTGTAGTAGTTTGTGAAAACTTAGTCATTTCTGCACCTGAACGCAGCGAAGGTGCGCGCATCGCGGCTTTCGCGCTCCGTCTTCCGTAAGATGTATCTTGGCCACGAACTCTTACGGCAAATCCGTCGATGTGCACCATCAGAGAATCGGCCCGAAGGACACCGGATTCTTGGAGGCAGCATTTGTTCAGCATGAGCGCGAAGGCAACAAGAGTACTCCTACTGTGCAGCCTGGCGGCGCTCGCCGTTCTTTCCGGCTGCAAGAAGGCGCCGCCCACGCTCAGCCTGCTGGTGTGGGAGGGTTATGCCGACCCTTCCTTCATCCAGGGCTTCGAAGCCAAATGCCAATGCAAGGTAACCGCGGCGTATATGGGGTCCAGCGATGAGCTGGTGGCCAAGTTACGCGGTGGCGCTTCCTCCAACTACGACGTGATCTCGCCCTCGAGCGACGTGGCCACGATGCTCAGCCGCTCCGGCCTGGTAGCTCCGCTCGATCTGACCAAGATTCCCAATTACGCGCAGCTTTCGCCCACCCTCACCTCCAGGCCGCTGGTCAAGCAAAACGGCAAGGTCTACGGCGTGCCCCTCACCTGGGGTCCCAATCCCCTGCTCTACGACACCACCGCCTTTCCCAAGGCGCCCGCCACCTGGGCCGAACTTTGGGATCCGAAATTTGCCAACAAGCTATCGTTCTGGGACGATCTTTCCACCATGTACATGGCGGCGCAGGTGCTCGGCTTCGGTAAGCCGGACCCAACGGCCATCTATAACCTGAACGATGCGCAACTGCAGCAGGTGAAGCAAAAGCTGATCGCGCTCAAGCCGAATATCCGCAAGCTTTGGACCACCGGCGGAGAGCTGACCAACCTGTTCCAGAACCACGAAGTCATCGCCGCCATGGGTTGGCCGCTGGTGACCAACCAGCTGCACAAGAGCGGCATCCCGATCGCAGGAAGAGATTCCCGCCGAAGGCACCACCGGGTGGATCGACCACCTGATGATTACCTCATCGAGCGAGAACAAGGAACTCGCCTACCAGCTTCTGAATTACCTCATCTCCGCCCAGGCGCAGAAACAGCTCAGCGACGTTACCGGATATATTCCGGCCAACCCGCAAGCCGCCGCACTGATGACCCCGGAGCAGCGCCACAGCCTGCACCTGGACGATATCGATGCCTACCAGCGCCAGATTGTTTTCTGGCAAGACGTGCCGCGGCGCGCGAAGTACACCGAGATTTGGAACGAAGTAAAGGCCAGCCAATGAAGGGCGCAGCATGAGTGGCGCTGTCTTTCTGCGCCTGGAGAGCGTAGGCAAACGCTTCGGCGAGCACACCGTGCTCGAATCCATTTCGCTGGACGTAGAGCAGGGCGAGTTTCTTACTCTGCTGGGCGAGAGCGGCTCCGGCAAGACCACGCTGCTGCGCATCCTGGCCGGTTTTGAGGAGGCGACCGCCGGACGCATTCTGCTCGATGACCAGCGCCTCGATGCCATGCCGCCGCATCGCCGCCCCATCCATACCGTCTTCCAGAGCTACGCGCTTTTTCCCGCACATGAGCGTCTTTGACAACGTGGCCTACGGCTTGCGGGTGCGCGGCTGTGCGCGCGAGGAAATGACTTCGCGGGTCAACGAGGCGCTGGAGAAAGTCCGCATGGAACGCTTTGCCAAACACTTTCCCAGGCAAATCAGCGGAGGACAAAAGCAGCGCGTGGCGCTGGCCCGGGCGCTGGTCAACCGGCCCCGGCTGCTGTTGCTCGATGAACCGCTCTCCGCGCTGGACGCCAATCTGCGCCTGGAAATGCAGCGCGAGCTGAAGCTGCTGCAGCGCGAGGTCGGCATCACCTTTATCTTTGTTACCCATGACCAGAGCGAGGCGCTGGCCATCTCCGATCGCGTGGTTCTGCTGCGCCACGGCAAGGTGGAGCAGTGCGGCACCCCGCGCGCGATCTACACCACACCGCGCACTGCCTACGCGGCCTCGTTTCTGGGCAAGAGCAACCTGGTCGCCGGCGTCGTTCGCCAGGGAGTGGCGGACTGCGGAGCTTTCTCCGTGCCCGTCAAGCTGGCGGATGGCCCGGTCACTTTTTCTCTGCGCCCGGAATGCATCGCGCCCGCATCAGAGGCAGACCGGCGAGCAGCTGGTGCAATTTGCCGCAGAGGTAGTTGCAGAACAGTTTCACGGAGCGGATTCTTTGCTGACGCTGCGCTGCGCGGGGGGCATGGAGCTGTCGGCGCGCGTTGCCGGGCCGCTCAGCAACGGCGGACGGCTTTGCCTTTCAGGCGCAAGACCTGGTTCCACTGGAGCAGGAATAATGCGCCGCGGCACGCGTCTGTCTGCATGGCTGGTGGCGCTTCCGCCCTTCGCCTGGATTGCTCTCTTTCTCTTTACGCCTTACTGTCTTCTCTTTTGTTACAGCTTCTGGAGCCTGGACGCCGGCCAGCAGTTGCTTCGCCACGCGACGCTGGCAAACTATCTGCACCTGGCAACCACTCCGCTCTACCTCACCGTCATTCTCCGCTCCATGCGCATCGCCTTCTCCGTGGTGGTGCTCTCGCTGCTGATCGGTTATCCCCTGGCGTGCTTTCTTGTTTTTCAGGCCGGCAAGTACAAGCGGATTCTTTACCAGGCAGTGATTATCCCGCTGTGGATCAGCTACCTGGTGCGCGCCTACGCGTGGAAGGTCATCTTCGGCAACGAGGGTGTGATGAATACCCTCTTGCTTTGGTGCCACGCAACCCGGCACCCTCTGGGCTTTCTCTTGTACAGCCCCTTCGCCGTGATCGTGACCCTGACCCACATCTATGTGCCGTTCGTGGTGCTGCCGGTGGTGGCATCGCTCGAAAAGATTCCCCATGAGCTGCTCGAGTCTTCGAGCGACCTGGGCGCCACGGCCTGGCAGACCTTTACCCGCGTAATCCTTCCCCTCTCGCTGCCCGGCGTTCTCTCCGGCGCGACCTTTGCCTTTCTGCTCAGCTTTGGAGACTTTCTGGCGCCGCTGCTGTTGGGCGGCCCGAGCAGCGTGATGATCGCCAATATCGTCGCCAACCTCTTCGGTGCGGATTACAACTGGCCCCTGGGAGCGGCGGTTGCCGTACTCATCCTGGTGATGGTGCTTGTCATTCTCACCATCACGCAAAGGCTGGAGCGCCGCTGGAGGGTGGCATGAAAGCGCGCTCTCCACTCACCTTCGCCTGTGCCGCGTATGGCTTTCTCTACCTGCCCATCGTGGTGCTGGTCGTTTACTCCTTCAACCGTGATGGCGTGGGCGGTTTTCCGCCGCAACACTTGACGCTCAATTGGTACCGCACCCTGTTTGACGACTCCGCCATGTGGACCGCGGTGGGCAATAGCGCCATCGTCGCCTTGTCTACCGTAGTCTTATCCATGTTGATCGGCTTTCCCGCGGCCTATGCGCTCGATCGTTATTCGTTCCCCGGCAAAGCGGCCTTTCAACGGCTGGTGCTGCTGCCGCTGATCGTTCCCGGCGTGATCACCGGCATCTCTCTGCTTGTTGCTGACGGTGAGCAGCGGATTTCATCTCAGCCTGGTCACCGTGATTCTCGGCCACTCGACCGCGTTGACGGCGGTCGCCGCGACCGAAATCTTCGCTGGCTTGGCCAAGCTCGATCGCTCGCTTGAGGAGGCCTCCGCGGACCTGGGGGCCAGCCGGATGCAAACCCTGGTGCGGATTGTCCTGCCCGGCTTGCGAACCTCTTTGCTCGGCACCGCGCTCCTGGTCTTCACCCTTTCCATGGATGAGATTGCCGTCACTTTCTTCCTCATCGGCAGGGAGAACACTCTGCCGCTCGAAATCTGGTCACGCCTGCGGCGCGGCGCGACCCCGGAGATGAACGCCATCGCAACCCTTATCTTCTTGTTTTCAGTCATCACCATCTTTCTGTCACAGTGGCTGATGACCCGCCAAGCCGAACACGCCACCTGATTGAGAACGATCAACTCCTGAGGAACTCATGAGTTGGACTGACAAAGAACTGGGCATGGACTGCCGCATTACCCGCCGCGACTTTATGAACGGCGCGGCCATGGCCATTGCCGCGGCGGTCACCCCGCCCACCTCTCTCTTTGCCCAGCCGGCGGCCGAGGCGCAAAACGCGCCCGGATATGATCCGCCCGGCCGCCCACGGGATGCGCGGCAGCCACCCAGGTTCTTTTGAAGTGGCGCATCGGCTGCGCGACGGCACATTCTGGACCAACGCCGGACAGCCTGAAAGCACCGGCGAAAGCTACGACCTGATCGTGGTGGGTGGCGGCATCAGCGGCCTCTCTTCTGCGCGCTTTTTTCACCAGGCCGCCGGCAAAACGGCGCGCGTGCTCATCCTGGAGAACCACGATGATTTCGGCGGGCACGCCAAACGCAACGAATTCCAGGTAGACAAGACCTTCATGCTTGGCTTTGGAGGCACCTACTCGATCGAGAGCCCGGCTCCCTATAGCCCGGTAGCCAAGGGCGTGATTCGCGATCTGGGCATCGATGTTTCCTCCTACGCCAAGCACAACGACGAGAAGCTCTACCCCTCGCTGGGGCTGAAGCAGAAGATTTTTTTCGACCGGGAGACCTTCGGCGCCGATCGGCTCGTCGTCAGCCCTTCACCCAGGCATGGCAAGACCACCGCCGACGCTGTGGCAGGAGTTCGCCGCGCAGGCTCCGCTGACGGACAAAGGCCAAGGCGGATCTGAAGCGCCTCTATGCTCTCGACGAAGACCTGATGCCGGGTCTCTCTTCCGACCAGAAGAAGGCGAAGCTCGCGCGCATGAGCTATGCCGACTACCTGACCAACCTGGTCAAAGTGGATCCCAAGGTCGTCGACGTGCTGCAGTCCGGATCCGAAACCGCTTTATGGTGTGGGCATTGACGCCGTCTCGGCCCAGGATGCGTGGGGTTTGGGCATGCCCGGCTTCGACGGGCTCAAGCTCGCGCCCGGGCCGGGTCCGGGCATGGGCCGCGACGCCATCCCCAACGAAGAAGCGGAAGAATATTTCTTTCATTTCCCCGATGGCAACTCATCCATCGCGCGACTGCTGGTGCGTTCGCTGGTTCCCGAGGCTGTGCCCGGCAATTCAGCGGACGACATTGTCACCTCCCAGGTCCGCTATGACCAGCTCGATCAACCCGGCAGCCCGACACGCATCCGCCTGAACAGCACCGTGGTCAAGGTGCGCCATGACGGCGACCCATCCACTGCGAAAGAAGTGGAGGTCACCTATGTGCAGCAGGGCCGGCTATATACGGTAAAGGCGGCCCACTGCATTCTGGCCTGCTGGCACCGGTCATTCCCTACCTCACCACCGAATTGCCGGCGGCGCAGATGGCGGCGCTGCGATCGGCGGAGAAGGTTCCGCTCGTCTACACCAACGTGGCTCTCAAGAACTGGGAGAGCTTCGTCCGCTTGCAGACGGCGAGCATCTCTGCGCCCGGATGCTACTTTACCGAGGTCGGTCTCGACCATCGCGTCAGCATTGGCGACTACCACTGCACCAAGCAGCCGGAGGAGCCGATCGTGCTCACCATGGAGCGCTATCCCTGTTCGCCCGGACTGCCGGCGCGCAGCCAGCATCGTGCCGGACGAGCCGATCTGTATGCAACCTCATTCGAGACCTTCGAGAGAAATATCAGGGAGCAGCTTGTCCGCAGCGTCGGCGCCGGCGGCTTCGATCCCGCGCGCGACATCGCCGCCATCACCGTGAATCGCTGGCCGCACGGCTACGCTTATCAATACAACTCCCTGTGGGATCCGTTCTGGTTGGAAGGCGGCCCGTTGCCCTGCGTCGAGGCACGCAAACCCTTTGGGCGCATCGCCATCGCCAATGCCGATGCCGACGCATACGCCTACACCGACTGTGCCATCAACCAGGCCTACCGCGCCGTCAACGATCTCAAGCTAGAGAAAAATAGCAACGCATCGGCCTGAATGGCTAAAGTTCAGCACGGATCTCGTTGGAAGCGATCGCCCTCCACTATGTCATCCCGACCGGAGCGTAGCGAAGTGGAGGGATCTGCAGTTCTCGCAATCATCATCAGATTTCAAACGGAAAGCACGCACACGCGGTCATGTCTAAGCCCGCGCAGCAGGAAATCCGGGTACGCTCCGGTCGGGATGACAAAAACTTACTCTTGGTTCAGAATCTATGGCTTGTCTTGCCGATGAAATGCACCATTGGCATTGTCCCTCCCCTTTGTCATCCCGACCGGAGCGTAGCGAAGTGGAGGGATCTGCAGTTCTCCTTAATCAGCATCAGATTTCAAACCGAAGCACCACCCTCGATCGCCGGTGAATACTCACCCGTAACCGGTGAATAGAGACGCACATCGTAACTGCCTGGCGGTAACGAGAGGGAGACGCTCCCGCCAATCGCTTCGCCCGCCGCCGGATCACCCACCTCGCGCGAGTCGGCCAGGTAAGCTACGTAATCGCGCCCTGCGACTGACAGGCCCGAAGCGGTAAGATGCTGCGGATAGCTTGCGATCCAATCCGGAGCAAGCTTCGCATGAATGAAATCAAAGGATGCCATGAATTCCGACAGGTATTGCATCCACGAACGGATCGCGCGTTGCGACGCCGCCGTGCCACGCTCGCTCCCCACGGTAATCGAGAAATCGATGTAGTCATAGTGGCATCTGCTGAGCAGAGCCGTCCAAGCGCGTTTGCGGTGGATCGTCCACCCAGTCGTGTCACGATACATGCTTGCGGTATTGTCTTCGTCGAGCACTACCGGCTTCGGGCGTGAATCCGTGTAGCCCGGCAAAAACTCGCAACCTGATCCAGCATCAACTCCTTGGACATGAAGTTGCCCATCTCATAAACGCTGGCCATCGAACAGCGTATTGGGCAGCGGATGGTCATTCACGATATCAAAAGTTTTACCGGCCAAGGTTGCGTCCATCGGGAATGCGTTTTTTTCAGCGTACGTGAAGGCCTGTTGCCCGGAGAGCAGGTGAGGACGGTTCAACCGTCGCATCTCATCGCGCAGAACACGGGCCATCTCCTCCTGCCATGCGTCCACATCCGCCACCGACGCATGTCCCGGCGAACCCCCCGCCCGGCTCGTTGCATATTTCGTAGTACACGTTGTCATATCCGCTGCTCTCCTGGATGATCTTGCGCGCAAAGGCAGTCTGCCTACGCACCAATTCCGGATCTTTTAGCGAAATATAATCTTGCCAGTCGACGGTTCCTACGTGCTGCCTGTTGTTCTCCGCGCGCAACGGGTTCAGCTTCCATACATCGTTCGTATAGGTATTGCTGAACACCGTCAGCTCCACCACGATTCCCTTTTTTGACGCGGCATCCAGAAAGCGATGCAGCCGTTCAAAATACTCCGGATTCCACTGATCCAGGTCGTAGATGGGCTCGCCATCCAGGGCCTTGCCTGGGCCACTGCGTACAAAAGGCGCGATGTAGTCTGGAGAGTCCGGCTTGCAGGGAGAGGAAGGATTACGCGCGCCTTGCAGCTCCCGGTAGAGCAGAAACGTCCGCGTCATCGTCATCTTATGCTCAGCGGCGTCCGCAAGGTACTTCTCGTAGTCGAACGGCCGATTGATGACCGAACCGTAGTGTTCCGAAGCCGAGATCAGCACCAGGGGTTTGCCACGGAACGACAGGTACTTGGGATTATCCGGTGAGATTTGGACCGCATCCTGGGCGTGCGCCACGCTCAAAGCGGCCACTCCCAACAGAAACATCCTCATACCAAGCGCCCGGCCGATCATGAAATCTCCTCGTCCTAGCTCGCCACCGTAGTTGCTACGTTACGACTGCGGGGTGACCAGGCCATGCTTTCCCGCGGGTTGTGAAACCCGCCAGGAGCAAATACAGCAACAGCCCGATAGGCCCAAAGAGAAAAGTACAAGCACGGAACGACCAGCAAAAAAGGTACGCCATTGCGCCGCGCATCGCGTACTTGCCAGCTGCCGATGAACAGATCGAAGGCCAGATAGTGGACCCATCCCGCAAGCACCATCCACCGGTCGGTGAAAAGCAGCATGACGTTGCTGAGAGAGTTGAATCCGCCCTTGTGGCCGCCCCAGTGGGTGAGGATCGAGCGCCATGTAAAGGCCACACAGGAGAGCCGGCACCAGCAGACCTGTTATCAGCGAGGAGATCATACGCGAGGCGCGAGCAGACCATCCCGTAACCACCAACAGGAGCCAACCGGCCAAGCGCCATGCTGTTGCAAAGCCGAAAGAGTGAATCTGCTGTCATGAGAATGCCTTCCTTACCTTTGAGTATATTGGTGAGCCGGGTCCGGCGAATTGCGCGTCTGCCCTTTGATCGCGATCACGGCAACCCCTGTAAGCAGCAGCCACACAGCAAAGCTTTCCAGCGTCAAACTGATCCGGACTGCAGCAATCGACTGCCCCCGGAAAGCCTGCCAGAGAAGCAGCAAAAAGAGTGCCAGATAGCTGGCGGCCATGGCAAAGATGAGATTGACGCTGCGTCGCGCCGTAGGCGGCGAGCGGCGACGTGCGATCCACCAGGCCAGCAGCGGCAATACCTGCAAACCATGCATGCCCAGAAAGTGAGCGATGCGCAGATCGCCGTGATCGGCACTCCAGCCGGTGACCGGCAGTCCGCGGCCCCCGTCCGGAGCGCCCACCGTATGCGCTCCCGCAATCGGGAGCCGGCCAGTCGCATGCGCTTCCGCCAGTTGCTGCGAGTTCGGCATCGGTCATCAGCCCGCCTGAGCCTGTCCCGACCAGTGCCAGCACCATCCCAACCGAAGCGACCATCCCCAGGCAGACGAAGCAAAGGATTGGCGGAAGAGGACAACGGTGAGCAGCAACATCGCCAGCCAGATACAGGCGATGCTCACCCCCATAACGCCAAAGACAGCGGCGTCAAAGTGCGTGGCAAAGTTGAAGTGGCTGGTGGTGCCCCGCGCCGCCTGCATGTCGATCAGCGCAATCTCCAAGCAGCAAGGCCCGCGCCAGCATGACGTCGAGCGCGCGCGTGAGACGCGGCCAGATACTCGTCGAGGCGATACAGAAGGCGAAGCTCCAGGCCGCGATCATGGTGGAGAGCGCGAATTTTGCCGGCTTGAGCCATGCCGGTGCTCCGGTAATCACCCGCCGGTCCACAACCAGACCGAAGCATGGCAGAACACCAGATCGGCGGCCATGACGAACCCCAGCACGGTAAGCGCCGGCGCGGAGGCAAACCCCGCGGCAAGAGCTGTGCTCCACGGTCGCTCTGGATTGCCCGGTGAACGGCTCATAACGATCTCCTCCCCACGGCCCATGTGAAAGAGATTAACATGAATGTTAAACAGATTCACATTTAATGTAGAATGATTCCAGCCGGCCATGACCGGCAGGACAAACCACATGCGAACCAAGCCGGCTGCCGGAAAGCGCCGCCAGGAAACGCGCCTATCATCACGGAGACCTGCGAACGGCCCTGATGCGGGCCGCCCTGGCCTTGATCGAGGAACACGGCGTCAAGGGCCTTGCCTTAAGCGATGCCGCGCGTCTGGCGGGAGTGAGCGTGGCGGCTCCCTATCGTCATTTCAAGGACAAGGAGGCATTGTTGGCGGAGATCGCGGCGGAAGGCTTCGTCTTGTTCCGCGATGCGCTGGCGCGGTCGCTTCGCAAAAGAACCCAGGAGGACAAGGTCAAGCGCCTGGTGGAGATGGGGGTCGCCTATGTCGAGTTTGCCCTCCAGCACAGATCCCACTTCAAGGTGATGTGGGAAGGAGGAATCTCCAGGGCGGAGGATCCCGAGGTTGAGCAGCCGGCATACCAGGCATATTCTGCTTGCTGCAGCAGGCGGCGATCGACCTCTTGCCGGGAGCGAAACCGGACCGGCAACAAGCGTTGGTGAGCGCTGCCTGGAGCCTGGTTCACGGCTATGCCACCCTGATGCTCGAGCGCGAACTCGGACGTGGTTGCTGACGGGCAGAAAGCGACAAGAAGCAGCTGCGGCAGTCGATCCATCTGCTGCTGGACCAGTTCGCCGCCTGACGGCTACGGCATGTAGAAAACTTCGCGCATCATGGGAAAGCGTTCGCCCCGGGCGTCAGTCGGATCGAGCGGCGCAAAGTATGGAGCCATTGCCTGCTGCCAGCGAGTATTGACCGGATCGGCTTCGATCCGCGCCCACACGTCATCAAAATTCTCAACCTGCATCGACAGAAAAAGAAGCTGATCGCGGCGGAAGATGGAGTATTCGGAGATACCGGCGCGCTTGAGCAGCGCCAGCATCTCCGGCCATACTTCCGCATGAGCCTTGTCGTACGCCTCTTCGGTGCCTGGGCGCAACCGCAGAAGAAAGGCAACTCTTTGCATAGGTGTTTCTTCCAATCCAGGAGTTCAAAGTGCAAAGCGGGAACGCTTTCATTACTTCAGACTGGCAGGCGTCACCAGCTTGTGGTGCACAAAGTTGTAAGGCGGAACGGCGCTTCCTCTCAGCATCGCCAGCCCCAACTGGATCAGGCGCGGACCATACGTGTGCGCTTCATGGGAAACGGAACCGATGAGACAGTCGGCCACCGGAGCGCATCTCTTCCAGCACTTCCGGGATGCAATCCTGACCGACCGCGGCGACATTTTTTTCCGCGCCCGGCTCGCGTACCGCCTGCAGGGCGCCAAGCACGCTGGTATCGGTCGCCGCAGCGATCAGGATTCGCTGCTTCTTATGATCGCGCAGAAACGCCGCCGTCACCTGGTAGCTGCGCTGCCTCAATCCGCCGCCCTCCAGCCTCATGAAGCGATCCGAGGAAAACTGCGGCAGACGTGAACGAACGCCTTGGAAGGCTCCCGTGATCCTGCTCTGCACGAAGGATCCGGCCTCGGCGATGTCCAGGCCAATCACCCAGTCCGGTTTGCCTTTCCATTGATCGATTGCATGTTGCGCCAGAAGTTCGCCGGCCTCGAAGCCAACCTGAAAGTTATCCACTCCAAAATAGGTTGCGTGAGGGTGCGGAATGTCGATGGCGATGACGGGAATTCCTGCGCTCGAAAGCGTATGTCCGATCAAAGGCGCGATATGTTCGTCGATCTGAAACTCGATGACCAGATCTACGCCTTTGCCGACAAATTCCTCCGCATTCCGCAAAGCCACTTCCGGATCGTACTTGTTGTCGATCACCACCAGGTCGATGCCGGAATTGGTTGCGGCGCGCGCAGGCTGGCGGTTACGGCCTCGGAAAACGGCATGGTCACACTCTGGCTGGCGAAGCCGAAGCGGACTTTCTTGGGCCGCGCGGCCGCGCGATAACGTCCGTCCTGAGATTGAGCGAGATAGCCGCGATGGACAAAAGTCTTGAGAATGCGATAAACACTGGTCTTGGAAATATGAACCCGCTGGAAGATATCTTCCAGAGTAAGGGCCTTCTTCTCCGTTTCCAGCAACTCGAGGATGTCCATGGCCTTGGAAAGAATCGGGATCAGATAGAGCCGGCTAATCTTTGCTTTGGTCAAGATTAAGATCCTCTATAGAAATGTAACCAATAGCATTGTTGCAGAAGTGGACTAGGGCATGAAAAATATTTCCCGCATCATGGGGAAGCGCTCGCCCGGCCGCAGTGGATCGAGCGGGGCAAAGTAGGGAGCCATGGCCTGCTGCCAGCGCGTATTGACCGGATCGGCTTCGATCCGCGCCCAGGTCTCCTCAAAGTTCTCGACATGCATGGTGAGGAAAAGTAGTTGATCCCGGCGAAAGATAGAGTACTCCGAGATACCCGATCGCTTGAGGAGCGCCAGCATCTCCGGCCACACATTGGCGTGCGCCTCGTCGTACGCCGCTTCAGTTCCCTCGCGCAACCGCAAAAGGAAAGCAATTCTTTGCATAAAGTCTCCGCATCGGGAACGATTTTCTATCGGAAGCTGAGGACAACCACCGCAAATGGGGCAAGATTCAGATGAGTCCCTTCCTGTTTTGAGGAGCGTGAGCCGCGCCCTCGCCACTTGCCTCATCGACCGTGGAGAGATTCGCGTTCTGCGCGCCATCCGGCAAGGTGACGTCGATGACCCGTTTTCTCTTGTTGACCAGCAGCAGCTTCTTGCCTGCCGGGGTGACGAAGCCCTGGGCCGCGATGTCGCTATTGGAAGAGAGCGTGGTCTCGACCAGTTGATCTCCGGCATGGAAGTTATCCTTCAACAAGACTCAGCACCCAGAAACGGGCGTTGGGCTTGCTGTTCTTCCAGTCAATCATGGTGACACTTGGGAACTGCGAAGGATAGCCCACCAGTTGCGACTCGCCGATCACATCAATTCCTTGCTTTGCCAACCCGCAGAAAAGGTATGCGTAAAGGGCGCCCGCCGCATTCCAATAGAGGTTTGGAATTTGTCTGGATGCGCTTTGCCGTCCCTGATCTCCACTTCGTCGGAGGTAAGAATCACTCCGAGCTCATCCGTATCGGTCTTGGTCTGGGGAGAGAGACGCTGGCGGATGGCATCGATGTACCTGACCGTAGCCAGGAACCGATCTGCCTGATCAAAGAAGGTGAACTGCCAGTCATTGATGTCCTGGTCCGGCGACGGGCTGGCATAAAAATGATAGGAGATGTAATCGAGCGGGATTCCTGGTTTGTGGTTGGCGGGGTTGAGAAAATATTCAAAATAGCGAGGATCGGCCGAAGGATCGGCCAATGCCAGACCCATGAACTTGGTGTCCGGGCTTACCTTGTGGATTGCGCTGACGATCGCGTCGTACCGCGCAGTATATTGCTCCGGAGTGGTCTTGTGCTCGAAGTCCACCTCGTTGAGCACTTCCCAGATGGGAAAGCTGTAGTGATAGCCCGAAGAGTGCTGCTTGCCGTTCTCGTCGGTAAAGCCGCCCTTGGTGTACCAACTCACCAGCCGAGCGTAGTAGTCGCCCAGGTCTGCGCCTGAGGGATCTTTCAGTTCTGTCCCCTGGGTGTAGTCCCAGTACACCTGATCAGGATCGGCCGGATAGGTGACGGGCTTATCCGTCTTGAATAGCCAGGTGGGAATGGTACTGAAGTTCATCACCGTACTGTGGCCTTCGGTCGCCGCGAGAAAGTCCTTGGTCATGGGATCGATAAGCGAGAAATCCCAGGAGGTCTTTTCCTTGGTCGGTGGTTCGAGCTCAGCGACAGCGAGCCTGGGATAGGGTAGCCACGGAACATAGCGGACGTAGTCGGCACCCAACTGCTTGACCGCCTGGTAAGCGCCATCGTGGATGGGAGAGCCCGGAGCGCAACATGGGGTTGACAACAACCTGCAAGGTCGGCGTGGACTTGGAAACGATGATGGTCTTATTCCAGTCGAGCGTGATTACATTCGGGGGGCTCTTGGATTGCGCCAAAGCAATGGAACTGGCGCAAAGAACCGCCGGCAGGATAGAACGCAAGACAACTCTACGGACGTCGAGGCATGCCTTCCGCAAATGAGAGTATGGAGGGATCAAGATCTTTCTCCAATCTGTAGACTGACGAGGGTTAGCAGCAGCGAGGGAAACTCCACGTATGAGCTGCCCGCGGGCACCGCTACGCAGTAGTCCGCGGCCGCAAACAGGTACCGGCCATTCGCGTCGAATGGCCGGTAGTCCCAGGGAGGGCATTTTCCTGTGGGTGGGGCAAGGTTATTCCGGCTGGGGAACGAGACGAATATAAGGCTTGGGTGATTTCCAGCCGTCAGCGTACTTCAGTTTGGCTTCCTCGTCGGTAACAGAAGGCAGGATGATGACATCTTCGCCCAGCTTCCAGTCCGCGGGAGTGGCAACCTTGTGCTTGGCCGTGAGCTGCATGGAATCGATCACCCGCAGCAATTCCGGGAAATTGCGCCCCGTGGTCATGGGATAACTCAAGTGCAGCTTGATCTTCTTGTCCGGACCGATGATGAAGACGGTGCGAACCGTGGCATTGTTCGCGGCCGTACGGCCTTCAGAAGTCTCCCCTGAATCGGCGGGCAGCATATCGTACAGCTTGGCAACCTTCAGCTCGGTATCGCCAATCATGGGATAGTTCACTTTGAAGCCGCCGGTCTCTTCGATATCCACGGCCCACTTGCCGTGGCTGCTCACCGGGTCGACACTCAGCCCAATCACCTTGGTATTGCGCTTGGCAAATTCGTCATGCAGCCCGGCCACGCTCCCTAGTTCCGTGGTACAGACCGGGGTAAAGTCTTTGGGGTGAGAAAACAGAATCGCCCAGCCATCGCCGATCCACTCATGAAAGTGGATCGGTGCCCTGCGTTGTTTCGGCGGTAAAGTCGGGAGCTGTGTCATTAATTCTTAGGGACATGCGTGCGTCTCCTGCAATCGCTTGCGTTAATATGATGATTTTGGATGGCTTTCTCCGGTATACACCGATAGGAGAACTGCTCTAAGCGCCTTTTAGCACCCACAAAGTATTCTAGCTCAGGCGCATGCAGCCGTCAGGCCTGCCGGTAGGGGATCCACACCTGCATCGCGGATAGTTGACGATTGGACCACGCATAGTAAGGAATGAGGCGCAGCGTGGTCTGCTGGGCGGCTTCCCGGCTGGGCAACGCGGCCTGGTAGAGGGCGCCTGGCTCCGGCTGGGAGCCACGCGCCAGGGTGCTCCAACACGACGACACCCTCCAGCAAGCGGGCTGATAGGCCGTTGCCTTTGTCTCGGTGAGTTGCGCAGTGTAGCGGGGAAAGCTTTCCGTGTCCGTAGCGCGCCACGGCTTGATCGAGCTGCTCCATGCAATAAACGATAGGGCCGCGCTGGAAGGCGATGCGGCCGCGGTCGTCGGTCACCGCAAGATTGGCATGCACTGCCTGCGGCTGCATATCGAAGCGTCAGCTCCACCGCGTCGCCCGCGGACCACGTGCGCTTGATCGGCAGGTACTGCCCCGGCGCGATGCCCGCGGCTACCGGGCTGCCATTTACCTTGACGGTATTTCGCTTCGACCACCCCGGAATGCGCACGAACAAGGTGAACTCCTGCAGGCGAAGCCGGCGTGACTGCAAGATGCACCGTGCCCTCCCACGGATACTGCGTGGTTTGCTTGAGCGTCAGCTTGGCGCCGTTCTCCAGCTGCCAGTGCATCTCGGAATTGTCATAGAAGTGGACATAGACACCTTCCGCCGAGGTGCTGTAGAAGTAGCCCGGCAGCGATGCAAAGGTACGTTCCAGGTTGGGAGGGCAGCAGGTAGTGTCGTACCAGGGATTGCGGATTTTATCCCCGCTCGAAGGATCATAGGCCAGCGGGTTGCGATAGCAGTAGAGTTTGCCATCCAGCGACATGCCGGAGTTGATGCCGTTGTAAAGCGCGCGCTCCATCACATCGGTGAACTTCGCATCCCCGCTGGCGGACAACATGCGCCAATTCCACATCATGTTCCCGATCGCGGCGCAGCTCTCGCCATAGGCGCGTTCGTTCGGCAGCTCATAAGCATTGCCGAATGCCTCGCCATCGCTGCGCGCCCCGACCCCGCCGGTTACGTAAAGCTGATGTTCGGCCAGGTCGTCCCACAGCCGGTTCAGCGTCTTCCAGTAAGCCGGGTCGCCGGTTTCCAGGTAATAGTCCGTCGCCCCGCAACAGGCATACATGGCGCGTACCGCGTGGCCTTCCAGCTTGGTTCTGGAGGTAAAGGGCACTCCGCAGAACATGTAAACAATCTGCCGTTCCTGGAGCGGGATACGGGGATCTCCCTGAAGAATGTAACCCGCCAGGTCGAGATAGCGCTTGTTTCCCGTGGTGCGATAGAGCTCAATCAGCGCCATCTCAATCTCTGGATGGCCGGCCACGATGGGACCCTGGTTGGCGCCGGGCCCATAACCCGGCAACAGGAAGTTGTCCACGAAGCGCACGCCCGCGTTCAGCAGCGTCGGATCGCCGGTCGCGCGATAGTAGGCGATCCCACCCTGCAGCAGATGGCCGATGCAGTAGAGCTCGTGGCCGCGTGGTCTGCGTCTTTGGGAGCATGCGGTCGCTTTGCTTGCTCTCCACGTAGTAGGTGTTCAGATATCCGCTCGGCTCCTGCGCGGCAACCACCTGGCGAATCATCTCTTCGCGTGGGGGCGCGCAACTCAGGCAGCGGCCCCGACTGTAGGGCAAACCCAACCGCCTCCATCCATTTGTAAATGTCGGAATCGGAGTAGACCGGGCCACGTCTGGGGAGCGGTCGACTTCCCTTCCAGACGAAGGAAGTTATCCATGCGCCCGTGGTCGATCAGTTCCACACGCATGCTGGGAATGCTCGATTCCACATTTGTCTGGCGACGCTTCGACCAGAAGCCGGGGGTGATCGTCACCGCCCGCACAGGAACGCTCTTCAGCTTGGCGTAGGGTGAATTGCGGGTGGCGATAATGCCGGCGTTTGCCCAGTCCGGATCGAGGCCGTGTCTCTGGATTGACCGAGAGCAAGATCACCCGTCGGCAGGGCGGCCGCCGCCGTGGCCGCCGCAGCGAACGAAATAAATTGGCGCCGGGTGATGGATGAATCGGTCATGGTCAGCCCTTTCTAGGACGACCGGTAGTATACGCCTGTAGTCTGGGGCGCACGCGGGGCACCCGTCCGCGGACGACTAGTATTCTGGCGATGGGTGAGCAGCCTAAGGAAGTGTTCTCTGCTCGTTGCCCGTCCAATGCGCCGCAGGCGGGTACTTGAGTGCCCCTGATCGGAATGGCTCCAAGGCGTGACCCGCTACCTTAGCTGACCCACCAGGAATGCTGACTGACCCGTCCGAAGGCGCCAGGTGGTGACGGTATACGAAGGTAGCGACCCCAAGGCGGTCGTTCACCTGTAGCTTCGTAAAAATAGAAGTAAGGTGGTGCCACACCGTGGTTTCTGCGACCCCCAGCTGCAGAGCGATCTCCTTGTTTTTCAGGCCGCTGCACACCAGCGGAAGGAGCTGACGCTCGCGCTGGGTCAACCGCTGGATGCGGTGTGGCTCCGATTCTGTGCTGGATGGCAGCAACAGGCTGCCGGCGAGCCCCGCTTCCGCCACTGACCTCTGAGGCGCCGGGCGCCGCTCGTCCGCTTGGAGAACAGCTTTCTGGAGCTTGCGTGCGGAGGTCCACTTGCTGAGGAACCCGTGAGCCCCCAGCTTGACTATCTCTCGCTTCTCCTGCGAGTTCTCCGACACAGTCAAAAAAATCATGGAAGTGGAATGAAGGTCAGACTGCACCAGCTCAGTGGTGGCCGCGAGGTCCTGGGATGCCATGGACCAATCGACCAGCGCAACCTCAGCGTCTTCCGCGATAAGCTTCTTCCGGAAAGACGGCATAGACGAGGCTTCAGCCACTACCTGGAACCGGGGCTCATCCTCGAGCATCTTCCGCACCCCGTGCACGATGACCGGGTAGGGATCCGCGACGATGACGCGGGTTCGCCGAGCTGATGGAACCTGGAAAAGAGCCGGGTTGTTCAAGCTCATGTACGTCCTGATTGAAGAGATGGAGGGGCCGGCAACGTTACTCTGATGCCCGTAGTAACCGGGCGAACCTTGGCTTGGCGCAAGCTTGACGTTCTGCGGCCAAAGATCTGAACTGTCGTAACCTGAGAGGGAGTTCCCCGCAGAACTGCTATCACGTTACCGTGGAGTTTATGACGGGTCAATAGACTTTTGGTAACCGCGATAAGCAACTTTGGTCTCTTGAGCGCGTGTCTTTCGTGTAGCCACCATGTGACCAAATTCGCCCAGGCTCTCCCTGAGGCAGGACCAGCCCGGGGTGGCCGATCGCCTGTCAGGCCGCAACTGCCTCAGCCGAAACGAACCTCTGCCATGGGAGGATCACAATCCCTCAGCTCCGGGCGCCAGAGGCGAAGCCACTGGGCCAGGAACAAACCGACGAACTGGCTGTTGGTATAAAGGTAACGCCGCCACAGGCGTCCGGGTTCCTGGCCAAGACGGTAGAGCCACTGCAAACCAAACTGCTGCAGCACGGCTGGTGGCTCCTGCAGCAGGCCGGCGTGATAGTCGAAGGCGGCGCCGACGGCCAGCATGGGCATCGAGAGATGCTTGCTCATCTCGTAGGTAAAGACCTCCTGCCGCGGGCAACCGAGTCCGACAAAGAGAATCTGCGCTCCCGAACTGCGGATCCGATCCGCGGCTATCGTCTGCTCCTCCGCCGACAGATGCCGGAACTCGGACGGATGTGCCCCTGCGATCTTCAGCCCGGGACAGATCTCGGGCAAGCGCGCACAGAGTTGGTCGAGCACCCTCCGGCTGCTGCCATAGAAATAGACGGGAATGGATTGCACGGCGGCTTCCCGGCACACCTTGAGCGTCATGGTCGGCCCATAGACGCGGTCGTGCAGCTTGGTTCCATAGAGCAGGTTCAGTGCCCATCGCACTGGCTGACCGTCTGGCGTGACCAGGTCAAAGGTGTTCAAGCGATAGCGATGCGCGCGATCGAGGGCTCCGGTGATGACGCCGTGTACTGCGAGTGCAGTGATTGCATAACGGCGGCCGCTGCGTGCGGCGTCGATAATTTTGGCCACAGCGTACTCGTAATCAACCGCGCTGATGGCCACCCCGAGAAGATTTCTCTTGCCGCGGTTGATCATACGGCCGCCGCCCAACGTTCCATGCTGTTTTCGAAGATCTGCTGCAGGATTGCTTTTACGTTATAGCGCTGCTTCCAGGCCGGGTAGTGCCGGGAAAACTTGCTGGTGTCGCTGATCCACCAGATATGGTCTCCGGTACGGCTTTCTTCCTTGTATGTATGGTTGAGCCTTCTTCCCGAAACCTTTTCGCAAATCTCGATCGCCTCCATCATCGAAGCATTGCTGAAGCGGCCGCCACCGATGTTGTAGACCTCACCGCTGCGCGGGTTCTTGAAGAATTCGTGAAAGCAATGGATCAGGTCTGCGCTGTGAATGTTGTCCCGCACTTGTTTGCCGTTGTATCCGAAGACGGTATACGGCCGCCCGGTGACGGTGCAGCGCATCAGGTAAGCCAGAAAGCCGTGCAATTGCGTGCCGCTGTGATTCGGTCCGGTGAGACAACCACCGCGGAAACAGGCGGTCTTCATGCCGAAGTACTTGCCGTACTCCTGCACCAGGACGTCGGCTGCCACCTTGGAGGCCCCGAAAAGGCTGTGGAGCGTCTGGTCGATGGACATCCGCTCGTCGATGCCTTCCCTATATTCGTGCATGGGATCGATCTCCCAGCGCGTATCGAGCTCGATCAGGGGCAGGCGGTTGGGCGTATCCCCATAAACCTTGTTGGTGGAGGTGAAGATGAACGGGGCATCGGGGCAGAACTTCCGCGTTGCCTCGAGCAAATTCAGGGTGCCGAGGGCGTTGACCGAGAAATCCATGTGAGGGTCCTGTGCGGCCCAGTCGTGGGAGGGCTGCGCGGCGGTATGGATCACCAGCGAGATGTCCTTGCCGAGATGCGCAAAGAGCCGGTTGATGCGATCCGTATCCCTGATGTCGAAGTCGGAGTGGCGGTAGGTTGAGCCCAGCTCCGATTTCAAGCGCTGCTGATTCCATGCGGTGGATGCTTCTGCACCGAAAAAGTGGCTGCGCATATCGTTGTCAATGCCGACGACATCCAGGCCAAGCTTGGCGAAAAACGAGGTTGCTTCCGAACCAATCAGACCAGCCGAACCGGTAATAAGTGCAATGCTCATGTTGCCTCTCGTTTCAGGCAGAATATCCCAAAATTCAGGGCTCGTAACAACCCGAAGTAACCTGATTTTTGGTTACCTTGAGAGGTAGAGATTACCGCTTCATTACTTTTGTTTCGCGGGAAAAATCTTGTCGGAGGAAATCTGATTCCTGTTCCGGAATGGTGGATTATCTCCGAATCCCGAAACGGTCGAGAATTGTCAGAGGATGGTGGTTCTAGAGTTCTAGAGGGGGGAGCGCGAACGAAAGGGGAAGGGGAAAGCGGAAGTGGGAAGGAAAGCGGAAGACGGAAGGGAGGGAGCGAAGCGCTCTACCTGGCTAGTTGGTTCGAGGCCACTGATATTGTTAGCCGGCTGAGTTGCGAAGCTACAGCAAGTGATGCGGCGGGAGCAGCGTCTGTCACTAGCGCTTCAAGCCGATCGATGTTTTCCAGACCCGGCCAATTCCCTTGGGTCAACCTCTCGCCTGGGGATATCCAGGATCGAAGCTTATCTTCAGTGAGGTCAAACCGCGCAGCCCGGCGTTTTCCCGCCAGTCCCATTTGTCTTCGATCAAAGCGGGCCTGGAAAGCCGGCGCAGAAGTGCGGTGAAAGCGATTTGGCCCTCCATGCGAGCCAATGGGGCGCCGAAACAAAAATGAGCAGCCCAGCCAAAAGCCAGGTGCCGGTTGTCGGGCCGAAGCAAATCCAGACGGTCCGGATCCGGGAAACGATTCGGGTCGCGGTTCGCCGCAGCGAGAACCGCCACAACTCTGGATCCCTTTTGGATCGTCTTTCCACCAAGCTCCATCTCGGCGGGTGCAATGCGGGCGGTGTGTTGAACGGGCGACTCGAAGCGCAGCAACTCCTCAACTGCGGAGCCAATGATTTCCGGAGAGCTTCGAGCTGTTGGAATGACTCAGGGTTGCGAAGCAACGTCAGAAATCCGCTCGCGATCAGGTTGGTTGTTGTCTCGTGGCCGCCAATCAAGGTAATGATGGTGTTGGCAATCACCTCTTCGTCCGAGAGCTTGTGACCGTCAACCTCCGCCGTCATCAGCGAGTAGATCAGACCGCTATTGGGGCGCCTGCGCTGCTCTTCCATTCTTGCCGCAACATAGCTCTTTAAATCCTCGAGACTCTGCACGATCTGGGCTACGCGCTCAGGATGATGCTGGAAATTGCCCAGCACTTCGGCCAGATCGAGGACCCAGGCATGGAGCTTCTCATGATCTTCGATCGGCACACCGAGAAGCCTTGCCGTGACGATCGCAGGTAAAGGGTTGGCGAAGTCGGCGATCATATCCATCTTCCCGGAGGCGATGACCTTGTCAATCAGTTCGTCCGCTATGGATTCGATCACCGTTCGCAATCCCTCCACCCTGCGGGGCGTAAATGCTGCCGAGCAGATGCCGCGCAAACGGGCGTGGCTGGCGCCGTCCATGAACATCATCTGCCGCATCATGACTTCGGCAAACGGCTTCATGAAGGAAAGCCCAAGCCGATCCAGGTAAGCCGGTGCGGGAGTGCGGTCCGCGGAATAATTCATGAGCACCGTAACGGCTTCCGGGTAGCTGGTCACCACCCAAGCGTGCATGTACGGATCCCAGTGCACGGGATCATACTCGCGCAAGGCGCGATAATGCGCATATGGGTCAGCGAGCACCTCTGGATTGAGCATCCGGAGAAGACTCAAGTTCTCGTTGTTCGTCTCACCACGGGAAACCTGCACGGCTGCCTACTCCGTCAAATGCTCTTGGGCATCTTCGTCACTCATTGAGCCGATGGTGTTGTGCCTTCGCCATCTTCTCGTCACCTGCCCCGCCAGTCGAACCTTCACCTCAAGCGACTTCGCCATCCGCACAACCGGCGCCCCGAGAGTTTGTGACTTTATTAGTTTTCATCCGCGGTTTTCTTAATCAGCATCTGATTTCAGACCGAAGCTCCGCCCTCCCCTTTGTCATCCCGACCGGAGCGTACCCGGATTTCCTGCTGCGCTGCCGTAGACAGGGCCGCGTGCGCGGCTTTCCGTAAAGAAAGCCGCATGAAGCTCGCGGAACCCACTCAATTCAACAGGAAACCCGGGGGAGCGTAGTGGAGAGCCTGCCCTGAGCCTGTCGAAGGGGATCTGCAGTTCTCTTAATCAGCATCTGATTTCAGATCGAAGCTCCACCCTCCCCTTTGTCATCCCGAGCATAAGACTCTTCGGCCGAGCTGGAATTCAGATGGTAGAGGATGGCGTCTGCCACACCCTTCACGTCCGGTTCTTCTATCAAGTCGCGATAATATCCATCCACTACTGCGCATGCAAGTTATGCGGAATAACTTCCTGCCACCCAGGGACGGCGCCTGGTGTTGCTGTGAAAGGATCGTGCAGAAAGCTTCGCTGGTTGGAATCAAGAAGATTGCGATTGCCACGGCCAATTATCGGCTCCTCCGCCAACAGCCGCCAGGCGTCGAATGGGGCGGAAACGCTTCTGACGCTGGTCGGCCACATGCTTTTCGGTACCTCAGCGTACGTGCTTTTGGGTACTTCAGTCACTCGCCGCGGTGACTTTAGTCTGTTTTTTCCGTTCCGTACCTTCCAAACTTAAATGTACCGCAACTGTAACAACCGTGGAGACTCTTTTTGCAACACCAAGAGCCGCTGGCCGCATCTCGTTTAAGGTTGCTCTTGCGTGTGTTCCTCGTAGCGATCGCTCTCGCAGCCCTAGCAGGATGTGGATTCAGTGGGTCGGCTAATGCCGCTCAGGCTCCTGTCGTTCTGCGCGGCACCGTACATGGGGCCCGACAGCCTGTGATCGGCTCAAGCATCAAGCTCTACGCTGCAGGTATCTCTGTTAGGCGCATAAGGCGAAAGGCACGGGCACTCCCCCCGGCTGCCCAAGGCGCCTTCGCCCTTCCCTCAATGACTAATTTGTGTCATTGAGGCTCCCCAATGATGGAGTCACAATCCTTTTACCGAACAAGTCGCAATCTACCTCGTCGAACAGTCATTACCCCGCCGACCCACCCGGCGACTTCGATCTCTATGTTGCGTGGAGGATGCGAAGTAATCTGAAAGCTCCATCGCAGGCCTCCGCGTAAGAACAATAATCCCGCAAATTGTTCTTTTTTATGCCTCTGGAGAATACGCCGTATACAGAGGTTACACCGTTGTTCAGATCATATTGTGCCCGCAGGCGTGGTCCGATTTGCAGACTCGACGGTTCGTCCGCAAACCTGTTTACCATATTGGCATGTTGCCTCGTCGTCGTGCTGTCAGGATGCGGATATACACCTAACGGATCAGCGGGTCCGCTCCGCGTCTCACCTAGCGTAATCCTCTTTGGCGCGGTGCCTGTCGGGCAAACCGCTACCATTAAAGTCTCCCTTCTCAATCAGAGCTCTGCCCCGGTTGATGTTTCTAAGTTGAATGTTGCCGGGCAGAATTTTTCTGTGAACGGCCAGAGTATCCTTCCCGTCACTATCAGCGTTGGCGGTACTTACAGTTTCAACATTGCCTTCACGCCTGCCAATGCTTCCAGCTACTCTGGCGTATTCACCGCGACCAACGGCGCAAGCAGCCCGATCGCTCAAGGCTCAATCGATGGGTTGGGAATCAGTGTCAGTAGTTCCGTGCCGGCTCTAACCGTCAGTGCAGACAATTTGACGTTCGGCAATGTGACACTGGGTTCGGCAGCGACGCAGCCGGTGACGTTGACGTCCACGGGCACTTCGCCGGTCACCATCAGCTCGGCAACACTGACGGGTACCGGCTTCACCATGTCGGGGGCTGCTTTCCCGGTCACGCTAAACCCTAGCCAGTCGGTAACGCTGAATGTGCAATTCGATCCGACGGCTACGGGCGCAGCCGCGGGACACCTGAATATCCAGAGCGATTCGCCGGTCGGCAACACAGCGGTGGTCAATCTGAGCGGCACGGGCACGGCGGCGCCGAGTCCGCAGTTGACGATCAGCACGGCCAGTCTAACCTTCGGCAATGTGACTGTGAATACGGTGTCGACGAAGCCTGTGACGCTGACCTCCACGGGGACGGCGCCGCTCACCATCAAGTCGGCGGCAGTGACGGGTACCGGCTTCACAATTTCGGGGGCCGCTTTCCCGGTTGCGCTAAACCCGAGCCAGTCGGTGACGCTGAATGCGCACTTCGATCCAACGGTTACCGGAGCGGCGCTCGGGCAGCGACGATCCAGAGCAGCTCGTCGACTGGCAACACAGCGGTCGTCAATCTGAGCGGCACAGGCACGGCGGCGCCGATTCCGCAGCTGACAACGAGTGCAGCCTCTCTTACGTTCGGCAGTGTCACGGTGAGCACAGCATCGACGCAGCCCGTGACTTTGACCTCCACGGGGACAGCGCCGGTCACCATAAGCTCGGCAGCATTAACGGGTACTGGATTCACAGCGTCAGGAGCCACGTTCCCAATCACATTGAATCCGAGCCAGATGGTGACGCTGAGTTTGCGGTTCGATCCCACCGCCGCGGGCGCGGCGGCGGGTAAGCTGACTTATCAAGAGCAATTCTTCGACCAGCGGTACGGTAGTTATCAGCCTGAGCGGCACAGGCTCTGCCCCAGGATCATTCGCTTACGCCGGGAGCCCGCTCATAAACACGTTTGCGCCGGCTAATCCTACGACACCCATCTCCAGCCAATTCTTTGGAATGACAATCTCCAACCTTGCGCCGAATGGCAACTACGCTGCGTCTGGTATGACACCCTTTCCTTCTTTTCCCGTGTCGACCCTTCGCTTCTGGGATGTCGTCTATTGGCAGATGATTGACAGCTACGAAGGAGAATCGAATTACGCGAAGATGGATAACTCAATCGCGATCGCACAGAAGAATGGCGTAAGTGACTTCATTTTTACCTTTGGTCACGTACCTGCTTGGGCCTCGACAAATCCTACTGATCCATGTGTTGGCGGAAAAGGTCCTGGAACCTGCGCCCCTCCCGATATGAACGCCTTCGACAACTTTGCAACGCAGTTGGTTCAACGCTACTGCGGGACCGTCAAGTACTACGAGCCATGGAATGAACCAGACAACCCACAGTTTTGGGATGGAACAGATGCCCAACTATTGACGATTGCCCGGCACACTTATCAAATAGCCAAGGACCCCGCAAACTGCGGTTGCACCAACGGCGTCTGCTCTCCCAACGGGGGCGTTAACCCGAACCAGGTCTTGCTGCCGCCGATTAGCGGGCTTGGCCCCGGCAGCATCACTTGGCTCGACTGGTACTTGGCTAGTGCGGGCACTTCGTATCCTTACGCGGACATAGCCGCGTTTCACGGTTATGTTTCGCCAGCATATGTTCCCGAGGAAATTGCGTCAGGAGTACAGCTTTTCAAACAAACCCTCGGCCAATACGGTCTCTCCAATCTCCCTCTCTGGAATACCGAGGTGAGTTGGCAGTGGAATACCAATGACGATGATCAGAACCAAGTGTCCTGGCTGATGCGCTATCACATGACGCAAGTGGCAACTGGCGTTTCGCGCGTGGTCTGGTACGCCTATGACAACTGTTGGTGGGGAACCTTATGGTCGTCGCCGCTCTGTAGCTATACTCAGGGGCCCGCGGACCCAGTGAATCAGTTGACAGTGGCAGGAGTCGCCTACGGCACAATCGAAACGTGGCTTACTGGAGCAAACCTTACTCAATGCCAGCAGTATGAGAATGGGCTTTGGGCATGTGAACTGCAGCGCTCGGGGGGAAATTATGACGCATGGATGCTCTGGAGCAGCACCGGGGCAAACATCTCGGTTCCCGTCCCCGAGAACTTCGGTTTGACGATATACCGCGACTCGCAAAACAATACGCTTACTCTACCGACGCAGATAACGGTGAACCAGATGCCAGTGCTCCTGGAAAATTATGATCTCTAATCGGGTCAAGGGCCGGAACAGGTTCGCACACATCAGATGCGAAGTGATCTCCCGCGGCACCTTCCTCTCAGTTCGCGATTTGTCGCCGCAAACTCAGGCAACTTCGCCATCTGCACAACCGACGGCCGGAGGATAAGACCCTTCGGCAGAGCTAGAATTCAGATGGTAGATGATGGCCTCTGCAACACAATTCACCTCCGGTGCTTTTAGCAAGTCGCGATGAAATCCATCCACATACTGCGCATGTAAGTTATGCGGAATGACTTCCTGCCACCGGGAAGGAGGTTCACGTAGGAAGGGCGCTTAGCAGCAAGCAATAGAAGCACCCTTCCCTCATATTTCTTGGGGTGATATCTAGAAGCTGCCGTTTCCATCATCTCCTGACCGACGCACATCTTTGCCCTAACGGACTTTGGTCTTATCGAGCGAGGAAGTTTTTTGAACAGACGTTCACCGAGAGAGATAAAGCTTAGCTTAGGGCCGAGGTGCACCGCTCTCTTCACTAAGTAGCGCAAGTACGCCGTCTTAAACTTCGGTGAGGACCACGATTCCACGTATGAGGGGTTCGGCGGATCCAGCAGCACAAAAGGGATACTTCGCGCCCGGCAGCCTGAAGTTGGAATGCGATCTCATAGGCGAGAATGCCACCAAGACATAAACCGCCGATGGTGTACGGGCCTTCCGGTTGCATGGTAAGAATCTTGCGGAGTAGGCATGCGGCGATGCCTTCCAGAGTGGGCGCTTCGCCCAGCGATAGGACGTCTGCATCAGTGAGAGATACAGAAAACACCGACCGATTGTCCCCGATCAGCTCCGCCAAGTTTTCATTCAGGGGGAGAGCCCAGAAAGTTTTGTTGGGAGAGCCTGAATTCTGCAGCGCAAGCACCCCGGTCGGCAGCGCAGAAGCATTGTCGACGTGCCTCTGCACCAGCTCTGCTTGCATGCGAACGGTGGGATTTTGAATGAGCTCCGCAGCCGGAATCTCCTGGCCTAACTCTGCGGCGATGCGCTGGCGAAGAGTAGCAATGAGCACCGGATGACCCCCCACGCTGTAGAAGTGGTCATCAAGACCGACGTACTTCTGCCCGAGCACGTCGCGCCAAATCACTGCGAGACGTGACTCCTTGAGCATACTCTCGACCAAGACGCCAGACGTTCAACGGAAGGCGCTTCAAAGAGCTGTCGCAATGTCAGATCCACACCAAATGTGTTGCGCAGGCGAATAACGAGTTGCATACCCAAGAGCGAATGTCCTCCTGCCAGGAAGAAATTGTCCTCTGCCGATAACTGAATTGTTTTCAAGAAGCTCCCGGCTATGGTCAGCACCTTTCCTCGATCGGTGACGAAGGTGCCTTCGCACTGTTCTTTCCAGCAGATTTGCATCCGTTGGCTGCGGAAGCATCTTCAGATCGAGCTTCCCATTTGGCGATAACGGGAGTGCTTGCAATCGCACAAAGACGGCCGGGACCATATAGTCCGGCAAGCTGCGCAGAAAATGCTCCTGGAGCTCATTCGCGGTCGGAACACGCGCATTCTTCTTCGGGAGAACATAGCCACAAGTTGGTTCTCTCCTCCATGCGAGTTGCTGTTATCGCCGTGGCAAAATCGATACTCGGGTGGTGTGCGAGGACACTGCCGATTTCATCCAGCTCGACTCGTTGTCCACGGATCTTCGTCTGCCGGTCGAGGCGTCCACGAAATTCGATTTCGCCGTCTGGCCGCCGGACCCCGCGATCGCCCGTGCGATACATGCGGGCAGCCTGGTGTTCCTGCGAAAGGATCGGGCAGAAAGCTTCGCTCGTAAGCATCAGGGAGGTTGCGGTATCCCCGTCCGACAACTCTGCCGCCAATGTAGATCTCGCCCACCGCTGCCGTCGGGAACCTGCTCACCTTGTTCGTCCAGCAGATAGACGCTGGCGCCGGCGATCGGCATGACCGATCGGTGGTACTCCATGCGACCCGGGTTTGAGCACGCGACGATGTGGCAACCACGGTGCATTCCGTCGGTCCATAGTTATTGACAACCGCGAAGGGCAGCTGCGGAGGCTGGGCCGTGGTGCAGCACATCTCCCCCCGTGAGCAGCAGACGCAGTGCCGTCGTAGCGGGCCATGCCATCGCCATCAAGCGCGCGCCAAGGACGGTGGGAACAAAGCCGATAGTCACACGCTCGCGAATCATCCACTGCTGGATCAAGTCCGGCGACGAGCGCACTTCCTCGTCTGCGAGACACAACGTCGCGCCGGCGCAAAGATGCGGCCAGATTTCCCAAACAGCCGCGTCAAATCCAAGACCCGCGAGATGACTCGCACGATCTTTCCGGGTGACGCCGAAGGTATCCCGATGCCATCGGATGAGATGAGCCAGATTGGCATGCGTTATCTCCACGCCTTTGGGGGCTCCGGTCGATCCCGAAGTATAGATCACATAGGCAAGGCTCTCCGGCTGCGATGGGGCCGCGTGCGCAGTCCGGAGCGGCAGCGATGGCCGCAGCGTCACGGCAGGGATCTATACCGCGCGCTTTACCTTGAGGCGATCAAGAAGCGCTGCTCGGGCCACGAGGACGGTTGCGCCCGAGTCTTTCACGGCAAAGCGCAAACGGAATCCGGCCAAGAAGAATCTAGTGGAACATACGCGGCCCCAGCCCGCAAGATGCCGAGAGCAGCGACGATCCAGTCGAACGACCGCTCCATGCAGATAGCCACAGTGCCGCCGGACACGACACCAAGCTGCGCCAAATATCCCGCAAACCGATCTGCCCTAGTATCAAGTTCGTCATAACTTAACTGTCGATCGCCATAGCTCAAGGCTATAGAATGCGGATAGATATCCCCTATCTTTGAGATCTGTTCAGGAACAGGACGAACGCCTAACGTCAGGCTCTGCATAGGAGCGTCTCCTCTTTGCGGGTCCCAAATGAAGGTGGAGGGTGACAGTCAAAAGGTATGAATGCCAGATCTCCGTACGGTTCAGGCCCCCCGCTTCGCGGCAAGATGCACGGCCCCACCGCCATATCCTGGGCGGACTTCATCCAAGACGAAACAGCGATCGATGGCGAAGCGGAGAAACCGCGCAAGAGCGGAAGGGACGTGATGATCACACCGGCAATGAGCACACCTTTGCTTTTCCCAGTGGTGCGCCCGCGACCCAGCATTGCGAGCCGCTCCTCTCAGATTGCCGAGGTGAGTGCGCCCCCTATCGGAGGGTTGATTGACTCTCTTTGTTGCTTCCAATATGAGCGTTTCCGGCCGCTCGGAGCGGGGGCCACGTTCTAAGTTGCGCAGTACCAGATCTTCACTCTCGTTCAGAGCACATTTAGTAATCTCTTTGAATCCCGCACTCTCCAAAGATAAGTGCAGAATTTTTTCATCGTAAATAAACACGTGGCCCCACCCGCGTAAAAATAGTTGATGACAAAAGTATCATCACAAAAAGGAGCGTCGTCCACGATTTTCCTCGTTAACCATCTGATGAATTCCTTCAGATGGGATTTGTCGGTCTGATAGAGCGAGATTAAGAACGCTAAGTCAGGGGTCGAAATTCTCATTTTCCCGCCGTCTTTTAGAACACGCCAGCACTCCTTTAGCATCAGCTGGCCTTTTATATTGGGACATGTTCGATCATATGTTCGCTGAATATATAGTCGAAGGTTTCGTCTTCAAAAAGATAGGTATTTGTTGTATCAAGGCAGATAGCATCGCTTAACCTTGGAAAATAATCCGAGTTAAGAAAGCCGAAAAATATTAGGGCCACAGCCGAGCTGGAGTTTTTTGATTTCATGTTGAGCGAGGTATTTTTTGATTATTCTTATCGCTTCCAATGTTTTCCGGGGGAGCAGGACCAACCTTCTGTAGAGCGGTCTTGCAAGACCGTCAAGAGGACTTTCACTTACGATCGTTTTCATTGCTTTTAGCATTTTCATTCCCTCCCAACGCTGAGAAAGCGTTTGATAGCCCGACCTTAAGGGGCACATGATGTTGATTTCTCACAGTGGGGACAAAGACTTCGGTGAGAATCTAGCACTCAAACCACAGAGAATAAGCGGCTGGCAATTATCCCACTTCTTTGAGAACGCATTGGCCATCGTTATCGCCGATGCGGCAGACAACCTGTGCTAGGATCTCTCGCGTCGCCTAGATACGTCCGCAGTGTTGCAGGATGGCGTAGATGTTGACGGTGAAGTACCTCTCGAAGAAAACCCACCGTCGCAGACGCGCCATCAGCGGCATGAGGCGCTTCTTGCCGCGGTTGTACTTTACGGTTACAACCTTCCATTTCGGGTCGCGGAACAGATTCCGAAAGGCTTCGGAGTGAGCTTGTTCAGCGCAAGGTCGCTGACACTCCTGATCTTTTGTCGGAGGCGAAGCGATATCCAGATTAAGAGCAGCCATTCGGGAGCAAAGACTGGAAACCACGGAAAGGGGATCAGGAAACGCTGGTGGTAACCAAACGGGCTGTAGTAGAGCGGGCAAATCCCGACGATCAATTTGCCGCCATCTTTGAGGAGAGACGCGATCTTGTCTGTTACCTCGTCAAGATTCTCGATGTGCTCCAAGGAATCCTTGCTGATGATGTAGTCGTAGTAGCCGGTCTCCGTTTGGTGAGAATGTCCTGCTGAAGAAAGCTCACACGATCTTTGAATTGGGCATATCGCTGCTCGAGAGTTCGTTGCGCAAAGGCAACGCGCTCGCCGTCTAGGTCCAGCCAACGATCTCCTTGCCCCTGCTTCTGCTATTTCGATAGAGAGTGCACCGTGCCCGCAACCGAGTCGATAACACGACTGTCGGAAAAATCAACGGGAACACCCATACGGTCCCACCATTCTTTGTCTTCTTCTAATTGCTCTTCAAAATACGCTACGTGTCGCCGTTCCTTAAGGGAGGCGTCACTCTCGCCGGGGAGGCGCGGCACGTACCATTTGCCTGTCTTGCCATTGGGATTAAGATTCACCATGGGATCACTATAGCGAAAGGTATAGGCGTTACTCCATGCACATCAGTACCTAGCGCGGATACACTTATACCTCACGAACGTTGTAACCGACGCCAGGCTTTCAGCCACACGCTGCGACAGGTAAAGCGGCGGTTTAACCAGCCGCCGGCCATCGCGAGAGCGCTCTCACTATTGCTCGTCAAAAGTTGGGGCGTAGGCCCGACGTCCAACGAAGGTCCTCTTAATTCTGAACGCTTATCTAACAGTGAAGTGACATACTTGATATGCCATGACGAGGGGATTTGGAATGATCTCGTTTTGGCCGGATTCCTACGATCCATTGAGGCGACTCGTTCCATTTCAATTGGCAGATCCAGATCTCATCCGCGTCTTCGCTGCAGGCGGTCGACTGGCCCCGACTCACCAATTTTGGATGATGCCGTAAGCCCGGCCCGCGGGTGCGAGGGTCGCGTCGTCCTTTTCGGTCGTTTCAAGGGAAGCCCAGACATGATCGTCCCAGGCATACCAGTAGAACCGTTGCACACCCGCTGCCCAGTTCAGAGGCAAGGCTCTGGCGAGATCTCCGGCAGCCAGTTCTTCTGATGGAAAAGGTTTTGGCTCCGACCAACCCGACTCAGTATTCCGAGAGGCTTCGGCCCACTCCGTTGGAGAACATGACGCGCTTCACCTTTTCGATTAGCAGCACCATCGCTTCAGGATCGCAGGAAAGACATAGAAGTGATATCCAATGACATCCACATATTGCCCTCCGCCTTCGCTCAAGAACTCGGAAAGCCAAGGGAGTCCGTAGTCGCTAGTCTCAGAAGGTGAGACAAGAATCGCCGACGGATCGACACTCTTTATAATCTGGTGCGCCTCGCGCACCAGCGCAATCATTTGCTCCATCGATCCGGTCCAATATTGTTTCGTGAGGTTCGGTTCATTCCAGATTTCGTAAATGTGGATGCGGCCCTGTAACGGTTGGCGATGGTTCGAACAAAGATTCGCCAGTTTTCCAGGTCGGTTGGTTCAGCAGCCCACCCGGGTTATAGCCGGCGGCTTCCTGCGGACGCGCTGACGCCCATGCGGGTGTAAAGCCGAGGGTGAGCATGACGTCCGCGTTGTGTCTTGCACAATTTCCAGGGATTTATCCAGTGTGCCGAAACTCCACTCGCCTTTGCTTGGCTCATATCCGGCCACTCACTTTACATCCCACAGCCGCCACTCCGGTACCGGCACGCTGGGCCACGGAGTCAGCGACGCAGTCTCACTCGCTATGACGGTGTCTCGGATATGCATGCCGAAGTAGCTGGATGGAATCGGTGCTTGCACGGGCACTAGGTGATTGGTTTCAGTGGCAAAGGCCGCTCCTGCCGCCGTGAGCGTAAGGCTAAACTCCGCAGCTAGGACAAGGCAGGTTTTGACAAGGCAGGTTTTAACGTATAAGGACGTGCGTGTCATTTACGCGCCAGCTCTCCCTGAGGGTGCAAATACTATTGTGAATCCCGCAAGAGAATGCTGTGTATCCGCCGCGGTCACGGCTGGTAAGCAAGCGCCCGTCAGACGGCCGCGGACCTCGATGCTGCGCTCATCATTGGTGCAAAAAATGCTGTCGGTCATGGCGCCTCCAACTCGGATGAACCTTTTAAGCCTCTTCGGCGGCTACGGTCGGGGCTGAGTGGCTTCCACACCGGCCGGCACTGCTGCGCAATTTGATAGCGGTCGGGCGTGCCAATATCCACGCAACTGCCGGAGTGAAGGAATACCCGCATGTCCTTCCCGGCCTCCACCCAGCGGGGAAACAGCTCCTTTTCGAGGGATATCTGAACTCCGGTTGGGATTTCGTAGAGCAGGCGCCTCGACACGATGTATATGCCGGCATTGATGTAGTACTTCGAGTCTATTCCGGTATCCTTTTCGGCAAATCGCTTTAGCTTGCCATTTTGATCGATCAGCACCGACCCAATGTCTCCGCGTCCGTCTGCGGGAACGACCACAACCGTTAGCTCAGCCTTCGATTCCTGGTGGACCTCCACAAACCTGGATAAGTCCACGTCTGTGTAGCTGTCCCCATTCATGACCAGGGCCATGTCCGTTTCGATGCGATCCCCTGCATTGCGCATAGCGCCGCCCGTTTCGAGGGGAGACTCCTCAGCGACATACGCCAGACGCAGACCGAACGCCTGTTCCCCAAGGAAAGACGAAATTAACTCTTTCTGATAACCAACGGCCAGAATCACGCGGTGGAAACCGTACCGGTTCAGTTGCCTGAACAGCAATTCCAAGAATGGGCGCCCTGCGACGCTGGCCATCGATTTGGGGGCATCCCCAGTCACCTTCCTCAATCGAAGGCCCGCGCCACCGCACAGTATGATTGCGTCAGGCGCTACACTACGCATAAACTTCAGACCGTTCGCTGGCAAGCGATTCGTGATATTCCGGCTCAGGTTCGTACATGACAACATGGCTGCCGCGATCGTTGAAGGAGAAGGGTACGCATAGCAGCTTTTTCAGCCGAACACGAAGCGCTTCGCGTCGGTGAGGCGGCACGAAGAACAACATGAAACCGCCGCCACCAGCGCCCAGCAACTTTCCTCCGATGGCCCCGGCGCTCAGCCCCGCCTCGTAGATCTGGTCGATGTTGTTGTTCGAGATTTTTTGTGTCAGCGATCTTTTGATCGTCCAGCCTTCGTGCATCAACCGGCCGAATTCATCGAGCGAGCGAGAGCGATTCGTGACGATGTCTTCCGCCTCGCTGACCATCTGTTGCATCGTCTCCAGCTCTCTCTTTTTGCGGCGTGGCTTTCACCTGTTCCTCCGCGATTTGCGAGGCAATCCGTGAAAAGCCAGTGAAGTAGAGCGCCAGATGCTGCTCTAGATCCGCCCGTCGAGCCGGTGAGGAAGAACGCGCTTTACGTCTATGGAATCGTTCTGATTGAAATTGATGCGGTTGAATCCTCCATGAGCAGTGCTCACCTGGTCCTGCGATCCGACAGCTTCCGAAGTAAATCGCGTTCGACATGGATTGCGTCGGCGACCAGCGCGTGCTTGTCGCGCATCTGGTTCTTGAGCGCATAAAGACCCAAGAGAAGACCCACGGTGAACGCCGAGCTGGTCCCTAAGCCCGTCCGCGCGGGCAAATCGGCTATGTGGTTGATCTCGACGCCTTCGTCGATTCCCATGAACTCTAGGCACGCCCGCACCGACGGATGCTCGATCGAGCTGTTGTGGTTCACGTTTTCCATCTTCGAGTAGGAAACACGGCTGTGGTATTCGAAAAAGGGCGGCAGCCACCGGTCGTGATGTAGCAATACTTGTCAATCGCGGTGGAGAGCCCGGCGCCCCCTTGCTCGCGGTACCAGATTGGATAGTCCGTGCCACCACCAAAAAATGAAATGCGAAGAGGAGTGCGCGTAATAATCATGTGTTTTACCTTCCTTGGATCGAGCGAGACCCGCACCGGCGTCACAAGGGAGCCCGTGCCATTCCTATCTGAGGAACTTCAAATCGATCACAACAAGTTGGGAATCTCTACGCCTGGAATCTGCGTGGCAGGGTGATCGCCCGCGGCCTGCTCATATTTCCTCTGTCGTTCGGCCCCTGTTTCGACGCAACGCGGCCAGCGCTAAGTGATACAGGAAAGGGCTATCTTCCAGCAGGTAGCGTTTGCCCAAACGCCGTGGCTCCTGCAACATCCGGTGGAACCATTCAAGGCCAAAATCTTGCATCCATTTTGGAGCCCGAGGCTTATCGCCGCTAATGATGTCGAAGGCTGAGCCCACCGCGACCCCAACGAGTGAACCACTTTCGACCAGATGTGCTGCGATCCAATTTTCCTGACGTGGCACTCCGAGCGCCGCGAACACAATCTTGGCGTCGAGTGCCTTAATTTCCCGAATGAGCTCGGTATTGATGGTTTCGTTTGAAAGCATTGGTGTGGGAACAGCGTGCAGTTGAGCTGTGGGATATCGCTCCTTCATCTTCCGTACCGCCCGAGCGGCAACATCGCCCATTCCTCCTATCAGCGCGACTGACCAGCCGGTCTCCGCCGAGAGCGCAGCACAGCTCCAGACTAAGTCGGTACCATTGACTCGACCCGAATCGGATTACCGAGCAGGGAGGCTGCCCAGACAATGGGTTTCCCATCGGCAACGACGAAATCTGCTTCCCATAGCCTTTGAGCGAGGGAAACACTGCGCTTGGTCTTCATTACCACGTCGACGTTGGCCGGGAAGATCCGCATCGTCCTCCCACTCGAGATGGCACTCCGGATCTCGGCCCCGGTTTCTGAGAGCGAGATCGTGTCAATTGGACACCCGAGAATGTTGATGCGCCTATATCCCTTCACCGTTGAATCCCTCCGTCAGCTTCGTAAATGGACTAGCGCATATCTGAAAGAGAACGCACTCGGACCGGGTCGCGGCTCGTGAATCCCGCAAAAGTCACTAAGGAGAGCCGTCACCGTCCGTCGGTTTCGCTCGCAGGCATTACGGCATTACTTATGTGCACGAGGGGCGAGACGGTAGCACTGTTCCGGAGACGATGGATTGCCGTTTGGTAGACCGCCATCAAATTGTGGTAGTACGCATCCTCGGTGTATTCCCGGATGACCTTTTGCCGGCCCGCTCTCCCCATTCGATTGCAGAGTTCGGGGTCCTCCCACAGACCGCGCACCTGCTGCACCAGGTCCTCTGGGTTACCAGGCTCGAAAAGGCTGCCGGTGATGCCTTCCTCAACGATCTCGGGAAGCCCCCCGATCCTGGACGCAATCACGGGCAATCCTCGCGCCATTGCCTCCAGAACGACTATCGGGAACTGCTCGAACCACACGCTGGGCACGACGACAAGCTGGGATTTTCCATAGAACTCACGAAGCTCATCAGGACCCAGTCTCCCGAGGAACTCGACGTTAGCTGGTGCCCTGGCCATCATCTCCGATAGAAGAGGGCCGTCGCCTGCCACTTTGAAAGGGACGTTCGGCATCCGCTCAGCGGCGCTCAGGAGTATATCGACACCTTTCTCCGGGCTCATGCGGCCTGCAAACGCCACATACTGCCCTGCGGACGGGTTTGTGGCAGCGTCTCTTACGGACGCGGGGTTTGGCACAACCGCAATCTGGTCCTCGCGGAAGCCCGCTTGCAGCAGCTTCCTCTTGGCGAACGCCGTCATGACGATCAGCACGTTCACGTTGTCGTGGAACAACCGGAAGCGTCTGGCCACGCTGCTTCTCAACGCATACGCGGCGCTCTCTAAAATGTTGTTTCGGCAGTTCTTCAACACGCACCTGTACTCGTGACCCCCAACGCAGGCCTCGCACACGCTCCCCTTGTACAGGTGATACCAGGTCGGGCAGGTCAGGATGTGACTGTGCACGGTCATGACGACAGGCACACCCTCTCGTCGGCACGCAACCAATATAGAAGGCGAAAACATCGGGTACAGGTTGTGAACGTGGACTACATTCGGACGGTCCTTCTTGAGGAGCCGACGCATCTCTTGATTAACGCGGATGTTGTAGACGCCGCCCCAGCTTGCGCTCAGGCGCTTGAGGATCGAGTTCTCCAGAACCCTGCTCGATTTCATCACCATCCGCGGCTCGTGTCCGTTTTGCGCGAGCAGTCGCATAGTGGCGTCGATCACCACCGGTTCGCCGCCGAACCGGTTTCTCTGTTCGTTATAGACCTGAAAAACCTTCAACGTTATCCTCGCTTTCCGTCTCAAGAACGTAAGTCGCCGACACGACTACCCTGGGAGAGACATGATCGCTACCAGGACGAGTCTTAATCGGCCGGTCTTCTACACTGGCTATCCCGTACAATGACTGGCATTGAGGATCGCGCTCATCTTTTTCGAGCCGGGCCGATCATAAATACAGCTTAGGTAATACAGCTTAGGTGCCGGTCGAAAGGTCAGCTGGAGAGGCAATGCGCTGCCCTTTCCATCGTGTCAGCGCGACAGCGATATACTCCAGGGACCAGCGGATCGAGCACTTTCGTCCTAGTATCCCTGGTCGGTTACGCAGCGCGAACGCATAGCCAAGCTTCGGGACGGCTACCACGATGAGGTGGCCGAAGCGGAGGAATGCGCGCCCAAGGACCATCTTGTACTCGTCGATCTCAGCCTGGGACTGCCCGCCGATCGCGGCAATATGCAACAAATACTCCTGTGTCAATCGTGACGAAGGAACGATGTGGTAAATAACCGCACAGGGGGCAGTCGCGAAGCGTGCACCAGCTTTCATTGCCCGCCTGAAGAACTCCCGGTCTTCCCCGTAAGCCAGGCTTTCTGAAAACAATCCCACTTGATCGAAGAGCGTCCTTTTTATGAGGACATTGCCTGTCGATGGAATTGCCTCGCGTCTCTGCGAGCCCACACCTGGGTCGAGAGAGCTTTGCTCCTGCATCATGATAGGTTCCTCCCCCAGAAGGCGCCGAATTGTGGGATCCAGCCCAAGCTCACAGTCCGCTGGCAACCGCAGAACATAAGGTCCACCGACACAATCCACATTCTTTTCTACTGCCTTCTCGATCAACCGAATCAGCCAATCGCTCTTAGCAATTTGATCATCATCGAAAAAAGCGATCCAATCTCCAAGCGCCTCAATGACGCCCCGGTTCCGTGCCGCAGCCACGCCGGCATGATCCTGCCGCAGATAGCGGATGGAAACAGTGGTGGCATTTTTCTGGGCAGACACCACACGCTCTGTCGAGTCGATGGAGCCGTCATCAACGACCAGAATTTCGAACTTGATCTTTCCAAAGGCCTGTTGCTCTCTGAGGCTTGTAAGGGCACCATCAAGCATCTCAGCACGGTTGAGTGTACACACAACAACGCTGACTAGTTCCGGGTTTACCGTATCACCGCGTGGCGGGAAGCTGGCGGAATTGAGTGACATGTGAGATATCCTTTAAAGCAAGAGAGACAAGGACGACCATACAAAGGAACATCGGCAGCGATGGCTCGACAGTGGCGGAGTCGAGCAATCCGTCCAATGCGTAAAACACCAGGAGCGCTCCGCAAAAAGCGAAGGTGGAACTCCGCGAGAGTCTCTGAAAACGAAATGCGCGCTTGATCCCAGCAAGGAGTAAGAACGCATACGCAACCAGCCCTACTGCCCCTAAGCTAAGAAGATAATCGAGGTATGCCGAGTGGCTGGAAGAAACGCCCCATTTTTCCTCCTCCGAAATCGCGCTCATGTGAGTTGGAGTCCAGAAGCCGCCGTAGCCGTAGCCAAGAATTGGACGTTGTTGAATGTAGGGGGCAGATCCTCCCAGATTCCAGTGCGACCGTTGAACGAGTCAACACTCGAATTATCCCTTCCGAGCATAACCGCGCCCTTGAGATCTGGAAGCAATCCATTTCCAAGAAATAAGAGAAGAAGACCAAAAACCATGGTGAGACTGTAGGCCATTACGATATTCGCGGGTCTGGAACATACCGCCGCCAAATACACGACAAGGGCGAGGAGGGCCGCGGCAAATGCTGTCCTCGAGGCGGTAAGAATCAGGAAAACAAACCCGAGGAGCGCGCAAGCTCGAAAGAGTGTTCGCCTATGTTTTTCCATGTCCGCGGCTGCCACGCCGAAAGGAGAAGAAGTGTGCAATTAACTGCCCTGATCATTCGGGTGAAGTGTTCCCGCGAAACGATAGCCGGATGCGAAGGGCCGGAAAGTTCCCAGGAACAGCTCCGCCAAGACGCCAATAACGAGAAAAAGAACGGTACTGAAGAATGTCCACAAGACGATTTCGCGAAGAGAGAAGCGACGCGCGATAGCCACGGCAGCAATGCACAGTATCCCGAAGACCACCAACCTCTTCAGGGTCAGCGGTCAAATCCTCGGCCCAAATAGGGCTAAAAAAGTGCCCAGGCGGCAAAGCTAAGAAGAATCCATCCCAACGGACCATCGATTCCAAGCCGACAGTCAGCCCGATGGCGGACCAAGCTAACGATCGCGAAAATACCTAATGATAGTAGAGCGATTTGCCGGACAAGCGAGCCTTCAGCCACCTTCGCGACAGGAGTCACCTTCGGATAGATTGTAATTGTCAATCGCTTTCTTAGAATACGATAGGTCGTGACAAACAAGAAAAACACCGCAGCTAGAAACAAAAAAATGAGCCAGGGGGGCCGCCCAACTGGAGTACTGAGCCCGCACTCGAATGATTGCTGCTACTCATTTAATTCGCTTCCTGCCCCTCGGAAATGTGAGCTGGAAGCCTCAGGAAGGCTCCCGCCCTTACCGCCGATGTGACAAAGCTTGCCCCTAGCAACCCGATCGCCGCGCCGAGTGGGCCGTAGGCTCGCACCAGCCAAAGGCCCAAGGTGACCATGATGAATAGAGCCGTGAAATTAACCAGGAAATCCACATGCGCACGGTCGACGGCAAAAAGGGCGCGCGAAAATGAAAACGCCGAGGCTGTGACCAGAAGGTTCAACGCCAAGATCGCGACAATCAAGCCATTGCCTGCATACTGGCGCCCGTAGAGCAGGGCTAAGAAACGACCTCCCCAAATAAACATCACGAGACAGAGCAAAGACATGGGGAGTAGCGATAACAGCGGTTATCTTGAGCACCAATCGACGCAAGGCTCTGGGGCCCTCTGCCGCATATACGTGAGCGATTTTCGGACCCACGAGGTTCTGGATTCCCAGTAGCACCGGATTGCCAACCGACACAACTCCCAGGCACGCCGCCCACACTCCCGCGGAGGCGGCGCCATGGAAGGACGCCAGAAGCCAGGGATAGAGATTCATGCTGACGGCCCAGACCAAACCGCTGGCGAAAACCCATTTTCCAAGGATCCAATTCTTCTTAAGGTCGGCAAGTGATTCGCTCATTCGGGGATGATAGAATCCTCTGTCCGACCACAGCCACCCGAGAACCGCAATCCCACAGACTGATCCAATCACCCAATACGCGCGGCTGGCCGATAACAGACCGAAGCGGGCAAGAAGGAGCAGGCCGCCGATTTGAACAACCGCAACAAAGGTATCGAAAAAAATGCGGTCTTAAGCCTTAGGCGGGCAAAACACACGCGACGAGCAAGTTCCCGAAGCATGATCAAAGCGATCACAAGAGCCAATGCCCACAAGACTGGTCCCAGGCCTCGGGGGCCGACTCCGTAACGTGACCGCAAATGCGCCACACACCACACCGAGCATCGTGATAAGGCAAAATGCCAACTGATGAATCAGGGTGCTTCCGGTGTACAGAGCGTGGGCTCTTCCCTTAAGGCGCGGCGCATAAACCATATAAGGTGTCGTAATCAGCGACGTCTGCAAGTCCGTCATCAACAGAATTAAACTGAAGCCGAGCATGTACAGACCAAATTCTTCCTTGGAGCAGGCTCGCGCGATGATCACGCCGGTCACAAAGTTTGTGACGCTGGCAACGGCTTGATCGGCCAGGGAAACAATGCCTTGATGCAACGCCGTTTCCTCGGACGACAAGACTTGGCGGAACAACGATAGCCGGCGCTCTGCCTAAGCAATTGGTTTCGCCTCGACAGTCTTGATCGCTGCGATCACAGTGGAGGCGTCGGTCTCAGCAGAAGGTGTCATCAACTCTCACAGGCTCCTCGCTCTTAGTCACGATGTCTCGCCACAAGACTCGGGTGAGTTCCTTAACACTCAACATTGCCATTTGACGGGGATAAGCCTGTCACGAGACACGGCCTAGGTCGCCCGGTTCGGCGCGGTCCTGTCGCATGTCTCTGTCGCGACCCGTGCCAAGTGACTCTATAGTCTGTTGTAGATCTTCTCCGGAATCGGGAATGTGCGCTTATTGAGGACCGCGCCGAGAATCGGAATCTTCGAAGACCGCAGATTCTCCACTGCCATGAGAGCCGCTTCCCGGCGGGTGGACTCCGCCTCGAGGACCAGGACAATGCCGTCGGACAACTGTCCCAAGAGCAATCGCATCCGCGTACCGTGTCATCGGCGGCGCATCGACAATCACAAAATCAAACTCCTTGCGCAGTTCCGCAGATCGCGCTTTCATGCGTTCCGAACTCAAGAGGTTCGGCGAATCGGCTGCAAGCGGGCCGGAAGAGAGCAGCCACAAGCTTTCATTGCAGACCGGCTTGATAAAGGATCGAATCGGCCCTCCTCCAGCAAAGCGTCCGTAAGGCCGTGATAATTCGTTGTTCCTAACATCGCGGGCAGAGCAGGTGAACGAAAGTTCGCCTCGACCAGACAGACGGCCCCGGGAGCGTTTCCTGCCAGGGTTTCGGCAACCGAAACGGCGATTTGGCTGCATCCATTCCCATGATCGATTCCGGCGAACACCACCATGCGCGGGGGCTCTTGCGTCTGCTGCAGGAAAATCTGTTGCACAAGCCTTAGCGTCAGATCGTCTGGTCAATTGGCGATGAGCGTCCCGGTTCCGGTTTTCGCCCGGAATGGGGAAAAGCGGCTTCGACGATCCGGCTCGAATGGAACGCCTGGTCTCTTTCCATCTCCTGCATCAAATCGAAGTTTCTACTCATTGCGTGTCCCTCTCCGCGAGTGAAGCCTTACCGGGCTGCTCCGTGGTACTTTGTATGGCTCCCGAAACCGGTATACGAATTTTCTGACCAGTCTCGATGTGGTCAAGATTGCTTAGCCGAGGGTTGAGTCTATGGATCTCCTGCAAAAGCTCCGGATTGCATCTTCCAAAGTTTTCGCACACAGATCCCGAGCAACGTCCGCTTTGGTGTCACGACGATTGTGCGCTTCCAGGGGCCTACTGGACTGCGGGCCTTGATCCGCACCGGCATGGCAGATGGAGTGTTCACTGCGAGCGGTAAGCGGCGGGGACCACACTATCCGCCTGCACGGCGGCCTCCGCAGGGGCCGCTGTGCTGCGACTCTTGATCTGCACTGAATGTGGACGGAGCTGCAGGAGCAGGGCCGGGTAGGGCACGATTCGCCTGCACGGCAGCCTTTGGGCCGTCCAGCGACGGCTCGAAGAGCACTCCCGAATGACGAGCAGGACCACGATGGCAACCGCGAATTTCGGAATCCAGCCCGCGAGCATGGAGGGCGCGCTTGCAGCGGAAAGAAATGCCGGGGCCTCTTGCGAGCTCTCTCCTCCGGCCGCACTGCAAGAGAGCTTTTCGTCCGCCATCGATCGAGATCAAGGTCGGCAACGACCTCGCGAACGATATCGCAATCGATCGTTTTCTGCTTCAAAGCGCATCCTAACGACAACGAATTGAAACAGAGGTTGTTGATATTGCGCGGAATGCCTTCGCTGTATTGGGCAATCAGCGCCAGCGCCTCCCTGGTAAACAAAGGCGCCTCGAAGTCATACCCGGCGGCTCCGCATCCTGTGATCTATGTAGAGCTCCGTCGTCTTCCGGAGAGAAAGGTTTCAGGCGAGCAAACATGGAGACTCGCTGCCGCAGCTGCACCAGCTCAGGCGATGCGATCTTTTCGGCGAGCTGCGGCTGCCCCGAAAGAATGATCTGTATGAGTTTCTCCCGCGAGGTCTCGAAGTTTGAGAGCATGCGCACCAGCTCAAGCACGGAGTCATCCAGATTCTGCGCCTCATCAATGACCACCACAACGCGTTTTCCCAAGCGGGATTGCTCCACTAGAAGTTCGTTCAACCTCAACTGCATCTGGATCAGGCTTCCCTGTGTTTCACGGACGCCGAGGTCAGTGAGGAGCGCCCGCAGAAGATCCACCGGAGTACATATCGTTTGGAATAGAAATACCGTCCTGGCCTTGTTCCGGAGCTGATTCAACGCATGAAAGAGCAACGTTGTCTTTCCCATCCCCGGCTTTGCGATCAGTGCGATAAACCCGCGCCCCGCCTCTATCCCATAAAGAAGAGAGGCGAGCGCTTCCCTGTGCGTGGCGCTTAAAAACAGATATCGGGAATCGGGCGTGACTCCAAAAGGCTGTTCCCGCAGCTTGTAATAATCTAGGACCATAATTTTCCTATGCAGTCCTCTTTGGCATCGCTACCACGACCGGAATTCCGAGAATATCGGCCACCTGGGCCGGCGTATGGAAGGAAGGATCAAAGTAGTCGATGATATATGCCGTAGCCAAGCTGAGCATCGCGGCTAAGCCGAAGGCGAGCAGAAGGATGAAGCAATGGACCGTGTGCCGGCAGCACGGGTATTGCGGGCGGAACTGCGATGGCGACGTTCTCAATTCGTGTCTCTGTCGAGCGCGTCTGGAAGTGCGCTCCTGCTCGCGTTTGGAGAGATAGAGCAGATAGTTCTGCTCGTTGGCCTTAGCCTCGCGCTGCAAGTCAGCCTGCTGCAAAGACTGGCTGCCCAGTTTGACCATCTGGGACTGCATGCTATCTATGCCGCGCCGGTTGGCCGCAAGGCTTGCCCGTTGGCCCGCCAGGTCGGCTTCGTTTTTCGCCAGATCCTCTCGCAATAGCTCGAAGGTTGGGTCGCGATCCGTCTCTTCATTGACATATGGCGCCTTCTCCGCTTCGGCGATGGCCGCTTTGGCTTGGGCGACCTCCTGGTCGGCTTCCTGCACCAGCGGATAGCCCGGGTCATACTTCAGCAGCAACTGCGTGCGCTTCGTCTCGGCGGCCAGCAGACTGGTGCCGAGGTTCTGCAGCAGAAGGTTAGCGGCGTTGGTATCCTGCTTTGTCGCCGACCTCTGCGGCGTAACCTTCATTTGCTCCTGGTCGCTCCGGATCCGCTGCTCATCCGCCGCAATCGCCTGCTCTGTCGTGTGCGACTGGCCCACGGCGGCGGCCAATTGCAGAGCCAGGTCCGTGCGCTCGTCGTCCGGGTCGGCTACGCCCTGCGTCTGCCCAAATGCGCGCAAACGCGCTTCGGAATCCTCCAGAGCCGCCTTGTAACTTTGCGTCTCCTGGGCGAAAAACTGGTAGGAGCCCGGCGGCCGATGAACTGCGGCGTGCTTCTCCAGATAGAGATTGCCGAGGCTGTTCAGCACTCCATAGGCAAGCCGCTGGATCCGACGAGCTATAGGTCACTTCAATCAGGTTTGTCTTGATTGCGGGTTCAACCTTGAATCTTGCTTGGCCAGCGTCCTGCACCGCTCGCGCGACCCGATCTGCCTCCGTCTCCGTGGGCGGAAGAAATCTGAGAAACGAGCTGCCATGTGCGTTCTGCATGCCGTTAGCAAGCACCACCTTCTCCAGCACATCACTGCTCTTGAGAAGCTCCGCCTCGGAATTGATTTCTTGTTCGGTCAGAGCCGGGGTCATCGTGTGACCATCTGAGTTGTGGCTTCGGTGGTGACCAGAGGATCGAGACGTTCGCGGCTGACCAGAATCGCCATATGCGACTCGTAATTATGCGGTCGGCAGCAGAGCCGAGCCAGGGCCGCGGCGGCGAAGACGAACCAGGAAGGTAGCGATCAACACCCGCTTCCGGCGGAATAACGGCGCCGCCAAATCGCGCAGAGAGAAATTCGCGGAGTCTTGTCTGCTGCTTGAGGATCTGGTCTCCATCTCTATCATTTGCCTTCCCCTTTTCGCCCAGAATGCCTGCCTTTAGAGTGCTATGCGATGAGCAGCCATCACAATGGGCCATTACTTAGATACGTGCCCGCATTGACCGAGTAGGGCACATATTTCTTGAAGTTTGTAATGAATTTCTCGGGAACAAAGATCATGTCGCCTGGCTTCAAAGTCGCGTCTTCATTCACGTTCTTGCCGTGCAAAAGGTCCTTGAGATTGACTTTCTTCACCTCAAACCACTGATCCGAGGTCCGGTGGAAGAGAAAGATCTGCGTCTTCGCAGTGGGCGCCAAGCCTCCCGCGACCGCGATCGCTTCCGCGACGGTGATATCGGCCCGCAGTTCATACTGGCCAGGCTTTCCTACTTGGCCGGAAACTGTAAAAAAGGGCTTTTGAAAGTCTTTAAGATCGACGTTGACAATGGGGTTGTGAAGAGTCCCCGCATACGCTGTTTTGATCGCATCCGACAGCTCTGGAACTGTCAGGCCCTGCGCATGGACACTGCGCCCGTTCTGCAGGTTGATATAGCCATCCGGCTGCACAGTGACAGTCTGGTTCAGCTCGGGGCTGAGCGGAAAGGACAGCAACAACACATCCGCTCGCTGAATGACATACCGGGGATTGCGCTGCTCCAGCTCGAGGCTGAGCGGCCGCCCCGCCGCTCTGACCCGGCACTGGTCGTATCCGCCGCAGGCGCGCGGACATGGAGCCAGCCCGCAAGCCCTGTCCAGCGAGGATCGTCGCGCCCCCCACAAAAAGGGCGGATACAAATGCCGCGCCCGATAATCTCGCGCGAATCGGATGTCTTGCTCGAATCATGGCTTGCTCCTCACCTGATTGATAAAGGTCCGCCTGCCGTGGAAAGAGTTTTTTGCGCTGGGGAAATATACGATGGACGCCCAGGGATATGTGCTCGATGTCGCAGCCGTCAATCTTGATGGCCATCGATCGCTGTATCATCTCGATGGAAATGACCAGCTTGGAGTCCGGGCCGGAACGAAGGAACGTGCCCTCGATTCCCGCCAGCACCCCTCGCACAACACGCACACGGTCTCCCGACCTGAAAAAACGGATGAGGAATGCAGTCAATTCCCGACGACAAGACGGCCCGGACGCTATCAATCTCCTCTTCCGGAATCGCCGTAGGGCCGTGCGCATTCCCCACGAACTTGACAATCCCCGGAACCTTGAGAACACGTAATTGAGTCTCGCACGATCGCGCGATATGTACGAACAAATAGCAGGGAAAAAGAGGTCGGGAAACCGTCTTTTTCCGGTCGCTCCAACGGTGTACTTCCGTTATTAGAGGATGGAAGTAACGAATGCCGAGGCCGGCCAGCATCGAGGCTGCGACGTTTTCTTGGCGCGAGCGGGTAGAAACCGCATACCAGAGAGCTTCGCCGTGAGGAGTTGTTTTGTCCATCTTGTAGGCCCGTGACCAGTTTTATTCCGCCGCTGAAACATAGCTCCGCCCTTTCAGTCCCATTGGCGGTCAGGGGACTTGCGCGGGTTGCTTCTTTCTTCTGACTTTGGCGTGCGTCCCTCAACATGAAGCCGAACACCCCTCCTCTAAGATCCTTTTAGATCTAGAGGATCATCCATGTAGATTTAGGGGATTAACTGAAGTCTATAGAGCCTGCCATTGCTGAGCCATGGCAGGATCCTGCCATCAGGTTGCGATTGGTATTCCAAATCCGGTGCACTATAACCGCACCTCTGCCCGCGAGGACCGCCGGTAAGGTCTTTGCCAGAATCTTCAGATCCAGCCATAAAGACCAATTATCAATGTATTGCATATCCAGTTCCATCCATCTCCCAAACGTGGTTGAGCTTCTGCCATGGACCTGCCATAGGCACGTAATTCCAGGACGGACACTGAATCGACGACGTAACCAGGCCTGGTCAAACCCCTGATAGTCACGGATCGGAAGAGGTCGAGGCCCAACCAGACTCATGTCGCCCTTCAAAATATTCAGCAACTGGGGTAGCTCGTCGATACTGGCTTTGCGGAGATACTTGCCCAGGCGAGTGATGCGAGGATCTTCTTTGATCTTGAAGACCGGACCGTCGGCTTCATTCAACTTTTCGAGATCCAACTGCTTCTTCTCGGCATTGGCGACCATGGTTCGAAATTTGTACATTCGGAATTTTCTCTTGTTCCGGCCCACGCGCTCCTGAACGAAGAATGCCGGCCCGGGCGAATCAAATTGGATCAGCATTGCGACGATCAGAAGCATTGGTGCGAGAAGGATGAGCAAAGTCGAGGCAGCAAGGATGTCCAGCAAGCGCTTGAAGATCAACGGCCGGCCTTCACACAGATTGGTGCTGTATGTCGACACATGCGTAAGGTCGAGTTCGTTCGCATCCACGCGCCCTTGCTCAAAATCGAAAAGGCTGTTGAGCGCGCGTACGATAATCCCTTGCTCCTGGCACTCGCCCACGATGCGCGCTGCCTGGGAGTAGAAGGACTTCATGGGAAGGGCGATCACCACCTCATCGACGACGTGCTCACGCAGAAAATCGGAGAAATGATCGAGGCCAGCGACGATTGACTTGCCGTTCTCCTCAAAATGCCGGTTTCCCGCCCACTCCTCGTCTGCAAAACCTATCAGCCTGATAACCCAATTCCGACCTGCCGTCGATGGTGCGGGCAAATTCCTCGGCGCGCGGGTTAGTGCCGACAATGAGCACATGGCGCACGTTGCGGCCATGCGTGCGTACCAACGCGAGAAACTCACGCATCAGCAAGCGGCAAAGAATCAGATTTACACTCGATATGGCCCAGAATTCCACGAGGAAGGCAGGCGTGATCATCCTGATCCGGAAAATAGGTGCAACCATGGCGAGTACAATAACAGTTACCGAAGTAGCCTTGAGGACGTCTACGACTTCTTGTTTTCGATCCCCGAGCCGCCTGGATCCGTACAGACCGAACGCGGAGAAAATGAGATGCCATGAATAAAAGAGCCCCAGAAACAAGAGAAAGTTCAGCACCTTGATTCGCATGGAGAAGAAGGCGGCGAAGGAATTGAATTCGCTCAGATGCCAACTCCCGACTGCCGCCAACACATAGGAAAACGCCAGTATCCCGAGATCAAACAGCATAAACGTCTTAATCAGGATTCGCCGGCGGAAGTTTGTCATGGCAGGATTTGACGCACAAGAAGTCTATCTAGTTGCACAACCGAAGAAACAATTTCTTGCGTGTCGCTCGGGTGTGTAGCGCGCTGGTTCGTCGCCGACGGGTACACAACCGCTCGCGATCGCCGGAGCTGCACGACACGTCAAATCATTGAGGATTTTCTCACCCGCGTACCGGTGAGATTCGTGCGCAGCTCTCAAGTAGAGCGCTCAACTGCCGCCCTGCTCGCCGCCTTAACTCCTAGCGGCACATCATCTATAAATTCTCTCTAAACAAAAGCGTCGGCGGACCTCCGTGATGAGGCCCGTCTTGCCAAATATGGCGTAGGCGGAGTGTATCGGATCTGTAGTTACCGGACTATGGCAGGATCCTGCCATAGGTGCTGCGTTTTGCATCCAGGCAAGTGCAGTCAGATCCGGCGAGAGAGCGCTCTTTGCCACGCCACTGAGACGGACGGCGAAAATCCGGACGACATATTAAAGGAATATAAAATAACTAGAACAATCAAAAGAAATCTCTAGGATCAAAGATGATCGTTGACATAAATACACGGAAACCGATGCAGACTCTTGCATCACTAACTAATTTCGAGTCTCTCGGCAACTTAGCTCGGACAGATTGTCCAGCGTATTCCCGCTTCGCTCGAAGTGCACGGGCCTTGCCTTGAAGGGGACGGGCTTTTAGCCCGTCCGTCGATGGACCCAAACATTGAGGCTTTAGCCGCTGGGGGAAACTGCTCGTCGTAGCTTGAGAACCCGACCTGTCGGCTCAACTATTTTTCCGCACCATGATCGTCGCAAACTGTATCTAATATCTTGTGTACCCCGATACTTTTCCAGGCATTGCATTTCGGCAGGGATCATTACCAAAGATAGCGCGGGTAACTAATGACGCTTTTGGCTCTTTTGGCGCAAGTTTTTGGTCGCGGCCAACATGCTCAAAGGGGGATGGCGCTGGGGTGGCAACCCGCTCACAGCGGTAGCAGGTAGCTTAATGCGCTTAATGCGCTTAATGAGCACATAACCCCCCAACGGAAGGCGCAAAGGGGTGCATGCGCGAAATTTGAGCACCTTCATGAAACAAAGGACTTAGCTGCTCTCAACCGGCTCGGGACAGAACTCCCGCATCCTCACGGTCTAAGTGGCTGATTGACAAACCCGCCCGTGCGAGACTCAGCCCCCTGATTAAGGGGGTGAATGAAAGCAATCGCGAACCCGAGGATTAGACCAAGCACCGCACCGAGAAACAGATTCGGAGCCAGCATGGGAAAGACTGATAGCGGCGAGGCGACTGGCGTCTCAATCATCACCACGTTAGCAAATTTCTCTCTGTCCATCTGGTCTGCAAGCCGCGCTTCTTCAAAACGTCTGCTGTAGCTTATATAATTTTGCTGCGCAATTTCTTGCTCCTGCTCCAGGTTTGCCAACGTCACTGCGTTCTTGTCAAACTGATTCAAATCAGTCAAATAGGCTTTCTGCATCATGCGGAGGGCGGAGCGGCTGGCTTCCAGATCGGTTAGATCGACGCGGTCGTCGCTCTGCATAATAGTGCGCGACTGGTCAACCTCGGTGGGAATTCGCTTGGAGGCCGTATTATCTTCGGCTGTGACAGCCGCTGGCCGCGCCCGCCTTTCGCGTATATCGCCCTCCACGTTTTGAAGTCTGGCATTTACGTCTTCCAGCTGCGCAACAAGCGCAGTCCGCTGCTGATCTAGGTTGAAAATCTGTGTAGCTCGCCGAAACTCGCTCGTCGCGATCTCGGCCTTGTACAAGCCATCTCGTTGGCCCGCGAGTTCGCTGGAGAAGAACCCGTAGGAATCGGGGGTTCTATGAGCTGCTAAGTGCGCATCTAGATATCGGCGGCTGAGATCCTTCATGACATCGGCAGCCAGATCCGGATTGGCCGCCCGGTACTTTGCTTGAATTACATTCGTCTTTCGGATCGCTGTCACTTCCAGGTCCTTGTTCAGCCTCATCACGGCCAACTCGATTGCTCTGCGGTCGGGAGTATCCACGCCGTCTCTAAGATATGGCGCATACAAGTGATAGTCTCGAACCACTCCCTCAAGTAAATCGTGACTGAGGAACATGCGCATTTCGGAGTTGACTTCCGCTTCGCTCAGCTGCGAGGTTTGAGGGGATGTTGTGTCCTGAGCTGAAGTGATTGTCAGATCCGGGCGTTCGTTCTTGATTAAGAACTGTACTTCTGCCTCGTATTTCTTCGGCATAATCAGGGTCACTAGTCCGGCCAGCAGAACACAAACTACTGCGCACAACAGAATCAAGCGCCATCGAAGAAGACCGATGGCAGCTAAGGACCGATTGGAATTCACCAATCGGCGATGAGAGTCCGCGTTGTCGTTTTCGCCCTCCATGGCTAACGCCGGCTCGACAATTCGGTTCGAATGAAACGCCTCGCGCCTTTCCGTCTTGATCATCAACTCAAAAAATCTACTCATTGCATGTCCCTCTCGGCGGGTGAAGCGTTACCGTGCTGCTCCACCGTGCTGGCTCTCGAAATTTTAGTGACGGGAGGGAGCAGAATCTTCTGACCAGGCTCGATGTGATCAAGATTGCTGAGCCGGGGATTGAGTCTATGAATCTCTTGCAAAAGTTCCGGATTGCATCTTCCAAAGTTTTCAACACAGATCCCGAGCAACGTCCGCCCTGGCCTCACTTCGATTGCGCTTGCAGAGGCCACTGGCTGCGGTTCTTGCTCCGCACTGAGTGAAGATGGGGCTGCAGCGACAAGCGGCGGGTCCCCGCTATTAGCCTGCGCGGCGGCCTCTGCAGGGACTGCAGGTTGCGGCCCTTGATCCGCACTGGATGAAGATGGAGCTGCAGCCGGCGGGGCCGCACGAGTCGCCTGCACGGCGGCCTTTGTGGCCGGCCATCGATGACTCACGAAGAGCGCCGCACCTGAGGCGAGCACCGCGATCGCAACGGCGAATTTCGGAAGCCAGCCCGAGAACATGGATGGTCCGCTTGCAGGAGAAAGAAATGCCGGCGTCTCAAGCGCACCTTTCTCCTCCGGCCGCGCTGCAGGAGAGCTCTTCTTCAGCCATCGATCAAGATCAAGATCAGCAACTACCTCGCGAACGATGTCGCAGTCAATCGGTTTCCGCTCCAAAGCACATGCTAACGACAACGAATTGAAACAGAGGTTGTTGATATTACGCGGAATGCCCTCGCTGTATTGGGTAATCATCGCCAGCGCCTCCCTGGTAAACAGGGGCGCCTCGAAGCCATAGCCGGCTGCCCGCATTCTGTGATCTATGTAGAGCTCCGTGTCTTCCGCAGAGAATGGTTTCAGGCAAGCAAAAATCGAGACTCGCTGCCGTAGCTGCACAAGCTCCGGCGACGCAATCTTCTCCGCCAGCTGGGGCTGTCCGGAGAGAATGATCTGTATGAGTTTTTCCCGCGAGGTCTCGAAGTTCGAAAGCATTCGCACCAGCTCGAGCACGGAGTCGTCCAGATTCTGCGCCTCATCAATGACAACCACAACCCGCTTTCCCGAGTTGGATTGTTCTGCTAGAAGTTCCTTCAACCTCAACTGCATCTCGATCAGGCTTCCCCGTGTTTCTTGGACGCCGAGGCCGGTGAGGAGAACCCGCAGAAGATCCATCGGGGTACATACTGTTTGGAACAGAAATACCGTCGTGGCCTTCTCCCGGAGCTGATTCAACGCATGGAAGAGCAACGTGGTCTTTCCCAACCCCGGCTTTGCGATCAGCGCGACAAACCCGCACCCCGCCTCTACCCCATAAAGAAGAGAGGCCAGGGCTTCCCGGTGCGTGGCGCTTAAGAACAGATACCGGGAATCGGGCGTGACTCCAAAAGGGTGATCCTGCAGCTTGTAATAGTCCAAGACCATAATCTGCTAACCAGTCCTTTGGGCAGAGCTACCATAACTGGAATCGCGGGATGTGGATCACCTGGACCGGCGGGGGGAACGACGGGTCGAAGTACCCGACGGCATAATGCCATGGCTATGCCGAGCACCGTTGCGAAGCCTAATGCGACCTGGACAATGAGCAAGAAGCCGTATGCCGGCAGCACCGTCACAGCTGGCTTCGCCGTGAGGAGCTGCTTTGCCCATGTTGTGGGGTCCATGACCCGTTGTACCCCGCTCCCGAAACGTAGCGCCGGCTGTTCAGGCCCGGCAGCAGCTGTGATACGGGCGCGGAGTGTTTCTTCCGTTGCAAGTTTGGCGTGCGTCCCTCAATGTGAAACGACGAACCCCTCCGAAACCTTTTAGGTTTAGAGGATCAGCCTCTTCGAGCTTGCGGACAGCCGGAGTGTATAGGATCTGCGATTACCGGACTATGGCAGAATTCTGCCATTAGGTAGCGCGTTTCCGTCCACCGCCGGTGTTTTCCGGTAACGCGAAATTTGGCAGTCATTCTCGGCCGCCGATCTGGTTGACTCCCGAGCTTAACGCCTGTTCCTTCCCTTCCCAGACAAATGTGCCTGCGAGGCCTGGTGGCAGAGTGACGGCTCCCTTCAGCGCATTCCCGCTTCGCTCGAAGTGCACCCGGATCATTCCCTGAGGATGAGGAAACTCCGCCGAGACGTCTCGCAGATCGCCCAGGTGGGGTGCGATACGGACGGAAGCAAACTCCGGCGACGCCGGTTGGATCCCGGCCACGAGCGTGAGCAGATCGTAGGCGGGATGCGCGCTCCAGGCATGCGAATCCGACCGCGTTTTCCCGGGCGTCTCCGGCCAGGTGCTGAAATGGAGCGGAAGCAGCTCACGCCAGGGCTTCAAGCTGGCGAGGTATTGGTCGGCCATCCCGGCGTGGTCGAGCGCCCGGGCCAGGTAGAAGCGGAAGTAGTACGAGCAACTCAGGATTCCTCCAGGCGCGGTCCCAGGTTCGATCGCCATCACCTGTTGCAAAACTCCCCGCTGCTGCTCCCGGGGAATCACGTCGAAGAGAACCGCGAGAGCATTCGACTGCTGGCTGAAGGCGGTGTGGGCGGGATTGTCGGCAAGGAGCTTGCGGCCCGCATCCCAGCATTTTCCATACAATCCCGCCCGGACATGCTGAGCCCGGCGGTTCTCCTGTGCGGCTCGATCCGGGTCGCCCAGCGCCCGTTCCATATCCGCCGCGTCCATCAATGCACCCAGATATTGCAGCGTGGTGGTGCAGGATTCGCCCTGTTCGTCGTAGCTTGGCAACTCTCCACTCGAGACCCAGTCCACAAAGCTCCACCAGGGGAGCTTGCGCAGCAAACCGTCCGGCTGCTCGTATTGCGAGAACCAATCGAGTACCGTGCGCGTGCCCGGTAATCCAGCCTTTACCGGCGACGGGTCGGGGCGGTACATCCAGTAGTCATGCAACATGCCGATCCAGAGAAGAGAAAACGTAGGAATGATCTGCGGTTGCGACGTGGGATAGCGGCTCTGGGTTAGTCCGGCCGGGATGCGCGATTCGTCAAAGCTCGCGAGCGCCTGCTTGGCCAGCCGGTCGTCTCCCGCAACGGCATACGAGATCAAGGCCTGGATCCGGGTATCGCCAATATACTGTAACTGTTCCCAATAAGCGGTATCCATGTAGGTCTCGTGCGCGTCGAGGCGCGCGGTGCGCCAGCTTATCTCCCATATGCGCGCGAGATCGGGATCCTTGCCATCGAAAGAAGCTCGCTCCTCAAAGGGATATGCAGTGAACTCCGCCTGCAACGATTCGAGCGTCAGCGGCTCGCCGGCGGTCTGAATGTCCAGGTCGAGATATCGCCACACCCTCCACCAGAGCGGCTCAAACTTGCGCTGCGCCCCGCCATCGGGAAGAAAACTGTCGTGAACACCCAATGCCTGCCGGCTGCCAACGTCGTTACGGTCCCCTTTCTGCTGCATCTTGTCATAGAGCGCTTCGGCGTAGGTCAAGCGGATGCTGGCCCCTTTCCCACCGGATACCGTCAGTTGCGGATAAGCTGTGGTCAGCGTCTTCCGGTCCAGCAGTAAATGCACGTGCCGATTGGCGGCGATGACGATGGGCCGGGCAGGAAATTGGCCGGCGTTCGGCTCATCCGAGCGGACAACCTCTCCCGCATCCGTAGCGGTATACGCCATGTGCGGCAGCTCATCGGAAACCAACTGCCAGTAGTTGTCCACCGTCTCTCCCGCCAGTCCGGCGCGGGATGCCGACGGATAGATATTTTCCCGCATAGGCGAGGCAGCAGCCACCCAGGCGCCACTGGGGTCAGCAGGATCGTTCCAGCGCCAATCGTAGGCCGCCGCGTTCAGCTCTTCTCCCGGCCCATTCGCCATGTAGCCGCCAATGCCATCAGCCCTCCGTGGGACTGCAATCCGACCGGGTTCGATGGCAACCATCCATCCCGTGGGAGTACTCACTCCGGCCTCCATGGCGCCGTCACCCTGCACCAGGAAGGCCGCGCGGTCGGTGATCTGCGCCGTGGGCGCGTAAATGCCGAAGTTCCACACCGTGGCAGTTACAAGATTTGTCCCTGCGGAAAGATAATCGGCCAGATCGAAAGTCTCGTACCGCCAATGCGCCAGATCGCCCCGCGCCGGACCATCTCCCACGCGATGGCCATTCACGTAGAGAATGAAGCGGTTGTCCGCGCTGACATGAACAACGTAACGCGCAGGCTTGGTATCGAGTTGCAAAGAGCGGCGAAAATGGAGAACGAGCGGCTCGCGCAGCGGCGCGGTTGGATGGGTAATCCAGCTCGCCTTCCATTGTGGCTCAGCCGCGGCGGCGGCCTTGGGAAACACTCCGGCGAGAACGAACAGAACAAGAACGAAAGTGGAAATACCGCCGCGCATAGCTCGTGCCACGCTCAGAGCGGTAGCAGGTTGCCGGCCGGGTCAAATTCCATCTCCCGGGCCTTTCCTACGGTAGTCAGGCCGGACCGGCCGTTGACCGCGTCCAGGCAGGATTCCGAGACCTGGAAGCGATCGAGGTTAAGCGTGTCGGCAATCCGCACTACGCGCAATTTGTCTTGATTCGGCTCGGCCAGCGAAGCCAAAGCCGCCTGGATCGCCTCACGATCGGTATCGAAGTAGATGGGAATCTTCGCCGGTGACAGACCGAGCGAGGTCAGCGCGTTCATGTAGACATATTGCAGGTTAAGTGCCTTCACCAAACGGGCGGTGGTGAAGTCGGCCATGCCAATGCCGATGCCATTGCCATTGGTTGCAGGTGTCAGATCACGGACGAAGATACGGGAGACACGCGGTTTGACCGGGTTCTTCGAGTGGAGCGCCGAGGAGTAGCCAGTGATGTCGCGGCCAATCACATTCGTGTCCATGCCAGAGCCGCTGATCTCCTTCCCAATATGGTCAATAACTATCAGATCAATTTCATCGAAGGGCAACCGCGCCAGCAGGGACTCCGCTTTCGCGAAGAGCCTACCCTCTTCGCGAACGATATTTTCCGGTAGCAGCACCTCGAACTCGGCGGTCTGATGGCGTTGATCCTCAACCAGGGCAATGCCGCACAAGATCGGAGCCGCACCGAGAATGACCCTCGCAAACTCCCGCAGCACGGCCTCGTGTCCTAAATGGGCGGCAGCGCGATGAGCATTGTTGGCGCCCACTTGTTTGCCAAAGCCGATGGTCAGCATCTTCTGGATGCCGCTGCCTAACGAGCCGCGGAAGTCGGTGTGCGGCTTGACGCGATTGATCACGACCACACCGTCGGCCTGAAACGCCGGGACACTAAAGACGACATCCAGCTCGTCGAAAGCCGTGCCGATCTTCCTGACCTCCATGCTGGCTTCGATGGGTACGCCCATGCTCTCCGGCGTGATGCCATACTCAGCCAGGACCATGGCTTGGCCCTCCGCGGTGGCTCCGCCGTGGCTTCCCATCGCCGGCACGATGAAAGGCCGTGCGCCCGCTTTGATCAGCGCGCCGAGCGTCGCCTTCACAATTTCCTTCAGGTTGGTGATGCCGCGGCTGCCGACACCCACGGCAACCTTCATCCCCGGCGTAATCTTTTCCCGCACGCCCCTGTTGGTGAACTGCTCCTCCAGAAGGCCAGGAAAATCCAGCTTCCGCGAGGGCGGATAACTCTGCCCCATTTCGAGCATCCTGGGAAAGTGATTGGACATTTCCACCGTAATAAGCCCCCTCTGCGCCGTTTGCGCACTCTATAGACGATACACTTGAGCCGCCTGGTCTGCCTCAATTGCGGGTCGGCTCCCTCTCGGATACACTTTTTCAGTTGGCTTGGCCGGTGCTTCCATTAGCTCAATCTGAGGAGACAGACGTCTCCCACCTTTTCCCGGTAAGGTTGTGGGGATGAATTGTTCCTTGTGCGCGCGGAGCCTTCAAGTCTTGACCGTCGCGGGATTGGCGCTTTTCAGCTTGCCCTCATTCGCAGCTAGTTGTCAATCTCTGGCAACGCTCCACTTCCCGCACACGACTATCACCAAAGCAGGGGTCGTGACAGGGGGCACATTTACGCCGCCATCGGGGAAACCTCTCGCCGATCTTCCTCCGTTTTGCCGCGTGACAGCCACCTTAAAGCCCAGCGGAGACTCCAACATCCTGGTCGAAATCTGGATGCCTGTTTCTCACTGGAACGACCGTATGGAAGGCACGGGAAACGGTGGCTTCGCGGGCAAGATCAGCTACGGCGCTTTGGCGGAGGGGCTTCGGCTTGGGTACGCAGTGGCTAACACAGATATGGGCATGGCTACCCCCTCGGGCGCGACCGCCAGTATCTTCGTCAACCGCCCGGAACGTTGGGCTGATTGGGGATATCGGGCGACACACGAGATGACACTTGTGACAAAACAGCTGGTGCGAGCCTATTATGCGCGAGATGCTAAGCGGGCCTACTTCGTCGGTTGTTCGACTGGTGGCGAGCAGGCGTTGATGGAGTCGCAGCGGTTCCCGGATGACTACGATGGAATCGTAGGTGGGGCGGCAGCGAACAACCGGACAGGGGTTCACGTCAGCATCCTGTGGAATTTCGCCGTAAACGAAAGGACCCCGGCATCCTATCTGCCCGCCGCCGCACGATCCATGCTCTCCCAAGCTGTGGTGAATGCCTGCGATGGCCTGGATGGCGTGAAAGACGGAGTGATTGCCGATCCCACAAAATGTCATTTCGACCCGGCATCTCTTCAGTGCGAGGGCGCCGGCCGGGAAAATTGCCTGACCGAATCGCAGGTGGAGACGGCGAAGCAACTCTATTCTGGGCCGGTAAATCCGCGAACAGGCCAAAACCTCTATCCAGGGCTTCCCAGGGGCAGCGAATTTGGCTGGGACGGTTTAGATCCCACACCAGGAGGGACCGGGACAGTCCCCTACGCCCCGATTTTTCAATGGGTCTTTGGATTAAATTGGGACTGGCGCTCGTTCGATTTCGATCATCAGTTCAGCACCTTCAATCAAACCCTTGCAGGCGTTGTGAATGCCACTAGCCCCGATATCGACACCTTCCGCGCGCATGGCCACAAACTGCTCATGTATCACGGTTGGAGCGACTGGTTAGTGGCTCCGGAGGAATCGATCAATTACTACAACTCGGTGTTGACGCGCGATAGAGAGTCTCACTCCAGCCAGTCGCCCTCCGGCGCCCGCCTTGAACCTATTGATGACTCGTTCCGATTGTTCATGGTCCCTGGCATGGCGCATTGTGGGGGCGGTCCGGGTGCAACGCATTTCGATGCTTTGGGTGCTGTGGTCAATTGGGTGGAGAATGGAATCGCACCGGACAAGATTATCGCCAGCAAGTCGCCGCCTTCCGAAAGTGGTGGAGCCCCAACGCTGCAGCGTCCGTTATGTCCGTATCCTCGCGTCGCGCAGTATCAGGGGTCTGGCAGTGTGAACGATGCTTCCAGTTTCGTCTGCACGGATCCCAATCCCATAGTGAAGTAGGAGCAAAATGCGCCTCGATAGAAAAGTAGCAATCGTAACCGGTGCGGCCTCGGGAATCGGTCGCGCCATGGCCCACCGTTTTGCTGCGGAGGGCGCCCGCGTCGTGATCGCCGATGTGGATCAAGCGCGATCGGAATCGGCGGCAGCGGAGATCGCCGCAATTACGCGCGGCCAGGTCTTAGGCCTCGCCATGGACGTAACCGATGAAGACTCGGTGGAGTCCGGTGTGGCAAGAACCATCCGCGAATACGGCGGTGTACATATCCTTTGTAGCAATGCAGGTAACCAAATCATTGGGGGTATCCACGAACTTGCCTATAGCGATTGGAAGAAAGTACTTGCTGTGCATCTTGATGGGTCGTTTTTGACCACGCGGGCCTGCCTGCGGCACATGTACGGCTCCGGAGAGGGTGGCTGCATCATCTATACGGGATCGGTCCACTCAAAACTTGCTTCGGTGCTCAAGGCTCCCTATGTGACCGCTAAGCACGGGATTCTGGGACTGTGTCGTGCCGTGGCAAAGGAGGGAGCGCCCCACGGTGTGCGCGCCCATGTGATCTGTCCCGGCTTCGTCCGTACGCCGCTGGTGGAGAAGCAGATCCCTGAGCAGGCCAGGATACTGAATATCACCGCCCAGGACGTGGTGGAAAAAGTAATGCTTAAGGATACAGTCGATAAGCAATTCACATCGACCGATGAAATCGCAGAGACCGCCGTCTTCCTCGCAGAACAAACGACGTTGGCTCTGACCGGGCAGTCGATCATGTTGAGTCACGGGTGGTTCATGGAGTAGCCGGCGCTCCTGCTTCCATCGCAACGCTTCAATACCGTCTTAGGAGGAATTCGTATGTCGATTACCAGACGCAGCTTCATAGGTTCCGGCACAGCGGCCGCCGCCCTCTTCGTCACCGGTGTGGCCCGGGCCGCATATCTGAACCTCCCGCTCGGCCTGCAGCTCTACTCCGTGCGCACTCTGCTCCCGAAGGATTACGCCGGAACCCTCAAGCAGGTCGCGGCCCTCGGCTATAAGGAAGTGGAAGCTGCCGGCTTCTTTAACCTTCCCGTCGAACAGGTAAAGGCTGCCATGAAGGCCGCCGGCTTGCGCTGCGTCAGCTCGCATTATCCTCTCAACTTACTGAAGCAATACCCTGATGACATCCTGTCGTTCTGCGAATCCCTTGGCGTGGGATATGTGGTCTGCTCCTCGCCTATGCATCAGCAGCCAGGGGCCGGCAGGGCGCCGCTCACTCTTGATGACTGGCGCTGGAACGCTGACCAATTCAACCAGTTCGCCTCCAAGGTAGAGGCCGCGGGTATGCGTTTCGCCTATCACAACCATTACGCCGAGTTCGGCGCGATCGGTGGCGTCCTGCCCTACGATGAGCTCCTCAAGCACACCGATCCAGCAACGGTCAGCTTCGAGTTGGACTGCGGATGGGTGATCGTCGGCGGTCAGAACCCCATCCATTACTTGAAGGAATTCCCGACGCGCATCGTGATGCTGCATGTCAAGGACTTCAAGGACAACAAGCCGCCCTCGGTCGAGCTTGGCACCGGGTCGATCGATTACACGCCCATCTTCGCCGCCGCTGCGGCAGGCCGCCACATACGCCACTGTTTCGTCGAGCAGGAGGAGTTTCAGGGACCGATTATGGAAGCGCTCGGAGTCGATGCCAAATACATGAAGCGCCTTCACGCGTGATTGGCATCCTAACGAACGTCAAGGTTCGGAACCAAACTACAATTTGTCATCCCGGCCGGAGCGTAGCGGAGTGGAGGGATCTGCGGTTTCCTCTAGGCTGCAAACAAACTCAGTCATGAGCCAGCGAGCGTACCGAGTGACCGATGCGATTGGGTCGTGGGTGTCGAGAAAGCCTTCCTGGAAGAGACAAGGGCCCTCAAAGGGGATGAAACTCAGGATCTGTCCTTTCCTTGACGGCATCGTTGTTAAGAGCGACGCCGATTCCAGGCTTATTCGCCACTTCCAAAAAGCCATTATCATCAAGGGCAACCGGCTCGGTCAGCGAGGTATATGACTTGTCCAGATAGTGTGTCCATTCGAGCAGCATCAGATTGGGCGTCGCTGCGGCGACCTGGGCAGCGGCCATTGTGGCCAGCGGGGAGGCCACACCATGCGGTGCAATCGGAATCGAATAGACTTCAGCCATGGCCGCGATCTTGCGCGTTTCGAGCAGGCCGCCGGTCTTTGACACGTCCGGCTGAATCACGCTGAGCGCTTCCTTTTCCAGAAAGGGACGAAAACCGTAGCGGCTGTATATGTTTTCCCCAGCTGCGATGGGAACCCGCGTGTTATTGCGAACCCTGAGCATGGCCTCGACATCGTCGCTGGGGACTGGTTCCTCCACCCAGATCAGGCGGAATGGCTCCACCAGGCGGCACAGCTGAATGGCTGTTTCCACGTCGTAGCGAGCGTGGCATTCCAGCGCTAGGTCGTAGCTCTTGCCAACCGCCTCGCGGATAGACGCGACGAAATTCACGACATCATCCAATTGGGCGGTGTTCAGGCGAAGGCCCCAAAGCTTGTCCGGATCCCAACCCTTTTTCAGGGTCCAGGCATCCGGGCTGTAGTCGATCCCGATCTTCAGCGCTTTCACTTTGGTCCTGGCAATCAGGCTGGTCGCTTCCGCGGCGTTTGCTGCATGCAGATATACCGGCAACTTGCTCCGCACGCGGCCGCCCAGCAGCTGGTATACGGGCACGTTCAGGGCTTTCCCGGCCAGATCCCAGAGCGCTATCTCAACTCCGCTTATTGCGGTCAGGTATGGTCCGCCCATTCCCCGCATGAAAAGAGGAGAGGGAGCGCCGCCAGCGGAGAGGTGCTTCCAGCCCCACAGGTCGAAGAGAATCCCTTCGATCTCGAGCGGATCGCGGCCTGCGAGCGAAGGGCCAATGTTGTGATTGACGATGTACTCCGCTCCGACGGTGTCCAGCATCTCACCCGTCCCGGTCAGACCCTGATCTGTGTATACGCGGACGAAGCGGCTATTGAATCCGTCGCGCAAACGGACAGCTCGAATCTCGCGGATGGTGAGCTTGGGCGCGAGCGAGGTTCCCTGGGCGCGCGCGTTGAGCAAAAATGCACCGTAAGCCATCGCGCCTTGGCCAAGAAACATGCGTCGATTCATCGGCCAGGAGTGTATCACATGGACTCAGATGGCGTCCGAAGGAGGTTGCCGGAATGCCAAAACAGTACTTATGAAGACAAGGTGTACAAAAATGCCTCAGCCGGTTGGCTTCAGCTTCTCAACGGAAATAGCCGATTCGGTCTTCGACATCTGCACGTTGTTAGCCGCGAACCTGCCGGTGTCTAACAGCGATGGGCGGTTAGAAGACTGCAACATATAATCGATAAGCTTCCCGGCAACCTCTTCTGCGCGCACGTCATAAGTTCCGGCGCCCACAGTTTTCTTTAGGTTTTCGAGCTTTTCCAGATCGATATCGTTCATAACGTTGTCCGGCCTAAAGTAACGTTTTTGCAAAGCCAACTCCTCAGGGCTAGCCGTCGATTCAGGCAAGGCGACAGTATCCATCGTTTGTTCCTCCCGGACCCGAAGCCAAAAAAAGAACGCTTCGGGTCGATCCATTGAAAGCGCAAAATCGGGAGCTTTCTCCCGTGCTTCTAGTGATAAATCGGCTATTTGATTTACGGCTTTAACCAAAGAAATCGTTCTCCGTCGATCTCTTTGCGATAGGTTAGTCAGGGTTACCATAGGGTCTCGGCGGGCCGCGTCTGGGTCGACGTTGCGAAAACCGCAAGGTAACGTGCAAGCTGGTAAGCATGCCGGAATTACCAGATATTGCCGCCTATATAAGCGCGCTGGAACCACGTATTGTCGGTCAGCCACTCGACCACGTGCGCCTGGCGAGCGCATTTCTGCTTCGCACTGCGCAACCGTCCCTCGCTAGTGTGGAAGGTAACATCGTGCGGGAACTGCGACGCATCGGCAAGCGCATCGCGATTGGAGTCGATAAACGATCTTTGGCTGGTCCTTCACTTGATGATTGCCGGCCGTCTGCACTGGCGGCCACCAGGAGCGAAGCTGGCAGGCCGTCAGAGTCTGGCGGCCTTTGACTTCCCTCATGGTTCTCTTGTGCTCACTGAGGCGGGGACGAAGCGCCGCGCATCGCTGCATGTCCTCAAGGGCGAGGAGGCTTTGCGTGCCATCGACCCCGGCGGGATTGACGTCTTATCCAGCGATCTCAGCTCCTTTCGCGTCGCGCTCTCGGTCGAGAATCGTACGCTCAAGAGGGCTCTTACTGACCCGCGCATTTTGAGCGGAATTGGGAACGCCTACTCGGATGAGATTTTGCACGCAGCGCAACTATCGCCGATCACACTTACACACAAGCTGGCGCCGCAAGAGTGGGAAAGGCTTTACGCCGCGACACGTCACACGCTTGAGCTCTGGATCGAGCGGCTGCGCGACGAGGCGAAAACCGGCTTTCCTGAAAAAGTGACCGCATTCCGCAAGGATATGGCGGTCCATGGACGTTATGGGCAGCCTTGCCCGAGGTGTGGCGAAGCGATCCAGCGGATTCGCTATGCGGACAATGAGACGAACTACTGCGTCCGCTGCCAGACCGGGGGGAAAGTCCTCGCAGATCGGAGCCTGTCGCGGCTCTTAGGATCGGACTGGCCACGGACTCTGGATGAACTGGAGGCGCTCAAGCGCCGGTAGGGGACCTTGACGTGATATAGTGATATCACCATATTGGCAGCACCAATGACTGATGAGCCGTCTCTTAAGCCGGTGATCTGGATCCAGCCGCAGAGATTTGCGCGAGTTTCCTGAATCTTGGTGGGGCAGGGGTAGTGGAGGTGATTAACGATTTTCGCGGTGATACGTTCCGAGCGGTATACACCTTGCGATATGCAGGAGCAATCTACGTCCTTCACGCGTTCCAGAAAAAATCAACAACAGGACGCGAGACGTCTCGCCGGGACATCGAGTTGATTAAGCAACGCCTGCGCGAAGCGGAACAGATTGCAAGAGTGAGGGAATCATGAGCAACAAGGAATACGAAACCGGCAGTCGGAATGTGTTCAAAGATATCGGCATCCCGAATGCCGAAGAGCACCTGATCAAGGCGCAGCTTGTGTTCAAGATCGACGCGATCATGAAAGACCGCGGTTTGAAGCAGGTCGAGGCGGCCGATCTGTTTGGCATCCGTCAGCCCGATGTATCCAAAATGTTGCGCGGGGAGTTCCGGCAGTTTTCCGTCGAGCGTCTTCTGCGTTTTCTCGTGGAGCTCGATCAGGATGTGGAGATCGTCGTAAGGCCTCACCGGAACAGAAACAACGCTCCGGCCCTGCATGTGTCCTGAATCGCAGTCGAGTCGCGCGTCAAAGCCCCTCGTCCGGCGCGCCCCAGATAGAATTTGAAACCTCATCCTCTCGACGAATCCCCTGTGGGGTCAAGGCGGATACGCATTTTCAGGAACGCAACATCTGCTCTAAGCGGGCGTCCATCTCGTCTTCTTCAATGAACTCGCCTCGGTCGGACTGTGCAATCCCTTCACGAACGGCGGCGCGAAAGCGAGCATCCTCTTGAAGCAACCGCAATGTGGCATCTCTCACCACACACTCGGGATCGGTCCCTGCGCTGGTGGCGATTTGAGCAAGCTGCGCTTCCTGTTCAGGTGTGAAATGTATTTCCATGGCCTTCAGGATAGGAAGAAGTCTCGCTCCTGGCAAGTTACACGATGGATCGCTACTTCGGCCGCCATTTTTCCTAGGTTCCTGCGATTGATTGACATCTCCCGCACCGACTACGAGGTTCATACGGCCTGTTCCGAGCTACGCAGAGACCTTGTTCCCCGCCATTTTGTGTTCGGGCTCGGGATGGAGAACACCCTGTGATTGGCTCAACGGCAGGCGAATCTCTGCCCGGCATCCTGGGCCGTCGGGACGGTTGGCGACCTGAAGAACGCCGCCGTGGGCTTCGCATATCTGCCGTGCAAGGGCGAGACCGATGCCGCTTCCTCCCGGCTTCGTGGTGTAGAAGGGCACGAATAGGTTCGACGGATTGGTAAGGCCGATCCCGTTGTCCTCGATCAGAATTGCTACCGCTTTAGGAATTGCTCTCCAGGTGATTGTCACTTCAGGAACATCGCTCCCGGTATTGTCGCCTGATGGCCCGTCGGGAAAGCGCGCCAGAGCTGCTTCGGTTGCGTTGCGCAACAGGTTGATTACGAGTTGTTCGACCTGGTCGGGATCGAGTTGCAGCACGATATCAGGTCCCGGCCGGAGTTCGGCGGCGATCCGGTTCTCGAGCGCTACGGCACGCTCCATAAAGGTCGCAGTGCAACCGCCTTCAGTGCGGGTGGCGGCAATTGGGCGAGCTGCCGATAAGCCTGGATAAAGCGGTTGAGCGATTCGGCGCGGCTCTCGATGATTCTGAGACCACGTTCCAGTTTGAACACATCATCCGGACCTGGCGCCTCCATCGTTTGCACCTTGAGCGGACGCGTTTGTATCCACGAACGAAGGCTGCCGGCAATGGATTTGATGGGCGTGAGCGAGTTGTTGATCTCGTGACCAATCACCCGGATGAGGCGCTGCCAGGCATCGCGCTCCTGCTCGCGCAAGGCAATGCTGACGTCGGACAGCACCAGGAGGGTATGGGGGATACCGCGTTGACGAAAACTGGATCTTCTTACCATCCAGTGGACGGGATTCCCCTTCCCGGCAAGGACCAGGATTCCTTGATCGGGCTGATCGAGCAGGACAGCAAGCTGCAGATCATCGGCGCTACGGCCCAGGGCCCGCTCCGCGATGAGATGGAAGATCCGCTCCGCCGCAGGATTGATGAGACGCAGGCGATGGGCGGGATCAAAGGCAAGTACGGGCGCATCCATGGAAGAAATGACGCAGCGCAACAAAGCGGTGGCTTCCATCTCCCCGAGACGCTGGCTCTGCAGCAGGTCGGCGAATTCATTGATCTCCAGTGCAAGCTCTCCCAGAGCATCAGAACGCCTTCCCCCGCGCGCGCGAAAGGAGTAGTCAGACTCGCGCAGCGCGGAGACGACGTTGGCAAGAGTCTGAAGCGGGCGGATGATCTGCTCCAGGAGCATGCCCGCCGCGATCAGCGAAAGGAGAGCCACACCACCAAGAAGCGTCTCGGCCATTGCCCATGAAAATTTCGCCTGCCAGAGCAAAATCGCGGCCAGCACAAATGCGGGAGCGGCAACGAATAGGCACAGAATACGAACGCGGCGTTCAAATGGGGTTGTGCGGCGAGCGCGTTGTGCGGAGCTTAGCTGTGTGCGTGGGGCTGAGTCACTTCCGTATCTCGGAGTGGGATCAGATTCCATACTTCTCCATCCGGCGATAAAGCGCTCCGCGGCTTAGCCCCAGTGCCTCAGCCGCGTGGCTGACGTTGCCGGCTGCACGAGCAAGCGCCTTGCGGATGAGAATGCTTTCCACGGCTTCCAGGCTAAGGTCATCGAGGCTCTGCGCTGAGGAGCGAACATGGCTCAAGCCCAGGTCGGCGTTTTGAATTCGCGGACCACGCGCCATCAGAACAGCGCGCTCAATCGAATGGTCGAGTTCCCGAACGTTGCCCGGCCAGGCGTGCTGGAGCATCGCCTCCAGGGCGCTCGGCTCGAAACCCGTCACACCTTTGCGGTAGCGCGAAGTATAGCGGGCGAGGAAGTGCCCGGCGAGCAGGGGGACATCTTCGCGGCGATCCCGCAGCGGCGGAAGATGGATCTCGACCGTGTTGAGACGAAAGAGCAGATCTTCGCGAAAGCGTCCCGCGGTACATTCCGCATGCAGGTCAGCATTGGTAGCCGAAATGAGACGTACATTCACGCGCCTCGTTTGCGAGGAGCCAACCCGTTCGAGGTCGCCGGTCTCGAGCACGCGCAGGAGCTTAGCCTGCTGGCGAAGGGGGACGTTGGCAATTTCATCCAGGAAGAGTGTGCCCCGATCGGCGAGTTCGAAGCGTCCGATGCGGTCCATGCGCGCGTCAGTGAACGCTCCTTTGACATGACCGAAGAGCTCGCTCTCAAAGGTTCCTTCAGCCAGCGCGCCGGTATTCACGGCCACCAGCGATCGCGCGGCGCGCGAGGAAAGAGCATGCAGCGTTTGCGCTACGACTTCTTTGCCCGTTCCGTGCTCGCCGGTAATGAGCACGTTGGCATCCGACGGTCCGATGCGCGCCAAAAGCTCGAGCACGGGCTGCATGGAAGGCGCCTTGGCAATCAGCTCAGGCCTTCCTTCGGCACGCAACAAGCGATTTTCCGCTTCCAGAATCTCCGCCTGCTGAACCGCGCGCCGAAGTTCGATCTGCGTTCGCAGAACGGAGATCAATCGCGCATTCTCCCAGGGCTTCTGGATAAAGTCACAGGCGCCGCGGCGCATGGACTCGACGGCCAGGCCAACATTGGCCCAAGCCGTCATTACGATGATGCGCAAACGGCTGTCATGAGCATTCAGCTGGGCAAGCAACTCGAGACCTTCCGCGCCGGAGGTAGTATCCCGGGCGTAGTTGAGGTCGATCAGGAGCGCATCGAAGGTTTCGCTGGCGACCATATCCCGCACCTCGCGGGGAGATTGCGCTCTCGCGACCCGGTAACCTTCCGGCTCCAGCAACAACTCGATAGCATCCAGAATATGGGGTTGATCGTCCGCAGCGAGGATCCTGGGCGCCTCCGTTTGTCTACGGGCTGCCAAAGTCTCTTTCGCGGTTTGCGGGAAGCTTGCCATCATTGCCTCAAACGGTAAATCAAGTGTAGTGCGACGCCCGGAGATCGGTTGCAAGCACAGGCTATGGCTTAGCCGGCTGGACGACCCCGGACTGGGCTGCTTTCTTTCGCGGCTTGCGGGAAGGTCGCCATGATAGCTGTCGCTAGGGCATGTGGGTGACGACGCCACTTCTTGCGTCGTCTATCGAGACGCCCGTGCGGTCCAAGGTCGTCCCAGTAGCGCGGTCAATGTCCGCCTTGGCTTTTTCATAGGCAGTCTGCGCGGTAAAAAACGCGGATTCAGCGACCGCGAGGCCTTCTTCTGCAACCAGGGTGTCATACCTGGACATCGCTCCTATGTCTTGCTCCTTCTTGGCGATATCAAAGGTGCTCTGCGCGAGATCGCGTGCTTTTTGCGCGGCCGCCACGCGGGCTTGCGCCTGCTCGAGAGCGAACTGCGAGTCGCGGATGTCGAAACGAAGGCTCTTCTGCTGCTGCTCTAAGGAAATCTGGCTCTGGCGGTACGCGAGCACGGCGCGGAACTGGTCGGCTTTGACGATACGGTTGCGGAGGTTGATCTGGAGATTGACGCCGACCTCGTACGTGGGCGATGAGTAGTTGAAAGTGTTCTGGAGCATGCTGGGGAAGTCGGTGGGCAGGTCCGTGGTGCATTGCGCCGGGCTAAGACTGCAATAGGGGTTCTTGGGGCCGGCGGTGCCCGCGCCCTGGTAGTAGCCGAACAAATAGAGTTGGGGCAGCAGCTCGCTGTTGATGTCCTTGACGCTCTGGCGCAGGACCTCGGCCTGATTACGGAAGATCGCGACTTCAGGGCGGTTCTTCATGGCCTCGGCGATCAGCTCGGCGATGGGTTTCGATTCGTTGGGATCGGGACCGCCCTGGAGGTCGAGCGGAATGACGGGGATTTCGTCGATGGACGGGTCGTCGGTTCGGGTGAGATCGTCTTTAATCAGCAGCTCGTTGTGCCTCAGCGTGGCCTTGGCGATGGTAAGGTCGCCCTCGCTGGTGGCAACCGCAGACTGGTCCTTCATGACCTGCATCGCAGGAATGTTCTGCAGCTCCAACTGTTTCTGGTCGTCGGCCAGGGTCTGATTGGCGTAGGCCAATGACCGGGTCTTCACCTGCACGTCCTGATAAGCGTTGACCAGATCCCAATAGAGGTTTTCAATGTCCTTGACGGTGGCGATGACCTGCTGCTTAAAAGCGAGATCGGTGGTCTGCAGGTTTCTTTTGGCGATGTGGATGTAGCGCTCGTTGCTGGCAAGGCCGAATCCGTACAGAAGCGGCTGGCTCAGGTAGACCTGCAACTGGGAAAACAGTTCGGGATTGACTGCGTTATAAGGGCCGTTGCTGGCGAGGCGCTGGCCGATGTAGTTGACTTGTAGGCCGGTGCCGAGCGGAAAGTACTGTGTGTACTGCGATTCGACCTCGATATTGTTTGTCTTCAGGACGGGGGTGCCGACCAGGAAAACGTTTGGCTCCTGGATGACGCTGTGGTTCACAAAGCCGCTGAAGTTGAGGAGGGGGTCGAACGGGTTAATGGCCGCGCCGGCGCCGAGAGTGGAGGTGACGATGCCGCCGGCGCCTGCGGCCGCACTCGAGGAGTTCGCGGAGCCGCCGCCGCCCCCGGAGGCGCCAAAGCCGCTCTGCGTGGTCTGGGTGATGTTGGTGTTGACGCCGTTGGCTACGCCTCCCGCCTTGGTGCGCAGAAGATCGGCCTGCGCAATGGGGAAGTTGTAGCGGAAGGAGGCGAGCACGAGATTGTTTTCGAGGGCCAAAGCGATGGCGTCGTGCAGGGAGATGTACAGCTTGCCGTCCCGCTCGAGGTTTTGCAGGCGCGGCGAGTTTTGCAGATCGAGCGGCGGCACGGTGCTGGGCATATACCGCGCTAAGGGGTTGCGTGAATGCGGCAGTTCAATGTGGAAAGGTCCCTGGTAGGTAACCGGCCCCGGCTGCGCCGCCGCTTGCGCCTGCTGGGCGATGGTCTGGGGCGGAGATTGTTGCGGACCGGCAGGCGCGGAAGGCAAGGGCCCTGCGGGGTTTGTTTGGGCAAAGGTAGTCGAGACCAGAAGGCCCGCTGCACACAACACAGCCAGCGTTTTCTGCGCCAGCGTTCCCGCGTAGGAGACATCCCTCATGCCTTCACCTCGGTAACCTGGCTCAGCCCGGGATTAGCAGTATCCCGCACCAGCCAGCCATCCCGAACCTCAAGCACGCGGCTGCCATATCCGGCATTGACCTCAGAGTGGGTCACCTGGACGATGGTTGTTCCCTGGCGGTTCAAATCCTGAAAGAGTTCCATGATCTCTTTCGCCTGGGAGGAGTGAAGATTTCCGGTGGGCTCGTCGGCAACCAGCAGGGCCGGGCGATGGATGACCGCGCGGGCGATGCCGACCAATTGTTGTTGACCACCAGAAAGCTGGTTGGGATAGAGATCTTTCTTGCCCACGATGTTGAAGCGATCAAGCGCATCGGCGACCAGCGATTGGCGTTCCGAGCGGGAGATATTTTTGTAGGAGAGCGGCAGATCGATGTTCTCGGCGACGTTCAGATCGTCGAGCAAGTGGTAGCTTTGAAAAACCATACCGATGTTGCGCCTGGCCAGATCCGATCTCTGCTTGCGGTTCATCGAGTGGATGGCCTCTCCGTTGAACCAATACCCTCCCGCCCATTGGTCGTCGAGCAGCGCCAATATATTCAGCAGCGACGACTTCCCTGCCCCCGAAGGCCCCATGATGGTGACAAACTCGCCGGACTCGATCTTCAAGTAAATGCGCCTCAGGACCCAGGTTTGACCGGCGCCGGTCTTGTAACTTCTTTCAATGTTTTCGAGAGAGATCATTACAGCCCTCGTTGGTTCGTTGGTGCGGTGCTATTGGTTCCGTCGAATTTTCCTACACACGCGCAGCGCCTGCATAGGATCGACAGGGACGCCGGATGCGGCAAGCCTATGCGGGATGACGGCCTGGGCTACCATTCATTGCATCTCAAGGACCTGCTCGAGAGCTTCGCCTTCGGCGACAATCCTTCCATCGAAGAGATGAATATTGCGGTCAGCATGGCGGGCAAAGCGCGGGTCGTGCGTCACCATGCAGATCGTTGCTCCTTCGCGATGCAGGTTTTTGAGCAGCTCCATGACCGCTTCCCCGTTCTTCGAGTCCAGGTTGCCGGTGGGCTCGTCGGCCAGCAGGATGGAGGGGGAGCCTGCCAGCGCACGCGCGACGGCCACACGCTGCTGCTGGCCCCCTGAGAGCTGCGATGGATAGTGACGCATGCGGTGGGCCATCCCCACGCGCTCCAGAGACTCCTGCACCCGCTGTTTGCGATCGCTCGATGCCATGCCTGAGCGGTAAGTAAGGGGGAGTTCCACATTCTCCGCGACCGTGAGGTCACCGATCAGATTGAAACTCTGAAAAATGAAGCCGATCTCCTGGTTGCGGATGCGCGAGCGCTCGGCAAATTTCAGATTCTCTACCGGGCGGCCGTTCAGCTCGTACTTGCCCGCGGTCGGCGTGTCCAGCAGGCCGATGATCGAGAGCAGAGTTGACTTTCCGCAACCGGAAGGACCGGACATGGCAACGTATTCGCCCCGGTCGATGGATAGGTGAACACCGGCGAGCGCATGCGTCTCAATCTCCTCGGTGTAGAAAATTTTCGTCATTCCTTCAATCTGTATCAGTGGCTGCATGCTCTCGCTCCTGTGTGTCTTCAATTTGGCTTGGTAATGGTTGCTCAGTCTAAACGAATTCGGTCCGTCGTATCCCAGCGCGACATGTCGCTCAAAATCACTGTGTCCCCTTCGTGCAGCCCTTCCAGCACCTGGATCGCGTTCACCGAAGCGCGGCCCACTTTGACCGGGACGCGGACGGCTCCTTTGCCTTGCGGATCCAACTTGAAGAGGCTGATCGTGCTGTTCTCGTTGCCGAAGGCGGGGCGGCCTACGTAAAGCACATCCTTCATCCGCTCCAGGTCGATGGTGCCGTCCACGCTCAGGTCGGGGCGTGCTCCCTCAGGCAGCGCACCAACCAGCTTAACGTCCACGGTGACGGTTCCGTTTTGTACCGCGGGATCGATCCTGGAGACAATCCCATCGGCGATACCATTGTGCGTATCGATGGAGGCAGGTTGGCCGATTTCAATGTCGCGCGCCTGCGTCTCAGCGATCTTCAACTGCGCCTTCAGCTGATTCCGCACCACCACCTGGGCTAGCATCGTACCCGTGGTGACATGCTGCCCCACGGCGAGGGGCATGTCGGTCAGCACTCCAGCAATCCCCGCGCGCACCTTGAGCGCGTCCAGCTGTTGCTTCTTCAACTCATAAATGGCCTCCGCCTGTGCCACCTTGGCCTGCTGTACGGCAAGCTGCGACTCGACCGCCTTCTCGTTGATTTGGACTGTCTGCTCCTGGAGCTTGTTGCGCGTGCTCAATTGATCCGCCGTGCCTTGAGAGCCGCTGTAGGCAAGACCGGAAATCACGCCCAGGCTGTAAAGCGACTTGTCGATCTGTGCCTGCCTCTCTGCCTGCTTGTAGTCCGCGTTTACGGTTGCAGCGGTGGACTTTTGCGCCATCAGATCGCTTTGCACTTTCACCTGCACGTTGCTCAGGTCCGCGCGCGCCGATTTGAGCGAAAGCTCGGCATCGAGCGCCTCCTGGCTAAGCTGCGGATCGCTCAGTTCCATAAGAATGGTATCGGCCTTCACATCAGACCCCGGGAGGGTAAGGATGCGGACCACCGTTGCCTCGCTTTGCGCCGGTATCTGGCGGATCGCATCCTCGCGGGGCACCAGGGTTCCAAGTCCGCGGACCTGGCGTACCATCGGTCCGCGTTTGACCGTGTCGGTCCAGACCACGGAACGGTCTACAGTAGGCGCGGCAGGCTTCAACCGCATCACGAGAAAAGTGATGCCTGCGAGAAGCACGACGCCAATCGCTATGGTCAGTGCCTGACGGCGCCGCTTCTTGGCTTTCAGGTCGGGGCGAGAGATATCCATTGCTACCTTCTGATGCATGCCGGTGACCAAAGCCAGTCTGCAGCACTTTTACGCGGATTTTGCGTCTTTGCCATCATTGGTCACTACGCAAAGCGCGGTTCGTTTGTTCAATTCTGGCCTCTACTGTCCACTTCCGGACAGCCGCCGGATTGAGGGAAAGGCGATTTACTGCCCCTACTCTGCCCTGAGTGTCTCTGCCGGCTCGATGCGAATGATTCGTAGCGTTGGCAAGAAGCTGGCCGCGACAGCGATGAGCGCCAGGACGAGCAAGACGGCAAGGAGCGTGACCGGGTCATAGGCCTTGACTCCGTAAAGCTGGCTGGAGAGCACGCGTAGCGTCGCAAATGAGATCGCGATGCCGGCCAAAAGTCCTGCGCCTGCGGCAACGATCCCGGACGATCCGATATGCAACATGGCTTCTTCGACCGTTGAGCCGAGCGCCAGCCGGATGCCGATCTCACGAGTACGCTGAACGACCAGCTGGGAGACGAGCGAGTAGATGCCGATGGCGGAGAGGATAAGAGCGAGAGATCCCAGCGTCGCCAGCAGCAGGACTTGCACGCGCTGCATCTGCAGTTGCTGATTGAGAATGTCCTGCATGGAATAGAAGCCGGAGAAGGGCAAGTCCGGGTCCACTTCCGCCAGAGCGCTCTGCATGGACGCGGTCAGTCCCTGAATCGTCCCGTTGCTGCGGACGATCCAGGAAGGTTGGAACCAGATGTGGGCGACGTTCACCAGGGCCTGTGATATCTGCGTTGCCGGGAGGTAAAAAACCGGCTCATGGGAGATTGGCGAATCCAGATGCTCGCCTGGACGTTTCGCTACGCTGGAAACAACACCGACGATGGTGAAGGCCGTGTTGCCGGAATCGCCTGGCGTGAAGTGACGGCCAATTGGCGATGCTTCGCCGTAGAACTGCCGGGCGAAGGCGGCGTTAACCATGGCAACCGGCTGCGAGCTTTGCGTGTCGCTGTCTGCGAATGCGCGCCCCGAAAGGATGGGAATGCGCAGAGTTGCAAAATAACCCGGCGTTACATAGGCGAGGCTGGATCCGTCCTGTCTTCCTGCTTGCTTGCCGTCCTTGATGACGATGGGTTCGTTCAGACCGCGCTCATAGGGGATGCTCAAGCCTACAGCGGCATCTTGCACACCTGGGATCTGCCGCATGGCGGCAACGCTCTTTTTGAGCAATGTCTGGAATGCGCCTGCATCGTGGTAGCGGGCATCGTCCAGCGAGGCCTTGGCAACCGTAACGTTGCTTGCGTCGAAGCCGGGCGGCAGGGTTTCCAGGTGGATGAGGGTTCGCACCAGCAGTCCGGCGGCAGCTAACAAAACAACCGTGAGCGCCACCTCCGCGCCGATGAGCCATTGACGGGTGCGGATGGATGCGCCTGATACAGCCGGGCTGCCGGCAGCGAGTGCTGAGCGCAGATCGACGCCACGGCCCCGCAGCGCAGGCAACGCGCCGAAAAGCAGGCTGGTGATGAGAGAGGTCCCGAAGGTGAAAGCGAGCACGTGCCCATTCAGAGAGAAGCCTCCCATGGGAATCATCCAGGCAGGCAGAAAGCCGCGCAGCCCGTCAAGAAGGAGAAAAGCAAGAAACAAGCCGGTTGCTCCTCCTGCAAGAGCGAGCGCGAGGTTCTCCGTCCACAGCTGGCGGAGCACATCAAAGCGCGTGGCTCCCAGCGCCATACGAGTGGCAATCTCCGGGGCGCGGCGCGAGACACGGACAAGGGTTAACCCGGCAAGATTGCCGCAGGCAATCAACAGAATGAAGCTGACGGCGAGCATAAGAGCCACTAGTTCGTCGTGTATTTCCCGGGCAAGTTCACGCTGCAGCGGACGGGCGTAGATCCATGCGCGGCCATGAAACCTGGTTTCAATTGCGGAGAAATACGGCAGACGAACGTGTTCAAGTTGTGCGTTGACCTGTTGCCAGGTAGCTCCGGACTTGAGCCGGACCAGGATGCCGCAGTTATTGCCCCCACATTCTCCGCTGGTAGCAGGTTGCAACGGCGTAAATAGATCGGCGTTGCTCGGAGTCACAGCGCTTTGCGGCAGGATGCCGACAACCGTATAGGGCTCGCCTTTGAGCTCGATGGATCTTCCGATCACGTTGGGATCCCCGTGAAAGGTCGATTGCCAGAGTCCATAGCTCAGGACAACGACGGGAGGGCCATGCGGACGATCTTCTTCTTCGCTGAAGCTTCGGCCGAGGTAGAACGGGATGCCAAGGACGTCAAAATACTGCGCGGAAACACGGCTGTTGTGCACGTAACGCACCTCGCTGCCCGCATCGGGTCCCACCTTGAGGTTGACCCCATCGTCGCCGCCCCACGAGGCGAAGGTGACCGCACTTACGTTATCCTTCAAGAGCTGCCAGGAGGCGCCGTCAAAGCTGTCGTCCTCTTCTGCCGCCGTCTTGTTATTGCGCGGATCGACGCCTTCCTTATGAGTGACCAATGCGGCAATGCGCTCGGGGTGGGGATAGGGCAAGCTCCGCAACAGAAATCCGTCGACCAGGCTGAAGACAGCAGTGTTGACGCCAACCGCAAGCGCCAGGGTCAGGATGACGGCAAATGCAAAGCCGGGCCGCCGGCGCAGTTGACGAAAGGCGAAGCGCAGATCATTCATGAACATGCCGGTACACCCCTGTTATCACGAGCAATCCCCCAGCCAAAAGTGAGAACGATTCAAATTGGTCTCTCCACTGGGGTTAGGGATTTGCCTCTTATCTTCCTGACTGTCCGGAATCAAAATCTGTGTCCAGAATCGAACAGAGAGGCAAGCGATTTACATAACCCCACCCTCTCCTACTCACAGTAAAAGTGAAAATACTTTCGAGTTCCCTTGGCCCTGGTACGGTCCGCGCCTAACGCGGAACAAGGCTTGCAGTAATCTGATTGCAAACGCTGCTGCATCAAAGGAATATCTACATTGAAAGATCGATCGAAATTAATCGCTGCCGGGATGATATTGAGTGTTGCTTCCCTGTATGCCAGCGAGGCGGAACCAATTTACGATTTGTCATCCCGAATCGAAGCGTAGCGCAGCGGAGGGATCTGCAGTTCATCTTTCGGTCGCAACCGGCAAAGAGAGCGGATTAGGCGCCCCCTTGACATTCGACAAGAGCCCGCGTAATTCTATTGTTGAATGCCGAGGGGAGAGTATGGCGCCCACCACAGACCTTCTGCAAGGCACGCTCGATCTCCTCATCTTGAAGACGCTCGCCCTCGAGTCCATGCATGGCTGGGGTATCGCGCTACGCATACAGCAGATATCGAAGGATGCGCTGCAGATCGGACAGGGATCGCTGTATCCCGCGCTCCATAGGTTGGAATACAAGGGCTGGATTTCCGCCGATTGGGGAGCCTCGGAAAACAATCGCCGGGCTAAGTTCTACTCCCTAACGCGGACAGGCAAGAAGCAGCTGGAGGCTGAGCTGGAAGACTGGGATCGTCTGACAGCTGCCATCGCGTTGGTACTCAAGCAGGTCTAGGAGGCTCCGCATGCTCATCGAACTGCTGACGCGTCTTCGCTTCCTCATAGCCCGCAAAACTCATCGTAAAATCGATGAGGAGTTGCAGTTCCATCTGGAGCACCAGACCCAGGCAAACATTGCTGCCGGCATGCCACCACAGGAGGCGCGAAGGCAAGCAATCATCGCTTTCGGCGGAGTCGAGCGCGCACGCGAGGAGTGTCACGCACAGCGGCCCGGATATCACATCGAGACGCTGGTGCAGGACGCGCGCTACGCTATGCGCGGCTTTCGCCGCAATCCAATTTTCACCGTCACTATTGTCTTAACCCTCATGCTGGGCATCGGAGCCACCACTGCGGTCTTCAGTGTCGTGGATCGTATTTTGTTCCGCAGCCTCCCCTATGCACACGCGGACCGGCTTGTCTCGGTCGGCCTTGTCGCCCCAATCGAGCCACAGGAGTTTATGCTGGGGGGCTCCTATTACGACTGGCGTGATCACCAGACGCCCTTTGCGGCACTTACTTCAGAGACGGGAGTAGATCCATGCGACCTGACGCAGGGGACACCAGCACGTTTGAATTGCGCCAGCGTCGAGGCAAGCTTCCTGCCGACCCTTGGGGTCCATCCGCTCCTGGGGCGCAATTTCACCGCAGAGGAAGACCGTCCAAACGCTCCTAAAGTGGCTCTGATCTCGTACGCAGTCTGGCTCAGTCACTTCGGCCGTGATCCCGGCATCGTGAACAAGCTGATCGAGATCGACGGCAAACCCGTTCGCATCATTGGCGTTCTTCCCAAAGCCTTCGAGATGCCCAGGCTGCAGGCGGTCGATTTGATGCTCCCACAGGCTTTGGACGAGGCGGAGCAGCGCAAAGCAGATCCAGGCCGCGTGATGTGGGCGTTCGCCCGGCTAAAGCCGGGAGTCACCATCGAGCAGGCCAAAGCGGCGTTGCAGCCAGTATTCGATTACTCGCTGCAGCTGGCCCCTCCTCAGTTTCGCAAAGAAGTTCATCTCCAAGTGCGTTCCCTGCGGGATCTGCAAGTGCACGAAGTGCGCCTTGTGGCCTGGGTTCTGCTCGGAGCTGTCATTGCGGTGCTCCTGATCGCGTGCGCTAATGTCGCCAGCCTCTTGACAGCGCGTGGGGCCGGCCGGGAAAGAGAGCTCGCCGTGCGCTCCGCGTTGGGAGCGAGCCGAGCCCGGCTGGTTGTTCAGGCACTTACCGAATCGATCGCGCTGTCACTGGCCGGAGCTACGGCGGCCTTTGCACTTGCAGAGTTATTGCTGCGCATTTTCATCGCCATCGCTCCCAAAGGAATTCCCTTCCTGGACAAGGCAGAGATTGATACACGCATCATCCTCTTCACAATTCTCCTTTCGCTTATTTGCGGAGCTCTCTTTGGCCTTGCGCCTGCACTCCATAAACCACGTTCGCAGGCGCTTGCCGGACGCGCCTCAATCGCCATCTCTCATGCTGCTTTGCGGAGGTGGCTCGTGGTGACGCAAATCGCTGTGAGTATGGTCCTGCTTGCCGGGGGCGCACTCTTGTTCCGTAGCTTTTGGAACCTGCAAAATCAGCAACTGGGAATGCAAACAGAGAGTGTCATCACTGCCCGAATATCCTTAGGGCAAAAGAATTACGCGACATCAGAGCGCCAGATGGCGTTCTTCGAACAGCTGGAGAGCTCGCTGCGATACGGTCCCGGTGTGAAGTGGCTGGCTGTGAGCGACTCACTGCCTCCAGGCGGCTATCATCACGATCAGATTTACGCATCCATCGCAGTTGCAGGCAGGCCCAAGCCGAGCGGCGGAACGGGTGGGACCGTAGCGTGGCGCTGGGTTACGCCGGATTATTTCCGAGCTTTGGATATCCCAATCGTTCAGGGAGGAGGCTTCAAGGAAACAGAACTCACCTCAAGCGGCCACTTCCTTGTTTTGAGCAGATTTCTTGCCTCCCACATGTTTCCAGATCAAGATCCGATCGGTCAGCGCCTGCAACTCGCAGTTGGCAACCCTGATGATCCCTGGTACACCGTCGTAGGAGTCGCTGCCAACGTAAAGAATGGCGGGCTGGCCGATGAAGATGAGCCAGAGTACTACAGGCTACGACGCAACCGGCCCGAGGACTGGAGTGGGAGCTCTGCCATCATCGTCAAAACAACCCTTCCGGCGGACGTGATGGAACGGTGGATTCGTACTCAAGTCGCCACTCTGGACCCAACCCTGCCGGTCGATATCGAAACTATGCAGCAGAGAGTCAGCCAGTTGGCGGATCGGCCGCGATTCCAAACCGTCCTGGTAGGATTTTTTGCAGCAACTGGACTTGTGCTGGCGGTCATCGGCCTCTATGGTGTGGTCTCTTTCCTGGTGACTCAGCGCACGCCGGAAATTGGGGTACGGATAGCATTGGGCGCGACCAGGCGGGATATCTTGCGCCTGGTGATCGGTACCAGCCTGCGTCTGATTGTCCTGGGAACATCGATTGGCCTGATCGCGGCCCTTGCAGTGTCGCGCCTGCTCTCAAGCCTGCTGTTCAGCATCGGGCCGCACGACCCAGTCACTTTTGTGCTGGTGACACTTCTGCTTGTCTTGGTTACGATAGCAGCGACCTTGATCCCAGCCAGGTCAGCCGCCAGGGTTGATCCGATCGTCGCCTTGCGCTGCGACTAGGGAAGCAAAGTCCCTTGGACGTCCCTCAGCGGCTGAACCCGCACTCATTTCGAGGCTTTCATGGGCGGCCTGAAAGGCCGTCCTCTGGAGTTTCTACATTTTTCCGGGTCGCGGCGTCTTTGCGAAACACGCAGCACCCATGCTCTGTAACAGGGCATAGCTTTAGCTGTGCCGCGGGAATGCAATCAATGAGCGGGCTTTATAATAGCCCCTGCTGGCTTTCGTTCTGCCAGATAGGTGAAGCAATAGGGAAACTTTTCCGGCGAGTCTGCCAATCCGGCCTTCACGGAGAAATTTGGGAACCTGGCGTTTGCACTGCGCGTAGATACCACCATGCAGACTCTGCGGCAAGATATCTCCTACGCACTTCGGCAGATGCGGCTGTCGCCTGTCTTCACTCTGACAGCGATGCTCACGCTGGCCCTGGGCATCGGAGCAACCACTGCCATCTTCTCCCTCATTTACTCGGTCATGCTCAAGTCGCTGCCGGTAGTGGATCCGTCGAGCCTCTACCGCATTGGCGCAGGACGGACTGCTGCGTGCAAGGCGGCCCACAGGACGACTGGGGCATGTTCTCCTATCCCTTCTATCTGCGCCTCAAGGCAGACGGCCCCGGAGTTCGAGCAGATGGCTGCTTTTCAGGCTGCCGGAGGCGCAGTTCAGCGTGCGCCGCGGGCAAAGCGACACGCATGGCCAAGCCGCTGCGCGGCGAATTCGTCAGCGGCAACTACTTTTCAGCACTTTTGGTATTCGAGCCTTCGCCGGACGCACCATCACTCCCAGCGACGACCAAGCCTCCGCGCCGCCGGTAGCCATGCTCAGCTATCGCGCCTGGCAGCAGCAATACAATTCCGATCCTTCGATCGTGGGATCGACCTTCATCGTCGATGGCCATCCCTTCACCATCACCGGCATTGCACCTCCGGGCTTCTTCGGTGAGACGCTGCGCAGCAATCCTCCCGAACTATGGCTGCCCCTGCAGCAGGAACCGCTTTGTCGAACGGCGCAAAATTCGCTGCTGCAGCAATCTATCTCCGGCTGGCTGCGGGTGATCGGCAGGCTGAAGCCGGGCGCAGCATAGCCGGTGTTGCGCCTCGCGGCTCACCGGCATTCTGCGGCAATGGATGGTCCATGACAGCGGATGGCCGGCGAGTTTATGCCGCTGATCTGAAGTCACCTGCCCAAGCAGCAGATCCAGATCGTTCCCGGCGGAGCGGGCGTGGCGCGATGAAAGCCGATTACGGCGACAGCCTGCGCATCCTGCTCACCGTCTGCTGCCTGGTGCTGCTGATCGCCTGCGCCAACATCGCCAACCTGCTGCTGGCCCGCGGGGCGGCGCGGCGTTCGCAAACCTCCGTGCGGCTGGCTCTGGGCGCATCGCGCAAGCGGCTCATTCGGCAATCATTCACAGAAAGCGTCGTGCTCTCCGTGCTCGGCGGCATCGCCGGCGTCGCGGTGGCTTACCTCGGCGTGAAGCTGATCGTCGCGCTCGCCTTCCACGGCGCGCATTATGTGCCCATCGATGCCACGCCATCGCTGCCCGTGTTGGCATTTGCCTTTGGCTTGTCGCTGATCACGGGAGTGCTCTTCGGCACCGCGCCGGCATGGTTCACCTCGCACGGCAACCCGGTCGAGGCTCTGCGCGGGGCCAATCGCAGCACCCGCGACAGCGCCACGCTGCCGCAGAAAATCCTGGTCGTGGTGCAGGCCACGCTTTCTATCGTCTTGCTCGCCGGCGCAGGTCTGCTGACCCGCAGCCTGCGCAATCTGCGAGCATCAGAGATTTTGGCTTCGAGACCGACCACCGCGTCAGCATCTGTGATGAACGGCCCGCCGGCCAGTTATACCGAGCCCAAGCTCGACGCACTGTACCGCGAGTTGCAGGACCGCCTCGCGCGCATTCCCGGAGTCGAACGCGCCGCGCTCGCCCTCTATACACCGCTACATGGACAACTGGGGCGAAATGATCATTCCCGAAGGCCACGGAGTGCCCCAACATGGACGACAATATCGGCTCGTCCTGGGACCGCGTCAGCCCCGGATATCTGGAAACCATGGGCCAGCCTATTCTGCGCGGCCGGAGCATCAGCGAAGAGGACACAGCCACCACGCGCAACGTCGCCGTGGTGAACGAGACCTTCGCCAAACGGTTCTTCACCGGGCCAGGATCCCATCGGGAAGCACTTCGGCCTGGATATGCCGAAGTACAACACCACCTACGAAATCGTAGGCATCGTGCGCGACGCCAAATATACGAACCCCAGGCGCGTCCGCCGCAGCCCATGTTCTTCGCGCCGCTGGCGCAGCACGTCACCTATGATCAACCGGTGATGGCGTTGAGTCGACCACCGCTCGCACTACATCGAGCGGCGCCGTGCTGCGAGTTGCGCGGAAGCGCCGAGGGGCTGGAACCGCTGGTCCGCAAGAGCATTCAGCGAAGTCGATCCCAATCTGACGCATCATTGACGTCCAGCCCATGCAGCAGCAGGTGGACAGCAATTTCGATCAGCAGCGCGCGGTCGCGCAAATGACCGGGCTGTTTGGCATGCTGGCGCTGGTGCTCGCTGCTGTGGGTCTATACGGCGTCACGGCATACACGGTGGAACGGCGCACCAGCGAGATTGGCGTGCGCATGGCCCTGGGCGCCGACCGCAGCAACGTAGTTCGCCTGGTTCTGCGCGGAGCCTTTCGGCAAGTGCTGATCGGGCTGGTCATCGGCATCCCGATTTCCATCGCCTGCGGACGCCTGATTGCCGCGCAGCTCTACCAGGTGAAGAGCTGGGACCCGCTGGTACTCGCCGGCTCCATCGCCGCGCTGGGATTCTGCGCCCTGGTGGCCAGCGTCATTCCCGCGCAGCGCGCTGCTTCCATTAATCCGGTGCAGGCCTTGCGCACCGAATGAATTGTCTGCCGCGACTGAGATGCGCGGAGTAACGGAGGGTGCCCCACGTTCGCATCAGCGTACGTGGGCTGAAAAAGACGGGCGAAGCCCACCATTGCGACGCGAAAGTAAGTGCGGTTGCACCCTTCTGGGAAAACAATGGAAACAAACCATAATCACCCCAGGTACGCTGGTGCGAACCTGGGGCACGTCCAGCGCTTCGGTCAATGGTCATCTCATTGCGCGCGAAGCGTTTCCGCCGGATCGATGCTGGCGATTCTGAAGGTGGGCAGAACGGCCGCCAGGAGAGCGACCAGACGCGAGCAATGCAGACACCGCGCATAGGGTAAGCGGATCGTACAAAGCAACGCCGAAGAGCTGGCTGCGCAGTGCCTTCACCGCCGCAAACGACAAGAGCAGCCCAGCGGCCAAGCCAGCGCCAGTCGCGGCAATGCCCGTGCGCGAAACCTCAAACATGGCTCCGCGCACCGTGCAGCCCAGAGCCATGCGGATGCCGAGTTCGCGAGTGCGTTGATTGACCAGGTTCGAGACCAATCCGTAGATGCCAACCGAAGAGAGCAAGAGCGCCAAACCGGCAAGCGTTGCCAGCAGACCTACCTCCACATGCTGCAAGAGCAATGTTTCTGACAAGTACATCGCTCATCCCGTAGAAACCGGAGATGGGCAGATCAGGATCTACACTGCGCGAGGGCCTGCTGCATCTGCTGAGTTAATGCCGCCGAGCTTTCCTTTCGTGCGAACGATCCAGCTGGGCTGAAACCAGACGTGCGCGAGGTTGACCAGCTGCGTCGGCATTTGCGTCGCAGGCACATACACGGTGGGTTCTGCGACGATGGGCCCTCCGGCGGTAAAGCCAGGCGGGGTGACGACGTTCGCGGTGATACCAACAATCTCGATCGTGTTTCCATCACTCAACAGGTGGCGCCCGACGCCATTCTCCCGGCCCAGATACTTGCCTGGCGAACGCCGCATTTACCACCGCAACATACTGGCTGGTCGATGTATCGCTCTCGGCGAAAAGCGCGTCCCGCTGCGAAGAGGTATCTGCAAAGTCTCGAAATAAGACGGCGTCACATAAACCAGGTTGGTCATATCCTGCTCGCCCGTCTGCTGGCCATCGGCAATTTTCACCGCGTAGTTGAGTGCGCGTTCATAGGGAACGCTGAGTCCCACGGCAGCAGACTCCACTCCCGGAATGTTTTGCATGGCCGCAGTGCTTTGATCCAGCAGCTTCAGGAACGAGGCCCGATCGTTGTAGCGGGCGTCGTCCAGCGACGCTTTTGCGACCACGACATTTTCCGGGTTGAATCCCGGCGGCAGCGTCTCTCAGGTAGACGAGAGTCCTTATGAGCAAACCCGCGACGGTGAGCAGAACGACCGTCAATGCCACTTCCCCAATGATCAGCGCATACCGCGTGCGCGTGCCGCCGGACTGCGCAACGGAGCGGCTGCCGCCACTCGCCAGGGCGGACCGCACATCGATGCGGCGCGTGCCCAGTGCCGGCAAGAGACCGAAGAATAAGCTGGCTCCGATACCAGCAGCCGCGGTGAACAATAGGACGCGAGCATCCATCGAGACCCCGCCGAGGGGCAGGAAAGTTCTCTGGGATTCGCCGGTTCATGAGCTGCAGGGTAAGCCCCCCAACCAGCAGAGCCGCCAGGCCGCCCATCGGTGTGAGCAGCAGACTCTCGATCCAGAATTGACGCAGAATCGCCCATTTTGTTGCCCCGAGCGCAAGGCGGGTCGCAATCTCAGCTTCTCTGCGGCCAACGCGCACCAGCGCAAGGCCGGCCAGGTTGGCGCAAGCGACCAACAGCACAAAACCCACCGCCGACATCAGGATCATCGCGGGCGTGCGCGTTTCCACCGCGAGACTCTGCTGCAGCGGTACTGCGTAGTATGAGATTTGTGCGCCGGGATACTTCTTCTGCATGAAACGAGACGTCAACGATCGTAGTTGGCTCAACTGCGCGTCGGCCTGCTGCCAGGTAGCGCCGTCCTTTAGCCGGACAATCGGTTCGAAGTTATCTCCTCCGCCCTCCTCGGATGTATCAGGGCGAAGGGAAGTCCACAGATCTACGGCCGATGGGGTCTGCGCCCTTGCCGGCAGAACGCCGATGACGGTGTATGGGATCCCCTTGAGCCGTATTGCCTTGCCGACAATATTGGCGTCCCCATTGAATGTGTTCTTCCACAAGCCGTAACTCAGAACAACAGCACTCGGTCCTCCTGCCGTGTCTTCTGTAGCGGTAAAGTTGCGCCCCAGCATGGGGTGAAGGCCAAGGACGTCAAAATAGCTGGCGGATACTCGCTGGCCATGAACATACTGAGCCCGTCCGGCCGCCTCCAGGTTCACGCCGCCGGTCTTGCTGGCAACGGCTGCCGTGATGGCGGGAACATTGTCGCGAAGCTGCCGCCAGGTATCACCGATCGATAGTGACAGGATAGGTGTAATTGGACGGTCCGGAGATTCTCTGCATCAGCGATCCCAGGCGCTGAGGCTCCGGATAAGGAAGGGGCCGCAGGAGAAGCGCGTCGACCACGCTGAAAATCGCCGTGTTCGCGCCGATGCTCAGTGCCAGGGTGAGGATGACGACAGCGGAAAAACCGGCGTTCTTGTACAACTGCTTCAACGCGTAACGTAGTTCCTGGAGAACTGTCTGCATTGGATACCCTCGCACCGAGCCTATTCCGACCCTTCAGTATGCATTTCTATGGCCAAGTGGTGCGATGCCAACCAGTGCATTTCCGCCGGTGACGCATTTGATTCTGGCTTCTTCGATCCGCGGATGTTCGAAGTTGGTCTTCGATGTCCAGAATCGAACACTGCCGCCGCTGGAGATAGCAGAGCGTTACTATGGATGTGGCGGAGCGTCAGGCAAGGTTTTCTGGGGCATTGCCGAACTGTCACTCTTAGCGCCGGTCCGTTGGAGTGGATCCAGATTGCGCGTTGTAGGCTTTTACGAGCTGCTCTGTGATGTCCATGTTGTCGGCGGCGTACCAGACAACCGGGGCGGCGTCGGAACCGCGCTCGATAACAGCTGAATAACCATGCTGCTGTGAATATGCCTGCAGGAAGGCGTAAACCTTCTGCGCAACTCGTTGAAACACCTCTTGCGACTCGCTCTGCGAATCGTTCCTGAAGTCTTCGGCCTGGCGCTGAAGCTGCTTCTCTTTATTCTCGAGCGCCTGCTCGCGCGTTGCCATTTCTGTGTCACTGAGCTTGTCGCCTGTATTGCTTATCTGTTTTCGCAGAGCCTCAACTTCATCATTGAGCGCCTTGAGCTGCGCCTGCCGGGGAGCGAACTTGGTTTGCAGCGCGCCCATCTCCTTCTGCGCTTCAGCAGTCTGAAGTACGGCGGCATTGAAGCTCACCGTGACAATATTTTGGGTGGCCGGCTGGCTCGGGAGCGACTGGGCCATGGGAAGCAGATTGCCAAGGTTGAGACGGACAACAAAAGCAGCACCGTGCTCAATCGCTTCATTGCGAACTCTCTCCTGGCTGTGCCGCATACAGAACAACCTTAGGCGGGAATGCGGCGACATGGGCCTTGAAGTCCGCCTGCCACGGTGTCTCGTACGCATCCAGATCAAGACTTCCTTGGAAGCTTCGTCTAGCGGGAGGTGCGAAGGCGATATTCGATCGAAAGTCTGATGGACCCAATGCGCCATGTTCGCTCTCTGCCAGAAAGTGCGGCGCATTGCGTCTGACAAACTTCCTGAAGCGACGTCAAAAGCTGAGTTTCGGCGCCCGATACTGGAGAAGGCAACAACGGGACAACCTCAGGCAGGCTTATGGTTGTCAGGAAAGGAGAATCGCGCATTCCAGGGTTTCGCGAATACAGAGTGAAGGTGAAACTGGCGGCCTTGCCGGGCCACCGGATCGGCGGGGATAGTCGTCTGGGCCCGGTTGCGCGGAAAACCGGCGATGAAGGAAATTGACTCTGCCGATCGAGAACACGGCTGGCTCGAACCTCCTCGGAACCGTATGGTTCGGAATGCTTTGCGAGAGATCTTTCTGCTTATTCGAGGAATCCTGAAACATGCGAGGTATCGGCCACGTCCGTTTCGACAGCAGATCTTGTGAACGGACCATCCTGGAGAGTTGCTGCCACCAGCAACAAGACCAGCAGCAGCACGGTCACCATCCCGAGTGCACTGAAAGCCGATTCCCGCGGATCGAGAACTCAACGGAATTCCTTCGCTGATTGCTCGCGCTGCGAAGCGTTCCTGCATGCCTTTTGGCAGCCGCTTGCTCGGGGTTTTGAACGCTCGCGCAAGAAACAATTGGAACCCCGATTGGCGCATCTCAACCAGCCGGTTTCGGCAGAGAACGCAGTGTTCAGAGTGCTCACGCAGCTCGGCGTGCTCCGTCTTTGTTAGCTGTCCGCTCGCCGCAAGTGCGCACATGACCTCGAAATAGGTGTGGTTCGTAGTCATCTCGACCCTCCCTTCGAGACGATGCGTCGAGGAGGCACTTCCGCAAAGAGCCTTCCTGAGCTTTTCCAGACCGCGGTATAGATTGTGGCGCACGACCCGAACCGTCTCTCCGGTCCGGATCAGAGACCTCTTCCGCGGTGAGGCCTTCGTAGTAGATAAGCTCGAGCGTCCGCCGCTGGCGAAGCTGGAGGTGACTCAGTACTTCCTCGACCAGGACGCTCATCTCAGCCACCGAATAGCCTAGTGAGCGCCTCGACTGGTGAAGCGCCTCAGGCAGAAGCTCATCGAACGGTTCTGTGTCAAAAAATCGCTTTGCGACGAGAGCCCGGCGGCAATTCAGAATCCGCTGGTACGCGAACATGAGAAGCCAGGTCTTGAACTCTCCTTTTTTCGGATCGAATTGCTGGATGGACCGAAAGACATCAAGAAAGATCTGTTGGACTGCATCTTCGGCTTCCGCGCCATTGCGCAAGATGCGTCTTGCTATTCCGAAAAGGCGTGGGCTGTGCCGTTCGAACAACACTGTCAAAGCATCCGCATTTCCGCTTTGCAAATGCTCGACCAGTGCTTCGTCTGATAGCAGCTTCTGTCGCCGCTGGCTCAGGAGAGCAGTTGCGGCGTGGGACCGCAGCAGGAACGTCGGCTACACAAGCGTCTCCGAACTCCGCCGCCCTGGCAGGAAGTGCGCCAAAGATCAGCCGCGCAATGCGTGAACTCATCGTGTTCCTCCGCCCCAGAGCACACGCAGGAGCAGGAATCCAGCCAGGCTTTCCGGGCCAATCATGCCGATCGGTGGTTCCTCTACAACTGTATGCACGCGAGACGTCCAGTATTCCCCATTCTCGAGCGAGATTCAGTTTTGCTTAGGGTAGGCCAGGGATTTATCTCCGGTGTAAACGCAATTAAATAAACGTGGGCTTTAAAGGCCGGATCGAAGCGAAAGCATCCTCAACGCCTGAACGGATCAACTCCTGACACCTTCCTGGGTAGATCCATCGGCCGGCGTCAGCGGCGCGAGGGAAAGTGTGCGCATTAAGCGCACTATGCTGCATTAAGCCACCGCATCGTGGGCTAAAAGCGAAGGGCAGCTTTTGGCCGAGATGTGCTAAAAGAATGCCCTCAGGACCGAAAGGCCAATGATGCGTATCGGCCGGGTCAGGCTGACGCCCATTTGTTCCGCAGCCTATTAGAGCGGTTTCACAATTACTGTAGCCTCGCAAAGACCAGGAGATGTTGTGAAACCGGCTTAGCATCACTCAAGCGGCCCGGGTGGACTCAAGAGTGGCTTCAATTTCACGACGAAGATTCCGGTTGATCTGCGTGGAATTGATCCAGAATGGCGCCTTGCATTCCACCTCAAGCAGTTCTGCGGTTGCGTCGTAGTTCCACTGGATCTTGACTCCATCCTTGACTGCTTCTCCTTTCGGGCTGGCGACATGGATTCCGACTTTCGAAGCTTTCTGCCGCAAACGCGCAAAAATAGCGCGTGTGATTCCGTGAAATATCTGCTGACATCAGAATTCCTCTGCTCTACAAATCTCTACATTTGGAATGGACCAGAGGGTCCATCCCGCGAGCACCACAAATGACTGGACGAGTCGGCTGGGAGGATTGTTCACACGGCTTTGTAAATTTTCGAAGTTGCACTGCACCAGGTGCCCAATATCCAAACCTCTATCAAGCCCTCGTCTCACCAGCAGGAAAACGCGAGTTGCCATGCAGTTCGACGCAGGGCATTTCCAGCGCCCCTGAAAAAACTTGGCAATCCAGTCTTGCCTCGAGATGCATCACATGATATATCTTGAGATGTATTTTGAAAGGGATCGATATGCACAGACATCATCAGGAATTCCCCTTCTTCGAAAGCCGAGGCCGTCACGGTCTCTTTGGAGGAAGAGGAGAGCGCATGGGCGGAGGGTTCATGGGTGGCCCGGGAATCCGCGCAGCAAAAATGCTCGCCTCGGGCGATCTAAGGCTCATCATCCTCGCTTTGCTCAGCGAGAAGCCGCGCCATGGGTACGAGATCATCAAGGCGGTGGAAGAGCACTCCAGTGGCATCTACTCGCCAAGTCCGGGCATGGTTTACCCGGCGCTCACCTATCTGGAGGAACTGGGCTACACAGCCTCGGAATCGGAAGGCACCAAGAAACACTACCGGATCACCGAGGCGGGTACTGCCTACCTGAACGAAAACCGCGTGGGTGTTGAGGAGACGCTTGATCAACTCGCCCGGTTTGGCCGAAAGCTCGCCCAATTCCAAAAACAGTTCAAAGAGGACAACGAAGAGAGCGATGACCTTGGGCCCGGTCCCCGGGGCGGAATCAAGAGTGAGTGGCGACAGGTAAAGATGGAGGTCCGCGAGCTACGGAATGAACTAAAGGCGGCCCTGTACGAGAAGCTCGATGCTTCCCCGGAAGAGAGAAAGCGAGTCTTCGCGATCCTACGCCGGGCAATTGACGAGATCCGAGGCAAGAAGCCATGACTCTTGAAGTGCCTGGGAGTTCCTCGGAGAAGCTGCACTTGAATTCGGAAAAAGCGAGGCGCGCGGCACAACACCCAAACAGACCCGGAGAGAAGTGCGGGGCAGATGCCGGCGCCTATCAGCCCGTGATCGATCGCAATGCCTGCGCAGGAAAACGTGATTGTGTCGAGGTGTGTCCGTACGCCGTTTTTGAGGTGAGACGGATTAACGATGAAGACTTCTCCCGCCTCTCTTTTCTGGGAAAACTCAAGAGCCGGACCCACGGCAGACTGTCCGCGTACACGCCACAGGCGAATCTCTGTCAGGCGTGCGGACTTTGTGTGGTGGCTTGTCCGGAAAAGGCAATCACGCTCGTTGCGAACCAAGATTTGTAGGCGAGCGTACCGTATGAAGGGAGTAGAGCGTGACGGACACTTTGATCGAAAATGTCTCAGACACCGCATTCTGGATCGCGCATTTCCGGGCACTCGAAACCCAAAGGGCCGATGCACTTTTCCATGATCCGCTCGCCGGTCTTCTAGCCGGAGAGCGAGGCAAGCAAATCGCAAAGGCAATGCCCAAGTCGTTCATGACCGGATGGGCGGTCGTGATCCGCACCTGCATCATTGACGACTACATTCGATTTGCTATCGCCCAAGGGGCTGACACCGTTCTAAACCTCGGCGCCGGATTGGATACACGCCCGTATCGCATGGATCTTCCCGAGTCCCTGGTCTGGATCGAGGCCGACTATCCTGACACGATCGAGTTCAAGGAAGAGCGGCTATCGAGCGAAAAACCGCGCTGCCAGCTGGAGCGTGTGAAACTCGACCTGGCAAATTTGTCTGAACGCCGGCAAATGTTCAGCAGCGTCAATGCACGAGCTAAGAAGATGTTGGTCCTCACCGAGGGAGTCGTTCCCTATTTAAGCGTTGAAGAGGTGGGTTCTTTAGCCGACGATCTCAAAGCGCTGGATCATGCCCGCTACTGGATTGTGGATTACTTCTCTACCTGGGTAATCAAGTACCGGCACCGGCTGGTGGGGAAAAAGATGCAAAATGCTCCATTTAAATTCAACCCCGAAAATTGGTTCGAATTCTTCGCTGAGCACGGGTGGCATTGCAAAGAAACTCGCTACTTATCGGAAGAAGCTGAACGGCTCCACAGACCGATGCAATTACCTCTGCTGTCAAAAGTGATTTTGATGATCCGAGTGGGACTCGCCTCTAAGGAACGGCAAGCGGCTTTCAAACGGTCAGCGGGCTACGCAATGCTTGAGCCCGGAACCACGCCGGCAGCGGGTGAGAAAGCATCGCCGAGGAGCTAGCCTGGATTTCTCACCAGAGGTGAGGTGAGGAGCTACGATATTGGGTGGGCCACTGGCATTTGAACCCGTTCTTTGGGTTCAAGGGTGGGATACGCAACGGTGTGCATCGAGATCCGTGGTATCCCACCCTTCGCAAACAACGCGCAGGACCCAGGATTTCCTACTGTGCAGCCCCAGCCATGGTCGCGTGTGCGGCTTTCTGATAAGAAACAAGTTCTCGATTAAGCCGCCGTTGGTGTTTGGCGCGGCAGGAAGCACCACGAAAAGGCGGGTGGCCCATCCTTTGCGCTCTTCGCAAAGGGTGGGATGCGCGACTGTCGGTATCGAGATTCGAGGTATCCCACCCTTCGCAAAAAGCGCAAAAGACCCCCGATTTCCTACTGCGCGGCCCCAGCCATGGCAGCGTGTGCGGCTTTCCGTAAAGAAAGCCGCATGAAGCTCGCGGAACCCACTATGCCTTACAGGAAACCGGGGGGACGGGGCACCCGCAGATTTGTTGTCCCAAAGTAGCACCGGTGGGCAGCCTGCAGTCACTCGTCGCGCAGGGTAACCATGGGATCCACTCTGGTCGCACGCCGCGCGGGAAGATACGCGGCCGGGAGCGTCACGGTAGAGATTGCCAGAATGGCCGTCACAAACGTGAGCGGGTCTGAGGAGCTAAGGCCGAACAGCTGTGCACCGACCAGGCGTGTGGCAGCTATCGTCGCTGGGACGCCGAGGGTGATTCCAACACCGAGAAGAAGTAGAGACTCTCTGAGCACCATCCAGAGCACTTGCTGGTTCTGGGCGCCGAGCGCCATGCGGATGCTGATCTCATTGGTGCGGCGGGCGACGTTGTAAGTCATTCCACCGTACAGGCCGACGGACGTGAGGATCAAAGCCGAGCGTCTTCAGAATCAGCATTTCCAGGGTTCCCTCGATCAGCGCACGCAGGAGATGGGCATCCGCATGGCCTTGGGAGCGGACCGCGCCAGGATTCGCAACCTTGTCGTTTGGCAAGGCATGCAATTGGCAATCGCGGGGGTGATTCTGGGAGTTTGCGCAGCGTTCGGACTTACCCGCCTCCTCGCCAGCGTCCTCTTCGGGGTTAAATCATGGGATCCGATCGTATTTGTAACTGTTCCGGTCATCCTGGGGGCAGTGGCGCTGCTGGCCGTGTGGTTGCCCGCCACCCGCGCCTCCAGGCTGGACCCCATAGAAGCCTTGCGTGTCGAGTAAGACGCCCGTTGTCACTGCATGATCTTCCGCAGATAGTTATAGCTGGCGCGAATGCTCTCGATGGGCGGTCCATCGATATGGTCCTGTTCGACGAAGTAATGTTCGATTTGGAGTTTCCGCGCTGCGGCTAGAATGGGAGGCCAATCGATGCCGCCGGCGCCGACCTCTGTGAAGTGCGCCGAACTCTGGCTCATATCGTTAGATGTGGGAAAGCCGGGTTTCCGGTCCTTGATGTGCAGCATGCGCACACGTCTGCCCAGCCGGTTGAGCATCTCAAGGGGATCGAGCCCAGCCTGCGTGATCCAATAGCAGTCCAATTCGAGGAAAACCAATCTCGGGTCGGTTTCCTTCAACAGGATGTCGTAGCCCGTTGTCCCATCGAATTGGCGGAACTCGTAATCGTGATTGTGAAAAGCGAAGCGCATGCCCATATCGTGAGCTTGCTTGCCCCACTCGTTGAACTGGTGGGCTGCGGTATGGAAGCCGCCGGCCGAAGTCCACTGCGGCTTGGGAAGCATGGGACAAACGACCCACGTGATGCCGGAAGCTTTGGCGTAGTCCCATTGCCCGGCGAGGTCCGTGTATTCAAAGTGGCCGCTCGGAGCTTTCAATCCGCTATCCGCGACAACCTTGCGCAGCTGGTCTGCCGGAAGTGTGTAGGCCACGGGCGTGAGCTCAACCTCCTGGTAACCAACGGCATGGATTTGGCTAAGGGTGCCCGGAAGATCCGCCTTGGCCATCCTGGTCAGGGTAGAGAGTTGAAGCCCAATGGGGAAATGCCTTTGCGCCCATAACGGGTGGGCAAATGCCGGCAGTGCTGCCGCGGACAATTCCAGGAAGCTACGCCGAGTGAGCATGACTGCATCATCGTAATTCGCCGGGTGGCAGTTGGCAACGAACGCTCCGGGACTGGAACATTTTCATTTTAGATTTGACGGCTTCCTGCCGATCGCTGCAGGCAACTGTCGAGAAGCTCGTCGAGTTCCCGAGGACGAATGGGTTTGGTGAGATAGTCGTCCGTGCCTGCTTCCATGCATCTCTCCCGATCACTGGTCAATGCATGCGCAGTTAGGGCGACGATCTGTTGGTGCAACCCGGTTCCCTTCTCCATCGCCCGGATAGTCCGGGTAGCCTCGAAGCCGTCCATTTCCGGCATCTGCATATCCATCAAAACGACATCGTAGGTGTCCTTCTCGAGCGCGGCAAGAGCCTCTCTGCCGTTCGAGGTGACTACCACCCAGTGCCCTCGTTTTTCAAGCAATCTCGTCACCACCTTCTGGTTGACGGCATTGTCTTCTACCAGCAGTACGCGCAAAGACTCGACGGGCTCGCGGGCCACCTCAGGAGAATGCCGCGGAGCTGCTTCGGGATCTCCTCCGCCGGTCACCCGGCTGATAGCGTCATGCAACTCCGACTGACGCACTGGCTTCAACAAGTGCGCCGATACGCCTAACTCGGCGCATCGCGCCTCTTCTCCACGGTGGCCTCCGGAGGTGAGCATCATAATCGTCGCCGGAACCGTGCCCGGCGCCTGGTGAATACGTTCGATCAGCTCAAAGCCGTCCATCCCCGGCATGTGCAGGTCGATGAGAATAACTTCGTACGGATCTCCGGATTCGCGCGCCGCCCGCAGTTGCGAAAGCGCCTCCTCTCCGCCTTGAACCGACGCTGGCGTCATCCCCCAGTTCTTGAGTAAGCCTTCAAGGATGCCACGATTGGTACGGTTGTCATCGACGATGAGGACCCTGGCCGCACCCGATATATCGAATGGGATCATAGGATGCATGACGGCTACGCTGCCATCGGCGGCGCCGAGCCATGCAGTGAAGTGAAATTGGGAGCCGCGGCCGAGTTCGCTCTCCACCCAGATTTCTCCGTCCATCATTTTGACCAGGCGAGCCGATATAGCCAGTCCCAGTCCAGTCCCTCCATAGGTCCGCGTAGTCGAGCTGTCCGCCTGGGTGAAGGGGTCAAAGATCAGCTTGCGCACAGCCGCAGCGATCCCCACCCCGGTATCCGAGACCGTGAAATGCAGGAGGCACTCCTCACCATCCACTTGGTCCACTTTCACACCCAACACAACTTCCCCCGCGCCGGTGAACTTGATCGCGTTGCCCAGCAGGTTAACCAGGATCTGGCGAAGCCTGAAGGGATCTCCGCGCACCATCGCCGGTACGTGCTGGCCGATGTCGCACAAGAGCTCCACCTGCTTTTCCGATGCGCGCAGCGCGAAAGTCCTCAATGTGGTCTCCAGGCTATCGCGCAGATTGAAGTCGCTGACTTCCAGGTCGGATTTGCCCGCTTCAATCTTGGAGAAGTCCAGAATGTCATCGATCACGCTGAGCAGCGCGTCTCCCGAGAACTTGACCGTCTCGAGATAATCCCGCTGCTCCCGGGTCAGGTCGGTTCCCAGTGCCAGCTCGGTCATTCCGATCACGCCGTTCAAGGGGGTGCGAATCTCGTGACTCATGTTGGCGAGAAATTCACTCTTGGCGCGGCTGCCTGCTTCAGCTGCTTCCTTGGCGTTGCGCATGGCTTCCTCCGCCTGCTTGCGCACGGTGACATCGACGAAGGTTACGACTACGCCGATCACGCTGTTGTTCCGGTGGAGCAGATGCGACCAATATTCGACCGGGAAGCTGCTTCCGTCCTTGCGCCAAAGCACTTCGTCATCTCCGTGCGTTCCAAGCCCCTTGCAGTAGGCCTCCGTAGATGCCGCATTCTTCGACCGGGTAAGGGGCTCCGCCCGGTCTCGCATAATGGATGACTTCATGCATGTTCCTGCCCAGTAACTCGGAAGCCTCCTGATAACCTGTCATGCGCAGGCAGGCTGGATTGCAGAAAGTACAGTTACCCTCTAGATCAATGCCGTAGATAGCTTCGGGTGCGGACTCGAGCAGGAGCGTGATCAATTCGCTGCTCTCGCGAAGCGCGGCCTGGGCGCGCTCACGCTCGCCAATTTCTTTGGCAAGCCCTGCATTGGTGCGAGAAAGCATCTCGGTTCGTTCATGGACCCGGGCTTCCAGTGTCGCGCGCTGCTCGCAAACTTCGCTGGCCATGCTATTGAAGGTTCGCGTCAAGATCGCCAAGCTCATCGTCGGATTGCACAGGCAGCGAACGGAAGGTTTCGCCCGCGCTTCCGGCAAGCAGTTGGGCCGCCTGCTTGAGGGAGCGAATGGGAGCGACGATGCGCCGGGTCACTACGCCGAAAATGAAGGTCACGACCAGCATGACAAGAATGATCTGGGAAAGGATTGCGCGTTCCATGGCGTGGATCGAGGAGACCAGTTGCGCTTGACTGAATCCGACCCAGACCGTACCCACAATGCCCGCCAGCACCTTTTTCCGGATCACCAGGGTTGCGATTTGCTCGCCGTTCAGCTTGATCCAGGCATAGTCGTTCACCGTTGGCAGTTGCCGTTTCAGCTCGTCGGGAAATTGCGGCACAAAGGTGTCGGCCAGCACCTCGCCGTTGGGCGCTGTTATGTAGGCCCATTTCACATCCGGGACGCTCAGCACCTGATCGATGGCCGATTGTGCGGAGGTAATATCTCTTGCGACCAGGGAAGGTTCCACCGATTGCGCCAACCCTGCCGCGACCACCTCACACCGGGCCACGAAGCTCTCCTGTTAGTTGGGGCGAGAATTGCCAGTCCAATGACGCGTAGAGGATCACCACGACGAGTGAGGCGCAGACCAACTGCAAGAGTGCGAACTTCCAGGCAATGCTCCTCATGGTGTCTGTACCGGCAGCCATCGTCCATTGGCAGTTTGGCTAAGCCAGACTTTACGCAAGCCCTCGTGGCTGGCGGAGGAGAACTCCAGTTTAACGCCCAGCCCCGGATCGAAATCGTGCAGCGACTCCATCGCGCGGATAAAATCTTCGCGCGACGGATTGGGCCCTGCCCGGCGAAGCGCCTCGGTTACGACCACGGCATTGAGCCATCCTTCCAAGGCCATGCCTGTGTAGCTCTCAGGCCGATTATGAGCACGATAATCGACGACCAGGGGATAGCGGACGATCATCGGGCAAAGGAACCACCTGGCTGTTGATGAGGTTGGCCGTCAAGTCTACTCCAAGCTCCTTCGACGTCTGCCGCAGCTTTTGCAGCATGACCGTCGGACCCACAAAGCTGAAATTGGCAATCGGAATATTCCAGCCGGTCAGACGCGCATCGCGGACAAAAGCCGCACAGGCGCCATAAACTCCCACCGCGATGACCGCTTCGGCGCCCGCCGCGCGCAGAAGTTGCACCTGGGGGGTCATGGGCGTTTCAAAGCCCTGGTCACGCAGGTAGGTCACACTGCTTACGGTCCTGAGCCCATACTCCCCCAGAGCGGCGTTCACTCCGATCTGGCCACTCTTGCCGTAAGCATCGGCTTGGCCTAGAAACCCAATCCGCCGATAACCCTGGTCGTAAAGATAGCGAACCAAGGCACGTGCTTCCTCGCGATACGAAGCACGTAGGTTAAAAACAAACCTGTCATAGGGCGGGGTGCGCTGCGGATCGGCGCCGGAGAATGGCGCTACGTTCACGATTCCTTCTTTCTCGTAGTATTTCAACAAAGGAAGCACACGCGTGAGCGTTGGAGTGCCCACATAATCGAAGAGGAAGAACACCTTATCCCGTTCGATCAGCTCATTCGTATTCTGCACAGCAGGATCCGGTTCATACTTGTCGTCTTTGAGGATGATTGAGATTTTCCGGCCGCGAATGCCGCCATTTTGATTGACCAGGTCGAAATACGCCATGGATCCCTAAACCAGGGACTGCCCCAGAATGCGCACGGGACCTGACTGTGCATTCGAAACCCCGATCAAGATAGGAGGCAACTCCGCCGGCGCGCTCGACGGCGCGGCACAGCAAAAGTTCTCCCAGGGAAACGCGAGCAGGCAAGCCGCCACCAAGAGACTGCGCCAACCTGCGAAGTTCCTCTGTTCCTGATACCTTTTTCTCTATGCACAAGGGTCCTGAAAGCTGCGCCAAGCTGAGAAACGTGATGGGGGCGTCCACGTCCAAAGACGCCCCCCGCGCCTTTTAGCGGTTTCACAGTTACTGTGGCCTCATAAAGATCGCGAGGCGTGGTTTCCTTGGGAGAAAACCACGAAAGGCGTCTTTCGCTCCCGGATTTCCTGCAGCGCTGCACTAGCCGAGAGCAACTATGTGCGGCTTTCTTCACGGAAAGCCGCATGCAGTCCGGTGGCCCCCACCAAGCTCCACAGGAAATCCGGGTTCGGGCTACGTCCACTGTGAAACCGCTTCTGGGCTCCTGATTTTCGCAGTATCTATCCTGATAAATCGGCTAACCCGAAGATTTGTTTAGCATCAAGGCTTAATCCGTCTTTCCTGACCCAAATGGCATGGGGGAGCACAATGCCGATCGGCCTATGCATCGGATTTGCCTCTGCGGGATGAAGACCTTTTCAGGCGCGGTACAATACCGAGGCCTGCACCTCTGATCAACAGGACCGCTGGTAAAATGGGGAGACATGCCCGATTCCATCGACTGGCCGCGCCGCATCCGCCGCGCGCGTCGCCGCCGCTTCCTTGTCCTCCTCGCCGTACTCGCCGTCATCGTCTTCGGCGGCCGAACGGCGTTGTCGTATTAGGTCGACCTGCTCTGGTTCCGGTCGCTCGGCTACGGGGACGTGTTCTGGAAAACGCTGAGCCTTCAGTGGGCATCTTCGCGGCCTTTGCAGCGGCCACATTTCTCATTCTGTACGGATCGTTTTCCGCTCTCAAGCGGGCGCATCTCGCCGATTTGCCGAGCAGTCACACGATTTTCTTCGGCGGACAGCCGGTGAAGCTGCCGGTTGAGCCCGTCCTGCGCTCATCGCGCTTCGGCGTTTCGCTCGCTCATTGCCGCTGTGACCGGCGCCGGCATGATGGCGGAGTGGCCGACGCTGGCGCTCTTCTGGTACGCACCGCGCGCTACGGGCGGCGTCGTGGATCCGATCTTTGGCAAGCCGCTGAACTTCTTTCTGTTCACCCTGCCCGCATGGCAGCTCATCGCCGGCTGGCTGCTGACGCTGGCCGTGATTACCTGCGTGCTCGCCGTTTTCTTCATCCTCATCACCGGCGGAGCACGGGCGCTGGCCGCGACGACGCAACAGCTACATCCACGCTTGCCCTGGCGCGGGCTCTCCATCGCGTTTGCGTTCCTGTTGCTGATCCTCGCGATGCGCGTGTATCTCGGCCGGTTCGAGCGATTGTTCGAGGATCACACGATCTTCGACGGCGTGACCTACACCGACGCGCACGTCATGCTCACCGGCATGCTCGTCGTCTGCGCGGCGCTGGTTCTCGGCGCGGTGATCGCAGCTGTCAACGCGGTGTCGGTGCCGCGCGGGCGCTGGCTTGTCGCGGCGATCGTTCCGGCCGCGGTCTGTTATGTCGCGCTGCAGCGTCGTCGGCTGGTACGTCAGCAGCTTCATCGTCAAGCCGAACGAGCTGGTTCGCGAGCAACCCTATATCGCCCACAACATCGAGATGACGCGGCAGGCCTACGGATTGGACCGGTTCTCGCAGCGCGAGTTTCCCGCTGAGACCACCGTCGAGGCGGCCGACCCGGCGAACAATCAGGCCACGCTGCAGAACATCCGCCTGTGGGACTGGCATGCGCTGCAGGACACGCTGCGCCAGATTCAGGAGATCCGCACCTATTACGACTTTCCCGACATCGACATCGATCGCTATGAAATCAACGGCACGATGCGCGAGGTGATGCTCGCCGCGCGCGAGCTGAACGTCGACAAGCTCCCCGAGAGCAGCCGCAACTGGATCAACGAGAAGCTGATTTACACCCACGGCTACGGCATCACGATGAACCCCGTCAATGGGTTCACGCCGGAAGGGCTGCCGACGCTGATGCTGAGCAACATGCCCGTCCAGAGCACGGTGCCCGGTCTCAACGTGACGCGCCCGGAGATCTATTTCGGCGAGCTGACCAACACCGACGTGTACGTGAAGACGCGGCAGCAGGAGTTCAACTACCCGCAAGGCCAGACCAACAACCTCACCTCCTACGAGGGCACCGGCGGCATCGTCCTCGGCGGCTTCCTGCGCCGCATCCTCCTCGCGCTCGACCGCGGCGATCTCGCGAAGCTGCCGTTCAGCGACGATGTGAACGCCGGAGAGCCGGCTGCTGATGCGGCGCAACGTGCGCGATCGCGTGGCGGCCTTGGCGCCGTTCCTCACCTTCGATCCGGATCCCTACATCGTGGTCGGCGACGATGGCCGGCTGTCGTGGATCATGGATGCGTTCACGACTTCGGACAGCTATCCGTACTCGACGCCATTACCGTCTCGGCGACGACTCGATTAACTACATGCGGAACAGCGTCAAGGTGGTGATCGACGCCTACGACGGGACGACGACGTTTTACGTCTTCGACACCGAGGATCCGATCATCGCGGCCTATCGCCGCATCTTTCCCGGCCTGTTCAAGGATGCGGCGGCGATGCCGCCCGGGCTGCGCAAACACGTGCGCTATCCCGAGTTGTTGCTCAAACTGCAGGCGGAGGTCTACGGCCTGTATCACATGACGAATCCGGAGGTGTTCTACAACCGCGAGGATCTGTGGACGGTCGCCACCGAAGTCGGCATGAGCGAGGGCGGGGAGCAAACGACGCAGCCGATGCAGCCGAATTTCGTGCTGATGAAGCTGCCGGGCGAAACCGGCGTGGAGTTCGTAGAGATTCTGCCGTTCACGCCGGCCAACCGGAACAATCTGATTGGCTGGATTGCCGGGCGCAGCGACGGCGCACACTACGGCACATCGGTGGTCTACGACTTTCCCAAGAACAAGCTGGTCGACGGACCGCTGCAGATCGAGGCGCGCATCGATCAGAACGCGCAGCTCTCAGGACAGTTGACGCTGTGGAATCAGCAAGGCTCGCACGTGCGGCGCGGGAGCCTGCTGGTGATTCCGACCGGGCGCGCGCTGTTGTATGCGGAGCCGATTTACCTGCAGGCCGAGCGGAGCCCGATGCCGGAGTTGCGTCTGGTCGTGCTCGCGCTGCAAGACCGGCTGGCGTACGGGCCAACCTTCGAGGCGGCGATGGCGGCGCTTTTTGGTGGAGCGGCCTCGTCGCTGAGCGCCACTGAGGCGCCGCGAGCCGCTGCGGACCGCGGCGACCCCTGCATCCGGCACCGCGGCCCAGCCCGCAGACGGATCTCAACGCGCTCATCGCGGAAGCCGCCAAAGACCTTGCCGACTACCAGCGCCTGACGGCGGAAGGCAAGCTTGGCGAGGCTGGGCAGAAGCTTGAAGAGTTGAAGCGCGCAATCGACAAGCTGAACACGCGTCAAAAATGAGCTCGGAATTCAGCCGTTAGCGCCGCGAAAAGACGGGTGCCCCATCCTTGCGTTGTTGGTTCAAGGGTGGGATACGCGAAGGTCGTGCATCGAGATTCGTGGTATCCCACCCTTGCCGGAAAAAACACCGGCAAGGATGGGGCACCCGCAGATTTGTTGTAGGTTCCAGCCAGGAAAATCAGTGCCTGCTCTCAATTGCTCAGCGCTGCTGAGAGATCAACTCGTAGGCCTCGGATGTCTGCTCCAGGTTAGGAAACGCTAAGCCGCGCGGAACCTGGGGCGGCGAGAGAAGAGCTGAATGGCCAGGAGCACAAAAAGCTGAGCGACAATGGCTCCGCTGAGATCGATGCAGACGTCGATCGGGGAACTAGTCCGGCTGGGCAGAAAGCTCTGATGGTACTCATCCAGGCTGGCGATGAGCAGGGTGCAGAGCACCGCCAGAACCGCGGCTCGCCGCCAAAGGTGCCAGTGAGTGACGGCTATCTGGTGAAGCGTCCGTCTCCAGCCGTGGAAGAAAGCGATACTCACCAGCCCGTAACCGACGAAGTGGCCGGTTTTGCGGATGAGATGATGCACCTCGTTCCAGTGGCCCGCGCTGATCGGGCCGAAGAGACGCACCCACAACGGGTAGAGCCAGTGGCTCGTGTTGGAAGCCGACATGGTGGCGGTGGATTCAAGAACGATCATCAGAACGCTCAGCGCAGCGGGGATCCAATTCAGCACCGGCTGCAGCCTGTTGGAGCGAGGCAAACCCATATTTTTATTATAGGGACTCGTTTGTCCACTGATCGACACGGGGGGGTGGTGTCCTCATAGCACTTTTGGGGACATCATTCGTGACGCAGTGCATCCATTGGATCGACCGCAGCTGCCCTGCAAGCCGGAATCAAGCACGCCACAAGGGTCGCAATGGACAACAACACTGGGACCAGCGAAAACGTGAGTGGATCGAGGGCGGGCACATCATAGAGAAAACCGGCCAATAGTCGCGTCAATGCAAATGCGCCCGCCATCCCAACCAGCAAGCCTAGCCCAAGCAATTCAAGCCCCTCCCGTACGACGAGGCGTACTACGCGGACCCTGGATGAACCCAGCGCCATGCGAACTCCGATTTCCCCTGTCCTCCGCCGAACGGAATAGGCGAGAAGCCCATAGACCCCAACTACAGCCAAAAACATTGCGATTGCTGAGAACAGCGTCAGCAGAGTTGTCTGGAACCGGCGTCTCGCGGTGGCCTGTGTCTCCAGCTGGCCCATCGAATGAATATCTGCGATCGCCATATCTGGATCGAGACTTCGCAATGCTGCGCGAATTTCAGAGACGACCTGAACTTGAGGGAGTAACGAGCGCACCGCAAAGTAGGCGCTCGGTATTGGCATTTCGTTCGTATCCAACTGCCAGAACGGAAAGTAAATTTGTGGCGCTGCAGCAGCCTCAAGACTCATATTCCGAACATCTCCCACTACTCCAACGACCGTGATCCACGGGCCCGTATTGGAAGTGCGAAAGTGATGTCCAGTTGGATCCCTACTTCCGAAGTACTTCTTGGCAAAGGCCTCGTTGACAATCGCTACGAGCGGATGGCCTGAATCGTCTCCGTCAGTGAATCCCCGACCCTTGACCAATGGAATCTGCATCGCCGCAAGGTAATCTGGTGTGACCCTTCTCTCCTCTACCAATTGATTTTTTTCGTTTGCATAGCCCTCAACCTCAAAGAAGGTAAGGCCTTCTGAGTTGCTCAAGGGTAGAGAGTCCACGAACCCGGCCGCCTGGATGCCATGAATCGGCTTAATCTTGTCGATAAGTCCCTGGTAGAAGTTCCGCACTTTCTGCACGGTGTCATACTGTGGCCTTAGCTGCATAATCTGCGGGCTGAGCTGCACGCTCACAGCGACCGTGGAAGCCGAGAAGCCGGTGTTCACGGAAAGGACATTGGCGTAGCTCCGCAACAGCAGGCCCGTTCCCGCGAGCAACACGGCCACCACCGCGACCTGCGCAATCACCAGGCCGTTTCTTACCCGCCTTCGGTCGCCCACGATTCCCCGCATTCCGCCACTTTTCAAAAATTCTGCCACGTTGATGCGGGTCGCGGAGAGCGAGGGCAATATGCCGAAGAGAACACTTGTCAGCACCGTAACAAAGACGAGGAAGGCCATGACACGGAGGTCCAGCGTCGCGTCTTGCATGCGCGGGAGATCTCCGGGGTTGAGTTTCAGGAGTCCGAGAAGAAAGAGGTAAGCCAACCCGATGCCCAAACAGCCTGCGGCCGCAGCCAGCATCAAAGATTCCGTCAACATTTGACGCAACAGCCGGCCGCGCCCCGCGCCCAACGTTGCCCGGACGCCCAGTTCGTGAGTTCGGTTGGCGGCACGGGCCAGGAGCAGGTTCGCCGCATTTCCACATGCAATCAGCAGCACAAGCCCGACTGCTCCCATGAGAAGCCGCATCAGAGGCCTCACTGGACCAAGAGCGGTATCGCGAAACGATGTGACATCCGCGCCCCAACCGCGCAGGTATGGTTTGTGCAGCAAGTCCAGTCGAGACATGATCGTGCTCATCTCTACCTGCGCCTGGCGCAACGCCACACCCGGCTTCAGGCGGGCAAGAGCAAAGCCCCCGGGGCCGCCTTGCCGATCCGCCTTTCGCTCGGGCGTCAACGCGGAGGGCAACCAAAGCTGCGTCGTCTCGATGTGGCCGTTCCCCTGTGCAAGATCGCTTCGGTGCGGGTATCCAAAGTCCGTCGGCATCACGCCTACTACCTGGTATGGCGTTCCATCGAGCCGCAGTGTGCGGCCCAAGATGTCGGTTCTTCCTCCAAACATGGACTGCCAAAGCGCATGGCTGATGACAACCACCCGTTCGCTCCCTGGCTGTTGATCGCTTGCGCTGATGTCGCGTCCGAGCTCAGGCGCAGATTGCAATGTACTGAAGAAGTCACCATCCACCTTCGCCGCGCCAACCCGCTCCAGCCGGTTATCCACCGCGAGGTTATAGGTTCCCTGCTGGAAGAGGGTCATCCCCGCAAAGGAATGGCTCTGCTTTTTCAGATCGAAGAAGTCCGCATTGCAGGGCCCGAAAGCAGCAGAAGGAAGCTTGAAATGAGAATTTGGAGTGAAAAGATAGACCAGTCTCTCCGAATCGCCATAAGGCAGGGAGCGCACGAGCACAGCATTCACCAGGCTGAAGACTGCAGTACATGCTCCGATTCCCAACGCGAGCGTAAGGACGATTACAAAGCTGAAGGAACGATGTTTGAGGAGCGTTCGCCAGCCGTAGCGGACGTCTTGTAAGAGGTCCTCGATCCAGGCCACACCGCGCGCGTTGTAGCTGTCTTCCGTAGCCTCAGTGACGCTGCCAAAACTAGCCTTCGCTGCCGCGCGCGCTTGCTCTGGTGACATACCGCTGGCTATGTTTTCTTCCGTTTGCCGCTCCAGGTGGAACTGCAGCTCTTCGCCTAACTCGACATTGCTCGTGTCCTTTTCAAGAAAGGATCGCCAGCGACGAAGTAGACTCTGCAATAAACGCATACAAATCACACAGCTTTCAAGACGCCCTGGACCGCCGTTGATAGACGATCCCAAGAGTGCTCTTCCGCTCCCAGCCGTGCCCGCCCCGCTTTCGTCAGAGAGTAGTATTTGGCCCGTCGATTATTCTCAGACTCTCCCCACGCTGCCTCGATCCAGGCCTGATGTTCAAGCCGGTGCAGCGCCGGATACAGAGCGCCCTGGTTCACGCGTAGAACTTCCTTCGAGAGCTGACGAATACGTTGCGCGATGGCCCACCCATGCATTGGCTCCAGACTCAGAACTTTCAGAATGAGGAGGTCTAGCGTGCCTTGAAGCAGTTCGGTAGATTTGGTCACTTGTTCCCCTCAGTCACTGACAGGAGAATACACAACTTGTCCTTTTCGCGCAAAGGGACGGCCGCTACCTTCGGTCATGAGATAATCAGGCCAGTCCCGCGAGTCATTTTCCCCTGAATCCTCTTTTAGATCCAGCCGCCTCGAACGCAAGGCGTAGCGGAGGGGGTAGCTTCGAAACCAGGGCAACAACCGCCTGATAACGCCACCCGGGAACAACAAACAGTTTCCCTTGAGGCAGGGCTTTCAGCGACTCGTCCACCACGAATTCCGCGCGCAGCCATAGGGAGGGCGGCGCCAGCCCCTTCCGGTCGACATGCATCGTGTCGTGGAATTCCGAATAAGTGAAACCAGGACACAGGGCCTGGACCTTTACTGCGGATTGGACACTCTGCAAGTCAAGGTAGAGTCCCTCGGTAAAAGCTGTCATCCAGCTCTTGGTGGCCCCATAGCTGGCACTGCCGGATCTTCGCACGAACGCTGCTACGGAGGCCACGTTGATGATGCCGCCGGAATTTCTCCCCACCATATTCCTCAGTGCGGCATGGCTTAGCCGGACCGTTGCCATGACGTGCAGCCGGTGCATCTGTTCCTGTCCTTCGAGGTTTGCTTCCCAGAAAACTCCGCTGGTTCCGAAACCAGCGTTGTTTACCAGAAGAGCGAGGTTCGGCTCGCTAGCGATGCGATCAGCGGCAATGGCTAGATCTTTCTCCTGAGTGAGGTCGGCCGGAAGCACTACGACAACTGGTCCGTGCAGAGCGGTAAGTTCTGCTGCCAACGCTTCCAGCAGTTCCTTGCGGCGCGCGATCAGCAGAAGATCATGTTCCGCCGCAAGCTTTCGCGCGAATACCACGCCGATGCCACTGGACGCTCCCGTGATAACAGCGACAGGTCTTGCCACGATCCAACCCTCCTTGAAACCTGATCTTATCCGAGGCAGATCCGCTGGGAGGATACACAGCGCAAACAGTTACTGGCCTGAAGCTAGATGTGGGGGCGGTCTTGGGGTGGGATCTACGAAGTATCAGAGCTGTCCAAATTAGCGGATTGGTCGATTTTGTCGCGTTGATTTTATTGGACCAACGAATACTGAGCCTTGCATCATCAAACCAGGTTGTTCATGGGGAAGCGGTAGGTTAAAACTATGCTGTCCAAACGATTCCGGTGAGCACTGCTGTTGTGAGTCCCGGCATTTGCCGGGACGGCTGAAAGTCAGAGCTGTCCAAATTAGCGAAAAAGCCGGCTTGTCGGACTGGGTAGTCAGCTGATTCTACTAAGAACAGCTTGGCCAACGTCAAATCAGGTTGCATGTTTAGGGCCCACTGAAAATTAGGCTTTTAACGGCAGGTCCCTCCACCAGCCGTCGGATGCACATGGATGCGACACCCTTCCCTTTGTCATCCCGCCTGTCCCGGCGCGCCGTGGGAGCGAAGCCGAGGGATCTGCAGTTCTGCAGGCCCGTCCTGGGAATGTTTTTCGAGGAAGCGGTCTGGGCTTTGAGGCCCGTAGGGCCGACCGCCAAACGTCAGCCCAGCTCGGCCAAGACTGGGGCATCGATTTCCCAGCATTGTCCGAGCGCCGTAGGCGGGGCACACTTTCACCTCAACCTGCATCAGTACTCTGTCGAAAAACATTTCCAGGACGGGCCTGCAGAACTGCAGATCCCTCGGCTGCGCTCGGGATGACAAAGGGTAGGGCGGCGCTTCCACCAGGGTTTGAAGACGCCGAGGATCAACCGCAGGTCCCTCCACTGCGCTGTACTTCTCAAGCAGAACGGTCGGCATATAACCCTCGAAAAAGCTAATTTGGACAAGTGTGGCTGAAAGTAGCCCCGTACGAAGTGCGGGGTAGGATTACAAAAACGGACACAGTCCCGGAAGGGACGGCTGAATCCAGCCTTTGCTCTCTGGAGAAGAGATCTTCAGCTTGCGACCGGAGACAGGCCCTCAGTCGTTCCCGCCGGGACTCGACTCCTGCTCAACCAACCCACCCAGACCGTCCTGGGCTACTTTCATGCCGTCCCTTCGGGACTGCCACGCGCCAAGTAATCTCTTCCGCCTCCCTCAAAAATCTATCTTGGGCAAGCCTGCTACGACGTGCCCACCTACTTCCAGACGGACACCTGCGCGGTTTTCAGTATTGCAAGAAGCCCTTGTCTGGGATGCGAACGCGGTAGACCGAAGTCCGTGCTGTGACGTAGAGCGTGCGCAGATCACTGTCTCCAAAAGTGCAGTTCGCGGGAGTCTCCGGAAATTCGATCATCCTGATGAATTTTCCGCTCGGCGTATAGATCGCAATTCCCCGGCAGGCGATATACACATTGCCGTTCGCGGCCACCCGCAATCCATCAGGGCCGCCGTCGATCCCCGAAATGAAGACCCTCTCCCCCGACGCATTTCCTTTCGCGTCGAGGTCGTAAGCCATGATCTTTCTCTCCATCGTATCGGCGACGTAGAGCGTACGTCCGTCAGGTGTCAGCGCCACACCATTGGGCCTGCGCATCTTCGTGACCAGCGAAATCGTGCCTTTCGGCGTCACATGATAGACACCAGCGTAGTCAAGCGCCAGCGGCTGCAATACATCATTGGGGGCAGGGTCCGTAAAATAGACTTGCCCGTCGCGGCGGACAACCACGTCGTTCGGGTCGTTGAGACGCTTGCCCTGATACTCAGCCGCGATCACCGTAAGCTTGCCGTCTTTTTCCATTCGCACCACGCGGCGTCCATCACGTTCGCAGCTATACAGCCGGCCTTGAGCATCCATGGAGTTGCCGTTCGCCCCGTTCGTAAAGTCGCGATAAATCTCCGCACGATTGGGGCCGGTCATTTTCATGATCCGTGAATCAAACATGTCGCTAAAAAGCAGGAACCCTTCTTTGGACCAAACGGGTCCTTCCACATAGGCGAAATCTCCGCCATACTTCTCTACACCCGGGCTCGCTGTTTGCATGCCCGGTGCGGGCCCCGCGGCTTGCAACTGAATGCGCCACTTCCAGGAATCGCCCGGGGCCAGGTTGACTACGCCCTGGCCCGTGTTCAGCGAGTTCTGGATTCCGAACCATGGCTCCGGGGCTAGATATCCCTCTTTCGGTCCACCATATACGTTGAAGCGTATGAATTGCTCGGGCAGATCCGTGCTGGCGCTCTGCGTGATCCTGACCGACAAACCCTTAGGATCAACCAGGCGAGCATAGGGTTGGCCGTGATAGCCGGCCAGCGGCAGTGCAACGTGGGCATCAAAGTCACCCAGACGTTGCGGAAGTTCGAAGGAACGCAGTTCTTTTTCCCCGTTCAGTCCTGCACCAGAAGGGTTGCGCAGGAGTTGAGTTGTATTGGGTGTTTCAAACGTCATGGTCGCCGGATCGGTGCCTTCCAGGAATGGCAGCTTAAACGCAATGTGGTTGCCGATCGAGAAGGGCATCGTTTCCTTGTTGGAAGGATCCGAGGTCACTACGTAGTTGAGCGACAACTGTCCATTGGCAACCTGATAAGTGGTATCCACTTTGAAGGCAAATGGATAAAAGCGACGCGTAGCGTCTGAATCCCGCAGTTCCACAGTGACTCGGGCGCCTTTGTCGTCCGCGGATTTACTGATCTCGTTCCAGGGAAGAGTTTTAGCAAAACCGTGACACGGCATCGGATAAGTCTTGCCGGCGACCGGATAAGTACCATCGCCGCAGCTCGCTTTGGGGATCGTGCCCACCGGATATTGAGGACCAACTGCAGGCCAGAGTTGCATGGCCTTCCCCCTGAAGCCCGGACGGCTCGAATAGTCCCGGGCACGATAGAGCAGTTCGATCCACTCACCGTTGAGCTTTACCTTGTAGCTGCTGAGCTCTCCGCCTTCGGAGGGAGCAACCGCCGCCTCGACACCGGCGACGTTATCGCGCAAGACCACAACGCGCGGCGTTCCCGGGCCGCTGGCGTCTTCTTCCGACACGGTATAGCGGTCTTGCCCGAAGCTCAGGTGAGTGGCAAGGCAAAAGGCTAGAAGTGCTGCGATTCGTGTCCACCCATGGTTCATTTCGCTACCGCTTTTTCCGGTTCGAAAAGGGCGAAGCCAAAAACATCGGAGCTCGCCGTCAATCCTACGTATTGCTTTCCATCCACCATATAAGTCATCGGCTGCGAATTGATCGGCTGGCCGGTGTTGAAGTGCCACACAGGCTGACCGGTCCTGGCATTCAGGGCGACGAATTCTCCGTTGAGCTCGCCGGAAAAGATTACCCCGCCTGCGGTCGAGAGCAATCCGCCTCCCAGGCTACCCGATCCGACGCGTTCCTGTTCCCACACCTGCTTGCCCGTCGTCAGCTCAAGCGCCCGCACGTACACTTTCCAGGTATCGTCCTTAAGCAGGACATCGCCCCCTGCGCGATACTGAAAGCCACCCGGACGGAACTTCTCCGTATTCTTGGTCGCCAGCCCGCAGCCTTCGAGAGCAACGAAATAGAACAGCCCGGTCTGCGGGTTGTACGTAGGCGACATCCAGTTCGTTGCGCCAGTTGAGGATGGGCAAACCTTAGTGCCCTTCAGGCTCGGTTCAATCCCCGGGACAAGAATGGGCCGGCCCTGCGCGGTGAGACCGGTAGCCCAATTCACCTGGCGTGCGAGTTTGCTGCCGTGCAGAAACTGCCCGGTCTCGCGGTCTAAAACGTAATAGAAACCGTTGCGATCCGCCTGCACCAACAGCTTGCGCATCTTACCGTCAAAGGGCGCATCCACCAACACCGGAATCTCGGCCCCATCCCAATCCATGACATCGTGCGGAGTGAACTGGAAGTGCCATTTCATCTTGCCCGTATCCAGGTCGAGCGCAACCATCGAGTCGGTGTAAAGGTTATCGCCCTGACGCACGTCGCCGTTGAAATCCGGAGAAGGGTTTCCGATCGCCCAATAGAGAAGGTTCAGCTCTGGATCGTAGCTGCCGGTCAGCCAGGTGGCTCCGCCGGCGTGCTTCCAGGAGTCCCCTGCCCAGCTCTCTGAGCCAGGCTCGCCCGGCTTCGGTATCGAGTCAAATTGCCACAAACGCTCGCCGGTCCTGGCGTCAAACGCGACCAGAAAGCCGTTGAGCCCGCGGTCACCGTAAATCACCCCAACCATCACCTTCCCTTTGGCCACGAGCGGCGCCGCGGACGAATGGTACCCCTCACTTGCCTCCGCGATCTTGCTTTGCCAGAGAACGTTCCCACTGGCCGCGTTCAGCGCGATCAGGAAGGAATCGGTGGTGGTGAAGTACACCTTGTCTTCGAACACCGCCACGCCCCGGTTGGGTCCTTCACGATCCGGCGCCTTGGCCAGAATATGGTGATATTGCCAGATCGATCGTCCGCTGCGGCTGTCGAGCGCGTAAACCTCGTTCGGCTGAGTGATGTACATCACACCATCGACCACAATCGGCACAGACTGAAGGCCACCGCCTCCGGGTACGTGATACACCCACTTGCTCACCAGCGAACCGACGTTCGAGAGCTTGATCTGATCCAGCCCGCTGTGGCGCTGGCTACTGTAACCGCCGTTATAGCTGAGCCAATCGGTGTCCGGGGACTGCTCCAATTGTTTGTCGGTGATTTGCGCGCATAGGGAGGATGAAAGACCCCATAAAAGAGCCAGCGCTAACTTTTTCATCGTCCGGCCTCGCCCTCTCCCTGCTCCTTCACATGCACTTTAACCGTGACCTGGCGGGCAAGCATTGCGACCAGATCCTGGTACTCGCCCGGGCTCAGCGCCTGATCGTAGTTGTGCGGCATCAGCGAGGTTATCCCGTGAACGATCTGGCGTAACTCGCTCTTGTCATAGAGATGGAGTTTGTCGTGAAAGTCGAGGATCTGAATGGAGAACCCATCCTCGTTCTTGGCGATCCCTTCAACCGTTTCGCCGCTGCGGGTCACCACCTTGACGGGACGATATCCGATTGGAATCGGCCGCGCCTGGGTCAAGGACTCGCGCAGATGCTGCAAGGTCATCTGGGCTCCGATATTCGACAGATCCGGACCGATGATCCCACCTTTTCCCAGAAGCATGTGGCACTTCTGGCATCCGCCTTTGCCGGAGAAGACGGCGGCGCCATGCTCCGCGTCGCCCGGAACGTCGACGTCCGAAGCGGAAGCGCGCATGGCGCGTATGAAGACCACGATGCGCCAGATGTCGTCATCCGGCAGCCCGAGCGCCGGCATTGCCGTACCCGGAATGCCGTTCTTGATGGTGTCGAAGATGGCATTTTCGCTCAACCGGAAGAAGCGGCGATCTCCCACCAGCGCGGGCGCCCGCTCTCCTTCTGCGCCATCCATGCCGTGGCATGCGGTGCAGCTTCGATTGAAGATTATGTGACCCGCGGCAACGACTTCGGTTCCTGTTCCTAGTGGATTGCTGGGAGAAGCGGCCTGAGCGGGCGCGATACAAGTTGCCCCAGCCAAAAGCAGCGAAATACCAATCGATCGAAGCATCCTCAAGAAACGACCTTAGTTGCCAGTTCAATAATGCGTGGATTGTTTGCTGCCAGGATGTTACCAAATCCTTGGGTTGCCTTTCGATCACCGATGCAGCGTTTTGCTCCCCTCCAAGCTACGGGAGCGTCTCTGTGCCCGCCAAAGTTTTGTCTTGGAAAGTCCCGTATCCGCGCCACTGGGTCCCACGTTGGCTACACTAAACATCATGCTGCGTCGTGGTCCTGCCTGCGGGATGGTTCTTGGCTTTGTTCTCTTTTGCAGTGCGGTCCTTGCAAGCGGACAAATGCCGGCGCCAGGCTCACGGTCACCCTCACGGTCGTTGACGAGGACGGGCTGCCTGTCTCCGGCGCCCAGGTTACCCTCTCCGAGCCAGGGCGCCCCGCTATCCAGCTGCGAACCGATTACGCAGGCCGCTGTGCCTACTCACTGCAACAGGACTTGCCTTACCAGCTTCGGGTGCAGAAGCCCGGCTTTTATCAGAGCTTGGAAAGCCAGACCGATGCTCATCGGCAGACCATCGAAGTGATGCTGGCCCATGAACAGGTGGTGCGTCAGGAGGTGAATGTGCGTTTCCTCCACCGCCGGCATCGATACCGAACAAACCTCCGACAAAAGCACCTTCAATACGCCAGAGATCGTCAACATGCCCTATCCAACTTCGCGCGATATCCGCAACCTGCTTCCCTTCACCCCGGGCGTGGTGCAGGACGGAACCGGCCAGATTCATGTTGCCGGATCGGAAACCTACGCGACCCTCGACCTGCTGGATGGATTCGATATCCGTTCCCCGGTCAGCGGTGAGCTCGCCATGCGCGTCAGCGCGGATGCAGTTCGTTCCATCGATACGGAAACCACCCGCTATCCGGTCGAATTCGGCAAAGCCACAGGAGGCGTGGTGGCGTTCTACACCGGGATGGGCGATAACAAGTTCCGCTTTAATGCCACCGATTTTTTCCCTTCGTTCCGCGAGACACAACGGACTGCGCTTCGACAAATTTGTTCCCCGTGTTACCTTTTCCGGACCGATCGTGCGCAACCGCGCGTGGTTCTTCGATGGCCTGGAGATGGAATACGACAATATCTACATTCAGGAGCTTCCGTCCAATGCCGATACCAACCATCTGCTGCGCGGCAGCAACCTGGTGAAAGCCCAGGTAAACCTTACTCCCGCGAACATCCTTTCCGCCGGACTACTCTTTAACGATTACCATTCTCCCTACGACGGCATCTCCTCGCTGGTGCCGCAACAGAGCACTACCAAGACGGATACCACCGCATGGCTCCCGTACATCCGTGACCAGTATAGCTTCGCCAACGGCGCACTGCTGCAGGTGGGCGTGGGAGTCGTGCGCTTCCGCGATGGTTACGAGCCGCATGGAGATAGCCCCTATGAAATTACTCCGGAACTGACCCAGGGCAGCTACTTTGAAAACCTGACCGCGCACTCGCAGCGCGAGCAGGGAACGGCAACGCTATACCTGCCCCCGCGCCATTGGGAGGGACGCCATGACCTGAAAGCCGGCGTCGATCTCGACCACATCGGCTTCGACGAAAGCGTTGCGCGCGCGCCGGTAAGCTATCTGCGCGAGGATGGAACGTTGCTGCGACGCAGCACCTTTCCCGAACAGGCTCCTTTCACGCGCCATAATTTCGAGACCGGCGCTTATTTTCAGGATCGCTGGCTCGCGCATCCGGGGCTGCTGATCGAGCCCGGTCTGCGCTTTGACTGGGACGAAATCATCCGGCGTCCGCTCTTTTCACCTCGTCTCGCCGCCACTTATTCGCCGCCCGGCGCGGAAGCGACGACCAAGCTATCGGCGGGCATTGGTCTCTATTATGAGCACACACAGTTGGAGTATCTAGACGCGCGCTCTGGCCGGGGTACGCTATGACACCTACTACGCAGCCGATGGTGTCACTCCGGTGAGCGGCCCGCTGGAGACGATCTTTACTGCCAACGATGCCTCTCTCAAGCAAACGCGCGCCATCAACTGGAGCGTTGGCATCGAGAGGAAGCTTCCCGGCTCGATTTACGCCGGGGCGAATTTTCTGCAGAAGCGAACCTCCGACGGTTTCGTTTATGCCAATCAGGAAGGGTCTGGGGCGCTGTCAGGAACCTATCTGCTCACCAACGCCAGGCAGGACCACTATGTTTCCGAGGAGTTTGAGCGCGGCGCACCTTTGCCAATGGATACAGGCTGTTTGCGGCTTATACGCACTCCTCGGCGCGCACCAATGCGGCCCTCGACTATGTGCCCACTGTATCGCTGCTCGGCCCCCAGCAGAGCGGTCCGCTGCCCTGGGATACGCCCAACCGCGTAATCTCCTGGGGATGGCTGCCCTTGCTGCTGCCGAAGTTGAAGAAGAGCTGGGACTTCGTCTACACCCTGGACTGGCATACCGGTTTCCCCTTCGACTGCGGTGAATGCCAACCAGCAGGTAGTGGGTCCGGCTGGTTCCCTGCGGTTCCCTGATTATCTCTCCTTCAGCCCCGGCCTCGAATGGCGGTTCCACTTCCGCGGATCTTATTTCGGTCTGCGAGGCGTTATGGAAAATGCCACCGATAGCAGCAACCCCGCCGTCGTGAACAACGTCGTGGATTCACCGGAGTTTCGGACCTTCAGCGAGTTTCCGGGCCGGGCGTTTACGGCGCGCATACGGCTGATCGGTGCCAAGTAGCTCTGCGTCCGAACGAGCTACTTCTCGAACCATGCCTCCATGCCAATATCATTCATGCGGACCTCGGCCTCTTTGAAGCCAACTTTCGCCAGCATCTCCTCAAGCTCCGGTTTGGTGTAGGCCCGCTTCAGCAGCATGAACCGGAACGTCAGCAGAGTAAGCCAGCGGTTCCATGCGTTTAAGCCCACGTGGCCGAAGTATGACTTGATTTCCCTCATCGAGACATCTCGCCGCAGGTCGATAACGACGCCTTTACCACCCGGCCGCAACACACGGCGCATTTCCTTGAGCGCGTTTACCGGTTGGGCAAAGTTCTTGAATGCAGCCCGGCAAACCAGCAAATCGAAGCTATCTTGAGCAAATGGCATCTCCGAGGCATTCCCCTCGCGGAACTCGACCGCTATCCCGGCTTCCGCCGCGTTCTTCCGGGCAAGTTCCACAAAGGTCTTGCTGATATCCAGTCCCTGCACAGAGTACTTGCCGCCTCGTGCCATTTCAATCGCCAGAAAACCCGGTCCCGGAGCGACCTCCAACACGTCGCCGCCGCCTGGGAGTTTTGCCTTGAGACTCTCCGCCACCCTGCGGTATTCCTCCATATCTTTGCGCGTGTTCTTCTCGTACCAGCGGGCAACGGATCCCTCCATGCCCATGCCCTTATAGGCTTTTTGCGCCGTAGCTGTCATAATGAAGCTTCCTCATTTCTTATGGAATTGTTATCTTATTAAATAAGATACTTAGAGAATAAGCATAATCGCATGGCCCTGTCAACGGAGAACCGTCTCGCGCTGCATGCTGCGTTTGTCACCCAGATCCGGCACTTTATCGCCGGGACCATTCTCTTCAACCAGAGTGTGGCGGACCGTGTAGGGCTCAGTTTGACGGATATGCAATGCATCAATCTCCTGGAGTTGCTCGGACCATCCACGCCCGGCAAACTGGCGGCCAGCACCGGGCTGACGACCGGAGGGGTCACGGTGATGCTCGACCGCCTGGAGAAAGCGGGCCTCATCAAGCGTCAGCCCAATCCCAAGGACCGCCGGAGCATATTGGTCAAAGTCAATGCTAAGAAATTGCAGAAGGTCAATTCGTTTTATTCCGGGATCAACCAGCGGCTCGAGACATTTCTTTCGCAAAGATCCGAAGCGGAAATTCAGTCAGTGATAGATTTTCTCTCCAGCATGAACGCGATCCGGGCGGAGCGGGCGCCGGAGCTGAAATAGCACCCTCCCTTTCAGGCTGTGGAGCGGCAGCAGGTGAGCCGCCATTACCAGTTGGAGTTACTACAATCTTGCTCCTTATTACTCAAGCACTCTAGCGCATTCTGCCGGAACCAGTATGCTCTTCAACAGGCGGCGATTCTCTACAAACTCTTTCATTGATTCTTTCGGGGGAGGGACTCAATGAATTGGAATGTGGAGAATCGCTGTTCCCATTTCCAGCTCCCGGCAGTTGTCAGCCCGCTGTCCCCGGCTCGCCGCAAGAATTGCCTGCCCTTCTCCTAAAATCGCCCATAGCTTCTCAACTTCCTATTTGGCCGCTTCGAGCGTTCTGGCTACACATTGGATCACGCGCTCTACATCTCCTGTGCAGGTCTGCCAATTGCAGACGCTGACGCGCATCGCGCGGCGTCCTCGCCATGTGGTGCCGGTAAAGAATGCCTCTCCAGAAGTTAAAATCGCGGCCATGATTCGATCCGTGAAAGCGTCATGATCCGCGTCGGTGGCTCCGTCGCGTGGATCGTGAAAGCGGACCAGGCCCTGGTTGATCTGTGGCTCCCATAACATTTCGGCCCCAGGGAGAGAACCCATCCCGGTGACCAGCGCATGGGCGTGGCTGCACGTCCGATCGATCAGCGCTTCCACTCCGGCTCTGCCCAGTTGACGAAGCGCGGCGTAGGTCGCGAATCCTCTTCCCCGGCGAGAATACTCAGGAGTCCAATCCATCGGATCGCGCGCATCGGCATCATGGGTGAGATAGGCCGCTCGATGCGAAAGCGACGCCCGGTGTGCCTCCCGATCGGCGACGAACGCATAACCACAGTCATAGGGGACGTTCAGCCACTTATGTCCGTCCGTCGTCCAGGAGTCTGCCTGCTCCGCTCCTGCGAGGAAATGTCTGTAGCGAGCGCTCGCCGCCGCCCAGAGTCCGAACGCTCCGTCGATGTGAACCCACGCGCCATGCTTCTTGGCAATTGGGATCAGCGTTTGAAAATCATCGAATGCGCCGATGTTGAGGTCACCTGCCTGAAGCACGACAACAGTAGGCGCCGCCGAGTCCTCCTGCAAAGCATTCGTGAGGGTTTCCGCAGGCAGGCGTCCGTCCGCATCGGCTTGGAGGCTGATCAGGTTCTTTTCACCCAAACCCAGCAGACGCACAGCTCGAACGACGGTTCCATGTTTCTCAGTGCTGGTCAGGACTCGAATGGGCGGTGATCCCGACAGGCCGTCTCGTTCCACATCGATGCCCTGTTTCGCAAGCAGGGCATGACGCGCTGCCGCCAGGCATGTTACGTGGGCCATCTGTGCGCCGGTCACCAGAGCAAAACTCGCCATTGCAGGAAGAAGCAACAGCTCTTTGAGCCACCGCCCGGCCGCCTCTTCAACAATCGCCGCCGCTGGTGCGCAGGCGTAGAGGCCCGCGTTCTGATCCCATGCGGAGGTGAGCCAATCTGAGGCGAGCGCCGCGGGAAGCGATCCACCGATAACCCAGCCGAAAAATCGCGGGCCGGCGGAGTTGATAATTCCCCCTTCCACGGCTGACACCAGCTCGTCGACGACCCTTGTCCCGTCGGTTCCAGCCTCCGGCAAAGAGGAGCAGAGTCTGGCTCGCAGGCTTTCCAGGCTCGCCGTCGCTGCCACCGAAAGCTCGCGGGCCGGAGCAAGGTGGTCCAGGGCGTGCTTGAGCGCTGCAGATAAGGGGTTACAGAAGGCAGAACGCGTGTGATCCATCCGCTGAAGGTATCAGCAAGACCACCCGTGGCGCACTCCGTTTTTTGCTCCCTCGATCTCAGCACCCCTCAGCGCTCTCCCTCATCAACCGGCGAGGTCCAAAAGCTACTTTGCCGTTGCGGATTTGAGCGATTCCAGCATCTCTCTACGCAGGATCGCGTTGATACGGGACTGGTATCCCTTCCCCTGTGCCTTGAGCCAATCCAGCACGTCGGCATCGACGCGCGCGGTGATCTGCCGTTTGATTGGACGATAGAAATGGCCGCGCCTGGCATGCTTCCACTGCTCATCCGTCATTTCGGGGATGTCACTGGTGTCGATCTTGCTGTTCGGACGAGTCGCCAGCGACCTCAACGTCGCACGCTGTTTGCCCGTCAGTGGCGGCAACGTATCTAATGTGTAGCTACCATTTTCTTCTTCATAACGTCGCTTCTCCTTCCGGGTCGCGTGTCCTGCCGTCATTGTGCTAGTAGGCGTCGCTAGACTAGGCTTCCCAGGGATTGACCACGGAAATGGACAGGTCATCAAAATGCCTGGCGTTGCGAGTCGCAAGCGTGGCGCGGGAAGCAAGCACGATCCCAGCGATCATAGAATCGCGCAATTCCCCTGGACGGCCGTTCTTCTGTCGAACCGCCATCAGCTCGGCTGCGTGCTGCGCGGCCAGCGTGTCAAAAGGAGCAACGCGACGTTCAATCTTCTCTATGAGAACCCGCTCGAACACTTCAATGAGCACGGACCGTTTCTTCCCTCCCGGCATCACCTGTAGGCCAAAGCGGACTTCCAGGATGGTGATAGAGGTCGTCCACACCGAGGTACGAGGCTGTCGATCCAGCCACTCGATCACGCTAGTATCGGGGCTGCGATGCATGAGCGCGGAGAGCACGTTCGTGTCGAGGATAATCATCAGTCAAAAGTAGCTGGCCTGATGACGTGCCCGCGCAACTCCGGGATGTCAGCTTCCAGGCCCACCTTAGTGAACAGAGAGGCGATCTCCGTTCCTAACCCGCCGGCAGGAGACTCGTCCTCCTTTAGAGCATCGCGGAGAATGTCGCGCACTTCTTCCTCCATGCTCTGTCCATGTCGCGCGGCGCGCCGCTGCAATCGTGCTTTGACCTCTTCCTCGAGATTGCGAACGACAAACTGAGCCATATAGAATCTCCTTAATTGATATCATGATATCGCACTCGGGCTCCTGCTTCAAAGGTTTGTCACGGAGTGCTCAGCGACGGCCGCGCTGTGCGAGAGCTGGGGTGGGAGCGTTTCCACCCTGAGCAGCACGACGTAAGCGGCCGGCATGCTGCCCGAATTGGGGCTGGGACCTTTGGCAAAATCAAACTGCTTCGCATTTACAACCAATGGCCTCGGTGAGTGGCTTTCTTGGTGAAAGCCCCGTGTGAGGAATTTTCACCAGCTAGACTTATCGTGAAACCGCTCTGGAGCGCAATGCAAAAGCTGAGCTTCTATTCCGGAGTACGGTCGCGTGTGCTGGCGATGACCGTGGCGCTGGCTTTCCTCACCTACATGGATCGGGTTTGCATCTCGGTGACCGCGCCGGCGATCCTCCGCGATTTACGGCTCACCCCCATCGAGATGGGAATCGTATTCAGCGCCTTTACCGCGGGCTACGCGCTGTTCGAAATCCCGACGGGCTGGTGGGCCGACCGGGCTGGCAGCCGCCGTGTTCTGACCCGCATCGTCGTCTGGTGGTCTGTTTTCACCGGACTGACTGCCGCGGCCTGGAATTTCCCTTCACTCGTAACCCTCCGCGCTCTGTTTGGCGCAGGCGAGGCTGGAGCGTGGCCGACGGTAGCGCGTGCCTTGTCGCGCTGGTTTCCCAGTGAAGAGCGAGGGACTGCGCAGGGCATATTTTTCATGGGAGCGCACCTGGGGGGCGGTCTTACCCCGCTCCTTGTTGCGGCCATTGCATTCCGCATCGGCTGGCGAGCCACGTTTCCCGTCCTTTCTATCCTCGGATTCGTTTGGGCGGCATTCTGGTTCCACTGGTATAGGGATGAACCCCGTGACCATTCGTCTGTGCGGGCGGAAGAACTCGAATGGATCGAGGCTCGCAGGCACGCGCCTGCGCAGGAAGCCTTTGCAGGCTCTATGTTTCATCTAGCTTTGCGCACGCCGGGAATCTGGTTTTTGTGCTTGATGTATTTCACGCAAACGTATGGCTTCAACTTATATGTCACATGGATGCCGACGTATCTTCAGCACGAAAAGAAGTTGTATGGGAGCGCGCTGGGTATTTGCGCGGGATTGCCGCTGTTACTCAGCGTTCCTGCGGACTTGTTCGGAGGGATTGTCACCGATCGACTGACCCGCAGTTTCGGTCTGCGGCGAGGCCGCTGCCTGGTCGGATTTTGCTCTTTGGCCGCCGCCGGTGTTCTTCTCTTCGCGGGCGCGTTGGCGGAGGGATGGACCTCCGCCGTTCTGATTGCGCTGGCTGCCGCTTCGTCGAATTTTCTACTTGGCGCCAGCTGGAGCGCCTGTGCGGATATAGGAGGTAACCACGCAGCTACGCTGAGTGCCGCAATGAACACTTCGGGACAGATTGGCGGCATTTTGAGCCCTGTCATCTTCGCGGTCCTGATCAGAAACAGTGTCACCTGGACCGCGCCCCTGTACTGGACAGCCGTGCTCTACCTCTTGGGCGCAGTGTGCTGGTACTTTGTTCACCCGGAACGGCCCCTCGGAGCCATCACGCCATCATCTGGACGTGGTTAATCTTGCTGCTCCTCAACGATTCAATGGAGTTTCTCAACGATAGCGGCAGCGGATAAGTCGATAGCCATGCGCAGTCCCACTAACGGGTCAGATACGGCCGCCGGCGTGCCCAGTGCCATTCCAACTTGCGAATGGCACTGGGGCACTGTGTAATTACCCCCACCGCGAGTAGCGCGTTTTTACCCGATGCGCGCAGAAACTGCACACATCGATAAAGGTTGCCTGAGCGGCGCCCTTTCTTCGAAATAATAAGCGAAAATGGCTTTTCGATCGCGAAGAATTGTGTATCATCCGCTGTAGAAATCACCTGTGTGTTCTGCCCATCTGTACAGTTCCGGGGGATAAATGGGGAGTCGAACAGGAGCTCACATTGCGGGTGACCGCAAAAAGCCTCTGCGTCGCTCTTTGTATTGCTGTTTGGCTCTAACTGAGGATTTTGCCTCAGAACAATGTAACGCCGATGTTGTCGAGTTAGCGCTGGGCGTGTGATGCCTTAGATAAGTCAGATAATCCATGACACCAGCTGACTTAGCCTATTCTCCGCTCGGAAGGCACAGCGCGATGTGGCGATCCGTAGTTAACCCCTCTAGGAGAATCACGTTGCACATAAAGAGAAAGTGGTTACATTTGGGCCGTGCACCGAGGCGCCGGTTGGCTCTATTGCTTCTTGCGACACCGTTCGGACTCATGCTGTCTCAACCTGCTCTTGCGTCGGATATTACAGTCGCCAGCCCGGTCAACGGCACGAATGTCTCATCCCCTGTTTGGGTGCGAGCGCACAATATCGGATGTGATAGTCTCTCGCCGTCCGCTTTCGGCTATTCCATCGACAATAGCAGTACCCTTACCTTAGGGGTTACGGCTTACGATATCGACGTCACCAATCAAAGCATTGCTGCCGGAAGCCATACGATTCATTTCAAGTCATGGACCAGCAACGGCATATGCCCGGTTATCAATACCACATTCACTGTAAGTGGGGCCTCACCGGCGCCCCCAGCGCCGCCGTCATCCCCATCGCCTCCAGATACGATTCCATCCTACGCCACTTCGTCCGGTGATATAGACGGTGCAACCAACTGGGAGTATGTTCACGATACTGGCACTCCAGGAGCATCGGTGGGATCCACCTTGTATCCAGCGACCACACCATCGTATGACGATGCCCGAGAGTTTTACATGACATACTCGGACTATGGCGGTGAGCGCTGGTACCTTTCCTTTGGCACCAGTACGAGTGCCACCCATTTTGTCTATGACACTTACGTTTATTTTGTCGATCCATCGCAGGTACAGAATGTCGAGATGGATGTAAATCAGGTGATGGCTAACGGCGAGACGGTGATCTTTGGCACCCAATGTGCCAGCGGCTCGAAAACCTGGGAGTACACAGTCATCAAGAATGGCAGCCCTCATTGGGTTCCCTCCAATATTCCCTGCAACCCCACGACTTGGACCGCCAACACATGGCATCACATCCAGGTTGGTGTGCATCGCGACAGCAACGGGGTGGTGACTCACGACTGGGTGAATCTGGATGCAACGCATAGCGTCTTCAACAATGCGGTCGGGGCTTCGGCCCTGTCGCTGGGTTGGGCACTGGGTGACCTCCTCACTAACTTCCAGCTTGACGGCATCGATGCGGGGAGTGGCTCGATCACGTCATATATTCATGAAATGACTATCTACTATTGGTAAGTACGAGGGGCCTGTTGTTCTTGGCGGCCGTCGCTTCCTAAGAGCCACCTGTTCGCAAAGGGAATTGCCTGCCCCATCAGTCATAGGGATCGCAGCCCGCCGTAATTCTGGATACTTGCTGCTTTCTGGCATCTGGAAAGTGACCGCTTGCCCATACGCCACTGTCACAGCTAGTTCGACGGCGGATTGGCTGCGGCTGCAGCGCGGGACAAAATATAGGCCTGGATCGCTCGCACTTGATCACGCTTGAGCGCGTCTTTGAACGATGGCATTCCGAATTGCTCGCGAGCGCCTCCCAGCACGATGGACTCGAATTGATGGTGAGTTTCGGCGGTGGCATAGCGCAGGTCAGGAATGCCGGAGCTTGAGACTACCCCCACTCCATGGCAGTAGAAGCATTGCCGCGTGTATAGAATCTCGCCTTCGTGGATGGTAGCTGGCGTGGCGTTCATGTGGATGGCGGGCGAAGGCGGCCCTTGATGTCCGAACGAAGGAATTTCGAGTCTTGCGTTGGCGCCAAGCGCGAAGGTAAGGACGCGGCCAAAGCCGGGCGCGACAGGGCCGCTGCCCGGGATATTGTTTATTCCAGCGGCGCCGCCCCAGCCAACCATGAGCGTAATGTATTGAACTCCGCCGAGGAGGTACGTGACCGGCGGAGCCATAATGCCGGTGCCGGCGTTGAACTCCCAAAGTTTCTTGCCGTCGGTCGCGCGATAGGCGCAGAACACCCCGTCGGAGCGGCCCTGGAAGACCAGGTTGCCCGCGGTCGCCA
>CAWAII010000003.1:0-597194 GCA_963782105.1 uncultured Acidobacteriaceae bacterium
GGCCCATCGTCCATGGCCTGTTCTGCTCTGAGGCTTTCATCTCCCGCAAAAGATCGAATTGCGCCAGGTCTTTCAACATTGTGCCGTCATCGGCAAAGCCTTCAGTCGTCAAATGTCTCACCTCTCTTTTAAGTTAGATGCCGTTCGTCACGTCAGAGGCGAGGTGTGTCATAGGCGATTGACTGTGGACCAAAGGCTGGTCATTGTCGCGATGCGAAAACCCGCTTCATATTCATTGCGATACAGCCGGCCTTCTGCATAGTGATCCTAGCCGGAGGCGTCGTCATCACCTCGTTCGCCGCCTCCGAGAAAAGCGTCAGACAACGAGCGAAATGTTTTCCTCGAAAGTCAGGCAGCAGTGTGCAAGAAGTGGATCGCCCTTGTATCGACCTGTGGTCAACAACACACTGGATCGGAAGTCTTTCAGGAGAGCCAAGTGAGCGTCAAGTGCCCCACGGCATCGTCGAAGATTGAACCAATCTACAGATCCACCTTTACGAAGAAACTCTCTACTAGATTAACAAGGTTTGTTTCTCCTCTTGGCAGTAGCAACTCGGCGAGCAGTCGAGTTCCGTCAGTGCTGCTTACCGCCTAGTACACACGCTTTAAATTGATCACCCTAAACCTACCTTACGTGCACGGCGATCCAAATGAGTCTTCGTCTGGATCGGGTAATGACGAGGATGGATCGCTTGCGGGAAAACTGTCGGCGATTGTCTTGTCCATCATCTTTTCTTTCCGTTCCTGGCTACAAGATTGATTGATTGCACGATCTTCTGGATCACGCAGATTTCCGGCACCTTTGGCATTCATGGTCTGCAAGCCCTACCCAATTCCCCCCCTATTTTGTATCGATATGCACATTTATCTTTACGAAGTGTACGCATTGCTCAGTGACATCACCATCGGCATCAATCGCCTGTACCCGACACATAGAGGACGCACGCGCAGCAATCAACACATTCGATGGGCGTTGATGTAGTGCATCGCAGTGGTTTCGAAATCGGCTTCCTCCCTGTGTGGATGGATGCAATCAACTGGGAATGCGCCTACGGCAGGCAGTGCCTTCAACGTCGATACATGATTCGACATTGACGAACGCCCTGATTAGCTCCTTGCCTGCTGTGTCAGTGTGGTCCCGATAGTAGATGAGGGGCGCAAAGGGTAAAGGCGGAAGGTCAAGAGCACTCTGGTGGATACGCCAACTTGACGATGACGCCGCCGCCATCAACCAGCGACTTCAACGCGACGGGGGATCCTTCCATAGTCGTAAGCCTCGAAATCGACGATCGGCGTCGTCGTGAAATTTTCAGTCAACGGGGGCGATTGCACCGTCCACTCCAATCCAGCCGCCTGCCAGGGATTCGACCCTGCAATCTTCCCATACTTCAATGACCAAAGAAAATAGAGCGCTGGAAGCAGGTAGCCGATCGCAAGAATGGAGGCGCCAGCCGTCGAGAGCACATTCAAAACCTGAAATTCCGGTGGATACGCGTGATAGCGTCGAGGCATGCCCATATAGCCAAGAACGAATTGCGGGAAGAAAGTGAGATTGAATCCAATGAAGAGGATCACGGCCGCCAGTCTTCCCAGCGACTCCGGATACATCCTTCCGGTCATCTTGGGCCACCAGAAGTGCAGGCCAGCCATAACCGCGCTCACCATGCCTCCGACCATGACGTAGTGGAAGTGGGCGACGATGAAGTAGGTTTCTGTCAGATGGATATCCATTCCCAGGGACGCCAGAAAGATCCCCGTCAGTCCTCCCATGGTGAAGAGGCCGATGAAGCCCAGGGCATAAAGCATCGGCGTATCGAAGGAGATCGAGCCCTTGTACATGGTTGCGGACCAGTTAAAGACCTTGATCGCCGAGGGCACCGCCACCAGCATGCTCATAAAGGAAAATACCAGCGCGGAATAGTTCGATATTCCCATGATGAACATGTGATGTGCCCAAACAAAAAAGCTGAAGACGGCAATGGACACCGAGGAGAAAGCAACCGCTGTATATCCGAAGACCCGTTTTCGGCAGAAGCATGCTATGACTTCCGAAATGACTCCCATACCGGGCAGGATCATGACATACACGGCAGGATGAGAATAAAACCAAAACAGATGCTGGAAAAGAATTGGATCGCCACCCTTCGTCGGATCGAATACGCCGATGCCCACGATGCGTTCCAGCACGATGAGCACCATGGTCATGGCGACCACCGGAGTGGCCAGCACAAAGATAATAGATGTCGCGTAGTACGACCACACGAACAGCGGTAGCCGGAACCAGGTCATGCCCGGAGCGCGCAACCTGTGGATGGTGACGATGAAATTAAGCCCAGTAAGGATGGAGGAGAAGCCGGCAATGAAAATGCCCATAGCGGCTGCGATGACATGGGTATTTACGTAATGTGTGCTGAGCGGTGTAGTAAACGTCCATCCCGTATCCACGCCGCCAGAGATCATCATGTAAAGCTCCACACCAGCCGCCTATGACGAAGAGGTACCAACTCGCAAGGTTGAGTCTGGGAAAGGCAACGTCGCGTGCCCCAATCATGAGGGGTATAAGAAAATTGCCCAGTACGGCCGGCGCTATGGGCACCAGAAAGAAGAACACCATGATGATGCCGTGAATCGAGAACAGCTTGTTGTAAGTGTCCGAAGAAACCAGATCGCCGGCGGGAGTCAGCAATTCGAGGCGAATCAACGATGCCGCCACGCCGCCAATCACGAAAAAGAAAACCGTGCTGAATAGATAGAGGATGGCGATACGCTTGTGGTCCTGAGTCAGCAGCCACGACTTGAGGCCGTGCTCACTGTTCAGGTAGCTCTCGCGAGGTAGCGTCGCGGGTCCGGGCAACGTTGTGGCCATTGACGGTCTCCAGCCGGGTGTTCTACGCCCGTTTTGGGGCGTGCGCCCTTACAAATGGTGAATTTTATACAACAGATCTTCTGGCCGCGTGGCAACCGGACCGTCCGAGGTGCGGCGTGGCGCAACTCGCCTGATCCGGACGCGGTATCTATCTGGACCGCGGTTTAGGTGGTCCCAGGACGCCTGTCCGGGCCGTGTAGTCTCAAGCTCCCTGTTCAATAGCACGTGATTATGATCAGTCGTCAGTCCAAATGATTCCCCGAGCGTTAACGCATCGAACCTTTCAAACACAAGTGAGTTGCGTTGTAGTCTCGTAACCTGGCACGAAGCCAGTTCTTCGGAGCGCCCATAAAGGAGTTCGTACCTCCTGAAGAGAACGAGTAGAGCTGAATCCTCGAATGCTTCGATTCGGTGCCGCACGCCGCGCTCGATGCAGATGACTTGCCCAGCATACAGTTCGTCGGGAAAAGGTCCTGCGAATAAGGTGATGTGTCCTGCGATGACATACACGCTGACCATCCCTCTTGATGCATGTTCTGGAATGTTTTGTCTTGCGCGTAAACTTAGCATTACCATGCGGTATCCAGGTTCATTCATCAAGACCTTAGGACTGAATCTTTCCTCTTCGTATTCGATCAGCACGTTTAGATTGCCTTTTTGCATCGCCAGCATCTCTCTTGAACACAAACGTGAGCATCGTTTTCTGATGACACGGTAGACTCATGCAGGGGCATATGCTGTGACTTAAGTCACAGCAAGGCGTTTCCCCAGGCCCTTCGGCTGCGCCTCCCACCACCCCAACGCCACTTGCCCGCACCAACAACAGCTCCGCCTCACCTGCCTCGACAAAGGTTACTCAGTCCTCCGCTCCTGTCACGCCTCCGCACAAGGGCATGACGTGGGTCAATACCGCGTCAGGCGGCTATCACCTTGAAGGCACGAAGTACTACGGGAAGACCAAGCGGGGGTGGGTACAGGACCGAGTCCGTCGCGAAGAAGGCCGGGTATCACGCTGCGAAAGAGGGCGTAAAGCCGTCTCCAGCGAAGTCCCGGCCTGCCAAGAGTCGCTTCAATTACGCTCTCGAAGCTAGTTTTTCCGAATTCCACGCCAGAAGTGTGGCGTAAGAAGTACGGTCGAAACATCGCTCGCCCGTACGTTGGAGCCTTGCAAAAAGGGTCCCTTAGTCATCGATCGTGTTGTGCGCCGAATGACTCATTGCTTCCCCTCTTTGGAATGCATCGATGGGCTAATTCCTTTGCGCGCAAGTCGGCTTCGTTTGCCGCCGTGGCAGCCGTCAGCAAGCAATAGCCACATATCGAGTCCACCGATAAATCGGAATTAAAGCGGTGGAAGAATTGACAAAACGGGGCGACCTTCACCTTGGACATTTGGGGACTCCTCTCTGTAAGCCCTCTAAAGCCAGTGCACGCGATATTACGCCATTGTTCGATCGACTAGCGCGATTATTTATAAGCCTCGGACACTTGCTGTTGGTGCCTTGCATTGCTCGCATGAGGTCTTCAGAACGAAATCAGCAGATGACAACAATCTAGAACCCGTCGGGAATCGAGATTTTTGGAAAGTTAGAGGTTTCCATAAAACGGGCTTTCTATGAGAAGGTCAGCTGTGTCAACGTTTTATTCTTTTCTCTTCCCTTGTCGATGCTGCCATCTCTCAGTCGGCCTTTTATGGCCCACAGCCCGTGCACAGTCATCGAGATACAGAGTTTCGTGGCGATTAGAAACTAATCCCCGCTTTGTGCGGCGGTTAAGTGGAGGGGGGACGTAAGATTCTGCGTGACGCAGATCCGGTTGAGCAGCACCGCAAGCTTTCTGGCCACTGCAACATCTGCGCCTCATCGCGCATGGGGTCCACCGTGAGGCCGCAGCCGAGACCCACTGTCGGAGAGCCGAGTCCTTCGCGCTTGGTCCGAGCACGTGATTCGCGCGACCACCAGGTATTAGCAGGTGGCCGTTTCTAGTCTTGGTGCTGTTCTTGAGGTTGCCTGATCGACCACGCAGTTTGTCCGGGCGGAAGGAAGGCAAAGATGTTTCTGTGTCAGCCATTGATCGAATTGCTTGCCAGCCGCGGAATTGGAGACGTCGACGCCTTCCTCAAGGCGCCATCTTGGAGCGATCTTCCAGATCCCTTTTCGATTCCTTCGATGGAAGATGCGGCAGCCCGCGTCCTTCTTGCTGTGCGGGAGAAAGAACGTATCACAATCTATGGAGATTACGATTGCGATGGAGTGCTCGGAACGCACATACTTCAGAGCGTTCTAAAAGTCCTCGGAGCCGCACCAAGAACCTATCTCCCTCACCGGGATGAAGGCTACGGTCTGAGTTCGGTCGCAATCCATCACTTCTCCCGCAGCGGAACCGATCTGTTGATTACGGTCGACAATGGCATCAACGCGCGAGCGGCTGTAACACTCGCACGCCGCCTCGGAATTGAGGTCGTCGTGGTCGATCATCACCGCATCCAGGAAAGGCCGGAGGCCATAACGGTATGGTCCGATGCGTTCTGCGGAGCTGGGCTCGCTCTCATGTTCGCGTGGGCGCTTGTGCTGAAAGCTCGCTGGAACGATACGAAGGTTGAGCGTCTGTTATTCGGGTGCAGTCAATACGCAGCGATCGCTTCGATCGCCGATTGCGTGCCCCTGTTGCATGGCACACGAACTCTCGCCCGGCTGGGTCTCGGCGAACTGTCCCGATCGCGGCACAGAGGACTCCAAGAGTTGCTCAAAGCCGCGTGCACTGATCCATCCCAACCGGATTCGCGCGACGTGGCCTTCGGCATCGCTCCGCGGATCAACGCTGCCGGCAGGATGGCTCATCCGGCTGAGGCGCTTGCCGTCTTGGAGGCAGCGCTCGACGCAGAGGCTGCGCGGCAGAGCGTCGAGAGGCTCAATCATTTGAACTTGGAACGCCGGCGCACCGTCAAGCTGCATTTCGAAGAGCTCGTCCAGTCGGTCGGGGCAAATATTCCGGCAGGCTTAGTGGTTTATCGCGAAACGAGTCCGAAGGGAGTAGCAGGCCTTTTGGCGAGCAAGTGTGTCGAGAAGTATTCGGTTCCCAGCATCGTGCTCGTCCCATCGACAACGCCCGGTCTAGTGGTTGGATCAGGGAGGAGCATGCCAGGAATCGACTTAGTCGAGCATCTGCGACCGTTTTCCCATCTCTTTGTCCGTTTCGGAGGACATGCTCAAGCGGTTGGTATAACCATGGCGCTCGAACACATCCGGGAGTTTCAAGACGCTTTCGCTGGATCTTTTGCACCTGGGAGTAGAGTGGACGGCCGCTCAGTGAATGCTGAAGCAGAACTCTGCCTGTCCACGGTCGGCCGCCATTTCCATGACCAACTCCTCATGCTCGAACCGTTCGGAGTGGGGAATCCTGCCCCGGTGTTTTCGATTGGCCGGACGGAGGTTGTAAGCGCCAAGAATAGGTGGGTACGACTCCGGCAAGGAAGACACAGTATCGAGGTTCTGTCCTGGGACGTAGCTGTGGACCAAGGAATGAAAGGAGATTGCCTTGGTTGAGTTTCATGGCAAGACCCGGATTCTGCGTGGCTTTACGCCTCGAAAAGCCATGATATTTCGTGGCATTTGACAGAGCCTCCCGTTCCGTGGGAAAACAAGCCCATGGCCGTAGAGGAGGCCGGTATGGAAAGTGCAAGCCACAAACATTGACCAAATGATCCTGCAATTGAACGAGTTCATACTTCCCGGCTGTCTCATGGAGAGTTTTGACGCCTATCGCCAGGAAGCCGTCAAGGACGCTGCACGAGCCTTTTAACCATGCCCAGCTGTCGTGGTTTTTGGACATGCTGAATCGGTTTCGTGGTCCGGATGACCGAAAAGATTCGCTGCTGGATATCTTCGATCCGGAAATGTACACCTGTGACCATCCGGCTTGGGAGGCTGCCCCGGGTACCCGAATCGAAATGCCGGCGTTGACGTCCGATGTCGCAAAATTCGTTGACAAGGATTCGGAATTCGCAGAAGTCGCGCGGGAAGAGATCGACGAGTTTCGGGACCACGCGGATACCTATGCCGATGAGGAGATCATTGGCCTTGCAAAGATTGCGCGAGCGGCTCTAGTCGATCAAGGTAGGACGTTTCGGGGGCGGGAAGACGCCATTCGTTATCTGGCGCTGAATGGCAGCGCTGCGCTTGAGGATCTCTGGGTAGACGACGACACTGTCTGGAAAAATGCGTCGGCGCGGCACATCGAGTTTACCGACATGGTGGCTAAGCGCAAAGCAGACCTGATGAGTGATGCGTCGTTGCGGTCGTGTTTCGAAGAAGTTGACTTTGCTTGCTATTCTGAAGAGGATATCCGAAGGTTCGCATTCGATCTCCGGATTCTCCTTCTGAGCAATCGGGCAAAGCACTTGGCGATCTGCACACGCTGCCAGACAAGGCTTGAGTCCTGGACGAGGTTGGTCGAAAAGTTTGACCAAAGCATGACCACACGGAACGGGAGAGCCGACGCCTAAGGTCTGCCCTTGCGCGGGAAAGCAAAATAGGTGTGAAGGTCGACAGGCCCAAGAAGCTCGGCCGGGATGAACCTTCGTTGCGAAACCCAAGATTTACAGCTGTTCTAGCACCTGGAGAGCCTCCTCTAGCTGAGAGTCTCTTTGCTCGATGGCGTCTTCGTAGGACCAGGGGGAAGGGAAGTCCGGCTCAACGCCATTCCCTTCGATTTGCATCCCGTGCCAGCTCTTATATGCGGCGACCGGTACGACCAACTGGTAACCGTGACCGATTGGAAATGCGGACCGAGAGATCAGGTGTCCGCGTGTGCGAGCGCCCACGATCGTCGCAAGATGATTCTCCTTAGCGAACTGAACAAGCATTTCAGCCGCTCCGGTTGAGTGCTCATTGCACAAGACGACCACTCGTCCGTGAAAGGGTTGACGCCCCAGGCCCTCGGTCTCGAGGACAACTGATTTCTTGTTGTAAAAGCGGAAGGCAAGGAGTGGCAACTCCCATTTGAATCTCGGGATGTGATGGAACCTGGGGAGCTGCTCCTTTTCGTAACCTCGCTCCGCTGTGGGCCTATCTATGCTGTAACCGATGGGAACCCGGGATGGAGTCAGGTGGCTCATGATGCGAAGTCCACCGATGCCACCTCCAGGATTTCCTCGAAGATCGATGAGGAGTCGTTTGATAGACGCAAATGTTCGTGTGAAGTGGCGCGACACCTCGTTGGCGAAGTCGACGCCCAAGAAACCAGGGAAAAGACCTACTTTCATGATGCCTACGTCTTTCCCGCGCAGAACGGCTGTGACGCTACTGGGCTCGGAGTAGGGATTGCTCTTGTACTTTGGCTTTTGAATAGAGAGTTTGAGTTCTAGCTCGTGACGCATGCCGGCTCGGTAGATGGTAATCGGCACGCGCTCATTCATTGGAAAGGCCGGAGGCTGCGGTGGTCGGGTAGCTACGCCGGCGATCGAAACAAGGGAATCACCAGGACGAATGTCCGCGCGTGCCGCGACACCTCCCGGTAAGACGTCCTGAAATACCCACTGTGGCCCGTCGGAATCTTTCGTCACAGAGCGAACGCTAGCATTGATACTGCTGCGCGGTTGGATCTTCGTTGAGGAACTGAGAAGACCCAACTCGGCTGACGGAAGTTGACCAAGCATCGTTAAGACGGATTTTTCAAAGGATTCGTCTGTCTTGGCCCCAAGTATTTCATCGTGGTAGCAGGAGACGATAGCGGTCCAGTCGTTTCCTCCATATGACGGATCGTAATACTTCGTGGTCACGAGTTGATCGATCTTCGCAAGAAGCGCTTGGCGATTTTCACGGGTTAGTGTCATTTTTAACTCTCTCTTCAGTCAGATGGTTCCAACGGGTTCACCGACAAGCTGAAAGCTGGCCCAGTAGCTTGGGCCGAAGCCCTTAGCCATCAGGTCAAGTTGGGCCTGGCGCAGCGCCGTCGATTTCGGTTTGTGCTCTGCCAAATTCTGATAGAAATCCGTCATTAGCTTCTCGGTGGAGCGGTCCTCCACCTCCCAAAGAGTGGATACGACAGACGTCGCCCCGGCTTCGATGAAGGCATTGACGAGGTTTGCGACGCCGGCTTCGCCGACGGGTCCAACACCCGTGTCACATGCTGAGAGCGTTACGAGGTTGGCATTCAGATGGAGACTACGAATCTCTCTTATCTGCAGCAGCCCATCCTCGTTCCCGGGCTTACGTGGCGGTGCAAAGATCAAAGCGGAGCGGTCGGGGTACTCTTCGTCGACATAGCCATGAAGGGCTAAGTGAAGCACTTTGTATTCCGCGAGCGGAAGACTCTTGAAACGTGCTTCGGTGGCATCACTGCCAAGCAGGATGGTACTTGGCCGAGCCAAAATGCTCGCGATGCTTTCGACCTCCTTTTTGCTTTCGGGCAAGGGAACAAGCCGGTCCTTAGTGAGAGGGAAGATTGCTCGGACAGAATCCGTAGTTGCTGAGCTTGTATCGGTCCAGCCGGCGACTCCAAGGAAGGGCCGGGCAGCGTCCTGGGCACCCGTACCGCGAGTTCGAATAATCCCCAGCACGGTTGCCGAAGGCTCGATGCTCACTGTGTGAGTTGTTAAGAGGTACTTGTCCGCATGTACAAGTGCGTCAAATGGAAGAAGATGAAGATCGCCATCCGGCACGATGATGAGCTGCGATTTGTCCTGAAGCTCCAAGACAGGTCCAAGCAGCACGTCATAAAGTCGAGCACCAAGAGCGTCGTCCGTCTTTCCCGTCCGCAGTCGATCGCGGTATTCGTTTACCGCAGCCTCAATGCTCGGCTGATTCGCCAGCGCATATACATGAACGCTCGTGCGTGTCACAGCCATGACGAAGGAGCGGGGTGTGGCAAGAACATACTCGATCAGCAACTCGTCATTTCTGAGTCGGCTTTGGAGCTGATTAAGCCGGATTGGTCGTGTTGCCGTGATGCCTTCGAGAGACTCGACGTCATAAACCTGAAGTTCATTGTCATAGATCTGCCGTGTTATGTTTTCGCGGCTCGTGTCGTCTGCAGCATCAATAAGAGCTAGATTCAAGCTGGTGAGTTTCTTCTCTTCTGGAGTGGGAGTATGAGGCTGAATCGGCTCGCGGTGAAGGAGCGCCTGTGCCTCAATTCGGCCTCTCGCTTCCTCAAGCACGCGCAAGGCAGAAGCATAATCATGTTCGTCACTCATCGCGACGAAGTAGCCTGTATAGACTTCACTGAGCTCGGTCAACAAGAGCCGCTCAACATTTCTAGTGGGAGCATGGGCAAGCAGGGCATCGATCAGGACGGTGCTCTTCTTGTACAGATTCTCCGCTTCTCGCCTGTCTCCGAGCCGGTACAAGATGTCAGCCTTAAGAGCGAGATTGCGTGGCACGAAATACAGCTCATCGGGGATGTTTTTGTTGGCATTGATTGCTGCATCAATTGAGGAGAGAGCAAGCGTGAGCTTACCTTGCCGCTCTTCGGTTCGCGCCAGATAGCCCCCACCTTCGACCATGCCCCGCCAATAGTCGATCTGCTTCGCATCTGCGAGGGCCTGGTTGTAGTCGGCGGCCGCATGATCCAGATCGCCCATATCCTGATAAACGGCGCCGCGCGCCGTAAGAAGCTGATAAAAGCGGCCCCTCGGAGCCGGACCCGATAGGTGCTGCAGTGCCTCGATTCGCCTGACCCAGCGCTTCCTGAAACCGATGTTGATTCCGAAGAATGTCAATTTTGAGGTTGATTGTGAGGTCAGGATACGCAACAGCCGGATTTTTCTGCGCAGTGGCGATGGCATCGTTGAGTGCGAGAAGCGCTTCGTTGTACCGATGTAGCTCAGACATCCCGGCTCCGTAAAGCGTTGCATAGCGGACGTGCGCAGCGTCGTCGTGAAAGACTTTGGATATTTCCCAGGCCGCAACGGTGTCACGCTTGGCGGAACTCATGTCGCCGAGAATGTAGGCGGCGATGCCCTCTTCTCCCATGGCCCTGGATGCGAGCAAAAAGTGACCTTGCCGCTTGGCGAGTCCTGCCACCTGCATCCAGGTTGAGCGAGCCATAGAGGCGTCATAGTTGTTCTCGACCATTCCAAGGACCACCAAAATGCGTAGCCTGGTCTCTCTACCCTGCGCCTCGGGTTTATTGAGATCCTCGGTCAGTTCGTGGATGGTTGCGGGAAGGGGAGAGGCCTCGTACGCAGGAATTTCTTGGCTGACATGCGCGTAAAGGGCTTTGGATTTATCGCCCTGGCCTAGAAACACCTTCTCCGCCTGTCCATAGATCGGCGCAGCGTCTGCCCATCGGTTGTTCCAGGAGAGGGAATCTGCTCTATCCAGCAGAGCCTGTCCTTTTCCGGGGATACGATCCTGAACGTGACGATAGTAGAGTTTCAAGGCCCCCACAGCTACGCACAGCGTGCCCAGGGAAACAAGGATTGAGGCGGATCGACGGGTTAGCTTCATGGGAGCCTCTTATCTTCCCGAGTTCGGTTCGACTATCAACGGATAAAAGTACGGACCCCCTTCACCTTCACGCTCGGTTGCCAGGACATATTTGCCGGGCTCCGCGTTTCTGAGGTCGAGAGTGACGGTCAACAGGGTGCGCGGGTCAGCGCCTATAGCGACCGCCTTGGCGCTGGCGATGCGATTCCTTCGACTTCTATCCGGTGCGACCACCACGAAGTAGTTACCTGGATCGCTGAACCGGGGAAGGATAAGTGTAAGTTTTACCAAAGCAGCCGGAAGCGATAGGACAGGAACGGATGGCGCCTGTTCGCCGCGATAGGTTCCGTAGTCGGAAAGATCAAGAGTACGTCGGACCATGACCGATTGAGTTGTAATTGACCGTGGTGGCGCGTGATACCAGAGCTTTACCATTAGTAGACCGATCAGCAGGCATACGAAGCCAGCGACTGCAACTACAGAAAATCGATTACCCAGGAAAAAGGCTCTGGGGTTCACGCCGTGCTGCTGAGCCGCGCGGATATCAAGGAACTTGTGAAGACAATAGTCACAGGAAGAAACGTGTTCGACCCGGGGATCTGACAGCGAGAATTTTCTGGGAGCCCCGGCATAAAGTCTAAGGAACACTCCGTCTACGCAGACAGGGGTCCTATCACCAGTAGGTTGGTTCCGGATGTGGGCTTCAACCTGGTTGAGAAACCATTGCTCGAGATGGAAATTGTTCTTGATCTCAGTCCTCTCCTTCGAGGGAGCTTAGGCCGTCAGATCCAGGGGACAACAGTCTGCGGAGTTCCCTGTAGTAGGCCCGGCGCACGGCTGCATGGTTTACCTTCAGCTTGCCGGCGATCTGGCGCCAGGTGTGGCCCTCGGTCCGCCAGATGGTGATTTTCCTGGATCGATCGGTCATTTGAGCGAGTAGCTCCCGCACGTAAGCGCTCTGTTCCGCCTCAGACTTCGACGTAAAGACATGTGCTTTTCGTTCCAGATCTTGCAGTGAGCCGGAAGGGACCTCGTGGGCATTCAGGGCTCGCTGTTTAGAGATTCTTTTGAGGACGCTGAGAACACGATGGAAAATTTGCGAGAAAGTGCGGTTGCCATTGAACCGTTCGTAGTACTCCTCCGCATTCGAGACGGCGGCGTCCATGAGATCGTAGGCGGCGTGAACGTCATGGAGATAGCGCGTGGCACACAGGAGAGCGTAAGGCCACGCTAGCGCGCATACCCGACGGAAAAGAGCGTCTACGGCTCCATCTTGCGACCCCAAATACCAATAATCACCGGAGGGGGGAGGTGGCCTGTCCACGAAAACCTCCTGCGACGTCAGCTCTGACCCACAGCGTCGCAGTTAGCTGTAGCCGAAATTGTAACCTGGACTGGACACGCTCTACGATAAAACGCAAAAGAAAATTCATTGGAAGAGGCCCCAAACGGCCTAGCAAAATGCCTTATATCAGTAGAGGGATAAGCATCTGAGGTTGTTGCGTTCTTTCGGGATCATCAAGCGGTGCCAGATCGTCCTCAAAAAAGATGTAAAAAAGTCTCTATCTCTCTCTTCTTTTTTCCCAGGTTGTGTGTATATGGAAGACTGAGGTGCGGTATGGCTACAGAGGATGTGCCTCCCAGAAAACCCAGGAAATATTTGTGGCCCGCGGAGGCGGTGAACATCGCGCAGAAGAAGCTCCATCCAGTCCGGCTATGCGAAGAACTGATAGCTCTAACAGGTCATGAGAAAGCTGCTTGCTGGCGATTTTTGAATAAATACGGCGTCGAGAGGCCGGGGTCAGGATCCAGGCGATCATTCGACCCGGCGACTGTCGAGTCGATCATTGAATATGTGTCGGAGCACAGCGTACAGGCAGCAACCCGACGCTTCCACTGCGACGCCAAGACACTGTACAACCTGATCCATCGGCGGGGATATACGCACTGCGGCAAAGACTTACTCAGTCTGCGTCAGATCTGCTCACATCTTGGGGTGCGGTATAGCAAAGTGATGAGCTGGATCGAGCAGGGGCTTCTCCAGGCAAAGCGCGAACAGACACGTACTGGCAAACCCGTCTATTCGATTGAGTTTGAGGCCCTACAAAAGTTCTGCAAGGAACACCGAGACCTTTTGATCACTCGTCGCTGGCCGCCGCATCGGATCCGGTTCTTGGAAGAATACGTGTTTGCTCCAAAGCATGCGGAATTGCTGCGGACCCGCGAGAGCAAGCGTGAGAACGAGGCATTCGATCGTGGCGAATACTTAGACCTCGATGAGGACCTTCAACGCAGGGCCTGATCACACTGGTCACGCACGCCGCATCCGGAGCAGCGACCCCGTTGGTTATGGTTACGCTTCGCTTCTTGTTGTAGCCGAGCGGCCTGAACGGCAGAGATCGTCTGCATGAGCCATTTGCGGTTGGATTCGGTAAATTCCACGCGTCGAACTTGCTCGCCCGCGTAGACGACCAAGCCATACGGAACGCGCTCTTTCATCTGATCTTCTACGAGTGCACCATAAGCCAGGTTCTGGATCATATGATTGGGATACACCTCGCCTCGAGCCGGTGGACGCTTCGATTTCTTCAATTCGACCGGGACGATCCCGTCCGCAGTTCTGATTAAGCAATCTGGTTTTCCGGAGATGCCCAGTTTTGCGGAACGTAGGGCCATTGCTGGAAATGGTTGCCCGACAAGATCCTGATAGAACACCTCTCCAGCGGGTATTCCGGTCTTCCTACGGGATCGGGCGCTCAACCAAAACAACAGGATCGCCAGCACCATCGCTGTTGCAGCCATCAAAAGCACTGTCATTTCGCCCATCCCAACCAGTAGAAGACAATGAGAATAATCGCCAGCATAAGGGCGGCGAAACCTGCCCATCGGTAGCTATCACCACGAGCAAGTGATCTACCCTGCTCGATATGCCATGCATTTGCCTCAGCCTGCAGTTCGCGAGCTCCTGGCGATACTTCAGCACCATCGAGGTACTTCAGATGCCATGCTTTTGAGCAGTAGACGAACTCTGCCAGTTCTGTGGCGCGAATGAGCTTTTGATTCATCGGGTGCCTCGCTCTGAGGCATGAGACCAGTCTTTGGCGGTTGGTGCAAACGAGCGCGGAAACAATCTATGAAGTGCGGACGTTGCGACGTAGCACACGGCCCAACTCGCGCAATCGAAACATCGGCGACACAGGTACGCCGTGAAAAGAGAAAAAGTGTGTACTTCACTTTTGTAACGGACATGCCACGAGGTCGATCCCTTTCCTCAAGGCGGTAAAATCGGGTTCAATGCCTGAGCATAGCGACCAGTCTCTCTCGTCTGAGGAATACAATGCCCTTCTGGTTGACGTAACCCGGTGGCTGGAACAAGCGCGTAAGCAGGCGGGCAGGGCTGTCAACGCGCTGATGACAACAACGTATTGGCGGATCGGGGAGCGGATTTTTGAGCAGGAGCAGCGTGGAGGAGAGCGGGTGGGCTACGGAGAGCGCATTGTGGAACAGCTCGCCCGGGATCTGTCGGCAAGATTTGGCCGCGGGTTTTCTCGTGCCAACGTATTTCAAATGCGCCAGTTTTACCTCACCTATCGAGCCAAAGTCCAGACGGCGTCTGGACTTTTAGGCGCAGGGGGAATTGTCCAGACGCTGTCTGGACAATTTGACGTTCCCTTTCCTCTGTCCTGGTCCCACTATGTGCGCCTGCTCACGGTAACCGATAATGCCGCCCGCGACTACTATGAACACGAGGCGCTACGCGGCGGCTGGTCAGTCCGGGACTTGGATCGCCAGATCGCAACCAAGGCGTACCAACGGCTGCGTGGAAAGCCCGGCAACTCGGTTGCTTCGTCCTCGCCAGGCGGCCTCAATCCCGAAGAACACATTCGGGATCCGTTCGTCCTAGAGTTCTTGAACCTGAAGGATGAATACTCGGAATCGGATTTAGAGCAGGCTCTCATCCTTGAGTTGGAGCGCTTTCTCCTTGAGCTCGGAAATGACTTCGCATTCGTAGCCCGGCAGAAGCGCCTCCGCATCGGAACCGAGTGGTACCGGGTCGATCTGTTATTTTTCCACCGGCGGCTTCGATCCTTGTTGATCGTCGAACTAAAGGTGGGAAAGTTTACGCACGCTGATGCGGGCCAAATGAACCTCTATCTGAACTATGCACGGAAACATTGGGTCAATCCGGACGAAAACCCTCCAGTGGGACTCATCCTGTGCTCAGAACGCGATGCCGCGGTTGCGCACTATTCCTTGGAGAGCCTCGGGAATACGGTACTTGCCAGAGAATACGAGCTTGCTCTGCCCGACGAGCATCGACTTGCAGAGAGACTCGCGTTGACCCGCAACCGCTTGCTATCGTCGCGAACGGAAAGAGGATGATCCAAGCCAGCTCATTCCAGCGCATGTTTCATGTCCACAGCAAGATTCTGCTCTAACCTCAGATACGGCTCAGCGGAAGACCAGCCGGGAACGTTGACAAATCTAGTGCTCCAATACATCGGGCAGCGATCGCCGCTGCAGTATAAACGGCTGACCGAAAGAACGGTTTAGCTGTGAATCGCCATTGCGGGAATGCAACAGCTACCCTGACTAGTGAATTCGCGCCCAAATCCTACGTTGACTCCTAACGCGATAAAATACATTACCGGTTTAGGCATCCACATTACATATGCGGCTCGCGATAGATTCCGACCTTTCACGAAGTCTACTTCTGCGCTTCTGCTCACGAGAGACTGCTTTGGCTTGGTCAAGAAATGCCTCTTTCTTTGATTTCGTTGACATGTCGGCCAGTGATAGCAGCGTGTAGTACCAGCTGTGATGAGCTGCCGTGTCCGCAGGATCAATCTCTGCGGCGCGACGGTACTTCTCAACCGCTGCCGCATAGTCCTTTGCCGATCCGGTAATTCGCGCCAAATCAGACAGCGCATGTCCCCAACTGAGGAACACGCTGTAGTAGTCCGGATTACACTTCGCAGCGATGTCGAAATGAGCCAATGACTTCTTATAAAGCCGCAGGTCTTTCGTAATTCTGGCGAGATCATGAAGGGCCTTGGCGTAGTTGTTATGAACGATATGGGGCGTTTCTGTTTTCTTGATCGCCTTCTCATAGTGACTAAACGCTTCCCGTAACATGCCAATATCCTCGCGCGGATAGCCGGCGCGGGCGAGGTCGGAAAGCGCATTGGCGAGATTGTTGTGCGCATCCGCAAAGACAGGATCTATGGCTATGGCTTCACGATACTTGGCGACGGCCCTGAGCATGAACTGCTCTGCCGACCTCGTCATCATTTCGGGAGCGCAGTTCCTCGCTGCCATCGACAGATCGAACAAGGCATTGGCCCAGTTGTAGAGCGCATCGGATGACGTGCTGGGAATCTTGGCAGCCACTTTAAAGTGCTTGATGGCAGCCAGGTATTTTGCCTTGTTGTCATCGACCCTGGCAGCGGAATGCAATCGGTCGCCGAGCATCAGGAGGGACCATCCGTAGGTGTCAGCATCGCTTGGCGAGAGTGTCTTCAGAGGCTTTTTCCCAAACGATGCCGCGGCCCGCTCATATTCGCCCGAGAGGAAGAAATACTCCGCAGAGAGGGCCTGCTCCCGACTCCGGATGAGGCTGTCCAGTTGGGGCCGAACAACCGAAGCCACATCAAAGCGGCTCTGCCTGAAATCAGGCGCGTCGTCGTTGTCGTTCCGAGGAGCGCTGTAGTCGGTCAACGTCGAGAACGTCGCCTTTAGATGTGAGAAAGGCTGAGTCACGAATCGCGGCGGAAAGCACTGAAGCTTTTGAGCGAGCGTGACAAAGAAGTCGTCCGCATCCCATCCTCCTATAAAGTGAGCACCGCGATCCTCCCCAATCAGCTTGTCTTCGACGTGCTTAGGCAGCTTTGGACCATAGCCTATCCAGTAGAGGCCATACTCGAAGGTTTTGACCTTCGCGAGCAGATCGAATACCGGATCGTTCTCGCCGCTATAACCCACCACGATCCAGATCCGGCCCTTGTGAGCATCCTCAAAGACCGGCTGAATCTGGCCTCGGTGCTTTGTCACTTCTGCCCGCGTATTGAGCAAAACGAAGCCATCACGCTGCCCATGTAAGTGGAAAATAGCTTTTTCACTGATTTGATCAGGATTGAAAACACGCGAGGCCGCGAAATCATAGACGGCGGGAAAGCAATTTACGAGAGCGCATGCCCGAGAAACGAGAGGATCGAAGTTCGTTGTCAAAACGCGGTCGACATAGCCGCCGTCGATTAGCTGCGCAAGCGCGAGGTGAGCCCAATTGATCTTGGCTTTGTCGATGTAGCTCCCGACTAGGTCGCGCCTGACACCGCGCTCCAGCGCCGCCATACAGTCGGAATAATTGTGGGAGGACGCCCGCGCATAGGCTGCTGGGAAATGAGTTTGAATGTTGCGAACAATGTCAGCGGCCGACGGAATGCCTGCGCTGATAGAGCAACCGGCTCCGAGGAGCACGGAGCAACGCCTCGGAGTTCCGCCGTGCGGGCTCATTGCCTCTGCAATGTCGTCAATCTTGCGCTCTGATGGAGCTGGTGTTGCCGGAGTGCCCTTCGCCATGGTCTCTGACTATATCCATTCTCGTGACTAAAAGCAGTGTTAATGCCTCCGCTGAAGAAATCCTGAGATCGGGATTGCGTGCTGACGCATGTAGCAATCGTTAACGAATGCAAAGGATTTGAGGCTAACAGGATTACCACCCATAAAAGAGGTTATGGGTTGCAAATCGTGGCCGTTACATGAGACGCCCTGAATCGATGTCGAACTGCCGATAGTCCATGTTGCGCGCCGGGCCAGTAAGAGTATTGAAGGAGCTGGCCTAGAGCTTCGCGATCACGCGGGCCTTGTTGCCGGGGGACCAGACAAAGCCTTTGCGATCGCTTTGGGGAGCCTGCGCCGGGAATGTGTCGGAGCCTTCGACAAATTCGTAGAGCGGCAGCAGCCGGTCGAAATCATCGAGAATGATGCCGACATGGATCGCGTCTGCCGGCTGAATCGTGCCTATGAAGATGAAAGTTCCCGGTTTCACCAAGGAGTCGGGAATGGCCGGCACGGGATAGTTATTGCTACGCTCACCGGCGGACCAATGCCACATCTCAAACCCCGCAAAGGACTCCGGATACAGGCGCAGATATTCGTTGAAGCGTGTGATCTTGGGTATGAGCGGGTCGATGTTGGGAAGATCGCGCGTGGTCTGGAGGGAAAAGGCTACGCCATGCCGAAAAATCGTATCGGCGCCAACCTCTTCAAAGCCGAGGTTAAACTGAAGCTCACTGAGTCCGCCGACATGAAACACATACCGTCGGTCTTCTTTCTTCATTACGGAGTAAAACGGCGTAGCGGGCAGGCTCCTAATGGATTTGTGCTGTTTCCGCCATTCAGGAAGGCCTCCGAATGGACGGCCTTGCGCACGCTCATTCATCTCCGTTACTAGCTCGGCCAATGACAGCGCACGAGGTTGCCCTTTCACGGCGGCGATGCGCTTAAACCTGACGATCCGACGCTGGAGGTTGACCTGATCGACTTTGAATCCAGCGGCGCGCCGTTGCGGGGCGCGCGACCCGCCCTCTTGATTGGCCCACCATGGGCGATATTTCGTCGCTGAGTCTGGCAGCTTGTCGCCGATGATCTGCTCTACTTGGTCGAACGACAACGTTTTTTTTCTTCTGTCGTGGTTGGGAGAGCCGCCAGGAACTCCCGTATCGGTCCGTATTTCTTTCCGTCATCGGAATTTGGCATCGCGCCCTCATTCACTCACTTTAAGACAAAAACAGACCGAAGAAATCGTTGATCAAACGCTGGCATTGTTTCGCTCCATTGACGATTTCCTCGGCACTCAATGGCACGCGTTTGCCGAGCGCGGCACTCCCGTCGCTGGTCTTCGTCAGGTATTCCTGATCGGCGACGCCGAGCTGATGGGAAATTGCATGGCGCTTTTGAAAGAGCGTTGTCAGGGCGCTCCAGTCTGCACGCTGCTCCATGTCAAAACCAGCTGCTAACAGCTTCTGCCTGGCGCCAGACAGGTTTTGAAACGACATGGAGGCTGGCAAGGCATTAAGGTATCTGAGGCCGAAATGATCCGTAGGCAATCTGCGACGGTTTTCGTGCGCGATTGCCAGCATACCGCGCATTAAACCGTCGAAGGTGCTGACGACAAGCTCGAGCAGAAGCTCAAGCTCTCGGCGCCGCAGGGCGGGGGCAGCGGGAAGGCCGCTGATGCGCCCTTCTATGTAGGAAATTGTCTCGCGCATGACTTCGCGGGGCGTTTCAATGGCGCAGCACGGTCTGCGCAGGACGACGCCATCGGCCGCAAACTCCACGCCGCAAGATCGGCATTCGCCGCGCGAGTCCATCCCTTCCGGGCAAGCATCCTCGGCCGTAGGGGAAAAGGTCGACAGCTCCCCGTAATACCCGCAGGCGGTCGGACAGGAAAAGCCCACGCGCGAGAAGAACGAGCTCAGCGCGTGGACCGGGAGCCGTATCCAGGAACGTTTCCCGCAGGAGGGGCATGTCACGGCAATGCCGCTGCCGGGGGCAACGCCGATGGACAGTAATGCGGCTCTGTAGTTTGCTTCGGCTTCGTTTTTGATCGGGAAGCTAGGCATAAGCTTTATTAAACAAGTAAAGACTACGCACTCGCTATCACAGCGAAGGGTAATCGGTAGGTTTCCATCAAGTACGTTTCGGTAACGCTGAGCAACTCCAACTGTTCCGGACTGGCCTGCGCCTTCGACAGGCCAGGCTGGACAATGTAAATCTTCAACGTCACCGGGCAGAGACGGCTCATTTCTCGAATCGTGAGGAGCAGTTCACCATCGCCTCTTTCGTATCGGCTGATACCCTCGGCCTCCTGGCGTCGCGCTTCTCTGCGCAAAAGATGGGTAAATAAGTCCGTTCGCTTTTCGTGAGAGGACATCCAGGCGATGCTTTTCTGCGCTTGTCCGCATACCTCGTACAGATCGGCAACGCGGTGTCCGGTGGCCGCCCCGTGCGAATACTTGCAGTGATAGAACTCAATGTCGATGCTGCTGGGTGCTGCTGCATCGCCCACCAGCTTGATTGTCACGACATCGGCCGCTTCACCCTTGCCATCATCGTCGATGATCATGGTGTAGTCGCGGTCCGTCAGGGTTCGGATCACTCTGGCCTGTATCGAGTCGGCTGCTTTTTCCTCTCCCTGTGATTCCTTCCGAATGTCGATACCCGTCCAATCCCATTCGAGAATGCGCGCCGCATCGTAGGGTGGATGCGTCGTCTTCAGCGGAATGAAGTCATTTCCTTCAAGCGCTGACCCGTCGTGAAACCAGATCATCGGCGGATGGTCGTAGAAGAACTCAACTGCCTCATCCGCTTCGGACCGCTCGCCGCGCCGCACACTGACATGTCCGCCCGCCAGAACCACGAAGCGATAGTTCGGTCCTTCCGCATCTTCAAAAAGCTGCAGCTCCAGTTCGGTGAACTCTTCCTCGGCGACGATCCGGAACCTGAGCGGACCGTCAAGGGTCGGTGTCACAAGTTCGAGATCGAGTTCGCTGATGGGATAGATATTCGGCCCGATCACAACGGACCATAGGCTTTCCGGCGTCGTGTACATCTCTTCGGGCCAGTCCACCGCAATGGGCATCAGCGCCGGGCGCTCGGTGATGGTCCTTGCTTCGAGGGTTCCTCTGAGTACCTCGTCCGGATTGATGTTTTCATCCAGAAGCTTCACGCCGATAGAACGGCACCATGCGGCAAGCTGATCGATGCGATCTCGCCGATGCGACCAGATTCGGCCTTTCCGGGAGGCCCCGACGGAGGTCCTGACTCCTTCCTCAAAGCCTCCTCCCGACAGGACAGACTTTCGTGCGTGACGCCGCTGCACGTCGGGCAGTTCGGCGGCGACATCCGCGCCCATGCGCCCGGTATAGCGGACATTGCGACCTAATTGTTCGGTGAGCCCCACGTTCTGCAAGCGCAGACGCGTAACACCGGCGAATGTCCGGAACACTTGCTGTCCTCGAATGAGCGTCGCCGAGTCGCCTGCGATGGCCTTGGCAAGCGCCTTGTACTCACCGGAATTCGTTGAACTGTTGATGAACAGTAGGTTCTGTTCCGGCGACCAGATGACGACGTACAGTTCCCATTCCCAACTGAACAAATCCTCAACGCTCGTCCAGGGAAGCGCGACACGGCGCACCGCAACGATGACAAGCGTATGCTCCGCATCATTAACCGTCTCAAAGATGCGTTCGTAGGAATTGAACGCGGGCAGACCGTCCCGGAAATTATGCGGCATCCAATTCTGGCAGGTTGTCCGGTAAACGACGGTGCTGGTGGCGGGGCGTATGGTCTTAAGCGGGATGTCCTTCGTGAAGGCGGTGAACCCGCGCAGGAATTCCTGTAGTGAGACCTGCTCGCCGATCATCCTTTCGCTCAATTGGGGAAGGAGGACGTTCCAGTCCGGATCGCGCGTATAGAGTTTCCGCAGTTCATCCTGCACATGCACATCCGCAGTGTTCGCGATGAAGGTCGCATGACCAAGGTCGGGCCGCTTGCGTGTAAAACGGCCGGCGAGCTGGAGCGTGACCGCCAGGGTCTTGCGGATATCGTGGAAAGCCGCGATCTTGAGTTCGGGAAGGTCGAAGCCTTCGCCGAGCATGTCCACGCAAACCACAATCCGAGATTGGCCGCTGATGATCTGCTGCCGAATCGCCTCCCGCGTGCGGACGGACTTTATGCCCGTATGCAACTGCACGGGATTAAATTCGGCGTACTGGCTGTAAATCTCGTAGACCGCCCTGGCGCGGGCAGTATCCTCCACGCGCGCCATGAGGATATGGCCTTTGTCCTGGTCCCGGCGAAGCTGTTCGATAGCCTTTTCTGCGATAGCCCGATCTACGCGCTTCGTGTTGAATTCGACGACGGGCTCGAACCGGATCGGGGCAAAGTAACCCTGCTCCTGCGCCAGCTTGAGCGGGTATTTGAAGATAATGTCGCCGTCGAGGGGTCTCCCGTCTTCGCGGTAGGGCGTGGCGGTGAATTGCAGTACCCGCCTTTCGCAAAACTTCTCCTTGAACGCGCTCCAGGTGGGAGCCTCCGCGTGATGGGCTTCGTCGATGAAGAGATAGGGACAATGAAACGCCATCCGCACCTGTACGGCGGCATCGCACTGGCCAGCGATGTGGCTCGTCGTCACGATGACGTGAGCGCGACTGAAGATGCGGTCCACCGCGTCCGGCGTAGAGGGGAGGTGCTGCAGTGTGCAGACTATTGGGGTTCTTGCGCCGTTCTTAAGGACGGCAGAACCCGGGAGTTTCAGTATCCCGAGCGTCAGGAATTTCTCGGCGAGCTGCCTTCGCAAGGCATCCGTCGGGACGATGACGAGAAGCTTCTCGCAGTTCATGGATACCAGAATCGAAAGCATGGTCTCCGTTTTGCCGGTGCCGGTGGGCATCACAATCGTCGCGGCCGATTCCGAAACCGTCCAGTGCATGTGCGCAGCGTGGACGGCACCTACCTGCGGCCGCCGCAGGCCGATGACACTGTGATCGGGGTCTTCTTCGATAAAGGAAAACGCTTCGCGCCAGGAATCGCGCACTGCCGAAGTCACCGCCGCGTAATTGATCTCTGCGCTCTGAGCGGGAAGCGACGGATGTTTCCGCCATTTTCCTTTCGACAGGTCGTTGCTCTGTGCGGTGGGATCAGGACTGGCGATGAGGATGCGCTGATATCCGTCGCGTACCTGCTTCGCGCTTGGAAGAATCAGCACTTCATCAGACTGACCAGGTCGGAAAATAAAGCCAGACGTGCGCCCGCTGGTAAAGGTGACTAGGTCGCCTTCGACCTGATGCTGCAGTTCGACGATCTGCTGGATAGGATTATCCGCTTCCGCTGCGTCGATCCCATACAGGGTTGGAAAGGTCACTAACATAGACGTGCGTCGGGTTGAGAAACCTCCGGTAGAATCCGTGTGGTTTGACGCAACTCTACCTCTGTAGGCGGCGTGCTGTCACCTTTAAGTCACATCGGATGACAGCTTTGGCTGCACCCCTGCACTTCCGCTGCCTGGCTATTGTTGCTTCCGATAAATTCTGTTATCGGAAGTAAGACGCAATTATTAACGGGGATGTGACTGACCGATCCGGTCCCGATAGCCACTCAGGAAAACTTGCCGGCATTGCCGCCGGTGATCGCCGGCGCGTACACTCCCGAGATCAAAGAGCGCGTCGAAAACTTCTTTCATTCCGTCGCTGCCATCTTCGAGGCCTGGGTCAATCGGCGTAAATCCGATCACACGCGCCGGGCATACCGCGGCGATGTGATGGCCTTTGTCGCAATTCCGCGGTTTCGTCTGGCCGCAGGACGCCGCCGAGCTGCTGCGCGTCTCCATCCTCGATGTGCAGGCTTTCAAGGACCACATGGTGAAACACGGCGGGGCGCCGAAGACGATAAACAGGCGGATATCCTCGCTTGTCGTCGTTCTACAGGTTCCTGAGCGGTGCTGCGGCAGAGCTGCGGTTGCCGATCACCGTGCCAAATCCCGCACATGCGCAGTTCATCTCGCGGGAAGCCTCCGATCCTGTGGAGGAAACCCGCGCGCTTTCGGAAACACGTGCGCGGCAGCTGGTGGCAATGGTCACCGGAGAATCGTTAGTCGAGCTGCGCGACCGCGCAATTCTGAAGTTTTACCTCTATAGCGGCGCGCGCATCGAGACCGGCTGCGCGCTCAATGTCTCGGACTTCCACCAGGACGGCGACGAAGCGACGGTGCGGTTTCACCTGAAAGGCGGAGCAGACTAAGACCAAGGGCATTCATTTCGCCGCGGCAGAAGCGATCGCCGAATACATCAGGGCGGCCGGGATCGAGAGCGGCCCCCTCTTCCGCCCTCGCCGCTCACCGCAAAGCGATGCGCTAGCGGCGCGGCGGATGACGCAGCGCGCCATGTACAGCGTGCTGATGAGCTATCTTGAGCGCCTGCCGGGCGCAATGCAGGAAAAGGAGCTGCCGTCAGGGGAGAAAGTACAGGAGTGCATGTATTCTCCGCATTCCATGCGGGCGACCACGGCGACGTTGTTGCTGGATAGCGGCGTCCCCATCGAATCGGTGCAGGATCTGCTCGACCACAAACACATCACGACCACGCAGATTTACGATAAGAGGCGGCGATCCGTGCAGGGATTCCGCGTCGCATAAAGTGCCGATTTAGGAAAGCGGAGAGACGACTACTTATGAATGCTGCTCGAATTGTGAAAGCGAAGCCAAAACGCGCTCCGTCCGCCAAAAAAGGAGCCTCGAAGGTGTCGATCTCGATGGTTGGCTTCTTCGATATTTTGGGATTCTCCGCAAAGGTCGAGAAAGTCCAGTCGGAAATGGAACTCGTGGAGATAGCCGGCACCGTCGAGAGCATCAGGAAGCATTTCGACTTTCGTACCAAGGACAAGAGCACCCGCGAAACGCACAATATCTTGGGTAAACAAGTGCTCGCGTTTTCGGATTGCGTCGTCACTGCTGTGTCTGTCCAGACGGATTTTGTTCGTAGCGAAGGTTTATACGACACGTTCGGTTCGCAAATCGTGGATATGGCCTACAGCCAGATTCAATGTGTCTTGGACGGCTACTTCCTACGAGGTGGCGTTGATATCGGCTACTGGTATCACCAGAAGGGCTTACTCGTGAGCCCCGCTCTGGTCGGGGCCTATAAAGAAGAGCAGCAGAGGGCTCTCTATCCCGTGGTTGCAATTTCCAAACAACTATACAAATTGCTGCGAGACGATCCCGGCCGCAAGTTCTATAGCAAAGACGCCGACCCTTTTACTGACGAATTCAGTTCATTTACGCATCCGGAGAAAGGACGCGTGCATTTCATAAACTATCTGCGCCTAGCGGCTGCATCTTTAGATTGGGACCCCGATAGAGCCACACGCGAAGCCTACATGGCTGCGCCTCCCGATTCTGACGAGCGGGGCAAAATTATGGACGAAGGGTATCGCCGCAATCTGGCTGGTTTCTTTCAGCGCCATAAGGAGCTGATCGAATCGGCACATAAGGCTGCTGCCGACGAGAAGGTCAAACTTAAGTATCGATTCCTCGCCAAATACCACAACAAGGAGCTTAAACGCTTCCTGCCGAAGGAACGAAAGCTAAGAATAACCATTTGAAATCGCTACGCGATAAACCGGATTATCACGTGGTGAGGCCCGACGCAACAAGTTCGTTACCTGCGCCAGCCGATCAGCGTTAGGTTTCAGTAGAGCTGTTGATTCGTGTGTTCCTTGCCGGTGACCTTCGACCTCCAATTCCACTCGATGGCTAATTGGAATCCGCTCCTCACCGCTCTCAGCGGCAGCACATCCAGCACCTTCAGCGATACTTCTTCCACGTACCGAAGATTCTGACCTACGCACCGGAGCGGGCAGTCTTCAATTACGCCGGCATAGTGTGCAAGGAAAATCGCCCATTTCTCATCTTCATTCGGGATTGAGGGGTCTAGCTCTTGTGAGCGCAGGTAGGCGTTCAATTGGTTCCGGAAGTGTGTCATCGTTAATATGGGGCCAAGCTGGCGCATGAAACTCATGTCCGGATTGCTCTGGACCTCGGATGCGCTTTCATCAACTTCCTGGGATCGATCAAACAGTTCCACGATCTCGCGCGCCTGCCTTCTATCAAGCACTGGATGTGCAACCCAGTCACAATGAAACGTGAGCGCAGGGTATTGTGCTCCATCCTCATTCAGCTCCATAAGTTTGCGGAGTTCCACCATGATGTACACCACCTGACGCTCGGTCCTGATTGGCTCCTGCAGCTCCGCTGCGAGTTTCGTAATGATGGCGGGTTTCATCGTGCAGATGTCCGCGAGAGAGCTTGCGTCACGCTAATACTGTGGATATCCCTTGCCAAGAGAAAGCTTAATCGCGGGGAACTGGTGATCACTTCTTGCCTTTCGTTTTTAGATTGATGGTGACGGCGCCGCAGTCGCAACGCAGGCTTTCCTTCGGGCCTTTGCCGGGAGAAACATAAATGAAACCGTCGCAGATTTCGCATCGGAAACACGCGAGCAGCTCCTTGAATGCATCCACGACGGGCGCGAAGTCTTGCCGATTGAGCTGCACCCATTCGTTATAGTGAATGCTCCTATTGATAGCCCATTGTTCAATGTTCGATTGCCCTACTTTTGCGCTGAAGTCCTTCTGGCGTGCTGACAGGCTCGCCGTTTCGTCTTTGTTATTCCACGACTGTGCTGACTCCTGGGCCTTGCTGAGGAGTTTATTCCAGGCGGCGGTGACGGCGGGCATCAACTCGCCAAGATCGTACTGGGCGTCTCCGTGATACTCGATGTTGGCCCGCAGCCGGTGTGATAGCTGACCAGCAATGTATTCGAGATAACGGCGCAGGGTTCCAGCGGCGCCAGGCACATTGTCCGCTTCGAGATCGCTCCTTATTTCTTCCCAGACCTCGCTTCCTTCCCAGACGATGGGACCGTCATCCACGGTCCACTTGCGAAAATGCACGCAGGACTTGGAAGGGACCAGTTGCTCGGTCGCCATATGCTGGAGCCAGATGGGATCGTGCGTTGTCATCAAAAATTGCGCGTGGGGAAATTTTGTCTTGAACAAAGCGCAGATTTCCCGCCGATGGCCCGCATCAACGGACATAAGCACATCGTCCAGAATGGCGAAGGTGAATTTCTTGCCGAGCGTATGATTCATCAGGGCCAGATAGAGGCACAGGCCCATGCTGTCCTGGTGGCCCTCGCTGTGGTAAGCGCCGGGAGGGAAGAAGCCGCGTCCATAGAAATCGACATCGAATCCGAGCTTACCGAGCGACGGAGTGAGCTTGCCCTCGAACTCCGCCTCGTCGTCGTGGTTGATGACCCGGTAATAATCCGAGAAATCCTTCTGCACGTCCCTGTAGATTTGCGCCAGGATCGCGGTGGAGCTGGTGTTATAGGCGTCGAAGACCTTCCGGGCCAGTTCGCCCTCCTGCTTCGCGCGTTCGTGTTGGCGTTTAGCTTCCCGGTACGCATCAAGGCGCTCCTGACATACCGTTAGGTAGTCCCTCGCCTCCTCTTCCTTGGACGGATCGGGCAAGGCGGTCGCCGTGACGTGCAAAGCGGCGATCGTCTGCGCGGCCGCTTCAGTGACTTGCCGGTAATCGCGCGAGAAGCTCGATATCGCGGCTTCGAGATCGTCCAAAGCCAGACCATTCTGCCTGCGCGCGCGAAGTTCCTGCACCCAGCTGGTAAGCCCAGTTGTGTCGATGGGTGTCGGCAATTGCCTGGCGTAGCTGGCCACCGTCGTGGCGAGGGTTTCCAAGCTTTGCAGGGCGGAGACAAGAGGGGCTGCCGCGGTCTGAAGGGTGCGTGTCGTCTCGGCGGCCTCCCGTGCCTGAGCTAGCCTGCTCTCGATGTGGGCGCGCAGCGCGGTGAGATCCCATTCATTTTCACAGAACGGACAGGCTTCCTCGTCGAACAGCTCCAGGCCGGATCGCAAAAACGCCTCGCGGCGCAGACTTCGTAAAAGCAAGGGCGATTGCAGAAGCTTCTCCAAAGTTGAAACAATCGCCTGGCGGCTGCCGGTGATCGCCGGAGTTTCCACGACATTGAGCTGATCGGACAATGCCGCGATGTCGGCGAGCGCCTGCGTTTTAGGAATCTTCTGGCGGGTCGAGGGTGCCGCGGCTCCTCCCAGACCCGCTTTGAGGGAAGTGTCCGCACTCAAATCCGTCAGCGCCTCAAGGCCAAGCGTTTCCCTTCGCTTGTTGGCGGCCGCAATGATTTGGTCTTTTTTCAGGATCGGAATGCCGAGGGCGCGCAGAAGCTGGGCCTGCGCCTCCTGCTTCGCCTGATCGAGATGGTTTAACCGTGATTTGCAACCGTTGGCGATGCTGTGAAGGCTCTGCCGGACTTTTTCAACGCGATCCAAACGCAGAAGCGCTTGCACTTCCTTGGAACGATCGCCGGGGGCGGCGAGAACATACTTGATGATTTCGCGCCGGGAGAGCGCGAACTCGGGATGGTTTGCAAGCTCGTGCACGACAGCTTGGATGTCCGGATCTTCCGGCGTAATGATCGGGTCATTGGGAGCATCGACGCGCCGCTCGATCGTGAAGCTTTTGTCCAGTGAAGGAATAAGGGCGGTGAGGATCACGCACGCCTGATCCGGCTTGTCGCGCGCGTCCACGTGCGGCGCGTGGACTTTCAAGGATATGCCCGAGGTTCCCTGGCCGGTAAGGCGGGTGACCGCCCCGGTGATGGCGAACTCCAAAGCGTCCACGACGCCGCTCTTGCCAGTCCCGTTGGGGCCGCACACGGCGAAATTTTCGCCGTTGGGGCTGAGAGACAGCTTGTGGATGCCCCGGAATTCTTCAATGAAGAGCGATTGCACGCGGATCAAGGCAGCGGTTCCTCGGTGAACAGGGCCGCTTTCAAGGCGTCAGCGGATACATCCTGATCCCGCAGAAGCACGTCCCGAAGCCGGCGGACGACAGCGGCGTCTATCGAAGAGTCGGATTCCAGCCGTCTGATTAAATCTTCGAAGACCGCGACCACCACGGGCGGTTGCGGTTCACGCGTTGTCGTCTTCTTTGCCATCGTGAATCGACCAAGGACAAATGAGAGTAGCCAGGTGGCAACATAGTGCTTAACTACACCTTTTCGGTGGGTTTGGCAAAAAATCCAAAAAAGCGAGGCCATCGTCTTTGTTACCAGTTCGGGCGGCTCCGCCCAAGGAAGAAAGGCCATTTCGGCTTTGTTCTGAAGATTCGTGTCATCCGTGACCAGCACCACCACTGTGGACGGGCGGGCGGACTGAATCTCCAGTACACTCCCGATGATCCGATCGTCCTGGTTGTTGGGATCGAGCCCTGAAGGAAGGTCGGCCATGCGAGGTTCCGCGGGAATCATCTTGACAGTCATCGTCTTTGCGACGGTCACGCCTTCCAGCACGGAACCTGTTTGCGGAGACCCTTGATGGTCCGAATGGCCTTTTCTGCCTTATTGACATCAGTTTCGGGACAGATTCCACCCGACAGTCCCGATTGCCGCAACACGTTTTCCAACCCCAATCCAACCCCAAATACTATTGCTCGAAAGGTCTTTACGGCTCCTTGGCACTCTTTTAAACTCCCAACCACGCTCTCCAACTCGTTGAAAATACGTTGGTTACATCACTCATAACCCAAAGGTCGCTGGTTCAAATCCAGCCCCCGCAACCAATCAGATCCCACAAAACAAAGGAGATAAGCTGGCACTGCGAAATCGCAGTCTCGCCCCTTTTTGTAAAATGTCCGCGTTCTGTCCGTGTTTGTCGATTTTAATGCCTATAGAACACTCATTGCCTGTCGTACAACGGGTTGCTTTTGTTGCTGACCATTGCCCGCCAAGTAGTCTTGCGTGCGCCGCATAGCCTCTCTTACATCCGCTTCACTCACGATGTTGTACCGATCAAAGACGCTTCGGGTTTTGTGACCGCTGATGCTCATCGCTACCCGCTCTTGCACACCCGCCCGCACCATGTTGCGAACGGCTGTTCTGCGGAAATCGTGGAAGATCCTCCCGACATACTTCGTGTCGGAGTGGCACCGCTCGCATTTGTGGGCGTTCACCGTCTGCTCGCACCTACGACATTGAAACCGGCCTAACCCGGCGGCAACGCAGGCCGTTGCCCAAGCTTTGCGGAAATCCCCCACCGGCTCACCATTGTGGTGAAATACAAGCGCCACCAACACCACAGCATTCTCAGTTTTCGACTGCCGCGCGGCTCTGCGGCGCTCGATCAGGTCCGCAAGCTCGCCATCCAGTGTCACAGCGCGAGCCTCGCCATTCTTAGCGTTCTCCCCACGCAGTCGGATAATGTCGTCATCCACGTCCTCCCAACGGAGTGATGCAATCTCCCCTTTGCGCCATCCGGTCAGGTATCAAAAACGGGTAAAGTCGTGGAGATAGTCGGGAAGGTTGCTAACTACAGAGCGGAACTCCATGTCGCTGAAAAACCCCTGCCGAGCATTGCCTTTTTCTGACAGATGCCGAATACGTGGTGCCGTTGAGAAGTACCTCCGTTCAATGGCAAGTTTGAATCCTTGGCTCAGCAATTGAGTGCCGCGATTGATCGTTGCTTCTGCGGTTCCTTTCTCTAGCCTTTCTGCGATGTACCTATCGACCGCCTCAGCAGTGACCTCTAGCGCGCGCCAAGCGCCGAAGTAGTCTCTAATGTGCTTCAAGTGAGCCTTAAATTGCGGGCTGTCCTTGCCACGGAGTTTGTAGTCGTCCTCCAGTGCATCCAGTAGTTCCGAAACCTTGATTCGCTCCTGCTTCGGGCCGACGAATGTCTTAGCGCCTATCTGGTCTGCTCCCGCTTCTTTAAGACGCCGCTTCAAGAACTTTTCCGCCTTGCTGGGGTCGGTTTCTCCCGTGCTCTCGCGGTACTCACTGCCGCGCAAGTAATACGCAGCCCAGAAGAATGCGCTTCCCTTGCGTTTAAAAATCCGCCCATTGCCCCTCATGGCCGGCTTCATGGTTTTCCATGCTTTCCATACTCTGTCATTTCCATGGCCTGCTTTTCGCTCGGCAATGCTGGATAAGCCGCTACGCCACTTAACGTAATGCGCCGCACCCGCCACGAAAACGCTTATTGTGATCGGTTGTCGAGTGCATAGGAGATTTGGCGTCATTCCAGAAGTGCGCCCGGAGCCTATGGGGCTTGCCGGCAGAGATCCTGAAATCGTGCTTGGCCGGGACTGAAGGTCTTGTGCCATTCACGCCCTAGGCTTCTCTCGCTGAAAGTAGATGAAGCACTCGGATTACATTGCCTAAAGCTCGCGGATCGCCGTCACCGGATTCACCCGCATCGCTCGCTGTGCCGGAAGATAGCACGCCAGCGAAGACATCGCCGCGAGCAGAATCAGCACGGCAAAGATCGTCACTGGGTCATTGGCGCCGATGCCGTACAGCAGACCGGCAATGACGCGGGTCAGCCCGAACGAAAGAGCCAGTCCCAGCGCCAGCCCAATTGCCGTCAGCCGCATTCCCTGTAGCAGCACCAGCCTCATCAAATCCGCTCGCGAAGCCCCCAAAGCTACGCGGATGCCGATCTCGTGCGTCCTGAGCTCGGTGCGGTATGCCATCACGCCATAAATGCCCGTGGCCGCCAGAACCAGCGCGATTACCGCGAATATCCCCGCGAACGTGCTCTGCATGACGACGAAGGTACTCGCTATCGCGGTGTTCTCCCTCATCGAGCGCACGTCATAAACCGGGAGCCGACTGTCAACCTCCTGGATCGCGCGCTCGGCCGCCTGCGACAGATCCGCCGGATTGCCCATGGTCTTCATTTGTACGATGAGTTCCGCGTCCGGTTGCTGATAATAGCTCATATAGATCATGGGGCTGGGCCGCTCATTCATCATCAGGTGCTTCGAGTTCCTCACCACGCCGACCACCGTGAACAGGTTGCTCCATATGCTCAGCCTTTTCCCTATCGGATCCTGCCCCGGCCAGTACCGGTTCGCCGCTGTCTGGTCCACGATCAGTACGCGCGGCGCATTCTCATTGTCGTCCTGCGTAAAGTCGCGCCCTTCTAGAATGGGTATCCCCATGGTCTCGAAGTACCGCGGCGATACATCCGCTCTCCCTACTTCCAGCGACTCATGCGGCCGTGGCGCATATCCTTCCGGATACGCGTCCTCCGTCTTTCGCGACAGCGTTAGCGGTACCCAGTCGGTAAGCGAAGCCACGGTCACGCCAGGCAATGCCTCCACGCGCTGGAGAATTTTGTCGCGGATCAACCGCCTTTGGTCATTCGGATAGCCGGAGATGTTCAATCCCACGGACGCGGTCAAAACATGATCTTGCTCAAATCCCGGATCTGCATGGGCAATGTTCCTGAGCGTGCGCAAAAACAGTCCGGAGCTAACCAGCAGAGCGAGCGAGAGCGCCACCTGCGCCACCACCAGGCCGCTAAGCAGCCGCCGATTGTGCTTACTGCCCGATACGCTTGCCGATTCCTCCTTGAGCACCTCCGCCGCCGGCACCTGCGACGACCGCCAAGCCGGAAATGCCCCGCACAGCAGGCTCGCCAGAACTGCCAGTGCCACAATTGCGATCACAACGCCGGGATCGACCATGCCGTTTATCGCGATTGGGTTCGCGTTCGGCGGAAGGAACAGTGCGAATGTCTTCGCCGTCCACAGAGTCAATAACAACGCCGCCGCTCCCGCGCAGAGGGCAAGAATCACGCCTTCGAGCACCATCTGCCGGACAACTCGCACGCGACCTGCACCCAGCGACTGTCGGATTGCGATTTCGCGCCGCCGCGACACAAACCGCACCAGTGTCAGCGTGGCCACATTGGCGCACGTCAGCAGCAACACCATCCCCGCAATGGACAGCAGGATTGGGAGCGTAATCGCCATATATTCGTTCGCGCCGAACGGAGACCGCCACATCGGATCCAGAGTGATCGTGTTCGTGCCCAGGTGATCGTTAGGATACGCCGCCACAATCCGCCGCATGATGGTCTCAAGATCCTGGTTTGCCTGCTCGTGGCTCACTCCCGGCCGTAGCCTTCCCACCACGTTCAGCCAACTCGCGCTGCGCTCGGTCATCTGCCAACCGCCCGTTCCCAGCGTGACCCACATATCCTGTCGCAGCCCCGGCATCGCACCGACGAAACCCTTCGGCGCGACGCCGATCACGATCACTTGGTGGCGAACAATCTCCAGCGGCTTGCCCACAACCCCGGGGTCACCCGCAAAATGCGTCTTCCAGAACGAGTAGCTGATAATGACGTACGGAATGCTTCGCCTTGCAGCCTCTTCTTCCGGCCGGAAAAAACGCCCGTAGAGGGGCTTCACGCCGAGCACATCGAAGTAATTCGCCGCCACGTTGGCAACATAGATCCGTTCCGGCCTGGCTCCGCCGGTCAACGCAAGCCAATCGTGATGATACGCGGTGATTCCGTCGAAGCTGTGATTCTGGTCACGCAGATCGCGATAATCGAGATATGAGAATGGCGGACTCGGCGAGATATTCCACTGCCCGCGCATCACGCTTACCAGCGAGCTCATATCTCGCGCTCCCGGTATCGGGTGTAGCATCGTCCCGTCAATCCAGCTGAACACCGTGCCGTTTGCGCAAATGGCCACTGCCAACATCACCGTAACCGCGACCGTGTATGCCGGATTCTTGCGAAGTTGCCGCAAGGCAAAACGAACATCCTGAAGCAGTTCTCTCACGCCTACCTCCCTCTAAGGAACTTTGCTCTTGGGGAACCTGAGTATTCCCCTCCCGGATACGCACGCAGTGTGCCAAAACACGTATGACTGTAAGTCTATATCCGCCATCGACATAGGCTGGGGCCATATCTCGGCTCCGCCAACATACTGTCCATTTGTGGACCGGATGTCCGCTTTCGAAGCTTCCTGCAAAGCCGAAGCAAAGCGCTCCTCGGCTCTGAGGTGATCGTTACCTGATAAGCGAGCTTGCTGTACCGCTCATCTGGACCGTCTTTTCTAACGGCAAATCGGCCAGCGTTCGCCGATCTGCCTCCGCATGATCCTCAATTGAATTTATTCTGGCGAGATCGTGCTAGCGGAGGGCGATCCAAAAAGAGTGAAAAGCCCTACGGACGTTGGCACTGGCAAGGCCAAAGATGAAAAAGCGCCATTGTCTGAGATCATCCAGATTCTGAATGAACGTTTTGCGACCGGCTTTACGGAAGAAGATCTTTTATTTTTCGAGCATACTAGGGAAAAGGCATCGAAGAATGTGCAGGTTATCCAGACCGCGCTGGCGAACCCGCTCGACAAGTTTCAACTTGGCATCCGCAAGCTCATCGAGGATTTCATGATCCAGCGCATGGGCGAGAACGATAAAATTGTTACTCGTTGCATGGATGATCCAGAATTCCAGAACGCGGCGTTCCCGATCCTAGCAAAAGCAATCTTCGAAGCTGTCCGGGCGAAAGAGTCCGCGCAGCCCGAGCATTAGAGAGCTCCCTTAAGGTGAAATAGCCTAAATGCGCCGCTGGCGCTCCAACCGCATAGTGAATAGCACAGGGGTCCACTCCAGACATACGGACAACCGGCGGACAGCAACACGTAAGGCAGTCTCTTGTCTTGGGTTGGGGAGGCACGTTGGGTTCGCTATCCAAGGTAAGCGGTCAGCGTTGCAAACGGTAGAATACCGGCGGGACTTCGATTCAAAAGAAGTAATGGTCCCCTGCGAGTGTGAAGTTAGCAGAGGCCGCTAAGATAAAGGGAAGTGCATGGCAGTCCCCGAACCAGCCGTGGTTTACCCGGAAGCAGAATTTCAGAAGGCCGTGGTTTCTCTTGTTGAAGTTATACTGCGTGCCGAAAATCGGCAATTTGCGGGTTCACACCGAAATCTTCAACGGTAGTGAATCGATGGCACCTGGTGTTGTCGATGCACCAAAGCGATCTCCACATCCGCCCACGGACGATACCAACACCGGCCCGGTGGTATCGTTCTCGCGCAGCAGCATCGCTGCGCACTGGAATGATTCGGCCTACCGGAGCATTTTGGAGTTGGCTGAGGCTTGCGATGTTCCCGTTCGTTGGTCGTGCCGGACTGGTGTTTGTCACAACTGCGAGAGCGGTTTAATTTCGGGAGCGGTTGTTTACAAACCGGAGCCGCTCGACAATCCCGCCGACGGCAACCTTCTCATTTGCTGCTCACAACCGCTTCGCGATGTCGTCATCGATTTGTGAAGTCTGAGCGGATCGATTTCTGCGGCGGTGGACTCGATCCCTCACATAAGCTCGTGTGGAGTTCATGAAGGAGCGGACCAGCCCACTCCCGGGGGCGGCCTCTGGCCGCAGGTGGAGAATTAGGGCGCCACATATCAGACCGAGCCCAACGCGCGGCGCGATGAATGCGACCAGCATAGCGGTCGTAAAGCTCGCAAGGACAGCAAGAGATCGGCGCCTTGCCGTGTGCCGCCTACCTTCGGACACCTGTTTGGCGTCTGCATGGGTTAAGACTTCGCGCTCGAAGATGTTGTAGGCAATGTCGATGCACACGAATAGTCCGGCGTAAAACGCCACCGGTGACGACGCGAGCCGGGTGCGCGCAATCCATTCGGTAGCAAAGGGCAGGAACGACACCATGAAAAGATGGCCGAAGTTAATCCATATCAATCTCAGCGTCGGAGTATCAACGAACCGCATAAGGTAATGGTGATTTATCCAAATAATGGCGATGAATAGGTAGCTCACCGCATAACTGACCGCTGTGGGCCACAGAGGCCATAAGGCCGAGAACGCTGGCTGATCTGGTGCCCTCAGCCCCAGGACCATAATAGTCACGATGACCGCGAAGACCCCATCCGAGTATGCAGCCAGCCGATCCGCGGTTATCTTTTCAGCCACAGTGTGCTCCTTGGAGCCAGCGAGACGTCGAAGATCTCAATTACGTAACGGGAGCGAGCATACTCGCCTGACGGCGAGTATGCTCGTCGTAGCATCCGTAGAGGAGAAGCAGATATGACAACGCCAATGTTTTCAATCGAAGTCATCACCCTGCCGGTGAGTGATGTCGAGAGGGCGCTGCGGTTCTACGTCGATCAGGTCGGCTTCACCCTCGACATAGACTATAGGCCTAACGACGCGTCCCGTGTAGTCCAACTCACTCCTTCGGGGTCAAGTTGCTCGATCCAGATCGGTAATGGTCTCACCGACGCGCCCGCTGGTTCAGTTCGCAATGTTTATCTCGTTGTGACCGACATCAAGGCTTCACGCAACCTCCTGATCGAACGTGGGGTCAACGTGGGCGAAATTCCGACATAAGACGCCCATCGGTTTTCTGGGTCCACTCCGATTCAATTATCAGATCGCTTTCGCTCCTCTCTCTCAGTTGTTCTATATGTTCGCCGCGCCGGACGAGTGGGGATGCGTCTGTTCACAGTCCATATACACTGGGAAGCTAGCAAAGGGTCTATAATCCGCGGATGACAGCCGCAGGCTATCAGGGAAGTCCAGCCGTTCGCACAACACACCACTGCCTGAAGGACGGCGGCCTTTCCGAGATCGATTCCGAGCGGCGACGCCCCCGGAGCAGCAGATTCCTCGCCGACATCCGTATGACCCAACACCTGTGAGGCGCAATGACGAAAACGACGAGCTTTCAAACGGACATTCGCCCGCTCTTTACGGAGCGAGACATTCAAGGCATGAGCAAGGCGTTCAACCTGGGAAGTTACGATGACGTCAAAAAGCACGCTGCCGCCATCTACGATCGCATTCGTGGAATCGGCGGCGCGGTAATGCCGCCCCCACCACCAAAAGGAGAAGGTGCTTGGCCGCAATCTCGGATTGAACTATTCGCCAAGTGGATGGCGGACGGGTTCCCACCTTAGCTGGCCTGCCTCGGCGCGCCGCGCATGGCCCGTGTCGCGGAGCGAGCGGCGGGCTCAAAGTCTGTGGCGATGTTTTACATTTTCTGCACGAAGGAGGTTTGTATGTCTCAGAAAGCCAGCGCCGTAAAGCCTGCACAGCAAACCGAAGTCCGGCCTCATCAACTCGGGCAGGAGGTTTTCAAAACCATCTTGTCCGAAGATGTCGATTGGAAACCGTTCCCAGCGTTCCCACCTTCCATCCGGCTGGCCGTCGTCGTGGGTCAGCCCTCCGAGCCCGGCCCTTACACAATCAGGGTCAAAGCGCCCCGCGGGGCGAAGCTGATGCCTCACAAGCACCCGGAGGATCGAGTCTACACCGTGATTTCGGGCGTCTTTTATATCGGACTGGGTAATGAATTCGACCAGAGTAAGCTCGAAGCCTATCCGCCCGGCGCCGTGATCATTCTCCCTGGCAACACGCACCATTTCCACTGGGCGAAATCCGGCGAGTACATCACGCAAGTAACCGCGATCGGGCCGCTTGGACTGGAATACCTCAGCGCGAAAGACGATCCGCGAAACGACAAATCTTAGGAGGAGTCTAAACAGATTTTCGTAGGCCCAAAAGAATGAGGTTTGTAATCTTGAATTTGGACCATCCCTGTCAAGGTGGCCAGGAACAGTTCTTTTTGAGGCGAAGCCCTAGTGAATGCTTAAGAGTATCGCGAAGAGCTGTCCGCTATGCGTACTAAATGAAATTAGAGAGGCAACATCAATCTCAACTGAAAGGAGCAGTCCGATGAGTCAATCGAAGGTCAAGAATGAGAGCGGCACGAAGGCGACTTGGAAAGCGCCGCACCCGGCGGAACACGGCCAGCTCGATGCTGCGCAAGTCAATCATTTGTCTGAAACCGCCTTCGCGTTCCCGCGTTTGCGCAAAGAGCCGATGACGGATGCGTCGCATGTTCGCAACGCCATCGCGAGATTCGATCAGGTAGAGGGCGCCAGCGATGAAGAACGCGATCTGGCGTTCGCCAACATCAAGGCAGCTGCCGAACATTTCGGTATCAGAATGAAGGAAACGAGTTGGCGCCAACTCGACTCCCCGTCCCGCAGGGCGGACCAGACGTCCGGGGGAGAGTGAGATAGTGTGGGTTTCCAGCCAACCCGCAAAACCAGAGAGTCTCACAGCGCAGCGAAAGGAGAAACGACAATGGCGACGACAAAACACGCGGCAGTGCCCGGTGTGATCAAGGCGGTTCGGATCGCGCAGTACGGCGGTTCCGATCAACTGAAATACGAGGAAGCACCGCTACCGGAGATCGGCCCGGGCCAAGTTCTTGCGAAAGTGCGCTACGCGGGCGTGAACCCGATCGATTGGAAAATCCGCGAAGGTTACATGAAGACGCTCCGCCCGGCGAGTTTCCCGCTGACGCTGGGGCAGGATTTCGCGGGAGAGATCGTGACGGCTGGCGGCGACTCGGGCAATCTCCGGACGGGCGAGCGGGTGTTCGGGTTCGGCGAAGGAACCTATGCGGAATTCACGGCGGCGGCGATTACCTACATGGCGGCGATTCCGGAGAAAATGGAGTTCGCGGTGGCCGCGGCGCTGCCGACGGGGGGACTGACGGCCCTGCAGGCAATTCGCGACTATGTGCAGCCGAAGCCGGGAACGCGAATCCTGATCCACGGCGCGGCGGGGGGCGTAGGCTCGTTTGCGACCCAGATCGCCAAGCTCTGGGGCGCGCAAGTGATCGGGACGGCTTCGGGCGAAGACATCGTGTACCTGCGCTCCCTGGGTCACGTGCAGGTAGTGGACTATAAGCACGAGCGGTTTGAAACCGTAGGCCAGGCGGACGCGGTGCTGGACCTGATCGGCGGCGAGACGGCGACGCGCTCCTTCGCGGTTGTGAAGAAGGGCGGTGTGATGGTTTCGACGGTGGGCGGGGCGAACGCGGAGTTGGCGGCCCGGGCGGGCATTCGCGGCGTGAACATGGTGTCGAAGGGAAACCCGGCGGACCTATCGGAGATAGCGGGCCTGGTGGTGCGCGGCGACGTGAAGCCACGGATGGGCGAGGTGTTTCGGTTGGAGCAGGCGCGCCAGGCACAGGATCTGAGCCAGGAAGGCCGGGGCAAGGGCAGAATCCTGCTAAAGGTCGCGTAAGCACTGGATCACACAAGCGCGCGAACCTCGCGCCACGAATCCCGTGAGGCAACGACCGAAAACCCAGCGACTCGCGAGCGACCGTGATTGCAGGAGTTTTAAAGACGCAAATGGAGGAAGCGAAGAGCGTGGGCGCGAATCATGCGGCCGCAACCGACGACGATATCGAGATTGCGAATCTTCCGCTGGTCGATGCTGTCGGTGATACGGTCAATGGCAAGACCGCCGAAAAGTTGATCGCAAAGTTGATGCCGGGCACATCGGTTGCTGCGACAGTTCTCCGAGCCAGCATGCGTCCAAGCATGTGGCGACAACAGGGCATCCGATCATTGCCAGCTTCGAGCCGGGTGAGGATTGGTTCTACGATTACGAGAAGCGTGGGATGATCAAGGGTGTGGAGTTGCTTCCGCCACATTCGCAACCGGAGGATCAACCATCACCTGGACCGGCAGGGAGAGTTCCAGCCAATTGGGAACCGCTGCTGCACCAGCTGGCATCGATCAATTTTTATGAGTGGGAGCGGGACTCGGGACACCGTATTTGTAATTAGCACCGTATCGAAAGGAGCCATCAATGAACGCGGTACAAGTCGAACAGAAGAGCTATGAGATGCCCCCGCGAGAGGGGATCAGCATCGCGCATTTTCTCACCGTCGCCGACGTCGAGCGATCGGCTCGCTACTACGAAAAGGTCTTCGGCGCTCGCATTCTGACTATGGGTGACGGCAACGCGCCTCCGTACCTTCAGCTTGCGAATATCTGGATGATTCTGAACGTTGGAGGCGGGCCGACCCCGGACAAGCCGACGGTAACGCTCAGCGTCCCCGACCCGAATCACATCAACAGCTTTATGAATTTCCGCGTTGCGGATATTCAAGCGTGCTATGAATTATGGAAAAGTCGAGGAGCGGAGTTCATCACCCCGCCAATACCCAAGTATGGCGAGATTCGCTGCTACATCCGCGATCCTGACGGTTATATTATCGAGGTCGGACAGAGCACCGAGCTCAAGTACGGTTAGCGCTCGGTCCGGATGGGATTCGGATTTAAACGGTTGCGGATGTTTTGTTGAGTCCTTCCGGGCTGCAGTGTCGAGCCAGTACTTTGGTCTTGATCGATACGTTCGTCCGACGGATTCGTCGTCGCGTTTCTGCCAATTTTGCTTTGAACAGTCCACTCGCTCTGACGTCGAAAGGAGTGCCAAATGGACGGCACAAATGCACTGAAAGAGACCACGCGCGTAACCGCGCCTGTCGCGACGAACACGCTTAGTGTGAACGTTTTTACCGCCCCGGGAAAGGTCATGGTCGGCGAGCGGCCAAAGCCCTTCGGCGAGCCGCTCGGCTTTGACCCGATCACCTCGACTTTGATCTTCGGCGAGTACGACGCGGTGCTGGTGGACGCAATGGGGACAGTGGCTGAGGCCGAAGCTCTCGCGGGTTGGATTGCTCTGCACAACCGCAACTTGGAGACCATCTATATAACTCACGCCCATTTCGACCACTTCTACGGTCTGAGCATTCTGCTCGACCGTTTCCCGGGCGCTCGGGCGATAGCAACGCCCGAGGCCGTGAACGCCATGCAGATGTCTTTCACTCCCGTAGTGGAACGGTTAGCCCGCCGGCTCTTTCCTGGGCAAGTGGCCACCAAGTTGGTTCCCCCAGAGCCCTATGAGCACGACACGTTTACTCTCGAGGGCCACGAATTGCGCATCATCAAGCAGGGCCGCACCGATAGTCCCGATTCGACGTCTCTATATGTTCCATCGATCGGCCTGATCGCCGCTGGCGACGTCGTGTACAACCAGTGCCGCGTGTACGTCGGCGACACCACCCCCGAGAGCCGAAAGAATTGGATCGCGGCGCTAGACCGGTTAGCGGCGCTGAACCCGGCGATGGTTGTCGCCGGTCACAAGAAGCCTGGCGCGCCAGACTCTCCCTCGACGATCCAAGACACCAAGCGTTACCTGCAGGATTTTGATCGGCTGCAGAAAACCGCGACGTCCGACCAGGAGCTGTTCGATCAGATGACGGAGCTATACCCGCATTGGGTAGCCAATCAGTCGTGGTTGATGTTCGGATTCCCGCAGCCATAATGGTCGGCGAGCGGCCAAAGCCCTTCGGCGAAGCGCTCGGCTTTGACCCGATCACGTCGACTTTGATCTTCGGCGAGTACGACGCGGTGCTGGTGGACGCAATGATGAGGTGGCTGAGGCCGAGGCTCTCGCAAATTGGGTTGCTCTGCACAAGCTAAGATCTCGGGAAACAGATTCGATTTCAGAGAGGAGAACAAAATGACAACAAAAGGAAAAGTCTTGGTGCTAGTCTCGAGCGGTCACGGCTTGCCATTGAAAGATGGCAAGGTTTATGCCGGCGCTGGCTACTATCTCAACGAACTGACGGTTCCGGTTCGCGCCTTGATGAAGGAAGGCTACGAAATCACTTTCGCCAACCCCAAAGGCAACACGCCGCAAATGGATGTCCATTCAGCTGTCGCCGATTTCTTCGGCGGGGACGAGGCCAGGCTTCAGGACTATCTAAAATTCCGCGACAGCCTGACTGGGCTCAAAAATCCAACTCGCATCTCGGATGTCATCGCATCGGGCCTGGATCAATATGACGCTGTTTTCGTCCCCGGCGGCCATGGCCCGATGATCGATCTTCTCGATGATCCCGACGCTGGCACGGTGATGAGACACTTTCATGAAACATCCAAGCCTACGGCGGTGCTCTGCCATGGCCCGATTTCACTTCTCTCGGCTCTTCCGAATTCGACGGAGGTGGTCGCAGCGCTGGCAGCGGGCGATGCCGCTGGAGCGCGGGCAAAGGCTCAAGGATGGATTTATTCTGGATATAAGATGACCATCTTTTCGACGGCGGAAGAGCAGCAGCGGGAGCCGCTTGAGATTGGTGGTAAGGTTCTCTTCTACCCGGACTTCGCCTTGCGTACGGCGGGCGGTGACGTAAGTGTGCTCGCTCCATGGAAGAGCTACGTCCTTCAAGATCGCGAGTTGATCTCAGGTCAGAACCCGTTCTCGGACGAAGCGCTTCTGAAACTTCTTCTACCGGCACTCAGCGGGAGAAGAAGTCAGGGGGCTGGCGCATGATCGAGTCTTCGCTCCCAACGCAGCCATAACCTACATCAACCGCCGATGCGAATGTTTCCTCGCGCATGAGGGAGCGTTGCACCTAGTTGGAAAGGCGCCGGAAATGGTGATGCCGAGGTATCGCGCGATACCGGGTATCGCTATAGCGCTTCCCTTCGACGGAGGGACAAGAGATGGATTGGAAACGGTTGGTTCAATTTGCGCTGCTGGGTAGCGGCGATTTGGAACAATATGCCATCCTGCTGGTACGTGTTTCGATCGGGCTGTTCTTCGCCATCTCCGGGGCAAACAAATTGTTTGTCGCCGGCGGCACGCAACTCTATGTACGAAACGCTCGTTGCGGCCAAAGTCCCGTTTCCCCACCTGATGGCTTATTTCGTGTCGGGTGTCGAGTTCGTTGGCGGATCCTTGCTGACCGTGGGGTTTCTTTCGAGCCTGGCCTGCTTGCTTATTGGTCGATATGACTTGTCGCCATCCTGACCAGCGCGCTTTCCGCCATGCCTAAAGGACTTTCGCCTCTTAACTGGCTCGACGATTTTCTCTACCTTCCGGAAGTCCTGTACGTGCTCTTCTTTATCTGGCTGATCTGCTCTGGTCCGGGAAAGTTCAGTGTCGATTACTGGCTCGTCGGCAAGTTACTGAGGTGATCGACTGAAGCAAATCGATGCCGGTCTCTTGGAAGCGGCCGGCGATGTTCGGATCGCGTGTGAATTCGATTGGAGCGAAATAGAATGCCCGAAGAGATCAACCATGCTCGCCGCTTTCTTCTCAGTACCTTCTTTGCCGGTTCGGCCATAACTATTGCGGCTGCCGACCTGGGCATCATTGGTCCAGCGGACGCGCGATCCTCCAAGGACGACCTGGCAGGTGCGACCCCGATTCAGCTGCCGACTCAAACCCAAAGAAAGGACCGCCGAATGGAACACCCGACTTTGTATCGCACGATGCAGATTGATGGGCTCTCCATCTTTTACAGAGAGGCAGGCCCGAAAGACGCTCCAACCCTTCTACTTTTGCACGGACTCCCCTCTTCCTCGCGGATGTTCGAGCCTCTTTTCGCCCGGCTCTCCGATAGCTTTCATCTTGTTGCGCCCGATTACCCTGGCTTCGGACACAGCGACTGGCCGGACCCGAAAAAATTTGCGTATACCTTCGATCACATCGCCGAGATCATGGACCACTTCACCGAAGCGCTCGGACTCTCGCACTACGCGCTTTATATGCAGGACTACGGCGGTCCGGTGGGGTTTCGCATGATATTGGCACATCCAGAACGGGCGCAGGCTCTCATCGTCCAGGACGCGGTCGCGCACAACACAGGCCTCGGCGAGAATTGGAAAACGCGTCGCGCTTTTTGGGCCGATCGCGCGGCCTATGAAAGCGCCCTTCGCGGAAATCTCCTGTCGCTTGAAACCACCAAGGCGCGCCATGCGGGCAACGATCCCAACGTGGAACGCCACGACCCGGATCTCTGGACGGATGAATTTTATTTTCTCAACCAGCCAGGCCAGGCCGATATTCAAAGCGATCTCTTCTACGACTACCGAACCAACGTCGACGCCTACCCCAAGTGGCAGGCATGGATGCGCGAGAAACAGCCGCACCTACTCGTGATCTGGGGCAAATATGAGAGTTCATTCGATCCCTCCGAGCCGGAAGCCTATCGGCGGGATGTGCCAAAGGCTGAAGTGCACATCGTCGACGGGGGCCATTTCGCGCTCGATACCGCGCCGGATGAAATTGCCCAGCTCGTTCGGGGCTTCATGAGCCGAGAAAGTGCTGCCGCGGCATGACAGTCGCTTGGCGATTTGATCCAACGGGAACTTTCGAAAGACACTAAGGTGGTCCCGTCCCCATCAAAGGAGCCCGACTATGCGCCCTGACATTGTGCCCGGAGGTGTCTTCCCCGACTACGAGCTGCCCGATCACACGGGCACGCTCCGCAAACTCAGCGAACTCCAAGGCGACGACCCGCTGATCCTCACGCTCGCGCGCGGCCACTATTGCCCGAAGGAGCACCAGCAGCATCTGGAGCTCGCCGCGTTCTACCCGAAGATCGCAGTGGCGTACACCCAAATCGCCACGATCTCCACCGACGACCACCACACGATTCAGGAGTTTCGTGCGTCGGTCGGCGCCCAGTGGCCCTTCCTCTCCGACCCTGAGCGAAAGGTTCAGAAGGACCTCGACATCCAGGAGTACACCGACCCCGAACACAATCCGATGATTCCGCACACGCTCGTGCTCAAGCCGGGCCTCGTGATTCACAGCATCTACAACGGCTACTGGTTTTGGGGCCGCCCGTCGGTCGCAGACCTCTGGCATGATCTGCGCGCGGTGACGAGCGAAATCCGTCCCGACTGGGACCTGAGCACGCCTGGACTCCGCGAGGCATGGAACGCGGGCGACTTGTCGCGCTTCCATGGATGGAATAAGCGTGGCGCCGCGAAGCCGCCCTCTGCAGGACAGAAAGAGTAACGATGACTGCCAGCGATGAGCTCTGCCCTTCGGGCAGGCGGTTTTCTTGAGGCAAACGCAATTCTACAGTAGGATGTTGAACGGAGGAATCATGAGCATCGCAGCCGGCGCCTCTCCCATCCAGCCCGAACCGCGACTTGCCAGACAGGCGGTCGTCGTGATCGGCGGCAGCCGGCATCGGGCTCGAAACCGCGTTTAAGAGTTGTAAAACCTACTCACGCGGCACCCCGCTGAACCAACAGCGTCCCTGTCCCAAAATCGAAGTCTTCCCGGTGAAGAGCTGCAATTTCTGAAATTCGCGGGCCGGTACAAGTGGCAACGATCGCCATCGTTCGGCAAGGCTCAGATAGCCTTTCAAGTAACGTTGGAACCTGATCAGGTGTCAAAATCAACGGCCTTCTAATCCGCTTACTGATCCCTTTCAGCTTCACAAGATCGATGAAATTCTGTTGTACATCTAAAAGACCCTAAAGCATTGATCGCTCAACAAGAATCCGGTCGCGGCGGCGAGGTGGGAATCCTGGCGCTCGATCACCGCTACAAGCCGGCGGGTTACCCTCCGCAACGGGGAACGGTTTGGATCGCTGACTATCGTCGGATTCTGTCCGCAATGCGAACTGACTACCCACTCTTCCGAGCGTGGGTTGATTTCCGCAGCAAAGGGCATTTTACCCTGACCTGCATCGCATTTTGACAGCCTTCCAGGCCTCTCCCGTATGCATGCATCGCGAACATCAGGCGATTGCCGCACTTGTCCTTGTCGTACTGGTCTGCAATGCGGATACTCCGAGAACATGCAGATCGTGGATTTCCGCCAGTGTGCGAGACCAACTGACAACGTCGTGGGTGTTAATCGACGTGGGGCTGGCTTCGGATGCTCCTAACCACGCCTGAGCTGACTCTATTGGCCGACGTTTCGCTTACGGGCATGCGGAGAGTGGCCATCCGAGTGGATTGCAGTATGGCTGTCGCGAATTCATAGCTTTCATCCATTCTTCTGCAAAGCGCGCTGACTACGGTATTCGTTTGCGTCTTCTAATTAGAGCGAAGGAGATATAACATTGCATCTTTGTGAGCCCCGTTCTTGCGGCCGCATTCGTCATGGACCGCATCGTCTGTCCGTTGGGGCCGCGGTTGTAATTGCCGCCTTGGTCATCCCGTCGCCGGCGGTGGCTTCGAGGCTGGCGAGTGACGCCGGCGTCGACAGGAAGCCTGGTCCGAAGAGCAGCGAGTACGTGCGATCGCGAGTATTGCGGCGGGTCTTCCGGAAGGAATCGATCGTACCGGCTTTCTATGTCGCGCCGAGCGGGAGCGACATCAATGCGGGTACAATCAGGGCACCCTTTGAAACGCTGGCAGCAGCGCAAAAGGCAATGCAGAAGAGTCGCCTGATCAAAACGACATATATCCGCGGCGGGATGTACCGTGTATCGAGTTCACTTAAACTCGGTCGAGAAGATAGTGGAGAAACCTGGATGTATTATCCGCCAGATGGCATTGACACGGCCGTTCTGGACGGAGGCGACACCGTCGCCGGTGGAATAATCGCCATTAATGGCGCGTCAAATCTCACGATCAATGGACTCAAGCTGCAACATTATTATGATTACGGCATCAACGGCGGGTTCAGCGGCGCCGCTCATCCTGAAACTCGAGACGTGCCCCATGGAGCGGGCAATTTAATCGAGAACTGCGACGTCGGGTTCAATGTTATTACGAAATGGGAGTCCAGTGGCATCTCTGTGAGTGCACCAGATACATACATCATTAACAACTACGTTCACGACGTTGGCAGCCAGGGGATAGCGATCTACGCATACTTTCCCGGCGACAGTATTGATGGCAGCGTCATCGCTAACAACCTTGTGTTGCGCGCCGTGCAGCGAATGTCCGACGGGGGAGGGATCTATGTGAGCATGCATGGAATTAGCAGGAACGAGATCCAACATGTTACCGTCGCGAACAACTACGTCAGGGATATGGGCGCCGCCAATACCTGGGGTGTGAATGGCATCTATCTGGACGACTTGGCGTCCAATGTATTGGTGATCGGTAATGTCGTGGGACCGCCGAACCTCACAACCGGAACCGGTCCCCACAGCCGGTATGGCACCCATGATATCTGCGCCTTTAATAACAATAGTGGAAACCACAATGTCTATACCGGAAACATTATTGACCTCGGTTCCACCGGAAATGAATTTATTGCACTCTTTTATTACGATCGCGACGAGATGTTCGATGTTGGAATGGATGGTAATTCATTTACTAGAAACATCATTGTTTCGAACATAGCCGGCCCTCTCAAGGCAGACTCAGAGGAAAAAACTGCATATGCCTACAACGAGAGCAAGGACCCTGCAGGATACGGCTACACAATCAAAGATAACGTGTACTGGAATTCTGCTGCAGGGCATCGGGTGTTTTCAAATGGAACATTAAGCAGCGACAGCAACCCAATCATGGAAGACCCATTACTCTCGGAATCGGCTTACGCAGTTGCGTCCACGAGCCCGGTATTCCACGTGCCAGTGTGTTGGCAGGGAATTGAAGGCGGCTGGGGGCCGGCGAGGGTTCATCGTCCCTGGTACGCGGGATCACGATCTCGCCGGCAGGGACCATGCCGTTCACCGGTAGACTGAACGACCCGACGTCCTCTTGTAAGGTGCGGAGAGTTGTTATGGATCGAAGAAGTTTCATGAAGACAACCGTGTCGACGTTAGCCAGCTTGGGTTTGGGGAAGCGTGCGGCTCAGGCCACGACGACAGCGGGCCCAGCTGATCGTAGAACCATCTCACTGGACGGGATATGGCAAATCGCCGAGGGTCGCCTCGATACTATCCCCGCAAGGTTCGAGCGGCAGGCGCCGGTACCAGGTTTAGTCGATATGGCTACCCCTTCCTTCATTGATCCGGGTCAGCGGGTTGACCATCAACATCCTGAAAATGACAAAGATCCTCGCCGGGACGCGTTTTGGTATCGGCGCACGTTTCAATTGCAAGGGCCAGTACCCGCTGTGGCGCGCCTGAAGGTCAATAAAGCCGCGTACGGCACCCGCGTCTTCCTGAATGGAGTATTACTGGGGGATCATGCGCCGATCTTCACTCCAGGCTACTTTGACGCGCGCCCTGCCCTTCGAACGGGCACGAATAACCTGGTGATCCGTATTGGAGCGGATCGCGCCGCGATCCGCGGGCAAGCCGAATGCGGCAACGACGGTGAGAAGGATCGTTACATTCCTGGCATTTACGATTCTGTTGGCCTGATTCTCTCTGGAACACCTCAGATCCTGAACGTCCAGGTCGCTCCTGATCTCGAGCATCAGACCGCTAATGTACACGTGTGGCTCCGTTATACCGGCACGCCGGCGGCGGAATCGCTGCACACTACAATCCGGGAGGCCTCCACTGGCCGGGTAGCTGGCGAGGCGAATACCGTCGTTGCGAAGCCTTTGGATGGCGATCAACAGGAGGTGGTGGTGAAGATTCCGATTCTTCACTGCCGGCTCTGGTCGCCGGAGGATCCCTTTCTGTACGGAGTGGAGGTACGCGGTAGCGCCGATAGCTTCACTGCGCGATTCGGCATGCGCAGTTTCCGTTTGGACCCCACCACCGGCCATGCGGTACTCAATGGGCGGACGTACTTTTTACGTGGCACCAATGTGCTCGTCCACCGCTTCTTCGAAGATCCGTTGCGAGGCGACAAACCCTGGAGGGAGGAATGGGTGCGGCGACTCTTCCAGGCGTTTAGCGGGATGCATTACAACGCCACTCGTGTATGCCTGGGCTTCCCTCCTGAATTCTGGTACCGGATCGCGGATGAAGAAGGCATCATGATCCAGGATGAATACCCAATATGGTCCGGCGATCCCACACCGTACCCGGTGGATGAAGACCGGTTGGCCGTCGAGTATCGGGAGTGGATGCAGGAGCAATGGAATCACCCCTCCGTTGTCATTTGGGACGCTTGCAACGAAACCGACTCGCCCGGGATCGTACGAGCACTTAGGCGAGTTCGGGGATTCGATTACTCGAACCGGCCGTGGGACGACGGCTGGAATGTGCCCATGGAGCCTGGCGACTCCGATGAGGCGCATCCCTATCATTTCATCTTCGGCCCGAACCAGCCATTCAGATTGAGCAAACTCGCTGATGATCCCGGTACCAAGGCCGGTATACTGATCGCGCAGCCATTCGCCGAAGAGAAGCTGCATCGAACAAATCCTGTAATCATCAATGAATACTGCGGGCTGTGGCTGAATCGCGATGGCACGCCTACCGCGTTGTCAAAATCCGCATACGACTATCTCTTGGAGCCTTCTGCAACCACGGCTCAACGCCGTCTGCTATATGCGCGCACGATGGCGGCAATCACTGAGTTCTTCCGCGCCCATCGATTGGCGGCTGGGGTGCTTGATTATGGCGGTCTGGACTATTCTCTGCCCGATGCCAACACGAGCGATGATTGGGTTGACATAGAAAAACTCACTATGGACCCTGATTTCTATAAATACGTGCGAGATGCGTTCGCGCCGGTAGGCCTGATGGTGGATAGTTGGGCCGATGAGTACCCAGGAGGTTCGACAAAGAAATTCCCGGTACTGCTGATCAATGATCTGAATGATTCCTGGAATGGCGATGTGCGCTTCCGGCTTTTGCTGGACGGAAAAACCTTGCAGGAGGTGACGATGCCGGCTACCGTGGCCGCGCTAGGCTCGGATCGAATGACGTTCTCCATTTCCATTCCCGTCCAACCCGCTCTCTACCAAGTCGAGGCCACGTTGCTTTCTACGCCCGCGGGGCCGGTCCACAGCCTTCGCGACTTCAGCGTTCTCACTCCGGAAGAGCGGGAAGCTCGCCGAAACTTGGCTGCGAACCGGCCGCTAGCCCTCTCATTTGGTTCCAACTGCCGTGCTGTCGCTGTGGGCGCGGCAAGCTCCCAGGCTGATAGCCAACCGGCTCTAGCCAGGAGCGCTCCTGAATGGCTACTGGTCGATCTTGGCCAAAGTCAAATGGTGTCGCGGCTGATCGTGGCATGGCAATTGGCGTGGAACTGGAACGGCGCCGCATGGCAGTTTGACGGCATTCCCGAATCCTACTCGGTGGAGCTTTCCGACGATAACGCAACCTGGAAGTTGGTCCGCTCCGCAGAGCAATACCACGCGCCGACTGACACTATTCGATTTCCAGCGATAAATGCACGCTGGATCCGCGTGTATGTCCCGCAATCCCATCCGCCGTCGGGTTATCCACTGCCCGTGATCGAGGCGTATCACTAAGATGGTACTTTCGGAAAATTCATTCTCGCCGTTCGGTGTAGGCCGCCCAGTAATCTTTACTGCTGCCGCCTTTCAACGCAGGGGGGGCCGGTAAACCTGAAGAGCTTTGATCGGCACAGGCCCATCACCATTCGGAATGATGTCGACGGAGTGGTGAGTATTTGAGATTAACTGAAATAATGTTGTCTCGTAGACCTTGGCCGAATCCAGAGCATCAGGCGCCTGATAGACATCCCGAAACATGGGAAGAACGCTCCAGTGGACTTCAAAACCGACGGGCGGCGGACTACTTTGTTTGAATGTTTTCATAATTTGCGCGAGTAGCCAATCGCGGGGCTCGATCCTGACCCGGCCGGATCTGGAAACAAACACTTCCGTATTCGTGCCTGAACCATCCGGTCCTGTCTTTGACCCGGTAACCTCAAACGCAAAGTCACTCGCGTCCTTATTTATACGCGTGATGCGCAGCGTCCAATCTTCGACGATGAGGGGCTTGGTATGGGAGATCCGCATAACCGCCGGAAACCACGTTCCCGGGCCAGTACTCGGCCGCGTGATGGCGTAAACGTCCGGATTGGCAGAAGGCGGCCGTCCATCGAGCAAAACGCGCGCTGAGCCAAGTTTCTGGCCAGCCTCTAGGTGCGCGGCGATCAGATCTACGCGATTCCCGTCGAAATCGAGATGCAACCTTCCATGAGAACTCTCTCCGCGAATGCCCTCCTTGTGTAGCAACCAGTCGTCTCCACTGAGCTGGATCTCATCGTCTACCTCCTCGTCTAAAGGCCGGCGCGCGTCATAAGTCCGCACCGTCTCCTGCCATGTATTGGGAAAAATCGAGTTATAGCGCAGATGGCGTCCGATCAGATAGGTCAGCAAGGTATATCCATCTATATTAGGGTGCCCCCCATCGCGCAACAATTGAGCAGGCTGCAGTGCGTGCTCATGGAGGTAAGCAGGCCACACCGCCGATACATCGACCAACTCGCAATTATATTTCTGCGCTAATTGCCTCCAAAAGCCGATCGAGGATTCCTGTATCTCTGAATCACGGAGACGGTGGTCGTCGAAAAGAAGGATGTCCGCCGTGGTGTAGCGCCGGACATTGGAAATAATCCGCTCTACCTCCCCGCTCCGCTGTCCCCCGTATACGTGGAAAATCAACAGGTCGGGATAATAGGGATAGAGATCATGGACCGCCGTGCGCACCAGCCAGGGTCCTTCAAAGCCTCCTATGGCCCTATTTTCTAATTGGATATCGGCATAAGGGAACTGTTGATGCAGGTAGTCACTCATCAACTTGGTAAAGTCACTGTTGCCCACAATAGACTGGCCGTACATAAGGATGCGCACGGGTCGCCGCGTATCGCTGTTACTGGTTTGCAACAGCGTTATTGCGCGTTGAATATGGGCTCCAAAGAGCTCCTGTCCGGGCTCGTCGTCGGGTAGAGCGATCAGATGCGGTTCTTGGGTCGGTTGAGCGTTGGAACAGCCGCTGCACTGCGATGTGGATGGTGTTGTGGCAGCACCGGCGGCCGTCGGTCTCGCTGGGGATTGCTGGCCGGCGGCCAGCACGTACCCGAATAAGAGCACCAGGGGTACAAGTCTTGCTGTCATCTCGACAGACTCCTTCTAGACACTGTTACTCGGTTTATCCCAGCCGATCACTTCCACTTCATCTCCCGACCGGCGCCATTTGTGTTACCAATGGGCTCTGGCGTCGCCGATCACGAAGGCGGCGCCGACCAAAATCGCGCAGCCGACGATCATCAAGTACATGTCATTCCTTGGCCGCCCCTTCCATTCGCCCAGAGAAACGCCCCAGGCGTTGGAAGTGACCACGATAAGTCCGTTGAAAACCGGCCAACCAACGCTTGTCCCCAAGCGGCCCAGCCTGGCCGCGCTGGCGCCGTATAAGAAAATACTCATTGTCCAGAGAACGCTCATGGTCAATACCAGCGTCATATCATGACCTGACTTTGCCAGATGAAAAACGAACATCTGGTGCGTCTCTAGGATGCGATAGAAACAGAACCCGGCCTGCGAGACCGCGGCCGCGGAGAGAAGAACAGCCCAAGCCACCGACTGCCCGAAAGTAGAGCTCGCCGCAGTTTGGGGCAGAAGCGATATTCCATACTGAATACCGATGTTCAACAAGGTAGTGCCAAGGCCGCCGAATACGGCAATGACGAGTCCTTGCTTAAACTGAGCCCGGTCTCGGGACGTGGTTTGGCCGCCGCTGCCGGCACGTGCGCAGACGATGACGCCCGCCACCATCATCGCGACCCCAGCCAGGAAAGCCGCGTCAGCCGGTGTACGCACGGAGAGACCCCGCTCGCGGGCAAATGGGAGCAGCGAACCGACCACGATCGAGAGTCCGAGTTGGATCGAGAGGCCCAACGCAATGCCGAGTCGATCGATGGCTAGCCCATACAGGAGAGCGGTGACGCCCCAAAAAAAACCGAGAGTGACCAATATGCCGAGCCCGCGGCCTGGAATCGTCGCCAGAATCGCATGCCATCCGGGCACCGCAAGCAGCACGGCGCCCCACGGAAGCACTACCATCGCGAATATCGAAAATAAGCCCCAGATGTGCTCGAATTTCCAGCTCCGGACTCTCTTCATGGGGACGGCAAAGCTGCCGTTCAGTATTCCAGCGGCTGCGATTCCAAACCAGCTCATCATGCGAGTCTGACCCCGAACCGGTCGATCGCGTCTTCGCGCAGCTCCGTGCCCGCGCCTGGCAACTGCGGCGGCGCAAATCGTCCCGCGCCCACCGTTGCCGGTTCCTGAAAGCACTCGCGCGCCCAAGGAATGTACTCCAGGACGACGCAGGCGGGGTGTGCCAAGGCAAGCTGGAGATGAACCTGCATCATGTCCCCGGCGTGCGGCGCTACAGGAAGCCGGTGGGCGTGCGCGAGGTCGGCAACCTGCCACCATTCCGAGATACCCCCCAGACGTGCCGCATCTGGTTGCGGGTAATGAACGGCATTGGCGCTGACGAAGGAGCTGAAGGCATCGAGCGAATAGAGTTGTTCGCCCAATGCGATGGGCACCCGGGTCGATTGCGCGAGCCGTTGGTGCCCCGCTACATCGTCATACCACAGTGGTTCCTCGAACCACGCCACCTCAAGCTCCTCAAGGCGTCGGCTCAACTCGATGGCAGTAGGAAGGTCGCAATGCCCGTTGGCATCCACCATCAGCCGGACATCCGGCCCGATGGCCCGTCGAACTGCCTCCACGCGCTCCATATCCTGGCGCGGGTTGGGGTGCCCGACTTTGATCTTCACCCCCTGAAAACCATGCTCCTCGATGAAGCGGCGACAGTTGTCCACCAGCTCCTGCGTGCTCAAGCTTAGCCAGCCGCCATCCGTGTTGTAAGCCACGATGCCCTCGGGCCTGGTTCCACCGAGTAAGCGCCACAGGGGCAGGCCTGAGGCTTTGGCCTTCAGGTCCCAAAGTGCAATGTCCACGGCGGCCAGCGCGAGTTGTGTAATTCCGGCCCGCCCAACCCACTGAGCGGGGGGAAAATGGTAGAGCTTACGCCACAACCGCTGTACATCATGAATCGATTCGCCGCGTAGCAACTGGGCATAGACGCGGGCTATACAGCCGGTTATCAACAGGTCGCATTCCCGGTGGGCGTGTGTACCCGTATAGCCGTATCCGCACAGTCCGGCATCGGTGTGAAGCACCACGCCGCAGACACCCCAATGGGTCACGCTGTGCACGCTGTCCGCGATGTGCTCGCCGGTGACAGGCACGTGCAGGAGGAACGGTTCGACCCCGGTAATCCGAATTTCTTGCGTCGCAACGGGAATAGAGGCGGCAAGGGCAGTCATATCGATCGCGCCTTTCTGACAGTGTTCGTAGAGCCGGAGAAGGACGTCCAATGTCGGCCGTCCGTCCGCGGCGGCGCCGCACGGCGTGGCGCCCGTCCGAGACAGCCCAGGAAGTGCCGCACAGCCTTCAAAACTACACGCACATGACGCAATAGGCTGATGTGTCAGCCATCGTTGCCATTGCTCCGGCATCGCTTGAATCGGGCCGTAGTGGATGCCGGCGACGTGGGGGCGCCCACGAAAGCAGGACGGTGCTGCTTCATGCTGTACCGCTTTTCGGGGTACGCTCGCGGGCACGTTCGAGGTCTTCGGCCAGATATTCCGCTAGCCTCTCCAGGTAGAATTCCCCGCGCTTGGCATCCGCACCCCGCTGGTCTCCGAGGACACCGTTGGTCGAGACTGCGCCGATTCCCAGGCGCAGCATGGTCTCCGCAATCGCTTCCAATGAGGATGGGTTGCCCGCCTCAGCCGCTTCCATGCGCACCAAATCGGGGCGAGCCGCCAGCATCATCGAAGTTTCAAATTCTCCGGCGTGCGAACCGGAAACCGAGAGCGGGATTCCCTGCTCGATCGGCGCCCTATTCCAGGTGCTCCCGACGTAGCCAGCAAGGTCCTTGAGCCCAGTAACCTGACAGTTGGGCCACTTCGATTCGAGCGCCGGTAGCATCTCCTGGAGCACAGCATTGTTGCCGCCATGGGCGATCCAGAAGTACACCATCCGGAAGCCGGATCGCGCGTGGCTTTCCGCAATGTCGTGCAGCACTCCGGATAGGGTTGATTTCGACAAGGAAACTGTCCCCGGAAATGCAGCGTGTTCAGGGGAATGGCCGAGAGTAACAACAGGGCCGACCAATGTCTTCCCCAAGATGCGGGCAGCGCGCAATGCAGTCTGTAACCCATGCTCGTTATCGACCAGCAACGGCAACGCCGGCCCGTGCTGCTCAGTCGCGCCCAGAGGAACAATCACGGTCGTCCACCCCTGGGCGATCAGCTCTCCTACCTGGACCGTGCTCAGTTCCTCGAGGAGAAGCGAGTGTGGCGTTGCCTCTTCCGTCACGAAACCACCGTGATGTTGCGGCCGCTGACTGCGGGGCACGATGCCTGCGCTCCCTTTCAATTGAAATTCGCCGGCTCGGGGGATTGTCAATTCGAGATCGACCTCGCTTATGCCGTTTTCACAGTTACTGTGGCGTATTCAGAACTGACTACGTGCATGCGTTCGCTGCCACCTGGCAACTGCGAAAAGCGATATAGTCTCAGCCGAGTATCAGCATCGAAGGAACGGGCGGCAAGGACTAATTTGGCAATCGCCTGGTTGTTCACAATGCATGCAAAGGTCAGAGGTCTGGAACTGCCGGAATACCCTGTTTAATCGCCATCAAAGGCGTCGGCTTCGAAAAAAGCAAGACCCGGTATGGAATGTGCCGGGTGTTTGCATGGCGGACAATCCGCCCCGGAGATTTTGCGAAGGCGGTAACGTAAAGACTACCCGGCTTCACCGACAACCAAAGATACACGCTGATAAAGCGCAATCTGGAAACTCCGTTCCGCGGCAATGAGGGTTGGTGTTTCGATGCCCTTTCTGCCGTTTCACACCGTATCTGCCGGAAAACCCATGAGCGAATCGTTGGGGTAGACATGGTCGACGTTGTGACTCGTCAGCAGCTGGTGCTGCGTGAAAATCGCGGGCGCCACAAAACGGCTGTTCAAGAGATCCAGCACGAGCCGGAGCAAGCCATCACCGTATTTCTCAGGGAAATAGGCCACCGATCCTATGAAGCGGCTGCGGCCCTTGCGAAGCTCATGGCGCGCCTCGGGCGAGCCATTCTGGCCCATGATGGCGCAACACTCGGAATAGCCTGTCTCTTCATAGGCCCGCAGAGCACCGAGGGCGGAGTTGTCGTTCATGGCTCCAATCAAGGTCCGGCCACGCCCAGCGCGTCGCAAGTACTTCCGCACCACTTGCCAACTCGCCTCAAAATGACCGTCCCCATCCAGGTAAACGACAGGGACCTTATTACAGGCAGGGCCGAGCACCTCGCGGATTCCCTGCACCATTCCCGTCAGCCGGGTCTTCGGGATCGTGCCGGCGCGAGTGAGAGCCAGCATGACGATCTCGTCCACACGTCCATCCCAATGAGTCCGCGCCCATTTCCCCATATAGCGGCCGCCAATGAGCCCTGCCTCGTAGTTATTGGCGCCGAAATAGGTTGCTCCCGGCTGCGGGTTATTTACTGCAACGACCGGAATGTGAGCTTCCCGGTAGGAATTAGCAATCATTGCACCGACGTGCTCGTCGATCTGGTACTCGATGACCAGGTCAACGTGCTCGCGGATAAACTGTACGGCATTGCGGAGCGTAACTTCCGGCTTATAGCGGTGATCGAGTACCAAGACCTCCACTTCCCCACCGCGATCCGCCGCCACACGTAGGCTTTCGCTTACTTGGCGCGTAAAGAGCGTATCGATTCCAGGCGCGCCATAGCCAATCTTCCAACGTCGCTTCGCCAGCCTGCGGTAGAGCGAGCGATACTGATTATCGCCTAGCTTCTCGATGACGTGGTGACGCCCCAATGTGTAGAGCAATCGGATTACGATACCGCGGCTCAACCCGGTGCGTATCGCAATCTCACGCTGGGTGAGAACGTCTTCGGGGGATTCGAAAGCCGCGAGGAGCTGCGCGGCATGGCTGACGGACTTGATTAAATAGGGGTCGCGCATGATGACGCCTGTTAATCGCTGACTATAATCGGACATTGTCCGCAATGCAAACGGCTTGTGGGTCTCCAGAGGGAAACTTGCTTTTCCAAGGAAAGACCCCGGAGTTGGCTCAGACAGAGGTATTCTCCAGCTTTCAGGTCTCTCGCCTTCGTTTGCATTGCGAACAACCGGCAATCGCTGCAATTGTCCTTGTCACCCTAATCGGCTGGACGATACCGTTTTTACAGTTAATGCGGTGTGGTGAGGGCTATATGCCTGCTTTCTTTACTACTCCAACAAGCTCCGCTTGCTGGGGACCCGGAAAGATAGAACTCCTGAGTCAACCGTGCCTTCTGTCTTACACCAACTGTGAAAACGGTCTGAATGCTCCATCATCATCCCTTGACATGTCTGACACTTGATGTTGTTCCCCGGGAGATGTAAACCTCGCAAAATGAACAGCGGCTGAATCGTGTCTAGCTCAATTTAGAGGAAAGGAACTTATGTATACGTAGCCCAGGCAGTATCTTCGCGTTTTATCCTGTGGACCGCAACGGACGCCCAAATAACCACGGCGGGATATTGCGGGAAACGCGACCGAACCCCAGCGGTGCGGCCACTGACACTGTTACTGCGGCAAATAATGGAACAGTTCAGACCACGAAGGGTTTTCACCCGCGGCGCTCAATTAATTGCCTTTACTTTAACGGTGAATGGATGCCTTGCTAAGACTTAAACAGACTTTGAAAACGAAGTCAGGTAACAAAAATGAGGAGGCTTTATGAGGACGCATCGGAACGCGCGCAGCGCATGGGGAAATCGTGAGGGCCGGTTCCCGACTCGTAAATGGAGTTGGCTGCTAACGATCGTATTCGTACTGTCGGTTACTGCGCTTTTCGGCCAGAACAGCAACACGGGTCAAATCCGCGGGGTCGTAAGGGATTCGTCCGGTGCTGTTATTCCCGGCGCCCATGTATCGCTTCGAGACGTCGACACCGGCATCGTTACCACGGAGACGACGAACGGCGCCGGTGTCTACGATGCGCCGGAGTTGGAAATTGGCACATACTCTATCTCCATCTCAAAAGATGGATTCAAGACATACGACCTAAGCAACATCGTGTTACATCTGGAAACCATCACCGCCAATGCAGTCCTCGACATAGGGGGGACGGCGGAAGTTGTGTCCGTAAGAGCCGACACGCAACAGCTTGAGACCGAGACATCCGATTTGAACACAACTATCAACGCGGAGACGCTCACCCAAGTGCCACAGGTCGGTAATGCCTGGTTTGATGTTACCGCCTTGTTGCCTGGCATCAGTCCTGGGATGGCGGGTGCTACTACCAGTCAGGGAGGAAGAGAAATCGGGGCGGAGGGACAGAGTATTTCAGTCAACGGTGCGGGCGCATACCAGTCGAGCTGGACGCTCGACGGTGGCCTGATCACCTCTGCCGTGAGCCAGGAATCGGGGTTTGCGACTCCTAACGATGCCATTGCCGAAATCGATCTCAAAACCGGCAATATGAGCGCCGAGTATGGTAACGGAACTTCTGCTTTCAATGTGATCACCAAGAGCGGAACGAATCAGTTTCACGGAACGGCGTTTGAATACAACCAGAATACTGCCTTTGAGGCCCGCCAGGCTTTTACGCCCTCGAGCGCGCCGGTTCCACCCTTGCACTGGAACCTATACGGGGGCACGATCGGTGGGCCGGTCATTAAGAACAAGGCGTTTTTCTTCTTCAGCTTCCAACGCAACACCAACAACTTCAATACCACCTCCTTCTTCACCGTTCCCACCCCTGCCATGATGGCCGGGGACTTTTCTGCGCTTCCACTCACTATTTACGACCCGGCTACGACGCAATGTACCGGTTCCGGTACCGCGCAGATCTGTACAAGGCAGCCTTTTCCAGGAAATAAGATCCCATCGAACCGGTTCGACCCGGTCGCGGCGAAGATGCAACCGTTCTTCCCGGCGATCAACGTTCCGAGCAACGGTCTTACCAACAACTACTACTTCTCGGCTCCAAGTCCGACTGATATGAACTGGTACAACGCGCGGGGCGATTACAACTTCTCGCCTGCAGACCGTATGACCGTGAGCTACCAGCATATCCAGCTAGATGCCCCGAACCCTGAACCGTATTTGTGGACGGAAGAGCCCGCGGTGCAGGCTCAGACAGCCGCGCAAGTGACCAACGCATGGACCATCAACTCAAGCACTCTCAATGAGACGCGAGTCTCCTACTTTCTCGAGAACGAAGTTTGGCCCGTGTCAGGTCTGGGCCAGAGTTACGAGGAGAAGCTCGGCCTCAAGAATTTGCCCATAGACGACATGCCAGGTTTAGGTATCCAGGGCTACGTTTCGACAGGGTGGAGTACTGAGCCTGCTCCTTCGGGTTTGTATTTCAGCACCATAGCGCCAGCGGATTCCTTGACCCTGGTCAGGGGCAGGAACACGCTGAAGTTCGGCGGAGAGTTCGACATCTTCCATGCCAACAATGCCTGGGCCTATATCAACGCCGGTAACTTCAACTTTAGCGGCATCTACACTGCGGATCCCAATAAGAACGCCGCTGACTATGGTGGTGCAACATTAGGCTACGCCGACTTTTTGCTCGGGAATGTGAGTTCCTGGAACGCCAACTATTCTCCGGAATACAAGGCCCGGATGCATACCCTTCAGACCTACGCCCAGGACGATTTCAAGGTTTCGCCGAAGGTGACTGTGAACATCGGCCTACGTTGGCTGCTGCAGCCGGGATGGACTGTGTTGGGCAACCACTTGGGAAGCTTTGATCCAACCATTACGAACCCGGCAACGGGAACGCCCGGGGCAATATGGTATGCCGGTCAAAACGGCCGGAATGCGTTGCAGAAGACCAAATATGGCGGCTTTGCTCCACGCCTTGGATTTGCCTGGGCAGCCACGCCAAATACGGCGGTCCGGGGTGGCTTTGGAATCTTTCAAACCCTTTGGGGCGCGAACAACTATCTTCAAGGTGCGGGTATAGACCAAAACACCAATCAGGCGTTGATCGACTATAGCGGCTTAAATCCGGTTTTTCAGTTGCAAGATTCAAATCCTCCTATAGTCCCGAACCCGAGTCCGCCCAGTGCGAGTTTCTTCAACGGACAGAGCGTCCCCTACATGCCATACGACACTCCTCTCAGCTATGTGGAGCAGTGGCAGTTTGGCATTCAGAGGAATCTCCTTGACGGCTTCCTGCTTGACGTCGCTTATGTCGGTAACAAGGGAACTCATATCCTCTCGGATGTGGGCATGAACCAGGCGACTGCCGCCATCGTCGCGCAATACGGTCCGGCAGCGGGAAATTTCCGCCCCTATCCTCAGTATCAAGGGATTCAAGAGTATCTCTTCCAAGGATGGTCAAACTTCAACTCGCTTCAATTGAAGCTGAGAAAGGCCATGTCGAACGGCCTGGCCCTTCAAAGCACCTATACCTTAGCTAAAGCATTGGACAGTGGCACAATGACCGGCTGGGGCGGCGGCATCGACTACTTTGAAAATGGCGGGATCCAGGACGCTTATAATATCGCCGGCAATTATGGGCGGAACATGACCGATATCCGTCACTTATGGAACGGCTCCGCTATCTACCAGTTGCCCTTCGGCTTAGGGAAGAGGTTCCTGAATCGGGGTGGTGTTGTCAATTCCGTAATCGGAGGCTGGCAGGCCTCCAACATTTGGCAGGTACATAGTGGTTTGCCATTTACGCCGCTCTGGGCCGGCGAGTACGTCAATTACTCGCAGACCGCGGGAGGGATACATCCCAATCGGATATGCAGCGGAAAGGTGTCCAACCCCACGGTCTCAGCATGGTTTGACACCTCGTGCTTCGCTGGCCCGGCGAATGGGACCTTCGGGGATTCGGGACGGGATATATTGTCCGGCCCGGACTTTCTCAATATGGACGCCACCGCGTCCAAGATATGGAAACTTCCATACATTCCGTACGTCGGCGAAAGTGCAACCCTGCAGTTCAAGGCGGACGCGGATAATGTGTTCAACCACGTTCAGTACCAGAACCCTGGCGCAAATATCGGTGCGTCGAATCAAGGTCTGATCCAGTCGGCCTATCCCTCGCGCTTGATGGAGTTCGGACTGCACCTCAAGTTCTGACCTTGACATGGCGCCCGCCTGTACATTGTCCTTCCGGCCTGCAGCTGATTGCAGCAGGCCGGCAAGCAATTGGGGCATCACGAGGGAGCAGCGGCGCGCTATTGCTCTGATCCTGGTCCAGCAACCGAATCTAGTCTGCGGAGGGTTAAGTGTTTTTTCTAGATCGAAGCTCAGACCGAAACGCATGCTTGGCGGTTGCTCTGATAGTTTCGTCGACGGCTGTAGCTTGGGCGCAAGGGGAGGCAAAAGACATTCGCACAGTTCTTAAGGACGAAATCCTTCCTCCCGCGGTCGCAGAGTTTCAAATCCGACAATACATTGTCAACCGAACCGCGCCGCTCCCGAAAGCCCCGGCAACGCCGCGAGAGTGGACTTCCGCCGCGGCTCATCTGCGCCATCATCTCCTGGACGAAGTGGTCTACCACGGGTGGCCCAGGGAGTGGATCGAGTCCGCGCCCAGGTTTGAAGATGCGGGTGTCGTCGAAACCGGCGACGGATATCGCATCCACAAATTGCGCTATGAGATCGTTCCTGCATTCGAGGCTTCCGCCCTCCTTTATGTACCGGACGACATCAACGGCAAAGCGCCGGCAATTCTGAATCTGGCCGGACACGGCGGCAGCTATGCCTCCGAATTCAAGCAGAAGCGCTGCATCAGTTATGCTAAGCATGGCATCATCGCTCTCAACCTCGAGTGGTTTGGCTTCGGCGAGCTCAACCGGAAGGGAAATGAGCATTGGTTCGGCGCCCACTTAGATCTCGTGGGAGCTAATGAGTTGGGCCTTTTCTATTTGGCGATGCGCCGTGGTCTTGACTATCTTTACAACGATTCGAGGGTGGATCGGAACCGCCTCGGTGTCACCGGCCTTTCGGGAGGCGGCTGGCAAACCATCGTCTTAAGCTCCTTGGATGAGCGAGTAAAAGCGACCAATCCAGTTGCCGGATTTTCCTCTCTCGTCTCCCGTGTTGAAGTGAAAGAATACGGCGACATGGGCGATGTCGAACAGTCGGCCACAGACTTCCTCCAAGGCTCCGACTATTCTTATCTGGTAGCGTTGCTGGCGCCGCGGCCCGCGCTTCTCACCTACAACAGCGAAGATGACTGCTGCTTCCGGGCAGATCTCGTCAAGCCTCTAATATACGACGCCATCCAGCCGTTCTTCGGTCTCTACGGAAAATCCGATCTCTTCACCTGGCATGAAAATATCGATCCTGGTAATCACAACTATCAGCTCGACAACCGGCTGGCTGATTACCGCTTCTTCACCAAGCAATTCGGTCTGCCTCCGATTGACAGCGAAGATGGGATAGCCGCTCAGGTAAGAAGCTATGAGGAACTAGATGCTCCTCTGCCCAAAGGCAACCTGACCATACTCGACTTGGCGCGAAAGCTGGGGCAACGAAACACCCGCGATTCCATTCCGACCGATCCTTCAACCAAGTCCGTGTTGGCCAGCGCCGAGCGCACCAAACTCAAAGACATTGTCCGTTACAAGCCGGTTGACGTCCAGCAAGCTTGGCCGGTCGCAATGACCAAGCACCGCGGCCTGCAATCTACTTCCTATTTGTTCCAGATGAATAACGGATTGAGCGCTAGTGGGATCTGGCTGCGCTCGATTCTCGAAAGTTCCGACACCGCACCTGTAACCATCGTGCTCAATGATGACGGCAAAGAGGCGGGAGCCACAGCTTCCTTCTTGCGGTTCAGCCGAGGCGAGCAAGTCCTGGCGCTTGACTTGATGTTCATCGGCTCGACGTGGAAAAACGAGCAACCATTTCTGTTTGCGCAAATGGTGGATGGAGTAGGCCAGCGGCCCCTTGGATTGCAGGCTGCGCAGCTCATTCGCATCGCGCATTGGGCGGAGCAACGAGCCGGCGTCTCCAAGGTGCGCCTCGAAGTCGGCGGTATGCGAAATCAGGTGATCGCGTTGGTGGCAGCGGCGCTTGAGCCCGAATTGTTCTCCGAAGTCTCGGTGCAAGGCGGCATACGCAGCCTCCGTTATTTGCTCGACCTGCCAGTGGAATTCAGTCAGGCTCCGGAACTTTTTTGTCTTGATCTCTATAAAGACTTCGATATTGACAGCCTGGAAGCTCTCGCCGCGCCAGTCAAGGTTCAAACAACTCGTTACTTGGAGCTTCCGCATAGTTAACCCGCTTAGCGAATGCCCGCAACACCTAATCGAATGCGACAAAGGCCGATCAGGTTGAGCACCCGAATGACCGAACGAGTTTTCCAGACCGTCAACAATCTTGTAGTTCCCAATTGGAAGCGATCGCAGGGCCTTGACGGCAGTCAAAGCTCGCTGCCTAATGGTTGTCTAGGGGATTTCTCTTGATCCGCTTCACGCGTCGATTCGTGGCTGTTGCGACTGCTCATGTAATCTTGTTTTCCGCGCTTTGTCTCGCGCAGGGCGGGTCAAGTGGGACCCATCTACGACGTGCGCGCCAATTCATGGCTGAGGGAAAACCTGAAGCTGCAATGCTGGAGTACAAAGCGGCACTCGCTGTAGAACCCTCGAACATCGAGGCGCAGGGGAATTTAGGAGTTTTGCAATTCTTCGACAACGATTGTTCTGAGGCCTTACCGCATCTCACAGTCGCGCTTACTCTTGATCCTTCTCTGGCCCGCGTTCAGGCGCTGGTTGGAATTTGCCAGAGAAGGCAGGACCACTTAGAAGAAGCCGAGCACAACCTCACTGCGGCTCTTCCACTTGTTGCGGACCCAAGAATACACGCTCTGATCCTTACAAACCTGGTCGAAATCGAGTCCGCGAGAGGGGATATGCTTCAGGCCAGCGTAAATGTTGCCGAGCTAACCAAAAGCGCCCCCTCAAATCCGGATGCGCTCTACCTTGCTTATCGGGTTTATACCGATCTCGCCGACTCAGCCAGGAACGCCCTGACAGTCGCTGCACCTGATTCCGCGCGCATGCACCTGTTGACCGCGGAACGGTTCATCAACTCTGGAGATGCAACCATGGCTATTCAGCAGTATCAAGAGGCGCTGGCGAAGGACCCATCCCTGTTGGGTGTCCACTATGAGCTGGGAGAGGCAATCTTGCAGGAATCCGTGAGCAAGGACTCTCTCGATCGCGCCACGGCGGAGTTGCGACTAGCAATAAAGGAAGATCCGCGCAATGCCGGCGCGGAAGCAAAGCTCGGCTTCATCGAGGGGATTCGCGGCAATTCCAACCTGGCTGAAGCGCATTACACCCGTGCGCTCTCCTTGAAGCCGGATGAATTCAATGCGCTTGTCGGCCTGGCTAACATCTTCCGAGCGCGAGGTGAGAATGGAAGAGCGGTAGAATTCCTCTCTCAAGCCAGCAGAATAGACGCAATGAATGATTCTCTTCACTACCAGCTGGCAAAGGTCTATCGTGATATGGGCAGAAAAGCGGATGCAGAACAAGAAATGAAACTCTTTGCTACTATTCGTGGCCTCAAGGCCAAAACCAGCCTGGCCGATCAGCAAAGAATGGCTCACTGACGTTCGTCCAAGCAAACTATCATGGGGAGGTTTATCGGCCGCCAGTGGATATCGACCGATCGTGCATCAAGCCCATCAGAGGCTTCATACCGTCTTAGCCTCACGGCTTCTGCGTGTCTGGATAGACTTTAATCCAGTGGCTCCGCATCGTGGCTCGCACAATTTTGCCTGCTGTCACTGAAACAATGACTTTCGTCGGTTCTACGGGCATGTGACAATCGATGCAATCGCTCACAAGCTTGTGGCCCATCTTCTCCGCCATACCGCAACTGTCCCACTTATGGCAGGTCATGCACTTAGTTGAATACGATGCCGCAGCCCGCTCCGGAGCATGCACGTCGTGACAGGTTGAGCATGTCATGTTCGGTGATGCTAAATAGCACCGGCTTTTCTGCAGCAAACCCACTTGATTCCCGTGTACCTCGGGGTGTTCCGGCCGGTCCTCCGGGTCTGGCATGACATATTTATCGAGTACTTTGCCCGGTAAGTACGAAAATGCAGGAGCAATCTCCTCGGCCCTGATGCCATTATGGCACAGCGCGCACAGATCCACCTGCCGGTCCCGCGAAAACTTGGCCGGATTCTCGATCGCCAGCCCGATCGGTCTTGGCGAAGCAGCCGAACTGCTTCTCATTTTGGATATGTGGTCTGCGCCTGGGCCATGGCAACTCTCGCAGGAGATTCCTGTCACCAGGCTTCCCTTGTCATAACGATTGATTCTAGTATCTCTGGACAGTGGCTTAATATAGGTCACATGACACTCCAGGCATCGCGGATGAACGGGTCGGGAAAAATCTGCGGTCCCGTCGAAATAGCCGGGACTGTTAATCCACTGCCGTCCGTCCGACCAGTAGCTCACCGGCAACTCATATAATGCGTCGCCATCCCAATAGAGGTAGCTCTGCCCACGCACTCCGGAACCAATCACGATATCGATGCGTTTTCGTTGCGTCTGGGCGTGCGAGGCCGACCCCATCACCGCCGTCTCATACTTGTTCCCGTCTTTTTTCTCCATCTTGAAGTAGAGACCCGGACCTGCGCTCCCCAGTGTAGGACCCTGAATCATCAAAAGGTTCGAACCATCGTTGAATGAGCCAAGAATTGAGTGCTCACTAGCCACCTGTGAGGTCAAATGATGCGAGGTGTGTAGATATGAGTCACTCTGACGCTTATGACACGAGAGGCATGCCGAATCTCCTTCATAGCCCACTCGCCGAGACTCATTTTCGTCACCTTCAGATGCATTCCTCTGGTTCTGCCCTGCCTCCGCTATGACCCTTTGACCGATTTTCGCGAGCTCATGCTTCATCGCCTCCGCTTTGTCGAGATCACCGGTCGAGGAGTAAATCACAATCAGTTCATTCCCGGCCTCAAGCTTAATCTTGTCTTCCTGCAAGTGCGGGAAAGCGCTCTCTAGGTCTTCGAGCCCTTGGCTTTTCTCGCCGATCCGCCTCTCACAGACGCCTAGCAAAGCCTGAATATTCCACAGATCAGGTCGGAGCTTGAGCGCGGCGCGAAGTTCCGGAGCAGCATGGATAAAGTCGCCACGAAAGAAAAGCAATACTCCGAGATTACCTCGGGCAACCTCGTTCTTCGGGTCGAGCGCGACGATTGCCTGGAACTCGGTAATAGCAAGATCGGGCCGAGCCTCTCTTAGATATTGCTGCGCCAAACGTGAATGCAAATCGACCTCTTCTTGAAGGTTCGATGAGCCTTGAGAAAATGATGGAACTGAAGCAAAACACAGGATAAGAAGAACCCAGCCATAAACGTCAAAGTGTCCATAGGTGCGAACATCCTTTACAACGGCCCCCCGCCCTATGCCCTCCGGCTTCTTAACTGGGTCGAAATGGGACAGGTCCATATGCGAGATACAGCCGTTCTTCAACCCTCGGCATCCACACGTCCTCAGCTTATAAGAACCGCCGGTTATGATAATCCACCTCAATGAAATAAGCCATATTTCTAAAGTTCCTCGATCATTCTGAGCAGGCGCACCGAGCTATGTCCGTCAAGAAATGCAGCATAACGTTCCCTTGCGAGAGTTATTTACACCTCTTGAAGGTCCGTGGTTAGTTTTGCCAGGCATCACCCGCTCAGCATTCTTCTTCTTCGCGGCCCATACTCCAAATGATAGATGAACTCCATCGCATGGTCTCCGAAAATCACCTCGTGATCAGTGTTTGGGCTGCGGACACACTGCCATCTCGTACAACTCGTGCCGTAACCGGCACTGTCCCAAGTGCCAGGGCAACGCGCGCCAGCGCTGGCTGCAGGCGCGTGAACGGGAGCTTCTGCCTACACCCTACGTCCATGTCGTCTTCACGCTGCCGCGCGAGCTTGCTCCGCTCGCTCTGCAGAACAAGCAAGTGATCTATAACCGGCTGTTTGAGACCAGCGCTGAGACTCTGCTGGAGATCGCTCGCGATCCCCGGCACCTTGGCGCAGAGATCGGTTTCTTCAGCGTGCTCCATACCTGGAATCAGCGTTTGCAGCATCATCCCCATATCCACTGCGTGCTTGCTGCCGGCGGACTCGCTCCAGACCACTCCCGCTGGATCTCCTCGCACCGCTCTTTCTTTCTTCCCATCAAGGTGCTCAGCGGTGTCTTCCGCGGTAAGTTTATTGCCAAGCTCAAGACCGCCTTCCGCGAAGCCAGGCTCGAGTTCCATGGCACTCTCACCCCACTAGCCGAACCTCGAACCTTCGCAGCCTGGCTCAGGCTGCTGTTCCGTCATGACTGGGTCGTTTACGCCATCATCGCATCGAGATGCGCGGTGAGTCCAAGAAACGAAATCCGCCGCAGGACGAGAAGAAGGAATGAACCAAAGTCAACATCTTTGAGTGCGAGTTGGCGATATTACGCCAACAATCTAGGCAAGGGCCGCAGCCCTGCCGAGACCGCATAAGTGAGTGCAGATGCGCATAACTTATCAAATGGCGATTTATCACCACCAATCCAGCGGAGGGCCGGGCGAACCAATTTCGGAGTGGCGGGTTTATCGCGCCAAATCAGCGATTGAGTGAATTTGGCAAGGCATCTAACGACGGCCGCCGTGTTTTCGCTAGCTGCAGAGGTAGTGGCGTGAGCTGCCACCGTCCTTGTGATCGAGGCAGTCTCGCACCGCGGGTTTGGGATCATCTCACGAATGAACGCTGTGCTGGGTCAGTGGACCTTCAGCGGCAAACTGGTCACCGCGTCCGTTCCGCGGTATTCCAACTGATACGCAACTTTCTGCTTGGTTGCGATGGGAAAGTAGAGATAACCAGCGACCGGCTTGGAGACTTCTGCGTCTTTCAATTCCTTGTCGAGCAGTTCTGTCTCCATGGTCTGTCGATCAGAGCCGGTCGTTGCGGCTGATGCACTCTTGTCGACTCCAACCCCCATGCCTGCCCCGTAAACCGGACCACTCACACGGCGACCGCTTCCGTCATAGTCGGGATAGCTCACATAGCCGATGTTTGCGGTCGGATACAGAGTTACATCACGGCTACTCTCCGGCCGCTTCTGGTAGATGGAGGCAATTGTTTCAGGGCTCGCCGGACTAACCAGGTCCTTGCCATCGGAGGTTCGCAGCGCAAAATCAGACTGCTTCAGGCTGATGGTCTTATTGTCTGCGGGGTAGAAGCCAATCTCTACCACGATGTACCGGCCTGCCAAAGGCGTGGCGAAGGAGTTCTGAACTTCTGTCTTTGAGAGCTGCTTTGCGCCGATGGAATATACCGGCTGAACCTTGGACGCTGGGTACGCAGCGGCCGACGCCCGTGGCGCCGGGGAATTTTGCCCGACGGCCAGGCAACAATTTAGCAACCCAACGATGAGTACACTCTTGCCGAAGTGAGTCATGACGTTCTACTCCAGGCTGACCTTCAGAGTCTTGCCGGTCAGAACATAAATGCGCTTCTTCTTGGGGGTTTGATCCTTCGGACGAACTTCAAGATCATAAACGCCCGGAGCCAGCCAGAACTTCTTCAACGTGGCAGCGGTTCCTGCGTATGCGTTGTCAAGGTAGACTTCTGCATCTTTATCGGAGCCTTGCAGGCTGACTTGCCCCTTGTCAGGCTGGGGAACCAGGTAGACTGGAGAAGCGAAGAACGAATAGCCGATCCAGGGATCGTAAAAGAGCGGCGGGTAGTATCCGAGCCAAACCGGACCCGAATAATAGCCGTACCCTGCGCCTACCGAAATCGTTCCGAGGCGAACGCCTGCTGAAGCAGGGCTCAGCGAACCAATCGCGAGCAGCAAGGCGAGCGTAAGCGAAGGCAACCGAAGTGTTGCCATATTTCGTTCCTCTCGGCCTAATGATAACGCCGAATCAGACCGGAAGTTGCTTAAATTCCACCGGGCAATCAAGAATTGATAGCGAGAACAGGGTTTCGTGGACAGTGGTTTCGGATGGTTTCGGGACAGACGGGACTGGCACATTGGGAAAACAGAACGACGCTAAGGCTCGAATGTGACTTGGCCTTGACTGCGATCGATAACCGCGAATCCGCTTCCGTGAAAGTGCCAGTTCCGTCCACGAAACTCAAGCGCGATCAAGAGCGTTCATTCGTTCATTCCAAATGTACCTTTTATTCATCTTCTGGCCATCACGCGCGGGAGGGGTCGACTCGACACAACCTGCCCGCCTGAGACGCGGCCGAGATACTCGTAGAGATCGGTCAAATGTTTCCGAGACCCCGTCCAGCCGATGTATCCGTCCGGACGCACGAGTATGTACTCGTCGTTTCCGCCACCATACACTGCTGCAAAATGGCCGAAGGCATCCACGAATCGCTGTGCCTCAGAACCGAGTTCTGCACGAGTGTGCCTCACATCCACCAGCTTCACACTGGGTAACACGCCCTTGCTCGCATCGTCACTGGCGAATAGTCTCAACAGAGTGAAATGGGGTCCTCGGAAAAGATCGAAGAGCCGTATCGATTCGCCTTCAGTATTCAATCCGGGAGCGTCTGGAGCACGATCACCCGAAGCGATCTTCAGAGAAGGATTGCCTGAAGTAACGCTGAGCGACATCTCCTTGTAAGTAATCCCGAGCTGGAGGGTCACGGCGTCGCGGCGCATCTTCTCCTCAGCCTCGTCGGAGATCTGCTTATAGAGCCTGCTGCTGAGACCGAGGACGCTGGCCGCGACGGGCAGTCGCTCCTCCTCGAAGGTATCGAGGAGCGCATCCGGTGCGCCTGCGAGTACGGCAGCGAGCTTCCATCCGAGGTTGTACGCATCCTGGATTCCCGTGTTCATGCCTTGTCCGCCGGCCGGAGAATGAACGTGCGCCGCATCTCCGGCAAGGAATACTCGCCTAATGCGATACTTCGCGGCCATGCGGACATTGACACGGTAGAGCGACAGCCAGGGCGCGTCAGTCAATTCGATATCCATGCCCCCGGTACGCTCTTTGACGATCTCGCGAAACAGCTCCAGCGACGACTCACGTTCTTCGCCCGGAGGAACCTGCGCCTGGAACTGGAATGTATCGGTGGATGGCAGAGGACAGAGCGCCAGCCAGCCGTTGGGATGATTGGGCCATGAGTGCCATGCTTCCCGATCGAGCCCGCGCAGTCGCACATCGCCCACATACATGCGCTCATCCTTCCAGGTCTCGCCCTCAAACGGAACCTGAAGGAACTTGCGGACAAAGCTCCTCCCGCCATCGGCGGCCGCCAGATACTGGCAGCGGACACGCTCTTCGCCACTATCGTGCCGCAGAGTTGCAGTTACGGCGCTCTCGTCCTGCTCAATGGCGACCAGTTCTGTCGCAAGCTCAACTCGCCCGCCAGTTCTTTCGAGGAGTCCTCGCAGCGCTTCTTCCACGCGCCACTGAGGTGTGATCAGCGGACTCGCATACGGCGTGCTCGGTGTGGGATTGCGCCCTTCGTGCATATCCTTGTCGCCAAGTACCTTCGGGCCTTCATAGCCACGAAAGGGAATATGAAATTTGCCGTTCCGCAGCACCTGCTCGACGATCCCGAAGTCGTCCATCACTTCGAGGCTGCGCGGTTGGAGCCCCTTGCCCTTCGATCCGATGAAGTACTCCCGGTCCTTGTCGACAATGCGGAACCGCACGCCACGCCGGGCAAGATCACACGCCAGCGCCAACCCTGTTGGGCCGGCTCCCACAATCAAAACCTGAATGTCATCAGTCGCCATATTGACTCCAGCTAGATCGTACAAGTCGGGTGTGGTTCCACAACTGAGTGGCAGTATTGTGACCGATATGAGCTCATATCTCTACCGTCTATTTTTTTGAGAGCTATATGCCCCAACTCAGCGTTGCCACACCTCTCCCAAATACCCCAATTCTCTCTTCAGCCGATAGGAAAATCCGCCCTTAATGAATTGCATGACTCTTTCAATCGTGCTATCGCCTGAGACCGTGATCAGCAGATGCACATGGTCCGGCATGATCACGAAATCGCGCAGTTGGAATTTTCCAGCCGCGACATAGGAACGCAGCAAGTCGATCCATAGCGTTGCATTGCGTTCCGACTGTAACAACGCCCGCCCCATGCTTGTCTTCGTGGTGGCAAAGAATGTGCGCGAAGGACTCAGGATTTGATCCTTACGTGCATTGCGCTTAGGGGTCGTCATGCCTCAGGAGCTAAAGCCCCAATTCCTCTCGGCAATGTGCGGCATGGCTAAAGGCCATGCCCTGATACAAAGCCAATGTCTTTTCCCGCCAGATCCTACACCCCGAGGGAATGATCGGACATGATTTTGTGTCTGGAGTCTCCTGTGACCTGGGAAAACGTAGAAACTCCAGAGTATATGACTACGGGCAATGAGTCAGGCTTTCACCGCGTTCCACGTACGCGCTGCTATGGTCCCCGCGCATGTCCAGCGTGGCCTGCCAATTTCCTTTTTTGGCCTCTAGCGTGATGTCCGCATAAGCGCTCTCCGACGATGCGGACTCAGCGGTGGTAGCGGCCCATCAGCTGACCAGCAGCCAGGATATGGCCTTCCATCGTCTTCACCAGTTGTTTCTTGCCCGCTGGTGCCTGGGGGGCCAGCATGGCATCCAGAGCATAAAGTGTGAAGACGTATCGGTGAGGAGATTTCCCTCGCGGACAGGGTCCTGAATAGCCGATCGCATCGTCTCCGTTCCTACCTTGCTTGGCACCGTCGGGGAGCAACTCAACTCGCGGAACACTCTCGGCGATCAGGCTGGGCTCTGGCGGCAAGTTGTACAAAACCCAATGGACGTAGGAACCGAACAATGAATCCGAATCGGTGACGAGTAGAACCAGGCTCTTTGTGTTTGGGGGTAGTGGACCCCAGGTTATTATGGGCGATATGTTGCTTCCGTTACAGGTAAATTGCGTGGGAATATCCTGGCCTTGGCGAAAGTTTGGGCTCTCCACCGTCAAAGACATCGGCCGATCGTTGACGGAGTCTTGCCTGCATCCCACAAGCCCAACAATACTGAGGGCAAGGAGAGCACCAAGCGCTGAAGCCTTGTCCGGCGACAGGCGTCGCCTTGATTCTGAGACCGGCATAGAACCTCCATGCTGGAACTATGATAAGCGATCAAACAGCGGAGGGACTCTCTCCCGTCGAGACGATGGCCGCCTTGTCGCCGGCGGCCGAGGTCAGCAACGGCCAGCCTTTGTGGATCACATACTCCAGCCACGCGCCCGCCATTTGCGAGGTGAGCACGGCCGCGAGCACAAGTGTCGTGTAGAACTTGGGACTGATGATTCCGGCATCGAATGCCACGCTGGCCAGCACGATACCCGGACCCCCGCGGGCGTTGGTCGTGATCGCCAGATTGATCAGATCCAGCCCACGGAACCCCGCGAAACGTCCCGCCAGGGAGACAGAAAGAACCTTGATCGCACAACTTCCCGCGATAAAGGCGGCCAGCATCCATAACGACAAGCCGCGAACCAGGTCAAGTTTCAATCCCACAATCGCAAAGTACACAGGAATAAAGAACGCAAACGAAACTTTTCCTATGGAGTCGAGCGCCTCGGCGAAGAGTTGGCGCTTTTTGTGCACCACGGCGAAGCCGGCAAGAAACGCCGCGAATACCACGCTCACGTCGAGCGCCCCGGCAACCACGCAATATCCCAACAGGACGGCAATAGCATAGGCCACCGGCGAGTGCTTCGCGATCACGTTGAACCGTGACTTGTTAATTCGCTTCACGATTCGGGGAACGACCGTCAGTCCCAACCCGAAGAATCCGACGGTAGCGGCCAGGTGATACGACAATTGCCGCGGGTTGAGCGGACCCTTGCCTGCCAGAGCAGTCGCCACCGCCAGGGCCAACCACAACACAATATCTTCCAGCACGGCAACGCCGAGGACGATTCGCGCGAAACGAGTGTGGAGTATCTTCAGGTCGGCAAAAATCTTCGAGACCACGGGAACAGACGTTACCGCTACCCCGACGGCGAGAATGATAATAAGCGAGAAGCGGTTGCCGTTCGGCCCTGACATGCCCGGGCTGATGAGCCGCGGACCCAACACCAGCGCCAGGACAAAAGGTACGCCCGTGCCCACGATCGCCAGCCATCCTACTTCGCGGCGCTCATCGCGAGTGAACAGCTGCCGGGTTTCCGCCCCGGAGAGAAACATCAATAGCAGCAGGCCGAGCCAGTAAACAAAATTCAGAATGTTTCCCTGGTGCTTCGTGGCCTCCATCAGCCCTGACGCGAACGGCAATCGGCCGATCAGCGCCGGACCCAGCACAACCCCCGCGAGGATTTCGCCGATCACCTTCGGCTGCCGGAGCTTAGCGAAGAAATAGCCCAGCAACTGTGACAATCCTACCAGCAGTAAAAGTAGGAAGAGAATAGAAGCCAGATCGGAGTTTGACACGTTCGTCCTTGGGCAGCTTAGGATGCCTTCATGATCAGAAGGTTTGTCAGGGGGTTCAAAACAGCTGAACCAATCCTATTTCTCAGTGAGCTTCCTGTAAACCGGAAAACGCCCTTGTTTCCACCTCGCAAAACGATGCACAGCAATTGGATGCACGCTGCTATGCATTTCAGGCGCAGCGGGCATTACTAAGCGGAGTTACTACAAGTTGATGCTCTATTACCCAAGAGCTGTAGCGAATTCCGCTAGAACCAGTATGCTCATCACAGCGGCGATTTCTCCCTAGCCCTCGGTTCTCATAAGTCCTATGGCCAATCACATTTTGTTACTTCCGGAGTTAGATCAGCTTGATCGAGCAAGGGAGCCGATGTTCCTTTCCGAGATCATCGATGAACCGGCGTGGAAGGCGATCGCCGGCAACATCTCTGCCCTGCTGTATCCCAGGAAGCTTCCTCCTCTCGTCCTGACTTCGACACCCATTGCGGTCATTGACCCGATGGCAGAGAAGCGGGGCCGCGCCTCGTCCATTATTTCGGCCGTCCTGCACGTGGGGATGATGGCGGCCATTCTGTGGGCATTCGTGGCGGTAAAGAAGCCAACCATCAAACCGATTGAACAGGTGACGAAAATCGACCTGCCCCAATACATGCCGATTGTTCCCCATGTGACGGCGACGGGTGGCGGTGGTGGCGGCGGCTCCCATGACATTGTGCAGGCGCCCAAGGGGCGTTTGCCTAAACTCGAGCAGCAGCCGATCGCGGCTCCAATGGTGATCGAGAACAACCATCCCAAGCTGGCGGCTGCGCCGTCGATCGTGATGCCCAAGGACATCCAGTTGCCCAATAGCAACCTTCCCACCCTGGGAGATCCGCGGACCAGCGTCGCCGGTCCGGCTTCCAACGGAATCGGTAGCGCAGGCGGCATGGGAATCGGGTCAGGGGGCGGCATCGGCTCAGGCAAGCGGAGCGGCTATGGTCCGGGTGAAGGCGGCGGCTACGGTGGCGGCCTCTACCACGTGGGCGGCGGCGTTTCTGCCCCGCAACTGGTGTCCGCGCCGGACCCCGAGTTTTCTGACGAGGCCCGCCGGACGAACTTCGAGGGTGTCTGCGTGGTCTCTTTGATCGTGGACGCACAGGGTAACCCGCAGCGCGTTCAGGTCCTGCGCCCTCTGGGCAAGGGGTTAGACGAGAAGGCAGTCGCGGCGGTGAAGCAGTATCGCTTCAAGCCAGCCATGCTGCAGGGAAAACCGGTGGCGGTGGAACTCAATATCGAGGTCAATTTCCGCCTTTCCTGATTTCGTCATCGCAGCCTGATGGCGGGTGCACAATAAATTCAACCGCTCGGGAGCTAGTCACTCCCGAGCCTTTTTTTGCCCGCTACAGCGGTTTCGCAATTGGTGTAGACCGAACCCGGATTTCCTGTGGAGCTTGGTGGCGCCATCGAACTGCATGCGGCTTTCCGTGAAGAAAGCCGCACATCATTGCCCCTCGGTGAGTGCCGCACTGCAGCAAATCCGGGAAAGCCAAGGACCTTTTCGTGGTCCCGGCTGGCCGGGACCACTCCTCGCGATCTTTATAAGGCCACAGTAATTACGAAACCGCTTTAAGCTGGGAAAATAATCCCCAATCAAGCAGTAGCCGCCGGCGTCGCAGTTGCGGGCGGGGCTGTGGAAGGGGCGGGTTTCAATTTTTGCAAACCGGAAAGATAGGTCGTCAAATGGTGAGCATAGGTGACATCCAACGGCCGGAAGCCGCCGTGAACCAGGACTTCTTGTCCCACATGCAAGTAGAGCGGCGGAACAGGTACTTGCGGCACAACGTCCATGAAATTGACGATGCGATAACAGACGTTGATCCCGGCATCGAAATTCTTTGCAAAATCGGGGGCTCCTGTACGCGGGCCAGCGAAGGTATATACCTGTGGCGTTACCCCAAGCCCCACTTCCTTGAGAATATCGAACGCCGCCAAAATCGCCACCGCGCCGCCGAGACTGTGCCCGGTGACCCAGATCTGTTTGACGCCCTGGCAACCCGACTTGAGAAGAGCTCGCACGTTCAAACAGATGTGTTCGTACACCAACTGGAATCCCATGTGAACGAGGCCTAATGCTGGATCCGGGAACCATGGTACCGGGGCAGCATCGAAATCGCCGATCCAATCCCAGATAGTCTTGGTTCCCCGGATTGCAACGATGGCGGTTTTCGTTGCCGCATTCCACGCGATAAGGCCAAAGATACTGCTTTCCGAAACCATGGAGTTTGCAATGCGCTGCTGATCGGGTTGTGCCTGCGCCATGGCGTGGGCCGCCTGAGCTGGGTCCGCCATGATTGGACCGACCAAAGTAAACCCTGGCGGCAATTGGAGCGGAGGTTGCGGGGCATTCATGATCAGGTAGGCGGCATTGGCAGGTGGATACATGACATTAATCGCGAAGTCGATGTCAAAAGCCATTTCGGTTTCCTTCCGATTGTTTTGCTGGATACGCCGAGCAGTTGTTCTGTATAAACGCGACGATCATACATGCATCCGCGCCACCCGTTCTATCCGTGTGGTATGTGGAAAATGGCCGGAGCCGGGCATGATCGATGCTGTGGAATATGCGAAGCCAAATCTGGTGGCGCTCCTCGAGTTCCCGGCCGGCCGGCAGGCAGACCCCTCGGATGTCTCAGCTGCTTCCAAAGACAGGCACGGCAGCGCCGTGAATAACTTTCGCGTCCTCACCGCAGAGGAATAAGATGACGCGCGCTATGTCTTCCGGCTTTGGCCACTTCGTAAAATCGGCGTCGGGCATGGCTTTCCGGTTCGCTTCCGTATCAATGATGCTGGGCAGTACCGAGTTCGCACGAACTCCGGTGCCCTTCAGGTCTTCGGCAAGACAATCCAGCATGGCAACTGCCGCCGCCTTCGAAGCAGCATAGGCCGAGGCGCCAGCGCCATGATCAATCGCAGCTTTGGCTGCGACGTTTACAATCGCCCCACTGCCTTGCTTGAGCATCACCCTTACTGCGGCCCGCGACAGCGCGTACCCTGAACGCAAGTTCAACGCCAGCATCTGGTCGAAGACCTTGGTATCCAGATCCCATAGTTTCACGCCCCCCGCGTAACCCCCGACGGTGTTCACCATCGCGTCGAGTCGTCCACGTCGTGCGGCAATTCCTTCGACGAGTTGACTGACTGCCGCTTCGTTTGTGACATCGACGTCGTATCCCTCGAGCTGCGAGCCGTTGCCGGCAGCCAAATCCCTCAAGCTATCGAGCTCTTCCCGCTTTCTATAGGTGACGGCGAGCCAAGCGCCCGCCTCAAGGAATGCCAGGCTTACAGCGCGTCCCAGTCCGCCCGTGCCCCCGGCCACCAGGACCACTCTCGCCGCCAATGTCATCTTTGATTTCATACTTGCGATCCCTCCATTTGTCGCGTTGGCGTCAACTACTCCTGGCCCGCTACCCGTCGCCAAGCCTTAGGCTACGGCAGGCCGGCCACCTTCCCTCTTAAAACCGTGACCGAGGCCTTAGGCAAGACAAAGACAGTCTGCAAGCCTCCGGGAACCGTAGTGCCAACCGGTGCGTGATCGGGATCGGCGTGGCTGTTGAGACCATCGTTGATCCAGACGTACTGTTCGCTGCCAAAGGTCACGTCGGCCACCGGCCCTTCGAAGGAGGCCGCCTGCTTCGAAGCGGAGTTCTCGAAGACGACCCTCACCGAGTGAGGGTTCTCTCCGTCGCGATTGACCAGCATCAGGGACCAGTTTCCATCCGGCCTGTGCAGCGCGTAGGAAGTGACGAGCGCATTGCCCTCAGCGTCTTTGATGCCCACAGTCGAGGGAAACATCGTATGCACTCCGGAGCGGTGCTGCACCCACTCCTGGTTGATCATGTGCGCCGCATAGTAGAGGGAGGTGTATCCCTTGATGTCATACTCCCGGTCGGAGACAAAGTTGGACCACGAAGCCCAACCCAGGCAGCTCTTCTCAAGCCCTTGTGGTTGTATGGGCGAGTGATAGAACGCGGACCCTCCGCCGGCAAAGAAAGAGCCGACATTGTCACTCAACCAGAGGCCGGCAAAGATAGTGCTCATAGGGCCTGTGAGCTCCGCCGCGAGGTGGCTCTCCGTGACCATCAAAGGTACATTTGCAGGAACACCGTCCGCTCTCCAAACCTCGAGAATATGCTTCATTAATTGCGGTTCGGAGTAGAGGGTCTTCCACGTGATATCGCAGGGCTCGAAGGGATAGTGTTCGAAGGAGACAAACGATAGTTCGGCGATGCGGCCATGCGCCTTCAGGTAATCCACAAAGCGGCCCATCCACGAAATCCGCCCTTGGGCGTCGGGCCATAGGGTGATGTCCTGATTGACTCCTTCGAAGACTGGCCCGCCAAGCTTGAGGTGCGGATCGACCCTGTGCAGCGCGGTCGCCCATTGCAGATAGAGTGCGGCATAGTCCTCGGGCATTGTATGTTTGCCGTCGGGCTCTTCTCCCATTTCTACATAGCCGATCGGGTAGCCGCGCTTTTCAATATAGGCGATCTGTGCGGCGGAGTCTTCCGGCGTGCCGTAGAGCATCGTTACCGGAATCATGGCGGGAAGATTGTTGGTAATTCCGCTGCTGAAGAAGAGGTCAAAGCCGGTGTGCTGGTACCTTCCCGTATTCTCCACGTCCGCGGCGGAGTGCCACGGGTCGATCGAAGAAACGGCATACGTGGGCGGGTGAGCAGGATCCGTTGCCGCGGCAATCAGAGCGCCGGAGCGGTCTAACGTGCCAATTTGTAGTTGCCCGATGGCATAGCCGACGCAGTTGCGAACGTCCCCCGAGTCATGGTCGTCGCACGTATCCGAGGACTTGGTCATGAGAATGCGCACGTAGCGAGTCGACACTGAAGTCCGGTCCAGCTTCAGGGTTACCGCTCCCCCCTTTGCCTTGGTGAAAGCGCCTCCGGGAAAAACCTTCCACTCGCCCTTGGGACCGCCATCGAAGTCGAGCGCATCCTTGCCCACCCAATATTCGACCTGGTAGGTAGTGGCAAACGGGTTTTTCCAAAGGATGTGGACAGCGTTGACCGGCTGTTCCGCCTTGAGATCCTCGATAACCCACTGCGGATGTCGCTCATCGCCCTCCCCGGTGAACCTGCTCGTAAGATAAGGATTGCTCTTCCAATAGGAAGGATCATGTGCCTGGAGCGGCCGGTCGCCGCTGGTTGCAAAGCCGCGATGCGGCAGCCCGTAGGCCAGGATGTAGCGGATCGGCTCTTTGAGCTCGCTGTTGCCGGTAAAGTATCCGCTGTTGTGAGCGGGGTCGCTCCAGATCCCGTTCTCCGTCCAGTGCCACGCCGCCATGCGAAGTTCCGTGTTGTTCCGATAGCTGATCGGCCCCCAGCCCGCAGAGAGGGACTCCTCCAAAATGTGCGGCGTAAATACCTCGTCGATATCTGCGCGAGACAGCACATCGATGGAACTGCCCAATGTCTTGTCGGGGTCGAAGGAGTTAATCGCGTGGCCCGGTGCGGTGTCCACACGCAAAGTTGCCGTCGGCTCCTGGGCCGCTTGGGCCATCGCAACCAGCGTGGCCATGCAACACAACAGGGCAATCGTCGTAGCCCGTTGAGGCAAACCAGGCCTCAGCAATACAAGTACAGATCTCAAGTAATTACCCTCCCCGTTCTCGAATCGTACGCGGTTGAATCTTTATGGGGCCAAGCCTAATTCATTGTCGCTCAAGTAAGATGGGTCGCTGAGACCATCCATGACCAACCTTTTGGCAAGAAGAAAACCTTTGCTCACCTTCGCCCAGCCTCCATCCCCGGAGACGATCGCTACCGGCCCACATCCGATCGCGGAAGTACGCGCATTCCAGATGGGTTCCCCCGGTTCAGGCAATTCCTACGTCATTCTTCAGGTCCGAACCCAATCCGGTCTGGTCGGGTTATGGGGAGTGCAATTCGCTTTCCGCGGTCTGACCTCAAAGCGACCAACCAGGCCGTCGTGGGGCGTGCCGCGTCGGCCTACCAGGCTTTGGACGGTCTGGTGCCTCCAACCGTGCGAGGAGGTTTGAACATTGCCTTGCTCGACATCGTGGGCAAAGCCACCAAGGCGCCGATCTACCGCGTGCTCGGCGGTCCAACCCGCAATAAGGCGCGGGCCATCACGCGGCTCTCCGGGTCCTCCGATGATGAATTGCAAAGCGATCTCCAGAAGCAGACTCACCGCGGGTTTTCGTGCGTTTCTGATCCCCATTCCTCTGCCGACTGCCCGCAATCAGGGCAGCGATTTTGTGCGCGTTGCTGCAGCGCGTCTTAAAGCGATGCGTGCTTCTGCCCCAACGCGGACTTCGCCTTTGAGGCGCGTGCTCAGCTTACGCCTGGAGATGCGGCGAGCCTCGCCGCGGCGGTGGAGGGCATGCATCCGCTTTGGTTCGACGAACCTTGTCCGGTTTCCAATCTGGAGACGATTCGCAAAATCTCCGAAGAAACCGTTGTCCCGCTGGGTTTCGGGCGCACGATCTCCGATCCTGGAACCTTTCAGGATCTTCTGCGCGAGGGCCTGGTCGATCTGCTTCGGCCCGACCTTCTCACCCATGGCATCACCGGGGTTCGCCGCCTCTCTGCGATGGCGGAGACGTACTACGTGGACGTTGCGCCGTGGCATGAAGGTGGCCGATTGCCCATGCCGCAGCACTCCACGCTGCCGCCAGCATGCCCAACTTCTTCATCGCGCAATCGCCCAACTCGGGCTGTTGCAGCGGTGCCCGCGACGGATTCTTCGACTTGCCGAAGGGCCCAGGACTAGGCATCGATGTCGACGAAAAAACATTCGAAGGGAATCGAATCGCATGAATCGAAGAAAGTTTCTTGGCGCGGCAGCAGATGATGGCGGCCGCGGTGCCGGGCTCCCGCATCGGAGCCGCGGTGAGCCGCTCGCAGCTGATCGATTCCTGCGGATGTGATCCCTTTCTCGGTCAAGCGAGAGACGGGTCGTACGCGGTTAATCCCAACGGTCAAACGTTGGCCAGCGATGCATTTCGCGACCTCAGCTCCGGCATCAAAATCACCAACCTCAAAGTCTTTGGTGTTTCGCTGACGCCCAACTCGGATCGGCCCTACGTCTTCGTCAAGCTGGAGACAAACCAGCCGGGCCTGATCGGCTGGGGCGAGGCCACGCTTGAGGGCAAGGGCCGGTCAGCCATGGCCTGCGTCGAAGACTTTCGCGATTTCCTTATCGGCAACGATCCCATGCAGGTCGAGCATCTCTGGCAGTCCATGTACGTGCACACCTTCTATCGGGCGGGCCCGCTGATTGGGTCTGCCATGTCGGGATCGATCAGGCGCTGTGGGATATTCGCGGAAAAGCTTTGAACGTCCCGGTTTATCAGCTCCTGGGCGGCCCTTACGATCAACGCGGTATACGCGGCTACTACCACGTGGAGAACATACGCACGGCGGAAGATCTGGCGCACTTGCGCGAAACCGCTCTGCACGACGGAGTGTCCTGTCTCAAGATCGGGCTTCCCGATCACGACTACGAATGGATCGAGACCAATGCAAAAATCGATCGCGCGGTCAAACATATGCAGCGCGTGCGTGAAGGTCTGGGGGATTCCATCGATATCGCCGTGGACTTCCATGCCAAGATGGGCCCCGCCGTGGCCTCGATCATGATCAAGGAAGTGGAGCCGCTGCATCTTCTCTTTGTGGAGGAGCCTTGTCCTCCGGAGAATCCTGCAGGCCATGGCGCGTATCGCCCGCCATTCGACCACGCCCATCGCCACCGGCGAGCGTCTGGTCGCGGCCTATGGCTGCCGGGAGCTGATCGAGATGGGAGCGGTCGACATTTTGCAAACCGACATCAATCACGTGGGCGGCATCTCCGCGCTCTGGAAGGTCGCCGCTATGGCCAACATCTCCAACATTTCCATGGCGCCTCATGCCTGCGAAGGACCCATCGGAGGTCTCGCCACCTTGCACGTGGATTCGGCGATGCCCAATTTTCTGGTTCAGGAAATTTGCAGCTTCGTAAAGCCCGGAGAAAAAGAGAAGATCTGGGCGGAATGGTTCGGTTTTCCCGCCATGCGCATGATGGATGGCCGCGTTCCCCTGCCGACCAAACCGGGCTTGGGCTTCGAGCTGAGCGAAGCTTCTTTGAACAAATATCCGTTCGGAGGCACCAAACCGATGGAGTTCGTTTGGCACCAGGACGGTTCGGTTGCTGCGTTGTAGCGCGAGTTGGTGTGAGCTGCCAACCAGCACCGGGTTCGGTAGGCGCGCAGCCGGAGGAAACCTCCTCAGAAGACGCTTGAGGGCCGGGTGTTCACATCGATGCGTGTTCCCTTGATAGTTCCTTCAAGATGCACCATTAGGTTGCCCGAGCCAATCCAGGCTACCCTCGCAGCTAGCACGGTGATATCATTACGATATCTTATTTGCGGGGTAGAACATTATGAATAGAGATCCATCAGTGGTCAATCGTGAACGCGTCGTCCGCGCCTTGAACGGCTGGATAATTTTGATTCCGCTCACAGCGATTTTGGTCTCCGCCGTTGTTCTTCTTTCTATCCATAAACCGCACGGCTTTCTTCTGGTCCTGAGTTATGCAGTATTGGCTATTGGCGTCGTGCTTCTGCGAGGATTCTTCAGTTTGCAGCCTAACCAGGCGCGCGTCCTGGTACTGTTTGGAACCTACAAAGGGAGCGTGCGGACGAGTGGATTTCACTGGGCGAACCCGTTCTACAGCAATGGCCGGCAAGGGCAGACCAATCTTGACAACAGCCGGCTCGCGAGGACGAAACCAGGCTCAATGGGACCAGCTGGACGTTCCTTGAGCCGAAATAAGGTCTCGCTGCGTGCCCGCACGTTGAACGGGGAGAAGTTGAAAGTCAACGACAAGCGTGGGAACCCGATCGAAATCGCGGCTGTTGTGGTTTGGCGTATCGAAGACACAGCCCGAGCTTTCTTTGACGTGGATGACTACGAGAACTATGTTCCGATTCAGAGCGAATCAGCGTTGCGCCACCTTGCCAATATGTACACGTATGACGATGGAGAAGGGACCGAGACCACGCTCCGCAGCAATGTCGACGAAGTCTCAAAGGCGCTCACACAAGAACTGGAGGAGCGACTCTCCAAAGCTGGAGTTGTCGTCGACGAAGCTCGATTGATGCATCTCGCTTATGCGCCAGAGATCGCCCAGGTGATGTTACGCCGTCAGCAGGCAGAGGCGGTCATTGCTGCGCGGCAAAAGATCGTTCAGGGAGCAGTGAGCATGGTCGATATGGCGCTCAGAGAATTGGCCGACAAGGACGTGGTTCAACTCGACGATGAGCGGCGAGCCGCAATGGTGAGTAACTTAATGGTTGTTCTATGCAGCGAATCTGAGGTTCATCCTGTCGTGAATACCGGCACGCTTTACACCTGAAGGTGACGGGATGAAGGAGCGGAAAGCCTTTCTCATGCGTGTCGATCCTGCACTCTGGGCTGAACTTGAGTCGTGGGCACAGGAGGAGCTGCGTAGTGTCAACGGTCAGATTGAAATGATTCTGCGGCAGGCGATCCAGAAGAGAAAGGGCCAGATCGCACTGCGGACGAAGGACGATGAAGCTAATGGCAGGGCGACTGAAAGATAGAGTGGCAATCGTTACTGGCGCCGGTACCAATGGACCCGGGTGGGGAAATGGTAAGGCTATTGCGGTCCTCTTTGCTCGTGAGGGCGCTAAAATATTTGCCGTCGACGTACGAGCAGAGGGTGCAGAGGAGACCACGAACATCATTGCACGCGAGGGTGGAGAGTCCACGAGCTTTGTGGCAGATGTGTCCAGGTTAAACGAGGTCAAGACCCTCGTAGAACAATGCAAGAAGGTATATGGCCGAATCGATATCCTGCTGAACAACGTCGGCATTCTGACTGCGGGCGGTCCGGAGGAAATCTCTGAAGATCTCTGGAGCCGCCATTTTGACGTAAATGTAAAGAGTGTGTTTTTAACCTGCAAGTACACGTTACCCATCATGGTGCAGCAGCGAAGAGGTGCAATCGTTAACATCTCTTCCGTCGCTTCCATCCGTTACACCGGTTACCCATCGGTGGCATACAACGCCTCTAAAGGTGCTTTGAACCAGCTCACTCAGAATATTGCGGTGCAATATGCTCGCGATGGTATTCGTGCAAACTGTGTACTTCCTGGTCTGATCGATACTCCGATGATTCGGGAGCCTCTCAAGAGAGCATACGGTTCAGGCGGCATTGAGGAAATGACTCGCCTGCGCAATGAACAGGTCCCGATGGGCAAGATGGGGGATCCTTGGGACGTAGCTTATGCTTCTTTGTTTCTTGCGTCCGACGAGGCGAAATATATAACCGGAGCATCCCTTGTTGTCGACGGAGGACTTACCTGTAAATGTTCCTGAGTTAATTGGACACGCTGCGGCCAGGGTTCGGGCAACTGTCGCCTCCTACCTCTGCCTCTCCCCTCGCGACCGCTTGCCTTACCTACCCGATCCCCTCTCCGTCTAGACCCTCTTTTCCTCTTTTCCACTGTGATGTGCCGGCCTGCTCTGCGCGAGAACACGCCAAATGTGAGCAATATTGACCAGCAAAGGGCCAGAGCTGGCAACATACTAATTTCACGCACGCTCGATGCTCCGCGGCTCGCTGGAAAGCATCAAGGAACTTCAGCGCGAGTCTTTCCCCGATACATGGTGGTCCCTCTGTTGTTGCCACCGGCGGAAGAAGTACCTCGAAAGAGGACACATGTGTCTTCTCAGCTATTTTCATGCATTTTCGTCGTCGATGATGAACATGCGATCGCATCCACTCTCGCCGCCATACTGCGAATGAATGGATTTCGGGCGATGTTTTTCACCTGTCCCCTGGAGGCTTTGAACGCCGCACGGTCGGAAGCTCCCGACCTCCTCATATCGGATGTAACGATGCCGGACCTTTCTGGGATCGATCTTGCGATTCAAATGACAGCGCAATATCCCAAGTGCAAGGTTCTGCTTTTTTCAGGAGAGGCGGCGGCCATGGACTTGCTCCAAACCACGAGCGGGCAGGGACACAACTTTCCCTTACTCCTGAAACCAGCTTATCCGGCAGAGATTTTCGCCGAAATCGGGAAGCTGGCTGAGTATTCTGCGGCGTAGGTTCCAGCTGCAAAACTTGGCGTGATCAGGGTGGGCTCATCTGGCCCGAATGGGGCTGATCGCGACCGAAGGGGCATAAACCACCGAAGCTACCAAAGTCAGGTGTGTCGCCAATTGGCTCGCCTTTCAGCGCTTTGCGGGTTGCCGGACGAGCCGTTCCATCAACACTGCATTCCGCTTCGCTTGATTCGGCAGAGAGCTCCAGATAGGCTGTCTCACCCACGGCGTGATAGCCCTCGCCGAGGATTCCAACGCCCACCAGGCCGGAAACATAGGGCGCAACAAAGGCGATATCGCCGGCGCCGCGGCTCATGGGGCCGCCCAGTTGTACCGGGCCCAGGACTAGCCGCCACATGCCGGCCCGCAACTTCTTAGTTTTGCCGGCGATGACTTCCTGACGTTGCCTGGCCGCTTTCGATCTACATCAACAGACGCAGAGCATTCTCGCGATATACCTTGCGCAGAACATCGTCCGGCAGGTGCAGGCCATAGATGTTCCAGCGGCCCTGCCGTGAGGCATGCGAAGGATACTCGAAGTACTCGTCGGCAGTTTCAAGAAAACGAAAATAGAGCCGGTACATCGTTTCATCAGGCAACAGATCCGTTCCAAAGAGAATGCGATCGGGAAATCGCATGAAAAACTCGCGGGCGGAATATGGTTGACGCCCCAGCTCCGACACCCGGGCGCTGATATCGATCAGCACATTGGGATGGGTCTCGAGCAGCCGAACGGCTCGAGCAAGGTTCTCGCCGCTTTCGGCCACGTGCGCGGCCACAAAGACGGTCTTCGGATGCCGTGCAAATACCAGGTCGCGCTGGTCCAGCAATTCCTGCTTTGAGTATTGCGCACCGTGAAATCCCCACTCCGGATGGGCAGCCAATTCCTCATAGCGTTCGTTGTGGGCATCAATGGGCAGGAAGAAGGCGTCTGGGTCCGCTGTGTGAAACATTACCGGAATACCAAGGTCCGCTGCTTTGTCGAAGATCGGCGTAAGCCTTTCGTCGTCGATCCGCAGCAGCCTTCCTTTGTTGTCGCGCACCGTGAGACCCAGGTCTTTCCAGAACTTGATGCCCCGCGCGCCGCGCTCAACCAAGGCTTCCAACCGCTCGCAGGTGACCTGAACGAAGTCTGCCCGCTCCAGCCCTGACCAGTCCATCCAGGCGATGGTGATGAAGCGATGAGCGTCCGCCGAGCGAAATTTGCCGGCCATGGCAAGCGCGGCATCCCCCGTCTGCATGGTAATGTTCACGATTCTTTCCACCCCGCAGGCGTCCATAATCCGCAACACCGTCTGCGGGTCCAGGGCGTCCAGGTGATTGTGATAATCGATAGCGGGAAAACGGGGCTGCTGGATGGGATGCTCCTCAGTGACCAGCATCGACTTTGGCTGGAATTCACCCAACGGCAGCCTCACGTCGGCTTTTGCCGTCACCATTGCCACAAACTTATCCTGATCGCCAGGCAGGTTCATCCTCGTCCTTTCCTTTTTCCTGAGTCCGGTATCGGTCGGGCTTTCGAGGGACAGCCACCGCGCGTCTTAGACCAGGATCAGGTCGATATTCTGCGCCCGTAGCGCTTCCGCAGTTTCACGGGGCAGATTCTGATCGGTGATCACGCGATGAACGGCGCTGACCGGTGCGATTCGCGATAAGCTGCGCCGATTGAACTTGGTTGAATCGCACACGGCAACAACCTCGCGAGCTGCCCGTATCATCGCCCGGTTTACACGTGATTCGAGAAAGTTGGGCGTAGTGATCCCGACGTCCAGATCGAATCCATCCACGCCAAGAAAGAGAATGTCCGCGTGCATTTCCTGCAGATTGTCCTCTGCCAAAGGCCCCACCAACGAAAACGAGTTTTTTCGCAATGTGCCCCCGACCAGGATTACTTCAAAATTGGTGCCGGCAAGTTCCGCGGCGATGTTCACCGCGTTGGTGATCACGGTCAGCTGGGAGAAGCGCTTCAGTCCCTGGGCGATGGCGGTTGTGGTTGTCCCGGAGTCCAATATGATGCATTGACCTTCTTTGATCATCTTGAGGGCGGCGGCGCCGATGCGTTGCTTCTCTTCAAAGTTTCGCTTCTGCTTTTCCTGCAGCGTAGGGTCGACCAGGGCGCTCGACTGAATCCGCAGCGCCCCGCCATGGGAGCGCTGAATCAGCCCTTTCACCTGCAGATAGTCCAGATCTTTCCGGATGGTGATCTGAGAAATTCTCAGCTCCCGCGACAGATCCCCCACCAGCGCCCTCCCTTCTTTCTGAATGGTCTGCAAAATGTGCTGTCTGCGCTCGTCGATCAGCATCTCGTATTTCGCGGCAGCGTTTGTTGGTGCAACCTTTGCTTGTCTTCGTGCGTGCATATTCGAAAAGCTCCGTCCTCATCCAGGGAGTTTGTGCAGCCGGCGCGGGACCGCGCGACTCAAGCCCCTGCGATCATAAACGAAACTTCACTTCACAATCTCCGTACCGCCCGCATTTTCGGAACAAACACAAGAACAGTTTGCGCAGCGAAGGCCCGGCGCTCCGCAAACCCCACCGATGAAGCCGCTCGACTCTATCCTTGCATTCGACGAATCTGATTTTCATGGGGTGCTATCCCCCCTCTAGACTTTTTAGCCTCGATGCGTTTTCTCTCGAAATAAATGATAATCATTCGTAACATGAGAGGCCGGAAGAGTCCCATGCATCTGTTTGATGTTTCTATCGGCGAGATCAATCTCGACCAGATCTTGTACGGCATCCGGAGAGAGATCCCGCTTGAACGCGAGATACTTGCGACGGGTTATGCAGTCACTCTGGGCAGCTCTTCCGCCATCGTCGCCCACAATCTCGCGACTCTGGGAATAGCAACTGGTTTCATCACCTGCGCAGGCCAGGATGAGATTGGCGACTCCGCGCAGCAAGGAGGAGAGATGCCGGTGAGGTCCCTGGTTCACCATCTTCAGCAGCGTTGGTCGTGGGCGGTGCTCCTCCTTGGGCTTGCCTCTTCGCTGTCCTCGGCCCAGGGCGCCGGTCAGGCCTCCCGGAGCGCTCCTATTACGGTCTCGAATAAAACAATGACGGCGCGACTCACCGTCTCCCAGGGGCGGCCCAAGCTCAAGATCGAGGATCTCGAGACATCCCGCACAGTCACGTTTCCGGAGCTCTTTGCTGTCACGCTGAAGGACGGGTCGTTGCTATTGCCCTCCAGCATGCAGTGGCAAGGGGGTTTCGCGGTGAAACCTCTTCCCGTAACAACCGGAAAAAATGCGGCCGGCAAGCAGGTTTGCGCAAGCTGGAGAGATGAACGTTCGTCGGCGGATTTCGATTGGTGTCTGTTGGTACGATCCGGCGCCGGCTATCTCCGCGAACAGCTCCAGGTGCGTGCCGCAAGCCACGATGTTCCCATTACGGAGGTCCGGTTACTCGACTTTCGGGATGCCCAGGCCCACCTGGCCGGAAGCGTGAAAGGTTCACCGGTGGTGGACGGCCAGATGTTCTTTGCTTTCGAGCATCCTCTCTCCTGGAGCCGAGTGGTCGATGGCAGAGTGCAGGCCGGCATGACGCGCGAGCTCCCGTTGCGCGCGAGGCAGTCAGTAACTTACTCCGCGGTAGCCGGAACAGCCAGGCAGGGCGGGATGCGGCGCACTTTTCTCGCCTACATCGAGAGCGAGCGGCCGCGGCCTTATCGTCCTTTTCTGAATTACAACTCCTGGTACGACATCGGCTACCAAAACCGTTACGGCGAAGCGGCCGTGCTTGATCGTATCCACGCATTCGGCTCGGAACTAGAGCAAAAACGTCACGTGACCCTTGATTCCTTCGTCTTCGACGATGGCTGGGACAACCCTTCGTCCTTTTGGGGATTTGACAGCGGCTTTCCTCACGGGTTTACCCGCGTGGCTCAAGCGGCCGCGGCCTTTCATGCCGGCATAGGTGTCTGGTTCTCGCCCTGGGGTGGCTATGCCGAGCAGAAGCAGCAACGCATTGCGAATGGCAGGGCGCATGGTTACGAAATCATCGGCAATGGATTCGCCCTCTCGGGACCCAGGTACTTCCATGATTTCTCCAAGGTCTGCCTGGAGATGGTGGATCAGTATCATGTGAATCTGTTCAAGTTTGACGGCACCGGCAATGCGGATCGCGTCTTCCCTGGGTCGGCTTTTGACAGCGATTTCGACGCCGCCATCCATCTGATCCGCCACATCCGCGACGCGGGAGCCGGGCATCTTTATCAATCTCTCGACCGGCACCTATCCATCGCCTTTCTGGCTTTTCTATGCGGACTCGATCTGGCGGGGAGGAGAAGATCACGATTTCGCCGGCGTTGGCACCCCGCGGCAACGGTGGATCACCTACCGGGATGAGCAGACCTACCGCAACATCGTTTTGCGGGGGCCTCTTTTTCCGCTTAATTCTCTGATGCTCCATGGCATCATTTACGCCCGGCAGGCAAAGGACCTGAACACCGACCCGCAACACGATTTCACTGACGAGGTCTTGTCCTACTTTGGCAGCGGAACGCAATTGCAGGAAATGTACATTACGCCTTCATTGCTAAGTGGGCCGGATTGGGAGATTCTGGCCAGGGCGGCCAGGTGGTCCCGCGACCGGGCGGCCATTCTCGAGGATACTCACTGGGTGGGCGGCGATCCCGGCCAACTAAAGGTTTACGGTTGGGCGGCGTGGGCTCCCACCGGCTGGATCGTCACTCTGCGCAACCCCTCCGATCATGCGCAGGATTTCCAGCTCAGCTTAAACGGCGCGCTCGAACTGCCGTCAGGCACGTCGGCCTCTTTCAACGTCGAGCAACCTTTTGCAACCAATCATCTGCCTGGCATGCACTGGCAGGCGGATCGCCCCATTTCGCTTCACTTGAACGCATTTGAAGTGCGTATCTTCGAAGCGCAGACGCGAACAGCGCATTCCTGAGCTCTTAGTTCAAGGGAGGCAAAAAACTGTCGTTGATCAAATAGCCGTCAGGGCCGCATCCCCGTGGTTGGAATATAAAAAGTGAACCCTTTGACAGAACTGTTGAACCTGCCGGTGGCGGAAAAGCGGTCTTCTGATTGCTGTAAGCGGTAACTCCATAAAGCCCGATCGCCGCCAGCAGCAGCACCAATCCACCAAAAAGCTTCCTCAACCGTGAAACCATTCGCTTTTCCGTAAACCCGTTGCCAATCTGTTCATCGAACGCCTGAAACTTTACCACCGTCAGATCCTCCACCACGCCTACAACCTCAAAATCCCCTCGAGTTGGCAGGTGCGGAGATTCTTTCATCATGATCGAGTCCCAGGATTTGTAGCGGACACCGCCAAAACGTGGGACGCGGTCTCGGGGGCATCCAGAGATACGCGAATCGGGGGACCCTACCTGCTGTTTGACGATTTCGGTCCGGAGCCCTATATCGATACCCTTCGGGAGCAGATGGCACAATGCGGCCTGGAACTATCTGCTGTCCCATAACGTAAGAGAGTCATAGAGCCTGGCGCAGGAAGGCGATCGCTGGTGCGATCGCACGCTCGCTCGGAGGGTTGGCACATGGCAATGTTCGACGATCAACTCAAGCAGGTTCTACGCCGGCTCGAGCCGGGCGCCGCTGTTTACGGCGATTACGCTGATTACCCTCGCCGTCGGTGTGGGCGCGAACACGGTGATTTTTAGCGTAGTGGAGGGCGTGCTTCTGAAGCCGTTGCCCTATCCCCATGCCGAGCAGTTGATCGGCGTGTGGCATACGGCGCCGGGGATCGGCATCAAGGAACTGAATATGTCGCCGTCCATTTACTTTATCGATCGCGAGCAGAACACCACGCTCCAGGATATCGGCGCCTACGCCGGCGATTCGCTGAACGTGACCGGCGCGGGAAAACCGGAACACGTGCCAGGGCTTGACGTCACCGATGGCATGCTGCCGATTCTGGGGGTGGCTCCGGCGCGTGGGACGCTTATTTACCCGCAGGGACGATTCGCCGGGTGCGCCGCAAACCGTAGTGCTCTCCTACGGATATTGGCAACGGAAGTTTGGCGGCGCATCTTCCGTCATTGGGCGCTCCATCACCGTCGACGGAAAGCCGAGAGAAATCATCGGCGTGCTGCCCAAGGGATTTCACTTTCTCGATCAGCCGGATGCCGCGCTTGTTCCTGCCTTTCCAATGGGATCGCAACAAGACCAAACTCGGCAATTTCAGTGAGAAGCGCGCTTGCCCGATTGAAGCCTGGAGTCACCATGGCCCAGGCCAGCGCGGACATGGCGCGGCTGCTTCCTGTGGTCTTGCGCAGTTTCCCGGCCCCGGAAGGATTCAGCAGCCAGCATGTTTGAAAAAGCGCGGATCTCGCCCAATCTCCGTCCGCTAAGCAGGACGTTGTCGGCAATGTGGGCAACGTGTTGTGGGTTCTGATGGGCTCGATCGTCCTGGTTCTGCTGGTCGCCTGCGCAAACGTTGCCAATCTGTTGCTGGTGCGGGTCGAAGGGCGCCGTCAGGAGCTGGCGATTCGCTCTGCCCTGGGCGCGGGCTGGGGACGAATCGCGGCGGAGCTGCTCTTCGAGAGCGTCGTCCTTGGCGTTCGCCGGCAGCCTGATCGGTCTGGCGTTGGCCTACGGCGCGTTGCGCCTTCTGGTGGCGATGGCGCCCACCGGCCTCCCCGCATCCATGAAATTGGCATCGATCTTCCCGGTGCTGCTCTTCACCCTTGCGCTCGCCTCTTCACCAGTCTTCTCATCGGTTTCATCCCGGTCCTCAAGTATGCGGGCGCGAGCTGCGAACAGCGGCCTGCGCGAGGGCGGCCGCGCGCTGAGCCAGAGCCGCGAACGGCATCGCGCGCGCAAGACGCTGGTGGTGGTGCAGGTAGCGCTTGCGCTGGTCCTGCTGATCTGCTCCGGGCTGATGATCCGTACGTTCCGCGCCTTGATGCACGTGTCTCCCGGCTTCGTCGCACCCGGATGCAGTACAAACATTCCGCTTCTACATTCCGGAAACGCAGATACCCGACACTCAGCCGCGAGCGCGTGGTACGGATGGACGAAGAGATTTTGAATAAGCTCGCGGCGATTCCGGGAGTTTCTTCGGTCAGCTTCTCCACTGCCGTTCCCATGGATGGGCGCAATTCGAACGATGTGGTGTTTGCGCAGGACCATGTGTATGGCGAGGGCGAGCTTCCGCCGATACGCCGCTTCAAATTCATCTCGCCCGGATTCTTCGCGACACTGGGCACGCAGATCGTTGCCGGGCGGGATCTCACCTGGACAGACACCTATCAGAAGCGACCGGTCGCCATCATCTCGGAGAATTTCGCCCGCCAGTATTGGCATGAACGCGAACGGCGCGCTGGGCAAGAGGATTCGCGTGGCCAACACCGACGACTGGCGCGAGATCGTCGGAGTGGTTCAGGACGTGCACGACGACGGCGTAGACAAAGCGGCGCCCAGCTCGGTGTATTGGCCCGTCATGCTGGACCGTTTCGAGGGCGAAAAACAGACACTGCAGCGCAGTATTGCTTTCGTCGTTCGCAGTCCGCGCGCCGGTTCTCGCAGCCTTCATGAACGAGGTCCAGGAGCGGGTCTGGTCGGTCAATCCCGACGTGCCCCTGGCGGACGTTTCCACACTGGGCGAGCTTTACACGAAATCCATGGCGCGAACTTCCTTCACCCTGGTGATGCTCTGCGTCGCGGGAGGCATGGCTCTGCTGCTTGGGATCGTGGGAATTTACGGAGTCATCTCGTATTCGGTCTCGCAGCGCACCCGCGAGATCGGCATTCGCATGGCGCTCGGCGCGCAGCGGGAGACGCTGACGGCGATGTTTGTGCGCCAGGGATTGTGGCTCACCCTCATCGGCGCGGCGTGCGGTCTGGTGGTTGCCTTTGTCAGCCATGCGCCTGATGTCGTCGCTCCTGTTCAACGTGAGTCCCGTCGATCCGATCACCTACGTCACCATCACCGTCGGCGTGGTTGCGGTTGCCTATCTTGCCTGCTATCTACCCTCCCGTCGCGCGGCAACGGTCGACCCGGCGAACGCTTTGCGGTCCGAGTAGCTCATCACGGTTCACTAAAGAGGCTTAATGGCCTTCTCCACGGGCTGCGGAAAAACGCATCTTTTTGAAGGGTACGGCCTTCAGGCCGTACGTAAATGCTTTGCAATGAACTCGGCTTAAGCCGCTGAGGGATCGTTTCGCCTCGGACCAGCACTTTTTCCGCTGCCTGTCTAGCCAGTGACTGCCGCGTAGACGAGCCGCGCCAATAAAATCAATAGCCACCATCCAAAGACAGCGCTCAGCCCGGACCCGCGTTTTACTTTGGCTACAATCGCAAGACCGATTCCAACCAGGATCATGGTCCAGATCCAGATCATGTCGAGCGAGGTTGCGAGAGTCGTCAACCATTTGGCGGAATCGATCGGCAGGAAGTATCCAATGTTCGTTCCCACGGGATTGCTGAGGTTGAAGGACTCCTTATCCAACCCGGCGAACAGCGTAATGACGGCCAGGATCGACTTAATAAGCAACGGGAGCGTCCCGTACATCCACACGGCGAAGACTCGGCCAAACGTTGCATGACCACCAAAGAAGAGGTTGATAGTAGCCCACAGAACCAGCGAAACAATCGCGGCGAAGAGTAATGCCAGCAAGGGCGACGCGAAAAAGCTGTACTTGATGATTGCCAGCGTAAACGTCTGCGCCTGGGCCTTGGCTTCGGGGGACGCATTGGCGAGGCGCTCTTGCGCCTTCGGGTCCTGATTCAGCGTGTTTTGGGCAACCGTGTCCCAACCCACCTGCTTTTGAACCACGAACATATATCCATAGCTGACAACAATGGCGAGCAGGAACGGCAGCCACCAGCTCTGGTCCCTGAGAATGTCGGTGAAGGTCTTCGACGGTGCGATGAACGTATCAATGAGGCGTTCGCCCTGACTAAGCGGATGCACGGTCAACGATTCCCCAATCGGTGATTCTGCTGGACCGTTGAACTCTGTCATAAGTCTCCTGAGAGGTGAATTCGCCGATCGCGGACGCCACACGAACTTTTGCCGGAATTGTACTCTGGAGTCTGCAAATCTTGAAGCTCTTCGCTATCGATGATCTCTCCGGCCGGGAGGAAGAGGATTATGTTGATCGCTCATGCGGGTAAACATCCGGAAATAGCGGTGACGGCTTGGGTGGCGCCAGACGCGACAGTGATGGCTCCCGCACAATCATCATAGGCCCGAAGGTCAGGATTACCTTTGCGGGTTTGCCAAAACTATCAACGCGGCAAGCGCTGCCATTTTCTGATCCGTGGTCCATGGGGGGCCGAGAGACTTCCCAAGCGTAGAAATTTGTTGCTCCACCCGGGCCGCGGTTTTGCCGAATGTTGTGTGAGCACATTCGTCGAGGTCCCGCTCACGAAACCCGGTGACAGGATGTCCCAGACGTTCGCATGCTTCGCAAAAAGCCCGGCGAAAGAATTCGCCTTCTGCCGCATGAATCAAGGCGTGCGAGGCCAGGATATTTGCCAGAGGCGGTAGCGGCCGGCCCGAAGCCAGCAGGACAGCAATCCCGGCGACACGATATTGCCGGCCGCGCAGTTCGCCCGTTACATCCTGGACAGCTGCCCAGGCAAGGCGTTTAGCCGTCTCGAAAGAATCTCCAAGAAACTTCTCCGCCTCCGCGTGCTTGAGCTTCTCGGCAAAGTGGTAGGGCTGGTTCGCGCCGGGGGTTTCCGGGATGGTGATAGCGACGCGCCGCCGTTCAATAACTTCGACCGTGCCGGTGCCGTTTGCGACCGCCACGAGCACTCCCCAACCGGAATGCATTCGAACGCCGATGGCTGCGCGCTTCATCTCGGAGGTTTGCCTGCGAATGTGCTCGAGCAAGTTTACAAGCTCATTCGCAAAGCGTCCCGGAAAAATCGGCCACACATTACCATGCGGCCGATACCACCAGTGCAGATCTCAATTTCGGCTACGCCAAGCAGGCTTGCTTCGTTTCTGCGCCGGGGAGAGGCACAGGAACGAAGCCTTCGCCGTGGATTCCCGTATGACCAGTTCCGGTTGCATGACCACCTGTTGAGGGTAAGGCGCCTTGGGATGATTGATCCGGTTGATCAGGAATTCCGCCGCCCGCCTTCCCCATTTCGCGGAGGGGCTGGCGAATGGTGGTCAGGCTCGGAATGCCGAAAGGGAGCGCCTGAGTACGTCGTCGAAGCCGATGACGGAGACGTCGTCGGGCACCCGCAATCCAGCTTCATGCAGGGCGCGAATCGCGCCCAAGGCAGAGATGTCGTTGAATGCGAAGAGCGCGGTGAAATTCCTGGTGCGCGACAGCAGCGCCTTAAGCGGGCCATACCCTAGGGCGGGCGACCAACTATTCTCCGTCAGTCTAATGAGCAGCTCTTCGTGAATCTCTATGCCGTAGGTGCGGGCTGTTTCCATGATCTCCCGCCAGCGGTAGTCCGTGTCGACCGTCTGCTCCTGGCCTTTCATAAACGCAACTCTGCGGTGTCCCAGGTCCGCGAGATGTTTGAGCGCCAGACGAGCCGCCTGCTTGTGGTTCAGTTGGATATTCGTCACGCCGGCCACTGCTTGATGTCCGGAAATGGAGACCAGAGGCACCTGTATCCGCGTTGGCGTTGGAGTATTCACCAGCAGAATCCCATCGACCGACCGCTCCAGCAACATCTTCGGATATTCCTCGAGCAGCGCAGGCTGCCAGTAATGCGAGGCCAGAAGGTAAAAATATTTTGCTGCCATCAGATACTCTTCCACGCCATTCATGACCAGCGTGAAATAGCCCTCGCTCATTTCCGACACCAACACGCCGACAGACATGCTGCGCTTCTTGCGCAGCGACCGCGCGAAGTAGTTAGGCCGGTACTGCAGTTCGCTCGCCGCGGCGAGGATCCGCTTCCTGGTGGCGAGCGGGATCGCCTGCGCAGCCGGCGAGTCGCTGACGACGACCGACACAGTCGTGAGCGAAAGCCCAGATGGCTTGCCAGGGTGCGCAGGGTAACGCACTCGTTATTTTCAGGTGTTTTCTTTCGGCTCAAAGGTTCTTCCAGAAATAGCTGAGGGAATGTCGCATTCTTACTATAGCGCTATCAAAATGGAAACGTGTTCATAATCTTCATCGCGTCAAATCGCTGACTGTCATTCAGGAAGAACAAAAAAATCGCTTGACAGTCGTCCTAGTGATTGCGGTCTACTCAGGCCGATCGATGTTGACAGAAACGTTTCTTCTCCGTTAAAAGAAACGGTTCTGTAAAGTGCCCTTGATTGTTGGACATACCCCGTTCGACGTAGGAGCTAGCTTTGCGCTTACGATGGCCCGAGTCTGAGAAAAATCGGCAACTGTTTTCTAGTCGAACGTTCGTTTTAAGGGCTTGAAAGTGAATTTGCGAATTTTTTTTGTCGCATGACCCTTTAAGCCACGTGAGGAAACGATCGCCATGTTTGATAACGAATCCTAGCGTTTCCATTGACAGTGCAGCTAGGCGTTCGATAGTCTCCGCATCGGTTGATCTCGCGTCTTCTCGCTGGTTCTGAAAATGCAGCGATCAACCGAAAGACCTGCCAACCCGCGCGAGCGGTTAAGGCAGTCAAGACAGTAAAGATCTGTTCTTGTGACCTTTCTGGAGGAAATATGCGACGCCATCAGCAGTTGAGGCAGTGTGTTGCCTGCCAACCGACCCACTTCCCCTTCACTGATTCCGCAAGCCGCAACCAATGCCGGCAGGCAGTCGCACCAATCGTGGTCTTTTGAAGCCAGGCCTTTTCCTGCAGCTTGCGTTGCTGGCACTGCTCGCCGCGTTTTTCCCCGGCGCCAGGCTTCATGCCCAGACCGGCACCATTACAGGCACGGTGGTCGATCCGTCGGGCGCCGCGATTCCCGGAGCTCAGGTCCAGATCATCAACCAGGCGACCGGCGACGTGTACACGTGAAACGACAACCGACGCGAGCGGGACATTCCGCGCGCTGAACGTGCCTGCAGCGCACCTACAAGATCAAGGTGACCGCTCCCGGCATGGAGGAGCTCGATCGCAACGGGGTGGTGCTCGATCAGGACCAGAGCCTCGGCTTGGGTGACTTGGCTTGACCCTTGGGCAGGCCACGCAGACCGTGACCGTCAGAACCCAAACGCCCCTGATCGACACGACGACCTCGAATAACTCAGCAGTCATCGACCAGCGCCAGGTCATCGAGCAACCGCTGAACGGGCGCGACTTCGAGTCGCTGATGACCACATTGCCCGGCGTGGTCACTAACAACAACTCGCAATTCCGCCTGGTGTTTAACCAGACCGACGACTTCTACGTCAACGGCATGCGCGGCACCGACAATAACTTTTTTCTCGACGGAGTCATCAACACCGACATTGGCGCCAACGACGGTGAGTATACTAACCTGAGCATCGACGCGGTGGGCGAATTCAAGACACTTACCGGGAATTTCAATGCGGAATACGGGCGCAGCCCAGGGGTGATGATTCTGGTCAACACCAAGAGCGGCGGCCAGCATTTCCACGGCACGGCGTACGAGTTCAACCGCAACACCGACTACAACGCCAACGACTGGTTCAGTAACCACGACGGTTCGGCGCGGCCGATTCTGAAATTCAACCAGTTCGGCGGCAATATCGGCGGATATATTCCCATTCCGAAGATCTCGCCCCGAAGCAACAAGAAAGCCTTCTTCTTCTTCAACTATGAAGGCACGCGCGCCAGCCGGCCGAACGGCGGCAACCTACTACACCATGCCTTTGCCGTCCATGCTGGGCATCGGCACTCCGAATGGACAGGCCGACCTCTCGCCCGTGTACCGCGCAGGCAACATGTGCGATTTCAACGGAACCTCAAACCTGCACGCCGATTCACGATACCAACGGGCAACCTGGTGCAGAATGGCCAGGTCTTCGTACCCGGGACGGTCAAGTATGACTCGGTCGGCGAGGTGCTGACGGCACGCCTATCCGGGCAACATTATACCTGCTTCGCAGTTCAACACCCAGTACGCCGCCATGATCAAGTACTTCACGCCCGGCTACAAGGGAAGCTTCAACCATCCCACCTACAACAACGGATTCGGCGACGAGCAACAGATCAACTTCCAGGACACCTACGTGTTCTACAAGAACCAGTACGTCGCCCGTGTCGACTTACAACTTCGGCCCGAAGGCCAATGCTTCTTCCGTTATGTGGATGACCGGCAGCAGGAGAGCGAGGGCTTCGGCATCTTCTCCGGTAACAGCTTCCCGGTTCTGCCTCAATACCGCAAAAAGCCGGGCAAAAGCTACGCCTGGAGCCTGGTGAACGTGATTTCGCCGACACTGACCAACGAAGCCACGGTCGGCTGGCTCCACTTGACCCAGGTCGTGGATATTGTCCAGGGCACCTCCAAGGCTCTGTACGACAAGGCGACGCTGGGCTTCACCTTCACTGACATCTATCCCGCGACCAACACTCACGATCTGGCTCCCGAATATCAATACCGGCGACGGCTACATCAACATCAGCCCCTTTCCTTCCGGTTGGACTTCGACCGGCAACACGGTGGTCGCCACGGATGACGTAACCAAGATCTGGGGCAACCACGTGATCAAGTTCGGTCTCTTTGCCGACCTGAACGAGAACGGCCAGGAGGGAACATGGACAGGAAAATCCCGTCCTTGAACTTCGGCGCCAGCAATCGAAAACCCTAACAACAGCAACTCAGGCATCGCGAACACGCTGCTGGGAAACTACACGACCGTCAGCCAGTCGAACATCTTCGCTTATGGCCACTTCCACTTCTTCCAATATGAGGGATACGCCCAGGACACATGGAAGGTGAGCCCGCGACTTACTCTCGACTACGGCCTCCGTTACGAATTCGTCGGCCCCACCTATACGGTTGCGCCCTACCACGCAGTATTACTTCAGCCCGCCCGCCTACAATCCGGCGGACGCGGTAACTATCAATACCGCGCCCAATATTCCCGGGCAGGCTCCAACCCAGGGATCCGATCATTACCGGTTCCGGAAACCCTTACAACGGCATGGTCCAGGAAGGTACGCCAGGGTTGCCCAAGGGCGGAATGAACTATCGCTGGAACAACTTCGGCCCGCGCCTTGGCTTTGCCTACGATGTCTTTGGAAATGGCAAGACGGCGCTTCGCGGCGGCTTCGGCATCTTCTACGAGCGCTATGAGCAGAACATCTTCAACTTCGGAGGCGTCAGCAATCCGCCCACCGTCTACACGCCTACCATCTACGGTGGCAACATTGCGAATATCTCTCCCGCGCTGGCCAACGGAGCTCCTCTGACTCCAGTCGAGCGGCGTCCTGGGGACCGATCAGGCGGGCCAGATTCCCACGACGTACGGCTACAACTTCGGCCTGCAGCGGGAGATGCCCTACAAGCTGGTCTTCGACATCAGCTACGTCGGCAATACGAGCCGGCATCAGATGTATCTCCAGCAACTGGAGCAGTTGCCGCTCGGGTACCACGACGAGCACGAATATCCTCTCCACGGTCAACAACGTGACCGCCGCGATCCTGCCTTACAAAGGCTACAGCTCCATCCAATACAACCGGTTCGGAGCCAGCAGCTCCTACAACGCGCTGCAGGTCAAGGTATCCGCAGATTCAGCAACACGCTCACCTTCAACGCGGACTACACCTGGGCCAAGGCGATCGACCTGGACGACGTCGACAACGACCAGAACGTCATTTCCGGACTACACCAACTTCAAAGTTTTACGCTCCTGCCGGCTTCGACCGCCGGAACGTCTTCAACTTTCAATACGTCTACAACCTGCCCGAATTCAAGGGCTCTAACAAGCTGGTGCAGCTCACCGCCGGCGGTTGGGAGTGGTCGGGCGTCACCCAGTTCTGGGGTGGAACTCCCTGCCTCAGCGGCGGCGCTACCGGCGCGACCACGGATGATGCCTGCGACCTCGACGTCAGCGGAGGCGGCAACTTAGGGAACGGAGGATTTGGCCACATCCGTCCCGACTACATCGGCGGTCCGATCATAACGTCCCACAGCCACAATCAGCCCGCCGGGCAATTTCCCATGTGGTATAACCCGGCGGCCTTTGCAGTTCCCGCCAATGGCAGCTTCGGCAACTTCCACCGCAACTCGATCTACGGCCCGGGAGTCGATAACTGGAACATGTCACTCTTCAAGAACTTCAACTTCACCGAAAACACGCGGATTCAGTTGCGGTTCGAGGCCTATAACGTCTTCAACCATACCCAGTGGGGAACGATCAACAACGAACTGTCGGCGCCGACAGCCGGAACGCCTTTCTCGGGCGCGAACGCGGGTGCCTCCGGCCAGATCACCTCTGCACGTGATCCCCGTCTGCTGCAACTCGGGGGTAAGTTCTACTTCTATGACGCACGTCTGCATGGTCTCCTAGCAACAGGCCGGGGCTCTGAACGCACAATCGATGAGCCCGGCCAGTCGTTTCTGTGTCTGGTTCTTCCATCCGCCTCCACCCATGTAGCCGAACTACCCAGGCTGCCGCATCGCGTGATCTAAACTGATGAAGCAGACCTCTTCATGAAACTTCTTGTGTCCGCTATTCTGGTCGTCCTATTTTTCTCCCCAAATCGCTATGCGGGGTCTGGGGGCGGATACGGCCAAGCAGATCTTCGAGTCTGCGACGCAGGCGTTGAACTCGGGCGACTATCCGGCAGCGGAGGCAGGTTTCAACAAGGTTCTGGAACTTGATCCGCGCAATGTCAGCGCGCTTGCGAACCTCGGTGTCTTGTATGCCAAAACCCATCGCTATGGAAAGGCAATCGAGGTATATCAGCGGGCTCTCCGCATCGACCCTCAACTACGTGAAATTCAACTCGATCTTGGCCTCGCCTATCTAAGCAGGAAGACTACATCCACGCGTTGCCATATTTCCGGCAGTTGCACGAGCGGTCTCCTTCTGACCATCAGGCCGACCATGCTTCTGGCTACATGCCTCACCTTCAGCGGGCATCCCGATCAAGGCCTGAGCTTATTGAAGCCATTGACGGAGGCGGACGATCCGGACCCCGCGGCACTCTACCTGCTTGGGCGTCGCTTATGCGCGCGCCGGACAGGCGCAACAGGCTCAGGAGGTATTCACCAAGCTTTTGCCGACAGCGCGACTCCGGCGCAAGCCAATTTCCTGCTGGGTCACGCATATTACGACGCGGCGCAATTCGCTGAAGCGGAGCAGGCCTACCAGGCAGTGCTGCAGGCCGATCCTGCATTTCCCGGGGCTCATCGCGAGCTGGGCAAGGTATACATCAGCCTGCAGAAGAATGCGGATGCGGAAAAGCAGTTGAAACAGGCGATCGAGGCTGACCCACAGGATGCCAGCGCCTTCTATTTTCTGGGAGCGCTGCTGGTCCAGTCGCAGCGTTATCCGGAAGGCCTGTCCTATCTTGAGAAAGCGCAGAGCATGACCCCGGACTCGTGGGCCACTTATTTCTATATGGGGAAAGCGCAGTTTCAGCAGCACGATACAGCGGCTGCGGTGCGCCTGCTCCGCCAGGCCGTAGAGATGAATCCGGAGGACGCGGGATCGTTTTATCTGCTCGCCCGTGCCTTGCGTTCCGAGGGCCATGTGCAAGAGGCGGATGCGGCCATGCAGCGCGTGGTGCAACTGCATACCTCGTCGCTGGACGCGGAGAAACATGCTCTTAAAGACGCCGGGGTCGTGGGTGCACACTAGCGCTTAATTTGCGGCGGTGCTAGGGGTGCATCACCAGAGTTCGTTCCAGGCGGAAGGTCAATGCGGTCTCGGCCGGAACGCTGATTTCTTTACCCCGGGTGAATAGCTGGGTAAGCGCACCGCCGCCGGCCCCCGCCAGGGCGCCAATGCCGGCGCCTTTTCCTCCTCCAAAAACAGCGCCCATCAGCGCGCCAATGCCCGCGCCGCCGCCGGTGAATTCCGCCGTGCGGCGGTTAGCTCCCAGACCGCTCCTGTTGCTCTCCGTCACCGAAGAAGTATCGACCCGGTATTGTTCGCCGTGAACATCGATGGAGTAAAGATCCAGCACCAATTCCGGGCTGTGGACCGCTCCCCCACTGCGGACGTTGCTCACCACCAACTTGGCGCGTGTGCCGGCGGGAATGGCAATGCTGCCGGCGCTGCCGTAGACATCCTGCTGGATGGTTGCGGGATAAAGCTGGCCGGAGGAGTCCTGGCCGGACTGGATGGCGTCCGACGTGAGGACAACGATGTCTGTTCCTTCCGGAATGACCACCGTAGGAATATGGTGCGACGCAGCGGGAGCCGGCGATCCGGTGAGGACGAGCGAGCTGACGTCGCGGAAAGGAAACTGATAGTCGATGCCGCCGCTACCTTCGAAGGAAATCATCTGCGGTTCCGTTCAGTTGGCCGGAGTAAGTTTTCCCATTGTGTAACGTGAGGTGGTCGGCGGCGTTGGAGAAGACCAGCGACTGCACGTCGCCAACCGGCAGGTCATAGTGGATGCCCTGATTATCGGTAAATGAGAGGGTGCCATTGCCTGTGGGCGTGAAGTGTCCGGAATAGCTGGTGCCGTCGTGCAAAACAATAATGTCTGCGCTGGCAAACAGGGTGGTGGAAAGCAAAGCCCAAAGAGCGCTTGTTGCCTTAGCAGTTTCATTCGGCTCATCCCTCTTGACCAGAAAAGATTAGCGTAAAAAGCCAACAGACTAAGAACAATTTTGGTCGCGGTTCGAGCCGGCCTCCTTGGCAAAGTTGCTCCGCCGCTGCGCTTCGGCGTTTACATGGGCGAGCCCGGCTAGAAAAGAAGCTTCAACCCAAACTGGATCTGCCGCGAGGTCGTGGCGGTTGCGCTCACCACCCCGGCCGTCGGCGACGGCGCGGCTTCTGCCGTGGGAGTCTTTGGGGTTGGACCGGAACTGAAGACAACCGGGTTCGGCGTGGTGAAGTTGGAGTGGTTAAGCACGTTGAAGAACTCCGCACGAAATTGCGCGCGAAGCCGCTCATGGATGGTGGTGCTCTTGGCCAGGGCAAGATCCAGCTCCGACAGCCCGGGCCCGGTGAGCGTGTCGCGGCCGACGTTGCCAAATGTACCCGGGTAGGGCGCGGTGAAGGCAGCGGGATTGAACCACTGCTGCCACCGTCTTGGCATAGAGCGGGCCATGAAAGCCGGGAGCGAGGTTGGGGCGCACCGGGTTGCGCGTATCCCCGTTGCCGGTCGGGTTGTAGCCAAGCTGCGGCGAGAAGGGGAAACCGCTCTGTAGGGTCGCGATGCCGCTCACCGACCAGCCGCCGACCAACTGCTTCGCCACCGGGTTGGCCAGCAGCCCGTCGCTGAAAGGCAACTCCCAGGTGCCATTGATCGCGCCGGCATGGCGGATATTGGTGGCCGCCGGCCCGTAGTCAAGCCCAGGGTTTCCCGGATACATGACAAAGGCCGGAGTGTTCGCCGAGACGCTGGTATTCCAGGCCGAGCCATCGTCCAGGTTGCTGGCAAAGGTATAAACGCCGCGCAGCTGCAGCCCATGCGACAACTGGCGGCGCACATCGACCTCGAGACCGTTATAGTTGCTGATTCCCTGCGAGACCCAGGAGGTGGTGTTGGCCACGTTCGGGTTGGCCTTGGTCGTGCTCGGGTAGAAGACGGTCCCTGGCGCAAGCGCTGCAGGGCACGGCGATGCCGGGCAGACTACGGTTGCGGGCGTGTTCTGGTCCTCGGAGAGAATCTGGTGGTATCCGTGCGAACCGACATAGCCGATGGTGAGCGAAGTCGCCGGGGCGATCTGCTGCTCGATCTTGAATGTCCAGGCAAGCACCGTCGGGGTGGCGATGTCCGGCTGCACATTGCTGGGCGAGATCTGTCCGCTGCCCGTGGCCGTTCCGCTGGCGAGGCCGGCGAGCTTGTCCACCGTCGTGTTACTGAACGACAGCGTGGTGTTGAACGGCGCAGTCTGGTCAAGCCGGTAATCCAGCGTATCCAGCAGCGCGCGATGCACGCCGAAGTTCGCCCGCAGAGCAGTCTTGCCATTGCCGAAGAGATCGTAGGCCACCCCGATGCGCGGCTCGGGCATAAACTTCGCGCGGTTTTGCGACAGGGCGGAGCCGCCGATGGTGGGATTCGTGTTGATGACGCCGTTGGTGAAGCCGTAGTTCGAGGCGCGGTTGTGGGCCTCATTCCAGCCGTTGGTCGACTCGGAACGGAATCCCGCGCGAAGCTCGAGGCGAGGCGTTACCTTCCAGGCGTCCTCGATAAAGCCCGCTCCAAAGAGTGACCGCCAGCCCAGCTCCGTCGGCGCAGGCACCACCGTAAACGTCGCCACGCTTCCTTTCAGGAAAGCTGCTGAGGGTCGAGAAGGACGCTTGTCCATACTGGTTCTGCGCCAGGTTGTCATTCGATTGCAGCCGCTGCAGCCACACGCCGACCTCGACCTGGTGCCGTCCACGGGTCCAGAAAACATGGTCGTCCACGGTGAAGAGATTACGGACAGCCTGGTTGTTGCTGCCGGTGTTCGCGCCCGCCAGCGTCACCTGCGAGGCGCCATTCGATGCCGTGCTGCCCGAGATCACGACCGCTCCGACCGGCGCGCCCGCGACCCAGCCAGGCACTGATCCGGGCACCTCGCCGGTAAAGTAATACGCCGCCCGCGAATAGCCGAAGCGGAAGGTATTGAGCAGGTTGGGAGAGAAGACGTGCTGCTCCTGCGCGCTCAAGACCTGCTCGCGCAGCCGCTCGTAGATGGTCGAATAAGGGTTTTGCGAGGGAGTATTGGCGTCACTGTCATCCACGGTATAGACGCCGAAGAGCAGATCGTTCGGGGTCAGGTTGGCATCGATCCGCGTGGTGCCGAAATCCTCGCGGACGTGTTGCGGCGGATTGGCGAAGGCTTCCGCGATGCCGCTCGGCGTGCCATTCGGGGTTGAGCAGCTCGGGACCGTTGGCTACCGGCCAAAGCGCGAGCAGCGGCCGGACGATGGCAGCGGCAGCGGCGCGCGAGGCATTGTCGGGAACGAAGCTGACCGCGCTAAGACCGAGATGCTGCCGGTAACCTTCGTAGTTACCAAAGCCAAATAGCTTGTCGTGGCGCAACGGGCCGCCCAGGGCGGCGCCGAAGTTATTGCGCTGAAACTCCGGAATCTGCGCCTGGTCGAAGTAATTGCGCGCGTCCAGTGCGCTGTTGCGCAGAAATTCATACACCGAGCCGTGGAGCTTGTTTCCTCCCGATGCGGTGATGATCGATATCTGCGCGCCGGTCCGTTTGCCGTAATTCGCGCCATAGGTATCGCTGACCACGTTGAATTCGCGGACTGCGTCCACGCCCAGCAGCTGCCCGCTGGTGCCGCCCGGGGTTACGTTGATGAGCGAGGCCCCCGTGTACTCGATTCCATTCAGCAGGAAGAGATTGTCCTGCGGGCGTCGTCCGGAGACGGAGTACATGTTGCCCACGGAAGAGTTGGATGTGCCCACGCCGCCCGAGCGCTGGGTGGTGTAGCTGACCGACGCAGGGTTCAGCTGGATAAGCTGGTCGAAGCTGCGGCCATTGAGCGGCAGTTCCTTGACCTGCCGCTCATCGACCAGTCCCTGCGTTTGCAAGGTTGAGGTGTCAACGACGGCCGGAGTGTCCACCACGCGAGACGCTCTGTTGCACGCTGCCAACGGTGAGCGCAAGGTGCAGTTGGACATTCTGGCCAACGGTGAGCGCAATTCCGGTGCGGCTGAGCGGTGCAAAGCCATCCCGCGAAACAGAGACGGTGTACACGCCCACAGCGACCGAGGGCGCGGAGAATGTGCCGCTCTCTGCGGTGAGTGAACTTGCGTTCGCTGCCGGTCTCATCATTGCGGATGAGCACTTCGGCCCGTGCCACAGCAGCGCCCGCGGGATCGACGACGTCGCCGGAGATCGTGCCCCCCACCATCTGGGCCTTGGCCCAGGGTGCAACAACGCAAGTGCAAGCAGGGTAGAGAACAGGCAATATCGAAGTAGAAGCTGCAAGTCACGCATAAGTAAACTCCTGGAAGAAATCTTGCCGCGCACGGCTGGAAGCAGCGATGGGAGGACGTACTGACAGCGGCTACAACAAGAGCGAGAAGGGGCGCAGCGAGGCGTAAGTGCGAGATGCAAATCCTGCGTAGATGGAGAGCAATGCTCACGTGCAGATTTCCCTAAATAGAAAAGTTGGTTGTAGAAGAGTGCTGCTCAGGAGAGAAGCAGCTTGCTGCGTCGGTTGCGAGTCTAGCGCAAACAACAACAGCTGGCCTGCGCCGAGGAGGCGCGGCAACAGCATACGGAGCAGCGATTGCAGAATGACAGTCACACTACAGAACGGCTAACACAATAGTACCGTGACTGGCCCAGGCAACGCAGCGAGATGTCTACACTCGCCGCCGACCGATTCAGCGAGTAGAGGATCGCAGCGTGGTGCTGGGCAGGATCTGCAGAGCCGCGGGGGAGCTCGATCAATCCCCCGGGTTTCAGTGTCGCCCCTTAGTGAGGCAGTTCTGTGGTGGACGAGGGTGGTCTGGGAGCGAAGGTAGTCCACCGGTAAGCTTCCGCAGCATGGGGGCCGGGTGGCGCAGTCCACAAGTCGGCACTGATCCCATTCAGGTCGTAGACAATCTTTCCGTCCTTGATCGTAAGTTCGCAGACCAGCTTCTGCTTGCCGTCCAGGCGTTTGTTGAGCATGTCGGTGAAGCCAAAATTACCGTTTTCCAGGCGGAGCACCGCAACATCGGCGATCGACCCCTCGGAGAGGTTGCCAAGTTCCTCGTGGCGTAATTTCATGCGCCGGGTGCGAGGTCATCTCGGCGACTACCTCCTTCAGCGGAACATTCACCGCCATGATCTTGTCGGCGACATTGAGCTCATCCTTCATCGCGCCATTCATGCTGGTCGATATGCAGATCAGTGGAGATGGAGTCGGGGATGAACCCCGCCTTGATCATGGGCACGGCGAGCGACCACTTGAAGCTGCCCCCGCCCTGGCCCACGTCGAAGTAGATGCCGCGCTTGCGGCCTTCGATAAAGGCCTTGCTGGGGCCCAGCGTGACCGGATCCTGCTCGTGACGAAGCCCCGAGTACATGTGGGTGTAGATGTCGCCGGGCCGCAGCTTCTTGGTCAGCAGGTCGTAGAGAGGGCGAGTGGGACGGTCTACGCCGAAGTCGACCATCACGGGAATGTTGGCCTTGGTTCCGGCGATGACGGCCTGCTCCACCGGCGTCCACTCCGGGCCTGCAAAGTGCGCGGTCTTGATGCCGACGATGGTTTGCGGATATTTGAGGGCCATGGCCGCGGTGGCTTCTCCATCCATGTCCGCGGTGTTTTGCTCGTACTTGCCGCCACGCATGCCGGCGCCGACGATGTTGAGCATGGCGAAGACGCGGGTCTTCGAGCGATCGATGATGCGATCCTTGAAGTCCTCAAAGTTCCGCCAGCCGGAGCAGCCCGCGTCGACCACCGTCGTGACGCCAACGCGGAAGGTAAAGCCATCGGGAGGGACGCTGAGGTCGCCCGCATAGGAGTTGCGCTCCCCCGTGCCGGCGTACACATGAACGTGAATGTCGATCAGCCCCGGGGTGACGTACAGGCCTTTGACATCGATCGTCTTGAGCGCCGCGTCGGAGGGAATGTGCGCGGCGACCCTGGCAATCTTGCCGTCCTTGATGGCCACGTCCATCACAGCCATCGATATGGTTCTTGTCATCGAGCACATGTCCGCCGCGCAGCAGCAGATCGTACATCGGCGCGGCCTGCTGGGCGAAAGACGCTAATGCCGGCGGCAAGCGCGAGCGCGATACAGCAGCGGGAGAGAATGTGGCGCACAATCATATTCATCATCGATTCCTAATTTACCCCCATAACGTAGCGAAAGGTGATCGAAAGTTCAGGGAATTCTTTTCGCGGTGCTTCCTATCGTGCTCAACATCATGGCGGCTTGATCGGGAACTCTTTTAGAAACGTGGACTCAAGTGCCGTCGCGCTAGATCGTCTTGAGTACCAAGCTTCTCGGTTCGTTCACCACCGCGACTTTCGCCTTCCAGTCTAGCTCACCCGTCGCGGGATCTGCGGTCACCCTATAGATCGATCCCCTCACGCCATCCAGAACGAACATACTCTTCCCATCGGGCGCGGCCGTGATCCGGGTCGGCGTCGCCTCTCCGAGCAAAACAAGCTGTGCGCGTGAGAGCATACCGCTCTTCGCGTCGATGCGCCACGCCACTCAACTCGTTCCGCGTTTGCCTGGGTGGTGTAGAGCATGCGGCCTGACGGATGCAGGGCAAGAGCATGGGCAGAGGGGGCGCCCCCAGCGGACCCTGGGAATGACAGCCGCTGGATCCTCTCACCCATGACTTCCAGATACCGCATCGTAGCGGTAGCAAGCGAGCGTGCTCTCCAGCTCATGCCAGGCATAGAAAACCGAGCCGGCGGGATGAAGCGCGCACGCGCCAGGGCCACTCCCTTCACCGGTGGACTGCTGCATACGCCGCTCAGTCTGCCGTCTTCCACCGCGAACACGCTCAGCCGGTCGCTGCCGAAATCGGACGAGAGCAGATGGCGTCCGCTAGCGTCGAAGAGCAGCGTATGGGGATGCGCCGATGCCTGCGACTGCGCGTGCGGTCCGCAGCCTGCCTGCTTAAAAATGCTGCTCGGACGGCCAAGGCTGCCGTCCTCCGCAATCGGAAGGAGGTTGTAAATTCCGCCGCCGTAAGCGGCCACGGCGAGCAGCTTTCCATCCGGGGAGAGGGCCATGTGCCGCGGGTGGGTTGCGGAAAGCGAAAGCGGTTGGCGGCCGAACAGCGTCAGCCGGCCGTCCAAAGGATCGATGTGGAAGGCTTCGACGGTGCCCCGCGGCAAGTCCCTCGTGCACATCTACTTCATTGGCCACATAAAGCGTCCGCTGTGCCGGGGAAAGCAAAATGCAGGCAGGCGCGCGGCTGGGTACACGCTGTATCCTCGTCCAGACCTGGTCCGCGCAAACGAGAAGACATGCAGCGAGCCTTCGCCCGAGGCCACATAGGCAAACTGCCGTTGCCGGACCTGCGTGGCAGCCAGGCTTGCTGCAGATGCGGGAGCGCGACCATGCCTGCGGCGCCGCGCACGAAAGTCTCTGCGTGTCCATCTTGCCGCGCAATCGTCGATCATCAGGCTGCATAGAGTCCTCCTAAGCGCGGATCGACATCTTGTGATGAAAGATGTTGTTCGAGTCATAGCGCCGCTTCACCTGCTGCAGAAATGGGTAAAGATCCTGGTGCCGTAGTAGAGCTGCGGCCAGAAGGCATACGCGAGCATGTCGCCATCCGGATAGTTGATGTAGCAGCCTTCGTAGTATTCGTTGGGGTAGGGAGTGCCGGCGTACTGCGGCTCCACCTGCTGCGAGTAGAGGTCGGTGTAGAACTCGCGCATCCACTGCAGACGGCCCGCATCTTCTTCCGGGCGGTCCCAATATTGCTGAAACTGGACCTTCATGATCGACGAGCGCTGCCAGACCGAGGTGACCTCGGCCATGCCCTTCGCATTGACGGCTCCGCCATACGAGTCGACCGCCATGACCGATCCGCGCAGGTCGACGCCGGGAACCGTGCGCGTCAGGTGCTTGTAAATGCACTTCGCTTCCGCGCGGGTAAAGTTCTGTTTCATGTAACGAGGATTTGTATGCGGCGCGTCCGCTGTGCCCGCTCCCGCTGTCGCCAATCGTCGCTTCGAGCCACAGCAGCCGATCGATGCTGTATCGTCCCAGTGTGCTGGCGAGCCGCCGGGCTGCGCGGTGGCAAAGCGCTGATCGCCCGGCGCGGATGCGCGTTGTCTCCAGCGGGACCGAAATCCTGAAAGCGATCGAGAAACTCCTCTAATGGCTTCAGGTCGTCGCAGCGTCCATCCGGGTTGCAGAACTGCAGCGAGAGGCCAAATCGACCCGAGGAGGCGTGCGTGAGGCCGAGCGCGGCAAACAGTCCCCAGGTGTCCGGTTCGCTCCCTCGCTTGGCCCAGTAGTCTCCGAATGCCATGCAGGATGGCGGTGAAGTTGTCCTCGGTCATGGTGGCCCAGTCAAAGGACAGGTGGGCATTCACTACTTCAAAGGGCGCCGCCGGCAAACGGTCGAAGAGAAAGCCGGTGACCACGCCGAAGTTTCCTCCGCCCCCGCCGCGACAGGCACGAAAAAGATCGGGATCATGGTCCTTGTCGACGCGCCTGAGCGCGACATGCCCTTTGCTGTCGACGGTGAGGATCTCGACTGCCGAAAGCCAGTCGACGGTGAGACCGTGCAGTCGCGAAAGCACGCCATAGCCGCCGCCGGTGATGTGGCCGCCGGCGCCCACCTCGTAGCAACTGCCTCCGGGAATGGTTACCCCGTGGCGCTTGTACAGGTCGATGTAGACTTCGCCCAGCTGCTGCCCGGGGCTTATGCGGTAGCGCGTCTCCGTCGCCTGGCAGGCATCACTCTTCAGCAGGCTCAGATCCAGGATCGCGCCGCCCGGGTTGTTGACCACGAAGTCTTCATAGCAGTGGCCGCCGCTGCGAATGGTGGGGCGCATGCCTGCGTTGACGATGCGCTGCAATGCTTCGGCCGCCTGCTCGGCGGTCTCGCACAGTTCGATCTCGGCGGCCGCTTCGGCCTCGTTGCCGTCCCAGCGAAGATTGCGGCTTCGGCTGCAACATCGCGTAGCGCGGATCGGTGCGAGTAATCTTGATGGCCATCGATGAACTCGAACCTCAACTGGCTGAGTTTTTAAGCGCTTTAGAGCGAGTTTCACGATAGGTGTACCCGGTGCAAATGCCTCACACGGGGCTTTTCACCAGGAAAAGCCCCACATCACTGAGGCCGGATAGGACACAGGAATCGTGAAACCGCTCTAGAACAGGCTAGTGAAAGTATAGCCTGCGTTCCGCACCACCAGCCAGACGGCCACGAGCGCGAACTGGGCGCAGAAAATCGATTCGATCGAAAACCAAATACAGAGACGTGCCGGTGGCCCGATGGGCAAATGCAAGCATAAGTGCAAGCAGCACCACCAGGCATGCCACAGCCGCACGGTAACCGTATCGCCCAGGGGTGAGGATCGACCGCGGGGCGCGGAGGCAGTTGCCGGGCGACCCTGGCGGCGAAGTCAGCGGGGATCTCGGGCTCGAGGAGCGGTCTCAAGAGCGCGAAGGATCCTTGCATCGAGTGACTGCGCATGCGAAGGAGGATTCATCTTGTCTTCTGCCATGTGGTTCCCCTTTCAACTTCCTGCTGCCGTTGGATGCCTTCGCGAAGCTTCTTGCGGCCGCGATGCAGGTGCGTGCGCACAGTGCCAATGGGCAGTTTGAGCGACTGCGCAATCTGCTCGTAACTGCGCTCCTCCTGATGGTAGAGCACCAGTACGGTTCTCTCCACCGGGCTGAGCTGTTGTAACTGCTGCTCTACAGAATACCGAAACTGCCTCTCGGCAAACTGCTGCTCCGCGTCGGGGCTGGGATGCGGCAGGCGATCTTCCCAGTCGGACTCCTCTTCAGAAAAGGAGACCAGGGGACGGTCGTCCCGGCGGCGGCGCTTCCATTCATCCTGGGCGACGTTGGCGACGATGCGATAGAGATAGGTGCTGAGCAGGGCTTCGCCGCGAAAGGCTGGAAGCGCCCGGTAGAGGCGTAGAAAGACCTCCTGGGCCAGATCGTCGATATGTTCGCGGCTGCCGGTAAGGCGAATGAGGGTGCTGAAGACCATGGTCTGATGGTCTCGGACGATCTGCTCGAAGCTGGGGTCGGCGGCATGCAAGGAGAGTCAGACTGTGAATCTCGCTGAAAGTTTCATGCACCGGCTGAAACTCTCAACGAGGCACGACAGTCTAAGGCGGTCAGAAAGGAAGGTAAAGCTTATGGATTGGCATTGGAGCCCGTTCATGAGTCCCGCTGGGGGCATTTGTGGTTGGGATTGTAGCCATCGTTTCTGGCGTTGCCGGTGGAGGCACACAGGCAGAGGCTAAAGGCCGAACAGCGTATGGCGATGGTGGCGCGTGGAATGAGCGCCGACGATATCGACAAGTTGTTGGGCAAGGCGAGCGACGACGGCAGACCGGCGAAAGACCCGCTGCAGAGCCTTGCGAGTACGCGCAGGACCGCGATCGTGCTGATCTCGAGCGGCGTCGGGATTGATGCTCTCTTTTCTCGTGCTGGCGTGGATTGTGAGCGAGCACGAAGTGCTGTCCGGCGGCGCCGTCGGCTTGATTCCGCTGGCGATTGGCGTTGGCTTTTTGATCGACTACAACCTGCAGAAGCGCGATCTGTCGCGCTTCGGGCTGGAGGTAGGGCGGGCGGAGTAACTGGCCAGGTTGTCGGAGAGAGGTTTGATAAGATCAGCCCTTGTGATGCAGGAGCAGGCTGATGGAACTGATTAAGGATAAAGTCGCCATTGTGACCGGGGCCGCCGCCGGCATCGGCGCCGGAGTGGCCGAGCTATTTGCCGAGAACGGAGCCCATGTATTTCTCGCCGACCTGGACGGGGCGCGGGTTAAAAAGGTCGCAGCGGCTCTGCAAGCGAAAGGCGGCTCGGCGTTCGGCTTTGAGGCCGACGCCGCAATCGCGATGCCATGGCAAAAGTTGTTGAGGATGCCGTCTCCCGCTTTGGACGCATCGACGTCCTGATCAATAACGCCGGCATTTATCCCCGGCAGCCCTTCCTGGAAATGACAGAAGAGCAGTGGGACACCATGCAGGACATCAACCTGAAGAGCGTCTTCCATTGCACAAAACTTGTTATGCCCCACATGGTTCGGCAACGAGCCGGGGCGATCGTGAATATCTCTTCGGTCACGTTCTTTACCGGCTTGCAGAACTTGACCCATTACATCGCATCGAAGGGCGCCATCATTGGGTTTACCCGCTCTTTGGCAAGAGAGATGGGGGAACATAACGTTCGCGTCAACTGCATAACCCCTGGCGCCATCGAAACCGAGGGAGAACGGAAGCTGATGTCCAAGGAGGAATCGGATAAGTTCATGGAACTGCAAAGTCTCAAGCGGCGCATCGGCCCGCTCGATGTTGCCCGCGTGTGTTTGTTTCTATCGACAGAGTTGAGCGACGCCATGACTGGCCAGACACTCAACGTCGACGGCGGTTGGATCATGTACTGATCCTTGCTGACCGTAATGCTCTAAACTGGCCGCAGGTATTGCGAGCTGACGGCGAGAGCTTGTTTTCGATGCGCCAGATCGCCTTCAAACTCCCGGTCCTCGACTTCCACGCAGACCGGTCCGTCATAGCCCGAATCTTTCGAGCGCAGCGGAGAAAGCTTGCCCAGTCGATATCCCCGCGTCCCGGCAGCTTCGGGGTATGAAACTCCAGCGGATAAGCCAGGATGCCCACCTGGTCCAGCCGCTGCCGATCGACCGCTACGTCCTTCAGATGAACGCGGAATATGCGAGAGGCAAATTCCTTCAGCGGGGCGACATAGTCCATTTGCTGCCAGACCTGATGCGACGGATCGTAATTGAGTCCGAAGTTCGGGCTGGGGATCTCCTCGAACATGCGCCGCCAGATCGCGGGACTGGACCGCAAGGTTCTTGCCCCCTGGCCATTCGTCGGCGGTAAAGAGCATAGGGCAGTTCTCGATGGCGATACGAACTCCCTGGTCCTCCGCATAAGCGATCAGATCGCTCCAGACAGATAGGAAGCGAGGCCAGTTTTCCTGCGATGGATCGGGTCCAGTCGCGCCCGACAAACGTGCTGACGACCGTGAGGTTGAGCATCTTCGCGGCGCTGATGACACGTTTCAGGTGCAAGGCCGCCACTCGCCCTTCCTCCTGATCCGGCGAAAGCAGATTCGGATAATAGCCCAGACCGCTGATGTCCATGCCGTTAGCTTGGGCAAGACCTAAAATCCGCGAAACGTCCGCGTGGTCGAAGTTGCTGACGTCGATGTGGGTAACGCCCGCGTAGCGGCGATCGGCCTTGCCCGCGCGGCCAACACATCAGCTCCACACAGGTGTACCCCGTCGCTTTGCCGAGAGCGAATACTTCTTCAAGCGTGAGGTCGGGGACAATGGCGCTTACAAAACCGAGTTGCATGACTTCGATTCTACCGTTTCAGCGAACTTACGTAGCCACCGGATCGTAGCTCCTTTGAGTCGACCCAACCGGTTGGCGAGCAAATAAGCCCGCGGGATGCGTCGATCGTCAGCATACTAAGAAAGGTAGGCGCCGCAGGTACATGGGATATAGAGGAACCGAAGTCCCTGATTTTTGTCGAAAGATGCCTCTTTGGGGTGCAGTTCTGTTCCTGTGCCTTCTGGCGCGGCGCACGCCCACGCCTCGGTCGCACTCCTGATGGAAGAGCCTTACGGCGAATTTGGTGCGATGAACCCCACCGGCCACGCCGCCGTCTATTTCAATCACATCTGCGCCGATTCGCACATCGTGCTCCGCCCCTGCCACGACGGCGAGTTTGGCGTCGTCATCAGCCGCTACCACAAGATCGACGGCTATGACTGGATCGCCATCCCCCTGATCGGCTATCTCTACGCGGTCGATTCGCCGAGCGACATTCCCCTGACGGTGGACAAGGAACAGGTCGCGGCCCTGCGCGACGCCTACCGCAAGCAGCACCTGCTCGATCTCGCGCCGGACAACCGGCAGGGCGGACCCCCCAAAGGCGAGTGGACCGAGCTCGTGGGCTCCTCCTTCGACCGGACCATCCACGGCTTCCAGGTCGACAGCACGCCGGCACAAGACCAGCGATTCATCGCCATCTTCAACGACCGCCGCAACGTCGGCCACTTCAACCTCCTCTTCCACAACTGCGCCGACTTCTCCCGCGTCGTCCTCGACATCTACCTGCCCCACGCCATCCACCGCAACTTCATCGCCGACGTCGGCCTGATGACCCCCAAACAGGTCGCCCGCTCGCTGGTCAGCTACGGCAAGAAGCACCCCGAGCTCAACATGAGCGCCTTCGTCATCCCGCAGGTGCCCGGCAGCATTCCCCGCAGCCACCCCGTCGACGGCGTGGCCGAGTCGCTGGTCAAGAGCAAGAAGTATCTCCTCCCCCTGGTCGTGCTGGCGCCCGAGGTCACCGGCGGAGTCGTCGTCGCCTATCTGGTCGACGGCCGCCTGAAGCTGCCCAAGGGCACACCGGTCTTCGAGATCGGCGACGAGGAGACGACCGGCGCGCCAAACCTGCCGGCAACGCCCCGCACGGTGCTGCCCGTCCCCTCGCCTCAAACAACGCCGGCATCGTCTCCTCCACCGGCTCAGCCATAGAGCGCTTCCACGCCAGGGTTGAGGAGAAGTGGTTGCCAAGTCAACCGCAGGTTTCTAAACCTATTGGCTCAGTGAGTCCCCCTCGGCAAAGCGGCCATTTGTCCCGTATGAATCACCTTGCGATGAGCCGTGCCACAAGGAGCAGAGCTAGAATCATGGAAGATTGTTCAACAAGCGAGGCGTAGACATTTGAGCGGCGAGATTCTGATACGAGCGGTCCGGCAGGACGATTTTGCAAAATGGAAATTGCTCTGGGATGGATACAATGCGTTTTACGGGCGCAAAGAAGAGACCGCGTTGCCGGATACCATTACGAAAATGACGTGGTCTCGCATCTTCGACGGGTATCACCCGCCGCGTCTCGTCGCTCGACCATTTCTGAAATTGCCCAGTCAGCTCTACGCCCTGGTAACCCGCGTCGGCAACGATCTCGAAGACAGCGATCGAATGGCGCCTGCTTCTCCAGTGTCCATAACATCACGGAATGAAGCGGGATCCATTTTGAGAAGTAGGTCTGGGCGTCATCCGCGGGAGAGCACTCGTCCCAGAGTTGCCCCGACCATCAGCTGACCGAATGCACGACGATGCATGGCGCTCCGTCTCTTGATTGCAGCAACCATTATGCAGCTATCAGGGAGTGGAGCGCTTCCTGCATTATTTAAACCCCATCTTTGAACCCAAAGAACGGTGGGAAGCTCAGATCTGGGCGACCCCGCCATCCACGAACAACTCGATGCCATTCACAAAACTGGAATCGCTCGAAGCCAGGAAAAGCGCCGCGGTCGCAATCTCCTCCGGGCGCCCGATTTCACCGCGCGGAATCAGCGACGCGAAGTACTTCTTTGCGTCCGGCCCCAGCGGATCCAGAATCGGCGTATCGATCGTTCCCGGGCTCAGCACATTCACCCGTATTTTCCGTTCCTTCAGGTCGACCAGCCAGGTCCGCGCAAACGACCGCACCGCGGCTTTGCTCGCGCTGTAGACGCTAAATGCCGGAAAGCCCTTGATGCTGGCGATCGATCCGTTCATAAAGATCGAACCTCCATCGTTGAAAAGCGGCAGCGCTTTCTGCACCGTAAACAGCGTGCCCCGCACATTCAGGTTGAAGGTCTTGTCGAATTGTTCCGGGGTAATCTCGCCCAGCTTCGCCAGCTCGCCCATGCCGGCGCTGGCGAACAGCACGTCGATCTTTCCCTTCGTCTTCTTGACCGTCTCGTACAGCCGGTCCAGATCGTCAAGGTTCGAAGCGTCGCCCTGAACGCCGGTCACATTGCGGCCAATCGCTTTCACCGCCTCATCCAGCTTGTCCTTGCGCCGGCCGGTGATGAAGACATACGCGCCCTCTTCCACGAACAGCTTTGCCGTGGCCAGCGCCATGCCCGAGGTTGCCGCTGTAATCACTGCTACTTTTCCATCCAGTTTTCCCATTGCATTCTCCTTTCAGTTTGTTGGTTTAGCGGAGGCCGCCGCCGGCGAGGATCTGTTCGCCCGTAAGCCAGCCAGAGTCGTCGGAAGCGAGGAAGACGGCGACCGAGGCGATATCGCCGGGCTGACCCAAGCGGCCGAGCGGGGTCTGGGCGACGTCGACTTCTCGAAGTCAGTGCCGAGGAAGCCGGCGGTGTGTGTGCCTTCGGTTTCGACCATGCCGGGGTTGATGGCGTTGACGCGGATCTTCTTCGGTCCGAGCTCGCGCGCCAGCACGCCGGTGATGGCGTCCACTGCGCCCTTGGTTCCGGTGTAGATGGAGGAGGCAGGCAGGAGTGATGCGGCTGACGACGGAGCCGATATTGATGATGCTGCCGCCCTCGCCGATGTGCTTGAGGGCTGCCTGCGTGGTGAGCAGCAAGCCGAGCACATTGATGTTGAACATCCTGTGGAACTTCTCTTCGGTGATGGCTTCGATCGGGGCGAACTCGTAGACGCCGGAGTTGTTGACCAGGATGTCGAGCCGGCCGTAGTTCTTGATGGCGGCGTCGATAATCCCCTGCGGCCTCGGCGGCCTTGGAAACGTCGCCACCCACGGCGACAGCCTTGCCGCCGGCTGCGGTGATGGAGTCGACGACGGTTCTCGCGCCGGATTTGCTGGAGGCGTAATTCACCACTACAGATGCGCCTTCCGCGGCGAGTGACTTGGCGATGGCGGCTCCAATGCCTTTGGATGCGCCCGTAACCACTGCTACCTTACCCTTGAGCTTGCTCATATGCGTTTCCTTTGCTATTGCAGGTGTCGCATCGACCCTTGCTGCAGGTTAAGATGGGCAGCGGTTCGCGCAAGGATTCAATAGTTCGGAAATTATGAACTATTGAACAAGCCGTCATGTGAAGGTATGATGAAAATCATGAGGCCTCTCTTCCACCCTTCGATTGAAGACGTTACGGTGGAAGCGATTCTTCACGCGCTCTCTGACCCCGTGCGTGTGGCCATCTTTGCCGACATCGCCGGCTCAGACTGTTCGCAAAATTGCTCGAATTTTCTCAACGTCAGCGAAAAGACCATACCCAAATCGACCCTCTCTCAGCACTTCAAGGCGCTCAGAGAGGCAGGCTTGATCCGCGGTGAACGGCGAGGCGTCGAGATGCAAAACACCTCTCGTTGCGCAGAGATCGAGAAGCGCTTTCCAGGACTGATTATGGCCATCGTCAACGCCCACAACATCCAGTTGGCAGCAAAAACCGCCGGCAAAGCGAGCAAGCGGAAACCTGCAAGCCGCAATATGAGAAGCAAAGTTCATTGAATCGATCGCCTGGCCAATCCCGCCATCGGCAGCTAAGACTCTGTCACAAAGTGCGTCACTATCCGGTCTAGGATATTGATGGGGGAGACATTGCCAAGAGATAACGATCGCAATGCTTCAGTCGGAATGCAGCCTCCCGATCCAGAAGCCCCGGTCCGGCTGGCAACATTCGATCAATATCGCAGCCTGCTCTTCTCCGTTGCATACCGCATGTTGGGGAGCGTGGCCGACGCCGAGGACATGCTGCAGGAAACGTTTATCCGCTGGCAGCAGGCTCCCGAGCAGGAGATTCGATCGCCGCGCGCATTCCTGATCACCATCATCAGCCGCTTGTGCATCAACCATCTGCAATCGGCGCGGGTGCAACGCGAGGAGTATGTGGGCAGTGGCTCCCGGAACCGATCGTCACCGGTCCAGGAAGCGATCCGCTGGAAATCATCGGGTCTGGATGAATCGCTTTCCATGGCGTTTCTTGTCATGCTGGAACGCCTGACGCCGGTGGAACGAGCGGTATTCCTTCTGCGAGAGGTGTTTGAGTACGAGTACTCTGAGATCGCCACGGTTCTCGGCCAGGGCGAAGCCAATTGCCGCCAGATTCTGAGCCGCGCCAGGCAGCATGTCACCGCGATGCGCCCACGCTTCAAGACTTCTCAACGGCAGAAGAGCGACCTGCTGGAACGCTTTCTCAAAGCGACAAGCAGCGGCGACCTGGAGGGACTGGTTGCCTTGCTTTCGAGTGATGTCGTGCTCCACTCCGATGGCGGCGGCAAGGCGGTTGCCGCACCCAATCTGATTCGCGGCGCAAACAAGGTTGCCCGCGGGGCGCTGGGCACTCTGCAAAAACTGCTGCCGAAGAATCTGGTCACTCGCCTGGCACAGGTTAACGGGGAGCCGGGCATCGTCAGTTATCTCGATGGGAAGCCATACTCCGTTCTCACTTTCGATGCCGGCGAAGGACACATCCAGGCGATTTACGTTCTGACGAACCCTGAAAAGCTCGCTCACTTGCCCGAGTTGCCCGCAACTGCAAGCTAGAGAGCTGCTGTCACAAATCGCGGTCCTGCGTGGTCTTCTATTCAGGAAGGCACGGGAGGAAAGCAATCATGCAAGCACAAACGAGCCATCCGGCGACCATTGTTCCCGACTCACCGGACACATTTCTTCCCCCCATCGAAAAACCCAAGGGGCTGATGATGAAGCTGGCGTATTACTTTACCGCCGGCAATTCGGCAAAGTGCTTACGCCGTTGAAGGTGCATTCCGCGCGGTTGCCGGCGGCATTCGGTCTGTTCTATGGGAAGATCGCGCAAGCTGGATAAGAAGCTGCTGCTGCCGCCGGAGACCGTCCTGCTGATCCGTGAACAGGTGGCGCGTATCAACGTCTGTCTTTTCTGCATGGATATTGGCCGTTCGTTCACCATCAAAGCGTCGATGAATGAAGCCAAATTCGATGCGCTGGAGCAATACACGCACCAGCCCTCTTTTTACCGAGGCAGAACGCGCGGCACTGGACTATGTGACGGAGCTGACAAAGGATAAGAAGGTGAACCCGAAGACTTTTGCCCGCATGTCCGGCTTTTATTCCGAACGCGCGATCTGCGAGATCGTCTGGCTGGTGGCCAGCGAGCACTTATACAACATGACCAATATCGGTCTGAACATCCATTCCGACATGCTCTGTGACATCAGCAGGAAGAAGCGTAGCGAGGCTTCTTGAACCGGCTACCACAGAAGGAAAGCCTGAGAGCGCACGATGAAACTCGCTGTACTTGGTGCCACAGGGGGTGTTGGGTTGGAGATTGTCCGGCAGGCGATTGACCGCGGTCATTTCGTGACCGCGTTTGTTCGCTCGCCGGAGAGGCTCAAGCCATTTCAAGATCGCATTTCCGTCAACCAGGGAAATCTGCTGAATAGCTCCGAGCTTGAACGGGCTATCGAGGGTCACGATGCGGTGCTGTCAGGGTTCGGTCCGCGGGTGCCGATTGCAAAAGCGGACGCCAACCTTCTGCGGGACTTCGCCGCTGCCCTCACCACCGCAATGCAGCACTCCGGCGTGAGGCGCGTGGTGGTCGTGTCAACGGCTTTCCTGTTCAAGGATTCGATCATGCCCCCAGCCTATCTGTTCGGCCGGTTGTTTTTCTCCGGCATCGTCGTCGACGCCGGTGCGATGGAGCAGATCATTGCCGCAAGCGGCCTCGACTGGACCATCGTGCGGCCACCCCAACTTACAGACAAGCCCTGCACGGGGAAGTATCGCGTGCGAGAGGGCCATCTGCCTCGCTTCGGTTTCAATATTTCGCGCGCGGACGTGGCCGATTGCTTCATCAAGATCGTCGAAGATCGGGCCGCCGTGGGAAAGATCATAGGGGCAAGTAATTGACATCAGCGTAGGCTCTTGTTTTTGCCGCACGTCGGATGCAATTACAGTTGTTGAGGAGCAGTTCTGCGCGGATGAAAAGACCGTCGCGGCCGTCGAACGCAAGGATCTTGAGGAAAAGCCGCGACGGGATTGGTTACGTTGTATACGCCGGAAGTGAAAGGTTCTAGCGCCCGACTTCCAGCCCCTGCGGTTGCAAGACTGGTTCCCTCGTCATCTCGCCATCCACCATGCGCCATATACGAAGAGGATTTTCGTTTTTTAACTCCTCGGGCAGCGCGGTGTCCGGAAAATCCTGATAGCAGATCGGTCGCGAGAAGCGGAAGATCGCCTGGCTACCCACCGACGTCGAGCGCCCATCGGAGGTAGAAGGATACGGTCCGCCATGCACCATGGCATGGGAAACTTCCACTCCCGTCGGAAAACCATTGATGACGAGCCTGCCGGCCTTGGTCTCGAGAATCGCAACCAAATCGCTAAACTCACGCAGGTCCTGCGCAGTACCGTGGATGGTCGCGGTCAGGTGGCCTTCTAAATCGCGTGCGGCCTCCAACATCTCGTCGCGGTTGGCGTGGCGGACCAACAACGTTGCCGGGCCGAAAATCTCGCCCGCGAGCTCCGGGTCTTTCAGGAAAGTTTGGCCATCTGTTTCGAACAGCGCGGCGCCCACGCCAAGCTGGCCATTGCCCGCGGTGGACTTTTCAGCGACGAGCGTCACGCCCTGCGTGGCCTTGCGGTCGGCGATGCTTGCTTCATAAGCCGACCTGATACCTCCGGTCAACAAGTAGAATGGCGCTGATTCATTGACCGATTGCTGCAGTTTGTCGACGAACCCGGGAGCACCCGCGCCTTCGGGCAGAAATACCATTCCGGGCTTGGTGCAAAACTGACCGGCTCCCAGCGTGAACGAGGCATGCAGTCCGGCCGCGATGGCGTCAGCGCGTTCCCGCAATGCGCCGGGCAGAATGAACACCGGGTTGGTGCTGCTCATCTCGGCATAAAACGGGATCGGCTCCGGACGCGAGGCCGCCGTATCCATCAATTGCCTGCCGGCGCTCCGTGATCCCGTAAACCCCGCGGCTTTCACCAGGGGATGTTTCATCAAGGCGACGCCAATTTGCGCACCGCGGCCAAACAGAAGGGAAAAAACGCCTTCCGGCAAATTGCATTGTCGAACGGCTTGCTGCACAGCTTGGCCTACGAGTTCGCTCGTGCCCGGGTGCGCTGAATGTGCTTTGACGATCACCGGATTCCCCGCCGCCAAGGCGGAAGCGGTATCTCCACCGGCCACGGAAAACGCCAAAGGAAAGTTGCTCGCGCCGAAGACCACGACCGGGCCCAAAGGACGCAGCATGGAGCGAAGATCCGGCTTGGGAGCCGGCTTACGTTCCGCATTGGCACGGTCGATGCGAGCCATGACCCAGGAGCCTTCCTCGGCGACCTGCGCAAACAAGCGAAGCTGGCCACAGGTACGCGCGGTTTCACCCTGCAAGCGGGCCTTGGGGAGGGCCGTTTCCTGTTCGGCACGTTCGATCAATTCGCCAGAGATGGATTCGATGTTGGCGGCAATGGCGCGTAAGAAGGTAGCTTTCTCGCGGCCGGTCGCTCGACTGTACGTTGCAAAAGCCTGGTGCGCCAAAAGCGCAGCCTGGTTTACTTCCTCTGCTGTCGCGGAGAAAAAGCCCGGCTCTAAGCGTTCCCCAGTGCGAGGATTCGTAGCTTGGAAGACTTCTTTCGTGGTCGCGCCGGCGTGGAATCCAATGATTGATTGTCCTGAAAGTTTCATCGTTGTGCTCCGAAGCTGTGTTGTCGCTGGTGCGTTTTGGCTGTTGACCGTCTGCGGCCAGTTGCGCAGCGCATCAAGGCGAACTCGCGAGGAATCCGCACTGCCTGGTTTCGGCCGTTCTTGAAAAGCTTAACGTGTCGTTCGGGAAACGCTGCCATCTCCATGGGCCTATGGCGTAGCATATGCTGGATGAATGTGCTTGTCTATATGAGCAACGCAACCGCAATCCGCGCGCAGATGATGTTGACTCGGCAAGAGAGCAGTCTTTTCGCACAACGATTCAAGCAGGCAAAAGGTCCGACTTCGATTCGGAAATATAGCTGGCCATTGCTTGAGCCAGCTGTGAATCGACCTCATCAGCGATAGCCATGACACCTACGAGTAACAAGCTGAAGTCCACTCTGAAAAGGTTATTTTGTAGGGTTTGAAATATGCTGACTTGCAGCATGCGTGATTCCTCGACCATCGAAGCTGCGGTGTAACCTTGTTCGCGGCGTAAAAGCCCGTGGGAAGCGGCCGACGGTGACACGAGAGCACGCGTGCCTAACGGTAATGGGTTCCGAAGACGAAAGACAAGGTCGCGGAAAAGCTGCGGGAGGTGAGCGCAACGTTCCTCGGGGTCTAACGGGACGCCGATGAGTTGAGGCTCAAGCTCAACCCGCAGAAGCCAGTCATCGATGGTGGACTGCGCGCTCTGCTCGAGGATAGTCGCCACGTTTTCCGCGGGGCTGGGACGAGTAGGCGTTCCTCGTTTTAGACGTTCCCGGATGGTCTGAATGAGCACCATTGGAGCCATAGGCTTCACAAGGACTTCGTCTGCTTGACGCAGTATCGCCGCCGCCGCTTGCTTCATCTCTGGAAATCCGCTGAATATGATTGTCACCGCTGCGGGATTCGAGTGACGCATCGCACTTACCACGGTTAAACCATCTCCGGCCCCAGGCATGTGCAGGTCACTTAGCAGTACATCAAAGGTTTGGGAGGCGATGAGTCTAAGGGCATCGTTCACACTCGCGGCAGTAACCACCTCAAAATTCCCATATTCGAGAATCAGGCTGAGGCTAGTGCGGATCAAGTCGTCATCGTCGACGATTAAAACCCTCGTCTTAGCCGGTAGCATCTCATTTCCGGTGTCCGGGACCGTCGCATTAGTCATCGAGCACCTTTCTCAAACCGTAAAAAAGCGGACCCCAGTGGGGTTGGTCAATTGCCCACAACGTTATCTGCTGTACCTTTCACGTGTTCCTTGTCCATATATCACATCCCTGTTATTGAGATGCTTCGGGGGCCGGGCAGGGATGAGGTTGTTCCGTAGATAGACAGTTGAAGTTTGATTCGCACGCTGCGGAATGAGCTAAACACGCGCCAGATGCCACGGCGACGAGCTTCTCGGCCACTCCGGAAACTGTTCAATTTTGTACACCTATGCCTGCATGTTATTGAGCCGTAATCAATGCGTGGCTCCGGGGCCGGCGAGGTACCTCGGCAGCATGCGCCGCCGCCGTCCCATGACCGGGGTATTACTTAAGTGTTCCTCCAGTTTCGGGGGCTAGCCACTCGAGCGCGTGTTCACGCGGGAGCTGGGAGTTTCGCCGGCCCGGTACGTTTCGCAGATGCGTATTGAAGCCGCACAACGGATGTTGGAGCGGACCAGAAAAGGACTCGACCAGATCGCCCTGGCTTGTCGCCAAAATAGGATACTTCGCACCGACGGATCACGACGGAGCCTGGTACGCTGTTTAACCTTGCGCCGTGGGTGACCAGGATAGGACAATCTGAGCACCGATCTGCTAGTAAGCGCGGAGGAGAAATGATTCGCTTCAAAGTGAACGGCATGGAAAGGACCTACGACGGGGATCCCGAGATGCCGCTGCTGTGGTACCTGCGCGATATCGCCGGATTCACCGGTACAAAGTTTGGCTGCGGCATGTCTCTGTGCGGAGCCTGCACGGTTCATCAGGATGGCAATGCAGTGCGATCCTGCTCCGTGGCGATGAAAGGGGTAAGCGGAACCAGCATCACCACCATTGAAGGGATCTCCGCCAAAGGGCTGCACCCCGTGCAAAAGGCCTGGATGCAGATCAAGGTCCCGCAGTGCGGATATTGCCAGACCGGCCAGATCATGCAGGCCATAGTTCTTCTGAACCAGAATAAAAATCCCAGCGACCCGGAGATCGACCAGGCTATGTCCGGCAATCTCTGCCGTTGCGGAACCTATCAGCGCATTCGGGCCGCGATTCACCAGGCGGCGAAGGAGATGGCATGAACAACATCCGCAATGTCAGCCGGCGCGGGTTTCTGCGCGGCGTCGTCGCGGCTGGGACATTTGTGCTGGGCGTGCACCTGGTCCCCGAACCGCTCTGGGCCAACACGGACGGTGCTTCTCCCGCCGTTTTCCAACCGGACATCTACCTCAGGATCGCCAGTGACGGCACCGTCACCATTGTTGCCAATCGCTCCGAGATGGGTTGCGGCAGCCGCACTGCGCTTCCCCTGGTGGTTGCCGACGAACTGGATGCCGATTGGTCGAAGGTCAAGATTGACCAGGCCATCGGCGACCCTAAATACGGCGATCAGGATACCGACGGCTCGCACTCGGTGCGCAGTTACTTCGAACAGATGCGCCAGGTCGGCGCTACCGGCCGTGTCATGCTCATCACCGCGGCCGCCGGAAAATGGGGTGTCCCGGAGAAAGAGTGCACCACCGAACCGGGCTTCGTCGTGCACCAGGCGAGCGCCCGCAAGCTCAGCTATGGTGAACTCGCAGCGGCCGCCGCCAAACTCCCGGTTCCCAGGAAGGAGGACGTGCCGCTCAAGAACCGGTCGCAGTGGCGCTACATCGGCAAAGACAGCGCCCTCTTCGATCTCCCCGACATCGTCACCGGCAAAGCCATTTTCGGCATGGATGCCAGTATGCCCGGCATGGTGTACGCCTCCATCGAGCATCCGCCTGTCCTTGGACAGAAGGTCAAGTCCTATGACGACCAGGCCGCTTTGAAGGTCCGCGGCGTGCAGCGGACGCTCACCATCGATACCTTCAAACCGCCGCACCATTTCCAACCCCTGGGCGGGGTCGCTGTCATCGCCGATAACACCTGGGCCGCCTTCCGCGGGCGCAAGGAACTAAAGATCGATTGGGACACCAGTCCCCACGCGGTCTACAACTCCGATCAATTCCGTAAGACCCTCGAATCTACGGCTCGGCAGCCAGGCAAAGTTGTCCGCAATCTGGGTGATGTCGACGCGGAATTTGCCAAAGGCGGCAGGATCATCGAGGCGGAGTACTACGCTCCGCATCTCGCGCATGCCGCGATGGAGCCGGTAGTCGCCGTCGCGGAATACCGCGATGGAAAAGTTCTCGCCTGGGCGCCTACCCAGAGCCCGCAAGCCGCGCAGGAAACGATTGCCAGTGCACTGGGCATTAAGAAAGAGGACGTTACCTGTCACGTGCCCCTGCTCGGCGGCGGCTTCGGCCGGAAATCCAAACCCGACCAGGTCGCGGAAGCAGCCGTTCTCTCCAAACAACTCGGCAAGCCGGTGAAGGTTGTCTGGACGCGTGAAGACGACATCCGATTCGACTTTTTCCATTCGGTTGCTGCCATGTATCTGAAGGCGGCGGTTGGACCGGACGGCAAGCCGACGGCCTGGCTGCAGCGCACCGTCTACCCTCCGATTCTTTCTACCTTCAACCTGAACGCCAGGTACGCCGATGACGAAATGGGCCTTGGCTGGAACAACTTGCCCTTCGACATCCCCAACCATCGTGCCGAGAACGGCCCCGCGGATGCTCATGTGCGCATCGGATGGTTGCGCAGCGTTGCCAACATCTATCACTCGTTTGCCATCAATTCCTTTGCGGACGAGCTGGCCAACGCCGCCAACGAGGACTCCGTTCAGTATCTGCTCAAGCTGATTGGCCCGCCGCGCATCGTCCCCCTGCAAGCCGCGCCCGACGAGCAGGAAGAACAGAAGAAATATCCGCTCGACACGGCCCGGCTGCGTCGCGTAGTGGAAATGGTGGCGGAAAAATCAGGTTGGGGAAATCGTCCCAGCGGGAACGGACACGGCTTCGGTATCGCCGCACACCGCAGCTTCCTGACCTACGTGGCCACTGTGGTGGAAGTCGAAGTGGACGGCAACGGCCGGGTAAAGATCCCCAACGTCTGGACAGCTGTTGATGCCGGGACGATCGTCGCGCCCGACAATGTCCGCAACCAGGTCGAGGGAGCTGCCAACTTCGGCGCAAGTCTCGCCCTCCTCAGCGAGATCACCGTCACCAATGGGACGGTGAACCAGAGCAACTTCAGCGATTACCAACTGGTGCGCATGTACGGTGCGGTGAAACACACCAACGTTTACATCGTCGAGAGCGACGCTCCTCCTGCTGGTGCGGGAGAGCCGGGAGTGCCACCGTTCGCTCCGGCTTTGTACAACGCCATCCACGCCGCAACGGGCAAACGTATCCGCGAGATGCCGCTCTCGAAAACCAAGCTGGCCTAACCGCCGCGGGAACAACGTCCCTTTCCTGCGAGGATTTGGACAAAACTCTACGGCGAGAGCACATCCAGCACTTCCCGCGGTTCGGGGCGAACGCGGAAATCGGCATGCGCGCCGGCGAACAGGATCGTGCCGTCTCTCCCACGATGTAGGTTGCCGGCAGGGGCAGCCGCCAGCTCGCGTCCCCATTCACCAGAGGGATATTTACCAGGATGCTGCGGTAATACTGCTGCTGGGAAGGCGCGACCGCGTAGGCCAGGCCGAACTGGGCAGCCACCGGCATCCGGCATCGGTGAGAACGGGAAAGGGAAGCCCGTGCTGCACCGCGGTGAAGTCGTTCTGGCGCACGGTTTGCGGGGAGATCCCGATGAGCAGCGCGCCGCGCTTGCGGACGGCGCTGTACAGGTCCCGCCAGGACTCAAGCTCGGTGACGCAGTAAGGGCACCAGCGTCCACGGAAGAAATTGATGACCAGCGGCCCCAGCGCCAGCAGATCGGTGCTGCGGACGATGCGGCCCGCGGCGTCGGGCAGGGCAAACTCCGGAGCCTTGGAGCCAACCTGCAGGATCCTATCCTCCACCCCCGCCGCGTAGAGATCCGCTACCGCGCGCTCGCTGATCTCAAGGCGCTCCGGCTGGACAAGGTTCCGCGTGTTGGCCGTGATCTGATCGAGTTGGTCTTGCAGTTTCGACATAAAGGCGTTCTCTATGGGGAAGCTTCTGAAATTCCTCAGTGCAGCCGTACTGAACTGCAACGGCAAGACTGCTGAAGGCCGTCGACATCGCACAACCAAAGCTTATCAGGAGCTGCCCTCAAGCGGTTTGACGATCTCTGTGCCCGAACGGCTTCAGTAAAGTTGAGCTTTTCTTGGCAAGCTCCAGCGCTTTCAACTTACGCGGCTGCTCAAGACCGCTCGAGGATGGTTTTCGCCTAAGAAACCCGCATTCGGACTTGCCCATGAGCTAGAAGTGACAACGCTCTACCGGCCCATGCCGCGCATGCCGCCCAGGGCGCCCATCATCCGCCGCTGCATGCCGCCGCCCTTGCCGGCGCTTTTGAACATCTTACGCATCTGCGCATACTGGCGCAGCAGCTGATTCACTTCCTGCACGCTGGTTCCCGAGCCGCGCGCGATCCGCTTGCGGCGGCTGCCGGAGATGATCTCGTGCTTGTCGCGCTCCTGCTTGGTCATCGAGTTGATGATGGCCTCAATGCGCGTGAATTGCGATTCATCCACCTGCCCGGCCATCTGCTGGATGCCCTGAAAAGGGCCGACCGAGGGCAGCATCTTGAGAATGCTCTGCATGGAGCCGAGCTTGCGGATCTGGCGCAGCTGGTCGCGGAAGTCCTCCAGGGAGAAGCCGTCGCCGGAGAGGGCCTTGCGGGCAAATTCCTCCTGCTTCTTCTTGTCCAGGGTCTCTTCCGCCCGCTCGATGAGCGTCATCATGTCGCCCATGCCCAGAATCCGGCCCACGATGCGGTCGGGATGGAAGGGCTCAAAGGCCTCCGGCTTTTCGCCCGTGCCGATGAACTTGACCGGCTGGCCGGTGACATGGCGGATGGAGAGCGCAGCGCCGCCGCGGGCATCGCCATCCATCTTGGTGAGCACAATGCCGGTCAGCGCCAGCTGCTTATGAAATTCTCCCGCGGAATGGACCGCGTCCTGGCCGGTCATCGCGTCGGCGACGAAGAGGATCTCCTGCGGGCTGAGCAGATGTCTTCAGGCTCCGCATCTCCTCCATCAGTTCCTGGTCCAGGGCCAGACGGCCGGCGGTATCGACGATGAGCGTGTCGCAGCCGGAATTGATGGCCTCGCGGCGCGCCTCCTTGGCCAGGCGCTCGACCAGCGCAGTCCCCGGCGCCTCGCCCTTGGTGTCGCCCTCGTACAGGTTGATCTTGATCGCGTTGGCCACGACCCGCAGCTGCTCCCGGGCGGCAGGGCGGTAGACGTCGACCGAGACCAGCAAGGGCCGGTGGCCGCCCTTTCTGAGCCACGCGGCCAGCTTGCCCGAGGTGGTGGTCTTGCCCGAGCCCTGCAGGCCGGCCATCAGGATCACCGTGGGCGGCCGGGAAGCGAAGTTGAAGCGGGCCGTGTCCTTGCCCAGCAGGGCGATCAGCTCGTCGCGGACGATCTTGATCACCTGCTCGGTAGGCGAAAGAGCCGTCATCACCTGCTGGCCCACCGCCTTCTCCCGGATGTGGTCGATCAGCTCCTTGACCACGTTCAGGTTGACGTCGGCTTCGAGCAGGGCGACGCGGATCTCCCGCAGGGCCTCGCCGATGTTTTCTTCGGTGATGGTGCCCTGACCCCGCAGATTCTTGAAGGCCCGCTGCAGCTTGTCGGATAGGTTTTCAAACATGGCGGTACTTAAGTCTAACTGACGAAGGCGGGACGGCTGGGGATCGGGCAAATCCCCAGCCTGCTGGGCTTATTCCTGGGAGGAGCTAGACGGCTCGCTGAGATTGGGAACATCGATGCCCAGCGCAGTGGCCAGGGAAATCTGATGATCCTGCTCCTGCAGCAGGATTTCCCGGATGTGCTCCGCGGTCGCATACTCGCCCAACTGCGTCGCACTGGCGAATCCGCTGCCGGTAATTGCGGATGGTCTCATTCTCGTTGTCCAGGTCGAAGCGGAGCATCTCTTCCGCCTTCTCCGAGGTCTTGACCGGCTTGGGAACCACCACCGGCATGCCGCCCATGTAGTCGATCTGGTTGGCAAGAATGATGGCGTGCTGCAGTTCTTCGTCGGCATGCACCTCCAGCTCCGCCGCGATGTTCATGTAGGCAGCGCCCTTCAGCACCTGGGAATAGTTCACATAAGCAATAATGGCCTGGTATTCCCGGGCCAGATCTTCATTGAGCAGGGCGACCAGTTTTTCGCGGGTGATTTTGGGTGTTTTCGGTGGGGACGGTGGCTGTGGCCATTGCTTTCTCCTCGTTCTTGACGCAATTTATCGGTAGCTATTGAGTAGGTCTGTCTGTTTTGGTGCAGGATACGGGCTAGGGGTTGCAGCAGGGCTCCGCAGGCGGCCCTCAGCCGCTGCGGCTGCGGACAAGCGAGTCGGAGCCCGGCCGAGCGGCATCTCAAAACTGATTCGATGAAGGATCCCAGCGCCCGTGGCCACGATTGAGGAAGAGCAGAACGACCAGCCCGCCTCGCGCGCGGGTATCTCCCATGCCTGGCGTGCTTTGCGGCACCGCAACTTCCGGCTGTTTTTCAGCGGACAAAGCATTTCCCTGATCGGCACCTGGATGACGCGGATCGCCACCAGCTGGCTGGTCTACCGGCTGACTGGCTCCGCCCTGCTGCTGGGCCTGGTCGGCTTCATGGGACAGATCCCCACCTTCCTGCTGGCCCCGTTTGCCGGCGTATGGGTCGACCGGCTCGACCGCAGGCAGGTGTTGCTCTGGACGCAGGCCCTGGCCGCCGCGCAGTCCCTGTTGCTGGCTGGGTTGACGCTCTCCAAGCGGGTCACGATTGGGGAGATCCTGATCCTGAGCGCTTTTCAAGGGTCTGATCAACGCCTTTGACATGCCCGGGCGGCAGGCCTTTCTGGTGCAGATGGTGGAAGACCGGCAGGACCTGGGCAATGCCATCGCCATCAACTCATCGATGGTGAATCTGGCCGGCTGGTGGGCCCGTCGCTGGCAGGTCTGGTCATTGCCGGCTTCGGCGAGGGTTATTGCTTTCTCATCGACGGCTTGAGCTACTTTGCGGTGATCGCATCGCTGGCCCTGATGCAGATCAAGCCGCTGCCGGGAAGGGGTGCGGCCGCTGCTTCCATGTGGATGCAATTGAAGGAGGGGTGGGCGTATGTCTCGGCTTCGCGCCGGTGCGTACCATCCTGCTGCTCTTTGCCCTGGTCAGCCTCATGGGCATGCCATTCGTGGTGCTGATGCCGATCTTCGCCTCCCAGGTGCTGCACGGCGGGCCGCACACCCTGGGTTTGCTGATGGGCGCGTCGGGCGTGGGCGCTCTGGTCTCGGCGCTTTCGCTCGCGCTGCGCAAGACGGTGCTGGGGTTGGGCCGGATGATTCCGATCGCCGCCGCGTCCTTTGGCGCCGGGTTGATTCTCTTCGGCCTTTCGCGGGTGCTGTGGTTCTCCATGCTGATGATGCTGCTGACCGGTTTCGGCATGATGCAGGGCATGGCGGCCAGCAACACGATCGTGCAGACCGTGGTGCCGGAAGACCGGCGCGGCCGCGTGATGAGCTATTACACGATGGCGTTCGTGGGCATGGCGCCCTTCGGCAGCCTGCTGGCGGGCGGCCTGGCGCATTGGCTGGGCGCTCCGCGGACGGTGATGATCACCGGCAGCGTGGTCATTTTGGGCGCGATATGGTTTGCCACCCGGCTGAAGGCGATCCGGGTCGAAATCCGGCCGATCTACCAGGCATGGGCATCCTGCCGGCCAGCCTGGAGCCGGTGGTCGAGGATGCCGCCGGATAAACCAACTTTGGACTTGGTCGAAGCTATGGGCAACCCACTATTCTTGGTGCACTTACGAGTAGCGCATCGGGAATCAGATCTCGCACGCGACTTCAGCCCCATCCGGGGGTCTGAACGCCTAGCTTTGGTGTTTGTGGAGTAGCTCGACCATGTCTTCATCTTCACGTTCTACCGCCGGACTCTTTACCCGTGCCCTGGCCGGCTGCTTGATCCTCTCCCTGGTGCAGGATCCGGCAACGTTGCTGGCTGCAGCCGGCCCTAGCTGGCATAGCAAGCGGGCGCCCGCGGTGCAGCCACTGACCGAAGAAGAGCGCGCGACCCATGCGCTGAACCGGCTGACCTTTGGTCCGCGGCCAGGCGATCTGGAACGAATACAGGCGATCGGGGTCAAGAAATGGGTCGAGATGCAGCTCAACCCGGAGCAGATCGACGATAGCCTGCTCGAGGCGCGGTTGCAGAGCTTTCCCGCGATGCGTCTGAGCCAGCAGGATCTGTTTCAGGCATTTCCGTCCGGGGCGGTGATTCGCGCCGTGGCCGACGGAAAGGTCGCCCTGCCCACCGATCGGGTGGAGCGCGCAATCTACCAGAACCAGGTCTTTGCCTATGAAGAAAAGCGGCAGAAGCAGGCGCAGGAAGCGGCCCGGCAGCCCGGGTCTGAGCCCATTGCCGCTGCCGGGTCAAATGCCACTGCGCCGCCAGTCATGGCAGAGAGTAGTCAGGAGAACGCGAAGGCCGCGGCAAGCGAAAGCGTGATGGCCGACGCCATGGCGCTCGAGGATGTAGCGAGCTCCCCCTCGATCACCGTGCATGAGCAGAAGCTGTATGCGGATCTGGCCTCGACCCAGATTGTGAATCTATCTCCCGATCAGCGATTGGAGCGGCTGGTGAGTATGAAGCCGGGCCAGCTTCGCGGCTTCATGAAGGGCCTGACCCCGGAAGAACGCGTCCAGCTGACGGCTGGGATGACGCCGCAGCAAAAAGAAACAGTGGTTGCGCTGATAAACCCGACGCTGCTGGTGGCCGGCGAACTGTTGCAAACGCGCCTGCTCACGGATATCTACAGCCAGCGGCAGCTGCAGGCGGTGATGACGGATTTCTGGCTGAACCACTTCAACGTCTATCTGAAGAAGGGGCAGTTCGCGCCCTGGTACCTGGTGGACTACCAGCAAAACGTGATTGCGCCGCATGCCATGGGCAAGTTCGAAGACCTGCTGGTGGCGACGGCGAAAAGTCCGGCGATGCTCTTCTATCTCGACAACCATTCCAGCATCGGCCCGCATTCGTTGGCCGCGGAGCGTGCCCAGGCCAATCCCGCGGCCAAGAACAAAGACCCCGGGCTGAATGAGAACTATGCCCGCGAACTGATGGAGCTGCATACCCTCGGCGTCGACGGCGGGTATACGCAGAAAGACGTTACCGAAGTGGCCAAGGTCTTTACCGGTTGGACGATCGAAGAGCCGCGCAAGGGAGTGGGGTTTACTTTCAATGAGCGGCGCCACGAGCCGGGACCCAAGTACGTGATGGGCCAGACCATTCAGGAGAATGGCGAACAGGAGGGTCTCGCGGTGCTGCACCAGCTGGCAAGCAGCCCGGCGACGGCGCACCATCTGTCGCAGCAGCTGGCGGAGCGCTTTGTGAGCGACACTCCGCCGCCGGCGCTGGTCGACCGCATGGCAAAGACCTACCTGCATACCGACGGCGACATCCGCCAGGTACTGCGCACCATGTTTACCTCGCCGGAGTTCTGGTCCCGCGAGGCGTATCGCGCCAAGGTAAAGACTCCGGAAGAGTTTGTGCTCTCGGCGGTGCGGGCGACCGGAGGCGAAGTGGAGCGGCCGGCCATCGTGCTGAACGCGATGAACCAGTTGGGCATGCCTTTCTTCGGCTGCCAGACGCCGAATGGTTATTCCTGGACGGCGGGCGCGTGGGTAAACTCCGGTGACCTGCTGACCCGCATCAACATCGCTCTGGCTCTCGCCGGCCATAAGCTGGGCACGGCTACAGATCTGGATGCCTTGATGAAGATCAAGGGACCGGATGCCGCCACTGCCGCGCAGAAGGAAACCAAGTTGGAAGCAGTGTTCCTGGATGGGCAGTTGAATCCGCAGGCGCGGCAAACGGTCTTGCAGCAGGCTGACGAACTGGCCGCGCAGGGACCGATCGCGCTGCCCGGGTCAGAGCCACCCAAGCCTGGCGCCAAGCAAGCCGGGAGCAATGCCCGTCCGGGCGGCATTCGTTCAGGTGATGGATCTGGCGACGCCGATACCCGCGCCTGCGGACAAGCAAGCCGCGCTGGTGGCGGGGCTGTTGCTGGGCTCGCCCGATTTTCAGAAGCGCTAGAGGAGTAGTCGCACGATGGGGACCTGCGGTCTCCTTATCGCCGCGTACGCGGCAGATCTTACTGACGCTACGGTAGTTGCTGGATAGGTGACAGTCGGGTTCGTACCTGAGCTGTGGCGATTACCGAAACCAGAGCCAGTCGTGATCGAGTCGCTAGATACCAGGGCCGTTGCTAGAGCCGGAACCGCCGAAACCATTGCCGGAGCTACTCGACCCGAAACCAGAGCCCGACCCGGAACTAGATCCAAAACCAGACCCCGAGCTGGACCCAAAGCCAGAACCGGAACTGGACCCGAAACCAGATCCCGTACTCGAACCAAAACCCGAGCCGGTACTGGATCCAAAACCAGTCCCGGTAGCTGCCGTTCGTGCCCGTTGCCGGTCGTGGCGCCGGTTTGAGTGATGCCGGGCGCCGGCCGTCGCTTCACGATGCTCTGGGTGTGATCGAAGACAAATTCCCATTCGTTGTAGTGGGTCTGCTTCCTGTAGACCTTGATCGACGTTTTCTTGCTGAGCAAGCCAACTCCCACGATCGGTGCCCCGCCGAACGTTGCGCCGGGTGTGCCGAAGGCGCTGCTGCTCCCGGTCGTTTCGTTCCGCCAATTGTGGTGGCCGTTCCGCCAGTCGTGGTCGTTCCGCCAATTCCAGTAGACGAACCGAACCCACTGCCTGTGCTGGAACCAAAGCCACTACCAGTAGACGAGAGCCGAAACCACTGCCGGAGCTGGAGTCGGTGCCGCCAGTGGGCGAAGTGGATGAGCCGCTATTGCCGAAAGCCGACCCGGAGCTTCCGCCGAAGGACGATGACGACTTGAGAGCCAAACGACGAACCGCTGCTGAATACCGAGAACCGAACGTTGCTTCCCATGAAGATCCCGAAGAGCCAAAGGACGAGCCGCTGCCGCCAAGCGAAGACCCTGAAGAGCCAAAGGAGCGAAGATGACCCAACGAGCTGGTTGAGACGCCGCCGGTGCCGTTGGTCATTCCGGTAGGCGTGATGCCGCGTCTGCTGCAATGTTTGCCCGAACAAGCCCATGGCGGGCACCTGTGGCCTCGCCCAAGTGGATGATGCGCCAGTCGTCTTTGCCGGTCATGGGGTCGAGATAGCGCTTGCGCAGGAAGCGCTGATTGTCCGTCTTCATCAGCTGGTCGATGCTGTTGGGATAACGGCCGTATTTGCGTAGTAGATGTGGATCGCGCGGGCATATTGCTTTCCGCGGTGTATGGTTTCGATCTTCCTTATCGCGGCGGATGGATTCCGCTACCTTGGGCGCCGCTATGGCCAGCGCAATCAGAATCAGCAGGACCATGAAAAGAACGCCGAGCAGGAGAAAGCCGCCTTCCTGCGTGTCGAAGGTTGTGGCAGAGCCGGATTGTGTCGAGTTGGTCATGTCTGCTCAGCTCATTGGCGTAGCGGTAAGGTTTGCGTGTTGTGGTAAGGAATGTCTTCGACCTGGACCGAGGCGGTGCCGATCTTTACCACCCGATAACGCCGGTCGACAACATCCCCTTCCGAAGCGATGAAGATGTCGTCTCCGTGCAGCAGGAAGACTTGTTTTTGCCCGGTCTTCTCCGCCGCGTAGCCATAGAAGCCGAGATTGATGGGCGGCGGTGGCGGAGGCGGCGGAGGCCCGGTATCGACGTGTGCCTGGCGGATGGGAGCGATCGGTTTGGGGATCGCCGGGGGCGCGGAGAACTGGGAGAAGATGTTGCGGCCATTGCCGGTGTACTCGAGCGACTCGGCCTGGCGCATGATCTCCGGGTGCAGCGTAGGGTCGAGCGCGGCCAAGCCGCCGACCTTCGCCGCCGGGTGGGCATAAGGCAGCCGCGGTGGTGTTCTCTTGCGCCGCTTCGCCGGCTGAAGGCGTGGTTGCCGGGCGCGGCGCGGTGACCACTGGGGGCGGAGCCGGCGCCGGGGCGGGCGAGGGGCCGAAGGTCTGCCACAGGAAGCGCACCAGCAGGATCAGCATGACCAGGCCGAGGCCAGCTCGCCAGGTACACCTTCTTCTTATCTTCCGTGCCGACTTTGATGGCCATTAGCGGGCTTCCTCCTCTCCGGGCGCGGCGGCCTCGTCTGCCTCGATCGGGCGGCAGGAAGCTGGTTCAGGTCGCGGCATGAAGATAGGTAGTGAGGCGAAGGCGCAGATTCACCAGGCCGCCCTGTTGCCCGGTCAGCGTGAGCCCGTTGATCAGGAAGAAGGTCTTGCTGCGCTCCAGCCCGTTGATGAAGTGCATGAGCGGTGCGTACTCCCCGCTGAGGCTGGCATCCATGCCGCAGCTCGGCAGGCCTGGAAGCGCAGGCGCCTGGACGTAGGCGAGGTGGGTGAGGCGAACGGAATTTTTGGTGGCCAGGTCGTTGATGCGCGGCGGAGATGGTGGAGTACGCGGCGGGAAAGCGCGCGGCGTAGAACTCGTCCGCCTGGGTGCGCGACAGGTCGACCTTCTGCGGCAGTCCACGCAACGGGCTCATTCCAATCTGCAGCGCGCGATAGGCGGTCTGCTCCTGCTGCAGTTGGTCGGGGCCGGCGGCGCGCAACGTGCTCCAGGCAAGAAAGAGGCGCACGCCCAGAACCAGGTTGAGAATCAACAGCAGCGCGACCCCGGCGATATGCAGGTTGAGCAAGCTGAACAGGTTGCTGCGTGAGATGTCTTCATGGCGCAGCCACCTTGCCAGCCTGCGGTTTGCGGCTGGCTTTCCGGGCAGCGCCGGGGCGCTTCGGCGCGCTTGGCTGCCGGGTTGGACTCGCTGTCCTTATGCGCCGCCGCAGCCGGCTTCTCCGGCGTCTCGGGCAGCGGATTGTACTCCGCCAGCAGATCAAAGTTGACGTTGGACGTCGGCGCTCACCTGCTCGACCGGCCTGACCATTCTGGTTGCTCTCCGCCGTCTCCCGGCCAGGCGGGGAGCGAGAAAACGGTGGGAATGTTCCAGATTGCGGACCAGGTCGACGGCCCGATCATGCGGGCCGCTGACGCGCAGGCGGATGGTCACTTTTCCGTCGCGGGAGATGACCGGGTCGATGTTCAGCACCTGCACCCCGCTGGGCAGCACGTTTTCCAGGTCCATCATGACCGCGGTCCAGGAGAAGGCTTTGCGCGCAAAGAGCTGATTAAGAAACTGTGATTGCGACAATACCGCGGCGTTTTGCGGCTCGCTGCATCTGCGCCTGAAAAGCCTGCCGCTGCGACTCGATCGCCTGGATCTTCTGCTCCACCGCGGCCAGCCGCGCGTGGGCCTCGGAGGCCTTTCGCTTTTCCGTGGCCAGCAGCAGCCAGAGCGGCACGGCGATCACCGCCAGCAGGACGATCAGGATCCGCAGCCGCAGGTAGAGCGGGCCAAGCTCGACAAACGGGCGGGAAGCGAGATTGAGTTGGATGCGCATCAGTTGGCGAGCGCTCCGACCACTCCGGCAAGGATGCCGCGAGGCATCGCCTTGCTCTTGTAGGGCGTAGGAACGAGGTCACGCACCGGGATGCTGTCATCGCCCAGCAGGCGGATAAGCTCCTCCGGGCCGCCAAGGCCGCAGGATAGCAACTGCCGCGGTGGCGATTCCAGCGTATCCTCAAAATAAGCACCGCAACACTTACCGATTGCTGCAGTTCTTCGGCGGCGTGGAGAGAGTTCTCCTCGGGCAGCCATTCCTTCTCGGTAAGCTCCAGCGTGCGGTGGAGCAGCAGTTCATTCTGCCGCGTAATGGCGGTGGTGACCGAGCTGCCGTTGCGATTGATCACCAGCGACGGTTCCTCCGCGCTGACCGCGGCCAGCGCAGCCAGGGTGCTGGGTAAGACCACGCCCGGCTCGTAGCCCGCTTCGCGCACCGCGCTTTCATACTCGGCCAGGACCGCGGCCGGGGAAACGGCGACAATCACCCGCACCAGTCCCGGCTTGCCGGGCATGACCTGGTAGCTGACGGCCGCATCTTCCACCTCAAAGGGAACCAGCTTGCGCAGGCGAAAGCGAATGATGGGCAGGGCTTCGGCGGCCTTCGCGGGCAACAGGTCGAAGTCCAGCAGCAGCACGCGGACGGCGGCGTCGGGGATGACGACGGTGATCTGGCGTCTCTTTGACGCTGATTTCGTCGAGCGCCTGGCGCAGTGCGCCGGCCACGGCGGCACGGTCGGTGAAGTTGGGTGGTCTTCAGGCCGGCGGCGAGCACGCCGGGGCGCAAGGGAGCGAAGGAGGAGACAATTTCCTGTTCCGCCGTCGCCTGGCCGGCCGGCAACCACGCCGGCGCTGGTGATCTCGCAGGCCAGGCGGGGACGCAGCGCATCGGCTTCGGAGGGGAAGATGCGGTTGGCGATGTTGGAAAGCATGTTCTAGCGGAAGGCCTCGATAAAGGTGACCTTGTTGATTTCTTTAAGTGTCGTCAAGCCGCGGCTGGCGCGGTCCACGGCCGATTCGCGCAGGAACTGCATGCCCTCCTGCTGGGCCAGCTTGCGCACCTCGGAGGCCGGCTTCTTCTCCAGAATGATTTCCCGGATCGGATCGTTCAGTTCCAGCAGTTCGTGAATGGCGGTTCGGCCGCGATAGCCGGTGCCCGCGCACTCGATGCAGCCGGCGCCTTCATGAAAGTCGAAACTGCGCCACAGCTCAGGGTCCAGTCCGCTGTTGCGCAGGAATTCATCGTCGTAGCGCACCGGGTGCGTGCAGTACTCGCAAATGGTGCGCACCAGCCGCTGGGCGAGGATGCAATTGAGCGCGGAGACAAAGTTGTACGCCTCCACGCCCATGTTGAGAAAGCGGCCCAGCACGTCGACCACGTTGTTGGCGTGGACGGTGGTAAACACCAGGTGGCCGGTGAGCGCGGAGTTGATGGCGATCTGCGCCGTCTCCTGGTCGCGGATTTCGCCCACCAGGATCTTGTCCGGATCATGGCGCAGGATGGAGCGCAAGCCGCGGGCGAAGGTGAGTCCCTTCTTCTCGTTCACCGGGATCTGCGTGATGCCGCGAATCTGGTACTCCACCGGGTCTTCGATGGTGATGATCTTGTCCTCGTCGCTCTTGATCTCGTTGAGCGCGGCATAGAGGGTCGTGGTCTTGCCTGAGCCGGTGGGGCCGGTGACCAGCACCATGCCGTAGGGCTCGCGGATGTAGCGGCGGAAGCGGCGCAGATCGTCCTCTCCGAAGCCGACCACGTCGAGCGTGAGCTTGCGGAACTTCTCGCTCATCGACTCCTTATCGAGCACGCGCAGCACGGCGTTTTCGCCGTGCACGGTGGGCATGATGGAGACGCGGAAGTCGATCAGGCGCCCTTTGTAGCGGACGCGGAAGCGGCCGTCCTGGGGCACGCGGCGCTCGGCGATGTCCAGTTCGCTCATGACCTTGATGCGGGAAAGGATGGTGGAGTGATGCTCGCGCGCGATCGGCGCCATGGCTGCCTGCAGTACGCCGTCGATGCGGTACTTGACCACCAGCGAGTCGTCGTAGGTTTCCAGGTGGATGTCGGAGGCGCGGCGCTCGAGCGCGGTGAAGATGGTGGTATCCACCAGCCGGATGATGGGGCTGATGTCTTCTTCGGAGGTGAGCTTCTCGATCGAGATGTTCTCGTCGGGATTGTCTTCGGCCGAGATGACGTCGAAAGTGAGCCCCTCGGAGGCCTCGTCGAGCACGCGCTGCGACTGCTCGGTCTTCTTGAGCAGGTCGGTGATCTGGGAGAGGGTCGCGACGCGGGTGATGATCCGTTGGCCCAGCAGGCCGCTGATCTCGTCCAGCACCATGAGCCGGCTGGGATCGCTGACCGCGATCACCAGCCGGTCTTCGAGCTGCTCCAGGGGCACGAAGTTGTAGCGAAACATCATGTCGACGGGCACGCTGCGGAAGAGCTCGTGCTGGATGCGAAAGTTCTTCAGGTCGACGAACTCACAGCGATAGCGATGGGCCAGCGCCTGGGCGCGCGAGCTCTCGTCGGATTCCGGAACAGTGGTGGTGAGAAGTGCGGTGCTTTCGGCCATGCGAAACTCCTAACGGCAGAAATGGACAAAGCGGAGGTCAAACGGAGTGCCTCCTCAGTGGCCTCCCATGGTGCTCGCCTGCCCCAGGGAGAAGATGGGCAGATAAAGCGCGATCAGGATGACCACGACGACCGAGCCCATCACGATCAGGATAGCGGGCTCAATGAGCGCCAGCGCGGCGGTCAGCGCCGTCTGTACGTCTTCTTCGAAAAACTCGGCGACCGAATTGAGCATTTGCGGCAAAGCTCCGGTAGATTCGCCGACGTCGATCATTTCCACCGCAAGGTCGGGGAAGACGCCGGTTTTTTCCAGGCTTTGGGCCAGGCTTTTTCCCTCGCGCACGCTGCCCACCGAGGCCATCACAGCCTTGGCAATGGTGTTGCTGGAGATGGAGCGCGCCGCGGTTTCGAGCGAGGGCACGGGCGGCAGTCCGCCGATCAGCAGGCTGGAAAGCGTGCGCACAAAGAGCGCGACCTGGTACTTGCGCCAGATATTGCCGAAGATCGGCATGCCGATGCGCATGCGATCGATGCGCGCTGTGCCCGGCCGTGGTCTGGCTATAGCGGTAGAGCACGTAGACGATGATGCGCGATGCCGGCCAGCAGCCATAGAATGTAATGCTGAAAATTATTGCCCACGGCCAGCAGCATGCGGGTCGCGGCGGGCAGGTTGGTGCCCAGCTGGTCGTAAAGCATGGCAAAGCGCGGCACCACGAAGCTGATCAGGAAGATGAACAGCGCGATCACCATGGTGATCAGCAGGCAGGGGTAGAGCAGGGAAGCCATCAGCTTCTTGCGGAAGGAGAGCGAAATGCGCTGGAAGGCAAGATAGCGTGACAGAACGTCTTCCAGTTGGCCGCTTCGTTCTCCGGCCAGCAGGGTGGTGGTGTAGATCAGGGGAAAGCCGCCCTGGGCTTCAAAGGCGGCGGAGAGCGACTCCCCGGTGCGCACCCGGGCGGCTACATTTTCCAGTTGCGCGCGGAAGGTCGGGTTCTTCTGCCCTTTGACCAGCATATCGAGCGAGCCGACGAATGGGCAGGCCGGCGCGGATCAGGGTGAGGAACTGCTGGTTGAAGATGATGAAGGCTTCCAGGTTGGCCTCTTGCGGCTGCCGCCCACGCCGCGCATGCCGCGCGGCCGCACCGAGTAGACGTAGTAGCCGGCCTGGGAGAAACGAGCTGCGCAGCTCTTCCGCGGAGCCGGCGATCTGAACCTGCTCCTGAATGCGTCCCCGCTCATCTGCCAGCTTGACTACGAACTCTGCCATGGGCCCCCTACCAGTTTACCGGGATACTCCAGCCGCTGCGTGCCGGCTTGGCCGGAAGCGTTCCCAGCTTGCCAATTTGACCGTTGGGACCGACGGCCCAAGGCAGGCTGAGAGCGTTCCAATTACCACTATCGAGCCATTGCCAGGTCTTGCCATCGTCATAAGAGATATCGGAGCCATTGCTGCCCACCGTTATCCAGGCCTGCTCTGTTGCGTCCCAGGCCACGGCCGAACGATAGCCATGGGGTGGTTTGCGGGCTGCGCTCCAGTGTTCTCCGCCATCGGAGGTGATAGGCCGCGTTGCCGGTTGCGTCATTGGGCTTGCGATAGTCTCCACCCACAGCAATGCCGTGCTTCTGGTCGCGAAACGCTAAGGAGAAGACGCCGGAGGAGTCGTTTCCGCTTGCCAGCGGGGTCTGCGCGCTCTGCCAGTCCATCCAGGAATCCCGCAACTGCCGGAAAACGGGTCGATTGCGCCTGCGCACAGTCCCGCTTCGAAAGCTCCTTGCCGGGTCCGCAGGACCCTCGCCTTGCTGGTTCCCAGCCAGATCCATCCCTGGCTGGCCGCCATGGCGCTGTTGCTGGCGGCGAAAAGAGACTCTCCGGGAAGCGGCTGCAGGTTCTTGCCGGGGAACCGTTCCGGGATCTACCACCGGGATCCAGTGTTCCCTCCGTCGTGGGTCACCCAGCGAAACGTGAAGTAGCCCCCTCACAGGATCAGTACGCGCGGCTGCCCGCGCTGGATCACCGTAAATGATACCCTGCTGCCGGTCGAGGAAGAGAATCCCATCCCAGAACCGGGAAACTGCGATGGCTCGCGCATCGGGGTTGGTCAAGAGCAGCTTCCAGCTGCTACAGCCATCCGTCGTCCGATAGAGGCGGGACTGGTCGCCGGGTCCGCTCGACAACAGCAAGGCGTTTTGCGCGTCCCAGGCCCAGATGCCGCGGAAGTCGAGCTTGTTCGCGTCGGGTGGCGTGGCGCACTGCTGCCAGAGGTAGCCGGCGTCCTCGCTGCGCAGCACCGTGCCGCCGGTGCCGCTGGCCCAGACCACGCCACCGCCCACGGCATGGACTCCCCGCAGACCGGCGGTGGACCCGCTGTCTTCGAGCTCCCACGGGCCGCTGTTGCCGGCAGGCTGCGGCGGCGCCATAGGCAGATAGCAGGACGACAACGCTGCTGATTCGCATAGTTTGGCTTTCAGGCCGAAATAACGCGGGATGACAGAGTTGGTAGCACTCAGGTCCCACCAGCTACCTTGCTCCCGGACGCGGAGAAATCTGCAGTTTTCAACAGCGACCAATCCTGACGGGCCCAACCTACACTTTGTCATCCCGACCGGAGCGAAGCGCAGTGCAGGGATCTGCAGTCTTCTTTCGGCCACAGAGAACTGCCGATAGCTTACACCGGAGGCAAGCCGTCGACCACGGGAATGCCCGGCGGCGGATGGAAGACAAAATCCGCATCCGGGGCGGGCGCATCCGCCTGGCTGTCCTTAAAGGTGAATGCGGTTTGTGCGCCATCGGTTTCCGTGATGATCATGGAGTGGATGACCCCGTCGGCGCTCACCCCGAGGACAATCTTCTCCACCCGGTTTTGCATGCCCTTGGGCACTCCGGAGAGTTGCAGCCCGGCGGCGGTGGTGGAGAGGGTCAACCCTTCGAGTTCCTTCTGTAGTTGCGTGTGGCCGAGCAGAAAGCGCAGCGGCGAACGCAGATCGTCCAGTTGTGCGGCGGGCACGCGCTCTACCTGGGCATCCCCGGGCGAATAGAACCAGGCATATTTGCCGTCGAGCAGAAAGATCTTTCCCGGCGGATTGGTATAGCTCCAGTGCATCTTTCCCGGTTTGCGCAGCAGCAGAGTGCCGCTCTCTTCGCGATCGATGCCCATCCCGTGAAAGCTCTCGGTGAAGGCGGTGCGCAGCGAATGGAGAGCGTTGTAGTACTTGTCCACGCGCTGCGCCAACTGCTGCGCGGTGAGGTCTCGCGGTTGGCCGCAGCCACAGGCAGCGAAGCTCGGCAGGAATAGACAGAAGTCCCAGCACAAACATGCTGAAGCAGCGCGGAATCACGCTGACGCGCTTACTGAATCGGCTGGGTGCAATTGGTGCCGCCCGCGAGGTCGGCCTTGATCTCCCCTGCCTGGTCGATGCAGAAGCCGCGATGGCCGGACTTGCCGATGGACTGCGGAACCGCGGTCGCCTCATACGAGGTGTACATGTCCTGGTTGTTGACCGTGACCTTGGTGCAGTTGACGATATTGAACGTGTAGCCCGATTTCTGTCCCGTGGCTAGATCGCCCTGCAGAACTTGTGCCGCCTGGGCGCTGGGTGGACCGGCGCTGGCGTTGCCGCCGAGCGCGGCCAGCGAACAGGAGAAGCCGTTGGCGGGAAAGTTGGTCTGGTACTGGATCTGCGCCTGGTAGATGGCGCGGAGCGACTGGATGGCTGAGGTCTCGTCCGCCTGGGCCTTCATGCTGATGAAGTTCGGGATGGCGATCAGCATGAGAATGATCATGATGGACATGACGATGAGCAGTTCCATCAGGGTAAAGCCGCGCTGGCGGTTGCGGCGGATCTTGGTAATGCTGGTCTGAGTCATGAGTCTTCTCGGTTCCTGCAGCGAGGGCCGGCAACGCCCGATCTAGCTCTACAAGTCTATCAAGGCTTACACGCAGCGCGCGACACTCCGTCCAAAGGACGCATCAGCAGGCGTAAACGCTCAGCAGGCCAGCTGTCCGCGGCTTATCTTTGAGCCCGTCGAGCCGGCCCAGGAGCGTGACCGCAACCTTCTCCGGGTCGAAGAGGAAGTTGGCCATGGCCATCACCTGCTCGCTGGTGACGGTCTCGACCTTCTCCATGATTTCGTCCACGCCAAAGAAGTGTTCGAAGTACATCTCCTGGCGAGCCAGGTTCGACATGCGCGACATGGAACTCTCCAGGCCGAGAATGATGTTGCCTTTGAGCTGGTCTTTGGCGCGGCGCAGCTCTTCTTCCGGGAGCGCTTCGCACTTGAGGCGGCGAAATTCGCACATGATCAGCTCGATCACCTCCAGGCAGTGGGCGGACGATGTACCCGCGTACACGCACAGCGAGCCGGTATCGCGATAAGGGTTCAGGTCGCTGAAGATGGAGTAGGCGAGGCCATGTTCCTCGCGCACCGTCTGGAAGAGGCGCGAACTCATGCCGCCGCCCAGAACGGTATTGAGCAGCAGGGTCACGTAACGCAGATCATGCGCGATGGGCGGAGAAGGCACGCCCAGGCAAAGCTGCACCTGCTCCAGGGCTTTCTTGTTGCGCAGGACGATCTTCGAAACCGTGCGCGGAGCCGTCTCCGCAAGCTCACCGCTGGTGGGCGCGATGTGGTCGAAGCGGCGCGCGACCAGATCGACAAAGGCGTCGTGCTCCAGATTGCCGGCGGCGGAGAAAACCATGTTGCTGCCGGAGAAGCGCTTGCCGTAGTAGTCGAACAGAATATCCTGCTCGAAGCGGCGCACCGTCTCCTTGGTTCCCAGGATCGGTTTTCCTAACGGGTGGTCCTTCCAGAAATTCTGGGTAAAGATCTCGTGCACCAGGTAGTCGGGATTGTCCTCGTCCATCTTGATCTCTTCGAGAATGACGCCGCGCTCGCGCCGGATGTCTTCGTTGTTGAAGACCGGGTTCAGCACCAGGTCGGAGAGAACGTCGAGCGCAGTGGGCACATGCTCGTCGAGAACCTTGAGGTTGAAGCAGATGGTTTCTTTGCCGGTGAATGCGTCCAGGTTGCCGCCGATCGCGTCGACCTCGCGCGCAATGTGCTTGGCGGAGCGCGACTGTGTTCCCTTGAAGACCATGTGTTCGACGAAATGAGAGATGCCGTTCACTTCCGGCAGCTCATGCCGGGAGCCGGCCCTGATCCACACACCCATGGCGACTGACCGGATATGCTCCATGCGCTCGGTCAGGATAGTCAGGCCGGAAGGTAGGATCGTGCGTCGAATGCTGCGTTCTGTCACCATCTCAGTGTATCGGCTTTCCTGGGGATGAAGCGGATTTCCTGCGCGATCCAATGCGGCACTGTGCGGGCTGGCAAAAGCCGGCGGTGCTATGCTGCGCAAAAGAGCCTGCGATGCCCCCATCGATGCCTGGTAGGGAAAATCTCGTCCGCTTATTAGACGGAGAGGCCAAGCCTGCCGGTAGAAATCTTTTCGGCCTTTCCCGTCAACAACTTACAGCCGTTATGGTGCAGTTTCGGCAGCCCGCGTACCGGGCCGGCCAGCTGCTTCAGGCCATGTTTCAGCAGCGGATCGCCTCCCTGGACAGGTGCATACCCTGCCCCGCGAGCTGCGAAAAGAGATGGCGGAAGAGGGCTGGATCATTGACCGGCCCCGGATTGTCGAGACCTTCCGCTCCGTCGACGGCACGGAACGCTACCTGGTTGCGGGCGGCGACGGGCAGACGGTGGAGACGGTCTGGATGCCGGGCGGCGACGGGGGCGAGCAGGGGGACGGCGAGCGGGCATGAAGCCCGGTGGTGCAGCCGGCTCTCGGCGAGCCACCATCTGCGTCTCCAGCCAGGTTGGCTGCGCGGTCAACTGCCAGTTCTGCCTCACGGCCAAGCTGGGCTTGCAGCGAAACCTGTCGGCCGGAGAAATCGCCGGCCAGGTGATCGCGGTGCTGGAGCGGCAGGCGGTGCAAGTGGGGCGGGACCGGATCAACCTGGTCTTCATGGGCATGGGCGAACCCTTTCTGAACTACGACGAGTTCATGGCGGCCGTGCGTCTGCTGGTGAACGAAGCATGGCTGGCCGAATCGAGGATGACGGTTTCCACCTCCGGCATCGTGCCCGGCATTCTGCGTCTGGCCGGGGAGCCGGTGCGGCCCAGGCTGGCGATCAGCCTGAACGCCCCCAACGATGCGATCCGCGAAGCGATCATGCCGATCACCCGCAAGTGGAAGATCGAAGAGGTGATTCAGGCGGCTGGCCAGCTTCCTCTACGGCCGCGGGAGCGGGTCACCTTCGAATACGTGCTGCTGGGCGGCGTCAACGACGGGTTGCAGCATGCCGACGAGTTGGTCGCGCTGGCGCGCAGCGCACCCATGCCGGTGAAGGTGAACCTGATCGCCTGGAATCCCGGTCCCGGGATTGCTATACGATGCCCGCGCCAGAGCAGGTGGCGGCTTTTCAGCAAAGACTCATCGCGCGCGGCGTTCCCGCCTTTCTGCGCCGGCCGCGGGGCAGAGACATCTACGCCGCCTGCGGCCAGTTGAAGCGAACCGTGACGGAGATTCAACCTGCAGTATTGTCGTCACAAGCGAATCGGCTCTCGTTTAGTTCGGAGGGACGTGCGGAATTCGACCGTTCAGGCCTTATCGGCGGCCAGCGATACGCCAAGTCGCAGCGACCGCTTCGGCGACCCGATCCGCGGCATGACGGACTACATCGCCTTCGGCGGCAAAGTCGCCGGCGATACAGCGAACGCCCAGGGCTTCGATGGCGTCGATGTCGGCGACGATCGGCGACGCCCCTTCTCCCGCATAGCGATCGAGCAGAGCCTGCGAGACGGGCGCCGTATTCACCAGGGCGTAGTCGAAGATGGCCTGGTGCGCGTGCTCATAAATGCGCTCGATATGCTGCGATGCGGTGAGGTTCAGGCTCTCATTGGCCTGGGTCATCAAGATTGCAGATGTACACCCGGACCGCCCGTCGAAGAAGCCAGGGCCTCGGAAACACCTTTGACCAGAAGGTTGGTAATGAGGCTGGTGAAGAGCGAACCGGGGCCAACGGTGATCAGGTCGGCGCGTTCGATCGCCTCCAGCGTCTCGGGCAGCGGTTCGGCGTCCGCCGGCTCGAGCATGAGTTCAACGATGCGCTGCCGGCTGGCGGTGATGTTGGTCTCCCCGTGTACCAGGGAACCGTCGTCCATGCGGGCGGCGAGGGAGACGTTGGCGTTGGTGACGGGATAGATGTGGCCGCGGGTGGCGAGCACCTGCGAGGAGAGTTTGATGGCCTGGGCGAAATCGCCGGTGATTTCCGAGCAGCGCGGCGACAAAGAGATTGCCAAAGCTGTGGCCTTCAAGGCCCTCGCCGGCGGTGAAGCGATGGCGGAAGAGCCGGGAGATCAGATGTTCGTCTTCAGAAAGAGCCACCATGCAATTGCGCAGATCGCCCGGCGGCAGCATGTTAAAGCCGCGGCGCAGCCGTCCGCTGGAGCCCCCGTCATCGGTCACGGTGACCACGGCAGCCAGATCGGAGATGAGGCATGGCGCGGCATCGCAGTCGCCGGAAGACGGGTGAGGCGATGCGACATAGCGCCGGAGCCCGCGCAGCAGGGTGGAAAGGCCGGTGCCTCCGCCGATGGCCACGGCACGAATGCTGGAGCGGTCGGTGCTCCGTCGAGCGGGCAGTGGCTTTCGCGGGCCTTGGCTTGGCCAAGGTCGGAGGACAGGGATTTCACCATAGATGCAGTCACAAAGCTAACCTACGCCAGGAAGCGCTACGCCGGCGATTCCCTGAAAGCGGAAGCAGGGAACGCAGCCTGTACGCTGGAGAACCCGGGACCTGAAACGCGGTGCGTCGCTTACGGAACTTCGGGGTAGAGTAATTCGGTGAAACGGGGATCATCGGCCATATCCTGGAAGTCGGAATCGCTGCGAGCCTGGATGCGGTTACGGGGGCTCAGTTCAATCGCCTTGGCCAGGTGCTCGAGGCAGGGTTCAGCCAGCCCGGTCATGCTTTCCAGAATGGCCAGACCGTAGTAGGCATAGTCGGCAGTCGGGTTGGTCTTGAGAATTCCTTGGAACTGGTCGCGAGCCTCTTCATAGAATCCGGTATTCAACAGGGAAATGGCGTAGTCGTACTGCTCCTCCGTGTTGTCGAAGGAGAGGCCGCTTTGTTGCGCATGCCGTTGGCAGGCGGCGAGATAGACCCGCACCCGCTCCAGAATCTCGACCGGGCCGTCCTGGCTGAGCTTTTCAAAGACCAGCCGGGCTTTCTCATACTTGCCTTCATGCATCCACTGCAGCGCGTTCTGGTACTCGTTCAGGGACTTCTGGTGCGAAGCATTGGGCATAGGGCGCGCCTTGCCCTCGATGGTGCGAGGATTGCGCCGAGCGGGGATACCCTGACCTGCGTTTTGCATAACCCACTCTTCTTTCTCCTGTTTTTCAACAGGAGTCGACATCGATCAGGACAACTTGGATCCGGAGCCGCAACCGGCTATTAGATTCGTTTTTATACGCACAGAAGTAGGCGTACGTCAACCCGGCAGGTCGATCGGCATCCTTGGCAAGACTGTAGCACGGAGCCAAATCAGGTGCTGTTAGGGCGATCCCGAGCCTGGCTTACGGACTTCGAGCGCGGGGAATAGACCGCCGGGTTGAGCGCCGGGTCGTTATACATCTTTAGCTGGCGGTAGAGCTTGAATCTTCGCTGCCGGTCGAGAACCTGCTGCCACAGCCGATCGAGCGACGCCGGCTAGATCGTCCCGCTGCTCGACCAGGATGCGCAGACGCTGCAGATTGCGTTCGCCGTGGCCCGGGGGCGCCTGGGGGCGGTCGATCTCTTCCCGGGTATGAAAGAGCTTAAGGGAGAGAATCGAGAGCCGGTCGAGGATCAGGCCGGGAGACTCGGAATGCAGTTCGGCGCCCGCAGCGGGCAGGTTCTGCTGGCTGAGAAAGTTCAGCAGAAACACATCGCACTGCTCGGTGAGATCGTTGCGCCGCTGGTTGGCGCGGTCGATGAAGCGCTTGATGCGGGCGAGGTCCTGATCGCTGGCTTCCGGGGTGCGGGCCGTATCCTCCGCGTGCCAGAGCTCGAAATTGGCCAGGTGCTGCTCGGCCACCGCGCGCTCGAAGCCGGTCAGCGAAGGGGCCACGGCCGGAACCTCGTGATGCCAGGCCGCGGTGCAACGGTCCTGCAGCGAAGTGACCTGCGACGAGTTGAGCGGCGTGGCGCAAAGCGGGCTGGTGGCCATGGGCGTTACCGGAAAGGAGCGTCTCGGCGGTGAGGGCGCGCCAACCGGCTGCTCAGGTAGCTCCGAGACGTGGTGAGCTCGGTGGGAATCGAACCCACGACCCACGCATTAAAAGTGCGTTGCTCTACCGACTGAGCTACGAGCTCATTTCTACTTAAGTTCCAAAGTACCACAAGCAATCGGGAGCAGGCCCAGGCCAGATCCCCAGCGCGGAAGCGGCTTCCCGCTAGCACAGCGACCCAATTGCGGGTATGTTAGGTGGAGTCGAAAGAGAAAGTGAGATGAAGGGGATGACAGACAGAGCCGCGGATCAGAGTGCAACGCCAGAGGATATCGCAACACTCTACTCCCGGGCGCACATGCAGGGGACCAGGTACTGGGACTTTTCTGCGTCGCGCAAGCAGGTGCGGGGGCAGTTCCGCCATCCGATCGTGCGGGAAGAAGCAGAACGGGCCGAGCCACAGGCGGTGCGAGAACAAGCAGAACGGGCGGAACCGCAGGCAGTGCAGGCAGAACCGGCGGAGCAACAGGAGGCGCTACCGCGGGGCCAGCCCAAGGACGATGTCCTGGTTCCCCAACTCGAGCCGGAGGCGGGCAGCGAGGAAGTTCTCATGCTGCAGGCCGACCCGCCAAGCGAGATGCCCGAAATGAGGCCCAGCGAGCCGGCGGAGCCGCAAACGCCTGCCGGGCCAACATTGTGGGCCGGTTCGAAGGTGCGCCGCGAAGAGAGCGGCCCCGTTCCCCTGGTGCAATGGCCGTCTCCTCAGCGGCAGGGTACTGGCCCCGCCTCGGCAGCGGGGGTTGAGGCACTGCCACACCCCAAGGGAGGGGCGGCCACACGGTGGTATGCGTTGCAGTCTGTTTTTCCCCGCCCGGAGGCAGCCATGAGGCGCCGGTGGCGCCGCCCGTGAGCCTCGAACAGCGGCCGCCCATGGTCGCTGGTCTTTTCGCTGGCCGGCGGGGTGGGAAAGACCTGCCTGGTGGCCACGCTGGGGCGTGCTCTCTCGGCCCTCGGGGAGCACGTCCTGCTTGCCGATACGGCCGCTCGCGGGCTGCTGCCGTTCTATTTCGGCTCGCGCGAGTTCAAGCCCGGCAGTTGTCCGGACTTTTTCTCCTCCCGGTTCCCTCCTGGATCGGAGGCGACGCGCCGGTTCAGGTACTGAGCCTCCAGGCGGAGCGCTATCCCGGGGACGGCGGCGAGCATGACCCGTTGCTGGGAGAGCTGGTTGCGCGATGGGCGCGGCGCAAACCGCATCCTGGTGGACGTGGCCACGGCCAGCCGCGAGGTGACCAGCCGTCTGCTGTTGCTTCGGCCGACGGTTCTGGTGCCTATCCTTCCCGACATGAGTTCGGTGGCCAGCCTGGGATCGCTCGAGGCGTTCCTCGGCCAGGACGAGTGGAGGGAGTACGGAACCGCTTTTACCTGCTGAACCAGTTCGATGCCTCGTCGCCGCTGCATCTGGACGTGCGCGCGATGCTGCAGCAGCAACTGGGCGACCGCCTGCTGCCTTTCGTGCTGCGCCGCAGCTCCGCGGTGAGCGAGGCGCTGGCCGAAGGAATGACGGTGATCGATTACGCGCCCGGTTCGGCGGTCGCCGAGGACTATTGGGATCTGGCCGGTTGGCTGCGCAGCTTCGCTGCGCCGGCTGCGGTGGCACGGTGGGCTGCGCTGGAGCGAGCGATAAGGCGACGGTGTCCGCCAAACTTGAGTTTGCCCGCGGCAACCGTCACAATCGATGAGGGAACGCGGCGCATCGAACTCGCGCGTCATGAGGGCAACTCACTGAAAAACCCACCCGCGTGAGTCCATGCACGTCATCAAGCTTTTCGCCGCGGTGTTGCTTATCCTGATGCTCTGGCCCGCATGCACGGCGGATGCCTTGGCGCCGACCGAGATCGAGCGCGGCTTCCAGAGTATGTACAATCTGGAATTTGAGCAGGCCCATCAGGATTTCTCTACCTGGGAACGGCTGCACCCGGACGATCCACTGGGACCGGTTTCGCAAGCTGCCGGCTACCTGTTCGCGGAGTTTGCCCGTCTCGGCATCCTCGAGAGCCAGCTCTTCACCAACGACAAGACCTTTGAAGCCCGCACCAAGCTTTCTCCTGACCCCAAGGTGCGCGAGGAGTTCAACGGCGCCGTGGATCGGGGCGACCAGCTCGCGGACGCAGCGCTAAAGCTGCATCCCGAGGATAGCAACGCGCTCTTTGCCAAGGTCCTGGCGCTGGGCCTGCGATCCGATTATGCTGGCCATGATCGACAAGCAGGATTTTGCCGCGCTGCGCTATATGAAGCAAGGGCGGATTCTTGCGCAACAGTTACTGAAGCAAAAGCCGGACGAGTACGATGCCCTGCTGGCGGTCGGCGTCGAAAACTATCTGACCGGCATCAAGCCGGCCCCGGTGCGCTGGATGCTGAGCTTAGGCGGTATCAGACCCGGACAAGGAGCAGGGCATTCGCGAGCTGGAGCAAACCGCCGCTCATGGGAATCTCTTGAAGCCATTCGCCAAGCTGTTGCTGGCGGTGGCCGCGTTGCGCGATAAGAACAATACGCAAGGCTGTGATTTGCTCCACCAACTGGCGGTTGCCTATCCGCGCAATCCTCTCTACCGCAACAACGCTCCAGAATGCCGTGGAGTGGCGGCCCACTAAAGCGGCCGGTGCTCAAATCCAGGCGTAAGCGAAGCGCTGGGTGCCCCACGTTCGCCCCCAGCGTACGTGGATTTCCTGTTACGCGACATCAGACAGGACCGCGTGTGCGGCTTTCTCTTAAGGAAAGCCGCATGGAGTTCGACAACGCCACCAACCTCGACAGGAAATCCGGGGTACGTGGGATGAAAAGAGGGGGCGAAGCCCCATAAGCGCTAACTTGTTTAGGATGTTTTTCGTCAAACTCCCACAGAATCGTCATCCTGAGCGGAGCGCCTGACAGATTGACCGCGTAACACAGTGCTTGTGGCGCGGAGTCGAAGGACCTCGGCGGTGCTTATTTTATCCATGCTGCTCGGAGCTTTTCGACCACCGAAGCCCGACAACAGGATCTGCTGCGATACGCACTTGATGGTCACGGGTACATCTTTTCATGCACTGTAATCATCTTCCATCCCCAGGTCTGTGCAAGGTCTTTGCACTCGGGATTGATGGTGCGAATGAGGTTGAGCTTCTTTGCGCGCCGCCAGCCTTTGAGTTGAAACCTTCCCACATGCCCTCCTTATGTTGCATGACACGGAGATACGGGTTGCTGGTGACGCCAATGTAAAGCGTGCCTGTATGGCTGCCGAGAATGTAGATGTAGGCGCCGGACATAGCAAGATGCTAGCAAGTTCTCGGTTCTCGGCCCCAGGGGAAAAACCGTAGCGGGCCCGCCCGGTGCGGGCTCGGTGATTGAAAAGCTCCGAACAGCATGGGTAAGATAAGCACCGCCGGGGTCCTTCGACTCCGCGCCAGCAAACGCTGTATCACGCGATCAATCGGTGAGGCGCTCCGCTCAGGATGACGATTTTGTCGGAGTTTTGACGAAAAACACCCTGAACAAGTTAGCGCTTATGGGGCGAAGCCCCCACCATTGTTCTGCCACCGCATATGCAACCGTGGCAGTGAAAGGCGAGCATTGGCTTTGCTGCGCGCTAGCGCTTCGCCCTGCTGATCGGAACCACCTGCACCGTGGCATCGCGAATTTCCGCCAGAAAGCGGTTGATCACCGAGCCGCGCAAGAGAATGTCGAACCGAGAGCGCGCGGATTGCCCGAAGACCACGTGCGAGATGCTCTCCTGTTGCGCAAACTCGATCAGCGCGTCGGCGACGTTCTTGTCTTTCAGCACGACGACCTGGGCGCCCAGCTCGCGGGCGAGGCGCTGGTATTCTTCCATGCGCTGATACTCTTCCGGATCTCCATGCCGCGCATCTTCGTCCGGCGATTCGACACGCACCGCATACCAGTTGGTGGCCAGCCGTCCGGCGATGCGCGCGCCCACGCGCAAGAGGCGTTCCGATCCCGGGCGCGGTGAGAGGCAGACCATCACCTTTTCCGGCATGGGAGCCTGTTCCAGGCCCTGGCTTCTGCGGTACTCCGCCGCGCGGGAGCCGACCTCTTCCGCCGTAGTGCGCAGCGCAAGCTCGCGCAGCATACTGAGGTTGCCCTTGCGGAAAAAGTTGGCCAGCGACTGCTCGATCTTCTCTGCGGCGTAGATCTTGCCCTGCTTGAGCCGTGAGCGAAGTTCCTCTACGGTCACGTCCACGTTCACCACTTCATCGGCCCGCTTGAGCAAACTGTCCGGGATCGTTTCCCGGATCTGGGTATCGGCGGAGCGGGATACGGAGTCGTTGAGCGTTTCCAGGTGCTGTACATTGACGGCGGTCATCACATTGATGCCGGCGTCGAGCAATTCCAGCACGTCCTCATAGCGCTTGCGGTTTCTCGATCCAGGCACGTTGGTGTGCGCCAGCTCATCCACGATGCAGGTGTTGGGATGCCGGGCAAGGATGGCATCGAGATCCATTTCCTCCAGCATCACGGAGCGGTAAGGAATGGCGCGCCGGGGGATGATTTCCAGATCCTTATCTGGGCTTGGGTGTCCTTCGGCCGTGGGATTCGATCAGCCCAATGACGACGTCGATGCCCTGCTTCTTCATCAGGTGGGCGTCTTCGAGCATCTGGTAGGTCTTGCCCACGCCGGGCGCGGCGCCGATGTAGATCCGCAGCTTCGCCAGCTCAGGCGCGGCGGGTGTGATGTCGGTCGAGAGGTCTGTCATTATCCCTTGCGATAATTAAAGCATTCCAGAATGCTCAGCCGATCTCGATGGGATGGCGGGTGCCGACGGCGGTGGCGACGGGGAGGGTGAAGCTGAAGGTTGCTCCGTGGCCGAGCCGGCTCTCCACGGAAACCTGGCCGCCGAGCAATTCGACCAGCCGGCGCACCAGGGCGAGGCCCAGGCCGGTGCCCTGGTCGTGCGCCGCGTTGAAGCGGCCGAAAGATATTCGGCAGCCGCTCAGCTTCGATGCCCCGGCCCGAGTCGCGCACGAAGAATTGCACCTTGTCTTCCTGCTCCTTGGCCTGCAGCAGGATGGTCCCGTTCTCCGGCGTGTAGCGCACCGCATTGCTCATCAGATTGTCCATGATGCTGCGCAGAGCCCGGCGATCTCCATTCACATGCGAGAGGTCGGCGAAATGCCTCGATCTGCACATCGATGTTCTTGGCGCGGGCCTCATCGCGCGCCCGGGAGCAGGCATCGCGAAGAATATCGATGGGACGGAATCGATCCATGCGGAGTCTCGCGCCGTCCGGTATCGAGTTCGGAGACCTCGATCAGATCGGACATCAGATCGTTGAGGCGCTCCGCTTCTTCCTCGGCTCCATGAATCACATCCGCTTGCAAGGGCCGCAGTTCGCCGGCGAAGCCCTGGGTGAGCGTGTACAGGCTCAGTCGAAGCTGCTCCAGGGGCTGGCGAAGCTTGTGCGAAGCGACGGTGAGGAAGCGGGTCTTGAAGCGATCGATATCCTGCATCTCGGTAATGTCTTCCAGCACGCTGACGGCTCCCAGCAGCTTGCCCTCCAGGTCGCGCATAGGCGTGGTGCGCAGGCGGTAGCTGCGCTGTCCCTCGCCGAGCTTCATGGGCAGCATGGCGGCTTCGTCCTCGCTGGCGATCGGACTGCTGCATGGAGACGGCCTCGCGCACGGCGCGCAGGATCCTCTCTCCTCCCGGCGTATTGGTCAGGGCCATGCGATCTCCGGCGGCTTCGCCCAGCACTTCGCTGGCCGCCTGGTTGAGCTTAAGCACCTGGCCTTTGGCGTCGGTAACGATCACCGGCTCGAAGATGGACTGAACCACGGCGTCGGAAAGCTGGTGGTCCATCTGCTTGCGGCCAGATTCGGTGTCGCGCAGGTCGCGAAGCCGCACCGCCATGCGGTTGAGTTCGGTGGCAATCGTGCCCAGGTCATCCCGGGTTCGCCACTCGATGCGCTGTTGCAATTCGCCTTGGCCGATGCGGCGCGCGGCGGCCGCAGTGCGGCGGATCGGCCGGATGATGGAGATGAGAAAGCCGATCGAGAGCAGAACGCCGCTCAAGGCGCAGACGGTGGTGATGATGGTGGCCTGGTGGGCGAGCCTGGAGCGGATTTGCATGGCTGGACGCAGCTGGGAGTGCCGTCTGGCGATCGAGCGCGGCGGCCCGGTGAAGCGAGAGCGAGCCGTGCAGCCCGACAGCCACCAGCAGGGCGAGAAGCAGCACGTAGCCGAAGATCAGTCTCTGGTACAGCGTCAACATGGACGCTCCCCCGTACAGACGAAGGTTACACTCATAGGCTGTAGCTGGCAGACGCGCACCGCTCGCGTTCGTAAACGGACAGGGAAAGCGGTGCTTTGCCTGCGCAGGCAGAACGATCCAGGTGACGCCGAGGGGCTGCAGCCGGGCCTACCGCTCGGCATCGGTGGCGCCGTTGAGCTTCTCCGTGGCCTGCGACCCACGCCACCAGGGCGCTGCCGCCTGGGGGAAGTTGCTGGCGATGCCGCCGTCTTTAAACCAGTCGGCCACGGCGCTTCTTTCCGCCGTCGCGCGAAAGCCCTGCGCATCTTCTCCGGCGCCTTCGATGTAGTCGTTATCCAGGGCAAAGATGGCATCTTCCGGGGTGTTGGCGCGAATCCAGAGGAAAGCCTGCTGCCAATGATTGCGGGGTGACAGTCCGGGCCATTCCACGTGGCTGGAGGCTGGATAGGTGAGTCTCTGGCCGGCAAACAGGGCGCCGAGGATCGAGAGATAGAGCACGGCGATCGCGCGCCTGCGCTGTTGCGCCCAGTCTTCCCAACATCCCGCCGGCCAGCAGTACGCCGGCGATGTAAATGAATTGGAAGGTGCGCAGCACCTGCAATCGAGCCAGCATCAGGCTTCCGCTGCGATGCACAAAACAGAGGGACGTGAGCAGCGCGCAACTGCCCATCAGCGTGGCGGCGATCGACGAGTCTGCGTGCCCGCCACGGCGCTCGCCCGCAGCCGCAATTCCCAGCAGGAGCAGCGGCAACAGAAGGCCCGGATACTCGTACCATCGCCAGGTGGAGAGAAAAAAATACGAACGGCTGAGGGCCGCGCGACTATAAGCAAGGCTGGGATCACATGACGCGTGGCCATGAAGATGGCCGCGCAAAGTGAAAGCCCAAGCCCGAAAAGCAGGCCAAGGGACCGCCACGCGGTGCGGTCGGCAAGCGCAAGAGTGAGCATGGCGATCGCCGCATAGCCTGCCATGAAGGGATGAAGCAGCGCGGCCAAAGCGAGCCATAGGGCAGCCTCCACCCATTTCTTGTCGAGCACGGCAGCCAGCCCAAAAAGACTGAGCGGGGTGGAAAAGGAGCGCGCCGTGACGTACGGATCCATGATGGAGAGAGATGTGCCCGCGACCGGCAGAGTGAAGCAGCAGGCAGCCAGCAACACTGCTCCCCAGCGCGCGGAAGGAGAGGGAAAAATCCGCGCTGCCAGCGTCCACGAGCCGAGAAGAAAGAGAAAGATGGAAGCGAGGTGGCAGGCCAGCAGCAGCACTGGCAGTGGAAGGTGCGTCCATCGAAGCAGCGCGGCAAGAACGTGGGCAAAGATCGAGAGATGCGTGGGCGATGAGGCGAAAACGGCATCCGTTTGGTAAAGGCTTTGATCGACCAGCTTCTTGATCCCGGTCACGTAAACGGCGCCGTCATCGGCCAGCGGATGGTAGCCATGGACCAGAAGCACCGCCGGCGTGAGCAGCGCAATGCTGATCACCGGATGCTGTGCTAAGAATTCGCTCGGGCTGAAAAGAAACCGCAGACCCCTCCGCTGCGCTACGCTCCGGGCGGGATGACAAATCGTAAATTCGTCTTGGACCTTATAGTTCGTCATGCGGACCGAATGACCAATGCATGAAGTTCGCCAACGCCACCAAACTCTACAGAAAATCCGGGGTAGCGCAGTGGAGGGATCTGCAGTTTCCGCTTCATGTGCAACGAACCTTCATAGAACAACATCACTGCTGCTGGTAGCGGCTTCAGCACATCTTCGAGAGACACAATGCCCTCGAGGGTTCCCTTGCTGGCCCGATTCTGGATGGGCAGAACAGGCCACCGTGCCAGGTACGGAATCGCGTTATCCAGCGGGAGGTCCGGGAAGAGGAGTGGGGTCCGATCGGGTTTGAGCGCCTGTTCGAGAGGGGTCTCCGGGGTTTGTGTTGCCGCAGTCGTGGTGTATTCGTTTCGATTCATCGAGTACCACGAACCGTCGCGAAGCTTGACCAGCAATACCCGTGCGTCAGCGGCTGCAAGTTGGTTGGAAACTTCCCGCAGCGTTTCGCTACCCGAGAAAACAGGGAGCGTCACCGGGCGCAGAGCGTCCTCCAGATGGAGAATGCACTCCTCGCGCTGCTCTTCCATGGAAGGCAGGTCGAGGCCATCCTGGTGGGTGAACGTTTCAAAGATGGGAGACGGCTGCAGACTGCGGGAGACCAGGTACGCAATGGTATTGGCCAGAATGACCGGGAGCACAATCGAGTAGTTGCCGCTGACTTCGAGAACCATGAAGACCGAGGTCAAAGGCACGCGAAGGAAGGCGGCAAACAGCACCCCCATGCCCACCAGCGCGTAGGAACCGACCGAGATCGGGAAATGGGGAAAGAAGACCTTCTCGAAAGTTCCGATCGAAGCGCCCAGCATGGCTCCAATAAAGAGCGTAGGAGCAAACATGCCGCCCGGCGTGCCGCTGGAGAACGAGAGCGTCGTCGCCAGAATCTTGAGCAGGACGAGGGCGAGAAGAAACTTCCAGGTGAACTGGCCGTGCATCGCCTGATCGATGACGCCATATCCAGGCCCCATCACCTGGGGAGCGCCAAAATAAGCGATCGCGCCCACCATGAGGCCGGCGAGCGGCGGCTGGCAATACCAGGTCCAGCGGGGAAGCTGGCGCAGCCGGGGCCGGAGGTAGCCGAGCGCCTTGGAGAAGATCAGCGAGGCGATGCCGCCGGCAATGCCCAGAACGGCGTAGGCAAGAAGTTCGTGGGGCCCCCGGAGCGTGACCGAGGGAATGCGAAACATCGGCTCCGAGCCCCAGAACCACGCGCGACGACGACACTTGAAATCGCGGCCAGCACAATAGAGCCCAGAACGGCTGCGCTCCACCGTCCGATCACCTCTTCGACCACGAAAAGAATGGCCGAGATAGGCGCATTGAATGCGGCGGCCAGGCCTGCGGCGGCGCCAATGGGAGCAAACATGCGCAGCCGTTCGCGCGAGAGATTGAGGCGGCGGCTGATCATGGAGGCCACGCCGGCTCCGATTTGTAGCGAAGGATCTTCGGGCCCGAGGGAGAAACCGCCGCCGATGGCAAGCGCCGAAGTGATGAATTTGCCGATGACCGTTTTGAAGGAAATATAGCCGTTGTAGATGTAAAGCGCGGCCTTGGTCTGGTTAATGCCGCTGCCGCGCGCCCCGGGGAAGACAAGCTGCACCAGTGCCGCGACGAAAAGTCCAACCGCCACGGGAACAAACAACAGCCGCAGCTGTCCCGGATGGGGCGACGACCCGAGCGTGAGCACCTGGATCCAGCTGATGGCAACCCGGAAACAGACCACCAGGAGGCCGGAGATGACCCCGATAAAGATCGAAAGCACCAGGAAGAGCCGCTCATCCCGGTTGGGCGCCAACTTCTGAACATCCGCGGGGTTGGGCTTGTAGCGCTTTTCCTCCTCAACCGCAACCGGGTCCACGCCCGGTGTTTCCGTCACCGGGGTCATTCTTCCTCCACATTATTGGGCGCTTGCGCAATCCTCAACAGCAGGGCATCTTCCCCTGCAGGCGCTCCGCAGACCTGTTGCGTGATGATCTCGGTGTCGTAGATGAGTTGAATCTGAGTTTGGGCGAGCTCCGGATCTTTCTCCAGGTCGGCCAGTTTGACCGAAGGGGGCTGCTGCCAGCGTGCGGCTAGAGCTTGCAGGGGATCGATAGGAGGAGGGCTCGGCGCCTGATTCGTTGCCGCCTTGGTTGTCTTGCCGGTGAAACGGGAGGCCAGGTTCTTCAACGGATTGGAGGTTTGCCGGCTCACAGCTGCGGGTGCGCTTGCCGGCGTGGAATCCTTTGCCGGCGCCTGTGCATTGTCTCGCGTACATTCTGCCAGCCGTGCCATGGCAAGCTTCCGGGCGGTAAGAATGCGGGCGCTGCGCTCACTTAGGCTTAGCCGCGAAGAGGGATAGAGCTGCAGCAGCCGGGTTGCGTCGTGAAGCTGGTCACGGCTTTGCTGCAGAACCGGTGCCGGCTCCTGGTCGACGCCGGGCTGGCCAGGGCGCGCCCAAGGTATCGCTTTGCCTCCAGGTAGCGCCCCAGCTGGAACGCTGTGCGCCCCGCTCCCTCAAGCGCCTCCCGCAGAGATGGGTGATGGTGAAGAATCTGTCTTGTAGAGGTGGAAGGCGTCGCTGGGGTCCTGCGCCTGCTCCATCCTGCGGGCGATGTCCAACTGAACGTGATGTCGTCTCCAGGGGCATTTCCCGAGGCCACCAGCAACTCGCTGCGAGCCTGGTCCATGAGATGACGCCCGATGAGATAGTTGATGAGCTCAAAGCGTACCGTCCGCCGGCGCACATAGCCATCCCCTTCCCAGTTTCCGTAAATCGCCCGCTGATAGTCTTCGATGGCCTGGCTTTCGTTCCCCTGCCGGGCTGCCAGCCGGGCAAGTTGAAGATTGATTAAGCCGTCCCCCTGTTGGCCTTCCAGCAGGGCATTGAAGTAAACGGTAGCTTCCTGAATGCGGCCGGCGGATGCGAGCGCTTCGGCAAGTTCAATCTCTATGCTGCGTTGACTCGGGGCATAGGCCAGCGCGGAGCGGAGGGCGTCAATCGCTGCCTGAGGCTTGCCGTCCCGCAAAGCCTCCTCTCCCCGGGCCAGCCATCGCCGGGCCAACTCCGTTTGATGGGAGGCGTAAGATTGGTAGAGAAAATTCGTCAGCACAGCCAACAGCGCTGTGACTGCGAACAGGCTGACGATAGCCAGCGTGTCGGTAAAGATGAGCCGGCGGCGCTCAACACGCTCGCTGGCAGTCAGCGGGGACTTTAAAGCGAAAAACGACATCGCTATCCAGTTTACTTGGAAATGACGTCCAGGCTTCCGAATCGGGGGGCGAAGGCAGCCCGTATAGGCTTCGCCGCATCTGAGGGGGCGATGGACGCTCGGCCGGAGCGGACACGAGTTCCGTTTCATCGTCGGAGCGTACCCAAAAATGAACCTCGACTCTGAAGCCAGCCTCGCAATCGGGCAGCGGCTCGAGGACAAAGAACAAGCCCTGCACGCGAGACTGCGTTCGCTTGGAAAGCGTCATTGTTGCCTATTCCGGTGGAGTGGATTCTGCTTACCTGGCCTACGCGGCCCACGTCGTGCTTGGACCGCAAATGCTGGCGGTCATCGCCGACTCCGCCAGCCTGGCACGCTCGCAATTTAGCGACGCGCAGGATTTTGCCCAGGAGCATGGAATCCCTTTGCGGTCGATCGAAACCCATGAGCTGGAGCGGGAAGAGTATGCGGTGAATGGGCCCGATCGTTGCTTCCACTGCAAGGACGAACTCTTTAGCGTGCTGGAGCAGGAGCTCGAGCGCACCGGCTTTCAGCGCGCTGGCCTACGGATTGAACCTGGACGACGGGAAGGATTTCCGTCCCGGGCATAAAGCGGCGGCGCAGCACCGGGTGGCCGCCCCCTTGGCGGAGGCAGGACTCACCAAAGCCGATGTCCGTGCCCTGGCCCAGCGGGCGGAGCTGCGCGTTTGGGATAAGCCGGCTTCGGCCTGCCTCTCCTCGCGCATGGAGTATGGCCGCCGGGTGACCCCGGAGGCGCTGCGCATGATCGAACAGGCAGAGGATTCGCTTCGCGGCCTGGGGCTCAAGCGATTCCGCGTCCGCCATCACGGCTCGATCGCGCGCATCGAGATCGCGGAGGAAGAGATGGCCGCCGTCCTGCAGGTCGGGAGAATGAAGGCCATGGCCGCGGTGGTTCGTGCGGCCGGATTCCGCTATGTCTCTCTGGATTGCGAAGGATACCGTTCCGGCTCAATGAACGAAGTGCTGCCCATCGAGGTGCTGACCGGCTTTGCCAGCCCGGGGGCCAACTCAGGGACGCGTGAGTGAGGCTTATGCGGATTGGCATACCTGGAATGTTTTGCCGGTATCAGCGGCGACATGCTCATGGGCGCGCTGGTGGACGCAGGCGCACCCATCGATCGGCTGCAGCAAGCCGCGGCTTCGCTGGCGTTGGGGGCGGAGTTGCGCGTCACCAGGGTAAGCCGGAGCGGCATTCAATCGACCAAGATCGACGTCATGGTCAACGGCCGGCTGCATGAGACTGCAGCCGTAACCGGTCCGGTCGAGCACCAGGCGCGCGCACAATGGCGATGCATCATGCCCACGATCACGGCCATCATCACGCGCATGACCATGAGCATTCTGCCGGGCGCCACGAGCATGGTCGCAGCCTGCCCCAGATTCGCAGCCTCCTCATGCGCGCCGACCTTACCGAGCGCGCCCGCGACCTCAGCCTGACTGCCTTTGGTTTGCTGGCGGAGGCCGAGGGTCGCATCCATGGCATCCCGGCGGAAGAGGTTCACTTCCATGAAGTGGGCGGGATCGATGCCATTGTGGACATTGCCTGCTGCGCGGCCGCGGTGGATGCGCTGCGATCTGGACGGGTGGTATTGCTCCCCGGTGAATGTCGGCAGCGGCTTTGTGAACTGCGCCCACGGACGCTTTCCGGTACCGGCCCCGGCGACCGCGGAATTGCTTAAGAATCTGCCCGTCTACTCCGCCCACGTGCAGGCAGAACTGGTCACCCCGACCGGCGCGGCTTTGCTGCGAGCGCTGGATTGCCGGTTTGAATCCATTCCGGTGATGCGCACCCAGGCGATCGGCTACGGGGCAGGGACGCGCAATCCGGAGCGCTTTCCCAACGTAGTGCGGGTGAGCATCGGCGAGGTTGTGCAAGCCGATCCCTTCACCGAGGACAAGGTTACGGTGCTGGAGTGTGCGGTGGACGATTTGAGTCCGCAGGTTCTGGCCCACACGGCGCAGTTGGCGTTGGAGCGGGGCGCGCTCGACGTGATGAGTTCCCCGGTGACGATGAAGAAGGGGCGGTTGGGAACGCTGCTGACGGTGCTTTGCAAGGCCGGCGATGCAGCCCATTTGCAGCGAGCTGATATTCCGCGAGACGACCACCCTCGGCATCCGCGTGCGGGAGGAGAATCGCGTCATCCTTGCCCGCGAGACCACGCCGGTGCAAACGGATTTTGGCGTGATTCACGTCAAGACCGGCTCCTGGCAGGGAGAGGAATGGAATGCGGCGCCGGAGTTTGAGGATTGCCGCCGCGCGGCGGCAGCCTTCGATGTACCGCTGAAGACGGTCATGCAGGCGGCGTTGGCTGCGTGGCGCGCGCGGCAACTGGCTCAGAAGCCCGCCGATGCGCCGTCGGGAGCGGCGATCATGACCGCAGATACCATTCTCGAGATGCTGCAGTGCGTGCGCGATGGAGAACTGCGCCCGGAAGAGGCCATGGAGCGCCTCGCCAACCTGCCCTACGAGGAAGCAGGCTTCGCCAAGATCGACCATCACCGCCGGTTGCGAACCGGCCTGCCGGAGGTCATCTACGCGGGCGGCAAGACGGCTGCGCAGGTGGGAGAAATCTTCTTTCGCATGGCCGCCATGGGCGGCGATGTGCTCGCAACGCGCGCGGATGAGGCTGCATTTGCCGCCGTGAAAGCGCTGGTTCCGGAGGCGCAATATCATCCCGTGGCCCGCATCGTCGCGCTGCGGCAGACTCCGCATAGGGACCGCGAGAACGAGGGCAGCGGTTCGATCGCCGTGCTTTGCGCGGGAACCAGCGATCTGCCGGTTGCCGAGGAGGCGGCCGTGACCGCCGAGGTCATGGGCGGCGGCGAGGTGCGGCGGATCTACGATGTGGGAGTCGCCGGCCTGCATCGCCTGCTTGCGCACCGGGAGGCTCTGCGCGAGGCCGAGGTGGTGATTGTCTGCGCCGGGCATGGAAGGCGCACTGCCCAGCGTCGTCGGCGGAATGGTAGGAGCACCCGTGATTGCCGTGCCCACGAGCGTGGGTTACGGCGCGTCGTTTGGCGGCATCGCGGCCCTGCTGGGCATGCTGAATTCCTGCTCGCCCAACGTGACCGTGGTCAATATCGATAACGGATTCGGCGCCGCCTACGTCGCTTCCATGATCCTGCGCCGGATCCACCGCCAAGCCGGGAAAAGCGCGGGCGCATTCTCTATGTAACCGGGGTAAGCTCGATTTTCCGGTTGCTCGCGTTGGCGCCCGGACGGTATCTTATCTCCTCAGGAGAGCCATGGCATCCACGGTCTGGAAGGGCTACATCTCGTTTGGCCTGGTCTCGGTGCCGGTGCGGCTCTATGCCGCTGCGCGTGAGGAGCATGTCAGTTTCAACCAGATCCACGAAGCTTGCGGCTCACGCATCAAGCAGCAGATCTTCTGTCCTGCCTGTGAGCGCGTGGTCGAGCGCAGCGAACTGGCCAAGGGGTACCAGGTTGACCGCGACAGCTATGTGCTGGTGAGCGGCGAAGAGCTCAAGACCCTGGAGGCCGATTCGTCGGAAGCCATGGAGATAACCCAGTTCGTCAGCCTGAGCGAGGTAGACCCGATCTATTACCAGGCGTCGTACTACTCGGCCCCTGAGGATCCGGGCCGGCGTGCCTATGGATTGTTGCTGCAGGCGATGGAAAAGCTCAATGTAGCCGCCATCGCCAAGGTCACGCTGCACCAGCGGGAGCAGATTGTCCTGATGCGCCCCTATCACCAGGGCATCGTGCTGCACACGCTCTATTTTCCCGCTGAAGTGCGGGAGATCGCCGAATACGGCAAGACCGAGAACCATGACCCTGCAGAAGCCGGAAATGGAGCTTCGCGGAGCAGTTTATTCGCCAGCTCACGGCCGGGTTTGCTCCTGAGCAGTACAAAGACGAATATCAGGAGCGGGTGTTGGCGCTGGTCGAAACCAAGCGAGCCGGGCAGGTCGTCGCCGGCCAGCCGCGAAAGCCCAAACTGGCTCCGGTCATCGACCTGATGGAAGCTCTCAAGAAGAGCATTGCCGAGCGGGGCGCCGCCACCGCTGCTCCCACCCTGGTGGAAGCCGGCGGGAAGAAGGGTCCGAAGACCGCCGCAGTGACAGAAGCCAAGCCCGCCCGCCGCCGCAAGACCGGCTAGCAAGACGAGCCACACGGACGGCTGCACCACGTTCGCCGTTAGCATAAGTGGGTCTCAATAAGGAATTTGTTTCGACTGCTCTCCCATGGAGAGCGTTAGCCCTCCGTTTGAAGAAAGCCGCATGAAGTTACATGAAAGCCCAGCTGGAAATTCAACCAGGAAATCCGGGGGAGCGTAGTGCGAGGGATCTGCGAGTTTCTTCACAGCTTCCGCGGCGAACATGTTCAATGGGTCGCTTCTTCCAGCACAGCGACCCCGTGCGCCGGCAAGGTAAGTTGGGAGAGCGGGGCGGCGTCGTCCGACAACAGGTCCTTCATGGCCGCCGCCAGCGCGATCGATTGGCTGCTGGCCGTGTGATTGATGACGATGACGACGGATTTGCCATTCCCGCTCCGCCGGCAGACCTCCACCCCCTCGGGAACATTGGGAAGAATGGGCTGGATCTGACTCATCTGAATCCAGGAGGCGGTCAGTTTGCTCATCAGTGCGTCGTCGAGCCAGGCGCCGACATAGGTGATGCTGCCCTTGCCTACCTGGCGGGTAATTACGGCCGGTTGCCCGTCGAGCCAGCCGTTGCTGGCTCCATAGCGCATCAGCACCTGCGTCTCCGCATCGTTGGGGCTCAGCAGCTCTGCCCAGACGCTCGCCGAACCGGAACCGATCTGTCCGCTGACCGGCACCTGCTTCTCCAGCGCGTAGAACTCCTCGACGTGGGCGCCAAGCAGGCCTCCCAGTGGTCCCGGCTGCCGCTCGGGGTAGAGTGCGTCGTAGCTGTCTTTCATGCCGCTGCGCGGGCCGAGCACCAGGTTGCCACCCTGGTTTACGTAGTCGATCAGGTGCTGCGCGACGGCCTGAGGCAAAACATTCAGAGCCGGTGCTTCCACCAGCTTGTACTCATCCAGCGGCGCGTCGGGTGCGACCACGTCCACTGCCTGGGTCATCTGACGCAGCGGCCGGTAAAAGCTCATCAACTCTTCAACCGGATCGAAGGCGGCGGCGTGGCGCTGGAAATCGATCGCCCAGCGGCTATCGTAGTTTTCCAGAATAGCGGCCAGCGAATGGGGTGTGGTCCCCGAAAGAGCCGGGCCCGCCTTCTCGAATTCCGCCCCTATTTGCTGGATCTCGGCAAAGGCGGGCACCGGCAAGCCGTCTGCGGCCAACCAGCGTGCCGTGGTACTGCTCCTGGCCATTGAGCGCGCTCCGCCACTGCCAGTACTCGACCGCATCGGCGCCGTGACCCACAGCCTGCCAGGCCATCTCGCGAATCTGCCCGCGATCCAGGGGATTATTCGTCTTTCTCCAGTTCACGAATGCCGGCTCGGTCTCCATGACCCAGAAGTTCTTGTGCTTGAATCCGCGATCCAGATCGTGGGTGGCGCCATTGAGCGCAGGGTTGTAAACGGGTTGCGCGACGTAGTCGTCCCAGGAGGCGATATCGAGATTGCTATAGACGATGTAATGGTCGAAGCCATCGAACCAGCCCATCGTGTTGGTGGTGATGAACTGCCGCGGGTCGGCATGCGGCCGAATGGCGTCGATCTGGTTTTGCGAGTAGCTCTTCCAGGTGTCGCTGACGAAGTGCTTCCAATCGAGCTCCAGCGCGGGATTCTCTTCGCTGGCCCGAACCGGAATCTGGTCGAAGTTGTCGTAGGTCTGGCTCCAATACGTTGTCGTCCAAAGGCGATTCAGCTCGGCAATCGTTCCGTACTTTTTCTCCAGCCAGGCATGGAACTGGGTCTGCGCCGAGGGTCCAAAATCAGGATTGGCATACTCATTATCCAGTTGCCAGCCCACGACGTTCGGGTTGTGCCCATAGCGAATCGCCATCTGCTCGGCGATACGTGGGCAAAGTCGCGATACTTGGCATCGGAAAAAGAGAACTGCTGGCGGTTTCCGTGCTCTGCGCGCTTGCCGTCCTCATCCACCCGCAAGGTCTCCGGATATTTGCTGGTGAGCCATGCGGGCGGGGCGGCGGTCGGCGTGCCCAGGACAACGACGATGTGGTGTCTGGCTGCCTTTTCGATGGCGTGGTCGAGCCAGGTGAAGTCGTATTTGCCCTCTTCGGGTTCCATGGTGCTCCAGGCGAATTCGCCCACCCGCACCAGGTGAATGTGGCAGGCTTCCATCCGCTCCAGATCCGGGTCCCACTGGGACTCCGGCCATTGCTCCGGATACCAGGCCGCGCCCAGAAGTACGGGCGGTGCTCCGGGGAATTGCGTAGCTTGTGCTGAGGCTTGAGGATGGGCTGCCAGCAGCGCCAGCACGACGAGAGCGGCGCAGTGAAGGCTATTAAGCAAAAGCGGCCGGGAGGCAACCTGGATTGTCGTCATGAGGATATTGACACCCGGCACAGGTTATAGGGAATTAAGGCCGCGATGTCAAAAGCAACGCCCGCTATCTTGAGCAATACCTCAAATAACGAGGGCAAGCAAAACGTCTTTCAATGCGGTGCGGAAGCCGCGGGAAAATCAGCCTTGCGGGCGGCCTTTCCCATATTGCGGGACTCGGGAGTGGCGTTGGTGGATTCGTCGCCAATGCCGTTGGCGGCAATGCATTTAGCGGCCTCACAGATTTGATATCTAGTTTCGATCCAACGATCTATGCGAGCAACAACCACATCACGACCAGCGGTTACACCTACGACTCCCGGCAGCGGCAGATCCGGCGGCTTCGGTGGCGCTGGTGACTGCGTGTTGGAGCATAGACACCATCCCTAAGCCTGACGGCTTAGCGGGGCCGGTTCCGCGGCCCGTCGTCGAATCGAAATCGAACGCAGCTCGCACGGCGTCCGGCGTTGTTTGGGCCGGTCCGGCCAGCATCCGGGGCGGGATCGAGGACCGTTCAGCGGTAGGCTTCGCGGCGGTGCTTGACGGCGAGGACGAGGATGGAATCGCCGTAGTCGTAGAAGCGGACGCGGTAGTCGCCGACGCGCGAGCGCAGCTCGGGCGGCTCGATGTCCTGGAGGCGCTTTACGTCGCCTTCGCCGGAGGCGAGATAGCGGGCGACGGTGTGCAGGATGCGCAGGGCCGTGGGCTGGTCGATGGCGCGCAGGTCGGCCTTGGCCTGGTCGGTCCAGGCGAGCGCTCTTCTTGCCCATGCTCACTGTCCGGGGTGGTGCGGTTCAGGTTCGAGCGGCGTCTGCCCCATGCGCTCGAAGTCTTCGGCGGTGAGGCCGAACTCGGCCAGGACTTCCTCGTTGGGGATGGGTTCGTGATCCTTGAGCCAAGCCTTGGAAGCGGCGACGGCGCGGGTCTCTTCCTCGCTGATCTCTTCGTCCTCAAAAGGCGCGTTGGCGATGGCGCGGTCCACCGGATCGAGCATGGATGTAATCAGGGCGACGACGGCGGAGGCCTGGGCGGTGGATATGCGCTCGATGAGTTCGTGGGCCTGCTGCTTCGGGTTGGTTGCGGCGGTTGCCATCGGGGAATCCTTCTTCTCTAATCCTGAGCCGCAGCCAGGAATTTATCAATCGTGGTCAGCAAAGCCCGCTGCTCATAGAGCGGCAGGGCCTCGATCTGTTCCATACGGCGGACGAGCTTAATGCTGGGCTGTTTCTTCGCCGCCCCCGTTGCCTTGCTTCCCCGCAGCAGCTCATCGGTGGAGACTTCGAGGACTTCGGCGAAGCGCAGGATCATATCGGCGTTGAGACGCAGCTTGTCCGTTTCGTAGTTGGAAACCAACTCCTGAATGAGGCCGGTTCTCTCGGCAATCTGCTTCTGCGTCCATCCGCGTTGCTTGCGCAGGCGAGCGAGGCGCTGTCCCAGGGACTCGTCGCCCATGTCAACCGGCTTGAGCTTCAACTTGGACCTCGTGGGCATGGCCTGAGTGTGACGGTGGGTTGTCTGCAACCGGAGCCTCGCGGCTTCCAGTATAGAGTATTATGCTCTATCGTTTCTTACACTGAGAGGGTGCTGGGAGATAACGGACAGCATACCTATTGCAATAATTTTAGCTGCTTGGCGCTAACGCTGGCCGCCGGCCTCGGTCCTGGAGCGCGCCGTGCTATGGGCCGGCCGAGTAAGCGCTCAAGCCCGGTGACGAACTCCGGAGCGCCAACCGGACGCCCGGTACTTTCGGCGCGCCGAAGGGCAGCGAAGGCCTCATCTCGATCCTCCAGGAGCAGGTCCGCAAAGCAGGACACGCGATCGAGCACTGGACGGACTGTCACTGCGGAAACCGGGTTTGTCACCGGGTTTACCGGGTTTGGAAAAGACAGACTGGGTATAGCGCGGCGTGTGCGCCTTACTCTTCCTTTGCGTCGCTTTTCCCCACGCCGAAGGAGTACTGGCCCCGGTCGCGTTGTCGATGATGTAGAGCCATCTTCCTTCCGGCTGACGCCGCGCCACTCGAGTCAAGTGAGCGGGATATTTCGTAAAATTCGATAAAATTTGGCTTTTTATCGACTTCAGCGGCGCTGCCCAGAGAAGCGTTTATCTGGGGAAAAGGACGGCCTGAGGGAGCTGCCTTTGTCCAGAACGGCGTCGAAGGCGCAGTCGGTTGCGGCGGGAACCCGGTTCAGCCTTTCGGGGTTGATGAAGGGATTGGCAAGGCTGGGTTGGGGCCGGTCAAGGTTGGGAGACGACGTGTCGTTAGCCAGTTCGGGGGCTGGCTCGGGTGTAGGCTCCGGCTCGGTGGACCTGGGGCGCGGCGGGTGGGGTTTTCGTGTCGGCAACGGGGTCCCCTGGCTCCTCACCTACAGGTTCGTGCTGCTGTTCGCGGCGCCACTCGGAGTTGTAGATTTGTGCCTTGACGGGCGGGGCCGCGGGTTGCGTCCCGGATGGGGAAAGGCGGCGGTCCGGAATCAGGCCTTCGATGGCTACGATCATCGCAAGAGCCTTGATCTGGCCGGCGATGATGCCTCTGGTCGCTTCGTGGCTAAGATTGGCCAGTTCCCAGAGCCGGGCCAGGATCTGGTCGCGACCAAGGTTCAGCTTGCGCAGCCCTTCGGCTTCCTGGTCCACCAGCCTTTCCTTGACGGCGGCGCGGTGCTCGATCATGTAGGCGCGGACGCGGGGCTTGGATTTGGTATAGGCGGCGGTGTCGGGATTGAGGCCGACAGCTTCCGCAGCGCGGCGGTCATTCATGGTTCCGGACATGATCAGGCGAGCAAAGGCGATTTCCTGATCGGTGATGGGATCGCTGACAGTATTTTTGGGCATAGGTCGTCTCGTTCCTTGGTTTGCTGGAGATTGGGTCGGGTTTGTTTGCTGCTCTCTTAGTGACACAAAGGGGTTGAGAGCCGCGGTAGGCCGCTCATGGCTGGTGTTGGTGATTTTGTGACAGGGATAGGGTGAGGGACCGGACAGCGGTGAAGCTGTCCTTCGCTCACGCGGAAGGCCGAAACTACCGGCAACTGCCGGCCAGGGCGCGGTTGCGTGAGAAGCCGTCGCCTGCCGATATCTTCTACTCTAAGAGATAGAGCCTTTCCAAGTTTGATGTAAGTGGCGAGATGCTTTTTTCGGCACAGGAGTACAAGCCCAAAGGTCACTCGGGTTTGGTATGCGCGTTGGCAGCGGAACCACCATTCTGTCAGGACGCATCAGGACATGAATTTGTGTCTGGTAGTTCCTCCCTGGATTTCCCCCCCTGGGACCGCGTTCTCCCTTAAGGGCTTGTTTTGGGCACGGTAGTTAGAGCAGTTTCGCAATTACTGTGGCCTGGTAAAGGTCGCGAAGTGCACTAGTGTCCGGTTGGATGTCGAAGAGAATCAGCTGCTTAGAATGGCAGGTAAGATCGGACTGAAAATAGGTCGCTGCAAGGTGCATGAAATCTGGGTGTTCTCGAAGACGGAGACAGACGGAATCTGTAGAGAAGTGTAGAGCGAGGCGTCGAGTTGGAGTTCCTTCGGATGATGGCGATGACGAGATAACAGCGTCTAGCCTACGCTCATGTCAACGCAGATCTCTCTACTAAAACGAAGCGCTGTCGAAAACATTTCCAGGAAAGGTCCGCAGAACTGCAGATCCCTCGGCTGCCCCGGATTTCCTGTCAAGCTTGGCGAGGTCAGCGAACTTCATGCGGCTTTCTTCAATGAAAGCCGCACACGTGGCCATCTCTGGTGTCGTGTAGTAGGAAATCCGGGTCCGCTCGGGATGACAAAGGGGAGAGCGAGGCTTCCATAGAGAGCGGTTGCCGGCCCGGAGTGTAGCGTAGTGGAAAGATCTGCAGTCTCCCTCTTTCCTCCAGGTCGTTCAACCCCCAAAAGCATCGCAAAACCGTATCGCCTTTTTCAAATCGTGGACACCCCCGAATCCTCAGAAACCATAGTCAATAGTGGACTTATCGGCGCGCAATAGCCAACGAACCGGAGAGTTGTGCGCGAAGTGTGGTCCCGGCCAGCCGGGACCACGAGAAGGCCCGTCGCTTCGGTCTACACCAATTGCGAAACCGCTCTAGTGTAGTGCGTCACACAGATCGATGTTTATCCGTCCGAGACGCGAAGCAACCAGGACGACCCGCAAATGATCGGGTGCCCCATCCTTCGCGCTTTCCGCGAAGGGTGGGAACAAAAACCTTCACTTGAGTGGATCGTCGAGCGCGGCCGGTTGGGGTCTGCTTTCCCACCCTTCGCAAGAAAGCGCGAAGGATGGGGCACCCGATCATTTGTGGCAGGGCAAGAAATAATCGCCTCTATCTGTGACGCACTACACTAGCGCGACCAAACGATGGCGTACCCGCAGATTTGTTTCCACTTTCAACCGTTTGAAATCAAGCTCCGCTCTCAATTGCCTTGAGTCGTGGTGAGAGATCCGGGTCAGGCAGCCTGCGTCTTGTTGACAACGCAGACTCGGGCGGCAAGCACAACCAGGGCGATCCAGAGCAGGTCCGCGCCCAGCAGATGAACGATCTGCATCCAGAGCGGAGCGAGCAGCGCCAGGTCAGCGATGCCAAGCCCAAACTGCAGGGCCAGCAGCAAGACCACCACCGATTGCCAGTCGTGCGCTCCGTGGGCCGCGCGACGCTGCGCAGCAGCAGCCAGCAGATGAAGAGGCCGGCAATCACAGCGGTAACAGGGTGGAGAAACCGCAGGCGCAGCAGCCAACGGCTGCTGCTTGAGAAGTCCTGCGCGAAGGCGGCGCGCACGGAGCTGGCGGGGAAGAGCGTATCTCCGAGCGCAGCGAGCGAACCGCTGACTCCCACCACCAAAGTGGCGGCGAGCCCGTGATGGCCAGCGGCAGTTGCGTAAAGCGCACCGCGCGCGCGCGAAGGCTTCGCGGCGCGAGAGGAAATGCGCGCAAAGGGCGAGCGCGGCAAGCAGCAGCAGGGTATTGGCCAGGTGCAGGGACAGATAAACGGCACGCGCCGGCGAACGGTTATCCGCCGTGAGCCGCAGCAGCACAAGCAGGGCGCCAAGCAAGGGCTTCGTTGAAGGTGAGCATCGTGGCCGCGATGGCGCTGATGCGCGCCAGATGTCCCGCAACGGTGCGGCGGAAGGTCCAAACCAGCAGCAGCAGAACCGCGATGACCGTAACCCCGCTGGTCATGCGGTGGGTAAGCTCGATGATCGTCGCCAGCCGGGGATGTGGCTGCAACACGACGCCATTGCACAGCGGCCAATGATCGCCGCAGCCGGCGCCGGAACCGGTGGCACGGACCAGCGCGCCCCATAAGATCACGGCAACGTTGTAGGCCAGCACTCCCCAGGCAAAACGAGGCAGCAGAACCGAAGAGCGGGAGGTCTTGATGGACGGCGTGGCGGACAGCCGGAAGCGTATGGGCAGAACTCATCGATCCCCTCGCCTTTATCTTACCCGCCGCCGAGTCTTAGCCGGCGGCCAGTTCCTTGGCGCGCTGGGTGGCCGCATCACGGCCTTGATCAGCGTCACCCGCAGGCCGCCTTCTTCCAATTCCAGGATGCCATCGATGGTGCAGCCAGCCGGGGTGGTGACCGCGTCCTTCAGCAATGCCGGATGGTAGCCGGTTTCAAGCACCATCTTCGCCGCGCCGAAAGTGGTCTGGGCCGCCAACAGGGTGGCAATATCGCGCGGCAGGCCGACCTTGACCCCGGCTTCCGCCAGCGATTCCAGGATGATGTAGATGAAGGCCGGCCCGCAGCCGGAAAGGCCGGTAACGGCATCCATGTGCTTCTCTTCCACCACCACCGTGCGGCCGACCGTGGCGAAGAGAAATGCCGCGAGGTCCAGCTGCTCCTGGGTGGCAAAGCGGCCGCGGTTGAGCGCGGCGATGCCGGCTCCCAGCATCGAGGGAGTATTCGGCATCGCGCGCACCACCCCGATGTCCATTCCCGCGGCCTGCTCGATGGCCGTTGTCCGCACCGAAGCGGCGATGGAGATCAGCAGCTTTTCCGGCGTGAGCGAGGGCCGAATCTGCTTGACCACCTCGGGAACCGTGACCGGTTTTAATCCGATCAGGATGAGATCCGCTGTCTGCCGCCGCGGCGACATTGTCGGTCGAAACATCGACCCCCCACTGAGCGGAGAGCTGCCCGGCTCGCTCCTCGTGCTCCACCGTGGCCACAATCTGCTCCGGCTCAAGCACCTTGGACTTGAGAAAGGCCTGGAGCAGAATCCCGCCCATCTTCCCGGCTCCGAGAATGGCTACCCGGAGGCCGGCAAGCGAATGTCTGGCTGTGTATGCACCCATCGAATCTCCCTTGGCTATTTTTGCGTTTTTTGCTGTGTGTTCGAGCGCGATCCAGCTGTCGACCCGCTGCTCCAGCAAATCGAGCGGCAGAGCTCCGGAATCCAGTACCTGATCGTGGAAGGCGCGGAGGTCAAATCGTTCCCCCAGCGCCTGCTGGGCCCGGGCCCTTAGCTCCAGGAACTTGAGTTGCCCCACCTTGTAGCCGAGCGCCTGCGCCGGGCCACGCGACGTAGCGATCGACTTCGGCCTGGACATCAGTTTCGTCGATGCGCCGAGTGCTGATGGAAGTAGTCGACCATTTGCTGGCGCGTCCAGTGCTGCGAGTGGACGCCGGTATCGACGACCAGGCGGATCGCGCGCCAGATGTCGCCTTCCAGGCGCCCATAGTCGCTGTACGGGTCCTGGTAGAAACCGACATCCTTGCCCAGATTGCTCGGCATAGAGTCCCCATCCCTCGGTATAAGCGGTGTAGTCGGTGTACTTGCGGAAATCGGGAATGCCGGTCAGCTCCTGTGCGATCGATATCTGCAGATGATGCCCAGGCAGCCCTTCATGGTAGGCGATCGGCTTCCACCTCGTCGAGGGAGCGCGTTTCGAATTTATAGGTGTTGACATACACCGTACCGGGGCGGGAACCGTCCGGCAGTGCCATGGATCGTAGTAGGCCGCTGCCTGATCCTTTTCGATGTACGCGGGCACAGGCATGACCACCAGCGGGGCTTTGGGCAGCCGTCCAAAGAGTTGGGGAAGTTTGGGCCGCATCTGGTCGAGGTATCCGCGATAGGACTTCAGCAGCTGTTCTTTGCTGGCCGGATATAGCTTGGGGTTACTTGCGGCTGCGGCCTGCAGCGCTTTGATGTCGGCAAAACCCAGCTTCTGGGCGATTGCCAGCAACTGCTCCTCGTCCTGCTTTACCTGGTCGATGCCGATCTGGTGAATCTGCGCCGGGGTCAGGTCAGTGGTGGTGCTCTGCTTCACCAGGAAGCGGTAATAGGCCTCGCCATCGGGCAGCGCCCATATACCCGGGTCGCTGCGCCCGTTCGGGATGTATTGCGATTTGAGAAACTTGCCAAAGCGAAGATAGGCCGGCGCCACCTGTCTGGCGATCACTGCCAATAATTCCTGCTTGATGCGCGCCTGTTGCTCCGGAGAAATGGACGCGGGAAACTTCTGCACGGGGAGGGCGAACGGCCCCTCTTCCGGCTTTTCGTTGGCGATGGTGTTCACTTGCACCAGCACCTTCTCCATCAGGTATGCGGGCGGCTCGCGATGGTCGTCCATGCCGATCGACATATTGTCGGTCGATCTGCTGAAAGGCCAGCGGGACCTTCTTGAGGCGAGCGATGTAATCGTCGTAATCCTTCGCGGAGGTGAATGTGAGCTGGGGGACGAGCTGGGGAAGATCGATCTGCAGGCCTTCAAATTGAGTCACCGGCATTTCCCAGGGCTTGAATCTTGCTTGCTCTTGGTTCTCGATCAACTGCCGTACCAACACCTCTTTGCTCAACTGCTCCTGGTCCGACATTCCTGTTGTATCCACCTCGCCCAGTCGATTCAGGAAGGCTCGACCGCGTGCCAGGGAGTCGTTATAGGCCTCGACGGAGTAATCCGAGAGCTGATCGTTGTAACGGCTATCGCCGATGGAGGAGGCAAACTCGGGATCGTGCTTGAGATGATCTTCCCAGTAGTCGGAGAAGATCGCGTTCAGCGTCCTCAGGCGGTCCCTAAGGGGAAGATTTTGCGCGGCACCCGGCGTGATTTGGGAGGCATGGAGAACGCCGGGGAGAAGAGCGAGCAAGACGAAACGAATGGCGATAAGGTTTGGTTTTCGAAACAAACGCATTCCTGTGCCCGCGACAGGGGGTAAGCGCAGTGTATCGACAATTGGCGCAGGCGAACAGGGCGAGTGCGTAGATGAGGTCCGGCCCTGGAGCAGGTCCGTGGCCGGGTCCCGAAGGCGCCTGGCTCTCTAGGCCGTGAGTTTGTCGTGCGTCATGTCGGAAGAATGCATAGGCATGGCGACGTCGGATTCGAGCATGCGGTAAAGCGTTGACCTGCTGATCCCCAGCTTGGAAGCGGCGCGCGCCTTATTGCCATCGCAGGCCTTCAACACCAGAAGAATATGTCGCCGGATCACGCCATCGAGGGTGAAATTCTCGGGAATGGGTGGCTCGCCCTCCCTGTTGGTGGCTTTTTCGAGAGGCAGGATGACCAGGTCGATAGGCCGCAGCCACTGACCCTCACCGGATAGGCACGCTGCCCGGATCACGCTTTCCAGTTCGCGCACGTTTCCAGGCCAGTGGTGGCGCAGCAGAACGTGGAGCGAGCCAGGGCCGAGTCCTTGTAACGGCCTCTGCTGCTCTCGAGAAACGGCATCGATGAACATCTGGGACAGCGCCGGGATGTCCTCTTTGCGATCGCGCAGGGCTGGCAACGAGAAGGCAACCGCACTCAGACGGTAGTAGATTTCCGGAAGAAACTCTCCCGCCAGCACCAGGGCTCGCAAAGGTCTCCGCGTGGTGCAAATGACCTGCGATGGGGAGGCCGGCGCACCCGGTTTGTCAGGAAAGAGCGAGGTTTCGAAGGAGCGAATGTAGCGCAAGAGTTGCCCCTGTGGCTCGGCCGCCAGTTCGTCGATATTGCGAATCAACAGGAGGCCATCGGCTGCTCTTCGGATGGCGCCGCGGATTGGTTCGCTGCGGAGTTCCGCGTTCGGGGCCGCCTCGGCGCAAAACAGGCCGCCCGCCTCTTCCGCTACAAGAATGCCATGGGAAGGATGCAGCGCCTGGATGTGCCTGGCCAGCAGGTGTTTCCCGGTGCCTGCTTCGCCTTCAATCAGGGCCAGACGTACCCGCGGGCCGACCTGCTGCAGCTGTTCACAAACGCGGCGCATGGCCAGCGATCGTGAAACTAACTCGGGAACTTGGTTGGCTGCCGGCCGGCGCGGTGGCGCCCAACGACTTGGTTCGCGGTGCGATTGCATCGGTTGATCCATGAATCCATACCCTCGCTTCCATAATTCCATTTAGGCGCTTTATCGGCGGAGTACGACAAGAGTTGAGTCCCGGGAGCGCGATATGTGCAACAGCGAGCGAAGACAAGAGGAAGGGAAGGACATGGGGAGGCGAGAGGAAAGAGCCCGGAAGGCAGCAGCAGATGGATCTGGAAAAAACCTCACCGGGGGGGCTTCGTTGTGCCCAGGGCAAGGGGCGCCCAGGATCCGTGGTCACCGGGTTTCGGTTAGGACCGCGAGGGTTTCACAGCTTCCGAGCGTCCGGCATACCGCTAGGCCTTGGGCACGCGCGCAGACATCTTATCGGAAGCAATCATTCCATCGCGAATGTGGACCACGCGATGGGCATACTCCGCGATGTCCGGCTCATGGGTGACGACGATGATGGTGTTGCCCCGCGCGTGCAGCTCGTCGAAGAGCGCCATGATCTCATCGCCGGTCTTCGAGTCCAGGTTGCCGGTAGGCTCATCGGCCAGGATGATCGAGGGCCGATTGACCAGGGCGCGCGCGATCGCCACCCGCTGGCGTTGGCCACCGGATAACTCGTTAGGTTTATGGTTCATGCGCTCTTCCAGATTGACGGAGCGGAGAGCCGCCTTGGCCCGCTCGATTCGCTCCCCGGCAGGGGTGCCGTTGTAGATCAATGGCAGCTCCACGTTGTGCAACGCGGTCGCGCGCGCCAGAAGATTGAAGGTCTGGAAAACGAAGCCGATCTCGCGATTCCGAATGCGGGCCAGCTCGTCATCGTTCAATTCGCTGACCAGATGCCCGTTCAGCCAATACTTCCCCTTCGTCGGCGTGTCCAGACAGCCAATCAGATTCATCAGCGTCGACTTGCCCGACCCCGATGGACCCATGATGGCGACATACTCATTGTGCCGGATGCGCAGCGTGATGCCGCACAGCGCGTTTACCACCTGATCCAGGCCCATGGTGTAGGTCTTCCAGAGATCCTCGACGACGATGACATCTCCCTGGGCGACGTCCTGGGCCGTCTCGGCTTGCGCTGCGCTCGTGGATTCGAGTGCCATCTTTCACTCCTGGTAAGACTCTGCGCTTGCGTGAAGGCGCTGGTTCCCGGTTAAAAGCTTAGGCGTGCCGGCCCGTTTACGAAGATTCCGAGTTCTCCGTGACGGCTGCTGCATTATCCCGCTTCACCTTGGTGTCGTTCTTGAGGATGCGCAGCACCTTATAGGGCCCAATGACAATTTCATCCCCTTCTTTCAGACCACCCGTGACCTCGATGTCCGTCGCGCCAGTGATGCCCGTGGTGACCGGGACAAATACCGATTCCAGCTTGCGCCCATGAGCCCGCAGCAGGAAGACACCCTGGGTGCCCGGATCCTGAGCGCCGGACGCTTCCCCGCCGCCGGTCGATGCGGCGTTCACAGTCTGCATCGACGGGGCATTCAGGGATGCCGGATTGCGCATGGTCAGAGCCTGAATGGGGATGGCCAAAACGTTTTGCCGGCGCGCGGTAGTGATTTTGGCGGTAGCCGACAGCCCCGGCCGCAGTTCCGCGGGGGGATTGGAGAGCGTGACCACTACCTTGAAATCCTTGGCCTCTTCCGTGCCGGTGGTGCTTTGGCTGGTGGCAATACCGGTGGAGCGCAGAATAGCCTGGTCGCCGACTTCGGTCACCGTCCCGGGAAAGACTTTGCCTGGCAGAGCATCCACCGACACGTCAACCGGCTGCCCCATGGCCACATTCAAGATGTCGGTTTCATCCACCTTGACCTCCGCCGTAATGATGGACAGGTCCGCCAACGTCATCAGGGTGCTGCCTTCGGCATTCTGAATGCCGACCACGACGGTTTCGCCCTCGCGGACCGGCATATTCGTTACGATGCCGTCGAAAGGCGCGATGCTGACGGTCTTGTTCAACGCGTCGACGTCGCTGGTCAGAGTGGCTTCGGCGGTGCCCAACTTGCCCCGGGCCGAGGCTGTCTGGGCCCGGGCTTGCACCAGGGCCGCCTTGCTTTGCTCCAGGGTAGCAACGTCGGTGTCGTAGGCCCCTTTTTTGGAGTCGTATTCCGACTTGGCTATGAGCTGGGCTTTGTAAAGTGCTTGCGCCCGCTGCCAATCCAGACGCTTTTGATTAAGATCGGCGACGGAGTGGTCAACCGTCGCTTCCGCCGTCTTTTCCGCGGCCAGGTAGGAGGCTATGTCCGTCCCGGCGGACCGAATGCTGGCCTGCTGGGCATCCACGCCCGCCTGGGCCTGCACACTTTCCACCGTGGCCAGGATCTGGCCCTTCTTCACCCGGTCGCCTTCTTTCACGTACAGGTGAGTGATCCTGCCGAAGGAGGTGGCGCCGATATTGACGTAAGTCTTGGGCTTGATCTGCCCCGTCCCGCTGACGACGGAGACCAGGTTCTCACGCACCACTTTGGCCGTGAGTACCTTTGTATACCCGGATTGGGCGCGAACGATGGTAAAGATGGTGACGCCGGCCGCCACCAGGATCACGCCTGAGATGATCAATATCTTCTTCAGATTCATGGGTAGAACGGTATCCCCCGCCCCCGTCTACAATCATACGTGGAACCGTCGGCCGAGGTTCCCGGGCTCTCCGGTTGGACACCTCGTTTGAAGAGGCTCTGCTTGAAGCATAACAATAGGGAATCCGCCTGGAGCATTTTCACTTTTGATAAAAAGGGGGAAACCGGGCCTGCAGTACCGCAAAATGCGTGTTACCGCCGCACGCCGTTGTCCAGAAGATAAAAGGCGAAATGACATTCGCCGCTTGAAATCGTCGTTTCCGAACCTTAAACTTGATGAGCCGTAAGGGGAGTATCGCGCAACATATGTTGAGGGTTCATTCCGCCTTCCTTCTGTTTGTATCGCTGGGGCTGCCGGCAACGCTCAGTGCTCAGGCTGCACCCAGTCAGCCGTCGCCGGTCAGCACTACCAACGCATCTCAGGATAGCCAGACCCCACAGGACCCGCTACGCCGGCCGCTGAGCGACAAGGACAAGTTTAAGCAGCAGAAAGAACTAAGAAACGAACTGAAGGGACCTTACAAAAAATGGGTGGATGAGGATGTGCGCTGGATCATCACCGACCAGGAACTCAAAGCCTTTAAGAGCCTGTCGAACGATGAGGAGCGGGACAACTTCATTGAGCAATTCTGGCAGCGGCGCAACCCCGACCCCGATTCTCCGGAGAACGAATTTCGCGAAGAGAACTACCGCCGGATCGCTTATGCCAATGAGCATTTCGCCGCCGGCAAGCCGGGTTGGAAGACCGACCGCGGGCACATGTATATCGCCTACGGCAAGCCCGACAGCATTGAGTCTCATCCCAGCGGCGGCTCCTATGAACGCCCCATGGACGAGGGCGGCGGTGAGACCTCGACCTTTCCCTTCGAGACGTGGCACTACCGGTACATCGAAGGCATTGGCGAGAACATCGATATAGAGTTTGTCGACACTTGCATGTGCGGCGACTACCACATGACCCTTGACCGCTCGGAGAAGGATGCCCTGCTGCACGTTCCGGGCGCCGGCGCGACCTTGGGCGAGCAGATGGGCACGTCGAAACGAACCGACCGTTTCAACGGTGGACTCGAAAGTCTGGGCGGCGGCCCGATGGCGAATTCGAATCAGGCGAAGGAGTTCGATCGCCTGGAGCAGTTCTCCAAGCTGCAGGCCCCGCCCGTGGTCAAGTTCAAGGACCTGGAAAGCTTTCTGGTCAATCACAAGGTGTTGAGCGGCCCCTTCTTCCCCTTCGAGGTCCGGACCGATTACGTGAAGGTCACCGAGGATACGGTATTGGTCCCATTGACCCTGCAGATCAAGAACCGGGACATTACTTTTTCCACCAAGGATGGGGTAGCCAAGGGCGAGGTCAACGTTTTGGGGCGGGTCGCGACGATTACGGACCACGTGGTGCAGACCTTTGAACAGACCCTTGAGGTGGAAGAGCCGAGCGAACTCCTGGGCAAGGCGCTTGAGCAGAGCTCGGTCCACTGGTGGGCTTTGCCTTTGAAGCCGGGCCGGTATCGCGTGGATATCGCGATCAAAGACGTGAACAACCCCGACCACATCGGCACCTGGGCGGAAGGGATCGTCGTGCCCAAGTACGACGATGAAAAGCTTTCCGCATCGTCGCTGATTCTGGCCGACAAAATGGAGCAGGTACCCACCAAGCAGATTGGCACCGGCCAGTTCATTATCGGCAACACCTACGTGCGGCCGCGAGTCAGCGCCTCGCCTGCCGATGCGGTCACTTTTCACCGCAGCCAGAAGCTCAACTTCTGGATGCAGATCTATAATCTTGCCATCGACGACAAGAGCAAGCAGAACGCCGCCACCATTCAGTATCAGATCATGGACATGGCGACTAACAAGGCGATTCTGGATACGTCGGAGAGTAGCGCGGCGGTGGGAGAGAACAGCGCCAACTCGGATCAGTTGACGGTGAGGAGGTCAGTACCCCTGGCCAGCCTGCAGCCGGGCAAGTATCAGGTGACGATCACGGTTAATGATCACGTATCCAAGCAGCAGGTGGCTCAATCTGCCCCGTTTACGGTGGACTAGGCCCTCTGATAAGCTCAAATTGGTAACGTTATTGACCGGGATGGCAATATGGTGTCGGTGATAGCAGAACTGGGCTCTTGCAGCGCGTTTGAGTGAGTAGTGTGTTGAGTGCGTAGAAAGTATCGCCAAATCGCGGTTCTGATTGCGCTGACCGTGGCGGGGATATCGCCCGTGCTGGGTGCCCCCTTGCCCGCAACGGTGAGCGGCGTTGTGCGCGATGCGCAGGGCACGCCGCAAATGGGAGCCGTGGTCGAATTGATGGCTGCCGACGCCACTGTGGTGGCCAGGGCTTATACCAATGTTCGCGGGGGTTTTTCCTTCGATCACATTCTGCCCGGAACCTATCAGATAAAGGCGACTGGAGCCTCGTTCCTTCCCACCCTACGGGAAAATCTGCGTTTAAGCGCCCGCAGCAAAATTGTTGTCAATCTCACGCTCAGCACGCTGTTTGAAGCCATTCAATGGCTCCCGATCCAGCCTCGATCGCCGGACGAGCCGAGCGATGACTGGAAATGGACATTGCGTTCCTCGAGCAATCGTCCGCTGTTGCGCTACCTGCAGGACGGCCCGCTGGTGGTAGTCGCCGGGCAGGCAGACGGCGACGCTCCGCAGTTGGCAGTCCGGGTCGCCGTCACCAGTTCTTCTCGTGATTTTGGTCAGGGCGGTCCGCATCACGCCTTTGCGTTGGAGCGTTCGGGTTCTGCTGGGGGGCATCTGATTCTCCGTGCCAACCTGAGCCCCGAACCTACAGAAGACTCGGAGTACGTAGCGGGATACGAACAGGAGCTTGGTCCGGAACGCCACATCCGCAATGTAGCCGCTCTGCAGCAGGTGACCGCGGTCGAAGGTGGCGCGGGAAGCCAGGCCTTTTACACCATGCTGCTGCGCAGCGCCGAGTCAGTGAACCTTGGTCCGGATGTGTCCATGGAGCTGGGCAACGAGATCCAGTCCGTCGTTGGGCCCTCGGAGACAACCTCCAGTCTTCCCTTCCTGAATGTTGCCTGGCACAACGCGGGAGCCGGCGTCTCCTATCGGCTCGCCACCTCGCCGGAGATGCAGAACGCCGATGAGATCGCCGACAGCGGCACCTTTGCGCCGATGTTCTCCGAGCAGGACGGCAGGTTGCGTATCGAGCACGGTTTCCATCAGGAAGTCCGCTTGCAAGAGGAAACGGCGTCGCGCCGGGCGCTGCTGGCTTTCTATCAGGACGAGATTCAGAATCCGATCATCAGCGGAGGCGGAACCTTATCGCAGCAGGATCTTGCCGCGGGGGATCTGCTTTACGACCCGGTTGCGCAAGTGATCCGTTTTACCGGAGCCGGGTACTCGACCAACGGATTCAGAGCGGTGCTCCAGCAAAAGCTCGGAGCTTCCACGTGGGCGGCGATTTCTTACTCCAATGGCAAGGCCTTGGCGTTTGAGATACCCAATTCGGCGCTCACGGTGGACGAGGCTCTGCACGGCCTCACCCAGCGGAGAGCCAATGCCGTCACCGCGTCGATACATGGCTTGCTGGTCAGCACGGGCACGGGCTGGCATGCTTCGTACCGTTGGCAGCCTGCGGATACAGTGACGCCGGTGGGGGTGTACGACAGCTTTGGACAGAGCGCATACTTGAACATCCTGATCCGCCAGCCACTCCACTGCGGTCACCTGCTGCCCAACGGAACAGAGGCGCTCGTGGACGTCAAGAATCTGCTGGCGGAGGGCTATCGCCCCTTCCTCACCCGCGATGGCAGCACGCTCTATTTCGCCCAGGACGCGCGGTCGATCCAGGGCGGACTTTCTTTCTCTTTCTGAGCCTTAACATTTCCTCCGCAAGTGTTCTCCGGCCGTATCCAAGCGAGAGAAAGGGCTCGATGCTTGATCGCGCTGTCCTCTGAACAGCGATGCGGATTATGCTATATTTTGCTTGGGTCTGAGGCAGGTGCGTGCTCCTGTCTCCTGGATGTTGCTCAACATTCGGCCCTGCTTTCGACGGACGCGTAGCTCAACTGGCAGAGCATTCGACTCTTAATCGACAGGTTGGTGGTTCGATTCCACCCGCGTCCACCATTGACAATAAAAGGTTTAGCCGTAACTCAATTCTCATTCAACCCAGATTGTGCCCCTTTTTGTGCCCCCGCCTTGTTTTTCGGGATTTCCTGAACCCACCCTGCGGGTCATGTTCTTTAGCTAAATCACAGAAACAAGTTTCAATCTTGCCGATACGGATTGCGTCTAAGCTTCACAATTGAAGGCGTCGTTCTCGTTGAGCCTAAAGCGGTGATCTTGAGCGAAAATAGAAGACACGGGATCGGCGCATTTGGTAGTCTCCCGATGCAGAATTTGGGTGGGGAATGTCGCGATCAGTACGAAAAGACCTGTTGGACAAGTTGCAAACCGCTCGCGGCGGGCGCCTAGTTATTTCGTATGTCACATCGACACGGCAAAATCACGAGATTCAAATTGGCGACGACGCGGTTAGGTTGATCTACGATCACCTTGAAGCGAACCGAGTCTCCGCGAAGAGTGGCGTTGATCTTTTTATTCACAGCAATGGGGGTTCTGGGACGGCTCCATGGCGCATCGTTAGCCTTATTCGCCAGTACACCAAGAAGTTCGCTGTACTCGTGCCACACCATGCTTTCAGTGCTGCGACGCTCATCGCACTAGGGGCGGATGCGATTTTAATGCACAAGATGGGGTGCTTAGGGCCAATCGATCCTTCAGTGGCCAATATTTTTAATCCACCTCACCCGATGCTGCAGGGGCAGCCGGCGCCCATCAGCGTCGAAGATGTAACAGCCTTCTTTAAGCTCGTGAAGGAAGAGGTAGGAATTACACATGAGGATGAGCTGGTTAAGGCGCTTACGGCACTCACGGACAAGATCCACCCGTTGGCGCTGGGAAACGTCCAGAGGTCGCACCACCAGTCACGCATGATAGCGCGGAAGTTACTTAAGCTCCATATGCCGAAAGAGTCACAGGAACATGAGATTGAATTGCTCATCGACAGCTTAAAATCGAATCTGTTCTATCATGGGCACCCGATAAACCGCGAAGAGGCAAAGATAGACCTCAAACTGAAGGTTGTGACGCCCGCTCCCGACGTCGAGTCCGCCATTTGGGATCTGTATCTCGAGTACGAGAAGGACCTAAAGCTTAGAGAGCCATTCTTTGCACTTCGCGAACTCGAATCGAAAGAAGGGGGACAGGCCGCGCAAAGTCCGACCCAGATGCCCGTGGGTATTCCGGCCAAAGGGCCCGTTAGACTCGATCCCCTATTGGGGGCATATATCGAATCAGTCCCTCGGGCCGACGTCTTCAAGACAGAATTGGCAGTTAGTCGACTACTCATAAGTACCCCAGCAGGACCGCAGGAAGCGGTTAAGCAAGAGCTCTTACGCCAGGGATGGGAGGAGGAAAGGTAATGGAGGACCATCTCAACACTACGAACACAAGCCATGTAGCGAATGTTATGCCGAATGCATCCATTTGGCTGATCTCCAACACGATACAGGTCCATGCCCTCGCGGTGGTCCCGGATCCGGCTGCTTTTGGCCTTCCAATCATGCCAGAAGGCTTCCTCACAGGAACAGGATTCCTGCAAGACGCGCGGCCGATAAGACAACTTTAGTCCGCAACGTCAGCGGCGGTACTGCGGTACGCTAGATCGTGCGACCACGCTGCTCAGGTGTGTCGAGAACAGCGATTCGACATGCGGAATCTATGCAGAGCTCTTGCTGTCGAGACCAGTGACCATGACTAACGAGAGCTTGCGCCAGCTTAAAGGGGTCGTAGAGATGCGGCTGCGCAACATCCTCACCGAGATGTCCACAGCCATTCTCGATGAGTTAGAGTCGGGTACATGGCCTGAGCCGTTGTGGCCTGATGGGAGCTGAAAAGAAACCTGGGATAGACCCAACCCTCACTCGAGGCCGCAGGAGACGTACCAAAAGTCCCTGCGGCCTTTTTCTTGGCCCCCACACGCGGCAGGCGCTATCCGCGACGACATCGCACGAGCGCTTGAGATAAGAACGACATTCGGGAAGATTCCGAACCCTTACAGTGTGGTCGGGGATGAGAAGCGAGATGCGATCTAAAGGAAAAGGTATTCAGGACAAGGCCGCAGGATGGCTTCCCGCGGCCTTTCTCATTGGAGAATCGCGTCTCCGGTCTTCCTGAGCTGAACCATGGCTCCCTCGATAGCCTCATCCGTAAAGGCAAAGGATTTTAAAGCGAGGCGGACTTCTTGCTCCGAGTGCGCTGTTGAGTTTGGGGCAAAACCAGCTTCCTTTCTACTGGCGTCGACGACGATATAGTTACGATCCGGCGTTCTTGTGACGTGTACTGTTTTCATGGTGCTCACACGATACGACTAAAGCGTCCCAGTGTCGCGCGGAAAATACAGTTCGAGACACAACGAGCATCAAGACAGTCCCCTGGGCTTGCCGTAACAGCGTAGCTCAGCGCTTTGAGCCCTGCCTGGAGACCCCGAAAATCTCACTTCAGAGCAGGCTGTTCGAGGGGCATTAGAATTAAGCCATGTACCCAACGCCAAGACGAATCCCGTGTCAGGCCTGCGGAGGTTCGGGACTCGACTTTTACAGTCAACCGTGCCCTACGTGCCTGGGATCTCGTTGGGTACCCGTCCGGCAGAATCCGGCGCCGCCTGCTCCCGAAAGCACCCAGTAATGGGCAAAATCGCGAGCATGGGCAACCCTCGAATTCCCTTGCTCGTCCGATAGCGAAAGTGCATCATGTTGCGTTCCTCGATTTCACACGAAAAAGGGGGTAGCGCGATGCCTGACATCTTTGTGGAAAAACAGAGCGAAGGGAAGTGGCACGCAATTCGTAACAGTACAGTGATTGCGACCGGAACGACACAGAACGAGTGCGGCTGCAATGCGAAAAAGAAATATCCCAATGACCCCCTGCTCACCGGGAGAGTCGAGCACACCAATCGCGGCAACCCCGACCATTGGCGACGTTTCTATCCGGAGTGTTAACTCGGGTCGATTGGGGCATGTGCGGCATCCTCGTAATTGTTCCGGCTGCACACCCCGTACTCCCGCAAGTCGACGGCTAGCGGACACCCACGACGGCGTACATGGATTCGTGGTTGCCGATCTTGACGTAGTAGTGCTTGCCATCGCTTCGCAGAAGCAAGGCGGTGCCAGGCAGGCGATAAGCCAGTACCGAATTCTTGGCGAAGGCGGTTGACCAACCCATGCTCAGCAGTGCGCCAGTCTTGGCGCCGGCTCCGCGGTCCGGCGTGAGAACGAAAGTGTTTGCGCCGGATTGGATGGTGTAGAGTGCGCGCTCCTGGTCTGTGCAGGACGAAGATCCGGAAGTAGTGGACCGCACGGTCCCGTTTACCGTTCCGGTGTCGTCAACTGTACCGTTCACGTCGCCAGTGGTGTCGGCGCTCTCGGAACACCTCGTGCCGGTGTGCTCCGTTCGGAAGGACTTCAGGACGCCATCCTGGTAGGTATATTGTGGCTTTTCCTTGGCCCCGCAGGCAAGCTGAGCAGAAAACAGAGAACCATGGTTCGCATTCGGTGACACCTTAGGTAAGCCTCAAGATATCCGGCGCCAGGGCATTGCGGAATATCACGGAGGTGGATGACCTGTTTGGGGTCTCGCCTCCATTTGAATCGCTACGGGTTCGCTGTGCCCCCTATTTGTGCCCCCCCCTACGTGTGAGTTGGGGTGAGATGGACGCGGAGAGAATTCTGACTCAAAGGACATAACACCCTGATAAAACAAGCATGTGAGAAGTGGTGAGAAGTAGGCTCATGATGAAACCGTGCGACTCTTAATCGACAGGTTGGTGGTTCGATTCCACCCGCGTCCACCATGATTGCAAGAACCTATTGGATTCTTCCCGGATCCGGGCTCTCTGATCCGTATGAAAATCCCTCGTAACTGCGGCAATTTCTTCGTTTTCTGTACTCGCTGCCAACCGTGCGGAGTCTTCAGGTCTTTTCCAAGTAACGTCCTAAAGTAATCTTCTTCGGATCGGCATTTTTCGCCGCGTTTCTAGTGCCTCAAGGGGATATCAGGCCGCACGGCACTCCGCCTAAGGTTAGTCAATAGAAAAGGCAACTGAGATGCCGTCCAATTTGGTGTTTGAAAGCGCGCGGGGAGTGGACTTGGGTTGCGATCTGCCGCGTGGGCCGCTTTCATTTCGCGGTGTTTCCTTGCAATAGCTCCGCACTGACGGTGATGTGTGTTTACTGTAGCCGACGCCTTCGGCAAATCAGTAAGCCACACAACAAGCGGCGATTCTCCGCGCAACCTTTTATGGATTCGTTCGGGGGAGGGAATCGATGAAGGAGACCGAGGAGAATCGCCGTTAGTACTTTGAAGCCTGTTAGCGCAAGTTTCGACTGCGGGAGTCGAGTTGCTCATCGTAACTTCTGCCGCTTATGCCATCAAGCTGGCAAAGAATTGCAGCAGATCCAGGTTCGTCATGTCTCCGGCCAGACTACTGAACGCTATCTCGGATGCAAACAGCTGCTCCCACACCGCGGATTATGAACCTAAGGTCCCAGGTTCGCCGCGTTGCAAGGATTGTAGCCCAGCGACTTGGCTGTGACCGGAGCCGGCGGAGTCGGCGGCGTAGCCCATGGAACGTTGTTGAAATCGAAGAAGTCCAATAGGTTGGGCTGCGCGGCATCGCGGGCAGTCAGGTGCGTGGAGTCGCCGATGAAACGGTCTCTCGACAAACTTGAGGATTGCCGTGTGGTCCATCGGTATGTTGGAAACATAATGCCGCCGGGTGAAAGGCGAGATGACCATGTTCGGCAGGCGGAAGCCGAGTTGTGCGGCAAAGCCTTGAACCGCCGGCGCGTCCGCTGGATTGGCTCCGGGCCAATCCCGACTGCAGGTCGCAATGGATCGTCGCGACTCCGCCGGCTGGCACGCACGGGATGTAACTATCGGCGATTCACTGCGATGGTTGAGATATCCGGGATCGTTCCCAGTGAGGCATCGGTGTTGTCGTTTGAGTGGCCGGGCACAGGCGGAACATGGTCGTATGGTCCTCCACCCTCGTCGTAGGCGAAGAAAAAGACGGAGTCATTCCATGCAGAACTGGCCATGAAGGCATTCAGGATCTTCGCCACCTCCGCCTGACCGACCAGAACCGATTGGCCAGATCCAGGATGCTCGTCATTGTTGCCGTAACCGGCTTCAATGAAGGCAAAACTGGGAAGCGTGCCGTTGGTGAGATCGCTGTAATACTGAGACAGCGGGGCAATGTGGTTCGGATCGATGCAGAAGGAGTTCGACGCATCGCCCACCACGCTGGATGCCTGGAGTGGTACCGGTACAGCCGGCAGCCTGTGCTTGGATTTTCCGTACAGGTAGTTAAACGAGTAAGTCAAGTTAGAGAAAGCGGTTGCGGGGTATCTGTCGTTCGCCGAGCTGGCGCAATCATCCTCGTTGAGGCAAAAGCCCTCGGTGACGGTGTAATAAATCTTCCACGATACGTTTGCCTGATCGAGTTCATGGAAGATGGTCGGGATGGCGAGCTGAGGAAGGTGATCGTCACCGCCCGGATCAGTGACCAGGCCTTGGGTCGTGCCTCCGGTAAAGGTCGCGATGCGGTTGTGAATGCTCTTGCTCGCACACCGGCGAAAACCAACGATTCGACACCGCGAACTGAGAGGCCATGTAGTAGTAGTAGTTGAGAAATCCCTGATCGTAATACCCCATCGCGCGCTCGCCGTGTCAGATCGGTGAAATTGCCGGAACATGTGCCGGAGCTGGCGCAGCTGTTGCGCAAAGCCTTCAGCCGTGTGGACGAAGCCATTCATGTTGATCGGGCGCGTAGGTGGCGAAATCGTAGCGATTGACGTCGCCGTAGCTTGCCAGCCAATCCGAACTGTCATCGTCGATGCAGGTGCTGGCGAGCTTGAAGAGCGTGAAAGCTGTGCCTGCATCGTCCTCGTTGCTGATCGTGTTCAGCTTGTCGTCGATGCCGTCCACGGTGTAGGTATTGCCATCGTCGCCGACGTTCCAGGCTGCCCGTTGCGCGTGGCTTGCGGTAAGGATTCAGCATGCCGAAATAATCGTCGAACGTATGGTTCTCTTGCAGCATGAAGATGACGTGGTTGATGGATTGAACGCGTGGCTGCCGGGTTCACGGTTACGGTCGCGGTCGCCGTGGCGCTCGCTCCCGCTCCGGTCGCGGTTGCCGTGTAGGTGTTCGTGGTCACGGTCGGGCTGACCGCTTGTGTTCCGCCGGTCGCCTGCAGCGTATAGGAGCTGCCATCCGTTCCGGTCACCGTCACCTGCGGTGGCATTGTGGCAGCCACGGTCAACGTGGACGAACTCCCCGAGAAAATCGTAGTGGGGTTGGCGGTGATGGTGACTGTCGCCGCCGGCGGCGCGGTCACCGTTACGGTCGCGGTGGCGGAGGCCTTCCCTCCAGTTCCGGTCGCGGTTGCCGTGTAAGTCGTCGTCACGGTCGGGTTGACGGCCTGTGTTCCGCCATTCGGCTGCAGGGTATACGTGCTGCCATCCGTTCCGGTCACCGTCACCTGAGTGGCGTTGGTCGCAGTCACGGTCAAAGTGGACGAACTGCCCGAGGTAATCGAAGTGGGGTTGGCGGTGATGGTGACTGTCGGCAGCGGCGCTGCCACCGTTACGGTCGCGCGTGCGGAGGCCTTGCCTCCAGCTCCGGTCGCGGTTGCCGTGTAAGTAGTCGTCGCGGTCGGGCTGACGGCTTGTGTTCCGCCAGCCGGCTGCAGGGTATAGCGTGCTGCCATCCGTTCCGGTCACCGTCACTGGGTGGCGTTGGCCGCGGTCACGGTCAAAGTGGACGAACTCCCCGCGGTAATCGAAGTGGGGTTGGCGGTGATGCTGACTGTCGGCGCCACTGCTGCCGGTGTCACGGTCACGGTCGCGCCTGCTGAGGCCTTCCCTCCTGCTCCGGTCGCGGTTGCCGTGTAGGTGGTGGTCACGGTCGGGCTGACAGCCTGGGTTCCGCCAGTCGCCTGCAGCGTATAGCGTGCTGCCATCCGTTCCGGTCACCGTCACCGCGGTGGCGTTGGCCGCAGTCACGGTCAAGGTGGACGAACTTCCCGCGGTAATCGAAGTGGGGTTGGCGGTGATGCTCGACGGTCGGCGCCGGGGCTGGCGCCACCGGTGTCACGGTCGCGCGTAGCCGAGGCCTTGCCGCCTGCTCCGGTCGCGGTTGCCGTGTAAGTCGTCGTCACGGTCGGGCTGACGGCTTGCGTTCCGCCAGTCGCCTGCAGGGTATAGTGCTGCCATCCGTTCCGGTCACCGTCACCGCGGTGGCGTTGGCCGCAGTCACGGTCAAGGTGGACGAACTTCCCGCGGCAATCGAAGTGGGGTTGGCGGTGATGCTGACCGTCGGCGTCGCCGTTGCCGTGGGTGTGCTGTTGAAGTGGGCGCCACCGCATCCGGTGAATACGAGGAGAAGCGGAAACATGAATACCATCGCCAAGGGCGAGGAAATCCTTTTGAGAAACTGGTGGGCGCACGTCTTCATTACGGTGTTCCTTCTGAACTCGAGTGAGCGAGCAATGCCCGCTTGATAGTCAGGTTGAAAAATCAATACGACACAAGGCAGGAAAAATTATCAGCAAGCTCCGCTCTCTACCGGAACGGTTTGGTGCAGCATGACGACGTTGCGTCTTGCTGCGCGGTGTCTATCCTCAGTTCTGTTGGGGGAGAGTGGGTCGGCGAAGGGGGAGACGCCAGACTGATTCACTCTAGCGATACTCTAACCTATTGTGTCCGTCCTGCGAATCTATAAATTTAGACATTTCACAGCGCGCATTCCGGTACCCAGGATGTGCGTTACCGGCGAGCGTTACTCGAGCGCGCTTAACGCGGCTGTTCGAGCATTTCTACAAAGCGACAGGAAGACGTTTGCCAGGCATTGCCTTTTGAACGGCGTCGATCAGCTGGACTATACACTTTCCAGGATGGACGAGATCCTCGCGTTTGAGCGCGCGAATTCAGGAAGTGAAAGCAAGTGAACATCGCGGTTCTTCCCGGCGACGGAATCGGCAAGGAAGTCACAGCAGAGGCGGTCAAGGCGCTCAAGGCTGTATTGGGCGACGCCAAGCCCTATGCATTGCACGAGGCCGCGATTGGCGGGGCCGGTTACGATGCGGCGGGCGATCCGCTACCCGCCGCTACTCTTGAGCTTGCCCGCAAATGCGACGCCATTCTGCTCGGCGGGGTAGGTGTCCCTGAGGATGACCACCGTCCCCCAAGCCAGGGTGGAGGCGCTGGCCTGCTTCGCTTGCGCAAGGAACTCTGCCTGTTTGCGAATTTCCGTCCTGCGTTCATGTTTCCCGAACTCGTGGGGGCTTCCACGCTGAAGCCGGAGGTGGTCGAGGGTCTGGACATCCTGATCATGCGAGAGCTGAATGGCGGCCTCTATTACGGGCAACCTCGGGGCATTGAAACGGATGCCTCCGGCGAGCGCACCGGCTTCAACACGATGCGTTACTCGGAGTCCGAGGTGGAACGCATCGGCCATGTCGCATTCAAGGCGGCGCGCTCCAGGCGGAAGAAACTCTGCTCCGTAGACAAGGCTAATGTGCTCGAGACCAGTGCGCTCTGGCGAGAGGTGATGGTCCGCGTGGCGCGCGAGTATCCTGACATCGAACTTTCCCACATGTATGTCGATGCCGCCGCGATGGCGCTGATGCGCAACCCCAAACAGTTCGATGTGATGGTCTGCGGCAATGTCTTCGGCGATATTCTGTCCGACGCGGCGGCGGTGCTGACTGGGTCGATCGGCATGCTGCCCTCGGCTTCGCTTGGCTACGATAAGAAGGGGCTCTATGAGCCGGTCCACGGCACGGCTCCAGACATCGCGGGCAAGAACATCGCCAACCCGCTGGCTTCAATCCTTTCGGCAGCGATGATGCTGCGGCATTCTTTTGCTATGGAGGAAGGCGCAGTTCGGATCGAACAGGCGGTGCGTTCCGTTTTGCGTGAGGGCTATCGTACGGCAGACATCTTTCAACCGGGCATGCGGTGCGCCGGCACAGAAGAGATGGGAGACGCGGTGGCGAAGGCTATCCGCCATTCTGGATGACGGCTCCGGTGGTTGCCAATCTGCTCGCCGCAAGACTCGATCGGTTGCCGTTATCGCGCACCATCTGGCGATTGGTGTCGCTGATCTCGCTGGGCGGTGTCTTTGAGTTCTACGACATATTCCTGACCGGCTACATCGCCCCTGGCTTGGTGAGGAGCGGTCTTTTCGCCAGCACCACGGCGGGGCTTTTTGCCATCGACGGGATCGGCTTTTTCGTCTTTTGCAATTTTGCAGGTATGTTCGTCGGCTGCGTCGGCTTCGGATCGATCGCGGACCGGCTGGGCCGGCGATCCATATTCGTCACGTCGCTGGTCTGGTATTCCATTGCGACCGCAATCATGGCGGCACAGAGCACGGCGTTCGGGGTGGATACCTGGCGCTTTATCGCGGGCATCGGCATTGGTCTGGAGCAGATCACCATCGACACGTACTTGGCCGAGCTGGTCGCGCCGCGAGGACGCGGCAAAGTATTTGCCTTCTATCAGTTTGTCGCGTTCTGCGTGGTGCCGATTGTCGCTTTGCTCGGCTGGCTCCTGGTTCCGAAAGAACCATTCGGGGTGGCCGGCTGGCGCTGGGTGACCCTGATCGGCTCCGCCGGCGCCCTCATGGTCTGGTGGTTGCGCCGGAGCCTCCCCGAAAGCCCGCGTTGGCTGGCTGTGCATGGCCGGGAGGCGGAGGCGGAGCGGATTGTGTCAGAACTCGAAGCCAAGGTGTCCAACGACATCGGCGGGCCTCTCCCCTCCCCGAGCGCCCCGGTTGCGAGCGTGGCCGGAGGCAGCCGCTTCCGCGAGATCTTCCGCCCTCCTTACGGGAAGCGCACCTTGGTCCTCTCCATTTTCAACCTGCTCCAAACCATTGCCTTCTATGGATTCGGGGCTTGGGTGCCGACGCTATTGATCGCCAAAGGGATCAGGGTCACCACCAGCCTGGAATACGCGTTCATCATCGCGATCGCGAACCCGGTGGGTCCGCTGCTGGGAATGCTGGTGGCCGATCGGATGGAGAGGAAGTGGCAGATTGTCTCCGCGGGTGTTGGCATCGGCGTGTTCATGCTCCTCTTTGCCCATCAGGTCAACGCGGCGGCGGTGATTGTGTTCGGCGTGATGGTGACGCTGGCAAACAACTGGATGTCCTTTGCCTTTCATACCTATCAAGGGGAGTTGTTCCCGACGCGCATTCGCGGGCGCGCCATCGGATTTGTGTACGGCTGGAGCCGGGTCAGCGCCGCATTTGCCGGCTTGTTAATCGGCTTCTTTCTCCGGGAGGGAGGGGCGACTGGTGTTGCATTTTTCATCGGCGCCGCCATGCTGGTCATGGTCGCGACCATCGGCGGTTTTGGTCCAAGGACGCGGCATCTTGCGCTGGAAGAGATCTCAAACTGATTCGGTTCTACGTACGGACCTTGCGCGACCAGGCTATCGCGGAATATCCGGCACAATAAGATTAAGCAGCTCCCTCGCGTTCACAATCCGCGTGCCCTTCCATGCTGCAGGAAAGTGCCGCTTGTTGCCGGTAATTAGATACTCTGCGCCGGCGGTTTCCGCGCACTCCAAGAATTTGTCGTCCGCGGGATCGACGGCCACAGCCAGCGCGCGCTTCGGCCGCACTACCCGGGCCTGCTGTTGGATGAGTTCCAGGGAGGCAGTAATCATTTGTTTTGGCAATTTGAACTTGGGGCGGTGAAGAACGGAAATGTACTCTTCCAGAATTTCCTGGCTCAGGAAGAATAGCAATCGCCGATTCAAGGCCAAATCAAGGATGTAGCGCTCCAGGCCGTCCATATTCAAATGAGCAGATATGACGATGTTCGTATCAAGCACTACGCGTGGGCTTGGCATTCTTTGCCCGTTCCTTGCGTACGGCCGCAATCTCCCGGTCGATCGCTCTCATCGAAAGCTTATCGGTTTTGTTGCGCTTCGAATGGGCGCGAATCGCGGCAAGCAACTCTGGCTCCGGCGCGATCGTCCGCATGAAGTCATTAAAGCCCATGATAATGACCTTAGGCTCACCGCCGCGATCTACAATAAAGCGTTCCTGTTTTTCACCAGAGGCGCGGCGCATGATCTCCCCCAATTGCGTACGAGCCTCAAATGCAGTCACGATACGGGGAATGCTCTTTTGTGTGCGGCTCATCTATCTCTCCCCTCGCTATTCAAGTATGAGGCGCCTCTTGCGGACGGGCAAGCTCATGAGCTGGCCAAAAGGGGGCTCGCCACAGCCGTAGCGGGTGAAAATGCCGGGCCCGCGGCTTTTCGGCCAAGGGAAAGCCCCCGTCCCTAAGTTCGGCTCGGGCACGGAAATCGTGAAAGCACCCTAAAGCAATCGAGGCTTTGGATTGATATACTCGTCAATTCCGCGGAAATTGCAAAGCGGTCACCGCACACGGCTGCGCAGAGGAATTATGGCAGGGCAGAAAGAGGGAGTTCGCGGGATCAAACGAGTCGACTTGGCCTATGTCGGACTTGCATCCAGTGAAAACGCGCGCGATATCAACCGCGACATCGTCCTGGAAATTATTCGTTCCCAGCAACCGGTAGCTCGCGCAGATCTGGCCCGATCCTCCGGTCTGCAGCCAAGTACTATATCCGCGATCGTCGAGCAGTTGATTAACGAAAAGTGGGTATCCGAAGGCGCGATATCACGGCGCCCTCGTGGCCGGCCCTCCACCATGCTTTCTCTCAATGAGGCGATGGTCATTCTGGTTGCCGATGTGCGGCCGAATCAAGCCATCGTGGCTCTCGTCGATCTGAACGGAAGATTCCTCGCCCGCGAGGCGGTGCCTCTGGTCTCTGATCCGGAACGCTCCGTCCACAAAATCATCCAGTGCATGCAGTCCATGCAGGCTGGCCACGGTGATCGCTCGTTTGAGGGTATCGGGATCAGCATGCCAGGCCGGGTCAACCCCGACTCGCAACGCCTCATCCTGGCTCCGAACCTCAAATGGGGTGACTACGACATCAAGGGCGCCATGGAACAGAAGATGAAGCTCCAGGTCGAGCTGGCAAACGCTGCCAACGCATGCCTTCTGGCCGAACTCTGGTCGGGGCGCCTGGACGGCATACGCAACGCCGTACTCGTCACCGTGTCGGAGGGAATAGGAGCAGGGATCCTGGCGAATGGGCAAATCATTACCAGCCAAAGCGGACTTGCCGGCGAGTTCGGGCACAGCCCTGTCGACCCCACCGGCCCCGTCTGTGGCTGCGGACAACATGGTTGCTGGGAGGTGTTTGCGTCCTCCACTGCAGCCCTGCGATACTATGCGGAGCTGTTGCCTCAGGGTAACGCCGTTAACATCCACGAACTCCTCCGCATGGCCGAAGAGGGCGACCCAACCGCTATAGCGGCCATCTCACGTCAGGCCTATCATATTGGCCGCGGACTCCGGTTGATCACCGCGGCGCTCTCGCCGGAGGTGATTCTCATTGCCGGCGATCTCACCACCTCCTGGTCTCGCTTCGGACCTATCATCCAAAGCGAATTAGAGAAGACCATGCTCGCAGGTTCGGCTCCGGAGCTTGGCATTACCAAGGATGGTGAGCTTTCCCGCCTTCGCGGCGCAGCCGCAGTCGTTCTGCAGCGGCACTCGGGCTATCACAGCTCTACCCATCTGACTGCCTCAGGCAACGGCTCTCGCCGCAGAGCCGCCTTCACTAAGTGAAGGTGGACTATTGCTGGAGGATAAACTCCATACGAGGAAGCTCTGATGCGCATCCATAACGCGGTCAGCCTTGTTGTCTCCACACTCCTCGGGATGGCGGCCCTGGCCCAAGCCGAGACCGGAGCCGAAGGCTGGCTCCGCTACGCCCCGCTTCCCGCACAAGCAGCGCAGCAGTATAGGACAATGCCCCACCGCGTAGTCGAAACCAGCCAGTCCCCCATAGCCCGCAATGCCGCCAACGAACTAACCCGCGGCCTGCACTCGATGCTCGGCGAAAACCTCCAGCTCTCCGCAGCGCTCCCGGGCGAAGACGCCTTCGTCCTCGGCACCCCGAGCGAGATCCGCCGTCTCCTTCCCGCCTGGAAAGCACCATCCACGATTGCCGCTGAAGGCTTTTCCACCTCGCAGTTCGCCGCCCAGGGCCACACCTACTGGATCATCGCCGGCGGCACTGGCCGCGGCGAGCTTTATGGCGTCTTCCACATCCTCGAACAGATCGCCCAACAGAAATCCTTCGCCCCGGTCACTGAATCTCCCTCATCGCCCATACGCTGGGTCAACCAGTGGGACAATTTCAACGGCACCATCGAGCGCGGCTACGCAGGCCGCAGCATTTTCTTCGACAACGGCCACGTCCGGCGCCGACCTCACCCGCGTCGCCGAGTACGGCCGCCTCCTCGCCTCCATCGGCATCAACGGCGTCACCGTCAACAACGTCAACTCCAATCTCCACACGCTCGATCCTGAAATGATCTGCGAGTTTGCGCGCATCGCCGACGCCTTTCGTCCCTGGGGGGTCCGCATGTCGCTCTCGGTTGATCTCTCGAGCCCTCAGGTCGTCGGCCATCTCTCCACTTTCGATCCGCGTCGACCCTAGGGTCGATCGCCTGGTGGCGGCGAAGGTCGATCGAGATCTACAAAGCCATCCCGGACTTCGGCGGCTTTGTCATCAAGGCCGACTCCGAAGGCCGCGTCGGGCCCTCGAAATACGGCCGTACTCCTGCCGAGGCTGCCAATGCCGTTGCCCGCGCACTCAAACCTCACGGCGGCGTCGTTCTGTATCGCGGATTCGTTTACAACAATCATCTGGACTGGAACGATCTCAAAGCCGACCGCGCCCGGGCCGGCTATGACAACTTCCATGCCCTCGACGGTAAGTTCGAATCCAACGTGGTCATCCAGATCAAGAACGGCCCTATCGACTTTCAGGTTCGCGAGCCTGTCTCTCCACTCTTCGCCGCGCTTCGGCACACCAACCAGGCCATTGAACTGCAGATCACCCAGGAGTACACCGGCCAGCAGCGCCACATGGTCTTTCTGGTTCCGATGTGGAAGGTCGCGCTGGATACTGACCTCCGCGCGCAGAACCGCAGTACTCCAGTCAAGCGAGATCGTCGAAGGCAAGAGCTTCCACCGGCCCCTGGGCGGTTTCGTCGGCGTCGCCAACGTCGGCCTCGACGCCAACTGGCTGCATCACCCCATGGCCATGGCCAACCTTTACGGCTTCGGCAAACTCGCCTGGAACCCCGACCTAACCACCGCTGAGATCATCGACGCCTGGACCCGCCTGACCTGGGGCAACAACCCCAAGGTCGTCTTTATCATCGACGGCCTCCAGACCAACTCCTGGCGCGTTTACGAGCAGTACACCGGCCCCCTTGGCATGGGCACTCTGACCAACATCCTTGGCGTATCACTACGGGCCCGGCATCGAGTCCGCCGAGCGCAACGGCTGGGGGCAATGGTTCCGCGCCGACAGCAAAGGCATCGGCATGGACCGCACCGTCGCCACCGGCACCGGCTACATCGGACAGTATCCGCCGGAACTGGCGAAGATCTACGAGTCCTTAGCCACCTGCCCCGACAGCCTCCTGCTCTTCATGCACCACGTCCCTTACAACTACGTGCTGCACAGCGGTAAGACCGTGGTCCAGCATGTCTACGACTCGCATTACGACGGCGCCGCCGCTGCCGCCAGTTATGCTCCGCGCTGGCGCGGACTTCACGGCCTCATCGACGACCAACGCTACAACGAAACCCTGCAGCTCTTCGAGTATCAGGCGGGTCATGCCATCGTCTGGCGCGACGCTGTCACCGAATGGTTCCAGCGCATCTCCGGCATTCGCGACGAGCTGGGCCGCGTCGGCCACTATCCCGGCCGCATCGAGGCCGAGTCCATGCAGGCGGACGGCTACACCGCCGTTGACGTCACCCCATGGGAGACTGCCTCTGGCGGCAAGGCGGTCGTGTGCAACCGCACCGCCCCCTGCACCCTCACCACAAAACTTGGCCAGCCTACCGGCTCCTACACCATCGCGGTGCAGTATTTCGACCTGCGTACCGGCGCCTCACAATACGAGCTGCTGCTCAATAGGAAGCCCATCGCGCATTGGATCGCGGACGCGACACTCCCTCCCGCCACCATCGACAAGCATCTCGACGGCAGCACCAGCACCCGCTTCACCGTCTCCAACATCCGCCTCAGGCCAGGCGATACCCTTACCCTTCGCGGAACCCCCAACGGAGACGAACCAGCGCCGGTCGACTACATCGAAGTTGAAAAACAATATTGAAGGCCGCCGCTGCCGATCGCACCGCACGCATCGACATCGATCCTCAGAACGGAGTGGAGTGGATCTGCGGTTTCAAACGGGCATCACTGATGCGGGCGGCACACGGAGCGCGTAATCAGTTCTGGTGCGATGCTCATATCTCGACCGGATGGTTGGGGTTCCAAAAAGGCTCCTTTGTCGGAATGAACTCAATCGGAACCTCAGTCACGAAGGATCTTAGCCAGTCAGCACAGTAGATCATGCCGCCTTGCTCCGAGAGCACATGGCCCAGCAGGATAAGGGCCTTCTGGTTGCCCGCAGTAATGCTGTCTCGCACATACTCCACCAGCTCCCACTCACGGGTCTCGCCGGCGATAAACACATCGACATCCGGCCGAGCGAATAGAGAGATGCCCGGCATCCTGCTGACAAAACCCCAGCTGGTGAGAACCCGCTTGACCGGCATCCGAGGGTCGCCCACGACTCTCATCGTGCGATCCTTTAGCCGTGACTGAATATCCCGGCAGAAGTGCGCCAGAGGCTCCCCAGAGAAAGTGAATTGCTTCGGATTATCTGCATCGACATTCTTTTCCCAACCCAGCTGGTGCATCATCCCAGTCGCGATGCCGTCGGGTTTGCGGGCATGCCAATGATCGTGAAAATGGAAAATGGCCATATTGTGCTTGCGGATGAAGTCCAACTTGTACTGCAATGTGGGATCGTCCTTGATGTCCTCTGTATGGTCCTGGTGGAGGTAAAAGGGCGTCTCGTGGGTGACAATCATGTTCTTACCCGCGGCCGCAGACCGCTCTACGACATCAAGGGTTGCCATCATGGTAGTGGCGATTCCATGCACAGGCGTGCTTTCATCTCCGGCAACGATGTGATCAACTGTTTGCGTCCGCCAGGGAATTCCTACTTGCCTGCGGATACGGTCCACTACTTCCCCGGCAGTCAACGGTGCTTGTGTTCCCTGCGCCTTCGCCAAATAGGCCGTCAGTAAAGCGCTTCCAGTGAGAATGAAATTGCGGCGTGAAAGATCGCTCAACGTGTTTATGACCTCCGCTCCGGTCCTGACCGTGAAGTTGATCTGATACTATGCTTTCGACTTGGTCCAGACCGATTTGGCGAGGGATCTGGCCCGCGTGACTAATTCAGAGAGAGTGAGACAACCGTCCGTCATGGCTAGAAAACACCACATTGTTACAGCGATTCAACTGTGCGCTCTTCTTTGGCTGACTAACCTGGCCGTTTTTAGCGCCATGGCACAAACCCAAACCTGGTATCTCGACCCTCCGCATTCGGCAGCGCAGTTTTCCGTTCGCCACCTGGGGATCTCGACTATCCGGGGAACCTTCACCAAAGTCGGCGGCGTGGTCGTTGATGATCCCTCCGATCTCAGCAAAGCTTCTGTCGACGTGACCATCGACGCCAGTTCCGTGGATACCCGAGTGGACATGAGAGATAAAGATCTGCGGAGTGACCACTTTTTCGATGTCGCCAAGTATCCGACGATCACCTTCAAGTCGAAACGGGTGGAGGCTGCTGGTGCGGGCAAGTTGAAGGTGACAGGTGATCTGACCATGCATGGAGTCACCAAGGAAGTTGTTCTCGACGTCGATGGCCCCACTGCTCCAATGAAAGACCCGAGGGGCAACTCTCATCGTGGCGTTTCGGCCACGGCCACGATCAGGCGAGCCGACTATGGAATGACCTTTGATGCGCCCATGGTTGGAGATGAGATTGCGATCCAACTGGATGTGGAGCTCGTCGACAAAGCGCCGGGAGCGCCGCGGCCAGCGCAAGGTACGCCGCCGCCCCCTGCGGCAAAGTAGTACTGCGCCTTGGAAAAAAACGATGATCGAACTGAAGGAAAGCCCCCGGCCGCGCGAGCGGTTCGGGGGATTTTCGCATCTCGGGCGACGGGATCTAGCCGCGCGCTCGGAGCCTTCGGCCAAGACACAATTCTGACTGGAGCGATCGTATAGGGCACTCATGGTCCGTTGCCACAGGAGAATTCCCCAGTTAGACTACGACGCTAAAGGCACGTTGGATTGTCTGCGGCTTATCCACATTCATCCAAAGAGAAGCGAGTTACCAGGGAGAAATAGCCATGCCAAAGTTACAAATTGATGGAGTGGTTCCAATCATCCCCACGCCTTTTCTTCCCCAGGGTGGACCGGACTGGAATGCTCTGAAAAGACTCCTGGATTTCGCCGTTGATGGTGGCGTCTGCGCGGTTTGCCTTCCGGCCTATGCCAGCGAGTTCTACAAACTAAGGGACTCGGAGCGGCGCGATATGGTCATCCATGCCGTTGAGCTCATACAGGGCAGGCTCCCGGTCATCGGCCAGGTGAACCATGTCTCGACTGCATACGTTGCCGAGACCGCCCGCGATCTCGAGCGTGCGGGCGCGTCGGCGATTTCCGTCGCTGTGCCTCGGCTCTTTGGCCTGCCGGAGCGCGACCTGCTTCGCTACTTCGACCGGATTCTGCAAGCCATCACGATTCCTCTGCTCATTCAGGATTTCAACCCGGGAGGGCCAACCCTGAGTCTCGGCTTTCTGCAGCAACTGCGGGGTCAGCACGAGCACTTCCGTTATCTCAAGCTGGAGGAGCCCCTGATGTGTGAACGGGTGCGGCAGATTGTGGATGGAACATCCGGAGAGCTAGGTGTTTTGGAGGGGTGGGGAGGCATGTACATGCTCGAGCTGATCAGCGCGGGCATCTGCGGGGTCATGCCTGGCCTGGCGGTCTCGGATATACTCCAACTGGTCTGGAACCGCGCTCGCCAGGGCGATCAGGATGGCGCCTACTCAGACTTTGTGGAGGTGCTTCCTCAGATTACTTACAGCCTGCAAAGTATTGAGTTCTTCCATCACACGGAAAAGGCCTTGCTCGTGGCGCGGGGAGTTCTCCCCGAGGTAATCATCCGAGACGCCACGCTCACCGTGGGGCCTGACGATCAAGCGCATATCAAGTTCCTCAACCGCAAAATTCTTGAGTGGCTCCATCATCATGTCGCGGCAAAGGCATAGTACAGTCTCTCGCACTAAATTGAATAGAGGGCCGCTACTTCGTAATCGTCAACGGAGGGGATGGTAAACTCCATCAATCCGCCCACCGCTTGGAAGGGAATGTTCCTTCCGGCGCGCAGCAGTTCAACGCGCGTAACATGCCGGCCGGGCGGCAGCTGCATGCGCACCTTCTGCTCGCCGATCGGGTAAAACTCCCGCACCCAGCCGCGGTGCACATTGGGGTTGGTGTAATTCAGTACATGCACGGCAAAGCCGGCTTCTGTCTCCCAGGCGAAGACCTCGATCAATCCCCGGCCTTCAATCGATACCGGCGCGCCCGAACCGGCCACCCAGCGGATCGAGTTTTGCAGCAGACGGCTGAGATCGGTATGTCCGGAAAGCCACATGGTGCGCTCGATATCTCCTGGGAAGTAGACGAGCCGTCCCTTTTCCGTCTGCCTCAGCACCACCGCCGGCTCGTTGGTGTGCGGTTGCGGCGGGTATGAGAGCTCCGGCGGATACGCTGGAAAGCCTGGCACCACAGTGAGCACTGGATTTTCGACTGGGGCCAGGGGTATCCGGTACTCTGAGCCCGGCAATATGCTGGTGTCGGTAGAAGCCATCCAGAATCGGATGCTGCTTCTCGATCCGCGCATAATACGGATTGCTGTTTCCGCGCCTCCCGATCACCGCCCCCGCGGCGTGGATGGCGAAGACATCTGCCAAGGCCGAAGTCAGCACGCCGCTCGTTTTGATCGGTATACATGCTGGTCTCGAACGTGGCCAGCAGCGAGCCGCCTTGATGCACGTAGTCGCGCAACTGCCGGCATTGTTCCTCGCTTAGCAAGGCCGTGTTCGGCAAGATCAGGGCGGAATATTTCTTCAGCCGCTCGGGCTGCAATCTGTCTTCGTGCACGAAGTCGAACAGGAAGCGGCCTTCGAGCAGCGCGTAGTACATGCCATTCATGTATTGGGGCATCAGCACATCATGCGGCGGCTTATAGAACAGCTGCGTCCGCTGGCCAATGACCACACCGAGATTGGCGATGGAATGCTTATTCACGAAATGGGGATCGTGCTTCGCCGTCCAATCGAAATACTCGTAGCCGATTTTCTCGAAGCGGCGATCTTCGCCCAGTCCGTTCTCTCCGCCTATGGAGTGCACGTACGGCGTCATGCCACTCGCTGAGGTCTCGTCGAGCCATATCTGCGCCTCTGCCGGCGACTTGGTGCTCTCTCGCCACCGTATCGGGCCGGTTGACCACAGTCCCACCACGTTGGCAGCCATCTTGCCATCCAGCACCGCGTTGCACACGCGGCCCTGCAGCGTGCACCCCCAGATCGGTTCGTCCTGGCCTCCGCGGCCCTGATTATCGGCCTGGAACCACTGGCATATTTCGCCCAGGGTCGCCAGGTTCGGACCGCCATGAATGCCTCCGCCCAGGTTGGCGAAGTAAAAGCTACTGGCCTTTTTCTCCTTCGCCAGGCCGTCGTAAAGCTTCCATAGATAGAGAACGCGTTCGTTGAATTTGTCCCAATAGGCGGGGGTTCCCGAGGGAGGGAGTTGAGTGCATTGCGTGCAGTAGCAGGAGGGCAGGCTGCCGAGCGGCGGCCAGCCATTCATAAAATGGGCATCCACGTCGTAGAGGGAGTTGATCTCGCGGATGATGGCGGGCATGTAGTCCGTCATGTAGCTGGTAAACATGCAGGTTTGATACAGATCCGGATCATCGGCGGTGGTCCGTGGATTGCCTTGCGCGTCGCGCTGAAACCATTCGGGATGGGCTTGGAGGGCATCTCCCCAGTTCAAGTCGGGGCTCATGCGGGCCACCGTGCGAATGCCGCGCTTCTTCGCGGCGGCATTCAGTTCCCCAAAGAAATCGCGGTTGCCCAGGAATTTGCCCTTGCGGTGAAAGGGAACCTTCGTCTGGTAGAAGGCCAGGATGCCGGTCACACTCACAAACGTGGCGCCCACCCGAAGGCGCGCCATGTAGTCGGCCCACGCCTCGACGTCCAGGACCACTGGGTCATGCTCGGTCATGTTCACCTGGCCGATACGGCGCAGTTTCCGCTGCCATGGAATTTCCGGCGCAAGTTCTGCCGCGGTGCCGACTGCCTGCGGAAGCCCAGCGTCGGCCAAACTACTGTGTGTGGCCAGATAGGCCGCGGGGAGCGCTGCTGCCCCTGCCTTTACAAAAGTGCGCCGGTTGATCACGCTACGGCCCTCCTGAAAATAGGCTGTCGGTAGAATGTGGATTGATTTGGCCAAGCCGGAGTTTTCCTGGAGCGGGGCCGGCCTGAGGCCGAGGCCAGTGTACCCCAGGAACCGGGGCCCTACATTCCCGCCCTTAGATCAGAATCGCCATTCCACCTTGGCATAGGCGCTACGCTTGATGAGCGTGCTCATCGTGCTTCCAGTCGTGTCGACGAATTCTTCGTGCCGGTCCCGCAGGAGATTCTGGCCCACCAGGCTCAGGCTTATCCTTTCACCGGGCGCCCACGACAGCCCGGTGTCGAGCCGCGTATAAGAAGGCTCTCTGGGATCGGTGAGGCGGCCCACGAAGTAGCCAGATGTATCCCAGGACAGGCTAGGCGCGAGAGCAAGATGCGAGCGAAGCTGCACCGCGTTGACCGGGCTGCTTCCCTGCGCTCCGCTCACCGAAGTCGTGTCCTGACTGGTGGGAGCCAGATGCATGTGGATCTGCTCGAAGGCATATCCTGGATTCAGGGTCCAGCGCCTAGTCGCTTTCCAGTTCACCGCGATCTCCACGCCGTGTGTCTCTCCGTGCATCAGGTTCTCGGTAATCAGGGGCAGGACAAGATGCGGCGACGGTGTGTTCACTAGAAACGGCGTGGACGGCTCGCTTGTCTCCTGATGGCTGTAGTTGTTGTAGTAAGCGGTGAAGTCAATCGACAATTCCTGCGAGACCATCGTTCGATAGCCCATTTCGTAATCGACCGACTCTTCGTTGTCGGCCTGCGGATTACCGAAAAGAGTTAATAAAACGGGAATCCCCCCGGGACCCGGAAATTCTCCCGCGCCTGCACGGAGGGCGGCGTCGGTCTCAGCTGGGGTCCGCTCTGTTTTGGAGATGGCCGCCCACAGCGTATGGCGCTGGGTGGGTGTCCAAACCGCACGAGCCCCTGGCATGGTGCCGAAACCCGTGTAATAGTTGTGTTCCAGCTTGGCGCCGATGGTCAGGAAGAAGCGGTTTGGAACGATAACGATTTCGTCCTGGATGAACGAACTGAATAGTTGTGTATTGAGGTTGGCGGGGATTAGGGAGATACCCAGGATCCCATCGGATTGCGAGGCCGAATAGCGATACGTCAATCCCCAGACGATGTTCTGCCGCGTCCATCCGCTGAAGTTGTGCTGGAAATCGAGATCGAATGTCCTGCGGCTCTCACGGAGTTGATCGTTGCGTTCGTACGTATCGTAGGAGAGCTGGAGGCTGGTGTTCGAGTGGGGAGACGAGGTGTGGTTCCAGACGCCTTGGAGAAAGCCGCCCGACAGGTTTACCAGCAACTCGACGTTCTGGGCTGCCGGGACGGGAGTGAACACAAACTCGCTCGTAGGAGTGCCCTCACGGCCACTGTAAAGGTCTCCCTGGAACATCAGCGTGTCTTGCGATGAAAGCACGCTATCGCTGCGAAAGCCCCCGCGAAGCATCCGCCAGCCATCTCCTCCGTCCGTGCCGGTGAGACTGGGAAATTCACCCTGGTTGAGATATTTCGCGTACCCGCGGTAGTCCGTGCTCTTGCCTGCTCGGCCGCCATATTGGATGCTTCCAAATCCCTGTTCAACGTTCCCGCCACCTGCAACCAGCCTCCCGCCGAGGGTTTCGGAAGCTTTCTTGGTGATGATGTTGATGACACCGTTTACGGCGTTCGCTCCCCAGACCGAACCGCCCGGGCCGCGGATGACTTCGATTCTCTCGACGTTTCCCAAGGGAAGATCCAAAACATCCCAGAAGACGCCTCCAGTAGTTGGCGTGTATACGGTTCGCCCATCCATCAACACCAACAGTTCGTTGCTGAACCGCGCATTGAATCCGCGCGCGCTCACCGCCCATGTATTGGCGTTGATCCGGGCCACATCCAGGCCGGGAACCATTCTGAGCAGATCGGGAATATTGGTTGCATCCGAGCGGCGAATGTCGTCCGGCGTGATTACGAAGACTGCTGACGCCGCCTGCGAAAGCTTTTGCTCCGTTTTCGAGACGGATGTCACCTGAATATTCATCAGGTCTTCGATACTTTCGTTGGTGAGATCCCTTTGCTTTGGTTGGGGCAACGCCGTGAGTGTTAGGGACGCCAAAAGGGCCAGGAGTGCGGCTGGCGCTGTGCGACGGCGCACAGCACCCGCCAGTTCGTTCTTTCTCGGCATATTCTCATGACCCGCGAACGCAGATGTGACCGGGCCGGTTCCGCCGCCAACCACAAATCAGCAGTGGAACCAAGTGGTGACCGGTCCGCTGGTTCTCATGACAGCTGCCGTTTCACCGACTCCTGACTGAACTATCGGCAGGAATACAGTGGTCATCCATAAGTTTGTAAAAACCCTGCGGCTTTGGAGCAGGGAGCAGATCGCAGTGACGCATTTCGATACATACAATCGTGCGACAATCCTTACCGCGCGCCTTCCCCTTTTAGTCCATCATCATCGGCTCCATCGGGAGCAATCCGTGGGCCGCCATCGCTGCGCCTTTGCATGCTTTCGCGATAGACGATGGTTGTCCTTCAAATCCAAAGCGCTTGGCCCCTTCATCCAAAACAACTTAAGCGTCTCGAAATGCGTCCCATGCAAGGGGTATTCATACCCTTTGAAGACGGTCAGGCGGGATATGAAGAAGAAGCAGCACAGCAACGGGCGGGCGAAAGGCAGTTCTTTCGCGAGCGAAGAAGTAAGCTTCCAGCGCGCTACCGCCAGTTACGAAGGATGGATGCGCAATTGTACGGCGGTCGTTTCGTCCGATCTTCGGTCGAAACACGAACAGATGAAAGAGAGCACGTTCTTGTTTTTGCGGGGCACCTTCTATCGGTGGGCGCAAATGTGGCCGTCCATCTGCGCCGGCTTGTGTGGCGCTCCAAAGGTCCTCGCGGTCGGCGACCTGCATGTCAATAGTTTTGGGACCTGGCGAGATGCCGAGGGGCGCCTCTGTTGGGGCGTCGACGATTTTGATGAGTCTTACCCGCTGGCCTACACCAACGACCTGGTGCGTCTGGCGGCCAGCCTGAAGATCGTCATCGATGCCGGGACTCTATCCACCAGGTTTAAAGAGGGATGCAACACCATTCTGGAGGGATATCGGGAATCGCTCAAGGAGGGCGGATACCCTGTCGTCCTCGCGGAACGTGAACAAAAGCTGGGCAAATTGGGAGTGGACAGTTTCAAGCCGCCGCCTGATTTTTGGGACAAGCTGAACCGTTTGCCGGCCATCCGGCACTCGCTTGCCAGGGACGCCAAGCGAGCGCTGGAAAAGACGCTGCCCGATCCCCGGATGGCCTACAAAGTCGTCCGCCGGCAAGCCGGGTTAGGGAGTCTCGGACAGGAACGATTCGTGGCGATTGGCGACTGGCAAGGTGGCTTTATCGCCCGCGAAGCAAAGGCGATGTTACCTTCTGCCTGCTCCTGGCTCAATGACGAAATCGGACATCGCCAATCCTGCTATGAGGCAGCGATCAGCTCCGCGGTACGTTCCCCTGACCCCTTCCAGGTAATTGAAGGAGCATGGTTGATTCGCCGTCTCTCGCCGGACTCGAATCCGATCGATATTCAAACCCTGCCAAAGCATCGAGATGAACAAATGCTCCTGCACGCGATGGGATCCGAAGCGGCGAACGTCCATCTCGGCAGCAAACGGCAAGTGGCCAACATTCAAAAAGATCTGCGCAGTCGAAAGTCGAACTGGCTGCCGGATGCGGCCGCGCGGATGGCTCAAGCGGTCGAGAAGGATTGGAGACGCTATAGGAAGTCCTAAAAGGCTGGCCACATGAAAGAACTCATTTTCCGATTTCTGATTGGCGGCATGCTGGTGTCGGTCTTCGCCTTGATAGGAGATATTCTTCGTCCCAAAAGCTTTGCCGGTCTGTTTGGCGCCGCGCCCGCGATTGCTCTGGCTGCTCTCGCGTTAACGATTGCCACGGAAGGCAAGGACTACGCTGCGCTGGAGGCTCGCTCGATGATCGCAGGAGCGATCGCGTTTTTCCTTTATGCATCGATCGTGAGCAAAGTCATGATGCGTTACAAGCCGCCGGCTTTGGCTGCGACGTTGGCACTCATGCCCGTGTGGCTTGGCGCCGCCTATGGGCTGTGGTTCGTGTGGATGCGATAGGGACCCCTAAAATAATGAGAATCGAATTCGATCTTTCCTCCATGCACCGTAGCCGCTGGAGCGACTACACGCTACGTTTTGCCTTTGGCGGCATCGTGACGGCGGTCACAGGACTGATCGCGAGGCGATATGGTCCAGGTGTTGCGGGGCTTTTCCTCGCATTTCCGGCCATCTTTCCCGCCGGGGCGACGTTAATCGAGAAGGACGAGAAAGAGAAAAAGGGCAAGGCCGGGCTCAATGGAACGGCAAGAGGCAGAGCCGCGGCGAGCATCGATGCGGCCGGCGCCGCGATGGGCACTCTGGGCCTGATTGCATTCGCAATACTGGTGTGGCGATTCTTGCCCGGCCATTCCAGTCTTATCGTCCTTCCCGCGGCGGGATTGGCGTGGTTGGCCATTTCGATGTTGGCTTGGTGGATCCGCAAAGCGGTCTGAGCTAGCCCATCTTCGCTCCTGCGCATTAAATAGGAAAGCATATGTCCACATGGGTTTTGCTGGCCGGGCCTCCGGCAACGGGCAAGAGCGCCCTCGCAACCGCGTTGGAGCGCCGCCTCAAAGCGGTGACCTTGAGCAAGGACCGTATTCGAAGTGTGCTCTTCCCGGGCTCGATGACCGACTACACGGGAGAACAGGATGATCTGTGCATGCGGGCCATGCTGGAAGCCGCTGCTTATATGACTGTGCGGGATGGTGTCGATTTCATTCTTTTTGACGGCCGCACTTTTTCCAGGGCGCAACAGGTTGGCGAGGTCATTGCCGCGGCGGAGCATGCCGGAGCGGCATGGAAGATTCTTCAACTCAGCTGTGCGGATGAGGTAGTCGCCGAGCGCCTCGGTCGAGATGATCCGAATCATCCCGCGCGCAATCGCGATATGGCTCTCTACCGCAAAGTGAAGCAGGATTTTGAACCTATTCTGCAGCCTAAGCTCGAGCTGGATACCACCGGTGGAATTGAAGGGAAACTGGATCTGGTGCAGGCTTATCTGACGCGCTCTGCTCCCTAAGACCATTCCAAATACCGTCGTGAGCTTTCGTGTCGCGCTTTTTGCGAAGGGCGGGATACCGCAAATCTCGATACACACAGTCGCGTGCCCCACCCTTGAACCCAACGAACGGGTTCAAGGACCCCGGATTTCCTACTGCACTGCTCCAGCCAGCGTTGCGCGTGCGGCTTTCTATACGGAAAGCCGCATGAAGTTCCTTGCCCCACCAGGCCTTACAGGAAATCCGGGGGGATGGGGCACCCATCTTGTCGCTGTGCTTCCTACCATGTCCAACCCAGTCAATCTGATTGCGGCCGAGGGTCCCTACCGGACTATGGCAGGTTGATGATATTGTGGCGCTACTCCGAGAGAACGGCGATGCGCATCGCAATCGTATCCGACATCCATGGCAACCGGACCGCGTTCGAGGCGGTCCTGGCGGATCTGAGACAAACCTCTCCAGACCTGATCTTCCACGGTGGCGATCTGGCTAACGGTGGAGCAAGTCCCGTGGAGATTGTCGATCAAATTCGCCATCTCGGTTGGCCGGGCGTAGTGGGCAATGGCGACGAAATGCTCTTTATGCGTGAGTCGCTGCAGGAGTTTGCCAAGCCGCTACCGCAGCTGCAATCCCTTTTCGCCATCGATTGAGGAGATGGCGGTGGTGAGTCGTGAAATGTTGGGCGAGGGGAGGATTGGCTGGCTACGCGGCCTGCCGCGCATGCAGATTCACGGTCCAATGGCTCTCGTGCATGCCAGCCCCGAGAGTCCATGGCGCGCTCCCGATCCGGAAGCAAGCGATGCTGAACTCGAGTCGGTTTACAGGCCGCTCGGCCAGTCGATTGCCATTTATGCGCATATCCATCGCTCTTACATTCGAAGCGTTTCAGGAATGATTATCGCCAATACAGGAAGTGTCAGCCTGTCGTATGACGGTGATCGCCGTGCCGCATATCTATTGCTGGATGAGTCCAAACCATCGATCCGCCGCGTGGAGTATGACGTGGACAGGGAGCTCAGGACTCTTTCCGATAGCGGAATGCCTCATGCAGATTGGGTTGCAAAGATTCTGGAGACCGGTCGCCCGCAGATGCCGCAAGCAATGCGCTCCAGCTAAGCGAGGGGTGACCTTTGCCAGCGCGAGATTTTCGTCTCACTACGCCGATAATCCGATAGCCGGCATATCGGTTCCTAAGCTACACTGGCGGCGCAACCGCCTCCGATCGCCAAACGGCGGGCAGTCCGGCGGCACTGCCCAATAACTCCATTCGAGAGAGGCTAAGTTATGAAATCGTGCCTGACGCAGATACTCGTGGGAATGGGACTTGCTTTGTACGCCTCGACGGCTGTGGCCACCGATCTGACCATCCACTTACTGGGTTCGGATAAAGTTACCCCGCACGCGGTCAAGTTTCAATGCGACGCGGAGGGCGCGAAAATAGGTCTGCCCTCAGGGCCGTTTACTGTGCAGTACCTCAATGGTGCAGGGAATAGCCTTGCGGTGGTTCCGATCGGAGGCAAGTCATTGATCTTCGCGAATGTGATGGCGGCTTCGGGTGCGCGTTATGCGTCCGGCGACTATATCTGGTGGGAAGCGGGCGGCGCAGCCACGTTATATTTGGACTCGCTCGAAGGAAAGGATCAATCCAGCTGTCATCCTGCAAAGACGGAACACGCAACCAATTGAGGCCCTCGACTGAGCTACCCAAACAAGAGGGGAATAGATTTCATGTGTTCGGTTAGTTGACGACGAGTTTCCCGATCGATGGGAAACTCCTTCTGAAGTTTCGGCCACAGAGTCGTGATTCGAGCCGCGGTCTCCTGGGCGGTTTGCAGAACCAGTTGCTTGGGGATCTGCGCCTTGCGTGCTAAGCGTTCCAGCAAGATTAAGTCCAACTGACTGGTTGCCTTTTCTCTGGCTATCGAAAGCGCCAATCGATGGTCCGCGATGTAACGAACAGTGGACACAAAATCGTAGGCGGGGGCAAGCTGCGGGGTTCTGCCATCACGATAGATAAGGGACCAGTTCTTCAGGTGCATGTCGTTGTTCCCAATGGCTGCATTGAAGATGAGTCTTCGGATGAACTCCGCGAGTTGCAGTTCGTCCATTAGCCGCCAGATATCCGCGGCCATATTGGTATAGCTGTAGTTCTTGTATTTGGCTTCAGGAAACTGTCCGTAGACCTGGTTGAAGTCCTCGATGTGGATGCGCTTGCCCTTTTCTCCGCGATCGAAACGCTTGATATAGTAGGCATTCCCTTTTAGCCGCTGCCACTGTTCTGGAACACCCTCGACACGGCTCAGCGGGATGAGGCCGACCTCCGGCGCCTGTATGCCCACTTCGCGTGCAAACTGCATCATGGAAAATTCGTTTTCAGGCAGGTTGGGATATGCGGCAGACGGGAGTTTCACGATCCAGTGCTCTCCCAGCGTGGAAGCTGGGATGGAAAGTTGGCGGTTCGGGTTGCCGGCAGCCGAGAGTTTCAATTGAACCCCGGCTAGCGAGAACCGCAGGACATCCTTGCCGACTCTCGTGCGTACTTCGCCGGGAGCGCTTTGTGCGGGCGGAAGGGTGCGGCCTTCGATGTCGTGAACAGTAACGGCGCCCGGCAGATCGTTGCCGAGAAGCCATAACAGAAAGAACTCTCTTTGCGTGTTCACATCGCCGTGCTCTGCGATGTATTGGCGCAATTGTCCTTCCGGCAGAAGATTGGAAAAGAAAGGAGGCAGTCTCCGGGTCACTGGCCGAATAGCGGTTCGGAGTGCCTCATACGCATCGTAAAAGCTCAGGCTCAAAACTTGCCAATGATGATCGGCAATATAAGCCGCATCGAAGACAAAAAGATTCTGGTCGTTGGGAAGGTTCGTAATCGTGCCAACAACGGTCCCGGCAAGACGAACCTCCAGGACGGAAGGCCGGTTGGCGCTAAGTGTCTTCTTCTTCGGCATCTTCAGGCACTCCGCCGACCAGGGAGGGAATCTTCTCGAGACTTCGATCTACGGCATGTTCCGTCAGGGCTTGCACGGCTGGGACCAGGCGTTTGTATATGAGCATGGGTTCGAGGTCTAAAACGCGCGCCATTTCCAATAAAGTGGACATGCGGAGATCCCCCCCGCGTTCGACTCTGGAGATCGAGCTCTGCGGCTGACCGATACGTCTTCCCAAGTGAGCTTGAGTCAAGCCTTTGGCTTCACGAGCCTGCCGAAGCTGATCTTGAATAGATGCCATAAGATATGTCTTGATATGTATATATCATAAAACATATGACACAAATTTCGGTGCAATTGAGCATACTTTGCAAAATCCGGCGTCAATGATCGGGATCGTGGTTACCGAGGCGCACCCGGCAATCGCTGAAGGGCGATGATCAGGTCGTCGCTGTCCTGAAGGTTTTCCAGGGCAACATACTCGGCCCGTAAAGCCTCCGCCAGCTTGCGTGATTGCCCGAGTGACTGCGCGGCGTTTTCTGTATCGATCACGAGTGCAGGACAGCGCAACTGGCGCGCAATTTCCATCGCTTCCTGCCCGGGTCGCTCGTCTGCAATGGCACGTTTGCGCGTCCATCCGTCAGCAGGATCAACAGAGTGGACGGCGTTACATAGCTTCGCGCAAGATCAAGTGCGTGTGCCAAAGGCGTTCGTCCACCGGTGGGAAGGTATTCGAGCGCTGTGATCGCGTCGTTCATTGTGCGGGTTGGCTCGAGCACTACTTGCGCCGCTGTCCCGCGAAAAACAATGATCGCAACCTCGTCGTCTTTTTTGAAGGAACGAGCGAGCAGGCCGACGGCCGCACCCTTCACCAGGCGCATCCGTTCCTGTGCGGCATGAGAGCCGCTGGAGTCGATGACGAACAGGTATCGTATGCCTGTTGTGGGCTTTCGCACGCGCTCATGCAGATCCGACACACGCGGTCGCATGACTCCGGTTTCAAGCACTGCGTGGTTGAGGGTAGCGCGAAGGTCGAGTTCCGCCGGGTTCTCGGCAAGGCGATTGCCCATGATCGAGCCGGTGTTATTTCCTGAGGCAGAAGCACTGGTGCCACGCATGATTTCTTGACCACGCGTCGGCTGGATCACCGGGGTTTCCATCGGTCTGGGCGCGAAGATTCGCTCCATCGCCTCCTGCGCTGTGCCTTCGGAGGGCGGAGCCATCTGCGGTGGCTGCGGAGTAGGAGGAAGCGGCGATGATTGCCCCCGGGCGCGATGGGCGAGCACCAACGGCAGCACGGTTGCCACATGATGCGGTTCCACAGACGGGTCACCCACTAGCGCCGCGTATGCAACGCTGGCACGCATCGTAGCGAGATCTGCGCGAAGGGATCGCACTCCCTTTTCGCAGATGGTTACACTGATCTGCCTTAGGATCTCGCTAGAACAGAGGATGGAGTTGAGCCGTTCTCTCGCTGCTGCAACCTGATCATGCAGGAGCTTTTGGTCCTGCGACCAGCCGCTTGCAAACTGAGCTGCATCCCGGTCGAAAGCGATCCTTCGTTCCACGACAACCTGGCGCTCGTCGGGATCGAGAGATGCGGTAATGTCCACGCAAAGCGCGAAACGGTCGAGCAACTGCGGCCGCAATAAACCTTCCTCCGGGTTCATGCTGCCCAGCAATACGAACTCGGCGGCATGCGACGCACTGAGGCCCTCACGCTCAATGACGTTCACGCCACTGGCGGCGGTGTCGAGCAGCGCATCGCCAAGATGGGCGGGCAGAAGGTTGATCTCGTCGACATACAGGACGCCGCGATGCGCTTCGGAAAGAAGACCGGGCTTTAACACCGGATCGCCCTTCAACGTGCGTTCCAGGTGCAGCCCGCCGAGAAGACGGTCCTCCGTAGCGCCGATGGGCAGGTTGATGAACGGTGCAGGCTCCGGCAGAAGGGCGGCCAGACCGCGCGCGGCGGTGGTCTTGCCGGAACCCTTTTCGCCGCGCAGCAGAACACCGAGGCGCCAGTCCACGGCTGCAAGCAGCAAGGCCAGCTTCATATCGTTCTGGCCAACAATGGCGGAAAACGGGTAGACGGGCGGCTTCATGAGACAGCCCCCCGCTTCCGCTCGCCCTGCGCTTCCAAGCAGCGTCTCGCTTTCGAGCAGGACGCCGCGCAGGGCGGCAAGCGTCTCGGGTGCGGGGTTTTCCCAGAGCTCGCGATTTGCCGCTTCGAGGAGACGCTCAGCGATCGCGTTCAGAGCCCAGGGATTTGCGGCGCCGAGAAAGTCGCGCATCTCCTGCGATAGCGCATAGTGCTCCGCCAGCCCCTCGTAGACAAAGTCCGGGGCAATCTGCGCTGTCGCATCGAAACCAAAGATGTAATCGACCGTCGCCGCCAGTTCCAATCCGCCTTTGTAACCATGCCGCTTGATGCTCTCAATCCACTTTGGATTGATTACGCGCGAACGGTAGACGCGCAAAGCCTCTTCTTTGAGATCGCGGACCTGGACAGCATCCGGGCGGGAGCTGTCGCCGAAGTAGGCCTTAGGTTGTGCTCCCGTGAGCGCGCGGATCGAAGCGACCATGCCTCCGTGGAACTGGAAGTAATCGTCCGAATCGAAGATGTCGTGCTCGCGGTTGTCCTGATTGTGCAGCGCGACCTGAATCGACTTGAGACGTTCGGCGAAGACGGGCCTGGCATCCACGCCATCCGCATCTTTGCTGTAGGCGTAGCCACCCCAGGCAAGAAACGCCCGCGCGAAGTCCTGGTCGCTTTTCCAGTTGCCGGTTTCGATCAGTGGCAGGATGCCTGCACCGTACGCGCCAGGCTTCGCGCCGAACATACGGTAGCGTGCTTGCGCCTCAGCCTCTTCCGCGGGAAGATCCTTGTGCTTCTCCAGGTCCGCCAGGTAATGCTTGCGGGGAAAATTCTGGTCCAGCGGCTCGTCTTGCTCGATGACCAACGAAACCGCCTGATCGAAGAGATCGATGAGGTGAGGGAACGCATCGCGGAAGAAGCCGCTGATGCGCAGCGTGACATCGATGCGCGGCCGGCCAAGTTTTTCGAGCGGAAGTAGGGCGACCCCTTCAAGCCGTCTCGATTGCGCGTTCCAGACCGGCTCAACGCCGAGCAGCGCGAAGGCCTCGGCGATGTCATCGCCATGCGTGCGCATCTGGGAGGTTCCCCAGACGCTGAGGCCCATCATCTCCGGGTAAACGCCCTCTTCCTTGCGGAAGCGCTCGATGGCCTCGCGCGCGAGCTGCTGGCCGACGCGCCAAGCCGCCTGCGATGGAAGTGCTCTCGGATCGACCGCGTAGAAGTTTCGGCCGGTGGGCAGAATGTGAGCCATGCCCCGTGTCGGCGCGCCAGCCGGTCCGGCAGGCACATACTTTCCTTCGAGCGCGTCGAGCAGGTGCTCGATCTCATCCCCTGCCTGTTCGAGCTTGGGCACAAGCTCTGTGCAGGCAAACGCAAGCACCTTCGCGACCTCATCGGATTCCAGACCAAGCACGGCACGCTGGACGCCGGCGATCACCTCCGTCCGGAAGCCAAGCGTCTCAAGCATGGTGTAAAGGTCGAGCGCTGCGCGGTCGAGGATCTCGAGCACGTCCGCATGCGTGTGGCAGGGCTGCGCGAGGAGTCTGACAGCCCTCGTGCAAACGCTCGCCAGGCTTCTCTAGCAACAGCGTCAGATCGAAACCGAAGGCCGTCGCAAGACTTGCCTGCAGACTCGGCACACCTTCGTTCGAAAGGCGGGTCAGGGAGCGAAGCATCTCTGGCATCGGCGGCATCTGGCCGAGAATATGAAGGCCGTCGCGAATCTGCGCCATGCCCAGCTCGCACAGATATCCGTCGAGGTCCTCGATCAGGTGCGCGACCTCGTTTCCGCTCATCTCCGCCAACGTCGCGGGAATGCCCTCAGGCGTAAGCTCGTCGTCCCACTCATGCTTGTGGTCCCCGTGGTCGCGGGAAAGCATGTTCTTCAGATCAAGATCCGCCTGCAGATTTGTCTTCTGCACCAGATCCCAGATTTGCTGCTGCAAGTAAGGGAGCTTCGATGGATCTAGTTTCTCGACCGCATAGTATTCGTTGACCAGCTGATTGAGCTCTGCGAGCGCGCCATACGTCTCGGCCGAAGTCATCGGCGGCGTGAGATGATCGACGATCACTGCGTGGGCGCGGCGTTTCGACTGGCTGCCTTCGCCAGGATCGTTGATGATGAACGGATAGATGAGCGGCATATCGCCGAGCAGCAGGTCAGGGAAACACTCACCCGAAAGTCCGATGCCCTTACCGGGGAGCCACTCGAGCGTGCCGTGCTTGCCCATGTGGACGATCGCGTCCGCACCCCATCCGCCCTGCGATTGCGGCGTGGCAAGCCAGCGATAAAACGCGGCATAGTGGTGCGTGGGCGGCAGATCGGGCGTGTGATAGATCGCATCCGGATCAACTCCGTACCCCGCGGCGGCTGCAGCGCGATCAGCGCATTGCCAAAGTTCATCGCCGCGAAGTGATAGTGCTGCTCGTCTCCCCAGGGCTCGCCTTCGAAAGATGCGAGTTTGCCCGCGAGCGTGCCCAGCAATTTTTTATCGGTCTTCGGCTTGGCGGCCCGAACGCTGAAGCCCCGCTCCTGCGGCTGTCCCCAGAAGTCTTCCATCCTGCGCTTCGCACTGTCGGGAAACGCCGAAAAGATTTTGCGATAGGCGGATCTTGAGAATCGCTCGGCCTGCATGGGATCGAGGGGATAACGGTCGTCGTAGGTTCCCCTTGCGAGCAAGCGCTGCATCAGCTCGTCGGAGGTTTCCGGCAGCCCGTCGATCGTGTAGCGCCGGCCCTTCAAGGCGTGCAGCGTGGTCAGCAGGCTGGCCGGCGAATCGAGGCCAACCGCGCCGCCGACCTGCGAAGCTTTCGCGGCGGAGTTCGTCAGCACGAACGCGACTCGTCGATCACGATTCGGGGTGCGCCGCAGCCCCGCCAAACGAGCGGCGATGCCGGCGACTCGCTCCGCTCGTTCCTCGTGCGCAACATAGAGGCTCTCGGCGCTTCGCGCCGCGCTCTTTGAAGGAGACCGGCACCGAGATGATGCGTCCGTCGAACTCCGGGATCGCAACGTTGACAGCCGTATCCAGCGCATTGAGCCCGCGGCGGGATCCCTCCCAAGCTCCGCGCGGCATGCCGCTGGCAATCGCCTGGATGACTGGAATGCCCAGCCGTTCGAGGGAGCTCAGCGCTTCGCCGGCTCTGCGTCACGTTGCCGGTGTTGACTTCTCCCAGGGCAAAGGACAGCGTCGAGATCAGCACATCGGCACGGCCTTCGATCCATTGGAATGCCGCCGGCCTGCCCGCTTCCTTGGATTTGAGACTGGAAGTAAAGATGCAGAGCGCGTTCACACCTTCCGCCTGCAAGGCCTGCGCCAGCGTGTCGATGAATGCCGTGTTGCCGCTCATGCGATGCGCCCGGTAAAAGAGGACGGCTACCGTGGGCTTCAGCGGATCGGCCTGCCGCTCCCAGTCGCCGATCTCCGCAACGTCCATGTCTGGCAGGTAGATCCCATGCTCCGGCATCAGGCTCGGCGGAGCGTAGCCGTGGCCGGTCAGCATCAGCCGGTCCGACAGGAAACGAAACAGTTCCGCGAAGTTGTTGACGCCCCCGAGCGCGAGATAGCTTGTCGCCGTCTCCATAACATCACCCGGCACGTTCACCGTCTGAGAAAATTCCGGGCTTAGCTCACCGGTACCGCTCACCAACACCAGAGATTGCCCGCGTTCTACGCACATCGCGCGCAATCGATCGAAGCCGGGAACACAGCTCAGGGGGCCATGCACGCGCAAGACAATCACTCGGGCGCTGCCAAGCTCTCCGGCAAGCAGAACCTCCATCTGCTCCTCGCTGTGCAGTGCATTCAGCGAGTAGGCAGTTCACTTTGAGCTCGGCCGGCAGCAGTTCCCTGGTCTTCGCCAATGTGAGCAGGTCTGTGTCCGCATGGGAGAGAAGCATGATGCCGCCGGTCAACTGCGGTTGAAGCGGCTGCGCTGCATCCTCGAGCTTTGCCGGCTGCCTTACATCCCAGTCGTAGTAGTTGAAGACGTATTCGCTCAACTCAGCCGGAGGCTTCAGGAATCTGTCCGCCTGCAGCATCGAGTCGATGTAATCGAAGATCTGCCGTACCTGCCAGGCACTATTGACCGAGTGGAACCAAACCGACTTGCCATCAAACACCAGGCTGGCGACGTTGGCGAGAACGCACGGGCCCAGGCATCCACCCTTGGTAAGGTGAACCGCATTGCGTATCTTGCGCCTCGTCCACTCCTCCTTGTAGACATCCACCGGCACTGCGGCATACCCGCGATCCGTGCGGCCACAGCAGCAGCCGGTGAAGCAATAAGAAAGATGCGCCCGGTGTTGCACGATGTTGAGCGTGCGGCCGTCGGCGCGAATCACGCGCTGGCGATGAGAGGTCATATTTCCTCCACAGGGATTCGTTGACGTATCACCCAGACCAGGTAGGGCCCACCGATCAGCGCGAGCACGGCGCCTGCGGGAATCTCCGCCGGCGGCATGACGATGCGGCCGAGAGCATCGCAAAACGCGAGCAGCGCGCCACCGAAAAAGAAGACACAAGGCATCAGCACGCGATGGTCCGGACTGATGCGCGAGCGCACCAGGTGGGGCACGATCAAGCCGACAAAACCGATGGGGCCGGTCAGCGCAATCGCTCCCGCTACCAGGACCGATCCGGCGACGTAGCCCCTCCCCAGCAAGCCTCCCACGCGCACTCCTCGCGAGGCGGCCCACCGCTCGCCGACCGCGAGCAGATTCCAGCTTCGTGCCTGTGACAGGATGAAGCCCGAGGTGGTAAACACCACCGCGGCAAGCACGCCGAGCGAACTGTAGCTGGTGGCATCGATGCTGCCGATCAACCAGCGCGCGATCGAGAAGGAACGTGACATGCCGGCGAAGCTGCTGAGAATGATAATGAACGCGGCACAGACGCTGTTGATCGCGATGCCTGTCAGCAGCAGGCTGAACGCCGAGATCTGCCTTCGCTTGAACCCACCACCGATCACCAGGGCAAGCACACTGAAGGCGCCGGCCAACGCGCCAATCCAGGTCACGGGAATTCCAAAGAATGTTTCCCATCCGGCTGCGATGGTGGCGACTGCTCCGAGCGACGCACCCGCGGAGATGCCAAGCGTGTACGGTGTGGCCAGCGCGTCGCGAAGCATGGCCTGGAAGAGCGCTCCCGCCAGTGACAGCGCGCCTCCCGCCACCAAAGCCAGAAGGGTGCGCGAGATTCGTAGCTGGACCAGGATGTCGTAGTCCGGAGCCTCATGCCGCAGTACGCGCGCCAGGCTGATGGGTCCCGCGCCAACCCAGGGCAGCACGAGCGCCGCGCCCATGAACACAAGCACAGAGAGCGCCAGGCTGTTACGAGCGACAAAGGAAAATTGCTGCGGTGAACTCATCGATACCAGATCCATGGAGTACCGGCGGGTGTGCTGCCTATGCTCAAGCGTGAGGAGAATGAGGCCAGCCAACCCTTGTTGGCATCGTCCTGGGCTTGCGAGGTCGGAATGTCGTACGCAACGACGCCGTCCGCAAGCACAATCAGGCGCGAGCAATACGTCAACGCAAGATTCAGATCGTGCGTCACGGCGACACAGAGCTTTCCCATCCGGGCCTCTTCCCGCAACAAAGTAAAGCAGTGAAGTTGCTGCTCGATATCGAGAAATGTTGATGGCTCATCGAGCAACAGGGTGGAAGCGTTCTGCGCCAGGCATGCGGCCAGCAGAACACGCTGCCGTTCGCCTCCGCTCAGCGATCCGAAGAGGCGATGGCGCTGCGCCCAGCAACGAGTCCGCTCGCATAGCCTGCTGAATGAACCGGTGATCTTCCTCGGACTCAAACCAACGATCTGTATGCGGATACCTTCCCATCCCCACCAGTTGCTCTGCCGTGAAAGGTAGATCGGCGTGAATGGACTGCGGCAGATGACTCACCTGTTGCGACATCTCGCGCACGCGTCCAAAGCCGCTGGTTGCGTCCGGCGATCGCGACCGAGCCGGTCTCCGGCCGGCGAAAGCCGGAGACGATGTCGAGCAGCGTACTTTTCCCCGCGCCATTCATGCCCAGCAGCGCCAGGAACTCGCCTTCGCCGGCGCGGAAAGTGGCGGAGTGCAACACGGAGCGGCCGCCGTAGGAGAAGCCAACACCTTCGATCTCGAGCAGGTAGCTCAACTTTGATCTCCGCTCCCGTGGATGTAATCGAATAATTTCTGCGCCGCCTCGACGGTACGAGGGCCAGGAACGAGCAGCGCGTTGGACGTCCCTATATATACGTGCCCATTGCGAACCGCAGTGAGCTCCCCATTCTGCCGCCACAAAGAGAGCGTTGCTGCCCGCGCCGCCTGACGTGCCGCTTCCGTTTCCTGTGAGCCGCTCAGGTCGATGATGACATCGGGATTCTCGCGCAGTACCGTCTCCAGCGAGATACGCGGATACTGCGGCAGGCCGGGCTTTGCCAGCACGTTGATGCCGCCGGCAATCTCCAGGATCTGATTTACGTAGTTGTCCGGTCCGATCGCGATCAGGTCGGCGAGCATTCCCTGCCTGCGGTTGACAATCACGATCACGCGTGGGGATGGCAGTGCTTTGGCTTTCGTCTGAATGGCGTCGAGCCCACGCTTGATTTGGCCGACGAGAGGGGCTGCACGGTCAGGAAATCCTGAAGCTCTGGCGATGATCTGAATCCCTGTAAAGACATCGTTCAAGGTGCCATGCGGTACTTCGACGAAGGAGATATGCAGCGCGTTCAGCCGATTGGTCAACTCGGTGGGATTTCCCTGCAGAATCACGAGATCGGGCTCCAGGCGTGCAATCGCCTCCGGGTCCGGCTTGATGTAAGTTCCAACCTTGGGGAGTTTCTGCACTTCGGGAGGAAAGTCGCAGAATCGCGAGACGCCCACCACCTGGCTGCCCAAACCGAGGGCGAAGAGAGCCTCGGTGATACTCGGCGCCGTGGACACAATCCGGCCGGGCCTCTGTTGCGCTGGCAGCCGCGGAGTCACCGCCGTCAGGACTATGCCCATGGCAAACTCTCTCCGTGTCAGAAGTCTGAATCGGAGGCGGGGCCGAGAAACAATGTCTTTTTGGATCGAGCCAAAGGTCAGACGCATGGTTTCTGTTCTCCGCAGAAATCCGGCAACTTAGAGCATTTTTGCTATTACTGTGATTCGGCGAGGTTGGCTTTGTGCGGCCATTCTTCGGCCGAATGGCCGCGTTCAGCCCCGTTTCCTCGTGTGCACCAATAGCAAAAACGCTCGAACCCTGGCAGGTCTCCTGGCTCAAAGACGGCACCTGGGTGCCCGACCGCTATCCTTCCCCGGCTTAACGCCGAGTGGTCGTGCTAGCGGATGTTCTTTGTTTACAGTGGCGGGACCGCGCCGGTATTGCACCGGCTTCCCTTTTAAGCCCATGTGGGCACCCTGGGTCAAGATCAGTTGTACCACGAGCAACCGCGAACCGGATACTGAGGTTGTATGGGCAAGCGCCATTCTGTGCCCCCGGGGCGTCCCGCAGGCATTCGGACGGGTTGACATGGATGGCCGCGAGCCGCCCTCTTTCCTGGCGGGTCCATCGCCGGAATCCGTTCTGCTCGCTGAGCTCATTCCTAGAACAGCACTTCTGGCAACGATTTGGCGGGCGGCCGCCGCAAATTCCCAGAAAAGATGCGATTGGTTCTATTTTTTTCGTGCGAGCCGCCGTAGCACGCATTTTGAAAATGTAATACCATGATCGTCGCGCGAGGACTGTCCTGCGATGCTGGTAGCACGACTTGCAATGACGTAAACATTGCTCTCTCGCAAATGATCTTATCTGTGCGAAGTTGGCAGAGCAAAGCCAACTCGCTGAACAAGTGGAAGATCTTCGATGCAATCCGTCCATGTTCTCATTTCGAAGTCACCCCTTCAGCCGCGAGAACGCCTTTTCTTATTCTGGTCATCCTATCTCTTGTCTTTCCAGCCCTGTCTTTGCACGCGGCAACCGGCGGCAGCATCTCTGGGACGATCGCAGATCCTAGTGGTGCAGTTGTGGCAGGGGCCACTCTCAAGCTGGTCAACACAGCCCAGCAAACCATCTATCGGGTCGTCTCCGATAGGCAAGGTCTCTATGGGTTTCCCAATCTACCTGTAGGCCGCTACGATCTCACCGTCTCGGCCGAGGGATTTACAGTGCAAAGAAAGACGAACCTTAATGTGGACGCGGACTCATCCCTACGGATGGATATCGCGCTCGCAATTGGCGCACAATCAGACACCGTTACGGTCACTAGCGTCGCAGGAGTGCAGGTCGATACCTCGGCGACTCACCTGGGCGAGGTCGTATCGGGCCCGCAGATGAGCGCGCTTCCCTTGAACGGAAGAAGCTATACGGACTTGCTGGCGATTCAACCGGGAGTGGCCCCGATCTCGACCTTGCTGCCCAGCTCCGTGATCATGGCAGGCGTCACCGGCGGCCTTGATCCATCGGGGGATCTCAATCCCGGAAATCTCTCGATCAACGGCCAGCGCGAGTCCTCCAATGGGTTCATGGTGAATGGAATCGATGTGCAGGAGCACATGAACGGGGGAACCTCCATCATCCCGAACCTCGATTCCATCGAAGAGTTTCGGGTGTTAACCAATGACTTCGATCCGGATACGGCAATTACAACGGCGGCATGGTCACCGTTATCAGCAAGTCAGGAAGCAACGCATTTCACGGAAAAGCGTTCGAGTTTTTCCGTAACACGGACCTCGATGCCAGGGGTTACTTCGATCCCACCGTGCCGGCCTTTAAGCAAAACCAGTTTGGAGGCATAATCGGCGGACCGATCAAGCACGACAAGCTCTTCTTCTTCACCGACTATCAAGGAACGAGAACGACGCAGGGGGTGTCCACCGGGAACATCTCGGTTCCAACGGTCGCCCAACGCAATGGCAACTTCGACGACCTCACAGGCTCCGTCAGTGGTCCTTACCTGGCGGCCTTGCTTTCACAAAAACTTGGCTACACCGTTACTTCGGGGGAGGCGTATACCGCGGTTTTCCCGAATGGAAATATCCCGCAAAGCGCGTGGTCCGCACCTGGAGAGAATCTTCTGCAATACATCCCATCTCCCAACGTCGGTTTGAGTCAGTATTCGAGTTCGGCGTTCTCGCAGACGGTCCGGGACGATAAAGGTTCGGTGCGCATCGATGCCAACAGCCGGGTCGGACAGATCTCCGGCTACTACTTCGTGGACGACTACCGGCTCGACAATCCTTATCCTGGCTCTGTGGCGGGAGCCAGCATCCCTGGCTTCGATGCCCTGTTCATCGGGCGAGCGCAACTGCTGTCGCTGGGGGATACCAAGGTCATCGGCTCCAATACTGTCAATGAATTGCACGTGGGCTATCTTCGCAATGCGAACATCATCGGCCAACCGAAGGGCGGTCTTGGCGTCAGCCTGGCCTCGCAGGGCTTCTCTACTGGCCCCGGCACGCCGGGCATCGTCGTGCAGGCGCCCCAGTTTGAAGGCGTGGAGAACATCACCTTCCCCACCTTTGTGATGGGCGTACCGATCACCAACCAGACGCAGATCAACAACACCTACTATCTAAGCGACGGTCTCTCCAGGGTCATGGTTCGCACACCCTCAAGCTCGGCGGCCAATTCCATATCGATCAGATCAACGAGCATCCAAACGCCACGTTCAACGGGACTTTCAATATCAACGGCACGGAGACCGGATCGCCATACGCCGACTTCCTGCTGGGCGCCCGAGCAACTTCACTCAGTCCTCCGGTCAGCCGTTCTACCTGCGCAACCGATATGTCGGCGCTTATGCGCAGGATAGCTGGCGAGTGCGAAGCGACCTCACGATCAACGCCGGCCTGCGCTGGGACGTCATCATGCCGTTTTGGGAAAAATATAATCAGCTCCAAACTTGGGTGGCGGGCGCCGAGTCCACGCTCTATCCGGGAGCACTGCCAGGACTGCTGGTTGCCGGCGACCCCGGCATTCCCAGGACGCTGTCACCGACAAAGTACGACAACTTTGCCCCGAGAGTTGGACTTCGCGTATTCGCCGCGGTTCGACCATGGGATCTTGCGCAGCATCTTTGGTGGCAGCGGCGAAAGCAGCATTCGAGCCAGCTACGGCCTCTTCTACACCGCGTTCCCCGGCTTGCTGGCGGGCATTATGTACTCTGTTCCTCCCTTTGGCTTCAACTATCTCAGCCCTGGGCCGCCATTGCTGGCAACGCCGTTCATCACCGCCGCCACCGGCGTCAACAACGGACAGCGGTTTCCCTTTCCCTTTCCGCCCCACAACGTCTCCGCCTCTCATCCGGACACCTCGGTGAATTGGGCGAACTTCGTTCCGTTGGCTGCGGACCCATTCTTCTACTACCGCAATAGCGTTCCCTACATCAACAACTACATGCTCTCCATCCAGCGGCAGATCACGAGGGATACCTTGTTGACCGTCAGCTATGTTGGCAATCAGGGACACCACATTCTTGCGGTCGTATCCGTGAACGTGGGCAATCCAGCGCTGTGCCTCAGCCTCCCCGGGTGCGGTCCCTTCGGTGAGGATTCGACCTACACCAACGCCGCCGGACAGACGGTGTACGGGACCCGCGTCGGCCAGGGGGGACCGGACTACGGCGAAAATACAGCCGACAAGTCTGTGGCCAACTCGAACTACAACGCGCTCGAAGCTACGCTCCGTTACCAGCACCACGGCTCGCAGTTCCTGCTCAGCTACACCTATGCGAAGTCAATCGACCAAGGGTCCAGCATTGGGGAGCAGCTCAATCCGATCAACCCCAGACAGAGCCGCGCCATCTCGGCCTGGGATCAAAAGCATGACTTGGTGGGGAGCTACACGCTGGCGCTGCCTTTTGAGAGACTCTTCCGGAGATCCAATCGTTTGACAGAAGAATGGAGTCTGTCCGGCACCACCCGCTTCGCTACCGGCTTTCCGGTTACACTGTACGACAACTCCGATAATTCGCTGCTGGGCACGCTGGGCAACGGCGTTAACAACTACCTGCTCGATACCCCGCAATACCTGCCCGGATCACTCAAGATCAACACCGACGGTCGCAATGGGCGCCCAGCCTTCAACACTGCCTTGTTCCCTGCAGAGAACCTCGGTCAGTTAGGCAATGCCAAACGCAGAAATTTCTACGGTCCGGGAATTAGTAACTACGACATGACCCTGGAAAAGAACCTGCGCCTGGCGGAGGCGAAATCACTTGAATTCCGTCTCGAGGCATTCAACACCTTCAACCATGCTCAGTTCTACGGTCCGGCATCGGTGGACGGGCAGATCGAGGATCCGAACTTCGGCCAGATCGTCAGCGCCGCGGCTCCTCGCCTGGTGCAGCTCGCGGCAAAATTGACGTTCTAGAACCGCTTCGGGGATCGATTTGACTGGTTCAAGTCTCCTGAGAATTTCTTTTCCTGCAGCAAAGTTGTCATCCCGACCGAAGGGATCTGCAGTTCTCTCAACCCGCAGCTGATTCGGATGGAAGCACCACCCTTCCCTTTGTCATCCCGACCGGAGCGTAGCGAAGTGGAGGGATCTGCGGTTCAACCTTTTCGTTCTCTCAGATTTACTCGCATTTATAAGCGGAACTTAAACTCGGGAGGCGGCGTAGTGACTCAGGAATTCGTTGTACTCGTCCTGCTTGGAAGCCGCAAATCGCTGAAACCGCAGATCCCTTCACTGCGCTACGCCCGGATTTCCTCTCGAGTTTCGTGGCGTTGGCGAACTTCATGCGGCTTTCTTTACGGAAAGCCGCACACGAGGCGACGGTTAGTGCTACGCAGTAGGAAATCCGGGGTACGCTCTGTCGAAAAACATTTCCAAGAAAGGTCCGCGGAACTGCAGATCCCTCGGCTGCGCTCGGGATGACAAAAGGGAGGGCGCCGCTTCCATAGAGAGCGGTTGCTGAACAGAAGGCGTTTTTCATCTCCTTGGGTGGGCCGCAGGCCCATGACCACTCCGGTCCCACGGCACGCCGGGGCAGGCGGGACGGCAATCTTTATAACCAGATCATCAACTTAGCAGGCTAGTGCTTTGCGCCCTTGAGATCCTTGCCGGAATTCGTCAGCACAAGTTTCCCCAACTCAACTCCGCGCAAAGCCAATAAACGATCGGCGATCCCTTGAATTTCCTTGCTTCTGCCCTTCATGATGATCACCTCCAGACAATAGTGGTGATCGAGGTGGACATGCGTTGCCGCAAGAACCATTGCGCCGGCAGAGTGTTGCGCCTCGGTCAACTTCTCAGAGAGATTCGGAACGTGGTGGTCATACACCAGCGTCAAGGTGCCGACGACCGGTCTGTTCAAGTCAACAGTCTCTGACAGTAGCGCCTCACGGATAAGATCGCGGAATGCCTCCGAGCGGTTTTTGTAACCGCGCTTAGTAATCAACCGATCAAACTCATTTAAGAGTCCTTCGTCGAGCGAAACCCCAGTCCTGCTCAAATTTGGCATGGTCTTTCTCCATCCTGATTGTAACGACGCACGGAATCCAAATGGGGCATCTCTTACCGGGTAAGCCCGCTTGATTACGGGATTTGTTCGGAGTATTTTGGTAGCACTCGTCCGTTGAGTTGGAGGCCAGACATGAACCATGTGCCTGCGGTATCTCTCGTACTCTTATTCGGTTCGATGGCAATAACGGCGCAAAGCTTAGTACTCGACGGTCCACAGCGGGTCGTGCTCGAGGCTGTTCCGACGGGTTCCAGTTGCCCAGTTGGGATACAGGTGCAGCATAGGAGCGGCTCGGAGCGGTTGGAGGCAAACCAACCTCAATCCAAGGGGATTGCTCAATACCTTCAAGTGACTATGAGCAACTCGAGGTCCCTTGACATCGTTGGAGCGCAGATCACGGCCCACGGCTTTGATGCAAAGACCCGCTACTTACCGGCGCAATATTCTCGGATCAGCTCGCCCGACCTTACCAAGACGGTTGATCTCGATCTCACGGTGAAGAGCAAGGGGAATGCGTCCACCGATCTACGGCTGCCCCGCTTTACAGCGGTCAGCTGGATAGACCTTGATTCCGTTACCTACGCGGACGGTACAACATGGCATTCGTCGGTGGGCAAGACCTGTCATGTAGTTCCGGAGCTTATGAGACTAGTTAGCAGCCGGTGAGGAGCGGTTCGCAACTTCGCCCGGCGGTGGGCGGGTGCCCCTGCCTCTGACTCTCGCCCGAGGCGGCATTCCCTGGCGGCACGCAGCGGGCACATTCGTCATCTGCTTGGCGAACACCTGGTAGCTCGGCCGGCCGGGCCGCAGTGTAACCCAGTAGCTCAACGGTGTAAGCAGTGGCCTTCTCTGCGTTACCATCTGGTTTTCGAGAATTTTTACCCCACACCTCAGATTGTTCCTGGGCTGCAGAATCGTCTTCGCCGAATCATGCTCCGGTAACGCCTTATCTTTGTCCCAGTCGAAATCGCAACCATACCGCGTTGCGTCCATATACGTCAGTTGCAGCAGCCCCTCACTGCGCACCATCCGTTTGGTTACCGTGTCCACCACCGCCACCTCGGGCTCTGTGTGGCGTACATCTGTGGTCGGTTTTAGCCCCGCCTCCGCCCCTGCAAGTGCCTGGAACAGATAGGCCCAGAAGGCGCGTTTATCGCCATCGCTCATCGCGGCGAACCGGGGACAGTAGCTTCTCACCCCCCGCGCCACCCGGGTCGACAGCATCGCCGGCGACAGAGCCTCCTCCACAATCTTGTCCCACTGCGGGTTCCATGACTGCTCTCCAAGTTCTTGCTTCTCCTCCGCAATTGGCGTCGGCGGAGCCTGCTTCATCTCGGGTTGGGGCGAGGCCCGGGCCGGGGCCGGCTGCTCCGCTCGTCTCGCGCAACCCGCCAGCACAAGCCCCACGCAGAGTGGCAGTCCGGCGATCCTCAACCTTGTTGCCACCCGAGTCATAACCCTTTTAGATGCAAGAATTCGCGTCTTAGTAAATGGAAACACCCAACAAACTTGAAAACGCTGGTGGCGGCGGTTCGTTGTTTCCGTGTCCTCTTGTTGCAGACAGCATAGAGCGGGACAACACAGTCACCCCGCTTTCCAGAAAAATAATATCGAAGCCGCAAAAGCTGAGGTAAACTAAGTCAGTCTTTTAGGAAAAGTGCTATGTCGATAAACCTACAGGTGTACTACCTCGCCCAAACAGTCCAGCCCGCCGGCATATCGGACTTTGTCGGCTTGAAGGATGTGGAGCGCCCCTAGCGCACTTCGTTTTGCAGATTTACGAAGGCCCTGAGGCGCAGCCTCAGGGCCTTTTCTCATTCCCGCGAAGGGAAACGGCACTCGGGGCAACTTCCTTTGTTGAGCCATCCGGCTCCAACTCCTCGCTGAGGCGCAGATGCCTCGCGATCCACCGTTGTCATGGATGAGTGACCTATGCGTGTTTCCCGAAATAGCCACAACGCGATGCGCGACGTTCTTTCTTTCCTCTTCCGCCACTGGCGACGGGAGGCATGGCTGGTGACTGGCATCGCGCTCTCGATGATGATGGCGACGATTGCCGACCTGTTCATGCCAGTTTTCGCCGGGCGGATGGTGGATGCAGTTGCGATGCACATCGGCACGCACCGGCAAGCATTGCAGGCTGCGCTGTGGGCGTTGGCCACGATGCTCGCGCTGGGCGGCATCCTGGTGTCTGGACGCCACTTATCGTTGATGGGCATCACCCGCCTCACAGTGAGGTTGATGTCGCGGTTCGCCAGCGATGCGTTCTGGCGCGTGCAGCGGTTCTCCACCGACTGGCACGCGAACAATTTTGCTGGTTCGATCGTCCGCCGCGTTACGCGCGGCATGTGGGCAGTGGACATGATGGATGACACGCTGCTCCTTGCCCTGCTGCCGGCAGTGATGGTGCTGGGCGGCAGTTCGCTGCTCCTGGGTTGGCACTGGCCGTCCATGGGCCTGATCGTGGCTATTGGCGCGACGCTCTATGTCAGCCTTTCCATCACGCTGTCGCTGAACTATGTGTCGCCGGCAGCGCGGCTGTCAAACGCTCAGGACACTCTGGTGGGCGGCGCTATGGCCGATGCCGTGACCTGTAACGCGGTGGTCAAGTCGTTTGCTGCGGAGTCGCGTGAAGATGCACGCCTTGCCCGGGTGCTGAACAAGTGGAGTCGCCGCACCTATCGCCATTGGACGAATGGCACGCGGAGCGGAACCACGCAGATGGTCGTGTTGCTGGGGCTCAGGGGCTCGGTAACGCTGTACGCGCTCTGGTTGTGGTGGCAAGGCCGTGCCACGCCGGGCGGCGTCACCTTCGTGCTCACCAGCTACTTCATCGTGCACGGATATCTGCGCGATGTCGGTCAGCACGTGGCCAACCTGCAGCGCAGCGTGAACGAGATGGAAGATCTGGTTGAGATGCACGTGCTCCCGCTGGGCGTGGCTGACCGGCCGGGGGCGGGGCCGATCCACATCGGCAAGGGTGAGGTGGTCTTCGACCGCATCACCTTCTGCTACGGTGCGCATGCGCAGCCGCTCTTCCACGACTTCACGTTGCGTATTGAGGCGGGCGAACGCGTGGGCCTGGTGGGCCACTCGGGCTCCGGCAAGACGACTTTCGTAAAGCTTCTGCAGCGGCTCTACGATTTGAATGACGGCCGGATTCTGATCGACGGGCAGGAAATCGCCCGGGCGGCTCAGGTGTCTTTGCGGGCGCAGCTTGCACTGGTGCCGCAGGAACCCTTGCTCTTCCACCGTTCGCTGGCGGAGAACATTGCCTATGCTCGTCCGGAGGCAACGATGGCGGAGATCGAGCGTGCGGCACAGCTGGCCAATGCGCACGACTTCATCATTCGCCAGCCCAAGGGCTACGCCACGTTAGTCGGTGAGCGCGGGGTCAAGCTCTCCGGCGGTGAACGCCAGCGGGTGGCGTTGGCCCGTGCCTTCCTGGCGGATGCGCCCATTCTGATTCTCGACGAGGCGACATCCAGCCTCGACTCCGAATCGGAAGCGCTCATCCAGGAGGCCATGCAGCGGTTGATCGTAGGCCGTACGGCCATTGTCATCGCGCACCGCCTATCGACGGTGCGGATGCTCGACCGTATCCTCGTCTTCGAAGAAGGCCGCGTGGTCGAAGAGGGTACGCACGACGCACTGGTCCGCAGAACGGAGGGCACATACAAGCGCTTGTTCGAGCGCCAGGCGCTCGGACTCTTTGTCGAGGAGTCTGACATGGATGAGGCGGAGGAGCTGAGCGCCTGACGGAGACAGTCTGTGACACCGATGCGGACGGAGTAACATCGGGTGCCCCACGTTCGCCCCGGCGTACGTGGGAAGATAAAGAGGGGCGAAGCCCCATAAGCGCTAACTTGTTTAGGATGTTTTTCGTCAAACTCCCACAGAATCGTCATCCTGAGCGGAGCGCCTGACAGATTGACCGCGTAACACAGTGCTTGTGGCGCGGAGTCGAAGGACCTCGGCGGCGCTTATTTTACCCATGCTGCTCGGAGCTTTTCGACCACCGAAGCCCGACAACAGGATCTGCTGCGATACGCACTTGATGGTCACGGGTACATCTTTTCATGCACTGTAATCATTTTCCATCCCCAGGTCTGTGCCAGGTCTTTGCACTCGGGATTGATGGTGCGAATGAGGTTGAGCTTCTTTGCGCGCCGCCAGCCTTTGCGTTGTTTTTCCCTGGCGATGGCTGTGCGAATATCTTCGTAGCCTTCAAAGGAGAGCAGGCGCTTGCAGCCATAGGTCGCAGTGAAACCTTCCCACATGCCCTCCTTATGTTGCATGACACGGAGATACAGGTTGCTGGTGACGCCAATGTAAAGCGTGCCTGTATGGCTGCCGAGAATGTAGATGTAGGCGCCGGACATAGCAAGATGCTAGCAAGTTCTCGGTTCTCGGCCCCAGGGAAAAACCGTAGCGGGCCCGCCCGGTGCCGGCTCGGTGATTGAAAAGCTCCGAACAGCATGGGTAAGATAAGCACCGCCGGGGTCCTTCGACTCCGCGCCAGCAAACGCTGTATCACGCGATCCATCGGTGAGGCGCTCCGCTCAGGATGACGATTTTGTCGGAGTTTTGACGAAAAACACCCTAAACAAGTTAGCGCTTATGGGGCGAAGCCCCCACCATTGTTTTGTTCTAGCGGCGCGGAAGGAAGTTCAGCTGTGCCATTGTGAGAAAGCAATGGAAACAAATCATCATCGTCCCAGGTACCCCGATTTCCTGTCGAGGTTGGTGGCGCTGTCGAACTCCATGCGGCTTTCCTTTCAGAAAGCCGCACACGCGGTCCTGTCTGGTGCTGCGTAACAGGAAATCGGGGGGTACGCCGATGCGAACCTGGGGCACCCAGCGCTTCGCTTAGGAGCTATTAGGGCCCTGGCTGTTTAGCTTTGGGATCGAACACGGCGACTCCGACCCGGGAGTCAGCGCCGCCGTAGTAGAGGAACCACTTATCGTGGAAAAACACCAAGCCTTCCGCAAAGGTTGTTCCCGCGACATACTGGCCGCTTTGTTCCCACGCTTCCTCGGGCTTGAAGAACGGCTTATCGGTGCGTGCGATGAGCTTTCGAGGATCATCGGCCGAAAACAGTGCTTGTCCGTCAGAGTAAGCGCCGGCAGCAATTCCAGGTGCCCCATCGACCGCTGCGTTCTTGCCGTTGTAAATGAGGACAATCCCGCGACCGGTGAGCAGCGAAGGCGGTCCAACTTCGGGGAACGCGCTGTCGAAGTGTCGCGGCCGGTTGTGCAGCAACACAATAGGCTTGCCGGACGGGCCCTCGACGGGTGTCCAGTGGATTAGATCAGGCGAGGTTGCGAGCCGCACCTGTACCTCTCCCCAGTACATCCAATATTTCCCGTGGATTTTGGCGGCAATCAAGCGGCCATTCGTGAGCTGGGTGACGATGCTGGCCGATTTGTAATCGAAATGCTGGTATTTTTCGCCCACGAGGGCGGGTCCCTGCTTTGCCCAGTGAATCAGATCAGTAGATGTGGCGATTCCGATATCGGTACTGCGGCGATTCCACTGGGTGTAGGTCAGAACATAGGTACCGTCTTCGCGCTCAACCACGCGAGGATCTTCGACGCCTCCTGGCCATTCCCTGTCCTGCTGGGAATCAACGGCAGGATAGAAAACCGGAGCCGGCTCGGTTGTGAAGTGGATACCGTCATCACTTGAGGCCAAGCCCAGGCGCGACGTGTGCATGCCAATGACCATGGTCCCGGAGTCGTCCTCGGCGCGATAGAACACGTAAACCTTGCCCTGCCGCACCACGGCGGCAGGATTGAAGGTGTGCAGCGCCTCCCAGTGTACGGGTTTCCCGGTAATCGGATCGGTAAAGACGGCGTTCGCGTTGGGCGTGATGATGGGCGCAGTTACCGGCCGCACGAAAGGACCCAGTGTCCAGCTAAAATCATGCGTCGACTGGGCACACAACAAGCTCGCCGACAAGAGGAAACTGAAAGCGAGGGTGACGCAGTAAGAGAAACGGCGAACAGGCATGTGACGTTTCACCAGCAGCGCTGCATTCCGATGGTAAGCCTAAATTGCGCGCTCGAACTATGGACGATGGAAACGGCCCACTAGAACCGCCTTCATCAGGATGTGCCCATCCATCGCCTTCAGCACGTCCGCCTGGGTTGCATCTGGTCCGAGGCTCAGCTTGGTGTCCAGCGCAAAAAGCTCAAACGTATAGTGGTGATAGGGTCCGGGTGCAGCCGCACCCATCCCCATGTACCCGATCTTGTGGCTTTGGTTCAGGGCCTGGATCGATCCGTCAGGCAGCTGCGCCTGTGCCGGCACGCCCTCCGGGAGACTACGGGCGGTTCCTGGAATATTAAAGATCATCCAATGCAGGACCTCGTTTGTTGTCTTGTTCAGCGAGGTATCCGGATCGTGCAGAATCAGAGCAAAACTAACCGTGCCGTCCGGCACATTTGTCCACATGAGCGCGGGAGAGACTGGAGTTCCCTTCGCTGCCTGGGTGTAGTTGGCAGGAATAATACTGCCGTCCAAAAACGCCGTGGTCGTGAGGGCCATGCGGGGCTTACCCGGCGGCGGTGCAGCCGGGTTCTGCGCCAACGTTCCGATCGTCGACATGAGTACCGCACGAATCAGTAACTTTTTCATCATCGCTCCTGTCTTACCGAGGAAATGCATTTCTTATTTTGCACCGCGATAGAAGACGTGCCAAACCTTTCCGTTCTGGCTGTCGGTAATAAAGATCGAGCCATCCGGAGCCTGTGCCACTCCATCGGCACGTGCGAGCGCATCCATGGGATTGATCAGGGGGTCCTTGCCTGCGAAGCCGCCGGCAAAGATCTCGTACTTACCCGACGGTTTCTCGCCGGCGAAGGGCTGAAAGGTTACGTTGGAAGGCGCCTGCGGCAGAGGAGCACGGTTCCAGGATCCGTGGAAGGCAATGAACGCTCCACCCTTATAGCGCGCGGGAAATTGGCTGCCGCTGTAGAACATCACATCCACCGGGGCCCAATGCGCAGGATAGCTCGCAATAGGCAGCGCGTATTGGCTGCAGCGGCCCACGATTTTACCGTCGCCGCCATATTCCGGGTTCAGCAGCAGCTTCTGTAGGCCGTAATCGAAGAAGCAGTAGGGCCAGCCGAAGTTCAGTCCCTGGGTTGCGCGATACATCGGCTCGGCGGGACGCTCCGCATTCTCTTTCGCGGTAAATTTGCCCGGCCACAGCACGTCCAGCTGGTCGCGGCTGTTCATCACGATATAGATCGCCCCATCGTGCCAGGTGATGGCCGGCTCCTGGCGAAGACCGGTCACGAACCGTTGGCCGTCCGACTCCTTCTGGTGCAGCTTGTTTTCGTCGAACTTCCAGATGCCGCCGTGCGTTTCCAATAGGGGACACGGGTCTTGGCCTGCGATGCCTTTCTGCCGGTCCTGTGACTGGCAGGCATTTGAGGGGGAACCGATATTTATGTACAGTGAGCCCTTGCCGTCAAACGCGATGCCCTTGTCATGATGCTCATGCTCTGTCGGCAGGCCCTCGACGATGACTTCCGGCGGACCGTTGGGCTTAAGCTGGCCCGGCGTCATCTTCCATCGTTCGACCGACTCGACCTTCGCCACGTAAAGATAGCCATTGCGGAGCGCAATGCCGGTGCTGCTTCCGTCGCCAAAAGTCTCTTTGGTCTCGAAACGGCCATCGCCGTTGTCATCGCGCAGGGCAACCACGCCGCCGGTCTTACCCTTGCCGCTCTGCAGCGCAACATATAAGTCACCATTCGGCGCCACCACGGCGTGCCGTGCTGTACCTAAATCGTCCGCCGCCACCAGCGCGCAGAAACCGGCCGGCAGCGTCAGCCCGCCGTTGTCCTTATCACACGCCGGCTGCGTTGCTGCAAACGTTGCCAGGCTTGTCATGCAACCCGTCGCTGCGAAAAAAAATCCTAGTGTCCAACGATTTAATATCATTTCCTATCTCCAACTACTTAATTCACTATATCGATACGATGCCCTCAGAGGGCCAAACGTAGTGTAAAATCTCGCAGGAGGCGACTTGGTGCTGGTAAAAAAGATCTTCATCCCATGCCTCGGCATTATCGTTGCTTCACTCTCGTACAACGCTGTGCGCGGTCAAGCCGCTGCAGCACCGGGTGAGGGCCTCTACACCGCCGACCAGGCCCAACGCGGCGGTACGGCATATCAGAAGCAATGCGCCTCCTGCCACGGGAGTGAGCTTGATGGCGTCGGTCCCTATCCGCCGCTCAGCGAAAGCGAATTCCTCTCCAAATACGACGGCCAGCCCATGCTCGTCCTGTTCGACAAAATCCACACTACGATGCCGGCCGATCATCCCGGCTCGCTCACCCGCCCGGAAACCGCTGACATCCTGTCATTCATTCTCAGCTTCAATAAATTCCCCGCCGGCAAGACGGAGCTGCCGAGCGACGAAGAGAGCCTGAAAAAGCTTCAGCTGCAGAAGCCTGCCCCGAAGTCCTGAAAGAAACCGCGGTTTCTTCGAACTGGCGGGAAAGCCGGATGAGAGGCGAGGAAGGTGATAGCCAGCCTTTCCTGCGTGCCAGGCGCGCAGCTTCGATACGATTGGCGGCGCCGAGTTTGTTGATCGCCTCTTGTCAAGAAGAACCGCTGATATTTGTCATGCGGTGGGAGCCGAGAGCGCGCGGAGGCCGTGCAGCGGACCATGAAGACTTCATTTGCGCTCTTCTTGATTAGCCCCGCACTTCCCAGTAGACTCACCGGTTAGCAAGGTGGCACGGCCTCCTCTCATTGCCGCCTAAACCGAAGATTGGTGCGGTAACAGTCCCTACAACAAGGAGCATCCGAATGTACGACATGAAGAATCTTGAAAAACTAAAGAGCCTCCAAGCCAATGCGCCAGAGGCGATCAAGGCCTTTTGGGCTTTCGACAAGGCAGCCATGGCTGCAGGAGCAATCCCAGTCAAATACAAAGAGTTAATGGCGCTTGCCGTCGCTTTTACCACCCAATGCCCTTACTGTATTGAGATCCATGCGAAAAAAGCTCGCGAGGCGGCCGCCTCTGAACAGGAGATAGCCGAAGTGGTTGCCATCGCTGCGGCGCTCCGGGCTGGAGCAGCGATCACCCACGGCACACATGCTCTTGCGTAGCCACTGAACAGATCCAGGCAGACATCGCAGGAGTCCGCTATTGGCACGGACCTTGAAGGGAAACTTGCGCGTCTGACATCGGTCACCTTCCTCTTCGACGTTGTCTGCAGGTAAAGCCAAGGCCTTACGCCCGGCTGAAGTCCCTGCAAGACAAGCTATTCTAGAGAACGACGAGCTCGGGGGATGGGATCGATGCGGAGTGTGGTTGTTGGGGAGCGAGCACGGGGCGGGGCGTTGAGAGCGGCCATGTTGGGTGGCCTTCTGGCTCTTTTATCGGTAGTGGGCGTTCAAGCGCAGTTTCCTCCCCCTCCTCCGCTGCCGGCGGGTTCACCGCAGGCAGCGGGCCGCCAGGTCTTCGCAACCCGGTGCGCATCGTGTCATGGCACCAACGCGACTGGTGGCGAGTTCGCGCCGTCGATCGTGGACCGGGTGCCTCTGCGCACCGATGAGGAACTGATAAGGCTATTGCACAATGGCCTGCCCATCTTCTGGCATGCCGGCCTTTCCGGATATCGTCGATCAGGAACGGGCGAACCTGATCAGCTTCCTGCGCACCTTGAAGCCGTTTTAGGGTGCGGCGCACGGAGCGCGCCTCGGTCACGCTTGAGGGCGGAAAGACGCTTCAAGGTACTGCGTTGAACCGCTCCGCAAACGATATGCAGCTGCTGGGCGACGACCATCAACTGTATCTTCTGCGCAAGACGGAGTCCGGCGAGTATAGGGTGGTGACCTCGCAGGCCGACTGGCCGAGTTACAACGGGCAGACGACCGGCAGCCGTTACAGCGAGCTCGACGCAGATCACCAACGCCAATGCTTCGCGATTACAGCCAAAGTGGATCTTTACCCTGCCTGGCACCAGGGAGCGTGCAGGCGACTCCTATCGTCGCCGATGGGGTGATGTACGTGACCTACGTCAACGAGTGCTATGCGCTCGATGCGGGCAGTGGACGCCAGATATGGCATTACCAGCGCTCCCGCACCCAGGGACTGGTCGGAAATGCCGTTTCCGGCGCCAACCGCGGCGTGGCGGTCGCCGGCGATAAGGTGTTCATGGTCACCGACAACGCCCACCTGATTGCGCTCAACCGGATCACCGGTGCGCTCGTCTGGGAGACGCCGATGGCCGACTGGCATAACAACTACAACGCCACCGGCGCCCCGCTGGTGGTCGGTCCATGGTGATCTCCGGAATCTCCGGCGGAGACGAGGGCGCGCGCGGCTTTGTGGCGGCATTCGACCAGTCGTCAGGCAAGGAGCTGTGGCGTTTTTGGACAGTGCCTAAGCGCGGTGAGCCGGGCTCGGAGACCTGGCAGGGACCAGGGATCGATCATCCGGGCGGAGCTACCTGGATGACCGGGAACCTACGACAAGGAGCTTGACACCCTCTACTGGCCGGTCGGCAATCCCGGCGACGACCTGATCGGAGACGATCGGCCGGGCGACAATCTCTACACCGACTCGGTCGTCGCGCTTGATCCCAAGACCGGCAAGCTGAAGTGGTACTTCCAGTTCACGCCCCACGACGTGCATGACTATGACGCCATGGCTCCGCCGTCGCTGATCGATGCCATGTGGGAAGGTAAACCACGCAAGCTGATGGTGCAGGCCAACCGCAACGGCTTCCTCTATGTGCTGGACCGCACCAATGGCAAGTTTCTGCTCGGGCCGGCCCTACACCACCAAGCTCACCTGGGCAACCGGCCTGACCCCGGAAGGCCGGCCCATCGTCGCTCCGGGCCACGAGCCAACGCATGAGGGCACACAGGTTGCCCCTGGCTGAATGGCGCGTCCAATTGGTATTCGGCCTCCTGGAATCCGCTGACCTCGCTCTACTACGTGCAGACCAACGACAAGTGCGGCATCTTCACCCGCACCGACATGCCGTTTCAACTGGGGCACGGCTACATGGGCGGCTCGTTTAGTCCCGACCCAGGCCGATCCGGGCCGGCGCGTCCTGCGCGCATTCGACATCCAAACCGGCAAGGCAGTCTGGGAGCTTCCCCAGACCGGCGCCGCCGAGAGCCTTGGGCGGCGTGCTCAGCACCGCCGGGGGCGTGGTTCTTTACGGAGCGGACGACGGCGCGTTTGCTGCCGCGGACGCGAAGACCGGTAAGCCACTCTGGAGTTTCCAGACCAGCCAGTCGCCGCATGCCTCGCCCATGACCTACATGTTCGACAACGAGCAATATGTCGCTGTCGCCATGGGTTCGAACATCATTGCATTCGGCCTGCCGAACTAGCCGTTTATCGCCTATTCGAGGCGTCCTCAACGTTGACCTTGCACCCCGGTTCAGGGTTTATTCTCGCTCTGGGAAGAGGTATGGCATGGGCAAAGTATTGACGCGAAGCCAGCTCGCACTGCGGGCAAGAGTAAACCCGGCAACCATCCGCTATTACGAGCGCAAAGGGCTGTTGCCCAAGGCTCTCCGCTCACCTGCGGGGTACCGGCTTTTTACCGAGTCGACGATCCGGCAGCTCACACTCGTCAAGCGTGTTCAGGCGCTCGGCTTCACGCTTTCGGAAATCGGCGAATTGCTCGCTCTGCGAGCGACGCCGGAACGAGATTGCTCCGCAATTTGCTGCCAGGTAACGCGGAAGTTGGCGGTCATCGATCAGAGAATTGTGGATCTCAAAACCATCCGGAAGGCCTTGGCGCGGATGGCCGGGAACTGTGATGGCAAACGAACCGTGCAGGAATGCGGCGTCCTGGAAGCGCTGGAAGACGATTGAGCATTCGCTGGAAGCTCCTGCTGTTGCCGCTCTCAATCGTCACCGTCGCCGTGGCACAACAGGCCGTGCCCCCCGGCGGCGACGATGCGGTTGCGAATCCTGGCAGACCAACCGTCACCACACCGGCGACGCTAACGCCGGTGGGGTTTCTGCAATTCGAAAGCGGAGCCATCGATGCATGGCGATCCCCTGAATTCTCCATTCGATTGGGTCTCAATGAGACGGTGAAACTTGCTGTTTTACCTCGCCTCCAGCTTCTTGCCGTCACTGATCCCGCCGCGCGCTACAAAAGCGAAAGCAAGCTCGGAATTGGTCTAGCCGATTATTTTCTTGGAGGCCAAGCCGTGGTGCATGGCGGCGAAGGCGCCAATCCCACTGTTTCCGCCAGCTATCTGCGGCGAGTGTACGACGGTCCCGCGCCGGAGCTCGACTTTGGCAGCCCGGCCGATTCGTTGCTGTTTCTAGCCAGCGCCGATGTGAAGGGATTTCATTACGATACCAACGCCATCTTCAATCGAATGGTCCAGGATGGTGTTGGCCGCCCTCAGTTTGGCCAGACGCTTTCGATCTCTCATCCAATCACCAAACGCCTTGCCCTATCGGGTGAGCTCTGGCATTTTACTCAACCCTTCCTGCACGGCAATGCCACCGGCAATCTCTGGGCGTTGGGATACACGCAACGCAAAAATCTGGTTTGGGACGGCGGCTTTGATCGCGGCTTAACCGGGACTTCGACCCACTGGGAGGCCTTCGTGGGTTTCACCTACCTGGGGCCGCATCGGTTGTGGCGCCAGGCGAGGACGGGTAAGGGAAGCAAATGACCGGATTTTCCCGTCTCCTCGCGCGGGAAGCGTCAACTTGCAATTCCCTGCCGAGACTCTTACCTTCTTGAGTTGAGAGTAGAGCGCACATCCGCCTCACCCCAACAAACCAACAGTCGGACTGCGAAGACGCAAATATGTGAGCCGTGACAGTTGCCGTTTGCCCTGCGGCTTCGTCAGAACATTGAGAGGAGAGCGAAAAACAACTATGCGACGGCGTGATTTTGTTAAGGCGATCGTGGCGGCATCGGTCTCCGCTAAGACAATGCTGGGACAACAAGCGGCCACTCCCGCGACTGCGGTAGCACCCTCAGCGCCGCCTCCAGCGGCAGCGCCTCCGGCGCCCGGGCCAGTGCCATGGATGCGAGGGCTCATGGAGGTGAAGCCTCTGCCGATGACGCCGCTCGTTCCCGATGCGGTGGCGCAAACCAATGCGTATTTTTTCAGTGACCGGCAGATCGCCACGTTGCGCCGGCTGAGCGAAATTCTGCTGCCGCCGATCAAAGGCTATCCGGGAGCACTGGATGCCGGGACGCCGGAGTTCCTCGATTTTCTGATTGGCGTCTCGCCCGCCGGATCGCCAACAGATGTATCAATCCGGCCTGGATCGGCTTGACGCTGAGGCAAAGCAACGCTTTGGTCTGCCGTTTGCCGCCGTGGATAAGGAGCAGGCGGATCAGTTGCTGCGTCCCTGGCTGAGGACCTGGATGACGGACCATCCCCCAACCGAGCCATACGCCGAGTTCATCAATGTCGCGCATAGCGATATCCGCACGGCAACCATCAACTCCCAAGCCTGGAGCGAAGCGGCTAGCGCGGAAGGGCGGCGAGAGCTGAACGAAGGGTTGTTTTGGTTCCCGGTCGATCCCGACATTCATCGAGAGACGGGTGCGCGAGAAGGCGTCGCGCCCACGCAACAGTAAACGACACTCCTAGCTCGGGCGAGCAGCCCTCTTTCCCGGGAGAATAATGGCCGAAGAAACCGTTGACGTTCTTATCATTGGCTCTGGCCATTCTGGCGGGATGGCCGCAAAAGTTCTGACCGAAAAAGGCATTTCGTGCCTGATGCTCAATGCGGGCCCGGTCGCGGATGTTCACAAGGACACGGAGGTGAAGCCGGCCTATGCCTTGCCCTTTCGCGGGTTCAAGCAGCCGGGGCGCTTGCCCCATGTCTTTCAGTCGAACGAGTTCAATGCCAATACCTGGGTCGACGAACAGGAAGTTCCTTATACCTATGACCCGCAGCATCCTTATAACTGGGTGAGAGTGCGGCTGTTTGGGGGCCGTTCGCTCTTTTGGTCGCGGCAGTCGTTCCGGCTCAGCGACTATGAATTCAAGGGCAAGTCCCATGACGGCTTTGGCGATGACTGGCCGATCAGCCTGGCGGACTTGGCTCCTTACTACTCGCGGGTGGAGGAGATCTTTCGCGTGCGCGGACATGCGGATGGATTGCCGCAGTATCCGGACGGCAATTTCATCCCTGACGATTCGCCCTGGTCGGGATGCATGCAGCGATTTATTGCCGCGGGGAAGCAAATGGGCGTTCCGGTCTGCAAACCGCGCAGCTCCCTGGGGGTCGATGGACTGGCCAGCTCGGTCAACCTGTTGCTGCCGGACGCCTTCGCTACCGGCAAACTGCGAGCCATTCCCAACGTGGTGGTGCGCGAACTCAGCGTGGACAAGAAAACCGGTCTGGTGAACGAGGCCCATTTTGTCGATCGCCTTTCGCGGCGGGAAATGTCGGTAAGGGCGCGCGTAGTTGTTCTGGCCGCGGGAACGCTGGAGAGCACACGCCTGCTTGTTGAATTCCAGGCTGGCGAATTCCAGCGGCGTGATGGGCCACTATTTGATCGACCAGGTTTACGGGCCAGGCATTGTCTGTTCGGTTCCGGAGGCGCGGGATGGCAAGTCGACGCCGGAACTGATGGGTGGCGGCGCGCTCATTCCCCGCTTCCGCAACATCGACACCAAGGCGAAGAACTTTATCCGCGGCTATGCTCTGAATGTGTACAGCAGCACGCGTCCCATGGATCCACGAAACTTCGCCGCCTATGGGGAGGATCTGCAAAAGAAGCTGGATAGTTATAGCGGCAGCGGGTTTTCGACCGGGATCATGGGAGAGGTGTTGGCGCACTATGAGCACCACGTGAGCATCGACAAGAGCGTGGTCGATGCTTGGGACATTCCGGTGCTGCACGTGGAGACGCAATACACCGACAATGAGTTCAACATGGCGCGCGATGCCGTGGACACGAGCATCGCCATGGCGGAAGCCGCAGGCTTCGAAGTTCTCTCCAGAGAACTACGATCCGAATCCACCCGGCTATAGCATTCACGAGCTGGGCACCTGCCGGATGGGCGACGATCCGAAGACCAGCGTGCTGAACAAATGGAGCCAGAGCCACGATATTAAGAATCTGTTCGTGGTGGATGGCAGCAGCTTCGTGAGTTCGGGGTGGCAAAATCCCACCATGACCATTGTCGCGTTGGCGATGCGCGCCTCGGAGCATCTGGCCGAAGAGATGCGTCAAGGAAATGTTTAAAAAAGGAAGAGGTGTCATTTTGAAGCGAAGAGATTTTGTCAAGACGGGCGCAGCCTCGCTCATCTACGGTTCAGCGCTGTTGCAAGGCAGCAAGTTGTACGCAAAGACGCTGCATGTGCCGCTGGGACTTCAGCTCTATTCGGTGCGAAAGGCTCTGCCCAGCGATTACGCAGGCACGCTCAAAGAGATCGGAGCCTTGGGTTATCGTGAAGTGGAAGCGGCCGGTTACTTCAACCACAGCGTGGCCGAAGTCAAGCAGGCCATGAGCGACGCCAAGTTGAACCTGGTGAGCGCGCACTATTCCTCAGACGATTTGCATCGCCAGCTCGATCAGATTTTTGCCTTCAATAAGGAGCTGGGCGTCAGTTACATTATCTGTTCCTACCCTGGGTTCAAAGACCCATCCCGGCTCAAGAGTATGAGTCCACGCGACAGGGCCCACGCCTTCACGCTGGAAGACTGGCGTTGGAATGCGGAGCAGTTCAATGCCATCGGCGAAAAAGTAAGCGCTGCCGGCTTGAAGTTCGGATATCACAACCACACGATGGAATTCCAGAAAACAGAGGGCGTTGTGCCCTATGTTGAGCTGCTGCGCCTGACCGATCCTTCCAAAGTCACGATGGAGATGGATTGCGGGTGGGTGGTTGTTGGAGGCGGAAATCCGGTCGAGTATCTGCGGAAATATCCCACGCGCATCAGCATGCTGCACGTAAAGGATTTCAAGGGGATCGTTGCCTCTTCATCGATGACGAAACCGCCCACCAGTACCGAGTTAGGAGAAGGTTCGATCGATTACCGTCCCATTCTCGAGGCAGCGGCCAATGCGGGCAATGTGAAGCATTGCTTCGTCGAGCAGGAGGCCTTCGATGTGCCTCCGATGCAATCCTTGAAAATCGACGCGGATTATTTGCGCAAGTTAGGCGTGGGTTAGCCACGCCTTCCGGGCATCCTCGTCATTGCAGTCTGACGGTGGGTTTTTCCGCGATAGCGCCCAACCGAAACCCCAACCGAATCCGGGATCAGCGATCATAAGAATCCCGGCATTGCCGGGACGGCTGAAAGTCAGAGCCGTCCAAATTAGCGAAAAAGCCGGCTTGTCGGACTGGGTAGTCAGCTGATTCTACTAAGGACAGCTTGGCCAAGGTCAAATCAGGTTGCATGTTTAGGGCCCACTGAAAATTAGGCTTTTAACTGCAGATCCCTCCACCAGCCGCCGGATGCACATGGAAGCACATGGAAGCGACACCCTACCCTTTGTCATCCCGCCTGTCCCGGCGCGCCGTGGGAGCGAAGCCGAGGGATCGGCAGTTCTGCAGGCCCCTCCTGGAAATGTTTTTCGACACAGTACTGATGCAGGTTGAGGGGAACGTGTGCCGCGCCTACGGCGCTCGGACAATGTTGGGAAATCGATGCCCCAGCCCTGGCCGGGCTGGGCTGACGTTTGGCGGTCGGCCCTACGGGCCTCAAAGCCCAGACCGCTTCCTCGAAAAACATTTCCAGGAGGGGCCTGCAGAACTGCCGATCCCTCGGCTTCGCTCCCACGGCGCGCCGGGACAGGCGGGATGACAAAGGGTAGGGCGGCGCTTCCACCAGGGTTTGAAGACGCCGAGGATCAACCGCAGGTCCCTCCACCGCGCTGCGCTTCTCAAGCAGAACGGTCGGCATCCAACCATCGAAAAAGCTAATTTGGACAAGTGTGGCTGAAAGTAGCCCCGCACGAAGGTGGGTAGGCTAAAGAAACGCGACCAGTCCCGCAGGGACGGCTGAATTCATCGTTCATCCGTCCCTTCTGGGACGCCATTTCGGTGCTGGCAGCGCAAATCTTAAAACTCGATCCTTCCCTGAAACGCGATCATTCGGGGCGAGCTATCGCCGCCCAGACCGACGCCCAAAAGTCCCGTGGGGGGCGAGATGGTGCTTTGCAGCGTTCCAAACCGGGCAGGGATAAAAACTCCTGGAACTCCGGCTTCGACGGAACCGGGGAGAGCAAAGTTGGGATGATTGAAGGCGTTGAAGAATTGAGTGTCGAAGCGCAGCGATACCCGTTCCGTAATCGCGAAGTGTTTGCTGAGATAGATGTCCGAATCGGTGAAGTGCGGACCGCGGACAGTGTTACGGCCCGAATCCCCGAACTGGCAGCTTGCGGCCGAATCCCCTCCCGTGCAGGCTCCGGTTGTCGGGTCGACGGCCGAGACAAAGGCTTCAGGATTCAACCATTGCTTTGTCCCCGGCTGCGTAACGCCAGGGTAGGGATTTTTGCGGTAGAGCGGAACCCCCGAGACGCGGCTTGCAAACTGCGGACCGCTACCCTGAAAGATGCCATTGTTGTTCGCGGTGTAAGGCTGACTCAGAACGGTGAAGGGAATGCCGCTGTGAAAGAAGGCCGTCTCAGAAAATGACCATCCTCCGAATACCTGTCTAAGGGCACGAAGAGAAGAGTGAAACGGTATCTGATAGATGCCAAAAGCGGAGACATTGTGGCGGACATCATAGTCACAGTCGCCGTATTGCCGGCTAAGTTCGCCCGGCAGCGGCGAGAGAATGCCTTGGGTGGAAAACGGTAACAGGCCACCGTTCGAGACCTCGTCCAGACAATGGCTGAAGGTGTAGTTGCCGCGCAGCGTCAGCCCGCCTAGTTGCTCGGTGACGCTGGTTTGCAGGCCGGAGTAGATGCTGTTGGCATCGGTGCGAAACTCATTCACGCTGCCGAAGCGCTGATCGAGTGGCCGCTGGTAAGGGAACGGCGCAAAGCAGCCCGCGCAAACCGTTTGGTAGCCGTTGAGCTGCACCTGGTAGGGTTCGTGCACGCCCCTCGTTCCCACATAGTCGATGCGTACAGCGCCACGCACGCCGATTTGGTGTTCGACCCCGAGATTGTACTGGTAGTAGTACGGCGTCTTGAGCGTGCCGCTGGGAAAGGTATTCAGGTTCACCGCCAGCGGGCAGGTGGGCGCGCCGGGAGCAATGCCCATACAGGGGGGAGCGCCCGCGCGGAAAGCGGCCTGGAAGGCTTGATTTGCGGCGGCGGTTGCGTCCACCGCGCTGCCCGCGACACCCGGCGCAACGCCTAAGCCGCCCACCTGGCCACCCAGGCCGCCCACGAACGTGGGCGAGTAGGGCGCGTTGGTCGCTGCCAGGTCGGCGATCTGCGCGGGAATGATGTCGTTGAAGACGCCGAAGCCGCTATGCACCGCGGTTTTCGAAAAGAGCTGGTAGGCAACCGACATGCGGGGTTGCCACACGATCGGCGGCGTATCTGGAAAGACATGCTTCACATTGGTCTCGATAATCTGGTCGAGCGGCTGATTCGTATCATGAGAGAGGCTGAGAAACGAACCGGCAGGGCGGGCAAAGAGCCGTTGCTGATTCTCCGGATTGGTGTTCCAGGTAGCGCGCAACCCAGCGGTAAGCGTCAACCGCGCCATTGGCTTGTAGCTGTCCATGGCATACAGGTCGAGATTCCCATTGGCCACGCGCTCTCTGAGTGATACGGGAAACGTATGGCTTGCCGTGTAGGCAGCTCCATAGGTGAACTGGGCGAGGTCGTTGTAGACGGCCGTGGGCACCGTGCCCTGCCCCAGGTCATAGTTGCTGACGTCGACTCGCCGCGAGTTCACGCCGAACTTCAGCGTATGCTTGCCGCGAGTCCAGATCAGGTTGTCGTTGACCTGCCATTGCGTCACCTTGCGGCCCTGAGGATAGGTGTTGTCGTTGCCGCCCAGCGTGGTGAAGGGTGCGTTGGCGCTGCCGCCCGCCAGCACGATGGGAAAAGTCTGCTGCACCTGCGCGAAGTTGTTGGGTTCGAAGATGCTGGCATACCAGCTGGCGCCCGGGTTGAACTGGTTGACCAGGGTAGGCGTGAACAAGTGAGTGTAGCCGAGGACCAGCGTGCGCTGCGGCTGGGGCGAAAACGAGTTGAAGATTGGATTGATGGGATCGGTATAGGCGGCCTGCAGCCCCGTGTCCTGCTGGAATCGGTACCAGATACTGTTGTTCGCGTTGATCGTGTGGTCGATCTTGACGACGATGAGGTTCTCGGTATCGCTGTTGTGGAGCGATGCCTGCAGCTGGTTGGCGCAGCCGCTCCCATCAAGCACCGTGCCGGAGGCGGCCGTAAGCACCGCCCCGCTAGCGTCCAGCGGGCAGGACGCAACCGGAAGAGGCGTGCCCGCAGTGTTGCTGTAAAGCTGAAACATCGACCGGTAGAAGCCAACCTCTCCAGGCTGTGCGGGCAGCACCGTCCCGGTAAGCGGGTCCAGGCCTCCTTGGGGCAACTCTGTCAAAACATACTGCTGATAGGCTACCGAAGGCACAACAGCTTGCGAGACCACCGGCAGCGCGATGCGAAGGCCTTCAACATGCGCGAAGAAGAATAGCTTGTCCCGGTGAATCGGTCCGCCCACGCTGACGCCGAATTCGTTCACCACCGAGCGCGGCTTGCGCGCGATGTTGCCCGGAGTATCGTTCGCGTGCAGGAAATAATTCTGTGCATTCAGCAGCGAGCCGTTCCATATTTCGTAAGCGTCGCCGTGGAACTCATTGGTTCCGGACTTGGTAAAGTAGTTCACTTGCGAAGCGCCGTAGCGGCCCTGATCGACTGTGAAGGAAATCGTATTTACCGTGGCCTCCTGGACTGCGTCCAGGCCGATGACGAGGTTGGTTGAGAGACCGATGTTCAGTCCCAGCCATGGGTCGTTGGTGTCGTACCCATCCAGGATGTAGCCGTTCGAGGTGGCGGGGAGGCCGTTAAACTCGACGTTCCCATATCCACCCGGCGCCTTGGCGTCATTGGAGGAGCCGGCCGTATTCATGAGCGCGCCCTGTGCGAACTGCGCGATAAAAGTCAGGTCCTGGCCAGGATTAGGCAAGTTCTTGATGACCTTCGCCTCGAGCGTGGTCGAAGTATCTGGATTTTCAAGACTCATCAATCCCTGCTGCGCGCGCACTTCCACTGTCTGTGAACTGGATGCTGCCTGGAGGGTGAAGTTCAGCGTGACCGTCCGGCCTACCGCGACTGCCGTGGGCTCTGATGTCTGCCTCGCGAAGCTTTTTGCCTGCACGGTGATCTCGTAGGTTCCGGGATTGATCTGAGAGAACAGAAAGCGCCCCTCGCCATTGGTTTGCCCGGTGCGGGTAGCCTTGCTCTCGACTTCGGTCTCGGTCACCGCGGCGCCCGGTAGAACGGCCCCGTTGCTATCCATCACGGTTCCTGTCAGCGCGCCCGACGTGCCGCTTTGTGCAAGCAGGGCCGGTCCTGCGGCCGAGAGAAGCAACAGGGCGGAGGGCAGAGGATGAGAAGCCCAACGGAAAATATTTTGACGGCTAATCATAATATTAGTCATACCTAATTTATACGATATTGCTACACTAACCCCGATTCACCTCCATGGCAAGAGAAGCGAAAAATTCGGGCTCTCTTCGCAAGGCTGGTCCGGTGAGCCGGCCCGCCGCTCACAGCAGTGAAGCGGTTGACGACTATCTGAAGGCAATTTTTTGGCTGAGTGGTCCGGAGGAGCGCCGCGTGGCAAGCAATGAAATTGCCGCGTATTTGCGCATCACCACCGCATCCGTGACCAACATGCTGCAGAAGCTGGCGGCCGCCCGGCCGCCTCTGGTCAGCTACCAGAAGCATCACGGCGTGCAGCTGGCCGATCCTGGAAAGCTAAGGGCGCGGGAGATTGTGCGTCATCACCGCCTGGTGGAAACGTTTCTCCATGATGTTCTTGGGTACGCCTGGGATGAGGTACATCAGGAGGCGGAGCGGCTGGAACACTTCATCTCGGAGAAGTTCGAGGAGCGGATCGCGGCCAAGATGGGTAACCCGCAGTTTGACCCTCATGGCCACGCCATCCCCGCACTCGACGGTTCCATGCCTCAGGTCGAGCAGATGACTGTGCACCAACTCCCGGTCCGCCAGCGGGCCAGGGTGGTTAGCGTCTCGGATAAGGATCCGGAGATGTTGCGCTATCTCGCGGCTCAGGGGATCGGACCTGGCACTCTGCTCACCGTGGTGGAACATCTTCCATTTTCCGGTCCTTACCGGGTGCGCGTCGGCAGGAACAAGAGCGAGGTCCTACTCAGTCTCCCGCTCACGCAAGCGGTGTATGTCGCCCCGGCAGAGTGAGTTCCCGAACCAGCGTCGCGCCCCTTTTGCAAATCCTTCGCCGTTTCTACGGCGGCCCAAGGGGGTGCCGAGCAATGTGTATAGCCGTGCCTGGCACTTAACCTAAATCAGGGATCATAAGAGTCCCGGCACTGCCGGGGACAGTTGAGAGTCACACTTGTCCGAAATTAGCTTTGTCGATGGTTGGATGCTGGCCGTTCTGCTTGAGAAGCGCAGCGCAGTGGGACCTGCGGTTGATCCTCGGCGTCTTCAAACCCTGGTGGAGCGCGCTACCCTTTGTCATCCCGCCTGTGGCGCGCCGGGGAGCGAAGCCGAGGGATCTGCAGTTCTGCAGGCCCGTCCTGGAAATGTTTTTCGACAGAGTACTGATGCAGGTTGAGGTGAAAGTGTGCCGCGCTTACGGCGCTCGGACAATGTTGGGAAATCGATGCCCCAGCCCTGGCCGGGCTGGGCTGACGTTTGGTGGTCGGCCCTACGGGCCTCAAAGCCCAGACCGCTTCCTCGAGAAACATTCCCAGGACGGGCCTGCAGAACTGCAGATCCCTCGGCTTCGCTCCCACGGCGCGCCGGGACAGGCGGGATGACAAAGGGTAGTGTTGGGTGGTCATTCCAAATGAGGCGAGTCCATCCGCCTGAGCTGGTGAGAAGTCGTCCTAAGCCTGCTGCTCCAACTGCAGAACCAACTCTTCCCATTCGGCGGTAAGAGCGGCGTGCTGCTCGCGCAAGTTTTCCAGCAGCCGGGTGATGCGCTGCGTTTCTTCTGTGCTCTCGTAGACACCAAGAGATTCTTCCGCGTCTGCAATCGAGCTCTCAACTCGCGGAATCTCTTCTTCGACAAAGCTGCACCGCTCCTGCATCTGGCGCAGCTTGATGGGGTTCAGGCGGCGAACCTTGGCGGCTGTGCCATCGAGGGCAGGTTTGTCGGCCTCCTGCGGCGCTTCCGCCACGCCCACGCCATTCGACCGGACCGCCGCCGGAGCCGGCGCGGCCAAAGCCTGCTTGCGCAGCAGGTAGTCTTCGTAGTTGCCGGGATACACATGAACATGGCCGCTTTCCACTTCAAAGATGCGCGTGGCCAGGCGATCGATGAAGTAGCGATCATGCGAGACCATCACCACGGTCCCACTGAAACGGGCGATCGCCTCGAGCAGAACGTCCTTGGCGCGGAGATCGAGGTGGTTAGTCGGCTCGTCCAGTAACAGAAAGTTCGCCGGGCTCACCAGAATGCGCGCCAGCGCATAGCGATTACGCTCTCCTCCGGAAAGCACACCCAGTGGCTTGAAGACATCGTCGCCGGAAAACAGGAAGCAGCCCAGAAGGCTGCGCAGCTCGGTGGTCGAAACGCGCGGCGCCGTGTTGCTGATGTCGTCCAGCATGCGGGCATCGCCGTCGAGGACCTTGTACTGATCCTGGGCAAAGTATTCCGCGGAGACATTGTGGCCCAGGCGCAGCGTGCCGCTCGAGGGAGGCTCCATGCCCGAAAGCATGCGGATCAGCGTCGATTTTCCCGCCCCATTGACGCCGACCAGCGCGATGCGATCGCCGCGGTCGATGGTGAAGCTCACCTCCTGCAGCACCTGCTTCGTGCCATAGTTCTTGGCCAGGTCCGAGACTTCCACCACCGTACGGCCTGAGGCGGGCGGCTGGGGAAAGGTGAAGTGGATCGCCTGCTCCTCGACAGGGATCTCGATCCGCTCGATCTTTTCCAGTTCCTTGATGCGGCTCTGGACCTGCTTCGCTTTGGTGGCCTGGTAGCGAAAGCGGGTGATGAAGGCTTCCAGATGCTCGATGTGCTCGCGCTGGTTCTTGTGAGCCGCGGCTAGCTGCGCCCGCCGCTCTGCTTTTTGTTTCAGATACTGTTCGTAGTTGCCGTGGTAAACGTGCAGGCTCTTATTCCATATCTCGATGATTTTGCTGACCGTGACGTCAAGGAAATAGCGATCGTGGGAGATGAGGATGTAGCCGTTGGGATAGCTGTGGAGATAGCCTTCCAGCCAATTGCGGGTTTCGAGGTCCAGGTGGTTGGTGGGCTCGTCGAGCAGCAGCAGGCTAGGCTTTTGCAGCAGCAGCTTGGCCAGCGCGATGCGCATCTGCCAGCCGCCGGAAAACTCCTCCGTCTGCCGCGACCAGTCGTGCTTGCTGAAGCCCAGACCGCCGAGCACCGCGCCCACCTGGGCGTCGAGGGCGTAGCCGTTATGGGCGCGAAAGTGCGAGCCGAGATGGGAAAAACGATCGGCCGCCGCGGCATATTCGGCTGTGCCGGGGTCGACCTCGGCGAGGCGCGTGGAAAGGAATTCGAGTTCCTGTTCCATGTCGCGCAATTCGGCGAAGACCGAGAGGCACTCGGCAAATACGCTGCGGCCACAAAGGGCGAGACCTTCCTGGGGAAGATAGCCGATGCTCATGCCGCGCGTGCGCTGCAGGGTGCCGTAGTCGAGCGATTCGGAGCCGGCCAGCACCTTGAGCAGGGTCGATTTCCCTGTGCCATTGGCGCCCACGAGGGCGGTGCGCTCATCGGGCGTGATGAGCCAGTCGGCATTCTCGAATAAAACCCGTGGACCAAACCGTTTTCCGGCAGCCAGTGAGTTGGAGCATAAAAAAAGCAGCGCCAAGGCGCTGCTTTCATTGTCGCATTGCTTATCTGTCCGCACCAAAGATCCTGGCGAATATTCCTATGGACATTGCAAAGGAGTGATGCTATCTTCTTTGCAATATCCAAAGGAGACCCATGAGCAGTGAAAGGTCGGAAGTTTTGCAAGGCACGCTGGATCTCATGATCCTTAAGACCCTCCATGCTCTGGGTCCCCTGCACGGATTTCGGGATTGCCCGGCGCATCGAGCAGTTGAGTGAGGAGGTGCTGAAGTTGAACGAAGGCACCGTCTATACCTCCCTGCTGCGGCTGCAACAACAAGGATGGATCGTGTCGGAGTGGGGGACCTCGGAGAACAACCGCAAGGCCAGGTTCTACTCCATCACCAAGCGTGGGTTGAAGCAGTTGGCGATTGAGACGGAAAACTGGGAGCGTATTTCCGGCGTCATCGGCCGTGTACTGGGTCAGGAAGGGCAAAGATAACGATGGTTCCCCGGCTCCGTGTTTTCGCGGCCAAGCTAAGCGGGTTGTTCGGCCGGCGACAGGCAGACAACGACTTGGACGCTGAGATGCGGATGCACCTCCAGCTCCTTACGGAGCAAGGCATTCGCCGCGGCATGTGCCCGGAAGAAGCTGTCTCTGCCGCGCGCCGTCAATTTGGCAATACCACTCTGTTGCAGCAGCGTCACAGGGAGCTGAGCTCAATGATGTCCCTCGCCAATCTAGGACGCGATCTGCGCTTCGGTGCGCGCCAGCTCCGCCGCAGCCCGTTGCTTACAGCGATCGCTATCATCTCGCTCGCGCTGGGAATCGGCGCGAACACGGCCATTTTCACGGTTGCGAAAAAAGTGCTGTTGGACAGCCTGCCGGTAAAGAACCCGCAGGAACTGCGGATGCTGACCTGGGTGAGCGGCCACGAGCAGCCTGTGCCTCCCGTATGGGGCGACGTTGGTTCCACCGAGGGAGGCGGCTTGCGTAGCACCGCGTTCTCCTACCCGGTACTCGAGGAGTTGCGGAAAAAGACGGAGGTCTTTGAGGATCTGATTGCCTTCAAGGACATTCAGATGACGGTGACCGTCGATGGCAACGCGGAGCTGGTTGCCGGCGAGATGGTGAGCGGAAACGCATTCAGCGGGTTGGGCGTGGAGCCGCTTCTTGGGCGGCCTTTAACGCCTGCCGACGATGCGGGTCCGGGCAAGGGCCCGGTGGCCGTGATCAGCGAAGGCTATTGGGCGGAACGGTTTGGCCGGTCAAGCTCGGTGATGGGCAAGACGATCTTTGTCAATGGAGTGCCCGTTACCGTCGTGGGAGTAAGCCCGGCGCGATTCACCGGCTTACAGATGGGAGAGCAGACACAGATTTTCGTGCCCCTGACCATGCAGCCGCTGCTGATTCCTCGCGAACAGTTGACGGAATCAGGCAGTACTTCTCTGCTGAATAATCCGCAATCCTGGTGGGTGCTGATCCTGGCGCGTCTGCGTCCCGACGTGCCCGAGGCGCGTGCACAGGCAGCGCTCGATATCGTATTGCGGCAGACGGCGATGGCTACGTTGCCTCAGGCGAAGGGTATGGACCAGTTTCATCTCCAGTTGGAACCGGGGGATCGTGGACTGGATTACCTGAAGGGTGATTTTGCTAAGCCTTCGTATGTGCTGCTCGCGCTGGCCGGTCTTGTGCTCTTGCTGGCCTGCGTGAACCTGGCCAACCTGCTGCTCGCTCGCGCTGCAACCCGGCAACGGGAGATGAGCACACGGCTCGCACTGGGAGCGGGTCGCATGCACATCCTGAGGCAGGTGCTGACGGAGAGCCTGCTGCTCTCCTGCATGGGCGGGGTGGCTGGGCTGGTGCTGGGCTACCTGGGGCGCAATGTGATCCCGCGACTGCTCGCAGCTCCATGGCAACCCGCCGTGATGCAGGTGGATTTCGATGGGTGGGTGCTGGCGTTCGCCGTGGGACTTTCGCTGGCGACGGGTGTTCTCTTCGGCATCGTTCCCGCGTGGCAGGCGACAACCGCCGATGTGAACACCGCGCTGAAGGACGCCAGTCACGCGACGGCAAGCCGGCACAGGATGTGGCTTGGTAAAGGGCTGGTAATATTTCAGATCGCGCTCTCGACGATCCTGCTGATTGGCGCCGGCCTTTTCGTGCGTACTCTGGTCAATCTAGGTCGTACGCCGCTGGGATTCCGGGCGGACCACATCCTTCTCTTTCGCTTGAACCCGCCGCGGGCTCGATATTCCGATGCGCAAATGGTGACGCTCTACCGGGGGCTGGAAGAGAATCTGGCCGCGATTCCAGGTGTCCGGTCGGTGGCGATGAGCAATATCGCGATCATCGGCGATGGTCATTCCGGATCGACATTTCATGTATCCGGCCAGCCCATCCGCAAGGACGAGGTTCGTGTTCAGACCAACAGCGTAGGCACAGATTTCTTCCAGACAATGGGCATCCCGGTTATCCAGGGACGCGAGCTTCAACGCACATGACACGGCAAGCTCGCCCCAGGTAGCGTTGGTGAATCGCACACTCGCGCAGCAGTTTTTTCCCAACCAGGATCCGATCGGCCGGACATTTGACGCCGAAGCGGACGACGCGGCTGGCCCGGTGCAGATTGTGGGAATTGTCGCCGACACCAGGTATGCAGATCTGCGGAGCGAGACCCCGCCGACGTTTTACCTGCCGTATCAGCAGCGGTCGCACTTAAGCCACATGATGGTTGAAATCCGTACCGCAGGGGAACCCGGCAGCGTACTGAGCCAGGTGCGTGCGGTTGTCGCGTCGGTGGACCGGGACCTGCCGTTGGTACAGGTGCGCACCATGACGGAACAGATCAAAGCGACGATGTCGGATGAACGCATCTTTGCCCAGTTGACGAGCGGTTTTGGCATACTGGCGCTGGTGCTGGCCTGCATTGGCATTTACGGCATCATGGCGTACACAGTGGCGAGGCGCACGGGTGAGATCGGCATTCGGATGGCCTTGGGAGCGCAGGCGGGGCAAGTGCTGGGCATGGTGCTGCGCGAGGCGTCGTGGATAGCTGTAGCAGGAGTTGCCCTGGGAGTATGCGGCACGCTGTGGCTGGTGCGCTTCCTGAGCGCGATGCTCTATGGGTTGAAGCCTTGGGATCCACTGACATTGACCGGCGCTGCGGCGTTGCTGATCATCATCGCTTTGCTGGCGGGGCTTGGCCCAGCGAGGCGCGCATCGCGTGTTGATCCCATGAGCGCCTTGCGCCATGAGTGAGGTTTTGCTAGCTGTCTAGAGAAACTGCAGATCCCTCCACTGCGCTACCCCGGATTTCCTGTTGAATTTAGTGGGTTCCGCGAACTTCATGCGGCTTTCTTTATGGAAAGCCGCACACGCGGCCCTGTCTACGGCAGCGCAGCAGGAAATCCGGGTACGCTTCGGTCGGGATGACAAAGGGTAGCAACAAGTGCCCATGGGTCCCTGTCGGCAGGACAAGCCACGAGGTTCAGAACCAAAGTAGGATTTTGTCATCCCGACCGGAGCGAAGCGTAGTGGAGGGATCTGCAGTTTCTCACATCTTCTCTGAGACTCATCTGGAGGGCACTGATTCCTTTACCACCACTGCCCGCTTCCGTTTTCGTCTGGCTGGTGTCTTCGCAGGCTCAGCTTTCTTGCTCGCTGTGCGCGGCGCAAAGCGGGAATGAAGAAAAGCGTGGTAGTCGAGTTCGGTCTGGTTGGCATAGTCGACCGCAAAGTCCACGACGGCATCATTAAATCGATCCGATGTGCCGATATAGCCCGCAAGCGCGAGGGGATCCCCTGAACGTGCGTGGCCGCGGCTGAGCAGTTCGCCGCACATCTCTGCGTATTGGGCCAGGCCGCCGCCCTTCAGATCTTCGATCTCGATCGACGCCTTGTGGTCATTCAACTGCCGAACCAGATACTGGCGATTGTTGATGGTGGTCCAGCCCAGCAGGATGTCGGACAGGAACTGCATCGCCCGCTGGCCCTGGGCCACGCGGCGGCCCTGGTGCTGCGGCGCCCCTATCTCTCCCAGGTACGGAGCATACGCCGACCCAGGCTCTTCCTTAATCTGCAGAAAGAGAGGGTCTCCGCTTCCGTTGCCCTCCAGGTAGACGATGTAATCGCGCAGGCCAACGCTGCCGGTGCCCACCACCCGGAAGGCGACATCGAGCGGGCGGTACTGGTCGAAGAAGTGCTGGCGCTCGGGGAGGAGACTTTCGCGGTAAAGACTGAGCGAATCGAGGACGCTGCGCGCCTTTGCAGGCGGCAGACGGTATTGCAGAGGCTTGTGTTCGACGAAGATGCGATGGGCCGGCGGCGCGCCTTTGCCGGCTTTAGCCGCGGCGGGTGGCTGTTGGGTGAGGCGCTCCACGTTGTACTGCGGCGTTGCCCGCTCGGCCTTGCGCAAGACCTGCGAAACGGGCGTGATGCGCTGCAGCCGATGCACCTGAAAGCGGGCTAAATCCAGAACCGGCATGCGCGCGAAGGCGTGAATGGACCGGCGATAGCTCCTGAGCAGGACCGCTGCCGCCTCTCCGCAGCCGGCGTTTTTGACCCCGGCTTCGCGGCCGGCCAGGATAACACTGGCCGCAAGGCGCTTCAGGTCCCACTCAAATGGCCCGCGGATAGTCTCGTCGAAGTCGTTGATGTCGAAGACCAGCCGGCCATCGGAAGCAGCATAGGCGCCCAGGTTGCGCACATGCGCGTCTCCGCAGAGCTGGGTAAAGATGCCCGTGTGGGGCAGCACAGCCAGGTCCGCAGCCATGACCGGAACGGCGCCGCGAAAAAATCCGAAGGGCGAAGCCGCCATCCGCTGCCACTTGATCGCGAGCAGCGCCGGCACCCGCCCGACCGCCGAGACGGCAAGGGCGTCGATGGGATCGGTCTGCCGGTCGGAGGAACGCCATCGGTTCTGCTCCTGACGGCGGACTTGCTTGCGCCGGGATTGTCCGAAGGCGCGCCGTTCCAGGGGAGGAAGTACCTGCTTTATCGTCATTCCGTTTCTGCCCTAGGCCCCCATGGCCTGCCGCGATCACGCCCAATGCGTGAGGATACATTATCTCTCGGACTGCCCGACACCCGCGGTGATGGCGTCGTACGTGGCCGAATCGAGCGGGGGCATCGCGCCCGGCTGCGAGGCTACCCATGAGCCCCACCGGTTGCCCGCATCGTTGATGACGGAAAGCGAGGCTTTTTGGAGATAGTAATGGGTGAGGGCCGCGGTAAAAGCATCGCCTGCGCCGACGGTATCCACCACCCGGGTGGGGATGCCCGGGTGGCGATCGACCTGCTCGCGGGTCACCAGCAAACTGCCGCTGCCTCCCATGGTGACGCAGATGAGTTGCACCGGGAAATGCTCCAGCAGCCTGCGCGCGCCCGCCAGCAGCCCCTCCTCCGTCGTGCCCTCGGCAACAACGACGAGGCCAAGCAGAGGAAGGATCAGTGGCATCTCACTGTCATTCATCTTGAGCAGGGTGGTGACCTTCAGAGACCGTTCGATCACGTTGGCGGAGTAGAACGGCGCCCGCAGATTGAGGTCGAAGACGCGCACGCAGCCGGATGAAGTCGCGGCCAGAAATCCTTCGATGGTTTGCCGCGAGACGGGGCCTCTTTGCGCCAGCGTGCCAAAGCAGACGGCTGCCGCGCGTGAGGCCAAGGCGAGCCAGTCGCGGCTGAGTTCCAGGTAGTCCCACGCCACCGGCTCTTCGATCGTGTACTGCGGCTGCCCATCCTTCAGGTGCACTGAAACCGTACTCGTGGGGTGCTGCGGATCTGTCTGCAGAAACGATATGTCTAGCGGGAGCCGCGAAAGGCGATCGCGGGCCTGCCAGCCGAGATCGTCGTCGCCCACGCGGCTGGCGCAGACGGCATGGCTGCCGAGGCGCCCGGCCATGACAGCAAAATTGGACACGGTGCCACCGAGCTGAGCTCCTGAAGGAAGCAGGTCCCAAAGCAGTTCACCGAGACCGACGACGAGTTGGGGGTGCGTCTCCTGGGCCATGGTTTCGTCTTTCGCGCTCACTGGGGCTTACGCGCGGTGGATTGCAACAGGTGCTCCATCTCAACGTAGACCGCATTGGTCCAGCCGAAACCAATCACGTTTTGATAGCCGGCGATCAGCTCAACGTTCGACGATCCGGTCTCGACGTTGTATTTCTCGTGGATCGTCCCTTCCTTCTGGAAGCTGGTGCGGATGGTATGGGTGAATTCGGCGGCAACCCGGCGCGCATCGTTGACATAGCCATATTTCCCCAGGCCATCGGCCGCGAACCAATTCAGCGGAGCCCAGCCAAAGGGCAGATCCCACTGCAGGCCGCTCGCATAGGTGCTGCTGGCCAGCCCGCCCGGGCCGATCGAGCAGGGCAAGATTCTTATCAACGGCCGCGGCTTGTTCCGTGCGGTTGCCAGGCCTGTCCAAAGAGGATAGAAGATGGTCGCGTAAACGTAGGTGGACTGTTTGCCGGTAGTGAAGTCGTAATCGAAAAACATTCCCTTGCCGGGGTTCCAGAGGTACTTGTTGATCGCCTCGCGGCGGGCTTCGGCCTCCTGCTTCCACTGGGCGGCTTGCGCCGGCTGGTGGAGCATGTCGGCAAAGTCGGCCAGGTCCCGTTCGTACTTGTAGAGCAGGCTGTTCAGGCCGACGGCGGCGTAATGATGAGTGGAACCGCTAAAGGGGCCGAAGCGGAAAGAAATGTCGAAGCCGGACTCGCGCACGGCGCGGTCACCCTTGTAGAAGTCGCGGGTCAGCCGATAGCCATGGGCCTAGGCCAGGGCGCAGACGACGGAATGGCTCGCATCGCAACTGGTTTTGGCGAGCGCGGCCTGCTCGGCCGGCGACGGGGTTTGCGGCGCGGCGATCAGGTAGTTGGTGTGGACCTCGGGGTGAGCGACCAGCCAATTGATGACATCGATGTAGTAGCTGCTGTGGTCGGCGATATCGGGCACCGGGCCCTCGCCGATATCGAAATACCGGGCCAGGCCGGTGTCCCCGGCGCGGTGGATGCTGCTCAGCCAGAAATCGTGATCGCGGCGGGCATAGGCGTAGGCGCGGGCCAGCCACTGCTTTTGCCGCGCCAGATTGGCCGGCGAGGCGATCGCGGGCAATTTCCGCGTCATAGACGGCGCGAATCATGGAGCTCAGCAACGGCGGCTGGGAGCGGGTGAGGAAGTAGGTGCGGTTGGCGTTGAGCACCGCTCCGTAATTCTCAATCTCATAGAAGAAGTTCTCCACCATGCCGCGGGCCAGATCGACCCGGCCGTCGCGCAGCAGGCCCAGGATGATGAAGTAGCTGTCCCAGCCGAACATCTCGTTGAAGCGTCCTCCCGGCACCACGTAGCGGTTGGGCAGGTAGAGCAACCCCGGCTGCGGAATCTCCGATTCCTTTACGTCGCCCAGATGCTCGATGCGATGCGGCAGGTGGGCGATCTGGATCTTGCATTGGGAGCGCAGCCGCAGCAGTTCGGGCGGTGTGGGCGCGCCGAAGAGGAAGGTAGAGCACCGGCGGAGCGGTGACTTTGGGGTCGACCAGGGATTTGCACTCGGACATGGAGCGGGAGAGGCTGTCCCATCCGCTGGTGAATGTAGGCATCAATGTGTGCGGTCGTGGGCGGAGAGGGAAGCGCCTCGGGCCGGCAAGATCGTGCGCTGGACCAAGGCACGAACTGGAGCACCGCAAGCACCAGCGCAAGCAGCTGCCAGGCCATTTACATGGTCGCAAATGCCTTCGCTCTGCTAACGTGAACGGTCACCTGTCGTTTCCCCTTGGTGGGATGTTACATGCCGCGCTGAGACACACGCGTTGTAAGCATCGGGCAGAAGTAGATAAGGCGACACGTGGCGGGGCGAGGACATAGGGCATGGTTTTGGGTGGGGATTGGCGCCCTGGTGGTTGCCGTTGTTGCTGGCAGCCACATTCGAAATCCTTCTCTCCCGGGCGGAGCCAATCTTGCGCGCGCGTTTGACTGCAAAGCCTTTCCGCCCGTTTCCACAGCCGCGTGGAAATGGGGGCATTTGACGTTTCTCTCCTGCGCGGCTTCGAGGTCTCGGGCAAAGACCTCGCCATCTATCCCTACAACATCGACTCCACCACGCCGACGTTCTCGGTGCGGCGCTTCGCCTTCCGGACCGGCTATCGCAGCCTTGTGCGTTCCCCCATGCACATCAGTCAGGTCGAGGTAGAGGGGCTGCGCATCAATCTGCCGCCCAAAAGCCAGCGCAAAGAGTTGCCCCAGTCTGAACAACGGCCATCGTCAACGCAGCAACATAAGCATCTTTGTCGGCGAGATGGACTGCACCGACACCGTGCTTACCCTGGGCACGGACAAGCCGGGCAAGCTCCCACTCGATTTGTCATCCAGAGCCTTTCCCTGCGCGTCGATAGGCGCCGGCAAGCCGATGGATTTTACCGCCATGCTGACCAATCCCAAGCCGGTGGGCCAGATCGAGAGCCGCGGCTACTTTCGGCCCCTGGAATGCCGACCATCCGGGAGCGACCGCGGTGGGCGGCACCTACTCCTTCCACGATGCCGACCTGGGCACCATCAAGGGCATTGGCGGGATCCTCTCCTCCGAGGGGGAATACCAGGGCACTCTGGACAAGATCGTGGTGGATGGCAAGACCGACACGCCGGACTTTCAAGTGAAGATCAGCGGGCACAAGGTACCGTTGCATACCGAATTCCACGCCATTGTGGATGGCACGGATGGCGATACCTACCTGCAGCCGGTCAAGGCGCAGTTTCTGCATTCCTTCCTGATCGCGCGGGGATACGTGGTGCGCGTCCAGGGGGAGCCGGGACGCCACGTCTACCTCGATGTAGCCATGGACCAGGCCCGGATCGAAGATCTGCTGCGGCTGGGCGTGCGCACCGATCCGCCGGTGATGGAGGGCCAGGTCAAGCTGCATACCAAGCTGGATCTGCCGCCGGGACCCCAGGATGTGGCCCACAGGCTGCGGCTGCAAGGCAACTTTGCCATCATCAATGGACGCTTCAGCAGCGAAAAGATTCAGAACCGGATTGACGAACTCAGCCTGAGGAGCCAGGGTCAGGTGGAGCTGGCCACCCAGGAAGAGAGGGACGGGAAGATCGCAGCTGGTGCGCTCCCAGATGCGAGGCGACTTCAACCTGGCGGATGCCAGCCTGAATTTATCCAATCTGCACTACGATATTCCCGGCGCAAGCATCAAGCTCGCCGGCATCTATACCCTGGATGGTGCTAAATTCAACTTCACCGGAACAGCCGACATGCAAGCCACCGTGTCGCGGATGGTCGGGGGTTGGAAGGGCGTGCTGCTGATGCCGGTCGATCAAATCTTCCAGAAGAACGGCGCTGGCACCGAGGTGCCCTTCAAGATCGATGGAACACAAGTCAGACCCTCATTTCGGCCTGGACTTCGATCGCCTCAAAAAGAAATGAGGCGTAAATTTGCCTATGCGCAAAATATGCGATGACTACTGGTCGGATATTTTGCTCGGCGCTTGTCCTGAGCCTTGCTGGCGCCTTGCCGGCGCAAGCCGCCGCGGCAAAAAGTGATCCATGGTGGAAACATGCGCTCATCTACGAGATCTATCCCCGCAGCTTCCAGGATTCGAACGGCGACGGTGTCGGCGACCTCAACGGAATAACCCAGCGGCTCGATTACCTCCAGAGCCTGGGAGTCGACGCCATCTGGCTGTCGCCCATCTATCCCTCGCCCCAGGTCGATTTCGGCTACGACGTTTCCAACTACGAAGCGATCGATCCCCAATACGGCACCATGGCGGATTTCGACCGGCTGGTGGCCGAGGCCAAAAAGCGGAAGATCCGCATCATCATGGACATGGTGATGAACCACACCTCGGACAAGCATCCCTGGTTCATCGAGTCCGAGAGCTCGAAGACCAACCCCAAGCGTGACTGGTATATATGGCGCGACGGCAAGGGCCCGGGGAACCTCCGAACAACTGGCAATCGGTTTTCGGCCATTCGGCCTGGAAGTTCGATCCCAAAACGTCACAGTGGTACTATCACAAGTTTTATGCTGAGCAGCCCGATCTGAACTGGAGAAATCCAGCGGTCGAGCGAGCCGTGTTTGCAGCCTTTCGATTCTGGCTGAACAAGGGAGTGGCCGGCTTCCGCCTGGATGCCGTGCCGACATTGTTTGAAGACGAGCAGCTGCGGGACGAGAAGGTATTGCCCGGCACCAATGCCTATGGCGACCCGAATCTCGACGACTCGATGACCAACAACTTGCCTGAAGTCCACCAGGTCATGCGCGACCTGCGCAAGGTGACCAACAGCTACCCGGGCAACCGCGTTCTGATTGGCGAGACCTATCTGCCGGATATCGCGGAGTTGCGCAAGTGGTACGGCGCGGACCACGACGAATTGCAACTGCCCATGGATATGCAGGTGGGCTTCCTCAACAAGCTGGATGCTGCGGCTCTTTCGCACCCGCATTGACCAGGCCGAGCATGATATTGATGACGACCAGCCGCTTTTTGTCTTCGACAACCACGACAACCCCCGCAGTTGGAATCGTTATGGCGACGGCAAGCACAACCTGGATATTGCCCGCGTGATCGCCACGCTCTTGCTCGGCACCCGCTCCACGGCCATGATGTATTACGGCGAAGAGTTGGGCATGACGACCACGCCTCCCACCCGGGTCGAGGATGTGAAGGACCCCATCGGCAAGATCGGCTGGCCGAAGGAAAAGGGCCGCGACGGCGAGCGCACGCCGATGCAGTGGGATGGCTCGCCCAACGCCGGCTTTACCACGGCTTCGGCCACGCCCTGGCTGCCGGTGCCTCCGTCCTACAAGACGGTGAATGTCGCCATCGAATCGCGTGAGGATGATTCGTTGTTGAGCTGGTATCAGCGGCTGATACAGTTACGCCGCGAAAACCCGGCCCTGCACGATGGCACTTTGACCATGCTGAACGTAAACGACAACAACGTTCTGTCATGGTTACGTAAAACGGCGGATGGGCAGTCTGTTCTTGTCGCCTGTAACTTCACCGCGCAACCGCAAACCGTGGCCTTCGATCTGTCGTCGCAGGGAGTGACCGGGAAGCAGCTAAAGACGCTATTGACAGACGCCCGGCAGCGCGGAGCCTGATTCGCTCGCCTCGATCAAGCTGCCACCCTACGGCGTATACATCGGCCAGGTTGCAGTAGAAGCGAAGCCTCGGTCCTTCATCCCAGTGGCAGCGCGACCTGAACTCTGTCATCGGATGGCCGATGCTCTGCAATCAGGCTGCACTCGCACTCTTAGTCGATGCCGAGCACTACAACTGGCCAGCCGGAAGTGCTCAATTGCGAGTCGTTCGAGCGCCCTAGCGGATTTGTCAACCGGGGCCCGCAAAGCATCATGGGCTAATGCCCAAGTGAGTACAGCGCCTTGTCTGGCAGCGACTTAAGTCGTGCCCTGATACACCAGAAGCCGAACGATTGTTGAGTGGTCGAACCCTTTGTCATCGGCCGCAGCGAAGTGGAGGGATCTGCAGTTTCACTCGGCCCGACTTCTCAGCGTCACGTAACGATGGCTGGCGAGCACCTCATCATAGGTGCTGTAAACACCCTCGAAAACCGAATCCCACGAGGCCGACTGCGCATAGATCCGCGCCGCCACGCCGCATCCGCGCATGAAGCTCCGGATCGAGAATAACCCTCGCCACCGCAGCCGAAAACCCGTCGTCCGTGGCAATCGCAACCAGTCTCTCCGTCCTTCACAATGTAGCGCGGACCGCCATCAGGCGTGACGATCGCCGGAACCCCCGACGCCAGAGCCTCCAGCACGACATTGCCGAAAGTATCGGTGTGGGAAGGGAACACGAAAAGATCCATATTGGCGTAAGCGCGGGCCAGCTCGTGGCCGCGAAGCACGCCGGTGAACTCCGCATTCGGCAAGTGTTGCCGCAGCCAGCCCTCTTCTTTGCCATGCCCGACGATGAGAAAGCGAAAATTCGTGATGCCCCGCTCGATCAGCTCGGTCCGGATGCGCGCCAGCAGAAATACATTCTTCTCAATCGAAAGCCGGCCGCAAAACCCAAGCACAAATGCGCTCCTCTGTCCCGCTGCGATCGCGATATTCCGGCGAGAAGGCGATCGTATCGACGCCGCGAGGCATCAGGGCGCAGTGGCGGCCGGTGGCTCGCTCCAGCAGCCGGCATAAGTCGATATTGGGCGCGAACAGAACCTCCGCCATCCGGTAAAAACGAGCGCAAGCCAGCAGCGTGGCATCTTCGATTTTCTTTTCCGCAGCCGGCCGTTTGCTGCGGGGAAGCATGCGCAGAAACCACCCCGAACGCTGCGCCGCATATTCGTGCAGATTGGTATGCCAGGAGGCGACCAGCGGAACCTTCAGATTCCTTCGCCAGCCACGCGCCCAGAATGCCCGGCTCGCTCGGCCCGGTGATGTGGATAATGTCCGGGCGGAATGCACGCAGACGTTGCTTCGAGGAAATCCTTGTGCCGCAGGAAGGCGGCATCGAAGGTGAGATCTTTTTCCAGACGAAAGGAGATCGGCGCTGCCGCGGGGAATCTCCAGCGTGGTCAGCTCGCCCTGCTGTTGCTCGCTGTATCGCGCTTCCTCTTTTCCCCGGATGGAGACAAAAAAAAGGAAGACCTCTTCGTTGCGCAAAGGCTTCAAAGTGGCGGCTGGTGTGGGCCACCCCGTTGATCTCGTAAAACGTATCGGGAAAGTACGCCACTCTTGGGGTCGCCGAGCGCATAGGCAAAGTGTATCCGCGCGGGGCCGAGCGAGAAGAGTTAACAGCGTAGCAGTCCTAGAATGCTTCCTGCTCGCCCAGCGCGAATTGCAGCTCGTGCGATTCATTCCAGGCAAAGCGCAGACCATGGCTGACCGGGTTGCTGCCCAGCATCCGGACAAACTGGATGATCATGCGCATGTAAGCCGGCGCCTCGCCGTCAGGCCAAAGCTGGCTGAGCGGGCGATCGACACCGTTCATGGTCCGGGTGATAGACCCGCTCATCCCAACGGCGCGATCCTTCGGGAAAGTCAGGGTAGTCGCGAATGGCATCCAGCGTGGATTTCATGATGCGATGCTTCCAGGGCTCCGCGTATTGCGGCATAAAGAGCACATGGCTGCGATTCTCGCGCCGGATCTCATCCACGAACTCGTTGAAGCTGGTCGCTTGCGTCAGGTTGACGTTGGCGTTCGGCTCCAGGCCGTGCCGGTCGCCCCCGGAGATCAGCAGCTTATTCCAGCGAGCCGCAAGCCGCTTCACCAGCCGATTCTCTTCCCAGTTGCGCAGGCCATTCAGCTCCACCGCGTGGATCATACGGCTGTTCTGGGTGAGAAACTCTTCCACTCGCTGCTGGTGCAAGTCATGGCCGATCTTGTACAGATCCCACAGCGGGTGATTGAAGACGATGAGCACGTTGGGAAGGTCGTGCAGCGCGGAGAGCATCTCCGTCAACCGCGCGTCGCTGGGATTGGCGGTGAATGCTTCAAATCTGGCGCATCCACTCCGCGCCCGGACGCGCTGGGCAGATTGTGGATGCCCAGGTGAAAGGCCTGATCCTTGCCGAAGGGCGTCGTCCACTCCACCGAAACCGGGATGTGGCGGGCGCTGGCCACCGTGCGCAGCAGCATCGGCGCCTGGATATCATCGTGATCGGTGATCGAAACCAGCGGCTGCACCTGGAGCGACTCCGCGATCTGGCGGCTCTCCAGATCGAAGGCCAGGCGGGGGGTGAGCGGCGGCGTCCAATAACTGGCGGCGTAGTTCACCTGCAGGCGATGTTTTTGCCGGCAACGCTTTTCTTCCCGGGCCATGATTCCCCGGAAGACAGCGGTATTCGTTGGCCAGTTTGACGATGAAGTCGAGCGTTTCTTTCGAGCGATTGGTATGGCTGTGCAGCGAGACACCGGAAGCGAAGCCCTTTGCCGCGCGATCGTTGTTCCAGAGATACGAGATACGGGAACCTGTCATCTCTATCCTCCTCACCTGGAGCAACCGCACCTGGCCCTTGCTGCCACACAGTAACTGTGTGATCGCTCTCATGTGCCCAGTATCTAGTGCAACTCATGAACGCCGAGTTACTGGGAAGCGAATTGATGTCTAAATTCGGCTTGAACCAGCCTGGATAACACGTTTCCCACCACGAAGGTAATCCAGTTTCCTGCATCTATCGCGTGCCGGTAATGTCGGGATTGAGAGAGGGGTTCCTCTTCCACATTGGGTGGCACCTGGCGGCGGGCTTCCGGTTCCAGGTGATACCGGGTCAGGTCGCTCTTGAGGATTTCAAAGGCCTCTTCTGGAGTATCGGCCATTTGAAAGAGCGCGCGATCCTGCGGCGGAAATTGCGCCCTTCTCGACCAGCACATCCAGGTTGAGGATGCTGTTCCAGTACGCCGAACCATAAACCACGATGCTGATTTTCTTGGCCAGCTTTTCCGTTTGCACCAGGGTCAGCACTTCGAACATCTCGTCCAGAGTGCCAAAGCCGCCGGGGAAGACAACCAGGGCCTTGGCCAGGTACGCAAACCAATACTTGCGCATGAAGAAGTAGTGGAACTCGAAGTTCAGAGAAGGCGTGATGTAGGGGTTGGGCGCCTGTTCGAAAGGCAACCGGATGTTGAGGCCGATGGTCTTGCCGCCGGCCTCGTAGGCGCCGCGGTTGGCGGCTTCCATGATCCCGGGGCCGCCCCCCGGAGGTGACGACAAAACGGTGCCGGCGGCCTTTCAGCGTCTGCGTCCACTTGGTCACCATGGAGGCGAGTTGCCGGGCGTCTTCGTAATACCGGGCCATTTCCACCCCTGCTTCGGCGCGGCGGCGTTGCAGCTCGGTGGCCGTCCCCTGGGCGATCTCCTCATCGGTTGCCGGTTGCTCTTCGCTCGGGCGCCGGGCGTGGCGGAGCCGGGCTTATCCAGCAGTTCGAGTTCCTGGCTGGCGTCCTCGTGCGCACGGAACCGCGCCGAACCAAAAAACACGATCGTGTCCTGGATGCGTTCCCGGCGGAAGCGCGCCAGCGGCTCGGAATATTCGGAGATGATGCGCACCAGCCGTCCGTCGGGACTATTGATAAAGGCAGGGTTCTGGTAGGAGAGGGGAGCGCGATGGAGGTCGGGCGGTTTACCGGTTTTATGCTTCATGCTTTCAGAGAGTGGATCCGCGGAAGTGCACGGCTTCGATCGAGCGCGATCCACAGATTCAGCAGCCCGAGGCCGGAGACCATCCCGCGTACCGCTCCATACATGAGAAACGTGGCCACGCGCGGGAAATGGTTGAGAAGTTGATTATCCGCCCACAGCGGCGCGTACCAGGGAAGCACGAGCACGATGACGCCGATGTAGATGCGGATGATGACATAGAGATATAGCTCCACGCGGCGAAGCCAGAGGGGAACCCGGGAGGGTCGCTGAGGCGCGGGTTGCCGATCTTGCACGGTCGAGCCGTTTGGAGGACTGGACGAAAACAGGTTCGACTGTTGCGGCATTTTCCTTAGGCCAGGGCCAAACGCGGGAGCACCCCAGGGTGGTCTATGGCAACAGTAACACAGCAGCTCGAGACCTGAATCCCTATCCCGGACTTCATCGCATCCAGACGGTGTCCGGGGCGGTACCTGCCGTGAAGTAAAAATCCTTCTGGGGAACCTCTGAATCAGTCTGGTCTTTGCAGGGGACGGCCGTTCAGGCCGGTGCCATAAATGCAGCAGAATGATACGGCCTTAAGCCCCTGAGCTGAATCGCCCGCGGAATTATGCAGAGCTTCGCGGCTACGCGGTGCGCATCTGGACGGAGTTGCCCGCCTCTGCCGCAGCCGCGGCCAGGATCCGATGGTGGATGGTAAAGAGCGCCAGTTCCAGGCGATCGGAAACGCCTGTCTTGTCATATACGCTGCGCAGATAATTCTTGATCACTTGTTCGGTGGTGCCCAGGCGCAGGGCAATCTCTTTGTTCTTGCATCCCTGCACGATCAGGGCGACGATCTTCATCTCTTTGGGGGTAAGCCGGTCGCGAACCCGCGCGCCTACGGAATCTTCTTCCTCCGACCCGATGGCCTCGGCCGGCCGTTGAATCGAGGAGAAGCCCTTGATCACGCGATGCACGCACTCCACCAGCGCCTGGCCGGTGGTATTGCGATAGACGACGCCACGGATATCGTGAGCGGTGAAGATCTGGGCCGGCTCGCCGTTCTCGGCAATCACCACCGCGCGGCTGCCCGCGGCCTTTACGTGCGACATCAGATCCTGATATTCAGGCCTCAGCGCGGATGCAAACAGAACGATCGAGGAGCGGTACGCATCGACGGAGAGCAGCAGACGTTCCAGGTCCGCACATTGTGCGGCAACGCGGAAATCCTCTTCGCTCGCCAGGACCTTGGCAATGCCGGCGCGAAAGATTGCTTGGTTGTCAGCCAGAATAATTTTATTCATCGTGCTGCCTTGTGCCTCGTGTCGCTTCTATTCGCAATCTTCTTGTCTTGCTAGCGCCGCAGCCTTGTGCGACGTGATCTTGCCGAAGGCTAATCCGCCGAACTACACGGATCGACCTACCGGCGCCGGCAGCTTACACACGCTATCGACCGCCGGCCGTCAAGCTCGTTCTAATATGTACTGTTTTGCGACACCTCTAGTACGTTCTCTCGGCTCCATGCTCGCAGAGAGTTTCGATGAGATGCCGGTGATCTCAAGCCTAGCGGCTCGGGCAGGAAATGAAACCCCACGAAAGTGGCAGGGAGTGCCCTCAAGTTGCTGTCGTGACTGGATTTGGGTGTAGCGAATATAGCCCGGGCGAGACGAACCGAGGGCCATGCAATACACTAAAGAAGCATGGCAAAGCCAGTCATCCTCGCGGTAGACGACGATGTGAGCGTTCTGGAGATGGTCGTCCAGGATCTGCGCCGCCAATATGGCGCGAACTATCGCATCCAGCGTGCGGCGTCGGGCCAGGCGGCGCTCGATACCTGTGACCAATTAAAAAAGCGGGGAGACACGGTCGCCCTGTTTGTCTCCGACCAGCGCATGCCGGGGATGTCGGGGGTGGAGTTTCTGGGCAAGGCGATGGAGTCCTTTCCCCGACGCGAAGCGCGCTCTCCTGACCGCCTATGCCGATACCGAAGCGGCCATCCAGGCCATCAACACGGCCAAAATCAACTACTACCTGACCAAGCCATGGGATCCCGCCGGAAGAGCGCCTCTACCCGGTGCTGAATGACCTGCTGGAAACCTGGAAGGAGGGCTACAAACCGCCCTTTGAGGGCTTGCGGGTGGTGGGGCCGCGGTATACCCTGCGCGATCACCAGGTGCGGGACTTCCTTTCCCGCAACCAGGTTCCCTACGTCTGGCTCGACCCGGAGCAGAGCGCGGAGGGGCGTGGATTTGCTGACCCGTTTCAAGTTCGATGACCACAAGCTGCCGGTGGTCCTTTTTGGGGATGGCTCGTATCTGGTGCAGCCGGGCCAAATGGAACTGGCCGCCAAGATCGGGTTGCGCACCCAGGCAACCAAGGAATTCTATGACCTGGTCATCATCGGCGCGGGCCTGGCAGGGCTGGCGGCGGCGGTCTATGGCGCGTCGGAAGGGCTGCGGACGTTGGTGATCGAGGACGAAGCGCCGGGAGGGCAGGCGGGCTCCAGCTCGAGGATTGAGAACTATCTGGGCTTTCCCGACGGGAGTGAGCGGCGCGGACCTGGCGCGTGCGGGCGTACATCCAGGCCACGCGTTTCGGCGCCGAGTTTCTGACCCAGAAAGCCACTGGGATCCGCACCGAGAACAACTACAACATTGTGCAACTGGCAGATGGCCGGGAAGTCTCCTGTCACGCTTGCCTGATCGCTGCTGGCGTCTATTACCGCCGCTTGATGACGCCGGGCGTGGAGCGCCTGACAGGGGCCGGGGTCTATTATGGGGCGGCGATGACCGAAGCCAAGGCCTATGCCAACGAGAATGTCTACATCGTCGGGGGGGCAAACTCGGCCGGCCAGGCGGCCATGTACTTCTCCAAGTACGCCAAACAGGTAACCATGCTGGTCAGAGGCCGAATCCCTCAAGAACAGCATGTCGAAATACTTAATCGATCAGATTGCTGCAACATCGAATATAGAGGTCAAAACGCGACTGTCAGGTGGTCGGAAGCATTGGGTGAGGACCGCCTGGCTTGCTTGCGCTTTCGCGGGCCAGAAGGCGAGGAAACCGTTCCGGCGAGTGGTCTCTTCATTTTTATCGGAGCGGCGCCCAATACGGATTGGCTCCCGGATACGATTATGCGCGACGCCAACGGCTTTGTGCTCTCGGGTTCCGACCTGAAGGTGGATGGGAAAATGCCCAAGAGTTGGAACCAGCCCAGAGAGCCGTACCTGCTCGAGACCAGCGTGCCGGGAATTTTTGTTGCCGGAGATGTGCGCCACGGTTCGATCAAGCGCGTGGCGTCCGCGGTAGGTGAGGGATCGATCTCGGTGCAGTTTATCCACCAGTACCTGGCGCGCTTCTAAGAGTCACTCATAACCGATGGCAGATGTTCAGCAAAGTTCGAAGGATAGAGCAGGTCGAGGCGGCGAGCCTCTTCACCCAGTTACAGAAGGTGCCGGTTTTTGCCGGCATCTCGCTAGAGGATCTTGGATGCCTCGGCACGGTGGAGCTGGTCCACGCCGATGCCGGCGCTGACCTCTCGGACATCACCAAAACCCATCGCGGCTTCTGGATTCTGCTCTCAGGCGAGCTTCGGCTGCAGAAGCGCAAGGATGACGGAGAGCTGACGCTGATTGGAACGCTCACCGCCGGCGAGACCTTTGGCGAGGTTCCCTTGCTGATGGGTAAGGACTCCGAGGCGGTCGTTACCGTGCTCAAGCCGAGCACCGTGGTTTATCTGCGCGAAGAGCTTTTTTGGAAGCTCATGTTTGCCTGCCCCAAGGTGCGTATTGGAGTTTTGGGGAACATGGCGCGCAGGCTGCAGGTATTTCAGTCCCAGGAGCTGCACCGCGAAAAGCTGATTTCGCTGGGTACGATGGCCGCCGGCCTGATGCATGAGTTGAACAATCCGGGAGCGGCCGCCCGGCGCGCTGCCTCACAAATGCGAGAGAACCTGAGCCGGCTGCAACAGATCAGCCTGCGGCTGTGCAGCGGCGACGTCATGACCCAAGGTCAGAGCGAGTGCCTGCGCATTCTGCAGGAGCAGGCGTTGCAACCCCACAAGCCAAGTGCGATGAGTTCTCTCGATCAGGCCGACGCCGAAGACGAATTGGCGTCGTGGCTGGAAGACCACGGCATCGAAAATGCCTGGAAGCTGGCGGCCACGCTTGCCGGAATCGGCTTTGACGCCCGGAACGCTGGAATGCGCGCAGCACGAGTTTCCCGGCAATACCTTATCCGATCCGCTGAACTGGATGGAAGCGCTCATCTCCAGCGTGCAGCTGGTGGGAACCATCGAAGAAAGCGTTTCCCGGGTAACCGACCTGGTCGGCGCGGTGAAGAAGTACGCCTATGAAGACAAGCCGCAGCGCCATCAGCTCGATGTGCACGACAGCATCCAAAGCACCCTGGTCATCCTGGGCCATAAGTTTCGCCAAAAGGAGCTGACCGTCGAGAAAGCTTTTGCCCCCACTCTGCCGCCGCTCTCGACCTGTGGCATAGGTCTGAGCCAGGTGTGGACCAACCTGCTGGACAATGCGATCGATGCATCTCCGCAAAAGGGCACCGTGACTGTACGCACCTGGGTGGAGGGCGACAGCGTTTGCATCGCCATTGCCGATGGCGGCCCGGGAATACCCGAGGAAAACAGGAAGCTGATTTTCGAGCCTTTCTTTACCACCAAGCCCACGGGCCAGGGCACCGGTTTGGGCCTCGACATTGTCCGCCATATCGTAGTGGACAAGTTTGGCGGAGAAATCTAATTGGACTCCGTCCCCGGCAAGACCGAATTCATCGTCAAGCTGCCCGTCGATCTCGTAGAGCAGTTTCGCTACCGTGGTCCCGAAGTGCGGCTGTTTGTCCTTGCAGAAAACTACGATGGCGGCGTAGTTCGAACTGTCCCAGAAAATCGGGTTCGGTCGATCACCAAGCAAAATGCTTGAGTCCCTCAGCCGTGATCGGTTTCGCTATCGCTCTGAAGCGGCCGCTGCTTCCCAAAGTCAGCGCGACGAACAGTAACGAGCGCTCCGCTGATGATCACACAAACTTCAAGCATAGTTCCTCTATTCTAAATCCTTCTTTTTTTTCCGGTGCTCGAAGAGTTTGGCGTCGATCAGGAAGCGGAACCAGAATGTTTGCAGGGTCCAGAAGATGAAACCCTTCCCGTCCGTCGAGAAAACCCAGGCGAAGAAAATAGCGGTAGAAGAAGAGAGCGTAGGGACGAACGAAGAGCGGCGCGCCGTTGTAGAGGCCGCGAAGAAAGCGCTTGCGCTCCAATGGATTTCCCCAGAAACGAGGCCGGATGCGGACTCCATCCATCGCGGCGGTCTGTTCCATCACCTCGGCATCGGACCAGCGGTTATGCCGGGCTGTCCATTCCGAAAGCGACATGCGGATCTCATCGATCATGGATCCCTGGAGCTGTCCGGCCGAACCCTGAGATAAGTAGAAGTGCTGGTCGTACTTGCGCTCCTCGCAGCGGCCGGCGCCGTTGCGGAAGAGCCGCAGATGCCAGGTGGGTGACATGCCTCCATGCCGCATTTGCCGGCCCAGGAACTGCACCAGGCGGGCGATAAGAAAGCCGGAGTGGGCCGGGTTCTCGGGCAAGGAACGCATCGACGCGATCAGTTCCGGCGTGAGCCGCTCATCGGCGTCCAGGTGCAGTTGCCATGGGATAGCGGAGCACCAGGTTGTCGATCGCCCAGTTTCTCTGCGCGCCATAGTTTTCGAAGGCATGCTGAACGACCTGGGCGCCGTGTTGCCGGCATGAGCGCTACCGTGTCGTCCGTGCTGAAGGAGTCGACGACGTGGAGATCGTCGGAAATTTCCTGCGCTGGAAGCCAGCGTTGCCCCTAAAGTGTCGACAGAGTTATAGGCAAGAATAATGACGGATGGCTTCATTCGTTGAATCGCATCCTCTGGAAGAGCGGATAAAAGTCCCGGCATTGCCGGGACGGCTGAACTCCCACCTTCCTCAGTCGGAAGATCCTGCACGCAGCGGAAACCCACCGTGGCGGCGCGGTCCAGACTTGGCGCCATGAGCAAATATTTTCCGTGTTCCGAGAGCCGGTAGGCTTGCGGAAAATACCAGCGCGACCCCTGCGGCTGATAATGGCTGCCTCCTTTCAAAATGGCCGCACAGGTGTGCGCGTCGCAGTATTCATCCGTCCATTGCCACACGTTGCCCACCAGGTCCATGACGCCGAAGAGGCTGGCCCCGTCAGGATGGGCATCCGAGTCGCTCGGAGGCATCAATCTGGCGGCTCTTGTTGGGCGCCGGAACGGCCGCCGGATTCCAGGTATCACCCCATGGATAGGTCCTGCTGTCCTGGCCCTGCGCGGCATATTGCCACTCCCATTCGTGAGGCAGGCGCTTGCCGGCCCATTTCGCGTAAGCGCGCGCGTCTTCGATGGAGACCCAAGTGACCGGCTTCTTCGCCCAGCCGGCAGGATAGGCGCCGTCTTTCCAGTCGCGAAGAAAGTTATGGTCGTCGGCCGGATGGTAGGAAGTCGCCGAGAGAAATTCCTTGAACTCCGCATTGCTCACCGGATAGCGATCGATGCGGAATTGCGGGATGTGCACCTGGTGTACGTGGTAGCGGCGGGCAGAAGGTTCCCAGGGATATTGAACGTCAACGCCTTCATCGTTCATGCCTTCAATTTCAATGCCGGCCACGCGGAAGACATAGTCGGCCGCAGGGATCAGGAGCATCGTGTCAGGCAGCGCGCCGGCATTTGGCGCAGCAGCGGCCGGCACCATCGTCTGCGTTAAACTCTGCCAGCCAGCGGAATAGCTGGAGAGGGGACGCGCTTCCGCCCGGTGCATCTGTTGCAGCAGATCAACCAGGCGCTGCGGCAAGGGGGCGTCGGTTTCCAGCACCGCGCCGAAGCCATCGGCCTCCATGGCAAACGAGAGCGCAACCGAAGTCGAGCCCGCGGGCTCCGCGGTCAACTCAGATCCGTGCCACAGGTCATAAAAGTGCGCGCCGGGCATCGGCGGCCACGACGAGCTGGCGCCCGGAGACGGCGTAATGGTTTCGATTGACCATGGTCCAGGCAATCGCATGCGCAGAGGGCCACTTGCTGGCGAGGACGCCGAATTGCTCGGTGCTGCTGTACGGCTCCCACTCCGGGCTGCTGAGCAGCGCACCGAGGGCGCGCTCGATCGCCGCGCTGCGCTTCAATGCTTCGCCGTCTCGCGGAGTAAACCCATTCCATATGCCCCAGATGTTTTCCCAGGAAACATAGCCGGCGCCGTTGAAGAAAGCCTGCTGCAGATCGTCGGTGCGGTCATGCGCCCAACGGTTGACGATGTTCACCATGTGGCGGCTTTCCAGCCACTTGTCACGGCTCACGGGAGGCAGAAACTCATGCTTCCAACCCTCTCCCCAGCTCAGGTTGTTCCACACCAACATCTCATCGCTGACGGGCTCAGTTCCGGCTCGAGCGCCAGGGGATGGCCGGTCAGGTCCGACGCGGTGCGAAAGGCGCGAGAGAACCCCTCCAGCGTGTCGCCATTGATCCCGTCGGCTCCCACCCCTGCCAGTTCCTTTGCGATCGCTGTCTCGTAAGGCACGCCTTCATCGCGTGTGCCCTGGTCCCACATCATGACCGGAAATAAAACCCGCACTCCGCGCTGATGAAACTCCTCGATCATCTTGCGCAATGCTGGAACTCCACCCGGAAGATCGCGAAACAGATCGAACTGGTTGCGATTGTCGATGCCGAGGTTGGGATAAGTATGCCAGAGGAGCACGCTATCGATCCCGCCATAGCGGGAGTCGACGTCGTCCAGATAACGACCGACGGTGTAGTGTTGCGCGGCCGGATCGTAGAAATACCGGTCATGAACCATCATCTGCGGCTGGATAAAGCTGGTCTGCGTCCACAGCAATTCGGGCCGCTCATATTGGTTTGCATCGTAGCCCATGCGCAAGCGATTTTCGTCGCGCCAGTGCTGGATATCCGCCAGCCACGCGGCGGTCTCCGCCGCCGTGCAGAGCTTGGCTCGGCTGGTGTTCCAGTCGGTGATGAAGTGGCACGCAGGGCCGGGGATCTGCTGGGTCTCCCCGCCCCCGGGACCACGTCGCTATCCTGCGCGTGCAGCGGCACAAGTGCCAGCGAGAGCTGGGCCAGCAGCACGATGCGCAGGCGAAGACGAATCATGCCGCCTCATCTCCCAGCATCGAGCTGGTGATGCGATGAACCCCCGCTTGATTGAAGTCATGGTTGGCGGCGGCGACGGAACCTCCCATGCCGATCGCCCTGCATGCATCCTCCACCACGTAGGTCTCGAAGCCGGCCCGGATGCTGTCGATGGCGGAGTAACGCACGCAGTAGTCGTACGCCAGTCCCGACAGAAAGATGCGCCCCAGTCCGCGCTCGCGGAGATAACCGGTAAGACCGGTACGTGTCAGGCGATCGTTCTCGTTGAAGGCGGAGTACGAGTCGATGGTCTTGCGAAAGCCTTTGCGCAGAATCAGCTCCGCCTTGTCCGGATGCAGATGCGGGTGGAAAGCCGCGCCCATGCTTCCTTCCACACAATGGTCGGGCCAGAGCTCCTGCTTGCCATGAGCCGACTTCAATCGTTTCGAACGGAGCTCGTCCGGGATGATTCGAGGCGAAGGAATGATGATCGCGAGGGTGCCAGTCCTGGGTCAGAATCACATGGCGAAAGACGCGCGGCCATCCGATTGATCACCGGCACCACTTCCTGGCCGCCTGGCACGGCAAGAGCGCCGCCATCGCAGAAGTCATTCTGTACGTCGATCACCAGCAGAACATCGCGGTCAAAGAGTTCGATGCCCATTCCCTATCCTCATTTCCGCGTCTTCTCGTCCCACGTATACCCGAGGATCTGTCAAAATCCGGCAACGTTAGAAACTATAGCGCAACGAGAACTGCTGGATGCGCGGTTGCGTCAGCACCGCGCCGTAGACTCCGAACTCGCCGCTGGACGTCTGGTTCTGCAAAGAATTCAGCGGATTGACATCGAAACGCACGGAGTTGGTCACGTTGAAAACCTCCCACGTGAACTTGAGCGTCTGCTCACGATAAATCTTCCAGGCCTTCGACAGCCCGGAATCCACGCCAAAATACCCGTCCCCGCGAAAGGCATTGCGGCTGCCCGCTTCGCCCGGCAGCGGATTGCGAATCGGTGGTCCTGACGGAAGTCCATTCAGCACCGCATCCGGGTCCGCGAAGGCCTCGGGAGCGCCGGTTGTATTGAGATGTTTCTGCATCTTCACCGGCGCGGTCTTGACGACGGCGCTCTCCTGTGACCAATCGACCTCCCATCCGTTGCCTGCCATCACCGTGAACGGCAGTCCGCTCGTCCAACGGGTCAGGCCGGAAAGCTGCCAGCCGCTCACCAGGGCGTCGACGACGGGATGGGGATCCTGCAGAAATTTTTGTCCCCGCCCGACCGGCAAAAGGTAAACCCAGTCCGCGGTGACGAGGTGGGTGGTGTCGAAGTCCGAAACCCCGTAGTTCTCCGCCGGCCGGAAGGCGTTCACGATCCAACTGAAGGTCGACTCGGCGTTGGCGCCGCATTGCACACAGGAGCGCTCCGTATCGGAGCCCAGGTCCATCGACTTGGAAAAGGTATAGCTGAAGTCCATTTGCAGCCCATGGCTCATGGCATGGCGCAGCACCAGCTGGCCGGCATTGTAGTTACTGGTGCCGTTGGAAACCCAGCTGAAGAGCGAATTGAACTGCGGGTTATAGTAGCGTCCGTGCTGGCCCCCGCATCCCGGGCTGCACAACACATCCAGGCTGTATTGCACGTAGGAGGCGTTCACGGGATAGACACTGATCAGGTTGGTGTAGATATTTTGCGTCGCCGTGGCTCCATTGGTTCCGGAACCATCGGCCCCCTGGTTCGCGGCGTCGGGAAAGAGGTCTTCGAAATAGGGAACCGGTTGCACGGTCCTGGCGCCGGCATAGAACTCCTTTGTCAGCGTTGTTGCAGCAGTGTAGAAATCCTGGCCGGAGACCGGATCGACAAGATCCAGCGGCTCGGCCAGATCCATCTGCTGCATCAGGTGGCGGCCGAAGCGGCCCACATAGGCGGCTTCCAGAGTGAAGCCGCCGCGAAGCTCATGCTGCACCGAGAGATCGGCGGCCAGCGAATAAGGCGTCTTGACGCGGTCGTCGAGTCCAATTGCGGTGGCGAAGCCGCTGCTGAACGGGTCGGTTGAGGGCGTGTACGGATAGGTGATGGAGTGGGAATGGGCCCATTCACATCGGGAATGTTATGCGGTCCGGTATAGCGCGGAGCATCATCGGGAGTAAGTGCATCGTTCGGTGTTTGCTTCTCGCCCTGCAGGCCATAGGAGCCATATTGGGAGAAGGAGTTCACGATGCCCTCGCCGAAGTGGCTGTAGTACATTCCAAAACCCGCGCGGATAGAGGTTGACGAGTCAGGAGCGAAAGCAATCGCCAAGCGGGGCGCGATGTTGTTCTTCTCCATATTCCAATAGGACTTCAATCCGCGAGCCTGGCCCGAGGGCGCAAAGGAGAGCGCGGGCTGGTCGACAATGCCGGCTGCCGCCTTCGCAGCTCTGGTCTCGAACCAGTCGTGCAGGCTCGTCGTGGTCTGCACCTGTTGACCGTGCACTTCGTAGGGAGCTTGTAATAGCGTGTGTCTCAGCCCAAAAGTCAACGTAAGACGAGGCGAGGCTCGCCATGCATCCTGAATATAGTACTCAAACTCGTTTGTCTTGTAGCTGTGAGGAACAAATGCGCCCTGCCCGTAAAGCGTGCCGGTCGTTCCATCGGTGGAGACATTGTAGTTGTATTGATTGGTGACCTGCGAGATGATCCCGGCAAGATTGGCGATAGCGAAATTGTAGGAATTGGCGAAGGTACCGTCGACGGTAGGAAAGCCAAAAGCATCCGGATCGAAGCTCTGTCCGGTCCCCGCAAAACCCGGAGCCGGTCACGTCGAAGCCGATCATGGCCGCCGAATCGTAGGACAGCGCGTCGCTGTTGCTGTTGCTGTGGATGAGCCGGTAGTTAGCGCCCACCTCGATCGTGTGTTTGCCTTTGGCCCAGGAGAGGTCATCGATAAAGTTGTGCGAGGGAACCTGAATGATGGTGCTGCGCGTCTCGGCCGTGGGCGAGTTCGCCGTGCCGCTTGGCGAAGCTGAAGTTAACATAGGAACCCTGGCCAACGCCGCGGTCGGCGTACCCTTGCCGCACGTAACCGTAGTGGAAGCTGTTTACCAGGTTGTTGGTCAGGCTCCAGGTGTCCCCCGCCGCGATTCCCTTGGTGTTGTCGGTGTGCTTGTTGCTCGCGGGCTGACCCGGAAACAGCGGTACATAAAGCTGACTGTCGTTTTGCAGGTTGCCGCGCACAAAGAGGCGATTTCGTTCGTTGAGAACATAGTCGATCTTCGCGATATACGTATTCAGCACCGTGGGGTTGGGGGCCGACCAGATGAAGGAACCGGTATTCAAGCCATCGCCTGCGTCAAAACCGTTGGCCAGCGGAAACTGGGTGAGGGTTTGCAGCGCATACGGGTCGACCCCGGGGCCCCAGGGACAGGTACCGGTGGAAGAGCAGTGGGGATCCATGGTCGCGATCTGGGCTCGGGGTCAGCGTCACGTTGTTGCCGCCGCTGGTATAGGACACATTGCCTGCCGCATACGAGGCGGTGGGGACGGTGAGCGTCTCCTGCTGGTTCTCCGCCGTCCGCTGGCTTTCGTAGTTGAGGAAGTAGAAAAGCCTATCCTTCTTGAGGGGTCCGCCCAGTGCGGCGCCAAAGGTATTGCGGATGAGCTTGCCGGCAACGTTAGGCTCCCCGGCAGCCGCCTGCGCCTGCTTGTTGAACCAGTTGTTGGCCGCGGTCAGCGTGTTGCGGTTGTATTCGTACAAGCTGCCGTGGAGTTGATTGGTTCCGCTCCTGGTGACCAGGCTTACCTGCGCGCCTGAGGAACGGCCCTCATCCGCGTTCGCATTGGTGGTCGTCACGCGGAACTCCTCGACGGAATCGAGCGTGGACCGCAGAACCCCGGTGAAGGCATAGCCGTTGACCTGATCGTTGTTGTCGACGCCGTCAAGGGTGACATTGCCCTGGTCGGACCGGGAACCGGCCACCGCGCCGCTGCGGCTGTCGAGGTTCTGATTGATGTTGTGCCCCAGGTAGAGCACGCCCGGCTGCAGGCTCAGCAGGTCGGGCACATTCCGGCCCTCCATCGGCAGTGCCTCGATCGTCGCATTGTTCACCGCATTGCCGATCGATGCATCCGTCGTGTTCAGGGTTTCGGATTCGGCGCTTACGTTCAGAGTGACCGTCGTGGCCTGCACCGAAAGCGCCAGGTTGACGGTGGCCGGCTGGTTCACCAGCAGTTCAGCGATCGCGGTCTTCGCGGCAAAGCCATTGCTTGTTCCGGTGATGGTGTAGGTGCCGGGAGGGATCTGCAGAAACTGGTACTCGCCGCTTGCGTCCGCCGTCCTCTGGGCGTGAAAGTTGGTTGTCTTGTTATCGAGGGTGACCTGCGCCCCAGGGACCGCCGCGCCGCTGGCATCGGTCACCGTTCCCCGCAAAGAGGTCTTAGAGGATTGCGCGCAGAGAACAGAGGCAGAAAAGAAGAAAAAGAGTAACAACTTTGCAAAGCTCTTCATCTGGTGTCTCTCCAAAGCGGTGATTGCCGTCGAAGGCTATGAGCGGTGGACACAAAGAGCGAGGTCGAGAGATAGGGCAACGAAGAGGGAGACGTTGAAACCAGTCGACCGAGAATACCCCACAATCCGAAAAAATGTCCAACTCTAATGATAACCTTCCCAGCCCAAACCGGCCGGTTGGGCACCCATCCCGCCTGTGTTCACCACGGAGCCCATCTAGATGACGCGCTCACGCACAGCCAAGGCAATCTGCTCGCTGGAGTAGCCAAGACTCTGCAGAATCTCACGGTTGTGTTCTCCCAGCAATGGCGGCGGGAGCCGGTACAAAACAGGCGTTGACGACAGCCGAACCGGGTTGGCGATACTGCGCACCATATCGAGGGTAGGGTGCTTGATCTCGACGATCAGGCCTCGCGCCAGCGCCTGCGGATCGTTCACGGCCTCGCCGACGGTCTGGATAGCGAGACGCTGGGATGTCCTCCGCGGTAAGGCGGCTCAGCCACTCGCTGGCCGGCGCCTTATCGAAGATCGTGCATAGCGCAGGAATCAACGTCTGGCGATGTTCCGTGCGCAAGGCATTGGTTTGAAAGCGTGCGTCCGCCCCCAGCGTCTCCGTCGCATCGATCACGCGGAGAAATCGCTGCCACAGCGCATCGGTCCCAATGGCAGCGACAAAATGGCGGCCGTCTCCGCCGCGAAAGACCTGATAAGGAACAATGCTCGGATGCGCATTTCCCCAGCGCTGCGCGAGATTCGCCGGCATTCAGGTAGTTGCTGCCCGCATTGATCAGCAACGTCAGCTGGGAATCGAAGAGCGCCATGTCGAGAGCCTGTCCGGTCCCGGTTTTTTCCCGCGCCAGCAACGCGGCGAGGATCCCTAACGCGGAGTAGAGGCCGCACGTCATATCCGCGATGGCGACTGGATAGCGAACCGGCTCACCCTCCGGCTCGCCGGTAAAGCTCATGATCCCCGCCTGGGCCTGCGCGATGATGTCGTAGCCCGGCAATCCCGACCTGGGCCCCGAGTGTCCATAGCCGGAGATGGCGCAGTAGACGAGCCGCGGATACCGCGCGCAAATCGTCTCCGCATCGAGCCCGCGCCGCTCAAGAGAAGCCAGGTTGCGCTGGTTGATGAGGAACACATCGGCCGTAGACAGCAGGCGGTGCAGAATCGCGGCGCCCAGCGGCTGATCGTAATCGAGCGAGAGCGAACGCTTATTGCGATTGGTGGCTAGAAAATAGGCGGATTCACTCCCAACAAACGGAGGTCCCCAGCTTCGCGACTGGTCCCCGGTCTGCCTGCGCTCCACCTTGATGACGTCGGCGCCGAAGTCTCCCAGCATCATGGCGCAGTAAGGTCCGGCCAGCGCCTCGGTAAGTTCGACAACGCGGATGGAGTCGAGAACGGCGCCACCTTAAAACCCCGGCGGCCGCTCGTCGGCAACGCCGAAGCTGCGTTCCAGCGCCAAGCCGGCGCTCCCCAGCTTGCCTTCGTCGAACAGCCGGCCGATGAGGGTGATGCCATGGGGCACGCGCCGCGGCGGCGAAAATTTGGCCGGCGGGTTGGCCGGGTCGGGCGCCCAGTCGCTGCGCGCCTCCGAGACCTCGATGAAGCCCGCGCGCAGGGTAAGCGAGGGATGGCCCGTAGAGTTGGTGATGGTAAGCATTTCGTCGCGCAGCGAGGGAACCAGCAGCAGGTCCACCTGGGAGAAGACGCGGCCCATCTCGTTGGCGACTTTGCGCCGGAAGCGATCGGCCTGCACAAAATCCACCGCGGAAAGAAAGCGCGCCTGGCGAAAGGTGTTGGGCCACGCGTCGGGCACCTGCATTTTGAGCTGATCCACGCCGTGCGTGAGCGTCAGCTCCTCGAAGGCGGCAGCCGCTTCGGCGAAGAGGATCAGCTGCAGCGAATCATAAGGCCAGTCGGGGATGGCCACTTCAACCGGAACCATGCCCAGCTTCTTCACCGTTTCCAGGGCCGCGCGATCCACGTCGGTGGCCGGGGCCTCCTTCATCCAGCGGGGAAAGTAGCCTACACGCAGACCCTGCCACCTTCGCTGCCGCGTCATAGTCCAGCTTGCTGGGTACGCTGGATACGTCGCCCGCATCCGGCCCGGTGATGGCCTCGAGCACCAGCATGGCGTCCTCGACACTGCGCGTCATGGGGCCGAGCTTGTCGAGCGACCAGCAGAGCGTCATCGCGCCGGTTCGCGGAACCCGGCCGTAGGTCGGCCGCAGGCCGGTAATTCCGCAGCGCATGCTGGGGCTTACGATGCTGCCGCCGGTCTCGCTGCCGATGGCAAAGCCCACCAGCCCCGCCGCGGTGGCGGCGCCGGGCCCTGCGCTCGAGCCCGACGACCCTTCCTGCGAGCAGCCAGGGATTCATTGTCTGGCCGCCAAACCAGATATCGTTGAGCGCCAGCGCGCCCATGCTCAGCTTGGCGACCAGCACCGCGCCTGCCTGCTGCAGACGCTTGACCACGGTTGCATCCTCCGCGGGCACGCGGTTCTTGAAGGGCTCAGCGCCGTAGGTGGTCGGAATGCCGGCGGTGTCGAGCAGATCCTTTGCCGCCCCATGGAATGCCGTGCAGCGGCCCGCGGTAGTGGCCTGCGGCGATCTCCTGGTCCGCCTGTTTGGCCTGTGCCATGGCCAGCTCGCGCGTGGGCGTGATCACGCAATGCAGCGTGGGATTGAAGCGCTCCATGCGCTGCAGGTAGATGTTGGTAAGCCGCTCGGAGCTAAGCTTGCGCGCTTCTCGATCCAGCGCGACAGCCGGGTTACGGGGGCGAAGGCGATGTCCTCGTCGTTGCTGGGCAGCGGACCTGGGTCGGTCTTGCTGCGCAGAAACAGGTTGCGCGTCCGGGCCTGCCTGCTGCCCGGGCAAAGCCGCTTCGCAGTGGGACCAGGGCGCCAACGCTGGTTCGAGCGCGACCTTGCGCGGGCCGGCGCGCCGCTCGTACAGCGGCGCCATGCCGCTGCGCCAGCTTGCCGCCGCCTCCTTGCGCTCGCCTTCGCTCAACTCCACCTGCACCAGCTTCTCCGCTTCCGCAAAGGTGGCAGGCGATACCTCAGGTCCGACCGGCGGGCGCCGTCGCGAAAGCGGGAGGCGCTCCGGGAGGCAGCTCGCGCGGGCTTTTGTCTCATGGTTGCAAGAAGTGACGGCGATCCCCAGAAGACCAAGGGAGCTATTGGTCAGGAACTGCCTGCGTGATTTCGACATGGCGCCTCTGATGCGCATTCTAGATGCAGCGCTCAATGCACTGCAGAGATCTGCAATCCAGCGCACCTTCGTCATTGACGACCTGATTTTCGACGAGCGTAGCGATCGAGCTGTTCGTTTAACTCTAGGAAACCTTGACGATGACTCCCTCAAACGGGCGAAGCGAGAGGCTCGACTCAACCGCATCCCCGGAGCGATCCATGTGGGTCGAAACGAGAATGTGGCCGGCAGCGATCGGTCGCCTCTTCCTTGCTCTCGCTCAAATTGAGCAGGATCGCAAACCGTTGCTCCTCATCGACCCTCTCGTAACGAAGAATGTGGCCGTCGCTGGCGACACCTTCAACGCGGCCGCTATTCAAAGCTGCATTGGAGTTGCGCAGGCCGATGAGCGTGCGATACAGGCTCAGCACGGAGTCACTCTGACCGGAGAGCGTGGCCACGTTGACCGTCGCATGATCGGCGCCCAGGCGAAGCCACGGCGTCCCTCCGTAAATCCGGCGAGCCTGGAGCTATCCCACTGCATGGGAGTGCGCTCCGGATCGCGTCCCATGCCCTTGCCCGGCTCATTCTTCTCCGCCGGATCCTGTACTTCTCCGGCCGGGATCGGGACGTCCGTCATGCCGATCTCATCGCCGTAGTACATCGTGGGCGTGCCCCGCAGGGTAAGCAGCAACATCGCCGCGATGCGCGCCTGGGCGCGGCCGATGCGCGTGGCGATGCGCGGTTGGTCGTGGTTACCGATCACCCAGTTCGGCCATGCGCCCACCGGCAATGCCGCCTCGTACTCCTTGATCACCTCGGCGATCGCATCCGCGTTCCACGCGGCACTGGATCAGATGAAAGTTGAAGGGAAGCTGCGCGCCCTTGAGATCCTGCCCGTAGTAGGTCGCCAGCTGATCAAATGGCAGATAGATCTCTCCGATGAGCAGGCGGTCGCCATACGAGTCCAGTACGGCGCGCATGTCGGCGACGATCGCATGCACCTCAGGACGATTGGTGTTGTAGACGGGAAGCAGCCGCTGCGATGCAGGCCCATCCGGTCGCGCTGCAGGATTGATCGGGTTGTCGCGAAACTGATCGTCCTTGATCAGCATCCACATCACGTCCACGCGAAACCCGTCGACGCCGCGATCCAGCCAGAATCGAAGCACGTTGAACATCGCCTCACGCAGCTCCGGATTGCGCCAATTCACATCCGGCTGCTGCTTCAGAAACGAATGGCAGTAGTACTGGCTGCCATCCTTGGTCCACGCGGAACCGCCGAAGTTGCTCAGCCAGTTGTTGGGCGGGCCGCCATCCGGAGCCGGATCGCGCCACAGGTACCAGTCGCGCTTTGGGATTGTGAGGCGAGGAGCGGCTCTCCAGGAACCAGGGATGCTGGTCGGAGGTATGGTTGGGCACGAAATCGAGAATCAGCTTGAGACCGCGTTCATGGATGGCCCGCAGCAGTTGGTCGAAGTCGGCCAGGGTTCCAAAGATGGGATCGACGTTGCAGTAGTCGGCGATGTCGTAGCCGAAGTCGGCCATCGGCGAGGGGTAGAAGGGCGCGATCCACACCCCCTTGATGCCCAGGCCGGCCAGGTAATCGAGCCGCTGCAGAATGCCCTGAAGATCGCCGATGCCATCGCCGTTCGCGTCCTGAAACGACCGCGGATACACCTCGTAAAGAATGCCGTACTGCCACCAGACGGTTGATTGCATTTCAGGGGCGCTCCCACGCCGGAAAACAGGACGATACACTGATCTTTATAAAACGACCAAACCGTTGAACAAGTACAGCTCTCAGATTACACAGCCCAAGTCTCAAGGGGCGTCGCAGGCGATGCTCTATGCGACCGGCCTTCGCGAGCAGGATATGGCCAAGCCGCAGGTCGGGATCGCCAGCATGTGGTATGAAGGCAATCCCTGCAACATGCATCTTCTGCAGCTCGGCCGAAAAGGTGAAGGAAGGCGTAATCGCCGCCGGCATGGTTGGCCTGCGCTTCAACACCATCGGGGTCAGCGATGGAATCTCGATGGGCACCGATGGCATGAGCTATTCGCTGCAATCGCGCGACCTGATCGCCGACTCCATCGAAACCGTGATGGCCGCCCAGTGGTATGACGCCAATGTCTCGATTCCTGGCTGCGACAAGAACATGCCCGGCTGCCTCATCGCCATGGGCCGGCTGAACCGGCCCAGCTTGATGGTCTACGGGGGCACGATCCGCGCCGGTCATCAAAACGGCCAGAAGCTGGACATCATCTCCGCCTTCCAGAGTTACGGCCAATTCATCACCCATACGATCAGCGAAGAGCAGCGCCAGGCAATCGTCCGCCACTCGTGTCCGGGAGCCGGCGCGTGCGGCGGGATGTACACCGCGAATACCATGGCCTCCGCCATCGAGACCCTGGGCATGAGTCTGCCCTACAGCTCATCCACGCCGGCTGAAGATCCGCTTGAAGCTCGACGAATGTTTTCGCGCCGGCGCTGCCATCCTCAATCTGCTCGAGCTCGATTTGAAGCCGCGCGACATCATGACCCGCGAGGCCTTCGAAAACGCCATGGTGATGGTTGCAGCACTTGGGTGGTTCCACCAACGCCGTGCTTCATCTGATTGCCATGGCGCGATCGGTGAACGTTCCGCTTACCATTGATGATTTCCAGAAGATCAGCGACAAAACTCCGTTGCTCGCCGATTTCAAACCCAGCGGCCCTTATGTCATGGAAGACCTGCAAGCCGTCGGCGGCCTGCCTGCGGTTATGCAAGATGCTCCTTGCAGGAGGGGCTGCTGCACGGCGACTGCGTCACCGTCACCGGCAAGACACTGCGGAGAATGTGAAGGACCTGCCGGGTTTGCGAGCCGGTCAAGAGATCGTGCGGCCGGTTTCCAATCCTCTGAAGGCGACCAGCCACCTGCAGATACTCAAAGGCAACCTGGCGCCCGAGGGTGCGGTGGCGAAGATCACGGGCAAGGAAGGGCTCAGGTTTTCCGGTCCGGCCAACGTCTTCGATTCCGAAGAGCTGATGTTGAAGGCCCTGGAGGAAGGCAAGATTGCCAAAGGCCAGGTCCTCGTCATCCGTTACGAAGGCCCCAAGGGAGGCCCGGGCATGCCCGAGATGTTGACGCCCACCTCGGCAATCATGGGTGCGGGTCTGGGAAAGGACGTGGCGTTGATCACCGACGGCCGCTTTTCCGGCGGCTCCCACGGATTCATCGTCGGCCACGTCACGCCCGAGGCCCAGGAGGGCGGCCCGATCGCACTGGTGCGCACCGGCGACGTCATCACCATCGATGCCAAGCGGGAACGAGCTCTCCGTGGCTCTGTCGGATGAAGAACTGGCTGCCCGCCGCAAAGCCTGGCGCATGCCGCCCTACAAAGCGGAGCGCGGCACCCTGGCCAAGTACATCCGCTGCGTAAAGAGCGCCGCCCTAGGTTGCGTGACCGACGAAGCCTAACTCAAACGCCGGGATGGACGCTGTCCTGACAGAATTCGTCATCCCGATCCGATAGCTCAGCAGAGGGACCTGCTGTTTACTTTCAACGGTGATGCGAGCTAGCGCCGGGTGCCCACCTTTTGTCATCCCGACCGAAGCGCAGCGAAGTGGAGGGATCTGCAGTTCCACTTCGATGCCGCAAAAAAGTCACTGCCATGACAAATAAGAGCGCGTATCTTTCATGGCAGGTCGGCGTCCCTGACGCACTAATTCACTAACTGAAGATCGCGTCGTCGCGAGACTGGACTCATCCCACATCGGCGTCGGCTCGAAGTACCCGGTGCCGGGCTTCAGGTGTTGCTTCAAATCCTCGTCGTTCAGCGTAACTCCCAGCCCGGGAGTATCCGGAACCTTGATGAAGCCCTGGTTGATCATTGGCTTCTCAGGCCCAGTGACCAGATCCTGCCACCAAGGCACGTCGAGCGAATGGTTCTCCAGCGCAAGGAAGTTGCGCGTCGCGGCCGCGCAGTGCACGTTCGCCATGCAGCTCACCGGTGTGCCCGCAAAGTGCATCGCCATCGGCACGCCATACCCAAAGGCCATGTCGCCGATCTTGTGCGTCCGCAGAATGCCGCCCGAGGTCGCAAGATCCGGATGGATCTTGTCCACCGCGTGGTTCGCTGCATAGCTTTTCGAAGTCCGCGATCTCGTAGATGTCCTCGCCGGTAATGGTCGGCGTGGGGCTGGCATCGGTGATCTGCTTCAAGAGATCGGTGTAGTACCAGGGAATCACGTCTTCGATCCACTCCAGGTTGAACTTCTCATACGCTTTGCCCAGACTGATGCAGGACTTCACGCCGATATGGCCGAGGTGATCCATCGACAGCGGCATGTCATAGCCGATGTTATCCCGCACCGCCGCTACATATTCGCAAAGCCGGTCGATGCCTTTATCGGTGACCTCGGTTGCCATAAACGGATGAGGTTGATTGCGCAGCTCCCACTTGCTCTGACCCGCAGGCTCCATCACCATGCCCGGCATTCCCTCGAGCACATTGATGCCCAGATCCATCTTCATCCAGGTAAGACCCATCGCCTATGCGTTCCTTGGCCCGCACTCCATACTCCTTCGGGTCCATCCGACTCGGTCGTATCGGCATAGATGCGGATCTTATCGCGCCATTGGCCGCCAAGCATCTGGTACACCGGACAGTTGTAGACCTTGCCCGCGATGTCCCACAGCGCCATCTCGACCGCGCAAACGCCACCTGCCTGGCGGGAGATGCCGCCAAACTGCTGGATCTTCTGAAAGAGAAAATCGACCTTCAACGGGTTCTCGCCAACAATGCGGCTCTTCAGCACCATCGCGTATTGATAGCCTGCGCCATCGCGCACTTCGCCCAATCCGTAGACGCCCTGGTTGGTGTCGATGCGAATGATCGGGCACGGGCTGGGGCCAGGCTTGACGATGATCGCATAGCGCATGTCGGTGATCTTCAGCGTCGACGGGCTGGAGTTCAGGTTGACGTTCTTGACCGCCGGCTCCGCCTGCGGCCGCGGCCTTTTCCATCCCGTAACGGCTGAGCAGGCCGCCCGCCAGCACGGCCATGGAAGACTTCAAGCACACCACGGCGATTGAATTTCGATCCATTGAAATCGGACATTGTTACGTTCCCCCCTTCAGGTTTTTGAGCAATCACACAGTTACCGGACCCTCTGCACTTCTACGCGTCGACGGCAAGGAGAAGAGTAACGCATTGCCAGCCAAGTTGCATGGGTACGACAATGTGGTATCCAACTGTCTTGCATGGTCAGTACAACGGAGATATGATCGATTGGAGCTTCTTCCCACTCTGTCAAAGATGAGCGCATCGTATGACCATCAGCTATCTAATCTCACAACATTGCAACCTGCATGACATCAGCGAAATATTCTTTCCAAGGCTGACCCATGAAATCTCTTCTGCTCCTGCTCGCGTCTCTTCTGGTCACGGTGACCTGCTCCGCCGCTTCGACCTATCCCACGCGCCTGGACGACCCAGCCGCGGTGTACCTCACGGCCGAGGAATTCCACGTCCACGGTGACGGCAAGGAAGACGACAGCGCAGCCGTTCAGGCAGCGATCGACAAGCTGCAGGCCAGCAAAGGCGAAGGCATCGTCTTCATCCCCCAGGGCCGCTACCGCATCAGCCGCACCATCTATCTCTGGCCCGGCGTGCGCATCATCGGCTACGGTGCGCAACGTCCCGTCTTCGTGCTCGGCGAAAACACCCCGGGATACCAGGACGGCATCGCCTACATGTTCTTCTTCGCCGGCGCGCGCCCCCGGCCGCAACCGCGGCGCCGGCTCGCCGCGATCCGGCTACCATCCTCCGCCCACACCGCGCGGAGTGGTCCCGCCCAGCCGCACGCGTCCCCGACGCCAACCCCGGTACCTTCTACTCCGCGATCAGCAACGTCGACTTCGAGATTGGCCCCGGCAACGCCGGGCGCGGTCGCCATCCGCTTCCATGCCGCGCAGCACGCCTTTCTCAGCCACATCGACTTCTCCATCGGCTCTGGATTTGCCGGCGTGCATGAAGTCGCCAACGAGGCCGAGGATCTCCACTTCCACGGCGGCCAGTTCGGCATCATGGCGCGCAAACCCTCGCCCGCGTGGCAGTTCACGCTGATCGACTCCACCTTCGACGGCCAGCGGGAAGCCGCGATCCGCGAAAACGAAGCCGGCCTCACCCTGGTTCACGATGAGTTCCGCAATGTTCCCACTGCCGTCTCCATCGATCCCCACTACTCCGATCAGCTTTGGATCAAAGACAGCCGTTTCGAGAACATCACCGGCCCCGCCGTCGTGATCAGCAACGATGCCAGCCGCATGACCGAAATCAATTTCGAGAACATCGATTTGCAGCCACGTGCCCATCTTCGCGAAGTTGCGCGAGAGCGGCCGCGAATTCCGCCAAGCTGGCGGATACGTATCAGGTCAGCGTCTTTTCCCACGGCCTCGGCCTCGCGTATCCGGGCGCGCAGGCGGCCTTCGAGACTCGCTACGAGTCCTCACCGCTCGCCGCTCTGCCGCCCTCCACACCGCCTGCGATAAGCCCGCTGCCTGATCCCGGCACCTGGGTCAACGTTCACACCCTCGGCGTCAAAGGCGACGGCCTAACCGATGACACGGTTGCGCTGCAGAAGGCAATCGACGAGCACCCGGTGCTCTATTTCCCCAGCGGGCGCTACCTGCTCCACGAGACGCTCACGCTTCGCCCCGATACCGTCCTGATCGGCCTCCACCCCAGCACCACGCAATTCGATCTCCCCGACGGCACACCTGCGTTTGAAGGCCCCGACGCCCCAAGCCGCTGCTGCTCGCGCCTGCCGGCGGAGCCAACATCATCACCGGCCTCGGCATCTTCACCGGCGGTTTCAACCCCCGCGCTGTCGGCCTTCTCTGGCACTCCGGCAAGGACTCGCTGCGTGGACGACGTCCGCTTCCTGGGCGGCCACGGCACCAACAATCCCGACGGCACCCGCATGAATCCCTACAACGCCACCCACACCGCCGACCCCAACCCACATCGTCCGTGGGACTCGCAATATCCCAGCCTCTGGATCGATGGCGGCGGCGGCACCTTCGCCAATATCTGGACGCCCGACACCTTCGCTCAGGCCGGCATCCTGGTTTCGAACACCACCATCCCCGGCTTTGTGTATGAGCTCTCCAGCGAGCACCACGTCCGCGCGGAAATCAAGCTGAAGAATGTTTCCAACTGGCAGCTCTACGCGCTGCAGACGGAAGAAGAGAGCGGCGAAAGCCAGAATGCCTCTTCACTCGAAATCGACCACTCCAGCAATCTCACCATCGCCAACTATCACGGCTATCGCGTGACCCACATGGAGAAGCCTTTCCCCTACGCGGTGCGAGTGGCCGATTCCAACAACATCCACTTCCGCAATGTGCATGTGGATGCCAACAGCTCCATCGGCCTGTGCGATGCCTCCGGCGTCTGCCGTCAGGCGGTGCGCTCCAACAAGGTGCCCTTTGAGAACGCCATCGTCGATCAGACGCTGCACGCCGAGGTGCGCGACCGTGAGTTCGCCTACCTCGACATCTCTGACGACAAGCCAATACCCGCAGCCCGCGCTGAACTCCAACCTGACGGAGAAGGGCGCGCAGGTGCAGCGCCTCGCCACCGGCTTCTTCAACATCTCCGGCGCCGCCATCGACGCAGCCGGCCAGCTCTACTTCGTCGACGCGCATTTCCAGCGCATCTACCGCTGGTCGCCCGAGTCGCAATACGCGGTGGTGGTGAGTGACGCCCCGCTCGATCCCGTCAATCTCGTCTTCGACAAGGCCGGTGATCTCATCGTCGTCTCTTCCGGCGGCAAGAACCTCACCGCCTATGCCTTGCGTCCGGACCACGACCCCGAAGCCCAGCTCACTCTCCTGCCCCTCGAGCCCGCCGCCGAGCGTCCCGGACTTACTCCTGCGTTGCCGGTCGACTACTGGTTCAATGGCGACTTCGCAGAAACTCTCTCCGCCACCCAGCCCTATACGTATACATCACTGCAACAGATGTTCGAGAAGGGCCTGGGCACCCGCACCACCTTCCAGTTCGTCTCTCCCGACAACAGCTCTTTTCATCCCGACAAACGCTCCCATCGTGCAGGGCGAGCCATACTTCGGCACCAAATGGGCTCCCGTCCTGGAAGCCTATGGCTTGGTCAAAGGAGCGGAGGGCAAACCCTTCTACGCCACCAACGAGGCCGAGCAGCGCACCTACCGCGGCCTACTCAACGCCGACGGCTCCTTATCGCAGATCACTACCGTTCGTCGAGCAGGGTGGAGAAAGCCTGGCCCAGGACGCCGACGGCAACGTCTATCTAGCCGCCGGCCAGATCTATGCCTACTCCCCCGCGGGCAAGCTCCTGGGTAGCATCGAAGTCCCCGAGCGCCCGCACGACATCCTCTTCGGTGGCAAAGACCGCCGCACCCTCTACCTGCTCACGGATCACTCTCTGTACGCCGTACGCATGCGCCATCCCGGCCTGTAAGCCTGAGGCCTTCGGCGAAGCGGAACAACCGGCTGAACCGCAGGGACCTGCGGTTCTCTCAACTAGCAACTGATTCGGATTGAAGGTCTGCTCTCCCCTTTGTCATCCCGACCGGAGCGAAGCGAAGTGGAGGGATCTGCAGTTCTCTCAACCAGCAACCAACCTAGAGCAACGACCCTAACCTTTGTCATCCCGCCTGTCCCGGCGTGCCATGGGACCGCAGTGGAGAGATCTGCGGTTTCTCTTCTCCTCCCACGGAGGCGCAGATGGCCAAAGGTAACTGTAACTTTCCTCAGGGTTGCGAAATCGCTCAAAGGAGTGCCATCAGACACTGAGCGGGCGCTCAGGATGCACGGTCATCCAAAGAACAGCGCCGATCACGGCGAGCACAGCGGCGATAGCAAATGAGGTCGTCCAGCCGAAGCGCAAAGCGACCCAGGGTGTGAGCGAAGCGGTGACGGCGCCCCCGATCTGTGCCCCCATGTTGACGATGCTGGAGAAGACACCCGAATTGCGGCCGGCGATATCGGCGGAGACCGACCAGAAGGAGCTTTGCGAGACGTACAGTGCGCCTGCACCGCCGGCGAGGATGACGCCGGCAAGCTGAGGGCTCTGCACGCGGGAGCCAAGGACAAGAAAGAATGCGGTAAAAAGGAACGCGACCGCGGCTATGCCGCAGCGGCCAACGCGAAGTCCGTAGGCGCGGGTAAGACGGTCACTCAGGGCTCCGCCGCCGAGACAGCCGATTGTCATCGAGAGAAACGGCAGCATGGAATAAAGAGCGCTGGATTTGAGATTGAAACCGCGCACCTGCGACATGTAGAGGAAGAACCAGCTGAAGAATATCCACGCTGTGTAACCGAAGGCGAAGTAGGTGAAGATAAGCGCCGGGAGATCGCGCCGGCGCAGGATGGCCGACCAGGAGATGACAACCGGAGCCGAGCTGTTCGCCGCATCTCCAAGGTTGATCGGATCCGTGGCGATGCCCTCCTGGATGATCTTCAGTTCGGAAGGCGAGACGGCGGGATCCTCTTCGGGGGTGTCGCGTGCGAACCACCACCAGACCGCCCCGGCGAGCACGCCGATGACGGCGCTGAACCAAAAGGCGGAGCGCCAGCCGTGATGGAGAATGAACCATGCCAGGAGTGGAGGAGTGAGGCCGGCGCCTGCGCCCACTCCGGCGAAGATGAGTCCGTTGATGAACCCGCGTTCCTGCTCCGGTACCCAGCGGGCGACGAACTGGTTGGCCGCCGGGTAAATAACCGCCTCGCCGGCGCCCAGCGCGAACCGGATGGAGATGAGGAGCAACACAGCCTGGGAGATGCCTACGGGGATCATCGTGGTGAGGGCGGTCGCGACGCCCCACCACACAACGCCCAGCGCAATCACCAGGCGCGGTCCAAAGCGGGAGGCAAGCCATCCGGCGGGAACCTGAAAGCCGGCGTAGCCGATCAGGAATGCGCTGAAGATCCACCCCAGGCGCTGGTTGCCGAGTCCGTATTCGGAGCTGATCTGGAGGCCCGCAATCGAGATATTGGTGCGGTCGAGGAATGAGATGGCACTGAGGGCGAAAAGAAAGAATGCGAGGAGAAATCTTTTCCGGGTGTGGCGTTCTGCATGCATCGGTACTGCTCCTGAGGACGCGGGCACTCAATCCCGATCGATTGGGCGATTCGTAGTGTTGCCGACGCACGGATTGCAATGGATCAGCTTCGGCCGTCGCAGCGGCCGCAAGAAATGATACCTCAGAGGGGTAGGGACCAGCCCGGCAGGCTCGCCGGGGGCTTGTGCAGCATAGCGAAGCCGCTGAGCCGGTTAGGAAACACGCGATCGCCACCGGAAATCCGCGCTCATGTTTTGCTGTTATTGTGCCGACAATCGGGGGGGAATGGTGAACCCGATTCGTAGCAGGGCTTACGGTCTCTGCCTCTCAAGGCCATGATTGTGAGTTTGCTACTGCAGGGCGACGGTTGGTATTTGGGCTTTCGTACGCGCCGGCCGGCGTAACCGGCAACGCCACGTCCGTTCCTAAGGCCGATGGGTCTTCCACACAATGTCTTTCCGTCCGAATTGGTTGTGGTGGACGAAGTCCTCCAGGTCGCGACGCACGCGAACGTAACTAGCGGAAGGATCGAGAGGATGCCCCAGGCTACAGGCGAAGGCAATCTTCATCTGCGGTGCCACATGCAAGACACTCTTCACCTGCTTCTCAACCGGGCCATCGCTGAAAACAGTAAGCACGTGGAATCCGATCCCAAGGGATTCGCTTATGAGCCACATATTCTCCAGGACACAGCCCAGGCCCATGTGACCAAGCGGATCTCCGTCTGATCCCGGAGCACGCTTGTTTCCGTCATAAAGGACAACCAGCAACAACGGAGTTTCCTGCACAGATACGCCAAGAAAAGTGAGCTGAGACCTGGCGTCTGAGTCAGGACTCCAGGCTTCGGGGTTTGTCCATGCTGGGGGGAACGTGCTCGCAAGCATCCCCGTCTTCTTAATGGACAACTCCGCTTCGGAGAAGGAGAGTTGTGCATAATTCTCGCGCAGAAACTCCTCTGACATTTCGGCGGGAATCTTCCCCAGAGCTTCTAATTGCGTCTTGTCGTCTACGATGACGATTTCAAAGTTCTGCATATTGCTGGGCGTTGGAGCCCATTGTGCGGCCTCTAAGATCAGCTTTAGTTCCGGCTTGGTTATGGGGCGATCAGGGTCGAACGATCCTCGTACGGAATGTCTGTCCCGAATGACATCTAGAATCCGTGGCATCAAACTATCCTCTCTTATCTAACAAGAAACAAATTCCCCGTCTCATCCCCTGTGGGTCGGCAACGCCGGTGAATGACTGAAAAGCTTTCGCCGGTAGGGAATCGTTCGAATGAGTTTTTATCTTTCAGCGCTTTCACGATTTCTGTGCCCGATCCGTACCCGTGAACGTTAGACCGCTACCGTCATGGGCTCTTGCAATGCGTTAGGCTGCTCCGTCTTGCTGCTTCCTTGCGCGAAGTCGAGGACAATGCGTGACGCCACATCCCCATGCTCGAGCCTTTCAAAGACCTGGTTGATCGAAGAGAGCGGCTGCAATTCGATGTCTGCCTTGACCTTGCCGTCAACCGCAAAGTTAAGCGCTTCGACCATGTCCTGACGGGTTCCGACGAATGATCCGCGGATGGTGATGCAATTCGCTACCACGTCGAAGAGCGGCACCGGGAATTCTCCTGGCGGCAGCCCGACCAGGACGCAGGTACCGCGCTTTCGTGTCATGCCAACACCTTGCCTGAAGGCGATGAGCGAGGGCGCCGTAATCAGAACGCCGTGAGCTCCTCCACCGGTCTCTTTCTTCAGCGTCGCTATCGGATCGCAGGCCTTGGCGTTGATCGCAAGATCCGCGCCAAGGCGCTTGGCGTGGGCAAGCTTCCCGTCGTCAATGTCAATCGCGCATACCAGCAGCCCCATCGCCTTGGCATACTGAACCGCCAGGTGGCCGAGCCCGCCGATCCCGGAGATGGCAATCCATTCTCCGGGTTTCGCTGCGGACTCTTTGATTCCCTTGTAGGTGGTGAGACCGGCGCAGATCAGTGGCGCGGCCTCCACAGGCGCAAGCCCTGCAGGCACGTGGGCCACGTAATTGGGATCCGCGAGAATGTACTCGGCAAAGCCGCCATTCCTGGTGTAGCCGCCGAACTCCGCCTTGGCGCACACCGTCTCCCAGGCCGTCAGGCAATACTCACAGTAACCGCACGCCGAGTAAAGCCACGGCACCCCTACCCGGTCACCCTCTTTCACTATGTTCACGCCCGATCCGACGGCGGTGACTAACCCAATGGCCTCATGGCCCGGGATGAAAGGAAGCGTGGGCTTTATCGGCCAGTCGCCGCAAGCCGCATGGAGATCGGTGTGGCACACCCCACACGCTTCGGTTTTGACCACGATCTGGCCTGGGCCTGCGGACGGGATATCCCATTCCCGAAGCACTAGAGGTTTCCCAAACTGCTCGACGACTGCGGCGTTCATCTTGGATGGCATACGTCAACTCTTTTCTTTTGCAAGTGAGATCGGGTCGATACCTATTGCTCTCGGCACGCCGGCACGCACGATCGGCTCAAACATTATTTTTCTCTCTTGCACTCTCGTCCCGCCGGAGAACAATCATGTCGCTTGATCGCTTTCTGGATCTCGAGATCACCGAAATGGCGAATCTTGCACATTATCTCCCTGCAAGGCCGCTGGAAGCTGTACCGTTTTGCTCATGATGCTGTCCCATTGGACGATCCAACTTACCGTCACCGGTGCCCGGTTATTTCTCATCGCCGGGCGCGGGCATCGAGCGGATATAAGCGACCAGGGCTTTCCTATCCCGAGCATTGATATTGGTCAGTGGCATACCGCCGTTCTGCATCTGGATGCTGTGGTGCTTTAGCAGGTTTTCCAGCACGGATGCGGGAAGGATTGAAGCCGTTCCAGCCAGGCCCGGAGCCGCTACACTTCCATGCAACCCGTCGACCCCATGGCAGGTCTCACAGCGGTTGCGCTGAAAGATTGCTTTTCCCTGCACAGCTTCCGCGCTAAGCGGCACTGCCTTGGCCTCTTTGGGAGCCTCCGCTGGTCTGGTGGATTGGGCTGAAGCAGGCTGGGTTCCGTGACCGGCTGCCTCGGACTCCTTGGCCGGTGCAGTTTCCAGCCCAGAAAGATAGGCCACGAGTTCCTGCATCTGTGCATCGTTCACAGTGACGGCAGGCATACCTCCGTCGCGCATTTCTTTCTTTGGATGATGCAGCAAGTTCGTAAGTTGAGCGGGCGGATATTTCTTTGTTATACCAATCAATGTGGGCGCAAAGTGTGTACCTTGTGCATTCTCTCCATGACAGGCGGCGCACCCGTTGGAGACAAAGACGGCGCGTCCGCCTGAGGTTGGTGTGCTTGCATCGGCAGCATGCGGCTTTGCCGGTTCAGACTTCGTTGGCACCGCAGGCGCTGCGGCCGCGGACCCGTCTGCGGTCTCTGGCTTCGACGCAGAAGTTGTCGCGGCCTTGGATTCACCCTGCGCAGGTTCGGCGGCGCTTGCGTCCTTCTGCGGTTCGACAGCGGCAGCCGGAGCTAGCGACCGGAGATACGCAACCACGGAGCTTACTTCTTTGGGCGGCGCTACCAGGGGCGGCATTCCGCCGGCCTTCATCTTGGCGTCTGGTGCCTGTAAGAGCTTTGTCAGTTGCGCATCCGAGCTTTTCGCAACCAGGCCTGCCAGAGGGGGCACGCGTGCGGTTCCAGCGCCTGCCTCTCCATGACAACTGGCGCAGCTATGCGCCTGAAAGATCTTCTCCCCAGTAGCGGCGCTTGCCGCGTTTGCCCCAGCAGGATTCTTGGCTGGAACTTGCGCACCTTCAGTCGTCTTGGCGCTTGACTTATCTGCCGCGGTACTCGCTGCGGGCGAGGGTGGCGTTGAGCTGGGTGGGGCCGCAGGCGCGCTTTCGCCACCTTTACCCAAACTACCCAGATTGCTGAACAGTGCGGTCATGTCCGTGGAGGAAAGATCGAACGAAGGCATGTGGCCGGCGAGCATCTTCGCATTTGGATGGTGAAGCAATTCCGTAAGCTGGGGGGCGGGATACTTACTTGTAATTCCGACAAGACTGGGAGCCGCGGCCGTTCCCGTACCACCGTCCCCGTGGCATCCGGAGCATCCGTTGGAATCGAAGATCCCTTTTCCTTTGGCAACCAAGGGATCGACGGGCGCGGAGGACAGAGGCTCCCCACTGGCGGATTCCATGCGGGGATGGAATGAGGCCTGGGTATATTCCTCCGTCTGTTTGTCCTGGAATGCCAGTTGGGCCGCGACACTGTGGTCGCGTAAATCATCCAGGTGACTCCTGAATCCGAGAAAAATGACTCCGACTAAAACGATGGCAACCGCAAGGAGCGGAATGGGCCTCCGCCACGGCCTGCGTTCCAGCTTACGGTCTAAAAAGGGAATCAGAAAAAACAGCAGAGCCAGGATTCCAGGAATCACTACGACAGCAAAGACCTCCATCCGGCTGGACCAGAACTTAAGCCACTCAAACATCGGCAGGTAATACCACTCGGGCCGTGGAACAAACTTGGTGTTCGCAGGATCGGCGATGGGGCCAAGTTGTACAGGATGGAAGTATGCCAGAAATCCGAGGCCGATCATCAGGAGCAGCGCAAACGTCATGTCCATAATGACCTGGCGCGGATAGAAACTCTCCGGTGGCAGTTTCGGATCGATAGGATCTTCATTGATCGGACCGGCAGCACCGGCTTTTCGGAACAGCGCAATGTGAAGACCAATGAACAGGAAGATCATTCCCGGAATCAGAAACACATGGGCCACATAAAAGCGTGACAACGTTAGCGTGCCCAGTGTGTCGCCGCCACGCAGCATGTCAGTAAGCCATTGTCCGATAAAGGGAACTTCTCCGACGATGTTCGTTCCTACTGCCGTTGCGAAGTATGCGCTCTGGTCCCAGGGAAGCAGGTAGCCGGTAAAACCCATACCCAGAACCAGAAGGGACAGCAACGCACCCGACATCCAGAGCAACTCCCGGCGCCCTTTGAAGGAACCGTAGACGAATGTCTGCAGGAAATGCAGCAGCAGCACAATGATCATGGCGCTGGAGCCGTAGTAATGCAGGCTGCGGAGAAATTGGCCGGCCGCAACCTGCTTGGTGATATAGGCGACACTGGTGTGCGCAGACTCCGCGGAAGGAACATAGTAGAGCGCGAGACACAGCCCCGTTATTACCTGCGAGATAAAGATGAAGAGCAGACCGGAACCGAATATATAGGCCAGACGTGCACCGCCCGGAATAGGTTCATCCAGCGATGCATGCATCAGGCTGTTTATGCCAGTGCGTTTGTTGAACCAGCCGTAGAGACGTGCCGGCAATTTCTTATCTTGCGGGATATTGGCCTTCACAGGATTATCCATCAGGTCACCTAGCTCAGCACTTCACGGTTGGGAACATTCTCTCGGAAATATTCGAACTTAACCATGAGCTTGCCATCCACAATTTTGTGCGCAAGCGGGTCCATGCCACGCGGCGACGGGCCAGAGACATGTTTTCCGTCCGGCTCAAAAACACTTCCGTGGCAGGGGCAGAAAAACTCATCTTCTTTGCCAGGCAATGGCGCAACCCATGTGGGGACAGATCGAGGAGAGCACTTCCAGCTTGCCCTGCGGGCCCTTGGTCACATAGACAGTCTGGGAGGAATCTACTTCACGCCACCCGTCCACTTGCTGCAAGGAAAGAGGTGTTAGCACGGGCTGTGACAGATCGGAAAACTTATCCATGGCGCCTATGGGAGACCACGTGCTCTTGGATTTTGCATAGAGGGGATATAGGACATAGCGAAGTACGGGAATTGCAAGCAACACCCCCATGCCAGCAGTGCCGACCCCAAGAAGAACTCCAAAGAAAGACCTCCTGTTGATGACCAGGACGTCTTTGCTTGCGTAGCTTTCCTGAATGTTGCTCTCTTGCTCCATACCGCCTCCTAGAAATTCACCCACAGAGCCATGTAGATCGTGTTGTTATCGGATGCATTGCGGTTGGCGCCGTCATAGTTAGTGGTGGCGCCATTGAATTTGAAGTATCCGGTGTAGTTCACGTTGATGTCGATGTTTTGCACCGGCCAATAGGCAAATTGGGCAGTATAGCCACTGGTAGTGGGTCTGCCATTGTTGCTGCCGGTCACAGCTGCTGGAGCATAGAGCAGCGGGTCGCTATTGCCTGTGGTTGCGAAAAGCGCTCCCGTTGCACTGTACTTGTTCGTCCAGTGATAGGTGCTGTCCAGCTTCCATGTATTGGTGTGGTTTGCCTGGCTGCTGGCTCCGCCGCCAGTATAGGTCGCCAGGAGGTCCTGTCGTTCATAAATGTAGGTGCCGTGCGCGTCCAGCAGATTTGCGCCGAAAGGCCGTTCATATTGGAAGTCGAATGAGGGATCAACGTAGCGATCTTCCAATCCGGACACCGCGCCCGGAAAGGAATTAACATAGATTCCATAGGTTCCGAACTCAAGATAGTTGTCTCCCCACGTTTGCTGCCAGGCTGCTCGCCAGTAGGGCGCGACTCCGCTGATGTTGTAGGGCTGATTCGCGCCGGTTATCGGTGCAGCCGCTCCGGCATGTTCGGAGCGATAGACCGTGAGTTCGGTATAGAGGTGGTCGTTCCACATATCGTATCCACCAATACCTGCGACGTCCTGGCCCAGAGGTCCGTTGATAATCGCGGTGGCGAGTGGACTTACGCCTGCTTCAGTCGATATCCACGGGAAACCCCAGGCTGGCGTGCTGTTCCACAGATCTTGGACGGACGGGTTATTGTTGATCGTGATCCCATACTGGAAGTCTTTACCGCGGAGCTTTGCCTGGTTGGCATAGCGTAGATCGGCATTATCCATGCTGAAGTGGTCGCTCGCATGCTCATAGGTAACTTGTGCCAGTCCGCCGAAGTGTGAAGCGTATCCGCCGGCGAGAAAAATGCTGAGCTGCTGCGGAAAGCCTGCAGCGTTGTTCTGGGAAGCAGGTTGGTCGGCCTGGTACGCCGTATCTGAGAGCAGAATCAAAGCCGAAAGCGGAATGTACTTGGAAAGCAAGAGGCTCTTACTGTTGCCCACTTTGTCTTTGTCGGTCATGTCCGTCAGGACATACCCTTTCAGCTTGAAGTTGCGCCCGAACGCGGTTAGCTCAGGAGGATTACTGTGGCACACGTTGCAGGAGAGCCCTGTCTGGCGGGCAAAACTCGGAACGGCATAGGCATGCCCTAAGCCAAGTAGAAGATATGCGACAGCTGCCAGTCTCACGAGCTTTTGCATTGTCCATCCTTTCGACCTTCTGTTCGAACACACTTATCCGAGGCGCCGATAACAGATGCGTGCAGAATATTCACGGGCCCTCAACTGCATCCTGGTAGCCGGGAAAGCCGCCGCAGGTTACTTGAAAAACGATTCGACCGATCCGCCCCGAGACAAGAAACACAACGCACTTACGGTTAAGTCATTTGTAATGCTGACATTACATGTAGTTCTCTTTCGGCACTCACGAGCCGCGAACGCGGCAAGCGTGTCTCCTGGCGCGCTGACAACAGCCCTACCTTTTTGCTGACGATCACTATCCAACGAAATATGACAAACAATCTGTTCAATTTTGACCAGTATTTCAATTTGACCAGTGATCTCATGTAGGCCCTTCACGTAAAGGGATCACACAATCTTTTTGTTCTGAAGACCGACTACTTGAGTCCCGTGGGTATCTTTGTTCGTGCCGGAGCACAATAATGTCGCTTGATTGGCCGTCAGATGCCGACGAGACCGCCGCCCCGCGGATCGCTGTTGGGCGTGGTGGTCCCAACTGAGCCGTTCCGATCCCAGAAAGGAAGCTCCCACTCAGTTGGCCGAACTGGTCACACCGCCAATGTGCAACAAACGAGCGTGTTTGTAAGTACCACCCGCCGATCAGTGCAGTTGGCGGAGGTATGCGGCCAATGCTTCCAGATCATCCTGCTTCAGATCGACAGCTGTCATACCGCCGTCGGTCATCTTACTGTTGGGTGCACGAAGCAGCGCAATGAGCTGCGCGTCTGTATATTTCTGGCCAACGCCCGTCAGAGGACCTGCTGCGGCGGTGCCCACTGCCTCCGTCTCCGTGGCAGGAGCTGCACGACTGAGCCTGAAAGAGCGCCTGACCCTTCAGCACCTTTGGGTCAGCAGAAGCCAACGCAGCGGATGCACTGCCTGCAGCCGCTTCCGGCACGAAGGGTTTTTGCATGAAGGCCTTCGCATCCTCTTCCTGCTTGTGCATCTGCGCCGCCACCCCAGGATCTCTGTAGTCATCCCGATAGCTGGCTACACCAAGAGAGGTATAAGCAACCAGGAAGAGAAAGAATGCGCCTACTGAGATTGGCCGTCGCCAGGGACGGCGCTCGAGTCGCCGATCCAGAAATGGCGCCGCGGCAAAGATCAGCGCGAGCACCGCAGGCAGAATGATTCCGCCAATCAGGGACCAGCGGCCACTGAGATACTTGAGCCACTGAAACGCCGGCCGATAATACCATTCCGGACGCGGTAGAAATGCGGTATCTGCCGGGTTTGCCGCCGGCCCCAAATCCATCGGGATTATTGATTGCAATGATGGCCAGGATGCCGATCAGCACGATGGCAAAGACGGCATCGATGATCACCTGGCGCGGGATAGAACGGAACAGGTGGCAGCTTGGGGTGCACCGGGTCTTCTTTGATCGGGCCTGCAGCGCCTGCTTTGCGAAAGAAAAAGACATGCGCTGCGATGAAGCCAATCAGCAGCGCCGGCAGCACGAATACATGCAGCACGATAAAAGCGGGAGACGGTTAGTGTTCCCATCTGATCGCCGCCCCGTACCAGCTGCTGTAAAGGCGGCCCAATGAATGGGACTTCAGAAATCAGATTCGTTCCCACCGCACTGGCGAAATATGCCTTCTCGTCCCAGGGCAGCAGATACCCGGTGAAGGCCATGCCCAGCATCAGGGCCAGCAGGATGCAGCCGGAGAGCCACAGCAGTTCCCGACGCCCCTTATAGGACCCATAGAGGATGGTTTGCCCGATGTGCAGCAGAAGCAGGATGATGATGCCGCTCGATCCATACGCATGAATGCTGCGGACGAACGATCCCGAGGTGACCACCTTCACAATGTAAGACGACAGTGGTGTGCGCATGGTCCGCCGATGGCACGTAGTACAAGGCAAGAAAAACGCCGGTGATAACCTGCGAAACAAAAAGGAAGAGCAATCCCGAGCCGAAGATATAGGCCCAACTGGCGCCGCCTGGGATCGGCTCGTCCAGCGTTTCATGCAGCAGAGAATCGATGCCCGTCCGCTGGTCCAGCCACTGAACCAGCCGGGTCCCGACGTTGGAGTGGGCGGGCGGTTCAGGTGTGGTTTGATTCGTCATAGGCTTCCTCCACCTCAGGCCATTACTTCTTTGTTGGGAACTAATTGACGGAAATACTGGTAGCGCACTTTCAACACGCCGTCCTCGACTTTGGATTCAAGTGAGTCCATGGAGCGAGGCGGTGGTCCTGCGATGCGCTCTCCGGTTGCCGTGAACGTCCCGCATGGCACGGGCATACGAATTTGTCCTCAGCGCCCACCCAGCGGACCGAGCAACCCAGATGCGGGCAGATGGGTGACAGTATCGGGAATTGCCCATTCTTCGGTGGCAACACATATACCGCCGTCTGGGATGAAGTGGTCTGCCAGGCATCGCGGCGTTCCAGCGTAATGGTCTTTGCGGTTGGCGCGGTGAGGGAGGCAAAGTCCTGCACCGGCCCCAGGTCTGACCAGGTGGTGGCGGTATCGCTTTTGCGCATCGGATAGGTCACGAAGCGCACCAGAGGAATGGCCAACAACGCACCCACCGCTGCTCCGCTCAGTCCAAATAAAGCAAGCACAAACGAACGCCGTCCCCGAGCTTTCAACTTTGGGTTCCGTCATTCTTCTGGGGTGTGAGTTCCATCAATCCACTCCTTGGCTTGTGACGATTTTGTCGGATGCACGTCCCATGCCGCCTACGGCTTCGTGTTGTGCGAGTTCCTGTCACTTCTTCTGCAATGTGTGGATGTACGCTACGACGTCCGTGATTTGTGCGTCGGTAAGCTTGCCGGCAAAGGCAGGCATCTTGCCCTTGCCGTTCTTGATAACGGCGATCAGATCAGCGTCCGATTCCTTTAGAACATCAGGCGAGTTGAACGGATCGCCTTCATGGCCTTGCCGGCAGGTGTGTTGCCGAGCCCGTCAGCGGCCATGGCACATCTGGCACTTCGCTTTGTAGGTATCAGCTCCGGGGGTTTGAGCGAGGCTCGTGACGCTCGCAAATAAGACGGCTAGGCCAATGGCCCCAGCACGAGTAATGTTGCTTCAGCATGGGTAATGCTCCTTATTGATGTAAGACGGGCAAAATAAACGCTTGCACGGGAAAGCTAGAAAGCATAACGAACTCCGAGAGTGTAGACATTCCCGCGGAAGCTGCGGGGAAGAGTGGGTCCGATCGGCGTTCCTTCGCCGTAGCTGTAGTAGTTGTAGTCCGCCTTCCAGGTCCAGCCTGGTGCGAGATCGAAGGCGAGATGAGCATAGGGGGTTAGAGTGGTTGAAGCCGTATAGCACTCAAGTGTGTTGGAGTAGACGCTGTCATAGGCATAGTTCTGGTCCAGAGACCACCGGTCGCTGGGAGAGACCGAAGTCCCGAAAGAGAAATCGCGATTGTGCTCCAGATGGTTAACGGTCTGGACGTTGTCGCGGCTCTCGAGGATATTGGTAGTCCCGGCAAAGGTGAGCCAGGTTTGCGGCTTGTAGGTCGTCCGCAAAAGGTAGTGTTGCAGCTGGCGCGGCCTGATGCGGGTAAAGGAGTTATCCGCGATCATGGTGGTCGCCATCAATCTGATTGGGTTGTTCAGTGCCGGACTCCTGTTTCACTGTGTTTATCGGTCCACGTTAGATTACCCTTCCGATCAAAACTCATAGTGCATTCCGAGGGTCACGTTATTCGCATGGAAGTTCCGGGGCGCGGTCTCACCGGCGGGCGATATGGTTAGACCGGTCTGAGCACCAGCCAGTACGGGAGAGTTGCAGGCAACGACGGGCGCCGGAGTCGAAGGAGTGGGATTTGAAGTGCTGCAGAATGGCGCGCCGGAAGGACCGCCCTCGCCGTAGCCGTAGAAGTTGTATTCCGCTTTCCAGATCCATGCCTTACGAACCGCCCATGCGACACTCACAAACGGAGACTGCCACGTAGAGACCAGGGAGCCATTTACATCCCGCGCGTCGTTGAAGAACCGGCTACCGCTCACAGAGCTGATGGTATAGCCAATGTTGGAGTGGATCGACTCGATGGGGGAGAAACTGAGGGCCACCGTTCCATACTGCGTAGGAGCAGACATGAAGTCCTTGACAGGCCCGAATTCGTAATAGGTGGTCCCCCTCACCGTCGCGCCGGGGCATGCCGTACCGCTGGGCGATGCAGCGCCAGGAAAAGCAGTGCTGGCTTGGGCATCGTAGCAGATGTTGGTCGAGGCATATACATCGCTGTAGCCATAATTGAAATCGAGCCCATAGTGCCCCTTCGGGAACAACGCTGCCCCTACGCTCACAAGGCGGCTGTGGTCGACATGATCGATCGGGCCGGCGTACGTGACATCGCCTGCCGCGACGGCGCTCTGGTTATTGTTGGTGTTGTTATGCCGCTCCAGGTCATTAAAGACTCCAGATACAGTCGCCCAGGGCCTTGGCCTGTACACGGTATGAATTCGGTAGCGCTGCATTTCCCGCGGACTGACCGGGGTGAATGCATTGTCGTTGTAGAGCACCTCCAGGGAACCGTTGATGTCCCAATGATCGCTGGGTCGCAGGGCGGCGTTGAAGATGCCGCCGTTTCCATGAATGGTTACTGTTCCGTTCGTAGTCTCGCCCACGGGTAATGGAGTGTTACGAGGAAAGCCCTGGGCAATGGTTTGCAGGCGGTAGCGGTAGGTAAGCGAGAGTGTGGCCCGAGACCAGCCGTCCCAGGTCGCGGTCAAGTTATTGGTCAGGAATCTCTGGCCAAAGAAGGCAGGCAGAGGAGCACCATTGGGGCTGCCCTCAACAGTAACAGTTCCAGGGGTCAACGGACCTGAGTAGTTGATGGTCTCGTTGCCCGGGGTTGCCGGCGTATTTGCGGTAATCCCTTTTGAGATGTTGGCCGTACCCGGCTGCTGAACATTCGAGTAGTCAATCTGCTCGGAGAAGTGGACTGTCGGTGCAGCATCCCAGACGATGCCGTAGTCGACAGCGGTTACCTTCCGCTTTGCGGTCGCATTGCCGGTAAACGTTGTCGAGCGAATCGTCCCATCCAGGCCCTGGAAATTCTCGTAGTAATTGGGCAGGTTCATATTTGCGCTGGTGTAGCGCACATTACCGTTCATCGCGATATTTTTGATGCTTGAGCTTTGAAACCGGAAAATCTCTGTGGGGTAGAGAATGCGCGTCGGCTGCGAGCGCAGGTAGCTCGTAGCCACACTGCATGCCGGATTGATGATTGGAAGCCCGCCTGGGCTCTGCGGCGGCGAGAGGATCGTGTAGGTCGTCGGGTTGGTGTACGCACTCCCCATGCTTCCCGTATTGCAGCTACTGATACCGTAGGGTGTGTAACTGTCCCAGCCGCCAGGGGCAGCCAATAATCCGTTCGCCTCCTGCACCAGGAAGTTGCTCGGGGCCAGGGTAAGATACGAGTTTATCTTTCATGTGGTCGACCTCCTCTTCATAGGTCAGCCTCGTGTCCCGAACGGGCTTCCAGTCGATCTCTCCGAAGAAATCGTCGGAGCTGTTGCGCTGATACTCCTCGAACAGTTGAGAATTGGCGCCGATGGATGAAGTGACCGAGTTAGCGGGGCTCAGGCCCGGTCCTTGCACAAGATTCTGCGAGTACCCCACCCGATACGTCACTTTCGACAGCGGAAAAACCGTCAGGCTAGTGTCCAACATGCGGCGTACCGTGTTGGCCAGGAACGGCGATTGGTAAACCTGAGGCAACGCAAGCGAGCCCGTTGGCGCATTGGACGGCCCGATGGGGATCGACTGCCCTGAAGGGATATTCGGGTTGCCCAGCAGGTCGTAATCGAAGTAGTCACGGTGGCGGCGGAACATTCCCGAGAAGTCATAGAGCTTACCTTTGGAGAACTCCAGCTTGGCGAAGTTGTTCGGGTCGCCACCGAACCCGTTGCTGAAGGCACTGAGGGAATCGACAAGCGTATGCTGTCGTGCCGGGGAGCGCATGCAGCTCAAAGGTCTCGCCAAGCACGCGGGGCCCGGACTGGATATTGACCAGCGTGTTGTACATAGCCCCGCTGCCGGTGGTGTTGACTATGTGCCCGCCTGCGTCGATGGTCTCGTGGAGTGTATAGCCATTCGGGGCAACCGGTTGCTCCCGTTGTAGGAACCATAGGGAAAGGCCCTGCAATCTGCGCGGCTGCGACGCCGGTGGCCATCAATAAAACACCAATTCCAATACTGCCGGCGATACGCTGAGCCATTGCGCGAGAGAGCTGCCTACCGTATGTCCAAGTAAACCAGCCTGTCTTCTTCACATGAAGCCTCACTTGTAAAAACGTCGCCACATCGAAACCCCGGACCCGATCTTTGACCCGATCCGGGCCGTGCTCCTGGGTGTGGCTGGAGAGCGCGGTCATGATCCGTTATTTGAGGAAAGCCTGGTTGAGGTTGGATCCATGGATCCAAGTGTGGCAGTTTGTGCAGGGCGTCAGCTCCGACGATCCAGCACCCATACTGTGAAACGTGCCGGCGGCCACCGGGCTGTGGCACTGATTGCACAACGTATTGATATTCGGCATGTTCAGCAGCCGGGCGTTCTGAGAACCATGCGGAGTATGGCACCCCATGCACCCCTCCGCCTTGACCGCAGCGTGCTCATACACGAAAGGTCCGCGCGTCTCCACATGGCACTTGGTGCAGATCAGGTTCTCATCGACTGTGGATTTCAGGTTATTTTCTCTGAAAGTGCCATGGGGATCGTGGCAGTCGCTGCAGCGTGACCGCGCCTTCGTTCACAGGGTGGTGGAATGGCATAGCGAACGTCCCCTTCACGTCGCTGTGGCACTGGTAGCAAAGCATGCGGCTGCGAAGCTTTGAGCAGGAACGCTTCCGCCTTGAAGCTGTGGACGCTATGGCAATTGGTGCAGCTTACGCCAGCCTTGGCATGTGGAGAACGCTCGAAGTTGGGGTGCGTCACCAGCGTGGCAACCAAGGCATGTCTCATCCACCTGTTTCGCTGTTGCCTTTGAAAATTGAAATATCTTGGTTGCGTCCCCGCCCGATTCCACGTGCGCTTTGCCGGGTCCGTGGCAGCTTTCGCAGGTGACGCCTTTGCCCCCGTGTTCGCAGTGCCAGCTTGGCATGCGGATTGGTGGAGAACTTGCTAGCTATGTCTGCGTGACAGGTAGCGCAAACTTCGGAACCGACATAGTCGGACGTGGGAGCGGGGACCGGGCCCGCGCTCTGAGGTGCGTTGACTTGTTGCTTGTTCTCACCCGCGGCATTCACCCACCCGGTTCTCCAGAATCCGGGGAGCAATGCAATCAGCGCTAAACCCACCAGTAAACGTCTCATTCAGGTGCCCCAACGAGAGGATTCACAACCTTCTTGCCCTGAAGATCTGCTACTTGGCCCATGGAACACTAATGCGAAAGCTCGCATGAGCATAGAACAATTCGCTCGGATTGGATGTGACGGGCATCACACGGCACGCGTCCGATCAGTGATTTGTGTCCGTTGGTTTGGAGCCGGCAAGTGAGGTGACAAGTAAACACAATCAGAACAGGGCCTCCAGCGCTTCTTTCCTCAGGATTGTCATCTTGGTTCCTTCAATCGAGATGACACCTTTGCGCCTGAAGCCATTCAAAACTCTCGTGATCGACTCTCGTGAACTACCAAGCATGGAGGCGAGGTCTTCATGCCTCAGCGACATGTGTATCTTCGGTTGAGCATCCTGCGAGGTTTCGTTCTCAACCACCAGCTCCAGCAGAAGATGTGCCACCCTGGCCGCAATGGAACTGGAGAGTGCCAAACGGCAGGCGTCAGTCAAGGCAGAACGATATTCCTTGCTGAGGCTTTCTGCGGCGTGCAGACTACCTTCCACTTGGTGCTGAATGAAATGAAGAAAATCCTTTTGATCAAAGGTCGCTATCTGAGTATGTTCTATGGCCTGAGCGGTGACCTCATAGGGCATATTTGAAAGTGCCGCACTCAATCCCAGCACATCTCCGGGTTTCGCAATCTTTACCAGTAACGTCTTGCCGTCTCGTGAGGACCTGGTGAGCTTGACCCGGCCAGCGCAGACCACCGACACGCTGCATGGCGCATGGCCTTCAGCAAATAGGATGCCGCCCACCGGCAACACGGCGTGAGTACTCATCGCGTCCAACTCGGCCAGTGCCTGAGGCGCCAGATTGCAGAACCAGCCGGGCTTCCTGGCTTTGCACAACAGGCAACTTTGGGGCATCGAACATCCTCCTTTTGAAGTCCTTACCCCGGAAATTTCCCATCGGTTCCATTTTGTCCGTAGTCGTTTCGCCTGGTCTGTTCAATTTTGCTCACATTTTGGTCGGTTCCGCTGTTTAGCCCACCGGAGCCGTCGCGCGCCGGCGTTGAAGATGCGCTCCCAGCGTGGGGAGCGGAGGGAGGGGTTTCTTGCAGATTATCGCCAATATGACAGCAGAACTTTAGACCGGTTTGCACCCACGAAACATTCCCAAGCAACGGGCCAGCGGGCCCGCGAGTGAGCAAAATGGAACAGATTTTTGCCTCCGCTGGTGCGATGGTGTTCTAAGTTGGGGCAGGCACGCTCCAGCGTCGGACCCTCCTGCGGCTCGACTTTGCACTCACACCGCGCGGACATCGATAGGGGTCCGGCGTGCTTTACCAGGCATGGCACACGCAAAGAGGGAATTCGGATGGCCGAACAGGAAAACGACACCTTTGACCCGACCGCCTTTCTAGCCCACCCTGGGCTGGGGCGAAGGATCGTCCAATTGAAGACAAGAGAGGCCTTCTTTTCCCAAGGGAGTGCCGCTGACTCCATATTCTATCTTCAGAAGGGCCGCGCAAAACTGACTGTGGTGTCAAAGGCCGGTAAGGAAGCCACGATCACTCTGCTGTCCGCCGGCGACTTCGTTGGAGAGGAGTCTATTGCCGGGGTTGAGGGGCTTCGCCTTACCACCGCAACCGCCATCACCGCCTGTACAGCGCTCAAGATTGAGAGGAGCGAGATGATCCGCGTGATGCATGAGGAGCACTCCTTCTCCGACCTCTTCCTGGCGTTTCTGTTAGCTCGCAGCATGCGAACCCAGGCTGATCTTGTCGATCAGCTTTTCAACTCCAGCGAGAAGCGTCTAGCTCGAATTCTCTTGTTGATGGCTGAATTCGGGAAGCCGGGTGAACCGGAAACGCTGATTCCGCCGATCACGCAGGAAACCCTGGCGGATATGATCGGGACCACCCGCTCGCGCGTCAGCTTCTTCATGAATCGTTTCCGCAAGCTAGGCTTTGTCGAATATAACGGACGCATCCGGGTACACAAGTCGCTACTCAATGTGGTTCTGCACGATCACGCAACTGAGCAGAACGCCTCCGGTCCTGACCTGGTTAGCACTCGGAAGCGTATCCCTCGCCGGTTGAGCAAGGTCTCAATGCGCGCGGATGCCCTTCCGCTCGCCAGTACGCTCCAATCTATCCCACGGTTCGGCTCTTGGTTGCCGGGACCGGAAAAAACGGGAAGAACCACGCCCCGACGCTAACGGCCTCGTAAAACCGGAACGTGGGTGGCCTTGCCCAGGAATTGCGTGAGCGTCAGAACGACAACGCCGCGGTCAAGTTGGCGCCGCTCAGGCGGCCATGAGTGTTTTGCTCTTCACGGCGATGCACTCCAGCAGATCGTTCCAGGACTTAACGAACGATGCGGCTCCTTCGACCTGGAGTTGCTCGCCCAACGCCTCAATGTGAATGCCCGCCTTGGCGAACTTGGCCAGCACTTCATCGCCTTTGCAGGCACGCACGGGCAGGCTCCCGTCAATCTCTCCATGATCGGCCAATGCCTTCAACGTAGCCTCGGGCATCGTGTTCACGGTGAACGGCGCGGCAAGGGCCTGGACATACAGGGTGTCGGAGGCTTTGGGATCCTTGGTTCCAGTGCTGGCCCAGAGGAGGCGCTGGGCCCGGGCGCCGGCATTGAAGATGCGCTGCCAGCGGGGTGAATCAAGCAGATGCCGGTATCTCTCGTGAGTCTGCCACGCCACGGCAATGCCCAGTTGGTTGCGCAGCCACTCGGGTTCCTTGCCCACGACCGCAACGTCCCAGCGGCTGACGAACAGCGAAGCCACAGAACCTACATCGGGATTCAGCCCGGCGACGATGCGCCGCTCGATGCCGCGCAGGTAGGCATCGGCTGCAGCGACATACTGCTCGCGCGAGAAGAGCAGTGTCACGTTGATGGGCACGCCTGCGAAAATCGCCTCTTCGATAGCTGGAAGGCCTTCCTTCGTTCCGGGAATCTTGATGAACAGATTCGGCCGTGCCGCTTTCGCGTGGAGAGCTTTCGCGGCAGCGAGTGTTCCGCCGGTGTCATGGGCCAGCAGAGGCGACACCTCCAGCGAAACCCAACCATCCACGCCATTTGTCAGGTCGTGGATGGGCCGAAACAGATCGGCGGCCTGCCTGAGGTCCTCGATCGCCAACTCGAAAAACAGCGGCTCGCCCGATTTACCTTCCTTCAATCTCTGGCGGATGGCATCGTCGTAGTCGTCACTGTTTTTGAGGGCGTGATCGAAGATGGTAGGGTTCGACGTGAGCCCTGTGACCGAGAACTCCTGGATGTAACGCCGCAGCGTGCCGCTGGTCAGCAGGCCGCGGGTAATGTTGTCCAGCCAGAGGCTCTGGCCTATTTCGTGAAGTTGTTGCGTCGCTTTCATGATTTCCCTCCGCGGTTGGTTCCGACGTCATCTGTTGGTTCCGAAGCCCAGTTAGAGGAAGCATCAAGACATCTTGAATGAGTTCCTTTTCTGGAACGTGCTTTGGATCTTTAGAGGAATTCTTGCGCAAAGAAGCTGCTCATTGCATTGAGCAGCTTAGTGTCCTTTGCTGGGGCATACGTTCATTTGCGCTCGATAACAGGATTGCATTAGCGCTCGGAACAATCCGTTCCATTTTGCTCATGATTGCCAGATATCTGACAATCGGGTGGAACGGTGAAGTGTTGGAAAGGTCCTTTTCGCCAAATAGAATATTCCGTGCCGCCAGGGCACGATCTAAACGCGGTATTTCGTTTTGTCGTATACCTTATTACTTGGCGAGGAAGAGAAGCCATGAAAATTTTACTGGATCTTCAAACGTCATCGAGCTCGAGACCAATTGCAACTGTGGGATCACGTTGGGTGGAGATCCGTGACGGTGAAGGAGGATCCGGAACACAGGAAGGACCGTGACGAGTGTCAAATATGGACGCACACCAGAATTCCGCCGAGTTTCACGATCCCGCCGCTCACGAGATACATGCCAGCCACTCCTATCCCCTGGGCCCGGCCATAACTCCCAAAGGAACCAATTTCAGTGTCTTTTCCGCCAGCGCCTTGCGCATGGAGATCGTTCTCTTTGACCACGCCGATGACCCGCGGCCATCCCGCGTCATTCCTCTCGATCCGCTCCTCCACCGCACGTCTCACTACTGGCATATCTTCGTACCTGGAATCAGGGCCGGACAGCTTTATGGGTACCGCGCCGATGGTCCCAACGATCCGGCCAACGGGCAGCGTTTTGACAGCCATAAGGTTCTTCTTGATCCTTATGGCAAAAGCGTCTCCGTTGGTCAGAACTATGATCGAGCCGCCGCCTGTAAGCCGGGGGACAACGCCGCAGCATCCATGAAAAGTGTATTGGCCGATCTAAGCACTTTTGATTGGGAGGGGGATCAGGCCACTCAATCGACCGTATCGCAGGAGCGTCATCTATGAAATGCATGTGGCGGGATTCACGCGCCACCCAGTTCGGGTGTTGCTCCCGCCAACCGTGGTACCTATCTCGGCGTGATCGAGAAGATTCCGTATCTTCAGGGATTGGGCATCACGGCGGTCGAACTTCTGCCTGTGTTCCAGTTCGATGCCCGGAGACGCTCTCCCAGGAGTCAGCAATTACTGGGGATATGACCCAATATCCTTTTTTGCTCCTCACCTGGCCTACAGTGCCTGCAAGGATCCGCTCACCTGCCTGGATGAGTTTCGGACCATGGTGAAAGAGCTGCACCGTGCCGGCATCGAGGTGATACTCGACGTTGTGTACAACCACACTGCGGAAGGGGACGAACAGGCCCGACACTCTGCTTCCGGGGGCTGGAAAACAGCTTTTACTACATTCTGAATAAGGACAAGGCTACCTATGCGAACTATACCGGGGCGGGCAATACTCTCAAGGCAAACCATTCCGTGGTGAAAAGACTCATCGTCGACAGCTTGAGGTATTGGGTTTCCGAGATGCACGTCGACGGCTTCCGTTTCGATCTTGCGTCCATCTTTTCGCGCAACGAGTCGGGTAAGCCGATGGTGAACCCGCCCATCCTTTGGGAGATCGATTCCGATCCTGTGCTGGCGGGCACCAAGTTGATTGCGGAAGCATGGGACGCAGGCGGCTTGTATCAGGTCGGCAGCTTTGGACAAGACAAGTGGAAGGAATGGAATGGGCGATTCCGCGATGACATCCGCAGCTTTGTCAAGGGGGACCAGAATACGGTTGTGGAACCTTCGCGAGCGTATGACCGGGAGTTTCGACCTGTATAAAGAGGGAGATCGGCCGGCAGGGCAGAGCATCAATTTCGTCACCTGCCATGACGGCTTTACCCTCAACGATCTTGTCTCGTTCGACCGCAAGCACAACGAGGCAAACCATGAGCTGAACAGTGATGGCACGAATGCCAATCTGAGCTGGAACTGTGGCGTCGAGGGCCTGCGAAGCCAGTGCAGACGTCGAGCGCTCTGCGAGAACAGCAGATCAAGAACTTCTTCGCCCTCACGCTGCTCTCGGTGGGAACTCCGATGCTGCTGATGGGAGATGAAGTTCGGCGCACGCAGCAAGGAAACAACAATGCCTATTGCCAGAACAACGAAATCAGCTGGTTCGATTGGGACCTTTGCTCCCCTAACGCAGACCTGCTGCGATTCGTGCGCAACATGATTCGTGTTCGTCTCAACTTCGATCAGGGAACCGGAGCTGGGCAGATCACGCTGGAAGACTATCTCAGCAAAGCCCGAATCGAATGGCACGGAGTTGAACTTGGCAAGCCTGACTGGGGAAACGATTCCCACAGTGTTGCCTTCACTCTGCACAATATCGCCGTTAGCCAGGTGCGCTACATCGCGATCAACGCTTATTGGCAGCCCCTGGAGTTTGAACTTCCTCCGGTTAATGGCGACTCAGGCGCAGCTTGGCTTCGCCTCATCGATACTTCGCTGCCGTCCCCGAATGACATCTCTGAAGAGGGCAAAGGATCGCCTGTGAATGGTCCTAAGTACCTTGTCAATCCCCGATCCATCGTCATGCTGCATTACGGCGATGCGGCAAAGGATCGGGCTTCCATTCATAGATGATCCCAGTCCTCGAAATCGTAGATTGGTACGAGCCTTATGCGGCCCGGCTACTTATTGACGGCGTTCGACTGCGGTTGGATGCGGTGGATGCGGTGGCTGCGAGGCACCAGGGCCAGGTCATCGCTCAGCACATAAATAGCCAGCGCGGCAAAGATAAAAACCACAGCAATCCAGAAGCGCCAATCACGATGTGCGTGTTTCCAGTAAGGACGATGGTCGTGAGTTTCGTGATGGTGGCCGTGCTCAATCTCATCCATTCGTTCCCTGCATTCTCGGTTCGATCCGTCTCTCTCGATTATCCACTTGAGTTTTCCCAAAATCGCTGGCTCGGCCAGGTCCACGCAACGCGAAGCCTGGCATCGGAACCGCGGCCAGGACCTTTTGAGTGCATGCTACGGCCTGAGGGTGTCGCGCCGGTCGACCCAGCCGCCTCGAAAGAAGCGGTGACGCACCATGTCTTGGCCAAGCAGAAAAATGATGATTGTCAAGAGGACGATAAGCAGGAACTTTATAATTCCTAACCAGGGCGACCTTGGTTCTTCGGGGGCCGTCGTATTCGAATCAACTCTCATTTGGGCTTCGCCTCCTACTCGCTGGTAAAAAGGATCGGGCAAGCCGGGGGATCGTGCCCTCAATCTGTGCAAATCAGCCGTGCCAAACCGTCCAATCCGTAAGCAGAATCCCTTTCCGAGAAGGTGCGCCCCGGTTCAGGGCAGAACACGGATCTACTTTGTCCTAAGTTTTCGCTGGTTTCGTCCGTGGTTCGCATCAAACACCAATCTCCGGCAATAGTCTCTTACCTATTTGTGGCAGATCTTTCCTTAGACCTCGCGGTCTGTGATTATACGCCAGGAAGCCCTCTACCTGATTCACCCGAACGGTCAGCAACTACATGCCGCCCGTTCTACCCGTGTATGCCGTTATCAAACAGGCGTCATTTCAGAGATGACCTGATCGGCAATGACTCAACGCAGGGTTTTGATCAGTAGCCCATTCTCACTCGCGTTTGGATGTGCCGCTATCGCCTCGGCCCGCGACACAGGGTTTAACTCCTTCTCTGGGGCCGGCGTAGGGGTGCTGTTGATTTTTTGTTCGCTGTCCTTTTCTTTCTTCGCCTGTTCCTGGCCTAGTCCCATGGTCAGCGCGGTCAACCCGGCGAGACCACCCAACTGCATGGTTTCGACCGCGGAGCTTGGGACGATGACAATGGTCGAGTTTTCCTTTAAACCTTCGTAGAGCATGTTCATGGCCCTCAAATGCAGGGCAACTGGATTGTTGGTATAGCTCTTCGCGGCTTCTTCAAACTTTTCCGCCACTTGGCGCTCCGAATCTCCCAGGATCACGCGGGCCTGACGCTCTCTTTCCGCCTGCGCTTGCATCGACATCGCGTCCTCTAAGGACGCGGGAATCAATACATCCTTAACCTCTACGGAAATGACGTTGATGCCCCAGGGTTCGGTGCGCTCATCAATGATCTTCCGCAGTACCTCGCTGATCTTATCCCGGCCCTCGAGCATCTCTGAAAGCATGGTCTTGCCGATGACATCACGCAGAGCTGTCTGCGAGGCCCAGCTGATTGCGCTCTGGTAGTCAGCTACATCCAGCGCCGCTTTTTTGGGGTCTACAATCTTCCAAAACAGCACTGCATCCACATCTACAGGCACCGTGTCTTTCGTTAGGGTCTTTTCCGCTTTGAATGAGCTCGTCAGGACTCGGGTATCGATCCAGTAAGGAATACTATCGATGACCGGAATGATCAGAAACAATCCAGGTCCCTGAAGAGAACGGAACTTACCGAGCCGCAAGACAACTGCCTTGCTCCATTGATCCGCAACCTGAATTCCGGAAGAGACGAAAGTAGCCAGGATAAGTGCGCATCCCAGGACACCGAGGGCTTCGATGCCGGCTGAGGCTCGATACGTGGCGTAGGCCAAAGCTGCGCCAATGCCCAGGATTACGATAAAGATCAACGCGGCAAACGAACTGTTTCTTTTCATTCCAATCACCTCTTTGGGGAGCCGGCGGATCCCGAACAATTGCGCCGGCTCCGGCACCGTCCCGTGATTCCCTTGCTGTTTATCAGGCGTACACAGTCTCGCCATGCACCGTGTAGGAGCTGTGGGTTGTTCCCTGGATGATGTTCTTCGCTGTGGCCACCGCGTCGGACGTGCCATGAACAACCAGCAGGAACTTGTCGGACTTCACAGCAGTTTCATAGTTGATCACGCTATCCTTCGGGATGCCGATACTTACCAATCCTGCTCCCAGCGCACTGACGCCTCCGACGACGACGGCTCCTTCGAGGCCTGCTACGATCCACGCGACCAGCGGGCCGGCCACGAGGATTGGCCCGATGCCGGGTATGGCAAACAACGCAGATCCGAACAGCAGCCCCCAGAATCCGCCCCAGAAAGCTCCTATCTTTCCCCAGTACTTCATTCGATCGCCGGCGTTGTAGTAGCCCACGACGTGTTCATCTGTGTGCATATCTTTCGCTGCGATCGAGAGGCTCTTCATGTCGACCCCAGCCTGTTGAAGCTCTTTGACGGCCTGTTCCGCCTGCTCATGCGTGTCATATATAGCCACTACTGAATCAACTTTGGTCATTGCTTTCTCCGGTTTCTTGTTTGAGCGGGTAGAACATCAGTCAAGCTGCGGCTCCGTGGAGCGCTCTTCTCGCTGGCCAGCCACAGTTGTTGGGGGGGACGAAATTTCAGTCTTCCGTGGGCCCTCAGAGCCCTCTTGGATCTAGTGTTCCATTCTGCGAGCTGATGCGCTGAGCAATTCGATACAGTAAGCAGCGAAAATCCCCATTGAGCATCAGAGTCCTTGTATTCGAAAATCGCGCCGCTGAAACTTGCGCCTTCGCTCCGACTGGAGATCGACATTGAAAATCGTCATACTCGGCGCGGGTGTTCAGGGTACGGTTTTCGCCGTCAGACTTGCTATGGTTGGTCACGGTGTGACGTTGGTATCGCGGCCCGGCCGAGCAACAGAGCTTCGTCAGGGAGGGGCAACGATTCAGGACCTGAAGACTCATCGGATCTACACTGAGGTGCTGCCCGTTCTGGAGAAATTGCCGTCCGGTTTTGCTGCGGATATGTGCTTGGTCGCTGTGCGCCGCGAGCAGATAGAAACTGTCCTTCCAGACCTCGTACAGGCAACTGCAATCCCGCGGATAGTATTCCTGGGGAACCACGCCAACGGTTCCGACAAGCTGCTGGCAGTTCTCGGACGTTCTCGGGCTGTTCTTGCGTTTCCAGGGATCGCCGGATACCGCGAAGGCGCCATGATTCGATATCTCGATATTCCCCAGCAACACACCGTCGTGGAGGAGCGAGCACAAGACGTTGGTTCTCTTTTCCGGGAAGCCGGCTTTCGCTGTGGATCGAGTGCGAGACATGGACGCATATTTACAGCGCCACGCTGTCTTCATTACCGCGATTGTAGGAGCGCTTTATGCGAACGGCTGCGATGCGCACCGTCTGGCGAACAATCCTGAAACGGTACGCCGCTTCATCGTTGCCGTGCGGGAAGGCTGGGCGGCACAGGACCGCAAGCAGGTAGGAGCTGCGCCCTTTGCGCTCCGAGCCATCATGTGCTGGGTTCCTCTGGGACTTTCGGCAATATACTGGAGCCGCCTTCTCGCTTCTCCCCGCGGCGATCTTTACTTTGCGCGGCATGCGCGGCATGCACCGGCGGAGATGGCTTCGCTCGCAGACGATGTGCGAAGTTTCCTCCGCGAGCCGGAAGCTCCAGGGCTGCGGAGGCTGCTTGCGTCGATCGACACTTGGCGGCGAACTTGAAACGGCCACGAGGATCGGCAGGGACATCGTATACTTCTGCTATGTCCATTGTGCGCAATATAGCCGGAGTGGCGAAGGGAATGAGCATCACGTTTCGTGAGATGCTGCAGCCCAACCGAGGTGGAAAATTACCCGGATGGACCGGGACCCAACCGTGGCGCCCACTTCCAGGATCGCTTTCGCGGCGCTCATGTGCTGCAGCGGGACGAAAATGGGCTGGAGAAATGTGTTGCCTGCTTCCTGTGCGCGGCGGCCTGCCCGGCCAACTGCATTTACATCGAGGCAGCGGAAAACACGGCTGAGCAGAGAATCTCCAGCGCGGAACGGTATGCCAAGGTCTACAACATCGACTACAACCGCTGCATCTTTTGCGGATACTGCGTGGAAGCCTGCCCCACCGACGCCATTACCCATGGCCATGGCTTTGAGTTGGCTTCGCTCAATGCGACGACCCTGATCCATCGCAAGGAAGACATGCTGGTCCCGTCCATCGGGCTGCCGCATAGCGCTGAGGCCAAAGCGGATGCGGTGAAATAAACGGGCTTAACTGCTGCACCAGCCTGTGGGCCCCGCATCGATCCGGTGCACACCTATAGGAAATCCTCACCAGTGCTGGTAGCATCGCCTGATGCAAGCGATGGCTACAGAGACCAATGGGCGGCAGCGGATTTTCCACGTCAGCAGCCGGGAGAACATCAAGGGACTGCGCGACGAAATCCTCCGGATGCATGGATTTGAGGTGCAGTCGACCGTGTTATTCACAGCCAGGCCTTGGATGAGGTCGCCCAGAGGGACTACGACCTGGTATTGATCGATGTTGAGTCCGATGTCCGGGTGCAGAGCGCCCAGGAACTCTGCGACGAGATCAAGAAGGTCGTCCCGGAGCAGCATGTTGCCTTCGTCTGCAATTACCGCGTGGCCATCGAAAGCGACTGCCCCGACGAGATTATCCGGGCCGAGTTCAATCCCGAGGCGCTGGTGCGCGGCGTACAACAGGCTCTGGGGAAGAACGAAGACGACGACAAGAGACTGACGAGCACCCCGGTCGCCGTACGGTCTCCAGTCTCAAACAGCTTCCGGAGTGCCCCATCCTCCCGTGATTTCCTGTAAGGCTTGGTGGGGTCAACGAACCTCATGCGGCTTTCCGTATAACGAACTCACGTTCTCTAGCATCTGAGCCTAGCTGGCTTTCTTGCGCGGCTGCGCCGCCTGGAACTCAGCCTTGAGCGCCGCCTCGTGCACCGGCTTCTCGTGCAGCAGCAGTTGCGTCGCCTCCAGGTGCGCATTGGCGTGGAACCAATCCTGCACGATGTTGTCGTAGAGCAGATTGAGCACGGCCAGCAGCGACATGCCCTGGTGGTGAGCCATCCACTCCCGCACCAGCTTCGGCGTTTTGGTCGATTCCTGGTAATCCGCCGCCTCATAGAATCCGTAAGCGCCCATCCAGCCCATCTTCGCCATGCGCTTCAGGTTGCGCATGGCTTCGACCGGGTCGATGCCCAACGCCAGGCAAGTGGAATAGGGCGAGACCACCGGGCCCGCCACCGCGTCCCACTTGAGCGCGATCGGCGGGATGCCGAAGGCCTGGTAATGGTAATGACCGTGGTCGTCCTTGCCCGCCCAGCCGGATTCCGAGATGCCCCAGGGGATGCCGTGCTCCTTGCCGAAGGCGCGCTGGATCGCCACCACGCCGCTGAGCGTGCGCGAGACCAGCGTGTCAGGATAACTGCGCATCCAGAGCGACGGCATCAGGTACTCGAACATGGTGCCGGTCCAGGAGATGAGCACGGCGTGCCCATAGGCCATGGTGTGGGTGCGGCCCAGTTTGAACCAGCTTTGCTGCGGGGCTTCTCCCTTGGCCACGGTAATGAACGCCGCAATGCGGGCTTCGCTCACAGCAGGTCATAGCAGGCCTGATGCAGATGCTGCCGCTCGATTTCATAGCCGATGGAGAGCAGCAGGCGCGAACGATCCATCAGGAAGCCGAAGTCCATTTCGGTGGCGAAGCGCATGGCTTCCGACGCCAGAGTCCTGCAGTTCGCGCGGCGAGCGCCTTCAGGCGTTCCCGCGCCGGCGTGAGCGCGGGGCGCAGCTCTTCCGCCAGCAGCACCTGGGGTGAATCGGGAGCCAGGCTGGTCGAGGCCCGGGCGATGCGGGCATCGAGATCGGCGGCCAGGGCACTGGCGGCTGCCGGTCGAGACGCTGCGACCAGGCGTCTCGCAAGGCCTTGCAACTGGGGCAGGGCGAGCAGCGGCGCGAACTGGGGCAGCAGCCACGGCATGTAATCGCGAACCAGGGTGACCAGGGCGCGGATGCGGCGATGGGTTTCGGCGAGCCACCAGGATGCCTCGCCGCCTGCCGGCCGTTGCAGCCCGGGACAAAAACAGGCGCGTCGACAGTGGCCAGCGCCCAGGCGATCCATCGCATCGGCGCCCGCGTCCGGCGGCGGGAGGCGCCAGGGCCTTCAGGCCGGCCGGTGCATCCGGCAGGCACATGAGTAGTTGCCAATGATCGCGAATGCCGGCAAAGAGGCCGGGGTCGAGCAGCGGCTCGCGCAGCAGGCTCCGGCAGCCCGTGCGCAAGGTATAGAACGAGGCCGCCAGGTTGCCGCTATCGACCGAAGAGATCGTATGCGGGCGGATGGGCGCAAGCGTGCGCGTGTCGTACCAGTTGTAGATGTGCCCGCGAAACTTCTCCAGCTTGTCGTAGGTCTGCAGGCTGCGCTCGGTCAGGATAATGAATTCGGGAATGGTCAGATAGCCGAAGGTGTTCGCCGCCTGCCGGGCGTTGAGCAACAGGCCGAAATTGGTGGGCGAGACGCGCGCGGCCTCAAAGAGGCCCTCTTCCTCGACATTATCCGGGATCAGGTAGTTGTGGCTCTCGCCTCCAAACTGGTTGAAGTAGCGCCAGGTCCGCAGCGCCAGCTGGCGCAGGAAGAGTATCTTCTTCCGCTGTGAGCTGCGGCTTGGTCTGCTGGGGCGGATTGATTGAGCCAGGCGGTGATGCCCCCGGCAAAGCCCCACAGGATAAGAATGGGCAGCGCGACCAGCAGCGACTCCGGATGGCGCAGGAAGACCAGCACCCCGACGACCAGGGCGACCAGGGGAGTCACAGCAAGGTAGCGGTCGACCGGCGTGCGGCGGCTGCGCCGTCGACTTCGGCCTCGGCAGCGGTTTCCCACTCCAGCAAGACGCTGGCCGGTGATAAAGCTGCGCACCAGCGAGCGGATGATGGCGTCCAGGGCCAGCAGCGTCTGGTGGGGCAGGTAGACCAGGTTGAGCAGGCTGATAAACGTGCCCTGCCAAAAGCCGCTGACGGCGTCGCGCATGGAGCCCTGCAGCTTGGTGAAATAGGCGCGGCCCAGGCTGAAGACAAACTGGACCAGCGTGGGCACGAACATCAGGAACAGGGTGACCGCCGTCCAATAGAGCGCGCCGCCGGGCAAGTCCAAGCCAGCCGGCGAGCAGCAGGGCAAAGGTAAAGACTTCCACCAGCGACCGGCGAAGATTGTCGAAGATCTTCCAGCGCGAGATGGTGGCGATGGGATTGCGGACATACCGCCCGGATTCATCCGGAACCTTGGCGAAGAGCCATTGCGCAATCTGCCAGTCGCCGCGCACCCAGCGGTGTTTGCGCCGGGTGTAGGCGCTATAGTGCGACGGGTAATCGTCGATGACCTCGATATCCGTGGTCAACCCGACGCGCGCATACGATCCCTCGATCAGGTCGTGGCTGAGCAGGGAATTGCGCGGAAAGCGGCGATCCAGAACCGCGTGCAGCGCATTGATCTCGTAAATGCCCTTGCCGGTAAAGATGCCTTCGCCATAGAGGTCCTGGTAGGCGTCGGAGATGGCGCGGGTGTAGATGTCGAAGCCCGTCTGCCCGGAGTAGATGGAGGCCAGGCGCGAGCGCGATGCCGATTGCACGCTGACCCCGACCCGCGGCTGCAGGATGCCGTATCCCTCGGTCACGATGCGGAGCTCGGGATCGATGATGGCGCGGTTCAGCGGATGAGCCATGGCGCCGATCATGGTGTGCGCCGTGCCCCGCGGAAGCTGCGTATCGGAGTCGAGGGTGATGACGTATTGCGCGTGCGTCAGCGCACTGAGGTTGCCGGCCTTCACCGGGAAGGGATCGAACTGGCCCTTGAGCAGCTTGTTGAGATCCAGCAGCTTGCCGCGTTTGCGCTCCCAGCCCATCCACACGCCCTGGCGCGCATTGAAGATGCGATGGCGGTGCAGCAGAAAGAACGATCCAGCTCCCGCCGCGGCATAGCGCTCGTTCAGCTCGTCGGTGAGCTGAATGGCCAGCTCGACCAGGGGATCGGTGTCGTTCTGCCGCGGGCGCGTGACCGAGTCGGGAAGATCGGTGAGCAGGCCAAAGTGGATGTTGCGGATCCTGGTTGGCCAGGTAGCGGACCTCGAGCTCGTCGAAGAGCTCGCGCACCTGCTTCTCCTTCATCAGCAGCGTGGGCACCACGACCAAGGTGGTGAACGCCTGCGGCACACCCTTCGGAGAAGTCGAGCTTGGGCAGCGCATAGGCCTTGAAGATCGCGGTGATGGTGTTGTTGACCAGGTCGACCGCGCCCTGCGTTGCCGGGAGCAGTAAGAGCAGAAAGGCCAGGGTAAGGCCGCCGAAGATCGGGTAGGTGGGCACCAGGGGCGCCAGGATCAGGCCGATGAGCACCACGGTGATGATCTGAATGCCGCCGATATAGAAATCATCCGCGTTGTTCCAGATGCGTGAGCCGTATGCGGTCGATGAAGCGGGGGCGATAGCCGACCCGCGAGGCAAGCAGGGGAAAGCCGCGGTCGATGAGGTAGTAGCCGATGTGCGCGCGGCGAGCACGAAGCCGCGGGTCCTCTACCCGGTGCTTTTCCCTGGATTCCAGGGCCAGCGTAAGCGCTGCCTGGGCTACTTCCAACTCGGAGCAATCGGAGTGACGGGCAATCTCCGCCACGCGTTTGCGGTAGGCTTCCCGGCTGTCGAAGTCCATGAACTGGTAGGCGTTGGCGGGATCCTGCTGCAGAACGGGGTCATAGACGACCAACGGCTCGATCAGCGTGAACCAATCGGCATAGCCAACGTCGCGCAGGCTTCTCATGCGCGTCTTGAGCAGTTCGGCGCCGGCTTCGGTGTGCGAGTCCGGATCCTGGATGACGCCATTCGCCTGCATGATGATTTCTTCCAGCAGCAGGAATTTGAGCACCGGAGCCAGCGCCCACAATTCTTGCAGCTCCAGCGCATCGTACTTCTGCACCTGGTCGATAAAGATCTTGATCGCGTCGGGGTGCCATTCCGAGCCGGTAGCCTGCAGGTAGGCATCCGCCACGGTGACGATGCGCGGCTCGTCGTTCTCGCTGCTCGCGGATCACGCGCGGCAGGCGGCCCAATTTCTTGCGTATGGTATGAGATCTCGGTAACCACGGCGCGCAGCAGCCGCGGATTTTGCCGCAACTCGAGCAACGGGTCCAGCGGCTCTCCCGGCAGGTAAGTTGGCACCGGCCTGGCGTCGAGCATCACGTAAAGCTGGTCGAGCGACTGGGCCGTCGCGTCGATGCGGCGGCCAAAGCTGCCTGCGCCCTTCGGCTTGTGCGCGACATGCCAGCCGGGGGCGACCTCGTCGGCATAAGCCCGCAGCGAATCGGCGGAGTAGGTAGGCTGCGACTCCGGGTCGGTGGTAACGGCCTGGCCCGGAGCTGGGAACGGTGTCGGTCATGAGCTTTCTGTCTCTCGGAGCTCTCTTCGGGCATCTAGTCTGTAGATCAACGGTAGCTCGCCGCCTGCATTTCGAACATACTTGCGTAGCGCCCGCCCAGCGCCATCAGTTGCGGATGCGTGCCTTCTTCCACCAGTCTTCCGCCCTCGAGCACTACGATGCGGTCGGCCATGCGCACGGTCGAAAAGCGGTGCGAGATCAGCAGCGCCATCTTCCCGGTGGTCAGTTCGGCGAAGCGTTCGAAGACTTCCAGCTCGCTGCGCGCGTCGAGCGCGGCCGTAGGCTCGTCCAGCACCAGCAACTGCGCGTCGCGCAGGTACGCGCGGGCCAGCGCAACTCGCTGCCATTCTCCGCCGGAGAGCTCCACGCCGCTCTCGAAGCGGCGGCCCAGCATCTGGTCGTAGCCTGCCGGGCAGCTTGGCGATCACGCTTTCCGCCAGGCTCTTGTGCGCCGCCGACTCGATCTCGCTCTGCGAGTGTTCGCTTTCCACCCGCCCCACGCTGATGTTTTCCCGCGCGGTCATCTCGTAGCGCATGAAGTCCTGAAAGATGACCCCGATTTCGTGGTGCAGATCTTCCAGCTTGTAATCGCGCAGGTCAATGCCATCGAGCAGAATCTGCCCTTCGGTCGGGTCGTAGAGCCGGGTGATCAGCTTGACCACGGTCGTCTTGCCCTGGCCGTTTTCTCCGATCAGCGCGATCCGCTCGCCCGGCGCGAGAGTGAAGTTGAAGTTGCTCAGCACCCGCCGCGTCGGTGCCGGGATAGGCAAAGCTGACATTGCGAAACTCAAAGCCGCGGCGGATCGGGCGCGGCATCAACGCCCCGTCCGGGCTTGGAGGCGACCGTCGGCTTCATCTCGAAGAAGGCCAGCAGATCGGTGAGGAAGAGGGCCTGATCCGCGATGCCCGACGCGGTAGAAAACACCTGCTGCAGGTTGCTGGAGGCCTGGATGATGGCATTGGTCAGATAGTAGAACTCGCCAATGTCTGTCGTAAGCCGCCGGTGACCGCGCGCCAGATCACGAAGGCATAGGCGCCATAGTAGCCAAGGGTCGCGATGACGCCGAGCAGGCCGCCGGCCACCAGCTTCTTGCGCGAGAGGGCGACATTTTCCTCGTAGATCCCCTGCGGAGAGCTTGGTGAAGCGGTTGGTCAGGTAGTCGCTCAGGTTGAAGAGCTTGAGCTCTTTGGCGCCTTCGCGGCTGCCGGCCACCTGGCGCAGATAGTCCATCTGCCGCTTGGCCGGGGTCTGGCGGAAGTTCTTGGCGTATCCCAGAAAGGCAAAGTGGGTTTCGCCCAGGAAGGTGGGGAGCACGCCCAGCGCCAGCAGAAGCACCAGCCACGGCGAGTACCAGAGCAGGATCGAGGTCCAGATCAGCGTGGTGAGGGCCTGCTGGAACAGCCGGCCCATCTGCTGGATCATCGCCAGGCGATCGGTGGCCTGGACCCTGGCCCGTTCCAGGCGGTCGTAGAAGACGGGATCTTCGTACGTGGTCAGGTCCAGCTGCGGCCGCCTGGCGCATCACCCGGACGCTGACGAAGTGCGTGTAGCGGTCGGCCAGCAGGCTATCGCTGTAATCGACGCCGCGCGTCAGCAGGCCAGAGAACACGTTGAGGCCCGCTTCCAGCGCCACCAGCCACCAAAAGTGAGGTAGAAGTCCCTGGTGGCTGAAAACGTGCTGCACGCCGTTGATGATCTTGGCCGCGACGTCGGCGATTGCCGCGGGCAGGGCAGCCACCAGGACGCGCAGCACAAGGCCCCAAACCACCACGGCCGGGCCTGACTCCCACAAAATGCCGAGCACCGGCGGCACATTCTTCAGCGCTTGCACCCGCTCGCGCCACGCGTTGCGGGAGGATTGTGGACTGGCTTCCGTCATGGAGTTCCGATTCTGTTGAGCGGACCAGACCCTCCGCAGGCTCGGTGATTGCTTCCTATCTAATGTTACCAATCAGATGCACTTCCGCGCCTGTTGGCTGGTGTTCGGCTGAAGACGGCGCCACTTGCGGTCCGCAGGCGACTGTGCTAAAAACGAGATATTCAAGTTTGCTCCTTGTGAGCGAGCCTGAATTTCATGAAGAGTGGCTGAGGGACGGGCCCTGTGACGCCACGACAACCTGCCTGGGCAAACCAGGAGTATGGTGTCAACTCTCTCCTGCGTTCTGAAAAGAAACGGGGAACATGAGATTCGGGGTGCACAGTTTACGCGCATCTCGCTAATTCCATGCAGTATGCAGTTTAGAGTTCGTCACGTAGTGCCCGTGCATCTGTCGCTCTCGAATTGAGGGCATGATGGCATCATTTTTACGAGTTGCGCTGTAGGGAATGTGGCAAGCGCTTTCCCAACCAGCCGCTTTCCAGCTGCGATGAGTGTTTTTCCTCGCTCGAAGTAGCCTACGATCTGGCTGCGGCCAAAGAAGACCTTTACCCGCGAGGCAATTGCCCGGGGGCCGCAAAGCATGTGGCGCTACCAGGCGCTGCTGCCGGTGCCGGACGACTACGTGCCCACCACCCCCTCCGGCATGACTCCGCTGCTGGCGGCCCCGCGCCTGGCCAAGCGCATCGGCGCCACCAATCTCTATCTCAAGAACGATGCCGTCTGCCTGCCCACGCTGAGCTTTAAAGATCGCGTGGTCTCGGTCGCCCTGGCCAGCGGCGCAAGATCTTCGGCTTCGACACCGTAGGCTGCTCCTCGACCGGAAATCTGGCCAATGCCGTGGCCGCCCACGCCGCGCGCCTGGGACTGAAGACCTACATCCTGGTGCCGGCCGATCTGGAGCCGGCCAAGATTCTGAACACCCAGGTCTATGGCGCGAACCTGGTGCGGATCGATGGCAACTACGACCAGGTCAACCGGCTGTGCTCGCAGATCGCGGAGCGCTACAACTGGGGCTTTGTGAATGTGAATCTTCGTCCTTACTACGCCGAGGGCTCCAAGACCGTCGGCTACGAGATCGCCGAGCAACTGGGCTGGCGGCTGCCCGACAACGTGGTGGTTCCCATGGCCGGCGGCGCGCTGATTACCAAGATCCGCAAGGCATTTGGCGAGCTGATCGAGCTCGGCCTGGTCGAGGACAAGCCGGTGCGCTTCTTTGGAGCGCAGGCCACTGGCTGCTCGCCCATTGCCCATGCGGTGAAAAATGGCCTGGCGCACCACGAGCCGCAGCGGCCGAACACCATTGCGCGCTCGCTGGCGATCGGCAATCCGGCCGATGGGCCGTATGCCATCCGCGCCATCCGTGAGAGCGGCGGCTGGGCGGAAGATGTTTCCGACGTGGAGATCGTTTCGGCGATCCAGGAACTGGCCGAGACCGAGGGCGTGTTTACAGAAACCGCAGGCGGCGTGACCACCGCCGTGACCGCCCGCCTTTATGCCCACGGCCGAATCGCTCCCGGCGATCTTACCGTGGTTGCGATTACCGGCAATGGCCTGAAGACCATGGACGTGCTGCAAGGCAAGTACGAGCAGCAGCAGGCGATTCGTCCGCGCATGGCGGACTTTGAGGCCATGGTCGAGCAGGATCTGGAAGAGAGGAACCGCAGAAGGCCGCGCTGCGGTGGAGGAAGCTTATGTCCGTTAGAGTAGTGCTGCCGAATGCATTTCAAAAACACACCAATGGCACCCGCGAGATTCAATCCGCGGCGCAGAATCTGCCCCAGCTGATCACCGAGATCGAGACCAGCTTTCCCGCGCTCAAGCCGCACCTGCGCGATAACGATGGCAAGGTGCGCCGCTTCATCAATTTCTATGTCAACGAAGAAGACATCCGCTTTCTCGGCAACGACGAGTACGCCTTTAAGGATGGCGATGAAGTGCTGGTGATCCCCTCGATCGCCGGCGGGGCCGTCTAGGCAGGCTTGTCATCCCGCCTGCCCCGCCGGCCCCGGCTTGCCGTGGGGCGTGCCGTGACCGGACGTGCAGTGGGACCGATAGCGTCTAAGCGCATTTGTCATCCGAGAGCAGCTGCAGTTCCCTCAACCGGCAACCGCTGCAAATGGAAGCGCCCCCCTCCCCTTTGTCATCCCGAGCGAAGTCGAGGGACCTGCAGTTCGCTCAATCAGCATCCGATCCGGTCGGAAGCAACTACCCTAACCTTTGTCATCCCGCCTGCCCGGCTTGCCGTGGGGCGTGCCGTGGGACCGAAGTGGAGGGATCTGCAGTTCAGCGATCTCGCCGGACTACAGCGCCGGCAACCCGCACGATTCATAAATCTTCGACATGTATTGCATATCGAGCAAACCTTCTTCGCCCGCCGTCTTCGGAGTCTTATCTTCGAGAACGCAGTCGGAGAAGTAATCGGCCTCGCGTAACGAACTGCGAGGGATCGTTATTGGGATTCGGTTCGTCGAGAATCGTGGGCTTGCCTCCCGCGGGGTCGGCAAATTGGGCGGTAAGATGATGCCCTTGATAAGCCGAATGCTGGCTCGCATACAAGAAACCCAACGACCCATGCACCCGGTAAAACCCGTTCATCGGGGCGCCGTAGGTCGTGTTGCAACTGGCCACCACTCCGGAAGGAAATTTCATCGTCCACGACACGTTTTCTTCTACCGTATCGAATCGTCCGTCATGATCGATCACCGACGAGAAGGCCTTAATGTCGATTGGCTCCTCGCCCGGTGAGATAGCGGAAGGCGTTGAGTGAGTAGATGCCCATGTCCATCAACGGGCCGCCGCCGGCCAGCTTGCGGTCAAGCCGCCATTCGCCGGCCCTTTCCTTGAAACCGTTGGCGCTCTCGATCGCCTGGATCTTTCCCAGCTGGCCTTCGCGGATGAGCTGCATCGCGCGGAGGTTGGTCGGTTCGTAGTGGCAGCGATAGGCAATCATCAGCTTCTTGTTCGCGTCCTTGCAGGCCTTGATCATCGCTTGCGAATCCGCCACCGTGGTCGCCATCGGCTTCTCGCACAGCACGTGCTTGCCCGCCTTGAGCGGAGCGGATGGTGTACTCGGCATGCATGCTGTTGGGCAGCGCCACGTACACCGCGTCGATAGCAGGGTTGTTCTTGATCTGGTCCATCGTTCTCGTAGCTGTAGATGGAGCTCTCCGGCACCCCATACTTGGCCGCCTGCGCCAACGCCTTGTCGCGATGCCCGCTCACCAGTCCGGTAATCCGCGAGTTTTTGCTGGCCAGCGATTGCGGGCATGAAGTGACCCATGGAAATGCGGCCCAGGCCAATGATGCAATAACCGATCTTGCGATCGCCGCTTCCCTGCGCCAACAGCGGCGAAACCACTTGTGAGGCAGCGCCGGCCACTGCCAGGCGGGTGAACTCTCTGCGGGTAAGCATCACGAATCCTCCATTGCGGTTGCGGAGAGTATTTTAGACTGTTTCTCAAAATGCGAAAACTGGGAAAAGCAGAAGATCCGCGGCGCTTCGTCTTCCGCACTTCGTCTTCATGGTCGCTGCTCTTACAATCGAAGCCAGCATGCTGCAATCACCGCGCGTAGCCCGCGTCCCTTTCTCGCCTTGGCTCTGCTGGTAATGAGCCCGGTGGCCGCCCCGAAGACGTGGGCGCAGTCCATGCCCGTCGCGCTCCGAGCCGGGCTTTAGATGCGGCGCTTCCAGAAGACTTGAAATTAAACATCGATGCCGCCGTCAATCAGATCCTGTCATCGACCAAAGTGCCTAGCGCCTCCATCGCCATAGTGAAGGATGGCCACATCGCTTATCTCCAGGCATATGGCCAGGCGAGGCTCTCTCCGCCATGGAGGCCACGCCGCAGATGCAATACTCCATCGGGTCGATCAGCAAGCAGTTCACCGCTGCCGCTGTCCTGTTTGCTGGCGCAGGAGGGCAAGCTGAGCCTGGACGATCCGGTGTCGAAGTACCTGCCCGAGCTCACGCGCTCCAGCGAAGTAACGCTCCGCATGCTGCTTTCCCACACCTCCGGCTACCAGGACTACTGGCCTGAGGACTACGTGATGACGTCCATGCTGGCGCCCACAACCGCTCAGCACATCCTGGATGTGTGGGGCAAAAGGCCGCTCGATTTCGACCCCGGCACCCAATGGCAATACTCCAACACCAACTATGTGATCGCGGGCCGCATCGTGGAGCAGGTCAGCGGTATGGCGCTGATCGACTTGCTGGAAAAGCGCATCTTCTTGCCCCTGGGCATGGTCAACGTCTATGACGCGGATGCGAGCCGGCTGCCGGCAACGGACCCCACCGGCTACGAGCGCCATGCCCTGGGACCGCCGCGGCCTTCGCCTCAGGAGGGTGCGGGGTGGATGTTTGCTGCCGGTGAGCTCGCCATGCCGGCGCATGACCTGGCGCTATGGGACATCAGCCTGATCGATCGTTCCCTGCTCACCGCAGCCTCCTATACGGAGATGTTCACGCCTGTCCTGCTCAAGAACGGCGACAGCAGCGGCTATGGCCTGGGAGTCTTTCTGAAGAAACGCGATGGCCACGCGATGATTGAGCACTCGGGAGAGGTATCCGGGTTTGTCTCGGAAAACCTGGTCTTTCCTGACGACCGGGCGGCCATCGTTGTGCTCACCAATGAGATGGCTTCCCCTGCTGCGAGCCTGATCGGCCGACGAGGTGACGCCGATTGTTCTGGGTATTGGGGCGCCCGCGCCCAGCAAGGCCGAGGCCCAGGCGCTCGCCATCTTCAACGGGCTGGCCGATGGGCACATCGACCGCAGCCTCTTCACCAAGTATTGCAACGCATATTTCAACCAGCAGACGATCGAAGATTTCGCCGCCAGCCTCAAGCCCCTGGGTCCGCCGCTCAGCTTCAAAGAGACCAAAGAGGAAGCGCGCGGCGGAATGACCTTCCGTGTCTTCACCGTCACCTTTCCCGAACGCGAGCTGAGGGTGACCACCTACGAGATGCCCGACGGAAAGCTGGAACAGTATTTGGTGATTCCCTGAGCTGGAACCGAAAGTGCTCCTATGCGCGTTTTCGCTTTGCTTCCAGGTCTTGCACCATGATGTGCCGCAGGAGAGCATTGAGGCGAGTCTGATAGCCCGCTGTCCCTGCTGACGCAGCCAGGCGAGAATATCGGCGTCGATGCGCAGGGTGACTTGTTTCTTCACTGGACGATAGAACGGGTTGGGCATGGCGTTCTGCCAGAACTTTTCCGTCAGTTCCGGAATATCGGAATAGTCGATCTCGCTGTCGGGTTGCTGTGCAAGCTTGTCCAACCGGCGTTTCTGCACAGCCGTCATAGGGCGATCAGAAAGAGTCTTTCTTACAATTTTCGTCATAGCGTTTGCGTTCCTTCCGTTGCGCCTTTCGGGCGGAGATGATGCGGATGATTTCGTCCTCCCCTTGTTCCCTGACGGTGTGAGCTACCACCAACACCACAACGTCCCCAACCAGGCCGATGGTCTGCCACCGAAGTTCGCTGCCCTCGATACGATCCTGCTCAACCAATGCATAGGGATCAGAGAAAACCAGCATGGCATCCTCGAAGTTGACGCCATGCTTGCGCCTCACCCCACTCGAATCAGACTTGTCCAAGTTAGGTTTTTGCGGGAGGCGGAAAAGATTGGTTGGCGATCGGCGGTCCCGAAGGGACGGCATGAAAGTAGCCCAGGATGCCAAGTCCTGGGTAGGGTTGGTTGGACAGGAGTGGAGTCCCGGCAGGGACGACTGAGGGCTTGTCTACGGTCGCCAGCAAAAGATCTCTTGCCCGAGAAGATAGCCAGGCTTGATTCAGCCGTCCCTTTTCGGGACTGTGTTCGTTGTTCGCACATCTGCCCCGCACTTCGTACGGGGCTACTTTCAGCACTTTCAGCCGTACCGGCCAATGCCGGGACTCATAGCAGCCGCTGTCACCGGAACCATTTGCACACCTGAACCTACCGCTTCCCTAGCAACAACCAGGTTTGGCGATGCAAGGCTCAGCGTCCGTTTGTCTAATGAAATCAAAAGACACAATCCCTCTTATCCGCTAATTCGGACAGCTCTGCGCTCGAATAAAATCACGCCCGCCAATTTTGTGCTCCCATATTGTAGTTACACTTATGTATTTCATCCGGAGGGCTGTGCATGGCCCACGATTGCTACGTTAGTTACCATGGGAGGGGTGATGATCAGAGCGACGATTTCTGAAGCCAGGACGAATTTGTCGGAGCTCTAAAGAGGGCTCAAGAGGGGGAGACTGTGATTATCACCTCCGGCCGGGACAAAACCCCAGTAGCCAAGTTGGAGGCAATCCATCCGGTTGGGAAGAAACGGCTTGGCGCTCTCGAGACTCCTGGATTCGTCTTGACGGGCGCTTTCTTTGAACCGCTCCCGGACGAAGAGTTGAGACTTTGGAATGGAGGAGGTGGGTGAAGGTTCTCCTCGACACTCACCCTCTCCTCTGGGCGGCCCTTTCGCCCCCACCCCTTCCGCCGTCAGCATCGTAGAGCGTAGACCGGATGCGACGACCACGCCGCAACGTCAGGAGAGAAGCTGCGTGATGAGAGTCTGCAGCGCAGGAGGTGCAAGGGGAGCGGCAACCGGGTTAAACTATTTTTACGTGCCAAGCCGGGATGGCGGAACTGGCAGACGCAGCGGACTCAAAATCCGCCGAGGGCAACCTCGTGGGGGTTCGACCCCCCCTCCCGGCACCAATGAAACCAATTACTTAGCAGGCTTTCTCAACAAGAACAGTAGCACAGGCTTTACTGGTGTGCCCAATTCTGTGCCCACCCCCAGACTCGCGATATCTACTTGTGTGTTTGCCTCTCTAACTGTGAGTTCCTGCGCCAGAACTGACCTCCTGGGGTCCGTTGCTTTGCCTGACAGGCCAGTACGGGAGACTCTGTCACCCTGGCCCAAGCCGTAAGGGAAGTGACCACCTCTTTGCCTGTTCCCCTGACGTTGTGCTCGTAAGGTTATATGGATTAGCAGGTATCGGGCAGGCAGGCCATGATTGCCAGATGATCTGCGGAGCACTGCCAGCACCTGACAGGACTGTTATCAGGAGTAGCTCTTGACTGGTCCTGTATGGCTTCCCACCATGCTTATTTATAGTTATGAATAGTAGGGGGAGAGAAGCTGATGAGGAATGGTAATAGCTTATTCTCAGTCTATATATCTATCTTAATCTCTATCTATATCTAGGTAACAGACGCTGCACAGGTGTGCTACGGATGCTGCCAGTAATCTGCCAGGAAGCTATCAACTAAAGGCCGTATTACATACGTATTCTGCCGAGACTGCCAGCCTGTGCCGATACCGTTGCGACTGCCCGACAGGCTCTTAAGACTGCCCTTTAATAATCCTGTACAGGCGTAGTAGCCACTGCTGTCGGCTGTTGTCACACCCGAACGGGTAGAATATTCTGATGCACGCAAGAGACGTCAGCGGCAGCTACGGAACCCGTCACAATGGTCCCAGGACGCCCTAAGGCAAGAACTCGCGGGAGCAAGTCCTGCTGAGACTTTCAGCTCTCCTTCATTCTGGGAGTGATTGTTACCTTGACCCAAGGTAGCCCACAGGCGCAGGATTGTGGGCATGCGAGTGTTTATTGCTGCCTTTGCTAGCTTGGTCGGGAGCATTGTGTTCCAAATGAGCGTTGACGCCGGTTATATTAGGCACTTTACGTGGGCCATTCCCTGGCTCTGGGGAGCATGCGCTGCATTATGGGTGGCATGGCTACTTATGCATGACCTCCTTGCCAAACGATGGCTCAAGGGTCTGCACCAAAAGCTAGGGAGAAGAATCTATCCGATCAGAATGGTAATCTGCCTGATTGTATTCTTGGGAGTCGGCCTTCTCTTAAGATCGTATATTGGGCCCAATGAAAAAAAGGTAGCCGCAGCGCAATCCCCGACGCAGCCGCAAGTTCAACCTTCACCACCTCAGCCCACACCTCCCGCTACACCGTCTAAAGAGAAAGCTCCAGGGCAAAACGTAAAAGTGAAAGGTAATGACAAGAATGCTGGCAATATTGACCAGACCGGTAGTGAACACAGTAATGCGGCCATTGGAAATGATAACTTTCAAAACTCAGGCGATATAAAGCTGATAGTCGCTCCTTGTGGAATTGCACAAATCGGGAACAAGAACGTAGCGACTGTCTACTGCGCACCTCCCTCGGGAGTAGAATTGGCTAAATTTGGGGCTGGGATAGTCGTGCAAATTGAAAGCGGCTTGTCGAAATCCGCCGTCCCAATTGCGACTGGATTCTGGCTGAATAACAAAGGCTACGTGGCCACCTGCCTGCATCCGTTGGCTGGAAAAGAAGGCATAGCTGCAGCCGTGCCGATGCCCCCCTTATTGGGACAATCTATGACGGTTGCTTCTGGGAGTATGACAACTGGCGTTGAACTCATTGATTCAGATGTCGATGCTGATATTGCAATCCTCCATGTTTTAGCTAGCCCGTTTGAGCGCTCTATGCACGGAATGGCATCCTATCAAAAGCTAGATGAACAGGGGCGCAATGTCAGCAAACCTGAAGTTACTACGGAACAATATTGGGTGCCTACAGTTGCTAAAGTCTTGGCCCACGACGGAGACGACATTATCAAGGTAGGATTTATTCAACAAAACGGTATGCCGGTGGTGACGTACGACTTCGGACACATTACACGAATGGGTGTTGATTCGTCGAGTGGACAGGAGTCCCATCGAGTCTTTACGTCCTTCTCGAATAAAGATTCAGATTGCGGCGCCCCGATCATCAATAACGCTAAAACGGTTGTCGGGATGATTCATGGGCCGAACGGAGCAGCGATACCTTCGACGTACATACTGAAGTTGTTAGAGAAGGACCATTAATGGTTATGCGGCCTTGGTCAGTGTTTTGTATTCCAAGACTGGGCGCGTCAATGAGTTTTATGAGCGTACCCGAAAGAGATAGGCCGGACTCGACTCCGTTGGCGGTAATGTCACCGCCCACATGCCCCCGCGCGGGCTCCTGAAATGGCACGTAGTACGGGGGACTCTGGCCGGGTGGCTATCAGAGGGAATGCTTATGGGGTCCCAAAGATTGTCAGGTTCCCGTCCTGCTCCTGCAATATGTTGCTACGATAGGCCGTGATCGCGTCAGGATCGGGCTGCCGGCCTTTGCTTGCCGAGGGTCGGGGCGCTGGCATGCTCTATGGGTCGCCTACCGTGTTCTGACCCTACCATGACGACAAAAACGTATCGACTGTCGCAAGTGCGGGATGGGATGATTACGGCATGTGGTTATTGGGACTACACGGGTGTAAGAACTCGGGGCGTGGACGTTGCAAGATCAGCCCCGTCAGGCAGGACGATTTGACTGCGTTGTCCCCAGATAAGGTTTCCGCTTGGCTCTGGTCTAGCAAAGTCGTAGAACTTCATCTCCATCTTCGTTTCTACACCGCCATCAGCTTTGCGAAGCTCGGTGACTGAATTAAGCGTGAGCAGGATCACTTCGAAGAGGGCCAGTTTCTCATCAACCTCTTTCGGCATCATAGCGACGTTGTCTGCCAACAACCACATCGCTACAGATGGATAGAGCACACCCGAAAAGATATCAGGATACCTAGAATCCCTTTGAAGCATTCTTGAAAGGGCAAGGTCTTTCAGCGCGATGGATAATCGGTAAAGATGCTCTTGACCTCGCTCCACGCGTTGCGTGAATACCCGCGCTTGCCACGCTCTGATCAATGCATTTCGTTCCGAATCATTCTTCACCTCAGCAAAAAACGGTAGGTCGCGATTGGACTTCTGCACTTCGAGCACCGCTGTGGAATAGCCCGGGTGATTAAAAGTCGTCGCCGTGGTTGTTATCCACCCTGACACCGCAAAGAATTCGCCTACTTGCCAAGAGCATTCTTGTAGGCAAGAGCCGATATTAAAGGAACCATAAAACATCACTTCTCCAGCTCTATTAAGCCGTCCGTGTTGCTTCACCTTCTCCATCGGTGGATAGCTGACGTGTGATTTATTGAGTGGACGTTGGGAGACACGGACGGCTCGAGAAATAGCAGTTCCAGCAGGAAAAGTGGGAGCCTCAATCCTAAAGTCTCCATGAATGATCCGTATCATCTCTTGCAATTCGCTATCGGAGAGCAAAGTAAACGAACCGTTTTCCAGCGCGGTCAGTTCTTCCTGCAACTCGTTAAGAGGCAGAAGGTGCTCATCCGCTTTAGGGTTTCCGTCGGGGTCCATGATCAAAAGTGCAGGGCTGGGGACGATGAGTAATGGTGCCACAAAAAGGATTCGTGATAGCGTTTAGTCCGATGCTGTGAGGAACACGCAGGTCAGCGCTACGGTTCGTCTCGCTGGGCCTCTGACTTTTCTAAACTGGCACTACCCGGAGACTCCTGGCCTCCGGCCTGCCAAGCAAATATGGGACCCTAATTATCGGGCCAGAACCCGCCGTACCTGCAGCCTGTTGTCCTGAGTGAGCTAGTGAATATAGCTTCCGTCCGCGCACATGCTTATGACGTTTGAGCTAAGATGGCTCATACAAATGCCCGTCTTGTACGGCCTTCCAGCCAGGTCTGCGTAGTCGATGGTAATCCTGATGCTGATGGCAAGGTCTTTGCTCATCAGATTGTCAAACGCTGACTTGCTTAAGTGCCCGGACAGTACAGTGTGAAACTGTTCGACGTTTTGCACCATCGGAGCCATAGTAATAGGTTGCCTCGTACCGTCAAAACTGGGGACAAACGGCTTTCCGTCCAGGCTCATCCCTCTGGTCATCGTGATGCTGTTGGCCGGGCTCTTGCCGAAGTTCACAATGTGCGAATTCCACATAACCTGACCGTCATCTGGATCGCTTGGGTTCGGTAGAAATTGGGTGGCTCCACTGTGAGAGCCTCTGCGATGTACGGTCTCTGGTCTAGGGCAAATTGAGCCTTGGTTGCATTCAAGGACAAGATTGAATAGACAAGGGTCAGATAAGAGCTGTAGCTCATGATGGCTTGGATCAAATCGCCCAAGGTCCATCGCCAGAATCTGTGGACTGGACCGTCGCTAGCGTGATTTGCTTCTGCGACCCGCGCTCTTCGAGTGCCTGGGTTGTCTTGGGATAGAAGATGGTCGATGTGGCTAATCTTCTGTAGCTGATCCTTACAGATGCGGAGCAGTTGATCGATCTTCTCGGCAGAGAATGCCTTCAGTGCATCGTGGTTCCAGTCTCGCTGACAGACTTACATGAGAGTTTCAGGACGAGTTTCAGAGTTTCAGGGATGTTTCGGGGATGTTTCGGGGACAGGGATGTTTCGGGGACAGGGATGTTTCGGGGAGAGTTTCGGGGACAGAGAGCGCCGGGATAAACCGGCACATTGTAGGGGATGAAAGAGCCCCACAGAAAAGGAGAAGCGACTCCATTCTGGCCTCGAGTCTTGCCTGTGATCTCGCGAGGGATCGCAGCGAAGCGTAGACAGAGGAACTGGCGGGCGGGATGATTGAGCTCCGAAAACCTGAATCCGAGTGCCGACCCTTTTCTGTCAGTGGGAAGGCAACACCAACGAGCCGCGTTAGATCGCGAGTGGCCGTCGGGCTCGGCGTAGTCGAAGAGTCCAGGCACGTCAGGAAACAGTGTGGACGAGAACCGGGAGACCTCCAGAGCGTCTGCGCGAGCAGACCGGCCGGGAAGGGAAAGATCCATGATCCGGGCATGTACGTTTTGGAGGAGTCGGACTGCGCCATAGTACCGATGAAGCTGACGAACAAAGAAGATAAGACTTCCGCGGAGCCAGCGGAGGGAAGGGCGCAGACCAAGGAGAACGACGCCCAGCCTCACACGCATCCGACACAGGGCGGAACGCGCGTGTCCCGGGGCTAGGTGGCGTGCGCCAGACGGCGCGGGCCAGGAAGCAGGAACGGTTCTCCGCTTTGCTGCACCATCTCACGATCGACCTACTACGGGAGAGCTACTACGCCTTACAGCGGGGCGCAGCGCCTGGAGTGGATGGAGTGAGTTGGCAGCAGTATGAACAAGGCCTGGAGGCTCAGCCTTGCCGAACTCCATGGCCGCGCGCACCGTGGAGCTTACCGTGCGCAACCCTCACGAAGAGTGTACATACCGAAGGCCGACGGCCGGGAATGGCCGTTGGGCATTGCTTCGTTGGAAGACAAGATCGTCCAGCAGGCGGTGGTCACGTACCTCGACCAGATATACGAGGTGGACTTTCGGGGCTTTTCGTATGGGTTTCGACCGGCACGCAGCCCCCATCAGGCGCTGGATGCGCTGAACGTGGGCATCGAACGGAAGCGAGTGAACTGGATAATTGATGCGGACATTCGTGGGTTCTTCGATCATTTGAGCCACGAGTGGATGATGAAGTTTGTCGAGCATCGAGTGGCCGACAGGCGCATTCTTCGGCTAATAGGTAAGTGGCTGAAGGCTGGTGTGTCGGAAGAAGGTAAGTGGTCAGAGACGACGGCAGGCACGCCGCAGGGAGCAGTGATCTCACCGCTCTTAGCGAACGTGTATCTGCACTATGTGTTCGACCTGTGGGTTGAGGCATGGCGCCGGAAGGTAGCCAGCGGAGAGATGGTGTTTGTCCGCTACGCTGACGATCTGGTGGTCGGCTTTGAGCAGCGTGAAGACGCTGAGCGGTTTCTGCGGGAGTTTCGGAAACGGCTGGCGAGCTTCGCGTTGGAACTCCATCCGGAGAAGACGCGACTGATCGAGTTTGGTCGGTTCGCGCAGGTCAATCGGAAACAGCGCGGCGAGGGCAAACCAGAGACCTTCACGTTTCTTGGGTTCGCGCACTACTGTGCGACGACCTCCAACGGCCATTTCGTCGTACAGCGTAGGACTGTACCTCAGCGGATGCGAGCGACGCTTCGAGCCATTAAGGCGAAGCTGCGTCAGCGGATGCATGAGCCGGTTAACGCGGTGGGCGCGTGGCTGAAACGTGTGGTTACTGGTTACTATCGCTATCACGCGGTCCCCGACAACCAGCGGGCTATGTGGCGCTTTCGTGACCGGCTGTGCGATCTGTGGCGGTCGATGCTTGGCCGTCGCAGTCAGCGTAGCCGTCCCAGCTGGCCGCGCATACGCCCGACCTTCGAACGTTGGATTCCCCGTCCTCTATCTTGCATCCTTACCCAAGCGTGCGTTTTGAGCCACTGACCGAGGTTGAGCCGTGTGCGGTAGTTCCGCTCGCACGGATCTGTACGGGGGCAGCTAGGATAGCTGTCCCTACCGTGACCGGACCTGACACTCAGAGAATCCTGTCCACGAACCCCCGGGTATCAATCCAAGATGACGTGGGTTCCCCTTGGCTCAGTGCTGCAGCGGTTCCAGTCCAATGCTGCTTGGGAGATGCGCGACGGGGATGCGGGACAGTTTATGCGGTTATCCTCGGGAAACTTCTTCAATTTCACCGGGGGAGCCGGTTTATCGACCACGTGCGAGGGTAGAGGCGAAACGGTTAGTGCTAATGCCTTTCATAGCCAATTGAACTGGTGCGCGAACAACCGGAGAGATCACGGTCGGGGAGAAAATACCGATTACCTTGACCTCGTCGTTAGATGATAAATATGTATATGCTGTTTCCGCATTTACCCAGATTGATAAGGACCGCATCATCGCCATGACTGATCAGCAAAACCCGCTCGATGAGGTCGACAGGATTTACACGAGTCCCGATCCCTCAATCGACTTTGTCAGACTGCAGATCGGATTCTGGGAGAAGCTGATCGTGCTCGACGCCGCAACCTTAGCCGCGTCTTTCACGGCGATCGGAATGTCCGCGACCATTTAGTTGGAGATGGTGGCGGCGGCTACCTACAGGCGGCCTGGAAGCTCTTGTTGCGGAATTGCCTTGTGCCTGTTGGCGCAATGGCTGACAATCCCGGGAGCCATTGCGATCAGCGGGCACTACTACGCTATGAGGGTGCTCGCCCTCCTTCAAAGATCATCCAGACAGCAAGAGTCGGAGCAAGACACCCAGCGACGCCTTCAGTACGACCGATTAAATCCGCGATCGTCGCGAATCTCCATGGCTTAGTTCGAAGGCCAAGTACATTTCTCGGGTTGCCGGTGGGCTTGGCTCGTTGGGACTGTTGTCATCCATCTGCGCCTTCTATTGGCTGTACCGCTTTGCGCAGGTCAACCTGAGCAGGCCAGGACGCTGAATTTTGACGGGCCAATATCCAAACAATCCCAACCTGCGCTGGTGCGAACTGCTATCGCGAGCCAGATACAGCAGTGGCTCTCAACTGGGACCGTCCCGCCGCGACCGGTGGTGGATTTTTGATCGTGCAGGCATTTACAGGTTTGTCTTTGAAGAATGCCGTGATGACACCACCGCGCATACCGCGTGCTACGTGGGTGAGACCGTAAACCTGTGCCATCGGATGAAAGACTATTTTCCAACGCCTGGCGCACCAAGAAAAATCCGGCGGCACTGGGGCCGCCGGACGAGGCTTTTTGACATCGACGTTAACGCTACGGGCGCGCAATGCCCGGCGGAACATAGGTGTTATCTGCGACGTTACCCTGGGGACCATAAACCCGTAGGACGATATTGAACTTGCCCGAGGGAACGGGCAGCCAGTTGCCGATGGGTGCATGCGCCGGTGGCTGCTTGCTCATGTAGACCGTGAGAGAGCCGTCCCCATTGTAGGTGAGCCCCGGCGTGTAGCTGGCAACCACATACTTGTTCGCTGGGTTAGAAACCAGCTCGATCGCATCCGGGGTGTACGCGGTCAGAGACCAGAAGAGCTTCGCATCCGGAAGCTGTCCCGCGGGAAAGGTCAGGACGTAGCCCTCTGGATTGGTCCCATCGAGGGGACTGCCATCAGCGCCCTTGAACGTGTGATAGTACGCAGCAGTGTTGATTCCGTTGGATTGCTGAAGGTATTCAGTAGTCGACGCGCGGTTGAGGAAGTTAGCGCCCCAGTCGGCGATATCGGTGAAGTGGATCCAGTGGTTCTGATCTGTATTCGTCAGATAATTGTTGACGATCCATTCGAGCGCTTTCTGTGTACCGGTGCTCAACCCGCTGCTGCAATGGGTGCCGTCGCCAAATAACACGTCGAATTGGTTCGATAGCTCCTGGTCCGCAGACGATAAGGGTGGCGTCTGGGGCGCCTTTACTGCGGTCTGCAGCTGCTTGAGAAAGGTGAGCGGCTGGCTTGCAATCAGGTTGTCAGCGGTGGTCTTGTACGACGTTGTGAAAGCGGAGTCCGGAAGGATGATCGTGGGCCCATTCGACGGGTTGTTTATATACCCGCTGAGCGGCTGCGTCTTGAGCGCAGCAATGAACGCCGTGGCTTCGGTGGTCAGGTTCTGGCCGTCGGAGAACTTGATCGCCCTGAAATTCACCAGCGGAAAGTTGATTGGCATCGGGATCTGGGTCACGCCCGATGGGAGTGTTCCTGAAAATCCAGGGCCGGTAAAAGCAAAGGCGCCCGGCGTTGCTGAAGGAATTGCGGCCGGAATCTGGTTGCCGTAGTAGTCCAGAACCAGAACGGAGTAGCCCACTTCCGTGGCGGGCACGGTGACCACGACCGGCCCGGCCGTCAGGTCGAGATTGGCGGTGGAGTAGAGCGTGTCGTAGTTGCTGGCTACCACGTATTTGAAGGTCGGGCCCACCGAGTAGGGTGCTACCATTTTGTTCGTAGTGCCGAATTGATTATTTACCTGCAACTGCTGGTTAGAGAACCACAGGGGATAAAAATGCACGACGTACTCGACCGCCGTCACGTACGCGTCCGAGTCGGAGGTGCTGGCCGCTTGAGTAGAGGCAGCATCCTGTGCGCTCCCGAGTGTTTGCGCCATGCTTGGGGATGCTCCGGCAAAAAGGGTGGCCGCGAGCAGGGAGCAAGTTTGCAACAGGCGGAAGAATCCAATGTTTTGCCGAGCCGGCTGTTCTGCCTCGGTTGGTTGTGATGGAAAAGAGGATGCGGCCGAAGCCAGGGTGAACGCGGGCGCTTGCTTGATGCGAAGATGTTTCATGGATAGTCTCCTCATTGCAGAATTGGTGGCAATCGCGTCGTACCCGGTCCCGTCGGTCATTCAGGCTGCTTCGCGTATCGCGCTTCCAATGTCACTTTGCCGCAGCAGCCGGCGGCATTCCATGCGCGTGCTGTGCGCAACTTCTGCTTTGTAGGTGCGCCCGCAGATGATTGAATGCAAGTAACTTATCCGGACATGTGCGCTCCGGATCGGGCCTTGGAACGAACTCTGGCAGCGCTCGCCCGCGGCCCCGCAGGAAACATTCGATAGCCCTACCCCCAAGGGCTCGGCAGGAGGATCGCTCAACCCTTGGGGAGTAAATCTGACATGTTTCAATTTGGCGTGTTCCGTTTCGACAGCGAGATGCTCGAGCTCACCATGAACGGGCGTCGCATCCCTTTGCAGCTTCAGCCTGCGCGGTTGCTGGGCCTGTTGTTGTCCAGTGCGGGGGAGCTGGTCAGGCGCGAAGTAATCCAGGAATCGTTGTGGGCCGACGGCACCACAGTGGATTTTGAAGTTGGTGTGAATAGGTACGTGCGGCAACTAAGGATTGCGCTTCGCGACGATGCCGCTATCCCGCGCTATATCAAGACCATCCCCCGGCTTGGCTATTGCTTCATCGCCCCCATTGCCCCCATCGCCCACAGTCCCGCGGCCACCTCCACCGTCGCCGTGCAGGAGCCCGAGCCCGACTCTTCTGACTCTTCTATCGTGGTGCTGCCCTTTGCCAACCTGAGCGGGAACCCGGAGGATGAGTACTTCAGTGACGGGCTGGCCGAGGAGATTACCTGTACTCTGGCGCAGATCGACGGGTTGCGGGTCATCGCCCGCACGTCTGCGTTCGCATTCAAGGGCAGGAATGAGGATATCCGCGAGATCGCCAAAATCTTAGGCGTGCACAACATACTCGAGGGCAGCGTGCGGCGCAGCGCGGCTCGTATCCGGGTGACCGTGCAGTTGATTCATGGTCCGGATGGCAGCCATCGCATGGCCAAGCGATACGACCGCGAAATGACAGACATCTTCGCCCTACAGGATGAGCTCTCCGCCGACATTGCGGCGCAGCTCAGGGTCAGCCTGGCGCCCAGGCAATCCACGGTAAACTTTCCTGCATTCGAGGCTTACCTGGAAGGCCGCTTCCACTGGCGCAAGTATGCTCCCGCGGAATTCGAGAAAGCGATCAAGTGTTTTGAGCGCGCCGTCTCGGTTGATCCCGGCTACGCCCAGGCTTACACCGGCATCGCGCAGAGCCGGATTTGCCTGACCACGGAGGCGGGTGCGCCGGCATTAGAGATGCTGGCGGCGGCGGCCGCGGCCGCGCGCCGGGCACTGGATCTGGATCCGCGCGATGCCGAGGCACACGCCGCCCTGGGCCAGACCGCCGCCATGCTTGACTATGACTGGCGAGCGGCGGAAAAGCACTTCAAGCGAGCCCTTACGCTGGACGCAGCGCCCTATGTGCGTTTGGCTTATGCCATCTGGTACCTGCTTCCGCACGGGCGTATGGCTGAGGCCATTGCGGAAACAGACCGGGTCGTCCGCGAAGATCCCCTCCACCTTGTCGGCCGCTTGGCGCGGGCGATTGCGCTGATGTTTTCAGGAGATCAGGAGGCAGCCAGGGAAGCGTGCCTGCGCGTGCTGGAAATGGATGCAACCTTTCCCCGGGCCCTACAGTGTCTTTCCTTCGTTGCCGGGCATCAGGGACGGTTCCAAGAGAGCGTGATCTGGGCGGAGCGCCTGGTTGCGTTGTGGGGCAACTCCTACGGAACGCTTTACGCTCTGGGGCAGGCCCACGCGGTGGCAGGCAATAACGAAGCGGCCCGCCGAGTGCTGGCCGATTTGAAGAATCTTCCTGGAAGCACGCAGGCTTGCCCGGCCAGGATCGGCCTGATCCATGGCTTACTCGGCGATGTGGACCTGGCGTTCGACTGGCTGGACCAGGCGATCCGCCACCGCGAGCCGACGATCCTGTGGATGAAAAATCAACCGCGCATGGCCTGCCTGCAAAGGGATCGCCGCTTTGCGGCAACGCTCAAGCGGTTGAATCTTTCCCCTGCGTGATCAGAACAAAGACGACTGCCGAATGGCCGACTATGCAGCAGGGCTAAAGCAGGCCAAACGGGACTGACCCTGCGGAAACAGATGGGGTAAGTTATCAAAACGCATTGGACCGCATTCGTTGGCCCATGTGGCAGGCGACAGCTTGCTCACATAGGAAGATAGGCGCGCACGCTCCAGAGGCCGCGCTCCCGAACCACCCGTCTCCGTGTGCGGTTATTTGAGAGAAAGGCCCTTCCTTATCCAGGTTGCGGAAAAAGTCGGAATCGAGCGAAGAGCATACCTCAGGGCTAACAGAACTCGAAAGTCGGGGTTATGTCCGGATTGGCGACTTCCATGTAAGTCAAAGTCAAGGGAAAAACACGAGGCCCCTGGCGCGCTCCGGAGAGCGCGCGCATTGCGTGGATCAGGATCCTGCACTGCGCACAAGTGCCTCTCGGCTGGTGGTCCCTGCATCCCTGCAGGACCGGACATCCATTTGCTGTCTCGGACCTAACCCGGGGACGGGACCTAACCCGGGGACGGACGGGAAGTTTACCTCATGACTTTTTGATAGGGGCACGACGGTGAGCAGACGGAGTAACGCCCAAAAGGAAATGCTCCATAACGCCCCGCGCCGCGCTCCGCATGCACCCACAAAATTCCAAAACATGTGGGGAAGGTTCCGGTTTACCGCCCATTTCTATCCCGCTGCCAACGCGCATAATCGAACCCAAGTGACCTTTGGGCTTGTACTCCCGTGCCGAAAAACGCATCTCGCCACTTACATGTAAACACGGAAAGGCCTATCTCTTAAAGTAGACGATATCGGCAGGCGACGGCCTCTCACGCGACCGCGCCTTGGCCGGCAGTTGCCGGTAGTTTCGGCCTTTAGCGCGAGCGAAGGATAGCGTCACCGCTGTCCGGTGCCACACCCTATCCCTGTCACAAAATCACCAACAACAGCCATGACTCCATCACTGGCCTACCGCGGCTCTCAACCCCTTTTTGTCACTAGGGGGAAGCCAAGAAACCCCACAATCTCCAACAAACCGAGGAACGAGACTACCTATGCCCAAAAATACTGTCAGCGATCCCATCACCGATCAGGAAATGGCCTTTGCTCACCTGATCCTTTCCGGAACCATGAATGACCGCCGCGCCGCGGAAGCCGTCGGTCTCAATCCCGAAACCGCCGCCTACACCAAATCCAAGCCCCGCGTCCGCGCCTACATGATCGAGCACCGCGCCGCCGTCAGGGAAAAGCTGGTGGACCAGGAAGCCGAAGGGCTGCGCAAGCTGAACCTTGGTCGCGACCAGATCCTGGCCCGGCTCTGGGAACTGGCCAATCTCAGCCACGAAGCGACCAGGGGCATCATCGCCGGCCAGATCAAGGCTCTTTCGATGATCGTAGCGATCGAAGGCCTGATTCCGGACCGCCGCCTCTCTCCCCATCCGGGACGCAACCCGCGGCCCCGCCCGTCAACGCACAAATCTACGAATCTGAGTGGCTCCGCAAACAGCAGCACCAAGCCGCAGGTGAAGAGCCAGGCGATGCCGTTGCCGCCGCGGAAGCCCAACCCGCCGCGCCCCAGGTCCCCGACCCGGAGCCTGCTCCCAATCCGGCCCCCAAGCCGGCGACCGACGCGCCCCCTCCGCCCCCTGACCGGAACTTTGACCGGAACTTTGACCGCAACCAGCCCAGCCTTCCCGACCCCCTCATCCCGCAAGCGTTGAACCGGGTTCCCCTCGCGACAGACAGCGGCTTCGATGCTCTTCTGGACACCACCAGCTCACCCAGGCAGCCCTTTTCCGTAAAAAAAGGCCCCTTTGGCCGGCGCCGCTGAAGTCGATAAAAAGCCAAATTTTATCGAATTTTATGCAATATGCCGCCTCACCCGGAAACGGATGATCCCTCGTAATCGGGTGTGCTTTTGGTGTTAGAAATGGGTGTAATTGGGTGTATTATTGGGTGTGACGATCCGAGCAAACACCCTCCAGATCACCCCTGAGATCCTGAATCTCATCGCCGAACTGGACGAGTTCAAGGGGGCGTGGCAGGCCCTTGGCACTCTGGCGCCGGAGCGCCTCTCCGCATTACGACGTGTCGCCACCATCGAAAGCATCGGCTCATCGACCCGCATTGAAGGCAGCAAACTCTCCGACCGCGAAGTGGAGCGGCTGCTCTACAATCTGGAGATCAAATCTCTCGCAACGCGAGACGAGCAGGAAGTCGCCGGTTACGCCGAAACGATGGAGCCGCTCTTCCAGTCCTGGGGAGAGATCACGCTCACCGAAAACCACGTCAAGCAACTGCATCGCGATTTGCTCCAATACAGCGAAAAAGACGCGCATCATCGCGGCAATTACAAGACCCAACCGAACAACGTTGCCGCGTTCGACGAGGCCGGAAAAAAGGTCGGAATTGTGTTCGAAACAGCGTCTCCTTTTGACACTCCGCGACGGATGTCTGAACTCATTGCCTGGACCTCAGACGCATACTCATCGCGACGACTGCATCCTCTTCTGGTCACGGCGATCTTCACGGTCGTGCTTCTCGAAATCCATCCATTTCAGGACGGCAATGGTCGATTGAGCCGAATCCTGACGACTCTTCTGTTGCTCCGCGCAGGCTATTCCTACGTACCGTACAGCTCACTTGAAAGCGTGATCGAACAAAGCAAAGAAGGCTATTATCTCGCCCTTCGCCAGACCCAGGTGACGGTCAGGACAGATGCACCAAACTGGCAGCCTTGGCTTCTCTTTTTCCTTCGCGCGTTACAACAACAAATGAAGCGCCTAGCTAGAAAAGTCGAACGAGAGAAGATCGTCCTCGCGGCGTTGCCGGAACTGTCAGTGCGCATCGTCGAGCACGTCCGCGAACACGGAAGAGTCACCATCAGCGACATCGTACGACTAACGGGTACGAGCAGAAACACATTGAAGCAGCACTTCCGCCAGCTGGTCGCCGAAGGCCATCTCGCGCTTCACGGCAGCGGACGTGGCGCGTGGTACGCATTGCCTTGAGGAAAGGGCTCCTTGCCATCGCCAGAGGGGATCGCAGAAGCGGGAATTCCTCCCAATGCGTGGATTCAATGAGTGCATTGGCCTGCTATCAACAATCGATTCTCCAGTTGCCCGAAACGACAATTCCAATGCCAGAATGGCGAAACACGAGACATGCAGCAGAACAGAGATTTTGAAACCTAGCGCGGGCGGGCGATAGCGACAATCAAAGCGAAATATCCGAGCACCAACACGCCACCGGCAATGAACTTCCACCATTTTTTGGTGTCCGTCGTCTGGTGGAAGAGCGCCGTGAGGCAAGCAATAATGAGAATGAAATGGCCGATTCCGCCGATGGGCACCATCATAGTTTCAAGTTGCTGGACCTGACCTGTATGTAGAAAAGACCAAAACATGACCGCACCCGCCTGTATGAGGTGAGGCCCGAAGAACTCCAGACAGTTCCAGGCGACCGCGATTGTGAAGCCCGCACCAAGTGCAAAGACATTGTTGCGTCGCGCGAGGATCACGACGGCAACGTAAATGAGTGCATGCAAAACAGGAAGCCTGAGGCTGAACCTATCTGCTTAAGGTTCCCTGAAGCGCAAGGTCCAGTTCCTGAGGCCGGATCGGCTTGGAGAGGTATCCGTCCATGCCTGCGGCCAAACAGCGATCCAAGTCCCCCTTCATCGCGTGAGCGGTCAAGGCGATCACGCGTTGGTGAAACGGTATGCCTATCTCCCTTCCCCGGAGCAAGCGGACCGTCTCGAGTCCATCGAGGACAGGCATCTGCACGTCCATCAGCACCAGGTCAAAGCTGGAGCTTTCAAGCGCATCCAGTGCTTCGCGTCCATTCTCGACAACCAACACTTCGTGCCCACGATTTTCGAGCAGCTTGGTAATCAGTTTTTGATTCACAAGATTGTCTTCGGCGACCAATATCCGCAAGGGTTTTTCTGCCCGGTTGACATTCTCGCGCGGCCTTTTCATGTCCGAGCCGGGTGTCGGCCGCTGTTGCAGGGCGCCCAGCGCACGCACGATCGCATCGTACAGCTCCGATCGCCGAGCTGGCTTTACCAGATAACCAGCCAGGTGAAACTCCCTGCATCGGGCCGCGTCACCCCTGTCCCCGGCCGAAGTCAGCATCACGATGGCGATCTGGGAGAAGCTTGCTGTCTCGCGGATGCGTTCCACCAGCCCGAAGCCGTCCATCTGAGGCATATGCATGTCGCTCACGATCAGCGTGTAGGGATCCGCAGAATTGCGGGGGTCATGCAGTTCCGCCAGTGCCTCTTCTCCGTCCGCGACCGAGGTCGGCCGCATCTCCCATTGCGCCAGCATAGCCTCGAGAATTCGCCGGTTAGTCTGGTTATCATCGACCACCAGCACACGAATGCCTTGCAACATGTGCGGCGGGAAACGGTCGGGCGCCTGAGCGCGCTTGGCCACAGCCACGCCCAGGCTGGAGGTGAATTCGATTCGAGTGCCGTGGCCAGGCTCGCTCTCCAGCCCGATGCTGCCGCCCATCCTCTCCACCAGCCGCTTGGTAATCGCAAGCCCCAGGCCCGTGCCGCCATAATGCCGCGTGGTCGATGTATCTGCTTGGGTGAAGGGGTCGAAGATCAATCGCTGTTTCTCGTGAGGAATTCCGATTCCGGTATCCGATACCGTGAAGCGCAGAATGTACTGCTGATCTTGTTGGGACACGAGTTCCACTTTTACGGCAACTTCGCCCTTTTGCGTGAATTTAATAGCGTTGCCCACCAGATTGAAGAGGATCTGCCGCATCCGTGTCGGGTCGCCGCTCACCATCTCCGGGACGTCATGGCCCACGTCGCACAGCAGTTCCAACCCAGCTTCCTCGGCCCGCAGAGCCAGCGTCTTCAGCGCGGCCTCCACGCATGTCCACAAATCAAAGTCGACCGTTTCCAAGTCAACCTTGCCCGCCTCAATCTTCGAGAAGTCCAGAATGTCGTTGATCACGACTAGCAGCGAATCCGCCGACAGCTTCACCGCTTCAAGATATTCGCGCGGTTCCGGGGCAAGCTCGCAATCGAGCGCCAGATCTGTCATTCCGATCACGCCATTCATGGGTGTGCGGATTTCGTGGCTCATATTGGCCAGGAATTCGCTCTTGGCAAGGCTCGCCTGTTTCGTCGCAATCATCGCCTTCGTCAACCCCTCTTGCGACTTGACATACTTGACCTGCAGAATTGCTGCTCGGATCCCATAGATCGCGACCGCCGTAGAAATGCATACGAACCCCAACCATCGGTTCTCCGGCGCAACGCCAACTCCCATGAGCACGATAGCAAGCGTGAACAATACCGGGCTCAGATTATCGATCAGCAGCGCTACGGACCTGTGTCCGTTGCTCAGCGCATCTTCGTTCTTGAGGCTTTGTTGCCGGAATGCCAACGCGCCCAGGAGCGCCAGGTAAGGGATTCCCCAGGCTGCACCTTGAACTCCGTCGCGCACGTTGAGCTTCAGTTCCAGGTATCCGAGTACGAGAGCCACTACCGCATAGACCCATAGATATATGGACAGGGTACGATAAAAGTGTTTTCTGGCGCCGGCCGGATTAGAGAATAAGCGCAAAGTCACAGCTCCGACCAGAATCCAGTTTTCCGCGTTGTACAAATACATGAGATTGGTCACGGAGATCGCGTTAGCGTTGCCGTGGGACGGCAGCGCCGAGAAGATCTGCAGATATGCAAGTATGGCTGCCACCACCGCTTGAGCTGCATCAAGCCATACAAGACTCCTCAGATCCGCATCCTTATCCCCGGAGCAGATGGCCAGCAGAATGGGAATTCCGTATGCAAAAAACAAGTAGTCGGAATTGAGGGCAGCGGTCTGTGTGTGTGTGCGCCACACTAAATCGTAGTACGTCGCTCCGACCTGACCAATCATTGAGAGAAGAAAGGCGGATCCGAGTAAGATCCACAGTTTCCTGGTCTCAGGGGACTCGGTATAAGCGCCAAAGAGACACGCTGTAACCGCCAGAAGGGCCAAAATGCTTATAAGGAGACCGGATATAACCGTCGCGCGCGGGTTCAGGACGAGGAGGGTCACTTGTGCCGCCACTATCGTCGTACCCACCGCGAACAGACTTCGATACCCAACCGCGCCTACGCTCATCAGTAGAAACCCCGAAAAAGTGCATTCATTAGATCTGCCTCTGCGGCGTCGCTGCTTAAGCTCTTCGCAAAGATCCGATGCTTTGCTTCAGGCGGCCGCATTGAGATTGTCACTCACAATGGGACGTCAATTCGTAAAAGAGCCTTCATTCGCAGTACGATCCGGTCGACTCACCATCTAGAGCGCACCAGGGTTTGTATCTTCGACTCTCGTTATTCCCGGAAGCTGGGCGGCGCCATGCGTTCTAGCGAATGACGTCTTACCGCCGTCGTAATCCAGTGAAAGCTTCTAGTTTGGTTGTCGAACATGAACCAACGGGCGGTAATGGCATCCCAGGAAGCATTGGAGCGGGAAAGTACTCATAGAAAAAAGACTCTTATCCAGCTTTTCGGCAGCACGGAGGCCGAGTTCATAGCAGTAAAGTTGCAGCGGATCCGCCTTAAAAGTCCTGGCTCGTTTCGGGACAGGCAGCCACCTAGGTCGTTCATTTCCGGCAGTTCGCCGCAAGCGGAAGAAGGACGGAGGAATGCTCTATCCTCGAAACATGCGAATTCTGGTGATCGGTGGCACCGGCTTTATTGGCTCGCATGTCGTTCGTCAGATGGTGGAAGCAGGCCATACGGTGCTTGTCTTTCATCGCGGTCAGACAGAAGCAAGTCTTCCGCGGGAAGTGCAGCATGTACGGAGTGGCGAGGCTTCCTCATCGGTATGCGGCTTTCCCGGCGAGACCTTGCGGTTCGCTCCTGATGTCGTGGTCCACATGATCGCCATGAGCGAGGAAGATGCCCACGCCGCGATGCAAACATTTCGTAATCACACGGGGCGAATTGTGACGCTGAGCAGTGGCGACGTTTACTTAGCCTATAGCCGCTTTACTCGTTTCGAGCCTGGACCCGTGGAGGCAATGCCTTTGCGGGAAGATTCTCCGAAGCGGGGGATGCTCTACCCGTATCGTAGGGAGGCCACTTCTTCCGGAGAGATGCTGTACATAGAATTCCGTTGGTTACCCTGGCGAATAAATGCTATTTTGAACCCTCCCGGTCGCCCATTCGATTCCGCGACGATAGCCCTTCGCGAAGTCAATGCGACTGTCTTCTCCGTCGAAGTCCCGGTGGGACCCTCTGGAGAGGCAACTACAAGGATAGCGACACGCGCCAGACCATCCAGAGCTTGGGGCATATTCATCCCCGTCCAGCGCGATGAGGCAACCACCGGCTCGGCAATCTCTGGAAATAACTCCAGTCTAGGGGTATCCGCTATGCTTGTGTGGAGACAGAAATTGCGAAACGCGGATTTAGCCTCTAAGGCTGAAAGGGAGTGGATATGCTTCGTTTGCTTCTGCACTGGATTTTGAATGCTGTGGCTCTGCTGATTGTGTCGCATTTCGTGGCCGGATTCCAGGTCGGCAACGTTGCTTCCGCCTTGATTGCTGTAATCGTAATCGGACTCTTCAATGCAACACTCGGGCTCCTGCTCAAGATCATCACGCTGCCGCTCGGCATCCTGACATTCGGAATCTTTTTCCTGGTTATCAACGCAGTCATTCTCTGGTTCTCAAGCCGCTTTGTGCCGGGTTTCGCGGTCACAACCTTCAAAGCGGCCTTCCTTGGAGCATTGGCACTTGCTGTACTTCACTTGCTGTTTGGCTTTCTTGGTCGCTCCATCAAGACTCGCAAGTAGCGTATTGATACACCTGATCAAACCAAGGCTGATTGTTGGGCATTAGGGGGACAGGAACGTGTGGGCTTGCCCCCGTCTGTCCCCTATTCCCTATCCGGCGTGTTCACTGCTTGGAAAGTTCGAAGCGCTCGATCGCCTCTTCGAGCGATCTGCGGCTGATGGGTTTGGAGACATAGTCATCCATGCCCGAAGCAACGCAACGCTCGCGGTCACCGCTCATCGCATTTGCCGTCATGGCAATGATGGCAATGTGCCTCCCTTTGCCGTCTTCCTCGCTTCTGATCTGCCGCGTAGCCTCCAAGCCGTCCATCTCCGGCATCTGCATATCCATAAAGATCAGATCGAAGTTGCCTTCGCCCCATTTGGCGACGGCTTCCGCGCCATTCATTGCCAGCGTCACTCGATGGCCCATCTTCCCCAGCATGGCTGCCGCTATCTTCTGATTCACTCGGTTGTCTTCCGCCACCAGAATATTGAGCGAACCTTCGGATAGTTCGGAGAGTGCTATGGCGGGCGGATTTGTCGTGGGCGCCTGTTCCTCCTCCGCGTTTCCCAAGGCCATCTGAATCGCCGCGAACAGTTCGCCAATCCGGGTCGGCTTGGTCAGGTAGATCGGAATGCCCTGCTGGCGGCACCTTGCCGCGCTGGCGCTCTGGTCCGAAGACGTCAGCATCATGATGGCGGCGCCATAGGATGCTGGGTCGGCGCGTAGGTGCTCGATGACCTCGAAGCCATCCATGCCGGGCATCTGCTCATCGAGCAGGATCAGATCGAATCGCCGGCCCGTTCGGGCGGTACTCCGCAGTTGTTCCAGGGCGGCCGGTCCCGAGTCGGCAAGTTCCGGCTGCATCTCCCAGCGCAGCGTCATCTGCTGAAGAATGCGCCGGTTGGTCGCGTTGTCGTCGATGATCAGGACCCTTAGCCCACGCAGATCTTCCCCACTCTTACCTACCGAACTCTCCGGCGGTGCCGCAGCCTTCGCCAATCGGACCGTGAAGTGAAAAGTAGAGCCGGTGCCCAGTGCGCTATCTATCCAGATCTCGCCCCCCATGAGTTCCACGAGGCGAGAACTGATGGCCAAACCCAAGCCCGTGCCGCCGTACTGGCGGGTCGTGGAACTATTCGCCTGCTGGAACGGACGAAAGAGCTGGCTTTGCTGCTCGGCGGAAAGCCCGATGCCCGTATCGTGTACAGAGAAGTGCAACCTCGGCCCGTCTTCGCTGGCCTCGGCGACACTCACTGTGACCGAAACTTCGCCCGTCTCCGTGAATTTGATGGCGTTCCCGATCAAATTCAGCAGTATCTGGCGCAAACGATTGGAATCGCCTAGCAGGTCCAAGGGAACGTCCGGGTCCAGCTGCAGAGTCAGTTCCAGGCCCTTTTTGTGCGCCGAATTCGCCATGCTCTTGACCGCGTTGCCGGCCATTTCCTCCAGGTCAAAAGGCACTGACTCAAGAGTGATCTTGCCGGCTTCGATCTTGGAATAGTCGAGGATGTCATTCAGGATGACGAGCAGGGCCTGTCCGGAAGACTTGATGAGAGAGTGATATTCCTGCTGCTCCGTGCCGCTGGAGCACATCGCGAGTTCCGTCATGCCGATGACGCCATTCATCGGCGTGCGAATTTCGTGACTCATGTTGGCCAGGAACTCACTCTTGGCACGGTTGGCGCCTTCGGCCGCGGTCCGGAGCTTGGCCGCCTCCTGAAGTTGCAGCCGGATGGTATGGGTTTGCTCGTGGACGCGCTTGCGCAGCACGAACACCCAGGCAAGTACCACCAGGGTGAGCCCAGCCGCTACGCCCAGCATGGCGATGGCATGAGCCGGCGTCCACCAGGAAGGACTTTTGATCACGGCCACATCCTGCGGCGAGCGCAGCAGGATGCGAAACGACTGAGGGGTTGAGAAGCTGATTGAAAAGCCTTCCCCAGGCGTGCCGGCCTTGTCGGTGCCGCCCTTCACCGAACAGATACCGACGATTGTGAATGTGGTTCCTTTTTTCCAGGCGGGCAGCCGCCGCGCTCCATACTTTGCCGGCAAGACGGCGGAAAACACATAATTCCCGGAAGACAACACGATGGTCGGGTCGCTTGCAGAGTCGTCCTGCCCAATAAGCTGGCCTTCCAGTTCAACCAACCCGGCGTCGTGATTGCCTCGTAGCGCCTGGTCGGCGGTGACAGGGACGGCAGAGATCGGCTGCCGGCCCCCCGCTGCGCGATAGGTAGCGCGGCTCAAGCTGGGGGTAAATGGGCCGATGATGGGAAAGCCGATCACATCGACCAGCTCTCCGAGGCTCAGAGGGGTGGTTTGGTCGGTCTGGGCACAAAGACCGTGCAGGCCGTCCTGAATACAGAGCAATCGGCCCGGCCAGGCCAGCGTAACCGTTCCGCGAATGTGGACGCGGTGATTCAAAGCGGGACTGGGAGTGAAGCGCAACAGGCCGCTGACTGGCGAGACCGGTAACGCAAAGGGGTGGGCAGGCGCAGGTTCCTCGACTGTCACCTCGGCGCGATCCGGAAAGAGCAGGTAAGCGCCAGTCATCTGGAGCTGGTGGTTGAACAGCGGGGCCTCGTTGCCGCGGAGCCTTACTTTGGCGTCGACCAGACTGTCATAATCCGCTCCCACTTCTTTGACGGTGGTGGCGGTTATGGCGCCGTCGCTCAAAGCCAGCTCCAAGTTGATGTTTTTTCCAGCCTCCCAGACCGCATGCACCACGCCCTCGACCTCAACCCATTGCCCGTCCACCGCGCCGGTCAGGATCTCGGTCAAGGTTACCCTCGGCGCGGTCAAAGGCAAATGGGACTTCCCAATCACGTGCGCCTCGGTGGCCATGACGATGGGAGCATAATCCCCTGCGGCACTTACACCCGTTATTTCAACCAGGTCGCCCGCCTTGAAAGGAACCGCAGGCATAGGCACAGACATAGACCAAAGGGCAACATAGATGCAGCCAGAAGAGTCGAAAACAAAAAACGCCGGTCGCCGCGGGTCGGCGAAAGGGTCGTAGTAGGTGACTACGACGCGCAGATGCACGGGATAGCTCCGCGCTGCCTGCTCGATCGTCAGGCTGTGGACATCGTGCGTCTTGGTGAGGGTAGGTAAGGGCTCCCGCTCGGTTCGCTGTTGCTGACCGACGGAATCAGCCGGGCCCAGGAGCAGGCCAAGCACCACAGTAACCAGGACAAGATAGCCGCTTCGGTGCAGGACCTGTGCCCTCCTACTGCCTATCGGCATCTTCCGGCCGGAAGTCCAGCCATCTCATCGCCAATTCGCTGGGGGGAGACCCGCGACCACACGAAAAGTGCCTAGTGCAGGTCGCTCGGCCCGGCAGGGAGAGTCCTAGAACAACCTGCCGAGAGTAGGGGACAGAGAGCGCCTGGATAAGCCGGCTCCTTGCTCATAGTGCCCTGCCTGCAGGCTCGCAATGGAATTGAATTGCTTTGGTTCCTCCCCCTGTAATCTCTCGGGGCAGATCCCCATAAGCGCTAACTTTAGGAGTATTTTTCCTCAAAACTCCCACAGAATCGTCATCCTGAGCGGAGCGCCTCACAGATTTATCGCGTGACCCAGCGCCTGGGAGCGCGGAGTCGAAGGACCCCGGCGGTGCTTATCTTACCCATGCTGCTCGGAGCTTTTCGACCACCGAAGCCCGAAAACAGGGTCTACTGCCGTACGCACTTGATGATCACGGGTACATCTTTTCATGCACTGTAATCATCTTCCATCCCCAGGTCTGTGCCAGGTCTTTGCACTCGGGATGGATGGTGCGAATGAGGTTGAGCTTCTTTTCGCGCCGCCAGCCTTTGAGTTGTTTCTCCCGAGCGATGGCTGTGCGAATGTCTTCGTAGCCTTCAAAATAGAGCAGGCGCTTGCAGCCGTAGGCCGCAGTGAAACCTTCCAGCGTGCCCTCCTTAGGTTGCATGACGCGCAGATACAGGTTGCTGGTGACGCCAATGTAAAGCGTGCCTGTATGGCTGCCGAGAATGTAGATGTAGCCGCCGGACATAGCAAGATGCTAGCAAGTTCTTGGTTCTCAGGCCCAGGGAAAGACCGTGGCGGGTCCGCCCGGTGCGGGCTTCGGTGGTTGAAAAGCTTCGAGCGGCATGGGTAAGACAAGCACCCTCGGGATCCTTCGACTCCGCGCTCCCAAGCGCAGTGTCACGCGATAAATCTGTGAGGCGCTCCGCTCAGGATGACGATTTTGCGACGAGTTGGAGACGCAAAAATCCAGCGTCTTCTTGGATTTCTATTTGTCTGCCAAACAAGTTAGCGCTCTCGGGGCAGATCCCGCCCTGTCGGATGCATATTAAAACGTTTTCAAGGGACAGTTGCGGCCCCGTCGCCCTTTGAAAACGGCATCAGGCGAACGGTGCCGCGAATGGGGGAACACCCTTCTTAAGGGATCTCCAACATCTCGCCCTTGAGCAGGTCCCTCGTTCTTTTGTCAACAGATGTGGAGGACATATGGTTGAAACCCATATCGTCCACTGGATTATCGCTGGCACCACTACGGTACACGCCCTGACCTGACCCAGGCGCGGAATCTTAGATTAGGGGCCGGTCCTGGGCCGGGGCAGATCGAAGTCTCTACCTCACAATCCTTCCCACCGATTGAGGTCGCATTAGGCATTCTTGACAACCCAAGGTCGAATGTCTACTATCGACATCAAGTCGAGGGTCGAACGTCTTCTATGGCAAAACAGACACAGCAACGGACGGGGCTTCTTCAAGGCACGCTTGACATGCTCATCTTGCGGACGCTTCATTACGGGCCGGCTCACGGTCACCAGATCGGCAAGCACATCCAGCGGACCACAAACGAGTTTCTACAGATGCAGCACGGTTCCCTCTATCCGGCCCTGCATCGGCTGGAGCGAAGAGGATGGGTCGTCTCCAAATGGGAGACGGCCCCGGACCGCAATCGGGAGTTCAAATACTACCGATTGACCGGCAAGGGCAAAAAACAGCTTGTAGTCGAAGAATCGCAGTGGAAGCAGATGGCCGAGGCTGTAGCGCGAGTGATGTGGCCCGCCCCCGAGGAGAGTTGAAATGAGATGGTGGCAATTAAAGAAGAGGGATGCGGACCTGGAGCGCGAACTGAGGTCTGATCTGGAACTCGAAGAGGAAGAACAGCGGAAACGCGGCCTGTCATCGGATGAGGCTCGCTACACTGCTCGGCGTGCTTTCGGCAACCCGGCCTCGATAAAGGAGCAGACGCACGAGGCTTGGGGCTGGGCACCGTTCGAACGTTTGTCGCAGGATCTTCGCTATGCATTGCGACAACTTCTGAGGTCTCCAGGGTTCACCTTAACCGCGGTATTGATCCTCGCACTCGGCATAGGCGCTGTCACGGCGGTTTTCAGCCTGATCGATGCGGCGCTCCTCAAGATGCTGCCCGTCGAGAACCCGGAACAGCTTGTGCAATTCAAAAGCATCAGTCCCGCCTTCCCCACAACCGACCCCGACTCCCCCATCACTAACGCGTTCTCGTATCCGGCGTTCAGGAAGATGAGCCAACAAACCCAGGCGCTCGCCGGCGTGCTCGCGTTTCGCCAGCTGCCCAGCATCGACCTCGAGGTCGACGGACACAGCGGTCCGGCCGAGGGACAACTGGTCTCCGGCAGCTACTTCTCCGTGCTCGGTGTCCGCGCCATCCGCGGCCGAACCATCCTGCCCGTCGATGAATCCGTTGCCGGCCAGAACCCCGTGGCCGTAATCGGATACGACTACTGGCGATCGAGGTTCGCGTTCGATCCGAATATCGTGGGGAAAAAAGTCCTGCTGAACAACGCTCCCTTCACCATCATCGGAGTGACGGAGCCGGAGTTTTACGGCGTCCAGCCCGGCACCAGGATCGACGTCTCATTTCCCATCACCACTATGGTCCTGGTGAACCCCGCCTTTGCCGCGGCAGGAACTCCGGTCGATGTGCTGAAATCGCCATTGCGGAACTGGCTCTGGGTCATGGGCCGGCTGCGGCCCGGCGTCGCAAAAGAGAAAGCAGCCGCCGGCCTGCAGCCTGTCTTCGCTCAACTGATGCGCGATACCGCTGCAGCTCTCGCCGGGCTGCCCGGTGATTCTCTAGCCCGTCGCCAGGGAATTCTCGAGTTCCGGCTGCAACTCGATCCAGCCAGCCAAGGCCTCGCCACCCTGCGCGAGCAGTTCTCCAGGCCTCTCTGGATCGTGATGGCAGTGGTCGCTTTGCTGCTGCTCATTACCTGCGCTAACGTTGCCAACTTGTTGCTGGCACGAGCCAACGCAAGGGAAAGGGAATTCGCCGTGCGCCTCGCAATGGGCGCCGGGAAAGGCCGCCTGATGCGCCAGCTCATCACCGAGAGCATTCTGCTGGGTGTGACCGGCGGAGCATTGGGCGTGGCCCTGGCGTATTTGGGCAGCAGTTCGTTGCTGGCTCTGATGGCGCACGGTCGGAGCCCGGTCTCATTGCACGTGCATCCCGATTTGACTGTGCTGGCCTTTGCGCTGGCCGCATCGTTGTTAACGGCGCTCGTGTTTGGCACCATTCCTGCATGGCGCGCCACCGATGTCCATCCCCCCCACGGTCTCGCGCAGAATACGCGCAGTTCCGCCGGTACAGGAGATCGCCACCGGCTCGGCAAAGTTCTCGTTGTCCTTCAGGTGGCCGTTTCTCTGGTGCTTGTCCTCGGCGCCGGATTGCTGGCCCGCAGTCTCGCCAACCTCAGGAGCTTTTATCCAGGCTTCAACCATGACAATGTTCTGCTCTTCCATGTCGACCCGACAATCATCGGCATCAACGATGTTGTTCCGCTCTACGAGCAAATGCTCAGCCGCCTGCGCCAGATTCCAGGCGTCCGCACCACATCGCTCTCGGTCCACGAGCCGCTCAGCACCGACGTAAGCGACAGCAGCGTCAAGGTTCAGGGCTCCGCCTCTCGCCAGGGAGAGGATCTGGCACCGGTTAACATCGAACCAATTGGGCCGGATTACTTCGCAACCATGCAGACACCCATCCTGCGCGGACGCGAGTTCACCGCCGACGACCGTGACGGAAAGCCGAAAGTCGCCATCGTCAATCAGAGCATGGCCCGCCACTTCTTCGGCGACGCGGACCCCCTCGGTCGCTTCGTCAGCATCCCCGCCTATCGCGGCGACCCGAGCTGGCTCCAGATCGTCGGTGAGGTCAGGGACGTCAAGGTCCATGATCTGCGCGAATCCTCTACGCTCATGCTCTATGTGCCCTTGTTCCAGGCGCCCGAGGGCGGCGCCATATTTGAGATCCGCACCGCCATCGATCCCGCCTACGCGCAGATCGCGGTGCTCGGCGCCGTGAAAGACATCGATAGCCGTCTGCCGGTCTACTCCGTCAAATCGCTCGCCGATCAGCTCGACGACTCTCTCGTTGAAGAGCGCTTGCTGGCTTCTCTTTCGAGCCTATTCGGCGTTCTGGCTTTGCTGCTGACATGCGTAGGTCTCTACGGACTGTTGGCCTACGCAGTGAATCGAAGAACCAGCGAGATCGGTATTCGCATGGCGCTCGGCGCAGAAAGGAGCCGGATCGCCTGGATGATCCTGCGCGAGACACTCCTGCTCGTTCTCTGCGGACTCGCAATCGGTGTTCCCGCCGCGGTGTTCGTGTCGCGTCTGATCGCATCCCAGCTCTTTGGATTGAAGTCAGGCGATCCTGTCACCTTCCTGGTGGCGTCCGCGGTCATGATCGCGGTGACCATAATGGCAAGCCTTTTGCCTGCCCGCCGCGCCGCATCCGTCAATCCTATGCAAGCGTTGCGAAGTGAGTGAAAAGGCAACCCGCGAAAGTTAATCACCGTCGACATGCGGCCGGGCCGCCTTGGAAGCAGTACGGCGCAACGCCATCAATGGTGATAACGCGATTTGCAATGGCCTCCTCCCTGGCTCGCCACCGGTCCTTTCGGAAAGTCGCGGGTTGATCGGCGGGGAGCTATTCTTTAGGTTGCAGCCAGGAGGAAGATCGTGAACCATCTCTCCGATGATGAGCACGTGGCGCGCACGCACAATATCCCACGCTTCTTTGTGGAGCATCATGCGATTGCCTGGCTCTTGATGGTGCTTGTTATCGCTTGGGGCGTCTTTGCATACAACATCATGCCGAAGCTGAAAGACCCGAAGACGTCCGCGCGCGAAGCTCTGGTCATAGTGGAGTGGCCGGGCGCGAGCGCAACCCAGGTGGAGCAGCTGCTCACCAAACGGATCGAGGGCGTGATCGCACAGAACGACATGGTCAGCGAGATACGCTCCGAATCCCGTCCCGGAGAAGCGATGGTCAATTTAACGTTGGATGAGTTCCACACCAAAGACACCGCGAAGGAATTCGATGATGTCGGCGTCAAGCTGGCGCAGATCGGTGATTTGCCGGAAGGCGTCGGTCCCGTGCAGTACTTCAATGACTATGGAGACACTGCCACACTGATGCTCACCGTAGCCAGCCCACCTATTCCCGATGCGGAGATCGATCGCCGCGCGCAGAAGGTGCAATCGGTGATCGAAGCTGCTCGGCTAAGCGCGGGCAACCCGAAGGATGCCGTGTCGATCGTATTCTGTATTCCCCATGATGTTGAGCCGGCCGATCTTACAGACACGGTTCTGCAACTCTCCGGCGCCCTGCTTCGCAAACAGCTGCTCCTGTCTGCTCACGTGCTGCCTGCACCCGGGGCCGTCCTCCTCGACGGTATCTCTGCTCACAGTGATGCAGAGCTCAGCGCGGCGCTCACGGATTTCTCACTTCATCGGGTTGGGGCGGGTGAGTTGAATCCTGAGATCTGGTCCCCCGTGGTCATTCGCGACCCCACCGAACTTCAATCCAAGCTTCGCAGGCTGAGTCCCAGTAAATACTCCTCCCACGAACTCGATGTGTATACAGACACGATCGCTCGCAGCCTACAGAAGGTCGAAGAGGTCACGAAAGTCGACCGCACCCAGGTAGCAGGGGAGGAGGTGCACCTTACCTTCGATCCAGACCGTCTCGCATCAGCCCACCTCAACCCGTTCGCCCTGCCGGAGCTTTTTCACGGCCGCAACGTAGTCACCGCGGGTGGAGAGATCAATGCCGGCAGCCAGATCGAAGTCACCCCACACGGCGCGCTGCACAGCATCAGCGATCTCCAGACACTCCCACTGCCGGCCGGCAAAGGCCGGTCTCCTCTCCATCTCAAGGATGTAGTGAGCATCGACCGGGGCTATCAGGCACCGCCAACCTTTCTCAACTTCCTCACCTACCGCGATCGGTCAGGCCAGTGGCAGCGCGGTCGCGCCATCACAATCACCGTAAACATGCGGCCGGGCCGTCAGATCGCCGCCTTTGCGAAAGCCGTCAATACTGATCTCGAGGATGTTGAAAAACTCGTTCCGAGTGACCTGATCATCGAGCGCACCTCCGATCAGCCCCGGCAGGTGAAGGAAAATGTAAGCCTGTTCACAAACTCCCTTTGGGAAGCCGTCGGTCTCGTCGTGCTGGTCTCGCTGGTCGGCTTCTGGAATTGGCGCTCCGCGGCTCTGATGGCCGCATCCATTCCGATTACTTTGGCCATGACCCTTGGATTCATGGCGGTCGTAAACATCGATCTACAGCAGGTCGCCATAGCGAGTCTCATCATTGCGCTCGGCCTCCTGATCGACGACCCCGTCGTCGCAGGGGACGCGATCCAGCGTGAGCTCTCGTCCGGTAAGCCGAGAGCCACAGCGGCGTGGCTCGGCCCCACCAAGCTTTCTCGCGCCATCCTGTTTGCTACCATCACCAGCGTCCTCGCCTACCTCCCGTTCTTGCTGCTCCATGGAGACATAGGGCAATTCATCCGCTCGCTTCCCGTGGTCATCACCTGCTCGCTTATCGCATCGCGCATCGTTTCGATGACCTTTGTCCCGCTGCTGGGCCAGCTGCTGTTGCGCCCGGAGCGCGGCGCCGGGGCGCCGCCGCTGCTGTCCGACAATCCTCAGCATGGATTTGCCAGTCTCTACTATGGCGCCGGACGCTGGGCGATCGCACACCGCAAGGCAGTCCTTGCCAGCTCTCTTCTGTTTCTGCTCGCTGGCGGCTTCCTTGTGTTGCGCCTCGACTCCTCTTTCTTTCCCTATGACCTTCAATACCTCTCGTATGCCGATGTCTGGCTTCCCGAGGGGGCGGCCTTCGCCGAGACGCGCGCGGCCAGCGAACAAGTGGAAGAGATTATCAAGAGCGTGTCCGCTAGGTACGCAGAGGACAGGAAACGTGCGCATCCAGGAACGCCAGTGCTCAAGTCGCTGACTACGTTTGTGGGTGGGGGAGGACCCCGCTTCTGGGACTCTGTCTCACCCGAGCCACCACACCCCAATTACGCGGAGGTCCTCATCGAGACGCTGGACAAGCGCGATACAAATGCACTGGTCCCTCTGCTGCAGGCGGAGATCTCAAACAAGGTCGCCGGTGCTCGAGTGGACCTGCGGCAGCTTGAGACAGGACCTGAGATTAGCGCGCCTGTCGCCATTCGCATCCTGGGTCCGGATCCTGCGACGTTGTTGAAGCTGTCTGCTCAGCTCCAAGGCATCTTCCGCGCTGACCCGCTCGCCGCACGCGTCCGTGACGATTGGGGCAAGGACCGGACCGCCCTGAGTGTGCAAATCGACCCGGAAAAGGCAGCCAGGGCCGGTGTCTCCAATCAGGATGTAGCTCGGTCGTTGGCAATGAATACCAGTGGCCTTCTAGTTGGAAGCCTGCTCGACGGAGACCAGATGATTCCCATTATTCTTCGCCAGCGTGATGGGGAAAGGTCGCTGGTGTCGGATGCTCAAAGCCAGTACGTATATCGAGTGAGTGACGGGGAGCGCGTACCTCTCGAGCAGGTGGCCTCGCTCAAGTTCACTCCGCAGATCGCTTTGCTGCGCCATTACAATCGTTCGCGGGCGATTACAATTTCCTGTTATCCAGCAACCGGCGCACTTGCCTCAACCGTGCTGAAGAGAGCCAGGCCCCGGATCGACAGCATGGTCAGGAGCCTTCCTGCGGGCTATTCGCTTACCATTGCAGGCGAATACAAGGAACAGATGACAGGCTTTTCCGACCTCGCGGTCGCCCTCGGTGTCTCTGTTCTGACGATCTATCTCGCGCTCGTGACGCAGTTCAAGAATATCGTGAAGCCTCTTATCGTCTTTGCCGCCATCCCCTTCGGTTGCGTCGGTGCATTCATCGCGCTCGCCCTGATGAAGGAGCCGTTTGGCTTCATGGCCTTCCTGGGTGTTGCAAGTCTCATCGGAGTCATCGTGAGCCACATCATCGTCCTCTTCGATCGCATCGAGGAACGGTACGAAGAAGGGGGGCCTCTGCTGGACACCCTCCTCGAGGCGGGCTTGTTGCGACTGCGTCCCGTCTTCATTACCGTAAGCGCGACCGCTTTTGCTCTCGTTCCGCTTGCCTTGCATGGAGGCCCGCTATGGAAGCCGTTATGCTACGCAGAGATTGGGGGGCTCCTGCTTTCCGGTCTCGTTACACTTCTTCTCGTTCCCACGCTGTATGCTTTCTTCGTGCTCGATCTGAAATGGATCACCTGGAAAGCGCAAAGCGAGTCGAAGCCGGACATAGAACATACGGCTGGTGGCAATTGACGCGGGTAACGCTGATAAATGCTTCAAAGGGTACGCAGGTAACTTAATGAGCTTAGTGCGCTTAACGCGCACACTTCCGCTCGCGGCGGCCGATGGGTGCTGTCGCTCTTCGATCGCGAATCATCTTTTACTTGGCCCGTCTCGGCGCACTATGCTCAGCGAACCCCCTCGCGAACGACCCGAAAGCCATAATCGGCGTATTTGAATTCCGGCGGAATGCTGGAACGTGCCGAACATCGTGAGATCTTGATCTGGTGCCGCCAGGAACCTCCGCGCGATGCTTTTCGGGTGCCCTCTTCCGGCCCCGGCGGATTCCGATCCGGTGAAATCGTATAGTAGTCGGCCCCGAACCAATCGCTACACCACTCATGTACGTTCTCGCACATCTCAAATAAGCCGTAACCATTCGGCTCTGATTGTCCGACCGGCTCAGGGCCGGTCTTCCAACGAGCGTGGTAGCCAGGACGCGACATCGGCGGATCATTGCCCCAGGGGAAGGCCATACTCTCGGCGCCGCCTCGCGCAGCCCGTTCCCACTCGGCTTCTGTGGGTAGCCGGTAGTGCGAGCCGGTCATCGCGGAAAGCCACGTGCAATATGCGATGGCGTCGAACCACGAAACTGCCACCACGGGTTGCTGGGGATTACCGAAGTTGGCATCGCCCCAGTACGGGGGTGGCATGTTCCCGGTGGCCTCCAGAAACCGCGCATACTCCCCAACCGTGACTTGAGTTGCCGCCATGGCAAAGGAATCTACCCAGATGCGATGAACAGGCCCTTCCACTTCCTGACCGGCGTCGGACCCCATGGAGAACCAGCCGGCGGCGATGTGGATTTGCGGCGGCTCGGTGATCGGCACGCAACTGGGGAATAGACTCATAGCGGTCAACGGGAACATCTTTCCATACGATGTTAGCTTGAGGCTGGGGGCGCAGCGGATGAAATTCGATTGGACCCAGGGCGCACTTGCTGAAGGCCTGCGACTCTATCATGCAGGGGAGTTCTTTGCCGCTCATGAGGCATGGGAAAGCGTGTGGCTGGGAGCGCAGGAGCCGGAGAAGATGTTCCTGCAAGGGTTGATTCAGGTGACAGCGGCGTTCCATCACCTCCAACGTAATAATCTCCGGGGAACTGCGCTGTTATTGCAAGCCGCCCTGGGACGGCTCGAGCGTTATCCCGCGTGCTTCGGAGGTATCTCCGTTACCTTGCTCTGCAATGACATTCGCGAATGGTTACAAGCGCTCGAAGCGGGTGCACCGGCGCCACAACTCGGTTCCCCCCGTATACGTGCTTAAGCCGGCTCTGGTTCTCAAGGCTGATCGATGCCATTCTGGTGCCTTCGCCTTTACGTCCGGCTTCCTGATCTCCTCGGTTCAGTGGCCATCCCTTGGCTGGTTCGGCCTTAGGACATCTGCCAAGGTGAGTGAGATGAGCGGTCTTAGGAAATCTGTCGAAGTGTAGGTGATGGGATGGAGGATGAATCCCAACTCGCGGGCCAGTTCCCTGAATAGAGCTTCCTTGATTTCGACTGGAAGCTGATCGACATTGAAGAGACTGCAGGCAGATTGCTTCAAAAGAGACCCCCAGATCGGCTTTTGGATTTCGCCGTATCGAGCACATCTTACGTGGCGTTAAACGTCACCGCCAATGTCACTTTATGTCGTCCACCGTTACTCTCCCGAGTAACGCGACAGTAACCGCGGAACACAACAGTCTGTTTTGACTGATCCAAATGGTGCGAACCGCTCACGCAGAAGTGGGATGTAGAAGTAACCTCTACGGCTGCAGCAAGCAACCGTTCGGCTGGACTCGACCCCTATCAGAGGACTGCGGGCTATCAACCCGGGATGAGGCAGCGAATCCCGCCTCCAGGTTCATCGCTCTGCGCCGGAACTCAACACAGCATGTCAAAATTGATCGAAGGATAGACGGCACATGCCAACCTCACGATCCATGCATGCTCTTGTACTGCAACGTCACAACGGTCCATTCACTTTGATGGAAGTTCCGCTTCCCGTCGTCGCCGAGGGCCAGGTGCTCGTTCGCGTCAAGGCGAGTGGAGTAAACCCGCTCGATAGCAAAATCCGGACGGGCAACGCGGCCCATGCGCGCGTCGAGCTTCCAGCGATTCTGGGGATGGATTTGGCCGGCGTCGTCGAGACCGTCGCTCCGAACATAACCGCATTCGAACCCGGAGACGAAGTCTACGGGATGGCTGGAGGCATCGGAGGCCTGCAGGGTTCTCTCGCCACATTCATGGCCGTCGACGCGCATCTCCTGGCCAAGAAGCCGGCGAATCTTTCCATGCGAGAGGCTGCGGCCCTTCCGCTCGTTTTCATCACTGCTTGGGAAGGTCTAGTGGATCGCGCCCGAGTCCATGCTGGCCAGACGGTGCTGGTGCACGCCGGTGCCGGTGGTGTCGGACACGTCGCGGTGCAGATTGCGCACGCGCTTGGGGCACGGGTATTCGCAACGGTCTCCAAGGGCAAGGTGAAAATCGCCGAAGGTTATGGAGCCAAGGCGATCGACTATCAGACGCAGACTGTCGAATCTTACGTCGCTGAGCATACCGGCTCGCAAGGCTTCGACATCGTCTATGACACGGTAGGAGGAGCTACCCTCGACGAGTCTTTTCTCGCCGTGAAGACCTACACCGGGCATGTTGTCAGCTGCCTGGGTTGGGGCACTCATAAGCTGGCCCCGCTGTCGTTTCGCGGGGCTACCTATTCGGGCGTCTTCACTCTACTGCCGATGCTTACGGGCAGAGGAAGAGCTCATCATGGAGACATTTTGCGAGAAGCTACGAAGCTTGCCGAAGCAGGCAAACTGAAGCCTTTGCTCAACCCGGAACGCTTCACATTTGAGACTGCTCTTGAAGCCCACGTCGCGGTTGAATCGGGTAAGACAGTCGGGAAAGTCGTGGTGGAGACAGACGACTAGGCTTGACTCTGCTCACGCGTGGACCGGGTGAACTGTCTAGTCACCCTATCCATCTTCGGATACACTTTTTACGCTCTCCGAAACTGATCCCACAGGAAACCTTTCCAAGTCCAGGAGGCCCTATGTCTGGTGGTAAGAACAAGGCGTTCATGGCCGACCCCATCGCCTTCATGAGAAAGTACTCTGTCGCCCCCGCCGACGACGTTCAGAACGACATTGGCGACAAGGCTGTCCGAATGCCCACCACGGCCAGCAATGAGGACTACGTTTTCTCCCACATGCCCGCAGGCAGCCGCATCGCGTGGCTTAACTTCGCAAAGCGCCCCCGTGGCAGCGGCCGCAACGACACCTTTGCCCCAGCCTCCGAGGGCGGCGTCACCGTCGACGGCAGCTTCCACCCGCGTGATGGCAAGGTCAAGTCCTACTTCCTTCCCTGGACTGCCGGCGGCGGCATCATCCAGCTCGCCATCCCCGCCATGGGACCGCTGAATCCGGACAGCGACGTCAAATACTTCTTCACGGCCACGATCACCGGCTGCTCCATCTTCATCAAGGGAAGCGCCCAGGCCCCGGTCATCTTCCACGCCGGCGGTCAAACCGGGCAGGCCAACCCCGTCATGGCCGCCCAGTTCTGGCGAGCGCTGATGGCCGCCCACGCCGGCGGCGGGCCCATCGTCGGCGAGGTGAACAAGACCGATTACGTCTCGCAGCTTGGTCTCGGAGGACCCGCCGCTCCCGCTACCGCCCACTCCCAGGCCTTTGAGGCCTGGCTTCGGAACGCCGCTCCCGCCGACCTCAACGTCTCCTGGACGTTCCCGTGGGGATGCGTCATGGGCATCCGCGCCCCCAATGGCGACTGGGCCTTTTATCTGCAGGAGAACGTCACCATCTTCTTCTCCAAGTTCACCAAGAAGCACTGGTACTCCACCAGCAAGACCGTCCAGGGTACTGTAACCGCTGCCGCCCGCCCCATGCTCTTCCGGCAATTCTTCCCCGGCGGCCTGGCCCATGCCAACTTCATCCCCAGCATGCCCCGCAGGATCTAGCCGGCATTTCGGCTACAGCGTTTTGTGGGTTACAGTAGTCAGCGCGGCAAACGACGGGTGGGATACGCAACCGTGCATCGAGACTCGTGGCATCCCACTCGGCGCCTCCCGTGAGCCGGGCGAGTGGTTCTTGGTCGTCGTCATCCATCCGTTGCGGTCCAGCCAGATCGAAGGACATGGGATGATGGAAAGGAGCAATCAAACTCAATGGCACGACGCCAAAGGCCAATCCGGCATCTGAACAGGAAGCTATTTTTCTGAAGCGAAGAGGGAACTATGTCCGATCCTTCCCAATCAATTTCTAGTGAGGTTTCCTTGGGCCGCGCTTCCTTCCACACGATTGAAGCCGACGGCGTTCGCGTCTTTTATCGTGAAGCGGGTCCGGTGGAAGCTCCCGTGCTCCTGCTGTTGCATGGGTTCCCGTCGTCTTCCCACATGGTTCGCGAGTTGATTCCGCGCATGGCTACGCGCTATCGCGTAATTGCTCCAGATCTGCCCGGCTTCGGATTCACAACGGTACCGGAGCCTCCGTCGAATTTCTGGACACTGGACATTTGCCCTCGAAACGCATGTGGATGAGATTGCCGCGGCATCTGGCCCGAGCGACCGCTTAAGACTGATTCATTATCACATTTAAGCCTAAGGCCACCTATGGACGAGAACCCCGAACTCACTCTAAACGAGCACCCCGAGCACATTTTCCCTACCTTAACAGCGGCTCACGTCGCTCGTTTCGCGGCGCGCGGAAAGTCACGCAAAGTTCACGCCGGTCAAATACTCGTTGAGCAGGGTGATCAGGACGTGCCCTTCTTCCTGGTCGTTTCCGGTGTGATGGAAGTCGTACGCCCTACGCCCGAGGGGGAAAATGCCATTGCCTTCTTCCGCGCGGGACAATTCGGCGGCGATATCGGCATGTTATCTGGACGGCGGAGCATATTACGAGCGCGTATGCGCGACGCGGGTGAGGTCATTGAGCTCGATCGCTCGACTTTGCAGGACGTGATCCAAACCGACGGTGAGCTGAGTGAGATCCTCATGCGCGCTTTCATCCTTCGCCGGCTGGAGCTCATCGGACATGGGTGGGGAGACGTGCTTCTCCTGGGTTCTACTAATTCGTCGGGGACGCTGCGCATCAAGGAGTTTCTGACTCGCAACGCATATCCCTACTCTTACGTCGATCTTGAAACAGACACGGGTGTCAAGGAAACGCTCGACCACTTTCACGTGAGCCCCAGCGAAGTGCCGGTTCTGATCTGCCGGGGACAGTGTGTGCTTCGCCATCCGACAAATCGGGAAGTCGCCGATTGCCTCGGGTTCAACGACGGGATTGATTTGACTCAGGTGCGCGATGTAATCGTCGTAGGCGGAGGACCGGCGGGGCTTGCGGCCGCGGTTTACGCAGCTTCGGAAGGGCTCGATGTCCTGGTCGTGGAGAGTACCGCACCCGGCGGACAGGCCGGCTCAAGTTCAAAAATTGAGAACTATCTGGGCTTTCCGACGGGCATTTCCGGGCAGGAGCTGGCCGGCCGAGCGTTTCTGCAGGCACAAAAATTCGGTGCCAAGCTGATGATCGCGCGCGGCGGAACGCGCCTTCGATGCGACCGCAAGCCATACTCCGTCGAGATTGAGGGTGGCGCCGCGCTGCAAACACGCACGGTGATCATCGCCACCGGTGCTCAATATCGCAAGCTCCCGATTGAGAACCTGGCTCGTTTTGAAGGCACAGGCGTCTATTACGGCGCGACCTTCATCGAGGCGCAATCCTGTGGGAGCGGCGAGGTCATCGTCGTCGGCGGTGGCAATTCCGCAGGCCAGGCGGCCGTGTTTCTGTCGCAAACCGCGAAACGGGTTCACATATTGATCCGAGCGGGGTCCTTGGCCGACACCATGTCGCGCTATCTCGTTCGCCGCATCGAAGAGAACGAGGCAATCACATTGCATCCATACACCGAAATCATTGCATTGGAGGGAACAGACCGGCTCGATCGCGTGCGCTGGCGCAATAGCCAAACGGGCGCCGTTGAGAGCCACGAAATCCGGCACGCTTTCCTGATGACGGGAGCGAGCCCAAATACAAAGTGGCTCGAGGGTTGTGTCGTGCTGGATGGGAAGGGATTCATAAAAACCGGCGCCGACTTGAGTCCGGCGGAACTGGCCGATCCGCATTGGTCAGAAACGCGTAGACCGCACCTGCTGGAAACGAGTCTGCCCGGAGTGTTTGCTGTGGGTGATGTTCGTTCGGACAATGTCAAACGTGTTGCGACGGCGGTTGGAGAAGGATCTATCGCAATCCACTTGGTACATAAGGTTCTGCAGGAGTGGAGTGCCGGGCCTGTGTAGCTCTTCGTCTCAGCGCCGGCGTTCCTGCGAGTCCGCCCACGCCTGTCGTGTACGGCTGTGGTGACAGGGGTGGGCACGCGAGCGAGAGGTCAAGCGGCGCTCGCTGCAGCGACTGCTACAGAGGCCAGCGGCCTGAACAACCAAATGTGAGGTGACCATCGTGGACCGGGACGGCATCGTCTGCGCGGTGGCATTTGTTGACCACATGTCGGGAAGATCGATAAAGATGTTACGGTTTTCCTTACGGTATTATGGTACTTAGTGTCGGCCGCATGCATCGAGGGTGCGATGCGGTATCGTGGAGCAAGCCGGTGTGACCCTGCAAACAGAATCCGCGCAAACTGGCACATTTCGCGAAGCCGCGCTCGAGAGCGTCAACAGCCCGGAACAACTCGATAGCCTGCTGACGGTAACAACCGCGCGAAGCTGGATCGCACTGGCGACCATCGCCAGCCTGATCGCCGTCGCCCTGATTTGGAGCCTGATCGGCAGCATCTCCAGCTACGTCGAAGGAGAGGGTGTGTTTATTCGCGAGGGCGGCAGCATTGCTTCGGCAGCGGCGGCAGGCTCCGGCACCCTGGCGAGGCTATTGGTTGGAAAGGGCGATCATGTCGAGGCGGGTCAGGTTGTGGCCCAGATCGTCGCGCCCGACGTCGAACAGCAGGTCGCGGGTTTACGTGCATTGGTCGCTGAGCGGGAAGCTGAGCTTGAGCGACAACGGAAGGCCACTGACGAGGAGATCAAGGCGAACCGCACGGCCCTGGACAAGCGCGAAGAAGCGCTGGTGCAGATTCAGGCGGATTCAAGGCGCCGCGCCGAAGCCCTGCAGCGGAGGCTCGCGGACCAACACGAGCTGTTCCTTGCCCAGATCGTAACGCGCAGTGCCGAGCTCGAGGTGCAGGCGCAGGTGGATGAGGCGCTCAGGGACATCGCTACCACCGGCGATCAAATCACCCAGCTTGGTATCCAGTTACGCGATCTCACCTTCCAGGCCGAACAGCGTGTCGCGAACTCAGAATTCGCGCTCGGTGATGCGCGACGGCAACTGCTCGACCGCATCGAGGCTTACCGTGTGGGTTCTGAGGTACGAGCGCCGGCTGCGGGCAGTGTGGTCGAAGTCCAACTTCGCGCCGGAAGCCTCGTTGCCCGCGGCCAATCCGTACTAATCATTGAGACGGAGGGGCAAGGCCTGTTATTTGTGCTCTTCGCGCCTCTGCGCGACGGCGAAAAGATCCAGCCTGGCCAGTCTGTCAGAATCTCCCCCAACTGGACTGTCCGCGAGGAGGAAGGGACAATGCTGGGAACAGTAGCTGAGGCGTCGAGACTGCCAATTACGCCCGAGGGGTTGCGATCGCTTATGCACAACGAGGATCTGGTGCGCCATTTCTCCGACACGGGGCCGGTGTTTCTCGTGCGGGTCCAGTTGCAGCGCGACCCTGCGACCAAGAGCGGATATGCATGGACGTCATCGAAGGGGGCAGAGATCCACGTCGACTCAGGAAGCTTCGGCGACGGAAATGTGCTGGTAGAATCAGAGCGGCCGATCAGTCTGGCGATCCCGACACTGCGCCGGTGGACGGGAATTTAGCTTTGGTGTACACCTACAGTGAAAACTCTCTCAATGCCCGGATCGTGACCGGCATTGCAGGTTGGCCGCGTGACGCTTGCTTCGATACTGTCTACAGCGTTCGGCCGCGGCGCCGGCGGCGGTAAGGCCGCGAAACATCCGGCGCGCTCGAACACCGACGGTGCTGCAGATGGAAGCCACCGAATGCGGCGCCGCAAGCCTCGGGATCATTCTCGGCTACTATGGCCTTTGGGTCCCCCTCGAGGTATTGCGCTCAGCGTGCGGTGTCTCTCGCGACGGTTCCACTGCCAGGAATATGCTCATCGCTGCTCGCAGCTATGGCATGATCGCAAAGGGCTGGCGCAAGACCCTGCATGATCTCGCAACTGTGTCGCCACCCTTCATCGTTTTTTGGCAGCTTTACCACTTTCTCGTTGTCGAAGGCATCGATTACCGGCGCGGACGAGTGTGGCTGAATGATCCCGCCTCGGGGCCGAGGCAGATTTCCCTCGAGGAATTCGACCGCGGTTTCACCGGGGTCTGTCTGACAATTGAACCGGGTCCGGCTTTCCGGCCGGGTGGCCAGCCGCCGCGACTGAGCCGCAGCCTCCGCCCCCGCCTCAGGGGCTCGGAAACGACCTTGGTCTATGTCTGTCTCGTAAGCACGCTGCTGGTCATTCCCGGCATCGCCATCCCTGCTTTTGGCAAGGCATTCGTCGATTCAGTGCTGGTCGCCGGTAATCAACGCTGGCTGATCCCGTTAGCCATCGGCCTTAGCCTGACGGCGATTTTTCGTGGTGCGCTCGCATGGATGCAGCAAATCCAGTTGGCTCGGTTAGAGAGCAAACTGGCCTTGACGCAAATGACGCGCTTTTTCTGGCATGTGATGCGCCTGCCCATGGTGTTTTACACGCAGCGCCATCCGGGCGATGTCAACAATCGCGTGATGGCCAACGACCGGCTTGCCAGGCTCCTTTCAGGCGAGCTCGCCGTGAATGCGGTCGGCCTGGTGCGTATCGTTTTCTTTTCCGCCATCATGGTCGCTTACGATGCGGTCTTGGCGGCTATCTGCATCGTCTTGTCATTGCTGAACCTGGCAGCGCTCATCTACGCGGCCCGGGTCAGAGAGGACATGTCGCGTCGCCTTGCCAGGCAGCAAGGCTTGCTTGGCGCGACTGCGATGGGTGGCATCGCTCTGATCGAAACGCTGAAAGCAAGCGGCGTCGAACGCGACTATTTTCGACGCTTCGTGGGCCAGCTTGCCGGCTACATCAGCACCGAGCAATCGCTTTCGACCACATCGTCATTGTTACAAGTGCTGCCCACCGCGCTGATCGGCTTGACCAAGGCGGCCATACTTGGGCTTGGGGGGCTGCGGGTTATGCACGGCACCATGACGGTTGGGGACATCGTTGCCTTTCAAAGCCTGGTGAGCAGCTTCAGCGAGCCGCTGACGGGACTGGTCGGCTTTGCGGATCAGTTACAGACGGTAAAGGGTGACGTTGCCCGGCTCGACGACGTCAACTCGTATCCGTTGGAGCCCCGGCTCGCCGACACGGCTGAGGTGACGGGGACGCGGGCGCAGGGTCTGGCCGAGGATCTGGCTGCGTCCGGCCGCGACAAGCTTGCTGGCGCGATCGAGATGCGTGGGGTCAGTTTCGGCTACAGTCCTCTCGGGCCCGCCCTTATCGAAAACCTCGATCTGACCATCAAGCCGGGCCAGCACGTTGCCATCGTCGGTGCCTCCGGCAGCGGCAAGTCCACCGCCGCAGGGTTGATAACCGGGCTGTATCAGCCCTGGACCGGCGAAGTCAGCTTCGACGGCATCCCGCTCGCGGAAATCCCACATCAGCGCTTCGCGGCCTCGGTGGGCGCTGTCAACCAGGAGATATTTCTGTTCGAGGGCACGGTTCGCGACAACCTTACCCTGTGGGACCCGAGCATCGACGATACGGACATCACCCGCGCCCTGCGCGACGCCGACATGCTCGACTTCGTCGCCGGCCGGCCGGGTGGAATTGCCAGTGCTGTTCTCGAAGCAGGGAAGAACTATAGCGGCGGGCAGCGGCAGCGGCTCGAAATCGCCCGCGCTCTCGTCGCTTATCCGAGCGTGCTGATCCTCGACGAAGCGACCTCCGCGCTCGACACAGTTACAGAGTCATACATCCTGGAACGCATTCGCATGCGCGGTGCAACCTGTGTGATCATCGCGCATCGTTTGTCCACGATCCGCTCCTGCGACGAAATTGTCGTTCTGGATGAAGGGCATATCGTTCAGCGAGGAACGCATGACTCGCTCATCAATGCCGAGGGCCCCTATCGCCGCCTGGTTACCAGCGAGACGGGGATACGGTCGTGAGCGATGCGGTTGGCTCCATGGATTCGGAGGCCTCCGGGGTCGAGTTGTTCGACAGCCCGCGGCAATGCTGGCGGGTTACCGGCGCAAGTCTGGACGTGTTCGCGGTTCCGGTGAACGCTGCCGGCGAGCAGGTGGGAACAGGCCGTTATCTATTCACAATGGAGTCGGGCCAAGTGGGTTTTGGAGTGGCTCCTTATCCACTCGCCGGCGATACCCGGCTTGCTATCAGGACGAGACGGAGGTCAGAAATAGCGGTATGCACGCTGTCATGGAGTCCCTTCGAGGCCGATGGGGCCGTCTCGGCGAACAGGGTCGAAGCGATTGAGCAATGGATTGACCAATGGCTGATGCGGCTCGCGGGGTGTTTGCCGAGCGGTGACCCACCCGACATATTCGCGGAGCCTAACGGAGAGCGGCAACAGGCGGCGGCCGGGGTCCGTATCGGCCCGCAGCGCAATTCGGTTTTATGGCTTGCCCCGCAAAGCGGCGCCCTGCAGTTTTGGGTGACAGAAGGACCGATCGTGCTTGCTGGGGAACCGCCTGTTCCTGTTATGGACGGGCACGGAGCGCTGGCATCGGAGCCGGCCACCTTTTCGACCTGGACGACGGCCGCCTTGATAGACGACAATGCGGGGCAATTTTGGCAGGCGTTCGAGCGTGCTAATGCCCGTCTCCTTTCGCTTGTGGCGCAGGACTTTATAACCGAGCGTGCGCGCCAGACAGCGCGGATCGCCAGCCGGCAGCGTCGAAGCTCGTTCGCCTTCACGGAAGGGCTCAGACGGGCCGGCGCCGTTCTTCGCAAAGATATCTTTGCGGGCGAAATCGGCATCGTGGACGATCCTCTGTTCGCCGCCGCCAGTGCCGTCGCGGCGCGCCAGAAAATCATCCTGAAGCGCATTGCCCGCGCCGCGATCGCCAGCCCCGAAGAGTACCTGGATGCGATTTGTCTCGCCTCCCGGACTAATCTGCGACAGGTCACGCTGGAGCACGACTGGTTTCGTCACGACAACGGGCCCCTGGTGGGGTTTGTCAGCGACCCGGAAGGTGCGGCTCGACCAGTGGCTTTGCTGCCAATCAAGAGCTCAGGATACGAGGCGCTGGATCCAGAGCAAGGCAAGCGATATGCCATTGGTGCGCTGGAGGCGCAAGCTTTGCTGCCGACCGCGTTCATGTTCTACCGCGGGTTTGAAAGCGCTCCTGTCACGGCACGACATTTGCTGCGCTTCGGTCTTGCGGGCATGAGCAACGATCTGCTCCGCGTCATCGTAATGGGCCTTCTCGGTGGTCTCCTCAGCCTCGCCTTGCCGCTCATCTCAGATCCGCTTTTCAACGATGTCTTGCCTCGGGGAGAGGTAAACACTCTTGGTACGGTGGTGCTGGCCTTGGCAATGGCGGCGCTGGGCGCCTCGGCATTCGAACTGGTCCGAAACTTCTCTTTGCTGCGCGTCGAGGGACGCATGGAAGGGCGTGTTCAAGCTGCCGTTTGGGACCGGCTGCTGCGGCTCGCTCCGGGTTTTTTCCAAAAATACGAGACCGGGGACCTCGCCGACCGGGTGTTGAACCTGACTACGATCCGCTCGGTCCTTACGCTGGCGATCAGTGGTTCGATTCTGGATGCGATTTTCTCCGTCATCTCATTCGTTCTGATGTTCTGGTATAGCTGGCGGCTGGCACTGGTTGCGCTGGGGCTCGCCCTGATCGCGGTCCTTCTGACGGTGGCGTTGACGGCGCTGCAGATTCCGCAACAGCGTGCATTGATGCGGGACATGGGCCGCGTCGGTGGGCTCACCTACCAGCTGCTCACCGCGGTCGGCAAGCTGCGGATTGCCGGCGCAGAGGCGCGTGCGTTTGGACGCTGGGCCGGCATCCTGGCGCAACAGAAGGAGTATGCCTATCGCGCTCGGCGGATTGCGGCGGCGCAGCACACATTGACCCAGGCCTTTCCCCCGCTCACCTCGGTTGCGCTTTACCTCGCGATGATCGAGCTGGGGGAGCCCATCGCCGGCGCCGAAAAGCATGTCCCCTTGCTGACCCTGGGCGCGTACATGGCGTTTAGCGCCGCATTCGGGCAATTCGTGTCGGCTCTTATGTCGGTGGTCAGGAGCCTGACCTCGCTGGTCATGATCGTGCCGCTTTATGAGCGCGTTCGACCGATTCTCAGCAGCGTGCCCGAGACTCGCGACGGTGCGCAGGCGCCAGGTGTTCTGGCCGGCGACATCGAGTTCCGGCACCTCACTTTCCGCTACCAGGACAACATGCCGCCGGTCCTCAACGATGTGTCGTTTCACGTTCGGCCTGGCGAGTACATCGCGCTGGTGGGCCCGTCGGGCAGCGGCAAGTCGACGATCGTGCGCCTGGCGCTGGGCTTCGAGACGGCACAGTCCGGCGGCGTGTTTTTTGATGACAAGGATATTGAAACACTCGATCTGGGTGAGCTGCGCCGGCAGATCGGCGTAGTCTTGCAGAACGCACGCCTGCTCGCCGGCAGTTTGTATGAGAACATTGCGGGTTCTCAGCCGGTCTCGATGGAGGAGGCATGGGAGGCCGCGCGCCTCGCCGGGCTCGACGCCGACATCAGGGCAATGCCGATGGGTATGCAGACGCGCCTATCGGATTCTGCGTCGATACTGTCCGGCGGCCAAAGGCAGCGCGTGGTCGTAGCCCGCGCGCTCGTGCGCAAGCCACGCATTCTGATCTTCGACGAGGCGACCAGCGCGCTTGATAATCACACCCAGGCGATCGTGAACGAGACCCTTTCCAAGCTCAACCTGACGCGCATCGTGATCGCCCACCGCCTCTCGACCGTCCGCCAGGTAGACCGGATCCTCGTCCTCAAGCAAGGCCGCATCGTCGAAACCGGCAGCTACGACGAACTGCTCGCGCGCGACGGGGCGTTCAGCGAGCTCGCAAAGCGGCAGTTATTGTAACCAGCGGCATTAAAGCGGTTTCGCAATTGGTGTAGACCGAAGAGGAGGACCTTTTCGTGGTTCTGGCTGGCCAGGGAAAACCACTCCTCGCGATCTTTATCAGGCCACAGTAATTGCGAAACCGCTTTAGCGATAGAGGTAGACCACCTTGCCGAACCGGTCCGGCGCATTGTAGGTGCGATCGAGAAAGCCGGCGGCGTTGCCATCCTGGAACACGCTGTCGACGATCACCGGGAAAAGCCCGGCCGAATATGCTGCCAAGGCGCGTTCGAGGTCATCGGTGAATCCCAGGCAGTTGCCTATGATTTGCAGATTGTTGACCATGACCCGGCTCATCACACCTGCGACCGGCGGCGGATCGGCTCGCCGCCGATGCGCGACGAGGTGGCCGGTCTGGTCGTAGAGTCCGCATGTGATATAGCGACCGCCCTGCTTCAATACGGCCACCGCCGGTATCAAATGAATATCGTAAAACGGATCGATCACGGCATCGAAGCCGCCATGATCGCGCATCACCTGCTGCACCACGGGATTGTGGATAAAGGAGGGCTTGGCGGGATCGATAAGGATCACGTCGGCGACGCCCAATGCCCTCAACGCCTGCTTCGCTACGCTCCGAGGTGGTGCTGACATAGATTTTCGGTGGAGGCTCAAAAGCATGGGCCTTGAGTGCATTGATGGCAAACAAAGTCGTATTGGAGCGGCCCCCGGTCAGCAGAACAACCGGGCTTGGTGCGAGGGCGAGCTTGCGGATCATTGAAAATGTGGTTTGCGCGCCAATCGAGAAGCCTGCCGCTTCCGCATCGCTCATGCTGTCGGGAACACGCATCAGCTTTGCCGCGTGCAAGACCTGCAGCTCCTTCGACAGCATGTTCCCGGGGATGCCGGGCAGAACCCCCGGCTCGCCGCTGTCGGGATAGGCGTTGTTGGCGATGACCCGCTCACCCGGCCGCAAGCCCCGCGCCTCAGGTCCGCAGGCAACGACCTCGCCAACGAACTCCGAGCCAAGCACGGCAAAGCTTCCTGCCGGCGCATTCAAAGCGGTGCCGAGAACGAAGGCGCGGTCACGGTAGTTCAGCGAGAAGCCGAGCTTGCGCACCAGCACCATGGCGCGATTAGCCGCCACGTCCGGATCGAAATCCGGTTCGGGCGTTTCGATCACGCCGCAGTTGATCGCAACGCCCTCAAGCTCGATATTGGATCGCGGCTTCTCGCCGGCAGATTGCGGTGGACCAAAAATTGCAAAGTTGCGAATGCCGATCTCTCTTTCGCTGGCTCTGTCTCCCGGAGCAGCCTACCATCCCCCTTCATTTTCGGATACCGACTTAGTCGCACTGACTATCAAAGTGATTGTCTGGGCGCTGAGACTGATCGTTGGCGTTGTGCCGCCCGCCACCTTTTCGAGGTCTTCCTCGGAAAGCTCCTTTGCATTGGCCGGCTTCGCCGGTAATACGATGTGCCACGTCCCGGATCCCTCCTCATGCACCACAATCTTCGGCAGGTCTGCTGCCGGAACGTTGAGATACTTGACAAAGGTGCCTGCCGGGTTGGCGATGAATTCTTTGCGGAACTTTTCGTCTTCCCAGCTGTGTTTGACGATCTTGGCTTCAAGATCGTGGCGGTTCAGTGTCTCTTCTGCCATCTTTGTCTCCCTTGGCCATGGCCGGCTTTGCAGCCGGCAGTGATTGATTGTCAGCAGCCTTTCTCCTGCGGAGGATATCCCGAGGGCGAAGGCGGGCGCTGCTTCCGCCATCTTTCCTCCGTGATTAAGGGCGCCTACAGCTGGTCGTGATGAGGTTTGCCTGTCGCTGGTCTGCTTCGAAGGCTTTCCCGATTGCGTTTCGAGATATTCATCTAACTTGTGCCATTCTGGTTACATACGGAATTGGAAGCTTTGCAGAAGACGCTAATGTAGCATAGAGCGGACTTGGTGAAAATAATTTTTTGCAACAAACCGGGGCTGGGGTATGGTCTCATTTGCCGGAGAAATAAAGAGATCGAATGCGATGGTCCAGCACAAATTGGCGCACTCGTCGCGCCGCCAAGGCCTTGTCTTCGCCAGCTCGGGCGCTCTCATTACCTGCGCTCCTCAATCAGCTTCCCCATGCCCTCGAATGGGGGGTTCTGTTTCGCACCCAAGCGTTGGCCGAGCTGATCTCCTGCGATCAGCTCGAGAGGATGTTGGGGTTTCCCTCCGAATCCAGGATTACGGAAAGTGTTTGCGTGGCTCTGACGTCGGCCGGCAAGTGTCTCACGTTCTGTACAGAAGGACCGTGGGTCTGGTCGCTTGGTGGGCCCCCGGTGGAGGTAGTGCCCGGCGTTGCAGGCCGCTTTGCCGATCGCGTGTCAATGCTACCGGCCGCGGAGAACGCCGATTGCCTCGGCTTCGGCCAGCTTTCGGGCCTCTCGCCGGTCGTGATGGCGCTCACGATCGAAGGAGGGGTCGCCACGGCGGAGGCACTGTTTGAGCAGCGGCCGCCGGAGGATCACTACGATCTTCTGGCTGCGGTTGGCGTGCGCTCCCTGGGAGGCGAGTGGCGCGGCCGCCATTGGTGCGCACGGTTCAGCAACCGGCTTGGGGATCACTTGCGCGCGGGGACGCTGGCAGGTTTCGCCCGCACAGCGCACTGCAATCTTTTCTTTCTCAATCACGGCCGGATCGACGAGCCTCTCGAGACGGGATTGCTGCACGCTGCAGCCGCCCGCGTCGAGTACGGATTGAGCATGGCGATTGCGACCGCGATCAACCTGGTTCTGGCCGCGCGGCGGAGCGAGCTGGCAATGACGTGCATCCCGCCGGCGCCCCAGCCTTCCTACCCGTTCGGCGATCTGGTTCCGCTCGGTATTCTCACCTACGCGCTGCGTAGCGTGGCTAAGCCTGCGCCGGCAATCGAAGCTGCCGTGATCCTGTCAGACCGATATCTGGAGCGCTATCGCGTCGGAGATTTTTGGCCGTTTCATCGTGGCCGGCTGCCGACCGCCACAGATAGCGCACTGATCCTCCTCGGCCAGAACGATGCCAATGTCATTGATGCGCTGGAACGCTTCGCTGACGGTTCCGGAGGTTATCTGCCGCAACTCTCAAACAGTGAGGGCGGCCCGTTGCATATGCGCCAAGACGCCTCGCATCAGCATTGGTGTCAGGCGGATTTCGGCACCACCTGCCTGGTGCGCGCCCTGCGCAGGTCGGTGGGGCTGGTTCAGCGCACGTCCACTACGTGGCTGGAAGCGCCGATTCGAGCGCCGCGCCGCGTTGTTTTTTGCCAACCCCTATCTGGTTGACTGGGCTCTTGCCCTGGCGATCGCCGAGGATGACGACGCCATTGACCTGCGCTATCGGCTCACGACGGAGATCCTGGCCAGCGCCAACGAAGATGGCTCGTTCGGCCGCTTTGACCAGCCGCTGTCGACCGCGCTCGCGATCCTTGCTCTGGCGTCCCTCGGACATCGCAGCCGAACCATCCGGATGGCCCAGCTTCGGCTGCTCGAGGCCCTGGAGCCGCAGGGGCATGGTCCCGCAACAACGCCGTTCTACGCGACCGGGCAATTGCCGGCGGCCTCGACTGGCGGCGTCATCCGCGGCCGGGGCATGCTTTCTGTCGGCGGAGAATGGCACGCTCTTTCGCTCTATGAGGACACGCATCGCATGGTGCTTGGCGCATTCGCCGTCCTGGCGATGCAAGCGCCTTGCGACGCGCGCGAGCGCGCGCCTGCGCCGGAGGAGAAACCCCATCCGCGCTACCTGGCTACGAGCGCGGCGCGCTACATCGAAGCATTCGCTCTGCCGCCCTATCTTGGGAGCTTGTCGTGATTCCCGGGGAGGCGCTGGCGCGTCTGGCAACGCGCGCGAGTACGCTCGAAGAGCGGCTGGGGCCACCGTTCGTACCGGCGTCCGCGAACCACGCCGACCGGATCGACGCCTGCATTTCCCGCTGGGCCGAGCTCGGCGCCAAAGGCGACTCGTGAGCGGCTTCAGCGCAGTCTGCATTGGCGCGGCATCGATCTCGACCGCATTCGCCCGGCGTTCGGCGACGTTTCCTTGTCGCCGGAGGCGGCGCTGCCCGGATGGGTTTTGCGCTTTGCCGCGTTGCTCGAAGCAGCTCTGACCGAGCACCACCATGGCAAAGCCGACCCTCCACCAGGTCACGAGCGGGCCGCGGTCATGACTGTCCTTCGTTCGCGCCGCCGCGGCGGACCTGCGGCGGGCAATTCCCGCGCATGCCCGCGCCGGGCGTGGCCGACAGCGCGCTCGCGGCGCTGGAGCAGAGCCTATCGCTTCGCCTGATGCGCATTGCCGGCCCAGTCCTCGCCCGTGAGTATTATTTCTATTCCTACCGCGACAGCCGCGCCGGCGGCGAATCCGAAACCAGGGCACGGCGTTTCGCGGACCGCATGCTGCAACCCCCGGTCCCGGAGTTCCTCGCGGAATATCCTGTTCTGGCGAGGCTGTTGACACTGGCCTGCGACAACTGGCAGGCGGCCGCTCTGGAGCTTCTCGGCAGGCTCGCCGACGATCGCGCGCCATCCTCAGACAGTTTCACGCAGGCTGTGATGCGGGGCCGCTCGTCGATATCCAGGTCGGCGACGCCGACGTCCATGACGGTCATCGTGAGGTTGTCATCCTCGTTTTCGACGACGGCTTCCGGATCGTCTACAAGCCCCGCTCCCTGGCCCTCGACCAGGCTTTCCACGGATTCGTCCATTGGCTCAACGGACGGGGGCTGTCGCCCTCGCTGCGGAGTCCGGCGGTATTGTGCCGCGACGGTTACGGCTGGGCCGAGTTCATCGCCTACCGCCCCGCCGATGGCGCCGGGGAACTCGCATTGTTTTACGAGCGTGCGGGTGTTCTTGCGTGTGTCGCTTATTTGATGGGGGCAACCGACCTGCATCGTGGGAATGTGATCGCCCATGGTGGCTATCCGATCGTGATCGACCTGGAAACCTTGCTCAAGGCAGAGCCGCGAAGCGGCGCTTTGCCGCTATCGGCCGCGGGAACTCAAACTGCCCATCTGGGCGCAGGACGCTCGGTCTTACACAGCCTGTTGCTGCCGCTGACCCACCGGATTCCAACGGGCGTATACGTCGATCTCAGCGCGCTAGGCGCTGAACCTCAGGGCGAGATCGAAGGAAAGGCTGGCAACTGGCTCCCGGTACATGAAAGCCTCTGAAGCAGGTGCTTCGAGACCATGCCTCCGCCATCGAGGCAGGCTTCGTCTCTGCCTATCGGTTCATCGAACGCCAACGAGAGGCATTGCTGTCGGATTGCGGTCCGCTCGTCGCTTTCGAGCGCTGTCCGATCCGGATCGTATTGCGCGACACTGCGCTCTATTTCCAACTTCTGCGGCATTCGATCGATCCCGCCGTTTTGCGCGACGGCATCGACCGCAGGATCGCCCTGGAGCGGCTCAACCACGTGATTGCGATCGCCGACACCCCGCCGAGTTTTGTCGACATCGTGACGCGCGAGCAGAGCGCGCTGTCCGGGCTGGACGTTCCGCGCTTCCTGGTCATGGCGGACGAAGCCGACCTGAGGGACGCGGCCGGGCTGGTGGCCGCCGGCGTGATGGAGCGGACACCGCTAGAGGAGATGCGTTTGCGGATCGAAGCAATGAGCGAGCTCGATCTGCAACTGCAATGCAAGGACATCCGCTGGGCCTTGAGCAGCCACGTCGCCGGGCAACCGGGATCGCGCTGCCGTGACTTGTCATCGGCCACCACCGCCAGAGCCTCCTGACGCGGCAATGCTGATCGCCGCCGCGGAGCGGCTCGGAGCAGATTTGCTCCTGCGAGGCCGATAGCTGCGGCGACGCGCCGCCGCCCTGGCGCGGGCTGATTTTTGTCAATGCGGCGAGTCGCTTCACAGTCGGCGATGCCGGCGCAAGCTTCGCCGATGGCGGCCTCGGGATTGCCGTATTGTTTGCCGCGCTGTTTAGCGTGACGGGAAAGCCAAAATGGCGCGAGGCGGCGCTCGATCTCTCGCTCCGGTATCTCACGCCGGTTGAGAATTCGACCGCCTACCACGGCCACATTGCGGGGGGTATCGCGACGGGACTTGGGCGGATCGCTCCACGGGGCAGCGCTGATTGCCGCACTTGTCGAGAGCGAGGAGGTGCTTGGAAACGGTCTGGCGCTGGCACGGAGCCTTGCTGGACGGGCGGTAGACCGAGGATAAGGATCTGTCTCTCGGCGATGGCTTGGCGGGGACATTAGCTTGGCATCGCATCCCTGCAGCGCCTTGCTCCCAACCCCGCTCTGGATGACATCGCCGAACGCGGTGCGGCCCGGTTGCGCGATGCCAAACCGCTCCCCACGGCCGGGCTGCTCTGTGGTCAGGCCGGACTGGTACTTGCCGCAAAGGCGATTGGCCTCGCGGGCGATTTCTCCGTCCCGGAGAGGCTTCTGACGGAGGGCGCAATCGATTGGGCGGAAGGAGCTGTGGGTCTTTCATTGGCAGCTTTGAAAGCCGACCCAAGCGCGAGCCAGGCGCTGAATTTCCTCGAGAGCCTTGCTTCGGCGCCGATGGCCGCTGACGACAGCTTCGCCTTCGGTACCGCTGGCGAGGTTGATGCTCTCGCCTGGGCCGCCGATCGCTCCGGACGCCCTGAACTCCATCGTCTCGCTTTGCGGCGAATAGCCGAAACCGCGGAGCGGGCGTATTGCGGCACGCCCCGCCTGCTCGGCGGCATGCTCGGCGAGGGGTTACGAATGCCCGGTCTGTTTCACGGTTCGGCTGGTATCGGTTACGCCATGCTGCGGCTGGCGTCGCCCGATCGGTTGCCGGCACTGGCCGCGTTCGAGCTGCCGGCTCGAGGGGAGGTTGCATGGCAAGCGCTCCCGGCGACGATAATTTGGCGGACCATATCGTAGCCGCGTTGGCGCCTTGTCAAGACGAGGGGCTGCTCTCGCACAGCACTATCGACGATATCTGCCGCTCGAAAGGCGGCTCTTTGCCGGCCGGGATGACCAGCCTGTTCGGCTTCGAGTGCCAATTGGGACAAGAAGAACCGGTCGCTGATTTCCTGGTGCGGATCGGCGCGTGAGCCGGGAGAATGGCTGGTGCTCGAGTCCCACGCCGCGGGCCAGGATGGCGAGACATGGCGTCGGATCGCATCGCTCCTCAGGGCGCGTTCGGAGCCCCGCTGGCCGCTCGCCGCAATGCTGAAAAATCTTTGGCTTGAATACGACCTCATCCGTCCGGCGGACACGGCTTCAGTCCCCAGCGTCTTCTTCGGTACAGAACGGCTCGCGAGGAATGCGGAGGCGGGATGGGTAACGGAATTGGTGGCGACGCTGCGCGGCGAACCGCTTTCTGCCGCTTCGCGGCACAAGTTGAACGAGCTGGTCGCGGCACTCCCGGAGCCCGCGAGATTGTTCCAGGTGGGGATCATGTGCTCGCGGCCGCGCGCGCCGCTCAGGGTTTGTGTCATCGACCTGGGGCTCGGCGAGGTTTCCACCTTCCTGTCTGCTGCGAGCTGGCCCGGGGAGTTGCCGCGGGTCGAGGAAACCCTGAAGCGGCTTTGCGTCGGTGATCGATCAGGTCGCGCTCGATCTCGACATCCTTGACGAAGGCCGGCTCGTGCCAAAGCTCGGCATCGAGCTCTACCAGAAGCCGGGCGTGGATCTTGGCCCCCGGATAGTCGAGTTCATCGGCCGGTTGCGCGACGACAATCTTTGCCTGCCGCAGAAGGCAATTGGTTTGCTCGCCTGGGGCGGCATAACGCATGAGCGCCGCTATCGCGACCTTTGGCCGGCCACATTGATCGCCCGCAAAGCCTTGCGTAGCGGCAGCGAGAGCAGCACGTTCTGCCGTTGGCTGCACCATGTGAAGATCGTGCTCGAACCCGGCGCGCCGCCTATCGCCAAGGCTTACCTGGCAGTCGGCCATGCCTTCCTGGCCGACTCCGCGATCCGCGAAGCCCTGCAGCGGGCCATGCTCATGGGCGGGCTAGGAGCGGTTTCACAGCAGGTGTAACCGAAGCGAAAGACGTTCTCGCGGTTTTCTCTCAAGGAAAACCACACCTCATGATCTTTATGAAGCACAACACGCGCAGCGTATGGCGTACGGTTGCGGCCGGAGCGGTACACGATCCTGCGCCGCTTTGGCGCAGTGTTGGATTTGCCCCATAAGGGCTCTGATCAATCATGAAAGGCTTCAGTGCCGGGAGCGGACGTCGTCGCCGCCCGGTGACCGGGAACCATTCAGCCACGCCGTAGTCCGACCGCTTGGAAGCAAAGTCTCTCCAGTCTTTGTGTTTTCGCGCGCGGGCAGAAGCAGACTGTCGTCGCAGGACCTCTCCTGGAAGACGAGGCAGGCCGGGTCCATGAAGGCTTTTGGACATCCTGGAGCCCACCAGACCGGCATCATCCATTTACACTGGCAGGATGACGAAACCGTCCAAGGTTGACCTTGTCGGCGTTGGCCTGAACGCGACCGACACGCTCATCGCTCTCGCAGAATATCCCGTACGAGGTTCCAAGGTTGAATATCGTTCTGCCAACGTGCTGCCTGGAGGTCAGGTTGCAACTGCAGTGGTGGCTTGTCAACACTGGGGCATGTCTACTCGCTACGTGGGGATACTTGGCGACGATGCCGCTGCGGCTCTTCATCGAGAAGCGTTTACCCGGGCAAGCGTGGAGATGCAGATCATCAACGTTCCAGGAGGCGCAAGCCCGCAATCGCTCATACTCGTCGATGGCGGGGGCGAGCGGACCGTACTTTGCCGGCGGGATGAGCGGGTTGCCCTGAAACCCGGCGATCTGGATCACCAATGGATCGTAAATGCGCGAGCTCTTCACGTCGATGGCTACGATACCGAAGCAGCGACCGTAGCGGCTGGCTGGGCCCGCGCGGCTGGCATACCCGTAATCGCCGACCTGGATGAGGTGTATCCGGGGCTGGATCTGCTTCTGGAGAACGTTGACTATCTGATTGTCAGCAGAGACATCCCCAGCCGGCTCATGGCGGAGCCCGATTTAGAAATGGCATTGCGTCAAATGCAACGCCGCTATGGATGCCGTCTCGCGGCCGCGACCTTGGGTCACGAAGGCGTGCTGGCTTGGGATGGGAAGCAGCTACAGCACACTCCTGCTTATCGGGTTCCAGTGGTCGATACCACCGGCGCTGGGGATATCTTCCACGCCGGGTTTATCTATGGATTGCTTCAGGATTGGCCCCTCGAGCGGCAACTGGATTTCGGTTGCGCGGCGGCTGCATTGAACTGCACGGCGGTTGGAGCCAGAGGCGGCATTCAGGCGGTTGAAACGATTGAAGAGTTCATGGCAACCGGCGTTCGGCGGGATCCTGCTTATTGCGTTTCGAGTTCGGACTAGCGGGAAGGGAGCATTTCACTCCTTTCCCCACCTTCAAAGTTGCCCCAGGGTCAGAACTGCACACGCAGCGAGAATTGGAGGAGCCGGGACGCCGCACCCGGCGCTTGGCCGCTTATATACTGAGGTCCCGAGTCGATGACTCCGCTCGGAAGCCCGGGATTGATGTGGTTGAAGCCGTTGAAGCCGTCGACCCGGAATTGGGCCAACAGAATTTCGTGAATGGGGAAATTCTTCTGCAGCGGTCGAACTGGGCTGTGTTGTCCAGGTAATCCGCGCTGAATTGGCTTGGCTGGAAAACCGGCAGGAACTGGCAATCACTTAGGATTACCGGGTTCGGACGCAGATTCGCCGTGGTTTCTTCCGCTTCACTCTGCTGGATCGTGGTGCGCGCAGCCAGCATGTTGTGGTTGTGCCGGAGCGCCATCTGAATGGCGTCGTCGAGCGAAATCGTCACGGCGGCTGGATTCTGGGTAAGCGCCTGCGCCGGGGGGGAGGGAGTCTGGCCTGGGGCGGGTGGGGATTGCGCACCTGCAGCAGCGCAAACAGATACAGTGACAAGCAAAAATGGAAAGCGCAAACGTTGTAAACGCATGGGCGGTCAGCCTCTTAAGGAGGGAGGTACACAGATTGGCGTGCCATGGGAACCGGAATACACACACGAATGCCTGACGGCAGCGGTTCGATGGCTTGATGGTTCAGGTAGCAGATTGGGCAGGTGTCAGTTTCAAAGACCTTGCACAAGATTTGGTTAGTTTAGGTCGGAATCTCCATTCTTGGATATCTGGTTCTCGTAGCTACTCTCGTCAACGGCGTAGTTTCTGTAAGGCATCTTGAGCAGCATTGCGTACCGAGGGGTCAGGGCTTTGAACCGCTTTTTGCCACTGTACAAACGCCTCGGCTAACTTCCCCTCGCGCATAAAAATAAATCCCAACCCCAGATAAGCTTCATAGTGGTTGGGGTCGAGCCGGGTACAAACCTGGAGCTCGCTCTTGGCTTCTTCGAACTTATCCTGTGTCCCTAATAGATTCCCCAAGCTGCAGTGCGCATCTGCCAAACCCGGCTTCAGGCGGATGGCTTGCCGGTATTCCTCGCCTGCCCCTTCAGTCTGTCCTTGAGCAAGCAGGATGTCACCAAGATCATCGTGCGTCTGCGCGTCCTTCGGGTTAAGTCGTATTGCCTCGCGCAGCTCAGCAATTGCCTGGTCGTAGGACTGGGTTAGCGCAAGCACCAGCGCGTAGCCGTGATGGGCCTCGGCATAGCTCGGGTTGATCGCCACGGCCTTCTGGAAGTGATACTCCGCTTCCTTGTAGTTGCGGTCCCCCGTGAGCACATTGCCGAGATTGTTGTGCGCCTCGGCAAAATCAGGCTGGCTGCGGAGTGCATCCCGAAACCGGGCTTCGGCCTCACGCGGATCGTTCTTCTGTACGGCGACTAGCCCAAGAAGGTTTTGCGCCTCTGGTTGCTCGGGATTGATCTCCAGAGCTCGGCGGAGCGCCTGTTGCGCCTGGGGCAACATTTGCTGGCGCAGATACGAGTTTCCTAGATCGGTGAAAAGAGCCTCATCGGCCGGAGGAGACGCAACTGCTTGTCGCAGTACCTCAGTGGCTCGCGCGTAATCTCCTTTGCCAATCAGGGCAGCGGCGAGCTGCTTGGTTGCAGGGCGAAAATCTGGCTTCCGGCGCAGAGCCTCCTTGTACCAGCGGATCGCCTCGTCTTCTTTCCCGGCCTTGGAATATCCATCTCCAAGTTCAAAGTAGAAGTCCGGTGCGGCGGGTGAGTATTTGATGATCGCGCTTTCGAGATGCGCGATGCCCTGCTCGGATCCATGCTTTACTTCCGCGGTTGCGAGGTAGAGATCATTCTCCGCAGTGTGCGCCAGTTGCGGAGGATAATACGCAACCATCCCGTCACGGCCTGTTGGTTCGTTGAAAACCTCCGCCATCGGCGCCAGCAGGTCGCGGTCAGGTTTCAAGCGCTGGATGTAGTGGTCCGTCATCACCACATGCACCACGTCATCGGTCCGCCGTTTTGGCATATGGCAGGAGAGGCAGTCCCTTCCCGCGGGCAAGCTGGCTTTATGGACTACTGATTGATGGCAGCTTTGGCAGACCGCCAGATAGTGCGCCGTGGACATCGAGGTACGGTACGGCTGGTGAGGATCGTGACAGGTAAGGCACGTCATCTGGCTCGAGCGAAAGCATGCGGACATACGCAGGCGATACGCAGCATGTGCGATCTCAAACCGGTCGTTCCGTTGGGGAGTGGATGCCCGGTCGAAAAAGATCTTGTAGTCGCCGAGCGGTTCTCCGGGCCGGTAGGATTCGATACTGCGGTTGTAGCGGCGAATCTCGTTCGGCATCAGGCTGCTGCTGGTCTCGAGATGGCATTGCATGCAGACTTCAAGCTGACGGTCCCGGCTGAGCCGCGCCGGGTTCACGATCGCTTGCCGTATCTTTTCCGGAGAGATTCCGGAAAGAGCCGCGCGGACATGAGCGCCGCCTGGCCCGTGGCACCGCTGGCAATCGATCCCTTCAGGAATGTCCTTGGGAAAAATAGACAGGCCGCTGTTCCCGCGCTCGGGATATTTCCCCTGCAGCGGCAGCCCGTTGTGGCAAAGCATGCACTCGCCGGGAATCGCCCGGCGGAAGTCCTCTTGACCCGGGCGGTCATAACCCGGGCTCATCGCCCAGTATCCTGAATTTTCGATATACCAGGTGACCGGCAGCTCGATGAGCCTGCCATCGGGGCCGCGGTGCAGGTAAGTTCGGGCGTGGTTGCCGGAGCCAATTACATAATCGATCTGCTCCTCGACTATGTTCGTCTCTTTGCCATCGAATCCAGTTTCAGAGCGACGCTGGTAAAACTTGCCGTCGCGCTCCACCATGGTGTAAGTCAGGCCTGATGGGTCGTTATGGACGATGTTCCGGGTCTTATAGTCCTCCACCGTATTCTCCGGGGTCGGGCGAAATACGGAATGGCTCATGCCGGTCAGCTGGAACGTTTTTGCAATGCCCTGGTGGCAGCTCGCACAAACCGCCGGATTCACATAATCGGAGCTGGCCTGCTTCGAGGAGATGAGGCTAGCCGGCCGAGTTTGAGGGACGAGCCGCCAAGCCGCGGCCACCAGTGCCATGCCGATCAGCACCATGCGCCATCTCTGGGCGTTCAAAAAACACGCCCTTCCGCCGTGCGCGACAACGCATCCCTCGTGGGTCCCGGTCATCGGAGAAAGTCTCTCAGTTTATCGGGCCGAAGACAAGAACAGGGGAAGCGGTAGGTTAAAAGTGCGCGTCCAAACGGTTCCGGTGACAGAGGCTTTATCAGTCCCGGCATTTGCTGGGACGGTTGAAAGTAGCCCCGTACGAAGTGCGGGGTAGGGTTGCTGAATTCGGCCGGGGTTCTCTTGCGGGGAAGAGATCTTTTGCTGGTGACCGCAGACAAGCCATCAGTGGTCCCTGTCGGGGACTGAATTCCTGTCCGGCCAATCCGATACCCTCGGCATCCAACAGAAGCAGCCAGTGTTTTAATTAAGCATGCTTTCTGTAAAGCGCCGCGCGGTCGTTCCCATTCTTGTGCTGTGGTCCATGGCACTCGGATGCCATTCGCAAGCTACGCCTCCTCCGCCGCAGGCGGCGGTTGCCGAGCAGCTTCAAGCGATAGCCGCAGGTGGAACCATCGCCGGCCAGCGATGGCCGAATTTCACGGACTACCGCCAGCAGGTTCAGCAGCTGTATGCGGCAATGAACTATGCGCCCGTGTGGGTGCGCGATGGGCAAGCGACACCCCAGGCGCTGGCGGTCATGGCCGCGCTTGAAAGCAGCCGGCAAAAAGGACTGAACCCGGAAGACTACGATGCATCGCGCTGGCCACTGCGTTTGAATGCGCTGCAAGACCGCGCCCGGAGATGCGAACACGGTCGCGCATTTCGACGCGGCGCTTACTGTTGGCGCCATGCGCTACATCTCTGATCTGCACATCGGACGGGTCAATCCGAAGCACTTCAAATTCGGCATCGACGTGGAGCAAAAGAGATACGATCTGCCACAGTTTCTGCGCACAAAAGCTCCTCGGGGCAAGCGATGTGCCGCAGGTATTGAACGAAGTCGAACCGCCATACTACGCCTATCGGCGCACCGAAGCTGCTTTGCAAACGTATCTGGCGCTTGCCGCCCAGGATCATAGCGTGCCGCTGCCCGAAGTGCAAAAGACCGCTGGCTCCCGGCGACGCCTATGCGGGGCTTGACGGACTGGCGCAGCGCCTGCATTTGCTGGGCGACCTGCCGCAGGGCGCGCGTCGATGAAGCCGGGATCTACGACGGCGCGTTGGTAGACGCGAGTGAAGCATTTTCAAAGCCGGCACGGATTGGGAGCGGACGGCAAACTGGGCAAAGAAACGTTGCGCCAGCTGAACACGCCTTTGAGCTTTCGTGTCCAGCAGTTGGACGATGCGTTGGAGAGGTGGAGATGGCTGCCGGTGGACTTTTCGCCGCTGCCGGTCGGGGTGAATATCCCTGAGTTTGTTTTGCGCGTCTTTTCCAGCCGATCACCGCATTGCCATGCGCATGAATGTCGTGGTGGGCAAAGCAGTGCGCCATGAGACTCCTGTCTTTGCAAAAGACATGAAGTACATCGTCTTTCGGCCTTACTGGAATGTTCCCCTCAGCATTACGCGCGCGGAGATCATTCCCGCGCTGCAGAAAGACAGCGGCTATCTGGCGCGCAAGAATTTTGAGATTACCGACCAGAGCGGCCGCATCGTGACCAGCGGAGCGGTAAGCGCCGACGTTCTGGCGCAATTGCGGTCGGGCAAGCTGCTGGTGCGCCAGAGGCCGGGCCCCGCGAATTCGCTCGGGTTGATCAAGTTCATGTTTCCCAACGAGCACAACGTGTACCTGCACAGCACACCGGCTCAGCAACTCTTTTCTCAATCGCGGCGCGATTTCAGCCATGGATGCATACGCGTGGAAAAGCCAGCGGAGCTCGCGGCGTGGTTGCTGCAAGACCAGCCAAAATGGACACTGGACGCTGTAAGGGCGGCCATGCAATCCGGCCCGGATAATCAGCAGGTGAACCTGACCAGGCCGGTTCCGGTGGTGATTATTTATCTCACTGCGGTGGTTGAGGAAAATGGCGAGGTCTATTTCTTCGACGACATTTACGGTCACGACCGCTCGCTCAATGCAGTGCTGGCGAAGGGACCGCCTTATCCCTGATGGGCTGAGCTACCAGCGGCGCACCCGGCCCACGTCCACGTGAACAAAATCGGATTGGGCGTAATAGCCCACTCCCCCACGGTGCAGAGACAGCGCTGCATCGCGGACATCGGCACTGGAGACTCCCGGAATGCGGATATCGATGGCCTTTGCTTCCATGTGCTGGCTATGCTCCGCAACGCCGTGCCCGTGTTCTCGGAGGTAGTTATTGCTCCACGGGGTGCGGTACCCGCAGACAATGTCGATTTCGCCGTCGGGACGGCCTAGCTTAACCAGCAGATCGTGCAGCAGGTCGAATTCCTTGAGGTCATATTCCTTCATGTCACCCGTGCGATGGTCGCGAAGAAAATGGTCCAACTCCGCGACACGCTCGGGCAAGTATCGATCGCCGATGCGGTAGACCACATCGATATGTTCGCGGGTATGAAGGTGGTAGAGCCGCAGCCGATAGGACGCAAGGTCTGCTGGCGTGCTGAGGTTGCCTGCGCCGCACGGGAACACGCCCGGCAGGGCAAAGAGCATAAGGAGCTTAGCGATAGCGGAACCCTTAAACACCATTCGACTTTCCCCGTGGAGCCTGACTTCCTATTATAAAGTTCCCGCGAGCTGCGTATGCAGGCGGCATTCGAGGCTTCCATCTTAAGGTTCAACCTTGACCACTGAAATCGCGGTAAGGTTCCGGACCCAGCGAGCTGGGCGCCTGTCTTCGGTGGAAACCATCTTGAACGCACCATCCTTATCCAGCTTTTTACCGTCGAGCAGGTCTGCAACGATTACGTCGCCCGTGTGGATTGACGGATCAACCTCAGCCAGGGAATACAAAACCCCGTAGTTGTCGGTCCCTTCTGCAACAATCCCGGTCATGAAAAGCTTCCCTCTCACACTTTCTCCGAGAGGTACACCGGCTTTGCTTAACAGATCGGCAAGCGGAACACCCGAGTAGGTTTCGTTGGCCTTGGTATGGGCATTAAAGACAACGACCGACTTGTGTGGCAGAGCCGCCAAATCCTCGGGGCTTAGGGTCAGCGTCTTTCCTTCGAAGGTCCGGATGTTCAAGCGAGTGGAGGGAACGGAAGGCGCGGAGTGTTGCATCTGCTGTGCAACGAGGGCTGGCCTTGTCCCGCAGAGCACAAGGGCGACAGCAGGAATGACGAAGGCTGTCAGGCAAGAAAAGCGTTGGCGTATCACAGCGCTATTTTAAAGGAAGAAAGCTTAGCTATCCATGACACTCCCGCTGGCACGAGTCTTCTGCGGTTCACGCTTTTAGGCTGGAGGAGCCGCAAAAAGAGCCGTTTCAGATCAAGATAGGCCGTGCCCCTTCGGGATGTGGAGGCTCTTTGGAATGCCCCAGAACAAGGTACCCGGTTGGTATTTCAACCCTGATCGCGGTTGCCAACGGAAACCCTTTGCCGGACGCAACAAGGCCATCCTCAGCATCTGCTCCGAAGAGAAGCGCGGGGTGCCCCAGGTTCGCACCAGCGTACCCGGAGTTTCCTGTTACGCACCACCAGACAGAACCGCATGAAGTACGACAACGCCACCAACCTCGACAGGAAATCCGGGGTACCTGGGACGACGATGGATGGTTTCCAATGCTTTCCCAGCAGGGCGCAACCGAACTGGCTTCCGCGCCGCCACAAACAATCGTGGGGGCTTCGCCCCTTCGTTGCACTCCCCCACTGTTTTCGTCAGCTGAAGCACCCGGGTGCAAGTTTTTCCTATGCGCTGTAACCTCTAGGGCATAGGTGCGTCTCAATCACCGAGTGTTCTCAGGTTGAACACTCCAGGAGATTTAAATGCCCGGTTCGCTGGCGATGCGCAACACGATCCTTGCTGTACTGACGGCCTTTGCCGCTTGTACGGGCTGCTCAGCTGCAGCCAAAACGCCGATACCCGCTCCCGCAGACGATACGGCCCTTGCCCGGACCGCTGGAAAAGAAACCGCGATCTTTGCCGGTGGCTGCTTCTGGGGCACGCAATCTGTGTTTGAGCGTGTCAAAGGGGTGCTGGCGACGACCGCCGGTTACGCGGGCGGCTCTGCATCCACCGCGACGTACGACCAGGTTACTCAGGAGAACACCGGACACGCGGAATCAGTTAAGGTCGTTTTTGACCCCTCACAGATAACCTATGGCCGGCTCCTGCAGATATTCTTCTCCGTCGTTCACGACCCAACCCAGCTCAATCGTCAAGGGCCGGACGTAGGTTCGTCTTACCGGTCCGTTATCTTCTACACCAGCGAAGAGCAACAGAAGATCAGCAAGGAGTACATCGCGCAACTGGACGCTGCCAAAGTCTTTCGGAAACCAATTGTGACTCAGGTTGTGCCCTTGAAAGGTTTTTATGATGCAGAGGCATATCATCAGGACTACGCACTGCATAACCCAAATAATCCTTACATCATGGTGTGTGACCGTCCCAAGGTCGAGGCACTCAAACACGAGTTCCCGGAGCTTTTCAAGGATTACAAAGGTAAGTGAGCAAGGATTTACTGGCCTTTGCTGAGGCGGCGGAAATACTCGGCAACCGCCTCCTCGTACCCGGGCGGGACTGAGGGCTCTTTTGTCGTCCGCACCTGACCTGACGCCTGGTCGTCCGTATCGTGGCGAAGTTGCAGTTCCAGCCTGTCTACCCCGCTCAGCACCTCGCTATGGAGTTGCTCGACCATTGCCGGATTCCCCGGGAACCGGCGAGGGTCTAGACGCTGCATCGTGCGAGCCAGATCCTGAATTTCCTTAAGCGCCGCAGGATCGTTCTGCGGCAAGATGGTGAAGCTGGTTCAACTCCGCCAGCCCCTGCCGGTAGGTACGTTCAGGATCCGCCGGGACGGGCGAATTGTCCGGAGCGGCAGGGCCGCCGTAGCGGTCGAAGTGGTTGTTGCCGGTGTTGACGTTGTAGTAGGCCGTGCCGATGGCGCCACCCCCTGAGCCCCAGTTGCCAACATCGCCGCTTAGGCCATCCTGACTTACCTGGTTTCCCGCACGTTGATTGAACCACCGCTCTGACCCGGCTGGCCGCCCTGGCCCGCCTTGGCCATTTTGACCGTTCTTGCTTGGCCTTGTCCCTGTTGCTGGCCTGTCCCGGCCGCATTCCCTGGCCAGCCCCTGTCCCTGTTGTCCCGGTTGGCGGCCCAGTGGATTTCGTCCACGCCCGGTCAGACGACTCAATCTGATCGCGGAAGCGTTCGATGTGGTCAAGCGCAGCGGTCTGCTCGCCTTGCGCTTGCCCTGGAGACGGTTTGCCCGCGCCCAGCCCTTGTTGCTGCCTGGTGTACCTGTTGGCTCAATTGCTCGAGGCCTTTGCTTATGCCGTCTTCCGTTCCGTTCGAGTTAGGGTTGATCCCGCGGCGTAGCCAGTCGGCAGTCCGCTGGACGCGGTTGGTCAGGTCGGTCTGGTCCATGCCTCCCAGAGCGTCGCGCAACTTAGAGGATGTCTGCGGTTGCGTCGGCGCCAAGCTCACGCGCCGTATTCCGCAGATTTTTTTCCAGCTGAGACAGATCGTCGGAGAGTTGCTGCCGGTCCTCGGCCAGTTTGTTGCGCTGCTGCATCCTTGCTTCGTACTGCTCCTGCATTCGCCGCGCCCGACTGGCTTGGCCGGCCAGGCTACGAATGCGATCCGCCTGGGCGTGCTCTTCCTTGCTGAGGCGATCGGTTTCGCGGGAGAGCGAATCGAGTTTGCCCGTGGCTTGTTGTTGCTGCGTGCCGCTCATGTAGATTTGCGGCCTGGCGGAGTTGGTCGGCCGCCCGTCGCGCAGCCTCTGTACTCTGCTGCTGGCCGGCGCTGCGCTTCATCTCTTCATCGGCCTCGCGAAGCCGGTTCAGCGCCTGGGTCACACGAGGGTCGGCCGCATCCCCGCCGGCATTGGATGAGACTGCCTCTTGAGCCTCCAGATCGAGACTGGGCTACTTGCGATTGGCCAGAGGAGTTCGGGTGCGCCACTCGAGGATGAGCCACTCGATGACGAGGCGCTCGCGCGCTGTTGTCTTTGCTGTCCTTGTTGCCCCTGTTGTCCTTGCTGCCCGTTGTCCCTGTTGTCCTTGTTGTCCCTGCTGTCCTTGTTGTCCCTGCTGTCCCTGTTGACTTTGCTGACCCTGTCCTTGTTGACCCTGCTGATTGTTCTGGGCCAGCTGCTGCTCCATCTGACGCTGAAGCTGTTCGGCCTCACGGCGCAGCATCTCCTGCTGCCAGCGCTCCTGCATGGTTTGCGGGTTGTTGCGCTGCTGTTGGGCCAGTTCTTCCTGGCGGTGCGCCAGCGCATCGAGCTTCTGCAAAGCATCATCCACCGCTTTGGCGCGCTGGTCTGCGGCAGAGCCGGTCTGCGCCGTCTCGTACTGGTTCTTCTCCGTGTCCAGTTCAAGGTCGAACAGGCTGGCAAGGTCACGACCCGCGCCTCCAGCCTCCACCGCCTCCACCGCCGCGCTGCTGGCCAAACGCAACCTCTATCTGGCGGAAGGTCGCCTCCGCCCGCAGCAGATATTGCAGGGCCTTCTGCTCGGCTGGAATCGCGTCGTGCCATTGCATCTGCTTCAGCTTGTCGGCGGATGGGGTCATGGCCGCCGCGGCCGATTGCATGTCTTGTCCCGAAGCTGTTGAATTCTTCGTTTGCGGAGGACAAATCCCGGCTATCCATGCGTGCGGCCAGGGCCAACGCCTGTTCCCGCAGCTTGGTCTGCACCTCGGAGAGGAACTTGCCCGCGTCCGCCGCAGTCCTTCGGCGTGGCGGTCTTGTCGTTCTGGCGCTTCCAGGTCGCCGCGATCAGCTCTTTCTCGCGCTTGGAGATGTCGGTCTGGTCTCCCTGCCCTGCCGCCGCCACCGCCTCCGCCGCCCATCTGCTGCGATTGCGAGAACTCGCGCTCAAACGGATCTGCCTGGATAAAAGCGATGTCGGTGCGCGCTTCGGAATGTCCGTCCTTCGCCGTGGCGTAGAGGCTCACCAGATCCCCTGGAACCAGCTTGAAATCTTCCAGGCTCAGCGTGGTGGCGCCGCTGGCGCTCTTCGCCCCAGGCTGCTGCAGCAGGTTGACACGTTTTCTCCGGTCCGCCGTTGACCGAGTAGTGAAGGCTCACTTGTTCAGGCCAAATTCATCCGACGCCTTCACGCCAACCGTGACTTCCTCGATGGGACTGGCGCGATAATCGCCGGTCGGGGCGGTCGATGGCGATCTCCGGCGGGTTCGCTTTGTCGGTGGCAATGAAGTAGTCCTCCGACAGGCGAACCTGCTGGCCCTGGTCGAGCGCGGCAACATGGTAGGCGCCATCCTTCTGCATAAGAATGGAACCCTTGTAGAGATTGCCCTCGCCGCCGCTGAGCGCAATCTGTTTGCCGTCATCGAGAGTAAGCTGGCCGTCTGCGCAAGGGGCGGTCCATCAGAACCGTCAGCTCTGCATCCGTGCCTTCAATGGCGCGCAGATCGCCGCCGTGCTCCTCGGTGACCTGCTGCATGCCGGTCCATTTCGGGTAGTGGTAGGTCACCCGCATCTGCTTAACTGACGGCAGATCAACGACGCGGACCTTGAAATGACGGGAGGTGAGCGGGCCGGCCTCCACGTAGTACTCAACGTCTTCCGGAAGCCCCGCAAAGAGGAACTGGAAGTTGGACGTCCGGCAGTGGCGAGGAATCAGGTTGAGGCTGCATCGCGACCGGCTCCCAACCGCATCTGCCCTTGGAACGCGCTCTTATAGCGCGCAAACAGCTGCACCTTTTCCGGCTTGAGCCCGATGATCTGGGCGGTAACCAGCTGGTCGCTGTTGCGGCGGACGGCAACGTTGCCGGGCGTAACCCGGATGTCATAGAGGGGCGTGGCCTTTGGCCCGGTCCAGAGCAGCGACGCACCATAGCCCAGGTAGCCGGGACCCGCGGCAACGAGCCAGGCAAGCACGACCACGCAGGCTAAGCCGGCGCCGGCCAAGAAATAGAGCTTGTTGTTGGGCGCCAGGTTTGCCGGGTGCGCGTCCCGGGCTACGGAAAGTGTGTCCGCCGCCAGCAATTCGAGGAAAGGATCATTCCCCTTTGCTTCCCGGTCATCGAAGGTAAGCAGCCGCTGCTGAAATTCAGGGTAAGCGGATTCGGCCACTGCGTTGCGCGGCTGCGGGTGAGGCGCCGCAAGGGAAGCGCGAGCGCGAAGGCCGCGGCCAAAGCAATGACGATCAGCAGCAGCGAACGAGCGCCAGTAAGGCCGCGTACCGGAAAGGCGAACGCGTTCAGGATAAGAACAAGGAAGATGGTTGTTATCAGCGCCGTGGCAGTGAGAATGGCGAGACCACGCAGCGATACACCCAGGCGCAACCGCTGGTGCAATTGCCGGATATAGAGGTTGAGCTTGTCCTGATTGCTCATGCCTCCTCCCTCTGGGTGCCGAGGTAGCGGCTTGCAATGATGGACTCGGCAACCGCCGCCACCAATACAAGTAGCATAACGTACCACCAGATGCTGCGCGCGGTATTTTTCTCCTGGACGTAATCGGGTGGATGCGGGCGTCGAGATAAGGGGGAGTGCCTACCCCAGAGTTGCAGCAGATCGTTTGCGATCGGCTGCCAGATCTGACTCGCGCCGGTCTGGATTCACACCAATCAGCGCATTCCTGCCATTGGCGAAGCGGATCTGGTAGAAGCCGGCACGCGTCAACTGGAACGACTGCGCCGCGGCAGCCTCGGTCAGCGACAGGGCACGGCGGCCATCCGGGCCGATGATCTCCACGCCCGCAGTGCCGGCTTGGGCCGTAGCGCTTCGCAAGGGAACAAACGAATCGACCAGCCTGCTGCCGATGATGCTGCCGCTTCCCGAAAGATAGCGTGCTGTCCGGTCGACAAACGGTACAAATGCGGGACGAACCGGGCAGATCGTTGGTCAGGTTGTCCAATCCGGAGGCAAACAGCAGCACGTGGCCCTCGCCGATCTGTTTCTCCATCAGCAGCGGTGTTCCATCCGTGAGCCGCGCGATCACGCGCGCCTGGGCCGGGTCCACGCCGGCGGCGTAATAAATTTTCAGATCGGCCCAGCCGGCAGCGTCCTTCGCCACACGGCATTCGTTGCGGATCGTTGCTGGCGACGTCTTTTCCGTTTGCTTCATTCAAGACTGGATGGGTAAGGTCGGTCTCACCCACCAGCGCGTAGCCATCGCGCGAATAGGAATGCGCGTCGGAAGAGGTTCCGCCGAAGATGGGAATGCGCGCATGGTGTGCGGCCGAGGTTCCGGCTGCAATCAGCACGCTGCCGCCTCTGCGCACGTACTGCAAGAGAGCATTCTCGAAGATAGAGGGCAAGCGCAATGCGTCAGAAAGCACCACAAACGCGTATTTCGAAGGATCAATGTCGGCGGATTTTTCGCTATCGATCGACTGCAAAGTGAAGGACGCCTGGTTCGCCGCGGCCAAGCGCGGCGCCAAAGTAGAGCAGGCGAGCGCGCATCGCTGGCCGGATGCACAAACAACACGCGCTCCGGGTCAGAGCGTTTGACCGCAAACACGCTTATGTCGTCCGCGGGAAAGCCATCGGCCGAGTCGATCGTGATCGCGCAATGGTTGAGACCGTAAGGCACATCGAGAGGTTGAAACTCGACCGTTGCACGGCCATCCGCAGGAATCTCCACTTTGCGGGTGGCGATGGTGTTGCCGTTGACCACGAGAGAGACGGTCCTGGAGGCAGCCGGAGTTCCGTAGCCGGCGATCACTGCCTGCACACGCGATTTCTTCGGGTCTTTCGGGTCGGCAAGCTGGGCCGGGGCGTTGACGCTTTCGACTGTCCAGTTAGGGATGGCCGTGGTTGCCGGCCGGGTGCAGCACAACGGATACATTCGCGGGCAGCTCCATGTCGGCGAAGTTTGCCGGCATGCCGGTTTTCTGCATGTCGCTGAAGAGGTGGAGCTCGACCGGGATGCGCACGCGTCTCGGCCAGGGCGCGCACGCCGTGTGCCAGTTCGCCGAGATTCGCCCGCGAGTCGCCAGGCTGGATACTTTCCACTGCGGAACGCAGAGCTGCGGCATCCTGAATGGGCTGGGTCAACACGGCAAGCCTGCCGCCCAGAGCCATTACCTCGGCACGCTGCGATCTGGGCCTCGATGCCAGCACCTGCAACGCCGCCTTGCTTCGCATCGGCAAACCGCGAGCCGGCCTTCATGCTGAAGGAGTCGTCGACCACCACCAACAGCAGTTTGCTGTTGGCGCCGGCCGCTTGCACGCCGGATAAAGGGATTGGCAAAAGCGAGCACCAGCAGCAGGAGCAGCGCGGTGCGCAGCGAAAAGAGCAGCAGGTAGCGCAGCCGCCGGTGGCGCGTGGAGCTTTGTATGCCCCGCTCGAAAGAACATCAATGAACTGAAGGGCTGCGGCGTAGTGGTGTGGCGGCGCAGCAGATGAACGTAGACCGGCAAGCCAATCGCCGCCAGGCCAAGCAGGAACCATGGACTGAGAAATCCCATCAGCGCCCTCCCTGGCGAATGGCGAGGTACTCGCGCAGCGTGGCGTCGAGCGGCTGGTCGGTCACCAGCAGGTGGTAATCCATTCCAGCGCCGCGGGTACGATCACGTAGTTGCTCGATATGGTTGTCGATCTTTCTGATGTACTCGTTGCGCGCGTACTCCGGGATCACTTCCATGCCGCTGGTCCGTCTCCAGGTCGACCAGGATGGCAGGCCCGCGCAGCTCCGGCCGGATCTCCTTGGCGATCGAGCACATGGAATAAGACCACTTCGTTGCCGTGGTAGCGCAACGGCTCAATGGTGCGCACGATAGCGGCGGGGTCTTCATAGAAATCGGAGAACATGATCACGATGCCGCGTCGATGGAGAAGGTTCTGGAAGTGAAGCAAGGGCTTGGTAAAGTCGGTGCGGGCATGCGGCTCCGCTTGCTCCAGCCCAGCCAACAGGCGATGTAACTGCCCTTGCCGGGTGGAGGGCCGGATGTAGTTGCGCACCTCATCGTCAAAGACAATGAGCCCGGCGGCGTCCCGCTGGTTGTGGATGGCGAGATAGAAGAGCGAGGCGGCGGCAAAGCGGGCATAGTCCATCTTGCTCGGCCGCGCCGGGCTGGAGGCGTAGTCCATGGAATTGCTGGCGTCGAGCAGGATGGTGAGCTGGCTGTTGGTATCGCCGCGATAGCGCTTCAGGTAGCAGCGTTCGGTGCGGGCAAAAAGATTCCAATCCACATGGCGCAGGTCGTCCCCGGGCGTATAGGCGCGGTACTCGGCAAACTCCTGGCTGAAGCCAAAATCCGGAGAGCGATGGAGACCGGCGACGAAGCCATCCACCACCGTCCTGGCGAGCAGGTCAAGACTGCTGAAATGCTGGCCAGCACACCGGGATCGAGAAAGCGCTGCAACATCGGGGCTGCCCTCAGGCCTCCTTCGGCGGCGGCATGTGTTCGATCAGCCGGCGGAGAATTTCATCCTGCATCGATGCGCTCCGACTCCGCATGGAAGTTGAGCAGAATGCGATGGCGCAGCACCGGGATGGCTAACGGGAAGTGACGTCGTCGTAGGTGACGTGGTAGCGGCGGCGCGCGAGTGCGCGTGCTTTCGCCGCCAGCACGATAAACTGCGCGGCGCGGATGCTGCCTCCGTAGTTGACGTACTTCTTGACGAAGTCCGGCGCGCTCTGGTTCTTGTATCGTGTCGCGCGAACCAGGTTGACGACATACTTCGCTACCGGTTCGCCAATCGGAACCATGCGGACAAGCTGCTGGAAGTCGAGCAACTCCTGGGCAGTGGTGACGGGTTCGATCTTGGCGACGCGCGTCGTGGTTGTCAGGTCGACTACCTTCAGTTCGTCGCTGGCGCTGAGGTAGTCGAGGATGGTGTTGAAGAGGAAGCGATCAAGCTGGGCCTCGGGCAAAGCGTACGTGCCTTCGAGCTCGATCGGGTTCTGCGTCGCCAGCACGAAAAAGGGCGCCGGTAGCTGATAAACATGGCCTCGCACGGTGCAGGAGCGTTCCTGCATGGCTTCGAGCAATGCGGCCTGGGTCTTTGGCGGGGTGCGGTTGATCTCGTCGGCAAGGACGACGTTTCCAAAGAGCGGGCCCTGGACGAAGGTCCACTTACGATGTCCGGTGGTGAGGTCTTCCTCGATAATGTCGGTCCCGGTGATGTCGGAGGGCATCAGGTCCGGGGTGAACTGGATGCGCCGGAAAGGTCAGGCCAAGGGTCTCCGCAATGGTGCGCACCATCAGCGTTTTGGCCGTACCGGGCAGGCCGGTGATCAGGCAATGCCCACCGACAAACAGTGCGGTCAGGATCTGGTCAAGAACATCGTCCTGGCCGACGATCACCTGGCGTACCTGGGCCAGGATGCCATCGCGGACAGCATGGAACCGGTCGATGCGCTGTTGCAGTTGGGCTGCGTCCTGGCTAAGTTCAGGGAGCGTGACCATCGGCAATTTCCTTCCTCAGTGCTCGTTTTTCTGAAAAGTGCGACACGTTTGCGGATCTCACCTGACCCAAAGAAGGGAGATATGGGCACTGGGCCACGCGTCCTAGCAATTAAAAGGCGCGTTGCGCGGCAATTCCCTTTCATACCGTCCCCCATCAAGCCAAAAGAGGCTTGAATGGGCCCCCTCCCGCGGGAAATGGCGAAAAAGTGGAGCCACTAATTCCCCTTGAATCACCCGGGAAGCCAAAAAAACCTGTTTTTCGGATATCCCCTTATTATCATATAGAATAAATGTTCTGCGTTACCTGCCCCGGTCTAGTTCGTTTTCGGTGAGTCCTTCGCTCCGGGTGTTCGATCTCTAACAGCAACTTCTGCGCCGGGCGATACCCCGGCGCGGCCTCCAGCGCTGCGAGTACGCTTTCCTCTGCTTTATCGCGTTGTCCTGATGCGTAGTACGCCTGCGCAAGGTTGAACTCCGCCCCCGCTTTGTCTAAGGGGTTGAGCGCCACGACCGCGGTGTACTCGCGAATCGCTCCAGGGTAGTTCGCTTGCGCAAACCACAGATCACCCAGATGGCGGTGTAGACCTTCATCAAACGGGTAAATATAGTTGATGCGGTCCAGGGTCGCAGCAGCCTCCTTGGGCTGGCCTAACTCTTCTTCGAGCGAGGCCAACTTTTTAAGCGTGGCCGGATCGTCGCCGCCGATCTTTTCATACACAGTGAGCGCAACTTCCGCGGCCTTCTTGTCGCCCTTCGCCAGGTATGCGTCCGCAATAAATTCGATAGGGATTGGCGTCCCCGATGTACTCGGGATACATGCGGCGGACGGCTTCGCCCTCCTGGATCACAGCGTCATATTGGTTCTGTTTGGCCGCCTCTACCAGGTGCTCCAGCGCCTTGCGCGACTGATCAAAGTTGGCAGCCTGCGTCCCATAGCTCTTGTCTATCCATTGCAGGTATTGTTTGTCGAATTCTTCCGGGGAAACGCCAAGATCTTCTTGAATGACTTCGGGAGTGGTTTTCCGTTGCGCGTAGGAATGGACCATATCGAGCAACTTATCCTCACTCCAGCGGCTCTTGATGTAGTCGCAAATGCTGCCTGCCTCGAAATACGAGACCAGGACCTGCGCAGGATACTGCGGGAAGATGAAGCCCTCGATCCAGCTGCGCGACCGGCAGCAACTTCTTATCCCGGATAGCAACCAGGATCTCGGGCGACACGCGGTCACCCCACTCCGGCGATACCTGCGTCTCTTCATGGACGGCAACGCCTTCTGTGAACCAGCGGGGCACACGATGGTTTGTGGCCGAAAGGATGTAGACATGGCTCATCTCATGCCAAAGCGTGCTGCCCCAGTTGAAGTCGCCGGGCTTGTGAGCCGAGGGGCTGTCCATTGCCACCACTTGTCCGAACGTGACGCCCAGCGCGCCAAGTCCAGGCATTCCCATGGTGCGCACGGCAAAGTCCTCATGATCGGGATAAACCTCAACCTGTACCGGGCCGGGGAGCTTCATCTTGTATTTCTTGTCGTAAGTGGCGAGGATGCGATGCAGCTCAGCTTCGAAGTAGGGGTGCAACAGCTCGGCCTCATTCTTGCGCAGCCGCAGAATGATCAGGTCGTCTTTATAGGTGACGAAATTCTTATAGCTGTCGAGCAGGCGCAGGCTGTTCACGGTAGCAGCGTCGCGGTACCCGTTGTTGTAGCACATCTCCAGTTGCTTGAACGGCTCGTCTTCCTGGCCCAGGCGCATCAGGCCGATGCCGAGTTGAGAACGAGCCGGCCAATACCGGGGATCGGCCTCGATCGCTTTGCGATAGTAGACGATGGCATCTTCAAAGCGGTAGTTGAGTTCCAGATAGTGGGCCACGCGGGCGTAGGCTTCGCCATAACCGGGGTTGACTTTGCGTATCTTGTCGAGCCACGCGTCCGGCGAGCGGTCTGCCAGTAGTTCAACCGCGGCATGGATTGCCATGGCGTCCAGGGCATCGGACGACAGCGCGAGTGCTTCGTCCGCCTGCGCGATGGCTTGTTCGGTATCCCCGTTTTCGAGAGCGAGGTTGGCAGCGAACTCATGCCCCTCGACCAGCTTGGGATCAAGCACCAGAACCCGGCTGGCATAGTCGGTGGCCTTGCCGTCAAAGCCGTCCGCGCTGACGATCGCGAGGCCTAGATAGGCTTGCGCATTCGCAGGATCCTTTTGCAGGGCCTCCTGAAAGAGGCCTACCGCATCGGTGTTATTGAAGCGCTCGTGCAGCAGCATTCCCCAGCGAACCTTGTAAAGAGGATTGCTGTCGGGCGCGGCTGTCGCGATACGAAACTGCTCGTTTGCCTGGTCGTATTGCTCCAGCCCCCAGTAGCCTTCCGCCCGGTAATAGGCAGAGTTGCTGCGAACCAGTGACTCGTAGCAGGCTTTCGCGTCCGCCTGTTGGCCATGTTTGCGGAGCACTTGACATGCGTTTGGGGTTGCGGGCGCGGCCCAGCAATAGCCTATGCTGGCCAGAGCCATCACCAGCGCCACGCCGATTTTTTCAGGCCAGTTCATTTGTCCAGTTCCTGTTGGATTTGCGCCAACTGCACCAGAGCCGCCGTAAGCTGCTGCTTATAATCAGCGGGGTCCATCGCGGCCTTTTGATACTTGAGCTCATCGATCTTCTGTTCCAGATCCTCTTTCTTTGCCAGAAGGCCTTGCTTGGCTGGGTCATTGGCTTGCTTCTGGGCGGCGCCTATGCGCAGCACCGTGAAACTTGCCAGCAATATTCCCTCAGTCTTTGAGGGCTCGCGGACGGCTTCGTTCCTGCCTGTGTCCTCAAAGACGGCATGCTCCGTCGCCAGCCGCTTTTGCGATTCATAGAACGCGGCGGTTTTGCGCTGGGCATAGGAGAATGCTTCCATCGCACTGATCGAATCGCTCTTGTCAAGGTCCGCGGTAGGATCGTGCAGTGCCTCAACCCAGTAGCGGGCGAAGACCGTTGCGTTTTTCTCGGTGCCGGTTTTGGTTGCCGCGATGACCCCTCGGCCCGGTCTTTCGAGAGCGGCAATCGATCCGCCGCTCGCGCTGGTGGTGTTGACAATGAGCTGCCGCTTCGCGGGAATACGATCGCTAAGGCTGGCAAGTTCTGCCGCCGTGATGTCGGGACCAACCAGGTTGAATTTGTACTCGACGCCATCAAACGATCCGTGTCCTATCAGGATAAGCACAAAATCGTCTTCGGGCTTTGCATCATGGGCGATCGAGGCGAGAGTCTCGGTAAGGCGCACTTTCGTGGCCTGGCTCCCGGTCAAGGTATAAACATGCGCGCCGTTGCCGGCATCCTTGAACAGTTTATCCAGGTCCTTCGCGTTCGCTGTGAACCGCTGGTCATAGTCTGGTTCGCCGCCAAGTCCCGCGACCGTGACGTAGTAGACGCTCGCACGCGCGGGCAGCCTGGCGATCAAGATGCACAGCAAGCAGCGGCATAGCAGGGCGAGTCTCATACCACACCCCACTTGCGCCGCAGCAGCCATTCAGCCGCCATGAGCAGGAGCAGCAGTAGGAACACCGCAGGCATGTTCCATAGTTCTTTGATGTCTCGTACGGAGATGCCGGCATCCGAGTAGGAGATTTCGTTAGGCAGCCGTGATAGCTCCTCCGGCTTCCAATAGCGGCCACCCGTTTCTGACGCGAGCTTTTCCAGCAGCTCGCGGTTTTGAACCGTGTGGAAGTTCTCGGCAACCCCATCGATTCGTTCGAAGGGGAGCACGTCGGTGCCAAGATCCTCCGATCCTCCGCGGGACCTCTCCGCACCCTGAACCGGCTTTCCGGCTCCCCGCTGTGCTGTGACCTCGGCCAAATAGGAGCCTGGCTTTTCCGCGGTCCACGCCGCACGGAACTCCCCCGGATTGTCAGGGGCCGGCGCCATATCCACAAAAACCGAGATGCCGTCCGGCCCGATGAAATGCGCGGTCACCCGGGCATCGGGAGCGGGCATGTAGTCCTTGTCGCGCACGCTTGCCGAGAGCTGAATGCGGCCATCATCCATCAGGGTATGCGCGGGAGCGGAGGCCACGACTTGTCCCGGAGAATCCAGCACCAGCCAGCGCAGCAATTGCTGCCAAAACATATCATGCGCCATATCCCCGAGCGGCTGGCTCATCTGCCATCGCCACGTGCCGGAGGTCGCCATCACCGCGGTGCGGCCCCGCCCGTAGTTCTGCGTCACCAGCAGCGGCAGCTTGCGCTGGCCGGCGTTTACCAGGGCTAATACGGTGGCGCCGGGTTTGGGTGTGCCGGCATCCTGATAATCCATGAGGTAGGTTAACTTCTTCCAGCGCTCGATGTTCTTCGCCGGATCGTCCATGAGGCGAGTGATTGGGCTATCCGACCCGGCGGCCGTAAGTTCGGCCGTGGCCGGGTCGCGGTGGAACGTGGTCCTGCTGTTGGGGAGAATCGTCGGCAGCAGATCCTTAATACCCGATCCGCCCCATCCTCCATCTCCAAGCGAGAAGCGCCCGCCGAGGAAAAGCAGCCCGCCGCCGCGACGGTCAACAAACTCGCGCAGCAATTCCTGTTGCAGAGGCGTGAAGTAGCCCGCCTCGACCGAGCCGAGGATGATGCCTTGGTAGCGAAAAAGATCTTCCGGGCGGACCGGGAAACCGTCTTCGAGTTCCTTGGGATCGCTGATTCCCTGGCGGTAAATCTTGTTCTCGGTGGTGCGCAGCATGGAGGCAACCTGCACGATTTTGTCGTCGTCTTCAGCCCGCCGGATGAACTTGTACTCCCAGCGCGGTTCGCCCTCAACATAAAGAATGCGGCGCTTGTCGTCGGTCACGCCCAACAGGCGACTGACGGAGTTGTTCTGCAGGTTCTCTTCGCCGGCCAGCGGGCCGAGCGAGAAATGCAAACTCTTGGCCCCGGCGCCACCGGCACTAAAGAACATCGTCGCCACCTGCGTTGAGCCATCCGCGCCGAGCGTTATCTCCTGAGAGCCAAGCGTCTTATTTTCATCCCGAACGATAAGCAGGGCTTTGCTTCCAGCGTAGCCTCTTTGATGGAAGGTAACGGTAGCGGGGATACGCGAATCGGCCATGGCGCGGAATGCAACCCTTACGTCGCTTACCTCAACATCGTGCGCGACCTGCTCCTTACCAAAGCCAACGGTATGAACCGGAATCCGGCGATTGCGCAAGGCATTGATGGTTTCGAGGTCGATGTCTCCAGAGCCATCGGCGGAATTTTCTGAACCATCGCTGAGCAGCACGACTGCCCCAATGGGCAGATCGGAGGTTTCGCTTGCGAGTTGTTTCAGTCCGTCGTTGATGTGGGTGGCGGGGGCCGAGGGCTGTATCTCATCCAGCTTCACGGCCGGGGCGACCTTGCTGTCCAGCCGGTAAAGACGAGTTTGAAATTTCTTCTGCAACCCTGCCAGCACGCCGCCCTCGAGCACCTTTGCCGCTGCAGCTTCGCGCGTAAGCTTGCCGTCGCTGCCGCTATCCGCAATCGCCATGCTGCGTGAATCGTCCATGACAATCGCGATCACGTTCTGCTGCGGCGCCAGCTCCGCCACGGTGATCGCCGGCTGCCAAAGCAGTACCAGGACAGTGGCGATGAGCAAAGACTGCAAAAGCCAGACCACGCCCGCCCGCCACTTGCTGATTTTGGGTGCTGCCTGCGGCAGGCGCGATCGGATGAGGAACGCGAGGGCGGCCATGCAGGCGACAATCAGCAGCAGTAGTACCCAGCCAGGCCACGCGCCAAGCAGGACAAACTGGCCTTTGGAAAACACCGGGATCGGGTACTTGAAGAAGAATTGAAACATGTAGCGAAACCGGGTTCCCGCGGCCTGCACCGTGTTGCGAACGTCCTAATGCGTCATGCCGTAAACGATATAGTTCAATGCAACCCGGAAAGCCATCGAAGCAAAGGGCTCGGGGTACTCCGGATCGTCTGCCCACTCCCATGCATCGCCGAGGTGCATATTGTGGCAGATGGCGACCATGATGCGGCCTTTGTCATCGCGGATGGCGCGCCACTTGGGCACGTAGCCGTCTTTTTCGTACGTCCTGTGGGTCCGTATATATTGCTCCCCGGGCACCTGCATGCGCTCATCCAGGTCGTAGAGCACGTGAAAGATTTCGTCTTTGTTGTCCAGATCTTCCACCGGCCGGTTGGGAAAAACCTCCCGCATGCCGTTCATGAACTCCTCCCAATCCGCACTCCCGTGGAAGTCGTCCACCATGAGAAATCCACCCTTCAGCAAATACTCACGCAGGCGCTTGGCTTCCTCGTCGGTAAAGGACCAGGTTTGCACCTGTACCGCATAGATCCAGGGGTAGTTGAAAATGTCGTCCGAGTCGAGGTTGACGACCTGCTCCGTCGAACGGCCCTGGATGCGAGTGAGGCGCTTCATAGCAAGCAAAACCTGGCGGTCAGCCTTGGGATAGTCGCGGGACCATGTCCCGCCATAACCGTACCCACCGTAACCACCCCAACCCCCGTAGCTGCCGAAGCTGCTGCCGGGAGCGGCGGTGTAACTGAGGCGGGACCAGTAAAACTCCGCCGGGCTATTACTTTGCGAATCATCATCGTCGAAACCAAAGTCCGCCGTCCGTTGGTAGGCATACAGCGCGGAGCACAGCGCCATCGCAACCAGCGCCGCCGAACTGGCTTGCAGGAGTTTCATGGGCGGAAATCCTCCCTATGGCATTGTCGCTATTGCGATGGACCGGTGAGATTGGTAAGTGCGCGGCCGCTCCTTGATAGACGGCCGCGTCGAGCTCAGTTTCCTGGTCTGCACCGATAGCGAAATGCCACTGCGCGTGCCTTGAGAGTACCAGAATGTTGCGGGCTCTCCATGGATAGACGAAGCCGAAGAGCGAGGAGTTTGTAGCCCCACGCAAATCTTTGCCAGTTCCCTCTGCTTGCAAGCTGTGATCCTGCGTGAGACGATTTCTCTCAGGTCAGGCCGAGGGGGCAGTCTTTGAAGCGGCGGGACTTCATGAAAATTGGCGCCGCTGTCCTTGCGCAAGCGGGAACCGCGCGGCGGCTGCAGGCGCAGAGGTTACCGCAGTACCCGATGCTGCAAGCCCCAGCCGCGGAGACAACTAAGGCCGACTACACCCTGCGCATCGCTCCGGTTACGGTCGAGCTGGCGCCCAATCACATTCTAAGCACCATCGGGTACAACGATTCCTCGCCCGGGCCGGTGCTCCGCATGCGCGAGGGCAAAGCCGTAAGCGTGGACGTAATTAACGATACGGATGTGCCGGAGTTGGTTCATTGGCACGGCATGCTGATTCCCTCGGACGTCGATGGCGTGGAGGAGGAGGGCACTCCCGCGGTGCCTCCGCGCGGCCGGCGCCGCTATCAGCTTACACCGCGTCCGGCTGGCTCTCGCTGGTACCACTCCCACGCCATGGCCCAAGCCGACTTGCATCGAGGGACCTATACCGGACAGTTTGGCTTTGTTTATGTAGACGGAGGGAAAGATCCCGGCCAATATGACCAGGAGATTTTTCTCTCGCTGCGCGACTGGGAACCTTTCTTCACCAGCAACATGGAGGACGATGATGATGATAGCCATTCCGGACCGCAGCCGGAGAAACCCGCAGTTCTGAACACCGATCCGCCCGGCCTTGAAGTCAATTCGATGACCTACTCCATCAACGACAAGGCGTTGGGCGCAGGGGAGCCGATTCGGGTGCAGCAGGGACAACGGGTACTGATGCACCTGCTCAATGCGAGCGCGATTGAAAACCGCCGCATTGCGTTGGCGGGGCATCAATTTCAAGTGATTGCGCTGGACGGCAATCCCGTTCCCGTTTCGCAAAAGGTCGACAACATCATGCTCGGCGCGGGGGAACGCGTGGATGCGATTGTCGAAATGAACCAGCCGGGAGTATGGATCCTGGGCGCGACTGAGGAGGCAATCCGAAATGCCGGATTGGGCCTCATTGTCGAATATGCCGATCAGCACCGCCAGCCCCAATGGCTAGCCCCGCGAACCCCATGGGATTACACCGTTTTCGGCAAAGTCAGCGATACTCCTGTTGCGCCGGACCAAACCATAGAGATGGTTTTCGAAAAGATCCCCGGGGGATCGGGCAAATTCAACACCTGGCTGGTAAACGGAAAGCCATACCCCCATGAAAGGGAATTCGTATTAAGGCAGGGGACTCGCTACCGCCTGGTGTTTCGCAACCGCACGGATGACGCGCACCCTCTGCATCTGCACCGCCATCGGTTCGAGCTGGTGGAAATGAATGGCACGAAAACGGGAGGCATCATCAAAGACACGGTTGTAGTTCCGTATTACGGCCGTGCCGTCGTGGACTTTGTTGCCGATCAGCCTGGCCTGTCTCTATTTCACTGCCATATTCAGCAGCACATGGATTACGGCTTCAAAGCTCTGTTTCGGTATTCGTAGACGGCTCGTCATCGGAATCGCAACTCCTTCGATAAAGACCCTGCTCCACCGAGGTATCAAGCCGCGGTTGGTGTTCGGCACGGCGGGAAGCACCACGAAAAGGCGGGTGGCGGGTGGCCCATCCTTTGCGCTCTTTGCAAAGGGTGGGATACGCGACGGTCGGTATCAAGATTCGTGGTGCCCCACCCTTCGCAAAAGGCGCGAAGGATGGGCCCACCCGGGAAATTGTTGCACTTTCTGCCGAGGACAAGAAAATGCCCATCATGCGGGCCGGCAACGTCGGAGGACGACTTTAAGGAAAGCCGCATTCTGGTCGACAATATACCTCCCGCCGGGCCCGTTTCTTGGATCCGTTTCGACCATGCGGACCGAAGGGTCGTCTCCGGGAAGCAAAGTTAAGGGACCGCTTTGTTTTTCAGGTGATTTTTCCGAACGAACTGGCCCCAGCTTTGACGGCACCCTGCGCCCAATTGCCGGCGGCCTTGACATTCACAAATATCGCACTACCATATGTTGCTATGAAACATATAGTCACGCGAGTCTTCGACCGGGAATTGAAGAAGGGCAGTGCGGATCTGCTTATCCTTTCGCTGATCGAGCACCGCGCGCGGCATGGCTATGAGATCAGCAAACTGATTGAGGAGCGCTCCGAGGGCGTATTGAAGTTCAACGTAGCGTCGTTTTATCCCATGCTCTACCGCTTGGAAGAACGCGGATTGATTGCCGGACGATGGGTAGAGAAGGCCGGCCAACGACGGCGGCGTTATTACCGGTTGACGGCTCAGGGTAAAGAGATCCTGAAGACTCAGCGCGCTACCTGGCTTGATTTTGTCAACGCGATCCATCGCATCACGGAGGCGGAGAATGCCTGACTGGCCGAAAGAAGTACGAGCGGCGATTGCCTCGTTGAACCTTGAGCCGATGCGCGAGGCAGAGGTAGTGGAAGAGTTGAGCCAGCATTTGCGCGATCGTTATGACGAGATGCTGAAGAGCGGTATCGGTGCTGAGCATGCCTATCAGTCATTGCTCAAGGAATTGAATGACGGCGCGCTGGTTTCCGGGCTGAAGGCCACCCTGCATGGGGCTCAACAGCCATTGCCGCCTGGAAAGGAGGGAAGCGAGCGGCTATTTGCGGGAATTTGGAATGATCTGCGCTATGGAGCGCGGCTGCTGCGGATGAATCCAGGATTCGCGGTGGTGGCGATCCTGTCGCTTGCGCTAGGCATCGGCGCGAACACGACCATCTTTCAACTGCTGGATGCAGTACGTTTGCGCACTCTACCGGTAAGGGCTCCGCAGCAGCTGGCCACAGTGCGCATCGTAAATTCCCCTCATTGCTGTGTGGGAGATCATTACTCGCCCGATGCTGCACTCACCGGCGGTCTCTGGAACCTTTTGCGTGATCAGCAACAGGCATTCTCCGAAATCGCCGCGTGGGCCCCCGCCAGGCACAACCTGGGCCAGGGTGGCGAGGCCCGTTATGCGTACACGCTGATGGTGAGCGGAGATTTCTTCAATGTGTTGGGCGTACAGCCGCTACTGGGGCGGCTTATTTCTTCGGCGGACGATTACCGTGGCTGTGGCGCGCAGGGAGCGGTGCTTAGCTATCCTTTCTGGCAGCGCCAGTTCGGCGGACGTCCTGAGGTGCTGGGCAGCAAGCTCACGCTCAATGGCCACCCGTTTCAGATCATCGGCGTTACTCCTGCCAGCTTCTATGGGGTTGAGGTTGGGCAGAGGTTTGATGTTGCCATTGCCTTGTGCAGCGAGCCCGTTTTTTCTACCAAGAGCTCCTTGATGGACAGTCCCGTATCGTGGTGGATCGCAACCATCGGACGTCTGAAGCCCGGCTGGACGTTGGAGCGCGCCTCCGCGCAGCTGGATGCGATTTCTCCCGCAATATTCGCGGCAACGGTACCCGGTGAGTACGATGCCATTCAGAAGAAAGATTACCTGTCGTTCCATTTGGGTGCGGAGCCTGCGGCCACAGGTTTTTCCGGACTGCGTCGCGATTATGAAGACCCATTGTGGCTGCTGCTGGCCCTGTCTGGGCTGGTCCTGCTGATTGCCTGCGCGAACCTCGCAAACCTGATGCTGGCGCGGGCGAGCGTCCGGCAGCGGGAGATGGCATTGCGGCTGACGCTGGGGGCGTCACGCTCGCGGCTGATTCGCCAACTGCTCGCGGAGAGTTTGCTGCTTGCGGCCTTGGGAACACTCGCGGGCGCACTCCTGGCGCAAATTCTAAGCCCTGTATTGGTGGCATTTCTCAGCACACAGCAAAACCGCATCTTTGTGGAGTTGACCCCGGACTGGCGCGTGCTTGGATTCGCCGCTGCTTTGGCGATTCTTACTTGCATCCTGTTTGGGCTGATTCCGGCCATTCAGGCTTCGCGCACTGAGCCTGGAGTCGTGATGAAGGCCAGTGGACGCGGAGCAACCGCTGGGACGGGACCGTTTTCTGTTCCGGCGCGCGCTGGTGGTTTCACAGGTGGCGCTCTCATTGGTACTGCTGGCAGGTGCGTTCCTGTTCGTGCGCACCTTTCGCAACTTGCTGGCGTTGAATGCGGGCTTCCAGCAGGACCACATTCTCATCGCAGACTTCGATTTTTCCCCTCTGAAGTTGCCGCCAGAAAGCCAGATGGCCTTTAAGAGGGAGTTGATCGCGCGCATGCAGGCGGTGGCTGGAGTGAGTTCAGTTGCTGAGGCCCTGATTGTCCCGATGAGTCATCGTGGATGGGACGATAACATCGATATCCCCAATGGGGCACAGCGGGAAGACGTGACATTTAACCGCGTCAGCGCTGGATATTTCCGAACCATGGAGACGCCGCTGCTTGCGGGACGGGATTTCAACGAGACCGACACGCCTAAGGCCCCGCGCGTAGCCATTGTGAACGAAACATTCGCGCGCAAATACTTTGGCAGTTTAAGTCCAGTGGGCAGGATATTTCATGATGCAGGAAAACCTGACCAGACATATCAGGTCATAGGCTTGGTGAAAGACACGAAATATTACGAGCTGCGCGAAGATCCCGTGGCCATTGTGTTCGTCTCCTTCACGCAAGCAAACGGGCCGGAAGAGAATTCGACGCTGATGATTCGCTCCGATGAGCCGCTGCTTCCGCTCATTTCTTCCATCAAGCGCGCTGCGAACGATATGAATCCGGCCCTGGTGCTGAACTTCAGCGTGCTCAAAACGCAGATTCGCGAAGGCCTGATTCGTGAACGGCTGATGGCTACATTGTCAGGTTTCTTTGGCGTGCTGGCGACGATTCTGGCGATGGTGGGCCTGTATGGCGTGATCTCGTATATGGTCATCCGGCGCCGGAATGAGATTGGCGTGCGCATGGCGCTGGGAGCGAACCGTAGCAATATTCTGCTGATGGTATTGCGAGAGGCTGCGATTCTGCTGGGTATTGGCGTGGTGGTAGGGTCGGGGCTGGCCTTGGCCGCCGGAACGGCCGCTTCTTCCATGCTGTACGGGCTGAAGCCGAGAGACCCGTTGACGCTCGGGGCCGCGATCGCCGGGATGACTGTGGTTGCGCTGGCGGCGAGTCTTTTGCCGGCGCAGAGGGCGGCGACGGTGCATCCCATGGCAGCATTACGCGAGGAATAAGCCACCCATGCAGGCCCGCGTACCTGGAATTCGAGAAACCGGGAAGGATCTCGGGAGTACTACTGGTGGTGTTGGGAGCGGGAGTAGGCGCTGCCGGCATTGGCTTGCTCCGGCGCAAGAGGTGGGCCTGGTGGAGTGCCATTGTATTGTTCGCCATCAATGGCATTGGAGATGTCGCTGCCTTGCTTGTGGCTCGAGATTTGGTCAAAGGAAGTTCAGGTGTGTTAATCGCGGCCTGCTTCTTGTTTTGCCTGACTCGAACCAAAGTGAAGCGTTATTTCAACCAGCTCCCGGCCCACGCGAGCATACACAGGCCACCCGTCCAGTAGACTTTCCATTGTGGGCCCAGCCTTCCATGACGACATTCCAACTCTTAAGTCTTCTGGCGTCGATAGCGGCTCTGTTCGGCTGGATCAGTTCGCGCTGGCTCAAGCTCCCAATCACCATTGGGACCATGCTCCTCACGGTGGCTTGTTCGTTGAGCCTCATGAGCGTAAGCGCAAATTTTCCCGGTCTCGAACCATGGTTTAGGAGGTTGGTGCAGCAGATCAATTTCGAAAGCTTGATCTTGCATGGAATGTTGGGGTTGCTGCTGTTTGCCGGCGCTTTTTTTCTCGATTTGGAGTTGTTGGCACGTGAGAAGCTAGCGGTAGCTGCACTCTCCATTGTGGGGACACTGCTGTCCACCGTCATGGTCGCGGCGCTCATGTGGTGGACGCTTTCAGTGATCGGCAACCACGCAACATGGCTCCAATGCTTCTTTTTCGGAGCGTTGATTTCGCCCACGGATCCGATTGCTGTCCTTGAAATGCTTCGCCGTGTGGGCGTTCCTAAAAATGTGCAGGCCCAACTGGCTGGAGAATCACTTTTCAACGATGGCGTGGGCGCCGTCGTCTTCCTTGCGCTGCTCGACGCATCACGCGGCGCGATCCCCTCTGCATCGCATCTTGCGATCTTTTTGCTGCTCAAGGTAGGAGGAGGCCTCGCACTGGGTATTCTTGCCGCCTGGATTATCTCCTCGCTTATGCGCCTGGTCGATTCCTACCAGGTGGAAATTCTTCTCACTCTCGCCCTTGCTCTGGGAGGCTATGCGCTGGCCGATGCCTGGCAGCTATCCGCACCTCTTGAGGCAGTCGCGGCGGGAATCGCATTGCGACGCTTCAATCTGAATCATGCTCCGGGGTTGATTGCTCATGAAAGCGTCGATGGTTTTTGGGAAGTTATCGACGAGGTTCAGAATGCGCTTCTCTTCGTCCTGCTCGGCCTGGAAGTTCTGGCCATTCCATTTCACTGGTTGTCCATGGAATCTGGTATGGCCGCGGTTGTCGTAGTCACCTCCGTTCGGCTGGCAGTGGTGGCTTTCATTCTCGGATGCATCCGGCTGGTGCGGCGTCGGCACCGTAGTTCCATTCTCGCGCTCAGCTGGGGCGGACTTCGCGGAGGTTTGTCCATCGCGTTAGCGCTCGCTGTGCCGGTAAGCGAGGGTCGTTCGTGGATTCTTGCGACCACCTATGTCGTGGTTGTTTTCTCGATCGTGGTTCAGGGTGGCTCGATGGACCTTTTCCTGCATCGCGTCAGCGGAGCGGGAAGGCCTCTCAGTTGAGTCGTTCTGCCAACAAATGATCCGCAATACGGATGGCGTTGGCGATGATGGTCAACGAGGGATTGACGGCACTTGCGGAGACGAAGCAGGAGGCATCGACGACATAGAGATTGTCGAGATCGTGAGCCTTGCAGTGTGGGTCGAGGACACTGGTCAGAGGATCGGTACCCATGCGGCAGGTGCCGTTTTGATGGCCGACACCTTCCAGGGGAATGCGCTTCTTGAAATAGGCATGCAGTGGGACGGAGGTAGTCGCGTGGCCGGCCTTCTTGAGTATCTCCACCCAGCGGTCCTTGAGCCGATTGAACGATTCAACATTGTTTGGTGTGTACGACAACTGAATTCGCTTGGGCGCTGAGTCCGTTACAGGCTCGGACTGGTTGGTGCGGCCCGTGTCCCCGGCGGGATGGGCGCCGACCAGGCCGGGCTGCCAACTCTCAATGGATAGCGGCGTCGCATTGTGAAGGGTGACGCGATTACCCGGGTCGGGAAGATCCTCCGTCGTGAGCCACCATGGCACAGCGTGGTGCTTGAAAGCTTCAAGAACAAAGCCGGGAGTAAGAGGCGGCGCGTCGCCCTTCATCATCTCAAAATGAAAGCTGCCGACCGGCTGCACCTGCCCGAGAGGGAAGGGATAATCGGGATCTGAATCCTTGAAGTAGAAGTCGTTTGTCCCCCATGTCTTGGTATAGCTGTCTTCGCCCCGCTCGGTGCCAATCGCGAGCAGGGCGTCGGCCTGGTGATACATGAAATTCCGGCCGACCTGGTCGGAGCGATTGGCGAGGCCCGTAGGATGCTTCTCGTTAGCGGATGCGAGAAGGATGACCGCGGAGTTGATGGCGCCCGCACATACGGCGAAGAATCCGGCACGATAGGTCGCAGCGCTGCCGTCTTTGGACGCGGGCGGCGCATAGGTTTCATTGGGGTCGGCTGCAGAACCGTAAGATTTGCCCGATCCAGAATGAATAACTTCGACGGCGATGACGGCGGTGCCACTGCTATTGGTGATGAGGCGGGTCACGCGGGAGTTCGTCATCAGCGTCACATTGGGCAGGTGCATGATCTGCCGGATGCAGTTAATGTCTGCGTCGGACTTGGCGTGAACGAGACAAGGGTAGCCATCGCAGGTGTCGCAGCGGACGCACTTCGAGGCCAGAGGGTCGGCTTCGTTGCGCTTGAGCCCCAGGGGTATGGGGAAGGTGTTGATGCCCAGCTTGCGCACGTCGTCTTCGATGGTCTGCATGCGAGGCTCGTTGGCCAACGCAGGATAGGGATACTTCTTGGAGTGAAAGGGCTCTGTGGGGTCAAAAGATGAGCCATATCCGCCGGGAACCGAAGGTGCGGCGCCAAGATCGCCGTGCACGTGAAAGAGTTCTTCGGCGCGGCTATAGAAGGGCTCCATATCAGGGTAGGAGATGGGCCAGGCAGGGGAGACGCCCCCCTGATGCTGAATGACGCCAAAGTCTTCAGCCCGCATGCGAAACATAGCTGCGCCGTAAACCTTGGTCTGACCCCCCACGTAGTAGGCCTGCTGAGGGTGTAGTGGATTACCTGCCTTGTCTTGCCAGGTCTCTTTGGTGTGGTAGCGGTTGTCCAGGAAGACGGCGGAAGTGTCCCAGTTGAGCTTCTCCTGCGGCATGAAGGGGCCGCGCTCAAGGATGAGAATATTCTTGCCCGCTTGGGCGAGGTGCAGAGCTAGCGTCCCGCCCCCTGCTCCGGTGCCGATGACAATCGCGTCAAATTCGCTTGGCATGGTTTTTCATCCACAATCGAGTCTATTTGCTGGAGAATACAAATTCATTGCCATCCGGGTCCTTGAATTTTGCCATGGTACCCCAGACTTCCTTCTTGGGCTCAGCGGTTATTTCCACACCTTTGGATTGCAGCGTTTTTGCTGTGGCAAAGACGTCTTCGCACCAGAAAGTTAGCGGCTGGAAACCGCCAATCCTGTTCTCATGACCTGCGGGAGTGAAGAGTGCGAGGGAAGTATCCGCGCCCGGGATGAGGAGTTCAATCCAGCGTTGGCCTGCCCCAAAATGCTGGTCGGTTGCCACTTTAAACCCTATCTTCTCGGTGTAGAACTTCAGCGCAACATCCTGGTTGCGCACTGGGATACTGACGATCTTGACGCCGCGAATCATGTTGTTTCCTCCGCTCTGAGACTTTCGCAACATAACTTGCGTCACCCCGAGGGTGCAATCAGGTAGTCGATGCTATATTAATCATTGGTATAGCGATGCTCGCAGTGGATGATTACGTAATCGACGTTCTAATGCGCGACCTCGTCGGCCATGACCGCCGGCCTGTCAGCTTTCTGGTTTACCTATGGCTCGCCGCCGAGCAGCAGCGCCGTGGCGACGCCGTCACGATCAGTTATCAGCAACTCGCGGAGTCGATTGGAATCTCGAAGAGCTCTGCTCAGGCTGCAGCGGGGTGGCTGGCTAAGCGAAAGCTCCTGGCTGTGAACAAAGCCGGTTTTACAGCGGTCCCCAGCTACGCAGTCCAAAGGCCCTGGAGAGCGGGGTAAGTGGGACGGTCCTCGGTGGGCGTTGTTTCGTGATGTGCATCTCACCTAATGAGAGTCGCTGAAGGCAAGTGCCATGACCCGGATGGTACCGGTGAAATCAGGAGATAAGTACACCAGTGCCCTTCTCCAATTGGCTGTTCTCTGATCTCCAACTCCCAAAGGGCATTCATGGGCACGTCGAGGCGAGCACGCATCCATGGTGGCGCGTTATGTGCCTCACCGGCGTGGACTACTTCTCCACCCTCGGCTACCAGTCCGGGATCGCTTTCCTCGCTGCCGGCGTCCTCTCACCCATCGCGACCCTCGTCCTCGTTCTGGTAACTCTCTTCGGCGCGTTGCCGGTTTACAAGCGCGTAGCTGCCGCAAGCCCTAACGGCCAAGGCAGCATAGCGATGCTTGAGAACCTATTCCCGGGGTGGAGTGGCAAGGTTTTTGTGCTCGTGCTGCTGGGCTTCGCCACCACCGACTTCGTCATCACCATGACCCTTTCTGCCGCGGACGCGGCAGCCCACTTTGTCCACAATCCCTACACCCCGCATGTTCTCCGGAGCCAGATGGCCATCACCCTCTTGTTGCTCGCCATCCTCGGCGCCATCTTCCTCAAGGGCTTTAAGGATGCGATCAACGTTGCCGTCATTCTTGTCGGCGTCTACCTTGCCCTCAACGTCGTCGTGACTGTCGCGGGCTTTGTCCATCTCCTCGAGCAACCCGGGCTTTTCCTCGCCTGGAGAGACGCGGTCTTCACCCAGCACGGTACCGTCTTCTCCATCGTCGGCATCTCACTTCTGCTCTTTCCGCGCCTGGCCCTCGGCCTCTCGGGGTTTGAGACAGGCGTAGCGGTCATGCCTCTGATCAAATGCGAAGGCATCAGAGCCCGCATTCGCAACACCAGACGCCTTCTCGCAACCGCCGCGATCATCATGAGTGGTTTTCTCATAGCGACCAGCATCATCACCACCCTGCTTATCCCCGCCGCCGCCTTCAAGGAGGGAGGGCCGGCCAACGGCAGAGCCATGGCCTTCCTCGCTCACAGGTATCTCGGCAACGGCTTCGGCACCGTCTATGACGTGAGCACCATCCTCATCCTCGCTTTCGCTGGAGCCTCCGCCCTGGCGGGCCTCCTGAACCTCATCCCGCGTTACCTTCCCGGCTTCGGTATGGCGCCGGAGTGGGCCCGCGCCTCACGCCCGCTCGTCCTCGTCTTCATGGCCGTCGCGTTCGCTGTCACGCGCCTCTTTCACGCTGACGTCGACGCGCAGGGGGGAGCCTACGCCACCGGCGTTCTTGTCCTCATCACGTCCGCCTCCTGCGCTGTCACCCTCGCGGCTCGCAACCGGTTGCCTCGCCTCGCTTTCGGCTTCGTATCCCTCCTCTTCATTTACACCACCCTGGTCAATATCTACGAGCGTCCAGAAGGGCTCAAGATCTCCTGCATCTTCATCTTCACCATGATTTTCATGTCGCTCGTTTCCCGTGCTTTCCGCTCCACCGAGCTGCGCATCACTGGCATCCAGCTTGACGATCAGGCGCAGGCCCTGCTCGCAGAGAGCCCCAAAAAGACCATCCGCGTCATCGCCTGGAATCCTCAGTCCCCCGCCGAAGACCGAGAGCAGGCCAAGGTACAGCTTCGCCAGCTCCATGGTCTATCGCCCGACGACACCATCTACTTCTTCGAGGTCGAGCGCGGAGACGCTTCCGACTTCACCGAGCATCTTAGTGTCCATGGGCGGCGCGATGGCGGCAATCGTATCCTCCATGCCAGGAGTGCCGTGGTCGCAAATTCCTTTGCCGCTTTGCTCATTTACCTGGAGCGGACCACGGGCTGCATTCCCCACGTCTACTTCCACTGGAGCGACGTCAACCCGGTTGCGAACGCAATGCGGTTTATCTTCCTGGGTGAGGGAGATACCGCCCCACTCACCCACGAAGTACTCCGCCGCGCCATCAAGGACCCCGCCCAGCGGCCTGTTGTCCATGTGAGCTGATGCCCGGCGCCGGCGACGCTATCTTTCCCCCGGCTTCTCATGCAAGTTCGCGGGCAAACTTGCTGATTTTGTGTCTCTGCTGAATCCAGTTTCAAAAAAGTGGCATCCACCTTAGTGGGATCAATTTTGGGAACGGTCAAAGACCAAGTGGTGCAAAGCTTTTCGGCGCATAGCCCCCGAGGGCGCAGAGGCTGGCGATGGGCGATATGGATTACGCTCGTATCAGTCCTGGTGTTGCTGGTGGTGGGCGAGGTGATCATTCGGAGAGCAGGACCCATCCTGAAGGGGCGGGTTGTTGAAACCTTGAGCAGCCGCTTTGACAGCCGAGTGGAGCTGGACGATTTGCAGGTCTCCATCCTCCGGGGGCTACAGGTTTCCGGGAAAGGGCTTCGCATCTTCCCGCCTGACGATGTCGTGGCCGCGGGGGCGAAGAATCCGCTGATCGCGGTGCAGGACTTCAATTTTCACGCCGGTCTGATAGGCCTGTTTCTTAAGCCGATGCACGTCGGTGTGGTGCATGTTCAGGGGCTGGCCATCAACATTCCGCCACGGCAGATGCGGGAGCAAGGCGCGAAAAAATCCCGGCATGAGGGCAAGATCAAGATCCTGGTAGACGAGATCGTGTGCAACGATTCGCGACTGGTCATTGACACGGCAAATCCGGATAAGGACCCGAAGATTTTCGAACTCGAGCACATTGTGCTGCATGACGTGGGCCCGAATGCCCCATGGCCGTATGACGCGAAGCTGACCAACGCGGTGCCCAAGGGAGAGATTCACGCAGCCGGCACATTTGGCCCGTGGAATACGGAAAGTCCGGGCGACTCGACGGTGACGGGTCATTACACATTCGACCATGCTGACCTGAATCCCATTAAAGGAATTGGAGGGATCTTGTCGTCGGTGGGCGACTTTAGAGGTCAGCTCGACCGGATCGAGGTGCATGGGACAGCGGAGGTGCCGAAGTTCACGCTGGATACCGCAAATTACCCGATGCCGCTGTATACCGAATTCTCGGCAGTGGTGGACGGGACGAGTGGCGACACCTATCTGCAACCGGTCGAGGCGAAGTTGGGGCAGTCGGAGTTTACCTGCAGTGGTGCGGTGATCAACGTGAAAGGACAGGGACACACCGTTGACCTGGATATCGATGTGCCCGCCGGACGGATACAGGATTTCCTGCAACTGGCGGTCAAGACGGAGCCGGTGGTGATGACGGGAGTCCTGGAGATGAAAACGAGGCTGCATATCCCGCCGGGCAAGGAGAGCGTAAGTCAGAAGCTGGGGATGAAGGGGAGCTTCACGCTGAAACAAATCCATTTTACGAATCCGGAGTTGGAGGACAAGGTGGACATGCTGAGTCTGCGGGCGCAAGGGAAGCCGAAGGAGGCAAAGCCTGGCGCGGAGGACGTCCATTCCCGAATGACGGGAAGATTCCAAATGGGCGAGGGGAGGCTGAATTTCCAGGATTTGAACTATGCCATGCCCGGGGCGACGGTGCGCCTGGCAGGGGTCTACACGCTGGACGGCAAAAAGTTCGATTTCACCGGCAAGGTGAGGACCGAGGCCAAGCTATCGCAGATGGTGGCTTCGCGGTGGAAGAGCTGGGCATTGAAGGTGGCGGATCCGTTCTTTCATAAGAACGGTGCTGGGGCAGAAATACCGGTGAAGGTGACAGGCACGAATGCTTCTCCCAAATTCGGCCTCGACATCGGGCACCGTGATTCAAAGCAATGAGGCACAAAGTTGTTGTCATTCGGTAGCGCTTCGCCGCGAAGAATGCCATAAACCGCAGCGAAGAGGACACCTGATGCCGGCAGCGCTCCCACCGCGGTAGGCATGTGCCGGAAGAGCCATCCTGTTAGCAGGGCGGAAACAAAATAAACCGACAAGACGCCAGCTTGCATCATGAGCCGCCCCTCAAATTCCACCTTTTGCCGGGGCGGCGCCTGCTGTTGCTCACGTCTTGCCAAAAGCACTAGCCCGCTCATCAGGGTGGTCCATGTGCCGGTGATGTACGTGGTGACGATTCCGGGGATCTTCAACTGCACCATCGCGCTGCTTTGCATGCCAATCGCGAGCGCTATGCAGCCCAGCAGCAGGTTGGGATGCAGTAGCAAATCAGGCGAGTGGTTGGCGTAGAGATGAATCGCTACCCATCCGGCCGCGGCCGCCGCCATCAAGACACTTTCCAGCATCAGGGTCAAAGAGATGGCCTTCGACCAAACGGCTTGCGGGTGTTGATTACCCGCCAGAAGTGAACCGATCATCGCCCCGACGAGGTAGCAGCCGAGACCGATTGCAGGATGAAGAAGATCGCCATGGTTCTGGAACACTGCAATACCCAGCAAGACAGTGTTGCCGGTCATGTTGGCGACAAAAGCGTGGCCTAGTCCTAAATAGCTCCAGCCATCAGCTGATCCCGCCGAAGCGGCAAGGACAAACAGCAGCAGGTCGCGTTCGGCTGAGCGCACAGGTTCACCCCACGTTTGCTGAGATGCGCAGACGATTTGCTGCAAGCCAAGTCACATCAATGATGTGGTTAGGGTAAATCATCCGGCACAAAGCGGTCTGGAGTTTGTGATTCGGGAGTGATCCAAGGCAGCTGAAAGCTGCACAAATTGCGGTTTCCGCTTCAGGGCGCATCGAAACTCAAAAGATGCTCTACCGCCCGAACGAATAGGCAACCTTAAAGACGCCCGAATCGATCCCCGGGTTTTCGGCGCCATTGCCCGCATTGGAGAGGTGATGGTAGCGATACTCCAGCTGGCAGGAACGCGTGTGGGTCTGAAACAACTCCACCCCGGCCCCGAATTCAAAGGTAAAGTTGAAGGCCGAGCTGTTGAAGACGGGTATGTCTCTGGGCGATACCGCGAAGCCGCCCAGGCCGGTCACGAAGGGCTGTATGCGCTTTCGTGGAAATGCACTGAGCTTATAGCCGAGTGGGCTGAAGGCGCTCACATACGTCGTCCGCCGGCCGCCAATGTAGGTTGCGGTTCCGAGATAGGCCTGGTTCTGTTCCACCAGAATCACATTGAAAGGGGCGTTCGTTACCGGGTTGTCTACCGGCACCTGTGTAGCGAAAATCACGTTTCCGGAAAATTGGGGCTGCTGCGGAAAATGTAACGCGAAGCCGGTCATCGTGGGATCGCTTACGGCCATCAGGGGACGTATCTCGGCCACCCATGCGCCGGAAACGCCAGAGCCCAGAAAGCTCCGCCGTTCGAAGCTGGCCCCCACCGCGCTTATTCTTCGTCCCTCGGCGTAGCCCAGGAGCATATGGCTCGAGTCGTTGGAGTACTCCACGAATCCGCTCAGAACCGTGCGATTCGAATAGTAGCCGCCGACATCCTGCGCCCAGGTCATAGAGCAACCGGCCAGTGCTATCAAGAGCCACAGGCCCGCCTTGAGCGCGGCTTTCCTCTTGCTATGCCACTTTTGGCCCCACCCAATTTGAAACATGCGATTTTCCTCATCGCGGTGAAATGTCACCGTTGCGCGTAGATGTCAGGGATTGCGAAATCTGCGCGGCGGGGGAGGGGCCGGGCATTCTCCTGTTTTTGGACCCGTTCAGAAGAGAACGGTGATGCAATTGATTTCCATCATCTCGCTACGAGTGCCTCGGGGGGAAGGGACTCGTAGCGAGAGCATTTTTAGTCACTGTGACATATTCCTGATATCGACTCTGATCAGCTTTTCTTTAAGAAAATTTCGCCAAGTTCGGCTCGCGTGGCTCGTGATTCAAGGCAATCGTAGCATCGAGTGGATACCCGTCAGCCCCGCCAATTGCCGAGCCACCGGGAAATGGTCACCCGAATTTCACACTTTAGTGTCAATCACGGATGCCCCGCCGCTCTCGCTGGCGAGGGAACGGCCTGATAGACCGCACACATCTCTGCCCGGGTGGGAAAGGCCCACGCCGCATAGTCCTCTTCGCTCATCGCGATCTCGTCCCGCCAAAGCATCGTGAGCCACGGAAGGGAAGCGAGCATCGACTCCAGCTCTGGGTGCATATACACCAGGTACAACTCGCGCGGCTGCTCTGCCAGGGAAGCTCCCAGGTTATGGAATACCCGCTCCATGACCGGGCTGGTAAACGCATTCCACATGTAAACGACCAACGGCCCGGGTGGCCAGAGAAACTCAGTCGCATCCCCCTGGATGGAGATTACCGGCGGGCGATGGAGCAGATTCCCATGGGCGTGCGGCTCCGCCGCGATGACGGCCGCATAACGTGCGACGTTAGCCCTGGCGACGCGGTCCAGCTCCGGAGAAAGCTCGACCCCAATGACCTCGCGAAATGGATAGTCAGAAGCCAGCAGCAATGCGCGGCCCTTGCCCGATCCCACATCCACGAAGCGAAACCGCTGGTATTCGAGATGCAGCCGTTCCCGCAGCAAGCGCATGACCGCGTGAAATACCGATGGGGCCACGGCAAAGTAACCGTTGTTGTAGACATCGTGCGCATGGCCTGAGGGGAGTTCGTAGATTAGCCCGCTGGTTTCCACGCCAAAACGTTCATCGAACGGATGCACCGCGCGATAGCTCCGGTATTGGCCCTGCTCGACGTGGGGCCACGCGGCTCGCTTCTTCCTGCCCAGTTTGCGCCACATTTGCCGGATTTCATCTCTCATCCCGCGTCTCTCTCATCTCATCCTGCGATGAGCCCGGCGCCAGGGCGGGCGGACAGTCACTCGAGCCCCAGCTTCTTCCAGATTTCATCCACGCGCGCCCGGGTGGCTTCATCCATGGCGATCATTTGCGGCCACGGCCGCGTGAAGCCTTCCGCGTTCCATTTGCGGGTTGCGTCAATGCCCATTTTGCTGCCGTAGTTGGGCAGGCGGGAGGCATGATCGAGCGAGTCGACTGGGCCCAGAGTGAACTGAATATCCCGCTCGGGGTCGATATTGTTGGCCACGCGCAGCGTGACTTCGCCCAGATCCTGTACATCGCAGTCTTCATCGACCACGATGACGCACTTGGTAAACATCGCCTGGCCCAGCGACCAGATGCCGTGCATCACCTTGCGCGCCTGCCCGGCATAGCTCTTGCGGATGGCCACGATCATCAGGTTGTGAAAGACACCTTCCACCGGCAGGTTCACGTCCACGATTTCAGGTATGGTCAGCCGCATCAACGGCAGAAAAATACGCTCCACCGCCTTGCCCATCCAGGCATCTTCCATCGGCGGCTTGCCCACGATGGTCGAGGCATAGACCGGCTCCCTGCGATGGGTGATGCAGGTGATATGAAAGACGGGGTATTCCTCCTCCATGGTGTAAAAGCCGGTGTGATCGCCAAACGGCCCTTCCATGCGAAGTTCGTCCAGTTCGACATAGCCCTCAAGGACGATCTCTGCATTGGCCGGCACCTCCAGATCCACGGTTTCGCACTTGACCAGTTCGACTGGCATCTGACGCAGAAATCCAGCGATCACGAACTCTTCGATCTCAGGGGGAGCGGGCACGATGGCGGAAAAGGTGGTTGCGGGATCGGTGCCGATGACCACCGCCACTTCGAGCCGCCGGTCTTTGCTTTGTCCCAGGGCAATCGCGGATACGCCGCCCGCCGCGGCCGTCGGCCGGGTTGTTCCTCCGGCCGTTTCCGCCATTACCCTCACGCGGGCGGCACGCGCATCTCCGGAGGCATCGGCTACGGCGGCGGCCCGCAGCCGCTCGCGCAGGTGTTCGGCGGCCACTTTCTGCCGTTGCCAATGCATGCCGGTCGTCTGGTGGTCATAAACCTGCATGCGGTACATGCCAACGTTGCGCTTTCCGCTCTTCGGGTCGCGGGTAATCACGCAGGGCAAGGTGATGAAGCGGCCGCCGTCAAGGGGCCAGCACTGAAGCACAGGGAAGTCCAGGACGCTAAAGTTTTCCCGCAGGATTATCTCCTTGCAGGGCGCGTCTTTCGCCGCAATGGTGCGGGGAAAAAACCGGCCGACTTCCGCCAGCAAGGGAAGCATCTTCAACTTTTCCAGCAGGCCTTCGGGCGATTTGAGCTGGAGCAGGCCCTCGATGCGTCCGGCAATGTCGTCGAGGCTATCCACATTGAGCGCCAGCTTCATGCGCTGCTCGCTGCCGAACTGGTTCATCAGTACCCGGCTGCCGGCGTATCCCTTTACATTCTCAAACAGCAGCGCCGGACCCCCGGCGCCGTAAGGTGCGCTGGGGGCAGTTTTCGCTCCGCCCGGTCTGCCCCACTTGGACACTCTGTCGGTAATCTCGGCGATTTCGAGAACGGGGTCCACTTGCTCGCGGATGCGCTTTAGCTCGCCCGCTTTATCAAGCGCCTTGATCCAAGCCCTGAGGTCGTCGTATGCCAATCCGGTCTCCACGTCCCCAGTTTGTTGAAGACGTACATGACCATAGTACCGGGCGAGGCTCGGGCTCATGGCGGGGCCATGTTCTGGGGAAGAACGGCCTGCGGCGGGGAACGCTACTCGCCCCGCATCCACCGATCCATTAAGGTCTGGGCGCAGCGCGCGCCGCACAGATGCCTGACATTGGCGGCGTGCGACAGCAGGATATTCCATGGCGTCAACTTCAGCATTGGCTGCTCAGGAGCCTTGGGAATAAGGGCCGCCGGTTCGGTCAATGCCAGCCACCAGTCCTCAGCGTCCCCCCTCGGATTACCGCAAACATCGCAGTGGTAAGTCTCAGTAAACGCCATTCAAATATCTCCCGATCCTGGTGGGTGATGCCCTGTAGGACTGTGCCTTGGGCGACACTTTGAGGCACAGGGAAACTAGCATGAGCATTAGCCCGGGGCCAATCCCCGGAAGTGGTGATTTTGCCCTTTTCCCTCTGTTTTTGCCTAGAGCATTTTCACTTTTGGTGTAATGGGAAAAACTGGGCTTCGCGCAGCCGTTGCTCAAAACCGGGGTCCCCGGCATGCGATCTTTGCATGTTGGGGTGCAATGAACGGCTGCACATAACGACACTCTCCTGTTCACTCGATCAGGCGATCGCGGCTTTTTCCTCGTATTCCTCCAGCGGGAAGCCCAGCTTTTTCCACTGATCGAAGCCCCCCAGCAGGGGGCGTACACGATAGATTCCATTTTGCCGGAGCTTCATCGCCATCTTGGCTGCGGTTGCTTCACTGGGGCAAGTGCAGTAGAGGATCACGTCGCGGTCGCGCGGGATCTCCCCGCTGCGTTGCATCAGGCCCTCGGGCGAGAGCCGGATTGCGCCCGGCAGCACCCGCGGGTCGGGCAGGTAGTCGAGCGGATGACGCAGGTCAATAATGTAAGGGTTTTGCCCACCATCCAACATCCGCTTGAGCTCCACGGGGTCCAGACGTGATGTCCGAACCTGCTTCAAGAAGGCCTGCTGCTTCCATACGCGATAGCCCACCAGGCCGATGACGGCGAGCACGAACAAAGCGCCCGCGAAGTGGCCCATCCAGGAGAGTGCACCAGGATGCACTCGCAGCACGTCACCGAAGAAGTGCCCGATCATGGTGATCGTGGCGGCCCAAAACAAGGCTCCGGCAAGGTCGTAAGCCAGAAAGATGCGGTACTTCATCCCCGTCTGGCCGGCGATGGGCGCCGCGACCGTCCCCAACCCGGGCACAAACTTGGCTACCAGCAGCGCCTGCTCGCCATACTTGGTGAAATAGTCTTCTGTCTTGCGAACGCAGGTGGAACGCTCAAAGGACAGCCGGCATACCAGCTTCACCACCGTTCCGCCAAAACGCTTGCCCAGCATGTACCAGATCGAATCGCTGACAAAGCAGGCGGCCACTACGGCGAACAGGACGAAGGGAAGCGATAGCTTGTGGGTCGCGGTCAGGGTGCCCGACGCCAGCAGCAGCGGCAGGCTTGGCACCGGCACGCCAAGCTGCTCCCCCATCACCCATAGAAAAAGGATGACATAGGCGTAATGTAGAAAAAAATCGTACGCTAACGGCATGAAGCGCTTGCCTCTATATGTCTGCCCCTATAGATGTTGGCAAAGCGGGAAACGGTGCGATAAGCACTCGCTCTTAGCAGGAGCGCCCGAATTAGGCCGGTCCCGCTTTCCGAAAGCTGCCGGCAGGCCGCAGGGGGCAGGTGCGGAGGCTGGCACTTGCAGTCAGTGTAACCGAACGGGGGCCAGTTCCTAAAGGCCAGGCTCGCCGCAAAGTCTCGAAGTTGCAACAGCTTACAGTTAAGGCCCAGGCAAATTCGAAGGCGGGACGGTGCAGCGTGGGCATCCGTTCTGTTGCAGATGCTGCCCAGGGGGAACTTTCCGCCGGACCCGCAAGCGATTTGCGGCCTGAGCAATGGCACAAAACACGCATGGATGTGCAGTTGCGGGTAACGTCACCAAAAAGCAACCTAGTAAAATTCCCCAGGTAGTAAAGTCGGACCTGAACATCAGCACATGAACATCAGGGAAGTGGCAAAGAGAGCCGGGGTTTCCACCGCCACCGTTTCCCGCGTGGTGAACGGCACGGCCCCCGTGGGCGCGCGCACGGAACAGCTTGTCCGGGCGGCTATTGAACGAAGCGGCTATTACCCGAATACGCATGCGCGCACCCTGGGAACGGGCAAGAGCCATATCTATGGCCTGATCATTTCCGACATCGAGAATCCATTCTTTCCCGAGTTGGTGAAGTGCTTCGAGCGCATCGCGGTAGAGCATGGGCAGGAAGTGTTGATCGCCAATACCGACTATAAGCCAGAGCGCATGAAGATCTGTGTCCGGCGAATGTTGGAGCGTAAGGTGGATGGGGTCGCGATCATGACGTCGGAGATGGATCCCGAACTCACCCGGATGCTGAGCGGGCGGGGTATTCCCATGGTTTTTCTGGACACGGGATCCGTCGGAAAAAGAATCAGCAACATTTGCATCGATTATGGCAGCGGCATCGATCAGGCCATCGATCACTTAACCTCGCTGGCTCACCGGAGGATCGCTTTTGTCAGCGGGCCGGTCGACCTGGCTTCCGCCAGAATCCGGCGTGAGGCATTTATGACGTCATTGCAGCGGAAGAAACTCAAATGCAGCGCTAACTTCATTCGCGAGGGCAATCACCGCTTCGATGGAGGCTACGCGGCAATGATAGAGATGTTGAAGCTGCGGGTGCGCCCGACAGCCGTGTTGGCCTCCAACGATCTTACTGCGATCGGGATCATGGGCGCCGTTCACGCCGCTGGGCTACGCGTTCCGGAAGACATCTCGGTGGTAGGATTCGACGACATTGCAATCAGCAGCTTTATGCCCCCACCCTTGACCACCATTCGCTTGCCGCGTGCGGAGATCGCTGAGCGGGCCTTCACCTCGCTTTATGGCGCCAGCCATCGCGGAGAAAGCCAAGGCACCACGCACACCGTCCGCGTGGAACTGGTTATCCGTCAATCCACGGCTCCGCTGCGGCCGCAATAGAGTTAGGCTTGTAGCGAGGACCTCCAGGGCGAAGATGCAGCAGGTACGAACATGAAGAAGCAATCGGGCGTCGTCATCGCGGCCCTGATGAGCGTGTCGATCCTTGCGGGGGTTGCGCAGCAGGCTTCTCCGCAACCCGCGGACGGGGTTACGATTCGGGGCGCCGTCCTCAGCTCGGTTGACAAGTTCATTGGCGATGCGACGGTACGGCTTGAACAAAAGGGTGCGCAAGGAGTCGTGGAGACGAAAACGAATGCGGCTGGTGTCTACGCGTTTTCGGCCCTTCAAACTGGCAGCTATATACTCAGCGCGGAGAAAGCAGGACTGCGCAGTCGTGCCATGGCTGTCATTGCATCGTCCCCGGGAGACCGGAAGCAAATCGATCTGGTCCTCGAAATTTCGGGGGTAGACTCCACAGCCTCTTCACCGTCTTCAATCCAAGCGATGGAATTCGCCGATAAGCCGAATTTCACCGTCGCCGGAGTCACCGATTGGACTGCTGTGGGCGGGCACGGATCGGATTCCAGCTTGCGAACCAGTGAAGCTCTCGCGCGGGAAACTCTCACCCTTAAACCGGAGGATTCGGGGAAAAGCGCATCAGGGCTACCCGCCGGCGCAAGCGAAGGGAATGAATCTGAAAGCGCGCTGCGCGCAGCTCTTGCCGGCGCTCCCGGGAATTTTGAGGCGAACCATCAACTCGGCGAATTCTATCTCCATGTGGGCAGATATCGGGAGTCTCTTCCGCTGCTGCAGGCCTCATACCAGATCGACCCCGCGAATCGTGCCAACGAGTACGATCTGGCGCTGGCTTACAAAGAAACTGGCGATTTCTCGCAGGCCCGTGAGCACGTCCGGAAATTGCTGGCGCATAAAGACGATGCGGACCTGCATCGCCTGGCGGGAGAGCTCGACGAGAGACTGGGCGATCCTTTGGCCGCCGTCCACCAGGATGAGCAGGCTGTCCGCCTTGATCCCAACGAGCAGAATTATTTCGCATGGGGTTCAGAGTTGTTACTTCACCGGGCCGTGTGGCAAGCGGTGGAGGTTTTCAGAAACGGGGCCAAGGCGTATCCAAAATCGGCCAGAATGCTGGCTGCGCTGGGTACGGCTCTCTTCGCCAGCGCTCTCTACGATGAGGCGGCGCTCCGCCTTTGCGATGCTTCCGACTTGAATCCGGCAGACCCTGTGCCCTACGTCTTCATGGGCAAGATAGAGATGGCGGCGCCCACGCCGTTGGCGTGCATTGAGCCGAAGCTGGCGCGGTTTGTGCGCGAGCAGCCCGAAAACTCTCTGGCGAATTACCTTTACGCGATGGCCCTCTGGAAACGGCAGGAACAGTCGGCGGACCCGCGGGTCTTGCAACGAGTGGAAACCCTGCTTACAAAAGCTGTGACGATCGACGCTAAATGCGGTGACGCTTATCTGCAACTTGGGGTTCTCTCTTTTGCGCAACATAATTTTGCGAAGGCGATTAGTTTTTACACCAAGGCAATCGACGTGAACCCGCAGCTGGGCGAGGCCCATTACCGGCTGGGTGTGGCCTATGATCGGATCGGAGAGCCGGCAAAGGCCAAGCAGGAATTTCAACTGCATGATGAGATCGAGAAGCTACAGGCAGCTGCTATCGAACGCCAGCGGCGAGAGGTTAAGCAGTTTTTGGTCGTCTTGCAGGGGCAGCCGGCTTATCCGCTGGCCCACTGACGATGATAGGAAGATCCCGATGTTTCGATCTGACCAGCGTAAAGGGCAACGGATAGGAGACTCATGTTCAAGCTATTGGCCGTGTTGTTTATTCCCGTTATGACGGTGTATGCGAGCGATCTCCCGAGCAAGAAATATTTGAATTTACCCGCCATCAAGACGATGGTTGCCGCTTCGGAAGCGAAAGCCAAAGAGCTAAACGTCAGTGTCACTATCTGTGTGGTTGACGAAAGCGGCAATTTGCTCTTTCTCGAAAAGGGAGAGAGTGCCTCGCTCAACACGATACAGTTTGCGCAAAAGAAAGCCCGGCACGCCGCCTTCTACGGAAGCCCCTCAAAAGACGGAGCTGACTCAGTAAAGAAAGGCAATCTCGAGGTCCTTGCTTTTCCGGAGTTTTTCCCCAACCAGGGAGGCCTGCCGGTTCGTGTAGATGGCCAGGTTTTAGGCGGGATTGCGGCGAGCGGCGCGAAGTCTGAGATTGACGAACAAATCGCACAGGCAGGTCTCGATGCGCTTTTAAAGAAGTAGCGTGTGCGAATCGAGAACAGGGCCACATGTTCCTGGCCCCGGGCCTCAACCCTGGCGACTCTGGTTTGATCGAGGCTTGAGCGTCGCGACTATGCCATCCCCTTCGCGGATGGTGAGTATTTGATTTGCTTTGACCTGCGTGAATTTTTCAATCTTCTGCGTCGTTGGCCACTTGACTTCGATTAAATCCACGCTCTCGGCCTTGCCCAGACCGAAGTGAAGGCGCAGGTCACTTTGTGACATAACGCTTGTGCCGCTGTGGACTTCATCCATCTGAACATGCTTGCCCGTAATGACCCGCACCCGCGCTCCAATGGCGGTGCGATTGCACTTGGTTCCCACCAGCTTGATCTTGATCCAGTTCTGCTTGTTGCCTCCGTCATTGCGCAGGAGCGATGGCAGATCATTCAAATTCAAAATCAGCACATCCATGTCGCCGTCGTTGTTATAGTCTCCGAATGCGGCGCCCCGGCTGGAAAAATGCTCGCTGATGCCCGGCCCCATTTCTGACGAAACGTCTTTGAAGCGGCCATTGCCGAGATTCTTGTACACCAGTCGCGGATTCTTGAAAGTCTCGCCGAAATTGTAGTTGTCAATCTCCGGGTAGACGTGCCCGTTGATCTGGATGATGTCCGGCCAGCCATCATTGTCGTAATCGACAAAACCGCAGCCCCACGCCACATAGCGGTTGTTGACCCCAACGCCGGAAGCAAAGGTGACGTCGCTGAAGGTTCCATCGCCGTTGTTGTGGTACAGGTTGCACGTGTCATCCGCGAAGTTGGTCTTGAATATATCGAACCAGCCGTCACAGTCATAGTCGGCTACGGCTACGCCCATTCCGGCTTGCTCGTGCCCGTTGTCGTTGTAAGCGCAGCCGGCCATGACCGCGATATCGGTGAATGTGCCGTCATGGTTGTTCTGGAACAGAATGCTCGGTTCGGAATCCACTGCAATATAAATGTCCGGCCACCCGTCGTTATCGAAATCGTAAGAGACGGCGGTGATCGAGTATCGCGGGCCGGGCTTCAGAATTCCCGACTTCTCCGAAACATCGGTAAACGTGCCGTCTCCGTTGTTGTGGTAGAGAATGTTAGTGTCGCCCGGAAGGCCACGCGGGCCGCACATGATGGGAACGCCTTTCCACTGACAGTAGTTCGTGTCGTCATGCGGACGGAATCTTGTCCGGATCCAGCTTGAGGTAATTGCAAACGAAAAGATCGAGGTGGCCGTCCCGGTCGTAATCGAGAAAAGTACAGCCGGCGCCCCAGCGAACGTGCTCCTGATAGAGGCCGGCCTTATGGGTGACATCGGTAAAGGTGCCATTTCCGTTGTTATGAAAAAGAATGTTGTGTCCCCAGAAGCAGCAAAACAGGTCGTCCCATCCATCATTGTCGTAATCGCCTACGCAAACGCCGGTCTGCCAGCCGGTGCGCCCCAGCCCGGATTTCTCCGTGACATCGGTAAACGTGCCGTCGCGGTTGTTCTTGTACAGATGAGAGGTCGGCGCCTTCCCCGGCGCCAATGCGCATCAAGCCGATTTCCATTCGTGAGGTAGATGTCCAGCCATCCGTCCTTGTCGTAGTCGAAAAAGGCCAGTCCGCTTCCCTTGGCCTCGATGATGGACCGTTTGTGGTCTATGCCACCCCACACGTTAGGGATGTTCAGTCCGGCTTGCTGGGCCACATCCACAAACTGGACCGGAGAGGATGCAGGATTCGCCACTGCGGCTTCCACGAGGGACGGATCTCTCCAGTTCCAGAGTGGAGTCGTAAGAGCGTCTGTCAGCGTACTGCCGAGCACGAAGAGAGATGAGCCGAGGAAGCGCCGTCGCGGAAAATTCATAGATTGCGATGATTATAAAGACAGAAGCGCTGGTCGGTTTGCTAAGCGAAGCGCTGTGTGCCCCTCCAGGTTCGCCACAGCATACACGGATTTCCTGTTACCAAACCGCATCGGTGGTGGCGAACCGCAAGCGCGATATCGATTGTCAATCTTGCGCCACGTCTCAGAGAGTCCTATCCGCGAGAGACAGCGCCAGTTGCAGCAACTGCTGCCCGGTTAGCCATCGTCATGGGTTCATTGCCAGCCGGGGAAGTCGCCGGCGCCTGCGCCAGGACTTGTTCAATCCGGTTTATGTCCAGGGCGCCGCTTGCATTGCTGTTCTTGAAACGGTTCAGGATCTCTTTGGCCTTGGCGATCTGTCCCGTTTGAAAATAGAAAACGCCCAGGGTTGAATAGCTGCCAGGCCATTCCGGAAGCATATCCACCGCGCGCTCGAACTGCTCACCGGCTTCCGCGGTGTTTCCTTCGAGGGCGGAAGCGATTCCCAAGCCCCAAAGAATTTTCCCGGAACCCGGGATGCGTGCCTGGCCCTGCAAGAGTGTCTGCTTCGCACCTGTGATGTTTTTCTCGCGAAATTCAAGCAGTGAAAGCGCGAGATAGTCCTGATCATTGTCAGGATTGCGGCTGATTGCATTGCGGAAAATCTCTGCGGCGCGGGCCGTGTCGCCGAGGTGCGCGTAGATATCTCCGAGCAAAGCCAGGTAGGCATCGTCTTTGCGGCCTGCTTCTGAAACCTGCCCGGCAGCATTGAGCGCTTCAGAATAAAGCCCCTTCCGGAAGTAGACGTTCGCCAGGTCAAACTTCACTTCGTCTGAGCCTGGATTCACGCGAAGCGCAGCCTGGAAATGCTGGATCGCATCGTCATACAGATGGTAACGGGCGAGCAGTACGCCGGTTCCGGTCAAGGCCCGATAATCGCTTGAGCTTACCTTGTCGAGTTGCGCGATCGTGCTTCTCGCCTCATCGGCTTTTCCCGATTTCAAATAAGCCTCAGCCAGCAGGTACAGGCCTTCCGGTTGATCGGGATGAGTCCTGAGTTGATCGGTGATCTCTGCGATGTCCATTTGATTGCGGGCCCGAGGATCCAGCTTGGAACGATTATCAAGGTAGTCGAATAGGTGCTCGTTCGGATATTCACCGTCCGAAACATGTTTGGAGCTTGTTTGAAATAGGCTCAGGTCCCGATCGGCGGCGGCCGTTTCATGCAGACTTCGTTCCACCATCGCGAGCTTGTAATATCCGGTTGCTGGGCTGCGGCTCACCTTCATGTATTTTCGAAGTAGCTCCGCCGCCTCAGAAAATTTCTTGCTGGCGATCCGCAGGTTAGCAAGTTCCAACAGCGCATCGGCAAAGTCAGGATTTAAGTGCAAAACCTCCTGAAACCTGGCTTCCGCAACCGCTGAATCTCCTTGTCGTTCCGCGATAAGACCCAGGTTGAATAAGCAGGAAGTGTTGTGCGGATCCAGCTTCAGTCCTTCCAGAAAGGATTGTTTCGCCTCATCGAACCTTCCCAGCCGCAGGTAAGAAAGTCCCAGCGCGGCGTAAGAGCGCGCCGAAGGTTCGGCCTCAATGACTTTCTTGAACTCTTCGACGGCCTTATCCATCCTGTCCGACATGAGGTAGCTTTCGCCCAGGGCGGCACGTAGATCAGACCGTTGCGGGGCGATCGCCAGCCCCGATTCCAGCAGCGGTATCGCATCCTCGAAATAGTGCTGAGAGATGCTGATCTGGGCCATGAGAAGGATGACATCCGTATTGTCTGGCGCTATCTTGTGCGCTCGAACCAGCAGAGCCAACGCGTCCATTGGGCGCGCTTCATCCGCCAGAACCTGCGCCAGCAGAGAGAGAGTCTCGGGGGAATCGGGCTTCTGTTGGAGTGCTCGGTTCAGTGCCAGCTCCGCCTGGGGATATGCGCCACTGCGCAGAAAGACTTGCCCCAGGTTGTAAGAAATCTCGAAGGTCCCCGGCTGCAAGACCTCGGCCTTTTCCAGTTCCACCTGGGCAGGCTTGTATTGCTTTTCGGATGCCAGCAATATGCCCAGCGAGAAATGCAACCGGACGTCATTCTTATGCTGTTCTGAAAGCTCCGTTGCCATCCGCAATGCTTCGGTGGTTCGCTTGCTCTCAAATAAAGCGCGGACAAGGTTGAGGCTGGCCGAGAGATTAGCCGGGCGCACACGTTCGAAGTGAGGGATGGCTTCGGCGGGCGATCCCTTCGCCATCAGCAGCACGCCCAGGTTGTAGTTTCCATCCCGGTTCGCCGGGTCAAGACGCAAGACGGTTCGAAATTCCTTCTCTGCTAAATCGAACTTCTTCTGTGCGACGTAGACGTTTCCCAGATTATTGTGCGTCTTGGCGGAGTTGGGTGAGAGCTGCAACGCTTGCTGGAAGGCTGAGCCGGCGCTTTGGTAGTCCTGCTTATCGCTTTCGATGATCCCCAGCAGGTTGTACCCGTCCACGCTGGGATTTCGCTGGAGTTCCTCCCGGATCTCTGTCTCGGCTTCCTCAAGATGGCCTTGCTGAAGCAGGGTTTCCACCTGCGGGAAGCTTGCAGGTTGCTGCTGGGCCGCATGCGCCGGGCAGATAATAAGAATGACCGATAGGGTCAAAAGACTAAGTAAGGCTTTGAAGAAGTCAATTGAGAGTTCCTCAGCGGCTAAAGCCGCTGTCATCCTGCAGCGCTGATGGACGGCCTCAGGGATGTCCCCTTCGAGAGCGTGTCTCATACCCGGGACCATATAGGAGCGGGACGGGTGCCCCACGTTCGCCTCAGCGTACGTGGGCTGAAAACGATTGGGCGAAGCCCAACGATTGCTTTTTCTCTGGCCGGCGGAGGAAGCAGTTGCGTTGCGCCCCAGCTCGGTCGAACGATCCGGTGAAAGCATTGGAAACAAATCATCCTTGGCCCAGGTGCGCTGGGGCGACCCGGATTTCCTGTACGTGGCTCCATCCATGATTGCGTGTGCGGCCTTCAGTAAGGAAAGCCGGATGAGGTTCGCCAACGCCAACAAGCTCCACAGGAAATCTCGGGGGAACCTGGGGCACCCGTCCTGTTCCCAATCAGATCCTGCTAGAGCGGTTTCGCAATTGGTGTAGACCGAAGCGAAGGCCCTTTTCGTGGTTTTCTTCCAAGGAAAACCACACCTCGCGATCTTTACGAGGCCATAGTAATTGCGAAACCGCTTTAGACACAGTCTCTTGCATGACCCCAGCATGAGCTCACTGTAGCATTTCCAGCGCCTGCTTGGCGCCCGCATTCTGGGGTTGGAGATGGAGCAACTCCTGCAACACTTCTCTGGCCTGTTCCTTGTTGCTCCGCAGTACGTAAAGACGGGCAAGGTTTAGGTACGATTGGTCAAAGTTCGGGGCAACACGAATGCAAGTCTTGAATTGCTCCTCCGCCTTCGCGTAATCCTGCTCCCGGACGAAGAGAACGCCAAGATTGTTCAATGCTTCTGGATAATCTGGACGCAGATCGACCGCCTTCTGCAAATAGTCCGATGCGCGCTGCATCTGGCCTTGCTGGGCATAGAGCATTCCGAGACTGTAGTTGATTTCAGGATCATCGGGTTGAATAGCGAGCGCCTGATCGAGAAAGTCCTGTGCCTGGGCATAAGACTTCTGCCGCCGATAGACATTTCCCAGGTTCAGCAGTGCGGTGGCGTAGCCTGGTCTCAGCAGCAACGACTGCTGGAAATTTTGCACGGCCTCCTCTGCGTGACCTTCCTGGGCGGCGATCATTCCCAGATTGTTCCACGCCTCGGGGTAGTTCGGCCGCAGCTTCAAAGTCTGCTGCAGATAGTAGCGTGCCTGCTGAAAGTCGTTTCTTCTCAGGTTGAGCGTGCCTAGATTGTAATACCCCTCAGGATCATCCGGCTTGGCGGCGATGACCTGTTGAAATGACTCCGCCGCCTGCTCCAGGTAGCCATGCTGGAACATGGCAACCCCATAGGTAAAGTCGTTGCGCAGAAACGCATCCTGGTAGGACTTCGCCGCCGAATGGAAGCGCTTTTCGCCTACGATCGGCTGCTGTGGCCGGCACCGACTTCACATCTTCGAGCAGGCGTTGCGGATCGATGGCGCCCTGGTACACCTTGACGATCATGCCCTCCTTGTCCAGAAGGAAAGAGCTCGGAATGGCAAGGTCTCTGCGGCGGTCGAATAGGTAACGGTAAATGATGTTATAAACGCCGCGCCACATCCTGCGTCGCCAGAAGCACCGGAAAAGCGAACCCTTGCTGCGCCGCAAACGACCGTGCCTTTTGCACATCGCCCGCGTCGTCGACGTTGACCGCCAAAACCTCCACGTGGCTTGCAGCCAGCGCAGACCGGTGCTGCTGGAGAAGTCTTAGCTGGTCACCGCAGAGCGGCGCCGTGGTGGCCCAGAAATTAAGCAGAACGAAGCCGCCCCGCGAACTTCGCAGTGTCGCGCAAATTGCCCGCGAGATCAGGCAGGGAAAACTCCGGCGCCTTTAACGGTTCAATCAGCCACGTCTCTACTTGGGAAGGCAGCGGTTCCAGCTTCCGCGGCGGGCCTGCCTGCGCCCAAGCCTGGTTTGGCGCGGCGAAGGGTTTGGCCACAATTTGCGCGGAGCCCTCCTCAATTTCGATCCGGTGGTTGACCGGTATATTTTCAAATGTTTGCGCAAGACCGCTTGGCCAGCGGACGGTAGCTCGGACGGCGCCTTCCGGCTTTCCAACGCCGAAGAAAACTTCCTTGGAATGCTGGGCAAGAAACCCGGATCCGGCCTGCAGATACCGGGTCTGGCGAAGGCTTCCCACTTCGATAGTGATGGCCGTTCCGATAGCATCGCGATTGCTTTTCTGGCCCTGTAAGCGGAACGCGATCGAGGAGCCAAGCTCCTTCATCACGTTGTGCAAAATCCTTAGTTGCGGGGCATTCCGGTTTTTGAGGATCACCTCTAACCGTCCATCATGATCGATATCAGCCAGAGCAAAGGAACGGCTGTCCTCGGGAAAATCCAATCCCACTGCGCCCGAAACCTCGCTAAACGTGCCGTCGCGATTGTTCGCGAACATGACATTTCGTTCATAACCGCTCCATGAGCCATCGGACCGGATCAATTCGTTCAGGGCATTCCATCCGTGCTCGTAAGCCAGGGACGGGGTTGCGTCCGCAGGGGACTTGGCGACCACTTGCCGCCAGAAAAAGCTTGCCAGGTCGCTCCGCTGCGGCGCGGAAATGTATCCATTGGCAACGTAGAGGTCAGGGAAGCCATCATGGTCGAAGTCCCAGAAGTCAGAGCACCAGGACCAGCGTCCCATCTCCACCCCGGCTTGCCGGCTCACATTTTGAAATTTCCCGTCCCCTTGATTTCGATAGAGCGAGTTGCCGCGCGCGTGCCGCTGGTAAAGGGCGCGAATCTCTTCCGGCGCTTTCTCCTGAAAGCGTTTTTGCTGCGAAACTCTTTGCCCCGCGGATGACCACATATTGGCCGCGTAAATGTCCTGATTTCCATCGTTATTGAAATCAGACCAGGATGCACTCATTCCCGCCCCCACATCGTCAACGTGGGCCTCGCTGGAAACTGCGGTGAAGGTTCCATCACCGTTGTTGCGGTACAGATTGGCGCGGCCAAAATCATTGGCCACATACAGATCGGGCAACCCGCTGGAGTTGGAGTGGCCCCAGGCGCAGGCGAAACTGTAGCGGTCGTTCTCCGCGTCCAAGCCTGCCGCTTTGGTTTTGTCCACAAACGTCCCATCGCCTTCGTTATGCAGCAGAAAATTCGGCGGCCCGTTCCGGGCATCGAAATAGGGAACTGGGTAGTGATACTGATCGAGCCCGAGATAGTAGCTGTACAGACAGAAGTAAACATCGAGACGTCCGTCGCGATCGTAGTCGGCTAAGGCCGCATGGGTGAACGTTCCCTGCGGGGGATGCTCAAACTTGAAGGCATCGCGCTTGAGCGAGAAGGTTCCATCCCCCTGATTGAGAAACAGCAGGGGGCCGCTGCCGCAAACCACAAGAAGGTCCTGACGCCCCTTGTTCTCAAAGTCGGCGAACAGGGCGCACGCGGTGTTGTCCAGTACACCCACTCCGGCCTTTTCGGTTACGTCTTCCAGCGTCCCGTCGCCCCGGTTACGGTAGAGCCGGTTGGGCAATCCCGAGGGCTGGCAGACATAGAGATCATCAAAGCCGTCATTGTCGTAATCACCCGCCGCCACCCCATTGTTGCCGTAAACGTCGATACCGCATGCGCCATCGAGCACCGTCCGCCAATAATCCGATCCTCGCAGCAATTGGCTGGAGTACGACTCCGCGTGGCCGAGAGGCCCTGGGTGTTACGTCCACAAATACGGGTCCGTGGGCAACGCTCACTGTTTCTTCGCCGGCCTCCCACCGCCGGGCTTTCCATCCCCCAGACTCATCGCGCGACCACTCGGTATGCCAGGATCCGACCCGCTCCTCGCGCTGCCTCGTTGTTCCGTGCGGCGACCAGGTCATAGCGAATCTCCAGCCGGACCGCCAAAGGGGCACTGGCAATTTCTTCGATACTGGTGATTTCGAATTCCGCGGTTTCCACCCGCGCCACTTGTCCCAGCCAGAGCCGGAGGTCCTCGAGAAATCGCTCCCGCCCGGAAACTATATTGCCGGAAAAGCGCCTTCTGCGGCAGTCGATCCCGTTTCCGGAGCGCAGTGTGAGTTCCTTTTCGGGAACCATCGCGGTGGCTTCTATCGCCGGGTCCAGCGACTTTGCCACGATTGCAAGGTCGAGCACGGAAGCCCTCAGGGCCTCGCTCCATTGCTGAAGAAGTGTCCCGATTTCAAACGCATACTTCTCGGTTACATATTCATCCGAACCAGGAGCGACCAGGCGGAGAACATCTTCCAGGGGAGATTTCGCCGGATAGTGAGGAGTCAGACGAACTTCGGAGAAAGGGAAGGCGGACTTCTCATACCGCAAGGACCAGTGGAGGCCCAAACAACAGTGAGGATCCGCGGAAGGTGCAGGGCGGAGAACCAGAGGCGCCAACCCCATGGTCTTGAGGAGTGACCGTCGGGTCAGGAATGGATCTTCGTTTTTGTGACGCGACATCCTTAGGGTTTCCGCAGAGCCTGCAGGTGTCTGCATGCTAGAGCATTTCTACTTCGTGGTGTATACGGAGGGATCGGCAGCCGGGAAATCCACAATCCCGAGGCATGGGGTGGACGAGCATCTCCAACTTTCGGTTGACAAAGGTTATTTGCGTGGACTAGATTCTTGTCCGGCGATGTAACCGGTTACTCGGCAGCCGGCAAACGGTTACACCAATTGAGTCAGCGCCCAAGCAGCGCACATGACCATGGCGCCAATGGAGGTTTTTGGAATGGGCCGTGAACGCAGCGCAACCAGTCTGTTTAAGTCCTTTGGGTACATAATCCTCACCGCATTGCTCCTGCTTCTCCTGCCCGGTCAATGCGTGTTCGGCCAGGTCGACGAAGGGTCCATTACCGGAGTTGGTTCAGGATCCCACCGGCGCGGTGGTTCCTAACGCCCAGGTGACCCTCCTCAATACCGACCAAGGGTATAACCCTGACCACCACCACGAACGGCGCGGGCGAATACACTTTCTCCCCGGTCAGGATCGGGCACTACTCCATAACCGCCGCGGCTCCCGGTTTCTCAACCACGACCCAACAGAATTTGCAGGTGACGGTGGGCCTGGCCCTTCAGGTCAACGTGCAGCTCAAGCCCGGCGCTACCTCTGAGACTGTCCAGGTAACTACCGCACCGCCGGAGCTGCAAACCTCAGAGTCGTCGGTCGGGCAAACGGTCACCGGTCAAACCATTAATAATCTGCCTCTCAATGGGCGTAACTTTACATTTCTGGCGCAGCTGGGCGCGGGCGCGAATACACCCCAGGCAGACACCCGAGGCAATGCGGCCTCCGGCGCCTTTACTGCGAACGGTCTGAAGCCCGCGCAAAACAACTACCTGCTCGATGGCATCGACAACAATTCCAACGCCGTCGACTTCCTGAACGGAACAAACTATATCGTTCTTCCCCCGCTCGATGCGATTGCGGAATTCAAAGTGCAGACCGCGGACTTCAGCGCCGAGCTCGGTCGCTCCGCGGGCGCCGTCCTGAACGCCACGGTCAAGTCCGGTACAAACGGAATCCACGGCGCGGTCTGGGAATTTTTCCGCAACGATAAGCTCGACGCTGCGGACTGGTTTGAAGACAATGCCGGCATCCAAAAGGGAGAGTTGCGCTGGAATCAGTTTGGCGGTGCCATTGGCGGCCCGATCGTCAAAAATAAAATCTTCTATTTTGGCGACTACGAGGGGTGGCGGCGCGTCCAGGGCAATACTCAATCTGGCGTTTCCGTGCCGACAACGGCGGAGCGCAACAGTGGTTTCACCAATCTCGCCGACATCATCACCGGGCAGGGCACAAAGTTCCCGGCCCGACGCCCTCGGCCGCCAGATACCGCTGGGGACAATCCTCGATCCAGCCACCACCCGCGCAGTCGCGGCGGGCGCGTTGGATCCTGTTTCCGGGCTTACCAACACCTCCGCCAGCACCGTCTATGTTCGCGATCCCTTCGGCACTTGTCCAGCTTCCACTACCGCCTTCACTCTCGCCGGCTGCGGCCTGAATCAACTTCCCGCCGGCCGGTTGGATCCGAACGCCATTAAGCTATTGAATCTCTACCCGTTGCCAACCAGCGGCAGCCTCACCTCAAACTTTGCATCGAGTCCCGCTCTCTTCGAGCATCGCAACGCCTTTGACGTCCGGGTCGATTTCGATATCTCCCAAAAAGACCAGATATTCTCCCGCTTTAGTTAGGTGGATGACCCGCAATTTATCCCAGGTCCCTTCGGAGGCGTAGCGGACGGTGGCGGCTTCGAGCAGGGCGACCAGAGTGCGAAATCCTATCAGTCTGCCTCGGCATATACGCACGTGTTTTCACCCAGCCTGGTCAACGTAGCGCGCGTGGGGGTAAACCACCTTCTCACCTCGCGCTACGGCCCGGAGGGCACCACTTCCGGCATTCCGTCGCAATACGGAATTGATGGTATTCCCCAAAGCACTGAAAACGGCGGCCTTCCCACCCTCAATATCAGTGGACTGAATCAACTGGGCAGCAACTCTTTTCTGCCTTCAGACGAGGTGAGCGACACTCTCCAGATCACCGACGACTTAACCAAAGTTTACGGCGCTCATAGCTTCAAGATGGGCATTGAATTCCAGAACGTAAAGTTTTCCACCTTGCAGCCGGCCTATTCACGCGGTGAGTTCGGTTTCAACAACAACAGCAGTTCTGTCAGTTACACAGACATTCCCAATGTAGGTGGAGGCGCGACGGGTCGCGCGCAGATGTTGCTGATCCCACAACGCGTCAACCGTTCGGGTGGAGTGAATTACGTGGGAGGCGCCGACCAGGTAGAAGCCTCTAACATTAACAAGACCTACGACGAGAAGAAGTATTTCGCGGCGTATTTCCAGGACGACTGGAAGATACTTCCCAACCTGACCCTCAACCTGGGCCTGCGTTATGACTACTTCGGGCCCATTAACGAGACAAATGGCGGACAGGCAAACTTCATTCCCGGGCCCAATCCTTTCTCCGGTCCCGCCTTCTTGCTCGACGCAACCGGCAAGGACAACCGGCAATTGTCTTCGACGGCTAATAATCCGGCCCTTGCCGGCCACGGTTTTCTCGATCTGCTGGCTAAGGACGGCATCGCGCTGGAGGAGACAAATAAATACGGGCAGGGTTTGGTCCAAACGCAAAAGACCAATTTTGCGCCGCGCATAGGCTTCGCGTATCAAGCCAGCCAGAAATTGGTGGCGCGAGCCGGCTTTGGCCTCTTCTACAACTCATTTGACAATCAGGGATATGGACCGAATATCGGCGAGAATTATCCCTTCGTCTTCAACTTCAACTATCAACAACAGAACCTGGGCATTCCGAGTGTCACACCCATCAGTGGTGGTTCGCCGTGGGCCGGATGCGCCACGGCCGGCCCGGGGGGAACTGCAACCCTCGGTTCCGGTCTCTCCTGCGTTGCATTTACGCCTCTGGATGTAAACGCGCAGGGCTTGGGGTTCCAGGGAATGCAGTTCAACTACCACACCCCCACTACAATAAGCGCGAATCTCACTTTGCAGTATTCGCTCACGCGTACGTTGTCTGCGCAGGCCGCATACGTGTATACGCGGGCCAACCATCTTCAGATAGGTCCTAGCACCAATAACGTGACGTCGATCTTGCCGGCAGGTCACAGTACATCGGATACCTATCCGAACAATGAGGTCCCATTTCCAGACTTCGGGCATGGTTCGAGTTACGTCATCACCGCCGGAACCAGCAACTACAACGCATTGCAAACTAAGCTTGAACAGCAGTTCGGGAATGGGTTGCAATTCCTTGTCACCTACACCTGGTCAAAGACCCTGGGCGATGATCAAGACCAGCTGAATGGAGGCAGTGTGGCGGGGTATCGTGCGCCGGACGTGCCGGGTTATGGACCCGAGTACGATTACGGTCCGCTCAATTATGATATCCGCAACGTATTTCATGCCAGTGGCGGGTACGAACTCCCCTTCGGCACAGGTAAGAAATACTTCGCCAGCGCAAGCAAACTCGAGAATGGCAGTCGTAGGGGGCTGGAGCGCCAACGTGATCAGTGGGCTTCAGGGCGGCCAGCCGCAATACGTTCAATTGTCCAACTAACACCACCTCGGGAACAAACTGTTACGACGTGAAAGTTCCGGGCCAGAGCCAGAAGCTGGGGCTTCCACACTGACTCCAATGGAAAGCTCAATTGGATTGGCAACCCGGCGGCCTTCCAGCAACCTTGCCCGCTGGGAGCTGCTCCAACCCCCGGTTGCGAAACGAATGTGCCGATTCTGGGCGGCAGTCAAGGAACGTCGGTAACACCGGGGTTAGCTAAGTTCGACTTCTCGGCGTTCAAGGCCATCCCGATCAACGAGCGCTTCTCCATGCAGTTCCGGGCTGAGTTCTTTAACATTCTCAATCACCCGACCTTCAATGCACCTAATTTCGGCGGCAACGGGGTCACTGCGGTTTCGAACTCGGGCAACTTTACCAGTACCAACTTCGGCGAGATTGGATCCACTCGCTTTGCTCCATATGATCCGAGGCAGATCCAATTTGCTCTAAAGCTGTATTACTAGGCTAAGATGAAGACGCCCCGGGGACGGCACGCCAAACCCCGGATTTCCTGGTACGCTGCACTAGACAGAGCCACGTGTGCGCCTTTCCGCAAAGAAAGGCGCATAAGGTTCGCCAACGGCACCAACCTCGACAGGAAATCCGGGCCTGGGTGCCTTCCGGGGCGTCTTTTTGCGTATCTGTCCTGGTTAGAGGTGGACGGTGAGTAACAGGCCCCGCTTTCGGCCAGCGATTTTTGGTTTCATCGTGCTCTGTGCGGCCTTTGCGGGAGCCCAGGAGAAGCCTGCTCAGAAACTGGACCAGCAGTTCCAGTCCGCAGTAGCTCACTACCACGCAGGACAGTTCGCCGACGCTGCATCCCAGCTTGAGGACCTTCTACCCCACGTTCCCAAAAGTTTCGAAGCTCACGAGCTCTTGGGCCTGGTCTACGCCGCGCAGTCACAGGACGCGAAGGCCATCGAGCAGCTGCAGATCGCAGCGGATTTAAAACCGGATTCGCCGGCGGCCAGGACAAACCTGGCTGCAGCCCTTGTTCGCGCTGGAAAGCCTGCTTTGGCCGGCGAACAATTTCGCAAGGCGCTCGACCTGGAGCCTAAGGAGTTTGACGCCAACCACAATCTGGGAGAGTTCTACATCCAAACCGGAAAGATCGCCGAAGCCACTCCCCTTCTCCAGCAAGCGCAGCGCGTAAATCCCTCCTCCTACGATAACGGCTACGATCTGGCGCTCGCTTATTCGCTCACTGGCCAGCTAAGCCAGGCGAAGCAGCAGGTACAAACGCTCCTGCAGCAAAAGGACACCGCGGAGTTGCATAACCTGCTGGGCCAGATCGAGGAAAAGAATGGAGAGTTCGTAGCCGCGGCAAACGAGTATGCGACCGCCGCGCATATGGATCCGAGCGAGGAGAACCTGTTTGATTGGGGAAGCGAGTTTCTTCTCCACAGGACGTACGAACCAGCGATCGAAGTTTTTGAGCAAGCTACCCAGCGTTACCCGAATTCCCCCCGGCTACTGATCGGGCTGGGAATGGCGCTTTACTCGCGGGGCAAGTACGACGAGGCGGTTAAGGCCCTGCTTGCGGCGGCTGATCTGGATCCTTCTGATCCTCGCTGCTATCTCTTTCTCTCCAAGGCCTACGACAGCTCTCCCAACCAGGCGGAAGAAGTGATCCAGAGATTCCGCCGTTATTCGGAGCTTCAGCCCGGCAATGCGCTGGCGATTTATTATTACGCTATGAGTTTGTGGAAGGGGAAGCGGGCCGAAGATCCCGGCTTCGACCTTCGGGAAGTCGAGTCCTTGCTGCAAAAGTCGATAGCGCTCGATCCGGTGCTTCCCGAAGCGCACGTGCAGCTGGGCAATCTCTACGCCGACCAGCACGAATATGACAAGTCCATTCCGGAGTATGTGCGTGCCCTGGAACTGAATCCGAATCTTCCCGACGCTCATTATCGTTTGGGACAGGACTATGTTCACGTTGGGCAAAAAGAGCGCGCCCAGAAGGAATTCGAGGTCTATCAGCGGCTTCGCGCGCAGCACATGGCCGACCTCGACAAGGAACGGGCAGAAGTCCGGCAATTCGTCTATTCCGAGAAGACCGGCTCCTCCAACAAGCCGTGACGAGAGTGGTTTCACACAGGTGATAGCGGAACGGAAAGGGAAAGTTGAGATCGCCGGCACAACATGCGTGGACGATCATAAGGTGAAACTGAGTTGAGGGCCCAATCATCATTCAGCAGAGAGGTCGCCATACAGCTTGGCCGCAGCAGGCGCGACTTCTTGCGCAGTGCTGCAGGGGTGGCGTTGGGCACTGCGCTGATCGGCGCCAGTCCGTTGGTGCGCGGAGTGACGGCGGCAAAGAAGCGGAAGGTAATCGTCATCACCTTCGGTGGTGGCGCCCGGGACCAGGAGACATTCGCACCTCAAGGGCAGGAGAATATCCCGCACCTGCTCCATGAGCTGATTCCGCAGTCGAGTTTCTTCACCCAGGTGGTGAATCAAGGAATCCTGGGCCACTACGTGGCGACTGCAAGCCTGGCAACAGGAGTCTACGAAACGCTCAATAATTTTTCCGCTGTGCCCCCGGAACATCCCACAGTATTCGAGTATTTCCGCAAGGATCTAAATCGGCCCTCCTCCGACGCGTGGGTTGTCGCGCCCAGCAATGGGTTCAATCGGATCGGTGAGAGCGACTATCGTTCCTATGGTCACGGGTCTGGGCGCGAGAGTGGTTTTGCCCAAGCATCTGCTCAATGCCGCGACCTCCGGCAGCGCCGCCGACTATCAACATTTGCTTCGCGACAACTACGAGAATCCCCTGTACACGCCGCAACTCGCAGGCGGCGAATTCGAGTTGCAGCAACTGCAAATGATCCTGAAGCTTTCGGTCGATGACTTCAAGGCCCATGCACTTACAGTGTCCAGCCCGGACGAGCTCTCGATGTATATTGCGCGCCGGCTGATGCAGCAGGAGTCTCCCAGCCTTCTTTGGATCACCATGCACGATATCGATATCGCGCACGCCGGCGCCTACTCGCTCTACATTGATGCCATCCAGCGCACGGATCGTCTTTGTGCGGAGCTCTGGAAGACGGTGCAAAGCGAGCCCGAGTATGCGGGCAACACAACGCTGTTTATTCTCCCTGACTTTGGACGGGATGCTGACGAGGATTCCGGCGGAAACGGATTTCAGCATCATCGCACGGGCGACGCAGCCTCCCGGACAACCTGGATGATGGCCCTGGGCGCAGGGGTGCGAGAAGGCGTGATCTATGACCATCCGATGCAGTCGATCGATCTCGTGCCCACGCTCGGAGCGATGATGGGATTCTCTCCTTCACTTGCACAAGGCAGGCCGATCAAGGAATTGATTTAGCTCTTATGCTTCCACGCGATCTCAAAGCCGAGCAGTTTGCCGGGTATCCTCCCGAGGCGAGGAAGCTGGTCGTGGCTCACCTGGACGCGCTACAGCAGCTTCCGCTCAGCTTCGTGCCCAGCCTGCTGCGCGAGGCCATTGATTACGATTTCAAGTTTCCCGCCGAGCGTTCGGCAATTGATAGGGAACTAGACAACCTCAGTTCTCTTTCTCCGCCGCAAGTCAAAGAGTGGTTTCAGGCGTTCTCGCAATTTACCCTCTCCTCGAAACTTGAACATTTCGATTGGATCAATCAGCCGGCCCAGTTTGTCGAACAGTTTTCGGCATACCTTTGGACCACCCACCAATTGGATGGGTTTCGCAAGGCCGCGATCGCCTATGGAAATCGTTTGCAGTCAGCTGCGCCGCCCGAACCGATTCAAGTGCGCAGACTCGGAATTGCGGTTATCGGCCAGGGTGTTGCGTCGTATGATGCGCCGCTGTTTCGCAACCTGCGTCCGCACGGCGCCTTTTTTGGGAAAGTCAAGCCCGACAACGGGCTTGCGCTGCTGTTGAACGCGGTGGCCGCGCGGGCGAAGGCACATCCTGTTCCTTACGGCCATTGGTACATCGATGGGGGACAGGAAGCGGACCACAGCCCATCTCTTACGTGCGTATCGTATCGGGCGCTGGAACCGGCACGCGCCGCCTTGCTCCACAATATCCAGACACAACTTCAGCGCCCTGGCATGGGGCCGGAAGAACTACGGACGCATTTGGCTCGGCTGCTTCCTGCAGACCTTGGCATGAACGGGTCAGGAGACGCGGTGCTCAACCGCTTTCAGGTCAAGCTGCTCACGGAGGGCTCCGGAAGCCAGATATTCAGCACCACGTTCGCCCAGTGGACGGCCCGCGAGGTCCTGCGGCGGGCCCAGGCGCTGACCCTATTCGTCCGCTTTGCCCCACGACAGCGGCAGAAGCCAATGAACGAGCTCCTGTCCGGCAGCCAGAGCAATGCTCAGCTCGACTTCACTGGTTCCTTAATCGACGCGGACATGGGCGCCTACTATAACTGGCTCAACCAGCAGCGGCTGCCGGGGTCTGAGCAGTCTGCGTTCCTGGTGTGGTTTGAAGCCCATAGCCAAGCCCTTGCGATTGGCCCGGCCATCCCACGCGGAACAACCTCGAACACAATCGCCGATCTCGGAGAACTGCTCGCGTTGGCTACCGGCTGAAATTGCCGCCGGTGGCGGAATCTCTTTTTCCCTGGAAGGTTGCCTAACATTCTCTTGAACCGGGATCGCGAAACACAGTCAAGGCGTGGTTTGCTGCCGTTACTCTTCCTTCTTGCTTTCCTGCTCCTCTCTGGTGCTTTGCCTGGTCAATCGACAACCATGGCTTCCTGGGGAGGCGTCCTACGCGACGCAGCCGGAGACCCGCTGCAAGGAGCGAAGGTAGAACTCCGTGCGCAAGCCCACACACGCTCTTCGCTAACCAACGCTCAAGGAAGCTTTGCTTTCAAGAACCTTCCCGCCGGCTTGTACCAGCTTTCCGTCGAAGTGGCGGGCCACGTCACACGCTATGGGCAGCCGGTTGGGTTATCCGCCAATGTGGCCCCTGCGGTGCTGCGCCTTTCGAGCCAAGGCGAGCTCTCGCTGGTGTTCACGGAGAACGTCGCGGCAAAGACCGGCGGCGAGGATCTGTCCAGCCAAGCTGTGAGCGAACTGCCCTTGAACAAACGAGACTTCAGCCAGTTGCTGCTGCTGGCGGCGGGAACAATGACGGATGCGAACGGCGCAACCAACTTTACGCAGCAGTTCGCGATCAACGGCCAGCGGGGCGTGGAAGCGGTTTTCGCAATGGATGGCGGCGATATCAGCGATCCGGAGATGGGCGGCGCCACGTTTACCAACTTCAACGTAGATGCGGTCCAGGAGATCCAGTCGAGCTCCGGCTGGATGCCCGCGGAGATTGGCCTGGGAGCCGCCGGTTTTACCAACATCATCACGCGTTCGGGGAGCAGCGGCTTTCACGGCTCGGTCTTCGAGTTCCTGCGCAACTCCGCTTTGGACGCACGCAACTACTTCGATTACGCTTCCATCGGCAATCCCGGACGCCTGCCGCCATTTCGCCGCAATGAGTTCGGCTTTACCAATGGCGGTCCAGTCGTTCTTCCGCATCTGTATAACGGCCGTGGGAAAACCTTCTACTTTGGCGAGTACCAGGGCTTTCGGCAGGTATTGGGCACCACGCAGGTTTTGCCGGTGCCAACGCTGAGCCAGCGAGCCGGTCTGGATGCCACCGCATTTCCCGGCGATACGCTGTTGGTGCCGGTGAACCCACAAATTGCGAGTGTCCTGGCGCGGTATCCGCTGCCCAACAACCCGAATGGCGCTTATGGCGTGAACACATTCTCCACTTCCTCCAGGGTCGCCACGGATGCGGATCAATTCTCGATTCGTATCGACCAGAAACTGGGCAGCAAGTCCCAGTTCTTGGCGCGCTTTACCCTGGACAACCTCACCGGGCCCACAACCAATCCCGATCAAACTGCAATCAACCCCAACTTCGGAATTCAATACGTCGACCATCAGCGCAACCTGCTCTTTACCTATACGCGCACTCCGTCCCCTCGCTTCAGCTTTGACTCTTCCGTCAGCATCACGCGCACTACGCCGTCGTTTCTCACGACTGACTTTACGGATCCAGCGGTCAAGTTCAACGACGGATTGTTTGAGCCCTTCAATCAACCTGCCGGCTCGGTCATGAGCGCCTTCGGCAATCTCTTCGTTGCCCGGCAGAACTTTTCCCTCATCCACGGCAAGCACACCTGGAAAGCCGGTGGCGAGATTCGGTTCAATCGCGATACCACCTATTTCGGCATCAGCCCGAACGGAGAGTACGACTTCGGCGGAGGTACGGCCTACTCTCTTGTCGACATCCCATCGCAGAGCGGTGAACACAATATCCGCGCGGGCGACCCTTTGCCCGACACGCTCACCAGCCTGCTTACCGGAAGCCCATTCGCTTATGCCGCCGCAGTGGCGCCTCCCTACTTCTCCAATGGCCCGCATATTGGCCCGGCGGCCATCAATCGAAATGCCGGCGCAATGTATGCACAAGACACCTGGAAGCTGTCGACCGCGACACTCGATTACGGACTACGCTACGAGCTCTACTCTCCCATCACCGAAAGAGCCAAGCGGACTTCGGCGTTCCTCTCGATCAGCACTCCCACCGGTCCTGGGCAGGAGTTTCTGGTCAACCCCCAGCCGGGATACCAATTCAACCTGAATGGCTTCGGGCCGCGGGTGCAGTTAGATTGGCTTGCCGCCGGCAAGCTGCACATCCGCGCCGGCGGAGCCATCACGACCATTCCGCCGAACATCTGGCAGGATAATTTCCTGACCGGTTCTACACCGTTCGTGATCTATCCGCGCCTGACTTCGGCCAAGGGAGCGCCGTTGCCTTACGGCTTCCAGATCACACCAGCGGAGCTGCCCCGCGCCTACACAACTTCAGATGAAGACATTTTTGCCGGCGGCACCAAGAATGTGCCCGCCAATACCGTGATGGATCTGGAACGCTATGAACAGGATATGGCGGCTCTTGCGCCCAGCCACCGGATCACACCGCTCAATCTCAACGCGGTTGACCGCAAATTCGGCAATGGGTACTTGCAGACCTGGACCCTGGGCCTGGAGCGTGCCTTCGGTCAAGTCACGGCCGATGCCGCGTACGTCGGCACCGCCGCAGCCAAGCTGCCCCGCATCAGCTTCCCGAATGGGTATCCGGGCGCCGATCCTGTGTTTGCTCCTTATACCCGATTCGACAGTGCAGGCAACGTTATCGGCGGTTTTGGAACTGAGCAGTTGGTCACCGACACCTCTCATTCTTCGTATCACGCCTTGCAAAGCTCCTTGCACGGTACCTTGCCTTATGGCGGAACTGGAATCCAAGCCAGTTACACATGGTCGAAATCGCTCGACGACACCAGCTCAGTGATTGGCGGATTTATCAGCGGGGCAACTGGCGCGGTGGTGCAGAGCTTTCCCCAGGATCCCAAGAACACGCACCCGGAAAAAGGCCCTTCAGCTTTCGACGTGACCAACGCGTTCACGCTCAGCGTGGCTCAGGATCTGCATCTGGATGACGCGGCGTTTCTTCGGCCCTTAGGCAAGAAGGTTACTGGAGGTTGGGAATTGCTGAGCATCTCCACCATCACCAGCGGCGCGCCCTTCACCGTCTACTCAGGAATCCAACAGACGGGAGCAGGCTCCTACGGTGTGGACCGGCCCGATCAGATCGCCACCCCACAGCTCTCGACCGCCCGCAAAGCACGGGATGACTACTTCGGCAGGGGTGCGGAGAATGCCTCTTTCTTCTCGATTCCCATCCATCTGGCCGGCGGCGCCGGTCCCAATCAGGGTTTCTTCGGCACGCTCGGACGCAATACCTTTCGTGGGCCCGCATACTACGATTACGACTTTGCGCTGATTAAGGACACGCCCTTGGGAAGGCGTTCCAGTGGAATAGAGCTCGTTGATCTGCAGTTCCGCTCCGAGTTCTTCAACCTGTTCAATATTGTGAATATGGGGCTGCCCGACAACATCATTCAAGGTTCAGGCTTCGGGATTATCAGCCGCACCGCAGGAACCTCCCGTCAGATACAATTCTCGCTCAAGCTGATCTATTAGTTCCCTTTGATACGAACGGTTGGCTCAACCGACAAGCCAGGACGCAAGAGGTGGTCCCGATCCTCGTTCCGATCCGTCAGGTCGATTCGGACCGGGATACGCTGCACCACCTTTACGTAATTGCCGGTGGCGTTTTCCGGCGGAAAGAGGCTCAGCATCGAGCCGGTGGCGCCCCCAATCTGGGTCACCGTACCGTCGTAGTCACGCCCGTAAGCGTCCACGTGGATCTTGACCTTCTGCCCGGGACGCATCATGCGTAGTTGCGTCTCTTTAAAATTTGCCGTGATCCAGATATCGTCCAGAGACACCAGGGTCATAAGGTTTTGCCCTATGCTGACATTCTGGGCCACTTCCAGGCTTTTCTTGGTGATGATGCCATTGGCCGGGGCAACAATTTTCGTGTAGCTCAAATTCAGTTTGGCCTGGGCAAGCTCTGCGCGTGCCTGCTCTACCTGGGCTGCGGCCTGGTCCGCCTTGGCCTTTTGAATCTTCATCTGGTCCGGCGCGGTCTGCGCATTCTTTAACTCGGCTTGCGACTGCACTACCCGGTCGCGGGCAATGCGAACCGCATCCTCCGCGGCAATTTCAGTGGCCTTGGCTCCCAGCAATGCCGCCCGGGCTGCGTCCGCCGTGGCCACTGTGGCGTCGAACTGCTGCTTCGAGATGACGTCTTTTTCCACCAGCGGCGTGTAGCGCTTCAGATCCAGTTGAGCTTTGACGTTGTTCGCGTCCGCTTGAGCAACCTGGGCCTGTGCGGCTTCCAGTTGGCGCTGCGACTGCTGCACGGTCGCGTCGGAAGTTCGCACTACCGAGGAAGCCGACTGCAGCGTGGTGCTGGTGTTCACATTGATGACGGGTATGTTTACCCGCGCTGCTTCATAGTTGGCCTCAGCGCTCTCCAGGCTGGCTTCGTCCTGCTGCACCGCGACCTCAAAATCCCTGGGATCGATCTCGGCAATCAAGGCACCGGCCTGCACGTATTGATTCTGCTCCACGTTGACTTTGATGACCTGTCCGGCAACCCGTGCGCTGATCTGTATCAGGTGACCATCCACTTGTGCGTCGTCGGTGTCCTCGTAGTACGTGGAGTGCCACCAGAAGAGCAAGGCGCCCACGACAAGAACAGCGACAACGCCGATGATGATGAATCGCCGCCGCCCCTTTTGCTTGGGAGGGCTACCGGGACCGTCCAGGTCCTGCTGGTCATCGATGCCAGCCTGGGGCCCCTCTTCGACGGCACTTGAACGGCTTGACTCGGGATTCTGTTCCGCCACCGCTACTTTCCTCCCACGTAATCCTTATAGTTCGTTTGTGCGATGCCCAGGGCCCGGGCGAGAGCGAGTTTCGCCACGTTGTGCTGGTACAGGCTGGAGACATACTGGTCATCGGCCTGAGCCATCGAAGCCTGGGCTTGCGATACCGCAAGATTGTCGGAAACGCCTGCTGCGTAACGCTGCTGCGACTCGCTCAAAGCCTCGGTCGCCAATTCTACGTTACTGCGCGAGACGGCAACCTGCCGGGCTGCTGCCTGTATGTCGAGAATACTGTCCCGCACATCGGCACTGATCTGACCGCGCAGGTCGTTCAACTGTGCCTGTTTCTGTTCCAGCTGCGATTGGGCGGCCTGCGCATCGCCACGCAATTGTGCCTCTTCAAATAGGGGCACGGTGGCTGTGCCTACGGCGTCGAAGGTTCCATGGGAATGGCCCAAAGTCGGCCCGATCACCCCATAATCGGCGGAGAGGGCCACCGTGGGGTAGCGTTCGGCGGTCGCTGCGGATCGTGATGCTTTGGCGGCGTCCACCTGTTGCTGCAGCGCCTGCAGGTCACGGCGATGCGCGAGCCCCTGTTGGACCGCTGCATTGGGGTCCAGGTTGTCCAGCGCCTGAAAGGGCGCCTGGTCGGCCAACGCATAGCTCTGTTCCAGGGAAAGGCCGATGGCGCGCGCCAAAGCGATCTTATCTTTCTCATATTGATTTTGCGCCGTGATCAGCGTCTGCTGCTGCGTCTGATAGTCCACCCGGGCGCGTAACTCATCCAAAAGCGGAGCCGTACCCGCCTGGTGATTCGCCACTGCCTGATCGAGCGACACCTTGGAAGTGTTTACCTGGGCCCGGGCCGAGTCGATCCGCGACGCGTCAGCGATGCAGAGGAGATACGCATTTCCCACCGTGAGCACCACCAGGTCCTTCGCGTCCTCGATCGAGAGCTTGGATCCTTCGAAGTTATGCTTGGAGGCGAGATAATTCTCAAGCGATGACAGATTTAACAGCGACCATTGGGCCGACGCCCGGATATCTGTGTATCCATAGGGCCCGATGATGGCCGGGAAGCCGGGGATCTTCAAACCTTCGGCCTGCAAATTCGTCTGTTGCGCCGCTTCCTTGGCCGAAGCATTCACGACGGGAAGCAAAGACTGGAGTTGCTGCAGCCGCTGCGCGCCTGCCGTATTCGCGTTCACACCGGAAAGCACCAGGCCCAGGTTGTATTGCAATCCCATGCGGATCGCTTCATCGAGCGAGAGCGGACGAACCCCCGGTACCACGGGCTGCTTAACGATGCTGCCCTGGTAGGTGCTGCTGGTCACTTGCGCCGGCATCGCCTGAACGGACGACCCGCCACCCGCCGGAGCCGCGGATTGGCCCGGCAGGAGAGCCGGGCTAAACGTCAAGCTAAGGAGCATCAACAGAGACCGGCATCCTTTGCTCCGCAATTCACCCGAGTACCATCTCATCGATCAGTCAACCTCGGCACGCAACCTGTTGCCCCAAATCCGGGTCTTGACCGCATGGCCGACCCGAACCCAATCCCATGGTGACACACCAGACCGGATTTCCCATTACGATGCCCCACCGGGTGCACCGGAAGCATTTTTCCTGCTCCTGTGATGCGGAAAGACAGTGGAAACAGGAAATTGCGCTCACATGGCTTTTTTTGACATAAGGCCGCGCCACGCTCAGCGGATCAGAGGCACGCTTGCAGGTGAAATCTTTCTAGCCAAAAGCACCACAGATTCGATGCCCAATGGTTTCTGAACAATTCAAAAAGAAGAGCACCAGGGACCCTGGACGCGCCCCTTTCCGGAGTGCGGCCAGATTAATGACGGAGCGGGCAGCAAAGAGTCGGCTTGCGGGTGATGTGCGTCGCAGTGGCGTCAAGCCGGCATGAGCGCGGGCCGCGAACTCATGAGGCAAGTGGCCAGCGAGCACAGCGCCTCACGGTAAGCATTCCCAACCTCGTCTCGCCGCCACGCTTGCGCTCCCGTGGCCCCACTCCGGCGAAGGCTCTCGGCGGTCTGCTCACCGTCTTGTCCAGCTACAGCGCGCAGCACAAAGATGGCCCGCAAGGCTGGCGCCAGCCTTTCCAGCCATTCCCGCATCCCGGCCCGGCCGGCCCCCGAGATCAGAGCACCGAACTGTTCGCCGGTCAAACCCGCCGCGCCCAGGTCATCGGTTTCAATGCAAGCTCCATCGGCTGGCGGCGCCGTTGGAACAGCGAACGCCCCGGGGTACAGCCCGGCCATCCTCCGGACGGCGGTCTCCACCAGGCGGGAGCGCGCCTCCGCATACGCGAGCGGAGCGTCGGCGCAAGGGTCGGCTTCTACCTTCGCCACGCTCTCCTCAACCAGAGAAACTGCTTCCTGCTCGTCACCCAGCATCAGTGCCGCGATCTGAAAAAGCTGCAAAGCCGATTCTTTGGCCATGAGGTTGCTGGCCTCTGGCGCCTGGCTACAATCCTGCTCGATCATGCGCTCCTCCTTACAAACAGCCGTTCGCAGCAAAATCTTGTCATTCTCCATCCTCCCCCAACCCCGCTCCGGGCGTCAAATCTTTGCCCCGCTGTGCAAATCTACCGCACCTATCTGACTTTCATCGCCGATTCATCTTGCTTCACCCTTTAGTAAGGTAGACAGAGTAAGTACTATCGGTGGGTTGCCCTAACCCGTATATGGACAATGTGCATAAAGATCAGCCAAGTCTCTTTATCGGCCGCGACGAATCGTGGCTGAGCTTCAACCGCCGTGTCCTCGAGGAAGCCCAGGATCAGGACAATCCCTTGCTGGAACGGGTCAAGTTCCTGGCCATTACCGCCAGCAATCTGGACGAGTTCGTCGAGATTCGCGTTGCCGGCATCATGCAGCGTATTGAAGATGGATACACGGAGCCGGGCTTCGACGGCCACACCCCTCAGCAGACCCTGGACATCGTGGTCCAGGATATGCACGATTTTGTCCGCGATCAGTACCGCTGCTGGACGGAAGACCTTCGCCCGTCGCTTTATAAGAATGGCGTCCGCGTGCTGGAGTGGGACGAAGTCGACGAGCCGGCCCGGGTTCATGCCCTTGACTACTACCAGCGCGAAGTCGACCCGCTGCTTACGCCCATCACCATCGACCCTGCGCACCCCTTCCCGCGCGTCCTGAACAAGGCGCTCTGCCTGGCCCTGTTGTTGCGGCGGAAACGCAAGGGCGCCGCAGGGGCGTTGCTGGGTGTGCTTACTGTGCCCCGGGCTCTGCCCCGGCTCGTGCCCTTGCCATCCAGCACCGGAACACACGACTTCGTCTTTCTCCACGACCTTATCGAACACAACGCCGCGGGTATGTACCGCGGCTATGAAATCCTTTCCAATGCGGCCTTTCGCGTCACCCGCAACAGCAACCTGTATTTCCAGGAGGAAGAATCACGAAGTCTGTTGGATAGTGTGCGCTCCGAATTGCACAATCGCCGCAAAGGCGACGCCGTGCGTCTGGAAATTGAAGAAGGCGCGGATGCCGAGGTCGTCGACCGCCTGCGCATGAATTTTGAGCTCGAGGACACCCAGGTCTTCCACACCGACGGGCCCGTCAACCTGTCCCGTCTGATGAATCTGTACAGCGATACACCCCGGGCAGACCTTAAATTCAAAGATTTTCTGCCCCGCGAACTGCGTCTGAACCGCCGTTCCGAGGATCTTTTCGACGAACTCCGTCATCATGACCTATTGCTGCACCACCCCTACGATTCCTATGACGCGGTAGTGAACTTCGTGCAATTGGGTGCGCAGGATCCACACGTCGTCTCCATGAAGCAGACGCTCTACCGGACCAGTTCCGACTCGCACATGTTCCATGCGCTCACCGAGGCGGCGCAAACCAAGGAGGTGACCGTCGTGGTGGAGCTGATGGCTCGCTTCGACGAAGCATCGAACATTCGTTGGGCGCGCGATCTGGAAGACGCCGGAGTGCAGGTCTTCCACGGCATCGTAGGACTCAAGACGCACTGCAAACTGGCCCTGCTGATACGCCGCGACCCGGACGGAGTAACTCGTCGTTATGCCCACCTGGGAACCGGCAACTACAACCCGAACACGGCCCGCTTTTACACCGACATCAGCCTGCTGACGGCTGACCCGGAGATCACAGCCAGCGTCCACAGTGTCTTCAACTACCTCACCGCGCACTCAGAATCGGATGATTACGCGCCTCTGCTGGTGGCGCCCCTTACCTTGGCGGAGAGCTTCATCCGCATGATCCATCGCGAGGCGGAGCACGCTGCGGCCGGGCGGCCGGCGCACATTATCGCCAAGATGAATTCGCTGCTCGAACAAAGAGTGATTGAAGGTCTTTACGACGCCTCGAAGGCCGGCGTGCAAGTTGACCTGATCGTGCGCGGGATCAGCTCTATTCGGCCCGGTATTGCCGGTATCAGTGAGAATATTCGGGTCCGCTCGCTGGTTGGCCGTTTTCTCGAGCACAGCCGCATCTTCTACTTTGCCAATGGGGGCGAGGACGAAATCTACTGCGGTAGCGCCGATTGGATGCCGCGCAACCTCTTCGAACGGTGTGAGGTTGTCTTCCCAATCCGTGACGCACAAATCCGCAATCGTATCCGCAACGAGATCCTGGCCGCCTATCTCGCGGACACAGCCAAGTCGCGCATGGAGATGGCCAGCGGCGGCTACCCACGCGTTCGCGCGCCCCAGGGCAAGCGTTTCAGCGCGCAGGACTTCTTCATCCGCGTAGCCGAGGGGCGAGACAGCATCGACAGCATTCCGGAACCGGCGTCGGAGCCGGAGATCGAAGTTGCCGCAGTCCCTGCAGCTGTTCCCAAGTCGTCCACCTCGGCCAAGGCGAAGCGGCGCAAAGCGGCGCGGCACCACCCCCCGGCCGGCCATGATCCCGCGGCGGACCCGCCTCTGGGTGACTAATCTGCAGTTGTTGCGGTTTGCCCGACCGGCGGGGGAAGCCCACCATTGCTTTTGCCCGAGGGACATTGAGTAAGTGCGGTGCCGCCGCGCGAAGTACACTGGATCTTGGCCCGTCGCCGCTACAATCTTGCGGAATGGTGGCATCTGCTCAGCCTGGATGCGCCAACCGTTGCCGCTCTTTGGTCATGTTTCTTCGTCCGCGCCATGCATCTCCGCCTGTCGCTTGTGCCGGCGCTGCTTCTCGCCCTCGGTACCTGGCTGCTCTATGTCGCCGACCGCATTCTCGACGGACTCCGCCAGCAACCGGGCGCATTACTCCGGGAGCGTCATCGTTTTCACGCCCGCCACCGCACCGCCTTCCTGGTGGCGGCATCGCTTCTGGCCGTGCTCCTGGCTTGGTTCGTCCTAACCCGCATGCGCCCCGAGTCGCGCCGCGAAGACACATGGATTGCTGCGTTTGCGCTTCTTTATCTCTTCGCGGTCCACCGCAGGACAACCTCCCCATACAACCCGTCCCGGCTGCCTAAGGAGATCGCCGTGGGCATCCTCTTTGCAGCCGCAACCGCCGTGCCCGCCTGGTCCCGTCTCAGCGCCGGCGCCGGATTGGGCAAAGCGCAACTGGCCCCGGCGATCGTATTCTTTGCCCTGCTTTGCTGGGTCAATTGCGTGGGCATCGAAAAGTGGGAAGCAGGCTGCACCCTGCCGCAGGCGCTTGCCACCCCGCATGCCACGACTCGCTGGGCCAGCCTGCATCTACGTCCAATCGTAACCATGATTGCGCTATTTTCGCTTGCCGCGGCCGCGCTTGCCCCTTCACGCGGGCTAATGGCCGTTTATCTTGCCGCGCTTCTCAGCAGTGGACTGCTCTTTGCTCTCGACACACGCAGCTCCCACCTCTCCCCGCTTTACTTGCGTATCGCCGCCGACGCCGCACTACTGACGCCGCTGGCCTTCTTCCCCATTGCCCGATGAGCCTTGTCACACTTCTGGTGTATACGAAGCAACCCAGCGCCGGCTTTTTCCCGAGAAAAGCCGCACCACGCTACACTTGCCTGTGCAGAGTAGAAGTAAAAAGGCTCTAAGCCATACCAGCGTCAACTTCGATCGCATTGCCCGCCCCTATCGATGGCTGGAATACGTGAGCTTTGGCCCCTGGCTGGAGCGCTGCCGCAGCGCGCAACTGGTCCATCTGACCGGCGCGCGTCATGCACTGCTGCTGGGGGACGGGGATGGGCGCTTTCTGGCGCGCCTGCTGGGAGCTCATGCCACCCTCACCGCGGACGTCGTCGACTCCAGCCATGCCATGCTGCGGATTCTCGACCACCGCGTTCGCCGGTCCGGGCGGCAAGCCCGCCAGCGCATTTGCCTGCATCACGCCGATGCTCTCGAGTGGAATCCAACCCGAAGCTACGATCTGATCGTTTCTCACTTCTTTTTAGACTGCTTTTTTCCCGGCCAACTAGAGCAACTCTTCGATCGTCTTCTTCCTTATGCTCTCCCCGGCGCGCGATGGGTGATCTCAGAGTTCGCCATTCCCCCCAGCACTCCCGCAGCGCATCTCGCGCGCGGGATCGTTGGCCTGCTCTATCGTGCTTTCGGTGTGTTTACCGGGCTCCGCGTTCGTGCCCTGCCGGATTACTCCGCCGCCCTTCGCCGCCGTGGGCTCGTACCCATCCACGACTGCCGCTACCTGGCCGGGCTCTTGCGCTCGCAGGTTTGGTCGGCCCCTCCTCCTGGCGGAGGAGACTTTGGGGAAAATAACGATAGAAGTCTAGAGCCATGCTGAGAAAGAAGCATGGGTCAATGGGAGACAGAAAAGGTTGTCAATAGGTGAGGGATTGCCGGACTCGCTCGAATATGTCAGAGTTTTGGAATGGATAGGGACCGCATCCTCTTGATTTTGCGGGAGCATGCCCCGGAGCTGAAGGCGGCGGGTCTGGTCCATTTGCGCGTGTTCGGATCGGTCGCCCGCGGTGAAGCGTCCCCCCAGTCTGACGTCGATCTGATGGCCGATTTCGATAAATCGAAACGCGTCACGCTGGTAACCGTCGGGAGGCTTGAGAGCCATCTCGGGGATCTGCTTGGCGTTAAAGTTGACCTTTCCTCTGCCGACTGGATGAAGGAACCTGTTCGCAGGCAAGCTCTCCGGGAGGCACTTGTTGCCTTTTAGAGAAGTCCGAGCGCATTTACTCGACATTCAAGAGAGCATCGAAAACATCGACAGCTTTCTTAAGGATGTGGATTTCGATGTCTACCAGGCAGACCTCAAAACCAAATCGGCAGTTGAGCGGCAAATGCAGATCATTTCCGAGGCCGCCGGTCGGCTCCAGGAAAATGGAGAGAGGCTGTGCCCTGGGATCGATTGGAAAGGGCTGCGCGGAATGGGCAACGTTCTGAGACACGGCTACCACAAAGTTGAAGACAGAATCGTTTGGGACGCAGTGAAGCTGGATATCCCGCTGCTAAAGGCTTGTGTGGATCGTGTCTTGAAACCCATCGCGCCACGATCGCTACTGAGCGCGGTAAACATTCCAGTGTGAAAATGATCTAGAATGCCGCATGCCCCGCCTCCTCCCGTTCTTGCTGTCGCGCGGCCCAGCGGCCATCGTCTCCATGCCACAGCTCTGCCCATCCAGGTACGCTGGAGAGCTCTCTTGCAGTGCCGGCCCAGCGGCCGGTAAGAGCAGTGACCGTGGTCAAAGCCAACGCCGGCGCTGGTTTTTGCCGTGGGCTTTCGCTGTGCCTTTGCTGCTTGCCTTCTCCGCCTGGGGACAGGTTCGGCGGTCAATTCCCCTGATGGCAAGCCACTGTCTAATCGTGTCGTGGCCTACTGGATCGACGCCAACCTCAATACCACGCAAAGACCCTCGATGCGACCGAGATCCTCGAATATCGCAATGACTCGGACCAGCCTCTTTCCACTTTTCCTTTTCACCTCTACCTGAACGCGTTCCGTCCCCAATCCACCTTCTCGGGAGAGTCGCATCGCGACGACTCGGGTATCTCCTACGCAAACGGGGAGCAGGGCGCCATCGATATCAGCAGCATCACGGCCGAGGGCTATGGTGACCTGTCGCAAGAGCATGCACTTCATCGCGCCCGACGACGGCAATCAAGAGGACCATACGGTGATGGAAATCGCCCTTCCCAAACCGCTCGCTCCCGGCGACGCGGTCCGCTTCCATATCACGTTTCACGACAAGTTCCCGCTTTCCGTTGCTCGCAACGGCTACAAGCGGGACTTCATCATGGGCGGCCAATGGTTTCCCAAGGTAGGCGTCCTGTGGCACGGCGCGTGGAATTGCCATCAATACCACGCCGATACCGAGTTCTTCTCCGACTTCGGCACCTACAACGTCAACCTCACGCTTCCCAACGTTACATCGTGGGCGCCAGCGGCATCCAGACGGACGAGCGGGCCAACGCCGATGGCACCAAGACGCTCAGCTTCCGTGGTGAAGATATTCACGACTTCGCCTGGGCGGCCTCGCCGCACTTTCTGGTCGCCGACGATAGTTTCGTAAACAGTCTTGGCCCGGTAAAGCTGCACGCGCTGGTACTCGCATCGCACGCGGCGCAGACCCAGCGCTATCTCTCCGTCCTCAAACAAAGCATGCAGAAATTCGACGAGTGGTACGGACCCTATCCCTACAAGCAAATGACCTTGATCGATCCCGAGCCGGACTCAGAGATAGGAGGGATGGAATACCCGACGCTGATCACCGGCGGGACCGATTGGTGGAGCCCGCATGGTTCCCTACGGCCAGGAGCGACCGTAGCCCACGAGTATGGCCACCAGTATTGGTACGGCATGGTCGCGACCAATGAATTTGAAGAACCATGGCTCGACGAAGGCATCAACAGCTACAGCGAAAGCAAAGTGATGACCTCGCTTTCCGGCAGAATACCTCCGCACGTGAATGCGCGCACCCTCTATGCCAGCGACGCCGAGATTGAGGGATTGTTTTATATCCCCCATCCGGATGAAGACCCAATCGTGCGCCCGGGCTGGAAATTCGCCAGCAGCGCAGCTACGGCTGCATCGTCTATGGCAAAACCGCCACCGCGCTCGCCACCCTGGAGGCGGTACTCGGGGAGGGGACGCTTCGTCAGGCTTTACGCGTCTACTTCACCCGCTACCGCTTTAACCACCCCACCGGGACCGATTTTCTGGATACTGTTGAAGAGGTTTCCGGCCGTAAAGATCTGGAGCCTTACTTTGCCCAGGCTATCAACGGCACCGAGGTGCTCGACTACTCCGTGGACTCGCTCACCTCCGAGCCCCAGCGAATGGTGGAAAGGCAGGGATGCAAACGGGCCGTACCATACCAGTGTCATGGTTCGCCGCAAAGGCAGATTCGTTTTCCCGGTGAACCTCGAAGTAGGGTTCGACGACGGTTCGAAGGAGCAAGCCACCTGGGATGGCAAGGACCGCTGGGCCCGTTTTTCCTGGGACAAACCCTCCCGGGCGGTTTACGCCCAGGTGGATCCGGACGGGATGTCCCGCTGGACGCAAATTCGTTCAACAACAGTTACACGTTGCAACCGAGACCGCACAGCACGTTTGAAATTGACGAATTACTGGGTCTTGGCCCAGCAGCTCCTGGCGCAATGGCTATCGTTCCTGGTCTGAGAATTCCCTGATGAAAATACGCCGGATGGATTGGCATGACGCACACTGAGTCAACACACGGCTTCGGGAGCAAACCACACCGGATGAAACGCCCGCTACCCAACCTTCTTGCCCAGGGATTTCGGCTTGCGCTGCGCAATTGGCCTTGCGTGGTTTGGGCCTATGCCGTCAATCTTGTCTTTGGCCTGCTCGCGGGCATACCGTTCGCGGCTGGGCTGGCCCCTTACCTGGACCACAGCCTTGCGGCGCAAAAGATTGCCGGCACCATCGACCTCGCCTATCTCGCAGAGCTGGTAGATCCACCTTCGCCACTCCAACTTTTTTCCCGTCGCATTCCATACTGCCCTCTGGATTAGTCTGCTCCAAGTCCTGGTGCTCTTTGTTCTTTTCACCGGTAGCGTCTTTGTTTACGTCTCCGCCGAGCCGCCGCGGCTTTCGGTACTGCTGCGCGGCGGAGTCGCATACTTCTGGCGCTTCGTGCGCGCCGCATTCCTGGCCGCGTGCATCGCACTGTCATCCTGGGGGTTCTCCTCGCCTACGCGCGCCGCCGGTGCTGGCACGGCCGAGTGCAGTCTACGTCGAGCGCAGGATGTTTCTTTACTCGGCCATCAGCGGAGCCGTAGTTCTGCTCGTTGCCCTGCTGGTACGTCTCTGGTGGGATCTGGTCGAGGTCTACATCGTGCGTAATGCCATGGACGGCGAGCGCAGGGTCCGCCACGCGCTCTTGCCGGCGTTTCGTTTGCTCTTTCGATATTTTTTCCGCACCTTTGGCAGCTTCCTTCTGACTGGCATGCTGGGCGTATGCGCTCTGGCCGTTTGCCTCTATCTCTGGAACGAGTTCGTCCCCGCGCATCAGGTTTGGACCGGCTTTCTGCTGGCGCAGCTTGGGCTCTTTCTCCTGCTGGCCAGCCGGTTCTGGCAGCGCGGGATAGAGGCGAGCCTGGTCATGGCTGTCGATCCACCCATCGTGGCTGTGGATGAGGTGGTGGAGATAGGAACCGCGAGGAGATACCGGTCGCAACGGGCGCAGAATCTCTGGCAGGGCTGTCCGAACCCACGCTGCGCGATCTGGTGCAAAAGCTGCGGACTGAGCCATGGGCCAATCCGGACGCGGTGCCCGGCTCGCAAACCGGGCCGGCCGGTGCGACCCGCCGATCCGTCGCGGGGCAACGAGCCGGAGATCTCCCTGCTGGACCGGCACGCGAAAAAGTTTCCGTTGGGCGGCCTAAGCTCTGACGAGGAGGGTGGTCCGGCGAACTCCGCCGAGAAGACACGACCCGGCGGCGATCAGGAAATACCTCCTGAGACGGGCAAGAAGCCGTAACCCTTCTCTTGCACCGGCAGAATTGTTACAATTGTGTAAATTAGCTGAAATCGCGTGTATGGTTCCGTTTCACCGGGGCGGGAGCGGTTTCACAATAGGTATTGACCGAACCCGGATTTCCTGTGGAGTTTGGCGGAGCCACTGAACTGCACGCGGCTTTCCGTGAAGAAAGCCGCACATCGTTGCCTTCGGGTAGTTCCGCGCTGCAGGAAATCCGGGAAGCGACAGACGTTCTCGTGGTTTTCTTTCAAGGAAAACCGCACCTCGCGATCGTTTACGAGGCCAAATTGATTGTGAAACTGCTCTAACCCACAACCAGAGCCGCGTCGCAGCGACCGCAGCATGAGAAGAGAAATCCCAACCCGATGAACCTTTACATCCTCCGTCATGCCAGCGCCGGCGTCCGCCGCGCAGTCCCCACTCTTGATGTCAAGCGTCCGCTCGACAAGGAAGGCAAGGAGCAGTGTCTGCTGGTCGCCAGGTACCTGAATGCGCTGAAGGTTCAGTTCGACCTGATCGTCTCCAGCCCGCTCAAGCGGGCGCTGCAAACAGCCTCGCTGGTGGGCACGGAGGTGGCCTACGACAGCAAAATCCAGGTCACGGAAGCCATGTCGCCCTCAGGCATCGTGTCCAGCTTCCAGGAGCTCGTCGACCAGCTCTCTGCGTATGAAAACGTTCTGGTGGTAGGCCACAACCCCAATCTGCCGCAGTTTCTGGGCTCGCTCATCTGCCCGCCCGGACGGGCCAATATACGCATGCGCAAAGGCGCGATCGCGCGCGTCGACTGCACCCGCCGGCCGGGTCAACTTGTCTCGCTGGTGGATCCGCGGATGCTGCGGCAGATCTACGCCAGCGTCGCAAAAAGCTCGCGGCGAAAGACCTCGCGGAAGTAGTCCGCTTCTTTGCGCAGCGACCAGAGCTCGAGCTCCGCGCCGGTACGGCCCGGGCTCAGCTCCAGCAGCACCCGCTTGGGATAGACGCGCAAGGTCACTTTGAGCACATCGCTCGCCCGGTCCTGGTTCAGCGCGACGGCCAGGCGCAGCAGCACCACCGCCCGATGCACGTGGGTGGATTCCTCCGGCGGAATCGACCGCATGGAACGGTCCGCCGGGTCGGGACGCGACTTGCCCAGGTAGCGCGCGATCGCCGACATGATGGCCCGCTGCTGCGGCGTAAACCCGAATAGCTCGGAGTTGGCGATGATGTATTGCGCATGGCGATGGTGTCCCTGGTAGTTCATGAACTTGCCCACGTCTCGCATCATGGCCGCTGCTTCCAGCCAGGCGCCGTATTCCTGGGGTAGCTCGTGCACCGCCTGCAGATCGCGGAAGAGCTGCAGTGCATGTTGGCGCACGGCCTCGGCTTGCCTGGGATCGACGCCATAGCGCTTGCAGGTGGCCAGCACGCCCTGCCAGCGCTCGCGTTCGAACTGCTGATGGGCCGTGGTCTTGGCATCCTGCTCGGCCAGCATCTGCGCCAGGATGCCGTCGCGCAGACCCAAGTCGGAATAGAAGAACCCGGGCAGCGCGAAAGCGCTCCAGCAGCTCGGCGAAGACGTGGGCGCCGGCGACGATGATCTCCGTCCGCTTGCGGTCCAATGCCCGGGATACTGCTGCGCTGGGCGCTGTTCATCCTGGTCAGCTTCTTGGCCAGCCGCCGCACATTCCGCGTCTCCGCCAGCGGCTCTCCTCTCGGCACGCGCGGGCCTTACCGGCGGTCTTGCGCGTCGCCTGGCATGGCCTGCGCCAGCGCGGCCGCGGTTCCCGAGGTGGCGATCACCAACGAGACGCGGAATGGCACCAAAACGCCGCTCCGCCCTGCGCAGCTCGCGCGCGATAAATTGCTTCATGCGCGCCAGCTCGTCCTCGGACGGGGGATCGCCGGGAAGAAATTCCTTGGTCAGGCGCACCGCGCCCAGAGGCAGGCTGACCGTTTCCCGGATGCGCTTGCGCTCGGAGAGCGTGATCTCGCAACTGCCGCCGCCGACATCGACCAGCAGGCAGCTGCCTTGCGTGCCCGGTTCGCCCATCACTCCGCGGTGGATCAGGCGCGCCTCTTCCAGGCCGGAGATGATCTCCACGTCCCAACCGGTCTCGGATTTGACCCAGGCAAGAAAGGCCTGCGCATTGCGCGCGTCGCGCAGCGCCGCGGTGGCTACCGCCCGCACCTGGTCGGCGCCATGCAGCTTGACCGCGCGATAGAAACGCTTCAGCGCCAGCAGAGTGCTCGGCCATGGCCTCGGGAGAGACCACGCCGCTTTCAAAGACGCTCGCTCCCAGCCGCGTTACTTCGCGGTCCTCGTGCAGCAGCTTTGAGCTGGTGTTGCTGGACTCGCGCGATTTTCAATCGGCAGGAGTTGGAACCAATGTCAATCGCCGCAAAGGTCTGCATCGTCTGGGGAGTCTCACCTGGCACGAGGGATGATGCCGTCTGCAAATGCAAGATACACCACTTCCGGTACGCATTACCAGCGATTTGCCGCATTCTTAACAAGCGCTAGCGGCCCGAGCTTCTTGGCGGCGTGCCGCAAGCGGCGCGGCACGTTGGACTGGAGTGCTTTCACGATCGCTGTCCCGGTGGCCGCTTGGCCGCTGCCGCTGCGCTTGGTTCTGCCAGCCGCCATCCACTCTCCCAAGAGCCGTCCGCGGATGCTTCGGGTCGTCTCCATCGCCTGCGGCAAAATGGCGCTCGACCTCGTGCTCGAAAGCAGCCGTCAGCTCCGGCGCCATCCTGGCCCAGCGCCGTCTTGGCTTCCTCCGCGAGGCATAGCCAGTCGTGCCAGTCGCCGATCGCATCCTGTATGCGCTTCAGCGCCTTGGCCACGCTGCTGGAATTGCGCTCCCTCGCGCCCGATTCGGCCACATAGCGCGCCTTCTTGGTCGCTTTGCGAAAGTCATGCAGGTTCTCTGCATCCAGCAGCGGCATTGCGTCGGCCAGCGCGCACAAAGTCCTCCAGGGCCACGGCATCGGCCGGGCGCTGGCGCCTTGAACCTCTGGCGTGCGCAGCGGATCGGCCGGCAGCCGAAAACGCGCTCTGCCGTTCCGCCAGTCCCTGCCGCCGCTTCCTGATCTGCTTCTGCATGCCATGCGCCAGCTGCTTACGCTCGCCTTTGAGCCAGGCGTCGAGCTGGGCAGCCTGCGCTACGGAGCAGCTTGCCTGGCGGTCCGCTGTCCCTCGTTGCCGGCGCGGTCCGCCCCGTCAACTTCGTCGTCGTCTTGCTTCGGCGCTCTCTTGCCAATCCAGTTTTCCAGCAGCTTGCGATGCACATCCAGATCGCGCACCGGCCCGGCGGCTCGGCGAATCCGCTTGAGCTGCCGCAGCCACGCCCGGGCCGGCTGCTCGCAAGCGCATGCCCTCGCGCCGGCTTCGCGCAGCATGGCCTCGAGCGTTGCCTGCAGCCGGCGCGAGCCGGTTCGTACGCGATGCACCGCCTCCGGATCCGCATCCTGGACACACTGCGCCACGGCCGCGTTGAAGTCGTCCGCAAGCGGGCGCAGACTGATGCCAGCCGGTCGTCTGCGGCGTTCGCCGCCGCCTGGGTGTGCGCCCCTCGGCCGGTGCCTGGCTGCCGCGACGGCTGGTATTCTGCTGCTTACGTATCGCGTCGTTTATGACCCATGTCGAATCACTTCGCTCTTTCCGCTCGAGGCCGCCTCCCGAGAATACGCTTTGCTCTCTCTCCTGTCCGAGCTTGGACCCTGCTGCTGCTGGTTTTCTCTGCCGTGCACTTGGCCGCGCTCTTCTCGCCCTCGCTGTTGGACGACGCCGACACTACCCATGCCAACGCCGCCCAGCAATGGCGCTCAGCGGCGACTGGGTCACCCTCAAGGTAGATGGCATCCGCTACCTGGAAAAGCCGCCGCTGCCCTACTGGCTGGCCGCCGCGGATTATCACATCTTCGGATACAACGTCTTTGCCACCCATCTGCCCCTGACCCTGGGCGTGCTTGCCCTGGCCATTCTTGGCCTGGGTCTGGGGCCGGCGCGCCTACGGCGACCGCGCGGCGTTTTATGCGGCCCTCGGCATCCTCACCAGTGTCGGGCGTTTTTCTCTTCACGCGCATCTTCATCCCGGAAGTGCTGCTCACCTTGCTGCTGCCTTTGCCCTCTACAATTTTCTCACCGGACTGGAAGACGAGAAGCCGGCGCGCTTATACCTTGCCTGGGCTGCGCTGGCGCTGGCCACGCTGGCCAAGGGACTGGTTGCCCCGGTCTTCTTCTTCTGCAGCCGCCGTCCCTTACCTGTTGCTCACCGGCGATTGGCGCCGCTGGCGTGAATTCCGCCTGCCCTCCGGCCTTCTGCTCTTCCTCGCCATCGCCGCGCCCTGGCACATCCTCGCCGGGCTGCGCAACCCGGAGCAGGGCCACCCGGCTGGGCAACATTCCCAGTCCCCGGGCAACGTCCACGGCTTCTTCTACTTCTACTTCATCAACGAGCACTTCCTGCGCTTCCTCGGCAAGCGCTATCCGGATCGACTACAACAAGCTTCCCTGCCTTCTCTACTGGAGCCTGCACCTGGTCTGGCTCTTTCCCTGGAGCCTCTACCTGCCGGTGGTTCTCAGGCGGGCGTGGACGACCCGCGCCCGCTGGTGGACAGGCCCTCCGGCCCGACTCGCTATTCCGTCGCTGCGCGCGAGCGCGGTCTTTCGCGGCAGAACCAACTGGCTGCTCGCCATCTATGCGGCCGTCATTCTGGTCTTCTTCTCCCTCTCGACAAACCAGGAGTACTACACCTTCCCGGCTTATTTCCCCTGCTGCTGCTCACCGCCGGTAGCTCTGGCGAGCGAGGAAAGCGAACCCGGGGCGGTGAGCAAGTGGCTCACCGCGAGCCCAGGCGGCATTCGCTGTGCTCGGCATGGTGGCCGCCGCAGCGCTCGGCTACGGCCTGTGGTCTTCACGCAGACTGCCCTCTGGCACCGACATCGGCACGCTTCTCGCCGCATCGCGACGTCGCCGGTTATACGCTCTCCATGTCTCACTTTTTCGATCTCACCGGCCGCTCCTTTGCCGCGCTGCGCTTGCCCGCGGCGCTGGCCGCGGCCGCGCTGCTTCTGGGCCCGGCCGTCGCCTGGTGCTGCGCCGGCAGCGGCACCACTTCGAAGCCACGGTCAGCGTAGCCTTCACCTCCGCCGTCTTTCTCATCGCCGCGCATATCGCCCTGGTGCGCTTCGAGCCTATGCTCTCCTCGCGCGCCATGGCCGACACCATCAACGACATCGTTGGCCTGCCTGCGAGCGCTTCCGGAGCGCACAAAGCCACGCTGATCCTCTATGGCGATGTAGCCGACGGCTCGTCGCTACTCTTCTACACCCATCGGCAGGCTCTGTTGGTCAATGGCCGGGTCAGCTCCGTGCTGTGGGGATCGAATTATCCCGACGCTCCGCATGTGCTGATCAGCGATGCCGACCTGCTTGCCCTGTGGGGCACGGGACCGCGCAAATTTCTCTTCGTGCCCGGGGACGTCCGGCGCCCACGTGGCCGCTCTGCTCGGAACGCGCGGCTATTTGCTGCAGGAACTCTCCGAGAAGGCGCTCTACACCGATCGACCGTTATAGCATTTTCTCTTCTGTGGCAGGGAAGTCCGGGGTCATCTCGACCGAAGTGGTCATGCGCCTGCGGCCCACCCAAGGAGATGAAAAACGCCTTCTGTCCGGCAAGCGCTCTCTATGGAAGCGTCGCCCTCCCCTTTGTCATCCCGAGCGCAGCCGAGGGATCTGCAGTGTCCGCGGACCTTTCTTGGAAATGTTTTTCGACAGAGCGTACCTGGATTTTCTACGACGCGGCACCGACTAATTCAACAGGAAATCCGGGGAGCGCAGTGGAGAGATCTGCGGTTTCGTTTGCTTTGCAAAAAACGCGGGTGCCCATCCTTCGCAAAAACGCCGCCAAGGACGGGCCACATCCCGCATCTTTTTTGTACGGTTTACGGCAGAAGGAGTGAAGAAGGTGGCGGGAACGGCCGGTTACGCTGTCAGAATGGCCTCAGGCTCGCGATCGCCGGGCTGAGAATCATTCCGTCATGAACCCATCCTGCAGTAGCTGGTACACTTCTCCGCGCCACTGCACCTGGTTGCTCACGTAGCTTGCGGCCCAGTAGCAAAAACCCAGCAGGTCGCGCAGAGGATAGAGCAGCGCGCTGCGCAGGAGCCTGGGCTCGTCGACCACCAGACGGCCCACCAGCGCACCCAGCGCCACCCGCGAGGCCCAACTCCAGCCGAGGAGCATAGCGCCCAACAGCGGACGGTGAAACGCCAAGGCAACGCCTGCCGCCAGCAACCCGTAGGGCATGCCGAAGGTCAGCGCGGTCCCGAAATGTCCCTTGGGCCGGGAGAATCGCGTGCTCTGCATCCACCGAATCTGGTGCCGCACGGAGGAGACGAATGAGGAATTCAGAAGTGGTGCTCGATGATGTGCGTGGACAGGACGACCCGGTGCCCACTCGCCGAGATCAGGTTCCCCAGCATAAAGTCATCCGCATGATAGGGGCCCAGGGCGCGAAATCCCCCGGCCCGGTCCAGGCAGTCGCGCCGCACCACCATGGTCGGCCCCAGGGCAAACTTCATGCCTTCGAGCATCTCCGCTACCAGCACGCCGGCGGACATCTCGACCGACATGCCGACCGCTTCGAGTTGGGACCAGAAACTGCCGCTCCTGGTGTTGCTCGGCCACGCCCCGGTAAAGGCAGGTCACCATGCCAACCCGCTCATCGGCGAAGGGCGCCATCACCGCCCGCAGATAGCCGGGAGTCACCGAGACATCGCTGTCGCTGACCACGAAAAACCCGTGCGCCGCGGCACTCTGCATCCGCTCCAGCGACCAAACCTTGGCATTGGCATACGGGGCATTGCCGCTGCAGAGGAACTTGGACCGAATCGCGGGATAACGCGCGGCGACCCGCCTGGCGATCTCCAGACCCGCATCCTGATCGCTGCGCGCGCAAAAAATGATCTCGAAGTCCGGGATAGTCCTGCTCGAAAAAAGCTTTGCAGATGGGATTCCAGATCCGGCTCGGATCCGTGCAGCGGCTTCAGCAAGCTCACAGGCGGGGCGAACGCGCCCGAGCGCAGCTTGCGCCTGCGGCCGGCCAGACGCACAGCGCCCGGCCACTACCAGGAGGGCATACATAGTGGACGTAACGATGCCGATGATGCCCGAGTACGAGCAGAAGATTCATCATGCTTGCAGCCGACCTGAGCTCCGGTGGTTGACAGATTGCGGGGCTTAGCAAACGAACCTTCGCGTTGCCCTCTTTAGAGTACACTTTGCCCGAAATGGTCTCAAATGAAGCGGACGCCAGGCGCTTTAGCGCTTCCGTTCCCGCGTCACCACCGGGACAACCATGGGCCGGCGGAGTGCAACCAGTGCGCCTTCGGTCGCCGGTAGTCCGTGCTGCATCTGGGTAACCATCTCTGTCCGCACATAATCGACGAAGTCCTGCATCTGGCGATTCATCTCCTCCATCCGCTCCCGCATTTGCAGAATGATGGCGATGCCTGCGATGTTGACGCCGAGCTCGCGCGCCAGATTGAGAATGAACTCCAGCCGCTCCAGGTCTTCATCCGTGTACAGACGGGTATTTCCCACCGTGCGCGAGGGCTGCAGCAGCCCTTCCCGCTCGTAAAGCCGCAGCGTCTGCGGGTGGATCTCGTACATCTCGGCAACCGCCGAGATCATGTACGCGCCTTTGGATTTGCGCTTTGTAGGCATATCGTTCTCGTTCTCCCGGCGGCTCACACCCCGGCGAAGGTCGCCTCTCTGGGGTCTTCCGGGTTCAGTTTGGCAAACTCCCGCAAAATCTCCTTCGATCGTTCGTCCCGGAGCTGGGGCACAACCATCTCCACAGTGACAATCTGGTCGCCGCGCGCTCCCTCGTGGGTTGCGGAGGGAACTCCCTTGCCGCGCATGCGCAGCTTCTGTCCGCTCTGTGTTCCCGGCGGGATCTTCAACTGGGCGCGGCCGTCGATGGTTGGCACTTCAATCTTGGCGCCTAGAGCCGCTTCCGGCACGGTTACCGGGATGACGATCTGAATATCGTCCCCGGCCCGCGTGAATACGGGATGGGTATCGATTTTGATGATGAGGTAGAGATCGCCCGCGGCTCCGCCGTTGACTCCTGCATTGCCTTTGCCCGCCAGCCGTATCCGCTGGCCGTCGCGGGTCCCGGCCTTGATGCGGACCTCGACCGTCTCGGTGCGGCTCACCGTTCCCTCGCCCCCGCAGGTCGCGCATTCATTCTCCAGCTTGCCCGTGCCGCCGCAGCGTGGGCACTGGATCTTGAACTTCATGCGCCCGCCCATTTGGGTGACCTGTCCGGTTCCCTGGCATTCCGGGCACGTACCTCCGCCGCCAGTGGATGCTTTTCCCTTGCAGGTGGGGCAGATCTCCTGCCGAACCACCTGGAGCCGCGCAATGCCGCCGCGGATTGCCGTCCAGAAATCCACGGTGATCTGGTATTCAAGATCGGTTCCCGGCTGCGGCCCTTGATGCCTCTGCCCCTGGGAAAACACGCCGGAGAAGATGTCCCGGAAGCTGCCCCAGCTTGAGCCCGAGCCTGCGCCTCCACCGGCAGCTTCGCCAGGATGGCCAGCCGCATAGTCAGAGAAGTCGAAGCCTCCAAAGTCGATGGGGACGCCACGCCCCCCGCCTGGCTGCCGCGCTGAGTTTCTTGCCTGCCCTCCTCCGGAAAACGCGCCGTAGCCTCCGCGGGCTGCGGCTTCCGCGGCGGCAGGATCGATTTGATCGGAGTAGTACCCCAACTGGTCGTAAATCTTCCGCTTCTTCTCGTCGCTCAGGACATCGTTGGCTTCCGAGATTTCCTTGAACCGCTCTTCCGCCTTTTTGTCCCCGGGATTTACATCAGGATGGTGTTTGCGCGCGAGCTTGCGGAAGGCCTTGCGAATCTCGTCCGCCGTAGCTGTCTTCTTGACCCCCAGAAGGGCGTAATAATCTTTGGTCGGTGTCGTCGGCATAGTCGGTAATGGTTAGTTCAATTCAAAGGCCCCGGTAGACGGGTCAACTTTTTTTATCGTTGTTCCTGCTGCCACTCCCCGAGGAATGGCGCCGGGTCGCCGTACGGCGGCCCGGGCTTACGTCAGTTCCACCACAACCGAGCTTCTATCGGCTCAATCCGCCAGAAAAGATCGGGTTCTACCTTGGTCATCTGCGCGGCGAAGCTCTCGGCTTCTTCGCGAGTATTGAACATGACCTGGTTGTAGATCTGTCCTGCTCGGAGCAATTCATATTTCCACATTGTCTCAGTCATTTTGCCCTGCCTTCCGCTTTGCTTCTGTTGCTCAACCTCGTGGTTCCTGCTTGAAAACACGGGGCGCTCCCGCGGATGAGCGCCCCGTGCTACGTCGACTGAGATCGGCAACGAAACGTCCGTTGCGATTCCTGTGCCTTACTTCTTGTCCGCGACGTCCACGTACTCAGCGTCGATCACGCCTTCGTCCTTCTTTTCCCCAGCCTCGCCGGTGGTGCCGGATGCCGCTGCGGCGCCGTCTGTCGGAGCCGAAGCATTCGCCTTGTACATGGCCTCGGCCAGCTTGTGCGAAGCTGCGGTTACCTTCTCCCGCGCGGCATTCAGCTCAGCCGCGCTTGGAGACTGCCCTGCAGCGTTGTCCGAGCCTCGGCCAGTGCCGCCTCAACGTCGCTCTTCTCGCTGCCGGAAACCTTGTCGCCGTTGTCCTTCAGCATCTTCTCGACGTTGTAGACCATGTTGTCGAGCGAGTTCCGCGCCTCCACCTCTTCGCGCTTTGCCTGGTCCTCGGAGGCGTGCGCATCGGCTTCTTTCGCCATGCGGTCGACCTCTTCCTTGCTCAGACCCGAAGAGGAGGTGATCGTGATCTTCTGGTCCTTGCCCGTGGCGTTATCCTTCGCCGTCACGTTCAGGATGCCGTTGGCATCGATGTCGAAGGTCACTTCCACCTGCGGCATCCCGCGCGGAGCCGGAGGAATTCCACTCAGCTTGAACTTGCCCAGCGTCCGGTTCTGCGCTGCCATCGGGCGCTCGCCCTGCAGCACATGCACCTCTACTTCCGTCTGGTTGTCGGCTGCCGTCGAAAACGTCTCCGTCTTCTTGGTCGGGATCGTGGTATTGCGCCCGATCATCTTGGTCGCCACCCCGCCCAGCGTTTCAATCGCCAGGGTCAGCGGCGTGACATCGAGCAGCAACAGATCCGTCACTTCTCCCGCCAGTACGCCTGCCTGGACCGCGGCGCCGATCGCCACCACCTCATCCGGGTTCACGCCCTTTATGGGGCTCCTTGCCGAAGAGGTCCTTTACCAGCTGCTGGATACGCGGCATGCGCGTCTGTCCACCCACCAGCACCACTTCGTCGATCTTGCTCGTGTCTATCTGGGCATCGGCCATGGCCTTCTTGCAGGGCTCGATCGAGCGCTGCAACAGGTCTTCAACCAGCTGCTCGAGCTTGGCCCGCGTCAGCTTCTTGACCAGGTGCTTCGGTCCGGTCGCGTCTGCCGTGATGAAGGGCAGGTTGATCTCCGTCTCGACGGTCGTCGAGAGCTCGATCTTCGCCTTCTCCGCCGCATCCTTCAGGCGCTGCAGGGCCATCTCGTTGCCCTTCGCCCGCAGGTCCAGCTGTTCGTCCTTCTTGAATTCGTCGATCAGCCAGTCCACAATGCGCTGGTCGAGGTTGTCGCCGCCCAGGTGCGTATCGCCGTTGGTCGACTTCACCTCGATCACGCCTTCGCCTACTTCGAGCACGGAAACATCGAAGGTTCCGCCGCCGAAGTCATAGACGATGATCGTTTCGTCTTTCTTCTTATCCAGCCCGTAAGCCAAGGCCGCCGCGGTCGGCTCGTTCACGATCCGCTTTACATCGAGACCGGCGATCTTGCCCGCGTCTTTGGTCGCCTGGCGCTGCGCATCGTTGAAGTACGCCGGCACGGTGATGACTGCTTCCGTAACCGTCGTGCCGAGATAGTCTTCCGCAGCCTTCTTCAGCTTCTGCAGAATCATCGCCGAGACCTCAGGCGGGGTGTAGTCCTTCCCCTGGGCCACGACAACCACATGGTCGCCCTGTTGCTTGACCTTGTAGGGGACCATCTTCATTTCATCGTTCACTTCGTTGGCGCGGCGGCCCATGAAGCGCTTGATCGAATAAATCGTGTTTTCCGGGTTGGTGATTGCCTGGCGCTTTGCCACCTGCCCTACCAGCCGCTCCCCGCTCTTGGTAAAGCCGACGACCGACGGAGTCGTCCGCCCGCCCTCTTCGTTGGGGATAACCTTGGGCTCGCCGCCTTCCATCACAGCCACCACCGAGTTCGTGGTGCCTAAATCAATGCCGATAATCTTTGCCATCGCTTCGCTGCTCCTGCATGCACACTGCTCACATGTGCGAGATTCGTTGGACTAGATTCGCACTTGAGTCAATTGCTGTCAAGGTATCTGATGCTTGGGCTCACCAAATGGATTCATCGTTCGAGCTTTCTTGCCGTCGCTTGATCCGAACGCCGCTACTGACCATTTTTCTGCCAGATAGGGCTTGAGGAGGCGAAAAGAAACCGCAGGGACCTGCGGTTCCCACTTGATGCCGCCAAAAAGCTCGACTCCCGAGATGCTTTTAAACGCCAAGGAGGCGCAGGGCCGTGGAGGCCCTATCGAGCTCGGCCGGTTGCTTGGCAAAGCAGAAGCGGAGGACATTTTCTCCCCGGCCAGGACCGTAAAACGCGGAGCCGGCGACGGCCCCCACGCCGGTGGCGCGGAGCAGGGTGCGCGCCTTTATGCTGGCGGTTTCTCCCTCGATCCTGGTTGCGTCGGCCAGCACATAGTAGGCGCCGGCGGGCACCGCCGGGAGTAAGGCCGGCGGCGGTGAGGGCATCGCAGAGCTGGTCCCGTTTCTCCTGATACTCGGTCGCGAGCCCATGGTAAAAGCTATCCGGCAGAGCGCGCAGGCCGGCTGCCGCCGCGTACTGGAAGGGGGAAGGGCTGCAGACGTAGCCAAGATCGTGGAAGTAGCCGATGGCAGGAATCCACTTGCTGCTGGCGGTGAGGTAACCGACGCGCCAGCCGGTCATGCTGAAGGTCTTGGAGAAGCCGGAAATCGTGATCGTGCGTTCCGCCATGCCGGGGATCGTCGCCGGGCTGACGTGGGGGTGACCCTCGTAGAGAAAATACTCGTAAATCTCGTCGGTGATCACGAACAGGTCATGCTCGATGGCCAGGGCGGCGATCGCTTCGAGTTCGGCCCTTGTGAATACCTTGCCGCAGGGGTTACCGGGCGTATTGATGACCAGGCCGCGGGTGCGTGGGTTGATGGCGGCGCGCAGACGGTCAAAGTCGATCTCCCAGGTGGCATCGGCCAGGGGCACCAGGACCGGCTCGACGCGCATGGAAAGCAGGGTGCTGTGGTGATATCCATAAAACGGCTCGAAGAGAATGACCTGGTCGCCGGGATCGAAAAGCGCCAGGCAAGCGGAGGACATGGCTCCGGTCGCTCCCGAGGTGACCAGGATCTCTTTATCCGGATTGGCTATCAGGCCGTTATAATGTTCGAGTTTTTCGGCGATTGCTTCGCGCAGCACGGCGATACCGTCCAGACGGGTGTAAATGTTGTACCCATCCTGAATGGCTCGGATTGCGGCTTCCAGCACGGGGGTGGGAAGGGGGGTATCACACACTCCCTGGGCCAGGTTCACGCCCCCGATGGCGTCACACTCCACGGTCATGGAGCGAATTTCCGACTGAATGATGTGAGGAGCGGTTTCGCTCAGGCGCAGATTTCTTTCCGTGGTGGCAGGCATGAAAGCATGTCTACCACGACTACCGGGCACCCTGTAAAGAGGGAACCGGCCTGAGGCGTACAAATCATCATCTCCAGAGCCGCGCCAAGGCCCGTGAAATAAGCCGTCGCGTCGCTCTACAACGATAGTTACTGGTCTAAGCACTTCGCCGGCGCACCGGGGAGGAAAATGAGAGTATTTTTTTGGTTTAAGCCGGTACGACGGGATAACTTTTGCGGTATAGCTGGGTTTATGGATATGACGGACTATGGGTTCTACCGTCTATGGAGTATGTCCTGGCGATGAAAAAGGCGTCATCCTTGGGCAAGGGGGTTCAGAGGAAAATGCTTGAAATCAGGAAAAATCGCTTGCAATGGTTGCTGCCGGGAGCGCTGAGCGCAGGCCTCGTGCTGGCGCCGGTTGCCTTGGTGGCGAACGCGCAGCAGAGCGGCACTGCTGGACAACAAACGAACGCCCCGGCGCCGGGCGGTCAGGGTGACTGGGGGCCGGCAGGGCCGCCACCGGATGCGCAGAATGGGCAGATCCCCCCGCCAGACGCTAATCAGGCGCAGGATCCGAACGCGACCAGGGCCGAGCCAGGATCCGACGCCAGAGACCCCGGACCAGGGCCGAATCAATACCCGAACCAAGGGCCAGACGCGAACCAGGGGCCAGGTGCGCCCGGAGTGGGCTATGGAGCTCCGGCTCGCCCCGCCTACCAGCCAAACCAGCCTTCGAACGGGTATCAGGGTCCGCAAGGGCCAGAGCAGGCTGCTCCGCCGTCCGGCCCGGTTACCCTCAACGCCGGCATGCTGCTGCAGATTCGTACCAGCGAGCCACTGGACTCCAAGAAGGTTAAGCCCGGAGACTATTTTCAAGGGACGTTGGCCCAGAGCGTATATGTCGGCAACGTCCTGGCGATTCCGCGCGGCGTAGGGTTACGGGCCGCGTGGTAGACGTCAAGAAGCCGGGTGAGTTGAAGGGGGGCGCAAGCATGGCGCTTGCAACTTACCACTCTTAATATGGGCGGCAATAGTTATTCCCTGGCTACCGATACCTTTAACACCAGCGGTCCAGGCAAGGGCGGATACACGGCTGCAAACACGGTCGGCACCGCCGCACTTGGCGCGGTCATCGGAGCCGTTGCCGGGGGTGGACCGGGTGCTGCTATCGGCGCTGTCGCCGGGACGGGTGTGGGACTAGGCGCTTCGGCCGCTACTCCGGGTCCGCGCAGCGTCGTTCCTCCCGAAGCCCTGCTCAGCTTCCATTTGACGAGTCCGGCGACCGTGCAACCCGTGTCTGCCCAGGAGGCTTACCGGATGGAGGCGGAATCCGGGCCGCCGGCTCGCCGCTATCCGCCGCACACGGTTACGGCTATGGGCCACCGCCGGCCTATGGTTACGCGGCTCCGCCTCCGGGCTACGCGCCTTACCCGTATGCTTATGGCTATCCGTATGCTTATCCTTACGCCTACGTTTACGGCCGCCCCTATCCCTACTACTACTACCGCCGCTGGAGATAAGGCGGTGTCTGGCGAGACCCTTGGTCAGTACTCTGTCCTGACCAAGGGTCAAGGGGGTGCCCTATACCCCGATTTCCTGTCGAATATTTCCGGCACGCGTCAGAAATGCGGCTAGGCGCCGAACGGCAAAAATCTCCACTGCATGACCCTCAGTTCCGAGTCCCCGGCCATTCGGAGACATGATTTCCCACAACTGCTAAGACAGTCCCGAGGCTGAGATCCCGGTGATCTATACTTGGGTTGTTCGTCAAAGCCAGAGAAGCCTCTGCATGCGCTCTTCCGGAGCTTGCGTTGTTCTGAGTCCGCAGGGGCAAGGATTCTCTAACAAGGTCGCCATCAACTCATGATCCGTTTTCTGCAAAAAGACAATCGCGTCGTCAAAATCATCTTCGTCGTTATTATTGCGGTCGCCGTGGTCACCATGGTGATCACGCTGGTGCCTGGGATATTTGCCGACGAGAATACCTCTTCCGATACCTACGCAACGGTGCACAGCGGAGGCTTCTGGGCCGTATTTCGGCACCACCACCGCGATCACCACCCCCGAGGTGCAGCAGGTTGCGGAAAGGATGCTGCAGCAACAGAAGCTACCCGGACATGGTGCTGCCCTACCTCATGCCGCGGGCGGCGCAGGCGCTGATCCAGCGCGAAGTGCTGCTGCAGGAAGCCAACCGTCTGGGCCTCCAGGTCGGCGACGCTGATCTGCGCCGGGCCATGCAGACCGGGCCTTTCGCCCAGGCGCTCTTCCCCAACGGACAGTTCATCGGCGAGGACCGTACGCGGATTTCGTGTCAGAACTACTTCCACACCTCGATCCAGGACTTCGAAACCCAGGTCAAGAAAGAGATCGAGATCAACCGGCTGGAAGCCATGGTGACCGGTGGCGATCACGGTCTCCGACCAGGATGTTCGCGACGCCTATCGCCAGCAGGGAACCAAGATCAAGTTCGACTATGCGGTGATCAACTCCGAGGACCTGCGCAAGCAGATCAATCCCACGGATGCCGAGCTGCAGGCATTCTTCAAGCAGAACGCGGCCCGCTACAAGGACGCGATTCCTGAGACGCGCAAGATGGCGTACATCGCCCTGAACCAGAACCAGGTGCCGGGCGGCGCGCCCGCCGGTGACCAATCAGCAGGTGGAGGCAGTACTACCAGCAGCATCAGAAGGACTATCAGGTGCCCGAGGAGGTAAAGGTGCGGCACATCCTGATCAAGGTGGCGCCCGGCGCCGACGCAAAGACCGACGCGGCGGCGCAGGCAAAAAGCCGAAGACCTGCTGAAGCAGATCAAAGGCGGCGCGGATTTTGCCGCAACTGGCGAAGGCCAACTCCGATGACCCCGGCAGCAAGGAGCAGGGCGGCGAGTTGGGAATGATCCAGCGCGGGGTGACGGTGCCGGCGTTTGAAAAGGCGGCCTTCGCATTGCAGCCGGGCCAGATCTCCGATGTGATCAAGACCCAGTTCGGCTATCACATCATCAAGGTGGAAGCGAAGCAGACGGCGCACCTGAAACCGCTGGACGAGGTGAAGGCCCAGATTGTGGCCACACTGACGCGCCAGCAGGAAGCGGAGCAGGAAGCCAGCTACGCGCAGCAGCTGGCCACCGAAGCGGCCAAGACAGGCTTGGCAAAAACCGCCGAGGCGCACCACCTGCAGGTGGTGACGACCGACTACGTGGCAGCAGAATGCGGTGCTCCCCGGACTGCCGGACGGATCCAAGTTGCTGACCGCAGGCCTTCAGCGCCAAGCCGGGAGCGGCTCCCGCAGGTGGTCTCGACCGGCGATGGCTTCGCGGTCTTTCAGGTGGAAGACATCAAGCCTGCGCACGCGCCGGCATTCGAGGAATACAAATCGCATCTGCTGGACGATTTCCGCGAGCAGCAGTTGCCGCAGCTGCTGGCGCGCAAGACCAATGAGCTGGCGGACAAGGCGCACGCGGAAAACAATCTGGCCCAGGCTGCCAAGGAACTCGGCGCCACCGTCAAGACCAGCGATCTGGTGGGCCGCACAGCGCACAGGTGCCGGATATCGGAGAGTTGGCCACCGCGGCGCCCGATCTCTTCAACCTGAACGTCGGGCAGATCAGCAAGCCGATCAACACCGGGCACAGCGGCATCGTGGCGAAGATTGATGAGAAGCAGGAGCCGACCGCGGATGAGATCGCCAAGAACTTCGATGCCACGCGCGAGCAGCTGCTCAGCGAGCGGCGGGAGCAGATGTTTGCTGTCTTCGTGACCGGGCTGACAGATCGCTATGAAAAGCAGGGAGGCATCCGCATGAACAAGCGTGCGCAGACCGGCCTGCCCCAGGGAATGCAGAGCTAGAGTGGTGCGTTGTTCCGCTATGACCCATCGCAGTAACTCTGATAATGCTTTAGGGCAACCGGAGCCGCCGCTTTGGAATCTTCCTCACAGAAGGCCATGGTTGTTCTCGCCTCCCACGCAGGTACTGAATGGCCCTCGAACGATCGTCCGGACTACTCCTGCACATCTCCTCTTTGCCTTCCTACGGCGGCATCGGCGACTTTGGTCCCGCCGCCTATGCCTTTGCCGATTTTCTGGCGGCGGCCAAACAGCGGCTGTGGCAAGTTCTTCCGTTGAGCCCTACCGGCTATGGCAATTCACCCTACGCGGCGCTTTCCGCCTTTGCCGGCAATCCGTCTGCTGATCAGCCTGGAGAAGCTGGTGGAAGCTGGATGGATTGCGCGGCGAGCGCATCGCCGGGCTGCCGGGCCATGCCGGAAACGTGCGCTTTGAGGAAGTAGAGCAGCGCAAGAGCCGCTGCTGGTGGAGGCGGCGCGCAACTTTCTGGCCCACCACGACGATCAGCAGTGGGTCCGCTTTCAGCGCTTCTCGTGAAGAGAATGCCTTCTGGCTGCATGATTACGCCCGCTACAGCGTGTTGCGGCAGAGATATCTCATTCGGCCTCCTGGTTGTCCTGGCCGAAGGAATTCGCGCGACCGCGATGCGCGAGGCGCTGCACCAATTGCAGCGGGAGAGCCGGGACGAGCTCGAAATCGAGCAGGCGATTCAGTTCGCCTTCGATGAGCAGTGGAAGGCCTTGCGCGCCTACTGCGCGGAGCGCGGCATACGCTTCATTGGCGACGTGGCGATCTTCGTCAATTACGACAGCGCCGATGTGTGGACCCACCCGGAAATTTTCGAGCTGGATGAAGACCTCTCTCCGATTCGCGTCGCCGGCGTGCCGCCGGATTATTTCAGCGCGACTGGCCAGCGGTGGGGCAATCCGCTCTACAAGTGGGATGTGCTGGAAAGCCGGGGCTTCGACTGGTGGGTGGACCGCATGCGCCGGGCCCATGCGCTCTACGACATCATCCGGCTCGATCACTTCCGCGGCTTTGAAGCGTTCTGGGCAATCCCCGCCGAGGATGAGACGGCGATTCATGGCGAATGGGTCAAGGCTCCGGGCGCCGCGCTCTTTACCGCGCTGCGCGAACAGCTCGGCGAGCTGCCGTTTATCGCCGAGGACCTCGGGCTGATCACCCGCGAGGTGGATGCGCTGCGCGAGCAATTCGATTTGCCGGGCATGCGGGTGCTGCAATTTGGCTTCAGCGACCGCGGCGCGCACAACTATCTGCCCCACCGTTATGTAACCAACACTGTCGTCTATACCGGCACGCACGATAACGACACGACGCTGGGCTGGTGGCAACACGGCGCGACGGAGAGCGAGAGGACAGCGGTCTACGCTTATCTCAACCCGGCGCCGAACGATGTGGTGTGGTCGTTGATCCGCGCGGCGTCGGCCTCGGTGGCCGATGTTTGCCTTTTTCCCGTGCAGGACATCCTGGTGCTGGGTTCGGAAGCGACGCATGAACACGCCCTCCACGCCGGAGAATAACTGGACCTGGCGCATGGCTCCCGATGCGCTCGACCAGCCAGCTCGCCCAGGGGTTGGCGCAGCTGGCCGAGCTGACGGATCGGGATGGCTGGGTAGAGCCGGAAAAGACCTGAACAGTAAGCCGGAGAATCAGGGATCAAATGGATCGTCAGCGGTTGAAGCAACTTCTTGGTCCTTTTCCCGCCCGCTGCTCACTCGACGCCGTTGTCCTGGAAACGGTCGATTGTGGCCTGTATGTGCGAGAAACGATCGAGTACGCAGTTGAGGCGGAGGAGCGTATCAGGTCCTTCCTGCTCGTGCCCAAGCACATCGATGGAGCCTCACCCGCTATCTTCGCCCACCATCAGCATGCGCGGCAGTTTCATTTAGGAAAGAGCGAGGTTGTTGGTCTGGCAGGCGATCCAGATCAAGCCTATGCTGCGGAACTTGCCCAACGCGGATATGTCGTCATAGCGCCGGATGCCTTGGCGTTTGAAGAGCGGAACTGGAGCAATCCTTCCGGAGAAGCAGAGTACTTCGAGCTTGCAACGCGCCTGGTGCAGGGTAAGACGTTACTCGCCAAGTGCCTTCATGATGTCAGCGTAGGCATCGATTACCTGGCGGCGCGGCCCGAAGTAGATCCGAAAAAGATTGGATTCATTGGCCACTCTTATGGCGGCAGGATGGCCATCTGGGCTCCGGCCATCGATACCCGCATCCGGGCATCCGTCTCCAATTGCGGATGCGTGAACTACAAGCAGTCATTTACCCACGACACCGGTGTGCAGATGGAGTTTTGCCTTCCGGGTGTACTCCAATTTGGGGATGTCGAAGATATCGTCAGGCTTGTGGCCCCTCGTGCATTGCTTCTGCAGGCGACTTCGGACGATCAATGGTCTCGGGGAGCCAAGGCAATGTTTGAGTACGCTCGATCATCATTCCCGAGGGGAAAGCTCTTGCTTGGGTATTGGCCCGGCGAGCATGTGTTCACGCCGGAAATGCGTCAAGCTGCCTATCGTTTTCTGGAGGAGCAGCTCAAGGATGGTCAGTGACCTCCGCATCATGGCCCTGGCTCTGCCGGCTAAGACCGGGATCGGAAATTTACACTATTGCGTTCTTGTGATTTTGTTCCTCGTCTATTGTTAGAGATGAGCAGCCCCAGGGCCTGAATTTTTTCAATCGAGGATTTGGGCGCATGCCGTCACGAGATATCGGTTACAGAGAGACCATCCAGCGGGTCGCGATCGGGGACCGGAAGTATGTTCGTTTCTTTGACGGCCGGGGCCATTTCGCGCACCTTCGGTTGCAGTTGACTCCCCGGCCAGGAGAATTCTGCGTCGTCACCAAGTCCGACGGCCTGGAGATTCCCGAGCCATGCTATAACGCCGCGCGCGCGTCGACCTTCCGCAGAATGGAGTACGGCCCGATTCACCACTATCCCATGTTCGGGATGGAGGTAAAGATGGTCGGAGGAACGTATCTGCCCAGATATTCCCATCCGCAAGCATTTGGATTCGCAGCCGAGATGGCGTTTGACGAAGCAGTGGTGCACGCCGGTCTTCTGGTCATGGAGCCCTGGATCGGCCTAACTCTCAACGCGGAGCCGAACGCACTCAGCGAGATGCTGGCGACCCTAACCGGACTAGCCGGCGAAGTGCCGGCGTCCATCTCCTTTGCGAGACACTTTGTGATCCATGCGCAAGTGCCAGTGAGGCTCCTGGCGCGCATCGGACAGGCCTTGAGATTGGCCAAACCGAGAACCTTTCCTCTTCCTCAGGGTCAGCAATACCGCCTAGTGACCGACTTCATCGTTCCGGATGCACCGCCGGGTGATCCGCTCGCCGACTGGACGTGAGTGCTCGTCGCTACCAGGAGCCTGGATTTGTTTGCTTCTGGGGAGTCTCCCATATATCGCCGTGCAACTTGCTTCAGGGCGAGGCTTTGCCGTACCTTGAAGGGCATGGAAGTACATTTCAGTCCCGAGCAGCAAGCGCGGCTCGCGCAGATCGCCACTAAAGCCGGGACTGACCCCGAGCGGTTGGTCACGAGTGTGGTTGCCCGTTTTCTCGATGAAGAAGCCCGCTTCCTCGCCGCCGTGGAAAAAGGATTAGCGGCAGCCGAGCGCGGTGAGTTTATCGAGGAGGAAGAGATGGACGCCCGCCTTGAAGCCATGTTCAAGCCCTGATGCGGATTCGTTGGACCGTCCCCGCCGCCGACGATTTACAGGACATCAAGAACCATCTGCAACGCTACGTATCGCAATCGACAGCGCGTCGCGAAACGCGGTCAGCTGGTATCCCATAGCGGTGTCTCCGGCGACCGCTATTCTTCGCTGACCAACAGCGCCACCGGGTAGGTGGCGAGGATTGTGCTCAGCGGCAGGCTCTTGCTGCTCTGCTACAGTCACTGATTCGCCGGTGAAAACATTGGTGTAGCGCGTTCCGGGGGAGACAGGAAGGCGCAACTGATCGTTACCCCAGGCTTCGCCGAGCGGCAGTTCGAGGCTTGCCCCGCATCAGCGTGCAGGCGAAGCGCGGCAGCACTGCCAGAACGCTTCGGCTCGCTCGCCTTGATCACGGCGCAAAAATGCGATCACATTTTCCTGGTGTTCTCCCGACGACCTCCAGCGCGATGTATTCCCCGCGGCGGAAGATCGCATGTTCCCGGCTGCGCAACTGCAGCGCGCGATGCGTCGTCCAAAGCTTGGCCCGGCCGTCGGCGAGGTTGCCGAGCACGTCGCGGCACACCGCTGCCGGGCCTTCCCGCTCCGCCAGCTCAAGCAACGCATCGAGGTAGCCGGCGCGCAGATCGTAAGTCGACGGGCCGCCGGTTATCCGGGTCGACCAGGCTCAGTTCCCAGAGCTCGTTGCCCTGATAAAAGTCGGGTACCCCGGGAGACGGCGATCTTAAGCACCACCTGAGCGAGGGAATTGACTGCCCCAAATAACCGTAGCTGCGGCAACAGCGAACTCGAGCGAAGCGACGAACGGGCTTTCTTTTCCCCGCGGCGCCGGGCATCAGAATGGCGGTGATGAACGCATGCACCGCCTTCATGTACTCAGGGTCGGGATTGATCCAGCTCAGGTTGACTTTGGCTTCGCTCAGAGCCTTGAACGCATACTGTTTGATCCGCTCCACATAGTTCTCGCGGTCCTGCCTGGCTTTCCATCTGCCACGGCCACGCGCCCAGGATCGTTTGATAGAGCAGGTACTCTTCGTTGTTATCCGGGCGCGATGCGGCCGTCTTCCATCTTCTGCTTGAATTTGGCAGTTCATGCGTTGCCAGCGGTGCACGGAAGCCGACCAGAGCTGGGGAAGTTCGGAGAGCACGTTGAGCCGGTTGCGCACGTCTTCGCTGCGCTTGGTGTCATGGGTTGAGGTGGTGAGCATGGTGTCCGGCGAGTGCTTCAGGCGCTCCTGGTTGCTCTGGTGCAGGGTTCGAGCGAGATGCCAAAGGATTTTGCCGAACCGCCGACCTCGTTGGAAGAAAGGAAGCGGGTGTAGACATAGAACGCCGTGTCTTCGACGCCCTTGGCCATCACCGGTCCGGTGAGTTGCTGGAATTTGAGCGCAAAGTAAAGCATTTGCGGATCCGGCTTCTGCTTCGCCGCCGGAGAAGTGCTCTGCAGCAGCAGCGTCTCGCGCAGAAAGTCGAATGCCGAGGCATCGATATCCGGATTCAGGCGCTTGGCCCGGGCAATCGCAAAGCGCAGGAAGGCCACATCGCGCTCCCCGTACTCACCCCGGTCGTCAATGTAGGTGCGGTAGACAGGGAAGGCGGCGATGGTCTGGCGCAGGACCGTCTCCAGAATGTTGTCGGTGAAATCGCGCGCCTTTCGATTGGAAGCGGCGATCCGGCTGAGCAGGTTGGTCAGCGCATACACTTCGCTGGCCAGTGCCGTCTGCATCACCTGCAGCTTGGATCGGTAAATGATCTCGTCCGGGTCGGCCGGGTGTCCGAGAACCTGGGCATAGAGAACGTTGAATCGCTTTTCGTTGGCGCTCTGGATAAAGATGCCGTTGGCCAGGTAGACGAAGTCGTAGCCGGAGGTGCCGCGCACCGGCCACTCCGGCGGCAGGTATTCGCGCGGCTCCAGGATCTTCTCGACCACGGTGTAGAGCGGCCCCTGGCTCTGCGACCAGTCGTATCCGCGAACCGGATCGAGTACGCTGCGCTCGATTCCGTTGGCGGCGGTCTCCTGCTGCGGCGCCTCGCCGGCGCACTGGCTGGCGAGGTACAAAAGCTGCAGCCGGATGAGGTACTGGCGGGGGTTGAACATGCCGTCGCAGTGGTCGATGCGCAGCCCGGTCACCTGGTGCGAAGCGATCAGCGATCCGAATCAGGCAGTGGGTTGCGGCGAAGACCTCGGGATTCTCCATGCGCAGGCCGACCAGGTCGTTCACATCGAAGAAGCGGCGGTAGTTGATCTCCTCGGCGGAGGTGCGCCAGGAGGCCAGCCGGTAGGGCTGCGCGTCCAGCAGCAGGTGCAGGCGGTCGAAGCTGTGGGGATCTCCTTCGATGCCGTTGATGGTCTCGAGCGCTTGCTTGTATGACCGGCTGCATCTCCGGCGAGCGCAGCGCCTCCCGCAACCTGGGCAGCAGCTCCGCCAGCTGCTGCCGCCGCTGCTCCCGCAGATCGTCGTTGCTGGTTTCATGCGGCGGAAGCTCGTCGATCTGCTGCAGCAGTTCGCGAAAAGACTGCGGTATCGGGTTCGGGCCGCCGTCCGTGCTGGTCGAAAGATCAGGTGCACGGTGCGCGGGCGCTACGGGCATGGTGTGATCGTAGTAGTGAACCACGCGGGCGCCCGTCTTCAATGGACACCTGGATGTGCTTGCTTTCCAGTTCGGTGCCATATTGATTGCCCAGAATGGGCAGAAGAAGCTTGTTGCGCAGGGCCGGTTTGAGCGGCTTCCAATCGATGTCGAAATATTCGGAATACTGCGAGGCGTGGCCGTTCTCCAGCACGTCCTGCCACCAGATGGAGTCGTTGCCCACCCCCATGTGGTTGGGAACAATGTCCAGCAGCAGGCCCAGACCCTGGCGCTGCAGCTCCGCCGAGAAGCTGGCAAAGCCCTCGTCTCCGCCAAGCTCCGGATTGAGGCGGTCGTGACGCGTGACGTCATACCCGTGCATGCTGCCGGGCCGGGCTTCGAAGATGGGCGAGGAGTAGAAGTCGCCGATGCCGAGCTTCTTGAGGTAGCCCACGATGGCCTGGGCGTCGGCAAAGGTGAAGTCTTTGTGCATTTGCACCCGGTAGGTCGAGACCGGAGACCCGGGCGTCGGTGTGCAGCACTCGCTCCACGCATTCCCTCATTTCGTTGGAGGCTTCCTGGCGCGGGTTGGCTTTTACCGGGGCCGGCTTCAGGCACGGCTTCGCTCGAGGTAACGGAGAAGTCGGCTGGTGACGGACATGCTGCATTGGATGCGCTCCTCGGATGCAGGATGAGCAATCGGCCCACCCAAATTCAAGCCGGCCGCTTTACGAATTCGCGCCCAGCACGGAAAATGGAGATAGACCCCATTGTAACGAGGAAGAACCCATGCCACTTTCCGGCGAAGCCATCCGAATGATGAACTACATCGATGACATTTCGACCACGCTGCGGCGTATTCTCGCTCTCAGCCCCCACGCTTTCCGCCGAAGAGCGCAAGCGGGTCGGCGAGTACCTCAAGTCCAGCTCGCCCAGCGCCGACGAGGCGATGGCGGCCCTGAACCTCAAATAACGCATCCGAGCCTTTTCTGGAACAAGCACGCTGCGTAGACCCGTATAACGGGTGACAGCAATGCAATCCCCGGCTGACATCTTCGGCGAGGTTTTTCGAGCCATCTGGGCCCACAAGCTGCGCGCTTTCCTGACCATGTTCGGCATCGCCTGGGGAGTGGGCTCGATGCTGCTGCTGATTGGCTTTGGCGAGGGCTTCCGTTCCGGGCAGCGCCGTCAAATGGCTTCGCTGGGCAACAACGTCATCATGATGTGGGGCGGCAACATCCCCGCCGTCCCCAGCCAGCACACCGGCATGCGCCCTTACAAGCTGACCCTGGCGGACGAAGCGGCGGTGCGCGCCGGTGCGCCGAAGGTGCGCAACATCACCGCCATGCTGCAAAACACGACCATCAAGGAAGTGAGTGATGAGTCGAGCAGCAGCGGGGAGGTGACCGGGGTTGAGCCAAACTACAGCGAGATCCGCTTTGTTCCCGTCGCGGAGGGCCGCTTTCTGCGCGCCGACGATCTGGAGCAGCGCCGCCGGGTGGTGGTGATGGGCAAGAAGACCGCCGCGCTGCTCTTTCCCGGCCGGCCCGCCGCTGGGGGAATGGGTGCTCCTCAATGGAGTGCGATTCCAGGTGATCGGGGTGGCGGGCAGCATCGCGCGCGGCAACAATGACAGTGACAATCAGCGCGTCTACATCCCTTTGACCACCATGCTCGAGCTGTTTCCGCTGACCGGGGAGAACATACCCCGGGATGCCGTGACCTCGTTGCAATACCAGCCCATGGCCAAGGATGACAACGTGCCGGCGGTCGCGGAAGTGCACGCCATCGTGGCCCGGCAGCATGGTTTTGATCCCAACGCGCCGGATGCTTTCGAGGAGTGGGACTCGATCAATTCGCAGCGCATGGTGGGCAAGATCTTCGATGCCATGGACTTGTTTCTGGGCGGGGTGGGTATCGTGACCCTGGCCCTGGGCGCCCTGGGCGTGGTGAACATCATGCTGGTCTCGGTGGCCGAGCGGACGCGGGAGATCGGGCTGCGCAAGGCGTTGGGCGCGACCAACCGGAACATCATGACGCAGTTCCTGCTGGAAGGCATGTTTTTGACCGGCATCAGCGGCGCGGTGGGCATCGCCGCTGCGGGCCTGCTGATGTTTGCCCTGAATCGCGGCCGTGGGCACCAGCTTGCAGGGCTTCGATGCGCCGCGGCTGGTGCCGTGGTCCGCGGCCCTGGCTTTGGGCGCGCTCTGCCTGAGCGGGATCGTGGCCGGAGTCTATCCTGCCGGGCAGGCAGCCAAGCTTGATCCGGTGGAAGCGCTGCGCCGGGAATAGGAGAACACTCATGTTGCGCGACCTGTTCTCCCAGGCCTACGAAGCCATGCTGCACAACCGCCGGCGCACGCTGATCACCATGATCGGCATGGCCTGGGGCATCGCCACGGTGGTGCTGCTGATGGCCTACGGAGCCGGCTTCGGCCGCGCGATCGAGGCGATCTTTGCCCAGTTCGGCACCAACATCATGGGCGTCTTTCCCGGGACCACCAGCGAGCAGGCCGGGGGCAAGAAGGCCGGCGTCCAGGTGAAACTTCAGCTCGCCGACGTCGATCTGCATCGCAGAACAGCGTCCCCGGCCTGCTTCACGTTGTCGCCCGAGGTATCCAAGGACGTCACGGTGCAAAACGATACCCACAGCTATACCTGGTCGGTGAACGGATCGTATCCGGCGATCGCGGACATACAAAAGCTCGATCTCGATTACGGCCGCTTCTTACACCGAAAAGGACCTGGAGCAGCGCAACCACGTTGCGGTGATCGGTTCGGAAGCCAAGACCAAGCTCTATTCGGGCCTGTATCCCATCGGCCAGCGCATTCGCATCAAGGGCGTGAGCTTCACGGTCATCGGCGTATTGCGGGCCAAGATGCAGGAGGGGGATGACAATATCAACCGGGTCATCTACATACCCGTTCACCACCATGAGCGATGTGAAAGATACCAAGTATCTGGACGGGATCTGGTTCAACTATCGGGGCAACTATCAAACCACCGAATCGGCGTTGCGGGGAACGCTCGGCGCGGCTCACGGATTTCCTGCCTTCTGATCACAACGCGATTTTTGTCGCCAACCTGATGGAGCAGCTCTCGCAGTTCCGCATCATCTACGACTGGGTTGCAGGTGTTGATGGCGTTTATCGGAACGCTGACGCTGGGCATTGCGGGCATCGGCTTGATGAACATCATGCTGGTGGCGGTGCAGCAGCGCACGCGCGAGATCGGTATTGAGAAGGCGCTCGGCGCGCGTCGCGCGTCACATCCTGGTCCAGTTCCTGACCGAGGCGCTGGTGATTACCGGGGTGGGAGGGATTTGCGGGATTGCGCTCGCCTATCTGGTTTCGATCGCCGTGGGCCGCATCACCTTGTACAGCGCGATTGCCGAGAATGGCGGAAGCCGCGGATATCCGCTTGCTGATTTCGCCCAGCACCGTCCTGGTGGCCACGGTGATTTTGGTGGTGGTTGGCCTGGTAAGCGGAATGGTGCCGGCGATCCGGGCCGCCAGTCTGGATCCGGTGGAAGCTCTTCGTTACGAGTAAGCAAACTGCATTTCCTTCGATCTCGCTGCGGACCGCAACATTCTCGTAGGGGGAAACGATAGACTGCAGATCCCTCCACTACTGCGCTCGGCGATGACAAAGTGGATGGGGTTGCGCATCTTCGCCGTTGCGGTCAGGTAGTGGCTGACCAGGTTGGTACTTGCCGTACCATTTTCATCCCGACCGGAGTGCGTCAATGGCCTGCGGTTCCACCCAAGGAGATGACAAACGCCTTCTGTCCAGCAACCGCTCTGTACGGAGACGCCGCAATGACCTTTGTCATCGCCGAAGCGCAGCTCGAGGGATCTGCAGTTCCGCTTTACGCCGGAAATGTACTGCTACTGAAGCCATGAAACTGAGCCTCAATCTAATCCGTATCCGGCCGCTTGTAAGGTTGTTGCAGATACTTGCGCGCTTCGTTGACCGCTCCCTGGGTGTTGTCGTTGGTCTGCACCGCCTGCCGGTATTCGTTGACCGCCCGGTCGCGCTGGCCGGTGACATCAAAGATCTTCCCCAGCGCGATGTGGCTCCAGACCTCGGTCCACTTCGGCTCGTCGTCTCCGCGCAGCGCATCGCGATAGGCATTGGCGGCCGCCTGGTAGTTGCGCTGCGTTGAACAGGACCTCGCCGATGCGGTAGCTGGCCAGCGAGCTGTTGGGGTTGGCAGTGAGCGCCTTCTGATACTCCGCCAGCGCCCCGGGAGTGTCGCCCTCCGCGACCAGTTGCTGGCCGCGCAAAATGGACAATCCGCACCTGCATATCCGGCGTATTCTTCAGCACCCAGTTATCCGGGTCGATCGAAATATGACGCGGGCGGCCAAAGGTGTCGACGACATATTGCGAGTTGGTGCCCACCACATCCACGCGTTTCATTTCCGTCTTGCCTTCGGTCTCGACCCGCAGCTCGACCGGCATATTGAAGAGATCGAGGTCCTGGCCGATCTCCCCGATGGTGCGGAAGCCCTTGTTGTTGCCCAGCCGGTAGACGGTGTACTTATCGATGAACTGCGGCGCGCCGGTTCCATCCAGCCATTGCGCAAAGAAGGCCGTGAGCTGCTGCTGCGACTGCTCCTCGGCAACCTTTTCCACGTCCCTGGTGCGGATGGGTTTGTCGCCGTATTGCGTGATCAATGGCCCGCAGCGTCTTGTTGAAGTTGTCGTCGCCGATCTCCCAGCGAAGCATGTGGAAGACCATGGCGCCCTTCTCCAGGGTCATGGACTGGAATTGCGGGGAGAAGGGATCCAGGCGTCCGGCCGAGGTGAGCGGGATGGTGTCGTAGGCCAGGGCGCCGGCGGAGATATCGATGACCGCCGCCTGCAAGGCCGTCTGCCCGGCAACTCTCTCCACGTACATCAGCTCGCCATAGCGGGACATGCCGTTGGTGATCCAGGCGTCATTGAGCGTCGCCGGGGTGACCATGCAGCCCCACCACTGGTGGGCCATGGTGTTGGCCAGCAGGCGGTAGTTGTTGCGGTCGGCGATGCGGGCGCCGGCGATGGCGGCGATCTCCGGAGCCCAGTAGGCGGGCAAGGTGTCGTCCGGCAGTTCCACCACATTCAGCAGCGCGCGGACGCGGCCTCCCCGAAGGTCTCGCTAAAGAAATCGAATTCCTTGTTGGCGGTCTGCGCGTACTCCGGGCCGCTCTGCTTGTGCGCGTCGGTGAGGTACACGCGCACATTGGGCGACCCGGCGACAGCCATGGGCTCATTGAATTTGCCGGCGATGATGGTGCCCGGGAAGCTGGGCTTGGTCCAGTTGAAACTGTATTCCTGCAGGCCGCCGGAGACTGAGCGCGGACTGCCGGTGCTGCCGCTGCCGACCACCCGGTAACCGGCGGGAATCTGTACATGGATCTCCGCGGTAAACCGGTCGGTCAGATAGCCGACCATGGGGAACCAGCGGCCGGCATACAGCAGATAACTGATGGGATCGCCGATCGACGCCACCTTGAGTCCTTCGACCGGGCTCTCTTCGCTGCCGCTGAGCGTCCCCTCATAAACAAAGGTGAAGGTGGCGCTCGCTCCCTTGCTCATGGGGCTCGGCAGGGCGACGCTGATGGTGGCGTTGGGGCCGCGCTCTCCGCTGAGCTGGTGGTTCTGCGCATCGGTCACGCTATCCACTTTGAGCGCGTTGTGCAGCTCGAAGATGGCGGCGCTGACGGTGTCGGTCGCGGTGAAGGTCACCCGCGCGGTGGCTTTGAGGGTGTGTTCGGCAGGATCGAGCTGGGCATCGATCACGTAGCCGGTGATGTTGATATTGGACCGCTCGGCGGCGAAGAGATGCGGGGCAGCCAACCCCAGCAAAGCGGTCAGCAGCGAAGCAGCAACCCTGGGTCGAGCGAGTCTGCTGGAACTGAGCGTCATCGAAGTCATTCAACGGGCCATGATGAAACCAAAGCAGATTGCAACCGCGGCGGCTGCGCAGCGGGGATCAATTGCAGCGCAATGCGGGCTGCATGCTCAATCGCGGTCTGTCTCCTCGCTGTTCACCCGGAGTGCAGCCCCTACGCGTGCGCAAGTCTGACTGCATTGTTGCACGAGCCTCCTCGTTTTCGAGCAGCGGGCGCAGCTGCTCCACCACTTTGGATGCGGTGAAATCATGCTGGATCAGCTCCGGCACAATACGGCGCCCGGCGATCAGGTTGACCATGCCCACATGGGCCACGCGGACCACCCGCTGCGCCACCGCATAGGTGATGCGAGAGACCCGGTAAACCACCACGAAGGGGTTGCCGATCAGCGCCGCCTCGACGGTGGCCGTGCCGCTGGCCACGACGCTGGCGCGCGCGTGCTGCAACACTGCGCGGGCATCGTGAACCACCCGCACCGGCGACCCCTTTCGCCTGGCGCCGGCCAATGCCTGCACCTGCGAATCCTTCAGCGTGGGGGCCACGGGCAAGAGGTATTCGTACTGCGGGCCCAGCAGTCGAGCGGCTTCGAGCATTGGCGGCAAGTTGGCGTGCAGCTCCCTGGTGCGGCTTCCGGGCAGCAAGCCAACCCAGAATTTTGACGCATCCAGACCGTTTTCGCGAGCAAACGCCTCCCGGGTCACTGTGGGCGGGTCAAGATCCGCCAGCGGATGGCCGACAAAGTCGGCGGCAACGCCGTGGCCGCGGTAGAACGCCTCTTCGAAGGGAAAAATCACCAGCATCCGGCGTGACATTGCGCTTCACTCCTCGTATCCGCCACTTCTTCCAGGCCCATAACTGCGGGCTCACGAAATAAACGACGGGTATGTGCAGACGGCGAAGCTCGGCGGCAAGACGCAGGTTTACGTCAGGGAAGTCGATCAGGATGGCGAGATCCGGCCGTTCCGCGCGCAGGCTGGCCTTCAGCTTCCGGTATTCGCGATAGATATGGGGCATGTGCAGGATCACTTCCGTGATGCCCATCACCGCGACATCTTCGGCGCGCACCACCCGGCGCAGTCCCAGGCTTGCCATGCGCGTGCCGCCCAGGCCGAAAAACTCAGCCTGCGGCGCCAGCCGGCGAATCTCCGCCATCAGCAGCGCGCCGTAATGTTCGCCGCTGGCCTCGCCGGCAGAGAGAAAGATCTTCGGGCTCGCCATCGCTTACTCTCTTTGCGCAGTCTAGTCTGTGCCTACGGCCAGGCTTGCGTCCAGCAAGCCGCTTGGATGCGCGCGAGGCCTGCACTTCCTGGTCCTTGTACTGCAGCTGGTAGAGCTTCCAGTAGATGCCGCGCTGCCCCAGCAGCTCCTGGTGGGTGCCCATCTCGCGCAACTGGCCCTTGTGCATGACCAGGATCCTGTCCGCCTGCTGCACCGTGGAGAGGCGATGGGCGATGATGACCGAGGTGCGCCCCTGGACCATGCGCTCCAGCGCGGAGCGCACCCGCATCTCCGTATCGGTATCGACGCTCGAGGTGGCTTCATCGAGCACCAGGATGCGCGGATCGTGCGCCAGCGCGCGGGCGAAATTGATCAGCTGCTTCTGCCCGGTGGAAAGGCTGTTGCCGCGCTCGCGCAGAGGCTCGTCGAACCCCTGCGGCAGCGCGCGGATAAAGTCGCCCACGTTCACCTCGTCGGCCGCGGCCTTCATGCGCTCGTCTGTGATCCAGTCCGAACCCAGGCGAATGTTCTCGGCGATGGTCCCGGTGAACAGGAAGGGGTCCTGCAGCACCACGCCGAAATGGCGGCGCAGCTCGGTGACATCCTGTTCGCGCACATCCACGCCATTGATCAGCACACTGCCGCGCTGGATGTCGTAGAAGCGCATCATCAGGCCGATGATGGTGGTCTTGCCGGCGCCGGTGTGGCCCACGATCGCCGCCGTCTGGTCGGGCTCGATCACGAACGACACATCTTTCAGAATCCACTCCACGTCCGGCGGAGACCGCGGCGATCTCGCTCCGCGCTCCGGCGGCTTGCTGGATGCGCGCCAGTTGCTCCGCGTCCAGCGTTTGATAGGTGAACCAGACATGGCGGAACTCGATGCGGCCGGAACCGTCGCAGGCGCGCGGCGCAGCCGGGCTTTGCAGCTCGGCCGGCGTATCCAGCAGCTTGAAGACGCGTTCGCTGGCGGCCATCGCCGCCTGCAGGATGTTGTATTTTTCGCTCAGGTCCTGGATGGGGCGGAAGAAGCGCTGGGAATACTGGATAAAGGCGACCAGCACGCCGATGGAGACCGCGTTGCGCAGCACGCCATCCCCGCCCAGCCAGATCACCAGCGCGATGGCCACCGAGCTCAGCAACTCCACCGCCGGGTAGTAGAGCGCATAGGCCAGGATGGCGTCTTTGAAGGCCACCATGTGCTGCCGGTTGACCGCTTCGAACTCCTCGTAGGAGCGCTGCTCGCGGTTGAACAGCTGCACCACGCTCATGCCGCTTACATGCTCCTGGGTGGAGGCGTTGATGCGGGCGATGGCGGAGCGGATGCGCCGGTAGGAGTCGCGCACGTGCTTGCGAAAGACGCGGGTGACCACCAGGATCAGCGGCAGCACGGCAAAGGCGATCAGCGCCAGCCACCAGTTCATGCGCAGCATGATGACGACGATGAGAGCCAGAACGAAAACGTCCTCGAAGATGGCAAAGACGCCCGGAGGTGAACATCTCGTTCAGCGCGTCCACATCGCTGGTCAGCCGGGTGACCAGGCGCCCCACCGGATTGCGGTCGAAAAAGCTGACGTGCATGCTCTGGATGTGGCGGAAGATCTGGCTGCGCATGTCGAACATGACCTTCTGTCCGGTCCACTGCATCAGGTAGGTCTGCACGAACTCGAGCAGGTAGCTGAACACCAGCGTGGCCAGGTAGATGCTCGGCGATCTGGGTGATGCCCACCATGGCATTGGGGCTCAGCCAGCGGGTCCAGCCGCCGGATGGAGGCAGCCGGCCGCGCGGTCATGTAGCGATCGACGGCGACTTTGGTCAGATAGGGGCCGAGCACATCCGATCCGGCCTTGAGCAGGATCGCCACCAGCGAAATGACCGCCTGCAGCTTGTAGGGCCGAAGGTAGGTCAGCAACCTGCCCATCAGGCGGCTGTCATAAGCCTTGCCGACGACGTCGTCGTCCTGCTGCTGGGGTTTGCGGTCTTTCTCTGTGCTCTGCTCGGCCATGGGCTGCCGTTCTTATTTTACGTGGCAGTACGGCCGAAGCGTCAGGGAGCCGAAGATGGCAGAATAGATAGCAGGACTGTGCTGGCGGCGGATGAATTCTCTCGGTATTTACATTTCGGTTCCTTTTTGCCGCGCCAAGTGCACCTACTGCAACTTTGCCTCCGGCGTTTCGTCGGTCAGCGCTCATGAGCAATATGTCGCCCGGGTTTGCGGCGAAATCCGCAGCGCTGCGGCAGCGCCTGGGCGGAGCGCCGCCATTCCCGAGCAGGTGGACAGCATCTACCTGGGCGGAGGCACGCCCAGCGTGCTTTCCCCGGCCCTGCTGCGGGAGCTTGCCCACACCCTGCGCCAGGAATTCGCCATCGCGCCCGGAGCGGAGATCACGCTCGAGTGCGCTCCCGGGCAGCTGGACGACCCGGCGCTGGACGCCATGCTTGCCTTTGGCGTCAACCGGATCAGTTTCGGCGTCCAATCCCTGGTGGATCGCGAGGCGGCGGCCACCGGACGCTTTCATACCCGGGCGGTGGTGCTGCGCGACCTGGAACGGGTGCGCTCCGCCGGGCTGCGCAATCTCAGTATCGATCTGATTGCCGGCATGCCCCATCAGACCGCGGCCAGTTGGCAGGAGTCGCTGGAGGTGCTGGCTGCGACCGGCGTGGAGCACGCCAGCATTTACATGCTGGAGATTGACGAGGATTCCCGCCTGGGCCGTGAGTTGCTGGCCGGCGGCTCGCGCTATCACGCGCGCACGGTGCCCAGCGAAGAGCTGACCGCCGATCTCTACGAGAGCGCCATTGCTGCTCTTGAGGCAGCACGGGCTGCGGCAATATGAAATCTCAAACTTTGCCCGCGGCGAGAGCCGAGTCACGGCACAACTTGAAGTACTGGCGGCGGCAGCCCTATCTCGGTTTTGGCCTGGACGCGCACTCCATGGTTGCGCACCCGGCATGGCTCCGCGCTGCGCTTCAGCACCACCGCGGTGCTGGCCGAATACCTGCCGCGGCGACCGAAGCCTGCGAGGATGTGCGCCAGCTCAGCTCGTCCGAGGAGCTGGAAGAGGCCTGGTTTCTGGGCCTGCGCTTGCGTGAGGGGGTCGCGTGGCAGGCTCTGGCCGCGGAGTTTGGCCGTGACCGGGTGGAGATCTTCCTGCCCGTGGTCCGCGAGCTGTGCGAGCTTGAGCTGCTCACCGATGAGGAGGGCGTGGTGCGTCTTACCCGGCGCGGGGTGCTCTTTTCCAACGAGGTCTTTGCCCGCTTCCTCGGAGTCGAGAAGAGCTCCAGCATGAGTGGGAGAACTGTCTACAGACCTTGCCCAACAACTCCCGGCATCGACGCTCATCGACCTGCGCAGCGACACCGTCACCCGTCCCACGCCTGCCATGCGGGCCGCCATGGCTGCGGCCGAGGTAGGAGATGACGTCTATGGGGAAGACCCCACCGTCAATCGCCTGGAAGCACGCGCAGCGGAGATCTTTGGCCGCGAGGCCGCGTTGTTTGTTCCCACCGGCACCATGGGCAACCAGATTGCGATCCGCATGCACACCGAGCATGGCCAGGAGGTCATCTGCGAATCCCGCGGCCACCTGGTGGACTGGGAAATGGCCATGGTTTCGGCCTTCTCCGGATGCCAGCTGCGCACGGTATATGCCGATCGCGGAATCCTCACCTGGCCGCTCATCCAGAAAGTGGTCTCGCCCGGCCTTCATTTCCGGTCGCGGACCGGCCTGATTTCGCTCGAGAACACGCACAACCTGGCCGGCGGCACGGTGATGCCGCTCGAAGTAACGCGAAGAAATCTGGGCCGGCGCCGCCGATGCGGGCTTGCCGGTGCATCTGGATGGCGCGCGCATCTTCAATGCCGCGACCGCGCTGGATATCCCGGTGGACCGGCTGACCAGCGGCTTTGCTTCGGTCATGTTTTGCCTCTCCAAGGGCTTGTGCGCGCCGGTCGGCTCCATGCTGGTGAGCAGCCGGCACAACATCGAGCGGGCGCGTAATTTTCGTAAGGCGCTGGGCGGAGGGATGCGCCAGGCGGGTGTTCTGGCCGCAGCCGGGCTGATCGCCCTGAACGAGATGACCGGCCGGCTGCAGGAAGATCATGACAATGCCAGGCTGCTGGCCGATGCCCTGAGCGAACTTCCCCAGGTGGAGCTCGATCCGGCGCTGGTCCAGACCAACATCGTGATCTTCAGCTCTGCGCGGCGAGGGAGACGCCAAGGCGCTGGTCAGCGCTCTGGCCAGCCGCGGCGTGCTTGCCGGAACCGTGGGTCCCCATTCGGTACGCCTGGTGACGCACCACGATGTGGATCGTGCTGCGTGCGAGCGAGCCGGCGCGATCCTGGCCGAGGAGATACGCAAGGGACGGTCGATGAAGAGTAGCGGAAAAAGACGCAAATCCCGTCCAAAGATGGCTTTTTTGGGATTTATACTATCTAGATGCCAAAGTATTCGATCGTCGTGCCCTTCCATAACGAGGAAGAGAACGTTACTGCTCTGTACGATCGCCTGAAGGCGGTTATGGAGCAGATTGGCGACAGCTTCGAACTGGTGCTTGTGGACGACGGATCGAGTGACCGCACCTACAAGCTGCTGGAAGAGATTGCAGCCGTGGACAGCCGGGTTCTGGTGGTCAAGCTGCGGCGCAATTTTGGCCAGACCTCCGCGCTTGCCGCGGGCTTCGATCATTCCCAGGGCGACTACATCCTGGCCATGGATGGCGACCTGCAGCACGACCCCTCTGAGATCCCCGAGTTTGTCGCCAAGCTGGAAGAGGGTTACGACGTGGTCAGCGGATGGCGCAAGGAGCGCATCGACAACTTCGTCATGCGCAGGATTCCTTCGCGTTGTGCCAACTGGCTCATGGCCAAGCTTTCCGGCGTCGACATTCACGACTTTGGCACCACGTTCAAGGCATATCGCCGTGAGGTGATCCACAACATCCCGCTTTATGGCGAGATGCATCGCTTTATCCCGGCGCTGGCTTCCTGGTATGGCGCCAGCATCTGTGAGATTCCGATCAAGAATGTGAACCGCGAGCGGGGCAAATCCCACTACGGTATTTCGCGCACCGTGCGCGTCTTCTTCGACCTGCTGACCATTCGCTTTCTGTTGAAGTACATGACGCGTCCGCTGCATTTCTTCGGCACCTTTGGCGCGCTCGGCATTTTCTTCGGCGGCGCGATTTCGTTGATGCTGGCCGGCCTCAAGGTCTTTACCCATCAGGCCGTGATGGACACGCACGGACCGCTCTTCGTGGTGGCGGGCGTTTTGATTCTGGCGGGCATTCAGATGCTTGCCATCGGCCTGCTGGGCGAATTGCAGGTGCGGCATTATCACACCTCGTCGCATCGGGCGCCCTACGCCATCGATCGCCTGGTCCGGCTGCGCGCCCCTGAAGAACCCAGCATGCTGCAAGAAGGCTAACGCCAGGCTCCATCTCCCGGCCACGCAAAGCTCAGGTGCCCCAGCTCGCGTCCTTGGCGCTGAGTGGATCATCACCGCTCTACAGCCGAGGCCCTGATCTCGCATAGTTCTGCTGTCCCACCCGTCGCGCGAGAACGTTCAGGTCTGCAGCCGACCTGATCTGTGGTTCCCCGGCTCTACCGTCCCCCGGAAGGGTCCGGAGACGAAGACACATTCAGATCCAGGAAGGTCTGCGGACTGTGCGGTAGACCGGGCGCGTAGCAATTGTTATCGGCCGCGTAGGTCGCGGCGCATTGGCGGGCAAACTGGGTGCGGGGCGATTGCGCGTACTGCCAGACCAGCGCTTGCGGAATTCCGCTCGAAGCTGGCCCGAGCGATTTCCTGGGGAGCACGCAACCCGGAGCCGGCGGGCACTGCGTCATTAACCACCCACAGAGCCACCGTCCGGTTGCCCTCATGGCTCAGAATGTCGCGCGCAGTGCTGATCTTGCTCGAACCGTCGGCAACCAGAATGCCGGAGCAATAGACGCCCGGCTTGATACTGCGACCCGCGTATCGCTTCGATCCACGCGAAAAGGTAAGCGCTCTGCTCCGGCAGCAGCCGTCCGCCCTCCTCCTGATCGAGAAACAGGATCGCCCCGGGAGCAAAGCCCTCCCGCTTGGCCGCGGAGATGGCGGCTGCGGCGTCGGACCGGCCGAGCGCCGCCGCATCCTTGCCGTTGAGCTGGGCATCCAGCCGCCCGTTGTACAGGATCATGAAGCCGAAACCGTTGGCCTTGAGGGTGGCGCGCTTGCCTGTCCAGCTATTGCTGTTTGCGCCAGGCGGATTGTTCAGCCAATAGCCGGTATAGGAAAAGCTGCGGTGCAGCGCCGGCAGCAGGTTATCCCCGGGATAGTCGTTCTTGTCGAAGCCGAAGTAGGTCTCTGCCTGCTGAAGTCTGCCCCAAAGCCGTGCATCCAGCACAGGATCGCCAGGCAGAACCACAGCAGCTACGGGAAAAGCGCGGCTTTAGTCTGCGCCGCCGCCGCGATGTGGCGGTGTGGTCGGCGGTGCGGGTGCGTGTAGATGGGGTGCTCGCTAGTTGCCGCGCTGGGGCGGCATGCAGATACTTGGAAGGATTGACCGGGGTATCGTGAATGCGGACCTCGTAGTGCAGGTGAGGGCCGGTGCTGTGCCCCGAAGAGCCGACGTAGCCAAGGATGTCGCCGCGGCTGAACGTCTTGTCCCGCGGTGACCGCGAATCCGGAAAGATGGGCATAAAGGGTTTCGATGCCGTGGCCGTGGTCGATGACGACTTCGCGTCCGTACCCGGTGCCCATGCCGGCCTTGAGGACGGTGCCGTCCGCAGGTGCGCGAACCGCGTCGCCCTTGTTGGTGGCGATGTCGATCCCGGTGTGGAATGCGCCTTCCCCATTAAAGGGATCCAGCCGGGCGCCGAAGGAACTGGTTACGATCCCCTGCACCGGCCAGAGCGATGGCGCGTCCGCCACATTCACGATGCCGCCGAAAGCCGCCGGAAACCGGTTGCGAGAAGTCGAGCCCGTGCATGATCTCTCCCGACATGGCCGAGGAACGCAGGGCCAGAAGCTGATCGAGGGATTGACTGTACTGCTGATCGCTGATGCCGTCCGACGCTGCGGGATAGCCGTCGCCGACGATGCGCCGCAGAGAGGACTTGCTCAGCCTGTTTTGCCGCAGACCGTAAAGAGCGCTGACTTCGCTGGCCAGAGAGCCCAGCGAAGCCGCCTGAACATCTTTCTCGTGGGCCACCTGCTCCATTTGCAGATAGTCATGGCGTATCGTCTCGCGCTCGGTCCGAATCTGGTTGAAGCGCGCCGTCTTCAGCAGCATGCGGCTGTAGGACCCGGCCATCCCGGTGATGGTGAAAAGGCCGATGACCGCCGCTGCGACAAAGATATAGGCGTAGTGCAGGGGGATTGGGATCTTGCGCAAATCACCGTCTTCCTGGCGGGCTACAAAAATGATGTAGTAGCGTTTGCGCAATGTACTCACTCTAAAAGGGGATATGGCCTTGCACTCACTACCCGGCCGCAGGGCCGCGGTGCTGTAGCATTTTGTACAAAAGCCGAATCTTGACCCTAACAGAGTGAATCTAATGGGTCAAACCCGGAAAGTGGTATAGTACTAACTCGCCATAAGGCCGTTGCTCGGCAGACGTCGGCAGGGTATGCTGGCGCCATGGCTGGCGAGCGCAAGAGCAGATCGACCAAAGACAGCGGGCGAGCGGGAACTGATAGCAGCCATTCGAAAACGGGCCGGCCAGCTGGCCGGCGTAAGCAGCGGGATTCTGACTCTTGGCATTGGCGACGATTGCGCTGTGATGCGGCCGCGGCGCGGAGAAGAGATGGTCGTCACCACCGATCTCTCGCTCGAAAATGTCCATTTCCGCCGCGATTGGCATCCGCCGCAAAGCGTGGGCCATCGCTGCCTGGCGCGCGGCTTGAGCGACCTGGCGGCCATGGGGGCTCGCCCGGAAGCAGCCTTTCTTTCGCTCGCTCTGCCTGCGGAACTGACCGGAGTCTGTGGATGGAGCAGGCTTCTTCGACGGGTTGATGGCGCTGGCTGAGCGCTACCGGGTGCCGTTGGCGGGCGGGGATATGGCCAAGTCGCCGCCGGGATGCAGCATGCCGGCGGCCTGGTGGTTGCCGACATCGTGCTGCTGGGAAGCGTGCCCAGAGGGAAGGTCGCTCCTGCGCTCCGGTGCTCGCGCCGGGGACGTGATTTATGTCACTGGCGCCCTGGGGGGATCCGCGGCTGAGTTGCTCGCCCTCGAGCGCCGGCCGGCCGCTTTCCGCGGAAAGGACAAAGCGCAGGGCATCCGCATTTATATCCGGAGCCCAGGCTGGCTGCCGGCCGCAAGCTGATGCGCGCGGCCTGGCAACCGCGGCCATCGACCTGAGCGACGGGCTCTCGACCGATCTGGCTCACCTGTGCGAGGAGAGCGGCCTGGCCGCGGAAATCGACGCCGAAGCGCTGCCCGTCGATGCCCGTGCCACCCTGGAGCAGGCACTGCACGGCGGAGAAGATTACGAGCTGCTGTTCACTGCCGTCCCCGAAGACAGCGGTGCCCAGCCAACTGGGCGGAGTGCTGGTGCATGCCATTGGCCGCATGAAGAAGCGCGGACGAGGGACCGCTGGTGCGAGATGTCGTCAGCGGCGGCAAGCGTACAGCGCTCGCGGCTGGCGGATGGGAGCACTTTCGCTAGCGTGCTTGATAGCATCAGAGCAGACCTATGCCGAACCCAACCCCACGGGTGCGCTTTGCGCCCTCCCCTACCGGAATGTTGCACGTGGGCAATGCCCGCACCGCGCTCTACAACTGGCTCTTTGCCCGCCACACCGGCGGAGACTTTCGTGCTGCGCATCGAAGACACCGATGTGGAGCGGAGCGAGGCGCGCTACGAAGCCCAGCTGATCGAAGATCTGCGCTGGCTGGGTCTGGACTGGACGCGAAGGGCCGCAGATCGGCGGTCCCTACGCGCCCTACCGGCAAAGCGAGCGCATGGAGATTTATCAGCAGCATACGGAGCAGCTGCTGGGGGAAGGCAAAGCCTACCGCTGTTTCTGCACCGCGGAGGAACTGGAGCAGGAGCGGCAGCTGGCTCTCCGCGAGCATCGCACGCAGATGTACTCGGGCAAATGCAGAACTCTGGCGGCGAGCGAAGCCGAAACCCGGGCCGCTGCGGGCGAGACCTTCGCCGTGCGGCTGGCGGTGCCCGATGCGCCGCTGCGCTTCCACGACATCGTGCGCGGCGATGTGGAGTTTGCCGAGCGAGACGGTGAGTGACTTTATCCTGGTCCGCTCTTCCGGCATGCCGGTCTACAACTACGTGGTCACCATCGACGATGCGCTCATGCGGATCACGCATGTCATCCGCGGCGACGACCACATCTCGAACACGCCCCGGCAAGTGGCCATTTATCAGGCATTCGGCTGGCGCCTGCCGCAGTTTGCCCACCTCTCGACCATCCTCGGCAGCGATCGCGAGCGGCTTGTCGAAGCGCCATGGAGCCACCTCGGTGGCCAGCTTCCGCGAAATGGGAATTCTGCCCCAGGCGCTGGCGAATTATCTCGCCCTGCTCGGCTGGGGCGCCGAGGGAGGAACGCGTGAGACCTTCACCCGCGAAGAGCTGATCGCGGAGTTCAAGCTGGAGCGGGTCACGCCCTCGCCTGCGGTCTTCGATTGGGACAAGCTGCACTGGCTTAACCGGCATGCCATCAAGCAAGCTCCGCTGCCGGAGCTGAGAGCACTGGCTTGGCCCTATTTCACGGCCCTGCGGTGGCTGCCGCCGCTTCTCTGCCGAAGAGCCGCGGTGGTGCAATGGTTCGATCGAGTGCTGGAGCTGTTTCTTCCTGCCGTGGACCAGCTCCAGCAGCTGCCGGAAAAGGCAGCGGCTCTTTGGAACCATGCCCCGGTCGACCCAGGAAGACGCGGCCCTGCTGGCCTCGGAAGCCGGAGAGCGCGTAGTGCGGGCCTTTACAGCAAAGATCCAGGCAGAAGCGGGCGCGTTGACGCCGCAGCGCTTCAAGGAGCTGATGAACGAGGTGAAGGCGGAGACTGGCGTCAAGGGAAAAGATCTCTTCCACCCGGTACGCATCATCCTGACCGGAGCGCACTCCGGTCCGGAGTTCGACAAACTGATTCCGCTGCTCGAAGAGGGCAGCCAGCTCGATTTGCCGACCCATGTCTTGAGCGTGCGGGAGCGTGTAGAAGCATTTTCCGCGACCACGCTCTAGCCAAATTGCATCGCGGCGCGGGCTGAGCAACGGAGGGTGCCCCACGTTCGCCCCAGCGTACGTGGGACGAAGAAGACGGGACGAAGTCCCACGATTGCTTTTGCTCTAGCGGAATTAAGCGCGGTTGCGCCCTTATGAGAAAGCATCGGAAACCAGTGATCGTCGTCCCAGGTACGCTGGGGCGAGGGGCACCCAACGCTTCTCTTGAAAATAGCCCAGCACGAATTGCTGGGTAGGCTTACGAAACCGAGTCCCGTTCGGGACGGCTGAACCTATCTGAATGATCTCGCCCGGGCTTGCTCATCTCGTTCTCCCGCTCATCGTTGCCATCAGCATTCTGCTGATGCTGATCCGTCCCGGCGGTATTGCGGAGGTCTACTGGATCAGCGGGGGGGCGTTCCTTTTGATTGCTCTACGCCTGGTGCCGCTGAAGCTTGCCGGCCGGGCCGTGGCGGAGGGAACGGACGTATACCTGTTTCTGGCCGGGATGATGTTGCTGTCGGAGCTGGCTAAGGAACACGGGGTCTTTGACTGGCTTTCGACGGTCGCCGTGCGGCGCGCCAACCGGTCCTGCTCCCGGCTCTTCACGCTCGTTTACGGCATCGGGACGCTGGTCACGATCTTTATGTCCAACGATGCGACAGCAGTCGTGTTGACGCCGGCCATCCTGGCGGCGGTACGCAGAGCCAGGGCGGAGCCGCTTCCTTATCTCTTCGTGTGCGCTCTGATCGCCAATGCCGCGTCGTTTGTGTTGCCCATCTCGAACCCGGCAAACCTGGTGGTTTTCCATACCGGCATGCCTCCGCTCGGTCAGTGGCTGCTGTCGTTCGCTGTTCCCTCTATCCTTTCGATTGCCGCAACCTACGCCGTGACCCGGTTCCTCTTCCGGCGGCAACTCCGCGCCGCCATCGAATGTGAAGTCGAGGCCCAACCCCTCAAGAACAATGGCAAGCTGGTCCTGGCTGGACTCGCCGGCATGGTGCTTGTGCTGCTCATCGCCTCTTCCTTGAAGCAGGATTTGGGCCTGCCGACGTGTCTTGCCGCCCTTGCGATCACAGCTGCCGTTTCAATAAACACACGAAGCAATCCCATCAAGCTCGCCGGCGAAATCAGCTGGGGAACCCTGTTCCTGGTAGCAGGGCTCTTCGTCCTGGTGGACGCGGTGGAAAATATAGGCGCGTTGCAGCTGACGCAGGCATGGCTGGCATGGGTACAAAAACTCGCCCCAGCGGCGGGAGCGTTGGTCGCCGGCTTCGCCATTGGGGTGGGCAACAACCTGGTCAACAACCTACCGCTCGGGCTGATTGCCGGCGGGACTCTACAGGCTGCGCACGCGAAAGGTCTGATCGCTCACGCTGTCCTTATTGGTGTGGATCTGGGCCCGAACCTGTCGGTTACAGGCTCGCTGGCAACCCTTCTCTGGCTGCTTGCCCTGCGCAAGGAAAAGCTCGATGTGAGCTTTTGGCGCTTTCTCCAGGTGGGAGCAATCGCGATGCCGGTGGCTCTGCTGCTTTCGCTGGGCGCGGCCATCCTGGTGCAAATGCTTCAGGCTTCCTGAACTGGCCTGGCGCAATCCGCTCTACGGCGCGACAATCTGTGCGCACGCAATCCTTCCCCCTGCGTTGCCCGTGGGGTCGGTGATCATATCGTCCGCCTTTTCGTGAATGATGAATGCCGTGCCGCCGTTCGCGAAAACCGAGTTCTTCGCGCCTGGCTTGAGCGAGATGCTTTGCGTCACGAAAGAGACGTGGTCCGTCCCGTCCGCCATCACCTGCAGGTTGATGGGCATGTCGCCGGCGTGCGCGCCCTTGGGATTCTTGAGTCCATGCTCTTTGCTGTCCGGGTTGAGATGGCCGCCTGCCGTTTTGAAGTCCGGCGGATCGCATTTCGCGTTCTGGTGGACGTGAATTGCATGTTCGCCCTCGGGAAGATTCATGAGGTTTAGCTTGACCTTAACCCCATTGCCTGCCGGCGTGAGCGTCGCCGACCCTGCGTCGTGACCATCGCTGGTTTTGAATTCCACCACCAGCGGTTTGCTCTTGAACATCGCGGCCGAAGCCGGTAGCGCCAGCAAAGCCGGCAGCATCATCGCACCCATCCACACCCTAAGCAATCTGGTCATTCTGTTCCTCGCGTTTTTGCCGGAATGTCGCCGGCCAATGGCTAGCATATACCCGATCCACATACCCTATGCCATAGAGATCCTGGAGTGGTGTGAGGAAAAGGCTCCCGTGTTTTCCGTTGCTGGAGAGGGCAGTGGCGCCGCAAGCGTCATTATGTAACCGTCGTTGGAGACGATAAGCCACCGGAGAAATTGTCTAAACGGTCTAGTATCATAGTAATGCACAGCAAGTGTTATGTACCGCCACGGCTGGTCAACCTAGAGTGAAGGAACGCTGAGAGCGGCCTCAAGCATGATTCCTCGCATATTGATCATCGATGACGAAGCTGACATCCGTGAAGTGACGGCGCTCAGCCTGGAGACGGTTGCCGGCTGGCAGGTCATCGTGGCTCCTTCGGGGGCGCAAGGAATCCGGCGTGCTTCCCTGGAACAGCCGGATGCCATCTTGCTTGATGTCATGATGCCCGACATTGATGGCCCGACGACCTTCCAGATTCTGAAGCAGAATGGGACAACCGCGCACATTCCGGTGCTTCTGCTGACCGCGAAAGTGCAGGGGCAGGACCGGCGCAAGCTCGATGAACTGGGCGCGGCCGCCATCCTTTCCAAGCCCTTCGATCCTTTGACGCTCGCCGACCAGATCTCGGATGTGCTCGGGTGGGCACGAGATGGCATCGGCAAGAGCGTGCCTGCAGACGCGGTATCGCCGGTCGTAGAAGACGCCGCGCGCATCAACTAGCTGCGCAAGAGCTCGCCTCCCTTTTCCGCATCGCTCTGTCCCTCCCGCCACCCTGCCTCGTCCCTGATGTTCCTCAGCGGAAAGTCTGCGGGCGGGAAGCCACGAATCCTCGATGCACACATCAATCGGGTGTCAGTTAGGTCGTCGGGCGAGGTTTGACCGCGAGGAAGATCGGCGGTAGCGGTTTGCCGTTGATATCGGTGAGCTTGGGGTTGATCTGCTGGGTGTCGAGCAGGGTCGTGGTGTCGATCACATGCAGCAGGTCATCGCCGCTGGTGCCGGCGAAAAAGAGGGTGTTATCGGGCGAGAAGATGCCGGCAACCGGAGCCAGGGCACTCCCGGTGAGCGTGACGCTGCTGAGCGTACCCGGCGCACCCGCCTGTGTGGAGGGCTTGTAGACGGGCAGCAGCGCGCCGCCGGCGGGCGGTGTTGCGGCAGTGCTGCCATAGGTGATGAAGGCTTCCTGCGAGTTGGTGGCGGCGACTACCTCGTTGATGTTGTTGAGGCCGTAGGCGGCAAGGGAGATCTGATTGACCGTTGGCGGGGGGTTGAAGACGAAACCCGTGGTTTGCCCATTGGCGTCAGACGGGCAGGCATCAATGGGGACGGTGACGGAAAAATCCGATAGCACGGGCGGATTCGCGGAAGCGCCGATGATGTGTTTGCCGTCGGTGGTGGACGCCACGTGGTCGGAGAGGGCGGCCACCGTGGTTGCCTCCGGATAATTCACCACCGGCGTCACCGTGGTGTTAGGGCACTGGCCGTAAGCCGAGGTTGTCGCCCCAGAGAGGAACACCCAGCGCTGGGGATGGTCACGGCGAGGTCGGGAGAGCAGAACATGTTGTATGTATTGTTGGGGTTCGCGGTGGTGTTGGGCGGATAAGTCGTGGGGTTGGTCGGTATCGGACTGGTGGTGTTCGTCGCCGGGCAGATGCCGGAGGTCGGGGTTGCCTGATTCGCGGGCAGGGTCTCCACCGACCAGCCGGTGAAGTTGTTGTGGATATAGAGGACCCCGTTGCCCACGATATAAACGGTTTGGCCATCGGGCGTGAAAGCGGCTTTCTCTCCGACTCCGGCGAACGATGTAAAGCTGCCCGCCGTAGAAGAAGACGTACTGCCTGACGCCGGAGTATAGAGGTAGATCACGCCCCGCAGCTGGTCATTGACGACCACGGAGGAGTTGGTGGGCGAGACCGCCAGCACGACGCCGGGCACGTTGGGCACCTCCGAAGCCAGGCTGTTGGTCGATCGCGGTATAAGTCATCAGCTCTTGTAGCTGCCGAAATAAAGAGTCGTCCCGGTCGGATCGAGGACCATGGAATTCGGCGAGTAGGGAAGCTTGATGGGGTTGCCTATGGTCCCGGTCGAAAGATCGATGGGCACGAAGTAGGGCGAACCCGGGCTGGCGGTCCAGATGTAATTGCTGTTCTTGCCCGGGGATGCGATCTGCACGAAATTGCTGATCGCCGGGACGCCGGTGCCCAGGGTTCCCATGACATTGATCGGGGCAGGATTGCAGGTGGTCGGCTGGCAGATGGCGGTGATGGCCGAGTTCGAAGGAAACGAGGCCGTCACCGCGCCCGTGGAGCTGACCGCGATGCTGCCGGGATTGGTGGATACGTAGCTCAGTGCGAGCCCGTTGATGACGTTGTTATTGTACGTCCGTCACCGTCGCGGTGAGCGCCAACGGTGTATTGAGCGTCACGTTGGCGCTGGTGGCGCCGGTGGAGGCGACGCTAAGAGCAATGCTTGGCCGGCGGGCAGGTATAGAAGTAGCCGGCGTTGCTGCTGGTCTGGGCAATGGTGCCGGAGATGAGAGTTGAGCCTGGGGCTTGAGCCGTGGCGACGCCGTTCTGGTCGATGGTGACCACGCCCGCGCTTGCCGGCGCGTAAGTGATATGGCCGATTAAGTTATTGCAGTCGGGCACCGTGGCGGTGCCGCTGGCAGGCGGCGGGGCACAGAGAAGAACGGGCTGGCCCGCCGCAATAGTCGGGCTCGGGCATGCACCGGTTGTTCCGGTCGACGCGCAGTAGGCGGAGGCGTCGAGCTGCGAGGTGGGCCCTGAGAAAGACACACGGGCGCGCCTGAGCTGTTGGTCGGGCCGGCGAGCGGAGAGGCTGGTGATGTGGAGGATGGGAATACACCGCGACCTGGTTGCTGGTAAATCCGGCGGCGCTGGCGGTCATGTACGCGACGCCCGTCTTGTTGGTGGGTAGGCAGGTGGTGTAGGCGGCGACAGCGGGAGTATGCAGATTCCACGTCCCGCCGCAGACGGCGCCGGTGGGAGAAACGTCGGCGATGGTGCGGTCGGTGGTGCCATACGTGTAGGTGCCGATCGAGGCCGAACCGCCGTTGCAGTTCTGAGCCGTCGGGGATTGCAGTTGCGAGGTTTGGGAGAACGCAACGGAAAGGCCCGTGGTCTGCGGCTGAAGGATGATCGAGACCGGCTGGCTCTTGAGGTAGCCGTAGCCGGACCCGTTGCAATAATTTGAGTTTTTGTTAGCACAGCCCTGGAGAGAAAGACCGACCGGAATGGTAAGAAGAGACAAAACCACAAGAGTCAAAAACCGCTGCATGAAACCTCCCCGCCGGGCGTCGCCGCTCCCGGCGGTTAATGAACTGCCAATTGCCTGAATACTGGTTCGAATCAGCCAGCTCTGCTCCAGGCAATCTCTCCGAACCTGCTGCGCCCCACGACCGCTTTTCATCCAGTTTTCATCCAGGAAAAGCCGCTCTGAACATGCGCTCGATGCGCGACAGAACATTAGCGAGAGTCAACGTCCAAGTGTAGAAGGGACCGGGCCACGAGGCAACAGGGCTGGTTGTAGCGCGATCGTAGAGAACGCAAGGGGCACAACTAAAGCGGTTCCACAGTAGGTATACCCCGAAGCAAAAGAGCTTTTCGTGGTCCCGGCTGGCCGGGACCACACCTCGCGATCCTTGTGAGGGCATAGTAACTGTGGAACCGCTCTAGCCTTGCGGCGGCATGTATTGCTCGAACCAGGAGAGGGCGCGCTCGAGCACATCGCGGCGGTGCTGCGGCGAGTCGAAATGGTGGCCCTCGTCCGGGTAGACTACCAGCCGCGTGGGCACGTGTTCGGCGCGCAGCGCGTGCCAGAACTCGAAAGACTGCGGGGCGGGGCATTCCCCGTCGCGGTCGCCGACCACGATCAGGGTAGGCGTCTTGACGTTGCGGATGAAGTCGATCGCCGAGCTCTTGGCGTAGACGCCAGGATCGTCATAAACCGACGCGCCGAAGAATGGGGTCATCCACTGGTCGATGGAGTTTTCCCCGTAGTAGCTCTGCCAGTCGGAGATGCCGGCGCCGGCGACGGCGGCGTGAAAGCGCTGCGTCTGGGTCACGGCGAACATGGTCATGAAGCCGCCGTAGCTCCAGCCGGTGAGGCCGATGCGCTGCTGGTCGATGGGAAACTTCGCGCTCACGGCATCTACGCCGGCCAGGATGTCGCGCAGGTCGCCGTAGCCGAAGTCCTTGCGGTTGGCCTGGGTAAACGCCTCTCCCTCGCCGTAGCTGCCGCGCGGGTTGGGCATGAGAACAAAATAGTCCAGCGCGGAAAAGGCGATCGGGGTTGTAGCCCAGGGCTGGCCAGCGCGGCCGTACCGCGCTCGAGGGGCCGCCATGCACGCTGACGATGAGCGGATACTTCTGCGCCGGGTCGTAGTGGGCCGGGTAGAGGAGCCAGCCCTGTACGGGGAAGTTGTCGCTGGTCCAGTGGATCGATTCGGCTTTGCCCCACAGGGGCTTGAGGGCGTCGTTGTAGTGCGTGATGGCCTGCGCCGGTCCACCCAGCGGGCCAACGTAAACCTCGGGAGCGCTCGCAAAGGAGCTCTTGCTGTAAGCCACTGTGCCGTTGGCGGCGACCGAGAGGCTCTGCTCCAAGCGTCCATCGCCGACTGAGCCGGGAATCGTCGCGTAGTTGCAGTGATCTTTCCGCTTCGCGGCGTCCACTTCGCCGATCTCAACCTGTCCCGACTTGATCCAGGAGACCAGCAGCTGCCGAGGCGCGTGCGCCAGTCGATCCAGGCTGCGGTCTTGCCGGAATCCGGCGTGATGTTCTTCGCCTCGCCACCGGTTGCGGGTATCAGATAGATATCCCCGCCGGTTGAACCCTGGTCGCTCATCAGGCCGCCGATGAAGGCGATCTGCCGGCGCGTCAGGCGACCAGCGCGGCACGGCGATCTGCAAGCCGTGCATCGGGCCGGGCGCATGTTCCGGCGCGAAGATGGAGTGGGCTGCGCCGCTGGCCAACGGCTGCGTATAGAGCTGCGCGACCCACCAGTTGTTTTCGCCGGGCGGTGGCTGCGGCGGTGTAGACGAGCTGCCGGGAGTCGGGGGCCCAGTCGTATTCATAGACGTGGAGTGTGGCTGGCGTGACCATGCGGAATTCGCCCGAGGCCGTTTCGATGGTGGCGATGCGCTGGATTTCGAGTCCCTCGACGCCGATCACGCCGGCGGGCGGCTTCATGGGCGCGAGCGCCCCGGCCGGCCGGGTGGCGCCTTCAATGTACAGGCAGGCGATGTGCAGCCCGTCGGGGGAAAAGGCCAGGCTGGTGACTCCGCCGTGCAGGTGGGTCAGGCGCCGGGGCGAAGGGCTGGCTGCGGCGGGTGCGGCGAGGTAAACGTCCGCCTGGTCCGCGCCGCCGGCGGCGTTGCAATCGGAGGTGAAGGCCAAGTCCTTTGCTGTCCGGGGACCAGGCCAGGTTTCCTCCGTGCAAGGCGGCTCCGGTTCCGGCGGTGAGCCGGTGGGAGTGGGACGGGTCGGCCGTAGACGCAACCTGGATCTCGGTTCCAGCCGCCTTATCGACCACCCAGGCGATCAGGTTGCCGTCGGGCGAGAGCGCTGCCTGGCTGATGATGCGCGTCTTCTCCAGTTGGGCGATAACACTGAGCGATGCGGGGATCGGCCCGCGTGGCCGAGCCGCTGGGGCTCTGTCCGTTGAGCGGTATGCCGCCCCGGCAAGAGCCATCGCAACCAGAAGGCAAAGGAATGCGCAGGAACGGCCGCGGCTGCGACGACGGGAAAGCGGGGGAGGGGCGCAGCGCAGACATGTAGCAGGGATGCTAGCACGCCACCGCCGATGCAGGCTGAGTAAAGAGGGTGCCCCCGGTTCGTCCCAGCGTACGTGGGATGATGCGCAGAGCGATCCCAAACTGACCCACGGCCGGTTATCTTCTAGTCTTCCACCATTGACGGCGGCGACGCATCTTGTTATCTTTAGAAGGTTCCGCATAAGCCAGTAAAGTGCGTGCTTGAACGATGTGCGGCGGCGTGGCCTGGATTGTAACCCGGGCCGGAAAATGCTGCAGCAGGGCGCGCTTAAGACAGGCAGCAAGACTTTGCGGCCCATTCATCGGGGTCCCTCCAAAACGTTCGCGTGATGCAGGGAAACAATCGCATCGGCCTTTGCGACACCTCCCGCCTGGGGAGGCTATGCGGGCCGGAACTTCGAAACGGAACTGGCTTCTTTTCTGGTGCCCGGTTCGGCACGAGGCGCAATAGCGCGTGAGCGCAAAGTGCCCTGGGCCAACTCGTCAGGGAAGAAACGCGCGGCCACCGTCGAAGTTCTCGTCTGGTATGCAGCAAGCAGGCGCGAAGCAGCAGCCGCAGGCTTCGTGCACCGGTGAGCGCCGGATTCAGGCGCTGCTCCGGTAATGTGCGGCGCAAGTAGTGTTGCGGCTGTCTGTGCGCGAAAGGGCGTTTGATGCGAGGTTTTAAGGAGTCAGGTTTGCCTACATTTAGTCAGCTCGTGAGAAAAGGCCGCACGGCGCCGCGCTATAAGACGGCGTCGCCGGCACTGCAGGGATCGCCGCAGCGGCGCGGGGTCTGCACCCGCGTCTACACGCAAACGCCCAAGAAGCCGAACTCGGCGCTGCGCAAGGTCGCGCGCGTCCGCCTGACCAATGGCGTCGAAGTGACGACCTACATTCCCGGCATCGGCCACAACCTGCAGGAGCACTCGATCGTGCTGATCCGCGGCGGCCGTGTGAAGGACCTGCCCGGAGTGCGCTATCACGTGGTGCGCGGCACGCTGGATTCGGTGGGCGTGGCCAACCGCAAGCAGAGCCGCTCGAAGTATGGCGCCAAGCGCCCAAAAGCGCAGCGAAGTAGCGCGCAAGATGAGCGCGCCAGCAGCAACATTAGAGTGGAAGGGAATACAAGGTTTTCTATGCCGAGAAAAGGACATATCGCGAAGCGGGAAGTTGCCGCCGATCCGGTGTACAACTCGTCCCTGGTCACCAAGTTCGTCAACTCCATGATGTGGGACGGCAAGAAGTCGACCGCGCAGGGCATCTTCTACCAGGCGATGACGAACCTGGAGCAGAAGGGCGGCGACGAGGCGCTGAAGCTGTTCAAGAAGGCGGTGGAGAACTGCAAGCCGCTGCTCGAGGTCAAGACCCGGCGCGTGGGCGGCGCCAACTACCAGGTGCCGATCGAAGTCAATCCCGAGCGCCGCACCTCGCTGGCCATCCGCTGGCTGGTGACTTACGGCCGGGCGCGCGGCGAAAAGGGCATGATCGACAAGTTGACCAACGAGCTTGCTGGACGCGGCCAACGGCCGCGGCGCGGCGATGAAGAAGAAAGAAGACGTTCATCGCATGGCCGAGGCCAATAAGGCCTTCGCCCACTATCGCTGGTAGTGAGCAGAGCCGTCCGTTGCCGGTAAGGAGCAGGCGCAACAGAAGCAAGCAGAGCAAGAAGAATCGCGAGTCTTACGTCTCGCGCGAGAGTGAGAGAATACCGTGCCTCGTCTAGTACCACTCGAATCGTTGCCGGAACATCGGAATCATGGCGCACATCGACGCCGGCAAGACAACAACGACCGAGCGCATCTTGTTTTATACCGGCATCACCCACCGCATTGGCGAGGTGCACGAAGGCACGGCGACGATGGACTGGATGGAGCAGGAGCAGGAGCGCGGCATCACCATCACGTCGGCCGCCACCACCTGCACCTGGCGGGATATCCGCATCAACATCATCGACACCCCGGGCCACGTGGACTTTACCGCCGAGGTGGAGCGCAGCCTGCGCGTGCTCGACGGCGCGGTGGCCTGTCTTTGACGCGGTGCACGGCGTGGAGCCGCAATCGGAGACGGTATGGCGGCAGGCGGACAAGTATGGTGTGCCGCGCATTTGCTTCATCAACAAGATGGACAAGATGGGCGCCGATTTCGAGCACGCCATCGACACCATCCGCAAGCGGCTGAATGCCAGGCCGGTCGCCATTCAGATCCCCATCGGCCAGGAGGCCGGCTTTCAAGGGCGTGGTCGACCTGATCGAGATGCGCGCCATCCTGTGGCACGACGAGACCATGGGCGCCGAGTACTCGGTGGAAGAGATTCCGGCCGACCTGCTTAAGAAGGCGGAAGCCTTCCGCATGCAGCTGGTCGAGTCGGTGGCCGAAAACGACGATGAGATGCTGCACAAGTTTCTCGAAGGCGAGACGCCGACGCCGGCCGAGCTGCGCAAGGCTCTGCGCGGGGCGACCATCGGGATGAAGCTTTTCCCGGTGCTTTGCGGCAGCTCGTTCAAGAACAAGGGTGTGCAGACGCTGCTCGATGCGGTGGTCGAGTACCTGCCCAGCCCGCTCGACGTTCCCCCGATCGAAGGCCACAATCCGGACAACATGGAAGAGGTAATTCTCCGCCATGCCGACGACAACGAGCCGCTTGACCGCGCTGGGCTTCAAGATCATGACCGACCCCTTTGTCGGGCAGCTGATCTTTATCCGGCTCTATTCGGGCCAGTTGAAGACCGGCGACACGGTGCTCAATCCGCGCACGGGCAGAGAGCGAGCGCATCGGCCGCCTGCTCAAGATGCACGCCAACAAGCGGGAAGAGATTAGTCGAGATCTATGCCGGCGATATCTGCGCCTGCGTGGGCCTGAAGAATCTGATCACCGGCGACACGATCTGCACCGACAAGTCGCCGATTGTGCTGGAATCGATCGACTTTCCCGGCGCCGGTGATCGCACGTGGCGGTGGAGCCGAAGACCAAGGCCGACCAGGAAAAGATGGGCATGGCGCTGGCCAAGCTGGCGCAGGAGGATCCTACCTTCAAGGTGCATACCGATCCTGACTCGGGCCAGACCATCATCAGCGGCATGGGCGAGCTGCACCTGGAGATCATCGTCGACCGCATGATGCGCGAGTACAAGGTCGAGGCCAACGTGGGCAAGCCCCAGGTGGCCTATCGCGAGACCATCCGCAAGTCCGCCGAGGCCGAAGGCAAGTACATTCGTCAGACCGGCGGCTCGGGCAACTACGGCCACGTGAAGATCCGCGTCGAGCCCAACGGAGCCGGGCAAGGGCTTCGAGTTTGTCAACGACATCAAGGGCGGCGTGGTGCCCAAGGAATACATCAAGCCGACCGAGCAGGGCATTCGCGAGGCGCTCCAGGGCGGGGTGTTGGCCGGCTACGAGATCGTCGACGTCAAGGCGACGCTCTTTGACGGCAGCTACCACGATGTCGACTCCAACGAAATGGCCTTCAAGATTGCCGGATCGATGGCCTTCAAGGAAGCCGCCCGCAAGGCGACCCCGGTATTGCTCGAGCCGGTGATGTCGGTCGAAGTGGTGGTGCCGGAGGAGTACATGGGCACCATCATCGGCGACCTGAACTCCCGTCGCGGCCGGATCGAAGGCATGGAGCACCGTGCCGGATCGCAGGTGATCAAGGCCAATGTGCCGTTGAGCGAGATGTTCGGCTATGCCACCCACATGCGCTCCTCGACCCAGGGCCGGGCCAACTACTCCATGCACTTCAACCGCTATGAAGAGGCGCCGCGGTCGGTGTCGGAAGAGATCATCGGCCGCAACCAGGGCAAGTAAGCCTGGCGCTACGGGCTTTGCAGGCTGCGGAAAAAGGGTACGGGTGGCCCATTCAAGCCTGGTTTTGGCTTGAGATGGGTGGGCATTAGCCCCTGAGGGATGGAATCCCTCGGAATTTGTGGAATTTATTGATTCAGGAAGCGAGAGAGGGACGAGATGGCGAAGGAGAAGTTTGACCGGTCCAAGCCGCACGTGAACGTGGGGACGATCGGGCATATTGATCACGGCAAGACGACGTTGACGGCGGCGATCACGAAGGTATTGTCGAAGCACAATCCGAAGATCCAGTTTCGCTCGTTTGATTCGATCGACAATGCGCCGGAGGAGCGGGAGCGGGGGATCACGATTGCGACGGCGCACGTGGAGTACGAGACGGCGAACCGGCACTATGCGCACGTGGACTGTCCCGGGCACGCCGATTACATCAAGAACATGATTACCGGCGCGGCGCAGATGGACGGGGCGATTCTGGTGGTGGCGGCGACCGATGGTCCGATGCCGCAGACCAAGGAGCATGTGCTGCTGGCGCGTCAGGTGGGGGTTCCGTACATCGTGGTGTTTCTGAACAAGTGCGATGCGGTGGAAGACGAGGAGCTGACGGACCTGGTGGAGATGGAAGTGCGGGAGTTGCTGTCGAAGTACAACTTTCCCGGGGACGATGTGCCGGTGATCCGGGGCTCGGCGTTGGGAGGGTTGAACGGGGAGGCGCAGTGGGAAGCGAAGATCGACGAGCTGATGGAGGCGGTGGACAAGAATGTGCCGCATGCCGGCGCGAGCGATCGACCAGCCGTTTCTGATGCCGATCGAGGATATTTTCTCGATTTCCGGGCGCGGGACGGTGGTGACGGGGCGGATCGAGCGGGGCAAGATCAAGGTTGGGGAAGAGGCGGAGATCGTCGGTTTCCGGGAGACGCGCAAGACGGTGGTGACGGGGGTGGAGATGTTCAAGAAGCAGTTGGACGAGGGGTTGGCTGGGGACAATGCGGGGCTGTTGCTGCGCGGCATAGCGAAGGAAGATGTGGAGCGGGGGATGGTGTTGGCCAAGCCGGGATCGATCACGCCGCACACCAAGTTCAAGGGCGAGATCTACGTGTTGAGCAAGGAAGAGGGCGGCCGTCACACGCCGTTTTTCAATGGCTACCGGCCGCAGTTTTACTTTCGGACGACGGATGTGACGGGGACGGCGAAGCTGCCGGAAGGCACGGAGATGGTGATGCCGGGGGACAATGTGCAGCTGGAGATCGAGTTGCACACGCCGGTGGCCATGGAGAAGGGGCTGCGCTTTGCCATCCGCGAAGGCGGCCGCACGGTCGGCGCCGGCACCATCACCGAGATCCTCAAGTAGCAGGTCGTCTCACGTAATCGATCTGCCACCTTGCGGGTGGCCCATTCAAGCCTTCTTTTGGCTTGAGTGGGTGGAGTGGCCCAACAGATTTGGACATGGCGCGAAGGGGTTGAAATGGTAGGACAGAGAATTCGCATTCGGCTTAAGGCTTACGACTATCGCGTGCTCGATACCTCGACCGGTGAAATCGTCGAGACGGCCAAGCGCACCGGCGCTCAGGTCGCGGGTCCGATTCCGTTGCCGACGGTGAAGAACAAGTATTGCGTGCTGCGTTCCCCGCACGTGGACAAGAAATCGCGCGAGGCCTTCGAGATCCGCACGCACAAGCGGCTGATCGACATTCTCGAGCCTACCCAGCAGACGATCGATGCGCTGATGAAGCTGGATCTTCCCGCCGGCGTCGATGTCGAGATCAAGGCATTCGAGAAGTGAGCAGGCCGAAGCTGAAGGAGAACACGATGTCGGTAACGGGAATTCTGGGCAAGAAGATCGGGATGACGCAGGTGTTCGATGACAAGGGGGAAGTGCACCCGGTCACCGTGCTGCAGGCCGGTCCCTGCGTGGTGACCCAGCTGAAGACGCTGGCCGGGGACGGTTACAACGCGGCGCAGATCGGTCTGATCGAGTTCGTGAAGGGTGGAAAGGTGAATAAGCCGATGGCCGGCCACTTCGCCAAGAACAATGTTCCGCCGGTGAAGCTGATGCGAGAGGTTCCCGTGGAGCAGATCAAGAGCTCCGCGCGATGGCGGAGAACCCGGCATTGAAGGCCGGCGACAAGGTGCTGGTGGATATTTTCGAAGACGCCAAGTACGTGGATGTTGTCGGCACCAGCAAGGGCCGAGGATTTGCCGGGGTAGTGCGGCGGCACCATTTTGGCGGCGGCCCCAAGTCGCACGGTCACATGTTCCAGGTGCAGGGCTCCATCGGCGCTTCGTCGTTTCCCTCGCGCGTCTTTCCCGGGCAGCGCATGCCGGGGCACTTTGGGGCGGACCGGGTCACGGTGCGCAACCTGCGCATTCGCGGCATCGACCTGGACGAGAACCTGTTGATGGTCGAGGGCGCAGTGCCCGGGTCCGCGCGATGGCTACGTGATGATCTCCAAGTCCAAGGCGCCGCCGCGTGAGCGCCGTGGCTTTGGCGGCGGGGGTACGGTCGATCCGTTGAAGGCCTCGAAGAAGGCTTCCGGCTCGGGCGCCAAGAAGAAATAAGGGCGAAGCCCTCGATGCGTGGCAAGTCTCTTAAGGAAATGCATATGGCACAGATTGATGTAGTGGATCTCGCTGGACAGAAGGTTGGCTCGCTGGAGCTGGCCGATGAGATTTTTGCGCCGGACCAGATCAACGAGGCGCTGCTCTGGGAAGCGGTGAAGCACTATCGTGCTGCGCTGCGGCAAGGTACGGCCGCGACCAAGAACAAGAAGCTGGTCTCCGGTTCAGGCAAGAAGTTGTGGAAGCAGAAGGGCACGGGCCGGGCCCGCGTCGGTTCCGTGCGGTCGCCGATGTGGCGGCATGGCGGCACGGTGCACGGACCGCAGCCGCGCAGCTACGATTACGCTTTTCCCCGCAAGAAGCTGCTCGGCGCCCTGCGTTCCGCGCTGGCCTCGAAGCTGGCCGACGGCAAGCTGACCGTGGTCGAGAGCCTGGAGCTTGCCGATGCCAAGACCAAGGCCTATCGCGCGGCGCTCGACAAACTCGATGCCAAGCGGACGACCTTGTTGGTGGAGAGTGGCCAGGAGCCGAGCCGCGCACTGCTTCTCGGTTCGCGCAACCTCGCAGCAGGTGGAGCTGATGCTGTCCAAGGAAGTGCATCCTTACGATCTGCTGCGCTATGAGCGCGCCATCTTTTCCCGCGCGGCTATCGAGCAATTGCAGGAGTCGTTGAAGAAGACTGTTGGCGCGGCGCAAGCTCGCGGCCGAGCTCGGAGGTGGCCTGATGCCGACTCTCTATAACGTGATCCGGCGCCCAATGATCACCGAAAAGGGCATGGGCGTCAAGGAAGTGGAAAGCACGCTGGTTTTTGATGTGGCGCCGGATGCGACCAAGACCGAGGTCAGGCAGGCAGTCGAGACGCTCTTCAAGGTGAAGGTACGCAGCGTGCGCACGGCCAATTTTCTGGGCAAGGAACGGCGCCGGGGCAAGTTTTCCGGTTTTCGCCCCGATTGGAAGAAGGCCTACGTTCGCCTGAAGCCGGGCGAGAAGATGCCCGACTACGTCAACGCGTTGTAAAGCGGGGCCACAGTAATTGTGAAACCGTTTTAGAAGCTAAGAGCTAAAAGATGCCGATCAAGACATACAGACCGATCACACCCACGCTGCGTTTCCAGACGACTCTGGTAAACGACGACATTACGACGAACCGCCCGCACAAGCCGCTGCTGGCAGTGAAGCAGCGCACGGGGGCCGCCGCAACTCGGGCGATTTGACCATCCGGCACCACGGCGGCGGCCATAAGCAGAAGCTGCGCCTGGTGGACTTCAAGCGGGAGAAGTTCGGCGTGCCCGGCAAAGTAGCCTCGATCGAATACGATCCCAACCGCTCCTCGCGCATCGCGCTGGTCCACTATCTGGACGGCGAAAAGCGCTACATCATCCAGCCGGTCGGGCTTGAAGGTTGGGCAGACGATCATGAGCGGGCCTGAGGCTGACATCCTGGTGGGCAATGCGTTGCCGCTCAAGAACATTCCCTCCGGCACCACGGTGCACAATGTCGAGCTTCGTCCGGGCAAGGGTGCGCAGATGGTGCGCTCGGCGGGCGCATCGGCGCAGCTGGTGGCCAAAGAGGGCGATTACGCGCTGCTGAAGCTGCCCTCCGGGGAGACGCGCCGGGTGCTGGTGGCGTGCATGGCGACGGTGGGCCAGGTAGGCAATACCGATCATGAGAATGTGTCCATCGGCAAGGCGGGACGGAACCGCTGGAAGGGGATCCGCCCCAGCAATCGCGGCGTATCGATGAACCCGGTCGATCATCCGCACGGCGGCGGCGAAGGCAAGACCTCGGGAGGCCGTCATCCGGTCACCCCGTGGGGACAGCCAACGCGCGGGTACAAGACACGCAACAACAAGCGGACCGATGCGTTTATCGTCAGCCGCGCCAAGAAGTAAGCAGTAATTAGGAGTAGCGAAGGTATGGCACGTTCGACAAAGAAAGGTCCGTTTATCGACGGGCACCTGATGGTGAAGATAGAGGCGATGAACCAGACGAATGACAAGAAAGTCATTCGTACCTGGTCGCGCCGGTCGACGATTCATCCGGATATGGTGGGGCACACCATCGCGGTGCACAACGGCAGGAAGTTTGTTCCGGTGTATGTGACGGAGAACATGGTCGGGCACAAGCTGGGCGAGTTTTCCCCCACCCGGACCTTCAAGGGTCACTCGGCGAAGGCCGCCGAAGCTTCAGCCAAGCCGCGCTAGTAGTTGAGCCAGAAAGTTTAAGGAAGGATTTAAGGCCAAGCCAATGCAACTGGAGACACAGGAATTCCGGGCCGAAGCGCGCTTCCAGCGGGTATCGCCGCAGAAGGCCCGGCTGGTGCTGGAGCTGATCAAGGGGCGCCGCGTGGGAGAAGCGCTGGAGACGGTCGCGTTCACCAAGAAGGGCGTCGCGCCGCTGGTGGAGAAAGTGCTGCGCTCGGCGATCCAGAACGCGAACTATCTCAGCGAGGAGCGGGATCTCGATGTGGATGTGGACAACCTCTATGTCAAGACCGCGCTGGCCAACGAAGGACCGCGCATGAAGCGCATCCGTCCGGCGCCGATGGGACGGGCTTTCCGTTATCAGCGCAGGATGTCGCACATCGTGATCGCGGTGGCGGAGCGCAAGCGCGACGGCCTGGTGGAGACGGCTGAGCCGCAGGACGACGCCGAAGAAGCGCGCGCTGACAGAGCGCAGCGACGCCGGAAGGGCCGGCCAAGAAGCCCGCAGCCAAGAAGGCCGCGGCCAAAAAGAGCGCAGCAAAAAACTGGAAGAAAGCCGCGAAGTAGGTTCGAGGAAATTATGGGACAAAAAGTTCATCCTTACGGATTTCGACTCGGCGTCAACAAGCCATGGCGGTCACGTTGGTTCGTCGAGCGCGACTATGACAAGTTGCTGATCGAAGACGTGCACCTGCGCGAGGAGTTGAAGGAAAAGCTCAAGGCGGCCGGCGTCAGCTCGGTCGAGATCGAGCGGCCGGGCAATAAGCTGCGCCTCATCATCCGCACCGCGCGTCCGGGCATCGTGATCGGCCGCAAGGGCGCCGAGATCGAGAAGCTCAAGGTGGATCTGCAGAAGCGCACCAACCGCGACGTGTTCATCGACATACTCGAGGTGAACAAGCCGGAGCTGGACGCGCAGTTGGTGGCCGAGAACATCGCGCTGCAACTGGAAAAGCGGGTTGGCTTCCGCCGCGCCATGCGCAAGGCGGTCGATTCGGCGCTGCGCTTTGGCTGCAAGGGCATCAAGGTTCGCGTCTCCGGGCGGTTGAATGGCAATGAGATCGCGCGTTCGGAGTGGTATTTGCAGGGGCGGCTGCCGCTGCACACCCTGCGCGCCGATATCGATTACGGATTTGCCGAAGCGCGCACCACCTACGGCGTGATCGGGGTAAAGACCTGGATCTATCGCGGTGACATTTACGAGCAGAAGCGCCGTCAGCCGCAGCCGGCGGGCACAAGCGGAGTTTTTTAACCAGCATCGGCGTGGCCTATTCTAGAACCCGGCTTTTTGGGTTCAGAGTGGGGTCAACGAGGGTTCGTATCGAGGCGGAATTTTATGTTGATGCCAAAGAAGGTCAAGTACCGCAAGCAGCAGCGCGGCCGCATGTGCGGCAAGGCGTGGCGCGGCTCCGAGCTGTCGTTCGGGGACTATGGGCTCAAGGTGATGGAGTGCGGCTACATCACGGACCGGCAGATTGAAGCCAGCCGCGTGGCCATGACCCGCTTCATCAAGCGCGGCGGCAAGATCTGGCTGCGGCTCTTTCCCGACAAGCCGGTAACCAAGAAGCCGGCCGAAACCCGTATGGGCAAAGGCAAGGGTGCTCCCGATCATTGGGTGGCGGTGGTTCGTCCGGGCAAGGTGCTCTTCGAGATGGAAGGGGTCACGCCGGAGATGGCAGCGAGGCGATGCGCTTGGCTTCGAACAAGCTGCCCCTCAAGACCCGATTTGTGATGCGGCATGATGTCAAGCGTAGCCGTGGCGGTCAAGTAGCCCGAGAGAACGAGAGAAGAAGAGCAATGGAAACGGAAAAGATTCGCAACCTGAACGATGAAGAGCTGGAGCACCAGGAACGGCAGTCGGCCGAGCAGCTCTTTCGCCTGCGCTTCCAGATGAAGCTGGGGCAGAACGAAGGCGTGAAGAAGCTGCGCGATCTGCGCAAGGATATCGCCCGCATCAAGACGATTGCCCGCGAGCGGGTGCTGGGTGTGCATGGCTCGATCTCTCCAACCGGCCAGCTGAGACGGCGGCAAAGCCAGGCAAAGCAGCCAGGGTTGCCAAAACCAAGCCGGCCAAGCCGGCCAGAAAAGGGGCTCGTTAAGCCATGTCAGATGCCACAGCGGTTCCGAGGACCAGACGGCCGGAGTCACGGCGCACGGAAAAGGTTGGCAACGTTGTTTCGACCAAGATGCAGAAGACCATCGTGGTCGAGGTGGAGATGCGCAAGACCCACCCCAAGTACAAGCGCGTGATCAAGATCAGCAAGAAGTTCTATGCCCATGACGAGCAGAACTCAGCCCGCGTGGGCGACGTGGTCAGGATTCGCGAGAGCCGTCCGCTGAGCAAGCTGAAGCGGTGGACGCTGGAAGAGGTCATTCGCCGCTCCTCTCTGCCGCAGTGCCGAAGAGCTCGCGCAGCCCGTTGCTTAAGTCGAATTCGTCAGTCGACCGTGCCGGTCAGCGGTGTGAAGACCGCCAAGCGCAGCAAGTGGCATAGAAGGAGAGACGAGTATGGCAGTGCAGATGAGAACCATGCTGGAGGTAGCCGATAATTCCGGCGCGCGCAGGCTGCAGATGATTCTGCCTCTGGGCGGCTCGAGCGGAAAAAAGGCCGGCCTGGGCGATGTGATTACTGCCTCTGTGAAGGAAGCTTCTCCCGACGGGCAGGTCAAGAAGGGCAAAGTGGTGAAGGCGGTCGTGGTGCGGACGCGCAAGGAATATCGCCGCCGCGACGGCACCTACATCCGCTTCGACCAGAACGCCGCGGTGTTGATCAACGATGCGGGAGAGCCGGTGGGCACGCGCGTCTTCGGGCCGGTCGCCCGCGAGCTGCGCGAGAAGAAGTTTTTGAAGATTGTGTCGCTGGCCCCTGAAGTGCTCTAACGCGGGGACGGGAAGTGAGGAAGCTATGGCATTGAAGATGCAACGCAACGATACCGTGGAAGTGATTACGGGCACCGATAAAGGCAAGCGGGGCCGCGTGCTGCGCGTGCTGAGCGAACGAAGCGGCTGCTGGTGGAGCATGTGCGGATGGTCAAGAAGCATGTCCATCCCAATCCGCAGCGCAATATCCAGGGCGGCATCGCCGAGCAGGAAGCCGCCATCCAGATCTCCAATGTGATGTTGGTCTGCGGCAGCCTGCGGACCGGTGCGCGTCGGTCACAAGTTTGAAGGCGATACCAAGGTTCGGGTGTGCAAGAAGTGCGGCCAGACGCTGGCGCCGAAGAAGAAGTAAGCCGGCCCATAGCGGCAACCGGCATTGCGGAATTTGATCACGCAACGGTACACGGGCACAAAGCCCACTCCGGGACCGTGAAAGAAGAGAGACGGAACGATGGCAGCGAAAGTAGAAGCGAGACTGAAGGAAAAGTACCAAAAGGAAATCAGGCCGGCATTGCAGAAAGAGCTTGGCCTCAAGAACCTCATGGCTGTGCCGCGCCTGGAGAAGATCGTTCTGAATATGGGTCTGGGCGAGGCGACGCAGAACGTGAAGCTGATGGATCCGCTGGTGGCCGACCTGGCGTCGGTTGCCGGGCAAAAGCCGGTGACGACGCGGGCCAAGAAGTCCATCGCCGCCTTCAAGGTGCGCGAGGGCATGCCCATCGGCGCCATGGTGACGCTGCGCGGCGATATCATGTACGAATTTCTCGACCGCCTGGTCTCGATCGCGCTTCCCCGCGTGCGTGATTTCAAGGGCGTATCCACCAAGAGCTTCGACGGGCGCGGCAACTACACCCTGGGCATGCGCGACCAGTTGATTTTTCCCGAGGTCGACTATGCGCGGGTGGAGAAATTGAAGGGCATGAACGTCACCATCGTGACCACAGCCAAGGACGACAACCAGGCGCGTGCCCTGCTGCGGCAGTTCGGCATGCCCTTCCGCCAGACGGCGTAAGCTGCGCGCACTTCAGAGAGGATTTTAAAGACCATGGCAACGACAGCAAAACGAGTCAAAGACGCACGCAAGCCGAAGTTTTCCAGCCGCCAGCACAATCGCTGCAAGATTTGCGGCCGGCCGCGCGCGTACCTGCGCAAGTTCGGTCTATGCCGTTTGTGCTTCCGCCAGTTGGCGCTCCGGGGCGAAATTCCCGGTGTGGTCAAGTCGAGTTGGTAAGTAACCGTCCCGGTGTAACAAGAACATTCCCGCTGGTTCTGCGGCTTTGCCGGAGCGAACGGGGAGTGGAGGAGAGAGAATGAGTTTGACCGATCCAGTAGCCGACTTTGTGACGCGTATCCGCAACTCCATTCGTGCGCGCCACCAAAAGCTGGATGTTCCGGCATCGAAGCTGAAGACCGAGATTGCCCGCATCCTCAAAGAAGAAGGCTACATCGCCAACTACAAGGCGGCGGAAGAGAATGGCCGCGCAGTGCTGCGGGTCTATCTCAAGTACGGCGCCAACAACGAAGCCGCCATTCGCGACCTGTCGCGCATCTCGCGCCCGGGCTGCCGCGTCTATGTCGGCCGGGACGAGATTAAGCGTGTCCAAAGCGGGCTCGGCATCAGCATCATGACCACGCCGCGGGGCGTCATGACGGGCCGGCAGGCGCGGCGCGAAGGCGTCGGCGGCGAGATCCTCTGCGAGGTCTGGTAACCGTCATTCGGCGGAAGAATTGAGCGCAGCGTGTTTTTGCGCTCTGGCTGCAGGGGAACGGTGGCTGGCAAGCCGGCAACCGCGACTCGCAAGCCGTGAAGGGTTGAGAAGAGTATGTCGCGTATAGGCAAGAAACCGATTCCGTTGCCCGCAACCGTGAAGTACAAGGTGCAGGGCAACACCGTGCTGGTCGAGGGGCCAAAGGGCAAGTTGAGCGCCTTGCTGCCCGCGGGCATAACCCTCGAAACCAAGGATGGAAATCTGCTCGCGGTGCGGGAGAAGGAATCTCTGGCAGCCCTGCATGGCCTGACGCGCGCGCTGGTCTCGAATGCCGTCGAAGGCGTGACCAAGGGCTGGAGCAAGGAGCTGGATATTGTCGGCATCGGCTATCGCGCCGAGCTGAAGGGAAAAGGAACGGTGGTCTTCACCCTGGGCTTTTCCCATCCCATCGAGTTCCCTCTGCCCACGGGGATTGACGTGGCGATTGACCCAAAGCAGACCCGGCTGACGATCAGCGGCATCGACCGGCAAAAGGTGGGCCAGGTGGCCGCGGATATGCGCTCCTTGCGTAAGCCGGACCCGTACAAGAACAAGGGTGTGCGCTATGTGGGCGAGCGCTTGAAGAAGAAGGTCGGCAAGACCGGCGCCAAGTAAGAACCGAACGCCCGGAATTCCTGTCGAGGCTTTGTGGGTCAGCGAAATGCATGCGGCTTCCTTGAGAAAGCCGCACACGCGGTCTCGATGGAGCGGGGCAGGAATTCCGGACGGGGCTGCAGGGCAGCTCCGCTTTTAGGAAGGGAAAGAATCAATGATTCCGTTAAGACAGAGAAATGTAATCCGCCAGCGCATCCACTTTCGCATCCGGCAAAAGATGCAAGGCACCGCGGAGCGTCCGCGGCTGAACGTATACCGTTCGCTGAACCACATTTATGCGCAGATCGTCGACGATGCCAAGGGGGAAACGATCCTCTCGGCCTCCACCCTGGCGGCCAAAATGAAGACCGGCGGCAACGTGGCCGCGGCCAAGGAAATCGGCAAGCTGGTGGCAGAGCGGGCAATCGAAAAAGGAATCAAGCGGGTGGTTTTCGACCGCGGCGGCTACCTCTACCACGGGCGCATCAAGGCCCTGGCGGATGCGGCGCGCGCAGCAGGTTTGGAATTCTAGTTGGGGTTGAGGCGCGGCCTGTGGCGGCGCAGAAGGATTGACAAGAGCATGGCAATACTCAAGCGGAAACTGGACGCCGGGCAGTACAACCTGAAGGATCAGGTGGTGTCCATCAATCGTGTCACCAAGGTAGTCAAGGGCGGCAAGAACATGTCCTTCGCGGCGCTGGTGGTGGTTGGGGATCCCTCTGCCGCTGTGGTGGGCTACGGTTCGGGCAAGGCGAAGGAAGTACCGCAGGCGATCCGCAAGGGGATCGAGGCGGCCAAGAAGAATCTGGTGCACGTCAACCTGTCGGAGACGACCATACCGCACCAGGTGTTGGGGCGCTTTGGATCCGGGCACGTGCTGCTGAAGCCGGCGCCGGAAGGCACGGGCGTGATCGCCGGCGGCGCGGTGCGCGCGGTGATGACCTCGGTCGGGGTGCAGAACGTGCTGACCAAGAGCCTGGGCACGGCCAATCCGCACAACGTGGTCAAGGCCACCTTCGATGCGCTGGTGCAGTTGCGGGATCGTGGCGAAGTGGCTGCCGCTCGCGGCAAGCAGGTACAGGAGCTATATTGATGGCAGCGACTCCGAAGCAGGCAAAGCTGATGATGCGCCTCGAGTACTACCGGTCGTCGATTTCCACGCCGGAGAAGCACAAGAGGGTGGTCAAGGGATTGGGCTTTACGCGGCTCAATCAGGTGGTGGAGCGCGAGGATACGGCGTCGATCCGGGGCATGGTGAAGACCGTGCCGCACCTGGTGCGGATCGTAAAGTAAGGCCGCCGAAGGAAACAAATGCGAGTCGGACTGGCTAGAGCGGTCTGGCGTTGAGCGAGGACGGTATGGCAAAGAATCTTTCCAATTTACGGGCGCCGAAAAAGGCGAACGTCGGCAAAAAGCGCGTCGGCCGCGGTATGGGCTCGGGCATGGGCAAGACCTCGACCCGGGGGCACAAGGGACAGCGTTCGCGCTCCGGCTCCCACATGATGCGCGGTTTTGAAGGCGGACAGATGCCGCTGCATCGCCGCCTGCCCAAGCGTGGCTTCACCAATATCTTTCGCACCGAATACTCGGTCGTCAACCTGAGCCGCATCGCGGAGCTGCACGCCGAACTAGGCCAGGCCGAGTTGACGGTGGACGCCTTTGCCGCCAAGGGGCTGCTCAAGAAGCGGCATGGACTGGTCAAGGTGCTGGGCGATGGTGAGTTGACCGTCGCGGTGACAGTGCATGCGCATAAGTTTTCCAAGTCGGCCCAGGAAAAGATCGAGAAAGCCGGCGGCAAGGCTGTTCTGGTCGCCTAAGAGGCGATCTAGCATTTCACCTCGTAAAAGTGAAAATGCTTTCGAGGCACGTTCACGATCGGTAACGACACAGGAAACGTATGCTTGAGAATATCCGTAATATCTTCCGCATTCCCGACCTGCGCAAGCGGGTCTTGTTTACGCTGGGGATTCTGGCCGTCTATCGTCTGGGCTCGCAGATTCCGACCCCGGGCGTCAACCTCAAGCTGTTGGCGCAATTCTTCGACCAGCAGGCGGGCAGCGCGCTGGGCTTGGTCGATCTGTTCAGCGGAGGAAACCTTCGCCGCCTGACGATCTTCGCTCTGGGCATCATGCCCTATATCACTGCCTCCATCATCTTCCAGTTGCTTACCGTGGTTTATGAACCGCTGGCCAAGCTGCAGAAGGAAGGGGAGCTGGGGCGGCGGAAGATCACGCAGTGGACGCGCTACGTCACGGTGTTGCTGGGTGTGGTGCAGTCGCTGGCGATCGCGCTGACCCTCTCCCATGGCTCGGGCGGAGTCTCCTATGTGTTGAATCCTGGACCGGGCTTCATCCTGATGACCGTGCTGACGCTGACTACGGGCACGGCCTTCATCATGTGGCTGGGTGAGCAGATTACCGACCGCGGCATCGGCAACGGCATGAGCTTGCTGATCTTTGCCGGGATTGTGGTGGGCCTGCCGCGCGGTATTCAGGATTTGATCGACAAGGCGGGCACCCAGGCGTGGGGTTCCTTCACCATTCCGGCGCTGGTGATACTGGTGGTCGCGATGATCGCCATCGTGGCCTTCATCGTATTTGTGGAGCGCAGTGAACGGCGCATCCCGGTGCAGTATGCCAAGCGGATCGTGGGGCGGCGCCTGATGGGCGGCCAATCCACGCACCTGCCACTCAAGGTGAACTCCGGCGGCGTGATGCCGGTGATCTTCGCCAGCTCGATTCTGTCCGCCCCGTTGCTCTTCGCCAGTTCCAGTATGGTGCAAAACAGCGGGTTTCTGACCCGCATTTTCGATGGCCTGCGCCCCGGCGAACCCTGGTATGAGCTGCTGTACATTGTGGGCATCGTTTTCTTCGCCTACTTCTACATCTCGATCGTCTTCCGTCCCGATGACATCGCCGACAATATGCGCAAGTATGGCGGGTTCATTCCCGGCATTCGTCCCGGGCGGCGCACTTCCGACTTTGTGAACGACGTTCTTGACCCGCATTACCCTGGTGGGCGCGCTTTATCTGGTCGTGATCTCGCTGATACCGCAGATTTTGATCAGCGGCATTCACCTCAATGACCTTTGGCTGGTGGGCGGGTTCTTTGAACAGCTCCCGACCTGGGTCACTCACGGCTTGAACGTCAGCTTCTACTTCGGCGGCACCTCGCTGCTGATTGTGGTGGGCGTGGCGATGGATACCGTGAACCAGGTGGAGTCGCAGCTGATCATGCGCCACTACGATGGCTTCTCGCCGCGCAGCGGCCGGGTGCGCGGAAGGCGGTCGTGGTAAGGCCGCTGCCTGCGCTGGAAGGGTTGCAGGCCGCGCCGTCTACGGGACAAGCGAACGGGGGCCAAGGCGGGTCTGCCGCGGAGGCTTCGAAAGCTGTGATTCCCGGACCCTTGCTGCTTATGGGAGCTCCGGGCGTGGGTAAGGGCACGCAGGCCAAGGAAATCATGGCGGCCTGGGGCATCCCCCAGATTTCCACTGGAGATCTTCTGCGGGACAACAAGGATCGCGGAACGGCGCTGGGTGTGCTGGCCAAGCAGATTATGGCTGAGGGCAAGCTGGTTCCCGACGATCTGGTCAATCAGATGGTGGCGGAGCGGCTGGCGCAGCCGGATACCGCCCGTGGCTACATGTTGGATGGCTATCCGCGGACCCTGGGGCAGGCGGAGTGGCTGGATCAGCGTTTGGCGGCAAACCCGCTCCGGGCTCCCGCATCGATTGCAGTCAGCATCCGGGTAAGTTATACTCAGTTGTTGCGTCGTATCACGGGTCGGCGCAGCTGTCCAACCTGCCAGCGCATTTACAACGTTTACCTGCAGCCGCCGGAAGTGGACACGGTATGCGATGTGGAAGGCACGCCGCTGGTCCAGCGCGCGGATGATGTGGAAGCGGTCTTCGAAGAGCGGATGCGCACTTATACGGCGCTGACGGCGCCGGTGGTGGAACATTATCGTGCCCAGGGCCGGTTCGTAGAAGTGGATGGCGAGCAGCCGGCGGGCGACGTAACGGCTGCCATCATGGCCGCAGTGACGCGCTTCCGATCGCAGAATGAGCGGCTTTAGACAGCGCCTGCGGGGTTTGCCAGGGATTTTTTGCCAGGTTGGCGAAGGCTGGGTGGAAAGAAAGAGATAGGCCAATGGCCATCATGATCAAGACGCCGCAGGAGATTGAAAAAATGCGGCGCAGCGGAGCGGTGGTTCGCGAGGTCCTGGAGCACGTCAAGGCGCTTGTCAAGCCCGGCGTGACCACGCTCGATCTGGAGACTGGCGGCGGAGAGCAAGATGGCGGCGCTTGGGAGCGACCTCGGCATTTAAGGGCTATCGTGGCTATCCCTGTGTTCTGTGTACTTCGGTGAACGAGCAGGTGGTGCACGGCATTCCCTCCAGCGAGCGGGTGCTGCGTGACGGGGATATTGTCTCGATCGACTGCGGCGTGGTGCTGGACGGGTACTACGGTGACTCGGCAATCACGGTTCCGGTGGGGAGCCGATGTAGCGCCGAAGACCAAGCGGTTGCTGGACGTGACCAAGGCTTCGCTGGAGACCGCGATCCGCGTGGTGCGTGCCGGGCGCGACGCTGGGAGATATCGGCGCCGCGGTGCAGGAAGTGGTCGAGGCGGGCGGCTTCAGCGTGGTTCGTGATTTTGTCGGCCATGGGATTGGGACGCGGATGCACGAAGATCCGCAGGTTCCGAACTACGGTCAGCGGGGAGCGGGAACCAAACTGCGCGCCGGGAATGGTCCTGGCGATCGAGCCCATGGTGAATGTAGGCAAGCCGGGTGTGCAGGTGTTGAGCGATGGCTGGACGGCGGTAACCGAGGATGGAAGCTTGAGCGCTCATTTCGAGCACACCGTCGCGGTGACGGCTGAGGGCGCTGTAATTTTGACGCAGTAGGCGAATGATGAGCCTGTGGGATGGCGAATCGCGGGCAGAATCGGGATAAGGATTGTCGAAGGAAGACGCGATTGAAGTCATGGCAACGGTGGTCGAGACGTTGCCGAACGCGATGTTCAAAGTGGAGCTTGAGAACAAGCATCAGGTTCTGGCGCACGTTTCGGGACGCATGCGGAAGAACTTTATCCGTATTCTTCCCGGCGACCGGGTGGCAGTCGAGCTCAGTCCCTACGATCTGACCCGGGGCCGGATCGTCTACCGGTATAAGTAATTCCGCCGGTTGGCAGTGTAGGTAAGGGCTTTGAGCGAGAAGCTGAAGGCCGGCGTCAAGTCGCAGAGCAGTGTACAAAGATCAGGAGCAGTCGTTATGAAAGTTCGGGCATCAGTAAAGAAGATTTGTGACAAGTGCAAGGTCATCCATCGCCGCGGTGTGGTGCGGGTGATCTGCGAGAACTCGAAGCACAAGCAGCGCCAGGGCTAGACGTAGAACAATCGTAACGAGCACGGTGAGAGGCTAGTTAGCCATAAAGGCTTGCGTTGAACCTCTCCAGTCGCTTTCACCGGCTATCCGGAAAGATAGCCAAAACCGCTGCCGCGGCGAAGCTGCCGGCAGCACACAAGAGAAGAAGGATCAGGCATGGCACGTATTGCTGGCGTCGATCTGCCCCGTCATAAGCAGGCAAGAATCGCGCTGACCTACATCTTCGGTATCGGTAACCCTCGTGCGCTGCGCATCCTGGAAACGGCCAATGTGGATCCGTTCAAGAAGATCCAGGATCTGGGCGAAGACGAGGTCAACCGTATCCGCCAGGTGATCGAGAACGAAGGCCAGATCGAAGGCGATCTGCGCAAAGACGTCTCGATGCACATCAAGCGGCTCATCGACATTCAGTCCTATCGTGGACTGCGCCATCGGCGCAATCTGCCCACCCGCGGCCAGCGCACGCACACCAACGCGCGCACCCGCAAGGGACCGCGTAAGGGCACAATCGCAGGCAAGAAGAAAGCGACGGCGAAGACCTAATGGCGAAACAGGAGCAAAAGCAGCAGGCAGCCGGAAAGGCTGCCAAGAACAAGAAGTTCAAGAAGCGCGAGCGCAAGAACGTCCCCTATGGATTGGTCTACGTCCAGGCACTCGTTCAACAACACCATCGTGACCATCACCGACGGCCAGGGCAATACGCTGTCGTGGAAGAGCTCGGGTTCGCTCGGCTTCCGCGGGTCGCGCAAGGGCACGCCGTTCGCGGCGCAGCAGGCGGCGATGAACGCCGCCAACCAGGCGCGGGATCATGGTCTGCGTTCGGTCGATGTGCGGGTAAGCGGTCCGGGTTCCGGCCGCGAGTCGGCGGTGCGTGCTTTGGCTGCGGCGGGACTCGACGTCCGCTCCATCCGCGACGTTACGCCGATTCCGCACAACGGCTGCCGCCCGCCAAAGCGGAGACGAGTCTAACACGAGTCGTCTCGGAGTAACCGAAGCAGAAGCTGAAGTTTGATCAAACGGCTGGACCGGGACGAAGGACGCTTGCCTCAGGAAAGCGATCTGTAAACCGGTCGGCCTCTGAAGTAAGGAGATGAAATACGTTGGCACGTTATACCGGACCAGTCTGCCGCCTTTGCCGTCGCGAAGGCACCAAGCTTTTCCTGAAGGGCACCAAGTGCTTCTCCGAAAAGTGCCCGATTGAGAAGCGCAACTTTGCCCCTGGCCAGCATGGCCGCGACCGCAAGCCGAAGATCGTAGGCTACGGCCTGCAATTGCGGGAGAAGCAAAAAGCCAAGCGCATCTACTTCACCCTGGAAAGCCAGTTCCGCGCCTACTACGAGAAGGCTTCGCGGGCTCAGGGCGTCACCGGCGAGTTGCTCTTGCAGCAGCTCGAGCGGCGTCTGGACAACGTTGCCTTCCGCCTCGGTTTTGCCAGTTCGCGGCGCCAGGCGCGGCAGATCGTGCGCCATGGCCATGTGGAAGTGAATGGCCGCAAAGTGAACATTCCTTCCTTCCAGGTGGGCGTGGGCGACGAGATCAAGATCCGCGAGGGCAGCAAGAAACTCACGGTGCTCGAGACCTCGACAGAATTCGCCAGCCACCAGGTAGCGCCGCGTTGGCTGCAGGTGGACCACGCCAATCTTTCCGGCAAGGTACTGGCGCTGCCGCAAGCGTGAGGACGTCAACATGCCGGTGAACGAGCAGCTGATCGTCGAACTTTACAGCAAGTAGGCCAGCAAGTAGGCCCTCGGTAGATGTCAGAATTTCAACGAAGGAGAAACGGGCACGGCCGTAGCAGAATGCTTCGCGACGCTTGCCGTGCATGGAGAGGAACACAGATATGCTTTGGAGAGGATTTCAAAAACCCAAACGTCTTGCAGTGGATACGGAGACGCTCACCGAGAAGTACGGGAAGTTCAGCGCTCAGCCCTTTGAGCGCGGCTTCGGCACCACCATCGGCAATGCGCTGCGTCGCACCCTGCTCTCTTCGATCGAGGGCGCGGCGGTAACCGCGGTAAAGATCGAAGGTGTGCTGCACGAGTTTCAATCGATCACCGGCGTGGTCGAAGACGCGACCGACATCATCCTGAACCTCAAGCAGATTCCCTTCAAGCTGAATGGGGAAGGTCCCAAGGCGCTTTATCTGCGCGCGGACCAGCCGGGTGTGGTGACTTCGGGCATGATCGAGGCCGACGGAGACGTCGAGATCCTGGACAAGGATGTCTATATTGCGACCGTCAGCGAAGGCGGCAAGCTGGACATGGAAATGCGCCTCAAGCGCGGCCGTGGCTATGTTTCCGCCGATAAGAACTTCGATTCGGATCTGGGGATCGGCTTCATTCCCGTGGACTCGGTTCACTCGCCGGTGCGCAAGGTGAATTACACCGTGGATGCCGCCCGTCTGGGTCAGATTACCGACTATGACAAGCTGACCATTGAAGTCTGGACCAATGGTTCGGTTCTGCCGGCTGATTCCATCGGGCTCGCCGCCAAGCTGCTCAAGGACCACATGAGCATCTTCATCAACTTCGAGGAAGAGATCGAAGCGGAGAGCGCTCACGACGAGGGCAGGATGCAGTTGCGCAACGAGAACCTCAATCGCTCCGTTGAGGAGCTTGAATTGAGCGTGCGCAGCTACAACTGCTTGAAGAACGCGAATATTCAGACCATCGGCGAACTGGTGCAGAAGACCGAGCCGGAGATGCTGAAGACCAAGAACTTCGGGCGCAAATCCTTGAACGAGATCAAGGAAATTCTGGCCCAGATGGGCTTGTCGCTGGGCATGAAGATCGACGAGCATGGCAACGCGGTGCCCGGTCCGACCAGCGTGCTGCCGGCAGCTACCCTGGCGGCGAGCTATAGCCGCTACGACGACGACGATGAAGACGAGGAAGATCTCGAGGGAGTGGATATTCCGCTCCAGTCGGAGCCGGAGAACTTCTAAACCGGGAACAGCGAGTCGGAGTGGCCGGCGAGTCAGCTTCGATGCGAACGGGGCGCCGGCCACTATTTAAATTAAACGCAAGAAAGAGAAACTCATGCGCCATCGCAATGCAGGATACAAACTAGGACGGAACACGAGCCATCGCCGCGCGTTGCTGCGGAACCTGGTGACGTCGATTCTCCTCGAGGATCGGGTGGAGACGACGATCACCAAGGCCAAGGCCGCGCGTCCTCACGTGGAAAAGCTGATCACGCTGGGCAAGAGGGGCGACCTGCACTCACGCCGGCATGGCGCTCTCGCTATCTGCAGACCCGGGAGGCGGTCTCCCGGCTGTTCGATACCGTGGCGCCGCGTTACGGCGACCGCGATGGTGGCTATCTGCGCATCGTGCGCACCGGCTTTCAGAAGGGCGACGGGGCGGAGAAGGCATTCATCGAACTGCTCGGCTCCGAGCACGAGCTGGATGAGAAGCGCCAGAAGCGCGCCGAAGCACGGGCGAAGCGTCGCGAAGAGATCGACAAGGCGATGTCTGAGAACCCGCCACCCGATGGCAGCGGCAGCAGCACCAACGCTTAGAGTCTGCAGGCGATTCCGGGGTAAAGGGCACCACTCCCCTGGCAGCGGAAAAGCCTGTCCTCCACGAAGCGTACGGGCTTATTAGATGACGGCCCCCGCGATGCCGGTGGATTGCGTTACTGCATCAATTCGGCGTCTCTGCGCTTCATTCCCATAGACGAGCTTGAAAGCGAAGGCTACGGCGAATATCTCAAACTGTTTGAGCCCGAGGAGGAGAAATAGAAAATGTCACCATCCCACGAAACTGCAATCCTGGCCGGCGGCTGCTTTTGGGGCATGCAGGACTTGTTGCGCCGCTACCCGGGTGTCATCTCCACGCGAGTCGGATATACCGGCGGTGATGTTCCTAACGCCACCTATCGCAATCATGGAGACCATGCCGAGGCGATCGAGATCGTCTTTGACCCGCACAAGCTGAGCTATCGCAAGCTGCTGGAGTTTTTCTTTCAGATTCATGATCCAACCACATTGAATCGCCAGGGAAACGACCGTGGAACAAGCTATCGCTCCGCGATCTTCTATACCACCGATGAGCAGAAACGGACCGCGGAAGACACGATCGCTGACGTCGATGCCTCGGGAATTTGGCCCGGAAAAGTCGTGACTGAAGTAGAACCGGCTGGTCCTTTTTGGCAAGCTGAGCCCGAACATCAGGATTATCTGGAACGGTATCCCAACGGCTACACCTGCCACTACATCCGGCCCGATTGGAGCCTTCCGCATCGTGCGGCTTGATTGCGCCTATTCGACGTGGTAGTTGGGCGCTTCGCGGGTGATGATGACGTCGTGGACGTGGCTCTCGCGCAGCCCGGCGCTGGAGATCCGAATAAAGCGCGACTTCTCCTGCAATTCCTGGATGGTGTTGCAGCCCACATAGCCCATCCCCGACCGCAATCCGCCCACCAGTTGGTAGACCATGGCTTCGAGCGGCCCGCGATGAGGCACGCGTCCTTCGATCCCTTCCGGCACAAACTTGGCCAGCCGGTTTTCTCCGTTGCGCTCGCGGGCCACGACGCCTTCGGTCGAGGGTCTGTCCTCGATGTCGTCTTTTCCCTGGAAGTAGCGCTCGCCCGGAGCCCTGGGACATGGCGGAGAGGGAGCCCATGCCACGGTAGGTCTTGAAGCTGCGGCCCTGGTAAAGAATCGTTTCGCCCGGGCTCTCGTCGACGCCAGCGAACAACGAGCCGATCATGACCACGCTCGCGCCGGCAGCGATCGCCTTGGTTACGTCGCCGGAGTACTTGATGCCACCATCGGCGATCACCGGGATGTTGTGCTCGCGTGCCGCCCGGTAGCACTCGCTGATAGCGGTGATCTGCGGCATCCCGGCGCCGGTGACCATGCGCGTGGTGCAGATGGATCCGGGGCCGATACCTACCTTGACGCTATCCACGCCGGCTTCGATCAGCGCCTTTGCCCCTTCATAGGTGGCGACATTGCCCGCCATAAGGGCGACTTCAGGAAAATGCCTCTTGACCGCGCGAACGGCTTCGAGAACACGGGAGGAGTGGCCATGCGCCGAGTCGATCGAGAGCACGTCGACCCGGGCGCGGACCAACTCGGCGGCACGCTCGAGAAAGTCGCCGGTCGCGCCGATCGCCGCCCCCACCCGCAGGCGGCCCTGATCGTCTTTCGCGGCGTTGGGGTACTTGAGCTTCTTCTGGATGTCTTTGACCGTGATCAGGCCCTTAAGCTCGTATTGCGCCGTTGACCACCAGCAGCTTTTCCACCCGGTGCTTATGCAGGATCTTTTCCGCATCTTCCAGCGTGGTGCCCACGGGAACCGTGATGAGGTTTTCCCTGGTCATCACATCGCCGATCGGGATGTCGGTGCGGGTTTCAAAGCGCAGGTCGCGGTTGGTGAGAATGCCGACCAGCTTCTTGCCCTGGGTCACGGGAACGCCGGAGATCTTGTAACGGCGCATCACGTCGAGCGCATCCGAGATCAGTTGTTGGGGCTCAATGGTGACCGGGTCGACAATCATGCCGCTTTCTGAGCGCTTTACCTTGTCAACCTCGCTGGCCTGCTGCTCCACCGAGAGATTGCGATGAATGACGCCAAGGCCGCCCTGCTGCGCCATGGCGATGGCCAGGCGCGACTCGGTGACCGTATCCATAGCGGCGGAAACCAGCGGAGTATTGAGGGAAATGGAATGTGTGAGCAGAGTCTGCGTGCTCACTTGTGCAGGCACAACCTCGCTATAAGCGGGTACGAGGAGGACGTCGTCAAAGGTAAGGGCTTCCGGTACGAGTGTCTGGATCATAAGAGGGAGGGCATATTTCTATTGTAATGGCTTGCGCCGCGCTGGGATCGCAGACGACGGTTGACGATGGGGTCAGGATTCGCTGCTTTCTGAAAGAAACGAACCCCTTTTATCCCCTGCGGTCCTCTCAACCGGCATCTGATTCGGATTGAAGCGCCGCCCTCCCCTTTGTCATCCCGCCGAGGCAGTCTCGGCGCAAATTGAGGGTTCTCTGCGGGGGTTGGAAGTCATTGAAATTGGCAGGAAAGCGGCGTATTCTTAAGAAGCAGACGAATTTGTCCTTTGGCTTCGCCTTAACGCACTGCGGAGAAACACGGAGAAATGAGTGGGCGAAAGCCCACTTTTCTTTTGGTCAGGATGCCGCAAAGCTTGGCGGCCCGGCCCGTTGGCGAGCCATCTTCTTTTGAAGCGGCAAGTATGGCATTGAGTCTTGAGCAAATCCGTCGCACGGCGGATCGGGTGGCTGCTTCGCACGGGTTGGATGTGGTGGAGATTGAGTACCTGGGTGGCAGCAAGCAAAGAGTTCTGCGAGTCTTTATCGAGCAGAACGCCGAACAGCGTGCCCGGAGGGCTGAAGAGGCCGCTGCGAAGCTGAGAGACGGTGCCGCGGCGGGCGAAGAGCAAAGCCTGCTCGAGCACCTGGCAAGCGAAGGCGTTGCTCTCGATCAGCTGGCTTGGGTAACGCATGAAGATTGCGAACGGTTTAGCCGGGACTTTGGCACCGTGATCGATGTGGAGGAGTTGGTGCCGGGAGCGGAGTACACCCTGGAGGTTTCCTCGCCGGGCTTAGACCGCAAGCTGGCAACCCGGGCCGATTACGAGCGCTTTCAGGCCAGCCCGGTGAAAGTGCGCACCTTTGCGCCGGTTGCGGGCAACCGCCATTGGCTGGGTAGGCTCACAGAGGTGAAGCCGGAAGGAATTGTGCTCGACTTGACGGCAAAGAAGCAAAAAGGCAGCAAGAAGGGTACGGCGTCGGCGCAGACGATCGAGATTGCGTTTGCCAATATCGAAAAAGCCAATCTGGCCCCTGAGATTTAGAGCGAATAGGTAAAAGAGAGAAATCATGGCGAGTGTTCTTTATCAGAGTATCGAAGCGTTAAGCCGGGACAAGGGAATTGATCCGCAGATCGTCGTTTCCGCGGTGGAGGACGCCATTGCGCTTGCCACGCGCAAGTACTACAAGACGCAGGAGAACATGCGGGCCGAGCTGGACCGGGAATCGGGTGAGATTCGGGCTTACGTCTATAAGACCGTGGTCGAGGCTCCGGAGCAGCTGGAAGATCCAGTGAACCAGATCACGCTGGACGATGCGCGGGCGCTGGCGCCGGAAGTGGAGACGGGCGGTGAGATCCGCTACTACAAGCCGACCGACGTGCTGGGCCGCATCGCCGCGCAGATGGCCAAGCAGGTCATCTTCCAGAAGGTAAGGGAGGCCGAGCGCGACACCGTCTACAAGGAGTATGCGCATCGTCTGGGCGAGGTGCTGAACGCCACGGTAAAGCGGATCGAATTGCAGGACGTGATCTTCGATCTGGGCAAAGCCGAGGCCAGGATGCCTAAGCGCGAGCAGTCGCGGCTGGAGCAGTTCGCCATCGGGGAGCGCGTGCGCGTGGTGTTGCAGCGCGTGGATCGCGCCGCAAAGGGCCCCCAGGTGATCGTCTCCCGCGCCGTGCCGGAGCTGGTGCAGAGCCTCTTTCAGAGTGAAGTGCCGGAGATCTATGACAGCACTGTGGTCATCCGTGCCATTGCCCGCGAAGCAGGGGAGCGCACCAAGATTGCGGTGCTGTCGCGCGACAAGGATGTGGATCCGGTGGGCGCCTGCGTAGGCATGAAGGGAATGCGGGTGCAGTCCATCATTCGCGAATTGCGCGGCGAGAAGATCGACATTATCGAGTTCAGCGAAGAGATCACCACCTTTGCCGAAAAGGCTTTGCAGCCGGCCAAGGTAAGCCGCGTGAGCATCACCGATCTGGGCGAGAAGCAGATTGAAGTGATCGTTGACGACTCCCAGCTCTCGCTGGCCATCGGCAAGAAGGGCCAGAACGTGCGCCTGGCGGCGAAATTGTTGGGTTGGAAGATCGACATCAAGAGCGAGGAAGAGAAGCGCCAGGAAGTCGAGCAGCAGATGCAGGCGATGAGCGGTGGGCCCTCGACTCCGATCGAGCAGGTGACGGAGTTGGGCGAGACGATCATCCAGAAGCTGGTGGTTGCGGGCATCACCACGGTCGAAGCATTGGCCGACATGACGCCGGAGCAACTGGAAGAGATTCCGGGCATCGGCGAGAAGACGCTGGAGAAGATCAGCTTGGCGGTGCGCCACTATTTTGGCGAATATGAGCCCGGCGAAGAGCGTCCGGCGCTGAAGGAGCTAAGTCGGACGAGGAGACGGTGGCGGAAGCGCGGCGATTGAAGCGGCCCAGACGGACGAGGAGATCGACGCGCTCACCTTGGACCTCGAAGGGGAGCGGGAGGTCGTTCCGGAGATCCGGGACGGATCGGGTCTGATCAACGACGATCTTGCGGCCGCTGCGTATGGAAGAATTGACGGAATCGGGACCGGATGTAGGCGAGTTCGGTGCGGTCACGGAACACCCGGGCTGGACGATACCAGCGAGACGATTGTCAGGCACAGGCCGAACTATGACATAGCTAGGTCGGAGACTGTGGGTGAGGGCAACGTTGAGGAAGCCAACCAGGAGACCCGGCAGGAACCGAAGGTAGATGAAGGTGGCGTGTAAATGGGCGCTATCTGAGATAGCGCACATTCCATGTTTTCAGAGGATAATAATATGAGCTGTCATTCTCATTCTCGTGAGGCTGCGATGAAAGTCTGAGTGACGGCGGGTTTGACGCAAAGGGACGGATGAACAAAGTTCGGATTAACGACTTAGCACGCGAACTGGAAGTAAAGAGCAGGGCGATCCTTGACGCCTTGACGGATGTCGGTGTGACGGAAAAGAAGACGCACTCGAGCTCGTTGGAAGCGGATGAAGCGGAGCGCGTGCGCCAACACTTTCACCGCAGCGGCAAGAACGGCGCCGGGCCGGCGAAGAGCAGAGAGCGAGCCGAAGCAGAAGATCGACTGGTCGCGAGTATCGAAACCGGGCGACGTGCTGAGGGCAATTCAGCAGAGAAAAGAGGAAGCTGCGGCTTCGCGCAGCGGCCTCCCGTTCCGCCGGTGGCTCCGCCCCAGGCAGCCAGGCCGTCCGCTCCAGCCCATCCGGTAGCGTCAGCTTCCGCGGGGGCCGCCCCCACGCCAGGCGTATCGCTGGCTGCGTCCGCCGCGCCCAGCCAGGCACCGGTTATGCCGCCTCCGGCCGGCTCCGCCGGCCGCGGCGACATCGAGCGCGCCCGGCCAGGCTACGCCCAGCCAAGGTTCGCCAGGTCAGGCCCGGCCAAACCTGGGTGGGCAAAGTCAGCGTGCTTCCCACGTCCCGCCGCCGCCTGCGCCGCGAAGGATTGTTCCCCAGCCTCGGCAGGAGCCACGAATTGTGGTGGCCCCACCGCCGCCCGCCCCGGCAATCGCAGCCAAGCCGCCCGCTGGGCCGGTCGTGGCCAAGCCGCCGGCACCGGGCATGGAAGCACGCCCGCCGGCAACGGCGCCAGGGACACCAAGCCAGTGGTTACCAGGCGCGGAAGTGCGCCCGCCGAACGCCCATCGGCGCGGTGTAGCTGCGCCGCCGGCGCCGTCCAACTCCGGTGGCTCCGCCCTCCGAGTTCGCCCGCGCTTGCCGCTGAGCCTGGCAGTTCGCCAGGGTCACAGTCCGCAGCTTCGCGTATCAGTGAATCCTCGCCGGCCGGAAGTCCGGATGCAGCGGCCTCCGGCTGTGACGCCCCAGGCCCGCCCCCGCCCCCGCTGCGCGCGCGTGATCATGCCGCAGACCGGTCCACGGCCGGTATACCGGCTCCGCCTCCGCCGCCCGTGGTCCGGCGGCAGCACCGTCTTCGAGCGCCCCGCAGCAACCAGGGCAACCAGGAGCCTGATTCAGCGGGGACGGCCGATCTTCGATCGCGGCAGGCCCGCCAGTGGCCGGGAGCCGGTGGACCGGGATTCGGCCCCCGGCCGCCCCAGGACGGACCTGCGGGTGCGCGCCGGCCCATGCACCCGACGCGGACCCAGCCGCGGTGGACCATCCGGGCCCGGTGGACGGCCTGGATTTGGCGCCCCTCGCCCGGCTTTGGAGCGCGGCCTGGCTTTGGCGCCCCCGGCCGGTGTCGGTGGTGCAGCCGGGCTGATGCCCCCTCCAGGGGAGGCGCCCCGGCCGCAGAGGCCGGCTCCGCAGCAACGGCGCGGACGCCAGCAGTATCCGAAGACCAAGGAAGGCCCCATGAAGGGCTTTGCGCCACCGCCTCGTTTCGGCGGAGCGCAGGTTCCCCAGGAGCCGGTGCCGATCACCCGCACCATCACGGTGACAGAAGGCATCAGCGTAAAGGATCTTGCGGAAAAGCTGGGAGTACGCGGCAAGGATCTTGATTGCTTCGCTGCTGATGCGCGGCGTTTTTGTCACCGTCAATCAATCGCTCGATGCCGAGTTGGTAAAGGATGTGGCCTCGCAATTCGGCGCCGACACCCAGGTCATCACCTTCGAAGACGAGATGGCCAATGAGGCGCTGGAAAACCTCATGAGCAATGAGGATGTCAGCGAGATCGAAGTGACGCGGCCACCGGTGGTTACGGTGATGGGCCATGTGGATCACGGCAAGACTTCCTTGCTGGACGCGATCCGCGAGACCGATGTGGCTTCGGGCGAAGCGGGCGGCATCACTCAGCACATTGGCGCTTACAAGGTTCGCATCGCCAAGCAGGATTCGCCTGCATTTGGCCGGGAGATCGTCTTCCTCGATACCCCAGGCCATGAAGCCTTTACCCGCATGCGTGCACGAGGCGCCAAGGTCACCGACATCGTCGTGATCGTGGTCGCGGCGGACGATGGCGTGATGCCGCAGACGCTGGAAGCGGTGGACCATGCCAAGGCGGCGGGCGTGCCCATCATTGTCGCAGTGAACAAGATCGATAAGCCGGATGCGCAGCCGGATCGCGTGAAGCAGCAATTGGGCGATCGCGGGCTGGTGCCGGAAGCGTGGGGAGGTTCTACGGTCTTCGTCGATGTCTCGGCGAAGAAGAAGCAGAATCTCGATCTGCTGCTGGAGATGATCTGCCTGGTCGCGGACCTGGGCAATCTGAAGGCGACTCCGGATCGCCCGGCGGTAGGCACGGTGATTGAAGCGAAACTCGACCGCGGACGCGGCGCCGTAGCTACCGTGCTGGTGCAGAACGGCACCTTGCGCGCGGGCGACAGCTTCATCATGGGTAATACCTTCGGCAAGGTGCGCGCCATGTTTGATGATCGCGGCCGCCCGATTCCAGGAAGCCGTGCCTTCGACGCCGGTTGAGATTCTGGGGCTGGAAGGCATGCCGGATGCGGGCGACACGTTCTCGGTCGTCGCCGACCGCGACAAGGCCAAGGGCATTGCGCAGTATCGCAAGATGAAGGAGCGCGAGTCGCAGTTGGCGAAATCCTCGCGTGTCTCTCTGGAAGGTCTGGCAGAGCAGATCAAGCAGGCTGGCGTCAAGGAACTGCCGCTGATCCTGAAGGGCGACGTAACCGGATCGGTCGAAGTACTGGCCGACTCGCTGCAGAAGATGTCGACCGAAAAGGTGCGCATCAAGGTGCTGCACACCGGCGTGGGCGCCATTACGGAAAGCGACATTCTGCTGGCTTCGGCCTCGAATGCGATCGTGATTGGCTTCAACGTGCGGCCGGAACGCAAGGCAGCCGATTTGGCCGAGCAGGATGGCGTCGAGATCCGGCTGCACTCGATCATTTACGAGCTGCAGGACGAGATCAAGAAGGCGATGCTTGGGACTGCTGGAGCCGACGATCAAGGAGAACTACGTGGGCCGGGCGCAGGTGCTCAACATCTTCAGGATTCCCAAGGTGGGTACGATTGCCGGTTGCCGCGTGGTGGACGGCTCGATCAAGCGCGATGCGGAGATTCGCCTGATGCGCGATGGAGCACAGGTCTTCAAGGGCAAGCTCTCTTCGCTGAAGCGCTTCAAGGACGACGCGCGAGAGGTGACCAATGGCATGGAGTGCGGCATGGGCATCGCCGATTTCAATGACGTCCAAGCTGGGCGATACCATCGAGGCATTCGTGACCGAGCGTGTGGCTGCGGAGTTGACGCGCACAGTGAGAGGCTCAGGCTCAGCGCATAGAGACAGTACGAAGAGATCCAGGCAGCGCTTCGCGAGCAGCATTTGGATGGCTGGCTCTTCTACGACCATCATCACCGGGATCCGATAGCCTACCGCATTCTCGGGCTGAGCGAGACGCTGCATGTGTCACGCGGCGCTGGTATTACCTCATCCCGCCGAAGGGGAACCGCGCAAGCTGACCCACCGGGTGGAACGGGCGAAGCTGGCGTCCCTGCCGGAGAGGGCACGTCTATTCGTCGTGGCAGGAGCTGGAAGGCGACTTGCGCACCATGCTTGAGCCTTACGACCGGCTGGCCATGCAATACTCGCCGCGCAACGCCATCATGTACGTCTCGCTGGTGGATGCGGGAACAGTGGAGCTGCTGCGGGAATTGGGCAAGACGATCGTCAGCTCCGCCGACTTGGTCAGCCGCTTCGAGGCCGTGCTGACGCCGGAGCAGATTGCCAGCCATTACCAGGCACAGGAACGGATCGACGAGATTCTTCCGAGGCATGGAAGCAGATCGGCCGCGCGTCTGCGCCCGCCTGGGCAAACCGCGGAACAAGGCCGGCAACGGTGCTCCGCCTCAATGAATATGAAATGATGCTGTGGCTGCAGGAGGCGATGCGGCGCGCGGGCATCGCCGTGGGATACGGGCCGAATGTCTCAGTGAATGCCAACAGCTCCGACTCGCATTACGAGCCTACCGCTTCGCTGACCAGGCCGATCGCCGACGGCGATTTCGTGCTCATCGATATCTGGGGCCGCATGGACCGCCCGGAGACTTGCTTCTATGACATTACCTGGACCGGGGTGGTAGGGCGGGAGCCGAGCGACCGCGAACGGCAGGTCTTCTCCGTGGTTGCGCAGGCACGGGATGCGGCCATCAAGATTGTGCAGGAGGCGTTCGCCGCAAGCCGGCCGCTGGCGGGATGGCAGGCCGATGATGCGGCCCGCAGTGTGATTCGCGACGCCGGTTTCGGGGAATATTTCACCCACCGGACGGGGCACAGCATATCGCGATGGAGATGCACGGCAATGGAGCGAATCTCGACAACCTCGAAACCCACGACGAGCGCCTGATTCTGCCCTATACCTGCTTCTCGGTAGAGCCTGGAATCTATCTGCCGGAATTCGGCGTGCGCAGCGAAGTGAATATGTTGACCGAGCCGGGCCGGGCAGTAGTCACCGGGCCAAAGCAGACCGAGCTGGTCCGGATCTAACCGACCAGCCTGTCTTTAGGACCAAGCACGGCGGGTGCCCCACACTCGCCCCGGAAGGTGTGAAGAAACCTTCCTTGGAATTTTCCCCTTGTAAACGGACCCCGGGTGCCCCATATCTGACCCGTTTTTGGTCAGATGTGGGATTCCGCGACTCTCAACCCCAAACTCTTGAGTCCTCACGGCTACCTAGTGGCGGATGAAATACATGAGCCAACTCGCGACGATCACGGCTCCGAGAAACAGTACAAAGCAATAAACCCCGTAGCGAAGCATGGTCTTTGGAGTATCGCGCTGCGTGATGCCGAAGATGATCGAGGCGAAGGCCGCGAAAAGAGTGACTGTCGTGAAATGAGAAAGCGCAAGGGTCATGGCTTTCTCCCCACCGCGATATTGTGCGCGTCCACGGCTGAGATCAGGTTCAACAATCCCGCGACCACGACAAACTTTGCGCCGTAGTCTGCCGTCACTACCTGCACCGGCGCCTGCCCTAGTCCCAGGCCATGGCCGATAAGATAAAGCAGGCCCGCTCCGAGATCACCCAGAAAACCCAGCATGTCCAGCAGGTCGGCGGTATTGGGCGCGTAGAGTTTGGCCCCCATCATGATGCCGAGGATAAACATGCAGGTGATCGAGGCCAATACCAAAACACCGCGGCCCCAACGTTTGAGCAAAAGGTGTCCTGCCCCAGGAATAAGCCAACCGGCAATCAGGGTCATATATCCCAACTGGCTCGTCTTCGATGCTGCTGATTTTTTTGTCGCTTCTGCTCTTGGAGCCATCTTTCAAGAATATACTCTCGCGTGGCGATCCCAAACCATGGCGTCGAAGGTCTGGCGGGTAATGAACCCGCTACGCTCATAGAGTGCAACGGCGTCGGAATTCTGGCGCGTTACGGTGAGCGTGAGTGCCTGAAAGCCGCGGCTGCGGAGCGCACGCGAACACTCGGCTAAAAGCCACGCGCCGAGGCCGCGGCGACGATACTCTTGGCTGACGCAAATCTGGGTCACGTGGCCCACCTCTTCGCGCACACGCGAGCAAAGCAGCAGAGCGGCGATCTCTTCTCGATTACGGTAAACCAGCACGCGGGAGGCGGAAGCGTCGAAGAACCCACAGCCTGGAAAACGGACGATGTTGTGCAGAAACCTCAGGGAGCCGGAGACGGAGCGGTACTGATCGTTGATAATGCCGTCCAGATGGCCTTCGTAGGCATGTGCGATGAGACGGCCGGCTGCGGCAAAATCGCCGTCTCTCCAGGGGCGCAGTTCCAATTCATTCATCTGCGCGGGCGGCGGCCCTTCGAGGAGATCCGCGGAACTGAGTTCGAGCTCCATAAACAGCCGCTCGTGAATCTGGAATCCGGCGTTGCGCAGCGTTTCCGCATGAGTGCCGTGCGGGCGCAGCAGGAGTTGCGATTCGATGCGCTCTACGCCGGGGGAATGTTGCAACAATTCGATCATGTGTTCCAGCAGACAGCGCTCGACGTCCGCGGTCGAGTGGGAATTGATTGCCGACGGCATCGCAAAGACATCGCCGACCACGGCCTTTTCGCTCTCATAAACACAGAAGACATAACCGCAGATACGGCCGTTTTCGATGGCAACGTAACCGGGCAGAAGACGGGAGTCGAGATATTGCAGCAGCAGGTTGGCCGAAGCGTGAAAATCCCAGCGCAGCCGCTCGCTCCAAACAGAACTCTCTGCCTCCAGAACCGGCTTGAGATTGCCGGCAGAGAAGTGGCGCAAATCGAGAATCTCCAAATTGAGGGCTGGCGTCATTCCGCTCTTATATAGACCCGTTCAGGCCATTCGACCTGCCGCAGCGTTTGAACAGGAGTTTACGGCAGAAGGCCATCCCGTGGGAAACCCATGCCGGCGCAAGGCCGCTCTAAGGTTTGGCGAAGACCTGGTAAACCGCGAGATTTTGCGCCGGATAGGAAAAGAGCGGTTGGTAGGAACGGCCCACCAGCAACGCGTGCAGTTGGCCGGTGTAAGCCTCACGGGTTATGAGGATATGTTCCGCGGAGGAAATGCCGTCCTGCTCGTAGTCGTCGACCTGGTGATTGCGGTAAAAGGAGAGGCCGTATTCGACGTCGCGCCGGACTCTGTATACGGCGACGCCTTCCTCCGGGCGAGCGATCTGGCTGATGATGGCAGCCAGTGGCCGAGCGGAGTAGGCAGCGTCCAGCAAACGGATGTTCTTCTTGGTAGATGAAAGTCCGGGCAGGCCAAACAAGGGCCCAATCCCGAAGATAAACAGCAGCATGATGACCAGGGGCACCATGGTGACCAGGCGCAGGCGCGAGACCCCAAAGCGAGCGACCACGATCAGGATGAGCAGCGCGGCAGCCAAGCCGCTGCAAACCGCAGCCAGCAGGATACTGGCTGGCGGTCTGCCCCCGGGTGCCCGATATGCCACGGCAGCAATAGCACGAGAACGATGGTGACTGCGGAGAGCAGGGCATGCAGCAGCAGCAGCCACAGATCCAGGCCTTTCTGACGATTGCGGTTGATGTAATCGCCGGTGAGAATGGTCAGCGGAGGAATCGCGGGCAGGATGTACCCCGGCAGCTTGGAACGGGAGAGGGAAAAAATGATGATCGGGTAAAGGGTCCACAGAACCAGAAATTCGGGAAAGGCGTCCCCCCAACGGGTGTGGCCGACGTAGTGGTGCTTGGCGAAGCGCGCCCGCCACTCCGCAATCGATTGCTGAATTGCTTCCACCAGCGCGCGCATGGCGATCACCGACCAGGGCATCAGCGCGAGCAGCATGACGGGGATGTAGTACCAAATGGGCTGCCCATGCATGTAGCGGTTGGTGGCGAAGCGTTCCAGGTTGTGTTCCAGGAAAAAGATGCGCAGGAAATCAGGATTACGGTGCTGTACGGCGATATACCAGGGCAGCACCATGGCGAGATAGAGCAGGATACCGGGGGTCCAGAGGGTGCGGCGAAGCAAGGACCATTCCCGCCGCAGAGCGGTGAAGGTAAAGATGATGATCAAGGCCATGGCCGGAGCCACGGGACCTTTGGCCAGCGTGGCCACACCGACGAAGAAATAGAGGTCGAAAAGCCAGAATTTCTTGTCCGTCTCATACCAGGCGTACCAGCCGAGCATGCCGATACAGAAGGGCGCGGCCATCTGCATATCCGTGGAGGCGCCGCGGGCGAAGCCGATGATGCCGGCGCAAGAGGCGGTAATCAACGCGGCATCCAACTGGCCCCCGGGCCGGAAGCGGCGCAGGTGCAGATAAATCAACGCGATCAGGATGAAAGCAAAGCTGGCCGACGGGAGACGCGCCGACCAGTCGTGTACGCCGAACTCGAGGAAGGCAAACATCGCCCGCCAATAGTAGAGAGCGGGCTTCTCGAGCCAGGGGTGGCCCCACAGAACCGGGGTAATGTAGTCATGGCGGCTGAGCATCTCGCGGGCAATCTGCGCGTACCGGGGCTCATCGGCGCCCACCAGGCCAAGTCCATCTCCACCGAAGACCGGCACCAATCCATAAAACAGGAAAAAGGCGGTAAAAGTGAAAAGACTGATGGCCTCCAGGGTGTCATGCAGGACGGGAAATTGATTGGCCAGCTTCGTCAGAGCGGTGTTTGGCCGATGAAGTTCTCGAGGCGTTCCCAGCATTGCTTTTTTTTCGGCCATCGATTCTGCCAGGCAGTAGGACCGCGACTCCAGAGGAACGCAAAGATCGTGATATTGGTGTACGGGCACAAGGCTATCAGATTCAGCGCCCGGGCGAGAGGCGATCAAGCAGCACGAAAGGGAACCAGGAGAGCGTAAGGAGTCCGCGGGTTTACGTTCACGGGGCGCCGTGGACAGAGGCGGTCGCCATCTCACTGCGGAGCTGCGCCAGGATCTGCTCCATGGCCATAGGGAGGGTGCCGTCAAGGGTGCAGCCGCTCGCATTTTCGTGACCGCCGCCGCCAAACCGCTCTGCGATGGTGGCCACATTCACTTGGCCCTTGCTGCGGAGGCTCAGGCGAACGCGGTGTCCGCGGAGCTCGCGCAAGAAGACAGCAACCTCGATCCCTCCGATCCCGATGGCATAGTTGACGATCCCTTCGCAGTCTTCTTCCGCTGCCCGGGTGCGGTCCATATCGTTCGCGGACACCCAGAGCCACGCCAGACGCCCGTCGAGGTGCAGGTTGGCCAGCGCGGCTCCCAGCAGCAGCATTTTCGACGCCGGGTTTGAGAAGTAAACATCTTGCGCGATAAGGACCGGGTCGGCTCCGTGTCCAACCAGGTTGCGCGCGAGTTCAAAGGTGTGGGCGTCCGTTCCCTCGTAGCAGAAGGAGCCGGTGTCGGAAAGCACGGCGGTGTAGAGGCAAGTGGAGATCTCCGGCGTAATTGCGATGCCGGCCGCGCCGGCGAGTTGGTAGACCATCTCTCCGACGGCACAGGCGCTGCTGTCAATCCAGTTCACATGGGCGAAAGCACGGCCGCTGGTGTGGTGGTCGATATTGATCAGGAACCGGTTCTCCAGCCCATCAAGGGAGGTGCGTGCGATGTCATCACACTCCAGCAGGATGGCGGTGTCGTAGTCGCCTTCGACCCGGTTCCAGTGCCGAACCTGCGACGCGCAGGGCAGTGACCGGTAAATGCGGGGCACCCGGTCGCTCAGCGCCATGTCCGCGTGCTTACCCATTTGCCGCAGCATCATCCAGCAAGCGAGAACAGAGCCAACCGCATCGCCATCGGGACGCGCGTGTGCGGTCACCAGCAGGCGATCGGCCTTCGCGATGGCGTTGAGTACCGCTTCGATTGGTGGCATGGCATGCATGACGGTGGGGGCCTGGGCGGGTCGCTACTCCTTGGATCTTGCGGTCGCTTGTGGTTTTGCCGGTGTATCTTTAGCGTCCGCCTTGTGGGTCTTTCGATTGCGTCCCAGGAGCTCGTCGATGCGCAACTTGAGATGCTTGGATTTATCGATCTGAAAATTGAGTTCAGGAACGTGCCGCACGCCCATGCGCTCCAGCAATTCGTGGCGGATGAAGCCACGGGCCGCGGTCAACGCCTCTCGTGTCTTCTCTTCCTCGACTTCGCCGCCATCGACGGCGATGTAGACCCGGGCGGATTTGCCGCCGGGGTTGAGAACTACCTCACTGACGTAGGCGAAGCTGATCCGCGGGTCAGAGAGTTCGCCCACAATCATGCCGCTGATCTCTTCGCGCAGCGTTTCCGCGACGCGATCCCGATGGTACTTTCGTGCCCGTGGTTCCACCATGGAAAAAGTCCTTAGCTAAACCTCTGAGAATATCAGAAAAGCGCTCCAAAACCACCCTTCGGATTATTCCTCAGATTCCTCCTCGAGGAAGGTGCACCAGGAGTCAGCGACTTGGGCGCCCAGGTCGTTGGCGATGCGCACGGCAGCATTCTCAACCTGCCGCATGAGGCCGGAAAGGTAATCGCGCGAGCTGGAGATGGCGGTGACGCCAATGGTCGCGGACTGCCAGGTAACCGCCTCGTCCAGCTCAGCAATCGAGATATTGAAACCGTGGCGCAGCTTCTCCTTAAGGCTGCGGACGACCTGCCGGCGGTCCTTCAGTGAGTGAGCCTGCTCGATGCGCAATTCAAGAGTGAGCGAAACAATGGCCATGGCGATCCACCTAGCTTATAGAAGGAACTGCAGATCCCTCCACTGCGGTCGGGATGACAAAGGGTAGAGTCTGCGCATTTCATTGAGAGATCGAGGCTGGGATATTCCTGTCCCGGCCACAGATGCTGTCAATGAACGCCGCCCTAACCTTTGTCATCCCGACCGAAGTGGAGGGATCTGCGGTTTCCGGTGTATATCGCAAAGAAGCTGCTTCAGGAGAAATGCTCTAACCCATTACCAGCGGGTCATGCCAACGCCACCTTCGCGGCAGCGATGAAGTCGACCGGCTTCATCGCCGCAAGCGAACTGCATTGGATCAGCCCTTTACGGCAGCGGGCGTCGCCTCGAAGCTGCAGACACGGGGAACACTCCGGCTGGTGAAAGAGGCAAGTGCTCCCCGGGCCGGTAGGCCGGAAGCGGTGCGGGTGTGCAGGACCGAAATAGCCGATCGCCGGCACGTCGTACAGCGAAGCCAGATGCAGGGCAAAACTATCCGCAGCGATCACCAGGTCTGCTGCCGAAACTTTCTCAAACAACTCCTGGACGGATCCCTGGCCATAGGAGACGACGCGTGGGTCCATCGCGAATCCCTTCACCGCCGCCGCTGCTCCATGGACCACGATGGTATGTTTTGGGAAAGCCCGCAGAAGGCCTCCGATTACGCCCGTCCATTGCTCATCGGTTAGCTGCCTTGCACGCCACCCGGCTTCTGCCGCGCAATAGACGTAGGGCTCCTCCGGCCGCACGGCTGGTGGCAATGCGTAGTCACCGCGGTACCGGGCGAGCGGCTGGCCGTGACCCTCCAGATCCAGCAGTTCGAGCTCCACTTCCCCATCGTGCTTGTCTTCAGGCAGCCTGATCCTGCCCGGCCGGTAGACGGCTTTCACCATCGACGAAAGCCAGGGCCGCACGCTTTTCCACTCAAAGAAGCCGCCTTCCGCATAGAGACGGCTAAGCCCCTGGACCCATCCCGTCTTCCGTCTGCCCCGTACCAGGAGGGAAAGGACCAGCGTGGTGCGGCTGTCATCCATGGCGAAGAGCAGGTCCGCCGGCGGTACCTTTAACAGCGTGCGGAGCAGTTTCAGCTTTCGGTCACCGTGGTCAACGGCGATTACCTTCAGGCGTGAGTCGAGCAAGGGATAAACCTGGCCGCCCTTACGGTTGGTGAGCAGGGTAATCTCGGCATTGGGATATCGCCGGGTGAGCTCAAAGAGAAAAGGCGCCTTCAGTACGTAATCGCCAAACGTGCGAAAACTCAGCAAGGTAATGCGCTGGATGGCATGGTTGGCGGGCATGACTCTCTTTGGTTCTCTGGCTCGTCGTTGCTGCGAGAACCGCTCAGTGTGCCTGTAAGCTTAAAGAGGAGCTTCGGGCGGCCACTGGCGGCATGGAAATCGTAATCCTTGAGGAGTTGCTCAACGGATGCCGCCGCATGTTAAACCCTGATGATTATAGCTTTTCGAGATGACGATAAAGGGGATGGATCACAGCCTGGTGCGTTACGTCTTTCTGGATCGTGATGGAGTTCTAAACCGCAAGATGCCCGAGGGCGCGTACGTCAGCGACTGGGCGCAATTTCAATGGCTGGCGGGAGCGGACCAGGCGATCGCCCGCATGAACCGCGCCGGCTTGACGGTGATTCTGGTCACCAATCAACGAGGCATCGCGTTGGGCCTCTACACGCATGCGCAGTTGGAGCACATTCACGCCAACATACAGCGTCACCTGGCAAGGCACGGCGCCCGGCTGGACGCAGTCTATTACTGCCCGCATAACCATGGCGAGTGCCATTGCCGTAAACCGGATATCGGGCTCTTTGAGCAGGCATTGCAGCAATTTCCGCAGGCCAACGCGCAAAACAGCGTGGTGATCGGCGATTCGCTTTCCGACATCCAGGCCGGCCGGCGGCTGGGCATGAAGACAGTCTTCATCGAGGGAGAGGCAGACCGCCAGAAGGCGGAGTCCGCCGCTGCCGTAGCGCTTGCGGACGCCGTTGCCGGCTCGCTGCTGCAAGCGGTCGAAATTCACCTGGGTCTCGTCGCCTAAGCTCTGGGCTGGTGAGCTGAGAGAGAATCGCTTCGGATACCAGCATGGAGATCAACGACAAAACCCGGAACATCCCATCCCTTGACGGGATGCGCGCCATCTCGATTCTGCTGGTGATCGTTGCCCATTCCGCCCAGAACTTCTCCCGCTGGATCAAAATTCCGCTGGGCTCTTATCTGCTCTTCGCACACACCGGTGTTTCGGTCTTCTTCGTCATCAGCGGCTTTCTCATCACCAGCCTGCTGCTCAAGGAGCTGCACGCGACTGGTACGATCGCTCTCAAGCGCTTTTATCTGCGTCGCGCCTTCAGAATCTTTCCACCCTTTTATCTCTACCTGGGCATCATCTTCGTGCTCGCGCTCGCGGGCGTATTCCATACACCGCTCCGTGCCTTCTTCTTCGCGGCGATTTACGCCTCGAACTACTACCTCGGCCCGGGGGGCGATTTCGTAGGCTTGCAGCACATCTGGTCCCTCAGCGTGGAAGAGCAGTTCTACCTTCTTTGGCCGGCTGCGCTGCTTCTTCTGGGGAAACGAAGAGCCATTTACCTGGCAGGGTTTCTCATCCTCATCTCACCCTGGTCGCGTTGGTCACGTACTTTGTTCTCGCACCGGAGCACCGGGCGTTGGTGGATCGGATGTTCCACTCGAGCATTGACACCATCATGTTCGGATGCGTGCTGGCGCTGCTCTGGCAGAATGATCGCTTCAATCGCCTGCTGCGGATTGGGACGAACTCCTGGTCCATGGCCGGGGCTGTTGTCTTTCTTTTTTTCGTCGACCCACTCCTCGATATGCGTTTCCGCGGCAGCTACAGCCTGCTGATCGGGATGACCCTGGAAGGCATCAGCATCTGCCTGATCACGGTCTACGTGGTCAGGCGTCCCGAGACGCTTCCGGGCAGGGTGCTGAACACGCCGATCCTGCGCCACATCGGCGTCATCTCCTATAGCCTCTATCTGTGGCAGAACATCGTGACAGGGGAAGCCGGCCGGTATTTCCCCCTCGACCTGGTGGCCATTTTGGCTTGTGCCGAGTTATCTTACTGGGCTGTGGAGCGGCCTTCTTTGCGGCTTCGCGACCGCTTGTGGAAGCGGACTCGTAGTAACCCGCCCGTCGAGGTCAGACCGTAAGCGGGCGGTCAATTTGGACAGCACCTGAGGAGGACCACCGGCAGTGAGGCTGGATACCTCGCCGGGAGCGCGCAGCAGTCCCCGAAGGGTATCACCCGTCGATGATGCTGAAGGTGTCGCTGTATGGGTATGCGCTGGGCATGACGAGTTCGCGGCGGTTGGAGCAGCGGATACGGATGAAGGAAGGCCGATGCGTTCGGGGCCGAAAGAAGCCGGCCCGTAGGGGCCGGAAGCCAAACGTGAGCCCAGTCCGGCAGGGCTGGGTATCCGGGGGAACCCCAACATCGCGGAGCGCCAGAGGCGCGGCACTCGATTCATCCCAGCACGTATTTGGGGTCGTAGGGTACGCCAGCCTTTTTCAACAGTGCCAGGAACTCCTGCTCGAACGTCACCTTCTTGTGATGCTCGCGCTATTGCGGATGTAGGCGGTTACCTTATCGAGTTGCGAAGGACTCACGCTGAAGGCCCCGTATCCGTCCTGCCATTGAAATGCGAGGCCACGTTCATGCATGAACCTCATCAACCGCTTCCTTGAGGTACTCTGCGACCCGCTGCCCGTAATGCGCCCAGGTATAGTTCTCCGTCACGGTTCTCATTGCGTTTCTGCCTATCGATTCGCGCAGGTCCTCGTCCGACGAGAGGCGGGCAATGGCTTCGGCGAGAGACGTCAGAATCGTTGACCGGTACGATAGATCGCGCTCTTTCCATGCTCCAGCGGCAAGCCGCAGTTTTCTGGTCGTAATGATGGGCAAGCCGGCGGCAGCGGCTTCCATTCCCGAGCGCGAAGAACCCTCGGCAAAGGTTGGAAAGACGAATAGGTCTGCCCGGGCAAATGCTGCCGCGACCTGCCTCTGCGGGCGCGAAGGGTGTGTGGGTAAAAAATAGCTCGTCGCCCGGCTGCAGACAAGGCGCCCCATTGCCCAGATTGCCCTATCAACTCCAGGCGAAGATCGAGCCCGGATCGCCGGCAGTGGCGAATCGCCTCCAGCAAGAGGCGCACGCCCTTGCGAATATCGAAGTTCCCGGTAAACAGAATCCGCACCGGCCCATCGATGCGGTAATCGCGCTTCAGGTCAAAGAACTCTTCCCGTACTCCCAGATAGGCAACCCGCACCTTGCCAGAAGGGTAGCCCTGTTCGACAAAGGTCTTCTTTCACGAAGTCGGAGTTGACCAGGAGCAGGTCAGCATCGGCGCAATCGCGCAACACGAGCTTCCACAGGTCCGCCCGCGGGTCGTACCCGGCCGGCAGACCGAAACGGGCAAACTCTTCGCGCAGGGCCAGGTGCATAAACGCTGGATGGGCGATCGAATGATCGGTAACGATCGCCAGTCCGTTCTTGCGAGCTCTCTTGATCGCGCCCGATTGGCCTGCTCCGCTGCGGACCAGCAGCACATCGGCATCCTTCAGGTATTTCCGGCTGCCCCAGGCGGCCAGGCGGAACTCCATGCCGTAGGCAAGGTCGAGGGGAATCACCCGGGAACGTTGCACCAGGCGGATGAAGGTTCCGGCCACCTCGACCCAGGCCACAGGGGTGACGGAGACGCCAGGAATGCGGATCCGCCGGGCCAGCCATCCGCCTGGCCAGGTGTTTTTCTCCGATGGAATTTTCCCAGCAGCTCCACCAGCGCGGTTTGATTGTCTCTGGGTACCCAGCCGGTCAGAAAGTTTACTTCGACTCCCGCGGCGGCCAGAGCGCGGGCTGTTTCGTGGAAGTGAAGCTTGCCGAATCCCGTGGCAATGATTGCTTTCAAACGCTACTCTTCGACGTCCACGCGGGATTGGTAGTAGTCGTTATAAGCGCGGCCATAGTACTCGGCGTAATCGGAAGATTGCAGGTCCACCGCGTTCAACACCACGCCGAGCAGGTGGGCTCCGGAACGCAGAAGGATTTCGCTGGCCCGCGCGACCACATTCCTCGAGGCTTGTCCATAGCGCAGAACCAGCACCACGCCGTCGCTGATGGAGACCAGCACAGCCGCATCGGTCACCGTCAGAACCGGCGGAGTATCGATCAGGATGAAGTCGTAGCTGGCGCGCAAGCCCTCAACCAGCCTCTGCATTTGCAGCGAGCCCAGCAACTCGGCGGGCATCGGCGCAATGGGACCTGCGGGGAGGATATGCAGGGAAGGCACGGCCGGCACCGAAACGATCGCCTCCTGCAACGGGGACTTGCCCGTCAGCACCGAGGTAAGCCCAACCTTGTTGGCAATCCTGAAGCGGAGATGCACGGATGGCCGCCTCAGGTCAGAGTCGATCAGCAGCACACGCGCGCCATTCAGCGCAAACACGATCGCCTCCAGCGTGGTGATCGATGTCTTGCCCTCGGAAGGCTTGGCGCTGCTGATCAGAATGACCTGGGGCGGCGTGCCTGCGCGCGAGAGAAGGATCGTGGTGCGCAGCGACCGGTAGGCTTCGGCCAGCCGCGACCAGGCGCCGGGAATCGTCGAGGTAGCATCCGCGACAAAGGTTTCCGGTGAGAGCAGCTTGGTGTCGACCTGCGGAACGACGCCCAAGCATGGGCAGGCCAAGCCGCTCCTCGATGTCAAAGATGGTTTTGATATTTGTATCCAGAGCTTCCACCAGGAAGGCCAGCAGCAAGCCAATGCCGAGCCCGCAGAGCAGGCCCAGCGTCAGGTTGACCGACTTGCGCGGGGAACTGGGGAAGTCGGGAGCATCGGCAGGGTCGATGCGCCGGATATTGGTGGAGTGCAGGCCGGCGATGATGCCTGCTTCCTGAAGCCGCTGTTGCAGCCCGTCATACAACGATCGATTGGATTCGTATTCCCGGCGGGCCAGCGAGTACTCCACCGCCTTGGAGTTGCCCATGTAGGCGGAGCTTTTTTCCTGATCCAACCTGCGCTGCAGAGCGTCTTGATTCTGCCTTGGCGGCGTTTACTTCCTGCTGCGCCCGGCTGATGACCGTGCCTTGCTCCAGCTTCATGCTCTGCGGTGATTTCGTCGAGCTCCGAGCGAATCTCCAGCAGCCGGGGATTCTTGGCGCCCATATTTGGCGCTCAGGCTGGCGTATTCAGCCTGCAGCTCGGTCGACCTCTGCTTCAGGCTCAGCAGAACAGGGTCGGCGCTCAGGGTGGCCAGCACGTCGGGCGGCGCGCTCTGCAGCGTGATCAACTTGGCCTGGGCAACCAGCCGCTGCGATTCCGCCTGGGTCACATCGTGGCTGATGTCGACCAACCGCGAAAGCACAATACTTTGCGTCTGATCGATGCCCACCAGCCCAATATCCTTCTGCACCGTCCAGCATGTGCTCCTGGCTTGCCTCCAGGCGGTTCTTCAGGTCGCCCAATTGCTGCTGCAGCCAGACCGAGACCTCCTGGGTCGCGGCATAGTTTTCACTGAAGTTGTGCTGCACGTAGTTGTCGAATCAGGGTGTTACAGATGGCCGCGGCAAGCTCGGGATTGCGCGCGGTGAAGCTGAGGTCGAGAATATTGGTGTGCCCGAAGCGCTCGGCCGCCAGACCTCCTTCGAAGATCCCAATCAGAGCGTGCCGATCCTGAATCTTGGATAGATCCCAAACGTGAGTTCGACCCAGGCGGCAGAAAGTCCTTGTTCTGATCCAGGTGCAGCGACATGATGGTCTGCATCGCCAGGGTCGAGCTCTTCAGGATCGCGATCTCCGTATCCAGCTTGGTGACGTCGATGTATCCGCTGTCGTAGCCTCCGCCGGTGTCCATGCGGAACTGATCGGCGGTGTCCTGGGTAATCTCAATGTTTGCGGTGGAGCGGTATTCGTTTGGGAGTCGTGGCATTCTCGATGTATCCCGCGCCCGTGCCCAGCAGGGCGCAGACCAGCACCAGCCAGATATATTTCTTGCCAATCAGGAGGAAGTGCTGCAGGGTCTGCCCGTCGTTCAATCCGAGGCTGAGAAAGGAACGCTCGCGTTCGCCTGCTTCGCGATACTCGGGTAGCTACGGCCGGTTCCGATGGTGGGGGATAAACATTCATGCGCTTGGAAGTTCACCGAATCGGTAGATTGAAGATGTCCGAAGGTAGAACTCCCTCCGCTGGAGCGTCCGCTGAAGCCGCCGGAAGACTGGGCAGCGGCCTGCGTTCCTCAACCTGCACTGCACCTGCCGGAAAATGGTCGGATTCTATTACCATGTAAACTCCAGATTATAGAGTGCCGTAAGGCCGTTCACCAATCTTTCTCGCGCGGTGGAACCAGTGTGACCAAACCATTGCTCAGGTACTCCTGCGCACGCGCGCCCGGATCGCGGACTCGACGGCGCCGGGATGGGTCAGAATGCGTTCGATCCGAAACAGATAGGCGCGTAGCGTATCCAGGGCCGTCCATCTGCGGCCGCGGGAAAGAGAAAACATGCGGTCCGCGTCCGCTTTCATCATTTCCCTGTGGCGTCTCGAGCCGGTGATGGACTGCGCGTGGACGCGAAAGAGCGCCAGGTCCTGATTGAGATATTTGACCCTGGCGCCCCGCCGGACCATGTCCACCAGCAGTTCGCCATCCCAGCAGGAACGATTGTTCACGTTGAATCCGCCCACCGCCTCAAACGCCGCCCGCCGGAAAAATGTCGCCTGCTGCAGCCAGGTGGCTCCTCCATAGAAATACCGGTCCAGCGGTGAAACCGGCTGCCCGGATGCGGCGAATGCGCTTGCCGTGGGCATCGACGATGAAGCCGTTGCCCATCACGATGTCGCAATCGGGGTTCTGCTCGAAGGCTGGCTGACGCTTCTCATCGCTCCCGGCAGCAGCACGTCGTCGGAATTCAGAAACCCGAAAATGTCGCCGGAGGCATGCTGAAACCCTTTGTTCAGACCGTCGGCCGCTCCCTGATCGGGTTCAAAAACAACGCGCGCCAGGCGGCTCGCGAAAGCCTTCGATCAGTTCCCGGCTTCCGTCCGTCGAGCCGGGATCCACGACGATGTATTCGATCGCAGGGTAATCCTGCGCCAGCACCGAGTTAAGCGCTTCCTCCAGATACTGCCGCTGATTGAAGGAGATGGTGACAACACTGAACTTCATCGGCAATTCGCTACCATGGGCTTTTCGTGGAGAGTCATGGGCGATCTTCCAGCAAAGCGTTTACCGCGTATAGAAATAAGCCTGAGTGGCGAATCCGATGGCAGCCGTCAAAGCAGCTTCGATGCCGCCTTCAGCGCGCTCGGCGGAACAAAGAGAATGTCGTCCGGCTGCATGGTGATGTCCGTCTTCCGTCCTCGCAATACGTCGTCGAGTTTGACCTGTTTGCACCACGCGCGTACCGCTTCCCGAGGTTCTCAGCAGCAGAGTACGTTGCTCCCAGGAGGATGGCTTGGCTCCCTGGGCCAGCGCAATGACCTCGGAGAGAGTGGTGTGGTTGGAATCGCACAGCGGATAGGCTCCCGGCCTGCCTACGTTGCCGCCCACGTAGACCACGCCGCAACGGCTTACCAGGATGGTTTCTCCCGTCTTGAGTTGCAGTTCGGCATTGTCATTTTCGCGCAGCGTCGGATCCCATAGAACGGTCTGCGGATTTTTCATCGAGCCGGCGGCGAAGATTTCGATCACATGCCCTGCCCGGTCGGTCACCCCGCCCGCCTCGGTGAGCATATCGATCAGCCGCTTCCTGCCTGCCAGAGCATAGATTCCAGGGCTCCGCACCTCGCCCATCACCGTGACGCTGTAGCCGAACTGCTGCGTGGTGACGATCACATGGGGATCGCGCAGGATCTGGTTCTTGCACAAAAAGCCGTGCGATCGCTTGCGCCGCCTGAATCGAGGTCATTCCTTCGATGTGAAACAGGCCGGCGTACGGGATCGCGATTTCCCCGGCAGGCGAGACTGGCATTCTCACCGAGTATTCCGGGGAATCGAATACTTGAACCTCGACGATATCCCCGGGGCGGATCGGTCCAAAACCCAGACCCGCTCCCGATGCCGGGCCCATCGGTGTCGCGCCTCTCGACGAACGCGCCGCTGGCGCGGCCGGGGGCAGGCTCGATTGCGGGAAGATGGGCTCGAGCGGGGCCGAATTCGACGAGGGATTACTGGGCGCGGGCGTGATCTGAATCGGCGCCGAATCTCTGCGGCAGCCACTCCGCTATCTTGCGCCCTGGGCCTGCGCGGCGGCCAGGGCAAGCTGCAGGATGCCGGCGGCAAGCAAAACCCTGAGCGTTGCCCACCGTACCCGGTTCCAGACATGGCCACCCGGCCCAACGTCGAGAGCCGTGGCAGCGCCCGCGGTCGCTGGGATGAGGAATCGTAAGACGTTGGGCTGCATCGCTAAGAGCATATCTCCTGTAGGCGCAGAGTTGGCAACCGCGCGCAGCGGTTCGAGCGAATTCATATCGCTATGTACCAACGAGAGTAACTCGGAGCGATTTTTTGCCGCCGATCGCGTGGCCAAAGCGTTTCACCGTGGCTGTAAGAGGTAATTGTGAACCGCATGAGCTCATATCGTGGGCGTTCCACTTGCTCGCGGCCCGCTCTCTGCTTGATCCGTCTGGGCCGGAACGCCGGCGTAAACAGTCCAGGGCTCCAGATCTCGCGTGGCCACCGAACCCAGACCAAGCACCGCCCCCTCGCCTACGTTCACTCCCGGGAGCAACGGAGGCCCGCGCACACACCCAGGAGTATGCGCCCAGGCTCATGGGAAAGGAAATAAGGGGGAACGACGGGTCGTTATAGTCGTGCGTCGCTCCGCAAATGTAAGCCTGTTGGGAAACGATGGCATGCGATCCCATGGACACGGGGGAAGGGTTATAGATTTCCGCTTCGTCGCCCAGGGATACTCCGTCCGCGCACACTAGATTCCAGGGGGCCCATATCCGGGACCTTCGGATAAAAATGACAATCGGACCTAGCTGGGCGCCGAAGCATCGCAAAAGAAAAGCGCGCCAGGAATGAAAAGGCCGGGGAGAAGTGCGAAACAGAAGCGCGCAACATACGGACCATGCCTGCCTGCGCATGCGATTCGGCAGGGAGAACGAAGGCCTGAGGTAGGGGTCGGCGGTTTGGGTTGCTCGATACATCTTTACTACACGATGACATCAGGGAGAAGAAGTTGGAGTGGAAAACAATTGCGCAACAAGATTCCTCTTGATCTCACAGGATCGCCGGAAGAGCATCCCAGGATGCAGCAGATCCCTTAGCGAAAGCAAAATGTGAGCAGGCAGAGGCTCAGGAAAATCCCGCAAACAACACCGCGGATTTCCGGGACGGTTCACCGGACCCGGAGGACAATACCGAAGCTGAGACTATATGGCTTCAGCTTGGTGTCGATGTAATTGGCCGGGCGCCCCAGGCAAAAACCCCGGAGGATAGTAGTGGTTCCCCAGGTCCCAAAGCTGATACTGGAAGTCAACCATACGAAAATTCAGGCTTCGGTTCTTATGGTAGTCCACGCCGCCGCCGAACTCGTAGACGATACTATTGTCTGTCTGGCCACTGTAGTACGTAATGTTGCCCGGGCCGATCATAAAGTCGCCATAGGGGCGAAACTTCTTATAAATGTAGTGCAGTTCGGGGCCGAACATGAAGGTTCTCTCGTTCGCGAAAGTGCCCTTGCTGTAAGTAAAGCGTGTGCCGAGCGCTGGTTGACCGAAGATGAACCGCCCGAGGCGGAAGTCGGCGCCACCAGAAATGCCCTGGTTCCAGCCGTTCGCGTCGAAAGTGTTGCTGGGCGGAGGACTGCCCTTCGGGTAGTCAAGCGTGGAATTTCCATCGGCTTTCACTAGAGCATAAAGCCCATAGACGTTGATCTGACTTCCGCCGCCCTTGATCGCGGGTACCACTTGGGCGTGAGACACATTCGGCAGTATGGCTCCCGCCACGAGAACTGCGAAAGCTAGTGCTCTAGAGAGAAGTCGCATGTAATCCGCCCGTAAAATCAAATGTTGATGCCTTCAGTTCTGCGGATAGGAGAAAGCCAGGGCTAGGATGTCGCAGTTCGCTCCCTGGTTCAGACTTCCTCGCGTATCACGCAGAGTACAGACAAAAATAGAGCATGCGCTGCATCCACTCGTTTCTACCAAGTAACCTCGCTGGTTACAAATCCAACAATAGTTGCAGCACTACTACACATAGGTTGCCCAAAAGTGGCGGCTCGCCGGGCGATTCCCGATCCGGAACTGTAATGATAGAAACCCACTCTCAAAGCTGGACGAAATACGTCTCGCAGCAGGCCTTCGAACGACAGTTGCGATGCACGCTTCGTTCTAAGCAACTTCCTGCTGATGCAACCTCAGGGTAATCAAAACACCTATGTCTGTCTAGAAGAGAAACGCTGCTGTGCGCGGAACAGAACAGCGAAAACAATTAGCGCGCAAGGTACCCGATCAATTAGATAGCAACGCAACGCAGACTGCATCGTGATAGGCTTTACCCCGGCAGGAGCTTGCGAAACAGTGACGGGTATACTTGGCTCGGCAAACGCGCAGCTGGAACCTTTCAGGGTAATAGCAGCGAGAGTACTCGATGCTGATCTTGTACGAGCCCGCCGTGACTGCGAAATCGCTCCAGCGCCGAACGTTCACGCGCTGCATCCCCGGGTATTTCTCCTGTTACGATCGTGTCTGATGGAGTCAGCCAGGCTTAGCCGTTCTCTGCGCGGAGTCAGCCCTCGTTGATCGCACTGGCACGATCAGGAGAAGTGCCCTTGCGGGAGAAGTGCCTGGCCGGATATATGACCCTCGATCGCAAGCATCTGGAGTTTTCATGCCCAAAACCGCCTTGCTTATCGGCGCCGGCCCTGCGGGTCTCACGGCCGCTCTGGAGTTTCTTCGCCGTTCGGATGTGCATCCCATCGTCCTTGAGGCCAGCCGCGAGATCGGCGGCCTCTCGCGCACCGTCCGGCACAATGGGAACCGCATCGACATTGGTGGCCATCGATTCTTCTCCAAATCGGACCGGGTGATGAACTGGTGGATGGATCTGATGCCGCCCGAGGCGAGCGCGGATACGCAGCATGCGTTGCAGCATCAGAACAAGCAACGAATTTTAAAGACCAGCAGCCAGGGGCTTTCGCCAGAGACCACGGATCTGGTGATGCTGGTCCGTCCGCGCAAGAGCCGCATCTACTTCTTACGCAAGTTCTTCGACTATCCCATCAAGCTGACCATGGACACGCTGCGCAAACTTGGTCTGATCCGCACCATGAAGATTGGTGTCAGCTACCTGCTGGCCAGGATCTTCCCCCGCAAGATCGAGAAATCGCTCGAGGATTTCCTGATCAACCGCTTTGGCCGCCAACTGTACCTCACTTTTTTCAAGTCTTACACGGAGAAGGTCTGGGGCGTTCCCTGCGAGGCGATCAGCGCCGAGTGGGGCGCACAGCGCATCAAGGGACTGTCTCTCACCACCGCTATACTGCATTTTTTCCGGAAGGCCTTTGCCTCCCGCACGGACGAGGCGATCCAGCAGAAGGGAACCGAGACATCGCTGATTGAGAAATTTCTATATCCGAAATATGGGCCCGGCCAGCTCTGGGAACACGCCGCCGAACAGATTCGTCGCCAGGGCGGAGAGATTCTTCTGGGTTGGCGCGCCACCCGGCTCTTTGTGGAAGGCGATGTGATCACGGCCGTCGAGGCGGTCAGCGATAGCGGGGAAAAGCGCCGTTTCCCGGCCGACTATGTCTTCTCCACCATGCCCGTGCGCGAACTGATCGACGCTATGGACACCCCGATTCCCAGCGAAGTCCGCGAGGTGAGCGACGGCCTGCAATATCGCGACTTCATTACCGTGGGACTTCTGGTCGATCGGCTGACGGTGTGCGAAGCGGACGGAGGCCCGCTCAAAGACAACTGGATCTACATTCAGGAGCCGGACGTACTGGTGGGACGCCTGCAAATCTTCAACAACTGGAGCCCGTATATGGTCGCCGATCCCTCCAAGACCTGGATCGGCCTCGAGTATTTCTGTTACCAGACCGACGCCTTATGGAAGATGCCGGATGAAGACTTGAAGAAATTCGCCATTGCGGAAGTGGAAAAGATCGGGATTTTGCGGGCTTGCGACGTAACCGACGCGCATGTGGTCCGCGTTCCGAAGACCTACCCGGCCTATTTCGGAACATACGACCGATTCCATGTCATCCGCGAGTTTCTCGATCCCTTCCACAATTTGTACCTGGTTGGCCGAAATGGGATGCACAAGTACAACAATCAGGACCACTCGATGCTTACCGCCATGACAGCGGTCGATAATATCATCGCTGGCATCCGGGAGAAGGACAATCTCTGGTCCATCAACACCGAGATGGAATATCATGAAGAAGAAGGAAAGACGGAAGCACGAGCCGCTGGCTCCCCCTCTACCGGCTCAGACAGGGTAAGGGCCGCCGTTTAAGGTATTTCTCCTGTTGCCGGTGTTGTGGTAGGAGTAGATCCTAGCCGTTTCCAGGAATTGCATGGTTCTCCGTTTCAGACTTGCACTATTTGAGTATGGCTTTCCCAAAGAAATTGACACATCATGGCCCCAGGCATTTTTAACAATGGGTGCAAGCCAGCCAGGAACGCCTGTACACAGCCAGCTCTGACCAGATCAAAGTAATTGTGAAAATGCTCTAAGATCCGGAGAATCAAGATGAGCGAGCCCATTGCAATCACGGTAGTCGGATCGGGATACGTTGGCCTGGTGGCAGCGGCTTGCTTTGCTGAGATCGGCCATCGTGTGCTCTGCGTCGATAACGACGAAGCCAAGGTAAATGCCCTTAACCAGGGCGTGGTGCCTATTCATGAGGAGTTTCTGCCCGAGTTGCTGGGGAGACACCGTGCCAGCGGCCACATTCAGTTCACCACCGACCTGAGCCATGCCACGCAGCAGTCGCAGGCGATCTTCATCGCCGTAGGAACGCCGCAAAGCCAGACGGGCAACGCCGATCTCTCCTATGTCGACGCGGTCGCCAGCGAGATCGCCCGCTCCATCCAGTCTTACAAGGTCATCGTTGAGAAAAGCACAGTGCCGGTGTACACCAACGACTGGATTCGACGCACGATCGAACGTAATGGTGTTTCGCGCTCGCTCTTTGACGTAACTTCGAATCCTGAATTTCTTCGCGAAGGCACCGCGGTGAAGGATTTTCTTCATCCTGACAGGATTGTTCTCGGCGCCGACAGTGACGCGGCGGCTCGTCTGCTCGCCGCCATCTACGAGCCGCTCACTTCAGGCAGCTATTACGAACGCTCCGGCGCGGTTCCTGGCGGCCGGTCCGCTGCCGATCTCCCGCCGCTCCTTGAGACCTCGACCAAGGCCGCTGAACTCATCAAGCACGCCTCGAATGCATTCCTGGCCATGAAGATCTCCTTCATTAATGTAGTCGCCAATCTCTGCGAAGCCGTGGACGCGGATGTCGACCAGGTGGCCCGCGGAATGGGGCTCGACAAGCGGATCGGCAAGCGGTTCCTGAGCGCCGGCATCGGCTACGGCGGCTCGTGCTTCCCTAAAGATGTCGCGGCCTTCCGCTATGTCGCGCAGCAGTTGGGTGTTGACTTTGGGCTGCTTGCGGAAGTGGAAAAGATCAACGAGCTGCAGAAAGAGCGCTTCTTTCAGAAAGTTCGCTCCGCGCTGTGGACCCTGCGTGCAAAGCGTCTCGGTGTGCTCGGCCTGGCCTTTAAAGGGGGCACGGACGATATCCGCGAGTCTCCCGCGCTGCAACTCATCCGCATGCTGCTTGATGCGGGAAGCTCCGTCTGCGCCCATGATCCCGCCGCTATCGACCGGGCCAAGCTGGAAATGCCTCCCCACGAAAATCTGCAATACACTGACGATCCGTACGCCGCCGCGGACAACGCCGATGCCTTGTTGATCCTTACCGACTGGGCGGAATTCGGCCGCCTGGACCTCAAGAGGTTGCGCTACACCCTGCGCTATCCCATCATCATCGACGGTCGCAATCTTTTCGATCCCCGGGTAATGCAGGACCTCGGGTTCACTTATCTCAGTGTAGGCAGGCCCTCCCAGCACACGTCGGTGGAATCTGCATCGACCAAACGCTGGCCTTAGCTGACGCCGGATCGATTTTAAGACGAGGTGAAACCGCATTTTGACGACTCAGCGTGTCCTGGTCACCGGGGCCGCCGGATTTCTCGGCTCCCATCTGTGCGATGCACTTCTTGCCCAAGGCCATCATGTGGTCGGCGTGGACAACTTTGCCACCGGGCGTTCCGCCAATCTGGCCGGCCTGAGCAACGACCCGCGATTCACCCTGGTTGAGCAGGACATATGTCAACCGTTCGACGTTGGCTCCGTCGATTATCTCTTCAACTTCGCGTCGCCCGCCAGCCCTGCCGATTACGCGCGGCTCGGTCCGGAAACGCTCAATGTCGGTTCCGTGGGGACCATGAATGTTTTGCACCTGGCGCGTAAGTATCGGGCCGGTTTCCTGCACGCCTCCACTTCCGAATGCTACGGCGACCCCGATGTTCACCCACAGACGGAAAGCTATTGGGGGCGCGTCAACCCCGTTGGACCGCGTTCGGTCTACGATGAGGCCAAGCGATTCTCCGAGGCCCTCATCATGGCCCACCACCGCTACTACAGCGTGGATACGCGCATGGTGCGCATCTTCAACACCTACGGCCCGCGTTTGCAGCCAACCGACGGGCGCGTCATCTCCAACCTTATGATCCAGGCGCTGCTCGATGAGGATCTTACCATCTACGGAGATGGCAGCCAGACGAGAAGCTTCTGCTATGTCTCCGATTTGATTGCGGGCATTCTTCTTCTCTCGCGTTCCCATGAGCATCTTCCGGTGAACATCGGTAACCCGGTGGAGTGGAGCATCAACGAGTGTGCGCGCGAGGTTTTGGCCGTCACCGGCTCGCGCAGCAATATCCGCTACGAGCCTCTGCCGGTGGACGATCCGATGCAGCGCTGCCCCGACATCACCAAGGCAAGAACCCTTCTCGGGTGGGAGCCAAAGATCGGTCTTCGCGAGGGTCTCAAGCTGTCGCTCGATTACTTTCGGGCCAGCCTGCCGACGCGAACGTAAGTACCGCCAAAGCCGTAGCCATGCGGCCTCCGTTACAATCCATGGGTAGATCGCCACTGCGCAGAGGAAACGATGCTTAACGATTTGTCGCCAATTCTCGTCACCGGCGGAGCTGGCTTCATTGGATCGAACTTTGTTCTGGATTGGCTTGCGCTGGTGGGCACTCCCGTGGTCAACCTCGACAAGCTCACCTATGCGGGCAATTTGCAGAACCTTGCCTCCGTCGAGCAGCATCCGGCCTACAGTTTCGAGCAGGGCGACATCTGTGACCCGGCGTTCCTCGATCGCTTGCTCGACCGCTATCAGCCGCGCGCCATCGTGCATTTCGCGGCCGAGAGCCATGTTGACCGTTCTCTCTCCGGCCCCGAGGCGTTCGTCCGTACCAACATCGACGGCACCTTCCGGCTGCTCGAAGCCACCCGGGCGTACCTGGCGAAACACGCTCCGGCGGATGGTCAAAAGTTTCGTTTTCTGCACGTCTCGACCGACGAGGTTTACGGCACCCTTCATCCTCAGGATCCGCCCTTTGAGGAGACCACCGCTTACGCTCCCAACAGTCCCTACGCTGCCTCCAAGGCAGCCTCAGACCATCTGGTTCGCGCCTACGTGCACAGTTATGGATTTCCCGCGGTTACCACCAACTGCTCCAACAACTACGGTCCGTATCAATTTCCGGAAAAGCTTTTGCCGCTGATGATCACCAATGCGAAAGCCGGCAAAACCCTGCCGGTATACGGCGATGGCCGCCAGGTACGCGATTGGCTTTATGTTGGCGACCACTGCTCCGCGCTGCGGGCCGTGCTGGAGCGTGGCGAGATCGGCGAAACCTATAACATTGGCGGCTGCAATGAGCAGGCCAATCTTGATACCGTCGAGCTGCTTTGCCGTCTGCTGGATGAAATGCTACCCGGCTCGCGCCATGTGCCCCACCGCGGCCTGATTACCTTCGTCACTGACCGGCCCGGTCACGATCGGCGCTATGCCATCAATGCGGCCAAGATCGAGCGGGAGCTCGGTTGGCGGCCCGCTGAGACCTTTGCTTCCGGCCTGCGCCGCACCGTCGCATGGTATCTCGCCCATCAGGATTGGGTTGACCAGGTCACCAGCGGTGCTTACAGGCAGTGGATCGATCAGAATTATGCCCACCGCGGAGGCCCCCTGCGATGAAGGGCATCATTCTGGCTGGTGGGTCTGGAACCCGTCTCTATCCCGTCACCCACGTTGTCTCCAAGCAATTGCTTCCGGTCTACGACAAGCCGATGATCTACTACCCGCTCTCGGTGCTTATGCTGGCCGGGATTCGGGAGATTCTGGTCATCTCCACGCCGGCGGATACGGCTCTTTTTGAACGGCTTTTGGGTTCCGGTGAGCAGTGGGGGATCTCCTTTCAATATGCCGTACAGCCAGCCCCGGACGGCCTGGCGCAAGCGCTGATCATCGGCGAAGAATTCATTGGTGGTGAGCCGTGTTCGCTCATCCTGGGGGACAACATTTTCTACGGCCACGACTTTGCCCACAGTCTCCAGTCGGCGGCGCAGATCAAGCAAGGCGCCGAGGTCTTCGCCTACCCCGTCTCCGATCCGGAGCGCTACGGCGTGGTGGAATTCGATGCTTCCGGCAAAGCGCTATCCATTGAAGAAAAGCCATCCAGGCCGAAATCCCGCTACGCGGTGACTGGCCTTTATTTTTATGACGGCGCCGCCTCGCAAGTAGCGCACCAGATCAAGCCTTCGGCGCGGGGCGAACTGGAAATTACGGATGTCAATCGCTGGTACCTGGAAAGAGGCACGCTGCGTACCCAGGTCCTGGGACGGGGCTTCGCCTGGCTCGATACCGGGACGCACGATTCGCTGATTGAGGCCGCTATTTTTATCGAAACCATCGAAAAGCGGCAGGGGCTCAAGGTTGCCTGTCCTGAAGAGATCGCTTATCGGCTGGGGTGGATCGACGCCGCGCGCCTGGAAAAGCTCATCGCCCGGGTAGAGAAGAGCGGCTATGGTAAATATCTCCGCTCCATTCTGGACGAGCGCGTATTTTGATTCGCTTGCGATTTGCGCTCTAGAGCAGCTCTAGAGCGGGCTCCGGTTGCTCACCACATCAACCGTGAAACGCCGCTCCAACCTTTGTCATCCCGAGCGAAGTCGAGGGATCTGCAGTTTTCTCCACCCCTCGCTTAGGTCATGGTCGTGGACGCAACCCCGCCAGGAACTCATCGACCGGCCGCGTATTCAGGACATCTTCTTTCGCCAGCCAGGCGCGCCGCAGTTGCCGGATTCCGTAGCGCATCATGTCCAGGCTGCTGATGTGGTGAGAGTCGGTATTGATCACAATCTTGCAACCCATCTCCCGCGCCCGGCGCAAGTCGATGTCGCACAGGTCAAGCCGGTCGGGATCGGCATTGTGTTCCACTGCCACTCCGAGCCTCGCCGCCTGCTTGAGGACTGCCGTTAAATCGATCTCGTACGCATCTCTCCGCAGCAGCAAGCGCCCGGTCAGATGCCCAAGAATTCTGACGTAGGGGTTCTCCAGGGCTTTGAGCAGACGCTCCGTCATCTGCTCTTTCGGTTGTTGGAAAAGAGAATGCACGCTGGCGATCACCACGTCCATCTGGGCCAGCACTTCATTGGAGAGATCGATGGCTCCGTCTCCCAGAATGTCGACTTCGATGCCGGTCAGCACGCGTATGCGGCCATCCATCTCGCGCATCCACTTCGCGAATCCGCTGCATATGCTCCAGTGCGCGCTGGTCATCGAGTCCGTTGGTCATGGCCAGATTCTTGGAGTGGTCGGTAATCGCAATGTATTGGTAACCCCGCGCAATGCCTGCCTCGGCCATCTCGAGGATGGTGTTGCGCCCATCCGTTGCGTGCGTGTGCATATGCACATCGCCGCGCAGGTCGATCTGCTCGATCAGCCGGGGCAGGCGATGCTCTGCGGCTGCTTCCAGTTCGCCCTGGTTCTCGCGCATCTCCGGAGCAATCCAGTCCATGCCCAGCGCCCTGTAAATTTCCTCTTCGGCGGCGGCCGCTACAACCGTGCCGTCGTCCAAACGTGCGAGCGAATATTCGCTCAATGTGTATCCCCGCTTCAGCGCCCGCTGGCGCAGGGAAACGTTGTGCATTTTCGAGCCGGTAAAATATTGCAGGGCCGCACCATAAGACGCCTCCGGCAATAAGCGCACGTCGATCTGCAATCCGCTCCGCAAACGGAAGCTCACTTTGTTCTGGCCCTTCGCGAGCAGCTCGGCGATCGGGGGATAATCCGCTGTGTACTCGACAGCGGCGGCAACCGTCTCCTCCGCACAAGCGGGACCGGTCACCAGCAGGTCCAGATCGCCCACCGTCTCTCGTCCGCGCCGCAGAGACCCTGCCGGCATCACCCGATCGATTCCCTTGAATTGCTCCAGGTAGAGTGTCACTCGTTCGGCTGCGGCTTCTGCGTCGTCCAGTAGAAAGCGGCCACTGTTCCTGTGATATTCGGCGATCCCTCGCTGCAACTTCTCGATCAGCTTTTGTCCAAAGCGTGGCAGTGTCGCGAGTTTTCCGGCATCGATCGCAGCCTGCAGTTGCTCCACGTCGCCCACCTGCAATGCCTCCCAGAGCAGGGCCACCGTCTTCGGTCCCATGCCCGGCAGCTTCAGCAACTCCAGCATGGTGGGCCGGTACTTGGTAAGCAGTTCGTCGCGCAGCTTCATGCTTCCGCGCGTCTCGATTTCCTGGATATTCGCTGCCATGCCCTTGCCGATCCCGGGAATCTCCAACAAACGGTTCGGTTCGTTGATCAACGAACTGAGTTGCTCGGTACTGTTCTCTACCGCTTCGGCGGCTCGCCTGTAGGAACGGATACGGAAAGGGTCGCCTGCCGCCAATTTCCAGCAGGTCAGCGGTTTCGGCCAATAACTGCGCAATGGATTTGTTGTCCATACATGTAACCGATGACCCTTTAATTTCAGCAAATTAGTGCGTTCGTCAAGTTTAATGGAGCGGGCAATGTGGCAGCCGGCGGTGGTCGATTTTTGCGCTCAGATTCGGGGGCCCGGCAGGCGTGCTTGTTAGCGTCGCAAGTCTATCGCTCACGAGGGCGTGACGGCGTCAGGAAGAAGCGAATCAAAGCGAGATTCTCTGCAGCCCTGTCGGATCCATCGGTCTTTGGCCTCATTGCTGCACTCGCATGCCTGCTCCGGTCCGTAGCCACACCCGCCATAGACTTGCGTGCAACGCCAGATTGTTGGAGTTGGTTTGAAAAGACCCGTGATGAACTTGAAGATGTAAATTGTGGCTGCTATGCCGACAAGAGCGGTAAGCATGTGAATCACCTCGACTGTGTTCATCATGGACCAGCGATGTCGGCTAGTGCTTCTTGGCTTCGGCTTTTCTTGAAGCTGCTACTGCTGTTTCGTGACTGAGAAGCGATGGTGCCTGCTTGGGAATGCGGCGCTTGGAAAACTACGCTACGCGATGAACCCGCGAAGCGGGTGCAGCGACCGGCACAGGTTCTCGATCTCCGCAGTTCATGCCCAGATGGGCCGCCGCAACTGCCATGGCTTGACTCATCTTCGCGCTGCCTTCGTTCGCGTAGCGTTGCGCGAGCTCGGCAAACTGACTCACAGCCTCAAGCCTAACCTCTTCGCGGTCCATGCGCGGGTTCAGCTTCCAGCTTGCCTCCAATTCTGCCTCAGCTCGACCCCGCAAGCGTCGATGACTTTCAATCGTCGATGACTCCATGTCGATCCTCATGATGTTGTGATGACTTTAACGGCCATCAAGCTGCCTGGCACTCGGCCAGTACCGGGAAGGCAGCGCCCACCAGACCATCGTCATCAGAGAGTCAAACCCTCTGAAATGAATTGCATAGCGCGAGCTGTCGGGGGGGCTTGGAATTTCATGCGGCCTTTCAAAAGAGCGCGCACGCGGCCTTGGCCGCTGCCGTGCAGCAGGAAATCCGGGTACGCACCGGGTAGCAATGACATCTTCGCCCCTCCGCGCAGCCTCACTTGTTTCCGTACGGCTTTGCTGCTCCGCCCGCGTGTGGGTGGCGGAGACCAAAACAGCAGGACCGGTCTCTCCACAACCTCGCGCAGTCCAGCCTGCTGTTTCTCCGATGTCAGGGAGTGACCCGGATTTCCGGGGTTCAGGCTACTTCGCGAACCCGAGTGACGGAATCGGCTTGAGGTCCCTTCTGTCCCTGAACGATGTCGAACTCGACTTCGTCGCCTTCTTTTAAGCTCTTGTATCCATCGAGTTGGATCGCGCTGTAATGAACAAACACGTCGGGCCCGTCGTCCCGGCCGATAAAGCCGTAGCCCTTCGCGTTGTTGAACCACTTCACTTTGCCTTTGTATTGAGCCACTAGCCGTCGACCTTCCTTGACGCGGATCGAGCATGTGGACGAACAACTGCTCTCCTTTACAGACGCATCGAAGGGTCGATTGGTTTTCCTCAAATGTCGCGCGAATTGCGTCGCGGGCTTCCAGGACGAGGCAGGACAAAGTGCCCTATTTTCTGTTCTTTTTTTGCTCAGCCTGCCGCAAACGCGTCATAAAGCATCACTGAAATCAGCGTCTTACCGTCGTGGATCTTGCCCTCTTCGATCATGCTGAGCAGCTTGGAGAGCGGTATCATTTCGATTTCAAGTTGCTCGTCGTACTCCGGCTGTGCTTCTCCCAACGTCAGACCTTCGGCGATAAACACTTGCATAAACTCACCCAGAAACCCGGGGCTGGCGAAGTAGCGCACCATTTTTCGCCAGCGCTTGGCTTTGAAGCCTGTTTCTTCCAGCAGCTCGCGCTTGGCCCCGGCGAGCGCATCCTCTCCCTCTTCCATTTTTCCCGCCGGAACCTCGAGCAGATATTCTTTTGCGGCGTGACGATACTGCCGCTCCATCACGATCATGGGATCTCGCTTGCTTTTGGTATCATCGATCGCCAGGATGACGACCGATCCGTTGTGCCGCACCACATCGCGGCTCACCTTCCGGCCGTTCTCGAGGATTTCGTCGGTGTATACGCGGAAGAGAGGGCCTTCATAGCTCAATTTTGACGAGATCACTTCCACTTTTGGGCGCGCCTTCGCGCTTGCCCCCGTTTACTCGTGGCGGCCTTCGCCCGGAGCTGCTCCGGTCTGCTTGCTTGCTGCGCTCCCTTTCTGGCCATGCCGCTCCTCAATTTGCCGGATAGCTTAAAGTACCATCCGGAAATCGGCGGTCTGTGCCGCCGGCGTAGCCAAAGTTTGGGTCAAACTCGACACCTGGATTTGGCAACAGGCCATGAGGAGGTCCGATGAAGACCCGAGGGACAAGAAGCCGCAGCGCAGCGTCTCCATCATCGGACCCGGCAACTGGGGCAGCTCGCTGGCGTATGCTCTCCATGGCGGGCGGCGTTCCGCTGCACGAGGTCATCGTGTGCGCCGCGCGTGGCGCAAGGCGGTTCGTCGCGGGCGCGCGCTCTGCCGCTTATTACCCTCGGACCGTGCCCAACTCCAGGCCGATGTCCTCTGGCTTTGCGTGCCGGATGCCGCCATTGCTCAGGTGACCCGCCGCCTGGTGCAGCGGGTGGCCGCACGCGGTTCGACCCTCAAAGGGCAGATCGTCGTTCATTCCAGCGGAGCGCTCAGTGCGCAGGTGCTGAAGGCAGCCGCTCACGCGGGCGCCTCCGTGGCCTCGGTCCACCCGGTGATGAGCTTTCCCACCCGCGATCCCGGTTTCTCTGCAAGGGGTGCCGTTTGGCGTCGAAGCGGATGCCGCCAGCCGCCGTATTCTCAACGCCATCGTCCGCCGGATCGGCGGCCGGCCATTTGCCATCAAGGCTGCGAGCAAAGCGCTCTACCATGCGGTAGGCGTGCTGTCATCGCCGCTGCTGGTCAGCCATCTGGCCGCGGCGCAACAAGCTGCGGCACTGGCCGGATTCAGCCCGCGCCAGGCGCGCCGGCTGATTGAGCCCATCGCCCGGGCTACCCTCGACAACGTCTTCTTCCGCGGAGCCGGGAAGAGCTTCAGCGGGCCGATTGCCCGAGGGGACGTGGAGACAATTCGTCTGCATCTTCAGGCCTTGAAGCCCCATCCTATGTTGGCGGGGGTGTATCGCTCGCTGGCGCTTTATGCGCTGGATGCTTTACCCGCTCCCGGCAAGAAGAAAGCGCTCCGCCGGAAGTCGCTGCGGGAAAGCGCATGAGAAACTACTGCTGGCCGTGCATAGCAAGCGGCCTGCGCTACGGAAGCAGGAGAGGAGCGGGTGCATGGCGATGGAAGGCAGGCTGAAGACCGAGTGTTATCCCATCGCGATCCTGCCTGGTCTGAGCCGGCTGTTTCTGGACTTCGCCGAGCGCCGTGAAGCGCTCGCGCCGTTCTTTCCCGCCAGTGCCTATTCCACCGAGTGGATGACCGCGCCGCCGGTTCTTCCCCCCGCCCATCGCGCAACTCTTTGCGATCTGCTGGAGCAGCAGAACCGCGGTTTTGGCGCGGCTGACCCGGTCTTCGAGAACATCGCGCGGCTGCGCAACGGCGCAGGCGCAGTGGTCACCGGGCAACAGGTGACGCTCTTCGGCGGTCCGCTCTTCACCATCCTCAAAGCGGCGACCGCGATTCGCAAGGCGAAGGATGCCTCTGCCTCCGGCAGTCCCCACGTGCCCATCTTCTGGTTGGCGACTGAAGATCATGACCTTGCGGAAGCGGATCATGTCACCTTGCCCGGCCGGCACGAGCTGAAGACGCTGCGGCTGGCCGCCGGGCACTGCAGGCGCAGCCGCGGTCGGCGGCTTGACCCTGGGCAAGAACGTCGAGGATCTGCTGGCCCAGGCGGGCGCGATCCTCGGCCCCGGTCCTGTGCTCGATCAGCTCGCCGCCTGCTATCGGGAAGGCCAGAGCTCTGGGCCAGGCTTTTGCGCAATTCATCTCCCACACGTTTGCCGCGCAAGGGCTGGTGGTAATTGATGCATCCTCCCGCGACTTCCATGCCTTGGGCAGCGATGTTCTGCGCGAGGCGATCGTGCGCGCCGACGAGTTGCGGGTGGCGCTCAACGATCGCGACCAGCAGCTTGCTGCCGCCGGTTACCACTCCCAGGTTTTGGTTCCGGCGCTCTCCAGCCTGCTCTTTCTTTTCGATGGCAGCTCCGGGGCGCGCGTTCCGCTGCGGCGAACGGCGGAGGGTGGCTGGCACGCGGCGAGGCAGCCCTATTCCACCGCCGAGCTGCTGGCCATTCTGGATGCGGAACCGGAGCGGCTCAGCCCCAATGCCCTGCTGCGGCCCGTCTTTCAGGATGCCATTCTGCCCACTTCCGCCTATGTGGGGGGGCCGGCCGAAATTGCGTATTTCGCTCAGTCCCAGGTGCTCTATGAGCGCATCCTGGGCCGCACTACACCGATCCTTCCCCGTCTGTCGGCGACGCTCATCGAGCCTGCGATTGCCGGTCTGCTCGCCCGGCACGAGGTCTCGCTGCCCGATGTGATCCAGAGCGTCTTGAGGACCCGCTGGAGTTGGCGCAGCGGTTGGGTGCGCGGGCCATCTCCGCGGTGGGCAAGCGAAAGCTCGCGGCCGCCGGTGAAGCTCTTGATACCGAGCTCTCGGCGCTGGCCACCTACATGCACTCCCTCGACCCCGGCCTGGGCCGGGCTGCGGACGTCAGCAGCTCCAAGATGCGCTATCAGATGAACCGGATGCGCCGGCTGGCGGCAAACTACGAACTCCGGCGGGAGCAAGTCCCTCAGCCGTCGATGCCGGGCTGATCGCGCTCAACCTTTTCCCGATCGCCATCCGCAGGAGCGGATTCTTGCGCGGCATGGTTTCTCTCCCGCTACGGCGAAGGTCTCCCCGAGATACTGGTGGAGCAAGCCGGACAGCAATGTCCCGGCCACAAAGCCATCTGGCTTATCTGAGTCTCACTCGTCCGATGAAGCCTCTTTTCGAGACCCACTCGCTTCTGAATGGGGCTACCCTAGGGCACGTTCACCCCGTCGAATGTTCTAGAATGTTGGCAGCCATGAAGGCTAAGCCGGTCAAGCCGTTCGATGTCACCTGTCCCGATTGCGGGGCGATCCTGAAGGTCGATCCTGAGACCAGGGCAATCCTCTCCCACACATCCGCGCCGCGCAAACGTACTTTCGAAGATTTTGAAGCCGCTGCCAAGGCCATGCGCGATCAGGATGAGCGCAAAGAGGAAATTTTCCGCAGTCGGTCGAAGCCGAAAAGAATAAACATCAATTGTTCGACAAGCGATTCGAGGAAGCGTTGCGCAAGGCAAAGGAAACTCCCGACGAGGGACGCCCGCTGCGTGAATTCGATCTCGACTAGCCGCCGTTCGCCGCATATAAGACAGACAGTTCACGCGAAAGAGGAACATCATGGGGATCACACAAATTCCGCAGCAAGTGGCATCCACCGTTCAGGATGCGGCCGCGACCTTGAAGTACCAGGGAAATCGCATTCTCGACGACGGCTGGAACAAGAACTGGGTGCGCACGGTGGCTGCGGGGTCGCTGGTGACCGGAGCGATTCTGCTGGCCACCGGCAAGCGCAAAGCTGGATTAGCCGTTGCCGCTGCAGGAACCATCTTCGCCCTGGTCGAGGATCCCGAGGGCGTAAGAGGCAGTCTGGAACAACATCCCGGATTATCTCGAGAGCGGTCAGGGTCTGCTGGGCCGTTTTGAGAAGTTCGTCGGCGAGCTGACGATTCAGGGCGAGAAGCTGCGCTCGGTGGTGAAAAAGGCAGTGCGCGTAAAGCGGTTAACCGATGCCCAGTTGCTCGCGAGCCTTTTGGCTGATGCGGTCCGGTGTCCAGGCCGGTTCCCATACCAGGTTGACCCGGGCTTCGCTGATTTCCGGAACGCCCGCCAGCCGGTTCCGCACCTGTTCCATGATCATGACGTGGGATGGGCAGCCCTGCGAGGTCATCGTCATCTCCACTTCCACGCGCTGCCTGGGGAAGGCCCGTTTGGACTTCTCGTCCGGGGTCAGCGTAACCTTGTAGATCAGCCCAGATCCACGATGTTCACCGGGATTTCCGGATCATAGCAATCCCGCAGGGCCTCAAAACATCTTCTTCGGTGAGGGCCATGTTTCTCCTTCAATGCTTCGTGCAGTTAGTTCTTGCGCTCCACCAGGTACCGTGCCACCGCCTTCAACCGATCGGCGCGCTCACCATACACGGTTAACTGCGCGAACGCCTCATCGACCAACCGCTCCGCATCCTTCACGCTCTGTTCCACCCCATACACCGCGGGCCAGGTCGCTTTCTCGCTGGCTACATCCTTGCCTGCGGTTTTGCCCAGCTGGGATCGAATTCTGGGTCACATCCAGCACATCGTCCATGATCTGAAACGCCAGCCCCGCTTTGCGTCCAAACTCACGCAGCCGCTCGATGTCGTCTGCGGTTCCGCCGGCGTAAATGCCTCCGGTAACCAGGCTGACGCGAATCAGCGCGCCAGTCTTGGCGCGGTGAATGGCCTCCACCAGCTCTGCCGTCGGCTTATGCTCTTCGGCTTCCAGATCCATGACCTGCCCGGCAATCATCCCTTCGACCTTCCTGTAGCCTGCGCGATGGAGCGCACAATCTCCACCGTCTGTTGAGCGGGCACTGCAGCCGGGCCAGAACCTCGTAGGCCTGCGTCTGCAGCGCATCTCCGGCAAGGATGGCAATCGCCTCGCCAAAGACGACATGGCAGGTCGGCTTGCCACGCCGCAGGTCATCGTTATCCAGCGCGGGCAAATCGTCATGGATAAGGGAATAGGTGTGCAGCATTTCGATCGCCGCGCCCAGCTCTTCGACCCCTTGCGGGACCTGACCGGAGCCCGCGATCATTCTTGCCGCTTCCATGCACAGCACCGGCCGCAGCCGCTTGCCCCCGGCAAAAACGCTGTGCCGCATGGCCTGGTGAATCGAGACCGGCGCCTGCTCCGCGCCGGGCAGCAGACGATCCAGAGCATGATCGATAAGCTCCGCGCCCTGGCTCAGAATCTCGCGCACGCTTGGCTGCATTTTCGTAATCATACCCGACTGTCGCGGCGAGATTTGCGTTCCAGGCCGCCCACCACCGCGAGCGCCAGCAAGGCGATGGCGGAGATTTCACGCCCGGCGATGACGTCCCTGGTGGCGGTCCATTGCACGTCAATCGCATGGCTCCCTGCCGTCACCGCCACGGCCATCAAGCCGTCTTCTCGCAGCGGGCGCCGGGACGTCGGCCTGCCGTCGACGGTCACTCGCCATGCCGGGTAATCCATCAGCCGCAGCACCGCATAGCCTGCCTCCGGGGTCACAACGCTAACCTCCCAGTGCTCTCCACTCTCTCGCTTAGACTCTACCTTTGCCGGTATGGTACCGGCGCCGCCGGCGTGCCACACCGGGTTCTGAACCTGGGTGCTGTCGGCTGTATCGTCCTCCGCTGCGCGCAGCACTCGCACCAGGGGCAGCTGTTGCTGGACTGCTGTATTGTCAACGCCTACGGGCGTGTACTCGTCGGTGCCTTCCGTGCCCTGCCCCAGGCGGAACGCGGCGACCTGCGCCGCTACCGCGTCCTCATCGTCGCAGGGCTGGAAGAACAGGATGGCGCCGCCCAGCGTCATGGCGACGATGATCGCAAAGGCTACGATCGCCGGCCAGCGGGCTCGTCTTGCGAGCACGCGGCCGAGCGCCATGCTGACGAGCACGCAATCCACCAGGCTCAGCGCCAGCAGCCAGCGCCACGGAAACTGCAGAAATTTCATGTGCGGCGTGTGCTTCCAGATCACGTCACTGGCGGGCAATTGCAGCAACAGAATGATAGGAAGGATCGCCATGAGCGCAATCCTCGCCGTCCCGCCAGCTTGTCTTCGCCATGCCAGATAAGCCGCGATGATGCCCACGCTCAGTTCGACGATCAGGATCCACGATGCCGTCCGCAGCACCTGGTCATGAAAAGCGTCTGCCGTATGTGCGAAGAGGAAGCTGTCCTCGACGCGCATCCCGGGCATGATCGCGCGATCGATCTGCACCCAGCGCTGCTCGAATGCCGCGGGCACGATGTAGAAAGCGGCGAGTCCCAGTCCCAGAGCCATTCCCCCTGCGGCGCGCAGAGCCGGCCATGGCCTGCCTTCCGCCATCCACATGCCCAGGGCCAGAATTGCCAGCAGATAGCTGCCGACCACCGCGGCCGGCGAATTGGTCAGCCATAGGGCAGCCACCGCCAGTCCCAGCGGCGCAATGGAGGAGCGCCTTCTGAGCGCGAACAGCACCATCAGGGGCAGCCATGCGCCGGCCAGCAACTCGCCAAAGGCCGAGCGCTCGTACGCAACGAACATCGCATAAGGATTGGCGACATAGAGACAGGCAGCAAGGGTCGCCGCGCCTGGGGGCGCCCACTCCCGCGCCAGCAGGTACATAGCTGCCTCCGGCGGCCAGTAGCGCCAGCAGCACGAAGAGCACCGGGGCGGCGTTCCATGAGCTCACGGTTCCCAACAAACCGCCCAGCAGCCAGGAAGCCGGCGGATAGAACACCAACCGCGGCTCACCCGCGCCGTAATTCGCATCCTGCACCCAGTGGGGATAAGCGATCCCCGAATGCCAGGCCCGTGCTACCTCCATCCAGGAGAGCAGGTGGAAGTCGAAATCATGGCCGCAGGAATTGCCCCGGAACGACCAGCGTTCCGGCAGCAAGCAGCGCGGTGCACGCGATCAGCAGCGCCGGCATGGCTTGCGCGGCTCCATCGAGCTGAGAACTGCCGAGGTAAGGGCTGCCGCTACGCGTGGGCGCCGGTTCTGTCACGGCACCAGTCGCAGCGTATGCTTGGTCGCCGCGTTCACAGCTGCTTCCGTGAAGGGCAGGGCAAAGGTCTTGCCGCTCGACCAGTACGGCAACTGGTCCAGATAGTAGGCGCTGAGCGGATCGCCCGAGTCGCCCATCACAATGTTTTCCGTCGATCCATCCACATCGCTCCAGTCCATGGTGAAGCGCTGGCTTGCGCCGAGAAGCCCTTGTACCTGGTTGACGGTGGTTTCATCCCCCGCAAGCTGGTGTGGCCCGGTGCTCGTCCATCGCCGGAAGAATGGCATCAGCCCGTACAGCGGGTGGCGAACATCGATGACATGCCGGCTGCCGTACGTCCAATCACGGAGGGACAGCGGAGCGTGATCGTCGGTCATGCCTTTGCGCACTGCGGCGGCGATCAGGTCGTCCCAGTTCTTGTATCCCGCAGGGAGCCACTCCGGCGGGGCCTTCTCCACCATCTCTTCCTGCACAAAGTCCTTGGTTTGCCAGCTGTAGAGCTTCCAATCGGCGCCCAGCTTCGGCTCCAGAACCAGCGGCCACAGCGCTCGCTTGGTTGCGTCCACGATCTCTGGCGCAACCGAATCCGTGCGTGATCACCCCATCCCAGGTGCGCATCAGGTCCGCGGCCTCGCGCAGCTTTGCATCCGAGACGCTCGCGCGGTCGATGGCATAAGCAAAGCGTTGAGCCAATGCCCGGTCCACCTCGGAGTAGGTGTCCGTCTGTAGCGTAAGCATGTCCGCCGGGGTGAGCTTGGCGTGGCCCGACAGCCACTTCCATATGCGTTCGTTGCGATAGGGCTCGTCCCAGTTGAGCGCCAGAGGGTAGGGAAACCCGTCGGGCGTAATGCGCGAGTTGGCGGTGGCGACGATGCCGTTCTCTGGGTCCAGCACGGTCGGCAGCTGGGCGAACGGAACGATATCCTTGCCATTCGTGCTGGCTGTCTGCTGCCGTTCCTGTCTCCACGATGGGGACGCCGCTCAGGCCTGCGGGCCGTATGGGAAACAACCCCACCGCCTGGTAGCCGATGTGACCCTGGTCATCGGCGTATGCCATATTCTGGGTTGGCCCCCACCATTGGCTCACCGCCTGGCGGAATTCTGTCCAGTTGCTCGCCGCGTCCAGTGCCTGCAGCGGCAAACCGCCAATGGGTGTCGTGTAAAGGGTCCACTTGAGCGCCAGCATGCGCTGCTCGTGCGGCAGCAGCGGAGTGATGACCGGCCCGTGGTCCGTCCTTTCCACATCGAGCACGACGTCCTGGCCGAAGCGCACGCGGATACGCTCCCGGTCATGCTCCGGTTGGCGCCATCCGTTGCCCGTCCAGTACTCGCCCTGGCGGTTGGTCTTCTCAACGTAGACGTCCTGAACATCCCCGTTGAGGGTCGTAAAGCCCCACGCAATGTGCTCGTTGTGCCCGGCAACAATGAGAGGAATCCCCGCCACGGTTAGCCCCGCGACGTGAAAGCTGCCGGCCTGCAGATCTTCTTCATGCCAGATGTCGGGGATGGAGTGCTCCAGATGCATATCGTTGGAGAGCATCGCCTTGCCGCTGACGGTGTGGGCGCCGCTCACCGCCCATTCGTTCGAGCCCGGGCGGCAGCCGTCGCATGGGTCCGCTCCCAACTTGAGGATTTCCCGCAGGCGCAACAGATCTTCGAGGCTCGATTGCCTCTCGTCGGGCGGAACCTCCGGGATATCCTGTTGCGGCGCCGTCAGGTCGGGAATCGGCTGCGTCGGCGGGTGATCGCGCCAGGTGGTCACCGGGTACAACTGTTCGGCCAGATTCGGCGCCAGTTTTGCCTGCACCCTCTCACGATCCAATTTCCACGGAAAGAGCGTATCCAGACGCTGGACCATATTCAGCGCCACCAGCCAGGAATCCACCGGTTGCCATGGCCGCGGCTTGTATCCAAGCAGCCGGAACTCGGCCGGCAGCGTGTCCTGATGGGCGGCAATGAATGCGTTGACGCCATGTGCAAACGCCTCAAACATGTGCCTCTGGTCCTCGGGCATGGTCGCGGTCAGGTGCTCCGCCGCCGGGCGAATCTGGATCACCCGCTGCAGCTTATCGTGTTCCACCACGCTCGGACCCAGCAGCTCGGCCAGCTCGCCGGCGGCAGCCCGCCGCGCCATATCCATCTGCCATAGACGGTCTTGTGCGACGACAAACCCCTGTGCTTCGAGCAGGTCATCCATCGTCGCCGCTTGAATATGGGGTATGCCATGATTCGTCGCGCCGAACCACGACGGGAGCGGAAAGCCCTGGCAGCCGCAGTTCGCCATCGAGCTTTGGCAACTGTTCGCGCATGGCGCCTTTTAGCCACGCCACGCTCCCGGCGATGCCCACCGCCGCTACGATCAATAGGCCAATCGCCAGGCCGGCCGCAATACGCAACAACACCGGCAACCTTCGCCGCGGAGCGGCGTCCACTTTCAGCCTCGCCATCGTTTCTTCTCGTCTTCTTGGGCTCATTGTCTCATCGCGGAGCGGTTTTCTGCGGGACCCGCTTGACACATACGCGCCTCCCGGCAATCCTAGTCATTCGTTGACGAGCTTGCCGCTCGTTCCCGGGAGAGGAATATACCTGTTTGAAGGTTCGCGTTTTCTATCACGACCGGTGCTTTGATGGAGCGTGCTCTGCGTCGCTCTTCATGCGCTTCCACCATCAGTGCATCCGCGCGGATGCACAGTACGGCTTTCATGGGCTGGTGCATCGCGCCGGAGCACTCTTTCAGGAGTCCGATTTCACCGGCGACGAGAACGCAATCGTGGATTTCAAATACTGCGCTTCGCCGCGCATCACCTGGTGGTTCGACCATCATCTCAGCGCCTTTCTTACCCCGGCGGATCAACAGCATTTTCTGCGCGAGCAGAGGGACGGCAGCGCGCGCGATCGCCACTTCTACGATCCGGACTACACCTCTTGCACCAGCTTTATCGCCCACATCGCAAAAACGCGCTTCGGCTTCGACGTTGCGCCGGTGGCCGAACTGATTCGCTGGGCTGACATTGTCGACGGCGCTCTCTACGAAAGTCCCAAAGCTGCTGTCGAAATGGCGGAGCCCGCCATGAAGCTCACCTTGATCATTGAATCGAGCCAGGATCCGGCCTTCATCCCGAAACTCATTCCGCTGCTCACTTCGATGAGTCTCAACCAGGTGCTCGAGCAGCCTTTTGTGGCTGAGCTTCTTCCGCCGCTGCTCGAGCGCCACCGCAAGGCGCTGGCTCTTATCGGTGAGCGTGCGGAGTTGGCGGATGGCACGCTCTACTTCGACATTACCGACCAGCCGCTCGAGGGCTACAACAAATTCATCCCCTACTTCCTCCATCCTGAGGCAACGTACAGCGTAGGCCTGAGCAAGTCCAGCTTTCGCACCAAGGTTGCGGTAGGCTCCAATCCATGGACCAAAGCGCGGCCTGAGGACATGATCAACCTCGCCGCAGTTTGTGAGCGTTACGGTGGCGGAGGGCACGCCCGTGTCGGCGCGATCTCTTTCCCGCCCGATAAGGGCGATCTCGCCCGCGCCGCCGCCGCAGAAATTATCGCCGAACTTCGCGCCCACAATCCGTTCCCGTGATTCGGTCAGCCGTCCCGAAATGCCAGGACTGATTTCGGATCGACCGCATCATTGCATGGAGAAAATAAGAGTCCGCCGCAGCGGACGGCTGAACGATTGGCCGCCGGCTCATCGGCGGGGTAGACTCCATGAGCAAGGTAAACGACGAATGAAACTCTATCGCACCGCCAGCGGCTACATGGTCGAGCACGATGATCGGTTCTATGCAGGCGCGGACGCATCCTGGGATCAACTGGTTACCCGGGAGGATCTCGAAGCTCATTTGACCAGGACGCTGCACCAGAAGAAAGCGCTTGACGCCGGATCCTTCGCGGAGATCGAGGAGCTGCTGCTGGCGCCCATTGGCAGCCAGGAGGTTTGGGCCTCCGGTGTCACCTACTATCGCAGCCGCAATGCTCGCATGGAGGAAGCAAAGACTGCCGGTGGCGGAGATTTCTACGACCGCGTCTACACTGCGGAGCGTCCCGAGCTTTTCGTGAAAGCGACTCCCAATCGCGTTGTCGGCCACCGCGGCAAAGTTGCCATAAGGCGGGATGCTGCCTGGTCCGTGCCGGAGCCCGAACTGACGCTCCTGGCCGGTCCAACGGGAAAAATTGTGGGATATACGATCGGCAACGACATGAGCTCGCGCGACATCGAAGGCGAGAACCCGTTATATCTGCCGCAAGCCAAGGTATATGACCGAGCCTGTGCCCTGGGGCCGGGGATCCTCATCGCCGGCGAACCGATCTCGCCATCCACTGAAATTCGCATGCTGATCCTGCGCGCCGGCAAGGCTGTCTTTTCCGGCTCTACGGCGCTCACCGAATTGAAGCGTACCTTCAGCACGCTGCTCGAATACCTCTACCGCGACAACGGATTTCCCAACGGCTGCTTCTTGCTGACCGGGACAGGCATCGTACCCCCGGATGAGTTCACCCTGCACCAGCAGGATGAAATTCAAATAACCATCACCGGTATCGGCACGCTGATCAACACCGTCGGCTAGGGAAAAAATAAGTCCGGTCTTTGAAGGACGTCCTTCAGACAGAGGACGGGTGGCCCATTCAAGCCTTGTTTTGGCTTGAGTGGGATGCGGCCGCACTACGCTTTGGGGGCGTTCATCTTGTACGTCACCTTGTCCGATTCGAATCTTCCACTGGGTATTGGAATGCCGGCGTCCTTGAGCTTCTGATCGTCTGCCGGGGTTGCGCTGGGGCCGTCATAAACCACATGAAATTCGTAAGTTCCGTGCGCGTTGGTGTCCACGCCCATGGCCAGCGGCCGCCTCGCCTCGTAATCCTGGCCGGCCTTCAGCACCAGCCAATTCTTCGCCCGCTCGCGAATGTCGGGTAGCCCGCTGGGATCCACTTCCAGGCCGCAATCGATGGCCGGCTGCGGCTGGCTGGAGTTCTCAGGGATGAACTTTACCTCCAGCGACAACGCCCCCGGTGCGGCCTTACATAGCAAGGGTGGGTCGGGGATGTGCAGCACATGACCCGACTCGTTGATGATGTGGATCACCAGGATCGGCTGCGATTCCGGCGCCGCCATGTCGAGGGAAGCCGTCAACCTGAGATCGGGCTTGTTTGTCTGCTTGGCGCCCAGGCTGAGCGCCAGCAGCAGACCCGTCAGTCCGGCCGTCAGCAGAGTTCGCATGCCCACCTCAACCTATGATCCTAGTACATTCACACCGGGAGGCATAGATTTCTACAGGTTCCCGCGTTCCCCCTGTTCCCGCTCGATCGCCTCGAAGAGAGCTTTGAAGTTGCCTTTCCCGAAGCTGCGGCTGCCCTTCCGTTGGATGATCTCGAAGAACAGGGTGGGCCGGTCTTCCACCGGCCGGGTGAAGATCTGCAGCATGTAACCCTCGTCATCACGGTCGACCAGGATACCCAGTTTCTCCAGCTCCTCCACCGGCTCATCAATCCGGCCGGTGCGCGCCTGCAACGCCGCGTAGTAGGAATGCGGCACCCGCAGGAACTCGATGCCTTGCTTCTGCAAGCGGCTCACCGTGTGCAAAATGTCGTCGCTGGCGAGAGCAATATGCTGTACGCCCGGCCCGTGGTGAAACTCGAGGTATTCCTCGATCTGCGACTTTCTCCGCCCTTCCGCAGGTTCATTCAGAGGGAACTTTACCCGCCCATTGCCATTCGCCATCACCTTCGACATCAGTGCAGAATATTCGGTCGAAATGTCTTTATCGTCGAAGTGCTGGTACAAAGAGAAGCCCATCACTGAGGCGTAAAAATCTACCCAGCGGTTCATCTCGTTCCAGCCCACATTGCCAACTACATGGTCAACGTACAACAGCCCTGTGGGGCGGGCCAGGGTGTCTTCCGCTCTTGCCTTGTAGCCGGGTAGAAACACGCCATGATAATTCCTGCGCTCGACGAAGGTGTGGATCGTATCTCCGTAGATGGCGATTGCCGCCATCTTGACGCTTCCGTGTTCGTCGGCAATCTCGCGCGGCTCCTGCACGCTGCGCGCACCTCGCCGGGTGGCTTCCTTCCACGCCAGCCTGGCATCGTCGACCCATAGCGCAACGTCGCGAACGCCATCGCCATGCAGGTGAATGTGTTCAGCCACCTCATTGTCCGGCTTCAAAGGCGTGGTGAGCACAAAGCGGATCTTGCCCTGTTGCAGGACGTAGGAGGCGCGATCGCGCCGGCCCGTCTCCGGGCCAGCATAAGCGATCAGGCTGAAGCCCATCGCCATGCGATAGAAGTAGGAGGCTTGCCGTGCGTTGCCGACATAAAACTCAATGTAATCAGTGCCGTTCAGTTGCAGAGCATCTTGGGTCGTCTGCTGCTCGTGGTGCGTAAGCGTAGTCATAAATCGGGTGTTACTCCTTTGGGTCGCCGGTATCTCTACGGGCCGGAAGAAAGATATACCTTCGGGGAGCTTCTTGGATAGCCCCAGAAGGTACGATAACTTTGGTGGCACGCCAACGTTACCCCATTGCCTTTTATCGGCCGTCCAATCCTTTGGATGCGCGGTCCCCGGTTTGACGGACGTGACGCGGAGATGAAATGCTCTAACGTTTCCCCCCTGCCGGGCGCCCGGGGACAGATTCCAGGCAGGCGCCGCCGAGGAGGAGATCATGGTTATCGGTTCAGCATCGCTCGGGGCAGCCGAGCCCTATTTGATCCAGCAGGACTGGCCGGCCTATACGCCCGAGCAGCATGCCACCTGGGCGGAGCTGGTGGGCCGCCGGATGCCCCAGATCGAAGCACATGCCTGCGAGGAATATTTGCAAGGCTTTCACCAGATCGGTCTTAAGACCGACCTGATCCCCAACCTGGCCGAAGTGAATGAACGGCTTCGGCCCCGGAGCGGCTGGAGCGCTACTCCGGTGAGCGGCTTTCTGCCCCCGGACGCCTTCTTTGCCATGCTCGCGGCCCGGAAGTTCCCCACCACGACTTGGCTACGCAGCAGGGAATCCCTCGCCTATATCCCCGAACCGGATATCTTCCACGACGTTTTCGGTCACGTTCCGATGCACGCGCATCCTGTTTTTGCCGATTTTTTACAGCATTATGGCGCCGTATGCGCGGCCCTGACAGACAAGGATGCCCTGGAGCGGATGGGGCGCCTCTTCTGGTTTACGGTCGAGTTTGGAGTGATTCGCCAGAAGGGAGGCTATCGGCTCTATGGAAGTGGGCTGATCTCGTCGCAGGGCGAATCCAGCTATGTGATTGGGGGTGGGCCGGAGATTCGGGACTTTGACGTCGAACAGGTTCTGAACCAGCAATTCTCCACCTCGGAGATGCAGCCGGTTCTGTATGCGGTCGAGTCCTTCGACCAGATCTACGAGGCGACGCACGAAGCCGAGCGCAGGCTTTGCCAGGACGTCTGAGGGCACCAGTCCCTCGGCACGCCCCACGGCAAGCCGGGGCAGGCGGGGTGACAAAAGTTAGATCGGTGGCAAACCCTAAAGTTCTGAATAACCTAACCTTTGTCATCCCGCCTTGCCGTGGGGCGTGCCGAGGGACCGGAGCGGAGGGATCTGCAGTCCGCTCTACGCCTCGCATCGGCCGGCCCAAGGATGATGGCCTCGCCGGTGCCCTGACCGATTCGGTCCGCGAAATGCCCGCATTTTCTTTAAATTGTCACAAGCGATGGTGCACAATTTCTATATCAGGGGGTTCCTTGCCGCGTATCCACTTCCAGCAGCAGCTCGCCGCGCTCAAAGACAAGTTGTTAGCCATGGCCGCGCTTTCCCAGCAAGCGGTGATCTCATCGGTTGAGGCCTATTTGCAACGAGATTTCGCGCTGTGCCAGTATGTACGGGAGAACGAGACCGCCATCAACGCGGCGCAGCGCGAGGTGGACGAGATGGCCTATGAGTTACTGGCTCAGGAACAGCCCATGGCCATCGATCTCCGCTTTATTCTGGCTGTAATCAAAATTAACGGGGATCTTGAGCGGGTGGGTGACCAGTCGATGAGCATCGCGATTCGAACCCAGGAACTGCTTGCATATCCGGCTGTTGAGCTGCCGGTCGACATCGCGTCTATGGGCGAGCATGCCTCACGCATGGTTCGTTCAGCCGTCCAGGCGCTGCTCGATGCCGACGCCCAATTCGCGGACGCGGTCGTGGTCATGGACGATGAGATCGACCTCATGAATCGCGTTGCCCGGACCGAACTCATGAAGGTCATGGAGGAGCGCCCGGAGGCGAGCCTGCAGGCATTGAATGCGATCATCATCGCTCGCGCCCTCGAAAGAATTGCCGATCACGCCACCAATATCTCCAGGGATGTCATCTTCTGGATCCGCGGCGCCGACATTCGACATCAGGTAAGTACTGCAATCGATTGAAGGGACCGGCGGTTACCTGTGTGTCGCTTGACTTAGGCCAGCCCCGGGATTACGGTTTATCTATGTCCTTATTCTGTCGCCGTAGCGCTTGTTGTTGCGTGTCCCCATCACGCCGCGCGGGGCCGTCCTAAGAGACTTCAGCCAGTCATCATCTTCGGAAACCCGGGTGTCGGCGGCCAGCGACGCGCGGGTTTTTTCGTTTTAGCACCTAATTTCCGTTCGCATCCGAAGAAAGGCAACAAATGGCCGAGGTAAAGGAAAGCAGGGCTCAGCGCATGGAGCGCCTCAAGCGGGAGAAGAACCCCTGGGAGGCGTTCGACGAGGTGCGCGCCTTCGCCACAGCCGGAAGGGCCTCGGTGCTCCCGGAATGGGCTTCTGCGTACTTCAAATGGTGGGGAGTCTATACCCAGGGAGACGGGGCTGGCGTGCTTGGGGGCACGGGTGGGGAAGGCAAGGCGACCGAGTATTTCATGTTACGCATCGGGCTGCCTAACGGCTTCGCTACGTCGGAACAGATCGAAATCATCGCCGACATTGCCGCCAAACACGGCCGCAGTCTGGTCGATATTACCGTACGTCAGGCCATTCAACTGCATTGGCTGACGATTGAACATCTTCCCGAGATCATCGATCGTCTCGCCGCCGCCGGGCTCTCCCCTCGAGGCTCCTGCGGCGACGTGGTTCGCAACGTGACCGGCTGCCCGCTGGCGGGGTTGGCCGCGGACGAAGTTCTGGATGCTTCCCCCATTGCCTTGGCTGCGTCCGCGGCCGTAAAGGGCAACGAAGAGCTTTACAATCTACCGCGAAAATTCAAGGTCTCCATCACCGGCTGTTCCGCCTGGTGTTCCTATCCTGAGATCAATGACATTGGCTTGACCCCTGCCGTGCGGAACGAAGGCAACCGGCGCGAAGTAGGATTTTCGCTGCGCGTGGGTGGCGGTCTCTCCTCCGATCCGCATCTGGCCGTGCGCCTGAATGCTTTCGTCCATCAGGACCAGGCCGTCGTCGTAGTGCGCAAGATCACCGAGCTCTTTCGCGACCAGCAGGGATTGCGCGAAAGCCGCGATCGGGCGCGCATGAAGCATCTGTTTCTCAAGGAAGGCTGGACGGCCGAGACCTTTCTGGCCGAGCTGAATAGGCGGCTTGGCTACCAACTCGATCCGGCGGTAGAAGAGCTCGTTCCGGATGACATTTACCGCGATCACGTCGGCATCCACCGGCAGAAGCAGGAAGGGCTTTGCTATGTGGGTCTCTCCGTGCTGCGCGGGCGCATGACCGGGGCGCAATTGAGCGCCGTGGCTGCCTTGGCGAAGCGTTATGGAAACGGCCAGTTGCGCACCACCGTCACCCAGAATCTGCTGGTGGTGAACGTACCCGCAAACAAAGCGCAGGAGCTTGCCCGGGAATTGGAAGCCATCAACCTGCCGGTGGAGGGTTCCTCGTTCTGGAGGGGTGCGATCGCCTGCACAGGAAGTGAGTTCTGCAAGCTGGCGATCACCGAGACCAAGGGCTTCACGCGTTGGATTGTCGATGAGCTCGAAGAGCGGCTGCCGGGATTCGACCAACAGATCAAGCTGCACGTGACGGGCTGCCCCAACAGCTGCGGACAGCATTGGATTGCCGACATCGGCATGGAAGGCAAGAAGCTCAAGCATCAGGGCAAGATGGAAGATGCTTACTACTTCTGTGTTGGTGGTGCCGTCGGCCTGCATCAGCGGACGGCCAGGCCGGTGGGATTTCGCTGCCTGGCGACGGAAGTGCCCGATGCGCTGGAGCGGCTGCTGAGTGGCTATTTGCAGGCCCGCCGCCCCGGGGAAAACCTTCGCGCCTACTTTGCCCGTTCGAGTGACGAGGAGATACGGGAGCAGCTCGCCGGCGCAGTGCTGGAGCCGGTGACCCGGGACGCTGCCCCGAGTGGCGGTAAACACCTTGAGTGACCCTACCGTGAGGTTGAGTGACCGTAGCGTGAGCCTCTTTCCCCTGTTCCTGAAGCTGGAAGGGAAACGATGCCTGGTGGTGGGCGCGGGGCTTATCGGCCTGGAGAAGGTCGAAAGCCTGCTGCGCTGCGGCGCCTCCGTCCGTGTGATCGCTCCATTGGCAGTAGCGCGCGTGCAAGAGCTGGGCTCTGCGGGAAGGATCGAGTGGTTCGCCCGCCGCTATGACCCCGCGGACGTGGCCGGATGTGCCTTGGTGATCGCGGCCACCAACGATCGCGAGGTCAACCAGGCCATCTTCGAGGAAGCCTCGCGCCGCTCCATCCTGTGCAACACCGTGGATGACCCGCCCTTGTGCGACTTTTTCTTCGCTTCGATCGTGCAGCGGGGCGATCTTCAGATTGCCATTTCGACGGCTGGCCAAAGCCCGGCGCTGGCTCAGCGGCTGCGACGAGAGATAGACGCGCAACTCCCGGCGGATTTAGGGCCGTGGCTCGACCAGCTCGGACAATTACGCCGTGAGGTCCTTAAGGCGATGCCGGACGGGGCGGAGCGCAAGGCTTTGTTACACGAGCTGGCGCATCGCGAAGTCTGCGGCGCACCAGCCTGTCCGGCGCGAGCGCATGCCGCCGCCGCGGCCGCACGCCTCGAGGAGGTGCCGCGATGAGCAAGGCGGAGGCGGGCAAGGTCTACCTGGTGGGCGCCGGCCCCGGCGATCCGGAGTTGCTCACCGTCAAGGCTACGCGGTTGCTGGCCGAGGCCGGTGTGGTGCTGCATGACGATCTGGTCCCCCAGTCCATCTTGAACCTTGCCGGCAAAGAGGCTCTGGTTATCAGCGTGGGCAAGCGTTGTGGGCGGAAGAAAATCACCCAGGCGGCGATCCACGAGTTGATGATCGTATCGGCGCGCAGAGGCCTGGCCGTGATCCGTTTGAAATCCGGAGACCCCATGATCTTCGGGCGGGCCGGCGAGGAGATCGACGCGTTGCGCGAGGCCCGGGTACCCTTCGAAGTCGTGCCTGGCGTGACCGCGGCTTCGTCCGCGGCGGCCTTTCTGGAGGCATCGCTCACAGACCGCAGGCTGGCTTCTAAATTGATCGTGTTGAGTGGGCACCATGCCGCGCGAACGGTGCCGGAGCAGCCCCTCTGGCCTGGGAGGTTGCCGGAAGACGCTACCCTCGCGATCTACATGCCGGGACAGAATCTTGCTGAGGTGGCCGTCTCTTTGCTGGGCAGCGGCTTGCCGCCCGCTATGCCGTGCGTGGCAGTGAGCCATGCATCCCGGCCCGAGGCCGCATACACAGCTTCGCGGCTCAGCAGGCTGGCTCAGCTGCCCACTTCCTTCGCTCCCACTCTGCTGTTCGTCGGCTACACGTTCGAGGCAGTGTTGAACCGGGACGCGGAGCCGGAGCGCGCCTGCCTCAATCAACTGGCTGCGCTCGCGTCCACGATTCGTCCGGATTCCATCGAGTAGAGCAGGTTGGACTTTCGCGGGACCCCACGGTCCGGTTGAGCAGGACACGGAGGGTGTCGGCGTGGATTCACTCTCCTCGGAGGAATCGGTATGCGACTGAAAGATAAAGTCACCATCATCACCGGAGCAGGCACCGGGATCGGAGAAGCGATCGCTCACAAGTTTGCCCGCGAAGGAGCACGGCTTGTTCTCGCTGGCTTGCCTTCGGATCCGGTTCGAGATGTCGCAGACGCAATTGCTTCTGCGGGCGTCGACACCGTAGTGCACCTCGGCGATCTCGCCGAGGAGGCAGAGGCCCGCGCCTGTGTGGAAGTGGCTGTTAAGCGCTTTGGCCGGATCGACGTGCTAATCAACAATGCCGGCGTCTTTATCGCCAGTGCGGCCACGGAGCTGTACCGGGTTGAGGATTTCGACCGGACCATCCGGAACAATCTTAGAACAGCGTTCCTGATGACCAAGTTTGCTTTGCCCCATCTCCAGAAAACCCGCGGGAACATCCTGTTTACAGGCTCTGAGGCAGGATTGAACGGCTTAGCTATGTTCGCGCCTTATGGAGGAACCAAGGGCTTTCTCCATGCGTTCATGAAAGGTGTTGCCCTCGAGCAGGCGCCCTTCGGAGTACGGGCAAATTGCGTTTGTCCGGGAGCCATCGATACGGCCTGGACGCGCGGCGCATCGAGTCCGATTGAGCCGGCCGCGCAAGAGATGATCGATGACATGATCCCGTTGGGACGCCGCGGTACGCCGGAGGAGATGGCGAACATCTTCGCATTTCTGGCTTCCGATGAGGCCAGCTACGTGACGGGAGCGCTGTGGCTAGCCGATGGCGGCATAACTCCGGCCAAGGGAAGTCTTCCAATGTCCATGTCCGCTGAGTCGCGACGCCCACCATCCGGCACATTGCCGCTTCATCATTCTCACGATGGTCTGGCCAACAAGGAAGTATACAAGGCGCCGAAATAATCCTGTTTATGGCCGCACCGTTTCACTTTCCCTTGGAGTAGTCGTCGTAGAAACCCCGGCCTGACTTGACGCCCAGCCATCCGCCGTCCACATAACGTTGAAGCAGCTTCCGCGGCTCTTCAGGAACGCCTTTGCGGATGGCGGCATAGTGCTCTTCAATCGCGAGCACAACGTCAAGACCTACCTTGTCCATGAGGCGGAATGGCCCCGGCTGGTTAGCGGTAAATAAACTCCACATCCTGTCGACGTCCTCGGGTTTAGCTACCCCTTCTTCGACCACAGACAAGGACTCGCGTTTGATAGCTGCCCAGATTCGATTGAAGATGAAGCCGACACTCTCCCGCTCCACGCGAAATGGCACCAGGCCATAGAGTGGCAAACGTTCCATGAGGAAGTCGATGATTGCCGGATCTGTCTTCCCGCAAGACATCAACTCCACCATGGGCAGTTCTGGCGGCATGTAATAGTGCATGTTCAGCACGCGCTCCGGACGTGCGACATGGTCGATGAGTTGGCTTGAAGGATACGAGGAGGAGTTGCTTGCTAAAATCGCGTCCTGCGGCGCCATAGAATCGAGCTCGCCGAAAACTGTTCGCTTGAGGTTGAGCTGTTCCGGAACAGCTTCCACCACCAGCCAGGCGTTTCTTACTGCGCTTGCGAGGTCCGTTTCTCCCCGCACGCGCCCGGCTACTCCGCCTGGAATCGATTCAACGATGGCCGGAAGTGTTTCCCTCACATACTTCAGTCCCTCTTCGCGGGAGCGGTCGTGCGTGTCAAATATTCGCACCTCCCCTCCCCGTGTGCTCGCCATAAGGGCGATACGTCGGCCTAAAGTTCCGCAACCGACCACCGTAATTGGGCGACCGGCGATTTCCTCCGCCATGGCTACGCTCATTCCTCAGTTCCTTTCGCAGGAAAAGCCTGCATCAGCAAAACGTAAGTTAGCCTTCCCCAGCGCGGTGCTCGATCCATCCGTTTTCCGCGATGTTATTCTTGATCGAATTCAGATACTGAGGGGAAGACCTGAGATGGATGAACGGCTGGTTGGCTCCTGGCGTCTGCTGTCGTTGCGAATGGAGTGGGAAGATACCGGCGAGATCACCGAACCATGGGGAACTCGGCCGCAAGGATGGCTTGTCCTCACTCCCGAAGGGCGGCTGATAACCGTCACCACAGCAGGCGACCGGTTGCCACCTACAACAGATGCGGAGGCCGCAGCACAATTGGACAGCATGGTCTGCTATTCGGGTAAGATCCGAATGGATGGGAATGCCAGGTTTGTAACAGCGGTAGATGTAGCTTGGCATCCGAGTTGGTTGGGAACTCAGCAAGCGCGCAACTTCAGTCTTGAGGGCGAAGTTTTGTCCATCCGCACCGATTTCGCCACCCATCCCGCTTATCCCGGTCGTTCGGTGTCCTTCCTGTTGTCGTGGCAGCGGGAGACGTAGTTTTGGTTCGGGCGCGGATAATGGGCACCGCCTGACGCCATTGGCCAAATCTGCTCCTAAGCGAAGCGCTGGGTGCCCCAGGTTCGCCCCAGCGTACCTGGATTTCCTGTTACGCAGCACCAGACAGGACCGCGTGTGCGGCTTTCTTTAAGGAAAGCCGCATGGAGTTCGACAGCGCCACCAGCCTCGACAGGAAATCCGGGGTACCTGGGACAATAATGATTGGTTTCCAATGCTTTCCCAGAAGGGCGCAACCGCGCTGATTTCCTTTGCCGAAGCTCCTCAAGGCAATCAGCAAATTACATCATCCAACAAGCCGGTCTATCCGCTAATTTGGATAGCTCTGTTAGCTTATAGATCCTGACAAAGCAATGACAAGTACGCAGGTTTTCGGACACGTATACTGAGTTCCTGGCTGAAGATTCGATCGTGATGGTTCAACGCCGGGGAAATCGAGAGGGTATGCAGATCATCACGACGGCTACGGCCTATCCTCCGCACTATTTCCTGCAGGAAGAGGTGGTCGAGGGGCTTAAGACTCAATGGAAAGATGGACTGGAAAATGCCGCAGTGCTGGAAAGGCTGCATTACCGGACAGGTGTTGCGGGCAGATACTTTTCCCGTCCGTTGCAAGACTATCCCGGCCTTGACACCTGGGGCAAAACCAACGACGTCTGGATCGAGACCGCGGAGCAATTAGGTGAGCAGGCGATCGAATGTGTGCTCAGCAAGGCAGGCGTGGATCGAAAGCAGATTGGCGCCTTGTTTTTCGTCTCCGTGACCGGAGTATCGAGCCCCTCGGTGGACGCCCGCCTGGTGAACCGGATGCGGCTTTCGCCGCAGATCAAGCGCAACCCCATCTTTGGATTGGGTTGTGTGGCCGGGGCAGCGGGCCTGGCGCGAGCCGCCGACTACGTCCGCGCCTATCCCGATCAGGTTGCGGTGCTGCTTTCCGTCGAACTCTGCTCCCTAACCTGGCAGCGGGACGACTTCACGGTGGCCAATCTGATTGCCACCGGCCTCTTCGGAGACGGCGCAGCGGCGGTCCTGGTGGCTGGGGACCAATTGAAACTCAAGGGGCCGAGAATTCTGGGGAGCGCATGCTCCTTCTACCCCGATACTCAGGACGTGATGGGCTGGAAGGTCTCTGAGAAGGGATTTCACGTTGTGCTATCGCCCCACGTTCCGGCAGTCGTAAGAGAAAATCTGGGACGCGATGTGGATGCCTTTCTCGCTCAGCACGGCATGACACGCGATCGGGTTGACTCCTGGATCATGCATCCCGGCGGTCCCAAGGTGCTTGAGGCCGTGGCGGATGCGCTGGGGCTGAACAATGGTGAGCTGGAGCTTTCATGGGGCGCGCTGCAGCGGGTAGGCAACCTGTCCTCGGCCTCGGTGCTCGTAGTTCTGGATGAGGTGATGACCCATCGCCGGCCGAAGCCCGGGGCGCGAAGCGTCCTGGCGGCGATGGGTCCGGGATTCTGCTCGGAGATGTTGCTGCTGGAGTGGTAGACGATGAGAGTCTCCAGGAGTGGCCGAGTGATCCGCTGTGACGCACTGATTGTCGGAGGCGGTCCTGCAGGGCTGGCAGCGGCGATCGCACTGCGGCAAAAAGGTCTGGATGTTCTGCTCGCCGACGCACAGCGTCCACCAATCGACAAGGCTTGCGGCGAGGGCCTGATGCCGGATGCGCGCAAGCACCTGGCCGCGCTCGGCATCTCGGCCTCGGAGCAGGATGGCGCCGGCTTCGACGGCATCGCCTTCCTTTCCGGGCGTCACCACGTGGCGGCACACTTCGAGCGCGGTAGCGGCATCGGCATCCGTCGCTTGCAGCTTCACTCGCTGCTGGCTGCGCGCAGCCAGGAACTGGGTGTGCGGCTGGCCTGGGGCAGCCGGGTGTTGGTAGCGGATGGGCAACCATTGCTCCTCGACGGCGTACCGTGTGCCTACCGCTACATCATTGGCGCGGATGGTCAATCCTCCCGCGTGCGCCAGTCGATTGGCCTGGGCCAAGGAACAATTATCAGCCGGCGCTTCGGCGCCCGCTGTCATTACCGCATCAAACCCTGGAGCCGCATGGTGGAAGTGCATTGGGGCAAGCTCGGCCAAGCCTACATCACCCCCGTCGGCCCGGAGGAAATCTGCGTGGCCACCGTCGCTCGCGACCCGGCAACCAGGATGGAGGCAGTCCTTGCAAGCTTGCCCGCATTGCGGGCGCATCTGCTGGGCGCGGTCCATCTGAGCACGGTGCGAGGCGCGCTGACGGTCACCCGCAAGCTGCGCCGGGTGACCGCCGGCAATGTGGCGCTAACCGGCGACGCGTCCGGCTCCGCCGACGCCGTCACCGGCGAGGGAATTGCGCTGTCATTTCGCCAGGCCCTGCTGCTGGCCGAAGCCATCGCGGTCGGATGATCTCGCCCTCTATGAAGCCGGTCATCCGGCCATTCTGCGCATGCCGCATCTCATGTCACAGGGTCATGCTTCGTTTGGACGCGTGGCCGTGGTTGCGGGAGGGTGCCCTGCGTCTACTTTCGGCCCAGCCGCAATTGTTTGCTCACCTGCTCAAAGTGCATCTCGGCGAGCGGTCTCTAGCAGACTTCATGCTTCGCGACGCGCCTTTGCTTGGATTGCGGCTCACAGGCGGGGACATTGAGAAAACTGGCTATGGCAATCAAGCGTGGTAACCCGGTTCCCTGCATCATCGCAGCTCTGGTTATCATCAGCGCTCAGCTTGCCCGCGCGCAGAATACGGGCCTGAAGGTTCTTTTGGACCCGGCACAGACCGAGATCCGCTGGAAGCTGACCGGTTTGCATATGACCCATGGCACTTTCAAGCTGAAGAGCGGTGAGTTTGTATTCAACCCGGCTACAGGTGTGGCCGAAGGGGAGATTCTGGTCGACGCAACCACCGGCGAGAGTGGGAACGCGGCCCGCGACAAAAAAATGCAGGATGAGGTGCTGGAAAGCAACCGATATCCCGCCATCTTCTTCCATCCAACCCGAATGAAAGGGACTTTCCATGCCGGAGAGGGAATGCAGCAGTTAGTCGGGGAAGGCACCTTCAACATTCACGGGGCGGATCATCCGATGGACTTGCCGCTGAAAGTGCAGATCTCTGGCGGCATGGTTACGGCAACCACGCAATTTACCGTTCCCTATGTCGATTGGGGCATGAAGAATCCCAGTAGATTTCTGCTCAAGGTTGGCAAGCAGGTGGAAATCGAGGTGACTGCTAAAGGAACGCTGCAACAAGTGAAATAGCAGCGTTTGGACACACACCCGCAGGAACAGTTGAATGCCCCGTGCGCCGCTGGGCTGATACGCGGCGCTGTTCCGCAGGACCTCCGGCCCTTTACATATAGAAGATTTTAATGGCGTCCCAAGCGTAAATTCCGACAATCGTCGCGGTCAAAATGCTGGTGACGCCGGTAAAAATCTTTAAATATGGCTGGATTTTAGCCAGCTTGCGAATGATCGCATCATTCTCCTTATGCTGGCGTTCCGAGATATCGTCCAGAAACAACTGGTCGTCCTCGTAGCGGGTGATGGTGCCCCGGTAGAGCAGCAGAAGCAGCAGAGAACATGCGAATACCGCCCAAACGATCCACAAAGCGGGAACAACATGCATAAGAACCTCCCGGAGTCAATCAACCAGTCCCACATACCGAGCGGGTCCGGGTTTGGTGGGCTCGGAGGGTATGAGGGGCTGTAGGGTAAGGACTATAGTCCCTGGGAGGGCCGGTTGCACAGTGATTTTTTGGTTTACCGCGCAGATTCCTGGCAACCCGTCGCATTTCGGAACGATCTCAGTCTGTGAGTCATTTCGCCTTCCGAAGCGTAGTTTCCGATCGTCCGGGTAGTTCAGAGTAGTTGAGGAGCAAGAACCAATGAACGGCAAAGGTCAACTGTTCGTCCGTGCGCTACCGTGTGTTTTGGCGATGTCAACCGTCGTAAGTATGGCGTTCCTGGCCTCCTGCAACAACACTCCGCCCTCCGACGAAAAACTGCAGCAACAGGCGGCCCAGGCAACCGAGACCGCGAAACACGATTCGAAGGAGGCTCTTGCGCAAGCCCGGGTGGTTGCGGATGAAGCGGAGCAGAAGGTGAATGACGTCGCCGCAGGGGTAAAGCAGGGCATGGAGAGCAACAGCGCGCCTGCCGGCGAGACCCGGATCGACCTGAATCACGCCTCGGACGCCGATCTGGCCTCTCTACCGGGTATTTCCCCAGCCAAAGCGAGAGAAATCATCCAACACCGGCCCTACTCCTTCTCTCATGAGCTGGTGAAGTTTGGGATGCTCTCCGAAAAGCAGTTTGACGCGATCGCTCCCAGGGTTACTGTTCGGTAACGGTTGGCCCCCCAACCTGAGTCGCCGGCAGGGGCAAAAGCATCTACTATATGGGAGATTCCGGCTTGTCCTGACCCCGTATCCGGCCTACACTAGAAGAACACAGCCTCAAATGGAGACAAACAGATGTCAAGCGTCGCCGAACCAGTAACAAATCTCAATCCCGTGGCTATGCCTCTGACGCTTTCGCCTCAGGCGGTCGCGAAGGTTCACGAAATCATGGCAACCCAGGATCCGTTGCCGGCGGGCCTCCGCATCGGCGTGGTGGGTGGTGGTTGCTCCGGGTTTCAATATTCCATGTCCTTCGAAAATCAGGCGGGCATGATGGACAAGGTCTTCAAGTTCGATGACCTGAAGGTCTTCGTCGACTCAACCTCGCTGATGTACTTGAATGGCTGCGTGGTCGATTATGTTGAGACTCTGGAGGCGGCTGGGTTCAAGTTTGACAATCCAGCGGTGAAGAGCACCTGTGGGTGCGGATCCTCCTTCAACGTCTAGGTTGTTCTGCAGGCATTGGGTTTCGAGAACGGCGAAGGGCTCCGCCACCGGCGGAGTCCTTCTTGCTTTGGGCCGTCCCCCCCCCGCCACAATATTTCGCAGTGATTCCCGTCTACACCTGTAGTGGAATGCCGACCTTGGATGAGATAACGGCGGAGCAAGACCAGCTGATCGCTCAGGCGATCGAGAAAGATGGATCGCGTCTTCGAAGCTATATCCGCAGGCGGGTCGTCGATCGGGATTCCACCGAGGACATCCTTCAAGAGGTTTTCTCCGAGCTGATTGAGGCGTACCGGCTGGTGAAGCCAATCGAGCAGGTAAGCGCGTGGTTGTTTCGCGTAGCCAGGAATCGGATCATTGACAGCTTTCGTGGAAGGAAGCTTGCATCGCTCAGCGAGGCAACCTACGGCGACGGCGAGGACACGGCCGTTCCGCTGGAAGATCTGCTTCCCTCGCCGGAGAGCAGCCCGGAAGCCGCCTATGCCAGGGGAGTACTGCTCGACGAGCTCGACGAAGCGTTGGCGGAATTGCCGGAAGAACAACGCTCGGTTTTTATCGCCCACGAGTGGGAGGGGTACAGCTTCAAGGAACTGGCGGCTGAAACCGGAGTGAGCATCAATACGTTGTTGTCGCGCAAGCGTTATGCGGTGCTTCATCTGCGCCGGAGACTGCGCTCGATCTATGAGGAATTTGTAAAGAAATGAGGGAAAAGATGAAAGGAAAATGGCTGTATAGAGGAATCAAGATCGCCTTGATTGTAACGGCGGCAATTGCAATATTCGGGTTTCTGGTGAAGGGTCTATGGAATGGGCTTATGCCCCCCATCTTCGGGTGGCACTCGATCACATTCCTGCAGGCTATCGGGATCTGCTGCTGAGCAAAATCCTCTTCGGAGGGTTCCGAGGGAGAGGTGACCTGCGCTGGCGGCACCGGATGGAGAACGATGGGAGAAGATGTCTCCGGAAGAACGGGAAAAATTCAGCCGGGGCATGAGAGGGTGTTTTTAGTCGCCGGGAATTCCAACCCGAGGAGCAGAAGAGCTGAGGTGAAGATGAAGCCAGATCGCAACGAATATACCGCCGCAGAGTCGCATGCTCACCTGGAAAGCGAGAACTCCAGATTGCAGCGACTGGTTGCCGAACTGCTGGTTAGAAACCAGCAGCTACGCGAGGAGCTGAAATCCGCAAGTCGCAGTGAAAAGAGTCATCCATCCGCCTCACCTGACTCAGCGCAGGCTCCCTTGACGTATCACTCCGACAACTTCTCTACGCGAATCGTCCTCGAGCACCGTCGCCCCTGAAGGCGTCGGCCGGCGGGCTGGTTGTTCTCGAGGTCGGATAGTTGCTATGCTCAGGCTGCTCCTATGCATACCAAACCCAACTCATCGATACGACGCGGATGCGCCGCTTTGGCTGCGGTTCTGTTGATTGCCATTGCCATGCCGGCACAGCAACCAGACACGACGGCGCCTGCAGGAAAGCTGCCGATCTGGGCTTATCAGTGCCCTTTCCGGCCGGGCGGCCGGCTAAAGGCGACAACCGCGTCGAACACGTCCCAGGCAGCACGGCGAGCTATACCAAGTCGCAAATCGCGGACTATTCGCAGTTCCGGATTGGTTTCCGGACGCACATCCGCCAATGCCGGAGGTCGTCTCCCATGGACATAAGCCAGCCGTCTACGCGTGTGGGTATTGCCATCTACCGAATGGCCAGGGCCGGCCTGAGAACGCGAGCGTTGCTGGTCTCCCCACAGCCTACATCGTGCAGCAGCTCGCGGATTTCAAGAATGGCCTGCGTAAGAGCTCCGAGCCCGGAATGCTCTCGGTAACCAACATGGTGCTGTTGTCCAAGTCAGTGACCGACGAGGAAGTGAAAGCGGCCGCTGACTATTTTTCATCCATCAAGCCGAAGCCGTGGATCCGGGTCATCGAGGTCGAGAATGTGCCTAAGACGAGGATCGCCGGAGGAATGCTGGTGCTTGCCGATGGCGGGGGCACCGAACCGATCGGGGACCGCGTCATCGGGGTGCCAGAAAATCTGGAGCGGACCGAGTTGCGCGATCCCACGTCAGGGTTCATCGCCTACGTACCCAAGGGAAGCCTGGAAAAGGGAAAGCTGCTGGTGACGACGGGTGGCAATGGAACCACGATGCAATGCACCATGTGCCATGGCGAGAATCTGCAGGGAATGGGAAACGTCCCTTCAATTGCGTGCCGCTCGCCTAGCCAGATGACTCGACAAATCATTGATTTTCAGAGGGGCGCGCGCAATGGCTCGTTGGCTCCGCTGATGAAAGGCGTTGTCACCAAGCTGACGATCGAAGATATCGTAGCCATCACGGGATACCTGGCGTCACAGAAACCCTAACAAACCCTGACCTCTATCGCTCCAGCCGCAGGCCCGTATATTTTTCGACCGCATCCAGGTTGATCGAAACCCCGAGGCCCGGTCCGTTGGGAACGCGGAGCATTCCATCGCCATCCAGCTTCCATGGCACTTCCACAATGTCGTCGATGAACGGGGAGCCGGTCAGATATTCGACCAGTTCGGTGTTTGGAATGCGGATGCCAGGTGAAGGTCTGCGGCCAGGCCCAATGCCGTATTCCAGCCATGGGGGACAAATCGAATGCCATGGTCATAGGCCATCCAGGCGATCCTCCTCTCTTCACTGATGCCGCCGACCTTGGTCACATCCGGCTGCACGATATCGAAAGCGCCATGTTCGAAGCCAGGGAATAAACGATTGACGGCGTGTCAAAACCTCGCCGCCGGCGATAGGTAAGTGCGCGTTGCTCCGTAGAAGCACGTAGTCCGACAAGTTGTCCGGAGGCAAGGGTTCTTCAAACCATTCCACACCGTAGTCAGCCAGCATGTCCGCTGTCCGCAGTGCCCACTTGTATCCCTGGCTCCAAAAGGCATCACTCGCTCCAGCATCAACCATGAGCAACGCTTCACTTCCTACCGCGTCGCGAGCAGCGCGAACGATCTGCTCGTCCAGCGCATTGCTTCGCCGTCCAAACGGCCCCCAACCGATCTTGAAGGCGCGAAAACCCTGCGCCCGGATAGCGTGCAGGTGTTCCGCCAACGGCTCCGGCTCCTGCATAAGCAGCGATGCATAGGGAAGAACACGTTCCCGGTAACGTCCACCCAGCAGTCTGCCGACCGGTTGTCCGGTGACTTTTCCCAGGATGTCCCAGAGCGCAATGTCGATTCCGCTAATCGTATGGGTGATGCTTCCGCCGCGTCCCATCCAGAACGTGTTCGCGTTCAGCTTCTCGCTGACCCGCTCCGGTTCCAAAGGATTCTCTTCGATGAAGCAGCGGCTCTAAGACACGCAAGGCGCCTTGCACCAAAATGTCGTTGGTGAAGGCCGAACCCCAACCGGTAACTCCTTCATCGGTATAAACAGCGATTAAGGTGTGGATACAATCGTCGGGCTTTATTTCGTTCGCCCACCCACCTTCCGGTGTACTGCCACGCAAGCCCGCCGCTTTGATCGCTGTTATCTTCATAATTTCCGTCGGACGAAAACCGCTCCTTGTATTGTGTGCCATAAACAAATCTGGGGGTGCCCCACCCTTCGTTTTTTGCAGGGTGGGATCCACTGCTGCCGGATCGCAGCTCCAGGCGTGCAGAGAAATCGGGGGGACGGAGCACCCGCGAGCACTAGGGTTGAGCGGGTTCTGCCGGTGCTACTGTACGGGGCGGCTTGCGGCTGAAAACCTCCAGACCAGACTTAGAAGCACATACAGCACAGGGATAAAGAAGAGGTTGAGGATCGTCGACAGCAGCATTCCGCCCACCACCGCCGTGCCCACCGAGTGCCGTCCCACGCGCCGGCCCCGGTCGCAAAGTAGAGCGGCATCACCCCCAGGATGAACGCGAAGCTGGTCATCAGGATCGGCCGCAGCCGAGCTGTGCAGCCACGATCGCAGCCACAATGATCGACTTGTTCTGCTCCGGATCTGCTCGGCGAACTCCACGATCAGGATCGAGTTCTTCGCCGAGAGCCCGATCAGCATCACCAGACCGATCTGCACATACACGTCGTCGCTGATGCCGCGCGCGAAACCAACCCCAGCGCTCCCAGCACCGCCATCGGCACCGCCAGCAGGATGATAAACGGAAGGAAGAAAGCTCTCATACTGCGCCGACAGGGTCAGGTAGACCACCAGCAGCCCAGCCCGAAGATCAGCAGCGCCTTGCCCTCCGACTCCTTCTCTTCCAGCGCCAGCCCCGTCCACTGAAGGTCATGCCCGGCATCATGCTTGTTGAACAGCTTTTCCATGTTCGTCAGGCCCTGCCCGCGAACTCACCCCCCGCCGGCGAGCCATCGATCTCCGCCGAGCGGAACAGGTTGTAATGGTTGATCACCTGCGGCCCCGATGTCTCAGCAGCGCCACCAGATTATCCAGCGGCACCATCTGCCCGGCGTTGATCGCACATAATACTGCCGCAGATCGGCCGCATCTGCGCCGGATCCTGGTCGGCCTGAACGTACACACGGTATGAGCGGTTGTTGAAGTTGAAATCGTTGACATAGCTCGATCCCATAAACGCGCTCATCGCCGCCGTAATCTGCGAGAGCGGCACGCCCATCGCCTCCGCTTTTTGACGGTCGATCGACATAAGAGTTGCGGATCGTTCGCGGTGAAGGTGGTGTAAAGGTTGACCAGCTTTTTGT
>CAWAII010000004.1:0-238713 GCA_963782105.1 uncultured Acidobacteriaceae bacterium
TGGATCACCGGGGCCCTCGTGCAAAAGACGGGAAACTTCAAGTCCCACCACTTATCGCCGTAGGCTTCTGGCTCGTTGTGGGAGTCGGTTGCTATCTGTTTCTAGTCAGGGAAAGATACGCATTACGATAGCGGCTAGACTTACCTCGGGAATCCTCTCGGCAACGAATCCCAGGTGCCCCATACCCCCGTATTTCCTGTGGGGCTTGGTGGAATCGCCGAACTTCATGCGGCTTTCCTCAAAGAAAGCCGCACACGCGACCCTGGGTGGTGCCGCGTACAGGAATCCGGGTATCTGACCCGTTTTTGGTCAGATGTGGGATTCCACTCCTCTGTACTTGCCAGTTTCGGCCCCAGCCGAAAAACCTCAAGCCCTGATTGCTCTTTGAGTGCGAAGAACCCGGCACCCCATACCTTATGGATCGATGATCGTGCGATCCCAGACCGGGGATCCCTGCGTGGATAGTGACCAAGGCCGGTCCAGTCTTCGCGCGTGATGCCGTTCAGGTCCCATACGACCCGTCCATCACGCACCGTCAGCTCGCAAATCAGCTTCTCATCGCCTGCCATGCGTGCGCCGTAGGTATCCACAAACCCAAAATGTCCCTTCTCCAGATGCAGCACGGCAACATCCGCATCTGAACCCACCGAAAGATTGCCCAGCTCGTCGTGCTTGATCTCATGCGCCGGGTTGGAGGTGGACATCCGGATCACGTCATCGAGCGAAACGCCCAGGTTCAGAAACTTCGACATCACATTCAGCATGTCTTTCATGCCGGAATTCATGCTGTCGTTATGCAGATCGGTCGAAATCGAATCCGGGACAAAGCCTTGCCGTATGGCGGGCGCCGCCTGGCGGAAGATAAAGCTGCCGCCACCGTGACCAACGTCAAAGATGACGCCGCGCTTTCTCGCCGCGAAGAGATACGGCCGAACTTTGCCATGTGCATCCAGCATCGGGACATCATCCAGATACATGTGGGTGGAGATATCGCCGGGGCGCAATTTGCTCGACACCAACTCTTCATAAGGCCGCTCCGGGCGGAAGGTTCCGAAGTCGACCATCACGGGGATGTTGGCGATTGTCCCCGCCTGCACCGCGCGCTCCACCGGGGTCCATTCCGGACCGTCATAGTGAGCCGTCTTGATACCCACGATGACCTGCGGATATTTCAGCGCCTGCGCCGCGGCTGCCTGGGCATCCATTTCGTCCAGGTTCTGTTCATACTTCGGCCGCATGCCGCTGCCGACAATATTGATAAAAGCAAGGATGCGCGTGATGGAGCGGTCGATCACGCGATCCTTGAAATCGGGGAAATTCTTCCAGCCCGAACTGCCCGCATCTACGGCTGTAGTCACTCCGCTGCGCAGGGTAAATCCATCGGGGTATACACCGTGGTCTCCCGCATAGGAGTGGCGCTCGCCCGTGCCCGCGTACACATGTACGTGGATGTCCACCAGGCCAGGCGTCACATAGAGACCGGTAACATCGACCACCTTGGCGCCGGGTCCGGCCTGAATATGCTCGGCGACCTCAGCGATCTTGTGGTCCTTGATCGCCACGTCGCGTACTGCATCGATCCCGTTCTTGGGGTCGATGACGTGGCCACCCTTGAGCACCAGGTCATAGGACGGTTGACGCATGAAGCGCCGAGGAAGGCAGAAGGGCAATCAACAAGAGAACCTTCGGCAAACATGCTGGCCCGGCATAGCAGCTTGCTTACGAACGGCAGAAAGAAATCCACGATAGGGTATCCCTCGAACTATCAGGCACATGCACAGCGGCACAAAGGCACAGCCGCTGTGATTCACAGCGGCTGTGTGGAGACACAATTGGCCATGCGTGCTAGAAAACTATCTTTCCTGCAAGCTGAAGCACGCGCCCGCTGGTGCCGGAGCTGTTCTTTTGGGTGCTGGTGACGGTGCCGAAATCACCCCAGGTCGTAGGATCATTCGGGTCCCAACCACCCTGCATGTCCGAGTTCGGGTTGGACAGATTGGGATGATTGAAGACGTTCTGAGCCTCGGCACGGAATTGGAACTGTAGCCTCTCCCAAATCCCGAAGTCCTTGAAGAGCGATGCATTCACATTTTCAAAACCAGGGCCGTAGAGTGGATTTCGTCTGTCCAGTTGCCGAAAGTAAACTGCGCCGGATAGGCAAATGCCGAACCATCGATGCAGGAGCCAGTCGGGTTATTGATGTAAAACTTGGTGGTGCATTTGGCGGAGGGCAGATGCACCCAATCGGGCCGTTGCACGTTTCCATTCGGCTGGCTGACGTTGGCCTGATCGTTATCAAGGTAGACGTTATAGGGCAGGCCCGTCTGCAGGGTCACGATCGCATTTACCTGCCAGCCGCCCAGTGTGTTTCTCATCAGATAGCTGGAGCCCGCGAACTTGGGCAGGTCATACGTGGCAATGGCGACAAAGCGGTTGCGGATATCCCAGTTCGAGCTCGCATAATCGAGGTTGATGTTGTACTGATCCATCGTGGTGCCGCCGTTGTTTGAGTTATCCGAGATGTCCAGATCGTGCGACCAGGTGTAACTGGCCTGGCCGGACAGCCCATGGGTCAGTACGCTGGCGAAGAATCGCCGTGAAACCGTTGTAGTGAGAATATTCGTCGTTCTGGATGGTGCGGATCCTGCCGAAGAGCTGGTTTGGGCGGCGACCATTGATGTCTCCAACAGGGCCGCCGGGCTGGGGCGAGTTGTTATAGAAGTCGCGGTCAAGATGGATGGCATGAGACCCGAGGTACTGCAACTCCGCGCCGGCTCCTTTCCACAACTCCTGTCCCCAGGAAAGGTTCCACTGATAGAGCTCCTGGGTCGGCAAGTGCGGGCCCATGGTGACCGCATTCACATAGGTGCCGGGAATGCCCGCCATGGGAGAACCTGCGCCGGCGCCCGGAGTGGGGTTGGCGAAGGTCAAAAGGCTGGTTGCCTGACCGTTGTAGGCGACAGAGGCAGAGAGCGGGTAGTTCTGTGTGGTCAGGGTGTAGGTATTCAGCTGGTTGGCGTTCCAGTAGATGCCAAAACCGCCGCGGATCACGGTCGTTTCCGTGGCCCGATACGCGAAGCCAAGCCGGGGCGCCCAATCATTGTGCGTCGGATCGATAAACTTGAAGCCCGGGCGTGGGTTTAAACGTCGCAGGCGTAGTTGCGGTTGATGCCGGGATCAGAGCGGTATCGTTCGCATTCAAAATCCGGGTGTAGCCGTTCAAGCTGTAGGGCACCGTCGGCAGTTCGTAGCGCAGGCCATAATTCAACGTGAGCTTGGGCATTACCTGCCAGTTGTCCAGCACGAAGAACCCATCCCGCCATTCACCGATCGATCCCTTGGTGGGGAAAACCGGAGTCGTGGACGACTGAGCCAGGCCCAAAACAAAATCGGCCGCGCCATAGCCCGTACTGGTATAGCCCGAAGCTGCGCTGCCAGGGGTTCCATTGAAGTTAAACAGGCCGCGCGCGTCGTTCGCCGCTTCGCGGCCGATGGTGAGCTTTCGCAGCTCGGCGCCGGCCATGATATTGTGGCGGCCGCGGGTGTAGCTCACCTCGTCGTAACCGTCGATCGTTCGATCGTCCTGATACCAGTTGGCGGTCGTGTTTCCCAGCGTCGGGCCGTTGTTGTTGCCCAGGACGTCGACATAGATCGACGGTATCCCCGGGTTGCCGTACACAGTGTCGGAATTAAAGCCCGGGATCCCGAGCGCAGTCCCCGCATCCTTTGGCCCGTTGACAGCAAAATAATCCAGGCTGTTGGAGAGAACCGTATTCAGGCCGATGCGGAAATCATTCACCAGGTTCGGCTTGATGATGTGCGTATAGCCAATGGCGTAGTTTCGCGAGTTCGTCGGCCCGTAAGAGTCGTTGGTGGGAAAGTTCGAGCCGTTGACGATGGTAATGTCCTGCCAGTGATAGCGGAAATAGAGCCGGTCCTTGTCGCCTATGTTTTCGTCAACGCGGTCCAGCGTCTGGGTAATCACCAGGTTGTTGGGGAAGCTGTTTTGCAGATTATTTTGCACGCCGCTGAGATTTGGCAGCGTCATATATGCCTCCAGCTTCTGCGAGATCATGCCCGACGGACTATTCAATTCGGAAGCCGGAATTTGGTTGTTGGGATAGGGCAGGCCGGTGAACGGGTCGGTAATCGGTACACCGATCGCGGAGAAATCTCCAGCCCTCTCTGCCGCCGTAAGCGTCGAAGCAATGCCGGTAGACTGCGATATCTGGTTGAGCTTCTCCCAGGAACCGAAGAAGAAGGTCTTGTTCCGGCCGTTGTACAGTTTCGGAAGATAGACAGGGCCGCCCAGATCGAACCCGTATTGGTTGTAATGGTTGATCAGCTTGGGACTGCCTGGTGCATCGAAGAAATCGTGCGCATTCAGGGCCGTGTTCTGAATATAGTCGTAGACCGCCCCATGCAAATCATTGGTTCCCGACTTGCTTACCAGGTTGACGTGCAGTCCCAGGTAAGAGCCATACTGCGCCGGGTAATTCCCGCTTTGCATCTGCACTTCAGAGATCATGTCCGAGCTTGGCCGTGCCGGCGCGGTGGTGATCAGGTTATTCATGATCGAAACGCCGTCGAGCGTCATGCTGCTCTGAATTTCACGTTGGCCGGCGCCGATAAAGTCCTCTCCCGGGGGCACGCCGTTGTAGCCTGACGAGGGTCCGATGGTGACGTTCGACGCGGTGGCAGCAATCTCCAGTGCGTTGTGCCCCATCAGCGGCAAATCCTGCACCGCCTTGGTATCGAAGGTTTCGCCCAGCGTTGCGTCGTCGGTTGGAATCGGCGGGGTAGATGCCGAGACGCGTAACAGATCTGAGTCTCAGACCCCGCCTTGAGCGAGAAGTCCGTGCGTATCGCCTGATCAATGGGCACGATGGTGCCCGTCTTGGTCAACTTGGTAAAGCCTGTCTGGTCGACGGTGATGTCGTAGGTGCCCGGAGGAATGAACTTGATCGAATAGTAGCCCTGCGCGTTGGTGGTGCCGGGGTAAACCACTCCCGTCGATTCTTCAACTGCCGTCACCTTGGCCCCGGCGACTGCGCTGCCGGATGAATCCAGCACCGTTCCCACCAGGGCGGTATTATTTGCGACTTGAGCCGTGCATCGAAGGTAGCAAGACCACGATACCGATGACTGTAATCAGCACTGGACAGAGGACAAACAGACGTTTCATTCTCTTGAGCTCCCTTCAGGTTGGGACGCAAACAAACCTGCGGCCGGTGGGAAACTTATGATCTATGCAGCGCTTGCGGAGCACTTTCGCGCTGCGAGTATGTCAAAAGCAACTGGCCTACCTGAAACTGAATTGAAGGATCCCCAACAGCGTGACTTAGCAAGCAAGGATTAATCAGATTACTACGAACGCCAGGCTGTCATCAGGCTGTTGCCAGTGCCCATATAGGACAAATGTCCTATATCAAGGAGGCTCTCTCGACAAGTGTTCCTCAATGAACCTTCGAAAGCACGGATCGGGTCGACCAGGTGTCGCGTTGTTGAGACCTGGGTAGACTCTGGTTAGCGGTGGAGGATCCTACGTCCCAATGCACCAGCCCGCGCTGGATGGCGTAGATTGCGGCCTGCGTGCGGTCGCGGACGCCCATTTTGTCCAGTACGCTGCTCACGTGGATGCGCACGGTTTTCTCGGCGATACGCAACTGCTGGGCGATGTCACGGTTGCTTTGCCCACGCGTGATGCAGGTAAGTACTTCATGCTCGCGGGGAGTTAGCTCGACCAGAGAGGTCCGCTCTGCCAGGCGGTCGCGCGCGATCGGCGGAAGATAGCGCAAGCCCTCGATGCACAGCAACAATGGCTTCGACTAACTCCTCTCCACTCGCGTTCTTGGTCAGATAGGCCATGGCGCCGTTGCGGATGGCGCGATAGATATCCTCGCTGCCTTCGTAGTTGCTGAGAACGGCAATCTTCGCTGTCTTGCATAGCTTGCGAATGGCTGCAATGGCATCAAACCCGTTGATGCCCGGCAAGCGGAGATCCATGACCGTGACGTCGGGCGTACACTGCCGGTACAGCTCGATGCCGCTGGCTCCATCGCTTGCCTCACCCACAATCACGATGTCGCTGTGCCCGCTCAAGACAGAGCGCAATGCCATCCGCGCAAGGAAGTGATCTTCGATCAGAAGCACCCGGATAGCCATTTGCGTCATCCTCCCTGCAACTTGCATTTGAAAGGGCACATGGACCAGTATCTCGGTGCCATTGCCGGCCGATGTCTCTACCCGAAGACTTCCACCCAGCTTGCGAGCACGTTCCTCCATGACGGGAATCCCAAAGTGGCCGTGGAGCGCGGCGAGTTTGTCCGATGCTCGAAAGCCACGTCCATCGTCCTTGACGGATAGGCTCAGCCAGTCCGCGTGGTATTGCAGGTGGACGGAGATGATATTCGGCAAGGCATGACGGAGAGCATTGGTCACCGCCTCCTGCCCGATGCAGACAAGATGATGGACGCAACCGGGAGCCAGCGCCACTTCCTGGCCTTCCACCTGCAGCCGCATGTCGACGCCCTCCTTGGCGCTCAACGGCGTCAACGCGTTCGACAACGCGCTGGAGAGCGGCCCCGTCGCCTCCTCATTCTCTCGTAAGTCCCAAAGGATGCGGCGGGCCTCGGTCTGGCAGTGCCGAACCATGTTTCTCGCCAGTTCACACGCTTTCGCTGCCGCGACTCGTCTCGCTGCCGAGCAGACGCGCTGTTGTCTCCATCTGCCACGAGATGGCGGCAAAGCCGGCCATCAGTGTGTCGTGCCACTCGCGCGCGATTCGATTGCGCTCCTCGAGTACCACGCCAAGCTCTCCCTTGGCGCGAGCCAACCTCCAACGGAACAAGCGCACAGCAGCGACCGCGGCCAGCGACGCACAGCAGCGCGTAAAACCACCAGGCCTGATAAAAATACGGCTGCTGATAAACAGCAATGCTCGCTATCTTGTCGTTCCATGCCGAGCCGGCATTGCGCGCGTCCACCAGGAACCGATAGTGACCGGGAGGAAGTTTTCGATAATGTGCGCCTCTGGACCGGGTTACCGTCCAGTCGCGGTCATACCCATCCAGCTTGTAGCGAAACTCCATTTGCGCGGGATTCGCCAGATTTTGCGAATTGAACTGAAAGACCAGATCTTCGAGGCCCGGGGACAGCTCCAGTTGGTTGGTCGCATCCACGCTGGTATTGCCCAATAAAGCCCCGGTTAACTGCGCCGGGTGAGCGGCCGGAAGAACCGCCCCTTCAGGATCGGTATGAACCAGACCTTTGGCGGTGGCAAACCACAGGCTGCCATCCTTGGTTCGGGTGGAGTGTGGCTGAGCTACCCCAAGGCACTCGCTGCTGGGCATGCCGTCCGCCTTGCCCAGCAGAACGTAATCCAACGTCTTCCGCTTCTGTTGCGCCAGTTCTTCCAGTTGCTGCCGTTGCACGCGGACGATACCGCGCGAAGTGCCCATCCACAGAAATCCCTGGCCGTCATCGAGCACGGAGAAAATCGTGTAGTCCACCATGCCGTTCATCGTGTCCAGGTGAAAGGCATGGTCGCCCTTGAGCCAGTCGAGTCCTCCACCCTTGGTGCCCACCCACACGTTCCTGGCGTTGTCGATGGAGATGGACAACACATAGGGATGAGAAAGCCCTTCCACCATGCGGACCTCATCGCCCCGCACGCGATAGAGCCCCGCCGACGTGCCCACCAGAATGGCCCCATCGTCACTCTGCGCCAGGCAGGTGATCAGTTTGTCTTTCAGCAGGAGTACGCCTTTGTTCTTTGCCGGAACTCCGTCCGCGTAGTGCAGCAATCCGGTGTAGGTACCTACCCAAAAGCCACCGATCTTGTCGCTTAGCAGAGCACTCACGGCGTCCGTGAGCGACTCACGCCCCAGCAGGATGTGCTGAAAGGCAGCCCCGTTGTAGCGGAACAGCCCGTTGAACCAGGTACCTATCCAGACATTCCCGGCAGCATCTTCCTCCAGGGTTCGAATCGCTGCCGAGTTTCCCGGCAGAGGCTCGCGTAGGAATCTTCCCTGCTTAAGCCGGAACAATCCGTTGCCCCAGGTCCCAATCCATAAGTTTCCACTGTGGTCCTCAAGGATGGCGGCGGGCTGCACCTCGCGCAGTTCTCGCGGCTCATCGCGCAGGGGAATCAGGGTCGCTATGCGCCATCGGGCCAGGCCGCCACTGGAGAGGCCAACCCAGAGGTTGTGCTCATCGTCTTCATAGAGCGAGCGCACACTGTCGTCGGCCAGGCCATCCTTGGTTGTCCAGCAGGAAAACCTCGAACCCGAGACGCGGCAAAGCCCATCGTTGTGGGTACCGACCCACATATTTCCCTGGTAGTCGCCAACCAGCGCAGTGACCTCGTTCTTGAATCCTGCGCACCACTTCCTGCGTATATTCGTCGCCTGCCGTGCGCGTCGCCTTTCCTGCGGAGGGTGTCAGACGCACCAGCCCGTCACGCAGGCCGACCCACAGCACGCCACGGCGGTCGTAGTAGATCGCAACCGCATCGCCCGTCGCTCTTGTGGTGCAGCTCATGGTGTTCCAGAACATGGGTATGCACGCCCCGCGCCGTGAGATGAAAGACTCCGTCGGACGTGAGCACAAAGATGCCGCCGCGCCCATCTTCGGCAAACGGCGTAGTGATGTCGCCCGAGACCGGGCCGAGCTTATCGAGCAGCTCGACGGATTGCGTTCCGCCGTGGACAGTGATTCGCTCGATTCCATCGTGGGTAGCCGCCCAGATCGTGCCGGTCGAGTCCTCGAACAGGCCGCGAATACGCTCCTGGTGGAACCCTGCCTGCTCACTTACGTTGATTGCGGTGCCCGCGGTCTGACGGATGATTCCCCGGTCGTCTGTACCGATCCAAAGGTCGCCGCTGCGGCTTACCAGCAATGAGTTCACGGCCTCGCTGGCGGCGGGGTCCTTTGCATCTACGTGGATTGGGCTAAAGCGCAGACCATCAAACGACGCCACTCCGCCGTAGGTCGCGATCAACAACCGGCCGCCAGGCACCTGGGTGATGGCGCGCAACTCGCTCTGCGGCAAGCCGTCCTCTACCTGCCACTCCTGCTTTTGATACTCGGAGAGGCGCACGGTCGCCGACACTGCGGGCAGACAGCGGCTCAGCGCCAGCAGAAGAAGCAACATCTGCCGCAACGGCCGGCGCCGTAAACAGTCGCTACATCGCCGGTCGCACGGCGAAGGAGTGGCAAAGTCCTCATCAGCCATAAGTAGGGTAAATAACTGTTGACTTTACCCCATCACATCGCGCCTCCATTTGCAACCTATTTCTGTTTCCGCCCCGACAGCCCGGCCCTGCCAGCCAAGCTCCATTGTGAGCGGGACGGGTGCCCCACGTTCGCACCAGCGTACGTTGAGACGAAGAGGAAGGGGCGAAGCCCACATAGGCGCTAACTTTAGGAGTATTTTTCCTCAAAACTCCCACAAGATCGTCATCCTGAGCGGAGCGCCTCACAGATTTATCGCGTGACCCAGCGCCTGGGAGCGCGGAGTCGAAGGACCCCGGCGGTGCTTATCTTACCCATGCTGCTCGGAGCTTTTCGACCACCGAAGCCCGAAAACAGGGTCTACTGCCATACGCACTTGATGATCACGGGTACATCTTTTCATGCACTGTAATCATCTTCCATCCCCAGGTCTGTGCCAGGTCTTTGCACTCGGGATGGATGGTGCGAATGAGGTTGAGCTTCTTTTCGCGCCGCCAGCCTTTGAGTTGTTTCTCCCGAGCGATGGCTGTGCGAATGTCTTCGTAGCCTTCAAAATAGAGCAGGCGCTTGCAGCCGTAGGCCGCAGTGAAACCTTCCAGCGTGCCCTCCTTAGGTTGCATGACGCGCAGATACAGGTTGCTGGTGACGCCAATGTAAAGCGTGCCTGTATGGCTGCCGAGAATGTAGATGTAGCCGCCGGACATAGCAAGATGCTAGCAAGTTCTTGGTTCTCAGGCCCAGGGAAAGACCGTGGCGGGTCCGCCCGGTGCGGGCTTCGGTGGTTGAAAAGCTTCGAGCGGCATGGGTAAGACAAGCACCCTCGGGATCCTTCGACTCCGCGCTCCCAAGCGCAGTGTCACGCGATTAATCCGTGAGGCGCTCCGCTCAGGATGACGTTTTTGCGACGAGTTGGAGACGCAAAAATCCAGCGTCTTCTTGGATTTCTATTTGTCTGCCAAACAAGTTAGCGCTCATGGGGCGAAACCCAACCATTGCTTTTGCACTTCCGGCCCAGCTAATCAAGCGCCATGCGCACGCGAGCTTGCGCCGGAAGCGGCAAAGCCAGACTCCGAGGACGTGACCTCGGTGACGAAGCGAAAGTCGCCGGGAGTGATGCCGCGCCACAGTGCGAGCCGATACGCCGCAATCTGCAACGGGACAATCTCGAAGAGCGGTGCGAGCGCTGGCGCGAGCTCCGGCCACGGAACCAGCGATGGGGCGTGATCGCCGTTGTCCACCCCGTCCACCGAGGGGCCGATCCAACCGACCCTCGCTCCTAAGCGGAAGAGGTCATCGGCCAGCGCTCGATCGAGGGCTCGCGTTATCGGTGGCGTTCCGAAGACCACGGCGCGAAAATCGCCAGAAATAACCTCCGCCGGCCCGTGCCGGAACTGCCCTGAGGACATGCTGACCGCTGCCGTCTTCGCAGTTTCGTGCAGCAGGAGCGCGCCTTCGTAGACGGAGGCGAGGGCGGGTCCGCGGCCAAGCAGATAGAGCGGGCCGCCCATGAGCAGGCCCTGCCAGGAGTCGCTTTCGCGCAGGCTTTCGTCGATGTGCGCCGAGAGCGCCGGCAGCGCCGCGGCACACGCATTGCTCAGCTTGTCACTGCCACTGGAAAGCGCCTCCTCCGCCAGCAGCAGCAAGGTGAGTACGGTGCCGGTGTAGGTTTGCACGGCGATGAGCTTGTCAGACTGCGAGCCGATAGGCAGGGTAAGATCGGCGATCTGTTCGAGGCTTGAGCCGGGTACATTGGTCACACCGATCACCGCCATGCCGGCTTGGCGCATCTTTTCCGCAACAAGAACTGGCTCGATAGATCGCCCCGAGCGCGAGATCACTACGCCCACATCCCCGCCTCGCAATCCAGCGCTGCCGTAGTGCAACAGCTCTGCGCTTTCGATTGCCTGTACCGCGTATCCCTCCTGCCACAGGCGGCTTACCGCGGGCATAGCGGCAAACAAGGAGCCACCCATGCCGCTGAAGATCACCCTCCCCGGGGCTTTTCGGATTCGCTCGGCACACGCGCTCAGCATTGCGTGCCGGTCGCCCTGGTGCAGCGCCAGCACGGCTCGATGCGATGCCGGTTGCGCGAAGATGTTATCCAGCATTGGGATCCTGCTCATTCAATTCCTCCTGTTCAGCGACTCAAAATGTATAAAGGAAAAATCAACCGTCGCGCGCTGCTGAACGAACGTCGCGGGCGGCTTTGCGTTGGTCACTGTCGTAGTGTAGGTGTCTTCGGCAATCCTGGTGAGGCCGCTAGAGCATTTTGACTTCTGGTGTATACAGAGCAACCCGTCCCGGCGCGGCTTTTCCTCAAGAAACGCCGCATTTCGCGGCACTTGCCTGTGCGGAGTAGAAGTGAAAATGCTCTAATCGAACAGTAGGAGTAAGCGGCAAGCGAATTTGAGCAAGGCATTCCTGCAGTATGGCCAGCTAAACCGTTGTTTACAATGACTGTGACATTAGCTGGTCGTCACCGGCTAATCGCCCTGCGGCCGCCGTGATCTCTCGGGTGGGTTTGATCCGAAGCCGGGATTTACGAGTTCGTCCCGTTGCCGTTCTTTGCGATAGGCCCCTTCTGCTGTGGTTTCCAAACGTACAGGTGGTCCCCATCGCTAGCGGTAGCAACCTCGATGCCTCGCTGACGCGTCGCACGATTGAGCGCAGACCGGATGTTTTCCTTTGTGTCTGGGAGTGCTGATAAAGGAACCTTGAGCGCCGTTCCGTCCTTCAGTTGGGCGATATCGCTCAGCAGTTGGAGAATGATCTGCTTGTGTTTGCCATCCCGGCCCTTGGGCACTTCAGCTTGAATGACCGCCTCGAAGCTCATCGGTGCGGTTCCCGGTTTGCTCTTCGCAGCCACAGCAGTTCTCCAATCGTATCGTTAATCTCACGCTAACCTCGCATTATGCTAACAAAATAGATGCGAGGTGTGGCAAAGATGTTGTGTTGAACTGTAAGTCACTCATATTAAAGATTTAACCCGTATTGACGAAAGGCTGCTAGGGTTTCAGTAGAGGCTGCCTTGCTATGGATGGAGAACTAAATTTCGAGTCCGTTCCGCTCACTTTGATCGAAGCGGATCTCCTGGACAACTCCACAGTCCCATTTAGACCTATTGTCCTCGTGGTTGACGACGAGCGCATTATCGCTGACACTCTGGGCGCGATCCTTGGGAGCAGCGGCTACACTGCCATGACTGCTTACGACGGGCTGAGCGCGCTTGAGATCGCACGCGTTGTCCCACCGGACCTGCTCATCAGCGACGTCGCTATGCCGGGCATGGACGGAATCGAGTTGGCTATTGCCTTGCGGCAAAGCATCCCGGATTGCAATGTGCTGCTATTTTCTGGTCAGGCGACCATGGTTGACCTGCTTGTCACTGCTCGCGCGGCCGGGCATGACTTCACCGCGCTGACCAAGCCGGTTCATCCAACGGATTTGCTGGCCCGGGTTTCAGAGCTAGTCCCGCATAATGATGCAACGGAGCGCATCGCCTGAGCATGCCTCATGTTTGAGTTCTCTCCAGAAGATAGTCCAGCCCTCCTACTCGATACCAGCGGTATCCGTAGGATTCGAGCAAGATGCGGTGCTTGCCGCTTGCCTCGGCAGTGCTGCTGTCTGACGACAGTAGATTGACCAGACATGCGGAGTTCTCTATGCCAACGTCCAGACGAACTTCACACGGCGACGCACCGAGATTGTGTACGAACACCGCTGAATTATTGCGCCAGTCATAGCGTATCGCCAGCACCTCCCGGGAGCGCGTCTTCAGGACAACAAACTCGCCCCAGCCAATTTCGGGTACTTCCTTGCGCATGCGGATAACACGTTCCATCCAGTTCAGAAGGGAATTCGGCTCACGTCTTTGTTGCGAGACATTGACATGCTGGAAGCCGTAGAGTCCTTCGCTGATCACTGGCAGGATGGGCTTCTCGTTTTTGCTGAAACCGCCCTGAGGTTCGGTCGACCATTGCATCGGTGTGCGGGCACAATTGCGCTCGGGTAGACGAAGGTTCTCACCCATTCCGATCTCGTCACCATAGCGAAAGACCGGTGTGCCAGGCAGAGTCAGCATCAGACTATAAGCCAGCTCCAGGCGGCGTCGATCACCGCTCAGCATCGCCGGCAGGCGCCTGCGTATGCCGCGGCCATAGAGCTGCATATCGGCTTCCGGAGCGAAAGCGGTAAACACTGTTTGCCGCTGCTCATCGGTCAAGCGTCCGAGATCCAGCTCATCGTTATTTCGCAGGAACTGTCCCCATTGTGCTGTTTCAACACTCGTCCTGGTAGCTTTGAGCGACTTCGCCAAGGGCCAGCTATCGCCTGTCGCCATAGACAAAAACAGGTTCTGGTTCACCTCGAAGTTGAACATCATCTGCAATCGCTCGCCGACAGAGCCGAAATAATCCGCGTCCACATTGGGCAGCACATTGGCTTCCGCCAGGATGATCGCCTCACCTTCGCGCCAGGAGAGAAACTCACGAAACGTCCGCAGCATGTCGTAGTTCTCTACCGGGACTTTGACCTTAGGGCCCTTTTCCGCAATCACGAAGGGTACTGCGTCCATGCGAAAGCCTGAGACCCCTAGTTGGATCCAAAACCCCATGATCTTGAGGATCTCGGCCTGGACCTCGGGATTGGCTGTATTCAAGTCCGGTTGAAATTCGTAAAACCGGTGAAAGTACCAGGCTTTCGCTACCTTGTCATAATTCCATGTCGACTTCTGGACACCCGGAAACACGACGCCTTGGTTGGCGTCTTTGGGCTTCTTTGCCGACCAAACGTACCAGTCGCGATAACTCGATTCTGGATCCGCCCTCGCCTGCCGGAACCACGGATGCTGGTCCGACGTGTGGTTCACGACCAGATCGATGAGCACACGGATGCCTCTCTGTGCACAGCCGTGAGAGAACTCAACGAAATCGCCCAGCGTGCCATAACGCGGATCGACACCATAATAGTCCGCGACGTCATATCCATCGTCACGGCCCGGTGAAGGCTGGAAGGGCATAAGCCAGAGAGCAGTGATGCCCAGGCCCTGCAGGTAGTCCAGCCGCCTCATCAGTCCACGAAAATCACCAATCCCATCCCCGTTTGCATCCAGGTAGGTCCCTACGGAGAGGGAATAGATGACTGCGTTCTTGTACCAAAGATCGTTGATCATAGATTTCCTGAACAGGCTGCGGAAAAGCTCATCTTTTTGAAGGGTACGGCCTTCAGGCCGTACGCAAATGCTTTGAAAATGAACCCGGCTTTTAGGCCGCTGAGGGATGCTTTCGCCTCCAACCGGCACTTTTTCCGCAGCCTGTTCAGCCCGTAACTCAGCCCACTTAGTTATAAGCGCCGCTCTAGTAACGTCGAACTAAGTGCCCCTGGTACATTTCCCCTGTTACCGGATTAGATAAGAGCAGCTCTATCGGCAGTATGACGATGAATCAGCCGCAGATGAGACAACGTTTCGGAGCTTCCTGACAACTAATCAGCAGGCGTCATTCGACGGAAAGAGGCGACAAATGTTTCTTGGTCTTGGACTTCTTTTGCTCTTGCTGTGGCTGGGCGGCTTTTTCGTATTCCACATCACAGCCTTCTTCATCCACATTCTCCTGATTTTGGCCGTAGTCTCAATCATCTTTCATTTTATGCGCCGCACTGCTTCGGTTGTTTGAAGCTTACGGCAGCGAGGGGATGCTCGCGGCGCGTCCCCCGCATTTGATTGCGCCGAAACTGGTCTCATACAGTGCCCGAATGAGAGGATGACCGAGACCCGCCCCAATGCGGGCTCGTGCCGTATCCTCCTCCAACATCGCGCGTCCACCGATTCCAACCTCACCATCCGCCCCACGCGTGCCATTGCCTGGAGAGCAGGGATCAGGCAAAATTGCAGGTACTTCGTTCCTACGGTCCCGTGGGTACGGTTCATGGGATGCGGCCAATCCGGGAGTCCATTTGGAAGCCGTTGCGTATCGACGTTTGCTGGCCCGTCTGCTCGCTCTCCCGATCGTTGCCTTGGGTCTGCTTGCGTTGACCTTGGCGTATGGATTCCAGCAGGTACAACGGAGCGCTCGCCGGGTCGATCATTCTGACCAGGTCATCGCGCATGCCAACAACCTGGCCAAACTGATCGTGGACGAGGAGACGGGACTTCGGGGATTTCAACTCACCCGCGATCCAACCTTTCTTCGGCCTTTTAACCAGGCCGATTCGCAAATCGAGGCTGAGTTCAAGCTTCTCTTCGCCCTGTTACGAACCAACCCCGAACAGACCGCCCGGCTGCAACAGGTTCAAGCAGCGCATCAGGACTGGGAACAGGACGCCCGGCAACAAATTGCTCTTCCCGCTTCGTCGTCCGATTTAAGGCGTTGGATGCTCGAACGCAAGCAAAGAATGGATACTCTGCGGGACCAAATCGACGATTTTCTCTCTGCCGAAGGGCGCATACGGGCCAGCCGCTCTTTCGCCGCTCTGAAAGTCGACAGAGTCAGCCTCTATGGGCTCCTGGGTTTCGCCGGGATCCTCGCCTTGTTGCTCGCGTGGGAGATCTGGCGGCTTTTCGGGAAGCTTTCTGGAACCTACAATCTGCAAATCAACGAGGTCAAGCGCTGGGGAGACGAGTGCTATGCCCGTGAGCAATGGCTGAACACCACCCTCCACAGTATTGGGGATGCGGTGATTGCTTGCGATCCCGACGGAAAAGTTGTGTTCATGAACGGCGTCGCGCAGGAGCTCACAGGATGGAAAGAGGCGGAGGCGGACGGCATTCCGCTTTCTCAGGTTTTTGCCATCTATAACGAGCGCACGCGCGCTGTCATCGAAAGCCCGGTGGACGTGGTGCGGCGTTTGGGCAAGATTGTCGGGCTTGCCAACCACACGATTCTGGTCAGCAAAGACGGCAGAGAACTCCACATCGACGACAGCGCCGCTCCTATCCTGGGCGCGAACTCGAGCATGATTGGCATCGTTCTCGTCTTCCGCGACATCAGCGCCCGGCGTGACCTCCGAGGCTGCGCTTATGCGCGCGGAAAAATTGGCATCGGCAGGACGCCTGGCTGCGGCGATCGCCCATGAGGTAAACAATCCCCTGGAAGGTCTGGTCAACCTCATCTATCTCGCGCGTGGCGAGGAGGATATACCAAAAATTCGCCGCCACCTCACCGAAGCCGATCGCGAGCTGCAAAGAATCGCACACATCACGCGCCAGTCCCTGGGCTTTTATCGCGAGACTGCGTCGGCCGGTCTTTTTCGTCCTGATGTTGTGACCCGTGAAGTCTTCGACTTCTACTCTTCCCGTGCAGCCACCTTACGCGTCAGTTTGCACGTGAAGATAGAAACAGAGCAGAAGGCGTTTGGAAACCCGGGTGAACTCCGCCAGGTGCTTTCCAATCTCCTCGCCAACAGCCTGGATGCGTGTGTGGAAGGAGACGCAATTTGCCTCAGAGTTCGCGCTGCCGGCAACCCACGCGATTTGGCGATGCGGGGAGTGCGCATCGTCGTTGCCGACACTGGCTGTGGCATCCATCCCGAGAATCTCGACCACATCTTCGAGCCCTTCTTTACTACAAAAAAGGACACAGGTACAGGACTTGGGTTGTGGGTTTCTCGCGAACTGATTGAAAAGCATGGCGGATGTCTTAACGTACGCTCCAGCGTTACCGGGCGTCGCTCGGGAACCATCTTTGCCCTGTTTCTCCCGAGTGCGGCTGCCAGCGAGAGCTAGGCGTGGCCCGCTCCGAGGGGCAGCGAGACTCGAAAAGTGGTTCCACTTTTTCCAGGTTTATGCGAGCTGCGGAAGCGGACCGTTCCCTCGTGCTTGTCCAGAATGCGTTTGGAGAGCCACAGGCCTACCCCAGTCCCTGTGCTCTTGTTTGTGACATACGGCTCAAACAGGTTTTGCCGGACTGAGGGTGGGATTCCATGCCCGTTGTCCGAAATCGTGATGTGGGCCCGCTCCTTATCATTGCGCATGCGCAAGCAAAGCACTGCACCGCTCTCCGGCATCGCGTCGATAGCATTCAAAATAAGATTTGTGAGGACCTGCAGGATCTCACCGCCCAATGCCTTGACCATGAGCTTCTCCGGCAAATCCTTGCGCAGCTCGACCGATCCTGACGCGAGGCGATGAGAATGAATGCGCAAAGCGGATTCTGCGATCTCTACCAGGTCAAGCTCTTTCGCTTCGCTCTGTTCCCGATAGAACGAGAGGGTTTTTCGAGCGATCTCTCCCAAGCGATCGAGTTGCTTCTCTGCCACGAGCATATTCCTGCGCACATTGTCCGGATCGTGAGCTTCCTGCTTGGTCAGGTACACCAAATTGGTAAGGGCCTCGAGGGGGTTGTTCACCTCATGGATAACGGCGCCTGCAAAGCGGCCGGCGATCGCCAGCCGTTCACTTTGCCGGAGGGACTCTTCGATTAAGCGAAGCCGCTCGCGCAACTGCTCGTTGGTGAGGCGGTCGTCCGGCAAAGAGGAACTCGCAGCTGTCATTCGACTGAGACCGAGCAACGACAGCTCCGCCCTAAGACGGCAAATCGTTGTCTAACTGATCAGAGGAGAAAAGCGGGCCTGCGGTTGGCTGGCCAACTCAACAGGCTCTTATCGTTCGACAGTGCGGGGGTTCGACAGCGAATGCCCAAGCAGGAGAATCTTCGCGATGGTTGATTGGCTCGGAGCCAAACCGCAGCGGCCTTGCGCTCGCTGTTTGGAGAGCCTGGGAACAGTCACGAGATTTTAACGCAGCATCTCCGAACTGAAGACTAATGTTTCGCAAGATATAGACGATAAAGGAGATTCTCATGACAACCGGAGCGGAGCCGATCTTCCACTACGAGGTGCAAAAATTCGGGCTAGTTCGGCTTAGCGTCCGGGATAACATTTTTCAGCACCCTCCGATCGGCTTCCTTCCGGATCTCTGCTGCGCTGACAGCGTCGCGCCGGCGGCGCAACGATTTCGAAGTTGCCATACTCGTCCTTGCCGCGCACCAGTTGAACAATCTGGCGCTCAGTGCCCTTCTGAACCACCTCCGGAGCGATGTAGCGGACCGCGATGCCGATCCGCGGCATAGTCTGAGCTGTTCGCCTTGGAGCCATGCGCAATGCCGATGTGATGCAACGACATCTCCCCGGGGTCAAGGCGTCAAGGCGACCGCCTTCGATTCATCCACATCGAGCGCAATCTCCTGGCCGCGCGACAATGCATTATCCAGCGCGTACGTTTCTCGTTGTGGAAGCTGCATCTTCTGTGTTCCCGGCATTACCTGCATGCATCCGCTCTCCAGCGTGCTGGGAGAGAGCGCGATCCAGGCGGTCGTCACTTTGGGCGGGTTCAATCCCCAATACGCTCCGTCCTGGTGCCAGGAGATAAATGCGGCGTCCCGGGCAAACTTAACAAACCAATCCGATCCCCACACCAGGATGTTGGGGCCAATGGCGCCTTCCACCGCATCCAGAACCCTGGGATGAGAGGCGATCTGATAGACCCAGGGGAGCATAAGATGCGTGAGCCCGTAAACCGCCCGCCGCTCGCGCGGAATCAACTTGCTCAGCGATCTTTATTTTGATCGGTGTAGTCGTCAAATTGCCGCCGGAATTCCGCTGTCTCCGTGTCGCTGAAAACGCGAAGCGGATAGAGATAGCCATTCTCTTCGTAAAATTGCCGTTGTTCCGCGCTGAGCTTCCTGATCTGACTCATGGCGTCTCCTCACTACCAAGAAAAGGGTGGATCAGCCGCGCCAGCTCGTCCGGTTCCGCCAGAAAAGCGTCGTGGCCGTGGGAGGAAATCAGCTCCCGGTATTCGCAGCGGACGCCGGCCTTCTCCATGCGTCGCGCCAGGGCGGCTATTTCCGCCGGCTGGAAACAGCCAGTCCGAAGAGATACCCACCAGCATCACCTCCGCCTGGATGCGGCGGAACGCGGCTTCCGCGGACGGGTATCCGCGCGTGGGATCGAAGGTATCCATGGTCCGCGTGATGGCCAGGTAGGCGTTGGCGTCGAAGCGCTCGACGAACCGTTCGCCCTGGTAATCGAGGTATCCGGCCACATCGAATCGCTGGCCGCTCGAGCCCTGGCCACGCTCATGCGAGCGAAGCCCAGGGATCCTCGCCGCTGCGATCCGGCTTGCGCGCAAACCGATGCTCGAATAGCTCGGCCGACTTGTAGGTGCAGACCGCCAGCGCGCGGGCCAGCGCCAACCCCTCCCGCGGCTGTTCGTCCGGCGGGTAGTGCCCGCCCTTCCATGCCGGGTCAAGCTGGATCATCCGCCGCTGCAGGTGGTTCAGGCCCAGGCCCATCGCCCGCAGGGGCGCGGCCCCAATGGAAATCACCCGCTCCACCCGTTCCGGAAACTGGATCGCCATCTCCAGCGCCTGCATGCCGCCGATCGAGGCGCCCATCACCAGCTTGAGGCGATGGATGTTGAGCTTTTCCAGCAGGCGCGCCTGCAGGGTGACCATGTCGCGGATGCTGACCAGGGGAAAGTTCGGTCCATAGGGGCGGCCGGTGAGCGGATCGATCGAACCCGGCCCGGTCGAGCCGTAGCAGGAGCCGAGCATATTGATGCCGATGACGCAGTGGTCGCCGGCCTGCAGCAAGCCTCCATCGGAGAACAGGCGCGGCCACCAATCCGCCACCCGGGCCGAGCCGGAGAGCGCGTGGGCAACAAAGATGACGTTGTCGCCCGCCGCATTGGGCTCGCCATAAATCGCATAGTGGAGGGTCGGCGACTGCAGCACCCCGCCGGCTTCGAGGGAGAAAGCCTCGCCTGGAGAAAAGTCTCCCTCGAAACTGGGTGCGACCAGCGCCGCGCTGGGGCTGGAGCTCATCGTGCGCTGAGTTCTTCCACCGGCTTGGCCGAATGCCCGTTGGCCACCTCGATGGCATCGTTGAGGTCGGCGAGAATGTCGCGAACGTCTTCAATACCGACCGACAGCCGCACCAGCTCGGGGGTGACGCCGGTGTCGCTCTGCTCCTCGACCGTAAGCTGGGAATGGGTGGTGGAAGCGGGGTGGATGACCAGCGATTTGGCGTCGCCAATGTTGGCCAGCAAGGAGAACAGCTTGAGCGAATTGATCAGCTTCTTGCCCGCCTCGTAGCCGCCCTTGATGCCGAAGGTGACCAGCGAGCTTTGGCCGTCCGGCATGTATTTCTTCGCCCGCGCGTAGTACTTGCTGGAGGGGAGCCCGGGATAGTTGACCCACTCGATGCCGGGGTGGTTGGCCAGGTGCTTGGCCACGGCAAGCGCGTTCTGCGAGTGCCTTTCCATGCGCAGGTGCAGCGTCTCCAGCCCCTGCAAAAACAGAAAAGAATTGAAGGGCGACAGGGCGCCGCCGATGTCGCGCAAACCCTGCACCCGGGCTTTGAGAATGAAGGCCAGGGGGCCGAACGCTTCCACGTACGACAGGCCGTGGTAAGAAGGGTCGGGCTCGACAAAGTCGCGGAAGCGTCCTGAGGCCTTCCAGTCGAACTTGCCGCCGTCGACGATGACGCCGCCGATCGATGTTCCGTGGCCGCCGATATATTTCGTGGCCGACTCGACCACGATGTCGGCTCCCCACTCGATGGGCCGGGCAAAGAATCGGCGTCGCGGCGGTGTTGTCGATCATCAGCGGCACGCCCTGCTCGTGGGCGATGCTGGCCAGTCTTTCAATGTCGGCGATGTCGAGCTTGGGATTGCCCAGGGTCTCGGTGTAGACAGCCCTCGTTTTCGCGTTGATGGCCGCCCGCAGGCCGTCAAAATCGTCGGCATCGACAAAGCGTACGTGTGATGCCCAGCCGCGGCAGGGTGTAGTGGAAGAGGTTGTAGGTGCCGCCATAGAGAGAGGTGGTGGAGACGATCTCGTCTCCGGCGCCGGCCAGGGTGGTAATGGCCAGGGTTTCGGCGGCTTGGCCGGAGGCGGTGGCCAGCGCGGCCGCTCCCCCTTCGAGCGCGGCGAGGCGCTTCTCGAAGACATCGGTCGTCGGGTTCATGATGCGGGTATAGATGTTGCCGAATTCCTGCAGGCCAAAGAGCCTGGCGGCATGATCGGCGTCCTTGAAGACGTAAGAGGTGGTCTGGTAGATGGGGACGGCGCGGGATCCGGTCGTGGGGTCGGGTTCTTGCCCGGCATGCACGGAAAGTGTTGCGAGATGCTGCTTCTTGCTTTCTGACATCTGCCTTCTCCTGTGAACTTGAAATAGCGGTCTCTGCGTGCAAGCGAAAGGCCCGCAGTCTGGGTTGACCGCAGGCCTTGGGAAACCTGGTCTTGGTAAGCTTTCAGCCCTTTGGCCAGTCTCCCACAACTGCCCGCATCTGCATGCGCATACAGCAACAGCGTGGGCCGGCAGGCTGACGTGGTGAAAATCCATAGTCCCCAGTATTAGGCCAACCCACATCCGCTGGCAAGTGGGACCGCCACGCCCATGGTGCCTCTCGCATGCTCGCGAATCTCCGGCATAGGCCGATTGGCTCCTGGAGCTGCTGAGCAGCGTCCTGACGCCCCGGCTATTTCAGCCGATCAACAGAGAGGATGGCGTCACGGGTACTGACGCGAAAGTGTGATCTGTCGTCGCAAATTTTGGGGAGTAGTATGGGTTCCGCGTCCATCTGACCCTGTCGTCAGGAAAGGAGGCAAATATGAGTGACCTTCATCGTCGCAGGTCCTCCGGCCTCTGCTCTTTTGTTCGTTTTTCCTCATCGTGGTGTGCGTTCACACCACCTTTGCCGCAACCTCCAACCCGTCTCCCTCTGCCACCGATGTGGCCACCCCATCTCCGACCGCCGCGCTCTCGCCCGAGATTCAAGGCGATCTGCTCATGGTTCATCGCAGCTATGCAGCCGCGATTGAGGCTTACCAGCGCGAAACCCAGCGATCCGCTGTGATTTGGAACAAAATCGGTGTCGCCTACCATCACATGTTCGCGCTCGATCAGGCCCGCAAGTATTACCAGATGGCGCTGGCCATGAATCCGAACTATGCCGACGCGCTCAACAATCTGGCCGCCGTCTATCACGGTCAACACGAATACAAGCAAGCGGAACGCACCTACAAGCAGGCGCTCAAGTATGCGCCCGAGTGCGGCCATCACCTACTGCAACCTGGGCACTGCGTATTTTGCGGATGAGAAATACAAGCCCGGGATGGAAGCGTATCACAAGGCGCTGGCGCTTAAACCCCAACATCTTCGATCCCGGCCAGAGCAGATCGTTCAGGAGACCAGCTACGCGCCGGCAGCTCGTCGCCGTCAACTACTACCTGGCCAAGACCTACGCCACCGCCGGCAAGATGGAGGAATCGCTCGGCTACCTGCGCAAGGCGCTGGAAGCCGGCTTCCGTGACCGAAAGCAGTTGATGAAGGATAAGGAGTTTGCCGCGCTGCGTTCCACCCCGGAGTTTCACCAGCTGATGATGGAACAGAACGGGGGCGAATAACCGGCCCGCGCTTGGGCGAAGAGCAAGAACGACGCGGTGATTCTCTCGCAGTCCCGGTTCATCGAATCCCTCCCCCGAAAGAATCGATGACATCGCTGGCGGAAAATCACCGCGTCGCTTTTTAGGATACTGTTTAAGGATGGCCTGCCGGGCGTTCGGCGGCGCGTAACCAGGAGGCAGTAGCTAAAGAGTTACCTCCTGCTCTGCGGCTGCCGCGCTCTGAGGTGTGCATGACGCTGCCGGTCGATCCGATCCAGCAAAGACGGAGCGAGAGACGGAAATGGCCGCCGTGCTCCGGGAGTACCGCACGGAAACTGGCCGAACGCTGCTGGAGCTGGTGGATGAGTCCCCGTTGTTGCTGATTTTTCTTCGCCATTTTGGATGTTCCTTTTGCCGCCAGACTCTGGACGACGTGTCCAGGATCCGCGGGCAGATTGAGGCGCGAGGGATCCGGCCGGTCTTTGTCCATCTCGGATCGCCGGAGCGGGCCAAACCCTACTTTGACTACTACCATCTTTCGGATGTCGAGCGGGTCAGCGATCCGGATGCCTCTCTGTATGCCCGCCCGGTCTTTCAGCTTGCCGCGAAAGAATGTTTTTACCCAGTTCTGGTTCCCGCAGTCTGGAAGGCGTGGCTGCAGGGCGCAATTCGCAAGCATGGCATTGGCATGATCAAGGAAGATGCGGACCAGATGCCCGGCATTTTCTATCTGCGAGAGCGGGCCATCGTCCGCGCCTATCGCTATAAGACGATCGCGGATCAGCCGGACTATCTGAAGTTGATTGCCTGAGTTTCCCCGGCTGTCCCCCTGATGAGGTGCTAAACACGCGGGGGGAAGGGTGCGCATTAAGCGCACTATGCGCATTAAGCCCCCCCACCTAGAAGCCCCCGAGGGCAACTTTTGGCCGAGATGTGCAACCGGGGCCAGTTGTTTGTCTCCATTAGAATTGAAAATGCCGCTAAGTCCTTTGTTTCATGAAGGTGCTCAAAATTCCGCAAAATGCGCAGATGAGCATGTTGCCTCCGTCAGCTCAATGCTGTATTGCGGGCAGGTGCAACTGCGGGTGGATGCCCACCCCGAGTGGAGAGTCAATGGCTGCGGCCCAAAAGGCTCGGCCTGGTACTGATACCTCCTGAAATGCGGCGTGCGGGAAAAGCGTGTGGGGGCCACAGTGTCTTAGATACGGTTTGCCACGATATGGCGCGGAAAAAAAATTGGTTACGCTTGCTCCGCCTGGAGAGTCACAACCACAAGATGATCTCCTACCTATAAGAGTGCCAAGGCTGAATTCAGCCGTGCCTTCGCGCCAGGAATCGTTTGCCGCCTTCCTCAAAAACCTATTTTGGACAAGTCCTGGCTCCCTCTAGGACCCCATTACGAAAGAGGTTCACTGCCCGAATCATCTATTGACTTAATCGTTAACAGCGGGCCAAACTCAAAATCGAACCAAGCGTGAAGACAATCTATGACTGCTAAGTCATCGTAAGAGAGGTATTGCTTGCGGGTTGTGGTCAAGGAGTACGGGGGCTTAGGGAACCAGCTGTTTCAGTATGCCGCTCTCCGGTACTACGCCAAGCGATACCGGGCCGAGATGAGAATCGCCGTTGATCCGGCGTGGAACGCTGTGTCCTTTGGTTATCCAAGGCCCTGCCTGCTCCAGCACTTCTCGATCCCTGCACCTATGCGAGGAACGTTCCCTCTCCGATCGCATCATCTTTACAGATAAAGCGTGGCTCAAGGCCGCCTCTGCCCCATTAAAAAGGAAACTTGGGATACAGGTATTCAAAGAGCAACTTGAACATCGTTACAGTTTCCTGCGCGACCTGCCGCTGGAGCAGGGCGTCAAGACGCTGTACATTGGGGGTTATTGGCAAAACCATCTCATGGTCGAGGAAGTTGCCGATGATCTGCGGGTGGACTTGACCTTCAAGGAGCCTGCACAGGGGAAGAACCTGGAGGTTCTGGAACAGATCACCCACAGCAGGAACCCGGTCTCACTGCACGTCCGCCGGGGAGACTCCACGCTCCCCGTGGAAGGCAGGGTCGTCTTGCCCATGGAGTACTACTTCGACGCCATCTCCATGATCAAGGAACGGCTCGCCGGCCCCACTTTTTTTGTTTTCTCCGACGACGTTCCCTTCGTCAAAGAAAACCTGCCGCGCAATGCCAGGACGGTGTTCGTCGAACACAATGATGATTTCGCCGCCCATGAGGATCTGCGGCTCATGTCGTCTTGCCACCATCACATCATTGCCAACAGTACGTTTTCCTGGTGGGGGGCGTGGCTGAACCCTCGGCCGGAGAAGATGGTCATCGCGCCCAGGCACTGGTATCTCGGGGAGGATAATTACTACCCCGGCTTGTTCCCGCATGATTGGATGCTCGCGGAGGTTGCAGGCGTCGCCTGAGCGGTTTCTTTTGGGACAGCGTCCCCGCAGCGCTGCTCCAGTAGAGCGGGGTATTTCCTGCTCAACGCATCGATGCCCTGATCTCGTCGTAATAGGCGCGCAGGGGAACGTCGAACACTGCGCGAAATTTGTAGTAGAGAATCCGTAAACGGTAGGCGAGCGTTCTTTGTGGGCGGAACATGTGAATCCAACGATTGCGCCCGTAACGCAAGCGCCTTCGTTGGGACGGACTTAGCTTTTCCGACGATCCTACCCGATCCAGCGTTGCAAGCGTTCCCACCAGCAATTTTTCCTGGTCTTTCGAGACATTATTGGCATGTACCCGATAATCAAGTACGCAGAAATCGTGTTGCGCGACTCGATATCTTCTGGCCAGGCGCAGGTAAAGATCGTAATCGTCTACTTGAGCATGCAGGCGGTCATCGAACATGCCCGCTTCAATAAATGCATTCCTGGGAATCATCGTCGCTCCAGGGAGCATGGATTGTTTCCAAAACATCCGCCTGAGCCCAAAATAATAGTAACCGTAACTGTATCCTATACATTGGCATCCGCCGGTCATGCGGCGCTTGCGATACGTAGCAGCGGGAGGGAGGGTACCATTCTTCGGGCTGCCATAGCAATGTTGCAACAAAAGATACCCGTTACGAAAGAATGTCTAAAGTGTGTATTTTAGTTTGATCCGGATCATGCTCTCGGCTAAGCTGATCTCAGTCAGTATGCCGCTTTATGTCAATGGCGAACTGCCCCGTCCGGAAAGCTCAGCCGCAGTCATCTTTTAAATTGCGGCCTGTGTGGTTGGGTTTGCGCCTCCACATCACGATTTAAGTCATAACATCGCGCCACCATAGGGCGAAGTGCTACGGGCCATTAGTTAACCTTTTAGATGCTAGCAAAATGGTTAGCCGCGAGCTAACTGAGAGTGCGAAGCTTGGCCGAAACAGGGCCTATCCGTCCCGCGGAACTGAATGACGGACCGGTGCCGAAGCGTTTTGACCTGGAGGTTCTGTGCTGGTTATGCCCCCTGTTTCGGAGCGAGGCTTAACGTGGCCGCCCGTCGAATTGAGTGATAGCCATCCTAGAGTTGCCAAGAAGGCCTGGTTCGCGGTTTATACGGCGCCTCGGCACGAAAAATTTGTCCAGGCCCAGCTCACGGCCAAGCAGATTCAATCCTTCCTGCCTCTCTACACGGCCGTACGGCGATGGAAAAACGGCGTTCGCCGGGAAATCCAGCATCCGCTCCTCCCCGGTTATGTTTTCGTCTGTCTCGGGGACGGCGAACGGCTTCCGGTGGTGCAGACGTCGGGCGTGGTCTACATCGTGGGAAACGGCACGTCCCCGTTACCGCTGGACGATCACGAGATGTACGCTTTACGCGTCGGCGCCCAACGCGCATCGCTTATGCCCCGTCCGTTCCTGTGCGCCGGCGACACGGTTTGCATCACCCGCGGACCTTTCCGGGGAGTTAAGGGATACGTGGAGCAGGATGGGAGCGATCTAACCTTTGTTGTCACGATTCAACTAATCCAGAGATCTTTTGCCATTCGCGTGGATGTCAGCGACCTGGAATTAGCCGGTTAGTTGCCGGTCGTGTGCGCCTGCCTGGTGAAGGCGGACAGCGCATGGCCACAGCCACCTCCACCGCCCTCCGAGCACGCTCCAGCGCAGCTACTTTGGGCGGATACAGCTGCCCAGTCACCGTGAGCACGGATTTGCGAGCACATGATGCAACCGGATCTATACCCAACAACTCGCCAGCGAAGTGGAAACTCCTTGAGCCTCTTACGAGGAACGGGAGTTGACTTTGCGCGATCTGCTGCAGATGTTTCGCCGCAGGCGAGTGATCGTGTATGCGGCCACTGGCGTGATGTTCGCGCTGGCAATTTTGTTTTGCGTCCTCAGTACCCGCCGCTATCAGGCAACGGGAACGATCCAGGTGCAAAAGGAAAGTTCCGACGGGCTTGATCTGGATAGCCTGACGGGCGCCGGTGGCAAGCCCAGTGGATGCTCTGAATGCGGACATCAACATTCAAACGCAAGCCAGTATCCTGCAGTCGAACGAACTTGCTCTGCGCACCATTCGGAACCTCAAGCTTGAAAATACGCCGGAGTTTCGGCCCAAGTCGAGTCCGCTGACTGCATTGATTGGGAGTCTTATGCCGAGCGACTCGCCGGAGCCGGCGACTGCAACGCTGGAGAACTCGCCCCGGCGGCAGGCCAAGTGCCTTAAAGGTATTTCACAAAAACCTGACGCGTGAAACCCATCGGCGGGACGCGCCTGATCGAGATTGATTACCTCGATCCTGATCCTAAGCTTGCCGCCGCTGTCGTGAATGAGCTGGTGCAGGAGTTGGTCCGATTACACCTTTGAGACCAGATATAAGGCGACCGAAGCAGCATCCGAATCGTTAAGCAAGCAGCTGGCCGAGCTGCGAGATCCGGAGCGAAAGCCTGCAGGCGCAGGTTGCGCAAATGCAGCGTGAGTCCGGCATTTACAGTATTGGGACAACGGACGCCCAAGGGCGTGAGCAGGCATATTCGGCAGTATTGGATCAATTCCAAAGGGCGGCTACGACGCTGAGCGATGCGTCGCAGAATCGCATCCTGAAGGAAGCGATCTACCAGGCAGCGAAATCCGGAGATGCCGAGATGCTCTCCAGCCTGTCTGGAAACACGCTCGGCGGCGCCGCATCCTCGGGAATCACTAACTCGCTGGCGACGATCCAGAACCTGCGCGGTCAGGAGGCTGCGCTTCAGGGCCAGTTGGATCAGATGAAGACCAAGTTCGGGCCCGGCTATCCAAAGATTGGCGAGATGCAGGCCAATATCAGCGGGCTGCAGCACTCCATCCAGCAAGAGGTAGGCCGTATCGGCCAGACGGGCGAAGAATGATTACCATGGTGGCCGATCAGACCTGGAAGGATGCGCAACAAAATTATAACGAGCAGAAGGTCAAGGCGGATGCGCTGAACGATAAGGCGATTCAATACATCATCACCCGTCAGGAAGCGGACGATAGCCGCACGCTGTATGAGGATTTACTGAAGCGGCTGAAAGAAGCAGGGATACTGCAGGGCCTCAAGTCAAACACCATTACCGTTGTGGATCAGGCGTTGATCCCGATCAAACCAAAGAAGCCAAACGTGCCTTTGTATCTGGCGGCAGCACTGGCTTTCGGGCTCTTCCTGGGTGGCGCGGGCGTATTGGTTGTCGATACGCTGGATAACACGATTCAGGACGCCAGTGCGATCGAGCAGATGGGCTTACCGCTGCTCGGCGTCTTGCCGAAATTTGGCAAGCCAGCGGCGCGGGCCATCGAGGTTCTGGCTAATCCAAAGTCCAGGTACAGCGAGACGGTTCGTAACCTGCGCTCCGTGTTGACCCGCGTAAAGAACGCGGCGCCACCCAAGGTGATCCTGATAACCAGCGCCATTCCGGGCGAAGGCAAGACCACGCTTTCCATGAACCTGGCCGCCAGCTTCGTGCAGCAGGGGAAAACGGTCTTGCTGCTGGAAGCGGACATGAGGCGGCCCGCCATACGCAGCCAGCATGGGATTGCCCGGCAGAAGTGGATTGAGCCGCTTGCTTGCCGGCGAATCGCAAGAAAATGCGATCTTCGCTCATCCCGCAGATGCCCGGGCTCTACTTGCTGCCGGAAGGATCCGTTCCAGCCTTTCCCTCGGAGCTGTTGGAGTCCGATCGTATGCGTGAGCTCCTGACAGGACTTACGCGAAGAATTTGACGTGATTGTGATCGATGCGCCTCCCGTGCTGCCGGTCGCCGACGCCCGCGTGCTGAGCGAGATGGCCGATGTGACGGTGCAAGTGGTGCGGCTCGGAGTGACCACAAAGACCGCTTTGATGCGCGCCCACGATCTGTTGACCGCCTATTCCAAGAGGCCTGTCGGCATTGTGTTGAACGCAGTGGTCGAAGGATCCGGTGCATACCATGACTATTACGGATACCGCGATTTCAACCATTGGGGCAAGGAGGGGAAACGATGAGAATGCTTAAGGGGATCGTACTGGCTTTGCTGCCTGACATCCGACTCTGTTTGCACAGAAAGAAAGCCTGCTCATCGGTCCGGGAGATGAGGTGGAGGTCGAGGTGTTTGACACGCCCGATCTGGATCAAAACTGCGCGCGTGACCGATTCCGGAGAGTTTCCGCTCATGCTGGGTGGTAAAGTCCGGCTGGCCTCTCTTACGCCTAGCGAAGCTGCCCGCACGATTGAAGCAGCTCTGATCAAGTCACACGTGATGTATTACCCGCGCGTGCTGGTCACGGTGACTCAGTATGCGACCCAGAGCGTGACCGTCTTCGGGCAAGTGGCGAGGCCCGGCACTTACTCGATCGATACCCCTCGCTCTGTGGTGGATGTGCTTGGGCTCGCGGGAGGATTAACCGACCTGGCGGACCGGCATGTGACCATCGAGCGGCATACCAGTCACCGGCAGATACCCTACTATGTGTCGAACCGCCCTAGCGATCTTCTGGATCAGACCGTCCTGGTGAATCCGGGCGACAAGGTGATGGTGCCCAAGGCAGGCATCGTCTATGTCCTGGGCGATGTGGCACGGCCCGGCGGCTATCCGATGACCAACAACGATGGAACACTGAGCGTGCTGCAGGTGGTGGCCGCGGCCGGAGGCACTGCCACATCGGCTGCGCCGAGTCACACCAAGTTGATTCGGCGAACAGCAGTGGGCGGCTATCAGAGTGATCCCATTCCCTTGAGCGCCATGCAAAAAGGCAAAAAACCCGATATGCCGCTCCAGGCCGGTGACATCGTATATGTGCCCGTTCAGCTACCTGCGCAATGCCGCCCTGGGCATCACCGGCATCGCTGCTGCCGCGACCGGAGCTGCCATCTATGCAAAGTAAGCGCCGAAGAGTAAAAAATCCTTTGGGAGTCGATAGCAATCCTGGGGCCAAGACGAACCTACGGGTGATTGCCGCAATCTAGCGCTAAGCGTGTTTCATAGCCTCCGACGGCCTGAGGGTACATGGGCAGTGACCTGCATCGAAGCGGGCGTTCGGGTACTAGTCGAAGCAGCTTGTTGCCCAGGTTGTGATGAGGTTTTGCGCAACGCGGATCACGAGTTGTCTGGAGCATTTCAGAGTTGGTGTAAGGTAGCGATCTGTTCTCTACGCCGCCGTTCCATCAAAGAACGGCTGCATAGAGCCGCTATGACCACATCACAGTAACTCTGATAATGCTCCACAAAGAGAGATAGTATGGAACGCGTCTGTATAGACAAGGTTCTTATCGATCCGGTGACGATGAATGAGGCCGTCGTACGCATCTCCACCATGCTCGGGGAATCGAGGGAACGCGCCGCGCATGTGGTCACGATGAATGCTCAGTTTGTAGAGATCGCTCATCAGGAAGCGCGTTTCGCCGATCTTCTGCGCCGGGCTGACTTGAGTGTTGCCGATGGAGACTCTCTGGTCTGGGCCTCACGCTGGCTGGGTCAGTTCGTTCCCGAGCGCGTCGCGGGAGCGGATTTGATGGTGCGGTTATGCGAAACCGCGGCGGCCGACGGGAAGACCGTTTACTTTCTCGGTGGAAGTCCGGGAGCGGCATCCTGCACGGCAAGGCGATTGAGCCACGATTTGCCTCGCCTTACGGTGGTTGGTGTGGACTGTCCACCGAATGGCTTCCTCAGATAATCCGGAGGAGTGCAGTCGCGTGGCCGGCCGCATCGAATCAAGCGAGGCCTGATCTGCTCTTTGTAGGACTTGGCGCGCCGAAGCAGGAATATTGGATAGAGCGTCATGCGTCATCTTCCCGCAAAGGTGATGATGGGCATTGGCGGCAGCTTTGAGTTCATCGCGGGTTTCCGCAAGCGTGCACCGCTGCTGATTCCAGAAGGCTAGGCTGCGAATGGTTGTGGCGTTTATGTATGGAGCCGCGCCGTCTCTGGAAACGATACCTTGTTGGAAATACGATCTTTCTTTTCGTGGTGTTCAGGCAATGGTGGAACCAGTCGCTGGATGGAACCCTTTATCGCCGTAGGGAAGGCTCAGGCGATGAGCCGATCCGAGGAGTAGCGGAGAAGGTTTTCTGATCAAAAAGCCGGGTCGGCTTGGAGCAAACGTGCTCGATCAAATCCGGTATGGCCTGTCTGTTCTTCGTTGGCATGTGTCATGAGCACAAGCGATCGCAGATCGTAGTTCGATAGATGATACGGACCGCTTCATCGCGGAAGGCGAAGGTGCGAATGGCGACCGCAGTAGTTCCCACGAGCCGCACGAGGGCCACCCCCGTCGCGCCCATACGGCACATGGTTATAGGGTGGCTGCTGGTATTTCCGCTTGTCTTCTATGCTGTCGGTGGTATCTTTTCATTTGAAGGCGACGGCGAACCGAATGACAGGCGGATCGTCTCTGGCTGGTCTGGCCTCAGACTGGCCATCACATTGGCTTCCTGGGATACGTAGTCGTTCCAGGGATCGCTTACTCGATCGTGCTGTGGCAGATCGTGATGAACGCAAAGCGTATCGCGTCGCAGGCATTGCAGATGAAGATGATTACCCTGCTTGCACTGTTGACGATATGTTCTGCGATATGGTCACAAGAGCCGTTCAGATCCGCATATAACGGAGCCTTCTATTGTATTGAAACGCTATTTGCCTTCTACCTGGTCCTGAAGTTTGACACGGAAGAGATCCTCTCCCTGATGATGATGGTGGGTAGCTCACTCTGTGTCCTCAGTCTCATCACGGTGTTCTTCTTTCCGCGATTTGGTCTGACGTACACTGCCCGGGACATGGGAGCATGGCACGGCGTGTTTACCGACAGAACCTCGGCCGGCTAAATGCATGGTATTTCTTCTGAGCCCGGCAATCATCTTCCGGCGCCGGCGATTCAGTTATCGCCAAATGGTTTACATTGCGTTGATATTGCTGATGATATTCATGGCGCGATCCGCAACCGGCCGGGTCATCTCTGCTGTCTACATCGCACTCATGGCCATGATCAGCGTCCTCAGCAGGTTCGGACGGCGATCCTCGCTCCTCATAGGCGGTGCTGTTCCTCGCGGCTGGCGGCTTTGATCACATATTTTGGGCTGGCATACTTGCCCTTGTTGTTCGAGGGTCTCGGCCGAAATGCTACCCTGACTGGCCGTACAGAAATTTGGACCCTTGTTCTCAGATCCATAGCGAAGCGGCCGCTTCTGGGATATGGATACTATGCGTTCTGGCAAGGCTTAAGGGGAGAATCAGCGAATATCATCGTCGGAGCCCATTGGGTATTCGGCTATGCCCACAACGGCATCCTGGAAATATGTCTGCAGCTCGGTCTTGTAGGTATTGCAGTATTCTTCGTAACTCTCTTTCAGGCAATGAGAAACGCGTGGTTCTGTCTTCGCAATGGTTGCCCCCCTGGGGTTGAGTGGTATATAGGACTCATTGCTTTGACGATCATGTACAACATAGATGAATCTACCGTTCTCTGGCCAATTGACCTTCCATCGATTTTGTACATGGTTGCATGCTGCGGTCTCGCGAAGGCGGCGCGGCGACTCAAGGAAATTAAGACGATCGAGGCTTTGTATAACTGATGGCCGACATATATCACTTACTCGACGAAGCAGAGCCGTTTTCTGAGGTCAGGGGCGGGGCCATCTCCAGGTGGGTCGCCAATGTTCTAAGAGATGGAGACGAGAAGGTTATCTGTCAATCCTACGATAATTCCTGGGGCTATCCGATCAGCCGGCTATTTCGTCTGCCCAGCTGGGACCGGTGTAATCAGGTTCATCCGGCGTTATACAGGTCTCCCTGGATGATACAAAAACTGATCTATCGTCGTGTTCTTCGCCTTTGCTGGAGAGGTTGAAGACGGGAGATATTCTGTACATCCATAATCGACCGGAATGCGCCGAAGTACTTGCAAGGATTGCCGAGCAGCGGGGTATCCGTCTTGTGCTGCATATGCATAATTCACTCCTGCATCCTCGCAGCAGGAAGCATTTCCCGGCGCTGAAGGATGTCCCGGTCGTCTTCTGTAGCGAGTTCCTCAGGAAGGAAGCGACTTCAGCATATCCAAACCACTTCCAGAAGACGCACGTTGTCTATAACGGGGCTGATAGCGATAAGTTCCGCGCAGAAGGCCGGACACAGAAGTCCGTGCCCCAGATCATCTTCACTGGACGCCTGGTCCCCAATAAAGGGGTACACGTGTTGATGGACGCGATGCGCATTCTGCAAGGCCGAGGGATCAAGGCGAAGTGCACAATCGTAGGCGGATCGGCGTTTGGCGGTAGCAGGCCTACTCGGTACGTCCGGAAGTTAGAGCGGACGCGGCCCAGCAATACGGAGCTGATCGGCTACCGGGCTGGTAATGAGTTTGCGGGTCTGCTGCGGCAGGCGGACATCTTCTGCTGTCCTTCCATCTGGAACGATCCCTTTCCCATGAGTCTTTTGGAAGCGATGGCATCGGGACTGCCAGTAGTGGCCTCAAGGACGGGAGGAATTCCAGAACAACTCGCCTATGGCGGAGGGATCATGGTTCCTCCCAATGATAAAGAGGCTTTGGCAACAGCACTGCAGCAGCTCCTGGAAGACGCCTCCTATCGAGAAAGGCTAGGAAATGAGGCGTTGCGGGCTTCTCGCGGCCATTTTCTTTGGGACAATACGCGGCATCAGTACGACTCGTTCATTCATGGTTTGGTTTCGTGAAGTCCATCCCCCGGTCGACCTGGATGCGTGTAGCGAAGTTTATGCCGAAAGGTTCTCTTGCACGCCATTTTGGCTGGATGTTTCTGGGACAGGGGATGGGCTATCTTCTAAGGGCAGTCTACTTCGTTCTGATTGCCAGGTTGCTGGGCGTTCTGCAGTACGGAGTCGTGGTAGGGGCAGTCGCGCTTGTCAGCATGGTCACGAATTATGGCAGGCTCGGTAGCAGCGTAGTCTTCCTGCGCCATGTTTCAGCGGATCGTACGCAATTTGCCGTTTACTGGGGGAACATTCTACTGGTCACTCTGAGCATGAGCAGCCTGCTGATCCTGGCTCTGCACTTTGCTGCCGGCCACCTGATCGCCCCTGCCAGTGCCGCGGTGATCGTCCCGACAGCCATTGCGAGCTGTCTCTGTGAACAACTGACCATCGGCGCCGGGCAGGTATTTCAGACCTTTGAAAAAATGGGGGTCACTGCGACGCTCAACCTGCTGACCTCTTTGGCGCGCACGTTGACGGCGGGGGTTATGTTATTGGTCCTGCATCACGCGACGGCCAGCCAGTGGGTGATTGCATCTATGGTGGTCTCTGCAGTAGCAGCCATCGCTGCGTTGAGCATGGTGACAATCGAGTTTGGGTGGCCGCAGATCGTGCCCCGGTTGTTTCTGAAGCGCGGAGCAGAAGGCGCGGAGTATGCGCTTTCAGCGTCAACCGGCAGTGCCTATAACGATCTCGATAAGACAATGCTCAGCCATTATGGGATGAGTGCGGCAAATGGTATTTACACCATGGCATACCGTGTTATCGATCTGGCAACGATGCCAGCCGCATCAATCGAACTCGCTGCAGCGCCGCGCCTGTTCCAACTGGGTGCGAGCAGCTTGAAAGAAGCGGCGATCTTCGGGCGACGACTCCTCAAGCGATCCGTGCTGACGAGCGCTGCGGCGTCAGTGGGGATGTTTGTGTTAGCCCCTCTGATTCCGCTGTTCGTTGGGCAAGGCTTCACAGAGAGCGTGTCAGCTTTGCGCTGGTTATGCCTGATACCCGTCTTTCGTAGCATCCATGGCATCACGGGCAGCGTCTTGACCGGTGCAGGCCTGCAGCGCTATCGGACCGTAACGCAGATCGTCGCAGCAGTGGGAAATTTTGGATTAAACCTGTGGTTGATCCCCACCCACGGTTGGCTCGGAGCGGCGTGGGCCAGCCTGGCCACGGATGGGGGACTGGGTGTAATGAGTTGGTTGATTTTGACCGTTTTGGTTCGATCGCCGGTAAAACTCCCCGTGACCCAACGTATAAAGCGTATCCACCAGGAGGTAATCGGTGCTCCGTTTCTCGTTGATTGTCGCCACAATTGGGCGCACAAATGAGCTTAAGCGACTGTTAGAATCTCTGACTCAGCAGGAGTTTTCGGATTACGAGCTCATTCTGGTAGATCAGAATTACGACGATCGACTCCGGGATGTGATGGATGAGTTTGTCGACCGTGTACCACTGCTCCGAATTTCGTCCTCCAAGGGGGTGTCCAGGGCACGCAACAACGGCCTCCGGAAGGCCTCCGGCGAGATCATCGCCTTCCCTGACGATGACTGCTGGTACTCTCCGGGACTGCTGAGGAAGATCGACCAATGGTTTCGAGATGAACCCCAATACTCGATTCTTACAGTGGGCGCGGTGGACGGGGATGGCGTTCCCAGTGGGAATCGTTGGTTGCAAGCGTCGTGTGACCTGCGTCCAATTAACGTCTTCCGTACGACCTTCTGCTCTTCCCTCTTTCTGCGCCGGGAGGCACTTCGCAAGAACTCCTTTGATGAGGAAATCGATCGAGGTGAAGAAACAGAGCTCATTTTACGGATCTTGGATTCCGGCTTTCGCGGCCGATTTGATCGTACTTGGCATATCGGCCACCCGCGCCGAGACATGCTCAGCGATGGCATTCCCAAGGAGCGCGCCCTCAGCTACGGATCCGGGATGGGACACGTCTTGCGGATGCATTCTCTTTTGGGTGTATGGGTCGGGCTGCTCACCTACGACGTTTTACGTGGCATCGTAGTTGTTTTGCGTGGACGCCTCTCCGCAGCCTCGCTCTGCTTCGCACACGCTCGGGGACTCATGCGGGGCTTCTCCGCCGGGCTCACCGTCCAACGCTCACGTTCCTGAATAGCACGTTCTTTTTTGGAAACCCGCTCGAGGCATTATGCAGAAACCCGCTCCAAAATCGAGCGAGTGCGCTTGGTCTTGAGGGAGACGACGGAAGTGAAAAAGAAGACAATTCTATTGGTTGACCTCGGCGCCCCGATGGGAGGCGTAGAGTACTATATCGAATCTCTCTCCGGCATGCTCCGGGAACGCGCGACGCTGGTTTCGCTTTGTGTGCTGCCGGAGTTGGCTCTCCGCCTGCGCAGCCTGGGCATAAAAGTCTTTTTGATCCCGGTCTTTCCTCGGTTTAAAGCTCTCCGATTCCTGCTTGCGTTTGGCTTGCCTCCCGATCATCGTGTTTCGCGAGCAAGTGCAGATCGTCCTTGTCAATGGGCTTTTGGAATCAGTGCTCTTAATACCTGCGCGCCTGCTGGGATGCGAGGCAATTTACGCCCGGCACGGCCCTTTTGAAGACGATCTCTATAGATGGTACGAGAACCCGGCCCGCTATTTTCCACGCCTGATGTCTCGCCTCTGCGTGCGTCTCGCATCTCACGTAATCTGTGTCTCCGAAGATGTGCGCAAGTGTGTGCGGAGGGTCGTTCCCGAGGAACGCACCAGCGTAATTCCGATTTGGATGCCATCCATACCGCCTTACAGTGTCCGTAAAAGAGAGCTGGCGCCTCCCGTGCATCTGCTCCATGTGGGCCGCCTGGAGCGCTACAAGGGGCTTTATCTCTTATTGGAAGCCCTGCGAGCGAATTCCTAATGTGAAGCTTACCGTAGTCGGGACGGTAGCTACCGAGAAGAATTAGAACGGCTCGCAGAGGGAATCAACGTTCGTTTCGAAGGCTTTCAAGCACATCCAGCAAAATACTACGCACAAGCGGACATTTTCGTGATGCCTTCTTTGGGACCCGAGGGATTCGGGATAGTTACCATGGAAGCGATGGCACACAGCGTGCCCTGTCTTATAAGTGATCTTGCGGTTCACCGGGAGATCACGGGCGATGGAACAGCAGCGATGCTCTTTCGCAGCGGCAACGTGGAAGACCTCAGGGATAAACTGCAGGAACTCATCGGCAATGCCTCGCTCCGTTCAGCCTATTCCGCAGCCGGGCATCAAAGAGTAGAAAAAGTGTACAACTCGGATATCGCGCTCAAGTCCTATCTTTGGGCCTTCGGCTTGTGAGCATCGGTTGTGATGGAAGAGGTCAGTCGTTCCTCGTGCGGGATTGGCGCAAGCCTAGCCACCACTAGCCACCAGACGCCGCATCAGCGACGCACTGCATCATCGCAGCTTCTCCAATTTCGCCGCACTATGAGGGGCATAATTCCAAGGTTATGAACTTCTAAAGGAAAGAGACTCGCCACATGGCTTTAAACGCTAGAACGTCAGTCATCCGTTCATTGTTGCCAGAGCATTCCGAGCGATTGTTGGATGTTGGTTGCGGTCCACTCGCCTCGGATTATCCCTATGCAGATAAGGCGTTCCACGTGACCTGCATTGACTGGAATCTCAAGGCGTCTGGGTCGCCCCCGTCCAACATCGAGTGTTTGGACGGGGATTTCACAGCGATCGACTTAGCCCCGAACGCCTACGATTCTATTATTGCGGCTGACGTGTTTGAACACGTCCTGCTGGAACAAGAGGCCCTATTCGTAAGGAAATGTGTCTCGGCGTTGAGGCCGGGCGGTAACGTGGTTATCTCAGTTCCGCACCAAGGAACATTTGCGTACCTCGACCCCTACCAAGTCAAGCCCACAATTCATCGCATACTTGCTGGTCTACGTTTGTACAAGGGCATTCACAATGGTTGTTGTGATATTCGAAAGGGTCACAAGCACTATGCGCTGCAGGAATTGATCATCAAGTTTAGCCCATTACAGCTCTCGCAGGTAACTTACTTTGGATACGTTTTCGACCCATTGCTATCGTGGGCTGTTGCTTTGTCAAGGGGTTCGGGTCGAATACCCGGCTTTTCGTGGCTGCAGCGAGCCTGCCGTAGAGAGCTTGATCGCGACTATGGAGAGCGTTCGTTCAATATTGCGGTTAGCTTTCATAAACCTGCCGGCTAGCGCCAATGATTTCGCGGGGGGACGCTGAGGACCTGAACGTAACGTTTTTTTGAGGAAATCACATGGACTGTCAAATCGCGAGTCGGTCGCATACCGAGACGTGCCCGCTTTGTAACGCTAACGTGTCGGTCGTCGCCGACACACATCCCGGGTACCAGGACAAATATTACTATCGGATTTGTGAGTGCGAGTATTGCGACTTGCAATTTACAGATCCGATGATTGTCCCGTCGTGGCTGTACGATAGCATCTATGCTAACGCAGACCGGCTGCCAGGCTATAACCGATACTGCCAATACCGCGACCTGGTACAGTCCTCGGCCAAGCCCCTGGACTTGCTTGCTGCGCAGGAAGCTGCTTACTGGTTCATCCGCTCTGAGCTAACTGCGTTACCGCCTGCCGCTCGAATTCTTGAGATAGGCAGCGGCCTCGGCTATTTGACCTATGCGATCCACGCTGCAGGCTATGACATTACTGGCATCGACATCTCGAACGATGCGGTCACCAAGGCGAGATCGACATTCGGAGATCTTTATCAGCACAAGGACTTGAGCGCGCTGGCCGCGGAGGAACTGGGTAGTTTCGACGCAGTGATAATGACGGAAGTTATTGAGCATATTCCTGATCCGAGGGCTTTTCTGAGCTCGGCAGCTTCCGTGTTGAAGGCAAGTGGCCAAATCATCCTCACGACTCCAAACAAGTCGGATTCCCTGCTCGGAACGTGTTGGAACACTGAAAATCCGCCCGTCCACTTATGGTGGTTTTCAGAGACCGCGATGCGACGGTTGGCGCAGATGAGCAGTCTGTCAGTTCGGATGGGCGACTTTACGTCAATGTACCGGCAATCAAAGCATCCCTTATCAACCACGCCTGAATATCCCGCGTGGTTAGACGTGTCTGGGCAAGTTACCGAGGCCGCGACACAGTTAATCGCTGCCGGAAAAAAATGGAATACGAAGATGGCTAGTTTGAAACGATATTTTGGAAGACTCTGGCCTCTTGTGCCAGCCGCTCGGCGGGTTAAACAGAGTTACCCCGCACTCATTCAACGAAACTCGCAGATGGGCGTAGTCCTGACGAAGAGGCTAGCGACGCTTCAGGGCTAAAGGTCTAAAGACGCGCGGCGAGCACTTCAGAATCCTGCGAGTCAAAATGCGAGTGTAATGGGACACCCAACATCGCCCGAAGGCTGTAATACGGCCCGTCGATGCGACGAGGATCCTGGGCGCCTGCTCTCACCTAAAGCGTCAACTTCCCCGGTAGGTAGATCACAGCGACTATCAGATTACTTCAGCCCGAAGGAACAGCGGTAGGGGGTACGAACGATGTTTAGTGAGTTGCTACGCACGTCGAAGAAGACGATCCGCGAACTTCGCAAGTCAACTGGATTGCGAGAACTTCGCTTGGCCATCCTGGGAGGGTCGACCACTCACGAGGTAGCTACATTTCTGGAGATATTTCTTCTGCAGAGGGGCTTTGCTCCCGTCTTTTGGGAATCTGAGTACGGCCGATACTATGAAGATTCTGTCCTGGACTCCCACCAAATTGCGGACTTTAGCCCGGACCTGATCTACATTCATACGACCAACCGGAACATATACAGCTGGCCTGGTGCCAGTGACAACGAGAGCGAGGCCGTCGATGGAGTCGCGCGAGAACTCAATAAACTGAGCCAGATATGGGATGCACTGCAAAAGGTGAAAACCTGTCCCATCCTGCAGAACAACTTCGAAATGCCGGATCTACGATCACTCGGAAACTTCGACAGTCAAGCTCCGCAAGGAGCTACGCTCTTCGTGCAGAATCTCAACCGGGCTATCACTCACGAAGCAACAAAGCGCTCCTTCCTCATGATCAATGATCTAAATTACATTTCGGCCCAGGTGGGACTACAAAATTGGTATGACCACGGCAGGTGGTTCAGCTACAAACTTGCGACTTCCGTCGAAGGCAGCATGGCAATAGCCACAAGCTTATGTGCGATGATCTGCGCCCGCTATGGACTCTCGAAGAAATGCCTGGTCCTCGATCTAGACAATACTTTGTGGGGAGGTGTAATCGGTGATGACGGAGCAGCCCGGATCGTTATTGGACGGGAGACAGACAGAGCGGAGGCATTCACTTTCTTTCAGGAATATTGCCGCACCCTAAAGCACCGCGGTGTGATTCTGGCAGTCGCATCGAAGAATACAGAAGAAATAGCGAAGGAGGGCTTTAATCATCCAGATTCAATTCTACAGCTGAAGGATTTTGCCTGCTTCAAGGCCAATTGGGAGCCGAAGCATGAGAGCATTCGCAGGATCGCCGAGGAATTGACCATTGGACTCGATAGCCTTGTTTTCGTAGATGACAATCCAGCAGAACGTGCACTCGTGGCGGCACAATTGCCCATGGTCGCTGTGCCGGAGGTTGGCGATGACGTAACGGAATATCCACGGATTCTAGATCGTCTCTCCTACTTTGAGCCACTCTCACTTTCTGAAGAAGACCTTCGGCGGGGTGATCTCTACGCCAGCAAGAATGCAGCTGCCGAGGCGCAAACTGCGTTTTCCAGCTATCAAGACTATTTGCAGTTTCTTCAGATGACGGCTGAAATTGATAGTTTTACTCCTACATACCTCGACCGCATCACGCAACTGACGAACAAGACCAATCAGTTCAACCTGACAACGAAGAGATATTCAATTGCAGATATCAGTCGAATTGCTGATGATCCGGCGTATGTCACGTTGTACATCAAGTTGTCGGACCGATTCGGAGACCACGGCCTTATCTCAATACTGATTGGCAGGCGGGAGGGGACCACACTGCATATCGACTTGTGGCTGATGAGCTGCCGTGTATTGAAGCGTGATGTAGAGCAATTGGCATTAGACGAACTAGTGGCTCATGCGCAGCAGCTCAATCTGACTGAAATTCGAGGATACTACCTACGCACGCCCAAGAATGACATGGTCTCCTCACACTACGAGAGGCTTGGCTTCTTGCCCGACTCTATTGACCATGACCGATCTGAATGGGTCCTCCCGGTACACGGATACGAAAACAAGAATCAGCACATTGCCAAACATCTGCTACAGCAGGAACAGGAGCATTGCCAGATATGACGCAGACAGAAATACTCGATCGATTGCAACCGATATTTCGAGACGTGTTGGATGAGGATTCATTAGTGATTGTCATGAATTCAAATGCTATGAACACTCCGAATTGGGATTCGCTCTCACACATAAATCTCCTCAGCTCAGTCGAAAGTGACTTCAGAGTTAAGTTTGCCCTGGGCGAACGACAGGATCTTAAGAACGTCGGCGACTTGGTCGCGCTAATCCAGAGAAAAGTGGCCTAGACAGAGTCTAGCCCTCGGAACACAGCGGTACTTTGCATTCGAGAGCCAAAGATCTGGGGCGCTGCTCGAATCTTCGCTGCGATCAAGCCTGCAGACACATTTCAAGATCCGGTTCAGTCTGTGCCCCATCGCCCAGAAAGGTTACCTGGAGGCTTAGTTTGCTCTTTAACTCGTTTCCTTTCATTTGCATGTTTTCGGGTGCGGCGCTCTTATACGCTTTCCTCCGAGCCAACAGGAGCCGTGCCGCTAGCCAGGGGTTCCTGCTTCTATTGTCAATAGGCTTTTACAGCTTTGCCGCCTATCGACAGCTGCCTCTGCTCTTAGGCTCAATAATCTTCAATTGGTATGTGGCGCGTGGTGCGGGTAACCCGCTTCTACCGCAAAACAGCCGAAAGCGCTGGCTTACCTGGGGCGTAGTGGCCAATGTGCTCTTCCTGAGCCTGTTCAAATACCTCAATTTCTTTCTGCTCACTCTACAGCCGATTTTGCGGATAAACAGAACCCTGCCTGATTGGGGACTTCCGTTGGGAGTGAGCTTCTTTACTCTGACGCAGGTGATGTATTTGGTCGATTGCTATGAAGGCATCGTTCCGCCAAGTAGCCTGTTCGACCACGCGTCGTTCGTTACATTCTTCCCTTATCTGGTAGCGGGCCCGATGACTCGCGCGAAATTAATGGTCCAGCAGTTTCACGAAAAAGCACATACCCCCCCAAACTCACAGGAGGTCGCGCAAGGTTTCGCGCTGTTCACCCTCGGACTGGTCAAAAAAACTGCCCTAGCCGACTCATTGGTCAGGCTAGCCGATACAGCGTTCTTGGCGCCCACGACAACATCGGCGCTGGAAACGTGGTTTTCGGTTCTGGCGTACTGGATGCAAATTTACTTCGATTTCAGCGGCTACTCGGACATGGCAGTAGGAGCCGCACGGATGTTGGGTTACACGATTCCCTACAACTTTAACTCGCCGTATAAATCTAAATCCATAATTGAGTTCTGGCAACGCTGGCACATGACGCTGTCCAGCTTCATCACTACTTACCTCTATACGCCCATCCTGCTCGCGCTGAAAGGAAGAGCTACGCTTGCTAAAGCCGCTGTTGCTTCTATTCTCGCGATGACGATTTCAGGCCTGTGGCATGGACCTGCGTGGACCTTTGTGGCATGGGGATTCTGTCACGGAGTAGCCCTGACTGTAAATCAGTATTCGCGTAAGAAGTTTAAACTAAGAGTGCGACCGGCATTGGGATGGCTCATGACCTCCGCGTTCGTAATATTTGCGGGCCTTCTCTTCCGAGCTACTAGTCTTGGGAATGCATGTTTAGTATTGCGCGGCTTAATACCAACGGAAGGCCTTGCGGCCGCGACAAAACTGACGTTCTCATTCGCGAGCCCAGAAGCGCTTTCCTACCTTATCCCGTCTTTGTTGGCATTTCCGATAGCATTTCTCGGACCTGCATCACAGGATATCGTTGCAGAACTTCGCCCCACCGTAAGAACATCGCTAGCCTATGCATCGCTCGCGCTTATCGCAGTTGTCTTGATGAATTCAATTGCAGCGAAAGCGTTCGTGTACTTTGGCTTTTAGTTGCCATGCAAGGAGTTCGTAATGGGTAACGCAAGTGTGACTAGACCGATGTCGTCTACTCTCGAATCCACCAGGGGAGAGATAAACAGCGGTACAATAGCCAACCCGTATCGAACATGGCTATGCTGCACAGTGTCTCTCACAATAGCTGTAGCCGCCATCTTCGTGTTTATGACTACAAGGGCTGATTTGTTCGGATTGCAGGGGAGGAGCGGCATTCGCATTCACACACTTCCTCGGTTTTCTCTTTACCTGATGACTTATCGCTTCATTCCGGACAACTTCAACGGTTTGCTGATAGGCAATTGGTTAGCTTCGAGCTACGACACCTCGGTAATCCACTCCTATAAGGTGTTTAATGCTCCATGCGCGCCTCATCGATGACAGAAGAGAGAGCACTTACCGAGGAAGTTCTGAAGCGCGGACACCAAAAAGTGGTCATCATGATATTGAATCCCACGCTGACATCTACGCACTTCGCGAGAAGTGTATATATGACGCCACACGACTATTGGGCATCGTTCGGGTCTATCCAGACCCTGATGACCGATTGTCAGGTGTTGCGGGAGGCCATCGGACATCCAGGTCCAATCACATATGACACATACGGTAGAACCAATTGGCCGCTGAAGATGCTACCGCCGCCTGTCATTCCGTTTGCCGAGCGTGACTTTTCTCTCGACGCTGCTGAGGTGAAGGACATGTACGAACTACTCGGGGAACTGCACGCCAAAGGAGTGAAGGTTTATGTGATGTTTTCGCCGGTTTACCAGCCTAGGTGGGATCTACACGAAAGGCAGCTCCGGGAGTGGCAATCAAAGGTTCTAGCCGGCTTTTCGCCCGAGGATGTAGTGATCCGGCTGCCTACGGACATAGAGAAGGTTTTGCAGGAAAAGCGGGAAAACTTTCCGGATTACGAACATCTGTCCAGCGCAGCGAGCGCAATGGAAATGGACGTGATTGATAAAACTCTCGAGAAATAGAGGCGTTCAGCTGTATTTCATAGAAGAACGCGAGGAGAAAGGAGCGTTCCCTCAGAATCCTGCGAGCCAAAATACGAGCGTAACGGAACACCTAACATCGCCCGAAAACTGTAGTACAGCCCGTAGAGGCGATAAGCTGGCGTTTCTTTTTGCGAAACTCATGCATCCACCGGCCGCGTCCGTGGCGAAGTCTTCTTCGCTCGTAGGCAGTAAGGGTAGTTTCCGCTTCAGTCGATCCAGTGCATCCAATATCCCCTTGAACATTCTTTCCTTATCTTGCGACAAGCTGTTCCTGTGGAAGCGATAGTCGACTACCCAGGAATCGAGTCGAACAAATGGATGGCGCCTTGCAAGGCGAAGGTAGAGACGGATAGTCCTCGACGATCCGAAGAGACTCGTCGAAACGCCCGGCCTCGATAAAGGCCTCTCTGCGAATCATGGTTGCCCCGGGGCATCCAATCGGGTTCCCTTCAAGAAGCATAAGGAAGTAATTCTTCCGCGGCCTGCAGATATGGGCCGGCCGAATCTCATGGCCATCTTCATCGATGAGCCGCTGTGCCCCGAAGCTGAGGACGGCGTTCAGGGTGCTCGGCAAGAGCCTTGATGATGAGCCTCGAGTGCTCCCGGGCTCAGGCGGTCATCGGAGTCGAGAAAGACCAGGTATTCTCCGGAACTTTGCTTGAAACCGAAGTTTCTGGCGGCCGGGCAGCCGCGATTGTCCGTCCGTAAAACCAGGACGTCACTACTTTCCGGAAGGACGGAACTGGCAGGCACAGGAGAACCGTCGTCGACCACAATGATCTCGAAGTTTGGATACGTCTGCTGCTGGACACTCCTCACCGTTTCCGCAATGAAATCTTCCTGCTTATAGTAGGGATAATAACGGAGACCAATGGATACGATGGCTTAGAAACGCCAGCAGAAAACCTGCCTGAGCGGGGAGTCGGGCGCATTCAGAATCCTCAATGAGAACCCAGGCTCAATGGGCGCCACCTGGGGTTCCTCGCTAAGCAATCATACGACGCTGTGGCCTGGCAAGGCCATACGAATCTATTCGGACAGTTGTCAAATGGATGACACGCTACAAAGAAGAGCAAGTCACCGCGCGGGTCCTTCGGCAGCGGTGCAAAGCTGAAGCTGCTGGATCTCGTGAACGAAAAATGCGTAAAGCCCTTCGGGCATGACCAACACTGAAGCTCCCGAGCGTAAAACACAAGTTACGGTGGTTACAGCGTTCCATAGAATGTCACTGTAAGTGTGGCGGAACAAATGGTAGGTCCACAGCGAAAAAATCACGCTCAGATGGTTACGAATCGCCAGGTAACTTGCAGAGTCAGGACCATCCGTCAACCGGGCAAATCATGCGCGGGAATCCAAGGAGCGAGCCCCGGAGACATCCCGTCCCAGCCGGTCCCGAACGTGATCGTCAATTTTTTTCTGCGCAGAATCAACGCAAACCGTTTCTATACACTCATGGCCCGAAAATGGTTTCCCAAGATGCTTTTGCAGGACACCACGGGGCCGCGTACCGCGTCCGGGCCGAAAGCCGCCGGAATTCCGTCCGAAAGGCCTCGGAAGGAAGGTCCCCAGGTACCTTAAGGCGCATAAGGCGCTTTTGGCGCACTCATCCCCCCGCCCTATCGGCGGGACTGTGGAGAAGAAATCTTTTGCTCGGGGACCGAACCGGCAGGCGAAATGCTAACGGCGATTCTCCTTGTTCCCTTTCATCGAGTCCCTCCCCCGAAAGAATCGATGAAAGCGTTCTTGGAAAATCGCCGCTTGAAAAGAGCATACTTCTTCTACCGGAAATCCGCCATAGTTCTTGAGTAATAAACGGCCGAATTGTGGTAACTGCAGGTAGTAATGGCTCGTCCTCCGCCACCCGCCTGCTTCTGATGCCAGTGTCTCATGCGCCCCGGTGGCTATTACCGATGGCAGCAGGAGAGCCTGCTGCATGCACGTGGTGGATCTGATTCGCAAGAAGCGCGACGGCGGAGTGTTGACCGATGCCGAGATAGCCGCTCTGGTCGCCGGGGCAGCGACAAATTCCATTCCCGAGTATCAGCTTGCGGCCTGGCTCATGGCCGTCTGTCTGGCGGGGCCTCAACGCCGGAGGAACTGCATAGCCTCACCACCCACATGCGCGATTCAGGCCGGGTCCTGAACTTCAGCAGCCTGCCCGGGGCCAAGGTGGATAAGCACTCCACCGGTGGAGTGGGCGACAAAACCTCCTTCCTGGTGGCCCCCATCGCTGCCGCAGCCGGGCTCTACGTGCCCATGATCTCCGGCCGCGCCCTGGGCCACACCGGCGGCACCCTCGACAAGCTGGAGAGCATCCCCGGCTACCGAACCCACCTGCAAGAGGAGGAGATCCTCGCCGTCCTGAGCGCCTGCGGTCTCTCGATCGTGGGCCAGACGGAATGGCTGGTGCCGGCGGACCGCACGCTCTACTCGCTGCGCGACCGCACCGGCAACCGTCGAGAGCCCGTTTCTGATCTGCGCATCCATCATGAGCAAGAAGCTCGCCGCCGGCCTCGACGCGTTGGTGCTGGACGTAAAAACCGGCTCGGGAGCTTTCCTGAAGCAGGAGGCAGAGGCCATCCACCTGGCCGAGCTGATGGTCGCCACCGGAAACCGCGCCGGAACCAGGACCGCCGCCCTCATCACCAACATGAGTCAACCGCTCGGGCGCATGGCAGGCAACGCGGCGGAGATTGTCGAAGCGGTGGAACTGCTGCGCAACCACCGCCACCCGCTCACCGAGGATCTGCGCCAGCTTTCCCTCGAGCTTGCGGGATGGATGCTCTACCTGGGAGGGAAAGTGCCGACCCCGGAGGACGGCGTGCAGCTGGCGGAGGAGCTGTTGCACAGCGGCCTTCCGCTCACGAAATTCGGCTGCATGATTGCCGCCCAGGGCGGCGACCTGGCGTGGTTTGAGAGTCCGCAATGGCTGCATCAGCCGGCCTATCAATACCAGGTAAAGTCCCCGTCGGCAGGCTTTCTCGTCAGTCGTCGATTGCGACCAGGTAGGCTGGGCTGTGCAACGCTCCGGAGCGGGCAGGACCGTGCCAGGGGAAGCCGTGTCTGCGCACGCCGGCGTCGAAACGCACAAGAAGGTCGGCGACCCCGTCGCTGCCGGCGACACCTTATTCACTGTTTATGTCGAGGAGGAGGCGCGTCTGGAGTCCGTCGTCGGCAATCCTGAACCGGTGCTTTACGCTGAGCGCCGAGCCGCCGCCCCCGCAGCCTCTCATCTATAAGGTGATCGCCTGAAGCGGCGGCTCGTCCAGCGCTATCGCCCGTATTCCAGCCCGTTGTCCAGCCCTGGCCCGTGTATCGCCTGGTAGGGCTCGACGGCAAGAATGTTGCCCAGAATGCTGCGCTCCTGGGGTGAGAACTGAGCCTGGAACTGGGCGGAGTTCATCATCGCCTGACGCTGTTCGGGCGGGTATTCGCGCAGATCGCGAAAGGCCTTCCTCACCATCCGCTGCCGGTCCTGCGGGAGGGCATGAAAATCCTGGAACGAGGCGCGCACCTGTTGCCGCATTTGCGGCGTAAGGTGCTCCATGAGCCTCGATGTGGTCCACCGTACGCTGGCGCTGTTCCGGAGGCATCCGGTTGATCTGCCGCAGGCGGTTGAGCAGCCTTTGCTGCGTCTCCGGGGGCAGCCGGTTGAAGCCTGGTTCGCTCTGCAGGGCCCTTTCCTGCTGCTCGGGAGACAGGTTCTCGATGCCGTTGCAGCCACGTGCCCAGATGCGGCTGCTGGTTGTTTTCAAACCGGGGATGCGCACCCTGCTGCTGCGCAGGGCGAGCGAAGCAGGGGGCAGCCGCCAGCGGCAGTACCAGCAGCAGCGCCGCAAAGACACTACGAGCGAGCTTCCCGCGGTGGGATGTCGTCTCGAGCTCGTTGTGCCTTGCCATGGTGGTGCCCTCCGAAGCGGTTACGTCGACCGTCGTATTCGGGCGCCTCGCTTTCCGGTTTTTGTGTCGACCTGATCATCCTGCCTACGCTCTGATTAGTTGGAGGCGCCGGTCGCGTTATCCTCGTCCCCATCCAGGGCATTCAATTGCTGAAACAGCTGGGCGTTCCCGTCATAACGACTGCAGGTCGCGCACCGTGGCCGAGGTCTGCGCTGCCGGCGCCGCGCTGGTGGTCGAGCAGGGCAAAGGTTCCGCCGCCAATCACCAGTACCGTGGCCAGGGCGCCCGCCGCCAGCTGGCGCATCTGCAGGTTGCTGCTGTAAAGCAGCCACGCCTTGGCGCGCTCAAAAAAGCTGGCCGGGGCGGTTGTCTGTTCCGTCCGCAACCGGGCATACAGCTTGGCGTCAAAGAAGGCGCTGGGCTCCGGAGCCTGCCATTCGTCAAGCAGCTTCCAGGTAGCTTCCATCTCCGCCAGTTCGGCCGCGCACCCGGCACACTCCGCTATGTGCTTGCGGGCCTCGTCCGGCAGCGGCCGGGACTCGAAGACCAATTCGGCCAAATTGTTTTTCATCTCAGGGCAAGTCATAATCTTCCTCAATTCCTGCTAAGCAAAATCCTTCAGGTTTTCGCGCAAGGTCTGGTAAGCCCGGAACAGCAGGGACTTGGTAGCCGATTCGCTCAGCTTGAGAACCTCACCAATCTCCTTGTAATCCATTTCCTGGTACTTGTGCATCAACACCGCACTGCGCTGCCGTTCGGGCAGCGCCATCACGTGCTTGCGAATCGCGTTCATTCTCTCTTCGCGCACCAGTTCCTGTTCCACGCTGAGGGTACTATCCGCTACATCGGGAGCTGGTGCCCGTCTCCGGGTCCGGCTGGTCAAGATAAACATTCTGGGCCGTGCGCTCATACTTGGTATCGCGCGCGTGGTTCACTCCCAGGTTGGTCGCGATCCGGTACAGCCAGGTGCTGAACTTTGCCTCGGCCCGATAGGTCTGCCGCGAACGATACACGCGGAGAAAAACCTCCTGGGCCAACTCTTCGGCGACCGCCTGGTTGCGAGACATCCGAAACATAAAATGGACAATCTGCTTTCGGTATTTCTCGATCAGGATGCTGAAGCCCGAGTCGTCACCTTCCCGAACGCGCAACATGATCTCGGCGTCGGAGAGCTGCGCCCAGTCGACCCCGGGCGTATGGACCGGCGCACCCTGCTGGGCGCCCTGGAACCCGTTCTGCGCAATGGCTACGGTACCCATACCCTTTGTAACCCCACCGTCCTGACTAGGTTGCGCGGAATCGGGAGAGTTTTGCGGCGTCTCCCTCTTCGCCGGCTGAACCTGGCGAGGGGATCCCTCGGGGGTGGGAGAACCATGCTGCTCTGGGGGAGGGAAAGCCATAGGGTGAGTGGATTGTAACTGTTGCCGCGAGCCCTGGTCTCGCCCAGTTTTGTGGGATTATCGGGCGTTCCCGGGCCACCGACGTGAGCTTGGGCCTGCACCGGAAGGTTCGTGTAAACTACGTATGCCCCGGAGGGCGCTTAACTCAGCGGTAGAGTGCCACCTTCACACGGTGGAAGTCGCAGGTTCGAATCCTGCAGCGCCCACCATAGAATCAACAACTTACAGCAGGCTGCTCAGAAACATTTGTGGCATTTTGCGGCCAATTCTCTTTCTTCCCTCCTTTCGTCAGCATTGCGAAAGGGCGGGGCCTCCTTGCCCTCCGCCTTCCATCGCCAAAACTCGTTCGCCAGACCATCGGGGAGCTAAACCGTGGTGAGGCTCCCTGTACAGCTTTCGCATCTTTCGCTGCCCGATATTAATTTCGAACGTCGCGAAAACGAGTGGCGGCAGCAATGCCCCCCAATGAGAGATCAGGGATCGCGAAGGTCTTCTGAACAGTAGATGTGAATGCTACGCTAATCACTCCTCTCGGCGCATCACGGAGACGCGGGAATTCAACCGATAGAAGAGCACACTGTTCATGCTGGGCTGATGGAGCAGTATCTAGACGAAGACCTTGTTCAACGCAAGAGTTATGACGGTGTTGCATTCGCATGCGGCTTCGGCCAGCTTCTCACGATCCTTGATCTGCACTACTCCGCGCCGGTAATCGAGCAATCCAGCCCGCTGGAATTGGCCCATGACTAACGTAATTGTGGAACGGTTCACGCCTATCATCTCAGAAAGATACTCCTGAGTGATTTGGAATGTGTCTGCCCGGGCATGTCGAAGCGCAACAAGCAACCATCGCGCCAGTCGCTGACCGATCGAATGCATTAGGTTACATGCGCAACACTGGCTGGCCTGAACGTATCTCGCGTGCGCGTAACGCTGTATCAACCTGTTGAATACGCCGCAATCTTCAAATAAGCGGCGCACTTCAACGGCTCGGACACGCCACACGCTGCCGGTGATCTGCATGACGTACTCGTGTGTACTTGTCCCGTCACTCAGTAGGAGTGGAAGGCCAAGAAAGCCCTCGATCCCCGCGGGGGAGACGTCGACCGCCCGGCCATTAGCTAGCCGTATCAACTCCGAGACCATTCCAGATTCGGGGAAGTAGCCATATTTCAACCGATGCGGCGGGATGCAGAAGGTGTGGCGCTGAGGCGCATCGATCAGCTCCGCGCGACTCAGGATTCGCTGCCGGTCCTGATCGGGCAGCGCGCCTAACATCATGTTTTGCGGCTTCGGGAGCACGGTACGTCCGTCTTGTCTCAACATTTACAGGAGAATGCGATGGTGGGGAATGTCGCAAGTACGATGGTAGTGATGTTGCAGTGGTTGCCTGATACGGGGATTCCTGACTGTACAAAATTTAATTCACCTTCTGTTGCCAAGCCAACTGACTAACCGCCATTTTGCTGACAGAATAGTTGCTCGTCAGGCTGTTGCTCGATCACGGGTACTGAACCCCAAATCGATGTTCGTCATGAGACCGGGCCTGGCCGGCGAGGCAGTGCAGCACCCGGGAACGGACCTTCAGATGGCTGAGCCAGGAAGCACCAAATTTGATGCCGCCTCTTTTCTCGCGAACACAGGGCTAGGACGACGGATCATCGGATTGAAGGCCAAGGAAGTTTTCTTTTCGCAGGGAAACGTTGCCGACTCCGTTTTCTATCTTCAGACGGGCCGAGCAAAACTTATCGTGGTTTCGAAAAACGGCAAAGAGGCCACCATCGCGCTTCTGTCTGCGGGCGACTTCATTGGGGAGGAATCGATCGCCGGACCTGTCGGGCGTCGACTAATCACGGCCATTGCGATTACCTCCTGTACAGCGCTCAAGATAGAGCGGTCGGAGATGATCCGCGTGCTGCACGAAGAGCATGCGTTCTCCGATCTGTTTCTGAAGTTTCTGCTCGCGCGCACCATGCGAACCCAGGCGGATCTTGTCGATCAGCTGTTCAACTCCAGCGAAAAGCGTTTGGCGAGGATTCTGCTGTTGATGGCGGAATTCGGTAAGCCGGGAGAGACGGAAGCGCTGATTCCGAAAATCACGCAAGAAACCCTGGCGGAAATGGTCGGCACCACCCGATCCCGCGTCAGCTTCTTCATGAACCGATTCCGCCAGCTCGGCTTTATCGAATACAACGGCGGCATCCGGGTTCACAAATCGCTGCTCAATCTGATTCTGCACGACTGAGCGCGACCATTGAGCCGCCTCACTCCTCCAGGTAGCGCGTTGCTCTCCGCAACAGATCCAACTCCACTTCCAACTCCCCGATAACCATCGCATACCCATCGAGTTTGACCCGCTGCAAGGCTTCCATCCTCTTCTCCAGGCGAAGCTGGAGCCGCTGCAAGACCTGAACAGGTGTCAGCTTGGGACGAGGAACCGGCATGAGCACCAGTATACTTCGCCTTTTGTTCGCCATTCAAGAGGAATCGGAGGGTGAAGGGATCGCTTGGTGAGAGCCGCGGCTACTTGCGTGTCGCAAGATGCGCGTCAAAGAAACGCGCCATAATCTCGTCGGCTTCTCTGGACTCGGGCAAATTGGCTTCATACCAGAAGCCGTGGTTGAGGGCCTCGAAGACGGCAAGTTGCGCGTCTACTCCTGCGCGCAGGAAGGCGCGGTGCAAGATAGCGGTACCGCTCAGCATCATATCGCGGGTGCTGGTGAGAAAGAGGGTCGGCGGCATGCCGTGCAGATCAGCGTAGAGGGGCGAAAGCACGGGATCTTTGGGATTGGCAGAACCGACATAGTCTGCTAACCACTGCACGCCTTCCCGCGGCGGAGTCAGATGCCCGGCGAGGCCAGTGACCGAGTACATCGCTTGGGTGTCGCCCAGCCTGCTGAAGTCACCCGTGCCGGTAAAGATGCCTAACGCGCCAGGCAGCGGAAGGCCAAGCTGTTTGATCTTAACCGCAACTTCCCCGGTGAGGATACCTCCGGCGGAAGCGCCATAGATCGCGATATGCTGCGGCTTATAAGTCTTGAGTAACTCCTTATAGACGGCAACGGAGTCATCGACGGCGGCGGGAAACGGATGTTCGGGCGCCAGGCGATAAAGAACCGCGACGACTTTCGTTTGCGTCAGGTTGGCAATAGGGATCGACTCGGTGAGTGAACCGGAATCTGTGGTGAAGCCCCCGCCATGGAGGTTGATGAGCACGCGATCAGCCTTGCCGGCTGGAATGGGAGTCAATCGGCGTCACGATGCGAACGGGTATTCCGGCGATCGTAGAAGACGCGATATTCACTGGATAGAGGGCACGGTTCTGCTCGGAATCGTGCAGTTGCATCGCGTCCGTCTGCGCACGCTTTTCGGCAAGGGTCTGCGTTAGGGTCGGATTGTCTGATCGGGCCGGGCGAGATATTCCTTGCCTGCGGGCTGATGGTTTCCGGCAGCGGGATGACGCGGGTGATGTGCGCCGTGCCTTGCGCATCGATATAGCTCGAGTCCTCCTGCGGTGCGGAGGGGTCAGGCTGCTGGGCCGATCCCGCATGCGGATACGCTGCGAGAGTGGCAAGGCTGAAGGTGAGGACACAAAACCGAAGTCTCATCATACCGAACAAAAAGTAGCCTCGTGCATCCACGGCAAAGCTTTTCTCTTGCGCACTGTGCAGTCTTTGTTGCACAGTGACGAAGCCTACTATCGCCCCTGAGAATCTGTCAACGACGGAGCAACAGGCCTCACGCGATTTCAAGATCTTTTGTACAGAGGATAAAGCCGTGGGACAGTTCGTTGAGCAATCATGCGCAAAAACATCAGGCGAACGCTTGACCCCCTTTTCCAGCAGCCGGCGTGCCCTCGTGCGTGGTATGGCCGCCTTTGGGGCAGGGCTAGCCAGTTCATTGATCGCACCCGCGAGCACGATGGCGCTATCCCCAGGTGCGGCGCCGTCAGCAGAATCCGGGAGGGTGATTTGCGGGCGAAGTACGGTGATTGCGTCCGACGCTGCAACGGTTGCAGAAACGACCGCGGGGAAAATTCGTGGATTCAAGCGGAACGGCGTGTACGTTTTCAAAGGCGTACCCTACGGCGCCTCGACCGCCGGCGCGAGGCGCTTCATGCCCCTGCCAAGCCGGAGCCCTGGATGGGGATTCGCAATGCGCTGCAATATGGCCGCGTCTGTCCAACTCATGACTCTGCGCACTTTGATACTGACGGGAAAAACCTGGCGAACGCCGATGAGGACGCATTTGTGCTTCATCGCGGCTCCGCCGCTGCGGTGCCTGGCGAGGACTGCCTGCGTCTCAATCTTTGGACGCCGGAGATCAATGCTACACATAAACGCCCGGTCATGGTCTACATGCACGGGGGAGGATTCTCCGGTGGCAGCGGGCATGATCTTCTCTCCTACGATGGCGAAAGTCTCGCCCGCAATCACGATGTTGTCGTAGTCACTCACAATCATCGTCTGAACGTATATGGCTATCTCAATCTTGCAGGCATTGGTGGAGAAGAATTTGCCTCGTCCGCCAATGTTGGGATGCTTGATATCGTAGCTGTCCTGGAGTGGGTCCGCGACAACATCGCAACATTCGGCGGCGATCCTGGCAATGTAACGATTTTCGGCCAGTCGGGCGGTGGCGGAAAAGTGATCGCGCTGATGGCCATGCCGGCAGCCAAAGGTTTATTTCATCGCGCCATCGTTCAAAGCGGTCCGTTCTTGAAGTCGCTCTCTCCTGACTACTCCGGCCGCGTGGCTGAACTATTGATGGAGGAGCTTGGCTTATCCAAATCGCAGGTGAACGAACTCCAGAAGATCCCGGTTGACCGTCTCTCGGGCGCAGCGGTGGAGGCGATGAAGAAAATGCCCCGGCCTCGACCTTCGCTTCGTGAAACGTTTGGAGAGCGCGACTGGGGACCGACAGTCGACGGCCGCGTTCTTCCCCATCATCCATTCGATCCGGGAGCACCCACGGTATCCGCGAATGTTCCGCTGCTTACGGGCACGAATCTTCACGAGTTTGTGAATGGACTCGACCGTCCGGATGCCAATGCAATGGGAGTTGAGGAACTCAACCGGTTGGTTCGTGAGGAGTTTGGCGACGACAGTGAAGCGATTATCGCTGCGTACCGGCTCGATTATCCCAAAGCAACTCCATTCAACCTTTATGCGACGATCGCAGCCTCTCGACTGCGCGTCCCTGCATTTGCGCAGGCCACCAGGAAGGCTGCTTTGGGTGCCGCGCCAGCATATGCTTACGTCTACTGCCTGGCGGACACCCGTTTTGGACAATCGCCCCGGTCCATTCCATGCCTGTGAAATCGCGTTTACGTTCGACAATGCCGAAATCTGCGACCACTACAGCGCGGGTGATCCAGATGCGTTTGTTCTGTCGAAGCAGATCAGCACGGCATGGGTGAATTTCGCGCGGAGCGGAAATCCGAATCACAGCGGCCTGCCGCATTGGCCCGCATACACAACTGCGGTTCGCGCAACCATGTACTTCGACACGCCCTGCGCAGTGCGCAACGATCCGGAAGGAAAGGGACTGAGGTTGATTACACAGTCCTGAACGGAATAACTCGGCGAATTATCGGGCACGAAGCAATAATTCCGGCAACTACAAGGAGAATCTCATGATCGAAACGATAGAAAGAATGCTCGGCGAACTGGAGTGCGGCAAATTAACCCGCCGTCAATTCGCTGTTTCCCTCGCCACGCTGGCTGCCGGTGCGTTCGCGGCTCCGGCCGCGCTCGCATCTCCGCCAAAACCGACGGGTTTTCGCGCTGTCAGCCTGAACCATGTCACCGTGCGGGTTCCCGACCTTCACCGCACGTCGCAGTTCTATCAGGAGTTCTTCGGGATGCCCCTTCGGCAACAGTCGGCCACGGTACATATTCTGGGCGTCGGAGAATCCTTCTTCGGCATTGAGCAGGGCGGTCAGACCGCCACTGTCGATCACTACGACTTTGGGATTGCGGGCTTCAACGCCGATGCAGTTCGTGCCAGGTTGTCGGAACTTAACCTGAAGTTCTCGGACAAGACTTCAAAAGAATCTTTCAAGTTTTATGATCCGGATGGATTTCAGGTTCAGGTGAACGCACCCGATTACATAGGTCACGTGAGCTAACCCATGACGGATTTGGGCGCCCCAGGTCTCGCTTTTGAGACCTGGGTATGTACTTCTCTACACGGTCACAGGACTAGTCACTCAGTGTCCAATTGAGTATGTCCGTCGTCATGCTCAATCCGCCAATGCCGCCCGTAAAGCCCACATAAGCAGTTCCCGCTCCTACGATCGATGGAATATTGATCGCTGACGTCTTGGTAAACGATGCCGAGGTCGTGGTATCGGTCAGCACAAGCGTCAGGTTTGTCCCGTCATACGTGATATGCGCATGAAAGACATGCCCATTGTTCAGCGTAACTCCGGAAGCGGTCATATCAATCGCGGGAATAGTCGGCGAGGCACCGTCGGTATAAAAACCTGTCGAGTCCGCACCCTCTCCATCGTTGTTATAAATATCGAACTTGACCGCAACGCTCCGCCCGATGCCGCCTGTGCCGCCCGGCTGGGATGCTCCATAACCGAGCCCGCTGCCCCCCGGCCCAATCGCGGAGACACCTGCATTTTGGATCGTGAAGGTAAAGCCGTCTGCCTTCGCGCTCAGCAGTTGGAAGTCGAAGTCCGTGGTAAATGTGCTGATATTCACCGGCGTGCTGAACCAAGCCGACCCCTTGTCTGCCGTAGCTCCCGCCAGCGTCATCTGCAGCATGTTTTTGGTGACGGTCGCAGAGCCGGAAAGCGACAGGCCGGCGCTCGAACTGAACCCGTTGGCGAAATTGATCGGCGTTGTCCCCGCGGCCTGGATCGTATAAACGGCGCTCGCCGTCGAACTGGTCTCGAGACTCGGCGCGATGGCGATCGCTGTTAGCGTTTCCGTGGCCGTCACCTTGATGGGCGTTGAGTACACCGCCGAGGAAGTCGTTGGTGTCGTTCCATTGGTTGTGTAGTAGATCACCGCGCCCGTCGTTGCACTGCTCAAGGTAACGCTCTGCGCAGTCGTGTATGTGCCGGCTCCAGGGCTAAAGGCCGGGGCCGCCGTCACCGTCGACCCCACAACATACTTCGCCGTCACCACCGCGCTTTGCGACGCCCCGCTCGCGACGGCCATCGCCTCGATCGTCGTCGTACCCGCACCCACCGCGATCGCACTCTTGTAAACAGAGGATGCCGTCGTGGGCGCCGTTCCATTGGTTGTGTAGTAGATCACCGCGCCCGCCGTTGCGCTGCTCAAGGTAACGCTCTGCGCAGTGCTGTAGCTTCCTGCCGCCGGCGAGAACACTGGCGCGGATGTTGCCGGGCTAACCGCCTGCGTAGCGTAGGTCCAGTACAGGATCTTCTGGCTTGATGAAAGCCCGCCTGTACCGCCCGTAAACCCGACGTAGGCTGTATTTGCGCCTACGATCTGGGGAATATTGATCACTTTCGTCAGCGTGAATGTCTTGTTGTTCACCAGGTCATGGAGATTCATGGTCAGCGTCGTGCCGTCATAAGTAACATGCGCCAGCATGGAATCGCCGCTCCTCAACAGCACGCCACTCGGAGTCATGTCCACGGCAGGCACCGTGGGCACGGCCCCGTCGGTATACACGCCCGTCGAATCGGTGCCCTCACCGGCGTAGTTGTAAAGGTCGAACTTGATGGCGACACTCTTTCCGATCCCGGCATAGCCGAGCGCGTCACTCTGCCCACCAAGCGCCTTCGGTCCTATGTTCTGAATGGTGAAAGTAAAGCCGTCTGCCAGTGCATCCGATAGCTGAAACGCGAAGTCGGTAGTGAACGACTGGATCCTATGGCCTGATTCCAGAACACACTCCCGCCTCATGGTCCGCGCCGTTGGTCAACTGCAACCGGGTGTCGTCCGTGTTCACGGCGCTGCCATTCAGCGTCAATCCCGCCACCGAAGAGAAGCCGCTGCCGAAGTTGATCGACGATCCTCCCGCCTGAATCACATAGGCAGCAGTGCGACATTACTGTTCTGCAGGTTGGGGTCGATGGCGATCGCGTTGATCGTCGTCGATGCCGCGACCGTGAATGGCCCCGTATACAGGTTCGAGGAAGCTGTCGGTGTCGATCCATCGGTGGTGTAGTAGATGTTCGCCGTGGTATCCGTATCGGAAAGAGTAACTGTTGTGCGTGCCGGTATAGGTCCCAGCGCCAGGCATAAAGCTCACCGGCGGGGTCTGGTCCGAAAACGTGAAGGTAGCGCTGCTCACCGCGCTCTGGACAAACCCGGGCGCGCTCGCAATCGCGCGAACAGTCGTGTCGGTACTGATCGTGATCGGTTCCGTGTAAGGCGTCGACGCCGGCGTTGGAGCCGAGCCATCCAGCGTGTAGTAGATGCTCGCCGAAGAAGTCGTGGTGGAAAGCGTGACGCTCTGGCTCGCCGGCAAATGTGCCGCCGTCCGGAGTAATTACTGGCGCAGCCGCCGTCGGTTCCCCGTTGAACAGCCCGTACACATCTACTTGGTCATGTGGCCGCCGACATACACCTTGCCATTCGTAACCACTGGAATGGTAAATTTGTTGGCGCGCCCCAGCAGCGTCGCGCGCGGAATTGGTGTCGCTCTCATAGAGCGGTATTCGTAAGGTCGTTCGCGTCCCACGCATACAGCACTGCGGCCCATGGGTGGTGTACTGGTCTGTCCGCACCGCCCAGGCAATGCCATCCTGTGTGCCATTGGAGGACATCGAAAAGGAGGCGCCCGGAAATGCCGACGAGATCGTTGACTTGCTCGACAGGCGTGGTGTTCATCACGCCGCTGTTCAACTGGAACAGTTTTGGCACATCGCCGCTGCCCCACATGTAGACATTGCCGTTCCAGTAGGCCGGCGTGCTCCACAACCCTTCCGTCTGCATTCGGAATGTCCTGCAGCGCATTGGTGTTTGATGTGGCCCCGGCGGCATAGCCGCCCAGGTGGTCGCGATTCAGCACCAGGATCCGACCCTCCTTGCCGGCCTGCACCAGAATGTGCGGGTTCGATCCCTGCTGGTCGGGCACCATCAGGATGCCGCCCGAGCCCTGGTCCAGATCGCTAGTGGTCAAGCTGTCGCCTGGTTGAACGATGTAAATGCATCGGTCGGCGTGAGCCCGCCATTCGCGAGATTGAAGTCGATGATGCTCTCGCCGAGATCCATGCTCGCATTGAATGGCGGATAGGTCGAAACGTGCCATTGCCGGTGGCGAAAAACATCCGTCCGCCTGTGCCGTCATTGTCGATCGGCAGGCCTGCGCCCGCCTCCCACACCCCGGCGCCAAGCCCGTTCGGTGAAGTACATATCACCGCGGTTTGCGCCAGCGTCGTAGCGTTATAGGCGAACACCCATCCATGCCACGGCCCATTGTCTCCGTGCGCGCCGTATCCAAAATAGACATAGCCGTTGTAGTAATTCAGCGCGCTGCGTTGGTTCTGCCACAATGGGCTGAACGATAGTTTTCCGCCGGAGCTGCCATTGCCCGTGCCCGCTACCGTCGCCTCGATCACCACCGGGCTGTTCGCCTGCTCCGCACCGGTAAGAATGTTGATGGCGTGCAGCCGCAGGAAGTAAGCGCCATTCTCCTTGGTCGCGCCCACCACATACATCGTGTTGGTCGCAGGATTGATCATCGGTGTGCCGGTGATGCCGATCTCCGGAGCAATGTCCTGCGAAGCCGCGTCCTCCCAGGGCACTGTCGTCGCGCCCGAGCCTGCTCCGTGTGCTGTATCCAGCAGGCTGATCTGCCAGATGGGATTTGCATTCGCGCCGCCATTCGAATCTGCGTCGAAGGCATAAATCGAGTCGTTCTCCGTCGCCACAAAGAGGACATTGTGCACCAAGCCATCGCCATCGTCAGTCCGGGGACATAGAGTGGCTGTGCATACACAGTATTCATCCACCGTCAGCGAGAACAGCTTGCCGAACGAGTTCACGTTCACATTGGCCGGCGTCAGCGCGGTCTCGTTCGTGTTCTGCCCCGCATGGGTCAGGTCATAGCGCCACGTCGGCACCGTCACCGGCGTGGGTGTCTGGGCCACCAGGCTCGCCACCGGCCCGCAGAATAACCAAACCAGCGCAAACAGGCAAACAAGAAACATTCGTGAACCCGGCGGATAGTGCCGGCCATACGGCAGCAGGACGAGGGCTGCAAAGTTCAGGCATACAGATACACCTTCCCGAAGCGCTGAATCACGGGTACGAGTTACTCAACCGGGGGGAGGCAGAACCAGATGAACATTAACGTGCTTAAGACTGACGCATTCGGGCTCAGATGACGGAGCCCTATCGCCACTCAGAATCGACAGGCGGCCAAGCCGACCCCGTCATTGATACGTTTGTTGTATTGACATCGAGCCAGAACAACATTACAGGACGAAAGGGGTACCGTGCTGCAAAAGTGGTAATGTTTGTACAAAAATTAGTAATGCGTGTAGTTAAGGCAGGCGAACTCTCTCGCGTCCACCGCGGAACACACCATAGAATCAATAACTTAGCTGAATAGCACAGCCATGATTCCGGTTGAGCGCCTGTTCCAATTCCTGACCTGACGAGGTTCTTCCCAGTGAGAAGAAGTATCTGCCTGATGTTGCCCAACAGGCACCGCGTAACACAGGGAAAGCGAAGTGGCCGTCGCGCGCGGCAGACGCCTCTGGGTGTAATTGCGTTCTTTCCGGGAACCTCCAAAGAATCTTTAGCGGGGTCTCATGCCTTCATAGGCTGTAAGTCGCAGACTCCGGGCAAAACGAGAGCGATCCTGTAGAAGCCTGCAAATCCACTAGTAATCCCCATAGGTTCCACAAAAGTTCCCATGGCATGACCATTACGGTCGGGGAATGTGACCAGAAAGTTGTAGCGGTATAGCACATGATTGTTATTCTGCACTCGCACTCGATTGACCGGTGCGAGGAGATAACGTGAAAAACGTAACCAAGACTATCATTTTTGTTCTGATTTCCACTGCCATGGGATTCGCAGAAACACCGAAGCAGCTCGGCGCATGGTCCGTATACCCCACAAACGGTAACCTTACCAGTAACCATGTAGTTCTGTTGCAATCGACGTCTGAGGAGCAATATAAGGATGCGCTAGGCAATCCGGTTCAGGCCAAACTGGATGTCATTTGCACGAAGGGCAAGCTTTTCGCAATTGCCTTAGAGCCAAATGTGGCGATCGAGGAAGAGTGCGATGACTATAGATGGGCCGGTTACCACAACCCGGATCGCTTTCTCCGCAGACGGAAAGAGCAATCAATCCGAGAAATGGGCCGTGTTGGATGGCGGGCGCACGCTGTCTCCCCATTCGGAAGTTTTACAAGGCAAGCTCATGCGGCGTTGGACCGCGCGCATTTCCGGCACGCAGAAGATGGCTTTCCAATTGGATGGTAAAGCAGCTGAACTCTCAGGCTCAGCCCTCCTTTGCAACCGGAGAACTGTCCGAAGCTTTGGCCTCTGTGGGATGCAGCTACTGATCGGGCGGCTATTGGGATTCATCGGACTTGAATGTTCGCGGATTCCAAGGAAGAGGTCGGGCAGATGTTAATGCCGCGGCCTCTTGACAGTCCCACTACCGGTCGAGCATCAAACGAAATTTCGAGGTATTGCTTATGATAGCCATCTACTGGAAGCGTTTGCCGGGGTATTTTTGATTGCCACGGTCAGTCTCTTGGCCGGGCTGCTGCGGTCAGCCAAAGCCTCGTCTCAGGTGACCGAGGACCAGCAAGAGAGGCCCGTTCACGAGGATGGGGAGCACGTTGAAGAGCCGCAACAGCCCGAGAGCTTGACGCAGCTACTGCCTGCGTCCTAGAGCATTTATCTCACTGTCGCCGGACCCCGTCTTTCTCCCCGCCGCGATTGCCTCATTGGCTCACCTTGCGTCGCATCCAGCACGATCTGGGGCCCGTCCTCGCCGCATAGATCCGGCATCCATCTCCGGCCTTCGCACACCGGCCTAAGCGCAGCGAACCATCACGGTTACAGCCTATCTACCACGGAAGTGGACTATCACCGGGGCGAGGTGATCCGCTACAAGCAATACAAGTCACTCTCGTTACCATCCCCCGAATGAGACCAAAAGCTATTTCGTATCGCGCACGCCACTGGTCGACCGGATCCACACACCGGTTCGGCCAGGATCGCCGTGTCCTGCAGCCTGCCGCTTGGCACGACGGTCTTAAAGTGGGGAAGGCGGCGATCAATCTGGCCCGAATTCTGCGACCGGGCGACTCGGGTCGGATCGGGGCATGATGATGACAAACTCCTTTTGTAGGAAACATTGTCTTCTGCGGATTGCCCTGGTGCTCCTAATCTCGGCTACGGCTTACAGAGCCCCGGCGCAGGTGGTGGTTCCAGCGCTCCGCCAACCTATAGCTATCTCAACATTCGCTAACTTCAGCGATGTGAAACCTCATTTTCAATACTACGACGACCGTCTCGGTCTGGGGCTTTTCAACAGGAGGGATCGTACAGACGCCGCATGTCGTCGGCGCCGAGTTAAGAGGCTCAATCACGAGGTGGGGCGGGCTTAGCCATCAGGAGTCAATCTTGGCTGGCCCTCGAGCCGCACTGCATTTGGGGCGTGTTTCCCCGTACACTGTCCATTCTCGTGGGCGCCGCCAACGCATGGCGGTGGAGCAACCCGCCTGGCAAAGGACAGCCGACACCAAGGTTAGAGGAACAGATTGGTGGTGAATGGTCGGTCCTGGGCGGAATCGACCTTCATCTGAGTCATCGTTTGGGACTGCGGATCGGAGAGCTCTCTTATTCCAGGATATATACAAATAAGATCCTAAGCCCGGTCGGCGCAAGTGCGGGCATTGTTTATCGAATCAACGGTCCGCATGGGGAGTAACCGCTTTGGGGGTTGCACGCAGCCGTGGTTACATTCGGGAATGGACCAGACTGGACAGCAATAGCCGGTCCCGACTCAATAATCATTGGGAACTCGTTGATTAGCACGGAGATTTAAATGAACCCAGAGCTGTGAATAAAAACGCGGCCGGCCCCACGACACCTCAGTAACTGACAGATACAGAACTTACTGAACGGTGAAGGATGATTATGGCAGGGAATCTCATCATTGGGCATCGCTCCATGCCGCAGCCACAGTATGCAGGGGAAGCGTTCGATACCTCAGGATCATGGGTGGGAGCGCAGGTCACCTCCGTCGCAGCTCTTCTCCGCAAGAGCGCGGACGTCCTCTACTCACCCGACCATCAGGAGAGCTCCGCCGCGCGGAACGGAGCTGAGTGGGAGCAGATCTCGCTCGCCGTCCATAGATTGCGCACGAACGGCGTTCATTATCGCTTGGTGAAGAGGCTGCTGGATATCTTGATCGTCTGTGCGTTCCTGCCGTGTCTGCTGCCACTGCTTCTGATCGTCGCTGCTATTGTCCGCATCAGCTCCCCGGGACCTATTCTGTACCGTCAGAGACGTATAGGCAGGTTTGGACGTGAGTTCAGCTTGTGGAAGTTTCGATCGATGTACGTCAATGGCGACGAGATCTTGCGCAACCACCTCCAAGTCAACCATGAGGCAGCGCGTGAATGGGCGCAGTCACGCAAGCTCAAAATGGATCCGCGTGTAACAAAACTCGGTAATGCTGCTCCGTCGGGCAAGTCTGGACGAATTACCCCAGTTCCTCAACGTGTTGGCTGGGAGTATGAGCCTTGTCGGCCCCAGGCCTATTGTGTCCGCGGAAAGAGCTCAATACCGTGATGCATACTTCTTCTACGCTTCGGCCAAGCCAGGCCTGACCGGCTTATGGCAAGTCTCCGGACGGTCGGACCTCTCCTATCATCAGCGCGTCATCCTGGATGCGGAGTATATCCGCGGATGGAATCTAGCCCTTGACATCCAGATCCTCTGGCGCACAGCGGGCGCGGTGTGCGGGTCAAAGGGTGCTGTCTAGCATTTCTCTGCAGGTGTACACCGGAGAGAGCATATTGACGCAGCTTTTCCGTTAGCGCGTATGACTTCATCTGTTCGTCCGCACCAGACCCCGGAAGGCGTGTATCTCAAGACGCTGTAACGGATACGACAACACCGAAGTTGTATCTTCTAAATGGAACAGTAATGTTACCTTGGGATGTGCCCGATCTAGGGTTCGGTCAGCAGAGGCGCCAGGTAGCCTTCCTGGCACTGCAAGAGGCGGCGGATGTCAAATAACCGGAAAAGGATCTGCGTGAATCGCCAGCCACATCCCGAGATCTCTTCTCCCTCTTCGGGGGTAGCCTCTCTGAGGAACAATCATATGCATCAAGAACTCCCCCATAGGGGGAGCGTGGTCGCAAGGCTATTTCTGATGATCGGTCTGTGAGAGAACCTATCGGAAACCTCCTCTTACTGGAGCAAAGTCCTACTCCTGGCCGGTCGATAACAAGGAAGAGTAGCAGGTTCCGCGGAAACTTGCGGAGGCAGTTGTAAGAGAGGCATCTCGTAGCAGCGGAAGGCCCTCTGGAATGGTTTTTAGGGAAATGCGTTATCCGGGCCACGCGACACGCATTTCAGACTTGGGAGTGGGGACCAATTGAATACTTTACCCGAAAAAGACCCGACATTGCGCGATCTCCTGAGGATCTTCCACCGTAGGAAGCGCGCGATAGTTGTAACAGCGTCGGTTGTCTTCCTGCTATCCGTGTGTGCCTGCGTCTTCATGACCGGCAGATATACGGCTAGCAGCGTCATTCAACTGCAGAAGTCTTCTTCAGACAGCCTGGGTCTGGATAGCCTGATGGGCGCCGCATCGGGTGGGGCTTCCGATGCTCTCTCCGTAAATATCGATCTGCAGACGCAGGCCGATATCCTGCAGTCGGAAGCTCTTGCGCTCAAGGTGATCAAGGATCTCAACCTTGAACAGAACGAAGATTTTAAGCCGCACTTCAGCCCGATTGGCTGGGTAATGGGGTTGGTGAGTCCACGAGGTCCCGCCGATCCGGCGCATGCAAGCCTCGAGGATTCGCCCGGCCGGCGGGGCAATGTTGTCAAAGCCTTCGGTAACAATCTGAAGGTGAAGGTCACTGCCGGTACGCGTCTGCTCGAAGTGGATTACACCAACCGCGATCCGAAGGTCGCGGCTGCAGTGGTCAATCATCTGGTTCAGGCACTGATCGACTACACCTTCCAGACGAAGTTCACAGCAACCAACCAGGTTTCTCAATGGCTGGAAGGTCAACTGGGTGATCTTCGCAAGCAGAGCGAGGAGCTTCAATCCAGAGTCGTCGCTTTGCAGCAGGGCAGTGGGATCTTCGGGGTTGGCGGAACGGATCCGCAGGGCAAGCCAGTCATCTATAGTCCGGTTCTCGATCGTTTGCAGCAGTCCACGGCCCAGCTCTCCCAGGCGCAGATGAACCGTGTCCTCAAAGCATCGGTGGCCGAGGTCGTCAAGACAGGGAATGCGGAGTTGATCTCGCAGTTAAGCGGTACTTCGATCGCAAGCTCCAGCGGTCAGGGGGTCACGAACTCTCTGGCTTTGATCCAGAATTTGCGGCTCCAGGAAGCGACGCTCCAGGCCCAGATCGACCAGGACTGCGTCCCAGTTCGGTGCTGCGTACCCGAAACTGATCCAGGAGCGGGCCTCGATGAAGGGTGTGCAGCAATCCCTTGCAGGAGGAGATTAGACGCACCGCGGAGCGCTCCGAGAACGACTTTGAGGTCGCATCGAAAGCAGAGCAAGGCGCCCGGGCGGCATACGAGAGCGACCGGAGCTGCTGCGGAAAAGCTGAATGACAAGAGCATCGAATACGCCATCCTTTCCAAAGAAGCCGACCAAAGCCAGGAGTTGTATCAGGACCTGCTCAAGCGGCTGAAGGAAGCTGGCATCCTCGAAGGCCTCCACTCCTCAAATGTCACGGTGGTGGATCCAGCGAGTACGCCGGCCAGACCAAGTAAGCCGCAGGTTCCCCTTTATTTGGCCTTGGGAGCAGGGTTGGGAATCTTCTTCGGCTGCTGCGCGGCTCTGCTTGTCGATGCGGTCGACAACAAGATACAGGGCGCCGAAGAGATCGAGGCGTTGCAGATTCCGCTGCTGGGCATCGCGCCTCAGATCGAAGCAATGAAGACCAGCTCTCGCGCAATCATGCTTGACTCACGGCACGGTGACGCCGCTTTTGGAGAATCGGTGCGTCGGCTCCGCTCGGGTCTCCTGATCTCTCGCAGTGGCAGGCCTCCGCAGGTTCTCCTGGTGTCCAGCGCCAGTCCGGGAGAGGGCAAGTCAACGCTTGCGCTGAATCTGGCGGCTTCTCTCTCCCAGTTCGAGAAGAAGGTTCTGCTGGTGGAAGCGGATATGCGGCGTCCCGTGCTGCGCAGTCGCTTAGGCTTGGAGGGAACGGATGGTTTGAGCGCCTTGTTGTCGGACCGGGAAGCGGCCAGCGGCATCGTTCCGGTGCCAAACAATCCGAACCTCTACTTTCTTCCCGGCGGGTCCGGTGCCTCCTTACCCGGCTGAATTGCTAGGCTCGCACCGCATGCAACGCCTGGTGGAGGAATGGCGAGCGGAGTTCGATTTCATCGTGCTGGACTCTCCACCGGTTCTTCCCGTAACGGATGCGCAGTTGCTGGAGGAGATGGCAGACGCTACTGTTTTGCTGGCTCGCGTCGGATTCACGACGCGGGCCGCCCTGGAGCGCGCCTATAAGCTCTTGCTCATGCATCGAAAAGATTCAGCAAGGCCGGCGATTGGAGTTCTGCTCAATTTTGTTCCCCGCCGCTCCTCCGCACACTACGGCTACTACGGCTATTACGGCGGCAAGAAATATCAATACCAGCAAGGATGAGGGCATGATGAGAGCTGTCAAGTCGTTGTTGTTCCTGTTCTGCTGCGCAGCCTGCTGCTATGCGCAAACCGAAAGCCTGACCATCGGGCCAGGGGACCTGCTGCACGTAAAGGTTCTGGAGGCGCCGGAACTCGAGCAAAGCGCGCGAGTGACCGACGCGGGCACGCTGCACTCTGATTCTTGGCGGAAGCGTGCAAGTTGCCGGGCTCACTCCGTCTGAGGCCGCGCTCGCCATCGAGCGGGTTCTGGTAGACGGCCACTATGTGCTGACACCCCATGTCAGCGTGACGCGGAGCAGACCGCTACGCAAAACGTGACCATCATGGGCCAGGTGCGGTCGCCGGGAAGTTATCCGATCGGCACGCCGCGGCCCGATTCTTGATGTGCTCGCATTAGCCGGCGGATTAACCGATCTGGCGGATAGAAAGGTGACCATCCAGCGGCACGCCACCAAGGAGCGGGTCGACATTCGTTGTCTCAAATTCCGCCAATGCCGCGCTGGATGGAAGCGTCGCCGTCTTTCCAGGGGATACGGTGGTTGTTCCCAAGGCCGATGTCGTGTACATCCTCGGTGACGTGAACCGGCCAGGTGGCATTGCGATGGTCACCAACGATTCCAAGTTATCTGCGGTTCAGGCGATTTCTCTTGCCGGGGGAACACCGCCAAACGCAGTTCCCTCCCACGCCCGGCTGATTCGCAAACAAGCTGACGGGAGCCACGTGGAAATTCCACTTGCAGCTCAGTGCCATGCAGAAAGGGAAAGCAACCGGATATCCAGTTGCAAGCGGATGACATCGTCTACGTTCCCTTCAGCTATGCGCGGAACATGGCGGTGGGCGCCGGCAGTTTAGTGGGCGCGACATCCTCTGCAGCTATCTATAAGTTTTAGAGCGGCATCCTCTATCCGGAGTCCTAGGCTTCTAGATCCGCCATAAACAGCATGCGGCCGCGAAAAGTGCATTTAAGTTGGAGATCATTTCTCATTGAGTATACCGCTCGGAGATCACCCGTGAAGCAGGCCGAAAAAACTACCAAAGTCGGACCACACCATGAACAGTGATAGCCGCACGATCGCCGGCGACGCCTTTGGTCATCACCAGGGCGATCCCGGGGGGCCAGTTCCTCTAACCCCATCAAAGCCCCTTGTAGAGATCAGCGCAGACTATGTCGTTCCTTTAGCGCTCATTAGGTTAGTCGTGCTGGCGATTGCTCCATTCATCCTGGTCGACGCGGCGATGTACCAGCTTCAGATGCTCGTGACCGGCGGTAGCACCCCCATCACTGCCGCAGTTCTGAAGCTGGCCTTGATGGCTGTATTTGCAGGGGCATTTATATTGCGTGGAAAGATAAGCCACCCGGCTGTCGTTAAAATAGCGTTCCTATTTGTTGCATACTTAGTCCTAGACGCACTGCACCAATATTTTAATCTTGGCCTCGATTTCATCGATATCCTGCTGTCCTATAACGCATATTACTTGCTTCCACTCATCGGGGTAATAGCCCTCTCCACGCCCGTTAAGATATCCGATCGATTATTGGTGACCATATCACTTGTTCTTTCTGTCATTTGCGGAGCGACTCGGCCTTGCCCAATACTTAACAAATGGTCCGATTGTACGTACCTCGAGCAGTGATGGAAATTTCAACGTACTAGTCTGGAGCGCCTTTGGACATATACGAGTATTTAGCCTATTCGGTGAGCCCGCCGATTGTGCCGTATTTTTCTCCTTCGTCGCGTCACTCGCCGTCTCCATGTCTCGGCGGAGCAAGAACCTAATAGGTACCATACCACTTCTAGCACTAAGCTTGTTTATGTCTTGGGTGTCGGCTGCACGCACCAACATTATTGCTACAGGCTGCGCCGTAGTGTCGTGTGGCGTAATCACCTATTCGGGTCGTAAAGACCGCACGAAATGGTTACCAGTTCTATGGTTGATGGCAGGTATACTGATAGCGATCTATGCATATTCCCACGTTGGCAACGGGGGTCTGTCCACAGGTGTTATGACAGATGCCAGTTCATTTTCGGATCGTTTTGCTATATGGTCACGCTTCCTAGATATGTTTAGAACAACAAACTTGCTTGACCTCCTGGTAGGCTATGGCCTGGTCCAGAACGGCAAGATAGACCCTACAGGCCTAGGAGGTAGCGACAACCTCTATTTGGCAATTGTCTTGCACATCGGACTAATCGGCCTGTGCCTCATAATGCTTTTGGTATGGCGTCTCTGGCAACTCATTCGCAAACAAGCCGAAATGCGGACATCATACTTGACCACAGCCGTTGCAGCTACCTATTCAACCATCCTACTGACCGGTCTATTCAAAATAAACTTCTTTGGCGTTATCTTCCTATTCTTTGCGATATCTGACAGATCGTCACCATTACGACGTGACGCGGAAGCACGCGGCGTTGACCTTGCGACCGCGACTGGAGCAGTGACATTGAAGACGCTTAACCCATAGCTTTGGTGCACCACAGTGTTTAGTAGCCGAGGCAGCACAACAGCCAATAATGCGCTCTCTCCGGCCATGCGGTCCTGTATATAAAGGACCATCTAACTAATGCTTAGGTGGGGGGCGCTGCACTCAGCTTACCCTTCCACCATAAACCACTAACAAGTTCTATGGATTGCAATACCAGTCGTTCGACAGCCATAAGTAATGGTCGGGGTTATTTGGGAAAAACTATATTTCGCCAGGGCGCGCTGCGACACGATCTGCGGGGAGGTAGGCATCTTGCTGGAGCGTTCCACGCTTCGCCATCAAAGGAACGTCTGGAGGGACGGTTATCGATGTTCGGTATAACGCGAGCGATTCCGCGAACCTGAGACGGCGCCAGAGTTCCCGCAACGCGTCCTGGATATTTCTCGGGCAGGGCGCAAACGTTCTGTTGCAGGCCGGATATTTCGTCTTGCTCGCGCGATTGCTAGGCGTCAGGGAGTATGGGGTGTTTGCCGGGGCATTCGCAGTCGTAAACCTGGTTACGCCCTATAGCGCTTTTGGTGCCGGCATGCTCTTCATGCGTTATGTGACGGTGGACCGCTCAAGGCGGCATCTACTGGGGTAACTCGTTAGCCGTAACTACGGCCGCGACTGCTGTTGATTGCGGGCGCGCTCTTCCTCGCTGGACCAGCGCTCACCAAAACGCACAATCACTTGATATTTGTCGTGCTGGTGCTTGCGAACTGTTTCTTTAGTCAGATTGCCAATCTGGGCAGCCTGGTATTTCAAACATTCGAAAAGATGCGTTGGACGGCCATGTTGAGCCTGGTATCGAACCTGGCTCGATTCCTCGTCCTCATTGTCATGCGATTCACGCTCCATCACGCAACTGCGTTTCAATGGTCCATCGGGGTGCTGATTGCCTCAGGTATGCGCGGCCGTGCCTCTCCTTGGCGTGGGTGAGGGCGGAGATAGGTCCTGCGGCGTTTGAGCGGACCTGATTCTGCGCAGGGTACGGGAAGGTCTGGGATTTTCCTTCGCCGGCACCACCCAGGCAGCCTACAACGATGTAGATAAGGTGATGTTGAGCCATTATGGCTTGAATCGGGAGAACGGCTTTTACACCCTCGCCTATCGGGTGATCGACGTTGCCACGACCCCGATCGCAGCGCTGGACTCTGCGGTGCTGCCCCGCTTTTTTCGCCTTGGTCAGGCGGGAATGCCAAAGGTAATCAGGCTCGCTGTAAAGTCGGCAGGGGCTTCGCTGTTGTTGGGAGCAGGGATCGCTGTGGGCGTCTTGTTGCTTGCGCCTTTGATTCCGCACCTGGTTGGCCGCGATTTCTCGGGTGTTCTGATTGCACTTCGGTGGCTGTGCTGGATTCCACTTCTTCGTGGCATTCACCGGGCAACGGGCAGCGCGCTTACGGGTTCGGGACGCCAGAACTTACGCACGGCGACACAGTTAATAGTGGCGGCAGTAAATCTCTTGCTGAATCTCTGGTGGATTCCTGCCTATGGGTGGATCGGTGCGGCTTGGTCGAGTCTCGCTTCCGATGGGCTTTTGGCCCTGTTGAATTCGCTGATGCTGCTTTGGGTTTGGAGGCGAGGCCTTCACCCAGAGACAGAGTGCTCTGGCGGAGAGCGAGGCATATTCATGAACACCCATGGCACATGTGCTGTGATCATTACCTTCCGTCCGCCGGCGGCCGTTTTGGACAACCTGGCGAAGGTGCGTCAGCAGGTGGAAGGGCTGGTGGTGGTCGACAACGGTTCCTCAGCGGAGTTGCTTGTTCCCTTTCGCGCGCGATGCGCGAGTTGAGGTTTACGCTGATCGAAAATGGAGTGAATCTGGGTATCGCGGCCGCATTGAATACCGGTGTCCGGTGGGCGAAGAGCACAAGGATTCAAATACGTGGTCCTCTTCGATCAGGATAGTACGGTGACCGAGGGATTTATGTCAGGCGATGCTGGCGGAGTACGAGCGCATCCGCAGCGCGACAAAGTTGCCATTGTAACACCCAGCCAGGTGGAGCGAAGCATCGGCCGCACTCGACGCCCTTGGTTTGCGAAGGATGGGGCCCGTTGGTCGCGATCACTTCAGGCAGCCTGATGCCGATGGAAATATTCGACCAGTGCGGTTGGTTTCAAGAGGAATTCATTATCGACTGCGTGGACCACGAGTATTGTCTTCCGCGCACGATCCCAGGGTTACACGCTTGCGCAATGCCGGCAGGCGGTGCTCTTGGTGGCGGTTGGGTCGATAGCATGCCACCAGGCTTTTGGTTTGACCATCATCGCAAAGCACTACAGCGCAAAGCGCCAATACTACATCACCCGCAATCGCCTGGTAATGGTTCAGCGATTCTGGAAAGAGCGGCCGGTTGGTGCAGTCGCACGCTACAGGGACATCGTGAAAGACACAATCAAAGTTGCCTTGTTGAAAAGGAGCGGTGGAATAAACTTGCGAATACCGCCCGTGGCATCTGCGACGCGGGTGTGTGGCCGAACGGGTAAGGTCATCTGAACTGTAGAGATCCACGAGAGGTTATGAATGCCTGGAAATAGTGTGTGCGCAGTGATTGTTACGTTCCGCCCACGTGCGGAGGACCTCGGCAACCTCGCGAAGGTGCGTCCGCAAGTAGAGGATCTCGTGGTGGTAGACAACGGCTCCTCAGAAGAGGCGCTTCGGCTACTGCGCACTGCAAGCCGTGAGTTCAACTTCGCGTTGATCGAGAATGGCGAGAACCTGGGTATCGCTGCAGCATTGAATATTGGTGTCAGATGGGCGGAGTCGACGGGTGCTAAATGGGTGGCGTTGTTCGACCAAGACAGCACCGTCACAGAGCACTTTATACCACGGATGATCAGTGACTTCGAAGTCGCTGCCAGCCGCAGCAAATTGGGGTTACTAGTGCCGCGGTATATAGATCCAAAAGTCGGCACGGAGCGGGTATTTGGGCCGGCCAAAGATGGTGGGCCATTTGTCACCATAACCTCAGGTAGCTTTGTACGGACGGAAATTTTCAAAGACTGCGGATACTTCCGTGAAGATCTATTTATCTATATGGTGGACGACGAGTTCAGCCTGCGCCTCCGATTACACGGCTACGCCATTGCGCAGAGCCACGACGCCGTTCTTCTCCACGTAGCTGGAGATCCCACAGATGTCTACCTGTTTGGTAAAAAGCTATTTAGTCCATCTAATCACAGCGCTGGTGCACGATACTATTTAAACCGAAATCGCGTCTGGATGTTACGCGTATACGCCCGTAGTTATCCTAAATGGGCTTATCAAATAATGACTGGCTCAGCTAAAGAGATCATTAAGATCGCGCTCGCTGAGAAAAATAAGTCTCTCAAGCTCACTATGATCATAGTCGGTATACGCGATGGAGTGCTTATGCGAATGGGTAAGACTGTCGAGCTATGACGGCTCCTTGTAGAACAGAATGCTAGACACTCTAACAGTTTAGAAATGTTATGCACGTGTCCAGCACGCCTTCTATGCGAAGGGATGAGAGCGATCACACCATGAAAGTTCTTCTAATCGGTACTATGTATCCTCCGTATTTCGCCGGCGGTGCGGAGAAGGCGATGTCGACACTGGCGGAGGCGCTGGGGCGAAGAGGTCACAACGTGGTCGTGGTCACTCTCCACCCTGGAACTGTAGAGAGGGTGGAAGAGCGGGACGGGATACGGATTTACCGTCTCCCGATAGATAATGTGTACTGGCCTTTCGCTCGACAGGCTAAGCCCAACCAGCTTCTACGGCTTGTTTGGCATCTTCGGGAGATATGGAACTGGAAGGCCGCAACAAGGGTGGGTAAAATCCTTGATGCGGAAAGCCCGGATGTTGTCCACACGCACAATATAGGTGGATTCTCCGTAGCGATATGGCGGACGGTCAAGCTTCGCAAAATCCGCTTGGTACATACCATGCATGATTATTACCTACTCTGCCTGAGGTCAACGCTCTACCGTCGCGGCAGGTCATGCGAAAGCCGATGCATTGACTGTCAGCTTCTCACCGCAAACCGCAGGGCGGCGTCGCGACTTCCAGATCAAGTTGTGGCCGTCAGCCAGTTTACGCTCGACAGACACAAGCAACTTGGTTTTTCTAGGAGGAATGCGTCGAGAGTCGTTTATAACATTCAGTCTACCAGCGGGACGGAACCGAAAGGGGCGCCTACAAACACAAATGCAGGCGTTTTAAGCTTTGGCTACATCGGCCGCATAGGACCGGAGAAAGGTATCGAGATTGTTTTGAAGGCAACCCGGCGCCTGATGCGATCTGGATGGCGGCTCAGGATTGCGGGTAGTGGTAGGGATGCGTATGTAACCTTTCTCCGGCAAAAATATAACGACGAAAAGATTGAATGGCTCGGCTTCACGACCGCTGCCGAGTTTTATCCCACCGTTGACGTGATGGTGATCCCATCCCAATGGAACGAGCCTATGGGATATGCATGTGTCGAAAGCCTCCACGAGGGAAAGGCTCTGATCTGTGCGCGGGTGGGCGGGCTTCCAGAAATTGCACAGCTTAGTAATTTAGTGGAGTATTTTCAACCTGGCAGCGTCGACGAACTGGCAAGCCTAATGAAGTGTGCCCTGGACGATAAGGTTAGATGGAAGAAAACAAATGTTCCTACCTCCCTAGATCAATTTAGTGAGCAAGCCGTAGTCGACAGCTACATGCAAACCTATCGGCCTGAAGTCAACGTTGATGGTCTGGGCGAGAAGGACCGAAGGACAGTAGCTCCTTCACCAGATAAGACGGGGACGCTATAGAGTGAGGGAAAACCTATGAGATCTGTGTTCACAGTTTAGCGAGGTTCGCAAATGCGCATTGTAATGATCAACATGTTATATCCGCCTCTACTCGTTGGAGGTGCTGAAAGGTCGGTTTCTCTCCTCGCAGAAGCGCTGGTTCGTTCTGGCGATCAGGTATCCGTCATAAGTCTCCACCCGGACTCGGCGGAGACTGTCGAGAACGTAAATGGCGTACGGATCTATCGGCTACCGATGGACAACCGATATTGGCCATTCGGCCGTTGCCGGAAGCCACCCGCAGCGGCAAGGCTCTTGTGGCACATGGGCGACGCATGGAATCGTCGAGCTGCCGAACGGGTTGGTCGAATTCTAGACCAGGAAAGGCCGGACATCGTCCATAGCAATAACCTCTGCGGATTTTCCGTAGCTGTCTGGCGGGAAGTGAAGAAGCGAAACATCCGACTAGTTCATACGCTGCGCGACTACTACCTGCTTTGTTCGCGCAGCAAGCTTTTCCGCGAGGGATCCACATGCCTTCAGCGTTGCACGGATTGCAAAGCTCTAACAGTCAATCGCAGAGCATCATCGGAGCTGGTGGATGCAGTTGTGTCCATCAGCGAGTACGTTCTCAATCGTCATACACAACACGGTTATTTCCCCGGATCGCCTTCCGCGGTAATATACAACATTGGCGGAACGGGCACGGCTTTCAGTCCAAGGAGCGAACGGCAAAGGGAGTTGACTTTTGGCTACATCGGTAGATTGGAAGATGAGAAAGGAATTCGGGTCGTTCTTGAGGCAACGGAGTATCTGTCAGGCTCTAACTGGCGCTTAAGGATAGCTGGCACCGGACTTGACCACTATGTTAATTCGCTGAAGCGGAAATTCAGTAACCCTAGAATTGAGTGGCTTGGATTCGCCAGCGCAACGCAGTTCTATGAATCGATCGACGTCACGATCATCTCCTCGGTATGGCCGGAGCCTTTGTCTCGCACCGTCATCGAGACATTCAGCGCGGGCAAGAGCGCAATATGCGCTCAATCTGGAGGAATTCCAGAAATAGCTAGCCTGGGGAAGGTTGTTGCGACCTATCCTCCAAAGGATAGTCGCCGATTAGCAGCTATTATGGATGCCGCAATGCTGGATGTCGAGTTGTGGCGCAGCGGCGGGTTTCGGGACGCAAATGCGGAATCATGTTTAGTGACATATCGATCGCGACTCACTACCGCGCGGTATATCAGGGTGCTTTCACGAGCAGCGATCTCGCTGCAAGTGGAAGGGAGGGCCTGAAAGCTCTCATTAATGCCTGAACTGGATGAGTAGACGATACGAGAAACGTTTTGAATCTAAACACTTCTGCGGGAGAGACAAGTGGAAACAACTGTGGAACTGAACGACTCTCGAAGACCAGTGCTCATCTTTCGAAGTGACTTACTGCCGATCACCGAGACGTTCATTCTGGCTCAAGCGAATGCACTGAGACGGTTCAAGCCTCGATTCGTTGGATTGCGCAGGGTTAGTTCAAGCCTGGAACTTCCAAATAATGTAATTGTGGCTGCCGATGGTGATAGTCTCCTGCGGCGCTGCCTCCGTGGCCTCTACAAGAGAATCGGAATCGGCCCGAGGTTTCACAAGAAGGTGAAGGAGTCGGATGCTCATCTTATTCATGCTCATTTCGCGATGGATGGCGCTCTCGCTTTGCCGCTTGCAAAAAAACTTCGGGTTCCATTAATTGTGACATTGCATGGATATGACGTCACAAGATCTGATAGTGAATGCTCCGGATCTCGAACAGGCCGCCTTTACCTGCATCGTCGAAGGGAGTTGTGGGAGCAGGCCGCATTATTTCTCTGTGTTTCGGACTTTATACGAGGCAAGGCAGTAGATGCGGGATTTCCTGCATGTAAGCTGCGCATACACCATATCGGAGTGGATCAGAGGGAGTTTCATCGAGCCGGTGAGCCGGCGGAGCGAGCCTCCGTGTTATTTGTAGGACGATTAGTCGAAAAGAAAGGTTGTGATTTGCTGATTCGTGCCATGGGCATTGTACAGCACGAACTCCCGGGCGCTCTGCTCGCAATCGTAGGTGATGGTCCATTGCGTGAGCCACTCGACAAGCTGGCAAACAGTCTGGGTGTAAGGTGCAGATTCCTTGGGTCGTGTCCATCACAGCACATAAGAGCAGATGCTTAGCGCGCATCGATCTTTTGCGTTCCCAGCCGCACCGCGAGAAGCGGCGATAGCGAAGGGCTGGGCATCGTGTTTCTCGAAGCGCAAGCAATGGGCGTTCCTGTGGTGAGCTCGTTCCATGGCGGCATACCTGAGGCTGTGATTCATGGTGAAACGGGGCTACTGGCCCCAGAAGGGGATTACCACACGCTCGCGGACCACTTGCTGTTGCTATTACGCAGGGAAGACCTACGAGTGCAATATGGTGCTCGCGGCATTCAGTGGGTTAAAGAAGCCTTTGACATTGAGATCCAAACCAGCGGGTTGGAGGATATCTATGAGGAGATCTTGCTGAGAGGCCCTTAGGGAGTCATGACTGGAGAACACAGGCGCAGTTTGTAGCGCAGCGCCGGTTTCGGGGCGCACAAATGCCCTGTCACTCTTCAGTAACTCGTCGATAGCAACCCGCTACCGCTCCGTATGTCAGGATGACTTCAGGAGCGACCGCCTCCCAAGTGCAAAGATACGTAGAAGAGAATATGCCAGAAGACCCTCGAATGTTGACAACTGAAACGGCTGCTAGATCCGCGGCTCCATTGCGCGACTTTCGATCGGTGAGTATTTAGTGGCAACTCGAGGAGCCAACGTGATACGCGAAACGAGCTTTCATAAGAACAATCTGGACTGTCTCCGTTTGCTCCTCGCATTGGCCGTTGTATTGTTCCACATCGGCGTGCTTACGCGGGTCGCCGCATTTCACGCTTTCACCATATACACCTCGGGCACTGTTGCGGTGAGATGCTTCTTTGTAATTAGCGGAATGCTCATATACCGGAGCTATGCGAAATCGTTGTCCCTCGCCTCCTATTTAGGAAAGCGAGCCAGGCGAATATATCCCGCCTACATTGCCGTTGTGGTGCTCGCCTCTGTGGCGCTATTCCCTTTGAGCACCCTCCCAGCATCGCTATACTTTCGCCTTGGACTCTGGAAGTACCTTGCCGCCAATGTAGTCTTTATGAATCACCTTGCCCCCTCGCTGCCAGGTGTATTCACGTTGAATGGCACTTCAGGCGTCAACGGCGCACTCTGGACGCTCAAAGTCGAGGTTCTGTTCTACTTGCTTGTCCCTGCTATCAGTTATCTTTGCGATCGGCTTGGCACGAAAGAGGTGTTAGGAGCCATCGCCGGTCTCTCATGCCTATGGAAGTATTCTTTCGAGTACCTGTCGATATTGCACGGTTCCCACGGAATCTACGCCGACCTGGGAAAGCAGCTACCAGGACAACTCATCTACTTCGTCGCCGGCATATTGCTGTTTTTATACTTCGACCAGTTGACGGATCATTTCCCCGCCATCTTGTGCTCTTCCGCATGCCTGTTTCTCTGCGATCACTTCTTCTGCGGGGGCATCCTCGACGTTTTATGGATTTCTGGGATGGTCTTCGTTGTCGGATTTTGGAAGTACTTGGGCGATTTCTCCAAGTACGGCGATCTCTCTTACGGAACTTATATCGTTCATTACCCTATAGTGCAGGCGATGATCTCCCTCGGTCTGGCGAAACAAAGCCCGGCGATGTTCTTGCTCGTCACTCTGTCTTGCGTCGGGCTTGCCGCATTTCTCATGTGGCACCTGGTCGAGAAGGGGTTTCTGACCACAAGTTCCCATTATCGCGAGGGATCGATGAAGCTCCCCGTTGTAGCGGCCGGCTTCGGCCTCGGAATTCAAGCCAGAGTAAAACGACCTACGGCTATGCGCACTTAAAAAGACTGATCAACATCATTCCCCAAAACAGAAACAAAGAGTTCCAGGGAGATGGTAAGAGGGCAACTGCGACGGGCTTCTGACATGGAATACTCGAATACTCGGGACTACATGATCAATGCCGATGTGGAGTCTGAGATTCAGAGTTCGCAGCTAATGAGTGTGTGGTATGTCTCTGCCGTCGAATCCGCAGTCCGTTTCCAGGTAAACTTGGCGGCTTGAATGGTCGATGCCGCGCGCAGTGTCTCGCGCAGTGCTGAATCTGAGATCAACCGTTCTATCGCATTTGTGAGCGACTCCTCACTTGTAGGATCAACGAGCAGTGCGGCGTCTCCGGCCACATCGGGAATTGAGGACGTGTTACTCGTTACGGTTGGGATGCCGCAGGCGAGCGCCTCAAGAACCGGTAGTCCGAACCCTTCGTACAATGAGGGATAGACGAAAACGTATGCCCCACCCAAGAGGAACGGCTTATCTCGTTCGTCAATGAATCCGGGGAAGATAACCCGGGATTCGAGACCCAGCGTGCTGACGCTTTCAAAAAGGCGATCATACATCCATCCCTTCTTGCCTGCTATGACCAGCGCCAGGCTTGGGTGATCCTTCGCACCCGATGCGAAGGCGGCGACTAGCCTGGTAAGGTTTTTGCGCGGCTCTATCGTGCCGAGATAGAGGACGAATTCGGAGGGCAGTCCATATTTATCTCGTACCCGTTGTATCGATACAGGGTCAAGGTCAGGCCGAAATGCCGCACTCTTGCCGTGGTGAATGACGGAACTTAATCCGCGGGACGGCCCAAGACGTAGCTTGCAATCCTGCTGGGCCGACCGTGAGACAAAGATAATAGCATTGGCGAAGCGGACGGCGGCTCTGATGAAGAAGCGAAAATAGAAGACCTTAAGCGCCACATGCATCTCGGGCATGTCGAAAAAGGTCATGTCGTGCAGAGTTACGACCTGTTTTGTGCCGAAGCGCACCAAGGGGAAGGAGTAATGCAAGGAGTGGATCACCTTGATTCGGTGCCTTAGAAGCAAAAGCGGAAGACCGAGCTGCTCAAGCAGAAAACGCAAAGGAAGCTTGCGAAAGAGTTTTGCAGGGACCCACAACATCGTCACATGGGGCCATTCACTGTAGTGAGATCAGGGTCGTCATCCTGGGCCAGAAGGAACATGTGTAGATCAGAGTGACGAGCGACTAATTCATCAATTAGGTTCTTCGCGTAGACGCCGACGCCTGCTTTGTTCTTCGTAATGCCGGTAGCATCGATCAAGACATTCATCGTGGTTCTCAGAGGCCCGTGACCCCGTGCTGTCTCTTTAGTGTTAGACTGGGTCACTCCATCTACCTGACGGATTCTAGGTGACCCGACTGACCGCGACTTGTCGATTGTCGCCGCCCAAGCTTGTAGCCTACATATTTGAGTCCCGTACGTATTATCGCCTCTGGAATAAGCGCAGGAGCTCGCTCCGCCAAGAATTCAATCTCTGACGCGGTGAAATCTAGCCCGGCTCTCGATGCTTCGCCGAAGTGGCGCAATATCCAAGATTCGCGCCGATGCAACTCCCCTATGCTCACATAGCGCTTCATTTCCTCTGCGCAACTATAACCATGGGAATGGAACACCTTAGCTTCCGCGACATAGGCAATCTTCCATCCACGACTCAGCAGGTGCCCCGCTACTACCGTGTCTTCGCCGAAGCTCACGTCTCTGGGAAATCCGCCCACTTGCTGTAGCGCAATTCGCCGATAGGCTCCAAAGGAATTGGAAAAAAACACCGACTTCAATCCAAGCGTAGATACACTATCAATTGAACGCAGGCTCAAGACTGGGGGATAGTTAAAGAGTCGGGCATAAGCTCGATCGGATTAGCGCCACTGCGCGGCAATTGACGCCCATAAGCAGCACCTACGGCCGGATTCTCAAAAGCTTGCAGCAACTGCTCCAGTGCATGCTGATCAGCCAGGATTGCGTCTTGAGTGAGATACAGTAGGACGTCCGCTTCAGCGGCTAGTTCTGCGCCATACTGTCGCGTCGCTCCGTGGCGAAACTCGTGACGCCCGATCTGAACCACCCGGAACCCATCGTACCTAGCCAGATCCACGGTGTTGTCATCCGAGGTTGAGTCGATCACAATCACTTCGGTGGGTTGAACGGTCTGCGACTTCAAGGCCATCGCAAAGGTCTCCCACGTATCAGACGCATTCAGCGTTGGAATGCAGGCTACGATTTTCACAGTTTTGTTATCCCTTCCACCACCTCTTCGGAACATGGGCGCGGACGAGTTGAAGACAGCGCGGCACTCGCAAGTAGCCTTACGAAACCTACCCATCCGTCTTTTCTGGTCTGTGCGCCTTCCTGTTGAATGCAGGGTCCAAAGCCGCGAGGCTGTCGCCAAGTAACTGTCCCGGATCTATAAAGCGGTAAAGCGTCAGCAACCAAATCATTCATTTCGAACGTAACTGTCAACCGCTGCGTTCGATAGCAAGACACTCCCAGTACCAAGAGTCATCAAGGGGTGACTCCCACGCTATGGGCGATCCGACCATTGTTCAATCACACGAAAGTCATAGAAGGCGCAACATGCGGTCACCGGCCCGCTGACGGATAGTTGGGGGGGTAGACGAAGGAACCGCGCGGGCGTAGAGGGCAGAGAAGTGTGCCTTCAGACACGTATTCTGGGAAGCGCACCCTATCCGGAACCAGCGCTCTTGGCCCTTACGCGAAGCTCTTGCCGCCCGAAGCTCTCGCAATGACGAGCTCCAGGTCAGCGAAAATATATTTCCTCACCTGATCCCATGCCTCTAGGATTGGAGGCAAATGCGTCATTATAGGAGCAGCACGGGCGACTTCTCGAAATAGAGCATTGCGCCGTGATGGCCACTATGGTCCGAGAATTCGATCTGCAGATTTGAACAATGCGCATTCATTAAAATGTCGAAGATGCGATTCATGGAATAGCTGTTCATCTGCATCATGGGGGTAGAAAACGGCGGACGTTGAACCACATTCAGCAGGCCATGCACGAGATTCACGCGCTGTCGCAATGCCCGGACGCCACGCCGGAGCATGGATGGTATCGGAATAGGTGAGGTGAATGGCGCCTACGCCGCCTTCGGCGAGCAAGGTGATCAGTTTTCTCAGGATGAGTTCGCCGCGCGGATAGGGATATGCTGGAGGACGATAAAGGAATGCACTAGGTCAAAGCTGCAAGGTTCAAGAGAATCGAACTCGTTGACATCCACCAGACGTGCAGAAGTGACCGCAAACTTCTTGCAATTCTCGCGCGCCTCCGCCAGCATGCCGGGGGAGACGTCGACACCAACCACTGCCTGCGAACGCTTACCGAGCGGGACAACAAGCCTGCGACTCCGCACCCGTAGTCAAGTACTCGAGCGGGTTGAAAATCGGGCCGGATGCCGGACCGAATGACACTGTAGACATGCTCGATGTGGCGCTCGCCGCTAGCGAAGAAATCCTGAAGAGAATGATCGCTCAGATTGGCATTCAGAAACTCTGGATGGGTAATAACGGCGAAATACCGGTCCGCTGGTTCCCCCAAGTCTGCCAATCCCGATCCGTATCATTTGCAATCGCCATGAATGTCTCCCCAGAAGTGAATTGCTGTCCATCCATTCGTTCGACAGCTAGACATTCTCATTACTAAAATCATCAAAGCATTGACCCTCACGCTAAGAGCGATCTGATTATTCTTCAATCACACGAAAGTCATAGAGGGCGCAACACGACTCGCCGGCCTGCCCCATCAGAAGCGGCACAGAATCAACACCCCAAAGATGGTGCCGGCGGACGACCAAATGTCACTGTCACGGGCAGGCGTATCCGCTCCGATCGCTGAGCCCATGGTGGGACGACTAAGGTGTCGACGATCCGCCGGTAATAGGCAATAGGCGGCACCTGGCCTACAGTGCAGGCCGTGAAAGCTGCGCGCGAGGCCGTTCTGGTTCATTTGGACGAGCTGAAAGTATCCGGTGGCCAGCAAATCACCCACAGTACCGCTGCTTTCTTTATTTCGTTTCCTCCTGTTATTGCGGAGTTACTCGAAAGATTGCCCCGACTCCCTATGCCAATCCCATCGGCCCGGGAGAGATCGTGGTCTGGCCTTCTATTCCGTGCTGTCGAGTGTCTTCATGGCTATTGCACGGTGATCGTCGCGTCGACTTGCGGCGCCGTGACAGCGCACGCCCAGCCGGAATCCGAGCCCCAGATAGTGGGCCGCCGTGATCGCCACGCTTAGCCCAGTGGCCGAAAATGCGCCGTCAGATTTGCCAGTAGCCAGGGATTCCAAGCACGGTTCCAGAGGCATAAGCTGTCGTTACAGAGGTGCCAAGATCGACAATGGCAATGGTGGGCGCAACCGTGCAGGAAATCGTACCCGCCAACCGAGCTGTGATCCCTCTGATTGTTCCCGCATTAACCTCGTAATATGCCGGGCCGAGCAGTGTGCCGGTAGCGAACAGGGTAGGTTGAATGCTCCAGTAATCGTTGTGGATTAGGCTGGTAGAAGAACCGTTCACTGGCCCAGGAGTCATGCTGGCATTCAAGGTTGTCCCTGACATGGACAACCCGGTTCCGAGTGTTATCTGCTGCAATAGCCCAGTGCCAGTGGTGCCTAAAAGGGGTGCACTAGGTAGACTGGAAAATCGACCATTTGCCACGTAGAGCTGGAGCGCGTTGGTGATTCCGCCTACCGCCAGCGAACCATTCTCAACTTGAAGTAGGTCACCAGCGCTGGAGGAGCTGGTCCCAAAATCTGGCTACAGGGACACTATCTGTCTCGTTGCGCGTAATGACGTTGGGGGCACTCGGAGTGCTTAGCGTAAATGCACCCCATCCGGGAGTTAGCCCTGACAAAGATGCACCGTGAAACCCCCCGGGGATCCCAATAGCTATTAGTTTCCCCTCCAACAACTTCTTGCGCGAAAGCGCCTGTGTATCCACGGGGATGTAAACCGCCGAAATCTACCCCTTGAGAATTCCACGCATATGGTGCGTGACCTTGGGTATACACGAAGAACACGGGCCGTACGGTGGGTGTTCGCTGAAGGAACAGAAGCAAGATAGAAGCTATTGACAAGTGGCGGCGGATACGAAATGAAGGTGGTTCCATGTATACTGAACTGCTCCGAGAGGTCGGTGGCATCATTAACGACCTTGGTCACCGGGTGGAAGCTCATTAGTGCAACCCCCGATAGGTCCCCACCGTCCCCGGTGCTCGCATCCAGTGCTATATATCCCCCTTCGGTAGCCGCTACCGCAGCCGCGCCCGTCTCTGATCCGGAGCAAGTTCCAATACCTGAGACCGCACTTACGTCGGCAGAGAAAGTGTTGTTGGTCGCAGCATTAACGGTGACGATCTGCCCATTCAGGGCCGTACATGCAGCCAGACCGTAAGGCTGAAACTCATAACCTTTGGGGAAGCTACCGTTACTGGTCACGGTAAAGGTTGCCGTGTAAGTGCTACCAGACCGGGTGACCGCATCGGCTGTGATTGATAGGGCGTGATCCTGAGCATATCCACCGGTGCAGCTAAATGTGCCGGCAGGGGCTCCCGTCGCCGTAAAACCCGTCCCTCCTCCCTTGATGCTCGCCAGCACAAGCAGCCCATTGAAGGCAGAGCAACCTTTCCCACTCGCCCCAGTGATGTAGACGTTTGTCCCTACCACGGGGAGCGGAGCGTTTTGCAGCGGCATAGCACAGGTCGCAACATTGGAGGCAACGGAGCAGGAAGTTAAAGAGAATCCCAAGCCCTTCTGATCTTCGACCATTTCGCTGCCAGTAAGAGTAACCTGCATTGGGCCGCTGGTCGAGGCGATTTCTGGTCCGGCGTTATGCTCCAGCCAAATGGTGGAGTTTGACAGAGAAATATTATTGCCAGCGATGTTCGCCGCTGCCGATACACCCGGCGCCCCCCATTCGTTGCTGTAATCCACGCTGGTGAGCATTTGCCAAAGATGATTCGAGCAGTTCAATACCACACCATTTGACATGGAGGCATCAATGTTTCCGCCGATCCAGCGGAACTGTTCGCCAGAATTTCCAAAACAAAGGGCATCTGCAAGCCCGTTGAAGTTGTGGATGGCCTTATCGTTCAGATAATCATTGATGAAAAAATTGCCGCCGCCAGAAAATGCTTGATACGCTCCGGCCTCGGAAACGTTTTGGATTGTCTCCTGGTAGCCGCCAGCATCTGCGGTGTTGAATGGCTGTTCCAATCCCTCGTTGACCACATAACAGGTGCCATCCACCACCCCAGCCCCGAGGGTTAGCGGAAATGTCGGAGCGCTGGAGGAGGTCACACAGATACCGCTCTGCATTGGAGAAGAATAGGCACTGGTCTGCGCCATGTCAGCGTAGTAGTAATTGCCGTCGTTGCCGAGTTCCGTGAAGAGATATCCGGTGATCGGCGTGTAAGTTGTGCTTCGTTGGATCAGCGGACGATCCCTGGTTGTCTGCAGTCCTTGGCTCGTCCAGGTTACAGAGCCATCTGCGGTTGTTCCGCTCGCCTTGAAGGATGGAGTGGAAGCACCCGAGGTTCCCGGGGTCGTCGCCTTAAGTTGGTACCACTTGCTGGCGATGAGGACGCTGATCAGAGAATTTGTTGCATAAACAGTGCGTGGATGCCAGCCATTGTTGGCACCGTTATCGGCTCCGGAGGTTACGCCAAAGAGAATCCCCCCAGGATAGCCCGTATAGGCATTCGCTCCGTTGTTTTCAAGGAAGCAGTTCTCGAATTTGAGGAAATTGTCCTGTGGGCTAGTCGGATTTGAGCCCAGTACCACTTGATGACCAACGCCGGGATCCGAAAGATGATCCGGGACCAACCCAGTTCATCGTGGCCTGGTCGCAGTCGTAATCCGTGCCCGATGGCACATAGATCGTGTGTTGCTGGTTGTAAACTCCTTTGGTGGAATCGAGAGTAACGTGTCCATGGTAGGCACCGGATGGGACCGGCGTAATGGATGCGATCGCTGCGGCTACATTCACGCTAACATCGGTAGTCGGCGCCGAACCAAAGGTTGAGGTCGACGCGTTGACGGGGCCAATGGCAGGCAGACCCAAGGCGGCCTGCGCGAACGCCGACCAGTTGCACGCTGCCAACACCAGGACAAAGGTGATCTTTTTCCTCATTGCTTGATTATCCGTATCGATTGAGCTTTCCCACGCAGTATGAGAGGCATAATAAGCGAAGCACTGGTGGTGTGCTTGGAGGCTGCGCCGCCCATGGTAAAAAAACCGAGCGAGTTGCTGGGCGCGAGTAACGGTGTAGGCCGTGCTGGTGCCATCGCGACGAAGTTTAGGCGCTTCTCCTGGCCGTCAGTCCCCGCGGGTAGGGTGATCGAGATAATGTTCCCAGTGACAACGATTCTGCCCGCTTTGGTCCAGCTGACGGTACTGGAATTGTGAATACCAGTCCAAAGTTGGGCTTCAGGAAAGCGCCTGCAAAGCAGTTCCAGGACATTCTCACCTCCCGCACGCCGGTCAACCAATCGTGGGCCAGCGCAGCTTGATCGTTACGCGGTGTTCTGCTCGCTGAACCACCACAGCCAACACAAGTTATTCAGCAATCTGGCCTAAGATTCTTTGATTCTATGGCTCAGGATCGCGCCAACACCCTGGGTACATCATACAACTATTCGGTAGCATACAACTGTCGGGTGGTAGACCGGAGTCGACCATAACGTTCATGTTCGATTGGTGGGCGCATCGTGGGGGTCGCGGTGCAACCGATCGTAAGCATAATAATTCGTAACTATAACTACGGCCACTTTATCGCCGATGCTATCAACAGCGCGCTTGCGCAGACTTACAGTCACTGCGAGGTAATTGTTGTAGACGATGGCTCCCAAGACAATTCCCGCGAAGTAATCGCTCGCTTCGGCAATCGTGTCAGGACATTTTTTAAGAGCAATGGTGGAGAAGCGTCCGGCTTCAACCTTGGTTTTGCCGAGAGCAGAGGCGATGTGATCTGCTTCCTGGACTCAGATGATGTCTTTCTGCCTACCAAGGTGCAGAAGGTGGTCGACGGCCTGGCGAGCTGTCCTCAAGGATGGTGCTTTCATCATCTACAATGGAGCGATGCTCACCTGAATCCCATCGCTACTCCACCGATTCCTTACGCAACTGGGAGGTACGACTTTCGCGCCGGGTTTCTGGAAGGGAAATGCCCGTTCGCGGCTCCCGCAACGTCCGGCCTGGCCTTCTCTAGGATTCTGATGAATCAAATCGTTCCCGTTCCCGAAGCCATCGACTGACAACTACCTCAAATTCACATCTTTGGCACTGGAGCCGGGCTACTTCATCGCTGAGCGGTGTGCGCTACAGCGCATTCATGGCGACAACATTTACACTGGACGAAACGATGCAATGTTGAGGGCAAACGTGAAGCTGGTAACAGCCGCTGGTGTGCGAGCAAAAGTACCTGTTTCACGGCGATTTTGTAACCGCATGTATGCGGATGGTGTTGCTTCTAAGTGGCGTGCCGGAGTATCTATCGGCAGCATCTATAGAGACTCGCGGGAGTACCTGAGTGATACGTCATTCACTGAGACAGTTGAGATTTTGGCCAGGGTCGCCTACAGAGCAGCTCGTCCGAGGATAAAGTCACTCATGAATATGCGTTGATGATCACCACGCTGAAGAACCGATTTGCGCAAAGCGTGTCGAGTAAGCTGGCCAGAGATACCGCTATCATGTCTGCGGGCCAAGTTTGTCGCCTCGCCATCCAGGCGCTGTATTTCGTCGCGGTTGCAGAACCCTTGGATCTCAGCAGTACGGTGCATTTGTCGCAATCGTGGCCATTGTCGGAATCGCTGCGCCCTTCGCCGGAGTTGGGGGCCCGAGTGTTCTTCTCAAATACGTAAGTGTTGATAGAGAGCTCATTGGAGTCTACTGGGGCAACGGACTCCTCCTGATACTCGCCTCCGGGTCTTTTTTTACGTTTATATTAGTGATCTTCGGCCCTCGCGTGATTGGAAGTAATCTGCGAGTCGCGATCATATGCATGGCCTTCTCCGAATTGATTCTGGCGAGGACTGTAGACCTGGCAAGCTTCGCGTGGGCTGCGCTCGGACGGATGCACAAAACAGCGCTCTTGAATGTCTACGTCAGCCTGTCGCGCCTCGTGTGCATTCTCCTACTATCGCTCGTGAAGGCCCACCCGAATGTGCAAGAGTGGTGCATAGCAGTTCTGTGCGGCTCAATCGCGTGCTGTTTATATAGCGTTTGGGGTGTTGGGCGCATAGCAGGGATCTCTATCGATTTGGGGCGCCTCCGAAAGAGTTTGACTGAGGGAGCTTACTTCGCAGCCGGAGGCTCAGCCGCCTCTTTCTACAACGACATCGACAAGACAATGCTAGCTCGAATGTCCGATATGAGGTCTACCGGCATCTATGGGGCTGCATACAGGCTTATCGATGTAAGCATGGCCCCTATCAAGGCGATGACTGCGTCGACGTATGCCGAGTTCTTCCGCCAGGGCGTGAAGGGCCCCAAGGCGACATCTGCATACGCTTACAGGCTGATCAAGCGCGCAGCACCCTTCGGAGCGATATTGTTTGTAGGCGCGATGGTGGGCGCTCCAATAGTGCCTTTGATATTAGGTAAGGATTTCGGGAACTCCGTAGAAGCTCTTCGCTGGCTTGCTATATTGCCGCTCATGAGATGCGGGCACTACTTCCTAGGCGATGCATTGTCAGGTGCAGGCCTAAACGCCACTCGCACTATTATTCAAGTTATCGTGGCCGCAACCAATGTCGGATTAAATGTTTATTTCATCAGGCATTGGACCTGGCGGGGGGCCGCTTGGACCAGCATCCTGTGCGATGGGCTCCTCGTCGTAGGATTCGCGGCGGCTCTAGCGATTGTTCAGCGATATCCGAGGCACTCGCAGTTTAACCACAGCGCCGTGCCCGAAAGATGTTAAGAGATCTTATTCGACCGTTCCTGCAGGACTCCGCGCGTTTCGTAAACCTACCCCGCACTTCGTAACCTCGTTCCCGCTTCTGCGCAAAACATTACAAGTTGATGACAATTCCCGTCGACCGGCGGGAAATAATGAGGCTTCACATCCTTGGGAGACGCGATGCACGCCGGACGAGAAGAACCTTCCAAGCCCGCGTGGAGCGGAGATCAACTCGACTCTGCATCCCCGCCCGAGATTGAAGCCCCCTACTTCGACGATATCCTCAGAGCATGGGTGCTCAGCAGACACGCAGACATCCTGGCTGCATTTCGGGCTTCGAGTCTCTCTCCTGCCAGCCCGAATACCCAGAAAGTTTCTGAGCCAATCGACGAGAGTGGACGGTTAAAGATGCGAGCGGAGACGACGGAGGCGCTCTCTCCCACACAGCTACGCGCGTGGCGTGAGCAGCTGATTCCGGAGGCCCAGGCGTGTGTCCAGACTCTGCCCATGGAAGAGCCGGTAGACCTTCTGGATGCCTACGCGCGGCCACTCTGTCTCTCTTTGGCAGCGATGGTTACCGGCATTTCACGGCATGATGCCGCAGGTCTCTGCGCAAGGGCCGAACGAGTATCGGCCGCCGCCGCCGAGCCATATGACCCTGCTCTGCGGCGCGGCGCAAAGGCCGCCAAGGTCGAGCTTCGAAGGTGCTTTCATTCCGGACCTGAGCCCCTGCGCGACTCCGGCTTCGTTGCGCTCTCGCAGACGCTGCCCTGCATATTAGGAAATGCGTGGTTCGCCCTGATCCAGCATCCACAGGAGTGGAGCCTTTTGCATCAGCAGCCCGGGCTGATGGAGCAAGCGATCGAGGAACTGCTGCGCTACGCCGGCCTCGTACGCATTCTCATAAGGACGGCAACGGCGGATATTGACCTCAATGGGTCTTTTATTCGCAAGGGCGAGCGCATCATCCTGAGGATCATCGCGGCAAACCGCGACCCTGAGCGCTTCTCCAACCCGAACCAGGTCGATGTCACACGCCGCGGCGCCGGACATCTCACATTGGGATACGGTGCGCACTCGTGCGTGGGCGCCAGCCTGATACGTATGGCAGCCGTTACGATCACGCAACCACTGCTGCAACGTTTCGCCGCGGCGAATGCGGCACAGCCTGTAGCTTGGCAGGGCGGATCGGGCTTTCGTTCACCCTTATCTCTGTGGGTTCGTCTCAGTGAGGTCTGAGATCACAGACCTCAAACCCCCAACCCAAACCAGATCGGTGACCAGCCCTGGTGGACTGTAACAGCTGATTTGGAAGAGCCGCAGGGGCTAAAGCCCAATTCTTTCTCAGCCCTTTGCGGCCCGACTAAAGTCGGGCCCTGATAAAAGCATGAGAGCCGTGACCCCTAGGACGGTTGCGCATTTTCGCAGATTTGCTTCTACTCCTGAATCAGATATTACAGGCCACTAGATAAAAGACGCTTTGAGCGTCTCTTCTATGATTGGCTTGCTGCAGCAATTACTACCGGGCGGCAGCGTGCGCGCCGTGGTGATGGTGGTGATGGTGGTGACGGTGCTGCGCAAAAGCAGACGCCGTAAAGAGCATGACCATGGTAAACAGCAGAGCTTTTTTCATGTTCAAATGATAGCAACCAAAGCTACGACGTCAAGACCGCTTCAGGCTAACTTTTGGGTTAGATGAATCGGAACCAATACCCTTCGGCCTGCCGCCGCGGGCGGGACCTCGCCATCAGGAGAAATCCCCGATCGCGCCCACCGTGGGACCGCGCCTGGGCCGGGTGCGGAAAAAGAAGAAAAGCGTGATGAGCAGGTAGACGAAGTAAAGATAAGGCAGCCACGAGTAAGGCGGAGGAGGCACGGGATAAAGGCTTCCAGCCAACGCCATGATCATCGACAAGCCCCCGAGGATGGCGGTCAACAAAAGAGGCGTCGAAAGTGCGCCCTGTCTCTTCAACTGGAGTGGCAGCGCAATGCACGTAAGTCCATAGATAGTGATAAAGCCGTAGACCGCAAATGAGCCGGCCCAACCGTAGATATCAGTGGCTGAGAAGCCGAGGCTGGCAAGAATAAAGGCCGGGATAAGAACCGCGACGGCGGTCAAGAGGACGGCGAGGTGTGGCGTGTCGTTGCGGTGATGCGTTCTGCACAGGCGAATGGGAACCAATCGGTTATGAGCCATGAGCAACAGGATGCGCGCCGCAGCCGTGATGCAGGCCAGGATGCAGGCAAACATACTGATCATGGCGCCGGCGTCGATAATGATGCCAAGTGCAGGCACCGCCGCACTGGTTGGCGAGCACGTGCATGGGCGCATCGCTCTTGTCGAGCGAGAGACCCGTGTTGCGAAAGCCGAGCACTTCAGCATACGCAGCGAGGATGAAGAAAGCGCCGGCGCCCAGCGCGCACTGCAAAACCGCGCGCGGTATGGTGCGTAGCGGTTCTTTCGCCTCATGACCGAGCGCGGTGGCGCTCTCAAAGCCCACGAAGCTGAAAAGCGCCAGTACCAGCCCCAGGCGGATTCCAGAGATCGAACTGCCCTGCAGCCGCAATTGCGGCCAATCGAGGTGCAGCCCCTTCCTCCACAAAACAAGCAGTAATACCACCATGATGCAGGTAACCGATATGCCTTCGAGCCAGAGCATGGCTCGCGCGGAGAGCTTCACATCGCGGTATGCCATGGTAGCGGCCCCGATGACGGACACCAGGACGAGCAGAGCAGGCGGGGCGAAGTGGCCGGTGAACGATTTCAGAAACACATTGGCGTACTGGACGAAGCCTCCGGCGACCGACGAGCCTGTGGCTACATAGCCAAGGAGCAGGGCCCATGCCGCAACGCTGGCAAGCACCGGCGGAAGCGAATCCGTGGCATAGCTATACAGGGAGCCGGGGGAGGCTGAGCGGCGCGCCAGCGCGCCGATGAGCAGGGCGATCAGCGTGATCTGTACCGTCGCCAGGGCATACGCGATCCAGGTTCCATTGCCGGCCAGGGCAAAGACCAGCGGAATGGTCAGGACCGGGGAGGCAGTGGGCGCGATGGCGGCGACCGACTGGGCCAGGGTTTCCCAGGGCGTCAGACTGTTATGGCGCAAGCCATATTCGGTCTTGCTTGCAGGAGAGTCCGATGCAAATACAGCTGTGGTCTCGGGCGGCAGTTGTGCGTCTCCAGAAAACTGGTGCAAAGGAATGGAACGGTGACGAGTGACGATGAAGGACCCGGATTTCCTACGGCGCGGCCCCAGCCGTGGCCGCGTGCGGTCCCGGCCGACTCCGGGACCGCATGACGTTTGGTTGACCCCAACAACCCTTACAGGAGATCCGGGGGAGGGCTGAAGAGCGATGTATTAGTGTGCTGGGAAGTCGAAGAGGAAGTCAAAGTATTTTCTCAAAGCAGCGGCGGCGAGGGGGCCGAACGGAGGCTTGGGCCCCCTGCGGGTGTAAAGTGTGCATGGAAAGAGGGGTTTATTATTCTCCAGATCTACGCGGGGCCAGGAGTGGGTCGAGAAGACGGACAAGGGGTTACAACTCAGCTCGCCGGGCAGGCACTTAGCCTCTACGCGCTCCCCACGAACCTGAGCGTGAACCTCATCTGCCTTTCGGAAAACGAGACCTACAAGGTAGAAGCTCCATCCGGCAAGCGGTGGGCGCTGCGCGTCCATCGGCCGGGATATCAGTCCCAAAATGCGCTTGCTTCGGAGCTCGCGTGGCTGGCCGCACTGCGCCAGGATGGCGTGGTCGCCACGCCGGTTCCCGTCGCAGGGCTCAATGGGGAATGGATCCAGATCGCGCGGCCAACCTCCGTCGCCGAGCCTCGATACGTGGTTCTCTTTGAATGGGAAAGTGGCCGGCAACCCGACGCCGGCATGGATCTGCGCCACTGTTTTCATAGTCTGGGCGCGATCGCCGCGAAGATGCATTTGCACAGCCGCACATGGCAGCGGCCCGCGGGGTTTGAACGATTCACCTGGAACTTTGAAACCGCTCTGGGGGAGGTTTCGCGATGGGGCCGCTGGCGCGACGGGCTGGGGATGGACGCCGCGAAGCTCGATCTCTTTGGTAGGACGGCGGAGTTAATCCAGCAGCGTCTGGCCCGCTATGGCAGCGGTCCGGACCGCTTTGGCCTGGCTCACTGCGACCTGCGGCCGGCCAATCTGCTCCTGGATGGCGGCCAGGTCAAAGTGATCGATTTCGATGATTGCGGCTTTGGCTGGTATATGTACGATGCCGCCACGTCCGTGTCGTTTTTTGAGCACCTGCCCGAAGTGCCCGGCCTGATTGAGCTTTGGCTGGAAGGCTACCGAACGGTGAGAGAAGTGGGCAAGGCAGACGAAGAAGAGATTCCAACCCTTGTGATGCTGCGGCGGCTGTTGCTTGTGGCCTGGCTTGGCTCTCGTTCGGAATCCGATCCCGCCCGGTCCCTGGGCGCTGCCTACACGGAACAGACGGTCGCCCTTTGCTCCGCCTACCTTAAGCGTTTTGGTTGAGGCCGGCCATGCGGTCACACAAAACATGGCGCATCAGTCGAGGCGCACCATGATCTTGGAAAACGCGCTCGGGTTATCGCTCCAGGCCTTGATCATTGCCGGCGCCTGCTCCAGCGGCACAATGGCGCTTACGGCTTCGTCTACCGGGAAGCGATGCTCTTCGAGCATGCGGATCACTTCGCGAAAATCTCCAGGAAGGGCATTGCGTGAGCCCAGAATATCCAGCTCTTTCTGGACGAAGAACCTGGTTTCATAGGCGACCGGCTCTTTGGCATAGCCAACGTAAACCACGCGCCCGGTAAAGGCGACCTCGTCGACGGCGCTGCGAAAGGTCTGCGGTAGCCCAATCGCTTCAATAATCACGTCCGGACCTCGCCCGCCGGTAAGTTCAAGCAGCCGTTCGTGCAGGGGTTCCCTGGCGGTATTGATGGCGTGGGTTGCGCCGGCGTGCAGCGCAATCGTCAATTTCGCATCATCGACATCGACGGCAATCGTCTTAGCCCCGCGGAAGCCCGAGGCGGCAACAGCGCCCAGTCCCACACCGCCACAGCCGAAGATCGCGACCGCATCCTGCGCGGTCACGCGTCCCCGGCCAACGGCGTGCAGGCCGATGGTCAAGGGCTCGACCAGGCAAAGTTCCTTGATGGTCAGGCGCGCCGGATAAAGCTTCTCGGCGGGCACGGCGATATATTCCGTCATCGCGCCGTCGCGTTGCACGCCCAGCGTTTCGTTGAACTGGCACGCATTCGGGCGGCCTCGCAGGCAAGAGGGGCAGCGGCCGCAACCAAAGTAAGGAGAGAGGGTCACGTCCATCCCGGCGGCAAGTTCCGGATGCGCTCGGCTGGGCTCGGCAATGGTCGCCGCGATTTCGTGACCTGGAATGCGAGGAAAACTCACTAACGGATTCTTGCCGCGATAGGAACTCAGGTCGGTTCCGCAAAGGCCGATCATACGGACCTTCAGCAGCACGTCATCATTTGCGGAGACGGCATCCGCAACAGTTTCGATTGCGACATTGCCGGGCTCTCTCATCACGAATGCTTTCATTTTTGTCTACCGCCTCATTCCTGGAAAATCATCACAGTTGCTGTTGCTGGTTGGTCACTCACGGTTCTCCGGGCGCCCTGAGGGCCACTCGCAATTGAAGACCGGCGCCAGGATAGCTTCGACCTGGCGCAGGAGCTCCGCGTCCATTGAACTCCGCAGCACCTTCAGGCTCGCTTCCAGTTCCCGGGTGGATGAAATTCCGACGAGCGTGCTCGAGACGTAGGGATGGTCGAGGCAGAAGCGCAATCCAAGCTCCGAGATATCCGCGCCGTGATCGCGGCAATACTGCGCAGCTTTTCTGGCCGCTTCGCGTACTTCCTTGGGCGCCGGGTGCCAATCCGGGCCGCCATTGTTGGTCAAAAGGCCCATGTGTAAACCGGATGCATTGATAAGGCCGATACCACGCTTCCGGCAAAAATCGGTCAAGACCTCATCCAGACTCGTGTTCAAGAGGTTGTAGTGGCAATAGGAGAGGATGCTATCGACTGGAACGGCCTCGGCGATGCGCCTCAGAAGCTTCGGGGGATAGCCCGAGATGCCGATGTAGCGCGCCTTGCCTTGTTGTTGCAGTTTCCGCAAAGCCGGAATGGTCTCATCGATAATCTGTTGAACATCTCCGAACTCGACATCGTGGGCCAGGAACAGATCGATATAGCCGGTCTGCAACCGTCGCAGCGATTCATCCATGCTGGCGGTCACCCGTTTGGCGGAAAAGTCGAACTCAGCCAGCCCATAACGTCCACACTTGGTCGACAGGATGACGCGTTCGCGCCTGCCTGCCAAGGCCGCACCCAACCTCTCTTCGGAGAGTGTCAGCCCGTAGTAAGGTGAAGTATCGAAGTAGTTGATACCGCTGTCCACGGCCAGATGAACAGCCCGCTTACCTTCGCCGGGGTCGATGCCGCCGAAAACATCGCCCAGTGCAGCGCCCCCAAAGCCAACCAATGAGAGATTAAGGCCGGTCTGCCCAAGCTTCCTGTATTCCATCGTATCGGCCCCAGATTTCAGTGATTGACTCCGCTAGCCAGAAAGCCGCCGTCGACAACCAGGATCTCACCCGACACGAACGATGCTGCATCCGAAGCCAGGTACACTGCCGCGCCCACCAGCTCTTCCGTTTTGCCGAAGCGGCCCATCGGGGTCCGCATCTTGAATTCCCGTCCGCGCTCCGTGCTGTCCAGCAGATTTGTGTTTAGATCTGTGCGGAAAACGCCGGGCGCAATCGCGTTGACCAGCACCCCATGCCGGGACCATTCCACGGCCAGGGTCTTGGTCAGCGCTCCGACCGCAGCCTTGCTGGCACAGTAAGCGGCAACCTCGAAGAGCGCCACGTAGGTGGAGAGCGATGCGATATTGATGATGCGGCCGTAACCTCGGCTGAGCATATGCTTCCCGAAGACCTGGCAGCCTCGCAGCGTGCCGGTCAGGTTGGTTTCCATGATCAGATCCCAATCCGCCTCCGGGAAGTCGAGCGTCGGCCCGCGCTTGGTGATTCCGGCGCAATTGACCAGAATGTCCACTTTGCCGAACGCACTCAGGACGTCGTCGCGCAGCGCCTCGAGCGTCGCTCGATCGCGCACGTCCGATGTGCGGCGCAGTGTCTTGCGGCCCTTGGCTTCAATCGCAGCGGCCGTCTGCTCCACCTGTTCCGGTCTCCTCGAAGAGGCGACCACATCCGCGCCAGCGTCCGCCAGCCCAAGAGCAAGAGCGTGCCCGATGCCGGTGGTGCCGCCGACAACCACGGCAGTCTTACCATGCAAATCAAAAATGGAAGCACTCATGAAGAGACTGTTTCGCTCCGAACAGATGGGTTAGTTGCTCGTTTGACCGTCGATACAGTAAGCGCTACATTGAGTCTATATCAAAGCGGCTCTTTGCTGCGGAATGCTCGAGGGGCTGTAAATGGTTTGCGCTCTTCGAGTTGTGGTTTTGCGCGCGGAGTGCCGGCGAGAAGAAATGGCTGCCGAAAAAATACTCAAGATCGATCCCCGAGACAATGTCCTGGTAGCGCTCACGCAACTGCCCGCCGGGGAACCCGTCACCTTCTCCGGTGAGGAATATATTCCGCTATCCGATATACCTGCCAAGCAAAAGTTTGCCATCCATGATCTCGCCAACGGAGATGAGGTCATCATGTACGGCGGTATCGTCGGGCTCGTCCGCCAGCCGATTCCCCGTGGAGGGCTGCTCAGCACGCGGAACGTGCAGCATGACGCCTCCGGTTTTGGGGCCAAAGGTGGGCAATTATGCCTGGTCGGCGCCCAGCGTCTCGCGCTGGTCCTCGCGCACGTTTGCCGGCTACCACCGTCCGGACGGCCAGGTCGGCACCCGCAACTACTGGTTGGTGATCCCGCTGGTCTTTTGCGAAAACCGCAATGTAGAAGCCTTGCGCGATGCCTTCGAGGAAGAGCTTGGTTACGGGCGGCCAAAACTCTACCGCCAACAGGTGCGGCAACTGATCGAGCAGCATCATCAGGGCGCGCCGGGCAGTGAGCGCGCCGATCTCACGCCGCATCAGCCGGAGCGGGTCTTCCCCAATGTCGACGGAGTACGGTTCCTGGTGCATGAAGGCGGCTGCGGCGGCACGCGCCAGGATTCCAAAGCACTCTGTGGGCTGCTCGCCGGTTACATCCATCATCCCAACGTTGCCGGCGCGACAGTGTTGAGTCTCGGCTGCCAGAACGCTCAGCCGTCGATCCTGATGGACGCGCTGCGCGAGCGGGACCCGGGCTTGCACAAGCCGGTTCTCATGTTCGAACAGCAGCGGTCCGGTCTTGAATCGGCCATGCTTTCCGAAGCGATTCGCGCCACCTTCGAAGGCCTGATCGAAGCCAATCGTCTTACGCGAAAGCCCGCTCCTCTCAGCAAGCTCACGGTAGGTTTGGAGTGTGGGGGGTCCGATGGGTTCTCTGGGATCTCGGCCAATCCTGCGATTGGGCATGTCTCCGATCTGCTGGCTGCGCTGGGCGGCAAGTCAATCCTGTCGGAGTTTCCCGAGCTCTGTGGAGTGGAACAGAGTCTTATCAACCGCTGCGTGGATGCGGAACAGGCCGACCGTTTTATCCAATTGATGCATGATTACGCTGCCCGCGCAAAGGCCGTCCATTCCGGCTTCGAGATGAATCCATCTCCCGGAAATATCAAGGACGGATTGATCACCGATGCGATGAAGTCGGCCGGGGCGGCGAGGAAGGGCGGCACTTCTCCCGTCTGCAAGGTGCTCGATTATCCGGAATATGACGACACGCCCGGTCTTGCTCTGCTTTGTACTCCGGGCAACGATGTCGAGAGTGTCACGGCGGAGGTGGGTGCGGGCGCTAATGTTGTTCTCTTCACCACCGGCCTGGGAACCCCGACCGGAAATCCCATTGCGCCGGTGATCAAGCTTTCTACCAGCACTGGCCTCGCGGAACGCATGTCGGACATCATCGATATCGACACCGGAGCCGTAATTCGCGGTGAGGCCACCATCGAGCAAGTGGGTGAGTCGATACTGGAACGGGTGATTGAGGTGGCCAGCGGCAATGTTTATACCAAAGCAGAGGGGCTGAATCAAAACGACTTTATCCCCTGGAAACGCGGTGTCTCCCTCTGATCCTGATGCATGGTTTACTCTTGTGGCGTGCTCAAGACAGGCATCCTCAACCCCGCCATTAACTCTCTGGTCAGCCGCATCCGGCACACCAATACACTGGTCATCTCGGACCGGGGATTTCCCTTTTGGCCACAAATTGAAACCGTCGACATTTCATTAATCGACGACATACCCAGGGTCCTTGACGTCTTGCAGGCTCTGAGGAAAAACTTCGTCCTGGCGCAAGTCTTCATGGCCGAAGAGTTTCTCTCCGTAAACCCGCTGGCGACACAGAATGCGTTCGCGGCGGCGCTGTCAGGCGTGCCCACGATCTACGAGCCGCATGTGGTTTTCAAGAAGCGAGTACCGCAGGCAATCGGACTCATCCGCACGGCCGACACCGTACCGTATGCCAACCTCATCCTCGAGTCAGGCTGACCGTATATAGGCGCTATGGTCATTTCTCAGGACGATGTTGTGGTCGAGAAAGAAACTGCAGATCCCTCGACTTCGGTCCCACGGCAAGCCGGGGCAGGCGGGATGACAAAGGTTAGATGAGCGGCCGCCTCAAGGTTGTGAGCCAATATAACCCCTCTTGGCCTCTGAAGAGGCTGCGAAATAAGCGAAGTATGCGAATCAAGTGCCGGTGCCGGCAGCTTTGGTGTTTCCGGCTGCGGCCCATAGGGCGGAGGGCCTCCACGGCCTTGAGCTACAGTTGCGTTATGACCGGGTAATTCCCCGAGTGTCCCGGCCTGTGTGGGAAGCTCCACTTGACATCCAAGTACACTGGGATCAATCCTGAATGCAGGGAGATCACTTGGATGCCAAGTAAAGATAAAGATCCGATTCAACTGCTCCAGGGCACGCTCGATCTCATCGTCTTGCGAACGCTTGCCACCATGGGCTCGCAGCACGCCTACCAGATCGCCACCCGCCTCCAGCAAATCTCTGATCGCCTCCTCAATCTCAACCAGGGAACGCTGTACCCGGCATTAGTCAGGCTGGAACAATACGGATGGATCAAGGGAACCTGGGGCAAGACCGAGAACAACCGCGAAGCAAAATACTACGAAATCACCAAGGCCGGACAGAAAGCCCTGGGCGCCGAAACACAGAAGTGGAGAACCATGGCGGCCCTGGTAGAGCGGCTCTTGCTCGAGGAGTCATAGCCATGAAGCAACTCAGACGTGTCTTCCTGAAGCTTTCCCGGCTCTTTACCAACTCGCGGGAAGAAGCAGAACTGGCCAGAGAAATTGCCGCGCATCTCGCGTTATTAGAGGACGACTATCTCCGCCAGGGCATGGCTCCAGAGGAAGCGCGACAAGCCGCCAGGCGCGCCTACGGGGGCGTCGAGCAGGCCAAGCAAATGCATCGCAACGAGCGCTCCTATCAAGGGCTGGCGCAGACCCTGCAAGACACGCGCTACACCTTCCGCCAACTGCGTAAGTCGCCAGGATTCACCATCACCGCCATCCTGATGCTGGCCCTGGGCATCGGAGCCACGACCGCCATCTTTTCCATCGTCGCCGGCGTTCTCCTCCGCCCGCTGCCCTTCCCCGCCCCAGATCGTCTGGTCATCCTGGGAGACACCCTCGAGGGCTCCAATTGCGAAATGTGCGCCCGGCCTAGAGCCGACGCCGCGGACATCCGCAACTACATGCGCGACACGCACAGCTTTACCCACCTCGGCGGCTATCAGCAAACAAGCTATGACCTGGCCACCACAGGCGTCCCCGAAGCAGTCCATGCCGTTCGCATGAGCGGTGAGGTCTTTCCCGCGCTGCAGGTCGCGCCGCTGCTCGGCCGCACCTTCACCCAGGCCGAAGACGAGCAACAGCAATCGGTCGTCGTGCTCAGTTACAGCTTGTGGCAGAGCCATTACCAGGGCAGGGCCAACATTCTCGGGACCACGATCCTTCTCGATCGCAAGCCCTACGTCATCATCGGCGTCATGCCGCGCAATTTTGAATTTCCCCTCGTGCCCGGCCACGTAGACCGCAGCGAGTTATGGGTTCCCCTGCGCCTGCAACCGGAAGAATTCCTGGCCGGCCAGGCCGCCTCGTGGAACTTTCGCATGGTGGGCCGCTTGAAGCCCGGCATCACGCCCGAGCAAGCGCAGAGCGACGCCGAGCGAGTAGCCCAGGCAACCGTGCGGGACTACCCAGCCTTCATGCGCAGCCTCCGCATTCATGCAGCCGTCAAACCGCTCCACGAGGACACGGTCCAGGAAGCGCGCCCCCTGGTGCGCACCTTATTCTTTGCCGTGGTCGTCATCCTGCTCATCGCCTGCGCCAACCTGGCCGGCCTTCTGCTGGTGCGCTCCATCCGCAGGCGCAGAGAAATCGCCGTCCGCCTCGCCCTCGGCGCGCGCGCCGCAACCTTACTCCGCCAGGCCATCGTAGAAAGCATGGTGCTCAGCGCTCGCCGGCGGTCTCGTAGGGTTAGCATTCGCGGCAGCCGCGCTGCGCCTGGGCATAAGCCTGTTGCCGGAAACACTCCCACGCATTCGTGAGATTGGTCTCAACTGGCCGGTGATGGCCTTCGCCCTGGGACTCGCGTTGCTCACCGGCCTGCTCTGCGGACTGGCTCCTGCCTTCGCCGCCATCCACACCAGCGTCAATGGAACCCTGAAAGAAACCGGCCGCACCGGCACCACCGGCAGCGGCCACGCCCGTCTGCGTTCCGTCCTGGTCGCCGCGGAGATCGCCATCGCACTGGTGCTGCTCACCGCCTCAGGCTTGCTCCTGCGCAGTTTCGAAAAGATGCGCGCGGTCGACATAGGCTTCCGCCCCGACCACACGCTTACCGCGCTCTACGGTCTGCCCAGCTATCAGTATCGCAACCCAGGCAAGCATCGACACGTTCGATGAGCAAGTGCTGCGCAACCTCCGCCAGTTGCCGGGTGTAGAAGCCGTTGGCATCACTTCGGTCCTGCCTTCCACCGGCGACTGGGAGGGCCCTGCGATCACCATCGAAGGCTACGTTCCTCCCAAGGGAGCGGGGCTGAACCTGGCCATGGTTTCGCTGCTGCGCGGCGATCCCATCCAGGCGCTGGGCATCCGCCTGCTGCGCGGGCGAACCTTCACCGAGGCAGATAACGCCGGCTCCCAATTAGTGGCCCTGGTGAACAGCAGATTGGCCCAGCGCTACTGGCCCGGCCAGGACCCCATCGGCAAGAGATTTCGCCGCGGTATGCAGGAGACCAAGACTCCCTGGATGACCGTGGTCGGCGAGGTGGATAGCGTGAAAATGGGATCTCCGGATGAAAGAACAGCAGACCAGTTCTATCAGCCGGTCGACCAGACCGCCATCTCCGAAGGAGACTTCGCCAGCGCCGGAGAAGTAAACGCCGACTACGGTTACATCGTGCTCCGCACCCACGTGGAACCCGAGCAGATGGAGAATGCGCTGCGCGCAACGGTGCACCAGATCGACCCGCAGTTGCCGCTCTACCACATGCAAAGCATGGAACACGCCATCGCCGGCAGCGAGGCGCCGCGCCGTTTCAACACCATCTTGATCTCGTGCTTTGCCCTCGTCGCCGTCCTGCTCAGTGTGCTCGGCATCTACAGCATCATCGCCTTCTCCGTCGCCTTGCGCGAACAGGAAATGGCCCTCCGCATGGCGCTGGGCTGTCAGCGCTCGGGGGTGCTCGCGCTCATCCTTACTTCCGGGGTAAAACTTGCGGCGGTTGGCTGCGTCTTCGGCTTGCTTGGAGCCTAGCCGCATCCCGCCTGCTGCGTTCTTTCCTGTTTGCAGTCAGCCCATTCGATCCCGTGGTGCTTACACTTGCAGCCGTCGCCATGCTGTTGCTGGCGCTCGCAGCCTCGGCACTACCGGCCAGGCGGGCTTCCAGAACGGATCCTATGCTGGCACTCCGTGGCGAGTGAGGCGAGTTCCATCAACCAGTGACAGTTGCAGAACGCTCGCCGCGTTCCCGCCCGTCAGCTTGTTCATCGGAAAGAATCTCACTCGAGCGCGTCAGCGCGCACGGCAGCCCCACCCCCATGTGGCCGATGATCAACTGCGGCGCGGGGAACCGGTCGAACAACCCGGACACAATCAACCGCAACGTATGCAGGCCCGTTTTTCAGAGAGTTCGTGTCACCTCGTGGAAGCCCCCTTATCGCCTTAAGCATTGCCGGGGGCATTGCCCCGTAGCCGCAGTTGCCCAACATCCCCACTCAAGCCAAAACAAGGCTTGAGTGGGCCACCCGCCCAATGCCACTGACACGAGTGATTTTCGATAAGGCCATCTCCATCAGTGCCAGTTCCGTCCCTTCAATGCCCGGAGGCGGAGTCCTGGCCTTGGTCGAGCGCGGCAACACACTGTGGGACAAAGGCTGCCGATGACTGCTTAACTCTGGAAGTTTGGCAGAGCCATTGGACCGTTTCCACTTGGCATGAGTGCCGGCATGCATTGGCCCCCAAGGTGTCATTGACATTGTGTGCCCAACCACCTAGGGTCCCAACAAGATTACATAAAAATCAGCTAGAGAGGCCAAATGTCGCGGAACACTTCTGTTCGCTCAGGGATTTGTGTTGTCTTTTGTGCATCAGTTTCATTCGCCTTTTTAACAGGCTGCAGCGGCGGCGGATCGACACCAACGAAGCCCACACCACCCTCCATTAGTGTGAGCGTCAGCCCCTCCACCGTATCGCTCGTTGGCGGCGGGACGCAGACCTTCACGGCGACAGATGCGAACGACTCTTCGAATGCCGGAGTGACCTGGAGCATGGGCTCCGGCGCAGGAGCACTCAGCGCCTCCTCCACGACAAGCGTCACCTACACCGCGCCGTCCGTGGTCAGTTCTGCCACCACCGTGACGCTGACGGCTACCAGCATTGCCGATAAAACGACGTCCAATGCTGCGACCATCACGCTGAACCCGCCCCCCACCGCGCAAACCATCATCGGTGGAACTATTTCCGGCCTGACTGCAAGTGGGCTGATGCTCTCCGACAGTACCGATACAGTGAGCCCGGCTGCCAATGCGACGAGCTTCGTTTTCCCCACCCCGCTTGCATCCGGCGCGAGTTATTCGGTGACGGTGAGCGCCCAACCTTCCGGCCAGACGTGCACCGTCACCAACGGCTCGGGGACGGTCGGCTCGAGCAATGTAACAAATGTGCAGGTCGCTTGCGCGCCAACGAGCACACAAGTGACCGTGCCGCTTGTGGCTATGCCCGCGGCGCTCACGGCCGCCACCTCGGGCACGGCCTACTCGCAGACCCTGACGGCATCGGGTGCGGGCCCGTTCTCCTGGTCGGGATATACGATCGCCGACGGCAACTCGTCGCTCAATCCCTATCCTACCAATGGCATGTCGCTTTCCAGCGGGGGCGTGCTGTCAGGCACGCCGTTCTACACCGGCCTGCAGCCGATTGCGATGCTCGTATCGCGCGCGGACGGCGCGAGCGAATTCCTCCAGACAGAGCTGTCGATCGGTGGCGCCGGCAGCCGCCAGAGCATCACGAACAGCCCGCCTGCAGCGACCCAGGGTCAATCGTACCTCTGGGAGCTGCAAACGAGCTGGGGCTATACGGGAGCGAATCAGGGTTGCGGACCCGGCGCGCACCTGGTGTTCGGCTCGATTCCGCCGGGTTTGACCTTCAACCCCTTGAATACGACGAACGGCACATTCTTCGGTACGCCGACCATGGCCGGCGCCTACACGGTGACGTTGATGGCGGACCCGGGGACGACGTTGTGTGCGCCCCAGCCGACCAACTACAAGACAGTGACGCTGACGATCACGCCCGCAGCTTCGCCAACGACTCCCACGGGCAGTTCGAACTGGACGCGCCAGGGGAACGGCGCCGTGCTGACGGCCTCGAACTCGGGCTGGGACAGCTACCTGGTTGGATCACCGTCGGTCATCAGTGTTGGTTCCACGTACTACATGTACTATGAGGGGCTCAATACGACCAGCTTTACGCACGCGATCGGGCTGGCGACTTCGACGGATGGCGTGAATTGGACGAAGGGATCAGGCGCCGTACTGCAACCCACGACGGATGCCTGGGATTCGACCGAGGTGCGCTATCCAAGCGTTGTCAACAACGGCGGTAATTACTTGATGGTCTATCAGGGCACCGGAGCCGGAACGGCACTTGGGCTCGCAACGTCGACGGACGGCATGAACTGGACCAAGCATTCGGGCGCGGTCGTAACGACGCAGGGCGTGCACAGCGCCTACGTGCCGGGGACCCTGCTCTACCTCTCCGGGCAGTACGTACTCTACTACACGGTGGACGGCTACATCGGTCGCATGACTTCCACGGATGGTGTCTCCTGGAACGATGGTGGCGCGGTCTTCTCGCCCAGCGGCAACAGCGTCACGTACTCGCGACCCGCCGTGATTTACGATGGCACCAAGTACCGCCTGTGGTACACGCGAATTGCCGACGCCAATGACGGCACGGAAGGAACGAGCGGCCTATACTCGGTCACAGTCGGCTACGCCGATTCGCCCGATGGTGAGACCTGGACGACTTACGGTAACCCGATCTTTACTGCGGGCGCAGCCGGGGCTTGGGATCGCCCCGGAGTTGGCGATCCGTCGGTCTCCTACGACGGCACGACGTATCGCATGTGGTATGTGGGCGGGCGCGAGCAATTACCCGGCGGCACGCCCGACAGCGACACTTGGGTGGAGGGCAGCGTCGGGTATGCCTTGATTCCGTAACGCGCTGTCAGGCGGGTGGCCCATGCCTGATCCTCCGAGAACCTATGGGTGCCCCATGTCTCGTCCGCCGCGGCGGATGAGACATGGGGACATCCATGATATAGGACTTAAAACTTATAGCCCGCCCACAGCGCCCAGTAATTCAGGTTGCGTCCGGGTTGTGTCTGCTTAAGAAAGCGTCCTGCATAAAAAATCCCGTAATCGCCCTGAAACCATAGGTGATGGTTCGCTTGCCAGCGGATCTCGGTGCCTGGCCTGTTTCCCACGAACCGTGCCCGACTACCATCCGCAGCCCTGATCAGGAACCCGGGCACTGCGTAGACGCCATCTTCAAGGCTCTCCCGCCACTGAAAGATCCAATCGACGGATACGGTCACGCCATGCGGAAACGCCGTTTCGACGTGAGGATGAAGATCAATAAAGTTGATGGGGCCGGGTCCTGTTGTGGCCAGGACGCCAAAGTAATTGCCCTTTGGAAATAATGGATTAAACGTCCCCAGAGTATTCGAAATCGGGTGATCTCCACTGGAGATGTCGGCCTTCATGCTGAAACGCGGCTTGAGGGCTACAGTCGGTAATCGATATCCGGTTTCCGTGGCAACGGTCCATGCCCGGATATTCGCCGATCCGAACGAGCCGAACTGCCACAGGGCCTCATCGTCGAAGTCCCATCCCGAATGTTGGGTGGCAATGGGGCGCGACAACCTCGCCCCCAGCGAGTGGCGCAGTTCGTGCGCCGTGCCCCGCTGGAAAGTCGCATCCTTCCGATCTAGACCCAGATAGTACAGTTCTAAAGAATTTTTGTGGGGAACCGGTCGCGTGGCATATACCCCCCAAAAGCCCACGTTATGTTCCGGCGCATTGTTGAAGAACCCGGGATTGTCCTCATCCGGCCGCATGGCAAATCCGTCCACTTGCCAGGAGTTAGTCTTGGCTCTCAACCTGAACCCGTCGAAGCTCAGCCGGACATTCGGGCCCTCGCGCACATCAATCAGTCGTCCGGACCCGTACTCCAACTCCTGCCTGCCCACTCTGAAGTCAATGTGGCTCCGGCCTGCGGACCCGCCCAGTTGAAGGAATGCCGCCTGAAAATCAAGCTTCTTTTCATCGATGGGGCGCGGCCCCCCGGCGCGGAATGAATTCAATCCACTCTTTAGTTCGACGAAGGTACGAACGTGGGGACCATAGTGCAGGTCCACATAGGGCATGTATCGCTCGTTCAAATAACCGTTCCAAAAGGGCGATTGGCCCCAATTATCGTTGCCGATCTGCTCCCAGACTTCGCGCGCTTCACCTCCCAGCGTCATGTACCAATCAGCGGCTTTCTTGCGCAGCGGAATGTATTTGATCGGATCCCAAAAGTCCTTCCGCAAGTTAGGGTCACGTAGAAAACTCCAGTCTTCGTCCTCCCTCAGGAGCTTGTAACTCCGATCTTGGGTTACAGATGGGCCTGTTCCCACTGCCTGGGCGTTGGCGCCCTGCACTCCAATCAAGAGAGCCGCCACCAGGATTCGAACAATTCTCATCAAACACACTTTCTCAACGAGGCAGACTCTATTTACTTGAGGACGAGTGGATCTCGGCAATATACCCGCCGGGGAATTGCACCAGGGCTGCTGTGCGCTGGTCGGCAGTGTAGGGAGGAACGAGTACCAGGACTCCCACCGCCTTGGCCTTGGCGAGCGTAGTCGCGAGATCCGGCACCTCGTAGCCGGTGGTTTCATGTCCGTAGGGATACGGAAGGTGGCCATCGGTCACGAATACAGTTACCTTACCGAAGATGGATTGGAGACGGATGCGACGATAGCTTTCGCTTGGCCGGCCGATCTCCACCCCGGGAGCGTGCGGGTTGTCGGAGAGGACTTTGCCATGACTAAAGGCGAGGAAGCTCCGTACGAACGCGGCCGCCCGGTCTGTAGACACATATACGCGGTTCTCCGGAATGGTCTGTAGTGCTTTGTAAGACGGTGCCACCGTGTGCCAGTAGAGCTGCATATTCACCCCACCGGGCCACTGGATAATGGCATCTCGCCCAATTGGATCGTTAAATGGAGTAACAGTGACGTCTGCGCCGGCCGCGCGCGCGGCCTTGATAGCCGTATTCAGATTGGTCACCAGGTATCCCGTTCGCTCATCGCCAAACCGATAGGGGATGGGCGTTTTGAAACCCAAAACCGACACAGTCCCGACAGGAGTCAACACCAGCTGCGACATGGTGCTGCTTGGGGTTGGGGTCACAGTGAAGACGCCTTGTTTGGAAGTCGTGCCGCCAAAGGTTGCTATAAGGCTGGCGACGAAACGGTCGAAGTCCTCCGGTGCAACGTAGACGTGGGTGGTGTCGTATTGCGGCGCCACCGCTACGCTGGACGTGGCCGTAGCGGTGTGGGCGACTACCTGGGCGGAAGTTGGCAACGGGAATTCACCCGCACCTGCGACGCCCAGAAGAGCGGCAATAGCGATTACGCCCAGGGATGGAGGGATACGCATTAAGATTTCCTTTCGTGAGGACGGATTAGCCTCCTCGGATGCATAGCGAATAGCTCCTTGTCTTAGTCTGCGTGAGGCGGGGCCGGTACAACTGTTTGCACGTGCGACTGCTGGTCCCAGCACTTAGCCACGAGACACACTTTCGCCGCAAGCGCGACGTTAACCTTTTGGGTAAGGATCCAGCCGCCGAGTTGTTCTCCGAGCACCATTCCCAGCAGGCCGAGTAGAGCGACAATCGGCGGAGCCGGACTCTTTACCCGGATCACACCATACAAGACGCCGACAAACAAAGCCACAGCAAATGAGATGAGTAGTACCTTCATAAGTCGCGCTCCCCTGGAGTTTTTTGCAAATCGTTAAGAGCGGTTGTACTTTAAAACGCGAAACAATCACAACCCAAACCTCAAAGCCCGGATTTGCCGGCAACGCGAGCGTGCCCTTTTGCGATCGGAACGCCAGCATCCGCGAGTGTTTCCGTAGATTCTTTCCAAGGCGGCGGGCGGGTTGTTAGCGGTCCTTCGGCTTTCGGTCTCTCGGTTGGGGCGCCACTCGTTCTGGCGCCCCGGACGGTTTCGGTTTATGGAGCCGTTACCCCTGCGGCGGCAAAGCACCCTTGCCATCCTTGCTGGATAACAGTTGCTGATCGCAGAAGACTCCTTTTGGGAGACTCCGCCATGCGCTGCTTTTCCGCTTCTGCAAGAGTCGCCAACCTCGGCGTCGAAAGCAGCCCCCGGCTGCCAGAGACGTACGTTTACGCGCGGCATGACGCATCGCAGATAGACGTACGTTACGTACATCATAAACGTACATGATGCTAGAATAGCTGCATGGAAGTCTCAATCACGCAGTTCAGGCGCGACATTTTCGCCCTGGTGAATCAGGCCATGGACGGTAAAGAGGTTTGGGTGATTCACAAGGGACGCCGGTTTAAGGTGGTTCCCGAAATCAGGCCTGGCAGTCGCCTCAGCCGGATCACCCCGCTGGAAGTCATCAACCCCTCAACTGCGGCCGGATCCCTCAAACGGAAGAATCAGTCTTTGCAGGAAGAGATGGTACGTGCCTGGGAGCGGGACTGGTCCACGCTGTGATCGCTTATCTGGATACAAACGTCGTAGTATGGCTAGCCCAGGGTGCCATCGCGCGTATCAGCCGCAAAGCGCAAGGTGTTTTGGAACGCGCCGATCTACTGATTTCTCCGATGATGCTGATCGAACTGGAATATCTCTACGAGTCGAAAAGGATCAAGCTGCCCGCGCGAGATGTGCGGTTAAAGATCGAGCATGAAATCGGTGTTCGCGTATGCGATCTTTCCTTCCTATCCGTTGCCAGCGCCGGGCTCGATGAGAAATGGACTCGTGATCCGTTCGACCGGATGATCGTGGCCCACGCCAAGGCGAATGGGTTCGCGCCTCTGGTGTCGGCCGACGAAGAAATACAGAAGCATTACCCAAGAACGGTCTGGTGATGGGAACGGTAATTCGTGGACGGGACTGGCGCTTTAACAATAACCCCCCGTTCAGATGAGGAAGCCGGGCTGCCAACCGGCCCGTCGGTCCCCTGGTAATCTCACGAGCAGCTCGCAAGGGGGCCGCGAACTTGACAAGCGGCCGGCCGGGGAGGAGCATTGCGGTTACCGGCTCCCACCTTCCCCGTAGCTATCGGGCCCCCCCAATTCGGATTTCATAAAGGCGGATCAAGATGACGCGTTTTCACATGAGCGCGTGCGCTCTGATGTGGTGTGCTGCCGGAGCTCTGCCCGGCGTGGGACAGAGTAACCCCTGGAATGGATCGTGGAAAATGGATGTGTCCTCGATCAAATACGATGGACCGACCTTCTCGGTTGCGATGGATGCGGAAGGCTACACCCTGACCAGGAGCGGCAAGGCAGAGCCTAAGAGGGTCTGTGACGGTCAGCCTCACACGGCTTCCGATGGCACGACAGTTACCTGCACCAGCAGCGGATCTAGCTACCAAGTGGACAGTACGAAGAGCGGCCAACCGGACGTGAAGGTGACCGTCTCACTTTCCAACGACGGCAACATGATGACCAGAAAAGCGCTGATTTCCCCGCCCGGCGGAACTCCCTTTACGGTGACGACCACTGCAAAGCGGCTATCGGGTGGACCCGGCGTATCGGGCACGTGGAAGGAGGTACATTTTGAGGAGTCTTCGGAGACCGGGCTGCTTACGATTGCGGTCTCGGGCGACAGCGTGGCCTTCAAAGAGACGGATGCCGAAAAACCAATCTTGTGCAAACTGGACGGCACGGAAGTTACGCTTCGCGGTACCTCGACCATGGCGGTAAAGCTGGAAGGATCCCGTACCTTGAAAGTGACGTATCGAGCGGAAGGAAAGATCCGGCGGGAGAACACCTTTGAGTTGAGCCCGGATGGGAAAACGATTAAGGAAACGGACGTCACGCCGGATCCATCTCCATCGACGACTTCGATGCTGTTCCACAAATCTTAGACGGGAAGAAAAGGACTACGAGGCTAGCTTCCATGGGAGGTCCTCCCTGTGGTTTCGGTCCGATGCTGAATCACGGAAAGGGGAATCCCCCTCATCGGAACAAACGAGGCCTATCTCCCTTTGGAGTAGGTATTTGTGTGCATATTTACTGACAACCGATGTTTGCAAACGACCTATTATCTTTCGGGCAATTTCCGTCCCCGACTTATTCGCGGCTTATTTCCGTCGTCCCCCCGACCTATTCCTTTGGTGTCACATGACTGTTTGCGATCGCGAGAAATCATGCGCGTAAGCGCGGATGATTTCCGGAAGTTTCGGGTACAGGCGAAATAACCACCATCGGAAATGCCGTGCGCCTGCAAAGGCTGGAGGAATGGGCTGGTCCGCCTCCACCGTAGGATCGATCCAGGAATTGACGAAATTCCTCAAACTGCATGAGAACTTTGTTATCAATTCTTTTTGGCGAGGATCGAGGGGCTATGAGAGCAGAAAGCGAAAGCATGAGCAGCAATGAGACCGAAGCACTGCACCTGAGCAGCAGGTTCACCAGCGCAATGGACTATGCGCGCCACATCCACATCGAGCGGCGCAAGGGAACAGCTATTCCTTACATGGCGCATCTTCTGGGGGTTGCCTCCCTGGTCATGGGCGAGGCTGGGCACGCCGGCTTCGCTGTGACAGAAGATATGGTGATCGCAGCCCTTCTCCATGACGCTGCCGAAGATCACGGCGGGTTGCTGCGGCTCAAGGACATCGAGCACAATTTCGGCTTGAATGTGGCGCACATGGTCGAGGGATTGTCGGACAGTCTTACCGAGGACCCCGCCCGGAAGCAATCCTGGCAACAACGCAAGGAAACGTACATCGAACGCCTTCGTGAAGAGCGTGCTGAGGTCCAACTCATCTCGGCCGCCGACAAACTCCACAACGCACGAGCAATCCTCGCAGACTACCGCGAAATCGGGCCGCAGGTCTGGAAACGATTTAAACGCGGCCGGCGAGAACAGATCTGGTATTTCGATAAACTCCTGGCAGTGTACAAATCGTGTGGAGAGAATCGGATCGTGGACGAGCTGGAACGCGTTGTCAACGAACTCAGGCAGCTATCGGCAGCAGAAGCGATGCTGACCCCGAGTCTATAGCCCAGGGTCCGGCGAGCGTCAGGATGACAAAGGGGGAGAAGGGCGGTTCTCAGTTTGGGTTCGGCCAATGGGTGAGAGAACTGCAGATCCCCATTCGACTTCGCTCAGGGCAGGCTCTCGGCTACCCCGGATTTCCTGTGGAACTTGGTGACTTTGGCAAGCTTCATGCGCCTTTCTTTGCGGAAAGGCGCACATGTTGTCGTGTCCAGTGCCGCATGGCAGGAAATCCGGGTACGCTCCTAATGATATTGGCGAGAGTGGGTGGTTTTGGGCCGCGCTATCCCAGCCTTCGCAGAGAACGCGAAGGGTGGGGCACCCGATCTTTTCTTGCCGGTGCAGAGAGAGCAGGTCATTGCTCTCTTCATTCGCAACCGCGAGTCAGTTGCTCGGGATGACAAAGGGGAGAGCAGCGCTTTGCTCTGCCGAAGCAATCGTCAAGTTTGCGCGCGCTCATCGCGGAATACCCGGGTCTTCCTCACCATACTGAAGATACTCCGACGCCTTCACAATCCACACTTCTTCGAACTTACCCAACCGCAGCAAATGCTGGTCGCCTGTGACGATGAACTCCGACCCCGCCGCCTGCGCGCATTCCAAAATGCAATTATCCGGCGGATCGCTCACCACGTTCACCCTCTCCGTTGGAGTGACACGCCGCGTCGCCGCCTCGATATACTGCCGCGCCTGGGCGACGCGTTCCTCCGGCAGCTTGAATTTGTGGCGCATTATCCCCAGCGTCTCTTGCAGGATTTCTTCGGATATGGCGATGTCCGCCCGGCCATCGAGGCCCATTTCGAGGATGCGCAAAGGCTTGCCCCCGAAAATAAGGGCGGAAATATAGATGTTCGAATCGAGGGTGATGCCGATCACTTACCGCCCGCGCGTCTCGTTACGGTATTCCTCGGTCAGCCGGAGCACGTCTGAGGCCGTCAGGCCGTCTGCTTCCGCGTCTTTGCGGTTCTGCGTCACGAAGGAGCGGAGGCCCTTACGCAAGAGCAGCCGACGCACGGCCTCCTCGGCCAATTCGTCGACCGTTCTTCCTTCGACCTCGGCCCTGGCTTCGAGCTGGGTGAGCAGCTCACCGGAAACGCTCAGGTTCTTGTCGGACATCGGCATACCTCCATTATCCGCCGAAGCTAACGATTGCGCGAGGGCTGTCAATTGGAAGCGGCGAATCGGCCAAATCGATGGTTGAGGGGGGACGAAAAATACTCCAACAAGGAGCCTCCTGCGGGCGGAGTAGGAAACTATTTTGCTAAGGTAAGCGCGGTTGGACGGCGAGAGCGACATGCTTTCCACAGCAGTACCTATGGAGTTTCGGGGACTGCAGCGAGTCAGGCTCGGGATGACAAAGGGGGAGGGTGGCGATTTTCAGTTTGGGTTCGGCCAATGGGTGACTGAACTGCAGATCCCCGTTCGGCTTCGCTCCCACGGCAAGCCGGGGCGGGCAGGGCAGGCTCTCGGCTACCCCGGATTTCCTGTGGAACCTGGTGGCTTTGGCAAACTTCATGCGCCTTTCTTTACGGAAAGGCGCACGCGTTGTCGTGTCCAGTGCCGCATGGCAGGAAATCCGGGTGCGTTCCCAATGACATTGGCGAGAGTGGGTGGTTTTGGGCCGCGCTATCCCACCCTTCGCAGAGAACGCGAAGGGTGGGGCACCCGATCTTTTCTTGCCGGTGCAGAGAGAGCAAGTCATTGCTCTCTTCATTCGCAACCGCGAGTCAGCTGCTCGGGATGACAAATCGTACTTGGGTTCGGGACCTTGTGGTTTGCCACTAACCTTTGTCATCCCGACCGAAGCGAAGCGTAGTGGAGGGATCTGCAGTTTCTTTCTCGACCCAAAAAGCGTCTGGCATCACGCAGGCTTGCGGCTCAAAGCGCGACGTAGAACGAGCTCGAGTGCCTGTTTCTGCTCCGCGTACTCAGGGTCGGAAAGGCGGCCCTGAAGATGGTCCGTTTCGAGGGAGAAGAGCTCATCCTTAAGCGCTGCCAGCAGGCCGCCGTCGGAGGCAGCAACCGCTGGCAGTACACCCTGGACTCCGGAGACGGGGGCTGCAGCGATATCGGTGGCAGAAGCGACCGCAGGCCGGCGTAGCAAAAAACCCGCGGCGACTGCGAATACCAGAGTGATCCCGCCCAAAATCCACCACTTGTACTTGTCCAGAGGATCGGGGGTATCGATGGGTACGCCAAGACCGCCCCCAGGACGGGTGTCGTTGACTGCTGGGTTGGCGCCGTTCGCCTCTGAGCCGGCATTCGCGTCATTCTGGCTTTCCGCCTGCGTGTCGCGGGGCATCGCGCCTGAGCCGGAAACGGTGAATGCGATTGCTTTTGGTGGACCGGCATTGCGGGAAAGAAAGGTCTGCGCCCCGGGGGTCGCATCGATGGTCTGGAATGACCCTCCAGCAGCTGGTTTGAAGGTCATGCTCTTGGGCATCATCACCACAAAGCTGTCAGTCGCGGTGGCGAAGCGTTGGTCGAAGGCGAGGCTGCCGGAGTAGGGCAGGTGATAGCTGAGCTGAAACTGCGTCACGCCCGGGCGCAAGGGAAAGAGGAAGGCATAGTGGTCCTTCTCCCCCAAAGGTACGGGGGAGGACTGGACCGGCATTCCGCCAGGAGCCATGGCGGCCGAACCTTCGATTTGCGCATTGGGCGGTAGATAGAACTCGTAGGACCGGTTGCTGAACTGGGTGCGCGGCGGGTTGGAATCGTTCTTGATAAAGAAGCTTTGCGTCACGCGAAGTCCCTGTGCGTCGGTCTCGACGCGCATGACATCGGCTACGGTGGCCACGCCGGCGACGACGGCTGCGACATCATAGACCTGAATATTCACAATGGGCGTATTGGGTGGGGCCGGCTGGAAATATGCGGCGCCCTGATGATCGACGCGGATGAGGTGCATGCCCGGATCGGGCGCATCGATCGAGAAGTGGCCTTGTCCGTCGGTCTTGGTCCGCGCGATCTCCTGCATGCGCTGGTCGAGCGCGATGAGCACCACTTCGTCTCCCGCCGCGGGCGTGTGCGTCGTGCCGTTGGTGACGGTGCCCGTAATGGTGGCGGCGGAAGCGGAAGTTTCGACGGTGAATGCAAGCACCGCGCAGAGCGCGCCAACAATCAGACATTGCGCAAGACTTCTGCGCGGCAGGGGATTCGGTCTCATACGCATCTTTCTGTAGGCGGCGCTATCGGGCGGGGGCCGGAGAACATGTTCAGGGGTGAAGCGCGACATGCCGCTCCAACTGCTCAATTTCCGCAAGCACAGCGGCGGCCTCATTTTCCAGAGCCGCGCGCTGCGCTGCGTAATCTTCCGCGGTATATTTGCCGGAACTGTATTCGAAATTCAGATCGCGAAGGTTCTCGTACAGCACGTCCTTCTGCTCGCGCAGAAAATCGAGGCGCGTCTTCGGCATCTGCCGTGCAGTATGCCGTTGGGGATAAAACACGAAGGCAAAGATCCCGATCAGGAGGATGCCACAGGCAATGGTGCTCATCGCGGTCTAACCTCGAAAAGTGCGCTGCTCATATTTGGGTTTCCCGGCGTATACGGTCGCGGGTGGCGGCAAAGCCGGGCGTATCCGGCACTGCCGGCATGGGCACGGTGCGCAGCTTCCAGTTGCGCACGATGAGCAAAACGCAACCGATACCGAGAAAAAGCACCAGCGGCGGCATGATCCAGGCGAGATGGTTGAATCGGGTGAACCTGGGCGAGGCGAGCACCACCGGTCCGTATTGCTCCTGGAACTGGTGGAAGATGGCGTTGTCGCTGTCACCCCTGGCGATATCCGCCGACAGTTGCGCGAGCATCACAGGCGAATCCGGACAGCCGACATGGTTGCACTCGCCCAGCAACTCAGTGCAGCCGCACATACATATCAACTCGTGGCTGTCTTTATCGAACCGGGCAGAGGAATCGGTTGCGCCGGCCGTCACCGCGATCAGAATGCAGAGCAGAGACGAGCTGCGCGGCGCGGATAAGAACACGAGAGTCGAACAACCGGTGGGGAATCAATCTCGGCTCCTGCCGGCGGTCGCAACTTCAGGCTCGTCCAGCAGTCGTGGCGCTGCGGCGGGTGGCTTGGCGCCCTCGCCAGGGCCACCGCGGGTGCGGCCTCCAGCCAGCGCCGCACTGAGGTTGGGCGCCAATGCGACCAGCGTGCCAATAGCTACAACCACGACCCCGATCCAGATCCAGGCCATAAGCGGGTTGAGGAAGACTTTGATGATCGGCAAGCCGCTGTCGGGGTTCTTCCCGGCATAGATGGCATAGAGATCCCAGGCCAGCGTGGAGTGGTTGGCGACCATGGTCGATGGTTGTTGCGAAGCGGCGTAGAAACGCTTCTCAGGAGCAAGCTGCGTTATCTTCTTGTTGCCGCGATAGACGTCGAGCAGGGCGAACTCGGTATCGTAATTCAAGTTCGAATCCTGGGTGAAACTCCGGCACACGATCCTGTAGGGCCCAATGGTCATGCTTTGGCCATCGTTCATTTCCTGCTCGTGGCTTTGATTGAAGGCGCCGCCGGCAATGCCAATGAAGATGATGACCACGCCGAAGTGCACAATGTAGCCGCCATAGCGGCGCGTGTTGCGGCGCGTGAGCTGAACCATGGAGGCGAAGATGTTCTTCCCGGTGTGCTTGCGGATGACCTGTGCGCCGCGCAGAAATTCCGAAGAAATGGCGGTGACGACGCCGGCGCCGAGAGAGAAGGCAACCAGCGAATAGAAGGTGGCTTGATCGTTCCAGGGCCGAAGCCCGGCGGCCATCAGGACGATCGCTGTGGTCAGAATGGCGGCGCCGGGCAGGATAAAGTTGCGCCGGATGCTCTTGAACGATGCGCTGCGCCAGGCCAGGAGCGGGCCGATGCCGGTGAGGAAGAGAAGGAAAAGGCCGATGGGCAGCGCGACGCGGTTAAAGAAGGGCGCGCCCACGGTGACTTTGTTGCCTTGCACGTACTCCGAGATGATGGGGAAGAGGGTGCCCCAGAGGATCGTGAAGCAGGCAGCAAGCAGGACCAGGTTGTTGAAGAGGAAGCTCGACTCGCGGGAGACCAGCGACTCCAGTTTGTGCTCCGACTTGAGATGATCCCGCTGCCGCAGGAAGGTGAAGAGGCAGACGGAGAGCACGATCACGAGAAAGGCGGTGAACCAGCTGCCGATGGAGGACTGGGCGAAGGCGTGGACGGAGCTGACCAGGCCGGAACGCGTCAGGTCGGTTCCCAGGATGCAGAGCATGAAGGTGCTGAAGATGAGCCAGACGTTCCAGTTCTTCATCATGCCGCGCTTTTCCTGCATCATGACCGAGTGCAGGAAGGCGGTACCGGTGAGCCAAGGCATGAGCGAGGCATTCTCCACCGGGTCCCATCCCCAGTATCCGCCCCAGCCCGAGCACGGAGTAGGCCCAGTGCGCGCCGAGGAAGATGCCGCAGGTGAGAAAGAGCCAGGTCACCATGGTCCAGCGGCGCGTGATGTGAATCCACTTCTCGCCCGGGTAGCGCATCATCAGCGCGCCCAGGGCAAAGGCGAAGGGCACGCTGAAGCCCACGTAACCCAGGTAAAGCATCGGGGGATGGATCACCATCTCCGGATATTGCAGCAGAGGATTGAGTCCGAATCCATCGGCCGGCGCTTGGCCCTGCACCAGGGCAAACGGCGGCGCGGCAAAGTTGAGCAGGAGCAGGAAGAAGATCTGGATGCCGGCCAGGATGGTGGAGGCGTAGGCGGTGAGGGTGACGTCGACCTTATGCCGCAGGCGGAGCACGAAACCGTAGGCGGTCAGCAGCCAGGCCCAGAGCAGCAGCGAACCCTCCTGGCCGGACCATAGCGCGGCGAACTTGTAGGGTCCGGGCAGCGCGCGATTGGAATGGTGCAGGATGTAGGAGACGGAGAAGTCGTTGGTGAAGGCGGTGTAGACCAGGGCGAAGGCCGCACAGGTGACGGCGAAAAAGCTGCCTATGCCGGCGCGCCGGGCGGTTTCCGCCAGCCTGTCGGGGGAGATCCGGCCGCGGGATCCGGTGGCCAGTTGCCGCAATGCTACTCCGCCGGCCACCAGCGTGTAGCCGCTCAGAGCAAGAGCGAGGAGGAGAGAAAAACTTCCAAATTCCGGCATGAGAAGGTAACGAACCCTTCAAGATTGTCGCAGAGCAAGCCGACGACGGCAATGGCGGCAGGGAACGAGTTGGAACTTAACGGCGAGAATGCGCTAGGCGGAGCGGCGCATGCGCTCGCCGAGCAACTCCTGAGCAAGCTTGATAAGGCTATCCGGATCACAGGGCTTGAGGCGGAAGACCACATCCAGCCCTTCGTATGCGGATTCAGCGTCTGGCAGGCCGCTAAGCACGACGACCGGAAGCGTGAAACCGCGACGCCTTACCTCAGCGATAAACTCCGGACCACCCATGACTGGCATCAGATGGTCGGTGATGATGAGGCCAATGTCGGTTGACGTGTCGGCGAGGAATTCGAGAGCCTCCTGACCATGCCGAGCAAGGCAGATTTCTCGGCCCGATCTTTGCAGGATGGCCCTGCGCGTGGCCGCCTGAATGTGGTTGTCATCCACCAGCAATATGCGTGAAGTCATTCCCTATGAGCCCAGTTACCCTTCCGATAAGGGATGAATAGGCGATGAAAACGGTTGCCCGCAGTTGAAACCATTTAGGCAAATGTGGCATTTACCTCGCCCGCCTCCCGGGCAAACACAAGCTGTTTCTCAGGGCCGTTCGTTCTAACCCCGGTAACCAGGTAACGCTAATGTTGCTGGCTAAATAGTAACCACTGCTTGAATCAGAACGCCGGCCCAAGCCGGCTGCGGGGCCCCTCAGACCGGACCAAAGTGAAAGTGCAGCTCCTGCACGCTGGCGATCGGCGTACCGTCTTTGGTTGCGGGGCGAAAGGTCCAGGTTCTTAGAGTGCCGATCACACTGGATTCGATGCCGTAACCCAGCGTGCGCAGAACGGCGAGGTCGGCGACCTTGCCGCTGGGGTCGATGGTGACATCGACGACCACATCCCCCTGCACGCCATGGGGGAGTACCGAGAGATCGGGCGCCGGGCTGGGGGAGTAGGTGGTGAGGGCTATCTGGATCGAGCCCGAGCCCCAGGAGTCGGAGCCGCTGGTCGAGTCCGGCGTGGCTGCTGCGGGCGCGGAAGCATTGGGTGAGGGCGCGGCCTCGGTACGGTGAGGTGCGGCCGGGGCGGTAGATGGATGGCGGGTGGTGGCAGTGTAGAGGCTTGCATCTGGGCGAGGGGATTGCCCCTGGCGGGGAAACGGCCCGGGGTTTGACCTCGTTTGCGGATGAAGTAGCCGGGGCAGGCGCCCGGCCGGGCAAGTAGGCGAGGTCCATATGCGTGCCCAACGCCGTGCCCGGCAGATTGAAAACATGCACTGGATGCAGCCGGCGAGGAAGAGAAACACAGCGATTGCCACCGCATGCGCGGCCGCGAGACCGAGCTTGAGCCCAGGAGACGCCGCCGGATTGGAAGCGGAGAAAACATACCTTCTTACCCCATGTTAGAGCATTTCAACCCCAGAACTGTCCTTCCGGGGCTTCGGTTCAGATGAACTTAAGGGATGCCACAGTAGGACGCGATGCAAATCAGTCGTGCGGAGGCAACGCATCCGGCATGGCGACGATGCTGATCCCGCCCAGGGCGTCCCGTTCCAGGACTGGAGCGTAGAGGCCAAGGAGCTGGCGGCGCCACCAGTCGCCGGTCATGCGCTTTTGCTGCATCGACGTAAACCAGTATTGCCACAGCACCGCGCGGACCTGGCGCGGAGGGGAGCCGGGAAAGGGATTGCCGGCGAAAAGCGCCAGCACGTCGGGGTCGTTGGCCAGCAGACGCTCTTCGGTTCGCGGAACCAGAGGGTTTTGCTGCCACGAGCCGAGCGAGGCAAACCAGAGATTCCATTCGAAGCGCGGCTGATAGGGGGCGTAGATTCCGGGCGCCCGGTTGAGCGCCTGCGGCTTGAAGCGGAAGGGATAGGCGGCCCACGCCTGCCCGTCGCGCGAGCCCTGAAACTCGATCTCATAGCGGCCCCGCGTCATCACTGCGAAGAGACCATATTGGTTGGCGATGCGGAAGGGCTCGAGCATCGTCACCGGCTGCATGGGCAAGGGCAGCGGCCGAAGACCATGGAGATGAGCTCCACGGTGGTCACATAGCCAACCAGGGTGAGCAGCACGGCACTCCCTGCCAGACCGAGACCGGTTAGCACACGTCGCGCCGCCCGAGGCTTCTCCGGGCGCGTGCCGGCTGCCGGATCCTGCGATGGCTTCCACCTTTCGCACCCACCGGCTGAAGAAGCGGTCGTCCAACAGCAGGAATCCAAGGGCCAGAACGAGGTAATTGAGAAAGGTGTAGTTGGCTGTGAGGATCACACCACTTCCCACGGCGTAACGATCAGAAAGCAGATCACGCGCCAGCGGCGGGGAAGAAACAGCATCCAGACGATGACCAGTTCCAGCGCCAGCGTGGAGAACGCGGTCGCCAGTGGAACCAGTGCGGCAAGTGCTGGATGTACCAGCCGACCCAGGTGGGCAGGGGGCCATTCTGGTAGTACTCGTCCATCGCGGTCAGATGGCGCCATTCGGTGTCGCCGCTGAGCAGCTTCACCAGGCCCGATTCGAAGTAGATGCGGAACCACTCCCATTGCAGCAGAAAGAGGCTGGCGCGTGAGGGCGGATGGGTCATCGCCCAGCCCGGGCCGCCATCCGGGTGGGGCGAAGAACAGCGCCAGGAACCCTGCTTCGAGCAGCATGCCGTCGGATTGGTAGCCGGAAAAATCCTGGGCCGCGCTGACAAAGGAAAGGAAGCAGACAAAACAGACCAGGAGCATGGCTCGCGGCCAGAGGTTGAAGGTCAGCAGCAGTGGCTGCAGCCAGCCCGGCCCAGCAGATGGCCATGAGCATATGCGAGCCGCTGCCGATCCACAGCAGGGTGGGGGCGAACCAAAGACGTGTCCACGGTCCGAACGATTGCGCGACCGCCTGCAGGTAGGTGTTTGCGGGCAGGATGCCGGCGGGCCCGATGAGGCCGCGGATCTGAAAGAGGAGAGAAACAAAGGCGGAGCAGTAGATCAGCCCCAGCGCGCGCAGCACAATCCAGCGCGGTATCAGCCGATCTGCCGCGCCCTGCTCCGAGCTGAACAGCCAAAGGAATGTGGAGGGCCACTTAGCCACCATATTCGCGATGACGCTCCTGACCGGCCGGGCTGCTGCCGCGCAACAAACAAAACCTGGCCTGGGCGCCAAGTTTATCCCGAATCCGCCTACGTTTCTCCGCTTTTCCTTGAGGAGGCTGCTTCCCAGTGACGTTCCACTTTAAAAGTCCGACCTTTTCGGATCGGTTGCACTCCAAATAATAAGAAAGCGCACCCCAGACGGGTGCGCTTTCGTTCAGGTGCACTTTCCAGCACCATTCCCCAGTGGGGAGAACGTCGATCTGTTTACAGGATTTGAGAGCTGCGGAATGATGCGCAAGCGTTTTCACTTCTGGTCGATACAGAGTGACCGGTCCCGTCGCGGCTTTTCCGCAGAAAAGCCGCACTTCGCTACATGTGAAAATGCGCTAGCTGCCTTGGTGAACTACCACCTTCTTGCGCTTGGCTTTGGGCTGGGCGCCGCGGCTGGTGTTGTTGCATCCGCTACCGCCAGCGGAGTGTGGCGGCTGCCGCCGGAGCTGGCGCAGCTGGTGCTCTCGGGCGCTGGTATGCTTGGCAGGGAGGCTGACGCGGTTGCCTCAGGTACGGGAGTGTTCGCCACCGCGCCGGAGTGCTGATTTCCGCCGGCGGTTTGGTGGTTGCTACCGGCCGCCTACCCCTGGTCCTGGTCCTGGTTGCCGGGGCCGGGGGTAGCACAGCCGCCGGTGTGGTGTTTGCCGCCAGCCAGGTTTGCGCGGCGAGCACAACCGGGTCTTTGCTGTCCTGCGGCATGGTGCCGATGGCCGGGAATATCTGGTCTGGCGTCAGAGCCCTCAGGGAACGACTTGCCGGTGCGGTCGGCGTCGATGGCGGTGGTGAGGTAGAGTTCGGCGCCATCATCCATCTTGAAGGGCTGCACGGCAGTGGATTTGCCGGCTGTGTGGGTCCCGAAAAAGCGGGTATCGGGGCGTCCATGAAAGGCAATGGTGATGGCTTCTGCGGAGCTTGCCGTGCTGCTATCGACAGAACCGCTACGGGAGCGGACTGGGTCATGCGGACAGGTGCGTCATCCAGGGTGAGCGAAACCGTCTCGAGACCGGCGGGATTGCGGGTTCCGGTCTTGCCATCCTGGTAAAACCAGTTGATCGTTTCCGTCGGCGGCTACGAATGAGCCGACGTTGCCTTCGCCCAGGATGGGGCCAATGCCGGTAAACATAGGCCACATATTGCCGCCGGTGTTGCCGCGCAGGTCAACGATCCAGCCTTTGGGGTTTTGCGCTGAGAGATCGGTCAGAATGCGGCGCACGTCGGCGGCATAAAGAAGCAGGCCATCGTTATCCTTGGCGGAGCAACGGGGAAGCACGACGTAGCCGAAATTTCTACCTTGCGCGGTGACGATATGGCCTTCAGGCAGACGGCGGTGGTGAAGGCAGTGGGATGGACGTATCCCCCGGGCGCCTGCCGGTGCATTGCTCAGGGCTTCCTTCTCCGCCTGTTGCATCAGGGCGATTTGATCGGGATAAAGGCCGGGAGGCAGGCGAAGATGGCTTCCAGGATCGCCAAGCTGTACCAGGGCCCAGTAGATCGCCGGATAAGTGTCGATGGGATTGAACGCGCCGCCCGCGCGTTTAAAGGCTTCCATGCGCAGCGCAGTCCAATCGATGTCCTGGCCATGCAGGGCGTGTTGCCGCATGATATCGATGGCGTTGTCCAGGAAAGCCGCTGCGCCGCGGTGATCGCAGTCGGACTGACCTGCGGTTGCGGGGCGGGCTTCTTGCCAGCCAAGCCGATGGCCGGGCTGAGGAGGAGTAACGAGCATGCGAGAATGCGGTTTTGGTAATTCATGGCAGAGCAAGGCTAGCATGTTCCCGATGCGCAGTTGATCGCACAAAGGTTGCAGATTCAGCATCTTGGCGGGGCGGGGCGTGTGCTTAAAAAGTTGTAGATTTCATCCGCCGGAGCATTATCGGAGTTGGTGTACGCTGGCAAACCGCCCTCTACGCATTAGGTGTTCCATCAACCAAGATACACATAGCCGCTATGACCAGATCAGCGTATCTGATGTGGCTCTGACGGGAAGCGAGAAGTCCACGCCGGCGGCCCGGTTTGCCTCTACCGTAGCCGGCACATTGAGCAGGGCGAGCGGTATTTCCTTCCTCAACTCGCCATCGAGATCATACAGGGTGCTGCCGGTGAGCGCGTAGTTATGCACCTTCACGGGCGGGCGGCCATCCTTGAAAATCAAAATTGTGGCGGGCTGGGCATGCACGGGGGGGCAACGGCTTCCCCTTGGTACTCGGGCCGGAAGGGCGGCGGGGCATTGGCGGCCAGCGAGGCCTGGAGCTTGCGGAGCGTAACCCTCGGGGCCGTAATCTTCGGCGCCGTAGTCAGGCTGATGTGGGTAATCAGGCTGCTGTGCAGCGCTTGCGTCGTCCTGGTCGTCCCCGTACGGAAGGCTGTATCCCAACGGAAGACCATAACCATAGACAAAGGGGTAAAGCCATAGACATACGGATAGCGTCGGCGATATCCCACCCCACGGTTGTCGTCGTTTGGATGACGTCTGGCCCGCAGTGGGCCAATGTCTTGGTTGCCCAGATTGCCCGGACGGATAACGGTGCGCCGGCCGATCCGGCCCCGGAAAGCGCCGCCTATGTTGGGGAACACGATCCTGAAGGTGGAGCAAAGCTGCGGGAAGCCGGTGAGAAGGTGGGCCGATGTGAACAGTTCCGCCCGCATGTCCCGGCGACATGGCGCCGCCAGCTGGGCTACAAGCCCGTCTGAAAGATCAGGCAAGTGGCCAGGAAACCAAAAGCGAACGAAAGGGAACCGCAGAGCCTGCGCCGCATATCTCAATCTTAGACCTGTCAGCCTATACGAAGACTGGCAGGATTTCCTCGGCCTCTTGCGACTTCCATTCCTCCGGTACCGCCATGAGAGTTTCCGTCTCCGCAGCATTGCAGCTTATCGTTAGACCGTTCCGCAAGCGGCACTACTGAGTTTGGACGCCAGCCGGAAGACCTATTAGGGTTGTTGCATAAGTCTCTCTGGTGGCCGAGTTCTTCAATCATCATCACGTCTGCGCGTGACCGGTGCAGGCCGATAGCCCCCAATCGAAATCCAGATAGACCGGGCCGCACGCGGTAAAGAACAAGGAGCGGCCAAACCCGCGCGTAGAGCGTTTCACACGGTGGATGTGTAAAAGGTATAAAGCCTGGAAAGCATCTAGATTATATTTGCTTGGTATAACTAGCATGAAATCAGCTTCTGGCGACACAACCATACCCGGTGGAACGAGCGCTGAAGACTCGGCGGCAATCTTCGCACGAGCGAGAATCGGCGTGGTGTCGGTCGAAGACTGTCCACCGAACAACGGACGGGGGTGCCCGCTGTTATGGAAGCCGAGAGGGGCAACCCCTTCACCGGCATAGCGGTTTATACAGCGTTGCTTTGGCTCTACGACCTGCTTTCGCCATTTGAAGATCTGGCTGATCCTCTCCAAGACGAGCACGGCCTGGCGTTGGCGGGCCGCAACGAGAGAGTGCGTGGCGCAAGCGCAAAGGGCTCGACAATGACTTCTAGCTCCCCTCCCAGTGCTTCGTTTACATCACACTGCCGGGCGCGGTTTCCGCGTGACCGCGGGCAGATTTGTGCTCGAAGAAACCCCCAAGGGTGATCCGCTGGGGCGTTTTGTCTATGGCCGTTCCTATCTGCAAAATCCTGCGGCAGTGGATATCGATCCGATTGAGCTCAAGCTGTCTGAGGCCACATACGAGACCATGCAGTTGAACGGCGTTTTCGGCGCTCTGCGCGATGCTGGGCCGGATTCTTGGGGCCGGCGCATCATCGAAAAGCATGCCGGCAAGGCAAAACTCGGCGAACTGGATTATCTGCTGCACATCCCCCGATATGTGCCGGCGCCTTGGCGTGGAGTTTCTGTGGTGACTCACTGCAATCATGCGCCTGAAGTTCCTTAATGAAAGGCGCACGCGGTCCTTTCTAGAGTATGACTTGTCCAAAAACGAGTTTTAGAAGGATGTGAAAAAAATTGTTTGGGCCCGGCGGTCCCGAAGGGACGGCATGAAAGTAGCCCAAGACGCCAAGTCCTGGGTAGGGTTGGCCGGACAGGAGTCGAGTCCCGGCAGGAAATACTGGGGGCTGGTCTGCGGTCACCAGTAAGAGGTCTCCCTCCCTACAGAAGAGCCGAGGCTGGATTCAGCTGTCCCTTCCCGGGACTGTGTCCTTCTTTGTAAACCTACCCCGCACTTCGTACGGGGCTACTTTCAGTCGTCCCGGCAAATGCCGGGACTCGTAACAGCCGCGTACAGGAACTAATTCGATATGGGCATTTCAGCTCTCGCCAGCTTCCGGGATTACTCGCCAACCGGGAACCGACTCACCAAGCGGACCAACGTGCGCCGCGAACGGGCCGGCCCCCTGCCCAGACAGGCATGGCAAGCTCCGGCATCGGTTTTGGACGAAAAATTTCCGCGTGTAGCGCGAAAGCCAGCGCGCCCCGGAATTTGCTTTCCTGCGGCGCGCGCTGTCGGTGCTGATCCCGGTGCCCGCATACATCTTGCGGTAAAGCTTGGAAAGGAACACAAAGGCGATCCGGGAGCGCAGCGTCGGGGTGCAACTCGGAACGTTTCCAGACGGAGGAAAAGCTGTAGAAGCGGTCCCACACACCCTGGGTCCGGTTGCTGATCTCCTGCGAGCTCATCAGCGGGTGGGGCATGAACATCTTGGGCCGGGTCGCGGCGGGAATCAGCCAGAAGCGCGTCACCGGAATGCCCTCGACATACACCGGCGCCTTCTCCTGCTCTTTTTCCCAACGCAGAAAGTCCACCGTTCCCGGAAACGGCGTCAACATGACGAACTGGGCAAAGGCCAGTCCAGCCCGGGCAGCGAGATCGGCCGTGGCTTTGAAGGTGTCCGGCTTATCCGAAGGCAGCCCGAAGATGAAGGAGCCTAACATGTGCAGTCCATGCGCGCGGAATGTCTGCAGCTGCTTGACCAGGCCTTCGCCCGATAGATTGAACTCCTTGAAGACCGACTTCAGGCCTTCCGGAGTCACGGCCTCGACGCCGACCAGGGCGCCCTTGATATTGCGCTTGCCGCATGGCGTCGAGATAGTCCGGATCTTCTGCCGATTCCATGGTGATCTGGGTGAAAAAGACCATGTTCTTCGGCAGCTTTGCCAACTCCGCCATCAGCGCGAATTTGTCGCTGCGGATCTGCTCCAGCTCGGCCAGCTTGGCGTAGTTTTTCTGTTCCCGGGCCAGCCGCAGATCGGTCAAGGTGACGGGATAGAAATTGTCGTCCGCCAGCGCGATATAGCGGAAGCCCTTCCGCCGCAACTGGACAATCTCTTCAATGACGCTCTCAAAACTCCGCTGTCGCGGACGTTGGCCGTCGGTGCGCCAGACCGAGCAGAAGGAGCAATGCTTGGGGCAACCGCGAACCGTCTGCACCGACGCCCACATGTATTTGTCCGGCGGCAGCAGATCCCAGCGGGCGGGAACGAACTGGTCCGCATCGATCCTGCCGCCCTCGTAAATCTTCTCCGGCGTCGCCCTGCGATGCAGGCTGCAGCACCTTGCCCCAGATCACATCGCCATCGCCCTTGACCACCGAGTGCGCGTGGCCCCGCTCCAGTGCTTCCTCCGGGTAAAGCGTAGCGTGAATGCCGCCGTAGACCACCCAGGCGCCGCGCTCCCGCGCCATGCGGCCAACCTCGTAGCCGCGCAAGGCATTCCCGGTGTGAATGCCGATGCCGACAAAGTCTCCGCTCTGGATGCTCGAGGGAACCAGCGCTTCGAGCGTCTCGTCGACGATGACCGGATCGCCAAACGAGAGCGGCGTGGCCGCGGCCAGGACATAAAGCCAGCGGGGGGTGATGACCGCGGTACCAAAAGAATGATCGCTGGGATTGATGAGGAAAACGGCCATACGGCAGAAGTCCTTTCGAGAGGCAAGCAATGCACGGCTAACTCGCCTTCGATGCGAGGCACGCAACAAAGCAGCAAGTTACGATGACAATGGGTCGCTAGAGCTTCTCGGAAAGGAGCAGAAGAGATCACGTTTGGCAACGTGCTAAGACTAGTCCTTAAAAGCTGTTTTGGAATGTATACAAAATATGGCGCAATATGGCGTATGCGGTTCCTCTAGCTGATACGCACTTCGGCCTCGGTCTTCCCAAAGTGGATGTGGCAATCGGCCGTAAGGGCAGCACCTCGTTGGCTTTCACTTCTGTCGTCGAGCCGTTCTGGTTCCGGCAGGTCCATTTGCCCGAGGAGAGATTTCTCAAGCCCAAGGGGCTCGGAAACTACCTCGGCCAAGGGGTGCTCGAAGTTGTACGTGTCGCCTTCCAGATGATGGGCAAAGAGTTGCGCGCCGCGGCTGAGCATGACCAGCTGCGAGCCGTAGGCTGGCGCCCATGCGCATGCGAGGCGGATTGCCGAGCAGCCGAGTGGCAACCCCAGCAAGGATCGAGCGCTTTCTTTTGCCGCAGCCAGCTCCAGGTCGAAGAAGTTCTCCGCGCCGCAGTGCGGGCAATAAAAGATGGCATCGCGCAACGCGCACATCTCCTTGCGCCACTCATTCTCCATCACCCGGGCGTCCGGGTCGTGCAGTCCCACCGTGAAGGCGCGGATGAAAAGCTTGCGCAGGGAGCCGGGATAGATGGGCCAGAAACTCAGCGGGTTATCATGCACTCCCGGGCTGGGGGCGATTGGAATCGTTGTCGGGATCGAAGATGAAGACCGGATCCAGCGCGCAAAGCCGGTGCGATTGATCGGGATCGGATGCATCGTAGGGCAAGGTCAGCTCTCGCTTGCCCTTCAAGGGATGTCCGATCACAAAAATGAGGAAGAGCAGAACGGCGAGCGAGAAGCGGTCGCTGGCGGCGTTGGGTTCGACCAGGTCGTTGGCCACTTCCGGCGCCATGAAACCGGGCGTGCCCTTGATGCTGCCCGGCTTCAGGTTCACGTCCACATTGTCGGTATCCGCAATGCGAATATCTCCCGTGTCGGGGTTGAAGAAGACATTGCCAAAGTTGATATCGCGATAGCACAGGCCGGCGGCGTGCAGCTTGAGAAAGCTGTGCGCCAGGCTGAATCCCACCATGGTCAGCGCCCGGAACGAAGGCTCGGTCTGGCGGCGCATCAGCTCGACCATGCTGATGAACTCAGGGGACTTGATCGGCATCAGATACCCGCCGTAAGCATCGCTGCGGGGATGCGAAACAAGATCGAAGGGCCACAGAAACTGCTCCGTGGGCGTCCCGCTGTTGATGGCCACTTTCAGACGCTCCCACAGTCTCGGGTCTCCGGCCAGGTACTCCGGCCGATACCACTTCAGGGCATAGTGTGCTGTCGCCGATGCGCGCGCGATACACTTCGGCCTGGGCGCCTTCGCCCAGAGTATCTTCGATCACCGCCGCGGATTGCATATTGCGGGCGATCAGCACCTGCCCCCGCTTCAACATTCCCTCCATCATTCGTCGAGCCTCATTGCGGCTTTCTCGCTGCCGGCGTCAAATACTATGTTTGTCGGCTCCTGCTTCCTTATCGGCCTTTGCTTCCCGGTGTATGAATCGCGGGCGGATAAGCTACGAAGGGCACCTGACCATCGGAGCGTAGCGAAGTGGAGGGACCTGCGGTTCTCTTCTCCGCCCAACGAACTCCCATTCGCTCAGTTGCCTTTGCCGACAACGCAGGGAATCGCTTCTTGATGTGACTTCTGGGCGGCTACCGCGATCTCGACCGCGCGCAGCCCGTCTTCCCCGGTCACGCGAGGTGCGCGGTCGCTCAGGATGGTGTGGACAAAGTCCTTAACCTCAGCCACGTAGGCCTCCCGAAAACGCGAGAGGAAGTGATCCTCCAATTCGTAACTACCCTCATTCGGTTTGAAGAAGGTCGCAGAATTTTGCCGCAGGCCTCCGATCAGGATCGAGCCCTTGGATCCTACGATCTCGGTGCGGATATCGTAGCCGTACAGGCACTGTACATACGACTCGATATTTCCGATGGCGCCGTGGTGGAAGCGAAGGTTCACCGTGCCGGCCACGATGTCGCCGAATTCCGCGATCTCGGGCCGGATCGCGACGGTGGTAAAAGCGTGCACCTCGGCAACCTCGTCATGGGTGAGCCAGCGCGCCAGGTCGAAATCGTGAATCGTGTTGTTGAAAAAGAGCATTCCGTTAATCCTCGACTGATAGGCCCCAAGGGGAGGCACATTCTTGTCGCGGCCAATGGATTTAAAGACCACGGGCTCTCCGATCTCCCCGGCTTCGATCTGCTTCCTGGCGGCAAGGTACGCCGGGTCATATCTGCGCATGAATCCCACCTGGAGCCGGACGCCTGCGTCCGCGGCCGCCTGCAGCGCGGCATGCGCGCTCTGCAGGCTGAGACCGAGCGGCTTCTCGCACAGAATATCCTTGCCTGCGTGCGCGGCTGCTTCCACCGCAGGGGCATGAAACTTGTCTGGCGCAGCAATCAAAACGGCTTGAATGTCTCTGCGTTCCAGCATTGCCTCCAGGCTGGCGTAGGCGTGCTCAATCTCAAGCTCGGCCGCCACCTTCTTTGCGCGGGCGCCATCGACATCGGCCACGGCCACCAGTTGCGCTTCGGGAACCAGGCGACGCAGGTTCTCCGCGTGCCGCTTGCCCATCTCCCCGACTCCCAGGACTCCTATCCCCAATTTGCGCATTTCGTTGCCCCTGGTTGAAAGTACTCCTTGGCAGAGACCAAGCGAGCCGGGAAAGGGCTTGACGAGAAGAATCGCCCCTTGCATGATAGGCCATATAAGCGCTTAGCCGCACGCCCTACAGTGCTTACAGGAAAACCATTTACCTGGTGCTTCATTTTCATGCAAGAGGGTTCGCGGATGACTGGACGACGGCCGCGCTTCAAGTTTGCCTCGGCACCGAATAGCTGGGGTGTTTTGGACTATCCGAGCCCGTCGTGGGAGCAGAGCTACCAGACGATGCTGGATGAGATGGTCTTCGCGGGCTATACCGGCACCGAGTTGGGACCCTACGGCTTTCTGCCGACCGATGCGAAGCTGCTGGAGAGCGAATTGTCGCAGCGGAAGTTGAAGCTGTTGGGATCGTTCGTTCCGGTGGTGCTCAGCGACCCGGCCTCTAGGAAGATCGTGGTGGAGCAGATCCGCATGGTGGGCGGCCTGCTCGCTGCTTTGGGCGCGCCCTTCCTGGTTCTTGCCGACGCGCAGTCTGAAGAGCGAGACCGGATTGCGGGGCGGGTCCCCGCCGACGGCAGCAAGGGCTTGAACGCACAGCAATGGAGACAAGTGGCGAAGGTGGCCGCGGAAGCAGCCGGCGTGGCGGAGGAGTTTGGCCTGGATCTGGTTTTCCACCCGCACACTTCGACCTACGTTGAGACGCCACAGGAGACCGCCCAATTCTTCGACGTGACGTCGGCCTCGAAAATTGGACTGTGCCTGGACACGGGGCACTGTGCCTATGCGGGAGGAGATCCCGCCGCGGAGGCAGGGAAGTACCGCGAGATTCTCAGGTTTGTTCACCTTAAGGACGTCGACGAGAAGGTAATGGCGCAGGTTCGCCGCACCGAGATGAACTTTGAGCAGGCAATCGCGGCCCATGCATTCACAATCATCGGGCAGGGATCGGTTGACTTCCCTGGATTCTTTCGCGCTCTCGAAAAAAACAATTATTCAGGATGGATGGTTGTGGAACAGGATGTCACCTACGGCGCGACCGTCGTACCACCGGTGGAGAGCGTCACCGCGAGCCTCAGGTACCTGCAGGAAGTCGCCGCAGGATTCGATGCACCCAAAGTTCTGTAAATCGCCAATCTACTCGGCAAAGTTCTGCACATAGGTATCGGCCGGCATACCCATGCTGCGTGCTTTATCGAGCATCTTGAGGGCCTGATCGCGATCCATGTCACCGCCGAGGATGACCTGGTAGTCGCCACTTCTTCCTGGAGGGTTGAAGACCGAGACCTTCAGGTTCGGATGTTTGCCGATGATCTGGGCTACCATGTCCGTGGCCTGCTGTTGACTCTTGTAGGTATAGGCGATAACACGCCAGATGGGGCGTCCATTCGAATCAGTTGCAGTGCTTGTTGACCGACGTACCGGTGGCAGGGCCGGCGCTGGTTTCGTGGCTGACGGTTTGGTGGCGGGCAGTGGCTCTGGAACGGGCGGCGCCACAGCCTGCGGGGCGGCGGGAGCAGCCGCCTGGGTTTGTGGTCCGTTCTCAGGCGCCGGCGCGGACCGGGGGCGGAAAATCAGCCAGCTAATGAGCACAAGCGCGCCCACTGCCAGCGCAATGTAAAGCGCCAGGCGGGATCGCTTCGCCACAACCGGCGCTTCCTCCTCATCTTCGGTGACCAAAGGAAGCGGTTTCGCCACCACAGCAGGGGGAGTGGCCGGGCGATATTTCGGGACCGGCGGTCTCTCTGGCGCCTTCTCCGGCTCTTTCTCCGGCGCTTTCTCCGGCTCTCCGGCAACAATGGGCTCGGGGGGCGCCGGCGGCGGCGGGATGGGGCCGGTCACCGGTGGGACTGGTTTCAATGCGTTGGCGATCTGGGCTAATGTCCAGCGCCGGGCGAAGGAGTTGCGCACGATTTCCGCGAACGGCGCCGGAATGCGATTAATCTGCGCGTCGGTTGCGGAGGGCGCCTTTCGCTGGGTGAAGGCATGGAAGAGCGTTGCGCCAATGCCGGCAACATCTTGGGCCTGGCTGCTGCGGAGACATCTGCAGGCAATCGCTGCGCAACTTCACCGTCTCGCCGGTCGCGAGGATGCTGGCAGCTTCCACGTGACCGTGGGACATTCCCTGCTGGTGAATGGCCGTGAGCGCCCCGACCATCGCCTCAGCCACCTGGCGTCCTTCCTCCGGGGAGAGGGCCTGAATCAGCAGCACATCGGAGAGACTCTGCTCGATCTGCTCCATGACGGCATAGACGAAGAGGGTGTTGTCGAGACGGGTCTGGCCAACTTTGGTGATGCCAACCAGGTTGGGATTCTCCAGGCTTTTGCGCGGCATGAAGGCGCGCAACGACTTCATCCGCATCCGTCAAAGCTTCGGTAAGGCTGATGGTGGCGGGTAGATTGTGCGGTTCGCCCGTCTCGGTCTCGAACCATGCGCTTCGGCCTTCTGAGCGCACCAGGCGGCGGAGGGGATAAAGCCCCTCGATTTCTTGTCCTTCCAATTCGTTCCAGAACTGCATAAGGGTCCTTGCTTCCCGAAAAGTGAGGGATGGAGCACAATGTGCCAGTGACCAACCTGCTATGGATCAAGTTTAATGACCGTGCGAGATACAGTCCAGGGTACCTCCTGCGACGCGCCTGCGGTAAAAACCGGGAGTTTCAGGTAGCCGGGGAGGTCTGAGCGGCTTTTTTGTCTTCGAAAAATGAGGATGATCCAACCGCGGACGGTTGTTTGGCAGCCGGCGCTTACGCGCCCGGCTGCATTTGCCTGTTGAGTGCGGCCAAAGGGATCAGAGGCACGACCCGATCCAAATAGCTTACGCGATGCGTTCGATATTGGGCCTGGTGGTGTGGCTGGTACGCGCAAGCATCGCCATGCCCTCGCGGGCCATTTCCCGAGCCATTCTGCGCAATTCGTCTGGACGTTCGTTGTGGATTGCCGTGAGTTGCTCGAGGGCGGCGGCGGCGCGGAGCTTGGCCACTCCCTGAAAAGCAAACTCACCGGCATTGCCGCAGGTGTGAAGAATGCTGTCGACTGTGATTTTGAAAACATCTTCGCCCTGGATGACGAAGGCTACAAAATACTTTTCTGGCGGGGGAATCGGCGTGGCGGATGCCATTATGCACTTCCTTGGTTGAATTCTTAACAGCAGTGCAAGGCGGTCTCTTCAAAGGCCAAACAATACACTATATTTTGCATACAAGAAGCATGCGCATGGATGCAAGAGGATTGAGCGGTGCTCAGCAGCAGAGGGAATCGAGTTAGACTACCCGGCGCGTTGTTTTTTCCGCAGGATGTGCAGAGAAAAGCGGAGCGCCCCACGTACCGATTGCCAGCAGGCTTCCGAAAAGGAATACGGCGTCGATACTCTCCCGCCCTTCACGCGACCAATAGACATTCGCAAGATTGAGCCACAGCGCGAATTCATCGAGCGTGAGTGCGGCGCCCACGCCGTACAGGATGGCCATGAGCCGGCTGGCGAAAATAGAGCCGGGGGTGGGCCGGGAACCGATCTCATTGAGATAGGCAAGGCCCACGCCCAGCAGAATCAGAATGCCCCAGACCAGGTGATGGATGTGGCGGCCACCCATGGTGACGTATTGGAAAGGCCCGATGTGGTGCTGGATGGAAGCAACCAGCAGGCGCACGGCCAGGAAAGTGATGAAGAAGCTGACCGAGGCCAGGAACATTCTTCGGTGCGGGCGGTCTGGATGTTTTGGTGGAGGATGAGGCCGAGCTTGGTGAGATGCAGCAGCAACAGCATGATTGCCGTTACCGCAACGATGAATGCCAGCAGGATCCATTCGCCGGTCAAATGCATACGGTATTAAAGCACCGGAGCACCTATGGCATCAGGTCGCTGTCTGCTCTCAGAAAACCAGATGCGCGGCACCATAGTTCGGAAGGTAGCGATCTGCAGTTCGCAGCTTCTAGGGTCTGCAGCGTCATCCAATCCTCAGGAAAAGAGGAATTCCTTGGTGCGGAGTTCCTTGATGGTAGTCGCGCAGCTTGGCCGCCTTTTCGAACTCGAATTTCTTGGCCGCTTCGCGCATATCCGACTCCAGTTTGCCGATGTAGACGTCCAGCTCCTGCTGGGTATTGAACTCCGGCATCGCATCATCCTGGCTGGTGAGGTCGGCGTACTCCGCCTTGAGAATATGCACCAGGGACATATCGAGCGAGCGGATGATGGAAGTGGGCGTGATGCCGTGCTCCTCGTTATAGGCCCGCTGGACCGTGCGGCGGCGCTCGGTTTCGTCCAGGGCGCGGCGGATGGAATCGGTCATGACATCGGCATAGAGAATGGCGCGGCCACTCAGGTGGCGCGCGGCGCGTCCGATGGTTTGGATGAGCGAGCCGGAGGAGCGCAGGAAGCCTTCCTTGTCGGCATCGAGAATGGCGACCAGGGAGACCTCCGGCAGATCGAGCCCTTCGCGCAGCAGGTTGATGCCGATCAGCACGTCGTACTCGCCGCGGCGCAGATCGCGCAGCAGGCGAACCCGCTCCAGGGTTTCGATCTCCGAGTGCATGTAGCGGCATTTCACCCCGACTTCGGAGTAGTAGCCCGCTAGGTCTTCGGCCATTCGCTTGGTCAGCACGGTGACCAGAACGCGCTCGTTGCGCTCCACGCGGAGGCGGATCTCCGCCAGCAGATCGTCGATCTGCCCGCGGATGGGGCGGATCTCCACCTCCGGATCGACCAGGCCGGTGGGCCGGATGATCTGCTCCACCACCACGCCGGCGGACTTGGTGAGCTCATAGGGACCCGGGCGTCGCGGAGACATAAATCGTCTGGTGGGTGCGGGTCTCGAACTCCTCGAACTTGAGCGGGCGGTTGTCCATCGCCGAGGGCAGGCGGAAGCCATAATCGACCAGGTTCTGCTTGCGCGAGCGGTCGCCATGCCACATGCCGTGGAGTTGGGGAACGGTTACGTGAGACTCGTCGATGAAGACCAGGTAGTCGCGAGGGAAATAGTCCAGCAGGGTGGGCGGCGGCTCGCCCGGCAGCCGGCCGGAGAAGTGGCGCGAATAGTTTTCAATGCCGTGGCAGTAGCCCATGGACTTGATCATTTCCAGGTCGAAGCGGGTGCGCTGATGGATGCGCTGCGACTCGACCAGCCGCCCCTGCGACTCCAGCTCCTTCTCCCACACGGCGAGTTCGTCGAGGATGGAGGCGATGGCGGTCTTCTTGCGCTCCGGCTGGACCACGTAATGGGACTTGGGATAGATCGGCAGCCGCGCATACTTCTGGCGCACGGTGCCAAAGAGCGGATCGATCTGCGAGAGGGCTTCGATCTCGTCGCCGAAGAGCTCGATGCGGTAGGCCATCTCATCGTAGGTGGGGTAGACCTCGATCACGTCGCCGCGGACGCGGAAGGTGCCGCGGCGGAAATCAGCGTCGTTGCGCTCGTAGAGAATCTCGACCAGGCGGCGGGTAATGTCTTCACGGCGAATCTTCTGGCCCTTTTCCAGCAGCAGCAGCATGCCGTAGTAGGCCTCAGGTGAGCCCAGGCCGTAGATGCAGCTGACCGAGGCGACGATAATGGCGTCGCGCCGCTCGAAGAGGGAACGCGTGGCGGAGAGCCGCAGCTTGTCCAGTTCTTCGTTGATGGTGGCTTCCTTCTCGATGTACAGGTCGCCGGAAGGGATATAGGCCTCGGGCTGGTAGTAGTCGTAGTAGGAGACGAAGTACTCGACCGCATTATCGGGGAAGAACTGCTTGAATTCGTGGAAGAGCTGGGCGGCGAGCGTCTTATTGTGGGCCAGGATCAACGCCGGGCGATTCGATTGCTCGATGATCTTGGCCATGGTGAAGGTCTTGCCCGAGCCGGTAACCCCGAGGAGGGTCTGGTGCTGCTCGCCGGCGGCCAATCCGGAGAGCAGCTCCTGGATTGCGTGGCCCTGGTCGCCACGGGGACGGTAATCGCTGACTAGCTGGAAATCCATGAATACCTGTGTTGGAGTCTGAGGCGTGGCGTCCCCGCGGTGGACGGTGCAGGTCCCGGAAAGCGCAGGGGCTCTGTTGATTATAAACCGGCTCTACAGGCGGGGCAGCGGCGGGAACAGCACCGGGCCGCGTACCATGCGGCGGGTCAGAAAGATCAAGCCGGCGATGAGGACGCAGATGAAAAGGATGATGGGCAGGAAGATGATCGGTGACAGGACCGTGGTTCCGTGGCTGATCGCGGCGGCGCTCTGATGCAGGTGTCCTCCAAAGACGATAACCCGGCCGGCGACCGTGGCATTGTTGGTGAGCGTGACGTTGCCGCCAAAGACGCGAACATCGCCCGCGACCGGACCGTTGACAAAAACATTTCCGGCGAAGACGCGCACGCTGCCGGTGGTTTGGCCATCCACATCGACGGAGCAGAGAAAGCAGCGGGCATTATGGAGTATTTGGCTTGGCGCCACGACCACGTTCTGGCCGAAACGGAGTGCATCCGGTGGGGACTGCGCAACACCGGTGAGCGAGGGCAGCAGAAGCAGCGTGCAAAGGACGATGCGCCGTGGAAGCATCCTTACGGTTTCCTCGCGGAACTACGATTATTCGATCACCAAAACTGCTCCTAAGCGAAGCGCTGGGTGCCCCAGGTTCGCCCCAGCGTACCTGGGACGATAATGATTTGTTTCCATTGCTTTCAGCAAGACGCCGCACTTGCATGCGGCTTTCCTTACGGTCGTCCACCGGCGTTGCCGACTCACGGGGATACTTGACCTCGGCAGAAAGTGCAACAAATCCATGGGGCACCCGTCTTTTCGTGGTGCTTCCCGCCGTGCCAAATACCAACCGCGGCTTAAGCGAGGAAATGTTTCTTATTAGTCTCCAATGGCGGGCCGCCCAATCCATCACTCATATCGCAGCGTTTGCATAGGATCGACGTTTGCAGCCCGTCTCGCGGGGATCAAACACGCCATGATCGTAGCCAGCAGCAAAAACGCAGGTACTGCGGCAAACGTAACCGGATCGAGCGCGCTCACCCCGTACAGGAACGAGGTCAGTATGCGAGTGAGGGCCAGCGCGCCTGCTAACCCCAGCATCAAGCCGGCAATGGTGAGCTGAATCCCCTGACGCAGAATCATCCCCAGCACGCGTCCTCGCGGTGCCCCAAGAGCGATGCGCAGGCCGATCTCAGCCGTGCGCTGCTTTACGGAATAGGCGAGCAGACCATAAACACCTACCATCCCGAGCAGCATCGCCATGCCCGAGAAAGCGGTCAGCAGCGTCGTTTGAAAACGGCGGCGGGCGGTCGATTGCGACGCCAGTTCTCCCATGGTGTGAAAGTCAGATAGAGCCAGATTGGGATCGACCGTCCTTAGTGCCGCTCGGATCGCCGGCGCGATCGTGTCTGGCGGAAGAGAGGAGCGAACTGCAACAAACGCGCCACCTCCGATATCTTTCTGCCAAAGCGGTTCATAGACCTCAGGGGCGGCCGGGGCCTCAAGGCTTGAATGGTGTACATTTCCCACCACGCCAATAACCGTTCTCAACGGGTTGTGGGGGGGCCCCGACGTGCGAATGCCCAGCCCGATAGGGTCGCGCTTGCCGAAGTATTTCTTGGCAAATGCCTGGTTGACCATGGCGACGGCCGGATGGCCGGGAGCGTCGTCGTCGGTAAAAGATCGCCCGCTTACCAGGGGAATGTCCATGGCTGAGAAATATTGTGGTGTGATGTTGCGATCGTTTACCAGCTGCTCTTTCTGGTTCTCATATCCGTCTACCCAAAGCGTGCTCACGCTTTCGGAATTGCTCAGTGGGAGCCTATCGATAACTCCGGCGGATTCTACCCCTTGGATGGAGTGAATCTTATCGAGAAGCGTTCGGAAGAATGCGAGACGCTGCTCCCGGCTGCGTTACTCTGCGTCGAGCTGGATGTTCATCGAAACGGTTGACGAGGAGAACCCGGTTTTCACTGATTCGACGTTGATGTAGCTACGCAACAACAGGCCCGCACCAGCCAGCAGGATCACAACCAAGCCAAGCTCTCCAATGATCAGGATGCTTCGCAAACGGTTACGCGTTCCAACACTTCCGCGGTTGCCCCCACTCTTCAGAAATTCGACGAGGTTGATGCGGGACGCGAAGAGGGCGGGAAGTATGCCGAACAGCATACTCGTCAGCACTGCTGTGATCAGAGTAAAGACCAGGACCCGGGTATCGATCGAGGCCTGATCCATCCGAGGAATGTCTCCAGGATTCAGGAGTAGGAGTCCACGCAGGAAACCATAGGCGAGAACGATACCAGCCAGCCCGCCGGCCAGCCCCAGCAGAAGCGATTCGGTCAACATCTGCCGGATCATTCGTCCCCTTGCCGCTCCCAATGTTGCGCGTACGCCTAGCTCATGAGCTCGAGCGGCCGCCCGCGCCAACAACAGGTTTGCTGCATTGCCGCACGCGATCAACAGAACCAGGAATACCGCTCCCAGCAGAAGCCACATCAGGGTGCGGGCAGGCCCAATGGAACTGTCTGGAAGCGGTTTGACGAAGGCGCCCCACCCCCGCATGTCCGCCTGGTGGAGCTGATCAAGGCGGACCATAATCGTGCTCATTTCTGCCTGCGCCTGGCGGACGGAGACCCCCGGTTTGAGCCTTGCCAGCGCGAAGCCGCTCATGTCGTCGCGGACGGCCTTCTGCTCAGCAGATAGCGCGAGCGGAACCCACACGTCTGTGCCTGTTCCATTGCCCGACCCTACTCCGGCGGGAAAATCCGTGTTGTGGGGATATCCAAATCCCGCTGGCATCACGCCAATGATCTGGAAAAGCCTGCCATCCAGGCGCAAAGACTTGCTCAGGATCTGCGCACTTCCCGCGAACATCGATTGCCAGAGAGCATGGCTGATGACCACCACGTTGTTGTGGCCAGGGCGATCATCCTCCGGGCCAATCGCGCGTCCGGCCTCGGGGAAAGATTGCAGAGTGGAGAAGAAGTTCCCATCTACGCGTGCTCCGCCAACACGTGTCGCTGTATTTTGCGACGCGGAACTGTAGGAGGCCTGCTCAAAGGCCGTCATGCTGGCGTAAGAATGGCTCTGCCGTTGAAGATCGAAGAAGTCCGCGTAACTTGGGTCAAAGGCCTCAACCGGGAAATTCCCGAAATTTGGGTTCGGAGTAAGAAGATAAACCAGCCGTCCCGCGTCCCCATACGGCAGCGAACGAATGAGAACAGCATTCACAATGCTGAAAATGGCCGTGCAAGCGCCTACGCCCAGGGCGAGTGTAAGGACCGTAACGATGGTGAAACCGGGACTGTTGCCGAGTGTCCGTAGACTGTAACGCAGATCCTGGATCAAGTCATCCAGCAGCATGGTGCCGCGCGTCTCGCGGCACTGTTGCCGTACTTGTTCCGGTCCTCCAAGAGCCAGCCGCGCGCGGCGCATAGCCTCTTCTGGTTGCGCGCCGGCTTGGCGGTATTTCTCCGCCTCGCGCTCCAGATGATATTGCAATTCTTCCTGCAACTCATCCTCCACGCTCTTACGGTAGAAGAGGGTACGCAGCCGATAGATGAGGTCACTCAGCATATAGGCCCCTTAGGCCAGGTCGAGAATATGATCGACGGCATCGGTAAGTTTCCGCCATGCTGCGGTCTCGGCTTCCAGCTGCTTCCGTCCTTGAGAAGTCAACTCGTAGTACTTGGCACGCCGGTTATTCTCGCTGATCGCCCACTTCGCCTTGATCCATCCGCGCCGTTCGAGCCGGTGCAAGGCCGGGTAAAGCGAACCTTGTTGCACCTGGATCGCATCGCGTGAAATCTGCTGTAGGCGCTCGGAGATGGCCCAGCCATGAAGCGGCTCCAGGGCCACTGCTTTCAGAATGAGTAAATCGAGCGTCCCCTGGGGCAGTTCGAGCCGTTTTTCCGTCATCGTCTTCTTTCCCTGTAGCTTCGACACCAAGAGCCTACAACAGGCTGGTGTCGAAGTGCAAGGGTAGGTGCTTGGTGAGATGGAGGAGTAACAACATGACTGCGGTTGACGCAACGATGAATGCCGGCAGAATCCATTCGCCTGTCCAGTGCACAGTTCTCCACCGTCCTTCTCCTTTCAAGGCTTTTCCAAAGCCGCTTACTGGATTGTCAGCGATAGAGTAGCTGTGTGTGAATCGACACTCGCTCCTGAACCGGCTGTCGCCGTAATCGTTACCTGGCCGGTGCCGGCGGGTGTACCGGGAGCGGTGGTCGACCCCGAGCCTCCACCACCGGCGCTTGAATTCGAGCCGCCTCCGCAGCCAAGCACGATTCCTCCCAGGCACAGCACCAACGCCATGCAGACCAGGGGAGGCCAAGGTTTTCTTCGCCGGAAGAAAAGCAGACCCATGCCCAGGGCGATTCCGCCCCCGGCAATGGGCCATCTTATGTCGCCGGCGGTTGAGGCCGCGGTGGTAGTGACGGTCATAGTTGTCGTGCTGGCGGCGGTCCCGCTCGGAGTAACGGTCGCGGGAGAGAAAGTGCACGCTGCCTCCGCCGGCAGACCGGAGCACGCGAACGCCACGGCCTGGTTGAAGCCGTTTACCGGCGTGACGCTTACCGTGGCCGTGCCGCTTTGTCCGGGCGTGATAGAGAGCGATGTGGGACTGATCCCAAGGGTGAAATCAGGTGGACTCGGGGGAGCGGACGTAACCGTGACCGATATCGCCGCAGAGGTCGAGGCGGCGAACGTCGTGTCTCCTCCATAAGCTGCGGTGAGGGACGATGTGCCGACAGGCAGGGCAGAGGTCGTCAAGGTGGCCTTTCCGGTCGCGTCGAGCTGCCCTGTGCCCAGCGAAGCTGTGCCGTTGAGGAAGGTGACGGTTCCGGTTGGCACTCCGCTGCCACTGGCGGCCGAAACCGTGGCGGTAAGCGTAACGGCCTGCCCAGCCACGGCGGGATTGGGAGAAACGGACAGAGTGGTTGTGGTGGCTGGCAGAGACGTGGTTGCCTGGCCGTACAAATTAAGCAGGACCTGGATGGAGGTTCCGCCCAGCGGCCCGGAAGTGAGCAGCAGGTCGGGACGTTTGTCCCCATTGACATCGACAGTAGTCACGGAGTCTGAAGAGAGGGCAACCGCCAGCGCGTATTGGCCGGCAATTGTGCCATCGCCCTTTCCCAGCAGAACGCTGGTGTACGTCGTTCCGCAGCAGTCTCCTACGGCAACATCGGGATTGCCGTCTCCGTTTACGTCGGCCACGGCGAAGTTGGTGAAGTATGTGTCCGGCAAGGTTGTGGTAAGGGGGGTCTGCAGGGTCCCGTCGCCATTCCCGAGATAGATACTCAGGGTTCCTGTGGTATAGGCCTCGTCTATGCTGCCCACCAGCACGTCCAGCTTGCCGTCGTTATTCATGTCCGCAATGGCGACCGAACCGGGAAAAAATCCCGGGTTGTACGACACCGGGGCGGCGAAGGTCCCATCGCCTTTACCGAGGTAGACCAGCATCGCTCCCTGGGTGTTGGTGGTGGAATTGATGCCGTTGTCGGTCATCACAAAGTCGAGTTTGCCGTCGCCGTTCAGATCGCCCAGAGCGAGCCCCTGCGGAGTGACGGCGGTACCCACCTGCTTGGCTTGGGCCAGCGTCCCATCGCCATTGTTCAGGAACAGATAAGCGGCGTTGGGATTCGCAGCGCTCGAGGCCACAGCGGTCACGAGGACGTCCGGCTTGCCGTCGCCATTGAAGTCGCCCAGCGCGAGATCCTGAATCGCTTCGCCGTTGGGAACCGCATAATCCTTTGTGGCCTGGAAGCCGCCGGCGCCGTTGCCCAGCGCAACTCCGACGTTCGTGCTTCCATCGGCGACTACCGCGTCCAGCTTGCCGTCTCCATTCATGTCGGCCGCCGCAAAGATGGTCGGCGAACTGCCGGAGATAGCCTGTCCGGGGGTAAAGTTTCCTTTGCCGTCGCCAGCTAAGAGCAGCATGCCCTGGATGACGGGATTGTTCCCTTGTTGAGAGATCGCCGCGGCAAGAATGTCCGGGTAGCCGTCCCCGTTGAAGTCGCCCACCGCGAACGTCGGCGCCACATTGTTGACAACGGTCGTTGTGTTGTTGAAGGACGGCGCGGCCCGGAAGGTCCCATCGCCATTCCCCATGAGCACCTCCATCATGCCGTTGCTGCCTAAGTCGGGCCCGAAGAGGCCCATGTTCCCAATTCCAGCCACCAGGTCCAGGTTTCCGTCGCCGTCGAGATCGGCGGAGACAAGATTGGTGGTGCCAAAGATGGTGGTGTAACTCGCGCCGGCAGTGAAGGTGCCATCCCCGTTGCCCAGAAAAATGCTGATGAAGGGGCCGGAGGTCTCTCCTGGTGGAAGATTCAAGGCCACGTCCAGCTTGCCGTCGTTATTAAAGTCGCCCACCGCGGGCGCGCCTGTTTCGGTGCCCGGGGACGCAGGCAGGGTAAACGCCGCCGCAGCAAAGGTACCGTCTCCCTTGCCGAGTTGAATCGCCCCGTTGGAGAGGACGATGTCCTTCTTGCCGTCCCCGTTAAAGTCCCCCGTCGCCACATAGCTGCCGCCCGCGCTGGGGCTGGCGACGGCCGCCTGAAACGTCCCGTCGCCATTGCCCAGCAGCACTGCGATGCCGTTGGTGAGCCCGGCCTGGCTGCTGGCAACCACCAGATCCAGCTTGCCGTCGTTGTTCACGTCGTCGATGGCGACTGCCCCGGGAGCGGGTCCAGCGGCGTAGAGGACCGGGGTTGCGAAGGTTCCGTCCCCGTGGCCCAGCATCACGTAGATGCCGCCCTTGTCGCCGGTCGAGGAGTTCGGGTAATCGGCAACGACCAGATCGTTGTTCCCATCTCCATTGACGTCGGCGGTGGCCACAGAGATCGGGTTTGGAATCGCCGTCACCGCTGTCGTGCTCGCTGTTCCGCCGGTGGGGGGCACAGTCCCTACATACAGGACATTGGCATTGACGACGTTCAGGCCGGCCCCGATGAGCAGGCTGCCATCCTTCGTCGGGCCGACATAGACACCGAAGGTCGAGGTGATGCCCACTGGATCCTTGCAGCCGTTCGGCCATTGGTTGGCGGTGGTGGTCAGGCCGGCCAGCGAGTGCAGCGTGTTCTGATAGTTGGGAAAGCTGCTCTGGACGGAAGACGTCACGCCAGTCGTGGTGGCATTAATAGCCAGCAAGGCCTCGGTGATGCTGCAGTTGGATTGCCGCTGCAGGCCTACCTGATAGACGTTTCCGCTGCTGTCGAATGCCGGCACCAGGGTGGTCAGGTTGCCCTGAAACTGCAGATGCGGCGTCGTGGAGAGCGAAGCCGAGGCCTGCCTGGGTTCGCCTACCAGGCGATCGACAAGCTTATGCATCGATAGGACGTGGCCATGGGAACGGATGACCCAATCGTCCTCCTCGTCGCACCCGGATCTGGTGCAACCCACTAAAAACGTACATAAGCACAGCCAGATAGCCGCGCTGTGGACGAGGCGGGCAGGCCGCCTCCAGGAGTTCTTCGCATGCCCGGGCGTGCCCAGCGAGATCAGCACGACCATCGTCAGCAGGGTCAAGAAAAGTGGATACGATGCGGGAAAGCTGAGTAAGTGCGACAACACATGCATGGCATGGCGCTCCTGATCAAGAGGTGTCTATTGCTCTTTGGGGGATCAGTCGCCCAGGAGGGGGATCCTGGTCTTCTTGAAATTAAGTGAGCGTTATTGTCAATATGTCACCAAAAAATGCGTGGGCCTGGGACGGCTGTCAGGATCCTCCTCATAAACTTGCATCCACGACGCTTTGGCTCTCGATTTGCACTTCCCTGCATGGAGCCCATATCGTTGAGAAATCGCGCCGCACCGAGGCGATTGCCAAACCGGTGGAACCATTTGCCCGAATGGAGGACCGATATGTCATTCTTTCGTGATTTGAAAATTGCCGTGCGTTCTTTGTCGCGGGCTCCCGCGCTGTGGATCACCGTGGCCCTAACCCTGGCCCTGGGTATCGGCGCAAACGCCGCCATCTTCAGCGTGGTTCGCGCCGTGCTCCTGCGGCCGCTCGCGAATCGCGACGAAGACCGGCTGCTTTACTTGCGCCAGAGCGCTCCCGGCATCGGCGTCGCCAACGCGACGTTCTCCGTTCCGGAAATTCAGGACATCGGGCACGGGCTAAAGACGATCCAGGAGCTGGGCACCTTTTCAGAGATCGACTTCACCATCGTGGGACTCGGCACGCCACGCGAGATTCCCGCCGGCGTGGTGGATGGCAATTACTTCAAGGTGATGGGGCTGCGTCCGGTCCTTGGACGCTTGTTGACTCCCAGCCGACGATGGCCCAAATGCAGCCGGCGCGGTGGTGCTGACCTATAAATTCTGGAGCACGTCGCTGCACTCACGATCCCAGCGTGATCGGAAAGACGGTGCGGCTCGAGAGCTTGACAGGGCGCGCGTTCCGCGGTCATCGTCGGGGTTCTGGAGCCATCGGTGCCCTATCCGGTGGCAACCGAGATCATCGCCAACGTGGTCACCAGCCCGCATCATCTATCCGCCACCATGGTGACCGGCCGTGAGCATCGCATGACTGAAGTCTTCGCACGGCTCGCTCCCGGCGCCGATCTCGACGCCGCGCGAGCGGAGCTCCACACCATATACGCGGCCATGCTGGCCGCGCATCCCGAGGTGTACAAACCCGAAGACCACTACACCATCGACTGTCACGCGCATGCACGACCAGATCAATTCTCGCGCCAATACGATCTTGTGGGTGCTGTTCGCGGCCTCCGGCCTGCTGTTCGTGATTGCCTGCTCGAATGTTGCCAATCTGGTGCTGGCGCGCACCGTGCGCCGCGAATCGGAGCTGGCCGTACGCTCGGCGTTGGGAGCAACCACGAGCGGCGCTTCGCCGTTCGCTGCTGGCGGAAAGCCTCGTGCTGTGCGGCAGCGGAGTGTTGGCGGCCCTGATCATCGCCGCTCCGATGGTGGCCGTGCTGGGCCGCTATGCGGCGCGCTTCTAGCGTGCGCGCCGACGGCCTGACGCTCGATTTCAGCCTGGTGTGGATTGGGATTGCGCTGGCGTTGATCGCCGCCGTCTTCCTGGCGTTTGTTCCGCGCCTGCCCTCCGAGGATCCGTCGCACAGCTTCGGCCTAACCAGCAGCGGACTGCGCGTCACGGGAGGAAGCAGTAACCGGCGGCTGCGCATCTTCGCCGTGACGCAAATCACGGCCTCATTCCTGCTGCTCGCCGGCGCTGGTGCGCTGATGAGGACTCTGTTTGTGCTGGAGAAGACGCAGCCGCCCTTCGACACCGCCAAGCGTTCTGGCTGTGAATTTGCCGGTGATGTCGTATGGGCGAACGCCGGAGCAGGTGCGTGATTTTTATCGCGAGGTGCAGCGCCGGGTCGGCGCGCTGCCGGGAGTGGAACACGTGTCCTCAGGCTTCAGCGTTCCCTGGCGCGACGTCCAGGGCACTGAACATCAGCTTCACCTTCGCGGTGGAGGGCGCGACGCGCGAGAACGGCCAGGACGATTTGCGCGCGCGCTTCCGCTCCATATCCCCCGGATTCTTCGACACCTTGGGAGTGCCGCTTCTGCAAGGCCGCGATTTCAGAGACACCGACAGGGACGGCTCGGAACGCGTGGTGATCATCAGCCAGAGCGTTGCGCAAGATGCTGTTTCCCGGGCAGGACGCGCTGAACCGCAGTTTGCGCTGGACCGACCGCGTGATGAAGTTTATCGGCATCAGCCACGAGCCGCGGCGGATCATCGGCGTGGTGCCTGACGTCGACGATGAAAACATCATCCCGTCGCCGGCCATGACGATCTATCAGCCGTCCGACCAGGAAGGATGGCAGGGCCGTCTGTTCGTGCGCACGGATCATGATCCATACACGCTTGTTCCGCATCATCACCCGCACGATTCACGACATGGCGGCAGACCAGCCCGTGGAGCGAGCCAGCACGCTCGAAGACATTCGCGCGGAAGTTCTCACGCCCGACCGCCTGAATGCGATCGTCTTCGGCGGATTCGCCGCGGTGGCGCTCTTGATCTCCGTGGTGGGCGTGGCCGGCGTGCTTGCGTTTTCCGTGAGCGGGCGCACGCGCGAGTTCGGCATCCGCATGGCTCTGGGCGCTCAGCCGCGCAACATCCTCACCAATGTTCTCGTGGAGGGCCTGGTGATCGCCAGCATCGGAGTGGGCGCAGGCGTGGTGGTTGGCTTTGCCTTCGCACGCGCCATCGGCAAGTACGTTGCGGAGGTGCAACTGCCGGGCGCACTCGCGTTCATCGCATCCGCCGTCGTAATTCTGGCTGCGGCGGTGATCGCGTCGGCTGTGCCTGCGGCGCGCGCCGCCAGCGTGAACGCGGTGGAAGCGCTGCGTTCGGAGTAATCCATTCTTCCGGCCATTTGTCGCCAAGCGGCTTGAAAGCCTAAGGCGCTGGCGGAAGAAGCCCCTCGTTCCCTGAGGAATCCCGCTTGTTGGCCGTCCTTCCGTGCTCGGTGATCTGGGAGCGGAATGAGGGCTGCAGGGGCAGGCAAAGATCGAGGGTCCTCCCTTATTCAGCGCGCTTCTAGTGTCTCGAGGGGATAGCAATTGTCCAGCAACCCCACTTATGATCGATCTCTGTCAAAGTCTGCCCGTACGCCGGATTGACTGCGACTTAGACCTTCCCAAAAGGAGGGGAGAAATATGGCTTCATCACCTTCCATTTCATCTGAAAAAACACGAACAATCGATCCTGACAAGCTGAACGCGCTGCTCGGACAGGCAGTGCAGGACATGGGCGCGGCCATGCACGCGCCGCTGATCGTTATCGGAGACAAGCTGGGACTTTACCGCGCCATGGGAGATGGCGTGCCGGTGACCCCGCGCAGCTTGCCAAGCGCACGGGCACAGCGGAGCGTTATATACGCGAGTGGTTAAACGCCAATGCGGCCGGTAAATTTGTGGAGTATGACGCTGCAAGCGGCACCTACTTCATGACTCCGGAACAGGCGCTGGCGTTGGCGCAGGACGATACGCCGATCCACCTCCCGGGCTTCTATCACATGCTGGCGTCACTGATGAAAGACGAGGAAAAGATCACGGAGATTTACCGCACGGGCAAAGGCATGGGTTGGCATGAACATGAGAAGGGCTTGTTTGAAGGCTGCGAGCGATTCTTCCGGCCGACGTATCTGGCGAACCTGGTTTCGAGCTGGATTCCGGCGCTGGAGGGAGTCGAGGCAAAACTGAAGGCGGGCGCCCGGGTGGCTGACATTGGTTGCGGACATGGCGCGTCGACACTGCTGATGGCGAAGGCCTACCCCAAGTCGCAGTTCTTTGGCTTCGACTACCATGCGCCGTCGATTGAAACCGCCCGCGAGAAGGCGAAGGCGGCTGAGGTAAGCGACCGAGTGACTTTCGAGGTGGCGCCGTCGAAGGCGTTTCCCGGCAAGGACTACGACCTGGTGGCGTTCTTCGACTGCCTGCACGACATGGGTGACCCGGCGGGTGCGGCACGGCACGTGCGCGAATCGCTGGCGCCCGGAGGCACATGGATGATCGTCGAGCCGTTTGCGCATGACGAGGTCGCTGCGAACCTGAACCCGATTGGGCGCATCATGTACTCGGCGTCGGCGTCGGTGTGTGTGCCGTGTTCGCTCTCGCAGGAAGTGGCGCTTGGCCTGGGTGCGCAGGCCGGTCCCGCGAATATAGAGAAGGTGGTGCGCAGCGGCGGGTTTACGCGTTTCCGCAAGGCAGCTGAGACGCCGTTCAATATGGTGTTTGAAGCGCGCGCGTAGTGTACCTGGGGTAAGCCACACAACAAGCGGCGATTCTCCGCGGAACCCTTACATCGATTCTTTCGGGGAAAGTTCGATAAAGTGGAACGGGGAGAATCGCCGTTACTACTTTGGGCGTCTCCCAGCGGTTAGTGCTGCATTGCCGACGCTTTGTGCCGCAGGCACAACCCCCCTCGATAGGTCAATCGCATGGAATGTTGACATCTAGACGAACTGAAGGGGAACCGGAAAGGGAGAATAAGCGTACATCCTACCGGGAGCTTCGTCAGTGCTTCGTAGGAATGTGAAATGACAATCAATTGGCCGAATCTTGCAATCGGGTCCGTATTGGGCGCGATTCTGGGCGTGATAGCCGATTGGCAGATTGGCGCCAGATTACGGAAATGGTTTGAACTGCGGGCGCTGACCAAAGAGTATGGTTCTCTGCATGGCCAGTACGTGAATTACCGCATCAGGGATGACGGAACGCATGAGCCGACTGGCGGGACAGTAGACATCGCATGGCAGCCCAAGGACGGTTTACTCGAAGCGTCGGGGTTTCACGCAACAGGGAACCAGGAATGGCATAGTTACATCAGAATGAGCCGGGAATACGCGGGGACGGGCATTGGTCACTACAATAACGTGAATTCGATTCACGGCGGAATTCAACAGGTTATCTACTCGAAACAGACCGGCTCTTTCAACGTCATGGGAACCAGCCATACCCGAAAAGAGTTTGCCCATTGCTGGAAACCCAAGAAATAGATTCGGTAAAGAGGCGATTGGGCCGAGTCCGACGCGCTTTATAAGTCCGTTATCGCTGGCCAACGTTTGGTTCCCCAAAATCGAGCAGTTGGAGTTTCTGCGCGCGTGTCCACGCTACCGGTTGAAACCGGGAAGCAGACGCGAATCTGCTCGGAACATGTGATAGCCGTCATAGGTAATATCGTCCAGCATGGTTGCATATGGTCCAAAGGTTCTGAAGCTTTCATCCCATTCTGTTAGAACGATCACCGACCGCGCTCGGGAAATGGAGACGCTTCTCACCGGGCAGATATAGCTCTTCCCTCCGATCTCAACCTGGCCGTATTCGACCATGATGTCGGATCGGACAAGGGGGGTAGTCGATTTCAAGTTCGCCTGCAGCGTCAGGCGGAGGATGGCTCCGCTGGCTGGATCGATGGTGATCTCCCCGTGATATCCCGCCAGCTTTCGAAAGGCAATCGTTCCATCGCCGTCCGGAAGACAACAGCCCCCTACTTGATAAAGCGACTTTTCGGGCGGGAAAGCGTAGCGAAACACTGCGCGAGGACCACTCGCGCCCTCCTCCCAGTGCCGCCAGACCAAACCGCTGGGAACAATCATATCCATCACCGCACCGAGAATGGGACCGAACGTGCCGTAAGTGATCAAATACCGATCTTCCGCTTTCTGTTTTTTACGTTTCGCCGCAGCTGAATCCACGGTTTCGTAGCCATTGCGGTAGAGTACGGTTTCCCTGGAACGGTCCGCCGCATGCAGTGGCTGATGGCGGATCTTGGTACTCCCCTCATCGTATTTCGGAGTTTCCGCATAGCGAACCGTAGTTCGCGTCGCATAGAAGTTCGGCAACTTCAAAATTGTCTTGTTCAGATACTCGACGGCCAGCGAGATCATGCGCCGTTGCGCGATGGGGTCCGGTGGAGCATCGGCAGGCATCTCCGCTGGGGGCGGATCGAGAAATGCCGACGCATCAGCCAGGCCAACCAGCGCCTGCCTCGCTTTGTCGCCGTGCAGGGCCGACTCCCACAACGAGAGCTTTACGCTGCTCAACCGTTCTGTGAGTTGGAGAGCGGAAAGTTGGCGGGCCGACTCTCCGTCGGATTGGTCGCGGATCGCCTTTAGCGTCTGCTCCAGTTGCTCAACAGTGACAGGTTTGACCGCGGGATCCGATTGATCGGAATAATACGGCTGATCGTAATACCCTGTGCTCGTGCGAGCAGTCAGGCCTGGCTTTGCCACTTGCACCTTCAAGCCGTGATACTCATCGGGATGATCCGCAAGCGACGGATCGAACGATAGCGTATAGAAGACGCTTGCCTCCTGCAGACAGGTATCCATTTGGCTGACGAGATCGTTACTTGGAGGCAGCACACTTCCGCCAGTCTGCACGGCAAGCACCTTTCGATATAAATGAATAAAGGTGGCTTGCCGGGCAGATTTGACGCCTCCCAGGTAATCCGTGTAGAGGAGCGAGCGCGGCTCGGCTTCGCCCACTGAAAAGCTGTAGAGAGCGATGCGAGCCTCTCGCAGCAGGGTGGAAAACCAGTAAATCATATCGAAGAGATGCTGCCCCGGCGGTATGTTTTCAAGGTAGGCGCCGCTCCCGATTCCCCATCCGGGTCCGACCCAAAGCAGCAGCTTTCTGCCCGGCTTACGCCTTTCGGCCGTGGCCATGTAGCCGAGCACCTTCAGGGCTGACACGCCGGGGGATTCCTCCAAGGCGAACGAGGCGAACGACTCTCCCCTCATGCTGTTTAGCGTCGGGCACATCAAGCACACCTCCCGGTTTTGAGCGATTTCCGCGGCCAAGATATTGCCGTCACTGGAAGGCTTGGCAACCGTCCAGAGGCCGGAACCGGAAAGCTCGAAGATCAATACCGGTTGACTCAGATGCCCGCCGTTCTGGCGGAGGAATCGCTCGACTTCCTCTTGCTCATGGGAGGCCAGTTGAGCCGGCAGGCCGAGTGTATCGACGAGCAGAATGACTTCGACCGGAGGATCGGGCCTGGCCGTGATGCTGTCGAATGCTTGAAAGGAGAGGATCCTGTTGGGCTGTCCGTTGTCCAGTAAAGCAAAGTCTTTGGGTTCGAGCCCGGATATCGGCTTTCCTGGCTTATCCGTGACCACAACGTCGAGGTGGATGAGGCCCTCTGCTCCGGCGGGAAGAGCCTTCTCTGACGGTGCAGCCGCACCCACTTGACTGTTGACCTGTCGTGCGTAAACAAAAGACGGCAGGCAAACAATAAGCGCCGCAAAAAGGCAGGACGGCGTAGTCACACCTTTCACCTCACTCGGAGTCGCCGCGGATTTCCCGCAGGAGGGACACCCGGCTTCTCATGCAGCTATCTGCGGGGCTGCCCCATACTCTATTACGCTCCATCGACGAAGAAGGTGCAAATGGATGTCGTGGTCAATTGCTGCAAAATCGCCAAGCTACCTGGAAAACTCTCCAAGCGCACCCAAAAAGTGCGATTTTTTGAGGTCTGGGCGAATCACGGGCAAACAGGAAAATCGCGCCCCGAGCGAACTGGGAGCGCTAGCCTACGATTTTTGGGTTTGCTTCGCCCAGTCTTGCTCGTCAGGTACACTTTTATCCTGCATACCGGGCAGGAAACGGAATCAAAATGCGAATTCGCCTGGGCTTGTTCCTGATGATTTCCGCTCAGATCGCCTGGGGTGAGCTTCACGCAGGTTGTTCATCAGCACACTGCTCCTGAGATTTTGGGCAATGTCACGTTCATGACCTCGTGCAGCAGCGCAACTCAACCTCGGTTCAATCGTGCCGTGGCACTGATACATTCCTTCCAATTTGCAGGCTCGATTGCAGCGTTCGATGATGTTCTAAAAGCCGAACCATCGTGTTCGATCGCGTACTGGGGTATCGCGCTAAGCAACTGGGGGAACCCCTTTGTGCCAGGGCTCCGATCCCCAGAGCAGCTGCAGCGGGCTCGAGGCCGTCAGGCAGGCGCGAGCCGTCGCTCCGAAGACAGATCGCGAGCGTGGCTATATCGAGGCAGTCGCGCATCTGTTTACCGATACTGCGAAAACCGATCCGCGGACGCGGAAGCTGGAGTACGAAGCGGCAATGGCCGCTCTCAGTGCGGCTTATCCCGGCGACACCGAGCCGCTATCTTTTACGCGCTCAGTCTCGCCGCTGCTGCGGAGCCTACCGATAAGACGTATGCGAATCAACTGAAGGCCGGGGCGATCCTGGAGAGTCTGTTCGTCAAGTATCCAGACCATCCGGGCCTGGCTCACTACATCATTCACACGTACGACGTTCCGCCGCTCGCTGCACGGGCGGTCTTAGCCGCAAAGCGCTATGGTGAGATTGCTCCCTCGACGCCGCATGCGTTGCATATGCCGTCCCATACGTTTACGCGGGTGGGTGACTGGCAAGCCTCTATCAACGCCAACGTCGCCTCAGCTATGGCAGCGCGAAGCGCGGGCCAGACGCCCGATGAGTTGCACGCTACCGACTACCTGGTTTACGCCTACCTGCAAACGGCCCAGGACAACTCAGCACAGCATCTGGTGGAATCCACTGCGCAGATATTCTCGCGGTTCGATCCTGCGATATCAATCGGAGGAGCGGCCGGTCCGTCGGCCGCTTACTTCGCGCGAGCGGCGATTCCTGCTCGATATTGCCTGGAACGCCGAGCCTGGGCGGATGCGGCAAAGCTCGAGCCACTCGCCAGTCCATATCCATATACCGAGGCGATCACTTACTTTCGCTCGAGGCCTGGAGCTGCGCATTTGAAGGACCTCCCGCGGCGCGTGCAGCCATCGAGTCTCTGGCGGCTAGTCGCGACAGACTCGTCAAAATGAAAGAAGACTATTGGGCGAACCAGGTCGAGATTCAACGGCAGGAGGTATCCGCATGGTCTGCCTTTGCAGAAGGTAACTCTGATCGCGCTCTGGGCGAGATGCGCACAGCCGCGGAACTCGAAGACAAAACCGAAATAAGTGTGGTCACGCCGGGTCCGACCGCTCCCGCGCGTGAACTGCTGGGCGAGTTGCTGCTCGAATTGAAGCGACCATCGGAGGCGCTGGAGGATTTGAAGTGACGTTGACGAAGGAACCCAATCGCTTCAGATCGCTGTACGGTGCAGCGGAGGCAGCGAAGCTGGCGAACGATCCTCAGGCATCGCAAAAATACTTTCAGCAGTTGCTCCAGACCACGGAGCACGCCAACTTGCCGGGACGAGAAGAGTTGGCCGAGGCGCAACGACAGACCGGAGTGAACGTTAGCCAGCCGAAGTAATCCTGCTCGACGCCCCGAACCGTAAGGTCTCCATTGCTAAACTATTGAAGATAAAGATGTTCGCGGGTCAACCGGGCTGGCCGGTAACTGTGCTAGACTTGGCCAACCTCGACGGGTGTCACAATGCCTACCCTCGCACCGGGCCCGCGCGTACTGCGTTTCGACAACTTCGCACTGGATGTTCGCGCAGGTGAGCTGCGCAAACGCGGTGTAAAGCTCCGTCTCCAGGGCCAACCCTTGCAAGTCCTGGCCGTCTTGCTAAATCGCCCCGGTGATTTGGTCACCCGCGAGGAGCTCCGCGCGCAGATCTGGACCGCGGACACCTTCGTCGACTTCGACCATAGTCTTCACAATGCCATTGCCCGCCTTCGCGAGGTGCTTGGCGACTCTGCCGAGACGCCCCAATACATCGAGACACTTCCCCGCCGCGGATACAGGTTCATCGGTCAGGTAGACGGAGCGGAGGTTCAGTCCCTATCTCCTGTTTTTGCCCAACCTGCGCCGCCCGCCGAACTGCCTGTCAGCCCGACCCATACCAAATCTCGCAAATTCCTGGCCACGGCGATTCTCACTCTGCTGCTTATAGGCTTTGCCGTCTGGCTGGCGCGCGTGAGCAGTCGTCCTGCAAGTGCTGCTCCTCGCCTAAATTCTGTTGCCGTTTTGCCTCTCGCCAATCTCTCCGGCGATCCCTCAGAGGAATTCTTCGCCGATGGAATGACCGATCAGTTGATTACGGACCTCGCCAAAGTCGGCTCGCTGCGCGTCATCTCGCGAACGTCCGTAATCCAATACAAAGGCACAAAAAAGGGCCTGCCTGAAATTGCACGAGAGTTGAACGTGGACGCCATCGTGGAAGGTTCGGTCGTTCGTTCGGGTCAGCGCGTGCGCATCACCGCTCAACTTCTTCAGGCGCCCACAGACCGGCATCTCTGGGCAGAGAGCTATGACCGCGATCTTGGCGATGTGCTGAAGCTGCAAGCTGAAGTCGCCGACGCGATAGCGCAGCAAGTCCGTGCACAATTGACTCCACAGCAGCAGGCTCAGCTTCGCGGAGCCTACGCCGTGAAACCAGCGGCGTACGATGCCTATCTCAAGGGGCATCTTTACTTCACCACCGAGTTCACCAAACCTGATTCCCTTCGGAAGGCGCAGCATCTCTTCGACGAAGCGATCCAGAAAGATCCAAACTTTGCCCTCGCTTACTCCGGTCTGGGAGACACTTACATCTATTTAGCATTTACTGGAGCGTTGCAAAAGGAGCCGGCCTACCGGTCTGCCAAAGAAGAGTTAGCCAAAGCAATAGCGCTGGACGACGGCATCGGCGAAGCTTATGACGCTCTCGGCGTGCTGAACTGGCGGTTTGACTGGGACTGGGACGCTGCGGATCGCGCGTTCAACCGCGCAATTACGCTGGCACCGAGTTACAGCTGCGCGCATGAGGATCGCGCCCTACTTCTCGCATTCACGGGGAGGCGCGCCGAAGCTCTCGCCGAGATCGCAAAAATCGAGCAACTGGACTATGGTTTCAGTTCGGCTTCGGCTGAATCAGGAACGTACTATCTGCTGAGGGATTACCCTCGCCTGGTCGAAGCAAGCAAGAGAGCGCTGCTTTTGGACCCGAAGGTCTGGTTTCAACACTACTATCTCGGCGTCGGTTACGAAGGCACAGGCAATCTTCAGGAAGCGGTCTCCGAGTACCAGAAGGCGATTGAGATGTCACATGGTGCTCAGGGCCCCGCCGTGGCGCTGGCACACGCCTATTCAGCCGCGGGCAAAAAAGCCGAAGCGGAGAAGATCCTTCGTGATTTGGAGCGCAAATCGAAAGGGACCTCTACTTCGCCATACACGGTGGCCACCATATACGCTGGCCTCGGCGAAAACGACAAAGCTTTCGAGTTCCTGGAGAAAGCATACTCGGAGAAGTCTTTGGACATTTCCTGGTCCCTCAAATCTGACTTTCTGCTTGATCGCCTGCGTCCTGACCCCCGTTTCCAAAGCCTTCTGCGCGGCATGGGTTTGAAGGACTAAACTCCACGCGCGGTGAACAAGTTGACTCGGTGATTTTGTTCGGGCATGACCCCGTTAGAACGAAACCTGGACGCCGGGAGATCAAGCCGCCGTACGGCGCGGTGCTTCCGGGAGGGCGGCCATTTGCCGGCTCTATTCAAGCGTGATTTGCACGCCGTCGGCATTCGCTGGAACGGTGACTCCCCAGCGTCCACCTATTTGTGTGATCGCCAGGTTCTTTCCGTTGACGGAAGCGCGCGTCGCCTTTGGCTTCCAACTCACGACTTCCACGCGATATTCATGCCACCAGGGCCGCCAGTTCCCTTCCTGCTTCGCGATCTCCACATGGAGTGATCCATCTGCTGCGACCGAACAGGTAAAGTGAATCCGCGCGAACTCGCCGTTGCGAAAATCAAAGCTATGGCCATCATCGGTGTAGACCTCGCCTGCGCAGGCCTCACCGCTGCCGGGAGGAAAGACGCGCAGGGTCAACGGGCCATTGGGTACTTCGGTGGTGCTCTGCGTCAGCGGGGCGATGGGCAGGATACTGCCTCCGCGCACATAGACCGGTAACTGATCCAGCGTGGGCGTCACCATCAGCGGCTTCTGCGCAATCACCTTATCGCGCTGTTCCAGATCCAGCGTCCCGGCAAGCGTGCCCCGGGTAAGCTGCTCGCCGGTCCAGTAGTCGTACCAGGTGCCCGGGGGCAGGTGTACGGCGTAAGGAGCGATCTCTTCCGGGGAAGGATTGGGCGCGACCAGGATGCGGCTGCCAAAAAGAAACTCGCTTCCGCCCGTGGTCAGGTCATACGGGCTGCCATCGTCGGTGGCATGGGGAAACTCCAGAAAGAGCGGCCTGTCGATAGGTAAACCATCGTGCGAGGTCTCTTCCGCAACCGTATACAAATACGGCATTAAGCCGGTATCGCTCTTCAATATAGCGCCGCCGGATGTTCTCCTGCTGCGGCCCATCCACCCACACCTCGTGCATGCGGGTTCCCTTCGCCGAGTGGTCGCGATCGATCGGCTGAAAGGCCGAAAGCTCGATCCACTTGGTCAGCAGATCCGGCGGTGGAGAACCGGCAAAGCCGCCCACGTCCGCGCCGGCAAGCGAAAAGCCACTCAGCCCCAGGTTCACCAGCTGGGGCATGGTCATGCGCAGGTGATTCCAGGTGGAGCTGTTGTCGCCAGTCCAGGTGACGGCGTAGCGTTGGCCTCCGGCGTAGCTGGCACGCGTCATCACAAACGGCCGCTCGTTCGGCCGCAGCGCAAGCTCACCCTCCTCGGTGGCGCGGGCGTTCTGCATACCAAAAATGTTGTGGATCTCAAGGTGGGTCGCGGTGCGCTTGCGGAAGCCGGGTTCGTCGATCCGATGCTGGATGTCGTCTGGCATCGTCTTGCCCGGGCCATCGAAAACCGCCGGCTCATTCATGTCGTTCCAGAAGCCGGCGACGCCATCCTTAACGAAATCCTTGAAGAGTCCGCCCCACCACTGCCGTGTCTGCGCCTGGGTAAAGTCGGGAAAGACCGCGGGCCCCGGCCAAACCTTGCCCACGTAGATCGAGCCGTCCGGGTTCTTCACAAAGTGGTCCCCCGCAATCCCCGAGTCATACGGCGCGTAGCCCACATTCGGCTGCCTGGCCACATGCAGGTCTGTGATCACCACCAGCTTGAAATGCTCGTCGCGCCAGATCCTTCACCATGCCTTTGAAGTTGGGGAAGGCCTTCTCGTTCACCGTGAACGGCCAGTTCTCATGTTGGAAGTCGATGTCCAGCCACAGTACATCCGACGGGAATGCGGTCTTTGCGCAGGCGTGTGGCTATTTCGCGCAGCTGCGTCTCTGGAAAATACGTGTAGCGCGACTGCTGAAAGCCCAGCGCCCACAGCGGCGGCAAGGGTGTCGGCCCCGTCAGCCACGCCCATTCCGTCACCACCTGCTTGGGCTCAGGACCATACAAGCAGGTAATAGTCGATGGGCCCGTTCAGCGACCCGAAGGTGTAGCGAGTTTCATCCGCGCGGCCGAAATCGAAGTTGGTCCGCCACGTATTATCCAGGAACACGCCCAGCGTGCGCCCCTGGTTGATATCCAGAAAAAATGGGACGCTCTTGTAGATAGGATCGGTGGACTCCTGCCATCCGAAGGCATCGGTGTTCCACATGGTAAACGCCTGGCCGCCGCGATCCAGCGGTCCCGGCTTATCTCCCAGCCCGAAAAAATGATCGCTGAAGCTGCGCTGCTTGCTGACGTTGAAGCGCGTTCCCTCCCAAAGCACGGGCGCCGCGTCCTTTTGCAGAATGTTGCCTTGCAGGTCAGCCACCGTGAGCAGCAGATGATCATCCACGCGTTACCCGCAGCGCCTTGGTCGCAAAGCCGCGCGCCTCGGCGGTTACCGGGACACTGCTGGTGCGCGCCTGCGATAGCACCGCCCAGGACGCATCCTCCGGTACGGCGTCGCCCTTCCACATGCGTACGCGCAGGACGTCGTCGCGCAGCGCATTCACCTGCAGAGTCACGCCGTCTGCCGAGGCGGTCAATCCGCTCGGTGCTGGTGTTATTTGCTGGGAGAGTCGCGGCGTGGCAAGAGGAGGAGAGTTAAGAAAGCAGCGGCTTTACCGCGAATGAACGTGCTCGCGCTGGCATATTGCTCCTTCCGCCTCATCGGGTTCTAGGCGCAGCCTCTGCCTGGCACGGTATAAGACGTCTCTTGTAATTTACATCGTTATTCAAAGTCGAGCGTTGTGGGCCGGGGTGCCTGGAGAGAACTCCGACGAAACGCTTTATGCCTTAGCGAGGAAAATGGAAGTCTTGAATGGTGTTATCAGACTGGATTTGCCTCACCGGATCGTACTGGGTGAAAGTCAGCGGCGTACCAGGGCATAGGTACCGGGGCTTCTGAGGGCGCGTCTTCTCGCCAGTGTCCCTCATGCTGTTGGAGAGTTCGAGCCCGGTCGTCCAGACGGAGCTGATGCCGAACTCCGCCGGGTCGTCGTCGAGGTTTCCTGTCCAGCCGGTCCCTTGCACTCCGCTGTTTGGTTCAGTCGCCGTGGAGCCGCACGGGTCGTCCGACCAGAGCGCCTCGACGTAGGTGAGCCGGGGCTGACGCAAAGGCGACCTGCAGGCAACGCCAATGATCTGTTGCGAACCATTCCAATCCAACTGGGGTGCACAGATGCCAAAACCCGGGACAGGAAAATCGCTTGCCCTCACGGGAACACGCCTCGACCGTCCGGCCCGCAACTGGGTGAACGCAAAGGTGAGATGAAGGATGATGGGCATGCCTCGGACGCTTTCGAAGATACTTCGCCTTACTTCGAAGTTCACGCTCGACTCCTGCGGTCCGGGAAGATAGCGCGCGTTGTACATTTCCTGCCAGGGCGAGGTCCAACGGGTACCGTTCGCGGCCTCGATCGAGACCCTGACGTGATTCGGCATCAACATGTATCCATCGGCCACGCCAGACGCCTCGAGGGGTACGCTGACCGCAACCTCCTTTTCATTCCGGGCTGCGCTCACCATAACCTGGTGAATCGAGTCCTCAAGCAAGGCAAACTGAATGGGCGCGCCTTGTTTCGCCGCAATCGATGGATAATCGCGCTCCATCATCGCTTGGCCCGGCGAGACGAGGCCAAGTGCGAGGGTTAAGACGGGGAATCCGATCAGCAGCAGGCGAGAGAGCCAGAGCCGTCTCGCGGCATACTGAAGCGTGATCGCAGCGACGCAGACGCACATGGTCAATGGGATGGAGAAGCGATCGTTGTACGGAATGGAAACACTGGTTCCGCGCACGGCGGAAAGCACCAGGATGGCAACAAGGCAGAGGATGATGCCGACGGCTGTGAGCGCCATGCGCGCAAAGTTCGAGGTGACCGTCGCGACCGCGAGCAGCGGCATCACGAGAAGGGCCGTGACCAGCAACAGGCTAAACAGCAGCCCGGGCATGTAAGACAGAGGGTGGAAGCCGGCCTGCACGAGCAATACAAGTTTCAGGATGACCAACGGCACATAAAGATAAACGAGAAGGAACAACAGCTTGGCTCCCAGCAGTTTTCTCCATTCATAAGGCCGAGTCAGCCAAAACTGGCGGTCGCCGACCAGGCTTTCCGCATGGACGACGCGAGTAATGAGGAGCCACCAGCTTACCGGAACCAGGAGAGTCAGGACGCTGGCGCTGAGATCCCAATCAATCGAAGTACTCAGGTAGAGTCCGCTTCCCAAATTGTTTCGCGTCCAATGGTGGGGATAAGTCCATGTGAAAGCTGCCATGGCTGCCAGCGAAACAACGATCTCGGGCCAGAAGTGGCGGGAATCTTTCGCGAAGATGTGGATTATCTGCTTCATGCTAGCGTCCTCTCGCCGGCAGATTGACTTTGCCCGCGGCCGGATTTTGCGATAGCGAGAAAGATGGCCCGAAGCGACATGGAAGTCTGAGAAATATCGCGCGCCGCGGGGAAGATCGCCGCTAATTCCCGGGCCGTGGCCTCGCCCTGATAGTTGCTGTCGACGAAGCGAATGACAAATTCCGATACCTCGGGCTGCAGCCATGTGGCTGGAATTTTCTCAGGCAGCTGCAAAGGTTGGTCGAGGGTGATGGTCACCTCACGAAATCGGTCACTGAGCACCGACATCTCTTCCGAGAACAGCAAGCGTCCCTGTTCGAGAAAGCCCACGTGGCTGGCGAAGCTTTCAATATCGCCCAGGTCGTGGGAGGAGAGAAAGATCGTAGTTTCCGGGGCGCGATCGAGCAGACCTTCGATAAGTTCATCGCGGACGAGGGGATCCAGCCCGGAAAAGGGTTCGTCAAGAATGATGAGGGAGGGGCGATAGGCAAGGGTGCTGGCGAAGGCCGCCTTCATGCGCATACCGCGCGAGAGGTGCTTCAGTTTACGCTTGAGCGGGAGATCCAACTGCCGGACCAACTGCTGCTCCAGCGCGCCGTCCCACTTGGGATAGAACGGACGGCAGTAGTCGAGCAGCGCCGCGACCGTCATCCACTCCGGCATCTCCTGATTCTCCGAGACATAGCCGATCCGGTTGAAATGCTTCCCGGCGAGTTCGCGAGAGTCGATATCCAGCACGCGCGCATGACCAGAGGTGGGACGAAAGATATTCATCAGCAGCTTGATCATGGTTGTTTTCCCCGCGCCGTTGGCGCCCACCAGCGCGTAAATCGCGCCCTCAGGCACAGTGATATTGAGGCCGCTGAGAGCGGCGGTACGGCCATACTTCTTGCTGAGACCCTGGGTGTAAATGGCCTTGTTCATCGCCCTCGACGACCTCCTTCCTTCGACTTGCCGGCGGCTTCCGGATCATCGCCGCCCAGACGTTGCCAGTGTGTAGAGATGGATGTGAGCATCTCCTCGCGCCCGATACCGAGCCGCTTTGCCTCGACAACCAGTTCTTCAATCTCATGACCGAGAAGTTGGGTACGTTCCTTCCGGGTTGCGTCGGGAAGGGTGGCGACCACCGTGCCGATGCCCGGAAGGGTCTCGAGCAGTCCTTCATTGACCAGGTGAGAGACGATCTTCGCGGCAGTGTTGGGATTGATTTTGAGTTCTTTGCTGAGCGCGCGTACCGAGGGAAACGGATCGCCTGGCCGCAGCTGGCCCGATACCATGGCTTTCTTCGACGCAAAGACGACCTGCTCGAAGAGCGAGATACCGGCGCGAAACTGGACGCGAAAGGGAATCACACGGTGTACTATAACGCATAGTACGGCGGGCGTGAAGATGCAGGAACGGCTGGCCCGTTATTGAATTAAGTGGAACGTCCTGCTCCAGCGAGTCTCATCAAAGAAATGAATCAACTCATGAAGATTGGATTCCGCTCGCTCTCCCAGCGGGACCTCATCTGTGCTGGATTCGGGTGTCACGATGGACCAGTAAACAAACAGGGGACGCCCTAAGATGTTCTGTCGCGGTACAAAACCCCAGTACCGGCTATCCATACTATTTGTGCGGTTGTCACCCATTACGAAATAATTGCCGGGACGGTACGACTAGATCCTGGCCCTGGATGTGATTGTGCATCAGGATGGGACCATTCCGCCGTAACCCCAGGCTCGGCAGAGGGGTCCACGGAGGGGAAATCGTCAACGTAGGGGTCATAGTTCGACGGTTGTAGGCTTGGCCGCTTGAGGCTCGTTTTGAGCGACACCGTTGCGGTAGACGATGCCTTTGCGTAGATGAATGTGGTCGCCGGGAATTCCGATAACACGCTTGACGACAAATATGTGTTTGCCATTGAGTTCCACGGTTGGTTTGTAGAAGACGACAATGTCCCCACGACGCACCTCGCGGTAGTGCATGAAGGGCGCCCACTTTAGGGGCCGGCGCCAGTGCCTCGCGTTCAACCACCACATGGTCGCCAACCAACAGGGTACTCGCCATCGAGGATGATGGAATCACGAAGTTTTGAAACACAAAGGTAAGCACAAAAAGTCCTACCGCCAGGACGCTGCAGGTGGATGCAAATCCTTCAGATGATGTTTCGCGGGATTGTTTGCTGTCTGAGAAGCGCTTCCTACGCATGGGCTGTCCCCCTCCTTTGACGTGCGCTGTTCCGATCGGAGTCGCGTGCAAGTTTAGCATTAACTCGTTTTCTGGAAAGGTCCTTAGAGAAACTCAGCCGCCCCTGTTTGCCTGGCGGCGCCGAGCGATTCCATCAGCAGGTCTGCGGCGGCACGCGCAAAGCTTTCGTCGTTGATGTGCGCGTCAAGCTCAACCAGCTCGATGGCGGAGCTAAGCGTCGCTTTCAAGGCGCGGCGATAGGCGTTGAGCGCTTCAGGCGAATAGAACGGCCCCCCGGACTTGTCGATGGCGGAAACACCTTGCAGCGGAATCAGCACGGTCACCGGCCCGCTCGCGCGATTGAGCTTGGTGGCCGTGATGCGCCCGATCTCCGCACACTCTTCCGGCGTTGTCCGCATCAGCGTGACAGTGGGGTTGTGAACATACAGCTTGCGGCTCCGGAACTGGACGGGCACTGTTTCCGCAGGCCCGAAATTCACCATGTCGATCGCGCCCGGGCAAACCAGCTGGGGAATACCCTTGCGGCCGGCTGCTTCCAGCCGGTGCGGCCCCGCGCTCATGACACCGCCCACCAGCTCGTCTGCGAGTTCCGTGGTCGTCAGGTCGAGAACAGCTCGAAATGCGCCGTCTTCGATCAATTGCTCCATCGCCTGGCCGCCGGCGCCCGTAGCATGGAAAACCAGAACTTCGTAGCCTCTCTCCTCGAGAATGCGCCGCGCGGCCGTGACGCAAGGCGTCGTGACGCCAAACATGGTCGCCGCAATTGCGGGCTTGTCGTCGAGGGCGCCGGCCGGTTCCGCGGCAACCATGCCGCAAATCGCCCCAGCGGCATTGCTGAGTATCGGCGGGAGACGTGATTCAACCCCGCGATGTCGAGCACCGAAGGCATCATGCAAATGTCTTTGGTTCCCACGTAGGGCTTGGTATCGCCGGCGGCCAACGTGGAAACCATCAATTTTGGGAAGCCATAGGGAAGCGCACGCATGGCTGCGGTCGCAATGGCCGTGCCGGCGGAACCGCCCAGAGCAGCCACACCGTGGATGGCCCCCTGTGCATAGAGCCGCCCCAGAATCGCCGTTGCCCCGAGCGCCATGGCGGTCACACTTCGACCCCGGTCTCTTTCGTTTTGCAGCGCGGCGAGATCCTCCTTTGCCGCCGCGGCCACCTCTGCTTGCGAGATGTCGGCCGCAAAGGGCGGACTGCCAAGCACACCGACGTCGATCATCATCGTTCGCAGGCCCGCGCTCTCGATCCGGTCACGCAGAAAAGAGAACTCCTCGCCCTTGGTGTCGAACGTGCCGATCAGCGCAATGGTCTTGGTTTGGAATCATCGCGCTAGGTTTCGGGCAGCTCGCCCGGTGCAAGCACCCGGCACTCCGGCATCGCGCGCAGAAGCGCTTCGGGGCCCGGCGGCGAATAGACGGCAATCAATTTCAAAGGCTCCCAACCGCTGTTCACCGTGGCGTGGAAGATGTCGGCCGGAATGTGAATCATATCTCCGGCGCTGATGGGTTCCCACTGCTCGCCGTCGATATCGATCATCTGCTTGCCTTGCCCGGAGACCACGTACAGGATCTCCTCGGTTCCCGGGTGATTGTGCCGCACGTGGCCTTTCCCGGGCTGCAAGAGCACCACGCCCATGGTGAAGCGCTCCGTGCGCAGTGACGCGCGGTTCGCTGAGCCACTTGATCGTTCCCCAGTCAAAGACCTGGGTTTCGACATCGGCGGGTCTTACGAATCGGCGGCCGGCGAGCTTAGACATGTTTGCTCCTTTCGCTGCGTTCCGTGTGGATGTTCAGGCTTCTTGAAACTTCTTTACTTGCTCGGTAATGGCACGCTCGGTGGGCAGGCGCTCGATGCTCGAGGCGCCAAAGAATCCGCAGACGCCCTGGGTCCGGCTGAGGACGTACTGAACGTCGTCCGGCTCGGCGATCGGGCCGCCATGACAGAGGACCAGAATCTCCGGATGGATGGAGACGGCTGCTTCCTGGATGGCCTGAATGCGGGCAACCGCTTGATCGAGCGTGATGGCCGTCCTGGCGCCGATGGTCCCTTTGGTGGTCAATCCCATGTGTGCGATCAAGAGGTCCGCGCCGGCTTTTGCCATGGCCTTCGCCTCGTCTTCATTGAAGACATACGGACAGGTGAGCAGGTCCAGCTCATGCGCGCGCGCAATCATCTCGACTTCCTGGACGTATCCCATGCCGGTTTCCTCCAGGTTCTCGCGGAAGAGACCATCGATCAGCCCCACGGTGGGGAAGTTCTGCACTCCGGAAAAGCCGAGTTGTTTGAGATCGCGAAGAAACAGGTCCATGACGCGAAAAGGATCGGTTCCACAAACGCCGGCCAGCACCGGCGTCTTGCGAACGATGGGCAGTACTTCGCGCGCCATCTCCAGGACGATGGCATTCGCATCCCCGTAGGGCATGAGGCCCGCCAAAGATCCTCGCCCGGCCATGCGGTAGCGGCCGGAATTGTAGATGATGATGAGATCGGCTCCGGCAGCTTCGGCGCACTTGGCGGAAATTCCGGTCCCCGCGCCGGCGCCGAGGATGGGGGTTCCCCGCGCGCTACTCGCTCTCCATCGCTCCAGGCACGCTGATCGGTCCATCATGCTTTCTCCATGTGCCGGCTTGGCTCACGAGGCCACGACCCGAAATATATAGTAATTCTCCAGTTGCTGTGTCCTTTTGGGGAGAGGCCCTGCTGCTGCAACCCCAAACGCTGGGGACCATCGAATATCCTCACAATCGTTGGCGCTGCGCTATGAGACAGTTTTCAATTGCCTGCTGCCAATGCGGACCGTTGTGACATACTTTGCCAAGTGCGCCGCGAGATCAATCGGGCCGCTGTAGGGCATCTGAAAGAGAAGAGGGAGATAGCTACGGATGAGTTTTGTACCCAATGCGAAGCGGTATGACGGAGCGCAGTTTCGGCGGTGCGGGCGATCGGGAATCGTATTGCCGCCGGTCTCGCTTGGGCTGTGGCAGAACTTCGGCGGCGTCGATGTTTTCGAGACCGGCCGGGCGGTGGTTCGGCGAGCGTTCGATCGGGGCGTAACGCACTTCGACCTGGCGAACAACTATGGGCCGCCGTATGGGTCGGCCGAGGAGAACTTCGGGGAGATTCTGCGCAAGGATTTTCGCGATTACCGAAATGAGCTGTTGATCTCGTCGAAAGCGGGATGGGATATGTGGCCAGGGCCCTACGGCGTGGGCGGCTCGCGCAAGTATATGCTGGCGTCCCTGGAGGCGAGCTTGCGCCGCATGGGGCTCGAGTACGTGGACATTTTCTACTCGCACCGGCCCACCATGGATGTGCCGTTGGAAGAAACCATGGGCGCGCTCGCGCACGCCGTGCGGCAAGGCAAAGCTTTGTATGTGGGCATCTCATCCTACAGCCCCGAGCGGACGCGCGAGGCGGCGCAGATTTTGAAGAGCGAAGGGGTTCCGCTGCTGATCCATCAGCCGTCGTACTCGATGCTGAACCGCTGGGTGGAGAAGGAGTTGCTCAGCACATTGGAAGAACTGGGCGTCGGTTGCATTGGATTCTCTCCCCTGGCCCAGGGACTGCTGACGAGCAAGTATTTAAAGGGCGTGCCGGAGAACTCGCGCGCCAAGGCGGAGGGTTCGTTTCAGAAGGAACTCCTGAGCGAGGAAAACCTCAGCCGCGTGCGGGCGCTGAACGAAATTGCGCGCGGGCGCGGGCAGACGCTGGCGCAGATGGCGATTGCCTGGGTGCTGCGTGACCAGCGGGTTACCTCGGCACTTATCGGAGCGCGTAATGTGGAGCAGCTCGACGACTCACTCGATGCCGTGAAGAAGCTCCAGTTTACGGATGCGGAGCTGAAAGAGATTGATCGCTACGCGCAAGAGGGGGCGATTGATCTTTGGAAAGATGCCCGCGAGGGGACAGGCTAAGACTACAGCGCCGACGGCGTAAGCTCCTTCGGTTTACTGGGAGGCGGCCCATCTTCAAGGACCTTGGTCTGGATCAGGGCTTCGATTTTGCTCCATACAGAAGGGTCGTTCTCGATCTCAATGTGCGACTTCATGAAGGCTCGTGCGTACCACGGATATCCGGCGCAGGATACCGGATTGTTTCTGTAGGTTGACTCGTAGTTCCCAAGGATGGTCGTCTTTTTTGGGTCCATTGCCTCGATGAGCCTTCGGCCATGCAGGAGGCCCTCTGCTTGATAGAAGTTGATGGCCTCGCGCACATTGGGCGGAATATATTCGTCGTTCTGATTTGATTTTTGGACACTATCGACTTGAATCGTCAGCAAGACGGGGATACTGAGCTCATTCAGCCGCTTGGCAAGTGCGACCGTTTGCGATGCGCCCCAGCTATGTCCGAAGATGACTATGCGGGCGGCGCTTTTTTCCTTAGCGCCCAAACGGCCGTCCCTGTTCTTGTCTAAAAGCCGAAGCACGGTTCTCAGGGCGATCTGCCCGTCGTGATTGGCAAAGACTGCGGCGTGCACGGCGCGCGGATAGCGCTGTTGCAGATCCTTCGCCAGCAGCGCTTCCCGGTGAACGAAATTATCCGCCCTGATGCGGCCACCCATAAAACCGATCACAATCAGTTGCCGTGGCGTTTCGGAAGGATGGTTTCCGGCTTCGGACGCGGCTACGGAAGGATTGGCGCGTATGCCTGCATCGATACCCGGCAGGCTATTACGCTTTACCGTCTGTGAGGCAACCTGGGCCTCTTGAACAGCAGAAGCGACCCTCGCCTGCATCTCCGGGGGCAGTGCAACGGCCAGCGCCAATATAGACCAGGCGGTACAGCAGATATCTCGTAGAAGGGCTCGGGTGCGTAGGATCTTTGTTTGCAATGAAGTGCCACTCACAACGTCAATAGTGCTACTGGGGGGCAGCACTTGAATCATACTCTTCGTCTCATCAAGCCGGTATATCACGGGTCGTGCGCATCGAATCGCTGCCGCTCAATCGGCGGGAACGGTTTCCGTGGCTGCGCTCATATATGCTGAATCGCCAACCACGGATACCGAGCCCCCCTCCTTTGGAGCACGGCTAAGCGATCGTCGAGCAGGGGCTTCCTCCTGCACGGGTTCGTGCCGGTCAAAGAGTGAGTCGACAAGATCGGCTCGGTCGAGCGGCACGGCATTCTTGCTGGGATCGAAACGTCCACCCGTGAAGTACGTAACCACCAAGCCCGCTGCACAATAGGGTTGCAGGAATGCGATGGGAATGACATATTTCTTGCGCAGAACGGATTCCACGACTCCATCGACACGGTCGCTGCGTGGAATACTCCCTGCCACTTGGGGCAGAACGAAGATCTCCAGTCCCATCTGCTCGTGGTGGCCGGCATAGCGTACCAGGTTCTTAGCCAGCTGCTTGGGCGTGGTCATTCCCAGATCGGCGGTATAGCTGCGGCGCACCGAACCCGGGTAGTAGAGGTTGAGCACGACGCGCGCAAAATCCGCGCAATTGTGAAAGAAAAGGTTGAAGCGACTGCGGTTGGTCTTGTCATTGAAGGTTTCGATGAGCGCCTCGTCCTGCTGCGCCGTTGTTTCGACCTCGAAAGCGTAGATCTTCCGGTCGTAAAGCGCCCCCAAAAGTTGAATCCACTCTCCCCGCGGAGGGCCGCCATCGCGAGCATCCGGAATCAAGCCGCGCAGATGTTCACGGCGCCACCCATCCCGCAGCTTCAATACCATCCCGCGGTCCGCTGCCTCGGGGACCTCGGAGATGCTATTCACAGCATAAAGATAGGGGAGGAGCGGAACAGCCAGCCAATCGTATCCGGCGACATGGTGATAGCGGCTGAGCACCACTCCGAGTTCGCCTGGCTTGCAGGGGCGAAGCTCGGTAGGCGATTCGCGCACACTTCAGACAGGTAAATGGCGGCGTGGCCCGTGGGGTTGAAGTTCCCAAAGGTCCCGAACGGCTCTTCCAGCAACAGCGCCAACTTCGCGAACGCCTGTCCGCTCGAGAAAGAGCAGCAACAGGAGCCCCAGCAATAAACTGCGAAGATGTGTCCGCATCGCTCGCATCGTTGAATTGGATGCAAAAGGTATGCACCAGATGCGTGAGCGAAGTGCGCCCCCGGCTGGAATTGTGACTATCGTTCGATAAGTGGCGTGGTAAGAAGGGGCGTTTTGGGCCCTCTATCCTGTTGATTCTCCAGGAGACGCACTTGGCGACCCAGTTCTTCGCTGTATATAATCCCGTGCCAACGGCGGGAATGGAGTCTGCGGATCCCTCTGCCGTGGAGGGGAAGATGGCAGCTCCGGATGTCGTCTGGAAAGGCGGCAGGTTCGGCCAGACGTCTCGGCGGGATCCATGGTGGTTTTCGCCGTCGGCGGTTTTTCTGGGGTTGAGCGCGTTTCTGGTTTACTCCACGTGGGCGGCGTGGCAGAACAGCCACTACACCTTTGGGCCCTACATCTCACCGTTCTTATTCTCCCGAAATCTTCGGCAATTCCCCGCACGCCCTGTTCGGTCCGAAGCCGGCATGGTATCCGAGTTTTCTGCACTTCTCTCCGGCGCTTCTCATTCTATGGATCCCGGGCCTCTTCCGGCTGACGTGTTACTACTACCGCGGCGCATACTACAAGTCGTTCTGGGCCGATCCTCCGGCGTGTGCGGTAAGCGAGCCGCGCAAGAGTTATCTCGGCGAACGAAGCTTTCCGCTGATTCTGCAGAATTTCCATCGCTACTTTCTACGGCTCTCCTACCTGGTGTGGGCCTTTCTGGTCTATGACGCAGTGATATCCTTCCGTTTTCCTGACGGCTTCGGCATCGGGGTTGGAAGCCTCGTCCTGGTGGTGAACGTGGTGCTTCTTGGCGGATACGTATTCGGCTGTCACGCCTTCCGGCACCTGGTCGGAGGGACGTTCGACCGGATCTCGGAATACCCGGTACGGCACAAGCTCTACGATTGCGTGAGCTGTCTGAACGCGGGGACACATGAAGTGGGCGTGGGCGAGCCTGTTCTGGGTGGGATTTTCGGATATCTACGTCCGCCTCTGCTCGATGGGCATCTGGCACGACTGGAGAATCCTGTAGATGCCGGAATTCCAACGGTTCTCCTACGATGTTCTGGTCATTGGTGCGGGTGGCGCAGGTCTGCGCGCCGCGATCGAAGCCGCGGCTTGCGGCGCCAAAGTGGGAGTGGTCTGCAAATCGCTGCTCGGCAAAGCGCACACCGTGATGGCCGAAGGCGGCATTGCCGCTGCTCTGGCCAATGTCGACGATCGCGACAACTGGCGCGTTCATTTCGCCGATACCATGCGCGGCGGGCAGTACCTCAACAACTGGCGCATGGCGGAGCTGCACGCCAAGGAAGCGCCGGAGTGCGTGCGCGAACTGGAGGCATGGGGCGCGCTTTTCGACCGCACCAAGGATGGGCGGATTCTGCAGCGGAACTTCGGCGGGCACAAATATCCGCGCCTGGCCCACGTCGGCGATCGCACCGGCCTGGAGATGATCCGCACACTGCAGGATCACGGCATTCACACCGGCATGGAAGTCCACATGGAGTGCACGGTGCTCAGCCTCCTGCTGGACTCGGGGCGCGTCGCGGGAGCCTGCGGATACGACCGCGAGAAGGGCCTCTTCCAGCTGTGGCAGGCGAAGGCGGTGGTGCTGGCCACGGGCGGAATCGGGCGCGCCTACAAGATCACCAGCAATAGTTGGGAATACACCGGCGATGGGCTGGCGCTGGCATACCGCGCCGGCGCTGAACTGCAGGAAATGGAGTTCGTTCAGTTCCATCCGACGGGCATGGTCTGGCCGATCAGTGTGCGCGGCATCCTGGTGACCGAAGGCGTGCGCGGCGAAGGCGGCGTTCTGCGCAACAGCGAAGGCCGCCGGTTCATGTTCGACGAAATTCCCGATCTCTACAAGGAGCAGACGGCGGACAACGAAGAGGAAGGATGGCGCTACACGCAAGGCGACAGGAATGCCCGCCGGCCGCCCGAACTGCTGACGCGCGACCACGTCGCCCGCTGCATCAATCGCGAGGTCAAAGCAGGACGGGGCACGCCGCACGGCGGCGTCTTTCTGGATATTGCCTGGATCAAGGAGCGCCTTCCGAAGGCGGAGGAGCACATCAAACGCAAGCTGCCCAGCATGTATCACCAGTTCAAACAGCTGGCGGATCTGGATATCACCAAAGAGCCGATGGAAGTCGGGCCCACGACGCACTACATGATGGGCGGGATCCGCGTGGATGGCGATTCGCAGATGTCCAGCGTGCCGGGGTTGTTTGCCGCGGGAGAAGCGGCGGCGGGACTGCACGGCGCGAATCGGCTGGGCGGCAATTCGCTCTCTGATCTGGTGGTATTCGGACGGCGCGCCGGCCGGTTTGCGGCAGAATTCGCCAAAAACAATGGAGCCAACGGCGCGGCAACCACGGTCGACGAGGAGCAGCTTCAGGCAACGGCAAACGCCGCCCTCAAGCCCTTCGATCGCGGTGCTTCCGGCGAGAATCCGTACCAGATTCAATACGACCTGCAGGAATGCGATGCAGGACCTGGTCGGCATCGTTCGCACCGAAAGTGAAATGCAACAGGCGCTGGAGAAGATCGCGCAACTCCAGGCGCGAGCGGACCGTGTGGGTATCGCCGGCCACCGCCAGTACAACAACGGATGGCACACCGCCATCGATCTCGCGAGCCTGCTGGTGGTGTCGGAGGCGATCACCCGCGCCGCGCTGCTCCGCAAGGAGAGCCGGGGCGCGCAGTTTCGCGAAGACTTTCCCAACAAAGACGCCGAGTGGGGCAAGCACAACATCGTCGTCAAGCGCGGCGCCGATGGCGAAATGCTGGTGGAGAAGCGCGCAATCTCCGCCCATGCCCGATGAGTTGAAGGCCGTGATCGAAGAGATGAAATAGGGAGAATGGAGAATAGGGAAATGAAATAGGGGAGGAATCAATGGCCACGCAAGCGATGTTTCGCATCTGGCGCGGAGATCCGGCAGGCGGCGGGTTTCAGGATTACGTCACGCCGGTGGAGGAGGGCATGGTGGTTTTGGACGCCGTGCACCGCATCCAGGCTCAGCAGGCGCCCGATCTTGCGCTGCGATGGAATTGCAAGGCCGGCAAGTGCGGTTCCTGCTCCGCTGAAATCAACGGAATGCCGAAGCTCATGTGCATGACGCGGCTGAGCAATCTCAACCTGAACATGCCGGTCATCCTCGAGCCGATGCACACCTTTCCCGTGATCCGCGACCTGGTCACCGACGTCTCGTGGAACTTCCGCGCCAAGAAGACGATCAAGGAATTCAGGCCCCGTTCCCCCGACTATGCCGGATGGAACATGGCGCATGCAGCAGGCCGACGTCGAACGGGTGCAGGAGTTTCGCAAGTGCATCGAGTGTTTTCTCTGCCAGGATGTGTGTCACGTCCTGCGCGAGCACCATAAGGAGGACGAGTTCATCGGCCCTCGCTTGCTGGTCTACGTCGCGGCGCTCGAAATGCATCCTCTCGATAACGAAGACCGCGTGAGCGACTTAAGAAAAAAGCACAACATCGGCTACTGCAACATCACCACGTGCTGCCGGAAGGTATGTCCGGAGTCGATCACGATTACCGAGAACGCGATTATTCCGCTCAAGGAGCGGGTGGTGGACCGATTCTTCGATCCGCTCAAGCAGCTGTTTCACATCCTCTAAGTAAAAGGAGGTCACATGTTCACACTCAAACCGATTTCTCATGACAGCGTGGACGGCGCACTGGCCAAGGCCGAACGTTACCGCTTGCTGAACGAGCCGCACGAAGCCGAGAGCATCTGCCGCGACATCCTCGAAGTTGACCCGGCGAACCGGGAGGCGCGCATCAGCCTGATTCTGGCGCTGACCGATGAGTTTCCTAAAGAGGAGGGCGCCTTTGCCAGCGCGGTGGCGGCGATGTCCGGCCTGGAGACCGCCATACGATCGCGCTTACTATTCCGGGATCGCGTGGGAGCGGCGTGCAAAGGCATCCTATGACGCCGGCAGACTGGGGTCCAGCGGCTATGTTTACGATTGGATCGTCAAGGCGCTAGGGCTATTCGAGGAAGCGGAGCGCGTGCGGCCCGCGGGCAACGATGACGCGATTCTGCGCTGGAACGCCTGCGTTCGTTTTCTTGAGCACCACAAAGAGCTGGGGCCGAAGACGGAGGAGGTTCGCGAACCTATTCTTTCGGAGTGAATCTGCTCCGGTCAGCATCACAGCGGAGGGGTCCGGGCCAGGCTTAATACATCCAGCTGCAATCGCGAGTGAAATCGGTCGTGACTGATCGCTGCCAGGTGCCGCCCACTTTCTCGACAGCGAAGATGCCTCCACTCCCACACATGCCGCCGCAGTTCTTGATCACCGATACCAGGGCTCGTGTGTGTGCGTGGTCAAATCCGGGAACTCCCAGGAACCGCACATACCTGAGTTGTTTGTAGCTTTCGCACCGCGCAACATCGCGCCCGTGTGTTGCCAGGCACGTCAGTACTTGCGCAAGCTCGCTGTGCGGCAGCAGCCGGTAGCCCTGCGCGATCGAGAATTTCTGCTCCCAGCGATGGCTCTGCTGATTGGCTGCGACGAAGGCATCGGTCATCTCGTGCTCCTGCGGCGCCGCCGGTCTTAGGCAACTCCCGTTCACCTGCGGAATATCCGTCGCCGAATCCTCTGAGAATGCCAGCGGCTCGTGCATCGGAGCCTGGTAAAGAGCGGAATAGACTTCGTACGCCTCCGCCGGAGCTACACCGCCGCCCGGCTGGTTCAGCGGCATCGTTACACCCAGATCAGTTATCGGCTTGGTGGCTGGCGTATGGGCGTGGCGCAGCGAAGCGATCCGCACCCACACCAGCGCTACCGCAACCACCACCAGGAGCATCCGAAAACCAAGCCGCCACGAAAAGCGCATGTTCAGGATCATAGATCAGAACAGTCCCGCCATTGCCGAGACGGGCCTGAAAGGCAGAGCACCACCAGCTCTTCGCGTTGCGCTTGCGATGCGCCTCCACCGATGCAGGCTGAGCAACCGAGGGTGCCCCACGTTCGCCCCAGCGTACGTGGGACGGAAAATGCGGGGCGAAGCCCCCACCATTGCTTTTGCCGAAATGATGCGGAAGTAAGCCGTGGGTTACGCCCTTTTGGGAAAGCATTGGAAACCAATCGTCCCTGTACCAGGTACCCTGGATTTCCTGTCGAGGTTGGTGGCGTTGTCAAACTCCATGCGGCTTTCCTTGAAGAAAGCCGCACACGCGGTCCTGTCGTGTGCTGCGTAATAGGAAATTCAGGTACGCTGGGGCGAACCTGGGGCACCCGGCCCTTCGCTTAGGAGCAGATTTGGACCATGACCCTGAACACCCGCTCCTGGGGAGGGGAGTTTTCAACACCAACGCCAGGTAATTGTTGTTGTGCAGCGATTTTACTTTTTGGCTTCAACAGTCTTTGACCAGGAGACTCTGTCTCCCCCGAACAGAAGCAATTGCGAAAGCTCATCCGAGTTGGGAGCGATCTTTATAGCAACAAGCCTCCCTTGAAACCGCCGCTCAACGCGAAGCGTCCGCATGAGCGTTGCCTGCCGTGAGTTCGTCACGCGAGGAATAATGAACGACAACCGGGATCCGATGGGGATGTAGGTTGGTTTCCCATTGACGACAACTTCGAGCATCGGGCTAACCGTCACTAATCCATCAAAAAGCGCACAAGTTACTTGCCAGCGCAGCAGGGAAGTGCAGGAGATTCCGGGGTCGTTTTCGATCGCCTGGGTCGCCTCATTCAGGTCCTCATTGGTTGACGCCCCGATCAGGATGGCGGGATTTTTGGCATTTTCGGATACAACCAGGTTCAGCAGGAAAAGGCGTAGGCGAGGAGCCGCTGCGAATTGTGTTGCCAAGCTTGCATCAGAAGAAGTCGAACCAAGTGTCGTCAATGCTGTCGATTTCTTCTCCATGCCAAGGAACTTAAGGGCTCGTTCCAGATTCAGCGTTGCCGGAGACCTCGTAATTCGTGATCGTCGTGCCCTGATAATCCGCAGGGCGCGGTTGGCCGGAACTGTGAGAGCCAAAGAAATCGCGTTCAATGCGCAATTGCATGCCAGGCGCCAGGTCAATGTATCCCCCAGGTCCATAGGCGTAGCGGTAAAACAAGGTGTCTCCGGCAGGAGCAGATAGGCTTGCGGCGATTCTTTGCTTCGCAGAAAGATATTCATCCAGGGAGGCAAAGCACTGCCTCTGTTGCAATTGGTAGAGAGCTCTTTCAAAGCTCTGCCACTGGTCCTTCATATCGATGGCGCCGGAACTCCGCTCCCATGCCGCGGCGCTGGGCGTTTCTGCTATCCAATCGCGTTCGTTTCCAGGAGCTGGATAGAAAGAGAACCAAGGTCCTTTGATCGAGCAATCCGTCGCTGGGGCACGCTTCGAACTCTCGCGAGAACGAGGGATACGAAGCCTCTGGTGATCTCCTTGCGAAGTGGCAGCATCTGGCGAAAGCAGAAAATACTGGGAATTGATTTCGCTTAGCCGGTAGATGCCTCTCGATTGCCGTAGAGCGCAGCCTGTGCATCCTGCGAGCAGGGCCGTGACCGCTACCAGTAATCGCCTCAGTCGGGCACGCTCACTCCGCGCGAAGAGCTTCTATGGGATTCACCTTCGCGGCCTTTCGGGCAGGGAAGTAGGCGGCCAGGCCGCCACTGACCAGCAGTACCAGAGCGACGATCATCAGGGTCCAGACGTCGTGTTCCGCGACTCCATAGAGAAAGCCGCGGACAAACCTGCCCGATGCGACCGCCAGCACGATGCCGATGACGACGCCGGCGATGACCAGGGCACCTGCCTGGCGCAAAACGAGCCATAACGCCTGCCACCGTTGCGCACCCAGTGCGATGCGAAGGCCGATCTCGCGCGTACGCTGGGCAACGACATAAGCAAGCAACCCGTACAGCCCGCTAACGCAGAGAAGGAGTGCCGTTCCGCCGAAGACTTCGAGCAGATGGGCCGCCAGCGTTTGACTTCCGTAAGAATCCGCGACGACCTGATCCATGTTGGTGAAAGTCGCATTGGCAAACTCAGGGCTGGCTTGGCGAAGGAGAGAGCGCAGCTCCGGAGTGATGGAGGCAAAAGGCCTTTCGGTGCGCAGGGCGAGATCCATCGCCCTGCCTTCGACAGCGAGGTAGGAGTTGCTGTCAGGCGTCATCTGGGGAATGCAGATCTCGACCTCGGGCTGCGGCTGCGTGATCGAGCTTTGCCGCGCATCGTCCAGCACACCCACGACTTCTACCGGCTGGTTCTTCCGCATATTCAAGAGGTGCATGCCGAGAACCGAAGCCGGATTCTGTTGATCTGGAGCGTAGAGCCGGGCAAACGCGCGATTGACCACGGCGACTGGCTGCGATCCAGCCGTATCCTGTTGGTTGAAATATCGGCCGCTGAGCATGCTGAACCCGAAGACCTGCTGAGCTTCAGGACTCACTGCTCTAAAATTGGACGTGATGGGGTCATCCTCGCTGCGGTGGCTCCAAAGCCCTTACCAACCAAAGTCAGCTGCATGTGGAAGGTTTGGCCCAGCGGTACCTCGGTCATGAGCGTCGCAGCCTGCACCCCGGGCAGATGCTGGACCCGCTCAAGCAGCGGCTGGTAAAGCTCCGTTGTCATGTTGCGATTGGCAAAGCGATAAGCAGGGATGGTGAGGTTCGCGACGATGATGTGATCTGTACGAAAGCCCAGAGGCACATGGCGCAACGCATAGATGGTGCGCAGAAGAAGTCCGCAGGCAGCAAGTAAAGTGAGCGACATGGCAATTTCCGCAATGACCAGCGAACTGCGAATGCGATGCTGGCGGCGGTTCGTTCCACTCTGCTGTCCACCTTGTCTGAGCGCGGGTTCGATAGGCATGTGCGCGGCGAGAAATGAGGGCCACACCGAAGAGAACACCGTGGAAAGCAGCGTGAGCCCCACCAGGGCCAGCAGGATCGTACCGTTGGCGCTCGCTGATACTTCGAGTCGGAGGTGGGAAGGGATCTGTTTCTCAAAGAGCCTGATTGCTCCCAGCGCGAGAAGACTTCCCAGCAGCGAAGCTGCGCCGCTGAGGACCAGGCCCTCCGCGACGAGTTGCTGCATGATCCTTCCACGACTGGCGCCGAGCGCGCCGCGCACTGCAATTTCGCGCTGTCGTGCAGTGGCACGAACCAGGAAAAGGTTGGTTACATTGACGCAGGCAATGAGCCAGAGGACCCCGGCCGCCGCCAACAGCGCGATGAGCGCCTTCTTGAGGTCTGCCTCTACGATCGAATCGGCATATCTGCGAACAATGACACTCGCTCTGTCTTCGCGAACATCGGGATCCTCGTAGCTTTTCGCAATCTGTGCTTGCAGCGTTTTCAAATCGGCTTCCGCTGCGGCCGAGCGCGACGCCATCCTTCAGACGGCCGATTGCACTGTAATCTCGCGGCCTGTCCTTTCTTCCCTTATCTGCTTCGTCGAGGTGAACTGTTGTCCAAACCTGCGGCCAATCCGGTTCGCCTCCGAAAGCAAACCCCCTCGGCATCACGCCAACCACTGCATACGCCTTGACCGTTGAGCAGGACGCTCCTTGCCCAGGATGGTCGGATCGCCGCCATACATCTGTTGCCATGCGGCATCGCTCAATACGATCGTGTTGGCATTCTTCCCGTCGGTGAACGGCTCTACGTCCTCGTCGAAGCCGTGGCCCAATCGTGGACGAACGCCCAGGGTGCGAAAGAAATTGGGGCTGACGTTGCTGAGATGGACTTCTACGGATCCCCCACTGCCTTCGAGAAAGTTACCCCGGGACGCCGCCTATGTAGTAGGCAATTTGCTCGAATGTTTTGTTCTGCTGTTGCCACGCTCTCAGATCAAGGTATGCTGCGCCGCGATCAAAATCCGGCTTGCCGTGGATGCTCGCTTCGTCAATGGTCACGAGCCGTTCCGGGTGCGCATAGGGCAGCGGCCTGAGTAGAACCTGATCGACCACCGTGAACATGGCGGTTGCCGCTGCGATACCGAACGCGAGCGTTGCGATCACCGTGGCGGAGAATCCCGGAGATCTCCGCAACTGGCGCAGAGCACACTTTATGTCTTGCTGGAGCGATTCCAGCCAGACCCATCCCCACATACGCCGCACTACGTCTTTCACCAGCGCTGCGTTGCCGAATTCCCGTTCGGCTGCCCGTCGCGCTGCCTCTGGAGTAGCACCGCGGTCGCGCTTGTCGGCGGCGGCCAAGGCGAGATGCGATTCAATCTCGGCATCGAGGTCCGATTTAGCGCGTTCCGGTCGGAAGATGCGACTCCATAAGCGCATGGAGGTCCTCAGCCTTCTGGTGTTGGGGTAAGGATGTTGCCGATTGCGGCCACCATCGTCTCCCACTTGGAACGATCACGAGCAAGTTGCTTCTTGCCCTCCGCAGTGATGCGGTAATACTTGGCGCGTTGCTTCTGCTCGGTCTGGCCCCACTTCGAAACGATCCAGCCTTGACGCTCCATGCGATGCAGCGCAGGATACAGCGAGCCGGTCTCTACCTGGAGAACTTCCCCGGACTGAGCGCGCAGAGCCTGGCTGATACCGTAGCCGTGCTGGGCGCCCCATTGCAGCGTCTGAAGAATGAGCATGTCGAGCGTTCCTTGAAGAAGCTCAACTCGATTGAGATACGGCTCGCGTTCTCGCGTCATAATGTAGGCACTCTACATCATTAGCAGTAGATTGTCTACATGCATCAAGGTCAATCAACGAGTGCCTGCCGCACCGAGAAAAGCCGGCTTGCCACGCTATGGATGAGCGAATGCGACGGTTATGGAACTACCTTGACCTCGGCCTGCCAGAAAGCGGCCTTCTGTCCAGCCGGGTCCAGCACGGAGACCTGGCAGGCATACTCCCCCGGGGGAAGCTGGCTGAGAGGAATGCTGAAGCTGAAGGGCATGGTTTGCAAATGGCTGTTCAACTCCCGCGTTATCTCCATTGGCTGCGTCTCAAATGCTTTTGTTTGCGCGTTATAGAGACTTACAAAGGCGACTAAGGGCTGCTTGCCGGATGCACCCTGCTCGTACGCCTGCAGATAGACATACATGTTCTGGTTCTGGCGAAAGACGCGAGTCACACTGGGTATCAGCTTCTGTCCGTTCTGAACCAGCGGGTTTACGTCGTCCTCTTTCTCCCGGTCCTTGGTTTTTTGCGCGTTAAAGAGAGCATCTTTAAGCTCTACCCGCTGGCTGCTGAGCACGACAGAGCTGATGGGGACTTGCGCGAGCTCCTTGTTCAGGTTGGGAATGACGAAGACGGTTTGATAGGTGCCGATCCGGCCCGTCTCATCGTCGCGCGCAAGGAATTTGATCTGGTACTTACCTGGCAACAGAGTAAAGCCGGTGTCGTACTCGATGGGCCGCCGGGCGAGCTCGGCGGCGGTGGCGTCGGAGAGTTTGATGTTGACGTTGTCGCGGACATTGCTGACGGTAGTACCGCCGACCAGGTCTTTGATTTCGCCGACAAAGTCAATAAGCGTGTGCTCGGCGCCGCCGCGCTTGGCGAGAGCAAGCTCGCGGCCGGGGATCTTAACGATGATGGGGACGAAGTACTCGGCGCGGTTGAGCTGGAAGTGATCGATCTCCATGGCGATGGAAAGATCGGTGATCGGGTCTTCAAGCATCAGAGCGTCTTCGAGCTGACGCTCCTTGTCGACCGCGGTGAAGTGGCTGAATTCCTTTTCAGCGTAGTAGCCCTGGCGATAATCGAGCTTTGCGGTGGCGTCTTGCGTGAGCGAGATCTTGACCCGGCGGAAGTGGCCGTTTCTGGCCGTATTGGTGGTGTAGTAGCCAATGACGTAGTACTCCGAGATGGCTTGCTGGGCCTGAACAATCCCGCGCGTCAGGTCGTTGGAATCGAAGAGAGCCTTGCCTCCGGTGTCGCCGGCGAGGGCGAAGAGAGTGTCCTGCGATTGTTGGAAATTGCTGGTGTTGGCCTGGGCGGCGGTGCCGGAGTACATGCCGGAGTTGCCGGGCGAGCCCTGGGTAGCGTCGCCGAGCGGAGCCTCGGCAACCAGGCCGCGCGCATCGATGGGCCAGAAAGAGACGCCGGCTCGGATGGCCGCGTCGACGGTGGCATGAAGTTGAGCCTGGTTGTCGATGCCGTTGAGGTGGAGGCCGCTGGCGAAGTAGATGAGAGATTTCTTCTCGTTCAACTGGCTGAGCATTTTGGCCGCGGTCTGCAGGGCGGAGAGCTGGCGATCGGTGTTGAAGACGTTGAACTCGGTATCGTCCTGGCCGAATGCGGCGCCGGTGTCGGCGCTGCTGGCGTCGTCGATGCTTTCGGCGGTGCCCTGGCCTTCGCCCACGATGAGGGTCTCAAGGATGCTGAGCAGCTTGTTGCGATCGGCGGTAAAGTCCTGCAGCACGTCGACGGAACCACCCTGGTAGCGGAGGATGGAGACGAGATCGACGGTCGTCATCTGCGTGCGCAGGAACTTCTCCGCGGCAGAGAGGGCGCGGAGCTGGTCTGCCGGGCGCATGGCAGACATGTCGAAGTAGAGCGCGAGCAGGCGGCGATTCTTATAGCGATCGTTCTCAATCGTTTCCGGTGCGACCTGGGTGCGGGTAAGGCGCTTGTAGAGCTTTATCTCTTCCGTGCCCGGCGCTGCCACGGGCATGGGCTCCGCGTTCGCCGGCAGATCCTGGTGCTCGCAGAAGCGGATGGTCTGGGGGGCGCCATCTTCGGTGATGGTGAAGTCTTTGGCGGTGAGCCCGGGGATGAAGTTCCCCTGCTTGTCTTTGGCGACTACGGTTTCCACCACCAACTGTGATTTGACGGAGAGAGTATAGGGCGCCGAGGTGGTGGAGGAGGTATTCTGGCCGATCTGCTGCTCAGCTGCCGGAAGAACAGCGGCGGTGACAAATAGCAGCAGGGCGGCTAAAGCAGTTTCGCAATTGGTGTAGGCCGAAGCAACAGCCCTTTTGGTGGTTTTCTCCCAAGGAAAACCACACCTCGCGACCTTTATAAGGCCACAGTAATTGCGAAACTGCTCTAAGGCTCTCATCTTAGAATCTCAGGCGCAGCGACGTTTGCAGGCTGCGCATTGCGTTAGTGTTGAGCGGAAGACCGAATTGCGTGCTGTTCACGGTGGTGTTCCAGCCGGTAAACACCGGGTGATTGAGCATATTGGTTGCCGCCACCTTCAAGTCGAGGTAAAAGCGTCCGCTGGGCCGGAAGGTCCGCGCGAGCGAGGTGTCGAGGCTGAACTGGCCGGGACCGGTAATCGAGTTCCTGCCCGCGGTTCCCCATTCGCCGGGCAGAGGCGCGGTGTAAGCAGCGGGGTTGAGGTGCTGACCTGCGCGAGACATGGTAATGGGAGCGCCGGTAGGGTCGGGGCGAATGGGGCCGGTGTAGCCGGTTCCGGGGACGGCTGCCAAGTAGACCGGCGTCTCCGGCAGGCCGGTGCCGACGACGGCCGTGGTCACTGCAGTCCACTCCTTGAGCAGTCTGCCGGGCCAACCGGTCATGAGGGTTCCGCCGCCCAGGCCTTCGCCAGTTGTGTATTGGGCCTGCAGGTTCAGCAGGTGACGCTGATCGAACGAGGAAAGGGAACGCTCGGCATGCAGGTTGAGCCAGTTCTGCGCGATCGCCGGGTTGGCCGATGCGCTTTGCGTAGTGGTGGCCGTTGTTCCCGATGAGCCTTGACCTCCACCCTGGCCTTGCCCTCCGGAGGGCGCCGCGGTCTGGTTGCTGGCGAGGACGTGACCCTGGCCGCCAAGGGCGGCGTCATCGTCAATCGACTTGGAATAAGTGTAGAGCAGCGACGCGGTAAAGCCGCTGCGCAGCCTGCGCCGCAGTTGCAGTTGGCCCGATTGGCGTGCGGAGTCACCGCCGGAAGCCTGGTAGACAAAGCCCAACGGGCAGTCTGGGCAGGGGCTGACTGCTCCGATGGGGTAGGTGTTCGGCAGGTACTGCTGGACACCTCGTGTGCCTTTGACGCCCAGATAAGTTGCGGTGAGCTGGAGCGCCCCTGGCAGGTCGCGTTGGATGGCCAGCTGCCAGGTTTGCGCATAGCCTACTCGGAAGTTGGGGTCGACGGCGAAGGTATTTTCCGTAATCGAGGAGCAGGGCTGAAAGCCATTTGCCAGCGTCAGCGGGCAGGCGGCGCTGTTCTGCACGCTCAGGCTTTTGGAGAGCGGTGCCTGCTGAGCGAGCAGCAGCACCGGCGTCTGGTAGACGGAGGTGTCGTCATAGATGCCATAGCCCGCGCGCACCACGATGGTCGAAGCAGGGATGGGCCGCCAGGAGATGCCGACACGGGGCTCGAAACCGCGTTTGTCCGGGCGGATGAGCGAGCTGGGATAGTGATCGCGGGTGATTGGGCCGACCGGATCGCTGCCCAGGACGGGAGCGACGGCGGTAAAGCCGGGAGCGACATCAAGATTGACCAGGCGCCCATGAATCTCGGTCATCGGCGCGCCGTAGTCCCAGCGCAGGCCGGCGTTGATGGTGAGGTTGGTGAGGATGCGCCAGTCGTCGGTGGCGTAGGCGTCGTAGACGGTTTGGCGAAGATATTTGTCCGCGTTGCCGAAGGCGATGGAGCTGGTATCAGGCACGCCGATAAGGAAGTCGGCCAGGTCAGAGCCGCTGGCCGTGGAGCCGTTGGATGTGCCCTGGGTAGCGGCGCCGGTAAAAGTGAAGGTGCCGCGCGGGTCCTGCTGGAAGAAATCGTTGTATTGCTGCTTGCGCAGATCGCCGCCGATGGTGATGTTGTGGCGGCCGCGATAGACCGCGATCGATCCGGAAAAGCCATCAGTACGGTTACGATTGAACGAGCTCTGCTGGTCCATGAGGGGGTAGATGCCGCTGGAGAAAGTGAGCGCCGGCGGGCCCCAGTTGGTTGGGTCCTGATCGTTGCCGGTGATGCCGGCTTCGCCGGAGATGTTTTGCCGGTTTTCAAAATAGGGCACGATGTGCGTTCGTAAGCGGCTGAAGCGATAGCCGCCATAGAAGAAAAGGTGCTGGCTGAAACGGTGCGACCAGTTGATGTTGGTGTTGATGCCCAGGGTATCGGTGGTATCGACAAAGCCGAAGAGGTTTTCGGCGCTGGCCCTTGTGCTCTGAAAGTTGAAGCCTCCATAGAGCTGGTCTCTGCGGCCCAATGTCTTTTGCAGGCGCGACTGCAGGGCGTCCTGATGGGTGCTGTTGAGCACGGGCACCTGGTAGTTGTAGAGCGGGGTGCCGGCGAGGTTGGGCAGGGGATAGAGCTGCAACAACGCCTGAGCCTGGGGGCTGACGGGGACCACATTACCCGGATACGGCATCCCGGTGGCGGGATTGTAAATGGTGATGGGCTGGCCGAGTGGGTTGAGTATGCCGGAGAGATCACCCGTCCGCTCCGCCTCGGTCGGCACCAGCCCGGAATCAGTTTCCGCGACATGGTTGCGCATCCACTGGTAGACGACGAAGAAGTCCGGCCCACGCGGCAGCAGGCGGGGGATCTTCATGGGACCGCCAAAGGTAAAGATGCCGGTGATGGTATTGTAGGACGGCTTGGGCGATTCGAGTCCGCTGAGCGAATAGGAGCGGGCATCGAGAGCGGAGTTATCGAGGATGGCGGCAAGCCCGCCGTTGTAGAGGCTCTTGCTGTTGGACCTGCGATTGCCGAAGGCCTGGTCGAGGGAGAAGCGTGAGGTCGCAGCGTTGTTGACGCTGCCGTTGACCAGGAAGCCGTCGGACGATTGCTGGTTTGCGTCTTCCGGCGGCTTCGGTATTTCGACGGGCTGGTCGTCAGATGCGCCAGGCGCTGCTGCCTTTTTGGCAGCGGCAGGCGGGGCGGGCGGAAGGGTGGTTAATTTGGCGATCTGGTCGAGGGGCAGCAGGGTGAGCTCCCACTTTGCCGCTGGTGTTTTCGGTGAGATTGTAATTTCGGCGTGGATGGTCGAGAAACACTGCATCTCGATCTCTATCTTCCATGGTCCGTCGGCCAGATCCGGGAAGCTGTAAATGCCTCCCTGCTCAGAGACCGTGGTGAGCTTCTTTGTCCCTTGTGTCACCGTGACTGTTGCGCCGGGAACAGGCAAGCCACCAAAGGTGACTTGACCGTGATACTCGGAGGCCATGGCCACGCTGGGGAGGGCCAGCGTCGCGAGGGCGCATACCAGATACAGGATTCGCCCCGCTCGCCGCCGCCATCCCATTCGCTGTTCCTCGATGCTTGTGCGGTGTTCAGTTATCCGAAGGCGAAACCCAGTTTTCGCTTAAGCCGCTCGGGCGTGACACGAACAAAGCTCCTTCTCGCGCCGGATCGGCTCACGCCAGAGACGCAAGCCAAAGGCTGATCGCTCGCACTTAATTGTCGGAAGGCTTCTCCACATGGTCGATGACCATGACATCCGCCGGCGCCTTGGTGGCTTCGAGCTTAAGTCCGATCTGCTCCTGCATAGCGGTGTATAGGTTCGGTGGCGCGTTGGCGTTGTCGGTTGGGGGCGGAATCTTGGCGCCCATTCCGGAGAACTGCGAGTCGTCGGGTGTCCAGCTTAGGGTGAAGTCGTACTTTCCGGTGAGCCCGGTCTGATTGACGACCGGCTTGTCGAGCACGGCGCTCTGCATCAGGCCGGTAAAGTCGGCCATGGTTGCGTTGCGGACGCCCAAATCGCCAAGCCGCCCGCGGAAGAAGAGCCCAGGGAGCCCGTTCGGATCGCCCTCACTCTTGGTAAGCTTGGGTCCACCCTTGGCGACGCTCAGCACATAGACAGAAAGCTCTTTCTTGTCGGGATGGAAGGTGAGCTTGTAGCGCTCCGCGACCATCTTCTGGATCATGACCTTCCATTGCTTGCCGCTGGGGGCGCCTTCGCCGTCGGGCTTGGCGTCTATATCGTATTTGTCTGTCTCAGCCCAGGGCGGCAGACCTATGAGCTGTTTGGCCTGGACGTCGTAGGCAAAGCAGAGGATCTGAACCAGTGGCTGGTTGATGATCTTGAAGCGGTCCCCGTCCACGATGAACGCTTTGCGTTGATCATCCGGTTTGCTCGGCTTGATGGTGGCGACTTCGAAGCTGGGATTGGCGTTTGCGTCCATCGGCGGAATCTTGGGCCTAGGCGGCGGGATGGTCCATTCCGTCTCGGGAGTGGCCCGCGCCAGGTTGAGAGGGAGGGGCGGTCCCTGAGTCCAGGTGCCTGTGATCGTCTTGCTATCTCCGCTCAGCTTGCCCTCATACGTGCCACCGATCATGGTGAGCGTCATCTTCACCGCGGTGCCATCCACCGTCATTTTGCTCACGGGAAGCCCGTCACCGCCCTGATCGATGCTGTAGAAGACCGCTTTGTAGCCGCCGCCGTCCGCCTTTGAGATCTTGACCACGATGCGCAGGTCTCTGCCGGCGTGCAGCGTGCCCTGCCAGGTGTCGGCAAGGCTCTGCGCTGGATTTGCGGTTGGGGCCTGAGCCGGCGCTTGAGCCTGGATCCCGGTTATGTGTACCGGGCCGAAAACGAGCACGATGGCCAGGGTCAACCATCCGGCCACACTCAGGAGGGTTCTGGTGAAGTTCTGTTTGCGTACAACGCGGTCAGTCATGATTCGGGATCCTCACTCGAGATTGGGCCCTTTAAATCCAGATGCAAGACAACGTGTATGCATTGAAATGATGAAAATAAGACGTACCAACCCGGCCGTTTTGCTCACCGGAACGAATTATATTTGCTGCTTTATTGGTTTGTCGCTGGTTACGCTGCTCGTTCAGTAAGGCCTCTCCATGTGTCCGATTACGAACACATGACTGACTTTAAGCATTCACCTTTCGTGCGAATTGGCCATAAGCAACAACGAACAGCAGGAGTGCAAATTGGGCACAGAGGGGAGCTGAGAGTTCCGGCAATTGCGCATGGCGCCGGAATTCTTTGTCTGCGGCAGTGCTTGTGGCGGCTAAGTCCTTTGTTTCACGAAGGTGCTCAAAATTTGCGAAACACACACCCCTCGCACAAGATGATCATGTTGCCGTCTGGTTGGGCGCTAAGGATAACGAGAGCGAATTGCGGCGCCGCAGAGTGATGATGGAGACACATCGTAGAGGGAGAGGATGTCCTTCTCCGACGACTGGAGGGGTTCCGCGTTGGCGAGTGTATGTCCAGGGGACAGCCCATGGCTGTGGCCTGACGGGTCGAGCGCTGCAGATTGAATTCCAGAGTGTGGTCTATTGAGCGTCACCAAGGCACTCCGCGTTTACAAGAGCTTCTGCCTGTATTGATGAGATTCAGGATGGTTTCGTTCAGGAAAATTAAGCTCTGATTCGGTTACCAAACCCCGCACCTATGGGCGGACGTTTGCTTTACTCGTCTTACGGCAGACATTCAGGCCGATACCCGTTTTCATACTGGCCATGCTGCCTCGATGGAATCCGCTCCGCTCGCCGTCCCCATCCCATTCGCTGTTCTCCGGCGTTTATGCGGCGTCAGTTCTCGGAGGGCTTCTCGACGTGGTCGATGACGATCACGTCATCGGGGAACTTTGCGGGTCCCATCTTCAAGCCAAGTTGCTCTTGAATTGCGGTGTAAAGGCTCGGTGGGGCCTTGGGGTCATCGGTCGGCGGCGGCACGATCGCCCCGGTTCCCCTGAATTGCCCGAATTGCGATTCATCCGGAGTCCATTTCAGCTGAAAATCGTATTTGTCCGTGAGCCCGGTTTGATCCACCACTGGCTTGTCCATCACACCGGCCTGCATCCAGGTGGCAAAATCCGTCATGGTCTGGTTCCTCACGATCAGATCCCCAAGGTTCCTGAAAAGAAAGGCACCTGGGTCATGCGGATCGCCCGTGCTCTTCGTCATCTTCGGTCCGCCGCTTGCAAGGCTGATTACGTAGACGGAAAGCTCCCTCTTATCATGGTGAAAGGTTAGTTTGCAGCGATCCGCCAGCAGCTTTTGCACCATCATCTGCATCTGCTTATGGCTTGGCTGGCCTACTGCATCGGGCTTGGCCTCGATGTCATAAAGATCGGTGCCGAACCAGGCTGGCGCATCGACGATCTGCTTAGCGTGAAGACCATACGCAAAGGCGATGAGATCGTTCAGATTGGTATTGCGGGTTCTAAAACGATCCCCTCTGAAGCCAAATCCCTTGCCGGGTGTGTTGGGAGCACTCGGCTTGATAGTGGCCACTTCGAAGCTGGGGTTGGCATTGGCGTCCATCGGCGGCAGCTTGGGTGTCGGCGGGGGAATGGTCCATTCCGTCTCGGGCGTGGCGCGCGTGAGGTTGAGAGGGAGCGGGGTGGGCCCTTGACTCCAGGTGCCGGTGATCGTCTTGCCATCCGAACTTAGCTTGCCCTCATAGGTGCCACCGATCATCTTGAGTGTCATTTTCACCGTGGCGCCATCCCGTGTGACATTGTCCACGGGAAGGCCGTCGCCACCTTGATCGATGCTGTAGAAAACCGCCTTGTATCCGCCACCGTCCGCCTTTGAGATCTTGACTACGGTGCGCAGGTCTCTGCCGGCGTGCAGCGTGCCCTGCCAGGTGTCGGCAAGGCTCTGCGCCGGATTGGCGGCTGGGGCCTGAGCTGGCGTTTGAGCCTGGATCCGAGTGGTGTGTGCCGGGCCGAAAACGAGCGCAATGGCCAGGGCTAACCATCCGGCGACACTCAGGAGCTTTCTGGCTAAATCCAGTTTGCGCACAACGCGGGCAGTCATGACTCGGGAATCCTCAGTTGAGATTGGGCCCTGTAAATCCAGACACAAGACAGCGCGAATGAAGTGGAATGTTGTGCATAAGACGTACGAACTTAGCTGTCTTGCTGACCGGCACGAATTATAAGCCGATCTGTCGTTCACGTTCCGGTGAAGAGGCTGCTAGTTTGGGGAAGGCTGGCCGACGTGATCGATCATCAAAACCTCGACCGGCGCCTTTCGTGATTCGAGTTTTAATCCAAGCTGTTCCTGAAGCGCGGTGAAGATTGAAGGCGCGGAAGGATCGGACGCAGATCTGCCGTCAGGCGCTGCGTCATCCGTCGTCCACCGTAGCTCGACGTCGTACTTGCCGGTGAGTCCTGTCTTGTCCTGGACGATGCGCCCCAGTTCCTGTGTCAACGGCGGCAGCATGGACGCGATCGGAATGCCTTGACCGGTGAGACGGCCTCTGCCCCACATCATCATGCCCGCATGTCCACCTGGCTTACCGTCAGGTCCCTTGATTCCGTTAGCGTAGGTGTCGCCGGGTTTCGCCTGCTGAAGTTTGGGGCCGCCCTTGGCGACCACCAGCGCTAAGACGGGAAGCTCCTTTGTTTCCCAATGAACCTTCAGTTTGAAACGATCAATCAAGAACGACTGAAACATGAGCTTAAGTTGGTCTTCACTCAGCTTCTCCAGCTCGGCTGCATCCGCACCATCCACCTTCGCCTCAATGTCGTAGGTTTCAGAATTGACCCAGTTCGGTGCTCCTGCGATCTGATCGTCTTCGATTCCGTATGCTTGTTTTATAAGAGACTTCAGCGGGCATCCCTTTTACGGTAAACCCGTCAAGCCTAAACAATAACGTGGACCCATCGCCAGGTTTGGCTGGTTTGATCGAAGCGACATCGTACGCCGGCGGATGTGTTGAGGGATTTGTGGTTTGGGCTGCGGCGGCGCCTGGCATCGCGGTGAGCAGACCGAATAGGATGGACAATGCCGCGGTGGCTGTTTCGGCAGCAATCGGGTGACGTATTTAGCGAAACGTGAACACCGTCGATTCTGCAAACTCGCTTATCCTTTCGCGATTCGGCGTCGATCCGAGGTATCTGCTTCTTCTACCAGTAAGCCAGCAGGCTGTCGATTGACGGACTAAGCCCGGTAAGCTGATCTCCGGCTCAATAGATTCTGAAGTTAATCTCGATATGCACTTCTACTGCGACAGGCTTGCCGTGCAACATCGCGGGCTTGAACCTGTACTGCTTCACTGCCTCGACGGCCTTCTTATCCAACCCCATTCCCAGGTGACGCACCACTTGAATCTGCTGGGGATTGCCCTGCGCGTCCACGATCAAGGTGACAACGCAGACACCTTGATATTTTGCCTGCCGGGCCTTCTCAGTGAATTCGGGGTCAGGTGCGAAGATTAACTCAGGTGCAGAAACATCCCCGCCCACATGGTAGATCTGTCTGGGCTGCCAGCCAATGAGAGAGCTCTTGGCATGTGCTGCCCATGGGTTGCTGGGTACACGGCCGTTGCCGGTTGCGAGCGAGTTTGCCTGCGGCGATTGCGCACTGACCAGCGGGGCCTTGACCAGACCGGCGAGGATCGGGCCGGCAACTGCTCCTACCCGATCGCTGCCAGGAGGAGCTTTCTGGCGAGACTGAGCTTTCTTGCAGAGTGCTGCGTCATGATACGAACAATCCGCTGCTTAAGATCAGCACCCGTAACTCCGGAGACACAAGCCAGCGGCGATCCTACGCAGAATTCGCAGGTCTTCAGAATGCTTTCCGCGTAGATCTGCGGCTGGATTGCCGAGCCGCAATACTTCTTCATCGCAGGCCCGTTCACGTTCCTCAACCAGCCGCGCTCCCAACCACCAAACCAAGGGGTGAAACCAGAAGATGGCTTCAACCACCATGTGCATCGCGGCGGCCAGATTGTCGCGCCGCCGCACATGGCGCACTTCATGGGCGAGAATGGCCTCCAGGTGCGCATCCTGAAGGTGTTCGGAGATCGCCGCCGGCCAAAGCAAAACGGGCCGGATGATGCCGAAAATACCCGGCTCCAGAGAGCTCCGTGACAATCCAGAACGCGATCGGCTTCCGTATTCCTGCAAGCCGCTCCAGGTCGGCGAAGCGCATCCACTTCACGCCCGTGAGATATGGGCGCGGCGCCGCGCATCGCCGCAGCGACGCGCCGCCAGCGCAACCACCATAGTCGCGATCACGGTGGCAAAACCGCAAAGCCACAGTACGCGATATCCCCGGAAGCAATGGGAGCAGAGAAGCAGCAAGCCACGATCTGAGCAGTCGCGGTCTGGGCGAAGGGCTGGCTGACCTTTTGGATCACAAAGTAAAAGCCGGGTTGCGTTTCCGCTGAACGGTTGAGCGTTGCCAGATGGCCGCCGAGGCTAGTCAGCAGCGAAAACGGGAATCAAGAAACTTGAGCGACGCTGCCAGCCAGAGGTGATGGCGAACCCGGGCCTGATTTTTTCGCAATGCCAGCGCCAGAACGGCTGCCAGCAACGCGAAAAGTGTCGACTGCCAGAGATGGTTGGCCATTGCCGGCGCGATTGCGGACAAATATTTCGGGATCATGACTTGTCCTTTCTTTCCAGCTTGCGGAGAGCTTTCTCTGCTTCCTTTACGTCTTCCATGGTGAGCTTGCCGGACTCGATCAGGTGCGCCATCACAGGCTGCGAGCGTCCTCCGAAAAGAGCCAGCAGATCGTCGATAAGTCTTCGCTGAGCAGCATTGCGCGAGACTGCGGCCGCGAAAATGTGGAAGTTCCCGACCTTCCTTACCCGGCGAACGACGCCTTTTCCTTCGAGCCGGTAAACGGTGGTCTGGATGGTCGTGTACGCCGGCCTGCGCTTCGCCGGAAAGGCCTCCTGAATCTCCCGGATGGAGAGTTCGCCTTGCGTCCACAGCGCCTCCATGATCTGAAATTCGAGCTTCGACAGTTTGGGCTCAGCCACTTCTTTCCTCCTACATGTGTTTTATTTTCTACTACAGTTGTTTGTTATCGTCAAGAGCTTGTGCGCTTGGGGGGCAAAGTCCGGTCGAAATTGGAGTTGGTAAACAGGCTGCGGAAAAAGCCGGGACGGGCAGGAAAAACGTACCTCAGGGCACTAGTGTCCGGTTAGATGTCGAAGAGAATCAGCTGCTTAGAATGGCAGGTAAGATCGGACTGAAAATAGGTCGCTGCAAGGCGCATGAAATCTGGGTTTTCTCGAAGACGGAGACAGACGGAATCTGTGAGAGAAGTGTAGAGCGAGGCGTCGAGTTGGAGTTCCTTCGGATGATGGCGATGAGGAGATAACAGCGTCTAGCCTACGCTCATGTCAACGCAGATCTCTCTACTGAAACTTAAGCGCTGTCGAAAACATTTCCAGGAAAGGTCCGCAGAACTGCAGATCCCTCGGCTGCCCCGGATTTCCTGTCAAGCTTGGCGAGGTCAGCGAACTTCATGCGGCTTTCTTCAATGAAAGCCGCACACGTGGCCATCTCTGGTGTCGTGTAGTAGGAAATCCGGGTCCGCTCGGGATGACAAAGGGGAGAGCGAGGCTTCCATAGAGAGCGGTTGCTGGCCCGGAGTGTAGCGTAGTGGAAAGATCTGCAGTCTCCCTCTTTCCTCCAGGTCGTTCAACCCCCAAAAGCATCGCAAAACCGTATCGCCTTTTTCAAATCGTGGACCCCCCCGAATCCTCAGAAACCATAGTCAATAGTGGACTTATCGGCGCGCAATAGCCAACGAACCGGACAGTTGTGACCTCAGGGACTAAAGCCCGACGTATTCTCAATCATTTACGGCACGACTCAAGTCGTGCCCTGATACAAGCAAACAGAGTTTTTCCGCAGCCTGTTTAGCCGTGCCGCATATCACGCTCGACCTGAATTACAACCCATAAGGAACTTCTCCAGGCCGTGGCCGCTCCCGGCGAAGCCGTGCGTTATTCCACTCCGAAGAACCCGATTGCCGCTCCAGACGCCATATCGCTCTCCAGGACCGCGTGCCCTTGCGCTATCGAAGCTGATTTCGTCCCAGGCGTTGCCCAGAAGCTTTGGTTCGGCGTGTGCTCGGTCATGTAGACGATCCTGCCCTTGGTGGGAGAAAAAAGAACGACCACCCCTCGATTGCTGCTGTTGGAGATCTTCTCGTGAACTTCGTAAACCCCGGCAACGTCGCCGGTTCGAATGGGATCGCTTTCCGCTACGTCCTGCCTTACTTGCTTATAACGTCCCATCACCTCGCCGATCCACTGGACGCCTGCCTCTGAAATCTTGGGAAGGTCGCCCCAGATTCCGTTTTGGCCCAGAATCAGGCTCGCCATATTGACCAACTGCGACGAAGCGGGATCATCGGGGAAGTAGTGTGTAAGCAGAAGGTTCGAGGGAATCCATTTATCGTAGGTGAGCGGCCGGCGGCAGATCCAGCGTGCGCGCAGTTCCGGGATAGAAGAAGATGTTGTCGCTCTCGGTTTCCGAGAAATGTGGCAGATCGTAGTTCACCAGGTAGGGGCCGTTATTGATGAGAAAATATCTGCCCGCAGAGAGGAAGCTCAGGCCCACAGCGCGTCCCGTCTCCGTGATATCAAAGTCGACGATAACGTCGGGGTATGCGCGCTTGACTTTTTCTACGATGCGAACCATCTGCAGCGGAAGTTGAAAGGCATAAGAATTCGAGCGGTCTTCTTCGCTGTTGGCCGAAGTTCCATGCCAGTGATCCGGGGAATCGCAACCGTACTGCGCAACCGCATCCCAGACGAAGTAGCGGGCGCCGGTTTCGCGCGCGACGCGAATCACCGTGTCAGCATAGGCATCGCTATATTCGCTGACCAGGCACATGGGATAACTGACTTCGCTGCCCCACACATCTCCCGGCTCAGCGAGCTTGCCTTTCCAGGAGGAAATACACGACCGGTGCGCTGCCAGGATCTTGCTGGAGACTGCCGCCATGGTGGGATTGAACCAGAGTCCCAGCTTCATTCCGTGCTGATCGAGGCGCGCTTTTAGCGTTTTCAGGCCATCCGGAAAACGCTGGCGATCCACCTCCCAGTCACCGGTCTTTCCATGCCACCCAGTAACCATGACGAAGATCTCAAGCCCCAGCCGATGCGCGATATCGATCTCCTGCAGCATTCTTTCCTGGTTATACGAGGTAAAGTAACCCTTCCCATTCCACCACTTATTGCGCTCTTGAAAGTTCCACGTGTTGTAAAACAAATACGGACGTCTGCTCTCTCCTTCGACCTCCATATACTTGCGGACGAAGGCGCGAAATTGACTGGCAACGCCCGCGGCACGCGAAACGGCAGCTTCCATCCACACGGTATCGAAGACCTTGAGAGCCTGGCCTGATAGGTAATTGCCTTTAACGGCGACCAGCTTCACCGCGCGATCCGGCTGCAGATCGAAGCGCAAAAAAGTGTCGGGCATTTGCGATCCATGTTCGTAGGCAAGCAGAAGTGCCTCATTGTCTTCTCCCTCGCCGATGAGGATTGGACCGGCAACGTTAAGCCGGCCCGCGAACCATCGCTGTGGAATGTCGAATTCGCTGACTGTATCGCTGTGAAGCATCGAATTGAAGTCAGATAACCGAATCTCCTTGACCCGGCTCATGCTTGCCAGCGACGTACTGAGATAGGTGAGCGGCCCGTCTGCTTGCTCGAATGCTACGGCTTCTGCGCCATGGTTCTCGAGCGAATATCGGAATCGGACTACGGCGTTGTCCGGCGCTATGCGAAACGTCATTCGCAGCAACAACGACGGTCTTGCCATAAGTGGTCCTTCGAAGGAACATTCGGTTACGCCATTCTTCAACCTCTCAGGCGCACCGCCGGCTCGCACATTCCTCCAGGGTCGCCGGAACGGCTTTCCCTCCGAGGGGAAAGACCGGGCATCCAAAACGATAGATCTTGGCCGCTTGCACGGTTCTCGAGCGACCAGAAATCCGAGCTCGATCCGGATATACGGACACGAACCAGTGAATTACCGCACTCCAGCTGCGGGCGCCCGGCAGGGGCGCCGTTGGGCTGCTCCTGCGCCAGTTCGGAGGGCGCCTTCGCGGGTATGGCCTCGGCGTCGATCCCGGGTCGAACCAGGTCAGAAATGGAAAAGGCGGAAATCCAATGGAGAAAACCTCTTCTGCTTACCATATTTCGTCACCATACTCCGGATCAGGCGTCGAGGTCTCATCGAAGCCGGGCTGCCAGGCGGGCGCGTCCAGCGGCGCGGATTTTTGATCGTCCTAGGTCTTCCAGGCTCGTACCCGGGAGGCGGAACTGGAGCAGGAAACCGCGCAAGGCAATGCCTGCTCGATCATTGCTCCTCCTGAAGAGCGCCGCGTTCGGCTGCGGCCAACCTCTCCGCAACCCGCGCCAGTTCTTCCGCACTGATCTGTCGTGTGTCCACCATCGCCATCAGCAATGCCTCGCTGGAACCACCAAACATACGCTTCACAAGGTCACTCAACGCGCTACCGGATGCCCGCTCCCGGCTGACTGCGGGCCGATAGCGATACGCGCGGCCTTCCTGCACCCGTTTCACCTTGTCCTTGCGCAGAAGCACGTTGAGCATGGTTTGCACAGTCGTATAGGCCAGCTCCGCCTTTAGTTTCGGCTGCACCTCGGCCACGGTGCATGGTCCAGCTTCCCAAAGCACCTGCATAATCTCCAGTTCCAATGGCGTAAGCGTCTGATTTTCTTGCGTGCTGGCAAGCCCGTACTCTCTTACTAAACTTTTAGTAGGTTAACGTGGAAAGAACCGGAAGTTGTCAACTAATCTCTTAGGAGTAGCGCCGGTTCAGTCCTGGCAGACCAACTTCTCGCCCTCGCCGGCCAGGGCCAGAGGCCATTCGGCGGGCGAATCCACGAGGCAATCCGGAGGGACGGAGACAAGCGTGTGCGGGGCGAAGCCATAGGAGCAGCCCATGCTCCAGGCCCCGGCATTCCGGGCGGTAAGGATGTCCACGCTGGAATCCCCGATCATAAGCGTCTCCTGCGCGCTGACACCCGCCTCCTCAAGCAGCGCCAACAGTCCTTCGGGATCGGGTTTCTTGGTGGCAAAGCTGTTGCCGCCGTAGATGCGAAAGAGATAAGGGCTGAGCCTGAGAGCGTCACAGATGGCCTGCGAGGGACCGATGGGCTTATTGGTGAGGACCGCCATGGGCCGCGGTGTGCCCCCTGGCTCGCGCCGCAGGCTGTCGAGCGCCGCAAAGACGCCCGGGTAAACGTAGGTCTGGTCAAGTTTGTGTTCGCGGTAGTAATCGAGGAAGTAGGTGAGGGCGGAATCGAGAAAGGCGAGGTCCGTGGGTTCGCCCAGGGAACGGCTGACGAGCTGCGTCGCGCCATCGCCGATATAGCTGGAGATCACAGGCTGAGACAGCGGCGGCCGGCCGAAATGGCGGAGCATCGCGTTGACGGAGGCACAGAGGTCGGCTCCGGAGTCAATCAATGTGCCGTCGAGGTCAAACACCAGCAGGCGGAGGGAACCGGCTGGGATGCGGCGAAAGATCCTGAACATCTTTTTACTTTAGCCGATCCCTAGATCTACTCCGGGACGTACCAGCCGTTCATGCTCAGCACTAACGTAGTACGGTCATGGGCGTCTGCGGAGGTCGACTTCGCGAAAGCAGGAAAGGCCTTCCGCATGGAGTCGGAATCAGCCCAACCCGGAACATCCATCATCTTATAGTGGTAGTCCACCTGGGAGATCTGCTGCCCGTTGACCACGGCGGGCGGCGTAAAGCCATCGATGCTGGTCACGACCCGGTGCCCGTAGCAGAAGCGGGGCGGTACGCGGCTGCCATAGTTGGTGAGCGAGTAGCGTATGACGTGGATGCCTTTATCCTCCAGCCTCACCAGCAACCCCGCACTGACCAGCGCATCGAGACCCTTGGGATGGTCCGTGGAACCGGGGGTGGTGCTCTCCTCGTAGGGAAAATGAAGCCCTCCCGGGTACAGGCAATCGTCGTGGTTACCGTAATATGCATTCAGCGCCCGAGTGAAGTTCTCCGGGGTGGGTTTCTTAAACCCTCCGCAACCCGTCAGCAGGAGCAGCACCGTAAGCGCGGCCCCCGTCCGGTAAATCCATGTTTGATGTGCCATGTCTTGCCTCACAGCGTCCAGAATATCGCCAGACCTAGCGCCCGGTTGGCCATGTTTGCTTGCCTCGCGATGAAAAGGTTAAGGCTAACACGTCGCTCTCAGCGTAGCTCTAGTGATACGGTGAGTGCGATATGGAAAGAGAAAATCAGCGGGTTGTCCTGGTCACGGGCGCGTCTTCCGGCATCGGACTGGCTTGTGCTGCATATCTGGCGGGGCGGGGCTTTCGCGTCTACGGCACTTCGCGGCGCGGAACCGGCGGCGCGCAGCCGGGAGCGATGACAGGAACGATGACAGGCCAGGGAAGGGTAACCATGTTAACTGCGGACGTAACCGAGGACCATTCCGTGGAGCAGGTGGTCGGGTCGGTTCTCAGCCGCGAGGGGCGGCTCGATATTGTGGTGAATAACGCCGGGATGGCGATTGCGGGACCGATCGAGAATACCTCGACCGAAGAGGCTAAGAGGCAGCTGGAGGTTAATTTCTTCGGCGCCTTCCGGGTCTGCCGCGCTGTCTTGCCGGCCATGCGCAGGCAGGGCAGCGGCTACATCGTCAACATCGGTTCTATCGGCGGGGTCATTGCGATTCCATATCAGGCGATGTACAGCGCCTCCAAATTTGCCCTGGAAGGACTGAGCGAAACCCTCCGCCTGGAGGTAAGGCCATTTGGCATTCGGGTGGTGATCATCGAGCCTGGCGACCACAAAACGGGTTTAACCCAAAATCGCCAGCTGACGGAAATGTCAGGCACGGATGCCTATCGAGAGTCCTTTCAGGCCGCGCTGGCGAAGACGGCGCGGGATGAACAAGGCGGTCCCGGACCGGAGCAGATTGCCCGCCTGCTCTACCGGATCGTGAACCAGCGCAATCCCCGGCTGCGCTACACCATTGGCCCCGGAGCGCAACGCGCTGCCGTGTGGCTGAAGAGACTGTTGCCTAACAGCGTCGTGGAGCATGGCATGCGCACCTACTACGGCCTGGGCGGCTGAAAACAAATACGCTACTGAATGTGGATGTCCCCCGAGCCCGTTTGCGCCTTGATGGTGGGGCCGCCTCCGTTGACGGTTCCGTTGACGTGGTGCTTGTCCATGGAGCCGTGCATGTCGATGGGAGGATCCGAATTGACCGAGCCCGAGCCGGTTTCCGCATCCAGCGTGAAATGCGCGTTGCCGAGCTGCAGCGAGATGTCGCCCGAACCGGTCTCCAGCTTCCATGGTGCGAGTCGGTTGCCCGCTGATCTCAAGCGTGCCGGAGCCGGTCTCCGCCTTCACTGCTCCTTGTACATTGGCCAGTTTGATAGAGCCGGAGCCGGTGCCCGCGACTACATCGCCCGCCGATCCAGAGCTGGGCGTGAATATCACCCGAGCCGGTCTGCAGCGTGGTGGAACCCATCAGGTTGCTCGCGTCGATGCGTTCCCGAACCGGTTTCGAGCCTGGAGCCCGCGCCCAGCTTGTCGGCGTGGATGGAGCCGGAGCCGGTGTGCGCCTTGACCGTTCCGTTGATATTGGAGAGCTGCAGGTCGCCCGATCCACTCTCGGCCACAAGCATGGTGTTGGCTGGGGTCTTGATCTCGTAGTCAATGGAGACATGGCGGAAAAAATCGTTGCCGTGCTCCTCGCCCACGCGAATGATATTGCCCGCCTGATCAATGGGCGGATTGTCGGCGACCCTGGCCACCGCCTCGTCGGACGAGCCACCACCCCAGCCAGTTGTTGCTGCCCTTGACGTGGCCAACAATGTGGACCTGGTTGTCCGAGCCGGGCGAGACATGGATGTAGCCGGAGCCGGTGGAGACGTGCAGCGTCACCGGACCGTTCACCGTAAGCGTGCGGTCGAAGGACTTCTCCGCGGCAAATGCAGCCGGGAGACACATGGTCATGGCAACCAGGATGCCGGTTGCCGCTTTGCGGGATAGATTCCATCGGGTTTGCATCGTCGCCCTCCTTGCTTAGGGTTGCAGATAAACAGTCTGTCCTTCGCTGAGGCCAGAGAGAATTTCGGTGCGGCTGCCGTTGGCGATTCCTGCCTTGACGGCGACTCTGCGCAAGTCCATTCTTGGCTTTGCGGTCGGGTACGTCGACGAAGGCATTCTTCTGGCTGTCGTAGACCAGGGCCTGCTCCGGGACAGACAGCGCATTCTTATGTTCCTGGTTCAGAATCTCGGCATTCGCCGTCATGTTGGCTTTGATCTCATGATTCGGGTTGTCGATCGAGACCCGTACCTCGAAGGTGGTGACGTTGTCTTTCTCCACGCCCAGGGGCGCGATGCGCGTCACCTTTCCGGCGAAGATCTTGTTCTTGAACGACTCGATGCGGATGCGGGCCGGCTGGCCCAGGTAGACCGAGGCGATGTCCGCCTCGTCGACCTTGCCGTTCACGTACACCTGGCGCGTGTCTCCAATGGTCATGACCAGGGTGGCGGTGGAACCGAGGACCAGGATGGAGCTGACCGCGTCGCCCACCTCTACATCGCGGGAGAGCACCTCGCCATCGATCGGAGAGGTGAGCGTGGTGTAGCTGAGCTGCTCTTCGAGCGATTTCAGGCTGGCCTGGTTTTGCGCCACCTGGGCCTCCGCCTGGTGCAGCTTGGCCCGGTCGACATCGATCTGCGCGATGGCGACATTCTTCTTGTTGAGCGCGGAGAGATAGTCGCGGTTGGCATTGTCCATGCCTTGCTGGGAGACGATGCCCTCTTTCATCCATCTCCTGGTTGCGTTGCAGGGTGGCGTAGTACATGGGCAGATCGGGTGCGGCGGCATCGACCTTGTCGTGCTCAATGCTGGCTGCGGCGCTCTTGACGTTGGCCTCCGCGGCCTGCAGGGTCGCGCGCTGGGCATCGACCTCGGCCGTGATCTCCTGCCGGTCAAGCTGGGCCAGCAGCTGGCCCTTGTGCACGTGCTGATTGATATCCACGTAGAGGTTTTGCACGATCCCGCTGGCCTTGGACTTCAATTCGATCTTGGTAATGGGCTGCACTTTGCCGGTGGCGACCACGCTCTGATCGATCTCCCCCCGGGTGACTTTGTCCAGGCGGCTGGGATCGAAGTGGGTGCCCGCCCCGGCGCATGCCCACGATCACCAGGCCCGCAACCACGACGACGGCCAGCAGACTGCCCCAGATCCAGATGCGTTTGCTTTTGCGCTGCGCCGCCACAAACACCCCCGATGCTCATTTGATACGCAGCCAGGCCGGGGAAGGTTCCATGCGTTTCCAGGCGGTATCATGTCCTGTATCATGATTTCGTAATACCCGGTTTCCGCGCGAAATGATTGAACTGATGCTCTTTCGGATGGTTTCCGTCGCCTTGCTCATCCTGGCGAACGGCTTCTTTGTGGCGGCGGAGTTTGCCCTGGTGAGCGTGCGCGAGACGCGCATCGAGCGCTTGATCGCCCTGGGGCGGCCGGGAGCGCGGGCGGTACGCCGGCTGCAGGAAAACATGGAAGACTTTCTGCCCGCCGTGCAGCTGGGCGTGACCCTGTGCAGCCTGGCCCTGGGCTGGATCGGCGAGCCGGCGGTGGCCGCCCTCTTCGAGCACTGGTTCCAGCGGAATGCCGCACGCCAGGGTCTACGCCCACCTGATGGCCGTGCCGATTGCCTTTGCCTTGATTACCTACCTGCACGTGCTGCTGGGCGAACTGGTGCCGAAGTCCCTGGCGCTGCGCAAGGCAGAGGTGCTGGCGGTAGCGGTGGCCGGGCCGATGGATGTCTTTATCCGGCTCACCCGCCCGGCGGTGCGGCTGATGAAGTGGTCGGCGCGGGTGGTGCTGCGCCTTTTTGGCATGGAGATGATGCAGGGGGGCGAGGTCCATTCGCCCGAAGAGCTGAAGCTGATCGCCACCGCCTCGCGCAGAATGGGCATGCTTCCCGCCTTTCAGGAGTCGCTGATTCACCGCGCGGTGGAACTGAACAGCGTGCCCACGCGAGAGATCATGACCCCGCGGCAGCGCATCTTCTCCCTGCCCCAGGACATGCTCATTGAGGACGCGAACGCACGCGTGGTGGAGGAGCAGCACTCCCGCGTGCCGGTGTACGACCCGGCGCACGGCCCGGAGCATATTGTGGGCGTGGTCTACTCGAAAGACCTCTCGCGCCTGATGCACTTCCGCATGACGGCGCAAACCCGCTTTGCCCGCGCGCCCTTTACCGAATTGCGGCTGGGGCAGGTGATGCATGATGTGCTGGTGGTGCCGGAGACCAAGCCGGTGCTGGACCTGCTGAGCGAATTTCAGCAGCGCAGACGGCATATCGCCATCGTGGTCGACGAGTATGGTTCGACCGTGGGCCTGGTCACGGTAGAAGATGCCATCGAGCAGATCATCGGCGAGGTGGAGGACGAGTTTGACATTGGGCCCAGGGCCGCCGTGCACACCGCATCCGGCGCCGTGGTGCTGGATGGCGGCGTGAACCTGCGCGACCTGGAGACGCAGATGAACTGGCACCTGCCCCGCAGCGGCGGGGTGGAAACGCTGGCCGGGTTTCTCCTGACGCGGCTGGGAAAGATTCCCACCGGCGAAGAGACCGTGGACTTTGAAGGAAGAAGGTTTACGGTAGTGGAAATGAGCGATCATCGCATCAGCCAGGTGCGCGTCGAGCGGCTGGAGAATCAACGGACGACCGGAGATCGGCGCAGGACACAGGGCAGCCGCAGGCCGGCGCGGCCATGCATCGCGGGCCAGAGAGCGAGGGTTAGGCGGGTGAATTGGTAGCGCTGCTCAAGCGATTGCTGTATATCCTGCCGGTCATCTGGCTGGTAGTGTCGATGGTCTTTCTGCTCATCCACCTGGTGCCGGGCGATCCGGTGCAGCAGATGCTGGGGGAGGGCGCGACCGCTTCCGACCTGTCAGCGCTGCGTCATCAATACGGACTGGACGCGCCGCTGGGTCTGCAATATGTGCACTACTGGCGCGGCGTGCTGCATGGAGACCTGGGAAGGTCGCTGCGCCTGAACGATTCGGTCTCCCACCTGGTGCTGACCCGCTATCCCTACACCCTGGAGCTGACCGTGGCCGCGCTGGTTTTGGCTCTGGCTGCTGGCCATTCCGGCGGGAGTGCTGGCCGCCCTGCGCCGCGCCCGCTGGCAAGACAGCGCCGTCGGCGTGGTGAGCCTGCTGGGGCTTTCGTTTCCCAGCTTCGCGCTGGGCCCGATCCTGATCCTGCTGTTCTCGATCAAGCTGGGATGGCTGCCGGTCTCCGGCGCAGGTTCGCCGGCCCACCTGGTGCTGCCTGCCATCACCATGGGCGGCAGCCTGGCCGCCATTCTTACCCGCATGGTGCGGACCGCGATGCTGGAGGAGCTGAACCAGGACTACATTCGCACGGCGCGCGCCAAAGGCCTGCCCGAGCACGTGGTCGTCTACCGGCACGCGCTGCGCAACGCCATCATCCCGGTGATGACCCTGGTGGGCCTGCAATTTGGCGCCCTGCTGGCAGGCGCCATCGTCACCGAGACTATCTTTTCCTGGCCTGGGATTGGCCGGCTCACCGTCTCGGCCATCTCCAATCGCGATTACGCCTTGGTGCAGGGCTGCATCCTGGCCGTCGGGTTGACCTACGTGCTGGTCAACCTGCTGACCGATGTGCTGTACACCGTGGCCAATCCCAGAATCCGAAGTTAGACCAGCTACACCTTCTGCGCGAAAATGCCGGCGAACGCCCGGCGTACTCCGATAGAAAACGATGAACCACAGGATTGTCGCAAACAGCCCGGGCGGAAAACCGGCGGGAGAAAGAAATGTGAAAGAGAAGGATGTTGAACGAGCACCGGGCCGAGCAGAACCAGCGCCAGCGGGATGAATTGGCCGGAAAGCAGGAGCACCCCTCCTACGAGCTGCACCAGGAAGATGACGTGCAGGTAGTGCGACACCGAAGAGCACGCCCATGTATTGGCCGGCAGGGCCAGGGGGCATCGGCATGTGCAGGAAGTTGAGAAATCCGTTAAGTCCGAAGAACACAAACATCAGGCCCAGTAGAATGCGTGCAACCAGAACCGCAATTTTCATGGCTTTCTCCTTAGTTGAAATTGACATGGTACGAGTGCGGCTTTCCGCAGGAAGCTGCCCGAAGCTAAACAGCGATGCTTCGACCTGCTCCAGATGGGGTTGGAGGAATTGGCCGCGATCGACCTTCCCTGACCTGAGCTGCGCCGTGCCGCCTGCGGTCACAAATGTCACGATCCGTAATGCCGATAAATCCGAGGATGGTGCGAAGGTAAGGATCGATGAAGTTGAGCGCGGCCATGGGAGTTCCTGCTTCGTAGACTCCGCCGGTCGCGACCAGAATGGTGGCTTTTTTGCCCGAGAGCAGGCCCTTAGGTCCGTTCGGCCCATAGGCAAAGGTGCGTCCGCCGCGGACGACCTGGTCGATCCACAACTTGAGCACCGAGGGAATGCTGAAGTTGTGCATGGCCACGCCGAACACGTACTCGTCTGCCTGCTCGAGTTCGGCGATGCACTCCTCTGAGTAGGCGAGAGGGCTTTCTGCTCGGGCTGCAGCGCTTCTGCTGGAGTATAGGCTGCATAAATCCAGGCCTGATCGACGGGCTTAGGGGGATTGGCGGCCAGATCGCGATAAATAACCTGGCCAGATGGATGGGCAATTTTCCAGTTGCTGACGAATTCGCGCGTCAATTCGCGGCTGACGGAGCTTGCAAGCGGGCTTGAATCCAGATGTAGCAGTGTCGCCATAGAGAACTCTCCATGAACAACATGCGTTGGTTATGCTTCGCCTGTTGTTAAGTGTATAGACGACAGTCGTTGTTTTGCCGATTCTTTTTGTGCCAGATACGCTCTAATAGAGTCGACCATGCCGATTTCTGACTGTGAAGTTCGCGATCCGCGGATCCGCCGCACCCGAAAGCTCCTCCAGGGGGCCCTGGGTACCCTCATGCAGACCAAGAGCTTCGACGAGATCTCGGTGCAGGACATTACCGAAGCCGCCACCGTGAACCGGGCGACCTTCTACGACCACTACACGGATAAATTTGCCCTGCTGGAGGCGATGGTTGCCGGTGGCTTTCACGAATTCCTGGATGAGCGTCAGCTGCGCTACGACGCTGGCTGTCCCGGCTGCCTTGGGGGCGATTATCCAGGCCACCTGCGATTTCCTCACCCGGGCTCACTCCGGGGGAGCTTGTGACCGCCAGACGGCGTTTGAACCGCTGATGGATGCCGCCATCGTGAGAGCCATCCGGCGCCTGCTGATGGAGGGGATGCAGCGGGCGCAGCACCCGCTCGGCGTGCCGCCGGAGCTGGTTGCGGCGGCGGCGAGTGCGGCCATCTGTGGCGGGGTGAAGCAATGGTTCTCGATGCCTGACCGTCCGCCGGCGAAGGTCATCGTGGCCCAGATGCTGGAGCTGATTTTGCCCATGCTGGAAGCAGGCCTCAAGGCAGAGTCACCAGTTGCGGCTGCAGCGAATCCGCACCGAATAGTCACCAGACCCAGCGAAACAGGCAGGGAGAAGCGGCGCGGTCCCGCGCTGCCCGGGTTCATGTAGAGAACGCCGTGGCGCCACTCGATGAGCGGCTGGTGGGAGTGGCCGCTGATGACCGCCGAAAACCCCGCTGCGGCGGGATCGAGATCGAGCGCCTGGCCGGTCGTGCAGCATATAAAAGGTATGGCCGTGGAGGGTGATCACTTCCGTAGCCGGCAGGTGGGAGCAAGGACCGCCCACATCGATGTTGCCGCTGATGGCTGTGACCGGGGCGAGGTTGCGCAGCGCATCCAGGATCGAAGGGTCGCCGACGTCGCCGGCATGCAGGATGTGCTCGACGCCGCGCAGGGCTTCGATTGCCTCCGGCCGGAGCAGGCCATGGGTATCGGAAATAATGCCGATCCCGACTGTGCGGCCTCATAAGCCGATCAGGAGCCGGGTGCGCGGGTCGAGGTAATCGCGCAGCGCGTCGCCGATGAAGTTGAACGACAGCACGCACAGCATGACGGCGATGGCGGGAAAGACGACCATGTGGGGCGAGTCGAACAGGTGGGAGCGGGCGTCGTTGAGCATGCCGCCCCAGCTGGCCGCGGGCGGCGGCAGGCCCAGACCCAGGAAGCTGAGCGTGGCCTCGGCCAGAACGGCTCCTGCCATGCCGATGGCCGCCTGCACGATGATGGGCTGAAGGATGTTGGGCAGGATGTGGCGGGTAAAGATGCGCAGATCGGAGGCGCCGAGCGCGCGGGCGGCTTCGACGAATTCCCGTTCTTTGACGGCCAGGACCTGGGCTCGCACCAGGCGCGCGTAGCCCACCCATCCGCCAATGGCCAGGGCCAGGACCAGGTTGAGCAGGCCGGGGCCGAGAAACGCCACAAAGGCGATAGCCAGCAGAATGCCGGGGAAAGAGAGAAAGGCATTCATCACGAAGACATTGAGCAGCGTATCGACCCGGCCGCCGTAGAAGCCGGCCAGGCCGCCGAGGACCAGCCCCAGGGAGAGCGAGAGGCCGACGACGCTCACGGCAACCATCAGCGAGAGGCGCGCGCCGGAGAGAATGCGGGAGAAGATGTCGCGGCCGAGCTCATCGGTGCCAAACCAGTGGGCATGCGAGGGCGGGGTCAGGCGGTGATAAAGGTCGATGGCCGCGGGATCATAGGGCGTGATCGCAGGCGCGAGCACAGCGATGGCGACGAAGAGCACCAGGAGGAAGATGCCAATGACTCCGAGCGGCTGGTGGCGGAGAGTGCGAGCGAAGGCCATCGATGGCCATGATCGCATATTGTTGCTGCGGACGGGTTGATACGATGAGGGAGAACGCGATGCGCAAACAAATTGGCTTTGGACGATGGCGCTCGGCGGCGACGCATGTTGGCGATGCCGGCTGTGGGCGCAGCAATCAGCTCGAGCAGCAGGTGATGGACCTGGCCAACGCGGACCGGGCGCAGCAGGCCTGGCGCCGCTCAAGTGGGACCCGGCGCTGGCCCAGGCGGCCGTCGAGCATGCGCAGCTGATGGCGCAGCAGCCTGCGTTCTCCCACCAATATCCCGGCGAACCCGACCTGGTCAGCCCGCGGTGGCGCGGCGGGAGCGCATTTCCGTTCGATTGCGGAGAACGTCGCCTTGGCGCCGAGCCCGCAGGCGCTGGAGCAGGAGTGGATGAACTCGCCTCCTCATCGGGCCAATATCCTGAATCCGGCGCATGAATACCATTGGTGTGGGCCTGGTGAGGCGGGGAGGGAATTACTACGCCGTGGAGGATTTTGCTGACGGCGTGGCCGAGCTTGGACCGGAGCAGATCGAGCAGAAGATCGGGCAATTGCTGCAGCAACGAGGGCTGCAGCCTGCGGGGTTGACCCAGGATGCCCGCCAGACCTGCGAAATGGAGCACGGCTCGGCCGGCGGCTCGACGCCCCGGTTCATCATGCGCTGGGAGGGAACGGATTTGAGCCGTTTGCCGGAGGTGCTGGAGCAGAAAATTTCCACCGGCCAATATCACAAAGCCGCGGTGGGCGCCTGCGATTCCGGAAACCCGGGCCAGGGATTTACGACCTACAAAGTCGCCGTGATGCTCTACTAGCGAAGGGCCCGTGCACCAATGCAGGATTTGTCACCGCCGACCTAGTCCCGCAGGTAAAAGGCAAAGTACATGTCCCCTCAAGAGCATTCCGCGTGCAGGGACGCGCGAGTGCATCTCAAGAGAGCGGTGAAGAGATGACAGAGGTTGCCATTATCGGGGCAGGTCTGGCCGGGCTCAGTTGCGCCTTGTCGCTCGAAGGTGCGGGCATGCAAGTGACCCTGCTCGAGGCGAGCGACGGGCCAGGTGGGCGAGTGAGCACGGACGTGGTGGAGGGCTTTCGACTCGATCGCGGATTTCAGGTGATGCTGACCGCGTATCCGGAAGGGCGTCGGATGCTGAACTACGACGGCCTGCAGTTGAAGAGATTCGACGCCTGGCGCGCTGGTATGGCACGAGGGCAAGTTCCATCGCTTCGCTGATCCCTTCCGCAACCCCTCGGGTGCGGCCCGGTTCCTGCTGGACCCTATCGTCCCGGTGGCGGATAAAGTCCACGTAGCGAAGCTGCGCGCCCGTGTGCAGCGCGGCTCATGGGAAGAAATGTTTGCCCGGCCGGAGAGGACCACGCGCGGCTATCTGCAGGCGGTTCCGTTCAGCCCCAGGATCATCGAGCCGTTTCTTTGAGCCGTTTTTTGCCGGGGTCTTTCTGGAGCGCGAGCTGGTGACCTCCAGCCGCTTCTTCGAATTTCTTTTCCGCATGTTTTCCGCGGGGGATACGGCCGTACCGGCAGCCGGAATGGAACAGATACCGTTGCAATTGGCAGCGAAGCTGCGCGCGGGCACGCTGGTGACCGGTGCGCGGGTAGAGCAAGGTGACACGTAATGCAGAATCCTTTCAAGTGGATTATCGAAGGCCAGGAGAACTTGGAGGCGCGCGCCGTGGTGCTGGCGGTAGCCGGCAACGAAGGCAACCCATTATTAGGGGGAGTTGGCGGGTGGAGTGTGCCTGAGGTGCGTGCATGGAACCGGACCACGGCATTTTATTATGCCGTGCAGCAGCCGCCGGTGAACGAGCCCATCATTCTGTTGAATGGGAAGGGGCCGCTGCGGGTCCGGTAAACAACGTAGCCGTGATGAGCGCCGTTTCGCCTGCCTACGCGCCTCCCGGTGGGCATTTGGTGGTGGCCAGCGCGGTGGGCGAAGCACCGGCGCAGGGCGCGGCGCTCATGCGGTTGGACGAAGCAGTTCGGGCACATTTGAGGAAGTGGTTTGGCCCCGTGGTGAGCGCATGGAGGAGAGCCGCGGAGGCCGTGATCAAAAGACCAGAGCGGGGACCTGGGAGGATCTTTGGGCGGGGTGCAATGAGAGGGTTTTGACGCGGGGGATTGGGTTTGCGGTGTCACGAAGCATGTGACTCTAGTTGACAAGACTATCTGGCAAGGAGAATTATACCTATTGGATTTATTTCACAGATAAACTTTGACCTTTGGAGCATCTCAGTATGTGCGAGGAACGGGAGTCGGCTGATTCGAAGCCGGAATCTGCCCCACAACGTCTCGGGCTGAGTCGGCGAGGCTTTATCCAATCGGTTGCACGCGCGACTGGCGGGGGTCTGGCGCTTGATTCGTTTTGGTCCGAGAATCTCTTCGTATCCCGCATGGCTCCTGCTGCAACGGCTTACCTGCCCGGCAAACCGATTACTGGCTCAATGACACCGGCAGACTCGGTTCCTGTACCTTCGCCGGCAAAAAATAACTATCTTATCGGTGCAATGTATTTTGGCGGATGGGAAGTCAGGGATGCTCGTTCGCCTTGGGACGCGGTTCGTCCTTTTCCCGATCGTAGACCCATCCTTGGTTATTATGACGGGGCCAACCCCGCGGTAGCAGATTGGGAGATCAAGTGGGCGTTGGAAAGCGGTATCACTTACTTCGTCTATTGCTGGTACCGAAAGCAAGAGAATGTCGGCAGCCCAGTCACCAGAAGCAGCCTGTTTCTTCAAGATGCAATCCACGAAGGGCTTTTCAAGGCAAAGTACGTGGAACAGTTCAAATTTGCGATCATGTGGGAGAACCGCCAAGCGGGCGGAGTGTCGTCGGAACAGGATTTACTGGATAACCTGTTGCCCTTCTGGATTGACAATTACTTTCGCCATCCAAGTTATCTGAAAGTAGACGGAAAGCCTGTACTCTATGTATATGGCCCCGAGAAGTTAATCCAAGATCTGGGCGGCGTGGAGCGAAACCATGCGGCGCTCAAGCGCTCGCGCGCAGCGATGCGCAAGCAGGGGTTTTCAGGCATGCTGGTCTTTTGCGAATATCACGGTTCAGACCTCTCCGTGATGGCGCGCAATGCGGGCCGGCCGGCTTTGATGTGCAATTCGCTTATGCCGTTGGACCGCCGTGGGGAGGGACAACCGCGTCGGGGGCAACCCGGCCGCCATGCCAACGGCCCACGCCTGAACAGGCTATCGCCTGGGAAGCCGACTATTTGCGGGCGTGGAAGCAAAGAGCCGAAATACCGTTTGTAACCACCGCCTCCATGGGCTGGGATCCCATGCCTTGGCAGAAAAGCGGTGGGCCTGACTATCTGCGGCCTGACAAGATGACCCGCTGGCGACTTTCTCCAGAACAGTTCCAAACATTGTTGCAAACCATGAAGGAGTTCATGGCCACCCTGCATGAGGGAGACCTGGGAAGCAAAATGCTATTGCTGGACAACTGGAATGAATGGGTGAGGGACACTTCATTGCACCTCACGCGGGCGGCGGCTTCGGCTACCTGAAAGCTGTACGCGAAGTATTCACGCGACAGAACAATAAACCAGACTATCGAAGTCCGTTCGAATTGGGACTGGGACCGTACGACCTGCCCGAGCCAAACAGGTCCAATACGCCTCCGGAACAATAGTCGCTACGCCAAGTTGGCATCCTACCCATCGCCGTATTTCAAGGAGACATTGCGTTGCAGATCGTAGGCAGATTGAAAGATGCTGGAGCGAAGCGATACGCCCTAATTGCTTGCGTTTTCGTAAGCTCTATTTGGCCACAATGGTTGCCAGCTCAATCCTCTTCGCCTGATCTATTCAAGCCTTCCTCGACCGACGAATTCTTGGACCTGAAGACCATCCGGCTCTGGGATGGTCCAGCTCCAGATGCGCTTGGCGACGGAGTGTCGGATATTCCGACGCTGACGGTTTTGCAGCCGCAACCGCATGCCGGAAACGGAACAGCTCTGATCGTAGCGCCAGGAGGCGCTTACCTCGGTTTGGCAAGTAATCTTGAAGGTCGGCAAGTGGCTGATTGGCTGGCTGCTCACGGGATTACCGCCTTCATACTTAGATATCGACTTGGCCCCAAGTACATTTATCCCGTACCGCTATGGGATGCCCAACGTGCAATCAGGTTGGTACGAGCTCACGCCAGCGAATATGGAATCTTGCCCAATCGAATCGGAATAATGGGTTTTTCTGCGGGCGGCCACCTCGCAGCGGCTGCAGGAACACTGGTCGATCTTGCGCAGACTACCGAGTCTGATCCGTTAGACCGAACCAGTAGCCGACCCGATTTCATGGTTTTGGCGTATCCGTGGCTGAATGCTATGCAACCGAATAAGCAGGGCCTAATCACTTATTGCTCAGTGATGCGGAAACTTTCGGCCGAGGACTGTAAGAAATTTGAGTCGACTTACACGCCGGCTCTTCATGTCACTGCTCAGACGCCGCCGTCTTTCATCTACGCCACCTCCGACGATGAGGCAGTGCCGGTGAGCGCAAGCATCGCATTCTACCAGGCGCTCCATGCTGCCGGTGTCCCAGCCGAAATCCACATCTTTGCGCACGGAGCCCACGGCAGTGGTCTCGGCGATAGCAATCCTGCACTGGGCCTCTGGCCAGGACTGCTGGAAAGCTGGTTCCGGGGCCAGGGTCTCCTGACGCAGGAGGCGCCGTCTAAGTGATGAGGATTTCGCTTTTTTCCGGCATCTCTTCTGTTACGGGCGCGCCCAGTTTCAGGCGGCGGATTTCAGATGGGTGCTAGCGTCTGGATCGGCTCGCTGAAAACTCGATTCCGGCGCAGTAGCATTCTCCAGGTGGGGATACAAAACATGATCACATCCTTTTCGATCTCGCGGCGCAACTTTCCTACCCGCGCTCTGGCAACTTGCGCGACGCTAGCGTCAAGGCGCTCGCTCGCGAAGATGGCCGCGGTTCCCGGCGCCTCCTCTGCCGGGCCGGTTAAATACATGAAGGCCACGGACGCTCTGTCGTTCAGTGGGTCGGGAGACGTGACTATCAGCGGATGGCTGGGCAACAAGATTGACCTCTGTATCCAGAACAGGGTAATGGCTCAGGACATTTCCTCTGTTGTCCACCCGTTTCAAAAGCAAAGCGATACCGATAACGGATGGCGAGGGGAATTTTGGGGAAAGTGGTTTACATCGTTGGTGCTCGCCTTTAGCTACCAGCCGACGCCGAGCCACCGCGCGGTGATCGATGAAGCAGTGCGGTGCGCTCTTGGCGGCACAGAATTCCTCCGGCGATATCAATAGCTACGACGCCTCGCACCGTCTTGGAAATTGGGATGTGTGGACGCGCAAGTATGTACTGCTCGGGCTGATCGCCTATTACGACCGGACTCGCAGCACAGACGCGCTTGAGGCCGCCAAGCGCGAGGGCAATACGCTGCTCCGTGACTTCGGTCCGGGAAAGACCAATCTCCCGGACGCAAGCCTGAACCTTATAGCCGGTCTTTCTTCTTCCTCTGTGCTTGAACTCATTTGTTTACTTTACCAGCAGACCGGAGAAGCGAAATATCTTCAATTTGCCGACTACGTTGTTGCTTGTTGGGAGACGCCCCGTCAGGCTGCCTGATTCCGGCGTGACTTTTGTTTGAGCTCTATCGAGGTTGCTCGGGATCATGGGAGAAACAACTCGTCGGCAGTTCATAATCGGAAGCGGCATGGGGGCTGCAGTCGCCGCTCTCCCTCACAATCTCTGTGCCGAAAAGCCTGACCGCATCGCAGCCGCAAACCTTCTGTGTGAACATCAGCGGAACCCCATGGGTATCGACATTGCGTCCCCACGCCTGAGCTGGCAGGTTGTGACCACAGATGCAAGGAGCCGCGATCAGCGGCAAACCGCATATCAAATTCTAGTTGCATCCACACCGGAACTTCTTGCTCATCACGTTGGCGATGTATGGGACAGCGGCAAGATCGTCTCCGCGGAGTCCGTCCTGGTTTCATTTGCAGGCAAGCCGCTGCAGAGTTTCGAGCAAAACTGTTGGAAGGTGCGGCTTTGGGATCGGCAGGGGCATGCCTCTTCATGGTCAGAACCGGCGACCATCGGGAGTGCCATGGTTGGGCCCGGACCATGGAAGGCGCAATGGATTGAGGCCCCAAGCACCTTTCTCAAGCAGCATGAACCGGCGATCCAGAGTTCCATTCCTCTGGGCAAGTGGATCTGGCCCGTCTCCCAATCCCGTGTGTATTTGCGAAAATTCTTCGATGTCCCGCCGGCTAAGCAACTGGTTCGGGCGCTCATGCAAGCACACTGTGAGAATGAGTTTCGCACTTTCCTGAATGGACAAGCAGTCGCTCTAGCGCCATGTACTGAAACAGAGGGTAGCTGCGCGGTTGAGGTTACAACATTGCTGCAGAAGGAACAGAACTTCTGGGGGGTGAAGGCATACCAGTCAAACGACCCCTATCGATTCAGCGCGGCGTTTCGCGCGGGATTACAGTTAGAGTTTTCCGACGGCACAAGGCAGTATGTGGCCTCCGACGAAAGCTGGGAATACGGCATTATGGGCACCTACTTTCAGAATGCCGATCCGCCGGACTGGCAAGCGAATCGTTCTGTCGGCTCGTGGAGTGGCGGCACGATTGCGGTCGAGATACATCCCCGACTTTTGCGCCACTCGCTCTACCTGCGGAGAGAGTTTTCTTTGCGGTCTCCGGTGCGCTCGGCTCGGCTATATGCAACCGCGTGCGGGCTGTATGATCTGCGGCTTAATGGGAAACCTGTTGGCAACGCCCGACTCGCTCCTGGATGCGTGGAGAAGGTGCAATATTACCAAACATACGACGTGGCAGGCGCGCTTCATGACGGAAGCAATGTGCTGGCGGTAACCACTGGCAGTGGCTGGTTAAACAGCCGCTACTACGGCGACATGTTCGCTCATCAGGCCCAATTTCTGGCCAGCCTGCGTGTCGAGCTCGCCGACGGATCCATAGTGGAAGAAGGCACTGGACCGGAGTGGAAGATTCAACTCTCCCCGCTTACCGACAACGATCTGCAGTGGGGGAACGCTACGACGCGCGCAAGGAACTGCCCGGGTGGGATATGCCGGGATACGACGATAACGCGTGGATGCCGGCCGCCGTAACCAGCTCTCCAGACCTGTTGCCGCTGCGTGCGCAGCCCTATGAAAATATCCAGGTTACCGAAGAACAGAAAGCGATCCACATTACTTCCGCGGAAGATGTTCACCTCTTCGACTTCGGCCGGAATCGATCCGGCAGAAGCCGTCTGATGCTCACCAATACCAAACCGGGCCAGCTAGTCATCATTAAATATGGCGAACGCCTCAATGAGGATGGCTTGGTTCAAGACGATGTCTACTCCGACGTATTCTATCCGGCTGATAATGATTGGAAGACGGGGAAGGCACGCTTCATGACTCGAAATCTGGATACCTACGTATGCCGCGGAGCGGACAGAGAGATCTATGAGCCGCGCTTCGCGTACACGGGCTTTCGCTATGGGCAGCTTTCGTCCTGGCCAGGGGCAGTCGACAAAGAGACGTTTACCCAAGTGGTGTTTCACACGGATTATGCGGAGACAGGCCTCTTCACCTGCGCGAATCAAGAGGTAAACGGCATCGGGGAAGCCATCGTGTTATCGATGCAGGACAACCACCACTCCGGTCCTACCGACTGCCCGACGCGCGAGAAGAACTTCTGGAATGGAGATGCGAACGTCTTCTGCGAGACCGCATGTTGGTATGGAGATGTATCGCGCCTATATTCGGAATGGACGATCAATGGCCGCAAGGTACCGTCACGAGATGTGGCATGGGTTGATGAGATCATCACTTTGCCCTGGATGATGTATGTGTTCTACGGGGATAAGCGTCCGGCGGCGGAAGCGTACCAGCATATGGCGGACTTGGTGAATGGACGTTTGGCGCGTTCGGAAAATGGCCTCTATACAGGCCGGGGCGAGACAGCGATTGGTGATCATGTGTCTCTTGATCCCATTCCGCTTCCTTTCTTCATCGCGGCGATTCACTCGCAGTCGCTGCAGCGGATCGCTCAAATGGCGGCAATGCTCGGCAAAAGGTCTGATGCGGAACGCTATCAAGTAGCAGCAGCGATGGCAGCCGCCGCTTTCAATCGGGCCTTCTTTACGGCTGATGGAGACCTGAGCGTAAGCCCTAGCCAGGGTGCCACCGTAATGCCGCTGGCATTTGGGCTGCTCACACCTGAGCATCGCGGATCCGTTGCCCAAGCATTGATTGCAAGTGTCCTCAAGCATGACTACCATCCCACAACTGGTTTCGTATGCACTCCATTTCTGCTACCGATGCTGACCGAGTATGGAAGTGTGGATGATGCCTGGAGGGTGATCACCCAGCAGACCCAGCCCTCATGGGGCTTCATGCTGAAGAGCGGTTCGACGACGATTACCGAGACATGGGAGGCTCAGACTGCAGCCGTAGGTACGGGGACGAGCATGGATCATTTCGCGCTCGGGAGCGTAGGCCGCTGGTTTTTTGAGTATCTCGGGGGATTCCGTCTGGACTTTTCACGCCCTGCGTTTCAAAACCTGCTCATAAAACCTTACTTGCCTTCGCAACTGGCATCGGCCAGCGTGCACTTCGACTCCGTGCGCGGTCCACTCATAAGCGAGTGGAAGAAGAACGGCACTGAAGTCAACTGGCAGGTCTCGATTCCTCCTAACACGCACGCTGAACTGCATATTCCCTGTGCAGACTCAACGATGCTGAAAGAAGGTGCCCGGCGGAGAAGCGTACGGTCACGACCAACGGGCGACAAAGACCGGTTCAAGGTGGAGATTGGCTCGGGGAACTTTACTTATTTCTGGGGCATCTGAGACTGCTGCTTCGCCTCGAACTAATGTCTCAGGCAGTGTGTTGGCCCGTCCGCTGAATTTCATTGAGGCGCGCAATTGCCCTTGTCCACGGGGCGCTGGAACCGTGCGTAGACTCGCTGAAAAATTGCATCCGAAGCTACGCCTGGAGCTCTCTCCATACTCGATACCTCGTCGATTCTCAAGACATTAGGGTGCTTGTCATCGTAGGGCTTCCAGTTTGGCAAACCAGGCCCGTTTGGATTGCCTGTCTTCGCAAAGTTTGTCCATTGCTGTAGCATCTGCTCGGAAAGCGCGCGATCGGCATCGTTGGGTAATGCAGAAGCAAGTCCGAAGAGATAGGGAACCTCTGTCCCATGGAGCGCGCCCAGTCCGAGCTTACGGTTAGCTTCGCTCACACGGTCGAAGTAGTAAACGAATGCCTCCGGCTCACTCGATGCGAGCATCCGCGTTCCATAGCCGAAGAACGCTTCGCCGCCAAGCGCGGTAGCGGGACGACGGGGATTGGCTGCATCGCGCGGGAAGAGGCCCTGCAGCGCTTCCTGCTCCGGGGAGAACAGATCGAGGTATTGGGTATATTTTTCCTCGTTGTCAAGGGAGAAATGGGACAAGAAACTGGAGCCCTCACCGCTGTTCCAGCCGGCGAGCAACGGCACGCGGGCAATACTTTTCGTGCAGGTCGAAAATGCAACCGCAAGCGGCTGCGGCAGCACCCAGCCATCGATGATGGGCCACCATGGAAAGTCGTGCCATGCTGGATTTGCTTGTCGCCCAAGAGGATTAAACGGACGATGACCGCCGCCGCTCGGAGCAAAAAAGGCGTCGAGTTTACGCTCAGCATAGTTCTCAAGTTCGAAGGGAGGCATCTGGCGCAACGTGGCGACGTGAGGCGCAAGCTGTAGCCCGATGGATTCCATCGGCGTCATCTCCCCCGAAGTGGGATCGCCGCGCAGTTGAGCGTCTGCGTTGAACAGCAACGCGGGGCTCTCCGCGATAGCGCGTGCGAAGAGGCGTTTGGCCAGCGGGCTTGCCAAAAGATAGCCAATGCTCGAACCGCCGGCGGACTCTCCGAAAATTGTCACTTTTCCCGGATCTCCTCCGAAACTCTGGATATTCTTTTGTACCCACTGTAGCGCCGCAATCTGATCGAGAAGGGCGTAATTTCCAGAGGAGTGCCGGGGCGATTCAGCCGAGAGTTCTGGGTGGCCGAGAAATCCGAAAATACCCAGCCGGTAATTGATGCTGACCATGACGACGCCGTGCTTGGCGAGGCGAGTGCCGTCGTAGAAACCTCCCGAGGCGCCGCCAATGAATCCACCTCCATGAATCCACACCATCACCGGCATGAGGTTGGCTTGATCGCGCGCTGAGTTCCAGGTTGTCCATATATTGAGAGTGAGACAATCTTCGCTCATCGCAGATGCAGGCAGCCCGTAGATTGGCTGGGGCGGTTGAGAGCAGATAGAACCAAATTTGGTGGCGTCGCGCACGCCCGACCACCGTGCCGGCGGTTGTGGGGGACGCCACCTCAAGATGCCGATTGGAGGCAAGGCATAAGGGATGGCGCGGAAGCTGAGTACCAGAGGATCGAGCGGCGACAGTGTTCCCAGCAAGGCCCCCTGCTCCACCTGCACCGAAGGCTGTTGTTGAGCGTTTCCAAAGACAACTCCGAGGCAAAACACCAGAACAACAGAACAAGAAAGCCTGCGCACAAACGCATACTCCGATTCCCTTAAAAAATCTGATCAGAAGGCTATCAGCCTGTTTTCTCTATTGCAAGAAGTTTCCATCAGATAATTGGAGATCCAGAGCAAGTGCATATTTGCCATGCTCTTCCGACATAGAGGTTAACCAGGCGAGGGAATTGCCAATTACGGAGCTGTTGGAGCGCTCGAGCGCCCCGCACGTTGGACGAGCGCAAACGGCAACTTGAGTTTGGCGCAAGCCTTGCCTCGTTCCGTAGCTGAGTCCTGCATTATTTCGATGTAGTTGCCCCTGCGGTGACAATAAGACTGGATGGATGCAGCGCGTCGTGCACCACAGTATTAACCGCGGGCACGGAAGCTGTTGTGTGATAACCGTCCTTCCGTGTATTCAGGTTTCTAGCGAATCTCGGAAAATTGCTACTGGATACTTCCAAACGCACGCGATGGCCCACCAGAAAAACGTTGCTGGTTGGCCCGATTGGGATCTCGATCTCGGCCAAATCACCAGGTTTGAGGAAGGCAGGCGCCCGGAACGACTTGCGATAGCGAAGGCGGAGAACGTTGTCGGCGACGTTCCGCGTGCTGCCATTGGGCATGACGTCAACCAGCTTCGCCGTAAAGTCTGTGTCTCGTGCGCTGGTTTTCACAAAGAGGCGAACGCTGAGGTTGCCAGTGAGATTTAGATTGCTTTTCAGTGGCTCGCTGGAATAAACAAGGACGTCGGAGCGAGCTTCGGCCTTGCTCTGGTCAAAGGCGCCGGGAGCTACAACTCCGCAACAAAGTCCTCCGCCGGCAGTCTCTACGGGATTCCTCGGATCATAAGTGAAGGAATCTGATCCAGAAGCTTCCGCCTTTGAATCGATAAGCAATACGCCATCGCCGTGCGCGCTATTTGCATGACCACCCGACGAAAGTGCTAGCGCGGAGGACGAAACATCGTTTGGGGGCCACGCCGCCGCTGTGCGCCACACATTTGTGCCCATCTCAAAATAAGACACACGGGCTTGTGGGTGCGGGTCGTCCGTTTGCTTCGATTTTGTGTTGATCCATTCAAAAATGTAGGCTACGACGTCGCGCGCCGCCGTCGATCCAAAGTCGTAATCGCCCTGGCGGGCGGTGAATCCACCGTGCGTCCAAGGACCAATCATGAGTTGAGAATGGAGCCGTGACTCTGCAGTAGGGTCTTTCTCCTGAAAGTCGTGGAATGTATGGACCGTGTTAGTTGTAAAAAGGTCATACCATCCACCGAACATCAACAAGGGAACCTGAATTTTGGATGCATCAATTGCAAAATGTTCCCAGTAGCTATCGAGAGAAGCATGCCGGAGGAAGTCCTTGTAGAATGGGGCCGTTGTTCGATTGGCGGTTATGGCGATAGGATACTGATCGATCGGTCTGTTGAGGTCGTAGACCCAGGTATGTCCCATTTCAAGGAAGCGGCCTGTCTTGTCTGGAATGCTGTTGAACGCCAGCACGGATGTCCAGCTCTCGACAAAGAGCTGGCGCAGCACGCCTCCGTCGTAGGTCCAGCCGTTATAGTAGTCTGCCCCAGACTCGATAATGTCGACGGCGACGAGGTGCGGTGGCCTGGCTGCCGCCGCGGCTAACGCTGTCACACCAGCATAGGAACCACCATGCAGGAATACCCGGCCATCGGATTCGGATAGCTTCGCAGCCCACTCCACGGTATCGTAGCCGTCGTTCGCTTCATAGCGATAGGGATACCAGGAACCCGAAGATTTAAAGCGCCCCCGGCAGTCCTCCGAGACATAGATATAGCCACGAGATGCAGCTTGAATGCCCATCCCACCATCTGCCGACTTGCCATACGGGGTCCGACTGACGATCACCGGATATCTCCCTTGAGCTTCCGGGCGATAGACATCTGCTCGCAGGAGCGTACCGTCCCGCATCGGGACGCTGACGTCATGATCGATCCGTGGCTGCTTCGTGCCGTCAAACTGCACCATGCCTGCCAGGCAAACTGGTTGACATAGAAAAAAGAAGAGAGGCGATAACATCCCGTATAGGGTGATGGTACGCATTCAATATTCCTTCTGATTCGCGATGCCTATTTCACTCCATAACTGGGCCTGCCAGGAACCGCTGGTGGATCGTTATTCGAAGTTCTTCATTAATTCCTCTGCAAAAAACTCGTGGCCGCGATCGTCCGGATGATTGACGCTGTTTACTAAATACGTAGTGTATGGCACCCCTTCCTTCCACAGATGTCCCCATCGCGCCGCCGCATCGGCGAGTCCCAGGTGGCGCTGTTCCGTCAAGTTATACAGGAATAGATCGTGAGGTCTCCGGTCAGGATCCTGAAAGGATTTGAACTTCATATAGTTGAAGTCGAAATAAGACGGAGTGACAAAGATTACCTCGGCGCCTAAAGCGTGGATCCTATTCAGGATATCGTCGTAGATGGCGGGGATAGTTTGCGGGGCATCGATGTAATTGTCGTTCGCAAACTCAACCGTCACCAGGTCAGGTTTTTCGCGAGCAACCATCTCCCAGCTCAACGGGCCGCCATAGTGAAACTTCTCTGGATACAACCATTCCCTTGAGGTTGATCCTCCGGCCGCCATTGCCTTAACCTCGATCGTTGCCAGTGGAAACTTCGTGCGAAGCATTTGCTCAAATACCGCAGGATATCGCTTGGCCGGTCGACTCGCATCTCCGCCGGCAGTAAGGCTATCACCCCAGCAGACGATCTTCACATTCTTCCCGGCTCTGAGCTTAGCCATCGTTTGTGGAATACGGCCGAATGTACTGGCTGTGACAGCCTGTGCCGGTGACTCAAAAATCGGGAAAACCTGAACGTCGCGTCCGTTGCTGTTGTAGGGTACATAGATGTTCGCTACACGTGTTTCGCCCGGGGCAGTGTCCGGGGCGTGCGGCGTCGTAATATTGCTTATACCGGTAAGAATCCTTGAGCTTCCGTTTGGTTCCTTAACGACAGAATCGAGTCTGAGTTTCGCGTATTGATAACTCGCGGTAACAGTATCCTTTGAGGTTAAAAATGAACCCGGCGCAATGCCGAGCGTCCCCCATACTGGATCAAGGAGATAGTCCCTCCCCTCCACCAACGTTTTGTCCCCGAACTTAACAACGAGTGTCTTTGGTAGAAGGGCGCCTTGTTCAGTAATCCGGCCGATACCATTTTCCGGATCCCCGGTCAGCAGACTCGGTAACGGTGAACCCTTCCAGGCGACGGGCTTATCGGGAGATAGCGTTAACGTGTCGCCTGTCACGCTCACGACTTCTCCCGGCTTCACCATGGGGTGTTGGAGATCGATAGTCGTTTCAGATTCACTTTTCTGACCAATTGCGGCAGAACAGCAAAGTAGTACCGCTGCCGAGACGGCAAGGCAAAGTGTCTTTGCGACGACCTCCGGAGTTCGTCTCACTGGAATGTTTCCTTTCTGTATAGAGGCCATGCAAATCAGTACTCAAGCGCAAAGCAAATCAAAGTATGCGCGCCCGGCATGCACTGGGAACCTGCCCCCACGTCGGGCAGTTGCTTCCGACCTCGATGCGGACGCCGCTACAGGGAAGCGTTTGCAGCGCAGCGCCGTGAAAGCGCTTCTCCCAACACCCGGCCCTCGCACCGGGGAGGGTGCGTCAGCCCTGCTCATTATTGAATGCCGGAAAGCAACTGAACTCCTCCGTGTCAACCTGCCAGTATGGCATCACGGTGAGATGTGTGTTCCCGCGCACTCTGTAATGCAGCGGCTTCCCATTTACCGGCTCCAGGGCTTTCTCCAGTTCCTGCGGATCTCGATATTCATTGAAGTCGACTTTTGAGGCGCCCACGACAGCATAGAGGATGGGGCCATGTTCAATCGAGTACCGCGTAAAACCGTCAATCTGGTCGGATCCGTTGTATCTGATAAACCGGAATTGTGCCGGCAGGGTGAAGTCGATGGTATCGCCATTCGACCAAATCCGATTGATAGGCAAATAGCCCCCCGGTCTGCCGGCGCCAAAGTTCTTGCCGTTTACGGAAACGTTCATATCTTGCGACGCCCACGACGGTATTCGGATGCGGATATTGGATTGCGTGGGTGAATCCGTTTCAACGCTACACTGCACCTGATGTTGAACTGGAAATGTGGTCTTCTGTACCAGCTTCAGGGAACCATTCACCTGCTTCCAACTGATGGTCGACGGTGCATACAGATTCAAATAGAGCCCATCGTCGGCGAGAGAGTAAATATGTTCTGGGAGCGAACCTATGAGGCGCGTTCCTTGTCCCTCGCAGCATGTATTCTCACGAGTCGCTTTTGCCTTCGTACCTTCCAGGTGGGTATGGTATCTCAACCCATAAGCGCCATCCTGATTGGCGATTGCTACGTTATAAATACTCTTTTCAATTTCTGTGACGTAGCGTTCCTGCTCCGGATCCATCAAATGGAACCGCTGGCTCAAAAACACCCAGAAGCTGCTCCCGCATAGTTCCCCAAGTTCTTGGTGCAGAAAGTTGCTCCCAGGGGGATCGTGCTGGAACTCGATAATGGAGATGCTGCCTCCCGGCTGCTCCCAATTCTCGTGATACAGCTCCCACGCACCAAGCACAGCGTCGTGGTAGCGGCGATCCCCGGTGGCCAAATACATGTCCAGGTAAGCCTCTAGGTTCGTGAGCAGATAGCAGTGCGGCCGATCATAGGGATATTGCCAAATTTGCGTATCTTGCTTCGCTGCGGTTCCGGCGAGGAATGCTGGCTCTTCAAAATATCGCTGAATGATTTGTACGTCTGCGTGCTTACCCACCGGGCTGAGGCTGGTTCGGGTATTAGCGATCATCCCTTGGCCCCCCTGTATTGCACCACGCAATAGCTCCGGTAGATACTGGTTTTGGTGGTTGAACCAGTCATAGTAGCCGCGTAGCAGAGGAAACGCCTTTCTGTTGCCGGCATAGCCTGCTTCCAGCAGCCCGTGCGTAAGCCATGCCCTGGTATAGGCGGCGCGTTCCGAATAAAAGATCGTATCCGCCGGATACGCCATCATGTACCCACTCGGCTCCTTGCAGTTGTCGATGCCGTCGACAACGACGTTCATCCTCCGTTCGAGCTCCGGGTGCTTGATCCAGCGCACGGTATTACCAGCTCCCATGAGAAAGCGTCCAGCATTCGAACCGGCAAGATCCTCCTCCCAGAAAGCGGCCGAACCTGCCGCCTTGTAATTTTTGATCTGGCCCGTACGCTCGTAGAATTGGCGTAACAGGTCTTCCGTCGTGCTAGATTCCAGCAGATATTGGATATTGTTTTCCATCGCCGTACGGAACACGCCATCACCAATGGTCACACCCGTCACTGGTGCATGCGCACCATATTTCACAGGCGTCCATGACGCTGGCTCGGTCACATTGCCAGGGTTGTCCCACCGGATTTGCTCGCCATCCTGGCGAGCCGGCCGTGTGAGCTGCCCTAGATCGCCAGGACTCCCATAGGTAGGATCTACGCTGCTCCTGCATCCTTCAGCGACATTCTTCCCATTCGAAAGCACAGCAACCTTGGCGATAATAAGAGTGTAGTTAGAGCTGTCCTCCGGAATGTGGCCGGTCGGTGTGAGATCTTTCGGCTGTTCTTTTACCGGGCGCAGCTTTACCGCGGTAATGCGCACATAACGGGCGTGCGCATGCCGCGCGCTATATCTGGTGATATTGTCATGTGGGTCGGGAAAGTCTCCGCCGGTAAGGTCCGCAATGATTTTCGGCTGGGCAAACCCCGGATCGTCTGCCACCTCGATCTTAAAACGTAGCGGAAAGCCTTCGCCGCTGTAATACTGATCGCGTCCCGGATACATCCGCCGGCTGGCTGGATACAACTCGACTGCATCGATTGGGACGCTAGCTCCAAGGTCAATTTGCACCCAGGTTGCGAGCAATGGGTTCGTAACAGGCTTCGATTGGTAGGGCCGGTAGTGAGTAGCCGGAGTGGCCGCCATTCGTTGTCCAGTAAGATAGGGTGCTAGTCGCGGATCGCTGAGGGCGGCCAGCAGATTCGCTGGTGCAACGGCTTGGACCAATATCAAACCAGCCCCAGCATAGGTGGAGTTTTTCAGAAAGATTCGTCTCGAAGACTTCATTGTCATTGTCTTAGTAGGCCTTCTGGCTGGAGGCCGTTAGCCACCGGCGATTGAGCGTTGCGGATATGGCAGATGCTTGCGGTATTCGTCCTTGTCGTTACAGGACGTCCCCGACCAGGTACCGCGGCCCACAAGTTGTGTGCTTCCGCATTTGCCCAATTGCCACTGATCCAGCGGGCAAAGCCTTCCTCTCGAACTCCAGCTTGCAATACCGGGGGGGCCTGTCTCAGCGTTAAGAGTACCCGACGATCGCCGCAAAAAAAGCTGCATTCAACAAAAGCCTGAGTCGCTGCCCACCCTCCAAACACAGCCCACCGCAATTTCAGATACGCAATAATGTACTGATTGCATAAAAAATCATACTATTCATAGCCTAGCAATGTTGTCAATAGATCTCCTTGGCTTCAATTTCCATCAGCGCCGTCTGTCTGTCGCGTACCAGCAGGCAGATGCAAAGTGGTTTCCCAAGCCTCAGAGGTTGAAACGGGGAAAAACGGGAAGATGTCAGACATTAGCAATCGTCACACCCGTTTCGTTGTGGCAGAGACTACAGACCCGCCGCTCCGGCATCGTCTGAAGGGTCTACGCCGGTTGCCGGCCTTGGCGCCACTTCAGCAATGATCGGCCCGGCGCCTGATGCGAAGGCGCGGCTATGATTTCGCTCTCTTTCGACGAAGGCTGGCCGCTTTGTTCTGGCTCTGCACTCATGGAACAACATGCGATTGCTTGGCGTGGGCGAAAATATCTATTGACATTATTCCAATCAGTAAAATAGACTCGGCAGCCGTGATGGAGGATTGACGCTTTTATCCGGAAGATCCTTTTTGGGAGAGTGTGTATGCAACGACGTTCGATAGAAGCCTTGCGGAAATTTAGGGCTCGCGTGTTTCTGGGTCTGGTGCCTCTTTCGCTATCCGTACTTGCCACAGCGCCAGCACTCTTGGGGCAAACAGCTGCGTACACTGGCACAATCACCGGAATCGTGACCGATACCCAAGGGGCAATTGTGTCCAATGCCGACGTCACTGCGACGGCGATAGCGACCAATGTGCCTACCAGCACAAAGTCCAATCAATCGGGCGTCTACAGCATACCCAACCTCCCCGTCGGAACGTATTCAGTGGAGGTGAAAGCGCCAAGCTTCAAGTCCTTTGTGAAAGTTGGAGTACTTATTGACCCGAACGGTATCGTGCAAGTGGATGCGCCTTTAGCGGTTGGATCTTCCACCCAAACAGTGAACGTGACGACCCAGGCACCGTTACTCGAGACACAGCAGGCAACTTTGGATACGACCATTTCCCACACGTTCGTGGAAGACCTTCCCAATGAGGTTAATGGCGGTATTCGCGACATCACAACACTACTGAGCTTGGTGGGTGGAGTTAGTCAAGGAGCGAATAGTTTTCAGACCAACATCACCGGTGGGCGCCCATTTGGGCAAGAATTATTGCTGGACGGCGTTCCGATGGTTTACACATCGCTAGCCTCTGTGGCACTCACTTCCGAACCTGATCAGGAAGTGATTTCAGAGGTCCAGGTGCAGACGGGAGTTCCCACGGCCCAGTGGGGCCACTCGACCGGCGGCGTGGGTAGCTTTATCACCCGTTCCGGAACCAGTCAGTATCATGGTGGGGCTGTACTCCTTTTGCGGAACACGGTACTGGACGCAACTCCATACAACTCTTTGACCAAGACTAGGGATCAACAGTTTGAACTTCCGATGACTATAGGTGGTCCAATCTGGCTACCAAAGATATACGAGCACAAGGACCGTTCCTTCTTCTTTTTTAATTACTCGATGTACAGGACTGCCTCAAATGAAGCGCCCCTAATCACTACGGTACCCACGACCTTAGAGCGCGGTGGCAATTTTTCAGACCTCCCCGCCAGCGTAATACTCTATGATCCGACAACCGGTCAGCCGTTTCCCGCAATTGCTAGCGAGTCTGGATGTTCTGTTGGCAGGTGTATCCCAACAAGTCGCTTCAGTGCGCTTTCTTCAGCCTATCTCTCGTTCATTCCGTCGCCCACTAATTCGTTGTTGACCAATAATTATATTGGGCGTACGCCGGCTTCAGATAAGGAAGATCATTACTTCGCAAAAGTTGACCACAAAATTGGAAATAACAACACGTTGATTGGTACCTTCCGTTGGGACAATCTCGACAGTTTTCTCGCGGCAAATCCTTTTGGCAGCACCTTAGGTGGACGACACGACCTCACTGCCTACCGAATGCTCACAATAGCAGACGTCTCAGTTCTTAAGTCGAATATAGTGAATAGTTTGTCGGCTAACTACTCACGTTGGTTTGATGTCGTAACAGGCACACCTCCAAACATCTTCTCAACCCAGATTCCGGGTTCTTATGGCCACAGCTTTCCGTATGTAAGCTTTAGTACGCTATATGCGAGCGGTTACTCTGTGGGAGCGAATACTGCTTTTTTTAACACCGATCCGTTCTGGAATTTTCAAGAGCAGCTTTCATGGACCGTCGGTAAACATAGTCTGCAATTTGGTGGACGATACAGCTCGTACATTTCACAAACGGGGTCTGACGTCAATACGGAAAATGGCGGGTACAATTTCTCGCCGCTGGAAACCGGACTGGGTAGCACTACAGCCGGGAATCCATTTGCCAGCTACCTACTCGGTGAGGTAGACAGCGCAAGTATGAATGTCCCACAAGATCTAGGATTCAGCACCAGGTACTGGGCGTTCTATGCCCAGGATGGCTACCGGTCCGGTCCAAAAGTGACGCTCAACTTCGGTTTACGGTGGGATATCCAAAAGCCTTTCAACTCTCCAGGGTCAAGTCTAATGGACCCCAGCACACCGAACCCAGGCGCAGGCAATATCCCTGGAGCCATTATTTATACTGGTCCCAATGGTACCGGAAGCCAGTTTATGCCCACATGGTTTGGCGCGATCGCACCACGCTTTGGTGTTGCATGGAATGTTGAACCCAGGACGGTCGTTAGGGTGGGCTTTGGGATTATGTACGGACCGGCAGAATACCTTCTGTCAAGGGTAAGTTTCCCTGGTGCGAACGCGGTCTCTCCAAGCCCGGGAGTTCCTGTCTTTCAGTGGGATCAGGGTTGGCCGGCTCGTCTAGTACCGAATCCGTTAGCTCCTCCAAGCTCTACAGTATCCAATGGGCAGGGAGGTGTCGTAACCCTTGATTTCCGCAACGGAAAATCTAACCGCCTGGCAGATGAAGACATATTGCAATTTGACGTTCAACACTCGTTCAAAGACGTATTGGTCGACGCCGCGTATGTCGGCCAATTCACCCATCACATTACCGGTAGCAACGGTTCCGATGAGATTCTGCAGGCGAATATCAACCAGTTGCCGGTATCCGATATGAAATACGGAACTCTTTTGACCGATCAGATCAATGATCCCGCGGTGCTAGCGGCTGGTTTCGCTCCCCCCTATCCAGGATTCCAGGGAACACTTGCGCAAGCGCTTCGGTCATTTCCGCAATATCAAGGCATTAACGATGAGATTCCGCTTGGCAACTCTTCCTACAATGCCTTGATTGTCAGCGCGCAAAAGCGGTTTTCTCACGACTTGGCATTTGTCGCGTCCTATACGTTGTCCAAGACCCTAACTAATGTCAGTCTTGCGGATAGCGCATTGCCAGCCCCACAGGATCAGTACAATCCGGCTGCACAAAGATCCGTCGCTAATACTGACATTCCCCAGGTCCTAGCTTTATCATACGTTTACCATCTTCCCCTAGGACCCGGCGAGGCGTTTATCAATAATGGATTCATCAGCAAAGCTTTGGAAGGGTTCTCTGTGGCGGGAATCCAGTCCTACCAGTCCGGATATCCTATAACAATTTCTGCGCCGACCAACGATCTGCCGATCTTTAATGGCGTTCTCCAATTCAATCGAGGAGCGGGGCCGTTTACAACGGGTGGCCGCGGTCACATTGAACTGGGGAATAGTCTTTACGGCACAACTGGGACGACATACTTGAATTCGGCTGCGTTTGCATTACCACCGCCCGTCCTGATTCCGGACCCCGCTAACCCGGCTCAGCAAATCGCAAATCCGGCAGTAGTGGCGAATCCATATTTGGCTCTAGGCAACTTAAAGTATGTACTTCCCAACGTTCGCAATCTTGGTACATACAGCGAGAGTTTATCCTTTTTCAAAAGCCAGACGTTTCACGACCGATATACATTGAGAGTGGGAGCAGATTTCCTGAACGCTTTCAATCGTAAGAACTACGCCGGACTGAATACAACCTACGGGTCTGCTGGTTTCGGTACATACAGTGCCAATGCAACGCCTCCGCGATCCGTTCAAATCAATGCAAGAATCAGTTTTTAATGAGGAATATTTGTTTGCAGGTGGACCGATATTCGGACTGATTCTTGCAGTGATGTTTAGCGCGGGCGTGGTGTCGGCTGAAAGCTCTGTACCTGCTCACCAGGTGCCCGCGTGCGCAGAGGGAAGCGCGCAGTTCGCGAAGAGACACTTCGATGTCGCGCAATCGTTACTTTGGGACTGCATTGCCTCTGGAGCAGACACGGACAACTCAGCTTTAAACCTAACGCTGACCTTCAGGGAACTGAAAAATTATAAAACTGGAACGGCGAGAGCCGATGCCGAGTTGAAAAGCGCGCCGGACAATGAAGATGTTTTATACGTTGCGGCGTACCTGTTGTTTCGTCAAGGGCAGTCAAATAAATCCCTCGAATTCTTAGCTCAAGCATATCGACTAAAACCTGGCGATTGGCGAGTGCACCAACTGTTTGGGTTAGACTTTATCGAACTGAAGATGGAGTCATATGCTGAACGGGAGTTGTTGCGCGCTTCGAAATTGAACCCAAACGCTCCAGAAGTTTATTACCAGCTTGGCCGCTTATATTACGGCCAGAATCGTTTTCAAGAGTCCATCGCTGCTTCAGAGCACGCTGTGGCGATGTTTCCGGAGTATGCGGAAGCTTACGATAGTCTCGGCTTGGCCTACCAGGCGATCAACGATATTCCACAGGCCACTGCGAGTTACACAAAGGCTATTGAGATCGACCGCAAGACTGGCTCCAAAAACGAGTGGCCACTAATAGACTACGCGACGCTTTTCCTCAGCAATTCTCCGGAACGCTCGGAGGCGGTTTTGAGAGAAGCCTTGCAGCTAAACCCAAGAAACCCACAAGCGAATTACGATCTTGGCCAAGTGCTGAAGTCAACGGGGAGAGGCAAGGAGGCGGAGACATGCTTTGAGGAAACCCTTCTCGATGATCCTACCTTTGTATCTGCCTACTACGTCCTGGCAATGCTAATGCGCAAGGAGAACCCTGCAAGATCATCTCAACTGCTCAAACAATTCGAGGTGTTGACTAATCCGCAAAGAGAGAATGCGACTCATTGATACTGCATCACTGCTGTTCGGACGTTCGGATGAAAAGCTAAAATCGGTAGGCAATCGTTCTGATCAGATGCTATCAACCCGTGCTCGAACCCCTGCTGCGCAGTCATGGTGAGGCGAGCCTGCGGGTTGTGCTCTGCTAGGTATTCGTGGTGGGCGAAGCACCGCCGCAGGGCGCGGCGCTCATGCGGCTGGACGAAGCGGTCCGGGCACATATGAGGAAGTGGTTTGGCCCCGTGGTGAGCGCATGGAGGACGCTCGGGGGCTATCCTTTGCCCCGGGCGCTCCCGCAGCAGCGTCACGCGGAGTGGGAACAAAGCCCGGTTCGGTTAGCCGGATCCGGAGGCGTCTACATGTGTGGGGACTACCGCGAAACGGCGTCGATTCAGGGCGCCTTGGCTTCCGGGAGACGAGCCGCGGAGGCCGTGATCAAAGACCGGAGCGGGGACCTGGGAGGAGCTTTGGGCGGGGTGCAATGAGAGGGTTTTGACGCGGGGGATTGGGTTTGCGGTAAAATCAGGAGCAGTTGCGAAGTTGCCCGCCTGGACACTCCTCAGTAGCTCAATGGCAGAGCATTCGGCTGTTAACCGAAGGGTTGTAGGTTCGAGTCCTACCTGAGGAGCCAATCAAAAGGCCCATAAATCACTCAAAATAAAGGCCGCCCTTCCGCTCACCAATCGCCATCAATAATGGACCAGAAGTGCGGTTTGGGTCCATTAAGCGCCATTCTTTGCCATGGGGCCGCTACGTTTTCCGCTACAGACATTTGGGTCAACACTCCTGCGAATCGCTGAACCCCGAGCAGCCTCTGACTCGGCGCGTTGGGCTGTCCTAACAGAGCCCCATCGTGGACGGTTGTAGCAGGAGAAACACAATGACACTCGAAACAAAAGGTAAGTCCAAAATCACTGCCCGTGACGTTATCGCGGCTCGCAAGCTGAAAGTAGCCAACCCGCAGATGTCCATGCAGGCGATCAAGGACAAACTCCACTTGAAGATCCACACGATCATGGTCGGTCGGGCTCTCCGCGGGATCACACACGCACACCTGGATATGTGCGGCCTGCCGGTCCGGCCGTTTGAACATCGCGGAGAGGTCAAGGCTGCCGCGAAGCCCAGGGCGAAGGCAGCTGCCAAGCCTGCCGGCAAGCCGAAGGTTGCGAAGGCGAAGAAGGCGGTGAAGACGGAGGCACCAGCCGCGGCGTAGCTCCCACATCAATCAAATGCAGTCAACCAGCCGGGGCCGAAAACTCCGGCTTTTTCTTCGCTCTTTATTTGCCCCCCTACAGCCCCGCCCTGCCGCCCGTACCCCCTCATGCCCCGTTCCGCCCAGCGAACGCCCACGGAGGCAATGTGGCACGGCGCGAGGCGCTATAAGCCTGGGGCTCGCTCGCCCCTTTGTTCGTTTCCCAGCGATGCCCTGGCCCGCGCCAAATTGGTGGTTGGAACCGCCTGCCCCCGAGTGGGATGGTCGGAGCTGTAAGCCCAAGGAGCCCACCATGAAAGCCCAGCGCATTCTGACAATCGAAGAGACCGAGGAACTGATCCTCGCAGCCTGCACCCAGGAACACGGAGCCATCGAGGACTGTGAAGTGGAGCCCGACCGGGTCACGTACTTCTTCGAGAGCGGCGCCATGGGAGTCGTGAACCGGATCTCGGGCCAGGTCACTATGCGGGACGCTGCTTAAGGGGCTGCACGTCGTCGATCCGAATCGTCCCAAGAGCTACCGGCACGTCGCGACTTGTATAATCCGGGGCATGGCATTGTTCGTGGCAATTGCTCCTGACATCAGTAAAGCCGACGTCCTTCAGCAGACGATTCAGGAGAAATATCCGGGTGAGAACCTAGTCATCAGCCCAAACGCATGGATTATCTCTGCTGCGGGCATCGCCAAGAACGTTTCTGATAGTCTGATCGGTAGTCCACCACAACCTGGCGCGCCACAATTGGTTGTCTTAGCCGTCTCCGGCTACTTTGGATTTGCGCCGAATACCGTCTGGGAATGGATTGCATCGAAATTGGCCGCGACTGCTAATGTCCGCTAAAAGAGATATCGGAACTCCGTCAGATCCCGTCGTTCCTTCCGGCGGGCAAGTCCCGGAGCCTCAGCTGTGGCCCCTCTTATACGATCTGAATGCGACCGTTTCAAGGATCGACGAAGCAGTCAGCAACCTGAAGGATCGTGTAAATAGCATTGATTCTAGAATCGAAGGCGTCACCGATGACCTAAAGGACTTAACCAAGGAAGTGAGTGCGGCTCGGGGGAGCATAAAAACCCTGACATGGATGCTCACCTTGGGGGTGCCGATCGTCCTGGTGATTCTGCAGATGGTCCTACGGCACTTTAAGCTCATTTAGCCTGCCTGTGGATTGAAGCTGAACCCACGCATGAGCGCACCAAGGCGCCTCGCTCCTCTGCGACCTGTTGTGAAAGCCGTCAAAAGGCTATGCTGGATTTGAAATGGATAGTCCCACCAGTAGCCCAGCCTCATCATCTCCGACCGAGCCGGAACATCCGATTTCCAACGAACCGCTGACTCAGCCAGACGACTGGGTCATTATGCTTCCGGAGAATGGCGACGTAATCACAAGCCTGGCCACCCGAAATAGCTACACGATGGGCGCCAAAATCGGCGAGGGTGCCTTCGGAATTGTGTACGAGTGCTCCGATGGCTGGAGGAATGATCTAGCGGCCAAGGTAATGAAGAAGAGGGGGATCTACGAACAGGCCAGGCAAGCGGCCGAGGCTGAATTTCTGAAGCTGAAGCATCTGCGTCATCCGTACATTACGTACATTTTTGACGCCTTCGAATACCGCCAAACGTTCTACATCATCACCGAGCGTTGCTGGAGCCCGCTGACAGGTGTGATGACTATTCCAAACTTCAATGGCATGGTGTGGATCAAGCCAATCGCTCGATGCTTGCTGCAGGCTGTTTCCTTTCTTCATACGAACGGATACGCCCACCAGGACATTCATCTGGGCAACGTCTTTGCTGCGTTCGCAAAAGATGAACTGGCGACGGACGATATAGGTTCAATTCAGTTCAGGCTCGGAGACTTAGGTGTTGCGAAGCTAATAAGTGAAATTGATGCTACAAACACCAGGGCTCAGTGGATGCTTCCGCCCGAGGTACTGGACACCTCTCAGTTTGGTCCTATGGATCACCGTTCTGACATCTACCATTGCGGGCTGCTTTTCTTGAGCATTGCTCACGGAAATGAGATTCAATTTACCCTTGAAGAAATTTTGGCAGGCAAGCCGCGGGAAATGGCCCTCGAGCTCCCGCCGCCCTATAGCTTCGCACTCGAAAAGGCATTGCGAAGGCATGTGATGTTCAGGACCGAGACTGCCATGGAGCTATGGCGCGATCTGAACTCCCCGGAGGTGGCTGGGGCCCACCAACGTGATTCGGAAACTAGCACCTAGCCCCAAGGGGGCAAGGGGGTCTGGGCCGACTGCTTCACGCCGGGTGTTTCTCCAAGCCGAAGAGGACGCTCGTTACGGGATTTCCCCGCACACCATGCCCGACGTGAATCTCTGGGAGCTACTTGCTCGCGAGCTTCTGCGCTTGCTCTGCGAGCTTCTGCAGCTCCACCAGGAATGTCGTCATTGGCGATCTTTTTAGGGGTTTGTAGGGTTTCCACAGGGTTTCTCGGATGGGGGCTTTGGCTGCCTTTACACTCCCGCGCATGGCAAACTTTCGCATTCGGGGCCCCAAGAAGATTACCCCTGTGCGCCTGGGCACCAAGCAGATAGACGATCTCGAGTCATACGCGGGCGTTTCGGGCATGAGCCGCGACGAACTGATTCGCCGGGCGGTCGCCTTGTTTTTCGAGGAGCTGCGTGACGAGAACTTCTACAGACCCGGCCGCGAGCCCAGGGATGCGGGATGCCGGTCAGCCGCATTGCCACCCGCCTACCGATTTCCGCTTCCGCCTGGCTGCGGTGAGCTCGGAGAATAAGTCGGGTCACCGGCACCAGGCTCTGCACCGTGGGATTGACCAAGCCCGTGATCCGGTTCACGGTTCACCATACGGGACCCGTCCTTTAGGGGCCGGACAAGTGCAACCAAGCGGTATCGCCCTGAAGCGGCCGGACGGCAACCGGCCAATCATTTTTTCTGCTGTAACTGGTGCGCAACGAACTCATCGCGCAGTCTTTGAACTTTTTGGGACTGAAGAATTTTCCTAACCTCCTCGGCTGGCACGACTATGGAGATATTACTGTTGGCGGCCAGCGTCCCTTTGTAGGTATCCGTCGTCTGAAGGGTTAGATCGTTGGTCTCGTAAACTTCCGCGGCCACAACTCCCAAGAATCGATAATCAAACCCTACAGATCCTTTGAATTTATTGACATCAACGAACATTGGAGAGCCACTATTACCCCCGAAAGAGTGAGCCTCCGCCAGGTAGATGCGCCCTGGCTTTTTTAATGTGGTATTTATGAGATCGGTCGGCAACATTGCGATGTTTCCTGACCTAACGATCGGTTCTAACTTGCTGGAACCTCCATACTGAATGAAAAGTCCGGCAAACAGTACGGGATCGCCTTCAAGAATTTGTTTCTGATCCACCATTTCTGGAGATACGAAGAGGCTGAGAGGAATTGTCTGATAGTCCCAATCGGTCTGTGGAGCATTAAAATTAGTCACGGCTAAGTCAACTGAATCGTCGTCCGAAAACCACCAAGTGTCGTTCGGAACACCGGGGACGACAGGAACCTTCTGGAGGTGATCTGCTTCGCGGTCGGAGGCTCCCTTGTGGTTTAGCAAGAAAGAATAACCTACGACCCTGCATGGCTTACCGTCTTCGATTCCCGGTTGAGCAACGTGGCGATTTGTTACTAAGTAGGTGAATCCTTGATCTTTTCCCAATCGCTCATCGGGCACGAATACGATGAACCCGGTACCTGAGTGGGGGTCGTGTCCAAGCTTCGCAAGGTCTTCTATTTTTAGCTTATCAAGAGCCTCAGGTGTCCACTTTTCCCTCTCTTCCGGAGGCAACGTGGCAAGTTCTTGCGCTGTCGGTTCATGTAGGCAATCGGTTTGAATAAAGATGACGGTTTTCTTTAGTTGGGCCGGAAATGGGAGTTGGGATGGCTGCGCTGGTGCCGGCCCGTTAGGCTGAGCTCCCACCTGTGCAACGACGTCAGATGATATCGCGACGGACACGACAACGAGGTAGGCAATGCAGAACAATTTTTTCACGTAACAAACGATAATGCTGATCGCTGGACCGGTCAATGAGGAAGCCGAGCGACACAGGGCACTTGGCCGTTCACGCCGCGGTGTTTCTCCAAGCCGAAGAGAGGACGTCCGTCACAGGTTCTCCCTGTGCACCATACCAGACGTGAATCTTTTCATCGACGCGCCGGGACGCGCTTGCCTCGTTCCGCGCTGGCTTGCACAGACTTGTTGATTGCAGGGAGGTTACGACAGCATACCTATTGCAGTGACTCTCATTTTATAGGGCGAATACGCATCATGTCGCCGTATCTCCCCGGACTCTGCCCACGAGTCGTCTCAGCGAACGTCAAGAATCTTGCGATTGTGGCTTTGCCAGGTTTCACGTGGCGCCAGTTTCCGAGTTGCCGTGCGCGTCTGGTCGTTGCCCTGCCATTGAAAGGTCACAAGAGAGAAGCCATTCCCACCCGAAGCCGCTTCAATCAGCGGGGCGCCACTCTTGCGGACAGCATCCCAGAAGCTCTTCAATGCTGCAGCATCGCCGGAGTCGAGTTGATTTCCTCGTCCGGGTAGTAGGGACGGTAGCTTTTACCCATAAATCATTATGGGCTCTTTCTGTTTCAGCACGCCACATCAATGCGCATGAACTCTGTCCCTGACGGCGTTGAGAAAATGAGTGTCGGGGACTATCCCGCGTTCTTGGCGGCCCGGCGCACACTCATGGCACAGAAAATCAAATTTATATCGGCATGGTGCAGTTAGCCTGCGGCAAAATCCTCCTCCGGCGTTTATGAGGCTGGTTCCAGGGTCAGCACAGAGCCTGGTGATTCAAGAACAGCAACAGATCGCCCGTCTGCAGCGAGTGCTTCGTCGAAGTGCGTCTGCACAATCGCAGCGAAAGGGAGCTCTCGCCCGCTGTTCATGGACGCCTCAGAAATCTCAAGTAGAACGCTGCGAACACCAAGACGATTCCAATATTTACTGTCAGCCGTTCCCAGAATCGGTTTCTGAAGAACACGAAATCTACACCGACTATGAGGGCTGCCATCGCCACCACGTAAAGCACGTTAGCTACCTGTCTGCGCATTTCAGTCCGTGGTTCAATCGTAAATCTAATCAGGCGCAAGAGCGAATTCTCGGACGGACTCCTAGGAGCGTTTCCGGGTATCTATCCCCGCAGCAGGAGAGAAACGCGCAGGGCGCCTACCTAGCGCGCGCGGCGCTGCGCCACGAATTGCGTTGACAAGCCGCGTGCGGAGTCTATTGTCTGAGCTACAGTAAGCCCCACCGAGGCTAGCCAAATGAACTATGTATTTATTTTCTGGAGCCGAGCAGCGAGCAACCAGAAGCTTAAGGAGAATTTTCGGCTCACCTTCCCCGCGGAAATCACGCCCTACATACCTGGGGTTCGCGAGGTTGTGAACTATCCCTTGGCTGGCAGGTGTGCTTTTCGGGGTCGCGTCCTTGATCGCGAGATTACATTTCAGACGAACGATAAAGGCGAGCCGCAAGGTATCCTCATCACATTCGATATGCAAAGCCTGTGAAAAAAGCCCTAAGATTGCTGGCCCTGTGCGCCCCGGGGGTGGCACCGGGCACCTCGATCATCGCGATAAAGGCGGCCGGATCCATCTCCATATCCGTGGATAGTAAGGCGACGTTGCCAGGAGGAGCCTCGAGGAATTCCTGCCAGATATACCGATTCGGCAAACTCTATTTTGCAATTGCTGGACTAGTCAGGACGCACGGAGGATATCGTTGCCGCAAACTTCAGGGAGTCAGCCTCTATAGCGGCGTCTTGACGCAGCATTTTGCCCTGCGGCTCCAAGACGGTTTGTGAGCCAGGCGCTTACTTCCTGAGCACTTATTTTGGAAGGGGATAGTTGCTCACCGCTCCAACCACTACTCGAATCATACCGTCGCTTTTACTCAGGATGTAGAGCTCGCCTTCGTTGTCCATGCAGAAGTGGATATCGGAGCGGCCTCCGGAGATGACGGCACGGCCCGGTAGACCAGGCTCCTTACCACCGCGAGCATGGTACGCAATTTCGGTGATGGGAGCCATCGCCGAGTAACGTTCCTTCCCTGCTTCCGGGCTGTCCCAAACAATTTGTACCTCATGCATTTCAGCCATGGTATGAGGATTCCCGTCGTCAGCCGCTAACATCTCGTCATAGTTTGCGTACCAGATATGGCCTGTAGTTATATCGCCGAAGATATACTTCCCGCGCAGCGCGGCTATCTTTCCGCGATAGACATAACCGCATGTAATGGCATCCCCGCCGCTTCTGACGTGGCCATACTCCACTACGGGGTAGGTGGGAGTAACCATTCCCACTGTTGTTGTGCCGACCAGCATTGGGATCTTATCGATAGCAGGCAGTTTACCCGTCTGGTTGTCGGCCTTGAGCAACTCGTTTCCTTCGCGCAGGGAATAGCCGTAGTTAGCCCCCTTATGAATGATGTCGATCGTTTCCCAGGTATGCAGTCCCACCACGCTAACGAATAGGGTGTTCCTGCTGGGATGCGCAGGATCGAAGTACCAGCTCATTCGATTCGGATTGCGCAGTCCGTAGGCCCAAATCTCTTTGCGCGCCCCGGGCAAGGAGACAAAAGGATTATCGTTGGGAATACGGTACCGCCCGTTATCGCTGACAGTGCTTGTGTCTTTGTGTTCGTTGAGGTCCGGGATGATCCGCAGGATCTTCCCGACCATCGTATCGAGCCGCTGCGGATTCTGCCTTATGGCGGAGTTCATGAATTCACCCGATCTTCCATCTGCACACGCGATATACAGAACTCGCCAATCCGGCGTGCCCGGCTTCGCCGACGGATCGAAGATGAGGCCCCCCATAGGATGCGATTCGGTGTTGAGCTGTACCCGCATCACTTCGCGGGCCGTGCCTTCGAAGGTCGCGTTCGCTATGTTTTTATCCGTCCATTCAATGACTACGGCTTCGCGGTTTGTCGTGCCTGGGGTTTTTATGGGCGGCGTTACGGTATATCCTTCCGTATTCAACCCGGGAAAATTCGCATTATCCGGAAGAGAAGACCCCGGTAATGCCGGGTCCTCGATGTGAATCGTATAGAACTTGCCGTTGTGCGCGTAGTCCGGGTCGAAGACAAAATTGACCAACCCGTCTGCGTAGCCTCGCTCAATGGTGAGTTTATGAAAGAGTCCAGGTTGGCCGTTGTTTCCGTTGAAATTCAGATAAGTAGTGAAGCTCTTAGTTCTTTTGTCGAGGATGTACAAGGGTCCGTTCAAGTCGTTGACGAAAAGCCTTCGCTTCTTTCCTCCGGGCTCTTCGCGGAGGAAATTCACTCGTGAAAGATAAGGAGAGTTCATGCTTTTGATGTCTTTTAGGCCGGTTACCGGCATGGCGGCATAGTCCCGTATCTGAATGGTAAGCTGAGGCGTGGCGGCAAATAGGAAAGCATGAATCGCGACGAACAGATAGACGAACTGCCATCTAAAAAACACAATCTTCGTAACGGGTTGATTGACAATTCCCCGAGGACGCTCCATGCGTGCTCCTTTGGTCCTGAAGATTTGGCCAGTCTAACACTAAGTCACAATCCGTGAGAGCTGGCGAAGAACGATCCGGTGGGCAATAGATTGCCAGCCGGCATTTCGATTGAAACTCTGATAAGGTTTTCGCATGATCTCGCGACGAGAGTGGATGCTGGGTGCGCTGGCGGTTGCCCATTCCTGGGCAGCTCAATCCAAGGGTCTGGAGCCGATGATGGACACGTTCGCAGATGCACCCGTCTGGAAGGGGCGGCCCGAGGGGCTTTTGATCGAGTCCCATATCCACCTGTTTGCCAACGACCCTCGATTTCCGTATAACAGCGCATCATACAAGCCCCCGCCGGAGCCTTTGGAGGTGTATCTGAAGCTGGTGCGGGAGGTCAGGATCGATCGCGCCGTGATCGTTCATCCCGCGCCATATCAGGACGATCATCGCTATCTGGAGTACTGTTTCGCACACGAGCCTTCGCCGGGTTTCTTTAAGGGTACCTGTCTCTTCGATCCGATTGATCCGCGAACACCGCAACGAATGAAGGAGCTCATGGAGAGAAATCCCGGGCGGATCGTGGCGTTGAGAATACACGAGGTCCACCCCGCCGGAACCCCCTCGACAAGAACCGGCCTGATCCAGGACCGGGATTTGAAAGACCCGCAAATGACGGTAACCTGGCGTGCCGTGCACGAACTAGGGCTGGCGATTCAGCTACATTTCATCCCGCACTACGCTCCGCAGATTGCTGAATTAGCGGGGAAATTTCGGCAGACACCCATTATTCTGGATCATCTCGGTCGTCCTGGGCAGGGTACATCGGAGGAATACCGGCAAGTTTTGAAACTGGCCGATTTCCCGCTTGTCTACATGAAATACTCCAGCACCGGTGTGGAGTCAGCGTCCAAACAGCCGTATCCTCATCAGGATGCGAAACCGCTCGTGGCGGATGTTTATAACGCATTTGGCGCCGACAGAATCATATGGGGAGAATTGGGTGGGAACCTGGCGGAGTTTGAGCGCGCGGTGCGGTTATTTGACCTGATGTTCGACTTCGCGCCGGAGACTGCACGGGCCAAGATACGCGGCCTCAACTCGAAAAAGCTTTTTGCCTTCTCATAGGTAGGCTTTCAGCGGCTGCCCCGCTTCACATTTGCGGGCAAACCTGGAGCTGGCTCAATCTTAATTCTGAGGAGTGAACGGGACCTGGCCCTCTTTCCTCAGGCGCAAAGGAAAATTCACCGCAGAACCCTCCGACTTATCATCCCCAGCCGGAGTGAGCTCGGCAGAGAGGGCTGCATTAGCGCTGCCAGAGGATCTGCAGCACGTTTCGGCCTCCCGTGTTTCAAGAACTGCGGAGCATCTTTGAAGTAGATCATGGAGCGGGGCGGGTTCCACCGTCCCTAGACTTCGTCGAGCAGACCGGCATCTAAGCCGAGATCCTGGGCTGCGCCATGAAGGGAAGTGAGCACGAATTCGGGCAAGGCGATCCCGCTCTTGAGCGCATCGTCTCTCCGTTCCCATTCGATCTCGCCGGGCAGGTAGACGCGCGACGAATCCTTCGACTTGGGCGAGCCGCGGATCTTGCGAATCATCGTGTCCACCCGCCGCTTGAAGTCTTCCATGCGCAGGATTATCCCTGGGTTGATGACGATGAAGGCCTGCCCAAGACAGCCCTTTGCCGTGGGATCCAGAATCCAGCTCTTCGCCTCATCGAGCACCCCGGCGCCGGGCAGAAGGCCGGCCATCGCCTCGATCAACAATGCGATGCCATAACCCTTGTGGCCAGCCATCGGCATCATCGATCCCACCGCAGGCCAATCGCCCACCTCAGCCGTCGGCATCCCGTCCGCATCGGTGAGCCAGTTGGGCGGGATCGGTTGTCCGAGCGCTTTCATGGATAGGATCTTGCCGGCGGCAACGGTGCTCAGCGCGATATCCAGCAGAATGGGATACTCCTCGCCAGCAGGGACGGCATACGCCAGTGGATTGTTGCCGATGATATGTCCGCAGGCGCCCGGGACTACCATGTTTGGATCCGCATTGCTCATGGCGATGCCAACCATGTCATGGCGCACCGCCATGTTGGCATAGTATCCTGCGGCGCCAAAATGACTGCTGTTCCGGACGCCTGTCCAGGCGATCATATTGGTGCGCGCCTTCTCGGTCGCGATGTTCATGGCCATGTGGCAAGCCAGCATGCCCATTCCGGAGTGCCCGTCGACCACGGCCCACGAGTCGCCTTCTGCTACCACTTCGGCTCTGCTGTGTGGATCCATGCCACCAGCACGCAGAGAAATCAAGTAGTTTCGCAGTGCGCCCGTGCCGTGGGAAAACGTCCCCCAGGTATCTGTCATGACCAGCACGTCGGCCACGATCGCTGCGTCGTCAGGCCTCAGGCCGGCTTTCTCGAGCGCTTCGGCACAGAATCTGCGCAACCTCTCCACCGGCAAACGTTTCGGCATGCTTCGTCCTTCCTATCAGGCTGGATAGGGGATTCGACTCCGGCTTTCATCGATTGTCCGCCAGGGCCGACCCGCGCGATCTGTCTGGTCACCGACCACGGGTCCCTGGTGGCCGCCGAGCCGAAGTGAATGGTACTCTTCGCGAGGTAGAAAAAGTTTGTGTGTTCCTTTCACTGAACACGTTGCTTAGCCGGCTTGGTCGATCGCCACTGCACGTCGCGTTCTCTTGCGAGGTAAGCCAGCGGCAATCGCCGTTCAATAGACTGAAATGCGTTGACACTTCCCGTCGCCTCCCTTACAAGGGAAGGCGTTCACCGATTTAAGATCAGAAGCACCTGGGGCCAAGAACTTATCGGTCCTTCTCCTTGGGCGCGGCCCTCCTGGTCACGGCGGTATTAGCGATCGGTCCCTCCAAATACCTGGAGGGACAATAATTTCGAGAGAGGAATTGAACTTTGATCGCGCCTGTAAAACTGGAAACGCTGCCCAAGAGTACTCGGGAACATTGGACTATGACATCCTCACCGAAGTCGGAAAAGCGCAGGGCCCTCGAGTTGGATCGGGACTTGATGATATCGCTCTATCGCAACATGGTCTTGATTCGAGAATTTGAACTAAAGGCACGCGAGGTCTTTCGTATCGGAAGGATGCCGGGGTTCATTCATGTCTATATAGGGGAAGAAGCGGTGGCGGCGGGGGTTTGCGCCCAATTGAGGATCGATGACTATGTTGCCAGCACACACCGGGGGCATGGTCATGCACTGGCTAAAGGCGTCTCTCCGCGTGAGGCCATGGCGGAGCCGCGATCGCAGCGTGCGAAGCGCTGGATGAACTCAATGAGCCTATACTTCGCATCTGCGCTCTTCCGGCTCCCCATACCTTCAGTCCCTCGGTTGACGCTTATCTTGTTCCCTCGGTGGATCGTATCGTTCTGGAGATTGAACGCATGATGGGGAGGCATCTATGACGGTTACAATCGCCATGCCACAACTGGGGCTGACCATGACAGAAGCCACGGTCGGCACGTGGCTCAAGAAGCCCGGAGATACGGTCAGTAAAGATGAACCCCTCTTGTCCATCTCGACCGATAAGGTCGATATGGATGTCGAGTCCAATGTAGATGGGATTTTGCGGGATATTCTGGTCGAGGAAGGCCAGACGGTGCCGGTGGGAACTCCGTTGGCGCATGTCGATGCAGTGGGGAAAGATCCCTCGGCAACAACGCCTCTGTCCTCTCCACCGCCTGCGGCGGCCTCTCCTGTTCTGCCCAACGATGGCGCTAAGCCCGCATCGGTTGTTGCCGGGAATTCGGCTCAGATAGACAGGGCGCTCGAAAAGCAAGAGCCAAGCCAGACTTTTCGGTCCTCGCCTCGCGCCAGACGTCGGGCCAGACAACTCGGTATCGACATTGCCGGCGTTCAGGGGAGCGGACCGGAAGGTCGCGTTGTCGAAAAGGATCTGCTGAATCTCGACCCCGTGCGCTCAGCCGCTGCAGGCAGCCAAACCGACTCCAAACGACGGCAGGCGATCGCCGAGAGCATGCTGGAAAGCATTCGCACGATACCACCCTTCTCGGTGTCGCTGGAGGTGAATGCGGAAAGGCTTGTTTCTCTCTACCAAAGCCTCAGAGAGCCGATCAGCCGGCGCACTGGGGCCAAACTCACGTACACCGACCTGCTGTTCCGTGCGCTGGCCCTCTCGCTGGCCGACACGCCGGCGATGAACGCGGTTTGGGAAGCGGGAGAAGTATGCCCGCGCACGCAGATCGTTCTGGGACTCGCCGTGGCCACCGATCGCGGGATTGTGGCGCCCGTGCTGGCCGGTGTTGAGCGTCTCCCTTTGGTACAGCTCGTCACGCGCCGCGCCGAACTAACCGACAAGGCACGGCAGAGCCGCCTGACTTTCGCCGATTTGGAAGGTGGTGTGGGCACCCTCAGTAATCTTGGGATGTACCGCGTCGATCGTTTTGAAGGTATCATCAGTCCCGCACAAAGCTTCATCCTTGCCGTTGGAAAATTGCGCAACCGGCCTTGGGTAGAAGACACCTCGGTGGTCATTCGGCCAACGGTCATCCTGAACCTATCGGTAGATCATCGCGTAGCCGACGGCGCCACGGCGGCCGTCTTCCTCGGACGGATCGCCGAGATCATCGAAAACCCCTACCGGGTTCTCTGGAATGAGTAGAACCATTCGTATCTACGACGGGAGCTGCGAAGCTTGAGTCATCTCGCTACAACGATTGCAACGCGTGAGGTGCCGGAAGGAAGCTTAGCTCTGTATTGGCTCTGTCAGGCGGGCTTCGCCTTCAAGACAAGCGCCGGACAGATTGTCTATATCGATCCATATCTCTCGGAAGTGGTGGAGCGGCTCATCGGCTTCAAACGCATGATGACCAGCCCGATTCAGGCGGAGGAAGTCACCGCCGACTTGATCATCTGTACGCATGAACACCTGGATCATATGGATGTCGACGCGTTGCCAATCCTTGCCGTGAATCCGCAAACTCATTTTGCAGGTCCGGTTGAATGCATGAAGGAATTCGAGAAGCTGCAGATTCCCGCAGACCGCTGCCACCTTCTTGAGGAAGGGAAGAGCGTCACACTGGGCGCTATCAAGGTCAACGGCGTATATGCCGATCATGGAGAGCTCGCGCCGGACGCGCTGGGAGTTGTCGTCGAGCTGGCTGGCTTCGTGGTCTATCACACTGGGGACACCGCCTACCGGCCCGCGCAGTTCCAGTGCGCTATCGACATGAAGCCCGACATCCTGCTCCCCTGCATCAACGGAGCATACGGCAACATGGACTGGCGTGAGGCCGCTCAGTTGACGCAGCTGGTTGCACCACGCGTTGTGATTCCGACGCACTTCTGGATGTTTGTGGAGCAGAACGGCGATCCAAGACAATTTCTCCAACACTGTGCCCAACTCGCCCCAGCCGTGCAAGCGATATTGATGAAGCCGGGTGAAGAGTTCCTACTTCGGCAAACAGCATGAAGCGCAAACTGGCTGACACGTTGGCGCGCATCGATAAGCCCACCGAGACGTGGACCAGTCCCGATGCCAGCGCTGCGTTGGTGTTGCCTATGGTGGACGCATCCTGCGCTCGATTCGGCAGAAACCGCTCGTGCCTTCTATCAGGGCGCACCGGCAATCGGCGGACCAGGGGCGCGAGCTCGCTTGCGAGGATGCATCCCAGCTTTGGGCCTTTCGTGGCCCGAGGAAAGACATCCTGGAGGCGGCCTGCATTGATTTCTTCAGAGGTCTAAAGCATTTTCGCTATGTGAAATGCTATGCGCGCCGCGGGCCGAATTTTGGGTGTGTTTTTTGGCAACAATTCTCTTGAGAAGGCAGGCTCATGCGTATGTTGAAGGCCATCGTCAGCGACCATACTTTCCCGTCGCTTGATTTGCAAAGGAGCGTAATTGAGCCGGCCGGGTTCGAACTCATCGAGATCCATCCCCTGTGCGTTACGGAGGAAGATGTGATTGCGCGATGTGGCGAGGCCGACGCTTTGCTGGTGCAGTGGGCTCCGATCACGCGGCGTGTCCTGAAGTCTCTGCCCAAAGTGAAAGGCATCGTTCGCTATGGCGTCGGGGTCGATAACATCGATTTGGATGCTGCCCGGGAACTGCGCATTGGGGTCGCTAACGTGCCGACATATTGTTTGGAAGAAGTCTCCAACCATGCCATGGCGATGATGCTGAGTCTTGCGCGGCGCATCCCTCAGGATCATTCCGGAATTGCGCACGGGGGCTGGGGCGTTGGTCCATTCCTGCCCATCCCGGCCTTCCTCGATATGACGCTCGGCCTGGTGGGCTTCGGAGCGATCGCGCGGCTTGTGGCGCGGAAGGCTCAGGCCTTTGGCTTCCGCATCATGGCCGCGGATCCATATTTGGATGCGTCCCTCTTTGCCCAAAACGGAGTCGAGCGGGCCGACATGGAAACGCTGTTGAAGTCGGCAGATATCCTTTCGCTCCATTGCCCGCTCGTTCCCGCAACCACTCATCTCATCCGCCGGGAGACGATTGCAACCATGAAGGCCGGCGTGCTGATCATCAACATCGCGCGCGGCGCCGTTATCCTTGAGTCCGATCTGGTGGAGGCCCTCGCCGACGGCCGGGTGCTAGGCGCCGGACTCGATGTCTTCGAACAAGAGCCCTTGCCCGCGGATTCCCCGCTGCGTGGGATGCCCAATGTGCTCTTGACCAGTCACGCCGCCTCCGTCTCTACACGTGCCGTGAAAGCGCTGCAGATCAAGGCGGGCGAGTCGGCACGCGATTTTCTGCAGGGCAGGCGTCCGGACGGTGCCTTGGTTTGGCCGTCACCCGCCTGATGAAGGTTGAGGCGAGCAGATAGGCCGATGTCGGTATGAAGGAGCCATATGAAGGTCGACTTGAAAGATCGGATTGCTCTGGTGACGGGGGCAGCCGGCGCGATTGGCCGTTCCACGGCGCTGGCGCTGGCGGCAAACGGGGCGACGGTTGCCGTTAATGATTTGCACGACCCTGAAGCGGCCTGCGACGAGATTCGCGAGCGTGGTGGGAAAGCCAGTGGATATCGGGCAGACATCTCGGATGTCTCCGCAGTCAATGCCATGATTTCAGAGATCGAGTCAGATCTGGGCTCCATCGACATCCTGGTGAACAACGCCGGGGTCAACGTGGGCAAGAACAGAGTTCCCATCCATGAATTCCCTGACGCAGACTGGCATCACATCATTCGTGTCGACCTCGATGGCGTATTCTTCTGCTCCCGCGCAGTCTCGGCCAGGATGGTCGGCCGGCGGAAGGGCTCCATCATCAACATCACGTCCGTCTTCGGGATCGTGCCGGCGCGGCTGCAGTGTGCCTACACCGCGGCCAAGGCCGGCGTCGCGAATTTTACCCGCTCGCATGCTCTTGAATTGGGCCAGTACGGCATACGCGTGAACGGGATCGCTCCTGGCTCCATCCTCACAGAAGGCACTAAGTCCATTTTTTACAGCCCGGAGAACAAGCAGAAAGCGGACAGCCTGGTAAGCCATATTCCCCTTGGCGCGCCCGGCGAAACCGACGACATCGCAGCTGCGGTGCTCTACCTCGCCTCCGACGATGCCAAGTATGTCACCGGCCACATACTGGTCGTCGATGGCGGTTGGACCGCGGGTTTCTCGCGGGATTGGTGAAGCGTTTTCCATCGTTTTTTAGCTCGTCTTTGCATCTCTCTTTAGGAGGCCACGAGTCAGCATGAGCGAAACAGGGAAACTGGCGGGCAAACGGGCTCTGGTGACCGGCGCCGGAACTGGGATCGGACGTGAGATTGCGCTCGAGTTTGGGCGGCAGGGCGCGGATGTTGTGCTCCACTACAGCCATGCCCGGAAGGGGCCGAATCGGCAACGCTCGCGATCCAGGGCCTGGGGCGGCGGGCGACGACCTTCAAGGCCGATTTCAACGATGCAGGCGCCGGGATCCGCCTCGCAGACCTGGCTTTGGATTTTCTTGGTGGAATCGACTGCCTGGTAAACAACGCCGGCATCTCCTTCAATTGTCCGTTCCTCAAGATTCAACCCAAGGACTTGGACACCCTTTTCGACGTCAATTTCCGCACGCCCTTTCTGCTCACCCAGAGACTTGCTGAGCCGATGCTGAAACAGGGCAGCGGAGCGATCTGCAATCTGGCTTCGATTCACGCCTTGCAGGGTGCTCCGGAGCACTCCGCCTATGCAGCGACCAAAGGCGCGATCATGGCCTGCACGCGGCTCTTGCCGTCGAACTCGGCCATCGAGGCATCCGTGTCAATGCCATTGCTCCCGGGTGGATCACTGTCGAGGGCTACGCCACCGCTATCCCCGGCTTCAACCTCAAGCAGGCCGCCGAGGAAGCGAAAAACAAAGTACCCGTCGCGCGCTATGGAGTTCCTCTCGACATCGCCAAACTCGCCGCATTCCTATGTTCCGAAGACGCCGGGTACATTGCCGGGCAGACTTTCGTAGTCGACGGAGGAACAACCGCACTCATGTCGCTGATCTCGGATTTCCGAACGGAATCGAGCGCTCGCTTTGGAAGCGGTTATATGCCAGGACGATAAATCGGGTTTCCTTGCGACGTTC
>CAWAII010000005.1:0-386235 GCA_963782105.1 uncultured Acidobacteriaceae bacterium
GCAGTCCGGCTTCCGGAATTTGCAAAGCGAATCGTGAAAGCACCGGCGGTGCTATCCGCGTCGCCGTAGGCATTGATGAAGTAGGGAACGGTGCAGGCAGGCCGGGTACCAGGCTCCTGCCACGCATAGCTTGTCGTGCGGGAGGCTCTGGGCGTGTAATCCGGTTGACGGCCAATGTCCTTGGGCGCGTTGTACGCAATGCGGGGCAGGCTGACTGCCTCAGCGGAACAGTTGGCAAAGTTAAATGCCGAGGTGAGGTCACCGGCCACCGCCGTGCGCCATGGAGTGATGTTCTTTTCGGTCAGCGTGGACGGACCGAAACGCGCCTGAATGAAACGGATGAGCGATGTATGGTCGAAGACCTCCAAGTTCACCCATCCACCCGTACTCCAAGGGGAAATGACAAGCATCGGTACGCGAATGCCGAGGCCGTAGGGCCCCGCTGTAAATTGGGAGTTTCCCGCGAAGATCTCGATTGGTAAGTTCCACGGTGGATAAGCCTTGGGCCCGGTTCTGTGGCGGAGTTGGCGGAACGACGTGATCGAAGAAGCCGTCATTTTCATCGTAGGTAAGGAAAAAGGCGGTCTTGCTCCAGACCTCAGGATTGGCGGTGAGGGCATCAAGGATTTCGGAGATGTACCAGGCGCCATAATTTGCCGGCCAGTTGGGATGCTCGCTATAGGCCTCGGGAGGGACGATCCACGATACCGTGGCAGGTTGTTGTGAAGTGCGTCGTGGCGGAGGAGATCAAAGAGTGACTCGCCGGCGGAAGCGTTGGTGCCAGTCCTGGCATTCTTATACAAGGGGCTCCCGGGTTGAGCCCGCTGATATTGTTCGAACAGGAGTAGCGAGTTGCAGCCGTAATTGCCGGTAAAGGGGGCAGCCCGGTCCCATCCCCAATCGTGCTCCGCGTCCAATCCTTGCCCCTGATCCTGATAAATCTTCCAGGAAATGCCGGCCTTCTCCAGTTGCTCTGGGAAGGTGGACCAACTGTAGCCAACCACATTGTTTTCCAGAGCCGGGCCGCCGCAACTGCCGTCATTGCCCGTCCAACCGGTCCACATGTGATAGCGGTTGGGATAGGTGGGTCCGAGCAAGGAGCAGTGATAGGCGTCGCAGATGGTGAAAGCATCGGCCAGCGCATAGTGAAACGGGATATCGGCGCGGGTGAGATGCGCCATGGTGACAGGGCCCTTGTTGGGCACCCAACGATCGTGGTTCCCCAGCGTTCCAGGCGCCATGCGTGGTTTCCCAGTCGTGGGGAAGATCCTCAAGAAACTGCAGGCCGAGATCGGGGAGCGGAGAGATGAAGGGCAAAATATAACCGCCGGCACCATCGGGCTGGTGCCAGACTGGATTGCCGGAGGGCAGAGAAACGGCTCTTGGATCGGCAAAGCCGCGCACGCCATTCAAAGTACCGAAGTAATGATCGAAGGAGCGGTTCTCCTGCATCAGGATGACGATGTGTTCGACGTCCAGGATGCCGCAGTTGCGGTTGTTGGGACGGATTGACAGTGCCTTGGCAATGCTATCGGGAAAGGTGGCAGCGAAAGCCGCGCTGCCCAGCGACTGTAAGAAGGAACGCCGGTCCATTGCCATCGATTGACTGAAACCTCGAGTAGGTCTTGGGAATAAGAAGCTACCACCACTGCCTACTACGACTGCCTAATCAGTGTATCGGCCACGCCGGTACCGGCATCTGGCTTGTTGCAAGTCGAGATCGGTGGTTGCAAAGGTCAGCAGGACGCTGGGGCCCGGCCCTTCACCGCACCGGTGTAGTCTTCCGCCGCATTTTGCACAGCAACGAGAGGGACTAAGAAGAGCAGATCCGCGACGTGCAGATGAAACCTTAAGATAAGAGCATGGACAAAAAGAAGCTTGGTAACTCTGATATGGAACTCACACCCATCGGGTTCGGTTCCTGGGCAATCGGCGGTGGCGACTGGCAATTTTCCTGGGGACCCCAGGACGATAACGATTCCATCGCCGCGATTCATAAAGCGCTTGAACTCGGCATCAACTGGATTGACACCGCGGCCGTGTATGGCCTGGGACATTCCGAGGAGGTCGTCGCACGCGCACTCAAGACGACTTCTCACAAGCCATACATCTTCACCAAGTGCGGCCTGGTGTGGGATGAGAAGCGCGAAGTCACCAATAGCCTGAAGCACATTCGCCGCGAAGCGGAAGACAGCCTTCGTCGCCTCGCGGTGGATGCCATCGACCTCTACCAGGTGCACTGGCCTAAACCGGATGAGGAGATCGAAGAGGCCTGGGGTGTGATGGCCGACCTGCAACAGGAGGGCAAGGTTCGTTGGATTGGCGTCTCGAACTTCAGCGTGGAACAGATGGAGCGTGTCATGAAGATTGCCCCCATTACCTCGAACCAGCCTCCCTACTCCATGTTGAATCGCGCGGTCGAGGCGACGATTCTGCCATTCTGCGAGAAGAACAACATCGGCGTTATCAATTATGCCCCCATGCATTCTGGCCTATTGACCGGGGCCATGAACAAGCAGCGTGTTGCCAATTTTCCCGAGCGACGATTTTCGCCGCAATGCGAAGAACTACCAGGAACCTCTCCTATCGCGGAACCTGGCTGTGGCGGACTTTATCGGGAAAATCGGCCACAGGCACAGTGTGAGTGCAGGCGTTGTGGCCATTGCGTGGACCTTGCATCATTCTGCAATCACCGCAGCCATCGTAGGCGGGCGCAACGCAAAGCAGGTAGAGGGCGTAATTCCCGCGGCGACATTCCGGCTATCGGAAGAGGAGTTTTCAGAAATCCAGAACTATCTCTCCCAACACGTGGTCTAGAGCGTTTTCACGATAGGTGTAGCCGGCGACGATGCCTCAGACGGGGCTTTCCATCAGGAAAAGCCCCACTTCGCTAAGGCTGGATCGGACACAGTAATGGTGAGACCGCTCTAACGGAGAGGGCGTCAGACCGACGAGGGGCTCGCGAACCTCCGGGGTCACATTGCCGCTTAGGATCGACGCCGCGGCAAGGCGGTATGCGGAAAGCGCATCCTCTTCCTTGCCCATCGCCTCGTAGAGTTGCCCCAGACGATCCCCCGATTCCGATCAGTCGGCGCCGGGCGATGTCATCCGCTCCCAACCCGCAATCGCCAACTGGACGACCTGCGTGAGCATCTTTCGTGAAGCGCCATCTCTTGATTGGAGCGCCAAGCCGTGAAGAACGGTTGAGTAGTACGCCGTTAAAGCGACGACCGGCTCCAGGATGGATTGCGCTATCTGGCGGCGTATGGGTAACAGTTGATCCTGCACCGCCTTGTTCTCCACTGCGCAGTTGGTGGCTCCCAGGATGAGTAAGCAGCCTCCGGGGCCTCCGGGCGCAGAGAATGCATCGACGGCCGCTTGCAGCATGGCGCGGACCGCTGCGATGGACGTGCACGAGGCAATCGTTCCCGACTCCGGTCATTGGATTATGGAGGAGAACCCCGAACTCATGCAACTCATCACCGACTTCCTGGGGTCGCCGCGATGAATGGCTGGGGGCCTACGCTCGTCAATCCCGTACCGCTTGTGGGGAGATACGGCGACATGATACGGCGCGGAGATACCGGCCAAACCAACCCAGCGGGGATGAAACCAGTTCGACGAATTACGCCAGAGCAGCTTAAAATAAAGCCTCCCACAAGCGGCACACCTTTGCTGAATGATCGACCAGGCCATCTCTCACTATCGCATCGTCGAGCGGATTGGCGGCGGTGGCATGGGTGTGGTTTACAAGGCGGAGGACACGCGTGGGGCTCCACGCTTTGTGGCCTTGAAGCTGCTGCCGGATGCGATCTCACAGGATGACAGACAGGCGCGGGGGCGCGCTTCCTCCGGGAGGCCCAGGCCGCTTCTGCCCTGAACCATCCCAACATCTGCACTATCTATGACATTGGCGAGCACAACGGGCAGACGTTCCATCGCCATGGAGTTCCTGGACGGGGTGACGCTGAAGCAGAAGATCAACGGCCAGCCATTGCCGATGGAGGAACTGCTAACGCTGGGAATCGAGATCGCCGATGCACTGGATGCGGCGCATTCGAGCGGTATCATCCATCGCGATATCAAGCCGGCAAATATCTTCGTGACCCAGCACGGGCACGCCGGAAGTTTTGATTTCGGACTAATCAGAGATGCCGGTTGCGGGCGGGCGTCACAGGCCTGGGCTTGGGCGGAGACCACCCAGGCGACCGAGGTGCAACGGATGAGCATCTGACCAGTCCCGGGTTTGGTCCTGGGCACTGTCGCCTATATGTCACCAGAGCAAGCGAGCGGCAAGGAACTGGATGCCCCGGACGGATTTGTTTCCCTTCGGGGCGGTGCTGTACGAGATGGGCGACAGGAGTGTTGCCGTTCCAGGGCGAGACGTCGGCTTTGATTTTCGACGCCATCCTGAATCGGGGGCCCCGGTCCCAGTGCTGCGGCTGAATGCGAAATATACCCGCCCGCCTGGATGACATCATCGCGAAGGCGCTTGAGAAAAACCGCGAGCTGCGTTACCAGACGGCAGGACCGAGATGCGGCGCTGATTTGCAGCGGTTGAAGCGTGATTCCGATTCAGGGACGGAATGTCAGCGGAGATCACATTCGACCGCGCTCTCATCGTCCTGGACCGGGCCTCGCCGCAGGATCCGATTCCCTCCTCGGTCCGCGCCGCTCGGCTTCTTCGTCAGGCGCCGCCGCGGTGAGAGCCGTCGAGCGCGAGCAGTGCCTGGCAGCAGCATCCCACAACAAGGGCAAGCTGGCCGGGATCGCGGGGGCCCTCTTGCTGCTTCTGCTTGCCGCCGGTTACGGTGGCTACCATCTCTTCTCTCGTCACACGCCGGATGTCCCGGGCAAGATCACCCCGGTTAGCCACTGGCACAAGCCCATCAAGCGACGCAGCTCTTCTCTCCCGAGCGGACACACCATCGCGTTCACTTCCTACGTTCAGGGATTCGAGCAGGTGTTCGTGATGCTGACTTCTGGCGGAGATACCGCTCCAAACTTACTAACGACGAAGGCAGCAAGACCCTCGACGGTTTCTCGGCAGATGGCACCCAGATTTACTACGAGCGCGACTTCGGCGCCACGGAAGTGTGGGCTGTGCCCACGCTGGGTGGTACTCCGGTACGCGTGGTTGAGGGCAGTTCTCTCCAGCCGTCTGCGGATGGCAAGAGCTTGTTCTACATCAATGCTGAAACCAGCGAGCTGCTGCAGGCGCCGGCGTCCGGCGGTGTCGGCACAGTGATCTACAACTTCAAAGAGCTGGGAGTCGCGTTTCCAGCGCTGCTGGTGTTCCCCGATGGAGCTGACGTTCTGCTTACCGGCCACAAGACCTCAAACGCAAAAGCAGCTTCGGAGATATACAAAGTGAATGTCGCCAGCCGCAAGGCCATGGATCTGGGAGAGACAGCCTGGCCTGGATGTTGCGAGCTGGGGAGAGCCAGGCAAGACTCTCCTTGTTTTCGCGCGAGGTCAACGGGATTTTCAATCTGTGGGAATACGATCTTGAAACCAAAACCACCGTGCAGCTCACTTCCGGCCCAGGCCCGGATTTGTGGCCGATGAGGGATCCCTCAGGCAACGGGATATTCTTCATCAACGGCAGGGAGTCCGGGTTTCTTTCCGTTTACCAGCTCCAATCGAAATCCACGACCGACATTGTTTCGGAGTTGGCCACGCAGCCGACCCTTTCCCGGGACGCGAAACGGGTGATGTACATCACCCATGCCCGAACCGCAGAATACTGAGTTGTGGGTTTCCGATATAGATGGAAACAACAGGACGAAGCTGGCCTCCTCCACAAGGCTGGGCACCGGCGATTGGTCCCCGGATAGTTCGCAACTGGATTATGTGCAGGTGGGCGATGTTGATCGGCATTACATCGTGAATCGGGATGGCAGTCATCTCCGCGAACTTCCGCGGTCTCTGGCGCACATTGATTCAAGCGCGTGGAGCCGGGACGGGAAGGATCTGTACGTAAGCGGCTCGCGAGAACTCGTCCACAACTTTGAGCACCTGGAAAATCAATAGCGATGGCTCCGGAGCAGAACCCTTCCATGAAGGTTGCGGATACGTCATGGACGAATCGCCGGACGGCAAGTATCTTGTTAATGACCGTCTCTTCGCGGGAGACAACCTGGGAATCTTCGAGCTCGGGATTCCTGACAAGAAGTGCACCGGTCCTGGTGCCCGGGATCACAAGCTTTATTCCCGCGCTTCAGCCACGATGGAAAATACGTCCTTTACACCGTTTCCTCGCGCGGAGAGGTGAATCTGTATCGGCTTCCGTGGTCCAATGGGCAAGCGACAGGACCGGCGCAACTGGTCTTGAAGCTTCCTTTCGCATTTTCGCAGTTCTTTGGCGGCAACGCTTACGACGTTGCGCGCGATCTTTCAAAGATTGTCTACACGCGCCCCGGCGGCCAGTTTGACCTGTATCTGCTATCCCGCAAGTAATCTGTTTGAACCCAGCCGGCTTCATTCGCTTTAGTGAGCCCCATTGCTGAGGCGCCTTATGGAGAGCATCGTGTATGTTGTCCGACTGGGGGGGCTCCGTTGGTGAAGGCGGACACTTCGCGCGTCATGAAGCTGATGAGGTCCTGGCAGCCGAGCGTGGTGCCGGGCTCGTAACCGCGGTGGTCAGCCGTTCGTCGGTGAAATCGTCGAGCGCCGCATTGTTGGCCTCGGGCACGCCGTCGGTGTAAAGAAAGAGCGCGTCGTCGGGCGCAAGCTGGACCGATCCGCCGGCGTAAGGCCGTCCGTCAAAGAGGCCGAGAGGAATGCCGCCGGCCAGGTCCATGGTTTCCAATTCGCCGGAGGCGCGCAGCAGATAGGGCGGATTATGGCCCGCGCTGCAATAACGCAACTCGCCGGTGCGAGTGTTGAGCAAACCATAGAAGCAGGTGGCGAACATCGCGGAAACCCTTTCGCGCACCAAAACGCGATTCACTTCGAACAGGCATTCCTCGGGGGACTCGCCTTGCAGAGCGGTGGTCTTGATCTGCGTGCGCGCCACCGCCATGTAGAGCGCCGCCGGAATACCTTTGCCCGAAACGTCGCCAATGACTACGCCCAGATGATGGTCATCGATGAGGAAGAAGTCGAAGAAGTCGCCGCCCACGGCCCGGGCCGATGTCATTTGCGCGTGAATATCGAAATCGGTGCGCTCGGGAAAGGGCGGAAAAGTGCGCGGAACCAGGGAGTGCTGAATAGTGCGTGCCGTATCCAGTTCTTTTTGAATGGCGGCGAGCTGCGTGCGGTCACGAACAGCATCCACCATTTCCGAACAAAGGAAGGAGTTTTCGATCGCCGCGGCGGTTTGCAGGGCGATGGTGTTGAGCAGTTTGAGATCAGCGGCGCTGTAAGGTGTCCCGGCGCTGTTGGCCAGGGCAATCACGCCGACGGTGCGCTGCTTGGCGCGCAGCGGGGCGCAAATGAGCGAGCCCAGCGTGAACTCCGAGCCGAGCGCGCGGGAATCGGCCGCGCAGTCGTTCACTATCTCGGCCACGCCGCGTTCGGCAATGGATGCGGCGAGCTCGGAGGTGACCGGGAGCGGCTCCTCACCGCCAAAGAAGGCTACGGAGCGGAGCGGGCCGCCGGACTGATCCATAACCAATATGCCGCCGCGTGAGGCGGCGATAAGACGGTGCGCCTGGTCCAGGGCGGATTGGCCGACAGCCGAAACGTCCAGCAGCGCGGTGAGTTGTTCTGAGAGCTGTTCAATCAGGTGCACTTCCCGGTAAAGGTGCAGGACTTCGGCGGCCAGAGCGCGGCGCTCAGACTCTTTGGCCGCTAGATGGTTCAGCAGGGTGACCAGCGGGGCTGCCGCGGAGGACGGTCCGGTTACCCAACCGAGGGTGACGCCATCAACGCAGACGGGTAAACGTGATGATCCACCAGACGAGGTTCCGAGCAGCAGTTTGCCCGAGGCGTCCTCAATCCCGATGTTGCCGCCCATGGCCTCAATGATTGCCGTAAGCGCGGCGAAAGCTCCACCTTTGGGGGCAACCAATGTTTTGAATTTCAGGCTAGCCATGCGAAGTTTCGAGACCCAACACAGCGCGCGCCTTCTCGAGCAGAGCATCCGGATCAAATGGTTTGGTCATGTAGATATCCGCACCGACTTCGGTGCCACGCTGGCGGTCGAACTCCTGACCCTTCGCGGTGAGCAGAACGATATAGATGTGATCCATGCCGAGTTCCCGCTTGACGGCGTGGCACACGTCGAACCCGTTCTTCTTCGGCATCATTACGTCGAGGAAGACCATTTTCGGTTGCTCGCCGCGAATGGTTTCGAGGGCTTCTTCTCCATTTGTGGCAGTAAGGAGCTCTACACCCTCGTCTTCAAGTTCCTCAAGCGCCTGCTGGATCAGGGTGCGCAGATGTGGCTCGTCATCGACAATAAGAATTTTCATAGGCTTCATTGATAGATAAGAAAGAGGACGTTCTCCATTCCCTTCTCGAAACGCAGGGCGCGCACTGCGTCGTCATTGGACAAAAGCGAACTCAAGATGATGACATCGGGCTTGGAGCGCATTGCTCTCGAAACCAGCTCAGAACCGTTGGAATCGACTACCTGGTATCCGCGTGTCTCAAGGACATCGGCAAGCGTGCGAACCGTTGATGCATCTTCGTCAACGATCATCACTTTCTTTTTCGACTTTCCCTGGTCGAGGAGTGCGTCGACTTCATGGAAGAGGGATGCGGTGTCGATCGGCTTGGTGAGATACCGATCGACGCCGAGCCTGAACCCGCGCTCCTTGTCTTCAAGGATGGACAGAATGATGATCGGGATATCCATGGTTACGGGATCATTCTTCAGCACGGCCGCAACGTCGAATCCGTTCATCTCGGGCATCATCACGTCGAGGATGACGAGGCCTGGCGTTTCTTCGCGGATGAGTGAAAGAGCCTTGCGGCCGTCCTCTGCGAGGCGTACGCGGTAACCGGCCTCGCTGAGTTCCTGATTCAAAAGAGAGCGAATATGCTGATCGTCGTCGACTACAAGAACAGACTTGTCGCGCGGCTGATGCGTATCCACTTTCTCGCGCAGTTGCTTCACGAGCGATTCGATATCGACTTTGCGGCGTCTCGGTTGGAGATCAGGCCTGTCGTTTTTATCTGCGATTGGAAGCGTGAATGAGAAGGTGCTGCCCCGGCCCGGCCTGCTTTCAACCCAGATCTGTCCGCCGTGATATTCGACGATCTCCTTGCAGATCGGGAGCCCGAGGCCAGTGCCCTTTGGCTTATCAGTGAGCGTGTCTCCTACCTGCTTGAACTTTTCGAATACCTTTGGCTGGTCTGCCGGAGCGATGCCAATTCCGGAGTCGGTTACGCTGACGACCAAGTCGCCGTTGTCCCTGCGCGCGGAGCACTTGATTGAGCCATCATCGGTGAACTTGACCGCGTTGGAAATCAGATTGATGACTACCTGGATCAATCGATCCTGATCGCCCGTCACGACGGGGAGGTCGGGTTCGATGTCCCGCTCCAAATTGAGCTTCTTTGCTTCAAACAACGAGGCAGTGGCCGCCACTGCGCGATCAATGACGTCTTGCACGGACACAGAAGCCATGTTCCAAGTGAACTTGCCGGCCTCGATCTTCGCGAGGTCGAGGACATCATCGATCAATTTAGTGAGACGCTCGCCTTCGCTGACAACGACACCGAGGTTCTCGATGACTTGCTGCTTGGCCTGTTCCACCTTGCGATCGTCGTTGGGTATAAGCGGGAAGAGCCGCTCCTGCAGGCGACGGCGAATGATTTTTGCGAAGCCCAGCACCGAGGTCAGCGGCGTACGTAATTCATGGCTGACGGTTGACAGGAAAGAGCTTTTCGCAGCGTCTGCCTCTTCGGCCGCGGCGCGTGCAAGGCGTGCCTCTTCAAAGAGCTTTGCGTTGTGCAAGGCTACGCCCACGGCCGACGCGATGGTCGAAAGCAGGCGCTGGTCGGCTTCGGTGAAGCGTCCTTCCTGCTCCGTCGACTGAACGCTGATGACACCGATGAATTCGCCCCCGGCTGGGATCGGCACGCCCAGATAGGAAGCGGAAACGCGGCCGATCTGCTCAATTCCCATGCGGGCCCGATTGCGCTCCATGTTCTCGTTGATCAGGAGTGGCTGGCCGGAACGAATGATCTGCGAGGTGAGTCCAGCGCCAAAGGGCCGCGGCTGCGCATCTTCGCCATACGTGTAGGGGAACCGCAGGATCATGTTCGTGCGGTCAAGCAGAGAGATGTAGGCGATCGATGCATGGAACAGGTCACGAATCTGCTCGCCGACGAGTTGGATCAGTGGTTCCTGGTCAAGCTGGGTGGCGAGTGCCTGCGTAATGTTGTTGATGGTGATGAGTTCGGCAGCGCGCTCGCTGACTTCTCGTTCCCGCTTGTTGATCAGCAGATAGGCGTTTGCGTTGTCGAGTGCGATGGTTGTGTACGAAGCGAGATTTTCAAGCAGGCTGAGATGCTGCTCGGTATAAGCATTCTTTTTGAAGCTCTGGATGCTGAGCACGCCGAGCACGCGCTCTTGCGCGATCAACGGGAGATAGATCATGGAAGCCGGCGGCTGCGCGGTGCTGCCGTCTTCAAGTTTCCTGCTTGCGTGCTCGTAGGTGGGGATGTACTTCGAATATTCGACGGCCACGTCGTTGATCAGGATGGGCTGGCGGTTATCGATGCACCAAACGGCGAACTGGTTCTTGTCGTCCGTGCTCCGCGTGTAGGGGGCGTAGCGCTTGCCGTTTTCGATAGCGAGACTGTATTCGATGAGATGCTGCTCAGGCCGGTAGAGACCTACACCGAAGATGCTCGCATCAACAATCTGATTTACGCGCTCATAGAGCTTGAAGAGGATTGTGTTGAGATCGAGAGAAGCCGTGATCTCCCTGCCGATTTCGCTCAGCAGCTCGATGCTGTCTTTCTGAGCCGCGATTTCAGCGGCCTGCTCGCGGATCTCCTGGGTACGCTCGTTGACGGTGGCTTCCAGCGCCTTTGCCTGGTCTTCAAGAATCGCGGTCTTGCGACGCGCCTTCTCCTGCTCGTGTGCAGTGATCCAGCGCCAGGCAACATAAGTCAAAAACAGGAAAAGCAAGACATAGCCGATATAGGCGAGAGTTGTCCTGTACCACGGCGGAAGGATTGCGAACGCGTAGGTCGGTTCTTCGCCGCTGCGTCCGTCATCTGCGCGGGAACGAACGTGGAAGCGATAAGAACCGGGACCCAGCCCGCTGTAATTAGCTTCCTTTTGCTTGCCCCACGCCGACCAATCCTTGTCTGCGCCCTCGAGCCAATATTGGTATTCGGTGTCAACGGGATTCGCGTAGTTGAGTGCAGCGAACTGGAAGCGAAGAGCGCTACTGCCGGGCGGTAAACGAAGCTCTGGAGCTCCTTCGATGTTTAAGCCACTGAAAACGACCTTGGAGCCGGCATTGACTCGCCGCACGAGCGTTGGAAACGGCGGCACTGCGGCCTGACTTTTCATCGGAGCGAGGCGGAGCACCTGTTCTCCCGTTATCCACACCACGCCGTCGGGATCATGAAATGTATTAAAAGTACGGAAGCGATTCAGGCGTCGATAGGAATCTTCATCGACGTGCCATGTGCCGTCGGGTTGACGGCTAAAGAGACCAAGGCGCCGACTCTCCGAAGATGTCGTCACAGACCAGAATTTCGCGTTCGGACCCTGATATTCGGCATCATACGGGCCGAGACCGGCACCAACGTCTGGAGCATCGATAGGAAGCAGAAAGCGGTCATCGACCACGAATTTTCCCGCTGCCGGGTCCCAGCGGAAAATGTGCTTCGAGCGATCGACTGTAGCAAAAATGTTTCCGGCCACAAATTCCACGTCGTTCTGGCCTTCGGGAAGACCTTCATTTTGCGAGAAGACCTGGTACCTCGAGTCGCGCATCCCCGAAGGAGCTACTTCAACCCGGAGAACGCTTCTACTCCCTCCACTCGCCCAGAGCACGCCGTCCGCATCTTCGACGAGGCCCCGGGCTTCATAGATTGTCTTCGGCAACCTGCCTTCGTCAATCCACTTCTGACCATCCCAACGCATGGAACCCAGCCCATCGGAATGCCCGATGAATACCCGCGATGGATTCTTGTGCGATTGCTCAATGAAGTATGTTTGCTCAGTGAGACCGTGTACCGCTGGCATGGCGGGGACCAGGCTGTCGCCCTGCAGCCTCATCACGCCTTCGCTGGTGGCCACAAGCAGCTGATGTGGAGATTTTCCGGAAGGGTCTTGGAAGTCAAGCATATTCCAACCCTGATTGGGCCCCGGGATTGGAACAGATGACGGACGACCGGTTTTAGGGTCGAAGACGACGCGTGCAATTGCATTGGATGCTACGGAAGAGGCGTAGATTGATCCCTGGAACCGGATTATATTGAGGGCACTGCTTCGCGAGAATGATCGAGATCGGGGAGTTGACTTCAACACGAGCCACTCCGCTGCCCATGCCGAGCCACAGCGTACCTTCGCGGTCCTGAGTAAGCAGAGACGGTCTCAGAATCAAGAAGCCCCGAAGTCTTATCGATAATCTCCCGGATTCCCCCGTCGTGAGCGAGGATCACCGCTCCGCCGTTGAGCGTGGTGATGCAGATGCTGCCATCCGGCAGCAGATGCAGTCGTGTAGACCTTGTGCACCTTCAGGTAGTCATCCGCCTGGGTGGAAACGGAACCACTTTCTGGCCATCGTACAAGGTCAATAACTGGTCGCGCGACGAAACGAGAATGCGGTTGTCGTCGTAGGGATGAAGAAACAGCTTGATTGAGTCTTTGTAGGCTTCGCCGCCCGGCAGAGTGTGGAGTTCATCGCCGACAATCTCTTGCAAACCGATTCCGCTTTGGGAGGTGAGAATATGGCCTCGAATATTCGCGATGGCCTGGAATCTGTTGTTCCCCGAAGGGGTCCAGACCTGCATTCGGCTTCCGTCCCAGCGAAAGAGCTCTTCGTATGAACGGAAGAATACGCCTTGCGGAGTGGCCAGAGTTTGCCATACGTCGGTAAAACCGCGATCTTCCGTCGGAACTTTATCGAGGAGTGAAACAAACTGCAGAGCACCCGTGGCATCCGGCGTCAGGTAACCGAACTTGGCACCAGCGCCGACCCAGATTCTTCCTGATTCATCGAGTCCCAGCGATCGCACGACCGACGAACCTGTAAAGATCTTTCGCCAGGTCACGCCGTCATATTCGAGCAGGTCGCCGCTGGAATTGCCGAAGTACATGATGCCGCGGCGGTCTTGCTGAATCGCCCAGACCTGGGGACTGGCGTTGTAGGTCCTGGGCGTGTAGCTCTCGATCACCGGCATTCCGGCTTCTGTTTGATTGGGCGGCTCGGGCGGGGCGGACTGGCTTGGCTGCGCTGAAGAAAAGGAGGGGAAGGCCATGGCGACGATCGCCAGCAGCGTGCATCGGCAGTAAACGGCTAAACCTTGGGCCAAGCGGGTATCCAATCTCCCGGGCGCTGAACAGCCACAACTGGCGGAGCGGTTTCTTGGGGAGCCTCATCTTATCATGTGCATTCGGTTCCCAAGCCGCGTAATTGAACCACCTGAAGATCCCAAGAGCGCCCCTCTGATGAGCGTCCAGGCGTTCTCCCGGAGTCTTACGGGGGGAAATGCGTCGACATGATGTGTGCTGCAGAAGCACGGAAGGAGTAGAAGGTGAAATGAAAACCGTGTTGTAAAGCTGCGTAGAAGATGAGGGTAGGCCCCTCGGGATCGGCTTTCAGGAGCGGTCTCAAACCAGCCCGAGCCGCGGCGGTAAAGAGCCGTGGTGGTGAGCGTCGGGTGAAAAGTCCCGGCATGACCCGGGGCAGGTGAGGTCGGAAAGAAGAGCGCAAGCAAACCCTTCGAAGACGCGTCGTTAACGATCAAGCGCTGTCAAAACCAGAGGTGATCATGTCTTCTGGTACAAGTCCGCGAGGAGCCTGATGACTAGTAACCGGGGGACAGAAGTAACCGGGGGACAGACGAAAAGTACCCCAATGAATGGCACGCACCTAATAGAAGCACGGCGCTTCTTAAGGGGGTTACGCTTCGCCCCTGGGTTCTGCAGCGAACGGAGGTTCGCATGAACTAATTTTTTCAAATCCCCGCCCAAATTCCCGACCGCCAAGTACTTCCAGCGGAGACAAAGTTCCCTGGGCAAATTAAGCCGAACGAACCATGCCCAATTGGTATCTAAACAGTGTGGGCTGGTGTGGGCTGGATTGTCTCTTTTTTTGCGCTACGCCACGCTGTGCCTGTCTCGGACCCTTCGCGGCCCAGGCCGGCACAATGGAGCCAAGAAGTACCGAGGTGGACTTAAGGCGCTTAAGGCGTTAAGGCGCACCCCTTCCCCCCACGCTGCTGGCTCCACGGGGCATTGAAGGTCTCCACAGCATTGGTCGGATTCAGATTCCATCGGTTACGGTGATTGTTGCAAAAGACTTCCAGCCATTTATCGACGCCGCCCATCCCCAATTCCGACGAGAAGATGTCCGCTACCGTTCCATCGGAAAATGTGATGTGAATCTGGGCGTAATCCCCGATATCGTCATAGGAGGTGCGGAGAAACCTTCATCGCGGTAATTTGGCAACGGGGTAGTCTCTGCGTTCGAGCGCTTTCTGTGGCCGGCCGGTTCTATCCCGCGATTCTCCTTCGACCCGCTTCAGATAGACTCGATGGCAGCAGCCGGATATGATTTTGGCCTGTTGATACAACCGCACTCGCGGCAGCGCCGGCAATTCCCAACATGCACCATAGAAGAAGCGAATGAGCAGCAAGATGACCCGTCGAGACGCTCTCAAGCTCGGAACCAGCACTGCACTTTCGACGGCGATGGGAAAGGCCGCCGGCGCCACTCACCGGATTATGATTCCGAATATGGTCCCTGACGCGGCCAATGCAGTGCCCAATTCCGGGGACGAAATCTGTTTCATGCGCGCCGTCGATATGGTGGAAGCGATCCGCACCAAGAAGCTTTCTGCGCGCGAAGTGATGCAGGCGCACCTGAAGCAGATCCACCAGGTGAATGCGAAAGTCAATGCGATGGTAACGATGGTTCCGGAAGAGCAGTTGATGGCGCAAGCCGCCGCGGCAGACGAGGCGCTGGCCCACGGCAAATGGCTCGGCCCTCTGCATGGCTTACCGGTTGCGGTCAAAGATCTGCACGAAACCAACGGCATCCGCACTACCTATGGCTCCCCGCTGCACAAAAACAATGTGCCGGATTTCGATTGCCGGGTGGTGCAGCGGGAGAAAGAGGCGGGAGCGATCGTCCTGGGCAAGACGAACGTGCCCGAATTCGGTCTCGGTTCGCAGACCTTCAATCCAGTCTTCGGCGCCTACGCACAATCCCTACGACACTGACCAAGACATGCGGCGGAAGCACCGGCGGCGGCGCCGTCGCGGTCGCATGCGGGATGGCTCCCCTGGCCGACGGCAGCGACATGGGCGGCTCGCTTCGCAATCCTCCCAACTTCTGCAACGTGGTGGGCATCCGCACCTCGCCGGGACGCGTGTCGAACGTGCCTACCAACTTAGGTTGGTTCACCCTTTCGGTTCCCGGACCCGTCGCTCGCAATGTCACCGACTGCGCCTATTTCCTGAGCGTGCTCGCCGGCTATGACCACCACTCCCCGATCTCGATTGAGCAGACAGGCGCTCAGTTTGCCCAGCCGCTGGGAAGCCGAAGCTTCAAAGGAGTGCGCGTGGCCATGTTCAAGGACATGGGATTGCCCTGGGAGCCGGAGGTGAAAAGCGCGGTGCAGGCACAGCGCAAAGTCTTCGAATCGCTGGGATGCATCGTCGAAGATGCCGAACCCGATTTCAGCGACGCCAATGAGGCCTTTCTGGCGTGGCGGCACTGGTCGACGAACTGAGCCTTTGGGGATTTGCTGGCCACGCACGGCGACCAGCTCAACGAATACATCCACTGGCACGTTGAAGAAGGACGCAAGCTTACCGGCCCCTACCTCTCCCGTATCGAGGCCAAGCGCACTGCGCTATACCAGCGTTTGTGCGCGTTCAAAGGAGAGTACGAGTTTTTTATTTTGCCCGTGAACCAGGTGCTTCCCTTCGACGTGAACACGCACTATCCGACGGAGATTGCCGGCGTGAAGATGGAAAACTATATCGCGTGGATGAAGTCCGCCTATTACATCTCGGCGGCAGGAAACCCCGCGATGTCAGTTCCCTGCGCATTTTCTTCGAGTGGGCTTCCGATTGGCATGCAGATCGTTGGCCGCCATCACGACGACTGGGGCGTACTGCAACTGGGTTACGCATTCGAACAGGCCACCAACATCGGCAAGCGCCGTCCGGCTCTGGTTTAGAACTATCGCTGCAGACTGAACGGACAGCACTCCCGCTTGCTCTTGATCTTGCTGCAAAGCCTTGCTAAAGTATCGTCCAAGCCCTGGTTCGGGACCCCGTAGTCCCTCTGTACCGAACTTTTCTCTCTCATTCTCTAGTCGCCAGTGAGCAAGAACCTGGCATGGTCTCGCGTATGCCGCAGCTGGCACTGAGGTCCCGTAGCAGTGTCCGAGACGGTACCCGCTACCGTCGCGGGAAGTCCTTCGCAAAGGACGACCGTTATGACAGTGGGCAAGTTGTTTCTTACAGGGCAGAGTGCTTACGCAGGCAAGTATTTCAGTGGATATAAGCGCGAGAAACACATTTCAGGGGGACATTCAAATGTTGCAGGACGTCGATCCGATTTCTCTCAAGCAACTGACGCTCCAGTCACTACCTGAACAATCCTCAAAAAGCACCGGCAGCAGGAGAACTGCTTTAGCTCTCCCTTGCCTGCTGCTGATCTTTTTCTTGTCGCCGGCTGCAACTCCTTGCGCAGTCCACCTTCGGATCGATTGTGGGCACGGTCAAGGATAGCTCCGGCGCACTCGTGCCGGGCGCTTCGGTCAGGTTGACCAATACTCGGTACCGGGGCAGAACGGACGGTTATCACGGACCAGCACGGCGACTATAGCTTCCTCAATCTCAACCCCGGAAAATATCAGGTCACGCGTCACGGCGAGCTGGGTTTGAAAGCACAGACTTCTCCGATCTGGACCTGCAGTCACGCGAAACCAAGCGCGTCGACGCAACCCTCAAACTCGGTGCGGCATCGGAAACCGTCATGGTCCAGGGCGCTTCGGCCGGGGTGATCACCACCGATGTCTCCAACCTTTCTGAAACCAAGACCGGCCGCGAGCTCACCGAACTTCCAGTCGCCGTCTACTCTCGCTCTACCGGTTCGACCAGCCCCATCGATACGCTCAGCACCGAGCCCGGCGTTCAGGTGGATGACAACAATGACCTGGTTATCGATGGCACCACGCCCGCCCTCATGTCCTACACCATCGATGGCATCAGCAGCGTCGACGTCGAGAACAGCGGCCCTATCAACGAGCTCTTCCCTTCCTTCAACTCCATCTCTGAAATACGTATCAGCGGAAGCAATAACAATGCCGAGTTCAGCGGCGTCTCCGACGTCACGACTACCTCGAAGAGCGGGACCAATGTTTTCCACGGTGGGGTCTTCGAAAACCTGCAGAACACCGTGCTCACCGCCGGCAATCCTTTTACCCATTCCACGCCGACCATCATCATGAATGACTTCGGCGGATTTTTGGGCGGACCGATCAGTATTCCGCACCTCTACAGCGGCAAGGATAAGGCCTTCTTCTTTATGAGTTATGAAGGCTTGCGGCTGCCGCGGCAGGTGCCGCTCATCACCAACGTGCCTTCCGAGGACATGCGCAACGGAAATCTGGTCGACTACCTGGCGGCACGCCGATCTTCAACCCGGATGGAACGCTCCATCGACCCAGCCAATGTGCCCATATCGCAAGTATCCGCAAACATGCTTAAGTACTTCTTTCCCGCCCCGAATTCCGGTGCATCGACGGACTACCAGAACAACTATCGCGTGAATTATCCCGCGCCCATCTCCAGCGATCAGGCTGATTTGCGTCTGGATTATGTCCTCACATCCAAGCAGTCCATGTTTGTGCGCGGCACCTATAAGACCAGGTCCGTGATCACTCCGCCGAACCCCAATTGCCCCGGCTATTGCATTAACGCCGGTTCTCCCATCACCGGCGCCTTTGGCATACCCTGAAGACGATCAGGGGGTTACCTTCTCGCATAACTACGCCATTTCCAGCTCGCTGGTGAATGAGTTCCGCGCCGGCTTTAATGGCATCCACCAGACCTACGCGATGCTGGAGGGGACCAGCTGCCGGCTATCTGGCGCCAGGCCGGCATTCAGGGCATTACGCCCAATCCTGTCGCCCACGGCGCCGGATATGAATATTACCGGCTTTATGGTGACCGGCGGTGGCAATCCGTCCGTGCAGCACAGCAATCATTGTCCAGGCGCTCGACAACCTCACCTGGAGCAAGGGCAAACATACCTTCAAGTTTGGCGGCGACATTCGTCACATGACGCGATCATGACGATAACGTCTTCGGCAACTACAGCGTCCGGCCAGTATTACTTCAACAACTCAACCCAATATTCGGACGTCAATGGAAATCCCGTTTACATCGGAGATCCATACACCGCATTTCTGCTGGGCTATCCCGACTACACCTACAATGCCGAACAGATCAATCACCCGGCAATGAATGGCCGAGGCTAGGGCTATGGTTTCTTTGGCCAGGATGACTGGAAAATTACTCCCCGGCTCACACTGAATCTCGGCCTGCGTTACGAACTGCATCCGCCCCTCAAAGACGCCGAATACAACACCGCCGCCTTTCTGCCCACCTACAACGTGGGTGGAGTGACCGGCGCGGTCGTGGTACCGAACCAGACAGCGCTGGGCTACACCTCGTCGGACTTTGCCACATCCATTGCTCCGTCGCCCATCCTCACCGCTGCCCAGGCCGGCATTCCGCAGGCTTTGCGCTATACCTACAAGAAAGATTTCGGTCCACGTCTAGGCTTCGCCTGGCGGCTTGCCGGCACAGATAAGACCGTGCTTCGCGGGGGATGGGGACGCTTTATCGAACAGCCTCTCGGCTTCTCGCTGGTTTCCGGTTGGGCGGTAAGTTCGAGCTTCGTCAACTACACCGGTCAATCGCAAACCGCGCCTGGCGGTAGTCCAACCATCTCTTTCCCCAGTCCCTTCTCCACCACGGTTGTCCCGGGTGGCGCAGCCTTCGAGTACGCCTTCCCCATCCACTACGTCGATCCCTCCGTGCAGCAGTGGAACCTTACCCTCGAACAGGACCTCGGCCATGACATCGGCATGCGCCTTTCCTACATCGGCAGTCACGGCTCAAACCTGGAAACCTTTGTTGACCTTAACCAGGTGCCGCCCAATACGATTGGATGGTCGAATGCGTTCCCTCTCTATGCCCCTTTCAAACCTGGGGATACATCCAGAGCATCGTCAACGGGGCCCAGAGCAACTACAACAGCATGAGCGCGGCCTTGACCAAGCGTTTCGTCAATGGTCTGCAATTCCAGGCCAGTTACATGTGGACGCGCGACCTTTCCGACGCCCAGGGATACGCACCAACGAGCCATCACGACCGAGGGCAACAGCGTCTCCTCGGACCGCTTCAACCTCGGTCTCGATTATGGCAACGTGAGCTTTGACCGCCGCAACCGCTTCCTGGCCACGTATCTTTATGAACTGCCCGTTCGGAAAGGGCAAGCCGTTCCTGCATAGCGGTGGCGCGCTCAACACGGTGGTTGGCGGATGGCAGCTCGGCGGCGTCGTTGTTCTGCAAAGCGGAGCCTTTCTCACGCCGTACCAGGTCACCACCGACCCTGGTGGGACCAACCTGCTCTCCAACGCGGGATCCACCCGGGCCGACAGGGTTTCCGGCGTCCCGATTTATCTCCACGGCGTGCCGTCGGCAGCCGGGGACCCGACCTTCCTCAATGTCAACGCCTTCGCTGATCCGCCAAACAACAGCGCCAGCTTCGGCAATGCCGGTGTCGGCAATGTTGTAGGACCGGGAACGGAAAGCTGGTCCATGTCGCTGATCAAATCGACTCCGCTTTGGGAGGGGGCGAACGTTCCACTTCGGCGCCGAGGCGGCGAACGTCTTTAACCATCGCAACTATGAAACGCCGGACATGAATGTCGATGACGGCCCCACCGGCTTCGGCATCATCACCGCCCTGCAGACAGCCGAAGGCGCAGGTCCGCGGAATATCGAAATCACCGCCCGCATCAGCTTCTAGAACAGGTGAAGATGCGTCACACGGGGCTTTCGCCAAGGAAAGCCACAGTTACCTACTTTGAAGCCCCTTTGGTCACTGGTTCCCTGAAGCTGCGCTCCACCATGTCATTCGGATCGGTGGACACCGGGCCGTCGCGCCATAGCCAGCGCATCATATCCGGGAGAATCGCGCCTCCCATTTTTTGCCCGTGGAGATTCATTCCCCACGCGTAGTTCACGTCATAGCCTCTCTGCGTGAGCGCTTTCATCAGGCGAACATTCTGATAGAACCAATCCCACTTCTGGTCGTAGCCGGCTCCGTTGCGGAAGCCGCGGTTATCGTTCCTTCCGTCGCAGAGAAAGATGCGGATCGGTTTCCTCGGGCTTTGCAGAACCCGTTCCGGGTACACATAGCCGCCGCGGATATTCACGAAGCTGCCGACGATGCTGAGCACCTTGCGAAAATCGTCGGGCCGCTCCCAGGCGACAGCGAACGCCGCGATCGCGCCAGAACTGGCGCCGCCGATTCCGTGCCGATCCGGATCCCTGGAGATGTTGTAGTCCTTGTAGAGCGCCGGCATTAACTCTTCGGTGATGACGCGCGCATACTTGTCGTCAGGGGTGTTGTATTCGGTGGGCCGGTTGGTGGTGTGGTCGCCCCACTCCTGGAGGGTCGGCTCGGGTTGTTTCGGCGTCCGGCCGGGGTCGATAAAAACTGCCAGCATGACGGGAATTTCGCGACGGTAAATCAGATTGTCCAATACATTCGGGGCTCGTAGATCGCCATCCGGATTTTTGAATGCTTGTCCGTCATTGAAGATCATGAGGCTCGCCGGCACGGTGGGATCGTATTGAGCGGGCACGTAGACCCAGTAGGTGTGCTGGGTACCCGGATAAACCCTGCTGGGCAAGGTGAATGGGCCGCGGATTTCTCCTTTCGGACACTCCCTCCTGCGGCATCGAGTCCGGTCCGAGCCGATATTGCGAATTGGGAGATGGGCCGGGCGGCTGTGGGCCTTGCGCGAGAAGGATCGCCGTGGTTGCGGCTATGGCAGCAGACAACGTCATCATGCTTAGCGATTTCATGAGAGAAAATTCCTTCAAAGAGGCGCCTTCAGTCTAGAACGTAACGGTCATCCCGGTACACTCCGGGCCTCATCCGCACCGTCATCGCCACAAGGAATCATCGGCCGCGAGGATGGATGCCGTAAAAGCGAGCGCAGTTCTCTCCCAGAATTCCGGCTTGCACTTCGACCGGGAATTGCTGCACGTAGTCAATCACGATCTGCATGGTAGGCCCGTAATCTCCCGACACGATGCAGACCGGCCAGTCTGAACCGATCATGAGGCGGCTGGAGCCAAATGCCTCGAAGACAATGTCCATGTAGCGGTGAAAGTCACCAGGGTGCCACTGCTTCCATCTCGCCTCCGTGACCATGCCGGAGAGCTTGCAGGAAACGTTGGGGAACTTCGCCAGCTGGTGCAGATCTTCCTGCCAGGGTGAAACCAGCCCCTCCGCAATCATCGGCTTGGCGATGTGATCGAGGACAAATGGCTGCTCCGGGAATTCCCTCACCAGCTGGACCGCGACCTTAAGGTGTTTGGGAAAGAGCAGCAAATCATAGGTCAGATCAAACTCCCGCAACTGCGAGATGCCGCGGCGAAATTCCGGCCGCAGCATGAACTCGTCGTCAGGCTCGTCGTGCACGATATGGCGCACGCCGACGAGCTTGGGATGGTTGGCAAACTTCTGCAGCTGCTCGGGCAATTTTTCGGAACAGAGGTCCACCCAGCCAACGACGCCCTTGATGAATTCGTGGTTGTCTGCGAGTTCCAGCAACCACCTCGTTTCCTCCAGATTTTGTCGTGCCTGCACGGCAACGCAGCCGTCGAAGTGAATGCTCTGCAGCAATGGCTGCAGATCCTGGGGGAGAAAATCGCGCTTGAGCATCGCCATCTGATCCGACATCCAGGGGTACTCGGTGGGGCTGTAATGCCAGAAGTGCTGGTGGGAATCGATTCTCATAGTTTCGGGGCCACTACTGAGCGGGATGGCGTCTCGGAATCATGAACCATTGGAGTTCAGTTTGCAATTGGCTTTGCGCCTAACACTTAGTCGACTTCAAAGGACCGATTCCAGGTCGAGATCACTCGGGTCTCCCGCTCGAAGCCTAACGTACTCACCGACCCTGTTCCCAACGCCAGCAGACTGCCCGCTCGCGGCGGCAGACCAAGCCAGGTAGCCGCCAGGATCCTGAGCACATGCGCGTGCGCAAACAACGCGACCTGGCCGCCGCTCTTCATGGCTCGATCGATGACTGCTGGGTCCGGGCAGCTACATGCTCCACGGGCTCACCCTCAGGGACAGGAGAGTCCCAAATGGACCAGTCAGGCTGTTCTTTGCGAATCTCTGCCGTGGTGCGCCCCTCGAAGATGCCGTAGTCCCATTCACGCAGGTTCTCGTCGATTTGCGCCACATCAGCATAGCCTGCGACGCGGCAGGTCTCCCGGGCACGCTGCAGCGGACTGGTCAGCACCAGGCTGAACTTACGATGCGCGAGATAGTCCCGGATCTTGGCGGCACGCTCTTCTCCTCGCGCGGTCAGCGGGATGTCGGTTCTGCTGGTATGGGCGCCGGAAAGGCTCCATTCTGTCTCTCCGTGACGGATCAACCACAGTTGCAGATTCTCATGCTGGCGATTCAATTCATTTCCTTTCATCTTGCTCGCCGGCGGCTTTTCAAGGCCGCCCTGCAGAGTGAAATTCTCGAGCGCAATCGCATTCTGCCAGATGCGATCGAGGGAGTCGATGTAATGCACCTCAAGCTCAAAGAGAGTGCGCTGCGACACGATGACCTGAGGATACGCCTGCGCCATATTCTGGTACTTGTCCAGGTAAAGCTCATACGCGCGGCGGGCGCGGGGAAGCAAGCGCTGTGCGGTAGCGCTCCGCCTCTACTTTGGCGGAAAGATAGTTCTGCTACCAGCAGCCTCGGCCTGTTGGCGCAGGGAGAATTGCGTGCGCGTCACCTCCTGCCGGGCCTGGTCGAGGTCTGCTTCCGCCGCGCGCACGTTGCCCTGGTTGCGGTTCCACAGCGGCAGCTCGATGCCGGCGCTGGCAAAACTTTGGGCTCCCGTTTTTTTGCCCGGAGCTTCTGGCAGCGCCTCCAGATTGGCTTGCTCACCTGCCTTCAATTGAAGATCGGGCACCACTTCACGCTTGGCATCCTTCAGTCTGGCTTCCGCAATCGCCACCTGCTGTTGCGCCTGCTTTACGGTCGGGCCCTGCTGCACGATCGTATCCACGATCTGAGAGGATCGATCTCCGGCGGCGCGTCGAGCGCCGCGTCCAGGGGAGCACCTCGATTGCGGGGCTGCCGGCGAGCGCGGCGAGCCTCTTGAACCTTTGCATGAACATGCGCTGGGCAACGGTATAGTCGATCTGCGGCCTGTTCCGCCTCGACTTCGGCCTGCAGAACGTCGGGTGCATCCGCCTGGCCCACATTCGCCAACTGGTGCGCGGTTTCAGCGGCGTCGGTGGCTAAGCCCAGACAGCCGGCCGCGCACCAGCACCGTCTGCTGAGCACTCAGCGCGTTGTAAAACATCTGCGTCACATCGTTGTGCACACGCACGAGCTGGGCCTCGGCGGCGATCTGATCGGACTGCTTCTGCTGCTCGTAGATGTTGCGGCGAAGGCCGAGCTTGCCGCCCAGCACGATGGTTTGGGCGACAAAGCCGCCCTGTTCTCCACCACCGTAGGAGCCGCCGCGAATCTGGTCGCCTTCATAGCCGACCGTGGGATTGGGATAGAGGGCCGCCTGCCTGGCCTGGGCCTCGGAGCGGCGGACGATGGCCGCGGCTTGCTGCAAGGTCGGATTGTTTTGATCGGCCATGGCGAGAAAGTCTTCCAGCTTGAGCGGCGGGCGCGAGGCGACACCCTGCAGCAGCTCCGGAGACGGCGCCGATGGCTGATGCGGCGACGAATTCTCCATCGCCATTCCCGGCATGCTGCATCGATGGCTGCTGGCCGTTCTGCGCAAAAAGTGGCGCGGTGGCACAACCAAAGCACGGGCGCGAGTCTCTTTATCATCGTCTTCTCCCTGGTGGTTAGCTTGCAGTGAAATTCGCTGCAAGTAGCGATCCGTAGGGATCGTTCGGCCTTTGCGCCTGCTTCATGCGCGCCATCACTTCGTCGTATTTCTCCGGCGGCAGCACGCGCAGGAAGGTCATCATGCCCATCATGAAGCCGCTCCAGCCCGGACGAAGGCCGTAGTTCTCCGGCTTATCCACCATCTGGTCCATGGCCATGGCGGGACCTTCCATATAGGCATCCTGAGGGAAGCCAGGCACCGCAGTTTGCGTTGTTCGCGATGTCGCCGTGCGTCGGCCATGCCCGGCATGGCCTGCATCGCCTTCTGCCGCGAGAGCGGCCCGTTGGTGGTCGCCATGTCCGCGGTACTGCCGAAACCCATGCCGCGGCCCAGGCTGGTTCCGTAGTCGTCGCCCGACGGGGCGCCCGGCGTGCCTTGCAGCATGCCCATGCCGGTATTCATATCCACGCCGGCGGGTTGACCCGGCCGGCGCGGTCATGCTGCCCACATTGGAAGACATCTGGTTCATCATGTGGTGCGGCAAGTGGCAATGCAGCATCCAGTCGCCGGGACGATCGGCGGTGATCTCCACGTCCCGCGCCTGCGCCACGCCTACCAGCACCGTGTTCCCCGGCCACCAGGCGGTCTCCGGGATGCGGCCGCCCTCGGTGCCGGTGACCTGGAAGGTGTATCCGTGAAGATGCATGGGGTGATGATCCATGCCCAGGTTGACAAAGCGAATGCGTACACGATCCCCCTGGCGAACGATCAGCGGGCGTGGACGCCGGGCCCGCCTTCCCATTGAGCAGGAGCCAGTTGTATTCCATGTTCATGGTGTTGGGCACGGTGTTGTTGGGCAGCACCGCGTACTCCTGCAGGTGCAGCAGAAAGTCCTTATCGCAGTGCGGATGGTAGGGGGTGCGGGGATGCATGATGAAGCCGCCCAGCATGCCCGTCATCTCCTGCATGGCCATGTGGGAGTGGTAGAAGTAGGTTCCTGCCTGGTGAATGTCGAATTCGTAGACGAAGCGGCCGCCTGGCTTTACCGGCTCCTGGCTGATGCCCGGCATGCCGTCATAGCCGACCATGTCTTCAAAGCCGTGCCAGTGGATGGAGCTTGGCTCGGGCAAATGGTTGTCGAAGATGACGCGGACGTGATCGCCCTGGTTGACCTGGATGGTCGGGCCGGGCGCGCTGCCGTTGAATCCCCAGGCGTCGATGGTTTTGTCGGGGTGGATTTTCTGCCGGAGCACTTCGGCGACCAGATGGAAGACCTTGGTGCCGCCGTCCATGGTGTAGGCAAGATCGCCAACATCTGTGGTCACTACCGGCGTAGGAACGGAAGGTCTGGGGCTGTTTGCTTTGCGCAGAGGGGAGCCGGTCCCCGCTGGCATCTCCATTTGCATGGCCTGCGCCGATAGGCTGCGCGCCGCACAGAGGGCTGCACCGGCACCGAAGGCGCGCTGTAGAAACGTACGTCGATTACTCATAATGACTCCTGCGGAATCAACTCTGACGTTGCGAGAAGATGAACCGGGAAATAGCGGCACGGCAGACGCTACTTTCCCCTCCAACCTGGAAAAAAGGGCCGGGGAGATGCGCTAGATGCGCAGAGCAGTGATCAGTGGGGAGGAGCCAATGCTACTTCGAGGCGAAGGGTAAGCGTGCATGAACGAGGCAATGTTCGGGCCGAAGACGGGGGCGCTTAAACTTGCATTCAGGGCAAGCGGACGTAGCCTGCACCGGGGCCTTTCCCTGGGGGTTTGCCAGCAGATCGATCGCGCAGATGGAATGGGTGCATGGTGAGACGGTCTGTACTGTGGCGCCATTTGCCTCCAACCGCGCCATCAGCATCGAATGGCAATGGGTCATAGCAGGAGCAACGGCCGGTAGAGTCGACCGGCAGCTGGTGTTGAACACACTGCGCTGTGCACACCGAGGACGCAGCCTGCGTCATGAGCAGAGCGAGCAACAGCGCCGGCAGCACGGTCCCGCGCGATGTGTAAAAGGAAAGACTCACAACCACTTCAGGATACGCTGTACTGGCGCACCCTCGCCAGCGGACTTGGGAGAGCGGCATTGGGAGAGGACGGGTGCCCCAGGTTCGCACCAGCGTATCTGGGATGATGATGGCTTGTTTCGATTGCTTTCTCAGGACGGCTCAACTGCACTTACGCTTCCAGGTAATCGTCGTGACTCTCAGTTGCTCCTGGCAAAAGCAGTGGTGGGGCTTCGCCCATCTTTCTCGTCCCACGTACGCTGGGGCGAACGTGGGGCACCCGGCGCTGTTCGTCTAGGCTCGAGCGCACTTGGTTTGTCTGGATATGCCGAGGCGCGCATAACGGGAAAGAAAATGTCTTTCCAGCTGGCCTCGTTCGGGAAGCATCAGCCAAGCGGCCGTCGCCGCATGGTAGAGCAACATCCGCTCGGCCAGCGGGACGGTGGACAACAACAGGCACGCCACCTGCTGCCCTCGCGCAGCCGCTACACCTTCCAAGCACTGAGCCACATACTCATTTGTGCTCCTCGCGCGTCACTCGACGACAACGATCTGGTAATTGAGACGCACCCGTACGACGAAAGTCGTCCGAGTCTTTTTCGCGGGATTGGTGTTGCCTGCCCAACGAAGCGATTCGCAGCGCGAATATACTTGGCGATTGGGTGCAGTTCCGGAGAGACACAATGGCAGGCTTCTCGCGTCGTAACTTTCTCAAGACCGCGGGCACAATCGCGGGAAGCAGCCTGCTCTCGCCGTCTGTGATTTTTGGCCAATCGAGTGCGGATTACACCCTCACCATGGCGGTCAAGCCCGTCGAACTGGCCCCCAATCACATCATTTCGACGACCACCTACAACGGCCAGTTTCCCGGACCCTTGCTTCGCTTCCAGGAAGGCCGGCCGGTAACCATCGACATTCACAATGAGACCGACACGCCGGAGCAACTGCATTGGCACGGGCAGTTCGTCTCCGCCGAGGTGGACGGAGCCGCGGAAGAGGGCACTCCTTTTATCCCTCCACACGGAAGCCGGCGTATCTCGTTCACACCCCAGCCTTCCGGATATCGCTTCTATCACACCCACGTTCGGGCAAAGGATGATCTGAGCCGCGGACAATACAGCGGCCTGGTGGGCCCCGTGTACATCGAGCCCAGGAACCACGCCGGCAATTACGATCGCGAGGTCTTCCTCACGCTGAAGGAGTTCGAACCAACCTACAGCCGAGGCGGTGACATGGCGATGGACTTCCTCTCGCCGGCAGCTACCGTAAAACAACTCAAAGATACGGGGGAGGGAGCCATGCAAGCCTCGCTCGCCCAAGGGATGCCGCATGGATTCGAGGTCGGCTACGGGTCCTTCACCATCAACGGGCGGATGCTGGGCCATGGCGAACCCATTCGAGTCAGGCCAGGCGATCGTGTGCTCTTCCATGTGCTCAACGGCAGCGCCACCGAGATCCGCAGTCTGGCTTTGCCCGGCCACAGCTTCTCGGTGGTCGCCATGGATGGCAATCCACTTCCCCGCCCGGTACGGGTCCCCGGTCTTTGGCTGGGCACGGCAGAAAGAGTCTCCGCCATCGTGGAGATGAATCATCCAGGGGTCTGGGTCATGGGAGACCTGGCCGATGACGATCGCCATCACGGCATGGGAATTGTGGTCGAATATGCCGGCAGGAAAGGCAAGCCGCTGTGGATCGCTCCCCCGCCCTACCGCTGGAACTACACTCATTTCGGCAACCTGCAAGCGGCCGTCCGCGAGGCGGATCAGGTCTTCGATATGACCTTTGCCAAGCGGAACGCCGCGATCGAGGGCTTCAACCAGTGGACCATTAATGGCGCACCCTTCTCAGAAGATGCGCTGCGGGCGGACTTTCGCCTGCATCAAGGCAAGCGATACCGCATACGCATGCACAACGCCAGCGATGACATCCATCCCGTCCACCTGCACCGCCACAGCTTCGAACTTACGCGGATGGCCGGCCAGCCGACCTCCGGCGTGATCAAGGATGTCCTCATGGTTGGGGGCTATCAGGAAGCTGAAGTCGACTTCACCGCGGATAACCCTGGGCTCACGCTCTTCCATTGTCATCAGCAACTACACATGGATTTCGGGTTCATGGCCCTGATGGAGTACGTGTAGAGCGGTTTCAACCCAGGGGTTGCGGATCGGAGTTCCTTTGGCGGGTCGGACATGCGGTAGTGACCAAGCGATCCCCAACACTCTGGGATAATGGAAGCAGGGATTCCGCCATCGGCTCTGCTTTACCCATGACGACCTTGAAGACAGATCAAGCGAAGACGGAACCAAGCTCAGCGGCTTTGAACCCCTTTCCGTACCGCTTTTTCGCGATTTGTGGCTCGCCTCGATTGTGTCCAACCTGGGCGGATGGATGCAGGATACGGCGGGCACCTGGCTGATGACGGTGCTCACGCCGTCTCCCCTGCTCATTGCCCTGATGCAGACCGCGGCCAGCCTGCCCGTGGTCATCCTGGGCTTGCTGGCCGGGGCGACGGCCGATATCTTCGATCGCCGCCGGCTGCTCATTTTCTGGCAGGCGTGGATGCTGACGGCGGTCGCCATCCTCAGCGTGCTCACTTTTTTTGACATCATCTCGCCCTGGATCCTGCTGATTCTCACTTTCCTGCTGAATATCGGCGCGGCGATGAACAGCCCCGCGTGGCAGGCCATTGTGCCGGAGGTGATTCCCCGTCCGCAGCTGCCCGATGCCATCTCCCTCAATAGCGCCGGCTTCAACCTCGCCCGCGCCCTGGGACCGGCCCTGGGCGGCCTGGCGATTGCGCTTTACGCCCATGCCACCACCGGCGCGGCCTCGGTCTTTCTGCTCAATTCCCTTTCCTTCGTGGGCGTGATTCTGGTTTTGTATCGCTGGCAGCGCAACCCGATCTTCAAGAGCGCACTGCCCGCCGAGCGTATTCGCGGCTCCGTGCGCGTCCGGCATTCGCTATATCCGCTACGCTCCGATGCTGCAGGCCGCCTTTATGCGCACGCTCATCTTCACCCTCTTTGTCAGCGCCGTCTGGGCGCTGCTGGCCGTCGTGGCCCGTAACGATCTGCACCAGGGCGCCATGGGATACGGCATCCTGAATGGCAGCATGGGCTTCGGAGCGGTCATCGGCGCCACCAATCTGCCTCGTGTCCGCAGGGTCCTCTCGGCGGACGCCATCATCGCCTGCGCCACCGGCGTCTTTGTCGCTACGCTGGCGGTTCTGGCGCTGGTGAAAATGCCCCTGATCATCATTCCTATGCTGATTGCCGGCGGCTTCGCCTGGACCAGCGCCATGTCCACGCTGAACCTGGCGGTGCAGGTGTCCGTTCCGGCCTGGGTGCAGGCGCGGGCGCTGGGCGCCTACCAGATGATCTTTGCCGGAGGCATGGCCCTGGGCGGCGTGATTTGGGGCTTTATCGCGGAGCACGTTTCCACTTCGAAGTCGCTGATGTGCGCGGCCGCCGGGCTGGCCATCACTCTTCCCTTCTCCCTCCGCTTCCATGTTCTGCGCGGAGTGCAGCCGGATCTCAGTCCCCACCGCTACATCGACTGCCGGCGCCCAAGCTGGCGTCGGAACGGGATGACAGCGACGGGACCGGTGCGGGTCTCCATCGACTACTACATCGATCCCAGGGACTATGCCGCCTTTACCAAAGCCATCCATCAGCTGCGAGATGTGCGCCTGCGGGATGGCGCTATCCGCTGGGGCGTCTATCAGGATGCGTCCGACCCGGGACACATCAACGAGACATTTGTGACCGAATCGTGGCTCGAATACCTGCGGCAGCGGGAGCGCTTCACCGCCTCGGACCGGCAGATCCGGGACCTTGTCTGGAGCTTCCATCGCGGCAAAGAGCCGCCCCGAATTTCGCATATGTTCTATGCCAAAGAAGTCAGCGATCCGCCATCGAAGCCGGAGCAAGTGCCGGAATGATTTCAGCAGTTGAGGCCAGCCTTGGCGAGTGTGCCCTTTAGCCCTTTCATGCTGATGCGTGTGGAGGCCTCCGGCGTGCCCGCCCCGCGCCAATGGGTTTCCAGGCTGACGGCATAGTGATAGCCATCCTTCGCCAAGGCGCGGAATTGACCCACCCAGTCGACGACTCCTGCACCTACCGGCGCCCACTCATATTTCTTGCCTGGCCGGGCGCACAACATCTTTCACATGGCAATGCCCGATGCGATCGTGGGGCAAGCAGGCGGTATCCGTCGGGATAGGGAGTGCTGCCGAGGGCGGCTGCATTTCCGGGATCCCAGTTGAGCATGAAGTTCTTGTTGGGGATCGCTTTCAGCACCGCGGCTGATTCTTCTCCCGTGGCGGTGTTGCACGCCATTTCATTCTCCAGCAGCAGGATCAGGTTGCTCTTGGCGCAGGTCTCCGCCGCGCCGCGTAGCTTGTCGTTGATGGCGGCGCGGTAGGGGGCCTGATCGTCCAGCCGCCAGAAGTCGAAGCAGCGGATGCGGTCGGTTTGAAATTGCTTTGCCAGTTCGACACAGTGCTCCAGCAACTGATCCTGTTGCTTGAAATCGAAGCCGGCATGGAACTGGTCGCGCTTTGGGCTGCTCTTTGGAGAGCGGCGCTCCGGGCCAGTCTACCTTGAAGAGCGGACTGGCTATGTCGGTCACGCGGAGCTGGTATTTTTCCAGCAGCGCTGCGTGACTCGGCGATCTCTTTCGCGTCGAGATCGGTGACGTTCTTGTTCCACATGCGAGCGCAGTTCGATCCAGTGCAAGCCGAAGTCCTTGGTGGCGATCTCGCAGGCCCGGCCAAAGTCCGGCGTCATCTCGTCATTGATAACGGAAAGGCGAAAGGGACAGGTGTCCCGGCAAATGCATGCGCTGCCCTGCGAAATGGAGTCATGTGCGCCAAGCGGCAGCTGAGCGATCTTATGAATTGCACGGCGGGATGGAGACATTTGGACCCTTCCCTTTCGCCGGACGTGACCACGATAACGAGAAGCGGCTACTGGTTGCAAGCATGCTGGGTGTCAGTACAGACGCTCGGAGCGGGTGTAGTGAAACTGCAGATCCCTCCACTGCGCTCGGGATGACAAATCTAGAGCGTCGGTTTTCCCACTCCGGCGTTCGATTGACGGGACAACACTGCTACACGGCGGAGACATCCTTTCGTCCACTTTGCGGTACGATGCTCCGGTCCGAGATGACAAATCTGACGGCGGCTTCAGCACTGCTAGGAGCTTTCGGTTCACCTCTTAGGGAAGGTTGACCTCCTGGTGCAGCGGCAGATCTTTGGAGGAGCCGCCGACCATGAAGGTGTAGCGACCCGGCAACTGCTTCCACGCGTTGGTGCTCTCGTCGTAAATCGACAGCTCCCGGGGATTGATCGGCAGGCTGACTTCCCTGCTCTCGCCCGGGTTCAGCTGCACCTTGCTCCAGCCCGCGAGGCGCTTGGGAGGTTCGCCCGCAGCGGCCGGCAGGGCTACATAGACCTCGGCGATTTCCGCCCCCGCGCGCGAGCCCGTATTCTTCACCGTGAAGCGTCACCGTGGGCTCTTTGCCCGGCTCGACCTTCAAATCGGAGTACTGATAGGTGGTGTAGGAAAGACCAAAGCCAAAGGGAAAGAGGACCGGCTTGTTCTCCGCGTCGTACCACTTGTACCCCACCTTCAATCCCTCGTCGTAATGCACGCTGAAGGTCGGCTTGGCATCTTCCGGCTTCACGACTGCGCCGGCGTCCTCTCCTTTGTCGGGCGGCTTCACCAGATCCGGATGAGGCAGATCGCGCCTCGCTGAGAGGAAAAGTGATGGGCAGCTTCGCGCTCGGGTTCACGTTGCCAAAGAGGACGTTGGCCACCGCATCCGCGCCCTTGCTGCCGGCATACCAGGCCTCCAGCACACCGCCTACCTTATCGATCCACGGCATCATCACCGCGGTGCCGGTCTCGAGCACCACAATGGTCCGCGGGTTGGCCGCGGCCACCTGCTCGATCAGCGCATCCTGGTTTTCGGGCAGCGAAAGGTTGGGCAGATCCGTTCCTTCGCTCATCCACTCGATAGGCAAAGACGATGGCCACATCCGACTTGCCTGGCCAGTGCCGCGGCAGAGGCCGGATCAGCGCCGGAATCGAACTGCGACCTTGGCTGCCAGGATCCGCGGCGCTCACCGCCTTTAAAGGCGAGGTCGGGAACCACACATGCGCCTGCCAGGGCGATGCCGGCTCGCCGGGCGGATCCACCTGCGCCGATCCACCGCCAGAGATCATGCCGGTGTCGGCGTGCGGCCCAATCACGGCAATCGAGTGCACGGTGTTGCGATCGAGCGGCAGCAGGCCACCCTTGTTCTTGAGCAGAACGATGCTCTGCTCGGCGATGCGGCGCGCGATGGCAAGGCCGCCCTCCACATCGACCACGCTCTTCTGCGTGGGGTAGTCGAAGAGTCCGGCCAGAAACATGGAACGCAAAATGCGGTGCGCATGGTCATCCAGTTCGCGCCATGGGAACCTTGCCCGCCTCGACGGCCTGCTTCAGCTTTTCGCCATAGAAGTCGTCCATGGGCTGCTTCATGGTCCAGCCCCGCAGCCGACGCCTTGACCGTGCTGTGGGTTCCGCCCCAGTCGGAAAGCACGAAGCCTTTGAACTGCCAGTCCTTCTTGAGCACATCGGTCAGCGTGTATTTGTTCTGGCAGGCGTAGTCGCCGTTGATGGCGTTGTAGGAGCACATCACCGCAGCCGGGTCGCCGATACCGATGCCAATATGGAAGGCCAGCAGATCGGTCTCCTGCATGGCCCGCTTGCCGATGATCACATCGACTTCATCGCGGCCATTTTCCTGATCGTTCATGACGTAGTGCTTGATATCGCCGATGACATGCTGGGCCTGCTCGCATTTGATCCGGTTGCCCACCAGCGTCCCGGCCAGCAGCGGGTCTTCGCCCTGATACTCGAAGGTTCTTCCGTTGCGCGGCTCGCGGGTCAGGTTGACTCCGCCGCCGAGCGTCATGTTGTAGCCCTGGGCGCGCAGTTCGCGTCCAATCAGGGCGCCATAATCACAGGCTGCCTCAGGATCCCAGCTGGCAGCCGCGGCAATGTTGGCCGGCAGCGCGGTGGAGTAGCGCCCGTTCTGAGCGCTCATCCGGACCCCATAGGCGGCGTCGCTCATCTCGATCTGCGGAATGCCCAGCCGCGGGATGCCCAGAACGAAGCCGGCGCCCTGGTTGCCGAGATAGGTGCTTGGGCATGGGCCGGCTCCAGCCCGGCATGCCCTGGCCGTGCATGAGATGGATCTTCTCGTCCAGCGTCATCTCTTTGAGCACCAGGTCGGCGCGCTCGTCGGGGGAGAGGCTGGTGTTCATCCAAGGATGTTGTTGGGGACTTGGCTGCGGGTCAGCTGCAGTTGCGGTCATGGCCGCAGGCTACGGTAAACAACGCCCAGAGTTGCGGTCAGAAGCCAGACGCCTGCGGAAGGTGATCATACCGTTAGTTCGTTCAACTTGCCGCCATCCATTTCTCGATCATTACTTGCCGCCGCTGAGCAGCTTGACATAGCGATAGTAGAACTCAACTCCGCGGTAATAGGAGTCTACCGCCACGCCGCTCATCCTTGCCGTGCGCGCGAACATCATTGATATCGATCGCGATCCCGTTGATGCCGTAGGTCGGCAGGCCAGCCTCGCTGGTAATATTTGCCGTCCGATGCGCCCGTTTCCATGACGGGAATCACCGGGACGCCGGGCCACATCTGCGCCACCAGCTTCTCCAAAGGCTGCATCACTTCGGGCTGCAGCGTCGGTAGGAGGCACTGCTTTGGAGTCAGGAGCCGTGTCCATCACTTCACCGGCGTCGTTGACGTAGCGGACAGTGACCTTGGGATCGTTGAAGATCTGGATGAGCTGCTGGCGAATCTCTTCCTGGGAATGGCTGGGGAGGATCCTGCAATTGACGTTGGCCGTCGCCGTTTGCGGCAAGGCGTTGTTGGCATGGCCGCCCGAGAGGCGAGTGGCCACGCAGGTGGTGCGCATGGTGGCGTTGTACTTTGGGAGTCGCGGACAGGCGCGCGATGGCCTCAGCCGAAGGTGGGTTCTGCAGGATCGCCGTCATATCGGTGGCGGTCTGGCCAGACTCCAGCGTGCTCATGCTGCGCGAAATAGGCCCGGGTTACCGGGTTGAGCTCAAAGGGGAAGGTATAGGCCTGCAATCGCGTGAGCGCATCGGCAATGTGATAGATGGCGTTGTCGGGCACAGGCAGAGAGCTGTGGCCGCCAGGGTTGGTGGCGGTGAGCTGATAGTCGCCATAAAGCTTCTCCGTCGCCTCCACGTTAAAGGAGATCGGCTTGCCGTGCTCCAGGTCCACGCCTCCGGAATCGGAATTGAGAACGAACGCCGCATCGATCAGGTCGCGGTGGTTCTTCAGCAGCCAGTCGACGCCATTGGATTTGCCTCCCTCCTCGTCGGCGGTGAGCGCCAGGATGAGGTCGCGATCCGGCTGATAGCCCTCCTTCTTCAGGCGAATGAAGGTGGTCACCAGGATGGCGTCGCTCTCTTTCATGTCCTGTGTGCCACGCCCGTAGAAGTAGCCATCCTTCTCGACAAACTGAAAGGGATCGGTGGTCCAATCGGAGCGCAGCGCCTCGACCACGTCGAGGTGGCCGATAAAGAGAATTGGCTTGGCCCGGCCCGTACCATGAATGCGCGCCACCAGGTTGCCCTTGCGATCGTTGGGGCCGAGGACGAGCACATCTTCTTTCGCGAACCCGGCGTCGAGCAGGCGCTGCGCCATGGCATTTGCCGCAACCGTTGTACTGCCCACGGAATCGGTGGTGTTGATCTCAATGAGCTGTTGGAAGATATCGCGAGAGAGTTGTTTGGTTTGTGGGTCCAGCTGGGCCAAGGCGGGAACGGTTGCGAGCGAAAGCAGCAGACAGCAGACCAGAAGCGGAGCCGTCCGGCTCCGGCGACAACCAAGGGCATAGGGTTCCTCTTTTCAGTGAAACGACCAGAGCAGACCAAACTGCGGCTGTGCCGGCGCGGTATGTCGCGGTGCGTTTAGTATAGAGCTTCCGGCGCCGTTGCCGGCAAACTCCGGGAGCCACCTGGGGCCATCACTCAGTGTGGGAAAAGGAGATAAACAATTGCGGGGAAATCATCGTGCCTGCCTATTTCTTGCCGGAGCTTTTCTGACCTGCATGCCAGCGGTTGCGCAAGGCAGCCAAGGGCCTGATCACGCTGGATGAGTTCATGAACGCCACCGAAATCAAGGAGGTGAAATTATCTCCTGACGGCTTGGCCGCGGTTATCGCCACAGTCTCACCGGATTGGCAGCATAACCGCTTTCACAGCGATCTTTGGATCTGGAAAGAGAAGACGGGCGAAACGATCCCGTTGACCCGGTCGGGACACGCCCGCTCTCCGCAATGGTCTCCCGATGGCAGGTACATCGCGTTCCTTTCCGATCTTCCTCTGCCTGACGACGAGGATAAAGACAGTGACGATAAGACGTTCCGGAACGGCTGTGGCTGATTGCCGCGGATTCCGGAGAATCCTTCCCGCTTTACAAGGAGAAGCTGAAGGTGCATGCCTTCGCCTGGTCCTGCGATGGAGCGCAGATCTTCTTCTCCGGCGAATCGCCGCTTTCCAAGAGCGCAGAGGAGCGCGAACAAAGCGCAATGGAAGAGACGTCATCCGCTGGCGGGAGCAGGAGCGGGGCGATCTGCTTCTGGCCATGCCGCTCGCGGGTGCGATCGCGGCCGCACAGAAGAACCTGCCAGCTCATCCCGCTGCCATTGCCTGACAACGCATTGCCACTGCCCGCTGTTGGCCAGGACGATCGCCGCCAGTGCCGATGAAATCAAGGAGATTGCTCCCGACCCGAAGGGCACGCAGATCGCCTTCGTAACCGATTCCGTCTCCCATCGTCTGGAAGATCCAGCGCACAACGAGATCTATCTGGTAAGCAGCGCGGGCGGAGAGGTACGGCGCCTGACCAACAACCAGGCCCTGGAGAACAGCCTGCACTGGAGCCCCGACGGCAGCAAGCTCTTCTTCCACGTGGCGGCGGCCGCGGGTGCGCTCGACGGGCCCTACCGCGATGTACAGGGACGGCTGTATGCGCTCGATCCCGCAAGCGGGACGGTACAGCGGTTGGGTGGGCAGTTTGACGGGTCTTTCGAAGACTTCACCGTGATGGGTGACGGCCGGCTGATCGCGACTGGGCTCAAGGGCACCCAGCAACAGCTCTATGCGATCGACCGGGACCGCGCCGTCCTTTTGCCGGGATTGCCCGGCTCCTACGCAGGGGTGGATGCAGGGTTGCACACGCGCGGGCTGCTGGTAAAGCACTCGACGCTCACCGACGCCGGTGCAGGTCTTTCTCGCTGCAGATGCGGCTCACCCCGATCAGGCAAAGGCGATCAGCAGCTTCAATCCGCTGTTTACGCAACGGGCGCAGCCTGAATGGAAGACCTACCAATGGAAGGCGGACGACGGCACCACGGTCGAAGGAGTGTTGATCTATCCGCCACACCGGATGGGGGAGAAGAATCTGCGCATGCTGACTTTCATCCACGGCGGGCCGGCCGACGCGGATGGCGATTGCTTTGAAGCCGACTGGTACGACTGGGCAAACCTGGCTGCTGCGAACGGCTGGCTGGTCTTCCGCCCCAACTATCGGGGATCGAGCGGCTATGGCGACGACTTCATGCTGCAGATTTCCCCGCACCTGGTCTCCCGGCCGGGCAAGGACATTCTGGAAGGAGTCGACGCGCTGGTGAAGGATGGAATCGCCGATCCTGGTCATCTCACCGTGGGCGGGTACAGCTACGGCGGCTACATGACCAACTGGCTCATCACGCAGACCACAGAGTTCAAGGCGGCGGTGACCGGCGCCGGTGCGGTGGAGCACGCGGCGAACTGGGGGAATGACGATGTGGCCTACGACGATGCGTGGTATCTCGGTGCGCTGCCGTGGCAGAATCCCGCCATTTATCAGTCCGAGGCGGCTCTCTTCCAAATGGACAAGGTCAGGACGCCGACGCACATCGTCGGCGGCGATGCCGATGTGCGGGTGAGTTATCTGGAGGATCTTCTGCTGGAGCGCGCGCTGCAAGCAACTGCAGGTGCCGCACAGCCTGTTGGTTTTTCCCGGGGAAGGACACTCGCTGGATAAGGATCCCTGGCACGGTTACATCAAGGTACGGGAAGAGCTGCAGTGGCTTGAGAAATATGGCATACAAGGGACTGCAGGGCAGGCGCCTGTTGCGCGGTAGGCAAGCTGGGGTCCCATTCTCACAATCGTTTGAAAATTCTCCCCTGCCAACGTAGGGCGAACTCCGCGGATCCCACCCTTCGCAACAAACGCGAAGGATAGGGCACCCGTCGTCCGTTGGCAGGGAAGAAATTCCCGTGGCAGGCTTCTTTACAGCTTCAACATCCAAGACAAGCTTATCGGAAATCTGATAAGGAAATCATAAGGATCCATGTGTCGACACTAGTGCAATCCTTATGCTCTCTTTACGCACTCTTTACGCGCCCTCCAATCTACTAGCCATGGCATTGCGAGTTTAGTCAGCGATGTCTGAGCAACGATTGAAGAGGCCATCAAGTGAAATATCATCGGCACTGCTTTCGCATCTCTATTCTCCTTCTATCTTTCACGATGGCCATGCTAAGCACTACGGGCTTTGCTGAAAACGATCCCAGCACCAGCGACGTCGATTCTCCTCAGGCAACGGACGCAGCCGTGCCTTCTGCCCCGGCTCCACAGCGAGGCTTCTTTACCCGCTTAGGACATGCCTACCTGGATGATTGGACGGTGGACTCCAACGGCTCTCCGGCCTCTCCTGAACCTGCCCGGCGAGGAACGCCCCGCCCCCTGAACTCGCCGCCGTTTCCTGCAGCGGACTGGCCGATCGGCGGCACGGTGGTGATCGGTGCGCCGGACTACGGCACCTATATCCTGATGCAGGCGATCAACGAGAACAAGAGCCGCATTAAAGATTTACGGCTGGTTCGACATTGGTGGAAACGCCAGCACGTCGAACAAGGGCAGATACGCCAACAACGAAACCGCCTACGATGTGATCCCGAACTCCATCCAACTTGACCAGGTCGCACTCTATTTCGAACGTCTTCCGAATACCGTGCAGACGGATCACGTCGATTGGGGATTCCGGTTCACCAGCATTTATGGCCTGGATTATCGCTACACCACCGCCAAGGGTATCTTCAGCCAGCAATTGCTCAGCAGCAATAATGCCTACGGTTACGACCCGGTGATGTATTATCTGGATTTCTATATACCGCATATCGCCCAGGGCATGGATGTCCGCATGGGACGATATATCTCCCTGCCCGATATTGAAGCGCAGTTGGCCCCCAATAACTACACCTATAGCCACTCCATTCTCTATACCTATGACTGCTATACCCAGAATGGAATCAACACCACGACCAAGCTGAGCGACCATTGGACAGTCCAGGCCGGGGTCTCCGGCGGTTGCGAATCGGCTCCCTGGATCTCCAACGCCAAACTCACCGGGAATGCCTGCGCTGCCTATACCTGGAAAGATGGCGGCGATAATCTTTATGCCTGCGCTAACTCCATCAATTCCGGAAAATACGCCTATAACAATCTGTCCGCCTACTATCTGACCTACTATCACAAGATCAATGCTACCTGGCACACAGATACGGAGGCCTGGTATCAGTACGAAAGAGATGTTCCCAACTTATGTTATGGGCTGAGTCCCTGCATCAGCTATGGTTCCAACGCGAATATCGGCGCCAATGCGGGTGAGATCACCGGCCCTTCCCTCATCGTCGGGGCCAATGGAGCGCAGTGCAATCCCCTGGCTACGCATTGCTTCGCACCGGACTACGCCATCGTCAACTACCTCGAGCACGAGTTCAATCACCACCACAGCTCGCTGACCATCCGCAATGAGTTCGTCGACGACCTCAAGGGCCAGCGCACCGGCAACAAGACCCGGTACAGCGAGCATCTGGTGGGGTTCAATTTCTGGCTGGGAAGTACGGTCACCTTCCGTCCCGAGTTGCGCTTTGAGCACTCGTACGATGTGCCGGCGTATGACTCGCCCTCGGTCAATGGCGTCAGCGGTGCTCCGACCAAGAAGAGCCAGCTCACCCTGGCCGGCGACGTCATCTACCATTTTTAGGACCACCTCGTGGATTCGGTTGCGGCCTCGGGCTGAAAGATATGCCGCCCGGGCGATGAATTGATGTTGGGATAGGCGGATATCTTGTGTAAAGTAAGCAAAACAGAGAAGTGAATGGGCTGTTTCTGGGACGGATCGATTTTCTCTGGAACGCTGAACGGAGGGTGACAGATTGATCAGACGATTCGATCGGATAAGTGTGCTGGTTCGTGCGGTTGTGCTGGTGATGGTGGTGTGGGTCGCGGGGAGTGTGGCCACGGCGCAGGCGCCGGGGTCCGCGGCTCCGGCAACGACGGACGGATCGGCTGGCGGCGCTGGAAAAGAGCTCTGCGGACCAGGCGGCGGCGATTGCCGCGGCGCAGTCGGCGGGCGATAACGCGTGGATGCTGGCGAGCTCGGCGCTGGTTCTGCTGATGAGCGGGCCCGGGCTGGCGTTGTTTTATGGCGGCCTGGTGCGCAAGAAGAACGTCCTGGGCACGATGATGCAGACCTTCGCCATGATGGCGGTGATCACCGTGCTGTGGGCGCTGGTGACTTACTCGCTGGCGTTCGGGGAGGGAAATGCGTTCATCGGCGGCCTGCACAATGTCTTTTTGCGTGGGGTGGGGCTGGCGCCGGATCCGAAATATGCGGCTACCATACCGCTGCAGACGTTCATGGTCTTCCAGCTGATGTTTGCGATCATTACGCCGGCGCTGATTACCGGCGCGTTCGCGGAGCGGATGAAGTTCTCGGCGATGCTGGTATTCATGGTGCTGTGGGCGATATTTGTGTACAGCCCGATGGCGCATATGGTCTGGGGCAAAGGGGGATTGCTGAACGCTTCGCTGGGCGGACGGTTTCCCTGCCTGGATTTTGCCGGCGGCACCGTGGTGCATATCACCTCGGGAGTGTCGGCGCTGATGACCGCGTTATACCTGGGCAAGCGGCTGGGGTATCCGCGGGAGCCAATGCCGCCGCACTCGGTGGTACTGAGCTTTATTGGGGCATGCCTGTTGTGGGTGGGATGGTTTGGATTCAATGCCGGCTCGGCTCTGAGCGCGGGCACATTGGCGACCTCGGCGTTCGTGGCGACGCACTTCGGCGCGGCCGCGGCGGCCATTGGATGGAGCGCGGCGGAGTGGATGCGGAGTGGGCGGTGTACGGCGCTGGGTGCGATCTCGGGAGCGGTGGCAGGGCTGGTGGCGATTACGCCGGCTTCCGGCTTTGTGACGCCGATGTCGGCGTTGTGGATCGGCCTGATCGCCGGGGTAGGCTGCTACCTGATGGTGGTGAAGGTTAAGGCGGTGTTTGGGTATGACGACTCGCTGGATGCGTTCGGTGTTCATGGCGCCGGCGGGACGATCGGGGCATTGCTGACCGGGGTTTTTGCCAGCAGCGCCATCAATCCGATCTTCGGGGCTGGAAAGGCTACGGGGCTGCTCGAAGGCAACAGGGGTCAGATGCTGAACCAGGCGATTGGCGTCGCGATTGCGTGGACTTTGTCCATCGTGGGGACGCTGGTGATCCTGTTCGTTGTGGATAAGCTGGTCGGGCTTCGGGTGAGCGAGGAGGACGAGCGCACCGGGCTGGACTTGTCGCAGCACGGCGAAGAAGGATACGACTTCGCGAACTAGAGACTCGGCATGAGGAAGGGACTGAGGACGATGCAGAAGATAGAAGCAGTGATACAGCCGTCAAAGCTGGACGCTGTGAAAGATGCGCTGGTGGAAATTGGCATCTCGGGAATGACGATTACCGACGTGCGTGGCCATGGCCGGCAAAAGGGCCATACGGAGCTTTACCGCGGGCGAGAGTATTCGGTGGATTTGCTGCCGAAGGTGAAGCTGGAGTTGGTGGTGGTCGGACGACATGGTTGACAAGGTCGTTCAGGCGATTGTCGACGGCGGCGCAAACAGGCAAGATCGGCGACGGAAAGATCTTTGTGACGCGGGTTGACGAGGCGGTCCGGATACGCAACGATGAGCGCGGAGATATAGCGCTCTAGAGCAGTTTCGCAATTACTGTGGCCTGATAAAGATCGCGAGGTGTGGTCCCGGCCAGCCGGGACCACGAAAAGGCCAATCGTCCCGGTCTACACCAATTGCGAAACAGCTCTAGGAAGAACTCGGTGTGGACGCGGTCAACGCTCCAACGTGATCACGCCCCATGGGCCGGTCCCGGCTTTAATCTTCTTGGTTACGGTGTTCGTAGCCAGATCCACAACCGACACGTCGTTCGAAGGCCCATTGGCCGAGTAGAGGGTTTTGGCATCCGGCGACAGGGCTATGCCCCAGGGACGCGCCCCTACTTCGACAGATCCCAAAACCGTATTCGTGGCTGTGTCGATCGTGAAAACCTTATGCCCCCGGCCCGTGCTGACGTACAACTTCGTCGCATCCGGAGAGAGCAGAACAGCCATTGGCTTAATCACGCCTGGCTTGCCCAGCGGAATCGCTTTGATCATCCGATACTTTCTGGCATCCGCCAACACGACGGTTCCGTCATTTTCAGCGTTGATGTAGGCGCGTGAGCCGTCAGGCATGAAGGCAACGGAGCGAGGACGGTGCCCGACCTTGAACGTCGCGATGATCTTGCCCGCAACAGGATCGAGCACAGCAATGGTTCCGGTTTCCTCCGAAGTGATCCAAACGTGCTTCCCGTCTGGAGTTACTTTCACCCCTTCAGGCTGGGCGCCCAACTTAAGAGACTTGATCACTTCGCCGGAGGCGATGTCTACAATACTGACGGCCTCGGCGTCTTCGTTGGAAATGTACAACTGGGTGCCATCTTTGCTGACGTCGAAGTTTTCCGGATCGGAGCCGCCGTGAATAATACGCAGAACCTTATTTTGAGTCACGTCGAAGACACCGATTCCGTCCGCGGTCTTATCGGGCGGCGGCAGGGTGCTCTCATCGACGTCTGGTCCGGCGATCGGCGACCCGCTCAATGCCACGTAAATCGTCTTGTGGTCGGGACTCGGATGAATGCCTCGCGGACGCTTGCCCAGCGGGATGGTAGCGATCACTTTATAGGTGGCGCCGCCGATGACGGTCAGATCTCCGGAGACCTCATTGGTTACATAAAGCCGAAACGGTGAGGTGTCTTCCGGTACCGCCTGGGGCACTGCCTTCTCCGTAGTTTTGGAGGGGGTGCAGCCAGTTGAAAGCACTGTCAGGCCAAGGGCAAAAAGAATAAATCCCAGCTTGCTCATGGATCATTTTCCTTTGAATGTGAAATTGGCCTCGGCCTTACCGAGGGGGCCAACGGTTACCTGTTGCTCTTGTGTCCCCAGTTTCTCCTGCCAGACCCCGATGGTGTAGGTGCCTGGCGGCAGATTCTTAATCTCGAACGATCCATCATCTCCAGAAACGGCGAAGTAAGGATGATCGAGAACGCCGATAAACGCATGCATCCAGCTGTGAATGTTGCATTTGACCGGAATCATGATTTCGGGCTTGATGAATTTGCGCGCCAGAGGTGGATCTCCGGCTCCCTGACTATGGTTCCATTCGCGGTTGATCTGTGCCATCGGATGAATGTTATGGGTCACCGGATCGGAGTTGACGACCTTCAACACCTGCCCGACCTGAATGCCCATCACACGGGGGCGAAACCAGCAGCCACTCTGATCGATGGTGACAGGAGTCGCGGGAACCTCGAAGGTCTTCCCCTCCAATCCGCTTTTGACATAGACGAAGGCGTTGGCCAGCTCGCCTTTTTTATTGACGACTAACGATTCGTCGTAAGCTTTGCCGTGATGCGCCTCCACACAGGCTGGTTCGTCGCTCATGTCTATCAATTTGGGCGCCGGGCTTTTTTCCTTGATAACGTATGGTTCCGGTCACAACTGCCGGCGGTAGCCGGATCCACTTTGAAGTACGAAGGCGCTGGCTCGCTTTTGGCGACACCCGGCTGTTCTGTGTTGACTTTTCCCGAGCAACCGGCAAGGAGCGTGACCGCAAGGCAGAGATTGAGGAAAGGGATGGGTCTCATGTCCGGTATTTACCTTACTCTTTTCCAGGTGGTCCCGCATTCTTGGGCATCTCGCCGGTAAGTGACTGGAGGAACTCAACCAGGTCCGCGCGGTCCTGGCCGGAGAGGCTGATCGCTTTGATTTCCTTGTCGAGATCAGGGATTGGAGTTGCCGCCTCCGGCATAGAAGGCGACCACGTCTTTGAGCGTCTTCAGGCTTCCGTCATGCATGTAAGGTCCGGTCAACGCGACATTGCGGAGGGTCGGGGTTTTGAAGGCGCCCTTATCGGCTTCCAATTTCGTTTGGCCAAAGCGACCGAGGTCATTGAATTCGCCCTCGCCATTCACGCCCTCCCCGGTGTTGTGAAAGTGTCCGTCAGTAAAAAGGGCGTAGGTTGGCGTTGATCGTGTGACAGGTGGCGCAATTGCCTCTTTTGGGATCTACGAAAATAGCAAGACCACGAATCGCGGCGGGCGTGAGCGCCTTTTTGTCTCCGCCATATTCATATCGATCAAATGGCGAATTGCCGCTGAGGAGTGTTCGTTCGAAGCTCGCCAACGACTTCTCAATCTTTTCCAGGGTTACGGATCCGGGCCCAAACGCCTGGGCAAACTCAGCCTTGTAGGCCGGGTCCGCGCTTATCTTGGAGACAGAAACCTTGTGTGTCTGATTCATCTCTATAGGATTAGCAATCGGATCCGCTGACTGCTCCTCCAAACTGGAAGCGCGGCCATCCCAGAACTGAAGCGGGGAATAAGCCGCATTTAACAAAGTAGGGGCATTGCGCACACCGCTCATCCCGCCTACACCCAGGGAAAGCGCTTCGCCCATCCGTGAAGGCAAGGTTTGGATTGTGACAGGAGGCGCAGGCCAAAGTGTTGTCTTTGGATAGCCTCGTGTCATAGAACAGCTTGCGGCCCAACGCGATGGTTTGCACAGTGGGAGGGTTGTCCGCAGGGATAGGAACCGGAGGCAGCCCGAGCGGAGCCTTGATTTCCACGACCGCACCAATGGGCCTTGCACCGCCAGGGGTCTTGCATCCGACACATAGAATCAAGAGCCCGGCTACGACAACGCTATGTACCGCAAGTACGCTCAATTTCACTCTTTCATTATTCTATCGCCTCCAACCCTCACACTCGTGTTTTTGCCAGGGTTGAACGGACCCGCGGTTGTCCGGTAGCCCCACCATGCGAATGGCGCACGAAGAACCGCTCCGGCTCCTAGAATGTCGTTAGGACGCGAAAGGTAAATTGGCGTCCCGGGCCAATCGCGTTGCCGGAGAACAGTCCTCCGAAGTCGATGAGTTCGAGCGTGTTGCCCACGTTTGCGATATCGCCCTGAAACCGCGTGGTGAATTTTTCACGCTTGAGAAGATCGGCTCCCACCGTAAGGTTTTGCGTGAAGTAAGGACTGATGCGGTCGCGATTGAAATTGAGGTGATTGATCACCACCTGGCCGTATTCTGTCGCATATTGCTGGGGAGTTAAATCCGGTTGAAACGGCAGTCCGCTGTTGTAGTCAGCTCCAAGGGCCATCCACAAACGCGGGGCGATCTGATAATGCGCTCGTGCGCGAATCGTTTGCCGCTGGTCCTGCGAATCTGGAAAATGCCCGGTAGTCTGGGTCAGCGCGTCGGAGGCATCATCCCCAAGAAACAAACCGCCGGTTACCGGATTCCAGGCATTCCCCACGATGTAGGAGTAGCTGGCGAAGCCCGAGAACGGCCCCCAATGCGGAGTTTCGAGCTTTCCCTCCGCGCCGTAGAGAATGGCTTTCCTAAATGCGATGGGGAAGCTTATCCCGGTGCTCAGGATTTGAGAGTCGTCGGCGTAGTTATTCACGTCGCGGCGGAACATATTCGCGTCCACCCGCAGTTTATTGAAGAATACTTTCGTCAGGCCCAATTCGTAATAGTTCCCGTGAGAAGGCTCGACCGGCAATTGCACTGCGGGAACGCTGGTGTCCAACAGTCTCCGCTTCTGGAGAGCTGGCCAAAAGTATGTTTTCGAAGGAGGGTGTCTGGAAGATGCGGTCATAGGATCCGTGAAGATTCAGGCCAAGCGTGGGAAAGTAGCGCGAGACGGCGAGTCGCGGGCTCACCGCGTTTTGGTTCACCAGCAATTGGTAGTGGTCCCATCGCAGGCCTGCGTTGACCGTCCAGTTGCCGAGGCGGATTAAGTCCTGAACATAGGCCGCTTGTTCGAGATCCGGGCGGGTGCCGGTAAAGGCAAAGGTTGTCGCGCCAGTGTCGAAGATGCCCAAATTTATCGGGCATCGAGGGTCTGAAAGGTCGCGTCGCAGTAGGGCATCACGTAGCTGGTGTTTTCGTGCAGGAAGATCGCGTCGGATTCGACGCCCGCCTTCCATTCGTTCCTTCCATGATGGACGGCGACGCTACCGTTGAAGTAAATCTCCTTGAAGTCATTGTGCTGGGTTGCAATGAGAGGCCATGACGCCGGATTCGAATAAAAGTCAGTGGAGTTGTCGCGGGCCATTCCCCGCAGCCACCCTATCGCGTCCGACGAGAAGATGTGCTGGTAGGCGACGCTCCCCATGGTTTCAAAATTGTCGCCATTCTGCAGTTGCCCCCCGGGAATGTATACGCAATCGCTTGGCTCCTGGTCCGGGGGAACGGGTGGACAGCCGGTGTCGTTGTCCGAGTTTGGCAACCATGCCCCGTTCTGCTGCACCAGCTCGTTGGGAATCGCATAGCGCGCGAGTTCATGGCGGACAATAAAGGTGAGACGGTCCTTCTCCGTTAGATCCCGCTCATAACTTCCCGAGAAGCTGGCAGTAGTGCCGTTATTGGTGTAATTTTCGGGGACAACGGGGTTGAGATAGTGGTTCGTCATGTTGCCCGAGGCGCTCACACCAAACGTATTCTTCCCCCGTGTATATTGATCCTGGGTGCTGATCGCACCCGTATCATAGGTGCCGCCGAAGAGAGTAAGTTGTCCATGAAGCCCCGGCAACTGGCTTCTGAGCGTATTGACCTCAACGACGCCTCCCATCTTCCTGCCATATTCCGCGGGAATACCGGCGGTATAAATCTTCAGGGATTGGATGTCATCGGCTTCGGCAGCCTCCGGGCCGAAGCTAGGCGAACGGTTGTCGGTGAGCGGAATTCCGTCCACGACAAACTGGGTCTGATATTCCGATCCGCGCGGGTGCAGAACGGCATTGCCTTCATAGAGCCAGCCGGGTTGTGAGTTTACCAGGTCTTGGATGCCGCGGCCGGGCAGCGCGGTCAATCGGTTCTGAATCGACTCCGAACCCAATTCATTGACTGAACCTGGACGATACGGATCCATCAATGTGTTGGTCGCCGGTGACTTTCACCGATTCGGAAACTGAAGCCAGTTGCAACCGAATGGTGCGATCCAAGGGGAGCGCAGAGCGTATTTCGACCGACTCGGTAACCTCGGCAAAGCCTTGCGCTTGAATCTGGACCTGATAAATTCCATAGGGCAGGCGCTTGGCGTCCACGTTGCCCTGCTGGTCCGTAGTGAATGTCTGGCTATACTCGTTGCCCTGGCTGACGAGGTCAACCGTGCTCTTCACGCCCAATCCAGCGGGATCAGTGACGGTTAAACGCAATTCCCCAGTGGTGCTTTGCGCCAAGGAGTGGGAAGAGCCCACAGAAGAACGGCAATAACGCAGCGCCTTTTTCATCTTCGAATTGTCACCCAATTGGCTCTGGCTTAGAGTTGCAAAATGCTGTCCCCGGATGACGTCGTTAGTGACATCTCCGGCTATTGAGCTTTAAGTCCCGTTAGGACATGTCCTACACAAGCCGCGTTCCCACATTTGAATATTCCGGCTGAGGCCATTTTGTTCAGTCTTTTTTCTATCCCGATGTGAGATGGGCCCAAAAAACCCTGAACAGATGGTTGCAGAAAGGAATATATAAGCAAGGATCCATGCCGCTTCCGCCGGTTGAAACGCGCAGACGGGAGCTGAAGCCTATGCTGAGCGAAGACTTTCACCCCGGGACCAGGAACTTCTTATGGCCGCGGACGGCGAACTTTCAGGCCGCCGCGCCAATCGAGTTCGTGCCCATCTCGCCGCTTGCTGGGATTGCCGTGCGCGGATGGCAGAGATCGAAGATACAATTGCCGATTTCGCGCGAATTCACCGCCGAGCATCTCCGATCCCAAGTTGCCGCCGATCGACGGCGCGCGCGCGCAATTGAAAGCTCGATTGGCCGAACTGGCTACCAAGCCCCACCCTGAATCAGGGCGATGGCTCTTCCGGTTCGGCACCGCCACACGCGTTGCAGCGTATGTTTGTGGGGCGATTTTCGTTACCGTGGTGACTAGTAAGCTTCTCGTCCAACATCCGACGATGAGCAGGCCGAACTCGGCGGCCATTTCATTCGAATCCGAGGTAGTTCCCAACCGCAGCCTTACACCGGGCGCTGTCCGGCAAGTTGCGGTCAGCGAAGTCTGCGCGATGGCCCATGAGGAAGTCGTGACAGCTGTTCCAGCGTCTTTGCGCCAACTGGTGTTTCAAGAATATGGAATCGCTAATGCTCGTGCGGACAACTATGAGATCGACTACCTGATTACTCCGGGATTGGGCGGTGTAGGAGACATTCACAATCTCTGGCCGGAACCCAATGCATCCCCGGTATGGAATTCGCACGTCAAGGACGCATTAGAGGAACGGCTCCACGAATTGGTCTGTTCGGGCAAACTCGATCTGCCCACAGCCCAGCGCGAGATTGCCACCGACTGGATTGCGGCCTACAGGAAGTATTTCTCTACCGACGAGCCTCTCTCCCTGGGCTCGAACCGGATTCGCTCCTTCGGAGCGTTCATCGCGTCTTCCGAGGCACCTGAAAAATGATTCCCTTCGGGAAAAAGTCAGGTGTTGGAGGAGTACATTGCGTTGCCCGCGCGAACTGTCCCGACTCAAAGCAACGTGAGATTTCGCAAAGCCCTGGCAAATAAGGTGGGGCGTTCTTTCCGTCAGAAATCGTCTGATCCGTGGGCTACCCGACGTAGACCATGAATCCGCGAGTTGACACGGGCCGCGCTGCCTTCGTCGAGGCTCCCCTTAGGCCCTATTTTTTGGTTGCCACCGCCAAATTCTTCCGTAATTGCTCCAATTCCTGGGCATCGGGGGCTCCCGTCGTGATCAACATCCGCCTTTTCGAACTGAGCATCCATATAGGCGTTGACACACCGATCTACGTGGGCGGGTCGATGATCGTCGCCGGCGGTATCGTCATCGCATTCTGGCAAGGATAGGCGCTTTATCGCAGTTTCACTATTACACTGGTGTAGATAGCTGCCCCGGCCCCCTTCGCATCTTGATGGTTTCCTTACGCTGTTCGCGATACAAACAATCTGCCGGGAATACGATTCCCCGAGGAGAGACATGTCAGACCCACTTCGCAATTTCATTGAAATCCCCTATGCCGAGCTGGAAGAGCGCAACCTGGCGGCAAAGGACCAACGTAAGCGCCATGTTCCGCCGGATGTAATCCGCGAAGAGCGGCTGAAATACCTCGCCGACGAAAAGCACATCAAGGCGGTCACCGTGGTCTTTAGCGACCTCGAAGGCCGGCTGCATATGCTGGACTACGACAAGAAATTCATCATCAAGAGCGACGATAATCTCACCTTCGATGGCAGCTCGATCCGCGGCTTTACCGCCCAGAGAGAGAGCGACCTTCGCCTGGGCATCGACTGGGGATCTTTCTATTGGGTGCCGTCCGACTTCTTCGGCGCGGGCAAGGTGCTGGTCTTTGGCGAGGTGATCGCGAAGGACGGCAAGGCGTATCCGGCCGACATTCGTGGGGTGCTCAAGAATTACGCCAATGGACTTTACGATCAGAAGGGCTACACCCTGAACGCCGCCAACGAAATTGAAGGGTTTCTCTTCAAGGGCACCGATGCCGAGCGCCACTATCACGAGACGCAGAGTTTCGAGTACGTCAACACCGGCGGCTACTATCACTCCCTCCCCGGCGACCCGCTGCGCACGTTTATCGATACCAGCGCCGAAGTACAGCGAGCCATGGGTTTTGAAAACGAGAAGGACCACCCGGAGGTTGCGCCCTCTCAGTTTGAGATCAACTACAGCTACAGCGACGTGGTTACCGCCGCCGACCAGATCCAGCTCTACAAACTCGTTTGCCGCCAGGTGGCCACAAAAATGGGGCTGACCGCCTCCTTTCTGCCTAAACCAGTGGTCGGCGTGAATGGCAGCGGCATGCACACCAACGTCTCCATCAGCGAGAAAGGCAAGAACCTCTTTTGGGATGAAAGGGCGAAGAGAAGCTCAGCAAGCTGGGCTGGGAATTTATCGATCGCATTCTGACCCACGGCAATGACATCTGCGTGCTGCTGAATGCGAGCGTCAACGCCTATCGCCGCCTCGATCCTCACTTCGAAGCCCCCAATCAGCTCATGGCTTCCGCTATCGATCGCGGCTCGATGGTGCGCATCCCCATCGGCAACGAGAAGAGTATGCGGGTGGAAGTCCGTTCCGTCAGCCCCGACGCCAACCCTTACCTGGTCCTCTATTCGGTATTCAAGAACGGGCATCGAGGGGCAAACAGCGAAAATCGATAATCTTCGTAAGGCCAAGCGGTTCCTGCCCGATAACATATATACCGCCCTGGAAAACTTCCAGGCTGCCGAAGTGGACTGACACCCTGCTGGGAGCCGACGTCAAAGAGCGGTACGTTGAACTCAAGAAAGCGTCCGCAGACCGCTGCCCTCGCCTGCTGGGCACGTTCGTGAAGGCGCCCGAAGTGCAATACCACCACGACGTCTATAACCAGTACCTTTGGAACAAGTTTTAGCGGTCGCGGGTAGAGATTGAAACTGCAGGTCCCTCCACTGCGCTCCCTCGGATTTCCTGTGGAATTTAGTGGGTTCCGCGAGCTTCCTGCGGCTTTCTTTACGGAAAGCCGCACACGCGGCCCTGTCTACAGCAGCGCAGCAGGAAATCCGGGTACGCTCCGGTCGGGATGACAAAGGGGAGGGTGGAGCTTCGATCTGAAATCAGATGCTGATTAAGAAATCGCAGGGGTTTCAGGTCTAGGCGCTTGATCTCGCCTACGATCGGGCCGTAGCTCACAATGGCGCAGAGCGCCGTCACGCCAACAAAAATGAGCACGTCATCAAAGGAGCCCGTCTTCTTTACCAGATAGCCGATAATGATCGGCGTCGTGATACCGGCCAGGTTTCCGATCAGGTTAAATAGCGCTCCGTTGAGGCCGACCATGCCTTTCGGTGAGGTGTCGGAGATCACCGTCCAACCCAAAGAGCCAAATCCTTTGCCAAAAAAGGACAGGGACATCAGGAACAACATGACCGCCTGGGCCGGAGCATAGTTGCACCCAATCATCGTCACCGACAACAACATCCCAGCCATGATCGGCGCCTTGCGGGCGAAGCTGAGCGAGTGCCCTGCGCGCAGCAGCCTATCGGAGACCACACCGCCGAGAATTCCACCCGTCCCTCCGCAAAGAGCCGGCAGCGCCGCAGCAAAGCCAACTTTCATGATCGACAGGTGCCGCGCCTGGGCTAGATAGACGGGAAACCAGGTCAGGAAAAACCAGGTCAAGGTCGTAATGCAGTACTGGCCGAGGTAGATGCCGACTAGCATGCGATGGCTCAGCAGCTCCTTGACCGCTGCCCAGGTGAGCAGGCTTCCCTTACCCTTGACCGCCCGGCCGGCGTTTACCAAACCGCCGCCCTGCTCGATGTAATCAATCTCCGCCGCGGAGATGCGGGGATGGTCCTTGACGTCGTAGATGCTCTTGACCCAGATCAAGGCAAAGACGAAGCCGAGCACACCCATGAACCAAAAGCAGCTCTTCCAGCCGGCCGAGTGGCTGATCCATCCCAGGATGGGGGCGAAGATCATCAGCGCGAAATACTGCGAAGAGTTGAAGATCGCGGAGGCACGCCCGCGCTCTGTTGGCGGGAAACCACGAGGCCACGATGCGGCCATTTCCAGGAAAGACGGGCGCCTGGGCAAAGCCTGCGATCAAACGCAAGAGGAAGATCACGGTAAAAGCGGCAGCCGCGGCAAGATACCCGGCAAAGCCTGTGAGCAAGGCGCAGACCGACCACACCACGATGCTGATGCCGTAGACCCTCTTCGATCCAAAACGGTCCAGCAACGCTCCCGACGGCAGCTGTCCAAGCACATAGGCCCAGCTGAACCCGGAGAAAAGATAGCCCAGCTTCAACGGGTCCAAAAGAATATCTTTGGCCATCGCTGTTCCCGCGATGGAAAGCGCAACCCGGTCTCCATAGCTGAAGCAGCTTACGGCAAAAAGAATGGAGATTATCAGGTACCGGACATGGGTTTTTTTGATCTCTGGGAGCGTTTCCAATCGGCTAAGACCGTCCTGCGATGAGCTTGGTCAACTCCTGCAGCTCGGGCTCAGTCAGGTCGATGAGTGGCGGACGCACAGGGCCCGCCGGCCGGCCTATGGCTTTCATCCCTGCTTTGACAAGGGAAACGGCGTATCCTTTGCGGCGGTTGCGGATTTGGATAACGGCAAGACGAACTCCCGCAAGCCGGCGAAGACCACTGCATGATCGCGCCGGCGAACAGCGGCGTAGAACTCGAGCGCGAAGTTGGGCAGGAAATTGAAGATGGCCGAGGAATACGTGGTGACGCCCATCTCCAGATACGGAAGGGCAAAGGTCTCCGCCGTTGGCAGGCCGCCGATATAAGTAAGACGGTCTCCCAATCTGGCGTAAATCCGTGTCATGCGCTCGATGTCGCCTACTCCATCCTTGAAGCCGACCAGGTTTGGGCACCGATGACATAACTGTTCCAGGGTCACATCATCGAGGATTGCGTTGTCGCGGTTGTACATGATGACCCCGAGCTTGGTCGAGGCACAAACTGGCCTCGACATGAGCGGCCAGACCGGACTGCTCCGAAGCCACCAGGTAAGGCGGCAAAAGCAAGATTCCGTCCGCACCCGCTTGCTCCGCAGCGGCGGCGAACTCCCTGGCCATGGCGGTTCCGTAACCGCAACCGGCGACGACCGGCACTTGCCGTGCCGTTTGGCTAACACCGGCATGAACGACTGCCGCGAACTCGGCGGGGGTGAGGGAGAAGAACTCGCCTGTGCCGCCAGCCACGAACAAGCCGGCAGGCTTGTGTGACAGCAGCCAGGCGATGTGCTCCTTGTACGGCTTGGGATTGAAGTCCAGCTTCTCGCCAAAATGAGTGACGGGAAAAGAAAGCAGGCCTTCGCCAACCCTCTTCGCCATCTCCCTGGGGTCCATACTCTTCATCGATGCTCCTCCTGCAGGGCGCTCAAGCCGGCGCCGATAGCTCTACTGCCTGGAACCCAGCGATGCTTTCTGTAGAAAGCCCTCAAGGAGCGTGTTGAATCTGTCCGCGTCATCGACGAAAAGGCAATGGCCGGCGTCTTCGAATACCTCCGCCTGTGAGCCGGGCACCATGGACGCTGACGAGTTCCGCCTGGGAGCGATTTGTTTCTGTCATGACGGCAAGGACGGGGATCTTGATTTTAGGCAACGCAGGCCGCAAGTCAGTTCTTCACGGCGAGCTCGGCCAGCATGGCGACCGCTGAGTTGGTCGGTGTCTTTAGCGAAGCAGCGACCACGCTCGCGAGGTATTCCTCCGAATGCGGCTTGTGATACATCCCCTTGACGAAGGTTTTCGCGAATTCACTCCGGTCTGCCTGAAAATTGTGCAGCATTTCGAAGCGGCTCTCACGTTCTTCAGGAGTCGATAGGGTCTGAATGCTCATGTCCACTAACACGAGCGCATTCAGCTTATACGTTCCGAACATCTGGACATAGGTCAACGCCTCATACACGCCGAGCGACCACCCGACAAGGACCACCGGCGATCCGCCCAGGTGATCGATCAGCTCCTTGTAATCCTGCGCACGGCGGCCGGGATAGTTTCCCTCGGTGGGTTTGTCGGATGCTCCCTGGGAGCGTGGATCCACGGCGATTACGTGGTATGTCGCGGCTGAAGTATTCAATTTGCGGCTGCCAGATCTCTGCCGGCATCGTCCATCCAGGCACGAAGACGATGGTGGGACCGGAGCCGCTTTCCAGGTAGTGGAGCCTGACGCCGTCGCTGGTCTTAAAATATCCGTCCTTCACCGAACTGGCTGCTTGAAGCGCGGGTTGAAGGAAAAGTATAGACAGAAGAAGCAAAGCGTAACGACTTGCCGGCACGGTTTATCTCCTGGTTCTCATTCGTTTCAACTCATGTAATCGACGGACTGGATCAGAGCGCGAATGTAGCCGTAGCAGTAGGCGAAAGACTGCAGACTGCCGGGGTCGTTGGCCGCCACTGGAACATGATCCGGCATCAGCATATAGGGATAGCCGACTTCTTTGTACACCTGGATCGCTTTGACGAAATTTACATCACCCTCATCCGGGATATACCTCCACGAAATCATTGCGATGGCCGCGAATGTTGCGGAAATGTACGTTGAATATCTTGTTGCGGGAACCAAAATAGCGAATGACGTCGAAGATCTCCACGCCGGGATCCTGGAGCATTTCAGAGACCGTGCCCTGGCAGAAATTCAGACCGTGGTAAGGGCTTTCCCGTATGGTCACGAATTTCTTCAGGCCATCGACCGTACCCAAAACCCGGTTCACGCCCTGATAGCCTTCGGGCGGCATGCCGGGATCGTGCGGGTGGCATGCCATGCGGATCTTGTATTCATTGGCGACGGGAATGACGCGATCGAGAAAGTAGGTGATACGCTCCCAGAACATATCGGCGTCCACCTGCCCGGCCTTGGTGAGCGGTGTTGCCGGATGAGCTTCGGAAAGCTTCCAGGTACTGTTCATGGCGTCGCCACGTCCTGGCGTGCGTCCGCTGCGGACCACACCCAGAATGCTCATGTTGTATTTAATCGAGGGGATGCCCGCCTGGGCGCAATTTTTGATCATGGTTTGCAGGGCTTCAATGTCGCGGTCCCGTTCCGGACTTTGCGCCAACATGATCGCCGGATGCTTTTCCTTATCAATGTAACTCGACTCCAGAAATGGAGGAGCAGTACAGTCGATACTAATGCCACTTTTGCCGGCAAGGTCGACCATGCGATTAAGTTCCTCTACCGTAGCGTAGATGCGGTCTCCTTCAATCTGCGGGTAGCCGCAGATGTTCCGCACACCATAGCGCGCCAGGTAATTCAGATGGGTCTCGTTGGTAGGAGCAGTCTGGTCTCCGAGCTTCATGAGCGCCCGCTTTGCAGGAGCAGGAGCCTTCGTGGACACGGCAGCGCTGGATGGGAAGCCTCTGGCAGCCATGAGCCCCGCTGCACCGGTAGATGCGATAAATTTTCTTCGATTCATGAGTGTTCCTCCCTGACCCGACTGCCACCGCATTTTACAACTACTCCGCGCATCGGCTTAATGGCTCGCCGCTCTGCGCTCAGACAAGGTGAATCATGATCTCTGTGGGGTTACCTAATGGCCTGAGAGTAAATTCCAGAGCACCTTTATTTTTTACTATGATGTAATGACGGTTGTTGCTGCCGTTCTCTGCTGGACCGTATATCCGGCTGAAATTCTAACAGGGCTTGCTATCTCACCGGCGTTGCCGACCCGCGGGGTATGAAACGGGGCATTTCTTGTCCTCGGCAGAAAGTGCAACCAATCCCCCGGGTGCCCCATCCTTCGCGCTTTTTGCGAAGGGTGGGATACCACGAATCTCGATACCGACCGTCGCGTATCCCACCCTTTGCAAAGAACGCGAAGGACCCCGGATTCCTGCCACGCAGCGCTGGACAAGACTGCGTGTGCGCCTTTCTCTAAGGAAAGGCGCATGAAGTTCGCGGAACCCAGTAAGCTCAACAGGAATCCGGGGGGATGGGGCACCCGCCTTTTCGTGGTGGCTCCTGCCGTGCCAAACACCCACCGCGGCTTTCCTTGAAGAAGGCGCACACACCCCTCTGTTGCTAACCCAGCGCTTCGCGCAGTTAGCGTTGCCAGAGGATCTGCGCTGCTTCGAGAGGGACAGATGCGTTCGGATGGTGGGGGATGACGCGCGGAGTGTAATCACTGGCAGGGCGCGTCGCGGCAACTTGCGCCGAATAAATTTGCGCGCCCGGAACACCCGCGGCGGGTTCGCCTGCCGTCATTGCCTGGAGCGCAGATTCGCGTCCCGATAGCGGCTCCGCATAGAGCTCCACTTGCAGTTCATCGGGATGGAGATCACCCACAAAGACCTGGACGCGGAAGAAATGATGGCCATCGTGCGTCTCCGTGTCTACCGTGCCAAAGCGCACCGTATTCCAGTGGCGAACGATGCGCTCGCGCCACGCAAGGAGACTCGCGCCCAGCGCACCCTCCCCTGCCGCACGCTCGCGGTAACCAGAAGCGGCCGCCAGATAGTGATCCCGGGTGTACTGGCGAACCGCACGGCTGGCGGAATATTCCGGCGTGAGCAGCGCCATGCTCTTGCGGATGCGCTCCAGCCACCTCAAGGGCAGACCCTGTTCGTCCCGCTCATAGAACTCCGGGGTTACTTCGCGCTCCAGCAAGGCATACAAGGCTTCGGCGTCGGAGATATCCCGTGCGGGATCTTCGCCATGTTCTTTTCCGTCACCGATGGCCCAGCCAACCTCGGGGGAATAAGCTTCTGCCCACCAGCCGTCCAACTCGGAAAGGTTCAGGCCGCCGTTGACCAGGACCTTCATCCCACTGGTTCCGCAGGCCTCCCAGGGGCGCCGCGGCGAGTTGATCCATACGTCGACACCCGCCACCAATTCCTGGGTCAGCAGCATGTCGTAGTCGCTGAGGAAGACCACCCGGGAGCGGACTTCCGGGCGCCGAGTGAACTCGTTCCAGCGCTGGATCAGCGCCTGTCCAGGCAGATCCTGCGGGTGAGCTTTGCCGGCAAGAATCAACTGCAACGGACGCTGCCGATCGGTGAGCAGGCGCACTAGACGCTCTGGGTCCTGCAGGAGCAGGTCGGGCCGCTTGTAGGTGGCAAAGCGGCGCGCGAAGCCCACTGTCAGCACCTTCTCATCGAAGGTGCCGGCGGCGTCTGCCGGGTTGCCGCCCTCCGCTGCAAGCTGGCGTGCGTACCGTTTGCGCACGCGGTCGATGAGCGTCCTTCGCTCGACTGTGCGCATTTGCCATAACTGTGCGCCAGACAGTTGGTGAAAGCAATCCAGCAACGGGCGCTCCCCGGCCCAGGGCTTGCGGCCGCAACTCGAGGTCCACAGTGCATCCGCCTCTGCCGAATCCCAGGTTGGTACATGAATGCCGTTGGTCACTGAGCCTATCGGGATCTCGTGCTCTGGCCAAAGGGGGAACAGTGGCTGGAAGATATGCCGGCTCACTTTGCCGTGGAGCTTGCTGACGCCATTGACCTGGCCGCTGCCTCGGACCGCAAGATAAGCCATGTTGAAGGATTCGGAGGTATTTGCCGGGTTCTGTCGTCCCATGGCAAGCAGATCGTCCAGGGAGATGGCGAGTTCCTCCTGCGCATAATGGCTGAGATACTTACGAATCAGTTGAGGATCAAAGCGATCGAATCCGGCGGGGACCGCGGTATGGGTGGTAAAGAGATTTCCCGGCCGGGTGACCTGCAAGGCGAGAGCAAAGGGCTGGGCATGATCCTGCATATAGCAGCGCGCCCTCTCGAGCACGGCGAAGGCGGCGTGACCCTCGTTAAGATGGCACACATCAGGCTGCAAACCTAATTCCCGGAGCAGGCGCCACCCGCCGATACCCAGAACGATCTCCTGCTTGAGCCGTATTTCCGCGTCGCCGCCATAGAGCTGGCCGGTGATGCAGCGATAAGCTGCCGTGTTGGCGAGATCGTTGGTATCGAGCAGGTATAACTTGGTCCTTCCAACCGACACCTCCCAGCAGCGAAGCCAGATCCTGCCTCCGGGAAAGTTCATTTGTAACCGTAACCATTCTCCATTGGGACGGCGCAGCGGGCGAATGGGCAATTCGCCCGGATCATTGACTGGATAAAGGGCGTGCTGGCGGCCTTGCGCATCGAAGTCCTGGCGAAAATACCCCTGGCCGTAGAGCAAACCGACGCCCACGACCGGAACGCCCAGGTTGCTGGCTGCCTTCATCTGATCGCCGGCTACATTGCCAAGTCCGCCGGAGTAGATGGGCAGCGCTTCACTCAACATGAACTCCATACTGAAGTAGGCGATGCAAGTGAGCGCGGCGGACCCGTGCTTCTGCTGGAACCATGCATCCGCGGCAAAGGATTGTCGGTTCTTGCGCAGCCGCTCGTCGACATGCTCACGAAACTCCGGCTGGGCCAGGACGGCTTCGATTTTCTCTTTGGAGACGGTCTGCAGGATGGCCCAGGGATTCTGCGTGGTCTCCCAGAGTTCCGCGTCCAGGCTTCGCCATAGTTCGTCCGCCGCGTGGTTCCATGACCAGTGCAGGTTGAGCGCCAACTCGGCCAAGGCCTCTACTCCAGCGCCGGACGACCCAGCCGGTAGCATTTGAATTCGTCGCTCTGCAATGCTCAATGTTTTACCTCAACGAGCGGAGTGCCAGAGGCCGCCGTGGCAAATGCCTGGCCCACGATGGTCCGGGCGTCTGCCTCAATCTCTTGCAGGTGTTGTTCGCCGCGAAAGCTTTCGGCATAGATCTTGTAGATCTCTTCGGTGCCGGAAGGGCGGGCCGCGAACCATCCGCTTTCCGCGATGACTTTGACGCCACCGATCGCCTTGCCGTCCCCCGGCGCGTGGGTAAGGATGGTCTGGATCTTCTCGCCCGCCAAATTGGGGATCTGGATGCTGTCTTTCGTCATCTTCTCGAGCATCACCTTCTGCTGACTGGTTGCGTGTGCGTCGGTCCGATCATACAGAGGGTTACCAAATTCCTGCGTGAGTTCCTGGTAAATTTCGCCCGGGTCTTTGTGCATGGTAGCAGTGATTTCCACCGCCAGCAGCGCAGCGATGATGCCGTCCTTGTCCGTGCTCCACACGGTACCGTCGCGACGCAGGAAGGATGCGCCAGCGCTCTCCTCACCCGCAAAGCCGAGATGCCCTTGCAAGAGACCATCGACGAAGTACTTGAAGCCTACGGGAACCTCGTAAAGCGTTCGGCCGAGACCGGCAGTGACCCGGTCGATCATGCTGCTGCTGACCGCCGTCTTGCCCACCGCCACATGCTTGCCCCACTGGGGACGATGAGTGAACAGGTAGCGGATGCAAGCGGCCAGATAGTGATTGGGGGGCAACAATCCCTTGCCCCTGGTCACGATGCCGTGCCGGTCATGATCCGTGTCGCAGGCAAAAGCGACATCGAATTTATCCTTTAACACGATGAGGGACTGCATCGCGTACTTCGAGGAAGGATCCATGCGGATCCTTCCGTCCCAGTCCAGCGTCATGAAACGGAAGGTCGGATCTACAACATCATTCACCAGGGTGAGATTCAACCTATAGCGTGCGGCGATTGGCCCCCAGTAGTGCACTCCAGCGCCGCCAAGGGGATCGACACCGAAGTTGATTCCGGAGCCGCGGATGGCCTCCATATCGATGATGTTTCCCAGATCCTCGACATAGGTTGTTATGTAGTCGTGCTGGTGCGTGGCAGGGGACGACAGAGCTTTTGCGAGCGACACCCGCTTGACGCCGTTAAGATTGGCGACGAGGAACTCATTGGCCTTGGATTCGATCCAGGAGGTAACGTCCCCTGCCGCCGGGCCGCCATGCGTAGGGTTGTATTTGAAGCCACCGGATTCAGGAGGGTTATGTGACGGTGTGACCACAATGCCGTCGGCCAGGCCGGTCGTACGGCCGTGGTTGTAGGTGAGGATGGCATGAGAGATGACTGGAGTCGGTGTGTAGTCATCCTTCTCCGCCAGCATAATATCGACACCGTTGGCTGACAGGACTTCGACCGCGCTGGCCAAGGCCGGCCGCGACAGCGCGTGGGTGTCGATGCCCAGAAAGAGCGGCCCGTCGATTTTTTGCTGCCGGCGATACAAGCAAATCGCTTGCGTGATGGCCAGAATGTGCCATTCGTTGAAGGAACTGTCGAATGAGGAACCCCGGTGGCCCGAGGTGCCAAAGGCGACACGTTGCTCCGGCGTATGCGGGTCCGGCCGGTTCTCATAGTAAGCGGTGATCAACTTCGGTACGTCAACGAGGTCAGCAGCGTTGGCCAGTTGCCCGGCTCTAGGATCGATCTTATTCAAGAGTTCACCTCTGGGGCCGATCTTCTATAGCGAAACATTTTAGAGCGACTTTTCGATGGAAAGGCTGCTCGTACCTGAGCGTTATACGCCTGTTGGACTGCGCTCCCACTTTTCGATTGTCTCGCACCCGTCGATTGCGCCAACACCCGCTCCTCGGTGACAAATACAGGCTAACTGCTCATAGTCCGCCGAAGAAGACCTCGGCTGGTTGCACGACTAGATACCCGCGCAACGGCACGCGAATGAGAACGAACCGCAGACCTGAGCTAAATTGAACAGACTAAAGGTTAGCGCAATGGGACACTGACGTATCGCTCCCCTTTTCGATGCTCTGGGAAAGGTACAAGATGCCCAATGCGAAAGTGAATCTTCTTGTCGTCGACGATGACTCGGCACTCCGCGTGTTGCTGTCGCAAATTTTTACAGCATCTGGACATCATGTCCGCGCTGCGGCAGATGGCTTTTCAGCGTTGTCCGAGCTTCGGCTGAGGGTCCCCGACATCATTCTTTCCGATCTCAACATGCCTGGCATGTCTGGCTTTGAATTTCTTTCAGTGGTCCGTCGCCGGTTTCCCGCGATCCGTGTGATCGCAATGAGCAGCGTTTTTCCTGTCGACGGCTTACCGGTCGGGGTTGCAGCGGACGCTTTCTATCAAAAAGGAAGCAATCTTGGGTCTTTGTTGCAGCTCATGGAAGACATGACCAGCACCGAGCAGCAGTCGCGTAAACATGGCGGCGCGCCGGCACCTATCTGGGTTGAGCGAAATGGACATGACGCTTCCGGAGGGGCATACATTATGCTCACCTGCCCGGAGTGCCTCAGGACCTTTCCCCAGGCTTCCAACAAGGCCCTCTCCGCAGTGCATGAAACAGATTGCATCTACTGCGACCATCAATTTCATTACGCAATCGTCGAGACGGTAGATCCACCGCCTCAGAAAGCATTAAGACAAAGGAAGACGATTCTCCGGCATATGGAACCTGTGCAGCGGACCCAGGAAAGCGTGTAGTGGGAGACAATTTAGGTTACAGCACCAGTGCTTCGTGGACGTTCTCGTCATGTAGCGTCAGGAACGCCCTTAGCAGAACGCGTGGATCGTGTCCTCCTTTGTACACAGGGGGCGGTGTGCGGTTCAGCGAGAGCAATGAGTAGACGGCGGTTTGCGCAGAACGAATCGAATATTCCACAGTGAAGACGACGTCGTCCGGCAGTTCGCAGAATTGGCCCATGAAGGCGAGGTTTTTCGAGCCTTTGGGGACCACCTGCGGACGATCGCCCTTCGCCCGGCATAGAAACTGACTGGTGATAAACGGCATCATGCAAGGGATACAGGTGCAGGTTTCCAGTATCCTGCTGGCCTCGGCTTCCATCCGCAGGTGGCCCATGATCTCGGTCATAATCTCCCGGCCGGTGCATGACGCCATCGGTTTCTTCACAAAGTCGCCGGATCTTATCGACGAACAGGCCGTAACCCCAGAAGACGTTACTTCCGCTGGCTGCCCGATGAAATGGGGCTGGTGCGGTAATACGATCGAGGCTAACCATCGCGACTCAGGGAAGGTAATGAGGCCGCCCTCTCCCGGTACATTGCCTGTAAGATCCCTGACGCGATGGAAGAACGTCGGGTCACGGAGAGTCGTGGTAAAGGAGACCCATCTCGATTCAGCGATATGGCCGGTGAAGTTGGCGGGACGGCCGAACTGCGGCTGGAAGGCGGAGATGGCCTCCCAAAGGGCCCAGGAACCGCCATCCGGTTGTCCTCTCAGGGGCGCCGCCGCATCCATCGAGCCCAGGCTGGAAGCCTCGGTCATGGACCCCAGGGTAACGAATACCTTATCCCCGGCGTTCACTTTGATATCCTCGCCACGTTCGTTCTTCTCGCAGTGGATGCCGCGGACGGTGTAGCCATCCGCCTCATGATGGAGATCGAGAGCGGTGACGCGGGTATTGAGCTTGAATTGAACGCCATGCTCCTGTAGCCATTTCTGTAGGGGCCGTACCATCGAGTCGTACTGGTTATAGACCGTTCGCATGATTCCGCTAAGCGTGTTGAAGCCGGAGACCATATGGGTGAAGCGCACCAGATAGCGCTTGAATTCGACCGCGCTGTGCCAGGGTTGAAAGGCAAAGGTCGTACACCACATGAGCCAGAAGTCGGTCTCGAAGAACGAAGGATGGAAGTGATCGGAGATGCTGGTCCGCCCGAGCATAGCCTCCGGCTCAAGCCCCAGGCGCTCCATGGTCAAGATGTGCTTCTCGCTGAGTCCGTAGCTGGGAGCGTCGATCCTGTGTCCGCCACGGAAGAGACGGGATTTGGACGAGGTTTTCAAGGTCTCATTCCAGGCGAAGATCTCCTGCGTAACGGTCATGCGCTTATCAAGGGTAGGGATCGATGAAAAGAGATCGTAGGTGCAGAGATACTTACTTTCCAGCATCCGGCCGCCGCGCATGACGTAGCCATCGTCAGCAGTGCCGGCGGCGTCGAGGCTGCCACCGATCTTTGCCGATTCCTCGATGATGGTGATGTTATGGCCGGGGATTTCTCCGTCGCGAATAAGGAAGGCAGCAGCGGCGAGCGAGGCGATTCCACCGCCTACCAAGTAAACCAGCCGGTCAGTATCAGTCTGGTTGTCAGGCATGGGCCCTTTCTCAAAAGCAACCTAATTTATCCCGCGTAAGCTGGGGCTTCATGAGAAGGATCGCATGGTTGCTGTGCTGACGGCTGTATCGGATTGCACATCGCTGTCTTTGCCGGTCTGAGGATCTCGTGACGCCATTCCAACATCCAAGAGGTCAGGAGAACACCATGCCTCAGAGCACGCACGAACGCGTCGCAGAGCTCCATAACCTTGCAGGCCACGCCCACTTCGCCGCCGCGGTCGCCCACGGCAAAGGAGATCATCTCACCGCTCACGAACTGTCCGTGCAGGCGCACGAGCACTCCACCAACGCCCGCAAGCTAAGCGAAGAACTAGCGGCAAAGGCCGGCAAAGGTTAATAGGAAGACCATGAAAGCTGCCGTTCTTACTTCCGGCCGTGGGGTACCTGGATCATTCCTTCGGATCGAGGAGGTTTCCCGTCCAGAGCCGCAAGCGGGACATGTGTTGCTTCGGGTCCTGGCGTGTGGGGTTTGCCGTACTGACCTGCACATTGCTGAAGGGGATTTACCGCCGGTTCACCCGGAGCTCATCCCCGGTCATCAAATCGTGGGAGAGGTGGCCGGAGGAGCGACGGCCGAGCTGCCGCTGGGAACCCGTGCCGGTGTGTCCTGGATTGGCGGCGTAGACGGCGATTGCTGGTACTGTCACCACGGGATGGAAAATCTCTGCGATAAGCCTGTCTTTACGGGATACACGGTGAATGGAGGCTATGCCGAGTACGCGCTGGCGCGCGCAGATTTCACGTTTCCGCTGCCCGCTGGTTTGGATGACGTCCACGTCGCTCCCCTGCTTTGCGCCGGCATCATCGGCTTTCGCAGCTTGCGGGTAGCCGGCGTTGCGCCCGGTGAGCGGGTTGGACTTTTTGGCTTCGGCAGCTCTGCGAGTTTGGCCATCACCATTCTGCAATCCTGGAAGTGCCAGGTTTATGTCGTGACCAGAGGCGAAAACCATCGCCAGACGGCTGTCTCGCTGGGCGCAACCTGGGTAGGCAAGGAAGATGAGAGGCCTCCCGTGGAGCTCGATCGCGCGATCACGTTCGCTCCCAGTGGAAAGGTGGTTGTCAGCGCCCTGGCGGCCTTGCGTAAAGGGGGAGTGGTGGCGATCAATGCCATTCACCTCGACCAAATGCCAGCCTTTAACTACACAAACTGCTTTGGGGCGAACGGCAGATCCGTAGCGTGGCCAATATGACCCGCCAGGATGCGCGGGATTTTCTTGCCATCGCGCAGGATCTCAGGATTCGCCCGCAGGTCACGGTGTTCTCCTTGCAGGACGCAAATAAGGCTCTGCTGGCCGTCAAGGAAGAAAGCGAGCATGGATCGGCAGTGATTGTTCCTTGAGTTCGGAAACCAATCTTTCCCGAGATTGGGCCGGTGCTGTTGCGACCCCCCTTAAAGCATTGAAACCACACCTAATTCATTCCACGCACGCTTCGAAGATGTGACGAAACGTTTCGCCCGGGGGCTGTCCGCCCTTGCCCACGACCTTGGGCGCCCCCTATCTCGCACGTCTCTTGTGCGAGATAGGGGAAAGGACGAATCTCAACCGTTCGCCTCAACGGACGAATCGAGACTCCGGGTTTTCAACGATGGTATGTTGCACAGAAGTAAAGACAGTTCCCCCGCCATCGTGTACACTGCTCGTCCAGGCAACATAGACGAGCCGGCACCCCGCTCCCGCAGGCGCTGGCCGCGTAAGGTTGTTGGCAGGCTGCGCAGGCATCGGTCCTGACCGTAAGCCACAAGACTGTGAAGGAGAGTAGACGATGAGCTTTTGCCAAACGTGTGGAACCAGCTTGCCCGATGGTAGCGCAGCTTGCCCTGCATGCGGAGCCAGCCAGGGCGTGGCCGCGTCAAGCGCTATGCCCGGCGCGATGCCCGGCCCCGTCCCCGGTCCGGCGCCAAGCGCTGTACCCGCTCCCTTGCCCGCTACCGGATCCGGCCTTACACCGAATGTTGCCGGAGCTCTGGCCTACCTAGTGGGCGCCATCACGGGGATTTTGTTCCTGGTGATCGAACCCTTCAAGACCGACCGCTTTGTTCGCTTTCATGCTTTCCAGTCGATCTTTTTCAACCTGCTGTGGATCGGCTTCTGGATTGTATGGATGATCGTGGGGCTGATTCTGGGCACCATTTCGCATGGTTTGTTCTTCATTATCCAGTTGCCCATCAACCTGCTGATCACGGTCGGCGGATTCTGCCTATGGGCTTACCTGATGTATGCCGCCTACCAGGGCAAGACGTTCAAATTGCCGGTGATCGGCGCCCTGGCTGCGAACCAGGCCGGAATCGCGACGACCGGGACCGGCCAGCGGCTTTAGGGTTCGCGTGTGTCTGGCCCGGTTTCAGCTCACCGGGACTGTAAGGAGCCAGGCTGTTTCTTGGCGGTGCCGTGGATCCCGAGCAGGCTGAGGATCGGCGTCGGATTACGCGCGCCTGGCCGACTTTCAGCGCTAGCCAGCCGCAGCCAACTGTGACCAACAAGACGATCGCCATCTGGATCAGGAGCAGGGTCATGGGGGAAGTGATCCTTGGTCGAATGGGGTTCGGCGGTTCGGGCTATCCAGCCGGTTAACACAGGGCGACGCGTTCAGTCTATCGCTATCGCGCATCTGGCACACAAACGAACCAGAAATGGTGCACCCCTCAGCCGTTAGGGATAGCGAAAAACGAATTACATTGGTGATTCACCCTGGATCGTGGGTGGGACAGAGAGTATCGAATTAGGGACAGAAGAGTGCTGGTGCCGGTGCTGCTGTTGGCACTGGCCACAACAGCGATTTCCACACTGCGGGCCGGCGCGACCGCGGCGACACCGGGCGACATTCTGCGCGGCGCCTATGGACCCTATCGCGCCAATAACGATCTGCTGTTTTACCACCTCGATGTTCGCGTCGATCCGGAAAAGAAGTTCCTTCAGGGGAAGAACACCATCCGCTTCAGGATGCTGCAGGACGGCAGGCGCATCCAGCTCGATCTGCACCCCGCGCTCCAGATCGACAAGAATTCTTTTGGGCTGCGGTTCGGCTCAAGTACAAGCGCGATTCGGGCGCCGTCTTCGTGGACTTTCCGGAGACCCTTCAGGCGGGGCGCGATCTACACCATCGACTTCTACTACTCGGGCCATCCTGTGGAGACAGGCCGATTTGGCGGCGATCACTTTCCGCAAAGACCCGGCCGGCCATCCCTGGATCAACACTGCGTGCGAAGAGACCGGCGCCAGCGTGTGGTGGCCGAACAAGGACCAGTGGCGCGACGAAGTGGAGAGCATGCAGATCAGCGTGTCGATTCCCAACGGTCTGGTCGATGTTTCCAACGGGAAGTTCATGGGCACGACGGACCTGGGCGACGGCTACACGCGCTGGGATTGGCTGGTGCACTACCCCATCAACAACTACGACGTCTCCCTGAATATCGGCAATTACGTGCACTTCTCCGACCGGCTCGGCGATCTGCCGCTCGATTTCTACGTGCTGCCGGAAGACAAGCTCGAAGGCGGAAAAGCAATTTGCGCAGGCCAAAGGGATGCTCCAGATCTTTGCGCACTATTTCGGAGACTATCCCTTCCCGGAGGACGGCTACAAGCTGATCGAAGTGCCCTACTCCGGCATGGAGCACCAGAGCGCAGTGACCTATGGCAACCACTTCACCAATGGCTACCTGGGGCGCGACTGGACCGGCGTCGGCATCAGCCTCCGATTCGACTTCATCATCATCCACGAGAGCGCGCACGAGTGGTTCGGCAACAGCATCACCGCCGCCGACCGGTCGGATATGTGGATCCACGAAGGCTGGGCGACTTACCTGGAAAGCCTGTACGTGGAATCGCAGCTACGGGCACGCCGATGCTCTGAAGTACTTGAATGGATTAAAGCCGAAGGTGAAGAACCTGGAACCGATTATCTCCGCGCGGGGCGTCAACAGCACGCCGCCGGAAGACCAGTACTTCAAGGGCGCGCTCTTTCTCAATACCCTGCGCAGCGTGGTGGACGACGACACGCGCTGGTGGGCGCTGCTGCACGGCTTCTACCAGCACTTCAAGTATCAGAACATCATGACGGAGGACGTGGTGCAGTACTTCAACCAGCAAACCGGGATGAACCTGACACCGATCTTCGATCAGTACCTGCGCCACGCGGCGTTGCCGGTTCTGGAGTTGCAGTGGAGCCCCCCGCGGGAAGCGTCCGCTACCGGTGGCAGGCGGATGAGCCGGCATTCGCGATGCCGGTGCGCGTGGGCAGCAGGGAGCACTGGCAGAAGATTCATCCCACGACCGCCTGGCAAACGATGCAGACGCCGCTGGGGAAAGACCAGTTCGACGTAGCGACCGACCTCTACTACATCAACGTCAACAAACAATGGTAGGCTTTACTATGGATGCCGTGACGATTGAGCTCTCCCCTGTTGCAGCTCGCGTGCTCGGATCGTTGGTGGAAAAGGAAATTACTACGCCCGAGTACTACCCTCTTTCTCTGAATGCGCTGGCCAATGCCTGCAACCAGAAAAATAACCGCGAGCCGGTGATGAACCTGGACGAGGATCGAGATCCGGCAGGCGCTGCACCGACTGGAAGACGACGGGCTGGCCGGAGCCGCGCGTGGCACGGAAAGCCGCGTTGCCAAGTATGAGCACCGCATGCAGGAGGTATTCAATTTTACCCGCGGGGAGATCGCCGTGATGTGCGTTCTGCTGCTGCGCGGGCCGCAAACACCGGGCGAGTTGCGGGGAAGGACAGAACGGATGCACCGCTTTGAGGAGCTGAGCGATGTGCAGTCGACACTGCAGCGGCTGATGCAGCGCGAGCCGCCGCTGGTCAAGGTGCTGCCCCGCCAGCCCGGCACCAAAGAAGCTCGCTACGCCCACCTGCTTTCGGGCGAAGTGGCCGAGGCCGTCCCGAGTACTGTGGCTGCTGAGCAGGACGGGAGGGAGCGGTGTGGCCCAGCTCGAAGCAGAGGTCGCGGCGCTGCGGCAGGAAGTGGCGGAGCTGAGGGAGCAGGTGGAGAAGGTGCTGCGGCTGGTTGAGTGAGAGGCTGTATTCGTAACTGGTTCTGGATGGTTTGTGGCTTTGCAGCGGAGAAAGTGGGATCGGCGTCAAGAATTGGGAGCCGCAGATCCTGGTAATGCGGGTCGGATACACCATCGGCTAAAAGCAAGGGAAATTATCCTAATTTATCCACGTACCCCGGATTTCCTGTCAGTTGGAGGCGTTGCGAGGTCTCGGCTTTCCAAGAGCCGCATCGCGGCCTGTCTGATGCCACGTAACAGGAAATCCGGGTCGCGTGCAACGTGGGGCACCGATCCTGGTTGCATTTTCATATCTGCAGGCAATGCGGTACGCTCTGCGAAATCTGTGGTTGGCACTCTGTATCCCGAAGTGTGCTCTAGCGGTGACTCATGCGCAGGCTTTGCCAGCTGGCGTCGGTGGTCCAGCCGCCATCGACCACAAGAGCATGCCCATTGACGAACCCGCTTTGCTCCGGATCGGACAGGAAGAGGATGGCCCTGGCAATGTCGTCCGGCGAGGCAAAGCGGCCCATCGGGTTCACGCCGATGATGTCCTCATCCGTGTAGGTACCGTTCGCCTGATCGGCTGCATCCATTTCTGTCTTGACCCAGCCGGGCAAACGGCATTGCAGCGCACGCCACGCCCTCCCCACTCCGCAGCTAAGGTGCGCGTGAGCCCGATCAGCCCGTGCTTGGATGCGTTGTAGGCGGCGCGGTCGGCGATGCCGGCAAGCCCGGCAATGGAGGCCACGTTCACGATGCAGCCGGACCGCTGCTCGCAGCATCATCTTCCCGAAAGCACGAGCAAGCAGAAAAGGCGCGACCAGATTGACTTCGAGCACCCGGCGAAAGGTTTGCACGTCGATCGTCTCCGCCGGGGCAATCGAGCTGATGCCGGCATTGTTGACCAGAACATCGACCCGGTTCCATCGCGTGCGTATCGCTTCGGCCGCGGCTTCGACCACCGATTCGTCGGAGAGGTCGCCGGTAAAGTCCGCCGCGTCGCAGCCGGTTGGCGGAGGCTGGCCAGGGTTGAAGTGCACGGTTGCAGATCCAGCAGCGCGAGAGAGTAGCCGGCGGCGGCGAAGATCTCAGCGGTACGGCGGCCGATACCCTGGGCCGCTCCTGTGATGATGGCTAGTTTCATGGGCGGAAGACTCCGATCGTTTCCAAGGTACATCAAGCGAATCATCACACGAGATGGCGTACCTTAGCTGTAGTCATTCCCGCGCCCCACGGTCTGACCGGGCTACCATCGGGAGCCACGCTCTCTCCTTTCCTTGCTTACCCTTCTACGCACTTCAGCGCACCGCGACGATCGAATGACGGAAGAGGTCCAGAACGCATGGTGGCAAACGGAATCCTCTTAAAAGAGACAGCAAAGATCCGCAAGATTGCCTTTGTGGGCGACCACCTGCCGCGCAAGTGCGGCATCGCCACCTTCACCACCGATCTGCTGTCGGCGGTGCAAAGCGCGTATCCGCAAAGCCAGTGCCTGTGCGTTTCCGTCAATGACATCGAGGACGGATATGACTATCCGGAAGTGGTTCGCTTCGAGATCGAAGAGCAGGATTTGCCGTCTTACCTGCGCGCTGCGGATTTTCTGAACATCAGCGATGTGGACATCGTATGCCTGCAGCATGAGTTCGGCATATTCGGCGGCCCGGCCGGAGGTCACATTCTGGCCATGCTGCGTGAGTTGAAAATGCCGGTCGTGACCACGCTGCATACCATTCTGCGCGAACCCAAGCCCGACCAGCGACGCGCCATCGAAGAGCTGATCGCCCTCTCCACGCGGCTGGTGGTGATGGCGGATCGCGGACGGCAGATGCTGCATGAAATTTACGGCGCGCCGCTGAGCAAAATCGACCTGATTCCGCATGGCATTCCCGATGTCGGATTTGTGGATCCGACCTATTTCAAAGATCAGTTCCAGGTGGAAGGCCGCACCGTGCTGCTTACCTTCGGGCTGCTCTCGCCGAATAAGGGCATCGAATACGTGCTCAATGCCCTGCCGGCGGTTCTGGCGGAGTTTCCCGATGTGGTGTACATCGTGCTGGGCGCGACCCACCCCAATGAATTGCGCAGATCATGGCGAGGCCTACCGGCTGAGCCTGGAGATTCTGGCCACCCAGAACAAGCTGGAAAAGCACGTTATCTTCTGCAACCAGTTCGTGGACCCGGAGAACCTGAAGGAGTTCATGGGCGCCGCGGATCTATACATCACGCCCTACCTGAATGCGGCGCAGATCACTTCCGGGCACGCTCTCATTTGCCTTCGGTTCAGGCAAGGCGGTGGTTTCGACACCGTACTGGCACGCGGCGGATTTGCTGGCGGACGACCGGGGCGCGCTGGTGCCGTTTGCCGATTCGGCGGCGATGGCCGACGAGATTCTCGGCCTGCTGCGCGACGACACGCGGCGGAATGCCATGCGCAAGAATGCCTACCGGCTGGGGCGGGAGATGATCTGGTCGAACGTAGCCCAGCTCTACATGCACAGCTTCGAACTGGCTCGCCTGGAAGGCGCGCCGTTGTCGCGAAAATCACTCGCCATCAAGACCCTCGACCAGAAACATCGTGAGCTGCCGGAGCTGAAGCTGACGCATCTTTCCCGGATGACGGATTCCACCGGCGTCTTTCAGCATGCCATCTTCAGCGTGCCCAATTTCAGCGAAGGCTACTGCACCGACGATAATGCGCGGGCCTTTATTCTTGCGGTGCTGATCGGGGAGTTGGCCGACGATGCGGAGCTGGAGCGGAGCCTGGCCAGCACCAGCGCCGCCTTTCTGCATCATGCCTTCGACCCGGCGAGCGGACGATTTCATAACCACATGAGTTTCGATCGCCACTGGCTGGACGAACAGGGATCGGAGGACAGCCATGGCCGGGCGCTGTGGGCGCTTGGGCGTGGGCGTGGGACGGTCGCAGCTGCGCAATTTTCAGATGATGGCCGGGCAGCTCTTCGCGCGAGCGTTGCCGGCGTTGACCGAGTTCAGCTCGCCGCGAGCCTGGGCCTTTGGGCTGCTGGGCATCCACGAGTATCTGCGCCGGCTTGAGCGGTGACAGCCAGGTGAACCAGGCGCGCGAAGTACTTGACGGCGCGATTGATGGAGCTCTACGACCGGCACGCGCATGCCGACTGGCACTGGTTTGAGGAAGAGCTGTCCTACGACAACGCAAGGCTCTCCCATGCTTTGATTGTGAGTGGACGGGCCACAGGGCAGGAAGCCGTTTTGAACCGCGGCCTGGAGACCCTGCGCTGGCTAACGGAGCAGCAAACCACCGAGAAGGGCCACCTGCGGCCGATCGGCAGCAACGGCTTCTATCACCGCGGCGGCGCACGGGCCAACTTCGACCAGCAGCCGATCGAGGCCCAGGCAACCGTCGCGGCCTGTCTCGAAGCCTATCGGGCAACGGCGGATCTGCGCTGGTATGAGCAGGCGCAACACGCCTTCGACTGGTTCATCGGAGGCAACGATCTTGGCCTCGAGCTCTACGTGCCCGAGACCGGCGGCTGCCGCGATGGATTGCACGTGGACCGGGTGAATGGAAACCAGGGAGCCGAGTCCACGCTGGCCTTTCTGCTGTCGCTGGTGGAGATGCGCCAGGCGCAGAACATGCTGACCAGCTTCCAGCAGCCAATCACGGCGGAGGATTACCCTTCCTTGCCTATCTCCATGCGCTAGACGTTTCACTAGTCGTGGATAGCGATCTGCACCTGACCAAGACTGTGTACCGGAAGAGCACGTTTATGCGGCTTGTCCCGTGTATAAAGAGCTAAACGAGGCTGCACGATTCTGGAGCTGCGAATACAACTAAGACGCGCATGCACTGTGATCCACTGACGAGCAGCATCGGGCCGAGCGGCAAGAAATGGGACCCCCATGGGAAATGGGACTGCACTGGCAATTCCTCTGAAGCGTTCCAAGACTGTTCTGAGGCCAGATCCGTCACGCGTTCTTCTGCGGCAATTCGAGCCCGGGGATGCGCAACGCATGAGCGGGATCATCGAAAGAATCATGGCCGTGCCGGAGCCGAGGTTGGCCCGCTGCTGGAGCAGGTTACGGCCGACTTTGCGCAGCGCCACCTTCACCTGTGGCAGCGCTTCCTGGATCGCTTTGAGCAGCTGCGGGAACTGCTGCCGGCAAGCGCAGATCATCTCCGAGCAGCGGCGGCTTCTGATCGGCTCCTACTTTCTGGCGGAATACTCGCTGGAATCGGCTGCGCTGTTCAGCCCATCGATGGTGCCGCACCCTGACCAGACGGGCTTGCCGGCGGGCGCAGTGCGCTTCATTCTCAGCCTGCGCGCGACCGGCGAAGGACATATCTCCTCGATCACCTTTCGCAGCGGAATCGTTCATCGCGATCTTCGCATTGAGGTGGATCCGGCGGGCAGTTTGCTCACCGAGCCACGACAGATCGCCAACACGGTGTATGAAGGGCCGCTGTTCCAGCGAAAACTCTGGGAACTGGGATTGGAGAGCGACTTTACCGGCCGGGTGCTGGAGAGGCTGGGGAGCTCGTTTGGACTGGCGACGTTGCGGGACGCCCTGGCCGCCGAGCTGCAACACTCCGGCCAGGCGCACGGAGAAGCCGGGGAGGATCAGCTGCGGGCGCAGAGTATCTGGATGCTGGCCCGGTCCAACTACGAGGTGCAGTTTGAGCCGGAGCAGGATCTTTCTGAGCGGATCATTTTTCCTTCCACGCCCTCGCAACGCAACGGCATCGAGGACGCCCGGTTTGTGCGCTTCCGCACAGGACGATGGGACGCATGTGTACTATGCGACCTTTACTGCCTACGACGGCAGGGTGATTATGCCGGAGCTGCTCGAGACCTCTGACTTTCTGCGCTTCCGGTTTATCTCGTTGAACGGCCCGGAGGCGGAGAACAAGGGCATGGCGCTGTTTCCGCGCAAGGTGAATGGCGCGTACGCGATGATTTCGCGCCAGGACAACGAGAACATTTTCCTCATGCGTTCGGACAATGTGCACTTCTGGAATGAACGCCAGCTTGCTGCTGAAGCCGAAGTTTCCCTGGGAGCTGGTGCAGATTGGGAACTGCGGATCGCCCATTGAGACCGAGGCGGGTTGGCTGGTGCTGAGCCACGGAGTGGGGCCGATGCGCCAGTACTGCATTGGCGCCTTCCTGCTCGATCTGGAGCAGCCATCCAAGGTCATCGGCCGGCTGCGGGAACCGATGATGACGCCGGAGCCGAGCGAGCGTGAAGGCTATGTGCCCAATGTGGTTTATTCCTGTGGCGCCTTGTTGCACCAGGGCCAGCTGATCATTCCTTACGGACTGGCCGATCACGCCACCGGCTTTGCCACGGTTGCCCTGGACGATGTGCTGGCGGCCATGTCTTAGAGCAGTTGCGATGAGCTCGAACAAGAGAGTCGCTATTTTGTCGCCGGTTGCCTGGCGAACGCCGCCGCGGCAGTATGGCGCCTGGGAGACGGTGGCCGGCAACATCGCCGAAGGCCTGGTGGCCCGGGGATGGGATGTGACGCTCTTCGCCACTGGCGACTCGCTCACCCGCGCCCAGCTGCATGCGGTGGTGGACAAGGGCTATGAAGAGGATCGTTCCATCGATCCCAAGGTAGCCGAATACCTGCACATCGCGGAGGTCTTTGAGCACGCCGCGGAGTTTGACCTGATCCACAGCCACTATGACTTTATGGCGCTGGCCTATACGCGGCTGGTGAAGACGCCGGTGTTGACCACGATCCACGGCTTCTCCTCGCCCCGCATCATGCCGGTTTACGAGAAGTACCGGGACGGATATTTCGTTTCCATCAGCGATTCGGATCGCGCGCCGGGCCTGAATTACCTGGCAACGGTCTACAACGGAATCGACCTCGCGCTCTACCCGCAGCGAAGAGCGGCGGGGGAGGAGCTCATCTTTATTGGCCGGATCCATCCGGACAAGGGCGTCCACCTGGCGATCGAGACCGCCCGCCGGAGTGGGCGGCGATTGCTGATCGCCGGCATTGTGCAGGATGCGAGCTACTTCCGGGACGAAATTCAGCCGCATCTTGATGACAAGCAGATCCGCTACGTGGGAGCCGGTGGGCGTGGAGGAGAAGAATGCCTTGTTCGCGCAGCGCCTTCGCCCTGCTTCACCTGAACACCATCCCAGAACGCTTTGGCCTGGTGCTGGCCGAGGCCAACGCGGCGGGGGTTCCGGTGATCGCGATGGATCTTGGCTCCTGCCGCGAGGTGATCGAGCAGGGCGTGACTGGATTTCTGGTGAACGATGTGGCCGAGGCGGTGAGAGCGCTCGATGGGGTGCCTGCGATTGAGGACAAAGCCTGCAGAAGGAGAGTGCAGGAACGGTTTTCCATCGCAACCATGGTGGAGGCGTATGAACGGGTCTACGCGAGGATTTTCGAGCTGGAAGCCGCAAGGGCACGGGTACAGGTGAGGTAGCAGTTGCTGCCGGGTGGCGGGTTTTAGGAAGTCTGTTGCGGGCGGTACCTCGGTTTGTGCGCGATGCAGCTTACACGTGACCGCTCGAAATCGCTATCACATAACCGGCCGTTATGAGGTTTGCCCTGTTCCGTCGGAAGCGGAGCGGACGAAGTTTCTTGGCTGAACCCAGGCCAACATATACCCGGCGCCAGAATTTCCGGCTCGCGACACTAGTGCAGCGCGTCTCAGATAGAGGCGATTATTTCTTGCCCTGCCACAAATGATCGGGTGCCCCATCCTTCGCGCTTTCTGCGAAGGGTGGGAACAAAAACCTTCACTTGAGTGGATCGTCGAGCGCGGCCGGTTGGGGTCCGCTTTCCCACCCTTCGCAAGAAAGCGCGAAGGATGGGGCACCCGATCATTTGCGGGTCGTCCTGGTCGCTTCGCGTCTCGGATGGATAAACATCGATCTTTGTGACGCACTCCACTAGAGCATTTTTATCTGTTGCTATATCCTTTGCCAGAGCGTTACGTCGAAGCAAATGTCAGCATGCGAGATGGTAACGCTCGAGTTAACCTGGAGCTTCCCGGCATATGGAATTGCGCATTCAAGGTTTGTCCAAGACCCAGAGCTGTCCAAATTAGCGAAAAAGCCGGCTTGCCGGACTGGGTAGTCAGCTGATTCTACTAAGGACAGCTTGGCCAACGTGAGGTTGGATTTCAGACCCGATTCTATCGTCGACTTTTGCTTGTCGTACTGCCGCACGTGCTCCAAGATCGTGATTTCCGACACGTAAACGTGGGCTTCCTCTTTTGCGATGAGGTCAGCAATGAAAGTGAAGGCCTCGCCGGTGGCGAGCCAATTCTCGTGGAACGCATTAGTGTCCAGGCAGATTCGGATCATGGTCGGGCATTCAGCAACACGCATTTCTATTCTAGAGTGGCCCCGTTGATTGCGATGACGGCAAACCATGTGGACGAGATGGAGACTAGAACGAAGCCGCTGGCGCGGCGGACACTGCCTGGGCGCGGAGCAACCAGCAGCGGTAGCTGAGGTAAGGTTGGGTCACAAGGAAGGAGGTTCCTGTGACCCATTTACGCAAGAGGATGCTGGAAGAACTCCAGCGGCGCAACTATTCCGAGGGCACGACCCGAGCCTATCTGCAAGCAGTCCAACAGTTCGCCGTACACTTTGGAAAATCTCCAGACAAGTTAGGGCCAGATGATCTGAGAAGCTACCAGGCCTATCTACTCGCTGAGCGCAAGCTGGCAGTGGCTAGCGTGGTGGCCCGTGTTGCGGCGCTCCGGTTCTTCTTCGTTCGAACGCTCAAGCGTCGCGAGTTCCGAGAGGAGTTGCCCTACCCGAAGTCTTATCGCCGGTTGCCGACGGTGCTGAGTCTGGAGGAGGTCGCCCGCCTTATCGATGCCGCTGGCAATCTCATGCAGCGAGCGCTGCTGATGACGCTTTACGGCACGGGCATGCGGCGGACGGAAGTGTCGATGCTCAAGGTGCGCGATATCGACAGCCGGCGCATGATGATCCGCGTGGAGCGCGGCAAGGGCGGCGCCAGTCGAGATCTGCCACTCAGCCCGGCTCTGTTGGAGACGCTGCGCGAGTATTGGCGCTGGAAGAAGCCTCGCATCTATCTTTTTCCCAGCAGCACAGGTCAACGCGGCCAGGACAGGCCCATCTCGGACAAGACTGTTTGGTATGCCTGTAAGGAAGCTGCCGTCCACGCGCGCATCACCAAGCATGTAACGCCTCACACCTTGCGCCACAGCTGGGCCACCCATTTGCTCGAGGCGGGAACGGACCTGCGTACGATTCAGGTTCTGCTCGGCCATGGCGACCTAGAGACCACCGCCAAGTATCTTCATCTGTCGCAGCGGCACTTGCAGGCAGTATCCAACCCGCTGGAGAGTTTGCAACTCTCCAGCGTTAGCCAGGCAGGCCACGGCTATCACCGGAAAAAAGATAAATGATTCGGCCTGCCGTGGAAATGGCTGACATCCTTCGGGTCCGCGGTGACTGCTTCCGGGAACAGAACCGCTCCTGGCTTGGCTACCAGCAGCTCAACGTGTTGCGGGCCATCACCGCATGTCGCACGGCTGCGCTCGGAGGCCATGTGGACGCCTGCTCACGTTGCGACCACCAAGCCATCTCCTATAACTCCTGTCGCAACCGGCACTGTCCCAAGTGCCAGGCCCAGGCGCGTCAGCGCTGGCTCGCCCGGCGCGAACAGGACCTGCTCAGCGTACCTTACTTCCACGTCGTCTTTACCTTGCCCCACCAGTTGAACCCGCTCTGTCAGCGCTATCCACGGCTGCTCTATGGCCTGCTCTTCCGCGCCACCGCTCAGACCATGCTTGAGGTTGCCGCCAACCCCAAGCACCTCGGAGCCAAGATCGGCTTCCTCAGCATCCTGCACACCTGGGGGCAGAACCTGCGATTGCATCCTCATCTCCACTGCGTCGTTCCCGCCGGCGGTTTCGACCCAAGCTACTCCGGCTGGGTTCATCCCAAGTATCCCTTCTTCCTTCCCGTCAAGGTCCTCAGCCGCGTCTTCCGCGGCAAGTTTCTCGATCTCCTTCAACGGATACCCCGTCAGCGTCGACCCGACTTCTCTTCAACCCTCGTGCACACGTTGCTACAGCATGACTGGGTGGTTTATGCCAAGCCCGCTTTTGGTGAACCTAGCCACGTGCTGCGCTATCTCGGCCGCTATACCCACCGTGTAGCCATCAGCAATCAGCGCCTGCTTACCTTCGATGGTCACAGCGTGAGCTTCCGATGGAGAGACTATGCTCGTGGCAATAAACAGCGCGTCATGACTCTCTCCGCTATCGAGTTCCTGCGCCGCTTTTGCCAACACGTGCTGCCCCGAGGCTTTGTCCGCATCCGCCACTTCGGCTATCTCGCCAGTGCCCACCGTACCGCTCTGCTCGCACGCGCTCGCCTTCAGCTCGCTTGCCAACCTCGGCCCCATCCCCGCATCGAAAACTCCCAGTTAGCCACCTGGCGCTGCCCACACTGCGGAGCCAACATGCGCATCGGGCCCAACCTTACCTCGCAACAACTCGCCTTCCGATGCAAACTGTCCGACTCTTCCTGATTCCAACGCCATCCAATCGCTCTCAGACGTGGACCGGCACGTCTTCCCACATCTACGCCCTAACCGCAAAACTACGGCCTTATCGCCTATCCGTGTCAGCATGCAGCTCACCAAATTACCCCTTCCACGCATGCCTACCTCGTATAGCACCCTCTCCCGCCTCCTACTTCCACATTCTCCCCCGCGTTCACCTAAGCCGAGTCTCGCCCTCAGCTCCATAGCAGCGCCCACCACTGCCAGCGCCTTCCTTCAAGCCTCCTTATCGAAAATGCCTCGGAGCAATTTCTCGCCCCCTCAGCACCCTGCCCCGAGGCATTTCCGATCAAGGCTAACGACTATTCGGCCACGTGACTCATGTTCTGTTCTCGGCGTCAACGAGTGCATCGGCGATTTACCACTTGTCGCGATTGTCGTGGCGGGTCAACTGGCAACGATCACTTGCCCAACAAGCCGGTGGCACATCGAGAACAGGGGATCCGCATTCCTCCGGCCCCTGATGCCAGCGCCTCAACCGTGACGGCTCGCGCTCCTGCGCAGGTTGTGGTGCGCACTGTAATCGTCAGGCTAATGAGTAATTGTTTGAGGAAGCCTATTTTAAAACCATGCACCCAGCTGCGATACGCGGCTCATGGGGAAATATAAATTAGCGCACGTGTCAGGGTTCAGAGATCAGGGAGCAGCAATCAGGGATCGCAAAATTCATACTTGACACCGATAGAAAATCCACTACCATAGGGTTGTGGATAGGTTGGGTACAACATTTGCGGCTTTGTCTGATCCCACCCGTAGGGCGATGATCGAACGACTCTCACATGGGCCTGCCTCTGTGCATGGATTGACGGAGCCGTTTGCACTCTCGCAGCAGATGATTTCAAAACATATTGCCTACCTGGTTCGGGCGCGGATTGTGATCAAGACGAAGCGTGGACGAGAGAGTGTGTGCACGCTTAGACCGGAGGCGATAAAGACAGTCAGCGACTGGGTGATTAGCTATCGCCGATTCTGGGAAGAGAGTTTCGACAAGCTGGATCTGGTTGTGAATCAAATGAAAAAAACGGAGGGTCAGAGATGACACAAAACACGGTTAACGAGACAGAGCGGATGGTTGTCACAAGAGTTTTTGATGCCCCACGAGAATTGGTTTGGAAGGCGTGGACAGACCCGAAATATGTGATGCAGTGGTGGGGGCCGAAGGGTTTTACTGCGCCTTTTTGCGAGATCGATTTTCGCGTGGGAGGAAAATTCCTCTGCTGCATGAGAGCGCCGGATGGGCAGGAGTTCTGGAATGGTGGTGAATACCACGAGATTATTCTGCACGAGAAGATCGTTTCCTCCATGTACTTTTCCGACTCGAAGGGAAACAAGGTTGAGCCTGCGCAATATGGAATAGAACATGAGGCCATAGACGGTGCGCACGATGTGATTACCTTTGAGGATTTTGGAAACGGCCAGACGAAACTCACCTTCATTGGAAATGAACCCATGGAGAGCGCAAAAAATAGCGGACAAGTCGAGGGCTGGAACCAGATACTCGATAAAGTTGTCGCAGTTGTTGCGGGGCTAGTGCAGGCGGAATAAGAAGTTGAAGTCTTGACGATCGTCATACGCGAGATACAGCTAAGGGTGGCGGGAGGCGGCTTAGTTCGGGCTTCTCGTCACCTGGCCGAATAGTCGCCTGTCCGCTAAGCGACCCTTGGTTCAGCTGTTGCCAACAGGCCAAAGCGCTCATCCAGATTCAATCCAGGCGCTCCAGGGCCGCCGCCAACCAGAATTAGTAGCGACAAACGCGCATGTCGTCGGGAATGCCTTTGAATTGACGCCAATCCCCAAATCACTCAGCGACCGCTCTGGCCTTTTCTTTGGTGTGCCATTTTGACAGAGTTCTGATCCAGGGGTACAAACCCAGCTCCTGCACGCATATTGCATACCAGAAAGGAGGGTTCCCATGTCTCAGCCGGTAAATGCAGCACCTGCGCGTGAATCCCCTCAACAAGAAGATCCGTCAAGACCACCGGCCGCGAAACCGGCATCGCCTTCCGGACGAACGGGTGGGTCTCACACACCATTTCTCCATCGGCAACGAGGGCCACCTAACGGTCGGTCTCTATCCGAATGGGCAGCCGGGCGAAATCTTCATCCGGATGGCAAAGGAGGGCTCAACGATCGCGGGGTTGATGGAGTGTTTCGGCACTGTCGTCTCGGTGAGCCTGCAGCATGGAGTGCCGCTCAAGGGCAGATCGGGGGACACGATACCAGTGTGTCGGAGATAGATGTGAATCTGTTCCAGAAATGCACTTCTTGTGGGAGAGGAAGTCACGTAGGATTGCCTGGTGAGCAAGCGATTTCGAGTTTGTAGCCAGGACCAGCCTTTTTTGCTTCCTCCATCGCTGCAGGACTGGCTGCCTGAGAATCACCTGGCACGGTTCGTAGCCGAAGTGATAAACGAGTTAGACCTGTCCTCGATTTACGCCAGCTATGAACGAAAGGATGGACGAGGGTTGGCAGCGTACCATCCCGCGCTGATGGTGCGGTTGTTGCTTTACGGTTATTGCATTGGGGTCACGAGCTCCCGCAAGATCGAACAGGCGACCTACGATAACGTAGCTTTTCGCTATCTGTCTGCCGATCAGCATCCTGACCACGATACGTTGGCCTCTTTCCGTCAAGAACATCTTCAAGCGCTATCGGAACTGTTCGTGCAAGCCTTGCGGCTGTGTCAAAAGGCAGGCTTGGTGAAGCTGGGCAATGTCGCCATCGATGGAACCAAGATGAAGGCGAACGCCAACGCCTGGCGTTCTATGAACTATCAAAAGCTCAGCGAGCGGGAACAACACTGGCGTGCCGAGGTTGCGCGGTTGCTGAGCCACGCACAGCAAATGGATCGTGAAGAAGATCAGCGCCCTGAACCGGGCGACCGATTGCCTGACGAGTTAGCGAATGCCCAAAGGCGGCTCGAGCGGCTGCAACAAGCGAAGGCAGAGCTGGAACAAGAAGCACAAGCCCAATTGAAGGCGATCTCCGCGAATCGCCCTCGGCGCAAGCCCGGGCCTCGTAAAAAGTCGGAGCAGACCAGCCAGCAGCCAGATGATCGCAAACAGCGGGAGACGGACAAGAAGCGGCGTCTACGAGCGAGAAAGAACGCCGCTGCTCCCGGCCGTCGATATAACTTCGTTGACCCGGATTCGCGTCTAATGAAAGGTAGTGGGCAAGCAGGCCTTATGCAAGCCTACAACGCGCAGATCGCGGTGGACTCGCACGCTCAGATCATCGTGGCCGCCGAGTTGACCCAGCAGGCATTCGATTGCCAGCAACTGCCACCCATGGTGAAAAGCATACAAAACACGGTTCACGGTTCACCAACAACGATCACCGCAGATGCGGGTTATTGGGACACATGCAGCTTACTCGATCCGTCATTGAACGGCATTGAAATGCTGGTACCTCCTGACTCCAAGCCGCAAGTACCCGGCGGCTCTCTGTCGCCCACGGCACCTCGCCATGAAGAAGCGTTCCGCATGAGGCAAGTCCTGGCCACCGAACAGGCAAAAGCTCGCTACGCACTTCGACAATCCACCGTTGAACCTGTATTCGGTCAGATCAAAGAAGTGCGTGGCATCCGCAGATTCCACTTACGAGGCTTGCTGAAAGTGACCTCGGAGTGGAAGCTGATATGCGCCACGCATAATCTCCTAAAACTATTTCGCCACCGCAGGACCCTTGCTTATGCCTAACGCAGCTCACAGGGTCAATTCCGCCCCAAGTTCGCTTGCTGCACACGTTCGCTTCCAAAAGTGTTCCATTTAATCTAAGCGTTGAACACAACCTCTGCCTCAAAAATGAAGCATTCTCTCCGACACACTGATAACCTATCCCTTGAACTGTTCTGACGCGGAATCGACTATTTGAGCAATTGGAGCCTTACCCGTCAACTGCAATCACGTATTTACTACGGCGGGTACAGATCACCGCTCGCTGATGTCTCCATCTTGCTTCTGGAGAGCCTGGTCCGCGTGAAGTTTCGTGGACGGTTTCTGTGGACAAAACCTCCTGTCCACAAAACCTCCCGGATTTGCCGAATGTGACAAGCCACGCTTGACATAGACAAAAGACAAGCTATACTTGTCACGTGATCGAAAGCTTCAGGCATAGAGGCTTAAAACGCCTTTACCAGCGTGGCGACAGGAGTGCGGTGGGCGCCGATATGATCGACAAGATCGAGCGCATCCTGACCCTTCTCGATGCCGCCGACCGCCCAGAGGCTCTCGATCTGCCCGGCATGGCCTTTCACCCGCTCAAAGGTGATCTAAAAGGCTTCTATGCCGTGACCGTGCGCGCCAATTGGCGCCTCATCTATCGCTTTGAAAACGGCAACGCGTACGACGTCTCGCTGATCGATTACCACTAAGGAAAGGAAACAGGACAATGCCCATGAAGAACCCGCTCCACCCGGGCCGCATCGTCAAGCACGAATGTCTCGAGCCGCTGAACCTGACAGTCAAGCGTGCGGCGGAGATCCTGGGAGTGACGCGCCAGGCCCTGAACAACATCGTCAACGAGAAGGCGGCCATCAGCGCCGACATGGCGATCCGCTTGGAAAAGGCATTCGGCGGAACCGCGAACGCCTGGCTGCAGATGCAGAACAATTACGACCTCGCCCGTGCCCGCCGTCACGAGGATCAATTGAAGGTACAGCGTAACGCCCCGGAACTTGCCCGCTCGGCATGAGCCCGGCCATCGACCGAAATGAAGACAGGCGGGACGATTACTAATCCCAGATCATCATTGAGGCAAAGGTAACGTCCCGTCAGTCCCGCCTCGGTCCGCCGTCACGAGGATCAATTGAAGGTACAGCGTAACGCCCCGGTCGCCCACCAAACCACCGCACGTCCCTGGCGATGCCTGGGCGCGCCGATGTGATTACTTCGTTTGTCCCCGAAACTCAGCGTCGCTGTTGCTCTCGTCGCCCCATCGCCATGCGCACATTCCTACGCACCATCCCTGTGGATCAAAATCCCTTTTTCTTCAGGAATCCAGACTTGCACACGGCTGCCAGATGTGAAGACTACTTACGGACGGTATAGTGCAGCTTGACTACGCCGTCTGCGAACTTCGTGCAGGAGATCAGTTTTAGCGGCACGGTGCGGCGGCCGGGCCCGATCAATGGAATGCCTTCGCCTATAAACGTGGGAATCGCGTGAATCATAAAATCGTCGATCTCTCCTTCGTCGAGAAACGACGCAATGTCCAGATGTCTTTCCCCTTTTTCACCCGCAGACGGGTTGCGAACGCTTTGATGGGTTCGCTCACGAACTCCACCCCCGTAGGCGCTGGCGATTGCAGAAGACTGCGTGTGAAGACATAGTTTTTAACTCTTGTATCGAAGGCCGACCCGGTCACCCCTTTCTTTTGAAAGCCGAGCGCCATATCGCATGTCTTCCTGCCCCACAAGACCGTGTCGATCGATTTATAGAACGCACCCATGCCGTAGTTGCCCTTCGGACGCGGACGGTCGAGCCAGTCGACGGAGCCGTCGGGTCAGGCAATAAAGCCCTCGGCGCTGGTGGCGATGTAGACGATGATTTTGCGCTTGCGGACCACGGCGGGACAGGCAGTGGTCAAATCTTAACCCGGAGCACGTTAGGATTTCCATTCCCGGCGCAAACGGGGCGGGGAAAAGCACTCTTACCGGCAGCAATCCGGAGACTTTCAGCATTTCTCCTCTTCTAGACCCAGATACATTCACGAAGCCACTCCGCTCAACCAGTCCGGCAACGCCGATTGGCGCGGGACGGGAGGTGCTTCGTTTGGCGAAGACAATACCTGGAGAGAGGTAAGATGGACGTAATCCACTTCATCCGTCACGCGGAACCGCCCGGAGACAAGCGTCCCGGCCTTTTCACGCGGCCGATCGATTGAGCGTAATCCCGGCTCGACTCGCGACCGCCCAGACTTCAAGCAGGACAAAGTTCCCTGGGCAAATTAAACCGAACGAACCATGCCCAATTGGTATCCAAACAGCATGGGCTGGATTGTCTCTTTTTTGCGCTACGGCGTGCTACGCCTGTTTTGGACCCTTCGCGGCCAAGGCCGGAACAATGTAATCAAGAAGTACAGAGGTGGACTTAATGCGCATAGTGCGCTTAACGCGCACACTTCCCCCCGCGCCGCTGCCGCCACGCAACCGTCGCCCTCGGCTAAACGGAAGCTCGCCTCACCTAATCCGGGAGGCGTAGCCTCACGACGCAGCACACTAGATGGTCATGATGAGCGCGGAAACAAACGCTCCAGGCCTTCTTTCCTCTGGCGCGTCTGCGGCCATCAAATCCGGATCCAAACCAATCAAACGGCCAACATGCGCAAACGCGTAATTCGCGAAATTTTGAGCACCTTCATGAAACAAAGGACTTAGCTGCTCTCAACGGGCTCCATCCGGAAAGCGGGACGGTGGGGACAGGAAGATATGAAGAAATTGACAACATCAAATGCTTCAAAGGTAACTCTGGGTAACTTGTCGCGCTTATCGCGCTTTCTTTTGCTCAAAACCAGGCGGTGAAAATCTCCAGCCGCTAAAAGGGGGTCTTAGCGCCTGAACGAAGCTCCTGACCGGCGGTCCTGAAATTGATGAACATACCATTGCAACACATTTGTCCCAGGAGCTGCCAGTGCCTGCCGCGAGGTGATCGAGCAAGGAGTGACTGGACTTCTGGTCAACGATGTGGCCCAGGCGGTGAGAGCCCTTGATGGCGTATCTGCGATCGACGACAAGGCCTGCAGTAGAAGAGTGCAGGAACGGTCTTCCATCACAACCATGGTGGAGGCTTATGAACAGGTCTACGCGAGGATTTTCGAGCTGGAAGCCGCAAAGGCACGGGAACAGGTGAGGTAGCATCTAGCTAAAGATGAGCAAAGTTGTCATCGATGGTCAGGCTGACGCGCGGGCAGTGATGTTGTATGACGGGCTATGCGGCTTCTGCAACCGCACTGTGCAGTGGCTGTTGAAGCACGATCGCCACGATCGTTTTCGCTTCGCACCGCAGCAGTCTTCGGCTGCCGCGGCAATTCTCGCCCGGCACGGTATCGATCGAGAGAAAATGCTCAAGGACAACAGCGTGTACCTGGTGCTGGATCCCGACACTGGGCAGGAGAGGTTGTTGACGCAATCGGACGTGACGGTGAATTTGTTGTTGCTGCTGGGTGGCGGGTGGCGGGTGTTAGGAAGTCTGCTGCGGGCGATACCTCGGGCTGTGCGCGATGCAGCCTACACCGTGGCCGCTCGAAATCGCTATCACATAACCGGCCGTTATGAGGTTTGCCCTGTACCGTCGGAAGCGGAGCGGAAGAAGTTTCTTGGCTGAACCCAGGCCAACATATACCTGGCGCCAGAATTTCCGGCTCGGGACACTAGAGCATTTTTATCTATTGCTATATCCTTTGCCAGGGCGCTACGTCGAAGCAAATGTCGGCATGCGAGATGGTAATGGTTTAGTTAACCTGGAGCTTCCCAGCATATGGAATTGCGCATTCAAGGCTTGTCCAAGACCTACCCCGGCGGTGTGAAGGCAATCGACGATGTATCGCTCACCATTCCCGCCGGAATGTATGGACTGCTGGGGCCGAATGGCGCCGGCAAGTCCAGCCTGATGCGGACGATTGCCACCCTGCAAGAACCCGACAGCGGAAGTATTCTCTTCGGCCCGCTCGATGTGATCAAGCAAAAGCAGGAACTGCGTCAAATTCTTGGATATTTGCCGCAGGACTTTGGCGTCTATCCCCGCGTTAGCGCGCAACAGATGTTGGATCATCTCGCGCTTTTGAAGGGCATTACCCAAGCCGGGGAACGTAAGGACGCAGTGACGTCCATGCTGCACCGGGTCAACCTTTATGATCACCGCAAGAAGGCGCTGAGCGGCTTTTCCGGAGGCATGCGGCAGCGTTTCGGGATTGGCCAGGCGCTGCTCGGCAACCCACGTCTGCTGATTGTCGATGAGCCGACGGCCGGGCTCGACCCAGGAGAGCGCAACCGCTTCTATAACCTGCTCTCCGAGATCGGAGAGAATGTCACGGTGATTCTCTCCACGCACATCGTGGAGGACGTCATGGAGCTATGCACCAACATGGCAATCATCCACCAGGGCAAGGTTCTCTATGCCGGAGCGCCTGACGCCGCGGTTAAGAGCCTCGATGGCTGCATCTGGCAGAAATCCATTGGCAAGCCGGAGATGAAGGATTACGACCAGCGCTTCCACGTGATCTCGAGCAAGCTCACCGCGGGCCGGCCTCTGATCCACATTTACTCACCCACGGATCCTGGAGACGGGTTCGCGCCGGTGTCCCCTGATCTTGAGGATGTGTTCTTCGCGCGCATCGCCGGTCTGTAGTGGCGTAGGGGTCGAGCCTAAAAGGACTGACTTATGTTTTGGACGTTCTTCTCTTTCGAGATCCGCTATTGGATTCGGTCATGGATGCTTTGGATTTTCTTTCTGATCATCGGCCTGATGATCTTCGGCGCCGTTTCCGCTCCCGATGAGATCAGTGTGGGCGGAGCGCTGGGCAACACGATGCAGAATGCGCCTTTCGTCATCGAAAATTTCTATTCGTTCATTTGCCTCCTCGCTCTGATCATGACGACAGCATTCGTCAACTCCGCGGCCTCGCGGGAGTTTGCCTTCAATACGGACCAGATGGTTTTTTCCACGCCGATTCGCAAGCTACCCTACCTGGCCGGCCGCTATCTGGGCTCGGCACTCATTGCGGTCATCCCCATCCTTGGCGTATCGCTAGCCATCTTGCTGGCTAAGCATATGCCGTGGGTCACACCAGAGCGCTGGGGACCAGTCTTCTGGCAGGCTCACCTTAACGGCGTACTGATCTTCGCTCTGCCCAATACGCTATTGATCGCGGCCGTCATTTTCGCCATCGCCGTCCTGACCCGCAGCACCATTGCATCCTTTGTCGGCGCGCTTGGCCTGCTTACGGCATACAGCGCGGCCCAGGCTTTTACCACGGATTTGAAGAACGAGAAGCTGGCGGCGTTGCTCGATCCTTTTGCGATCAGAGCCTACGGGCTGGCGACCAAGTATTGGACGGTCGCGGATAAAAACCACCTTGCGCTGGGCTGGAGCGGCCTCTTGCTTTGGAACCGGATCATCTGGCTGTTGGCTACAGCGCTGGTCTTCCTCTTTGCCTACTGGCGCTTCAGCTTCGCCCAGCGAAGCGGCAGGATCAAGAAAGCCAAAGCAGCTTCCGCGGAAGCCGCTTCTCCGCTGGACCGGCTCGTGGGCCAACATGCTCTCGAGTTTGGCCCAGCCGCGCATCTGCGACAGTTTTGGAACAGCACCCAGCTCGAGTTCAAAGTGCTGGTGAAGTCGACCATCTTTATCGTCATTGCCTTGGCCGCGCTGTTGAATTGTCTCTCCGCTGTGATCTTCAACGCGACCGAGGGCTTTGGCGATACTTCCCTGCCGGTGACTTACAATATCCTCGACCTGATCATCGGCACGCTCTATCTATTCTTATTTGGAATCATCACTTACTTCGCTGGAGTGCTGATTTGGGAGGAACGCGATGCGAGACTGGATGAGGTTTTTGACGCGCTGCCGCATCCTGTCTGGCCCTTATATTTTTCGAAGTTGCTGGCGCTTTTAGGCGCCGTAGCTCTGCTGCAGCTGGTCGCAATGGCCACTGGGGTCACGGTACAGCTCGCCCACGGCTTTCACCGGCTCCAGCTCGGACTTTACGTGGGGACGCTTTTTGGTACGGACTTTACGACCTTCCTGTTCTTCGCGGTTCTGGCTTTTTTTATTCACATCCTTTCGCCCAACAAGTACGTCGGCTATTTCGGCTATGTTGCCTTTGCGGCGCTGAACCTTTTCGTATGGAACCCTCTGCACGTGGCAACGAATTTAGTGCAGTTCGGCAGCCGTCCGTCGATGACGTACTCAGACTTCTTCGGATATTCGCCCTATCTCAAGTCATGGCTTTGGTACACGCTGTACTGGGCCGCGTTTTGCCTGATTCTGTCGTTGCTGAGTATTGTGCTGTGGCAGCGCGGCCGCGATACTGCCTGGCCGGCACGGCTGCGACTGGCCGGGCAACGGATGCGAGGGACGACATCGCTGCTGCTGGCGGGCTCCGTCGTGCTGTTTGCCGTGCTCGGTGGCTGGATTTTCTGGAACACGAAAGTGCTCAACAGTACGTTGAGCCAGCACGATACTGAAGTGCTGCAGACCGACTACGAGAAGGCCTACAAGCGCTACGAAAATCAGCAGTTCCCGCGGGTGAAGGATGTGAAGTTCGCGGTGGACCTCTACCCGGAGAGCAGCAACATGGTCATGCGTTGCACAGAAACAATCAAGAACGAGAGCACGCTGCCTTTGCGAGAGATCCATTTCACGCTGGCCAACCCGCGCGACTTCAAGACAAGCATCGATTTTGCGGGCGCCCGGCTGCAATCGGACGATGAACGCCTGGGGTACCGGATCTACCAGATGAACCAGCCCATGCAGCCGGGAGAAGAGCGTCCATTGAAGTTCGCGGTGGAGACCATCCGCCGCGGTTTCCAAAACTCTGTCAGCAACGTTCGCGTGGTTGAGAATGGCACCTTCTTCGACAACAGTATTGTTCCCCAGATCGGGTATCGGGCGGACCATGAGCTCACCGACAAGAACAAGCGGCGCAAATACGGCCTCAAAGAGAAGCAGCTGATGCCGCTGCTGGAACGCGACTGCACGGTGAATTGCGGCGACAACTATATTTCCAAATATTCCGATCTCATCGATGTCGATACGGTCATCAGCACATCCCCTGACCAGATTGCTATTGCTCCGGGAACGCTGGAACGCGAGTGGACGGAAAATGGCAGGAGATACTTTCATTACCAGCTCGACCATCTCGAGTACAACTACTACGCGTTTCTCTCCGCCCGGTACCAGGTCGCTCGCCGGACATGGAATGGCATCCCGCTCGAGGTCTATTACCTGAAGCAGCATCCGTGGAACGTGCCCAAGATGCTGGATTCCATGCAGCGGTCGCTGCAATATTACTCAACCAATTTCTCGCCCTATACGCAAAAGGAAGCTCGCATCATTGAGTTCCCACGGGTCGCCAGCTTTGCGCAAGCCTTTCCCGGCACTATGCCCTACTCGGAGTCCATCGGCTTTATCGCGAATCTCGAGCATCCGGATGACATCGACAAGGTCTCCTATGTCGTGAGCCACGAAATGGGGCATCAGTGGTGGGCTTACCAGGTGCTCGGGGCAAATATGGAGGGAGCAACCTCACTCTCGGAGACGCTGGCGCAGTATTCGGCCCTGGTGGTCATGGAGGCGCGCTATGGGCAGGACCAGATGCGCAAGTTCATGTCCTACGAGATGGACGGTTACCTGCGCGCCCGGGGCCGCGAACTTATCAAGGAGCGGCCGTTGCTCAAGGTAGAAGCCAACCAAGGATACATTCACTACAACAAGGGGTCGGTGGTGATGTACTACCTGCGGGAGATGATCGGGGAGGAAGCCGTCAATCAGGCCTTACGCGAGGTCATCGAGGAACACGCTTATAAGGTTCCGCCATACCCCACCTCCTACGAGTTAGTCGACGCCTTAAGCAAGCGGACGCCGGCGCAATTGCAATACATGATCAAGGATCTCTTCTACGACATCACCCTTTTCTCGAACCGTGCGCTCGATGCAACTGCGCGCAAGCGTCCGGACGGCAAGTACGACGTCACGGTCCGGGTGGAAGCGCACAAGTTCAAGGCAGACGACCAGGGGAACGAGAAGGAGGTGCCGGTTGACGACTGGATTGAAGTGGGTGCGCTCGCCGCACCCAAGAAGGGCAATAAATACGGCCAGATTCTGGCCCGCGAGCGGCAGCATATGACGACAGGCATATCCAGCTATACCTTCACCACGGACCAGCTTCCGGAGAAGGCCGGCATCGACCCGATGCTGCTGCTGATTGACCGGATTCCAGATGACAACCTGCATTCCATAACGCTGGAAAAGTGAGAGCTGCAACAACGCCTAGAGCGGATGTGGCCTTCGGCGATCAAAATAGGCGCAGGTACGCCAGGGCCAACCTGGGGCACCCGGCGGGCACCCGGCGCTTCGCTTAAGAGAAGATTTGCTGTTTGTCGAATGTCTGTTTGCAGCCAGCGCAACAGAAGTAGAACGATTTGCCGTCAAATTCCGACTTGTACTTCGCCGTGGCTATGGCCACGGTCATTCCACAAATGGGGTCTTTCGCCTCCTGCTTCTGTTCGGTATCCTTCCGCCCCGTGCCTCTGCTCTTGTTCAGCTGGATGATCTCAGCGAGGATGCTCACTGCGATTTCCTCGGGCGAATCAGCCCCAATGTTCAGCCCGGCCGGCGCCCGCACATGATTCAGCCTTTCCGCGCCAATCTCTCGTTCGCCCAGGTATTGCAGGACCTTGGCCGCCTTTACTTTGCTGGCCACGAATGCCACATAAGAAGCGGCGCGTTTGCAGCGCTCGTTCGAGCGCCTCCTCATCGCACTCTCCCTGAGTGGAGACAACAACGAAAGTCTGCGACCCAATCTTTAGCCCGCCCAGGTTCAGATCCGCCTGCACCCAATCCGCATCCGGATAACTCTGCCGGTCCGCCTGCGGAGCGGCGACGGAAACCGTATAGCTGATCGCCTTGCCGAGCCTGGCCAAAGTTTGTCCAACAGGAGAGCGACCCAGAATCAAAATATGCGGCTTCGGCAGGACAGGCTCAATAAAGATGTCCAGCGTGCCGCCGCTGTGGCAGGTCATGTTGTAGTCCACGATGCCTTCCTCGGGAGAGGATGATGGGCTGATGCGAATCAGCCGGGATTGACCATCTTTGAGCGCCTTCAGCGCCTCCCTGATAACTACCGGCTGCGCGCAACCGCCGCCAATCCAGCCCCAAACTCGTGCCGTCGGCAAAGATAATCGCTTTGTCTCCGGGTTTGCCCGAAATAGGCGCAAGATAGCGCACTACCACGGCGACAGCGAAGGATTCGCCTTTCGCCAGCAGTTCACTCGGCCTTACTCAGGAATTGATCGAACATCTGCCTCCCTCCTTTGCTCCCTACAGGTATCTTTCCAACGCCAGCAGGCTCTCCAGGTTATGCGCCGGAGCAAAGACATCCACATAAGGGAGCGCGGCCGCCATGCCTCGCGTAATGGGTTGATAGTCCTTCAGTCCCAGCAGCGGATTCAGCCACAGGATTCTTTGCGCACGGCGCTTGGCAGCGCGCAGCTGCGCCGCCAGCACTTCCGGCTCTCCGGTATCCCAACCGTCACTCAGGATGATGAAGACGGTATCGCGCGAGAGCAGCTTCCTTCCGTAGCGTTGGTTAAACTGCCGCAGCGACTCGCCGATCTTTGTACCGCCCGACCAGCCCGCTGCCCGCTGCGAGAGCCTCCGCAGGGCTTCCGGCAAGTGGCGGGTGCGGAGCAGGTCGCTGATCTCTACGACATTGGTGCTGAAGAGAAAGGTGTCCACGCGCTTGAAGTGCGCCTGCAGCGCGTAGGCAAAGCGCAGCAGGAACAGACTGTAGAAATTCATCGAGCCGCTGATGTCGAGAAAAATTACCAGCTTGTTCTTCCTTGGCTTCCTCCCTTTGTAAGCCAGGACGATTGGCTCGCCGCCGTGGGCGATACTTCGCCGGATACTTCTGCGGAGATCTACGCGGCCGGCGAGATTGCTGATGGTGAGCCTTCGCGAGAGCCGCTGGCTCATCCGCCGCAAAAGGCGCAAGGAGAGCTCTTCCAGCGAGGCCAGGTCGTCGCAGGGCACCTCGGAGAAATCCACCTTCTTCAGCCGCTGCTGCGCACTCGCGCCATAAACCGCTTTGCCTTCCCCGTCTTGCGCCGCAGTTTCGTTGCCGGGTTGATCGAGGAAGCACCGTAGAGCCAGCTTCCCTCTGCTGCGTGTTGCCTTCGGAGGTCCCTTGCGCTCACCTGAAGCAGATCGCGGCCTGGATTGCGATTCGCCCCAGAACGCCGCGAAGAGCTGGGGGAACAGTTCCCATTCCTCCCTGGTTGAGCACAGCGCCGCCTGCAAGGCAGAGGCAAAGGTTTGCCGGTTTCCGGCATCGATCGTTTTGACGGCTTCGAGCGCCGTCAGCGTCTGGCGCAGGTCGCCGGATAAACCGTGCATTCTGACGAAGCGGCAGAATTCTACGATGGAGGCAGCCAAGACGCTCGGAATGTTCCTGACGCATTGTGCCCTCCCCGCCACCTTCATGAATGTCTGCGCGAGCAGCTTGTCGATCCCCGCGGCCTTGAGCTTGGCACCATCTTCCATGGATTTCGCCACGCAGCCCATCGTTTCCTCGATCACTTCCGCATCCAGACGGCGGCTTCCCAGAGAGACCACGGCCTGAGCGCAGTCCAGAGTCTCCGCCACTCCGGGCGGCTTGGCCAGATCCAGCTGGCGCACCGCCTGAACAAACCGCACCACTTGCATGCCCAATTCCTCTTCGATGCCGGGCAGCCTGGCGCGCACAATTCTCATCTCCTTCTCGAAGCTCGGGTAGTCAATCCAGTGATAGAGGCACCGCCGCTTCAGGGCGTCGCTCAGTTCCCGCGTGCGGTTCGAGGTGAGAACGACATAAGGGATGTGCCTGGCCTGGATGGTGCCCATCTCGGGGACGCTGATCTGGAAATCGGAGAGCAGCTCGAGAAGAAATGCCTCGAACGCTTCATCTGCGCGGTCGATCTCGTCGATCAGCAGCACGGGCGAAGCGTCTTGAGCAAGGATGGATTTGAGCAGCGGCCGCTCGAGCAGAAACTCGCGGCTGAAGATGTGTCGCTCCTTCTCTTCGACCGTCTGCTCTGTTCCTTCCTGGATCTTGATGGCCAGTAACTGCTTCTGATAATTCCACTCGTAGACGGCGGAGCTGACGTCCAGCCCTTCATAACACTGCAGCCGGATGAGCTGGGTCCCCAACATCGAGGCCAGAACCTTGGCCACCTCGGTCTTCCCCAGACCCGCGTGACCCTCAATCAAAAGAGGCTTGCGTAATTTGGTGATGAGATAGACCGCGGTGGCCAGGGAGCGGTCCGCAATGTAACCCAGCCGCTCGAAGCTCCGCATAAGAGCATCCGGGTCTCTGACTGGCTCGTCTCCAGGCTGGGCTGGTAAGGCTGGCATGATGGTTCGGTCCACTTCCAGTCTGAATCGAGCAACACAGACTTCAGGAATCGCGGTGAAACGCTCCTTTTGCCGCGGCCCACGCCAGGGAAGCGGCATTGACGGGCTTGGCCTCGCCGCGGCTGCATCCGCCGGTTGCTTGCAGCTGTGCCTGGAAGTTCTTGATGAATTGCGCAAACATGATGTTCGAGACCTCGCTGATCACGCGCGATCCCATCTGCGCCAGGATGCCCACTACGTTGACCTCAGAAACGCTGGTGACCTCGGTGCCGCCATCCTCGAGGGAACGCAGCTTGCCCGTCATCTTCATCGATGCGCTGCCGCGGCCTCTCACGTCCTGCCCTTTGCCGAGAATTTCGATCTCGTGGTTCTCGGGGTCGAGACGAACGATCTCCAGCTCCCCCTTATAGTCGGTTGCGCTCGGGCCCACCTTCACGCTGATCGTGCCTTTGTAGGTCTTCTCATCCACCTGCTCGGTAATCTTGGCGCCGGGCACACAGGTGGCGACTCTTCTGGGATCACTCAGCAGGCTCCAGACTTGCTCCACCGGCTCTTTGACCTGAAAGGTCTTTTCGATTTGTCATCGCCATAGCTCTAGTTGACCACGCCTTTCTCCTGGAGAATGTTCCACACTTTCCAGGGCGCGATGGGCATGTCAATGTGCTTCACGCCCAGGTGGGAGAGCGCGTCTACCACGGCATTCACGAAGGCTGCCGGAGAGCCCACGTTGGGCGACTCGCCAACGCCCTTGGCGCCGAACGGATGGTGCGGCGAAGGGGTGCAGGTCTTGCCTGTCTCCCACATCGGGAGTCTCGACCGCTGTCGGCAACAGGTAGTCCATAAAACTTCCTCCCTGCACGTTGCCGTTCTCGTCGTAGTCAATCTGCTGCATGAAGGCGATGGCCAGGCCCTCGGTCAACCCGCCATGGATCTGGCCTTCGACAATCATGGGATTGATGATGTTGCCGCAGTCGTCCACGGCCACAAAGCGGCGAACTTTGACCTCGCCTGTCCCTTTGTCGATGTCCACCACGCAGATGTAGGTGCCGAAGGGAAAGGTCAGGTTGGGCGGATCGTAATAATCCACTGCTTCGAGGCCGGCTTCCATGCCCGCCGGCATATTGGTGTATGCGGCGAAGGCAATGTCCTGGATGGTCTTGGATTTGCTGGGCGCGCCTTTGACGAAGAACTTGCCCGGCTCCCAGTCCAGATCCTCCTCACTGCATTCCAGCAGATGAGCGGCAATTTTTTGGCCTTATCGCGGATCTTACGCGCCGCCATGGCGGTGGCCGCGCCGGAGACGGGTGTGCTGCGGCTGGCGTACGTTCCCAAACCATAGGGAGCGGTGTCGGTGTCGCCTTCCTCCACGGTCACGTCGGCTGCAGGGATGCCCAACTCCTGAGCGACAATCTGCGCGTACGTCGTCTCATGTCCCTGCCCCTGGCTCTTGGTTCCCATGCGGCAGATGGCCTTGCCGGTGGGATGAACGCGAATCTCGCAGCTGTCGAACATCTTGATGCCGGCAATGTCGAACGTATGGCTAGGCCCGGCGCCCACCAGCTTCGACGAAGCTGGAAATCCCGATGCCCATCAACTCGCCTTTTTTGCGCTTCTCTTGCTGCTCCTTCCTCAGCGCATCGTAGCCGACCGTATCCAGGGCAACTTTCATCGCGGCATCGTAGTCTCCGCTGTCGTAGGACCAGCCGAGCGGCGACTTATAGGGAAACTTTTGCGGGGGGATAAAGTTCTTCCGCCGCAACTCGACCGGATCGATCTTCAACTCCTGGGCCAGAACATCGACCGCTCTCTCGATGAGATAAGCAGCCTCCGTCACCCGGAAGGAACAGCGATAGGCGATGCCGCCCGGCGCCTTATTGGTGTAAACCCCATCGACTTCACAAAAGGCTGTGGGATAGTCATAAGCGCCGGTGCAGATGCTGAACAGGCCGGCGGGAAACTTGGTGGGCTGAGCGGCGGCGTTGAAAGCGCCATGGTCGGCCAGAGTTTTGACCCGCATGGCCTGGATTTTGCCGTCCTTGGTGGCGGCGAGCTCCGCCGTCATGTGGTAGTCGCGCGCGAAGCCGGTGGACTGAAGATTCTCAGAACGTGTCTCGATCCATTTCACCGGGCGCCCGAGGGTCAGCGACGCGACCACAGCGCAGACATAGCCTGGATAAATGGGAACCTTGTTGCCAAAGCCGCCGCCGATGTCCGGCGAAATGACGCGGATATTGTTTTCCGGAATGCCGCCAACCAGCGCGAAGAGCGTGCGATGCGCGTGGGGGGCTTGCGAGGTGAGGTAAATGGTGAGCCGTCCGGTCGCGGCATTGAGGTCAGCGACGCAGCCGCAGGTTTCGAGCGGCGCCGGGTGGCAGCGCTGGAAGACCGCATGCACCTTGGCTTTGACCTCCGCGTCCGCGAAAGCCTTGTCCGTGGCCGGCTCTGTCGCCCACCTCCCAGTGAAAGATGTGGTTGGTCTTTTCTTCGCGGTCCTCGCGCAGGATGGGCGAGGCGGGATCGAGCGCCTTGTGCGGATCGACCAACACCGGCAGCTCTTCATAGTCGACTTCCACCAACTCGGCAGCGTCCGCGGCGGTGTATTGATCCTCCGCAACCACGAAGGCCACTTCCTGCGACTGAAAGAGCACCTTTCCTGTAGCCAGCACCATTTGCTTGTCGAAGAAGAGGGTCGGCATCCAGGCAAGGTTTGACTTTGGCCAGATCCTCCCCTGTAATGACCGCCAACACACCCGGGAGCTGCTTAGCCTTCTCCGTGTTCACGCTCTTGAGGCGGGCATGCGCATAGGGACTGCGCACCATATGTCCGTACACCATTTCTGGCAGCTGAACATCGTCCACATAGTTGCCCTTGCCCTGGATAAAGCGCAGATCTTCCTTGCGCTTGATGGGGTGGCCCATGCCACCGATCTCAGGCGATGTTTGGAAGACCATCTTTTCCTCCCTGCTCCATCTTGCCGGCGGCATACTGCACGGCTTTGACGATGTTCTGGTAGCCGGTACAACGGCACAGATTCCCGGAGATGCCCCAGCGAATCTCTTCTTCGCTGGGATTCGCGTTCTTGTTGAGCAGGGCATACGAAGAGATCAGCATGCCCGGCGTGCAGAAGCCACACTGCAGACCATGCTCTTCCTTAAATCCCTCTTGCAGTGGATGGAGCTTGCCGTTTTTGCATCAGGCCTTCTACGGTGAGCAGTTCGCAGCCGTCGGCCTGCACGGCGAACATGGTGCATGATTTGACCGTCTTTCCATCGAGCAGCACAGTGCAGGCGCCGCAATGGGTGGTGTCACACCCGACGTGAGTGCCCGTCAGTCCAGGAAAGCTGCGGATGAAGTGGACCAACAACAGCCTGGGTTCGACCGTGTGCCTCGCGATCACGACCGTTCACTTTGACTTGAATCAATTGTTTCTTCGCCATGTCACGATCCTCTGCCGATTCTCCGAATCTCTACTTGCCAGCGCGCTCGTATGCGCGAGTGAGGGCGCGCCGGGTCAGTTCCTTCACCAAGCCTCTCTTGTATTCCGCGGGGCCACGCAGATCAGAGCTGGGTTCTGCTTCGCCAGCCGCCAGTTGTGCCGCCTGCGCGATGTTGGCCTCATCCAGTTTTTTTCCGCGCAGGGATTCCTCTGCCTTGCTCGCCTTCACCGGTGTCGCGCCCACATTGGTCAGGCCGATACCCGCCTTTTGGCAGATTCCTGCGCTATCCACGGTCACTTGCGCGGCTACCCCAGCGGTGGCAAAGTCGCCAACCTTTCTCTCCAGCTTCAGGTACGCGCCTCCACTCCGCGGCGGCGGCACGGGAATGCGAATCTCGCTCACGATCTCGTCATGCTGAAGCGCGGTCGTGAATAGCGTTACAAAAAAGCTCTCAATGGGCAGCACTCTCTCGCCCTGCGGCCCGACTGCTACGACCTGCGCCCCCAGCGCCAGCATTGTAGCCGGATGATCGTTGGCCGGGTCGCCATGCGCCAGGTTACCCGCCAGTGTGGCCATATTTCGCACTTGAGGGTCGGCGATTACGCGGGCGGTGTCGAGAATGATGGGATATTTCGAGTGAATGAGGGCAGAGCTTTCCAATTCGGCTTCTCGTGTCAGTCCGCCGATTTTCAGATAGCCGCCCTCTTCCTTGATGTAGGACAAACCGGAGATCCGGTTGATGTCGATCAGGTAGCCGGGCCTGAGCCAGCCTGAACTTCATCATGGGAATGAGGCTCATTCCGCCGCTCAAAATTTTGGCGTCGTCTCCATACTGCTGCAAAAAGGCGATGGCTTCAGGAAGGGTTTTCGGTCTGAGATATTCAAAGGCCGGCGGGATCATCGTCTTGTACCCTCCCATCCAGGGTTCTGGATGCTGACGAAAAACCACGAACGTGGAACTTGCGCAACCGGAGGGTTTGCAGGCCCCGAGACTTTATAGTCCATGAACGGCAAGAGGGTCAACACGGGGAGTTGCATTCCGCACTGGCGAGTCACCTAACGCTCTAGCGTTTCCCGGCAGTGCGGTTTCTCCACTCATCAATCGCATTTCTAATGGCTGCCGGGGCGAGGTTGCTGCACCGCATCTTGTATTCGGGAATACCGCCCAATGCTTCGGCTACGGCCTGCTCGGTGATGTGGTATGCCTGCTCGACTGGTTTGCCCAGCACCATCTCCGTGGCCATCGACGAACAAGCGATGGCCACAGCGCATCCCATGCACTTGAATTTCACGTCTTGAATCACGTCGTTCTCGATGCGCAGAGAGACCAGCACCGTGTCGCTATCGAGCGGGCTCTTTACCATCGCCTTGCCGGAAGGCTCGGTTACGCTGCCCACATTCCGCGGATTGGCGTAGTGGGCGCGGACTTGCTCACTATACAAGGCTTATCCCCATGCTTGAAGCGTGTACCAACGAGAGCATATGATACGCCCTTGCTATGTCCTCCGACCTATACACGAAAGCGGCCGAACTCGCCTCCCAAGGCATATCCTTCGCCATCGCTACCGTGGTTCGGGTTGAAGGCTCTTCCTCGGCCCGGCGCGGCTCCAAGGCCATTATCGATCCGCTGGGCAAACTGCTGCTTGGATGGGTGGGCGGCGGCTGTGCGGAGAGCGCCATAAAAAGCGAGGCACTGAAGTGCATCGAAACGGAGAAGCCGCGGCTGATTACCGTGGACATGAGCGACGAGGAACAGGGCGTGGGTATGCCCTGCGGAGGGACCATGGAGATCTTTATCGAACCCGTTCTGCCCCAGCCCGAACTTCTCATCGTGGGCCACGGCCGCATTGCCGAAACCCTTGCCGTGCTGGGGCACTTGGTGGGCTTTACCATCACGGTCAACGATCCTGCTGCAGACCACAGCTCGTTCCCGCAAGCGGAGAAGCTCGTCACCGAAGACTTCGATCTGACCGAGACTCCTATCGGATCAAAATCGTTTGTAGTGATTGCCACACAACATAAGAGGGATCATCTGTGGCTGCAAAAAGCGCTGGAAGGCAACGCAGCCTACGTTGCCCTGATTGCCAGCCACCACCGGGCCAAGTTAGTGCTCGATTATCTTCGCGCCGGCGGTCTTTCCGAAGAAAAGATCGCGACGGTGTGGGCACCCGCCGGCCTCGACCTGGGCGCGTCTACTCCTGAGGAGATTGCTCTGAGCGTCATGAGTCAGATGGTGGCGCTACGCCGGGGCGGCAACGTCAGTTCGCTTCCCCTGCAAGAGGCCAGGCTGGCCAAGCAAGGCTCTGCCGTCGACGCCATTATTCGCCAGTGCAAGGCGGACGGCATTCCCTGATCGAAGTGCGCTATCTCCTCTGTGGGTAGCAATACGGGGTTAGCGCCCTTGGCGTTTATTTATTCGTTCCGCTTCTTTTTCTCCGGGAAACAATCTCTGCCATGATGCTCAAGGCAATTTCCTCCGACGTCTCTGCCCCTATGTTGAGTCCAGCGGGCACATGCACAGTGGCTAACTTCTCCGCGGGTTCCCCTTTGCGTTCCAGACTGCGGCGTATCTCCTGACCTCGCTTATTGCTTGCCACCAGCCCCACATAGGCGCTCTGAACGTGCAAAGCCTGTTCGACCGCCTCCTCGTCGAATTTGCCGCGGCTGGCCACGACCACATACCTCTCCGCCGCTTCCGGCAAGAGAGAGAAGTCGAGAGCATTCAGCAATTTCACTCCCGGAGGCAAGTCGGAGATTTCGAGCAGAGGATCGACGACGGTCACCGTGAAGTTCAACAACTTTCCCAACTTCACAAGCGCGACTGCAACCGCTTGCCCGCCCACGACGATGAGATGATCACTGCGCGGCCTTGGCTCTTCCAGGCCTGGAATCACTCTTGCTTCGCGAGTGGCCGCCTCGATCACCGCCCGCTCCTCCTTGGAATGGCCAAAGCGTTGCAGTCGCTCATAGTCGTCTTTGTTATCGATGTCGAGCAGAATTCCCACATCCTCTACTTCCACCTTGACGATTCCTTCTAAGTGACTCCCGAAGATCGCCCGGCAGCCCATGTCTCCGTCGAGCGCCATGACCTCGGGGAAGACAGAGCGGTCCAAGAGCACTGGGTTACCGCGGAAGCCTTTGTATGAGGGGATCACAATCTGCGCATGGGAACGGCGGTGCCCATCAACGATCCGATCGAGAGTCTCGGGTCGAATGAATGGCTGGTCCGCCAGGACAATGAGTGCGGCGCCTATGTGCGGATCCAAGGCGGAAAGCCCCTCTCGTAGCGAACTCGCCATTCCCCGCTCGTAAGCCTGGTTGACCACAACCTTGAGACCATCGATTGTTGAGATCGGAAGTTGCTGACGGATGGCTTCTGCAGAAGAGCCGAGAACGAGAACGATTTCATCCACTTCGGCACGGCGAACGTTTTCCAGCGTCTGCCCTAATACGGTGGTCTCGCCCAGGCGAAGCAGTTGCTTTGCTTCTCCCATGCGGATCGACCCGCCAGCAGCCAAAACGACGACGCCTACTCGCGCATTGCTTCTTGCCTTCATCGAGACCACAAAATCTACTCGATTCTTTGCCCCACCGCGGGAAAGGTTTGGTTTGTCTAGCAACGGGAGAACTGTGGGCTTATGGTGTAGATCATGAATGCCTCCCGTGGCTCCTTCTACCTTACGCGCCCCGATGTGCTACTCAGGCTGGAGGGACTTCTTTCGCTCGTTATCGGGTGCGTTGCCTATCAACGGATCTACCCGGGCCACTAGGGGGCATTCGCTCTCCTGTTTCTGGTGCCTGATATCTCTCTTCTCGGATATCTGCGTTCTGCTAGTAAGGGCTCGGCCGGCTTTTACAATGCCGTTCACAGCTACGTGCTTCCGTTGGCGCTGGGCCTGCTTGCCTGGCGCCTGCGTTCTTTGCTGACCGGTCAGCTCGTGCTCATATGGCTGTCGCACATCAGTTTCGACCGATGTATCGGGTATGGACTGAAGTTTCCCGCGGTATTCCGTTACACCCATATTCAGAGCTCGGCCACAATTGAGCAGAGGCCGCTGCCCAGCAAGCTCTAGACACCCGAGTCTAAGGTTCCACGTCCGAGATGCGAACCATCATGCGAGAACGAAAGGTAGAACTGCAGATCCCTCGACTTCGGTCGGGATGACAAAGGGGAGGGCGGCGTTTCGGTCCGAGGCAGATGCCGGTTGAGAGAACCGCAGGGGATGAAACGGGTTTATTTCTTCTCAGAAAGCCGCACACGTGGCCGTTATCGGGGCCGCGCAGTAGCAAATCGAGTACGCTCTGGTCGGGATGACAATCTAGTGTTGGTTCAGAACCTTATGGTTTGTCTTGCCTACAAGATGACCCATTGGCATTTGTCGCTAACCCTTGTCATACCGACTGCAACGGACCTAGCGTATAGCTGACCCTGCTCCCTTATGACGGCGGCCCGGGCTTCGACCAGGGCGGCACGATGCCGTTCATGCGGGCATAGGCAACTGATTGCCCCATGTGCTCATTGGCGTGGACGATTATGCGCAGGTACATACCATCGACAGTGACAGTTTTGCCGCTGATCTTGACCTTGCGTTGAAGATCACCCGGCTTTAACTGGGCGCGAGCGATCTTCACCGCATCCAGTGAGCGCCTTAGCCAATCGATTACATCCGCCTTCGCGGTCACGGTCTTTTCCAGGTCGGTCGTCACCGCCGGCTCCTTGACGCCTGTGACGCTCAATAAATAAAAATTGGCGATGGCGATGTGCATATACACTTCGCCTATTGAACGCACACCGGCGGCTGGACGCCACGAAAACTTCTCGGGCGGCGTCGCTTCGGCGAGCGCGATTAGCTGTCGTGAAACGTGACTCCATTCTCCGTCATAACCTTCCCAAAGGCCTTCGTCCTGAGCGTGCAAGGTTGCAGCGCTCAAGACCATGACCAACAGAAGCATCTTCATCGTGTCCCTCACAATTGCGCGCCGGACCTGTTTCAATCCCAAAATAGTTCACCGGGCGCCAGATTCCTCGCAGCGGCACAAATCGCTGAAACCGCAGATCGCTCCACTCCGCTACGCTCCGGTCGGGATGACAACTTTTTTGCAGGAAATCAAGGGTTCGGGAGACTAGCACGGCGGTTTTATTTCGCTCGACGTGCCCCCTGCTGCGGGGACGTAACACTTCCCGGTGTAATCCATAACCATGCGGTCCGCGCTGAAGCGCCAGCCCAGGGTGCGGATGGTCCGCTTCATGCGCGTGATCCACCCCCGCGGCAGGCCGTCCTTGTCACGCTGATAGAAGAGCGGAATCAACTCGTCGCGGAGAACACGGTAGAGTTCTTCGCCGTCGCGGGTATCATGCACATCCATATTTGAGTGCGTTCTACCGTTACCAATAGCAAAACCGTTGAGACCATCGTATGCTTCGGCCCACCAGCCATCCAACACAGAAAAATTCAAGCCTCCGTTGAGGACCACTTTTTGCCCGCTGGTGCCGGAGGCCTCAAGAGGCCGCCGGGGATTGTTGAGCCAGACATCAACCCCCTGGACGAGGCGCCGACCGACATTAATGTCATAGTCTTCGATGAAGACAAATTTGCCGGCGAATTTGGGGTCGCGCATCATTTCCGCAATCTGCCGGAGCACTCTCTTTCCCGGTTCGTCATGCGGATGGGCCTTGCCGGCAAATAGGAATTGCACGGGACGCTTGGGATCGTTGACCATGGACGCCAGTCTCTGGATATCGGCGAGAATCAAGTTGGCTCGCTTGTAAGTGGCAAACCGCCGCGCGAAGCCGATGGTCAGTGCGTCCGGGGAGAGCAATTTGCTGAGCTGGTGGAGAGTCTCCTGCGGCTCGCCGAGACGCTCGGCCTGTTCGCGCGCACGGCGGCGCACGAAATCGATGAGCTGCGATTTCAGGCTGAGGTGCGTTTCCCAAAGTTCGCCGTCGTCGACATGCTCGATTTCCTCCCAGGTTCGCGCAGCTCCGCTTTGGTTCTGCCACCCGACCCCGAGATGGCGGTCGTAAAGACGACACATTTGCGGCGCTAGCCAAGACGGGACGTGAACGCCATTCGTGATGTGACCGATGGGCACAGCGTCTTCCAACTTGCCCGGAAATAGGCTCTTCCACATCGCTCGGGAGACCTCGCCATGCAGAGAAGAAACCGCATTGGCACGGCGCGAAAGCTTGAGTCCGAGAACAGTCATGCAGAATTGTTCGTGGGGGTCCGTTGGACGCTCGCGACCGAAGCCCATCAGTTTCTGATGGGAAATACCCAGCTCTTCGCGCAAAGGGCCCAGGTGCTCCTCAATAAGATCGGCGTTGAACCGGTCGTGGCCAGCTGCCACGGGAGTGTGGGTGGTAAAGACCACTTCCCTGGGAATCAGATTCGCGGCCGTGTCAAAGTCCATGCCTTCTTCCTGCATGCGATCGCGAATGGCCTCGAAGACCGCGAAACCGCTGTGTCCTTCGTTGAGGTGGAGAACCCCAGGAGAAATACCCATAGCCCTAAGAGCGCGACGGCCGCCGACACCGAGGAGCAACTCCTGACGAATGCGCGTGCGTCCGTCCCCGCCATAGAGGCGAGAGGTCAGTTCCAGATCCTCCGGCGCATTGCCCGCTACTTTGGAGTCGAGCAGCAGAAGGTCACAACGTCCCACTTTCACCCGCCAGACCTTGGCGCGGAGGGAACCGCCGCGGGTTTCAATCTTCACCACGATCGGTTCGCCGTTTTGGCCAATGGCCAGTTGCATTGGCAGCTGATTGACGTCGGTGTGGAGGTATTCCTCGCGCTGCCATCCGCTTAGATCAAGGCGCTGCAGGAAGTAGCCTTGTCCATAGAACAAGCCGACCCCGATGAGTGGGATACCTAGGTCGGATGCGCTTTTGATGTGGTCTCCAGCGAGAACACCCAGACCTCCGGAATAAATTGGCAGGGATTCGTGCAATCCGAACTCAGCAGAAAAATAAGCTACGGGGCGAGGCCGGAGCACGCCTGCGTTGGCTGCTCCCCAGGTGCGGTCTGCGCGCAAATATTCCTGCTGGCGACGAAAGACATAGTTGATGCGGCTATGCAAACCCAATTCAGCCGCGCGGGACTCGATTTCCCCCAGCGGCATCTCGCTGAGCATCGAGATTGGATTCTGGTTCAGCTCCCGCCAGCGCGTGGGATTCAGATCGCGAAATAAGCTCATACAGTCGTGGTCCCAACACCACCAGAGATTCCGGGCGAGAGACCACAGGCGTTCCTGAGCCGGGGCAATGAAACGATCCAGGGTGCGCGCCTCGCTGACCACGGGCGCGACCTCGTTTGCCGCTTCGACCAACATGCGAATTTCGGTGTCTCGAAATACCCGCGGCTCCTTAGTTTGCACAACGAGAACACCCTGCAGAATGCCACGGTCGATGAGAGGCACGCCCAGAAACGAGTGATAGACCTCCTCCCCGGATTCTCTGAAGTACTTAAAACGAGGGTGATTTCCGGCGTCCTCCACGGCTACCGGCATTACCTGTTCCGCGACCAGACCGACGAGGCCCTCGTTGAGCGGCATGCGCAAGGTGCCAATGCATCGCGGGTGGAGACCAAGGGTCGCTGCCAACACCAGGTTCGATCGATCCGGCTCAAGCAAATAGGCAGAGCAGACATCGGTCCTGAATCGCGTGGCTATCAGGGCGACCACGTTCATGAGGGTGTCGGCGGGCTTGCCGCCCTCCTCAGTGAGGTTTGTGATTTCCTCCAGGGTCAAGACATGATTGACGTCCGTTGCTTCGTAGGACTGTGTCACCGGCGTACCCTCGCTATTTATTCAGAACCAATTGTGCCAGGGCCCAACAAACATACAGACACCCCTTTGGAACAGAAGACCTGACTGTGCTTGCTGGCCGTGGCCTTGAGCGAGGGTCAGGCTCCATACTCCACCTCGGGGGCCAAATCGGCTTCGGCAGGGGTGTTACGCGCCTTGCTCAACGCTCGCTGATAGAAGAACAAGGCCGAGCCAAATACGATCGCGCATCCGGCGATCAGTTTGCCTTCGAAGATCCAAACCGAGTTGACCTGGCGCGACGGGATGAAGGCAACGACCAAGCCGATGAAGGTGGCGCCCAGGCCAGCGACCGCGTTGGCGGTGAGATAGGCCTTGTTCGCCTTGAGTTCAGTGTCCTTGCTCCAGGTGTGCTTGAGGAGCGCCAGGAACATGTAAGCGGAAGGCAGGAGCTGCAGGATGACGGCCAGGTCGAGCATGGTGAGGTAGGCTTCGCCCACCGAGACGCCGAGAAAGCTGGCGGCGATGAGCAACGACGAGAGAGCGGCAAAGAGAATGAGACTGACGTAGGGCGTGTGGTAGCGGGGATGCACGCGACCAATGATCGGAGGCAGGTAACGATCGACTCCAGCAACGAAAGGCAGGCGGGCCGCACCGCTGAACCAGGCGGAGGCAGTGCCCAGGATGGCGATACACTCCAGCAAAGCCAGCGGGGCCACGACACCGATCAGGCCAGTGCGCGCGCTCATGACATTGATGGCCTGGAGAATCCCAGAGAGCACGCCAATCTCCTTTTGGGGCATGGCGATGAGCATCGAGAGCGTGGTGAAGAAATAAATCAAGCCGGCAATGACGCCGCCGAGGAGGATGGAGATGGGCAGATTGCGGCGGGGATCGCGGATCTCATCGCCCATGATGGAGGCCAGGTCAAGGCCGATGAGGCTGTAGCAGATGGTGCCGAAGGCCGCGAAAAGCCGCCAATCATGGAAATCGGGACGCAGGGCGGAGAGAGGGAGCGCACTGCCGTTTTGTTGCAGAGTCATGAACGCGAGCAGGCAGATGATGGCGGCGCCGCCAATGGTGCCGAGGGCGCCGAGATTGCTAATCCATTTGCCGAGCGAGAGGCCACGTACGTTGAGCGCAAGCAGAAAGAGGATGATCAGCAGCGAAGCAATCCCGGTGAAGGCATGGCTGTCGGCCAGCTTCTGGATCCTGGGGCCGGCGACGTAGACGCCAACTCCCACGCAGGAAAGTACGACGGTGGGCAGGTAGAATACGTTCGAAAGCCAGTAGCACCAGCCGGCGAGGAAGCCATGCTCTTCACCGAAGCTGCGCTTGGCCCAGAGATAAATGCCGCCTTCGCCCGGCCATTTCTGCGCCAACTCCGTTACCGCCGCGCCCTGCGGCCAGAAGAAGCAGGAGAGGGCTAACAACCACAGCCAGAGCGTGATCGGGCCGGAGGCGGACACCGCCGGGATCAGGTTCAGGTTGGCTACCGCAACCACAAAGAGCAACACCAGATCGCGACGCCCAAGAACGCGGTCGAGGCCAGGCTTCTTCTTTCCCAGTCCGATGGGTCTCACCGTGGGACGCTCCTTTCTGGGTTTTGTTAAATCCTACCCGACTACCGATCCAAGTTGAGAGAGTTCCTTGGGTGGGCTGTCGCCCATCTTTTTCGTCCCACGTACGCCCACGCGAACGTGGGGCACCCGTCAAGAGCGGTCTAACCTTGCGCCCGGGTCGCGCAGGCGAAGCTTCGCGGAGAGCTGCCGGTCCAGCTCTTGAAGGCTCGCGAAAGCACGGTCGTCTCCGCGTAGCCGACGATGTGGGCAACCGAGGTGACCGTGGTCGAACGGTTCTTCATCAGGGCCTCGGCGATGGTCGCGGACCAGGCGGCGGAAAATGGTTCGCTCCTCGGCAAGACGGCGCTGAAAGGAGCGGGACGAGAGGCCAAGCTCCCCGGCAATTGCCGGGAGACTCAAGGGGCCCAGGCCAAGTCGTTGGGCGATGAGATAGTTGACTTGACGGGAGAAACTTTCCGGTTTCCCTGCTCTCCCGCGCGAGATCGTGCAGATGCCTTTCCACAGCTGCCGTGAAAGCGGTGCGCAGGATGAAGATGTGAAGGGTCCCGGCGACTTGGCCGTTGGCGTAACTTACCAACAAACTGGCATCAATAGCAATGACAAAAATTGACGGCCCGGGCGAGGTGTTGAATAGACGTGTTGAATAGGCGTTGACTTCGCTTTGCTGCTTCGCTATCTTTGGCAGAAGCCCTGTCGCTAACTCGCTGTCCCAGCAATTGGACATGCCCGGAGTTACCCGCGCGCAACGTGGCCGCGTGGGCTTGGCATAACTCAAGCAATCAGGCTCCCAGTCTGCTTTCGGCCCTTTCTGATCCACGCTTCGGCGTAGTCTGACTTGTTTCAGCTTAGGCTCATCTGTTCCTCGTTCCTTCCGGCGAGAAGGACGCGGTATTTCTGTTAGGGAGTGGTCCTCTCCCGGAGGTTATCTCGAAGTGTCTCTGTATCGTTCCGTTCTCCGTTTCTTTGCTTTTGCGTCCCTTGCAGCGCTTCCTGCCGCCGCCCTGGCTCCGGCCGTTCACCATCCGCTCGATGCGCTGACACCCTCGGAATACTGGGTGGTATATAAGGCGCTGCGGGCTGCGGGCCATACCGACGAAAAAACCATTTTCAGCAGCGTGCTGCTGCACGAGCCGGTCAAGCAGGACGTGCTGGACTGGAAGCCGGGCTCGCCGATGGAGCGCAAGGCGGATGTGGTTCTGTACGACAAAGGGAAGTCCTACGAAGCGCTGGTTAATATCTCGACCGCCAAGGTGGAATCGTTCGAGGAGCTGAAAGGGATGCAGGCTCCGTTCACGACGACGGAAGAGCATGAAGTCAACGATACGATCAAGCACGATCCACGAATTGTGGAGGCGCTAAGAAGCGCGGCATCACCGATCTGAACCTGGTGACTTGTTATGCGACGCCCGGCGGCTACATCGCACTACCGAGCAGGACGGCCGCAGGATCGGTTGGGGAGGATGCGAGTACCACATGGATGCCGAGAATGGATCCGAGGACCGCGAAGTCGGCGGCATATTTTTCACCGTCGACATGGTAAGCAAGAAAGTGACCGTTTTACCGACTATGGTGTGGTGCCAATGCCGCCGGTGAGTGAGCTCTACGACTCCAACGGCGGCCCCGCCCTTGCGGGCACCAAGCCCATCGTGGTGTCGCAGCCGGAAGGCCCCAGCTTCACCATCACGGATGGAGAAGTGAGCTGGCAGAACTGGCACTTCCGCTTTCGCGTCGACCCGCGGAGCGGTCCGGTGATCAACATGGCGTCGCTCGACTACCAGGGAAAGCGGCGCTCGGTGTTGTATGAGGGCTCGCTGTCAGAGATGTATGTGCCCTATATGGATCCGGAGGAGACGTGGAATTCGCACGTGTTTCTGGACTCCGGCGAGTACTTCATGAACACCGGTCTGGGAATTCCGAAGCCGTTACAGAAAGGGACCGATTGCCCGGACTACGCCACTTATTTCAGCGGAACGTTTTTCCACGATAACGGAACTCCGTTCATGCGTCCGCAATTGGCGTGCCTGTTCGAGCGCACGCTGGGCGATCCCGCGTGGCGGCATTGGGACGACGACGGGATCGTCGGGCAGACCAGGGCGTGAGCTGGTGTTTCGCAGCATCGCGGTGGTGGGCAACTACGACTACATCCTCGACTGGCGCTTTGAACAGGAGGGCGCGATCACGGTGGCGGTGGGCGCGACGGGCGAACTGGAAGTGAAGCCGGTAAAGGACAAGATGGCGTCGGAGATGATGTCCAGCGGCATCATGGGCAAGGATCCAGAAGGCAATCCGGTGGAGTTCGGTCACCTGGTGGCGCCGAACACCGACGGGGTGGATCACGACCACTTCTTCTCGTTCCGGCTGGATCTGGATGTGGACGGAACTAAGAACAACTTCGAAGTGGACAAGCTGGTGCAGTACAAGCTGCCGCCTACGAGCCCGCGCAAGACGATATGGGCGATGGCGCCGAAGATGATGACCACCGAAGGCACGGCCATGCAGAACATCAGCATCGAGCACCCGGCGATGTGGCGATTTACCAATCCGGCGGTGAAAAACGAGCTGGGCTATCCGACCAGCTTCGAGATCATGCCTGGGACTGACTGGGGCTTCGCTGCTATCGCTGGACGATTGGCCACAGAAGCGCGCCGGGTTCTCAGACCACCAGCTATGGGTGACTCCTTACGACCCCAAGGAGAGATATGCGGCCGGCGTTTATGTGTCGGGGAGCAAAGGCACGGACGGGCTGCCGGTATGGGTGAAACAAAACCGCAACATCATGAACACGGATATCGTGGCCTGGTACACGATGGCGTTTCACCACGTGCCGCGGCCGGAGGATTGGCCACAGATGCCGACGATGTGGCATGACTTTACCCTGCGGCCCTTTGACTTTTACTCCGCAAGCCCACTGATGGATTTACCGATGCAGCCTTAGGACGGATGATTGGCCGGGACAGAGCTTGAAGTGAGGAGCCGTGTCTCCGACATCTCGCAAAAAACGATTGAAGGGCTTCGCCCGTCTTTTTCGTCCCACGTACCCCGGATTTCCTGTCGAGGTTGGTGGCGTTGTCGAACTCCATGCGGCTTTCCTTAAAGAAAGCCGCACATGCAGTCCTGTCTGATGGTGCGTAACAGGAAATCCGGGTACGCTGGGGCGAACGTGGGGCACCCGTCCGGTTCGATCGATCTGCTTATTTTGCGTTGGTGATGACGGTGAGGGGCGGGCTGGGCGGGGGAAGCTGTTGCGGTTTGCCGCGGAGGCGCTTGCCTAGAGAACGGATCCTGCCGATTCCCGCGCCGACCCGCTCGGAGGCAAACATGAGGTCGCCAGCCGTGAGGCCAGGCAGAACCCGGTGGTGACCCACAGCAGCCAGCGCCATGGAGGCGACGCAGCCACACTGCGAACAGTCAGGCTTGCCTCCGAACTGGCAGGGCCCAATCCGCGTTTGCAGGTCGGCGGAAAGGGAAAGGGTGGTGCGGGCGAAGATACACTCCTCCGGCGATTGCGGCGGATGACGAAGTTCCTCGATCATCGCCCGGTTCATCTGGAACTTGGGGTAAAGAGGAAAGAGCCGCTCCAACTCGTCAAGCACCAGACGGCGCATGGCCGGCGAGATAAGTTCCGGGCCCTCCGCACCCTGCTGCGGGGTGAATAGGCTGACCCAGATACGCTTCACCTCCGGACGAGCGCTCCAGAAGCGGAGAAACTCTTCGAGGTAACCGGGGCGGCCGGCGATCTGGCCGGTTACCGTGCAGTGGATGGTGACCAGACTATCGCGAATGGAATTGAGAATCCGCTCGTAGGTGGCCGGTTTGCGGCGCTCATCATGCTCGGGCTGGAGCCCGTCGATGGAAACGACCATGCTAAGCCGAGAGAGATTGGTCCATGCCTTGGGCAACGGGCGGAAGGCGCTGGTGACGAGTTGGACATGTATGCCGCGGCGCTCGAGCTGGGGCAGAAGCACCTCCAGCTCGCGGTAACGGACCAAGGGGTCGCCGCCAACCAGCGAGAGGTGGATGGGCCGCTCCTGATCGACGATCGCCAGCAGCCTGCGGACCAGGTCGTCCCCTTTGTAATCGGCCAGTTGGCGCAGGTTAACCGCGCCCTCTCCCAAATGCTCAGGCTCGTAGGCATAACAGCCAGGACAACGGAGGGGGCACTCCCGCGTGATCTCGATCGAAAGGCTCGGCTTCTGGCCGGCAAGGATGCTGGCCCAAGCGTTCAGGACTTCTGACTTCTTCATGAAGGATCCTCGAGGAATATCAAAGCTGGTTGTCCAAAAAAGGCGCTGTCTCTTTGACGAAAGAGTTCCCAGAGCGGCATCGACAGCGCCGCTAAGGATAAAAACCAGAGCATGGAGCGCAAGCGAGAATCAGCGTGAATGAAGCGCGGTCCTCTTCAACCGCGGGGTTCGAGTCTTACGTAGTGCTCCCAGTATTCCTCCGATGATAAAGAAGCGCAACCGGTGATGCCAGTTCTGGAGGTGTCGAAAATGCCGCATTCCCCTTTTGCGGCAAGAGCACCCATTCGATGCCGCGCGGGATCAGCAAGCAGAAGGGAAGGGTGTATCACGGAACCAGGACAGAGGACCATAACTCCGATGGTGCGGCGTCATTTGACGCTATCGCACGGACGGGTTACGGCATTTAATGAGGTCCGAAAGCTGTTTAAATCCTCGATCGCCCGAGCGCGTTTCCGGTTTGCTCGGCGCTCCCTCCTAGCAGGCGGTCCCGCCTAGCGAAGACCCCCGCACCATTCACGAAGGCAGAGATCTGTGGACAAACCACAGCAGTGCTGCGCCTAACCGGCTGAGCACGAGGCCATATGCCATGAAACACAACGCGGATGCTTATGTGGTAGAACTGTCCCGAGATGCGTTCGGTAGCGGCTGGACCCTCGCGGACGACCGCAGGTTCTGGAAACGGATGCATGGCCTCTCAGGGCTGCTGCACTTGTGGAGGGACGCGAAGAAGTTCACGACCTTTTGTCTGCGGGTGAGCGAACATCGGAGCGATCGCGACTTCCTTGTATACCGGCTGCATCTGATGACGATATGCATTTTCTTGAGCTTCCTGGAATCCGTCCCGCGCATAATATGGAGAGAATTGCCACACTTTTTCGCCAAGTTTGCGGCGCAAATGTTTTGTGAGATGCTGAGCAGGGCCGAGCTGGTGGCCGAAGAAAACGCCTGCGCCTTAACAGGCGTCTTTGGAGAGGAAAATGGGGCGCCGATCCACCCCTTCACTTACCGTTCGCCTGCTGGAGGAGCGGCGCGACGAGCTGCTGGGGGAGTTACGCGCCCTGGCGCCGGAGCTGGTGCAGAAGCTGGAGCAGACCCTGGAAGCGCTGAGGGAGCAGTGGCCGGAACGGGGGGAGTATGACGGACTCGACCGTGCGGGAGTAATACGCAAATACCTGCTAAAGGTTGGGCGGCCTGCGGAGCTGCGAGAGATACGGGAGGCGGTGGCAGCCCCGGCGAGCCGCTTCGATGGAAGATCGATCTGGGACGGCGGGAAGAGAGAAGTAGAGCAGGGCCGCCTGCTGAATGTAGCCGATGAGAGCAAGGGTGAAGACTGGGTGCTTTCCTTACCGGAGTGGGAGCCGGAGTCTTAACCTGCTGAAACCATACCCGGAGCCCTCCCGTGCCCGGGCGGTCGGCGCGAAAGGACTGATTTTTCCAATCGAAGATGTAGCTGTCAGTGAGAAAAAGGGGCGGCGGGGACGGTAGACTCTGCTGACATTCCGTGGAGCTGCCCTTTTCTGCCCACGCAACGGGGCGCGGCATAAGCGATAGTAAAGCATGATAGGAAATCCGCTCTCCCCTGTTGCCGGGGAGCCGGAACGCCGATACGATACAGGGGCGCAGCGGAGGAATACGCAATGCAGGGGAAATGGGTAGGCTCCATTTTTTTGATTCTGGTGTTGGGAATGCTGGGCGCGGACAGGTCGGCGCTGGCGCAGGGCCGCTTGGGCGATAAAGACCTGGAGCGTCTGATGCAGAATGTGAAAGACGATGCCCAGCCCTTTCGGGAGAGTTTCGATAATGCCTTGAAGAAGAGTACGATTCGCAAGACAAGCCGCGAGCGCGATGCGCGGGCGCTGGCAGACACCTTTGCCAAACAGGCGAATGGGGCGCTGGAAACCTTCAAGCATCAGCATAAGGCGGAGAACGCGGTTGCCGCCCTGGTGAGCACCGCCGGGCAAATCGACGCACTCGTCTACAGCCTGCAACTCAACGCGCAGACAACGACGCGCTGGGAGAAGCTGCGCTCGGAGCTGCACCTGGTGGCGCAAGCGTTCGGCGTGCCGGAGCCTTACCTGGCACCGCAAGCTGGGGCCTCTTCGGCAGCCCAGAGCACCACCGGAACCTGCCTCAACGCGGTCGGTATCGAGCGGTCGCGACAGCTGGTGAATGAATGCCTTCAGGTGTCGCCGGCTACTCATCCACCGTGCAATGCGCAGAATGCGTGCTCGCTGATTGTCGACGAGATCAAGCGCGGGTGCGCAATGATTGGACAAGGCGCGCCTGGGTTCTGCGCGGAGTATCGCTAGGGCGGTATGAGTGGCTTGGATGCTTAAAACCGCAGGTCCCTCAACTTCGCTACCCGGGTTTCCTGTCTAGGTTTGTGTCGTTGTCAAGAACATGCACACCTACTTCGACCGGCTTCAGCGCTACGGGGCTGGGGCCGGGGCTTTGGGCAGACTGAGCAGGTTGGCGAAGATGCGGTAGGCCCCGGGGACCCCCTCGGGCAGCTGGCGATATAGCGCATAAGCAACATAGACGTAGGCGCCGCGGCCGTAACGCGCGTAAAGCAAGCCGCCCTCTTGCGCATCCTGGCCAGGGTCGTGGGTCTCCGTCAGCGCTTCATAGCGCGGATCCCACGAGTGCATGAAGGAATGGCCGCGCTCTTCCACCCACCCCCGAAAATCAGCCGCGGTGATGCGGTTGGGCCAGGAGAGTAAGGGGTTTTGCGGCCGCAGTAACCGGACGGCAGAACTCTCATCCACCACCTTTTCCGGGTCGCCACTAAGGGTTAGAGGGTAGGGACCGTAGTTATGGTCATACTCCCGTGAGTTGTATTGCACGATGACCACACCTCCCTGCTTTACGTAATCCAGCAGGCGGGCGTTGGAGGCGACCAGCTCGGGCCGTGCTGCGTAGGCCCGGATGCCCAGCACGATCACGTCGTAGCCGGCCAGATCGCCGTCAGTGATGTCCGACGGTTGAAGCAGGTGCACATTCACACCCATGCTCTCGAGCGACTGGGGAACATCGTCGCCGGTGCCCATGACGTAGCCCACCTTGAGGCCCGGAGCAACCTTGACGTCAATACCCACCAGTTTGTACGGACCGGGCCGGTAGTAATTGTAAGGGCGCAGGCCGGGGTAACCGACAGTCTCGTAGCCTTGCGAGTACTTGTGGCCCTGGTACTCGACGAACGGGGCGATGGGATAACTGGTGGCGGCGAGCTTCTGCGGTGTGACGGTAAAGCTGACGTCCTGCTGGCCGCCGTCCTTCTGCGCCGTGAAGCCGGCCGATGGCGGTGAGATCTGCCAGCCAGCGGGCGACTGCAGATGCACTGTGCCCTGAGCCTTTCCCTTTACGTTGCTGTGAATGCGAACCGTGACAGTTGCTTTCGTGGCATCAATGGGAATGATGCCCGCGGTCTCCGTGGCAGCCACGGAGATGGCCGGGGCCACAACCAGCGGCTGGTAGACACCGCCACGTCCGACCACGCGCTGGACCGTCTGCACCGCCTGGGCCATGCGGACGGGCACACCGTTGATGGTGAATTCGAGCCACGCCTCCAAAGGATAAGGGGGAAGAGGATGGTCGAGGCAGGCGAGATCATCGATGTCGTAATAGGGCTGCTCTACATTGTCGCGATGGAAACAAGCTTTGGTCAGGGTGGCGTCAACGGGCACGGTAACGCCCCAATCGGCGGCCACGCGCTTGGCTTGCAAGGCGCCAGTGGCCGGCGTGGAGGCCGTGATGTGCCAGTCTCCGATACCGGTGGAACGCAGCGAGAGACTCTGGATCTGGATGGGAACGGCGCTGGGATTGGCCAGAAAAGCGGTGACCGAGAAGGACTGGCCGGGGATGGCGGTGGTGAAGGTATCCTGCGCATCGACGGCGAAGCCGGAGCGGCCACGCTCCGGAGTGGAGGGAGCCACTACAGCGGTGAGCGTGACCCCGAGCGATTCGACGATGGCACTGTTGAATTGCGCTTCTTTGACCGCGAGCTCGTGGAGGACATTGTATTTTTCTTCGGCGGAGAGACCGGACGTGGAGACCTTTTCTATCAGTACCTGCGTCTGTTTCAGACCGGTGGCGAGCAGCGGGGCGAGCTTTTCCGGGTGTGATGGGGAGAAAGTACGAATGGCTTCGGCGACGGATGCGGCGATCTGGCGCAAGCCGGCGGTGAGGAAGGCATGCTGGCCTGGTGCGAGGGAGGCGATGCCGACCAGAGAGGTGTCAATTCCATCGAAGTAAGAGTGCTCCGCGGCGGAGGTTGCCACGCGCGATCCATAGCGGTGATAGGCAACATCGAAGGCTCCTGGAAGCGGGATGCCGGTGCCCCCGTTCTGGGACTTTTGGAAGCCGAGTCCTTCTCGAGCGAGCTGAATATAGGACCTGCCGAGAGTGGGGTCGTAGGCGCCTTCGGGAATGGTGACGTTGGCCGCAGGCACGGCTTCGGTCCATTTGCCAGCGACGTAGTCATAGAAGCGCACCGGCGCCCACTTGCCGGTGGCGTAGTCATACATTCCCTTTGGGGTGACGGAGAAAGAGGGCACGCGAGCATAGACTTTGAGCGGCGTCCAGGGGAGGAGTCCGGCCTTGATCTGATCGGGAAAGACGGTGGGGTCGCCAGCCGCCTTGAAGACCTCCTGCGCCATTTCGCCGGAGACCTGGTGCTGACCATGGCCGTCGGTGATGCCTCCGACGAAGACAGCGGTGAGGACCAGAGGACGATTGAGCCGGACGGCGCGCACTACATCGTATAGAACGCGGTCGTGTCCCCAGACGGAGAGGGCTTCGTCAAGGGTCTTGGAAAAACCGAAGTCGGCGACGCGGGTGAAGTACTGATCGACACCATAGCGGCGGCCAGCGGCCAGCAACTCCTGTGTGCGGACCAGCGCAAGCTGATCCCACAGATCGTTGGACATGATGTTCTGACCACCCTCGCCACGGGTCAGCGTGAGTAGCGCGACCCGAGCGCCCTGCCCACGAGACTCATAGGTGAGCATGCCGCCATCCTCGTCGTCAGGGTGGGCGACGATCATCATGAGACTGGCGCGGGTGTCAAGCTTGCGCAGAGACTGCAGGAGCGCGGAGGAGCCGCGGTCGACCGGCAGAGGCTGGTAGTCGGGCGTGGCGGCGATGGCGGAGTCCCTTGGAATCTGGGCTGCGAGCGGGGCCGCAGCGAGGAGCACGGCGGCAATGACGAGTGCGGTTGGGGACGGGTTTCTGCTTCGGCGGAGGCATGTCATAGATGGTTTGCTATCTATAGCATATGACAGGATAGATTCACGAAGGGGCGGCGCTTACTGGTTGGGTGGTTTGGTTGCTACTGCGGCGGAAAGCATTGGAAGAGCACCTAATTTATCCCAGGTACCCCGGATGTCCTGTCAAGGTCGGTGGCGCTATGGAACTTCATGCGGCTTTCCTCAAAGAATGCCGCACAGGCGGTCCTGTCTGGTGGCGCGTAAAGGGTGCACCAGGTACGCTGGTGCGAACCTGGTGCACCCTTTCTCTGCCGCCCTTTTTCTGCTTGAGCGGGCCTGGTTGCTTTGAGAAAGAGTGACACTCTTTGGTCTTTGGAAGGAACGGGCAAAGAACAACGACAGCTTCCTTCTCCCCCTGGCCGTCGTATGCTGGGGCTGATGAGTCGTATGGTGAAAGACGAAGAACTGGTGCGCGGCATTGGCCTGCCTGGCGCGATTTCGCTGAACATGATCAATATGATCGGCGTGGGACCGTTCGTCACGCTGCCTCTGATCGTTCTGGCGATGCATGGACCACAAGCCATTCTCGGCTGGGTACTGGGAGCGGTTCTGGCGGCATGCGACGGGCTGGTATGGGCGGAGCTGGGCGCGGCGATGCCGAAGGCCGGCGGTTCCTACGAATATTTGCGAACTATCTATGGGCCGCGGCGCGCGGGGCGATATCTCTCGTTCCTTTATATCTGGCAACTGAGTTTCAGCGCGCCGCTCTCGATCGCATCAGGATGCGTGGGCCTGGCGCAATATGCGGGTTATCTTTGGCCGGCCTTACGCAAGGTTTATTTTGCGTACCAGCTCCCTATCCCGATTCCGTTTGTGCACACGTTGCCGCTGGCCATTCTGCTGGGGCCTGGGACTTTGGTGGGGATGCTCTGCTGCGCGGTCGCCGCGGCTTTGCTGTATCGCAATATACAGAGCGTAGTACGATTCTCCGCCCTGCTCTGGGTTGGGGTGATGGGTACGATGCTGGCGGTGATTCTCACCGGGCTGCTGCACTTCCACGCCAGCCTGGCCTTCGGCTTCCCTGCCGGCGCGTTTCAGCCGTCGAGCGGATTCTTCACCGGGCTGGGAGCTGCGTTGCTGATTGCGACCTACGATTACTGGGGCGCTTATAACATATGCTTTCTGGGCGGGGAGGTGCGCGACCCAGGACGGACAATTCCACGAGCAATCGTGTGGTCCGTGGCGCTGGTGGCGGCACTGTACCTGCTGATGAACACGAGCGTACTGGGCACGATGCCCTGGCAGGAACTTATCGGACAAGCGGGAGCCAATGCAAGGCTCTCAGTAGCAGCGGTGGTGGTACAGCGAGCGTACGGCGCGCTGGCAGGACGGATGGTCGCACTCCTGGTGGTGTGGACGGCGTTCGCCTCGGTGTATGCCCTGCTGTTGGGCTACTCGCGAGTACCTTATGCCGCGGCGCTGGATGGCAACTATTTCCGTATCTTCGCCCGCGTGCACCCCCGCCACCGCATCCCCAACGTTTCCCTGCTGATGCTGGCCGGCGTCGCGATGGTGTTTTGCATGCTGCAACTGGTGGACCTGGTGGCAGCGCTGGTGGTGATCCGGATCCTGCTGCAGTTTCTTCTGCAACAGGTTGGCTTGATCGTCTTACGCCGCACTCAGCCGGAGATGGAGCGGCCATTCCGGGTATGGCTATACCCTTTGCCACCATTGGTGGCAATCGCGGGATTTCTCTACATCCTGTTCTCTCGGCCAAACTTTGCCCGGGAGATATTCTTCGCCATGGTAGTGGTGCTGACAGGAACGGCGACTTATATGCTTCGCGCCGGCAAGCGCGGGGAGTGGCCATTTGCACAGCAACGAATGCACGAATGAGCCTCGACGGCCTATTGTGAAACGGCTTTAGCGCTTGTCTTTGGCGCGCTTCTGCTTAGCCCAGCGAAGCTTCTGCGCGGCCGCGATTCTCGCTCTCCCCTCGGGCGAGATAGATCGCTTGGTGCGCAAGGCTCTGGGCTTGGGCGCGACCAATCCGCTCTTACGCGGCCCGCGGGCTACTCTCGTCCGAACCGTTCCAGCAATCAGATCACGGGCTTCTGTTAAACGACTAATTTCAGCATCTATGTGGCGAATTATCTCTTCTGTAATCATCGCCCTTAAGTGTATCTCAACCCATGCCACGGAGCACAGCGGGGCGAAGAAAAGATAGACAATTTTTCGTCTTGCCAAAACATGTCGGCCGGGAAACAGGATGTTCAGGAGCCAGTATCGCCAGGGAGCAGAGGGTCGCATCGCCACTCCAATATCTGAACGAGGGCTGCGGGAATGCGCACTTCTTCGGTCGCCGGCACTATACGGGCCGGTAACATGCGCTCGCCTAAGACGACTCGCCGGCAAACCTTGGCGCGGGGAGCAAAAACGGACACCGTTACCTTCTCACTGAAGTGCCTGGACACGGTAACGTTTTTGTCATCGTAGATCTTGTCGCATTGGCCAAATGCCCGGGCCGTCTCGGCGAGCGTCTTACGTGCCGCGCCACCCCAGACGTACATATTCAACGTGAGGTGCATTCCGTCGTAGTAGGCGTCCGGATTCTCCTCGTAGAATTTCGCGACTGCCTGAAGGCCCTCAATGAAGTGCCGGCGGCGCTGCTGCTCAATGTTCAATTACTCCTCCATCCGGCCGGCGCGAGGCCGCGGCCAAACTTGTTACGCAGCGCCTGGGCCAACCGCATCCTGCGAAGGGACTCACAGGCAGCGCATCGACAGGCAGGTCCCCCGACAGAGCCGTAGCGCACAAGTATTGCTTTCCCTTTCATTGCGTCTCCTTGCTGGTGCAGCCCAAAGGGCATGGGATCAAATGAAGAGAAGCCTGCAGCTTCTTCTGCTCCCGGTTCCAACGGTGACGGGACTGAAGCCATCGGGCGTGGCGCGTCTCGCGATTGAAGTCGAGGCCACAGTTCCCACCCATGCGGCAGTCGTGGGGGCCGGTGCTTGCAAAGGGCGGCTCGGGCGACCAAGCGAGAGAGCGCTGCTCGGTGGTGAAGAACGAAAGTTCCAGGATGATCTCGTCCACCGTAAGAAGACGCTCACCAGCAGCAGAAGAGCCGGCGGCACTTTCATGATCAGGAGCTGCATGGTTATCGGCCATAGGACAGATGCAGCGGGGGAACTGCTACTTATGACCTTCCGGCCTGCACCACAGATCGTCAAGAGAGGGCGAACAGAATGGTGAGGAAGCAGGGTAGGTAAACTACGAGTAACTACGAGTGTTACATATGATTTCGGCTTCGGTAACCTGCACAGGATCGATAGTAACTTTGAGTTAAATACCCCTTCCTCCTCAGGATTCTTGGGTAGTGCTATTGCTGCGGCGAGCGATGCGTGCCATCTTTGCTTTGTCCGAGCCGCTCGATAGGCTGAGTTTGGCAACCAGGGGAAAGGAATCTATGAGGCGGTACGGGCATAGCACGACACTTCTCAGAATTTGAGCGCAGGCAAGACCGATATCTGGATGCCGGTGTACATCGGCGACTGCCTGGCCAACACCATGCACCTGAGCACGGAGCAGCATGGCGGCTATCTGTTACTCCTCTTCCACCTCTGGCGTCGCGGGATACTGCCCGACGACGACGTGGTGCCGGCACAGATTACGGGACTTAGCATAAGTGCCTGGAGCACCGCCCGAGCAGTGCTCGGCGAGTTCTTCGAGATACGCGATGGGCTTTGGCACCATGAGCGTGTGGAGCAGGAAAGAAGCCGCGTCGCGGCAAAGCAAACATCCAATTCCAATAAAGCAAAGTTAGCTGCCTATGGCAGGTGGGGCAAGCCAGGGCCGCTGTCCGAGACCCGCGACGAAGCCGGTGATGCGTACATCACTCGCTCAAGCAATGCGTCAGGCACTGCTCCCGCAATGCCTGACGATGCCAAACCAGATTCAGAACCAGAGCTGTTAAGAGCATTGCCATCTTCCGGCAGAGCTCGTCAGAAGCGCGCAGCCGATGCCCGGCATACACCCTTTCGCGCAATTCTGGCAGAGTACTGGAGCTACAAGAATCATGCATCCCCCGAGATGCCATGGCAGGGACGTGATGCCAAGGCGCTAAGTGACTTTCTTGCCGCCAGCCCCAACCTAAGCGATGCACAGTTCCGGCAGATGTTGCGCAACCGGGCAAAGCCGGCCGTCGCCCATGGCGACCGCGTGTACCTGTGGATTGGGAACCTGACACGCTTCCAGGAAGAGATCACGATCTACAACGAGCCCGCATCGGCAGAGGACAGCGATGCAAGCAGAGCGGAGATCAATCGTAACAGTGTTGTCAGCGCAGTCGATCGAACGCTCGCAATGTCTCGAGTACTGGCCGAGCCCGGGGCAGATAAGGGAACTTGCCGGATGGTCGGAGGAGACCAGGGGTGGGGCCGGACTGCAATGGGTCTTCCGATGGAAAGACATGGGGTCGAAGGCCGCGCCCGGGGCGGCGGAGTGAAGTTCGGAGAGGACGAGACGGAACGAAGAGTGCTGCTGGAGACCGAGGCAGTGGTTGCGGCGCCGGACATACCCGCGGATATCGAACATACGCTCAAGTTGCTTGGTGGCGGATCGGCGAAACAGGGGTTCAGCTACGTAAGTCAACATCCTTTCGTCAAGGGGTGGGGAGACTTTGCTGGAGACGCGGGCTCGAGGACGGCAGAACGCATCGAGAGTCAATGGATCCGCTGTTACCGGCAGGCCGTTCGGAAAACTCGGCAAACACAGGCGGGCGGAGAGCCATGGCGGATGTTGCCTGCACGGATTCGCCACTTGCTTCGGACAAGAGAGCTTGCTTCCATCATCCCCCGTTACGGAGGACGTAGTGAGGAACAAAATGCGGACTGTGCCAGAGCAGATCTACTTCACGGGGACGATCTATCAGTCATCAAGCGAACCTGTGTCAACACCAAAGGAGCGCAACTTAGGCGTCGCGATCGTCTTGGCGGCGATCAGAGACTACCGCAGCATGGATGAGCAGGCACGCAAGGACGCGGAAGAGTTTCTTTACCCCAAAACGCCTGAGCGGCAAGAGCACTATGACTGGGCGGTCGCGCTGGCCGAGGGGGTGAACCCGGCATGGCTGCGGGATGCGCTGGACAGATTCAAAGCGAAGTGGGATTGGCAACGCTTTGAACGAAAGGCATTGCGCGCCCGGAGAGCGTAGGTCGCAGTAGAGGAGAGAGGAATGAAGGCAAGCGATGTGGTGAGGGGATTCGCCCTGACGGGCAGAGTGTTTTCTATTGGCCTACGCGAGGTGCCGGCACTGTTGTTCAGCCGGCGCGCGAGGCGGGCAGTGCGTGGCCTGGTGATTCTGCGCCGCGTCCACGAATATGTGTTTGTGATGGCAGCCTTGGAGGGCGTGCAGCCAGTCCGCAGACCGTACTACGAGGCGTACGTGGATGCGCTGACTATTCTGGGCGCAAGAGCTACCTCGGTCGCGAAAGCCCTTTGACGACAATCGATGACAGGGAGAGCGTGCATGAGCGATGAGCCGAGCCCGAGTGAGTTTCTTATTTCCAAGATGGAAGGTATGGACGATGTTACCCAGATTCTGATCGTCACCCGGACCGGGGAGGGCGAGATCAGCTACGACAGCTGTGGCCAGATTGCGGCCGATACGCTGGGAATGATTGAGTTCGTCCGCGTTGCCGCCGCGGAACATCTGCGGCGGGAGCTGTATGGCGAGGATGTGGACTGATTCGCTCCGGGTGCGCTCGTGTGGCTATTGACGAAACCGCAGATCCCACCACTGCGCTACCCCGGATTTTCTGTCGAGGTTGGCGGGTTCCACGAACACCATGCGGCTTTCCTTAACGAGAGCCGCACACGCGGTCATTTAATGGTGCCGCGCAGTAGGAAATTCGGGTCCGCTTCGGTCGGATGACAAATCTGTTTGAGGACTAGGGTATGCCTTTCACGGAGACGGTCACTTCGCGCTTTCTACTTCGGTGTGCTTCGGTCTAGATGACGGTTTTTATTCAAGGAAATTCATGGGGCACCACACTTTGATGAGAGCTCTTTCAGGAGCAGGAATGGATGAGACCAAGTTGATTGCGGCGGCACGTTTGGGAGACGAGGATGCTTTCGCAGAGCTTTATCGACCAGCATATTGGCTACGTAAGGCAGTCGGACGCTCAATTCTTCGTAAGGAGCGATTTGGACGATATGTGCCAGGACACGTTCTTGCTGGCGTTTACACGGCTGCGATAGCTTTGAAGGAAGTCCAGTTCCGTACCTGGATCACACGCATCGCGATGAACCAGTGCCTGTGCACTCTGCGCAAGGCCCGCCAGGCGAGCAACGGCGAATCGAACCTGATGCAGATCGATGCGCAGAAGCTGAGACATGTCTCGAGCAATGCATCTTCGCGGGCGAAGATAAGAACCTCGAAGGAGTGCCGGCACGGTTGGACTTGGACAGACTGCTGCGGGTCTTGAAGCCCGTTCAGCGCCGGGTCCTGGAGATGGCTTACCTCGAAGACATGCCTGACCAGGAGATTGCGGAGATGCTGGGCACTGACCCTCTCTTCAGTGAAGAGCCACGATACACCATGCCAAGCGGCGGGTGCAAGAAATACATAAGAAGAGATAAACTTTTCAGGGTCATTTCGGAATCTATACTAGTGACACTCCTAACGATTACCCGGATGAGAAGATAAGCTCTCGTACGCTTGCTTCTTATTGCGCTCCCAGCGCGTGCGACCTTGGGACTAAGCGACGAGGCCGACCCAGCCTCGCTGCGAAATGACTCATTTCAAGCTCGATGTCCACAACGTGGAGGAAGGCATGACTCTCGCCCAGAAACGGATACCCGAAGGTCTGCATCCTCAATGAGGACGATGCCCGATCTCTCACCTACGGCGGCATCGCGCATAAATGCTCGAGCAGGCGCCACCACCATTACTCAAAGAGCAAAGCAGACGCGTTGGTGAAGGCCGGCGAACTGGTGTGGCTGGGGAAACATAAGAAGGTCGCCACTTTCCGCAATGCACGCTCGTGGATCAAGACCTATCGCCGCAACCGATACGGCGAAGTGATCACTTGCGGGATGCAGCTGGTGCGGGGCGGGGGCGGGTTCTGACAATTCAATCCTAGAACTTGCAAGAATAAAAGCTCTCCTGACCCTGATGATTGCTACGGCGACAGCGTATGGGGGAACTGTAACCGGAACACTTGCAGGGCCCTTCGGGCTTGCCGATCAAGAACGGCACGCTGAACTTCGGTCTGCAACAGGCAGGCCTGATGGTGGGCACGGGCAGCGTGGTGCCCACCACGGCATCGTGCTACACCTCGGCTGACGGCTCGGTGGTCGGCCTGCCCAACCCACTCACGCTGCCTAACGTATCGATTACCTATGGCTCGGGCACGATGGCAGCGCGGGATCTACTACGTCGTGTTCACGTTCTACAACAGCGCGGGCAATCGAGACGCTGGCCTCCCCGGAGCTCAGGTTCAACTCACCGGCACCGGCTCGCTGATTATCTCGCCGCCGGCGACGTTTCCCGCCAACGCCGCCGGCATGACGGTCTATGTGGGCACAGTGAGCGGTGCGGAGACGGCGCAAGGCAACTCGACTGGCAGCAGCGGGACATTCGTGCAGAACGAGACGCCGGTGACCACGCGCGATCCCAATCCCGGCGAGCGAATACGTCGCCGTGCACCATCGCCTTCAATGACACGATCATTCCCTACTCCGGTTATAACGTCTCGCTGATTTCCTCGAGCGGCAACGCTTACCCAGGCTGGCCGCAGGCCTGGCAGCTGAATGGCGGGCTGAGCGGCACCGTGAACATCTCGAACGGCGCGCCGCTGTGGAATGGCACGATCATCTACCCGCAGCCGATTCTGTCACAGCCACTGAATCATGGGCCGCAAAGCATCTCAGGCCTGTTGAACATGACCGGGTACAACCTGCTGAACATGGGCGCGCTCGGTGTCGGCACCAGCACGCCGGCGTGTCCGGTGGATGTGGAGAATGGCTACATCAACACCAACCTTGGGTATCTGGTCAACGGCGGCGCGGGCACGACCGGGCAGTGCCTGGTGTCAAATGGCACCTTCTTCGGCCCGGGAAGCTGCGGGACGCTGCCGACGATCTATCTACCAGTACGTCCAGGCGAACGGCACGTCTCTTGCCGCAAGAGCCCTATCTCAACTTCACGCCCGCTGTTCGCTCGCGACACGATGCCCGGCTCCACCCGCACCGATGTCGATCTCGCCGACTACCGCGGTCACGCCCGGGATCGTACACCAACCCGAATATCACGGTGGATGCCTACGGCCGGGTGACCGCTGCCAGCAACGGCTCCGACGTCCCGCAAGTCATCCAGCCGCTGATCATCAACTCCGGGATCTGCACCACCGCGGCATCGGCGTTCGTCCAGCTGCTGCAGCTTCACGGTGAGTTGGCCGACCGCGTTCGCCAACGCGCAATTACGCAGCTGACCTGCACTCCGGGGCCCGGCCAGGGCACAAATGCGGTGCTGCTGGGCAGCTTTGCGTGTCTCGAACCAGACCGCCACCACCTTCGAGATCACCTTGCAGAATGGCGGTGCCTCCGGCGCCGGGGCGACCACGGTCAACCAGATCGACTGCATCGGGATTCATCCCTAAACCATGAAAAAACTTCTGGCTTGCTCGCTCTCTTCTGTTCTGTGCCGCCAACGTAGCAGGCGCAGAATATCGAGGGCCAGATCATCGCGTCGCAGTATGGCAAGTGGAAGGTTCCCGGGTACGCGCCGAATACCTATTGGTCTTCGCGCCCAATTCGTGCCGGGTGCAGGGCGGCGCCAGCTTCTTCTTCGCCTTTACCGCCGGCACGCCGATCCGATCGTGGACGCAACCCATCGCTGAACGAAACAGTGACGCCCACCGCGATGGTCGACACCAACGTTACCTGCGCCGTCACCATCGCGCCCGTCAACACTCACCAGCTTCCGTTCTATTTCACCTCGGCTACAGGCGGCCTACAGGAAGCAATCAACCAAAACCTGACGACGCCGCAGACCAACACCATCATCCTCGACAGCACGTTCTATCAGCTGGTGGGCGGTGCAACCAATGCCGCTGCGGTCATCGCCGCGGCGAAAGGCAGCATCAACACTGGGCCTGGTGGACGTAACCCAGGTGCCGACGGTCTGGTACCGGTGGAATGGCTCACAGTATGTCGCGGTCAAGCTCGCGCGACCAGCGGCGGCGAGCACGCTGGTCAACGACATGTTCTCGAACGGCCCCAGCAACGCGTGGCAGGATCTTTTTGACTTCGTCGCGACCGGTCCGATGGTCTACAATCCCCAGGCGGCGGTCAAGCCGCCGCCGCGCAACAACGGCAGCGCGATCATCCAGCCAGCGCCGGGACGTACGCCATTCACCAACACCGGCAACGTGACGGGTCAGGATAATCGGGCCGATGTCCCAGCGACGGCCCGCGGGGCCACCGAATTTGGCGCGGCCTGCGACTTACGCAGCGTCTACGGCACCTCTGACTCACGGCTCGACCACGGTGACTATCATGGGCGGCTACAGCGCTCTATTCAGCTCTGCCGACATAGGCCGCACCCTGGTCGCCGTGGGCCGGTTGCGGGCACGCCTACCGCTTTCGAGACCCGGTCGCGTCGATTACCGACAGCCAGCACGCCGTCATGACCACGCCGGCACCGTTCACTCAGAGCCACCGACCACCAGATGGATCTGGGCCACGACGATACCGCGGCTATCGCCCAAGGCATGACTGCAGTAGGCGCGGAATGGTGGCGACGCTGGTCTTTCCCCAAGGCAACTGCCTGACCCATACACAGACGCTACTGGGAGGTCAAAGTCCGATCGGGCTCGGGCCCAACGTCTTTCATCACCGGCTTCCCCGGTGAAGACATCTTTCCGGCTCCCGACCCCAGCCTGACGCAAGGCGTCAACCAGGGCGCCGCGCATATCCACGACCTCACACTCAATGCTCGACTGACCGCATCGACGCCACGCAGGCCTGGCAGATCATCAACGATTCGGGCACGACAGCCAAAGCGGCCATGTACCGGCCGATCGCGCAGCAACAGCGGCGTCGCCAACGATCCCTTGGCGCCCGGCTGGTTTCAGGGGCCGGGAGCAAACTGAGCGGAGCCATGCAATGGCGTGGCCGCGATCACCGCCGGATCGGCGGTGATGTGCGTGCCCAGCGCGGAAACCGCGCCCGCAGTCGGGCAAAAGGTCGTCTTCCCTTACCTTGCGAGCGTCTTCACGGCCACGGTCTCATCGACGGCGGAAGCTGCTCGGGCGGAGCGAGTCCCGCACGCTCTCAGCGCCGCTCCCGCGGGCTCGACGAACAGCCAGGCGGAGTGGTTCGCCGGCACAAGCCCGCAGAACCATGCAACGCCGATGTCAGCGGCTCCGGCTGCCCGCCGCGATCACGCCTGACCAATTCCATCATCCCGTCCCCGGCTACGAGTCGAATGTCGCACCCTTCGGGCTGATCCAGATCGACGGCGAGCAGTTCACCTACTTTGGCAAGTCCAATGCCACCGGCAGCCTCTCGCAGAAACTTCCTGACCATCACCGGCTGCGCGCAGAACGGCACCACGCGCGCCGCTCACGCCGCGGGCGCCACCGTAGTACCGCTGAACCCCTTCAAGCCCAGCTATCCCTGGCCGGTGACGCCGACACTCAACGCGGGAGATACGACTCCCGCTGGGACGGCCGGCTACTATCCGGCATGGAACGTGGGCAACGCGGCCTTCGCCTTCCCCGTCGCCACCGGAATCAACGTGGGCAGCGGAGCCACTGGATCATGGACGACTGGCGCTGAGATCGAAACGATGACGATTCAGGCCTGGCCGATCGACATTAACCTGGTTTCGGCTGGAAACGCCGTCAACCATGTAGCCGGCTTCTACTTCGTCCAGTATCCCTACGCGGCAAGATTCCAGCAACCTCGACCTGAGCCAGTTGTTCTATGGGGTCGCGGAAGGACTGCCGTCGATTGAAAACGGCAACTGGGCCACTGCCCAGCCCACGGCAGACGGCGGGAGTTGGGAGAACGTGGCCATCCGGGCGGCCAACCCCTGGAACTTCATCGCCGGGAACCAGAACACGTTCAAAGACTTCAACGTGTATTCCGACGAAGGCTCGGTTGGTGGAAGCTCGCCTGGGCGCCGATACCTGCTACTACTTCACCGCGCCCCGCAACGATCAGACCGGCGGGCAAGCCGAGCAGGCATCGGTGGTCGACGCACCAATCTCTATTGCGAGCCAGAGACGGGGGCGCATGCCGGCTCGATGCCCAATTGGGAGTGGGATATCGACTTGTCAGTCGTTCACGACATGCACATGGGTGGCGGTGGCGAAGTCTACATCGGTGGGGCCGGACAGCACTGGATTGGCGGGAACTTCAATAACAGCGCCAACCTGCCGGCCATCAACTGGGGTCAGGGAAACACCTCGGATCTGGTCTCGACGCTGGGCACCGAACCCAAGAGCAATACCTACGGTTCAAGCTCGCTCATCAACTGGAACTACAACAGTAAATTCTCTGGCACTACGGTCCAAGCCTTCTCAAACCCTGGCGGACCCTATGGGCAGCTCCAGGTGGGCAACAGCCGGGAGCCGATCCCGGCGCAAACCAACGAGACGTTCAACACCGGCAACCTGACGGTACCTTATGTCAGCTCGGGCGGCGGCTTTATCACCCCAGAGGAGTTCGACGCGAATACCAGCTTTGATCCCCAGCCCATGACCACGGGCTGGACCTTCGACGATACCTCGCCGATTACCCACAGCTTCACCTCCTGCAACGTCTCGACCAGCGTAGGCACGACTTATTGCAACAGTTACCGTTTCAATAACAGCCAGATTCCCATCGGCCCGGGTCAGCGGCTGGTGCCGGGAAAGTACACCATGTACCTGTCGCTCAAGGACGTGGCCACGGCCTCGAATACCCAGCGCATCGTAGTCTACTCCAACTGCGGCGGGGTGAACGACACCTTCGCCGTGCCCATGACCAATGCGTGGCCGACCAACTTCGCCGGGTACTTCAGCGCCCCCGTAGACCTCACCAATGCGACCGGATCGGGCTGTTACCTAGGCCTGCAGTTCAACGGCGCAACCACCGCGGATACGGTGCAGTACGGCTTTCTCGATTTTGCGCCGCTGGCCGAGAGCCTCAACGCCCAGACCATCAACGCGACCACGATCAATCTGCCCAGCGGGCCGACCGGCGGCACCGCGTCCGGATGCGCCCAGTCACCCGTCACCGGCATCGCTAACGGCTTCACCTGCCCCACCAAGGGATGGGGAACCGGGCTCAACGCGAACCAGGGCGCCTCCGACGCCACCGCCACGCTGGTCACGACCAGCGGGCTTTCCAGCCAAGGCTGCTTCTTCGTCGATGCCGAGTACGAGTGCTACACAGGCATCTCGGGCAACGTGCTCACCGGGATTACGCGTGGAGAGTACACCACCAGCGCGACCACGCACAGCTCGGGCGCCCCAGTGGTCTCGGTTGACCTAGTGCTGGGAAGCATCCAGCAGGCGCCGGCCAACGTCATCGCGGGCGGGGCCAGCACGCCCGCTGTCCTGAGCGTCAATAACGGCTTCCCCAGCACTCACGATGGCATATCGGTCATGGACATCAACGGCGGGTCGAATGAGCTGTGGTTGGACAGCGGCGGCCATATCACCCAGGTCAACACCAGCGGAGTAAACCAGTTCGCGGCTCCCATTTCCGTGGGCAACCATGGCACGCTTCCGATCTCGAACACGCAGCTGGTGGTACAGGATAACGGCCCCAACGAGGTGACCTCTCCACTCGGCCTCGGCGCGGGCCACGCGGGCACGCTGAACATCGTCCAAACCCCGACCATCGGGGCGCCCGTGGTAATCAACTTCGCTACCGGGGCGGGTTCGAACACGTACAGTTACGTTTGCGCGGGCACCGATTATGACGGCAACCTGATCAGCGGAACTACCACCACCATCACCGGCGTGCCCACCGTCTTCGGCGGACCAAATCCCTTCATCGGAGTGAGTTGCCCCTGGTCGGCTGGAGTCTATAGCTTCCAGGTCTACCGCACCGCGGGCGGCCCAAGCCAGGGGCTGATGAACTCGACAGTTGGGAACCCAGGCGGGTTCACCGACTTCAACGGCGCGGCCTCGGGCGGAACCCCACCTGCCTCGAACAACTCGAACCCGAAGATCGTGGTGAACGGATCAGGAACGCCGACCATGCAGCTCGGACCCACGAACATCAGCACGGGAACGGGCGCGCCCTCGACCACCTGCGGAACGGCGCCCATCGGAAGCGGCTCGCTCTGGCTAAGAACAGATGGCGGGGCGAGCACCTCTCTCTACTCCTGCGCGGGCACGACGTGGACGGCGGTGACCATCCCATGAGGAAGCTCAAGGCCGCGATTCTCGCTGGAGGGGTCCTCATATTCGCGCTGCCGGCATACGCCGTCACCTTGACGAGCGCCTACGTCAGCAATCCGGGGCCCGTGAATGCCATGAACACCGGCGGCGCGCTCCAGGTCTATGCCTATTGCAAATACTCAGATGGCTCGACCACTAACTGCTCGACCACGGACATCCACGGCAATGCGGTTACGGCGTGGACAAGCAGCAACTCCGACGTGCTTACGGTCAACAGCTCGGGTCTCGCCAGCGGCGTCAGCATCGGAACCGCCACCATCAATGCGACGATTACCGGAGGCATAGTAGGCACCCCGCCGTTTGTGGTAACGGTGAGCGGGCCCAACACCCTTGGGCTCAGTTCACTGTCCCTGGCCACAACCGGCGGGGTTACTTCAATACCCGTTGGGACGACCAACCAGCTGATCGCGACCTGCACTTACTCGGATGGTTCGACCACCAATTGCACCACGACCGACATTCATGGGAGCGCGGTGAGTTCCTTTACCAGCTCGGCGCCCACGGTCGCTACCGTGAGCTCGAGCGGCCTGGTCAGCGGCGTGGGAGCAGGGTCGACGACATTCAGGGCGACGATCCCATGAGGAATGCGAACAGGATTATTCTTCTGTCGCTCTTTTGGTTCACGGCAGCAGCCTACGGACAGGTTACAGCCACTCCTGTCTTCACGTTGCCGACCGGCACGTACACCATGCCAACGAACACGACGATCACGGATTCGACGACGGGAGCAGCCATTCTCTGGTGCTTTACCGGGAGCGGCACATGCACCCCGACCACAGTTATACGGGCTCCATTTATATTGACCCGTCATCGGTGGATATCTTGTGCGCAAACGCAACTGCTTCCGGCTTTTCGCAAAGCCCGACCATCTGCGCTACTTACACGGCGGGTAGCTCGACCGCGGCTGCCCCTCCGACCTTCTCGCCAGTTGCCGGCTCCTACTCGGGAACGAGGTCAGTCACGCTATCCACTACTACGACGGGAGCGAACATCTATTACACGACGGACGGCTCGACGCCGGATTACACTTCCACGCGCTACACTGGGCCAATTCTGGTCTCTTCGACCACGACGCTCAAGGCGATCGCCGGTCTTGTCTACAGCTCCACGGCGGGGACCGGATCATCCCTCTACGAGACCAGCGCGATCGCCCAGAGCACGGGAACCGGCCCGGCAACCAATTGGAAAAAACCCGACTGCCAGAGTCCGGGCACATCGTTTTGTAGCTCTGACAACCCTGGAGGTGCAGGCGTCCCCGCCTCGGCGAATAACCCGCAAGGCAGTCCCACCGGACTGGCTGCGTGTCCCGCCGGGCATCCCGGCGCGGCCGCGAACTGCATGACGTTCTCCCAGACCCCGGCGACGACGTCGCAGACCAATGTGCTGTGGCCGCGCTCGGGCGGATTTTCCAGCAGCGCTGCCGTGCCCACCTACGTGCTGGCCGACTTCTGGGTGCTTTACCCTACCAGCGACGGGGCGAATTTTACTTGCGAGAATGACTCGCAGATTTTTGATCCCAGCGAGAACATCAACTGGCAGTGGGGCAACCAAGTCACGGGGTGCGTGACGAGCTCGCCCGTTTGGGATGTGGGAGGAACCTCCAACACTTCATGGATCGCGACCGGGATCAAGCCTCTGCTCAACGGAAACACCTGGCACCACATCCAGAAACTCGACTGGAGAAACCCGGCTGAGGGCAAGATCTGCAGCTCGGGGGGAACATCGTACTACTGCGAGCACTATGGGCACTGGATCATCGACGGCGTTTCCTTCAACATGCAGGCGGCCGGCATGTGCTCGGGGCGGCCTTCAGGAAGCGGGCAGACAGCCTCGCCGCCGACCACCGGATGCACCATCACCACGGACACGCTCGAGGCCGGCTTTGGAGCCAACGCAACCGACCAACACCAAGAGGATACCCACGGGGCCACGTCCCAGGTAAGCGGCACTTTCGACGCCGGAACCTTCACCACGTTCTACGACCCTTCCGCCGTGGCAACCGCCGCATACACGATCAGTAACCTTACGGCAAGCGTGCCGCTCACGGTGACGACAGCAGCCCCCACACTGGTGAGCGCCTATCTCACTACGCCCGGCGGCGTAAGCACCATGACGGTCGGTGGAACGCTGCAATTCTCGACCTTCTGCCACTACTCGAGCGGACCCGATCTGAACTGCACGGTGGCCGACATTTACGGGGACGCGGTGACGGTGTGGTCGAGCTCGAACACCTCCTTAGCGACCATTGGCGCGGTGGGCTCGGCAAACCCCGGCCTGGTGACAGCGGTGGCGGGTGGAGCGCCCACCATCCAGGCGACCATCGGCAGCACCGTGACACCGGCCTTTGGGCTCACCATCTCGAGTCCTGCTGTAACTCTCACGGGGTTGTATCTCGCGACCACCGGCGGCGTAACCGGACTGTTTGTAGGCTCAACCAATTACATTATCGCGACCTGTACATACTCTGATGGCTCGAACACAAACTGCACGACTACTGATACCCATGGAAACGTGGCGTCAGCTTATACCAGTTCGAACACTGGCCACGCGACGGTGAACGCGACCACCGGCCTGGTTACGGGCGTCGCCGCCGGTACCACCAACCTGACGGCCCACGCAGGCAGCTTTAGCAGTCCTAACCTCGGCCTCACAGTCGTGGACGTGCCTACTGGGGTTTACTCGATCACGATTATCGGTCCAGTGCAATTCTCGGGGACGGTGAAGTTCTGATGACAACTCGAAAAGTGAAGCTGGCGACACCGGGGACGATCCATGCTCAAATACTTGAGCAATTAGCGGAGGTCAAGGGCAAGGTGGAGGAGAGCCTGGAGCAGGGCCGTGAAAACGGAAACGAGCTGAAGATGCTTCGCCGGGAGCTTGGGCTGGATGGCCAGCATGGACGATTGCCCATCATGGAGACAACGCTGATCCGCCACGAGGCGCGCATGGAAAAGAGTGACGCGCGAATAGACAAACTGGAAACGGCTATAGCGAGGCGAATGGCAAAGCAAAGCTGGTCGCCACCTCACTTGCGCTGCTAGGCGGGGGCGCAGGCGGTGCGCTGATTGCACTCTTGGCGCATTTGCTCGGAGTGCATTAGATGGCAAACGTGGATGCAGCGATCGACTACGTGCTGGGATGGGAAGATGCAACGCTCTCGGGCGTGATTACGACGGCCCCGGATGGCAAGCGGACCCGGTTCGGGATCGATGAGCACTGGCATCCGGAGCTGACCAATTGTCTGTACTTCAGCTCCATGGGCCAGGTGGCCGCGCTGCAGATTGCCAGGGGGATTTACGATATCAGCTATTGCCAGCCGCTGTGTATCGCTGAGATCGCAAATCAGGAGATCGCCAACAAGCTGCTGTCGCTGGGGGTGAATGTGGGAGTGGTGAACGCAGCGAGGATGTTGCAGGATGCAGTGACGGTGGTGGGCGATGGCCGCATTGGGCCGCTGACCCTGCATGCGCTTGACCTGGCCGATCCGGAAAAGGTGCTCGAGGATCTGCGGGCAGAAGCGGAGAGCTACTACGATGCATTGGTAGCGAAGAATCCGAACCTGGCCGTGTACCGGGCGGGATGGCTGCGGAGAGCGGCGGCATGAGAGCGCGCATCTTCGACACAGTGCTCTTGACGATAGCGACTCACCACCACGGCACAGCAGACGGGTGGGGCATGGTGTACATATGCAGACAGTGAGACACTGCCGTAGGTGGACTCTTCTCCTTTTGGGCCTCTCGACGGTGCTATTCGGCGACCGCGTCCAGGCGCAGAATATCGAAGGCCAAATCGTTGCCGCCCAGTTCGGCGAGTTCCAGGTGCCCGGGGTGGGTGACGGCTTCAAGTTCCCGCCAGCGACCTGTCAGGTGAGCGGAGGCGGCCGGAACTTCAATGCATTCGCTATCGGCGCTCCAATCAAGATCGTCGATAGTGATCCGAACATGACCGAGATCGCAACTCCAGTCGCAGTATTTATCGACTCTTGCGCTGTCAGTCTGCCGACGGTGCATAGCCATGAGTCGTTCTATCTTACTTCAGGAACCGGCGGCCTACAGGAGGCTATTGCCAACGGGATCGACCGCGGCGGCGGGCCGAATACCATCATCCTGAATGCGGAATGGTACACGCTCGTTGCCCCATCGAGCCCGTCTGCGGTCATCGCTTCGGTACACGGCAATAACAGTCTTGGCCTGGTGGATGTCACCACAACGCCATACACGTCTTATGCCTGGAATGGCTCAAGTTATGTGGCCACTAGTGCTGGCGGTGGGGCGACGACTCCGGCGACCACTGCGCTACTAAAAGGAAGTGGCAGCGCAAATGGAGTGGTGGCGGCCACGCCGGGCACGGACTTCATTACTCCGAATCCAGGCGATACGGGTCAGATCATCGCCGAGACCGGGGGGGCGGTTCTGGGGGTCACCAACCTAAACAATAACTTCTATGTTTCGGGCTTCCCCTCCAACGGCTGCACAGTCAACTCGATTACCTACACCACGCAGCTCGAGTGCGCCTGGTGGACGGCCAAGGCTTACGCCGAGACCAACTCCGCCATGGTCACGCTCTACATGGGATACGGGTATTACAACATCAACGCCTCGCTGGTGCTGCCTACTCAGGCATTCACGAGCGTCAGCCTGATCGGGGCGGGTTATCAGGGATCGACCATTGTGGCCAACGCTACGATGACTGACGCGATGATCTACAAGAACGAGACCGCGGGCGGGGGCACGCTGCCGAACGCCACCTTCCGCGATTTCAAGATGATCGCGAATGACAAAGCGCAGGGCTGCATGAGGCTCTGGGGGCTGCAGGAACCAGTCATCGAGAACGTGAACTGCGACAACGTTCCCAACGGCGCGCCGTTTTTGTATCAGTTTGGTGAACCCAGCAATTATGGGCAGGGTTGGATTTTCCAGCTCATGGGCAAAAACATCATCGGCGGCAACTCGGTCACCAACCCCGCCACCAAGGCGACGGTTACGGCCACCTTGAGCGGCGGCAGCACAGGCAACATCACCGGCTACGTGGTCGCGAATGGCGGCTCAGGGTACGGCACGCCAAACGCCGAACAGGTGCTCTATGTAAACGTCCTGGGGAATCAAAACGGAACCAGCGATCAGCCCTGCGCGGTCATGCCGACCAACCTGGCCGCCACCCAGAGCGGCGGGGTCATTCAGACGGTGACCGGGACCGGCGGTACAAGCTGCTCCGGGGTAATCACGGTGCAGGTTGTCCCAATGTCCAACATTGCGGTGGGCATCGACGATTGGTCCTCAGACTCAACGTTGGATGATGCCGACGTGGGCTCGACGATCATTGGGATCATTCAGCACAGCGGAGACACGACTTACAAGCACGCTCACCCCACGGGCACCAATATCGGCATCCAGAACGCGGGCGGCACAAACAACATCTACAAAGACACCGAGATAGATACGAACTACAAGTGGGGCTTCGACATGCAAGGCGGTGCGAATAGCTCCGAGATCGAAGGAACCCACGACTTTGGAGACGATCCGAACGGGTTCAATATGTTTCACCTGTCGAGCACTGCCACAGTGCAGTTTGGTCCGCAGACAAGCTTGTGCGTAGCATCACTCTCGCCGGTTGACTATCACGAATTTCTGATGCCCTATGGCACCTATGAAGTTGCTGGATATCTGCCGGCGGGATCGAGCATCGCGCCAAACGATACCGTGTGCTCGAACCTGGGATCGATCTTCATGCAGCCGGTCACGGTTGGTGGACCTGGACACACCAGCCCACTACTAGTGAATGGAAACGCGGCCGTCACGGGCACTTCTACGCTAGGACCTACTTTTACAGGAACACTGCAAACCAGTGGGACCCTAAATGCTGGACCAGTTGGAATTGCTACAGCCTTGGCAAACTTTGCCTCTAACGCTGTTGTTGCTTCTGATAGCTATTGGACTGGGTCCGTACCAACCTATACGACTTTTGGCTGGAATATCGCACCTGGAAGCGGGAGCAACCCATTCACTTACGCGTACCTCGGATTTGGTAACTGCCCCAGTGGCGGGTGCCAGCTTCAAATTCAGCCCAATGTTTACTTCGACAACCCGGTACAGTTTTCAGCACCTACTCAGTTTCCAGGGCCTACCTCGATTGACGCGAATGGCCTAGTCGGCGCACCGTCCTATGCGGTTACTGGCACAACCTTTACGGCAACTGGCTGTGGAACAGTGACCAACCGTCTCGGAGGTGCAACAGCCGGGTCGTTTCAGTCGGCGACGAGCGGAACATGCACGGTGGTGGTGACTATGGGCAACTCCGTCACTGCAGCCAACGGCTTCGCTTGTGGCCGGCCGAATGACCTTACCACCAATAGCAATTCGAGCAGTTGGAGTCAGACGGCAACTACTACCACCACGGTCACCCTGTCAGGCACTTCGGCTGCCGGCGATGTCATTAGCTTCGCTTGTACGCCCTACTAAAAGAAAGGAGGACAGCATCATGAACAATGTCAAGGTATGGATTCATGGCTTGGCGGCAGCCGCTATTTCGGCCTTTGCCTCGGCGGCCAGCGGAGCAATCGCGCTGCCTAGCGTATTTACGTTCGACAGGGCGGGGTTTGTCAATATGGTCAAGCTGGCTACGGTTCCGGCGTTGCTGGCAGTGTTTGCTTACTTGAAAAGTAGCCCGGTGCCGGCATTGACTGTCACGACCATGGTCAAAGTCAATAACGGGTAATGCCACATCTCGCGCAAAACACGGCGAGACCCGGATTTCCTGTACTCGGTAGCAGCCGTGGCCGCCTATGTGGCTTTCTGTAAGGAAAGCTGCATGAAGCTCGTTTATTCAACCAAATCCCACGCGAAATCCGGGGGTATGGGGCACCCGGCAATGGTAGGGCTACGCCCGTCCTTTTCGTCCCACGTAAGCTGGGACGAGGGTGGGGCACCCTCTGCCGCTACAGTTCTTTCTCCAACCTCGGATTTTGCCAACCGTGTAACACAACACACATAAGGAGATTTCCCATGGCATTCACCTGGCAGTCGGCCGGGCACGCATTCGCGTCCCTATTTAAGGATGTAGTCACGGTTTCGAAGAAGGTGGTCACGGCCCTCGGCGGCCTGCAGAACGAAGAGAAGCTGATCGAGTCGCTGACTTCGCTGGTGAGTCCGCAGGCGGCGGCGGTGGAGCAGATTGCTTTCGGCGCGCTGGGCGAGCTGGTCGCGGCCGTGCAAGCGACCGAGACGGCGGCTGGCGCCAACGGCGTCAACGTAGCCTTCGATGCTTCTGTAGTGGCGGAAGTGAAGAAGCTGATCGCCGAGTTCCCTGAAGTCATCGCCCAGGTCGAGGCAGCGTTCGGCAAAAGCAAGTAAGTCATTCCAAATCCTTAACGGGGTAACCCAATGGCCCTGCGGCTCTCGTGCCTGATCCACGGCGTGTGCTGCTGCTTGTCTCGGGATGCACCGCGCATCGGCCCGTCTCCGTGCCTGTCCTTCCCGATCCTGAGATTTCAGACGCCAAAGATTTCGTGGGGGCGGTGGCAGACAAGATGCCCATGTGGGACGCCGACGCTATCTCGAGGTACGAGCGGGTGGAGATCGCCACGGTCAAGGCCGATATCGCGATGGCGCAGCAGGACAGACGAGAAAGGCGCATTCCTCGAGGACGTGACCAAGCTGCACGACGACTGGGATGCGCTGGTCGCACTTGACGAGATGCTAAAGAAGGAGTCGCTCATATGAGCAGCAAACACTGGATCGAAAGGGCGATCAAGAAACCCGGAACCTTCAAGGCACAGGCCCAACGCGCGGGCGAGAGCACGGCAGAATTCGCCAGCGAGCGCGAGGACGCCGGGGGCAAGACAGGCAAGCGCGCGAGGCTGGCCGAGACGCTGCTGAAGATGCGGAAGGAGAAAGGCTAACCATGGCTCACACACGATTGATTACCCTAAACGGCAGTGCCGGCGCATTTGTCGCCGTCTCCGCAACCCAGGTGACACGGCGGGTCGAGATCATCGAAGACGGCAGCGCGAATGGCGGGACTGGCCAGGGAATCGCGTACCAATTCAACGATGGCTCAGCCACGCCGTTCACCACTACCTACACGATTGAGCCACAATCCGAGCCGATTGTGCTCGGCACACCAGTCCCTCAAGGCGGAGGATATGGGACTAGTGATCGGTACGCCCGCCGGATAACTCGGGAGGGTATACGCATCGCTGCGACACTGCTTATCAACCTAAGGTCGGCAAGCACGAACACAACGATCGTCCGGGTGACGGAATTCGACTAAGGCAATCACTCACTTTATGAAGAAAGCACTGTTGGTGGTTCTCGCCCTCGTTCCCTGTTTCCCCCACGTCCAGGCGCAGAACTGCCGGCCAGATCATCGCCGCGCAGTATGGCGAATTCGAGGTACCTGGCTCGGCGATCGGAGGGTTTTCTTTCCTGCCTGCGACTTGCCAGGTTACCGGCGGTGGGAAAAACTTCTGCCGCCTTCTCGACCGGCGCGCCGATCAAGATTGTCGACAGCAACCCGAGCCTCACCGAAATGGCCACGCCGAGCTCGGTGTACATCAACGTTTGCAGCGTCAACATGGCGACGGCGACATGTCCATGTGCCGCCCTTACTACCTGACTTCCGGGAACAGGGGGGCTGCAGGAGGCGATCACCGCCAACCAGACCAGTACGGGCACCAACACGATCCTGCTGAACGCGGAGTGGTACCGGCTGAAGTGCGCCGGGCAATGCGGCCAGCATCATCGCGTCCGTTCATGGCATCGCTCGACCTGGGGCTGGAAGACATGACCACCACGCCATACACCTTCTACCAGTGGAACGGATCGCAGTACACGGTGAACAACCCGACGGCCGGCAGCGTTAATTACAACCAGGGTCGGACCGGCGCGGTGACCGCAGACAGTCACGGCGAAGTTGCAGCAAGACTCTCTAGCATCAAAGATTTTGGCGCGGTGGGCGACGGCTTGCTCCATGGCGGCGGACACGGCCGGGATTGCAGGATGCAGTCGCGGCGGCCAGCATCCAGGGCAAAGCGGTCTACGTCCCGGCCGGAAATTACCTGCTGGATAACAGCGCGGCCCGGTTATCTCCGGGGCACAACAACGTAGCTCATTTGGGGCGATGGGCCATCGTCTTCCCTGGCCTGCCAGACCACCGGAGGTCCGGACTGCATCGCGTCGACGGGCGCGACCGGCTTTGGGCTGCAGAATCTTTCTATCTGCCTTTGGGCCGACGGCCACGGAACGATCCAGCGGCTATGCGGTGGACATCGAGACGTGCACCACCTGTACCCTCGACGGGGTGACGCTGAACAACGGCGACCTGAGCGGGCTCGGCTGGCGAGCTCGGTGCATACCTCGATCCACAACCTGCAAGTCTCGAACTTCTTCGCCAACGGCACGTTCCTGATTAACGACCAGGACCTGCGCGTGGATGGCCTGGCCTGCGCAAACAACCAGGATGCGTGCTTCGAGACCTCATGGTACGACTCGGAGTACTACGGCGCACGCGGTTCCCTGCCAGAACATCACGGCGACCAACATCACCAGTGCGAACGATCTCGAGGCGGTACTCGTCAACTCCTGCAATAACGTCACCGTGACGGGTTTCTCTGCGGTGGGCAGCGGCCAAGGAAGCAGTCTTTGTCGGCCAGGATCCCACCACCACCACCGCACAATGGCCAGACCGGGTGAGCATCTCGAACGGAACCATCTACGGGTCTGGTTACGGCAGCAACCCGCTCAACTCCGCCGCCGCGCAGGCACTCTACATCAACGTAGGCACCAGCCCGGGCAGCTTCATCTCGCACCTCGCCTTTTCTAACATCGTGGCCACGCACATCAGCTCGTGGGGCTTGCAGATGGCGGAGCTGCAAAACGACGATGTGCAGGCAAGCAACCTGACCTTTAATGACATTGGCAATGGAAACTCGGCTGGTTGCGTGCAGACAGAAGGCAACCAAGTCAACCTCGACAATATCGCCTGCTCGAACATCGGCACCTACGCCTTTTATGACACCAATACCAACCGGCTCACGGGCACGGGCTGGACGGCGAGTGGCTCCAACCAGGTGGGCGCCGGGACCGAGGCAGTCTTTCTTTCACCCACCGCGGTCGGATTTGTAAACGTCGCCGGCATTTCGCTGAACGACACCAACGGCAGCGTTTTTTCCAGCGCGGTCTACGATGACACGACCACGGGCGATCACATCCTGGTCAATATCAAGAGTTCGGGCATCGTAGCCCCCACTGGGCCGACCAGCGCGAACCAAGGCACGACATACACCTACGCCGATCCAACCCACTCCTGGATCTTTCGCAACGGGGGGATGATTATGTCTTTCCTGCCGCCCGACGTGTACCTGCTGCCTACCGCGGGCGCGACCGCGGCCGGTCTTATGTCAACGGATCCACCTTCTGGTGGCAGAGCAAGTGCTGGACAAGTTCGCAGCAAACGGAGAGCGTTGCGCTGGCTGGACCTCTATCCCACATTGAGCACCGAGTCTTTTGCCTTCGACGCACACCGGAGGCTGCGGGTTTCCTATCACGCTCGATGTGACTGCAGCGGCTTCGATGCTGGGCAACATCTTTACTGGCACCATCATCAGCGGCCAGCACTTCAGTGGCTAGCCAGCTCGGCACCAACGGCAGCGGCCGGGGCCGGCGCCGGTACAGGTCCCACGATTTCGCTCAACGCGAACTCCAATGACCTGTCTGGCTATCTCAGCGTGACCACCGGATCTTCGCCGACGGCAAGCGCAATCGTAGCAACACTGACCTTTGGCACCGCGTACGCAACGCTGCCGAAGTGCTTGCTCGCGGCTGCAAACGCAGCCGCCTCCGCGCTTAGCGGGGCTGCCAACGTTTACATTCCACTGGGTTCATCTGAGTCGGCCTTCACTGTCACCTCAAACACCACTGCTCTTGCCGCATCGACGCTTTACACCTGGGGGTACACATGCACGCAGTAAGGCGCTGCTGTCAATACGCGGTTTTGCTCTCTGCGGTGGCCGGCATCGCCGTGGCGCAGCAGACAGGGAGCAATGGTGCGCCCGGAACCTCCTCGGTCCATGTTGGCGTTCGTGCTGCCGCCATCCCAACCATTGCGGCCGGCGTGGGAGCCGGCACCGCACCAGGCGCGGTAACCATCGTCGCCGGCTCAACCGATCTGTCTGGGACCATCACCATCGGCACCGGGACGTCGCCGACGGCCTTCGGAGTGGTCGCGACCATCACGTTCAATGTGCCTTATACCGGCACCGTCCCGCATTGCATTCTTTATCCGGTCACCACCAACGCTGCACAGTTAGGGGCTGGGCCGGTCTTTCTGCCGCTGAGCGGCATCACGCTCACCGGGTTCAACATCAATTCCACCACGCCCGCTTTGGCTGCATCGACAACTTACTCATGGGAATACATCTGCACGCAGTAGTTGCGGGAAAACGTGTCAAGATAGCGCCGCGTATCCCACACTTCGAAAAAAGGCGCGAAGGATGGGGCACCCCCTTGGCCTGCGGAGGGGATAGGGTGAACAGACGATGAGGCTGCCATGGATATCCCGCTCTTCGCACGAGGAGATGATGGCCCTGGTGACCACCCAAGTGGACGAGCTGATCCGCGAGCGGAAGGTCTTGCTCGACCGCCTGGCGACGCTTGGGCTGGGTGGACCTCTCTTCAGCTCTCCCTCCTGGCCGGATTCCTCCGAGAGACGGCGAGGCGGAGAGCCAATTGACCCGGAAGCGGAAGAGATGGAGAAGTTGATGAACCTTCGCCGCCGCCCGTCGAAGCTGGCCGATGCGCTCACCCGCAAGGCTTATCGGGATTACAACCGGGTGCAGGCTGGGCCCAGCGTCAAGTGGATACCGAAGGCCGACACCATGACCGCGGCGCTCGACGAAGCCGAAGCATCAGGAAAGAAACAGGCGTAAATGGCCACATACCCCGGCGTTGCCATCACCCAGACTTCGCAGACGCAAGTACCCCAGCCCCAGCGAGGGATGGAGCATACGCCGTCAGACCCGATGCAGGGCACGGCCGATGAGCCGCAGAATAGCGCCCAGCTCAGCGAAGAAGACCAGCAGCGGTTGATTGCGCTGGTGCGCAGTTATAAAGACCAGTGGTCGCAGGACCGCATGGTGCTGATGCAACGATGCCTGGAGAACCTGGAGTTTTTCAAGGGCAACCAGTTCATTTCCTTCGGCCCGGGCGAGTCGGAGTTTTTCAATGCGGTCGACTGGATGAACCAGGGCGAACATGCGCAGGACTCCGACGATAAGGACCTGTACCAGTACTGCAATAACTTTTACCAGATGCTGGCGACCGGTTTTGTGGCGGCGCTGGCTCCGCAGGTCCCAAAATCCAAATGGATGCCGGAGGACGCCGAGCAGCTCTCCGATGTAACGACGGCGAAGGCGGCGCAGACGCTGATCGACATCATCGAGCGGCAGAACCGGGAGCAGTCGCTGCTCAAGCAACAGTTGCTGTATCTCTACACCACGGGAGCGGTCTTCCGGCATACCCGCTATGTGGTGGATGCGGAACGCGCCGGCACTTCGCGAGAGCCGGTCTTCAACGAGACGGAGACGCAGTTAGCGCCCGATCGTTACCACTGCTTCCATTGCGGCGCGACTTCGCCGGCGGATGCGATGGGCATGGATGGCGCGCCATTGCCAGCATTGCCAGCGGCCGCTGGGAGAGGACTCGTTCTTCCCCGCTGAGTATGGGCCGGTGATCCAGAAAGTGGGCGAGGAGGAAGTGCCCAACGGCATGGTGGCGCAGAACCTCTATTGCCCGCTGGAGGTGGACTGCGACCCGGCGGCGAACAACCTGCGGCAGACGCCGATTCTCAACCTGGAGGTCGAGGTTCACGTGGGCGCGCTGCGGGCGGCGTATCCCGATATGTACGACCAGATCGCGGCCAGCGCGACCAGTGAGCTTTCCGCCAACGGAAGCATCGACCGCATTGCCAGGCAGCAGGTGTACTCGCAGACGGGCGCGTCCTCGAGCATCCTGCAGGACCAGCGGCCAACGCTGTCGCGGACGTGGATTCAGCCCTGGGCCTTCGATCTGGAGGATGACCAGGAGTTCGGCGAGCGGATGCGGGCGACGTATCCCAATGGGTTGCTGCTGGTGAGTACCGGCGCTACTTTCCTTTCGGCACGCGAAGCCTCGCTGACCAAGGAGTGGACGTGGGCGGGTACGCATGAGGGCTTCGGGCTGTATCCGCCGTCGATCGGCGACATTGTTGTGCCCTTTCAAAAGCGCTACAACGATATGGCCAACATCCTGCATGAGTTTATGGACCGCTGCTCCTCGGGAGTGACGCTGGCCAATGCAGACCTGATCGATACCAAGTCGATGCAGGGCAAGCCGATGCTGCCCGGGGTTCTGAACCTGGTGAAGTTGAAGCGGACGGGAGCTCCGGGCGCGGTCCGCATGGCCGATGCGCTGTACCAGTTCCAGTTCCAGATGCATGAAGAGGCCTTCAGCTACCTGGATAAGCTGGCCTACAACGCGCAGATGTTCGCCGGCATTCCTCCGCAGGTGTATGGAGGCGCGGGCGACCCATCGGTCGAGACCTTTGGCGGCCAGCAACAGCAATTGAATTCCGCGCTGGGCAAGCTGAACATCTATTGGGAGAACCTGAAAGAGGAGCACGCGAAGGCCGATGAGCTGGCGGTGAATTGCGCCAAAGACAATCTGACCGCGCGATATGCGGCAGGTCATTCTGGAGCGGGGCTCTGAGTTCCGCAATGATTACATCCGGCTGGATGATCTGCAGGGCAGCGTCCATGCGTACGCGGATACCGACCAGGGTCTGCCGGTGACCGCGGCCGAGCTGCGGCAGCGCTGGATGGATTTGATGCAGGCGGCGGCGAGCAATCCGCTGGCCCAGGCGATCTTCGATGATCCGACGAACCAGGAGCAGGCGGCGACGGCGCTGGGTGTGCCGAACATGGTGGTTCCCGGTGCGGCGATGCGGTCGAAGGTATTGCAGATCATCGAGCGGCTGTTGCAGGCCGAGGCCGTGCCGGTGGTCGACCCGCGGACGGGGCGGCCTACGGGCCAGGTGAGGCCGACGATCATGCCGGATAAGGCGATCGACGACTTCACGGTGCTGAAGCAGGTGGTGCGGCAGTACTGCCAGGAGAATTCGGATATTCCCGATGACAATCCCGCGGGTTGGCAGAATCTGCTGGCGTACTTCACGGCGGCGGTTGCGATGGAGACGCAGCAGATGGCGGAGCTGGCGCAGCAGAAGGCTGTGGTGGCGCAGGCGGGTTCGCCGAAGCGGCCGCCGCAGATTCCTCCGCATGAGATCGATGATGTGGTGAACACCGTGGGCGGGCTGATGCATCTTCCGCCATCATGCCACGTCGGGAAATATTCAGGGCCAGGTGCAGGCGGCGAATGCGCTGATCAAGCTGGCGGATAAGTTGCAGGGCTAAGATCTGTCGCGCGAGCAATGACGGGTGGTCACATCACGCTCGTTTCGCAGATGGGATGCAACGGAAACCTATTCTAATTTACATACCACGATGTCGGTATCCCACATCTCGCGAAACACGAGCGAGATATGGGGCACCCAGTCATTTGTTGCAGATCTAAGCTTAGAAAGAAGACCTCATGACTGAAGCTACTATCGCGGCTCCCGCTCCGGCGGCGGCACCTACTTCTGCGCCTGCTCGGCTCCTGCTCCTGCTGCTCCCGCTCCTTCCTTCGGCGGTGGCGGTCGGTTCCAACCTCTACAGGTCGACCCAGGCAAGTTTCCTATTCGCGAAGACTATGCCGCGGCGCTGCTCAAAGAGAAGCTGGGCGCGATCCCGCAGTCTGGACAGGTCCGCCTCCGAGGAGCAGCCGGTTGCCGCTGATGAGCCTGTCGCCGTGGTTGAGCCTCAGCTTCGGCAGCGCTTGAGGCTCCGGATGACGAGACTGTCGCGGCGACTGAAGACGCCGCCGGAAGAAGAGGATTTTCAGCTGGAGCTGGAGGCAATCGTCACGCCCTGAAGTTCTGAGCCAGATGGTCACCGACAATCCTGAGTTCGGTAAGTTGCTCGAGGCCGACTCCAGGCTGAAAGGCCAGCTTTACAAGACGGCACGCGAGGCAGCGGAGCTGAAGCCCTACCGCGAGATCTTTCCCGACCTGGATTCGGCGAAGGCGGCACAGGACCATTCGTCCACATGGATTGACGTGCGCGAGACCTTCCTCGGCTCAACCACCCGCGAAGGCACCATGGCCTCGCTGAGCAAGATCGCCGAGCTCTCTTACGAGCGCGATGCTGACGGCAACGTGGTGATGCAGAATGGCAAGCCGGTCATCGGCGAAGATTTTTTTGGATTTGTCGACAACGTGGTGGGACTCGATCTCGAACACCGCGCACAGGATGTAACCGCACGCCTCAAGGCGAATAGCTATCGCTCTGAGGAGGAACGCACTCGCGACCAACGCGTGAAAGATGCACTGGACGTCCTCAGGGAAGAATCCGCGGCCACTTCCCCCGCGATAGAGGCACAGCCAGAAGCACTGCGGCGCAAGGCAGATGAGCTGGACCGGAGGGAACGCGCACTCAATGTGCGCCAGCACGGCGAGAAGGTGGAGGAGAGACGGTCGTTCGAAAGCGGATTGCAGGCGGAGGCCCAAACGCGCATCCACGACGGCATCAGCAGGATCATTGCCAACGTGGAAAAGCAGGGCGGCGTCGTCAGTCCTTACTTGAAGAACATTCTCCCCAAAGCCATCGGCGCCAAGCTGATTCGCAAGATTCAGGCGAACCCCGCGCTGCAGGACCAGATGCACTCACTCCAGCGGCTGCCCATCGGCGATGCGTCACGCCAACGCAGACTCGCGGCCATTGACCGGGCCGTGCAGCAGTATCTTCCCGACGTGGCGCGCGAAGAACTACGCGAGGCAGGGGTGCAGATCGCCAATGCCTCCGCAGCCAGACGCGCCAAGGTAGACGCCCAGATCGACAGCACCAAGAAGACCGAGCCCAAGGGATCGACCGGACCAGCCGGCGGCGGGAGCGCAACGATGACCTCAAGCGCAGCCTTCGACCACGCGCAGGCGGAGTGGCAACGAGCCAATCCGGGCAAGCCCTTCGACAAGGTGGCGAGGGAACAGATTCTTCCTCGCGTTCTGCAGCTGATGACATCTCGGTGAGGGATTCGTAGGACAGCGCGGCGCTTGCGCCGCAGATAAGGAATCGGTTTCATGTCGAACGTAATCGGCACGGCATCAACTACACAGCAGCTGCAGCTTGAGGCCTTGAACGAGGTCATCAAGCTGCTCATCGAAAAGGAGGCCAAGCTCGATGCCCGCATCTCCGAGCGCGGCTCCATCACTCCGGTCTCCCTGCGCAGCTTTCGTCTGCGCTTCCAGACCGCATTTCCCGGCAACGTCGCCCTGTTCAACCTGGACGGCGGCATTCTGCCGGCCGGCAACTTCAGCGCACTGGGATCAGGGTACCCTGACCCCGCTGGCCACTGTCATCCCGGTCGAGTATTCGCGACTGGTCGACATCATCGGCGAGGGCGGACCGAAGGTTGTTTCCGAGAACCCGGTCACCAAAACGCTGGCCGATGTCGCGGTACAGATGGCGAAGAACCGGGACCAGTTCCTGCAGCAGGCGGGTGACGGCAAGATCGGCCAGGTGGATCCGAGCTACGCCGGCGGCGGCGCTAACCCGATCGTGCTGGCCTCTCAGCCCTGGGGCGCCAGGCTGGTCTCGCAGGGACAGCAGGTGCAGGTGATGAGTAACACCTACACCCTGCGCGGCACCTGCTACGTCAACAACGTCAACAACAAGCTCGGGCTCGGTGCAGTCCATAACCGTGGACGCGGTGCCCGCGGGCACCGTCGCCGGCGACTTCATCATGGTCGCGGGCGTGGCGGCGACCACCCCGGTATTCCTGTACGGCATTCCGTATTTCCATAACACCGCGACCACGGGCACGTATCTCGGCATCAACCGGACGCAGAATTACGTAGTGGCGAACGGTGTGGCTGCCGGCGGCGCTCCGTTGTCTCTGCCCATGCTGCGCGCGGCGCTCAGCCGCGTGGAACAGAGCCTGGGCACGGACGCGCTCAAGTCGCAGGTATGGCATGCGCATCCCTCGCAGATCCAGGCGTACGAGGAGATGGGCTTCGCCAAGCAGGAGATCCTGATGACCAACGGCAAGATGCCAGGGTTTGACGGACTCACTGCAAACGTAGGCCAGTTCACCATCGCCGGGCGCGAGGTGGTGCGGAATATCCACGCGGACCAGACGCGCATCGACTTCATGGAGTTCGGTTCGTGGCTCAAGGTGGTGTGGGGCAAGGCGCCGTTCTGGTTCAAGAACCGCAGCGGACAGTGGGTGTTTCAGATCTACGATCCGGCTTCGGGTAACCCGACGGCGAATGAGGGATGCTACTACGTGGATGCGCGGCAATATGCGGTCGACAATCCTCAGGCTATCTCCTCGGTTACCGGCCTGAAGGTGCCTGTCTACAACTAACCAGTAAGTAACCTTGGTGAAGGGCTGAGATAACCGTCTCAGCCCTTTGTTTTTGCATGGCTTATGGAGAGCTCAGCGATGTCTTATGAAGGCCCTTGCCCCGGAGGCACGGTGAACGTGCCCGACCCTGACTTCAAGATGGAAGCAGTGGTGGTATGTGACCGCTACTCCGACTTTCTTACGCTGTACGCTGCCGGCCAACAAACATTTGTTCGACCGCATCGTGGTGGTCACCTCGGCGGAAGATCGCGATACGCAGCGCATCTGCGAGTTTCACCACGTGGAGTGCGTCAAGACCGATGCGCTGAATTCACGCTGGAACCAGTTCTGCAAGGGCGCGGGCATCAATGAGGGCCTGAGCCGGCTCGACCGGGATGCATGGGTGGTGCATCTGGACGCGGATATCTGGCTGCCGCCGCAGACCCGCTTGCTGCTGCAGAATGCCAACCTCGACCCGATGCATGATCTATGGCATCGACCGGTTCTGCGTGAAGGGTTATGCGCAATGGGACCAGTTTTCTCGAGATGCCTGCGCTGCAGCATGAATGCGATGCCTACGTTCACTTGAACGCCTTTCCCCTGGGCACGCGCGTCACCAGCAAGGACGGCGGAGGATATATTCCCATCGGGTTCTTTCAGATGTGGTATCCCGAGCGGTCTCTGGTATTTGTGAATACCCGGTGGCGCATACCGATGCGGGACGCGGCGACATGGTGTTTGCCAAGAAGTGGCCACGGGCGAAGCGCGCGTTCATCCCCGAGGTCGTGGGGTATCACCTGGAGAGCACCGACGCCTCCATGTCAGCCAACTGGTACGGCAGAAAGACGGCGCCCTTCACCCACAGCGGCGAGTCAATCATGAGCCATATCGTACCCAGCGCCACGCAGCGATTTCTTACCAGCTATGGCGGCAAGAATCCTTTCGGTAAGCCGCAATGGAGACTGCTGGTGGGCAGCGACCGGTTGGTCAAGGAATCAGGCGTTTACCGGGATTGGGCTCCAGGGCTCTCTACGGCGGAGAAGGGCGGGTTGAATTTTCAGCCCAACCCAGATGCGCCGGGCTGTAACTTCTCTCGCCATGACAACCGGCCTATCCGCGTGGTCACCGAGATGCGCGAGGTAAAAAAGTATCCCCACGCGGAGGGCTGGGTTCTGGAGAAGTGGTTCCCTGCCTCGAGTTATGGCACCCAGGCGGAGTGGTATTCGTACAAGGCGATCGATGGGTTCACTCCCATGCTGGGGCCTTATCCCGAATGTGGTGACTATGAGATGGTCTTTGGTCCGTGGCCCAAGGTGCCTACGACCGACACGCTGCAGGGTTTGATTGCGCAGTATAGTGCGGGCATTAACAGCCGCCGCGGCAGCCCGGAGTCGCGGGCGCAAGAGTACTTACTGCGGTTTCAGTACGAGGAGGAACAGGCAGAGGCGAAACGCAAGGTCGAGTACGACGCCATGATGCGCGATCATATCTCGCCCCTGCACAGCAGTAGCCTCGCCGCCAGCCGCTGGAGACAGGACCTGGCCCGCCGCACTGGGAATGCTAACGAACATATTGGGATTCTCAGGGTAGAGCGCACGCACGCTCCGGATGACATGTTGCGTTGCTTCAACGTCCTGCGAAAACGCACCGGACTAGGCTGCCCAATTCATCCCATGTACGCTTACGCGAACGCATGAGGTCACCTACGTCACTATGGAGCCTCTGTCCCGCAATTTGCACACATAAGGAGCTTCATCCATGGCAACAGTCGTTATTACACCGGAGATGCAGCGAGCCAACGCGGAGGCGCTGCTGGGCAAGGATCCCGGCAAGTTCCGTGATCCTGGCCAGCGCTGGACCGCCAAGCGGTATGCCGAGATCCAGCGGCTGCTCAAGCAGGCGGAGGCCGACAAGCCGGTCACCATCCTCAACCTGAACCCCTTTCCCCTAAAGATCAATGGCGGTGTCTTTTTTCCCGAGGAGATTGCCGCCTGCCCTCCGGGCAAACCCTACACCGTCCACGTGATCCGGGAAACGCGCTGGGGCCACAAAGACCTGGGCTGCGACGCGCAGAACATGATGCAGATGGAGCCGGTGCCGGCGATTCCGCTGGTGCTGGCAGCCGAATATATTCGCGAATACGTGCAGCAGGATGGCGGCTTCGGCGGAGTGCTCTGCTATGTCGGCGATCACGACCCGGCCACCATCAAGAAAGGCGGCAGCGATCCGCGTTCCCGAAGTGGCCTATAGCGACACGGGCGAGTTTTACGTAGAGGTCCGCGAGCGCGACTTCCACGAGACGCTGACGGCCATCCGGAAGAAGCGCAACACGCTCCATCCTGCAGCGGCTGCAATCGGCCAATGCCTGGTACGAGAACGACTCGCAGCGCATGAACGTCAACGATACCCATCGCGACATGGCGCGCCTGGCGGTGGAAGAAGGGCTGATTCCCGAATTGCCCCGCTGGGTGATGCAGGCCAACACGCTCACCGAAAAGCAGCCGGAGCCTTGCCCAAGCTGCGCCGCGACGCCCAAGGCCGGCGCCATTCTGTGCGTCAACTGCGGCCACATCTTCAACGTGATTCAGGCCTACAAGAACACCCGCATCGCCTACGGCGCAGTGGAGATGGATCGCCTGACCGCGGAGGAGTGGAAGATCGTGAACCAGATCAAGGCCGAGCGCGATAAGGCGAAGGGCAAGGCAGGCGCCGCGTGAGCTGGACGCTGGGCCAGGTAAAGGCGCGGGTACGCAATCTGCTGGATGATCCCCAGGGATCGTATCTGACCGATGACTTCATCGTGCCCCTGATCTGCGAGGTGTACGACGATGCCAACTCGCAACTGGCATCGACGCAGTCCTCGTGGGATATCGCCGTGGTTGAGGTGCCGGGCATTCCGCCGGGCACTCCGAACCTGGCACCCTATCAAACCGGGAGCGGCCCGCTCGCGGCCCTCACCGACCAGCCGCTGCGCATCGATTGGAAGCCGGCGGGAGACGACCCTTCCTATTACCGGCTGGTGCCCAATTACGAGGTCCTTCCCGACCTGCAGCCGCGCGAGGGCATGGCCGGATGGGAGTTTCGCAGCGAGGTGATCTGGCTTACCAATTGCTCCATCGCCGTCGATCTGCGTGTCCGCGGCGAATTTGGGCCGCCGCCGCTGACCAGCGATGACAGCGTGCTGCTCTCGCATCCGCGCATCGGCTATGTCGTCGCCTATGGCACGGCGGCGCTGATTGCCACGGTGCGCGGCAACGATGCGTGGACCAGGCAGTACGAACAAAAGGCCCTGGAAGGCATGGACGAAATCATGGAGCAACTCGTCCGCGCTGAACAGGGCCAGGTGCGCCGGGCTGGCGAGACAAACCCGGCGCGTCAGGCATTCAGTTAATTCCATTTCTTACTAAGGAGAAACCATGGCAGTTTCAGGAGCAATCATCGATTACACGGGTGCGGCCGGGGAGCGTAACTTTACCGTCTTCATCCAGCTTACCTTCAGCGGCAGCTTCACCACCGGTGGAGATCCCCTCAACCTAACGACGCTGACCAACCCCAACGGTCTCGATGTAGAGGGTGTCTTCGAGCTTCCGCTGTCGTTGGGCCCGGCGGTCTACCTGGAAGATATCGGCGGTTACTATGTGCAGCCGAAAGTCACCGGCTCGACCTTGACTGCGTTTCTCATCAACGTCTATGCCAACCCGGCGGAACGATCGTTTCCGGAGCCTACAACCGGCGGTGACTAGCGGCAACGTGATCCTCACCATGCAGAAGCGTCGCGTCTAAAGCCTGAATGAATTTTGACGGCTTCATCCCGCACGAGTTCACGCGCTTTGGTGGACTCGTCGACAATGACGATCCGACCGTGCTGCCTATGGGCGTTGCGGCTGTCTGCAAGAACTGCAGATTTCAGCTCACCACCGTGGCCACGCGGTATGGCCTGCAGACGGCCATGCAGGGGCCAAACCAGGCCCCTATCTCCGGCCTGGCTTCTTTGATTTATACCCCGGAAAATCCTGGCGAGACACTCTTTCGGTCCCGCATGGTCTTCGATACGGACGGCTATCTGCTGGTCGAAAGCCCGGCGGGCAGCGGCAAGCTGGTGCGTGTGCAGGGGCCGCTGGTAACGCCAGCCGGCGAATGCACACGCCATCGTGACCGAGGCTATAACCGCGCCCTGATCGCGTACTCTGACCTGAAGACACCCTCAGCCCCGATCAACGTTTATGGGCTGAGCACGCAGCAACTGGACCCGTACGGGCAGAAGCCGCTGGGCGCAGCATGGCTGGCGTCCACGGCCTACCTGGTGGGCGAGTATGTGCAACCAACAGCGGCGGGCGGCAATGGACATCTCTACCGATGCACCGTCGCCGGCACCACCAGCGCGACCGAGCCAGCCTGGCCGCTCACCGAAAACGCCACGGTTACAGATGGCGGCGTAACCTGGGAAGAGCTAACCCCGGTGCTGGTGAACCGGCTGCCGGCGCCCAACTCGCCGCAGCCCGGCCGGGTCGCAGGCGGCGGAGCTTTCGCCGCCGGCCGCGATGTCTACCTGGAGATGACCTACGTCAACGCCCAGGGAGAGTCGATTGCCTCGGCTCCCGGCATCCTGGTCAACACCAATTTGAATGATGCCGCGCAGTTCACCGTGCCTGCCTTGTCCAGCCTGGCGGGATGGATTCGTGGGCTGGCCACGGCGTATCAGCCGGTCTCCGTCAACGTGTATGAGGCCGACGTAGCCACCGGCGCCGCAGCGCCCTCTCCGGCAAGCTTTGCCCAGGTAGGAAATTTTGCGCTTGGCGCCACGGTCACGGTGACGAACACGGCAGCCGGGGTTGCGCCTCCCTCGTCGAATACGGCTCGGGTCACTCCCGGTGGATTGCAGCCCCCACCGACACCTACCGTCGAACGCGCCTCGGGCTCGGGCAGCTTTCCTGCCGGGCGGGATGTCTACGTGATCGCCACCTTCACCAACGCAGCGGGAGAGACGCTGCCTTCCGTCGCCGGAACGCTGATCGACACCGTCCTCGATGATGCCGTGCAGGTCCCCATTCCCTCCACGCTGTATCAGATTACCGGAGTGAATCTCTATGAGGCCGACGTAGCCACCGGAGCCGCCGCGCCTGCCACCAACAGCTACGCGCTCGTGGGATCATTTCAGCCGCTTACCACCGCCACTATTACTGCCACCGCCAGCGGGCCGCCTCCTCCCGTGGCCAACACCTCCGGGGCGGCGGGCAATATCGCGCCCGACGCCAGCCCGGGTCTTCGCTATGCCAGCATCGCCTTCACCAACCGCAACGGAAATCTGAGCGCCACGGTACCGGCCTTTACCTCCGTCAGCGTGGATGTGCCCGGCTATGAACTGTACATGGCCAACATCCCCATCGGACCAGGCAACACCATCAACCGCACCATCGGATTCACGGTCGCGGACGGCACCAATGTGGGCCCGTTCTTCTACATTCCCGCGGCGACGGTGAGCGCCGGCATCCCCATGACGGCGACGGTGATCGGCGACAACACGACCACGACCGCATTCTTCAACTTCACCGACGAGTTTCTTGAAGCGGAGACCTCGACCGACATGACGGACCGGCTGCGCTGCATGCTGCCGCCGGCGGCCGTCGATGTGTATTATTCGCCCTCGAATGATCGCGTGGTGCTGAGCGGGGTGGACGGATACGGATCGGGACACTACATCTCGCTGGCCGCGGACTCGGAGTCCTACTACGGCGACACCAGCCCGATCCAGGTAGCGAACGGCAACGGACAGCGCTGCATCTGCGCCCGCGAATTTCAGGGAACGCTCTTCTCGCTTGAAAGAGCGCTCCGGCTTTACCATCTCGCCCACGGCAACCGATCCCTCCACCTGGTCGGTGCAGCAGCGGTGGGAGGGCGTAGGACCATGCGGGCCGCGGGCTGTTTGCGTCACCAACGAGTTTCTGTTCTTCGTGCATCGCAGCGGCGCCTATGCCTACACGCCCAGTGAACCGCAGCCTAAGCTCATGACCAAGGAGATCCCTACCCTGCTGGCAGACCATCAATTGGGATTACCAGCATCTGATCTGGTGCTGCGTGGATGAGGAGAACAAGGAGATCCGGATTGGCATCCCGGTGGGCAACGCGACCGTGCCCAACCAGACCCTGACCATGAACTACATGGAGGGCCTGTCGGGGCCGATCCACTTCAGCCAGTATGCGGGCCGCGAGGTGGCCATGGGCGCGGCGCGCAAGTGGAGCCTGGACGACATCGCCGGATCGGTGGCGGTGCGCTGTGAGCGCCAGCTGCCGGGGAATGCCTCGCCGTTCGGGGCCCTGCGCCAGTCGCAGGTGCTGATCGGCTCCTCTTCGCCCGATGGCACGGTGCAGATGATCGCGACCGGCGTTTACAACGACAACGGCAGCGGGATTGCCTGCCAGTACGAGACCACCAGCACCCAGGACCTGATGGATGTCTCCATGCTGGGCGGCGTCAGCATCAATGCGCTGGGCCAGGGTTCGATGACCGTATCCGTGATGGTGGCGAGAAGCTATGCAGACTCGCAGCAGACGCCGAGCAAGCAACGCCGTAGGCGCAACGAGATCAAGCTGGCGCCCTTTCCGCTGACCCCGGAAAACTGGAGAGGCTACGACGGCGGCGCGCGGGGGCAGAATGAGCGCTTCCGCATGCGCTTTACCAATGGGGCGATCGCGAATGCCTGGTTTGCGCTCAAGTATTGCAGCCTGTTCACCCGCCCGCTGTTCACGGGCAGGAGCGGCGATGGCGCTTAGCGTTAACCTGGCGCAGATCAACTCCGCGGCCAGGGGAAACAGCGATCTGCGGGAGACGCTGACCGGCATTCATCTCGCGCTGCAGTCCCTTTACGCGCAGACGGGCACAGCGCCGCTGACCAAGGTCGACGCGACGCGCGACCGCCTTCACCTCGCCGCCGGCGCCTTCGCAGCTCGCGGTGAGCGGGGCGAATGGGAGCTTCACCGTCTCCATCACGACACCGCAGAACGCTTCAGGAGCCACGCGCCGCGCAATGCGACCAACGCGCCTATCTACCAGGAGATATCGAGCTCACCGGTGGCCAACTTTGTCTCCGGAGTGACGACTTACCCCGTCAGCACCAATACCAGTTATGTTTTCCCTAACCCGGGCGTGACCCTCTACTGGCGGCTGCGGTCGAGTTATAACCAGCAAAACTGGAGCAGCTATATCGCTCAGCCGGGCGCGGTCAGCTCCGGCCTGATGAGCTCAGCGGCAACCGGCAAGCAACCTCTCTCTCAACCAGTCGAACTATGCGACGGTGGACTCGGTCGCCAATGGCAGCACGGCAACGGTGCGCGTCTACGGTTCGGGCGGGGTCGGCACTTCGTGGACCTCGATCCTGGGCAGCAGTTCCAAAGTAATTGCCGCGGGGACCATCATGAATGTCGCTTACGCGACCAATGGCTTCGTGGTGTGGGATGGGCAGAAATATCAGCTCAAGCCGCAACTGGCGCAGACATTTCCCGATACCTGGGTGCCGGTGGGCAAGGTATCGGTCATCGCTAACGCGAGCGGCCTGGTGCTGCCGGTGATTCATGCCGTAGTGACCGGCGGCGCGATCGTCGCCTACCAGATCATCAACCCCGGCAACGGGCTCACGGCGGCGCCGCGCTGACCATTACGGATAGCTCCGGCAGCGGCGCGACCGCCACCGCGGTGGTGTCGGCCGGCGCGGTTACACAGGTCACGCCGGGCAGCGCGGGCAGCGGCTACTCCAGCACGCCCACGGTGACCGCCTCAGGCGGCGTGAGCGGAGGAGCCGCCGGCGGCGGCGGCGCAACCGGCAACAACGGAGGGAGGCTCTACGCCGATGTATAGCCTGCACCAGCAGTATCTTGACATGGCGAGCGGCTTTCATGTGATCGAGCTGCGCGACGAGCGAGGCAATCGGCACCTGATCCAGCTTGCCGTTGGCCACGACTGCCTGCCCCGCATGCGGCGCGGTTCATCCCAAAGACAACCTGGAGCACCCTGGATCCGGCGGCCGCCATCGCCGGCGTGAACGAGGCGCTGAATACGTCGCAGCGGCAGATGCTTACCTATGCCGGCAAACACGGGCTCACCGTGAGATGAGGCGCATCACGCTGCGCCAGGCGACCCGGGAAGACTGGCCGGCGATTCAGCAACTGCACCGGGAGCACCAGGCCGCGCAGGGAACCAACTACGAGCTGCCTGACCTGTTCGGTCCCGCGATTGCCATCGCCCTGGTGGGCGTGGAAGAGAGCGGAACGATCACGGAACTGTATCTACGTGGAAACGATCGCGGAGTTGCGCTTTGTGGGATGCGACCCCAAGGCGACCGCGTTCAGCCGCCGGGAGATCGAAGGGCTTAGTTACGTATTGAAGCTCCAGGGCTTTCGCTGGCTGGAGTGTTTTGTCCCCCGGCAACTCAAGAAGATGATCCAGAAACCATTGCGGCGAGCGGGGTTCGATTGTGTCGATCGCGAGCTCGCGCACTTCGCCAAAGACCTGAGGGGGAAAGCATGATCCCGATCTCCTGCCACGCAGCACTGGAGAGATCCGCGTGTGCGCCTTTCATTAAGGAAAGGCGCATGAAACGTACCAGCACCACCAACTCACAGGAGATCGGGATGAGCAGAGGCCAATCCACGCAAGCATTCAACACCGCGTCGAACGAGAACGCAACCGACTTTGGCAACGCGCAGTCGGCCTTCGGCTCGACCGAAGATGCCATCGGCAACTACAACAACCAACTGGCAAAATTCGTCTCCGGCAATCCCTATACCCAGGGAGGCGAGTACGACCAGACCATCAACACCGGCCTGGCCAATGTATCCGACGCGGGCGCGAATTCGCTCGCCGGGCGCGCTGCAATCGCAGGCCCGGCGGACGGGGCAGAACAGCGCCGCCGATGCGGCCACAGCAGCGGCCGGAGCGCAGCAGAACACGCGCGACCTGTCCAGCGACCTGGCCGACGGCGCAGCAACAGCGCATCGCCGGCGAAGCTGGTTATAACCAGGCGGCGCTTGGGCGCGTCGGCGGTGCCGATCAGCGCCAACCAGTCGCTCTACGGCACGTCTTCGAATGCGGCGGACAGCGTTCTGGGCGATGAGACCCAAGCGGCGAAGACGCCCAGCTTCTGGGATGAGGTTGGCAACAGCGTTGCCGGCAACCTGGGCAAGGTGCAGGAAAACTATAACCATGGCAGACGATCGGGATTACAGACTTTGTTTCCGGTGAAGACGAAACCAGCAGGCTGCTCAAGAAGATCCTGTCGCCGGCGGAGGCGCAGAGCCTGGTGCTGCCTCCGCCCGACCATGCTCCGCGCGAGCGGTCCGGGAGAGTCGACTCCGCTGACAGGCAACCTGGCAAAACCGCCCTCGCAGGCGACCCCGTCGCGGGCCCCTGCTTACGATGAGGTGAAGCCGCAAGACCCGAGCAGAGTACGCCGATACGCAGCGGCCTGGCAGGATACTTCGCTGGACGCGCGCAGCCAAGCAACGCCCGACCGCAGCGGCGATCCGCAGTACGTGAAGGTTTCCTCGAAGGGCCAGGTCGGCTATCTGCCCAAGGCTAATCTTCGGCTGGCTCAGCAGATAGACAGCAATCTCAAAGTATTGGATGAAGGATAAGCAGATAAGGCCAGCCAGCAAACAAAGGCCCGACGCCAGCGGCCGAGCCTCTGTTGAGAAAACACGTGGCTGGCTAACTACCGATGTCCCCAATCGTGGTGGTCGCCGTGGTCTTCATGGTCCCAGTGACCCTCGTGGTAGCGCCCACCCTGCGGGTAGTGATCGTAGTGAGGGTGGGTCCAGTACGCTCCCGCATAAGGCGGTCTCCGCCAAACGCCCGGGACCCACACATATCTTCCCCCGCACAGGTTCCAATATCCGTCCACCCAAACGTAGCCCGGACCCGGTATAGGAGGCGGGACCTCATAGCGAAGCGGTGGTGGCGCAACGCCGATATATATGCCAACGCCGGCAAAGGCCGGAGCCGTAAGTGCCGAAGCCAAGATCACACTCGCTATCCATTTCGTTTTCATCGTTCTCTCCTTACAACCACCTTTCATACGATGCTAACCCGGCGTAAAGCGAGAGGTTGCTGACCCAATTATGCCGGTAATCCAACCAGGCACTTCACTCGTAGGTATCCATTTGTGAAAGTAACCATGGCCGCACATCCACTCCATAGGCTTGGCTTTGAGCCCGTTGGTTCCCCGGCGCCAAGCGACGCCCGCTCGCTTGCCGAACTGGGGTTTGAACCCACTGCCACGCACGCGCTCAGCGCACGAGCGGAGGCAGCGGCACGTAGAACAGCGCGCGAGCCACGCTTGTTGCCGCAGATGCAACAACTCATCGTGCGCCCGCAACGGGTGGGCTCCATCGAACCCGGCTCCGGCCGCAAGATCGTGCAGCCGACGGATAACCCTGCGATCAACCAGGCGCTGGCGACCGATGCGATGCCGGCTTACAAGTCCAGGCTGGAAGAGGTGCTCAGGGATATCCCAGGCGCGACGCTGGCGGCGAGCCGTGATGCCAAGAAGCCCGCGCGCCTGGCGGAGAAGATTGCCGGGCAGGGGCAGCCTGCAGAAACGGTAAGCGACTACGGTGCGGCACAGGTCGCGGTCGACTCGCCCCAGGCGAAGGATGCGGTGGTGGCCGCAGTAAAGCAGCATTTCCCGTGTTGCGGCAGCAGGACAACTTCGCCTTCGGCGATCCGGAATATCGCTATCGCAGCTACTCCCTCCAGGTGCAGATGCCCAATGGGGCCTCGGAGGAGCTGCAGATCGTCCCGCGAGAAGTCTTCGAGGCAAACCGGCAGGAACACCACGACTACAAAGAGGCGCGCAACGCGGAACTCGCGGGCAAGAGCGCCGGCCAGGTGAGGGCGGCCGCGCGGGCAATCAATGACGCTGCCATGGAGCGATTCAACTCCAGAAATGGAGTCAGCAATGCGGCCTCTGCCGCGCTCGAAAATACATGGGCGGATCGAGTGGTTAAGGGTTCCAGGGTAAGGTTGACCGACGGCACTCCGGCGAGAGTCGTCTACGTGGATCCGAACATGCGGATCGCGCGTGTGCGCACGGAAGACGGACGTAACGTTACCGTGCGGCAGAAAGATCTGCGCCGTCCGGATCGGGCGCGGCCCCAGCGTCGCGCTGAAGGCGAGCCGCTGCAATAAAAAGCTCTGCCATCAGCCCTTTGCGATCATACCTTGGGCGGCGGGCCACCGAGGCGGCTGTCTTCCCCGCGTTTGCGTCCGGGCTCTACTTTGGGCTTAGGCTTGGGTGCCTTCTTCGTTTCGCGCTTGCCTTTATCTTTGCTTCCCATGGAAGCAAATATTACACAAACGGCGTGCCAAAGCGAGATGCTGCCCGACATCGCCGTACCTTTTGAGATGCGTTTCCCCAGGAAAAATACCAGATCAGGAGTTGTCAAGATGAACAAGCAACCCATGCCACCGGGAACTCAAGCCCCTCTTTGGGAGAGAACCGAGGAGGAAGGTGGCAAGGCCCGTCTGGTGCCTTGGATGGAGATCGGCCGCGACCAGATTCTAGGCAGGTATTGGGAACTGGCCAACCTGGAGCCGCCGGTCACCAAAGGAAGCATCTCCGGACAGCTCAAGGCACTCGATTCACTTCGTGAAGAGCTGGCCCTGGCGGCGGCCGAGAAGCATAAAAACAGCATGAAACGAATGCCTACGCCCGAGATTTACCAATCGGCATGGATGGGACGGCTCCTGATGGAAAAGACCATCAAAGAAGCTGGTCCTGACGGCATGCGCGACCAGGATGCTCGGAGCAACAGTCCGGACGCGGGACGACAATGATTTTTTTCCATTGCTCTCCCCGCGGCGCTCACCGGCGCCTGCCACTCCACGTAACGATCGGGGTTGTAGGAGAGCGGTCTAGATGGAAGCGATTCCCGCCCCTTCGTGGTGTTTCCTGCCGTGCCCAACACCAACCGCGGCTTAATCGAGGAATTGTTTCTTCGCAGAAAGCCGCACACGCGAACGTGGGGCACCCATCTGGCTTTGCTGCCATCGATGGACCCGTTGTGTCATGACTGGATCCGATACAGAGACGGACTATCGTTGGATGCCGGCCACGGCCGCGCAACAGGCAGCGCTCGATTCGGAAGCGGACATCCTGCTCTTCGGCGGCTCTGCCGGGTCGCTCAAGACCGAAACCATGTTGATGGACGCGGTGCAGGAGTACGAGAGCCCCAACCTGCGCGCCATTGTCTTCCGCTCCTCCTTCGTGGAGATGACGGACATTATCGACAAGACCCGCCGGCTCTACCCGCCCCTGGGCGGCGTTTTCGTTGGCTCTCCTAAATGGACGTGGAGCTTCCCTTCGGGGGCGACGATCCGCTTCGCTTACATGAAGACGGACGACGACGTGTGGAAGTACCTGGGGCCGCGCTATTCCTTCATTGGCTTTGACGAATCGACGCTGCACACAGAAAAGCAGGTACGCAACATCCTGGGCCGCTTGAGCTCGACCGATGCGAGTTTGCGGCTGCGCATGAGGCTCACTTCAAATCCCGGCAATGTGGGCGCCTCCTGGCACCAGACATTATTTCTACGCGGCCACTGCCCGGTGCACAATCGGCATAACTCGGCGCAGCCGGGCCAACTCTACCGTGACCGCTGCTGGCCTTCCGATGGAGCCGCAATTCCCTTCTCCGTTGCCTTTATTCCGGGCAAACTCTCCGATCACAATCTGTTGGACGTCCACTACACCAAGCGCCTGCATATGATGTCAGGCGGCGCAGCGGCAGCGATGGAGCAGGGCTGCTGGTGCACGCTGGAGGGCGCCTACTTCCCTTTTGTGCATGCAGGCATCGTGCGCCCTTTGGCCGAGGCCGGCGTGGAGTGGTGGCACAACCACTTCCTCTCCATCGACTACGGCTACGGCAAGTCCTCTTCCTCGGTGGGGCTCTACGTCCGCGGCCCGGCGGAGGTGCGGCAGAAGGTAGAGATACACGGCGTCGATTCGCGCCTGTTGGACCAGGACGAAGGCCCGGAGTTTCCAGAAGGGCGCATCCGCAAGATCGGCGAGCTGGTGGTGCCCCACGTGCCCGCGTATGAGCTGGCGAAGATGGTGGTGGATTCCTTTATCAAGCCCGATGAAAACGGGCAGAGGCGGCGCATCGTGGCCGCTTATCTTGACCCTGCCAACTTCAAGGAGATCGGCGACGGCCATACCATTGCCGACCAGATCAATGAGGTGCTGGAGCCGTGGGAGATCGTCTGCGAGCGGGCGTCGAACGATCGGCTGGGCGGGTGGCAGTTGCTTTACCGGATGCTGCGAACGGGCGAGTTTGAGATCACCGATGTGTGCCCGCGGAGCTTCGAAGCCCTGCGCACGCGCATGCATGACGATACTAGGCCCGGAGACATTCGCAAGATTGCCGGCGATCCGCTGGATGACGTTGCCGATGAGACGCGCTATGCGTTGTATACGTTTATTCAGCAGGCGACGCAGCCGCGGGAGTTAATGCTGCAGCACGCAGTGCGCGGACTGGATGTAGGCTCGGCTGCGATCCGGTGGCAGCAGAAGGCAGAGGAACTGGACCGTGAAGAGGCGCCGATCCGTACCACGGGAAGGATGGGGTTGGGGCGGCGGGGAGGCATGCGGCGACACTGACACTCTCGCCGTCAAGATGGCCGGGCGTCTAGCCGGCAGTTCTCACCGGGGTTGAGGCGAATGGCTGCAGTGTTGTTGTTGCGCACGGTAGTTAGCGCGACAAAACGACGGGTGCGCCATCCCCCCGGATTTCCTGTACGACCTGGTGAAGCAACGAACTGCATGCGGTCCCGGCTGGCTGGGGCCGTGCAGTAGGAAATCCGGGTCCTTGAACCCCTTGGTCGGGTTCAGGGGTGGGATACGCAACGGTGTGTATGGAGATTCGTGGTATCCCATCCTTGCCGGAAAAAACAACGGCAAGGATGGGCACCCGCGGATCGGTTGCACTTTCCGCTGTTTGACATCAAGCTCCGCCCTCGAGTGCTTGGAGTCGTTGGTAGAAATCCGGGTTAGCCAGGACCGATTCTGCTACTCGCCAGCCGGAATGCCGCTTTGTCCTTTATTCGACATTGCAGAATTCGCCGAACTCGTCCCGGGGGCGACGGCGAACTGAATCTCACTGCCCTCCCTGAGCTTGACGTCGCTTTTCTTGGTGGAGACAAAGACGCCGGAGTTCCTGCTCGAGATTTTGCTGTGTAGATCTACGCCGGGGACGACGTTCAACTGATCCAATTGCAGCGTTTTGGCGGTCCAATCATTAGGAACCTCGCCGCTGTTGTAGTCCGCAGAGTTTATTTCTGCGCCGCCCTCCTGGGGACTAAAGAGGCCCACAATCGTAGCTCTAATAGGCACAATTGTTCCGTTCTTGAGGTGTGCCTGGTCGAAGCGAAGCGCCAGCTTCGATATGCCTCGCTGCTGCATGTCGTCCGTGGTCACCTTCCCAAGCAGCATCGTGCCTTTGGCCAATTCGGTCCCGTTAGTAAGAGTTACCTTCTGTTGGAGCCGAGCGCTAACTGCATAACCGGACTGATCTTTGTCGGCATCCAGACTGTGAACCAGGACGGCACGCGCAGGTTTCATCAGTGTGGCTTCATGATGGCCCGCAATGGGCGCCTGAGAACCCTGCATACTTTGATCGGTTGCATTCTGGGAGTAGGCAAGAAGTGGTAATGCTAAAACTGCGGTCGCAAATGCGAACGCTTGACGATGGCCCTTCATACGATTGGCTCCTACGCAAGTTAAGGGTCCTCCATAAAATATCCGAATTCCTGCGATCGGCAATGCGTTAACTGCATTTTTATACCGTTTACAAGGACTACGGCTTTACGCAGGTAGTTGGTTCTAATTGCGCCTCACACTTTTACGATAGCCTGCGCTACGGAATGGTTGCTCGTTCCGGAAAAACCCTTCAACCTCATAACCAGCGTACCTTTACTCCCTCTCACTCGAAAACCTGCAGCTACGAGCGTCGTAGTTCAGGTGCACCAACGCAGCGGGTCTGACCTGGTCGATCATCGATGTACAGGGGCGCATCCATGATCTCGGCCAGCGCGCGGAGATAGTATTGCTTCTGCACTTCGGTCAGCTTTCCGTGACGGTGCGCTTTTGGCCTTGCCGGCAATCCTGCGGAAGGCAGACTCGGCCTCGGCCACCACATCCTCAGCGCGGCCAGACTGGTCGCCGGCCAGCGCGCCTACCCGGCTGCTCTCCACGATGGTTTGCCGCAGAAGACGCGGCGATGCGAATCCAGGGAAAAGTCCGCCGCCTCGATGCGCCTGCCGCCTCCTGGTAATGCCCGTTCTTCAGCAGGATCGCGCCAGGATTGCCGTCTCCGCGACCACGCTGGCGGGCAGCGAGCTCACAGTCACTGCCGATCCCGCCCACACTGCCGGGGGCGAAATAGGCCCAGAGACTCGGATTGCGAGCGGCGCCATTCGGTAGTTTCCGGCGCATCGGGCGGCAAGAACGTGACGATGTCCTTGGTAACGCTGCTGTAGAGAAATGCCATCTCAACGCTGGCATAATCGAGCACTACCACCGTGCGCGAATTTGAAACTTTGCGCGCATACTTCACATCCCCCGTGTGGACCCGGCGGATCAGCGTTTGCCGCACGTGCCTCCCCACTTCCAGACCGAACCGCTGCCGAGCGCGGTCTTTCACATGCCGCCGGCGCGCATTGGTTTGGACAGGTTGCCCCGGGCTCATATCCGAGCCGCTGGAATGCGGCTGCGCATGCCCAGGGCTCTCATGCCTCCGGTGTATTTTCCCTGTGAGGCAATCTCATGACGCTGCGCGGCCGCGTAGCGTTTGCTCACGCCCACCAGGACAGCCATTGCATCGTCACCAAGTTTGCGCGCAGCCAGCCGGCGCGCGGCTCTTTCCGATATACCCCAGCGCTCTGCAACGTCTAGGACGGAATGGGCAGAGCGAGGACGTCCTCCGCCATGTCTCCGAAGAGGGCTCATAACATCTCCGATTTCTTGGTGGGGGAGGCACCAAAGGCAAAAAAGAAGCGGTCAGCCGGGGAGAAGACGACCCTTCCAAACATAACTATTTCTGAAATAGTTACGACTTAACTGAGAGCAGTATCGTTCACCATTGGCCATCACGCAACAATCATAAGCACTATTCCGGATACGTCGTAAGTAACAAGTCTCTCAAACTATTTATGCTACTTTTGTTTACGTAACCTTACGTGTTGTCTATTATGCAACGCTTATTTATGGTTCAAGGGCCGGCGCCTGCTGCCCCATCGGGGGGCGGTTTCTCATGCATTCCCGCCCGATCCGGCTTGAGGCTACGGGAGTTAGACCATTTCTCCTCTTACCGGGGCGGAGCCCGTGCAGTCGTTGTTCGACGAAAACCTGCACTGAAAGCTGGCGCCGCCTCTCCCCTACAGAAAATATCTCGCGCGATTCTGCTCCATGCGATCTGACAACAGATGTGCCGGACAGGAGTAGTTAAGTCTGGTTTAATTGCATCTTGCGTGACAGTGCATTTGCACTGTTGCCATGTGCAGCTTTTCTTAACGGAAGAGCCGAGTCAACAAAGTGACAAAAGCTCTGGATTATCGCAGTCCTCAGTAGGCGCCCGAGGCTCAAGCAACTGCGCGGTGTCGTTGCGTACGTTGCCCACTGCTTTGTCCACCTTCCAGGCGATCATCCGTCCGGCCGGGAACGACCGCAGCAGGTCCAGCGGCGGCTGCGCCCGATCGCCGGCGCTAAGCCAGCGTTCATAATCCCTGGGCTCGAGAATGACCGGCATGCGATTGTGCAGCGGGGCAACGACCTGGTTGGCATCGGTAGTGATGATGGAGAAACTCTCCAGTGATTCGCGGGTCGAAGGGTTCTTCCATCGCTCCCACAGCCCGGCGAAGGCGTAAGGCTCGCGATCGGCGAGCGCGATGGCAAACGGTTGCTTGTGTTTGGCGTCCAGCTTTTGCCACTCATAAAATGCGTCCGCGGGTACGAGACAGCGGCGGCGCCTGAAGGCCTCACGAAAAGCAGGGGCGGTGGCCACGGTCTCGGCTTTGGCATTGATGGTGGAGTAGCCGATCTTCGGGTCCTTCGACCAATAGGGAATCAAGCCCCAGCGCATGAGCACGATTTCGCGCGTTCCTGTGTCGCGGCTCAGGCGCACGACGGGTTGGAAGCTCTGCGGCGCGACGTTGTAACTCGGGCCCCAGACCACGGCCTCGTCATCCTCGACGCCGAACCACGCCGCGATCTCTCTTCGGGTTGACTTACGAACGTAGCGGCCGCACACAGTTCAATGATAACAAGTGGCGGCTTGCAGCCTTTATCGGGGAAAGGCATCGTCGAGGGAAAGCCCAATCGCCGGCAGGAGGCCTTTGCTCAACAGCAACAGGCGAAGAGGATGTGCGTTCTTCTTCACTTCACGACACTCCAGAACGCGGGTTGAAAACTGCTCGAGCCGGGGAAACGAACGAAAGTTCTTGTTCAGCGTGCAAACCAGTAAAGTGCGTTCATGGAACAAAGGCTCAAGGTCGTCCAGGTAGTATTCGAGCGACCAGTGAAAGCCGATACTGTAAAACCCGTAGATCAAGTCATAAGGTCCGGGCAAAGCCGCAAGCGGCAATTGTTCGGCATCAAAAATTTGATATTGCTCCACCCCGTTGTAGTCCAGCATGGTGCGTAAGAGGGGGAGGTTGCCACAGAAGGAGGAAGTGTCCGGCCACTTGGGAGGGTGCTCATAGAATTTCTGTTTGTACTTGGTGCTGGATCCGTTTGCGTCGTAAAGACTGATCTCGCTACCTGGCCAGAGTCCCTTCTTGGTGAAGAAGACAACGGACCGTCCAAAGCCGGGACCAATCTCAAGCACGCGCTTCGGCTTATCGACTTTTTCAAACAGCGGCAGCAGGGCTTCGTACTCCGCTTCCGCAGCGGCGTTACTTTCTCTCTGCCAGAGCCATCGAGAGGCCTCGTCCGCCTTGAGCGGCAGGCGTGTCGAAATGAGACGAATCGCTTCAACGACCTCTTCGGTAAACGGCGGCGCGAGAAAGAGCTGCTCCGCTGAGGAGGCCTTGGCATCAAGAATGGACCTGCCGCGAAGCCGGTTGAGTGAAGCTTTCAGGAACAAGCAGGTACCTTTCTTAGCAGATTGATCAGAGGGAGTGTCCCACCTCCAGCGGGAGCTATAGCCTTTGCATCGGCTACGCTTCCAGTTTCACTTAGGGACGCGGTTATCCGTTCTATAACCTTCTGCTGGTGGGCCTCAGGTATCTCAGATTGACCTAGTTTGATATTCTAGTGGCGACGACTTTTCTGCGTCTGGAGAATAGCATTGAACACGAAAGAGATCCTAGAACACATCAACGGTGAGATTTCACGGCTGCAGCAGGTGAAAGCTTTGTTGCAAGGTACCACAAATGGTCACACCCGGAGTGCTTCTGCTCCCTCAGCCAATGGTGCAGCGGCGCCAAAGGTCAAAGGCAGGCGCGTGCTGAGCCCGGAAGCTCGCAAGAAGATCGCGGCCGCGCAGCGGAAGCGCTGGGCAAACGCAAGAAAGGCTCAGGCCTAAAGCACTTTCGCCTTTGGTGTTAGTGCGAGAACCGAGCTTAGCGCAATGCGCGGAGCCCCTGAGTGCCGGCTCCGCAAAGCCCCCAGCCGCCGGATTTCCTAGACGCACTCGGTGTTGCATAACAATAGGAAATCCGGAGCGGTTTTTGCAGTTACTGTGAGACCGCTCGAGACCCCTCCCAGCGTCGATGACGTGACTCTGATCGGTCATCACGTTGTTGTCGTCGGCAGGTAAAAACGCCAGGTGGCCTACTCGTCCAGCTTCGTTTTTTGCTTGAGCGACTGGCGGACGAGAACCTCCGCTTCCTATTCCTGAGCGAGCTAGAACCTTATCTGCCGTCAGGAGGGTCCTAGGTGTTCCAACCGCCGTCGATGACGTGCGTCTGGCCGGTGGTGAAGCTGGACTCGTCCGATGCGAGATACACCGCCAACGCGGCAATCTCTTCCGGGCGGCCTAGCCGTCCCATAGGTTGGCGCGCGATAAACTCTCGGCGTACCTGCTCCTCATCGCCCTGCGCGGCAATTCGCGCATCGAGCGAAGGCGACTGTACGGTTCCCGGACAAATGGCATTGCAGCGGATACCATGGCGCACAAAGTCGATGGCAATTGCCTTCGTCAATCCAACCACAGCGGCCTTGGAGCTGGTGTAGACAAAGCGGTTCGGCACGCCTCTGACGCTGGACGCGATAGAAGCCATGTTGACGATACTTCCCCGGCCAGCGCGTACCATGCCGGGCAGAAAGGCGCGACAGGTGCGATACATAGACCGGACATTCAGGTCGAAGGAAAATTCCCAATCCTCTTCGCTGCAGTCGAGGATGGTGCCGTGATGCACGAACCCCGCGCAGTTGAATAAAATGTCAAGCTCCGCGAGTTGGCCTGCGAGTTGCTCAATCTCCTTCGGATTGCGCACATCGAGTTCGCGGCACACGATCTGAGGCTGCTCTTTGCCGAGAGATCGCAGCGCCAACTGGTTGATATCCGTCGCCCACACGGTCGCACCTTCTTGGGCAAAGGCGATCGCCGTGGCCCGTCCAATTCCCTGTCCCGCGGCCGTGACCACAGCGGTCTTTCCCGCCAATCTTCCACTCATCCGATTCACCCTTGAAGTGTTTTTTAGACTGCAAAGAAATCACTAAGAAAAACGTACTACTCGCAAACTACTCCCCTTTTCCTTCGAGGCCCATCGCCACACAGAGCGCGGCAACATCGCCGATCTGCTCTCCCAGGGCGGCGGGAACAATCTCGCAGGCCCGCAACGACTGCGGCAAAGCCTCGCGTTCGATCACTCTGCGCATGGGCGCAAGCAATGACTCTCCCAGGCGCATGGCCAGGCCTCCGAGCACAATGCGTTGCGGATTCAGCACGTCGATCAGCATGGCAATCGCCTGGCCCAGCCGCGCGCCGGAGCTGCGCAGGACGCTCAATGCCACTGCATCTCCAGCCTGCGCGGCACGGCCAACATCGCGCGCGGTCAAAACCCCGCCGCCGGCCGACTGCGCCGGCAACACGCTCGAACGGCCGCGTTTTTCCGCTTGTGCCAGCCTACGCACGGCGAGCTGGGCAATGCCGCCGCCGCTGGCCCAGCCCTCGATCGAGCCCGCCTTGTGGTAACCGACCGGCCCAGCCGGGCTAAGCCGCACGTGGCCTATCTCGCCGGCGTCGCCTTTGGCCCCCAGGTATAAGCTGCCGGCAGCGATAATGCCCGCACCCAAACCCGTTCCCAGGGTGAGAAAGACCATGTGGTCGGTGCCCATGCCCGCACCGAATCGATGTTCCGCCACCGCGCCCGCGTTGGCGTCGTTCTCTACCCGGCAGGTGGTGTGGAAAGCCTCCTCGAGCAGCCGGCCGGATAGGTACATCCACCCAGGTGGAGAGGTTGGGCGGCGCGTGAATAATTCCCTTCACCCGATCGAGCGGACTGCCGCAGCTTACGCCGATGGCCGCGATCTGCTCTTCGCAGAAGCCATGCTGCGCCAGAAGGCTGCGGACCGATTGCACGATGCGATCGAGAGCGGGCTCCGGCCCGTGCTCTGGCTGCGTAGCGAACTCCACTCGCCCCAGGCTGACCGGCGGGAGCGCAGAAAGTACAACCGCAGTCTTGGTGCCACCCACGTCGACACCGATATAAATCTTTTGCATGGCAGCTGATGTTTCCCTCAACCTCGGAGCAAATTCCCTGTTACGACCGTGGTGGAACACTGGCGACGGTGTGGAAACCTCCGTGCCAACAGAGAATTCCAGGATGAGGCTTTTTCGCAGCTTCTGATGTGAACATTGCGTTTGCAGGCATGATGTTGTGGGGGTGAGCATGGAGAAGGCCGCCGGTGCGGTGGAGCAAGTATCCCAGTCCCCTACTGCGCCTTGATTTTGTCGCTGACCCTCTTAGCCAACTTGCCGATCTCGTCCGCCTCTTTGATGACTGCCACGGGCGACGGGTCAGGCTCTCGTTTGTCCACTTCGGCCTTCAAGTCCGTCGCCAACTGCAGCAACCTGGCGGTGTCGGAGAGCAGCTGCTGCTGTCGCTGCTCCCGGAGCCGCTTTGCCTGGTTTCTTTGCATTTCCCGCGTCATGATGGATTGCTCGTCGTCCCGAGGGTGGCGACCGAATTGTCCCAGGGTTTCCACGGAAGGAGCATCGGGAGCACCAGCACCGAACTGCATCGGCGTCAGCCCCAGGCTGACCGCGACCGCCGTGCTGCCAACCACGGTCACTAGCCCCACCCGCACCCACCTGTGCAATAAGCCGCTCACTCCACCCTCACATCCTATTTACTGGAAACGGCCGATCATGGCTTGTTTCCAGGCTCTTGCTCCCGTTCCCTCATCCTCTCCTTGAGGTTTTTTACCAACTTTTGAATCTCATCGGCCTTGCGGACGGCGGCCAACGATAATGTGTCGGTTCCGGCTTTGTCCACTTCGACCTTCAACTCCTGCACCAAATGTAGTAATTGCGCCGAGTCTTTCTCCAGTTGCTGCTGCTCCGGAGTTGCAGCGGGGAGCGCCAGCGCGGGCTGCTTGGCTTGCGCTGGCTCTGGAGTTGGGACGCTCCCGGCTTTTTCGGGCGCGGGCGGCGGCGAGGCGGGTGGCCCGGCCTGCACCGGCTTGTGGTTTGGGTCACCCGCGTCTTTTTTCGGGGCATTTTGCGGCTCAGGGGCTGGGGCATCCCCAGCCTGCTCAGGAGCTGCAGCCGGCGGGGTCTGTCCCGCCTGCACCGGCTCATCGGTTGGCTCACCCCATTGGTCATCCCCGGCTTTCGACGGCGCCGTGGCTTGGGTATTCCCTGCCTGCGGTGGACCGGAGGCGCCGCCGGCGGTCGAGACCAGTCCCGCGCCTAGACCCAGCATTGCCGCAACCAACCACAAGGTTCCCCGCATCATAGGGTGTCAGTGTACTCCACCATTTTCCCTCACGTCTCGATGGCTTTTGCCATCCTCCGCTGGCACCAGCCTGTGCCTTCGTTTCTTCGCGGTCTTAACCAGGAGTGGCTCTCCGACGTGCAGGAGTTCCTCCACACAGGGCTCCCCAAGCTGATATTTATCGCACTCTATGCCTGGGCGCTCATCCTGCTGGTCAACTTCATTACCACCCGCATCATCAAGGTCGCCGAGCGCCGGGACAACCTGGGATCCGCCAGTGGCGCGCAGGTGCGTACGATGGCCACGGTCATCCGCGCAACCGGCATCGTCATCGTAGCCTTTCTGGCCTTTCTGCAGATCATGGAGAACGTTCTCCACTTCAACCTGGGACCGTTGCTGGCCAGCGCGGGCATCGCGGGCGTGGCCATCGGCCTGGCCGCGCAGACCATCGTGAAAGACGTGCTGAACGGCATCCTGATCCTGATCGAGGATCAGTACAACGTGGGCGACGTAGTCACCCTGGCGGGGATGACCGGCACGGTGGAATCCATGACGCTGCGCAAGACCACGGTCCGGGGCTTTGACGGCACGCTCTACATCATTCCCAACAGCCAGGTCACCAATGTGGCCAACCAGACTCGAGGCTTCTCGGTCTCCACGCTGAACGTCTCGGTCGACTTCTCCGCCAATCCCGATCAGGTGATCCCGTTGTTGAAGAAGATTGCGTTGGAGGTGCGCAACGAGCCCGCCTTCAAGGATATTTTCCTCAGCGATCCACAGGTGTTCGGCGTGGATTCGATCAAGGGCACCGAGGTTATCTACCCCATCCAGATAAGGACGCTGGCGCGCAAGCAATTCGAGGCCATGCGCGAGATGCAGCGGCGCATCCGCCTGGCGCTGGAGGAGCACAACCTGCTGCCCGGCAGCCCCTACCGCGTGCTCAGCGGCCCCGGCCAATCGACAACGCCGACGCCTGAGGCAGAGACGGCAAAAGCCCCCGACCCTACCATGGCCAAGCCTAACGAGACCAATCCTTTTACCGGGGAAACCGGCGCCTAGCGTCAGATCAACTTGTTCAGGCTCTCAATGACGCGCACGCCAAGGCACCGGTAGCTCTCGAACTGCGATTCGGTGAACCACTGTTCGGCCGTGGAGTCGTGGGGAAAATCCTCATGTTGCAACTTGTAGTTCTGTATGTCGCCAGGCACATCGGGCAACGCTACGCTACCCCGAACAGGGGGAGCAGGCGGCTTAGCTGTATTGGGTTGCTTTGGTACTTTTGCAGTGAGCGAGGCTTTGATGTACAGGATCTCTCCCTCTTCTCCGGGCGGAGTCTCCGGGTAGCGGATCGTTCCCCGCACAATGTGAGCGGGGCTTAGCTTGCTTTTCGTGTTGGGAGTAACTGCCGAAAAATCCAGTTCTATCTCGACCCCGAAGTCGATGCGGCACTTGCGGATGGACGCGCCGATTCCCTCAAATACGTAATCGCCATCCTGCTCCGCATCGCAGATGACAATCTTGTAGCAGCGGCGCCGCACCAGCTCATACAGTCCCATATTGTCGAAGTGGCCGCCGTCTGTCAGGTACACGTACTTCGACGTATCGTCAACACTCCCCAAGAGTTCGCTGGTAAGCCACCAGGGTGCGAACTTTGGGGAAGCCGGAATACTCTCCCCCGGGAGCACACCCAACTTCTGCCCGGCAAGCTCGGAGCGGCGGGGATTCGGGACCCATACGCCGAGCCGGACATCGAACATCGTCATCAAAAATGCCGTCGCGGGATTGGTGTGGTAACCCCAGTTTGGACTGACCGCGGCCCCGGAAGCCGCCATGGCCGTCGCCAGGTTGGGACCGCCTTGATAGACAAACTCAGTTGGCACGAAGCCGTTGAACCGCAGCTTCTTCTTTCCTTCGGTCCACCCTACGGTGTATCCGCTGTAAAAAGGCGTGAAGGCAAAGGAAGCAGCTTTGCGCTCCTGCCATGCAAGGTCCTCCCCAAACGTGATATTCATGGCACAACAAAAGATGGGAATCGGGCCCGGATAATTTCTCTTCAAGTTCAGATCCGCGATCTGCAAATCGTCGGTGTCGCGCTCATCGAATCCGGTAACCGGACTGGGGCTACGGGTCACATTCGAAGCGCCCAGATAGCAGCGGGTCAAGCGGTCGCGGTAAAAGCTGTTCATGGAAAACTCGTTGATATCGAGGCGAGAGCCGAGCCACGCGGCGATGCCTGCAAACACGATGATGACGAGCCACCAGAACAACAGCTCATGTCCGGCGAAAAGACCTTTGGCCAATGGGCCAAGGCTCTCCTCGATAACCAGGGAGAGGAAAAAAATCAGGCCGCCGACATATACATACGGACCAACGCGAACGATAACATCGATCATCCTTCCTCCCGCGCTCGTGGAGGTGCTTCGATCGCCGCTCGTTTTGCTGCTCTCTCCACCTATGACGCCCCCGGCGGTGGTTAGAATCCAGGCGCCGATTGCGGGCCATTTAGTACGCCCCGAAGACAAAAGGTGCAAAAGAGCCCCAGGCATCAACAACGAGGAACCACAGAGAAAAACCCAGCCCAGGCCGGCCAGCAGGGTGTATCCGCGGATGCGTCCCAGCCACTCGCCCAGCCAGTCGGGAAAGTCCTTCCCAATGAAGCCCGATCCAATGATCATGGTGAGCGGCGGCAGCCAGAAAAAGAGCAGCGTACCCAGCACGATCTGCAGTGAAAATGCACCATCGAGATTGAGCCAACGTGCCGCATCCCGCATCATCCACGATTTCAGCAGGGCTGCGATAGCTGCTCCTACCGCGGCGCCCGCTAGTGCGGCTGGTATGCCCAGGAAAGCCAGCCAGAGCACCCGGCCTATCAAGAACGGCTTGGCGCCCTTATTCAGGTTTTGCCGTCGCTCCTCCATTCTCTGATGGCGAACCGTCATGACTTTGCCCAGAGCGCCTCCGGCAAAGGTCTCCGTCCATACCAAGCCAAGCAGCAGCAGAAATAGTCCCGCCGGGAATGCGGCGTTCTCCCCGCGTTCTAAAGTCACACGCGTCATGAAAATACCGAACGCCAGCAAAAAGCCGACCATGATATTGGCTGACAGCACTTGATAATCGCGAAGCCGGAGAAAGTAACCAGGGATCCGCTTCTCGGCTTCACTGGGCTGCAGGGCAAAGTCGTATTCCCGGCGCAGAAGCACGGCGACGAGCAGTGTGGCCAAAAGGAAGCACGCCAGGGCAGCGATGCTCTCTCCGCGAATGCGGGGAGCTTTGGTTAAGAAACTCCACATGCCCGACTCGCTCCAATTCCCGTGCCAGTATTTCTTGAACAGACTGCGGAAAAGCTCTGCGGGTTCGCTGGCCAGGCCCTGGGGCGCCTTCACCGCTGTTGAGAAGCAGAGCGTCAGCATCCGCTTTGCGTCTTCTGGTTTGCCCTCTGTCGCCGTTGGGCAGGGCTCGGAACCCTGATCTGCCAGGCGTACACCCGACGTCAACAGTTGAGACAGGGAAAGCTTCGCCAACTCCGGCGCGGTGAGGTAGACCGACAGGATACGTTTCGCATCTCTCGGTTTGTCTCCGGGCTCGGCTGCGGTAGGCCCTCGATCCACCAGGCGTACAGCAGGCGCCAACAGGTGGGGCAGGGAAAGAACGCTCAGGAAGATCGCGATCAACAGGGTCTGGTTGAGCGAGACGTTACGTATCCAGATGGCAATTGCGGACCAGGTATCGCCGGTTAACAGGCCGACTTGCGGGGTGAGATAGTTGCTATACCTGCGCAGCCATTGAATCTGGCGCGGCCAGACCGCCTGAAACTTTTCTGCGTCTTCACGCCCGGGTAAAGGCTTCAGGCGGTACGTCACGCGATCCCAGGCTCGCTTCAGATTTTTTTCGTAATGGTCCGCCTCGGGATGCTCCTTTGCTGATTCCAGTGTCTTGCGCTTGAGCCACCCGGCCAACCACCCGTGAATATAGCCGCCCCCCGAAACACTCGATAGGTAATCGAAGTTGTTCAACCAGCTGCGCCTGGCCAGGCCTTGCAGAATGCCCAGGTTGAAGGTGGCGCTGCGTATGCCACCGCCGGAAAAGCAGATCCCCGCCAGGCGGCGGTCACTCGCCCAATCGTAGATGTCCCCTGCAGGCGGTCGTGCTGTCTCTTGCCCGGGAGGGCACTCTGCAATCGGCTCGGGTTGAAACTCCGGAATCTGGCGCTCCGGATGATGGAGCTTGCGGAGCGCCACAATCGACGCAGCTTCCTGCTCCAGTAGCCACTTGCTCGGGGTGTACTGCACGATGTAGGCCAAAGCCTGCTGGAGGCCAGGATACTTATAGAGGTCGTCGTAGGTCAGTTCCTGACCGCATCTTCCGTGGATATCGGGGAAGCGGGTCGTGAGGTCCTGAGGCAACGGCTTCTCACAAAAATGCGCCTGCACTTTTTTTAGCAACCGTTCGATGTAATCGTTGCGGTCCATGGTCGGTTCGCCCAGGGAGGACTATGAAACTGTTACGGTAACGAAGGTAGGCCGAAAGATTTCGACAACGTATCAGAGGCGGGTCTTCAATAACAACACAATAGTTGACCCCACCAAGCCCTACAGGAAATCCGGGGGGATGGGGCACCCGCTTTTCGCGGCGCTATCTACCATGCCCGGCACACTTCGGCGAGAAATCGAGGCTAATCCTGCAACAGGGCGAACAGCTGGTCGGGGTCTGCGCTGGGCGGCAGGCACGAGCTTCCCTTGCACACCACGGCGAAGCTGTGCGCCGCGTCGAGATCGGGAAGCAAGGGCAGCGTTTCAGCCAGCACCGGTGGCAGCTCTCCCGCGACCTGGGCCCGGGTCAGACGGATGACGCTCTTGTTCACCGCAAAGCGAGCCGTGGCTACCGCGTCCAGGCGCTCGGCCTCGGCATCTTCGCCAATCACCACCACCTGCACCGGGGGCAGCAGCAGACGCTCGAGCGCCAGGCCGTAGGTTCCCGCGTAGAGCCCGAAGTGTTCCACCACGCCGGCAAACGCCTCCAGGGTATCCTCCGCCTTTGCGCGCAGGGCGGCGCTTCCATTGAGCGCCTCCAGACGCAGCAACGCGGCGGCTGCGGCCGGGTTTCCCGCCGGAGTGGGCGAGTCCTGCAGTGGCTTGCGCCGTGCCGTCAATGCGCCCAGCAGCGCTTCTCCCTTGGCCATGGCATCGAAAAAACCTCCCCCGGCGGGGTCGTAGAACTCCGCCACCATGCGCTTAGCCAACCCCAGCGCCGCCCGGTAATACTTGGCCGCGCCGGTCGCCAGCCAACCATCCAGGCAGGCATGGGTGAGAAAGGCATAATCGTCCAGCATCCCCGCAACCCATTTGGTCCCGGTCGAGGCGCCGCGGGTATAGGAGATCACGTGGGCCAGCCCGCGCTCCGCATCCAGACCTTCGCCGAGAAGCCGGTCCAGCGTAAGCAGCGCAAAGGCCTTCACTTCGGGCAGGCGCAGCACATGTGCCGCCTCCAGGTAGGCGGAGACGGCAAGAGCATTCCAGTTGGTGTAAACGGTAGTGTCAATGAACGGCGCCGGGCGCTCACTCCGCGCCGCATACAGCCGGGCATGGGCTGCGGCCAGTAATTCCTCTGCCTGCGCGGGCGTCTTGCCGGCGCCCACAGCCACAGCTTCGAGGGTTCGCTTCACATGCAACACGTTCTTGGCGGGATTGTGATGCATGTCGCCCAGATCGCCAATGTCGTAATAAGCCCCCGCTATCTCCATCTCTTCCGGGCTAAGCACGGCCGCGGCTTCGGCGCGCGTCCAGGTAAAGTAATCGCCATCGTCGTCCAGGTCGATGTCCGCATCCTGCGAGGCATAGAAGCCGCCCCGCTCCCGGTCCGTAAGCCACGCATCCATCCAACGAATGATGTCCTTGGCCACCCGCGCGAACTCGGGTTTGACATAGCTTTGGAAGCCATGCACATAGTTCTTCAGCAGCTCCGCGTTGTCGTACAGCATCTTCTCGAAGTGCGGAACCACCCAGGCCTCGTCGACCGAATAGCGATGGAAGCCCCCGCCCAGGTGGTCGTAGACGCCGCCATGGGCCATCTTCTCCAGGGTCACGGTGGCCGCCTCCCGGGCCGCTTCGTTGCCCGTGCGCATGGCCACATCGAGCAGCAGGTCGATGGCTGAAGGATGGGCAAACTTGGGCTGCGCACCAAAACCCCCGTGGTGGCGATCGAACTTTTCCAACGCCGAGGCCACCATCTTGTCGACGATGCTCATGCTCAGGTTGCCCGCGCGGCCGGCAAAGTTCTCGTTGTATTCGATGGCTTCCACCACAGAGCCGGCCGACTCCAAGACCTCCTCACGGCGCGTCTTCCAGGCGTCCACCATGCTCCGCAGCACCCGCTCGAAGCCGGGCCGGCCGTAGCGGTCGTCCCGGGGAAAATAGGTTCCGCCAAAAAACGGCTTGCCCTCAGGAGTCAACACCGCGGTCAAAGGCCATCCGTTTTGTCCACTGATGGCCGCGACCGCAGCCTGGTAGCGCGTATCCACATCCGGACGTTCGTCGCGATCGACCTTGACGGCGATAAAGTTTTGGTTGATCACCTCAGCCAGCCCTGGATCTTCATAGCTTTCCCGATCCATCACATGGCACCAGTGACACCACACGGCCCCGATATCCAGCAGGATGGGCTTGTCTTCCCCGGCAGCGCGGGCAAACGCTTCGGCGCCCCATTCATGCCACTGCACCGGCTGATGCATGGCGGATCGCAGATAAGAGGAGGAAGCTTCAGCGAGGGCGTTGGTGGGGTGTGTCATCTGCCCCAAGTCTACAGAATTGCTTCAAGCCTCTGGGACCGAAGACCGCAGAGCGGAGAGCCGTCGTTTCGCCAGCACCACGTACACCCAGATGACCACCAAGGCGAAAGTAAGGACGAAAAAGTTGGGCGCGGTGACGAAGAAAGCGCGGACGGCCCTCGTGTGCCGGAAGTAATAAGGGCGCAACAGTCCCATGCGCTGGTAGATGGCCAGGAAAGCGACCACCGGGGCTCCAGGGACAAGAATGCGGCGCCAGCGCACGATCCGGGTCGGCGCAATCAGCAGGACCAGAGGCAGCACCAGCGGCACAAAACCTGACATCGCTATGAAAAGGCTGAAGGCGGCCCACACCACCAGTCCTTCGGCCAGGGATTCGGGCAGCCGGTGCACGTTCCCATCCACATAGCGCCAAGCGAGGGCGAACTCAAAGGGGAAGCTGACCAGGACGCCGGCCACCCAACCTGCCAGAGCAGCCAGCACTCCATATTTCAGCCGCGTCGGCCAGCCGAATGTGGTCATCGCGCGATCTTCATCCGGCGAGTCTGCACGCCACATCGAAGTACAGGTCCACTGCCCGGAGCAGTTCGTGCTTGGCCATCTTCTCAAACGGTGTATGCGCCACGTGGATTGAACCGGGACCGAGCAGCAGCGGCTCACCCCAGTTGCTGAGCGCGGGAATATCGGTGGTGAAGGCCGCCACCATGGTTTCCAATCCCTCCACCTGGCGCATACGGATGAAGGGAATTTCCAGGGTAAACTCCACCTCGGCCAGACCGGCGACTGCCTCCTCGATAGCTTTGCGGGTCGGCTCCGAAGGGCCCACCAGGCGGACCAGCACCTGCGCGTTGGCGGTATCGGCGATCACGTTGGGCGCCCGTCCCCCATCGATCACGCCGACGTTCAGCGTGCTCGGGCCTACCCCTTCGGCGCTGGGCAACTCGAGGGCCAGCAGCCGCTGCAGCGCCTGTACCAGCTTGTGCACGGCGCTATCGCCCAGCTCCGGATAAGCCGAATGCGCCATGGTACCGTGCGCCCGAATCTCGGCCCGCAGCGCTCCTTTGGAGGCTAGCGCCAGCCGGTTGTCGGTCGGCTCCCCATTGATCAGAAACCGGCTTCCCTTGGCATGCAGATTGGCCACCCGCGCTCCCGCCGAATCGCGCTCCTCGCCCACCACGAACAGCAGCGCGACTGCCACCCCGGCCTCGCGCAGCCGCTCCGCGGCCACCACTTGCGCGGCGATAATCCCCTTGGCGTCGCAGGCGCCCCGCCCGTATAGGAAAACATCATCCTCGCTGCCGGGGATAAACGGCGGCACCGTATCCATGTGCGTGGAGAGCACCACATCCGGCCGCTCTCCGGTGCCGCCATACACATTGAAGCGTTCGCCAGTGAAGCGGCTCTGCGCCGGCTGGGGCACCGCCGTCCGTTCCACGGCAAAGCCGCGCTCGCGCAGCAGCGCGTCGAGATACACGCCCACCGCTCCCTCGTTGTAGGTGAGCGATTCAATATCCACCAGCCGGCGGGTCAGGTCCAGGGGGTCGAGCGGCTTCATCGTTTTTCAGCATACCTGAGCGGGTGCCCGCCCTTGCTATGCAAGACAGGCTCGCTGGCATTTCGCCGTCTATACCGTCCCGGGAAAGGCTGGAGCACAGAAAAAATGCTCTAGGATACATAGAGCAAGCTATGACCCTGAACGACCTCAATGAGCCCACAGCTGGCTCTGCGCGATTGCGCAGCATCGAGGATCTGCGCGGGCCGGCCGGCCGGATCGAGGCGCTGCTGAATACCGGGCAGGAACAAGCCCGCTATGCAGCCCTGGTCTGCCATCCTCACCCGCTCTTTGGCGGCACCATGCACAACAAGGTCGTGTATCACGCCATGAAGGCTTTTCAGTCCTTCGGGCTCCCCGTGCTGCGCTTCAACTTTCGCGGCGCCGGGTTGAGCGAAGGCACGCACGACAATGGCCACGGCGAGGTGGGCGATCTGCGGGCCGCGCTCGACTGGCTGCAACGGAAGTACGAGCGGCCCATTCTCTTCGCCGGCTTCTCCTTCGGCTCCAGCGTAGGTTTGCGCGCCTGCTGCGGGGACGAGCGGGTCAAGGGCATCGCAGCGCTCGGGCTTCCGGTCCGCGCCGGGGGACGAGAGTATCACTACAACTTTCTCGCCAGCTGCCCGCAGCCCAAGCTCTTTGTCAGCGGCACGGCCGATGAATACGGACCTCGCAGGGAGCTTGAAGCCGTGGTGGCCGGAGCCGCGGTCCCGGCCACGCTGGTGCTGGTGCCAGGCGCCGATCATTTCTTCGCCGGCAAGCTGGAACAGATGCAGCTCGCATTGAGCAGCTGGATCGAAACTCACTTTGTGCCTGCGGTGGCGCCGAAGTGACCGCCGCTGATAGCGAGGCCACGCGCCGCAAGCTGCATGAAGAGGCGTGCTGGATCTTTCACCACGCGCTCCGCTCCTCCAGCATTCCCGCAGCCTTCGACCGCCGCCTTCGCTTCCAAGACCAATCGCTGTTTCACTCTTCCATCGCCGGCGGCGATGAGGTTTGCCTCCCGTTGGCCCACTACGACAGGATCCACGCCGTGGCTCTGGGGAAGGCTGCCCTGCCGATGCTGGAGACGCTGCGCGCACGCCTGCCTGGTGTGTTGGCCGGCGGCGTGTGCTGTGCGCCCTCGCTCCCCGCTGAGCGTGATCCTGCCCTCGCCTACTACGCCGGCGGCCATCCTTTGCCCAACCAGGACTCCTTTGCCTCTGCCTGCGCCGCCTTGCAGCTGCTCCGCGGCACAAGTGCACGGGACTTCGTGTTTTTCCTCATCAGCGGCGGTGGCTCGGCCATGTTCGAGCTGCCTCTGGACCCGCGCATCTCTCTCGATGAGACGCGCATCGTATACCAGGCCTTGGTGGGCTCGGGCGCCACCATCGCGGAGATCAACACAGTGCGTAAGCACTTCTCCGCGGTCAAGGGCGGCCGCCTGGCTGCTGCCGCGCCCTTGGCCGCGAAGTTCTCGTTGCTGGTATCGGACGTAGCGCCTCGCTATCTCGACGCGTTAGCCTCGGGTCCCACACTCCCCGACTCGTCCACGGTGGCGGAATGCCGCGAGATCATCCATCGCTACCGTCTTGCGGAGCGCTTCCCATCGGGCGTACGGACCTTCTTCGATGATTCCAATCTGCCTGAGACACCCGCCCTGACAGGCGCGGCGGCCGAAACCTTGCTTTCGAGCGACGACCTGATCGGCGCCGCCCGGGAAATGGCCTTGGCCTTGGGTTATGAAGTGATGATCGACACCAGCTGTGACGATTGGGATTACAGCGATGCATCCCGCTATCTGCTGGATCGCTTCTATCAGTTGCGGCGCGAGCACCCCAGGCTGTGTCTGCTCTCGGGCGGCGAAGTGACGGTGCGCCTCGGCCATGAGCACGGCGCCGGTGGCCGTAACCAGCAGTTCGCGCTAGCCTGCGCGCTGGAACTCGGCGGCCATGACGGCGCCGCAGTGCCAAATCAGCCGATCGTGGTGCTCAGTGCCGGCAGCGACGGCATTGATGGAAACAGTGACGCCGCCGGCGCCATCGCGGATACGACGACGGTAGTCCGAGGCCTGGCTCTGGGGATCGATCCTGCATCCGCGCTGGCGAGGTTCGACGCCTACCCGCTCTTCACCGCGCTGGGCGACACGCTGGTCACCGGCCCCACCGATAACAACCTGCGCGATCTCCGTATATTGCTAACTGCTTAGATCGTCGATCGTCTCTCACGGTCGGATCAAGGGGTGTCCTACGTTCTGCCGCTTCGTCCCGCCTGTCAGTTATCTTCACAACGGCAAAGCCCCATATCTGGCGACAGACAACATGCCGGATATGGGGCTTTGAAATGGAGCAGTTTCTTAGTAGGTCAATACCCATCCATCGTGGGTCAGCACCAGCGTGGCATCATCTACCGGTTCGTTCGACATGGATTTAGCCACCATCGGAAACGCGTTACGCACTTCATCCTGTTTCGCCCAGCTCGGGGGGTTCTTAAGCACGAAGTGGTACTCGACCTTGGTCAGCGGCATGCCGTCATAATCGACCGGCGCGGTGAACTTCTCGACGCTGGTTACCTGGCGGCGCCCATAGCAGAAGCGGCCCTTGCCTTCGGTCCGGCTGCCGGCCGCCGTCAGTACATAACGGTTGATGGTGTCCGTGCCCTCAGGGTTCTGTTCCCTCTCCAGCAATCCAGCCTCGGCCAGCGCATCCAGGCGGTGACGGGTCTCCGCCAGCAGTTTGTCATTGACTGAAACTTCGAATGGAAATGGCATCGGCTTTGCGAAAAGGCAGTCTTGATTGACTGAGTAATCGTGGTTGAGCGCCCAGGCAAGATTTGCCTTGCTTGCCACTCTGGAATCTCCGCAACCGGCTGCCAGCATGGCGCCTGCCGCCCCTAGCAACGCCACCTTAAGTGCCTTCGTATACCGCTTCATGGTCCCCCTCGCGTCACAGCGACTGACTACAAGAGTGAGACTACTGCAGATTCGCCAGAACGCCATCTTACGAAACGGGTAGCGCAGCGAACGAGCGGTGTCACTTTCGCGCCATTACTGGCGCGCAAATCGGTAACCATGGGCCGGGTGACCATCGGTATAAGTAACACTTATAGATACTTATCACTTTTCATGCCTGAATCTAAAGAAAGGCGCGCACGTGGCCATCGCTGGTGCCGCGCGGTAGGAAGGAATTTGCCCACTGTCCGGATGGAGGTTGGGAAAATCGCTCAACCATTTGCCGGTCAGTCCTCCCGGCTTCACCGGACCGGTGGGATAGCAGCGATCGGTCGGAAGCTCTGCACTGATGTTGGCCCAGAACAAGTCTCCATGCCCGATGAAATTCGTCTTGGGATACGCGCGAAGAACATGATCGAAATGGCCGTAGCCGGTGTTGTAGGGAAGTTCCCCTGGGAAGTGCGGGAGGTCCGCTGCCACGGAGCCGCACGAAATGGTTCGGGCGCCTCTTCATCTCCTCCTTGGCTTTGTCTTAATCCACCGATCGGGTCAACAGGACAGCGTTCCTAACCCCGCAGCCTTGAATGTGCGTAAAGCAGGAGTCCGGGTCACGGCGCAGGTGCAGATGGGTGTCGAGGTGGTTCTCCACCAAGGCATATTCATTTTGGGTGTAACGGGAATAACTACCCTCGGCAATGCCGTCTCGTCAAAGGACGGCTGCGCATAACCAGGGTTTGCCACAGCGTGACAAAAGTGAAAATGCTGCAAAGTCAGCGGGACTCTAACACAATAGGCAATCGCCGGGCAGCTAACCTGCTATTCTTTGCAAGGAGCGCTAGCTATTTTTTAACCTCCCCCTCCACCCCCGAAAGGAACAACTTGAAAGACCAAATATTGAACGCAATAGATGAAGAGATCGCGATGCTTCGCCAGGCACGCGCCATCCTGACGGATGCCGCCAAAACGCCTGTCAGCAAGAGCGCAACCACCGCCTCCCCCGCCCTGCTTCCCAAGGGTAAGACTCGCCGGAAACTGAGTGCCAAGGCCCGTAAGGCTATCGCCGACGCTCAGCGCAAGCGTTGGGCTAAAGTGAAGAGCCAGAAAAAGGCCGCCGCTGCCGCGGTAGTCGCCAAGAAAGAACCCGCTGCAAGCTAGAGGATTCCGGGTAACAGGACTGCAAGACACTGCCCTCGACGGCGTGTTTGCTCGATTCGGGAATCTACACAAACCATCCACGAGACCCCCGGCAAGCCGGGGGGCTCGTGGAGTTTGCCAGGGCCGCATATAGGAATCGCGTTTTGCGGGCTGCTTTGCTCGGCTCTACATGCTTCGCGATCGACCGCCTTAGTAAGTAAGCGCCTTAAGGCTAGTTGATAATGACTCGACAAGAATGAAAAGACACGCAAACAAATCCTGGTGCAGATTCATTCATCGGACCAGGCCCGGAAATCCCGGATTTCCAATTGGGCTTGATGAGCTCACCGAGCCTCAGCGGGCTTCCTTCAGGAAAGCCGCACACGCGACCATGGCGGCGCCACGTCCAACGAATCCAGGTCAGGCGCACTTTTGTGTCAGATATGGGATTCCACGAATCTGAACTTTCGCCCGCGACGAACGAATTGAGGCTTGGGGTGGGCAACGACGCCCGGAAAACTGGCCGGTAGAGCGCCGCGGTTTCCCACATCTGGCACAAAAACATGCGCGATAGATTCAGCAGCGCAGGTGGGCCAACCTCTCTCGCTGCAAATGTGACTGTTGCTTGCCGGTCAGAGCTGGCGGAACCGTTTTGGGAAAGTGGTGGGGGATCAGTATCGCCCCACGTTCCTGGAACGAACGTACGTTGCTTTCAGTGCCCGAGTTCCGGAGCGGCTTTGCCGGGAAACCAGCCTGCGTTATTCTCTTCAAAGAGCACGGAAAGAGAGAGCTTGCGTCTCATGACGCGTGTCTCTCGTCTATCCTTTACGGTGCCAGAGAATCTTGGCGACTTCCGCCTGCAGGCAGGCGGCTTTTCAGGGGCTTTGCCGCAAGGTCCAGGGCTGATGACTGCGGGGCAAGAGCTGCCTTTTCGATAACGATTGGTCTTCCCTGGCTGGTTACGCCAAAGACTGTTCCAACAGCATCTGCCGTGTGTGCCGGCGCCCATCCATGAATCGCCCTTGCCCAGCTTTGCCTGGGCTGGGAACCCGGCTGGAGCAGAGGCCACTCCTCCAATGCCGCAAAGGCAACAGCAAAGACCGCAAAGGACGCCAGGTTAACTGATGCAAGACGACATTCCCGACAGCCGAAACAGACACGACCAACCGGAGCCGCACGCTACCGATCCGCACATCGGGCCGGAGCACCAATTACCCCCTCCCCACCGCTCCGGCGCGGTTCGCCTACTGGTCTGGCTTCTTATTCTGCTCGCCTTTGGCCTGCTTTTCTGGTGGACCCTGCACCACCGCCAAGCGGCGGCGGGGCGACCCTCCGGCAGGCGCGGCGCCGTTGGCGGGCCGGTAACCCTCACCATCGCGACCGCGAAACAAGGCGACATCGGTGTTTACCTCGACGCTATCGGCACCGTCACTCCGGTTTATACAGATATCATCACCAGCCAAGTCACCGGCGTAATTAGTCAGGTTCGTTATCGCGAAGGTCAAATGGTGTACCGGGGGCAGCCCCTGGTTCAAGTCGATCCGCGGCCCTACCAAGCCCAAGTGCTCTCGGCCCAGGGAGCGCTCGAGCGCGACACCAATCTGTTGGCGCAGGCCGAGATGGACTTGAAGCGCTATCAGGATGCCTGGGCGCGGAATGCGATACCCAAACAGACGCTCGACGATCAGGAAAAGCTCGTCCTACAGGACAGAGGGACAGTCAAAGCCGATCAGGGGACTTTGCAGTATGACGAGGTGGAACTGGGTTGGTGCAACATTACCGCGCCCATCTCCGGTCGCGTCGGTCTCCGCCTCGTCGATCCGGGCAACCTGGCCGTGGCCTCGAGCACAACGCCGTTAGTGGTCATCACCCAGTTGCAACCCATGACCGTGGTTTTCACGATTCCCGAAGACAATGTGGGCGAACTGCAACAGCAGATGCGGCACGCCAAGCCGCTCGCGGTGGATGCGTATGATCGCTCCGAGCAGACGAAGCTGGCAGCCGGAAAGCTGCAAACCACCGATAATCAAATCGACACGACAACAGGAACCTGAAACTGCGGCGCAGTCTTCGACAACAAAAACAACGCGCTTTTCCCAAACCTGTTCGTGAATGCCCGTCTGCTGTTGAAAACGCTCCAAAATGTAATACTGATTCCTTCTTCTGCAATCCAGCACAATGGAGATATCGCCTATGTCTTTTTGATTCAAAACAGCGTCGCGCATATTCATGACATCAAGCCGGGAGTGAGTGAATCAGGAACGACACAGGTGGAGGGACTCAATCCCGGAGATACGGTCGCCGACAGCAGTTTTGAGAAACTGCAGGACGGCTCCGGAGATCGCCATCTCCAAGCAAAAGCTTCTTCCCTCCAGTAGTCCTGAGAGCAATGCCCCGTGAGTCCGTCTCGCCCATTTATTTTGCGGCCGGTCGCGACTTCGTTGCTAATGGCCGCGATCATGCTCGTAGGTATTGTCGCCTACACGCAGTTGCCCGTCTCCGCACTGCCTGAGGTCGACTACCCGACGATTCAGGTGCTTACGTTCTATCCCGGAGCCAGCCCGGACGTGGTGGCCACGACGGTGACGGCTCCGCTGGAACGGCAATTCGGCGAGATGCAGGGCCTGAGCCAGATGACCTCCACCAGCTCCGGCGCCACCTCCGTGGTGGTGCTGCAGTTCAACCTTTCGCTGAGCATCGACGTGGCGGAAGAAGAGGTGCAGTCGGCGATCAACGCCGCGCAGAGCTTCCTGCCTGTCGGATCTGCCGGCGCCGCCGATCTACAGCAAAACCAATCCTGCCGACGCGCCCGTTCTCACGCTGGGAATTACTTCCAAAACGCTTCCCCTCTCCCAGGTCGAGGACCTGGTCGACACACGCCTGGCGCCGAAGATCTCGCAGCTCAGCGGCGTTGGTTTGGTAAGCATCAGCGGCGGCCAGAAGCCGGCGGTGCGGATTCAGGTGAATCCGGCACAGCTCCAATCGTACGGCATCGACCTGGAAGCGGTACGATCCGCGCTGGTTTCTGCCAGCGTGAATCAGGCAAAGGGCAACTTTGACGGGCCTCGCCAGGATTACCAGATCGACGCCAACGATCAATTGGTCACGAGCAGTGATTACAACGATGTCGTCATAGCCTACCGGAACAACGCCCCCGTCTTTCTGCACGATGTGGCCAAGGTCGTGGACGGGGTGGAGAACACCAAACAAGCGGCCTGGATGAACCTCACGCCGGCGGTGATTCTCAACGTGCAACGGCAGCCCGGCGCCAACACCATCAGCGTGGTCCGCAGCATTGAGTTGCTGATGCCGCAGCTACGGGCCAATCTGCCTACCGGCATCGGCATCACCACGCTTACTGACCTCACCACCGACATCAAGGCCTCGGTCGCGGACGTTGAATTCGAGTTAATGCTGACGGTCGCTCTGGTCGTCATGGTGATCTTTCTCTTCTTGCGCAACCTGTATGCCACGATCATTCCCAGCGTCGCCGTACCTTTGTCGATCGTCGGCACTTTCGCCGCCATGTACGCCCTCGGGTACAGCCTCGACAATCTCTCCCTGATGGCCCTCACCATCTCCACCGGCTTCGTCGTGGATGATGCCATCGTCATGATCGAGAATATCTCCCGCTACCTTGAAGAAGGCCATACGCCGTTGCAGGCGGCACTGGAAGGCGCGGAACAAATTGGCTTCACAATTGTTTCACTCACCGTCTCGCTGATCGCCGTGCTCATTCCCTTGCTATTCATGGGAGATGTGGTTGGCCGCCTCTTCCGCGAGTTCGCTGTTACCCTCGCCGTCACGATCGTGATCTCCGCGGTGGTCTCTCTTACCCTTACTCCGATGATGTGTTCCCGCATCCTGCGTCACAACCCGCAGGAGAAGCAGGGACGGTTTTATCAGGCCTCGGAACGGGTTTTTGATTGGATGATCGCCTGGTATGGCCGCACTCTCAAGGTGGTCTTGCGCTTCCAGACACTCACCTTGCTGGTGGCACTGGGCACATTGGTCCTTACGATTTACCTCTACATCGTCATTCCGAAAGGGTTCTTTCCGGTACAGGACACCGGCGTAATCCAGGGGATCTCGCAGGCGCCAGCCTCCATCTCCTTTTCCGCCATGGCTAAAGCCCAGCACGATCTGGCCCAGGTGATCCTCCAGGATCCGGCCGTGCAAAGCCTCTCCTCCTTCATCGGCGCCGATGGCACCAACACCACTCTGAATAGCGGCCGCATGTCCATTAACCTCAAGCCGCTCGATCAGCGCGATCGCAGCGCCTCCGACGTGATTCGCCGCCTCACCTCCAGCTTGAACAAGGTGCATGGCATCGCGCTGTTCATGCAGCCGGTGCAAAACATCACGGTCGATGACCGTGTTAGCCGCACCCAGTACCAGTACACGCTCGAAGACCCCGATATTGCCGAGCTGGATCTCTGGGCCAACCGATTTGTGGACAAGCTGAAGCAGTTGCCCGAGCTGGAAGACGTGGCCACCGATCAGCAGACCGGCGGTTTGACGGTCTCTTTGGCCATCGACCGGGTGTCCGCTTCACGTCTGGGTATCGCTCCCTCCACCGTGGACAATACCCTCTATGATGCCTTCGGCCAGCGCCAGATCAACACCATGTACACGCAGCTCAACCAGTATCACGTGATCCTGGAAGCGCAGCCGCTATTCCAGAAAGATCCAGGCAAGCTGAATAAGATGTACATTCAGGCCAACGCATCGTCGGGGACGAGCGGAGCGGCGGCCAGCACCTCCTTCTCCGCTTCGTCGTCGGCCACGGCCGGCTCCAATGCAACCACGGCTTCCGTCCTATACACTCCGTCCTCCGGTGTGCTTACCCCACCTGAGAATGCCCTGGCCACGAGCAGCACCGGCGCGAGCTCATCCAACACCACCACAAGTTCCGCCCCGAGCAACGCCGTCCCCTTAGGCGCCTTCTCGCGCATTCAACAAGGCACCGAGGCCCTTTCGATCAATCACCAGGGTCAGTTCCCTTCGGTTACCATTTCTTTCAACCTGGCGCCGAATGCTGCGCTTGGCGAGGCCATCGACGCCATCAATAAAGTGGAAAAGGATTTGGATCTGCCGGCCAGCGTTCAGGCCGGCTTTCAGGGAACCGCCGCTGCCTTCGAGAATTCCCTGTCCAATGAAGCTCTGCTGATCCTCGCCGCCCTGGTCACGGTGTACATTGTTCTCGGCGTGCTCTATGAAAGCTTCGTCCATCCCATCACCATCCTTTCCACGCTGCCTTCGGCCGGCGTCGGCGCATTACTTTCCCTGATCCTGTTCAAACAGAGTTTGAGCGTGGTGGCGATCATCGGCATCATCCTGCTGATCGGCATCGTTAAAAAGAATGGCATTATGATGGTCGACTTTGCCCTGGAAGGGGAACGCCAGCGGGGCCTGAACTCGACCGATGCGATCTTTGAAGCCAGCTTGTTGCGCTTTCGCCCGATCATGATGACCACGATGGCCGCGTTACTCGCTGGAATCCCTCTAGCCGCCGGAACGGGGATCGGGTCGGAGCTCCGCCGGCCGCTGGGCATCGCGATGGTTGGGGGTTTGTTATTGAGCCAGGTGCTCACCCTTTACACCACGCCGGTCATCTACATCTTCTTCGACAATCTGTCACAAAGATTCTCCCCCTCGCGCCGCAGATCTGGCGCAGGCCCTGAGCCGCAGCCGGCTGGTGAAGCATGAACCTCTCCGCTCCTTTCATCCGACGGCCGGTTGCCACAACCCTGCTGACGGCAGCGGTCGCCATTGCGGGGGGAATCGCCTTTAATGTGCTGCCCGTCTCCCCACTGCCGCAAGTCGACTTTCCAACGGTTTCGGTCTCGGCCAGCCTGCCTGGGGCCAGCGCGGAAATCATGGCCTCGTCGGTTGCCACCCCGTTGGAGCGGCAATTCGGCCACATTGCCGGCGTTACCGAGATGACCTCGTCGAGTTCTCTCGGAAGCACCAACGTGACTCTGCAATTCGACTTGAGCCGCAACATCGATGCCGCCGCGCGAGATGTGGAGGCAGGCATCAATGCGGCACGGACATATCTGCCCGCCAACCTCCCGTCCAATCCGAGCTATCGCAAGGTCAACCCCGCCGATGCGCCAATCATGATTCTGGGCCTAACCTCAGACAAGTACGACAAGGAAGCAATGTATGACTCCGCCTCGACCATCATGGAGCAAAAGCTCTCCCAGATCCAGGGCGTGGGGCAGGTGTTCGTTGGCGGTGCGTCCTACCCGTCGGTCCGTGTCGATGTCAATCCTCCTCAACTAAGTCATTACGGAATCACGTTGGCTGCCGTCCAGTCCCTGCTGAGCCTGCAAAATTCACACATTGCGCGCGGGCAAATCTCCAATGGCCCTGTCACTGCGGATATCATTACCAACGACCAGATTTCAAAAGCTATTCAATATGATCCTCTGATCGTCGGCTATCACAATGGACTTGCGGTTCACCTATCCGACGTTGCCAGCGTTACGGATTCGGCGCAGAACATTCGTACCGGGGGCTACCTGAACGGCATTCCATCAGTAACCGTCATTATCTTCCGCCAGCCGGGCGCCAATATTATCCAGACCAACAATCGCGTCCGCGCGCAGCTTCCGTTCCTGCAAGCGGTGATGCCCCAAGGAATTAAGACAACGGTTGTTCTGGACCGCACCACAACGATTCGCGCATCCCTGCATGACGTTGAGTCGTCGTTGATCATCTCCGTGATTCTGGTCATCCTGGTGGTCTTTCTGTTCCTGCGAAACGCTCGCGCCACGCTCATTCCCAGTGTCGCCGTGCCCGTCTCGTTGATCGGCACCTTTGCGGTGATGTATCTGCTGGACTACAGCCTGGACAATCTGTCATTAATGGCGCTGACCATCTCCACCGGCTTCGTAGTGGATGACGCCATTGTGGTCATGGAGAATATCTCCCGCTATTTGGAAATGGGAATGCCTCCGGTGGAGGCGGCGCTCAAGGGGGCTAAAGAGATCGGCTTCACCGTTCTGACCATGAGCACGTCGCTGATTGCGGTTTTCATTCCACTCTTGCTGATGGGCGGAATCGTAGGCCGGCTCTTTCGTGAGTTCGCTGTAACCCTGTCTACAGCGATCCTCGTTTCTCTGGCGGTTTCTCTGACCACGACTCCGATGATGTGCGCCCACCTGCTCAAACCACACAAAGGGGAAAAGCATGGGCCTGTCTATCGCGCCAGCGAAAGGTTTTTTGACGGGATGCTGAACCTCTACCGTCACTCCTTATTGTGGGTGCTGGACAATTCGGGTTTGATGTTGGTGGTGCTGTTTCTGACCATTGCCCTGAACGTTGTGCTCATTATCAAGATACCCAAGGGCTTTTTCCCTCAACAGGACACGGGGGCACTGGTTGGCGGGGTGCAAGGACCGCAAGACGCATCATTCGCGGTGATGAACGCTTCAATCAAAGCACTGCTCAATGTCATTAAGGCTGACCCTGCCGTGGCCAATGTAAATGCCTATATCGGCGGCAACGGCGCCAGCAACCATGGATTTATCTACATGGCGCTCAAGCCGCTCGATGTCCGCAAGGTGAGCGCCGAACAGGTGATCAACCGGCTGAGACCGAAACTGAACCGGTTGCCTGTCGCCTCCGCATTTCTACAGGCCGCGCAGGATTTGCGCATCGGCGGTCGATCGAGCAATGCCCTTTATCAGTACACGTTACAGGCGGACAATGTGCAGAACCTGGTCAAGTGGGGGCCCATCCTCTTGGCCAGGATGGAGAAGCTTCCCGGCTTCCAGGATGTGAACAGCGATCAGCAAGACGGTGGATTGGATGAAGTCTTGACTTACGACCGGACCAGGGCTGCCCGCCTTGGCCTGACCTCCGGCGCTTTAGACACAGTCTCTCTACGACGCATTTGGCCAAGCCGAAGCATCGGTGATCTATACCCAATTGAACCAGTATTACGTCGTCTTGGAGGTGGCGCCCAAGTACTGGCAGTCTCCCGAAGGACTGAACTATATCTATCCGGGAGCTTCCGCCCGTGGTGTCACACCAATTCTTGGAGTCAGCACTGCTCGGGCTGGTACCACGCCCTTGCAAGTCAACCATACCGGTGTGTTCCCGTCGGTGACGGTATCGTTCAATCTTGCTCCTGGTCTGTCTCTCAGCGATGCGACTCTGGCGATCAGCCGGTTGCAGACCCAGCTCGGGATGCCATCAACCATCCACGGATTTTTCGCCGGAACCCTACAGGCTTACCAGGACTCTCTGAGCACCGAACCGATCCTGGTAACAACGGCTCTGCTGGCTGTGTACATTGTCCTTGGCATGTTGTACGAGAGCCTGGTGCATCCTCTGACGATCATCTCTACCTTGCCTCCCGCCAGCGTCGGGGCCATGTTGGCTCTGCTGGTCTTTAAGAATGACCTCAACGTCATTTCCATCATCGGCATCGTGCTCCTCATTGGGCTGGTCAAGAAAAATGCCATTATGATGATCGACTTTGCGTTGGCTGCCGAGCGACTGGAGGGCAAGAGCACCCTGGACGCGATTTTTGAGGCCTGCATACTGCGCTTCCGGCCCATCATGATGACCACGATGGCTGCGCTTTTTGGCGCCCTTCCCCTGGCTTTCGGGACGGGAACAGGTTCGGAGCTGAGGCGGCCGCTAGGCATCACCATTGTCGGCGGCTTGATTGTCAGCCAGATGCTTACGCTCTTCACAACGCCGGTCATCTATCTGACCATGGACCGTTTGCGGTTGCGCGCTTTAGGGAGACATCACGACCCCTTCCCGGCCAACCCTGAAGGGGCCGTTTAAAGAACGAAGGATCAGTTTCAACTGTAAGTGTGGTGGAAAGTTTCTATGGAGAAAACAACGAATCGGCGAACCCGGATCGGCTGGCTTACCGGCGTGGTTCTGTGCGCAATGGTGACCGGCTGCTACGGTGGGCCCGAAGTACCACCCGCCCGTGATTCAGCCGCCCCCGGCCTTCAAAGAAGCACCGCCGGCTACCCCGCCCGCTGCCTCGTCCCAATCGCAGGACAACGGCAATTGGACCGTGGCTCAACCTGCCGACGCAAAAATTCGCGGCGACTGGTGGGCAATCTTCAACGATCCCGAGCTGAACGACCTCGAGGGCCAGCTCAATATCGATAATCAGAACATCAAGCAATACTTCGAGAACTTTATGGAAGCCCGCGCACTCGTGGGCGAGGCCCGCGCACTAGTATTTTCCCACGGTGTCGATCGGGCCCTCTTACAGCCGTTCGCGTTCTTCGGGAAATCTTAGCTGGAACTCGTCCAGCGCCAACACGGGAAAAACGTCGCAGATCTATTCCCTGCCTTTGGATATTTCCTGGACGCCGGATCTCTTTGGCAGAATCCGCAATGAAGTCCGCTATGCGCAGTATTCCGCCCAGGTCAGCGCGTGCCGATCTGGAGAACGAGCGGCTGACCGAACAGGCCGACCTTGCCGAATATTTTTTCGAGATACGCGGACAGGACGCTCTGATCAAGCTTTACACCGAGACGGTCGCCGCAGATCAAAAGTCCCTGGATTTGACACAAGCACAGTACGACACCGGCGTCGGCGATCAAATCTCCGTCGTGGAAGCGCGAACCACCCTCCGTCAGCCCAGGCCTCACTGACCAACCTGGGCATTTTGCGCGCGCAGTATGAGCACGCAATTGCCGTCCTGATTGGCAAACCGGCTTCCGGGTTCTCCCTTCCCACCCGTCCGATCACCGCCGCGCCGCCACCGGTTCCCATCGGCATGCCGTCTCTGTTGCTGCAGCGCCGTCCCGACGTTGCCGCCGCCGAGCGAACCATGGCGGCGGCCAATGCTGAACTAGGCGTCGCCTATACCGCCTTCTTCCCTTCCCTGACACTCTCCGCCGATCGGGGGATTTGAGAGCTCTTTGTTCAAACATCTGTTCGACTGGCCCAGCCGCTTCTGGTCGGTTGGCCCAAGCTTCTCCCAACCCATCTTCAACGCCGCCCTGAGCGCGGAGCTACATCAATACGTGGCCATTTACAACGCCGACGTCGCCAGCTATCGGCAAACGGTCCTCACCGCTTTCCAGCAGGTAGAAGACTATCTGGCGCAAACCCGGATCCTTTCCCAGCAGATCCAACAGGAGCGTGGCGCGGTCGACTCGGCGCAAAGCGCTCTGAATTTGGAGATGGGCAGGTATCAGACCGGCATCGATCCCTATATCGATGTGGTTACGCTGCAGAACACTCTGTTCGGCAACCAGCAGACTCTGACCAGTCTGCAGATCGAGCAAATGACCGGTGCGGTGGAACTGGTGGAGGCCTTAGGCGGTGGCTGGGATACTTCGCAGCTGCCCACACCGGCGCAAGTCACGCAGAAGCCCAGCAAGGCTGATACTCGGATCCAGCAGTAGCGTTTCGTGGTTCTAAAATCCTGGCTTTCTGCTTGAGTTCCTTGAAGGGCAGGCCGACGGAGACCAGCAGCCGTCCTGGTAAGCCATTTCATCCGCCTTGCCATTGAGCAGAATACGCCAGTCCCAGGGCTGGTCAAGCCGATGTCGCTCCCTGAACCTCGGCCCATGCCGTCTTGGACACATCGGCTTGCCAATGCCCTTCATTGGAGGGCTTCAGCGTGAGCCACCACGACACCACCAACGCGCAGCAGAGCAGGCAGGCAAGCAGCTGCCGCCGGGCCGCGTTCTCAACCGTAGAAAACCGCAACGATGATCCGCAGATCGATGGCCCAGATAGCCTGCCGTCCGGGCGAACCTATGCTTCATGAGGCTGAACGTCGTCGAACGGATGAGTAGCCCCACTGTTCGCCCCAGCGTACCCGAGATTTCCTGTTACGCAGCATCAGACAGGACTTGACGCGTGCGGCTTTCATTAAAGGAAAGCTCGCATGGAGTTCGACGACGCCACCAACCTCGACAGGAACATCCGAGCGTACGTGGGACGAAAAAGATGGGCGAAGCCCCTCCAATGCTTTTGCTACGACCGACTGACGAAAAGAGTTTGGTGACCTGTCCTGGGAAAAGCAATGGAAAAAAATCATTATCGTCCCAGGTACGCTGGTGCGAACCTGGGGCACCCGTCCGTTTCTCTACGTCAGGCTTCGGTTGATCTCTCCATGAACACTCAATCTTTACTCGTCCCTGCTCCCCTGTCTGGTAGTAACGGCAACTCGACCAGCGCCAATCTTCCGGCTTGTCCACCAACCCGCGCTTCACCGGATTCCAATGCATGTAATAGAGTTTCTCGATACGCTTGACTTCCGTGAACACATTAAAGTCATAGTATCGTGCCTGCCAGAAAGGGCGCTGCCTGGCCCGCCTCACCACGGAAAGCTTCAACGCCTGCAAGCCCGCGGCCAGCAATCTCTGCGCGGGTTCACTCAGCAGCAGATGGACATGTTCCGGCATGACCACGTAACCGATGACTTCGATCTGATGCGGAGGCGCACCCGTCTGCAGCGCATCTTCAAAGAGTCTCGCGAGGAGGGAGTGTCCAGATAAGCAAGCCGCTGATAGCAACTGAACGTGACAAAATGTAGATGCCCCTCCGCTGATGCCGCTCCAGGCCAAGAACCATGCTGGCATCCTAATCCTTCGCCGCGCACTACAATCGAGACCGATAGGAGACAACCCATTCCCACCATTTCGCTCGCATCGGTTCTCGAAACCAGCACCCTCAAGCTGGACGACGTGGCGACCCACGCGCCCGGTCCGCGCGGCCTGCTGCCCATCACTCCGGAAATGCTGCTCACCGCGCCCTCAGGCAATCTCTTCGGCTTGAGCCAGAATGCCGGCATGGGCTGGGAGCCGCAAAAACTGCTCGGCTCGGAAGTCCTCATCCTCAGCACCCACGGCGGCCTGCGCGCCGCGGATGGAACCCCCATCGCTCTCGGCTTTCACACCGGCCACTGGGAACTGGGCGCGCTGGTGGCCGAAGCAGCCATCACTCTGAAATCCCTGGATGCCATCCCCTTCGCCGGCGCCTGCACCGATCCCTGTGACGGACGCACCCAGGGCACCACCGGCATGCTCGACTCCCTCCCCTTTCGCAATGACGCCGCCATCGTGCTGCGCCGCCTGATGCGGTCCCTGCCCACCAGGATGGGCGTGATCGGCATCGCGACCTGCGACAAAGGACTGCCGGCCATGATGATGGCGCTGGCCTCGGCGGGCGAACTGCCCACCATCCTTATCCCCGGCGGAGTCACGCTCCTGCCCGAGTCAGGCGAAGATGCAGGCAAAGTACAGACCATCGGCGCCCGCTATGCGCAAAAGCAAATCACCCTGGAGGCGGCGGCGGAGATGGGCTGCCGCGCCTGCGCCACCCCCGGCGGCGGCTGCCAGTTCCTGGGAACAGCCGCCACCGCGCAGGTCATCGCGGAAGCCCTGGGGCTGGCCCTGCCCCACACCGCGCTCGCTCCCTCAGGCGCGCCCATCTGGCTCGATGCGGCTCGCCGTTCCGCCAGCGCCATCCTGCGCCTGCATCAACTAAAAATCGGGCACCCGCGATGTGCTCACCCAGGCATCGCTCGAAAATGCCATGGTGGCCCACGCCGCTTTCGGCGGCTCCACCAACCTGCTTCTGCACCTCCCCGCCATTGCCTACTCGGCAGGCCTCAAGCGGCCCGTGGCCTCCGATTGGGCGGAAGTGAACCGCCAGGTCCCGCGCCTGGTGGACGCGCTGCCCAACGGTCCCCGCAACTTTGCCACCGTGCAGGTCTTCCTGGCCGGCGGACTGCCCGAGGTGATGCTCCACCTGAGACGGGCGGGGCTGCTGAACACCCGGGTGAAGACGGTTTCCGGAGAGACGCTCGACACCTGCCTGGACTGGTGGGAGAGCAGCCCGCGCCGCCACGAGCTGCGCAAGAACCTGGCGGCGCGCGACGGCATCGATCCCGACGACGTCATCATGGATCCGGATCGCGCCCGGTCCAGCGGGCTCACCCCCACCGTCTGTTTCCCCGTGGGCAACCTCGCCCCCGAGGGTTCCGTGATCAAGAGCACGGCCATCGATCCCTCGCTGATCGATGCCCGACGGCATCTTTCATCACCTGGGCCCCGCCCGGGTCTTTGTCTCCGAGGAGTCGGCCATCCACGCCATCAAGAACGGCGAGATCCGGGAGAACGACGTCATGGTGCTGGTATGCGCCGGCCCCGCGGGCGCCGGCATGGAGGAGATTTATCAGATCACTTCCGCGCTCAAGTGGCTGCCCGCCGGCAAGCACGTGGCGCTGCTCACCGACGCCCGCTTCAGCGGTGTCTCCACCGGAGCCTGCATCGGGCATATCTCGCCCGAAGCGCTTGCCGGGGGCGCCATCGGCAAGCTGCAGGATGGCGATCAGATCGAGATCATCATCGACCGGCAGAAGCTGACCGGGTCCGTCAACCTGGTGGGCGACGCGCACGAGACCTTCGGCGCGGAGGAAGGCGCACGCAGGCTGAGACGCGCGCGCACCCCGCGCCGATCTCCGGCCCCATCCCGCGCTTCCCGACGACACCCGGCTGTGGGCCGCGCTGGTGCAGGCCAGCGGAGGCGTCTGGGGAGGATGCGTCTACGACGTGGACGCCATCGTCTCCCGGCTGCAGCGCCCCGTGAAGCTGCCTAACGAGCATTGTGTCTGAACGGATGTCATGCACATGTGCCGAAAGGACTTCATTCGCCGCTGGCGAGTATCGCGCCGATACGGCTCTGTGAGAGAGCCAGCACCAATGACCCACACAGCAACCAGAATCCCCGCCGCGCGAATATACCGCCATCATTAAACCCAAAATCACGCGCAGCAGTTCACGGCAGCAGCCTGGCGTCGTCCTGGTTCTTCAGCCGTCCCTGGTCGAAGAACGGACCAGATTTTTTCCTTTTCATCCTGGAGATTTCTTCGCGAGAGTTTGCGGCGTCTTTGGACTTCGCCTCCGCCAAGGAGCTGGACACCGCGGACGTGCGGCTCTCTACCGGCAGGCAGCCTTACATGTTTTCCAGCCGCCGATGGGAAGTTCCTCTGATTGAAGCCCTCGATCTGACTTGCGCCTGAGCCTTAATCGAGTCTCTCGGCGCCGCCGCGACATGGATCATGGTCTTCATGGTGTGCTGCTTCCCCGGGCGCAAGGTCGACGGCAAAGTCGCGAATGTTGCTGGCCTCGACACAGGCCATCGTCCGCCATTCGTCGTCTCCCAGGTCTGCCAGGGATTGCGCGCCCGTACTCCAGGGATTCCAGACCACGGTGGTGCGGGAGTCTTGTTTCGCCAGCCGGATGCGCCGGCGCAGCACAGGGTCAGAGATTTCGACCGCATGCGTGGTGTCCAGGTAGGCGCGATCGGTCTGCCCGGTGAAAACGATATCGCCCTCTTGCCGCTTCTCGCGGTTGGCATCCGTGTTGTCGAGATAAGCCACGCCATCGAGCCCGCTGATACGAACAGCCTCCGCCCCGCCCACCCGGTAATAGGTGTGCAGGGCCTCTTCAAAGCGCAGCGGCGCCTTGCCGGTGTTGCTCACCACCAACTCCTGCTTAAGCTCCGCGCCAATGGTCAGGCGGTGCACCAGGTGGAAATCATGCGGCCACCAGGCCCGCGTCGCCTCGTCGCTCGTGGTCGACAGGCTTACCGATCGCACTGTCCCCTTTACTCTCCACGGAGTCGAGCTGCCAGGCTTTGGTGCGCACGAATCCGTGCGAAGGCGCTTTGGGATCGTCCGCTTTATTGCGAAACCAGGGAAAGCAGACGGGTATGCCCCCGCGAATCGCGCGGCCCATCTCCCACTGCGACTGCTGGCTTAGAAAGATCACTTCCTCGGCGCCCGCCGGACGCCAGGAGGTAAGCTGCGCGCCGTGCAGGTAGATCTCCGCCGTTGCCGCCGGGGTGCTCACGCATATCCGGGGCAAGCCGCCATTGCCGGCAGTGATCTGCGCGACCCCGGTGATGGCGAAGCGCTGGTTCAGTTCGTCAACGATTGGGAGTGGTGCCATAATTCCTCTCAGTGATGGTGACACACTTGCTGCAGAAGTCATCCCGACCGAAGCGCAGCGAAGTGGAGGGACCTGCAGGTTCTCTCAACCAGCATCCGATCCGGTCAGAAGCAACTGACTCTAACCTTTGTCATCCCGACCGCAAGCGCAGCGAAGTGGAGGGATCTGCAGTTCAGCTATCTCGACCACACCCACTGTTAACGTCCCACAACCTCCAGCAAATCGCTCACCGGACCCCAGCCGGAACTCCCTGTTGCGTGAGCTTACCCGCAGCGTCATCCCAGTGCAGCGTGGTGATGCTGCTGCTTCCCTTCTCATACGCATAGGTCTTGCCATCATCCTGATAAAGCGTGAAGTCGCTGTTCGCGCCGGGATACACGCGAATCTTGGCCAGCTTCTGTACCTGGCCGGTATTCTCCACCGCTTCTCCCAGCGGCAGGATCGATCCCGCGCGAACGAAACAGCGGAAGCGTATCGATCGGCGCATCCACCCGCATCGTCTGGCCACCACTCATGCGTTCCTTGGTCCAGTAGTTATACCAATCCGTGCCTGCGGGCAGATACACCATGCGGCTGGTCGCGCCCTGTTCCGTAACCGGGGCCACCAGGAATGCCGGCCCGAACATATACTCATCGCCCATGTCTGCCACCTTCGCGTCCTGGGGAAAATCCATAAACAGCGCCCGCATATACGGAGCGCCCGTCTGGTTCGTTTGATAGCCAAGCGAATAGATGTAAGGCATAAGCTGATAGCGCAGCCGGAGATACTTTTCCAGGATCGGCTCCGCCTGCTTCCCATACGACCAGACCTCGTTGTACCTGCGGCTGCCGTGGGTGCGGAAGTTAGGCTCGAAGGCCCCATACTCGAACCAGCGGGTGTAGAGCTCCGGGTAATCATCGTAGCCGCCCACGTTATCCCGCGCATCCGAAGGGTCGAGCAGCGGAGGGTGCGCGGGATGATGCTCCGCCGGCAAATATTGCCAGCCGCCGATGTCATTACCCCAATAAGCAATGCCGGAAGCGGTGACATCGAGCCCGGTAGGAATCTGTCGCCGCAGCGTATCCCAGGTAGGATAAATATCCGAAGACCAGAAGATCGTGCCATTGTGCTGGGCGCCGGGATAGGCGTCTCGGGACAGGATCAGCGCGCGATGATCAACATCGCGGCGGAAACCGTCATAAATGCGCCGCGGTATGAAACAGCGGATAGACATCGTAGTAGCGGGTGCCCGGGCCGATGGAAAAGTAACCGCCGTTGGGCGGCAAGTCGGGTTCGGTTTCATCCGCCCAGATAGAATCGAAGCCTTTGCTGATGATATTGTCCCGGATCACATCCCAAAACCAGCGAGCGGCCGCGGGATTGGTGGTGTCGATGTCGGAGACCGGCACGGTCATAGGGCAGCCCATCGATCGGGGTGCCATCGGCGAGATGCTCAAACCATCCATTCTTCAGCACCAGGTCGTAGTAGCGGGTGCCACGCTCGAAGCGCGGCCATACGCTGATCATGGTCTGGAAGCCCATGGCATGCAGCTGTTTGTTCATGGCCACCGGATCGGGCCAATTGGCGGGCACCATATCCATCTGTCCCATCTTGGAGTAGTAGAACCAGTCCACCACGATGACATCGGCGGGCAGATGCCGCTCGCGATAGCCTTTGGCCACGGCCATTACTTCATCCTGCGTGCTGTAGCGCTGCTTGCATTGGATAAACCCATAGGCAGCCTTAGGCAGCATCGGAGTGGAGCCCGTAAGCAGCCGGTAGCCGGAGTAGATCTCGTCCGTCTTGCTGCCTGCGATCACGAAGAAGGAGACCCGGTCGCCTACCTGTGAAGTCCACCGCGTCTGCTCGTTGAAGCCCGGCTGGATGGTGGTCTGCGAGGGATTGTCCCAAAGCACGCCATAGCCTTTATTGGTAACCAGCAAGGGCACGCAGAAGGTGGGGCCGCCGGTCGCGGTGTAATTGTTCCAGCACTCGACGGTATGGCCGCGGTGGTCGAGAAAGCCCTCCTGGTTCTGGCCCAGGCCGTAGTAGTGCTCGTCCTCGGGCGAGGCGAAGGTTGCGCCCACCTGGTAAAAGGCTGCATCGCCAGGCCGCTTATCGTTGAGCACGCCGGCGGTGCCGTCCTTATGGTTGGGCACGGCCATCGCCCAGCCCTCCATTTCGAGCAGCCTGGTTCCCTCCGCCGTGCTGAAAGTAATGTGCGCTCCGGGAGCCGAGCCGTTGAAGTACTTTGCGATGTCCAGTTGCGTGGGCAGCGCGGCTTGCCTGGCTTGTTGGCCGCAACGGTGACGCGTAAGGCGGTCGGACCGGTAGATATCGCCCTCCTCGATTTGCTGATGGCTCCAGCCGTCGGCTGCAGGCGTGGCAGTAAAGCCGTATCCGGGAGGAGCCAAAGCCGGCTGCTTGAGCAGGCTGAGGGTGACCCGGATGATGTTGGGCGCGTAGGGCTCGAGAACGATGGTGCTGCCGCCGCGGTCGAGCACCACCCGCGTCTCTTGCGCTTGGGCTCCGGCAGCAACAGTAACGAGCAAGCAACCGCGAACCAGCCGAAATCCTCTGCCAGCCTGCTAGCGACGGGCATGCTGCGCCACGTGGCAGGGTCACGATAGCTACTTCACGGGAGTGAAGACGGATCAGTGAAGTTGAGCGAAACGGCCCTGGGAGTAGGTCGAAATGTATGGGGTACAGGTAAGGTTCGGTCGAGGCAATCGGACGTACCCGCACGTTGCCATTGCGCGCCAGGAAAGCGGGTGAAGCTCTCCCCGCTCTCCGGTTGTCCCCTGCGAATGAGTCTGCCGGTCCTGAACGTATGCACTGCTGATCGTGGATGGGACTCCACTCTAGTCAGGTCTGCAAGCTCGGACCCGTTAAGTCGTACACCACTTCCGGGGCGTGGTCCGTTCCGTCCAGGACCAATCGAATCACCGCCAGAAGCTTATCATTCGCCACCGGCTTTTGCAGAAAAATCTTTGCCCCCGCCTTGATCGCACGGTCCCAATTGCCGACGCGATCCCGCCCGGACAGGACAATCACCGGGATCGAGCGAAAGACTCTCGTTTACTTTCAACCTCTCCAAAACACTGAAGCCATCGCCGGCCGGCAGGCCGAGATCCAGGATAATCAGGTCCGGCATGTGTTTCCGTGCTTCCGCGATACTGGCCACTCCATCGGCTGCGAAAATCACGTCGTAATGGTTTGCCTTGAGGCGTAGTTGGAGACCTAACCGCACATCGGGGTCGTCATCGACAACCAGAATTTTCTTTTGACTCATGGCTAGCCTTTTCCCTGTAGGAATATGGTATTGATGTGATCTCGCATTCCAGCAGCGACCCGACCCACAAAGCTTTCCGTTGATTCGTTGACGTCTCGGGCTATCGGAGGCAAAAGGCTGTGCGAAACGGCAAAGGTGAAGTCTTCCGGTTGGAGCTCTTTGCGGCGGCGGAGCTGACTTAAAATACGCCTGCCGATGATCTCCGCGCCCGGCTCTTGTGTGTAGGCCAGGACGAAGAAACGCTTATGCTCGCTCGCCGAATCTATGTTAGGCAGTAGTACGTCTGTGTCAGGACGTAGACATTGCTGCAAAACCGCCCGCGCCACATCCGATATTCTCTTGGGCACCTCCGGCGAGCCGTCCCGGGAATTGATCTCGACCGTAATTACGGCGATCGACTCGCCCGGCTTCTTCTCGTGCGTCAATATCGGGCTAATCAAACCCGCCAAGGAAAAAATGGGCACGGTAAAGAAAAAATGGCTGCCCTTCTGCGGCTCGCTGGTCACCCAGATCTCGCCGCCCTGCCGTGTCACCAATTCTTTGGCAATGTGCAGGCCGAGCCCCAGGCCCTTGCGTCCCGCACGGCCGGGATCGGTCACCTGGTAGAGGTGCTCAAAGATGTGCTCGGTCACCTCTGGTCTGATCCCACATCCAGTGTCGGAAACTTCCACCTGCAGAAACCCGCGATCTCTCTCGAGCACCCTGGCTCGGACATTCACCACTCCGCCGACCGGCGTAAACTTGATGGCGTTATCGAGCAGAATGGTCAGGATCTGCCGAACGCGTCGCATCCGCATAAGCCGAAGGCAGACGCGCGGAAGGATGGAAAGAGAGCGCAATTTCCTTGGCTCCAGCGGCTCCCTGAAGCGTATCGACGGCATACACGATGGCGTCGTATAGGGACACAGGCTGCAACTCAACGCTGAGTTTACCTGCCTGCGCCTGTGTAACCTCGAGCAAGTCCTCAATCATGGATTGAAGCTGGCGCACATTCCTCAGGATGATCTGCAGGTAGTCATTCTGTTGGGGTTCGTTTCTCCCGCCAATCCATCCGCGATGATCGTAGTAAATGAGTAGATCGACGTCAGCGGCGAACGAAGCTCGTGCGACACATGGGAGAGGAACTCATCCCTAAGCTGCAACTGCTGTGTCCGCATGAGATCCGTTTCCGCTTGCATGCGGTGGCGCTCAATGGCATGGCGAAGGGCCCGGGGAAGCGCGCGATTCTCGATCTGGCCTTTGATCAGATAGTCTTGCGCGCCTTCCTTTATGGCTTCGGCGGCCAGCACTTCGTCCTCCAGGCCGGTCAGCACGATCATCGCCACATCGGGGGCTGCCGCGCGCGCCCGCCGCAGGGTATCGATACCCTGCCCATCGGGCAATCCCATGTCCAACAAGACAATATCCACTCCCCCTTTCGCAAGATAAACCTCCGCCTCAGACATGCGCGCCAGGTGCGTCAATTCAAAGCTATCCGGCTTTCTCCTTACTGAACATCTCGCGCAGCAAACGGGCATCGCCGGCATTATCTTCGACCAGAAGAACTTGGAGTGGCCTCTTTGTCATCACAGTGTCTCTCGCGGCAACTTGACAACCGACAGCCAGAAGCCGTCGATGCTCTTCACGACCGTAAGGAACCCATCGAGGGTTACGGGCTTGGGAATATAACAGTTCGCATGGAGCAAATAACTCCGCAGGACGTCCTCTTCGGACTTAGACGTAGTGAGGATTACGATTGGAATGCTCTTGAATGCCGGACTCTGTTTGATCTCCTCCAGAACCTCCCGGCCGTCTTTCTTGGGCAGGTTCAGATCGAGCAAGATCAGATCCGGACGGGGACTATTGGCGTGCTTCCCCTCGCGCTTCAGAAACGCCATTGCTTCTGTTCCGTCCGACGCGACATGCAGGTTGATATGCACCTTCGCCTCTTTAAACGCTTCCCGTGTGAGCCGGACATCGCCGGGACTATCTTCAACCAGGAGAATTTCGAAACCTGACCTATCCGTTTCAACCGTTTCCATCATTTACCGCCGCTTTCCGGCACAGAGAAGTAGAAGGTTGAACCCTTTTTGAGTTGCGACTCGACCCATATCCTCCCCCCGCCCGCTCTACAATCTTCTTGCAAATGGCTAATCCGATTCCGGTGCCCTTGAATTCATTGCGCCCGTGCAACCGTTGGAAAAGGATGAATATTCTTTCAAAGTACTGGGGCTCGATTCCCAGGCCATTGTCGCGCACGGAAAAAATCCATTCATTGTGTCCGTCTTTCGTGGCAGAAACGTGGACTCGAGGGACTTCGGCACCCCGGTACTTGACTGCGTTGCCAATCAGATTCTGAAATACCTGGGCCAATTGTGTATCATCCGCCGTGATGGCCGGCAGCGAATCATGGGTTACAACCGCACCGCTCTCCTCAATCGTTGCCCGCAAATTTGTCACCGCTTCGTCCAATGCATTCTCACTGGAAACCTCGTACAGCGCATCTCTGTCTGTCCCTGCGCGGGAATAGGCCAGCAGATCCTCGATCAACCGCTGCATCCGGTTGCACCCGTCAACTGCGTAAGCGATGAACTCGTCGGCATCGGAGTCGAGGCGTCCTCGGTAGCGCTTTGCCAGCAGCTGCGTATAGCTGGCCACCATGCGCAACGGCTCCTGGAGATCGTGGGATGCGACATTGGCAAGCTGCTGCAGTTCGTCATTGGAACGCTTTAGTTCCCCCACTTTCTCCACCAGATGGTCCTCGAATGTCTTGCGTTCGGTGATGTCGCGTGTGATTCTTCCGAATCCCCGCAATTGCCCTGTCTCGTCGCGTAATGCCGTAGTGACAACATTGGCAAGAAAACGAGAACCGTCCTTACGTAGGCGCCAGCCTTCGGTTTCGACTCGCCCGTTCCTGGTGGCCTGCTCCAGTTCGAAACCAGGTTTTCCCCTGCTTACATCCTCAGCAGAATAGAAGCGAGAGAAATGCTGGCCGATAATCTCCTCTGCACGATATCCCTCGATCCTTTCCGCCCCTTCGTTCCAACTGACGACCCTGCCCTCCTGGTCAAGCATCAGGATCGCGTAGTCCTTCACATTCGACACGATCAGCCGGAACCGTTCCTCACTCTGCGCCAGGCACTTTTCCGCCTCCTTGCGCACCCCGGCCTCGTGGGCAGCCGTTGCCACAAGTTTCTCGAGGCGCTCATTCTGGACTAGCAGCCTGCTGCCTTGGCGTCCTATCTCCGCGGCATCAAGCGTCATCCTTTCGCTCCTATTCATTCCGAAATGGATGATGATCGTTAGCGTCAGCAGGCTCGCGATGATAAGGCCGCGGTCTACCGAAAGTATTGTTGGGTCGAGGAGCGGAGTCCGATCCAATCTCCAGACATGTGCGGCAAGGGTCAGCAGGACAACAGCGCCCGTGGTGCCCCAGAGCAGCCGCTTGGAGCGTTGCAGCGCGCATAAGGCCAGCGGGAGCGTGTACATGATAGATCCAGTGAATCTCACGGGAGTCCAGAAACCGCTCAAGGCTACCAGCGCAGTGAGCGCGACGATACTTGCTACCAGCACTGTGCGATTCATTCATCACCATCATTGCGCCGGCTGTTTAGTAGCCTCGCCTGACAAGCACTCGTTAAAACCATCTCCGTGACAACACCGTCCAACACAGACCACAAAGGCGCACGATCATTCCTGCACGCTGAACCAGTTGACTGACATCACGACAGGAAGAGCCTTGGCGGGCGTGGGATTGTGGTTGCCGGCAAATGGCCCGATCCAGGCCGGCGCCGCGTTGTAACTGAAGCTAGGCACTTGCGTCCAGATCACTCCGTCTATTGAATAGGAGGCGGTGTAGGTGATGCCGGCTCTGGTGATTCGCAAGTACATCGGGTTCTGATATTCAGTGAAGTCACGATCATCGAACACCGTGGTCGCCGCCCCATTCGTGACGGTGTGGGCGTTGAGGCTGACATGGGTTCCGTCTGTCACCACCGCAAAGGTGATAAAGTTCTTTTCGTCGGCTAGCAACATGAGCCCTTGGCTGCTATCCGCGTTCGCCGCCACGGCTGGCGAATCGATCTTTATGGCGACATCGAAGTTGTCATTGCCGATCGGCTGCACCACTCGGACAGCCTGGTTGGACGGAAGCAGCGCGTCATGGTTGCTGCCGCCGGGAACCTCGAGGAAGAGATTCCCATTCGAGACCAAGGCCGTTCCACCCTGTGACGCCACCACGTCCCAGAGAGGCCCCGGGAAGCTGCTGGCGAGCGGCGCTCCTGGAGCAGCCGGTACCGGTGTGGTTGCATAGACGGAGCGCGCGGCCAGCATAATGGCCAGCAAGGAAACAGTGGCACACAGATATGTTGTTCCATTTCTATGCATAGTTAGTACCTCCGGCGAGCAAGCGGCCAAGTCCATTCGGACAGCAGGGGTGATCGTGCGGCCGCTATCTGGACTCACTATCTCCCTGCGCCATTCCCCCATCAATTACCATTGATGTGCATTACTGAAGTTACGGCAAGGCATTCATGTATGGAGCACGCGCGGACAAAACGCTCATCGCGATGCGCGGTACGCGGCGGCCTGGAGATAGATACAATGCCCTCATGGCGGCAGAACACTGCTGGCATTTGGCAGCGCTGAAGAAGACAACATCACGGCGGCACTCGTAAGTTAGTAGGAGCATCGAATTGAGAAGTGAAGCTTTCTCCCCGTCCTGGCTACTGGATGTTAAATGAGTTCACTGACATGACTACGGGAACCGCGTTGGCAGGAGTGCTGTTGTAGTTGCCGGCGAATGGCCCGATCAAGGTGGGAGCCTTGGCGTCAGTGAGGCTGGTTGCCAGCGTCCAATTAGCTCCATCGAGCGAGGAAAAGGCCATGTACGTGCTGCCGGTTCTGGTAAGCCGCAGGTAAATCGGATTTTGATACAGACTGAAATTCACTTCGTCAAGCACTGTGGTTGCCGCCCCGTTGGTGACGGTAGAGGCCTGAAGGCCGATATTGGTTCCGTCGGTCGTTAGCGCAAAGGTGATGAAGTTCTGATTGTCGGTGAGAGCCATGAGACCCTGGCTGGTGCCAGCATCGGTCGCTACAACCGGGGAATCGATTTTGATGGAGACATCGAAATTCTCGTTACCGATCGCCTGCATCACGCGGACGGCCTGGTTGGATGGATGCACTGGGTCATGATTGCTGCCGCCCGGAACGCCGATGAAGAGATGTGCGTTTGAGATGGAGGCCGATCCCCCCGCCGATGTAACTAACTTCCAGAAAGGCCCAAGGTAGTTGTCTCCCAGCGGCGCGCCCGGAGCCGCCGGAGCTGGGCCGGCAGTCGGGACGCTGACACCGCCCCCGGGAACAGGCGCGGAGCGCGCCTCTGAGGCGGGAACTGAAGCTGCTTGTGCAGCAGGGGCAGAATCGGCCGCAGCAGCAGGAGTGACCGCGGCAGCAGTGGCAGGGGCGGCCGCGGCAGCAGCTGCGGGAGTGGAAGCCGCCTTCACTGTCACGGTCCAGATATTAGCCTTGATGCTCCCGATCGTGGCCTCTATATCTGCTGTTCCTGCGCCCACCGCCGTAGCGTGGCCGAGAGTGCTCATCTTGGCCACGTTATGGTTGCTGGTGTTCCATAATGTCACCTCGTTACCCAGCGCATCGGGCAGCACACCCACCGAACCATCCGAATACACTCCGTACGCTTTAAACTGCAGCGTCCCCCCCGGCGCCATGGTGTTCGCACCCGTATTGTTGCCCAGATACGCGCTCACCAGCGTCTTCACGGTAGCCGGCGCACTCGTTCCCCCCGTGGTGCCGGTCACAACACTACTGGCAACGTAGCCAAAGGAGGGAAAGGTTATCCCCTGGTTCGCGCCCTGTCCCCAGGAGGCTATGGCCTTCACCGTGGATCCTGCCGCAACCGATAAAGGTGCGGTGTAAACATGCGTGGTCCCTGCCGAACCGCCTGGACCGAAGGGGGCTGGGGTGGTGCCATCCGTCGTGTAAAAAATGGACAGTCTATGTTCCGTATCGCTGTCCGAGAGCGTAACCGCGGACGAAGGCGAACCGGCAACGACTGAGATGGTAGGAGCGACGGTGGGAATTGTGGTGCTGGTCTGAACAACCGTGTTGGGGCTTAGAGTGATACCCGCGTTCGAGGAAGACGCGCCATCCTCGTAGGTGATCGCATCGGTGACCTTATTCGCTGTCCCCGCCCACACGTCCGTACCGGAGAAGTAGTTGTTGGTGATGGTGGCATTGGTAAACGCTTCTCCCACCGATATGTCCCATCCGGAGCAGCCATAACCGGCGCCGCAGGATTCCGCTCCGTTACCACCTTGAAAGAGGCTGTCGGCCACCACGCTGCCGGCGCCCCAAAGCTCCAGCCCTATGCCATAATGTGCCCCACTGCCGGTTTCCCCGGTTATCGGGACGTTCCCGATATATACGTTATCGTCAGCTGTGTGCGTGGGTGATGTGGACGGAGTAAACTCCGGCATAGACAATTCAAAGGTGTAATTATTCGGATTATTTGGCTGATAAAACGCGTTGTGGCTATAGGTTGCAACACCGTTGGTATCCTGTTGCGTCTCTATCATGATGCGCGAGTTGCCGCTCATATTGTTATTTTCCACGTCGGCGTTCAGGCTGGTTTGTTGCAAGCCGCCATTTTGCTCTGCTAGCTTCAGGCCCTCTTCTATCGTTTTAACCGTGTTGTTATTCCACACTAAGTGGTTATTGTAGGCATTCACCAGGGTTGCATCGCAATATCCGCCCGAATCGACGTTGCCATTGCCGCCTCCTTCAGCGTTGATTAAGGCGCAATTGTTATAGAAGACATTCCATAAAATGGAAATATAGGACGCGCCTGTCGAAGGATCGAGACCTGCATTTTGGTCGCCATCCAGATAAATAGCCTGTTGAGACTCTGCGCCGCCAACCGGAGGATTATTTAGAGTGAAATAGTTGTATTGAATTAAAATTCCCGACGATGGAGCGGCTACATAAATGCCCCCTTGAGTGCCGGAAAACCCCAAATACTCAATCGTGCAGCCCTGACCGGGGATCGTATAACCGGCGCCGTTGCTATTCGTCTGCAAGGCATACGTCGTTGGTGAACTTTCGGTCAGAACCGCGGTCGCGGGGTGGGTTTGCGTAACGACGCCCACATTCGGCCCACTATAAATCGTGCCGTTGGCGCAGGGAAGTTTCACCGTTGCCGAGAGCCCATAGGCGCCGGCCGCGAACGCGACCGTATTGCCTGATGCCGCTCCGGCCGTGTTCACTATGGTCTGAATGGTGGCCGCGCTGGAACCAGCTGCGACGGTATAGGTCGCGGCCACAGCCGGGACCCCCATACTCAGCAGAAGAAATGTAAGTAACTTATTCATTTCATACCTTCGATAGGATGAGCGTTATTCGTCCCACAATGGGACAGGCCGCAAATGGCAGCCTTACTTGGTGAGGTCCGCTGGGACGCGCAGAGATACCCCACCTTATCCGGACACATCGTTTGTGGCTCCGGCGCCGCGCGGGACACCCTGGCCGGGGATGAGTCAAGTGAGAATCGCTATGTCAGCTCCAAAGCCACTATGCTATCCGGCGATTGCCGCGGCAATTACCTTAGGTGGGCATTACTGATGTAACAGAAAGTATGAGCGGATGGGCTAAGTGGTGAAAGCCGGCCGGCTCCATGCAAGACACCGGCCGGGCGGCGGCTCGCAAGAAGAGACATCCGAAGGCATCGTGAGCCGGATCGAGTTAGACTAAGTCTCTTTGACTTAGCCGTCGCCTGAGATGTGAAAGACTGATTCCATAGCGGGCTCGGACAAGTAGACAGGAGCAGTAAGTTCTTAACAGCACCGCAAAGCATAGGTTGCTTGTCGACAGTAGCTTAGGTGGTCAATAAGCTGACGGACGGCGTCGTGGCGAGGGCAGGAACAGTGGTCACAACGGATCCGCCTCATGCGATCCGCCTCGGCGTTGCCGCAAAAGCCATAGGCTATTGCCAGTAGAGCGGATGAGGTGCTAAGGAGCCTAAGAAATAATTAATCTTTATCTCAGTTCTCGTTTAATTCCGTCCCGTAGGGTAAAGCATAACGAGCGTGCGTCATGAGCAGATCCTGGGTAACATTAGTGGTTGTTCCGGCCCTGATCTCCTTCGCCGCCGCGGCACAGCGTTTGCCCTCCCCCGTCCCCGTGCCCTCGGTCCCCGCAACACCCCTCACAACCGGAGGCTCCAATCTGCCCTTTCAGCCGATTGGAGCCTCCGACCTTGTCCGCATAACCGTTTATGATTCGCCAGAGCTTTCACAATCTTTCCGGATAGATAACCGGGGAAACCTGAACCTGCCTTTGCTGCAGCAGCCCCTGCCGGCGGCGGGATTGATGCCGGATGCCCTGCGCGATGAAATCGCGAGTGCGCTCAAAGCACAACACCTCCTGGTACGCCCCGCCGTTGACGTCTCCGTGGTCGAGTATCGCAGTCATGACGTTACCATCGCCGGCGCCGTCAAGACCCCCACCACCATTCAGGAGTTCGGGAACTTGCGCGTATTGGACGCCCTGGGCCAAGCCGGAGGTCTGCTACCCGAGGCCGGCCCGGAAGTTATCGTCGAACAAGCAGACGGCAGCTCACAGCGGTTGTCTGTTCGCGAGCTCTTCGACGGGCTTCACCCGGAGCTGAACATTCGGGTAGCCGCAGGCGCACAAATACGCGTGCCGGAATGCGAACGCGTCTTTGTCGTAGGAGACGTGAAGCGCCCGGGAGCCTTTCCCTATCGCGATATGCAGGACACGACCGTGCTCAAGTTGTTGGCGTTGAGCGGCGGCCTCGATTCATTTAGCCGTAACATGGCTTATATCTACCGGACGGAACCAGGTAGCGCACAAAAGCGGGAGATAGAAGTTCCGCTGCGGCGCATTTTGGATCGAAAGTCCGAAGATGTAAAGCTCGCAGCGAACGACATTCTCTACGTTCCAACCAATGGAAGGCTGAAGGCGAGCGCGAGCGTAGTAAACCACCTGACCGGCATGGGCAACGCCGCCGTGTCGGCTGCCATCTGGAGCTCGCACTGAGCCATGCGCTCTCTCGAGTAAGTTGACCGCAACGCAATGGGACGGCTGCCGGCCAATAAGTCCGTCCTATGAGTTAATAACAGGATCTCAGCCTCCTGCCTGAACGGAGCCAAGTGCATGCCCAGTTCGATTGCGATACGTAAGCCGCACATCAGCCTGAGCGATCCCGCTGAATTCCAGCGGCCACTCACCTTTTACGCGGGGATCGTACGCCAGCATTTGACGATGATTGCATTGCTCAGCATCGTGCTCACCGCTCTGGTCGTACTCGGGTGTGCTCTGGCGCCCCCCATTAACGTCGGATCCGCGTTGATTGCGATTGACCGGCAAGCCGCGCCGGAGACGATTGGAGCCGATCGCCTCTTGACTACGGGCGACGACCAGTTTATGGCGACACAGCAGAACCTGCTGCAGGCCGACACCATCCTGCGTCCGGTAGCGGAGCGATACAACCTGCTGGAGCGGGAGCACCAATTCCGGCGCTATTCGTTTTGGCCTTACTCACTGGAAAAGGAACGTGCCATCAGGAATGCACCGATAGTACTCAAGCATCTCAAGATCGAACGCAATCCCAACACCTATCTATTGACCATCACTTATAAGGATAAAGATCCCCAGGTCGCGGCCGATGTGGCCAACGCCATTGCCGATTCCTACCTCCGCAACATTTTCGAGACCCGCATCAAGGAAGGTGGCCGGCTCACCTCGTCGATGGAGCAGCAGCTCCTGGATCTGAAGGAGAAGATGGAATCCAAGCACCAGGCTCTGATGACGTATCAGCGAGAGCTCGGAACCGCCGATCCGGAGCAGAAGACAAGTGTATTGGTCGCCAAGCTCCAGTCGCTGAACACGGAAAGCAGCGCCGCGGAGGCGGATCGGATTGCCAAACAAGCAGTGTTTCGCGAAGCAAGAGATGGCTCCCTGGCTGCGGTCGAGGTCTCCGATCAATCAAGCGATCTCACCAAGGATGTGGAGAAGCTGCAAATAGCCAAGGCTAACTTGGCCCTGGTCGCCGCAACTTATGGAGACCGCCACCCGGAGTACATAAAGGCGGAGGCGCAGCTTGAGGAAGCGCGCGCGGCGCTGAACGAGAGCCGCCTGAATGTTGCCACCCGCATAGGTGTGGATTACCGGCAGACCCTGATTCGCGAGCGCATGTTATCTGCCGCGGTGGCCGAAACCAAGCAACAAGTCGACGACCTGACCGCGCAGTCGTTTGATTACCTGCAGTTAAAACACGAAGCAGATGCAGCGGAGCGCGTTTACGAAGATCTGTTCGCCAAGATCAAGCAGTTGGGCATCAATTCCGAGCTGCAAAATAACGTCATCCGGCTGGCGGATTCCGCGCGTCCCGCCGCCAAGCCGATCTTTCCCAACTGGCCGTTGATTGTAGCCCTCTCCATGGCCTTCTTCGCTGTTTCGCTCGCCGTTTACTTCGTCTCCGCGGAGTTAACAGATGTAACGGCGAAAGGGGCCGAGGCCGTCGAGGAGGCTCTTGGTATACCGGTAGTCTGTGCTCTGCCCCGGGTGACGGATATGCATCTCCGCCTCGCTCTTGGTCCTGAGGGAATGCAGTTTGCTGGAAATCCCTGGACCAGCCTGCAAGGCGGCTTTTTCGATGAGGGTGTTCGCCACCTGCGGGGTTATCTGATGCTCTCTTCCCAGGCAAAATTGCCCAAAAGCGTCCTGGTTACGAGCGCGTTGCCCGGCGAAGGAAAATCGACCCTCGCGCTGGCTCTGGCGATGGTGCACGCGGAACAAGGCAAACGCACTCTGCTGATAGACGCCGACCTGCGCCAACCCACGATTGAAAGGCTCGTGCGCCTGGATCCTGATGCCGGGGTGGGGGCGGCGCTTGCGGAGAAGAGTCATTGGAGAACAGCTGTGCGTGTGGTGTCCGCCCATCCGAATCTTTTCGTCCTCGGCTCCGGACAGCCCTTGCCTTTGGCATTAGCGCGGATCGGGCCAGGAATGCGGGGAATCCTGGATCAGGCTACCAAGGAGTTTGACCTGGTCGTTCTGGATTCACCCCCGCTGCTCGGTTGCGCGGAGACTCTGGAACTGGCCGCGGCGAGCGACGTAACCCTGCTGGCCGTGCGCAGCGGACAGACTCCGATGAAGGCGCTCGGAGCCACGGTCGAAACTCTTCGCCGGGTGAATGTACCCATCGCTGGAATCGTGCTGAATAAGTCCGCTATCGCGGGGAATGTGGCCTACAAAGCCTATTGCCGCTACTACACAGCGGTGGGCAGCGCTTAGAGCATTTTTGTCCCAGGTAGCGCAGTGGAGGGACCTGCGGTTTCAACCTTCGTTATCTCAGATTGGTTCGCACTTCTACGTGGAGCTTTAGACAAAAGGAGACGAACGAAATGGCGGCCCCGCCAGCACATAGCGGCATCTTGCCCGGCATGGCCATGAATGCCGAAAGCAAGTGGCGGCCACCCAGTTCCCGGCTGATGCGCAACACCACCTGGAGCTGCATCGGCTCGGCCGCTCCCATGCTGGTGGCGGTCATCGCCGTGCCCCGCCTGATCCAGGGCCTCGGCGCGGATCGCTTTGGCATCCTAACCCTGGCGTGGATGGCGATCGGCTATCTGTCGTTCCTTGATCTGGGCCTTGGGCGCGCTATCACGCGCCTGATCGCAGACCGGTTGGCGCTCCGCCGGCAACATGAACTGCCCGCAATCTTTTGGGATGCACATTTGCTGCTTGCCGGAATCGCCTTGGCCGGCGGAGCGCTGGCTTGGGTTCTTAGCGGAGTACTGGTCAACCATGCGCTCAAGATTCCGGCCGCACTGCATGGCGAAACACGCAACTGCTTTCATCTGATTGCGATCACCATTCCGGTGGTGGTGCTGGCCAACGGCTTGCGGGGTTTTCTTGAGGCGCATCAGCGCTTCCGGGCAGTGAATGTCATCCGCGTGTTCGTCGGTATCGCCGGATTTCTCGGGCCGCTCTGCATGTTGCATTGGTCTCCGCGGGTGGATATCACGGTCGCCATGCTCTCCGCGGTCCGCATCATCACCCTGGTCGCGTTCTTCGTCTGTTGTCTCCTCGCCTGCCCCGAGGTGTGGACGCAGCGCTGCTTCGGCGTAACCGCGTTAATCCCTCTGCTCCGCTTCGGCGGCTGGATCGCCTTCGATAATGTCATCGGTCCGCTGATGATCTCAGTCGACCGATTCCTCATCGCCAGCCTTTTGTCTGTCGGGATGGCGACCTATTATGTAACCCCGCAGGAGATGATGACCAAGCTGCTCATCATCCCCATGGGGCTGCAGCAAGCGATTTTCCCTGCATTTGCCGGTCTCAGCCGGGAAGCAGCCGCCACGCTCTACCGCAAGAGCGCGGACACCCTTCTGCTCCTCATGCTGCCCCTGGCCTTGCTGGTGCTTCTGTTCTCCCGGGAAGTGCTCACCCTGTGGCTGGGCGCCCTATTCGCATCGAAAAGCTTTGTGGTGCTCGAATGGCTGGCCGCCGGCGTTCTGATCAACAGCCTCGCGCACGTGCCTTCGAGCATGATCCAGGCCATCGGGCGTCCGCAGGTGAACGCCAAGATCCACCTGCTCGAGCTTCCGTTATATCTTGCGCTGGCCTGGTGGATGATCAGCCACCACGGCATTTTGGGCGCAGCCATCGCCTGGGCCGGGCGCGTTGCGCTGGACGCAATCTGCTTCTTTGCCGTGGGCTACCGCGTGTTACCCTGCAGCCCGTTTACCTGGCGAAATGTGGGCGTAGCTGTGGCGATCATGACGCTCGGCTGTATGGTGACTCATTCCACCCAGCACGCATCGCTCAAACTGCTCTTCGCGCTCGTGGCCAGCGCGGTCACCGTTGGGTTGTCGGCGCAACTTTTGGCAAACGCCGCGCCCGTCCCTCAGGAGATGTCAACATGACACTCCCGGTCACGGTTGCGCTGCTCGCGCTGTGGAGCTTGGCGATGCTCCGCTACGGACGCTCCGTCCTCTTCCCGCCGGCATCGTTGGGGATCGTCTGGACGATTACGCTCTTTGCCATCTGGCTCTGCGGAGACTTGTATTTTCCTCTTACCCCCAAGGCCGATGAGATCGTCCTCGCCGGAGTTCTCGCCTTCTCGTTCGGGGGAATCTGCGCCGTCCTGGCCCCCTTATGGAAGGGTCGGACACTGGCCGCGGTTACGGCAACACGGCACATCCAGGTGGACCGATGGCTGAACACAGCAATGACACTTTCCATACTGAATATTCCTTTCTCTTATCTGTATTTCAAACAACTAAGCGAAACGGTTGCCCCAAGGGAAAACGCGTGGAGGCAATTCCGCATCGCGTCCAACAAAGCGAATATCTCGGGCCACACTGCCCTCCCATTCGAGTCATTCATCCTGCCATTCCTGAGCATCGTTGCTCTGATTGCGGTATACGAGTACGCGGATACCGGCAGACGGAGTGGCCGCGCCCTCTTCTTCGTCTTCCTTGCAGTGGGATATCAGATGATCAATGGCGCCCGCTCCGAAGTGCTCCTGGTACTGGTCAGCTCAGTTGTGATTCTCTGGCTCAAAAAGGGCGCCGCGCCGGTACGCTTGCTCCTGGTCATGGGCTTTGCATTTCTGCTCGTCTTCTGCGTCAACCAGATTTCCATGAGCAAGTATGGCGCGACAGCCGGAGCATCGCTGGGTGACAATCTTCCCCACGTTGCAGAGGGCTTTGGCACTTACTGGCTCGGCGGAATCATCGCGTTTGACCAGAACCGGCAAAATCCTGAGTTGAAATATGGTTGGGATCTGGGTAAGTTCGCCAAACGGATTGCGAACCGATTCGGCGCGACTTACTCGGAGCGTGACCGGAATCTTGAATACACGAAAATCTCCCCCAAGCAGATAACCAATGTTTATACCGCGTTTCTGCCTTACTACATGGATCACGGCGGCATGTCCGGAGTCTTAGGGTTGATGTTCTTCGTAGGCTTTCTCAGCGCCTATGTGTACCGTTGCGCCATTCACGGCCATTGTTGGGCAGTTTTCACTCTGGGAGCCTTCGTTTATGCGACGGTCATGACGATCTTCTCCGAAGAGTACTTCGCGCAGATCATGTTTTGCATCAAGGCGGGTGTGATCGCCACCATTGTTTACTTCGCCCCTGGCATCAGCCGGCGCGCCGTTCCGCGTTGGACGATTGCGGGTGAACTGGAGCGCGAGCCGTGCGAGTAGCCGCGTACACCGGCGGCGTGATGGTGCCAAGCGCCAGAGCGCGCGTGCGCCAATATATCGACCCGCTCGGCAGGCTCGGCATCGCGGTGCGGGAATACCCGCTGCCCTGGGGCAACATACTGCCGCGGCGGCGCAGCCTGCGACCGGCGTGGATGGCGGCCACGGCGGTGTCCCGCGCGGGCGCGCTCGCCTGCTCCTGGAAGGCCGATGTGACCTGGATCTCACGTCAGGTTCTCCCCGCCTTCGTGCCCCTCCATGCCCTGGCCAAGCGGCCGATGATCCTGGACGTCGATGACGCAGTGTGGCTCAATACGGGCGGCCACCGCGCCAGGGATCTCGCCCAGGCCAGCGATCTCGTGGTGTGCGGCAACGGCTTCCTGGCCGACCAATTTTCCCAGTGGAACCCGAACGTCACCATCATCCCCACCGCTGTAAACACCGCATGGTATCGGCCGAACGGCGCCAGGCCCGGCGATGGGGCGCTGGTGCTGGGATGGACCGGCACCAGCGGCAACTTTCCCTTCCTCTACGCGATCGAAGGCGCACTGCTGCGGGTGTTGCAGCACCGCAGCGCAGCAAGCTGCTCATCGTCGCGGATCGTCCTCCACAATTCAAACTGCTTCCGGAATTTCGCGTCGAGTTCGAACGCTGGACCCCGCGCACCGAGTTGGCCGCCATCGCACGCATGTCGATCGGGCTCATGCCCCTGGCCGACAACGACTGGTGCAGCGGCAAGTGCGGTTACAAAATGCTGTGCTATATGGCGGCGGGTTTGCCGGTCGTCGTGACCGCCGCGGGAATGAATCGAGAGGTACTCGCGATGGGCGAAGTCGGCCTGAGCGCTGCTTGCGAACAGGAGTGGGTCGCTGCACTCACCACGCTGCTCGACGATGAGGATCTGCGCCGCCGCATGGGCGCGGCTGGCCGTGCCGTCGTCGAGGAGCGCTTTAGCCTGCACAAGCTGGCGCAACGATATGCGGGCGTATTTCATTCACTGTGCGGAGAGTTGCCGCGCGGCCTTCCGGCCGCCATAGTCTAGTTTGAGGCTGATGAGAAACCCAGTCGTCACCATCGCCATGCCCTTTTACAACAGCGCCGCCACCCTCGAGCTTGCCATCCGCTCGCTCTTGCATCAGAGCTACGGCGACTTCGAACTCCTGCTCTGCGACGATGGTTCTGACGATAACGGGCTGGCGATCGCCCGCACCTTCCGCGACCCGCGTCTGATCTGCTGGAGCGACGGGCAGCGGCGGCGGCTCCCGGCCCGCTTGAATGAATGTATCGACCGCGCGCGCGGCCTCTACCTGGCAAGAATGGATGCCGACGATGTCGCCTATCCGGACAGGCTTGCTCGCCAACTCGCCTTCCTCGTCGATCACGCAGAGGTAGACCTATGTAGCGCAGGCGCCATGGTCTTCGGCAAGGACGGCCGGCCGCTATGGCGCTTCCGCCCTGCCGGGGAACATGCCGGCATCACCCGTTCTCCTTTCCGGGGCTTTCCTTTATGGCATCCACTGTGGATGGGGCGCATCGAGTGGTTTCGCCGTTGGCGCTACGAGGAAAGCGCTTGGCTGGCGCAGGATCAGGAACTCCTGCTGCGCAGCTACCGGAGTAGCCGCTTCGCCAATCTCCCCCAGGTGCTCCTGGGATACCGGCGGGAGCGGGCCTCACTCAAGAAGCTCCTGCGTTACAAATTGCTGCTCATACAATACGTCTGCGATCAACCGGATGGTGGCCTCGGTGGTTGGCAGAAGACGCAGCTGTTGATGGTATCGGCGGCGAGGTTTGCGGTGAACTGCGTCGCCCTGCTCGGTGGTTCCGAACAGCGGATGGGACATCAGGGCGCAGATGTGCCCTCCGCAGCGGAGATCGCGGAGTGGCGCCGCCTCTGGACCCTTCTCTCAACCTGGTATGGGGGTCCGAGCAGCGAGACCTTCCTCCCTTCGTCTCTGCTGCAACATGAAAAACCCAAGCGGAGGCACAGCATGAAGATTGTCCATGTGCTCACGCGAGGCGATGTTCTTGGCGGGGCGCAGACCCATGTGCGCGAGCTTTGCCTGGAGCTGCAGACCCTTGGCCATGAGGTTACCGTGATCACTGGAGCGCCCGGCATTTTCACCGACCAGCTCCGCCAGGTGGGGATCCCCTCGTTGCAGGTAGGAGCCTCGTTCGCTCCGTTGAGACCGCACCTCGATCTGGCTGCATTCGTCGAGCTATGGCGTGCCTTGCGGGAATTGAAACCGGACCTGGTGTGCGCTCATACGGCGAAGGCTGGCTCGCTGGCACGCGCGGCTGCACGGGTACATCACATTCCCAGCGTGTTTACCCCGCACGGATGGTCGATGCTGGATCGGGTCTCGCTGAAGCCGAATCCGCTCTTCTGCTGGGCGGAGACTCTGGCCGGCCGGCTCGGCACGCGCGTCATCAATGTTTGCGAGTTTGAGCGCGCCCTCGCCCAGGATTTCCACGTATGCCCGGCAAAGACGCTGGACGTGGTGCATAACGGCATACCGGAGGTCGCGTTTGCGCGCCTGCGGCCAGTCGATACCCAACCCCCGGTAATCGTCATGGTAGCGCGCTTCGCGGAGCCAAAGGACCACGCCACGCTGCTCCAATCGCTCTCCGGCTTGCTATTGATGGAATGGCGCTTGCTGCTGGTGGGAGAAGGCGAGCTGGAAGCCGCGCGTGCGCGCCCAGGTGGACGGACTAGGCCTTGGCGGGCGAGTCCGCATACTGCCGACGGGGACGAATGTGAGCCGTTTGCTCATGGAAGCGCAAATCTTCGTCCTATCGACCAACTTAGAGGCGTTGCCCATCAGCATACTGGAGGCAATGCGTGCCGGCTTGCCGGTTGTGGCCACGAACGTGGGCGGCATCTCCGAGGCTGTGCGCCACTTAGAGACTGGCCTGCTCACGCGCCGCGGGGACATTACCAGCCTGCGTGATGCGCTCGCCCGCGTGATCACGGAGCCCGCATTGCGGCTTGCCCTGGGGACCGCCGGACGGCGCCAATGGGCTGAAGAGTTTACTTCGAGGACCATGGCCGTACGCACCGTGGAAGTGTACCGGCGCGCTCTTTCCACGGTTCCGTCCTGAGTGTGAGGTTCTATGCATAGGCGAAGTTTCCTAAAGGTCAGTGCCGGCGCCGCTTCCGCCTTCGCTCTGCGAGGGCGGGGCACCCGGGCTCGCCGGCAAGGGGAAACTCATGGACCATGGGCGGGCGTTCTTTACACTCGCATTCAATCTTCCAGCCACGTGTCCCAGTTGTAGACGGAGGGTACAGGTCCTCGACGGCAAAGCCAGCGTATCGACAGGCCATTGCTTTCCTTGCAATCGGATGAAGCCCCAAAAATCACTGGGGCGGACCGGCCTTCTTCAACATCTGTCTCGTGAGCCGGTGGGAACGTCTTGTACCCTTCCATATTCGTCCTTTCCTCCTTCGTTGCGACATCCCGCCTCTCCTTAGAGATAGCTCAGCCATTTGAGAACGGGAGAAGAGACAGTCCAAGACCTTTGTATGCCCTCTTCGATTGAGAAGCGCGGGAAAATTCCCCTAACGTTCTCCGTTTATCCGCGCAGGCATAGGTTTGGTAAACATCGCCTTGCCGCATGAGCATGATGCGAATCTCCGCGGATCCAAACCACTTGAAAAGGTCGACGGGCTGCTGGTTTCTGATATTGCACAAACGCATCGGCCGGTGACCCCGGCCCTTGCGCCTTGCCGCCATGCGGCAGTAAAGGTAAAACGCGAACAATTCCCTCCACATATCGTCAACGAAAGTGTGGTCCCGCCGCAAGTGACCGAAGTTATAGAGGTCAAATCTCTCCGCCTGACTAGGGGCGGAGTCGGGGGTGCCCACGTTCGCCCCAGCGTACGTGGGACGAAGAAGACGGGCGAAGCCCAACCTCATGCTCTTGCCCTGACCACGCGGAAAAGCTTCGCCTTGGCGGTGAGCCCTTCCGGGAAAGCAACAGAACGAATCAGCCCGGTACCAACGGGGTATGTTCCCGCATCGAGTGACTGAATGACCGCGCTGACTCTTTGAACACGGTCTAGCTTGGACTTCTAGCACCTCTTGCGCTGATCTTTGGATTTGCCTTCTTGGCAGGCTTTTTCCCAGTTTTCTTTTTCATCGGGATCTATTGAATATTTGGATGTGTGCGTTCAATGAGTTCGCACGCTCGGTATAGGCCGCGAAATCCTCTTTCAATGCCGCGAGCCCCTTGTTGTACTTCTTCACTCTGCTGTTGTAGTCGGCAAATAGTGCCTCATATAAGAATTGGCCGCCGTCAGGGACCCTTTCTCTGGCGTAAGAGGATTCAACACCCGCCAGGTAGCCCTTCTGCTTGTCCAGGTGTGCACCTTCGGCGTCCAGTGTTTTTTTCCTCTTCTCGAGTGATTGGCCGAGCACGCTGAGGGCCTTCCGTTCTTCCTCGATATTGTTTCTTTCGGAATGCTGAGCATCGGCAGATATCGCAGCAGCCGCCTCTCTGGCGCCTGCGCGTGGCCGGGAGGCGATGGCGCCGGTAGAAGCGGCTCCGCCGGTCTTCGTAGAGGTCCCTCTACTGACGATTGCCATGAGAACGAGGACGAAAACGAGTATAACGACGGATGCCGGGATTGCCCAGCGGGCTCTCCTCAGGAAATTCGTAAGTGGAACTTTTCCGTGGATGGAAAAGTTCCGAAAGCCAGCATCCGTAACCCTATAGGCCCCGAGGGGAAATAGGGGGCAAAAGAAAAATGTAAGCCAATGATTCGTTACATAGGATCCCGTCCCCGAATCATAGTCGCGTTTGCCGCAAAACATCGCACCAACGCCGTTGGCCGTAGATAGCCTCGGATTCTTCTTTCCTGTATCGACTCCATGCAGGACACGTGCCCATCGGCACCGGTCTTGGATTGCCTTGATTTCAGCCTTCTGTTCTTCCGTGGAGATGGCTAGAGCACCCGCGAGCGTGTGCTCAGCCCTTCCGAAGTAGCCTCTCTGCATCAGCACATGAGCTTCCCGGCATAGTATTGCCCGCTGAGTCTGCTGCCAGTCTCGCTCCGTGGATTGGAGCAGCTGCGGATTGCGAGCAAGCTCTCGAGCTTGCCCGATGAGCCGGATGGCCTGGTGCAGATCGTCCAGCAGATTAAAATAAGCGGCAGAGAGCTTTTGATAGGACGAGGCGACCGCATCATCCCAACCTTCTGCGTCAGCCAGCTTGCCCAGACTGCGAACGACTGCTCCATACTCGCCGGCCACGCCGCGAAGCTCCTTTTCCCTCTCCACTAACGACTGTCGAATATTGGCTTTGTTGTCGTGCTGAGTGGTCCCGGAGAGACGATCCAGGATTGCCCCGAGGGAAACGTACCCATCCTTGATCGCTTGTTTCCCCACGGAATCGAGAGCCGCATCCAATTCGAGCCAGGACCTATGCTCCACGGCAGTTTTCACCAGAGCATTGACCACTGTTAACTCCCTCGATTTGACCGCGTGAACCAATTCCTCAGAAAGAGTTGAACTCAATCGCCGGCACACAGTAGCTCTCATCATTCCGGCATCGCGGATCTGACCATCGCCTTTAAGGGCCCGGCCTTCCATGAAAGTCCAGAAGAGATCATCGTCAATCACTTTTTTCCAGGTCTTTAATGCCTCTTCCCCATGGTCGAATCTCCCGTTTCCGGCTAACTCTCGCCCGAGGATGCTCTGCAGTACAGCCAGGTTGTGTCTGGCCACTGCGCCGCGGGTCGTATTGCTTGCCGCAGCGTCACGTAGGGCGCCGGCCACATCGTCCAATTGCCCATCGATCAGCCCGCACTCCATTTCGTGAACCCAGAACAGCTCTTCGATCAAACGGTCGTCGCGCCGTTCCAGCAGATGTACTGCCTCCAGAATCTCTTCTTTGGAAACATCGCTTAGCGGGAACAGAGTGCACTTTTCCGTTCTGTCCAGCTGACCGAGCTCTAACGCAACCAAAAGGCGATGCTGCTGCCTGTAGATCTCTTTGAGTTCCGCATCGGCAGGTACCGAGAGCACACGGAACGCGTTGGCTCGAGAGATCCTTGCCCTTGGCGGCCAACTGCTTGTTTGCCCGGATGGAACAGCACTAAGTGTCATTCACTCGCTCTTGGCCGTCTCGCCTGCCTGTTGCAGCAGGCTACTCCAAGCTCCAACTCCGCCCCAATGAGGTCTCCTCGCAGCTTCCGGTGCAAACTTTCCCACTGGGTTTGGGGCATCCCGCCTACCCTGCGAGTTCGCCCTCGAGAACAGGCGAGGAGACATCTTGATAGGCGCCCTGTACGCCCACCGGCACGGGCAGAGGAAACTGTGGCGGGCCGGCCAAACCCAAAGGGACATACTCGCTGAGATACCAGTGCACAAATCTTTGTATGCCCTCTTCGATCGCGAAGCGCGGGCAATATCCTGTAACTTCTCTCAGCTTATCCACGCAGGCATGGGTTTCGTAGACGTCCCCTTGCTGCATCGGCAGCAGGCGAATCTCCGCGGATCTTCCCAGGCATAGCTCGATGGTGCGAACCACGTGGAGAAGCTCGACTGGCTGTTGGTTTCCGATATTGCACAGACGCATAGGAGCCCGTAACCCTCGCCCTTCCGCTGTGCTATCACGGGGCGGTAGAGGTAACACGCGAACAATTCCCTCCACAATATCGTCGACGAAGGTGAAGTCCCGCTGCATGCGACCCAAGTTATAGAGCTCAATCGCGCGCCCACCCAGGATCGAATCGACAAATTTGAAGATCGCCATGTCCGGGCGGCCCCATGGACCGTAGACAGTGAAAAATCGAAGCCCCGTGGTCGGGATTTGGAACAGGTGACTATACGAATGGGCCAGGACCTCGTTGCTCTTCTTGGTTGCCGCGTAGAGGCTGATCGGACAATCCGTGGAGTCGTCTTCGGCCAAGGGCATCTTAGTGCTCGATCCATAGACCGAGCTGGAAGAGGCGAAAACGAAATGACGGCACGAACAGGCTCGGACCCCCTCCAGCACATTGACAAAGCCGACGAGGTTGCTGGCAACATAATCCTCAGGATTGCTGATCGAGTAGCGCACGCCGGCTTGAGCAGCCAGATGAACCACAGCTTCGAAGTCGCCGTCCCTAAAGAGGCTATTCACACCCTCCCTATCTGCCAGGTCGAGCGGGATAAACCAGAATCGGGGCCCTATGCAGAGCTTCCTGAGCCGTGCCTCCTTAAGCCGTGGGTCGTAGTAATTGTTCAGGCTGTCTACGCCGATGACCTCAAACCCATCCGCGAGAAGCCGATGGACGAGGTGCGCCCCGATGAAACCCGCAGCGCCCGTGACCAGGACTCGTTTGTCTCTTGCTTCCTTCATCATTTCCCTCTTGATATCTAAAGCGATTGAAAAAGACGGAGCGGCGCGGGCGGAAGATCAAACCCCAGGCCGATGGGCTGGATCAGTACGCTCCCTGTCCGGTAAGCACGACTCTCGCGGTTCGCGCCAGAATGTGAAGATCAAGCCACGGAGACCAGTTCCGAACGTAATAACTGTCCAGCCGCACACGATCGAGTGAGCTTACGCTGTTCCGCCCTGAAACTTGCCATAAACCGGTAATCCCGGGAGTCACTTTGCAATACAACGGGAAATGCTGTCCGTACATCGCCACTTCCTCTTCCACAATTGGGCGCGGCCCGACCAGGCTCATCTCGCCACGCAAAACGTTCCACAGCTGGGGTAATTCGTCGAGACTGGTTTTCCTTAGAAATCTGCCCACACGGGTGATGCGCGGATCACGCCGCAGCTTGTGGTCACGGAGCCATTCTTCGCGCAGCGCCTCGTCCTGGGCCAGCGATTTGCGCAGCAGCTCCTCCCCGTTGACCTGCATCGTTCGAATCTTCCAGGCGCGAAAGGTCGCCTGGTCCCGGCCAATTCGGCAGTGACCATAAAAGATCGGCCCCGGGGATTCAAGCCTGACCAGGATGCCAAGCAGCAAGATGATGAGCGCTACTACCGGGAGGGCCAGGCATACGATCACCAAATCGATTGCCCGCTTAGCAAATCTCGGAAGTGGGCGCAGTAAGTCTCTCCTTACCTCAACCGCCAAACAGCCGCCCAGGTGCCGGGCATCGACGGTGAGAGTGTAGAGAGTCATCGAACTGTGCACCATCATCAGGCGCGGGAAAAGGCACTCGAACATCTCCAGATCTTCCAGCAATTTTCCCGAACCCGCGTCGGGCAGAGCTATCATCGCGCGGTCCACCCCGCGAGCCCTGACCGCCGCGGCATACCGCATGTCCAGCACCGGCAGGTGATGCCTGGGACGGACCGCGTGAGGGGACGAAAGAATGACGATGGGCTTCAACCCAATCTCGGGATGTATTTCCAGTTCCCGGACTATCTCCGCCGACTCATCGCCGGTGTAAAAGACGGCGACGGGAACTCCCCACCACGGCGTATGACAAAAAGACCTCCGCACAATGGATCGCAGCACAGGCGTTGCTATCGTTGCCATAATCCACCAGAGGAGAAGAACTTCACGGGAGTAATCAGCGGCATCCCGGTTAACGAAGATCAAACCCGCCATTACCAGAAAACTGGTGGTGAGTCCGACGGCAAGACGGCGAAGTTCGGTCACTGCGCTATGGATGATGCCCGGGTAAAGGCTCAAGCAGGCAAATATTCCAAAGAACACTCCCAGAGCCGGCCAGTGAGCGAAATACCGATGGAGGTCCAGGACCTCACCGCTCCTATGCGTGCCCAATAGAACCAGGCTTCCTGTAACAGTGATAGCGATCGCATCGCAACCAAAGATAACCAGGGCGGATAGCAGCGGCTTGCAACTAATCTTTGGGAGACGAAAGAACGGAAGGGCCGACTCTGTCGAGACTACGGTAACCGAAGCCACTTGGACCTCCGTTCATTCCCTTGTCTGTTCCAGAGACTCTATTTAGGGAACCTGAAGGTTCTATGTGCCGGGACATTAAAAATGATTTACCAGGTTGCGGACGCAAAATCTTAGCGATCGGCGCAATTGCTTCAGGAGGGACAGCGGCGTGAAACTTCGCCGCGGCTGGCTATGGTGGGGCAACTAAACCAAATGCCCTTGAAAGTGCGAGCGAAAATCACACAGTGTTGCGTATCAGAAACGAATATATACAGATGACGCGCAAAGTCACTGGTAAATCAGTCGTTTGTCTAAACAACAGGAGGGAGGAGATAGGGGTGCATCGAAAATAATTGTATTACGCATAAGCAACGGGTGACACGAATGTCTCGGAACTTATGAGCTTGGTTCGTAATCTCGGTTCAGCGCACATTTTGCGCTACTGAGGAGACACTCCATGCTCAAACAAGCCGCTCGCAAACTCATCATCGGCGCCGCACTTCTCGCGATGGTTACTCCAGCCGCTCTCGCCCAAACGGGCACAGACCCGGAGCCCGGGGCCGGGGTGGTTCATACGATTCTCGTGTTCTTCGGTTTGGCGTAAGATATCGTCAAGCACTGCTCTCCAATAGCCGCCTTGAAGGGAAATTCTAGGATGCATTTGACTGGTCTAGATTTCCTATTCTGGGCGGCCGGTTTTATGGAGAATCTTGCTTTGCTCTTCACTCTTTGGTATCGACGCCGGGCTAAGGGCTTCCCTTTCTTTACCGCCCTCATCACGCTAAGCGTCGTCAGAACAATCGTCTTGTATTTCGTGTTGGACTACGGCACAAAAGAAAGCTACTTTCACACCTATTGGTCGCTGGCCATACTCGACACGATGCTGGAACTCTGCGTCGTCTACGAGGTCGCCTCTCGCGTCTTCCGCCCCCTGGGGGAATGGGCGGACGACGTGCGGAGCCGTCTCGTCTGGCTGGCGAGCCTGAGCGTAACCGTAGCTTTGGGATTGACTTGGCTGGCAAGTCCGCCCGTGCGGACGTGGATGCAAGCCATTGTGACAAGAGGCCTCTTGTTTTCGGCTGCGCTCATGAGCGAATTTTTCGTCGCGATGATGGCTCTTTCCGTAAGCGTGAGGCTTCCATGGAAAACGCACGTCGCCAAGATTGCCCAAGGACTAGGCGCGTATTCGCTGACCAGCGTGTTGGTCGAGACCGGACACAGTTACTTCGGTGTCACTCGAGAGGCGCCGGCCTATATTCTCTTGTCCCATATCCGCATGGCTGCGTATCTAGGCTGTGTCGCCTATTGGATCATCATGCTATGGCGCGATGAACCGCCCTCGCGGGCAATGACAGAGGAAATGCGCGTAAGATTGTTTTCTTTACACAGATGGGTGGCATACGATCTTCAGGGACTGCGATCGCGGAAAAAGTGGTGAGCACACATAATATCTACTTCCTAGCTGCGATCGGGATTTTTCTTAGCATTATCGTCTCGATTGCAGGATATTACTACTTCCGTGCCCACCGATCATCCCAGGTGAGTTGGGAGGAACTCGTTGGAAAATTAGCCTGGATAGACCGGAACAACATCGCTCAGGTCGCCCTGGACCTGGTCGACGAATCCGGCCAGCCCAGGGAGGCTGTTGACGTCGCGAATCTGGAACCATCGCAGATCTGGAAGCTGATGGGCGGGCTGGAGGGACTTGAAGTTTTGGAAGCAAATAGTGAAGTCCTCATCGATCTGGCTTTTTACGTCCAGCAGTGGTATCCAGAGGCGCTGGTCATTGCCGAGCGGCTGCGCCTGGATGCCCGGGAGCTGAAGTGGCATGTGGCTCGTCTGAAGGGTGCTGCCCTGACGGGGAACCTGGAGATCTCCTTTCCGTTCTATGCGCAGCGCGCGGCTGTCACTTATTACCTCATGACCCGCCGTGTGCTTGGCCTGTATGAAGCGGGGAACTTCTCCATGCTCGCAGATTTGCAAAAGGCGCTATAGAACCGCTCTCCTCCATCCCCGAATCTCCCGCGAAATGTCCAGCTGCCTTAAGGCAGTTGTCGATCAACCGGAATCACTGTGTCAATCGAATCGCCACGACGATAACGCGGCCCATGCTTTCTATTTCTTTTCGGTACTTCCAGCGTCGGCTGGAAACGGGGGACAAGGGATGGGGGACTAGAGTCAACCATTCCGAGTTCCTGTCCAATTCGCACCAGCCGCAGAAATAGGCGTCCCGGGTCATAAGGAAATAGATGGGCCGCTGAAATTCATGGGTCCAGTCTTTGCGCGATGAGATCGCGCGCTTTTGGGTATCGACCTGGACAATTGAGCCTGCCGGAATCATGGGATCCAGGGTGCGGTCGCGCTTCCCGATAATGGCCCGCCTATAGGGCATCGGCAACGGACCATTCTCCGCGGAAAGAAGCGTGGTTTCATCCGGCGGCTGATCGGGACCGAGTGTATCCGGCAGCAGATATTTTGCTTGCTCTTCCAGCGGCCCTTCCGTCAACAATATCGTCGCATTCGGGCTGGAAAGCTGCTTGAGGAGCATCGGTTGGGTATTTCCCGGATGCATGGAGCGTACTAGTTGTTCGGGCGGGATATTGTAGATGTCAGCCAGAACAATCAGTTTGTTGACCGATAGTTCGTGTTCTTCGCGTTCCACGCGATCCAGCCAGCTGGCAGAGATCTGATAGGACTGGTTGCCCCATTTCTGTGCAAAGAGCAGGCTGCGTTCTTCTACCTCTCGCAGAGAGAGTTGCCACTGCCGGCGAATCGCACGAAGCCGTACCCCAATCCGTTCCAGGAGCAAACCTTTCTTGAGACCCAAGTCGCGGGCGCAAATGGCTGGAGTTCGCAGAACTTACCACGAAGATCCTCGCATAAAGGGACGAGACTCCGCTTCCGCCGCATGCATTCTGATTGTAATTAAGAAATCGCCCCCGACCGTAACATATTGCATGTACTGAGACTCGTTTCCGCCCGCGCCCGTCGGCCAAAGCGCGATCACCCGGTCAGTTTTCGATCAGTCCTGAAGCCTTCGGAAGGTTCGCTGAACTAGGGATATTTTCCTTGTGTCCGCGGAGGCGAGACGAGGAAAAGCTTTGTTTCGTATCCACAACATCGAGTGCCGCAGTGGTTGCTAATGCGCAGCGCCATCATTTTAGGCTCTGTCCTGCCAGTCTAATCCGGCCTCCCCGCTCCCATGTTCTCGAGGCCGCGTCCGCTATCTCTTCCTGTGCAGATAGCCAATTCCAAAAGGGTTGAATCGAATATCTGCCAAGCCGAAATTCGTATCCTTTGCTGACCGGCCGATAAGAGACCGATTTGTACAAGAAATTGTCGATAATCCCCAGTGTATATTTACCACACATGATAAGTAAATGCTAGTCTGCAGTGCCGCGATTCTCAGACCTGAACAAGAGGCTGACAATCCAGCTTGCTTTGGATCTTCGAATGTAGGCCGCCTCGACGCATTGCACCCAGGCGCATCACCCGACGGTGCAATTTCTGCAGGCCCGCCAGAAAGCCAATATCCGTTGAGAACTTGGTCCCGCAAAACGGTTGAGGTCGATCCCATCATGGTTAAGCGAAAGTCGCCTGAAACGGTCTTACCGTTCTCTGTACCCCAGCAAGCCGTCGAAGAAAAGATTGAAACCTGGATTCGCGGGGTTCTGCAAAGCAACGATGACCTGGTAAATGCGCTGGTGCGTCTCCGAGATTTGTACGGGGCAATCTCGGTGGGAGAGCCCGTCAGGGACGAGGACGAAATCCTGGCGCAAGTTCAGGCCGCTCTTAAGGGCGCGGCAAGAGCGAAGCTCGTCGTGTAATGCCAGTGGACATTAGCCGCATCTCCCTGGCGGATAAACCATGCATGACCGCGAGATGAGCGCGTGACCCCCCGGCTGGAGTGCTCGGCCACCATGCTGAAAGAAACCGGACGGTCTTCGAAGTTGCAGGAGAGGCTATCACGATGCAGGAAATCAACATAAAGTTGTGGCGCAACGATGATGCGCAGGACTGGTCCGTAGAGATCAATGGGCTGCGCCACGAACATATCACGAGCAGAATCATGGAAGACCTCGTCGAATGTGCCCTAATCGTCGCCGAAAGGACCCTAACCGACGCGTCAACACGCCAGGTGCTGTAGGGGTTTAGGCATTGCCCGTGAGGTCGAGGCCAGTCATGAAAGGGGCAAACAATGTCAACCAAAAGGGATCTATCCCTTTTGGCAGCGCTTGGAGTAGTCCCAAACCTCCCCTGGAGGCGACCTTAAAGCATGGTCACGCGGAGTGGCCGTTCGGCGCGGGAGGGGGTTCGCTCGCGCAGGTAAAGGTATAGCCGATGCCACGGTTGGTCTGAATCAATTTCTGCGGGAAGTCTCGATCGACCTTGCTCCGTAAAGCGCTGATGTACACATCGACTACGTTGGTTAACCCGTCAAACGAAGAGTTCCATACATGCTCCAGAATCATGGTTCGAGTGACCGGTCGGTTCGCGTTCCGTACCAGGTATTCAAGAAGCAGGAATTCCTTCGGTCGCAGATCGATGGCCTTTCCCAGTCGCGCTACCCTTCGCCGGACAAGATCCAGTTCCAGATCGCCGGAGCGCAGCACATTGACTGCATTGGACGCTGCGAGATCGGAAGCTGCTTGACGCAGCCGTATCGAAAGACCAAGGCGCACTGCCAACTCCGAGGCAAAGAATGGCTCATGTACGCAATCATCCACGCCGGCTTCAAACAGATGCAACCGTTGCTCCAGATCCAGGTAGCGTTCGAAAACGAAAAGGGCTAAAGCGGCGTTTTCCTGCCGTAGCAGCTTTACCAGCAGCAGAAGATCCTTGAAGACAAGGGAACCAGAGTCCAGGAGAATACCTTCGTACTGCGAGAACCTGGCAAACTGCAGGCAATCCTTCGCGGACAATACCGTGTCCACAACAAACTGATTTGAGTTGAGCGCCTTTCCGACGCGCCTTTGGAGATCACACCGAGGCAAAAGTGTCAGCACTTTCATGGATTTCTCCGGATCGCACGGGCCCCCGAGGAAACAGCACGCAAGAGATGCTCAACGGCAAAGTAAGATCTGTTACTTCACCTTCGCATCACCGCATTAAACCCTGAAATTCAGGGCGAAGATTCGCAGGTGTTGTGCAGTTTTGTGAGCCTACGATCGGTTGTGCCACACATTGCCACTAAGCCACCAGAGCAATACTCAGCGTGGAGCGAACAGTAAGGATACAAGACAGAAGTTCAACAGTAGATCGTGAACGAGCAATATCAGAAGCACCTTTGCTGTGTCAACAATTTACTTATTTTGGACGCAAAGCCATCGTAATTGTGACTGAGATAATAGTTAGCATCTGGCGATAGGAGGACGGGATGGATGGCTACGCGTTGCGATTTCGACCGGCAGGCTGCCGAAGCCGGGACGCAAGCATCCAAGACTGTTAAGCAGGACTGTTGATGGAGTCAATTGGCTACTCGGGGCGTCCTCCTAAAGTGTCATTGATGCGTAATACTTCCGTGCGGGATGGTAAAGGCTGTCATAACCGCCGGATCCTCCGGTAAGCGGAGATCCGTCATCAAAGCGAGTCTTGTTGTGCTTCACGGAGATGCCATGTCTTACTTGATCCATCGTCGCACCCAGGTCCTCGCGCGCTTTCTTGCCGCCTTTTTTAGCGGTCTGCTGGTCGGCGGTCTTGCCTCCTGCAGCGGCGGGAACAGCAACAGCGGTGCTCAACCCACGCTTACTCTCACTCCTTCAAGCATGCAGTTGACGGCGGGCGCAGCCGGGTCAGCAGGCTTCCCTGCTGCTGACCGCACCGGCGCTCGCCGGCGGTGGTACGGCGACGGTCACGGTGTCCGGACTTCCTGCCGGGGTCACGATTTCCCCGTCGACGCTGTCGGTCACTCCGGGCGTCGCGCTGCCGCTTACGCTTACGGCGGCCTCGTCGGCGACGGCTACAACCGCTACGGTCACGTTTACTGCCACCGTCGAACGGTCAGACGGCTACCGCGCAGGCTTCGCTCTCCGTTCAGGCAGCGGCGCCACAGCCGGACTTCTCGCTCAGCGTCACGCCGGCAGCGGTGACCTTAGCAGCCAATGGCACGCCGGCGACTGTGTCTCTCCTGGCGACCGCGCAGAACGGGTTTTCCTCGAACGTGCAAGTAACCATTGCCGGCTTACCTGCCGGGGTGACAGCACAGCCATCGACCATCACGCTGACTCCCGGAACCGCTGCCACGCTTACTCTGACTGCCCCGCAGGAACAGCCGCCGGGTCGTCAACGGCCACGTTGACAGCGACCTCGGGCGCCCTCACGCATACCGCTTCGCTCGCCGTCACTGTCACCGCGCCCGCTGCCTCAACCTGACTTTTCGATTGCCGTCAGCCCTCAGTCCCTGAGCCTGACCGCAGGTGGGGCCGGGCAACCGGTCCAGCTCACGGCGACTGCGCTCAATGGTTTCACGGGGAGCGCCAACGTTGCGCTCAGCGGATTGCCTGCCGGTGTGACAGCCAACTCCAGCCTCGCTCTCGCTCACCCCCGGCACGCCACAAAGCGTCACCCTTACGGCGGCCAACAGCGCCCAGGCGGGAAGTGCCAACGTCGTGTTTACCGGCACCTCCGGGTGCGCTCACCCATACCGCCACCCTCGCGCTTACCGTGGCGCCTCTCCGGCGTGAATGTAACCACCTATCACAATGACAACGCACGCGACGGATGGAACTCATCGGAAACCGTGCTCACCCCGCAAAACGTCAACTTCAACACCTTTGGCAAGCTTCGTGAACTGCCGGTGGACGGCAAGGTCGACGGGCAGCCGCTCTATGTGAGCGGTCTTTCGATCGCGGGGCAGACGCATAATGTGCTCATCGTAGTTACCGAAAACGCAAGCGCCTATGCCTTCGACGCCGACTCGGGCACGCAGCTCTGGCAAGTCAGCGCTCTGGGAGCCAACGAGACGACCAGTGACGATCATGGCTGCGGCCAGATCACGCCGGAAATTGGCATCACCGACACTCCGGTGATCGACCGCGCCAACGGCCCCAACGGAGCCGTGTTTTTTGTTGCCATGTCGAAGGATGCGAGCAGCAATTACCACCAGCGGCTGCATGCGTTGGACCTCTCGACCGGCGCGGAGCTCCCGGGCAGCCCGTCCGAGATTCAGGCCAGCTTCCCCGGAAACGGTTACGGTTCCACCAACGGGATGCAGGTCTTCGACTCCCGGTCAATACGCAGAGCGGGTGGGTCTGTTGTTGATGAACGGGCAGATCTATCTGGCATGGACTTCGCACTGCGACGACGATCCCTACACCGGTTGGCTTATGGCTTACAGCGAAACCACCTGAAGCAGACCAGCGTATTGAACCTGACGCCAAACGGCCCTTCCACTCCTCACTTTGGCAACGGCGAAGGCTCGGTGTGGATGAGCGGCGCGGGCCTGGCCGGCGGATACGCAAGGCAATATTTTCTTCCTGGATGCGAACGGTACCTTCGACTCGACGCTTGAACGCGAACGGCTTTCCCTCAAGCGGAGACTTTGGCAACTCCTTCATGAAGGTATCCACGACCGGGAACGTGCTCGCAGCCGCGGACTATTTCGCCGCTTACGACCTGCAGTCCGAGAGCGACGCAGACCAGGACCTGGGCTCCGGCGGCGCAATGCTGCTGCCCGATCAAACGGATGCCAACGGCGTCACGCACCACCTCGCCGTGGGCGCCGGCAAAGACACCAATATCTATGTGGTCAATCGCGACAACATGGGCAAGTTCAATGCCAGCAGTAACAATGCGATCTATCAGGAGCTGCCGAATGCGCTTAGCTGGCGGCGCCTGGTCCATGCCCGCCTTCTTCAATAACACCGTCTACTATGCGGGCAACGGCGATCACCTCAAGGCGTTTCCCATCACCAATGCGCTGCTTGGCCACGACTCCGGCCAGTCGAGTCTGCGAATACCTTCGCCTATCCTGGCGCGACTCCGAGCGTAAGCTCGAACGGAGCGCAGAACGGCATCGTGTGGGCCATCGAAACCCAGAGTGGCGCGGGAGTCTTGCACGCCTACAACCCCGACGAACATAGCCACCGAGTTGTATGACAGCAATCAAGCCCCGAACGGCCGCGACAATTTCACCTTCAATAAATTCGTTCCCCCCATGATCGCCAATGGCAAGGTGTACGTTGGCACGCCGAACAGCGTTGCCGTCTTCGGTTTGCTGCCCTAAATGATTGGAAAGTAACCGGTGTTACCCGTGCCATAGATGGCAACAGATGGGTATCCGTCTGCCTTCACCGGCCAGGCTAGATGAAATGTCTGTAAAAATCCTGATGCAGGAAGCCACGGCAAGAGCCGCAATTCCCTTCGCTCCGCATGGCGCTCCCCGCCTCATCATCAAGTCAATTTCAGCCAAACAGCGCCCGCGCCGTCCAATAGAAGCACCAAAGAACCGAGCCTAACTGCGAAGACGCGCCAGCAGATCCTGCGGGTGTACCGGTTTGGCCAGAATCTCGAATTCGTGTCCCTGGACGCGGGCGCGGTCCAAAAGATCCGCAGTGGCAGCCTGGCCGGAAAAGAGCAGGATCTTGCAGTTGGGCAGCATGGTCCGGATGGTGATCGCGGCATCAATGCCGTTCATATCGGTCATGATGACGTCGGAGATGAGCATATCGGGCCTGAGGGTGCGCGCGGCTTCCACAGCCTTTTCGCCGTTGTAGACAGCGGTGGCTTCAAACCCGCTCTGGTTTAGGATGATGGCCAGTGTGTCTGCGATCACGCGTTCGTCATCGGCTACCAGCACTTTGGGCTTTACTTGTGAGTTGGTCATTTGCTCCTGAGTGACGACCTAAGTCGTTCTTGACGCTCGTCCGCTGCGCTCCAATAATCTGATCGCTGAAGCAAATCACGATAAGGTGGTACAGACGGAAAATGCTGAGCCAGTGGGGATTACTGGAATCATACGCTTATGTCTCAGATGCTGTTTCCCGGTGTGGCGTTGCGGCCTTCCTGGCGACTGCTGCGAGACGGTCCTGGCGCCTGCTCTCCATATAAGATTGATCTGACCATAAATCTTTTTCGTTGGACGTTTGCCGATGGCTGAACCGATCATTCGCGCCCAGCAGGTAGAGAAGTACTACGCCCAGCCGAGCGAAAACCGCATCCAGGTGATCGCGCCCACCGACCTGGCGATCGTGCAGGGAGAAATCGTTGCCCTGCTTGGCCCCTCGGGCTCGGGTAAGTCTACCCTGCTGCGCATGCTGGCAGGTCTCTCCCAGCCCTCCGCCGGCGAGGTTTTCTGGCACGGCAAGCCGATTCTGCAGGCTGAGGTCAACGTTGGCATCGTCTTTCAGAGCTTCGCCCTGTTTCCCTGGCTGACCGTGCTCGAGAACGTCGAGGCGCCGCTCATGGCGCGCGGCATCACCAGCGAGCAGCGGCGCGAACAGAGCCTCAAGATCCTGGACACGGTCGGCCTGGACGGCTTTCAGGCGGCTTATCCCAAGGAACTTTCCGGGGGAATGCGGCAGCGGGTGGGATTCGCCCGCGCCCTGGTGGTGCAGCCGGAAGTGCTGTTTATGGATGAGCCCTTCTCTGCCCTCGACGTGCTGACGGCGGAGAATCTGCGCAGCGAACTGCTGGAGCTGTGGCACAAGAAGACCATTCCTACCCAGTCCATTTTTCTGGTGACGCATAACATTGAAGAGGCCTTGCTGCTGGCCGATCGCATCATCGTGCTGGGCCGCAATCCGGGGCATGTGCGGGTGGATTTTCCGGTAACCCTGACCCAGCCGCGCGACCGCAAGAGCGCCGCCTTCACCCAACTGGTGGATTACATCTACAAGGTGCTCACCCGGCCCGACGTGGCCCCCTCCGCCGTGCCCCAGCGGCTGGCGGTGCGCGACCAACGGCAGATGCACTACCAGATGCTTCCCCACGCCCGCCCCGGCGGGATTGCCGGCCTGCTCGAGCTGCTGATCGATTACAACGGCCGGGCCGACATCTATCGCCTGGCCGACGATCTGGCCTTTGAGATCGACGACCTGCTGCCCATCGTCGATGCGGCGCAGTTGCTGGGTTTCCTCAAAGTGGAAGAGGGCGATGCGGCGATTACTCCCGCTGGGCGGGAGTATGCCGAATCGGAGATCCAGCGGCAGAAGGAGCTCTTTCGTAAAGCCGCGGTCGAGAACGTGCTGCTGTTGCGGCAGATTACCCGCGCGCTCGATACCAAGTCGGACCACACCGTTCCGGAGGAGTTCTTTCTCGACATGCTCGATGAGCAGTTCAGCGCGGATGAGACGCTGCGGCAGTTGGAGACGGCGATCAACTGGGGCCGCTACGCGGAGCTGTTCGACTTCGACGCTTCGCGCCGGCGATTCATCCTGCCGGAGCAGGAAGAGACGGCGGAAGCGGTCGAAGAGGCCCAGGCCGAATGAGCGAGCCGCCCAGGCTCTCCCGCTCTCCCACCCTCTCCCGCTCGCTGGTATTGGAGCGCACCTGGCCTTTTTTTCTCGACCTGAGCGTCGCCGCCTGCGGGCTCGCGCTCTTTTATGCCGTCCTGCGCATTGCGCAATATTGGATGGGGCATCCGGTTGCCGCCGATCGCCATCTCCACCTCGGCGAAGATGCTGCCGCTCTACGCCTTCTATTCCGTCGTGCGCATCGGCGTCGCGTACTTGCTGAGCCTGATCTTCGCCGTCGGGTACGGTTACATCGCCGCCTACAACCCCCGCGTCAGAAGCCTTCATGATCGCGGTGCTCGATATCCTGCAATCGATTCCCGTGCTGAGCTTTCTGCCTGGGGTGATGCTGGCCATGGTGTCGCTGATTCCGGGGCGCCAGCTGGGCATCGAGATGGGCGCCATCCTGCTGATCTTTACCGGGCAGGTATGGAACATGGCCTTCAGCTTTTACTCCTCGCTCAAGAGCCTGCCGCGCGAGCTGCGCGAAGCCGCCAACGTCTTTCGCTTTTCCGCGTGGCAGCGCTTCTGGCAGCTGGAGCTGCCCTACTCGGCCATCGGGCTGGTGTGGAACTCGATGGTCTCGGTCGCCGGCGGATGGTTTTTCCTGATGGCCTGCGAGATGTTTGTTCTGGGCGATCGCGACTTCCGGCTGCCCGGGCCTGGGCTCCTATCTGCAGACGGCGGCCAGCACGGGCGACAACCATGGCATGCTGTGGGGATCGGTGACCATGATCCTGATTATTGTCGCCACCGATCAGCTGGTGTGGCGGCCGGTGATCGCCTGGGCCGACAAGTTCAAGTTCGAGCAGGGGGAGAGCACCAGCCGCAAGACTTCGCCCATCCTCTATGTGCTGCAGAATTCGAATGCGCTGGGCTGGTTGAGGCAGGTGACCTTGGCGCCGGCGAGCGAACGCATCTATGCGCGGCCTGGCGCGGCGGCAGCGGGAGCTGATCGCGCGCCCCATCCACGAGCCGCGCAAGCGATCGCGGCTGGCCGCGGTCGTGCTCATCGCCGCGGTTACGCTTGCTGGTGGCCTTTGCCGCCTTCCGTGCGCTCGAGCTGCTGCGCCATGTGCATGGGCCGGAGATCGTGGAGCTGCTGAAGGGCGCGGGCGCGACCTTTCTGCGCGTGAATGCTGCGCTGCTGATTGCCTCCGCCTGGACCATTCCCGCCGGCGTCGCCATCGGCTTTCATCCCCGGCTGGCCAGAATCGCCCAGCCGCTGGCCCAGATCGCCGCTTCCTACCCGGCGACGGCGATCTTTCCCATCCTGCTGATCGCTCTGGTCCGCTGGGGCGGCGGCTTGGGCATCGGTTCGATCGCCCTCATGCTGCTGGGCACCCAGTGGTACATCCTCTTCAATGTGATTGCCGGGGCCACGGCGATTCCCTCCGACCTGAAGGAAGTCGCCGAGCTCTTCCACTTCTCCCGCTGGCAGCGCTGGAAGATCGTGATTCTGCCCGGCATCTTTCCCTACCTGGTCACCGGCCTGGTCACCGCCTCCGGCGGCGCCTGGAACGCCAGCATCATCGCCGAATATTTCCACCTGAAGGATCGGACCCTGCAGACGCTAGGGCTGGGCGCGCAGATCAGCGCCGCCAGCGATCACGGTCAGTTTTCTATTCTGCTGCTGGCGACCATCATCATGTCGCTCATGGTAGTGACGGTGAATCGCCTGGTGTGGCGGCCGATGTACCGGCTGGCGGAGACCAAGTTCCGGTTGGACACCTAACCCGCTTGGCGCGGCAGAAACGAAAAGGAACCACAGCTCCATTACGCTCGGGATGACAAAATCTAACCTTGTGGAGAACCTTATGGTTGTCTTGTGGACACGATGCCCCATGAGTACTTGTCACTAAACTTTGTCATCCCGACCGCAGCGTACCCGGATTTCCTGCTACGCGGCCGCAGACAAGGACTGCGTGTGCGGCTTTCCGTATAGAAAGCCGCATGATGCTTGCGGAACCCATTGAATTCAACAGGAAATCCGGGGGAGCGTAGTGGAGGGATCTGCAGTTCTCCTTCGACCCCTAATAAGACTGCCCGGATCAAGTTTTGCACTACGGTCCGCTCTTGACCATCGAGAAGCGCTTTTCGAGAATCTGCAGGCCCACACCCAGAAGGCCCGCTTCTCTCCCCAGCGTGGCGAAGCGCAGCGAAAGCCCGGACTGCGGAACCTGCCAGCGCATTACTTTTCACTACCCGCGAGATCAGGTTCAGAAACTCGTCTCCGGTCACTCCCAGACGCTGGTCAAAGACGATCGTCGAGGGATTGAAGAGGTTGACCAGGTTGGCCATCGCGACTCCGATCTCCTCGGCGATTTCGGCCACGATGTTCCAGCACATCTTGTCTCCCGCCCTGGCTGCTTCCAACACCAGCCATACGGTGATCCGCGAGGGATCCCCTTGCGCCATGGCGAGAAGCCGCGAGGAGACGCCATCGGAGAGCGCTTTGCGTGTGCGGTTCTCCACCGCGCCCGCGCCCGCCACCGCCTCCAGGCATCCGTTGCTGCCGCACTTGCAGGTCGGTCCGGACCTGACCATGTTGGTGTGGCCCACTTCGCCCACACCGCAGTTGTGGCCGTAGAGAAGCTTGCCATCCACGATGACGCCCGCGCCGATGCCGGTTCCATAGTCGAGGTAGATCATGTTGGGTTCCCGCTGGCCCACGCCCAGCATCTGTTCGGCCATCGCCTTGGCGCGCGTCTTGCTCTCTACCAGAACAGGTACTTTGAATTCCTTTTCGAACGTGGCGGTCAGCGGCACATCATTCCAGAAGTCGATGGTCGAACAACTGGTGGTGACGCCCCGCCGGGTATCGACCAGGCCCGGGTCCGCGATGCCAATGCCCAGCAGCTTGACCCACGGCAGCCTGGAGGCGGCCACCACGCGCCGCACCGCGGATTGCAGTTGCCGCAATAGGCCTTCCTTGCCATGGGAGAGGTCGGTCGCCTCGGAGATCACCCGGGTTACGGACGGTTGCAAGGTCCATCACTCCGGCGGTGACCCTCTCATCATCGAACTCCACCCCGACCAGGAAGCCGAACTTGCGATTGAGCTCGAGCAGGATCTGCTTGCGGCCAAGTGGATTGTCCGAAGGACCGGCTTCGATCAGCTTGCCTTCGCTCAGAAGCTGCCGGGTAAGCAGCGAGATGGTGCTGCGGCGCAGATTGGTCGAGCGCATGAATGCCGACGCGCGAGATGGGGCCTTGCTGGTAAACCAGGGCCTCGATCAGGCGTTTGTCGCGTTGGCTCTTTTTCTTAACGATGGTCACCGCCCCGGCAACAGACTGTCGAAGGGAGGCAGCCCCCGGGTTGGGCTGTAGTCTTCGAGCATGTGAAAGAGATTCGCCTGAAGCTGCCGCCAGTATTCGTACTCCGCATCCCAGCGGCCCAGGGCCGCCGCCAAACGATAGGGAGTGTATTCCTCCAGCCAGGCCTGCTCATATTGCGGCTTCAACTCAGTAATGGTTTCCATCAGATCGGGCAGCTTTCCGTGCTGCTGGGAGACGACGATATTGTCAAAGTCGTTGCCCAGCCGATGGGTGATCGGGATGGGATCCAAGCAACTTCCACTGTTGCGTAATCTCAACGCCATACTGGAATTTGAGGCCGGCATAGTCCAGCAGCCGGCACTCGACGATATAGGAGCGCGCGCTGGCCGCATCCGCTCCCTGCTCGATGGCGCGCAGCCAGTCCTCCTCTGCACCCTCGGCAAGCAGGCGGCTGCGGCGAAGATCGGCCGCGTGGGCTGTGGCGCGGGCAAGGGTCTTTGCGGCAAACGGGCTGTCCCAAAGGGCGATCATGGTGTCCTGGCCCAGGACGGCCTGGAGAGCGGTTTCGCTATCGGCCATCTGCCGCAGCGCGGAAGCGACGCTGGCCGCGGACGCCGGGGGATATTCGCGCGCGGCATATGCGGCGAAAAAATGCGCCCGATCCATCGGCTGTTGCTGCCAGGCTGCGGCTGCGCCGTAGGCTATGCCCGGCCATGCCGGCCGCTTCAACATCTGCACGTCGTCGGACCAGATCGTATTCATCACGCCCAAGGCTCCGGACTTGCGTCCGGCGGCCACGAAGGTATCGATATTCTCAAAGCTGAGATTGTAATCGGGAGCAATCTCACTCCAGCCATTCACGCCCGGAGCAACCAGGTGAGGCACGTGATCGTTGACCAGCGGCTTCAGCCAGCGCTGGTATTCCGGATCCGGCCTGGGGTCGTAAAACCAGGCGACGGCAATGATGCCGGGGGGTAATTGCTTCACGATATCCGGAAACTTCACCATGATATCAGCCCAGGCGAGGATGGTTTTGCCATGCTGCTGGAAGAGCCCGCTTACATTTTTCAGTTGCTGCAGAAAAATAGCCGCCGGCGCACCGGCTCCCTTGGCCGCCGCCTGCTGTAGCTGCCAGGTCTCGTCGAATCCCACATGCACGAAAGGGCTGGGAAACAGTTCGGTGTATTGCTTAACCCAATCCGCGATCAATTTCTGGACCTGCGGATCGGCAGGATTGAACTCAACACCGTGAGGAAAGTCAGCCAGCCCGGAGTACTGCTCGCGGCGGAATAAGTCGTGCAGGTGGCCGTATAGCTCCAGACATGGCACTACGTCGATGTGGCGAGCTCGCGCATAGGCGACGATCTCGCGCACGTCGTTCTTGGTAAGGCGGGCTCCGGGAGCCGCGGGGGGAAGGCCGTCGAGCGCAATCGTGGTCTCGTTGTAAAAGTAATATTGATTGTTCTTCCAGCGCGCCATCAGGTCGATCTGCCGCTTGATGTCGGCGACCCGCAGCAGAGGCCCTTCGCTCATATCGACCATCGTTCCGCGATACGCCATCGCCGGCCAATCGGTCACTTGGGCCTCCGGCAAGCAGAGCGCTGGGCTTCGCTCGATCATCTGGCAAAGCGTCTGGACGCCGTAGAAGATGCCCGCGGAGGACCGCGCCTGCACTTCGGCTCCGCTGGGGGTGATGCGCACCGTGTAGGCCTCGCGCGAGTCCGGGCCCGGGAGTTTCGCCCGGCACGGGCAGCGGATCGGGTGCGCCGGTGCGATGCAGAGAGAGGCTCGGCGTTCTTCCCCGGCATGGTGAGGATAGCGGTCTGCGAGCCGGTCGCATGGCTTATACAGGCAGCCAGAGTTTGCGCGGCGAAGCGGTCCTCGTCTGCCGCACCGGATGACAATCGAACCGGCAGCCCTGCCAGCGGCAGAGTGCCGGCTGCCGTAAGAAATCTGCTGTGGTGTGGGAAGGATGGTTGCATGCTCTGCTCGCGCAATGCTGCCACCCAGCCAGCATGCCGAGCAAGAGCAGCAAAGCCGTGCGCCAGCCATTTATCCGTTTCACAAACGGCCACTTAGCCAAATCCGCTCCTAAGCGAAGCGCTGGGTGCCCCAGGTTCGCACCAGCGTACCCCCGATTCCTGTTACGCTGCATCAGACAGGACCGCGTGTGCGGCTTTCATTAAGGAAAGCCGCATGCAGTTCGACAACGCCACCAACCTCGACAGGAAATCGGGGTACCTGGGACGATGATGATTGGTTTCCATTGCTTTTCCTGCAGGACGCAACCGCACTCAGCCTCCGGGTCGATTACTCTGCAAAAGCAATGGTCGGGCTTCGCCCGGATCTTCCTGTGGAGCTTGGTGGTGGTTCACAGGGCTCCCTACTCTTGATTGAAGCCGGTCGAGTAACGGAACTCCTCCACGGCATGGCCATCCTTGCGCGGCTGCATCTGCTTGAGCTCATCCTCGGTAGTCTTCAGGTCTTTCGGATCCCAGTCATCGCGGTAGCGATCTTCCGACGGCGAAAACTGGCTCACCTGTGCCACCGCCGATTGCAGCTTCAGATCCAACACGTCGTCGATAGGGACCCTGTAGTTCACTTCTTCCGGCGCCGGATAAAAGAAGTACATCTCCGGTACACGATAAGGCTGCAGGCCTAACTGTAGTTTCTGGTTGGGAAAGTAGAGCCAGAACTCCGCGGCCCGCACGGCATCCACGGTATTGAACGCGGCCATGCGATGATCGGTCTTGTGCCATCGCATGTACCACTGCCCGGGATCGACGCTGAGCAGCACATCGGGACGCACACGGCGGATGATCTCGGTGGCCTGCTCCACCAGGTGCGGTTGCGGAGCATACTCAAGCATCCCGTCGTCATAGCCCAGCCACATGATGTTTTCCTTCGGCGTGCCTAACACCGCCTCCGACTTCTCTTCCTCCGCCTTGCGGATGCGCGCCAGCCGCTGGCTGCTCATCTCCGGGTCGAGCGATCCCTTGTCGTCGTTGGTATAAATGGCGAGAATGACCTTGTTGTGATGGCGATTGAGCAGCGCGATGGTTCCCCCCGCGCCAAAAACCTCGTCGTCCGGATGCGGCGTGAACACCAGGATGGTCTTGCCCTGCAGATCTTCGAGCCTTGGTTTGCTGGGCCTGGAGGGCGGCGCACGCCAACAGCGCCGCCAGAAGAAACAATGATCCTCGCCGCAAGATGAAACTCCTTTCTGATCGATGCCGCAGATTAGAACGTATACTTCAACGCGAATTCCAACTCGCGGTTATCGGCTGCCGTATTGGTGATCGCCGGCGCCGCCCGGCGACATCGACATAGTTGCCCGGCAGGCCGAGGTTGGGATGGTTGAAGATATTGAAGAACTCCGAACGGAACTCGATTTGTCCGTAATCTCCCAACTGGAAGTGCTTCTGCAGCACAAAGTCGAAGTCCACCAGGTTCGGGGCCGCGGAGATTGCCGATGCGGGCATCGCCAAAGGCATGCGCAGACTGTTGCCCATTGGCCAAAGGCGGCGCGGTAAAGGCAGCTGGGTTATACCAGCACAGGATCTTGCGCTTGCCCGGCGTGCAGCCAAGCGCCGCCTGGTCGGCGGTGTCGTAAGTAAAGTCGTTGGGGTTGGCGAGTTGGTCAAAGCGATAACTGAAGCTACCGGTATTGCTCAGATCGCTGGATGCGGTCGAGGTTTCCGACTGGCCGGTTTGCGCAGTGGTGATTCCCGCCACATCCCAGCCCCCGATAAACTGCGTCGAACAGCGCATCCGATACCGACGCAAAGGTGCGGCCACGCCCTACCGGGAACTGGTAGAGATAACTCGCAGTAAAGCGATGACGGAGATCGGGCGCGACCGGCCCGTATTCGAGCTGAGGCTCGTGCGCGTCCTGGATGTAGCCGGCAACGTTGCCATCCGCGTTGCCCAGGTCGCTGCGAGTAGGTGTAGGCGAACAACACGTTGAACCCATGCGAAAAGCGGTGGTTTAACGAAGCCTGCAGCGAGTTGTACATCAGGTGCAGGTCCCCCAGGTCGAGAGGATAGATGGATGCCAGGTTGGGCTGGACACCGAAATAGGGGCGGCCAAAGTTACCTGTCGAATCGGAGAAATTGGAGTCGAGCGGCTGGTAGGGTTGGTTCAGATCTGCGTTCTCGTGATTCCACAACCGGTAGGCATGCGTGCCCACGTAGGCCACCTGCGCCAGCCAGTTGCTGGCGAATTCACGCTGCACGGATAAGTTCCATTCCAAAATGCGGGGCATGATCCGCTTCGGCCCCGTGGTCTTCACCGAACCTTGGGGAGCGTCGAGCATCCTGCACCGGGAAACGTCGCCGGGAAACCAGCCGAAGCCAACTGCCCGCTCACGGGAATATTGCCGGTAGAGTAGGAACGCGCCAGATCGGTGAGCGCAGGCGGATTCAGTCCAAGATCGTCGAAGGTGTTGGCCTCCGCCGAGTAGAAGATGCCAAAGGCGCTGCGAACGACTGTGTTGTGCGGCAAGGAAAGCGCAAAGCCGACGCGTGGGCCCCAATCCGACTTATCGAAGCCAACGCCGGCGTGGGAGACGGCGCCTGGCCCGTAGGAGGCGACCATGACCGCCCTGGTCAGATCGAAGTTGGCCACCGTCCATTGGCCGGCGATGCAACTTCATACCGCAAGTCCAAGATTGATGGTCAGGTTCTGCCGAATGCGGTAATCGTCCTGGACAAACTCCGCAAGATCCCAGTACCGCGTGGGGTAGAGGCCGTCTAATGTGTCCTGCTCCGTTGCCTGGGGAATGCCGAAGAGCAAGTCCGCGGGGCCATTTCCGCCGGTGGCGGTGGAAAGATCTTCAGTAAAGCCGCCCCCGAAGTTCATATAACCCCGAGGTACGGCGAGCTGGAAAAAGTTTCGCTGCTGGCGGCGGAAGTCCACGCCATACTTCAGCGTGTGCTTGCCGTGCACTTGGGTCACGCTGTCGGCCAGTTGAAAGATATTCTCAAAGACATGCTCGGGCAGATACTCCGAGTCGCCCAACGAGCGTCTCCCCGGAAATATCCAGGTTGATAAGCCCGGTGGAGTTGATGTCTCCGCGATTGGCGTTTGGGATGCCGAGCTGGTTCGAGATGGTGCTCCCGTAGTTGAACGGCACTGCGTTCACCGCGTAGCGGAAGTACCCTCCGTGCAGATCGTTCAGCAAGGCCGGTGAGAAGATATGGGTATAGCCAAGGCCGAGATGCTGCGCCCGGATATTGCTGATGCTGGGGCAGCAATCCGATCCGCCCAGCTTGCCCAGTCCCGCCGGGTCGACGCTGCGGATATCGCCGATTCCGTAGGAAGCAAAGACCTGATCTGCTCCCGGAAGCGATGGTCGACGCGCAGGTCGCCTGAGTCCTGATCGTTGATCTGCTTCTCCGTCGAAGTGTAGTTATCCGCGATGCCGGGGACGTTAGCTGCGGGATAGAGGTTGATGACGTTCTGGCCCACGGCAAGGATTTGCGCCGGGCTCATCACGTTGGGCACGCCGGGGTAACTTACCTGGTTGCGTAGCGAGATGATCTGTCCGCCGGGGCAGTTATAGCTGCTGGTGCTATACGGGATCGAAGACCGCCCCGGTGTCGAAGGAGGGCCCTCCGGTGCCGCAAGGGGAAAAGCTCTGACCGGTAAGCCGGTCGGTAAAGTCGCCCGTGCGCTCGGCTGGCGGTGGGCACCGAAGAGACGAACGGCAGCCCTTGCCGCGACCGCGTGCCCTGGTAATCGAGAAAAGCGAAGGTGCGATTCTTGACGATGGGGAAGCCGAGGAAGGCGCCAAACTGGTTGCGCTGGAATTGCGTCTTGCTCGGTGGCGAAGTAGTTGAGAGCGTCGATCTGGTCATTGCGGATGAACTCGTACACGCCACCATGGAGCTGATTGGTACCCGACTTTACCACCACGTTGACTGCGGCCCCGCCGCGGCCGAACTCCGCGCTCATGGCGCTCTCTTCGGTGCGGAACTCCTGGATGGCGTCCGGCGGCGGCAGGATAATCACGCCGCCCAGACCGAATTCATTGTTGTCGACTCCGTTCAGAAGAAAGTTGTTGTTCGAGACGCGTAGGCCATTCACCGAGATGGCTTCGTCGGCGCGCTCATTCTCGAAGACGTTCCCTGACACATTGGAACCGGTCATCGCCGCCGTTTGCTCCCGGCCCGAGATAGGCCAGGGCAATGAAGTTCCTGCCGTTCAGGGGCAGCGCTGCGATCCTCTGCGTCGTTTCGACCGTTCCCAGGGAGGAGCTCTGCGTCTGCAACTGGGTGGCCGCGGCGCTGACTTCCACGGTCTGGGTTTCTGAGCCGGGACTGAGCGCGAAATCCACCTTCACCACCTGGTTCACGGAGATGTCGACGCGATTCTCGACCGCGATCTTGAATCCGGCCTTCTCCGCGGTGATGCGGTAGGCGCCAATCTGCAAGTTGTTCGCCGAGTAGTTGCCTTCGCCGTTGGTCTGCACCACCAGATCCGTATTGGTGGCGGTATTCGTAACCGTTACTTTTGCACCGGTGACGCGAGCGCCCGCCAGATCCGTAACCGTGCCCACAATGCCTCCGCGATCGAGTTGCGCACCCGCCGGACAGGCGCAGAAGACGGCCAGGATCAGCACAGACAGAAAATGCGGTAGCAACATGCCAGCGGGAAAGAGGGGTACTCTCAGCGCGGGGGAAATGCATGGCGGCTCCGATCAGAAAAAAGACGATGAATGATGATCGGGTTCAAAACGCCGCTGCTTGCTACGTGGGAAGCCGCAGGCGAGGCGCGCAGGGTCGATGGCCCGCAATGAATACAAACGCTGCATCTGCTCAAAAACGAGAAGCAGATTTCTTGCTCGATGGCCCGGGGGCCGAACCTATTGAATGGGCCGAGTATGAAGTCTCGCCATCCAAGCGTCAAGCACTTTTTATCGTTTTCGCACAGAATGCCGGGCTTGATCCACGCAAAGAAGTGCATTGCAATCGTTTCAGATTCTATCTAGGGGATCCTGTGCGATCTGTCAGTTTCGCCCGGCCCGTAGGGCCGCCTGCCAAACGTTAGCCCAGCCCGGACCTTGCTTCCCCGTGGTGCTGGTTGGCGCATTGCACTCTATGCGGTTTTCCGTAAAGAAAACCGCACTCGCGACCCTCTCCAGCGCAGCCAAGGGAGGAAGCAAGGGGGAGGGCTGGGACGTTAATCACCAAGAATCGTCCGAGCGCCGTAGGCGCGGTACCAAACCTCGATTGGATGTGCGATCTGTCGGTTACCCCAGGCACCAGTCAGCGCGCCAGGGTCGGCTGGAACTCGTGCCGGCAGTCGTAAATCTTCTGAATTGCCCGCGCCACATCTTCCACCGCCTGCGGCGAGGCAAGCAGCACGCGATGCTCAATCCAAACAGTCTCCCGGCAGGCCTGCTCCGCGTTGGGGCAGCGTCTCCGCGTAGCGCGCGTAGTCGATATGCGCTTCGCGCGGGCTGAATGGCGCGCCGTTGGCATGAAACTGGTTCTCGAGAAACATCGGGTTGCGATACAGGGGATGCGCGTAGCCGCTCGAGCAGGGAATGCCCTCGGCCTCGAGCGCGGCAATAAACTCTTCCCGGCTTACGCCAAAAGCCTGCGCATCCAGGCGGAGTATGTAGAGGTGAAATGAGTGCTGAGTTACCCAGGGTGGAATCGCTAATGGCTGTATGCCGGGAATCCCTTTCAGCAACTCGGTTCAGGCGGATACCGTTGCTCATCCGCGTGGCGAGTTGCTGCGGCAGGCGGGTGAATTGCTGGCTGAGAATGGCTGCCTGAAACTCCGTAAGGCGATAGTTCCACCCCAGCCGGAAGTGTTCATACCATGCGAAGCCCAAGCTTACGCCCGGCCCAGAGGTAGGAATTGCATATCTCCGCCAGGTGCGCGTCGTCGGTGAGGATAAGGCCTCCCTCCCCGGCCGTCATGTTCTTCGAGGCCTGAAAGCTGAAGGTGCCCGCATCTCCCAGGGTGCCCAGGTGCCGCCCCTTGCTGGTCGCGCCATGGGCGTGGGCAGCATCTTCGAGCACAAACAGATTGTGCGCCCGGGCAATGGCCATGATCCGCTCCATATCCGCGGCGAGCCCGGCAAAATGGACGGGAATGATGGCCCGGGTGTAAGGAGTGATCGCTTCCTCGATCCGGTCCGGGTCCAGATTTAACGTGTCCGCCTGGATATCGCAGAAGACCGGAATCGCGCCCACCAGCAGAGGCGCGCTGGCGGTGGCAAGAAAGGTGTACGGAGGCACAATGACTTCGTCTCCCGGGACCAATGCCCGGCCGCCTTCAGCGCGATCTCTAGCGCCGCCGTCCCGGTGGCGCAAGCCAGCCCGTAGGTGGCTCCGCAATAGGCGGCAAACGACGGACTCGAATGCGGCTACCTTCGACGGAACTTCGACGGAATTGGCGTCATGGTAGGCCTGCGTGCCGCTCCACCAACGGCCACTATGCAATACCTCGAGCAGCGCACGCTCCTCCTGCTGGTCGTAAATGGGCCAGGAGGGGAATCCGTCCCGCCGTACCGGCGTACCGCCAAAAAGGGCTAGTCGATTCATGGCTTCAGTCCGTGTAAGCGAAGGTGATGTTAAGGTCCAGGGAACAGCCAAGTCAAACATTATGTTCCAAAATGTTATTTAATCAGCCGCGTTTTCCGCGGTGTTCAGCGTCAAAAAGGAACGGAACGATTATTTTGTCCTTGACTCCGGGCGCCGTCGCCCTTAGACATCAACCAGGGCCCGAAGCGAAAGTTGGTTTGACGTGGAAAGCAGTAAACGAAAAGCCGGCCGGGCGGTTACGCCGCGTACTGACTCTCTGGGACCTGGTCTCTACGGCATCGTGCTGATCTCGCCCATTGCCGCTGTGCCGCTCTTCGGGGTGGTGCAGCAGTTGTCCGGCGGGCTGGCCGTCACCACGTTGCTGGTGGCGATGGTGGCCATGATTCTTACCGCATTCAGCTATGGGCGGATGGCGGCGCTTCATCCCCTCGCCGGGCTCAGCCTACACCTACGTCGGCCGCGGGCTGAACCCTCACCTCGGCTTTCTCGCCGGCTGGGCGATGTTGCTGGATTACCTGCTGGTCCCCGTCATCTGCACCGTGTACACGGCCATCACGATCCAGCGCGTGGTTCCCGGCGTTCCTTACTGGATCTGGTGCGCGCTGATCGCGGTGCTGATTACCGGAGTCAACCTATGGGGCATCCGCGCCACTGCCACCGCCAACCTGCTGATGATGATCGCCGCCCTGGCGGTGATCTGCCCTTCATCGGCCTGGCCATCCGCTGGCTGCTGGTGCGGGAGGGATGGCATGGGCTGCTCTCCACCCAACCATTTACAACCCGCAGACCTTTCATTGGAAAAACCTGGCCGCCGGTACCGCCCTGGCCGCGCTGACCTATGGCGGCTTTGATGGGGTCAGCACGCTCTCCGAGGAAGTGGAAAATCCCCGGCGCAATATTCTGCTGGCCACGGTCTTCGTCTGCATCTTCACCGGAGTATTTGGTGGCCTGCAAATCTACCTGGCGCAGCGGTTGCATCCCTGCATTCAACGATTTTGCCAATGCCGAGACGGCCTTTCTCGACATTGACCGCGTGGTTGGCGGCCCACTTCTCTTCCATGGAATGGCCGTCATTCTGATTGTGACGAATCTGGGCTCGGGCCTCACCGCCCAGGCCGGAATCTCGCGGCTGCTCTTTGGCATGGGACGTGATGGCATTTTGCCCCGGCCCTTCTTCGCCTACGTGAGCCCCAGGCGCGCCGTTCCCGCATATAACATCCTGCTGATTGGCGGCTTTGCCTTTGCCGGGTGCCTGCTGTTGAACTACGAGCGCGCGGCTGAGTTGATCAACTTCGGCGCCTTTCTCGCCTTCATGGGAGTCAATGCGAGCGTGATGCGAAGCTACTATCTTTCGCCGTTCCCGGCAGGAGCGGCGCATTCTACCTGACTTGTTTCTTCCCGCCCTCGGCTTTCTCTTCTGCTTTGTCATATGGTTGAATCTGAGCCGGCAGGCAGAGATCGTCGGCGCCCTGTGGTTCGCTGCCGGCATCCTCTACGACGCGATCATCTCCAAAGGGTTCCGCAACAGCCCAGCGCCCCTGGAGGCTTCTGTCTAACTGATATGGCAGAAAACTTTCAAATCGGATTGCTGGGCTCGGCTTCATGGGCCGGCGTCACCTGGAGGCCTACCGTTCCACTGCCGGGAGTGGAAGTGGTGACGCGCACCAGCGCTCGCCTTTCGCCCAGCTCCTGGCAGGACCACGAGCACCCTCTGCCAGGCGATGATCGAGGATCGCGAATTGGATGCCATCGACATCTGCCTCCCCACCGGGATTGCATGCCCCTATGACCATCGCCGCACTCGACGCAGGCAAACATGTGCTCTGCGAGAAGCCCATGGCGCTCACCGTGGAGGATTGTTGCCGCATGCTGCGGCGCGCGAACCGCAACCGGGGCATCCTGATGGTGGCCCACGTCTTGCGCTTCTGGCCTGCCTATCGCTTTCTTCACGAAGCGGTGGCCTGCCGCGCCTATGGCGCTATCCGCTCGCTACGTTCGCCCGCAGATCGGGCTGCCCGGCTGGGGTCCATGGCTGTTGCGTCCGGAGGAGAGTGGAGGCGCGATGCTCGATCTGCTGGTGCACGATTTCGATCAGGCACTGTTGCTTTTCGGCGTGCCTGAAAGCGTGACTGCACGCACGGTGGACTCCCCAACGTAATGGAGTGCTCCCTGCACTACCCGGGCGGGGTGGAGGTGGCGATCGCCGGCGGCTGGTACGCCGGCGACGTTCCCTTTGCCATGGAATTCGATCTGCAGGCGAGCGGAGGCGAACTTCGCTATGCCAATGATCATCTGCAGCTTCTGCGGCCGCCCGAACCTCTGGCTGAGATTGCGCTCCCGGCGGTGGACCCATACGCAAACAGCTTGCTATTTTATCGACTGCTGTCGCAAGGGCGTGCTCCGGGCGAGTGCACTCCGGAGAGCTCGGCCCAGGCCGTCGAGCTCGCGCGCGCTATCCTGCTCTGGCGCAAGGTTCCCAGGCGAACAACGGTCACCTTAAAGGCAAAATGAGAAAGCTGCGCATCGCCGTCGATATGGATGAGGTCCTCACCGATTCCCTGGGCAAGCAACTGCGCGCCTACAATCAGCGATACGCCGCCAATGTCTCCTCGAATGCGTTGCACGGGCTGGAACTCGTGGACATCGTTCCCCAGGAGCACCAACAGTGGGTGTTGGACATGCTGCATGAACCGGGATTCTTTGCCGACCTGGAATGGATCCCGGCGCCCGCGAAGAGATGGAGAAGTTGTGCGCGGAACACGACATCTTCATCGCCAGCGCCGCGACGGAGTTCCCCACTTCCTTTGTCGATAAGCTCAATTGGCTGGAGCGTCATCTGCCCCAGATCCCCCGTCACCGCGTAATCTTTTGCGGTGACAAGTCCATCCTCGATGTCGATTATCTGATCGATGACACACCCCAGCACTTTGCCGGCCTACGCGGCATAGGGCTGCTCTTCGATGCGCCGCACAATCGTGGTGACAAAACCCATTACCGCGTCCAAGGCTGGAGCGAGGTACAGGCCGCCATCGCCCTGCACGAAGCCAAGCGCAAATAGAAACACCCCTGAGGATGGGCCCTAAGCGAAGCGCTGGGTGCCCCAGGTTCGCCCCAGCGTACCCCCGATTTCCTGTTACGCTGCATCAGACAGGACCGCGTGTGCGGCTTTCATTAAGGAAAGCCGCATGGAGTTCGACAACGCCACCAACCTCAACAGGAAATCGGGGTACCTGGGACGAAAATGGTTTATTTCCAATGCTTTCCCAGAAGGGCGCAACCGCACTCACTTCCGCGTTGCTCTGCCAATAAGCAAATGGCGGGACGGTTTTCCTGTCGAGTTCCCTCGCATTTTGCGGTTTACGCCTTGAGGAATATCTTCTGCCGGTAGAGAAAGTAGAGGAAAGCCACTTGGACACCACGATGGCGACACCCATCACTAGTGCCGCATAGACGCCGGAATGGCGCGCCAGACCGGCAGCAAAGATGTCGGCAATGTGTTTGAAGTCGAACAGCTCCTGGACAAGATGTAGATGGTGAGCGCATTGAGCCCGATCACCTTCAGCCAGAAGGCCCACTTGGTGTAGCCCTTGACATCGATGATCCAGTAGAAGAGCGCGAAAAGCAGCATGCACCAGCCATTGCTGTAGAGCGTGTAGGAGCTGGTCCAGAGCCGGGTGATGATGGGAAAGACCATTCCCCACGCCAGGCCTAGCGCCAGGCTGGCGACGCCTCCCCCCACCAGCGCCAAAACCTTGAAACGCTCACTTCGCTTCGCCTGCAGAATGTGGGTGCAGAGCACGCCCAGCATCACTGTCGCGATCGAGGGAATGGTGCTCAGGTAGCCTTCGTTGTCCCCGAAAACATAGCAGCAGAATTTGCCGGGCAGAAACAGGCGGTCGATGTACCCCTCGAGGTTGCCTTGCTGCGTAAGCACGTTGCGGCCGAAGCCGGGAACAGGGATGAGCGCCATGATGGCCCAATAACCCACCAGCAGGCCACCGTCCATGCGATCTGGCCGCGCAGCCCGCGTCATCAGCGTGATGATGGCCGCGAAAACATAGGAGAGCGCAATGCGCTGCAGTACGCCGGTATAGCGGAAGTCAGAGAAGTTAAGCTGCAGAATGCCGTTGAAGACCAGCCCCAGAACGATCAGCAGCGCGGTGCGGCGCAGGATGTGGTAGAGGATGGTCTTGCGGCTCTGGCCGCGCCGGAGCCGGCTCTGGAGGGCAAACGGCAGACTCAGCCCGACGATAAAGAGAAAGAGCGGCGCGATAAGGTCCCAGAACGTAAAGCCAACCCAAGGCGTGTGATCGAACTCTTTGGCCAGCACGGCCTGGAAGGGTAAATGCAACGCGGCGGCCAGCGCCAGCACCAGGCCCGACTCCTCCTGCATGAGCCAGAACATATCGAAGCCGCGCAGGGCGTCGATCGAGGCCAGCCGCCGCCCGGGCAGCGCGGGCAACGCAGCCGCCGGCGCGTATTCCGGCTCTCCCGCCGCATCGATCGCTTTGGCCGATAGTACAGGGGTGCGCCTCGACAGCCATAGCATCTCCTCTTTTCCTGAAACGCCGTTAAGAACAGAATGGAACGAATTATTGCATAAGGGGCAATTCGGATCGCAAGAAAATGCCGGAATATGACCTTTCGAGCGATGCGTCCTGAGTAACCTGGGGGTGCCCCACGATCGCCCCGCCGTACGTGGGAGGAAAAGACGAGGGGCGAAGCCCCACCGCGGTTTCACCTTCGGGGACGGCAACGGAAACAAATCACTATCGGTTCAGGTGCGCTCGAAAAGGTGCGAAGAGGATTCTTCACACCTTCTAGAGCTTACCTGCCGCATCCGCCGCATCTCTAAGCAAAAGGGTCATTCATGCCTGAGAAGAAACAAGTTCTCGATTAGGCCGTGGTTGGTGTTTGGCACGCCAGGTAGCACCACGAACAGTCGGGTGCCCCATCCTTTGCGTTCTTCGCAAAGGGTGGGATACGCGACGCTCGGTAGCGAGATTCGTGGTATCCCACCCTTCTGCAAAAAGCGCGAAGGACCCGGATTTCCTACTGCGCGGCCCCAGCCATAGCAGCGTGTGCGGCTTTCGTTTTAAGGAAAGCCGCATGAGATTCGTTGACCACCAAGCCCTACAGGAAATCCGGGGGGATGGGGCACCCGGGGATTCGTTGCACTTTCTGTCGAGGACAAGATGCCCCGTTTCATATCCCGCGGGTCGGCAACGCCGGTGGGCGACTAAAAAGAAGCAACGCGAATCCACCTCCGGCTCGCCGCCGAAGCCAAGTGACAACAGCCAGCACGATCGAGCGCCGCCCGTCAGAAAAATCAGGATCGCGACCCAGTGAAGAGTGCGGAGCAAACCAGCATATCCCCACCAAACACGGAGCGATCAAAGCAGTCTTAGGCCGGAGACAGTGAATACTCCTCGTCTGTGACGTGCTCGAACCAGACTACATCGACGCCGTGCTCGTCGGCCTCCTGCATGGCGATGTGAGCCATCGTCTTTCCTGGCGCCGCGCCGTGCCAATGACGTTCCTGCGGCGCGATCAAGACCGTATCGCCAGGGCGAATGATCTGCGGCGGTTCGCCGGCCGACTGCACTACTCCCAGCCCGTCCAACACGTGCAGTGTTTGTCCCGACAGGATGCGTGTGCCACGCGGTGCGGCTTCCCGGCCCAAACCAGACATGGTTTGCCTTAAGCCGCGAGGGCGCCGGCGGGTGACGATTTCGTTGAGCCACACGGTTCCGGTAAACCACGCCTCCGGACCCTTTGCGGCAGCCACGCATCTCGCCAGTAAGTATCTTCATGATGCCGCTCATTTTACATCCCACCCCGCACGCCGGCCGCACTACTTGTCAGGAACTTGTAAGGTTTTGACCGGGAACTCCACTTCTATACTCCATACAGATATTTTGTCATTCCTGTTTACTAGAGAGTGTGGATGTTGGATATTGGACCGGCGCTGCGGGTCATAGTTCATCTGAACGCGGACGTCAGCTCCAGCCATGAGTTTCTCCATAACGACATTCTGGCCTTTCTATATGACGAACGGGTTGCCGGAGCCACCGTCTTCCGTCCTGAGGCCGGCTTCGGCTATCACCATCGCCTGCATACCAAGGGCGCGCCCGGCAGCGAGGGCCAGCACCTTCCCGATCCGTCTGGAGTTTATCGACCAGCGAGAAGTTGTAGATCGGCTTATGCCCGAGCTCCTTCTTCTGGTGACCGATGGAATGGTCGAAGTGCAGGAGACCACCATCTTGAAAGTGGCTCATGGCGCCAACCGGGAACACAGATGAAGCTGCGGATGTTTCTGATTTTGGGCTCCTTGGGATTATTCGTTTGGCCAGGCTCCATCCTGGCGCCATGCCGCAAGACGGCCGCCTCCACGCAGCAATGGGCCCACGCTTTCCCTCGCCGATGCGGAGGCGCGCACGCTTAAGAACCAGCCGCGCCTGGCCGCCGAAGCCCTGAGAGCCCAGGCCTTAGGCAAGCGCGTGCAGCAGACCCGGTCGGCCTACTTTCCGCAGCTGACTGCGAATCTGACCGCGGTCAAAGCGAATGGCGATAGCGCTGTAGCTGCAGGCGCGGTCACCACTTCCAGTATCTCCACCCGCGTTGCGGGCGGCGGTCACGCTCACCCAGCTGGTGACGGACTTCGGGCGGACGCGCGACCTTGTGCGCTCCTCGCGCCTGACAGCGCAAGGCCGCCTCGCAGAGCACCGAAGATGTGAGGCAGCAAATATTGCGCGATGTCGACCAGGCTTACTTCGCAACCGAGGCTGCGGAGAGCGTGCGCGGAACCGCTCAGGCGGTTCTCGCGTTCCGTAAAACGGAGCTTCGCCAGCTGACGGCATTGGCGCAAAGCCAGCTCCGATCCACGCTCGATGTCCAGTTTGCGCAGGTGCTTGTCTCGGAAGCTCAAATGGCAGTCGTTCAGGCCGACAGCAACGTGCAAGAGGCGCGCGCACAGCTTACCGCCGCCATGGGCGACGACAATGATCCCGACTACGTGCTCGCCGAGCAGCCACAGCCGCCCTTGCTGGAAGACGATGTCAACCTCTACATTCGCGAGGCCCTGGCCAACCGGCCCGATCTGAAAGCTCTGAATCTGCAGGCACAGGCCGCGCAGCAGTACGCGAATTCCGAAAGCAAGCTGAAATATCCAACGGTCGATATTCTCGGCACGGCCGGCGAGGTGCCGGACCGGGATCATACGCTGCAGCAGAACTATGGAGCAGCCGGGATCAATATCAAGGTGCCGGTCTTCAACGGCGGCCTCTACTCCGGCCGCATAGCCGAGGCCAAGCTGCGCGCACAGGCTGCGGACCGGGACGTGCGCTGATCGCTCGCTGGTGATCGAGCGCGACGTACGCACCGACTGGGCGCGGGCAAAAGACGCCTACCTCCAGATCCAGGTAGCGCAGGACCTGGTGGACCAGACAGGAGTAGCGTTGCGCTTAGCGCAAGCGCGCTACGACGCAGGCCTGGGCAGCATCGTCGAGCTCAACCAGGCGGAGCTGAGCCAGACCTCTGCGCTGATCCAGGCCGCCAGCGCACGCTTTGACTATCTCAGCGCAAGGGCTGCGCTCAATTACGCCTTAGGCGTCCGGCCCTAGGCCAGCGCGAGAGAGGCAGGGAGATGCAGTTCATCGAAGATGCATTCATCGAAGATGCCAGGGGCTGCTGGTCATCTTCTCGGTCGCGCTGGTTTGGCCGTTGTCAGCCTGCTCCCACAGCGCCGTCTCCGAGGGCACGGCAGCGGTGCCGGTGGTTCCGGCAGCCAGGGTTGTCCGCGACTGATCTGCGAAACAGCATTACCCTCACCGCCGAGTTCGAGCCTTATCTACGAAGTGGATGTGATGGCCAAGGAGGCCGGCTACATCCAGCACATGCTGGTGGATATCGGCGATCGCGTGAAGCAAGGGCAATTGCTCGCCACTCTGGAGATTCCCGAGCTGCAAGCAGACCTGACCAAGGCGAAGTCCGATGTGCAGACCGCCAACGCCGAGAGGGCGGTAGCCAAAGGCGATCTGCAGCGGGCGCAGGCAGCGAGCCAGATTGCCCAACTCTCTTATAGCCGGATTCAGGACGTTTCCAAGAAAGAGCCGGGTCTTGTCCCGCTGCAGGAAGTGGATGTGGCCCACTCGCACAATCTCGAAGCAGACGCGCAGGTGAGCGCTGCGCTGCAACGCGTGCAGGCGGCGGAGAGCCGCTACCAAAGCGCCGTCGCCAGCCTCGCTCATGAAACTGCGCTGGTCGAGTATACGAGGATCGTTGCTCCCTTCAGCGGCGTCGTAACCCAGCGCTATGCCAGCGACGGCGCCATGATTCAGGCCGGCATCGCCTCCCAGACCCAGGCGATGCCGGTGGTCAAAGTCTCGCAGAACAATCTGCTGCGGCTTATGCTTCCCGTTCCGGAGGAGGACGTGGCCGCCATCCACAACGGTCAACACGTAACCGTCGATGTACCGGCGTTGCACCGCACCTTTGACGGCACAATCACTCGCTTTGCCGACCGGGTGCAAATGTCGACCCGGACGATGACCGCGGAAGTCGATGTCAAAAATCCTCAACTTACTTTGATCCCCGGGATGTATGCGGAGGTAAAGCTGGGAACAGCGGAGGCCAAGAATGCCACTGCGGTTCCGCCCGAGGCTGTCGATGGCACGGGGGATAACCAAAGGCTCTTCCTGGTTGACAGCGCCGGCATGGTGCAGACGCGCAAGGTACACACCGGGATACAGTCGCCCCAGTATGTCCAGATTCTCTCCGGGGTCAATGCAGGAGACGTCGTGATCACCGGCCGCCGTTCCGATCTCCATGACGGGCAAAAAGTTCAGCCACCTGCCCACCTCTGACGGGTCCAGCACCGCCGTCCAGACATTTTTGCAGTGCAGTCCAGCGAAACTGCTCGCTCCCGCTAAGAATGCGAAAAGGAGCTGCATGTCCGGCTTTGCCATCCGCACCCCTTACCTGATTATCGTTGTCTGCCTCATGGTCTTTGTGCTCGGCGTGAGCAGCGTTGCTCGCATGCCTGTCGATATGTTCCCTTCGATGAACGTGCCGGTAGTCATTGTGGCGACGTTTTATTCGGGTATGCCTCCGGAGCAGATCGAAGGCAACATCACCTATCACCTGGAGCGCTTCTTCACGCTGGCCAGCGGCATCGATCACATGGAGTCGCGCTCTCTCGATGGCGTGAGCATCATCCGCGTCTACTTCCAGCCGGACACGAATGCTGATACCGATGCCGCGACCATCGCGAATCTCGCGGTCTCAGATATGAAGGATTTGCCCCCGGGCACCTTTCCGCCGGTGGTGCTCAAGTCCGATGCATCCAGCTTGCCCGTTTGCCTGGTGACGATGAATGGCCCGGGCATGACCGATGGGGCGCTCAAAGATATTGCGCAGAACTTTGTGCGCAACCAGCTGGCGGGCGTGCCCGGCGCCTCCATCCCGCAGCCCTTCGGCGGCCCATGGCGGCAAATACAGCTCTACGTCGACCCCTACAAGCTGGAAGCGCGGCAGATGAGCCCCATGGATGTGGTGCGGTCGATGAACCAGGCCAACCTCATCCTGCCTGCCGGCGACGTACAGATCGGCAACCTCGACTACGACATCTACTCCAACGCGCAGTTTGACCTCAAGAACGCCAGCCAGTACCCGGTCAAGATGAACGGCGAAAATCCGGTGCTGATGTCAGACATCGGCGTGCTGAAAGACGCGCACGCATTGCAATACAACGTAGTGCATGTAAACGGGCAACGCTCGGTCTATCTGCCGGTGCTTAAGCAAGGAGGAAACTCCAACACCATCACCGTCGTCTCGGGTATTCGCACTGCCCTGCACCACCTGGTCGATGTACCTTCGGAGATGCGGTACGACCGTGGTCTTCGATCAGTCTCGCTTTGTACGCACCGCGATTGAAACCCTGCTTCACGAAGGCGGCATCGGGCTCTTTCTCACCTGCCTGATGATCCTCATCTTTCTGGGCAGCCTGCGCGCTACGCTGGCGGTTTTCTTCTCCATTCCGCTCTCCGTGCTGGCGACGTTCATGGTGCTGCAGTTTAACGGGTCGTCCGTGAACAGCATGGTGCTGGGCGGCCTGGCGCTGGCGCTTTCGCGCCTCATCGACAACTCCGTGGTCGTGCTGGAAAACATCTACCGGCACTTGGAGATTGGAGAGCCGCCAGTGGTTGCCGCGGAGAATGGCGGCCGAGAGGTGGCGCTGCCGGTGCTTGCTTCCACGCTTACCACGGCCATCGTCTTCTTTCCCGTGACGCTGTTGTCGGGTGTAAGCAAGTTTCTCTTCTCGGCCATGGCGCTGGCCGTGGTGGTTGCGCTCTTCGCCTCCTACGTCATTGCGATGACGGTCGTGCCGCTGTACTGCTCCAAGTACCTCAAGCTGAATCATCCCGGAAGGCTTTGACGAGTCGCATGCAGGTGAGGCGCGCACGCTGGAAGGTGGGAAGAGCGGCTTCGCGGCGCGATTCAACGCGGCCTTCAATGCGCGCTTCGAGAAGATGCTGGCGGGCTACGAGGTGCTGGTACAGCGAGTGCTCCGGCAGCCGGCGAAGGTGTTGGTCGTCTTTGCGGTGGTGTTTGTTGTGAGCCTCGGCCTTTACGGGCTGTTGGGATTCTCTTACTTTCCGCAGACCGACGCCGGCCAGTTCGTCATCAACATCAAGGCGCCGTCGGGAACCAAGCTCCTGGTGACGGAGCAGGAAGTAGCGAAGGCCGAGGCATTGATCAAAGAGGTGGTCCGGCCTGCGGATCTGGGCATCATTGTCGACAACATCGGCGTCGACAATGGATTTTCCGCCATCTATACCCCGAATGCAGCCATGCACACCGGCTTCATCCAGGTCGGGCTAACTCCGGGACACAGCATCGGCAGCTATGAATATATCGCGCGCATCAAGCAGCGCCTGGCTCAGGAAATGCCGGAGCTGACAGCATACTTCTCGACCGGAAGTCTGGTCGATGCAGTGGTCAACATGGGAGCCCCGGCGCCGATCGACATCCAGATCAGTGGAGCCAACCTGCAAGCGGATAATCAGGTGGCCCAGGCCATTGCAGGCAACCTGCGTTCCTCTCCGCTAGCGGCCGACGTGTTCATCCCGCAGGATCTGGATTATCCATCCCTGCGCATCAACGTCGACCGTATCCACGCGGCGAAGCTCGGCCTGACGGAGAAGGAAGTTATCTCCAACGTGATTACTTCCCTCACCTCCAATCAGATGATTGCGCCGAATGTTTGGATCGATCCCAGGAACGGAAACAACTACTTCCTGACCGTGCAGTATCCCGAAGCGCAGATTCGCACAGTGCAGGACCTGGAGGCAATTCCTCTTCATGCCGAGGGCGCGGCGCAGCCGACCCGGCTGGACATGGTGGCGAATATTCAACAGATCCAGGCTCCCACTGAAGTCGATCACTACCAGATCCGGCGCAAGCTCGATATCTACGTCCGCCCGGCAACGGAGGATCTTGGCAAAACGGCTGACCTGGTGCGCAAGGTCATTGCCCGGCAGCAGATTCCCACAGGCATTCACGTCACGGTGCACGGCAGCGCCGAGGCGATGAGCGCCTCGTTCAGGAGCTTCACCGTTGGGCTGATCATGTCGGTCATCCTGCTTTACCTGGTGCTGGTCGCGCAGTTCCGTTCTTTCATCGATCCATTCATCATCCTGCTTGCGCTGCCGCCGGGAATTAGCGGAGTGTTGCTGATCCTTGTGCTCACGGGCACAACGATGAATGTCATGTCGCTCATGGGTGTGGTGATGCTGGCCGGCATTGCGATGTCGAACAGCATCCTCATCGTCGAGTTCGCTCACCACCTGATCAGCGAGGGACGGCAAGTAGGGGAGGCGATTATCGAGTCTTGCCGGGTTCGCCTGCGTCCTATTCTGATGACCTCGCTGGCCACGGTCATTGGTCTGCTTCCCATGGCGCTCAAGCTTGGCGAAGGCAGCGAATCGTATGCTCCGCTGGCGCGGGCGCTGGTGGGTGGCCTCGTCGCCTCCACTGCATTAACGGTCTTTCTGGTTCCTGCTGGATTTTTCCTGGTCTACGCGCGTAAGACGCAGCGGGCCTAGGTGGCGGGTCTGCTGAGAACCTCACTTCGAACCCCCCGCAGAGTCTATCTTCAGCGCGTAGGACGGGTGCCCCAGGTTCGCCCAGCTACCTGGCGAGAAGTGCGAAGCCCACATGCTCTTTTCGACCGCACCTCGACGTACTAGGAAAAGCAATCGAAACAATCATTGGCCCACGACGCTGGGCTACCCGGATTTCCTGTACGTGTCCTCGACGCGTGCGGTTTCAGTGAGGAAAACCGCATGAAGTTCGTCAACGCCAACAAGCTTCACAGGAAATCCGGCGAACGTGGGGCACCCGTGCTGTTCTAATTGGGTTCTGGTGTAACACAGATTCCGCCGAAACTCGACACCACGGCACGCTGGGGCAGCGCGCGGGATGACAAAGTCCAGCGACGACTTCTAAACGTCCGTCAGAGACTTGATCTGGTGATTGATGCAGGCGGCTCCGAGACGACAAACTGCGCCATCCCGGAGCGAAGCGGGGGATATGCAGTTCTCTTAGCTGGCTATTGCACCTGGAGCAGCGCTGCGCTGCCGGCGTAAAGGACGACCGTGTGGTGGGTTGAGGCTAACCGGAAGGTGCCGCTCGCGCTGTCCTCAGATAGATGAATCGGACCGAAACCATAGAGGCCGCAGGCGTCTGGAGAGAATATCCCACCGACTGCTCGGTCTGGGTTCCCGGGCAACCGCAGCCTGCAGGAAGAAGATGCGCAAAGACTCCCTGCTTCTTGTTGTAGGCCACGATGTCGTCGTCCGGTCCAGCCGTGACATGCTTGTCGATGGGCGAGTAGTGCGCTCCACCGACCAACGTCATCGTCCCCAGAGAATCAGTCTCGTCGATTCCTGCGGAGTGAGCGCCTCTTCCACGGAGATGGGGTCCGCTAAGCGCACGCACCGAGGTAACAACAGGACTGGAGCCGCTCTTATCCACCACCTGATCGATCTTGATGGATAGATACGACGCTTGCTGGGCTGCATATGGCGTGTCATCGAACTTGAATGAACGCGCTTCGACGATATGCCCGATGACCATTGATCCTTTCGGAATCTGATCTCCGTTCGGCAGCAGAACCACCTGCATGGTCTTGGCCGTCACTACATCCCCCGCCTTTGCCTTCGCAGCATTTTCCGTGTGGGTGAAGATGACGGGGATGTGTGGTCTGGGCCGGTAGCGTAATCGCGCGGCTCGCCGGAACCATCGCCACGCTGCCAAGCAGAGCGAGAAACGAAAGAGAACGGGAGTAGTTGCTCATGGTTGTAAATCTCCTTGACCGATCACAAGGGGATTTGAGCACCCAACCGCCTTACGCAAACCTGACGTTTTTCTTACATTTCCCTGACATTTTGTGACCCCGCATCGTAACCCGGCGGTCAAGCTTGTACATTTTTAAGCAGGGTCTCTCGAGGTCCGGAGGTGGCTTTTGAACATTCTGCTGGTAGAAGACGAACGAAAACTGGCCGAGGCAGTTGCTGAGGGGCTGCATGGGGAGGGCTATGCCGTCAGTCTCTCCCCCAGCGGGGAACACGCACTCTCCTCCCTGCGCCATCAACACGTCGACCTCATTCTTCTCGACGTGATGCTTCCCGGACGCAGCGGCTTTGAAGTGCTTGCCGACATGCGGCGAGCAGGATTCAAGGTGCCGGTCTTGATTCTGACCTCGCGAGACTCAATCGAGGATCGAGTACTGGGGCTTGACGCCGGGGCGGATGACTACCTGGTAAAGCCCTTCGCCTTTCCTGAATTGCTGGCTCGCATTCGAGCACTTATGCGGCGCAAGCTCCCGGCGGTCTTCTCCTCTCTGCAGATCGCAGATCTGACCCTGGAGCTGGAAGGGCGTACCGCTTCGCGAGCGGGCAAGAAACTCGAGTTGACGGCGCGGGAGTTCGACCTTCTCGAATACCTTCTTCTGAACCGTGGCTCGGTCGTTTCCCGGGAGATGCTGGCGCGCGAAGTGTGGAAGCAGGTGATGCGCTACACGCCGTTGGATAATGTGATTGACGTGCAGATTACACGGCTCCGGCGCAAACTCGATGGCGAGTTCCAAAAGAAGCTGTTGCATACCGTGCGCGGAGTAGGTTTCGTGCTGCGCGAAGACGAACCATGATCCTGCGCTATAGCAATGTGCGCCATCGCCTGACGCTCTGGTATGTCAGCGTCTTCGGCCTGGTGCTGCTGCTGTTCATCTGTGCAGCAACGCTGCTGGAATACTGGCAACTCAGCAACCGCCTGTACCATGCAGAGATACAGGATATTGAAACCGCGGAAGGGTTGCTCGCCTTTGCGCCGGATGGGACGTCTGGTGCTCCACGAGGAGTACCATAACAATCCTGAACATATCCTGTTGCTCGACCGGTACATGGAGGTATTGACTCCGGAGGGCCAAGTGCTTCTGCGCAATGCCAAGTTGCGGTGGCAGGATCTGGGAGGCCCACCATTCCCCAATGAAGGGAGTCCGAGCTACAACAAGCGTAGAGTGCGGCTGCAGGATGGAACCCGTCTGCTGCTCATCAGCCATATCCACTCGATTGGTAACCGGCCGCTCCTCATCCGGCTCGCCTACAGCACCGCGCCGATCGAGCGCGGGGTGGTGGCAGTTTCTTGGGTTGCTGTTGCTGGCGGTGCCGCCCACCTTCTGATTGCCGGTCTCGCCGGCTATCGCATGGCCTACAAGGTGCTCCTGCCCTTGAAGAACATGGCGCTCCGCGCAGAAACCATCACCGCCAGTCAGCTGGACCAGCGGCTTCCGGTGGAGAACCCCAACGACGAACTGGGCTACATGGCACGGGTTCTCAATGATCTTCTGGCGCGGCTGCAAGACTCTTTCGACAATCTGAAGCGCTTTACCGCGGATGCATCCCACGAGTTAAGAACGCCGCTGGCCTCCATCCGTAGCGTCGGAGAGGTGGGCCTACAGCGCTTGCACACAGCGGAAGAATATCGAGACACCATCGGGAGCATGCTGGAAGAAGTAACTCGGCTGACCGAGATGGTCGACGGCCTCCTTTCTATATCCCGGGCGGATGCCGGCCAAGTCACACTCCACAGAACAACCTTCAGCCCATTGGACCTTGCCCGGGAGGTCGTCGGCCTTCTTGGCCTCCTCGCAGAGGAAAAGGGACAGCACATCCAGATAGAAGGAGACGCAAGTCTGCTGGTGAGCGCAGATCGCATGGTGCTGCAGCGTGGGCTGGCAAATATCGTGGAGAACGCCATCAAGTATTCTCCACCGTCGACCAGGATTTCCATCCATGTCGTACGCAGCTGGGGAAACCGTAGACATTGCGGTGGAAGACAGTGGGGAGACGATCCCGGAAGATCTTCAGGCAGAAGGTCTTCGAACGATTTTTCAGAATCGATGCCTCTCGCTCGCGTGAAGCTGGAGGGAGCGGCCTTGGTCTGGCCATCGCGAAGTGGGCAGTCGAGGCCAATGGCGGCAGCATCAGCCTGCACGCCGGGCACGATCGGGGAAATCGCTTCGTGATCCGGCTTCCTGCCGTTCCGCAGGAAGCAACAGCTGCCGATTGAGTGATGTTACGTACACCGGGAAAACTGCGAGAAAACTTCGCCGGGTAATTCTGCCTGAGTGAGGGCTACGGCTTTAGTGTCTGCGTGAGAACCTGCCAGTTCAGGATTCAGTCCCGAAGGGACGGCTGAGAGTAGCCCAGCACGCAGTGCTGGGTAGGGTATACGAGCGAGGTCCAGTCCCGTAGGGACGGCTGAAAGTAACTCTCAGCCGTCCCTACGGGACTGGTGGGTTCTCACGCAGACACTTTAGCCCATAGGGGACGGTCTACTTAGTCAGAACAATCACACTCGACGCTTCCGGTATCGAGTACGGCGAGCCTGAGGCCTCCTTGACGCTCGTAGACGTAACTGTATACACGTACAATTTCCCGCTCCCCAGTGCATACAGGTGATTGTCACCATCCCAGCCAAACTCCGTGAACTGGGAACCAGGCTGAAGCACTCCGGTATATTTCGTGATCGGACTACTTCCGTTGAAATGGAAGATCTGGAATCCCGACCCTCCAACCGCTAGAAATTTGCCCGATGGGGATATGCTAATCGTGTTAGCCTGGCTCTCAATCGAAGGCATGGTCTCAAAGGTGCTCTTCGTGGTCAGATTGCCCTCCGAGTCAGCCGTATAGCTTGCCAGCACCATTGGTCCGTCAGAGTAACCCGTATTCTCATTGTAGGCCTGGAGCACGAACGCTAAGTGGTCCGTTGGGTCGGTTGCAAGCTTGAAGGGGCAATAGATGTCGCCAGGATTCTTTGTCTTCGGCAACTCCCGAACGCCATTCACAAACTTCAGCTCCCCGCTGCTTTCTCGCTTGAATGCCGCCGTTGCGCCATTCAGCGCGTCCTGATCACAACCTGTCTCATAGGCGAACTTGTTGTTGCCAAGGAAACTTATCATGGTGGGAGCAACTTCTTGCACGTCAAACGTGTCATCGGTCTCGGTGTCCCCAAGAAATTGCAGCTCGCCATTCTCTTCGATCTTGAACGCTTGCACAAACGAGTCATCGACGATGATGTAGTTGTACAAGGTTGAGCCTGTACCGTCGATTTGTATTGGTCCCGTGCCAAACCCTTCAGGAGCGTCCTTGAGAATGTTAGTCACGGCAACCTGCTTGAGAGCGCCATTGGAGCCAATTGAGAACGTATAGAGATCCTGCTGGTTGTCCCCCGCGCCGAAGAGATACTTCTTGTTCACCGACATGTGAGAGACGGCTATGTTAGAAAAAGGGGAACCTGGGACAGCAGTAAGCTTCCCGCTTGAGGACGCCGCGAACGCGTCGATATGGGTTGGCCTCGACACGTAGACGTAGGCGATGGGTGAACTGGTGGGGTCTGGACGTTGATAGTCGGGTGTTTGAGCCAGGGCCGCCGCTCCTGTGAGCGTGACGAGGCAAACGAAGACTTGAGAAAGTGTCATCCGGGGTCTCCTGAATTTTAAAGGGGGAGCACTGAGATTGTACGCTCTCGAATCACCTTCTGACCTAAAAGCTCAGAAAAAATTTTGCCCGCAAAAGAAAAAGCCCGGACCATGCCTGCCGGGACCGCCCGTACCGGCGAGAATCCGGGCAGTGAGCCCAAGCTCTGAACTCCCCGCGGCCAGGACTAAGTCTACTTAGACAGAACAATCACACTCGACGCTTCCAGTTATCGCTCTCCAGCCAGTTACAAGACACCGCGGAATTTGCGGTGACCTCTCACGACGTGCTTAGCGGTTTCCTACCGCCCATCTCGTTGAACACCTCGCCGCAACCTGGACACTTGATCTGCTGAGAAGCAAGACGAACCAGCTCCCGCGGCTGGATCTTGTACCCGCACAGGGGACAAGGCAGAGACAGATCGAAGTTAGGCACGCCCTTGAATCTTGGTGTCATTTCGCTACCCGGCCGTCTGCTGTGCGCACGGGCTTCCTGATGAACATGTGTGACAGACGGCCCTGGAAAACCTCCGACGGCAGGTAACGCCTGTGATCGCCGCATAGCGGACACTTCGCGGCGATGGGTTGCGCCGGCATGGTCTCTACGGGCGCCGGGATGTTCTATCCACACCCCTTGCATCGAATCGCTACGCTCCGGGCTGGCGCCGGCGGTTGAAACATGCAGCCAGTATAGGCGAACAAACGGCGAATAATATCCACAGGAGTCGTAGATTTATACGGAATCGGTCTCTATAGCTCGTGTCACTGTTCGGTCGGCCATGCCGAACTCCATACATAAAGCTGCAATCGCCGATGCCGGCGACTCTCTGTGATCCCTGCTACTCGGCAATTGCCGGTCGGGCTGAATTGCTCGGCGATGCGGGGTTATAGCTCAGGTCAGGCTGGCGCCAATAAGCAGCCTGTCGCGGTACTCTTCCTGGCAATAAAGTCCGTCCTCCACCGGTCCATCGGCGTTGTAAAGCGGTGCGAGATAGATTCCATGCCGTGCGGCAATGGTCTCCATCTCCTCGACCCGCTCCGGAGTGATGAACCCTCTTCCCTGAGAGAAGGGTTCGAAGCGGCCCTCCAGAGCGAGAGCCATGCCTTCGAGCAGACATCCATGGACCACATCGGGGAACGGATGCCGATTCAGAATTCCATGAAAATCCGGCGTGAACCTCAATCCGCCCGTGATCTGTCCCAGACCTCCGAAGAAGATTCTGGCGCCAGGCATCTGCGCGCTTGGGGAGAGGTTCTTCGGGTAGCCCGCATCGCAAACGATTGCGTCGGGCGCGATGCGGCCCAACAGAAGCGAAGGGGACGCCAGACTCGCCGCGCAGATCACGACGTCGGCCTCGGCGGAGAATTGCTGGAGATCCGTCGCGATCTCCACCTGAACTCCATCGGCTCGCAACTCCGCGGCGAGCCTGCGTAGCCGCTCCACGTTGCGCGCGCTGAGCAGCACGCGCTTCACCAGAGGCGCCAAACAACGGGCGCAGCCGGAACCCACATCTCCCGTTGCTCCCACGATGAGCAGCGTTGATCTGCGGAGGTTCCGGCCCTCCAGCGCGCACATCTTCTTGATGCCCTGAACGATGAAACCAACGGTCAACGTATTGCCTGTGGTGAAGACCGTATCGTGTCTTTCCGGAAGCTGATCGAAGTTGCCCTCGATCAGAATGGAACTGAATCCGCCGAGACTCACGATCTTCGCTCCTGCCTTGATCGCGTAGGCCGCCGCCCCTCGAACGCGGGCGATGTTGTCGTGCATGTAGGCGGCTTCCAGACGGTCGGGAGGAATGAAGGAGTCGATGTAGAGGCCGCGCGCCTTCGCGCCGGCGATCGATCCGACCTCGACATGGCAGACGGCTCTGGGCGGGATCCAGGGAAGGATGTCCTTGATCTCGTCGTCCGGCAGAGGCGCATGCTCGCGGCCCGCGCAGGACCGCGAGCACGTCCGCAGCCGCTCTCCAACTTTCCTGATGCCCGATCAGGGCGAAATCGAGCTCCATAGCCTGCCCTCGCCTGGCTACACTGGCAACTGAGCTCACCCATGTGAGTGTCACCTCCCCGGGTAGCCCCAGCATGTCGAGCGTCTTCAGATACTGTTGCAGCGACGCTCCGCGAAGCTCGGCTGCAGTCAAGCTGACCTCGGGCAGCGATGGCTTCACACAGCTGCCGTGGCACACTTCGCAATGTCCATCCTTGCATTCCTTGGCCAGCATCTCCGCCAGGGTGGTCATCACCTCAAGATGCAGCCGGTACACCTTGTCGTCGAAGCGTTGCGCGTCCAAGGCTCGCTCCGCTTCTGAGAATCGCCATGGCGTGATCGATGTGCTCTTCTTCCTCGGCTGCGATGGCGGCAAAGGTCTTGCCGAGACTCCCCGGCGCCACCTTCCCGACGCGCGCATAGCTGGCGACGGCGAAGGATTCCAGCATGATCTCCTGCACGATCAGGCAGCCAATGAAGTCACGGGCTCGTCGATGCAGCGCAGGAATGCCTCGCGAAGCCGCTTCCAATGCTTTGCGTCGACGTTGTTGGGGACGTCCACTCCAATCTTGCGGCCCTCGGCAGCGAACGCAGCGGCATGCCCCCGTTCACCCTCCGCATGCTCCAATGCATCGGCTACTTCTTCGGGATCGTCACATATCTCCGCCAAGGAGGTGTAGTTCATCGCGGCGATTAGTTCGCCGGTCATCGCCTGTGCCAGGACGTCCTGCCAGATCGCAGCACTGGGTGAGAGGGAAGTACATTCAATCGCTGAGTTAAGACAGATAACGGTTTCCATACGTCCTCCTGAACATCGAATTAATCGAGAAATCAGATCGGTTCCCGATAACGGCGCAGCCGGACCGCTGCGGCGAGGAATGCGGCCGCGACTACCAGCCCGATCCACAGGCCCGGGCTGCTCAGGAATCTCCCCGGAGTGAGTTGGCTTAGCGGAATGAAATGCGGATCGATCAGGGAGCCATCGGGCGTCATGTAAGTCGAAAGCGTCCGCAGCGAATCCAAACAAGCGGTCTCTCAATAGGGAGCCGAAATACGACGTGTGGAAGGCAATCATCTCGACCACGCAGATCGCCAGCGGCGGTAACACGGCCCAGAGAAATGTGGCGCGCCGCGCCCAGCCGGAGACCAGCAGCAGCCACGCGTAGATGGGCGCATACCAGAGCGCAATCACGGCCAGAGCTGTAGAGCAGCACCAATTCCATCTGGAAGAGCGGCAATTGTCTCCACAGCGTCGCGACACTGCCGCCGCTCATCAGCAGCGCTGCGGTGCTCAGCAGCCAGCATGATCAGCTGCAGGGCAACGGTGATCGCGAAGACGAGCAGCGGCAGAACCACGAGCGGAATGCTCGGCCTTCGCGAGCACGGTCGTAAGATCGGAAACCGGCAGCGACTTCCAGAACAGGATGCTGCGATCGCGGCGTTCGCCGTGCAGCGCGTCGAGCAGTAGAAGATGCCGACGATGAACGCGGTCAGCATGAGCAGCATGGCAGCGTGGCTGTAGGGCATGGCGAGCGCGGTGGGCTGATGCGCCGGGTCGAGCGCCGCCAGTCCATGCGTGCTCTCGGCGGATAATATCAGGCTGATCAGGAAGCCGAACAACGCTAACGGCGGCGACGGCCAACGGCGCGATATAGAGCGAACGGTTCTCCCACAATTCGCGCCGCACCGACCAGTACAGGGGCCGGGTCGCCGACATGGCCGCGGGCGCGATACGCTGCGAGTCGCGGGAAGCCTCCGGCACGGCGTTCGATTGAGTATTCATCGGCCGCTCCTTGTGCCGTTGCCTGTTCTGATCTGCCCATCACGGCGACGAACAGGTCGGCGATGCTGGGCGTGCGCACTTCGCCCAGCGCGGCGAGTTGCTGGCGATCGCACCTGATCGAACAGCAGGATGCTGCGGCCCAAGCACCTGGCGCTCGTGAATCGGCTTGAGCGCCCGCGCTGCGGCGACCTGCTCGGGATGCACCATCACTTCCAGATAGCGCGACTCGAATTCTTCCATGCTGCAATCGAGCACGATGCGGCCGCGGTTGATGAACATGACGTCGGTGAGGACGTGCTGGATCTCTTCCACCTGATGCGTGGTCACCACGATGGTGCGGCTGCGATCGAAGTAGTCGTTCAGCAGCGAATCGTAGAACTGCTTGCGATACAGGATGTCGAGGCCAAGCGTCGGCTCGTCCAGCACCAGCAATTTCGCGTCAATGGCCATGACCAGGGCGAGGTGCAGTTGGGCCACCATGCCCTTCGACAATTCCCGGACCTTGCTGGCGCGCTTGATGGTGGTCTTGGCAAGAAAACCTTCCGCCTTGGCGCGATCGAATCGCGGATGCACGCCGGCGACGTAGTCGAGCGCCTGCGAAACCCGCATCCAGCGCGGCAGCACCGCGACATCGGCAATGAAGCAGACATCGCGCATGAGCTGATCGCGCTCGGTCCAGGGGTCGCGTCCGAGCACTTTCAGTTCTCCCTGATATGGGGTGAGGCCGAGGATCGCGTTCAGCGCGGTGGTCTTGCCGGCGCCGTTGGGGCCGATGAGTCCGAGGATGCGGCCCTCTTCGACCCGCAGATCGACGCCGTCCAGCGCGATGGTTGTGCCGAAGGCCTTGCGCAGGCCGCGTGCTTCTATGCATGCCATGGTTTAGCGCTCCTCCTCTTCGGCTTTCGGCTTCGACCGGCGTGTTGCGGCGAGCCTCGCAGCAGTTCTTCCGCCTTCAGGCCGAGCCGCTGAATGGTGGCGTAGACCCGGGGCCATTCTTCGTCGAGAAACTTCTGGCGTTCGCCCTGCAGCAGCAGATTGCGCGCGCCGGCATTGATGAACATGCCGCGACCTCGCTTGCTCTCGACCAGTTCCTCGTCGACCAGTTGCTGATAGCCCTTCAGAACCGTGAGCGGATTGACCCGATATTCGGCCGCGACATTGCGCACCGACGGCAGCGGATCGCCTTCTTTGAGCACGCCGTCGAGGATCATCGCGACGACGCGGTCGCGAAGCTGGCGGTAAATCGGCTGACTGTCGTTCCACTCACGGTCCATCCTGTGTTCCAGATAGCCCCTTCAGGAGAGGTGCAAGCGACCGCTTTGATCGACCTGCGCATCCCTAGTGATGTAGTTAACTACAACACCACGTCACATGCAAGCTTTTTCTTGATTTTCTTTGCCCTGCGTTGCCGCACGGAGTGGTGCGTGTTGCTCTAGAGCATTTTCACTTCTGGTGTATACAGGGTGACCAATCCCGGCGCGGCTTTTTCCCCAGGAAAAGCCGCACTTCGCGGCCCTTGCCTGTACAGAGTAGAAGTGAAAATGCTCTTTGTCGTTGTTGGTGTCGGACCGTCTGGGCCTCTTGCTTCTGAGGCAAGAGGCGGACACCCGCCCCTCCGGGTAAGTTCCACTTTTCTTTGTAGGTGGACGTTCAGGACTCCACCCAGCGAGGTACGCCGAACTATGTCAACCGCCGGAGCCGAACCCTGCGGCCCAGCATGATGAGGCCCGCAACCGCAGCCATATTGAGGACGGCCTTGCCGATCCAGTCAATGGGCAGCGCGCCGCCCACCTTGAAGACGACGAATCCACCGACCATGCAGGCCAGCACTCCGCCGCAGACCATGGCGAAGCGGTGCATGTCGCACCAGTCGGGGCTAGCCGTCCATCGCTGGACGAGAACCAAAGTAAGAGCGGCCCACGCAAGCCCGGCAGCCAGAACTAGTCCAAACGGGACGGGAAGGGATCCACTCCCCCATCCGACCAGTCCGGAGGCCGCCCAAGGAGTCCCCAACGCACACAGAATCAATCCGGCGAGCCACGGATACGGTGCAGAGTGGTATCCGAAATGGTTGTCTCGCGACCCGCGTGACGGCAGCATGTAGGCGCCGAGGATGAACAGTAGAATAATTCCCACTCCGGTTAACGGGTAGAGCGCAGGGGGACTGTAAGGCGGCATATGGAAGACCTTGACGCGAGCTCTCTGCGTCCATCCGTACCAGGCAATACTGGCGCCCAGTATGAAGCCTAAGCTGACAACGACGAAATCCCGCGTACGCAACCATAGCTCTTCGCGCCGAGCGGGAAAGAGAAGCTCGGTGAGTTGTACGGGAACAAGGACTACCCAAACACTTTCATAGCCGAGGGCCCACAGGAAGTAGACCCAGTTCACACCCCATACCCGTCCATATGCGTGCACCGCCACAAACGGGGCTATGGAAGTCTGCTGGATCACCCATTCCTCAGCGACAGCCAGGGCAAGGCCCAGCAACAACATACTTTGCCAACCCTTACCCCAGCCCCGCACGCACTCGCGGATGAGCAATGCGCCGCAGCCCCAAGTCAGGATCTCAGGGAGCAGGATAAAGATCACGCTGACACGCATGGCGCCATAGAGTAGTTCGGAGACGATAGGAGCCAGCAGCAGCAGCGTGAGGATGGGACCAATACGTTGCCAGCGCGCAGGCCGCGCTGCGATGGGCTGCGGAGGGTGAGCGGTGGGAGCAGCGACTTGGGTCGATCGATTCCCTTTCAGTTTGCGGATGCGCCGGCGCCACCCAATCGAAGCCATAGCCAGCAGGAGAACGACAACCAGATACAGAAGATGCGAACTGATCCACAGGATCAACTCGAGCATGCGCCGGCGACGATCGGCTCTTCGTATGGCATCCGCCGGGATGGTGACGGATTGGCTCCAATCCATGGTCATCAGGCGCGGCAGGAAGCCCTGGCGCACGCAGCCTTCGAGGTTGTACACGCCGATGAGATGGGAGAAGTGGCTCGCGACGATCAAATCGCGGGAAAACTTGTTCCAATTGAGCACAGCGGGGTTTGCGATGGGATCGCCGTCGGTCACGCCAATGGAGATGGCCTGGGCATCCGGGCCAAGCATCCAGATAATCGCCGCTCCTGCAGAGCGCGCATAGCTGGTGTAGAGCATCAGGACTTCCTGATCGCCGCGCACGTCGACTGTGCCCAGCAACCGGTCCGGTAAAGACGAGTGAGCTATGCGTTCGATTGGGAGGTACGGCATTTGATAGGTCTGGACGAAATAGCCGCGCGATCGAATGTTGCGGATAAGCGCGGAATACGCCTGTCGCGCGTGGAGTACTCGCTGACCATCCACAGCACGGCTGAGCAGCGTGGTAAAGAACCGCCACGGATGACCCCTGAGAGCTGCCAGCTCACCGAAGTTTGGCTCAATGTCTAGCCCAACTCCATCCCACCGCAAACCCTGGTCGCGGCTCCACGCGTCGAAGGCCGCAAAGCGCGCCGCGGCCGCCGGCGCGTTGTCTGCGTTGAAGTAGAAGCCCTGCTCCTTCGACAGCCCGAGCCCGGCGATGGCCGGAATTCCTGCGTGATTCAACCGGCGTACGAACTCGGCCCGTTCCGGACTGAAGTCGGTAATGGCGACCCCGAGCCCGGCGTGCAGGTCTTTCAGATCCGCAATGAGGCCGGGGTCGGCGAACAAGGACTGCATCTGGGCGGCGCCGCGATCGCAACAGGCAAAAAACAGCTGCGGAGCCACGCCGGGACCCTGAACGCGGACGCCGGCCGAAGGCGTGGTAGCGAACGCCGGAGGCACGGCAAAGCGGCAAACGCTTATAAAGAGCACGGCGCGGAGCAGGCCAGAGAGAGGACGGCGTTTTGCAACCATACATTTCACGGCGTACTAAATCCTGCTACAATATATCTCGCAACAGAGTATCTTAGATATAAGATAAATGGCAACGAAAAAATCTACACCTGCAACTGCGGCTGCCCGAGCGCCCCATGGAGAGCGGATGGGCCGCGAGTTGAGCGACGCGGTGGTTTTTTTCCACGAAGCCGTAGCCGCCCACCTGGGCATGACCGCCGCTGAGTGGAAGTGTCTCGGGCTGCTGCGCGAGCATGGATCGTCTTCGGCGAGCCGCTTGGCGGAGTTGTCCGGGTTCACGACCGGTGCGATCACCGGCATCGTGGACCGCCTGGAACGTGCAGGTTACGTACGCCGCGAGCCACATCTTACAGACCGGCGCAGCGTGATTGTGCAACCGCAGCACCTGAAGGAGGTGCAGCAGCGCGTTGCTCCCATCTTTCAGTCTCTATTGAACGCAATGGCTACCATAGCCAGCCACTACACCGCTGCGGAATTGGAGGCAATCGCGGGTTTCTTTAGAGAGACGACCGCGGTGCTGCACGCCGAGACATCGAAGCTGAGAAAGAAGAAGCGCGCGCCTGCCGGGGAATAGGCTTTTCCTGTCACCGTGCTGTCTGCCATCTACGTTCCTATAGCGCCTGGCCTTCGGGGTTATGGCAAGCGGCTTGTGGCCGGCAGCGGATACTTGGCACAATCGTGGGCCTTGAACGTTTCTTTAGCGTCTTGTTTCGGCGATTTGCCGGGCGGAATGAGACGAGGTGTCGGGCGGACCCATCCACAATCGCTGCATCGATGTCCGTTGAAGAAGTCCTTTTTCACCGGGACCATTCGTCTCGCTGGCATGTGCCAAGTATATGTCGGAACAGTCTCCCTGGGCTCGATCCTGTAGCCGCACAGAGCGGGGACGGCCGAGACAGGTCAAAGTTGGGTTTTCCCCTTAAATCGTGGCGTCATTTCACCGCCCCGCCATCTGTCTGAAACATGGAGGCTGTATAGGGGAACAAAGCAAGAAGATATTCACAAACGCAGATGGCGAAGATTCTGAAGACCATGACCGTCCGAGAGGCTGCGGCCATCTGGGAAGATCCGCGGCGCGTTCACCTGCAAAGATGGGCAGAGACCTTCAGCATAGCGTTGGGTGAATTTCACATCGGCCACATCGTCACATATGAGAAGAATCGACTGGAAGAAGTCCGGTATTCGGTCATGTGGACCGAAGTGACCGCTCTCCGAGCGTTGTTGAAACATGCCGGCTTGGGCCAGGAGATCGAGTCGCACTACACGAGTGCCATGGACAAGGTGAAGCTGACAGCAGACGAAATGCAGAGCCTCACTCCTCGGGCGCGGGCTTACATCGAGTACCTTGAGCAAGAGGTCGCCGGCCTGAACGCTGCCAGCGAAAGAATGAAAGCCACTCTGCGAAAGATCAATTCCGGAGCATAGATTGACTCAATGGTGAGGAACACTTGTGGCGCTCGTCGCTACAGGAGTGCGACCTTCTCCGGCAGTGCGGCTTGAACACGTTCAGGGGTGAATGGCAACTCCCGCAGGCGGGCGCCCGTTGCATCGAAGATGGCGTTTCCGATCGCAGCCGGCGTGACCGTGATTGCCGTCTCTCCCGCACCTGTTGCGGGCACATCGGCGGGGGTCACAAAGACGCTCTCGACCGTAGGCATCTCGTAATCGAGGTGCAGGCTGTGATAGGTTTCCCAATCGACGGAGGTTACGCGCCTGTTGTCCCATGTGACTTCCTCCACCAAGGCGCGGCTCATGCCCTGCAGGATGCCGCCTTCGATCTGGTTTCTCAGCCCATCGGGGTTCGAGATAGGACCGCAGTCCAACGCCACCACGAAACGCCTCGGATGGACCACCCCTGTCTTCAGATTCACATCGACGTCGGCAATGAGCGCGGCATAGCCATTCTCTCCTTCATAGGCGACGCAGGCGATGCCACGCCCGCTTACCACGCCCGTTTGAGCGATAGCCGTCTTAGGCGAAGAGCGCGCCTGCCAGTTCCCTGCATCGGCGGCAGCCTTGAGAACGCCCATCGTTCGGGAGTCCTGCAGATGCCGCAGCCTGAAGGCCACCGGGTCAGCCTTGGCACGCGCGCAAAGCTCGTCCATGAAGCACTCGTTGGCGAACGTATTTTGAATCCGTAACGGCGAGCGTAGCGGCCCGGTGAAGAACGGCGAACGCACTGTATGCGTCAAGGCCCGTTCGCTGCGGATAGTTCCTCCGCCACCACAGCTGTTACCGATGCATCCTGCGAAGTACGAGGGAACGGTATTGCTCTGGTTGCGAAGCTTGCCCGCGGGCGGCTTGGGTTCGCCTGGCTCAAGTGGTTCCGGCTCGTACCCCAGGAGCATGCCGCTGATGACGTTGCCCGGCTGATCGTAGCCCGGTCGATTTCCCAGCGAAGCTACCCAGTTCTCACGATCCCAGGCGACAATGTGTCCATCGGGTGCGAGGCTGGCACGATGCTCCACCACGCAAGCGGATCCAAAGTTCTCCCACATCATTTCGTCCCGGCGTGAGAACTGCAGACGGACCGGTCTTCCCACCGCCTGGGACAATATCGCTGCGTCGAATGAGACGGCGTCGGCGCCGTTCAGTCCATAGCAGCCCGACCCTCGCTCATAGATCACACGCACGTTATCCGGCGGCATATTCAGGAGCTTGGCCACGACGCTTCGCGTCGGATAAGCCGATTGCGTTGCGGACCACACCGTTGCACCATGCGGCTTTACGTCAGCCACGGCACACGACGCCCCTACTGATGCGTGCATCTGGTATGGGTAGGTGTATCTCGCGCGGACGACATTGCTCGCTGCAGCGAGCTGTGTGTCCACATCCTGCGAGTCGACGCTTAGGACATCGTGCGAGGGAATCTTTTGAAGCTGGTCGAAGAAACTCTTTTGCGGTGGAAGCTCCGGGCCGGCTTTCCACCGCACCACCAACTGACGCGCAGCCGAAACTGCCTGGTATTGCGTCTCAGCTACGACGCCCACGAAGTCTTTGCGGACAACGACCTTGGTCAGGCCTGCAAGATGCCGGACTGATTCTTCGTCGACGTGGGCGACCGTGGCTCCCATCTCAGGGGGCCGCACCACGCGGCCGTGAAGCATTCCCGGCACCCGGATCGAGTGAACAAACTCAAACCGGCCGGTCATCAGCGCGCTCCTGTCCAGCGAGGGAACGGGTTTGCCCAGCACCGTCCACTGCGCCGCAGATCGCCGCTTTGCCGTGGCGCTCAGCGAACGATGGAAATGCTTGCCTCCCACAAGCTCCTCATACTTAACGCTGCGTCCTCTTTTGCCGGTAATGACCCCGTCTGCCAGCGTGAGATGGTCGACCGGCTCACCCAGCCTTTCCGCAGCCAGGCTGAGAAGAGCTTCTCGAGCAGTCGCTGCTGCAAGAGCGAGATTCTCCAAGTTGAAGTTGGTGGGAGTGGACTGACTTCCTGAGGTGGTCCCCTGGTCTGGAGTCAGAGACGTGTCGCACTGGATCAGCTTTACGCGGGCGATCGGTATGCACAGCTCCTCTGCTACCAGTTGGGTTTGAGCGGTAAAGATGCCCTGGCCAAAATCACACTTGCCTGTATATGCCGTAATGGCGCCGTCGGCGCCGACGGCTAACCAGGAGTCGAGCTTCTCCGGATCAATGTGCGAGGAATGGGTTCCGAACTCTCCCTGACCGCTAGCCGACGGCTGGGTCAGCGATGAGGCACTGAAACTTACGATCAGTGCGCCGCAGCCCTTAAGGAACTCACGCCGGGAGGGTGTCATGCTTTTTTCCCTCGGCATACTTTCGAATGGCTCGGAGCATGCGATTGTGGGCAAAGCAGCGGCACAAAACGCCACCCAGAGCGTCTCGGATTTCCTGGTCAGAGGCCGCCGGCTTTACGTCCAGCACCGCCTTCGCCGTCAGGATCACGCCACTCAGGCAAAATCCGCACTGAGCCGCCCCTTCGTCAATGAATGCCTGCTGGATTGGATGAGGCTGCTCAGGCGTGCCTAGACCTTCCAGGGTCGTGACTTCGTCTTGACCAACTGCCTTCAAGGGCATGACGCACGAGCGCACAACCTGGCCGCGCATGATCACAGTGCAGGCGCCGCATTGAGCCATTCCACAGCCGAATCGCGGGCCGCGCAATCCAAGCTCGTCGTTGAGAACGAATAGCAGAGGCGTTTCTGGATCAACCGCCAAGAGATGCTGACCGCCGTTCACTTTCAGGGTGATCTCCTTCATGGGACGGCCCGCTCCTTTACTGCTCCGTAGGTCCGCAAAATGTACCGGGCGCGCGAAGGGCTCAAATCTCCTTGCTCCACAAGGGTAATTCAGTTTCGACAACCGCGTCTTGCGTGGTCACAAGGCCTTTTACGGCGGGCACCGGTCGCTCACAAAGAACGGACGAACTCGGATCCTGTGCTAGACTCCCGGATGAAAGGAAGCGTCACTCGTTGCCTCATTCGAGGAGAAGCCGTGAAATCGAACGGCTTTGCAGCCGTATTCCCTTTTGCTCTGACCGCCTGCAGAGAGTCGGCGGGGACTATTTGAAAGGGCAAAGACCGCGGCTTCGACGCGTGACTTCCGGCGCCGCATCTAACGAGTATGCTTTGCGCAATCGCAACCGCTGTCTTGAGCGCGGTCTTACTCTCTGGCGTGGCGGCCAGTGCGCAAAGTAGTGAACCATCCTCGGCTGGCTCGCAGATCCTGTCCCTCGCCGTGCGCTCGAACCTGGTGCTCGTGCCGGCGTTGGTGAAGACCAAAGGCGGCGAGGTTGTCTTCTCGCTCACCGCCGGCGATTTCATTCTCACCGATAACGGCGTTCCGCAGTCTTTGCAGCTGGAACCCGATACCGGCTCGCAACCTCTGGCGCTGGCCGTCATCGTGCAGACCGGGGGCCAGGGTGCATCCCACCTGGGTGACTACGGCAATCTGGGGGCGGTGCTGGATGCCGTCATCGGCAATGTGCCGCATCGCGTCGCGGTAATCTCCTTCGATAGCAAGCCTCGCCTCCAACAGGACTTCACCACCGATACGGATGCGGCAGCAAAGACGATTGCCACCCTTCACGAGGGTGATCCGGGCGCGGCCATTCTTGACGCGCTCAGCTTCGGCATCAGTCTTTTGCGCAAGCAGCCGCCGGCCTATCGCCGTGCCGTGCTGCTCTTCAGTGAGACGATTGACGACGGCAGCCAAACGAGCTTCGCGGATGCGCTAAGGGTAGTCGACGACACAAACACCTCGATTTATAGCTTCGGCTTTTCGAGCACAAAAGCGGCGCTGAAGCACGAGGGGGCGAAGCTGCCCCGGCCGGGAGGAAGTCCTTACTCGGACGAGCCATACGCACAGGGTGGCTGCATGAGCCACGATGCGGATGCCGACCCGGACGCGCACGGCAAGCGCAGCGTCCAAGCACTGGACTGCGCGAGTGATCTGCTGCCACCATTGCGGCTGGCACGGATGGCGTTCCTCACCGCGACGGACGAACTCAAGCGCAACGTGCCCGAGTCCGTCGCGCGCCAGACGGGTGGCGAGTACTTTGCCTTCAAGAACGCAACCACGCTCAGCCAACACCTGATAACCATCTCGAACGACACGGCAAACTACTATGTCCTAAGCTTCCATCCCCAATCGCCAACCACAGGACTCCATGCGCTGGAACTGAGGCTCAAGGACAGACCGCAGCTGGAACTGAGGGCGCGCAACTCGTACTGGGTGGACGCCGAGGCAGGCGGGAACAATAAATAGCTCAGCCAACACGGCGATCCCACGCGTCAAATCCAATTCGGAGAGCGCATACCGGGCAATAAGTATGCTGCCTCCGCATCGTCCCTGCTCTAGAATGTATTCGGAGGTGCGCGGATGGCCTCATTCTGGCAAGACGTGCGCTACAGCCTGCGAATGCTCGTGAAGGCGCCGGGATACGCGGCGATTGCCATTCTGACGCTGGCGCTTGGGATCGGCGCGAACACCACGATCTTCAGCTGGATCAACTCCACATTGCTGAATCCGATTCCCGGGCTGGCCAGCCCGAGCGAGGTAGTGTCGCTGTCGCTCGGCCGGGGCGCGGACAACCCCTTTCCGTTTACCTATCCTGATTTCGTGGCAATGCGCGACGGACAGAAGAGTTTTACTGGGCTCACCGGGTACAATCCCACTCCCATGAGCCTGACGGGTAAGGGTAAGCCGGAGCGGATCTGGGGCACGGTGGCATCCGCAAACTATTTTGATGTGCTCGGCGTGCGGCCGATTCTAGGGCGCGGGTTCCTGCCGCAGGAGGACGAGAAGCCGGGAGGCGCGCCAGTGGCGGTTATCAGCTACCGGCTGTGGCAGAACCACTTCGGCGGGAACCCCGGCGTCGTGGGGCAGACCATTGAAATCAATCAGCATCGGTACTCGATTGTGGGCCGTAGCGCCGGCGGTGTTTCAGGGAAGCCAGACGGCGCTGCGCTCGGAAATTTGGGTTCCGGTGATGATGGAAGAGCAATTGGTGCCGCACAACGATTTGCTTCATGACCACCACTATTTCTGGTTTGCCGCGTTGGGGCGGTTGAAGCCAGGTGTGCAGCCGGAGCGGGCGCAAGAAGAAATGACGGCGCTGCTGAAGCGGGAGGTGAAGAATTACCCGGAAGAACACCGAGGTCACGACAGCGTAACCGTGTCTCCGCTATGGCGCAGCCCGTTGGGCGCGAATCAATTTCTCTCCGTGCTGCTGCCGATGCTCATGGCCATCGCGGGTCTGGTGCTCCTGCTGGCGTGCGCAAACGTTGCCAACCTGATGCTGGTGCGGTCGGTGGCGCGGCGGCGCGAGCTTGCCATTCGCATGTCGCTGGGGGCGAGCCGGTGGCGGCTGGTACGGCAACTGCTGGTGGAAAGCCTGGTTCTGTCGATGGCGGGAGGGGCAATCGCGCTGTTGATCACTTTCTGGTCCGCGGGAACATTCCTGAAGTTCCTACCGTCGATGGATTTTCCCATCTCGCTGGGGATTCACGTCGACCACGCTGTGCTGCTGGCGACGATGGTGATCTCGCTACTCACCGGCGTGATTTTCGGGATCCTGCCGGCGCTGCGGGCTTCGAGCGATGCGCCCGTGGCGGTGTTGAAAGAGGACGCGGGCAGCACATCGGGCGGCCCCAGGAAGGCGCGGCTGGCGAGCGGGCTGGTGGTGGCGCAAATCTCACTTTCTCTGCTGCTGCTGGTTTGCGCGGGATTGTTTATCCGCAGCTTCATGAGCGCGCAGCAAATCAATCCGGGATTTAATTCGCACGACGTGCTGATGGTTTCCTACGATCTGTTTACCGCGGGATATTCGGATGAGAAAGGCGCGGCATTCGATCGTGTGCTGGCCGCGAAACTGGAGGCGCTGCCGGGCGTTCAATCGGTGGCGCTCACCACCCGCGTGCCACTGGGATTCGGCGGCTCGACGGCGGTAAAGCCGGAGGGCTACGTACCGCAGGCCAACGAATCGATGGAGACACAGGTGGCCATGGTCTCGCCAAAGTATCTTGAGACCCTTCAGATTCCGATTCTCAAGGGACGTGACTTCACGCTCCAGGACACGATGAGCTCGCAGCGCGTGGCGATCGTCAGCCAGACTTTTGTGAATCGCTACTGGCCGAAGCAGGAAGCAGTGGGCAAGCACCTTAACTCGGACTTGACGCACGAATGGTTCACGGTGGTGGGTGTGGCGCGCGACAGCAAAGTGAACCGCCTGAATGAAAAGCCGACGCCTTTCTTGTATTTGCCCCACTACCAGGTTGGCCGTACCGCTCAACCGGCTGGGTCGACGATGATCGTCATTGCGCGGACGGCGGGTAATCCGCTGTCGTTCGGCACGACGGTCGGGAGTACGATCCATGATCTGAATGCCGACGTGTTGGTCTTCGATGTGACTACGCTGGAATTGCGCGAGCAAATCGCCAGCTTCGGCCAGCGTGTTGCTGGAACCTTTGTGGGCGCATTCGGCCTGCTCGCGCTGGTCCTCGCCGCGGTGGGCATTTACGGCGTCACGGCCTACACCACGCGGCAGCGTACCCATGAAATCGGGGTGCGCATGGCACTGGGTGCGAGCAGAGATGACATTCTGCGGTTGGTACTCGGCCACGGGCTTCGCTTGACTCTGGTAGGGGTGGTCCTCGGATTGGCGGCCTCTTTAATGCTGACGCGCTATTTGGGAAGCCTGTTGTTGGGCGTGACCAGCACCGATGCGCTTACGTTTTCCTGCGTCGCGATCTTGCTCTGCGCAGTGGCGCTCTTCGCCTCGTTCATTCCCGCGCGGCGAGCCATGCGCGTGGACCCGATCGTCGCCCTGCGCTACGAATGAACAGTGTGGTGATCCAAGCCCCTTGAAACGCACTTTGGACAGCCGCTGACTCAGCATCCGGGTCCTCAGATTCTGGACAGCGCCTCCGCGAGGTTGATGTGGTCCTACGGGCAGTTTCTTCCAGTCAGAGTTTGCAACTCGACGCTGCCGCACACGATGCCGGTCCGCGAGCGTTGCGCGCCGCCTTCATCGGATTCTTCGTCGACATGTTCGACATGTATCTGCCTATTGTGGTGCTGGGTCCGGCCATGTCTTACTTCCAGCCGGCAACCCTGAGCCCGGCCCTGCAATCAACGTTGTTCTATATCGTTTTTGCCTTGTCCCTGGTGGGTCGTCCGGTGGGCGCCACGCTCTTTGGCCATTACGGCGACAAGCTCGGCCGGCGATGGGTCACGATTATTTCCATGGGTGGCTTCGCTTTCGTGACCCTGCTCATTGGACTGTTGCCGGGCTATGAAAGCTGGGGCATTGCCAGCATCGTGATCCTTACGCTCCTCCGTTTCGTCGATGGTGTTTTCCTTGGGGGCGAATATACCGGCGCCAATCCCCTGGCCATGGAGTATGCGCCCAAGGAGAAGCGAGGAGCATGGGCGGCGTTCATCCATACCGGGTTTCCGCTGTCTCTCGCCGCCATGTCCCTGATCACCACCGGTTTGTTGCGCATGCTGCCGGCAGGGGCTCCACATTCACCCTACGTACGATGGGGCTGGCGCATTCCCTTCTTCCTCGGAGCCCTGTTTGCCAGCGGGGTCTTTCTTTATTACGTAAAAAGGGTTCCGGAATCCAGCGTTTGGGCCAAGGCCGAGAAAACTAAGTCTCCGCTGAAGGAACTGTTCCGCGGAGACAATTTCCGCTGCCTGTTGCAAGTCTTCCTGGTGATGAGCGGGGTCTGGTTCACCCTGAACGCGGTTACATCCATTCTGCCCGGCGTTCTGTTGACTGTGCGGCACGTAAGCAGCGTCGTGGTCACCAATGCGCAATTGGTCGCGAATCTCCTGCTGGCGGTTTGCTTCGTTCCGTTCGGCATGTTGGGCCAGAAGATCGGCCGCCGGACCATCCTGGTTCTGATGGGATTCACGGGGTTTACGGCGGGTCCTATCCTCTACTACGTGCTCGTCCGCTCAGGCTACCGGAGCGCCTGGCGGCTGACCCTGCTGCTGACCTTGGTCAATCTGTGCGCCACGCCCGTATGGGCGATCGTCACCTCGTATATCAACGAGCGCTTTCCCACCGGGGTCAGGGCATCTGGCTATGGCATCGGTTTCAGCGCGGCCGCGATCATTCCGGCATTTTCCTCCTTCTACATGTTGGGCCTGAAGGGTTTGGGAATGCCCTACGAGTACACCGAAATCGTCATCTTCGTAGTGGGCGGCTTCCTTTTGTTTGTGGGTGCGCTGTCCGGACCGGAAACCAAGCACGTCGACTTGTCTTAACGCCGTTTACGGTGACGGCTTCAAGGGAGCAGTATCCTGCCGGCGTATTGTTCATTCAGACTTGTCCAAATCAGCTTTTTGGAGCGGTCAATTTGGACAGCATCTGAGGCATTCACCGAGGACGTTCGGCAGCGAGGCCGGATATCTCACCGGGAGCACGGTGCAGTCCCGCAGGGACGGCGTGAAAATAGCCCAGGACGTCAGTCCTGGGTAGGATGAACAAAATGAGTCCAGTCCCGTAAGGGACGGCTGAATTGATCGCACACATCTTTCAGCCGTCCCTCGGGACTGTTTCGATTTTGGTCCGATTGTGTACCCAGGACTGATGTCCTGGGCTATTTTCACGCCGTCCCTGCGGGACTCGGAGGTCGTGTCGGGTATGTTAAGGGGCGCGCCAAAAAAAGTACGCAGGGAGCGCAAGGCGAAGAACTCCAAAGTGCAATTTGCACCGCAGCAGTTCAACAAAAACAACCTGCTTTTCGTTTGCCCAATCGCTCCTCAATGGAATCAGCCGACTACATCCTCCAACAACCGGGTTTCCAGCTAATTCGGACAGCTCTGTTGTTCATTAGCCCCGGCTTCCCAGGGCAACGGAATATTTGCGCGGAAAGCGCGAAAAGCGCTACAAGTTACCGGCGTTACCTTTGATCGTCTCGCCCGCGTTCCGGGCTGGTGGAAAAACATAGGCGCCGCAGTATTTAGATACGGTTTGCCATGGCCCTGCGCTGAAAAATTGTTGCGCCAACAGTTCGCGCCTTGCCTCCGAGCCGCCGTTCCCTGGTTCGTCCGTCGTTCATTCCCGCGCGGCGAGCCATGCGCGTGGACCCGATCGTCGCGCTGCGCTACGAATGAATAATTCGTGGGATGGAGCAGATTGCGCGGTATACTGCTTGGCGAAAAATGGAAGGCGGTCTCGATTATGTCGCCGAAAACACAGCCTGCCGTGGTGGTTCGGATCGCTACACCGGAGGACGGCTCCGTGTGCGGGCAGATTTGCTACGACGCCTTTTCCACGATCAACGCGGCTCACGGGTTTCCTTGCGATTTTCCCGGACCAGAGGCTGCTACCGGCTTGCTTTCGATGATATTTTCCAGCCCTGGCTTCTATTGCGTGGTGGCGGAAAGCGATGGCCGGATTATGGGCAGCAATGTCCTTGATGAGCGTTCCGTGATTGGAGGTGTCGGCCCGATCACCATCGACCCCGGCGCACAAAACCTGGGGATTGGCCGTAAGCTCATGCAGGCGGTGATGGATCACGCGGACGATTGCGGCGCCGCCGGAATCCGGTTGGTACAGGCCAGCTTTCACAATCGCTCGCTCTCACTCTACACCTCGCTCGGCTTTGACATCCGTGAGCCCCTTTCCTGCCTGCAGGGACCGACGCTCGAACGGAGTATTCCGGGATGCGAGGTGCGACCGGCCAAACCTGCCGATGAGGACGCCTGCAATGCTCTATCACGCAGGGTTCACGGATTCGATCGAGGCGCCGAGCTGGCGCAAGCAATCGGGCAGGGCACGGCGCGCGTGGTAGAGCGCGGAGGCCGCATCACTGGATACACGACGCACCTCGCGTTCTTCGGCCATTCCACGGCGGAGACCAACGTGGACATGCAATCGCTCATTGCTTCGGCGGAATCCTTCGCCGGCCCGGGATTTCTTGTGCCTTCACGGAACAGCGTTCTACTGCGATGGTGCCTGGCAAACGGCCTGCGTGTTGTGCAGCCAATGACCCTCATGAGCGCCGGACTTTATAACGATCCGGCTGGAGCGTGGCTACCTTCCATATTCTTTTGAGGCGTTGAATGTGCTGCTCACACGCTGGCCCACTTAGGAAAGCGCCATCGCGGCCCCGGTTGATTCCTGAATGCTTAGAGTGGTAGCCTCCGCAGATGCGTACACGCGTGGTAGTGCTGGGGGCGGGATTCGGCGGCCTCGAACTTACGACGATTCTTTCCGATGATTTGGGCGAAGCCATCGACATCGTGCTGGTCGACAAGGGGGACGCGTTTGTCTTCGGGTTCTCGAAACTCGACGTGATGTTCGGGCGGCAGATGGCTGCCGAGGTTCGTCATCCCTATCGTGACATCGTCAAGCCCGGAGTGCGATTTATACAGACCACCGTGCGCTCCATTGACCCCTCCGCAAAGCGCGTGGTGACCGACGCCGGCGAATTGGAAGCGGACTTCCTGGTGGTGGCGCTCGGCGCCGATCTCGATCCGGCTGCCACTCCGGGGCTCCTGGAAGGCGGAAACGAGTTCTACTCGCTTGCAGGAGCCTTCGCGCTGCGTGAGGTGCTCGCGCGCTTCGAGCGCGGGCCGGTCATCATCGGGGTCACAGGAAAATCGTTCAAGTGTCCTCCTGCTCCCAGTGAAACGGCGCTGCTGCTCCATGACTATCTCACCTCCCGTGGCCGGCGCGAGGCGACCGAGATCACTGTGGTGATGCCCTTCGGCACACCCATTCCCCCTTCGCCCGATTCGTCGCGGGCGGTCCTGGCCGCCTTTGCGGAGCGCGGGATCAGATTCGTGAAAGACAGCCTGGTGCGCGCCCTCGACCCTGGGCGGAAGGTGGCGGTACTAAGCGACGGGACCGAGCTACCCTATGAATTGTTTCTCGGGGTGCCGGTTCATCGCGTGCCGGCGGTCGTGGTCGAATCCGGCCTTGCCCTCGATGCCTTCAATTGGGTGCCGGTTAATAAGAAGACGCTGGAAACGGCATTTCCCGGTGTCTATGCGGTGGGCGATGTAAACGGAGTGGGCACTCCCAAGGCAGGGGTCTTCGCCGAAGGTGCGGCCCGCGTGGTGGCGGCTGCGATCATCGCACAGGTTCGCGGAGGACCGCCGCCGGAGGGCTACAGGGGAGTGGGTGCGTGCTATCTGGAGTTCGGCAACGACCTGGTGGCACGTGTTGACGTGGAATTTTTGAAAGACTCGAAACCTTCCGGCACCTTTCAGGAGCCGTCGGAGGCACTCGCTGTCGAAAAAGCCCTGTTCGGTTCGAGCCGGCTTCAGCGCTGGTTCGGGCGTGCATGACTTTACAGTCACGGCACTCGGTGATCATTAACCGGTGGCACGGAGGCCGCTGGCCGATCGGCTGGGTGATGTAGTCGCTGAATCCGACGAAGGATAGTGCCACGTGCAAGACGGCCCAGGCGAAACACGGGAGATATGGGGCCGTTTGCTAAGATTCCGGCCCCTGTAATAGGCTGACGGAAATGCAAGCCGGGCTGCTTTTTCTATTTCTCGTGGGGATGCTCGTCTTAATGCCCGGTGCGTTCGCCCAATCGAATCCGTCTGCCATACCCGCCCCGCCCAGCTTTACTTCATCGTCGCCGTCCTCTGAGGACAACGATGGCGATCGTGCAAAAAAGGACCTGGACAGTTGTAATATTCACGAAGTAAAAAGCCTTCCCGGGAGTCATCAGTTCGGAAGTGATTTTATTGAAGCCATGGCCGGCGATCCGAACCCCAGGGCCAAAGATCGCAACGTGGTGTGGGGTCTGACGGCGGACTTAAGCAGCAACGTCCCCTCGCAGGACCAGGCTATGTACATATCGAAATCAACCAATGGCGGGAAAACGTGGACGCAAGTTGCCCGCGTGGATTCCAAATATTTTGATGCCGGCATAGGGGAGGGCGAGCGGAATGGTTTAAGTGTGTCCCCCGGTGGAACTGAGTTTGTGATCACGACGCAAAGGGGAGCCTTCCAGGTTCTTCCTCGGCCCAGTGCGTCTGATGCGCTGGTGAAATCTATCGTGGGGCCGCGAGTTCCTCAACCAGATCCCATGGTGATCATTCCGAAAAGGAAGGGCGATCCTGTAACGGCGGGTGTGGTCAAGATAACGGCCGACGGAAAACATATGATGGTCGGTTATGGCTACTTTGACCTGGACCCGCAGATCTTTACCTACCACAAGGGTCGCGATGGCTCATGGATCAACGATGGGACCCTCCCCCGTCTTCCAACCCAGATGGATATTCTCTCCATGCAATTTGGTGATCCTAGAAGTCCGGGCCCGAGCTCTCTCTATGTGGGAACTGGCGATCAAGCCTTTCGTCTCAAAGCCCACGCGATGGAATGGACCCGCATTGATGGAGTGGGTGACGATTCAGCGGTACAGGGCATCAGTACGGTGGGAGGCCCTCATTTGGCGGCCTGTTGGGGGGTTTACAACCCTACCAGTGCAGATGCTGTGCAGAGAGTGACGCATGCGAGCTTTCTCCTGCATAGAGATGAAGATGAGGCGGGCCCCAACATTCGGGCCTTCAGTATCGAGGTCGACCCAGCAAGGCCAAATCGAGAGATTGTGACCTCTCTTACCGGGGTGTACACAAGCAACGATCGGGGGCAAAGCTGGAGAAGGCTCAATGAGCTTCCCGACGGCGAATTCCGTTCCGCCCATTTCAATTCTGATGATGGAACAGTCATTGTTTCTGGAATCGAGGGAACATTCTTAGCCAATCCATTTTCAAAGACGTGCTCAGCTCACCTTAAGACTCGCGATCGATAGCTCTGTCGAATCACGCGGCGGAACCCCTTATCGGCTCGGGTGGGTGGCCCGGGTCTCGCCTTTGAGACCTGGGTTTAGGCGGTTTGAAGCATCCGCTTCCCCCCTGCATGGACCTGCATCCGGCTTATCGTCCAAAGTGGCTTACTCCCAGTTGTCCTTGAACGAGAGAGCGATTTCTCATCGACTGACGCTCGAAGGGCGTATATTTCGATACCCCGCGGCCCCAGGCCTCGTCATTCATCCGGCCTTAAGGTTGCAGCGTGTATGCTCGATCTGCAGAAGAAGCGGAAATCAATCCTCGACGCAAACAGCCCGAGGCGTCGGATGGCCGGGAAGCCCTTAATGGGAGATACCAACATGTTATGCAAGCCGCCTGTCGTTGCAATACTCGCCGTGATGCTCTCCCTTGCGGGCCTCGCCAACGCTCAGGACAGCGGTCCGTACAAGGTTCTCAAGATTCAACTGATCGGTGGCGATGGCGGATTCGATTACGTTACTGCCGACCCTGACGGCCGTAACCTTTATGTCGCCCGGTCTGGCCCCGCCGGGCACATCGGCGTCTATAACCTTGACACGCTCGCCCAGGTGGGAGATATCCCGGGCGTAAGCGCGCACGGTGGAGCGGTCGACACCGCCACGGGACATGGATTCGCGACCTCGAAACCAGTGACGATGTTCGATTCGAAAACTTTTGCGATTCTGAAGAAGATCGACGTGCAGGGCAATCCGGACGGCTACCTCAACGACGCTTACAATCATCACTTCTACGTCCTCAGCCACTCGGAGCCAAATATTACTGTCCTCGACGATAAGGATGGTTCGATCCTTGGCACCATCGACATCGGCGGCGCACCCGAGCAGGCCGCCAGCGATGGCCATGGCAAGATCTATGTCGACATCGAAGACAAGGCCGCCATTGCGGTGATTGATGCGAACACCATGAAGATGATCGGCAGGTACGATGTTTCGAGCAAGGGGGGAGGATGCGCCGGTCTTGCGCTGGACGCGAAGAACAATATCCTTTTTGCTTCATGCCGCGACCATAAGAACATGATCATTCTGTCGGCTACGGACGGCCATATCATCACCGATCTGCCGATTGGCAATGGGTCAGACGGTGCCACCTTCAACCCAACGACGATGGAGGCCTTCAGTTCGCAGGGCGACGGGACGCTAACGGTGGTGCAGGAGAATTCGCCCACGAGCTTTTCCGTTGAGCAGACGGTTGCCACACCGGCGCGGGCGAAGGTGCTGACCCTGGATACAAAGACCAACCATGTCCTGACGATCACTGCCGAGTTTGGCCCGGCGCCAACCGCACCGGCCCCAGCAGCGGGTGCGGCTAAGCCTGCCGGCGGTGCGCCGCCTGGTGCTCCAGCCTGGATGCGCGGTCCCCGCGCGCCGATGATCCCGCACTCCTTCCAGATACTTGTGATCGGAAAGTAAACACCTCTACAGTGCGAAGCGACTCTTTTCGCGAGAGCTCCGCCTCGGCAACCATGGCCGCAGTATATCTATGTAGTACGCTACTTAACTTTGGCTATCCTGAATGCTACATAAGGTGTGGACGTCCACCATGCTTAGGGTCAAAGCCCTCTCCAGGCGCGGGAGGAAAGGTGCCGAGCGCATCGTTTTATCGATCGTCGTTCTTCTTGCGGCAGCCGTGGCTGGAAACAGTTCGTACAACGCAATAGCGGTTCACCGTTTTTGGGCCCCTAATCCGCCTCCCGGAGATATCTTCGCCGTCAATGACCACAAGATGCACATCTACTGCACGGGAAGCGGCTCACCGGCCATCGTTCTGGAGGCGGGAGGGGGGAACGGCTCGGTGGCATGGGGAGGAGTTCAGCCGGTGGGCAGCAAACACAATCTTGTAGCTGACCGCGCAGACTTAATCGAAGAGGAGGTGCCGCTGTTTATTGAGCAGATGCGCGGCACGGCTCCGCAGCCCACAAACTACGGTTCCACAATCACCGAATAGGGGAGACCAGGAGCAATCCGTCCGTGGTTTCCCCACTGAGACCCTCCGAAAAATTCGGCGTACGCTGCCACGACCTCAGACTTGCCGTTAGAGCATTTGTTTTGCCGACGGCGATACGGTCTGGGAAAGGAATGAGTTCAGCGCCACCCTTGAGGACCCCAGTCCTGATAGCCACGCTGTGTCATGCGGACACGGAAACGAAAAAACCGCGGAAGGAATGAAACGATCGTATTCTGGCCGACACCATAGAGAAGACGGGCCACTCTTCATTTCTGCAGAATCTCTTGACTCTATCGTTTCGGCGGGAGTATAGGTGTCGCCAGCGCACCCCATGCGAGCATCGGAGGATGGTATGCGTACCTGGAGCGTTCGTGCAATGTTCCGTACAGGGCTGCAGTTTGCCTTGGTCTGTTTCTCACCTTTCACTCTCTTTTCACAAAGCACAGGCCAGGCCTCTTCCGCGGTGCCGCCGCAAGGCCCTTATGGCAACTGCGCAGCCCCTTCACAGCCAGGATTCAACATATGCAACCCAGGTGAACCGAACTCGTTTGCCTGGGAGACCAGTTCGCCGATTCAGTTGATCGCAGCGGCGACCAGCGGTACAGCCCAGGTGCGGCTCATGGAGTTATGGGCCGACGGAAAAAAAGTGGCCCAGACGGATGGGACTCCTTTCGATGAGCCTGTAAGCCTGGACGCCGGAAATCACACACTCATTCTCGTCGAGCAAGATGCGACAGGTACTGAGATTAAGTCGGCGCCGTTCCAGGTAGCGGTGGTGGGTAATGACCATCCACTTTGCTCGGCGCCGTCCAAGCCAGGGGTGAATGTGTGTTCACCGTATCCGGGCGGTTGTAACACCGAACCCTGGGTTGATTTTGACGCAGTCGGAAAGGGAAAAAGCGGAACTGTAAACCGGATGGAGTTGTGGGTCGGCGGAACGAAGATAGCGAACTTTCCTGGAGACCGGATCAGCACGAGTCTGATCATGGTTTTTGCTGAAGTTTCGATTGTCGAGGTGGATAGCAAAGGTGACTCCATATCGTCGTCGTTCTTTTTCAACGGACCTTGCTAGTGGCCTGTAACAGCTGATTCAGGAGTAGAACCAAATCTGCGAAAATGCGCGGCCCTTCTAGGGGTCGCGGCTCTCATGCTTTGTTATCGGGGCCCGACTTCAGTCGGGGCCCTGGAGTTTCTACATTTTCCGGGTCGCAGCGTTTTTGCGAAACACGCAGCCCCCATGCTCTGTAACAGGGCACAGCTTTAGCTGTGCCGCATGAATGCAATCAATGAGCGGGCTTATAGCCCCTGCGGCTCTACCAAATCAGCTGTTAAAGGCCGCTAGAGAGTCAGTCCAGGCAGTGCGTGCATTGGCAGCATGGCGCGGAAAGAGATTGCTACACTTGCGCTCAGGGTTACCACAGTGAAAACGCACGTGAACCGTATTCTTGCCCTTACGCTAGCGGCCGGGGGAATGCTCGGCGCCGGAGTTGTCCTCGTCGCTCAACAGGCTGTCATGAAAACCCAGCGTGCTCCACAATTTGAAAACGACGACGTTAAGGTTTGGAAATCGGTCGTGTTGCCCAATGCGCCTTTGACCATGCATCGCCATGAGCATCCGCGAGTGATCGTTGCGCTGAGCGGCGGCACCATGAAGATTGTCGACCAAACTGGTGCTGCACAGGAGCATGTATGGGAAACGGGCAAAGCCTATTGGCTGACGGCGAATCCGCCCCATACCATGCACGCGGATGTGAACGCAGGGGATAAGCCTATCGAAGTGATGGTGGTCGAACTGGAGCACGAAAAGTAGCGCGGCTCTCTCGTTTGGACCTCTATCGAAACTTAGGACGAAGCCGAACGGTGTGCCGCTATGGGCGGGGAGTATCCCGTACCTGAAGCGTTGGTTGGACGTCCAGTTTTGAGCTGGTTGCCGGGGTGGGAATTCCGCCCAGGTTAAGGTTCGGCCATTGCGTGGGAGTCGCCCCAAGTCGAAAGCGGGGCCACTTGGTTGGGATCGCCTTCAGGACCGAGTTGGCCGACTCAATGGGCAGCACCTGAAGATGGGGGTACTCATTCTGCGCAACCGGTATGCCCGGCGGCTGCATGCCGATGCTCGACTGCGGCGGATGGACGATCATCTTCGGATCAATACTCGCATCGTCCACGCGGCGTGCGGCTGGCACCTGGGGCTGGATGAGCATCTTCGGCGGTGCAACGCTTGTCTGGCGCCAGCCCGCTGGAAGCTTGCTGAAATCGCCGGCGGGCGGAGTCACCACCAGCGAAGTCTGCCCCGGCGCGTACGGGCTCGCGGGAGCCGATGCACCCGACTGGCAGAATGACGGGATTCCAGCACAGAGAAGCAGGCCGAGGATGGTAAGACGCATCGCACCCCTCCACCGCAGGCAAATGCGAGTTGCCAAGGAGATTAGCAGATCTCGGCGCCCCTGGACAAGCAGAGCGCAGGTTGGTACAGGGCGCTTGAGCACGGCGGAGCTACCCCGCGGGCTTTTGGCCGCGCAGCAGGGCGGCGCATCCGGCAACAATCGCGAAGGCGCCAAGCATCCATAGCACGTCACTCACCGCAGCCAGCAGAGTTTGCGTCGGAACACCCACCGTCCTACTGCCGTTGCCAGTCAGGGCTTGCAGTCTCGACGACAGCGCTGTAGACGCGATCGCAACCCCAACCGTGCCGCCCAGAACGCGCATAAGGTTCAACAGGCCGCCTGCCTCGCCGCTTCGATCATCCGGAGCCGTGGCCATGGTTGCGCTGTTGTTCGGCGCAATGAACAAGCCGAGCCCGCTGCCGAACAGAGCCAGCGCACCCAGCAAGACGATACCGTGACCCATCACGCCACCCAGGATGGAGGACAAAAGGATAATTGCGCCCGTGCACAGTGCCATCCCGGCAGTGGTCAGGGTCCGCACTCCCACCCGCTCATAGAGCGCGCCGCTGATCGGCGCCACCAAACCAAGAGCGATTGGGATAATGGCCAGGCGCATACCGGATATGAGTGGCGACTCATGAAAGCCCCGCACAAATGCGAACGACAGCAGGAAGAACATGGAATACAAGAGCGCATAGGACAGATTGACCGCGATCACACCTCCGGTGAATGCCGGGATGCGAAAAAGCTGAAGGTCAAGCAGTGGCGCCGGCGCGCTGCGTTCCCGCCAGGCGAACAATGGTAGCAGGATGATGGCTGCCGAGGCGGTACCGATCAGCGCGGATGACCTCGGGCCCCACGCCTGCAGTTTGCTAAGGACGAGGATGGCCGATGTCAGCGCAGTGGTCAACAGAAGCGCGCCCAACCAATCGATGCGCTTGTCGCGAGCGAGTTCTGTTGTTTGCGGGAACACCAACCAGCTGACAACGGCGCCCAAAAATCCGAAGGGGACCGCGACCCAAAACACCCATCGCCAGCCGAGCGTGGCCAGCAGCAAGCCGCCGATTACAGGGCCGGTGCTGATGCCCACGGCCTGTGCGGCGGCTAAGATCCCCATGGCGCGGCCTCGCCTGGCTGCGCCGGCCGCCTTAACTAAAATTGTGATGCTATTGGCCCCGATCAACGCGCCGCCGATGCCTTGGATGACACGCAATGCGATCAGAAGCCTCAAGTCAGACACCATTCCACATAAGGCGGAAGCGCCGGCGAACACGGCGTAACCGAAAATGGAAGGCAGCTTACGCCCGAATATCTCAGATAGGCGCGCGAATACGGGCAGAATTGCTGCGAAGGAGAGCGAATAGGCGATCGCGACCCAGCTTACCGCGTTCAGGCTGACGTTGAACTCACGCTCCAGAGTGGGAAGCGCAAGCTGGACGATGCTTGCGTCGAGCTGGCCGATGAACCCGCCGATACAGGTGGTGCCCACGACGAGCCATGGGTACCAGGATAGCCGCGCAACCCATCTCAAAGGTGGGGGCTCATAGGTCATGGCTCACCGGTTGGTGGATCATAGCAGGCTGCCGGCGGTCAAGTCTTTGAGCGACGATTTGCACGAGCAGAAGATTCCTCAGAATCTACTGCATTCATAACTCCGGGTGAGACTGTTTCCGGTCAGTAGAACAGTTCGCTCGAACTTCGAGGCGCACCATCATTTGTGGCTTCCGCGTTGATAAATGAGTTGACCGTCGAAGATGTCGTCCACGTACCCGGCGCTGATCGCCGCGCTAAGGGGTCTCCGCGAGAGCTTGATGCTCTTGATCTGCTCACGAGGAAAGACAAGGACAGGAGAGCCAATCGATTCGGAACGACCACACGTGAGCTGTTGCTCATCTACGGAATGAACAAAGCAAATGGTGTTCTCTTTGTCGCTTTTAATATGGATCCTGGTGTGTGGACCCAGCCCTTGCACCTGCTGCCAGCCGCGTGGCGCTGAACCCGGCGCAGCGGCACAGAGGGCAAGCAGGACGAAGGGCACGAACGCAAGCAGGAAGCAGTTTCGCATGTAAAAAGCGTAAGCCACCCAACAGTTGTAGCGACATAGCTATTTTGTGGAGGCCGGTGTCCTTCCCAAGCATCGCCGCTAAGCGCGGTGATTCCGCTCCCTTCTAGTCGGCGAGCCTCCGCCACGGGCGCCAATTGAGAAAGCTTGTCAGCTGGCAGCGCGCGAGCGCTCCGTAGCCATGGCTGTGCGAAGGAATCCACGGTTCTTCTCCAGCATCGCTTCAACTTCGGTTGCCCGGTCACCGGCGTCAACCAGAATCAGCACTCCGTTCGGGCCAATGTCACGGTCCAGCAGGCGAATTGTGTCCTCTGCAACTCCGAGGCCAGACGCAGTATCGACCAGGTCGATCTCTGTATACGTCGGGTTCTCCCCGTATGCTGCGGATGCATCCTCTCGGCTGGACAAACCGGGTCCGTGGCTGTGTACATCATGCTCGATACTATGCCGCAGTCTCCACAAGACGCTGTGCTTTCCCTCCGGAATCGGCCGACCGTGGGTTGCGTCCCCGCTCCGGTTCCGCGCGTGCTTGCCTTCCTCTGATAAGGCGACACCGATATTGCCGGCGCCGAATCCAGCTAGTTTAAGATCGGCGATCGCATCGCGTGCACACACATCGTCTAAAAACAAGGCCGCGACCAAGTTGGACGGCGTCCTCCCGAACCTTAGCGATGGATTAGTCCACATACTTCGTCACTCTCCCTTCACGGGCGTTCTGCCGCCCTGGTTTTTGGATGCTTGCGATGGAGCTTGGATGTCCAGGTGACGCTCTGTGGGACGCGTTGATATGGTCTTTGCAGACGGGGCGCTGAGAAAGTGCGGGTTCCTACGGCTCGCCACCGCTCCGCTGGTTTCCCACCCTGCGTACTTCTCAGACAAGATAGAAGGAAAGTTCTTAGTCCCATCGAGGCGTGACCTTACGCAACTGAAATTTTTTCGGTGGGGCCGGTCACCTGGATCTCCGTGATCGTCAGGCGTCCCCAGGCTGGGACGGTGCGCACCATGTTCCACATCATTTGATCGAGGGCGGCGTCGATTTCGTTGGAGGGTTGGGTTCGGGTGTTGGTGAGGGCGGCCCAGCACATGCCGGTTGCGGTGCGGACCATGATGGTGGTGGAGCCGGGGAGGCTGCCGTTGTGCCACCAGTTTCCGGCGCCGTTGTCGCGGACCATCCAGCCGCGGGCGTAGCGTGCCGGGCCTTGCGGGTAGGCGGGCGCGGGGGTGGTCATGATCTGGATGGTCGCGGGCTTGAGGAGGGCGGGGATGCCGGGTGCGCCGGCGACGTGGTTGAGGAACTGGACGAGCTGCGTGGAGGAGGCGATCCATCCGCCGTGCGAGTCCATGCGGGTGACGTTGAGCTTGTAGGGGTCTTCGCTGTACTGGCCGTAGTAGACGACCTCGTTGGGGGCGCGCTGGCTCTCTTTGTTGGCGGCGATCTGCATGGTGGAGATGCCGCAGGGCGCGAGGATGTTGGCCTGGACGTAGGAGGCGTAGGGCTGGCCGGTGACCTGCTCGATGACGCGGCCGAGGACGCAGTAGCCGAAGTTGGAGTAGGCCCAGTGGGTGCCGGGTGGATTGGTGAGGGGCAGGTTGGCGATGGTCTCGGTGATGAGCTTGGTGTGGTCCCAGGAGAGGTTGTGCATCATGGGGTCGGTGGAGTCGTTGGGCCAGCCGCCGGCAGGTGTGGGTGAGGAGATGGTCGACGGTGATGTCGGTGACGTACTGCTTGTAGGGGGGCTTGCCGTACTTTGTGCCGAGGATGCCGGAGGGACCGAAGACTTTGTCGGTGAGGTTGAGCTTGCCTTGCTCGATGAGGGAGAAGATGGTGACGGAGGTGATGGGCTTGGTGACGGAGGCGATGCGGAAGAGGCTGGATCTGCTGGACCTGCATGAGGTGCTGGCGGTCGCCCATGCCGACGGCCTGGTCGTAGACGAATTGGCCGTTGCGGGAGATGGCGATGGAAGTGGCGGGGACGGAGAATTGCTGGCGGAAGGCTGCGGCGATGCGGCCCATCTCGCCGCGCTGCTGGCCGTTGGAACCCCCGTATTGCGGTTGCGCGAGGGCTTTGAGGGTGGGGACGTGGGATGGTGGCTGCTGCGGCGAGATGGTGAGAAGGTTTTTGAGGACGAGAGCGGCGGAGTGAGGGAGCGGTCTGGCATAGGCGCGGGGTGTTCCTTTCGGAACGGTCGCGAGGAGCTTCGCCTTGAGAATGAGAATTTTATCTTGTCTCGCGAGGAGAGGTGAAAGAGTCTTGAAGATTGCTGTAGATTTTTTGCAACGAGTGATGTGGATCGGAGGATGTTGTGAAGAGGTATTCTTCTGGGATTTTTTTCGTTTGTTTTGGGTTGATGGTTTCGTCGGCGAGTGCGGCGTTCGCGCAGCAACCGCCTCGCACAACAGCTGCCTGCGAATGTTGCCGGCAAGTGGACTTTGTACTGCAAGGATCCGAACGGATCGACCTCCGCCAAGTACCTGGACCTGCAGCAGAAGGGGTCGGTGATCACAGGCCATTTCAAAGGGCCGAATCAGTCGGGCGGTGTGGAAGGCACGATCGATGAACAACACCTCGTGGTTCGAACGAAGACCCGGAACGTGCTGACGTTTCGCGGGCGGGTCGAGGGACCGCGCGTTCAGGGCGTGGTTCAGGGCAATACGTTCAATGGCACCTTCCACGATCGTGGTGGGACGGGATCGTTCCAGGGGCAGCGATCGAATTAGGGGCAGACGGCGGATGAACTCCGCCGTTCCCCGGGCGACGCGCCCAGGCAACGTGTGGCTGGTGGCGCTGCCTGGGTATTAGAAGCGCCCCCAAGCAAATCAAATCCATATCAGTTCTGTCCATTCATGACGGTGCTTTGGCACTGCGAAAATACCGTCTGGCCTCGGGGCGAAATAGAAACCAGGCAATGACCGCGAACAGTAAAGTATGCATGGCGAGTTCAGGGAGTGCGCGGAAGGCGCTGAGGATTACATGGAATGCGATCCACGCGAGCGCAAGCCACCGCGCCCAATTCTGGCCTCGGAGCATGAATGCGCCGCAGAGAATCGCCAGCAATTCGGTGAGCGCGATCCAGACGCCCTCGGGCTGCCGTAACTCGCTGAAGTGGTACACAAAGCCGATGCTGCCTACCGCCAGATACACGCAAGCGAGGATCAATATCGAAACCGGGCGTTTAGTCTCATTCATGGCAGCACCTCCAGCACGGCGTCACTGGGCTGCAGATCCTCGGCATGTGGCGGCAGAGCTGCCCCGGCCTCGAGAAGCGCTCGAACCGTCCCGGCAAAATCTCCTGTATCTCGATGCCAACCGTTTCCGGACGCGTATAGGGCCCATGAGAGCGCGGTTCCCGGATACTCCCGCGATTTCAATTCCAGCCCCGGATGGAACCGCAGTATCTCGCGCGTCATCTCTGCGTTGCCGTTGAAGCCAGCCCAATGCAGCGTCGTCGCTCCCATCTCTCCCGGAGTATCGACCGGCCAACCCGCCTCCAGCATCAGTCGAACTGCCTTTGTGTTGTTGTTCTGTGCGGCGTTGGGCAGCTTTCGCTGCTCCGCCTCAGACAATGTTCTGGCGGCGTCCGGATTTTTGGCGAGGAATTTCTGAAACACCGCTTCGTCGCCCAGTTCGCAGGCCAGCGCCAGCTTCAGTTCCTCCGGAGTCCGCTCCATGAGCAACTGAAAAACTTCTTCGTGACCGAAATCGCGCGCTACCGCGTGCGCGGTGCGATTCGCTCCCAGCGTCCAGATGTAAATTGTGCCTCCGGCGCGCGGGTCCTGCTTTGGAAACCATTCCTCCGATACGCTCATCCGGATGCAGGCAGGATCGCTGTCCAGGTGATGCCGCACGAGATCCGCATCACCGAGCGCTGCCGCCATGAGGAGGTCCGTTCTGCATCCGCGGGACACGAGGTAGCGAGCCACATCCTGACGGTCCTGCGGATAGTGCCGCTTCTGCTGCACGCGCAGCATATACTGGGCCGGCGTCGATTCGTGATCCACGTCGAGCGCATCGATGCCGGCGCCGTTGTCGAGCAGAAATTCCGCAACCTCGACAGTAGAAGCGAAGTGCAGCGGCGTCTGTCCGTCTCCGCCTCTTGCGTGGACAACGCCCGGATCCGCCGCGACCAGCTCAGTCAGTTTTGGGATCATCCCCAGTCGCGAAGCGGAGTGCGCGTCCATCACCGCGCCCCGTTCGATCAGAAAATTCACCAAGCCTGGATCGCAATCGTCGAGCACACCGAATCCGCCTGCCCACCATTCGGTTCGCTTTCGGATAGTCGGCGCCTGCATGCAGCAGCACGTCGATGGTCGCCCGATCGCTCCGCTGGACTGCCGCGAAGAAGGCGTGGATGGCCAAATCCATAGTCGGGCAGCGGATCGTCAATCCTCGCCCGCAATTCTGGATAGCTCTCGAGGAGTTCGCGAACCCGCTGCGCATCGCTAGTCGCGAACGGCAGCTCTCAACGCCTCGGCCGGACGTGAGGCCCAAGGTGATCGACGTGCGATTTCAGTTTCGCCCAGGTGGCGAAACCGTACTCCTTGGCCAGCGCATGCTGGGCATCGGCCAGCTTGCCCTGCGGGCATGGTGCGCAGTAATTCTTTGGCTTGCTTCCTCAGATATTCGAGATTGGGTTTTGCGGGTAGCTCACGAGACATACACTTCTCCTTTTATGGCCCGGTGTCCGCTGCTCGGGCAAAAGAGAAGTCAATGCTCGGTGCTTCGAAGCTGATTCAGGTGGGATCTTCCCTTTCCGCGGACGGGCTGCAACCTGAATTGCAGCCTCCAATATACCAAGAATGCGTCCTCAGTTGTCGCCAACAGGGCAGGCGGGGGGGGGCTGGCCCATTCAAGCCGTGTTTTGGCTTGAGTGGGGTAGTTCCCGTTCGCCCTTAATCCTTTGCTGCTCTTGCGCGAGGAATGAGCTGGCAGCAAGTCAATAAATGGAGAGTGCAAGGCATCGTGCTAGGATCGCTACACAACCGCTCAGGGGTACGACATGAAAACGCACGTGAACCGCACTCTTGCCGTTACGCTATCGGCCGGGGTAATGCTCGGCGCCGGAGTTGTCCTCGCCGCTCAACAGGCTGTCACCACAACCCGGCGTGTTCCACAATTTGAAAACGGCGACGTTAAGGTTTGGAAATCGGTGGTGTTGCCCAATGCGCCATTGACCATGCATCGCCATGAGCATCCGCGAGTAATCATTGCACTGAGCGGCGGCACCATGAAGATTCTCGACCAAACTGGGGCCGCGGAGGAGCATGTATGGGAGACGGGCAAAGCCTATTGGCTACCGGCGAATCCGCCCAATACCATGCATGCGGATGTGAACGGAGGGGATAAGCCTATTGAGGTGATGGTGGTCGAACTGGAACACGAAAAGTAGCCCGACTCTCGACCTCAAACGCGTCTCAAAAGCGAGACCTGGGGCTACCCGCCATGCTTGAATCCCGTCCCGGCTGGTTGGGCGCCTTCGTCGATGCGCTGGCACTCACCAATCACTGCGGGGTAACCATGGTAGGTAACTATCCATGGGCCGATGATACTTGTTGCTAGATTCAGCCAGACGGCATAGACTCCGAGTCGACCTGAGTTCCGGTTCCGCTCCGGCTATCGGCAGAACTTGTAGCAGACCGTGATTCCATCGACGGTCAAAGCCGGGACAGGCAATTAATACCCCTCCCCCAAATTCTTATGCATAGAGAAGACATACCGAAAATATGTCTGGTGTGTGCAATCCGGGCCATACAGATTATTTCCTGTGGTAACACAATCGTTTGTAGGGCTACGTTCGTCCCCCTTTCCTTTAGCGCTTCATAACCAATGGAGTCGCATTTATGACACGTTGTATTGGACTTTTCGGCTGCCTGATCGCCACGCTTTGCACTGGGGCGGCATTCGCCCAAGTTGCCCACGTCTACATTAACGGTGCTAATGATTGGATTTACGGATTCGATGCCTCTTCTGCCGGCAAGCTCACTCCCATCGCGGGTTCGCCGTTCAAGGCCGTCGTTCAAAGCAGCATGGCGGTAAATGGCAAATATCTGTTTGGCATGGACGGCAACGACGACGGGACCGTTATCGACACGTACCTAATGGCGTCTAACGGTGCGTTGAAGAAGGTCGGTACGACCAACATCGCCAGGTTTGACAGCGATCTCAACAACAACATTCAGACACCCTCCACATTGTTCCTGGACCACACAGGCTCAACACTATACGTAGCAGTTTTTGACGGCGTTACCAATCCATACTTGTCTTTCACCATCGAGAAGGAGACCGGTGAGCTGAACGTATACAGGTCAAGCTCAAGGCGACCGGTTCTCGAACCTGCTACTGACCTTCAGTGCGAACAATCTCTTCGCCTATGGGGCCGTGTGTTCGCCCGTTAATTCTGGGGCAATCCTGGAGTATGCACGGCTCAGCGATGGAGTGTTGACCCGTGAGAGCAACGCTGATCGGATGCCGCAAGCAGCACCAGGGGGTGTCTACTGTCCCTTTGCACCGATCGGCGCTGCCGATCCAACCGGTCACGTAGCCTTTGCCTTTCAGGAGCAACTTTCTGGCGTGTGGGGTGTTCCCCAACTTGCCACGTACAAGGCTGACAGCGAAGGCAACCTGACTACGACCAGCACCTACCTGAACATGCCTGGCGTAGCGGTGGGAGATGTTGTCAACCTCAGTATGTCCCCATCGGGGAAGGTTCTCGCTGTTGGTGGAGAAAATGGGCTACAGGTATTCCACTTCAACGGGGCCAGTCCAATCACCAAGTTCACTGGCGGTGGCGTGTTAGGGATCTCTGGCCTGTTTCAGCGGTCCTTCTGGGACAACGACAACCATCTCTACGCCATAAACGGCACTACAGGGCATCTGCACGTCTACACGATCACGGCGACGAGCGCCAAAGAGGCTGCAGGCTCGCCATACACAATCCCGAGCGGAGGCGGCATACCAAGCGCCCTCGCCGTTCAGAACCTGTCCAAGTAGTATGTTCTTGCCAAGGGAACTCGTGGTGCCCCGTTAGTAGGCTTTGTCACGGGGAGCTCGAACCTGTGCTCCCCGCCAATCGCCATACAATAATCTTCCTGCGCAAACTCACGCCCGCCGCTTTTCCAGGCTAACTCCGAGAACTTTTTTGGAGACTGGGACTGCTCCGGCAGGCATCAGGCTTAGGTCTTCCTGATCTCCTCTGCCGGCTTCTACAGCTAGCGCATGTCGCGTCGCGCCCCAAATCGACGTCGGCCCGTCATCCGCGATTGATTGCAGATTAAGGAACCTGTCTCCTTAGTTCCCGTCTGTTTCCCTCCATCTGGCCGGCAGTCGCCGCATCGCCCCCAAGGCTTCCAGGCCATCGATCCAAAGGGTGGATAATACTGTCTGGACGGCGCAAGGCCGCCTGAAAGGAGAAAGCGTTATGCCGCGTGCAGTGCGATTCGATAAGTATGGCGGGCTTGAAGTCCTGCAAGTTGTAGAAGTCGAGCGGCCGATCCCGGGGCCGGGGAAGGTCCTTGTCCGGGTCAAGGCTGCGGGCATTAATCCGGGTGAGGCCTCAATCCGGAAAGGAATGTTTGCCGACCGCTGGCCTTCCACGTTTCCTTCAGGCCAGGGCAGCGATCTCGCTGGGGTGGTGGAGGAGGTCGGCCCCGGGGTGGCGAATGTCGCCGTGGGTGATGAGGTCATTGGATTCACCAACGACCGATCCAGCCAAGCCGAGCTCGTGCTCGTCGAGTCCGGCAACCTCGTCCCGCGTCCTGCAAACGTGTCGTGGGAGCAAGCCGGAGCTCTCTTCGTGGCCGGAACCACGGCATACGCCGCAGTGCGGAGCCGTCGCCCTGCACCCGGGTGACACCGTCATCGTCTCCGGTGCTGCAGGTGGAGTAGGCTCGATCGCCGTGCAGTTGGCCAGGGAATGCAGGCGCCAAGGTTATCGGCTTGGCCGGCGACGCGAATCACAAGTGGCTCACCGATCACGGCGTTCTTCCTATTACCTATGGTGCGGGTGTTGAGCATCGGATCCGCGCTGCATGCGCAGGGAAAGTCGATGCCTTCATTGACACCTTCGGCGGCGGGTACGTCGAGCTGGCGCTCAAGTTGGGCGTCGCTCCGAATCGGATCGACACCATCATCGACTTCGCCGCCGCGGCCAAGTATGGTGTCAAGACGGAAGGTAACCACGAAGGCGCGACTGCGCAGGTGCTCGCGCAACTTGCTGGGCTGCTCGCCGCCGGCCGCCTTGAAATCCCGATCGCTAAGGTCTATCCCCTGGCCGGCGTTCGCGATGCCTATCGAGAGCTCGAGCAGCGTCACACGCATGGCAAGATCGTGCTTGAACCCTGATAATACGGCGAAAGAGCCAATTGCTGCGATGGGTCTATAAGTATGCTGTCGCCCAATCTGCTCAGGGCGCGGCCCGTGTGTGCGCGCACTGACGAAATCACCGTTTCATTTATGGTTGTGGGTGCCTCATCCTATTTGAGAAGGTCGGCTCTCCATGCCTGGAACACCTTTGCAAATGAGAAGGAAATTCTTCCCGGCTGGCCGGCAAGTAGGGAGTTTGCGCCGAATCGCCGTGCAGATGAGTTGTAGTGATAGAGTTGCGGCGGAACGGCTTTGGAGTATCCTTGCAAGCGATGGCTGCCTGCCCAGGATGGTAGGCTTCACCGGGCAGGTCGTGACCGCGAACATGCCAATCTCTTCGGTGCTCGTTGTTTGCCGATTCCCGGCAAGGTCGAAGAGGCGAGCGCGGTCTGCGCATGGCTAAGGTTAAGTTCGGCGGCATTGTTCCGGAGGCGTGGCTGGAATGTCTTCCAGGGACCCCGATTGGCGGCTACGTTCTGGTGCCCGCTGGCTTTGCACTCGGCCCGATCGGCGAAGCCGAGGCAAGCCTACACACCAGGCGCGGAAAGATGGGAGTCGCTGGCCATTGAGGAAGTTGGATCCGAGGAGAACCGACGATGAAATATCTCGACGAGTACCGCGATGGAAAAATTGCTCGGAAGATCGTGGATGAGATCCACCGTATTCAGACGAAGCCCTGGGTGATTATGGAAGTTTGCGGTGGGCAGACCCATTCCATCGTCAAACATGGAATCGACTATCTGCTGCCGGAAGACGTGGAGCTGGTGCATGGGCCGGGCTGTCCGGTCTGCGTTACGCCGCTGGAGATGATCGACAAGGCACACGCGATTGCTCGCCGTCCTGAGGTGATCTTCTGCTCGTTTGGCGACATGTTGCGCGTGCCCGGATCGGATGGTGATCTATTCACGATCAAGGCCGGAGGCGGCGACGTTCGCGTAGTCTATTCTCCGCTCGATTGTCTGAAGATCGCGCGCGCCAATCCCGATAAGAAGGTGGTCTTCTTTGCCATCGGGTTTGAAACCACCGCACCCGCCAATGCAATGCTGGTTTGGCGCGCCCAGAAGGAAGGCTTAAAGAATGTCTCGATTCTGGTTTCACATGTTCTGGTTCCTCCGTCAATCGCGGCGATTCTGCAATCTCCACAGAATCGCGTCCAGGGCTTTTTAGGGCCGGGACACGTCTGCGCCATCATGGGTTATCGCGAATACGAGCCGATGAGCGCGCGCTTCAAGGTCCCTATCGTCATCACAGGCTTTGAGCCGCTGGACATCCTGCAAGGAACGCTGATGACGATTCGCCAGCTGGAAACGGGACGTGCGGAAGTGGAAAACGAATACTCGCGCATTTTAGACCGGGAAGGAAACCGCCCGGCGCAGAAGCTGGTGTCGAGCGTTTTTGAGATCGCCGACCGAAAGTGGCGCGGAGTGGGCTCCATCCCGAAGAGTGGATACAAATTGCGCTGGGAGTTCCGCGAGCATGATGCGGAAAAACTTTTTGACGTGAAAGAGATCGACACCCACGAACCGGATATTTGTATCAGCGGACGGATTTTAAGAGGCATCAAGAAACCGCACGACTGCCCGGCCTTTGGCACCCTCTGTACTCCGCAGCGACCGCTGGGAGCGACCATGGTGTCGTCGGAAGGCGCTTGTGCCGCCTATTACGCGTACGGCAGGCATCTAGAGGCTGAGAAGAAAGAGCGGGCGGCGGCAAGATCCCTTGGAGGTGTTGCATGACGCAATCTACCGGTTCAGCGGGCAGCTCCACTGCCAATCTAACGCATGCCGTGGCGGCGCCAAATGATTGGCGCGAAAAGGTCATGCACAAATGCCGCGAATCTGTTGAGGTCAAGCAGAAGTTCTTCGACCACTATGCCGATGCAATCGGCGAGTTGGCCCAGAAAATGGCGGACCGTTTTCGCGACGGCCACAAGCTCTGGGTGTTGGGCAACGGCGGCAGTGCATGCGACGCCCAACATATTGCCGTCGAGTTCGTGCATCCCATCATCGAAAAGAGGCGCGCGCTGCCTGCGTTCGATCTGGTCAGCCAGGTACCGGTGCTCACTGCCATATCCAATGACAAGGATTATGCCCGGATATTTGTGGACCAGATTGAATTGTGGGGCCAACCCGGGGACATGGTGATAGCCATTTCCACCAGCGGCAATTCTCCCAACCTGATCTATGCACTGGAGGAGGCACGGCCCAGGGGCTTGTTGACAATTGCGTTTTCCGGCAAAGATGGCGGACGCCTGGCAGACGCTGCCGAGTACTGTTTCACGGTGCCCAGTTATAGCATTCACCGCATTCAGGAATCGCATGTCGCGCTGCTGCACATCCTGTGGGACCTGACGCATGTCGCCCTGGGCGAGGAAGACGTGATCTGATGGACCGTTGCAGCAGTGGCGTCACACGCATGGCAAGATCTTGTTTGAACCCTGATATAACACGGCGAAAGAACCAATTGCTGCGATAGGTCTATAGGTATGCTCTCGCCCAATCTGCTCAGCCGGCCAGATTGTGGAAGAGAGCACACTCGGCCGGTTTTCTCCGTCACGGTCGCTGTATCCCCCAGGGTGTACTGCGATAAGCTTCCCGTTTTCAAGTTTGTTTTGTCCTGGGTTGCTTGGTTGCGTGTGGAGCTGCCGAAGCGCTATCGCCCCACCACTGACTATGCAGCGTCACTGAAAATATCATTGCCATAAAACAGATTCGGCAATCAGGTAACCGGTTGAGTTTTGAAGAACAGAGGACAATATCGCGAAAACGCTAGCGGGAGAGTAAGCGGGCTGGACAAGGAGGAACATGTGAATTTGGATGGGGAGAATTCCGAGAGCAGAAAGAGCGCTTCTGTTCGGGGGACTTATCGGGTCTTTGGCTCTGGCCGCGGGTCCTGCCATGGCTAGTGTGCAACGCGTAGTCAAGTACGGGCGCATCAGGCAGTCACTCACCTATTGGTGCCTCAATTTGGACTGGAATTGGGACATCGATCGGATTTGTACAACAGCCAAAGATTTGGGGTGCCAAAGCGTGGAACTCGTTCCACCGGAATTGTGGACGACCGTACGGAAGCATGGTTTGCAAAGTGCGCTGGCCCCGAACGGCATGCCTGATCCACCGTTCCACAAAGGTGTGAACAACCCGAGGTATCACGACGAGGTAATCACCCGGACCAAACATGCAATTGACCAGGCCTCCGGCTTTGGATTCCCCAACGTGATTGCCTTTACCGGCTACAAGTGGCGTGATTCAGAAGATCCGAAGAGTGGAGAAATCCCGCTTGCGGAAGGCGCGGCCAACTCGGTGAAGGCCCTCTCGGAACTGGGAAAGTATGCCGCAGGAAAAAACGTCACCCTGTGCCTTGAGCAGCTCAATACGCGCGACCATACGCACCCGATGAAGGGCCATCCGGGCTATCAGGGCGACAATATCGACTATGTTGCGGACATAATCAGGCGGGTTGATTCCGCCCAGGTAAAACTTTTGTTTGACGTTTATCACGTCGAGATGATGAATGGTGACGTGATCCGGCGTATACGCCAGTATCACGACATCATCGGCCATATACATACGGCTGGTAACCCGGGGCGTAATGAGCTTGACGATCGCCAGGAGATCAATTACCCGGCAGTGATGAAGGCATTGTTGGAAGTCGGCTACAAGGGTTATGTCGGACAGGAATTTATCCCCACACGCGATCCCCTTGTGGGGCTCACGCAAGCAGTCTCGCTGTGCGATGTCGCCTAGCTCTGTGGCGAGTTCCAATCTTGTGCGTTTCGGACTCCAGGAATCGAGGGGCAATCGCTTATGCGCCGTATCGTCTGGTTGTTCTCGCTGTTTGCATTCCTGTCCGGCCTGCTCCTCCATGCGGCTGAACCGTTCCTGGTTTTTCAGCCCCACGGGCACGCCAAGGGAAAGAACATCGTTTTGATCAGCGGTGACGAAGAGTACCGTTCCGAGGAGTCGTTGCCCCAACTGGCTAAGATCCTATCGACTTATCATGGTTTCCACTGCACGGTGCTTTTCGCCATCAATCCCAAGGATGGCACGATCGACCCCAATCAGCTAAACAACATCCCCGGATTGGAGGCGCTCGATTCTGCCGATCTGATGGTCATCCTGACTCGTTTTCGCGACCTGCCGGACGATCAGATGAAGCACATCGTGGACTATGTGGAATCAGGCAAACCGATTGTGGGCATCCGGACAGCGACGCACGCGTTTCAACTCAAATCCAGTTCCACCTATGCTAAGTACAGCTGGAACAGTCCCGAGGGCGGTTTCGGGCGCATGGTGCTGGGCGAAACCTGGGTCAGGCACCACGGACAGCACGGGAAACAAAGCACCATGGGTGTTCTCAATCCGCAAGAGATCAAGAACCCTATCCTGAGGGGAATTCATGACGGCGAGTTGTGGAGCAAGACGGACGTTTATGAAGCCCGGTTGCCGCTTCCCGGAGATAGCACGACATTGGTATACGGGGAGGTACTGTCCGGCATGGATGCGAAAGATCCCCCGGTCTCGGGCGCGGTGAACGATCCCATGATGCCGATCGCATGGACAAAAACCTACACTGGAAGCGCCGGTAAGACCGCGCGGGTCTTCGCCACAACGCTTGGAACATCAGAGGATTTGCTCACCGAAGCGAACCGCCGGTTGCTGGTGAATGCTTGTTACTGGGCGCTCGGGCTGGAGCGGCAAATCAAGCCAAACGCAAAGGTGGGGCTGGTGGGTGAGTACCATCCGCATCCTTTCGGTTTTGATGGTTATGTCAAAGGTGTCACCCCGGCGGACCTGCGTTAAGCGGGGGCCATCCGTCGAACTGTAGGTCAACGATCTTGCAATCAAACGGAGTAAGGTTTCATGGTGCAAACTGCCCTCTCATCGTCTGTGAGATTGTTGGCTCTCGTCCTTTTCCTCTTACCTCAGCCCTTGCTCTCTCAGCAATCGTCGGAATTGTTTCATAGGAACTGTGCGGGCTGCCACGGCGAGGATGCTCGCGGCTCGGCTAAAGCGCCCGGCCTGGCCATGAATCAACGGGTAGCGGGGCAATCGCCCGAGCAGTTGAGCGCCTTCCTCGAGCAGGGCAATATCGCCGGCGGCATGCCTTCCTTCTCCGATCTTTCCGCCGCCGACCGGGCGGCGCTGGCCAAGTATCTGCGTCGTCTGAATGAGGGGATCATTGTTAGGCCGCCCATCGCCTCTCAACCCGCGCGAAAAATCACCTGGGGGCCTCCGAAGCCCGGCGACTGGCTGACTTATAACGGAAATGACTCAGCCAATCGCTACAGTCCCCTCAAAGAGATCAACACCGCGAATGTGTCCTCACTGAAGTTAAAGTGGATTTTCCCCATCCAGTACTTTGGCCTCGAAACGACGCCGCTCGAAGCCGACGGAGTGCTGTATGTTACGGGCCCGAACCAGGTGTTCGCGCTCGACGCTCTCACCGGCAGTACGATTTGGCAGTATTCGCGTCCTGCCAGCGCAGGTATGGTTGGTGATGCGAAACTTGGCACTAACCGCGGAGTCGCCATTTTGCGCGATAAGGTCTTCTTTGTTACCGACAATGGCCACCTGTTGGCGCTTGAGCGAACCACTGGCAAATTGCTCTGGGAGACGCCGATCGCAGCCGACGGAGAAGGTCAACACTATGGCGGCACGATGGCCCCGCTCATCGTCGACGATAGGATCATCGTCGGCGTCTCCGGTGCTGACGAAGGCATTCGAGGTTTCGTCGCGGCCTTTAAACCTGATGACGGCGCTCTCCTTTGGCGGCACTGGACGGTGCCTCGCAAAGGCGAGCCCGGCATAGAAACCTGGCAGGGCAAAGAACCAATCACAGGCGGCGGTTCCACCTGGCTCACCGGCTCTTATGACCCGTCGTCTGACACGCTCTACTGGCCCACGGGCAATCCCGTGGCCCGATGGCGACGACCGCGACCGCCCCGGCGACAATCTATATACCGACAGCGTTCTCGCTCTCAACCCTAAGACCGGTTCGTTGAAATGGTATTACCAGTTCACGCCCCACGATGTGGAGGATCGAGACGCCGCCGAGCCCGATGTGTTGGTCGATACCGTCTATCGCGGCAAGCCCTCCAAACTGCTGCTTCACGCCGATCGCAACGGCTTCTTCTATGTGCTTGACCGCACCAACGGTGAGTTGCTGCTGGCCAAGCCCTTCCTGCACCGCGTTGACTGGGCTTCGAGCATCGGACCCGATGGCCGGCCGGTGGTGAAAGATCCGCATGGCTGCCCCAACGATGCAGCCAATTGGGACTCCACTGCCTTCTCTCCGGAGACGCGCCTCTACTATTTCCTGGCGCTGGAACAATGCGTCAGCGACCGCAACAGCGGCTATCCCGATCAGCAGGGCCAGCGCTTCCTACGTGCTCTCAATATCGACACGGGGGAGATTGTTTGGGAGGTTCCGCAGCCCGGGGGCCGCGCGCGCTAAGACCTGGTCGGGGGTTCTGGCCACTGCGGGAGGCCTGATTTTCTACGGTCAGCCAAACGGAGGCTTCGCGGCAGTGGATCAACGGAACGGCAAAACGCTCTGGCGATTCCCCACCAACGTCTTCATGAAAGCCTCGCCCATGACGTTTATGGTGGACGGCAAGCAGTATGTTGTCGTGGCGGCGGGTCCGAATATTCTTTGTTTCGGCCTCTAGAGCGTTCACGCGGTTCGATCGCGGATACCACAAATCTCGGAAATTCGGGGACCAGACGAAAATGGTCCTAATCGAAACGCATCTTTCGGCGCCATCCTGGCGAAGCCGATGGGGTCAGCGGATCGCGTGACGCCGGCGTTGAGAATCGATTCAAGCCGTTTCGCAATTGGTGTTAGACCGAACCCGGATTTCCTGTGGAGCTTGGTGGTGCCATCGAACTGCATGCGGCTTTCCGTAAAGTCGTCCGCCGGCGTAGCCGACCCGCGGGATATGAAACGGGGCATTTCTTGTCCTCGGCAGCGCACCAAATCCCCGGGTGCCTCATCCTTCGCGCTTTTTGCGAAGGGTGGGATACCACCAATCTCGATACCGACCGTCGCATATCCCACCCTTTGCCAAGAGCGCAAAGGACCCGGATTTCCTACTGCGCGGCCCCAGCCATGGCAGCGTGTGCGGCTTTCTTTAAGGAAAGCCGCATGAGGTTCGTTGACCCCACCAAGCCTTACAGGAAATCCGGGGGGATGGGGCACCCGCCTTTTCGTGGTGCCTCCTGCCGTGTCAAACACCAACCGCGGCTTAATCGAGAACTTGTTTCTTCTCAGAAAGCCCCACATCATTGCCCTCGCTAGAGCGGTTTCGCAATTGGTATAGACCGAAGCCATGCCGCCTCTCGTGGTTTTCTGCCAAGGAAAACCACTCCTCGCGATCTTTTATGAGACCACAGTAATTGCGAAACCGCTTTAGACCGCATCAGAGGCAGTTTCGATCTCTGCGTCTATGGATACGTGGTGATGCTGGAGCACGTCCAGTGCTGACCGGAGAACCGCTGCGTAGGGCACTAGCCGACGCGATCAAGTCGTTAAAGCAGGGCGTGTCGCGCCGATTGATCGGCGAAGCGGAACACTTCTGGCAGAAGTGCTATTACGACTCACCTTGCCGTTCGGGAGTATCGCGGACCTCGCCGGTTCAGTGCTCTCTGGGGACTCCCATGCTTTCGAAGAAATGGACCAACCCCTTGGGAGCGTCCGCGGCGAAACAAATTTCGAGGCCCTGAGCGGATTTCTCGGCCGCCGCCTTACCGCGGGGAAACATGGCAGCCTCGTACCGCGTCAGTGCGGTCTCGATGTCATCGCCGTGCTCGGCTATGGCCAAAGCCAGTTCGGTCGCGTCGAGCATGGCGAGATTCGCTCCCTCGCCCGCGTACGGTGACATCACATGCGCGGCGTCGCCCAGCAATGTCACGCCCTTAAAGTGTGCCCAGGAATGCCCGATCGGCAAGGCGTAGATCAAACGCGGGATGATCGTGTCGTCGCAGTTGCGGATGAGATCCTTCAGTTCGACGCTCCAATCAGCAAACTCTTTCAGCAGGATGTCGCGGACGGCAGGGGCATCTGACCAGTCCACCCCACTCTTCACTGTCCAGTCCTGCGGGACTCGGAGTGAGGCGCCGAGATGGATGTCTTTACCGCCATGAGCCATCAGGGCCTTGTTGTCGGCGAGAGCGAAGAAGACTCCCGGACCGACCAGCGCCGCTGAATCCGGGTAGCGTTCTTCAACGTCCGAAAGGTGCATTTCAAGGTAGGAGATCCCGCAGTATTCCGGATTGGCGTCCGAGAGCAGACGACGCACCTTCGACCATGTGCCGTCCGCTCCTACCAGCAGATCGACCGTAGTACTGTTACCAGTCGCGAAGGTCAGTTCATGCCGACCGTCCCCGAGGGACTTGAGGACGGTGACCTTGTGACCCCAGATGATCGTTCCGGGATCGAGAGAGGCGATGAGCAAGTCGCGCAGAACTGTCCGGTCGATCTCGGGACGCCCACCCTCGCCTTCTTCTGGCGCATAGTTGATAAAGACCGTACCGCTTTTGTCGAGGACGCGCACGGCCTCGCCTTGTGGGTGCGTGAGACGGCGAAACTCTTCGTAGATGCCGGCTGTGCGAAGGGCGAACTGTCCCGACTCCTCGTGCATGTCGAGAGACCCGCCTTGCTTGCGGGCGTCGGCGGCAACATCAAGTTCGTAGACGGTGGAGGGGATGCCATGGATCTGAAGGATGCGCGCGAGAACTAGACCGCCCAGGCCCGCTCCGATGATGGTGATACGTGGTTGTTGCATAAATCCAACCTCTGAGCGCACATCTAAATAGCGGCCTATGCAGATAAATATAGGCTACTATCTACTGGGAGGCAAATCGTGGACGATGATATCTTCCGCAGGCCTGGACATCTCATCAACCGGTTGGCTCGGCTCTCACTTCGATGGACAGAGGAGCGCTTCCAGCCGCTGGGACTTTCCACGGGTCAGATCCCTGTTCTTTATCTCTTGAGAGACGGTGCAGCCCTGACGCAAAAAGAGTTGGCCCGCCTCGTGCGTATTGAGCAGCCAACGATGGCGCAATTGCTGTCGCGGATGGAACGGGATGGGTTGATCCGCCGTGCCGATAATCCCGGCGACAAACGCAGCCGCCTGATCTCTCTGACGCCGCTTGCGTTGAAGAAGCTTCCTCTCGCAAATGAGGTATTGTCTGAGGGCAACAAAGAAGCGCTCAAGGGATTCACAGATCGGGAGATCACGACACTAAGCAGATTGCTGATTCGTGTCATAAGAAATTTAGATCCAGAAATCGCGGTGGAGATCGAGTCTATGCATGCGCGATGAAACCGTCGACACCGCGTGAAGACAGAAGTGCCTGCGGTCGCTGGCGCTGGAACACGATGCGGAAAAACGCGGACTTTGTATCAGGGCACGACTTTAGTCGTGCCGTAAATGATTGAGAATACGTCGGGCTGCCACGAATGGCCGGTTTAACTGCGCTCCCCTCGTTAAGTGCCTGCGACTTTCCGTGAAGAAAGTCGCATACGCTGTCCCAAATAACTGCCCATGAGGCGGCCATTCGTGGTTTAGTCAGCCCCTGAGGTACGTCTTTCCTGCCCGGTGCAGAGTTTTTCCGCAGCCTGTGGAAGCGCCTATTGGGAGCCGCTGAGAAAGATTGGCTTCAGTATGGCTTCGATCTTGGCGGCCATCTCCTCAGCGGGGATCCGGTTGTGGGTCTGAAACCAGCGGCATGCGGTTTTCCGTGAAGAAAGCCGCACATCATTGCCCTCGGTGAGTGCCGCGCGCAGGAAATCCGGGGGAGCCATGTCGCCTTTCGTGGTTTTCTGCCAAGGAAAACCACTCCTCGCGACCTTTATGAGGCCACAGTAATTGCGAAACTGCTTTAGCGCCAATTGAGAGCTGGGGCGACAGTAGTCAGAATTGCCTCCATGACATGCGCATTGTAGGCAACGCCTAGTTGGTTTGGGACGGTTAGCAATAGCGTGTCCGCCTCCGCGATCGCCTCGTCTTTCCTAAGCTGCTCGATGAGGACATCCGGTTCAGCAGCGTAGCCGCGGCCGAAGATCGCCCGCGTGGTTTCGTCAAGGAAGCCGATCTTGTCCTCTTCCTGACCTCCTCGTCCGAAATAGGCACGATCTCGGTCGTCGATCAATGCGAAGATACTGCGGCTGACGGAAATGCGCGGAGTGCGAGCGTGGCCAGCCTTCTTCCAGGCTGCGCGAAAGGCGCGAATCTGTGCGGCTTGTTGGATGTGGAGCGGCTCGCCGGTCTCGTCGAATTTGAGGGTTGAGGTTTGCAGGTTCATTCCGAGCTTGGCGGCCCAGGCAGCTGTCGCGTTGGAAGCTGACCCCCACCAGATCCGGTCACGCAATCCTTCGGAGTACGGCTCAAGGCGCAGCAGCCCCGGCGGATTGGGAAACATGGGACGCGGATTAGGCCGCGCGAAGCCCTTTCCGCGCAGCAGTTCGAGAAATTCTTCGGCGTGCCGCCGTCCCATGTCCGCATCATTCTCGCCCTCGATCGGGCGATGGCCAAAATAGCGCCACCCATCGATCACCTGCTCGGGAGAACCGCGACTGATACCCAACTGCAGGCGCCCGCCAGCGATGAGATCCGCAGCGCCAGCATCCTCCGCCATGTAGTGAGGGTTTTCATATCGCATGTCGATTACCGCGGTGCCAATTTCAATCTTTCGTGTCTTAGCACCAACCGCCGCGAGCAGTGGAAACGGTGATGCCAGTTGCCGCGCGAAATGATGAACACGGAAGTAGGCTCCGTCCATTCCCAGGCGCTCGGCCTCTACAGCGAGGTCAACGGACTGCAGGAGCGCGTCAGCCGCCGACCGCGTTTCGGACTGCGGTGAAGGTGTCCAATGGCCGAATGAGAGGAAGCCAATTTTCTTCATGCAAGACAAGTTTAAGTCTACTGTTCTGGTTCGTCTGGGCGGGTGACTAAAGCAGGCGGGTGGCGGGTGGCCCATTCAAGCCTGGTTTTGGCTTGAGTGGGGTCGTTTCTGGGCGTAAGCGGCCCTTGTGCCTTGGGGTCTGAAACGATTTCAGGAATCTGTAATGCGTCATCTGTAATGCATCCACCCGGTGTAATGCGTCGACACGATATCATGTCGACGCTTTCCACCCAGCCTACAGGGCTACGAACGAGATCATTCCGGCAAAGGTTGCACTGATCGATCAATGCAAGCGCGTTTCAGTAAGCCGCTCGCGCGGCGGACGCTACGCGTGCTGACAATCAGGCATTTTCTTATGCTTAGAACCTTCATTCCTGGAGCATAATGGAGCCGTCGTGACCTGCTGCTTCTTCCAACGATACCGTTCCCAGGCTGTAGTGGCGCGGTCAAGCAGCAGAATTACGATTGAATTCCCATAGCAAAACGCATCCGCCGCGAACGCGAGCGACCCACTTGAAACGGCTCTATCGAAACTGCCCACCAGGAAACCTCTGGCTAGGCGATTTCGCCTCGGGGCAGTCACGATAGAGTCCTAACGTTTCTCAGTAGTGATCCGTGCACCGCTCAGCCGCACGGGCTGTCTCGGATGCGCATCAACACTGCGGGCTACGCAATCACGTATGATCAAAGGATGAGACGAAGCGCTCATATCATGGTCCTCATTGCGCTCTTGGGGACGGGCTCCAACGCTGCTCTCAGGAGTGGTGACGGGTCAGCTTCAATCGAACCGAGAACTGAAAGGCCCCCCTCAATGTCACAGGAGTCAGGGATGATTGACCTCTTCAACCGATGGGAGCAGGTTTGGAACGACGGCAAATTCGACCTGGGTGTCAAGCTGCGTCGTGGATTCCTACATCCGGCATGACCCGAAAGGCGATCGTACGGTGACACGAGATGCCTATACTGCAGAGGTCGCCAAGATCCATGAGGATCGTCCAGGTATTCGCGTGGTTGTGTATGATCACTCATTCTCAGGTGACCGCGCTTGTTTCGCTTTGCGTTCAAGTGGACAGATGCAAAAACCGGCGAGGCACAAACCCAGGCAGGCACACAGGTCTACCGGGTTGCGGACGGCAAACTCGCAGAGACTTGGATTAGCTTCTTGCCGTCAGGCACGGTCTGGACGGAATGCCGCTGCGCCGCCGCATTGGACGAGTCCACCGCCCATCAGATAGCTGTGACGTCCGCGAGCTGTCGTGGCGGCGATGTGAGTATTCGTTCTCATAATTCGGCATAGCGGAGCGATCCGCCGTTCCGGCCACCAGTTTCTCCCGAATCACCGGCATTCCGGACATAACCCAGATTTCGGCCTTCCCCGGGTCTCTGGCAGGCCCCAGGCAGAGGTTACCGACGGATTGCCGACAATCCAACCGGAACGGGCAGGTACCTTCTCGATTCGCTCACTCCGGCGAACGATAGACATAAAATCCCAGGCCGACCTTGGCGGAGCGACCTGGGATTTCTTGTTCAACGGAAGGTTGCGGCAGCTTAGTGATCGTGGGGAGCTTGGCGAACAGAAACGATCGTTCCGTCCTGTTTCGCCATGCACGTAATTCCCATCGATCTGGCGCCACTCATCTCCCGCTGGCGGACGGCGAAGGTGGTTCTGCTGATAATCGACCTTATCGCCTCTGTTCCAGTCTTCCTGCTGAATCTTTGCGCCGGTCTTCCATTCGTTATGCTGCTTGTAAGTGTGGTTGTCGGGATGATCCTGGGCCATGGCAGGCATGCTTGCCAGAGCCATAGCCAGGATGGGTAGTGCGAATGCTGCTCGAATCGTTTTCATGAGTGCTCCTGGGAATTGGATTCCGCCTTGGAGGGAATCGTGGTAGGGACGACATTGGCAGGGTCTTGCACGCCATTGCTTCTTCAAGCTGAGATCAAGTTTACGTGGCCTGCTGAATGCAGACTGCTCAATATTGCACACTGCTCGTGGTTGCTCCAATTCAAATTCGACGATTCCCGTCTCCCCGAGGACTGTCCGCTCGCTCTAACCGGCTCGTAGTCCGTCGAGTTCTGGCCGTATCACCGGCTAACAGGAACTTTCGACGCTCTGCTCCTGACTCGGTCGTTGTTTCCGGGTTGCCGACAATCCTGGTCATTCCAGGAACGATGACTGCCGCCACTATAAATGTGGCTACAGCGGTTTCGCAGTTGGCGTAGACCGGACCCGGATTTCCTGTGGAGCTTGGCGGTGCCATCGAACTGCATGCGGCTTTCCGTGAAGAAAGCCGCACATCATTGCCCTCGGTGAGTGCGGCGCGCAGGAAATCCGGGGAAGCCACTGTTGTCAACATTTGACCTTCGATCCGGAACAGTACCGGGAACATGGCTGGGTCTTCTCGCTCTCGCGATCCGGTCAAATCATTACTCAGCGCGTAAAGCGGTAGACGGGTCGACGCGCGATGCGCGCCACGCAGGTGCCCAGCATGCTATTGCCGACACACTTACAAGCATCACGACGACCCCTATCCAGGCGATGGGGTCCAGAGGTGATGTTCCGAAGAGGAGAGTTCTAATCCCCTGAGCGGCAGCGAAGGCTCCACAAAGCCCGATCGCGATGCCGAACGCAGTGAGCCGCATTCCATCGCGAAGGATGAGTGCCAGGATGTCGCCGCGAGAAGCGCCCAGCGCGGCGCGCACGCCGATCTCGCAGGTGCGCTCCGCGACTTTGCCTGAGAGCACGCCATAGATTCCGACGGCTGCCAGCATAAGGGCCACAACGCCGAAGGCTTCGAAAAGGATCAGCACAAAGCGCCGCTCGGCTTCGGTAATGGCCATCATCCGATCCATGGTTATGACGCGCACGATGGGTTGGCTCCTGTCCACCGACCAGATTGCACTTTTGACAGCAGGCGCAAGGGCCGCAGCATTGTCGCGGGTTCGGATCACGAAAAAAAGCGTCGTCGTCGGCGAACCAGGTCTGCTCGGTGGATAGATAGACAGCGTCGGGCTGATCTATCGCCAATGATGTCTGCTTTACGTCACCCACGACGCCGGCAACCGTATACCAAGGCCGGTCCCTGGGACCGACGTGGAGACGTTTGCCGAGTGGGTTCTGACTGCCGAAATGGCTCTTGGCCAGCGAGTCGCTGATCAGCGCAGATTGTGGCGCAGTAACCGTGTCACGCTCATCGAGGCAGCGGCCACTGAGCACGTGAATGCCCATCGTCTGGCAGTAGTCCGGGCTGACCGCGTAACGAAATACATTGTGGCCGGTCTGGGGATCTTCATCCTCGAACTGCGCACCGTAGGTGTCGCCTACCGATGGATCGTCGCTGAGCGGCAACAGACTCGTGAATGCCGCCTGCTGCACACCCGGAACCCTCCGCACCGCGTCGAGCGCCTGCTCAAAGAACCGGCGCCTCCGGCTGCTGCCCACGCCCGGCGCAGAGGCGAGGTCGTCAAACTGATGCCCGAAGGACTGTACCTGCATAGTGAGGAGGTGCGAGGGATTGAACCCGGGGTCAACCGCCAGCAGGCGTCGCATGCTGCGCATGAGCAATCCGGCGCTGACCAACAGAACTAGGGCAAATGCAATTTCGATGACGACAAGCGCGCGACGCGTCCGGGCATGGCTTCCGACAGAGGAACGGGAATTCTGCTGAAGTCCGCTTTGCAGGTCATCGCGTGTAATGTGGATAGCGGGCATGAGGCCGGCAGCAATGCCGACGACAGCCGTGATGACGAGCGAGAAGAAGAAAGCTGGCGGATCGACAACCATGGCATCGCGCCGTGGCAGCCCTGTAGGGCTGTGGGCGACGAGTGCGCGCAGACCGGCTATGGCCACAGCGATACCTGCCATGCCGCCGAACCAAGCCAGCAGCAGGTTCTCGGTGACGAGCTGGCGGACTATGCGCTGCTTCGATGCGCCGAGCGCACCACGGACAGCAAACTCTCCGCGTCTCTGCGAACCGCGTTCGAGCACAAGGTTGACCACATTAACCCAGGCAATTGCCAGCACCATGATCACGGCGCCGAGCACCGCAAGCAGCGCCGGCTTAACGGTGTGAGCAATATCGTCCTGTAGCGAATCGACGATCAGGCCGTGATTGAGGGAGGCCCAGCGCGGCCGGGGAAACTGCGGCCACGGAGTGAGCGCGATCTGAGCCAGTTCCTCGACGCCCTGCAGGCGGTTGACCCCTGGCTTGAGACGCCCCAGCATGCGCAGATGATTGCCCCATGCTCCGGTGTTGAAGTCGCTGGTAATTTGTCGCTAGGTCATATTGTTTAGGCGTCCATATCTCGGCGGAAGGGATCAGGACATCCTCGAAATTGCGCGCCATTACGCCGATGACGGTGTAGTTGTTATCGTTCAATCTGACCGTTCTGCCAAGAACCGCAGGGTCGCCATGGAAAAGACGGCGCCAGAGTTGATCGCTCAGAATGACGACCTTCGGGCCGTTGAATGCGTCTTCGGAGGCGAGGAAATCGCGGCCGAGGGCGGGAGAAACACCCAAAACACGGAAAAAGTTAGCGCTTACGGTTTGCCCCTCAAGCCGCTCCGGCTGGGTTCCTCCGGTTATGGCTGGCTGCCACGGCTCAAAAATAGCCATCGCGTCGAAGCAGTGGGCGCGCACTGCGAGCTCCCGGTATGTGCCAAAGGCCACATCCGAGCGGGCGCCCTGGAAAGTGCTCCAGATCATCAGAATGCGGTCAGGATGTGGATAGGGTAGCGGCTTAAGAAGGATTGGATTGACGGCGCTGAAAATCGCCGTGCTGGCGCCGATTCCGAGCGCCAGCGTGAGGATCCCGACGATAGTAAATCCTGGATGATTGCGCAGTTGCCGCGCCGCGAAGCGCACATCCGAGAAAAACGTTCTTACCACATTCTCCCATCCATACGAACGTATCTGTTCCTGGGCGACAGTCATGTTCCCCAGTTCCAGCCGCGCCGCCCGCTTTGCATCTTCAGCCGAAAGTCCACGCGACTCCCAGACAGCGGTCGCTTCCTCGAAATACTGCTGGACTTCCGCGCCGATTTCCTGATTCTTTTCCGTTTGGCGCATCAATCCGCGGAGACCATGGGTGAGTTGACGCCAGAGGGACACGGGCTAAGCCTCTTCTCTGAGCAGCCGGGCAATCGCAGAAGCACGGCGGCTCCAGTCGGCGGTTTCAATCTCAAGCTGCTTCTTCCCGGCGCGAGTCAGCGCGTAGAACTTCGCGCGGCGCGAGTTTTCAGTTTGCCGCCACTCGGAATCCAGCCAGCCGGCACGTTCCAGGCGCTGCAGCGCAGTGAGCAGCGAGCCGGGGTTAACTTTGAAGACGCCGCGCGAGATTTGCTCGACACGGCGGGCGATGCCGAAGCCATGCAGCGGTTCCAGGCTTAGAGTCTTCAGGATCAACATGTCCAACGTGCCCTGAATCACATCGGTGTTCTTATCGCTCATGGCGGTCACCGTAGCACTGCGTCCATATGATTGTCAAGATGTGATATTCAAGAGTAGAAAGGAGAGGGCCGTTGCCAGGTCGATACTCCAGACCGCCTTCATCGAGCATTGCAGAGTCGACCAGTGCTTATCGCTAAAGCGCTCATGGAGGCCGCGGCAACCAGCCGCCACCGCCGCGTCGGTCTCAAGTGCGCCGGTCCATTAGCGCCAGTTTCGCCGGTCCGTCCTCGTCCAGGCTTTCCGGCAAGCGGCGTCCGACGCATTGCGGTAGGCTAAGCAGAAGCAAGGTCGTGTTTCCAAGTCGACTGCTGCCCAGCTCCCGGAGGGGCTACTGTTCATGCGACTAGTCCAGGGAGGTCGTCACTCCTGTTCTTCTGCCTTCTACTCCAGTCCTTTTCTCTTCCCGCACAACCCGCTCCCCATGCATACAGAAACTTCGTCGTTGCCGTGTATATCCCGGAATATGTTGCCGAGCAGATGAGGGACCCGCAATATCTCCAGAACACATGGGACGCCATCACCAGTCAGGTCAAGTTCGACAAGGTCTACATCGAGACCTACCGAAGCGGGAAATTTGCCGACGACCAACTGCTCGACCAAGTGAAGAAATTCTTCCTTGACCACGGGGTCGAAGTAGCCGGAGGCATGGGGCTCACCGTCAACGAAGCCAACAATTTTCAGTCGTTCGACTACACCGACCCCAAAGATCGTGCCTTCGTCAAAACCATTGCCGAAAGAACCGCGCGCCACTTTGACGAAATCATCCTCGATGACTTCTACTTCACCAACACCAAGACCGATGGTGACATCGCCGCCAAGGGCAACAAGACCTGGGCTCAATTCCGTTTGGACCTGATGGATGGGGTTTCGCGTGACCTGATCGTTGGCCCGGCCAAGGCAGTGAATCCCAAGGTGAAGGTCATCATCAAGTTTCCCAACTGGTATGAGTCCTTCCAGGACAACGGTTACGACCTCAAGAATGAACCCAACATCTTCGACGGCATCTGGACGGGCAATGAAACCCGCGATCCCACCCTGACTCCGCAGCACCTACAGCAGTACGAGAGCTATGAGATTTTTCGCTACTTCGAGAACATCGCTCCCGGACGGAACGGCGGCGGCTGGGTGGACACCGGCGCGATCCGCTACCTCGACCGCTACCCCGAGCAGCTGTGGGACACCATGCTGGCCAAGGCACCGGTGATGATGCTTTTCAAATGGACTGAGCTTTTGAACCCCGCGCCGCCCGGCCAGCGCGAATCCTGGGCCGCCCTGCACACCAGTTTCGATTACGCTCAGTTGTTGAACGATTACCAGAAGCAACATCCCGATAAGTACCCCACCATGGCCGGGGCAGCCGGATACGCGCTGCGAGGCATCGACCCCATCATCGGAGCATTGGGCAAGCCCATTGGGATTGCCAGCTACAAACCCTATAACTCCTCCGGAGAGGACTTTCTCCAGGACTATATCGGCATGATGGGCATCCCCATAGAGATGTATCCGGAGTTTCCCCAGGACGCCAAGGTCGTGCTGCTCACCAGGCAGGCCGCCTTCGATCCGCAAATCATGTCCAAGATAAAAGCGCAGCTCCGGGCGGGGAAAAATGTGGTCATTACCTCAGGTCTGGTGCAGGCCCTGCAGGGCAAAGGTCTCGAGGACATTGTCGATGTCCGCTACAGCGCGCGCCAGGTATTGGTGAACCAGTATGCCGGACCTTATGGCGCCCCCTATAATACGGGTCAAAATCCGAATCAGGACGTTCTCATCCCGGTCATGGAGTACGTAACCAATGATGCCGTTCCCATGATCCGGGCGATTGCCCGAGGGAACGGGTTTCCCATTCTGCTCTCCGATCACTACTCCAAGGGGACCCTCTTCGTCCTCACCGTCCCGGACAACTTCAGCGATCTTTACGCTTATCCTCCAATTGTCGTATCCAGCATCAAGAACTTCATCCTGGGAGACTTCCCGGTTCGGCTGGATGGTCCCAACGAGGTAAGCCTGTTCGCCTATGAGAACCACAGTTTTGTGGTTGAGTCGTATCTCGACCATCCCGTGGCGGTCACTGTGTCGCTCACCGATGGTATCGCCAAGATACGAAATCTCGATTCGGGCGATACGATGGCTGGGCAACCCAGCACCCCGCAACGCGGATTCGGAGGAAGGCTGCTGCGGCCGGCGGTAGAGCGGATAAACTTCCAGCTGACTCTACTGCCTCATAGCTACATGGCATTTACAGCAGTGCAGTAAGTCGACGCACGCCAGCTGTGCCGGAGAAGTGTCGAACCCGGTCACGCACCTCTGCTTGGGACAGTTTCGGGAACAGACGAAGTAATCCCCGCCGTTCTGAGCTGGAGGATCGGATAGAATTTGCGTGGCCAAGGCCGCCCTAAGAGGCCTCGCCTCCCGCGTCGTCGCCTTTATCGAGGGCCACCCGCCCGGCGCCCAAGATAACGCGAGATAATAAAAATGCGAGCTAAAGAACGGGAGACCGGGATGATGAGGATACTGGCGGCCATAGATGGTTCGGAAGATAGCTACACGGCAATCGACGAAATCACGCAGCGATATTTTCCAACAGGTACCGAGGTTCTCGTTCTTTGCGTGGTCGAACCGGTTTCTTTGCCCATGACTTTTTCCGAGGACGGTGTTTATACCCAGACCGGTGATATGCACCTCTATGATGTGATCCAGCGTGCTGGAGAGGAACGGGCGCGAGCGGTTGTCGAAAAAGCGGTAGCCAGGCTTCAAGCATGCGAGGAGAACCGCCGATTGAAGGTGACGGCGAAGGTCCTCTCCGGGCCGCCCAAGACAGTCATCCTCGACGAAGCCGAGGCGTTCGGCGCTGATTTGATCATCGTCGGGTCACACGGCTACGGGGTGATCGAACGTTTGCTACTAGGCTCTGTGTCACAGACGGTAGCTCTCCATGCCAAGTGTTCAGTCGAGATTGTCCGCCGGCCGAAAAGGCAAACGAGCGATAGTATCTAGGGTCAAAGAGGGAAGTACGCTGCCATTCTTCAACGCCGGCCGAAGGTGACCACGCGTTTCAAAATTCGGTATTCGGTGGCGGAAGTGGCACTGGAATAAGCCCGTCCCGAGGCGCTAACATTAACTGGCCCAATCGGTCCGCGAGTATACCAACCTGCTGGATGAACCTGTAAAGCAGGTTCGCGGTCTACCTGACAAACTTGTCCTGAATAATGTCAAACACATGGACCTGCCTCTAAGCACCTCTGCGCCGGAGACGATCCTCCTCCGCACCTTTACAAAGTGCCGAACCCCAGGGCCGCAGTGGATTAACGTTTCCCGTGCCTCAGTGACCGTCTTATGCAACTAAATAAAAGTCAATTCTCCTAAACCAAACCACCCCGAATTGTATCTATACAAGTAACAACCTCTAACGACATCCGGCTGTCCGGAGAACCCGCCGCATGATACCGAATCGGCAGAACCCTGCCTACGCACTCCTCGCCCTTCACCTCATCGTGCCACAGCCGCCGGATGTCCTCGCTGCGGATCTACCCGCCAGCCAGGAACCGCTCCCGCCGTCCGGTACCGAAGACACTCCCATCACCAAGTGCCCGCTTCCCGCGCGCCTGCGGATCAAAATCAGAAGCCAATTTAAGCACTGCACAAGGGTGTGTGGTCCGCAAATTTTGAGCGCCTTCGTGAAACAAAGGACTTATCAGCCCCTTCCCCTTAATAATTCCACTCATCGCAAACTTTCAAGCCATTGAGCGGGAATCCTGTCCGATCTGGGTACCTCGCTTGGTGGGCCATTTGCTCGACGTGATAATCAGGAAGGAATTAACCGGACCAGCTTCCATGAAACGTTGTGGTAGCCAAAAGTAACTTAGTTCGCATAGTTCGCTTATTTCGCATCATCTTCAGCGGGCCGCTTCGCGGTGATCAGCCTCAGGGCTAAGGTGCACGTTGATGTTTGACAATTCGATAGGAGGTTTCAGCGGTATCCTCCATCCGCTCTGGAACTGGGGAGCTGGGAGAAGATACGGCGACACGATACGAGTGTGTCGGAGAGAATGCTTCATTTTTGAGGCAGAGGTTGTGTTCAACGCTTAGATTAAATGGAACACTTTTGGAAGCGAACGTGTGCAGCAAGCGAACTTGGGGCGGAATCGACCCTGTGAGCTGCGTTAGGCATAAGCAAGGGTCCTGCGGTGGCGAAATAGTTTTAGGAGATTATGCGTGGCGCATATCAGCTTCCACTCCGAGGTCACTTTCAGCAAGCCTCGTAAGTGGAATCTGCGGATGCCACGCACTTCTTTGATCTGACCGAATACAGGTTCAACGGTGGATTGTCGAAGTGCGTAGCGAGCTTTTGCCTGTTCGGTGGCCAGGACTTGCCTCATGCGGAACGCTTCTTCATGGCGAGGTGCCGTGGGCGACAGAGAGCCGCCGGGTACTTGCGGCTTGGAGTCAGGAGGTACCAGCATTTCAATGCCGTTCAATGACGGATCGAGTAAGCTGCATGTGTCCCAATAACCCGCATCTGCGGTGATCGTTGTTGGTGAACCGTGAACCGTGTTTTGTATGCTTTTCACCATGGGTGGCAGTTGCTGGCAATCGAATGCCTGCTGGGTCAACTCGGCGGCCACGATGATCTGAGCGTGCGAGTCCACCGCGATCTGCGCGTTGTAGGCTTGCATAAGGCCTGCTTGCCCACTACCTTTCATTAGACGCGAATCCGGGTCAACGAAGTTATATCGACGGCCGGGAGCAGCGGCGTTCTTTCTCGCTCGTAGACGCCGCTTCTTGTCCGTCTCCCGCTGTTTGCGATCATCTGGCTGCTGGCTGGTCTGCTCCGACTTTTTACGAGGCCCGGGCTTGCGCCGAGGGCGATTCGCGGAGATCGCCTTCAATTGGGCTTGTGCTTCTTGTTCCAGCTCTGCCTTCGCTTGTTGCAGCCGCTCGAGCCGCCTTTGGGCATTCGCTAACTCGTCAGGCAATCGGTCGCCCGGTTCAGGGCGCTGATCTTCTTCACGATCCATTTGCTGTGCGTGGCTCAGCAACCGCGCAACCTCGGCACGCCAGTGTTGTTCCCGCTCGCTGAGCTTTTGATAGTTCATAGAACGCCAGGCGTTGGCGTTCGCCTTCATCTTGGTTCCATCGATGGCGACATTGCCCAGCTTCACCAAGCCTGCCTTTTGACACAGCCGCAAGGCTTGCACGAACAGTTCCGATAGCGCTTGAAGATGTTCTTGACGGAAAGAGGCCAACGTATCGTGGTCAGGATGCTGATCGGCAGACAGATAGCGAAAAGCTACGTTATCGTAGGTCGCCTGTTCGATCTTGCGGGAGCTCGTGACCCCAATGCAATAACCGTAAAGCAACAACCGCACCATCAGCGCGGGATGGTACGCTGCCAACCCTCGTCCATCCTTTCGTTCATAGCTGGCGTAAATCGAGGACAGGTCTAACTCGTTTATCACTTCGGCTACGAACCGTGCCAGGTGATTCTCAGGCAGCCAGTCCTGCAGCGATGGAGGAAGCAAAAAAGGCTGGTCCTGGCTACAAACTCGAAATCGCTTGCTCACCAGGCAATCCTACGTGACTTCCTCTCCCACAAGAAGTGCATTTCTGGAACAGATTCACATCTATCTCCGACACACTGATACCTACCTCCCATATAATGACAGCCACCCCAATAGGTATGCTGTCGCCGTTACCAGTCCCCGAAACTGTCCATCGCGCCGTACATCAAGAATGCCACGGTCAGGTTCCGGCGATCAGGTTGCGAACAGCTCCTCGCGCAGATGTCGGCTTCGGGGTAGAGGCGCACGACGACCTGTTGGACCGCCTCATCACCCTTATCGAAGGACTCGTCGAACATGGCCTCGAACTGCCCAAGATCCATTGGATGAGGGGTAGTTACTGTCTGTATCGTTTGCCGACTTCCGACCAGAATGCGCTCATCCGCGAGTTACATGGCGGATTGTAATGATTGACAAGCTCGCATTTCGCATCCCGCCGCTGCTGATCTGTCATGCCAATCGTCTCGTGGTATGCAAAATACAAATGGCTGCCCAGCGCTTCGCGTTTCCAATCTTCGAACTTCTCATGCTGCTTCGTAATTCGCTCGCTCAGGTTCGCGGATTCACCTAAATAGAGCAAGCGAAATGGCCGCGGTGTCAACCCTGTGTCAGGCACGAGAATTGCATAGATACCTTGCAATGGCGGGATTGGGGCCGAGGGGAATCGCGCTGGTTCAGAAAAACGGCGATCTTTGTAATAGATCCCCCGCGAGGGGAGCGGAGGCCGGTAAAACCTGGAGAGCAGGGAGAGAGTCATATGTGCTTATCATCTACAAGATGTGGGCCCTTCTGCGAAGATTACACCATAGGTAGCGGTGCAATGTGAAGACCAAAATCGGCCTCGCGCATAACTAATTTATTTTCAATATGTTGCGATGAGCATAAACGGAGGCCTTTAAAAGCTCCTGGAGTGCGCTGCGTGCCCAGCGCCGGCGACCTTAACGCACCGGCGATTTCGCGTTCATCCCAAGCGCGAGCCGATCCGACGGCTCGAACACACGCCGCCCGCGCAATTCTTCAAGCGCCTGCTCTAGCATTTCCCGGCACGCGGAACCGCCCGGAGACGAGCGTCTCGGCTTTTTCACGCGGCCGATTGATTTAGCGTAATCCCGGCTCGATTCGCGACCGCCAAGTACCTCAAGCGGGGACAAAGTTCCCTGGGCAAATTAAGCCGAACTAAACAGTGTGGGCTCGATTGTCTCTTTTTTGCGCTGCGCCGCGCTGTGCCTGTTTTGGGACCCTTCGCGGCCCAGGCCGGCACCATGCAATCAAGAACTACCGAGGTGGGCTTAATGCGCATAGTGCGCTTAATGTGCACTCTTCCCCCCGCGCCGCTCCGGAGGAGTTCGCGGGAAGGAAGCTGTGAACAAATTGGGAGTTTCGGGGACAGGTCCCGCAAACCCGAGCGCAGCCGATCGGTCTTCATGCGCCGCATCAGCGTGTATTTGCGAGGCCTGCGTCGTCGAACCGCTTGTCCAGTTTGCCCTGTTGCCATATGGGGAGAAGCTCATACAGATTCCAGACGATGGTGCGCAGTGATCCAGTGTCGCCCTCTTCAGTGCCTGGGCCCCCTCCTCCTTGAGACGCTCCGCTTTAACGGAATCGACAAAAGCTGTTTGCTTCCACAGCCACGCAAGCAGTTCTTTCCAGAACTCATCTCGTGCCAGGTTGATCGCCCAATAGGCATCTCTGAGTTTTTCCGTAGCACTTCTCAACCCGGCGAGGTCTCTGCGGGAAATCGCGCCTTCGGCGGAGCGAATCAATTCTTCGACCTCGCGCACCTGGTCCCTGGTGCCGCTCGCTTGCGATAGCTGCTGCGCCCGTCCGCGAAGGTTATCCAATTCCACGGCGAGAAGTTCCCACTCCGATGACCTTTCCATGGCGTCGACAGCCTGCTTCAGCTCAATGAGCTGCTGGGCGGCTTTCTGTTGTGCATCGGGGTCTTCGGCGGCAGCCTCCCTCTCTCTTTCGATGAGCAGAATCTGCTCGTTAATCAGCGAGTCCACCCTCTCCGGAGACGCCCTTCTAATCACCGCGAGGCGGTCGGTTTCTCTTCTCAGTTCCAGGTCGATGTCACCGGGCAGAACCGCAGGACGCTTATATCTCCTCACCATCACGCATGTTTCATTCACCGCGGAGAAAAATGCTTCGGCAGAAAAAGTCTTGGAGTCGTCCAGCCGATATCGAATCTCAACTTCCTCTCCCGCGGGGAGCGTCCTACGCAAATCACTCCCACGGAGCTCAATGGTGCCTATCTCAATGTTCCGATCTGACCTGGTGTCCTCGCCTTCGAGAAGGTAGGTTCGCAGGACGCTCTTTGGATCACCTGCGATGACATCGTGCACGGTGCTGAATTTCTGGCTACCTTTGGCCGGGAGAGGGGAACCTTTGCGGATCATGACTTCCGCCACATTGTCCGCCATCGCAATCGCCACCCCTCGCGATGTAGTCGCTTGAGCAACGGCTAACCCCTGGGTGATGCTAAACGAGCTTTCGTCGACGCTTATCCGCGACCCTCGTGCATCGTTCAATTGAACCTCGAAGGAATTTACCCGTTTCGGCCGGAGCACAACGGTGGTAAGCAATTTCCCCGAAGCCGGAACTGGTATGGCGCCACTGCTCCACCCTCCATCGACGCGCAGGACGGTAACGGTTGCTCCAGGGGGAAGCGGCTCAATCGCTATACCTATGTCGGCATCCAGGTCGGAAGATACCGCCTGGTAGGCAATGTTCAGGGATACGGCCGAATCGCGAGCCGCGGCTCGCGTGGAGGGCATTCGTTGTGTGGATGCGTAGAGAGCGGCCCCAGCGGCGACTACGGTCAAAGGATCAAGTCTGCACTCCGCTTTACCAAACTCGGAAAGGATGGCCTCGCGAAAATAGGGGGTTTGCGTTTGGCCGCCCACAACCAGCACGTTCACCAGGCTCTCGCTCGACAGACCAGACTGTTTTAGCAATCGTTTGGAAATCGATACGCACCTGGCAGTGAGATGCTCGGTGGCCCGCTCAAGGTCCGCCCTGGTCAGTTCGAGGACGGTGTCAATCTCTTCAAACGGAGAGTCTAAACGCGCGATCTCGATAGGTACTTTCTGCAGGGCAGATAGCGTCTTCTTGGCGTCCTCCGCAAGGTATTTCAGCTTCGCCATCGCCCGCCTGGCAGCCTGATTACTTCTGCAAAGCGGAATGTCCCCATATTCCTGCTGCAGGCGCCGGACAATAACTTCAACCAGCGCCCAATCGAAGTCCTTGCCACCGAGTTTGTCGTCACCATCATGCCCAATCACGATGAGCCTTCCATCGCGAGCAGACAAAAGGCTGGTGTCAAAGGTGCCGCCCCCCAGGTCAACGACGAGGAGGTTTCCCGACAGGCCCTCCGCCTTGTACCCATACGCCATCGCCGCGGCGACCGGCTCTTGTATAAAAGGACACACTTCGATACCGGCGAGCCCGGCCGCAACCTTAGTATCTTCACACGCGGGGATAAGGAAGTGCGCTGGAACCGTGATCACCGCTGCGCTGACTTGTTCGCCGCCAAAGCGGGCGGCTGCGTTACCTTTCAGATTCTTCAGCACCTCCGCGCTGAGTTCCGCGGCACTCATCCGTTTGCCGGCCTTCTTGAATGGGAAGCCGTTCAGTTCCGGATCTCCCATCCAGCGCTTGAACTCGCCGACAACATTGTCCGAATCAAACTCCAGCTCGTTGTACGCGTTCTGACCAACAGTCACCGATCCACGCGCGTCCATCTTGACCGCAGACGGTGTCACCTCGCTCCCTGTAACCTGATTTCTGATGAGCACCAGCTCGCCTCGATCCATGCAGGCAATTACGCTGTTGGTGGTGCCCAAATCAATGCCGAAATCAATCGTTTTACGTCCCATGCAAGCCATCCTTTCTTCCCACCGACACGATCACGCGCGCCGTATCGGCTAACTTATCCCTGATAAATATGTTGGGCGAAAGGGTCTCGCTCACGATGCGTTGACCTATTTCCAATTGGTCAGAGTTATCGAATACTGCTACGTTGAGAGTCATCCCATCCTTGAATTCAGAGCCCTCGGGATCATCGATCGCAACCCCCAACGCCGCCAGCGTTTCGATCATTTTGTCGACACTGGTTTGCAGGACGAGATGCTTTCGATTGGCTGCAAACTCCGGGATGAGCTTCTTGATCCGCCAGCACTCTAGAGCCAGCAGCTTCATCGATCCGTCACCGAGGGCGGTGGCAGAATCCGGAGCACGATCCTTTGGCTGTGCCTTCCCGGCAGGTTTCTTACTCTTGGTCATTTTTTCCTCGCACCCGTGCATTCGATGATCTGACACGCTCGGCGTAAGCCGCGGAATCCGCCTTCCATGCCGCGAGCTGCCTCTTATACTTATTAACTTTGGTGTTGTAGTCGGCCAACAGCGCCTCATATACCAACTGACCGCCTTCAGGGACCCTTTCTCGTATGTAGGAGGACGCGACGCCCGCAAGGTAGCCCTTCTGCTTGTCCAGGTTTGCGCCTTCGGCGTCCAATGTTATTTTCCTATCCTCGAGTGATTGGCCGAGGACGCTGAGGGCTTTCCGTTCTTCCTCGATATCGCTTCTTTCGGAAGGCTGAACATAGGCAGATGCCACAGGACGTGTCTTCGTGACACCTGTGGTTTTCCTGGAGGCGGTGCCGCCCGTGGGTCCTCCGGCCTTCGTAGAGGTCCCTCTGCTGATGATTGCCACGAGGAGGACAGCGAGTACGATGACGGATGCCGGGATCGCCCAGCGGGCTCTCCTGAGAAAATTCGCAAGTGGGACCTTTCCGTGGATGCAATAGGACCGGAAGTCAACATCTGAAACCCTATAGGCCCCCAGGGGAAATATGGGACAAAAGAGAAAGGTAAGCCAATGATTGGTTACATACGATCGCGTCCGCGAATCATAGTCGCGGTTGCCGCAAAACATCCCACCAACGACGTTGAGCGTAGATAGCATCGGATTGTTCTTTCTTGTATCGACCCCCTGCAGGACGCGCGCCCACCGGCACCGATCTTGAGTTGCCTTGATTGCAGTCTTTTGTTCTTCCGTGGAGAATGCAAGAGCAGCCGCGAGCGTTTGTTCAGCCCTTCCGAAGTAGCCACTTTGCATCAGCGCGTCAGCTTCCTGGCAGAGAATCGCCCGCTGAACATGCTGCCAGTCAAGCTCCAGCGATTGCAGCAGTTGCGGATCGCGAGCAATCTCTCGAGCTTGTACGATGAGCCGGATGACCGGGTGCAGATCGTCCAGCAGATTCAAGTGCACGGCCGAGAGTTTTTGATAGGACGATGCGACCGCATCATCCCAACCATCTGCGTCACCCAGCTCGCCCAGGCTGCGAACGACTGCTCCGTACTCGGCGGCCACGCCGCGAAGCTCCTTTTCCCCCGCCACCAATGAGTTCTGGATCTTGACTTTGTTGTCTTGTTGCGTGAGCCCGGAGAGACGATCCAGGCTTGCCCCAAGGGAAGCGTACCCATCCTTGATCGCTTGTTCCCCCACGGAATCGAGGGCCGCATCTAATTCGAGCCAGGACCTATGCTGCACGGCGATCTTCGCCAGCGCATTGACCGCCGTAACCTCTCTCGATTTGACGGCGTGGGCCAATTCCTCTGCCAAACTCGAAGCCAGGTGTTGGCACACGGTAACTCGCATCATTCCGGCATCGGAGATCTGACATTCGCATTGATGGGCCCGCCCTTCCATGAAGGTCCAGAAGAGATCATCGTCAATTACTTTTTCCCATGTTTTTAGGGCCTCCTCCCAATGTTCAAATCTGCGGTTCCCGGCTGACTCCTGCCCCAGGATGCTCTGCAGCACAGCCAGGTTGTGTCTGGCCACTGCGCCGCGGGTCGTATTGCTTGCTGCGGTCCCACGTAGGGCGCCGATCACCGTGTCCAATTGCTGATCGAGCGGATCACCGCTGCCGTCCATTTCGTGGACCCAGAACAACTCTTCGACTAAACGGTCGTCGGGCCGTTCCAGCAGATGGACTGCCTGCAGAATCTCTTCTTTGGAAAGATGGCCTGGCGGCAAGAGGCCGTACCTTTTCGCTTCGGCCGGCTCATCGAGCTCTAATGCAACCAGGAGGCGTTGCTGCTGCCTGTAGATCTGTTTGAGCTCCGCATCGGCGGCAACCGCGAGCACACGGAACGCGTTGGCTCGAGAGAACCTTGCGCCCGGCGGCCCACTGCTCGTCTGCTCGAATGGAGCTGAACTAACTGTCATTCCCGCGCTCCTGGTCGTCTCGCCTGCCTGTTGCGGCCGACCAGAGCATTTTTGCTATTGGCGTAAGTGAGGGAACAGGGCCAACCTCTCCAGCTCACAGTAATAGTAAAAATGCTCTAATCCACCTCTTGATATGCACGCTGTAAGCCCAGTGGCGGGGGCAGAAGGAACAGAGGCGGTTCCGCCAAACCTAATGGGAGGTACTCATTGAGATAACCTCTCTCAGCTTATCCACGCAGGCATGGGTTTCGTAGGCATCGCTCGATGGTGTGAGCCACGTGGAAAAGCTCGACTGGCTGCTGATTTCCTATGTTGCACAGACGCATAGGAGCCTGTGCCCCCCGCCCCTGCGCCGAGCCGCCACGAGGCGGAAGAGCCAAAACACAAACAATTCCCTCCACGATATCCTCGACGAAAGTGAAGTCCCGCCGCAAGTGACCAAAGTTATACAGCTCAATCGCGCGCCCGGCCAGGATCGAATTAATACGATGTCCTAATGCCTCTGGAGTCGGTTTCTGGTATCGACCTGAGCGGTTAGACGGAACCGTAGGCAATCAGCGCGGGCTTCGTCGCACAATGAAGAAAGCTTCAAAAAGGTCTTGACAAATCAAATGGGAACGAACTACAGTCGTTTATCGATATACTGATCATCGAGCAATTATGCCAAAACGAAAACTTGATCCGTTACCGGCGGCCGCGTTCCAAATTATGCTTTCTCTCGCCGATGGCGACCTTCACGGATACGCCATCATGCGGCAGGTTGAAGAGCAGACCGGTGGACGCCTGCGCCTTGGGCCTGGAACTTTGTACGCTTCGATCCAGGCGCTCCTTGAGGGAAAGCTGATCGAGGAGGTTTATCGCTCCGAGGAAACCGAAGACCGACAGGAACGTCGCCGCTACTACAGGTTGACCGCTGCCGGACGCAAACTGGCGCGATCTGAGGCCGAGAAGATGGCCGACGTTTTGCGTGTTGCTCGAGCCCGCAAAATCTTGAGGGGGGATTATGTCTGAAAAGATATACACTCGCCTGCTTCGCCTATATCCTTCGAGTTTCCGCAAGAAATACGAGGGCGAGGCCCTGCAACTCATCCGGGACCGCCTCCGCGACGAGACAGGTTTCTTCAAGAGAGCGCGTCTATGGTGGGACCTGGTGGCCGATGTTTTGGCTGGACTCCCGTCCGCGTACCGGAATTCCTACGCCGTTACAGAAGCAGCGTCGCTTTCGCTCAATGCCGCGGGCATTCCTTCCTTCAAAATCCTGGACGAGGAGCCCCTGGGGCGCGGTTCGATTCTGGTCGGCGGCACGATATCGCTGATCGTGCTCGCTGCCTTTGCATTTTTGCTAAGTCGGCCGATTGCATACCGGCCACTCTCGGGTTCGAATGGACGGATGTCTCCGATCGAATCTGTCATGCAGCGCCTCGAATCAGCCCCGGCGCCTGATTCGGCCGCGAGCAGTCTCCAGGACGCCGCCACGCCCGCATCAGCGCAAATGAGCGGACCGCAGGCCCAGCCATCGACGCCAGGCGCGTCAACTCCGAACACGTCAGCGTCATCATCGGAGACCGAGATTCCGAGCGGCGAGCGAAACCGAGTCGTTTCAACTCAAATGCAGGATCTGAATGAGCACTCCGTTGGTCGGAGAAGTGCGCCTAAAGACTGGCAGCGATTCGCAAACTGTTGTCCAGCAATCCCCGAGGTATTCCGGAATGATTGCGAAGCTAACGCCGACAGTCGCCCTCTCGTACTTGCCTGCCAACCCCGCCCCCGGATCGATGGTTAACCTTACCGCAACGGTACTTGCGGTCGGCACCGGACCGAGTACCGACCGGAAACGTGCGCTTTTTCGACGGAAGCGCTGTTCTGAATATGGGCGAGCTCAACAACGGCACCGTCACGGTCAAAGGAAAGCTACCCTACATTGCGACGCACTCCCTCAGCGCGATCTACTACGGCGATGCCAATTACAGTTCCGCCAGCTCGATTGGGGAAGAGGGAGTGAAGTCACTCACATGACAATGAAGCGCTTGGGTTGGAGAATGCGCTTCGGTCGTGGCATTTCGTTGGCCATGGCTGCCGGAATTCTATTCGCAGGTCCGGTAGCCGTCCTCGCGCAAGCCGTCACTTCGTCTGCGCCAGCGCCGCCTGTGGCCACCGAAGGCAAGGCCCTCACTTTCGACGTTGTCTCGGTCCGTGAAGACAAATCAGAGCCGGCTCCGCAGAACCCTGTGCAGAACGGCCCAACGCCCGATGGCTATTGCCTGAAAGGCCTGCCGTTGATGGCGGTCATCCAGAGAGCATACATCCCGTCAGAGGGGGGCCTCACCTTTCGCCCCAACCAGATCACGGGCTTGCCGGCCGCTTTCGACTCAATCTGTTACGACATCGACGCCAAGGTCTCTGAGGCCGACCTGCCCAAGTGGAAAGACCCCACCTTGCAACCCGCGATGCTCCGCACCATGCTGCAGGGGATGTTGGCCGACCGCTTCAATCTCGCGCTCCACCGCGAGACCAAAGAGGTTCCCATCTATGAGCCGCCTACTTGGGAACCGCGATCAAGCTGTATTGGTCTGAGGCAAGCTTGACCTTGTAGGGCGAACCGGAGGCCTGGCTGATGGTGGACGAGGTCACCGTGAACACATACAGCTCCTGCGATTGATAACTGAGCGCGTACAGATGGTTGCTGTTGTCCCAATACATCGCATCGATAATGACGCTCGGCAGCAGCACGGCGCTGTACGACGTGATGGGAGCAGCTCCGTTGAAGTGGAAGATCTGCAATCCGGGAACGCCCCCCACCGCCAACAGCTTGCCCGACGGAGACATACTCAGCAAGGCGGGATTCACTGCCGGCGTGGGCATGTCGGTCCATTTGTTGGTCGAGGTGATGGAGCCGGTGCTGTCGTTGATGGTGAAGCTGGCAAGCTGCGGTGGCGGCCCGTTGGTAAACGGCTCATTCACCAACACCGCCAGGTGGCTTGAAGGGTCGGCAGCGATATTGAGTGGCGCATAGTTGCCGTCTACAATCGCTGGGTTAAACGTTGGGCCGGTCACGTTAAACGTTGGGTTCAGGATCTGGGCGCCCGCCGAGTCTGCCTTGTAAGCCAGGTACACAGTGGCGCCGACCTGTCCCTGCACGCCGTAGGCGAATTTGTCGTTGCTGCTGATGGTTGCCACGTCAATGGCGAAAGCGCCCTCATGCTGGCCGATCGTGCTCTGCGTGTCGCCCAGAAACGTAAGCTCGCCGTTCGATGCCAGCTTGTACGTCTGCAAGGCGGCACAGTCGGGATACGCGCTGCCATTCGTAACGCCCCACAGCGGCACATACAGGTATTTCCCGGTATGGTCCAGCGTAGCTCCCTGGTGGTCGGTGTCGCCGCACGCGGACCCGCTGTACTTTTGGGTATCGATCTCCGACGCCTGCTTGCCCACCGCGCCGTTGGACTCGATGGTGTAGGTATGAATGTCGTCGGTACCCACACCGATCATGAACTTGCCGTTGTCCCCTGCCATCAGGCCGCTCAATGCAAAGGGTGAGCCCTTGACCAGGGTAAGCTCACCAGCGGCGCTCGCGTCGTACACGTTGATGCCCGTGGAGGTTTGCACGTAGACATAGGCCACCGGGGCTGAGGCGGCTGCCGATTGTGGGGTGAACGAGGGGACAACGGAAACCGTGGCAAGACAAAAAATGAGGCCGAGGCCTCTAACTGAGCGCGACATCGTCTGCTTCTCCTACAATCTGTTGTGGGATTTAGCGATCGTCAGAGCTGGCGGGGGCACTCAGGACAACTCGAAGTCTATGCCTCAGGGCCGAACCTGGCAACAGGAATCGTTTCCCTATGGAAATCCGGGTATAGGTAGGGGTTACTCCATTCTGTCCCCGAAACGCCCCGCCGCTTTACCCACAATCAGGCTTCGCATGGAGTACGAGTGCTGGTCCACGCTGTTTTGCTGAAATTATGACAAAATCTAAGCGTGGAAGGGTTTGGTCGAGTTTCGCTGCTGCTCGCGCTCCTGCTTCCAGGTTTGACTGCCCATACGCAGAATCAGCAAGACGCTCCCGCCCTGGCGGAGCCGCAGACCGGCATCATTACAGGGTACGTCTTGTGCGACGACACACAGGCGCCGGCGCGGTTTGCCTCTGTTGTTATCATTCCGATCCCAGTTTCTGACGCGGGCGGCAAGGTCACGGCAGCCTCAGTCCCCAGCTCGGCCCTTTTCGCCACTCTTCGCAGCCACGACGCCGCGAAGACAAACCTTGACGGGGAATACACACTGGCAAATATTCCTCCTGGAAGCTACTTTGTTCTCGCCGAATTGGATGGCTACCTGTCGCCAGTCTGGCAGTTTGACGAGGACGACCTCAAGGATATGACTCCGGAGACAATTAAGAAGGTTACCGCGCTGCTTCCAGCAGTTCAGGTCGAGACAGGCAAGACCGTCCATGCTGACATTACGCTGGAGCGCGGAGCATCGATCTCGGGCACGGTGACCTATGAAGACGGGACGCCGGCAATCGGCGTTGGTGTACGTCTTGAAGTGGCAACGGACGACCCAGAAGACAAGCCCCCTCCGCTGGACGGTCTGATGTACAAGTCCACCGGAATATCAGACGACCACGGACATTATCGAATCAACGGGTGGCCGGGCGGGAAGTATGTCCTTGGCGCAGCGCTGCCAGGGCAAACGGTGCCTACTGCGTCTAAGGAGGCCTCTGCTTTGTACTTGGCCCAAGGTGGCGCGATCACCGTCTACTCCGACAAGACCCTACACAGGAAAGATGCCAAGGTCTACACGATGACAGAAGGTGACGACCTGAGCGGAGTCGATGTCGAGCTCCCCTTGCATGGCCTTCATTCGATTTCCGGCAAAGTTGCCGCGGAAGGCGATCAACCTGGTGTAGTGTGGGGGCTCGTCTACCTGCAAGATATAAATGACTGGAAGTTCAACAGCCAAACGGTGATATCTGCGGACGGATCTTTTCAATTTTTCAATTTGCCCCAGGGTAATTACAAATTGACAACGCGGAACCTCTCGGATGTGGCTCCCCAATCGGTCCAGCCCTCGCCTGAATCCACTCCCTACTCCTACAAGGATGTAAGCACCACCGTGGAAGTCACGGATCAAGACTTGAACGGCGTGGCGATTGTTATTCCTGGCAGCACCAAGCCCACTGAAGGTTCGAATCCCCAGAATCCAGAGTAGGACGAGGGCTTGCGGGGCCTGGGCTACATTGTCGGGCAGGAACTATTGAAATTCGGGGCCAGACGAAACGTAACCCAACAAGACGGGCCGCACTGCGATGATCACACGCAAAGAGTTGGCCGCCGAATGCTAGTTCACCCTGCCGGTAACCTCGGTTGACGTTCGCGGGAGCCCTCACACCGTACAGCGAGAAAGAAAACCGCACAAGCGGAACGCCCGTGGGGGAACGGGACCTGCTCCTGCCAAGGCAGCAAAGCCGAACGACAGATACAATTGGGTGCTAGGATTCTCTTTTTATCCGGGAGAGTTACTGATTCTGTGCAGTGCAAAGAAGGGACCAGGATGCTGAAGGGTTTGTCTCGCCGTAAGTTCCTGCAGGCCGGCGCGATTGCCGCGGGCGGTCTGTTGTCGCCAAATTCCAAAGCCATCATGTTGGAGCCGCAGGCGCAGTCGATACCAACCAAGCCGGTCGGCCCAATGACCGGTTGCGTTTCGGAATCATAGGTGTGGGCATGGAAGGGTCTGGCGTGCTGTCAAGCGCGCTTGTCCATTCCTGGAGCGGAGTGCGTTGCGGCGGCCGACCTCTACGACGGCCGTCACACTTTGGCAAAAGAGATCACCGATAACCCGAATCTACACACCACAAGGCACTATCAGGAGTTGTTGGACCGCAAAGACATCGACTGCATCCTGGCCGCCGTACCGGACTTTTGGCATAAGCAGGTTGTGGTCGATGCATGCAATGCGGGAAAGGACATCTACTGCGAGAAGCCGATGTCGCATACCATTCGCGGAAGGCTTCGAGATGGTGCAGGCCGCCGAAAGCAACAAGAGGATCGTGCAGATCGGCGCCCAACGAGTCAGTTCCGTATTATGCGCGAAGGCTCGGGAAATGTACGCTGGGAGGAGCCATCGGAGACGTTACGTCGGTCGAATTGACTCTAGGCCGCAACAGCCCGACCGGCGCCTGGGAGTATCCTCCGCCCCCCGATCTCTCTCCTGAGAATCTGGCCTGGGACGTCTGGCTGAAAGACACTCCTAAAATCGCTTTCAATCCGGATACGGTTTGCTCGCTGGCGCTGCTGGAGAGATTACGGCACCGGCGTAGCCGGAGACCTGATGGTGCATCTGGTCAGCGCAATGCTGTTTACCCTGGACTGGAACGAGCCTCCTCGTTCTGCTCTGTCGTTCGGTGGCATCTATCGCTGGAAAGATGGCCGGGACATGCCGGACCTGCAGACTGTCCTCTTCGATTATCACGGGATTCCTGTCTATATCCGTTTAGGCCTAAGCACAGAGACACCGGAACGCGCCCGCTATATGGGTCCGAAGGGACTTCTGGATACGACTGGAGTTCGGTATCCAGTATTCTCCGCAGAAGGGAATCGATACCGAACCGAGTTACTACGACAGCAGTTTCCCTCAGAAAATGCGCGCAGAGTATGTTCGTGAGTGGCACGAGAAGCACGACCCTCCGATCGCTAAAGAGCCGCTTACCGAGCAGACGATGTACTCCGGTGATGACTGGGATGATCTCAGGCCGCACATCTGGACGTTTTTCGAATCCGTGAAGAGCCGCAAACCCAACGTCGAGGATGCGGTCTTTGGCAATCACGCAGCCATCGCCTGCCATATGGCCAATCAGTCCTATTTTCGCAAGGAACGAGTCTTCTTTGACGATGCCACTCACAGCCTCAAGAGCTGAATCCGAGTTGCGCGAGTTATGGCCCTTGTTGCAGTCCTTATATTAGTGGTTCATCTCGTCTGGCTTGCTCTGGTAATCTTCGGGGCTCTCTGGACGCGCGGCCGGCCCGTGTGGAGCGCGCTGCACATTCTCGCCCTGGTCTGGGGAATTGTTGTGGAAGTGGGCCCATGGCCATGTCCTCTGACTTTGGCTGAACAGTACTTTGAAGCCCGGATCGGCACACCTTTGTACCAGGGCGGTTTCCTGCTGCACTACCTGGACGCGATCGTGTGCCCCAATCTCCCTAGCTGGGTGGTAACGAGTGCAGGTGTGGCCGTATGCGCTCTGAATCTTGGAATCTATTGCTGGCGATTCCGAAAGTCCCGTGTTGCTCGAACGGTGCCGCATTGAGCCACCACCGACTGCGTACAGCCACAGATGCTTATTCTGGCGGTTTTCGTATAGCATTCCTCTGCATTGAGGGCGGGGTTGTACAAGGATACGGGGCTCCATGGAGGCCACGATCCGATCTTTGCACAGACTGGGCGACCGCGTTGGCGCAAAAGAGACCGTCTGCGCCTCATTCAGACCATGGGGTTGTCAATAAGAGCAGATGAGGCTCAACTTTGGCAGGACTACCCGCTATCTGGCGAGCTTCGTTCAAGAGTCCATTGACTACGGATGTCAGCGCGCGCAAGAGCTCGACGCGATCCAAGGACTTGACCAGGGAGTCTCTGGCCCGTGTCTGAATCTCGGCAGGGAGCTGGTCAAAGCCCCTTCCATAGTGGGGCGACAGATTGCGCTGGAGGCAAGCGAGGCTGAGCGTGTAATCGCGTGCGCCGCTGATCCAGTATTCCGCCTGCCAAAAGCGGCCACGTTCGATACAGAAACGGGCACGCGCCGCATGATGCGCGGCGTAGCCGAGCAACTGCCCGGCGGGCGGCGCCTGGATAGGCGGGTTGTCCGTATAGCTCCCAAAGAGCATTCTGAATTTGGGGCCGTTAGGACCGAACTTGGACGCCGGAGTGACCGAGAGATCGACCTGAAGACATCCTTGCAACAAGAGAACCCGAAATGTGCTCTCGCGGTAAGGCAGATCGAAGAGAGGCACTGCACTGAACTCTCTGACCAGCGGCGCCGTTAGCGAGTCAAGAACGTCGAGGGTTTGATTTTCCGGGATAACACCGAACGCCAGATCGAGATCCGACCATCGGTCGCCTTCGCCGGTTGCCAAGGAACCTACGACCGCTCCGGCAACGATCCGTTGATCGGCATGAGCGATTTCCAGAATACGTTCATGGATGCGGTTACGCTCCTCCACCGTGAACACTGCAGCCCGGTGCGCGTTCATGCCTATACCCTCCAGCTTGTACCGGGCAAGTGTAGCCCTGACTTAGTGGCTCGGATTCTTTGCGGGAAGCGGCTTGCCGTTCTCGTCCACTGAAGTGCTCGTCACCGGCCCCATGCCGACTAATTCCAGCACTGCGGGCTCGCCTCCTTCTTTAGCCCCATCCCAATGCACCGTGTTGGCACGATCGATCGCGAAGCTGCCGGCTGGTAACGGATAGGCCATCGACGGATCAAAATGCGAGCTGGAACTTACCCACCAGGTGCCTGATACGACATAGATCCAGCGATCCGCGGAGTGGAAATGCGGATGGGAGAAGTTGCCCGGCATCCATTTGGCCAGAAAGCCATAGGGGCCTGGCTTGCTCGGGTCGCCGAACAGCGGGGCCGTGTATTCGCCACCATGCGGACCCGTCCATGGGATGTCGGCAGGGAGGGTGAAAGGAATATGGGCGGGATCGGGCGGCGGTCCTTGCGCAGAGGCCATACTACCCAGGCTTGCAACAAAGGCGGCACGCAAAAACATTTTGCAAAGAGAGTGCATGCTTGTTCTCCCGCTCCATGTTACGTCGGGAGGATCGGCAAGAGGGCTGCGAAAGCATAACTGGACAGCGTGGCGATGCGTCGCAAGTGAGAGAACATGGCAGCTACGATTTGGGAGGATAGGGTCGGGGGTTCGTCCCTGACCCTTCTGGATCACGGCTGTTGTTCTTGAACCCAATGTAGATAACGAGCGTCCCGCCCGCCAGGAAGAGGTATGCAAGCGAGTCGGTTCAAGGTCAGGACAACCCGCGGTATATCGAGATTGGTGGTATCCCACCCTTCAAAAAACGAAACCCCATTGGATGGGGCACCCGCAGATTTGTTGCACTTGTCGTTGAGCAACGCGAGGATGGCGGAGGCGTCCAGCACAACCTTATTCATGCTTGGCCGCCCGACGGCGCTCAGCAATCAGCTCATCGGAGAGCAGCCGTCCCGGTTTGACAAACTTTCGCAGGCGCTCCCGGGACCTTGTAAGCCGGCTTTGTAGCGTTGAGATGCGAATCTCGTTGTCCTCAATCCGTAGGTCGATTTCGTCTCCCACCTTCAGACCAAGAGCAATGCGGAAAGATGCTGGAAAAACGACCCGGCCTTTACCTTCTATGCGGGTGCGAGTCAAAATCGGTGGCCATGTGCGTTGCTGTGCCACTGGCATACCAAAAGTGGCACTACAGCATTGCACCACAAAATGGTCGCGCGTGCAGTTGCATTGTGAGCGATGGCGCGGCCGTGCAAGCGCGTGCCGGCAGTTATGCCGAAGTCTTCATACGCTTGAGCGATTACCGCGGATAGGATACCTACCCCGCAGGGTCGTAGTTCAGGTTTGGCCCGAGCCAGCGCTCGACCTCGGCCACGCTCATTCCCTTGCGTTCGGCGTAGTCGGCGACCTGATCGCGGTCGATCTTGCCCAGGCTGAAATAGCGCGATTCCGGGTGGGCGAAGTAGAGGCCGCTCACGCTCGAGCCGGGCCACATCGCAAACGACTCCGTGATCAGCATGCCGGTGTTCGCCTGCACATCGAGCAGACGCCAGAGCGTGCCCTTCTCGGTGTGATCGGGGCACGCCGGATAACCCGCGGCCGGCCGGATGCCGCGATACTTCTCCTGGATGAGATCCGCGTTGCTCAGGCCTTCCTCGCAGCCGTAGCCCCATTCCTCGCGCACCCGCTTGTGCAGGCATTCGGCGAAGGCTTCGGCCAGGCGGTCGGCGATGGCCTCCGCCATGATCGCGTTGTAGTCGTCGTGCTTGGCGCGGAAGCGGTCGCACAGTTCCTTGAGGCCGATGCCGCTGGTCACCGCGAAGGCGCCGATGTGATCGGGCAGCCCGGTTTCCTTGGGCGCGATGAAGTCGGCGAGCGAGCGGCAGGGCTCGCTGCCTTCCCGGTTGGCTTGCTGGCGGAGGAAGTGGAATCGCTCGAGCACCTTTGCGCGCGTGCCGTCGGTGTACAGCTCGACATCGTCGCCCACGGCGTTGGCGGGGAAGAAGCCGTAGACGCCGCGCGCCGTGATCAGCTTCTTCTCGATGATCTTGTCGAGCAGCGCATTGGCTTCGGCGAAGATCTGGCGCGCCTGCGCGCCTTGCTTCTCGTGCTCGAGGATGCGCGGGTAAACGCCTTTCAGCTCCCAGGTGTGGAAGAACGGCGACCAGTCGATGAAGTCGCGCAGCGTGGCCAGCGGAAAGTTGTCCAGCACGCGCACGCCGGTGAACGCGGGCGTGGGCAGGTCTTCGGCGCGCCACTCGATCGGCGTCCGCCGTTTGCGCGCGGTCTCAAGCGAGACGACCTTCTGGCGCGGCGCGGCGTGGGCCTTGCGCAGCGCCTCGTAGTCGGCGCGATGCTGCGCCACGAACGCCGGCTTGCCGTCGTCGCTCAGCAGGCTGGTCGTCACCGGCACGGCGCGGCTGGCATCGAGCACGTGGACCACCGGCTCGCTGTAGTGCGGCGCAATCTTGACGGCCGTGTGCGCGCGGCTGGTGGTCGCTCCGCCGATGAGCAGCGGCAGCTTGAAACCCTGGCGCTCCATCTCGCGGGCCACGTGCACCATCTCGTCGAGCGACGGCGTGATGAGGCCGCTGAGGCCGATCAGGTCCGCCTTCTCCGCCTTGGCGCGTTCGAGGATCTTTTCGCACGGAGACCATCACGCCCAGGTCGATGACCTCGTAGTTGTTGCAGGCGAGCACGACGCCGACGATGTTCTTGCCGATGTCGTGCACGTCGCCCTTGACCGTGGCGAGCACGATTTTTCCCTGCGCCTTGACCACCTGGCCGGCCGCGGCCATCGCCGCCTTCTCCGCCTCCATGAACGGCGTCAGGTGGGCCACGGCCTTCTTCATCACGCGGGCGGACTTGACCACCTGGGGCAGGAACATCTTGCCCGCTCCGAACAGATCGCCCACCACGCTCATGCCGTCCATCAGCGGGCCTTCGATCACCAGCAGCGGGCGGCCCAGCTTGACGCGGGCTTCCTCGGTGTCGATCTCGATGTAGGTGTCGATGCCCTTGACCAGCGCGTGCGAAAGGCGCTCCTCGACCGTGCCGTTGCGCCATTCTTCGGCCTTCTTTTCGCTCACCACCGCGCCGGCGCCCTTCAGCGTTTCGCCGAAGTCCACCAGGCGCTCGGTCGCGTCGGGACGGCGGTTGAGCAGCACGTCCTCGACCAGCACCTTCAGCTCCGGCTCGATCTCCTCGTACACCTCGAGCATGCCGGCATTGACGATGCCCATGTCCATGCCCGCCGCGATGGCGTGATAGAGAAACGCGGAGTGCATGGCCTCGCGCACCTTGTTGTTGCCGCGAAAGCTGAAGGAGATGTTGGAGACGCCGCCGCTGACCTTGGCGTGCGGCAGGTTGGCCTTGATCCAGCGCGTGGCGTTGATGAAGTCGACCGCGTAGTTGTTGTGCTCCTCCATGCCGGTGGCGACGGTGAGGATGTTGGGGTCGAAGATGATGTCTTCGGGCGGAAAGCCGACCTCGTCGACCAGGATCCGGTAGGCGCGCTCGCAGATGCGGATCTTCTCCTCGTAGGTCGCGGCCTGGCCCTGCTCGTCGAAGGCCATCACCACCACCGCCGCGCCGTACTTGAGCACCGTCGCGGCGTTGCTGGCGGAACTTGTCTTCGCCTTCCTTGAGCGAGATCGAGTTGACGATGCCCTTGCCCTGCAGGCACTTGAGGCCGGCCTCGATGACCTCCCATTTGGAGGAGTCCACCATGAAGGGCACCTTGGCGACTTCGGGCTCGCTGGCCAGCAGCTGCAGGTAGCGCGTCATGGCCGCGACGCCGTCGATCATGCCCTCGTCCATGCAGATGTCGATGACGTTGGCGCCGTTCTCCACTTGCTGCCGGGCGACGCTGACCGCTTCTTCGAATTTGCCTTCCTTGACCAGCTTGGCGAACTTGCGGCGAACCGGCCACGTTGGTCCGCTCGCCGATCATGATGAAGACGCCGGGCTGCTGGGTGAAGGGCTGCGATCCGGAGAGACGGAGCGGCTTGGTTTCGCGTCCACGGCTACGCTCATGCGGGTATCTCGATCGGGTGCGCGTGCGCTCCCACGTGCGCGCGGAGGCTGGCCTTCGAGCGCTTTGGCGATGGCCGCGATGTGCTCGGGCGTGTTGCCGCAGCAGCCGCCGGCGATGTTGATCAGCCCTCCGCGGGCAAAGTCGCCCAGGTAGCGGGCCATGTCCTGCGGCCCCAGATCGAAGCCGGTCTCGGAGAGCGGATTCGGCAAGCCGGCATTCGGATAGCAGGAGATGGCCACGTCCGCCTTCTCCGAGAGCTCGTCGAGGAACGGATACATCAGGTCGGGACCGAGCGAGCAGTTGAGCCCCACCGACAGCGGCTTCACATGCTGCACCGCGTTCCAGAAGGCCTCCGTGGTCTGCGCGGAGATCATCGTCTCGCCGCCACGCCCCACGGCCGCCGAGATCATCACCGGCAGCTCCTTGCCGTCCTCGTCGAAGACCTCGCGGATGGCGACCAGCGCCGCCTTGGCGTTGAGCGAGTCGAAGATGGTCTCGACCAGCAGCAGGTCGACGCCGCCGGCGATGAGGGCGCGCACCTGCTGCGCGTAGGCGGTCTTCACCTGGTCGAAGGTGACCACGCGGAAGCCGGCATCGTCGGCATCGGGCGAGTTGGAGAGCGAGACGGTCAGCGGCCCGATGGCTCCGGCCACGAAGCGCTGACGCCCGGTTGCGTTGGCGACGCGGTCGGCCCATTCACGGCACTGCCGCGCCGATTGTCTCATTGATCTCCCAGGCCAGGTTGTTGAGGAACGGATCGTCGATGATCTTCTGGTAGAACGCGGGATCTTTGCGGCCGCCGTGCTCGCGCGGATCGTCCACGAAGAATTCGCTCTGCGTGATGCTGGTGGCGCCGAAGGTGTTGGTCTCGATGATGTCCGCGCCGGCCTCGAGAAAGCGGCGATGGATGTCGCCGATCATCTCCGGCTGGGTCAGGGAGAAGAGGTCGCCGTTGTTCAGCAGGTCCTTCTTCGAGTCCTTGAAGCGCTCGCCGCGGATGTCCGCTTCCTTCATGCCGTAGGTGCGGATGGTCGTGCCCATCGCTCCATCGATGATGGCGATGCGGCTCTCGAGGATCTTTTGCAGAGGATGTTGGTGGGCTTTCGTCATTTCTTCCTGGTGGCCGTGGACGTGGCTACTTTGCCACAATCGGCGCTGTAGTCTGTCTCTTTCATTATATCGATAGCAACAGACGTATCGCCGCGCGGGAGGAGTGAACCTCTTATCGGAGGGGATGGTCCGTAAATCATTGAGTTTGCGGCCTAATGGGTTTGTGCCGGGTTTTTGAAAGGGCGGGGCTTCCTCAAGTCAACCAATCACACTGACATTCATCGCGCATGAGATCGGTGACGTGATCGTGTTAGGGTGGAAGACGCCTCGGGTGCCCGCGAGCGCCTGACGGGGTGTCGGGTGAAGAATCGGCGGTCCCTCCACGGTAAAGCGCTAACGAGATGAAAAATCTCTTTGAAACGGCGGCGTTGGAAGAAGTGAAGGAGCGGATGGCGCAGCTGAGGCCGGATAGCGAGCGGCTGTGGGGCAAGATGACCCCAGCGCAGACGCTGGCGCATTGCTCCGCGGCGATGGAAATGGCGGTGGGGGAGATTTCTCCGCCGCGACTGTTGATTGGGCGACTGCTGGGGCGATTGGCGAAGAAGTCGATGATCGTGAACGAAAGGCCGATGCCCCGCAATTCGTCAACGGACAAGAGCTTAGTGGTGAGGGATGATCGGGACTTCGCGGCGGAGAGGCAACGGCTGCGCGCATTGATTGACCGCTTTGCAGCGGGTGGGCCTGGGGTGTGCACGAAGCATCCACACTTCTTTTTCGGGCCGCTGACGCCGCTGGAATGGGCGGCGTTGGTGTATCAGCATCTGGACCATCATCTGCGGCAGCTTGGCGTGTAGTGCCGTCGAGGGTCCTTCGCGGCGGAGTAAGGCGACGGAGGTTACTTAGCCCCGAAGCGGGCAGCCTGATAGACAAACTGGAATCCGATGACCAGCAGCCATAGCGAGAGCGCGAAACGCAGCTGCCGGTTGGGAATGCGCGGGGCGACCCCGCTGCCGGCAAGCGCGCCAAAGACGCCGCCGATCCCCAGCTTCCACAACAACGCCGCGTCGTAGGTGCCGCTGATCATGTGGACGCCGGTACCCACGACGGAAAGCGCGAGGCCGAAGGTAAGGTCGGTCCCCACTACCTGCGCCGTGGTTAGCGAGGTAAGACCCAGCAGCGCAACGGTGCCCAGAGCCCCTGCGCCGGAGGAAGAAAAACCTACCTCCGCCGCGATGGGAAAGGTGATCAGCCCAATCCATCTGGGACGGTCGGTCATGGGCCGGGTGATGGCGTCGGGACGAAAGTGGCGAAAGATCTGCCAGCCGGAGGAGAAGATGATGATGGCTCCGAGCACGACGTAAAGCAGCGCCTTGGGACCATGCTGCGCGACATGGCGGAAGAAGAGCGACCCCAGGATCACTCCCGGTATGCCGCCGAGCAGCATCCATAGCAGGATCCGGTAGGAGACTTGCTTGCGCCAGATCTGGACCGGAACCACGATCAGCTTGACCACGGCTGCATAAGCCAGGGCGGTGCTCACCGCGATCTCCACCGGCACATGAAGAAAGAGGATCAATAACGGTGCCGTAACCACGCCTGCTCCCACACCCGTGAGCGCGATCACCACCGCTATCGAAAACCCTATCAACAACTGCAGCATGGAGACTCTCTTTCTACTCCGGTTGCACGTGGATACCACATTCCTGCTTGCGTCCACCCCAGCGGCCTGAGCGGGGGTCATTGGGATCGAAAGGCAGGCTGGTACATGGCTCGCATCCGATGCTGGTGTAGCCCTTTTCGTAGAGCGACAGCAGCGGGATGCCATGCTGTTCCGCGTAATGCCATACATCCCTGGTCGACCAATCCGCCAGCGGGCTTACCTTCTGCAACTGCTTGCCGGTGGGCAGGGTGAACGCGTCCACCGCCTGCAGGTTTGCGCGGGTCTTTGCCTGCTCCCGCCGCAGCCCGGTGAACCACAGGCGGTAGGGCTCGAGCGACGCAAACAGCGGCCCTACCTTGCGCATGCCGCAGCAGCGGTCAGGCGCAGTCTGGTTCAGAATGCCGAATTGCGATTCCTGTTCCGCCACGGTAAGGCTGGGCAGCACATTCACCAGGTTCAGATCCCCATTCCTCGGTCAGGCGATCGCGATAGGCGTAGGTCTCCGCGAAGTGGTAGCCGGTATCGAGAAAGATCACCGGCACATTGCCCATCACTGCGCGCACCAGGTGGACCACGACCATATCTTCGGCCTGGAAGCTGCTGGTCACGCAGACTTCCTCCGTGCGGGCCGCGGCAATCTGTTCGTTCACCAGGCTCCGGGCCGCGGCGATTTTCTCTTCCAAGGGCTGCGAGCAAGGGTAGATGCTCATTGGTTGCTCCCGTCCGCCGAGCGCTTCGCAGAGATAAGAGCAACGGCCTCTGCGGGCTCTCGCGGCAATCCGGTTACAGGCTCGAAGTGAACCATCCGTACCGGGCAGGGCGATGCGAGACCTCGCCGGAAAATCATCCAGGCCTCAGCCTCGATGAGGACCACGACTCCTGCCTGGAACAACCGCTGCAGCAGCGCTCGATTCCCTGTCCGCGTGCGCACGACGTCGACGCCGGCTCTGCAGCAATGCGGTCTCGAGCAGGCGAAGCAGCTCAGGATTGCGGATGGCGAGGCCGCAACCGCGTGTCTTATCGCTGCGCGCGCTCGGCCGCTCAAAATCTCGCGCACCATGCCGGCGGCTACCGTGGCGTGCGATACCGGCGTCGATCAGGATGAAGCTGCCGGTGCGTGCGCTGGGCGGCATAGGTATCCAGAAACAGCGGACGGGTGGTCTCCACTTCCACCACGCCGATGCTGTTGAGCTCGAGCGTTGCTGCCGGCTCGGGCTCGAGCGTCTGCATGTTGACGCGATGCTGGATCGTCCTGACCGTGGCCTTGACCGTCTGCGAAGTATGTTTCAGCAGGTAGCTCTTGCCCGGATCGAGCGGCTCGGCATCCATCCAAACCAACGCGGCAAGAAAGTTCGCCGCCACTGCCGGCGGCTGGTGCGCGGCGGCGAGCATCTCTCCGCGGCTGATATCGAGCTCATCCTCAAGCGTGAGCGCAATCGACATGGGCGCCACCGCCCGGCCAGATCGCCGTCGAAGGTGGTGATGCTCTTCACCCGGCTGGTTCTGCCCGAAGGCAGCGCGACGACGCGATCGCCCGGCCACACCGAGCCGGAGGCAATCTGTCCGGCAAAGCCGCGATAGTGCTGGTCAGGACGGATGACGCGCTGGATCGGCAGGCGGAAGGGCGCGTTGGCCACATCACGCCCCGTGGGCACGGTCTCCAGGTATTCAAGCAGCGTGGGCCCCTCATACCACGGCATCCTTGTGCCGCGCTCGACCACGTTGTCGCCGTGCAGCGCGCTGATGGGGATGGAGAGCAGACCCGGCAATGCCCAGCTTGGCCGCAAGCTGCTGCAGGTCGCGCTCCAGCGCCGCAAAGACCTCTGCGCGAATAATCCACCAGGTCCATCTTGTTGACGGCGGCTACGATGTGGCGCGTCCCCAGCAGCGAGGCGATGTAGGCGTGACGGCGCGATTGGGTCAGGATGCCTTTGCGCGCATCGACCAGGATGATGGCCACGTCGGCGGTCGACGCGCCGGTAGCCATGTTGCGCGTGTACTGCTCGTGCCCCGGCGTGTCGGCGATGATGAACTTGCGATGGGTGGTGGAGAAGTAGCGGTAGGCGACATCGATGGTGATGCCCTGCTCCCGCTCCGCGCGCAGGCCGTCGGTAAGCTGGGCAAAATCGATCGCGCTCGCGACATTCGCCGCTGGCCGCTTTGGTCACGGCGCGCACATGATCTTCGTAGACGTTCTGCGAGTCGTACAGCAGCCGGCCGATCAGCGTCGACTTGCCATCATCCACGCTGCCCGCGGTGCTGAAGCGCACCAGGTCTTTGGCCTGCTCCGCGGCGAGAAACTCCTCCATCGAAAACATATCTTCCATCTCATAGCGCCGCGATCGAGCGAGAGAGGCATTAGAAATAGCCCTCCCGCTTCTTCAGCTCCATCGATCCGTCCTGATCGTGATCGATGACCCGGTTGGCCCGCTCGGAAGAGCGAAACGCCACCAGCTCGGCAATGATCTTGGGAATGGTGTCGGCATCGGAGCGGATGGCTCCGGTGCAGGGGCTGCAGCCCAGCGAACGCAGGCGGCACTTGACCCACTGCTCTTCTCCCGGCAGGCCCTGCACGAAAGACTGCTCCACGGGAATCAGGCTGTCGCCGCGCACCAGCATCCGCCGCTCCTGGGCAAAATAGAGCGGCACCACCGGAATCTTTTCCAGGTGGATGTAGTGCCAGACGTCCAACTCGGTCCAGTTGGACAGCGGGAAGACGCGAATGCTCTCGCCCGGGTTCACGCGCGCGTTATAGAGGTTCCACAGTTCGGGCCGCTGGTTCTTCGGGTCCCATTGCCCGGCGCCGTCGCGGAAGGAAAAGATGCGCTCCTTGGCGCGGGATTTTTCTTCATCCCGGCGGGCTCCGCCGAAGGCGGCGTCGAAGCCATGGGCGCGCAGGCCATCGAGCAGCGCCGTGGTCTTCAGCAATCCGCAGCAGCGGCGCGTTCCCAGGGCGACCGGATTGGCTCCCGCAGCCAGGGCGGCTTCATTCCGCCAGACCAGCAGCTCGACACCGAGCTCGGCGGGTGTAGTCATCGCGAAAGGCAATCATCTCTTTGAATTTGTAGCCGGTATCGACGTGCAACAAGGGAAACGGAATGGGCCCGGGATAGAAGGCCTTCTGCGCCAGGCGCAGCATGACGGAAGAATCCTTGCCGATGGAGTACAGCATGACCGGCTTCTCGAACTCAGCCGCCACCTCGCGGAAGATGTGGATGCTCTCCGCCTCCAGCATCTGGAGATGGCTCAGCTTCGGCGCGGCGCCTGCCTGCATCGTTTGGACTCCCAAGCTTGCCAATCCGGCTCCTTCAATCCCCATCTGGCTGCAAATAAAAAACCGCTCGCCAGAGGCTGGCAGCGGTTGTGGTTACTCGTCTGAGTTATGCGAAAGTCTGGTAGGGAAACCCTACTTCTCTGCTAGAAAAACTCACACCCGCTTGTGCGCAATGACAACGAACAACACTTGTCACAGCAACAACAACCAGCGGGATAATGCAGCGCTCTGCATAGCATTTAATACTCTTGCCTGGCTGCCCTTTTGTCAAGCTCGGCACGCCCCGGAAGGGATCCGAAGCTCGAAAGTACCGTTCCGAGGGATGACCGTAACGCCTGCGGCGATTGCCCTTCACGTATAAAGAGTCATAGGAGCGCTGCGGGATTCATGAAATGTATACGGGTCGGCCTGGTTGGCTTTGGATTCGCCGGACGCATCTTCCAGTCGAACGTCATCGAAGCAGTGGAGGGATTGGAGCTGGCCGCCATTGTGCAGAGAAGCGGCACCGAGGCTGCCGCGGCTTTTCCCCACGTGAAGATCGTGCCCTCGGTCGAGGCTTTGCTTGAGGACACCAGCATCCGCCTGGTGGTGGTGGCGACGCCGAACGCCACCCACCTGCCCGATCGCCCGGCAATGCCTGCTGGCCGACCGCGATGTGGTCATCGACAAGCCCTTTGCCTTGAGCTCGAGCGAGGCGGCGGAGTTGATCCAGCTGGCCCGCGCGCGCGGGCGGCTGCTCAGCGTCTACCAGAACCGCCGCTGGGATGGCGACTTCCTGACCGTGCGCAAGTTGCTCGACGGCGACCAGCTGGGCCGGCTGGTCAAGTTCGAATCCCACTACGACCGCTTTCGCCAGGTGCCCAGGCTGCACGCCTGGCGGGAGGACGGCTCGCCGGGCGGAGGAGTGCTTTTCGATCTGGGATCGCACCTGGTGGACCAGGCACTGGTGCTCTTTGGTGTTCCCCAATCGGTCTGGGCGAGTGTGCGGGTGGAGCGGGAGGGCGGCCGGATCGATGACGCCTTCGACCTCTACCTGCACTATCCCGCGCCTCGCCAGGTGTCATCTTCGCCTCCGGCCGGCCCTCGGGTCTCGGCGTATGGCTGCGGGCCACCTGCCTGGCGCGCGCTCCCGGAGCCCGCTTCACCCTCAACGGCACGCTAGGCACCTTTCGCAAATTCGGCATCGATCCCCAGGAGGCCCATCTGCTCGCCGGAGATATGTTTTCCTCCAAGCCCTGGGGCGTGGAAAGTCCGGAGCACTGGGGCACCCTCACCACTCGATGAGGGCGGCGAGCCGGTAAGCACGCGCATCCCCACCGAGCCCGGGGACTACCGCGGTTACTACATCAACATTCGCGATGCGCTCCATGGCAATGCGGCTCTTGAGGTCACTCCGCTGCAGGCGTGGAGAACCATGCGCACGCTGGAGATGGCGCTCGAGAGCAGCCGCACCGGCTGCACGATCACTGCGACTGGAGCCATGAGCCGTAAGCTATCGGCGAAGAAAAACTTCTTGGGATACTGTGTCTTGGCTTTGAATCGAGGCTCCACTGCAGAAGTTGCGGAAGATTGCCTCAACGAAAGGGGGCTCGGCTTCAGCCGCGCCCCCCTTCGTTGAGGACTGATAAGAGCTTTCTTGGTGCGTGAGAACTGAGCTATCAAATTTAGTCCCCGACGGGACAGATGGCAGTACGCCAGCCCGGCCCAGAATGTTTGGAAAATGGCCGACGATAACAACTACGAGAGATCGACCAGCCGGAACGGCATTCCGCTAGGAACGACCACTTATAAGATCTCTGCCGACGGAAAACCCTGGTCACCGAAGATACCGGCACCCTGCCGAGTGGCAGAGCTTCGATGACACCACAACCTACACCCGCGTCTCCGGCGCCAAGGGCCTGATGGGTAGCTGGAAAGATACCAACGTCAAGATCAAGGAAGATACCGTAATGAGCTGGAAGGCCGGCTCCTCAGCGGACACGCTACGCTGGGAACTACCCGATATCAAAGCCTATCTGGATCTCTCGTTGGACGGAAAGGACTGCACGCCGGTTGGTCCCACCGTTCCCAAAGGGCTAACCTTGTCCGCCACGAAGACCGGCCCGCGAAGCTTAACCGTCCTGGAAAAGCTCGATGGCAAGCTGCTCAGCAAAAACACCTACAGAGTGTCGTCCGACGGCAAAACACTTACGGCGGTCGAAACTCCACGACGGCAAAGCTCCGGAAACCGTCATCTACGAAAAGCAGTCGATGTAGCGCACGCTTCGGCCGGGTGGCGTCCGAGGGTCACGGCTATGCCGTGGCCCTCATTGACGTATGGGCCCTTATCGCGGGGGATTGTTGGCCGGCGTATCCGGCTTGCCCTCGACTCTTGTGGACCCCGGTCTTGGTCGCCTGCGCCGTCTTGTGGTATCCAGTCTCGGTTCCCGATTTGGTCTTGTCGTAGCCCTTCTCGGTACCGTGCCTTGGTCTTGTCGTAACCTTTCTCGGTTCCCGATTTTGTCTTGTTGTAGGCCGTTTTGCTTCCCTGGCTCACGCCGTGTCCTGCGTTTGTCGCCGCATGTTTGGTATCTGCTCCGGCGTTCTTCATATCCTGCTTTGCGCCAGGATCGGAGGTCTGCGCAAGGCGGCGGTACGGGAAAGGCTAAAGCGAGTGTGGCGATCAAAGTCAAAGACTTGAGGCTGCCGAAGTTCATGTGTGTTTCTCCTTGCAACGTATCAGCTTGTTAGATGCAGGCATGCAGGAACCGCGCGCCAGCAAAAGGTGTAGCCTGTTTGTCGTGAACAAGATAAGGACGCCCAGGATGGAGCCTGCAGACCAGTTAGATGCTTTTGCTATCGTTCCTTGTTCGGCCTGCTGCTGGCTGCCGTCGTTCTGCAGGGCGCAAAGCCCCGTTCGTATCGACGTGGACCTGGCGAAATCCGCGGGTAAATTCACCCCCATCTATAGCTGGTTTGGCTACGACGAGTCCGGCTATACAGCCACGCAAAACGGCAAGGCGCTGCTTGGCCCAACTGCACGATTTGAGCCCGGTTCCGGTCTATATTCGCGCCCATTTCCTGCTCGCCACGGGAGACGGAAAGCCCGATCTCAAATGGAGCTCGTCGAACGTCTACACCGAGGATGCGCACGGGAACCCGGTCTATAGCTGGACCATTCTCGACCAGATTTTCGATGCGTATGCGGCCGCCCATGTGCGCCCGATGGTGGAGCTCGGCTTTATGCCCAAGGCGCTTTCCACCCATCCCGATCCTTACCACATAGGATGGCCGCTCAAGCCCGGGGAGGTGGAGGGCTGGTCGTTTCCTCCGAAAGACTACAAGCGATGGCAGGAGCTGAATCGCCAGGTGGCCGCGCACATGGTCCAGCGCTATGGCATGGAGACGGTTTCCACCTGGTATTGGGAGGTGTGGAACGAGCCGGACGGCAAGTACTACTGGAAAGGAACCGAGGACGAGTACAACAAGCTTTACGACTACGCGGTCGCAGGCGTACGCCAGGCGATTCCCAATGCGCGCGTAGGTGGACCGGCAACCACGGGCCCGGGCCCGCAGGGCAACGCCTCGCAGTATCTGCAGGCTTTTCTCGCTCACTGCGCCACCCAGAAGAGCGCGGCGACCGGCGGCCCCATCCCGCTGGACTTTATTTCCTTCCACGTCAAGGGAAGCCCGAATGTGGTGGATGGTCACGTGCAAATGGGCCTCGACCACGAATTGAACAATGCTGCCGATGGCTTCGCCATCGTGCGCAAGTTTCCCGCAGTTCCAAAGGCTTCCCATCATCTTGAGTGAAGCGGATCCGGAGGGCTGCGCGGCTTGCTCCGCGCGTCTCTATCCGCCCAATGCTTATCGCAATGGGCCGCTTTATCCCAGCTATACCGCGGCGGCGATGAAGGGCCTGTTCGAGCTGGCGGATCGCGATCACATGAACCTGCTGGCGATGCTGACCTGGGCATTTGAGTTTGAAGGAAAACCTTATTTCGACGGCTATCGCACGCTGGCCACCAATGGCGTCGATAAGCCAGTGCTGAATTTCTTCCGCATGGCTGGATTGATGAGGGGCGATCGCGTGGCGGCGATCAGCAGCGGAGCAGCGCCGCTGGATAGTATTTTGAAGAACAGTGTGCGCCAGGCTCCGGACATCGACGCCCTGGCGACCAGCGCGCCCGGCCAAGCTTCTGTGCTGCTGTGGAATTATCACGATGATGACGTCGCTGCGCCCGGCGCTGCCATCGTCGTATCGATGAAATCCATTCCGCCTCCGCGTCTCGCGTGCTGCTGCAGCATTACCGCATCGACGATCATCACAGCAATGCCTACACGGTGTGGAAGGAGATGGGATCGCCGCAGAACCCTACGCCCGAGCAATACGCAAAGCTGCAAGCTGCCGGCCAACTGCAACTGCTCGACTCTCCGCGGTGGATCACTCCCGAGAATGGAGCGATACAAGTGGATGTGCAACTGCCCCGCATGGGTCTTTCGCTTTTGCGGGTGACGTGGCCAACCAACTGAAGTATTTTCACTCAGGCGTTCGCAGAACGGGAAAACTGGTTTCATCATGAAGATCCGCGAAGTCCGCACCAGAGTTGCGCAGTGGTCGGGAGAGACGACACCATTGCCGCCGCATTTTTGCACCAACCCAATGGATTTGCTCTCGCTGCCGCAGTCTCCACCATGAGCACCTTCACCTTTCATAGCTGGCTGGTGGTGGAGGTGATGAGCGACGACGGGCTGGTGGGGATCGGCAATGCTGCCTTGACCCCGCTGGTCACCAAGCAGGTGATCGATCATCACCTCAAGCCGCTGCTGCTGGGAGCGGACCCCTGGGACATCGAATTTCTATGGCAGCACATGTATCGCAAGACCATGGCGTTCGGGCGCAAGGGCATCGGCATGACGGCCATCAGCGCGGTCGACATTGCGCTCTGGGACCTGCTGGGCAAAGCGGCCAAGCAGCCGGTCTTTCGCCTGCTTGGCGGCAGAACCAAGCCGCGCATTCCGGTGTATGCCAGCCGGCTCTACTCGAGCCCGCTGGAACAGTTGGCGTTCGAAGCGAAACGCTACAAGGATGAAGGCTATAAGGCGATGAAGCTGCGCTTCGGCTGGGGTCCGGTCGATGGAGCCGCGGGGATGCAGCGCAACCTCGACCTGGTGCGCACCGTGCGCGCGACCGTGGGCGATGAAATCGATGTGATGGCGGATGCCTACATGGGATGGACGCTGGACTACGCCAAGCGCATGCTCCCCTTGCTCGAGCCCTTCAACCTGCGCTGGCTGGAAGAGCCGGTGATTCCCGACGATATACGCGGCTATGCGGAGCTGAAGTCCTATGGGCGAGTGCCGATCGCCGGCGGAGAGCATGAGTTCACTTCCTATGGTTTCCGCGATCTGCTCGAAGCGCGCGCCGTCGACATCATCCAATTCGATACCAACCGCGTGGGCGGGATCAGCCAGGCGAGGAAGATCTCGGCCATGGCGGAGGCGTTTTCCATTCCCGTGATTCCGCATGCGGGACAGATGCACAACTACCACGTGGTGATGGCAAGCTTCAACTCGCCCATGGCGGAGTACTTCCCGCCGGTCGATGTCGAGGTGGGCAATGAGCTGTTCTGGTACATCTTCGATGGCGAGCCACGAGCCAAGGATGGCTTTATCGATCTGGATGATCAATTGCCTGGATTCGGATTGACCATCAACGAAGAGCGGATCAAGCAATTCCAAATCATTGAGTAGAGGGCGGGGATGCGATGCGATTTGTGCAATTGAAAGCAGGCGATGTGCGCCGCGTAGCGGTGGTGGAAGAGCCGAAGTTGCGTTTGCTGCGCGACTTCGATTCCGTGTATGCCCTGGCGCAGGCGGCGATCGCGAACGGCGGGAAACTGACCAGCGTGGCGGCCAATCATCTTACGGATGAGTCTCTGGACTATGACCAGATCTACGGTGGGAGCGCGCAATGGAAGCTGCTTCCGCCCATCGATCACCCGCAGGAGCCTGCCCGCTGCCTGGTTTCGGGCACGGGGCTGACCCACCTGGGCAGCGCGCGCGACCGCGCATCCATGCATATGGCCAAGGAGCAGGAGCTGACCGACAGCATGAAGATGTTTCACTGGGGCGTGGAAGCGCGGCCGGCCCGCAAGCGGGGGAAATCGGGATCGCGCCGGAGTGGTTCCACAAGGGCAATGGCTCGATCGTGCATGCGCACGGCGAGCCGCTGCTCGTCCCGTCCTACGCGGAGGACGGCGGCGAAGAGGCGGAGATCGCGGTGGTGTATGTGATTGGTCCGGATGGTCGGCCCTATCGAGTCGGCATGGCCCAGGGCAACGAGTTCTCTGACCATCGCTTCGAGAAGAAGAACTATCTCAACCTGGCGGGATCGAAGTTGCGCACTTGTTCCATCGGGCCCGAGCTTGTGGTCGATCCTGATTTCCGAGCGGTGCCGGGCACGGTGAGCATCACGCGCGGCGGCAAGGATTCTGGTCGCAGCCGATCGCGAGCGGCGAAGAGGAGATGTCCCACAGCCTGCGCAACCTGGAGCATCACCACTTCAAATTTGAACTGCATCGCCGCCCGGGAGACGTGCACATCCATTTTCTGGGCGCGCATTCGCTGAGCTTCGGGCAGGGGATCGAGCTGAAGGACGGAGACGTCATGGAGATTCATTTCGACGGATTCGGCCGCCCTTTGCGCAACCCGGTGCAGGTGATAAGCGAAAAGAATGTGCCGGTCGAGGTGATTCCTCTTGTTTAGCCTGACGAGGCCCCATCGTGTTTTTCCCCCTCTTCGCGTCCGCGTTGCCTGGTCAGCGCTTGCCCTCGCGTTTCTCGCTCATGCACAACCAGCCGAACAGCCGGCAACTCACGGGATTGCCATTGCCAATATGGACCCTGCGGTCAAGCCGGGGGACAATTTCTATCGCTACGCCAACGGCGGATGGATGAAGCGCACTGTCATCCCTGCGGACCGCAGCGAAATCGGCGTATTCAATGAATTGAGGGATCTGAGCGACAAACGCACCCGCACCTTGATTGAAGATGCGGGCAAAGCGAACGCACCTGCCGGCTCAGATACGCGGAGAATTGCCGATCTGTATCACTCGTACATGGATGAGGCCGGCATTGAATCCCAGGGCCTGAAGCCGATCGAGCCATACCTCAAAGCAATGGCGGCGATTCAGCGACAAGACCCAACTGGCGCGGGCGCTGGGCGAGAGTCTGCGGGCCGATGTAGACCCGCTCAACAACACCAATTTCCATACGCGATAATCTTTTTGGATTGTGGGTAGCGCCAGGCTTTTCCGATTCGGCCCATTACACTCCTTACCTTCTGCAAGGTGGTCTTGAGCTGCCCAATCGCGATTACTATCTCTCCGACACCAACAGCATGCGTACGATACGGACGAAGTACCAGGCCCATATCGTGACCATGTTGAAGCTTGCCGGTTTTACTGATGTGGATGCTCGCGCCGCGCGGATCTTTGCCCTCGAGCATGCCATCGCAGAGACTCAATTGAGCCTGGCGGAGAATCAGGAAATCGAGAAAGGCGAACAATCCATGGAAGCGGAGCGATTTTCCCGTGAAGGCCCCCGGGCTCGACTGGGAAGAGTATTTTCGCGGCGCGGGTCTTAGCCAGCAAGCTTCGTTTATTGTCTGGCAGCCAAGAGCATTCACCGGCGAAGCGGCCCTGGTCGATTCCACTTCGCTGGACGCCTGGAAAGACTGGCTGGCCTACCATCTGATCGAAACCTATGCCGATGTGCTGCCGAAGGCACTCGCCGATGAACACTTCGCGCTCTGTCGGTCACTGTCCTTTCGGCGACGCTGCAGCAGCGCCCCCGCTGGCAACGCGGCGTTGCGGTGGTAACAGCGAGTTAGGCGACGCTATCGGCAAAATCTACGCACGACGCTATTTTTCCCCGCAGGCCAAGGCGGAGGCGGAAGCATTAGTTGCCACACATCATTGCCGATCTATCGCGAGCGGCTTGGCGCCCTGTCGTGGATGGCGCCGGCAACCAAGGCGGAAGCCATTGCCAAGCTCAACGCACTTTACGTGGGCGTTGGCTATGGAGAAAGTTGGCGCGATTATTCCGGCTACGAGGTGAAGCCCGATGATATTTTCGGCAACCGCTTGCGGGGCCGGCTTGTTCTATTACCAGACTTCAACATTGCGCGCATCGGAAGGCCGGTCAATCGCAAGGAATGGTCGATGACGCCGCAGACGGTGAACGCCGTCAACTTGCCGCTTGCAGAATGCACTTAACTTCCCGGCCGCGATCTTGCAGCCTCCGTTTTATGATCCCGCGGCGCCGGCCGCTGCGAACTATGGCGCCATCGGCGCCATCATCGGCCACGAGATCAGCCACACCTTCGATACGGAGGGCAGCGCCTTCGACGCCAAAGGGCGCATGCGCGATTGGTGGACGCCGTCGGATTTCGCGCACTTCCGAGCCTCGACAACAAAACTCGCTGCTCAGTACGACACCTATAAACCTTTCCCAGACCTTTCTGTGAATGGCAAACAGACGCTGGCCGAAGACATCGCCGATGTTGCGGGCGTCTCCGCGGCATACGATGGCTATCACGCTGCGCTCAAAGGCAACAGCGCCCCAGTGGAGCATGGATTTACCGGGGACCAGCAATTCTTCATCGCCTTCGGACAGAACTGGGCGTTGAAGTCACGGCCTGCGGCTCTACGCGAGCAGGTTATGACTGATTCCCATGCCCCGGGGGAGTACCGTGCGGACACCGTACGCAATCTCGACGCGTGGTATGCGGCCTTTGACGTGCAGCCTGGACAGGGGCTTTATCTTGCCCCGGCGGATCGGGTTCGCATCTGGTGAGAGGGCTCCGCTGAGGATGTGATCTTGCCGATGACTTCGACAAAGCCGGCGGCAAAAGATTAGCCTGTTTTCGTGAGCAAAGAAGAAGCCGCCGAGGTGCTCTCGATCGAGGGGCGCGAGGTCCGCGTGACGCACCCCGACAAGCTGTATTTTTCCAAGCAGACCAAGCTCTCGAAACTCGACCTCGTCCGCTACTACCTGTCGGTCGCGCCGGGCGCTCTGGCCGGAATCCGGGATCGTCCCATCGTTCTCAAGCGCTTCGTCAACGGCGCCGAGGCCGAGGCGTTTTATCAGAAGCGCGCGCCCGGCGAGCGGCCCTCGTGGCTGCGCACCGTGACGCTGTCATTTCCTTCGGGCCGCACCGCGGAAGAGATGGTGGTCGATGATGCGGCCGGGCTCGCCTGGATCGTCAACCTGGGCTGCATCGAGCTGCATCCGCACCCGGTGCGCTCCGCCGATCTCGACCATCCGGACGAGCTGCGCGTCGATCTCGATCCCGGCCCCGGCGTCGGTTGGGCGGACGTGCGCCGTGTCGCGCTGGAAGTGAAGGCGCTGCTCGAAGAGCTGGGGCTTCGCGGCTGGCCCAAGACCAGCGGCTCACGCGGGATGCACGTGAATGTGCGCATCCAACCGCGCTGGACCTTCAGCGAGGTGCGCCGCGCGGCGCTCGCGCTGTCGCGCGCGGTCGAGCGGCGCGTGCCCGCGCTGGCCAGCTCGAAATGGTGGAAAGAGGAGCGCCACGGCGTGTTCCTCGACTACAACCAGAACGCCAAGGATCGGACCACCTGCTCTGCGTATTCGGTGCGGCCGCTGCCCGACGCGCGCGTGTCCACGCCGCTCCACTGGCATGAGGTTCCCGACTGCGAGCCAGCCGACTTTACCGTGTTCACGATGCCGAAGCGCTTCGCGGAGATCGGCGATCCGCACGCAGACATGGACGCCGCGCCGGGTTCGCTCGAACAATTGCTGGAGCTCGCGGCAAAAGACGAGGCCGCGGGCCTCGGCGACGCGCCCTGGCCGCCGCACTTTCGCAAGATGGAGGGCGAGGCGCCGCGCGTGGCTCCCTCGCGCGCCAAGTCCACCGCCAAGAAGACGCCGCGGACGAAGATGCCGCTGATGGTGGTCGCGAACTCTCCCAACAAAGACGCTGCGCTGGCGGGTCTGGAGAGATGGAAAAGCAAACATGCCGAGGTGGCCGGGCTTCTCGCCGTGGATGATGTGCTGGTCGACTCCATGCGAGGCAGCGTCATCCACCTGGACCCGCATCCGAGTGAACCTGCGCCATGTGCCCGAAGAGCTGCGGCCGCCGCAGGAAACTCCCGACCCGGATGACGATCCGACGCGTGAATGGCGTAGCAGCGGGCTGCGAAGCGCGCTGCGAAGAAGGGTGCGTGAGAAGTTATCGGCTGCGACCGGCTGGCGAAAATCGCCATCAGCTCTTGCGGCGGAACGACTTCGAGCTGGGCATAGGTGCAGTCGCTCGGCTGCTTGTCGGTGCGCCATCTGCGAAACTGCGCCATGTGACGGAAGCGGCTGCCCTGCATGTGCTCGTAGGCGACTTCGACCACCAGCTCGGGCCGCAGCGGCTCCCACGACAGGTCCTTGCCCTGGCTCCAGCGGCTCTGGCCGCCCGGCATGCGCTGCTCGACCTTCGCCGGCTACTGATCCATGCTCCGCCCAGAGCTTCCAAGGGTGATCGGCCAGCGCATCCCGTCGATAGGGCGCGAGAAATTCTACGAGCTCCACGGCGCTTCTCTTGCGTGAAGCTGGCGCAGACGCCGACGTGCTGCAGCGCGCCCGCATCGTCGAAGAGCCCGAGCAGCAGCGAGCCGACCGCCGTGCGCTCGCCTTTCTTGTGCCAGCGAAACCCGGCGACCACGCAGTCGCAATCGCGCTCGTGCTTGACCTTGAGCATCACGCGCTTGTCCGGCTCGTAGGCGCCTGCAATCGGCTTGGCCATGACGCCGTCGAGACCCGCGCCCTCGAAGCGGCGAAACCAATCCGACGCGACGCTCGCGTCGCCGGTTGCCGGCGTGAGATGGATCGGCGGCGCCGCGGAGGAAAGCAGCGATTCGAGCTCGCTGACGCCGGCTTCGAAACGGTTCGCCGCGCAGATCCCGGTCGCCCTCGCAAAGCAGGTCGAAGAACACGATGGATGCCGGCGTTTGCTGGGACAGAAGCTTCACCCGCGACGCGGCGGGATGAATGCGGAGCTGCAGCGCCTCGAAGTCGAGGCCACTCTCCGTGGCGATGACGATTTCGCCGTCGAGCACGCAGCGCGCGGGCAACTGCGACCGTAGCGGCTCGAGCAGCTCGGGAAAATAGCGGTTCAGCGATTTTTCGTCGCGGCTCTGGATCAGGATCTCGTCCCCGTCGCGGAAGATCAACGCGCGAAACCCATCCCACTTCGGCTCGAAGATCCATGTGTTCGCCCGCGGGCAATTCGCCGACTCGCTTGGCGAGCATCGGCAAGACCGGCGGGTTCACGGGAAGATGCATGCCCCATGTTATACCGCTCGTGGGGAGGCCGTTCTGCACGGAAGATGAGGTGGATTGAGAAGTTGGACCGCAGGTCCCTCCACTTCGCTACCCGGATTTCCCGCAGCGCGGGCACTACCCAGGGAATCTTTAATCACACGGAGCGTTCCCCGGCTCCGCATGGTCTTTCGGATGCATCTATCAACAACGAGAGTGTTGGATGCTTTTCAGGAGATGAGATGAGCAAGCAGAAGAGTCTGTGGCGTGGTGTTCTGGCGGGAATCGCGGGTGGATTGGCCGCGGCCTGGATGATGAACGAGTTCATGGCAGGACCGGGTCAACAATTGCAGCAAGCCGTGCAAAGCGATGAAGAGAACCGCCAGCAGCAGGCATATAGCGACAAGCCTAAGGAAGACGCCACCATGAAGGCTGCCGAGGAGATCGTGCACACTGAAGACGGTCCTGTCGTTCACTATGCGTTCGGCGCGATAACGGGTGGACTGTACGGCGGTTTGGCCGAGTACTCCAGCGTTGTAACGTCAGGCTTCGGGACGAGTTTTGGTGGAATACTCTTCAGCATTGCTGACTTTCTCGCGATGCCGGTTCTGAACCTGGCGCCTTCGCCGATGGACCAGCCAGCCTCGGCGCAGGCGTCCCCGTTCGCCGCACACATCGTCTATGGAGTAAGCACGGAGTTGGTGCGGCGTATGTTGCGCATGCTGCTCTAGCGGAACTGGCCTACGGGCTCATCTGCTAGACTTCTGTCACTCATCCATAGGAGAGACATGATGGCCTTGCGACGGAACCTGGCGGCAGTGGTCTGTCTGGCATTTGGCTCGTTGATGGTAGTTGCGCAAGAGACGAAGACACCTGCCACCTCGCGCACTTTGGTTCGGGCCGGGCATCTGCTCGACGTGAAGACGGGCAAGCTGCTCGACGCACAGACCATCGTGGTTAGTGGCGACAAGATTTCGTCCGTGGACGCCACCGCCTCGGTCAAGGCCCAGCCGGGAGATACCGTGATTGACCTGGGCAGCATGACGGTGATGCCGGGTTTGATCGACGTGCACACGCATATCACCAGCGAGCCGAACTTCGATCCCTACTTCGAGCTGACGCAGACGGACGCTAAGGAGGCCATCAACGGCGTCGCCAACGCCCGCACCACGCTGATGGCGGGATTCACTACGATCCGCAACGTGGGCGCAGGCGGGTACACCGATGTCGATCTGCGGGATGCAATCAATCAGGGCCAGGTGCCCGGGCCGCACATGCAGGTGAGCGGGCCGCCGCTGGGCATCACCGGCGGGCACTGCGATGAGAATCTCCTCCCCATCAAGTATCACGTAATCGGGGAAGGAGTGGCGGACGGCATCGCCGCTGTGCAACAGAAGGTGCGGCAGAATATCAAGTACGGCGTGGACCTGATCAAGATCTGCGCGACCGGAGGCGTGCTATCGAAAGGCGACGATCCGCAGGCCTCGCAGTACACGCTGGAGGAGATGCAGGCCATCGTTGCCGATGCCCACCGGTTGGGGCGTAAGGTGGCCGCCCATGCGCATGGTTCGCAGGGTATCTTGTGGGCAACCCGGGCAGGCGTCGACTCGATCGAACACGGCAGCTATATCAATGGCGAAGACATCGCCGAGATGAAGAAGAACGGGACCTACCTGGTGCCTACGCTGTACCTGGAAGACTGGATGATCGAAAAGGGCAATTTGCCGCCAATCTACCATCAGAAAATGTTGGATACGATCGTAGTGGCGAAGAAGAACATTAAGCATGCGATCGAGGCGGGCGTAAAAATCGCGCTGGGAACGGATGCCGCGGTTTATCCGCACGGGCTGAACGCACATGAGCTCGATGTGTATGTCAACCAGATGGGCATGACGCCGCTGGCGGCGCTGCGGTCCGCGACCGTGAACGCAGCCGACCTGATGGGTTGGAGCGCTAAGACGGGCAGCATCGAGCCGGGCCATTGGGCCGACATCATCGCGGTGGAACGGAACCCGCTGGACGATGTGCGCGTGCTGCAACATGTGAACTTCGTGATGAAAAGTGGTGTGGTCTACAAAAACGAAACGGGCAAATAGGGAGACGCCATGCCGGTAGATGCGCGCAGGACTATCTCTGATCTGCGGGAGCTTCGTGCGTTGACGGCGGACGATCACGGGGCACAGCGGATTGCCTGGAGTCCAACCTGGCTCAAGGCTCGCGCCTGGTTTCAGGCCAAGCTGGCGGGGCTGCCGGTGGAGCACCACCTTGACGCCGCAGGCAATTCCTGGACGACGCTGCAAGGCGATTCTGAGCGGGTCCTCATCCTTGGCAGTCATCTTGACTCTGTTCCCAATGGCGGGTGGTTAGACGGCTCGCTTGGCGTTCTCGCCGCATTCGAGGTGCTGCGCGGTCTGGCAGAGGACTTCCACGGCCGGCCGCCGATCACGATTCGCCTGGTGGATTGGGCCGACGAGGAAGGCGCGCGCTTCGGCCGGAGCCTGTTCGGTTCGTCGGCCTTTGCCGGCACGCACAGCATCCAGGCTGACCGCAGCCGTACCGACCGCGATGGAGTCCGGCTGGAGGATGCCCTGCGGCAATGCCAGATCGACATCGACCGGATTGGGGACGCTGGCTGCGAACGCGGGCAGGCCGGCGCCTACCTGGAGCTGCATATCGAGCAAGGACCGGTTCTCGAGGCCATGCATCTGCCGCTGGGCGTGGTGCTCGGCACGAAGGGCGTGGAACGTCACGCGATCACCTTCCATGGGCAGGAGGCACATTCCGGGTCCACCCCGATGGGGGCGCGGCGGGATGCTCTCGCCGCCGCGGCAAAGCTCGCGCTCGAGATCCGCTCCATGGCGCGCAAACATCCTGACGCCGTCGCCACCATGGGGAGCGTGAAGACTTTTCCTGGTATTGTGACGGCGGTGGTGGGGCGTTGCGAAACGACCCTCGATATGCGTGATCTCGACGCCGCAGTGCTGGCTTCGATGTTGGCCGATGCGCAGGAGGCAAGCCAGCGCTTCGCAGCGGAAGAAGGCTGCACCGTGGATTGGTCGAGGATCTGGAGCATCGAACCGATACCCTTCAATCCGCGGCTGATCGAGTATTGCGATCAGGCGGTCCGAGAGACTACCGGGGCCTCCCATAAGCTGCCCTCGGGGCCGCTGCATGATGCCGCCGAGGTGGCGCGGGCGGGGATTCCGGTGGTGATGATGTTTACCCAGTCGCTGGCCGGCCTCAGCCACAACCCGGCTGAGGACACCAGGACCGAGGACCTCGAGCTTGCTGTGCAAGCCTTCGATCGGCTGGCGAGAAAGACGATGCAGTGGTTGAAGGGGTAATTTCGGGATCGTTTCTTTGCCGGATAAAGGGCTGGAACCGCAACCGGGTACGCTCCGGTCGGGAGGACAAAATTGAGGCCATTTGCTTTCCCGACGCTTTTGTTGCTCTGAAGCGGGAACTGCAGATCCCTCCACTGCGCTGCGCTCTGTCGAAAAACATTTCCAGGAAAGGTCCGCGGAACTGCAGATCCCTCGGCTGCGCTCGGGACGACAAACGGGAGGGCGACGCTTCCATGGAGAGCGGTTGCTGGACAGAAGGCGTTTTTCATCACCTTGGGTGGGCCGCAGGCCCATGAACACTCCGGTCGGGATGACAAATCTCTTTAGTGGTAGGGCGAGCGCATCAATCACCCTACCCCTATCACAAACAATAGTTGCTGAACCAAAGTAAGATTTGTCATCCCGACCGGAACGTACCCGGATTTCCTACTGCGCAGCACCAAACGGGTCCACGTGTGCGGCTTTCGGTAAAGAAAGCCGCATGAAGCTCGCGGAACCCACTAAATTCAACAGGAAATCCGGGGGAGCGGAGTGGAGGGATCTGCAGTTTCTTTCCCCCTTCTTTAATGGCATTGTGCGTCAGCGTTATCCTTAATTTTGCCCTCGGGATAGTGCATAATGATGGTTTCCGGGTAGCGAAGAGCAGTGACGCAGGGAGAGGTATCGCCCGATGAGCGGCCAAACGTCCTTTGTGCAGCAGGCGCCAAACCATCCGGAAACCTCCGCGCGTTTCGGCGACCTGCATCCGCCTTTGGATAGGCAGGCGGCGATTCCAGAGGCTAATCGCTGCCTCTTCTGCTTCGATGCGCCGTGCACCGCGTGCTTGCCCCACGCATATCGATGTTCCGCGTTTTATCAAGAAGATCGCCAGCGGCAATCTTTCCGGCTCTGCCCGCACCATTCTCGACGCCAACATCCTTGGCGCAAGCTGCGCCCGCGCGTGCCCGGTGGAGGTCTTGTGCGAAGGCGCCTGCGTGATGCACCGCTACAACAAGCAGCCGATCCAGATCGCACGCCTGCAGCGCTTCGCAATGGACTCGCTTCCACGCTAGCGGGGCTCCCGCTGCCCTTTTGCCGGGGCCGAGACGGGACTCTCCGTGGCATTGATCGGCGCCGGGCCGGCCTCGCTCGCCTGCGCTGCCGAACTGCGCCGCCGCGGCATCCGCGCCCACCTCTACGACGCGCGCCCTCTGCCGGGAGGCTTGAATACCTACGGGGTCGCCGAATACAAGCTGCCGCTGGTCGAGAGCCTGCGCGAAATCGAAATGCTCTCGCAGCTTGGAGTCGAGTTTCACTTTGCGACGATGATCGATGCAGCAGAGGCTCGCCGAGCTCGAGCGTGAACACGATGCCGTCTTTCTGGGAATCGGGCTGGGCGCAATTCACCGGCTCGGTATCGCTGGGGAACAACTGCCCGGCGTGACCAACGCGCTCGATCTGATTGCCGGGTACAAGTCAGGCGAGTGCACTACGGTGCCGGCGCGTGTGGTCGTGGTCGGCGCGGGCAACACGGCTATCGATGCCGCCGTTGCTGCTGTCCGGCTGGGCGCCACGGAGGTGCACATCGCGTACCGGCGCGGTCCGGAGCAGATGTCGGCATTCGCCTTTGAATATGAGCACGCGCAGGCTCGAGGGAGTGAAGTTCCTGTGGCATGCGCAGCCCACGCGCATCCTTGGCGGCGAAGCCGTGGAAGGGCTTGAGCTCACCCGGCTTGCGGCGTCTGAGGATGGATCGATTATCCCGAATCTGGCTCGGAGTTTTGCCTGGCGGCGGATCTGGTTGTCCTGGCCATCGGGCAGGGTACCCACACCGGCCTTCTTTCAGAGCAAGGTTCAGCTCGAACGCGGCCGCATCGTCATCGATCGCGCCACCGGCCAGACCTCTGATCCGAAGTACTTTGCCGGCGGCGACTGCACCAACGGCGGCCGCGAAGTGGTGGACGCGGTTGCGGACGGAAAACGCGCGGGCATCGGCATTGCCGCGTGGTTGGAGGCTACACCTTGCCAAGCCTAAGCCGACACTTGCAACCACCTTCTGCGGCATCCAGTGCCCCAATCCGTTCTGGCTCGCATCGGCTCCGCCGACCAACTGCGGAGAGCAGATCATGCGGGCCTTCGATGCCGGCTGGGGCGGCGCCGTGTGGAAGACCATCGGCGAGCCGATCACCAATGTCAGCTCCCGCTACTCCTCTATCGACTGGGAGGGCCGCCGCATGATGGGCTTCAATAATATCGAGCTCATCTCCGACCGCTCCATCGAGATCAACCTGCAGGAGATGGCCGAGGTGAAGCGGCGCTATCCGAAGCACGTGGTCATCGCTTCGCTGATGGTCGAGAGCAAGCGAGAGACCTGGCATGACATCGTGCAGCGCGCGGAGGACGCCGGAGCGGACGGCCTGGAGCTCAACTTCGGCTGTCCTCACGGCATGAGCGAGCGCGGCATGGGATCGGCCGTGGGGCAGGTGCCGGAATACTGCGAGCAGATCACAGCATGGGTCAAGGAAAAGGCGCGCACCCCGGTCATCGTCAAGCTGACGCCGAACATCTCCGACATCCGCATGCCCGCGCGAGCGGCCAAGCGCGGTGGAGCGGATGCGCTCTCCGCGATCAACACCATCAACTCGATCACCGGCATCGACCTCGACACATTCCAGCCCAACCCCAACGTCGACGGCAAAAGCTCCCATGGCGGCTACTGCGGCCCTGCGGTCAAGCCCATCGCGCTCAACATGGTGCAGCAGGTGCTGTCCGATCCTGCAAGCGCGCTGCCTCTCTCCGGCATCGGCGGCATCGCGAACTGGCGGGATGCTGCGGAATTCATCCTGCTCGGCTGCGGCACGGTGCAGGTGTGCACCGCGGCGATGCACTACGGCTACCGCATCGTCGAGGATATGCAGGATGGCCTGCTGGCGTGGATGGCGGAGAAGGGATTTGCGACGATCGACGATTTCCGCGGGCTGTCGCTTCCCAAAGTTGTCAAATGGAACCAGCTCAACCTGAACTACCAGATCGTCGCGCGGATTCACGAGGATCTGTGTATCGGATGCCAGCTTTGCTATACCGCCTGCTGGGACGGCGCGCATCAGTGCATTCATCTCGATCGCACTTCGCCGGCGCCCGATACCACGCGCACACCGGCCATGGTAGAGGCGGAGGCCGCACGCCGCATCTCGACCACGCCGATTCCCAAGCTCGATGCCGGCGGCTCGGGTTCACAGCAATGCCGTCACGCCGCTGGAGCGTATTCCGCGGGTGGACGAACACCACTGTGTCGGTTGCAATCTCTGCTCGCTGGTCTGCCCGGTGGAGGGCTGCATCACCATGGAGCGCGTCGACAACGGCCTCGCCCCGCAAAGCTGGGCGGAGCGCGTCGCCGCGGGCATCACTCCCGGCGGCGCATGCGAGGTCGTGAACACCAAGTAACAGATTTCGCTCGGATGCGAAACAACCTTGGCCACCCTGATCCAGAATGGCACCGTCGTCAGCGCGGACGGCCAGCAGCAAGGCCGACGTACTGTTCGAAGGGCGAGACGATCAGTGAGGTTGGCCCCAACATCCCATCCGCGGGCACACGGTCATCGATGCCACTGGGCTGCTGGTGATGCCCGGCGGCATCGACGTCCACACCCATCTGGATATGCCATTTGGCGGCACGGTGTCGGCCGACGATTACCGCACCGGGCACGATTGCCGCAGCCGTCGGCGGGACGACGACGGTCGATCGACTTCGCCCTTCAGTCAAGGGGCCACACCATGGCTGAGGCGCTGGAAACCTGGCTGGGCAAGAGCGACGGCAAGGCGTGCATCGACTACGGACTGCACATGGCGGTGACCGACCTGGGACCAGGCGACGGCGCGCAGGGCCTGGCCGAGATGGAAGCGATGGTGCGCGAAGGCATCTCGTCGTTCAAGCTCTTCATGGCCTACCCCAACGTGCTGATGATCGACGATGGCCTGATGTTCAAGGTCATGCAGAAGGCCGGCGCGATGAATGCTGCTCTGCTGCGTGCACGCGGAGAATGGCAGCGCCATCGACATGGTCGTGCCGCAGATGGTGGCCGAGGGCAAGACCGCTCCTCACTATCACGCGCACAGCCGTTCGACCAAGGCAGAGGCCGAGGCCACGCATCGCGCCATCGCCATTGCCGACATGGCGGAGGCCGTGGTGTACATCGTGCACCTTTCCAACGAGGACGCGCTGCGCGAGCTGAAGCACGCGCAGCAGCGCGGCCTGCGTGCCCTGGCGGAGACATGCCCGCAGTACCTGGTGCTTTCCCTCGAAGACCAGATGCCGGGCAAGAGCTGGGAGGAGGCGAAGTACGTCTTTACTCCGCCGCTGCGCAAGAAGCACAACCAGGCTCCGCTTTGGCATGCGCTGCGAGGATGGCACGCTTCCGTGGTTTCAACCGACCATTGCCCTTTCCGCTTTGCCGACCAGAAGTCGCTTGGCAAAGATGACTTCACAAAAATTCCCAACGGCGGCCCGGGAATCGAGAACCGTCTGCAGATCCTGTGGCACTTCGGCGTGAACTCCGGACAGCTCACGCCGGAGAGGTTTGTCGAGCTCTGCTGCACGGCGCCGGCGCGCATCTTCGGCATGCCGCAGAAGGGTGCAATTGCTCCGGGCAAGGACGCGGATATCCTTCTCTGGGATCCTAATGCGCACATACACATCTCCGCAGCTACGCAAGCATGGCGACCGACTACTCCATGTTCGAAGGATGGAAAGTGACGGGCAATGCCCGGCAGGTCTTCTCGCGCGGAGAGCTGGTGGTGAAAGACGGCAAGTGGATCGGGCAGACCGGGCGCGGGCGCTTCCTCAAGCGCGAAGCGAACGCCGGGGGCTTGGCCTGATGTTCGACACCTCGGCGGCGACGGAACACGTCATGCGGCCAGCCATGGCAGGCGCACGACCCGCACCTCTACAACAAAGACCTTGCCCCCACTACGGCGGCGAAGCGTACCTGGGGCACTTACAACTACATCGCTCTGTGGTTCTCCATGTCGATGGAGGTCACCACCTACATGCTTGCCTCTTCGCTGATTGCCGGCGGCATGAACTGGAAGCAGGCGATCTTCACTATCCTTCTGGGCAATCTGATCGTGCTCGTCCCCATGCTCCTGAATGCGCACGCGGGCGCGAAGTACGGCATTCCCTTCCCCGTATTCGTGCGCGCCAGCTTCGGCACGCGTGGGAGCGAATCTTCCCGCGATGCTGCGCGCCCTGGTGGCCTGCGGATGGTTCGGCATTCAGTCGTGGTTGGGCGGGCAGGCGATCGCTGCGATGATCGCCGTGTTGTGGCCGGCGACGGCACACATGCCCGCTGTGTTCTGGGCGAGCTTTCTCGGGTTCTGGCTGCTCAATATGTTTATTGTGTGGTGCGGCGTCGAGTCGATCCGCTTTCTGCAGAGCTTTTCGGCGCCATTCATGCTGGTCATGTCGCTTACGCTGCTCTTCTGGATGCTGCATAAGGCGGGAGGTTTCGGACCCATGCTTTCCGCGCCCAGCCGCTTCCACACTACAGGCAGCTTTCTTCACTTCTTCTTTCCGTCGCTGACGGCGATGGTCGGCTATTGGGCTACGCTCTCGCTGAACATTCCCGACTTTACCCGTTATGCCAAGTCGCAGGATTCGCAGATCGTCGGCCAGGCGTTTGGTTTGCCGGTCGCGATGACGCTTTACTCGTTTATCGGCATCGCGTGTACTTCGGCATCGGAGACGATCTTTGGCGAGCCGGTCTGGTCGCCGATCACTCTGCTGGGACGGTTCCATCAGCCGTTGGCGGCGTTGCTGGCGCTGGTCGCCCTGCTGGTGGCGACGCTCAACGTGAACATCGGCGCCAATGTGGTCTCGCCTTCGAATGACTTCTCGAACCTTGCGCCGCGCCTGATCAGCTTTCGCACCGGTGGGCTGATCACCGGCTTTCTGGGGCTTGCCATGATGCCCTGGAAGCTGATGAGCACTTTCGGTACCTACATCTTTGGATGGCTCATTGGCTACTCCGGATTGCTCGGCCCGGTTGCCGGCATCATGGTCGCGGACTACTTCCTGATCCGCGGAACCCGATCTGGATGCGGCTTCGCTGTATCGCCGCGGCGGCCCCTACGAATACTCCCGCGGCATAAATCCGCGAGCGATCGTGGCGCTTGTCGCCGGCGTGTTTGTGGCGCTTATCGGGCTTGCGGTGCCAGCCTGTGCGATTCCTTTATGACTACGCCTGGTTTGTCGGCTTCTTTGTCTCGGGCCATTTACTATGTCCTTATGCTGCGATACACGCCGGAGACAGCGCCCGCGTGAATGGTGGCTGCATGGCCGGATCCCTGCTCTACTGGCATCCCGGAGAGGGTGGGTAGGTTCGAAACTTCACTTGACGATTGCTCGGATTGGATCGATACATGTTCAAAGCTCTTCTTATTTTTTCCGTCATTGTCACCGGCGTGAGCACCGCACAAGCGCCAGAGCGCTCCTACGGGCGTTCCATGGTGGTTACTCCTTACGGCATTGTGGCGACCAGCTATGTACAGGCTTCGCAAGCCGGCGCACGAATCCTTGAGCAAGGCGGTTCCGCCATTGATGCGGGGATCGCGGCGAACGCGGTGCTGGGCGTGACCGAGCCGATGATGAACGGTATCGGCGGTGACCTGTTCGCGATTTACTGGGAAGCGAAGACCGGCAAATTATATGGAATCAATGCCAGCGGCTGGGCTCCCAAGGGTCTGACCATCGATTATCTCCGGGCAAAGGGCATCACCAAGATGCCGCAACGAGGAATCAATTCGGTAACCGTGCCTGGCGCCGTGGACGGATGGACCAAACTTCATGACCGTTTCGGCAAGCTTCGCTGGAGCGAGTTATTTCAACCGGCGATCTTCTATGCCGAGCATGGCTTCGCAGTGCCGGAAATGGATCATGAATACTGGAAGGCGCGGTGCACGGGCTGATGGAGTATCCGGAGAGCGTGCGGGTGTACCTGCCGGGAGACAGGGCGCCCGATACCGGCGAGATGTTTAGCAATCCTGATTTGGCGCGGACCCTAACCATCATCGCCAAGGAGGGCGAGGCCGCCTTCTATAAAGGCGAGATTGCAGAGGCCATCTTGAAGACGTCGGCTGAACTGCGCGGGACCATGACCGCCGATGACCTGAGCCAATACTCCGCAGAGTGGGTCGAGCCTATCTCAACAAAATATCGCGATTGGACTGTTTATGAGCTTCCACCCAACGGCGATGGCATGGCGGCGCTCGAGATGCTCAACATCATGGAGAACTTCGACGCCCTCTCCCGGTGGGCCCGCCAGCCCCGCCGAGTTGCACACCAGGATCGAGGCGATGAAGCTTGCCTACGCCGACGTGAACGCCTACGACGGAGATCCGCGATTTGGCTCCATCCCCGTAGCTGAGCTGATTTCCAAGCCATACGCCGCAAAGCGCGCCGCCGCTATCGATCCAGACAAAGCCAACTGCGAAGTAGCTCCCGGCGCACTCGGTCGAAGTGACACCACGTATCTCTCGGTGGTTGACCGCGAAGGAAACATCCTCTCTCTGATCCAGAGCAACTACGAAGACTTCGGATCCGATGTGACGGTCAATGGCATGGGATTCGCTCTTCAGGATCGCGGCGGACTCTTCACCCTCGATCGCAAATCGCCCGATGCGCTTGCGGGTCACAAGCGTCCTTTCCACACCATCATTCCCGCGTTCATGGAGCATGGCTACGAACACATTGGTTTCGGCATCATGGGAGGCATGAATCAGCCGCTCGCCCACGCGCAATTTGTCTCCAACATCGTCGATTACCACATGAACATTCAGGCCGCATGGAAGAGGCGCGCTTTACGGTGAGCCCCAAACTCGGGTGCAACATCGTGATCGAGTCGCGTGTGCCCCCGGATTCGCTGACAAAGCTCAGGGTATGGGTCACGTACTTCGATGTCCGGAAGGAGTATTCTGCCGCGATGGGACGCGGACAGGCCGTACTCCACGACAGCACCACAAAGATCAACTATGGAGCCTCGGAGCCGCGAGCGGATGGCGCTGCTGTGCCCGAAACACCCAGAATGCCGGAGTCGACAGCAAAATAGTAGTTTTGTTGGAGCGTAGAGGCGAACCGCAGTCTTTTTTCCATGCCCGTCGTTCCGGCTCTGCCTCACCAGATCGTGCAGCGATTGACCGGAGCCATCGGCTGACCGGTCTTACAGGCAAATGCCTTCTGGAACTCGGGGAGGTTCCGCACCACTCCGATTGGCGCGAAACTCTTCCGGCGAATGGCCATCCGTCTGTATCCGCAACCGCAGGTTCTCCGGACGGTTGTTTTGGCACCAGTTCTGTCCGTAGGCAACAAAGAACTGCTGCTGCAGGGGTTAAGCCTCCGTACTCCGCGCTTCCCTTCTGCTGCAGATCAACGCCGATCCTTCTGCGCGCGGTCAAGGTAGGCGAGGAAAGCCAGCTTGAGTCCGCCAAGATCGGCAATGTTCTCGCCCAGGGTAAGTTTGCCGTTGACGTGCAGATCGTCCACACCGATAAAGCCGTCGTACTCCTTCACCACAGCAATCGGCGCGTTCGGTAAATTGCTTGCCGTCTGCTGGTGTCCACCAATCTTCAAGATTGCCTTTGCCGTCGAACTGCCGTCCCTCATCGTCGAAGCCGTGGGTCAATTCGTGGCCGATGATGGCTCCCTGCCGCTCCGTAGTTCACCGCATCATCCTGGCTGGGATCAAAAAATGGCGGTTGCAGAATGCCGGCAGGAAAGTTGATGTCGTTCATCTGCGCGTTGTAGTAAGCATTCACCGTGGGCGGACTCATAGCCCATTCGCCACGGTCCACCGGTTGCCGATTTTTGCAATGTCGCCGCTTCTCTTCAAACGCGGCTGCCCGCAACGCGTTGCCGAGCGCATCGCCGCGGGTAACGGTCAGGCGTGGAGTAGTCACGCCATTTATCCGGATAGCCGATCTTATTGGCGACCGCATGCAGCTTGTCTTCCGCGCGTGCCTTGGTGGTCGCACTCATCCAGCTGAGTTGTTCGATATCACGGCCCATCGCTGCTTCCACATCGTGGGTCAACTCCAGCGTTCGCTGTTTGTCTTTTGGGCTGAACCGCTGCTCAACATAGACCTGGCCCAATGCCTCTCCCAAAGCAAAGTCGGTCGCTGCGACACAGCGCTTCCATCTCGGCTTCTGCTCCGGTTGGCCATCCAGCACTTTGCCGTAGAAGTTGAACGACTCCTCGATCGAGCGCCTGGGGCAAAGCAGTGTGCGACAGTGGCGGACCAGCGCCCAGCGAAGATAGGTCTTCCATGCATCCAGGCTGGTGCTCGCGAGCAGCTGATTCAGGCCGGCAAAGTAGGCCGGGTACGGTCACGTTGAGCGACTCTACCGGCGGGCGCATGCGCAGCACGCAGAAATTGAGCGAAGCTGAAAGAGGGCGTGCTGCTGTCGAATTTTGCCAGGTTCATCTTGTGGTAGAGGCTGGCAGGATCGCGCCGCTCCACATTGCTGAGTGAAAATCCGGCAAGCTGCCGTCTCCAGCCTCAGCACGGTTTCCGCATCTTTCGCCGCCTGCTGCGCGCGTTTCGCCCAGCAACTCGAATGTGCGCGCCACATGCGCCTGATACTGGCCGCGCAGCTTGACGGACTTTTCATCCTTGCGCTCGTAGTAGCCCTTCTCCGGCAAACCAAGATCCATCTGGTCGAAGATCGCAATCTGTTGCGTGGCATCTTTGAAATCCTGGTCGGAGCCGAAAGTCGAAGAGCGTGTTCACGCCTATGCTGTCCATATAGGCCGTCAATTCCGGCAATTCGTCCTTGGAGCTTGAGCGCCGCGATGCGATCCAGGAGCGGTTGCAGGGGTTTGAGCCCGGCCTGGTTCACCGCTCCACATTCATGCAGGTGGCATAGTAGTCGCCGATTTTCTGTTCATTGCCGGTCGTTCCGAAGCCGCCCGCAGCGGCCTTCTCAAGAATCGCTTTCAGCACCAACTGATTCTGGTCGATTCAGTTCGTTCGAACTGCCCATAGGAGGATTCGTCCGCCGGAATCGGGTTCTGCTTCAGCCATCCGCCGCAGGAGTACTGGTAGAAGTTCTCGCACGGGTCGAACCCTGGTATCCATCAACGCCGGATCAAGCGCCTTAAGTGTCTTCGCCGGCGGCGCTTGCTCTTGTGCCGAAGCCGGGCTGGCAAGCAGCGGCATTCCCGCAAAACATAACAAGTGAAAGGAAAAGCGTAGTACGCGCGCTCATACAGACCTCGACAGGCCGGCATTGATCACACCCGTACGTAGACGGTTTCCAGGGCCTACGGTTTCATCAAGATCCGTGAGCCCCCGGATGGTATTCCCGCTCCGTGTGCCCCTTCAATTGCTCGCGGATAGAAGTAAACTTCCCGCAAGTTGCCGGTGCTGTACCTCTCCACCTGATCATTGAAGTGCGGCGACTGAGGGGTGCCCGCTTTCCCCTCCGGCCGTTACTGCCCTGGCTCGCACTTTATCCCCGAACTCGACCACGGCAACAAAGCTATTTCCCTTCGGTCCCGTACCATTTCTTTGTCCCTGTCTCCCGGCCTGTTTCCTCCGCTGTGTAGGGCCTCGCTCCAAACGCGGCCAGCGAGCCCCAGGTGGAAGACGTGAACCCAACCGGGGTGCTCGGCTGCGCATCGTCGAAGCGCTGCACAATATCCCCGGTCAGGCGTTGATAGCGGTTGATCTCTCCCCACGGCGTCTGCCAGCTCCCAAAGTCCGCGGTCAGCTTGGCCGAGGCTGTAGCCAGAGCCTTCAGGGCCACATCGTCGGGCACCTGGGCGCGGCAAACTCGTCGTCGGAATCGTTGCTCGCGTTGCCGGCCTTGGCTATCTCCTGCCCCCAGAAGACCGCCAGCGAAGTCGCCACCGAGTCCACGCCCCCAACGCAGATCCCAGGCGCGCAGCACGGCGATCGGCCCGGCTAGCGCAGCCTTCGTCTCCGAATCCGCCGGCAGATTGGACCATGCCTTGATCAGCGCCGGCAGCGGCTTCTCAAACCATGGCAGATAGCTGTCGTAGGCGGCCGTGATCAGCGAATCCAGGGTGAAGTCTTTCTTGCCCTTGAGCACGCGGATCGCATGCAGGCCGCGAGCCGACTCCCTACCGGTCTCCACGTAAGCCGGGTAATCCTGCTTGCGCAGGCTGCTCTCTCCCGCGCCGTTCCAGGGCGAATCGTTCACGTTGAACAGATATCCGCTCTTCGGGTCCAGCAGATGCGGCGATCTCATCGACGGTCAGCAGCCCATGCCAATCGGTTGCCGGGTCACTTCCATCCACCGGCTTGGTGAAGTCGAAACTTCGTGTCCCTGCGGGGAATGAAGTTGCCCTGAAAGTAGGCGATGTGCCCATCCGCATCGGCATAGATGGTGTTGTTCGACGAGTTCGCTTTCAGCTCCATGGTTTGCAGGTATTCCTTGTAGCTTCTCGCTTTCGTCCGCAGGTAGGACTGCATCAGCGCTTTCACCGGCTCCTGCATCAGCCGGATCGTCACCCACTTACCATCCTGATCGCGAATGACCGGCCCATGATGCGTGTAATAGGCCGTGAACTTCTTCTCCTCCATTCCGTGCTCTGTCCGGTAGGGCACAGTAATCTTCTTCTCCACCACCTGGCGCTCGCTATTTCCGTACTTGTAGTAGTAGTGGCCGTTCCTTGCATGCACTGTCTCCAGATATTCATCGACCGCGTCCACGCCGCTCGAGGTATGCATCCAGCCTACCGCGATCGTTGAAACCCTGATAGACGAAGAACTGGCCCCAGGTCACCGCCCCATACGCATCGAGCCCTTGCTCCGCTGACCATCTGTAACTCCGAGCGAAAGAAAAACGAAGTATGCGGATTGATCAGCAGCAGCGCGTGTGCTCTCGCCGTGTTCGAGGGCGCAATCGCAATTCCATTCGATCCGCCCGGCTCCTCTTCTTGCTGCTCCTCCAGCGCTGCCACCTTCCGCGCGCCGCCGTAAAATGCCTCCAGTTTTTTCAGATCCACGCGTTCGATGTCGCCCCCGATGCTGCCCTTCCGTAAAGGACAGCACCATCCACGGCTCGAAGTGTTGGATCACTCGCGGCTTCACCTCCGGGTGCTTGGCGAGATAGAAGTTGACCCCGTCGGCGAAGGCATTCATCAGCTTTTTGAGCCACTGCGGACTGGCTGCATATTCTTTCTTCAATGCCGCGGGATCGATGAACATTTTCATACGCAGATCCTGGTAGACCTTACTCTCACCCTCCGTCTCGGCCAGCCTCCCCATCGCGTTAAGGTAATTCGTCTCCACACGGTTGAAGTCGTCTTCGGCCTGGGCATAAATCATCCCAAAGACCGCATCCGCATCTGTCTTGCCATAAACATGCGCGATTCCCCAATCATCGCGGACAATCGTGACGTTCCTGGCCTCTTGAGCCCAGCGCGCCTCATCCACTGTCGAACCGTCGGCGCGCCATGGCACGATCAACACGACAACAGCGATCAGTACGGCAGTCTTCACGAGGGCAAAGCTGTTCTTCATTGGGTTCGTGGCTCTCCGGTTCTTGATCTAAGCCGCATCATGAAAACGGTTGTTGCTCCAATCAGGCTTGGGATGACCAGCGCGAGCAAGCCGGGCTGGTAGGTTCCGGCAAAGTCTCTTGCCAGACCCATCCAATAAGGTCCAACGAAGCCACCGAGAATTCCGATCGTATTCATCGCCGCGATTCCGGCGGCGGCGGATTTGCCATGGAGGAAACTGCTGGCGAGCGCCAGGAGCGGTCCTTGCATGGAGAAGTAACTGAGAGACGCAATGGCCAACGCAGGAACTGCCAGGAACGGCGCCGTCGAAAGTCCGCCGATCAGATATCCCGCGGCGATTACCAGAAAAGGGATGGCGATATGCAGGTAGCGCTCCTTGGTGTGGTCGGAGTGGATTGCATTGAGAATCATGCAGGGAGCCCCCAGGAGGCTCATCGTCGCCACCAGGAAACCGACATTGCGATTGCTGAGAGCCGTGATTGCCTGGAGGATCGCGGGCGCCGAAAATGTATATGCATAGCTACAAGAGAGCATGCAAAAGAAAAGAAGGCTTATCTGCCACACGCGGGGATCGCGCAGCGCACGGCTTACGCTTCCTGTATGACTGCCGATAGCGTCGTTGTGTTTTGCGTGATGGAGAATCCACTTGCGCTCATCCTGGGTGAGCCACTTGGCTTCGCTGGGACCGGCCGGGAGGTAGAGCCAAAAGACAATGCTCAACAGGACCGCAGGCAGCCCTTCAATCAGAAACAACCATTGCCATCCGGCCAGCCCTGCTTTGCCTTGCAAGCCGAGAAGGGCTCCTGCAATAGCCCCCATCAGCACTGAGCCCAGCGGAAACGAGATGTAAAAGCGGCTTATCGCACGGGCGCGCATGTGTGCAGGAAACCATTGCGAGAGGTAGAAGATCACGCCGGGAAAGAACCCTGCCTCTGCCATCCCCAGCAGAAACCTCATGACGTAGAACTGCACCGGCGTCTTGACGAACATCATGCTCATTGCCAGCAGACCCCAGGTCAACATAATGCGGGCAAACCAGCGACGCGCACCTACGCGATAGAGCAGCAGGTTGGAGGGAACCTCGCACGCGGCATAGCTCACAAAAAACAGGCCGGCGCCAAAACCGTAGATCGACGCGGTGAAGTGCAGATCGCGGTTCATCTGCAACGAAGCAAAGCTGATGTTCAGCCGGTCCATATACGCGATGCCGTAGCCGGCCGCGATGAGTGGAATCAGGCGCCAACCGGCCTTGCGGAGTGCACTGCGGCCGATCGCATCGTCCGTTAACAGGGATGTCAGTCCGGAAGGCACAGGCTCGGTAACAGACATTCGGCTCCTAAACGAAAGCATTGGAGAAGGGCCTGGGCGATTGAGGAGAGGATAACATCCGTTAAACGTACGGGCTGAAGCCCGTACCCTTCGCTCTGAAAAGAAACAAATTCTCGATCAAGCCGCAGTTGGTGTTTGACACGGCATGAAGCACCACGAAAGGGCGGGTGCCCCATCCTTTGCGCTCCTTGGCAAAGGGTGGGATACGCGACGGTCGGTAGCGAGATTCGTGGTATCCCACCCTTCGCAAAAAAATGCGCGAAGAACCCCGGATTTCCTACTGCGCGGCCCCAGCCATAGCAGCGTGTGCGGCTTTCGTTTAAGGAAAGCCGCATGAGGTTCGTTGACCCCACCGAGCCTTACAGGAAATCCGGGGGGATGGGGCACCCGGGGATTTGTTGCACTTTCTGCCGAGAACACGAAATGCCCGTTTCATATCCCGCGGGTCGGCAACGCCGGTGGACGACTTCAAGTAAATGTCGTGTTCTTCCGCAGCCTGTGAAGCCCGTACCCTTTACACACGGCAATTGACGATTGGCGTCGTAGAATGAACCAAAACGCACCTGGAGGATCACGGATAACTATGCCTGCAGTGCATGGAGACGGCCTGAATGATCCCAGGCTGATCGGCGAATGGTTTGCAGTTGCCTGGTCGCGAGACGTCGAGCCCGGCCAGCTCCTCGCGCGCAGGCTCATGGGCCGCGACGTTGTGCTGTGGCGGTCTCCACAAGCCATTCACTGCTGGCGCGATCTCTGTATCCACCGCGGCGCTCAGCTTTCGCTGGGCAGGCTGCGCGGCGACCGCCTGGTGTGCCCTTATCATGCGTGGGAATACAACAGCGGCGGCCAGTGCGTGCATATCCCGTCCCAACCAGGGCAACCGCCCCCGGCCAAGGCGCGCGCCCAGACGTATCACGCACGGGAGCGCTATGGCATGGTCTGGGTCTGCCTGGGAGAACCGCTCTCCGATCTTCCCGAGTTTGCCTACGGCGACGACCCCGCATTTCGCTTGATCCTGGCAGGTCCGTATTTCTTTCGCGCCAAGGGGCCGCGCGTCATCGAAAACCTCTTCGACGTTGCCCACCTCGGCTTCGTCCATGCCGGACTGCTGGGCGATCCGCAGCATGCCGAGATTGAGGATTACGAAGTAGGCATGGGAACGCATGGGCCGGAGGCGCGTGAGATCCGCATCTGGCAGCCCGATCCGGACGGTACGGGCAGGGGCGCCCTGGTCACCTATCACTATTGGGCGTGTGGTCCGCTCACGGCGGGCATCGTGAAAGTGCACGACGAACAACGGTTCGGCATCCTCGCCCAGGTTGCACCGGTCGATGCGGACACCTGCGAATTGCGCATGGTGATCGCGATGAATTATGGACACGACCTTCCCGAGGAGGATTTGGTCCGCTTTCAAGATGCGGTCACCGCGCAGGATAAGGTTGTGGTCGAATCGCAGCGGCCTGAGCTGCTGCCCCTCGACCTGCAGTCGGAGCTGCACCTTAGATCGGACCGCATGGCGATTGCTTATCGCAAGTGGCTGCGTGAGATTGGCTTCTCCTACGGGACGGCCTGATGGCAACGACTGTCCCCGCCGGACCCGGATTACGGTGGTTCACCCCCGGTGATGTGGACGGCTTCTTCGGGCTGTTCTTCAGCGGCTTTCCAGATCTCCTCTTGATCGTGGGCCTCGCGCCCGTTTGCGGCTTTGCCCTGAGCTTCGTTGCCAGCCGGATCCTGCCCGGCGCGGCAATTTCCATCCTGGCAGGAAACCTCTTCTACGCCTGGCAGGCACGAGGATTGGCGCGGCGGGAAGGCCGCACCGATGTCACCGCGATCCCCTTCGGCGTCAATACGCCGACGATCTTCGCCTATGTCTTCCTCATCATGGGCCCGATCTACACTCGCACGCACGACGCAAACCTGGCCTGGCACGCGGGCATCTTCGCCAGCCTTTTGAGCGGCATCGTCCAGACCGTGGGGGCGACCTGCGCCGATTGGCTCCGCCGCAACACGCCCCGCGCCGCGCTGCTCTCCCCGCTCGCAGGGCTTGCCCTGGCGTATCTTTGCCTGGGCTTTATCTTCGGTGTTTTTCAGCAGGCGGCGATTGCGCTTCTGCCCATGCTGGTCCTCTTTACGCTCTATGGCTCGCATCTCAAGCTGCCATATCGTTTGCCTGCGGGATTTCTTGCCATCGGCATTGGGGCCGTGTTGGTGGCGGTGCTGCGCTGGCTCCACATCGCCACGGTTCCTATGCCTGTGGTACCGGCTCCGCAACTCTATCTGCCGCACGCGGTGAATATATTTGCGTTATTCAACCAACGTGAATATTGGTCCTATCTGGCTATCATTGTGCCGCTCGCCGCCCTGGATACGCTGGCTTCGCTCATGATTCTGGAAAGCGCCAAAGTTGCCGGCGACGATTACGCTACCATGCCGTCTCTGTTGATGAATGGCCTGGGCACAATGACCGCCGCTTGCCTGGGCAGTCCTTTTCCCACGACTCTTTACCTGGGGCACGCCGCGCACAAAGCCAACGGCGCGCGCGCGGGCTATTCCGTGCTGAACGGGGTGGTCACGCTGGCGCTTTGCACCACGGGAATTCTGCCGGTTGTGCTCCGGTTTGTTCCTTTGGAAGTGGCCGCGCCGGTGGTCGTGTGGTTCGGCGTGATTACCGTCGGGCAAGCCGTCACGGAGGTGCCCGCCAATCAAGCCATCGCCGTCATCATTGGACTGATTCCGGCCTTGTCACAATGGGCTACGGGCGTTGCCGATACGGTCGCGCGCAAAGCGGGCAGCAGCCTCATGGAAATCGCGCCCCGCATGGGCGGCGACCTGGCGATGGGCGGATTGATCGCGCTAGGGCAAGGATCGCTTCTCACTTCGATGCTATGGTCCGCAGCGCTGGCGTTTATCGTGCAACGGCGCTTTGCCTCCGCGGCAGCCTGGTTGGCAACGGCCGCAGGTCTTTCAACCTTCGGCATTATCCATGCCTATAAGCTCTCACCTCAAGGCGTCGAAGGCCAAATCGGCTGGTGGGCTGCACCTCAGTTCGCGCTCGCCTACGCGGGCGGAGCAGCCTTCCTGCTTGCCTGCGAATGGTATTCGCGGGGAAGAGGGGTTCGATATCTCGATGCGCAGTAACCGTTGCACGTAGCCACGGTTGGCCAGACCATAGTAAATTGCTTTTTCGCGCTACCTACCGTGCGAGGAAACCCTTTCACGGTCTTAGGCTTACTGGATGACTACAGTGCACGTCCCCGTAGCAGTGATGTTGGCATTGCTGCTGTCAGTCGCGGTGATTGTAACAGTATAAGTCCCGGCCGGAGCACCGCCACCGCCGCCACCGCTGCCGCAACCGAGCCCCGCACTCACGCCCAGGAATACCAGCATCACCAGCGCCGCAGGCCATCTCCTCCTGCGGATACCCGGTATGAGAAGTAACAGGATGCAGCCTGCTGCCGTTCCTCCTGCTGCCGCAACCTTGGTCACCGTCTTGCGTAGGTTTCCACCAGGGGCCTTCCGCCCATTACCGGAAGCACTGACGGTTTGGATAGTAAGCGTCGTGGTTCCGGGAGTAGTCGTCGACACCGCCACACTCGAGTTGGCCAAGCCACCGCCGACGTTGGCCGTGGTCGAGGCGGTTAAGTTAACCGTCCCTGCATACCCCCCGGTGGACGTGACCGTCACCGTCGAGGTGCCGCTGTTTCCCGGCGACGCTGACGAGATAGTCACGTTCGTGGCCGAGACCGTGATGCCCGGGTTGGTAACCGTAACCGTTGCGTTTCCGGAAGAACCGGAATACGACGAATCGCCCCCATACGCAGCGGTAATGGTGTCGGTGCCCGCGGTAAAGCCGAGCGCCGGGGTTGCTGAGCTGACCGACAGGATAGCCGTCCCCGTGCCGCTTGCGCCCGCAGTCACTGGCGCCGTTCCCACCGTAGTCGTACCGATGGTAAAGGTGACCGTCCCCGCGACCGTGCCACCCGTTGTCGATTGGACCGTCGCGGTGAGGGTAAGAGACCCGTAGAGCGCCAAAGTGGTCGGAGCCGCAACCAGTGTGGTCGTTGTTGCCGCGCCGATGGCGACCACCGTAATCGTCGTTACCGCGCTGCTGGAGACGTAGAAGTTGGTATCGCCCGAATACGATGCCACGACCGTGTGCGCTCCTCCGGTGGAAAAGCTGGTCGTCGTCACCGCCATGCCCCCCGTCAAAGCCATCGGGGTCCCGGCGGTCCCGTCAATGGTGAAGGTCACGGTTCCCGTAGGCGCGGTTGTCCCGGAACTGGGCGCCACCGTCGCGGTCAACGTTACCTTGGCCCCGACTGCCGGACTCGCCGGCGAAGCAGCGACTGTCGTCGTGGATCCGAGCTTGGTGGCAATGGTACCGAACGCTGTTGCCAAGTTGTTGGCATCGACCGATCCGAGTCCCGTAGCCTGGTCATACCCGGTGCCGGCCGCGTAGCCAATCACCATATTGCCGCTGGTCGGGCAGTTGGGGGACCCGGCGGTACAGGGCACCTCATTGTTGCCGGTGGTGATATCGTGAAACGCCGAGGCGTAGGTGGTTGGGTTGGATGCCAGCGTATAGAGCGCAGGATTGACGTTGCCCAAACCCTGCGGGACGCCCAGCTTCTGCTCGATCAGCGCCAGAATGCCGGCGAAAGCTCGGCGCGGCAACCGACGTTCCGCCGAAGGCGGTTAAGCCCTTGTCGTCGCTGTAGCCTGGGTCCGATATGCGAAAGCCATTGATGCAACTGGACACGTAGTTGCTTTCGGTCGGATCGGATACCAGGATGATCTGGGTGCAGTACCAGGTAAGGATCGTGGTCTGGGGAGGCGTTAAGGGAAATATCCGGCACATCGCGGGCGGAATCGGCCGGGATACCGGGCACTCCCGTCTGCCAGCTCGGCTTGGGAAACAGCAGGCTCTTGCCACCTCCACCTGCGCAAAGTCCGCCTCCATTAGCGATTTCAAATGTGGTATCGTTCCACGCCATCTCCGGAATGTAAGACATAGCGGAGGTAATCACGTCGTTCGATCCGTTCGCGCCGCTCCAATACTGGTCGGCGCCGGTCGAAGGATTTTGCGGCGGTGCCATCACCCATAAATTCACTGCCGCCCATGGAGGTCACATAGGCACTGCTTCCCGGGTAATCAACCTGCAAACCCTGGGTGGCCGAGGTTATAGGCGGGGCATTTGGGTTTGTCTGCTCATCGCAGTCGGCCGCGCCGTCGTCTCCGGCGGCGGCCATCACCGTCTGCCCTTGCGCATTCGCCTGTTGAAACGAAGCTTCCAGGCTGGTCAGCTGCGCCGAGGTCGATAACTCGGCTCGCAATCGCCATAGCTGAGACTAAGAATCGGGATGCTGGATGCCGTTGATCTTGTTCGCGATTGCGTATTGCAAGGAAGTCAAAGATATTGGTTGAGTTAACGAAGACGACGGCCGCGTTTTTGGCCACGCCGCCCGACCATTCCAGGTCCAGGTCAGCTTCATTGATGTCGCCGGAGGCATCGCCGATTCCCGGGTCGGCGGAGCCCGGGATCAGGAACACGGTAGGATTATTGACCGGCAAGCCCGCGGCCGCGCGAAAGTCGGTGATGTCGGCCATGACGATATCTGTCTGGCCCATGATCCCGATGGTCTGACCGGTTCCGGTGGAACCCGCGGTGTAGAGCGGATTCACGTCGTAGATGACCGCGAAGTCTCCCGGCGCAACGTAGTGATCTCCCGAGACACCCGAGGTGAACTGCGGATGGGCTTCCGTTGCCAGGCCAGCTGCCGGACGCACATACCGGGGCTTCGGTTTGAAGTCATGCCAGGCCGCCAACATGGCTCACCGTGGCGGCAAAGGCACTCGGCAACGAAATTTGCGTCGCGTTGGCGAAAGTGGGTTTCGCCATTCACGATGTATTTGTGGATCTGCGTGTGGAAGGCCTGCTCGGCCGCAGTTACGCTGCCGCTGAAGCGAATGGCATTGCGGCTGTCCGCCACTTTGTCCACGGTGAATCCCTGGGATTGCAGCCAGGCGGTGACCTTATCGATGTCCGCCTGGCTCATGCCGAATTGGTCGCCAAACTGCGCCTGGGTGAGCCATTGATGGTAGCTCGAGGAGGAGGGAGTTTGTTGTGCCTTCAGCAAAGCATCCAGGCTCGCCTGTTGCGCCGCCGACGGCTTGAAGTTCATGGTCATACCATGCAATTGCATGGTAGCCGCAACCGGACCCTGATCGTATTCCGCCTTGGCCAGCGGATGTACCGTACCCGGCAGCGCCGATACGTTGCTGGCCTCGATGGGCTGTACGATCCGGTCCTGTGCAACCTGCTGGGCCTGGGACCCTGAAGACAAAGCAGCAAAAGCAAGCAGTAGAAAAAAAAGGCCTGAGAGGGTATTCCAATGTTTGCGCAAGAGGCGTTCTCCTCGGGGTCGGAGCTCAATCGCCGGAGCTCCCAAATCACGATTCTTTGCTAGCGCCCGTGCAGGGCCGCCGTTACCCGTTAGACGGATCAAACGAAAAAGGTCGTTCGGGAAATGAAATATTCATTTGCAGGGAAAGTGTTGCCTCGCGCAAGTTACTTGAGGTCATCATCCCCTGGGTGCATAGACGCGGATAGAGAATGCTACGATTACGGCCGAACCTAAAATCTTTCCGGACCCGGTGATCTCAGGGTCTTCTCGCATCCCGTCGAACAGCGGCAAAGCCTATTCGATGGCAACGATGGTGACGAAATACGCACGGTGGCGAGAAATTCGCCGAATTCTTGTTCCTTCAATGCAACGATCACCGGCATAAAGCTTTGCGTTCCCCTGTGGCCCAATTCAGCGAACCCGAGAAACGAAAATTAGTCGCGCGTCGGCTGACTCATCGGCACCCAAAAGGTAAAGGTCGCTCCCTGGTCGCGATGGCTGACCACTTCGATTCCACCGCTGTGCGCGCGGAGAATCGCCTTGGCAATGGCCAGGCCCATACCCGTGCCATGCAAGAGGCGCTGCCGGCTGCCGCGGTAGAACTTGTCGAAGATGTAGGCCTGCTCGGCGTCATCGATTCCCTGCCCCTGGTCGGTGATGCTTACCAACAGGCGGTCTGGTTCGAGCGCTGGCGCCGATGCGCACCGGCGACCCCGCGGGAGAGTAACGCGCGGCATTTTCCAGCAGATGACGCAGCACGCGGCGGATCAATTCCCGATCCAGCGAGATGGAGGGCATATCGGGCGGCAGCTCTACCGTCACCGGGCGGCCGCGCAGCAGCACGCGGCAATCCTCCAGCGCCATGTCGATCACCTCCTGCAGCCGCTGCGGCTTCGGCCGCACCTCAATGCCGTCGGTGTCGAGCTGGGCCATTTCGACTGCTTGGCCGATCAGGCGATCGAGGCGCGCACTCTCCTCATCGAGAATGGCGAACATCTCGCGCCGCTGGCTCTCGTCGAGCGAGGGCTGCGACAACAGGCTGGTCGCCGCCGCGCGTATGGCGGTCAGCGGCGTGCGCAGTTCATGGGTCACCGAATCGAGCAACGCGCTGCGCAGGCGTTCTCCCTCGCGCGCCGCTTCCACCCGGCTGAAACGATCGAGAGCCGTCGCCCGCTCCAGCGCAATGGCGAGCAGGCCGCCGATCGCGTCATACAATCCATCTGAGTAGCCCGCCTTCGGTCATGGCAATCGATCCGCTCGCCCGCATGCCCAGCACCAGGGGAACGATGCATACTCCGTCGTTGCGCGGCCGTGGTGCCGTCGGGCAGCCGCGCGGCCGCGCGCAGCTCCTCGAGCGAAACAAAAGCCCGACGCGGATCGGAAGAGTAAGCGGTGTCGCTCTCGGTGAGATAGAGGGTGACTGCGTCGAAGGCGAAGATCGAGGCCACCACGCGCGGCGCGTGGCTGGCCACATCGTGCAGGTTCTCTTCCATCAGCAACTGATTGCTGAATTCATAAAGGCGCTCCATTTCGCTGCGCCGAGCTTCGCTCAACGCGGCCTGCCGCCGTTCGCTTTCCGAGATCTTGCTGATGAAAATCGCCGACGCCAGAAACGACAGCAGCGCGATCCAGTTTTGCGGGTCGGCGATGGTGAAGCTGCCGATGGGGGGAAGGAAAAAAAAGTTATACAGCAGCGTGCAGCCGATGGAGAGGCAGACGGAGTAGACCAGTCCCCAGCGAAAGGCCGCCAACTGCACCATCACCAGGAAGGTGAGCGCGACGGTGGTCTGGTTGACATGGAGTATTCTGCGATAGACCAGCACCACCAGCAGGGCGGCGACGGTCATCGCCACATAACGAAAGACGAGCGCCGGAGCAGGCCGGGAGAGAAGCATCAGGTGGCGATCATATCGTACCGTGCGCCGGGCAAAGGATGGAGATGGCAGAACGAGTCCTGGTAGTAGACGATGAGGCCCAGATCACGCGCGTACTGCGCACCGCGCTTTCCGCCCAGGGATACGACGTGCGCGCGGCCAACGATCCTGAAGAAGCCCTTCGTTTGTTTGAGGAATGGAGTCCGGACCTGATCGTGACCGATCTGATGATGCCGGGCATGAGCGGCGTGGAGCTCTGCCGCCGGGTGCGCAGCAAGACGGCGACGCCCATCATCGTGCTGTCGGTGCGTGATCAGGAGCGATCCAAGGTGGAGGCGCTCGATGCCGGCGCCGACGACTACGTGACCAAGCCTTTCAGCATTCAGGAGCTGCTGGCCCGCGTGCGCGCGCACTTGCGCCGCGCGCCGGAGCGGACGGTGGATGCGCCCATCGAAATTGGCGACTTTGTCGTGGATGCCGCCGCCCATACGGCGACCGTGAGCGGCAAGAGCCTGCACCTGACGCCAACCGAGTTCGAGCTGCTGCTCTACATGGCGCGCAATGCGGGCAAAGCCCTCACCCATCGCGCCCTGCTGACGGCCGTGTGGGGAGGCCAGTCGGCGCATCAGCCGGAGTATCTGCGTGTCTTTATCGGCCAGCTTCGCCGCAAACTCGAAGCCGAAGGTCCGCGGCAGTATATTCAGACCGAGCCCTGGGTCGGTTATCGCTTTCTCCCCGAAGGCGTGCCCGAATAGGGCACAGGGGAAACGGGTCTCCAGGGTGCAAAAACTGCAGATCTCTCGACTGCCCCGGATTTCCGGTTGCGTCCGATGGGTTCCGCAAAGCTCATGCGGCTTTCCTTGATGAAAGCCGCACACGAGGTCGTCATTGGCGCCGCGTAGTAGGAAATCCGGGTACGCTCGGGATGACAAAGGGTAGTGTCGGTGCGCAGGTTATTTCTGTCGCCGGAGGCGAGGATCACGCTCTCTCCATGACCAATCTTAAATTCCGAACAAAATTTACCTTTGTCAGCCCGAGCGCAGTCGAGGGATCTGCAGTTTTTTCATGGCCCCAACAGCTTCGACCGTTATCGACGATCTCCCGCATCCCCCCATCTTTATGAATTCCTTATCTCTCGCTTACACCCTCCTTAGTAGCCAGGCGTTCCACTAAGTACTGCGCATGGAGCATACGCAATGCAGGATCTACTGATGGTTGTGTTCACAGTCGTTTTCTTCATCGTCGCGCTGCTCTACGTTCGCGGCTGCGAGAAGTTGAGGTAAATACCGCCATGTCTCATACCACGCTTGTCGTGCTGATCCTTACGGTAGCGACCCTGATCTACCTGGTGATCACGCTGTTGTACCCGGAGAATTTCTAGAATGACTGCGAACGGTTGGCTGCAGTTTGTCGTGTTTTTTGCCGTGTTGCTGCTGCTGATGCGGCCCCTGGGCCTCTATATCGCCCGCGTGCTCGAAGGGCAAAAGACCTTTCTCGATCCCGTGCTCCGGCCCATCGAGCGGCTTCTTTACCGTGCCTGCGGCATCCACGCGGATCAGGAGATGAGTTGGCAGCAATACACCGTCGCCATGCTGATCTTCAGCTTCGTTTCGCTGCTGCTGACCTACATGATCGAACGCGCCCAGGCGTTTCTGCCCTGGAATCCGCAGCATCTGGCCGGCGTCGCCCCGGCGCTCGCCTTCAACACCGCGGCCTCGTTCACGACCAACACCAACTGGCAGGCCTACACGCCAGAGACCACCATGAGCTATTTCACCCAGATGGCGGGTCTGGCCTATCACAACTTTTTGAGCGCAGCCATCGGCATCGCGGTCGCCATTGCCCTGGTTCGCGGCATCGCGCGCAAGCAATCGCCCACCATCGGCAACTTCTGGGTGGATACCACGCGCATAATCCTGTGGATCCTGCTGCCGATCTGCCTGGTCGTTGCCCCGGTGCTGATCGGCCAGGGAGTGATCCAGAACCTCAAGCCCTATACCACCGTCACCACCTTGCAGCAAGGGCAGCGCCGCAGACGATCGCCCAGGGGCCGGTGGCCTCGCAAGAGGTGATCAAGGAGTTGGGCACCAACGGCGGCGGATTTTTCAACGCCAACAGCGCGCATCCGTTTGAAAACCCCACGCCCTTCAGCAACTTCATCGAGATCGAATTGATCTTTCTGATCCCCGCGGCGCTGACCATCACGCTGGGCAAGATGACCGGCTCTCCGGGCATGGTTGGGCGGTCTTTGCCGCCATGGCCATCCTCTTTGTCGCCGGCTTACGCGTCTGCTATTGGGCAGAATCGCAGCCTCATCCGCTGCTGCATGGCGTGGACCAGAAGACCACGCTGATCAACTCCGGCGGCAATATGGAAGGCAAGGAGGTGCGCTTCGGCATCTCGCAGTCGGCGCTCTTCGCCACCGTCACCACCGACACCAGTTGCGGCGCGGTCAACTCCGCGCATGACTCCTTCATGCCTCTGGGCGGCATGGTGCCGCTGGTCAACATCATGCTCGGCGAGGTGGTCTTCGGCGGGGTCGGCTCCGGACTCTATGGAATGTTGATCTTTGTCGTCCTCTCGGTCTTCATCGCCGGCTTGATGGTGGGCCGAACGCCGGAGTACCTGGGCAAGAAAATCGAAAGCTACGACGTCAAGCTGGCGATGCTTTACGTGCTCATCTTTCCCTTGTTGATCCTGGTGCTGGCCGCGGTCGCCGTGCTCTATCCGAATGCTCTCGCCAGCCTGAACAACAATGGGCCCGCATGGCTTTTCCGAGATCCTTTACGCCTACGTATCCACTGCGGGCAACAACGGCTCCGCTTTTGGCGGTCTGAATGCCAATACCAACTGGTACAACCTGACGCTCGCGTTCAACATGCTGGCGGGACGCTTTCTCATGATGGTTCCGATGCTGGCGCTGGCCGGCAATCTGGCGCAAAAGAAGAGCGTTCCCCCTTCATCCGGAACGTTTCCCGTGAACACGACGCTGTTCACCGTGCTGCTGGTGAGCGTGATCCTGATCGTCGGCGCACTGACGTTTTTTCCCGCGCTCAGCCTGGGGCCCATCCTCGAACACCTGCTGCTCCACGCAGGAAAAACCTTCTAGAGTGGAGAGCACGGGAGAAGCGATATGGCAGAAAAACAAAGTCTCTGGAACCCCGCGATCCTGCGTCAGGCGGCGCTCGGCTCCTTTCGCAAGCTGGACCCGCGCCTGATGGTGAAGAACCCCGTCATGCTGGTGGTCGAGATCGGCAGCGTGCTGACCACGGCCCTGCTGATCCAGGGGGTCCTCAGCCATACGGGCAGCTTTGCCTTCAACCTGCAGATCACCTTGTGGCTGTGGTTCACGGTGCTGTTTGCCAACTTCGCCGAGGCCATGGCGGAGGGCCGCGGCAAGGCCCAGGCCGACACGCTGCGCAAGGCCAAGGGCGAGACCATGGCCGATTCGCCTGAAGAGCGAGTCCAAAGACGCGGCACGAGGAAGAGGTTTCGAGCGCCGCCTTGCGCTCCGGCGACCTCATCTACGTCGAAGCCGGCCTCTATATCCCCGGGGACGGCGAAGTGATCGAAGGCGTGGCTTCGGTGGATGAATCGGCCATCACCGGAGAATCCGCGCCGGTGATCCGCGAGGCGGGCGGCGACCGCTCCGCGGTTACCGGGGGAACAAAGGTGCTCTCCGACTGGATCATGGTCAAGATCACCTCCAATCCCGGAGAGACGTTTCTGGACCGCATGATTGCCCTGGTGGAAGGCGCGCAGCGGCAGAAGACGCCCAACGAAATTGCCCTGAGCATCCTGCTCTCCGGGCTCACCATCATCTTTCTGCTGGCCGTGGCCACGCTGCAGCCCATCGCTGTCTATTCGCAGGCGCCGCAGACCATCTTTGTCCTGGTCTCCCTGCTGGTCTGCCTCATTCCCACCACCATCGGCGGTCTGCTTTCCGCCATCGGCATCGCGGGCATGGACCGCCTGGTGCAATACAACGTGCTGGCCATGTCGGGCCGCGCGGTCGAAGCGGCGGGCGACGTGGATACTCTGTTGCTGGATAAGACCGGCACCATCACCCTGGGCAACCGGCAGGCGACCGAGTTCATTCCCGCGCCGAATATCAGCCCCGAGCGGCTGGCGGACGCGGCCCAGCTTTCCTCCTTTTCCGACGAGACTCCCGAAGGCCGCTCGATCGTGGTGCTGGCCAAGGAAAAATACGGCTTGCGCGGCCGCGATCTCAGCGCCCTGCATGCGGAGTTCGTCCCCTTCAGCGCGCAGACCCGCATGTCCGGAGTCAACTTCTCCGGCCACGTCATCCGCAAAGGCTCGGTCGACGCCATCACGCGCTTTCTTGGTCGAACAGGGATCGAACCTGCCGCAGAAGGTGCGCGAGAGCGTGGAAGAGATTGCGGGCATGGGCGGAACGCCCCTGGTGGTGGCGGAAAACGCCACCGCGCTGGGCGTGATCTACCTCAAAGACATCGTCAAGGGCGGCTTGAAGGAGCGGCTGGCCAGGCTGCGCGCCATGGGCATCCGCAGCATCATGATCACGGGAGACAATCCGCTGACCGCGGCGGTGATCGCCCGCGAGGCGGGCGTCGACGACTTTCTGGCCGAGGCCAAACCCAAGGACAAGATGGACCTGATCCGCCGCGAACAGGCCAAGGGCAAGCTGGTCGCGATGACCGGCGACGGCACCAACGATGCGCCGGCGCTGGCCCAGGCCGATGTAGGCGTGGCGATGAACTCCGGCACCCAGGCCGCCAAGGAAGCCGGCAACATGGTCGATCTGGACTCGAATCCCACCAAGCTGATCGAAATCGTCCAGATCGGCAAACAGTTGCTCATGACCCGCGGCGCGCTCACCACGTTCTCCATCGCCAACGATGTGGCCAAGTATTTCGCCATCATTCCGGCCATGTTCGCCGGCGTCTTCCCGGTGCTCAACCAGCTGAACATCATGCGCCTGAGCACGCCGCACTCGGCGATTCTCTCCGCGGTGATCTTCAATGCGTTGATCATCGTCGCCCTGATTCCGCTGGCTCTGCGCGGCGTCAACTATCAGCCCAGATCGGCGCAGGCGCTGTTGCGGCGCAACCTGCTGATCTATGGCGTGGGCGGGGTGATCGTCCCCTTCATCGGAATCAAACTCATCGACATTTGTCTAACCGGCCTGGGCTTGTCCTGATCGGAGTTTCTATGCTGCGCAATGAATTCAAGATCGCGATCCGTTTCACGCTGCTGACCACGGTGGTGCTCGGCATTCTCTATCCGCTGGCGGTCACCGCGATCGGGCAGCTTGCGCTTCGCCACCAGGCAGACGGAGAGTTGATCGTCACCAACGGCCAGGTGATCGGCTCACGGCTCATCGGCCAGAACTTTACCGGGGATCTGTATTTTCATGGACGCCCTTCGGCCGCCGGCAACGGCTATGACGCCACTTCTTCCGGCCCCTCGAACTACGCCGCGTCGAACCAGAAGCTGATCAGCCGCATCGACGGCGATGTGGCGCAGTATGCCGCGGAGAACAAGAGCCAGCCGGTGCCGATCGATCTGGTAACCGCCTCCGGCTCCGGTCTGGACCCCGACATCTCTCCCGCCGCCGCGATGTTCCAGGTGGCCCGCGTGGCGAACGCCCGGCACCTGCCGGTCGGCGACCGTGCGCGAATCTGGTCCAACGCCATGTGCAGGGACGCCAGTTCGGTTTTCTGGGAGAGGAGCGGGTGAATGTACTCCTGCTCAATATGGATCTGGACCGGCTGACGCGCTAAGGTGTCCTGTCTTATTGGTGCGTTTGCGAGATGTAGGACACGCGGCTCTCGACTTGCCGCCACCCATTGCTTTGTGGTGCTGGCGGTTTCGCAATTGGTGTAGGCCGAAGCCAAGGCCCTTTTCGTGGTTTTCTTCCAGGGGAAAACCACGCCTCGCGATCTTTATGAGGCCACAGTAATTGCGAAACCGCTTTAAGTACTGGGCAAGGAAACCCGACGTGTTGCCACCAGCGGCCCCGGGCTTTTAGCCTGCATTTCTCACCAGAATTGGTGGATAGGAAACAACGTTGTGTTGGGCAGGGTCAGAAGCGCCGCGAAGAGCGGGTGCCCCATCCCCCCGGATTTCCTGTAGGGCTTAGTGGGGTCAACGAACCTCATGCGGCTTTCCTTAAACGAAAGCCGCACACGCTGCTATGGCTGGGGCCGCGCAGTAGGAAATCCGGGATCCTTCGCGTTTTTTGCGAAGGGTGGGATCCACGACAGTGTGCGTTGAGATTCGTGGTATCCCACCCTTGCCGGAAAAAACACCGGCAAGGTTGGGGCACCCCTAGATTTGTTGCACTTTCCGCAGTTTGACAAGAAGTCC
>CAWAII010000006.1:0-183634 GCA_963782105.1 uncultured Acidobacteriaceae bacterium
CCCCGGCCACCGCACCATGCGAACGGCACTGGTTATGCTCACCCTGTGTCTGCCGCTGTGGGTCGGAGAGGCCCAAACAGCAACCGCGCCCTATCAGCTTTCCGGCAGCTTTATCGCGCTGTCGAACTCCTTCAACGGAGTCCCTGGCTCGCGGCAGCCGCTGCTCGGCTGGGACGGCAGTGCCGCCTTCCCCGCATGGCATAATCTCCGCTTTGTCCTCGATTACACCAACTACCAGGGCACAAACCTGGGATCGCCCCAGCGCGGCCACTTCCCCACCGCTGGCGGCCAATATAGCCACCGCATTGGCCGCGAGAGCATCTTCGGCAAGATGCTCTTCGGCGAAGGCTGGCTGAACAAGAATTGGGCCGCAAACGGAGCCATGGGGACGCTTGCGTCTTTCACGATCTACGCCGGTGGCGGAATCGACACCCCTCTGAGCAGGCACTTCAGTCTGCGCGTCGAGGGCGGCGTGGAGCACACCAATTTCGCCCTCGAAATCAACCGAACCTCCTTATTCCCCTACTACAGAATTCCCGGCCTCCCAAGCAACTTCGCGCGTTTCTCCACGGGTATCGTATGGGCTCCCCGTCTGGCTCCGCCCGCGAGCGCGGTCACACAGCTATCGACCACACCACGGGCGCCGCCCGAATCTGAAATCGCCTTTGAAGACGGATCGTCTTTCGGCCACTGGGGCATCGAAGCAGGCAGTTGGTGGAGCTACCTCCATGTCACCGGCTTCGAGTACGACCGGCACACCTGGGGCAAATTCATCGGTGCACGCATGGATTACGTTGGCGAGATCCTGCCCCTTACCCTCCTTCGTCAGCCCGCCGTTGAGGACGAATACGGCGATCCCTTGAGCCACCACTACACCACGGTACCCGGTCTCGCGGTCACGCCGGTCGGCCTCCGCATGCTCTGGCGCAACGGCAAGGTGTGGAAGCCCTATTTCACTATCAAGGGCGGCGTTGTCGGATACACGCAGAAGGCCCTCTCGCCCGATGGCGCCTACCTGAATTTCACGCTTCAGGAAGCCGTGGGCATGGAGCTTCATCTCACGCACGCCTGGGAGATTCGTCTCGGCGCCGGCGACTTCCACTTTTCGAATGCCCGCCAGGTGCCCAGCAACCCCGGCATCGACGAGATGATGTATACCGTCGGTCTCAGCTACCACCTTCACAGCAGGAGGACGGCAGAGTGATCGATGCGACACGCTGCGGCTGGGAGCCGTCCCCATATTCCTCGTTGGGCTCGCGGCCCCAGATGTTGCGGAAGCTGATGGGTTCGCTCTTGTCGCCATGGGCCTGGAGCTTGATGGGCGCGCGGCCGTAGGCCTTCAAGTGTTCGCCGCGCCAGTCGCTGTCGTTGAGGGGAGGATTGGCAAGGACGTAGTCATGCTCCGTTCCCGAAACATGGCCGTTTGTGGAACAACTTGGTGCTGGACATGGTCACCTGACCTCAGAAGCGGTCGCACAATCGACAGGCACCGGTCGTGGAGCGCCTTCCAGAGCGGCAAACTTCGCCGGACTGCAGCAAGCCTTCGACAGGCGCGCCCGGTCTCCCTGCATCACACGATCCTCCTTGAGCCATGCAAGCGTTTGGTGCAGAACTTGGGCCGTAAGCAATCATGTCCGTTTTACCTCCGCTGGTGAAGTGTTGCGCCCGCCGAAATGACGGGCAAAGACGGACCCGGTGGACCCGGTGACGACGGACCCGGTGACGGAACGTTCACCCGCCCGGGCGGGTGGCCCACTCAAGCCTGATTTTGGCTTGAGTGGGGTCGTTTCTGGGCGTAATCTGCCCTTGTGCCTTGGGGTCTGAAACGATTTCAGGAATCCGGACAAAGCCATTTCGTTACGTTCTGTTGCTATCATCGTCGTCCCTCGTTCACGACGAACACAAGCAAGAGAACGTTCGAGAATGCGCTAGAGCGCATCAGAGGCAGTTTCGATCTCTGCGTCTATGGATACGTGGTGATGCCGGAGCACGTCCACCTGCTGACCGGAGAACCGCTGCGTTGGGTACTTGCCGATGCGATCAAGTCGTTAAAGCAGGGCGTGTCGATTGATCGGCGAAGCGGAACACTTCTGGCAGAAGCGCTATTACGACTTCAACATCCGCAATCACCGGCAGTTCGCGGAAGCTTCGTTACATCCATCGCAATCCGGTGAAGCGTGGGTTTTGCGAGCGTCCCCAAGACTGGGAGTGGAGTAGCTTTCGCCATTACGCGACGGGAATCGAGGGACGTGTAGAGATTGAATCCGAGTGGACGGCGAGAAAACGCGAACGGGCGGCCGGGAGACTCTGCCTGCCAGTGGAACTACCCCACTCAAGCCAAAACAAGGCTTGAGCGGGCCACCCGCCAGGACAGATAAACCAGGACAGATAAACCACTCCAGACGGGACTGGCCCTAAAGCAAACCCAGCTGTCCGCGAGACCAACGAATCCTGCACAGGATCTGGATCCGTTTCATGCGCTCCAGCAGAACGTGAAAAGCCGTTAACAAAACTTACAGGAGAAATTCGTCCATCGCTGTGCACCATTGTGGGGGATAGGTATATCATGTCCCCTTATCTCCTTATCTCCTTATCTCCCCCCGATCTCCCCCGGGTCAGTTCTCCGAAGGTCTTTCAACATGGTCAATGACCATTACCTCGGCAGGAGCCTTGGTGGCGTCGAGTTTAAGCCCAAGCTGTTCCTGAATGGCTGTATACAGCGAAGGCAACGTATCGGCGCCATCTGCAGGAGCATTCGATTTCCCCCCAAATTGGGAGTCATCGGGTGTCCAGTTCAGGGTGAAATCGTATCTCCCAGCAATTCCAGTTCTATCGATGATCGGGCGATCAAGTCTTACATACCGTGTCATGAAGTTTATGAAATCGCCAATTGTGGCATTGTATGCGGAAACGTCACCCCCGACTCTTCCCCGGAAGCCCAACCCAGGGCGGCCGTTTGGATCGCCCCCACTCTTAGTAAGCCTTGGGCCGGCTTCGGACACGGTAAGAAGATAGACTGGAAGCACTTTCTGCTCGCGGTGAAAAGTCAGTTTGTAGCGCTCCGCCAGTAGTTGACGCATCATCATTCTCCACTGATCGAGAGTGGGCAGTCCTTCGGCGTTGGGTTTCGCCTCGATGTCAAATTTCTCTGTCTCGGTCCACGTCGGCGCGCCGACGACTTGTTTGGGATGGGCGCCATAGGCAAATACGATCAGGTCATTGAGGTTGGTGTTGGCAACCTGAAGTCGAGGTCCGTAGCGAAAGAATGTGTTGGTCGCTTCGGGTTTGCTGGGTTTGATAGTAGCAACCTCAAGCGTCGGCGATGCGTTTGCAGCCATCATCGGAAGCATAGGGCGAGTCGCGGGGAGCTGCCACTCCGTGGCAGGTGTAGCGCGCGTCAACTCAAGCGGCAGCTGGGCCGACCCTTGATTCCAGGTGCCGGTGATCGAGTTTCCCTCCGAGCTAAGTGTGCCGGTGTAAGCCACACCAATCACCGCTAGGTTGACTTTTACGGTAGTCCTATCACTTGTCACACTACTGACACGGATCGGCTCCCCACCCTGATCGAGATCGAAAAAGTCAGCCTTATACGCATCCCCGGAGACCTTGGTGATTTTGAAAACCACCCGACGATCTTTTCCGGAGTGCAGCGTGCCCTGCCAAGTGCTAGCGATGCCTTGCGTTGAATTGTCGGTCTTGGCTTGCGCCTGCACCTTCCTCATGTGCACCCAATCGAGCATGGATGACTGCGCGCGAACTTGCGTGGCATTCAGTAGACCAAGCAAGACAGGTCCCGCAAGCACAGCCAGGCCAATACTAGCCAGCAGCAGTTTCCTGCCGAAACTGAGCTTGTAACCCAGCCGCTGCGTCATGATGCGGACGATGCGTTTCTTCAGATCGGCCCCGGAGATCCCGGGCGCACAGGCGAGCGGGGATTCTACGTAGAGCTTGCAGACCCTTAAAATCGCTTCAGCGTAGTCGCCTGGCTCGCCGCCTAGGCTCAATACCGCTTCATCGCACGCACGCTCGCGCTCTTCGATTAGCCGGGCTCCAATCCACCAGACTAACGGATGGAACCAGAAGACCGCCTCTACAACCATGTGGATCGCTGCGGTCAGATTGTCGCGTCTCCGGATGTGGCTCAGTTCGTGCGCTAGCACTGCCTCCAGTTGGGACGGTGGCAGGCGTTTTAGAATGTCTTCCGGCAAGAGCAAGATCGGACGCAGGAACCCGACCACGCCGGGTTCAAGCAATCCCGGTAATGAACGAACGGCAACTGATGCCCGGGTGTCAATCGGCGTGCTCGCCCGCATGGCAGCCCGAATCTGCAGCCAACCGCGAAATCGCACCAGCACCACCCCCACGAATCCGCAAACCCAGACGCCTAAAATCGCGATGGAAATCCAGTCATTGGTATGCGTGAGCGGCGCGGACGGCACGAACGAAAAGGTGTCCGGAAAAGGCTGCGTGATTTGGTCCATCGTGAGCGAGACAGCCGGCGGCGCGAACTCCGTCGCGATCTTTCTCGCAGCCAAGGCACTCCAGAGGCTGTTCCCGAGGCTCGTCAGCAGCGCAAACGGAACGAGGAATTTGACCGACGCGCTGAGCCACAAGCAGTAGCGTACTTGAGCCCGATTCTTGCGGAAGACGAGAGTCACGAGGGCTGCCGCGACTGCAAACAGCGTCGACTGCCACAGATGATTGGTCCCTTGACCGATCATTTCGATTTCTCCTTCCTCTCCTTTTTTCGCTGTTCTAACTTCTCAATGGTCTTCTCCAACTCTCGAACATCATCGAGCGTGAGCTTCCCTGCCTCGGCTAGCTGAGCCATCATTGGTTGCGCACGCCCTCCGAAGAAACTCAGAAGCTCATCGAGGAACCGATGCCGTGCCACATCCCTAGGCACGGTTGGCTCAAAAATGTGCGCGTTGCCGATCTTCCGGACACGGCGCACTGCTCTTTTCCCTTCCAGCCGATATACAGTTGTCTGAATGGTGGTGTAGGCGGGGCGGGGCTCCGGGAATGACTCCTGAATCTCCCTAATGGAGGCTTTTCCGTGATCCCACAGGGCCTCTAGAATTTCAAGTTCGAGCTTGGTTAGCTTCGGCGTCGCCATGTAACCTACTATGTAGTGTCTTTTTCTACTACGGTATAGTAGGACTGTCAAGGCCACAATTTTCTGCGGCTCTGGTCCAACGGAACGTTTCCCCCGGGTGCGGCGAACCAACCGGTGACTTGGGTCTCGATCGAAGATGCACGCCCGTATGCGGCGTGGGCGGGAAAGCGGCTGCCGCACGATTGGGAATGGCAATTTGCCGCGCAGGGCTCCGATGGCCGGCTCTATCCCTGGGGAAATGATTGGAATGATCGAGCGCTTCCTCCCCCCCGACCACGGGCGAGTGATGCGCGCACCGGCCGATGTGGATGCGTTTATCGCAGGTGCCAGTGCCTTCGGCGTACTCGACATGACCGGAAACGTTTCGCAGTGGACCGACGAGTTTCGCGACCAGCACACGCGCGCGGCGATTCTGTGCGGCGGCGCGTACTATCAACCACGAGGATCGATCTGGTATTTTCCCCAGGCCTACCGCCTCGACGAACACCAGAAGTTCCTGCTGATGTCCCCGGCGCGGGATCGTGCCGGGACGATCGGATTTCGCTGTGTGGTGGACGCTCCGTGACCGGTCTTCTCCCGCCAAGGCGCTCGATCTCCTTCTGGCTGTGAAATCGCGCCGGTGAAGGCGCCTTTTTCGTCCCAGAATCAACCCCGATAGGAAGATCCAATCTGCACTCCAGAAAACTCGCGATAGTTTCCGTTAGGCCTCGTCTTCGTTCCGCTCCGCAGGGTGAAGGTCGGACACGGGGCTTGGGCTATCACCCTATAAGCAACGCCTGCGCGGAACCTCGCGCTTACAGGGGACGCAGGAAATGCGCTCAGGACGAGCAACTCGGGCCCTAGAGCCGTACACTCGGCGACTATTTCTTCCGCCGGCTCGCCGCCGCGGATGCGAATGTGCGGCTCAACTTGCGTGGGCTGGATTTCCCTCAGCAACTCGTCGATTTTAGACCGGGCTCCGGCTGCAAGGCCTTCGTCCCCAAGATCCTGCTCGGTGACGTGGAGCACGACTAGCTCAGCTGCCGACCCGGCAGCAAGATCAACTGCGAACCTAAGCGAATGTTCAGGATGATGGCGCAGCGAGAGGGCAAAGAGAATCCGGCGAGGCCGATTCGAAGCAAGTGGCTTGAAATGCGGACCCACGGTGCAAACTGGAATATCCAAACTGCGTATCAACTGCTCGGCAACCGATCCGATCAGAAGCTTGCCCAATCTCCCCCTGCTGGAAGTGCCGACAATCAGGCGTTTTACGCTGTGTTCGCGAATGAATCCCTGAATCTCGTCCACCGGGTACCAGCGACGAACCTCATAGGCACAAGGCAGACTCTTCTCCCGTAATTCCAACGCAACTTTTGCGAGAGCGGCTTCTGCAGCGTGGTATTCCTCCTCTTTTCCAACAAAAGAAAAGGCTCCGGATTCGATAGAAGCGTATGCCTCCGGAGGAATTACGTGGAGTAGCCAAATCATCGCTCCCGTCATCCTGGCCTGGTCGATCACCACCGGAAGCAGGAAATCCAGATCATTCAGATCGGTGGCCACCAGAATGGATTTTGGCCGCGTCATCGAGGACAAATGCATGGGATTCATGTTGTTCTCCTTTAACCTGAGTTTGCAGCCCGACTGGCAGCAAGAGCTGTGTCGTCGCGCACACTGCTCGCCTAGAGCGCCGGCTGGCCGTCGATGCACCAAACCTTTTCCATCCATGCGTAGATTGCTTTGTCGATCGTTCCGCCATCACGGCCGGTCCCGGGTGGCACCAGGAGCATCGGGCAGTGGGACTCAACGAGCGCGCGATAGACGGTGCTGTCATCCAGGCGGTCGCTGTCTATCCCAACGGTGGGTGCTCCCAGTACCAGCAGGTCGGGATGTACCCTCTGCGCCACAGAAGCGATAGCCTCGGTCACTACGTCCGAGGCCACGAGATGCTCGACCGGCAAAGTATGCGACTCGTTGAAGGGCGCAAGCAGTCGAAGTCGCGTCATGCAGAGGCTGCATTGCTGCTCCTTGCCGCATTGCGTGCTGTGGAGCACCACCAGCCCTCGCATCGCGATGCGTTGCGCAACATCCAGAGCGGCAATGCCGGCATCAGAAAAATCGGTGGCTGCGATCACGTTCTGCCACAGCCAGCGGGGCAACGTGGCTGACTCTGCCGGGGTGGGGATGGTCAGAATGGAACAGGGCATATCCGCCAGTAAAAGCCGCGCCATGGTGGCGAGGGCCATGCTACCGGCAGCTGTTCGTGCCGCGGTGCCGAGAATGAGCAGGGATGCAGAGTGGCGCCTCGCCTCGCCCAGGATCTCTGCGCAAATTTGCTCGCGCTGCACAAAGGAATCATGGTTGGCGGCGTGGCGCTGAGGGTCGTGCTCCTTGGCCGTCAACTCTGCATTCGCAGCGCCATCACGCAGTGCAGCACCAGGCAATGCGTAAACGATGGGATCGAGCGAGTGCACCAGCACAAGCTCCGCATGGCGTTCGTGGGCAAGCTGTTGTGCGTAGCGCAGCCCGTAGGACGCCTCTGCCGAGAGGTCGCCGACATAGACAATTTTGTTGAAGAGAAAGCCAGTGTGCGACTGCTTCTGGTCTTCGAACGTGCTCGCTTGCTCGTGTTCCACCGTTTTCCTCAGTCCTGTCATGGGTCACCCCGGTTACGATTGATTCTTCTTAACAGTCAAATCGTAGGCCCGACGGCTATGGATTGATGTGACGGCGGACACATCGCGCATGGGCGGGTACGGTCCCGTCCCCTGGTTTTCCAGGTTTTACGTCTGTCGGGCTAATCAACGGGAGATCCAAAGCGGCGATGCCTGGTGAGAAGATGCTCATGATTTGCCGTCGGTGATTGCGATCACAGACGCTGCGCGCAAACAGCGCGATACTTGGAATCATTCGGCACGCGACGCGTGACCGACAGGATTGGGACGACGGAGCCAATCGCCAGCAGCGCACTCTCCCCACAGTTGCCAGGAGAATAGAAACGGGATGCAATCTCAAGCAATCGACACATTTGAGGCAAGCGCCCGCCGGCAGAGAGTTCTCTATACACGCAACCGTCCTTATGCCGCGACGGTGCTGGTGAATCGGCTGCTGACCGGGCCAGCTTCGGAGAAAGAGACGCGGCATCTCGAGCTGTCGCTAGGCGGGTCGGGCATTCAGTATCTGCCGGGAGATTCTGCAGGCGTGATCCCGGAGAACCGCAGCGAGGCGGTGGAGGAGGTGCTGCGACTCATGGGATCCACGGGCGATGAGCCTGTCACGGATTTCTACGGCAAGGCTCTGGATCTGCGCAAGGCGCTGACAGGGTGGCTGATGATCGGCAAATTGTCGATGTCGACAGTGCGCGGCTGGGCAAAGCTGACCGGCAATGCGGAGCTGAGGGCGCTGGTATCGCCGAAGAACAAGAAGAACTTCGAGGATTTTCTGTGGGGGCGGGAGTTCCCGGACCTGGCGGAGCAGTATCCGGTGAAGTTGGAGGATCCGCAGCAGATGTTCAAGCTCCTGCCGCGGCTGTCTCCGCGGCTGTATTCGATTTCTTCGAGTCAGGCCCTCTATCCGGGCACGATGCACCTCTCTGTCCGCGTGGTGCGGTACGAGAGCTATGGCCGGAAACGGCAGGGAGTCTGCTCCGGGCAGCTTGGCGAGCGAACGCCGGGGGGCGCCGTACTGCCGATCTTCGTCCACTCGAACCAGCTCTTCCATCTTCCCGCGGATATGGATGCGCCAGTGGTGATGGTGGGGCCGGGCACCGGAGTGGCGCCGTTTCGGGCGTATCTGGAGCATAAGGAGGCCGGGTGTGGGCGATGGCCGATGTGGCTCTTTTTCGGCGAGCAGAGGGCGTCGCAGGATTTTCTTTATCAGGCCGAGCTGCTGGCGTGGCAGAAGAACGGTGTGCTCCAGCGGCTGGATACGGCATTCTCACGCGATCAGAAGGTAAAGATTTACGTGCAGCAGCGGATCCGCGAGCAGTCGGCGGAGCTGTGGCGCTGGCTGGAGCAAGGCGCGTACTTCTATGTCTGCGGCGACTCGCAGCGCATGGCTCCAGATGTGGAGGCGGCTGTGCTGGAGGCGGTCGCGGTGCATAGCGGGAAGGGCGCGGAGTATGCGGCGGAGTATCTGGCGAGGATGAACAAGCAGAAGCGCTATCTGAAGGATGTGTACTGATACGGTCTTACATGAAGGGCTGCGAGGGTGACATCGAATTCGACTTGCCTGTTGCCGAGCTCCTCTTAGGCGCATAGTGTTGCGCGAAAGTCCTTACAAGTTCAGGAGACTGCAATGTTAAGGATTCCTATAAAAATCATGGCTCTCGTCGTCTGTGTCTTTCCTGTGGTGTTGCAGGGATCGCAGGCACCTACTGCTCGCCCGCTCGCTCCCGAAACTCAAGCGGCCGCGAAGTCTCCTTCTATGGCGTCGAACACGGTGAACCCGGTTCATCCCACCCCTGCGTCGCAAGCCCGTGCGAAGGCGATCTATGGCATTGATTGCGTGATGTGTCATGGCGCCAAAGGTGATGGCAAGGGTGACATGAACGCGGACGGCAAAAGGAACGTGCCCGACCTCCGGGACCCCGTGTCTCTCAAAGGACTTACGGATGGTGATATTTACAACATTATTGAAGTCGGCAGAGCGGACATGCCAGATATGCCCCCGGAGGACGGTCGCGCCAAACCGGATGAGATCTGGAACCTGGTTATCTTTCTTCGGTCTTTTTCGAAATCACCGGATTCAGCAGCGCACCCTTAACCATTCGTCGATTCGATCGTTTGCCTTGTTGCGCAAATTTGCTCGCGCTGCGGAAAGGAATCGTGGTGGGCGCCGTGGCGCTGAGGGTCGTGCTCCGTGGCCGTCAACTCTGCATTCGCAGCGCCGCCACGCAGTGCAGCGCCAGGCAATCCGTAAGCGATGGGATCGAGCGAGTGCACCAGCACAAGCTCCGCATGGCGTTCGTGGGTAAGCTGTTGTGCGTAGCGCACGTTTGCGGGCCACCGGCGAAATCACTCTCCAGCTTGACAGGCTGAGCAATCGTGAGCGCCGTCTCTGGGCCGTTCTGACTGGGCTTTGCAGCGCTAACCTGTTCACTTCTGAACAACGAGGTCCGAAACCGGACGCGCCGGCCCGGATACCGCATCCGGCGCCCTCTCGACAAGCGAAGAAGAATCAGCGGATTACCTGAGACCTGCCTGATGGGCACTGAATTGCTCATCCCTTCCTAGAAACCCTCTCCCTTCGTTCCGCACAATTTGCCGTATCCGGGGGCCGTAGCCGATGATGAATTTTCTCAAGCAAGACGTCTTCTACGCTGCCCGGCAGTTGCGCAAGAGCCCCGGCTTCACCACTACGGCCGTCCTGATGCTGGCGCTTGGCATCGCCGCAAATCTCACCGTTTTCCTCATCCTCTATGGAGTTTTGCTGCGGCCGTTGCCTTTCCCCCAACCGCAGCAGTTGGTGCGCATCAACCGCTTCTATCCCATCCTTCATGACACGGTGGTTCCAGCCTACTCGGGAACCAAAGCGCTCTTCCTGCGCCGCGCCAGTCGGACCCTGGAATCGGCCGCCGCCTATGACTACGTCCCCAACCATGTGAATCTGCTCCAGGGCGATCAGGTGGTTCCGCTGGAGGCCGTGCGCGCCACCTCCGATTTCTTCCGCGTCTTCCAGATGGAGCCGAAGATCGGCCGCGGCTTTCTCCCGGCGGATATGACGCCCAACGCACCGGGAGTTGCCGTCCTGAGCGATGCGGCCTGGCGGCAGCAATTCGCCGCCGATCCCAAGATCGTTGGCCGGTCCATCACTCTCGGCGACAAGCAATACACGGTCGTCGGGGTGGCGAATCCTGACTTTCGCCTCGACGCCAGGGTCGATGTGTGGACGCCGCTGCAGATCGCGGAGAGCCCGGAAGATCAGAGCAATGACTACAACTTTGTCGGACGGCTCAAGCCTGGCGTCACGCTGGTGCAGGCTCAGGATGATCTCCGGCGTGTGCTGCTGCAGTTCAAGAGCACCTATCCCGGACCTTTGGAACCAGTATGAATCCGTGCGCTTGATCGATCTTCACGACTCGCTGGTGGGCCAGATGCGTCCTGCGCTGGAGATGCTGATGGGCGCCGTCGGCCTGGTGCTGGTGATCGTGGCAGCGAATATTCTCAGCCTGCTGCTCACCCGTTCCATCGCGCGCCGCCGGGAGATGGCTTTGCGCGCCGCGCTGGGCGCCTCCGGGTGGCGCATCCTGCGCCAACTTCTGGTGGAGAATGCCTCGCTCTGCATCCTGGGCGGCGTGATCGGAGCCTGGCTGGCCGAGGTCGTTACCCCGGCTCTTATGCAACTGAGCCCGTTGCCATTGCCGCCGTTTGTCAGCTTGCACATGGGCCCATTGGCCCTGCTCTTCGCGGCCGGGCTGGTGCTGGCGTGCGCCCTGCTCTTCAGCCTGGTGCCGGCGATGGAAAGCAGGCGCACGCAGCTGAACGAGTCGCTGCGCATGAACTCCGCGCAGGTGGCGGGCGGCCGTAATCTGCCGCAGAAAGTCGCTGGTCGTGGGCGAAGTGGCCGTATCGCTGGTGCTTCTGGTGGCTGCCGGGTTGCTGCTTACCAGCTTCTGGAAGCTGGTTCACATCTCCCCTGGCTTCGCGGTGAAGAACGTGGTCACCTTCAAGACCAGCTTCACCGACCAGCAAGTGGTCACCAGCGCCGCGCTCGGCCAGCGTCTGGACGAGCTCACGGCGCGCCTGGAGGCGCAGCCCGGCATTGCGGCCGCTGCCGCGGTAAATAGCCTGCCCACACAATTGACGCCGGATCTGCCCTTCGACATCCTCGGGCGGCCGGCTGGCAACGCAAACGCCAGCGGCGAAGAGAAATTTATGCCCATCACCGCCGATTACTTCCAAGCCTTGCGCATTCCGGTCGTGGCGGGACGCTCCTTCCGCCTCTCCGACACGCAAGGAACGCGAGCCGGTGGTCATCATCAATGAGCAGGTGGCAGGCGAATACTTCAAGGGGCAGAATCCGATTGGCCAACACATCCGCATCGGCGCGATCATGGGCCTGGAAGACAGCGTGCGCGAGATCGTGGGCGTCGTTGGCGACACCAAGAACTCCGGACTGGATGCGCCGGCGCCCGGAATTATGTATCTGCCGGGAGCACAAATTCCCGACAGCATAACGCGAGGGGGAATTGGTCTGAGGGGCGTGAGCTGGGTAGTACGCAGCAAAACCGGCCAGGTGGATGTGGCGGCCGCTGCCCGGCGCATCTTCAAGGAGGATGCGCGTACCCCGCTGCTCAGCGTGGAGACGATGCAGGACGTGATCAGCGCGTCCGTGGCCCAGCAACGCTTCACCATGCTGCTGCTCGGCTGCTTCGGGCTCATTTCGCTGCTGATGGGCGCCGCGGGTCTCTACGGCGTGATGTCGTACACCGTAGCTCGCCGGACAAAAGAAATTGGGGTGCGCCTGGCCATCGGCGCGGATCGGGGAGACATCCTGCGCATGGTGCTGAGGGAAGCGGGTCTGCTGGTGGGCCTTGGCCTGATGGTTGGGCTGGCCGCGTCGCTCGCCGCTGCGCAACTGTTGCGTAGTCTGCTGTTCGGCGTGGCCCCGCGCGATCCTCTGACCATGGCCGCAATGTGCGCTGTGCTGCTGCTTACCGGGCTCTTTGCCGCCTGGTGGCCGGCCAGCCGCGCCGCGGCCACGGAGCCCATGGAGGCGCTGCGCATGGAATGAGAGCGGCGCCAGGAAGCGGTTCGCCTGATCAAGCGTGACGGAGAGTACTCCGCATTGGCTCGCCAGGTAATCAATATTCGCGGCACAAGCCCCAGTTCGGTAACTTATTTCGTTTATTTCGTACTGCCGTCTTCCCGCCAACTCAATCCTGGTCAGGGGCCCCTGGCGAGGTTACTGTTAGTGCGCTGAGTTAGAAACAATGTATCTAAGACTAATCTCGCGTTTCAAAGCATTTGCGTACGGCCTGAAGGCCGTAACCCTTCAGAAAGATGAGTTTTTCCGCAGCCTGTTTCAGCCCCTGAGGTATGCCTTCCACCGGTTTAACCCGACTTCCGGGTTTCCGCAGCCTTTGAAGCCCTCCTTCAAGACCCCGCATAAGAGAACAGCGGAAATAGCCAGCTCTTCCACCGGAAGATAATTCAGCGCGTCTGGATCTCTGCCAGCGGCCTGCGGCCCAACGTCTCCGGTTCGCCGCCTGATTGGGGCCGAATCGTTGCCGGATTATAATTCGCTGTCTGCAGCACGTGGTGCGCAGCCTAATTTCTTCCGGTAACATTTTCAGCGACGAAGAGGAGAAGCAGCATGGAAGACACCAACCGACGTCTTATGTGGCATGGCATGTGCCTGTTCCTGATCGGGCTGTTAACAGGCTTCGCCGAGCAGCATTTCGCTAATATACGCATGGGACTTGCCGCGCACCTGGAAGGTGTGATGAACGGTACGTTCCTGCTCGCGTTGGGGGCCGCCTGGACCAGCGTGAGACTGTCGCCGGCAACCAAGGGGATCGCATACTGGACCGCGCTTTACGGTGCTTATGGCAACTGGTTCGTAACCACGCTCGCTGCGGTTTTTGGTACCGCGGCCCTCTCTCCAATCACCGGAGCGAGCCACAGCGCTTCCTCCTGGAAGGAGAACCTTGTCACGATTGGATTCCTAACTATCGGTATCGCAATCGTCGCCTCCTCGGCGCTCATTCTCTGGGGTCTTCGCGCGAGAGCGTTCCCGCGGCCTTGAACTTCGGAAGCCCTATGCAGAATCGTCACACCCGAGGTTCCTGAACTGTTGGCGCCCCGGAATCTATCAGGCTCGGCGAACGGGATCAGCAACCAGCACCCTGCGAAGAACCTCGCTCATTTCTTTCACCGTCCACGGTTTCAGAATCACGGCGTCGAAACCATGCTCAACTTAAGCATCGCCATCCGAGGGTGGCGAACTGTTTGTTGATCTTCCGCAGATAGCAAAGAAATAAAAGCAATAGTCACGGTCACAAGTCAGGCGAAATACGGTGGCTTCTCTGTAAGACAGCGGCCACTCTTGCTTGCGTCTGGTTACGCAGTCTCAATAGCCGCCCTCTCCGCCTTGTCAGGGTTGTTCTGCAATGTGCATTGGGTGTCGAAGATCATGGTGGGACAACTCTCCGCCGAGAAAGCCGGCCAGTTGGGGATACCACCGTGATTGGGGCTTCCGTTGCGCGCGAAGTGAATCCACGCTTCACTGACTTTGGCGGCGAGCACCCGTGGTCCGGGGCCGCCACCCGTCAGGTTTTCGCTGCGGTCGGTATTATCGAAGCAAAAAGGCAGGTCAATACAATGAATGGAGCGGGGCCTGCCATCCAGGACGGGCGTCTTCCAGGTGAACCAATAGAGATAAGCCGGCGTTCCTTGCGCGGCCTTCAACCCGGCTTGAATCACTGCGCCCTGGCGGACCTGCGCGGTCATGGCCAGGGAGAAGATGTCAAAGGGCTTCGCCTCCGGGTGCGCGGCGCGGAATACCTGGAAGATGTGCTCCGGTTGATTGCCATACATATCGCCCAGCCGCTTCGTCACCTCCGCTTCGGTCATCGATTCCAATTCAGGATGATTGAGGGAAGTGGTGAATTCGTTGAGCACGGTGCCGATCAACATAGGCACCTGCGCGGAGATCGCGGGCGCGGCCGGATCAAAAGGATGTTGGGGTAGAAGCTTGCCATCCACCACCGGTCCCCAACCCAGCATATCGGCCACGCGGCTCCAGACGAGCGGGGCGTGGGGATGGGTTTTCAGCAGGGCCGCATCGCCTGCCGCGATCAGCTTTTGCAGCGGGACGGTTTGCAGTTGATCGACTTGGGACCCGCTCAGATTGAGCTCGTCGAGAAAGGCCCTGGTCAATATCGCCGATCGCTCCGGCACAACAGCCCGCAGAAACGATCCGCTTTGCACGATGGCGCGGTGATACAAGCCTTGCGCCGCCGGCATCGCCATCAGCGCGCCGACCTTGCCGCCGCCGCCGGACTGGCCGAAGATGGTGACGTTGCCGGGATCGCCGCCGAAATTGGCGATGTTGTCGCGCACCCACTCCAGGGCAGTAATGATGTCGAGCATGCCCAGGTGGGCGGAGCTTGCGTACCTCTCGCCGTAGGCGGCCAGGTTCAAATATCCCAGGGGGCCGAGCCGGTGATTGAGCGAGACCACGACCACGTCACCACGGCGGCTCAATCTTTCTCCGTCATAGGCACGATGTTCCTGGGAGGAACCGGACACGAATCCGCCGCCATGCAACCAAACCATGACCGGGCGCTTCTGGTGGCCGTTGATTCCCGGCGTCCAGATGTTCACCCGCAGGCAGTCCTCTCCCTGAACGCCGTCGTCGTAACAGAACAGCCAGGACTCTTCATCTTCGTTCCAGCTCCCGCGTGGACCTTGCGGGCATACTCTGCCGTATTGCATGGAACTGCGAACCCCGGTCCATGGCTTGGCCTTTTGCGGAGGCTGAAAGCGCCCGCCTCCCGCGGTGCTGTCGCCATAGGGAATGCCTTTGTAGGTGAAAATCCCGTTGCTGATGTAGCCGCGGACCTTTCCGCAGGCGGTTTCCGCGATAGCGTACCGGTCGGAAGCCACAATCGTGGATTTGCCGGCTGACGTGGCTTGACCGGCGTCACCCTGCGTGGGCGCAGCCCGCGCTGTCCCCAGGCCGGAGGCAGCGGTTGTCCCCAGCAACGCCGCAGCGCCCTGGAGCAAGTCACGGCGGTTGATTGGTTTCCCCGATGCAAGCTGCTGTTGGTCCGTTCGGAGGCTCTGCGACCCGTCACTCATCTCCCATGCTCCATTTGCGCTAAGTGAAATACCGCGACAGGATACATAGGATGACAGCGTCTCGTCTCGAAAAGATGAGGTCCGCTACAGCTTCATCTCCTTGTCGAGGACAAACATCTTCACGGTTTCACGCTTGACGCCATCAGAGGCCATGGCTTCCGCCGTCGCCTGCGACTCCATGGATTGCTTAAACGTATCCAGGTTCTTAGGCTCCATGCATACCGCAACTTCATTCCCCGCGATCGCGTAACGGACCGGCGCGCTGAGGCTATAGGTGCGGAATAGGCCGCCGTGCGTCAGGAAGCCGGCTTCCCACTTCACCGGGTCCTGAACCTGCGCTGTGACGATGATCATAGGCATGTTTTGTCTCCTTTGCACTTGGATGAGCCGGGGCCCTGTTCCGTCGGCCCGGGAAGGCGGGATGAACCGCCTTCGCGTGTGCAAAAGCTCACAGTTCTAAGCTGTTGCGTGAACGGGGATCTTATGGAACGTTGAGTTCACAACATCAGAGGTCTGAACCTTGGGCGTTCCCTCGATAAATCTTGACATCGTCTTCAACACCTCGGGGTAAGAATTGGTGTTGTAAGTTTCTGCGCTCGCCTTGCTGTCCCACAGACTGATGGCAGTCACATCGACCCCGCCGGGACCACAGAACGTAATCTCGTCCTTGAAGCCGTTCTGCCTGCGAAGTAAAGGAAGAATATCCGTGTTAAACGTTCGGGTGTAATCAGAAAGCATATTGGATTTCAGATGAAAAGTGACGTTGCGTGCAAACATGCTCAACCTCCTTAAGGTTGTGATCATTCGCTAAGATAGGGAGAACTTCAGATGGACTGACTTAGTTCAGGAGACCTGAAAGAGGAGAACATGCTCACTCCACCAAACTGGTGCATGTAGGTGGCCCTCTACATCAATCGCTGTAACTTGTTGTTTCGATACGCCACATGGGAGATTCGGCACCGCCGAGTCTGGGTTCCGTCGTGTACTTTTGGCGGAAAGCAAGCCCAAACGGCAATCTTTACCGACTCCGGGTGCCGCCAGGGAGTGCGTCTGCTCACCCGTGCAAAGCGGGTGGGCTCGCGAACCAACGAGGGCTTTTTCGACCCCGCGACGCCTCGGCTCGCCGGTGCGGGCAGCGCGATGGTGAGGCGCTGGCCCCGAGTCCACAGTCATTGCCATTAAGTAGCCATGCAAATGCGTCCGCCCTATAGCAATACGAGGTTAGACAGGGGGCAAATGAATCCTCAGCTTAAAGCAAATGAAGAGAACCAGGATCGCGCCCAGGGTGGAGAAAATGAGGCCGGCGGGATGATAGCGTTCGTTTCTCGGGCGCGAAAACATGTGGGTCACGGCGCCGCCGAGGACCGATCCGATGATGCCGAGCACGACCGTCCAGAACATCGTTATGTGCACGTGCATCACCGATTTCGCGATAACCCCCGAGATTAGGCCGATAAGAAGATACCAGATCAAGTGAAACATATTTTTCCTCCAGCGCTTGCTTCAGAACGTCGTCGAGTATATCCCAGGGTTTGGCAATTAACCAGACTTTCCTAGGAACGCGCTCAACGAGCGAGCTCCCGCAGGCCCACGGATCGCTATCTTGAACTGGTCGTCTGGCCGGGACTAACTATAATGCTTAGCGGAATCTGCAGCGTTCCCGCAAGGTTGGAATTCAAGTCGTAGATTCCGCCGCGCAAGGAGGCGCCATCGTTCGGGGCATCGATCTCCAGATAGAGGTTGACCCCGTCGGTCTGCGCGGTCGCGTAGTGCGCGGCGTCCAGCTTAAGGTTGATTTGTCTTAGCATCCAGTTGAGCGGCTTGCCCTCGTGGTTGTAGACCACCAGCGCGGCTTCGATGCTGACATGGCGGAGGCCGTCGGGAGCCGGATCGAATTGCAAGCCGCGCGCGGCGATCATGAAGTCCACCATATAGCGGGTGAGCGGGTCTTTCAGGTTGGGATTGTCTCCGCCTTGCCCTGGACTCGCAGCCGACCGGGTGGTCAAGGCAGGACCCGCCCGGGGCGGGGCACTCCCGCGCATCACCCGTAGGGTGAGAGGAATCTGTGTCGAGTCCGGCAGGCCGGGGCGCAGGAAGGGAGACAGGGGGTCAGAAACCGGCTTGGGGGCCGGCGTGGCTGCCGCTGCCTGGACGCTCTTCGCGTCGTCCGCATAGTAGCCGCGGCGGTAGGCGAGCTGGTAGCCGGGCCGGGCGAACTCCACCTCAATTTTCCGGAATCGTCCGTCGTTGGCCAGGTTGGTGGAGGTGTAGGTCAGCGTATAGAAATACGATCCATGGCCGGCGATGCGGGCCAGCGCATCGGTCAAACCATTGGTGTTGTAGAAGGCCGCGCCGCCCGTGTCTTTCGCGATCTCATCCATGGCTGCATGGTCGGCGCTTCGCTCCTGCGCGCCGTCCTGCTGTCTGGATAGCTGCGATTGCGTCGTCAGCCGGGAGTCGTCGCCGGCACTGTAGAGCGAGCCGGTGGCGACACCCTCGGCGCCGATGGGATAGATGGCCACCTGGGCCGAGGCGAGCAGAGCATCCGTCTTGCGGACTTCCTCCCGATCATCCCGTTGTGCGCCGAATTCGTCGCGCAAGGCGGGATTGGGGAAGATAACAACCGGAAACGCGCCTGAGAACCAGGCCACGTTTTTCCGGCCCGGAAACCCGGCGAGATAGCGCGCAAGCTCCTGCAAGGCCTCGAGCGTCAGCTTGATGCGCACATCGCTCCGGGTCGAGCTTTGGTTGGCCATAAACTGCCGCATGGCATCGGCGGCATCGGCGGCATGTACCTCCATCAAGGCGGCGACCAACTCCTGGTCGGCGGCCGTTTCCGCATTCGACTGCAGGAGCGGCGAGCTCTGCGTCCCCGCTCCATTTTTCCGGTTGTTGATGGCCGCCGCCAGCAGGGCTGGATCGTCCGTAAAGCCCTGTACAAAACGCAGCCGCGTTCCCAGGGTAAAGATCGCCATCCTGCGGCCCGGTTGCAGCTTCTTGAGGTACTTGAGCATTTGCGCACGGACATTGCTCTGGTCGGCAAGCGGGGTGTTCAGGGTGTCGAGCACGAGGACCGTTGCCGAGTCACTCGGCTTGACTCGGGGGACGTTGGTGAAGACGTTCGGCGGGAGATCAGGCAGGTTTGCCTGCAGCGGCTGCGCTCCGGTGTGCTCCTCGAAGTAGTTGATGGTCTGCGGATGTCCGTCTTCCGACACCAGGAAATCTTGCTTGTGCAAACCCTCAACCGGGCGGCCTTTCATGCCGGTCACCACCACGTCGAGAACGACAATCCGCGCATTCGCCTTGAAGACGCGGTGTCCGTTGTCCTCTGGCAGCGCGGTCTGGCTGTGGAGAGGTGGGGAGCTGGCCAACCCGCCTAGTAGAAGCACCAGCCATAAGGCCGAGCAGGAGCGCTGAAGCACTGGGATCTCCCTTAGATCTCGACCTCTGAAGGCTACAGAACTCCTGTTAGCTTGACAAGTCTCGCGGCCCGGCGACTTAGTGCATCTTCGGTTACTGCGATCGATTACCCCCTCATTTGAGCGAGCCCAGGCCGGGCTGTACCCAGGAGAAGAGGAAGTCGGTGAACTCTGGAAATACGCTGGCTACCAAACCCAGCACTGGGCCCACGCCGAAACCGATCAGCTTGATCCAGAAATCACCGCCGAGTTCGCCGGGCTTCGTATCCGTCAGATTGCTCAGCGTAGTGTCCCGGTGCATCTGGGAATACACCGCGACGACGGTTGTGCCGAGGATGAAAAACAGAACCACTACCATGCCACTGAGAACCGGACGGGGATCGAAGGGATAACTCGCGATCGCAACCGAGATGGCAATGAACATGCATATGATGCTCATGACGAGGGAACGCATGCGGCCCAGAATGTTCTGGATGAACGCCATATAGACGAGACATACCAGCTCTTCAGCGTTGCGGATATGCGGGGGAAGGCCGGCCACTGAGTGAGCACAAGGGTCTGATTTATCGTTCTTGTCTTTGCCGCTCTCCTCCGGTTCCAGGGGCAGGCCCAGCATCAAGGATTCAGTTTCCTGCTGCCAGGTAGGGATGAGAAGTTGCGTGAGCATGATGGCCGCCGTTTTGGCCAGCGATTGTTGCAGCGGCTTGAGCCCAAGCACACGGCGCTCATTCGGTTTGTCCCATTTCGAATACCATTTTGCGAATTCCACTCTCTCGTTTCTCGTCTGGTCGATGATGGTGATCCAGTCACAGGCGCTTGGCATCGTGGTACTGCTTACATCCTGGCAAACAGGGAGTTTCGCAAAGCCTGACCACCGGCTCTCTTCCCATGCAAGCAGCGATCCGCGAAGATGGGTTAAGCTCTCGAGCTGGCGGAAAACAAGCTTATAGCGCATATCGAGGACGTTGCCGCTCATTTTCCATACCGACCCCCAGGAGAAACCCTTGAACGAGGCAAGCGTACGGCGCAGGGGAAGCTTGTCAAGAAACTGAAGCACTTGCCGCAAGTGGAGCCACACGAGCGCGATCTGCCAGGCATTCGCCAGCAATATGCTGATGCACAGAACAAGCCAGAAGCCGAAAACGATCGAATAATGGATTGAGCCTAAATTGCGAATGGGCGGGTATCCGAATATGAACAACGCCATGGCAATGATCACGAGAAAGCTAATGCCTGCGACTGCGCAGGCCCCGAGCGCAAAAGGGGCGCTTAACATCTCTATGGGCCTGGCGGCGTGGTCCCTGCTGAGCATGCGCAGCAGATCGTCAAGGCGCTCTTGCGGACGGCCCTCCTGTTTCGGTCCAGGAATCTGCAGTGATTCAGCCTTGGGTAATTGGGGTCGATCGTCGCCCAAAAGCGCGAGCCCTTGCAGGGAATACCAGAACCAGGCATAGAGTCCTGCTATCAAGGCCACGAACGGAACCAATGGCGAAACACCAGTCGTCAGGTTGATTGCTCGCCAGTAGGTGGGGATGCGGTTGGCATCGTTCAAGGCGAAGTCGAGGAAAAATTCGAGGCACCAATAGAGCATCAGCGATATGCCGGTAAACCAGAGGAGCGACCGCCAGACGTCTGGAGGAACTTTCCTTTGCGGCAGTTTGTCCAGGGGTGAAGGAACGCTGCGCCGCGTGAAAAGATAATCCTCGATCCAGGTGTTGCCGCACACAGCGACGCCGGCAATCAGCCAGATAAGGGGAAGAAAGGCGCGGTAGATCCACGGGTTCGGCAGCGGCTCGCCACCCTCCCACATTTCACCATAACCCCAGGCAAGAGCAATGGGCAGCAGCGCCACGAGAATGCTGCCGAAAAGTACAAGCGCCCGATGGGAATTTTGCTGCTGCCGGAGGAAAGCGGCATCGCAGTCCTTTTTCGGGTCAGGGGAACTGCAATTCGGCTTGACGAAATGAGCACGATGCGCCGGCTTCGCAGTGATGGATGCACGGCAGCAACAGTTGGCATGAAACGCCGCCCAAAATACTCCCACGAGCATCAGGAGCTTCATGCTCAGCGGCATATCCAGCCACTCGTGCGGCATAGAGGCGGCAGACTGCTGTTGGGAATAGCCTCCAAATAGAAAGACGATGCTCTTGCCTATCGAGGTGACGCTATGCCACAGCCGGTGGGGTAGAGCTTCTTTTTTCCCCAGCTCGGGTATCGGTGGTGGGTTTTGCGATCCCGGGTCGGTTGGGAAGTCCATGACGGCCACCGGCCAAAATCCTCCATTGCCCAGCACCGAGAGCCACGTGGGCGGATGATGACAGGGTTCTTCGCGTGGGTGTTCTATCCAGAAGGGCGCGGCATAGTCTGGCAGATAGGGACCACCGCTGCAATTGGATGGTACGAAACCGTTGCCAGCGCTAACCTCTCCGTCCGCCTTCGCGGTCGCGGATCTCGCCTCGTCGCTGGTAATCGGAGATGGGGCGTTGGCCGGCCAATAGAGCAGAAAGCGAGAAGCAAAGTAGGTACCTTCGACCCCGTCATTGGTAAACACGCGATGGGAGTGAAACCTGGCCGGGCCGATACCTGGAGCAATGAACCTGGTCCAATCCTGCTCCCACGGCAGCAGCGGATAGGTGCTCAGGGTCATTACGCCGTTAAGACCGCTGGCTCCCGTTTCGCGGCGGAGCAGTAAGTCAGCGCCCACGATGATGATGCGCCCCTCAGGATAAGTCATGCGGAAAAACTTGCTCAAAAAGAGCTGGTCCAGGGGGTTACTGCTCCGCAGGACGATGTATTCCGTCTTGTGCGCACGCATTAGGTTGACCATCTGTTGCAGTTCGGCTTCCTGGGAGAGCGCAGTCTGGTTGCCGGAGTAGGCGCGAATGGTGTCGTGGTCTTTTCCCGCAGGATCGGCAAGGTCATCCTGGAGCGTGTGACGCGATGTGTCTCCACTTACCTGGGCTGTCGTCCGGCTGAAGATTGACTGGCTCTGGTAAGCCGCTCGAAGAGTGGAAATGTCTCGCGGATAGTAGAGATGGACCGGCCCCCGATTCGGCCCGCTGTCTGATTTGTCCGGCTCCACGGGGCGGCAGGGAGATGCGTTTGCATAGCCATTCGCATACTCGCTACCGAAAGCGGTCTCATCCTCGGAGACAATTGCCAGCCGCGCCAGGTCCGTTCCAGCGGCGGACAGATATCTGCAGTAGCGATCGAGGTCAACATTGCCGCTGTGCTCGAAGCTGCGAAATTCAATGTTTAATGGGCTTAGATGAGGGTCGGTAATGGCAATCCTGTTCAGCCAACCCACGGCAACATCGCTGGTGATGCCGCCACTAAAAATAAGCAGAGGAGGGGCAGCGTGTGCGGCGCCTGTGTTTCGCAGTAACTCGACCAGTGAGGGAAGGGAGCCGGAGAAACTCGGGCCGAGGATCTGCAGTGGTAGTTTGTTCGCTTCCTCTGTGCCTGGATGCAGTGCCGCAACCCACTGGACGGCGTTCTCGAATTGACGGCGATGGATGCCGCCCGTCGGCTCTTCTCCAACGATAAGCACCGCCAACCCGCTTTCGAAGGGCTTGTCCGGTCCTGTGCCACGGAGCGATTTCCGGAAGAGGAGGATTCCCGGTTGGTCTTCCTGCTCTTCCGTCCGCTTTTCCGCCTTATCCTGATCGTCAATCCGGGCATAGGAAGCCTGCTCCGTTTCCCACGGCATCCACGAAGAGTCGTATACATATTGGTCGTCCTGCGCGGCCTCTTGAATGGCTTCGGCGGAACGGTCGAAAATAAGGGGGAAGTGGGTGTGAAGCGGGTCGGGCAGGGTGGCGATCACAAACCGCAGTTGCGTCGCTTTGCCCAGGAGCGTCTGGGATGGAACCGGTGGCCGTTCCCTCGGGTAGCACGAGTTTGGGGCAACGATCTCGCTTTCCTCGACCAGCAAGAAGCTCTGCAGGCGTTTCTCCAGGTCGGCGCATGGTCCCTCCTCCAGAGATTTCATCGCCGGGGTATTGGCCTCGGCGGTCTTTCGCGCACTTGCTGGTTCGGAGGGCTTCGGCTGTGTGGTGGAAATGCCGACGGTCGCGGCGATACCGAGCACAGCCGCTGTAACCCATAAGCCGCCCTCGTATTTCATGCCGGCCTCCGTCTTGCCGCAACCGCCCCCGAATTGGCTGAAATGTCACTGAAATGGTGACGGCTCCAACCGTTTCGTTTCATCGGCGGGATAGATCAAATTCCGGCGGGTTGAATGCAGGGCAAGTCTATGGCTGTGAACGCGGCGGGGGAGCGTAGTAGCCGGAGCGGACGATGATGCTGTCCACGCGCTCCGAGGCTTTCAACTCGATGTGGTGGAATGAGCCGTCGTGCTTCAGCTCTGCCGGTTTGTAGACCAGGCGATATTGATTGCGAAGATCCGCCTCGATGGTGCGCAGGTCGTTGTCGATTCCAGCTGCAGAGTCGTCGTCGGGGAAGACGCGGCCGCCCGTCTCCGAAGTTAGTTCTGCCAGGATTCTCGGCTAGTTGTGGGCGCTGGGCAAAAGCCACGAGTCCTACAGGGGGGCCCTGGCCCCGCCGCCCTTAGCCGGTCTCTGAGACGCACCCGGAGAGCGCGAAGCCAAGCTGCCCTAATGTGGCTGCCGGGTCGCCGCTTCCGTCAAGGAGTTTTCTGCAACGCTAAGAGCAGCTTCTGCCAGGTCTTCCAGGGTTTCAGCGGAGACGTACTCGTAAGGTAGACCATTGATCTCGAGAGACCAATCTTGTTCGTTGTCGTTCCGCCAGAGCTTCAGAATGATTTCCTGCATTGGATTGCTACCTCTTCCGCATCATCTCTTCCTTATCCAGGAAGATGAGCATTACCGTGACCATGTCAAGCTTGCTGGCGGCTACCCCGGACGTGCACTGGAGCAATCGCAAACGGGCCCTTATCTCAGCCAGTTTGGCGCGGCTCAATCTCTCGGGCTCCCCCGCCACGTCGACGCGGTACATCTCCCCCGCTGCGTGCTCCCAAACATCAAAGACCGTGGCAGGCATGTCCGGCCTCAGTGGTAGCTCGCATGCACCATGCGCGGCTTCCTTTGGGTTCTCCGCGTCAATGTCAATTTCCCATATCACTCGAAATTCCGTGGCAGTCCTCACCACACTTCTGAGAAATATCCCAATGCCGAGTCCGACGCGATGGGCTGTGCAACAAAACCTGCACCCTGGTAACGCAAAACCGGGTACCTTCAGCGTTTGGCTTCCAACGTTCTTTCTTCGCTGGGTGGCACGAATCTCTTGAGCGAGGTGGTAAGACTGTCGTACGCGATTGGGTGTATGCTCTTGGTGATTATGCGCAATCGATTTTCGACCTTCCTCGCGTTCGCGACTCTGTTTGCCGTGGTGGCTCCCCTTTCCGCGCAACAGCCTCCTGCGCCGAAACCTCAAGACACGGAAGTGTGGGAGCCGGTGCCCAAAATAGTGACACCGGGCGCCACCGACGCGGCGCCTCCCTCGGACGCGATCGTCTTGTTCGACGGCAAGAACCTCGACCAGTGGGTGATGAACCGGGACAAGTCGCCGGCCAACTGGATCGTCGCCGACGGCGTGGTGACGGTGAAGCAAGGGACCGGGTGCGGTAACATCGAAACCAAGCGGAGCTTTCAAGAACTACCAGCTCCACATCGAGTGGAAGATTCCCGAGAACATCACCGGCACCGGTCAGGCGCGCGGCAACAGCGGCGTGTTTCTCGCTTCCACCGGGCCCGGCGATGACGGATATGAGCTGCAGGTTCTCGATTCGTACAACAACAAGACCTACGTCAACGGCCAGGCCGGCAGCATCTACAAGCAGGGCATTCCGCTGGTGAACCCGAATCGCAAGCCCGGCGAGTGGCAGACCTACAATGTGGTGTGGACCGCGCCCACGTTCAACGCCGACGGCTCGCTGAAAACTCCGGCCTATGTCACGGTCTTCTTCAACGGCGTGCTGGTGCAGAATCACTTCGAGCTGAAGGGCGAGACGCGGTATATCGGCAAGCCATTCTACAAAAAGTACGACACCGCGCCGATCAAGCTGCAGGCGCACGGCGATCAGAGCGAGCCGATCAGTTTCCGCAATATCTGGGTGCGGGAGCTCAATTAGCTGGCGTCTCATGCTTTCCGCAGCCTTGGCAGGCTGCGGAAAGCGCTATTATTGAAGGGCTTCAGCCATGAAGGGTACGGGCTTTAGCCCGTACGTAGACCGAACAAAATCAATGGGCCTTTAGGCGCTGGGGGAATGCTTTCAGACCCATCTCGGTCCAAAAGCTGCCCTCCGGGGTGGGTAGCTAGGCGCTCACGACGATGCGTCGCAGGTGCGCGTTGCGTTTTGGTGATCGGGCGCGCGCATGCGCTTGACTGGAGTTCCGGGCACCGTGGCTGTAACCATCAACTGCCGCTGTTCAAAGCGTGATATCGGCAACTCGGAAGCGATGGTTACGCGAGATCTCGGCGATGTGCGCAAGGTTGCAAATCGCGCACCACTGTTGCATCTGGGGCGAAGAGCTTCACGCTTCGTAATGGTGCTCAGACGGAACCGCCGCCATGTGTTACTCGTGCAAATAGTCAGCAGAGTGGGTTGCGCGGTGCGCATAACAGAGTTGGCGCACCACACCAGGTAGCGCTGGGTCACGCTTAATCCAAGCCAGGACGTTGACGGTACGAACAGAACTTGCTCAGACGATGGCGCGCGCGTAATTGGTCCTGCTTGGGCGCCTCGCGTGCGCGCACCAGATCGCGCAACGCTTCTGAGCCTCCTAAACCACGAATGGCCGTCTCATGGGCAGTTATTTGGGATAGCGTATGCGACTTTCTTCACGGAAAGTCGCAGGCACTTAGCGAGGGGAGCGCAGTTAAACCGGCCATTCGTGGCAGCCCGACGTATTCTTAATCATGTGCGACTCAAGTCGTGCCCTGATACAAAACAGAGCGTTTCCGCAGCCTGTGAAACCCGTACCCTTCAAACCAGAGAGTTTTTCCGCGGCCTGTTAGGGGATTGATACGACCAGTTCGAGTCGAACCTATTAGGTTGGTGGTACGGGTGGGGTATAGCTCGTGAAGCCGGCAATGGCCATACCGCGTTGTGCCTCGGGGTTCTTCATGAAGGTCTCCCACACGAAGGCGGTGCGTGCATTTTCCGCCATGAGCATGGTGATGCCGGTGTCGATGCCGACGACGTCCTGGTCATACCAGTTTTTCAACGGATTGAAGGCATCGACGAAGCCGTAGCGGCTCCAGGCCTGCGGGTAACGAGCTCGGATGTTCTTCAGCACCCGCATGGTGGCGACGGGCAGAAACGGCAGCGAGCCTCCAGCGGCCGCGGGAACCACGGTTCCATCAATCGGGCCCATGGCCGGCGGTCCGCCCCAGATCACGTAGCCTTTGTCGGAGTCGGAGGCAGTGATCCCCCAGAGATCGTCGCTGTAATCGGGAAAGGTCTTGCCCAGTTCCATGCAGAAGCGGCGGTGTACATCGGTCGCGATGGCCGAGTTCAGGAAGTAGTCGGCATACTTGTCGCGCTTGTCCCGGAAGTCGAACCAGGCCTGCGAGTACTGATGCACAAACAGCGGCGCAAACGAGCCGATGTAGCGCTGCCCGTCATACTCGAAGGTGGTCCGTTTCCATGCCGACCACGCTCGAGGGTGCAGGGGGTGAGAGGAAGAACCCATGCCCAGCAGGTAGATCATCATCAATTCGCTGTAGTAGTCCCACTTGTAAGGCAGAAAGCCGAACTCAGGCGTCCATCCCTGGGGCAGCAGCGCGGTGTCTTCTGAGAGCCAGGTCCAGTCCACGCGGTCAAAAATCGCATGCGCCAGGTGGATGATGTCGCGATCCTCAAAGTGCTGGCGGCAGGTAAGGATGCCGCAAAGCAGGATTGCCGTATCGACGGAAGAGACTTCAGAGTCCCATATTCTTTCGCCGGTATTGATGTTGGCAAAGTGATAGAAGAATCCGCGATGCGTCGGCAGCGTCCTCCAAAGAAAGGTGAGGGTCGCAAGCACGCGCAGGCGAGCGTCCTCGTGGGAGACGAAGCCGCGCTTCTCTGCAATGCAGATTGCGGTCAGGCCAAAGCCGGTGGACGCAATGCTTGCCACCACGCTGGTGTCGGTTGTGCGCGCGTTGCAGCGGTCTTTGATCAAGCCGGTCTGCGGATTGGCTTGCTCCCAGAAGAAGAGGAAATTGCTGCGTTCAAGATCGTCCAGGAACTGCTCATCCTCAGGCGAAAAGGGCGGCTGCGGCGAGGCGCCGGGTCCTTATGCTGCCTGTCCGCCGGCGCGCGGTCGCCTGGGCCAGCGCAGCAAGCGTCCGTCCATGGGGCGAGCGGCAGACCCATGGAGACGCCGGCCATTTGCCGCAGCAGCTGGCGCCGGGATCTGCGATGCTCGCGCGGGTCGGTCATTTTGCGAATGCAGTGCTTCGTGCCTTTCGTCGATTCATCCCATGCTCCTTCAGGCCATCCGCGTTCGCTTCAGGCAACTGATTCGCGACAACGGTTATCGAATAATTGAATAATAGATGCAGGGACGACCCATGAGAGCGATCCTGGAGCGTGAGCTCAGGCGCGTCCAACTGGTGTCGGTGTGCATGACGGGAAAGAAAGTTGTCTGGACGATCATCGCAGTTGCGGCAGCCGTGGTCATTGGGCTGTTGCTGTTGCTGCGCGCCCACCGGTTGCGATTGATTTCCGAGCGGCAATCGGTACCGATCGAAGGCGCAGTGATCCAGCGCGATGCTGATCCCAATAAGGAGCTGCCGATCGCCGATGTTGTGATCACCGCATCCGATGGCGTGAGGAGCGCCACGACCCAGTCCGACGCTTCGGGATATTTCAAGCTCGTGCTGCAAAAGAGGGTATTGTCCGAGCAGCCGATCACCGTCACTTTCCGGCATCCGCGTTACGAACCGCTGGACCTGACCGTGCAAACGGGAAGATTGGAGACCCCGAACCAGCTCTATGTTGCGGCCATGGTTCCCAGTTCCCCGCCGAAGACCGCAGCTCGATCCAGCCGTCCGGCCAACGCTGGTCTCCAATATCCGGGTGAGATATACGCATCAATTCCCGCACCGAGACGAATGTGGGCAGCGCAGTCAAGACCTTCCAGGTGGTCAATAAGGGAAATGTGCCCTGCGATCACCAGTCTCCCTGTTCGCCGGATGGGAAGTGGAAGGCGTCCTCTGCGACCGTGTCGCTCGATGCCGGAGCGGACAATACGTTTCGGCAATATAACAGCCTCCTGCATTGCGGGGCCGTGCCCGTTTACGCGGATTGACTCCAGCGGATTTATTCATGGCGGCCGCAACATCAGCGTTACTGCCCTGAACTGGTCAGACACGGCTACCTTCCTGATGGAGGCTGAGGTCTATCACACGGCCATCAGTTCCGAGGTGCGCGAATTGTACCCTGTGATCTTTGGCCAGACGCTCAACTTTACCCTGCCCCCAACCCAGGAGGGCGTGAGTCTTGAGGCCGACATCGACGGCGCTCCCATGGTGTTTCCCTTGGGCCCGAACCTCTCTTTGAGCTGGGCCACCTGCACCGTCCGGACTGGCACGGAAGAAGAGAAGACCACGGTCTACCGCTGCGAGCTAAAGCCGGGATACCGATTCTGATTCGCCTGCGCGGGGTCGCTTACCGTTCCGGGGTATACCCAAACCTGACATTTGATAGGAACTGCGCCCTGTAACGCGCTAGCATGGCGGTGGATTGGAATCAGTTGTCAAATAGCTTCCAGTCGGAGGTAGCCATGCGCGCGGATCGGGTAGAAGTCACCTGGGATAAGGGCAGGTCGAATTGGCTGGTTCGAATTGCAATCGGCGAAGAGGTAATTCGCCGCCATTGCAAGATTCCAAAAGATTCAGACGAGCAGACACTCCGCTCGGCTGTTCAGAAAGCCGTACAAGACGAGGGCTATGAATCGGACCCCGCAAACATAAGCATTCATATGGAAGGGCAGGGTGGGGGGCATGTTGGAAGATAGATCGATCGCCAATCAGCTCCGATCGTCTGCATTCTGCCAATGAGATGGATTGCGGCTAAGTGCGGGGTAGCACCAACAGACAGGCGGACGAAGGCGAGAGCTGGACCAACTCCTCTATCTCTTGCCGCACGCTCACCAGACATAGGTTCCTACCGATTCCGCAGGCACCGTCGTCGAAAATTCGCTGCCGTGATAGCGGACGCTCACGGTGCTGGGGAAATTACCGGTATTCGATAAGACCAGAACAATTTTTCCATCAGGAGTGCGGAAGGCTGCATTTGCCAGTTGTTCCAGATTATTGGACCCGATCCGCACCGAGCGGGGAGGCACAAATCTGGAGAAATGTGCGGCAGTGTAATAAGCAAGATTACGAACTACTTTGTTGCCGTCGAGAGTGACCGCACCCTGACAGGCCGTGCATCCGCCGTTGTTGGTATGCGGCCCGTCGTTTGGGTCGGCCGCAAGATTCCACAGGAGCACGTTTCGGCTCCAGTTCCGGGTCGCGCCAATCATGACCCCACTGACGGACGCAGCAATGCCGAACGGCTCTTCGCCGGGAGGCCCTATCACCGCCTGCTCGGTCATATACAAGTTCTTGTTCGGGTACTGATCGTGCACCTTCGTCAAGGTGCAGACGTCGCCGCCGTACAAGTGAAAGGCAACGCCATCGGTATACTTGCTGGCGTCGGGGTCTATCAGAATCGATAGAGGGTACGACGGAACGTCCGGGTTGTGGTCGTAGACGAGTATCCTGGTAGTGATTCCCGCCTTCTGCAACACAGGCCCTAAATACTTCGCGATAAATGTAGCTTCCTGTGCGGCGAACATCACCATGCTCGGCGTATTCTTCGGGTTCAAAGGCTCGTTCTGAACGGTGACTGCGTTGATGGTGATGCCTTCGGCTTTCATCCCTTCGATGTATTTCACAAAGTACTCTGCATACGCTCCGTAGAACTCAGGTTTCAGCGTCCCTCCCTTGGAGTTATCATTCGTTTTCATCCAGGCGGGAGCAGACCAGGGCGAGCCAAGTATTTGAATATGGGGGTTGATCGCCAGAATTTCCTTAAGGATGGGGATCACGTCCACCCGATCGGGACCAAGGCTAAACTTGGCCATCTCTCCATCTTTTTCACCTTCCGGCAAATCATCGTAGGAATATACATGGGCATTCATATCGGATGATCCGATGCTCACTCTCAGGTAGCTGACGCCGATATCCTCTCCTGAAGTGGAGAAGAGTTCTCTCAGCAGTGCTCCCCTCTGGGCAGGCTCCATGCGCATGAGAAGTTGCGCACTTCCCCCGGTAAGGGCGAATCCGAAACCGTCGATGGACTGGTACTGCTGGTCATCGTTCACGACGACCGTACGAGACGTATTGGTGGATGGGGAAAAGCGTAGAGAAGCTTTCTGAAGGGTCAGCAATTGGGATCGATCCGGAGTCGTCAACCACAGCTGAGCCTCCCGTGGCTCTTGCGCTTGCGCCGATATTACCGGGCACAACAGGAGCGTACACAACGTAAACAAGGCGAGGCTCGGCTTCATGAAGCTCCCTCCCATAACGCGTCGATTGCTTTGCGCCGCCGCCGCTATAGCCGCCGCAGCGTTCGACTCATAGACAATCGATTGCTTAGCGTGCCGGGGCGGGCGCCGCAAATGTTGCAGAGGAATAAGAACAGTGCAGAGCCTCGCTTGTCAAGCAATGTGAATGTCTTGTCCGAAGAGAAGAGAACAGCCACACAAATCAATTAGTCGACCGCTAGTGTGGCGCATTGTGGCAGGTTAGATGAGCAGGAGAACGCCGGGAGCGGGTGGGGGTATAGACACGGTTGCTTTTGGTAAGCTTCTGCCATACGCTTTTCGCTCACGAGGGTGCGAGGGTCATCATTGCATCTCGGAATGTCGAAAAAAGGAACGTTGCTGAGTGACGCGGCGTCTTACGTGTCACAGGCGGCTCGATGCCGGTAGACGGCGCGGGTTTTCTGCAATCGAAGTGAAAGGTGAAGTCAATGGGTGAATACACTTTGCCCCATGAATTAGTTGGGGAGCAGCAGCGCCTGGCGCTAATGTCCGCGTTGCTGGATCCCATCGAGCGCGCTCGCTTTGCGCGGCTTGGCGTGCGTCCAGGCTGGCGCTGCCTGGAACTCGGTTGTGGCAACGGATCGATCGCGCAGGCTCTGGCGGAACGCGTGGCGCCCACTGGCCGCGTGGTCGCGAGCGACATCGATCTCGCTTATATCGTGAACCTGCAAATGCCGTGTCTTGAAGTCCGCCGCATCGATATCCTTCAGGATGCAATCGAAGAGGGTTCCTACGACTTCGTCGTCGCCCGCGCTCTGCTTCACCATCTCACGCCTGCCCGTACGGCTTTGGAGCGCATGGTCACCGCGCTGAAGCCCGGAGGCGTGCTTCTTTCCATCGAGCCGGACATGCTGCCCTGTACGGTCACCGAGCCGGATTCGATGCACGCGTTCTGGCAAGGATGGCTAAAGTGGTCGGTTGCAGCGGGCATCGATTACTCGATCGGCCGCAAAATTCCCGCCTGGCTGGATTCGCTCGGCCTGGAGGGTGTTGCCGGGGAAGGATACACCGCGCAGTTCAACGGCGGGTCAGCACTGGGCGACCTACTGGACCGCGACCATGCGGGAGTTGGCGCCCGCACTTCTGAAATCGGGTTACATTACCGGGAAAATGCTGGAGGAGTTCCGCTCCTGCTATCAGGACCCCCATTATTGGACCAGCGTCATGACCTTCATAGCGAATTGGGGACGCAAGCCGGCGTAAACAGACACAACATACGGTAAGCGAGAGAACGCTTGCCTTGAGGAATGACGCCAGCTCAGAAGTCGATCTGGATCTGCTGCGGCGAAGCCGTGTTGAGAAAGCGGAGCAGAAGGGTGCGCCCTTGCTGTTGATACTGGTCCGACGGCAACGGCTTGTTGTCGATGGAGACATGCTGCGGAGCCCTGGTTGCGAGAACGCGTACGACCGCCCGGGTCTGCTCAATGCCCTCGGCACGGAAGGCAAGGCTGTGGGCGGTGGCGTGTTCGCCGGTAATCTTGGCGGATGCTGCGAGAACGCACGGCTGGGAGGAAGGGAAGAGGTCGACGTCGAGCAGGAGCGCGCGGGTCCCAGGTTGGATCGATAGCATTTTGCTCTCCGTGAGGTTGGCGTCGAAGAGGTCGATCAGATCGCCGGAGACTTGTACGGCGGCAGGGCGCTCACCCTCAAGTCCGGCTGCGATGACATAAGGTCCGCGCCGCAGAACCAGTGCGTCCGTTTCCTGCAGCGGCAGGCGAATCGCCGCGGCCGCTGTATGCAGCAACTGCATGAGCACTTCCGAGCCCCCAGCGTTGTAAGTGAGGGCCGATGGGCTCTGCGCTGCGTAAAGCACGAATCCTTTGCCCACCGCGTGGAGTCCGGTTGCGTCCGGCTTGAGACCGAGGGTTTGAAATAAGTGGTCGCGCGGGGTGGCGAAATGATTGACGCCCGAGTTCCACCAGTCGGTCGCGTGGTTATAAGGATCTTTGTCGTCGTCCACGACAATGAGTGCGCCGCCGGCCTTTACCCAAGCTGCAAGTACTTCGTGAAATTGCGGCGATGGTGGCTTTTGTCCTTCGTAAGTGAGTTCCAGGATGGGATACGGGCTCAGAAAATCTGCCCTTGCGCCCTCGCGGTACGAGCTTTCGATCTGTACCGGTTCGACCGGCATCCCTCGCATCAACAGCGGGAGAGCAAGACCGTAAAACTGTCCAAGATTTTCATCCGAGGGTTGCGGGGCAGCGCGCTGAAACATGAGCGTGTCGGAGACCAGCACGCCAATGTGCTGCGTGCCTGCCGTCTGCCAGTGGATGGCGGCTTCCGGCTGCTGCATCTCGCCCAGCGCATGGAAGACGGTTTGCAGCTCAGTCTCATACTCCTTCGGGATCACGGTCTTTTGTGGATTGGGCTCGGAGCTGGTTGGTTCTGCCGACGGACCAGTGAGTTGAGGCCGAAAATTCGTTCGGGCCACGGCAGCACCTCATAAACGAGCAACCGCAGGCTGCAGCAGCGAGGCGACGAGCGTGCTCTCCCAATTCTTGCGGTAGTCGATCCAGGAGTGATTGGGATTGTCCTCGATGGGATCGTTAAGATACCAGATGCGTTTGCCCGAGGAGCGAGCGATGTTCTGCAGCGCTCCATACTCAAGAAAGGCCGTCTGAAATGTGCGCTCGCTTTTGACTCCGTCATAGACGTTTGGGGTACGAGCGGTTCCTGTCCAGACCTGGGCAATGTAGCCGTCGGCGCCGACGTCGAGCAGCGACGATTCGGGACTGACAATCCGCCACTGTGCATAGTTGATCAGCGAGTGGGTTGCCACGTAGCAGGGAATAGAACGATGGTGCGCGGTTCCGTAGGCCCTGACCGCGTCGAAGACCTGCGCCAGGGCGCGGCGGTAAAGAAAATACTTCAGCTTGGAAGCCCGGTACTGCGTGTCCGGCGAGCTGTCGGGAGCCTGCCACGGCTGATGATAAAAATCCTGCCATTCGCGTTGGAAACTATCGCTCCATCCAGCCCTGGCCCAGAACTCGGGCTCCTTGAGATACACGGCCTCGGCTCCTGCTTCGAGCGCGGCCTTCACGCCTTGTGAGAGATAAAGCCCATAGGAGATGCTGGGAGCGATATAGGGGACCTCTCGTCCGCTGTGCAGGATGAGCTTTCCGCTTTTTTCCTGCTGCGTCTCGTTCCAGTGCGGCTTGCCGTCGAAGTCTCCTCGCAGATACGGCGCATAGCGTCCCCAGGCGACGCCGGTCATTACGGTGACGTGGTATCCATGGCGTCGCCAGGAGTCGATGCGCTGGGCGACGGTGTCGTCGATGCCATACACCATCACAGTATCGGCATTGATGTTGGTGCGCGGTGACCAGGGCTGATTGGTCTGGAAGATGAGGCGGCCCTGATCACCATCTTTACCCGGCGCTGATTGAGCTACGCCAGATGGGATTACGAAAAGGACGGCGATCGTGAACAAAAGGCCGAGTGTTCGGCTATACGGTTTCATTGGCAAGAGACGATCTCGCGTGCGTGGATGTAGCTCTTGATCGGGAGCGGAAGGCAGATACTTCCAATGCAGCGTAGTTTACCCCAGTCTTCCCAAAGCAAGCAGGGGCGGCCAGAATCCATCATCAGAAAAAGGACGTCAGCTGGAGCTTTATCATGCTATCTTGGTCAGCATTCTTAGCGAGTGGTGGCCCCTTTGCGACGCTTAGACCTACGCTCCAAGACCCCGATGATCGTCGCCTTAGCGCTCGTCGCTGTCTTTCTTATTGTCTCGCCCTTATTTGGGTCATTCCTCAGAAAGGGTGCTGCGCGGGGGGACGGCTGCGTCGCTAAGCGCGATGAAGACGCTGCTTCGATTTACAAGCTGCGCTCGGCGCGGGAGGCCGAGGCCGACGGGGATGTCAACGAGGCCGAAAAAGGTTTTAGCGAGGCTCTGAAATCTGCTAACGAATGTATTCGCCGGTCGAGTGCTGAGGAACTGGAACGAATTTCTGCAATACGACGGCGGCTCGGGCTGAGGTATCGGGTCCTGGCGGAAGTCTCAGCAGCGTCCTTGCACATGCGAGCGCCAATTATTACCGTGCTCCTGGTGTGGGGCACCTGTTTGTTCGCCGTGAGTGTTTTCCCGCGCCGGGGAACGTGGGTTGCCGAATTTCCTGTTTACGGATGCGACGATGCGGCTGCGAACAAGATATTTCGCGACGCCCTGGTTCTGTTTGCCAACCAGATCAAGCGCTTGTATGGGTCCGACTTCGCCAGGGCCGTTGGCATTGTGCTTTTCTTCGATGATCTGAAGGGCCAGTCTCTGGAGGGCAAAAGCGCCCTTGACCAGGCCCTCTCGGAGACCAAACCGGAGCCGCAGGCGCTATTTCGTTTTGCACTGACCCAGGTGCTGCGTTTTGTGAAGAACGGGGCGGAACGGCCAGCCGTGCTTGTCGAGGGCAATGTCCATATGTTTCCCGGTGGATCAAAGGCCGTAGCAGTCATCAAGGACAAAAGAAAAGGCAAGGAAGTGCATATAGAGGCACATATCAGCGAGCTCGCCGGCCTCCCAGGGCTTGTCCATCGGCGACTGCTGAGCCTCCCGGTGCAACCCCCGCAACCCTCGCCATCGAAGCGCGAAGAGGAGCGGCGCGAAATGTGTGGCCAGCTATATGCCCTGGCATTGTTGCTGGCGTGCAAGCTTCGGTTGGCGCAAGCGGTGAGAACCGGCTATATGCCCGGGTCATGGAAGACAGTATGCCTTTTTGCGGCTGCCGCCACGACATTGGAATCGACAGACAATGGATAAGACACCCGACTCAAACCGGGACGACGCGATCGCAGCGCTATCGTCTCTGCAAAGGGTTGATCCGCTGTATCGCCCCGCAGAGTTCCTCATGGGGTATGTCCACCTTAGCCGTGGGGACGCTAAGAACGCCGTCAGCGTGTTCGACCGGTCTGTAGAAAGATTCGAAGCGGACATGAGACATACCATCGACCAACTCGCGCAGGAATGGCTTACTCCATTGAGATGGCCCGCTCTCGCGAAACGCATTTCATTCGTCAGGCACTTCGGGAGGGTTTACCTGGATGCCACGATCTCCCTGCACGGCGGGGACTTGGCGCGCGGTGCGCAAACCTGGATTGTGCTTAAGTCAGAGTTAGCCAAAACGCCTGACACAAAATCTTCCCGTTCTTTCCACGAGGCGCATTTGGATGCGCTGGCCGAGAACCTGTCCAAGAATCTTGGCGGTAGTTCGCTGCCGGCCATCGCGGCGGGGAGAATGAAATCTGACGAGACCTCTCAAAAGGATGCTCACACAAGGCTTGATGCGGTACTCGGCGCAGGAAAAATACAAAAATTGGATATGGATCTTTACTTGTTGGAGGCGGAGTGTATCAACCAAAATGTCCATTCAGTTTTTGCGGAGGAATCTCTTAGCGGCACCGCCGCACCGGCCCCGGGCGTTGTTTCGAACCCTTCCGAATTCATCGCGGATCTAACTCGGCGCTCAACCGCCGCGCAGATCTACTTTGAGGCTAATCTGAAAGAGATAGAGTCGCTGATCGCAGAGCGAAAATGGGAGGCCGCACGCCAGCTCATTCTTAGATTGAGGCAAGAGACGCGAAGTCGTAATCCGCTCGAGTTTCCGGCGATCCTGGCTAACCCTGAGACGGAGACGTGGAAGGCGTGGATCGCCAGTCTGTTCGTGCCTGCACTCGGAAAGGTTCGGCGCCGAAGACGGGAGCTACGGGAACCGCTCTACATCGAAAGCGTTTATTACCTGGCGTATGCGCATCTGATTGGCTTCGAGCCGGACGGGCTAAGGAAGGCACAGGAACGCGCGAGGAAATTAAGGGAGGAGCGTCTCGTGCCAAACCAGGACCTATCCCTGCTGACGGTGTGCCTGGAGATCGAAGCGCTGGTGCGGTTGCTGGACCAGGAGGCTGATACCCACGCGAGTATTGAAATTTATTCGCTGCTGCGCAAGTGGACAAAAGAAATACAGGAAGCGTCACTCGCCAAAGCGCGAAAAAGCGAAGTACGAGCGGCCGCTTACGTCGCTCTGGGAATGATCAAGCGTGACGAACGGCGCAAGCAGGCAGAACGGGAGCAGAAAGACCCCTTCAGTCTTGATAGAGAAAAGCGGGAGCGCTTTTTGTATCAAGAGGAAGCACACTACCGTCACGCTCTGGAGTTAAAAGAATCGGCGACGACTCACTGCTACATTGCCGAGTGCCTGATCGAGCTGGACCGCAAAGACGATGCCGCCTTGCATGTTCGACGGGCACTGCTGATCGCCCCGGATCACCTGCTCGCCAAACGTCTCGCCGAGCAGTTACCGGCAGTGACCGAATTGATGGCTTGACTCCGAATCTATTCGGAAAGGCGGGAATAAAGCAGCCGAGGCTGGCCCATCCAGAAGCAGTTGCTCCTCCGGGTGAGTGCGCCTGGAGAGCGACCGCGCAGGCGGGCCTCGGCTTCGTGAAAAGGGCCGACGAAACGAAAGATCTGCGGGGTGTGCGGGTAGAACCGGGGCAGCCAGCGGGCAGCCTGGAGCACGGCTTGTTCCTCCCGTGCGCCGAAAGGCAGCCCAAAGGCGGTGCGGAGCCGCGGCGGCATCCAGAATGCCGTGACGGCTTGGTACCAGTGTGGGGGGTGAAGCCACGTACCGGCGCCGGACATGACACTGTGGCCGAGTGGCAGGGAGTTCGCCTCGACGCACAGCCGTGGCGAATCGAACATCTCCGCGGTGTACTGTGCAAAAGCAGCCCAATCCTGTGGCAGGGCTCCTGCCGGGATACCAAAGAGCGCAGCCATTCGTTTGCTCTCCGCATAGTACTGTTCACGTTCAGATGGCGAGAGCGGCGGCAAAACAAACTCGTAGGCTAAAATCGCGCTCTCCACCAGCGTGGCGTACACCCAGCGAAGGGCGGCGACGTCGTTTGCCTCATAGTGTTCGCCCTGCGGGTACGCGCCGGCTGCATGAGGCAGTTCGCCGCGGATGCCGGTATGGCGCTGATACAGCTGTTTAGAGGCCTCGATAGCCTGCGCGCGGGTGCCGAACAGCATGGTGTAGATGACACGAAACGTCGAATGGAAACGCCCGACAGCATCGTTCAATAGGTTGGAATGTTGGGCCAGCGCGGCCGCGACCCAAGGGTGAGCCAATTGAAGCAAGGCCGCGCGTCCCGCACCGAGAAAGACGGCGGACTCCCGGTTCACCTGCCAGGTTATCGAGCCGGGGCCGAAGAAACCGTCGCGAGGATCACCCGGCAGCTTCTCAAGTGAGGCAAGCAGGTTCTGGCTGTCTGCGTGCGAGACGTACTGCCGGGATGCTGCTTCAGAAGCCATTCTTCGTTAGACGCAGGATGGGGCGCTGGGAGCGTGAATATCAACCGCCAGGGAGGCGAACGCCCCCCTCACTCGATGCAGCGTCATCGTCTTGGATCGCCCCCGGCTCAGGGGAAGAGACGGGAACCAAACTGTCTTCTCTCTTGCTCTGTACTCAGGGCAACCAGGAAGCCGGCGATTTCGGAATCCTGGTAGAGAACAGTCGTTAGAGCGGGTTTCTTTCCGCCTCGGGACCGCAGTATTGTCACTAGATTGTTACTTTCGCGACTCAGGCAGAACTGGACCGCGAACTTGACTCCAATGGGTGATTCCGCTGGCGTTCGCGGATGGACCCTTTGACGACCGGGAGATGGAGAGCTAAATGAGAACCTTTGGCAAGTTGATTGTTGCGGGCGTCGTTGTCTTTGCGGCGCTGCAGATGGTGCGGCCCAACATTCCTGTTAAGCCCACGACGGCCGAGGTGCAGGCGCCGCCTGAGGTCAAGCGATGTCTTGGAAAAGGACTGCTATAGCTGCCACTCGGACCAGCGGCGGCTCTCATGGTTCGACGAGATCGTGCCCGGCTACTGGCTGGTGCGGCACGACATCCTGACCGCGCGTGAGCACCTGAACTTCTCGACCCTGGGCTCCAAGCGCCCGCCGCCATGCAGAAGGCGACGCTGTACGAGGCGGTGAACATGATCCAGCTTGGCGCGATGCCGCTGCCGAAATTCGTTAAGCTGCATCCGGAGGCAAAGGTGACGCCCGAAGAGCTGGCGAACGTTGAAGGCGTATCTGGCTCCGTGGAGCCCGCGCCGAACTAACCTGAGGCGCGTCGAGCAGCAGCAGCCAAGACGGCAGTGGCAACGGGCCGTCCCGAACGTCTCCCGCGCCTGTCTCTCTGGCGATGGTGCACCCGGAGCTCAACGGATTCCCGTTCGACCCCGACTTTCGAAAGCTGGAAGCCGATCAGCACCACCGATCGCGGCGACAACAATACCTTCCGATTCATTCTCGGCAATGACGTCGCAGTGAAGGCGGCGCAATCGGGCAACATCTCGCCGTGGCCGGACGGCGCGCGCTTCGCCAAGATTGCCTGGCAGCAGGAGCCCGGCCCTGATGGCCTGGTGCACCCGGGCAAGTTCGTGCAGGTGGAGCTGATGCTGAAGAATGCCCGGGATCTACAAGGACACCGAGGGCTGGGGCTGGGGCCGCTGGCGCGGCGCGGACCTGAAGCCCTACGGCAAGGACGCGCACTTCGTGAACGAGTGCACGGGCTGCCATCGGCCGTTGCGCGGCAACGACTACGTCTACACGCTGCCGATCACGACGGCCAAGGTCAGCGGCGACGAGGTGGTGAACAATGCCGCCGCCGCACTGCCGGCGAGCCTGCCGTATCAGCCGCTGGGCTGGGGCGCGATCACCATGTACGTCGACCCAAAGACCCACACGACGGCGACGCTCTACGGCAACGATGCGGCCATCGAAGCTGTGCAGGCGAGCCGATCCGCTCCGGCGAATGCGCGCCAAGGGCCCGGTGTATCCGGCAGGTGCGGTGCTGGCGCTCGTCACCTGGGCGCAGCGCGACGATCCGCACTGGTTCGGCGCACGCATTCCCGATCGGCCGCAATCGGTGGAGTTCGTGCAGGTCGCGGCCAGTGGACAGCCGGGCGGCTATCTGCGTTTCGCCGGTGGAGGGCTCGCTGAGGATCGCGCCGTGGCCGCTGCAGCGGCGGCGCAACGGACCACCTTCATGCTGGGCCTTGGCCCGGCTTGGCTGCCCTAGGCCTTGCTTTTGGAATGCGAGAGGTCACGTCTGCGCATCCCCTCGTGTTACTGACCATAGACTCCTGCGATGACGGAGCGCAGACTTACGTTCAAAAACGCGAGGCGCCGTCATGCGCTTCAAACTGGCTTTGCTATCGGCCCTCTTCCTCAGTTGCAGCGGAGGGCGACGATCGGATCGATGCGCGAGGCGCGACGGGCGGGGAGATATCCGGCGATCAATGCCACCGCGACCAGCAGCAGGATCATGCCCGCGAAGGTTACCGGATCGGTGGGATCGGTGCCAAAGAGCAGCGACGCAATCAGCGCCGCGATGGCGAACGATGCCACGATTCCAACGGCAATGCCGATCAGCGCGAGTTTCAGGGTGCGCGCGATCACGCCGAATTGGACTCGCGCCTGGGTCGCGCCGAGAGCCATGCGAATGCCAATCTCCTGTGTTTGCTGGGTCACCGAATAGGAGATGACGCCATAGATGCCGAGCGAGGCCAGCAACAACCCCAGCCCCGCGAATATGCCTACCAGCAATACAAAGAAGCGGCGCGGCGAAACGGCATGATCGACAAGTTGCTGGATGGGCCGGAACTCGACTGCCGGCTGGCCGGGGTTCATCGATCGCAGAGTACTCATCACGCTGCCGGCAAGCGCGCCGGGCGGAAGCTTCGAGCGCACCACCAGCTCCGCGCCGTCCGGGCTACCCCTGGGTGATGGGCACAAAGACTTCCGGGTTGGCCGCCTCTTCCACGCTGCTCTCATGCACGTCTGAAACCACGCCGACAACCCGCGTTACACCGTCGCCAATTCCCTCAGCCTCGCGTCCGATGGGGTCCTGGCCCGGCCACTCACGGCGGGCAGCCGCCTCGTTGATAAGAATGACTGGCGGGCTGGTAGGCGTGTCAGCTCCAGCTGATGTCGCGTCCCTGCGCGCAAATGCATACCGATGGCGTCGAGATATCCAGGGGTCACGATGTAGACAAAGGCGTCGTAATTTGTCGTCTTGGAATAGGGCTTTCCCTTGGCCATAAGATCCCAGCTTCGATTGCGGTCCAGGGGAAGCATGTCGGAGATGCCCGCTGCTTCGATGCCGGGAAGCGCGCGCACGCGGCGCAGCATTTCCTCGAGGATGGCGCCCCGCCGCGCCGCTTTGCCCCCATCGTCGAAGTCAACCTTCAATAGCGTAGGCATGGCTGGGCTCGAATCCCAGATCGACGTCGAGCACGCGCAGGAAACTGCGCAGCAGCAGACCCGCGCCAACCAACAGCACGCAGGCCAGGGCTACCTCAGAGACCACCAACGCCGCGCGCATCCGATCGTGCTTCCTGCCGGAGCTGGTGCCGTGGCCGCCGTCTTTCAGAGATTCCTGCAGGTTGACACCAGACATTCTGAGGGTGGGAACGATGCCGAAGAAGACTGTGGCGGCGCAAGCGATGAGGAGCGTCCAGGCAAGCGCGCCGGCGTCGATGCGCGCGCTGCTCAGCAAGGGAAGCGCGATGGACCCCTGGTGGGAGAGGTAAAGGACGATGGCATAGGCAATCGCCAGGCCAAGGGCTGCTCCCATGGAAGCGAGCACCAGGCTCTCGGTGAGCAGCTGACGGATCAGTCTGGACCGCGCCCGCTCCCAGAGCACTGCGCATGGCGAACTCCTTGCTGCGCGCGGCGGCGCGAGCCAGCAACAGGTTGGAGAGATTGGCGCAGGCGATGAGCAGAATGAGACCGACAGCACACCACAGCACGATGAGGGAGCGGCGCAGCTGTGCCGCTGACGTGGTCCTTGAGGCCGGTGATTTTTATCGTGAGGTCGGTCATCCAATCGGGATGCGCGGCCCTCATTTGTGGGTACACGACGTCGGCTTCGGCCTGCGCCTGCGCTACTGTGACGCCAGGCTTCAGCAGGCCAATGATCGACAGCATGTGTCCCCAGGTGCGGATGTCATCCATGATGACGGGGGTAAAAATGTCCGCCTTAACCCCGGGATGAAAGACACCGCCGAAGTCGAAGCTGGCGGGCAGCACGCCGACGACCGTTACGGCCTGATTGTTGAGCGTAATCGCCTGCCCGACAATCGCCGGATTGCCGGCGAACTGCCGTTGCCAGAAGGGATAGCTCAAGAGAACCGCAGGCCGCCCGCCTTTTACGGTCTCCTCGGGCGTGAAGAGACGCCCAAGCTGGGGCTGAATGCCGAGCATGTGAAAGAAGTTGCCGGCGACCCAGACGCCGGCCAGCACGCGAGGCTCGCCGCTGCCCGTCATTTTCGCGTCGGACGATCGCGAAGAACGGCACGTAGGCCGTCATGTCCTGGAAGGACTGGTTGTGGCGTTGAATCTCCTCGTAGGCATCCACGCGGAAGGTCGTGTCGGAGAGGGCGCCGGTTCCGTTGTTGCCGGCAATCCAGGCCAGACGCTGCGCATCATGGAAAGGCAGCGGGCGCAGCAAGAATGGTATCGACCACGCTGAAGACCGCAATGTTGGCGCCGATGCCGAGAGCGAGAATCAAGACCGCCACCATGGTGAATGCGCGATCGCGGCGCAAGGTGCGCAGGGTAAAGCGGAGGTCCTGAGCGACGGAGGTAACCCACAGCGTGCCCCGGCTTTCGCGGCAATCTTCTTTGATTTGATTCAGGCCGCCGAAGGCGAGGCGGGTAGCGCGACGGGCCTGCTCTTCCGTCATGCCGCTGCGAATATTGTCGGCGACCTGTTGCTCGAAGTGAAAGCGCAATTCCTTGTCGAGTTCCTCTTCCAATCGCTCGCTGCCGAAAAGGCGCTGCCACCAGTTCATGACAATTCTCCTTGCGGATCTTCGAGGAAGAGCGCGACGACATCGGTGAGGCGGCCCCAGCTTTCGGTCTCGCTCTTCAACTGCGCTCGGCCGCGGGCAGTGAGCTCGTAAAACTTCGCATCGCGCCCAGTCTCTGACTCTGCCCACTTGGCGGTGAGGAGCTTCTTATATTGCAGGCGATGCAACGCGGGGTAGAGCGAACCTTGCTGCACCTGCAGCGCATTGCGCGATATCTGCTGGATGCGTTGCGCAATGGCATAGCCGTGGATGGGGCCAAGCGCGACCACTCTCAGGATCAGCAGGTCGAGGGTGCCCTGGGGAAGATCGAACTTGGATGATGGTTCCATGCCTATGGCTTCTACATATACACCTCGGACATGTAGAAGTGCAAGGTATCCACTCGCCCGAGAACCCCTGGCGCTTCCCGGAGTGAGGCCGCCGCCGGGCCAATCAGCTTTCTGCTGAGGAACATCATCGTCTGGAGTTCTTTGCAAAGCGTTCTATGCGAGACTTTTTGACATGCCTGAAGATACGTCAGTCCTATCCATTGCCGAGATCGGCAGCTTTTTTGTCGGCGGTCGCCTGTCCCTTCTGGAAGGCTTGCCCAAACGCCAGCGGGTAAGCACGCCTGGTGGCCCGGTCTATTTCAGCGACCCCAACGGCGAAATCATGGTAGGGCAGATGTATGTCCAATATGTCTGGCTGGCGAAGCCGCTTGCGGCGGCGCCGCTGCTGATGTGGCACGGCGGAGGCATGACAGGCGCGAGCTGGGAAACCACGCCGGACGGACGGCCCGGCTGGCAGATGTTCTTTCTCCGCGCTGGATTCGACACTTACGTCTCAGACGCCGTCGAGCGCGGGCGCGCATCCTGGGCGCCCTATCCACAGGTCTATGCGGAGGTGCCCTATTTCCGGACCGCTAAGGAAGCTTGGGAGGAGGCGTTCCGTTTCGGTCCTGAGGGGTCGTGGCATCTCGACGCTGCGTTGCGGCGAACTCACCCCGGGCTGCGCTTTCCAATCGAGTCTTTCGATGCCTTTCTCTGCCAGTGCGTCCCCCGATGGGCCTGCAACGATGTGCTGACTCAACATGCCTACGACGCCCTTATCCAGCGTATCGAGAATGGCGCCATTCTGCTAGCCCATAGCCAGGGAGGCAACTTCGGATTGACCGCCGCGATGAGGCATCCCGATCGCGTCCGCGCCGTTGTGTGCTTGGATCCTTCTGGCGCTCCCGACCCGAGCCTTCAGGATGCAGGAAAACTTAGAGGTGTACCCCACCTCTTCCTCTGGGGCGACTATCTCGATAAGCACACCTTCTGGCTTCAATCCCGGCCTGCAGTCGAACGCTGGCGAGATAGTCTCATTTCCGCAGGCTGTGACGTCACGTGGCTTGATCTGCCGTCGCTCGGAATATGTGGCAACAGCCACGCCATGATGGCTGACGACAACAGCGATGCGTTGGCGGGAATCGTACTCGACTGGCTTCGGCAGCGGGGCCTGGCCGCTCGCGCGTGAGGAGGAGAGGTTGGTTCCGGACCTGATGATTAGTGATGTGGAAAGAGGAACTGTAAGTCCCTCCACTGTGTCAACAAAGGCGTAGAGGAAGGGATGCGCTACGATTCGCGGAGGGCCTCCACCGGGGAGATTCGCGCGGCGCGGTGAGAGGGCAACAGACAAGCGACGAGAGACACCAGCCCCATGACAGCGGCAGCCGCGGCAAGGATCGTCAAGGTCAAGAGGCGGCACATGGAAGAGCACCGTCTGCATGGCTCGGCCGGTCAGCCACGCTCCGATCGATCCGAGTATCGCGCCGCAAGCCAGCAGACGTAAGGCGAGAGAGAAAAACTGGCTGCGGATCTGCCCCGGCCGCGCTCCCAATGCCATGCGCACGCCGATCTCGCGGCGGCGCTGCGCCACGGCGTAGCTCAAGACCCCATAGCTGCCGATGGCGGTGAGCAGCAGAGCGATCGCGAGAAGAGGCCCGCCAGCAGTGCCGGCGAGCGGCGCGCGACGAGGCTGTCGGCGATGCGGGTCTCCATCGGCCGGAGGTCGTTGACCGGCAGATCGGGGTCGATTTGCCGAACGGCCTTTTGCAGCGTCAGGCCGAGCGATTCCGGTGGCAAGGCTGGTGCGGACGACAACGAAGATGTCGTCGTTGCGAAACGCGTAAGGATAGTAAACCGCGCCTTGAGCTGCTGTCGTCGGTTAGCCCCGCTTGTTTCACGCTGCCGACGACGCCGACGACGGTGAATGCTTCGGCATCGGTTGCTCTGCTCCGACCCTCGAACAGGTGATGGCCGAGAGCGCTGCGCGTCCGGCCAGTAGTACCGCGCGAAGTCCTCGTCCACGACGCAGACTCGCTTGGCGGGCGTGAATCGTCAGCGGTGAGGAAACGTCCCTCGCGCAGGGAGAAGCCCATGGCGCCGAAGTAGTCGCCACCAACCCCATAAGAGTAGTGCCCGCGCGGCGATTCGCCCGGCCGGAGAACGTGGCCCTTTCACCGTGGCGGCGCTTTTGCCGCTGTTGCCGCTGAGGGGCACATTGTTGACGACGCCGGCGGCCAACACTCCCGGCAGGCGGCCGATCTTGTCTGCCAGCTTCTCGATAAATGCCAGGCGAGCCGCGCCATCCGGGATAGTTTTCCAGGGAAGTGAGATTTGCCCGGTGAGAACATGGTCGGGCCGGAAGCCGGGAGAGACGGCCATGGCCCGCTCCAGACTGAGCCCGAGCAGGCCGGCGCCCGCCAACAGCATGAAGGCCAGGGCAATCTGGGCGACGATGAAGCTGTGGCGCAGAGTTTGAGCGGCGCGGCCGGCGGTTCCGACTGCGGGTCTCCGATTGGAGCGCATTTCCCAGATGGCGGCGAAGATTGAACCAGGCGATGGGCGCGGCGAGGAGCGATTCCCAGGAGCGATCGGCTGCGACCAAGCGCGACCAATGCCAGGCGCGCGTCGAAGGCAATGTGACTTCCCAAGGGCAAGCGATCGGCAGCCAACACGCTCAGCAGGCGGATTCCGCCGGCGCCGGCGGCGAGCCCGAGCAGTCCTCCGGCCAGCGTGAGCAAGGTGGTCTCGACGAGCACTTCGCTTACCACGTGCCGCCGGCTCGCGCCCAACGCCTGCCGCACGGCCAATTCCTTGGCTCGGCTACTGGCGCGGATCAGAAGCAGGTTGTCAGGTTGACCGCGCCGATCAGCAGAAGAGCGAGCGCGCCCGCTTGCATCAACAGCAGAGTGGGGCGGATCGGCTGCGACGTGGTCGGCATGCAGGGGCACCACCATGGAACGAAAGCCGGCATCGGCCATCATTTTGGCCTGGGGGTCGTCCGCTTCCAACGTGGCATTCTGCGCGTCGATCTGCGCCTGCGCCTGCGCAAGAGTGGCGCCCGGTTTAAGCCGGGCAATCATATGGGTGACATTTCCCCCGGAATGCCGCTGCAACGGGCGTGCGATCTTCAGGGCTGCGATGCCAAAGGAAAGTACAGCCGCGCTTCGGAGGAGAGGAAGCGGAAGCCGGGCGGCAAGACGCCGACCACGGTTGTTGGGAAGACCGTCCACGCGAATCTGCCTGCCAATGACGTGGGGGTCGGCGTTGAAGCGTTGCCGCCAATAGGCGTCGGTGAGAATCGCGACGACGCTGTCGGTTTGATAGGAGGTTTCCTCCTCCGTGAAACCGCGTCCCATCACCGGGCCGGCCCCAAGGGTCGAGAAAAAATCCGGAGATACTCGCGTGATCTGCTCGCGTTCCGTTGAGCCGGCCTCGCCGACAATCGCCGTGCCGTAGCGATAGATCGCGACCGAGGCGAAGGCGGGAATCCGGCCGCGGCGTTCGTAGTAATTGGTCATCGAGGAACCGTCGCGATCGACGCCGGCTTTCGGGTACGTATTGAACATGGTCACCAGCCGGTCCGGCCTCGGGAAACGGCAGCGGACGGAGCAGGATGGAGTCGATCACGGCAAAAATCGTCAGATTCGCGCCGAGACAGACGGCGAGCGTCAAGAAGCGCGGTCACCGTGAATCCGGGCGTCTTGCGCAGCAATCGGGCGGCATAGCGCAGTTCCCTGACGAAACTCGTCGAACAGCTGAAGGCCGCGTGCTTCGCGGCATTCTTCCTGGACACTGTTCAGGCTGCCGAACTCGATGCGCGCCCGCCGCGCCGCTTCCTCCGGGGGCACGCCGGAGCGCACCAGGTCGTCGGTGTATTGCTCGATGTGAAAGCGCAACTCCTCGGTCATACCCTCTTCGAAATCACGCCGGCGAGTGAGCACGCGGAAAAGAGAACGAAGGCGCTCCAGCATGTCACACCTCCTCCGGTGTCGTGTTCAAGGCCGCGGCAATCGCAGACGCCAGCCGGTTCCAGCCGGCCGTTTCCTCCCGCAGGCGGCGCCGTCCCGCGGCGGTCAGGGTGTAATATTTCGCCCGGCGATTGTTCTCGCTCTGGCCCCATTCGGCGGCGATCAGATCCTGGTGCTCCAACCGGTAAAGCGCCGGATACAAGGACCCCTGGGGAATCTCCAGCGCATCGCCCGAGATCTGCCGGATGCGCAGCAACACGCCGTATCCATGCAGCGGTTTCAACGACACCGCTTTGAGGATCAGCATGTCGAGTGTGCCCGGCAGCAGATCTGCGGTTTTGCCCACGATGTGTGTGCCTCCTAGTCTAACTAGGAGTATACCAGAGCTCTCCTAGTTTGGCAAGGGGAGAGCCGATTTTTGCAAATCTGGCCCGCTACGCTCGCGCTTGACTTACTCTAGAGTCACTGGGGTTCTGATGAGACGAGTGAAAAGCAGACGGGACTTCCTGCGCATGGCGGCAACCTCGGCAGGAGCCGCGGCCGGCATGGCGATGCTGCCGTCCAGCATTCGCAAAGCGCTCGCGATCCCCGCCACCAGGGCTACCGGCACCATCAAAGACGTCCAACATGTGGTCATCCTGATGCAGGAAAACCGTTCGTTCGATCACTATTTCGGGAGCATCCGAGGCGTACGCGGCTTTAACGATCCCCGGCCGGTCACTATGCCGAATGGCAAGCCCGTCTGGTATCAGCCGCCTGCCTCGATCCATACCAGCCATTACAAGGCGAGAGGCTTAAGCCCTCACGCGCCTCATGTGCTGCCGTTTTATCTCAATCCCCAGGCCACGACCGAGCATTCGCCTGGCACCGACCATGGCTGGAGCAGCGGTCATCTCGCCTGGAACCACGGCCAATACAACCAATGGGTCAACCAGAAGCAGGATGTGCTGACGATGGGGTACTTGAAGCGCGAAGACGTCAGTTTTCACTATGCGTTGGCGGACGCCTTCACCCTTTGCGACGCTTATCACTGCTCGGTCCACGCCGACACCGCACCCAATCGCATTTATCTATGGTCGGGCACCATCGATCCCAGGAATGTTTACGGAACCAGACCTAATGGTCCCGGTTTAGGTGAGCGCGCTCACACCAATGGCTATACCTGGACGACCTACCCAGAGCGGCTTGAAGACCATGGCGTCAGCTGGAAGCTCTACCAGGGCGGTTCCGGAGAACCCGGCACGCCAACAGACAATTACACCGACAACTCTCTGGAGTTTTTCGCCAGGTACCAGGTGAAGGAAGGAGCATCTCCAAGCGGCCCCCTGGTGACGAAAGGCGTGTCCAACCACACACTTGTCAAGTTCCGCGAGGACATTGCCGATAACCGGTTGCCCCAGGTTTCATGGATTGTGGCGCCGTATAAGTACAGCGAACATCCGGAGGCCAGCCCCACCGATGGCGCACACTACATCGACCTGGTGCTCGAAGCGCTGACCGCCAACCCAGAGGTCTGGAGCAAGACCGTTTTGTTCCTCAACTACGATGAGAACGATGGTCTGTTCGACCATATCGTGCCGCCGATGCCGCCGTTGACCAGCGAGGCCAACGCACAAGGCATGGTGTCAAGGGACCTTCTTGAGAGCCTCGGGGATGAAATTCTGGATCTGGATAAGTATTCCGGGGATATGCGCCCGCTGATTCCAGGCGCCGATGCAGGAGGGCGGCAACCCATCGGCTTGGGACCGCGGGTGCCCATGCTTATCATCTCGCCTTGGACCAGCGGTGGATGGGTGTGTTCGCAGGTCTTTGACCATACCTCCGTATTGCAGTTTCTGGAGACCCGGTTTGAGATTCCAGAGCCGAACATCAGCGCATGGCGCCGTGCTGTCTGCGGTGATCTGACGTCCGCCTTCGATTTTTCCGCTTCCTCCGAGCCCAGCGTGCTCCGTTTTGCAGTGCCGAAACCCGTCGCCTCTCTTCATCGGCCGTACCGGGTTCCACATACCCAATCGATGCCGACCCAGGAGCCGGGTACTCGCAAGGCGCGGGCTTTGCCTTATGAACTGTTCGCACACTGCCGCCTAAAAGACGAAGCAAACGAAACCATCACTGACAAAATCTGGATTGACTTTGCAAATACGGGTAAGGCCGGTGCGGCGTTTTATGTGTACAACGGCGAGAAGCCGGAGGAGCCCCCACGGCGCTATACGGTCTCGGCCGGAGATACGCTTTCCGATTATTGGGTAACCTCCGACACCAAGGGGGCTTATGACCTTACCGTGCATGGACCGAACGGTTATCTCTGCCAGTTCCGAGGCAACACAGATGGGGCAGGCTCTCGGGGTCACGCCTGAAGTCAAGGTGCGCTACGATGTGGTGGAGGGAAATATATTTCTTTCTCTGTCCAATCCGGGTTCAGCGCCGTGCAACATGAAAGTAACAAACAGCCACGGCCAAAATGCCCCGCATATCTATTCGGTCGCGTCCGGAGCAAGCGTGGAAGATCACTGGTTACTGACGGCCAGCTCAGGCTGGTATGACATCTCCGTCACCGCGGTGGAATCGTCTGCGTATTTGCGACGTTTCGCCGGGCATATTGAAACCGGACGCCCCGGCATCAGCGAACCGGCCATCGAAGATTGATAAGATCTAACAAGTCTGGATTGACAACCTAGGCTTTCCACAAGCTCCGACCTAACCCTCCCGGCCCATGCCTGCAAAACGCACCTTCGAAGCCGAGCTCGCCACCCTGGAAGCGCTTCGCGACATATCGCCCGAAGCCGCCGAGCCCGAGCTGGTGAAGGCCCTCAAACTTCGCAATAACTTGCTCGTCTCCAAAGCCGCCGCGCTTGTGCTCCATCACCAGCTGACCCGCCTCACGCCCGATCTCGTTGCTGCCTTCCCGCGCTTCCTCGAAAACGCGGCAAAGTCCGATCCCCAGTGCTGGGCCAAGAACGCTCTCGCCAAGACACTCGCGGGGTTCGAATATCAGGAGCCGGAATTATTTCTGGCCGCCATGCGCCACATTCAGCTTGAACCGGTCTGGGGCGGACCGGCCGACACCGCCGGAACACTGCGCGGAACGTGCGCCCTCGCCCTGGTACAGTGCCGTGAGCTTAACAGCCATCGCGTCCTCACCCATCTCACGCCACTGTTGGCCGACAAGGAACTCTCCGTTCGAGTCAATGCCGTCCGCGCGGTCGAGCAGGTGGGCACCGACTCTGCCGCCCTCCTCCTCCGCCTTCGCGCCGAGCTCGCCTCCGACGACGCCGCGCTTCTGGGCGCCTGCTACTCCGGCGTCCTCGCGCTTGAAGGTCCCGCCGCCATTCCCTGGGCCGCGCAGTTCCTTCCGCCGGAAGACGATCCTGCCGGGGAAGCCGCCATGGCCATAGCTCAGACGCACACGGCCGAAGCATTCCAAGTCTTGCGCACCACCTTTGCCAAGGCACGCGACCCCTGGTTCCGCAGCGCCGTTCTCTCGGCCATCGCCCTCACCCGACAGCAAGAAGCCACCGATTGGCTCCTCGACCTCATTGAGAAAGATGAAGGCCATGCCCGCGACGCCCATGAAGCGCTCTGCCGCTCCGCCCCGTCAGTCGCCACCCTCGACCGTCTCACGCAGCTCGGCAGGCCCTGCATCGAGAGCCTGCCGAACATTGAGCGAAGGTGATTGCGGCAGACAGATGTTGGATCATCGCGTCGCCCGCAGCACCCTTGCTCAGGCTACCTGTTGCTTTGGTCTGCCGACCTTCTGCCCGAGGAACTCCAACAGTTCGCGATTCACTTCGTCCGCGTGGGTCCAGGTTATGCAATGAGGTCCATCCTTCACAACGACCATGCGGGCGCCCCTGATAAGCTGGCCGGTACGGCGTCCGGATGCCGCGATCGGCAGAATCCGGTCCGCATCCCCGTGCATCACCAGGGTGGGTATGTCGATTTGAGACAAATCCTTGCGGAAGTCCTCATGCCACGTCGGCACGCAAGCGAGACTAGCCGTAGCAGAGGCGCCGGCTGCGATATTCCAACTGGACTGGACGGCCTGTTCGCTTACGCGTTTGCCCAGCAGGAGGTCTGTGTTGTAGAAATTCTTGAAAAAATCAGTGAAAAACGCGTAACGGTCTGCGCTGACGGCTTTCTTGATCCCCTCGAAGACACTGCCGTCCACTCCATCCGGGTTGTCCGGCGTCTTCAGCAGGTACGGCGGCACCGAAGAGAGGAACACCGCTTTGGTTACACCTTTCGATCCATATTTCCCCAAGTACCGCGCCACTTCGCCGCCACCCATCGAGAAGCCGGTCAGCGCGAAATCACGCAGATCGAGGTGCGTCACCACCTTACGCAGGTCTTCGGCGAAGGTGTCGTAGTTGTAGCCCGTGGCCGGCTGACTGGATCTTCCGAACCCCCTGCGGTCATAGGTGATGACCCGGTGACCCGCAGCCAAAAGCACCGCGGCCTGTTTCTCCCAGGAAGCGCCGCTGAGCGGATATCCGTGGATAAGGACCACGGGCATACCTGAGCCATGGTCCTCGTAGTAGAGATCGATGTTGCCGGTGTTTTCTTTTCCGACAGTAATGTAAGGCATTGAGATTCTCCCTCTTCGGTAAATTAGTGTGGATGATCAACGAACGTTGGTCGGAAGTTTTGAAGCCCCGTTAACTCATACGGACCATGCATGTGGGAGCAGCGAGACGCCGGCGATCGAGCCGCAAAGCATTGTGAGGAGCCGCTCCCGACTGATGCCTTAATCGCGTCCATCTTCTGGGCTAAGGTGTGGAGTGCAAGATGAATGCCAAATACCAGGCGCGGAAAACAAGAGGGTTATTAAACCGCCTCATCAAGGTACAGGAAATTTTTACCGGCCTGAGGAAGTCCTGCTATGGGAATCCTCCGGGCGTGACGACATGATGAAACGGTGGTTGCGCCGCAAGAACAACGCGCGTCGCCATTTCCGGCCAAGCCTAACCTAGTACCCTCTCGAGATAACGCACAGTTTTCGTTACACTATGAATGGTGGCCTCTCCAACTGGGGCAAAGCCCATGGCAGCATGGAAGGCTTCGGACGCGCGGTTTGGCGGGTCGATATTCACCTCGCAGACGACTCGGTCATGCCCAGCGTGTTTCGCCGCGGCAAAAAGATCCTGGTAGAGACTCCTGGCGAGCCCCTGGCCGCGCGCGGCACTGGAGATGATTATGCGATCAATGTAGACAAACGATTCGCGGCAAGCCTTGAACCACAGGAAGTTCGGGCTGTTATACGCGGCATTCTGATCGAGCGCGATCAGGAGCGCAGTCGCGCCCCGGTCTATGCCCCGGGCGTAAAAGGCCATGTCGATCAGTGCGGTGAGACTGCCCTCATCGAGGGCGGAAGTTTCCTCCCCATGTGCGTTGTTCAGTGGCAGCATGATTGCTGCGTCAAGCGAACTGAGATCACCAATCTCACTAACCTCCATTCCCGGTTCTCTACCCTTCAGCTTTCACATTGGAACGGATCCCCAATGCCGCGTCAGGCTGACTACGTATCTGCTGGACCTGCCCGGCCGGCGGCCGCAGATTCAGCAGGAGTAGACCGCTTATGGTGATGGCAACGCCGAGGCAAGTGAGCAGGCCGATCGACTCGTGCGCGAAGAGGCCCCAGAAGATGCCCCAGAGAGGAAGGAGGTAGGTGACAGCGGCCACTTGCGTGGCGGAGACCTCCGCGAGCACACGGTAGTACAGCAAGTAGGCGAAACCGCTGCCGGCAAAGCCGAGGACGGCGATCGCGGCCACCGGCGCGAGATGCAGCGTGGTGGGGTGGGCTCCGGCGAGGGCGATGGGGAGGACCATGAGACCAGCGAGACTAAGTTGGGTGGTCGCGAGGCCTATGGGGTCGAGCCCTTGCAACTTGGCCTTGGCCAGGACGGTAGCGATGGCATAGCCGATGGCTGCGAGGGCGATAACGATGGTGCCGCGGAGAACTCCCCCGGGAGTGCTGTCGGCAGCCGGATCGCCGGCGTGGCTGACGACGACGACCAGCACACCGCTGAAGCCGAGGAGAACGCCGCCGATGGTGAGCAGCGCGGCCCGGGTGCGATGGAGGCCCATGGTGAGGAGCAGTGTCCAGATAGGCGTAGTCGCATTGATCACGGCGGCGACGTTGCTGGGTACGGTGCGCTCGCCCCAGGCGAAGAGCGTGAAGGGGATGGCGTTGTTGAACAAGGCAACGAGCAGGAGCCAGTGCAGCAGACGGCGCGGCGGCAGCTTATTGCCGCCGAGACTAAGGACGGTCCACAGCAGAGCCGCGCCCAGCGTGCACCGCAGCAGCGCGACCCAGAACGGCGGGAAGGTGCCGCCGGCAATGCGGATCATGAGGAAGGAAACCCCCCAAACCGCGGACAGCAGAAGTATCTGAAGAATAGACTTAGTCTTCATAGGGTAAAGATGACAGCAGGATCTTATCGCGTCCAATGAATTGATACGATACGATAAATCGAAATCATTGATGTATACGGAGGGCCGGCTTGCTGGATCTTCGACAGGTTAGATCGTTTGCGGCGGTAGCTCGCGAGGGCAGCGTGACCCGGGCTGCTTCGCTGCTGAACTATGCACAATCGAGCGTAACGGCCCAGGTCCATGCATTGGAGGAGGAGCTTGGGGTTCCGCTGTTTGATCGCATGGGCCGCGGGCTTTTGCTGACCACGGCAGGCACAGAGTTTCTGGGGTATGCGGAGCGCCTGCTTGGGTTGGCGGAAGAGGCGCGGTTATCTGCGAGCAGTAAAGGGCGGCCCGCCGGAAGGCTGACCGTCGCCGCTTCAGAAAGCCTGTTGACGTATCGTCTCCCGGAACTGCTGCGCACGTTCCAGTGCGAGTTCCCGGCGGTAGAGATTGCCCTGCATACGTCGGCGGTGTGTGCGAGCGTTTTAGCAATGGACCCAAGCGTCGATCTCGCGATCACCATCGATGAGTTAGTGCGGGATCCGCAGTTCGCTGTGCAGACCCTGCGTGAGGAGCGTATGGTTTCCGCGGTCTGGACGGAACATCCACTCGCGGGTCTCAAGCGGGTTACCGCGAAGGACATCGGCGAATATCAAATCCTGCTCACGGAGCGGAGTTGCAGTTATCGCGCGCTCTTTGAACGAACACTGTCGCAGTACGGAGCGAGAGTGTCGCGATCGCTGGAGTTTGCCAGCGTAGAAGCGATCAAGCAATGTGCTCTGGCGCGGATGGGCGTCGCGGTGCTGCCGGAGGTTGTGGTGGCAGAGGAGCTGCGCAAAGGAACGCTGGTAGCTCTGCCGTGGCCGATCCGCAGTCTGCATGTATATACCCAGATTGTGCGCAAGAAAGAGAAGTGGTTCTCACCCGCAATGCAGGCCTTCTGGAAGAGCGCCATCGAGCAACTCAGCGATAACAAGGCGAAGGAGCATCAACCGGAAGAAGCTGCGGTTCTTTGCGGCAAGACGTAGGGTGGATTTTTCACCGGCGAAGAGCGAAGTGGCCTTCGGCCATTCTTTATAGGCCCAGGTACCCCGGAATTCCTGTCAAGGCTGGTGGCGTTGGCGAACTGCATGCGGCTTTCCTTAATGAAAGCCGCACACGCGCTCCTGTCTGGTGCTGCGTAACAGGAAGTCCGGGTACGCTGATGCGAACCTGGGGCACCCGGCGCTTCGCTTAGGACAGGAGCTATTCTCATTTGCCGGCTTCCGCGGCAGGCAGCAGACCGTAGACGTCTACCTCGTGCTTTGCGCCCACATACACATGGCCATTCACGACGGTCGGGATGTTGAATCGAAGCGCCAGGCCGGCGCGGTCACGCGCGGAATTTTGCTCGCTATCGTAGAGTTCGTGGGCCACATCCGTAGCGTCGTAGGCATAAAGAACCGCAGACCTGTCGGGTGCGTTCCAAACCTTGGAGCGGATCACCCAAACGACGCCGTCCCTGGATCCGTTAGCGGACACCGTTGGAGTGGCGGATACCCCAGCGAAGGTGTTGCCACTACGTGCTTTGAACGAGAGCCTTCCGTCCTTTACTTCAAATTCACGAAGCGCATCGCTGTCGCTAAGCACATAGAGGTAATGGTTCCAGTACGCCATCGAACCGAAGACGCCGTCTGGGGAGCGCGATCGCCTGCACGGCGTGGCTATTGTTCGCCGCCTGATAACGGCCCATGTGGTCGCGATCTATCAGGTAGAGAACACCGCCCTTGCCCTCCACCACCACCAGGTGTGGGTGATCTCCGGGTTGGTCAGGCAGTAGCATTGGCCCTCCCGAACCTAAATCGCTATCGCTTGCGTCCAATGCGTCGACGTTGAACGGTGCAAAGTAGTCGCTAAGCTTCAAACTCTGCCCATCCAATTTGAGCAGAGCGTCGCCATAATCGCGGCCACCTTTGGCCGCGTCGAAACGGCCATTGCCAGTGGCAACAAATATGTTGCCGTCCTTGTCCGCCGCCGGTCCGGTGTCGCCTTCCCAAATTCCACTGTCATCCGCATCGGGAGATGCATTGAAGACGGCTTTCTGCTTAAGGCTATGAGCGTCGTAAGCCATGACCCAGCCATGGTAGGGGCCAACATCACAGGCTGAGGCCCAGGTCAGGTAAACCGCACCATTACTCAACAGCAGCGCTGCCCGCGGATTATCGCGCAACGGATTGAAGTCCAACTTTCCGTTGCTGCTTCCTCTTCCGCTGGCGCTCATACTGGCTTGAATCTCTACCGGGCCACCGAATTTTTCGACGCCCGTGGTCACGGCGAGCGCATGGAGGCGTTGGGAGTACACACTCGAGAGGATGCCTGTCCGATCTTTGGTGCGGGCCAGCACATACAGTGTTCCGGTGCCTGGGTCGATTACCGGTGTCGAGGTGATCCCCACTTCCGGTGCGATGAAAGGGCACTTCGCGTCGTCGTGCCGGAACCGTAGTGACGCCGTCTTTCAGGAAGCTGACCTGCCAGAGGGGAGACCTGGGGTTGCCGGAGGCGTCGAAGGCATATACGCTATCGTGCTCCGTGGCGACAAAGAGTACATCGTGACGGCCCTTCCCCGGGATCTCGACGCCGCTAAGGAAGAGAGGCTGGGCATAGATATCTCCATCCACGGGCAACGTGAAGATTTTTCCCAAGTGTTGCACATTCACATTGCGCGGTGTCAGGCTGGTCTCATTGAGATTCGTGCCGGTACGGGCATTGTCATATTGGGAGGTGATTATCCTCTGCGCCCCTATGCGGAGGCCGAATGCAAGGACAACGGCCACGAGCGCACAGCGAGTCGCGCTCGACGGAACTGGCCTTCTCTCATGATTCAGCATTCGCTATCTCTCTCCTTCATCGAAATGTCACCAGCATGGAATGCGGTCCACCGTGTTTCCACTCTTTTGCAGCGAACGATGCAAATCGTGCAGGAAGCGACGGCCGGATACTCGTGCCTCATTGCAGCCTGGCGTACTCCGCTTTCGCTTGCTTCAGGACGGGGATGTCGGGATCGGCATCTTTCCAGAGAGTGAGGAAGTCTTGATAGGCAGTCTTCGCCTGGGTCTTATCTCCCGACATAGCGATGGCTCTGCCTAATTGCAAGCGCGCCAGCGCGCCTACGGGGTCGCTGACCACGATCCCGCGGTGATGGAGAATTTTCTGGAATTCCGCGGCGGCTTCCGCGCTTTTGTTATCGGCCAGATAGGCCTCGCCACGTACGTAGACCGGATAAAGCAACCCGAAAAGCGCGCGCTGCGCGCCCAACTCATAAGGAACCGCCGCTTGCAGAAGGTCGCTCGCCTTTGCGTGATCACCGTGGTTGAGCGCCAGCATTGCGCGGAGCGCAGGCAGATAGCTGAACCTGACGGATGTGTCCTCAGGGAAGCGCTTCGCCAGATCATCCGCCAGTGTTTCAGACCGCGAAGAATCCTTTGCCAGGGCCAGGGCAAAGGCAGCGCCGTACTCCACCTCGCGATCCCTGGAAAGCGCAAGCGCCGCCATCGCCCTCTGCCTCGCTTCCGACGCGTTCCCGAAAAAAGCCTCCTGCACTGCAGCTCCAGCTTCCCACTGACCCGCCCTCTCCGGCTGAGCCGCCTGCTGCGGCCAGACCGTTTTCATTAAGTCTTCTTTGGTGACGACCTCGTTGCTGTGGCGAACCAGGACAAGGAGGATCTGAAAGGTCTTCGGCGTCAGGGGAATGGATTCGCCCGCACGTAGCAGAGTTTCCTTTTCGGGATCAACGCGAAAAGGGCCGAACTCGTACAGCTCTTTAACTTTCGGGTTTGCGCCTGCAGTCATTGGGCAATCCGCTTATCTCAGAACCAGAGCCGAAGTTCGAGCAAATGCTAGCACGATTCAGTCATTCAATCCCAGGTATCCCCCCGCCTCCGTGTCCGCTGAAGTGCTTTTGTTTCTGGCTCTTAGAGGATTGCGAGAAATTATCAGAAGTTTTCAGGCGGGTTGCAAGGACTTTTCCAGCGCCGTGCGGGCAAGTTTGCCTCACGGACCCTGGATTTCCTAGCCGCACTGCCCCAGCCAGCTTTGCGTGAGCGGTCCTGGCCAGCCGGGACGCATGATTTCGTTGAGCCCACCAAGCCTCACAGGAAATCCGGGGGGATGGGGCACCCATCGTTTGGTGGCACTAACTGCCTTGCCAACCGCTCAGTTGCAGGTTTCAGTAGCGCCCGTAAACCATTCCTCCTCTTGAAGTTGCAGATTCCATGCGTCCGGATTCCCGTCATTCCCGCGAATGTTCGTCCCTAAGGGGCACCGTTCCCTGGTCCGATCGTTACCATCGTTCCCGGGTCGCCCTCGACGCGGCGTGTTACTAAAGTGGGAACACGCATCCAAGTACCAGACATGAGGTAAACCCGCCACTGGCCGTATGACGAAAACTTTCTATAATCAGAGGATGCGACTGAGTTTGGTTACGTTGGTGTTTCCTGCTTTTATGCACGGTGCAATTGGCGCACGCGGATGGTGGCCCAGCATTCGATCTCGATGGCCCTCGTATCCAGGCGAAGGTCCCCGTAATGGCAAGACTTTGCCCATCGGTCCAGTAGCATCTTTGGCGGCGGGCGACCGCTTGTGGGTGCATCCCGACTTTCCCGAAAATGAGGGTGCGCGCTATGTGCTGGTGGTGGCGTTTCTCCGCGGTTCGGTTAACCCGCCTCCTGAAAATTGGTTTACCAAGGCGGAGACGTGGAATAAGAAGATTCGCGAAGAGGGACTTTACGTAACCGTTCCCGAGGGCGCGCAGCAGGTTCTGCTGTTTCTTGCCCCGGAGACAGGCGGAGACTTCAGCACGTTGCGCAACGCCGTGCGTGGCCGGCCCGGAGCTTTCGTGCGCGCTGCGCAGGACCTTCACCAGGCAAGTCTCGATCGAGCGCGGCTGGATACTTACCTGGCCGCCGTGAAATCCGCGGATACCAGCGATCCGAAAGCTGTGGAAGAGCAGACGAAACTTCTGGCGCGAAGCCTCAATATCAAGGTCGATCAGCAGTGTTTCGACAAACCTACCGAACAGCAGGCTCCGTGCCTGGTGCAGAATCCTGACAGCCTGGTGCTCGACAACGGGCGCAGCGCGACCGTAGTGCAGACGGCTCACATCGGGCCCGGCCGGTGACATGCTGGCGCAAATGTCGTACACGCAACAGGCGGGCAGCGGCTATTACAGCGTGTACGTGGGCACGGTGATGGACATGGCGAAGATCCTCGACAGCTTTCACACTGCGGAGTACCAGTACCTGCCGGCGCTCGCCATGCCCAAAGGCGACACCCTGATGCTCAAGCTGAACAATCCGCCATCGTTTCACAAGCCGCAGTCGGTGCTGGTGGTTGGGCTGCCTGCGGTGTACCAAGACTGCCGGACCTGCCCGTGATGCATGCGGTCGATCCCAAGAATACTCTGTGCGCGCAAAAGAAGCCCCTGGTGCTGCCGGTGGTGGGAGCGCCCTATGTCTTTGCCACCAGCTACGCGCATGATTTTGTGCTGCGGGTAGCAGAACAAGTCCGGACAGAGCGTCGACATCCCCGTACCCCGGATCCTATGCAGGGCGGTTTCATGGTCGACGCAAAGGCATTGGAGGCGCAGAAACCTGGCTGCCGAGTGTGACAGGAACCCTGCACGGCTATTGGGGTTTTGAGCCATTCGAAGGGCCAAGTTTTCATCTGGTGAGCGCTCACCCGGAGCAGTGGACGCTGGCTTCCGCCGATCAGCATGCGCTGATCGTGGGCCGCAAAGATACGGTGCATCTGGACTCCGCGGAGACCGCGTGCGTGGAGCGGCGTAACGGTAAAGGATGCAGAGGGCAAAACCCTCGATGCGACCTGGAAAGCGGTGAAGCCGAACCAGATCCAGATCGATATGCCGCTCGCCAGTGAGAATGCGGGCGCGGTAAACCTGCAGGTGAAGCAACTGGGATTGGAAAAGCCGGACCAGGTTCCCCTGCACACCTACTCCGAGGCCGGACGGCTGGATAGCTTCAAACTGCATGCAGGCGATCATCAGGGCGTGTTGAAGGGCACGCGGCTGGATGAGGTCGCGACCATGACCGTCAACAGCGTGGTCTTCTCGCCCGCGGCCGCGCTCACGCACAGCGGCAGTGAAGACTCGCTCCTGCTCGCCGCTCCGCAGTCCGCGGCGTCGAGTTTTCACGCGGACGACAAAGTAGTGGCGAAGGTCACGCTGAAAGATGGACGCGTGCTCGATCTGGACTCGACCGTGCAATCACCGCGCCCCAGCGTGAAACTGATGAATAAGAGCGTCCATTCCGATGGGCCCGCTTCGGTGGTGCAGTTGGGCAGCCAGGATGAACTTCCTGATCACGCGCAAGCTGACCTTCTTCGTTCAGGCGGTAACGCCCGCAGCTTTTCCTCGCGACCAGGCCATCGAAGTGGCCAGCAACGACAGTTCGTTCTCTAAGATGCTGCGAGTCGGGGAAGGCGACATCGTGCTGCAGGATAGCAAGACCGCACTGGTGACGCTTGATCCGGCGAAAGCCTTTGGAGGGTCGGCTTTTGGCCCGCTACGCTTTCGTCCCGTCAGCGGCGAAGGCGTAGAAGGGGACTGGCAGCCTCTGGCCACGTTAGTGCGCGTGCCGCAATTGAAGGAGCTAAAGTGCGCCGAGGGCGCACCCTTGTGCACGCTGGTGGGAACGGATCTGTTTCTGCTGGACCAGGTCGGTACAGACGCCCAGTTGGCCAATGCGGTCACGGTGCCGGAAGGTTTTGGCGACACGACGCTGAGCGTGCCGCGTCCCAATGGAACACTTTATCTCAAACTGCGCGATGATCCTGCGGTGGTGAATACGGCGGTTCTGCCGGTGACACCGGAGCCGTCGCAATCTGCTGCGGTCGCGCCGATCGCGGTTCCGCCGCCGGCAACGGCGCAGCAGGCCGCGCCAAGCGAGCAGACTGCACCGGCTACGAACCAAGCCGCGCCTCCGGGGCCCGCGGCGGGTCAGACGGCGCCACCGGCCGCGGCGCCAACCAACTAGTCTTAGGCTGTGGACCGCGCCAAGGATGCTTGCGCCTGATGAGCACCCGCATAGTCATCGGGCTGATTCTGCTTGCGCTCTCGGCAGAAGGGGGTTCGTTTGCCCAAATGGAGCAACCGGCGGCCATCGATCCCACTGCCCTGGTGCGCCGCGCAACACAAAACAGGCTGGACGCCGATCAAAACCATCGGCCGCTCCGGTTTCTTCTCCGTAAAACGGACGAACGGCACGACACCACGAAGGACATTATCGAAACCAAGGATGGCGATGTCGCCCGCCTGGTCGCGATCCACGGCAGCCCGCTGAGTGTTCAGGCCAATCAGGCCGAACTGGACCGGCTGAATGCACTGGCGATTTCCCCCGAGATCCAGGAGCATCGGCACAAGCGCGAGCAGAAAGACGCGGATCGCGTCAACCGCCTGATGCGCCTCCTGCCGGATGCGTTCCTGTATCGCTTCGAAGATATGGCTCCCTGCGATGCGGGGCAATGCTATCGCCTGAGCTTCTCTCCCAACCCGCACTTCGTTCCGCCCGATGAGGAGGCGAATATCTTCCGCGGCATGGCAGGCGAGGTCTGGATCGACCAGGCGCAGGAACGCCTGACCCGGCTGGATGCCCACCTCATCTCGGATGTCGATTTCGGATGGGGAGTTCTCGGTAGGCTGGACAAAGGGGGAACGATACTTCTCGAACAGGCGGACGTTGGCGGCCACGAGTGGGAAGTTACAGGCATGAAGGTGAATCTGACGGGCAAGGCCCTGTTGGTCAAATCTCTGAGCTTCCAGATCACGGAGGAGACGAGCCATTTCTCTCCGGTCTCGCCCGATCTCGATTACCGGAAGGCGATCCAGATTCTGGAGAACTCCACAGTCGCGTTCGATAGTGCGGGCAAGAGGCAACAGCCGTAGTTGAGTCGCGTAGTAGGAAATCCGGGGACTGGCTGCATTTGTTGCACTTTCCGCTGTATCAAGCCCCATTCTCATTTTCTTGCCACAGCTACGAAGCGATGAGCTATCAATACATAAGAAGCGCTTGATCTCCTGCAAAAAATCATGGAATCCCGCATCAGGTTTGGTAGACCGTCGGATTGTGACCAACTGTCACATATGCGAGTGGCTCTGTGGCCGGAATCCTCCATCGAAGAACACAGGCAGGAACTCACGGAGATTCTTTCTGGAAAGTCGAGCGGAACGATGCCACTCGCCATCCTGGTTGCAGACGCGAGCGACGGGGTAATCGTGGGCTTTCTCGAAGTTGGCTTGCGCTCTCACGCCGACGGCTGCGACACCAGAGTCCCAGTAGGGTTCATCGAGGGTTGGTTCGTATTGCAGAGTCAGCGTAGGAAGGGAATAGGCGCACAACTTATGACGGCTGCCGAAGACTGGGCACGGGGCCACAGGTGCGTTGAGGTGGCGTCGGATACGTGGTTCGACAACGACGCATCCCAATGCGCTCACGAAGCGCTGGGGTTTGAGGTCGTTGATCGCTGTGTCCACTACCGCAAAGCTTTGTGAGCCATCGGAAGTTATGAGGAAGTATTCACCGCTGGAGAACCTGTCCGGTCGATTCGTCCAGGATGTACGGCCTCGCATCCGGATGAGCAAAGTCAAACATCGCGTTGATGGTGCCGGCGATGGCGTCGAAGGATCCGCCGCCCACACGCTCTCCGTTGAGCCAATTGTCTTCGATGAAGCGCAGGACGGAAGTCTGATCCGTCAAGCTGTGGTCGACGTAGTTGCGCCGGGCAAAGGGAGAGATCACCAGCAGCGGCAGACGGGGACCATATCCGCACCGGCCCTGCGCATGGTCCACAGCGGGGCCGGGAAGGGCAGTCGCTCCGTCGCCGCATTGGCCCGGTCCGGTTAACCCATCCGCCTTGCTGGTCGACTGGTTCACGATCGGCCCCATCTGGTGGTCGTACCAGCCATCGGAGTCGTCGTAGGCCACAATCACCGCGGTGTTCTTCCACTCCGGTTGGCGCTCAAGGAAGTTGATCACGGTGACCACCCACGTCTGCTCATCCAGCGGATCGGAATAGCCGGCATGCCCATCCTGATAGGCCGGAGCCTTGAGGAAACTAACCGCGGGGAAATTGCCCGCGCTTCACTGCGGCGAAGAAATCGTCCGTGTCGTACTGATGATTTGCGCCGATCTCCCTCCTTGCCGATCATCTGCACCGAGGAGGGCCGGGTGTGGAGCAGATTTGCCGTCGGCGTGTAGTACTGGAAGGGCTCGTGATGCGGAATGTAATCCGCGGTCAATACCTGGGTGACTTTTGACAGCGTGCTGCGCTGGCAGCCGGTGCTTCCGTTGGGGTTTGTTTTGGTCAAATCGAAGCCTGCTTCGAACCAGCCCCAGGTTACGCTGCTGCTTGCTCAGCATCTGGCCGATGTTGTTGCCGGTGTAGTGCAATTGACCCCAGGTAGTGCTGGAGCACTTGTCCCCGATGGGATCCCCATCATCGACCTCGGTATAGGTGCCGTTTCCACCATCGACCAAGAAACTTGCCGCGTTGATCTGGTCGGTCACGCCGTTGGTTTGACCGGAGATCAGCTCGATGGCTCCCTGGGTCGATTGTCCAAAGGTCGATGCGTACGAGTTATCGTTCAAGGCATAGCGTTGCGCGTAGTTCCACAGCGCGGTCACCGTATTTCCGTCGAAGTAGCCCATCACCAATCCCTTGGTCTGATGCACATATTCCGGCGGGGCGCCCACCAGGCTTTCCGGATGCAGTTTCTGGGTCGCCAGCGCGGGAAGGCCGGTATATTGCGGGAACGAATCCATCAGGCCGCTGTGGAAGGCAAGCTGCTCCTCGGTGTAGCCGTGATTCTGGTCGGCGGTGGCCGCCTGCGCGGGCCCAGGCGAAAGGGATTCACGGCGTAGCTTTGATTTACTTTTACGTTCAGGAAATTTGGGTTGCGCTCGAGCAGCAGTGCGCGTCAAGCCATTCACCCGAGGCGTTCCCGCGCGCGCCTTGAACGGGGTCTCGTGGGGCGGGTTGAGCGCATTGGGATAGGTCGCGAAGTAGTGATCGAAGGAAACATTCTCGTCAAAGATCACCACGAGATGTTTGACCGGCGTGGCTGTCGGACTGCTTGCGCTGTCAGAGGCCGCGGCATGACAAGGCAGCGAAAAAATAAATGTTGCAGCCACGCAGGCTGCGACAGAGTTCCTCATGCACTCTCCTTAAATCGGTCCGTTTGACGAGCCGGAAACTCTCCCCGGACTTGATCTGGGTGTCAGGATAAGTGCCGCCCAGGTTTCGATCTGCCCATCCCGCTAAGCTGATATGCTGGCGAAGGCGCTCCGGACTAATTATCCAGCAGTTATAGCTGCTGTTTCATCCATTTTAGGAGGCAATGTTCATGCTTCAAAGACGCAGCCTGGTCTTTGCCGCGGCAGTTATGGTCGCTGCCGGTTCCGCTCTCTCTCACGCAGCAGACAAGCCGGTAGGCTGGAACGACTCGCAGATGCAACAGCCCACCACCGAGTCGATCGACCTGAATGCGTACAACGCAATTCGCGAAGAGGGCCTGCAGCACTCGCATGTGATGGACTACGCCGGAGGTCTCGCGGACGGGATTGGCCCGCGCCTGACCGGTTCGCCCAACATGGCGAAGGCCAACGCATGGACGCGGGACCAGCTCACCAAGATGGGCTGCGTCAACGCGCATCTGGAAGATTGGGGCGAGTTCGGCATCGGGTGGCAACAGCTCAACACCTGGGTTCGGATGACAGAACCGGATACCGCCGTGTTCGTAGCCCAAGCCACTCCCTGGTCGCCCTCCACCCATGGGCCCGTGACCGCGCAAGCCATCGCCGCCATCATTAGCGACGAGAACGATATCGCCAAATACAAGGGAAAACTTTCCGGCAAGATCGTCTTGCTCGGCCCAATGCGCGATGTGCCGGTGCCCGACAAGCCTTTCTTTGAGCGCTATACCGATCAGGACCTCAAGGATCTCGAGTCTCTTCCCGTTGCAGGCGTTGATCCGGATATGCAAGCGCGCATCGACCGCTATGTGAAGCGCACAAAGCTTACCAGTAAGCTCATCCCGTTCCTGGCCGAGGAGAAAGTCGCAGGCGTTATCGTTCCCAGCCGCGACGGTAAGAACGGGGGAGGCACTGGGATCATCTTCGACGACAACGGCGCCGCGCTGGGCCGCACTCCTTATCACCGGGATACGGCTGTCCCCTTTCCCGTGGTAGTGATGCAGATTGAGAGCTACGGCCGGGTCTTTCGGCTACTCGAGAACCACGTTCCCGTCTCGATTGAGATGAATGTCGAAACCAAGTTTACTGGAGACCACGAGCATGGCTTCGACACGGTTGCCGAAATCCCCGGAACCGATCCCCAGCTGAAGGACGAGATCGTCATGGTTGGCGGCCACCTGGATAGCTGGATCGCGGGTACCGGCGCTACGGATAACGGGGCAGGCTCAGTCGTGGCTTTGGAAGTGATGCGCATCCTGAACTCGCTCAAGGTCAAGCCGAGGCGGACCATCCGCATTGCTTTATGGTCCGGCGAAGAAGAAGGACTCTTCGGCAGCAGAGGATACGTAAGGCAACACTTCGGCAGCTTCCCGCTCTCCACTGCTCCGGATCAGATGGAACTGCCGGAATTTTTGAGGAAGCCAGGGGGGCCGCTCGCGCTGAAGCCGGAGCAGAAACTTGTCTCCGCCTATTTCAACGTGGACAACGGAACGGGCAAAATTCGAGGCATTTACACCCAGGGCAATGCCGCGGTAGATACCATCTTTGCGCAATGGATGGCTCCGCTGAAGGACCTGGGCGTAACCACCATAACCAACCGCAACACCGGCGGCACGGACCATCTATCGTTTGACGCCGTCGGCATCCCCGGCTTCCAGTTCATCCAGGATCCAATGGACTACGAGACCCGGACCCACCATTCCAATATGGATACCTATGAGCGTCTGCAGCCGGCGGACTTGAAGCAGATCGCTGTGGTGGAAGCGATCTTCGTCTACAACGCCGCCATGCGCGAACAGATGATCCCGCGGAAGCCTTTGCCTCATCCCGAGCTACTCGAGCAAAAGGGTAAGCCGCTGCCGGACCTCTACCCCACGGCGGTTCTTCCGGACGCAGGCAAGGGTGGAAAATAGGTCGCCGCTCGTTAGAGTCTGCGTGAGGGTCCCCATTAGAGCGGTTTCGCAATTACTGTGGCCTAACAAAAGTCGCGAGGTGTGGTTTTCCTTGGGAGAGAACCACGAAAAGGGCTTTCGCCTTCCCGGACTTCCTGCGGCGTGGTACTGGCTGAGAGCAATGATGTGCGGCTTTCTTCGCGGAAAGCCGGATACAGTTCGGTTTCCCCAAAAAGCTCTACAGGCAATCCGGGCTTCCCGGATTTCCTGCAGCGTGGCACGAGCTGAAAAGAATTGATGTGCGGCTTTCTTCGACGGTATTGCCCCCAGCAGATCCATAGATGGGGGTTCCGCTGCCCGAGGAAGGGCCACTTTCGCGGTGAATGTGACGCTGGCGCCGGAGCTGACGCTGGTCGGCGAGGCTGTCAAAGTTGTCGTCGTGCCGGCCAAAGTGCCGCTGCCGCCGCCCGAAGAGTTGCTCCACCTCCGCAGCCGCACATACAACCCTCCAATGCAAGGATGACGACCAGATTGACGATCTTCATTTGGGAACCTCCCTCGATATGCTTCTCCGCCCCAAGGCCTTTCTACTGCACCGTCACTTGCAAGCTAGCTGTTTGCTTGATGGATCCGGAGGTGGCCGTGACAGTGACAGTGCTTGTGCCTGCGGGAGTTCCCGGGTTTGTCGGTGTTGGTGTTGGGCTGCCGCCACTCCCGCCAGAGCCGCCGCCTCCGCCGCAGGCGATAAATCCTCCGGCCAGGGTGAGGGCGATGACAAGCGCGAACCATCGACCCCAAGCAGCCGGGCGTTTGGTCCGTGGCAGGGCGAACAGAAACATGCTGAGAAGCGCCAGAAGCCCAGTCGTTCCAGAGCGGTAGAGGCGGGCTCTTTCCCTGCCTGCGCAGCGGTTGTGCCAATCGTCAAGGTGGTCGTTACGGCGCTTGCGCCCGGCGTGACGGTTGCCGGCGCAAAGCTGCAGGTTGCTTCGGAGGGCAGGCCGCTGCAGGCGAAGCTCACCGCCTGCGCCAAGCCTCCGGCCGGGGTGACCGAGAGCGTCGTCGTGCCGCTTTGGCCTGGCGCGATAGAAAGGCTGGTGGGGCTTGCACTGACGGTGAATGAAGCTGCGACGGCGGCCTGAACCGTCACGGCGACTGCCGATGACGTGGAAGCGGCAAAGTTGCTGTCGCCCCCGTAGGCGGCCGTGATGCTATTCGTGCCGGTACCCAGACTCGTGGTGGTATAGGTGGCCGCGCCGGAGCTATTCAATGTGCCCGTGCCGAGGGTGGTAGTCCCATTGAGAAAAGTGACGGTGCCGGTGGGAACGCCAGTGCTGCCGCTGGGGCCCGCGACCGTGGCAGTGAACGTGACGGATTGTCCCGCGGTAATGGAAGCAGAGGACGCTTGCAGCGTAGTGGTCGTGGCTGCCAGGGCGGACACATACGGTTTCGCCCCCACAAAGACTTGGACCGACAAGGCATTGCCATTACCCGAGCTGATGAATAGCAGATCGGGAAGGCCGGCCCCAGTAAGATCGGTGATTTGCAAATCGCGAGCGCCGATTCCCAGATAAATGTTCCCGGCGGCCGTGGTGCTGAAAGTGCCGTCTCCATTGCCATCCATGACGTACATGTTTGGGGAGCCGCCGAGTAGGACATCCGGTTTGCCGTCAAGATTCAAATCGGCAATGGCAATGCCTTGCGGGTAGGCCTGCGATGCGGTACTGATCCCGGCTTGGAAGGTGCCATCTCCGTTGCCGAGCAGCACGGTCACGTTGCCGGTTCCTGTGCTGGTATTGGTTGTGCCGGCAAAAATCAAATCGGGTTTGCCGTCTCCGTTCATGTCGGCGATCGCGGCCACCTCAGGAGACGGCGATCCCGGGTTGAGCGTCACCGCCGGTTTGAAGGCGCCCCCGCCTTTGGCAAGATAGAAAAGGGCCGAGCCGCTGATTGTCGCGCTGGCCTGGACGTTCACGGCAATGTCCGCAAGACCATCGCCGTTGACGTCCGCGACGGCCAGGTAATTCATGTATGGTTGCGAGTCGACAAGTTGCGCCGTCGCGAAGGTGCCGTCGCCGTTATTGAGCATCACGTAGAGCGCGCTGTCAGTATTGGCGACCGCGGAGCCGCCGGTGAGAAACACGATGTCCAGCTTTTTGTCGCCGTTTACATCGGCGAGCACCAGGCTGTTGTCGACGGAGAAACCGCTACTGATGACCGTGTTGGGGACGGAATAGTCATGCTGCGACTGGAACGTTCCGTTGCCGTTGCCCAAAGCGACGGAAATTGTGGGGCTGCCGCCGGACTGGCCCGCTGCCCAAGCGAAGACCATATCGTTGTCGCCGTCGCCATTCACATCGGCGGCGGCAATGGCCGCGACATATTGCGGCGCGGATGGATTGCTGAGCTGGGTATTGGTGGTGGCAAGCTGAAAGGTGCCGTCGCCTTTGCCGGGGAACACAGAAAATTGGGAGGCGGTGGCATTGACGTTGGCCGCGACTTCGAGCAGATCGGGTTTGCCATCGCCGTTAAAGTCGGCGACAGCGTAAGGAAGGTTGCGGGCTGAAGGAAGCGACACGGCGCTGAGAGATCCGGGGAAATAGGCGCGGAATTTGCCGAAGGTGCCGTCGCCGTAATTCAGCACCGAGTGAAAGAAGCTCTGCGTATAGTGATCGGTCGTGTAAACACCGTTATGCGCCGTGCCCTCAAACAAGTCGGGATAGCCGTCTCCATCGAGATCGCTGGTCTGAATGTTTTGCGCGGCATTGATGGTGGGATAGGACGCGGAATAGTTGAAGGTGCCGTCGCCGTTACCGTTGAAAACGTCGATGGTGGTGGCGTTGAAATTGGTGAACGCCAGGTCTGCTTTGCCATCCTGGTTGAAATCGGCGGCGGCAACTCCGGCTGACTGGCCTTCCGGCAGCACTTGGGAAACCAGCTTAAAGGTACCATCGCCGTTGCCCAGCAAAATTTGTCCGTAGCTGGTCGCGATGTCTTTCTTCTTGTCGCCATTGAAATCGGAGGTGACGACAACCTGGCCGCCGGAACCCGCGGGCCCGGGGGTGGCGGCGCCGAAGGTACCATCGCCTTTGCCCAGGAAAACGCTGACACCGGCGCTGCTGCCGTCCGAGGCGGTGACGGCGATCAAATCCAGCGTGCCATCGCCATTCACATCATCGATCGTGACGCCCAGCGGAGGATTTGCGAGGGCGGGCACCGTGAGCGAGACGATCTGGCCCGCGGTAAAGGTGCCGTCGGCATTTCCTAAAAATACAGACACCGTGCCGGTGGTCGTGCCTGTTTCGGACGCAACCACCATGTCCTGGATTCCGTCGCCATTCAGATCGGCCGTGGCGATGCCGAAACCCACGGACGCCTGATTGTAGCCCGTGCTGTAATCCTTTGAAGAGACGATGGTTCCCGTGCTGCTGACAACGTATACCATGACGCCGTCACCACTTTCTATGGCGACGACAGCGTTTCCGTTCACCAGCTTGCCGATTGCGGCGCCCGCCTGCGAAGCAATTCCAGTCGTGGGATACTGGCAACCATTGGCGAACTTGTCCGGCGTGGTGGGCACTTGCGCGTAGTTGTGCAGGGTGTCTTGATAATTTGTTTCCTGCAAAACAACGGTTTTGGTGGAATCGATAACAGTGCGGGTCAACGAACAATTCGGCTGTCGCAGGAGGAATGGGAAGTAAGGGGGCGTGCCGTCCGTGCTCGCGGCAGGATCCACGCCATCCAGACCACTGGACCATGCTTGGGCGTCGTGATTCGCTATGGCTTCTGCATCCGAGGCCACACCGCTCGGTCCGCCAGAATCGTCACAACCGGTGAGCGCCGATGCCATGATGGATGCAGCAACAAGCATGACCATGGATATCTTCAGGGAGCGCGCCGGGGATAGACGGCGGCGCGCGACTGCGGCCGAAGTTCGTTCGTTGTGCAAGGACATGGACGGCGCCTCCAAGACAATTCCTGGGGAAGTTGATTTTGTAGCAGGGTCATTTCAAGCTGAACCTTTTAAGCTGGAGCACCCTGGCGATCGTGGTCGTTCCATCCGTCCCGCAAACGTGTGAATGCGAATCATCCCGTCAGTTGCCCGGCCGCAGGCTACTGTACGGTTAGGCTGTAGGTTGCGGTCTGTGTCTCCGATCCGGCGGATGCGGTGATCGTAACCGTATAAGTTTGGGGTTGTGTCCCAGTCCCTCCTGAGCTTCCCGAAGAGCCACCACCGCAGCCGATGATGGTCGCGGTAGCGAGCAGCAGCAGCACGCCCATCCATCTCGGCGCCGATAAGCCAAATGATTTGTGGCGCAAGCGCAGCCAGATCAGGCCGCCAGCGGCCAGCACCAACAGTGCACCGCCGCGTCCGCGCCGGTCGCTGTCATTGGGCCAGGTCAGCCCCGAAGATTGAGCCGAAGTTGCTATGGACAGCGTTGTGGTCACTGCGGCTCCGCTCGGAGTGACGGTGGAAGGGCTAAAGGTGCAGCTTCCACCGGTGGGCAATCCGCTGCAGGCGAAGCTTACCTGCTTATTGAATCCGTTCGCCGGCGTCGCCGTGATGGTGGTCTGGGCCGTCGCCCCCGAGTTCACCGAGCCGCTCTCGGGCGAGGGGGCAATGCTGAAGCTGGGTACCGGCGCTTGCACGGTCACCGTAACTGCGCTCGATGTCGACCCGGAAAAGTTTGGGTCACCCCCATACACCGCAGTGAGTGAATGCGTGCCCGCGGCCAGGCTGGTGGTGCTATAGCCGGCTGAGCCTTTCGCCAGGGTCCCCGTGCCGAGGGTGGTCGTGCCATCCAGAAAGGACACCGTCCCGGTGGGTGTTCCGGTGCCGGAACCCGGGGCGACGGCGGCATTCAGCGTGAGGGCGCCACCGACATTGATTGTGGTTGCGGAGGCCGTGATGGTGGTTGTGGTTGCAATGAGTGGGGTGGAGCTCACGGTGACGGTGACGGCGGTTGAGGCGCTGGCGATAAAGTTGGGGTCGCCGCCGTACGACGCGACAATCGAATGTGTGCCGGCGGTCTTCAGTTCCTGGCTTGCCAGGGTCGCAACCCCGGAAGCATTGATGGGTGCACTCCCGATATTGGCCGCTCCATCGAAGAAGACCACCGTGCCGGCCGGCGCACTGGTGGAGCCGGCAGAAGAAGTGACCGTCGCGGTGAGCGTCACCGAGGCGCCACTGGCAATGGTCGTGGCGGATGCAGTCAGAGTCGTGTCGGACGCAGCCGGCAGAGGCGCAGGCGTCGCCGTCGCCACAATCACGTCAACTGCGGACTGGCTGGTCAGCAACAGCTCCGGCGGCTGTTGGCCGTTAAGACTGGCTGCGCTGAGATGCTTGCAGTTGATCCCCAGTGGGAAATACGAGGAAGTCGCCGTATCGAAGGTTCCATCTCCGTTGCCCGGCATCAAGTAAGGAGACGCTCCGCCAAGTACGACGTCGAGGTTGCCGTCGAGGTTCGCATCGAGTATGGCAATTCCGGTGGGACTGTCGTTGGGGCCGACAGTCGTCTTACCGGCCTGGAAGGTGCCGTCTCCGTTGCCGAGCAAAACGGTAACGCTTTCATCATTCGATACCGAGGAGCTCAGCCCGCAAAGATCACATCTGGCTTGCCATCCCGTTCATGTCGGCTATGGCGAGCACCACAGGATACAAAGGCCCCGGGTTCAGCCGCTGGCAGCTTTGAAGGTTCCGTTGCCGTTGTTGAGATAGAGTAGTCCAGTACCCGTGGTGCTGTGCCCTGGGTGACGGACGCGTTCACGACGATGTCCGTTTTGCCGTCGCCATTCACATCGGCCGCCGCCAGGTAGGTCATGGAGGGCTGGGTATCGATCAGCTGCGCGGCGGCAAAACTCCCGCTTCCGTTGTTCAGCATCACGTAAAGCCCGGTCCCGGCGATAAAAACAGCGTCGGGCATTCCGTCCCCGTTAACGTCGGTCAGCAGCAGCGAATTTACGATCTGGCCGAATGCGCCGGTCGCTAGAAAGGCCGGGATGGAGTAGTCCTGCTGCGCCTGAAAAGTGCCATCCCCATTGCCCAGGGCCACGGAGAAGTGCGGCGTGGTGCCGTCGTTCGTGAAACCCCAGGCAAAAGCTACATCCGGTTTGCCGTCTCCGTTTATATCGGCTACGGCCAGCCCGGGCAGCTCATAACTGTAAAGGGGCCCGGTGACGGACGTCTGCGTTCCCGTAACCTGGAATGTTCCGTCGCCGTTGCCCTTCCGCACCGACAAAGCCAGAGGACCGCTGCCAGTGCCGTTGCCGTTGGTCATCATCACCAGGTCCTGCGTGGAACCACCGGTGAAGGCGCCGAGGCCATAGAGGGTGGGCCCTGCGTTGGCAAGGGTTCCGTTCGTGCCGTTGAAATAGGCGCGGGATTTTGAGAATGTGCCATCCCCGTGGTTTAGTTTCGACTCAAATGAGCCGTTGGTGTTCATGTCCATGGTGTACAGGCCGTTGGATGCGGTGCCAATAAAGATGTCCGCGGAGCCGTCGCCATCCAGATCGGTGCTCTGCACCGACTGTGCGCCTTCGATCACCGGATAGGACGCGGTGTAGGCAAAGGTGCCGTCGCCGTTACCGTAGTAGACATCGGCGGTCGAGTCGGTGGAGTTGGAGAAGGCGAGGTCGACTTTGCCGTCCGCATTGAAATCCGCGGCGGCCGGCCCCGCTGTCCGCCTCGGGCATAGTTTGCGGCTGGAGCTGAAACGTCCCGTCACCGTTGCCGAGCAGGATTTGTCCGAAACTGGTAGCGATGTCCTTTTTGCCGTCGCCGTTGAAATCGGCGGTCACGGCGGTCTGGCCGCTCGAACCCACAGGCCCTGCGATTCCGTTGGGGGCAAAAGTTCCGTCGCCGTTGCCGGTAAAAGTGAAGATGCCGGAGTCGGTCGCCTGTGCATTCGTTACCGCGACCAGATCCAGCTTGCCATCGCCGTCCACATCATCGATCGTGACTCCGATCACCGGGCCCGCGTTCGAGTTTGCCGTTGGCTGGGAAACCGGGAGTGTTTGTCCCGCGGTGAAGGTACCGTCCCCTTTGCCAAGCAGTACAACCAGCGACCCTGTGTTGCCGCTGGTCTCGCTGGCTACCACGATGTCGGCGTTGCCGTCGCCGTTCAGATCGGCGGTTGCGACTCCGAAAACGGCCGCGTTCGGATCACTGGTGTTGATGGTTGGATAATCCTGCTGCGAAACCACATTGAAGTTGCTGTTCATTATGGTCACCAGCACACCATCCGGGCTGATATAGGGCCAGCCGGTCTCGGCAATCGCCATATTCCCCGTGGAAAGCTGACCAAGCACGACTCCAACCTGATTCGTAATCCCGGTATTGACGGCTTTACAGCCGGCGGGGAATCGATCCCCGGTGGTGGGGACTTGTAACATCGAATGCAGAAAGTCCTGGTAGTTGGGCATCTCCACAACCACATTCATCTTGGCGTCGATCACTCCCCGGGTGAGCGAGCAGTTGGCCTGACGCACCAGGAGAGGATGGTAAGGAAGAGTTCCCGGAAAGCCGGGAGCCGCCGGATCCTGGTCGAAGACGTCGGGGTAGTGAACCCATGGCACCTCATCCGGAAAGAGCGCCGGGGGCTCAGGGATCGGCGGCGCGTCGGGTGGTCCTGGGGCCCAACAACCCACCAAAGTCATTGGGCCGGCGAGTACTGCGATTCCGATGGCCGCCCGGCCCCAGGCGCTCTTCGAATGCCCGGGCCTGCACAGCGAGATCCATACGATCATCGTCAGCAGGCCGACCAAAAGTGGATACGTTGCCGGAAGGCTGAGTAAGTACGACCAGACATGCATGGTATGGCGCTCCTGATGATTCGTATCCCCCGGCGGTCGCCGAGGAAGGCGCATCACGCCAGCTTTCAAGCCGGGACTTTATCGTCGAGCGCATGGCCGCACAAGTGAATTGGGGTATCTGTTACGGTAACAAGCCGTGTTATCCTACGCTTGCAAAGGCGGGCGGCCCCCAGCGTTCTCCCTTCTGCGAATAACTTCTACGGCTTCGAGTGGGTTCGTATGAGCGGGAAGCCCGGCTATCCTCTTCCTCCTGGGGCTGCAGCGGCGACAGTATCCGCCGAAGATGTTCGCGAGCAGTTGCAGCGTATCCTCACCTCTTCTTCTTTTCTCAATGCGCGCCGGGCCAGCCAGTTTCTGCGCTTCGTCGTAGAAGGCACGTTGGCTGGCGAAGATGGGTTTAAGGAATATCTGATTGGGATCGAGGTATTTGAACGTCCTCAGAATTACGATCCGAAAGATGATCCAGTGGTTCGGATTGAGGCCGGGCGGCTGCGCAAGAAGCTGGCGGAATTTTACGCTGGACCGGGGGTAAACGATCCGATCCTCATTCAGCTACCCAAGGGCGGGTATTCGCCGGTTTTTCGTGAGCGACCGGCCGGGGTAGAGCTGGAGAAGGTTGAGGTTGAGGCCAACCCGGAACCAGAAGCCCAGCGGCGGAAGGATAGAGCGGCTGTTGCTCCGAAGTCGAAATGGTGGAGAATGACTGCGCTGGTGGGCCTGGCAGCGGCCATTCTCATGGCCGCCTGGATTTATTATCGTGGGCACCGAATCAAGCCCCTTACAGAAAAGGACACGATCGTCGTCGGGGACTTCGCGAACTCGACGGGCGACCCGGTGTTCGACGATACGCTTAAAACAGCGCTGACACTGTCTTTACGGCAATCGCCTTTCTTGAATGTGCTGCCCGACAGCAACGTTAGGGTAATTCTGAAACTGATGACCCTCCCGGCGAATGCGAGACTGCTGCCGGAGGTGACCCGCGACCTTTGCCAGCGAGCCGGAAGCAAGGCAACCATCGCCGGGGCGATTGCGAGTCTGGGCAGCGAATACGTTTTGCAGTTGAAAGCATTGAGCTGCCGGAGCGGAGCCACCTTGGCGGAGGAACAGGTTACGGCTAAGGATAAGGAGAATGTCCTGGAGGCATTGGGCCGCGCTGCCTCCAGGCTGCGCGTTGACCTGGGCGAATCACTCAGCACGGTACAACGCTTCGATACTCCGCTGGTTGAGGCTACCACGCCTTCGCTGGAGGCGCTGAGAGCATACACCCTGGGCAGAAAAGCGCTCAATGAAAAAGGCGAGGCCGCTGCTCTCCCTTACCATCTGCGTGCAATTGAGCTTGATCCAGGATTTGCCGCCGCATATCGCGCAGCAGGTGCTGATTACAGTGGCATGGGTGAGACCGGACGCGCTATTGAGTATTACACCAAAGCTTTCGAGGTACGAGAGCGCGCGAGCGGACTCGAAAAGCTGATGATCTCCACCATCTACTACGAAAATGTGACCGGAGAATTAGGCAAAGCGGCACAGGCCTACGAGGAGGGAATCCAAAACTACCCGCATTATCCGGCCTATATCGGTCTGGGCGTTACCTACAACGAGCTGGGGGAACACGAGAAAGCAGCGGAAGCCGATCGCGAACAGATCCGCCTCACGCCAGAGAGTGTCGTCGGATATGGGAATCTCGCGTTTAGCTTGCTTGCCTTGCAGCGTCTCGACGAGGCGCGGAGCGTGGTTCGGCAGGCGCAGGCGCGCAACCTGGATGATTTCGTGCTCAGGCAGATTCTCTATGCCTCGGCTTTTATTGCGGGGGACTCTGCCAGCATGGCGGAACAGCAACGGTGGTTTGCCGGCAAGCCGGAGGAGGGCAACGGCCTTTCGCTCGAATCCGATACCGAGGCCTATGCCGGCCATCTTCGCAAAGCGCGAGATCTGACCGAGCGAGCCATGGATTCCGCGATTCGCAGCGACAGCAAGGAAACCGCAGCGATCTGGCTGGAGAATGAAGCGCTGCGTGAGGCAGCTCTCGGCAACGTGGCTGCTACAAAGCAGGCTGCGGCTGCCGGTCTGAAGTTAGCTCCAGGCAGTATGGGGACATCTGCCGAGGCGGCACTTGCATTCGCCATGCTCCGAGATGCGACACGAGCGAAATCGCTGGCACAGGATCTGAACCAGCGTTTCCCACTGCATACCCAGATACAATCTCTCTGGCTGCCCGCCATCGACGCACAACTGGCGCTCGCCGAAAAGAACCCGGCAAGAGCCATCGACGATCTGCAGACTACTCTTCCACCGATCGAATTTGCGCTCATTCCGTTTGCGGCCAACATCTCGTGCCTCTATCCAACATATATTCGCGGCGAGGCATATCTGGCAGTGGGAAATGGAAGCGCGGCCAGTCGCGAGTTTCAGAAGATTCTCGACCACAGCGGAATTGTGTGGAACTGCTGGACCGCAGCATTGGCGCACCTGGGTGTCGCGCGGGCGAACGCTCTCGAATCAAGAACCTTGCAAGGCGCGGAGGCCGACGCCGCGCGCGCGCGCAATGGCAGCCTACAAAGACTTTCTCAGCCTTTGGAAAGACGCCGATCTCGACATCCCCATCTATAAAGCAGCCAAAGCTGAGTACGCGAAGTTGCAATAGCGCGTGGTCCAGAGTGCTGCAGAACATCAGGCGATTCAACTCAGCTGTTGCAATCAGGCGTGGCTGTTGAAAAAGGCTTGTTCGGGCATGGCTTAACATGCTGCGGAAAAGTCGGGAAGGGGCAGGAAAGCAGTCTCTCGGCTTTAGCAGTTCTGATATTTCCAATTGCGCTGCTTGCCCTCGGCGATCCATTCCACCGCGGTCGTGATCCGTTTGTCCCGTGTCTCCGGCCGTTTTGCGCCGGCGATCCATTCAACGTACTCACGTTTGCAGCTTGGGCTAAACGATGCAAAGACCGCTGCGGCTTTCTTATTTCTCTGCAATGCAGTCGCGAACTCCGCGGGCGTCTTGAGAGCCGGCTTTTGCGGTTTCACCACCTTGCGTCCCGCCGCGATCGGGCTCGTATATTGGCCGCTGTCCACGAAAGATGCCGCCTAGCGAATCCAGCCGAGCAGCAGCTTGTCGGAGGGTAGATCTTTCACGCTGGTTATGCGGCCCAACGAGCCCATCCCGTCCTCGCGCAGAACCTTGGCCTCACGCAGGATGGCGCCGATCTCCTCCCCCAGAAGCCGAAGCTGCAGTGCTCTTTGAACGCCGACATGTTGCAGAGAATTGCACCGCGGTATTCAAAAAAGGGCCGGCTCCATTTGATCGTTTCCTCGACCTCGGGGCAGCCTCTGTGCACAAGCTCCCGGAAGTGCGTCATGATCGGTTGCGCGAAGGGCTGCCCCTTCGCGAGGTATGCGTCCACTTTGGAGTTCAAGTTCTGCGTTGCTATCACGTTCAGCTCCTGTGGTTCGAGAACAGCAGTGTACAGCTAGTTCCGGGCAGTGGCGCCTTCGTGGACAAAGGGTGGGGCGGAGCTTCCATCTGAAATCGGATGCTGGTTGAGTGAACTGCAGATCCACTTCAGTCCCACGGCACGCCGGGACAGGTGGGATGACAAAGGTTAGTGACAAAGAATGGATCAGGCTTCACCGATGCATTCTTTCCACAGATCCGGGTGGATCCGCTGGAACTCGGCAATCAGGTCGATACACTCCTGCGAGTGCAGATCGACGATGTCGATACCTTGCTCACGGAGCCAGTTCATGCCACCCTGGGCGTTGACGCTGTCGCCCACGATCACCTGGCGGAAGCGGAATTGATAGATCAGGCCGGTGCAGTACCAGCACGGAGCCAGTGTCGTCACCAGGATGGTGTCGTGCCAGGTCGGCCGGCGTCCAGCAGCGCGAAAGGCGTCGGTCTCCCCGTGCAGCGAGCCGTTGCCTTGTTGCACCAGGCGGTTGCGCCCAACGCCCAGCAGGGTGCCGTCGGTGTGGAAGATAGCTCCGCCCACGGGGACGCCGCCCTCAGCAAACCCAATGCGAGCTTGTTCCAGAGCGACAGCCAACATACCATGTGCATCCAGAGCAGGTCCGACGACAGGGTCCATGCCCCGAGCCTAATCGAGCGGCTTATGATCGACAATCCTTGTTTGTAACCTTATCCTGATCCGGATCGCGCGGACCGAACTTTGGATGTACCAAGAGGACACTATGAAATCACTTTCGACACTTCTGACGCTGGCTGCACTCGTGGCCACCAGCGCATTCGCGCAGATGAGCCAGCCGATGGTCAGTGAGAACACAACAAAGATTTCCGACCACGTCTGGGCGATCATGGGTTTCCCCAACATCGCCATCGTCGTCGGCAGCCGCGCGACGCTCGTCGTCGATACGGGCATGGGCCCGAAAAATGGAGCCACCGCCGCGCGCGTGGCCGCCAAGACTCGCGCCCAACAATCCAAGCTCTTCCTCACCACCACGCACTTCCATCCGGAGCACGCCGCCGGCGAGCCCGGTTTTCCTCCCGGCACCATCCTGATCCGCAACGCGGTGCAGCAGCAGGAAATGGAGCAGCACGGGCAGGAGATGATCGACATGTTCAGCAGCCGTTCGGCGCAGAATAAAGAGCTGCTCGCGGGCGTTGTGTTGCGCCCGCCCGACGTGACTTTCGACCAGGAAGCGACGGTCGACCTGGGCGGTGTTACGGCCCGCCTGCTCTGGTTCGGCGAAGCCCACACCAAAGGCGACGAGCTGACCTTTGTCGAACCGGACCGCACGTTGATCTCGGGCGACGTGGTGCAGAACAAGACCATGCCGAACATCTTTGGCGATGGCGGCACACCGGCGACCTGGCTTGCCGTGCTGGATAAGGTCGCCGCCCTCAACGCCGCACATGTCCTGCCCGACCACAGCGCTCCCGGCGATGGTTCGCTGGTGGCGGCGGAACGGAGCCTGATCTCCGAAATCCGCACGCGGGCGCTCGCGCTCAAGAGTCAGGGCGTATCGGTCGATGACGCCGGGAAACAAATCAGCGCCGAGCTCAAGACGCAGCATCCTGACTGGCCCAACACCAACGCTGCCGGATTCGTCAAAAGCGTCTACGCCGAGCCTCAATAGGAAGTCCGCTTAACGCTAGAACTGATAGTCCGCCAAGTGAATGAAGGGTACGGGCTTCAGCCCGTACGTAGACCAAACCAGAATCATGGGGCCTTTAGGCCCTGAGGGAATGCTTTTCAGCACATCTCAGCCCAAAAGCTGCCCTCAGGGACTAAAGCCCAAAGTTCTTGCTTCCTTTATGTACGGGCTGAACCCGTACTGGAGGCTGAAGGCTGTACCCTTCATTGATCGTGTTTTTCCGCAGCCTGTTTAGCCACTCGAAATCTTGCGCGCTTGGCGTCTGAAGCGAATCCAATTACTGTTGCCGGTATCAAGAAATGCGCGGCGCCGGTCTGGAGCAGAGCACTTGGAATTATTGGAAGCGCATCGAATGTTCTTTGCGGAGTTGATTACTGCCGATCGCGGGCGTGCCTCACAGCCGGCTCACGTCTGCTTTCGCTTCGACTCCCCGCGAGCGGTACCTTGGGCCCGGTCCGTGGAAGGTGTTCAACGGGCATGGATACACGCAGACCCCATCCGCCGATCCGACGCTGGTCTATCAGGACATCAGTCATTGCGCTCGAAGAAGAGCGCGGGCTAAACAATGGCCAGCCCTCACTGCACGCCCACAGCCTTGCCGCTCTTGATGTGAGAGAAGGGGAAAGCGTCGTCCATATTGGCTCCGGCGTCGGCTATTACACGGGCGTCCTGGCAGCGTTGACCTCGGTCTCGGGAAAAGTCGTTGCCTATGAAATCGGAGCGGATCTGGCGCGGAGGGCGGCCGCGCAACCTCGCGCATCTGTCCCAGGTGACCGTGGTTGCGCGCTCGGGAGCGGAAGGCTCGCTTCCGGAAAGCGACGCCATCTATGTGAGTGCAGGAGCCACCGCGCCATTGGACCTCTGGCTCGATGCCCTGCGTCCGTCCGGGCGGCTGCTCTTCCCGCTCACGCCCAACGGTCGCGAAGGAAAGCTCGGGGCGGGGAACATGTTGCTGGTGACACGGGTTGGGGAAGAACGATTCGACGCCCGCTTCGTGTGTCCGGTGATGATTTTTCCCTGCGTTGGTGGGCGCGATGAGGAAGCTGGGAAGAAGCTGGCAGAGGCCTTCCGGCGCGGGTCCGTCAGCAAGGTACGGTCGCTGCGGCGGAATACACTGCCGGATGAAAGCTGCTGGTATTCGGGGAACGGGTGGTGGCTCTCAACTTCCGAGAGCGTGTAGACACGACAGGCGATCTTTGCAAATTGCCGAAACGGCAGGGACAGCTTATTCTGTCCCTGTTCCAGGGACCGCTCTCATGAGGGAAGCTACGCGGATCCGAAATTCGACGCAGATTGAAGGAGGCGCGTGGGAAATCCCATTTTCATCAGCTATCGCCGTGATGACACTGAGGGCGAGGCAGGCAGGCTCTTCGATGATCTGACCCGTGAGTTTGAGTCCAAGAACGTCTTTATGGATGTGGCCGGCATCCGTCCCGGGGTCGATTTTGTGAAGGCCATCGAGGAAAACGTCGCCGACTGCGGGGTCCTGCTGGCCATCATCGGGCCGGCCTGGGCGACCATCGCCAACAGTACGGGCCAGCGCCGGCTGGATGACCCGAACGACTTCGTAGTGCTCGAAATTGCGTCCGCGTTGAAGCGGGAGGTGCCAGTAATTCCGGTGCTGGTGCATGGCGCGAAGATGCCTGCTCCCGATCAGCTTCCGGAGAGCCTCAAGAGCTTCTCCTATCGCAACAGTGTCGAGTTGTCGCATGCGCGCTGGAACTCCGACGTTCAGCTTTTGATCGAAGCGCTGACCACCTATGTCGCGCCCAGCAAGGCGACCGCGCAGGAACCGGTCCATGCCACCGTTCCGGTACAACTGCCCGCACCCCATCCGCCTTCGGCGATTGCGAAACCGGCCGTCAAGCGATCGTTTCTTCCTTTGATTGTCGGGATCGGGGCCGTGGCGGTTATTGCCGTAGCTGCAGTCATCTACCTGGTGGTGCATCACAACCCGGCGCCGCCTTCGATGGTGGGCACGTGGAAAGACACCAGTCACAAGGCGGACAAGGCGGGCGACACCCTGAGTCTCCTGGTGATTTCCGGGTCCGGGAACAACCTTTCGATACACGCCTTTGGGTCGTGCGATCCGAATCCGTGTGATTGGGGCACGCAGTCCGCCGTCGTCAACGGACAGGCGGCAACGGCCACTTTCAACCTGGCGGATCAATCGGGCTCACCCGATACTAATCGGGTCGCCTCGGTACAGGTGAGCCCTAGCGGCAGCAATCTCGACGTGCTGGTCCGCAACACATTCATGGAACAGGGCGGCGGCTCACGAAGCAATAAAGCTCATCGCATCTTTGTGCCTGGACCCTAGAGCGGCTCACTTGAGCAGCGACTGCATCGGAATCGGCGGAGCCACGCGAATCCCGTAGCTCGGCGCTACGCTGACCAGGTGCTCCGTGCCTCCCGGGCCGTCTCCGCCCTTGCCGTCCCACAAGGCAAGCAAGGTCCGCTGCGGGGCAAGCGCAACTGCCTCCTCGACCATCCAGAGATTCGCTCGCGACCAGACATCTGTCTGTCGCCTCGTATCTCCGCCCGTCATTCTCCCCCATCACGCGCACGTTTCCGGGTCCAAGCTGCTTCATCAGCGTGTGAAATCGCCGCTACCCAACCCTCTCCGGCCGGCGCCACCGAGGTCGCAATGAACTCTTCCACCGGCAGCGCGAGCCGCAACCGGGTCGCCACACCGAGCTCCGCGCAGACCTCGTGAAAGAGTAGATCGCCCCCGCTCGCACCTCCGGCGACGCCCACCATGGGACTGGCGCCCGCGTCGCGGAGCCTGAGGACCGACTCCCGGATCGCCGTACGCGCTGCGGCCTCGGCGCGGGGAGGGAAGCGAGGCGCCTTGCGATCCGCCGCATCGATCATGTGGCCGGTAAAGAGGACCGACTGAGCAAACTCCCAGCCCGGGGGAGCTCCCGTCGCCTCCGCCTCGTCGCGTACTGGTCGTCGCTAAGCGCCATCCTTCCCGACACTCTCTAGCTTCCCGTCGCCGGTTTGTACTGCGGGAGAAAGTCGGAGAAATTCGTACAGACGCTCTACCTCTGCATCCGGTTTTTTCTGTTTGCTCGCCGCTGCCTCGCGTATCGACTGCAACTCCGCGCGCGCCTCGGCTAACTCACCCGCGATCCAATGCGCCCTCGCCCGCTGGAATGCCAGCGCCTGTCGTTGCTCTTCGCGCTGGTCTTCCGCCAGATTCGAGAACTGCAGCTTCTCTTTTGCCAAGTGGGCCAGACTCAGCATCCGCGCCGTCTCCCGTGTCTCGGCGAGGCTGTCGAAGAGGATATGGAGCGCCCCGCTCCAGCCGCGCCAGTTGTGGCAGCTTACAAAGCGATTGGCGGCGTCGACGGCGTGGTCGATCGCCTCGGTGTAGTGGCCGGCGGCCAGCGCAATCCGGGCCGCGGTGGCGGTGGAGTATGCCAGTTCGAGGCGCAGGCCGTGAAACGCCTGGATGGCCGTTGCCCGGCGCAGCAGGCGCGATGCGTCGTCCAGGCGATCGGGAAGGCTCGAGAGCAGATCGGCCCAGTCGCGCAGCACCGCTGAGAGCGCGAAGTACCAGCGCGAATCCCGTTCCGTGCTCGCCTCCAGATCCGCCAGCGCCAGGTGAAAGAGCATCTCTGCCGTTTCCTTCTGCCCCCGGCTCTGCATAACGTAAGCGAGCTCATGTTTGGCCCGGCCGGTCTCGCGCAGGGACGGACTCCTCCGGCGGCTGCGCGTGCCTGGCGAGCCGGTAGAAGTCTTCCGGGCGCCGGGGCACTTCGCCGGTTGCGCTATCGGACCGATGATGGCGAGAAGGCTGTCGCCGAGAGGAATCGTCGGATACCGGCTGACGAAGTTGCCCATCAGCAGCAAGCGTTCCTGCATGCTCTTGACGCGGGAGATGTACTGCTTGGCGCGCTCCGGCTGCTCGCCCCGGACGCAGGCATAGTAGGCGGCATAGAGGCTCTCGTCGCCGCACGTCATCCGGTAGTGCGGCGCACGCTGCCAGCGCCTCGTCCAGCCGATTCTCGTCCACCAGCTCCATCAGGCCCGGTTGGTCGGGTCCCGGGCCTTTGAGCAGCAGGAACGTCAGGCGTCGCGCTGGGCTGTATCGTCTGCAGAAACTCCACATGCCGCGCGGCGGCATTCGACCACACGATCAGCGGCGACCCGAAGCGCGCGATCTGGGTGAAGAACCACACCAGCCGGTCGGCGGTATCGGTCGCCGGCGCGCTCTCCTTCGCCAGACCCAGCTCGCGCAGCGTGGCATCGTCCGGCATCGCGCCCGCGCGCTCGTCGATCCGGATCACATTGCCACGCCACGCCTTGAATGCCGCCTCCGGCAGCTTGGTGTAGGCCACCGCGGACGCATCGACCTCATCCTGCGCTCCCGATTGCAAGCTGGCTCACCTGGGTTGCGACTTTCTTCCAGAAGGCGTCCGCCGGATCTCCGCGACGACAACCGTGGGCACATTCGAGATCGCGGCCGGGTCCGCCAGCCACCCTGCCGCAGGCACCCGCGGCCCATTCAGCGGCAGCGCTGTCAGGTCCAGCGGACTGCGCAGATACACGGTCATCGAAGCCCAGTTGGCAAACGCGAATTCCGTCGCTACCTTCGCGCAGCGTATCCGCAGCAGCGCCGACTCCGGGTCCCGGCTCGCCGCCGCGCCGAATACATCGCGATAGAACGCTTCGGCGATCGACCCCGCGTCGTCGTTGTGCAACTCGGCCAAAAACGACAGCACCATCCCCACGCCGTTTCTGTGCAGGCACAGCGCCGGCGACACGCCCCACGAGTCGGCCGCGCCCGAGTAGCAGCTCCACAGCAGCGCGATCTTCGCCTGGCGGAAGGTCTCCCCCATCGTCGTCGCCGGCACATCGCCCGTCTCGCTCAGAACCGCGTTTCCGTGCTCCTCGATATGCAGGATGTCGACCCCGGTAACCTGCCTGCCGGCGGCAAACTCCGCAGCCGCATCCCGCTGGACAATCTCCGGCGTCCGCTGCAGAGCCTCTAGTGCGGCAGCCGTTCTCCGGTTTGTGTCGCTGCCCAGCACCTTTAACAACTGCAGGCGGTTGCCGGTCGAGAGCGGCAGCTCGTTGAAGTCCTTCCACGCCTGGACCACCGACAGGTCCCCGGCCGCAAGCAGATTTCCGGACTCGTCGTAGAGCGCAGCCCAGGGCAGCAGATGCAGCTCCGGACGTGTGGTCTGGATCACCAGGCGCCGCGGCACTCCTGCGCTGTCCAGGAACTCGCGCAGTGCCGGGCTCAACTGCGCCAGGGACTGATACAGGGTGCGCGCCAGCGCACGTATCGCCGTTGCCCCGCGGTATCCGGTCTTCTCGTCGTGGTTTACGTTGCAGGCGCGCAGTTGGCGGATGAACTCCCGCCACTGCTCGTCATTGATCGGCGACCGGAAGCTCTGCGCCGGATAGGTTCTGCCCGCGATGGACAGAATCACCCCGAACTCCCGCTCGCATGTCAGCGGCAGGCTGCTTTCCATCGCGCCGCTCGGCAACTCGAGCTGGACGACCGCGGTTTTCCGGTAGACCGGCATGGAGACACGCTACCATACGCCTGGTTGGTGTAACCTTGCCGTGCTCGAACCAGTTGTCTTCCTTGCACCCAGGGCTACGACACAGCTGCAAAGGACGGATTTCGCAAATGAACCTTGCCAAGAAGAAAGACCCCAGCGTGACCTATCTGAACAAGCTGGGCTACAACGTGGTCAAGCTGCCCCGCACCGGCATCGAGCCCATGGACGTCATCGGCCGCGACCAGACCGTGCAGTGGCTGGGCCCGATCGATGCCATTTGGAACAGCGCCATGCCTAAGCCGCAGCCGGGACCGCCCAAACCCGCCTCCGCCGTCAACGGCCAGAGCACCGACGCTCTCGACCTCTCCGTCGGGCTAAGCATTCTGGGCAATACGCTGGCCGCGTTCGGTGTCTCCGTGCCCTCGCTCGACGTGGCGTACAAGAGCGCCCATGCGGTGCAGTTCAGCTACAGCAACGTCACCATCACCTCGGTGGCGCCCTTTGCTGCCGGCAGTTATCTCGCCAAAGGCGAGCTGCAGAGCGATAACCCGCGGTGAAGAATTATTTCCTCAGCGGCAAGGCGACGGCCTACCTCATCATCCAGGTACTCAAGTCCAACTCCCTTACGGTCACCGCCACTGACTCGCATGGCACAGCGCGTTGGCGTGGATCTCTCCGCCTTCCAGGGCGTCGATGCCAAAGTCGGTATCAAGCCATCGAACTCCGGGAACTCCACCATCAGCTTCACCGGCCCGGACGCCATAACCTTCGGCTTCGCGGTGCAGCAGATCGCCCGCGAAGGAGACGAGTGGACGCTGCATGGCGTCGCCCCCTCGGGCGACATCGCCTTCGCCGTCTCCGGCATCGGTGCAGGGCAGGGAAGCGAGTGCACCAACCCCCACAGTCTTCGACACCGGCGCCCTCGACTGCCGCCTCGAGATCTGACTTTTATCCTGTCGTCTTGCCCATGAGCGCCACCTTACCCACACCGACGCTACACTCCCCATACCGCTGCTGGTGCACGCGCCGACCGGCAAGCCGGCCCCTGCGCTTCCTGCCGAAAGCCTGCCCCATCTCAGCGGCGATTTGCCCGGCGCTGAGCAGCGCAGCATCGACTCCACCCACCTGGGCACCGACTCCAGCGTCGGCGATCCGGACGATCTCACCCAGACGGGCTGGTGCATCCTCTTCGCGTCTGACGCCGACCCTGCCATCAAGGCCCAGCTGCAGCCGCTCATCGACCTGCGCCGCAAGCAGGTGAACGACGACCACCTCTTCCAGGTCTTCGAGGGGGACGACAGCGGCGTTCGCCCCAACCAGACCGCCGACGACTGGGCGGAGTACCGCGGCGTCTCGCTGACCGCCAAGGTCGATCCCACCGCGGGCGTCCCCTACTATGTGCTCATCGTCGGCCACCCCGACCGGATCCCCTTCGAGTTCCAGAACCTGCTCAAGATGCAGTGGGCTGTCGGCCGCCTGGCCTTCGACGACATCGAGGACTACGGCCGCTATGCCCAGGCCGTGGTCCAGTACGAAGACCCCGCCTTCCTGCCCATCCAGCGAAAGAATGCCGCGGTCTGGGTTACTCGCAACGATGGTGACGTTGCCACCGCCATGCTCTCCAACGCCATCTGCCCCAACTTCCTTGATGAGCACAGGCCCCTCGGTTCCGGCGCCGCCAAGTTCACTCTCGATGCCTTCACTTACACCACGCCAAAGACAGGCCACCAAGCAGCAACTGATCGACATTCTCCGTGGCGACCTGCCCGGCGGGCCGCCGGCCGTCTTCTTCACCGGCTCCCACGGCGCCGAGTACCCGTGGCCGATCCCGCGCTGCGGCGCATGCAGGGGTCGCTGCTTACCCAGGAGTGGGTCCGCGACACGCCGGCCGGCCCCAACAACCTCTTTTCTGCCGAAGACGTTCCCTGCCAATGCCAAACTCCAGGGCACCATGGCCTTTCTCTTCGCCTGCTATAGCGGCGGTTGCCCTGCTTACAACAACTACTATTTCAATCCCGACGGCTCGAAGATCCCAGTCGCTCCGGCTCCGCTCATCGCGGCCCTGCCCCAGGCCCTGCTCAGCCGCGGCGCACTGGCGGTCATCGCCCACGTCGACATGGCCTTTCCCTATGCTTTTCAGGATGTCACCGGCACGCCCCAGCTCCAGGCGGTGCGCGATCCACTGACCTACCTTATGTTGGGGCGGCGCGCTGGTTACGCCGCGGACTCTCTCAGCGACCGATGGAGCCGTCTCTGCTCCCAGCTCATCGAGTCTGCAGGCGCGCACAGCCTCCAGCGACCCGAACGCGCCTCCGCCGTTGAGCCCTGCGGCGCGCACCGTCCTGACCATCGCCCGCGACGATGCACGCAACTACATCGTCCTCGGCGACCCGGCCGCACGGCTTCGCGTCAAAGACCTAAGTGACGCTGACGGTTTGGATATCTGGTCAGGTCCCGCCAGTCCCAGGACGTCAGCTGTGCGCCCGATCCTGAACGCGTGGTGCCGCCGGGTCCGCCGTAGCTCGAGCCGCCGGGATCGATCTCAAGCAGAAGCAGGTTCGACTTTTAACCGGAAAGTGCGCTGGGGCTGCTGCGGCGTCCTTCTCAAAGAAAACGCTATAGGCGCCCGCATCCGAGGACGTGAAGGTAAACTCAGCCTTCTTTCCGGAGCCGAGCATCGTTGGCACAGGCGGGGGCTGGTGAGAGCACCGCGACCGCTCCGGACGAGAAGAAGAGCGCCACCTGTCTACCGTCGCTGGTCGAGAAGGTAATCGTATCGCCTTTGACGACTGAAACCTGGGACTGGCTCGGCACAAATATGCCGTCCGCTTCTTCGAGAGTGATATCGGTACGCGCCATGCGCCCGAAACTAATTTAATTTCTTCGCGCTGTCTACAGCATTTTCGCTTTTCGCTTTGTTCAGTGCGGCCTGGAACGCCGGATCGGCGCGCAGTGAAGCCAGCTCCGGACTGCGCTGGAACTCCGTGGCGTGGTATCCCTGCGCCAGCGCCTTCGCGATCAGCGGAATCGCTTTCGCGCGCTGCCCCAGAATCTCGTAGGTCTCACCCGCGCGGTAGTTGATGTTTGGGTCGTCAGAAGAGAGCGCGAGCGCTTTACGAACGAAAACCAAGCTTCTCTCTCCCTGCCCAATGGATGCGTAATAGTCGGCAAGTTGAACCAGAAGTTGCGGATCGTTCGGACTCTTCGCCTGTTGCGCCTGAGCCAGTTCGATTCCCTTACGGTATGCCTGCATCGACTCTTCGCGTCGGCCGCCCCACAGGTAGGCGCTGCCCAGGTTGCCCCAAGCCTGGTAGTTATCTGGGTCGAGAGCGATCGCCTTCTGGTATAGGGCGGCCGCATCGTCGAACTTGCCCTCGATCTCTGCGATCGACCCCAGCGCTGCATAGGTATCGACGTATGGCTCGAGCTTCGCTGACTCGCGAAGGTTGGCTTCCGCCGCGGTTAGCTTGCCCAGCTGCATGTCGACCACTCCAAGATCGTAGAACGCCACAGGATTGTCCTTGGACAAGTCCACTCCTCGCTGAAACTGAGCCGCCGCTTCTTTCAGATTGCCTGCCTTGAACTCATAATCTCCCAGCCGCACCGGCCAGCGCGAGTCGTCCGGAGCAAGATCGATCGCCCGCTGAGCCGCGGCCAACGCATCATTCGTCCGTCCATCCGTCTCATACACCTCGGCCAGCGCTGCCATAGGCTTCCGCGCTGTGCGGATCGAGCGCGATCGCTTTCTGCACCTGCTGCATCGCCAACGGAGTTTGCCCCTCCATGGCCGCCATGCGGGCCATGGTAATGTACGGCGGAGCGAGATTCGAATCGACTTGCAGAGCCTTTGCAGTCGCCTGCTTCGCCATGTCGAGCAGCTTCATGTCGCCGCTATTGCGATACTGCAGGAAGTAGGCCTGGCCCAGCCCGGCCTCAGCCAAGGCGAAATTCGGATCTGCCTTAAGCACCTCCTGAAAGCCGCTGACGGCTGCGGCAATGTTGGCTTCTTTGTAGGAGTGCTGCAACAGGCCCTGAGCCTTCAGGAACTGATCGTATTTGCTGGTCGGCACTCCCGCTGTCGCTGAGCCTACCGCCGCGCGCAGCCAATGACGGACCCCTTCCGACGACATGGCAAAACCCGCCATCACCAGCAGCACGAGTGCCGCAATTCCTACTCCAAGTGCGGTCTTCCTCGTCAGCCTTCGGCGGAGCGGCGAGTTTGGCCGGCTCAGCCGGCAGCGCCGTTCCCAGAGACTCCGCCAGCGCTTCGGCCAGCTGCCCCGCGCTGGCAAACCGCTTGGCGGGATCGATCTCCAGGGCTACGCTGACGGTGCGCAGAAACGATTCCGATAGGTCCGGCCGCAGATCCATCAGCGGCCTCCTCTTTGCGATCGCCGCTGCGGCCTCCCTCGCCGTCAAGCGGCCCAGATTCACGGGATGCTCGCCCGAAACCAGGTAGAAAAGGAGCACGCCGAGGGCATAGATATCTGTGGCCACCGTGGCCAGACCGCCGCTGAACAGTTCCGGCGCCATATAGTTCAGCGTCCCGGAGACATCTGTCTGGCGCTGCGGCAGCGTGCTCAACCCGAAGTCCATCAGCAGAATGCGCCCGCCCTCCTCGCGCATCACGTTCTCGGCCTTGATGTCGCGGTGCAGAATCCCGGCCCGGTGCACGGCACTCAGGGCCTTCGCTACATCCAGGCCAATAAGGGCGGCCTCGCGGTGGCCAAATGGTCCCTGGGAGAACACGATTACCGAAAGTGTCTTGCCGCGCACAAAATCGGTCCAGAAGCCCACCCGTCCATCATGCCGGTCTATGCCGTACACGTGCACGATGTTCGGGTGCTGTACGGCGGCTAACGCCCGGGCCTCGCGCAGCATTGCGCGATACTCCTCGTCGCCGCCCACTGAGCCAGGCAACAACAGCTTCAGCGCCACCTCGCGTTCCAACTGCGGATCCCAGGCCCGGTACACTTCGCCAAAGGAGCCATGCCCAACGCGCGCGAGCAGCTTGAAGCTTCCCCACACCTCGCACGCCGCCGGCACATCGGCCGGTCCGGGCTGCTCGTCGTTCAACGGAAGCGTTGGATCGTCTTGCATAAGCGGAAGGACTGCTAATGGAGAGTCAGCAATGCTGTGATCATAGCCGCAACCGTCCGCGCCCGCTTCCTCCTACGGTAAGGTGCCAGCAGCTCCTGACTAACCGATGCTAACGCTGCGCAGCAGGTCCCAGGGTCTGCGCCACTCCTTGGGGAACGCCATTACGCAGGAAGCCTCGCAGCGCGGGCATTCCGTAGTGGGAGCAAAGCACCGCGGTCATGCGCGCGGCGGCCAGGTGCGCCTGGCGTGAGGCCGCAGCGGTCGCGGGATGTGCCAATGCCGCATCCACTTCGCTGGCCGTGAGACTCATAGGCTCCCTTGTCCCTGTCGCTGGGCTCGCCAGTATCTCGACCAGACCCTCTCGTAACCACAACGGAGCTTGTTCGCCCGCTTCCTGCTCTACCAGCACGTGCAAAAACTCGTGCAGAAGCAGTGTCTTCGCGCCGCCGTTGGTTTGCCGCACGGCGGCCGGTTGCAAAAACACTGCGTTGCCCTGTGTCGAGGCCAGCATCCAGCCCGGCTCGTTGGTTGTCTGGCGGAACAGCTCGGTGTTGGGCAGCTCCTGCACCGTGGGACCGGTGGAACTCGCAGGGGAGGGAAACAGCGACCGCGCCTGGGCCCAGCCGGCATTTCCCTCGGCCAGCAACCCGGCACGCGGGTCCGTGGTCAACAGTGTCCATCCGGCGCCTGCGACCTTCTGCCATCCATGATCTGCCGCCGTGATGCCGGTGACGGTGCCGGGGAAGTAGAAACTTAGAATCTCCGCATCGCTATGGCCTTCGGCTGCCATCTCATAGGCGCCCGCCTGGCACAGGCCCACGCCGTGCCCGTAGCCTCTCCCCGCAATCTCCAGGGAACCCCCCGAGACGCTCGTTGTGTACCAGTCACTGCGCATTTGATTCCAGCCCAGCGCCCGGTCCACGGCGAATCGAAAACTGCTGGCCGAGAGTTTGGCCATCGCACCCCGGCCCGTTACTTCGAGCAGCACGGCACGGTCGCCCGCGCTCCGCCTGGTTACGTGGACAGACTCGATTGGGAAGGGAGTCCGCCACCCTTGGGCGCGAAAGATCCCGCTGAGCTGATCGAGCGCAATCCGGGCGTGCCACTCCGCTGGGGACCGGCGCAGGCAGTAGGGATCGGCACGTTGCCCCGCCAGGTAGCTGGCCCGCTCCGCAGGCCAGACGCTGCGCGCGGGCTCGCTCATGCCGCCGCAGTGCTGTGTGTAATAGACCTGCGCCCGCCGGCCGCCGAACCACAGCGTCTCGCCTGCGGTCTCTCGCACCGCGCGCTCCACCTCCGGGCGCGCTCTGCCCAGGCGAAGCGCCTGGCAATGGGTGCTGTCGCAGAGCCCAAAACCTTCCGCGCTGTGACGGTTCGCGTTTTCCAGGGCAAAGGTGCGCATGCTGATCGCCATCGCCTTAAGCGAGGCCAAGGGCTCATCCGGCGCGGCCTCGCCGTTGAGCGCCGCGATGACGTAGTCTTCGCTGGGCAGCGTCAGCAGCACACGCAGACCGTCCTGCTGCCAGGTGATCGTCCATCTTCCCGCGGCCTGAATCTCCTGGGCGCCACTTGCCCGCAGACGAAAGCCGCCGCTCAGGCTAAGTTGCTTTACCGTGGTTCCGGGTGAGAGCCGGAGCCCATCGTGCGCCCATTCCACCTGCCTTGCGCTTCCGGAGCCTAGCGGCGTCAGCGTGAGGGCCTTCACCGATCGGGTAGAGAAGAGCTCGACCGTCAACAGGCGCGCGCCCGCCGGCTTGGGAGCAGCCGTCGCGCCCAGCATTTGCGTCGCTACCAGCATTGCGAACAGCCATCTGTGGATCATCGTAGAAATGCCGTAGACGCTTTCGCGGCGAGAAAGAAGTGCTGCGCCAAGCCTGCGGCGTCCGCTCCGTTGCCGCGCGGAAGATAGATCACAACCACATACTCTTCATGCCCGAGGTAGCCCGTGCCGGCAAACCAGCCATGGCTCCAAAATTGACCTGGGGATTGGTCCAGGTCGCTTGCTGTCCCCGTTTTGCCCGCGATCTCCATTCCCGGCACAGCAGCATTGTGCGCCATGCCGTAGTTCACCGAATCCTTTAGGCCCTCCCGTACGGCATCCAGCGCGGCTGGGGCTCGGGCATCGGCGAGTTTGAGCGCCAGCTTTCGATAGGCAATTGCCATCTGTGCCGGGGAGACCGCGACACCGGCAACGCCCAACACCAGGAGTTCTTTCTGCTGCTGACTTGTTGGTGTAGTTGGCGCCAGACCATAGCTCTCGAGGATTGCCGAGGCCTGCCGTGGCGGAATGCGGTCAGCCAACTCGGCAAAGTATTGGTTGCAGGAATAGGCGAGCGCCTCCTTCGCGGTAAAGGCGACGTTACTCTGGGGGTGCGTGCAAGCAAGGTTCCACTCCCGGTTTCCCTCGCGGATGTGCAGGTCGCGCCGGCAAAAGACCTTGGCTTGCGGCAGCACTTCCCGCTGCTGCAGCGCGGCAGTTAGAAACAGCGGCTTGAGGATTGAGCCCGGCGCGCTTCGTTGCCTCGCCGCCTCGGCTGTCTTCACTGCCGCCACCAGGCGTCCGCTCTTTACGTCGAGCACCACGCCTATTGCGGGAGTGGCCCGTAATGCGGAAGACAGAGCGGCCTGCGCTGTCGTCTGCGCTGCCAATGTCCCAGGAACGAAAAGCAGCAAAATCGAAAGCAGGGTGCCCCATCCTTTGCGCTCTTTGCAAAGGATGGGATCCACGACGGTCGGTTTCGAGGTTCGTGGTATCCCACCCTTCGCAAAAAAGCGCGAAGGATGGGGCACCCGGGGATTTGTTGCACTTTCTAAGGAGGACAAGAAATGCCCATTTCATACCCCGCGGGTCGGCAACGCCGGTGAATGACTTTACGAAAAGCCGCACACGCGGCGTTGGCTGGCGCTGCGTAGCTGGAAATCCGGGTACCCTCCGGTCGGGACGACAAATTTTAGCTTGGTTTTAGAACCTCAGGGTTTGTCGTTCCGACAGGGTGACCTATGGACCTGCGTGTTTCTCTTCTTCATACAAGAACGCTTTCTTCACAACTAAAACTTCAGCTCCCGGCGGCCCTCCATGGCGCGCGTCATCGTGACTTCGTCCGCGTACTCGATGTCGCTCCCAGCCGGCACCCCGGTGGCGATCCTGGTCACACGTACCGCCGGTGAGCGCAGCAGGTCCGCCAGGTAGACCGCCGTGGCCTCCCCTTCGACTGTGGGATTGGTCGCCAGGATCACTTCCTCCACCTCTCCCTGTGCCACCCGCGCGATCAGGCTGTCGGTTCTCAAGTGTTCGGGACCAACCCCGTGCAAGGGCGACAAGGTACCGTGCAGTACGTGATAAACGCCGTTATAACTGCGGGTCTTTTCAATGACCGCGATGTTCCCCGGCTCCTCCACCACGCACACCAGCCGCTGGCTGCGCGTCGCGCTGGAACAGTAGACACACGGGTCCACGTCGGTGATGTTGTTGCAGGTGGAGCACAGCAGCAGCTTGGCCTTCAACTCGCGCACCGCATCGGCCAGCGCCCCCGCATCCTCCGTGCTCGCGCGCAGGATGTGGAAGGCGAGCCGCTGCGCACCCTTGGCCCCTATCCCCGGCAATTTGCGCAGCTCTTCGATCAACCGCGCCATCGGTTCTGCGAATTGAGACAATGCTGACTCCTAGAGAAGTCCTGGGGGAAGGTTCAGGCCGCCCAGCATCCCGGTCAGATTGGATTTCATTGCCTCATCGGCACGCCGGCCCGCTTCATTGAACGCTGCCGTCACCAGGTCTTCCAGCATCTCAACGTCGGCCGGGCTGGAGCTTAGGCTCAACACTGCCGCAGGATCTATCTTCAGCTGCAACACTTGCTTCTGCCCGTTCATTTTCACGGTCACGGCGCCTCCGCCAGAGGAGGCTTCGACCACCGTCTGGTTCAGCTTTTCCTGCATCTGGTCCTGCATGTGGCGCGCCTGTTCCAGCATTTCCTGCATTTTTAAAGGATTCACAAACGACTCCGCATTCTAAGATTCACCCTTTGCCCCGGGAATTATCTTTTGGGCCTTCTCTCAAATCGAGCACGCTACGCACTTCCGCATGGAAGAGCTCTTGCGCCTGCCGCACCAGCGGGTTGCCTAGCGCGACTGCTTCAATGCTATCGCTCGACCAGGCTTTCGTGCCCCCGCGCGCCGGCTCTGTCCCTTCGCCCGGCACCACCGTCATCTTTTGCGAGGCGCCCGCCCCACGCAGGGCCTCGCGCACAATCTTCCACGCTTCTCCGTTCATGGTCAGGGCCAGCATGGTTTTCTTTACGCCTACCTCAACCTGAATCGCACCGTCTTCGTCCATCCTCCAGCGTCCGGCTCCAAGTAACGATGCAGCCGTGTTGTGTCCCTGCTCATCGAGCGCCGACGTCACGACATCGCGCAAACGATCTAAGTTCATCTCGCCAGTTCCGGCGGGCGATGGCTCTGGCGCGGCCGGTATGGTGGCCGGCTCGACGGCGACCGGCGGCTCTTCGGCAAGCGCAGCGGAAACAACCGGCGTCCTTTCCGCAACCGCACTTCCCGGGTCGTTGCCGCCTAGCTTGCGCTGGCGGTCAGACTCGAACGGCGAAGGCGGCTGAGGCTTTGCGGGCTCGACCGGAAGCGGCCGCGGCGCCTGCACTGTGGATGCGGGCCTCTGGCTACTCCTGATAGCGCCACTGCCGGCGCCGGCACCCGGAGAAGTACGCGCGGCTCCCGGCAGGCTGCTCAGAATCTGCTCCAGCGGCAGCAGGCGCTGCAGGTGGACCAGCTTCATCAGCCCTAGCTCCAGGTGCAAGCGCTGCTCTTGCCGGTAATTCAGCTCATCGAAAGTGCGCAGCATCACCTGCAGAAAGCGCGTGAGATCCTCTTCGCTGAAGAGAGTGGCGGACCGCATCGCGCGGGCGCGCTCATCGCCCGAGATCTGCAGCAGCTCCGTCTGCTCGCCGCCCAGCTTGGCCATCAGGCAATTGCGCAGGTAGCGCACCAACTGCCGCGCCATTTGCGACGGGCTGTTCCCGGCATTCAGGAGGCGGTTGAGCTCCTCCATCACCGCCGCGCTCTGACCCTCGCTGACGGCTTCCAGAATCCGCTCGAAAACGGCATCCGGCACCGTCCCCATCAGCTCCCGAATCTCGTTTCCGTCAAGCTTTGCCTTGCCCTCTACCATCGGCGCGCTGGCGATGGCCTGGTCCATGATGGAGAGCGCATCGCGCATGGAGCCGTCGCCCGCCTCGGCAAGCAGGGCTAACGTCTGCGCGTCGGCCAGGATGCCTTCCTGGCTGGCGATCCGGGCCAGTTCCGCCACAATCTCATCGAACTTCACGGCGTGGAAACTGAAGTGCTGGCAGCGCGAGCGAATGGTCTGGGGAATATCCTCCGGTTGCGTCGTCGCCATCATGAAGACGACGTGTTCCGGCGGTTCCTCCAGGGTCTTCAACAGCGCGTTGAAGGCCGCATCCGTGATCTGATGAGCCTCGTCGAGCAGATAAATCTTGTAGCGATCACGAGCCGGCGCATAGCGAGCTGCATCGCGCAACTCGCGGATCTCGTCGATCCCACGGTTGGTGGCCGCATCGATCTCGACCACATCGAGGGAGTTGCCGGTGCGAATCTCCCGGCAGGAGTCGCAAACCCCGCACGGTTCGGGCTTGGGCCGCTCGGGGCTGCCGATCTTGTTGCGGCAATTCAGCGCCATGGCCAGGATCCTGGCGATGGTTGTTTTGCCTATGCCGCGGTGCCCACTGAAGATATATCCATGGGCCACCCGTTCTTGTTCGAGAGCGTGGATCAGGGTACGAGTGACGTGCTCCTGGCCGGCGACATCGGAGAAGCGTTGGGGACGGTATTTGCGGGCGAGAACCTGGTAAGCCATAGGAGCAACAAGATTGCGAGCGGCTGAGGCCGGGGTGTCCCGGCTGAGCCTTTCCGCGCCATTTGCACGGTCTCTGAATCCTGATTGTAGTCTTAGTCCGCGACCGCCAACGGCCCCGACCCTTTTCTCGGAACCAACATCAGATCGGTGGGCGAACTGTTCTTATTCTGCTTACGGTTGACGTTGGAATGCCGGGTGGGTTGAGTCGATCCAACCTTCAACCAGATTTAGAAATGAGTTAGCGTGCAACAGGAGTTCGTCCGCTTCGGTGGCTGTGGCGACGCTTGCTCCGGTGTAATCGATCTCATTCCGTTTTCGGCGGCAGGCGTCAAAGTAGTCGGCAAGCTCCTCGGCGGGCTTGCCGAGTGCCAGCTTGGCTCCCTCGAAGGTTAGCCTTTGATGGCCCGGAACACTGGCCACGCGGTATCCGGCGCAAGCAATAGCCATTTTGGCCGACTGAAGTGCCGCGTTGTAAGCGGTGGCAAAGCGGCGATCGTCGGACAGTGCGGGAATAGCCGCATCGGCAAGATCACGCGCCACCAGGCGGCGGATCTCCGTCAGCTCCTGACGGCTGGTCTGGTGCCGGTAAACCTTACTGTCTTGCAGTAACTTTTCCCAACTCATCCGGCGTTCCCTTGAGCGATATGGTCTTGCCCATCAAAACAGAGTGGAGAAAGTGATCCTCGGCGGCCAACTTGCGGCGGAATTCTTGCGGAGAAAACAAAGTAACGTTGACCTCGCGACGGAAGCGGGCCTCAAGCTTCCGCAAGACCGGGAGCAAGTCGATATGCTTCAGTGTGCCCACGATCATCAAGTCCACATCGCTGGCGGAGTGTCCTTCGCCGCGCGCGATGGAACCATACACCAAGGCCAGTTCAATCCGGTCGTCGAAATCCTTGAGAGCAGCTTTGAGCGCGGGCAGAAGTCCCGCTGTTTTTTCCATTATCCCGCGTAGATCTTGGAAGAGCGGGGAATCGGCATTCGCCTTGAAATAGGCGCGGCGCCCGTCCTGGCGGCGCAAAAGCAGGCCCGCCGAAACCAGCGAATCGAGCTCGCGCTGAAGGCTCGAAGGCGCCGTTTCAAGATGGCGGGCCAATTCCGTCATGAACCACCAGTGGTCTGGCTGGAGCAGCGTGGCGGAAAGCACACCGCTTCGCACTGTGGGGAATAGGGCGTCGAGGATGCCTTCCTTATGCATAATGCATAATTATAGACGCAATATGCACATATAGGCGCTTGTCGGCTCACACCACTTCAGGAGTGAGCATCCGGCAGCAGGAATAGCAAACCTCAGCAGGCGGGCGAGTCGGAGCAGGTGAGGCATCTGCTATATTCTTCCCCTGCACCGTTGGATTGGAGAAAGCTGATGTCCACCTTCGAGGTTGTGTGCGCGATCTTCGCGATAGGTATGCTGACCGGTCTTAGGGCGATGTCGCCGATTGCGGTGGTGTGCTGGTTTGCGTCGCTCCACCGTCTGCCGCTGGGAACGGGGTGGGTCTCTTACCTTGGAAGTAAAGTTGCGGTCGTGCTGTTCTCGCTCGGCGCTGTGGGCGAACTGGTCTCCGACAAATTGCCCAAAACGCCGAGCCGGCTGAAGCCACCGGGCTTCGGGGCCAGGGTCGTGATGGGCGGACTGTGTGGCTTGGTGTTGGCTACTGCCGCGCCCTTCTCTTTGATTGGAGGAGCGCTCCTGGGTGCGATCGGTGCGGTGGCGGGAACCTATCTTGGTTTCTTTGCGCGGACGCGCACGACGGCGAAGTTCGGGTTGCCTGACCTGCCCGTCGCGCTGGTGGAGGATTTGATCTGTATTGGCGGGTCTATCCTCGTCGCGTCGCTTTTTTCTCCGCGTTAGAGCGGCGAGCGGCCTTGCCGCCCTTCCCGGCCGGCTTCTTAACCTGAGTTACCGAGGCAGCTTTGCCGCGCTTGGCCCCTGCCGCCCTGCGTGCCTTTTGCTGGAGGGCTTTCTTCTGCCGAGCGATCTCTTCTGGCGAGTACATCGTCTGGCGGCAATTCCTGGCTCCGCAGTAGCAGCGGGCATCGTCGTCGTCGCCGTCATATAGGTTGTAATCGTAGGTCAGCTCCTCGCCGGGAGCGATCGCGCGCAGCGACATGACCCACACCCGGCCATCAAGCTCTTGCGTCTCGCAATTAGGGTCGCAGGAATGGTTGATGTACATGGCCGTGCCATGGCCGTCGATCACCGTCGACCCATCACCGATGCCGAACAGATAGGTGGTCGGCGAATTCCGAAAACGGGCGTCGGCCTCTTGTTTAGTGATGCGTGGTCCGGTGTACTCCACCACCTGAACGCCCTTGGCGATCCGCGAGGTTGTGTAACACCCGGCGGCATGTATTGAAGAAGAGCGAATCATCAAACCCATAATCGGTGCGGGTCTCCCCGAGAGGCCGAGTATAACAATTCCGCCGCTTAGTCAGGAATTACCACACTTCCATCCTCCGCTATCTGGAAGGATGGATTCCAGGCAACCTCCCACAGAAAGCCGTCCGGGTCAGAGAAATACCCCGAATAACCACCCCAGAAGGCGTTCTGAGCATGCTTTAGGACTTTCGCGCCTGCAGCTTCCGCTTCTGCGAGCACTGAATCGACTTCTTCACGATCGTGGGTATTGTATGCGAGCGACATTCCCCTGAAGCCGTAACCGTCGGGAGCAACATTCGCGTCCTTTGCAAGCTCATCTCGTGGGAACAGGGCTAGCGCCATCCCTCCTGCCTGAAAGAATACGACGCCTTCCGCGCTGGCCATAGAGCGTCGCCAGCCGAGCCGCTCGTAGAATTTCCTGCTGCACTCTAGATCCGCCACACCAAGTGTGATTAGGCTTACACGCTGTTCCATCTGTTTCCTCTCGTCCAGGTGAAATGGCTACGTGGCCCGGGTATAAAACCAAATTGACTCCGTCGAGCCGGGTGCTGGAAAGGTCGTGGCCGTAGGTCTAAACTTGAATAAAGCAACGATGCGTAACGCACCTATTATCGTCGCTCTTGTCACCGCCCTGCTTATGCTCGGAGGGACTGCCTCCGCAGGTGCGCAACAACAGGACCGGCCAGCCCAGAGCGATAACGGTCAGCCGATCCCGGACGCACCCGCGCCCCGGCCGCAGAAGAAGCCGGCCGCCAAGCCGCAATCCGGCGCGGCTCCGTCATCCAAAGATGGATCCTCCGGCTCTTCCTCTCCTTCCGAGCCGCCGCCGGACAAAGCGACGCCCCAGGAGCCGGCCGCGAGCAACGAGAATCCCTTTCCCGAGGCCGTTTCCCGCGACGCCGCCAAGGCAGCCGGCAATGGATCGGCCAGCGGGGACTCCTCTTCAACCGGAAAGCCTGAATCTCCCGGCCCAGACACCACGAAGCACCCTGCTGCGGACGACAACCCCTTCCCCGAATCCGTTTCCCGCGATGCCGCCAAGGCTGCGGGAGATTCGTCGGACAGCGACAGCGGGAACGACCCGAAAACGGCGCCCAACAACGATCTTCCTCCCGGCGTCAGCTCGAGCCAGTCCGCGCACGGCATGGACGACGAGCCCGGGGGGAGCCCGAAGGTTACTGACCCGGTTCTTGCCAAGAAGGATACTTCGGTCGGCGGCTACTACCTGCAAACGGGCGATTACCAGGGAGCCCTTCTCCGTTACAAGGAAGCCATGGCATCCGATCCGGCGGATGTCGACGCCATTTTCGGCGCCGCCGAGGCCCAGCGCATGCTCAAGCAAAACGCCGAAGCAGCACGCAATTACCAGCTTTATCTTGATATTTTGCCCAACGGGCCCAAGGCTAAACGGGCGCTCAAGGCGCTTAAGGCGCTCGGTGCAGGCAAATAATCTTCCGCCAGGTCGACCCGCAGTAAGCAGTTCGTTTTCCCATTTCGGAACCGAATTTCACACTTCCGTCTCAAGAATGTTATTGCGCGATTTAGGTTTTCTCTCCTATCTTCAGTGTTTTACACTTCCGGACAAAGATCCGTTGAGGTTACGTTTTCCGCCCGCGGTTCCGAGAGGTGTTACGCTATGCATGCCGTTCTGGAACGGGTTGCCTGCCAAATCGCGAACGAAGTGCGCGGCCTGGACGCGGAAACCTCACAGCTGTATCCTGGCGGCTTGGCTTACAAGTGGAGCGTGCAGCAGGTGGTCGAGCACCTGGTCCTCGGCTACCGCTTGACCGCCAACAATCTTGAGACCCGTCTGGAAAAGGGCATGTTTCCCGCAAACAGAACGCGAACTTACCTCCAGTGGTCGCTGCAGTTGATGATCCTGAGCTTCGGAGTATCTTCCCCAGGGAGTGCCGGCGCTCGATGAGACGATGCCCGTCAAGGGCGTTTTACGGCCATGGATGGCCAGCAACTGGTAGACCTGTTGCGCCAGGAAATGGACGCAATGGACGCCTTGCTCGACAGTTGCCGCCGCAAATTCGGCATAGAGCGGGTGGCCGCGCATCCCTGGCTCGGACCGCTTCGCGTAGATCAGTGGCGGCGCTTTCACGCGGTGCATGGATTGCACCACGTGGCCCAATTGCAGTCCGTGATTGCCCAGGTGGCTCCGAAGCCAGTTCCCGTCAAGATGAGAGCAGCGGCTTAACGAAAAAACTGCATATACCAGCCCAGCGTCCGCTCGCCTAGAAAAATACTGTACAGCCCGGCCAAGCCAGCATCGTGCCAAACGGAATCGCCAACTGGCCCGCCGGTACTTCATCTTCCCCGCCAATGTCCCTGCGATGCAGACAGGATCATTGCGCAGCCCATAGAGCGCGCCCGCTAATATAGCAAGAAACAGGACCAGGGCGGTTTGCCGCGGGCCTAGCCAGGCAGCCAGCATGGCCAGCAGCTTCACGTCGCCCATGCCCATGCCCATCCTGCTCCGCGCCAGCCAATAGGCTCCGGCGAACAACAGCAAGAGCGCGGCAGCCACTGCCGCAGCCAGGAGAGACAGCCCCGCCGCCCGTATCCCAGTCGCCCACGCCCATCCCCTGCAGACCGGGGCGCAGACCGGCAAACACGACTCCTGCCAGCAGCCCCGGCAGGGTAAACAGGTCTGGCAGCAGCATCGTCTCGGCATCCATCACCGCCAGACCCAGCAGCAGGAAGCAGAGCAGCGCCCAGACCCAGCCTGCCAGCCCGGGGAAAAACGCAGACAACACATCACGAAGAGCGCGCAAGTTGCTAGTTCAATAAGTGGATAGCGCCATGCAATGCGTTCTCCGCAGGCCCGGCAGGCGGCGCCCAGCAGAAGCCAGCTCAGCAGCGGAATATTATCCCGGTTGGCGATTGGCTGGTTGCACTGGCGGCAATGCGACCGTGGCTACACCACCGATTCGCCGGCGGGCAGGCGCAGGATGCAGACATTGAGGAAACTCCCCAGCAGCAAACCGAATAATCCGAATAGGATACAAGAAGATCATCGCGAGTATCGCGTGAAGCATTCACCGTGCTCCAGTTTTACCAGTATCAGCACAGCTCGATGCAGGCTAGGTAATCCTCAAGCGCATCGTTTACATTGTTGGCATGAGCCCCGAGCGCGACCAGGCTCCCGATCCGGCTGCGCTTTTCGCCGACGCAGTGAGCATCATGGCCCGTCTGCGCGGTCCCGGTGGCTGCCCCTGGGACCGCGAGCAGACCTTCGACACCATCCGGAAATATACTCTGGAAGAAACATATGAGGTCTTCGACGCCATCGAGCGCCGGCATTGGAAGGACCTCTGCGAGGAGCTGGGAGACCTCCTGTTGCAGGTGCTTTTTTATGCGCAGATGGCGAGCGAGCCCGGCTACTTCACCATTGCTGATGTGATTGCCGGGCTCAATCGCAAGCTGATGCGCCGTCATCCGCACGTCTTCGGAGACGAAGCCTCGCTGCTGCCGGCAATGCGGTGAACTCCCCGCTCGAAACCGCGGATATCGACTCCGGGCAGGTGCTCCGCAACTGGGACGCGATCAAGCAGGCAGAGAAGTCGCCAGCAGTGGCTCTCCGCGCTCGATGGCATCCCGCGCTCGCTGCCTTCGCTTCTTGAAGCCGCAAAGTTGGGCGCGCGCGCGCAGAAGAGCGGCTTTGACTGGCCGGATGTCGAAGGCATCTTCGCCAAACTGGAGGAGGAGACCGAGGAGCTGCGCCAAGCCATCCGCGACCATGCTTCCTCTCCACTCCGCCGGCCCCGCCGCCCACGAGGCCATCGTTTCAGAAGTCGGCGACCTGCTCTTCACCATGGTCAACCTGGCCCGCCGTCTCCAGGTGGAACCTGAGTTCGCCCTGCGCCACACCAATGCCAAATTTCGCCGCCGTTTTGCCGCCATGGAAGCCGCCTCTCCGAAGCCCCTGGAAGCCATGTCTGCCGACCAGCTTGAGTCGCTCTGGAACCAGGCCAAACTTGCAGAAAACCCGTCGCTTTCGCGATGAACCAACCCGCCAGCCCTATCCTGATCCGGCCGTGCCGGACTGGAGGAGCTCGGCGCCTGTGTCCAGCTCCAGATCGATGTCTGGGGGTATGGAGACCGGGATGTGATTCCGCGCCGCGTCTTCATTGTCAGCCAGAAGATCGGCGGCCAGGTGATCGGCGCATTCGATACCGCGCGGCCCGGTGCGAGCCGCACGGCGATGCCGACTGCCTGATCGGCTTTGCCATGGCGTTGCCCGGCATCTCCGGCGGCCGTCCCTATCTGCATTCCCATATGCTGGCCGTCAACCCCGCATACCGCAACCAGGGCATCGGGCGGCGGCTGAAGCTTTTCCAGCGCGAAGAGGCCTTGGCCCGGGGGATTGCCCGCATGGAATGGACCTTCGATCCGCTGGAAATCAAGAACACTTTCCTCAATCTTGTCAAGCTGGGAGCGATTGTCCGCCGCTACGCTCCAAATTTTTATGGTGTATCCTCTTCTCGACTGCACGGTCAGGTTCCTACCGATCGTCTCTGCGCGGAATGGTGGCTGGATAGTGATTGGGTTTGTGCCGCCCTGGGCGGCCAACCGATCGCTGTTTCCTCCGTGGAGCAGGAAATCTCAGTACCGCACCAAATAGCTCATTGGAGGCATTCGCCCGTGGATCAGGAACGTGTTCTCGAAATCCAGACCAGGAATCGCGAGCATTTTCAGCAGGCTTTCGCGCGCAAGCTGGCGGTGGTCGGTTTCAGGATCGATGCAGAGGGCAATGGGATCTTTCAACTCGGGCGATGGCAGGAGCCTGATCTGCGCAGCAATAGACGGATCACGTGTGCGGCTTTCTGCAGCAGGAAGCACCACGAGGCACCGCGGGGATTTGTTGACGTGTCCCGACGGGTCGACAAAGCCATTAGGCCTTGACAGGAAATCCTGGAGCCGACGGGCTCCTCACACTCACTCCAACCGGAGTCGGGCAGGTTTTCATGAAGATTGAATCGATTGTCCTGCGTGAGCTCAGCATGTCCTTGATTCACCCCTTCACCACCAGCTTTGGCGAAACCAGGGAACGCCGCGTGCTGCTGGCGGAGGTCCGCGCCGAGGGCCTCTCCGGCTGGGGCGAATGTACCGCTGGAGAGCATCCCTACTTCAGCGAAGAGTCGACGGATACGGCCTGGATCACCATTCTGCAGGAGCTCGTGCCCCTGCTCGCGGCTGCCGAAGACCAGAGCGGCGGCAAATGTCCGGAGATCTTCCGCCCGGTTCGCGGCCACCGCATGGCCAAGGCCGCACTGGAGAATGCCCTGTGGGACCTGGAAGCGCAGATGCGCCGGGTGCCCTTGTACGAGCTTTTGGGCGGCACCCGGGAAACGATTGCCTGCGGAGTTTCCATCGGCATCCAGCCTTCGCTCGAGAAGCTGATGGAGAAGGTGGGGTTGGCGCTTTCCGAGGGCTACCAGCGAATCAAGCTGAAGTGCAAGCCGGGCTGGGATATCCAGATGTTCGAAGCGGTTCGCCATCGCTGGCCTGAGATTGTGCTGAGCTGCGATGCCAACTCCGCCTACCGGCTGCGGGATGCCGAGCACCTCACCAGCTTCGACCAATTCAATCTGCTCATGATCGAGCAGCCGCTGTGGGCGGACGACTTCTACTTTCACGCCATGCTGCAGCAGCGCCTGGATACCGCCATCTGCCTCGATGAATCCATCCGCAACCGCCGCGACGCCCTGGCCGCGATCGAGATGGAGTCTTGCCGCATCATCAATATCAAGCTGGGACGGGTGGGCGGCTTCAGCGAGGCCATCGCCATCCACAATGCGGCCCAGGAGCGCGGTATTCCGGTCTGGTGTGGAGGCATGTTGGAAAGCGGCATTGGCCGCTCCCACAACATCGCCATGTCGACCCTGGAAAACTTCTCCCTGCCCGGAGATGTCTCCGCCTCCAGCCGCTACTGGGCGGAAGACATCATCGAGCCCGAGGTGACGGTCTCTGCCGCCGGCGAGATCCGCGTGCCCACCACCCCGGGCCGCGGCTTTGAAGTACGCACCGATCTGGTCGAACGGCTCACCGTCCGCAAAGAAGAGATCAAGGCCATGGCGTTGGTCTCATGACTGTCCGGCATCCAGGATGCGGCTTGCCGGGCGTGCACCCTAACCGGCTTGTGCGTCCATGATTGGACTTTGCAGGCTGCGATCTACACGCGCCAATTGGAGAAGAGATGACACCCCAGGAAGAATCGATGTTGAACGACCTTATCGGTCGCGTCGAGCAAACCCAACTCCCCGAGAAAGATCCCGAAGCCGAGCAGCTGCTGAACCAGAGATTGGCTCGCAACCCTAATGCGCTCTATATCCTGTCGCAAACTGTGCTGGTCCAGAAGTATGCGCTGGAGCAAGCCAAGTCGCAGATCGACCAGTTGCGGCCAGCAAACGCAAGCACTCGCCGCAGCCCGCCCACGCCACCAGCTTTCTCGGCAGCCTGCTGGGTCACCGTGATCCTGCTCCGCCCCCTCCCCAGCCCCCGCCCCCTCCGCCGCCGGGCTACGGCGCAGCCGGCCTATGCCCAGCCGCCTGGACGCAGGCGCCCCGCGTACGGGGCGCCGCCGCAACCCGGTGGAAGCTCGAGCTTCTTGCGCACCGCCGCGACCACTGCGGCCGGAGTCGCGGCCGGGGCTCTGGCCTTTCAGGGCGTTGAATCGTTGATGCACGGCTTTGGTCATCCCGCGCGGTTTCGGGGGCGGCGGATACTTTGGCGGCGGTGCAGCCCGAAGAGACCATCATCAACAATTATTACGACGATGCTGGCCGGCAGGCTGGCGCCGAGGGCCACGTGAGCACCTCGACAATAGTGGCTTGGGCGATAGCGGAAACGATGCCGCCAGCCTGCAGCAGGCAAGCGACGACCTCAGGGATGACTGGAGACGGGATGATCAGGATGATTCGAGTCTGGATGACGCGTCGTACGACGACTCGTCCTATGAGACGACTCGGACAGTGACGACTCATCCTACGATGATTCATCCAGCGACGGCGGAAACGACCTGGCCTAAAGCATTTGCGCTACCTGGAGCGCCACCTGGGCTGCGGGTCCGTTCTGCAGCAGGCGGATCGCCTCCTGGTAGCTCAGCTCCTGCGGCTGCATCTGAAAGTTGCTGAAATCCTCCGTGGTCGAGTAGTCCACGCTCTTCATCATCAGCAGTTTGCCTTGAAGCTGCAGTTTCATGTGGATGGTTTCCCAGTGATGCAGCCCAACGTCGGCGTTTTCCACCAGGATGCTGCCACCCTTGTAGAGTCTGCCCAACACGCCCCATCCGAAGTTCACATCGGAGACAAGGTGAGCATCGATTTTAACCAGCCGCAGTTGCGCCTGGTCCACCCATAACTCGCCCACCATGCCGTGGTAAACCTCACCTTCCCGGTCGGGCGGCGTAAAAGCGGGATTGGGCCGGAATTTCAGCCGGTAGCAGGGCCCGTTGGGGCCATCCACCATCCCGTCCGAGGTGAAGAGAAACGCGTCGGGCAGCATTCTCACCATCTCGTCGCCCCGGGCGCCGTCCTCCTGCTCCTTCTTGTGGCGATGTTCCTGCAGCTCAGGATGGGCCAGCAGATTGTTCAGGCGATCGATCTCGGCCTGCTCCTCCTCCGGCGGCAGCGGCTTGCCGTCTTTCTCGATCAGCCGGGCCACGTCCCCATCTTTGGTTTCGAAGATCTCCTTCACCGTGCTGCCCTTGGGGTCCACCTTGCGCTGCCGAAAGCTAAAGGAACGTCCCGGGCTTTTGGCATGAAGCTCGTTCCAGCTGGCGTCGCGCACGATTTTTTGCGGGTCAATCGCCGGGTTCGCGCTTTGGGACACGGCTTGGCCGCTCGCTGCCCCAGCGGCCAGCAGCAGGGCTGCGCCCAGCGCCCACGACCTGCAGGGACACGGAAATGACTGCAGTGACGCAGGAATCGCATACGCTCCTTCCATCTCCGGAACTTCCCAATGTCGGCGGCCGAACGTTACCTTAGTAAGATGCAAGGCAATACCTTCCAGTTTACATCTGTGAGCCGTGCTCCGGCCTAACCCGTTTTGCGGGTTGCGGTTGCCTTCGCTCCTTGCGTATAGTTCGGGCAGAGAAGCTTCTGCAACCGCAGGGAGGCACCAGATGGACGCAGGAGATACCCCCGTCGCCGTGATCGGCAAGTCGGTCCAGATCCGCGGCGAGGTAAAGGGGAGCGAAGACCTGATGGTCGATGGCCACGTCGAGGGCACAATTACCCTGGTCGAAAGTCGCCTCACGATCGGCCCCAATGCCCACGTCGCGGCAAATGTATCGGCAAAAGACGTGATCCTGCTGGGCCAGTTGAGCGGCAATGTCACCGCTACAGGACAGGGTGGAATTGCGTGATGGCTGCGATCTGGTCGGGGACATTTCCGCCGCACGCCTATCGATTGAGGAGAACGCTGTCTTTCGCGGCAAGGTAGAACCGATACAGGGCGAAAATACCGCGGGCGTGCGCTGCATTCCGCGGCCAAGGGCGCCGGGATTCCGGTGGCAACCTCTCCAGCCAAACACTAAGCGCAACGCTGGAGGGCTGACGATGATGAATTTATTTCCCGCAGGCGGCACTGGTCTGCGTTCGAAAACTGATGACGTGATGCGCAACCTATTTGGCAGGACACAACACGACTCTCAGGCTCCGCGCGAGTCCCACGGTTCTAACCGGGCCGCGGATGCCGAGACACTCCAGCGCCTGGAAGGATCTGCTCAAGTTTCTCAAGTCTGAGCAGGGATTGCGCATCCTGGATATTGGCCCCACCTCCCCTACCAACATCAATTTCCTCACCACGCTGGGCCACGGAGTCTACATGGCGGATGTGGTGAACGAAGCGCTGCGCGGCAACTGGACTCAGTGCGCCCGGATGAGAACGGCGTGACGCATTTCGATGTCGAAGGCTTTCTCGACGCCAACCTCGATTTTGCCGGCAGGGAATTCGACGTCGATTCTGCTCTGGACCACGCTCGACTACATACCCGCAGGAGCTGGTTGGGCCCATGATCCAACGCCTTCGCTCCTGCTTGCGTCCCGGCGGCCGCGTGCTCGCCTTCTTCCATACCCGCAACACAGGGCCCGGATACCAGCTTCTGCCGCTACCACGTGACCGACAGCGACAGCATCGAGACCCAGGAAACCACTGGCTATGCGGTGCAACGCGTCTATACCAATCGAACCATCGAAAAACTCTTCGAGACCTACGCCAACACGAAGTTTTTCCTGGCCAAAGACAACCTCTACGAAGTGATCATCACTCGCTAGACGCAGGCTTCCCAGCTTCCACAAGTAGTTGACGCAGGATGCCGATCCATCGCCGGGCGTCGGACTGATTCAGACTCATGCGCCGCACCATGCGCCGTACCTCGGTGCGGTCCGCGCTGGCGGGCCGGCGCCGGGCGTATCCGATGCCCGCCAGCACCTCCGCCAGCAGCTTTGTCAGGCGTTCCAGATCTTCTGCGTCTGCGCCATGGCTGCGGTTTGTTCAGCGGCGGCGCGTCCGCTCTGCCGTATCAGCTCGTAGAGACACACGGCTGCAGCCTGCCCCAGATTCATCGACGCATGCCGCAGATCCGGACTCTGATGCATGGGGATGGTCATGAGCCAATGGCAGTGGCTCATGGCGTCGTTGCTCAGGCCGGTCTTCTCCGATCCGAAGAGCAAGGCCACCGCGCCGTCCGCCGCCGATGCGGCAGCGCAACAGGCCGCCGCCCTCGGCCAGCGTGTAAAGCGGATGCTCCTGTTTTCGTTCCCCCACCGCGGTCGTGCCCACCACGAGTTTGCAGTCCGGCCACTGCATCTTCGAACATTGGCGAACTCTTGCGCTCCGGCCAGGATGGCGGACGCATCGACGGCGGACCGCGCTTTGTCGAGGGCAACGGAGTAATCATTCACCAGCCGCAAATCGGCAAAGCCAAATCCATGCATGGCCCGCGCGACGGCGCCGATGTTGTTGGGGTTTCGCGCCCGCACCAGCACCACACACACCCGCTCGCGCTGCTCTTCGGTCAGCATCGCTCTATCTTCGGTAGGGTCAATAGCTCTCGTTACGGCGCGTCCTCGACTCACACTGGCTCGAAGTGAGCGAACATCTTTGAATTCGGGTCTCCGGCCTCGGAGTCGCAGACGTGCCTCGAAGCGTCGCCGATTTCCATGCATCACGGAGTGGAAGGTGCGCCCGCGATGCCTCCTGCGAGACCCACCGAGATCAACGTACATCCGCGCATGACGATCGGGATCCTTCTGTACCAGCCTGACAGAGGTGGAAGAGTCCACGTAGCCGAAGCTTCGTCCAACCCCTTTGGCATCCTGATCGCTGCATGAAAGTCATGGCCCCTCCGCTCCGGGCCGAATCCGAAGATCAGGAACAAGCAAAAATCACACACATCTCGAAGAGCGTAAGCGCCCATTGATAGCCGAAATGCGGCGCAGGGCGAACTCCACCACCACCGACGGCGCGCCAACAATACGCCAAGCTGGTAGACAACGCCGGGAAACAAGCTGCGCACACTGGCTGGGGAAAGCTCATTCAGGTGCGCCGGAATCACGCCAAAGGCTCCCTGAACACCGAACTGCATCATGAACGATCCAACGGCGAGCATGATCATCGTCGAGCCAAAGGCCCATAAGCGGGATGGAGAGCGAAGAGATGACCAAAGCCAGCATGAGGGAGTAGCGCCGGCCAAGCCGGTCAGAGAAATGCCGATCACCAGCGCGCCTGCGATGGCGCCGATGTTGTACAGGATGGCGAGGTTCGAGATGACGTCATTGGAATAACGATGCACCGTCTTCAGAAAATCCGGATAGAGGTCCTGGGTGCCGTGCGACAGGCAAGTCATGGCCGTCATCAGCAGGACCAGATAGACGAAGTCCTTCTTGTGCTGCCAGAGGATGCGAAAAACCTCGCCAAAGCTGGCTAGCCGATTCTTTTGCCATGACGAGGACTCGGGAGACATCAGAGTAAGCACCGCGATCACGGCTGCTAAAGCGAGACCGCAAAGGAACATCCACCTCCACCCGAAGCGTGGCTCGATGGTCCGCAGGGCGACCGCCGCCAGCAGGTACCCAAGGGAATAGCCTGCCTGCATGATCCCGGAGAAAAGCCCCCGCCATCGTCTGGGAGAGCTCTCCATGACCAGGGAGGCGCCGATACCCCAGTAGCCGCCCATGCCAATGCCGTAGAGAGCGCGCAAGACACAAACACGGCGTAGTTGGGTGCAAACGGAGTAAGCGCCGTGATGATGGAGAAATAAAGGACGCATGCAATCAGCGGGCGGCGGCGGCCAAAACGGTCGGCCAACGAACCCAGCAACAACGCGCCTACCGGCCGCATCGCTAGCGTGATCGTGATGGTCCAGACGATGTCGCTTTTGTCTACGTGAAAGTTGTTGGCAAGAACATCCACCAGGAAGACGAGGACGAAAAAGTCGAACGCGTCGAGGATCCATCCCAGTATTCCGGAAGAGACTGCGAAGCCCCATCGTGGCGAGACGGAATCTGCGGTGGTCACGATGCTGGTCGCATCGGAGCCTGGCCGGGACTGATTCATCCATTTCATCTGCGGAGTCTCTATCTGCTCGGAAAGTGCAACAAATCTGCGGGTGCCCCATCCTTTGCGTTTTCTGCAAAGGGTGGGATACACACAGATCTTCAACGGACACTTTTACAGGATCCCACCCTTCGCAAAAAACGCGAAGGACCCGCGGATTTCCTAATGCGCGGCCCCAGCCATGGTCACGTGTGCGGCTTTCGGCAAGGAAAGCCGCATGAAGTTCGTTGATCCTAACAAGCCTTACAGGAAATCCGGGGGGATGGGGCACCCGTCTCTTCGTGACGCTACCTACGGTGCCAAATACTGGAGTTCAGCCCTTTTTGCGGTGCGAACTACCGTGCCAAACGCAGCTAGAGTCTCGCCAACGTAAGACCGCCGTCCAAAACCAGAACCGCGCCGGTAGCATAGGGAGTTCGCCACGCGCCAGCATGCTGACGGCTGTACCGATATCCTCAGGGGTTCCCCATCGCTTCTCGAGCAGAATACCGCCCTCGATCAGGGCGTCGTACTTACCTTTGACCCCGCGGTCATGTCGGTCTCGATAATGCCCGGACGCACCTCATACACACCGATGCCGTACTCCGCCAGGCGTACCGCCCATAGTTTGGTGGCCATGGCGATGCCGGCCTTGGAGATGCAGTAGTCGCCCCGGTTGACGCTGGCGACCGTGGCCGAGACAGAACTGACATTGATGATCGAACGCTGCGCCGAGGGATTTTTCGCCGTTGCCGGATCATCCAGGCGGCGACGCCTGGGTCAGAAAATAAGGCCCGCGCAGATTGGTCGAGATCAGTTCGTCGAAGCTCTCTTCGCTGGCCTGGAGCAGATCGGCGCGGATGCGCGGCGCGATGCCCGCGTTGTTGACCAGAACATCCAGCCTGCCCAGCTGGCCTCCACGGTCTCGCACGAGATGCTGCCGGTCACGGCCGCCGCAACATCCGCCTGGACATAGATGGAGCGGTTGCTCCGTTTCCGGAACTGCTCCAGCACCGGTTGGACTTCCTCCGCTGCGCGCCTGCCGGAGATCGCCAGCGTGAAGCCGGCTTCCGCCAGCTTGAGCGCTATCCCCAGGCCAATGCCGCGGGTCCCGCCGGTAACCAGCGCTACTTTGTCGTTATCCTGCATCCATCCTTGCTCCGAAAAAATGTGTAATAGCCGGAATTGGCCATTCTCGTGATCAGCAGGCATAGCTCCAGCAGATGGTAGTCGCCCCACATGCTGGACTCGCCGCAGGGAACCTTCGCTCCCGGGGGAATATAGTCCCATCCGTTCGGGCGATGGTAGATGCTATGCAACAAGAGACCTTCGTGATCTGCCTGCAGTCGAGAGATAGGGCTCCTGAAGCAATCGCGCCGCGACGTCAGCCCGGCCTGCGTGTAGGCTTCACCGGCTGCGCCAAGCAAATGGCCCAGGCGAATCAATCCCTGAGCGGCGATGGCGCTGGCGGAGGCATCGACAGGTTCCTAGTCGTTGTAAGGGTCGGCCGGCTTTGGCCTGCCAATCGCCAAGCCGGTGCAACTGCGGCGCTCCGGTATCCCAGTAGCAGATGCCGTCGAGTGCGCTCGCCTGGTGAATATAGAAGTCGCAGCCGGCGCGAGCGGCTCGCTCCATCCACGCCAATGTCTCGTGCTTGCGCGGGAGAGCTTCGCTGGCAAATCGTCCGGGACAGAATTGAATAAACTCCATCAGCTCGGCAAAACCGAGCATTCCCCAGGCGAGACCTCGCGTCCAGGTAGTGAAGGGTGAATATCCCTGCTGCGTACGAAGGGCAGCGGAAGACGCCGCTGGCCGGATTGAAGACTGCTTCATGCACGGTTCGGCCGCACAGCTCCGGCACATCGTACTGATCGCGTCCCTCGCCGTAGTAGAGGTTGTACCGGGCCGAGGTCTTTGCGTGGGTCAGCACCCGGTCGAGCAGGCTGATGCGCGCGTCCTGTTCCCCCTGCAGCGCGTGCCCCAGCAGTGTGCGCGACACAGCAGATGCGCAGGGTGCGAATGGTGTCGATAAAGAGTGAGTGGCTGCCATTAAAGGAGTAGATGTAGCCCAGGCCATCCTTGAGGCTGGTCCAGCGCGCGGCCTGCACCGCTCCACTCACCTTCAACGCCAGCTCATAAAAGTTGAGCTCCCATTCGTTGGTGGGAATGCGGCCCTCGAGCATCAGACGGCGCAGATTGCCATAGGTGGAGATGTTGTTGAAGCCGTGATCGTGGACGCCGACGTGGGTCAGATGTTCCGCCATGTCGGCGACGACGTGCCGCCGCGCCGCGGTGAGCAGATCCTGATCGCCGGTCAGCTCGAAGCAGAGCAGGGCATTGCCGTATTGAAATCCCTGCGTCCACTGGGTCCAGTTGCGGGCCGTGTAGCGGCCGGCGAACGGTGAAGACGGGAGCGCCATCGCTGGCCTTCCAGCGCCGGTCCAGCCGCAGGGTCTTCTCTGTGGCAAGTTCCAGTGCACGTTCGACAGCCGGCAAAGATCCTTTGCGCACAAGGTTTGATTGGATTCCCTCAGAACTCCTTTCTTCAAGTCTTCAGACGAACGCATCCAAGCGATCGGCCATCTGCTGCAACACTTGATCTGGTGATCAGTGCTCGGCCCTACTTCAATCCTTCCACCAGGTAGAGATCGGAAAGCGTGCGGTGGTAGCCGTAGATATAGGAGGCGCCATCGGGGGTCATCACGATAGGCCCAATCTGGCTGACTCCGGCGGGGTCGGCGGGCGCAAGGCTTCGCCAGAGGGTGCGCTTGCCGGTGGTCAGGTCGAGCTCAGAGACCTTGGCAGGGAACTCGCCAGGGCGGTATACGTAAAGGGACTTACCGTCTGCGGACCACTCGATGGGCTGCTCGCCGGGCTAAAGCCGGGAACGAGTTCGGCGGGCCGCCGGTCGAGCGAGTAGAGATATGCCAAGCCATCGGGTCCCACACCAGCGACCTGGCTTCCATCGGGAGCAAGGGCGATCACCAGGGGATCAATGCCCTCGGGAGAAACCGGCGTTGCCTGGCCGGTGATCGACTTTTGCAGGTAGATGCGCGCGCCGTGGCCTTCCTGCTTGGCGGTGAAGACGATACCCTGGCTGTCGGGGAGCCAGCGCGCCCAACTATGGTAGAGGCTGTCGTGGGTGATCTGCTGCGCATCGCCCGCGCCGCTGGGCAGCAGGATGAGCTGCGCCGGCGACGACATGGTGAGCGCCAGGACCCACTTGCCGTCGGGCGATAAGGTGACCGACTCGCCGTCCCCCAACCGCACGGCGGAATCTTCGGCGGTCTTACGCAGGTAAACGGAGTAATTGGCGCCCCCGCCCACGCCTTCCTCGTCGAAGAGCAGCCGCTTGCCATCGGCGGATAACTCGGCTGGAAACGAATAGTCCAGCCAGGAGAAATCCTGCTCTTTCGTCATGCCGGCGATCAGTCCGCTCAACTCCCGCCGCCAGCTTTGCCGGGAGAGAAGTACCTTGCCGTCCTGCCAGATGTCTTCGAGCTGCAGCGTGGCCGGGACGCGGGCGACAATCCGCAGTGCGCCCGCTGAGGGTCACCGCATCGAGCGACGGCCGTTGCCCTCGTTGACGCTCCCGGTGAACCAAATCTGCTTGCCGTCCGGCGCCCAGGCTAGTCCCTGCACGCTCAGAAAGTCATCGGCCAGAATCTTGTCTTTGCCTTGCCGGTCGATCACGTGGACTCCAGCCGGAATCGTCGCCCACCTGGGGATGTTCGAGAAAGGCGACGCGCTCTCCGTCGGGGGAAACGCGGGGATGACTGATCCAGCCCGGGAGTCTCGTGGATCACCTTGCCAATAGGGTATTCCAGACGATTCTTGCCGCCCATGTCGCGCACGATGGCCAGTTGTTTGCCGTCAGGGGACCAGTCCGCCCACTGTACTCCGTCGAGAATGTCGCGCGGATCGCCGCCGTTGATGGGCATGCGGGCCAGCGTTCCCGCCTGGGTGTAGGTCCCGGTGACGTTCACTTTGGTCAGCAGCGCGATATCGCCGGTCGAGGAGATGCTCATCAGTTCCTCGCCATGCCGTTCCAGCGAGCGCGACTGCGGGCTCTCTGGACTGGTGATGAACAGCTCTGTCGGCTTGCCCTCCCAGGCGGCGCCGTAGACTACCGACTGTCCGTTGGGTGTGAAGCGCGCGGAGCGGACCATCCCCCGGCGGAAAGTTAACTGACGGTAGATCGGCGGCTCCGTGCGGCTCTGCGCAGCGTGCAGAAACCAGCCGATGGCCAATCCAGCGAGCAGCGCCGCCACGGCGGCCGGCGATCGGCATAGGGGCGAAGACCTCCGCTCGCTGCGAGCTTGCGGCGCTCGGCGGAAGTGCAGGCGGAGCGGCAGCCGAGCTCCGCTGCTGGAAACCGACGGAGCGTGCGCCGCTGCGGTGCGCTGGGAATCCAGCGTGCGCTTGAGGATCTTCATCTCCGCGCGCATCTCGGCGGCCGACTGATAGCGCAGATCGCGGTCCTTCTCCAGCGAGCGGTCGAGGATGCGCTCGAATTGCGGCGGCAGGTCGGGATTCAGCTGATTCGCCGGCGGCGGGTTGCGGTTGAGAATGCTTTCGAAGATGACGGCCGAAGTATTCCCATCGAATGCTTGCTTGCCGGTGGTCGTCTCGTAGAGCGTTGCGCCCAGGGAAAACAGGTCGGTGCGCCCATCGAGTTCTTCTCCCCGAGCCTGCTCGGGTGACATGTAGGCGACTGTTCCCAGGGCGCTTCCGGGGCTGGTCAGGTCCTTCAATGTTTCGTCTGCGGCGGTGGCGTTCAGGTCGCGCCGGTGGTCGATCTTCGCCAGCCCGAAATCGAGCAACTTCACCTGGCGCGTCTTGGTGATGAAGATGTTGGCCGGCTTGATATCGCGGTGCACGATGCCTTTGCCGTGCGCGGCATCGAGCGCGTCGGCGATCTGGATGCCGAGATCGAGCACGAAGTCGGTGGGCAGGGGCTTTCCGTCGATGCGGTGTTTGAGCGTCTGGCCTTCGAGATATTCCATGGCCAGATAGGCTTGGCCATCTTCTTCGCCGACGTCATAGATGGTGCAGATGTTGGGGTGGTTCAGCGCCGAGGCGGCGCGGGCCTCGCGGCGGAAGCGGTCGAGCACGGGAAGCTGGCGGCCGACCTCGTCGGGGAGAAATTTGAGTGCAACGAAGCGCCCTAGGCGGGTATCCTCGGCCTTGTAGACCACGCCCATTCCCCCGCCGCCAAGCTTTTCGATCACTCGATAATGGGATATGGTTTCGCCGATCATGGTCCAGCGTTAGCCTAGGGTAGGCCGGAAGGCAAGTCAACGAAATACTTTGAAATTGCAATCCTCAGCGCAAGGCAGAGTACATCCCATCCGCTCCAGTCCATGATTGAACTTGTATCCGGCGGACCCGATGCCCTACGTTGGCCCAACGGGCTGCACGCGCACGGATCGCAGGCCTCGGGGTAGCCGAGGGACCTCAGATGTGCCGTAAGGCGAGCCTCCGCCGTACCTCGAGCTGAGTACGTTGCTGTGCGCAGCTACTGACGAAAACAACCGGAGGCGATCGAGCCAAATTTAGCCCAGGTACACTGCAGGCGAACGCTACCCCGGACTATCCTACCGCGCGCAACGACCATCGGCAGCGTGTGCGGCTTTCTGTAGGGAAAGTCGCATGAAGTTCGCTGATCCCACCAAGCTCTGACGGAATCCGGGGCCTGGAGGCGTCTCAGTTCTCGCTTTAGCGAGCCCGTGGTTACCCCGGCCACTTCCACTCCCGGATCTCCTTCTGATCGATCCCGTTCTCGTGCGCGTAGTTCACGCCTCGATAATCTGGTCCTTCAGCCACTCCTTCGTGTGCGCCGCCTGTCGCCTGCAGTCTCGGCACGCGGTCGATCACATCGATCGCCAGGTTGAAGCGATCCACCTGGTTCAAAATCGCCAGCTCCAGCGGCGTATTGATGTTGCCCTTCTCCTTGTACCCACGCACATGGAAGTTGTCGTGGTTCGTCCGCCGGTAGGTCAGCTTATGGATCAGCGAGGCATACGCATGGAAGTTGAAGATCACCGGCTTGTTCTTCGTAAACAGGCCGTCGAACTCGCGATCGGACATGCCATGCGGATGCTCCTGCTCCGGCATCAGCCGGAACAGGTCGACCACATTGACGAACCGGATCTTCACATCCGGGCACCGCTCGCGCAGAATCGCCACCGCCGCCAGCGCCTCCGACGTAGGAATATCTCCCGCGCACGCCATCACCACATCCGGCTCCTCGCCCGGCGTCGTTGCTCGCCAAATCCCAGATCCCGATGCCCTTGGTGCAGTGCTCCACCGCTGCATCCATGGTCAGGTACTGCAGATGCGGCGCCTTGTCCGCGACGATCACGTTCACGTAGTTGGTGCTGCGCAGGCAGTGGTCGGCCACGCTCAGCAGGCAGTTCGCATCCGGCGGCAGATAGATCCGCGTCACCTCCGGGCTCTTGTTCGTCACCACATCCAGAAATCCCGGATCCTGATGCGTGAAGCCGTTATGGTCCTGCCGCCACACCAGCGAAGTGATCAGCAGGTTGATCGACGAGATCGGCGCCCTCCACCGCAGCTCCAGCTTGCTCTTCTCCAGCCACTTCGCATGCTGGTTGAACATCGAGTCGATGATGTGGACAAACGCCTCATAAGATGGAGAAGAACCCATGCCGCCCGGTCAGCACATAGCCCTCGAACCAGCCTTCCAGCGTGTGCTCGCTCAGCATCTCCATCACCCGCCCGTCATTGGCCAGAAAGCCGCCGTCCGCATCTTCCGGCAGCATCTCCTCCATCCACGTCTTCCCGCTGGCCTCGTAGATCGCCTCCAGTTTGTTCGACGCCGTCTCATCCGGCCCGAAGACGCGGAAGCTCGTCATGTTCTTCCGCATCACATCGCGCAAAAAGTGCGCCATCACGTTCGGTCGACGAGACCTCCACCTGCCCCGGCTTCTCCACCTTGACCGCATAGTCGCGAAAGTCCGGCAGCGTCCAGCGGGCTTGCGCAGCAACCCGCCATTCGCATGCGGGTTGGCGGTGATCCGCCGCTGGCCCACCGGCGCCATCTCCCGCAACTCCTCGATCAGCCGCCCCGACTCGTCAAACAGCTCTTCCGGCCGATAGCTCCGCATCCAGGCTTCCAACTATCTTCAGATGCTCCGGATTGGTCTTCGGATCGAGAATCGGAATCTGGTGCGCCCGCCAGAACCCTTCCACCTTGTGCCCATCCACTCCTTCGGGCACGTCCAGCCCTTCGGCGTGCGCAGAATAATCATCGGCCACTTCGGCCGCTCGACCGTCTGCCCGGCCGGCGCATTGCGCGCCTTCTCCTGGATCGCGCGAATCTCCAGCACGCAGCCTTCCATCACCTCCGCCATCTTCTGGTGCATCCCCTCCGGGTCATCGCCCTCCACCACGTACGGCGTCCATCCCAGCCCCTTGAACAGCATATCCAGCTCTTCCGGCGGAATCCGCGCCAGGATCGTGGGGTTCGCGATCTTGTACCCATTCAAATGCAGTATCGGCAGCACCGCGCCATCGCGCACCGGGTCAGAAATTTGTTCGAGTGCCAACTGGTCGCCAGCGGCCCGGTCTCCGACTCGCCATCGCCCACCACCACGGCCACAATCAGATCGGGATTATCGAACGCCGCGCCAAACCCATGCGAGAGGCTGTATCCCAGTTCGCCGCCCTCGTGGATCGACCCCGGCGTCTCCGGCGTGCAGTGGCTGCCGATTCCCCCGGGAAACGAGAACTGCTTGAGGAACTTCTGCAGTCCCGCCACATCCTGGCTCTTGTCCGGATAGACCTCCGAGTACACCCCTTCCAGATAACTGTTGGAGAGCGTCGCCGGCGCGCCATGTCCCGGACCGGAAATGTAGATCACGTCCAGGTCATACTTCTTGATCAGCCGGTTCAGATGCACCCAGGTAAAGCTCTGTCCCGGGTCCGATCCCCAATGCCCAAGCAGCCGGTTCTTGATGTGTTCCGGCTTCAGCGGCTCCCGCAAGCAGAGGGTTCGAGCATAGATACAGCATTCCCGCGCAAAGGTAGTTGCACGCGCGCCAGTAAGCATCGATCTTTCTCAACTCATCGGCGGTCAGAGGCTCGAAATGCCCTTGCTTGCTCGACGACTCGGACGCCGCCACGGAAATTGTCTCAACGTTGCTCATATTTCCTCCTTGTAGTGCGGTTTCACAGTTACTGTGAAACGTAAAGATCCGTGAGGTGTGGTCCCGGCCAGCCGGGACCACGAAAATGTCTTTCGCTCCCCCGGACTTCCTGCAGTGCCGCACTCGCCGAGGGCAATTATGTGCGGCTTTCTTCACGGAAAGCCGCATGCAGTTCGGTGGTCCACCAAGCTCCACAGGAAATCCGGGTTCGATCTGCACCTACTGTGAAACCGCAGTAGCCGTTTTATGGATGTTTGACGCCATGAGCGGCGCCTGTCCACGCTTGCTGGCTTGTTCTATCGGCTGGGCCCGACCTAGGTGGAAGCCGCGTCTCGTTCCATCCGGGACACATGCACTGCGATCATTCTGTCTTCCTGGGCCGGAACAACCCAGATTACAACCTGGGAATCCACAGGGCTTACCCGCCGAAGCTCATCGCCCCCGGCCGTATTGGCGACCGCATCGAGGACTATGCCATAGCCTTCTATTCCGCGCAAAATGTCCGCCCGGGACTGCACGTCATGCTCTCCTATCCCACCAGTGAAGATCACGGCATCCAAGCCGCCCATCAACCACGCAAAAGCGCCTATCGCTTTGCGCACACTGCGGGTAAAGATCTGGATTGCCAGGCTGGCCTCAGCGCTTCCTCCCGCTGCCGCTTTGCGAATCGCGCGCATGTCATTGGGTTGTCCGGATAGCGCCAGCATCCCCGACCGGTGATTCAGCAACGTTTCGACGGCGCTGAGCGCAGCCTCCCGGTCACCCTCCGCCTGCCGAAGCAGGTATAGCACCAGCCCAGGATCGAGATCTCCGGGCCGCGTGCCCATCACCACGCCACCGGTCGGCGTGAGCCCCATCGTGGTATCGACCGACCGCCCATCGACCACCGCCGTCACGCTGCACCCGCTGCCCAGATGCGCAATCACCATCCGCCGTGGAAACGTCGCCTGCCCCCCGCCCGCGGCCGCTCGTATCTCGTCCACGGCCGATTCGCAGGAAAGTCCATGAAAGCCATAGCGCCGTACCCCTCGCTTGCGATACTCGTCCGGCAAAGGGTAGGTTGAAGCTTCCGCCGGCATCGTCTGGTGAAAAATTGTGTCAAAGCACGCATAGTGGCGCGCATCCGGAAATCGCTTCATCATGTCGCGGATAAGGGCGATTGCCGCCGGATCGTGCAGCGGGGCGAAGACCACCGCCTGCTGGAGATCCTGCAGCACCTCCTCGGTGATCCGCTGGTGCCGGTCCAGCCGCGCCCCAGGGTGCACTACCCGGTAGCCGACGGCGTCGACTGCCGGCATCCCCGGCCGGCACACCGCGTCTTCTAACAGCTGCACCGGATCCGGTGCCTTTTGGGCGTTCGCTTCCGGCGCCCCGCTGCTTAGCTGCCGCCCCTCGGCATCGCGGAATGTGAATCCGGGCTTCGCTCCGCCTACCCCGCTGATCTCGCCGTCAAACAAACAGCGAGGCCACGGCAGCTTCCCGTCCGAGCCGCCTTCCTGGCTGGCCGCGAAGAGAGAAAACTTGATCGACGACGATCCACTATTGATAACGAGTATGTGCACATCACCACCGAGACGGCTTACGTGTATATATCCACGCTACACCCGGCACATCTCTGCCAAGTAAATCCCGCCGGTATGCGCTTTGCGTTGGCGCCTTGGTTCATGTGGCCGTCATGTCAATTCACGGAGTTCAGGGCAGGAAGCAGCTTGGTGGCGTCGGGGTTTGCGGTTGGCGCGGAGACGGCGGCGACAGATTTCTGCCAGATCTCGCGCCGCAGTCGTTGCGTGGTTTTCGGAGACCCAAGAGTTAGTTCTAGGCGACAAAAAAATCCGACTAACTTATCTCTTGGCCATGGCCGGAAGTGAGCAGGAAAGCGGCCGGACGGCGATTCGTAATGCAGACGAAGTAGAACATAAGCCAATCCTCCATTATCGAGCTGGCGCCCAGACGCATAAAAAGATGCGCAATACTGCGTGTTAGCCAGGTGGCAACATTCGCTTGACTATGTTTTTTACAGCGTGATAGTGTGGGCGCCGAAATAAAATGGCCATTGCACGATGCGCATCCTGATAGGCAATTTTTTTGCCGCGGGAGAGCCCCTTGCAATTTGCCCCAAGGTAACGCTTTTTGAGCTTTTGTGGGGGTTCGATTTGCCCTGAGGCGAACGAAATCGAAGTCAGAGCGGGAGTTGATCGGACATTTTACTGGAGGCGAGCGGGGCAACGGTCGCCGGCGCTACCATTACGATCAACAATCTTGATCGAGGGACAAGTCAGACCGCAGTCAGCAATCAAGAGGGCGATTATACGGTTCCGTTCCTTCCAGCAAACCATGGGAGATGAGAAAAATACTGTAGGGAACTTCTGATTCTGTCCGCGGTTTTGGAGGGTACGGGCTTTAGTGTAGGGCACGGGCATCAGCCCGTGCATAAGTCCCGCAGATGGACGAAAGATGGATTCAATAACAGGCTCTAAGCCCGTCGGAGGAGTCATGCCCTTCAGGGATAGAGGAGAGGAACTCCGCAATGAAGCAATACTCAAGAAGGTCCATGCTAAAGGGCGCCGCGCTACCGGCGGCGGGAATATTTGCTCTTCCCTCCTTAGCGCGCGCCATACAAGATACCAGCACGCCGCAGCAGAGGCCCAAGCTCAAGATCACAGATGTCCGTACAGCCCAGGTCCTGGTCCATGGGCCGCAGACACACGTGCGGATTTATACCGATCAGGGAATTTACGGCCAGGGCGAATCGACCGATGCAGCAGTGGGAACGGCGTCGCTGGTCCACGGCTTTCGCCGCATGCTGATCGGCCAGGATCCGCTGAATGTGGACGCGCTGTGGGAGAAGATCCGGGTGCAGGGAATCTTTGCCGGCGCGCAGGGCGGTCAGTACATTACTGCGCTCACGGGGGTAGAGATCGCGCTGTGGGATCTCGCGGGCAAAGCGTTGGGGCTTCCGGTTTATCAACTGATGGGGGGGAAATTCCGGGATAAGATCCGCATGTACTGCGACTCGGACATGGAGAATCCGGTTGGAGCCGAGTCGGACCGCAAGCTTCCGTGGATCAAAGAGCAGGGTTTCACGGCGATGAAGATCGATCTGGACGATGCTACCGATCCGGCCCGCTTCGATAGGGTGAACTGGACAGCGAGCAACGGGGAAATCGATCGCATGGTCAGTTGGGTCAAGCATGTGCGGGAATCGATACCCAAGGAAATGGACCTGGCATGCGACATGCATGGCCGCTATGACGCAACCACGGGCAAGCGGGTAGCGGTGGCGCTGGAACCTTACCGGCTGCTTTGGCTGGAAGAACCGGTGCCTCCGGAAGATATCGACGCGATGGCCGATATCCGCCACTCGACGACCACGCCGATATGCTGCGGCGAGAATCTCTACTTGCGTTGGGGTTATACCGAACTGCTGCAGAAGCGCGCGGCCGACATCATCATGCCGGATATTCAAAAAGTAGGTGGGCTTTCGGAGGCGCGCAAGATTGCCAACATGGCCCAGGCATACTACGTTCCGTTTGCGCCGCACTGCGTTGTATCTCCCATCGGCACCATGGCTTCAGCCCACGTTTGCGCCACGATTCCCAACTTCCTGGTTTGCGAGTGGCATTGGATCAACCATTTGGAGCTTTGGAAAACCTTTATCAAGGAGGGCGAAATTATCATAAACGGCTATGTCACCCCTCCGGATAAGCCCGGGCTGGGCGTGGAGATGAACGAAGAGGTCGCAAAAACAGCGCAGATCAAAGGGACCACCTGGTTCGAGCCGAATAGCGGATAAGCATCAAGCACTGTCACTTTTACTGTGAGTAGGAGACGGTGGTTATGTGCGGCGGTTCCTAAATGGAACGGCTGTGCCAAGCCCAATTGCTCCCATTACACCAAGAGTGAAAATGCTTCAGTGGAGTGAAGACAGATGATGAGCTGGAGAATAAAGCAGGCGGCAATAGGGATAGTGTGTGCGGCGGCAATTCTGGGCGCTGTCCCCGGCGCCTGGGCGCAGCAGGAGTTTTTCACCCGCGAAGACGTCATCAAATACACCCCCGATTGGCAAGGGGAGCGATTTCCCGACGGCCGTCCCAAGGTACCGGACGCTATCCTCGACCGGATGAAGACGGTGACCCTGGAAGAAGCCTGGGCAGTGCTGCAGAATGCGGGCTTCATGCACCAGTACGAAGACGGCTGGCTTTCCATTCATCCCGACAAGGTGCTGGTCGGCCGGGCGCTCACAGCAGTTTGGATGCCGGGACGTCCGGACATTCAAAAAGTGATTGAGGAGCAAGGCGTGAAAGACCATCGCCTCGGCGCGATGAACGCCTGGCCGGTAGATATGCTGCAGCCGCGCGATGTCTACGTGGCCGACCACTTCGGGTTAAAGGTCGATGGTCCTTCCATCGGCGACAACGTCGGCAACGCGATCTATGCAAGGTCGGGAAATGGCATCGTCTACGATGGCGCGGTGCGGGACATCAACGGACTGGACGAGCTGCCTAACTTTGTCTCTTTCGTCCGCTACTACGATCCGTCCCATCATTACGGATCGTTGCGCTCGGGCAAGCTCTTGAACTCGACGATGGTCAGCATCAATGGTCCTACACGCATTGGCCACGCATTGGCAATGCCGGGCGACGTGGTGCTGGGCAGGAATGGCGGCGTGATCTTCATCCCGCCGCAGCTCGCCGAGAAGGTCGTTAAGGTATCTGAAGCGACGCATCTGCGCGACACCTTTGGCCACCTGCGGCTGGAGGAAAAGAAGTACACGGCAGGACAAATCGACGCCCGCTGGACGCCGGCCATTGAGGACGATTACCGGGCGTGGTTGAAGCAGAACGAAGATCACCTGTCGGTTTCCAAGGAGCGGGTGGAGGAGATACTGAAGGACCACGAATAAGGGTCCGGCGCGTCCAAAGAGGCCCCAATCTATTTACCCGCGCACTTCGGGGCTGCCCGCTTCACTGAGCTCGGGACAGCCCATCGCGGTTTTCACCAGCGAAGCTAATTTGCAGATTTTCGTATTGGAGAGGGCGCGCTGTCCTGGCATCGGTTCCAGTAGATTGGCGCGAAGGACGACGGCAATATTGTCGGCCTGGGCCGCACAATCCATCCGAAGTCCGGTTTCTCCAGCTTGCAAAAGCAAGTGAGCCGGGCCAAGTTTATGCACTGAGGTTGACAGGGGGACAACCAGGAGCGTCGTCGCCCGCTCATGACGATTCCGAGCGTCCGGTGAGACAACGACAACGGGTCGCCGGCCCTTATCCGGTGGATCGGTATGGAAGTTCGTCCACCAGATTTCACCTCGCATACGGCCCATCTTTCCGAGGGTGCCCGGACTTGCGACAGCAAAGGCCGCCGGATTCCACAAGTCCACCAATGATTGATTGACCGGTTGGGAGGAACGACGCTGACGCGAAGATCGTGAAAAATAGCTGTCGGATCCTATCGCTCCGTTTGGCCGAAAGACCGGTCAAACGGAGCAAAGGATGACAGCGCAATTGTTGAACGAATTCCCGGGATCCTACGCTATAGCGGTTTCGCAATTGGTGTAGACCGAACCCGGATTTCCTGTGGAGCTTGGTGGACCACCGAACTTCATGCGGCTTTCCGTGAAGAAAGCCGCACATAATTGCCCTCAGCGAGTGCCGCACTGCAGGAAATCCGGGGGAGCGAAAGCCATTTTCGTGGTCCCGGCTGGCCGGGACCACACCTCGCGACCTTATATCAGGCCACAGTAATTGCGAAACCGCTTTAGAACGTGTACCTGGCGGCCAGCTGCAGTTGCCGCGCGGTGCATCGACGAGTTCGTACCGGTGATTTGGCCGAATCCCCCCTGATCTATATATTTGTCAGCGACCCGGATTGGCGAAATCGGTGTGGTTGAAGGCGTTGAACGCGTCAAAGCGGATTTGTAAATGGTGGTGTTCGTTGTAGGGCATGGCGAAATTCTTGTCCAGGGACATATCGTAGTTTTGGACGCCCGGACCGTATAGCATATTGCGGCTCACGTCTCCGAGGAAACCTGGGGCCGGTTCCTGCGAAGGCCGCGGGATTCGCGTATTGGCCGGTTGTTCCGACTGTCCGGTGGGGCTCGTAAAATTGTTTGGAGACGAGATTCGGCCGGGTCGCCGGTGTGCCGCCGGAAATGGTATTGGTATTGGCAGTGTTCGCGTCGACTCCGGGGTTCCAGGGTGTGCCGGTCTGGAGTTGTACGAGGGCGGCGTATTCCCAGCCGCCGATCACCGCATCCACGATCTTCGACGAAGGCGCCCACATCCTGCCCTGCCCGATGGGCAGGTAGTAAATGAGCGAGGCCACCACGCGATGTTTAACATCGAAGTCCGAAGGCCCGTAGTCGCAGCTGATGCAGAGGTCGTTCTGCGGGAAGAGCTCCGATGACTGGCTGCGGATCCCGCTGGTGTCGTCCATCGATTTCGAGTAGGTGTAGGAGCTGATGAGGTTGAAGCCGTTGCTGAAGCGCTTGTTCACCTGGAAGGTGAAGGCGTTGTAATTGCCGAAGCCTATGTCATGCACCAACTGAATCACGCCGTAGTTCGGATAGGGCGTACGAGCGTAGATGGAAGTCGGCGTCGCGTTGCCAAGTAAACCATCGGGAACTGAATAGTTGGCATTGCGGAACCCGTAGAGGTGCTTGCTGACGTTGCCCATATATCCGGCCTCGAACACCCAGTCCTTGCCTACCTGCTTCTGAACGTCGAGCAGAAAGACCTGGCTGTATGAGGTCTTGTGAGCGTACTGGTTCGAGTAGGCGTAGGGCGGCGTAATGGGGGCGATGACGCCCGGGCCACTGGTGGGGCCCACCGCGTTGGTCCAGTTGATGGTGGCCACACCCGGAGTCCCATTGCCTGAAGTATTGGTGATGCGCCCGGCCAGGTTGCGCGCCACGTCGAAGCGGGCGTTGGCGATGTCATGGTTGTAATAGATACCGTAGCCCGCGCGGACGACCACGCCCGGGAGCGGCAAGTAGGAAATGCCTAAGCGAGGCGCCCAGTCGCTGTTGTCGGTCGCCATGAGCGAATTGGGGAATTGGCCGTTGGCGCACTGCGGCGCGGGAGTGACAGGGGTATCGGGAGCGGTAGGGTTATTTGTGCTGCCCTCTACCCATCGGACGTTAACCCCCTGATACGCATTACTGCAGTTGCCCTCGCGCCTAAAGAAAGGCCATAGGTTCTCAGGCTCGTGCGTACCGATGAAGGGGGTTATCGGCGAGTTGTTCGTTTGCAGATCGACGATGAACTCCTGGCCCAGGGTGTTGTAATACGGCGGGGTCCGCTCATAGCGCAGGCCGGCGGAAATCGTGAGGTTGGGCAGGATCTTGTAGTTGTCGTCGACGTAGAAGGCTGTTGCGTTGGTCACGTAGTTGGCCTGCGCGACCGACACCGCATAGGTGGAGGCGTAAACGTCGCCGAGCAGAAAATCGGCGAAGCCGGAGCCGGTTTTGGGAATGAGGGTCCCCGGTGAACTCACCCCCGCAGTGGCGTTGTTCTGGAAGACGAAGTTGCCGCGCTCTTCCTGGTTGCCGTACTCGTTGTAAATAATCCGGTCCCACTGAAAACCGAAATCAAGCGAATGCTTGCCCTTCACCCAGGTGAAATTATCGTTGAGCGACTTATCGAGGTCGCTGGTATCAAACGGACCATCGCTGTTGTCGCCAATTCCTGAATAGACGTCCGGAGTCCAGGAAAAATTGGGGACGCCCCAGGTTGCACCAGCTCCGCCTTGGAGGTTGGGGATGCCGCCATTGATCAGGCCCACCGCGTTCACCTTGTTTTGCGAGATGGTACCGAGGGCGTTGTAGAAGTCGGTGTAGCCAAGCGTGAACACGTTCACGATGGTGGGCGAGATGGTCCAGGTGTTGGAGGCCATGTACTGGTAGAAGTTGGTGCGGATTTGGGCGCCAACGTTCGCGCCCAGCGCCGGGAAGCCCGGCTGCGAGACCGTTTCAAGGCCATCGCTGAAGCGGAAGGCCCACTGCAACTTCTGCGACTGGTTGTAATCGGCGCGCACGGTAAATTGATCGTGGTCGTCCGTATTGTCTTCGGGGTATGTGTAGTTGTTGGTGAACGCCGAGCTCGTAGCCGGGTGGTAGAACTGCTGTGAGGATTAAGGCCGATTCCGGATTGATCATGGCTGGCGGGAATCACATTGCCCGGGAACTGCGTCCTGCCGACGCCATTGGCGGCGCCGGTGTTGGGATTGTAGATGGGGATGACGGGACCGCCTTGTTTTAGAGTGAAATCGCTGAAATCGCCGCCCAGGACCGCCGCGGTGGGCAAGGTCGCGTAGCCCACCTCGTCCTGGATTTGGGAAAACCATTCCTTATTGACCATGAAGAAAAGGCGGTTTTTGGCGTCGAAGAGGTGGGGAATCGAGAGCGGACCGCTGAGCACGAATCCGTAATCGTTGTATTTGAAGGGGAGCTTAGGAGGGAACGGGGTGGTGGTGTAGTTGTACCCTAATGCGTCCGCGTAGTTGTTGCGCAGGAAATAGAACGCAGTTCCGTGATACGCATTGCCGCCGCTCTTGGTGACCACGTTGACCTGCGTCGCGTTGTAACCGTATTCGGCCGGATAGACGCCGGTTTGCACCTTCATTTCCTGAATGGCGTCGACGGTGGGCTGTACCACAAAGCTGTTGAAGTCCACGTCGGTATTGTTGATGCCATCGATCGTATAGTGGTCGTACATGATGCGCTGGCCGCCGACGGAGATCGCCTCCTCCGAGCGCTGGCCGCCCTCCCGCGATACGGCTTGGCCTTGCTGCGGTGAGAGCGTGTTCGTGTTCGCCGAGACCGCCACCAGGCTCAGGTAGTTTCTACTGTTCAGCGGCATCTGGCTGACGGTCTGAGTAGGAACCACGGTGCCGAGGGTGGGGTTGTCAGCCTGCAGCAGAGCGGCGGTCGCCTCAACTGTCACAGATTGTGTCACCTGACCGACCTGCAGCGTGAAATCCTGACGCAATGATTGCTGCACTTGCAGTTCCACGCTGAGCTCGTGTCGGTCTTAAAGTCCGGGTGGGTAGCTTGAAGGCTTATAGGTTCCCGGCTGAACGTCGGGAAATGTGTAGTCGCCCGAACTGGTGGTGACTGTGGAGCGTGCCGCACCGGTAGCTGCATTGGTAAGGGTGATGGCCACCTTCGGAATCACGGCGCCGGTTGAATCGCTGACGTGTCCGGAGATTTGACCCGAGGTCTGCGCAGACAAGCTGGCAGCCCATAACATCGCAAAAACAATCGCAAAGATGCTGCCGGCGAGCGAAACACTGCCGAACGATTCGCCTCTGACCGGGGAATTAGAATGCACGCGTGGCGTAGCGCGCCACCTTCCTGATGCACCGCTGACAAATTTGTTCAGCATGATTGACCGTGACCTCCTCTGCCGGGAGCAGCCTCTGTTGATTATGGTGCCGCTGGTCTGCGCCACAGCGGCGGAAACCGCCAACAAAGAAAGACTTAGAACTACATAAATGCGCCTGAACATCGGACTTGCCTCCAGTAAACCGTTCAATCAACTTCCGCTTTCGCTTCGACTTCGTTCGCCTCAGGGCGAATCGAACCACCACAAAACGCTCAAAAGGCGTTACTTTGGCGGGCCCGGTGGCAAAAAGACTTGCCTGTCGGGCTGCGTATCGTGCAATGGCCGTTTAATTTCGGCGCCCACACTATCACGCTGGAAAAAACATAGTCAAGCGAATGTTGTCACCTGGTTAAAGCAGATTGCGCCCCTTGCATCTTTTCCAAGTTTCCAGGCGCGAGGCTCGATGATTGAGGATTGGCTTACGCTCTATTAGTCTGCGTTGCGAATGGCCGTTCCGCCGCTCGCCTCTTACTTCTGAAAGATATGGCTAAGAGATAAGTTGGTCAGACTTTTTTGTTGCCTGGAACTAACCCTTACGCGGACTCATTTGCCGGGTTTCATGCCCCTGCCTAGAACGGGATGCCCGGTGACCGGCGCTGGGCTAATTCTCTTAACGCGTAACGCGGCGGCGTGGAGATAAATAAGGAGGTGGCAAAAACCGTGCAGATCAAGGGGACCACTTGGTTCGAGCCGAATAACTCCTGCTTCTCCAACACCTCGGCCTGAAGCTGCCCTCCATTCCAGAATTCGCACTCGTGTAGTGGAAACTCGACCCCACCCGCGTTGAAAGCCAAAGACTTACTGATCAAACTGCGGAAGTTGGGCTAAGTCGGGAAATGGCATCGTCTACGATGGCGCGGTGCGGGACATCAATGGACCTGCCCGGATTGGCCACGCGTTGGCAATGCCGGGTGACGTCGTGCTGGGCACGAACGGCGGCGTGCTCTTCATCCCAGCGCAGCTCGCCGAGAAGGTCGTCAAGGTATCCGAAGCGACGCATCTGCGCGACACCTTTGGCCACCTGCGGCTGGAGGAAAAGAAGTACACGGCAGGACAAATCGACGCCCGCTGGACGCCGGCCATCGAGGACGATTACCGGGCGTGGGTGAAGCAGAACGAAGATCAGATCATTTGTCGGTTTCAAAAGAGCGGGTCGAGGAGATCCTGAAAGACCACGAATAGGCCAACAGCGAGATGGGCACCCGGACAGCTGTGGGAAGTGCCTACTTACTCTCTCCTACTCACTCGTCACTGCCGGAGACCTTCAAGCCCCGTTCTTTCAGCATCGGCTCGATGCTGGGCTCGGCGCCCCGCCATGCGGTGTACATGGCGGCCGGGTCCTCGCTATTGCCGCGGGAAAGCACCATTCTTCGCAAGCGGTCGCCGTTTGCCCGGGTCAGGCCGCCGTGGTCCAGAAACCACTGGTACGCATCGTCATCCAGCATCTCGCTCCACAAGTAGGCGTAATAACCTGCAGCGTAGTTGCCCGTCCAGATATGGGAGAAATAGCTGGACCGATACCGCGGCGGCACATAGCTGACCGAGAGATGAGTCTTCGCCAACGCTTCTTTCTCAAACGCATCCGTGTTCTCGATCCGCGGGCCGGCGCTCAGCGTGTGCCACTTCATATCCAGCTCGGCCGCGGCGAGGATTTCGGTGAGCGCATAGCCCTGGTTGAATGTTTCCGCCTGCTTGATCCTGGCTACCAACTCGGGAGGCATCGGCTCGCCCGTTTCATAGTGCTTGGCGAAGTTGTTGAAGACTGCCGGATAAGTCGCCCAATGCTCGTTGAACTGGGAAGGGAACTCGACAAAGTCGCGCGCCACCGAGGTGCCGGAGAGGCTGGGGTATTCGGTGTTTGAGAACATGCCATGGAGGGCATGGCCGAACTCGTGAAACATCGTCGTCACATCGCTAAAGCCGATGAGAGCCGGCTCACCCTCGGCTGGTTTGCTGAAGTTAGCCACGTTGTAGATCACCGGCAGGGTACCCAATAGCTTCGATTGCCCAACCAGGTTGCTCATCCAGGCCCCGCCGTTCTTGTTGTCGCGCTTGAAGTTGTCGCAGTAAAACAGCGCCAACGGCTCGCCGTCCGCATCCCTCACCTCGAAGACCTGCACGTCGGGGTGATAGACAGGTATGTCTGTGCGCTCTGTGAACGTTAATCCGTAGAGCTGGTTGGCGGCATAGAACACACCGTTCAGCAGTACCTGGTGGAGTTCGAAATATGGCTTCACCTGCGCCTGGTCGATGTTGTACTTCGCCTTGCGCACTTGTTCGGAGTAATAAGCCCAGTCCCACGGCTGTACCGGACCCTCGCTTTGCTGGGCGTCCATGAAGTGCTGAATCTCTTTGGCTTCGGCGGCGGCGTTCGCCGTAGCTGGGGAAACCAGCGCGTTCATGAAGTTCAGTGCGGCCTCCGGTGTCTTGGCCATCTGATCTTCCAGCTGCCATGCGGCGAAGTTTGGGTAGCCGAGCAATTTGGCTTTGCCGGCACGAAGCTGTGCCAAACGTGAAGATGGTTTCGCGGGTGTCGTTCGGGCCCCCGCGTTGGGCGCGGTTCCATGAGTTCTCAAACATTGCCTGGCGCGTCGCACGGTCGCTTAACGCAGCGAGGCCGGGCTGCTGTGTGGTGTTTTGCAGTGGCAATACCCAGCCTTCCTGCGTCCGTTGCTTAGCAGCCTGCGCGGCTGCGGTCAACTGCGCGGCGCTCAACCCAGCCAGCTTACCGGCATCCGAGGTAGCGTAGGCGGCGTCTCGGGTCGCGGCCAGCAGCTTGGTCTTGAATGCGTTCTGCAGGGTGGATATCTCTTCGTTCATCTTCTTCAGTTCGGTCTTGTCCGGGTCGGAGAGGTTGGCCCCGGCATGCACGAACTGCTGGTGATAGTACTCGACCAGGCGCAGCGATTCGGCGTCCAGTTTGAGCGCGCCGCGTTGCTTATAGATGGCTTCGACCCGATGGTAGAGCTTACTGTCAAGATAAATGGCGTCGTGGTGCGCGGCCAGCTTGGGAGCCTCGGTCTCCTGTACCTTCTGCAGACCGGGGTTGGTATTTGCGCCGGTGACCGCATCGAACACGGACGACACGCGATCGAGCAGGCGGCCGCTTTTCTCCAGCGCGACCAGGGTGTTCTCAAAGGTTGGCGCATCGGGGTCATCTACGATCGCCCGCACTTCCTGGAGTTGTTGCGCCATACCGGCCTCGATCGCCGGCTGGTAATCGCTGTCCTGGATCTTGTCGAAGGGAGGCGCTTGAAACGGCAAAGTGCTCGGCGCATAGAAAGGATTGCCGGGCCCGAAGCCCGCACTGGCGGCCGGTGCGGCGCTCGAAGGGAGCGCGACCGCTCCGGCGGTCGCGGTGATAGCGAAATGAATTGCTGGCTTCATGTTCTCCTTGTGCATGGCATTCTCTTCGACCCATGCCTTGATCCTTCGATTGTAGAGAGGCGAACGCAGCCACCTTTAGACTGGTGCATCCGGCGCTGCTCAAGAACCTTGCCTGTGACAGGTCCTAAGACGCTGCTCCGGCTTTGGTGACAACAACCACGGCTGCGTTGGTTGGTGGCGCACGGCGATGACGACCATGCGCTGTTCTCTACCGGCCTGTTGCGGCGGCTCAGAGGCACCTGGAAACAGAAAATGCCCCGGAAATGCAGGGGCATTCTTCTTCGGCCAATCTTGCTGCAAGATCCCGAGTAGCTTATCGCCCGACGGCGATTTGACCGGCAATATCCTTGGACCTTGCAGGGGCAGTGCGATGCCCGGAAATGTATGCTTTTTTGTGGCCATTTCGACAGACGAACCACTGCTCATAGAACCGGGCGGAATGCTTAGGAACGCCCGGGAGGTCGACTGTTTCATATGCAGCCGGTTGCTCTGTCATCGTCCCACCGCACTGCTTGCAATATTCTGTAGACATTGTTTTTCCTCCAAGGGGGTAACGCCGGTGTGTTATTAAGTGTCCGGCTTTGAGGAAAGGGCCAGTTGCCCTGAGATGCAGAAGCCATTTTCGGCTCGGATCAACATTAAACTCTTTGCTCCGTTCGAGTCAAATCCGTTTGCTGCAAATTCGCTCCAGCGATTGGGCAGATCGTTGCAGCAGTTGACTCCACTGGCCAGGGATAGCCCAAGTTGGGTCCAGTTTCCGTGAAGTGTCCGCTGGCGAACGTCGGAGGAGATTATTGGACAGTTCCCCGGGAGAGGCAACTTGTAAGTCATTGAAGCAATTGAGGGGCTGCGGCATGAATAGAAATCGACCTGAATGAAGAAGTTCAAATGAATACGTACTGCGCCGTCTCGAATCTTCTCCCTTCCTGTGTTCATCTAAGGACCATAGCAATTATGGAGACTGAATGACATGGCCGCTTTTTGTACATGCTGTGGAGCAGAGATCAGCTTGAAAGCCGAAGCGTGCCCTGTTTGTGGCACTCCTCAGCACGGAATGTTGCCGCCTGATCTACTGCCGGCGCCGGATATTGACACGGACCCATCTCAGGAAGACGTTAGCATCGGCCGGAAGCTGCGTAAGCGGCTTCAGTGAGTCGGCTGCAAAACTCGTGCAACGGCCTTGCGCGGCGAGCAGCGTCGGAGGAGCCGCAGGTGGCTGCGGCATGAATCGAAATCAACCTGAAATTCCGCGATTGAAAGTAGTGTGTTTCGTGGAAGTAACTTGACCCGGGCAATTTTCTAAGCTTGCTGAACGTCGACGGAATCCATACTCTCCTAACTCCCGAAAACATAAGTGTGCGGCCGCCGGTCTTGTCCACAGTCCGCTTTGGGCGACCATGTATCTGCTCATTTTTGGAGCAGGCACCATGGTGGGCATGATGTGCATGACCGCGGTGATGGCGGTTCCGCTCGCTTCTGCGGGAAGCCGCTTCACCAGCATCAGCCACTTCTTCAGCGTTGCCTCAGGCGTGGTAAGTGTTTGCTTCGGGTTCTTTCTCGTCTATCAGCTTGGCTTCCTGGGAGGGCTCTTCACCAGCCATCCACAGTGGACGCCTCGTTGAGGTCAATCGCGGGTGCTACCGGACGCGTGCCCCACGTTCGCCTCAGCGTACGTGGGATAATAATGGTTCTTTTCGATTGCTTTCCCTGGACCGTTCACCCGCACTTCTCACCGTAAGCTGGGTTTTTCCCGTGGTTATAGCAAAAGCGGTCGTGGGGCGCCCGTCCGGTCTCGCCCGTCTGCCTTTACTACTCCGTAAGGCTTGCGCCAACTAACCGCGAGCGGTCCCGGGGATCAAGGCCGTTCCGCGCCAGCTATTGCTGTTGTGGCGCGAAATCGTCACTTCCTCCCCTGCAATCGTTTCAAACCAATCGACAACCTCTTCCTGGCTATGGTAACAGGAGGTGGGAGCCACCAGTTGATCGAAGATATTCCAGAAATTCTCCGCAAACGAATAGCCGGAGATCGAACAGAGGTAATCGGAATAGGGCAAGAAACGCTTCAGCCAAGCCGCGTGCACCGCGGGGCCGTATAGCAGTTTTAATCCCGCGTAAAGCACAACCGCGGGAAAGAAAGATAAGCAACGGGTCACGAATCTTGGCAGCCGTGAAGTGATGTTCTTGCGCACAGGATCGAGGAGTTTCTCAATCCAAAGGTTTCCTTCTTTTCCATACACCCAGGCCGCGATGCGGCCACCGGGCTTCACGTGGCTCGCCAGCGCCACGAAACCGTCTTTCGGTACAGGAAGATGATGCAGAACGCCGACGCTGTAGGCGAGATCGAATGGCTGGGAAAACGGCAGATTGGAAATATCCGCCTGGATGACGTGCACGTTGGGCAGAGCCCGAGTGTTTTGATAGGCCGCTTCGACAGCGTTCGACAGATCTATTCCTACCACCGCGCGGGCCTTGAACCGGGCGGCGAGAAATATGTGCCGCCCCTTGCCGCACCCGGCATCAAGAACGACACGGTCCTCGAAATCCGCCGGCGTGAGCGGGGCGATCCAGTTGAGGAATTCTCTCCGGTCTGCATCGGTAAGCTGCGAGTAATGAGTCCACTCGTAACCGAAGGCGTCGGCGGTCGCCTTCCGATCTTCGGTGAGGCCATCGGGAAGGAAGCGTGGGATACCTCTGGTAATGGGAAAGGTAGAAGCGCAGGTTGCGCACACCAGCGTTCCTTCCACAATTTCGCTGCCGTCCGCGCTATCGATGCGAGCTTCGAATGCGCTGTGGCATGCAGGACAAACCAAAAGAGAGAGAAGAATCCGTTTCAAACAGCCCCGTTTATATAGACGGCGCAACTGGTCAAACAGTTTGCCGCCGGTAATCCAATAAGGATTGGTTTGTACCATCTTCGCCGAGACCCGGAAGGGCACGCCGCTTTTGCAACATCCGCAGAATCCAATAACAGGCGGCGCCAGCCGTAATATGCTTCAGGGAGTGCCCGCTTATCATGTGGGTAAACAGATAAATTTGCTTATCGAAGAGCTCGAAGAGCTTGGCCAATACGAAGAAAAGAAACGCCACGGCCAGGTAGTGGGTTCCGCTGTAGCGCGGTGGAAAGAGGGCGATGATGAGTGCTATCAAAAGCGGAGGAAAAAACTGCACGAATAAGTAAAAACGATAATCTCCGTGGCCTTGCCTCTCCGTCAGGTACCAGTATGCGACACTCGCGATCCCAAGGACGAGCAGAGGAAGCAACAGACGGAGCCCGGCCTTCACACCGATTCGCTCCATGATGATGGATGCCAGGATTGACATGAAGGAGCAAGTCATGGGTATGAGATCCCAGGGAAGACGGCTGTTATCCGGGGCCATGTGATACCAAAAAGAACCCACTCCAGTGAGCGCAACCCCCGCGAAAAAAACAAAATAGGGAATCCGCTCCCGTTGCATAACAAACGAAGGCTTGCTCGATCTCCGCAGCAGCCAAAGCAGCCCCCACAGGCCCACGGCCATAAAGGGAACGTTAGAAAGGACATCCAGGAAATTCGGTATGCGCAAGAGGATTCGCTTATCGGTGAAATCGTGGTACCCAGGACCCAGCGGAATGGGCGGGAGAAAGCACAGCACGGTGACGCAGAGCAGGGATACCGCGATAATCAGGCCCAAGCGACCTCGGCGCTCCCCGCGCCCGAACCTTCGCTCATCGGTCTGCATCGTTAAGAAGCCTCACTTCTTCTGCGCCAGGCAGCGATCGGATTGGGAAAACGCCCTTGCTGATCCCACTTTACCGGAATGCTGCCTCGAAGTCGCCCGTGCGCGAGCTCGCAACGATCCCACTATGCTATAAAAACCGCGTAGTCCCCTTGCACATCAATCCAAGTCGCCGCAGGTGCCCGATGACAATGAGAATTCGCAAGCTGGAGCTCACGGTCGCTCTGCTGCTACCGTTCCTCCCTTCGTCCAGTCATGCGCAGAATGGCGTGCAACAGTTCGCAGAACTTGGTCAGTGCAGGCTGAAGAGCGGAAAGGTGATTGAACACTGCCGCATCGGGTACCGCACTTTTGGTTCATTGAACACTGCGCAAGATAATGCAGTTGTCATGGCGACATGGCTGTACGGAGTGTCAGGCGACTTGGTGACTTTCTTCGGTGACCATCCTTCGAAGCAGCGGCTGGTCGACACTTCCAGGTTCTTCGGTGTGGCGCTGGACGCGCTTGGCAACGGGGTGTCGTCTTCCCCATCCAACAGCAATGCGCAGCCTGGCACGGATTTTCCTCAGTTCACCACCGGCGACATGGTTGAAGCGGAGTATCGCGTGGTGACCGAGGTGCTCCACCTCAGGCACTTGCACGCGGTCGTGGGATTATCGATGGGCGGGGAGCAGACCTACATGTGGGCCTCGCTTCATCCCGAATTCTTCGATCTTGCGGTACCGATCGTCGCCACACCGCGGCTTACCACCTACGATCTGCTGACCAAACAGGTCATGCTGGAGACCATCTTGCGCGACCCGGCCTATCGCAACGGGAAATATACCGTCGAGCCGGAGCTGAAGCTCGCCAATCTCTTAGGCGATCTGGTCGTGACCAGTCCTGCTTATCGCAACCGGGCGACGCCGCGCGCGCAATTCGAGACGTTTGTGCAGAAATCCGAATCTCCGATCGCGTTGGATGCGAATGACCGCGTCTGGCAGCTACGCGCCGTCATGGCCCACGATGTGATCGGCGACCGGCCGCTGGAGGAAGTGGCCAAGGCCTCACCGCAGCACTACCTGATCATCGTCAGCGCGCTCGACCGCATGGTCAATCCTCAACCGGGTCTCGCCTGGGCCGCCGCCAAGGATGCGCCAACGTATATTTCGCAAGGAACCTGCGCGCACCTCATCATGGATTGCGATGCCGCCGCTGTTTCTGCGCTGGTGCAGAGATTTCTCAGCGAGGGTAAGGCGCCGTAGCGCTCCGAACGATGCCGTACTTGTCGGCCAGAAAGGTTCTCACCTTCAGGGGCAGTGCATGGGCAAGTTCCTGCCATGTCACCACGCTCAGCCGGCATCTGAGTTCGGCGCTCATCACCGCCGACATGATCTCGAAACAATCCTCGATCAGATCCTGACGGCGCTGGTCGCAGAAAACGGCAAAGCAAGCCGTATGCGTATGGGCGGCCAGCGCGCCTCGGATCAGTTGGTAGGAGCGAAATTTTTCCTGGCGTCTGGGCAATCGAGCCACATCGAAGACTGATTCTAGATCGCGGTACCGGTGCACCAGGCTGGACCTCGCGGTTTGAAAATCACCTTCCGTCAACTTGGCTTCGATGAACAACTTTCCCAGTTTCAGGTCGATCTCACTTCGATCATCACCGCCATTCTTCAGCGGGATTGCCGGTCTGAACCCGTAGACGGGATGGATGCCCGGCTCGGCTCCGAGCAGGGAACAGAGAACCGCACGATGCGTGACCCCGGGGTAACAAAAGATGTTCATGAGTAGCGCGTCGGAGCTATTTGCGCAGTCGAGCTCGCGCCGCGTGCGATCCGCCTTCCGGGGGAAAAATCGCGAGCCGGTGTAGACCTTGGCGAGCCGCGCCCTCCAGGCAGGTTGCTGCAAAATTCTCTTGTAGGAAGCAGGCAGAAAATTACCGTGTTCCCCAGCTTCATTTTCGCTGTAGACGATACTCGGGACCGGGCTGTAGCTCATCTCCGCGGCGAAGGAGGCAGCCCTGGCGGCGTTTCGATGGCTGAGCTCACCGCGCAATCCGGGACGGATGTTTTTCCAGGGAGTTCGTTCCACGGAAAACAGCATAGGCGAAACTTAAGCGAAAGTCACCCGTTGTGTCTCAAGGCGCGCCAGCGCTCCACTCCTGCTTATTCCCCATCATTATAGTAAGAAGGCTCTCATAAGACAGACAGGACGCCTTTGGCCGTACACTTGCCAGAGCACGATCTCTGATTGCTTCCAAGGAGCAAGAGAATGGCGGTTCTTCTACTTGTTGGCGCAACCGGGCTGGTAGGCCAGTCGGTTTTGCGGCAGGCGCTTGCCGACGGCAGGGTCACCAAGGTAGTCGCGGTCACACGCCGGCCATTGCCACCGCAACCGCGTCTTGAGAATCCCGTGGTCGACTTCGACGCTTTGCCGGCCGACGCGCCCTGGTGGCAGGTGGATGGTGGCATCTGCACCCTGGGCACAACCATGCGCCAAGCGGGTTCCCGTCAGGCATTCCGCAAGGTGGATGTCGACTATCCGCTGGCCGTGGCCAAGCTGCTGCGCCAGTACGGCGCGCAGAGCTTTGCCTTCAACTCCTCCATCGGCGCCAATCCGAAGGCACGGGCGTTCTATATGCGAATCAAAGGTGAGGTGGAGCAAAAACTGATCGCGTGCGGCTTCCCATCCCTTACCCTGGTGCGCCCTTCGGGCATCCTTGGCCCCCGTAAACCCCATCGTGCGTGGGAGGCGCGTACCATCAGGGCTTTTCATTCGCTCCGGCCAGTTCTCCCACGCCATTATCGGGTGGTTCCGGCCGACAAGATAGCAAAGGCTCTCCTGGAGGCGGCTATCTCCGCTCCCGCAGGCGTCCAGGTGGTGGAGTCCGAGCGCCTGTAAGCACGGCATATTGGCTCAAACCTTCGACAAGTAAGGCAGGCGTAGACCCAGGGCGAAGTTGAGCTGGACCAGGATGATGAAAGCAATGCTGACGTAGGTATTGAAGAGGCAGAGGCAGGCTCCGAAGGCATATAGACCCTGCGCTACGACAATTCGCCGTTCTACCGCACATTGCCTGTCCCGGGTAACATCCTCGCGCAAGAGCCCCGCTCGTATTGCGTAGCGCCAGCTCCCGTAGAGCACCAAGCCAAGCAGAAAAATGTTGCCCCAATAAACGATGAGCACGCTGCGGTAGGCGATGAACCCAGCCAGCAATCGAGTGGAAAAGGGCATGATCGATACAGCAAAGAGAAATGCAATGTGGATCCAGGAAAGATGGCGATCGCTGTGGGTAAAGGAGTTCAACTGCGCCTGCTGGCCGTTCCAGAAAATTCCCAGGGTCATAAAACTCATGACGTAGCTGACGAATTGAGGCGCTGCACCAGCCAGCGTGCGCCAGAGGTCACCCTGGCCGCGAATCACTTCACTGGCCGGGACGTGGAGGTCAAGCACCAGCAGCGTCATGGCTACCGCGAAGATGCCATCGCTCAGAGCCGCAAGGCGCTCAATACTCTGACCTGTAATCTGGTTATAAGCCGTAGGCATATTCCCCGCCATTGTATCCGGCGTGGGGCGGCCGCGGCGCAGTCGTCATTCGGCCGGAGAGCAGGCGGGTTATGCTCAGGGGATGGATGGAAACCGCAGCTCCACTGCGTTCCCCCCGGATTACCCGTACAATAACCTACGTTCGAGCGTTTCAGAAGTGGGGAGCGGGATGAACAAGCAGTTATGGACGGCAGTCGACGACTACACTACGGATCTGCTTATGCCTCCAGATCCGGCTCTGGAGGCGGCGTTAGCGGCGAGTGACGCGGCAGAGTTGCCCGCGATCAGCGTGAGCCCAAGTCAGGGCAAGCTGCTCATGCTGCTGGCACGGCTTGCGGGCGCTTCCCGGATCCTCGAGATAGGCACGCTGGGTGGCTACAGCACCATCTGGCTGGCGCGGGCGCTGCCGGCCGACGGCCGCCTCATCACACTCGAAGCCAACCCGAAGCACGCCGAAGTTGCGCGCGGCAATATCGTCCATGCGGGGCTGGCTGGCCTGGTTGAAGTGCGCCTGGGCGACGCGCGCCAGAGCCTGCGCGAAATCGCGGCCGAAGGCTGTGGACCCTTCGACCTGTTCTTCATCGATGCCGACAAGAAGAGTATTCCCGAGTATTTCGAGTGGGCGATCAAGCTATCGCATCGCGGCAGCCTGATCGTCGTGGACAACGTCATCCGCGACGGAGCTTTAATTGATGCGAAAAGCGACGATCCCAATATCCAGGGAGTGCGGCGCTTACACGAGGTGCTGGCCACCGAGCCGCGCGTCAGCGCCACAACCATCCAGACTGTTGGCAGTAAGGGATACGACGGTTTTACTTTGGCGCTAGTGACTGCTGGCTAGCCTGGATTCACTTGGGCTGCAACGGCGGCCTTCATCGGAGGAAGCTTTGGAGAGGCGAGATTTTGTCACATCGGCGATTGCCATGGCGGGGGTTGCGTTGAGCGGCGGGGAAGGCCGGGCGCAGGCCCAGCCTTCGCGGGAGTTCTACCAGTTGCGAAAGTACACGCTGCAAACGGGAACACAGTTGGCGCTGGCGCAAAACTATTTTGAGCATGCTTTGATTCCGCTGCTGAATCGGATGGCGATGGCGCCGGTAGGTGCTTTCAAGCTGGATATCGGTCCGGAGACGCCGACATACTACTTGCTCATTCCGGCAGCGTCGGCGGAAATGCTGGTCACTCTGGACACGCGGCTGGCAGAGGACACGGAGTTCGTCAAGGCGTCTGCGGCGTTCTGGGGAGCACCGGCGTCGGCGCCGGCATTTGTGCGCGTGGAAGGTTCGTTGATGTCAGCGTTTACCAGTTGGCCAAAGATCGTCGCGCCGAAGACTGAAAAGAGAATTTTTCAGCTGCGAACCTACGAGAGCGCAAGCTACGCGGGACATGTCCGGAAAGTACAGATGTTCAACCAAGCGGAGATCGGGATCTTTACCCGGACAGGATTGACGCCCGTGTTCTTCGGCGACACGTTGATTGGGCCCCGCATGCCGAGCCTGACCTACATGCTGACCTTTGCCGATGTGCCGGATCTGATTGAGAAGTGGAAGGTGTTTGGGTCTGATCCAGCCTGGAAGGATCTCTCGCACCGGCCGCAGAATACAGATGCGGAGATTGTGAGCAATATCTCCAATTTATATTTGAGCCCGTTGGGCTGTTCGCAAATTTAGTCTTATCCGTGTTTGGTACGGCAGGAAGCATCACGACAAGGCGGGTGCCCCATCCTTTGCGTTCTTTGCAAAGGGTGGGATACGCGACGGTCGGTATCGAGATTCGTGGTCTCCCACCCTTCGCAAAAAGCGCAAAGGATGGGGCACCCGGCAAATCTAGAGAAAGAGCTGGGGCGGCCCAAAAAAATCCGGGCGACCCTTGTTTAGAAGGATCGCCCGGGCGTTTTGCGTGCTTACATACCGCTGGAAGGAGTTGCGGCGGGGTGAACGACGCGATAGCTGGAGCCACCGTTCGCCCATACCAGGAGTAGCAAGTCCTTGCCTGCAGGCAGTTGGCTCACGTCGTTGCGGAACTGGTCCGCCGATTTCACCGGCTGGCGATTGACCTCAAGAATCACATCGCCTCCCGTCAAGCCTGCATCCTCCGCAGGGCTCGCCGGCTGTACCTGTGCTACCGCGACGCCCTGTACCTGCGAGGGCAGGTTCAGCTGCTGCCGGATTTCCGGAGTGAGATCAGAGATGGAAATCCCCAGCTTGGCGTGACCGGATTCGTCAGTGGCAGAGGCTGCCACTTCCTGATCATGGTGGTATTCGCCAACCGTCACCTCAACCTTCTCGGGCCGGCCGTTTCGCTCCACGTCCAATTGGATTTTGCTGCCAGGCGCATCTTCGCTAACTGCCACCTGAAGATCGCTTCCGGTCTGCACCGGCTCGCCGTTGACACCGGTAACGACGTCACCTTCTTTCAAACCGGCACGGCTTGCTGGAGAGTTGGGAGTTACCTGCGCAATCAGCGCGCCGGTAGTTCCTGTCAGGTTGAAGAACTTTGCGTTGTCGGGAGTTACATCGTTCAATCCAACTCCCAGGTATCCATGATGAACCACACCATTCTTGATGAGCGCCTCGACTACTGGATGCACCGTCTGCGTTGGGATGGCAAAACCCGCCCCGGAGAAAGCTCCCGTGCTCGAGATGAGAAAGGTGTTGATGCCGATCAGTTGACCATGCGCGTTGACCAGCGGACCACCGGAGTTGCCGGGGTTGATCGCTGCGTCAGTCTGGATGAAGCCGCCCGGCTTGCGCGCGTCGTCGCGGTAAGGGTTGGAGCGATTGACTGCGCTCACGATTCCCCGCGTGACTGAGAACTGGAACTCCCCGAAGGGGTTGCCAATCGCTAGAACGGACTGTCCCGGTACAAGCTTGGTCGAATCGCCCCAGCTGATCGTCGGCAGATCTTTGGCATCGATCTTGATCACAGCCAAGTCTGTAAGTTTGTCGGTGCCGATCACCTTGGCGGGGAAGGTCCTGCGGTCATGCAGGGTTACCCGAACTTCCATCGCGCCATCGACAACGTGATCATTGGTCACGATGTATCCGTCGGGCGAGATGATCACGCCACTGCCGATGCCGTGCTCAATCTGCCGTTGGCCCTGCTCAGGTCCCTGTCCGCCTTGGCCGAACTGCTGGCCGAAACCTGGACCAAAGAACTGGGAGAAGGGATTTTGTCCATCGCCCTGGGCTTCTGCCGGCTGTTCCGGCGCGTGGGAGGTGACAGCGATGTTGACCACCGCCGGTGTAACTCGCGAAGCCACAGCTTCGGTCGCCTGGTCGAGCGCAAGCAAAGGATCGATACTTGCGTTGTTGATCGGCGCAATTGCATTATCGGGAGTGGTCGCGGCGTCGACATGTTTGTGGCCGAAGACGAACGCTCCGGTGAACAGAATCAGGGCGAAAGCGAGCAGCGGCGCAACCACACGCTTGGCCCTCGCTCTTAATAAATTAGTTTTTTCGTTCATGGTTTTCCTCATTTCGGGGTGAAGGTATTGTTAGATCTGAAAAACGATCCAGTTGTCGGGGGTGGGAAGAGTGGGAGACGGTGTTTGGCCAGAGTCAAGCACGCTCCGAGACTGCGGAACTTCTACGGTGAAGAGAATCAAGGTGACGCCTTCTCCGTCCTCATCTTCCAAGCTGCGCAACTGGAGGTAACGGAGGCGCCGGGGAGCGTAAACGCGCGCGCTCCTGGCGCCCGGTTTTGCCGTCACGCGGGCCTTGATGGGCAGAGGGTTTACCGGTGGATGGAAGACCGCGTCCTGGTAACGAGCCTGAGATCGGTCATGGTAGCGAGTTTGGTATGCAGTTCGCACCAGCGCGGCCGCCGGCGCCGCAGGCCGCGGTGCGCTCGCTTCCGCAGCCAATGAATTGCTGCTGAAAGTAATGATGCCCGGGAAGCGTTGCAGTGCGAGCACTCCGGAGATAGAAAGCAACAACCCAACCGCGACCAGACCGCGGGAAAGCGCAGGGCCCAGACGACGCCGGCGATCGAGAATGCTTTCGACTCTGCCTGTCAGTTCCGAGTGCCGCTTCAACAGGCCCGGCGCCAGCGAGATTGCGTGCCGGATAAGTTTCGTTTCGGCAAGTTTCGTCAGGCAGGTAGCGTAGGCGCGCGCGTTGCCGGCCGCCTCCAGCACAGCATCGTCACAGGCGCGCTCGCGCTCAAAGCACAGGTGGCGCTCCGCCCACAAGAGAGCTGGATTCAGCGGACAAAGCGCTCGTAACAGTTTTTGCAGCAAATTGGTCCAATCGTCTCCGCGATCGAGATGGGCCACTTCATGAAGAACGATCTGCTGCAACTCGTCTGGCGCTAGTTGGCTCCACAGCGAGCGCGGCATGACGATCGCCGGATGGAAGAAGCCGATGACGCTGGGCGCATCGACCCTATCGGATAGGCGCACTTCGACCGGGCGGGAGCCGGTCCGGGCCAGAATCGATTGCATCTCCTCGCCCAGGGACGCGAACGGAACCGCGGCGGATTCACGCGACAGCCTCTGCATCTGTCGGACGCTGGCCGACAAACGGACAAGGGAGAACAGGGAAGCCAGCACCCAAAGACCCTCGATGACAAAAGCCCACTCGCTATTCAAGCGTAGCGACAGATCTAAATGTCCCATGTACGGGGCGGGGAATTGCCCAACGGAGATGCCGAACAACTCGCGGCCCACTGCAAAGCAAGGGAGCAACGCCACTACCAGGAAAACGATCAACCACAAAGTGAAACGAGTGGCGGGACGCAGCCGGGGGACAAGCTGCATGGCCACCCAGGCTAAGGCCGTCAACAAAAGACCTTGCCAGATACTGGCGATCAGCAGTTCCGCAGGGTTGGTCGAGATTAGTTGCCGCAACAGATTCGCTTCCATCCGGTTATCCCATCACTCCGCGCGCTGGATCGCATCTCTTAGACGTTGCAACTCTTCCGGGGTAACATCGCTGTCGCCGAGCAGAGACAGCATCAGTTTCTCCCGGGAATCCCCGAAAAAGCGACTCAGCACGTGACGCACTTCCGAGTTGCCCGCCTCTTCCTCAGCTACTAACGGCACATAGAAGAAAGCACGGCCTTCCTTGCGATGCTGTACATAGCCCTTTTGCTCCAGAATCCTGATGGTCGTGAGCACAGAGTTGTAGGCCAGGGCGTTCTTCTGCGGCAATGTCGCGGCGATTTCATTGACCGTCGACTCTCCACGCGTCCAGAGAATCTTCATCAGCCGCAGTTCCGCTTCGGTCAGCGTGGGCGATTTTTTGGGTGGCATACGGTTTGAGCCTTTTCCAGCTCTCAAATGAAGAATAGCGCGGGCGTCGTCAAGTGTCAACTAATCTATTAATAATTAATGATTGACTCAACCAATGTGGGGAATCACTACACAAAAAGTAACGGAAAGCTGCGCTTTGAATGCACCGGAATTCTGCAGAGTCTTGCTACACTCCAGGTCAAACGGTCATTACGGTAGCCAGGCCGTCGGTTGCGAACAATCCCCCGGTACGAGAGCGGTTGAGCCAACCCAAACGTGGTTGTCCTCTTATGGCAAGCGTTCGCTTTTGGGACATATCTGGGGCCAGATTGCATGAATTCACAGAACCGGGTTCCCCTCTTCATCAATCGCTTTTCGCTCTCGCCGCGCACCTCCGTCGGCGTACAAACGCTTCGCTTGATCGGCCCGCACCAGGACTGGTTGCACTTTCACTGGTGGAGCAATAGCCTCAAGCAACTGGATGCGCGCTCGGTCCTGTTTGAGAACAGCCTTCTCAGCCGCTACGCCTTTCTCCATAACCCGACGGTTTTGCGGCTTTGTGAACGCCTGGGGATCAGCTCGTGGAGCGGCAGCGATTTACGGCCCGCGCTTGCCCAAAGCCTCACGGCCCACTATCGCGAACGCGTCTCGAGCGCTTACGTTGCCCCTTTGGGCGAAGCCGATGCAACACGCTGCCTGGAGCTGGTCAATCTGGTGGAAGCTCCTTTCGTGCTCCATCTATGGGATGTACTGGATGGCGACCTGACCATGGGAGCTCTGCGCGAGCTGGTGGAACGGGCGGAGAGCGTCTTCTGCGTAAGTCAGCCGCTGCTGGACGCGGTCTCCGCAGTGCGCAGCGATGCCGAGTTGCTATCTTTTTCGAGAGACGCTTCACTGGCGGCGGCCAGGCCGCGGGACCACGGCCCGCTCAGGATCGTCATGCACGGCAATATCGGCTCCTACCCGGAGGGCCTCGACGATCTGGACAAGGCAATCGCCCTGCTCAAGCGCAGAGGCTTGAAGGTCGAGGTTTTCTTCCTGGGTTCGCCCAACATCCTGCGCCGGACCAATACCACCATCAAAAAGCGAGTGAACGCCCGGGGCTTTTCTCCCACGCAGACGGACCTGGATATCGCCCTCAGCCGTCATCATGTCGCCTTTCTGCCTGGGCCCAAGTTGGATCCACGGCATGACCTCAGGAGCCGCTACTCTATCCCTTCCCGCATCCTCGACTACATGGCCGTGGACCTTCCCATCGTCGGCACCGTCCACAAGGCCTCGGCAACGGCCGGCTTTATGCGCAAGTGCGGCATCGATCTCGCGGCCACTTGCTCCGGACCGGAAGAAATCGCTCCCTGGCTGCTTCGGCTCGCGCAGCGCGATGTCTGGGAGGAGCAAAGCGCCAAGTCTCACGAGGCCTTCGATATGCTGCAACGTCAGGAAGCTCCGCCCCAGAAGCTCAAACGGGCTCTGGAAGAGATAGCCTGACGCCGGCGCGGTCTTTTCTCCGTCCTCTCTGTGCAGAAAACCTGCGCACAGGCGAGAATGAATGCTGTGACTACTCTTCACGAGGACCGTCTTTTCCCTTCCGATCCTACGATCCGGGCCATTGCGCGGAGGCTGTATGGCGCCGTTCGCAATTTGCCCATCGTCAGTCCGCACGGGCACACTGAAGCGCGCTGGTTCGCGGAGAACCAGCCATTCCCCAACCCCACCAGCCTCTTCATCGTGCCTGACCATTACGTCTTTCGCATGCTCTACAGTCAGGGCATTGCGATGGAGGAGTTGGGAATCGGCCAAGCGGAGATGGGCGTCGATGAGGCACGCCGGATATGGATTCGATTCGCGGAGTCCTATTTCCTCTTTCGCGGCACACCTACGCGGATGTGGCTCGACTTCGCTTTTCAGGAGTTGTTCGGGCTCAATGAGCGGCTTTGCGGCGCCAATGCCGGTGCGTACTACGACACCATCAGCGCCAAGCTGGCCTCTCCGGCCTTCCGGCCTCGAGCGCTCTACGATCAATTCAACATCGAGGTGCTGGCAACCACCAACTCTCCCCTGGATCCGCTGACCCACCATCAGGCGATTCGCGACTCCGGGTGGAAGGCCCGCATCCTGCCGACATTTCGCCCCGATGCAGTGGTCGATCCCGACTTCGACGGCTTTCGCCAGAATGTGCAACGGCTAGGCGAGATGCACGGCGAGGATTGCGCGGTCTGGCCTGGCTATTTGCGTGCTTTGCGCAACGCCCGGCAACGCTTCCAGCAGCTGGGTTGCACCGCCACCGATCATGGGCATCCAACCGCGAGCACGGCCAACCTGGATCCTACGGCCGCCGCCGCGCTCTTCGCGCGGGTCATCGGCCGGCCACGCGGATGCCGATGAGCATGAGCTCTTTCGTGCGCAGATGTTGACGGAAATGGCGCGCATGAGCCTCGAAGACGGGCTGGTGATGCAGATCCATCCCGGCAGCCGCCGCAATCACAATCGCCAGGTCTTCACCCGCTTTGGCCGTGATGTCGGGGCGGACATTCCGATGCCCACCGAATATGTCCACGCGCTGCAGCCGCTGCTTGAGCGCTTTGGCAATGAAGCATCGCTCACCATCATTCTCTTCACTTTGGATGAATCGACCTACAGCCGCGAGCTGGCGCCTCTGGCGGGGCATTACCCTTGTCTTCGCCTGGGACCCCCGTGGTGGTTTTACGATAGCCCCGAAGGGATGATGCGCTTTCGCGAGCTGACCACCGAGACCGCGGGCTTCTACAATACCGTCGGGTTCAACGACGATACGCGAGCCTTCCTCTCCATTCCGGCGCGGCATGACGTCGCTCGCCGCGTAGACTGTGCTTTCCTGGCCAGACTGGTAGCGGAGCATCAGCTGGACGAAGACGAGGCCGCCGAGGTGGCCCATGCGCTGGCCTACGATCTGGCGCGCAAGGCGTACCGGCTCTAAAGCGGATTTCTCAGCCGGGAAATGCTGGCTAGTGCGTGCAATCAACGGTTTCCGGGACGAATTTCGGCATCGAAGATAGGGTGGGCGTGTGTTTGTTTTTCACAGTTGAAGCCGGGCAGATCGGCATCGTGAAATGATCCAGCGCATGGCAAACCTGGCCGAAATCGTCAGGCCAAATTGAAGTCTTTGGGGAAGCGCAATGATGGAATTCCATATCTCACGAGAAGCACGCGACCGTTATGAATTCGACCAGACCCTGTTTGCTTTCAGCGGCAACGTAGTTTTCGCCAATCTTCGCGCTAGCCGCGAGTTCGCCTTCCGCATGAACGAGCGCCGGGGAGTCGACAAAGACCCGCAGCGGACGATTCAGCCGGGAGCTCTCTATGCCATGGGCCTCATCGACGAGTTGAGTCATGCCCTGGTCGACTATTACCGCAAGCGTCTGGACCCCAAGGCGATGGCCGAAGCGTTGGAGTGGTTCGATTCGCGCCTCGGCAAGGCTGAGCTGGACAAGACCATTTTGGCCTTTGTCGAGCAGTTTCCGAGCACCGATGTATATCGCAACGAAAAGAGCAGCGTGGAGTGGCTGGCAGGGGAAACGGACGGCCACGCCCACCGGGCGGTGGCCTTTGAAGAGATGATGCTGTTGTGGCTGGCCAATGCCAACCCCGCCTTCAATAAGTTCTCCGAGCTGTTCAGCGATCAGTCCCTCGCCGCGCTGACACGCTACCAGCAAATCACCACCGGGCTGCGCGAATTTTTCAGCACTCGGCCTCCGCTGGGGTCGAAGAAGCTCAACCTGATCGACATGCTGCGAGCCCCGGCTCTGGCTTCCCCGGACTCGCTCAGCGGCCAACTCGCTTACATCGTCGAACACTGGGCAGAGCTGATCGGCGCTGATCTTGCCCGGCTTCTGCTTGCCATCGACGTGCTCAAGGAAGAAGACATCGCGGTCTGGATGCGGTTTCATCCCTCCGACGCCAACGCGGGGCGCAGGCGAAACCTCCCCTGGAACGCGGATAAACGTGGCGAAGTGCCGTCGTATAGCGGAGCGGCCCAGGAGAGCGAGCGTTTCAGCGCCGACCAGGATTGGATGCCGACCACCGTGCTCATTGCCAAGAGCACCTACGTCTGGCTGGAGCAACTCTCCCGCTTCTATGGCCGCCACATCTATCGCCTGGATCAGATACCCGATGAGGAGCTTCGCCGCCTGGCGGGACACGGGATCAATTCGCTGTGGCTCATCGGTGTTTGGGAAAGAAGCGCGGCGTCGCAGACGATCAAGCAACTCTGCGGCAACCAGGACGCGGTGGCTTCCGCCTATTCGCTCTACGGATATGACATCGCTCACGATCTGGGCGGCGAGGCGGCTTATGGCAACCTGCGCGATCGCGCCTACGCGCATGGCGTCCGGCTGGCCAGCGACATGGTTCCCAACCATATGGGCATCGATTCCAGCTGGGTCATCGAACACCCGGAGTGGTTTATGTCCCGGCCCGACAGCCCGTATCCTTCCTACCGTTTTGAAGGGCCGGATCTCTCCCGCGATAACCGGGTCGAGATCAAGATTGAAGATCATTACTATGAACAGTCCGATGCCGCGGTGGTCTTTCGCCGCCGTGACAAATGGACGGGCGATATCCGCTATGTCTATCACGGCAACGACGGCACCAGCTTCCCGTGGAACGACACTGCCCAGATCGACTACCTGAACGCCGCGGCACGCGAGCAGGTGATCCAGACCATTCTGCATGTCGCTCGCCTGTTTCCCATCATCCGTTTCGACGCTGCGATGACGCTCGCCAAGCGCCACATCGAGCGCTTGTGGTTTCCTATCCCGGGTACCGGCGGGGCCATTCCTTCACGCGCCGAGTACAGCATGAGCAAGGCCGATTTTGATGCCGCCATGCCGGAAGAGTTCTGGCGCGAGGTGGTGGATCGAGTTGCGCGCGAGGTTCCCGGCACGCTGCTGCTGGCGGAAGCCTTCTGGCTCATGGAGGGTTACTTTGTCCGCACCCTCGGCATGCACCGGGTTTATAACAGCGCCTTCATGAACATGATGCGCGACGAGGACAACGCGAAGTACCGGTCGGTGATCAAGAACACCATCGAGTTCGACCCGGATATCCTCAAGCGCTACGTTAACTTTATGAGTAATCCTGACGAGCGTACGGCCATTGACCAGTTCGGCAACGGCGACAAATGCTTTGGTGTCGCGACCATGATGGCCACTCTTCCCGGGCTGCCGATGTTCGGCCACGGGCAGATCGAGGGGCTTACGGAAAAGTACGGCATGGAGTTTCGGCGCGCCCGCCACCAGGAGGATCCGGACCGGGGATTGATTGAGCGCCACGACCGGGAGATTGCGCCCCTGCTCCACCGGCGCTGGCTGTTTGCCGATAGCGAGAATTTTCTGCTCTACGATTTCTACCAGCCGGATGGCTCGGTGGATGAGAATGTCTTTGCTTACTCGAACCGGCGCGGCGAGCATCGCGCACTGGTCATCTACCACAACCGGTTTGCGACCGCGCGCGGCACCATTCATCACTCTGCCAGCTATGCCGACAAGAAGGCCGGCCACCTGCGCCGGCAATCGCTTGGCGCCGCTTTCGGCTTGCCGGACGACGGCAACCTCTTCCTGCTCTTCCGCGATGCCACCACCGGCCTGGAGCATCTGGAGCGAGGCGCGAAGATCGTCTCCCAGGGTTTCACCCTGGAACTGCACGCATATAAGTGCCATGTCTTCCTCGACTGGCGAGAGCTGAGGCCTGACGAGCATCATCGCTGGGATCTGCTCTGTGACTTTTTGAACGGTCGCGGCGTGGGCAGCATGGAGGAGGCGCTACTCGATCTGGAAGTGGCCCCGCTGCACGCATCGCTGGTGGCGCTGCTGAATCCCGAGCTGTTGGAGAGCTTAGCCCACTTGTCGAGTGCCGGCGAAGCAGTTCCCGCCTGCGGCCATGAGGCTGGATCGTCCACGCCGGCCGCAGTGCTGCTGCAACAGATAGAAGCGCTCAACTCGCGCTTCGCCACCGAGGCCCTTGCCATCTATGCCAGGAAGACCGGCTTCCCTGCACGCCACTCTGCCGATCCTATGCATGGATGGCTGGCGCTTTGCCAACGAGTCCATGCGGTACTGGGCCTTCCTGCGATCGAGGACAGATTTTCTCAGCCATGGTCTCGCGAAGCGAGGATGGTACTGCCTAGCCGCACCCCAGAGCTCCACGCGAGCTCCATCTGGGGTCCGGTACTCGCCTGCTCTGTCCTTGAAAGCCTGGCGGAAACGATCGGTGGCGAAGACCCCGCGGCCACGGCGCTGGCGCTCTTTGACCGGCTGCGGCTGCGTGCGCCTCTCGCCCGGGCCTTCACGGTGGCCGGGGGCAGCACGGAGGACGGCTGGCGCGCTGCTGCCCGGGTCAGGTTGGCTTTCCTCCGCCAAACCCTGGCGGCTGCCAAGCCCCTGAATGCGGATTCGTTCGCCGGATTTCCCTATTCCTTCTGGGACGATGACGATGCGCGCTGGCTGCTCCATGTGCACCAGGTCTCGGGAGAGTGGTACTTCAACAAGGAGCTTCACCAGGAGCTTCTGTGGTGGGGGCAATTGCCGGATCTTCTTGCGCTTGGCGCCCCAGCCCAAGCGCAGGAGCCCGCCAGCAGCGCAAATGCCGGCACCTTGTCCACTGTGCCGGCCGTCCCGCCGCTCACTGCGGCGGCGAAGACGGCGCGCCAGCCTGCTTCACGCCGTATCCAATCGATCGAGTCGATCGAGCAGAGGGTTCAGAAAGCGTGCGAGCAGACAGAAGAGACCGGCTACCGCATCAACAAGAGAAAGGATACGGTCGCGAAGCCGCCGAAACTTGAAAAAGGTGCGCTGGCGAAGTGAATGCGCTGGCGAATCTGTTGTTAGCAACCGCGCGTCCTTAACTTTAGAATGACCAATAGTTTGGCTTGCGGGGGTGCTATGGCTCGAGGGGTTAAAAGTACTGTTCGACGGCGCACGGTCTCGGCAGAGCGTCCGATCACTCTGGCTATCGATATCGGTGGCAGTGGCTTAAAAATGCAGGCGCTGAGCCCGGAAGGCAAGCCGATCAGCGACCGGCTGCGCGTGCCTACGCCCAATCCCGCAACAACTACCGCGATCCTGAGCGCTCTGGACGAGCTGAAGGTCAGCGTTCCCCTGTTCGACCGGGTCTCGGTTGGGTTTCCCGGAGTGATCAAGCAGGGCAAGACGCTCACGGCTGCGAACCTTGACCCGGGATGGGTCGGTTTCCCGCTGGCGAAGACGATGGAAAGGCGATGGGGAAAGCCTGTCCGGATGGCAAACGATTCCGCGGTGGGCGGTTACGCGGTGATTCAGGGCCACGGGGTCGAGCTCGTTATCACCCTGGGCACCGGCATGGGTTCCGCCCTGTTCACTGAGGGGCTCTTGTGTCCAGGCCTGGAATTGGGGCATCATCCGTGGCGAAAAAAAACCTACGAGGATTACCTGGGAAAGCGCGGGCTGAGGAAGCTTGGAGTGAAGCGCTGGAACAAACTGGTGAAACGCGCGGTAGCGCAGACCGCGGCGACCTTCAATTGGGACACCCTGTACATCGGGGGTGGCAACGCCACAAAATTGACCCTCAAACACAGTCGTGACATCAAGATCATCTCCAACGAGGAGGGTCTGCTCGGCGCCATGGCTTTGTGGAGAGACCGGGTCTAACTCGGAATTTTCAGCAGCTTGGAACGGATGTGCCTCGCAGGGGGGAAAGGGAAACCGCAGATTCCCTCCACTTCGGGATGACAAAGGGGAGATTGGTGGCTTTCCCCGTCGCTTTGCGGTTGAGAAAGCATAACTGCAGATCCCTCGACTGCGCTCGGGATGACAAAAGGGAGGGCGACGCCTCCATGCAGAGCGGCTGCTGAACAGAAGCCATTTTCATCCCCTTGGAGGGACCTGCGGTTTCAGCGATTTGTGACGCTTCGCCCGGCAGGCATAGGTAGAGTTTGCGACGTCTTCAGCTCTTCGAAATCCTCGACCAGCCGTGGTGTCCGCGATCCCTGCGACACGGAGAGACGGACTATCTGGAAGCGATCACCAGCCGGGCAGACATCTATCGCCCCATTCGGGCAGAGATCTTCCGCGCCATCGGTGACTGCGGCGCACAACGCATAGTCGATCTCTGTTCGGGCGGCGGCGGCCCGTGGCTGAGCTCGGGATGGCGCTCCGCATTGGCCGAACGCGCGCCGCTCAACCTGGTACTTACCGATAAGTATCCCAGCAGCGTGCTCCCCGGCCGACTGAGCGCGGAGCCCTACGTGAGTTGCGTGAACTCTCCGGTGGATGCCGCCTGCGTCCCTACAGAACTCAGCGGTTTTCGCACTATCTTCTGCTCGTTTCACCATTTCTCCGATGCGTTCGCGCTCCGTGTTCTGGGCGACGCGGTGCAATACGGTGATGGCTTCGCGATGGCCGAGATCACTTCGCGGACGCTGCGGGCATTCGCCATCATATTGCTGACACCGGTCTTTGTCTGGGCTCTTACCCCGGGTATGCGGCCCTTCCGCTGGTCGAGACTGTTGCTGACCTATCTGATCCCCGTCATCCCGTTGGCGGCCTTGTGGGATGGGATGGTCTCCTGTCTTCGTACTCGAACTCCGCAGGAGCTGCTGGCGCTGACCCGCGGCTTCCCGCAGTATGAGTGGATGGCGGGCTACGCACGCGACCAAGGGAGTTGGTTGGCGCCGGTCTACCTGATCGGACGACCCCGCCGGTAGCTACACAACCCCACCGGCCCCAATAGGAAATCCGGGGAATGGGGTTCCCGGACATTAGTTAGAGATGGGAGTTATCCGAGAGACATCTACCGCATCTGATCCGTCAGGAGATATGGCGTGGCCGAGCGGCTTAGAAACGACATGAAGCCGGAAGAGCTGACGGAGAACGGCCGCGCGGTCTCGCTCATCAACCCTGTCCCCAGCGATCGTTCTCGTAACGTCAGGCAATATATCTGGAGTTATGTCTCTCGCTCTCCCCTACGCTCTCTCTGGAACCTCGAGGGGATACCCGTAAAGGTCATCGTGGTGAACACATGGAACTCCATGTTTGCCGACAACCTTCTGGGACGCTCCGCCGAGCTCGGCTTTTATTTTCTCTTTGCCCTGTTTCCTACGCTCTTCACGGCTTGCTCGGTGCTGGGTTTGGCGGCCCGCTCAGCCGTCCACATCTACGAAAATCTTCTGCAGTACCTTTCGATTGTGGTTCCTCCCGCCGCTCTGGGGACTGTCCTCGACGCCTTTAATCAAACGACCGCTGCCGCGAGCAGCGGCAAGCTCACTTTTGGCCTGGTAGCGGCATTATGGTCTGCTTCCGTAGGGTTTTCCGCGATTCAGGACAGCCTCAATGTCGTCTACCGGGTAAAGGAAAACCGGCCCTACTGGCGAAGCCAGACTTTCGGCGATCGGCATCACGTTTTTGCTTTCGATCGTCATCACACTTATCCTCGCGTCTCTGTTGGCAGCAGACTTCTGTGCCCGCCTCGCTCGCCTTCATATCTACCATCACTTCCTCGCTACATGTGCCTCAGTCTTCCTGAGAAGTGTGGGATGGCTGGTTGCCACAGTTCTTCTGTCCTTGCTTTTCGCGCTCATCTACTACTTCGGGCCGGACGTGAAAGTCAGCCAATGGCGCTGGCTCACGCCTGGCTCCGCCATTGGCATGCTGGGCTGGGTCGTGGCTTCGCTTGGGCTTCGTCTCTACGTCCACTACTTCAACAGCTTCTCGGCTACCTATGGCTCTCTGGGCACCGTCATTACTCTTCTGACCTGGTTTTATCTCAGCGGGTTGATGCTGCTGCTCGGGGGCGAGATCAATAGCCAAATCGAGGCCGCAGTGCAGGGAAAGAAGCTCGCAGCCAGTGGAGCGTTGAAACCAGAGATCATCGGCAACACGGCTGCTCCCACTTTGCCGCCACGGTAGCGCCCGTCCTCGAAATCCTGCTTTCCAGTTATGGAACGGATGGAAACCAGGATCCCGCCCGGCGGAGCGGGATCAAACCGCAGTCCTGCAATCGTGCATCTGACGAGAGGATGGCGTGATTGACCTATTCGTAAGACATTTTCGAATGACGGCTCAATCCGAGGTCGGGGATACAAGGGTAGGCCTCAGCCGACGCTGCAAGGCCCTGTCGAGCATCGGCATGCTGGCTCTCTGTACTGGATTGCCGGCTCAGAATCGACCCTCCGCCCAAGACAGCTCCCGCAACGGAAAACATTTTGTCCTCCTATGAGGGCCAGAACGTCACCGCGATTGAGGTCGCCGGACGTCCGGACCTGGATACCAGCAAGTTGACGCCTCTCTTCCCGCAACACGCAGGGGAGCCGTTCTCCAGACAGAAGATCGATCAGAGCATAGCCGCGCTGAAAAGTGCCGGGCAAATTCAGCGAAGTGCAGCTTCAGATCGATCCCGAGGCAAACGGAGTTCGGGTGCTGATGATCGTGGAACCTGCGGTCTGGTTCGGGATCTTCGAGTTTCCCGGGGCGGAAAGATTTCCGTATTCCAAATTGGTGCAAATCGCGAACTACCCTCCGCAGGCGCCCTTCAATGCGGACGATGTCCAACGAGACACCGATGCGTTGCTTCGCTTCTTTCAACAGGAGGGCTATTTTGAGGCTGAGGTTCGTCCCCAGGTAAACCTGGACACCGGCGCACAACGTGGCGAATGTAAGGTTCATGGTCAGTCTCAGCCGCCGCGCGAAATTCGGCACCGTTGCCATCGCCAATACCACGCCGGAAGAGGCTGCCAAAATGACAAAAAGCCTTCAAGGCATCAGGGCGCGAGTCAGGGGAGCGGCGATCCGGCCGGGAAAAAACTATCGCCGCGCGACCCTGACCAATGCCGACGCAATATCTGCAAAAAGGTTTGGAGAAGCAAGGCAGGCTGGCCGCACAGGTGAAACTCGCCGGGGCCGCATACACTGCGGAAACGAACCGCGCCGATATCCACTTCGATGTGAAGGCCGGTCCAATGATCCATGTGCAGGTGAAGGGTGCTCACCTTTGGAGCTGGACCCGCAAATCGTTGCTCCCGGTCTATCAGGGCGTAGGGCGCCGATCCTGAGTTGGTGCAGGAAGGCCGCCAGGCGCTGGTCTCTTACTTCCAGCGCAAAGGATTCTTTGACGTCGACGTCGACTCGCAGTTCCATACGCGGGACGCGGTGGACACCATCGTCTATGTCATAACCAAGGGCAAGAAACACAAAGTGACCGGCGTGAGTGTGGCCGGCAATAGCCAGCTCAAGACGCCGGATCTGATGGCCCTGGTCACGGTAAAAAAATCGCACCTCTTCTCGCCCGGCAACTACAGCGAGAAACTGGTGCGCTCCAGCATCAAGAATCTTACCGCGCTCTACCAATCGGAGGGATTCAGCAATGTCCAGGTGACTTCGTCGGTGAGCCACAAAGGACGGCAACTTGACGATTGCGTTCCACGTAGTCGAGGGGCCACGAGATATCGTGAGTTCTCTGCAAGATCGAGGGAGCCGATACCTTCCCCGAAGTCAAAGTTCGCACCCGAAGCGGTCTGAAGCTTGCGGCCGGCAAGCCCTACTCGCAAAAATTGGTCGAGGCGGATCGTGCCAGCATCGTTGCTCATTATCTGCAGGCAGGCTATCTCACCTCCAGCTTCCGTGAAACCGCAACCGTGGTCTCGAAGAGCGATCCTCATCACATCAACGTGGTCTATCACATCTACGAGGGCCCGCAGGTCTATACCCAGGATGTCTTAACGCTGGGCCGGGTGCGGACGCAGCAGCGGCTGATTAACAGGGACGTAGCCTCTATTGTTCCCAATCATCCGCTTACTGAGACGCAACTGCTCACCGCGGAAAGCAAGCTCTACAACCACACCGGAGTCTTCGATTGGGCAGAAGTGGATCCCAGACGGCAGATCACGACGCAGACCAAGGAAGATGTGCTGGTCAAAGTTCACGAGGCCAAGAGAAACACAGATCACCTACGGCTTCGGTTTTGAAGTGGTCAATCGCGGCGGCAGCGTTCCCAGTGGCACCGTGGCGCTTCCCAACCTGCCCCCGGTGGGGCTGCCTTCCAATTTCACCGTCAGCGAAACGACCTACTATGGTCCGCGGGGAACCTTTCAATACACGCGCAACAATGTGCGCGGCAAAGGGCGAATCGCTTTCCGTTACCGGGTTCGCCGGGACGCCTGGATCAGCGTGGTGGCGGCGCTATTACATCGATCCCAATTTCCGCTGGTCGAAATGGGGATCGACAACGTCGGCATTCTGGCGGAAGAAGACGAAGAAAACCCGATCTATTCCTCCCAGGTGGAAAACGGCAGCTACCAGCTTCAGACGATTTCTGGATAAGAAAAAGGTGGACATCCTTTTCCTGCGTTACAGCTTCAGCCAGACCGATTTGACGCGCATAGAAATTCCGGCGCTGGTGCTGCCGCAGGATCAGCACGTTCGGCTCTCCACCATCGCGGCCAATCTCACCCACGATACCCGCGACAACCCTCTGGATGCGCATAAGGGTACTTCTGCAATCGATCGAACTCGACTTCAATGCGACCAAGCTGGGCTCCAGCGTCAATTTCGCAAGGCTGACCGCGCAGGCAGCGTACTACCGCACGATCTTTCACAATATCGTGTGGGCAAACAGCATTCGCATCGGCTTGGCGCAGCCCTTTGCAAACAGCCGATGTACCCCTCAGCGAGGCGTTCTTTACCGGCGGCGGCAACACCTTGCGCGGCTTTCCCCTGGATGGCGCCGGCCCCCAGCGGCAGGTGCAGGTGTGCAGTACGGGATCTTCCACCGACTGCTGCTTATATCCAGGTGCCCAGCCGGAGGAAATGAGCAGTTGATTCTCAACACCGAGGCCCGCATCCCGCTGCCCATCAAAAAGGGTCTGGGCCTGGTTGTCTTCTATGACGGGGGGAACGTTTTTCCCACGGTCGGCTTCCACGACTTCACCTCGCTCTACACCAACAATGTGGGGTTGGGCTTGCGTTATGCGACGCCGGTCGGCCCGATAAGAATCGATCTCGGTCATAACCTCAACCCGGTGCCGGGAGTTAAATCCACTCAATATTTCATTAGCATCGGCCAGGCATTTTAAACGGAGGTACCTCTTGAGCACCGCGACCGCATCCTCTCATCCCAGACTACGCCGGAACATCGAGGCGGCACTCGCGGTTGCGGAGAGTCGCTGCCTGGGTTGCCGTCGGCCTGGTTGCTCTCCTCGTAGTGGCCGGGATTGCCGTCACGCGTTGTGCTGCAGAGTGCGCGCTTCCACAACTATCTTCTTGCCACTGTGCAGAAGAGGGCCAGCGATACGCCTCGGCACGCAGGTACAGTTACAGAACTTTGCTCTGCACCTGTCGAATCTCAGCCTGGACCTTTACGGCTTGACGGTTCACGGCGCCGATCCCTATCCGAATCCGCCCCTGCTGCAGGTGGCAGCACGCCGAGGTGGGCGTGCGTATCGTTTCGGTCCTGCATCGGAAGTGGTATCTCGATCAGCTTCGTGGTCGACCGCCCGGTGGTGAAGGTGTTTACCGACGCGCACGGCGTAACCAACATCCCGGTGATCAAGAGCAGCGGCTCCAGCAGCAGTAACACCAGCCTCTTCGATTTGGGGATTCGTCACGCAGTGCTCGACCAGGGCGCGGTCTACTATAACAATCGCCAGAGCGTGCTCTCGGCAGACTTGCACAACGTAGACTTCCGCGCCTCTTTCGACAGCCTGCTGCAGAAGTACTCCGGGAGGTTGAGCTACACGGATGGGCACCTCGGTCAGGTAGGTTCAAGTCGATTCCGCACAACCTGGATGCAGAGTTCGATGCCACGCCCACCACCTTCCACTTGACCCAGGCCAAGTTGACCAGCGATACATCGCAGCTCCTCCTGACTGCGACATTGCAGGATTATAGCCATCCCCACCTGCAGGCGCACTATGATGCGATGCTCGATGCGGGTCAGTTTCGGAAAATCCTCGCGAATCCTTCGCTGCCCGTTGGATTCATTCGCGCCAGTGGAACGGTGGACTACCAGGAAATCGCCAATCGCTCCTTGCTCGACACGGTTGTGGTGAAGGGTGATCTGAACAGCCACCAGCTGGACGTGCAAACGCCGGCCGTTCGCTCGCAGATCAGAGATATCGCAGCCCACTACACGCTTGAAAACGGGGACGCAACGCTGCCGGATTTCCGCGCCAATCTTCTGGGCGGCGTGCTCACCGGCACCGGCAAGATGAGCAATCATCGGCGGCAACCCGCACTCCAAGTTCAATGCCTCTTTGCGCGGCATCCGGCTGGCGGATCTGAACCGCGCCATGAAATCTTCGGCTGTGCCAAAGAACATTGCCTTGGGCGGCGTGTTGAATGCGGACGCTGACTGCCGCCTGGGGAAAGACCTTTGACGATGTGGTGGCCCACGCCGATGCGGCCATTCACGCGTCGGTATCCCGAAGGGCGCCTCCCAGGTTACCCCGTGGAGAGCGCGATTCATGGCACCTATACCGGCGGCAACCAGGAACTCGCACTGAAGCAGAGCTATCTGCGCACGCCGCAAAGCACGTTGACCATGAATGGCGTAGTGAGCCGGCGATCGAGCCTGGATTTGAAATTTCAATCCAACAATCTGAGCGAGCTGGAAACCATCGCGGATCTCTTTCGCACGCGGCTCGGGCAGCCGGTGCAGCCGCTTGGGCTTGCCGGCACGGCGTTGTTTCAGGGCACGGTGCGCGGATCAACCAGCGCGCCTCATCTGACGGGGCAGTTGACCGCTTCTCAATTCCGGGTCAACGGAACCGAGTGGCGCGTGCTGCGAACCAATGTGGACGTGAGCCCGTCGCTCGGCTAGCTCTGCAGCACGCGGATCTGGAGCCGGCCTCTCATGGAAAGATCACCTTCAACGCCAGCGCCGGCCTGCGCAAGTGGGCCTTCACGGAAAAAAGCCCCTTGCAGGTCGATCTCAACGCCGCGCAGTTGGATGTCCAGGACCTGGTGAAGCTTTCAGGGCAGCAGGTGCCGGTGACAGGTACGCTGGCGGCGAACATGCAAGTGCATGGCACTCGAACTAAGTCCCATCGGGCAAGGGAATGTCTCGCTGACCCACGTCACTGCTTACGATCAGCCGATCACGTCTGCGACGTTGACCTTCGCAGGCACGGGAGACGAAGTGCACGGCGACCTTGGCGTGCAGCTTCCCGCGGGCAACGTGCAGAGCAAGGTCAGCGTTCGGCCGCGGCAGAAGAGTTATAACGCCCAGCTTACGGCCTCGGGCATTCGTCTGGATCAGTTGCAGGCTTTGCAGGCGCAGAAGATCGACGCCAAGGGCGTGGTGAGCATCCAGGCAAAGGGAGCGGGAACATTCGACAACCCGCAACTCGACGCCACGCTGCAGATTCCGCAAATCGACATACAGAATCAGAAGATCGCGGATGTCAACCTGCAGATGAACGTAGCCAATCATCTGGCTACTGCCAATCTGACTTCCGCGGCGGTGGGTACGCAAATCAAGGCGAACGCAAAGGTCAACCTGACCGGGGACTACCCGGCGGATGCCACGCTCGATACCCAGACGATTCCGTTGCAGCCCATCTTCGCGATCTATGCTCCTGACCAGGCCGCGGATTTGACCGGACAGACCGAGGTGCACGCCACCCTCCACGGCCCGCTCAAGAACAAAAAACTGCTGGAAGCGCACATCACGATTCCGACGCTGAAGCTGGCGTATAGCAATACGATCCAGTTAGCGGAGACGCGCCCATCCGGGTGGATTACAAGGATACTGTGATTACTTTGCAGCGGTCGGGTCTCAAGCGGCACGGATACGGATCTGCAGTTTCCGGGGTCGATGTCCACAGCAAGGATGCACCGATGTCTCTGCTGCTGTTGGGCACGGTGAATCTGCATTTGGCGCAGGTATTTGCTCCCGATATCAGCAGCTCCGGAGAGCTCAAGTTCAATATCAATACCAATGGAGCGACGAACAGTCCCGACTTCGCCGGCGAGGTCGATATCGTCGATGCAAACTTTGCCAGCGGCGATCTGCCGGTCGGCTTGCAGCACGGAAACGGCGTGCTGTCCTTAACCAAGGACCGGCTCAACATCACGAAATTTCAAGGTACTGTCGGCGGAGGCACGGTTACGGCCCAGGGTGGAGTCGCGTACCGTCCCGCGATCCAGTTTGACCTGGGGCTGGCTGCCAACGGGTGTTCGCGTGTTGTATCCGGAAGGCGTTCGCGAAACTGTAAACGCCAATCTTCGGCTTGCGGGCACCACCGACAATGCGGTTCTGGGAGGGCAGGTCAATCTCGCCGATCTCTCGTTTACTCCGGCCTTCGATCTGAACAGCTTCATCGATCAATTTTCGGGCGGTGTTTCTCCGCCGCCCACGCCGGGGAATCAGCCAGAATATTCAGTTGAACCTGGGCGTGAGTTCCGAAAACAATATCAACCTGGTGAGCAGAACACTCAGCATCAACGGCTCGGCGAACCTGCGCGTCCGGGGCACAGCGGCACAGCCGGTGATCCTGGGACGCGTGAATCTCAGCGGCGGCGACATCATTCTCAACGGAGACAGGTTCGTCCTCAACGGGGGAACGATCGAGTTCGTCAATCCCTCGGAGACGCAGCCGGTGGTCAATCTGGCCTTGAACACGACCATCCAGCAGTACAACATCTCTATGCGCTTCAACGGGCCGATCGATCAGCTGCGCACCAACTACTCTTCCGATCCTTCGCTGCCGGCCGCCGACATCATCAACCTGCTGGCATTCGGTACCACCACCGAGGCGAGCGCAGCCACTTCTACTCCGGCAAATCAGGCAGCGGAGTCGCTGGTGGCATCGCAGGTAAGCAGCCAGGTGACCAGCCGGGTCTCGAAGGTCGCAGGCATCTCCCAGCTTTCCATCAATCCGGTACTGGCGGGCGGGACCAGCCAGGGACCTCCTGGCGCGAATATCACCATCCAGCAACGGGTCACGGGAAATCTCTTCGTCACCTTCTCCAGCAATGTAGCCTCGACGCAGAACGAGACGATCCAGGGGCAATATCAGCTCTCACCTCGCGTTGCAGTCAGCGCCACGCGCGATCAAAACGGCGGTTTCGGCTTCGATACGCTGATCAAGAAGAGTTGGTAGAGGTCGAGCAGAAATTTCGCTGACGCGCAGCCAGGGTGCCAGCGCGGGGGGAAGGGTGCTCTTTAAGCGCACTATGCGCATTAAGCCCCCCGCATCGGGGGCTTTGGTCTCTTTGACTGGGAACCAGAAGGTGGAAGACCGTCCAGGGCCGGCCGCGGTGTGACGGTCTTTTTCGTCGAGCCCTGAAACGTAGAGTCCGTGAGGCATTTCCAGCCTTTCGAGACTATTACGGTTTTGGCGATTGCGTTAGGGGTAGGACGCTTTGTCGAGAACTAAATGGTCACGCGCGAAAAGTGACTAAAGGCGGTGGATGCGGAGAATCAGTTGCTACTTTTTGCGAAGAGGATCTGTGGTTGTGACGGAAGTCTGGGCGGGGTTGAGGTGGAAGTGATTCATCTTTGGAATAGGACAGGAGCGAAATCGAGGAATTCCTCGTGCGCGCCATCGCGATGGGGATTCGGTATCATGTCGCCTCATTTAGCCCTCGCCGCATTTCTCCCTGAGGAATCGCTGTGGCACTTTGCCCTGCCCTCGAATGGTCGGGTGGCCCACTCAAGCCTTGTTTTGGCTTGAGTGGGGAAGTTGCTGGGCGTAAGCTGACCTCGTGCCTTGGGGTCTGAAACGATTTCAGGAATCTGAACAAAGCCACTTCGTTACGTTCTGTTGCTATCATCGTCGTCCGTTGTTCATGACGAACACAAGCAGGCAGACGTTCGAGGCTGCGCTGGAGCGCGTCAGAGGCAGCTTCGATCTCTGCGTCTATGGGTATGTGGTGATGCCGGAGCACGTCCACTTGCTGACCGGAGAACCACAGCATAGTCCGCTAACTGATGCCTCAAGCGAGCTCAAGCAAGGTGTGTCGCGACGATTGATCGGAGAGGCGGAGCACTTCTGGCAAAAGCGCTATTACGACTTCAACATCCGCAATCAGCGGCAGTTTGCGGAAAAGCTACGCTATATTCATCGCAATCCAGTGAAGCGTGGATTGTGTGAGCGCCCCGAAGACTGGGAGTGGAGCAGTTTTCGCCATTGCGCGATGGGGATGGAAGGACGGGTGGAGATTGAATCCGAGTGGACCGCAAGAAAGCGCGAACGGGCAGCGGGGAGACTCTGTGTGCCGGAAACTACCCCACTCAAGCCAAAAGAAGGCTTGAATGGGCCACCCGTCCACCCGTCAGTCGTTATGAGACGCGCGACTCATTTGATTGCAACTTTTGCCGGGCCGCCAAGGGTGTTAACTGCGACGTCAAGGGAGGCCCAGGATGAGAGAACCCAGGTCTCAAATGCGAGACCTGGGCCACCCACCATAGCCTTGACTGGCCCGTCCAGTGCGATTCGTATGTCAGACTGTTGTGGACAAGATAATGCAAACCCATTCAAAGGACAGGAGGAACCTATGCAGAGCAAAGAACTGACCATCACATCTAAACTTGCCGGTTCACAACCGACGCATAAGATTGCTGGTTTCATCATATTTCTTGTGTGGACGTGTATCACCCCGGCTCTCTTCGGTCAGCAAGATGTCCATGCGGCGCTTATACCCCCTGCAAATCGAAAATCAGCGCCGGCCTTTCAACTTGTGACCGAAGACGGTACGAAGATGCAGATCTCTGACTATCGGGGAAAGGTCGTTCTACTCAACTTTTGGGCTACCGATTGTGGCGGCTGCGTGCTTGAGATTCCATCGTTCATAGAGCTTGAGAAAACATACAAGGACAAGGGCTTTACCGCCGTCGGGGTCTCGATGGATATATCGTATGAAAGCCTAAAGGATGCCAACGAAGCATGGGGCAGGGTGAGGCCGTTCATTGCAAAGCACGGAGTCAATTACCCGATTGCGATGGGTGATGATGAAATCTCCAAGGCCTACGCATTGAACGCGTTTCCGGCCACATACTTGATCGACAAATCCGGTAAGATTGCGGCCGCTTATGTAGGAGTGGTCATAAATAAGGATAACGTTACAACAAACATCAAGAGCCTTCTGTCGGAGCGGTAATGCGATAGGGGATAGGATCCGCCCTCCTTGTCCGTCGCACAAGGGTAAGTTTCGGGGAGTAAAGCAGGACAACTCGGAGCTGACCCTAACGGCTCGCTTTGGGCGCCAGCACCTTCGTGAGCCATCCGTAATGAACCAAGTATCCGAGTTGCCCGTTTGTCAGACAAGCGGGATCACGATCAGCTCTTATGAGACGTCGTGATCGACATCGAAAGGTAGGCCATCCTTGCCGATCTCTGGCGGCGTATCCCTATCTGCCAGAGTTCCTGGCCGAGGCCGCCGGACTACCCTGATCTTCCCGGTCTTTCCTCCACCGCAGAAAAACTGATCGCGGTCATCGGACTCGAGCCCTGAAACGTAGAGTCCGTGAGGCATTTCCAGCCTTTCGAGAACCTCCCCAGTTCGAGGATCGATTTGCCTCAAATCGCTCTCATCGCCTTCCCATGTGGCGTGCCAAAGGTCTCCGTCGATCCAGGTGACCCCGGTGACAAAGCGATCGGACTCGATGGTGCGAAGAATCGCCCCATTCTTTGGATCGATCTGATGAATCTTCCGGCCACGGTAATTCCCCACCCAGAGCGACCCTTCGGCCCACGCCAGCCCTGAGTCGCCGCCCCCACCGGGGGCCGGAATTGTGGCAAGCACACGGCCGCTCTTCGGATCGATTTTCTGGATGCGATCTTCAGCAATCTGAAAGAGGTGTTCGCCATCGAATGCCGTTCCTGCATGCGCAGCAACCTCGATCGAGCGCACTGCGTTTCCGCTTGCGGGGTCGAGGGCACTCAGCTTGTCTCCGGACGCAAACCAAACGTGTTCACCGTCATAAGAGACTCCGTGCACGCGGTCGGCGCCCGGAAAGGGACCATACTCACGAACGATTTCAGCTCTTGATCTTCTCATACCTCCACCTTAATCAATTGGCAGTGGAGCGGGGAGTAACAAAGTCGTCGTGAATCCCGGCACTGGCGGAGTGATCCAACGGCGAGCCCGCGCCCGGCCAAAAGACTGCACCTTTCCTGCTGCGGCTAGCGAATCAAGCGCCCGCTGCACGGTACGCTGGCTTGTCCCAAGCGCAATCGCCAGAGCGGAACTCGACCACGACTCACCGTCGGCGAGAAAAGCGAGAACGGCGCCATTTTCATCCTCAACGGGCCGCGCCAGCACTACCACCTCGCGTCCACCACGAGGCACCAGTCGAAACCCTCGCTTGGTCGCAATGACATCGGCCAGCGACCGAAGCATTTTGCGAAGCCGTCCGATTTCGACTCGCAGACGCATGCGATGCGACTCATCGACGAATCTAGCTCCGAATGCCCGGGCAAGGAGCAGACCCCTCGGAACGTCGCCCGGCCACGCCTCGCTTAGCGCACGTGCGAGCGCGAACAACACCGGACGTGTAACCAGCGAAACCACAGTGCGTGAATCACGCACGACATTTCGACACGCGTCAACGACGAGCGCTTTGGACGACAACAACGCTTCCACTTCTTCCAGCAGGAGCGGCCGCTCCTCGCCGCGTGCAATCAGGCGCGCTGCCGGCGTGTTTAGAACGCGGGATGCGCTTTCCACCTCCGCCGTTAAAGCAGGGATACCTGCTTGCCGCGCGGCGCGTTCGGCCCGAGCGAGCGCAGCGCGCGCCACTTTCGTCCGTAAGCGGCGCATCGCAATCCCGGCAACTACGAGTTCGTGGGCGGTCCTCGACGCTGGCGGGAAGGGTGTCGGATCAAAATCGGCAAGCATGCGCTCCGCCTCGTCCAAATGCCCGATCAGGAGATGGCGCCGGATCTCGAGATATCGTGCATGTGCGGCGTTCAACCGGTCACCGTGCTCTTCGAGCGTCGCCCGAGCAGCATTCAGCGCCTTCGCAGGCCAGCCCAGGTTGCGCGAGGCAAGCGCGATCTCGGCTTCGGCGACGATGCACCTCGCTCGTGCCACGGATTCTTTTGGGCTGAAGGCGCGCTGAGCAGCTCGCAGCAGCGCCTGCGCGCGCTCGAAATCGCCGAGTTGCGCCATCGCGATGCCGCGAAGCGCGAGCGCAGGTGCATCGTCGCGCAGAGCGACTCGCTTCAATGCGCCGAGGGGATCACCCTGGGCGAGGGCGCGTGCTGCGGCTGTGATCAGCGAATCCATCGGAATCCCGCCACATCTGTATTTGAGCCGCTAATCGCACACGCTTAAAGCGTGAACGGTGCTAATGGCCGGTGGGACCATGGATCGCGTCACACTTGTCACTCCCATGCCGTTCGAAGCCCGCATCAGTATATATATACGGACGTGACCGCCAGACACCCGGTCATATCCAGGACGAAACGAAAAGACAAAATCCGGCGAAGGGAGAAAAAGACGATGACGGCACGGATGGCAACAAGCAAGGAGAGAGGCAAGGAACCCGGGAAAGGGCATCTCGCGATGAACACACCCCCGATCGTGTCGCAGCAGGAGTGGGAGGCTGCGCGCCAGCAGCTTCTCGTGAAGGAGAAGGCCTTGACCCGCTCCCGTGACGCGCTGGCCGCCGAACGCCGGCGGATGCCGTGGATGGCCGTCGAGAAGGCGTACGAATTCGAGGGGCCCCAGGGCAAGGTTAACCTGCTCGACCTGTTCCAGGGCCGCCGGCAGTTGATCCTCTATCGCGCCTTCTTCGAGCCTGGGGTGTTCGGCTGGCCCGAGCACGCCTGCCGCGGCTGCTCCCTGGGCGCCGATCAGGTCGCCCACCTGGCCCATCTGAACGCCCGCGACACCACGCTCGCGTACGCCTCGCGCGCGCCACAGAAGGACATCGAGCGCCTGAAGGCACGAATGGGTTGGAAGATGCCGTGGTACACCATCACAGACAGCTTCGACACCGACTTCGGCGTGAACGAGTGGCACGGCCACAATGCATTCATCCGCGACGGCGACAAGGTGTTCCGCACATACCTCATCAACAGCCGCGGCGACGAGGCGATGGGGACCACCTGGAGCTACCTCGACATCACGCCGCTCGGCCGCCAGGAGACTTGGGAGGACTCGCCAGAGGGTTACCCCCAGACCCCGCCGTACAAGTGGTGGAACTGGCACGACACCTACGACGCCGAGGCCTCGCCTGACCCGAAGTGGGTCGAGGTGACCGAAGATGCAGAAGCCGCCTTCCGAAAGCGCGACGCAGAGGCGAAAGCATGAGCAAAGGAGAGAACGATGAAAGACATCATGAGAGATGAACTTGGAGCGCCCGCCGGCCGGCTGGCTTAAAGGCAAGCATTTTACCCGTACCGACGGACGTCCCACCCCCCAGTGGTCTCGCCTGAAGGCCGGGTGTTCCGACGACCTGGGAACCGGCAGGCGCTGAACCGCGCCTACCAATACCTCGACCTCGTGCCCAAAGGCCGCGACGAGGAGGGCTTCCCGATGGAGCGGGTACGCCGCCACGACCAATACTGAAGCCCCGGCAAGCGCGCTGCTGGAAACGGAGACAGCATCATGACTCACACAACTGCCCTCGCCAGCAATTTGGAGTCCCGTATCTGCCTCAGCATGGATGCCGGCATGGCTTCCGAGCGAACTTCCCATCGTGCCTTCGTCGGCATCTCCGCGTCGCTCTTCGCCATCAGCGCGGCGCTGACAATTGTCTGGTGCGCATCCATGTCGGCGATGCGAGGGATGCCGATGCCCGGCGGCTGGACGATGTCGATGATGTGGATGCGGATGCCCGGACAGACATGGTCCGGCGCAGCGGCGTCCTTCGTCGGCATGTGGGTTGTGATGATGGTAGCGATGATGCTGCCATCCCTTGTGCCCATGCTTTGGCGCTACCGCCAGGCCGTTTTCAGGACGAAGGAGACACGCCTTGGCCCACTCACCGCGCTGGTGAGCCTTGGCTACTTTTTGGTGTGGACCTTAATCGGACTCGCCCTCTTTCCTTTGGGTGTCGCGCTGGCGGCATTCGAGATGGAACTACCAGCATTGGCACGTGCTGTTCCGGTAACGGTCGCAGTGGTTGTACTCATCGCTGGCGCGCTCCAATTCACTTCGTGGAAGGCACATCACCTTGCCTGCTGCCGTGAGGCGCCGGGACGGGGCTGCACGCTGCCCGGCGACGCCGGCACAGCCTGGCGGCAAGGTATGCGCTTTGGACTCCATTGCGGCTTGAGTTGCGCCAATCTGACGGCGATGCTTCTGGTGATTGGGGTCATGGATCTACGCGCAATGGCTGTCGTGACGGCAGCTATCACCGCCGAACGACTCGCACCGGCCGGCGAGCGCGTGGGGCGAGCTATCGGAGCCGTTCTCATCGTGGCAGGGTTGTTATTGATCACGCGAGCGGCCGGCCTCGAATGACGCATCGGCCTGTTAACCGGCCAATTTCTGCCTAATCTCCCGTGTGGTCGTATGGGATGCTGCAATGCCGTACTCAGGTTCTTCAGGGACAGCGATCCTACGCACTCCGACCAGAATCCTGGCATCAGCGGAGCAGTTCCCGCAGCGTCTCACTAAGGGTTCAGCGATCCGCGGTCCGGGAATGCAGTCTATACATGCCAGCTCATCCAGCCACAGTTCCGTCAGTGACTTGGCTGCGCCTGAACGCAGCTTGGGATGAGGCCCTAGCCAACGCTCTTGCAGCATTCGAACCTGGCCGGAGACAGACAGCAATATCCATTACCGACCTAGCCCTTGCGGGAAAGTGAGTAGGAAAGGAATTGCCAATCTGTTTGAATCATAGATGTGCGCAGCGCGCTCTTTGCACGTGACAGCCTTGACTTGACCGCCGAAACAGTGATGCCAAGAGATTGCGCGATCTCCCGCACGGAGCGTTCTTTTGCCTGCCGGAGCTGGATTACCTCGCGATAGACCGGTGGCAGCTGGTGGATGGCTTTCCGCAACACTTTATGTCTCTCTCCTCGGACGTAGTGGCTCTCAGGGTCGTCCATAGGGGACCGCGGCTCCCAGGTCGCGAAGTTTCCCACACGACCGTCGCCACCGTCGATCGGAATCTCGTAGCAATTGCGCTTCTTGCGCAAGATCATGAGCGCCGAGTTGATCGCAATCCGCGTAAGCCAGGTAGAGAAACTGGATCTCCCCTCGAAATTCTTCATGTGAGTGAACGCGTTCAGCAAGGCGTCCTGGAGTGCATCCTCAGCATCCTGACGATTCCTGGTGACTCGATAAGTGGCTTGAAAGACCCTGTTCGCATGGCGCTTACTAAGTTCGACAAACGCGTCCGTGTGTCCAGATTTAGCTCTGGACGCCAGCATCTCATCGCTTATCTCCGTCGGGCTGTATTCAATATCAACACTACTTACCGCTGGCATCGGTAGGCTCATAATGACCTCTTGTGTGATTGGTCTCTTCGGATGTTCTGGGAGTATTCAGTGGGGAAGCTCCTTGGCCAGGTGATTCATTCGCTGACTCCAACAACATTCTGAGCTGTTGGTTCTCGATGAGAAGCTCGCGTATGCATTGCTGCAATCTCCGCAATTGTTCTTGCGAGCCTTCCCCAGGTGACAAACACGGGCCTTCGTGCAGCGGGCCCGCAAAGGGTGAACTCGTCAAGTGCTGCTCTGTGGAGAGGGTGCCTCGAGGGGCCTGCTTGAAGGGTTCTTGACGCGGTTGTGGAGTCATATAGATCCTCCAATTCAAATTGCCCGTTAATGACGGCGTCCCAAGTCGGGACCAGAGTAGTGGTTGAAGTAGTTAAGATGAAACTTTCCAACGGCGCCAGCGGCTGCCAGGGCGCGAAGAAAATTGCATCGGTTGGGTGATATCGATAATGCGGTGTGTGGTACCCTCCCTGCGATCATGGCGAGTCTAACTAGCAAAAGGGTTGATTACGCGTCCCCAATCGCGGCATCCCATCGGTGCGAGCCCGACGCCATCTCCCGTGTGGCTGTTCCATCGCGTCCTCCTTTAGAGGAGCTTTCGTCACGCCGACCCGATGGAATCGGAAGCGATGAAGCCATCATGCTAGAGATCTGAGAAAGGAACAATTGTACGAAGGTATCGACGATACCTTCGTACCGGATGAGGGCAATTGCGGTCTGCGCGAAATCATTGGTGCCCGTCCTGAGATTGAAGTCTTGTCGCTGGCGGTTGATTTCTCAGCAGATTTCCGGTGGCGAATTCAAGGTTGACTGCCTCTAGAAATAGTTCTGATCGTGCGGAGACACTGGATAGTCAAGATTGGGCCAGTTGCTTCTCCGCGGTAACAACATCGACCAGATTCTTGACTCCATATTTGTATGCATCGAGCGATGCCGAGTAAGAGGCGTTGGCGGATTCGATCTCTCGTCGTAAGTTCGTCCTCTGCCTCGCGAGCGTTTCTATTCGGCGATCAACAGTTCGTTCTTGCAGCACGGATCCGTCAAATCGCGGAGCCTTCCGGGCTTTAAGCTGTCTTCGTGGGCTCACACTTGGGAAGTAACGCGCGGCGCAACGGGTGATCTCTGCTCCGTTCGATCCAGAGTACCGGCCCACTATCTAAAGCGCCATTACACGTTCATGTCGGGCCCGTAAAACGAAATGCATGGCGGTCCACGATCCATGCGCGTGCGATCCGCTGAGTGTCCCAGCCGGTCGTGGTGGGCTTTTCTGAAAACCCGTAGCCAGGCAGCGACGGAATCACGACGTCAAAGGCGTCTTGGGTCTTTCCGCCGTACGCGGTTGGATCGGTCAGCGGAACGATGATCTTCAACTGCTCGAAAGGTGGCTCATTACGATCTGGGAGATGCAGGCACACACGTTGTGAACTTCCGTCGACACACTCCCATGACTCAAATTCTCCCTCTTCCCTGGCGTGTCTTAATTCTTTGTCTCATTTGTGGATTCCATTTCACCTCTTGCCTACACTTACCATGCTGACTCCATCAAAGGTGCTTTTGCCGGCGTTTTCGGGGGGCGTGCCCTCGAGCGCGATAATGCCGGTATTCTTGGGCAGAACATGGAAGCGTAATTGAAGATAGGTTCGGACCAGTGTTGCCCTTCTGCGTGACTGTATTAGCTGATCCGAAGGCGAGCCTAAGGACGAGTAGCCTTCAATGATGAGCGGTTGACCGTAGATCTCATTGAACTGGCCTATCGCCACATCGATATTGTGTCTGCCCTGCGCAGATAGCACCTCTTCCCCGTCTCCGTTGGTGGTGAACAGAGAGGGAGCGGGTATCCATTGGCGGCTCTCAGGTAAACCCTTGAAGATCTGTCCGGCACGATATTGCTCGACCGGCAGATCATCAAGATCGTCGTATCCCCGATGCCTGAAAAAACCTCTGAAGAGGAATTCGTGCTTCAACGCTTCTGTATCGTCGGCCAAGTTGCCGGTGGCCTGGTTGATATTAGTGAGAGACTGCTGCAGGTTAGTGCCCGCGGCTTCGCCATATTGGTTCTGGGCAAACGCGCTCTTGAGCGCGGTATTGATCTGCTGACTTGTCTGATCGAGATTGTTCGTAGCGGACTTCGCGCTGGTGAGCGTGTCATCCATCTTGCCCACGAGCTGACGGGATTGAACGTCAGCCAGGATGTTGTCAATTCGAGCGGAGGACCCAATCAGTTTCTCAGTCGTCTGGCGGATGTTCGCTACCGACTGCCTTACGTCCGCAGCGGTCGCTTTATCTTCAAGCAACATACCAACGGAACCTTTTCCACTGCGCACATCCTGCACAACTCCATTTACATTCTTAATCGTGCTCGTCGCTGTATCGAGAGTGGTATCGAGGTGACCGCTGACGTCTTTCATGGTGCCTTGAACTTCGTTGATCGTGGTGCCCGTCTGCTTCATAATGCCTTGCGCCTGTTCTAGCAGCTTGGACATTTCGAATGGCTCCTTGCTCTGGAGCGTGCTCCCGGCCGGCGCTTCGGATGCGTGCTCGGTTCCATCGTGGATAAGCAGGAACTGATCTCCCACAATTCCCTCTGTCTCGACGGTCACTAGAGAATCTTCGCGGATCAAGCCGTGGAGTCGATCATCTACATTCATCTTCAGCCGGAACTTCTGCGCCGGGCTCGAAGGGATCTGGACACTCTCGACTTCGCCCGCATCCAGGCCATCCACCCTTACCTTCGCGCCCTTCGTCAGGCCATCCACATTCTGGAAATTGGTGTAGAAAATAACATGATGAGCGAAGGCTTTGTGCTGATTGCCGATAAGAAACAGCCCAGCACCGAAGAGCGCGACGGCCATTGTGATGAAAATTCCCACCAGCAGATTGTGATTCTTCATACGACTAACGCTCCGATATGAATTGCTGCAGTTTGTTGTCTTGCTTGACTTCCAGCTCTTCGGGCGTGCCAAATGCCAACAGCCGGCCTTGATCCAATACGGCAAACTTGTCGCCTATTTTTCGTGCTCCGTGAGTGTCATGGGTGACGATCACCATGGTGGTGTGACGCTCGGTCTTGACCTTCATGAGAAGATCGTCGATCTCGCCTGCCGTAACTCTGTCCAGTCCGCTGGTGGGCTCATCCACGAGAAGGATCTCAGGCTTGAGTATCAGGGCTCGCGCCAAACCGGCTCGCTTCTGCATGCCTCCAGAGAGAGCCACCGGCATCTTCTCGCCATCCTTCTCCAGACCAACCTGTCGCAAAGTCTCGTCCACTGCGCGGTTGATTTCATCAGGAGATTTTGTGCGGTCAAGCCGATGGAGTGGCAAGGCAAGGTTCTGATTTAGAGAAAAGGAGTCAAAAAGGGCCGCGCTCTGAAAGAGAAAACCCATTTTCCGGCGAACCTTAACCAACCCGTCTTCATCCAGAGTCGCCATGTCTGCACCTTCCACCAGGACGTTGCCGGCGTCGGCTTTGAGCAGACCGATCATCAACTTCAGGGTTACGCTCTTGCCGGTTCCGCTGCGTCCCAGGATGCATAGCGTTTCGCCGCGGGCGACCGAAAATGACACTTTGTCGAGCACTTTCCTTCCATTGAATGCTTTATCGACCTGTTCAAACGCAATAGCAGCGTCATCTGGGTCGCCACGACCACGGTTGGCACTCATATGGCCTGATCCGGAAAGAAGAAAAAGATACATTTCACCAGGATCACGTCTGCCAGAATGATCGCCAGCGATGAGATGACGACGCTGTTCGTAGCCGCTTTGCGCACACCCTCGGAACCCTCGTTAGTCGTGTAGCCATAAAAGCAGGAGATCGTAGCGATGAGATAGCCAAACACTGCTGTCTTCAGAGTCGGTGGAATGAAATTGGCAACTGCTACCCCGTCAAAGGCGCGCTGCAGATAAAGCGTCCAGCTTAGATGCGAAGATACATGCTCGGAAATAAAGCCACCGAGGATACCAGCTGCATCCATACAAATAGCTAACAGCGGCAGCATGGTGCTGCATGCGATCACTCTGGTCACTACCAGCAACTTGAAGGAGTCAACCGACAGCGTCTCGATCGCGTCGATCTGCTCCGTGGCCCGCATGTTGGCGAGTTGCGCCCCGATGCCGGCGCCCACCCTACCGGCCATCAGCAAGCCGGTGACCAGCGGGCCAATCTCATTGAAGAACGCGAGCGACTGGAAGACAGGAATGTCTGCGGTCGCGCCAAATTGGACCAGCATACTGCGTGTGTGCAGCGTCAAGACGACGCCAAGGGCAAAACCTGACGCTACGGCAAGTAAGAACGAACCTACGCCGATTTCATAGAGCTGCGTGACCAGGTACTCTCCTTCGAAAGGGGGGAACCATGCATCTCGCAGAGCCCTAGCACCAAATAAGGTTACGCGACCAATAGAATCGAAAGTTGACTTTAGCACCTGATCCTTCCTTCAAACCATGAGACGAACTGGGATCTCCCTTCAAAGGAATTAAGCGCGACGTAGGCACGAAGAAATGTGTCCTGCAGCGCGTCCTCGGCGTCTCCGTGGTTTCTGGTCAGGGAAACGATCCGCTTATAGAGGCGATGCGAGTAGAGGCTTTGGAGTTCTTCAAATGCGGTGCTCGACCCGGCTCTTGCCGCTGCCACGAGCTCCATATCCCGCCGGCCGATATCCTCTTTGGTTGTGGCCGCGGGAAAGGAATGACAAATTGCTGGATGCATCACTTACCTCCTTCAGTGTGGATTTAGAATGTCGCGTTGTAGAAAAATGGAAGACTCGAGCCTCGGGTGCCCTGGCGCAGACGTGGCAGAGACAGCAGCGACGCGAATGGGGTTTCAATGGAAATGACCGCAGTTGATTGACCAAACGTAAACGAATAGGCTTGAACGCCCGGACCAAGGAGCTCGATTTCAAACCTTCGATCAACGATTGGCTTATCATTGGGAACGAGCTGCCTGCGATCCTTCCGCCTGGTTGTCCCTTGCTGAGCTTCATCCGGGCTCGAATTAACTGTAGTGATTAAGCCAGAAGCGCATGGGCGAATCCATTGGACGAAAGTATCGATCAATACTTTGGTATGCATGCACGCTTTGCCGTCATGCTCGTCCTTTCCCGGCGTTTCGGTGCGCTCGCGGTGGATTCACATGCGCTAGTACGACAGCAAATGTCCTGGGAATATTCGTTTTAACGGCCCTATTGAGCCGGGAGCCAAGAGGTTGTTCGGGGTATAATCGAAGCGCGACCAGTAGCGGGTGCATTTTCCTTCTGAGTTGCGCAGAGAACGTTTCCCCGGCCGGCTCAGGCTCCCGCGGTCCAAATCGCAAGCGGGCCCACATTCCAAACAAGGATCGGCAAAGATACGCCTGCCTCAGCAGGCGTCTTGGAGTGCATTACCCCTCCTACCCGATAAAAGATCCTTGTTCGAGCAGAGTTTTACGGAGGGATCGAAAATGACCAGGACAGCGTCACCAATCTCTTTAGCAGGCTCTGAACTTGGCGCAGTTCGCCATGTTTGTGCGTTCTTCTCGAACGACGACGAAGAATATTGCGTGTTGATTCCATTCATTAAAGAGGGACTTGAGCGCGGCGATAAGGCCATTCATGTCGTCAATCCCCAACAGCGGGATGAGCATCTGCGTCGGCTGGCTTCTGCGGGAATCGACTCGGCGGTTGCTCAGCAGGCCGGGCAATTGGAAATCAAGATCAACACCGAAGCATATCTTCGCGATGGCAAATTCGATCAGGACCGGATGCTTAAGACTTTCGAAAGACTCGCGTCCGGAAATACGCCGGGAGGGTTCCCGCTCAGCCACATCGTGTGCCGAATGGATTGGGTGGTCGGAGACGAGTCCCGGCTTGAGAACGTCATTGAATTTGAATCGCGCGTGAAAGGTGTTTGGAGTCGCCACAACGACGCGGTCATCTGCACCTACCATCTCTCTCAATTTAGAGGCGATGCGGTAATCGATATCCTTCGCACGCATCCACTGGTCATTATTGGCGGTATCCTGCAGCAGAATCCATTCTTCACGCCGCCACAGGAATTCCTCCGGGAATATCGCGCACGGCGGTCCGGCCCGGGTAGCCTGCCCATCCAGGAGTCCTGAGATGGCATTCAGCGATTCTGCAGAGGAGTTGAAGTACCTTCAGCGCTGCATGAGCGATCTGGTCAGCGTGCTCGCACTCCCTGCGGTTTGGAGCGGGCAAGAGCCGCGCAAAATCGTGACGACCTTCCACGATGCTCTCATGGCGACACTGAATCTGGATTTCCTCTATACACGTGTGAGGATCGAAGCCAATGGGGAGCCCAGCGAAGTATTAAGGACCGCGCCGCATTACACGACCACAAAGAATGCGGATAAGATCCGCCAGGCCCTCAATGAGCGATTCGGAGATGACCCACGGAAGTGGCCGGCAGAGGTGCGCAGCCGACTCGGCGCGCGGGAGAACTCCCTCTTGCCAATGAGATTAGGCCTCGAGGGTGAAATCGGAATCGTCGTAGCGGGATCCGAGCGCGCTGATTTCCCGACGCAGTCTGAGCGATTGCTTCTGGGTGTGGCGGCCAATCAAGTAACTGTCGGACTGCAGCAGGCACTCCTCCTGAATGAGCAGAAACAGGTGGCAAGTGAACTTGATCGGCGAGTCGCGGATCGAACCAGGGAGCTTGCCGAAACCAACGAAGAGCTGCAACTCCAAGTTGGACAGTTGCGGCATATTCCTGTCGCCGCCTGGACGCTCAAACCTGATGGGACGCCGGATTTCGTGAATCAAGCTTGGCTTGAATACTCCGGTCAGACCCTCGATTTCGTCCGGTCGCATCCCGAGGCCTGGCTGACCGCAGTCCACCCTGACGATCGGGAAGTAGCATCGATAGGCTTTTGGGGTGGGGTGCGCACGGGGCAGGGTTTTGAAATGGAAACGCGGTTTCGTCGGGAGCGGGACGGGGTCTATCGCTGGCATCTTAATCGAGCCGTGGCCTTGCGTGACGCAGAAGGAAGAGTTCTCAGGTTTGTCGGCACGTCCACCGACATTGACGATCGGAAGCTTGCCGAGGAAGCCTTGCGGGCGAGCGAGGGCAAGCTGCGGCGGGTGATCGATACGATTCCCACACTATCTTGGTGCAATCTGCCGGACGGTCCAAACGAGTTCCTCAGCAAGAGCTGGCATCAGTACACAGGTCTCTCTCCTGAAGAAGCGCACGGCTGGGGCTGGCAGGCGGCCTTCCATCCGGAGGACTTGCCGCCCCTGATTGAAAAATGGCAGCTGCTGCTGGTCTCAGGGGAATCGGGAGAATTGGAGGCCCGCCTTCGCCGTCACGATGGGGAGTATCGCTGGTTTCTGATCCGCGTCGCTCCGTTCCGCGATGAAACCGGGACGATTTTGCGTTGGTACGGAACCAGCACGGATATCCATGATCGCAAGCGGGTCGAGGACGAACTTAAGCGGAGCGAAGCAAGATACCGGGTTGTGGTTGAAACAGCCAGCGACGCGGTGGTCAGTATCGACGAAAGCGGCGCAATCATTCTTGCGAATCCCGCGACACAGCGGATATTTGGACACAACCCGGAAGAGCTTATCGGCAAACCTATGACGGTGCTCATGCCTGGAGCAGTGCGCAAACTCCATGAGACGGGTTTCAAACGATATCTGGAAACCGGCGCGAGACATCTGAACTGGCAGGGAACTGAGGTGACTGCACTGCGGGCTAGCGGTGAAGAGTTTCCGGTAGAGGTCTCATTCGGGGAGATGATCGCGGATCAGCGAAAGGTATTCACGGGATTGATTCGAGACATCTCCGAAAAGAAGCGCGCTGAAGAGGCGCTAGTGGCAAGCGAACGCAGTCTCAGCCAGATCATTAATACAATGCCCGTCCTTGCCTGGTCTGCTCTTCCGGATGGTACTGCTGAGTTCTTCAACAAACGGTGGTTGGATTACACGGGCTTGTCTCCCGAGCAGGCGCAGGGATGGGGATGGGCCGAAGCAGTTCATCACTACGATCTCGGTCGGATGACTAAGTACTGGCAATCACTCATTACTACCGGAGGATCGGGCGAGATTGAAGCACGTCTTCGTCGCTTTGACGGCAATTATCGATGGTTCCTGTTCCGCGCAGACCCAATGCGCGATAACTCTGGCGCGATCCTCAAATGGTATGGCACGAATACCGATATCGACGATCGGAAGCGAGCGGAAGAAGCGCTACGCATGCGGGAATTGAACCTGCTCCAGATAACCGAAACCATACCGGAGATGCTCTGGAGTGCTTCGCCCGACGGAGCAATTGATTACTGCAACGGCCGCCTACTTGATTACGCCGGTATTAGTCCTGAGCGTGTTATGAGGGATGGTTGGATGAACCTTCTGCATCCCGATGATGTCGAACCGACAGCGGAAGTCTGGAAGTCATGTGTGAAAAGCGGTGCTCCCTATAGGGTCGAAGTTCGCACGTTTCACGCTGCCGACAACACATACCGGTGGTGTATGGCGAGCGCGCTGCCTTTGCTTGATCAAGGGCGCATAATAAGGTGGCACGGCACAGTTGTAGACATGCACGATTGGAAGCAAGCACAAGAAGAATTACGCAACACTCAGGCGGAACTTGCAAGAGTGACGCGAGTCATGACGATCGGACAACTGACTGCTTCGATCGCGCATGAGGTCAACCAACCGCTGTCGGGCATCGTCACAAATGCCAGCACATGCCTGCGTATGCTTGACAGCGATCCCCCGAACATCGATGGGGCACGCGAGACGGCACGGCGCACCATTCGTGATAGCAATCGCGCTTCAGAGGTGATGACTCGACTGCGAACGCTTTTCAGCAAGAAGCAAATTCATGTCGAGCCACTCGACCTCAATGAAGCTGCTCGCGAAGTCATTACGCTGCTGTCCGGCGAGCTACAGAGAAACAACGTGATTTTGAAACGTGAATTCAGCGATCATTTGCCGACTGTTCACGGTGACCGCGTTCAACTTCAGCAGGTCATTCTGAATTTCATCCACAACGGGGCAGACGCAATGGACACGGTCAACGACCGGCCAAGACAGCTACTCATCCGGACGGAGACGGACGGCAATCACGTCACCGTTTCTGTTCTGGATCAAGGAGTTGGCTTTAGTCCGGAAATCAGTGAACGGCTATTCGAGCCCTTTTTCACCACAAAACAAAAAGGGATGGGTATCGGGCTGTCGGTGAGCCGCTCAATTGTCGAGGCTCATCATGGGCGCCTATGGGCTGCTCGAAATGATGGCCCGGGCTCCACGTTTGCATTCTCGATCCCTCGCGAATCTAGCCAATAGATTACTGAAGAGCAATGATTTAGGTGACTGCCCGGCAGTAGGCAACCGATACCTAAGTACAATAGACGCCGCCGCCCACAAAGCGGAGGATGATTTTCTGGAGTGTTGCAAAGAAGGACTCCATGGAGACAGACTCGGCCGCATTGTTGATCTGCAGTCCTGAGTGGTGTAAGCGGCACTTTCCGAAGGTGCACATCGACTTCTTCAAGCAGCGCTGGAAGGGAACGCACGGTTCTCCACGTTGAGCAAAGCTGTTTTTAGGTGCGGACTGAGAAATCCATGATGAATCCACGTTTACTTGTGTCAATCGTCGACGATGATGAATCGGTCCGCGAATCGCTGCCAGACCTACTCAAGGAGTTCGGTTTTGCGTCTCAGACGTTCTCTTCCGCTGAGGAGTTCCTTGCGTCGGATGGAATCTCGCGAACCAACTGTTTGATCCTCGACGTTGCCATGCCCGGAATGTGCGGGCCTGAACTCCAGAAGGAGTTGAATCGCCGAAAAGATCAGTATTCCCATCATTTTCATCACCGCCCACAGGGACGAGGCGGAACGGTCGCGCCTTATCGAGCAGGGGGCGATCGCATGTTTGATCAAGCCGTTCAGTGATACCGCGTTGCTTTACGCGCTGAATTCCGCGCTTCAGGACAAATGATTCGCTTTCTTGAAATTCTGCAGCGGATATACAATGGTTTCTGCGAGTGCACATGGTTTTGAAGTGAGGTCCTTCCCCATGGCGCAAACCCCGCCTATCGTCTTCGTTGTCGATGACGACATTTCGGTTCGTGAATCGCTCGAACTCTTGCTTCGTCATGAAGGTCTGGGCGTAGAGACGTTCGTTTCGGCTCAGGAATTCCTCAACCGTTCACGCACAACCGGTCCAAGTTGCCTGCTTCTGGATATTTCTCTTCCCGGCCTGAACGGTCTCGAATTGCAGAAACGCATTGCGGTGGAACGGCACGAGATGCCGATCATTTTCATCACCGGGCACGGAGATATTCCGATGACCGTGCAGGCGATGAAAGCAGGCGCCGTAGAGTTCCTGACCAAACCGTTCAGTGACGAAGTTTTGCTGAACGCCATTCGCAAAGCCATAGAACGTAGCAATGTCTTACTCGATCGTGATGCGGAGATCCGGGCTTTCAAAGCCCGATATGCCTGCCTCACCGCCCGCGAACGAGAGGTCATGGCGCTGGTGGTTATCGGCCTCCCGAACAAGCAGGTGGGCGGTGAACTCGGCATCAGCGAAATTACCGTAAAAGCGCATCGCGGCAGCATGATGCGAAAAATGAAGGCTGAGTCTCTCGCGGAATTGGTCAGCATAGCCACGCGTCTTCGCTTGACGCGGCCATCCGGGACCTCTTTGCCCTTGGCAAGGTAATCTCTCTCGGCGCGCACTGCGATCCGTCAGTCCATCTCTCTTGAAACCGCCTCAATCGGACCAGTACAAAGGTATCGATCGATAGCTTTGTCTCATATTTCGTCCGCAGACATTGCTGCCTCAAGGACATTTCTAGTTTAGTGGCCCAGCAGACCGATCTTCGCTTCGGAAGTCGTCTCGGACTCATCCCTAAAGATCACGAAACTTGGCGCGCATCAAGCGTTGGGCGATCGCGAAGATCATCGCGGTGGAGACACCAAACATTAGCGTTCCATCGACCGCTTCCAACGGCCCCAAAAGCTTCCACGACGGCGTCATTATCAAATCGCCATAACCCAAAGTCGTGTAGTTGACCGCCGAGTGGTAGTACGCGAGTTCGAGGGATTTGAATTCTCCGCATATCACGAACAAGGCAGCCCACAATGCAATTTCAGTCAAGTGCGCTACAAAGGCGAATGATATCGCCATCACAAATATTCCAAGATCGATCCAGAGTCCCGATCCAACACGTCCTAGCTTTCTCTCGCGGCGAAAGAGATTCACGGAAGCACCCAAGGCCAGGGAGTGAATCAGGATTGTGCAGAGAGCGGCGATTGAGCCGGCCACCATTGGAAGCAAAACGGCGACTTGATCGTTGCGCATCATCCTATTGCCAAGCTTCCGACCGGCCATCCTTTTGGTTCATCCGACCCGGTCAATCTTGGTTCATCCGACCCGGTCAATCGCATTTGTAGGCGTCACTAGGCGTTCATGCCGTCTGTAAGCGACTATGAACGGCAAGCACCGCGAAGGCGAAGTGCACTGAATGCAATCAATGAAGGACATCTTCCTGGAAGGTCTTCGGACTGGAGAGACGACCCACCCGGAAGTGATGAATCGATCAGATCAGAAACTAGAGCAAGAAACAATTGGACTATGGTATTGAGACCTTGGTATCGAATTCTTCTACTCAACTGTCAAAACCGCTTGCTTCGACTTTCCCGGTTGCCCTAACCGATACGAAGGTATTGATCGATACCTTCGTCTGATAGCGCCTTCGGAGATTTCGAAGCACTCTACCACCTAGTGGAGGGCCCAAGGCATCGACGTGGCCAAGAAACCCAAGATATTACGAGACCTCCATCACCTCCAACCTGCAGGCCCACCTATGGCTTTATCAAATGGGCACAAGAGCAATCAGTCTCATGACTTGTCGTCTGCGACTTGTCGAAGTAGCAGGCCAAATGGTCGAGCAGGAAGCACCACCGACGGCGAAGCAAGGTGTAGGAACGCCAAGGGAGGAGTTGACATGCTGTTTCGAACCTGGACTAAAGCGATGCTGCTCGGTGCCTCGTTGTTTGGCGGACTCACTGCATCTGCACAGTACAGCGCACCCGCTACGCCTGCGCCGTACAACCCGATTGCTCTGGCCGAAGTAACGGGAGCACCGCGAACAGCCGTTCAAGCCGGACAGAACAACTATCAAGCCCTGTCGCAGAATCCGTACCTCGGAGGAGTTCCTTCGGGAAGACTCAGCGCAACGCCAGTAGCGCTTTCCCTCGAAGACGCCGTCGCCCTTGGGCTCAAGCAAAATCTCGGTGGAGTTTTGGCCACGGATGTCGTTACCGATGCGCGGGGAGAGCGCTGGCAAGCGCTGAGCGAGCTGCTTCCGAATGTAATCACCGATACGGGTTTCGGAGTTCATCAAATCAATGTAAGGGCGGCCTTCGGTCTGACCATTCATGGAGAACCTCCGATCATTGGCCCATTTGGCTATTTCGACTCGCGGGCTTATCTCACGCAGTCCGCTTTTGATTGGGCATCCATCGAGCGGGCGCGATCTTCAAAGGCGCAGGTGAGGTCGGCGGAGTTCAGCTTCAAAGATGCTCGCGAGATTGTCGTGCTTGTGATTGTCTCCAACTATTTGCTGGTCATCGCCGACCAATCGGAAGTTGAGTCAGCCACATCGCAACGGGACACCGCCAAGGCACTTTCTCAACAGACCTCCGACCAGAAGACCGCAGGCCTTGCCTCGGCCGTGGACGTTCTGCGGTCACAGGTGCAACTGCAATCACGCGAACAGAAACTGATTGTCGCGCAAAATGACTTAGCGAAGCAGGAATTGGTTTTGGCGCGAGCTATCGGTCTCCCTCTGGGCCAAAAGTTCGAGATTACCACCCGCGTCCCTTACCGAGAGCTGACGCCGTCGAGTCTCGATGACGCGATCCAAAGCGCCTACAAGGCTCGCGCTGATTTTCAGAGCCAGATGAATCAGGTCCGGTCCGCTGAGCTCGCGAGAAGAGCTGCTTCTGCCGAGCGGTATCCATCGTTAGGCGTGGAAACCGACTATGGTCTCTCGGGAGTGAACCCGGGCTCGTCGCACGGCACCGTTGATGCGGCTGCCACGCTCCGCATTCCTATTTTTCAGGGTGGAAGAGTACACGGGGATATTCTCCGGGCCGACGCTTCGCTAACAGGGGAAAGACAGCGACTGGAAGACTTGCGAGCCAAGATCGATCAGGAGGTTCGCGACGCTTATCTCGATCTGGAAGCGGCTGCGCAAGAAGTTTCTGTCGAGAAAAGCGCGGTAACGCTCGCCACTCAGACCCTGGAACAATCTCGCGATCGATTCGCTTCGGGAGTTACAGACAACATTGAAGTCGTTCAGGCACAAGATGCGCTGGCAATCGCTACTGACGCCTACATTGCCAGTCTTTACAGCTACAACTTTGCAAAAATATCTCTGGCAAGAGCGACCGGCGTCGCGGAATCAGGATTTGCTGAATACGTGAAGGGAAAATGAGTATGGCTGAGCAAAATCAAGCAACGAATCCACCGCAAGCAACACCGCAAAGGCCAAACGTACCAGCGGACAACGCCGGCGCAGCTGACCCGCCAATTTCAGCTTATCCGAGGAGGCGCTCCTACAAGCGTTGGATATTTCTTGCCTCGTTCGTTGTTCTGGCCGTTGCCGGTGCTTTCCTCTGGCACTATCTTTCCGGCTTCGAATCCACCGACGATGCGCAGGTGGACGTCCATCTTTACCCTGTCAGCGCTCGCATTTCCGGATATATCCAGAAGGTCAACGTTGACGACAACCAATGGGTCGAAGCAGGTTCCACACTCGTGGAAATCGATCCAAAAGACTATGAAGTCGCATTAGCAAGAGCCCAGGCAACGCTCGATACTTCAGAGGCTGACCGCGAAAAGTTCGAATATCGATGTGCCCATATCTTCCGTCGATACCTCAAGCCAATTGAAATTCACGTCCTCGGATATTAAGAATGCGGAAGCAGCGATCCAGGCAGCAGAAAAGCAAGCCGCGGCCGCCCACGCCCGCGTTTTGGAAGCGCAAGCGGAAAATGTAAAGACTCAAGATGACGTAACCCGCTATCGCTTGCTGCTCACGAAGGAGGAGGTACCGAAGCAAGTCTACGACCATGCTTATGCCTCCGCAGCAACCGATGTCGCCGCCATAGCTGCGGCAGAAGCAGACGAGGCCGCAGCCCAACAAGCCGTTCAAGAAGCGCACAGCCGCCTCACTGAGGCTGAGGCACACTACGAAGATGCCCAAGCCGGGCCGCAACGCGTCGCCTCAACGCGCGCCAAAGCGCTTTCGGCGATGGCGGATGTAAAGCAGAAAAGAGCTGCTGTCGAGCAAGCGCAGTTGAATCTGGGATACACCAAAATCCTTGCGCCTGTAACTGGCGAGGTCACGAAAAAGGTTGTCGTCGGACTGAATGTCGACCCAGGGGAGCAGATGCTCACCGTGGTTCCACTGGATCAGGTGTGGATTACCGCGAATTTCAAGGAGACCCAGCTCAAGCACATGCGCGTGGGCCAGAAAGCAAAGATCGAGCTCGACTCGAACGGCCGCACATACAACGGTCATGTCGACAGCATTGCGGGAGGAACGGGCCCTATCTTCAGCTTGCTGCCGCCCGAAAACGCAACCGGCAACTACGTGAAAATTGTCCAGCGAGTTCCGGTAAAGATCGTTCTCGAGCCGGGCGAGAATCAGGACCACCAGCTTCGGCCGGGTATGAATGTCGAAGCGAAGGTGTACTTGCGATGAGCGCCGCAGCGCTGACTCTTCCGTCGGAGCAGGACGTCTGGCGCCCTAAGGTAAATCCGTGGGCGATTGCCGCCACCGTGTCGATGGCGGCGTTTATCGAAGTCCTGGACACGAGCGTTGCCAACGTTGCCTTGCCTTACATCGCCGGGGACCTGGGAGCCAGCTACGACGACAGCACCTGGGTACTCACCTCGTACCTCGCTGCGAACGCGATCGTCTTACCCATCAGCGGATGGCTCGCGGAGTTGATCGGCCGCAAGCGGTATTTCATGATGTCGCTTGCCGTTTTCACGGTGAGTTCACTGCTTTGCGGCTTAGCGCCCAGCCTGCCGCTATTGCTGTTCTTTCGAGCTGTGCAAGGCATCGGTGGCGGCGGACTGCAACCGATGGCACAGGCCATTCTCAACGATACATTTCCCCCGGAACAACGCGGCTCGGCGTTTGCTCTCTATGGCATTACCGCGGTTCTTGCCCCTACGGTCGGGCCGATGCTGGGCGGCTGGATTACTGACAACTATTCCTGGCGCTGGATATTTTTCATCACGCTGCCGATGGTTCTCCTGGCTCTTTACTTGACCTACACCCTGGTCGAAGATCCGCCGTTCCTCCGTCGCATAAAGAGCGGCGGTATCCGGGTGGACTACATCGGAATTTCGTTGTTGACGCTGGGAGTGGGTTCGCTGCAGGTGGTTCTGGATAAGGGTCAGGAAGACGATTGGTTCGGCTCCCATTTCATCACTACGCTGGCCATAACCGCGACGGTTTGCCTTATCTCGCTGGTCATCTGGGAATGGTTCCGCAAAGAGCCGATCATCGATGTCCGCATGTTCAAGAGCTTCAACTTCGCGGCAGCGAACTTAATGATGTTCATGATGGGCTTCATGCTCTTCAGCACCCTGGTCTTGATTCCAGAATTTCTGCAGACACTGATGGGTTACACCGCAGAGCTTGCAGGTCTCGTCCTGTCCGGCGGCGGAGTCATCTTGCTGGTGATGATGCCCATCGTCGGGCGGCTTACATCAAAGATTCAAGCCCGATGGCTGATTGCGACAGGATGGTTGTGCCTTGCCATCGGATTGTTCTATTGCGCGCACCAGATCGATTTGTTCATCAGCTTCCGCTTTGCGATGTGGCTGCGCGTCGCCCAGGTAGTAGGAATCGGATTTCTATTTGTTCCCATCACGGCAGCCGGTTACATCGGAGTTCCTCCAGAGAAAGGCAATAGCGTCTCCGGCATGATCAATTTCATGCGCAATATTGGCGGCAGTATCGGAACTTCCGTCGTAACCACGATGATCGCCCGGCGCGCTCAATATCACCAGCAAATCCTCATCGGCCATATCACTCCCGATTCCCCTGCATATCGTTCGGCGCTCCACGCACTGAGCTCAAAAATCGAGCACTCCGGGCTTCGGGCCGTGGACGCCCACGACCAGGCAATTGCGAGGTTCTACGAATTGGTGCATCAACAAGGCGGCGCACTGTCCTACATGGACATATTTTGGGTCTTGGGCGTGCTTTGCGCCATTATGTTCGTTCTTGCGTTCTTCTTGAAGAAAAATGATCCAGGAGCGGGCGGAGATGTCGCGGTGGGCTGAGGATAAACGCAATGATTCGAGCCATCACAATTGAGCGCGAGTTCGGCTGCGGAGCATCCGAAATTGCCAGTTTGGTCGCCAGCCGCCTTGGATGGAGTCTGTGGGACGAACGGTTGACACAGGAAATCGCGCGACTGACCGAAAGTACGCCAGAGGCGGTCGAGCGGAGAGAATGGCGAACCGATCCTGTCGTATACAGGGTGTTCAAAGACTTTCTTCGGGGCGCGTTTGAGGGAGGCTTGCCGCCCACCAACCGGCTGCATTTGCTGGATGCGCGCCGGATCGCCGCTGTTTCGGAAATAGCGGTCAAGGCCGCATTTTCCAGCGGCCCGTCGGTGATTGTCGGCCGAGGTTCGCAGTATTTCCTGCGCAATCGCAAGGATGTCTTCCATGTGTTTCTCTACGCATCTCGCGATCATAAGATCCGCAGACTGATCTCCAGGGGCGCAACTCAGGACAAGGCAATCGAACAGATCGACACAACGGACCAGGCGCGAGCTGCGTTCGTCCGGCAGTATCTCGGGCTGAAATGGCCGGAACCCCACCTATATCACGCAATGTTCAATACCGAGATGGGGGAGTCTTCTACGGCCGCGATGCTTGT
>CAWAII010000007.1:0-96546 GCA_963782105.1 uncultured Acidobacteriaceae bacterium
TCTGCGGAGAGAAATATTCGACGCCGGCAGATATAGGACACGGGGCACGGAGCGCGCTTCAACAGCGCCACGGGGATGCCGCACTCACTTTCCATTTCCGTTTAAACGACATGTCCGCGATTTTCTCCTCGCCATAGAAGTTCCTGATCTTGGGATCGAGTGTTTTCCCAAAGCAGGCGTGCAAGGAAGCGACTTCGTTGCCGTTGTATTGACCACATTGGCCATGAGCCGCCAAGTGTCCGGGATGCCGACTAGAACGAAGCCGCTGGCGCGGCGGACACTGCCTGAGCGCGGAGCAGCCAGCAGCGGTAGCTGAGGTAAGGTTGGGTCACAAGGAAGGAGGTTCCTGTGACCCATTTACGCAAGAGGATGCTGGAAGAACTCCAGCGGCGCAACTATTCCGAGGGCACGACCCGAGCCTATCTGCAAGCAGTCCAACAGTTCGCCGTACACTTTGGAAAATCTCCAGACAAGTTAGGGCCAGATGATCTGAGAAGCTACCAGGCCTATCTGCTCGCTGAGCGCAAGCTGGCGGTGGCGAGCGTGGTGGCCCGCGTTGCGGCGCTCCGATTCTTCTTCGTTCGAACGCTCAAGCGACGCGAGTTCCGAGAGGAGTTGCCCTACCCGAAGTCTTATCGCCGGTTGCCGACGGTGCTGAGTCTGGAGGAGGTCGCCCGGCTTATCGATGCCGCTGGCAACCTCATGCAGCGGGCGCTGCTGATGACGCTTTACGGCACGGGCATGCGGCGGACGGAAGTGTCGATGCTCAAGGTGCGCGATATCGACAGCCGGCGCATGATGATCCGCGTGGAGCGCGGCAAGGGCGGCGCCAGTCGAGATCTGCCACTCAGCCCGGCGCTGTTGGAAACGCTGCGTGAGTATTGGCGCTGGAAGAAGCCTCGGATCTATCTTTTTCCCAGCAGCATAGGTCAACGCGATCAGGACAGACCCATCTCCGACAAGACCGTTTGGTATGCCTGTAAAGAAGCTGCCGTCCATGCGCGCATCACCAAGCATGTAACGCCTCACACCTTACGCCATAGCTGGGCTACCCATTTGCTCGAGGCGGGAACGGACCTGCGGACGATTCAGGTTCTGCTCGGCCATGGGGACCTGGAAACCACCGCCAAGTATCTTCATCTGTCGCAGCGGCACTTACAAACAGTATCCAACCCGCTGGAGAGTTTACAACTCTCCAGCGTTAGCCAGGCAGGCCGCAGCTATCACCGGAAAAAAAGTAAATGATGCGGCCTGCCGTGGAGGTGGCTGACATCCTTCGGGTCCGCGGTGACTGCTTCCGGGAACAGAACCGCTCCTGGCTTGGCTACCAGCAGCTCAACGTGTTGCGGGCCATCACCGCATGTCGCACGGCTGCGCTGGGAGGCCATCTGGACGCCTGCTCACGTTGCGACCACCAAGCCATTTCCTATAACTCCTGTCGCAACCGCCACTGTCCCAAGTGCCAAGCCCAGGCACGCCAGCGCTGGCTGGCACGGCGCGAACAAGATCTGCTCAGCGTGCCCTACTTCCACGTCGTCTTTACCTTGCCCCACCAGTTGAACCCGCTCTGTCAGCGCTATCCACGGCTGCTCTACGATCTGCTCTTCCGCGCCAGCGCTCAGACCATGCTCGAAGTTGCGGCCAACCCCAAGCACCTCGGAGCCAAGATCGGCTTCCTCAGCATTCTGCACACCTGGGGACAGAACCTGCGATTGCATCCTCATCTCCACTGCGTCGTTCCCGCCGGCGGTTTCGATCCAAGCTATTCGCGCTGGGTTCATCCCAAGTATCCCTTCTTCCTCCCCGTCAAGGTCCTCAGCCGCGTCTTTCGCGGCAAGTTTCTCGATCTCCTTCAACGGGTACCCCGTCAGCGTCGACCCGACTTCTCTTCAACCCTCGTGCACACGTTGCTACAGCATGATTGGGTGGTCTATGCCAAGCCCGCTTTTGGCGGACCTACTCACGTGCTGCGCTATCTTGGCCGCTATACTCACCGCGTAGCCATCAGCAATCAGCGCCTGCTCAGCTTCGATGGTCACAGCGTGAGCTTCCGATGGAAAGACTATGCTCACGGCAATAAGCAGCGCATCATGGCTCTCTCCGCTACCGAGTTCCTGCGCCGCTTTTGCCAACATGTGCTGCCCCGGGGCTTTGTCCGCATCCGCCACTTCGGCTATCTCGCCAGTGCTCACCGAACCGCTCTGCTCGCACTCGCTCGCCTTCAGCTCGCCGGCCAACCTCGACCCGATCCGCGCATCGCCATCTCTCAGTTAGCCACCTGGCGCTGCCCACGTTGCGGAGCCAACATGCGCATCGGCCCCAACCTTACCGCGCAACAACTGGCCTTCCGATGCAAACTGTCCGACACTTCATGATTCCAACCCCATCCAATCGCTCTCAAACGTGTGCCGGCACGTCTTCCCACATCTACGCCCTAACCGCAAAACTACAGCCTTATCACCGATCCCTGTCAGCATGCAGGTCGCGAAATTACCCCTTCCACGCATGCCTACCTCGCATAGCACCCTCTCCCGCCTCTTACTTCCAGACTCTTCCCCGCGTTCACCCATGCCGAGTCTCGCCCTCAGCTCCATAGCAGCGCCCACCACTGCCAGCGCCTTCCTTCAAGCCTCCTTATCGAAAATGCCTCGGAGCAATTTCTCGCTCCCTCAGCACCCTGCCCCGAGGCATTTCCGATCAAGGCTAACGACTATACGGCCATGTGGCTCCTCTCTATTGTCGGTGAGTGACTTGGCGATTACGCCTCAATCTGCCGTATACCCTGTTCTACTCGGTTCGGAGTGCTTTCATTGGATCTAACCGGGAAGCACGCCATGCGGGAGCCAGGCAGGCCAGAACCGCAACCGCCAGCAGCGTCGCAACGACGCCGGACAGAACCACAGGATCGAGAGGCTTCATTCCGAAAAGCATCGACTGGAAGATGCGTGTCGCCGCTAAGCTCATCACCAAGCCCAGCCCCAGCCCGAACAGCGCTGGCCGCAGGCCATCCATCAGCATCAACTGCAAGAGCTGATCTCGTTGCGCGCCGAGCGCCATGCGGATTCCCAGTTCCGAGGTCCGCTGAGTGGTAAGGTACGATAGCACGCCGTACAATCCCACCGAAGCAAGAATCAGCGACAAAATAGCAAAAGCCAGCACAAGGGTTGCGCTCAGGCTCGCATTCACCAGGGACGCGCCAATGATCTGGTTCATGGTGAGCACATCTGAGACCGGAAGTTCAGGATCGAGCGACGCGATCTGTTTTTGCAGCGGCACCGAGAATTGCAATGGATCCGTTGCCGTGTGAACCGCGAGCGTCGCATTGCTCCGGCCCTCAAGGATGGGGAAATACGCTGTTGCTTTCGGCTCTTTGCCGACTTGGTACAGGATGTCGCCGACGACGCCCACAATCTCCTAATCCACCAGGTTAGGCGCTCCATCGTGGGCGCGCGCTGGAAAATGCAAATGCTTGCCGATAGGATTTTCGCCTGCGAAATATTGCTGAACGAGTTGACGGCTCACAATCACCTTGTACGAGCGCGCAACACGTTCGTCGCTGGTAAAGAACCGTCCGCTCACAAGCGGAATTCCGAGCGCGCTGAAATAGCCTGGATCGGCCCAGCGCGTCAGCGCGTCGGGCAAGTGTTCGCCCGTCTTGAGCGGAGGATGCTCCTTCACCGTGAATTCGTCGCTACCCCAGTATCCTGCTCCCGGAACCGTGGTTCCCAATGCAGCGCCGCGAACTCCGGGCATAGCTCTCACTCGCGCCAGCAGCGCTTCGTTGAATGCGTTTCGCTTCTCCGGCGTGTCGTACTTCTTGTCGGGCAGGTTGTATTGCAAAGTGAGCGTGTTGTCTACTACGCACCCGACATCGGCTGCGCGCAATTGCATAAAACCTTTGAGCAGCAGCCCGGCGGCCACCAGCAGCACCACGGTGATTCCAATCTCCGCCGTGAGCAGCGACTTTCTGAGCGCGGTGCGCGAAACGCTGCTCGAGCCGGTCCGGACCGAGGTTTGCAGGGCCTTCAGCATCGACTTGCCTGTTGTGGAAAGCGCGGGCAGCAAGCCTGCAATCAGCGCCGCAGCGAACATGAGCGCGCAGGCAAACGCAATCACCGCGCCATCAATGTGAATGCTCTGCGCGGTGGGCAGGTCCTTCCACGTTTTTGCCAGCCACTCAGTGGCGCCCAATGACAGCAGAATCCCGCCCACACCGCCGGCTGCGCAAATCAGAACACTCTCGGCCATCTGCTCGCGAATCAGGGTGGCCCGCTGAGCGCCGAGGGCGCTTCGTATCGCCACCTCCTTCTGCCGTGCCGCGCCCCGCGCCACCAGCAGGTTGGCGACATTGAGGCAGCCGATAAGCAGCATGCAGCCAACTGCGGAAAGCATCAACGTCAGCGGCTTCTTCACATCTCCGGCGAGATCCTCGTTCAGCGAGCGCGAAACAACATCTTCAGCCACCGGATCGTGCGGGTACTGCAAATGATTCTGGTACTGTATGGCGCCAACCTGCGCGATTGCGCTGGCCAGGCTTACGTCAGGGCGGAGCCTTGCCACCACCTGGCTCCCATGCCAGTCGTGATGCTGAAGCATCTCAGCACTGGCATCGGCCTTGTAGGGAACCCACAGCTGAATTCCGGCATCGGGATAAGTGAACCACGAGGGCAGCACGCCGACCACTGTGTAGGGTTTGCCGTCAAGGTGAATCTGGCCGCCCACAATCTTCGCGTCGCCTGCAAACCGCCTCTCGAACAGGCTCCAGGTCAACATCACAACGGCGCTGCCGCGCTGATCGTCCGCCTCCGTAAAGTCCCGGCCCAGTGCCGGCTGCACTCCCAGCAGTGAAAACAGGTTCGAGGAACCTGCCGCTGCGCGGACCGACTCCGGCAATTCGTTGCGCACACCGGTGAGGTTGTACCCGGCATAACGCATGATTGCCATGTCTTCAAAGCCGTGGGTCTTCGAGCGCCAGTCGTAGAAGTCGGCTGGCGCAACAGGGTGGTAGCTGATAATTCCCCTCCTCGGAAGTGTTCGTACACCATCACCAGCCGCGCGGGGTCGCGAAAAGGCAGCGGCCGCAGCAGCACCGAACGCACAACGGTGAAAAGCGACGTGGCCGCGCCAATGCACAAAGCCATGACCACAATCGCGATGATCGAAAATCCCGGCGTGCGGCTCAACGTACGAAAAGCATATTTCAAGTCGTGCCCGACATGGGTCAACAGTAGGGGGGAGTTCTGCGTCCATAACGATTCGCGCACCTTCTGCGGGTTGCCCAACTTTATCCGCGCCTGCCGCCGGGCCTCGTCGGGTGACATTCCCCGCGCTACGTTATCAGCGGTTTCTTCGCTAAGAAAGGCCTCGATCTCGTTCTGCAACTCGGCGTCAGAGCGCTTGCGGTGAAAAAACCTGAACAAACTCATTACGCACCTCCCTCTTCGCCTAGCACAAGGCCGATGGCCCGTGTCATTTGGCGCCAGCGGCTGGTCTCGCGCACCAGCTGTTTACGGCCTTCTGCCGTCAGCCGATAGAACTTTGCCTTGCGATTGTTTTCGCTCGCACCCCAGTAGGAAGAAACCCATTTACGATCTTCAAGCCGGTGAAGCGCCGGGTAGAGCGATCCCTGTTCTACTTCGAGAACATCTTCGGAGGTGCGCTCAATGACTTTCGCGATGGTGTGCCCATGCGCGTCTCCGCCGATAAGTGTCCGCAGGATCATCATGTCCAAAGTGCCCTTGAGCATCTCGCTGCGGATTGGTTCTTTTTGCGCATAGTCTCTCCACTCGAAGTTCTATGGGAAGAAATCATACACCACTCGAAGTTCTATGGGAAGAAACTTGTGAGAGTACTCTTGCAGCCATTGGTCAACTGGCGACAACAGGCCAATGCACTCATTATGCTGCTCACATCGCCCTATGTCTTCGGCACTTGGCCGATAAACCGGCCTACGGAGGAGTGAAGCCGCATCGCCTCACTTACCGTCAAGACGTCCCAGGACTGAACCGATCCAAATATCACCGAGCGCATTGCCCTGCAGGCAACAACTGAGGACGCATTTTGGTATATTGGAAGCTGCAAATCAGGTTGCAGCCCGTCCGTGGAAAGGGAAGATCCCACCTGAATCAACTTCTAAGCACCGAGCATTGACTTCTCTTCTGCCCGAGATAGCGGACAACGGGCCATAGAAGGAGGAGTGCATGTCTCGTCAGCTACCTGAAAAACCCAATCTCGAATACCTGAGAAAACAAGCCAAAGAACTGCTGCGCAGTACGCGGCAGGGCAAACTGGCGGATGCGCAGCATACGCTGGCCAAGGAGTACGATTTCGCCACCTGGGCGGAGCTGAAATCGCACGTTGTCACGCTGGGACTCAGCCCGGCAGAGGCATTGAAGGTGGCGGTGTGCGACAGCGATGCACGGCGCGTCCGCGAGCTGGTTGAGAGTTATCCGGAACTGCGGGCGAGGATCGACGATCCATTGCCCAGCTATGGCTTTGGCCAACATGCCGAGGATCTGCAGCCAGTGATGCCGTACTGGAGGTGCTGCCATGAATTCGAATAACCGCCCGGTTTCAATATTGATCCTCGCTTGCGTGTATCTGGCGGTAGGCGGCATCGGCTTTGCATACCACTTCAGCGAGTTACGGCAGCCGGAGGGCGTCTGGACCGAGCTCACCGAATTGCTGGCGATTCTCTGCGGCGCATTCATGCTCCGCGGCCAGAATTGGGCGCGCTGGCTGGCGCTGGCGTGGATCGCATTCCATGTAATCCTCAGTGCCTTCCGGGCATTCCATGAACTCGCCATGCACACTTTACTTTTCGCGGTAATTCTCTGGTTACTTTTTCGCCCCGAGGCCAGACGGTATTTTCGCGGCGCGAAAGCGCTGTCATGAATAGAAAGAACTGATATGGGTTCGATTGATCCCGGTGCGGATAGCTCTTCCCGGCTAACGCGAAATCGCCGAGTCACTCGACGAGCGCTGCGGAACCAATCGATCTCCGGCCGTGAGCCGCGCTAATCACCCGAACTCGGCCTGTTAGTTAAACCCTTCCGCTCTTCGCCTGTTTGATGAGATGGTCCGCGGCACGGAACGCAAGAGCCTGGATCGTCATGGTGGGGTGATTGCGGCCACCGGTGACGAAGCTGCTGCCGTCCACGATGAACAGGTTGGGAACATCGTGCGCACGGTGGTACTTGTCGACCACGGAGGTCTTCGGATCGTTCCCCATGCGGCAGGTGCCCCGGCTATGAGCGCCCCCGCGGGCTTCGGTCACCGGCTCCGCCCACACAGTGGTCGCCCCGGCTGCCTGAAGAATCTCGACAGACTTCTGCTTGAAGAACTCCATGCACTTGAAGTCGTCAGGATGACCGGTCATCGTGATGCGCATCGCCGGCAAGCCCCAGGCGTCCTTCAGGCCGGGGTCCAGATCCACTCGATTGGTCTCCAGCGGCAACTGGGTGACGAAGTTGGAGATGATCATCTTGCGGTTGGCCTGCTCCCTGAGCGCCTGCTTGTAACCCATCCCCCACTTGGGAGCGTGGTGCGGTCCGGCTAACCCGTATTGAATCGGCTCCTGCTGGCCGCGGGCGGTCATGCGCCCGCCGCCATAGAATCCTCGCTTGCGATCGCTGGGGACATAGTCCAGAATGGCGGCTCCGCTCACGATGCCCTTATATTCGTCCAGCGGATGCTCGAAGAGTCCGCTCGCGTCCACGATGTTTCCGCTCATCAGATACTTGCCGACGACACCGCTGGAGTTCGCGAGGCCGTCAGGAAACCGCGCCGACTTCGATAGCAACAGCAGGCGTGGCGACTCCAGGCCGTTCGCGGAGAGCACGACCGCTTTGGCCTTCTGCAATACCTCCCGGTTCTGCGGCGTCAAAATAGATGGCCCCGGTCACCCGGCCGTTGTTGTTGACCGCGATCTCGCGGACGTAGCTGTAGGTTCTGATTTCGCACCGGCCGGTCTTCTCGGCAATCGGAATCATGGTAACGGCCGAGCTCGACCTGGCTTTGACCTGGCACCCGAAGCCCGAGCACATCCCGCAACCGATGCACGCGGAGCGGCCTTGATAGGGCTGGCTGAGAATCGCGGCGACATTGGGGACGACGGTCAAGCCAAGCTTGGCGGCGGCCACCTTCAACAGGGCGCCCGAAGACTTTAGGGGCAGCGGTGGTACCGGATAGGGCTTCGACATCGGCGCAAAGAATGGGGAATCGACGCGGAGACCCGAGATGCCCATCTCCCACTCGGCCTTGGTGTAGTAGGGCTCCATCTCCGCATAGGTGATCGGCCAGTCCGCGAAGCCGGTGCCGGCAATTGCTCCCTCGTGGGTGGCTTCGTTGAACTCGTACGGAAGGTGACGCCAGCTGCTGCCCCCGTAGGTAACGGTCCCTCCCCCCAGCACGCACCCATATCTGGAACTGCCACGGACCGCCTTTTCCTTATCGTTCCGGCGGAAGGTGTTCGGCTGCCGCACGGGATCGGACATCAAACGATCTGCGGGCTTCGGCGGGTACATATTGAGGAGCTCGTCCTTGTTGTAGTCCTGTTCGTGCCCGTACGCGCCCGGTCCGCCTTGCTCCAGCACCACCACCGAAAAGCCGGCTACGGCCAGTTCCTTGGCCATGATGCCCCCGGCGGCTCCGGACCCGATGACGACGAAATCAACTTCGGTGGTTGGCTTGTATTGGATCATTTGTGTCTTCCATCGGCCTATCGGCTCGGGTTGCTGACGGCGTCGTAGTAGCCGAACGGCGGCTTGAAATCCAGCGTGTCCTCGAACCCGATCAGTTTCCAGCCGGCTTTGCTGTCGTTGCCGCCGTGCGCCGGACTGGCAAACATCCCGGTAATTGTGTGGGTGCGGACCGTCGTGAAGAACGGAGTATTCTCGATGGCCGTGAGTAGTTGGATCTGCTGCGCAGAGGTCAGCGCGGAGAACTTGCCGGCGCTGGGGAAAAGTTCCTGCGTCTTCGCCTGCAGATCCTTAAGTCCTTGCGTGTAGACAGGCTGACTGTCGCGAAGGAAGGTTGTCAACGCGCGGTCGATGAAGTAGACGCAACGAGCCTCGTGCGCGCCCGGGGTGTCGTCGGTGGGAATGATCTGGGAGGCCATCGCGTCGACATCAGCGGCTTGCTCCTTGGTGAAGAAGGCGAGAGGGACAGGCTGCCGAGCTGCCTGCTGCGCGTGCGCCTGGGCATCCAGGATTCCCGGCCAGTTCGAGGCCAGCCAGATCGAACTCAACCCCGAAGTGGACCCAATGAGGAAAGATCGTCGTGATGGTTGGTTCATCGTTGTTTATTACTCCTGATTAACCTCCGGAGACCCGGACACATATTTCCAGCTACGAGCAATCATGCTCCGCCCGTCGAATCAATCGATTGACGCGTAGGCAATCGAAGTTAGAAATTCGGGAAGTTGTTTCGCGGCGGTCATTTGGTCGAAGAGTTTGCCGGCCGCGGTAAACTTGCTGGCGGCAAACCGTTTTTCCCCGAGTTCCTGCTTGATTCGATCCAGGACAACCGGAATCGTGGCCTGCACCAAGCTTACATCGATGGTGACGCCATCGGTCGTGCGGCCTGCGTGGTGGGCCCACTGCCAGAGCTGCGCGCGTGAAATCTCCGCGGTCGCCGCATCTTCCATCAGGTCGTAGATCGGAACGCATCCCAGGCCATCCAGCCACGCCGCCAGATAGCGCAAACCGATGTCTATGTTCATTTCCAAACCCTTGCGCGTGATTTCGCCCTCGGGCACGGCGACCAGGTCAGAAGCTTGGACATGGGCGCTCGGGTTGCGGCGCGAAATCTGGTTGGCTCCAGGCATGTGCTCGTCAAAGACTGCCTTGGCCACCGGCACCAGGCCAGGATGCGCCACCCAGGTTCCGTCGTGCCCGGCCTTTACCTCGCGGAGCTTATCCTGGCGCACGCGTTCCATGGCGCGGTCATTGGTAGCGGCGTCCCGCTTGATGGGAATTTGCGCGGCCATGCCGCCCATCGCGTGGATGCCGCGCCGGTGACAGGTATCAATCAGCAAGTCGACGTAGGACTTGAGGAAGTGCCGGTCCATCGTGATCGTGGAGCGATCGGGAAGCGCGAGATCTTCGCGATAACTGAACTTCTTGATAAAGCTGAAGATGTAGTCCCAGCGCCCGCAGTTCAAGCCGGCAGAGTGGTCCTTCAACTCAAATAGAATTTCATCCATCTCAAAGGCAGCGGGCAGCGTTTCGATGAGCACTGTAGCGCGAATGGTGCCGCGAGGAACGCCCAGCGTGTCCTGCGCGAAGTTGAAGACGTTGTTCCACAGGCGAGCTTCGCGATGGCTCTCCAATTTGGGGAGGTAGAAATAGGGTCCGGTCCCACGTTCCTTCAGCGCCGCGGCGTTGTGAAAGAAATACAAGCCGAAATCGAAAAGCGAGCCGGAAATCGGTTGACCCTGCACCAGAAGATGTTTCTCCGGCAAGTGCCAGCCACGCGGCCGCACGAAAAGCGTGGCTGTTTTCTCGTTGAGCCGATATTGCTTGCCTTCGGGACTGGCGTAGCTGATGGTGCGACGTATGGCATCGCGCAGGTTCACCTGGCCATCGATCAGGTTGCGCCAGGTGGGTGATGTCGAATCCTCAAAATCAGCCATGAAAACATTCGCGCCGGAATTAAGCGCGTTGATGACCATCTTGCGATCGACCGGGCCGGTGATCTCGGTTCTGCGGTCCTGCAGGTCGGCTGGGATGGGAGCTACGCGCCACTCACTCTGGCGAACGGACGCGGTTTCCGGCAGAAAATCGTAGAGTTGCCCCTTGCGCAATGCTTCTGCCCTGGCCACGCGCGCCGCGAGCAATCTTTGCCGCTCTCCCTCGAAGTTGGCGGACAAGGCCCCAAGAAAGTCGAGCGCTTGCGGGGTCAGGATCTCCGCCTCCGCCGCTCCCTCTGGTACTACGATCGTCACCGTGGGAACCACTACCGTAGAGTTCGTCATGAGTATTCCTTTCGACTAAAGAAGCTTCGAGCGTACGCGGAGGAGCGGTGCACAGCTTGCTTCTAAACCCGATCTAGCTCCGGCCCAACGTTGTACCATATTATGGTATTGATTCCCGGATGTTAAACTTTTTACCTTGACACTCGCGCAATAACGGACTAATTTTCGTAGTCGATTGACTGAGGCGTCGGCATTTGACTCCAAATCGTAGGCGGGATAATGAAGGTGGGTCAAGAAGAGATAATGCTTGGTTGAGATTGAAACCAAGCGAGCCGAACTAAAAGATACCGAGAGGTACCGGGAAATTCCGACCGTAACAGAGCCAACATGGGGAGTAGCGATTGATGAGAAGCTCTAATGTAACGGTATGTAAAATATTGGGCACGGCTTATGAAGTTAGCCGATGTTGAGCATGATGACCAGATCGTGTGCTGTATGGGACGGGCACCGCACGAATCGGTGCGAAAGTTTTGCAGGAGGGGTGCCATGATGACGGCTATCCAAAAATCCATGCACGGTGTTGGCGCATCATTGATGATGATGGCAGCTGTGATTACCGCGAACGCTCAAACGTCAACTAATGTGGCGGCCACGCCGGGGCAGGTTACTTTTACCAAGGATGTCGCTCCGATCCTGCAGGAGAAATGCCAGACCTGTCACCGGGCCGGGGGCATCGCGCCGATGTCGCTGACTGACCTACGAGGAGACTCGTGCATATGGGCCAAAGCTGATCAAGCAGCGCGTGGTGGCGCGGACGATGCCGCCCTGGTTCATCGACAAGACGGTCGGAATTCAGCATTTCGCGAACGACATCTCGCTGAGCGATCAACAGATTGCGACTATCGCGAAGTGGGTTGACGAGGGCGCTCCGCACGGCGATCCGAAGGACATGCCTCCTCCCAAGGTCTTTGAGGAACCAGCAGCGGCTGGCAGCTAGCCAGAATCTCGGGCGGCAGCCCGACATGATCATCGACGGGCCCGACTATACGGTCAAGGCGAACGATCAGGATCAGTGGTACCACCCGGTCACCGATGTTGGCCTCACCGAGCCGCGCTGGGTGATGGCGGTCGAGATGCGGCCTTCAAACATGGAGTCGCGCAGGGTGTTCCATCACATTCTGGCGAATCTCGACCAGGATGAGACGAATGCTCCTTCGGCGCAGGTGAAGGTCTCGTTTGATAGCGGTATCGACGGCACCGCGCGGCCGATGATGCCAGGCTTGCTGATGGAGTATGCGATCGGCAAGAACTACGATATCTATCGCCAGGGCACGGGAAAGTTGCTCATGCCGGGCGCGAAGATTCGTTGGGAATACCACACGCATGCGGTCGACAAAGATATCACCGGTCATCCGGAGTTGGCCGTGTACTTCTATCCCGAAGGGGTAGACACCCAAGTATCGGACATATCTGACTGCGTTCCAGCGCGGATCAGACAGGCAACGCTGGATATTCCCCCGAACACCATCCACGTAGACTCAAGGATTCACGTGCTGAGGGCTGCCGGCGCGGCTTGAGAACTTCCAACCGCACATGCACCTGCGCGGCAAGGCCATGGCGATGGAAGCGATTCTGCCTGACGGCACTACGCCAGATGCTCAGCTATGTTCCTCACTTCAATTTCAACTGGATGATGAATTACATCTATGCCGACGATGCGGCGCCGGTTCTGCCCAGGGGAACAGTCATCCAAGTAACGGCGTGGCACGACAACACCAGCGGCCAATCCGAGCAACCCGGATCCAGATCAATGGGTGGGCTACGGGGAGCGGACGGTGGACGAGATGGCGCATGCCTGGGTGAACGTGACCTACATCAGCGACGAAGATTATAAGGAGTGGGCTGCGAAGCACCCCCATTCGATGAGCGCGATGAAGATGGCGGAGCAATAGAGATAAACGGAGTGATCGGGGTTGCCTTGCAGCCGAGGGGACAATCCGCTTGAAATTGTATTTATGAGAGGAGTGATGAGAGGAGCGTGTATTTAAGATGCAAGCGCAGCGGTGGAGAATGGAAAGCCTTGTCGTGCTCGTGCTCGCAATTTGCGGGCTGGCTTCGGGCCAGGAGTTGCCCCTCGAGCCTCCCCACACTTCGGGACAGGGTGTCACTGGGGCATTCGAAGGATGGTTTCCGAACCAGGACGGTACCTATAGTCTTCTGGTGGGCTATTTTAATCGCAACACTAAGAAGGCTATGGACGTTCCGATCGGTCCCAACAACCAGATCGAACCCGGAGGCCCAGACCAGGGCCAGCCGACACACTTTCTCCCCGGCCGCGGTTGGGGCCTGTTCACCGTCACTGTGCCCAAGGATTTCGGCGACAAGCGCCTCACCTGGACCATCGTCGCCAACGGAGATACCGCGGTGATTCCGCTGGATCTCAAGCCTCTTTGGAGGCTGGAACCCTTTAAGGATGCGAACGGCGATACCCCGCCCTACATCGGATTTTCCGGGGATGGCCCCTTTGTAAACGGCCCGCGCGGACAGACTGAGTCGCTAAACGCTACGGTCGGGATCCCGCTTCCGCTGACGGTCTGGGTCGCCGACGACGACAAGGACCCCATAGCGCTCAACCCCAAGAAGATCGTTAAACCAATAGAGGCTCACTGGATCATGTTCCGGGGTCCGGAGGCAGTGAAGTTCGCCAGTAATGTGCCACCGGTAGAGAAGGTCGTACTGAAATCGCCGCCGCCGGGGACGCCTTTCAACGGTAAGGTGACGACTTCCGCGACCTTCAGCGAACCCGGAGAATATGTATTGAATCTACAGGTCCAGGACGCCTCGGGAGGAGGCCCCGCGGGGCTTTACTGCTGCTGGTCGAATGCCAAGGTGAAGGTCTCCGTCACACCGTGAGTTGCGATCGCGATCTCGCACGAAGCCTCAATGCTGGAAACTTGCTACGGAACTGCTCGACCGTAAAGCGTAGATGGTTGGGTATGCTCTGCTTGAGTTTCTCGCCAGAAGCGCGGCGCTCCCACATCTTCTCTAGCGACCTGACCAGCATTTGACTAGCATCTCGCTTCACCATCCTCGTCCCAAGCTCAAGTGGATTTTCCTGCCCCAGCACACCACCTCGATCTCTTCGTGGATAAGAACTTCGGCGAAAAACCACTCTTTCGGATATGTGACCAACGTGGCAAACCGTTGCGTCCTACTCGACGATAGTCTTTCCTTCGGAGGCTTCCACTTCAACGGCCCACGAGAAATCTATGGCGAACTGCGCTACCGCTGCAAGTACCGACCACCAACACAAATCGGCGCAACGCCTAAATCGTTGTGCCGGTCGTGCATCAACCCCAACGCTCGAGCCATTGACCATCCTCACGCGCTTACCCTCCGCAATAGCCGAGCATCCCAGCGGATCCAGCACTCCGGCAGCCTCGCCCATCAAAATCATTGCAAGTCTGTGACGAATCACTGTGACCGAAATAGTGGAGCTTCGGAAGTGTCTGTGAAGTCAATGCATCCACGGTCTCACTCTTCTGTTGTCTCGCCTCATTTTGGGGGTCCTCTCCGGACCGCTCTTAGAAAAGCCCGTTTCGGCTCCGCCGCCTAGTACCACACTATGGTACGCACTCCCGGATGTTAACTTTTTTATCTTGACACTCACGCAACAACGGAGCTAACTTCCGTAGTCGATTCAGTGTTGCGTCAGACTTTGACTCAGAATCTTTGCGAGCGATGTATGACGGTTAAAGGATGGTGCTTCATTGGGTAGAAACCAGGCGAGGGCGAACGAAAACAAACGAGGGATAACGAGAGATTCCGACCGTAACGGAGCCAACTCGGGGAGGAGCGATTCATGAGGACATTCAGGGAAACAGTACGCAGAATACTGGGCATGCCTTCGAAGTGCATCAGCCACGAAAAGCCGGAAGACGTCCTGGACGGCGTGGTCACCGCAATCAAGGTTCCCGGAATAGCCATTTTCGGAGCAGGGCGGGGTTATGCGCAAGCCACGCTGAAACCCTCACGAGCACTCATCTCGGGAGTAGTCTTGGGATTCGCCGGCCTGGTTGGGACGGTCGCTCTGTCTAGCGGAACGCTCCACGCGCAAAACGCTTATGGCTCGGCTGTCGGAACGATCACCGATAATAGCGGCGCCATCATCGGCGGCGCGACAGTGACGCTGACAGACGTCGACACCGGGGACACACGGACTGACACTACCAACAGCGCCGGCGACTACCAGTTCGTCAACCTGGTGCCCGGGAATTACCGAGTCGATGTGCAGAACACCGGGTTCAAGCGCTTTACCCGTATCAACGTAGTGGTAGAGGTGGGGGGTTCAACGCGTGTCGACGCCGCCCTCGAAGTGGGAAACATTACCCAGTCAGTAGAAGTCTCGTCGCAGCCTCCCCTGCTTGAAACGCAGCAGGATACCATCGGCCAGGTGGTTATGGGTAGAGTCGTGACCGAAATTCCCTTGAATGGCCGTGATGTTTTCAACCTTCTCGAGCTTTCTCCCGGCATCGTGCCCCAAGGCTCCTCAACTTCCGGTGCGACGACCAACGCCGCAGCACTGGGATCCGGCGGGTTGGGGACCGGGAACTATCAAATTTCTGGAGGAATCCCCGGCACAGAAGCTTATTTCCTTGACGGCGCTCCCCTCAACACCGGCTATGTCAACGCAATTGCGTATGTGCCAGCGCAAGACTCAATCCAGGAGTTTCGTGCCGAGGCAAACAATGTTGGACCGGAATTTGGCGGCACAATGGACGGCGTCGTAACCATGGTTACAAAGAGCGGAACCAATGCTCTCCACGGTACCGCCTACGACTTTCTGCGTAACACAATATTGAATGGCAACACATTCTTCTCGAATCGAGCGCACTTGACACGGCCTGCCTTTATACAAAATCAGTACGGTGCCACTCTCGGCGGCCCAATCAAGAAGGATAAATTCTTTTTCTTTGGCAGCTTTGAGGGGGTTCGCGCGGCAGTCGGTACAACCACCACCTACACTGTGCCAACTCCTGCAGAGCTAACTGGTAATTTATCCAACTATACGGCGCCCATCACCGATCCGGGTCAATTTAACGCCAGTGGCGTCTTTGTTCCCAATGCGACGCCGACAACGTTTTCGGGCAACATCATTCCCGCCAGCCGGATCGATCACACAGCAGAGGCCATGTCGTCGTGGTGGGCGCTGCCGAATGGGCCGGGCACTTCCAATAACTATACAGTAAATACCACAACCCATCCAATTATGGATCAGTACATAGCGCGACTGGATTGGACTGCAAGTGAAAAGCAGCGCGTTTTTGGCCGGTACACATACCATCGTTACGTTGCTGTAGGAGCCTTGCCTTATGGTTACATGGATAACCCTTCCCTGAGCAAGAACGCTGTTCAGCAGTTCGTGCTCGGGGACGACTACACGTTCAATCCAACGACAATTCTGGACCTTCGTCTTTCTTATTTCCGTGGCTCCAGTTTTAGTGGCAATACGTGCGTTCCCTGCAACATCGCGTTTACTGGCTGGCCGGCTGCAACGATAGCCCAGATGAACAGCCCGGGGCCGGTAATTCCCTATATCACGGTGTCGGGGTTTTCTGCCCAAGGCGGCGGCGGCCAAACTATTCCCGCAACCACAGAAAACTATGCGCTCTCGGGAAACGTGACGAAGATCCTGGGACGTCATACGTTCAGGACCGGCGCAGAAATTCGCCGCGCGCCCGCTAACTACGGGCAGACCAACTCCACGAAAAACGAAGCGTTCGGTTTTACGAGTGCTTTTACCGGCAATGCGTTGGCATCCTACCTGCTAGGTCTTCCACAAAGCGAGTTAACGGAAAATTTGCTCTTCCCGGCTACAAATGAATACTATGCCGGGATCTATTTTGGCGATACTTACCAGGTTACCAATAAATTGGCGGTCAACCTTGGTGTCCGGTGGGAATATCCAGGGTACTGGACGGAACGGCATAATCGGCTAGGTGTCTTCTTGTCGAACCAGCCGAGTCCGCTGGCTGGACCGACGGGCTTGCCACTCACGGGTAACGTTGTACTCGTGAATACTCCGGCTTACCCTTATCGGACAGTTAAGGTGCCTCAATACGACTTATTCTCGCCGCGCCTGGGCGTGGTATATCAGGCGAACAAGAACACGGTAGTCCGCAGTGGATTTGGCCTCCTCTATGCTCCGGGCAACACGGAGCAAGATGTGGAGCCCTATGATAACCCGGTCAACCTGGTATATACCCAGGTCAGTCCCACGACCGAACCGATCAATGCGCTGAGCAATCCTTTTCCTCAAGGGGTCTTACCGGCGGTGGGCCGGAGCGCCAACTATCAGAGCGTTATTCAGGGACAAACGGTTATAGTTCCCTCTCCAAAGGAGCCGTCGGCTTACGTGGAGCAGTGGAATCTGGATCTCCAGCAAGATCTCGGACAGGGAATCCTGCTCGATATCGCGTATGTTGGCGACCGTGGAGTCCATCAACAATCAGGCAACTCTACTATGGGTAATGGCATGAGCCTCAACCAGATTCCCGACCAATACCTATCCATGGGCTCGGCGCTACTGAACCCGGTCCCGAATCCATTCCACGGACTCATCACCTTTGGGCCTCTTTCCGGTGCGACGATTCCCGCAGGACAACTTTTGCGTCCCTATCCCCAGTACTTCGGCCTGTACAATCCAGCGGACGCCAAGCTCGGATCGACCTATAACGCGCTGCAAGCAAAATTGGAGAAGCGGTTCAACCAGGGCGGTACTCTGCTTGCGGCTTATACATGGGCGAGCAATAGGGGCAACGCTGATGAGAAGATCGGCTTTGAGGAAGCGAGTGCGCCGGGGCAAATCCAGGACTGGACGAACCTTCATGCCGAGCTTTCGCAGATGAGCTTCAACATTCCGCAGCGCTTCGTGTTGGGTTATGTACTTGACCTGCCGGTTGGCAAAGGCAAGGCCTTCCTTGGTAGCGCGAGTGGAGTGGTGGACAAAGCTGTTTCCGGGTGGGGCATCGACGGAATTTCCACGTTCCAGAGCGGCTGGCCGTTGATATTAACCGCACAGCCTACGTATATCAGTTCAAATTTCGGCGCGGGCGTTCCACGGCCTAACGTGGTTGCAGGTTGCTCGAAGCAGATATCCGGAGGAGCTTATTCCAGGCTCAGCGGTTGGTTCGACAAGAGTTGCTTTACCCAGCCGGGTCAGTTCGCGTTCGGAAATGAGCCCCGCGTCGATCCGACGCTCCGTACGCAAGGTCAAGCCAACTGGGATTTCGCAGCTTTCAAAGGGACGGCGATCAACGAGCGGTTTAATTTGCAGTTTCGCGCCGAGTTTTTCAACGTCTTCAACCGGGTTCAGTTCGGCTACGCGAACACAACCTGCTGCAGCAATACCAATAGTACGTTCGGTGTTGTAAGCTCGCAACTCAACGCTCCGCGGCAGATTCAGTTTGCGCTGCGGCTGATTTACTAAAATCCCGACGTAGCGGCGACGGAGTTTTGGACGTCGTTCCGCTCACCGCAACGTTTGGTGACAAATGTTAGAGACTACGCATGCGATGAGCGGCCAGGATCCTCTGCGGTTGCATCGGTCACCTGGAAGCAAGCCGAAGACGGGAAGGGCGCGATCATGCGATTGGTGCAGACCGACGATTAACCCGGCACCACCTAATGTGAGCAGTCCCATCCTAAGTAGCGTCGAGGAAGACCAGCGGCCTTGAATTGTATCGCCGCCCGCCTTCACCTTTAACAGCAAGCTATTTGAAATCGTCAGGGTGCGTCTGGAAGGAACACTGCGACCCGGGGAGGACTTGTCGGAAATTCAGGTAAGTATTGGACATAGCTTATAACTAATGACGCCTTCGACGGGCAAAGCACGCACACCCGGTCAGCAGAAAGGCACTTTATGCAGCGGAGATCGTTTATGAAGGGATCGGCGGCGTTGAGTTCAGCGCTCGTGCTGCCCCACGGGCCACAGGCCGCTGCAATTGCGTTGTCAGGCCAGGCAGCACCGAACCCAAGTGACCAGGAGACAGCTCCCAACGTAACAAAGGCGCCAAGTACGACGCAGTGGCGCGGGTTTAACCTTCAGTGGGAACAGCGGCCTACCGACCCAGCGGATAAACCGGCCTACGAGGAGGCGGACTTCGCGAATATGTCCGATTGGGGCTTCACCTTCGCCCGCCTGCCCGTCTCCTATTGGGTCTGGAGCTCTCCGAAGGACTGGATGACCATCAATCCTGAGCCGTTCAAGCAGATTGACCGTGCGATTGCGTTGGGACGCCGGTACAACATTCACATCAATTTCTGCTTCTACCGCATTCCCGGCTACTCGATCCACGGACGCGAACTGGAGCCCTATCATCTGATTACCGGACGCACAACCGAGCGCGCCGTTGCGCTGGAGGCAGCTTGCTACCATTGGCGGTATTTTGCACGCCGCTTCAAAGGTGTCTCCAGCCACGATCTCAGCTTCAATCTTTTCAACGAGCCGCCCCTCCAGCACTCCTATGAGGGGGCACTTCAGGAGCGGTACGTAGAGATTGTCCGGGCTCTGACCTTGGCGATCTGGTCGGAGGACCCTGACCGGTTGATCTTTGTCGATGGCGTAAATATGGCCTGGGATCCGGTGCCGGAAGTGGTTGACCTCCATCCTGTGCAAGCGACTCACTGCTACCAGCCGTTAGCGGTGACCCACCGTGGCGCAAACTGGGTGTCGCTGGACCGCTATGAGACCTTCAAGCCGCCTGCATGGCCCCTGACCGACGATCATGGACAAGTATGGGATCGCGCGAAGCTCAAGCGGCAGTTTCTCGACAAATACAAACCACTGGTTGACAATGGCGCGCGCGTCCACGTATCCGAGTTTGGCTGCTATAACAAGACTCCGCACGATATTGTGCTGGCCTGGTTGGGTGATTGCCTATCGCTATGGCACCAGGCCAACTGGGGCTGGGCGGTATGGAATCTGCGCGGCACCTTTGGCGTGATGGACAGCGGGCGCACCGATGTTGCCTATGAGGATTTCCAGGGGCACAAGCTGGATCGCAAGATGCTCGAATTGCTGCGGCAAACCCCGGCCTGATCGCGGAGCACAGCTTCAATCTTCCGCGGCATTTCGTGTCGGGGTAGGTGCTTGACTTGCCCGTTGGCGACGGTGTTACAACGCCAACGTACATTCGTGTTGCTGCAGCAGAGCGCGTTCGGGCCGCTGAACTGAACGAGGCTAAAGAGGTTGAAGATTTCTGCACGAGCTGCCCGGAGAAGATAGTCCATGAACAATCCTGAATCAGATCAACAAGTGCCGGAACCAACAAGCACGACGTATACACCGGATCGAAGAGAGTTCGTCAAGTTGGCTGTTGGCAGCGCCCTCGGTGCGACTGCGTTCTTGTCATCAACACCGGCCGCTTCGGCCGCGGTGCACAAGAATGCCTCTGGCAAGCCTACGGATCCTCTTTCCACCGTCGTCTGGCAGATTGGGAAGTTCGATGGTTCCTCTTACGAGTTCCACGAGGGAGTGCCCTGGCAGGACCCAGTGTTTGTCGTGGGCAAGAGCAATCCCGCCCAGGATTGGTACCGCTCTCAGTCGGGGACTTCCAATGGCGCGGCTGGCTTTCGCGCGCATCCGTTCACGGTCAAATTCGAATTACCGCAATCCCCGCAGGGCCTGTACACACTCAAATTCTCACTGTTGGTGTACAGCTCCAGGCTGCCTATCCTGGAGGTGAGTATCAACGGCCATGTCGGCCAGTTCTTTCAGCATCCGGTCTTGGACTATAGCGCCGCCGAGTGGCCGGGCCACTTCGTGCCCCAGATGTCGAAAGCTTCGATCACGCTCGATGTCCCGACCGGCTATCTGCTGCAAGGGACGAACACGCTCGTGCTGACGGCAATCGACGAACCGAACAAGCGGGATGACTCGCAGACCACCGAGTTCACGCTGGGCAATTCGGCGATCGTTTATGACGCGCTGTCGCTCGAACATGATCCGGGCAAGACGTATTCCGCCAAAACAGTCTCTGCTGAGGTTCTACCGACCATTTTCTACAAAGGCGAAGGCAATCGCCTAGTGGAGCTAGTGGACGTGTTCGTGCGATACAACGAACCACCCCAGCACAGCCGGGTAACGCTGGCTCTCGGCTCCAATCATCTCACGCAGGAACTGGCCGCGGGCACGGAGTTCGGTGAGCAGAGACTGCAGTTCGAAGTGCCCGAGTTTGGCGCACCGACGACCGCCCGGGTGACGGTCTCGCTCAATGGCCGATCGCGCCGGTTCACCGTAGAAGCGAAACCGGCGAAGAAGTGGAATGTGTTCTTGGTGCCTCACGAGCACCTTGACATCGGGTATACGGACTATGAGCCGAAGGTGGCGGAGGTTCAGAGCCGGGCCATTGACGATGCCATTGACATGATTCGCGAGCAACCGGATTTTCGGTACACGGTGGACGGTTACTGGCCTGTCGAGCAGTTTATGGCAGGCCGCAGCGATGCCCAACGGAAGGAGTTTCTGCAGCTCGTTCGGGAAAAAAAGATCTTCGTTCCGGCGGACTACGCCAACCCTTATACGGGGGTCGCGAGCCTGGAGTATCTCCTCCGTTCCTTCTATCCCAGTTATAAATTCAATCGAGAGAACGGCGGCGACTTTGATCTGTCCCTGGTCACGGACGTGCCATCTGAATCCTGGTCGTATCCGTCGGTGATGGCATCTGCGGGTCTGAAGTACCTGATGCTGCCCTCTAACAGCGATTTGGGGCCCATCCTTCTCTTTGGCCGCCTGAATGAGAGATCGCCCTTCTGGTGGGAGGGACCGGACGGGCAAAGGGTCCTGACGTGGTATGCCCGTATGTACTATCAAATACGGAGTTTGTTCAGTCTACCTCCCAGGGTGGAGTCGGGTCATGACACCCTGCCCATTTTCTTGCAGGCTTACGCGCGCCCCGACTACAAGTCAGATGGCGTCATCGTGTTTGGGTCGCAGGTGGAGAACACGGTTCTGTACCGGGATCAAACCTCGCTGGCGAGCGACTGGAATAAGGTCTACACCTATCCCAAACTCAAGTTCTCCGGGGTTGCCGAGGCGATGGAGTATATCGCAGGGCAGATAGGCGACTCGATTCCCGTAATACGGGGTGATGGCGTTGGGTACTGGGATACCAGTCAGGACACGCTCATTCGCGAGGACGAGCAGCGGGTGCTGGCGGCCGAGAAGGTCTCGACGATTATTGCACTGGTGAATCCGCGCATCCAGCCGGACCGGCCTGCCTTGAACCAGCTCTGGGACAGACTGCTCCGTCTCGAAGAACACACCAGCAGTGGCGGTCGAAGCGGCACACTGCGGGCGGCGCATACGAAGGCTCAGATGACGCTCGAGAGCCAGCGATTAATGGAACATGTGTTGGGGCGCGCTATGTCCGCACTCGCCGATTCCATCCAGGATCCCAGCGGCACGGTGATCGTATTCAATTCTCTCAATTGGCAGCGCAGCAAGCTGGTGGAAATGACGATTGGGTGGGACATGGAGCTGGTGGATCGGGTCACCGGCCAAGTGGTTCCGGTGGAAGAGTTGAGCACCTTCAGAATAGGAGATAACAACACCGACCGTTGGGGCGCGCAACTGCGGGTGGGCCCGGATGGCCAGATTCCAGGAAGACCGGGAGGAAGACCAGGCACCACCTTGCGGCGTATCCGATTCCTGGCAACGGACGTTCCCGCGGTAGGTTACAGGTGTTACGCGCTGAGAGAGGCCAAGAGCAGCGCGCCAGAGCGCGCCGCTGTCACCGAGCAGAAGACGTTGGAAAGCGCATATTATCGCGTTGTACTCGACCCCGCCGCTGGCGCGATCGCAAGCATCTTCGACAAGGAACTCAACCGCGAAATGGTTGACAGCTCCAGTCCATATCGTTTCAACCAGTACGTGCTTGCCACTGGCACGCAAGATGTCTTCAACCGCCGGGGCGTATCTACAACGATCGTAGCGCCTCCGAATCTGGAAACCCATCTATCCCAAGGAGGGCGCCTTATTTCGGTGACCAAAACTGCCTTCGGCACCGTAGCGCAGTTGGAATGCTCTGCCACCGAAACTCCGCGCATTACGACCACGATTATTCTGTTCGATGGGCAGAAGAAAATCGAAATCGCCAATCAGGTGCATCGGGAGCGCGTGAACGGCTCGGGCGTCGACAGCTGGGAGTATTTCGCGTTCCCTGTCGCGATGAATCGGCCTGAATTCCGATACGAAATCCAGAACGGCGTGGTCAATCCGGCTAAGGACACGCTTCCCGGCGCGGGGATGGAGAAGTTCCCGGTGCAACACTGGGTGGCCATCGACCAAGATGATGTCACGGCCGCGATAGTGCCAATCGACGCGCCTCTCGTGGCATTCGGCGATATCATCCGGTGGCTGTGGCCCAAAGAGTTTGGGACGCGCAAAGCCGTTATCTTCTCGTACTTGTTAGGCGGAAGCGGAGGGACTCAGGGGCTCACGTCGCGATACGTCTTTACCAGCGGCCGGAAATTGTCGCCAGGAGTTCTCAGCAAGCTAGGCTGGGACGCGATGTCGCCCTTCGAGTTAGACGAAATCATAGAGCAAGATAAGATCGACAACCCAGCGAGGCCCCTCGATCCGACGCAAGGCAGTTTTGTCCAGGTCGATAATCCTGCGGTTGTACTGGTCACCTGGAAGCAAGCCGAGGACGGAAAGGGCACAATCATGCGATTCGTGGAGACCAACGGTCAACCCGGCACCGTGAATGTGAGCAGTACGATCGTGAATGTCGACAGAGCGTGGCTTTGCAGCAGCGTCGAGGAAAACCAGCGGCCTTTGACGGTATCGCCGCGCGGCTTCACCTTTAACACCAAGCCATTTGAGATCGTCACGGTGCGACTGGAAGGAAGGCCGCAATTAGGGAGCAGTACCTATCCCCAGACGATCGAGATGGTCGACCCGAAGACGGCGGTGTAATTGTTCATCATGCACATGGTGCGAGCCAGTTGAGCTACGTGAGCTGGAAGGAGCGCAAGCTGTCGACGCAGGAGCTGAAGTCGATCTACCGCGCCACGACCCTGGAACATGCAGGGCGGAACCCGAGACGAAGGAGTGCCGAGGCGCTCATGTGTGCTGGAGAGTTTGTTATCGACATGCAAGCCAGACTGCCGATCGCGTTGGCCCGAAGCCAACTTAAGGGTCTTCCATTTCTAAAACTGACTTAGGAGCATCGATTATGAGTTCGCAATTTTCTCGAAGGAGCATTATCAAAGGGTTGGCAGTTACGGCGTTGACGCCCACTCTTCCCCTTGCCTGGGCGCAGGCCGGCGAAAAGCCATGGTGGCTCGGTACAGGCATGCCGCAGGAGGGCCCTGACACGCCGAAGTTGGCAACTGCCATCTCTGTGCGCGATGGGGTGACAGACCAGGCCATTCGGGGAGTGGTCCAGCTCGGTGTTTACCATGTCCTTTCCGGCGGTCCGGCGATTCCATGGACGGTCGAAGAGCTGCAGCCAATCGTGGACAAGCTGAAGGCGGGCGGCCTAATGCTTGGCAACCTGATGATCGATGGCTTTACCAATACCCTTTACGGGCGCCCTGGCCGGGACGAAGAAATCGAGAAGGTCAAACAGTCTATCCAGGCGGCGGGGAAGGTAGGCGTCCCTGTTGTCGAGTACAACTTCTACGCTCACCGCGCCATCGAAGGCTATTTCGAGCAGACGGGTCGGGGAGGAGCCGGTATCACGGGAATGGACTATGACCGTATGACCGGGCTACCGCCGCTTCCAGCGGAGGGAGCCAACAGCCTCGATCAGATGTGGAGCAACATAACCTACTTTCTGAAGGCGGTCATTCCGGTCGCCGAGAAAGCGAACGTGCGCTTAGCTCTGCATCCCAACGACCCGCCCGTTCCGTTGAGCCGTGGTTCGCAGCAGATCATGGGGACAGTCGCAGGGTGGAAGCACTTGATTGAAATCGTCAACAGCCCGTCGAACGGGATTACCTTCGACTGCGGAGTCACTCGCAAGATGGGCGAGGATCCGGTTGCCGTCTGCCATTACTTCGGGTCAAGAGATCGCATCAATCACGTACACTACCGCAACCCACACATCATGAAGCCTTATGTGAAGTACGATGAGGGGTTCATCGACGAAGGCGACGTCAACATGCTTGCCGTGATGAGAGAGCTGGTGCGCGTGAAATATACACGCGAGGTGTATCCGGAGCATCCGCGAGCCCTGGACTATGACCGTGAACGAGGTCCGATCCGCGGGTATCCAGGGGGCGGCGGGTACGCTGGAAACCTCTATGACATCGCATACGCGAAGGCAATGCTGCAGGCCGCGCTGATCCTGGAGAGGAAAGGATAGGAGCGAAGGCGAAGCTAATGCATCGGGAGCCCGCCAATTCGGTTTTCAGGCCCTCTGGCTGGAGCGACCCGCAAGTCGCCTTCTCCTACCTTCCCTAGGCGGCCCAGGGTCACGTTTGGATAGTTTTCTATCTCCTGGACTGTGTTTTGGGCTATCAACCTCTATCGCCGTACGGTGGCAACGGGAAAATTCTACCTCTTCGACGGGAAACCTCACCACCGATGCGCCTCGGCGGACGTATTGATCGCCTTTGGAGCATTTGTTGAGGGTGTGGCGGGCTTCGGAATGCCCATTACCGTTTATAACTGTTTATCCGAGCCGCCGCGCAACGCGAGGCTTTGCTGTCCGAGAAAAGCCTCACGGCAATTTGGGTGGGGAAGAGCAATAGAAATTCGCTCCGGAGTTTCTCCTATTTTGGCTGTTTAGGGGTCGGCTTCGTGCTTTCCTCTGCCGCTGCGATAGCCGAGCGATGCAGAAATCCTGGCGGCAATTCGCATGACAGCCGCAGAAAGGCTTTGCAACCGGTCATCTGAGATGCGGAAGACTGGTCCGGCGATGCTGATTGCTGCAACAACATCGCCGGCGCTATCCCACAAAGGCGCTCCGATGCAGCGAAGGCCTGGTTCGCGCTCCTGGTTATCGATCGCATAGCCTCGCTTCCCGATCGCGCGCAGCTCCGCTTTGAATTTCGCGGCTGAGGTTATCGTCATTGGCGTGTAAGCCTCAAGCTTCCGGCCACGCAGAAAGTCATCGATGTGCTCCTGCGTCGCAAAAGCCAGCATGGCTTTGCCTAGGGAGGTGCAATGGGCGGGCGTTCGAGTGCCGACGGTGGCGGGGGTACGCAGTGTTTGACTGCTCTCGATGTTCACCAGCGAGACCACCTGTCCGTCGCGGAGTACGCCCAAATGGGCAGTTTCCCCGGTCTCTTTGACCAGCGTCCGAAGGTGGGGGCCAGCGACCTCATAGACATCCAAACGGGCGACGGCGGAGAGTCCCAGCTCCATTAACCGTGAGCCGAGGTGGTATTTGCCCGTAATTGTGTTCTTCTCGACAAAGCGTCTCAACTCCAGCGACATGATCAAGCGGTGCGCGGTGCTCTTGTGGAGCTTGAGGCGTTGGGCAACCTCCATTAGCCCTACACCCGACTTTTCGTCTGCCAACAGATCAAGGATTTGAAATGCCCTATCCAACACCTGAACGCGATAGACGTGAGTTTTTTTGACTTTTGTGGGGGGATTCATGCGGGTTTTGCCAAAAATGAAGACAGAAGAGTTGACAATTCACTCACCGATCGAGAGTCAAATAAACACATAACCATATCACGCTATACTTTCGCAATCCATCAAGAGTGTTTGGTACCTTTTGCTTATATTGACACCGTGGCGATCTGGCGGTCGTGACCACGATTTCGAAATCTGGGAGATTAGTTTGCGCGGTTGCTTGGCCGAGGGTGGGGTCCCTACTCGCACGCCCTGCAAGAGCGAGGGAAATTTTCGATTCGATTTCGGCAAGTTGGTCCGTTTGCAACCGTGGCGGGCGACAACCTTTTCTGAATCCATCGACGTGCGGAAACGCTCATAGACGTGTGGTCACACGCAATGCTTTACGGGATTGCTGGGGAGCTTATAGTTGACCGGTCACCGGTGGAGATCGCCTGGAGAGTGAGAACAATGGGAAGGGAATTGAAATGAACGTCGTACCCTACGGAGCCACAGGATTAAGCGGTGTAGGTACTTGGGATGAATTCCCAGGAGTCGGGCCGCTTCGACCGGGCTGCCGTTGGCTTCGTCCAGCGCAGTAAGGATGAGGTGTTTCTTTGTCTGGTTCAGAGTATTGTGGTAGCGCGCCGCGGCCAATCCCGACGATTGCTCCTCCAGCAGCGCGTTGGCAGGTTTTCGGGGAGAATTTCGTCGTCAGTCCCATCACGACGGCGTGTTCGATGGCGTTCTCCAACTCGCGGACGTTGCCCGGCCAACTGTATTGCATCAGCAAAGAACGTGCTTCCGCAGCGATGCCTTTGAAGCCGCGCTTGCACTTAGCCGCATACTTGTCGGCATCGGCGGCTTGCTCTTTGGTGAAGAAGGCGAGAGGGACAGGCTGCCGAGCTGCCTGCTGCGCGTGCGCCCGGGCATCCAGGATTCCCGGCCAGTTCGAGGCCAGCCAGATCGAACTCAACCCCGAAGTGGACCCAATGAGGAAAGATCGCCGTGATGGTTGGTTCATAGTTGTTTATTACCCCTGATTAACCTGGGAGACCACTGAATTGATTCTGGTCTTTGCAGGGGCGGCGTTCAAGTCGTCCATAAAGGCCGCAGAATGAGTAGGGTTTTACAGACTGCGGAAAAACTTTCTGGTTTGAAGGGTACGCTCTGTTCAGCCCGTACCCTTCGAGGCTAGCAGGCGTATAATCCTCCCGGACCCAGGGCCTCACAACAGAAAACACCACATGGAAGGGTGATACGACGATTGCGTCGATACTGGGTGTTCTAACGGTCCACTCAGCACTGGCTCGTGAAGTAACCATTCCAGCAGACCTGCGAAGGCGCCAGTTGCTTCACCGGCAGCGTGTCACGAAACCCCCTGCTTCGGGACGCCCTCCCCCAGCGCCCCCATACTTCAATGCGAATCGTTTGGAGGAAATTCTATGAACGTCAACAGGTTTTCGAAGCATCCTCGGAACAATACAGGGCTCGCCCCTCGCCACTTGCTTGCCGGCGCGGTTTTGGTCGCTGCAATGTGTCAGCCGGCAGTCGCTTCTAAGCCGTGTGTGAACCCCGGTGGCAAGGCGGGGTGTTATTCAACGATTGGAGCCGCGGTTGCCGCAGCGTTGCCTGGCAGCGCAATCATCGTGGCGCCGGGCACATACAAGGAGGACGTGATCATCGGAAAGCCCCTATGGCTGATCGGTGCGGATTCCAAGAATACAATTATTGATGCGGCGGGTCTCGCCAACGGCATCTATGTCGATGGCCTCGACCATCCCAGCCTGCGCAATGTCTTCGTGAGCGGGTTTACGGTCGAGAACGCCAACTTCGAGGGAATCCTGATAACCAACACATCCAACCTCACCATCAAGGGCAACCATGTCCTCGGCAACGACAAAGGCCTGTCGATAGACACAGACACCTGCACCGGGCAGCCACCCTTCGAGACGGGTGAAGACTTCGACTGTGGTGAAGGAGTCCATCTGTTGGGCGTCGAGTATTCCACCGTGGTCGACAACGTCATAGAGAAAAACTCCGGCGGAATTCTGCTGAGCGACGACAGCGGCGAAACCCACGATAATCTCGTCACCGGCAACGTCGTGAAAGACAACCCGTACGATTGCGGAATTACGCTCGCCTCGCACGCCCCGGCCCTCGGCTCATCCGCCCCGCACCTCGGCATCGTTCACAACACAATCGTCGACAACCAGTCCATCCACAATGGATATCTGATTCCAGGCGCCGGTGCAGGCGTTGGCATCTTCGCCGACGGCAGCGGCATTGGCACCGTCGCCGCAAACGTCGTCACCCACAATGAACTCCGTGACAATGGCCTTCCCGGAGTAGCCTTCCACAGCCATGTCGGTCCAGCGATCGGCTTGCCTGCCGACAACCTCAACGACAACGTCATCGTCAGCAACCACATCTCCGGCAACGGCGCCGATGTCGACGACACAGCGACTCCCGGCCCGACAGGCATTAACCTCAACAGCGGCGGCGGCGGTACGCCCATCACCGGCACCGTCATCTGGGGAAACGTCATCAAGGATGAGGCTGAGGATATCGCCGTCAACACGCCGGCAGAGGTGAATCTGCACTTCAATAATTTGCTAGGCGACGAGATCGGCGTGGATAACCTCGGCTCCGGTACCGTCGATGCCATCAATAACTTCTGGGGTTGTTTTGCCGGCCCCGGTAAGCCCAAGTGCTCGAGTGTTAGCGGGAAAGGAGTAGTCTTCGTGCCCTTCCTCAGATTCCCAATCCCATAGAACTAGGGACGGGCGATCCGTTGGAGCGCGTTTACGCTACGGCTCTTACCAAGGCTGAGTGGCGGCAAGGTCTGCTTGCCGCCAACTCCGCGGTAGTTCACCTTCTAGCAGTTCCGACACCAGGTACGGCATGCCCTCGAAGGTTCCCATCTGGTGAACGGCAAGAATGTGCACAGGCCTATGAGTGTTTCCAAACGCCGTCCCGGCGCAGAGCAGTCAGTCTTTCGAACTTCTCTCCCCGTCTGATTCGTCTCAGCTGGCGATGCAGATGTCTTTCGGGATCGCTTGGTTCCCCCTCATCGTCGTCATCTGCTTCGTCCTCGAATTTTTCCTCAAGCACGTACTGGGCTCTTGGCTGCGTAATCGCTTGCAGCGCCTGTAGGGCATTGCCGGCGGAAGTATACGTCGGATAAAAGCCGAGGTTGTGCTTTCCGAGCCGTTTTCGCCGCCTCCAGAGAAATCTTTTCAGGCAAAATAGGCCCCAACATGAAAGGATTACAAGTCCGTTTAAAGCAAAGAGTCCGCGCACGAAATCCATAGCAAAATCCATGGACGCCTCCACGTTCGGCAAGCCGAATGAGCGTTGGAAAGCGGGCACGTGCCGGCCTGTGTAGGCATACAACGGCACGCGCGTTGCCGGCGTTCTTAGATAAGGGCGGGAGGCGGGCGCTGGAATCGAGACGGGAGGTCAGGTGATTGCGGAGGATGCTCTTCGCTCACTTGTGACAGCAGCCACAGCGAAAACGGAATATCGATTGTCCCGAAGAGAAACACTATGGCCAGCACTGGGCAGGCGATCGCTCCAGTGAGGTGGTGAGGGTGAGGAAGAAGAACCAGCAGCAGAGTCAACAAGACGGCCGCGGCCGCGATAGCCTTCCACGTCTTGTGTTTTTGGCTCTGACTCATAACCAACTCCACTATACGCGACCCGACTCCCGTTGCGCCCGCCTCGACACAGAGGCAGTGACCGGATCGATTGACGTGGGCAGAGGCGCACCCTGCAGCGCCACAAACTTCTCTGGACTACAGCAGGCCTTTGACAGCCGGGCACGATCAGCCTGCATCGCGCGTTCTTCTCGAAGCCAGGCCAGAGTCTGCTGAAGAACCTGTGCGGCTCCGATGTTCGGCGGCATCACGATGCGGTAGTGCATCCATTTGCCTTCCCGCCGTGCGGCTACGATTCCGGCGCTGCGCAGGTAGGCCAGGTGCCGGGATATTTTTGGTTGGGGCTGCTCCAGAATCTCGACGAAATAACAGACGCAGATTTCCTGATCTCCCATGAGATGCAAGAGCCGGAGGCGCGTACTGTCGCCGAGAGCCTGAAAGAAGCGCTCGATGTTGAACGCTTTCGGTTTCGCGGCCATGGTCATAATTATATATGTATTGACGAATGTGTCCACCGATAATATAGTCGTCTTGGCGTATATGTCAGGAGGAACCATGGCGGAACAACTGCTCGAATCGGTGCGGTCCAAATACGCGGCGGTGGCGGAGAGCACACTCTCCAATCATGATGCGGGCGTCAAAGCGGTTGCCCAGGCCTTCGGTTACAGCGCCGAGGAGCTATCCTCTATCCCCGCTGAAGCCAATATGGGGCTTTCGTGCGGAAATCCCACCGCGATTGCTTCGATTCGACCGGGCGAAGTGATCGTTGATCTCGGCTCCGGCGGGGGCTTGGACGTCTTCCTGGCATCCCAATTGGTTGGCCCGTCAGGCCGCGCCATTGGCATCGACATGACTTCGGCAATGATCGAACGCGCGCAAGCGAATGCTTTGGCAGGTGGCTATCAAAACGTCGAATTTCACCTGGCTACGATTGACAAGATCCCCCTTGCCGATGCATCGGTCGATTGCGTTATCAGCAATTGTGTCATCAACCTTGCTCCCGACAAGCCTGCTGTCTTCCGGGAGATTGCACGAATTCTCAAACCCGGCGGGCGCCTGGCGGTGAGCGACATCGCGCTCAGGGGTGAATTGCCGGCCGCCGTCGCGCGGAGCCTGGCCGCCTATGTCGGCTGCATCGCGGGAGCTATCCACATCAACGCCTATCACCAAGGGCTGCTCGCTGCTGGTTTTGAACACGTGGAGATTGTGGACAGCGGCGCCGACCTCAATGCCTACGCCAAAGTCGAAAATCAGGCCGGTTGCTGCTCGCCCACCATGGATGCGGCGAATCCATCCCAACCTCTGCAAGAGGCCTGCTGCACCCCGGCTACTACTACACCGGTCCCAGGTGCATCGGCTTCGTTGCATGGGGAGTTGACGACGCTACTTTCGCAGTACGACGTCAACGCAGCGGCAGCCAGCGTGAAGGTCTACGCGGTCAAACCGGGAATTGCAGTTGCAAAGTCGTGCTGTGGACCAGCCTGCTGCTCATGAAGGGATGCGCGATCAAGCCGACCAACACCCTTCCGAGATGGCGGAAACAATCCACCGCGCCATGATGCGTTACACCGCTGGTGCGCAGCCCGACGATGAGCGCACCACGCTCGCGCTGCGTTTCTCACCGAAAGGATCGTGAATGACGCACTATAACGTGCTGTTTCTCTGCACCGGTAACTCCGCCCGCTCGATCATGGCCGAGGCGATCATGAACCACAAAGGAGCCCCTTACTTCACCGCCTATAGCGCGGGGAGCCATCCCGCTGGGTTCGTTCGACCTGAGGCGTTCAGGCAGATTGAGGCCGCTCGTTTACCCACGGAGGGATTGCGCAGTAAATCCTGGAGCGAATTCTCGAAGCCCAATGCGCCCCCTATCAGTTTTGTATTTACCGTCTGCGATAACGCGGCCAAAGAAGTATGTCCACTCTGGCCGGGACAACCGATGACGGCCCACTGGGGAATACCCGATCCCGCTGCGGTCCAAGGAACACCGGAGGAGATCGAGCGGGCGTTTAAGACTGCCTTTGCAGCTTTAGACCGGCGGATCAGCCTCTTTCTATGCCTGCCGCTTGCAACCCTGGACACGTTTGCCTTGCAGAAGGAGATCGACGAGATAGGACGCAGGTGAGTTCTGTCTTTGAGGGCGTCGGGCTGCTGGTCCGCCAGAAATCCCCCCGCGGGATGTAATAATCTCGGAATGAATTCTCTTAAGCTTCGTGCGCAGGTAGAGATGATTGCCGCAACAGCCGTGTTCGCGGCCGCCATCGTGGTTTTGCCTGGAGGAATGGCCCAGTCGAACCCATTACCCAAACAAGTTCGTCAACCAACGCCGGCCAAAGTCGTGGCCGAGCACATGGCCGCGTTCAATGCCTGTGACTGGAAGCGGCTCATGACCCAATTTCCTGACAATGTAGAGTTCTTTGCTCCCAACGGAGTGACGGTGCGCGGACGTCAGGCGGTGGGCGAAATGTTTGCCAAGATCGTGAAGCCGCCGGCCCAGGGGGGAACGTGCGGATTGAAAGTCACGACCGAGCACACTTTTGTGGTTGGCGACGTCATCAATGTTCAGTGGCGGGCCGATGCTCCCTTTCTTGCAGAACCCTACCGCGGAGCGGATGCCTATGAGACCAAGGATGGCCTGATGGCTGCCCAAGTCACCACCTTCGATGCCGCCGCCTTGAAAATGAAACACTAGTTCGCCGCCGCGGAGAAAATGTTAGTGGCACAAATAGATGAACCCACGTCTCAGAATCGAGACGCGGGGCACCCGTCCCCGGCCCGCTATCAACGTAGCGGGCCGAAGCATTGCCTGTGAGGGCAGTCAAGCGTATATTTTCGGCCAATCGGCAAAGCAATGGTAAGTCCCGCCTGTGTTTACGAACTTCCAATGGCGACCCATCGATGTTGCCAATATTCCAAGCCTAGGGAGGTCAGATAAGATGACCAGAATCCTGTCTCCAGGAATGATTGCGCTCGGCGTTTTCGTGTTGCTCGCCGCCTCGCTCAGCAGAACGAGCGCGATGCAGATCAACAGCGACGACATCGGCGGGACGGTCACCAGCTCGGCGGGACCGGAAGCCGGAGTGTGGGTGATCGCGGAAACAAATGATCTGCCCACGCGCTATATCAAGGAAGTAGTGACCGACGATAAAGGGCGCTACCTGATACCCGGCTTGCCCAAGGCCAGGTACACCGTCTGGGCGCGCGGATACGGATTGGTGGATTCGCCCAAGGTGGAGACCGAGCCAGGCAAAGCAGGTGGATCTGAAACCGAGCGTGGCGCCGGATGCGAAGACCGCCGCACACTACTATCCGGCAAATTATTGGTATGCCCTGCTGGAGGTGCCGGGGGAAAACGAATTTCCCGGAACGGGCGCCAGTGGAAACGGCATTTCCGCAAATATCAAAAGCCAGGCCCAGTGGATCCACCTGATCAAGACCGATAGCTGTGAGTCGTGCCACCAACTCGGCAACCAATATACGCGCACGATTCCGGCAATGTTCAGCGACCTCGATCCGGCACAAGCCTGGATGCGCCGCGTGCAGTCAGGACAAGCCGGCCCGGCCATGATGGGCGGGCTGTCTCAACTCGGCCCCAAGCGAGCCACGGAGCTGTTTGGCGATTGGACCACCCGGATCATGAAGGGCGAGTTGCCCGCGGAGGCGCCTCCGCGGCCGCAGGGCATCGAGCGCAACGTGGTGATTACCCAGTGGGACTGGGCCGATCCGAAAGCCTATCTGCACGACGAAATCTCCACCGACAAGCGCAATCCAAAGGTAAACGCCAACGGCCTGATCTACGGATCGCCCGAGGAGAGCCGCGACTATTTGCCGGTACTCGATCCGGTGCACAACATGATCAGCCGGCTGAAGGTTCAGTATCGCGATCCGAATACGCCTGGGCAACCGCCGCCGCTGAATTCGTCGCCGGTGTGGGGCGATGAGGCGATCTGGGACAGCCACACGACGGTTCACAATCCAATGTTCGACGAGCGCGGACGCCTGTGGTTCACGGCTCGCATCCGTCCCAGCGACAACCCGGCGTTCTGCAAGGCGGGATCCAGCCTTCCTTCGGCTGAGCTCACTCCCGTGCAGAGCTCCGGGCGCCAATTGGAGATGTACGATCCGGCGACCAAGCAAATCTCGATGATCGACACTTGCTTCGGCACCCACCACCTGGTGTTTGCCGCGGATGCCAATGACACGCTGTGGACCAGCAGCGGCGGTGGCGGCGGAGTGGTGGGTTGGTTGAACACGAAGATGTGGGACCAGACGCACGACGCGCAGAAATCACAAGGTTGGACGGCTTTGGTGATGGACACCAACGGCAACGGCAAGCGGGACGCCTATGTGGAAGGCGAGCAGAAAGTCGCCACCGCGCCCAGCGGCGAAAGTCTGGGCACTTCGTCCGCGCTCAACGCAGCGCCTGACCCCACCAAGGATACGCGCCTCAACGCAGCGTTCTATGGAGTCGCGGTGGGCACGGACGGGATGGTCTGGGGCTCAGTGCTGGGCTTTCCGGGCGGGATCGTGCGCCTGAATCCGGGACCGAACCCTCCAGAGACAACTCTGGCGGAATACTATGAGGTGCCGTGGAACGACCCGAGGGCTCCGGTATGGGGTTTTTCGCCGCGGGGGATGGACATCGATCGCAACGGCGTTGTCTGGGTGGCGCTGGCGAGCGGGCACCTGGCAAGCTTCGATCGGCACAAGTGCAAAGGTCCGCTCAACGGGCCCAAGGCGACCGGGCGGCAATGCCCCGAAGGGTGGGCACTCTATCAAACGCCGGGCCCGAAGTTCAAGAACGTGACGGCCTCCGGCAGCGCGGACTCTCATTATTACGTCTGGGTGGATCAGTTCGATACGCTGGGCCTGGGCAAGAACACGCCGATCATTACGGGCAATTCGTCCGATTCGCTGCTCGCCCTGGTGAACGGGCAGTTCACGATACTGCGCGTACCCTATCCGATGGGCTTCTTTGCCAAAGGGATGGACGGACGCTTCGACGATCCAAAGACCGGCTGGAAGGGGAAAGGAGTCTGGACCACATGGGGTACCCGGACGCCGTTCCACAGCGAGACGGGAAAAGGGACGAGCCCCAAAGTGGTCCACTTCCAGATTCGGCCCGATCCACTTGCTGACTGAACCGAATAGCCACGGCCGTTCACGCGGCGCATCCGCGGGCCTTAGGCAAGACCGACAAGAGGAACAATTGGTTTCACCGGCAAGATTTGGGAACCCACTGTGCGGGCGGACTCGCCGCATAGGACGCCGCCAAACTTCCAGTAGTTTCGGAGACGTGACATTCCTTCAGGTGGATGTACGCCAAATCGCGGATACCTTCATGAGATGAATCCCAAAATCCCAAATGCCGGCTACTCGCCCGGAGTGGGGAACCAGGTTCAATGTCGCAGCTCGATGCGTGCATTGACCTGTTAGCAACTGCGATTTGTCATGGTCCAGAGCTTTGCGATTCAGCATCGAAGGTTTTGAATAGGTGTGAGACAGGAGGCGAAACGGACATGGCGCCTGAGGTTTTGGAGACAACTTGCTGTGTGGTGGGTGGTGGGCCTGCGGGTATGATGCTTGGATATCTTCTGGCGCGCAGGGGTGTCCGGGTTACCGTGTTGGAAAAGCACCAGGACTTCTTTCGCGATTTTCGTGGCGATACCGTACACCCGTCCACTCTCGAGGTGCTCAAAGAGGTTGGGTTGTTGAAGGAGTTCCTTGATTTGCCACATCAGGAGGTGGCGTCGGCTGGAGTGATCATTGGAGATTCCGTATTCGATGTGGCCGATTTCCGGCATGTACCGGGAACCTGCAAATTCGTGGCGCTCATGCCGCAATGGGATTTTCTGAACTTTCTTTCGAGCCGTGCAACGAGGTTTCCTTCATTCCAGCTGCTCATGCAGCACGAAGTTACAGATCTGGTGAGAGATGGCGAACGAATCAAGGGAGTGGTTATGCGGAACGAAGGGAGAGAAGTGCGGATTCGTGCGGATCTCGTGGTGGGCTGCGATGGCCGCCATTCCCTTACGCGCAGCGCGGCTGGCTTGCAAGTGATCGAGTACGGCGTGCCCATCGACGTGTTGTGGTTCCGGATAAGCCGTAAGCCGGACGATTCGGGGCAGGTGCTCGGCAATGTGAACTATGGCAAGGCGTTGATCCTGATCAATCGATCAGATTATTTTCAGGCCGGCCTCATCATCGCAAAGGGGTCGTATGACAAGATCAAAGCGCGCGGCATCGATGCGTTCCGCGCCGACATTCGCCAGATCGCTCCCTACTTGGGCGAACGAGTCAACGAACTGCACGATTGGGAGCAGATCAAAATCCTGACCGTGCAGATCAATCGGCTTGGGCGCTGGCACCGGCCGGGCCTTCTGTGTATTGGAGATGCGGCCCACGCTATGTCGCCCGCTGGTGGAGTGGGGATAAACCTTGCGATTCAGGATGCCGTCGCCGCCGCCAACCTATTGACCAGACCACTTCAGGAGGGATGTGTTCCCGAGGAGGCACTGGCGGCGGTGCAAAAGAGACGCGAGTTTCCAACCCGCTTTACGCAGACGATCCAGTTATTTGCTCATCGCGGCTTCGCTCGCCTGTTTGAAAACCCTGGACCGATCCGGCCTCCCTGGCAGGTAAAGGCAGCGATGCGAGTTCCAGGCATTCACCGCGCACTGGGATATGCGGTGGGGATTGGTGCGCGCCCGGAGCATGTGCGTGAAAAAGCTCGGAGAAGGCGTTTCTGCCTGGCAACGGCAGTCTTCGCCGGGATTGGGATCGCGGCTGGGGCTGCGGCATTCGGTTGGGCGGCGTGGAAGGCGAACAGAGTCACTGTGACCAAGCTAAGACCGCTCTCATAAACGTTTCAAGGATGAACCGGTAACCGAGTTGCGCCGTCCCACGGCGAGATCTTCGCAAAATCCCCTTCCGTTGCTCCTTGACACTTGACTGTCGAATGCCTACCACCATCGCCGGATTGAGGGTAGAATGTCTTCTATGGCGAAACAGGAGTGCAGCGGACGGGACTTCTCCAGGGGAAGTGGGCGATGCCGTTGCACCCACGAATCGCTCCAGACAAGCACCATCTTCCAACATCCGATGCGGCGACCAGAGCCAACGGCCCCCACCGACTTCTTCCACTCATCAAGCCTCGCGATCGCAGAAGGGGAGCTGCCGTCGAGCCGCGACCAGCAAGAACATCGGCCGCTCGCGATCTTCGGCCAGTCCCGGCCTGGCTGCGATCTGATCGTCTGTCGGTCCCCATTCCTCAACATGGGATATCGCAAAGCCGGTCCGGAGGAGCAGATTGAGTGTGGTTCCGATCATGCGGTGCTGTTTTATGACGCCCTTGGTAAGCCAATCCGTCGTTCGTGGACCTTCCACGCGATAGCTATCAACAGGCCATGTCTTGCGGCCGTCTGCATCGACTAACCACCCTGGATGCCTCGGCGCCATGTAGATCGGATGCTCGATCGAAAAGACCAGGTGTCCTCCGGGGACGAGAGCATGGTGTATCTTCGCCGCAAGATTGGCCAGGTCCTCGATGTAGTGCAGCGCCAGCGAGCTGTAGACCAGATCTACCGATGCTTCCGGCAGATCGAGCAATTCCATATCTGCTCTAACGTATGTGATTCCGGCATCCGGCGCGGCGGCCTTGGCCCGCGCCAGCATCTGCTCGGACACATCGAGTCCAAGCACCTGCGCGGCGCCATGCTCGCGAGCCCAGCGGCAGAACCAGCCGAAGCCGCAGCCGAGGTCCAGGACCCTGAGGCCGCGTAGATCGGGAAGCATCGCCCGCAATGCAGGCCATTCCGCTGCACCAGCCAGACCTTCGGCTGAGCGGCCTAATTGGCTATAGCCTTCGAAGAACTCCGTATTGTCGTAGACATTCTGCGTCATCATAGCGCTCTCCGTCTGTTATACGTTGCCTTGAGGGGCCAAGAACAGACGGGGGAAATGGCCCGCAGAGTTGTCTGAGCCGAGTGAGACGAGGGAGCTCTGTGCGTGCCTTCTATTGCTCTGCGAGTCAGTCGATGAAAAACCAGCCGATTTCCTGCGGCCCCATTATGATCGAAGTTCCGGCCTCCGAGGACCACCGATGATCCATCGTCTGCCCGCGCTTGTACTCGCTATTCTCGTCTACCTCCTTCCCGCCCCACCTGCCGCGGAGAGCTTTACACTGCAACAGGTAATGAGCGCGCCCTTCTGCTCGGATCTTCAGGCGTCTCCCCAGGGCGCGCGCTTTCTCTGGGCCGCGAACCAGGAGGGCCGGCGCAACCTCTGGATTGCGGAAGGCCAGGGCGGCACCTTTGCTGTCCACAGGGTGACGAATTACGACGCCGACGACGGCCAGGAAATCGGCGACGTCTCCTGGACACCTGGCAGCGAGCAGATCGTATACGTCCGCGGCGGCGATTTTGAATTTCCGGCAAAGCCGGCGCCCAATCCCGCGCTGTTGCCTCAGGGCGTCGAACAGGATATCTGGATTGTTTCCACTCGAGGCGGTGAACCACGCAAGCTCGCCGAAGGCCGCAAGCCTACCGTGTCGCCCAACGGCGCCACGCTCGCCTTCCTCAGCAAGGATCAAGTCTGGACCATCGATCTCCGTGACTCGGCGGCGAAAGCTGCGCAGCTCTTCCACGGACGCGGCAGCCTGGGCTCGCTGGCGTGGTCGCCTGATGGCAAGTACCTGGCCTTCAGCAGCGAGCGCGGCGACCACGGCTTTGTTGGCGTCTTCTCCTTCACGGAAAAAGCACTCCGTTACCTGGATCCCTCCACCGAGGTCGACGGAGACCCGGTCTGGTCGCCGGACAGCCGCCGCATCGCCTTCGTGCGCACCCCACCTGATGGCCCGGATGTCGACTTCAAGCCGCACCGCGCAGGACAGCCCTGGTCCATCCGCGTGGCAGACGCTGGTTCCGGAGAAGCTCATGAAATCTGGCGCGCGAAGGAAGGACCGGGAAGCGTCTTCAGGGAGATCGTGTCAGACCACCAACTCTTCTGGAGCGCCGGCGACCACATCGCCTTTCCCTGGGAAGGCGACGGCTGGCTGCATCTCTATTCTGTACCCGCAGCCGGCGGCTCAGCGGCGCCGCTTACTCCCGGCGACTTTGAAGTGGAACATGTCTCCTTCAGCCGCGATCGCCGCAGCATCGTCTACTCCTCGAACCAGAACGACCTCGACAGCCGGCACATATGGCAGGTCTCCGCGGATGGCGGCGCAGCCCGGCAACTGACCCAGGGAGAAGGCATCGAGGTATCTCCCACCCTCGCCGCCGATGGCACGCTCGCTGTCTTGCACTCCGATGCGCACGTCCCCATGCGTCCCGCCATTGTTTCCAGCAATGGAGCGATCCGCGACCTCGCGCCGCAACTCATCCCTGCCGATTTTCCCGCAGCCCGGCTCGTCACGCCGCGGCAGGTCATCTTCTCCGCCGCGGATGGCATGCAGATCCACGGCCAACTCTTCCTCCCTGCACCTGGCCCACCCTCGGAGCGTCATCCGGCGATTGTCTTTTTTCATGGAGGCTCTCGCCGCCAGATGCTTCTCGGCTGGCATTACATGGAGTACTACTCCAACGCGTATGCGATGAATCAGTATCTGGCGAGCCTCGGCTATATTGTTCTTTCGGTCAACTACCGCAGCGGCATCGGCTATGGGCTCAATTTTCGCGAGGCACTGAATTATGGCGCCGCGGGCGCCAGCGAATTCAATGACGTGCTGGGGGCCGGCCTGTATCTGCGCAGCCGCGCCGACGTGGAGGGAGCTCACATCGGCGTTTGGGGAGGCAGCTACGGTGGATACCTCACCGCGCTTGCACTCGCCCGCGCATCGGACCTCTTCGCCGCCGGCGTCGATCTTCACGGCGTCCACGACTGGAACCTCGAGCTCACCAACTGGCAACCGGCCTACAACCCCGACGCCGACCCCGCGGCGGCGCGCCTCGCGTGGGAATCTTCGCCACTCGCCTCTGTCAAGACATGGAAGTCCCCTGTGCTCCTCATGCAGGGTGACGACGACCGCAACGTGCAATTCTCGAACACGGTCCGTCTTGCCTCGGCGCTTCGTGCACAGGGCGTACCGTTTGAGGAACACGTCTTTCCCGATGAGATCCACGACTTTCTGCTGCATCGCACCTGGGTTGCGGCCTACGGTTACGCTGCGGATTTCTTCGATCGACATCTGAAGGCAGTCCCGGCCCAGGAAAAGTCCGAAACTCGCTAAGTTGCATCGTCAATAAATTCTGAAGTTCACTTCGATGAAACGGGGCATTTCCTGCCGTGACAAACACCAACCGCGGCCTAATCGAGCGCCTGTTTCTTCTCTCGGAAAACTGCATGAAGTTCCCTGCGCCACCAACCTCGACAGGAAATCCGGGGGAGCGCAGTGGAGGGACCTGCGGTTTCAGTCATTTGCCCTTCTCATCCGTCACAAACTCGAATCGCACACGTCGCCTTGGGAGGGTTATACTTGCCCGCCAGTGAATGGCAATGCAAAGCGCGGGTGAAAGAGGAAGGAATTCATGCTCGGAGAACAGATCGGCGAAACCAAAGGCAAGAGAATTGTGAGGCGGGTCATTTCCACCGACCCCTCAACCGTAGAAGTGTCGTTCGAAGACAGTGGCCACATGTTCGGTGTTCCCACCACCGGCATGGGGACCTACACATCGGTCATCCGTCAGGATGGCTCCATTTATGGCCAAGGCGAAGGAATAACCATGACGCAGGATGGCGAGGGCATCACTTGGAAGGGAACGGGCTTGGGCAAATTCGGGCCCGATGGTGCCATCAGCTACCGTGGCATGCTGTTCTTTCGAACCGATTCCCAGAAGCTTGCGCGGCTCAACAACGCCTGCGGAGCCTTCGAATACGAAGTAGATCCCTCCGGCAGCACAATTGCCAAATTCTGGGAGTGGAAGTAGGGCTGAATTAGGTCAGGGTTGATGCCAGGGTCTTAACCCTGGCATCAACCTCACGGTCCCATGATTTGCCATCCTGGTAAGTGCTCGAAACTTGATCCTTCTGTAGAATCAATGGCGATGCGCAGAGCGAAACGACAGTGCTCGCTGGGCCGATGCACTTTGGCAATAGTGATCCTATCCGAGCAATCGTGGAGCCGGGCCTGAAGTCAAAGACTATTTTGTAGGAAAATTAGAAATGCTCTATGCGCGTTTAGGAAATACCGGCCTGTTGATTTCAAAGCTGGCCTTTGGCGCCATGACCTTCGGCTCCACCAAGGGTCCGATGGCATCGGTTGCGAAAGTAAACGAGAAGGGCGCCGATGAACTGGTTGGCCAAGCACTCGATGCGGGCGTGAACTTCTTCAATACCGCCGACGTCTACTCGGGTGGCCAATCCGAGCAGCTACTGGCAGCGGCACTGGGAGCGCGCCGCAAGGATGTGGTGATTGCGACCAAGGTTGGATTTCGCACCGGCGAGGCGCTGATCCACACAGGATTGTCGCGCCAGCATATCTATTTGTCGGCGGAAGAGAGCCTGCGGCGGCTGAAGACGGATTATCTGGACGTCTATCTGGTTCACCGTGTCGATAAGTACACTCCGGTCGAGGAGACGCTGGACGCATTGAACGACCTGGTGCGACAGGGCAAGGTGCGGTACGTGGGATTTTCTAACTGGCCCGCATGGCAGGCGTCCAAGGCCATTGGATTGCAACGGCAGCATGGCTGGGCAGAGTTCAAGGCAGCGGAGATGTACTACTCGCTGGTGGGACGCGATGTAGAGCACGAGGTGCTTCCGCTGGCACAGGACGCCGGTATCGGCATTATGGTGTGGAGTCCGCTGGCAGGCGGATTCCTTAGCGGCAAATATTCGCGCGAAAATCCGCAGGGCGACGGTGGACGGCTGACCGGTTTCGATATTCTTCCTTTTGATCGTGAGCGTGGATATGCGCTGCTCGACGTGTTGCGCGAAATTGCCTCCAATCACAAGGCTTCGCCATCGCAGGTGGCAATTGCGTGGCTGCTGACCCGGCCTGCAGTCGCGTCGGTCCTGGTCGGAGCGACAAAACCGAGCCAGTTGCAGGATAATCTTGCCGCCGCAAATTGGAGGCTGGCCGAGGATGAGCTGGCAAAGCTGGAGGAGATGACTCGACCCACGCCGAATTATCCGAACTGGTTCAACGCGAATATCTTCGATGCGGATGCAAAGAAGGCTCTGGAGGGACAGCGAGTAATCTCCGTATAACCGTTCAGCTGCTCTCTCGTTCGCGAGGCTGAGGGCCTCACCGTCAGCCAGGCATTAGGGCAGCAAAGGCACCAAGCCACCGAGTTGCTGCAAGCGAATGGACCCCACGCAAAATTCTTCCTAACCGCAAGCCCACAATCCTGTCTAATGCGCTGAATGGGGAATGACGACCACGCGCTCATCCGGATTGTTCTGGCCGGAGAGAAAGACGCTTACGGCCTGCTTGTCGCACGCCACAGCCAAAGTGTCTTTCGTGTTGCCTTCCGCATTACAGAAAATGAGGCCGACGCCGAAGAGATCGTGCAGGAAGCCTTCCTCCGAGGCTATCGCAAGCTCGAAAGCTTTGATGCTCGAGCCAACTTTCGAACCTGGATTTACCGGATCGCCGTGAACTGCGCACTCGATGTTCTCAACCAAAGCAAGAGTCAGGTGGCTGTGCCCATTGCTGAGGAGTACGACAGCGAACAGGGAACTGTTCAACCGGCAGATGGCGCAGCCGGACCAGACCGGCTCTTGCTAAGCCAGGAGATCGAAGCGCGCAGACAGGCGGCCATGGAAAAGCTGACGCCAACCGAGCGCCTCGCTTTTGTACTGCGCCACATGGAAGACCGTTCGACCGAAGAAATTGCAACCGCACTGGGTATCGCACCGAACTCCGCCAAGCAAGCCGTTTTCCGGGCGGTACAGAAATTACGCCAATCTCTCGCACCGCTTTGGGTAAAGTCATGAAGCACTTAACAGAAGAAGAACTGATCGAGCACTACTACTCCGAAGATGTTTACAAGGCTGAATCGGAGGCGCATCTGCAGGCTTGCAAGCGTTGCGCGCAAGCCTACGACGAACTTGGCAGGTTGCTCAGCAGCGTCCATGCACCAGAGCCGCCGGCGCGAAGTTCTGAGTACGGAGCGCAGGTATGGCAGTCCATTCAGGGATCATTGCGACCCTATCAGCTAAAGACAAAACGCAGCTACCGCCGCTGGCCTCAGCTAGGGTACGCAGCCGCTTGCCTGTTCTTCCTGGCCGGAGCATTCCTGGCCGGAAGAATATGGGAGCATGCACACACACAACCTTCACTAGCAGGCACTCCGCAACAGGCAAAAGAGCGCGTCGTTCTCTTCGTCCTCGACAACCATCTCGACCGATCAGAGCGTCTGCTCGTCCAACTGAATCATGCTGGTGCTGAGGAGGAAACAGTAGATCTTCCTCTGCAGGCAGAAGCCCGGCAACTTCTTACCGACAATCGGCTCTACCGGCAAAGCATCGCCCAGGCTGACGATCCCCTGCTCGCTGCCGCACTCGATCACCTCGAGCGCGTGCTTCTTGAAGTTGCGAATTCGCCGGATGAGCTAAGCAGTGCAGACATAGCGCGCATCGAGAAGGAAATGAACACCCAAGGCCTGCTCTTCCAGATCCGTGTTCTTCGCACCAAGGCCTCTGGACAGGAAGCAAATGCTCAAGCTACCCGGAAAGGAGCAACGATCTAAATGAAAACAAATCAATGGTTTTGCCTGGCTGCAATCTGCGGTGCCTTGACGCTCTCGGCTCCATCCGCTGCGGGATTCATCTTCCACCCCACGGAAGCTGACGCAGCGGCGGCCAATGCGCACGAAGAGCAGCTCTACTCCGATGCAACGCGCGCCATCAATGAAAGCCGCTGGTCAGATGCGGAGTCATTGCTCGATCAAGTTGTCGATCAGCATGGCCGTCGCGCGGATGGAGCTTTCTACTGGAAAGCTTATGTAGAGAATAAAGAGGGACGCCCTTCCGATGCTTTGAGCATCTGCGCCAGTCTTCGCCAGTCTTTCCCAAAGAGCACTTGGCTCAAAGAATGCAATGCGCTTGAGATTGAGATTCGCGGAAAGGGGGGGAGTCCCGTTCAGCCGCAATCCGAGCAGGACGAAGATCTCAAACTGCTGGCTTTGAATTCGCTCATGCAAAGTGGAGATGCGAATGCATTGCCGATTCTCCAGCAGATTCTCGAAGGCAACCAACCGGAGCGGCTCAAGGAACGCGCCCTCTTTGTCCTCGCGCAGGATCAATCCAAGCCAGCACAGGACATCCTCGGGCAGATCATGCGAGGAGAAAAAGATCCGGGTTTGCAGGTCAGGGCCATCCGGTTGCTTTCGGTCGCCAGGGGGCAGCAGGCCGCCGACACTCTTGCGGATATCTACGGGAAGTCGAGCAATCCATCCGTTAAGAAAGCCATCCTGGATTCCTACCTTGTTATGGGCGCTCCCGATAGATTGCTCCAGGTGGCGCAGCACGAAACCGATCCTGAGTTGATGCGGCACGCAATTTCAACCCTCGGCGCGCTCGGCGCTGTCCCGCAGCTATCGAGCATGTATCAGGCCACCAGCAGCAAAGAGGCCAAGGCCGCGATCATCAGTGCATTTGTCGCCGCCGGCGGCAGAGGAGCGGATGCCCTTGGCGTTATCGCTTCGTCTGAGCAGGACCCCGATCTCCGGCGCAAGGCGATCCGCAACATGGGGATAGCCGGCGGCTCTTCCGCGAGTCCGGCACTCCTGGCGATCTACTCCAAGAGCACAGATGAAGAATCGAAGAAGGCTGTTGTTGACGCACTCTTTGTTGCCGGAGATGCGCATGACCTCGTCGCGCTCGCACGCACTGAGAAAGATCCAACGGCAAAACGAGAAATCGTTGGCAAGCTCGCCCTGATCCACAACAAGGAAGCGACCGACTACATGATGGAAGTTCTCAACAAGTAATCAAGGAGACTGACAATGAAGCACCATCTAGCTGTAATCGTCATCTGCGCGTCCACATTTGCGGTCTTGGCGCAGCAGCCTAAAGTCAGCAATACTCATTTCAGCATCGAACCGACAGGAGGAAACCTCACCGCTACGGTGGATCGATTTCGCCACTCGACTGAACAGCTCTGGCTTGGATATGAAGTGCCGGCTCTTCCACAATCGCATCTACCTACATGTTCGAACGGGCCGGATGGATCACAGATGGACGATGGATGTTGCGTTGAATATCAGCTGGAAGGCAACAACTACAGCATGAACCGAGGCGGCAATGCGCCGGCCGCGCAAAATATCTATGTCCTTTTTCGATTCGATCATGACCAACTCATCAAGATTCGCCCAGTCGTGGCCGGCTGCCACCTCAATGCAGGGGGCGTCGCGTTTACCTGGCTAACCGGCGTGCAACCGGAAGAGAGCGTCTCCTTTCTCGCGCAACTGCTGGCATCCGAATCGAATCATTCCCGAATCGTTGATGGGGCGCTTTTGTCGATTAGTTATCATGAAACGCCTGAGGCTACGCGTTCGCTTGTCCAAATCGCATCCTCTGCCGCGCCCTTGCATACGCGGGAACAAGCTGCCTTCTGGCTCGGAGTGCAACGCGGACACGAGGGCTTTCTTGCCCTGCAATCTCTGGAAAATAAAAGCACCGACGCGGCGTTCCAGGAGAAGCTTCCATTCGATTTTTCGCAGAGCTCCGATCCCGCTGCGGAAGACGAGTTGCTCCGCATTGCTAAGTCCGGCGCAGACGTTAAGGTACGTGAGCAGGCGCTTTTCTGGATAGCGCAGAAAGCCGGCAAAAGGGCAACCGCGGCGCTGACGGATGCCATAGAGAACGATCCCGAAACAGATGTAAAGAAGCGAGCGGTGTTTGCTCTCAGCCAATTGCCAAAAGACGAAAGTGTCCCCCAACTGATTCACGTAGCAGATACGAATGCCAATCCCGTGGTGCGCAGAGAAGCAATTTTCTGGCTGGGGCAATCTCAGGATTCCCGTGCTCTAGCATATTTGGAGCAAGTGTTGAAACGATAGATAACTCGTTGGCCCGGCGCTTCTTCCGAATGCCAAGGAGGGTGGTTCAAATTCAGATTGGCGTCATTGCGTCCTCCGCTGCGTCAGACGTAGGCGCGGAAGCAGTTTTCGACCGGGCAGCGGCTGCCGCCTGAGCGTTGGAGACGCTTGCGGTCCCTGAGGGGATACGGTTCCCGTCACGGATACTTTGCGGGCGCATCCGAGCCCGCTCAATCGCAAACCATGATCGAAACTCTCCCACGTTTCAGGGTATGCTGCTCAGATCGCCGTTCAAGGGAAGGGAAGGCCGGTGATTCCGGCTCAGAGGAGAGCGCCGCGCGCAACACTGTGGAGTTGGTGCTCAAGACTTGATATTTCTGTAGAATCAATGGCGATGCGCAGAGCGAAACAACAGTGCTCGCTGGCACGATTCACTTTGACGGTAGTGGTCATGTCCATTATCGCTCTTGTGCTGATACTGTCGATTGCCATCACATCTGGCGCAGGTCATGGCTTTGACCAAATCGCGCTGGCCTTGCCCATCTTCTTTGTCCTTTTGTTTTTGGCGACGTCGATTGGCGACTGGCTCCCACTTGAAGACCTCTTCATTGAACCGAAGCCACGGCTCCGCACCTCTCACACCCGCGCGCCTCCAGCCTAACTTTCTTTCCAGCGTTAGGCCGACGCACTCCTGAAGTGCCGGCTTGCTATTGCGCGACGCATACAACTGGTAAATCCAGGAAGGAAGAGTGTCTCTTGTCTCAACAAGATGCTGAGAAAGCGTGCGTGATCACTACCGAGGAAAAGGCCGGAGTAGTCCGGCAAGTCAAAGACTTCCCTGAATTTCTTGCGAAAGTGCATGAGGAAATGAAACTCGTCCATCGCCCTAGTTGGCAACAGGTTCGCTCGACGACCCTTGTAGTCATCGTTTTTGTATTCCTGTTTGCGTTTTATTTGCGCGCACTGGACTGGATTTTCTCTCCCCTGGATCGTTGGCTATTTATCCATTAGAGCTTTGGCTTTTCGTTTGATTCCTACGAGGGGCCATCCAGTATTCGCGGTTGGATGGCTCCGCACTTCCGAACCTCCTGCAAAGTCTCGTTTTCGGTAAATTGCTTTTCCGGTGCAGGATAAGCAGGCAAGTTACCTGAAACCCCGTTTCAAGTAAGCCGCTCGCGTGGCGGACGCTGCGCGTGCTTAGAATCAGACATTTTCTCCTCACCAGAATCTTCATTGCTGGGGGGTAATGGAGCTACCATGACTTGCGGCTTCTCTCAACGATGCCGTTCCCAAGCAGTCGTGACGCGGTCAAGCGGCAAAAATCCAATTGAATTCCCATAGCTAACCGCACCCGCCGCAAACGCGAGCAACTCACTTGAAACGGCCCTATTGAAACTGCCCAACCGGCACGGCTTCGGCTACCCGATTCTCGTCTCGGGGCAGTTCCGATAAAGTCCTAACGTTTTTCAGGCACATCGTTATGCAGGCCACCTTCTTATCGATGTGATTACTTCCGAATTGCCGACAAACCGGGAGTCAAACGGCGAGAACGGCGTTTGTCGATACTGATCTCGGAGGGAATCGATTATTTGCGGAAACTTTCCCTCTGAGGTGTTTACTAGTAGTAATCTCCGGGTAGGCGACCATCCGGGCGATGACGAATTTCAGTTCATACGAAGTCTGTTTTGCGTCGACTGACTGTATCTATCCCAACTGCCCTACCTAGAGCTGACGCAAGGCAGAGTAGCCTCTTCTAAAGCCACGCTCTGCAGATATAAGCTGGTGTGTTGCCGCGGATGCGCGGAATCCCGCCGATTTCCAACATTGAAGGAGAATCGCAGCCTATGCCGACGACTCCAATGGAATACATCTGGCCTGGAATCATTGCCGCCCAGGCGATCTACGCTGCGACCAAGTTGCATATTCCTGACCTCCTTGCTCCTGGCCCAAAGTCCGTCGCAGAACTGGCCTCCGATTGCGACGCGCACCCGCCGACGCTCGAGCGTCTATTGCGCGCTCTTGCCAGCATCGAAATGTTCGCGCTTGACCCCGATGGTCGCTTTTGTAATACGCCGCTTACAGAGGTTCTTCGCTCCGATCATCCTGAGTCTCAGCGCGAGAGTGTTCTCTTCTTGCCGGCGCCATTTCTCTGGCGCCCGCTTGGCGAGCTGTACGATTCTGTTCGCACCGGCGAGCCGGCATTTCCCCGGATCTTCGGACAGCACTTCTTTCAATATCTCTCCGCACATCCCAACGATGCAGAAATCTTCAATACAGTCATGACTCAGGGCATCCAATGGACTGCGCCAGCTTTGCTGGCTGCATACGATTTCTCGCGGTTCCAATGCATCGTGGATGTGGGAGGCGGCGAAGGTGCGCTGCTGCGCGATATCCTTGCGGCAACCCCAGAACTCAGAGGCATTCTTTTCGATTTGCCGCAGGTAGTGGCCGGCGCTCCCGCGATCCTGTCAGGCGATGTAGCTGCACGCTGTCAGATCGTGAGCGGTAGCTTCTTCGACTCCGTACCCGAAGGGGCCAGTGCCTATTTGATGAAGGGTGTCATTCACGACTGGCTGGATGACGACGCCGTCAAGATCCTTCAGAATATCCGGCGCGTCATCCCTCCGGGCGGTACTCTCCTCCTGGTCGAGAGTCTTGTGGATTCCACCGCGCGCCCTGCTGGTCTGGCGGACATGCTGATGCTGGCGATCGGGGGTCGCGAACGTACCGAAGCGGATTTCCGGTCCCTTCTCGCATCCACCCGATTCTCCCTCACCAGCATCATCGCAACGGAGGCATCCTCAGTGATTGAATGCCATCCAGTGTAGTGTTTCGCAAACCAAGGCCGTCTCTAAGGATCGACCGGAGCAGGCGCTGTCCAGACGCCTGAATCCGATATTGCCGGACAATTGCATTCGATTCACACCGAAACGTTCCCTATACTCGACGCTATGATGAACCAGCTTGAGGGACCAGATGAAGCGTAGAGATTTGCTGAAGGGTTTGACCATGGCAGCGGGCGGCGCGCTTTGCTCCGGGCCGAGCTGGAACCATGTCGGCGCCGAAGTGGAAAGCAAGACAACTGCTAGATTGGCGAAATCTATTCGTGGGTTGGCACGAAGAGACGGAAGCTTCTTCCAGCCATTGCAAGTAACCGTGCAAAATGGGGGCCCCAGCGCAGTGGCGATCACCAAACTGGACGGGGTCGAGATCGATAGGCGTACGGTTCCAAGCGGCTCCAATGTCTTCGAACTGTACCTCAAACCCGCCACAAGGACACAGAGTTCTACGGTCTCGGTGCACATCAACGACACATTGCAGACAGAGACCGTGGAGTTCAAGCCTGTTCGACAAATGCTGGTCTACATATTGCCTCACTCGCACCATGATCTTGGCTATACCGATCTACAGGCAATGTTGAAGTAAAGCAGATCGACAACATTACGCAGGGTATTGAGCTGGCGCGTACGACCGCGGGTTACCCCGAGGGCGCCCGATTTGTTTGGAATCTTGAAGTGTTGTGGGGAGCCGACCTTTTCATGCGACGTAAATCGCAGGCGGAGCGAGCGAGTTTCGTCGAGGCGGTCACGAAGGGCTGGGTGAGTTTAACGGCATGTATGCCAATGAGCTGACCGGTCTATGTCGTCCTGAGGAGCTATTGCAGCTATTTCGATATTCGACCGAGCTCAGCAAGCTGTGCGGAGTTGCAGTCGATTCGGCGATGGCGAGTGATGTTCCGGGGTTCACTTGGGGAACGGTAACGGCGATGTCTCAGGCGGGCATCAGGTATTTCTCAACTGCCCCGAATTACTGCGATCGCATCGGCAGGTTGATGCTCGAATTGCAGGATAAGCCATTCTGGTGGATATCCCGATCGGGCAACGAAAAGGTTCTGGTCTGGATACCCTGGACCGGGTACGCTCTGTCTCAGGTCATGAAGTTGGATCGCGAGTGGGTCGGGAAGTACCAGGACAGCATGGACAGCGTGGAGTATCCCGTACGACATCTCCCATATTCGTTGGTCAGGCCACGGCGACAATGCGGTGCCTGACCCAGAGATAGCGAATTTGTGCGGGCTTGGAACCAGAAGTACGAGTGGCCGAAGTTTGCAATCGCATCGCGACCAGCGCTGCATTTTCTGCATTCGAAAAACATCATGGAAGCCAGTTGCCGCAATTCAAAGGAGACCTCACTCCCTACTGGGAAGACGGCGCAGGATCCTCTGCGCTGGAGACGCGAAAGAGCCGAGGCACGGCTGACCGTTTGGCTCAGGCGAGACCGCAGCTCTACATGGCGCCAGTAATATATATGCCTGAGAAGTTTACGGAGGCCGCATGGCGAAACGTGCTGCTCTATTCCGAGCACACATGGGGAGCATGGTGCAGCGTGTCAGATTCCGAAAATCCTTTCACGACAAAGCAATGGGATGTAAAGCGGCAGTTCGCCATCGAATGCTGAGAGGCAATCGAGGGACTTTGCTAATGGGCGAAGCTCGACGGTGGCATGTCGGAACGGGCGAAATGCTCCAGATGCGGATGTCATAACTCCACTTCGTGGCCTCGAACCGAAGTCGTCTTCTCTCGAATGACATGTCCGCGGCAGGGGACCATATCAAGGACGATCACAAGGGAAGCCTGTCCCTTCACAACGGCTCGCAACGGGCGAGTTGGCCGTCCTGGTCACGAGACTGTGCCGGCCTTTGGGGCTGCGCGCGTACACGATTTCCGCGGCAGAAACCCCACAGTTCGCGGGAACGCAAGCGTCGGTCAAGGACGGGACCCTTGAAAATGGATCGTCCGACGCCAAAGTCGACGCAGACAGGAAATATCGTAGAGTTGAATTGCGCGGCGATAAACCCAAAATCTCATCGACCGCCGGGAGTGGAGAGCAGTGCCAACGAATATCTTGTATCTTGACGGAAGGGATGTATCTCAGCATCTCGGACGAAGCGGGCCGGCCAGGATCACTGTTGAGGACACGGGCCCCTGGTTGTCTCGGTTCGAATCGAGTCCTCTGCACCGTCGTGCAACAGCCTGGTGCAGGCGAGTACGCCTGGCTGCCGGGATGCGGATTGGGTTGAATTCTCCAATGTCGTGGACAAGCAGCGTGCGCCACTGAACCCGCACCCGGCAAGGCGGCCCGGCGAAGAATTCGCGCAAAGAGGATCCAAAGAGAGCGTACAGTTCGCTTTTCCCTTTCGATGTTCCGGACGGCAAAATGCGATGGACGTTGCCCTTGGCGGAACATGCGCCCGGAGATCGATCAGCTTCCCGGCTCCTGTAAAAACTGGTTGCCGGTAGGGCGTTGGATCGATGTCGCCAATAAAGACTATGGAGTGACCTGGGTACGATGGATGCGCCGCTGGTGGAGATCGGCGGATTATCGCAACGATGCTGGGGTCGCAGAGAGACCCGAGCGTCTGGCGAAGCACATCGAGCCGACACAGAAGTTCTACTCCTGGGTGATGAACAATCACTGGGGCACCAACTATCGCGCCTATCAGGAAGGCCCGGTTGAGTTTCGTTATGCACTGCGCCCCCATCAGGGATATGACGCAGCAGCAGCGAGCCGTTTCGCAATCGGGCTGACCCAGCCACTGCTGGCGACGCGTTCGTCGAATCGAGAACTTCCGTCAAACTCTTTCCTGCGTGTCGAACCAGCCGATGTGCTGGTGCTCACGCTGAAGCCCAGCGAGGACGGAAAAGCATGGATCGTTCGCCTCTTTGGCGCTTCAGGCGAAACGCGGAAAGCCACGTTGACCTGGTCCTCCTCCGCCGGCGCGGGCCAAACATTTCAAAGCAATTTAGCCGAAGAACAACTTGGCCCTGTGCCAGGCGAGGTAGCCGTCGCCGGATGGGAACTGGTGACTTTGAGGGTTGAGCGTGCTTGATAAGCCACCCGATCCGTTCCGCTTCCGCCGCGGTAGACCGGGCGCAAAAAATGATTCCCTTGCCACCCCCTTCTGCAGGGTAAATTATCAATGCAGGACGTCTATGTGAACAAAGCCCTTGTCGCAGGAGCGCTCGGCGTCAGCGGGCGCGCGCTGGTCAACCACCTCGTCTCCTTGCAGGACTGGGAAGTCATCGGGCTATCCCGCCGGTCGCCCGAGTTCGAATCCCCGGCGCGCTACATCGCCATCGATCTCCTCAACCAATCCGACGTTGACGCCTGCGTCAGCGGCCTCGGCGGCCTTACCCACATTTTCTACGCGGCGCTGCAGCCGGGCGCCAACTACTTCGACGAGATCCCGCCCAACCTGGCCATGCTGCAGCACATCGTCGAGGCAGTCGAGCGCACTTCCCCCTCGTTCCGTAAAACAATCCTCATCGAGGGCGCGAAGTACTACGGCGCCCACCTCGGCCCATACAAAACTCCTGCCAGAGAAGACGACCCTCGGCACATGCCACCCAACTTCTACTATGACCAGGAGGACTACCTGAAAGCGCGCTGCGCAGGCAAAGAATGGTCATGGACCGCCCTGCGCCCCTCTTCCATCTGCGGATTCGCCGTCGGCAACCCCATGAACATGGCCACTGTCATCGCCGTCTACGCCTCCATCTGCAAGGAGTTGGGCCTGCCGCTCCGCTATCCCGGTTCGCCCGCCGCCTACGGCATGATTATGGAGATGACCGACGCCGAGCTGCTGGCAAAGGCGATGGTCTGGGCCGCGCTCAACGATCGCTGCAACGGAGAGGCCTTCAACATCACCAACGGAGGCTTCAGCCGATGGGAGCATGTGTGGCCTCGGCTGGCGGAATTCTTCGCCATGCCCTACGCGCCCCCGCAGCGCTTCCCCCTTGCGCAATTCATGTCCGACAAGGAGCCGTTGTGGCAGGCGATGGTCAGCAAATACAATTTGCTCGACTACACCTTCCAGCAAGCGGCCGCATGGCCCTATGGCGAAGCCATCTTTAATCTCGAATACGACGTGATGTCCGATACCAACAAGTCCCGCCAGTTCGGCTTTCACGAGTTTGTGGACACGGAAGAAATGTTATTGCGTCTCCTCACGCAGTTTCAGCAGATGCGATTCATCCCCAGCGGGATTAGACGATAAGGCCCGTAATCATGGGCTTCGCATCTGCTTTGATTCGCGCCTTGATCTCATTCAACCGCAGCTGTGGCCGATGCCAGCTTCAGTTTCCAGCCGTCGATTTCGCTGCCCCCTACATTGAGATGGGAGTCCAGAAAACACAAGCGCATGCGGGTCAAAAATTGAAAGACACCTGAAGATCGATGCTTCGATTGGACGAGGGCGATGAAAAGAACCCGCCTGCCAGGGCATTCGACTTCCCAAACAGGGGCGACTCGCAGAACACCCACCGGCGGCGCAAGGTTCACGTTGTTGAAGATGTTTCTGCCCATCGCCGTGAAGTTCAGCGAATAGCGTCTCGATGCCTGCTGATCCAGCATGGGAGGCCTTCCGCCAGAGCTGCTGAGGCCCCCGGGGCCAAGTCCGCCTCCTGGAGGGCCACCGCCTCCCGGCCCGCGTCCGCCGCCGCCCGGGAGGCGGCCCATTGAACCCTCCGCCCGCCGCTCGCTCGGTGCGCGGTCCGATGCCGATCGACTTGCTTACCCGCAGGTTGGTGCTGAACTGCCCCGGGCCGGTCACATAGTTGTAGGGGATGCGTGCCGCGTCGGCCGAGGGATTCAGGTCGAAGCTCCCGTATTTCGTGTTCATCACATCGGTGCTCGAAGAGGTGGCAAACGCGGGGCGATCGTTGAACTGGTTATCGCCGTTCAGGTCTTGCCCGACGGTGATATTGAAGGGCGTTCCCGAATCCAACACCAGAAACGGGCTGATCGAAATCCCCAGCGGAGCCAGAGTAATTGCCGCCCAACAGGAAGCGGTTGATGGATGTCGAAGGTGGATCTGCCATAGTCCGCCCGGGGATCAAATTGATTGGAAGGAAAGTACGTTGCCCCCGAGGTATCGGCCTTGGCGAAATTCAGCACGTAAAAGCCGAACAGCGTGAGCTTGCGTTCGCGGACGCTGAAGTTGGTGATCAATTGATTCTGGTGATAGATGCCGCCGGACTGATATTGATACAAATTCTCGTTCTTGCCGTTGGGCCGCACGCCGGTTCCGGTAGTGATGTCATAGGTACCGGGCAGAAACGCGTTGATGTTGTCGCTATACAGTTGATGCAGGCCACGCGAGTTGATATAGGTGCTCGCGATGGTGATATTTTTCCCAAAGCGATGTTCGATCCCGATGGCCGCCTGCATGTTCACCGGAGCCGTGAGGTTGGGTGCTATGGAGTACGTCGTAGGTGCTGCCTCGCTCGCCGCCAGCGAGGGTTGAGATCGTGCTCGCCGGGAGCCGGATTCTTGACCACATACTGCTGCTGGTTGATGCCATTCTGGCGAATCGCCTGCAAGACATTGGTAGATTGAAAGCGGTCAAAGAACCAGCCGTAGCCGCCACGGATCACCGTCTTTGCCGGCTTGCTTCTCGCCGTCAACCGCCCAGGCGAACGAGAGGCGCGGTCCAAAGTCAGCATGATCGCTGATCCGGTTTTGCCCCTCATAGCGGATTCCATAGCTCAGAGTAAAGTCTGGACGCAGCCGCCAGTCATCCTGGAAGAAAAGCCCGGCGTCAAAGAGAGTGACGCGCGCGGCCGGAGTGCCCACCGTCACCTCGTACTGCGATGGCTGCCCGGCGGCATAGCTGTCGAGCGAAGCATAGGTGTAGTTTCCATTGAAGCCCGCGGTTGAGCTCGTTGGCGTCGCGCACCGCGCGCAGCCGGGCGCCGAAGCGGATGGCGTGCGTCCCCAGCGCAGCCGTGGTGTAATTCTGCAGCTCATAGTGATCCTGGGCGTCGCGAATCGTCCCCTCGTTGTTGCCGCCCCCGGTAAAGGCGCCTTGTACGGTGATGGTCGGCGTGGTGAAGAGCGGAGTCTGATTGTCGCGATCGCGAATATACTCAAAGCGCGTTTCATTGATCAGCCTGGCGCTGAGAATCTGCGTGTCGCTGACCTGCAGAGTATTCTCCTGGTTCAAGGTGTCATAGCCTTGCGTCTGCAGGGCAAACTGGGAGACTCCGTTATTGGTGCTTTTTTGCCGGTCATACATGTAGCGGACAGTGAGCGTGTTATTCGGCGTGAGCTGAAGGTCAAGGCGCGGGCTCAGATCCAGCCGCGATTGCGGATTCGGAACCGCCGCCGCGTAGTTGTAGCTTCCGCCCGTAGGATCAAGCAACTGGGCATTGATGATGGAGTTGGCATCGTTGTCGCGCCGAAATCCGCTCAGAAACCAGGACGACCTGCTGTTCAACGAGCCGCTGACGTTGCCCAGAAAGAACGTGGAGTAGTAGGGCGGTTCGCTGGTCACAAACGTGTTCAGCGAGTTGAAAGCGGAGTCGTTGCCGCTGGCCATGATCATTCCGTGCAGGTGGTCTGTGCCCGGCTTGGTCAATATCTCAATGCGTCCGTAACCCAGCTTGTCGTATTCCGCGGAAAAGGGATTCTGGTTGATTCTTATTTCGCGGATGGAGGACTTAGGCGGCAGCTGTCCGCCGGTAAACCCGTCAATGTAAATCTGGCCCCCATTGGGGCCGGCCGCGGGTCCGGCAAGCGCATTCAGCTCATCCTGCAGTTGATCGGGATCGTCGGAAAGCGCGTCCAGATCCTTGCCCTTGATCACGATCGAACTGGCGTTGTTGTCGGGGCTGGTGTCGAGTCCCGCACCCTGGTCGGTGACGGTGACTTGTTGCTGCTCCACGGCGATGCTCAGGGCGAGATTCTGCAGCGTGGCGTGCCCCGCCTCAACCGTCACACTCTGAGCCTGCGCGAGCGCAAGTCCCGGCGCGGTCACGGTGATGGCGTAGCTACCGGGAGCAAGTTGGGGAAAAAGGTAGGTGCCATCGGCGCCGCTCTGCACGGCCGATGTGGTTCCATCCGCCGCCTGAACGGTGACGGTGGCTTTGACCACGCGTGCTCCGGAAGGGTCGGTCACCGCCCCGTGAAGCGATCCGGTCGCCGGCAACGCAAGCAGATGCGTGGCTGGCAAAGAGGCTCAGCGCAGAGTAGAACCAAGGCCACTCGTAGGGTTGCCGCTGAAGTATGCATGGAATCGCTCCTGAGGTTGATGCACCACCTTCAGAAGACACCCGATACGCCTGCGCAATGCGGTCACAATGAGTAACTCTTGGTAAAGGACTGTCACCTGCCTGTGACAATTTGTTACATTTCCGACGTTTCCTGGCTGCCCGATCGGCGTAGTCTCGGAAGTGACAGAAAGACACAGGCATGGAGCCCATTCTTCTGATCGACGACGACGTGGAGCTTTGCTCTATGCTGAGCGACTACCTGGGCCGCCATGGTTACCAGGTGACCGCGGCACACAACGGCAAGACGGGCCTGGCAAAGGCGCTGGGCGGCAGTTACTCCATCATGCTTCTCGACGTGATGCTTCCCGGGCTGGATGGTTTTGAAGTGCTTCGCCGATTGCGCGCCGCAGGCTCCCCATGAATGTTCTGCTGCTCACGGCCCGCGGTGAGGATGTGGACCGCATTGTCGGTTTGGAGATCGGGGCCGACGACTATCTGCCAAAGCCGTTCAATCCGCGCGAGCTGCTGGCCAGGATCCGGGCCATTCTGCGCCGAAGCGGGAACGCAGAGGCGCCGGCGGCTGCGGGAGACTTTCTGACCGTGATGGGCCTGGAGCTGGATACAGCCGCCCGGGTTGCGCGCTGCAACGGCACGTTGCTCGACCTGACAGATATTGAGTTCGGGCTGCTGCAAACGCTGATGCGTTCCGCCGGCGAAGTGGTGGCCCGGGAGCAGCTTGCGGAGGCCGTGCTGGGACGTAAGTTTCATCCCTTCGATCGCAGTCTCGATATGCACGTGAGCCGGTTGCGCCACAAGTTGGACGCCGCCGACAATTTCGGCGACCGGGTCAAGACCATTCGCGGCGTTGGCTATCAGCTCGCGGTGCCGGCTCCGCGCAAACTCGCAGGAGAGCGATAGGCGATGCGAGGGCTATTCACCAAGATCTTTCTCGGCTTCTGGATTGCGCAAAGCCTCACGTTTGTCATCTCGACCATGCTGATCCTGCAGCATCAGCTTTGTCCGGCCCAACGAGATCATGGAAGTTCTCAACGACAACCCTTCCCAGCGCGGGGGCCGCTGCTGTGAATGCATACGAGACGGCTGGATGTTCGGGGTTGCGACAGTATGCCGCATCGCTTCACCAGACCATCTATCTGGCCGACACGCCAAACCACTTTCTTTGTGAACCTGCCGGCTCCCCCGCTGCTGCGGCACGCGTTGACTGCGGCAGACGAAAGAGCCTGGGGTGCTCTCGACCCCGGTGGGCGAGGAATATCTGTGGAGCACGGCGATCCATTCTGCTAGCGGCCGCAGTTACTTTTTCCTCCTGAGCCGGCCGCGGATCGGCAACACACACTGGCTGCGCGATCTTCTGCATTTCGCGTTTCCTCAGCTACCGGTGGCGATCGTGGTTTTCGGAGCAACCACCTTCGTTCTTGTGCTGCTGCTCATCCGGCCCATCGGCAAGCTGCGGGTCGCCGCTCGCAGTCTGGCCAACGGAGAGCTGGCCACGCGCGTTCCTGAGCCAGACGGAGAAGAGCGCCTGTTCGGCGGGGATGAGATCCAGGGACTGGTGCAGGACTTCAACTACATGGCAGAGCGGCTGGAGCGGCTGGTCGGGGCGCAGAAGATGCTGTTGCGCGACGTCTCCCACGAATTGCGATCGCCGCTGGCTCGTCTGAGTGTTGCGCTCGAACTGGCGCGCGAAGAGGCTCCTCCGGCCATGATGGGGCATCTGCAGCGCATCGAGCGCGAAGCGGGGCGCCTGAACCTGTTGATCGGGCAACTGCTTCGCCTGTCCTCCATGGAATCGACGGACGCGTCCAGCCATACGGAAAGCTTCCAGTCTGAATGCGCTGCTCGAAAAGATGCTGCCGGATGCGGAGTTTGAGGCAGCAACAAAGGCTCTGCACAGATTCGCGTATTGAATCATTGTGACTGCATGGTCCAGGGAAACCCGGAACTGATCTATCGCGCCATCGAGAACATTGTTCGCAACGCCGTTCGCTACACCCGGGAGCAATCGGTGGTCGAGCTGAAGATCAGTTGCGAAGAACGGGCCGGCGCGCCCATGGTCACCCTCGATGTGAGTGATTGCGGGCCGGGGCTTCCGGAGAATGAACTGGAGAATATTTTCCGGCCGTTCTACCGGGTTGACGATGCGAGACAGCGCGACACCGGCGGATTCGGGGTCGGATTGGCGATCGCGGACCGCGCGGTGCGGCTGCATCACGGAGAGGTCCGGGCGCGAAACCGCCCGGAAGGCGGCCTCATCGTCAGCCTCAAGCTACCCTGCCAGGAAAGGCGGATCCGCCGGGTCTACGCTGGGCGAAAATTGATGAGAATTGCCTTGCGTCTCCCCTTTGCCGCATGGAACTCAATTAGCGAATAACGGTTATATGCTGAACACCTCCGGCGGCAACGTCATGGTTCCAGGTGCGCGTGTCAGCGACGGATTCTTTCGCGCTCTCGGCATTACGCCTATGCTCGGCCGCGATTTCTATGCCGGCGAAGACCGGCGGTCGAGCCAGGCCAGCGGTCTTTAGCTTTCAGTAGACCGCTCTCGATCTCAACGTTTCTTGAATTCCTTATCCGCGAATTCGATGAAGTAGGGCCAGTTCGGCGCAGGTGTATGGCCATATTGATGCTGGCGGAACGCGACATCCCCTGAGTCGATGAGGGTGCCCATTGGCGGGAAAGTGGTTGTCCCGAGGCCCTTCGCGCCCAGCAGATCCCAGACCGGGCTGGCAGCGACGGCAGCCATGAACATGCCCTGCGCGTCCTGCCAGGCGTCGCCGGGAACATAGAGCGGATCGGTGAGCAACTCCCCGCCGCCGATGAAGATGGGACGCGGCGCCACCAGCGCGATGAATTCATGACTGTCCACCGGCATCTCGTTGGCGGAATGACCGACCGCGGCATACTTCATGAAGTTGCCCGCGAACCAATGGAACTCGTTCGCCCCGCGATGTTGCCCATGGTCTCGCCGTAGTTGCGGCGATAGAGATCGGCGCCGCCCGCACCCGAAGAGGAGATGAAGCCGATGGCGAAGCGCGGATCATCCACCTCGGCCACCAGCGCCGCCTTGCCACCACGCGAATGGCCCATCACGCCGACTTTCTTTCCGTCGACATCGGGATCGGTCTGCAGATAGTCGAGCAGCTTGCTGTCGCCCCAGGCCCAGGCCCGCAGAACGCCCCAATCGTCGAGCGAGCGCGGCTGGCCCTTGTTTACCAGGCCGATGATGCCCTTGTCAAGGCCTGCGCCATTGTCGGCCTGCACGTCGCCGGAATTGCGGCCGACAAAGCCCCAGCCATGCTGCAGAAGCAGCTTGGCGGAATCGGGCGCATCGGGCGGGGACGAGAGCATGTGTACCACCTGGCCGGGCGCAGGAGGCGGGCGCGGAAAAGCCGGGCGCGGGCGAATCGAACCGCCGCCAATGATGACCGGTACCTTCTTGCCTTTGGTGCCGGCGGGCGTGACCACGTCGGCATGGATATCGACGGTAATCGCTGGATAGGCACGAGTTGTCGACATGGCCGGTGACGTGTTTGACGATGGCGGGGATTCCCTGGACTGTCATCGGTTTCGACGCTGTCCACTTTCCACGTCACTTCGGGAATGTGCGCGGGATACTTGCCGTAAACATTTTCGTCGAACATCGCCTTGATTTCGGCGCGGCGTTTCTCCCATTGCTCCGGCGTGCGTCACCTTGGTCCCGTCGTTCATGGTCAGAACATCGGGGAGTTTGGGATAGGGATTGGCCTTGGACTCATCGTAATTCGCGTTGCCCGGCTTGCCGATGTCGTAGGCGGTCGCGGGCGGCTGCATTGCGGTGATGCCGAGCAGCTTGAGCTCCCGATCGCGCTCCGCGGCGGAGGCGGCGGCAATCGCGGCGCGGTCAGTTGCCGAGGGCGGCGCCGGCGGCGCCTGGGTTTCGCGCGCCTGCGGTGAGGGCGATAGAAGCGCCTGAGGCAAGAAGCATTTTGACAAATTTGGATAGGGTCCAGGACATCATCATTCCTCACGTGTTGCAGTCAGTCTCTGGAAACGCGCGCGGGCCTGACCGCAGCGGCCCCAGAAATCCCGCGTATTTTTGCGGTTTATTTGCACCTCCGAAATATACACCTGCCTGATGCGAAGAACAGACCATCGGTCGAAGGAGGAATTTCGCCTGCACGGACGGGAACGAGATATTCACGGTCCGGTGCGTCAGCGATCGGAATATTTTCGTTTTCGCTCTTAAAGGGTACTCTTCATAAATGGCGAGCTTTGGCTCCAGCACTTTCCTTCTGCTGTTCTTACTCTTTCCCGCCCTGCCACTTAGAGCGCAGGCGCCTGCACCTTCCAGCACTGTGACAACGGCGAGCGCGGCGGCCCTCAGCTTCCCGACCAACGAGCAGTTACGGCGATTTAAAACCATGAGCGATCCTCGCCTCGCGCCCGATGGCAAGCGCATCCTGATCCGCATTACGGAGGCAACCGCGGATGGCGCGAAGAGCCACCTATGGCTAACAGGCGTAGATGGAGAAGACCCGCGGCAGATCACCTACTCGCCTGATGCGGATAAACGCGGCGAGTACGAAGGCGAATGGATGCCCGATGGACAAAGCATCCTGTTTCTGGCTAAACGCGGCGAACATATTTCGCTCTATCGACCTGCCGATGAACGGCGGCGAAGCAAAGCCGTTCGAACCTGAAGGTCAAGCCAGTCGTCGACCAGGCCAAGCTTCCCGACGCTTTGCCACTGAAGGACGAGGAGGCGAAGCCTGGAGATCCGCAATCGAGTGACACGCCGAGCATCCGAAGAGGGACGCGAAGGCCGATGCTGATTCGGTGAGGTTCCGATCGACGTAACGGGCTACAAGGTCTCTCCTGACGGCAAGCAGCATCGCGATCATCGCGGACGATCCGCAGACGCCTGGCGAGAAGGCGCAGAAGGAAGCGAAGGCGGATGCCCGATGGGTGAACCATAATCCTCACGGCTCGCGCTTGTACTTGCTGAACGTAGCGACCGGCAAGCTGATGCTGTTGCCGGTGGAGCCCGACGTCCGTGATGCGTACTGGAGCAGCGACAGCTCGAAGCTGCTGGCCGTCGCCGAGGGCATGAATGGCGCGGGCGATCTGGGGCCGGCGATGAGCAGCTGGCTGGTCAGCATTCCAGACTCGAGCCATCCACAGAAGCTTGCGGAGCTGCCGCCAACGATCGAAGCCGCCGCATGGTCAGCCAGACGGCAAGTCGATCGTCTACCTGGCCCAGGCTGAAACACGATGCGCCTCCCGGCTATGCAGACCTCTACCTCTATGACACTGGCGCGAAGACTACACACGACCTGAGCGATGGCTTCAAGGGCTCAGTGCGGCACGGTCCTCCGGTACCGCTCGCCGATGGCAGCGTGGTGCAGCTGGTGGAGCTCGGTTTCCACGGTAAAGTCGCCCGCTATGCACCTGGCGCCAGCGAACCGGAATTCCTGGCGCTCCAGCCGTCGGATGTGTCCGCAGTGGTGACGAATGCGCAGCGCACCGGTTGGCTCTTTCTGGGCAGCGGCGGAGGGAATCCTCCAGAGCTTTACTACACCGCGGACCTGAAATCCGCGCCCACGCCGGTGAAGACGCCGCCGCTGATACCGGAGCACATGCTGAGCGTGGCTCCGAAGCAGCTGCAATGGAAGAGCGACGGCTTCACCATCGACGGCCGCTTGTATCTGCCACCGGAAGCAGCCAGGCAGCATGTGCCGCTGATCGTGGAGGTGCATGGAGGCCCACTGGGGGCTTATTCCGACGCGCATGAGCCGTGGATCGACTTCCTGCTGGGTCACGGCTGGGCCGTATTGCGGACCAATCCGCGTGGCAGCTCCGGCTATGGCGCAGCCTTTGCGGCCGCTAACAAGAACGATCTTGGCGGCGGCGATTACCGCGACATCATGGCCGGGGTCGATGCCGTGCTGAAGACCGAGCCCATCGACAGCAACCGCATGGCGTTGATCGGCTATAGCTACGGAGGCGAAATGGCTGCCTTTGTTGAGGGCAAGACCACGCGCTTCAAAGCCATCATCAGTGGCGCGCCGGTCATCGACCAGCACAGCGAATACGGTACAGAAGACTCATCGTGGTACGACCGCTGGTATTTCGGCAAACCGTGGGAGCATCCCGAAGATGCATGGCGGCAAAGCCCATTGGCCGCTGCCGGCAAGGCCCGCACGCCGTTCCTGCTGCTGCAGGGTGAGGGCGACACGACGGATCCGCTGGGGCAGTCAAGGAAATGTACCGGGCATTGCGCCAGGTGGGCGTGCCGGTCGACCTGGTGACCTACCCGCGCGATAATCACGGTCCTTTGGCAATGGCGATTTACGGCTATCCGGTGCCCGAACCCTGGCACGGCTTCGATGCCCGGCGCCGCATCGTCGCGTTCATCCAAAAGGCGTTCGACGCGGCTGCTAAGTAGGTAGTGCGGAACGCTAAGTTCAGCCGTCCCTCGGACTGATGAGAATCAGGGAGTGGCTTCACCACGATGCCGGATTTCATGACCCAGGCAACGTGCTCCATCACCGTTATATCGTCCAGCGGGTTCGAGGGCACGGCGACCAGGTCAGCAAACTTGCCCGGCTCAATGGTGCCGAGATCCTTGTCCAGGGACAGAAGCTCTGCCCCATGGATCGTCGCCGCCTGTAGCGCCTCGAGTGGAGTCATGCCGCCCCGTACGAGCGCGCCAAACTCCCTGGAGACGGACTCATCGATGTCGTCATCATCGACCCCATAGGCAATCTTGACGTGATACTTCAAGGCGCGCTGAAATGCGGGGCCCTGTTCCTTGACGATGGCGATGCCTTTTGCCATGCTGCTGGGTTCGCGGCCTTTGGAGAGCCCGGTCTGTAGATCATGCTGGAAGCAATAGAGCGTCGGCACCAGCCAGGTGCCGCGTTCGGCCATCATCTTTGCGCCTTCCTCGTCGAGCATGGTGCCGTGCTCGATGGAGTCGACGCCCGCACGAATGGCGGCCTTGATGCCGACCGTGCCCTCGGCGTGCGCCATCACCTTGTGTCCGGCACGATGCGCGTCTTCCACCGCGCGCGCCATCTGTGCGTCGCTCAACTCCTGCACGCGATAGTCGCTGATCGGATCCATGACGCCGCCGGTTGCCATCAGCTTGATCCAGTCAGCGCCAAACTTGATGTCGCGACGGACAATGCGGCTCACATCGTCGACCGTGTCTACCTGGTTGGGCTGGCCAGAGGGCGGCTTGTCTGGGGAGAGACGATCAGAGTCGCCGTGACCGCCGGTGAGCGAAATACAACTGCCTGCGGCGATAATGCGCGGGCCGGTAATGAGCTTCTTCTCAACCCCCTCGCGCAGGGCAAATTGCGGATAGGACGAATAGGGTTCGCAGGCATCGCGCACCACGGTAAAACCATGCTTGAGCCAGAGCTGCAGGTTCGCGACTCCGCGGACGGTTGCTTGCGGAGCAGAGGTGATCAGGTACGATGTGGACGACTGCGTCGTTGGATCGGAGAGTATGTGTCCGTGAGCATCGATGAGCCCGGGGACGATGGTGTAATGGCTCATGTCGATGACCGGGTTATCCGCTGTCGCTGCGGGAGCCGACGAGGAGATGGCAGCGATCCTCTCCCCGATAACCGTAATGTAAGCATCCGTCTGCAATGTGTCCGGTGCGCACATCAAGGAGTTTGCCGGCGTGAATGATCTGCGTTTTCGGGGCTGACGTTTGTTGGGCCTGGGACTGTATGGTTGCGAAAATAGTAAGTGGCGAGGAGAAAATAGCGGCACTGCTGCAGGCGGGGTATCAAGCAGGTGTCCTTCAGAAAAACTAAGGTTTTGTCATGGTAGCAGAGTGATTCGTCTCCCCCGCGGGCTTCTCTCCTTGACACAGTCCGGGGCGCGCAAGCTTTTCAGCGCAGCGATCAGCGAGTTCGCCTGATCCGGAAAATGGCTCTAGCCCATATTGAATCATCTTGCTGGAGGGGCAAGCGCGGGCATAGGCTGGAGGCTTATGCGAACGATTTTGCTTCTGTATCTCTGCGCCACGATGCTGGCTGGTAGTGCGTATGCCCAGTCCACGTCACCGATGCCCGCCATGGAGCATCACCATCACGATCCGATGCGCCCGAAGGCAGCGAGAAGCTGGGGCAGGTATCGTTCCCGACCTCGTGTGCTGCCCGATCGCAGCAGCCGATGGAGCGGGGCGTCGCTTTGCTGCACTCGTTCGGCTATACCGAGGCGCAGATGCAGTTTCAGGCCATCGCCAAGGACGATCCTGCGTGCGCGATGGCGCACTGGGGTATTGCGATGACGCAGTTCCAGGAACTGTGGGGCCGTCCCGGACGCGCCGGGCCTGAAGCTGGGCGCTGCGGAGATGGCCAAGGCGCGCGCACTGGCTGCGCCCCCGGCGAGCGATCACACCGCGCGAGCAGGCGTACATCGCTGCGCTCAGCGCATTCTTCGATCCCGCCGATGCGCCGTTTCAGCAGCGGGCCGATGCCTATGAGGCGAAGATGAACGTGCTGCATCGCGAGTTCCCCAATGACGTAGAGGGAGCGGCCTTTGACGCTCTGTCGATCCTTGCTTCGGTGGCGCCGGACGACACATCGCTGACCCATGAGCACCAGGCGCTGGCGATCCTTGTGCCGCTGTTCGCGTCGCATCCGGACCATCCCGGACTGGCGCATTACATCATCCACACCTGCGACACGCCGGCGCTGGCTGCGGAAGGCCTCGGGGCGGCGCGGGAGTATGCCAAGATTGCGCCCTCGTCTCCTCATGCGCTGCACATGCCCGGCCATATCTTTGCACGGCTTGGCATGTGGCCTGAGGACATCGATTCGAACCTGGCGTCGGTGGCTGCCTCGGAGAAGGCCGAAGCGGCAGGGCTGCCCGGCAGCGCGCACCAGATGCACGCGGACGAGTTCCTGATCTATGCCTATCTGCAGGTGGGTGAGGATGAAAAGGCGAGAGGTCCTGACCTATAAGATGCGAGCGATCAGCGAACATATGAGCGCCATGCCGGGAATGGACGATATGAAGGACGAGGGGGCCTCGTTCGACAACGAGCTGAGAGCGATCTATGCCGCGGAGATGCACGATTGGAAGGCGCTCTCCGTGCAGGACGCCGGCGCCGGGATCGAAGGAGGACGAGACGTTTATACCTATTGGGGGCAGGGCATTGCGGCCGGCCATTTGCACGATGCGAAACTGGCTGCCGCTGCCATGAAGGGTTTCGACAAGAGCTTCGAAGCGTTGAAGAAGTCTCCGTATGCAGAGTTTGCGGCGCGATGGAAGTGAAGGGGGACGAGATCGTGGGCTGGAAGGCGTTCGCAGAGGATCGTCCTGAAGCTGCACTGGCGGCCATGCGCAAGGCCGCTGACCAGCAGGACAAGCTGGGGCAGATGGAGGTTGATATTCCGGCGCGGGAGATGCTGGGCGATCTATTGCTGCTGCAACACAAGCCCGAGGAGGCGCTGACGGAGTATCGCATGGCCCTCAAGTTAAGCCCGAACCGGCTGAATGGATTGCTCAGTGCCGGCGAGGCAGCCGAGCAGGCGAAGCAGCCGGAGGAGGCGCGAGCGTTCTACAACGCTGCAGCGCAGCAGACCGAATTCCGGGGCGCACAGCCAGCGGCCTGAGCTTGCCCATGCCGTCAAGATCGTTGGCGCCACGGTAGCTGACACGAAGGAACAGCGGCCATCAGTGGCGGTTGCGTCGCCGCAATAGTTAGCCGGAATTTCTCAGGAGGAGCGGGCCATCTGCCAAATCTGAGCCTAAGCGAAGCGCTGGGTGCCCCAGGTTCGCCCCAGCGTACCTGGGACAATGATGAATAGTTTCCAATGCTTTCCCATAAGGGCGCACCCTTCGTTGATGGACAGCTGCCGATCAACAGAAGCGACCTTTTGCGAGGGGCGGCTAAAAGCATGCGATCAGAAAAACCCCTCTGGGGTACTCTCGTTAGTGCATGACAGACGATAGGAAATCCCCTTTAGAGGACGGCTCGCAGTTCGCGCTGGTTAACTGCTCGCAACTGGTCACCCTCGCGGGCCGAACCGTCCCCGTGTGGGAGCGGAGATGCGCGAGCTCGCGATCATTCGCGACGGAGCCATGCTCATCCGCGGCGGCAAAATCGAAGCCGTCGGCTCACGCAGCCAGATCGAAGCCCTTCTCACCAGCGACGCGCAGATCATCGACGCCGGGGCCGGGTGGTGACGCCCGGCTTCGTGGATGCGCACACGCACCTGGTCTTCGCCGGCAACCGCGCCGATGAATTTGAAATGCGCTGCTCCGGGATCACTTATCAGGAGATTGCCCGGCAAGGCGGGGGCATTCGCTCCACCGTCCGCCGCACCCGCGCAGCGACCGAAGAGCGAACTCCTGGCCATCGCGCAAAAGCATGCGTCCTGGTTTCTGCGCGGCGGCACAACCACGATCGAAGCGAAATCCGGCTACGGGCTAAGCGTCGAAGCGGAGATGAAGATCCTGCGCGTGGTGCAGCAAACAGAGAAGACCACGCCCTTGCGCTGCGTGCCGACCTTTCTCGGCGCGCACGAAGTGCCGGAGGAGTTCGTTGGCCGCACCGGCGCCTATGTCGAGCTGGTGATCGAGGAGATGCTTCCCCTGGTGGCTGTGCACAAGCTGGCAAGCTTCTGCGATGTCTTCTGCGAGCCGCACATCTTCGATCAGCAGTCCGCCGGGCGCATTCTCGAAGCCGCGCGGCGCTTGGGATTTGGCCTGCGCATCCATGCCGACCAGTTCAGCTGCTCCGGCGGCGCTATGCTGGCGGCGGGCCTGGGCGCTGCGACCGCCGATCATCTGGAGCATACAGATGCCGCCTCGATCGCCGCTCTTGCCGCGGCGAATGTGCAGCCGGTTCTGTTGCCCGGTTCCGTGTATTCGATTGGCTCCAGGCATTACCCGCCCGCGCGCGCCATGATCGATGCCGGGCTTGCCGTGGTGTTGGCAACGGATTTCAATCCCGGCTCTTCGCCTATCGCATCCATGCCCGTGGTGCTGTCGCTGGCCTGCACGCAGATGAAGATGACGCCGGCGGAGACCCTCACCGCCGCGACCATCAACGCCGCGTGGAGCCTCAACCTCGGCGGCCAGGTGGGCTCGCTCGAGCCTGGCAAGTCGGCCGACTTTGTGGTTCATGAGGCAAGCGACTACGGGAAATTCCGTATTTCCTGGGCACTCAGCGGCCGGCGATGGTGTTTGCCCAGGGGGAGCGCGTTGTGTAGACGCTGCCGGCCTATCCGGCGTTCAGCCGGCCTCGAGAAGTTTGCGAAGAAGTTGACACAAATGCTGTCTCCAGATCGCATCTCTACCTGAAAACTGCCGCGTCCGCGCAACTCGCACGGTATCGTTCCGCCTCCAGGAGATGAGGTCGAATTATGTACGGTTTTAGTTCCCTTGCCACTCACTGCCGCAGCTCGTTTGTTTTTGATTCCAACATCTCCAAGCCGGCAAGAGCTGCATCAGGTCAACGTCAATATCGGAGTTGCTCCGAACTGCCCTTACGGCTCTATGAGCCCCCACTCCTTATGGATGCGCGCCGTATGAGATATTATGGCCCTGAGTCGTTACCCGGCCGAGGTTTCATCGGCGCCGGTCCATGGTTCATCGCCCCGCCAACTTTCATGGCCATGTCGACGACCGTCTTCGTCCGGATCACGGCTAAGAAGGCCCGACGCCGCACCCCGCGGCAGGGTGAACCGGTAAGGAGCGTCCCCCTGCTGACTTTCACCACAACGAACACGATCGACGGCATCACCATGCCGGCGAGATGGATCCAAGCGTTAGATCATTCGGAACGAAAGCGGGAAATTCCATTCGTGGGCCTTGTCCGAGCCGGAGCAGCTTGGGCCGAGGCACCGCACCGATGTCTCGCGGCGGCGAAAACCCTGGCAAAGACTATGCTCGTTGCATGAATCCTCTCGTCGCACCCTCCTGGCTGGCCGGCCGTCTGCACGATCCCGCGCCAGTTAGTCTCGACGCAACGCTTCCTCCTGTCGGGGTCACTCCACCGGTCGACACCCGTTCCCGTTACCTCGACAGACACATTTCCGGCGCAATCTTCTTCGATATCGACGAGATCTCCGATCGCTTCACACCGTTCCCCCACATGTTGCCCACCCCTGAGGCCTTCGCCCGCAGCATGTCGGCCTGGGAATCGGCGATCGATGACCATCGTCATCTACGAGCAGGAAGGCGTCTTCTCCGCGCCTCGAGCCTGGTGGATGCTGCGCACTTTCGGCGCGCAGCATGTCTACGTCCTCGACGGCGGCCTCCGCGCCTGGACCGAAGCCGGCCTTCCAATAGAATCCGGCCAGGTTCATCGCGCACCGGTCAGCTTCCACGCCGAACTCGACCACGATGCCGTGAAAGGCTTCACCCAGGTTCAGCAGATGATTGCCGAGCACGCGCAGATCCTGGACGCCCGCTCTGCCGGCCGTTTCATTGGCATAGTGCCGGAGCCGCGGCCCAGCATAAGCTCTGGCCATATGCCCGGGGCTACCAGCGTCCCATTCACCGAACTGGTCGAAGAGGGCCGTCTGAAGGCCGCAGAAAAGCTCCGCGAAATCTTCGCAGCCAAAGGTATAGACATCAAACAACCGATCACGACCACCTGCGGTTCCGGCGTTACCGCTGCTGTCATCGCGCTCGGCCTCGAGATCGCCGGCGCGAAGCACGTCAGCCTGTATGACGGCTCCTGGACTGATTATGCGCAACACCCGGAGGCAGTGATCGAGAAGACCAGCCAGGAAGCGACTACGTAGTCCAGGGAGTCGCGTCTTAATCGGATTCGCGGAGACTGGAGCGCGGTCAACTAATGCGGACAACGCCCCGAGTTCGGGCGTAGCTAATCAAACTAACTTCTTCAATGAGCGAACTGGTTGGGTTGCTGCATGAGTTCCCCAACTTCATGGTGAGCGCCAGCAAGCTCCGGCACGTCTGGTGTCCAATTGCTTCCGGGGTCTGGTAATCTCGGTGCGGGTTGTCGGGATCCATTTCGCAGACCGTCTCCCATCTGCTGCGCTCGCAGCTCTACCATGTCAGCGACCTCGATCCCGCCAGCTTTGGCGTGGCCGTGGCCGTCACGCTCCTCGTAGCTTTGGGAGCGGCGCTGCTGCCGGCGCGCAGAGCCTCTTGCATCCATCCAATGGAAGCTCTTCGAACAGAATAGCTAAGGATGCCTGCGGCTGGTCTGCTGGGTTCCAGCTAACGTGCGGCCCCCGTTGCTCAATAAGCCTCAGATCGTACGTTTGTGAAAACGGCCTTCCTTCATGATGATCGAAAGGCGGTCGCCACCGGACGCAAGGACCGAGATGTCTTCGAGAGGGTTGCCATCGACCACCAGGATGTCCGCGATGGCCCCTTCGCGAATGCACCCAAGCTTTCCCGTTTGTCCCAATAACTCCGCATTGACGGTGCAAGCCGAACGAAGCACATCGATGGCCGGCAGCACCTGCGCGCGCAGTGTGAACTCGGTGCTTTGCCGCACGTGCAGACTGCCCAGCAGATCGGTACCGAGTCCCATCCTCACCCCTGCCCGCTTCATGATTTCCAGGTTCGAAAACGCCGAATCGCCGAACCGTTTCAACTTTTCCATGCTGGCCGCAGGAAGTCCAAGCTTCTCGCCCTCTTCCAGCAGGCCCACGATGATCGCCATGGTGGGCACCGTGAATGCGCCTTTCTCGGCGACAAAGTCGGCAGTCGGCTCATCGATCAGCGTGGCATGCTCGATCGATCTCACGCCCAGGGCCGCAGCCCGGCGGACGGCTTCTTTCGGATGACAGTGAGCAGCAACGTAGCGAACCGGCACGATCCGCTTCCTCGACAGCGGCGCGAATCTCCTCGTCGGAGTACTGGCAGCGGTCGATCGGATCGGTGGGCGATGCGACTCCTCCTGACCCCATGATCTTGATGTGCGAAGCCCCACGCCGAAGTTCTTCCCGCACCGCTTTGCGCACCGCGTCCGCGCCGTCGGCAATCACCGCCAACTGGTCGGCATGATACGAACAGCCGCAGTAATGTCCCGTTTCCAACGAGTGGTCTCCAGGACGGAAGTCGCCATGGCCGCCGGTTTGCGAGATAAAACGGCCGCCGTAAAACAACCTCGGTACCGTACCCAGCAGGCCATCCTTGATGGCCAATGCCAGGCCAATGTCGGCGCCCCCAACATCGCGAAGCGTGGTGAAGCCGCGATCGAGGCTCGCAGCCAGAAACCGCGCCGCGAAGTGCGCCAGGTAGGACATGGGCGATTGCACCACCCTGACGATGTTCAACCCGGCCGCATAAACATGAACGTGAGCATCGATCAGCCCTGGCATCAGGACACGGCCACCGCAGTCGACGACCTCGTCATCGCCGCGTGGCGGGCGCTCGGAAATCTCGCTGATACGACCGCCTTCCACAACAACGTTTCCACTCGCTCGCAGCGTTTCCGATTCGCCGTCGAAGATGCGGGCAGATTGAAATACAATTCTTCTCTTCATTTCCAGTCACCTCTCGCGGCCGTTGGTCAACAGCATCAAGAAGAAGGCTCGTTGACACCACGAAATCCTAGCACGGCATCTTCTTGTCTGATCCCCTGGTCAGCGGCAGATAGCGTGCATCAGCCGCCCCCGCGACGCGTCCCTTGCCCTGCGTAACGATTGAAGATTCGCGGTATCCCACCCTTCGCAAAAAGCGCGAAGGACCCCGGATTTCCTACTGCGCAATGGCCGCCAGCCTCAACTGGCTGGTACCATTCTCCCGTTCCCTCGGGAGGTTCAAGGTGCGGAGATTGGCGAAGGCGTGGGCACTGGCCGGCGTACTACTGGGAGTGTTAGGGAATCAAGCCCACGGGGCGGATTTTCCCTTTCAGGACCCGTCGCTGCCGATTGAGCAGCGCGTCGCCGACCTGGTCGGGCGCATGACGCCGGAGGAGAAGGTCTCCCAGATGACCATGACCGCGGCGGCCATTCCCCGGTTGGGCATTCCCGAATACACCTGGTGGAACGAGGGGCTGCATGGCGTGGCGCGCTCCGGCTATTGCCACCGTCTTTCCCCAGGCGATTGGTCTCGCCGCCACCTGGGATACCCTCTGATGCATTCCGTGGGAGACACCATCTCCACCGAAGCGCGAGCCAAGTACTGCCGACGCCATCGCCCACGACAACCACCGCATCTACTTCGGCCTGACCATCTGGTCTCCGAATATCAATATTTTTCGCGATCCCCGCTGGGGCCGCGGGCAGGAGACCTACGGCGAGGATCCTTATCTGACTTCGCGCATGGGCCTGGCCTTTGTCACCGGGCTGCAGGGCGACGATCCCAAATATCTGAAAGTGGTGGCCACGCCCAAGCACTTTGCCGTACACAGCGGGCCGGAGCAGTTGCGTCACGAGTTCAACGTGAACGTCTCGCCCCAGGATCTGCAGGCGACCTACCTTCCCGCCTTCCACACCACCATCGTAGAAGGCAAAGCGGCTTCTACCATGTGCGCTTATAACGCGATCGATGGAGCGCCGGCGTGCGCCAACGATATGCTGCTCAAAAAGACGCTGCGCGAGCGAGTGGAAATTTGGCGGCTTTGTCACCTCCGACTGCTGGGCGGTGACAGATATATGGAAGGGGCACAAGTTTGCCCCGGACGAGGAGCATGCCGCAGTGCTCGCCCTGCGCGCGGGCACTGACACCAGTTGCGGTCCGGAGTTTGCGGCGCTCAACCAGGCACTCAAGGACAAGCTGGTCACCGAGAGCGAGATCGACGCCGCGGTGAAGCGGCTGTTCACCGCGCGCTTCCGCCTGGGGATGTTCGATCCGCCGCAGGATGTTCCCTATACGCGCATTCCCCATAGCGAAGTCGATTCGCAGGCCCACCGGCATGCTGGCTCGCCGGGTGGCGCAGGAATCGATCGTGTTGCTCAAGAACGACGGACGGCATATTGCCGCTGCAACGCGAAAGGAAAGACCATCGCGGTGATCGGTCCCAATGCCACGGCGCTGGAGTCGCTCGAAGGCAATTACAACGGCCAGCCGTCGCACCCGGTATTGCCGCTCGATGGCATCGAGAACCGCTTTGGCGCCGACAGCAAAGTGCTTTATGCCCAGGGCTCATCGTATGTCGCAGGGTTTCCCGTGACGGTGCCGCGCACCGTTTTGCGCAGCCGGCAGCGAGATTGGCCTGAAGGGCGAGTACTTCAACAACGCCGAGTGGCAAGGCCAACCGGTGCTGACCCGGGTCGACAAGCAGGTGGATTTCGACTGGGACGCCACCTCGCCGGCCGAAGCCATACCCGCCAGCCGCCTTCAGCGTGCGCTGGAGCGGCTCCATCGCGGTTCCGGGCGCGGGCATCTACGTCTTTCAAATATCGCCCGGAACATTGCTCCCCTTGCGACGGGGTGGATAACTTCCGGCTCTACCTGGATGACAAGCAGGTGTTGGAGGCTGGCCGCGATGTCAAGCAGTCCACCGGCCACGACTTCCTTCACCATGCATTTCGACGATTCCGCGCCGCACGCCATCCGCCTGGAGTATGCCCACAACGCTCCCATGTTTGGCGCCGGAGTGCATCTTGTGTGGCAGCCCGAGGCGGGCCCGATGCGCGATCAGGCGGTGCAGATCGCCCGTCAGGCCGACGTGGTCGTGGCCTTCGTGGGCCTGTCGCCGAGCCTGGAAGGGGAAGAGATGCCGGTGCACCTGGAGGGCTTCCAGCGGCGGCGACCGCACCAAAATCAATTTGCCCCAGCTGCAGGAAGAACTGCTGCAGGCCGTGGCCGCAACGGGCAAGCCGCTGGTGGTGGTGCTGATGAACGGCAGCGCACTGGCCGTGCCGTGGGCGAAAGAGCATGCCGCTGCGATTCTGGAAGCCTGGTATCCCGGGCGAAGAGGGAGGCGCCGCCATCGCCGAAACGCTCGCCGGCGACAACGATCCGGCCGGCCGCCTGCCTGTAACCTTCTATGAGTCGCTCGATCAGCTTCCGCCCTTCGAAGACTATTCCATGGCCGGCCGCACCTATCGCTATTTTGCCGGCCAGCCGCTTTATGGTTTCGGCTATGGCCTCAGCTACACCACCTTCGCCTACAGCCATCTCAAGTTGTCCCCGGCGAAGCTCAAGGCAGGGGATCCGCTGACCGTCGAAGCCGACGTGACCAACACCGGGAAGCGGCCGGGAGATGAGGTGGTCGAGCTCTATCTTCGCGGACCGCAAGCGGGCGGCGCGCCGCTGCGGTCGCTGCGTTCCTTTGACCGGGTCACGCTGCAACCCGGAGAGACCAGGCACGTGCTCTTTACGCTCGATCCCGCGCAGTCTAAGCGAGGTGGATCAGGACGGGGATACGGGCCATGCAGGCGGGCAGCTACACTATCTTCCTGGGCGGAGGGCAGCCCGGCCAGGGCGCCGGAGTCGAAGGCCAGTTCTCCATCAGCGGCCGGCAGGTCGATCACGCCCTGAGACAGCGTCGATATTCATCAGGAAGTGGAGCAACGTCCCGGAAAAAATCATGGCACGGCCTATCCGCAGGCTTGAAAGGCGTTTTGGCGCTTCTGGTTCTCCTGTGCACCTCAGGGTGCGGAGCGAGCTTTCGCATCCAGCCCACGGTCGTCTTCATCGGCGACTCGATCACCTCCAACTGGTACGCAAGCTGGGCGGGGCAGCAGGCGACTTTCACGCAAAACAACTGGCTCAACGTGGGCGTCGTTGGCACTGACATCGAGCCAGATCGCCGCGCGTTTCGACGCCTATGTCGTCGATCTGCGAGCCCCAGGCGGTGCATATCCTGGCCGGCACCAACGACGTCTATCCCGGATGGCAGCTTTCCGACACTTCGAACAACATCGAGAGCCATGGTGGAAAAGGCGAAAGAAGCATCACATCGCCGTGGTGATTGGAACCATTCCGCCATGGGGACCGGGAGCTCTGCCGGAAAAGGCCGATCCCAGCCCGCAAAGATTCCAGCGCATCGATCAACTCAACCAATGGCTCACGCAATTTGCCGCGGACGCAAGGCATTCAGATCGTCGATTATCACTCCCTGCTCGTCGCCGCAAACGGAGAGAACTATATTCCAGCGCTGACCGTGGATGGCGTTCATCCCGAGCGCGGCCGGATACGCGGTGATGACGCCGCACACCGAGCAGGCACTCCAGGCGGCGATGGCCCCGTCTTCTCAATCGCGGCCAATGCCTGGCGTACGCTCGAGCATTTTCACTTCTGGTGTATACAGAGTGACCAATCCCGGCGCGGCTTTTCCCCAGGAAAAGCCGCACTTCGCGACACTTGCCTTTACAGAGTAGAAGTGAAAATGCTCGAGAGCGGTACAATCTCTCCTGCGAGGGAGCTCTCCTCATGAAGAACCTCAGCTTGATGCGTCGTGATTTTCTTCGCTTTGGCAGCGCCGGTCTAGCAGCTGCCGCGATTCCTGCGCTGCCTACTGCCGCCTGGTCTCAGGAGGCTGCGGGCGCCTCCCAGGGCTTATACGATGTTCGCAAGTACGGCGCGACGGGCGACGGCAAGACACTGGATACGGATGCGGTGAACCACGCGATCGAGGCAGCATCGGCAGCGGGTGGCGGAATGGTTGTCTTTCCTCCGGGGACCTATCTCTGCTTCTCGATTCACCTGAAGAGCCAGGTACACCTGCATCTGCAGCAGGGAAGCACGATCATGGCGGCCGACTCGCCACGGCCCGGCGAGCAGACAGGCTATCGCGGGGGCGCATACGACGCGGCCGAGCCGAATACGGCGTGGGATGCATACCAGGACTACGGTCATAACCACTGGCATAACTCGCTGCTCTGGGGCGAGAACATACAAGACTTCAGCATTACCGGATCTGGCCTTATCTGGGGCAAAGGTCTTTCTCATGGCCGCAGTCGAGAGAATGCACCTTTTATTGCTGAGCAGCCGGGGGTCGGCAACAAGGCGATCGCGCTCAAGAACTGCCGCAATGTCTTATTTCGCGATTTCTCGATTCTGAAGGCTGGGCACTTTGGCTTGCTGCTTACCGGCGTCGACAATACCACCATCGATAACCTCAAGATCGACACGGATCGCGACGGAATCGATATCGATTGCTGCCAGAACGTGCGCGTCTCCAACTGCACGGTAAACTCGCCGTGGGATGACGGCATCTGTCCGAAATCAAGTTTTGCCCTCGGCTATGCGCGGCCGACGAGAAACGTGACCATCTCCAATTGCCTGGTGACGGGCTATTATGAGCTGGGCTCGTTGCTGGATGGAACATTCAAAAAGTTCGCGCCGGATAATACCGTCCCGCGCACCGGGCGCATTAAATGCGGCACAGAATCGAATGGCGGCTTCATCAACATCACCATTGCCAACTGCGTCTTCGAAGGGTGTCGGGGGTATGCCCTGGAATCGGAAGATGGGGCGCTTCTGGAGGACATCACAATCACCAACACGACGATGCGCGATCTGGTTTCGGGACCGGTCTTTATGCGACTCGGTTCAAGGTTGCGTGGTCCCAAAGAAAGCACCAGGGTGGGTACGCTCAAGCGCATCCTGATCAGCAACCTCGATTGCTATAACGCTCCGATGAATATCAGTTCCATTCTCAGCGGCATCCCAGGCTACTCGATCGAAGACGTTAAACTCTCAAATATCTATGTAGAGACCGCGGGTGGCGGCTCGGCTGACGCCGCCGCCAATGCGCCGCCTGAGTTTGAAGCCAAGTATCCGGATCCAGGGATGTTCGGCACTACGCCGGCCTACGGTTTTTTCCTGCGCCACGTCCGCAATGTCGAGATGAGCCATGTCGAGGTGGCGAGTGCCGCTCCCGATGCGCGCCCCGCCTTCTATCTCACGGAGGTGGAGCGAGCGGATTTCTTTGCCATCACAGCCCCACCGCAGGGCGCCTTCGCATTGCACGGAGTGAAAGACCTGCGCATTGGATGGAGCCGCGCAGCGGCCGATACAACTCTGGCCAGCGTCGATAACAAAAGGTTATAAGCGGCGCCCTTCTACCGGTAGCGCTAAGCCGGGTGTCCCATGGCTGTTGTGAAATCCCCCATCTGACACAAAAACCGTGTCAGATGGGGGGACCCTCGGTCTGTAGCAAGGCATGCAAGACCTTGGCCTGATGTTTTCCATCGGCCAGATATAATTGCGCCTTAACAGGTCAAACTCGCGCAGCAAGAACAAATGCATCGGGGCGCCCCTCCGTGCGGGATACGGATACTCAATCGAGGAGCAAGAGCGGTTCATGGATAACAAGGTAATTATCAGCTGCGCCATCACCGGGGCGATTCATACACCAACTATGTCTCCGTACCTGCCCTTCGCGCCCGAAGATATTGCGCGCCAGGCGATCGAAGCAGCGGAAGCGGGCGCGAGCATTCTGCACTTTCATGCGCGCGATCCCAAGACGGGCCGGCCCAATGGCGACCCAGCCCTCTACATGCAGTTTCTGCCCGCGATTAAAGCGGCGGCCAACGCGGTCATTAACATCACCACCGGCGGCAGTTTTGGCATGAACCTGGATCAGCGGCTGGCGCCGGCGCTGCGGTTCAAGCCTGAACTGGCCTCGTTCAACATGGGCTCGATGAATTTCTCCATCCATCGCCTGGCACGCCGATACAGTGGATGGAAATTTGACTGGGAAGAACCATACCTGGCAGAGACCGAGAGTAGTGTCTTCCGCAACACTTTTGTGGATATGAAGCGAGTCGTGAAGGAGCTAGGAGAGGGCTGTGGCACCAGGTTCGAGTATGAGTGTTACGATCTGGGGCATCTTTATAACCTGGCCTATCTTCTCGATGAGAAGTTAGTCGAACCTCCCCTCTTCTTGCAGACCGTTTTCGGCATTCTTGGAGGGATGGGAACGGATGTCGAGCTGCTCAGCTACGTCCGGGCAACTGCGGACCGTCTGTTCGGCCGGGAGAACTACCATTGGTCGGTTATCGGCGCCGGGCGTCACCAGATGCGGCTGGGGACCCTGGCAGCCCTCATCGGCGGAAACGTTCGCGTGGGTCTGGAAGACAGCCTTTATCTCGCCAAAGGCAGACTGGCCAAGTCTAGTGCCGAACAGGTGAGAAAGATCCGCCGGATACTCGAAGAACTTTCCTTCGAGATTGCGACACCGGAGGAAGTACGAAAAACGTTGCACTTGAAGGGGGCCGATCAGGTTGCCATTTAATGGGAATGCGGACGGAGATTCCAAAATAGATTCATGTGACAGAAATCGATCTAAGGGGATTGCCGAATGTTCCAATTGGTCTTTGTCGTCGTTGCCGTGGTGGCCGCATCGATCCACCTGGGCTTTTCAGCCAGCAGCCGGAGTAGCCGGGCGGCTATCGCCAGAACATATTTGCTCTATTTGCTATTCGTCTACGTAGGGTTGATGGGACTGCTGACGGCCTATGCGCACGTATTTCGTCCGCTGCAAACATCAGCTTCCATCGGGTGGTCTCCGAGCCCGTACGAATACGAAGTTGGCATGGCCGATCTGACGGTCGGCGTGCTGGGAATCCTATGTCTTTGGCTGCGTGGAAATTTCTGGTTAGCAACAGCGATTGCCAATGCTGTGTGGTTGCTCGGCGACGCGGTAGGGCACATCCGGCAGATGGAGCTCAACAATAATCACGCCGCGAATAACTCGGGCATCTTTCTTTTGGTGGAGATCGTCGCCCCGGTGGTGATACTTTTCCTCGCACTGTATCACCGCTCTGCAGCAGCGTAATGCTAGGCGCTGAAGAGTTTCACCATCTTGTCTCGTGAAGCATCCACGTGCACCTGCATCGCCTGACGAGCCTCAGCCGGCTCCCGCCTCTCGATGCCCGCAGAATTTCGGCGTGACCGATCCAGCCGGGGACGGTCTGGGTACAGAGGGTATCCAGGCGCGCCACGTAGCCGAGCGTCAGGTTGAGTTGACCCATCACCCTCTGATTCCCGGCCAGCTCACACAACCGGCGATGAAAGATCTGGTTGGCGAGCAGAATCTGTTCCAGGCTGGCTGCGGGGTCTTTCTCCGGCGCGACAATCGCAGCCAGCTCCCTTATCTGTTCGTGACTCGCGGTTTGCGCCAGCTTTTCCGCCGCGATAGCATTCCAGCAGCTTGCGGTAGTCGTACAGGTCCACGATGTCGCGCACCGAAATGGGCGTAACCATGAAGCCTTTCCTGCGAATCCGGGTCAGCCAATGGTCCTGCATCAGGCGGGTGCAGGCTTCGCGCACCGGGGTTCGGCTGGTTCCGCAGCGCTCGGCCAGATCCGCTTCGGAGAGGAACTCGCCCGGCGGAAGCTTGGCGCGTGATCAGCCAATCCCGCAGGATGCGGTAGACGCGCTCTACTTCTCCCAGCTTGTTGGCCTTGGCGCGGGTTGGCTTCGTCAATTGCAGGTCACCGGTCGGCTGTATCGTTATTGTCCACAGATTATCTACCGTCCTATCCGCTGCGCCAAGTCTCCGGTAGCCCGCGTCTGTCATCATATATAGGAAGCACGACAGGAGTTGTGTATGGCGATCCAAGCTGTTTCGCAATGCGCCTGAGTATGCTGTGCCTGGCGGTAGCCGCGTCGGCGTCCCTCGCGCTCGCGCAAGCCAAGCCAACCGCCCGCCGCCAGCCCACCGGATCGCCTTCCGGATACGTACCTGATCTATTCGCTGCTGATGCCCGGCCAGGTATTTACGGATATGGATTCAGGCCAGAACCAGCCGTGGGCCATCAGCGACACCACGGTGAATGAGGATGACATCGAACCCCAAACTGGCGCCGGAGGCTACTCCTCCAACCGCCATCGGACAATCCGCGCGGACTTTCAGGAGGCGGTGAGCGACTACAACCAGCGCAAAAAGGAACGCCTTGTGCTGACGCGCCGTTTCCAGCCTGGCCCGCCCTTACGTGCTGCTGCCGCCGGCGGATGCCGCGCAGTTCCGGGCATCGCGCACCGTCCATGGACGCCACTTCGGACGATGCAGTCTGCGTACGGCGGCTACCTGGGCATCACCTATTTCAGCGAGGTCTATTTCAATATTGCGCAAACGGCAGCGCTGGTCTACATCCTCGATTGGTGCGGCAACCTGTGTTCGCAGGCCGAGTGGGTTTATCTCGAAAAGCAAAACGGTGTCTGGGTACGCCGCTCCGGCAAGGCGCCCGCGCAGACGTAGATTAGGAGGGTTCATGGAGGAGAAATGCGGCTTGCGCTGTTCGGTTGTTGCTGCTCTTTGCTGTCGCGGGTCTGAGCTGGGCCGCACGTCTTGCGCCAGGAACAACCGATTCGAGTTGCCATCGTCGGCCTGGAGCACGGGCATGTCGCCGGGTTCCTGAAGCAGTTCCCCAATCAGCATGATGTGCAACTGGTGGGCATCGTGGATGCGGACACCGCGCTCTCCCACCGCTACGCACAGCAGTTTCATCTCGACTCCAGCCTTTTCTATACGCAACTGGATGCGATGATTGCAGCCCGTCATCCGCAGGCCCTGCTGGTCTACACCTCCGTGGGTAAGCACCGTGCAGGTGATCGAAGCGGCGGCCCAGCGCGGGCTTAGCGTCATGGTGGAAAAGCCGTTGACCATGTCGCTTGAAGATGCTCTGGCCATTCGCCGCGCGGCCAGGGAACACCACATCCAGGTGCTGGTGAACTACGAGACCACCTGGTATGCCAGCAACCGTGCCGCCTATGACGAAGCGGCCAAGGGCGCGCTTGGGCGATCTGCGCAGAATCGTGGTGCACGACGGCCACGAGGGACCCAAGGAGATCGGCGTGCAGCCGGAGTTTCTCAAGTGGCTCGAGGATCCGGAGCAGAATGGCGATGGAGCTTTGTACGATTTTGGCTGCTATGGCGCGGACCTGGTCACGTGGCTGATGCACGGCGAGTCTCCGCTGAGCGTAACCGCTGTTACCCAGACGGACAAGCCCCAGATCTATCCCCGGGTGGCGGATGAAGCCACCGATCATCCTGCGCTATCCCAAAGCCCAGGCGGTGCTGATGGCTTCCTGGAACTGGCCGTTTAGCCGCAAGGATATGGAAGTGTACGGTGCGACCGGATACGCCATCACGGTTGGGCCGGACAAGCTACGCATGCGGACAAAGGGTCAGGCTCAGGAGAGCGAAACAACCGCTCCGCCGCTGACGCCGCCCAACGACGGATCACTCCACTACCTTGCCGCGGTGCTCAACGGAAGCCTGAAGCCAGACGGCGACCTTACTTCGCTCGATACCAACGTGGTGGTGATGCAGATTCTGGATGCGGCCAGGCAGTCTGCGCGCGAAGGCAGAACCATCAAACTGGCGCCTTTGCCGAAGTAGCATCAGCGGCCCCGGCCACTGCCGGCCGCTCTTTCACCGCGGAGCGAGCCGAGGTGGGCGGAAACGGGCCCTCGCTTGGCGTCTGGACCGGCCGCAGCTCGCTTTCTCTGACCAGGAAATGCGGCCTGCCATGGATGACTTCTGAAGGCAGATATCTCCGCTTCTCTCCGCACAGCGAACACACCACAATATGGAGCTGGCAGGGAAGCCGTCCGTTCCGGCTAACACGTCGTGGCCGCACTTCTTGCAGCAAACCACGCAGCACTTGGGGAAGGGCAGAGCGCGCATAGCCACCACTATAGGGGAATAAAAGGAGAAGATCAAGCGGCTGTTATTTCGCCTTAAGTGGTGGTCTTGCCTTCCCGTCGCGGAGGGCGCGGAGCCTACTTGCTGACACGAAAAGGCGTCGAGAGGGAGCGGGTAGCATAGATGAGTGAACGGCTAAAATGTCGCCGTGACCCTCCGTGAGTTGTCGGCCGTGGCAGAGGCCGTTGAGTTTCTCCCGCACTTTGTCAACGCGTTAGCCATTCCGGTGACAGCAGTTCCGGAAACCGCGGTCTTGGAGAGTTGGTGATGCGTCCTTTTCGGCTGAGTTTAGCTATCGCAATTCTGATCGCGGGTTCCTGCCTGTTGCGCGGGCAAGCGAGCCCGAATATGGCGCCGGGTTATCAGCAGACATACGACCGTATGCTGCGACAGATTCGCCAGATCGCTATTTTCGACGACCACGGCCATCCTGGTTTCGCCGACGACAGCGACGTCGACGCGATGGCTTCGCCGCCTGGGCACGCGCCATTCCGCCTGCGCCTGGAAAATTCGGAACTCATCGCTGCGTCAAAAGACCTCTTTGACTATCCTTACTCCGACAACAGCCCGGAACACCTCAAGTGGCTGATTGCAAAAAAGGCAGAGATGCGCCAGACCTATCCGGGATATCAATACTTCGATCGCATCCTGGACAAGCTCAACGTCGAGACCATGATGGCCAACCGCGTCGCCATGGGCGACTACCTCGACCCCAAACGATTCCGCTGGGTCTTCTTCGTCGACTCCTTTCTCTTTCCCCTGGACAACAGCGAGTTGACCGCGCGCAATGTGGATCTGAGTGTTTACGTTCCTTTGCAGGAGAAGAAACTGAAGCGCGAACTGGAGCAGGCCGGGTTGCGTGCGTTGCCCAAGACCTTCCCCGAATACCTGGCCTTCGTGACCAGGATTCTGGAGCGGAATCGCAGTCAAGGCGGGGTTTCCATCAAGTTTGAGATTGCCTACTTCCGCAGCCTGCATTTCGATGATCCGCCGGAGGCCGACGCAGCGAGGATCTACGATCGGTATAACTCGGGGGGCAAGCCGTCCGCGGCAGAGCACGCTGTGTTCGAAGATTTCATGTTTCGCTACCTGCTGCGGGAGGCGGGGCGCCTGCATCTTGCTGTGCAAATCCACACGGCCGTGGGCACTGGCGACTTTTTCAGCGTAACCGGTGGGAACGTTCTCAATCTCGAGAACGTGCTGCGTGACCCCCGCTACAGCAACGTGAACTTCGTGCTGCTGCACGGCGGATATCCGTTTCAGGAGCAGGCCATCTGGCTTACGGCGCGGCAGAATGTCTATCTCGACTCCTCGTTGATGGGTGTCTATCTGTATCCGAAGGATCTGGCTGTGGTGCTGCGTCATTGGCTGCTGCTCTATCCTGACAAGGTAGTCTTTGGGTCGGATGCATTCCCGTTCAATGAAGCGATCGGGGCGGAGGAGAGCGATTGGCTGGCCGTTGAGTCTGCGCGCACGGCGCTCGCCGCCGCCCTATCCGGAATGATCCTCGATGGCGAGGTCACCGAGCAGCAAGCCCTGCAATTTGCGCACGGTTTCCTTCATGACAATGCCGCGCGCATTTACGCGGCGCCCTTGCATTAGCTGCGACCCGCTATTTAGGAACGACCGGTCTTCCGGACATCCCTCCTCGCGCCATGCCGGATGGTGAGAATCCATATTGTCTGGCGCCGCTCGTCGATCTCGTAAATGGCGCGATAGACATGCGGTTTGTTCCCATAGAACAAGTGCCGGAGATCCCGTTTCGAATTTCCAGCTTCGGGAGCCTTGGGACAGCGGTGAGGATGCCTTGTAAGGGAGAAGACCGCCTCTTCGAGCCGGTTATACCAGCTGGCAGCAGCCTCGGACCCGGGCCACGTTCTTTTCCTGGTAGAGCGCGTCCAGATCGCGAACTGCGCGATCGGTCAGCTCAACGCGGTATGTCATGTTTGCGGCGAATCTCGTCGAATGCTTTACGCACGGGGCGGGTTCGGCCATGGGCAACATCGTCCAGGCCCTGGCGAATTCCTTCCTGTGCATCGGCGCGAGCGGCGATGTCGAGCAGGCGCTGATAGGCCTCGGCATCCTGCACAATGGCCGCTGCCTTCCCTTTAACCGTTAGCACCACCGGACGCTTGCTCTTCTTGAGCTGCTTCATGAAATCGCCCGAGCGGCGGCGAAAGGTCGTGAGCGATTGAATATCCTTTGTGATGTCCAGCATTGGTGATCCCCATATTGCGCACCTTATTAGGTGCCACCAGAATACACCCTCCGCGAAAATTCAAAGCCGGCGATTGTGCCTTCACCACTGCCGATACCAGGAGATCCAGATCGGCTGGGTTGACGTCGCTCACGGCAATGAAGCGCAGGTCGCGCGTCGCGGCGTAGTGGATCGAGAAGCCGGCGCGGTTGTTCGCCATACGGCTGAAGGCTGGGTTGTCGGAGATCCCGGTGCGTTGGATCACGAAGACCGATACCTGGTGTTTGTGGATGGTAAAGAGGAGCAATGCCGCCGGCTGTCCGTTGAGGCAGGCTAGGTCTGCGCCCTTGAGGGTCGCGTCGGGCGGGAGGGCGGCGGTGTCAGGGAGGTTGAAGCTGAAGGGGAGACGGCCCTGGAACCAGGGCTTAACAGTGTGGCGGTCGGTCGAGATGACCTGTGGGATCGCTGCGCTGGAAAGGGTAGCGAGGTGTTGGTCGAGGAGTTCCGCGGCGAGGGTGTTGCTTTGGTGGACCACGCGCCAGCCGAGGAGTGAGATGGCCAGCACGAGGGCCGCGGCAAGGGCTGTCCACGCTATGGGACGAATGGAGTAAATGCGCGCTGGTTGTTTTATCTGCGGCTGTGGCTGTTGCTTCGTCTGCGTTTGCTGCGAATGGAGCTGGGCCGTGAGGCGGGCGAGGGCGTCGGGCGGTGGTGCGAAGCGATGACCGGCGCGGGCGGTTGCGGCTTTGAGCTGCGTGGCGGAGAGCACACGTAAGGTGCAGGCGTGGCAGCCGGCTAGATGTTGCTCGATTCCCTGTTGCTCGCTGGTTTGGAGTTCGCCGTCGATGAAGGCGTTGAGCGTCTCCGGATTGAGATGTTCGGTTGATTGAGTGGTTTGAGTATTTGGTTCATAGGGATTCTCCGAACTGCGGCTGCAAGAGTTGACGCAGGGTGCGGCGGGCGCGAGAGATGCGCGACATGACGGTTCCGATGGGGACATCGAGGATGAGGGCGATGTCTTTGTACTTAATCTCTTCTACGTCGCAGAGAAGGAGGGCTTCGCGGAGTGGTGGCTGAAGCTGTTCCAGAGCTGCGTGGAGGGCGGCCTGGTTGTCGAGACGGATGAGGTTGTCCTCCGGAGTGGGGCTCGGTGCGGTGGTGTCGAGCACGTCGGGATGGTCTTCGAGGAAAACGGTTCGGGAAGTGGCGATGCCGGTGCGTGAGGTAAGGAAAGTATTGCGGAGGATGCGGAAGATCCAGGCCTTGAAGTTGGTGTTGGGTTGAAAGGACTCGAAGGCGCGGAGGGCTTTGGAGAAGGTCTCTTGTACCAGATCTTCAGCTTCCGCGTGATTGCGGGTTAGCCAGAAAGCGTGGTTGTAGAGTGGGGGCGAAGAGTGGAAGCGCGAGCTGTTCAAAGGCGGCGCTGTGGGCGACGGCAGACGGCATGGTGCGGAGTGCCTCGGTGTGTCTGAGGTGCGGGGTAGCATCGCCACGGCAAAGACGCCGGCACGCATTAGGCTGTTGAACATCACACCTTAAACCGAATTGCAGGCAGATTATTCCATGAATCATTTGCGGGCTACGTGGGAATAAAGCAGAGCTGAGCCAGTTTAGAGATGTGCAGGTAATCAAAACTGAAATGGAGATCGATATGAATCGGAATAATGAAGATGAGGTAGTGCGGGAGAGCGAAGCGATGCGCAAACCGCGGGAGATGGCATCGACCGGCGCAATTTTCTGCAGTGCATGGCATGGGCTGGGACAGGGATGATATGGTCGATGGTTGCGGGCGTGCCGACTTCAAAGCTGCTGGCGCAGACGAGAATGGCAGCTGCACGGCGGAAGACGCTGAGAAGGTAGAGGACTTCTCCTTCGTGCAGATCAGCGACAGCCATATCGGCTTCAACAAGGGCGCGAACCAGAATGTGACCGGGACGCTGGCAGAAGGCGATCGACAAGATCAATGCGGTACCCGCGGGAATGAAGGCACCGGAATTCATGATTCACACCGGCGACATCACCCAGAACTCAAAGCCAGGGGAGTTCGATACGGCCGCGCAAGTGATCAAGGGTGCCAAGGCAGGAGAGGTGTTCTATGTTCCGGGAGAGCACGATTTTCCCTCGACGATGGCGCCCAGTACAAGCAGCGGTATCGGCAAAGGAACGTCAGGGGAATGGCTGGTACAGCCATGACCACAAGGGGGTTCACTTTGTGGGCCTGAACAATTGCGTGCAGGTGGACGCAATGGGCAATTGGGCGCGGATCAACTGGCATGGCTGAAGACTGATCTGGCGGGCATGAGCTGCTTCGACGCCGATTGTGGTGTTCGCGCATATTCCCCTGTGGATGGTCTATGAGAAGTGGGGCTGGGGCACGAAGGATGAGCGACCAGGCGCTGGCGATGCTGAAGCCCTTTGGGTCGGTCACGGTGTTGAACGGCCACATTCATCAGGTCGTGCAGAAGGTCGAAGGCAATGTGGCATTTCACACCGCGATGGCGACGGCGTTTCCCCAGCCTGCGCCGGGAGCTGCGCCGGGGCCGGGGCCGATGGCGGTTCCGGCGGGCAAACTGCAGAGCGTGCTGGGAGTGACCGAAGGTCAAGGTCGTTCGCGGGCATAATCATCTGGCTGTAGTCGACTCCTCGCTGGCGGAGACGGCTTGAAACGCCCGTGGGCGGTCGCAGTCCTGACCGTGGCAGTGACCGTAGCCTCAGTGACGGGGCTGGGGTATGTGCATCCGTTTGGGAATCCGCGTGTCGAGCCTGCAAAAGGGCTCGGCACGTTGCTCCAGGGCGCCAACATGCCGGCGGATGCGAAAGCGGTGTTGGTGGCGAAATGCGCGGACTGCCACTCGAGCGAGACGCGGTGGCCGGTGTATGCGCGGGTTGCTCCGGGGTCATGGCTGATGGAACGGGATATCGTCGAGGCGCGCAAGCATATGGACTTGTCGCGATGGGAGCAGATGCCGATAGAGAATCAGGAGGTGCTGCTAGCGAAAATTAGCCACGAGGCAAAGAGTGGGGAGATGCCTCCACTGCAGTATCTGGTACTGCACTGGGGAGCGAACCTATCCCAGGCTGATGTGCACACGCTTTCGATGTTGGGCAAGAATGCAGGTGGAAGTGAGGCCACTTTGAGCTGGGGTTGGCGATGCTGTGCACGGCAAGGAGGTATTTGGGAAACGCTGCACGGGCTGCCATGCGCTGGACACGGACCGGGAGGGGCCGAGGCTGGGCGGAGTGTATGGCCGAAAGGCTGGGAGTGTGCCGGGGTTTGACTACTCCGACGGATTGAAGAAGCTCAGGGATGACATGGATCGGATGCGACGCTGGAGAAGTGGCTAAGCGGTCCGGATATGGTAGTACCGGATGCCAAGATGGACTTCTATGTACCGAAAGCCAGGAGCGACCGGATTTGATCGCTTATTTCAAGCGATAAAGATCTTACTTACATCTTGAACCGGTGATACGCAATCTTGTGCTTGAACACGAAATCCCAGTCGTAGGTGACGCCTAGTCCAGGTCCATTTGGAACCGGGACGGTGCCGTTCTCGTCGATTGCATCCAGCTGGTCACTGTAGCCGCAGGCATACACCGGCGGAACCAGGTTCGGCATACCCGGTCCGATAAGGGCCATTTCATAGAAATGAGTGTTTCGTATGGCGGCAATACAGATCCGGTGCGCAGGGCCACAGGCGTGCACCTGCACATCGACTCCGAGCGCCTCAGCCATGTGCGCGATCTTCATCGCGCCCGTAATCCCCATGTCGTATTCGGGATCGAGGTGAATGTAATCGCAGCCACCGTTTACCAGGAAGCCAGCCTTCTGCTCAGGCCCGCGAACGTGCTCGGTAATCAGCAGCGGCGTCTTAAGCTTCTCGCGAAGCATTTTATGGCCAAAAGCGGAAACGGATCCATCCCGGTAAGGATCTTCATACCAGAAGCACTCCGCCTCATCGCAGGCACGGCCAACATAGAGCGCATCGGCAAAAGTGCGCAGCTCGCAGCCAGGATCGACCATGATCTCCATGTCGCGCCCGACGGCTTCGCGCACTTTGAGGATGTTCCTGGCTTCTCGTTTTCGATTGCCATCGTGCCAACCATGGATCTTGAAGCCAACGAAGCCCTTTTCACGGCATTCCAGCGCGTACTCGGCAAAGCGCTCGATAGAATTGAGCCCGTAACCGTCGTCTTGACCATGGTGGGAACTGGCATAGGTTGGCAGTCGTTCTCGATACCCGCCAAGCATGGCCGTTATCGACATGTTGTATTTGCGGCCAACCAGATCCCAAAGCGCGATGTCGAGTGGCCCGTGCCCCATGTGATCGTAGGCCCGCAACTCACGCTTAAGGTCGTCATAAATTTCTTCGCGCCGTTCGGGATCTCGCCCGAGAAGGTGAGGCGCCAACATGATCGCCTGTCCCAGCGATCCCTCTGTCCCGACCCAATGAGTCACATAGCGCCCGATCGCGCCGTCATCGCACCGGATCTCTACTCCGTAACGCATGACTTGAAGCGTGGCTCCCGGCTGGCATTGAACATTGCTCACGCCCATGGCGGCGTGCCCGCCCAGTCCCAGGCCTTCCACGGCAAATTGAAAGGGAATGATCGAGACCTCGACAATCCGGCTCACTTATTTCGCCTCGTTGGCCGGATGGATCCAGATCGCGTTGCCGCCGCCGGAAACCATGTGGATGTCGAGAACCGTCGTGCGGTCCACCGGGCGTTTGCTGAAGGCTGATGTGGGTCGCATTGCTGGCGGCGTCGGGAGCATCGGCATAGATCTCAGCGACATACTTGCCCTCGCCCAGGAAGTCCAGCGGCACTTTGCTGTTTCGCTCCTCCCAATTCGTCAGCGAGCCAACATACCAATCCTTGCCGCTCCTTCGCGCCAGGGTGATGTAGCGCATGGGGAGCCCGTCGATCACGCGCACTTCATCCCACGTGGTCGGGCACCTGCTTGATGAAGTCGAAGTCCTTCTGCCCCTTGTACTGCTCCGGATAGTCAGAAACCATTTCCAGGGGACTCTCGAAGACCACGTACAAGGCCAACTCCTGCGCGCGTGTTCCCAGGGACATCGGCATCACGTTACGGCCGATGAAGTTTTCGAGGTTGGTGTTGTTGAAGGCGCCCGGGGTGTAATCCATAGGACCGGCGAGCATGCGGGTGAAGGGAAGTGTGGTGTTGTGGACTGGAGTGACGCGGGCGGACCACTTGGAGTACTCCTTGCCCATCACGCCTTCGCGGGTCATCAAATTAGGATAGGTGCGGCGCAGTCCATCCGGCTTGAAGGCTCCGTGGTAATCGATCATGAGATGGTGCTCGGCGGCTTTCTCCACCACGCGGCGATACCAATCCACCATCCACTGATCGTCGCGGTTCATGAAGTCGATCTTGACCCCGGCGACGCCCCACTTTTCAAACAGCGGAAAGGCCTGGTCCATGTATTTGTCGACCGAGGTCCAATGCGACCAAAGCCAGATGCGCACATTCTTTTCCTTGGCGTAGCGCAGCAATTCCGGAATATCGACGTTGGGGTTGAAGTGGGTAATGTCTGCCGGATCGGCATAATCGCCAAACTTGGCTCCCGGCGTCGAAGCGGCCCAGCCGGCATCGATAAGCATGTAGGGAAAGCCCGAATCCGAGGCAAACTCAATGTAATGCTTTAAGGTTGCAGTGTTCATGCCCGGGGTGAAATTTACGCCGGTCGCCGAGTCGCCCGACCACCAGTCCCAGGCGGACTTTCCCGCCCGAATCCAGGAGGTGTCAGCGATCTTCGAAGGGGGATTCAGGTTGAGAATGATGTTCGACTCGATCAGCCGCCCGGGCGCGTCTCCGATCATGAGCACCCGCCAGGGCGATTGAATGGGGTCTTTGTGTCCACGGCAACACCGGGCGTGTCCACTCTTGGCGATAGCTTGGCCTTCAGGCTGAAGAGCGGCTTATCGCTGCGCAGATACATGCCCGCATAGTTATCGATATTCGCCTCGGTGATCGCTACCCAGCCGGTACCGGGAACCTCCGCCAGCAGCGGCAGCGCGACCAGCCAGTCACGGTGCAGTCTGCCGACGGTCCTCATCTGGTAATCGTCTTCATAGGAGGATTGAAAGCCGCTGAGCGACCAGCGGGTAGAGGGTCGCGTCCTTGCTGTAGCGGAACTGGGTACGCTCGCCGGTGATGCGCACGCTCTGATGGAGGGCTGCTCGGGAACGATGTAGCGAAAGGCCACGCCGTCATCGAACGCTCGTACCTCAACGGATAGCTTGGTCCCGGATTCGCCCTCAAAATCCGCGATGAGGGAGTTGTAGTGGTCGCGGACGTCCTTCGTCTTACCGACCGGGATGGTATAGGTTTCGTCTGCGCTGCCTGGCTGCGCGCCACGTAGCGCATGCCGGGACCAAGCGCGGGCTGCCCCTGCAGATCCAGGCCGAGTTCCGATGCATCGATGAGCCGCTTGCCACGGAAGTCGACCGAGTAGCGAAGCGCAGCCGGTCCGGTCCTGAACTCCCATTGGAAAGAACAAAAACGATCTGTCCATTGGGAGAGGCGACCTGCCACCGGTTCTGGCCGGCATCCTGGGCAGGCGCGAGCGAGGACGGCTGCGGAAACAAAGCGAAAACAACAGGGAGATCCGCAGAAAGGACATAGTTTCTCCGGGTCGAATGGTATTACAAAGGATCATTTGCTTCCAATCAGGAACTCCCGGCGCCGCCCGGCCCCGGAAATACCTGTCGCAGCGTTATGTCTTAGGCGTACAGTGTTCAGCGAATTCCATTTCATCCTGAGGGGGCTCCCATGTTGAAGCCTTTCCTGATTCTTTCCTGCCGTGGTGCTAACCGGCGTTTTCGCGTCACCCCCGCAGGCGCAGCAACCGGCTACTGCCCCTCCGGCTGCCCCCCCGGCTAGTGCCGCTCCGGCGCCCGCGGCCAAAATTCCCGCTGGAAGCCGTGAACCAAGTCAACCCTGTCAAACCCACCGCCGAATCCCTGGCCCGGGCCAAAAAGATATACGGCTACGAGTGTGCCATGTGCCATGGGGAGACGGTGGCGGCGCTGGCGACCTGGCCAAGAACATGAAGGCGAAGATGGCCGATTTCCGCGACCCTACCGCCCTCAAGGGACAGACCGACGGCGAACTCTTCTACATCATTAAGAAGGGCAAGGGCGAGATGGAGGGCGAAGGCGCGCGCGTCAAGCCTGACGAAACCTGGAACCTGGTGAACTATCTCCGTTCCTTCTCGAAGGCGTAAACTATGGCGGCGGTCGGCTCGCGTCGCAATCAAATAGCGCTTCCCAAAGCGCGGCATTTCGGCGTAAGCTGACAAGCAAGATGCAGACAGCGTCACGCAGGTTCTTTTTCTTTACCTACCGCTACTGGTTTCCAGTAGCGGCTCTGGCGGCGTGCGCGCATCTTCGAATCTGATTCTCTAGTTTAAGAGCGCAATCGCCACCCAGGGCCGCGACCAAAGTCGCGGCCCTTTTTGCGTTTCCAAGAGAACTCCAGAAGGAGACCAGAGAATATGCAGAGCCTCACCGTAGAAGCCGGATACCGCAGCCAGATCGCCAGTCAAGACTCCCATTCCACCGCTCGAATCTGTTCAGCAGTGCGAGCGACAGCGAGCGAACCGTGTCCAGGTAGGAGCCGTAGAAATCGGTGCTGGTCAGCCGGTAGTGATTGCCGGGCCATGCTCCGTGGAATCCTACGAGCAGACTCTGGCAACCGCCGAAGCCGTAAAAGCAGCCGGGGCCGTGATCTTGCGTGGCGGTGCTTATAAGCCGCGCACCTCTCCCTATGATTTTCAGGGACTGGGAGTGGAGGCGCTGCAGATTCTCAGCCAGGTCCGCGAAGAAACAGGCTTGCCAATCGTCTCGGAGATCCTGAGCACGGATGACATCGAAATCGTTGCCGAGCACGTGGACATGCTGCAGGTGGGCGCACGCAACATGCAGAATTTTGCCCTGCTTCGGCGTCTGGGACAGTTACGAAAACCGGTCTTGCTAAAACGCAGCCCGGCAGCGACGGTGAAGGAGTGGTTGCTTGCCGCGGAATATCTGCTGGCCGGCGGCAACGGCCAGGTCGTGCTGTGCGAACGCGGCATCCGCTCCTACGACCCCGAGCTGCGCAACACGCTCGATCTGGCGGGCATGGCGCTGGCCAGGCAGCTCAGCCATTTGCCGGTCATCGCCGATCCTTCGCATGCGACGGGAAGACGCGACCTGATCCCGGCGATGTGCCGTGCAGCGCTGGCGGCGGGCGCCGATGGCCTGATCATCGAGGTGCATCCCGATCCTGCAAACGCTCTGTCGGACGGAAAGCAATCTCTGGATTTCCCTGCATTCACTCGCATGATGGAGACGATTAGAGCGGTTTCACGATTATTGTGTCCGATCCGGCCTCAGTGAGGTGGGGTTTTTCTTGGTGAAAAGCCCCGTGTGAAGCATTTTCACCGGCTGCAGCTATCGTGAACCGCTCTCGCCCATGCGGGGATGTTAAGTAGCGCAAAAAGCCTCCGCCAAGGTCACTGCGACCGTTATCGACAACCGGGAGTTACAGCTGGGCTTAAAATATATTTCTAGCCCAGCCGTTTTGTTTTGCGGAAGCAGGAAAGGAAGATACGTTGTCAGAACTCGAGCTTCAAAATAGCCTGAATGACCGGCGATCGTTCATTAAATTGCTGGCGGCGGCTCCTCTCTTTGCCACCATCGGCGCGCGCAGCCTTGCGAACACGGTAGCTGCCAACGCAGGAAAATCCTTTTCCGCAAATATTTATACACGCCTTGGGGTTCGGCCGTTCATCAACGCGCGTGGCACCTGGACATACCTGAGCGGTTCGCTGGAGTTGCCCGAGGTGCGAGCAAGCCACGGGGGAGGCGGCCCATTATTTTGTCGACATGTTTGAGCTGCAAGCGGCCGCTGGCCGCCATCTGGCGAAGCTTTCCGGGGCGGAATCTGGAATGGTCACCTCGGGCTCAGCCGGCGCGATGGCTTCGGCGACTGCGGCCTGTATCGCCGGAACGGATCCCAAAAATGTCTGGCAATTGCCCGACACAACCGGCCTGAAAAGCGAAGTCGTGATGATGGAGGGGCGGAGCGAATTCGACAGCGCCATCCGCCTCGCCGGAGGCAAACTCGTCATTGCCAATACAGTCGACGATTTGCAGCCGGCCATCACTCCGCAAACCGCCATGGTCTACACCACCTGGCGGGACGACCGGCTCGAAAGCATACTCAAGATCACTAAGCCGGCCGGCGTTCCCCTGCTGCTGGACGACGCGGCCGGTATTCCCCCATTTGAGAATTTCACGCGCTACGCAAAGACGGGCGTCGATCTTTTTTGTTTCAGTGGTGGAAAAGGTCTGTGTGGCCCGCAATGCTCCGGGCTGTTGCTAGGCCGGAAGGATCTGATCGAGGCGGCACTGTACAACACCAATCCATGGGAAGGCGCCGTATGCCGGCCCATGAAGGTCGGCAAGGAAGAGATCATGGGCATACTTGCGGCAGTTGACTACTGGTCGCATGCGGATCTCGGGGCGCTCAATAAAGAGTGGCAGAGCCGGGTCGAACGCATTCAGAAGTTGGTGGACACAGTGCCTGGAGTCACGTCCGAGATTACCATCCCGACGGATGGGAACAGTTATCCGACCCTGACAGTAACCTGGGACGAAAAGAAGTTTGGCTTGACGGTGGCTCAATGCGACCAGCAGCTACGGGCAGGTGAGCCTCGGATCGAAGTGCTGACGGACAGTAATCCCAGCGGGGTTCTGGCGCGAGAAAGGAACACTGAGCCAGAGAGCAGAGAGATCAGACCGTCCGAATCATTTGCAGATCATCTCGATGACCATGCAGCCAGGGGAAGATCTCACGGTTGGGTATCGTCTACGGCAGATTCTTGACAAAGCGCGCAAGCAATCTGCATGAGGGGGTTCTTGTAAGAAAGCCAAGGAAGAGATCAGAGATAACAACTTATGGATCCAAGCAGACGGCATGCCGCCACGTTCATCGCACTGCTTGTAGGTACGTTGTGCGCGCCTCTCCTTCATGCGGAGGATCGCAGCATCGATCCCACCTTTCTTTATCGCGAGACCTTAACCGCTGCGGAGAAACCGTCGGACATTACAACGGCGACGTGTCATTACAAGCCTCTGTTCGGTCAGGGAGACTCAGATACATCCGTGGTTGTCGGCGTAGCTCGTTATGGCGAGGCGGTCATTGATCCCAATGGCGTCTGCACTACGGTTCAATATCCGGAGGAAGACCAGGTGTACGTTGTCCTCGACGGTAGTGGCTCCGCAAAATACGGAGAGGAAGACGTGCCCCTGAGGACGGAAGACTATCTCTATATCCCTTCGACGATTCCGCATACTTTAAGCAATAGGTCTGCGGCGCCGCTGATTGTGGTCGTCATGGGTTTTCATACCAGGGGATATGAGAAGACCCAACCACCACCGCACCCCTTAAAGGCCAACATTGAGGACGTACCCACCGGTCTGGTCAATGGCCACCCGGACTCGACTCGCTATCGCTTGCTGATGGGAGATGCCGACAGTAAACGCGACCGGATTGCAGCTGGCCGGGTTTTGACCAGCCTTTTTCTAATGGAAATCGCGCCGGGCGGTACTAACTTTCCCCACCATCACGAGCGCGAAGAAGAGATTTATCTGGTTTTGAATGGCCACGGAGTCATGGTGGCGGGCGGAGGGATGGACGGGATCGCAGGACGGCATCCTGCCAAAGCCGGGGATGCCTATTTCTTCCGGCTCAATGCCACAGTCGGATATTACAGTGCTCCCAACGTCAAATCGCGTCTTCTCTGTGTGCGCTCGTGGTATCCGGGCATGGAGAAAAGGGGCATGGAACACTAAGCTTCAGGGACTTGTTTCATGAGTTGCATCGCGGACTGCTATTCTGCGAACCGCCTTTGTGATCCAAAGGCGATTAAATAGGTTTCCAGGGAGGACCAATCAGCTATCCATTAAGACGCTGCCCATTGTTTGTTTTAGGTTTCTTGCTTGCTGCATGCGGCCCGCGGCTCCTTGCGCAGGCCGGCGGTGTGATCAAGGTCATCAAGATTGAAGGCAAAGATGTTGGTCCGGCATCGAGTGCCGGTGTTCTCGCCAACCAGACGCTCTACGTCGCCGGTCAGGATGGGCGGAATGCCGATGGCAGTCTTGCAAAGGATTTCCAGCAAGAGGTGGGCCAGTCGTTGCGCAATGTGCAGGGCGTGCTGCGCGCGGCAGGGATGGATTTCGGCAATGCGGTCTGGATGAACATCTATGTGACCAATGCGCAGGATATCGCTGCGATGAACGATGTCTATTGGCGATTGATCGGTCACAATCCTCCGGCGCGGACTGTCCTGGTGGTGGGTGCTCTTCCGAACGGGGAGAAGATCGAGATCAACTGTATTGCCGTGAGCAGTGCCGCCCATCGACGTGTGATCCATCCGCAGGGGTGGCCGCAGGGAGGACATATTGATCCGGCCGGAATCCAGGCGGATGACGTTCTCTACATGTCGGCGCAGGGAGGCGCCGATCCGCTGACTGGAAAGGTTGCGGCGGATTTTGCCGGCGAAGTGAAGCAGGCGCTGGATAACGTGGCCACGATTGTAAAGACGGCCGATATGAGCATGGCGAATGTTATCTGGGTGAATCCCTATCTGAGCAGCACGGGCGCTCAAGAAGATGTGATGAACAAGATTTATGCGACGTATTTCGAGTTTGGAAATACGCCGGGGCGGGGAACGATTCAGGTGGTGGATCTTGCAAATAAGAACCACATCGTTTTCAGCTGCATTGCGGGCGCCGATCTGGCAAAACGCAAATCGATTCGTCCTAAAAATGAGAAGCCCAGCCGAACCGCAAGCCCCGGCATCCTCTATGGAGATACTCTGTATCTTTCAGCGAAGGACGCGTACGTTCCGGGTCTAGGGCTCTTTACGCCTGTTCTGGATGTGCAGGTGCGGCTGTCCATGCGCAACCTGCTGGATGGGTTGGAGGAGGCAGATATGGATTTCTCGAATGTCGTCTCTTCGACCGTCTATATGCGTGAGATGAAGGATGTGGACCAGGTCCATGGTCTTTATGGAGCGTTTTTCAAGGACCATTTTCCCGCACGAACGACTTTGCAACAGAACTTCGATATAAAGGCAGAGGATGTCGAGCAGATTTCATTCATCGCGGTGAGACAAGCGAAACATTGAACTCCGGTATAGGCTCCGCTTGGTTTGAATGATCAACAGCTCCAATCTCTATGGGGGTAGCGAATGTATTCCACCTCTGCCAGAAGGTGCTTTCTGGAGTGGGTTACCTTTCTTGCGCTGGTGGCTCTGCCGGCGAGTCTGACGCTCCAGTGCCAGGCGGCTTCGCCCGGCTGCAGCGTGCAGGCCACGAATTACCTGGGATGGACGGCCGAAGAGTTGGCCAATCCGTGGGTGAAACTGGAGATTGTTCCGCAGATTGGTGGCCGGCTTATACAGGTCACCTTTGGCGGCCACGATTTTCTCTACATCAACCCGCAACTCAAAGGGCAAGTGATTGCCGAAGGCAAGGGAGACGAGGAGCGCAACTACGGCGGAGACAAGATATGGCCGCTGCCGGAGGGCGAGCAGGACGAGCAGCATTGGTCCGGCGGGGGTAACCTGGACAGCGGTCCCTTCACACTGCAGGTGCTGTCGCGAGGGCCCGCATGTGCGGTGCGGCTGACCGGGCCGGTCAATCCGGAGATTGGACAGCGCTACATTCGCGACATCAGCATCGGCGCGGACACGCCGGTTATCTCGTTCCATGTGGTCATGCAAAACATGAGCGGCTTCCCGCAGACGTGGTCGGAGCAGACCATCACCGAGTACCCCACCTCCAATCCCGCCGGCTCGGAAAATTTCAACACCAGGTTTTGGGGAGTGACGGCGGTAAATCCCACCAGCGCGTATCTCAACGGCTACCACGTGCGCACCGGCCCGGCGGAGAACCCGGCTTTCTCGGTCAGCGATGGCACGTTACGGGTGCACTGGAACGACATCGAGCAAGAGGTCTGGATAGACTCCCCCCGGGATGGCTGGCGGCTGTGGATGGCATGACCGGCTACACCATGGTTGAGCGCCACCGTGTTGATCCAACCGCGGAGTATCCCGGCAAAGCGACCATCATCTTTTATTCGTCCGGTGAGCCTGAAAAGCACAATCAGAAAACGGAACCCCGCGAGGGGCCATTCATGGAGGCGGAGTTGAATAGCCCGATGGTCGAGCTCGCCCCCGGCGAAAGCTACGCAATGGACACGCAGTGGTATCCCACCCGCATGGGAGAGGACTTCAAGACGACGACCTACAGTGGTGTTATCGGAACGCCACTTACGGCGACTGCGACGCCCGCCGGTCTGGTACTCTCCGGCAGCTTTGGAGTGTTCTACGCGGGTGATCTGGTGGCGCACTTTTACGGAAGGGGTGGTGGAGGTACGGCGAAGCTAATGTCTGTGACTCCCATCGAGCCCGTGCAGTTGCAGACCACCCTACAGGCGCCGCCCAATACGGCCAGGGTCTCAGTGCATCTGGTGGATTCGAGTGGCCTGGATCGCGGACCACTGGGCGAAGTCCTCGTGAATCCACTTCCTG
>CAWAII010000008.1:0-284979 GCA_963782105.1 uncultured Acidobacteriaceae bacterium
TTGTCGCCTGCGAGGGGAGTCATGCTACCGAATGCGCCATAGATATGCTGAGGCCTGCCGCAGATTGCCCGTGACGCCATACGCGCGGAAATCACTGCCGCCTCGATACAGCCGATGTTCAGATCGGTAAAGGTCCAATCGCCCGCGAGGTAAAGGTTGTCAAAATCCGAGCCATGGGATGGCAAGCGATGTTTGGCCGAACCCGGCAGGCTCAGCACATACAGCTCCGTGGGATCGATATTGCAGCGAAAGAATTGCGTGTCGAAAGCGGTCTGAAGTGGATCATTGACACACTTCACCAGCATGTCATCGTTGAAATGTCCCGGATTCTTTGGGTCCGCTGCAGCGGAAAGATCGGCAGAAGCGGTCCATCGAGGAAGTCCCGTGCGTATTTCTTAACCCGCTCCCGTTGTTCCGCCGGATAACCTGGATCATCGAATGGTTTCAGGGGATCGTCCGGGATCGCATTGCAGAAGTATGCAATCTGCTTTACATTCGCCGATTCAGTCCATCTTTCACGCGGAATCAGATCAGACATATCCGACCAGGTATCAAAAGGCTCGACATAGCCTGAGAGGACACCGCGCGAACTCTTCCAGCCCACATCAGCAAGCGTTTGATTCATCCACAGCTGCAGCCCTTGAGTGCGGACCAATCCAACATTGCCAACCATGTCTTCCCAACGTTTCGACGCTTTGATCAAGTCCTGACAGATGTACTTATGCGCACCCAGTGAAATCCCGAGCACCACCAGGTCGAAATCCTTGTCCGGGCCACGGGAAAGCAACCCCGATTTACCCTTCCAGTCCGTCCACCAGGATTCAAGATCGGGATTCTGGCATTTCTTAATGTCGTCCGCCTCGGCCAGTTGCTCCCAGAGGGGTTCCGTCGGCCAGCACGGGATCCCATCGATGCCTAGAATTAATGGATCGTACTCGCCGCCCCTGGTTGTCGCCTGAATCTCGAGCTCGACGGAATCAATGGCGCGCCCGTCTGCGGAGAGACGCAAATTCGTGACTTTGTGAAAGAACTTGAACTTGACTCCTCTACTTTTCAGAACAAGATACAGAGGTGACATGATGGTCTCGCCCATTCCGGCGTTCATCCACCACATCAACGCGCCCCGATAGGTGAACATCAGCCGCAGAGCTCCATAGAGCGTGCTGCCCGCACCCATCCTCCTCAAGTTCGGGTCGCCATTTTGATAACCGAAGCAGGCGTCATACATGCCCAAAGTGATGGGCGAGGCTGCGTTCTGACAGCCATGCTTTTTGAGCCAGTCGATCATGTCGTAGTCTTCGATGGCCATAAAGCCCTTTTGCAAGACCTGATCCTCAATCATGCCGGCAACGGTAGCCAGGCCGGTGTCCATGATGATGAAAAAGCGACGCAGGTCATCGTCTTTCGCCAGCTGGGGAGAGATCAGCTGCAATAGCCTGGCATTGAAGTCCTTGATCCATTGCGATAACTCGAGATGCACTCCAGGCATTTCCTGCGCAATCGTTTGCGGAAGAGTGCGCACAAAGGAGGTGATGCAATGAAGCGCGGTGTGCACGCCTGGCGGCTCGGCGGCCGCTGGCAGCAACGGCATGGAGCCGATTGCACTGCATAGTTGGCAAACGGCGCCTTCGTAAAGCTCAACCAGAATAGGGTGAGACTTCTTCTTTTCGTCCAGCAGGGAAGTGCAGTGGTCGAGAAGAAGTTTTACAAATCCAAGCGGTGTCGGCGGCTCTTCGCCGCTGGTAAACGTGCTGTCTTCCCCCGGAAAGGCGAAACCCGAGGCTGGGTCTAACGGTATCTTGTAATCCGGCAGCCAGTTAATATTCCAGAACTTCCAATCCGCACCAACCTGTTCCATCATGGGCGTGTAAGTCATCGGAGAGAAAGCCTTGCGCGCATCGGTGAAAGGCGATGCCGGCATCAGGTTCTTCTTATGCGCTTCGTCGTAAGCCTGCCTGATCAAATGGAATGCGTTTTCATAGAAACCCATCCACAAATGAATGCCATGTTCCTGGATACGATCGGAGATAGCCTGATTACGCCCGCTCGCACCCTTGCCTCCCAGCCGCCATCCCATTTGATAAATGGTGATGTCATAACCCTTTTGCCAGTCCGGGTCGTTGGTTATTTCCGCTGCTGTCGCGAGAGCACCAATCCCGCCGCCAAGAATCGCGATCTTTTGCATACGCTTCTTCCTTCCCGGGCACTTACAGGCTCGCGAGCCAGGCCCAGGCAATATCCGCCGACAGCGAGCAGGAAGTTATCGAATGCCTCCGGCGTGTGTTGCGCGCCATTTCGACCCATACCGTTTTCATTTCACAGGCGAGGTGGTTTTGAAGGAGTCATCCGATTCGGCTCCAGGACGCGGAGTCCACGCCAGACTGTAATACTTACCCCGATCCCGCGCCCAGGGATCGAACGAGTTGACGACATTATCCAATTCCGGAGCCAATTCCGGGATGTTCCGCAACAGCACGCGTTTCAGAGGGGCCACTGGTTGCTTATGTCCATTGGGAGTTCCTTTTTCCATCATCGGTGGACCTGGGCCGTTATTGTTCACCCAGTTGACGCCAAGCGTGGTGTAGAACTCGGGGCGGAAGCAGGAAGTGAAGAAGCGATCGCTGAAGAGCCTGCGCGAAGCATTGAGAATGAAGACGACAAACTGAGTCTCTGAAATGGCAAACCCATGTGGACGCCGGTACTCGGCCAAATATCCAACCGCGGTGTCTACATCCTCAATGTTGTCGATGAGCGTTCCGTTTGCGTGGCCAAGACAGTCGTTGATGGGCGATCCATCCTCGTTCAGTTGCGCATCGGTAATTACTTTCGATGCGTCGCAAACGTGCTGGCCGTAGAGTTCGCGTAGTGTCTGCACAGCAGCCTGTTGCTCCAGCCGGTCGGGAGAGCCAGGAGCAACGCCGGGGTCCATAAAATCGTCGAAGCTGGTTAGCTGGCGCAGTCCATATTGCCGCCTGAATTCATTGAAGCGCGGCACACCATGCTCCCGGTCGCGAATGATGTCGAGCGCCACTACGTCAATTTGCTGTGTCTTGGTCTGTCGAGCCTGCCGATTTTCAGGTTCTGCAGAAAGAGCGGCGAATTATTCAGCGTAAGCAGCCCCAGCCTTTGGCGGCCCAGGGTAAGTCCCCAGTTAGCCAGCCCCATCGACTGCGTAAAAGCAGTGGCCTTGCCTTGAAAGGTTTCGACTACCGGAATGCGTTTAACAATCTTATTCGGATCGGCATTGAGCTCGCGATACTCGAGCAGATCGGGAACGAGCGGATGCAATCGATAGACCGAGACAAATTCTTCCGGAAAATTGAAGGGCGAACCAAAGTGATTCACACCGCCGTTGGTATATTTCGGATTCGTTATGTCGTATCCAGGAACTTTGCTGCCCAGGCCGAAGATCCCCGGTCCAGAGGCAAATACGGAATACCACTCAGTAGCTTTGGCCGCATCTTTGGACTTGCCGAAATTCTGCACGACGACATCGCTCAAAGCTTTCGCCAGCAGTCCACCGTTGGCGCCCAGGAGTCCATTCCAGTTGCCGTTCATCCCCAGGTACAGGGGCTCGTTATAAAGCAGCTGCGGGGTCCACTCGGTGGTGTGTATCTTGGCAATCTCCGCCGCCACAACCAACCGGGCAATTTCGAACAGCTGATCCGGGAGTTACATCGCGATAGCGGATAACATGCTTTGGATGCGCTGGATCGCGAAGTCCGCAGTCGGCATTGGGTCTTTGCGCAGCGACCCGGCGGAACTCGGTGACAAACGAATTATGTTCGCGAGCGAAAAGGTTGTGCAGGAAACTTAGGCCGACTGTCCAGTTATCGGGAAATCCAGCCGTTTCCTGTCCTACCCACTCGGGATTGATGGGGTCACTCGGCCCGAAAACCGGCAGGTATCCGGGCCCTGGCTGGCCCGGCGACCGGGACCAGAAGCACCTTTGCGGCATCGGCTCGGATCGCGCTTTACCCGCTGGCGAGAGCGGTCATCGTAGCCGTAAAGCTGTGAGGCATCCCACCAGGCCGTGTTGGTGTTGGCTCATGGTCTTGGGTGCGCGCGTCCAAATAAGTATGACCGCCGGAAGCAAATGTGCCGGGCGGGGTATCCTGGGCGACATACGCTTTGTCCATCCGGTCATCCGGGCGGCAACCCAATTTCGCGATGTCCTCGGGGGTAAGCGGCTGTTCGACATTATTCACAAGCTTTGTCTCGCAGCCCACCTTCATGTACTCGGCCTGATTGTGCCCTTCCTCAAGATGAGAGAACCAGTCGTGGGTCATGAACTGGATCCAATACGCAGCGAGCACATTGAAGAACGGACGCCTTCTTGTAATCGCAGTTGGCATCTTTCGAATCGCCTGGCAGGCCATAGCCCGCCTGGCACTTCTCCGGGTTGGATTGGACTCGCGTGAACAGCCGGCGGCTGATGACTTGCGGATCAGGCTCCAAAAGCGAAAGACGATTTCCGTGACGATTGCGCGTCAGTTCGTTCAGGCCCAGATCCGGAAATGAGGTTTCGAACTCCACATTGCGCGCAAACAACATGCCCGATGGAGCCCATGGCTGGATTCAGGATGTCGTTGCAAATGCCCGTTGACGGTTCGCCAGCGGATCAGGTCGCCCTTGCAAACCTGTGGTCCGTCGCCGCCGACCTCGTTGTACGATGGGTCGCTGGGGGGCAGCCTCATCTCCGGCCAGACCTTGAGGGCAGTCCCGCTTACTCCGTTCCGCCCTTGTACATACTCGGAGTAGGTTCCGGAGTTATCGAAAAGATTGAACTTGATCAGCTCGATTCTCTGCAATTCCAAGTCCAGTAAGGCCCCGGCCACCCCTCGTTGCGCCGGCAGCTTGGCCGAGATGAAGCCGGTCGGCAGCGATGTCGCGTCACCGGTGCCCCAGTAATTGGTCCAATCGACCCAGGGGGTTCCGCGAAACTGGAGAGCTTGTTCGCCGCCGCGGCATAACGCCATCGCTTCGGTAACCTTTCCTTGAAAGCGCAAATTCCGCGTGTCCGGAATCTTCAGCAAGCGGAGCTGGTCAACTACCATCTGAGCACATGCCAGCAGGGCTTTCGCTTCCTCTTGTTTGCCGGAGGGCGTAGAAGCCTGATCGGGGGGAGCGGCTTGCCCCAGGAGCAGGCATCCCGCGGCGAATACCAAGAGGGCGATCCAGCGAGCCTTCATAGTTCCTCTCCTGCCGTCGGACGAATGGTAGGCGCGCACCTCGATTCGCGACGGCGATTGATATCTCCTTAGTGCGGGCAGGACGCGAAACATTTCACAGATTTCGGAGTTACGAAGAAGCTGCGTTCTCAAAAAATCTCAGGCAACTCCCTCAATTCCGGGAGAAACAGCCGGAATAGTAGCACTCCCGATTTGCGGCCCGCAATATACGAGTGGAGTCCGCTCAAACTCTTGTCATATTGCCCATCGGAATAGCTCGAACCTGGGTGGTAACTACGTGCCAGAGCTCTCAGCACCGGATAGATCTTGAGTTGAAGGATAGAGCCGCAAACCATGCGGTGGGCCTGGATGGAAGAGGAATAGGCACGTAGTACCTGTGCGCCGCCTATTACCTTTCATACTTTTTTTGAAACATTCGTTCGCTCCGAGGCACTATCAGGAGTATTTTGTTGCTCTTGGGCGAGATCAACCCCCGGAGGTGCATCCATGGCCGTAGAAACTGTGACGAACTGGTTTGGGAATATTGTTTCTCATCCCAGCGTGATCGTCGATGCAAACTCAGTGAACGACATCATCGCGGTTATGAAAGACCCTGCCAAGTATCCTTCTCCAGTGCGCGCCGTCGGCTCGAATCATTCGACAGCGCCTTGCGGCGTAGCCGATGGCGGAACGCTGATCCGCATGAAGATGAATCAGATTCTCAATATCGGCCCGGAGAGCCTGACGGTTCAGGCCGACGCCATTCATCTTGATATGGCAAAGGCGCTGGAGGCGAAGAACCTGCAGTTTTACGTGAACACGGAAATTGGCAGCCTGTCTGCCGGAAGCGCTGCCTGCGCAGGAACGAAGGACGCCTCTTTTGCGGGCCAATATGGTCAGGTCGGCTCCTACGTTACGGCGGTAAAGATGGTGTTGCCCAGCGGGGACTTGCTGGAAGTCGACGAGAATACGCAGCCCGATCTGATGCAGAAGGTAAGGTCCAGCTACGGTCTCTTTGGAATCATCTACGAGGTCACGTACAAGATTCGCCCTCTGACCCCAATGCACGTGCACCACAAGACCTACAGCCTGCAGGACTTTATCACCGCTCTGCCCGATCTGAAGGCTTTGAATTACTCGATGATGTTCTATATTTTCCCTTTCGATGACAAGATTACGATTGAGTTTCGCAAAGACAACCCGGGCGCAACGGGTGAGCCGAACCGCGCGGCGTGGGCGATCAGAAACCACATCTGGGGCACCTCCGGTCCTAAGTTTGGGCACGATGTCACGCAGAATTTCTCCATACCCGCAATACGGTACGGCATTATCGACGCCTTCAACGCCGGCTGGCGGGTGCAGTTGGAGACTATTGTTTCCAGTGACTACACCATCCCTCCCGACCAGATCATTCAGTACCCGGCAGTCTCCGACGACAGCCGCTATACTTTCAGCCTCTTCGCGTTTGCGGAAGAAGAGTATCCCGCGGTTCTTACCGACTTCTTCAAATTCTGCAAAGACTACTACGCGCAGAAAGGATACCGTTCCAACCTGCTCTATGTTGGGTATCGCATCGCGCAAGACCAGAAGGCATTGCTCTCCTATTCCTACGATGGGACAGTCATGACCGTTGACCCGGTCTCCACGGCAAATCCCGGTTGGTTCGAGTTTCTCGATGCATACAATCAGTTCTGTAGCGACCGCAACGGGATGCCTCTCTTGAACCAGACACCGGGCCTCAGCGCGGCCATGCTGCAAAAGGCTTATGGAGACAAATTGAAGGTGCTTGCAGAGACGCGTAAGCAGTACGATCCGCAAGATCGGTTATTGAACCCCTACTTTCGTGAGCTGCTTTCCTAGCGCCATCGCGCAGGCCGGTTCGCCGGTAACAATCGACCTGCGGAAATAGATTGCGGTGCTTCTACGCCCGCTCATAGCCGGCGAGTAATCTGAGTGCGAGGGGGAACAACCCGGCTAGAATCGGTTGGTGCAGCGTCTTAGGAGGAGAGGTTGATGGTGCGCGAGTACCGTAAATGGGGTTGGAGTGTCCTTATCTGCTTTTTAATGTCTGCGCAAAGCCAAGCGATGCAGGTTGACTCCCAACAGGGGCTTTGCGATCCAAATCTCAAACAGGTGGGACAAAACCCACAAGGCTATCGGCTGCGAGGAGACCGTTGCGAGGGAATTTACGCGCAACCAGTCTCCGGCAGTACGACTCTGCTGGTCGCCTCATTCACAGAAGCTTTTCAGGATTTCAATCCGAGTTCCCAGGACAAACTCTCGATTGAATGGCCTTCCTTCGCGAAAACGCCTATTCGCCTGCGGGCCTATGCCCTGCGGGAGAAACTTTATTATCAGATGGATACTGTCGTTGCTGCTGACAAAGCGCCTTATCTTTGGCCTACGGGTGTGTTGGCCGCGCTTCATCTCTCCAGGCAGGACATCGGTGTGGTTGGGTTCACCGACTACCAGGTCGGCGGGGAGAATCGAAGGTTGTATCTACCGCTCCGTATCGGGCCGAGGAGCCAGAAGCCAACGCCAGGCTATCAGCTGGTGGTTCTGCCCGGTTCGGAGCTAAAGCAAGTCTTCATCAGCCTGGCGCCAGTGGGAAGCGATGGGCAGCCGCATTCGTTTTTGATCAGCGACCACGAGCTGGGCAAGGGCTATTATCCGGCGGAGCGGGGGATCGCGATCGATCTTCCCAGTCTCAAGACTCCAGGTGTTTATTATCTTGAGATTGGCGCCACCAGCAGATACTCAGGGCCTATCACCCAACAAATCTGGTTCTACCACAGGGGCGACGAGTGAGCGAAAGGAAAGAAGAGGCCGCGCCGGACCAGCTTCGCCAGTTGCTCCAGGCAAAGGCAAAAGCGCTTCACGATGAAGCGCTGCGTTGCAACGGTGCGGTTCCTGGTGAGCAGTTGGAAGCTCTTCAACGGCTCTCTGGCCTGGTGGCAATCTGTGACGCATCGCAGCCGGTTCGTTCCCGCAGTCACTGGCCACTGATTGCATTGTTTGCATCCACCTTGTTCATCGTCAGTATTCTTCTGTTTGCCCGGCGCCACAGTACAGAGATCGAAATGGATCTCCAGGTAGACCAGTTAGGCTTCTCCCTTCTCAACCGGCAGGTGCTCAGCGAACAGCTATCCCTCTCGGCATTGGGGGTTTCGGGCCTGAGCAAAATCCAACTTCCTCGTGCGCGCGACACGGAGGCCACGACGCTGGTTTCAGGGCGCGATTTCGATTCGAGCGTTGCCCTCGCGGTTGCTGTGGACCATCAACTGCGAGGTGAGGTCAGCCTTCCCGAGCTCATCTTGCCTGCGCAGACGCGGGTATCGCTGGAGAAGACCGGAGCACCGAGCCAATATCGATTGACACTCCAAGGGGCAGCCCTCGATTTGCGCGCCAATGTCAACGGCCCGGTACAAGTCGATCTGACCGCCGGCAGCCAGCGTCAGCTTTCTTTCCTAAGTCCCAAGGCAGTGATCTTTGAGCCGCAGGCGCAGCAGGTAAATCTGGATCTGACATTCCTGACTCTCCCACAAAAGATATCTCCCCTGCCGCTAACCGTCCGCGATTTATCTCTCCTGCGAATTGACGATCGCAGAGGTCCTGAGGGTCTGCCCGTCCGTCGTGTCTCCACCATTCTCTCCGGCACGATTTATTTCGAGGAGTTGGATGGCCGGGAATATAAGATCCGTCCGGGCGAGGCGATTCAATTGGAAGGCTCACAGGGCGAGATCGGATCCTTCGAGCTGAAGGACGACCATATTGTGCTTCAGTTTCGCGGCCGCGTTAAGAACATCAGGACAGGTCCATCCGAGGTTGGCCGGAGCTTGATGCCAACGTGGTTGGAATGGCTAAAGGCGCGCCGCGGGTTGGCTTTGCTTTGGGGCACCGCCATCTATCTTTTTGGATTGGTTGTCGGCGCGCTGCGCTGGTTGAGGGGGCCACAATGAAGCGTTATGTTTGTCTGGCGGCAATATACATCCTGGGCGGAATCTTTCCCGAGGCATTTGCCCAATCGCAGGCGCCTGATCCGTTGCGGGAAGACATCATGCGCCTGCTGGTGCGCATCGACGCCAAGCTCGCAGACAGGGACAGTTTTGGAGCAGGCATCGTCATCGGCGCGGCAAACGATCAAATTTACATCGTCACCGCCAACCATGTGGTTCGCGATGGCACTCAGCCAGGCCATGATGTGCAGGTGGAGTTCCGCGGCCTTCGCGGGAAACCTGTACCTGCCGTTCTAGCCAGTCATTTCGATGTTGGTGAGGATCTCGCCGTCGTCACGGTAGCGAATGCGAAACTGCACGGGATCGATGTGAACTCTTTTCCTTTTGATCGCGTGGGCGACCCTGCTGTCCTGACGCGAGGCGATCCGGTGTTTCTAGCCGGACATCCACAAGGTGTGCCATGGAGCCTGAGCGTGACCCCCGACGCGTTTATCGAGGCCGATGAAGAATGGTTGCGGTTTGAATCCAAGTCTCTCTATCCGGGTCATTCGGGAGGGGCCTTGTTGAACTTCCATCTTGAGATTGTTGGCTTGCTGAGGAGCGATCAGCAACCGAATGGCGAGGCACTGAGCATCACGAAGGTTCTCGCCATGCTCAAGGAGTGGGGCTACCCGGTCAAACTTCGGCAGCGCTTCACGATAGCTAATCTGGAGACCCTGAGTACGGGTGCCGGACATACCTGCTACGTCAACGCTCGCGGCGTAGCATCCTGCTGGGGGAGCAACTCAGACGGCGAGCTGGGGAATGGGGCACCCAATGACAATGCGCAGCCGTCGCCTGTCCGCGGGCGTCTTGTTTTCGTATCGGTGAGCGCTGGTTTCGGACACAGCTGTGGCGTCACAGCGACTGCCGCGGCCTTCTGCTGGGGCGACAACACGAGCGGTCAACTTGGCGGGGACCCAGGCGAAGGGAGCAGGTCGCCCGTCCCCGTATCGGGAGGGATCTCATTCGCTGCAGTGAGTGCAGGGCTTGATCACAGCTGCGGATTGACGACCAATGGGGCGGTTTACTGCTGGGGCAGTAACGATTACGGACAACTCGGCAATGGCAATAAAACCGCGAGCGCCACTCCTGTTCCTGTCGTTGGTGGGCACACCTTTACTCTGTGCGTGCAGGGACATTGTTTACCTGTGCCATCAGCAATAACGGTAGCGCCTATTGTTGGGGCACAAGCATTTCCGGCCAGCTCGGCAATGGCTCGAAGACCTATAGCCCGGTCCCTGTCCCAGTTTCCGGCGGACTTAATTTCATTTCCATCAGCACGGGTGACGGACATGCCTGCGGTGTAACCACGAGCGGCAAAGGCTATTGCTGGGGCGGCAACGAACATGGACAGCTAGGAGACGGTTCAGACTCATCCAGCAGCCTTGTGCCCGCGCCCGTGGCAGGAGGATTGACGTTTGCGTTTATTTCCGCGGGAAGGACGTTCAGCTGTGGCATCACGCGAGCAGGTGCTCCGTATTGTTGGGGGTGGGGTGATGATGCAGTCACGGCCAGCGAGACAGACACACCCACCAATATCCCAGCGCCTGTTCTTGGTTCTCGAGGACTGGTTCTCAAATCGATATCGGCAGGCAGTGTGCATGCCTGCGGCTTGACCGCCGCCGGCGAAGTGTACTGCTGGGGAATAAACAACTATGGCCAGCTGGGCAACGGATCCAAGGACACGAGTGTGCGACCGGTCCTGGTCTCGCCGCAGCCCTAATGTTTCTTATCGCCCTTTCATGGGCGAAACGTTCAGATTCGTGGCGGCATCCCACAAAGGTCGCGACAACGTACAATAAGATCACTGTGCGGGAGACCAGGTAGCACAATATCATGTACGCATGAACCTTGTGAAACCCACCGGTTACCTCACAGGCAAATTCGGGGATACTGGGTGCTAAAGTGTCCTAAGCACCGCCCGACAACCATGCCGATAGCCGACGATCTCGCACGCATCGCAGTCCAGGAACAGGAACTCCAGTTCACCAGCTTTGATGAAGAGACGGCGTGGACGCTAGGCACGCAACTGCGTGGGCTGGCCGTCGCACGCAAGCTAAGCCTGGTCATCGACGTACGGCGTTTTGGGTGGCCGCTCTTCTATGCAGCACTGACGGGAACCACTCCCGACAACGTAGAGTGGGTCCGCCGCAAGAGCAATACGACATTTCGGTTCCATCGTAGTTCCTACGCTATCGGACTGGAGTTGGAGGAGAAAAAGTCCAACCTTGTCGAGCGCTACGGTCTGCCGGTTGCCGATTATGCCAGCCACGGCGGCAGCTTTCCGCTCCGAGTTGTGGGCGCGGGCTTCATCGGTGCGGTTACCGTTTCCGGTCTGCCGCAGCGCGACGACCATCAATTGGCTGTGGAAGCTCTGTGCTCACTGCTAGGCCGCCGTTTCGAAACGCTGCGACTCGAGTAGCGAGCAGAAGGCTGCAGTTCAGCGCCCAAACACATCCGGGTGGAGGCCCGTTGACAAATTCAAACAAATGATTGAAACTGTTGTTTGAATATGAACAGCAATCGCTTACAAGTCAAACTGAAGGCAGCAAGGCATACACGCAGGCAGCCGGCCTCGGACCCCACGCGCGAGAAGTTAGTGGATGTCGCGGGGCGGATTTTTGCTGACCGGGGCTATCAGGCGGCCACGATTCGCGAAATTTGTGTAGCGGCGGGAGCGAATGTTGCCGCTGTCAATTATCACTTCGGCGACAAGTTGGGGCTGTATACCGAGGTTTTGCAGCAATCTCTGCGAGCTGCTGAAGTCGAAGCCGTGCGAAGCGCTCTTGATCAGAACGCGCCTCCGGAAGACATTTTGCGGGCGGTGATTCGAGCTCGGCTGCAGAGCGTCTGCCGGGGAGGTGTGCCGGATTGGCATTTTCGACTCCTATCCCACGAGCTGGTGCAGCCTACGCCGGCCTTCCCGCAATTGATTAATAAAGTAGGCCGGCCGATCTTTAAGCGGCTGCTGGAGCTCATCGGAGGAATGATTGGTTTGCCTCCCAATGATGACAAGACCCGGCTCTGTGCAATCAGCGTGATGGGGCAAATCCTGGCCTACGTCTTTGCGGGTCCACTTTTGGTGGGAGTTTGGCCGGAACTGACGATGACACCTGAACAGGTGGAACGCATTGCGGATCACATTGGGGACTTTTCACTTTCGTACCTCCAGGAGTTTCGTTCGAAACATGGAGCGATCGCACCGGTAAGAAAACGGAGGGTAAACGAATGACGACCCCGGCACTTCAGGGCGCGCCAGTAGAGCCACAGCAGGGGAAGCGGTCAGACCCATCCGATAGTACGAAACCTGTCGCACCCGATACCACGAAGACAGATGTACCCGATGGGGTGAAACCTGTCGCGACGCGACGCCGCCGAATCATGATGATCGTATCTGGCGTGGTCCTGATTGTTGCGGCGGTTCTTATTTGGAGAGTTTTTTTCGCTGCACCCGCAGTCCCGGACAGCATCGTTGCCGTGAGTGGCCGGATCGAAGGCGACGACTCCGCGGTTGCCTCCAAGACAACCGGACGCATTCTCGAGGTTCGCGTGCGCGAGGGCGACAGCGTCAATGCTGGAGACACGATAGCCATTCTCGACGACGCGCAGATTCGGGCGCGCGAGAACCAGGCTCGTGCGGCTCTTTTGGAGGCGGATGCGAAGGGCAGGGCTGCACAAGAACAAATCGCCGTGCTTCAGGATCAGTTGGAACAGAGCCGGTTGCAAGTGGGCCAGTCCAAGCTCGACACAGAAGGGCACGTAGGACAAGCGCAGGCCGACCTGGCAACCGCACAATCCGAATTGGCCCAGCAGGAGGCGGCGTATCAGATTGCCGCGTTCGATAAGGATGCCTATACACGCCTGGCAAAATCCGGGGCAGTATCGGAGCGCCAGGGACTGCAGGCCTCGACGACAGCCGATCAGCAGGCGGCGGCAGTTGCGGCCGCGAAGCGGCGCGTTGAGGCGTCAGAAGGTGCACTGAAGACAGCAGAGGCAAGTCTGGCCAACCCTGGTATTCGCGAATCGCAGGTTGCCCTGGTGCGGAGACAGATCGCACAGCAGCAAGCCGAAGTCGCGAGCGCCGCAGCGCAGACGCAACAGGCGCGGGCCGAACTTGCAGAAGCGGAAGACAACCGCCAGGACCTGACCATCAAGGCGCCATTCTCAGGAACGGTGATCACCCGTGCAGCGGAGCCGGGCGAGGTGGTGGTCGCAGGAACTGCGGTTATCACGTTGTTGAATTTGAGCAAGGTGTATCTACGCGGCTTTGTACCGGAAGGCCAAATCGGCAAGGTGAAAATAGGACAGGCGGCTCGTGTCTATCTCGACTCGAATCAGCAGAAACCCATCGACGCTTACGTTTCCAGGATTGACCCACAGGCGACATTTACCCCGGAAAACACCTACTTCCGTGACGACCGCGTCAAGCAAGTGGTCGGCGTCAAGCTGCAGTTGAAAGGCGGCTTCGGATTTGCCAAGCCTGGCATGCCGGTTGATGGCGAAGTCCTCGTGAGTGGGGACACGTGGCCGAAAGTCAGCCGTAAATGATCGCTGCCAGTCCAGGCAGGGCGGAAGATCACCAGGGCACCACTGAACAGCCGGCCATTGATGTTCGCGGCCTGTCGAAACGCTATGGCAAGCTTGAGGCCGTCCGCGGCATCACTTTGGATGTTCGCCGGGGCGAGATTTTTGGCCTGATTGGCCCGGATGGAGCCGGCAAGACTTCAACTTTTCAGATTCTTGCCGGCGTAATGGAAGCAACCTCCGGCAGTGCGAAGATCTTTGGCCGCGCAGCCCGCGAGATGCGATCCCAAACCGGATATCTCACGCAGACGTTCAGTCTGTATCCCGACTTAACGGTTGCAGAAAACATTCGCTATAGCGGCGACTTGCGCCGCATTCCGCCGCATGAGATCGCGGAGCGCGGTCTTCATTATCTTCAATATGTTTGATATGGACCGATTCTGCAGACCGGCTCGCTGGGCAATTGAGCGGCGGGAATGAAACAAAAACTGGCGCTGGTTTGCGCGCTCGTTCCGCAACCCCGGGTGTTGCTGCTCGATGAGCCAACCACGGGCGTCGATCCTGTATCCCGTCGGGAGTTTTGGGATGTACTTGCTCATTTGTCGGCAGAGGGATTGACGATCCTCGTGGCTACTCCTTATCTGGATGAGGCCGAGAGGTGCAATCGCATCGCGTTCATGTACCAAGGCGAGATCCTTCAGATCGGCACGCCCACGGAGCTATGCGCCAGCCTGGGCGCGAAGCGGATCGAACTTCGCACCGCAGACCTCAGGAAGGCGGAAAGCATGCTTTCCGAGGAGAGCGGGCCAGATAAAGACATTATCGACGTTCAGCGGTTCGGCGACCGGCTCGACTTGCTGGTGCACGATCCGGACAAGGAGCGGAAGTGGGTTACGCGAAAAGTTGAAAGGTGCGGGCCTATCCGTCGACGAGATGCGTGTCGATGAACCGACACTCGAAAACATCTTTGTAGCCAAGTTGCGTGCTCTAGGGCAAAAGGCCGACACCGCAGAGTTTCCTGCAAAGCAGGATCACAGCAGTCTGCGCGGACAAGTTGCGGTCGGTGCGACAAATCTGGTCAAAGAGTTCGGAACATTCACCGCGGTAAAAAATGTCAGCCTGCAGATTCGGAATGGAGAAGTATACGGGCTTCTCGGAGCGAATGGCGCGGGCAAGACAACAACCATCAGGATGCTCTGCGGGCTGCTGGACCTGACCAGCGGAACCATGGAGTTGGGTGGCACAGGTGGAAATCTGAGATCGGAAGCTGTCCGCAAGCGCATCGGTTACATGTCGCAGAAATTCTCTTTGTATGACGACTTGACGATTCGCGAGAACCTCGATTTCTTTGCGGGCGTCTACGGCGTGCCTGATCAGGACCGCGAAGAAAAGATTCGCTGGGTGCTTTCCTTTTCGGGGCTCAAGGGAAAGCAGGACCAGATCACGGGCAGCCTGCCGGGAGGATGGAAGCAGCGCGTGGCCTTCGGCGCTGCAATTATGCATGAGCCGGACATTCTCTTTCTGGATGAGCCGACCTCGGGCGTCGATCCTCTGGCGCGGCGCGCGTTCTGGACGATGATCAATCGGCTGGCCGATGGCGGCGCGGCGATCCTCGTGACCACTCACTATCTTGAGGAAGCGGAACAGTGCAATCGCCTGGGAATGATGGTCGCGGGCGAGCTTGTCGCCGAGGGCACGCCCAGCGGCATCAAGAGCCGGCAATCCGGACACTGTACTCGAATTCATCGTCGACCAGCCTCAACGCGCCGCGGACTTATTGAAAAGCAACACAGAGCACTGGCGAGTCTCCCTTTTCGGCGAGCGTTTGCATTTGATCACGGAAGAAGACCCGGCCACTGCCATCAAGGAAACCACAAAGCGGCTTGAAGAGAACGGACTCCACGTGATCAGCGCCAGGGAAGGCCGCTTCTCGCTCGAAGACGTGTTTATCTCCATCGTTGAGAAGGCACGCCCGCAGGGCAAAGCCGGCCAGCAGAGACTAAGGAGGAGCAGGCATGAGGCGAATCGTTGCGCAAATGCGAAAGGAGTTGACCCAGATTGTTCGAGACTGGCGCACACTGGCGCTCGCGCTGGTTCTTCCCGTTGTCCTGCTAATGCTGTTGAGCGCGGGGCTCTCGCTCACGGTGAACGAACTTCCGATCGTCGTGCAGGACTTTGATGGTTCCATAGCGTCCAACGGGCTTATCGACGCTTTCCGCGCCTCCATAACGCTTCATGTGGTCTCATGGCCGGTGGAGAAAACCGCCGAGGAGGCGCTGGCCTCGAATGCGGCACGCGCCGTGTTGATCATCCCGTCTCACTTTGGCCGAGACATGGCGCGCGGCGTCAACGCGCCGGTCCAACTCATGGTGGACGCCTCGGATGCAAACACGGCCAAGCTAGTCTCAGGAGATGCCAGCCAGATTACGAGCGCGTACAACCAGCAAACGGCCGGGGGAATGCAAGCAGGACCAGTGCAAGCCGCCATTCGGCTCTGGTTCAACCCAGGACTCTCTTCGAAAAAATTCTACGGCCCGGGAATCTTCGTGCTTGGCCTCTCCATGTTCCCGCCATTGCTCGCTGCTCTGGCCATGGCTAAAGAGGGTGAGCAAAAGACAATTCTGCAGGTTTATGTCTCCAGCATCCCCGCGCACGAGTTCCTGCTGGGGAAGATCATTGCGTTCATGGCGGTGGCGCTCGCGGAGTGTCTCGTCATGTCTTTGCTGCTGTTCACTTATTTTGGTCTGAGCTTTGCCGGCGACCCTACGCCGGCCGTGATTGCCACCATCCTATATGCCTTTTGCGTGGCGGCGTTTGGAACGATGATTGGAGCCATCATCCCCAACCAGGCAGCGGCCTTGCAAGCCGTGGCCGTCGGCGGATTTCTGCTGGTGTTTCTGCTCTCCGGTCTGATATTCCCGGTCGAAAACATACCGGCGGGGCTGCGTTGGATTTCGTACATTGTCTGGGGCCGGTATTACATCGAGATCGTCCGCGACGCGCTTCTGCAGGGCGGTGGCTGGCCTGCCGTATGGTTCCAGGTTCTCATCATCGGCGTCGATCGGAGCCGGCTTCTACGGGCTTGCCTGGCACGGCATGAGAAAGATGCAGGTGAAAGCCTAAGCCATGAGAAAGCTCCTGCAGTCTCTATTCAACTATCGCCTTCGTGCCTTGATCAGGAAAGAGTTCAACCAGATTCGGCACGACCGCCGGCTGGCTGTTTCTTTGATTGTCCCGCCCATCCTGCAGTTAACTCTATTCGGGTTTGCGCTGAGTGCCGCGGTATCCGATGTACGTCTCGGCGTGGTCGACGATAACCGGTCACCCGAGAGCCGGGAGCTGATTGCGACATTCACCGAGAGCGAGAGTTTTCGCCTGGCGGGCTATTATTCATCGGTCGACCAACTTGGAGACGCGATCAGCCAGGGCAACGTCGACGCCGGCATGGTCATTCCTTACGACTATGCGCGGGACCTGGCGCGGGAACGCCCGACGACTGTTCAATTCCTGCTGAACGCTACCAATGCGAATACGGCCACGATTAGCCGGGCCTATGCGGAAAGCATGATACAAAACTACGACAACGGACTGCGGGGCCAGAGAATTCCTGCCCGTATCCAACGAGCTGCCGGATCGCAACTCGGCCTTCGCGGTCAGGTGCAACTGCAGCCCGCCTTTCTCTACAACCCGGGGCTGGTCGATTCGTGGTTTATCGTGACCGGTGTACTCGGTTTGCTGCTGATCCTGAACAGCTCCCTGGTTGCCTCCGCGGCCATGGTCCGCGAACGGGAAGCGGGGACGATCGAGCAGTTGCTCATGTCTCCGGCAAGCACGTCCGAGATCATCATCGCCAAGATCGCGCCCTTATTCCTGCTGCTTTTCCTGATGATGCTGGTGGCCTTCGGCGTGGTCAGATTTGCCTTTGGTGTTCCGTTCCAAGGCAGCGTTCTCGTTCTGCTCTGTGGCGGGGCCTTGTGCATTTTGTCCGGCATCAGCATTGGCACGGTCATTGCCACGTTCAGCAAGTCAGCTGGGCAAGCACAACTGACGAGCTTTTTTGTCAACCCGCCACTGGCCGCTTTGTCTGGAGCACTCAATCCCATCGAGGCGATGCCGAAATGGTTACAGCCTCTTGCGGTGCTGAACCCCATCCACCACTTCGCGACCATCGTCCGTGGAAGCACGCTCAAGGGAAGCGGGTTCATAGACCTTTGGCCAAATTTTCTGGGCTTGCTCATTTTCACGCTGGTCTTTGTCTCGCTTAGTATCTGGCGATTCCGAAAGCAGCTCAGTTAGGGATGAGGATCTTGATATGAATGATAGGAAGATTAGGATTGGGCCAGTGCTTCGGATCGGTAGAACCGTCGCGATCGTTGGCCTGGGAACCTTTGTAATCGCAACCCTGGGGTTGGCCCAGGGCCTCGCCCCGCAGAACCAATCGCAGCATACGCAAGCAGAACCACTCCCGCTCTCTGGACGCACTGGACAGAACGGGTCGGTGACCGCGGTGGAGGCGCCGATCGCGGGAACGACAAATAGCGTAAATACGATAAACCCTACGGTAGAGGTCCAGGGAGCGTATACGGGCAGCACGAGGAGCACGGCGAGGCTGCCATTCTCGGGCAAGCTGTCTCTCCGCGAAGCCATCGCGAGAGGACTCAACTATAACCTTGGCGCGGTGGGCGAGAGCAACGCGATGCGTCAGGCTCAAGGCCAGAGTCAGGTTGCACGAAGCGCCCTGCTTCCCAATGTGAGCGGCTATCTGGCGGAGACTCTGCAACAGGCAAATCTTGCGGCGGAGGGGCTGCGCATTCATGTGCCAATTCCGGGCTTCACTTTTCCGACGATTGTAGGACCCTTTAACAACATCGACCTGCGCGGCAGTCTTTCTCAATCGATTGTCGATCTGACCGCGTGGAACAATTTCCGCTCGTCCCATGAGGTTTATCTCGCCACTCAGTTTTCCGCGCGAGATGCCCGAGACCTGGTCGTCCTGGCGGTGTGCGGCACTTACCTTCAGGTCATCGCAACCAGGGAAAGGGTTAAGTCCGCGCACGCACAATTGGAAACTGCAACTGCTCTCTATCAGCAGACTCTGCAGAAGCGAAATGTAGGAGTGGCGCCGCAAATAGACGTCGACCGGAGCGAAGTCGAAGAGCTTACACAGCAACAACGGGTTATCTCGCTCGAGAACGAGGTGGCAAAGGAAAAGATCAGTTTGGCGCGAATGATTGGGCTGCCGCCAAGCGCCGACTACGATCTTACCGATGACGTGCCTTTTTCGCCTGCGCCTGTGCTTAGCCTGGACGATGCGCTCGCCCAGGCGTTTGAGCGCCGTGCAGATCTCAAGGCGGCACAGGCGCAGACTCATGCCGCCGAACACGCGCTGGCCGCTGCTCGCGATGAGCGCCTGCCCTCACTTTCAGTAAATGGCAACTATGGAGCAATCGGAACCAACCCGTCGCAGGCCCGGGCAACATTCGCCGCCGCAGCCACTCTCAATATTGCGCTTTGGCAGGGAGGCCGCACCGAAGGGGACATCAAACAGGCAGAGGCTTCTTTGGCTCAGCGGCGAGCGGAACTCGAAGATCTCCGGGGCCAAGTGGAAAGCGATGTGCGCAACGCCTACCTCGATCTCCAGGCGGCCTCGAGTCAAGTGAAGGTGGCGCAGAGGAACCTTCAAGTAACGAGAGAAACGCTGGACCTGACCCGGCAGCGCTTCGATGCCGGCGTGACCGACAATGTGGAAGTCGTCCAGGCCCAGGAGTCTTTAACATCCGCGGAGCTTGACGTAATCAACAGCATATTTGCCCACAACGTGGCGAAGCTCAGCCTGGCACGATCGATTGCGAGCGCGGCCGATAACCTGCAGCAATTCCTGAGTCTCCAATAACGCTTCGCAGAGCAGAACCGGGTGAAAGACCCTACGGTGCTGGGGGAACTGCGAGCCGCTAGCCCGGCCGACGGCTGAGCACCAGCGTTACCACTGCCGACACCGAGAGCGTGGCAGCGACCACATACAAGCCGCCAGCATAATTGCCCACTTTTCAGCCAGCCGATGAAGAAGGGGCCGATGAATCCTCCGTCAACTCGACGTTTCGACGGCGCTCAGTTTCCAAGCGCCGCGACGAGCGGATCTGGTTCAGATAGCCGTATAGATACAACTTCAACAAATCTTGCGTCCGAAGGTTTTTCATCGCTGTGCGCTACAATCTCGTTGATTATGAGCTACTCTTCTTCTAAGTTCGCACCCGTCGCAGCTCTCTTGTTTTCGCTTGCGGTTTCTTCGCTCGCGCAAAAGGCGACGCACGCGCTTCCCTCTAAGAGTGCCATCGATGCAGAAGCAAAGCAGACTATGGCCCGCACGCACGCGAACGGGCTGGCAATCGCCGTGATTGACCACGGCAGGGTGAGCTATGTGCAGGCTTACGGTATCCGCAATGCCAAGGGTGAACCGCTCACTACGGATACAGTGATGTACGGCGCTTCACTCACCAAGATGGTTTTCGCCTATCACGTGCTGCAACTGATCGATCAAGGCAAGCTCAAACTCGATACGCCGATCAAAGACGATCTTGAAAAACCACTGATCGAATACGGCTCCCATTCCGACAATAAGTTTCTCGACAAGTATGGGCCTTATACCGATCTCGCCGACGATCCGCGCTGGGAGACGATCACGCCGCGCATGGCCCTCACGCACTCCACGGGCTTCAATAACTTCTGGTTCATCGAGCCCGGCCAGAAGCTGCGCATCCACTTTGATCCGGGCACACGCTTCAGCTACTCCGGCGAAGGCTTCAGCCTACTGCAGTTCGCTATCGAGCATGGCAAGCGGTCGCAGGGCCTTGGCGTTGATGTGGACGACCTGACAACTGCGACCTTCACCCGCCTCGGTATGACGCGCACGCGCCTGATGTGGAGGCCCGACTTCGCTTCCAATCTTGCCGATGGGTGGAATGACAAAGGCCAGCCGCAGCCCCACGATGAGCGCAGCAACGTGCGCGTAGCAGGATCGATGGATACGACCATCACCGATCTCTCAAAGTTCGTTGCGGCCCTAGTGCGCGGCGACGGGCTCAGCGCAGCCTCGCGCAGGGAGATGACGAAGCCGCAGCTCAAAATCACCACAGCGCATGAATTTCCACCACTGGCGCCAGATGCTCCAGCCGCAGAGCAACGCAAAGACCTTTACGCGGGCCTTGGCGTCATCGTCTTTGATGGACCGCAAGGGCATGGCTTCTTCAAAGGTGGACACAACGAGCAGACTGCGAACACGGTCGTGTGCCTTGAGAAGAGTCAGCGGTGCGTCGTCATTCTCTCGAACGATGTTCGGGCGGAGGCAGGCTTCGCCGATCTGGTTAAGTTCATCCTCGGCGATACAGGCGTGCCCTACGACTGGGAGTACGGGGACCACGCCGGAAAGTCCTAGCCTCCATTTCTCACCAGAATTGGTGGATAGGAAACAACGTTGTGTTGGGCAGGGTCAGTAGCGCCGCGAAGAGCGGGTGCCCCATCCTTCGCGTTTTTTGCGGAGGGTGGGATCCACGACAGTGTGCGTTGAGATTCGTGGTATCCCACCCTTGCCGGAAAAAACACCGGCAAGGATGGGGCACCCGAAGATTGGTGCACTTCCCGCTTTGGAGCGTCAAGCTCCTCCTCTCCATCGCTCTGCATTGTGGTGAGAAATGTGGGCTAGAATTTCGTCTTCGCTCGTACAAAGATCGCTACAACTGCATCACGAAGAGAAAGTATGCCCGACGTTCTCTTGCGCACAACGCGGGCTTCCAGACCGAGAGTCATGAACATCCAGACGGATCAGGCTATCGTCAAATGACTCTGGGAAGTGGCAGCGAGCTGCGCGCAGACGGCCTCGGTTACCTGGGCAGTCGTAGCCGTGCCGCCAAGATCACGCGTGTGCAACAAGGGTTCGCCGTGACATGTTCGATAGCTTTCATCACCCGCTCGGCAGCGTCCGTTTCACCCAGGTGCTCGAGCAGCATCACGACCGACCAGAATGTGCCCACCGGGTTGGCCCAGCCCTTGCCCATGATGTCGAAGGCCGAACCATGGATAGGTTCGAACATGGATGGGTAAAGACGTTCAGGGTTTATGTTGGCGGTGGGTGCAATGCCCAGGCTGCCGGCCAGCGCGGCCGCGAGATCACTCAGTATGTCGGCATGCAAATTTGTGGCGACGATAGTATCCAGCGATGCCGGGCGATTGACCATGCGCGCGGTAGCCGCATCGACCAGCTCTTTGTCCCAGGTGACGTCGGGAAATTCCTGGGCAATTTGAGCCGCGATCTCGTCCCACATCACCATCGCGTGGCGCTGCGCATTGCTTTTGGTAATCACCGTCAGCAGCTTGCGGGGACGGGATTGGGCCAGCCGGAAAGCAAAGCGATGGATGCGCTCGACCCCGGCCCGAGTCATCAAGGACAAGTCGGTGGCCACCTCGATCGGGTGCCCTTGATGCACGCGCCCACCTACGCCGGAGTACTCGCCTTCGGTGTTCTCGCGCACGATCACCCAGTTCAGGTCTTCCGCCCTGCAGCGCTTGAGCGGCCCGTCGATACCGGGAAGAATGCGTGTGGGGCGCACGTTGGCGTATTGATCGAGCCCCTGGCAAATCTTCAGCCGCAGACCCCACAGCGTGATGTGGTCGGGAATATGCGGGTCGCCGGCGGACCCGAACAGAATGGCGTCTTTGCCGCGCAGAGCATCGAGCCCGCTCTCCGGCATCATCGCTCCATGTTGGCGGAAATAATCCCCACCCCAGTCGAAGTTCTCGAATTCGAAGGTAAAGGAACTCTCCGACGCGGCAAGCGCGTCCAGAACCTGCTGCCCGGCCGGCACAACTTCCTTACCGATTCCATCGCCCGGCACGGTGGCGATACGATATGTCTTCATCTGGCCCTCATTAGAATCGGTAGATCTACTTGCAATCGAGCCGCGATAGCTGACGGGCGGGGGAGTGACGTTGGACAGCTCCTTGAATGCGGCGTCGGGAAGCTCCAATCCAGCCGCGGCAACATTCTCCTCCAGATGGGCAGCGGAAGAAGTTCCGGGAATCGGCAGCATGATTCTGGATCGCTGGAGCAACCAGGCGAGGCCACGTTGCAGCGTGGTTGCGCCCAGTTCTTTGGCAATCTTCTCTAGGATCTCGAGCGCTTTCCTGTTTTGGCCAAGCGGAGCCCAGGGCAGGAAAGCGATGCCATGCTGCTCGCAATACTTCGACCACGTAATCCCATTCGCGGTCGGCGAAGCTGTAGCGGTTTTGCACCGAGACGATGGGGACGATTTTGCGGCCGCGCTCGATGTGCTCCTGGGTCACGTTGGAGAGGCCGACATGGCGAATCTTACCCTGCTCGCGCAGCTTGGCCAGCGTTTCCATGGAGGCATCGTAGGAGACGGCCGGATCGGGAACATGGAGCTGGTAGACATCGATGCGATCGAGGCGCAAGCGCTTGAGGCTGCCTTCCACTGCTTCGGTTAGATGCGCCGGGCTGGCATTGTGTAGCCATTGGGCGGGGCCGCAGCGCTCCCATCCGCCTTTGGTGGCGACGACCACCCCGGCTGGATATGGGTAGAGGGCCTCGGCGATCAGTTCTTCGGAGACGTAGGGGCCATAGGAGTCCGCAGTATCGATGAAGTTGACGCCCAATTCGACGGCGCGGCGCAGAGTGGCCAGCGCTGCGGCCTTGTCGGCGGGCGGTCCCCAGATGCCTTTGCCGGTGATGCGCATGGCTCCATAGCCCAGGCGGTTGACGGTGAGGTCGCCACCGAGGGTGATGGTTCCGGCGGCTGCGGCAGAGACGGCTTGGGTTTGGCTCATGCACATGCTCCTTCACGATAGTATTCAACCTTAAATATAGCCAAACCGGGTGGAGGGCAGGTGATCGGGTTTATTTCCCGCCCGGCAGCCACCTCCTCCGAAGGGCAGACGGCGTTTCAACGGCCGATTCCGTCTGTCAAACAAAAATCCTGGCTGGACATATTGCTCGACCTGTGGTCCGCTGGAAACCGGATATCGGAGATGCGATGAGCACGACACCCGTCCGGACCGGTCCGCGTATCAACACGCCACGCCAGGTCCTGTTCGCCAGCCTGATCGGCACCACCATTGAGTTCTTCGACTTCTACATTTACGCAACCGCAGCAGTGCTCGTCTTTCCCAGACTATTCTTTCCCCCGTCCGACCCGGCCTCGGCCACCCTCGCGTCGCTGGCGACCTTCGGGATCGCGTTTCTGGCGCGGCCAGTTGGTTCCGCGCTCTTTGGTCACTTTGGCGACCGCATCGGGCCGCAAGACGACGTTGGTCGTCGCGCTGTCGACCATGGGGATATCCACGGTAGCCATTGGAGCGCTGCCGACTTACCACACGATTGGCTTCGCCGCGCCGCTGCTGCTGGCGCTGTGCCGCTTTGGCCAAGGGCTGGGTCTGGGAGGCGAGTGGGGCGGGGCGGTGCTGCTGGCGATCGAGAATGCTCCTGCAAACAAGCGCGCATGGTACGGCATGTTCCCGCAACTCGGCGCGCCCGCCGGTTTCTTCCTCTCCGGCGGCGTCTTCCTGCTGCTCTCCCGGTGGCTCACCGACAAGCAGTTCTTTGCTTTCGGTTGGCGCCTTCCGTTTCCTGTCGAGTGCTGTGCTGGTGTTCCTTGGCCTTTATGTGCGGCTGACGCATTACCGAGACCCCAGTTTTCCGGGAAGCCCTCAAGCGGGGCGAGCAAGTGAAGTTGCCGATGCTGGCGGTTTTCCGTGACCACACCAGGGCGCTGATCTGCGGGCATCACGTTGGCTTGGCGACGTTTGTTCTCTTCTACCTGATGACGGTCTTCGCGCTGTCCTGGGGCACCAGCGCGCTCGGCTATAGCCGCGGCAAGTTTCTGCTCATGCAGTTGTTCGGTATCTGCTTCTTCGCCTTGTTCATTCCGGTCTCCGCGGTTCTGGCGGAGCGAGGGCGCCGGCCGCGTGATGCTCTGGGTCACGGTGTCGATAGGCCTCTTCGGCCTGGTGCTGGCGCCGATGTTCGTTGCCGGAACCACGGGCGCGGTGGCTGATGATGGCATTGGGGCTATCGTTGATGGGCCTCACCTACGGACCGCTGGGCACAGTAATTTCCGAGCTCTTCCCAACCCAGTGCGTTACACGGGTAGTTCGCTGGCGTTCAGCTTCGCCGGCATCCTGGGCGCCTCGCTGGCGCCGTACATCGCCACCTGGCTGGCCAAGACCTACGGCCTCCAATACGTCGGCTACTACCTCTCCGCATCGGCGGTGCTGACGCTCCTGGGGCTGCTTTCGATCCGGGAAACAAAAGACGACGATCTCGCCTCGGCGAAGGGTTGATTTATGCGGCTCCACGCAGGGTGAAAAAAAGAAACGGCAGATCCCTCCACTTCCCCGGGATTTCCTGTTGGGTTTGGTCGCGTTGGCGAACTTCATGCGGCTTTCTTTACGGAAAGCCGCATACGTGGTCATCGGTGGCCCGCGTAGTAGGAAATCCGGGGTTCGGCCGGGATGACAAAGGGGAGGGCGGTGCTTCCGTTCGAATCGGATGCTGGTTGAGAGAACTGCAGATCCCTCCACTTCGCTACGCTTCGGTCGGGATGACAAAGGGGAGGGCGGCGCTTCGGTTCGAATCGGATAATGGTTGAGAGAACTGCAGATCCCTCCACTTCGCTACGCTTCGGTCGGGATGACAAAGGGGAGGGCGGTGCTTCCGTTTGAATCGGATACTGGTTGAGAAAACCGCAGATCCCTCCGCTCGCTACGCTTCGGTCCCACGGCACGCCTGGATACGGGATGACAAAGGGGAGGTTTCTTCACACGTTCTGGGGCACCCGTCCGGTTTGGAAAGCGCGGTGCGCTTAGGTGTGGGAGCGACCAGATCCCTGGCGCAACTTCTCCGCCGCGGCGAGCAGGACGCACACAGCCACGCCCTCCGCGGCCTGTGCGACTTCCGCCAGTTCGGGAAAGGTTGGGGCAATGCGAATGGTGCGGTCGTCGGGATCGTTCCCGTACGGATGCGTTGCTCCAGCAGGAGTGAGCGACGACGCCCGCTTCTTTGGCCAAGGCGATGACTCGCCTGGCGCAGCCCTGGGCAACGTAAGGCTGATGAAGTAGCCACCTTTGGGCCGGGTCCAGCTCACGTTGGGAACGCCGGCCAGCTTCTCGCCGAAGATGTCGAGCACCTTCTGGAATTTGGGCGCGATCAGCGATTTGTGCTGGTTCATCAAGTCCTGAATGGCGGCGGCGTCCTTTAGAAAACGAACATGGCGCAACTGGTTGATCTTGTCCGGACCAATCGTCCGCGGCGTAAATCTTGCCAGCAGCCACTTCACGTTATCTTTTGAGGCGGCAAAGAGGGCCAACCCGGCTCCGGGCAGTGTGATCTTGGAGGTGGAAGCGAAGACAAATGCGCGGTTCGGATGTCCGTGGCGCGCGCGTAAGTTCCAGGACATTGGCGATCTCGATGCGTTCGTCGGTCAGGTGATGCACGGCATAGGCATTGTCCCAATAAAGCCGGAAGTCCGGCGCCGCCGTCTTCATTGCCGCCAGGCGCTCGATGGCCACATCGGAATAGACTGTGCCCGTCGGATTGCTGTATTTGGGAACGCACCACATGCCCTTGATGGAGGCGTCCTGTGCTACCAGCCGCTCAACCTCGTCCATGTCCGGACCATCTTCCTTGAGCGCCACCGGGATCATCCGGATGCCGTAGTCCTGAGCAGATGGTGAAGTGCCGGTCATAGCCGGGAACGGGGCACAAGAATGCAATCTCCCCCTGCTTCGACCAGGGTATGGCGCTGTCGCAGGTTCCTTTGAGGAGCGCATAGACAATGGTGTCATGCATCAATGCGAGACTGGAGTTATTGGCGACAACCATCTGTTCTGGCGCCGCTCCCATCAACCCGGAGAAGAGTCTGCGTGCTTCCGCCAGCCCCTGGAGGCCGCCGTAATTGCGGCAATCCAGCCCCCCTCGGCAACATAATCCTGCGAACCAGGAAGGGACAGCAGCCCGGCGCTCAGCTCCAGCTGCGCCGGAGAGGGTTTTCCTCTTGTCAGGTCGAGCTTGAGGCCGCTCGCCTTTGAACGCGTCGTAGTTTTCCTGGAGTTGCCGGCTGACTGCGGCGGCGTCTTAGCTGTCAGGTTTGTCATTCTGAAAGCAAATATCCTTTTGAAGTTTGCCCGGCGAGCGGCATGGGTGCGAAAGAGCCTGCGTGTGACTATTATGAAGGATTACGGTCGACGCAGGATTGGCGAACTCTGCTTGAGCGCCCAGATCGGCTCAGAACTAACGCCGAAACTCCGGGTTCAGAATAAGTAACCGCTCTTCGGCCGGGAGCGGGCTTTGGCAAAGGAAGACGACAGAGCGAGGTATTGGCCGCGGGCCAGAAGTAGAACCTCAGGTGAGATGGAACAAAAGGCTTCGCATTGGGCGAGCCTCCGTGAGCCAAGGAGAGGGAAAATGAAACCCCAAACGTATCTGCACGTACTCAGACGTTGGTCGCCTTGACGCTGGCACTGCTTCTATTGCCGGGAGAGATGTTCGCGCAGCAGATGCCGTACAACGGACAGTATCCGCAGTACCCGCAATCAGGCTATGGGCAGCCGGGCTACGCACAACCCCAATCCTATGGCCAGCAGCCCTACTACCCGCAACAACAGCCCTACTGGACAGCAGCCCTACGCCCAGCCACAACTAGGCCCGGCGGGTTACCGACAGCCCCAACCTTATAGTCAACAGCCTTATGGTCAGCCGCAGGCCTATGGCCAGCAGCCTTACGCGGCCACCGGCCAGCCCTATATGCAGCAGGGTTATGGACAGGCGCAGATGCCGATGCAGCCGCTCAATGCACAGCAACTGGAGCAACTCGTCGCGCCCATAGCGCTCTATCCGGACCCGCTCGTGGCGCAGGTGGTGACCGCATCAACCTACCCCGCGCAGGTGGTGGACGCCGATCACTGGCGGCAGGCGAGGGCTATGCGCCTGCCGAACAGATTGCCGCCGGGGCCGACGCGCAGGGTTGGGACCCGAGCGTGAAGGCGTTGACGGCGTTTCCCCAGGTACTGGCGGAGATGGACCGGAACCTGCGCTGGACCACCGATCTGGGCAATGCCTACTATAACCAGCCGCAGGACATCCTGCAGGCGGTGCAGGTAATGCGCCAGCGCGCGCAGGGGGCGGGAAACCTGCAAAGTGGTCCCCAGGAAACAGTGAGCTACGATCAGGGCAATATCGAGGTAGCCCCGGTCAATCCGCAGGTGGTGTATGTGCCGGCCTATAACCCATGGAGTGTCTACGGACAGCCGGTCTCGCCTTATCCGGGCTTCTCCCTGCTCGGGGCCGTGGGGTCATTTTTGGGTTCCGCTTTAGGTTCTTCTTTCGGTTCCTCGCCGGTATCGTTTGGCCTGGGGATCGCGATGACGGCCTTCAGCCACATGAGTTTGGCTGGCTGGGCTGGGGCCTGAGCTGGCTGGCTCAGACCGTCCTCTTCCATCAATCGAGCTATTTCTCGCACAGCACCACAGTGGCCAATTGGGGCTTCCCGCGCGGTGGACTCCATGCCTATCCCCAACGGGGAGCGATGGGCGGGATGCAAAGCGGTTATAACCGGGGGTATGGCAGCTACGGACAGCACAGTGGGTACAACACCGCCTATGGACAGGGATTCGTCCGCTCTCCGCAAGGATATGCAGGCAACCGCCCGGGAGAGGGCTACGGCCGCGGATACCAGACACCTTCAGTCGGCTACGCCCGGCCGCCACAGGAGGCTTACAACCGCGTGCAGCCGGCGATAAACAGGTCGCAGCAGTACGGGCGTCCAGCCTATGGGTCCAGCTTCTACGGCGGAGCCGGCTACGGCAGCAGGCCGAGCGCGTTCTACGGCAACCAACAGCAAGCCTATCGCGCGCCGGTAACAAGCTTCCAGCGGAACGATTTTGCGCAGCGGTCTTCAGGGGCGTTTGCGGGCAAAAGCTTTTACGGGTATTCCGGCAAGCAAGAGCATTCAGGCGGTTTCCATCCGTTTGGCGGTGGTGGGCACGCGCCGAAGAGCTTCGGCGGCGGAAAGAGCTTCAAAGGCGGGCATGGGGGTGGGGGCGGTCACGGGGGCGGTCACTGGTTTGGCAAACACCGCTGACGCCAGAGAACCTCCTCGAAGGACTTCGCCGTGCTTCGGATCACAGGGGCCCCATGGCTAAGGCCGTCAAATAGAGCGCCGTGGAATCCCACATCTACTGTTTTTCTTTAAGAAAACCGCATGAAGCTCGCGAGACCCACCGTAGGAGGCGGGCGGGGCCCTAAGCCTGTTTACTCTTCCAACCCGCGGGTTTTCGCAACCGGCCAGGACACTCTATGCTGGAGATAGATGGTCCAGAGCGCACGCTTTTCGTTTGCCCGCCTCACGCTACACAATTCATTGGTGGAAGGCGCGAGTTGCCGGGCAGACCCCGCGTTCATACGCGAAAACCTCTTTCCCCAATCGCGCGTCTCGAGTACTTCACGGGCATACCCTCTTTGTCTTGTTCTGCTGCCTTTCTGGTCTGGCCCAATCGCAGCAAATCAGGTTGATTGGAACTCCCTTACCCGATGCACCGGCTATAGGAATCCTGCCTGGGCAGGACGCGTCCGCCCAACAGGCCCAGCAATCCGTGGGCAAGATCAGCGGCACGGTCGTCGACCAGAACGGAAACTTCGTTTTCTCCGCCCGAGTGAGGCTTGCACGGGAAGGACAAGCCGACCAGGAATTGGTGTCCGACAGGAACGGGCACTTCCTCTTTGCGGGTGTCGCTGTCTGGTCCCTTTCAACTCACGATCGCCGCAGAGGGTTTTGCGAGCCAAACCAGGTTCGGAGTATTGCATCCTGGTGAAGCCTTGGAGATGCCGGAGATCTCTCTGACCTGTTGCCGCTGCCACCACCGAAGTGCGGGTCAGCGTCACCAGATACGAACTGGCGGAAGAGCAGATCAAGGTTGAAGAGACGCAGCGGGTGCTTGGCGTCATTCCAAATTTCTATGTCAGCTACGATCACGACGCGCTGCCTCTCACGCCAAAGCAGAAATTCGAACTTGCCTGGAAGAGCAGCGTGGACCCGGTCACGTTTGCGGCTAGCGGGGTCATTGCGGGAGTGGAGCAGGCACGGAACGGGTTCAGCGGTTATGGACAGGGCGCACAGGGATACGCGAAGCGCTACGGCGCGTCCTATGCCGATGGCTTTATCGGCAACATGATCGGGGGCGCCATCCTGCCCTCGCTTCTCAAGCAGGATCCACGCTATTTCTACAAGGGAACCGGCAGCACGCGATCGCGGATTTTGTATGCGCTGGCGAATGCGGTCGTCTGCAAGGGTGACAATGGCCACTGGCAGCCGGATTATTCAGGTATCCTGGGAAGCCTCGCCGCCGGCGGCATCTCCAACCTCTACTATCCGGCGAGCAGCCGTAATGGAGCGGGGTTGACTTTCGAAAATACATCTGCTTGGCATCGCCGGCTCGGGCGATTGGCGAATCTCTTTCAGGAATTTCTCATTCGCAGATTGACTCCCCACGCTCAGGTCAATCCGTAGCGCAGATTTGTTGCCCGCCGCCAGGAACTAAAATTGCCAGGTCATCAGTTGAAGCAATTTTTACCATTACTGCGATCAAGTGAAAATGCGTGCGGCGAAGTCCGCAAGAGCAGGCGCTGATGAAGGGGAACAAGAAAAGCGACGCGACAAACGGCATATCCAGACAGAAGAAAACCGGATTACCGGAATGCTTAATTTTGTAATCTTTCTGGCCATTGCCGCCGTTGGCTATACCGATTGGATTGTCGTTCCGAATGTTTCTCTGGGCTATCTCTACGTACTGCCGATTGCCCTCAGCGCGTTGGTCAACCCGCTGCCTCTTACCATCGCCCTAGCTGTGGTCTGTACTGTTCTGCAGGACCTCTTCGCCGCCGACAGAAGCCTTCAAGTGAGGATCGTCCGCGATCGCATCACGCTGGCCGGTTTTCTGGTGGTCGGATTTCTGGTAACGCTGATCGCCAGGCAGCGCAACCGGCTGGTGGCCGAGGTACGGCGACAGCGCGATGAATACGAGCACGATCTGATCCTGGCCTCCCAGGTGCAGCGCCAGGTCTTACCCAAGCCTCCTGTCTGCGCCTCGCTTGAGATTGGCGGCGGCCATGCAGACCGCGACGCTGTTGGGCGGCGACTACTACGATTTTTCCAGATCTCCGACGACGTGGTGGACGTGGTCATCGCGGACGTCTCCGGCCACGGGGCAGCGGCATCGCTTCTGATGCCCTCGCTTGCGGTGGCCCTGCGCCTGCGCGCCCGCGAGTTGAGCGGACCGGCGGCGATCATCAAGGATCTGGACCAGGTATTGCAGCAGATTACCGATTCGGCAACCTTCGTGACCATGTTCTATGCCCGCTTCGACCAGGCCAGCAGAACCCTGCAATACGCCAACGGGGGTCATAACCCACCCCTCCTGATGCGCTCGCAGACAGGCGAGTCGCTTCGAGTTAGAAGCCGGCGGACCCATCATGGGAATTTTGCCGGACCCTCAGTATTCGAACACCGTGGTTGCCCTCGATCCAGGCGACATCCTGACGCTCTTCACCGATGGCGTGACCGAGCAGGAAAATGAGAGCCGGGGACGAGTTCTCGATCAGCAGGTTGAAAGAAGTGGTCGAGAGCCGGGAAACAGAACCGGCGGCTGCCCTGGTGGCCTATATCACCGAGGCAGTCTCCACCTTTGCGGGAACAAAAGCACAAGCGGATGATCTGACCGTCGTAGTGGTAAAGATTCGTAATCCCAGATTTGACAAGCGAGACCGCCACTTCGGATACCTTCTCCCATAAGATGATTAGGGAAGAGAACGCCGGAGACCTGATACAGGGCACGCTGGAGATGCTGATTCTGAAGGCGCTGGCGCGAGGGCCATTGCACGGTTACGCCGTGGCTGAGTGGATCGAGCAAACTTCGCAGCAGGTGCTTGAAGGTGGAGGAGGGCGCGCTCTACCCGGCGCTCCATCGGCTGCAGTTGCGCGGACTGCTGCAGGCCGAGTGGGGTGCGTCGGAAAACAATCGCCGGGCCAAGTTTTACCAGCTAACGGCCGAAGGCAGAAAGCGGCTGAATGCCGAATCGCAGCGCTGGGCCAGGCTGTCGGCGGCGGTCGCGTTTGTCATGCAAGCCTCTTGAGGAGACAGCGTATGGTCCCAAGTCTGCACCAATTTCTTCTGCGGGTCGAAGTCGCTGTTTCGCCGGCGGCAGCATGGGCCGCGAGATCGCCGAAGAGTTGGAGTTTCACCAGGCGCTGTTGCGCGAGCGGCTTTCGCGGCAGGGTATCCCGGCGGCAGAGTTGGACGTGGCGGCACAGGCGGGCCTTCGGCAATAGGTCGCGCTGGCAGGAGCGGCTCACTGAACTGTGGCAGTTTCGAACTCTGGAGAATTTTCTGCGCGACCTGAGCTTCTCCGCGCGGCTGCTGCGAAAGTCGCCAGGATTCACGGCGGTTGCGCTTTTGACGCTGGCGTTGGGCGTGGGCGCGAATACCGCCGTCTTTTCGTTGATCAATGGGCTGCTGCTGCGGCCGCTGCCGGTGCCGCACGCCGAACAGTTGGCGGTGCTGCGCATGGAGGAGGGCGGACCCCAGCCTGACTATGACTTCTGCACGCCTTTCTTCCGCAGCCTGGAGGCCAGGCACGATGTCTTCGCGGATGTCTTCGCCTACAACCCGGACACGCTGCAGGTGCAAGGGCGATCCGCCAACGAGAACATTCACGGGATGCTGGTGAGCGGGCAATTCTTCCGCGCGCTGCAGACCGCGCCGTTGCTGGGGCGGTATCTGACGCCGGAGGATGACCGCAGGGGCGGCAGTCCGGCAGGGCTTGCGGTGGTTATCAGCGAGCACTTCTGGGAGACCTGGTTCGATCGCGCTCCCGACGTGGTTGGACGCAAGCTGATCATCGCCAATGTGCCGTTCACGGTGGTGGGCGTGATGCCTAAGCGGTTTATAGGAGCCGACCCTACGCAGAGGCCGCAGATCTTTGCTCCGCTTTCGGCCGACCCGATCATCGATGCGCCGCAGGAACCATATTGATGACGGGATCCACGCCTGGTGGCTGACCGTAGGTGCGCGACTGCAACCGGGCGTCACTCTGGCCCAGGCAAACGCGTCGCTGGCCACGGTTTCCCGCCCGATTCTGCACGCAGGCATCAAACGATTCCAGCTTTATTGTGGACGAAGAGAAAGGGCATTTCCATTTCGCGGCCGAACCGGGCTCCCGAGGATTCACCTATGCCCGCCTCCTCTTTCGCCGGCCACTGGTAGCGATGTTCGCGATGTGCGGAGGAATTCTGCTGCTGGCGTGCCTGAACCTGGCGAGCCTGTTGATGGCGCGCGGCGCGGCGCGGGAACGCGAGCTGGCGACGCGGCTGGCGATCGGCGCCACGCGGCGGCGGCTGATCCAGCAGCTGCTGGTGGAGAGCCTGTTGATTGCGAGTCCTGGGGACAGCCGCCGGGCTGGCGGTTGCGCCGTTAGTAAGCAGTTCGCTGGCAGCGCTACTGATGAGCGGCAACAGCGGGCGTGCAGCTCGACACGTCGCTCGATCTCCGTGTGTTTGCTTTTGCCGCGGTGATTGCCGTTGCCTCGGCGGTGCTGATCGGGCTGGTGCCCGCGCTCGCAGGCCACGGCGGGCAACGTAAATGACCACATCAAGGACGGCCAGCATGCGCGGCAGCCGGATGAGCGGCGAAGGATTCTGCCCCGGGTCTTGCTGGCATCGGAGGTGGCGCTGGCGCTGGTGCTGGTGGTGGGTGCGGGGCTGTTAGCCACCAGCCTGGTGCGGCTCTATAGATCAGGCGTCGGGTTCGATCCCAGGGGCGTGGTGAACATCGCCTTCAGTATGGATAAGCAGCAGCTCGAAGGCGATGCGCTGATGCGGCTGTACCAGCAGTTGGATGAGGGGCTGAGCCGGCAGCCGGGAGTGAAGAGCGTGAGCTTCCAGTTCATCGTGCCGCTCTCGCATTTAGATTGGAACGGGGCGGTACTCTGCGCCCGGCGGAAGCCCCAAGCTATCTATATGAACAGCGTCGGTCCGGATTACTTCGCGACGATGCGCATTCCGCTTTATCAGGGAAGGGAATTCAGCTGGGCCGATACCAAAGCCTCAGGGTTGAAGATGATCCTTAACCAGTCGGCGGCGAAGCTGCTCTTTCCTGGCGCAGGAAGCATTGGGTCAGCAGGTGACCGATGCACAAGAGCACGACTCTGCTATGAAGTGGTTGCAGTCGTAGGCGACGCGAAGTACAGTGACATGCGCGCGCCTGCGCCGCCAATTGGCTATGTGCCCATCATGCAGGATGAGCAGAAGAAGCCGTCGTTGCATGCTGTGGTGCGTGTCGATGGGCCGCAGGGTCGCGCTGGCTGCGGCTGCGCGTTCGCTGGCGGCGCGGCTGGCGCCGGCCATTCCCGCACCGGCGTTCACGACGATGGACGAAGTGCTGAATGACTCGATGAGCACAGAACGGATGATGGCGCTGCTGGCCGTGTTCTTTGCCGGGTGCGCGCTGCTGGTGACTGGCAATCGGACTCTATGGAACGCTGGCCTACGCGACGGCGCGGCGGACCAGCGAGATCGGCATCCGCATGGCGCTGGGGGCGCAGCGCATGCGCGTGGTGGCGATGGTCTTTGGGGAAAATGCCCTGGTTGCGGCGTCTGGGTCGGGAGCCGGTCTGGTCGCGGCGCTTTTCGCGTCCAGGGCGCTGGCGAGCTTTCTCTACGGAACGTCGCCGCGCGATCCGTGGGTGCTGGTGGGGTCGGTGGCGGCGCTGACTGTCATTGCCAGCGCTGCTTCTCTTTTGCCGGCGCTGCGAGCGGCGCGGATTGAGCCCATGGCTGCGATCCGCTACGAATAGCCAATACTGGCAAGTTGGTAACACGCGCCGCAGCGACTCTGGCCTCGAACGAACAAGCCCGAAGAGCAACAATCAGAGGAGTTTGTCTCTCATTTGACAAATCATGCCTTGTATCCACAGCAGCCGTTCTCGAAATCAGGTACCCTTAGTCGGGTGGAATAAATCGAAATGACACGGACAGAGATCATTGCTCAAATTAGTGCTGAAATAAGCCTCCTCCAGCGCGCGCGAGACATTCTCGCCGCTCCGCCCACGAAAGAGGCTTCGCGGGGGAAGGTGAAGAAAAGAGTCCCCCCGGGAAAGAGTAAACAACCGGCCATCGTAGCTGCTCCCGCTGCAAGGGGCGCTCAACAGGCTGTTGCTTCCCCCTCACCGAAGCCGGAAGAAGAACCGCGAGTCCAACGGCTACCCCCTAAGCGCCGGGTAGAACGGCGGCAACTCCAGCGACCCGGTAGCTCGGAAAAGGCTGCATTGAGTGGGTTAGTACCCTTCGGCCCAATCGCGGTTTCAGCGGACGAAGCACGCAGGGTACAGGAACGGAGCGCGCCACCGTCGACGCCGGTTGAAAATGAGATTCGCTCGAACATCAGTTCCGAGCGCAGCCTCGGTTCTCTCGTTCAAGCGTTTGAGCGCAGCGCCGGTCTGAGCGGAACAGGAACACCATAATGCAAAGGATCCCCATCAGCGGCTGGGTCGCCGACCGCTTCGGCTCGCGTTCGATCTTCGCCGCGGCCATGCAACGTCTACCCTCGCCTCATTGCTCTGCGGGCACGAGTGGAAAGCGGTTGCCCTTGGCGGGGTTACAAGCTCGCAGTTAACCTGTATTCCAGCGCCACGGGTTCTACGATCTTGAGCCTGCCGTGCCCTGGATTTGCGCGATAGCTGGTACGTACCAGGCCCGCTTTTTCCAGAAGAACTACATCGCGACTGACTGCGCGGACATCCCGCTTGAGGCCGAAGGCGAGATCAGAGATGGGTAAGGAACCCGCCTTCGCCCGCCGCAACAGGCGAACGCGCTCCGGCGTAAGGACGTTCAGAAGTTCCGTCGGATTCTCAAAGGCGATGGTGATCTCGGCGGGAAGGCTTTGACCGCGATCCAGCTTCTCAGCATGCCCACGCAAACGGCTGAAGAACTCGTTCGTGCTCCCCGTCTTGATATGGACTTTAGTTTTCCTCATCCTCGATCCTCCACAGCTCATGTACCTCGCCGATGAATCGTTCTACGAGGGCGACATACGTCGTAAATTCGCTTGCTTCTACTTCTCCCATAAAGTGCCGGGGGTGATAATCGTGGCTGTTGTCGTAACCAAGAACACGTCCATTGTCCACGGAACACCGTCTCAAGTTGATGTACGCGAGGCTGTAGGCAACTGCTCTTGCATCTTCGAACCAGATCTGCTCTTTCAGCAGCGCACCTTTTCTCTTTCCCTTGAGCCGGTGTATTTCAATCGTCGTGGTCCGAACGGACGATTTCTTCTTTGCCACAGGGCTATTCTAGCACAGATAGGACGTAGCATATCCTTTCTGCAGTGGGAGCACCAGGAAGAGGTATCCTGTCGACCAGCACGATGGAGGCGTGACGACTTGGCGGCCCTCAATTACACGAGCCGTCGTCTTGAAACACCCCGCTGGTGGCCATCGCGGCCAGGGAGCGCGCGCAATTTAAGATTTTCTGGTCCAGCGGATCCTTCTTCACACTGTCCGGGGTGATGTAGTTCAACTTCTTGCGCGCCGCAAGAACCTTCTTGCCGAGCTCTTGCATGTGATCGAACTCCTTGCTCAGCAACTGAAAGGCACTACGATCGGAATCGGTTGTGGCCGCTACGGATGTCAGGCGGAGGTTCTTGGCGGCTTGCTCACGATAATTAGCCATCCAGACGTCCGTGACCGGGTATGAGTTCTCCACGGCATTCAGAAGCGCGCTTCGCCATTCTCTGATGTCGCTGATGGTTTCAATGGCGCCATTCAGGAAATCTCTGGAGAACCCAGAATTTGCAGGCGGAGCGGCCGGAGGAACGGCGCCCAGTGTCAATGTGATTTGACTACCCGCATAGCCAATAGAACCATTCACTAATCGCGCCAATGCGTCGACAGCCACGTAGGATCGTCCGTTTATCCGGGTAACCGGCACTTGCCCAGGATGCCCGCTTACAATGAGAGTCCCGTTCTGTTGGCCGGCCTGCGAAAAGCCGAGTCCCTGCGCGAAAAGAAGCCCGGCCAACGTTAGCCATCTACTATGTGCGATGCGCCGCATGAGTCCTCCCTGAAGATCTTGCGATACACCGTGCTTCGTGACCCAAATTAATGGAGCAGTTCACGGATGTACTCGTCATCTTGTGCATTAGCTAAATCAGTGGTGTCGCCGAGAACGTACCGATACTGATAGGGCGGGCCGAGAGCGACAACACGCCGCATCCAGTTGGTTGGATCCGTCCACAAAACCTGCCGCTCTCCCATAGCCTTCATCAGATCGTTGAGGTCCCAATGGAGCACAAAGTTGGGCACGGCTGCATCCCACAAGTCGGAGGTCATTGAATTTTCCAGCGCCGCACGCAGACTGTAAGGCGTCTTGTCGAGCCAGATCTTGCTGATCCGCGGGTCAGCCGCAGCCGCGAGCAAAAGCCAGATACCTTCTACGCCGCGGGCAGCGCCGCGAATCGAAGCGGGTTCGACATCGGAACGAGTCCTCAGCAGGTCAACGCCGCGTAGTATGTCATGGGCTCGCAATGCCGGTAAATCCAGGCCGATCAGGTTAGCCTGAACGTTGGTTACCCAGTCCCCGGTAAATGGGCCCTCATCGTTTTTCATGAAAGATTTACGAGGCTCCATCTCAAGCACTACCTGACCCAGCCTGGCCATTTGTTCTGCCATCGTGGCTGTGGGCATGATGCCGAAATACTCGTTTCCTTTCACCATCAGCACGGCTGGTTTTCGTCCGGGAGAGGACGGGACATACAATCTGGCGTCAAGCCAGATTCCCGGCTCACTTTCAAACTTTATGTGCTGTTGCCGGCCTTCGGCGCCGTTCGATTCATCCAGGATCTTTACCTCTGGTGCGGAGCCATCGGTCGGGATTTTCAGATTCCGCAATTCATCGAACAGCTCAGGGATCGTTCCCTGGCGTTCCCTGGCGTGAAAGTCGGCTAACAGCAGTTGGTAGAGCTTTCGACTGCCTGCTTCATTCTCGACATTGCCGCTTGCCGTCACCAGCAGCTCATGGTTGGTATACATCTTCACGGGCTGTTCGTGGAAATCTCCCTGGCCGTCTTTAAGCCAGCGAATCATCCACTCATAGACGGCTTCCCGGCTGACGAGGGGCATGCCGTGCCAGCCCGGTCCCACCAGGAAACCCACCTTATCCTGGGCTTCGTATAAGGCGTCCCACTTCCGAGCTTCCTCATAGACGAGCCGGACTCCTTCGTGGCTAAAGTGGTATTGATCCTGTTCGGTTGCCTGGAGTAGCCACGGCGTCGGGGCGGATAGTTCCACGAAATCGGCCGTGTCCAAACCGCTGGCCAAAAACCGGGGGAAGACCATTTCGGCATCAGGACCAAAGGTGGAAAATAACAACTGGAAAGAACTGGGATAACAGCCGGGAATGACGACTTTGAGTCTTGGGTCGAGAGCTCCAGTGAACGTTGTCAACGCGCCTCCCCCTGAGCAACCTGCGGCTCCTATGCGTGAGGCATCCACATCGGACCGGCTGGCAAGATAGTCGAGGGACCGCATTGCATCCCAAATGAAGTAACGAGCCAGCCCCTCACCAATCAATTGGGCCTGAGCTGCCATCTGAATATGCTCAGGAACGGACCAGCCCGCCAGAGGTGCGTCCAATTGCCGGCTATAGGTCTGTACTCTCTCGCCTTGGCCTATGGGATCAAAACACAATACGACAAACCCTTTCATGGCCAGATTGGCGGCGAGTCTCTGGTTCTCGGGTTTCCCCTCTTGGGTATGGCCAGCTTGCAAGAGCACGGCCGGGTAGCGGCCTGGACGGTTCGGCCGATACAGATTGGCGGTGATGTAAAAGCCCGGCAGACTCTGGTAGATCACTTTCTCGATGGTGTATGAATCATTGCGGATCTGGCCGGTAATCCTGGAGTTCAATGGCCCGCTGTAGTCGGGCAGCCCCCCCAAGCCGGCCATGAGTTTTGTGCGGACCTCTTGTTTCCGATGCTCCGCCTCAGCGACGGTATGGACTTGACGGATCGTCTCCCCTCGCTGTTGTAGTTCCCGCTGGGCGATCTCATTCATCCAGCGCAGCGTGGAATCCTGCTGGGCCTCTTGTGCCGGAAGCGAGGACAGAGCCAATAAGGCTAAAGACACTAACGCTGACGCCGTCCGCTTCGCCGGGAGTCGAGGTGGGTAGAGCTTCCCGTAGCACAGGTAGGGCGGCATAGATTACCCTCGTATCGCTTTATAAGTATGAAGAGATCCCGCCGTCAGCCATGCCTGTCCCCTCAATCTTCACATCACGGCCAAGGACATGCTCACCGGGCTTCAGCAAGAGATCCACGCCGAAAGGGATCGGAAGCTGGAGGCAAGACGCTAGTCTCCGGACGGTTCCGCGTGACGGATGAAGTGGATTACTTCCGGATGGCCGACGGCCCGGAAGTATTATAGGTCAAGGAGTGGCCGTGACCACGCGTCAACACAAGGTTCACACTCAACTCGGCCGAGCCGCAGTCCAGATCTTTGCCGCCAATGATCGCATCAACCAGATTCTTATCGAACACCTTGACCCTAGCGCCTGGAGAGCCAAACCGCCCGGCAAGGCCCGCACGATTGCGGCGATCTTCACGCACATGCACAATGTCCGCTCCAAGTGGGTCAGGCTTACAGCTCCGCACCTGAAGGTCCCGCCCCAGCTCCACCGCGCGCACTGCACGCCGCAGCAGGCCGGTGCAGGATTGGCCGAGAGCGCCGCTTGCTGCGCGGAGATGCTCGCTGAAGCGCTCGGCGGTTCTGGGGGCCGGTTGGAGGAGTTTCGCAGAGACGGCTGGGCCCGGCCTTGGCCGGTTGGCCTGGAAATGCTGTGCTACATGCTTTCTCACGAAGCCCACCATCGCGGGCAGGTGTGTATGCTCGCGCATCAGCTCGGATTCCCGTTGCCGATCAAGGTGACGTCCGGGATCTGGAATTGGGAAAAGCTGTGGAAAGAGTGCGGGTCGTCTGGCGGCCCCGGCTACGATCCTTGCACATAATCCGGCCTAATACCGAGGACCACCGGCGATGACGTCAAGACCTCATCGCTTAGTGCGGGGAATCCAGCGGGGGACGCGGGCGCAGAATTCCTCATATTCTTTCCCGAATTTCCGCCGCAGCGCGGGCTCCTCATAAAAAACAACAAAAGCAAAAAATCCCAGCCACACAACAACGCCGAATTGCAGCAGGCGGACGGTGCCGAAGAGCAGTCCCTGGCCGAAGATCAGCAGCGAAACGGCAACATACATCGGGTTACGCACGCGGCGGTACAGCCCGGTCACAACCAGGTGCTGCGGGGGAGCGACGGGCGCGGGCGTTCCCATACCCTTGATTGCGAAACGAGCAAAGGAATCAAGCAGGACGGGAAGCCCGGCCGTGATCATCAGCGCCCCGATGATGCGGAAAGGGAAAAAGCCGAGCAGCGGCGAGGTGAAGCGCCAGCGACAAATCGTCCAGGGGAGATACACGGCGAGCGTTCCCGGAGCCACAACCAGAAAGATCACCGAGCCGAGGATGGCGCTTGCACGTTTCAAGACGAGCTTTCAATACGCGAGTCCCTCGGCTTTACCTCAGGGGAAGCTTCCACCAGGCGAGAAGAGCCATGGCGGCGGGGATAATAAAGATCAGCAGGAAGATCGGAGCTTCGTCGCGTATGGAGTAGCCGGCTTTGGCCACGCCAAACCAGAGATTGATAGTGGCGGCGAAGAGCCATACCGGCAGAAAGTACAGAGCTGTTTTTGCTCCAATCCCCAGCGTGCGCCCAATCAGCAGAAACGCGCCGAGCAGGACGAAACCCAGGGTAAGAACTTTGATTGTGTGCACGGGCTTCTCTCCTACGGAATGCTGTCTACGGTCCAAGAAATATAGCGCGGCCCAAGAATTATCGGGTTGTCGACGGCGAAAGAGACTTGCCAATGTGGCTTATGGTCGCGCGCAACCAAGAGTGAGCGGCATCTGTATCATCAAGGAACGGAAGCCGCACACGCGGTCCTGTCTGGTGCTGCGAAGCTGGGGCACCCAGCGCTACGCTTAGCTATTTGCGTAGGAATCGCGCGAGGCGTTCTATACCGGACTCAATTTTTTTCCACTCCGCCGCGTAACACCATCGCAACCAGCCCTCGCCTTCGGGTCCGAAGGCTCTCCCGGGCGCGAGCCCCAGGCCAACTTCGTCGATCAATCGCTTCGCCAGGTGCAGCGAGTCCGTTTGGCCGGCGACGCGGAGAAAGAGATACATCGCGCCGTCTGCATCTGGTACTTCCAGCCTGGGAAGTTGGCGCAGCGCGGCAATCAACCGTTTCTTCGTGTGCGCCAGCTCCGCGCGCAATTGCAGAACATATGGCTCGCCTTGCTGGAGCGCAATCGCGCCGGCGCGCTGCGAAAATTCAGGGACGCAGGAAACGTTGTACTCGAGGAGGGAAGCGAGGTCAGACAAGATTACGGGTGGCACGACCATCCAGCCCACACGCCAACCGGTCATCGTCCAGGCTTTGGAAAAGCTGTTGACCACGATCAAGCGATCCTGGTCGTCAGTTAGCGTGAGAAAGGATGGAGCTGACCGCAATCCGTCCGCGAATAGCAGGCGTTCGTAGACATCATCCGCGATCATCCATATCCCATGAAGACGGCAATGGTCGAGGATGGCCTGCTGCTCTGCCCGTTGAATGGTCCAGCCAGTGGGGTTGTTGGGCGAGTTGAGGACAAGCATCCGTGTCCCTGGTGCGAGCGCCTTCAGCAATTTTTCTAATGGCAACGCCCACTGGCCGTCACGCACTTCCAGCGAGACGCACGTGACCTGGCCGCCAACGACCTTCGGTATCTCGACCGCGTTTGGCCACAGCGGCGTGACTGCCACCACGCGGTCTCCTGGCTCGACAAGCAGTTGACTGGCCAGCATCAGCGCCGCGTTGCCCGAAGCAGTCACCGCGATCCGATCCGTGTCGATGGCCTGCCCGTGAAGATCGGTCAGATAGGTGGAGATGGCTTGACGCAAGTAAGGCCGGCCCAGATTCTCCGAGTAGAAGGTCTCGCCCTCATGCAATGAAGCAATGCCTGCCTCACGAATGAAAGAAGGAGTAGGTTGATCGGATTCCCCAAACCAGAATGGCAAGACGTCCTCGCGCCCCATGGCCGAGTTGGCCACCGCGCGGACGAGAGAAGGAGAGAACCTGAGCTTGGGGCTCGATTCCTTTGTAGTTCGTGAAAAAATGGCCGAATTCACAGAAGATGCCTCTCTTGCATCTTAAAGCGGATCAGAGTTTGCGCAGCTCAAAGTTCCCAAAGAGGTTGAATTACATCGGCACAAGCTTGCAGAAGATCTTGGATATCCTTGCTGAAGGCATCCTGTACTTCGCTCTCGACGTCGATTGTCCCAACGACATTCTTTCCCGCTTGATCAAACACAGGTACGATAATCTCGGAGCGGGTGGTGCCAAACGCAGTCAGGTAACGGGGATCGGCTGAGACGTCCCCAACATTGACGATTTGTTTTTGCGCCACGGCCGCGCTGGTGAGCCCTTTCGTTAGCGGGAAGCTGGGATGTGCAGGTGCACCGGGCCCACTCCAGGTCACGTTTCTTACCACGCCAGCCGCGTGATCTACATCATAAAGACCAACCCAGCGGTAGTTGGCAAAGCTCCTTATGGCGGCTGCCGCCTCCTGAAGTGCAGCTTCACGATTCCGAGCCGCTTCCACGATGCTCTTGAGATTCGAAATAAGCTCGTGGGGTTCAGCGCTCATCTTTTCACGATAGCAAACCTGGATTGTTATCGCGACCGGGCAATCCCCCGGATTGGCCGCTTTGTGCGACGAGATAGAACACATCCGACGGCCGCAAGCTGAAGAGCTTTCGAGCAATTCTTCATGTGGCTACGCCTTCCTTGAATTCATTTGAGCCGGTCTTTCCACTTGCTTTTCCGGCTGCGAGCCAATATACCCCCCGGGTTTGCGGGGACAAAAGGCCGATATTGTCTTCTTTTCGAGACATTGGTTTCGCCTTCCTGCCGCTCCTCTCCGGCAGTGCAGCTCAAAATAGAAATGTGGATGAAAGCATGGTAAGTGTAGGACATGAAGTTTCATTGGCTTCTGATCGGTATTGCTCTGTTCTCCTCTGTGCGAGTCGTCCCTGCTCAATCTGCATCCGAGTCCGGGTGGCCGAACTATGGCAACGATGCCGGCGGCACACGCTACTCCGCGGCGCGGCAAATCAATCGCACCAACGTTGCAGGACTGCAACTGGCCTGGACCTATCGCACAGGTGAGATAAGTCCGGAAGCTAAGTCAAGAGACAAAGCGGCTTTCGAAGCCACGCCGATCATGGTCGAAAACAGGTTATTCCTCAGCACACCTTACAACCACGTCATTGCCCTCAATCCGCAAAACGGTGTCAAGCTATGGGAGTATGACCCCCATGTAAACCTCTCCAGAAATTACTCCGAGGTGACGTCGAGAGGAGTCTCTGCATGGCGCGATCCGGAAGCAAAGTCCGGTCAACCCTGCCGCCTGCGCATCTTCACGGGCACTCTTGATGGACGGCTCATCGCCCTCGACGGCGAAACGGGTAAGCCTTGTCTTGACTTCGGCTCAAAGGGAGAAGTGGACCTTACCCGGGATGCAGCAACGGCAACGGAATGGACGGGTGGCTATCAGGTCACCTCTGCACCCGCCATCGCCAAGGGTCTGGTAATCACAGGCTCTTCGATTGCAGACAATTGGAAGGTGGACACGGGACGGGGCATCGTTCGGGCATTCGACGCCCGAACCGGAAAATTACGTTGGACGTGGAACCCCACTCCCTGGGCTGACGATACCAAGCCTCGAACCGGTGCGGGCAACGCGTGGTCGACGCTCTCCGTCGACCCCGCAGAGGATTTGGTCTTCATTCCAACCGGCAGTTCTGCGCCGGACTACTACGGCGGCATCCGCAAAGGCGACGACAAGTGGGCCAACTCGGTCGTTGCCTTACGCGCGTCCTCGGGTAAGTTTGTGTGGGGATTCCAGGTTGTTCACCACGACCTGTGGGACTATGACGTTGCCTCGCAGCCCACACTTTTTACCTGGAAAGACGGCACACCCGCAATCGTGATCAACACCAAGATGGGCCATGTCTTCGTGCTCAACCGGCTCACCGGTGTCCCATTGCTTCCGGTCGAGGAGCGGCCGGTGGCGCAAAGTGATATTCCGGGTGAGCAGAGCTCGCCGACGCAGCCCTTTTCGACGATTTCTCTGGTACCGGAACGGCTTTCGCCGAGCGATGCGTGGGGCCTGACCCCGGAGGACGTGAAGTGGTGCCAGGAAAAGATCAAGGCGTCGCGGTGGGAAGGCATTTTCACGCCGCCCAGTATCCAGGGAACCGTCGCATTTCCCGGCAACGTGGGCGGCGTCAACTGGGGCAGTGCAGCCTACGATCCGGTGCGCCATATCATGGTCGCGAACACCAATCGACTCATAGCCTGGGTCAAGCTGATTCCCCGCGATAAATTCGAAGCCGAGAACAATACGCAGCAAGACAACCGTATCTATGGCGAATTCGGAGAACAGAAAGGAGCGCCCTACGGGCTCTATCGCACCTTCCTCTTTTCTCCCAGCAAGTTGCCTTGCAACGCTCCGCCGTGGGGTACCACCGAGGCCGTCGATCTCTTTACCGGTAAGCAGGTCTGGGATGTTCCGCTGGGCACGTTAGTGCCCGGTAAGCAGACCGGGTCGATCAACCTCGGAGGGCCGATGATCACTGGCGGTGGCTTGGTCTTTACATCCGCTGGTATGGATCTTTACTTGCACGCCTTCGACATCGAAACGGGTAAAGAGCTTTGGAAATATCCTCTCCCGGCGGGGGGCCAGGCTACTCCCATGACATACATCTTGAAAGGCAAGCAGTACCTGGTTATAGCGGCGGGTGGACACGGAAAGTTGGGCACGAAACAGGGCGACTATGTTCTTGCTTTCGCGCTGCCATAGATCGGCCTCTCGGTATGCCTTGATGCGCGTGTCCACCGGCAAAGCTTCGGTCTGAATCAGATGCCGGTTGAGCGAACTGCAGATCCCTCCACTTCGGTCGGGATGACAAAGGGGGAAAGCGGCGCTTCGGTGTGAATCAGATGCTGGTTGAGCGAACTGCAGATCCCTGCATAAGTTTTGGAATCTTCTGCTTTCCCTAATAAAGGTACGTCCCACCCTCTCATTTTCCTGATTACGGTCGATAAACGCATTGGCAGGCATCCTGGCTCGGGATGGTGCAGTGCGAATGAAGAGAAACATGTTGCAAATACCACCTGTCTTCAGCGGGTGGGCGACAGTAACCCTTCTTCCTAACGGCTTGGTGCTGGCAGTGTTTTCCCTTCTCTTTCTGGGATGCCCGGGAGAAAGCGGAGGGCAAAGCGTCCCGATACCCGGCACTTTCCAGGCGCTCACCGGATGTACCAATCCAAATACAGGTATTTCCAATAATGATTGGGGCGTCGGGTTGGATCCCGTTTACACCGTCGTCGACAACATCGCACCGGTTGTAGGAACGCCTACCTATACCTCCAATGCAATCTTTTGGATCTCTCGAGAGGCCAGGCCGGGCCAATCAGTGCTAATGACGGGCGCTTTCACTGACGCTACGAAGACTGCGAGAGTGGCCTTCATTCCGCCAGGAACCAATAATTGGAAGTCCGTTGTGCAACATAGCTCCAAGGTCGTTCCTACCATCCAGCAGGGAACTACGGGCCTCTCATTTATTGTTCCCTCATATTATCCGGATGGCATTTTTGGGTTTGAGATACAGGATCCCTCGGCCCCGCCTCTTCTCGGGCTGGCAAATGTACCAGCGATCAATTGGGTGATCGGAGTTCCCTCTGTGACCGACCCAAGCACAGCGCTTCAACACCAGGTCTATGATTGCGGTGCGGAGCCGGGCGAAATCTTAAGAATCTTTGGAAAAAACTTTAGCCCGTCAAGCCAGGTTCTTATTCAATCATCAAAGCGTGCCGTCTACCCACTCATGCCGTCTCACTTGGACAGCAACTCCATCGCAGTTCCAGTTCCTGCCACACTCACTCCCGGAAAATACAATATCTGGGTTGGGAGCGCCCCCTGGAGTCCGACTTCAAGCCCGGCAAGTCAGATTATTATCTATCCGCCGCCCTCCCGGGTGGTTAGCAATGCCACCTGCTCGAATTTGATCGGAGATGGAGTCACGGATAACAGTGCCCGCCTCCAAGCATGCCTGGATGGGTTTGCTCCGCCTGCCGGATCAAACCTGCTTGTTTATATAACCATCCCAGCGGGCAAGTTTGTGCTCAAGAGTGGAGTTAAACCGCACTCCTATGAGGTTCTTGCCGGGGCATCCCCAAGCACGACTCATTTTCTTGGTTCACCACCAGCCGCGCCACCTGCCGCATGGTTCACAGTCCCTCAACATTTTGGGCTGGCTAATCTTTCTCTTGAGGCGCCCGCGAATCCTTACCTGCTTATTAGTGCTGATAGCACGACAGGGAGTCCACTGACCTCGGGCCATCTGTTCTTCAACAACGTAAGTTTCCAATCTACATCCGATGCTTCGCATGGCCTGGAGGCGATGTTTGCCCTGGCGGGCCCGGATATCCAGGTCTACAACTCGTTCTTTCTTTCAGGCTCCAATCAGGACTTCGACGTGAATTTTGGAGACGGAGGCATCATTTCTGGAAATCAGATTGTCTTGAACAACTTCACAGGCCTGGGGATCAGCGATAGCCAAAACCTGATCTTCGAAAACAATCTGACTTACTCCCAAAATATTCCAGGGCAAGGCACGAATGGGCACTCAGGAGGCTCCGGTCTAAGCATAAGCCGGGGAAACAACCAGTTCGGCCCGTCGGCACTTTCCCGGGATATCTACGTGGGCTATAACACGTTTCAAAATATGGGTTCGAAAGACCAGCAGATTATTACCAATGACGGGGACGGCGGATCCTACATTGGCCCCATCGCGTCGAGTACACCGGGCACGGTGGTTCTGGCGGATGATCCAGCATGGAACTGGATGGGAACTACAAACCCGCAAGCATCAAGCATGGCGATTATTTCGGGGAGAGGAGCAGGTCAGTATTCCTTCATCAAAAGTTACAGCGGGCGAACCATCAATCTGATGACACTATGGAAGGTCATACCTGACGAAACATCCTTGGTGGTCATTTCTCAGTACGAGCTGTACATGACATTTGCGCACAACACAATAACCAACACTCTCGGGGCGTCCATCGTTCTAGCGGATGCCCTCGAAGGCGTTATTGAAGACAATGTCTTGACTAATTCAGGCCAGGGAATTCTAATTGCCGCCTTTGGCCCTTATGGTGGCCCGGCAGCCTACGGTCCCGTGATGAACACAGATGTACTGCGCAATACCATCGCTGTGGGGGCAGGCGACCTTATTTTTCCGGATGCGAACCCTTATCTTGCAGGGATCGGGATTTCGGATTTTCCCGGCTGTTTACTCTCGGGCCTTATGATTCGAGATAACGTCGTGGCCGCGGTGAATTCGATTTTCAGTACCGATGGATTGAATGGAATCAGCGCCAACGTGATAGAGCAAAATCAGGCCAACTGGGTACCAACATTTGCCATTCCCGGTTTCCTGATACAGGACAATACACCTCCGCCGCAGTGACAACTTTAAGGACGGCGCGGACCGAAAATCCTTCGTCAGGCGAGTGCCAGATTCAGGTTTTCAATGGCCTCGTCGACCTCTCCCGTGTTCTTGTAGCCGACGGTAACCGCGTTGACGCCCGCGTTCCTGAACGCGAACTTCATCGCCGCCTGGCGGTCCTCACGGTTTGTGAAGGAACCCTCGCCCACCAGTTTCATGCTGATCACACCCATCCCTTGCTTGCGGACCTGCTTCACATGTGTGACCACTTCGCTTACATTCCCCAGGCCTTCGGTATCGTACTGCTCGGCGTCCATCCTCGTGCCCTTCTGATTCATCCGGATCATCGCGAGTTGCAGAAACTTGTTGCCCGGGACCTGGCGCAACGCCGGGAGCCCGTGCACGGACGCGCCACGGACCAGCACAACCTTCTTCAATTGTGCTTCCTCAACTCCGTCCTGCCATTTGAGAGTGTCTGTTGGCCAGGTCGCAGTGTGCTGGTAGTGCAGCAGCATCACGTCGAAGTATTCGGTGTTCGCGAGTTTGCGCAACTCGTCGATTTTCGCCTGCGGATCCACGCCATCACGGGTGGTCACCTTGGACATAAGCTGATAACTATCGCGGGGAACGCCTTGTAGAGCGATGCCCAGCATCTTGTGCATTTCCGCGTAAGACTCAGAGGTCTCGAAAAAGCGAATGCCGCGGTCGTAGGCGTGCCGCACCAGCCTCGTAAACTGGTCCTGGCCCAACTCACGCTGCACTCGTCCGCCGAAGCTCCCTGTGCCGAAAGCAAGCCGCGTCACCTTTACGTTGGTCTTTCCCAGATTTACCAAATCGGTCGCCGTTTGGCGATCCGCTCGCAAAGGCAGGTTTCCCACGCTGGCGAGCGCGCCCGCAGCCAGTCCGGTCTTGATGAAATCGCGTCTGGAGTAATGAGTCATGAATCTTCCTCCAATGGGCCGAATGTTATCACAAAGCATGCCCAGCCGGCCCGGCTGGGGGGCTAGGCTTTGACCGCCGCGGCAGGAGCGCTGACCGTGTTCAGCTTTTCCAGCGAAGCGTGATCCAGCTTCAATTTGGTCGCCTCGATAAGATCGGTCAGGTGCTTCTCGCTGGTTGCACTGGCAATGGGAGCGGTCACTCCGGGTTGCACCATCAGCCAAGCGAGCGCTACCCGCCCCGGGGTCGACTGGTGCTCCCTGGCGACCTCGTCCAGGGCGTGAAGAACGTTAAATCCCCAGTCATTTAGATACTTGGCTACGGTCCCACCGCGCGCTTTTCCTTCGCCATCCTGTTTACTGCGGTATTTGCCGGTGAGAAAGCCCGCCGCCAGCGAGTAGTAGGGAATCACTCCCAAAGTGTGTTCCTGCACCACCGGCAGCAAGTCCGTCTCGAATTCCTCGCGCGCGACCAGGTTGTATTGCGGCTGAATGGAGACGTAACCCACCAGCCCATTATCTTTGCTGATCCGCAGCGCCTCTTTCAGGCGTGGACCGCTGTAGTTGGATGCGCCGATGTGCCGGACCTTGCCCTGCCTCACCAGCTTATCGAAGGCGCCCAGCGTTTCTTCCAGCGGAGTCTCCGCGTCGTCTCTATGCGCCTGGTAGAGGTCGATGAAATCTGTCTGCAAGCGCCGCAGCGAATCCTCGACTGCCTGCTCAACGTAGGCCGCCTTCAGGCCTTTTTTGCCATCGCCCATATCCAGGCCGAGCTTCGTTGCCAGGATCACGTTGTTGCGCTTGTCGCCTTTCGCCAACCACTTGCCGAGAATCGTCTCCGACTCGCCACCCTTGTGCCCCGGCAGCCATCGTGAGTACACATCGGCAGTATCGATGAAGTTCAGCCCGGCCTCCAGCGCCGCGTCCAGTTGCCGGAAGGCATCCGCTTCCGTCACCGTCCACCCGAACACATTGCCGCCGAGACAAATCACCGGAACTTCCAAATCGGATTTACCTAGCTTGACTCGCTGCATATCCAGTCTCCTATCTCTAGTCTGCCATGTTTTGCATGCCGGAAAGGACGTAAACTGTCTCCGCTTTCACGGCTTTCGGTTGGCCATGGCTAATTCCGGGTATAGGAGAATTCGCGTCTGGCGCGTACTTTGCGCTAGATGTGGGAAAATAACAGACACCGTCGTGATACCCCACATGCACACTGGGGTTGCAGCCCGCATCGCAGCAGCCTGCATCGCCGCCATTGCATGGGCCGGTTTGGCCCTACAGGGCGTGGTTGTCTATCAGGAGAATTCGTCGGTTCTGCTCACGCTATGGATCTTGTTTGCATTTTTCACCATCACTACGAATCTCCTTGTGGCCGTAGTTTTCACTGGGATCGCGGCTAATCGCACGGTTTTTCGTTCGGCCTGGGTGGTTGCAGGAACGATGCTTTCGATCTTGTTGGTGGGAGTTATCTACGCCCTTCTACTGCACGGCTTGACCGAACTTTCCGGAGGCTCGGCCGTGGCCAACGTGCTTGTCCACATGGTCACGCCGGTAGTCGTTCCGCTCTTCTGGATATTCTTTGTCGACAAAGGTGGTCTCACTTGGCGGCATCCGTTTCTATGGGCCGTCTACCCTCTGGCGTACCTGGCGTACGGGCTCACACGAGGAGCGGCAACCGGCAAGTATCCATACCCGTTCATGAACGTTCTCTCGCTGGGATGGGAAAAGACGGCGCTCAACGTATTTTGCATCGCAGTGGCCTTCATGCTGTGTAGTTTCGCGACCGTCTGGATCGATCGCCGTCTCAGCTCTATACGTCGCGATGGCGGCGCTTGACGGCGAGTACCGCGACAATACTGACCGCAGCCATCAGCATCAGGTAGAAACTTGGGGCAGCGTTGTCGTGGGTGACCGCGCTCAGCCAGGTGAAGATTGCCGGGGCAAAGCCGCCAAAGAGAGTGACGCCCAGGTTATAGCTGAGCGAAAGTCCCGTGACCCGGGTGCGGGCGGGAAAGATCGCCGCCATCACCGCCGGTGCAGCAGAGACATAGGCGACTTGCAGGAGTATGTCCCAGATGAGTCCCACCAGCAGTGTGGGCATGCCGGGGTAGCGGGTGATAAGAAGAAACATTGGAAAAAACGACAGGAGCATGAAAATCGCCGCCGGAAGCATCATCCGAGTGTGGCCCAGCCGGTCAGCGACATGGCCGGCCATCGGGAACAGCACGATGCCTAACAACGCCAGAACGATGGCCACAATGTATCCGGTGGCGGGCGGCAAGTGTAATCGCGTGGTGGCGAAGGTGGGCATGTAGATGGAAAAGTAGGTGCTTGCGGTGGCTACGGCGATGATGCCGGCGCCCAACAGCAGCCCCACCTTCTGGGTGGCGAAGACCTCGCGGACCGGGGTGCGGGTGGGTGTGATCTCGACGAACTCCGGAGTTTCATCCAGCTTGCGCCGGATATAGATGCCGACCGGTCCCACCAAGAGGCCAAAAACGAAGGGGACGCGCCATCCCCAGGTGTGCAGCTGCGCGGAAGTGAGCGTGGAAGTGAGCACAAGGCCGAAGAGTGCGGCGAGTAGCTTGGCCATACTCTGACCTGCTAACTGCCAGCTCGAGTAGAAGGCTTTGCGCTGGGTAGAATGCTCGACCATAAAGGCCGTCGAGCTCCCGAACTCTCCGGCGACAGCGAAGCCCTGCAGCAGGCGGGCGGCGAATATGCCCGCCGGCGCAATGAGTCCAATGACGGCATAGGGAGGCATGAAGGCCATCACGGCTGTGCCGATTACCATCAGCTGGATAGAGAGCGTCAGCGCTGCTTTGCGGCCGGCGCGGTCAGCATAGGCGCCGAGAACGATGGCTCCGACCGGACGAGCGACGTAGGACAAGCCAAACGATGCGAAGGTGAGCAGCAGGGAGACCACCGGGTTCGAGTTGGGAAAGAACACGCCGGCGATCGTAACCGCGAAGTAAGCGTAGATCAGAATGTCGAACCATTCCAACGCATTGCCAATGGTGGCGGCCGCGATCTGCATCGCTCCGCTCGCGGAACGCGGACCCCGCGGGACGAGCGGATCGATGGTAGCTGTACCGGGCAAAAAGACTCCTGGAAAGACAGATTTAGATAGTCAGAATGGAAGTGTAGCTGGAGGTTACATGAGGGGGAATTGGCAGACAAGAGATTTCCCGAAGAGGTCCGAACTGCGATTTGCAACGAGTTGAAGCGACCTGGGATCAGCGGCCAGACCGCAACAGGAAATATCCCCCAATGAAACGGGACATTTCTTGTCCTCGGCAGAAAGTGCAACAAATTCCCCGGGTGCTTCCTGCCGCGCCAAACAGCAACGGTGATTTAATCGAGCACTTGTTTCTTTTTCAGAAAGCCGCATGAGGCGCCCCTGCGCCATCAAGTTCGACCGGAAATCCGGGGTAGCGGGATCGGTTTCCCTTGATAGACTTCCTGGAAAGCTTATGGTCAATTCTGGAGTTGCTTACGATCCCACTCAGTGGGCAGTTTTTTTCTCTGCGGAAGCAGGTGCATCCGCGGCCCTGACCGGACTGCTCTTCGTTGCGGTCTCAATAAATTTGCCGAGCATTGTCTCGAATCCTCTGCTGACCGCCAGGGCGGCAAAGGCATTATCCACGCTCGCAGGGGTTCTGTTCGCCGCGACTTTGTGCCTGGTGCCTGGACAATCGAAGACATTTTTGGGTTTGGAATTGCTGCTGGTTGAGGCGGTCATCTGGATCATGATCACGATTTGCCAACGTGCGTCATCGCGCGGCAATCCGTACATGCGCAGGCAGCAGAAAATAGGGCATGCCATCCTGGCCCAATGCTCGTGTATTCCGTTGATGATCGGTGGAGTCTCGCTTGTTATTGGGCATGATGGGGGCCTCTATTGGTTGGTGGCCGGCGTGATCATTTCCTTCATCGCGGCCCTGCTGGATGCATGGGTTTTGCTCATAGAGATCCAACGATAAAGCTGTGATATCAGGCCAGCTTATGCTTGGCTCGGGAGCTGGATGCTTTCCTGCCGCGTGCCCTACCGGATCGTTTGCTGTAGTTCACGGCCCGGAGATTGCCTTGGGACCGGCTTCTGCGCCGATGCTCTACCGGGGGACGCAGGACCGCTTCCACTCTCAGTTGCGCAGCACTGGGGTTCTGGACATACTCCGGGTCGAACATGGCAATCACTGTTGCAGCGCGACCGGTATAATGCCTGGCCCATTGGCTTTCGATCAGCGTGCGTTGCACTGTCCTCCAATGCTCAGCATCCGTTTCGATATAGCCGTCGAGCCGCGGGAGTTCGCGGGAACCGTCTCGATCATTCACGGCGCCAAGAAACTCAACAAACTCCTCCAGATTTACACCCATCTGGAACACCAGTTGGCTTAATGCCATCTGCTGCGGCGCTGTCAGCTGATCGAAATCACGGCAATAGGCCCTGGCGTTGTAGATGGCCTGAATGGCAGAGATACGCAGCAGCCGCGTGGCTTCTTCTTCGGTTAACTCCGGCGTCAGCGTGTGCTTAATGATCTTTCGGCGATACTTTCTCGTCGTCCATGCACTTAGATCGCGGTTGTACTGATCGAGAATTTGTTGCAATCGATCCGGAGCAAGACCGGCAGCCTGCCAAAGTTGAGCCGACGACGGCTCGACGAAAGGATGCGGATTCAGAGGATCGGGCTGGGGGTGCTCGGTTGCCTGGACATCGAGACTGAACCCCGCGCCAATGAGCGGCCGGCTTGTTTTCGGGTCGGGATAGGCTGCCAGGACCCACCCTTCGTGCCTGTGGTCGCGAAGGATATCCATGAAGCTCTGCAAATTGAACTTAATATCGGAGTTCTTGAAATCAAGCAGTTGTTGAGCACCGTCTCCCGGCAACGAGGGAGCGGGATTCTCGAGAGAGAGAGTCTGCGGCGTAAGGGAAGCTGAGGGCGAATCCAAGGATTGCGCTTGAGGTGATAGTTCGACAGCCGCCTCCGGCGAGACCTGCGCGGCAGCGGAAGCGGCCATTGCCAATACCAGTGTGGGAACTAAAAAACGCTGTCGTGGGACGGTCATCTCTTCCGGATCGCTGATTTTGGAATTCTCTTGTGATACACGATGACTCAGAATCCGGCCGTAAACAATGACTGAAAAGTATCAGGCATGGAGAACGTAACCCATCCGGCACGGGTGTTGGGGAAACCCGCACCGGGGCTTTTGGCCAAGAAAGGGCTTCCATAGATCTTGCTGGGCAATGTAGCGCGCTTCCTGGCAGTGTCGGAGCACAGATGTGCGAAAATCACCAGGTATCGGTTCCCAACCTATTTAACGAGTTCCTACATGAAATCTCGACAAGGCAACGCCTGATGTCTGACAAAGCAACCGCAAGTCTCCTTACGCTTGACATTACCCGTGCCGGCAACGCTGCCGTTGTACGATGCCACGGCAAGTTGGTGGCGGGTGTGAACGATATTCTCTACGTCAAGGTCAGCCAACTGTTCCCGGACAGCAAGAGAATTGTGCTGGACTTGACGTATCTTACCCACACAGACAGCATGGGACTCGGCACGCTCGTTCGTCTGTATGTTTCCGCTCGATCGGCAGGCTGCAATCTGGAACTCATCAACCTGGGCAAACAGATTAGGCAGCTTCTTATGACCACCAATCTCTTGTCGGTATTCACGGTCATCGGGGAACATGGTATAAGGATGGGCTGATCGTGAACGAGGCGCCTCTGCACGCTGCGGTTTTGCGTTCAGTCAACCTCCGCATGGCCGGTAATACTTTCCCGTCCGCTCTGTGATGGACGAGAGCGGTTTCACAATCGGTGTGGATCGAAGCAAAGGCCCCTTTTCGTGGTTTTCTCCCAAGGAAAACCACACCTCGCGATCTTTATGAGGCGACAGTAATTGTGAAACTGCTTTAAACTGAGCCCGGTCCCTCATATGCCGCTTTCTGCGGGCGATAAACTCGGCCCTTACGAAATCCTTGCGTCCATTGGCGCGGGCGGTATGGGAGAAGTGTATCGCGCCCGCGATGCGCGTTTGAATCGGGACGTCGCGATCAAAGTTTCCGACGCGCAATTCAGCGAGCGCTTCGAGCGTGAAGCCAAAGCCATCGCCGCGCTGAACCATCCCAACATCTGCCAGATTTACGATATCGGCCCGAATTATCTGGTCATGGAGTGCGTTGACGGGGTGCCGATCGTTTCCCTTGAACATCCGCAGGCGCTTCCCCCGGCTGAGGCTCTGCGGCTCGCCACGCAAATCGCCGCGGCACTCGAAGCCGCGCACGCCAAAGGCATCATTCATCGCGACCTCAAACCAGCGAACATCCTTGCGACCGCACGGCGGTGTGGTCAAGCTGCTGGATTTCGGGCTGGCGAAACAGAGCAGTGACAGCATCGCCGAGGACGAAACCAAAACCATAGGCGTCACCCAGGCCGGCACCATCATGGGCACTCCGGCGTACATGTCGCCGGAGCAGGCCGAAGGCAAGCCGGCCGACGCGCGCTCCGATATTTTTTCCTTTGGGGCTGTGCTTCACGAAATGCTTGCAGGACACCGCGCATTCTCCGGAGGTTCGGCAGCCGCGATCATCGGCGCCATCGTTTACAAGGATCCGGAACCGCTCAACGCGCCGCCCGCGCTCGAGGCGATTGTGCGCAAGTGCCTGTCGAAATCTCCGGACAGCCGCTTCCAGTCGGCAACCGATCTTCGCCTGGCGCTTCAGGGAGCGTCGACACGGGGCATCCCTCGGCATCAAACGGCGCAAAATCGCTATCGCTGTTGGCGCCAGTCTGCTGCTGATCGGCTGCCGCTGTAGCCGGCATATATCTGAAGAGGTCCAGGACAGGCCGGATTGATTCCATCGCCGTTCTGCCGCTTGAGAATCGGAGCAACAATCCCGATGCAGACTACATTTCCGATGGAATCACCGAAAGCATCAACAATAGCTTGGCGCGGTTGCCTAATCTGAAGGTGATTCCCCACAGTGTCGCATCGCATTACAAGGGTAAGCCGATCGATGCGCAAAAGGTTGGCGACGAGCTTGGCGTCCAATCCGTGCTTACGGGCAGCGTCGCGCAGCGAGGCGACAACCTTAGCGTCAACGTCGAACTCGACGACGTTCGTAACGGCAAAGAACTGTGGGGCCAGCAGTACAACCGCAAGCTGGCCGATCTACTGGCGGTACAGAGTGACATTGCCAGGGAGGTTTCTCAGCGGCTGGGCCCGCAACTGTCCGCACAGAACCAGCAAAAGTTGACCAAAGGCTCGACCGGCAATCCCGAAGCCTATCAGCTCTATCTCAAGGGCAAGTACTACACCAACAAACTTACCAAGGACGGGCTCGACAAGGGCATCGATTATTTCAATCAGGCCATCGCCATCGATCCAAACTATGGCTTGGCCTACAACGGTTTGGCTTATAACTACATCAATCAGGACGATTGGTACATGCGTCCCGATGAAGCGGGGCCCAAAGCAAAGGCAGCGGCTGAGAAGGCATTGGCGATCGACGAGACCGATGCGGACGCTCACCTGGCACTGGCTATTGAAAGCCAATGGTACGAGTGGAACTGGGCCGTCGCGGAACGCGAGTTCAAGCGAGCCATTGAACTGAATCCCAACGATTCGGAGGCTCACGGATTCTACTCCTGGTTCCTGGCGCCGATGGGGCGAAGGGCGAGGCACTCGCAGAAGCCAAGCGATCGCAGCAAGCCGCTCCGCTCTCCTCGTTAGGGAACTTTTTCGTGGCATCGATTTTGGTCTTTACCCGACAGTGGGATCCGGCGATTGAGCAACTGCACAGTAACATCGAGCTTGATCCCAATTTCTGGTTTGATCATTGCTACCTGGGCCGGGCTTATGAAGCAAAAAGGAAGAATGCCGGAAGCAATTGCCGAGTTTCAGCGCGCGCTCGAACTCGATAAGGACAATACCGAGATCTGGTCAGGCCTTGGACACGCCTACGCGTTGTCGGGGAACAGGACGGAAGCGCACAAGGTCTTGGACCATTTGAAAGAGTTATCGGCGCATAGCTACGTCGCTCCCTATAGCGTGGCGATCGTCTATGCGGGCCTGGGAGAAAAAGATCAGGTATTCGCCTGGCTCGATCGGGCCTACCAGGAACGGTCCTACTTTCTAGCTGTTTATCTGACAACAGACTCGCGTCTGGACGGCCTCCACGCCGACCCGCGTTTCGCTGAACTCAAGCGGCGCATCGGACTCCCGACTGACCTAAGCTGTTCATCGATTGCAGTCAAGTGAGTAGACAGCCCTAGCCTATGCGCCCCCTGAACGCCGCCAACGTCCCTTCACTCGCACCCTCGCCGGCGCTTCGAGCAAGCGGCTCTTGCCGTGGCTGGTGGCCGTCGCGTTTTTTATGGAGTCGCTCGACACGACGATTCTGAATACGGCGGTGCCCGCCATCTCGGAGGCCCTCAAGGTGGCTCCGCTGAGCATGAAGTCAGTGCTGGCCAGCTACACGTTGAGCCTCGCGGTTTTCATTCCGATCAGCGGCTGGATGGCGGATCGGTTCGGAACGCGCCGGGTGTTTGCATCCGCGATCGGCCTCTTCACCCTGGGGTCCTTTCTCTGCGGCATATCGAGCAACATCCATCTGCTTGTCGCGTGCCGCATCCTGCAGGGCTGCGGCGGAGCCATGATGGTGCCGGTGGGCCGGCTCACGCTGGTGCGAACGTTCGCCAAATCCGAACTCATCCGCGCCATGAGCTTCGTCGCCATTCCCGGTTTGGTTGGCCCCATGCTCGGGCCCATTGCCGGTGGTCTTATCGTCGGATACCTTCACTGGCGATTCATCTTTTTCGTGAATATTCCGATAGGCCTCGTCGGTTTGTTGATGGTCTATCTGCATCTGCCGGACTACCGCGAAGAGCGAACCGACCCGCTCGATATGGTGGGGCTCATCCTTTTCGGTTCCGGTATCGCGCTGCTGTCGTACGTGCTGGAGATATTCGGCGAACATACGCTGAGCGCGCGCGAAATCCTGGGGCTGTTGGCGATTTCTCTGTCTCTCATCGCCGGCTACGGACTTCATGCGACACGGATTGCATTTCCCTTGCTGCAGTTGACCCTATTTCGCATTCGCACATTCAGCGCGGCGGTGAGCGGCAGCTTCTTCACGCGCCTGGGCATCGGCGGAGTGCCGTTCCTCTTGCCGCTCCTCTACCAGGTTGGCCTCGGGTTCACGCCCATTCAATCCGGCCTGCTCATCATGCCCCAGGCGATCGCGGCCATGAGCACGAAGTTCCTGATGCCGCAGAATTCTGACCCGCGTCGGCTACCGCGGCGTGCTGATTTCGAATACCGTGATCATCGGTCTGCTTCTTCTGCTTTTCGCGACCATCGGGCTCGGCACGCCGGTTTGGGTCATCGTGCTGCTGGCGTTCTTCTACGGGGCGTTCACTTCGCTGCAATATACAAGCATGAACACCCTTGTTTATGCTGACATCACCGAAGAACAGACCAGCAACGCAAGTTCCATCGCCAGCACCATGCAGCAAATGTCCATTAGTTTTGGCGTTGCGTCGGCGGGGCTGGCCACCGCGTTTTTCATTCCCGCTCGCTTTCATTCCAACCCGCGGGAAATGATTCACGGCATCCACAAGGCGTTCCTCGTTCTTGGCGGATTCACCATCTTGTCCACGATCATCTTCCGCAAATTGAAAAGCGGCGACGGCAACAATGTGAGCCAACAGAAGGTCGCTCACATCGGGTGACGATCCATCCAGGGAACTATGGCACCGTCACTTGCAGCGTTGCAGTTTGATTGATGGATCCTGAGGTGGCAGTGACCGTGACAGTGCTGGTGCCTGCTGGAGTTCCCGGGTTGGTTGTTGTGGTGCCGCCGCTCCCTCCTGAGCCCGCCACTCCCGCTTGAGCTGCCGCCTCCTCCGCAGCTGATAACGCCTACGCCCAGACCGAGTGCAATGACAAGCACGAACCATCGACCCCAACCAGCGGCACGTTTGGTCCCAGGCATGGCGAACAGAAGCAAGCTGCCAAGTGCCAAAAGCCCAGGAAGTGCAGAACGGTAGATCCGGCTTTTTACCGCTGATGCCTGCGGGGCTGTTGTTGTAATCGTTAAGGTCGTCGTTACGGCACTTGCGCCCGGAGTGACTGTTGCCGGTGCAAAGGTGCAGCTTGCCTCGGAGGGCAGGCCGCTGCATGCGAAGCTAACCGCCTGCGCGAAACCTCCGGCAGGTGTGACCGAGAGCGTAGATGTGCCGGTCTGGCCTGGCGTGATGGAGAGACTGGCCGGGCTTGCACTGACGGTGAAGGAAGCTGGGACGGCGGCCTGAACGGTCACCGTCACCGCGGTTGACGTGGAGGCGGCAAAGTTGCTGTCGCCGCCATACTGGGCAGTGATGCTATGGGCTCCCGTACTCAATGTGGTGGTAGAGTAGGTGGCCACACCGGACCCATTCAACGTGCCCGTGCCGAGGGTGGTGGTCCCGTCGAGAAAGGTGACCGTGCCGGTGGGAACGCCAGTGCTGCCGCTGGGGCCGGTGATGGTGGCGGTGAAGGTGACGCTGCCACCGGCGGTGATGGTGGCGGCCGAGGAAGTGAGCGCCGTCGTGGTCGCTGCGGGTGCGGTTGTGATGGGTGCAGAGCCGTAGATGTTGAGCAGGATGACGTTGTTGACCAGGAGGTCCGGCTTGCCGTCATGGTTGAAATCGCCGGCGACGGACTGGCCGCCAGCGAATAGGTTGATCAAGTCCTTGGGATAGGAATTTCCATTGGACGGGACCGAGATGAAGGTTCCATCGCCGTTGCCGTAGTAGATGCCGCTAATGTCTTCGCCGTCGAGGAGGGCGAGGTCGACGTTGCCGTCGCTGTTGAAATCCGCGGCCGCGATTCCGGCGCTGCGAATCGCATCGCCACCACCGACATTGAGGATGGTCGGGGCGGCGAAGGTGCCGTCACCGTTGCCGAGGGAGATGGCGAGCTGGGCTTGGCTGGCGCTGGTTTCGCCGAGGCAGGCGAGGTCGAGTTTTCCGTCTTTGTTGAAGTCGCCGAGGACGCAGGGAATTTCACCAGGCAATAAGGCCTGGATTGGCGGCGGTGGTGATGGTGGTGGGCGTCTTGAAGGTGCCGTCGCCGTTGCCGAGCAACAGCTGGAGCTGGGTGGTGGCGCCGGTGGCAATGGTGAAGCTGGGGACGATGACAAGCAAGTCGGCTTTGCCGTCGCCGTTGAGGTCGGTGGTGCTGAGGATCTGTGGCTGGTTCAAGGTGGTAGGAGCGGTGGTGCTGCTGGACATGGCAGTGACGATGGGCGCCTTGAAAGTGCCGTCGCCGTTGCCGGGGAGGACGACGACGCCCTCGGCATAGGTATTGTTCACTCCGCTTCCGTGATTCATCACTAAAGGGGAAGATGAGATCGTTGTGACCCGACGCGGTGAAGGCGGCGATCTCCATGGGGTCAATCGTTTGGCCGTAGTTGGTCTGGCCGGCCGGTGTGATCTGGGGAAAGGCATAGGGAACGGGTGTGGCGAAGGTGCCGTTGCCGTTGCTGAGCGCCGTGTAGTAACCAGCCGTGCCCAGGAAGACCAGGTCAGCCTTGCCATCTCCGTTGATGTCGCCGACCGCGAAGAAGCCGGCGCTGGGGGCGGCGATCGTAGACACGGGAGTGAATACGCCTGTGTCCGTTCCGAGCTGGACGGTGAAACCGGAGCTGCTTTCGGTGATGATATCGGGCAGACCGTCGCCGTTGACGTCGCCGAGATTGTTGCCGGTGTAGGAGCCGAGGATCGTGGGCGCGCCCGAAAAAGTGCCGTCGCCGTGACCCATCAGAGCGTAGGACATGTTGGGCGCGGAACTGTCTCCGGTATAGGCCAAGCCGCTCCCCAGGCCTACATAGATGTCCTCGTTTCCATCTCCATCGAGATCGTTGACCGCCACGAAGCCGTAGGAATTGATGGTGGCATAGCTATTGCCTGCGGTGAAGGTGCCGTCGCCTTTGCCTAGATAGGTCAGGATGTTGCTTCCGGTGCTGAGGACGATGTCGGGCTTGCCGTCGTTGTTGAAGTCGCCGCTGGCGAGGTTTGGCGCAAAATTGCTTGCGCCTATGGCATAGGGGAAGGCCGGAGCCGAGACCGGAGTGAAGGTGCCGTCGCCGTTGCCGAGGAGCACCGCGCCGTTGGAGCAAATGATGTCTTTCTTGCCAACGTGCCGGAGGTCGGCGGTAATCAGGTTGACAATGGGCGTGGCGGTTGCGCTGGTTTGGCCGGGCAGGGTGGGGGCGGCGAAGGTCTGGGCGGCGGCGAAGGTGCCATCGCCTTTTCCGAGCAGGACGGAGATCTGCTGGGTGTTGGAGACAGAGACGATGTCGAGCTTTCCATCTCCATTGACGTCATCGATGACCGCAGCGACCGCTCCGGCTCCAGCGGTTGGGTACGAGACCGCAGTCTGAAACGTGCCGTCCTCGTTACCGAGCAGGACGGAGACGGAGCCACCGCTGGTCGCGAGGGTGTTGTTGGTAACGACCAGGTCGCCGTTGCCGTCCCCGTTCAGGTCGGCTGCAGTAAGAACGCCGGCGGTGGCGAAGGCGAAGGAGGTCACGGTGAAAGTAGTTATACCGGCCACGATGTACAAGCCGTTATTCGTTGAGGCAGTTTCGCCGATAGCGGCAAATACGTGAATCCCGGTGGTTGTTGTGCCGACGAAAGCAGCTGGCGCGGAGCCGATACCCGCAGCCGGCTGCGTCGGACAGCCTGCAGCAAAGACATCGGCCTTGGTGGTGAGACTCGCCTCTGCGTGCAGCAAACGCTCATAACTAGGCGTGTCTCCGGTTTGCGTATACGTGCCTGCCCCGATGTTGTAGGTGGCGGTCGCCAGCGAAAGCGAGCAGTCGGGCATCCGGTAGAGCGCAATTATCTGGCCGGGTGGGCCTTGGATGGTCGTGAAGTTACCCTGAAAGCTGGCGGTTCCGGTCTGTGAACCATCGCTTCCGGTGAAATCCGGCGTGGCGCGACGATGCGGACGAACCGAATTCTGGACCGATCCCTGGTTTTGCCCTGCGGCATAAACCACGGGACTTCGCATGGAAGCACCGGACGCCAGGACGAGGGTGATCGCTGCAAGCGAGACCAAAGATGCGCTGGCCGGGCGCTGGAAGAATCGTGCCGGCCTAAATAGATCTGGATTCAGTTGGATAGGTGATTTCATGGGCCCTCCGGAATTCCCCGTCCCATTCCATTCAAGGGATACTGGGCTCCCAGGGCGACGTTTTCATTCAGCGCCGTTGCTTTTCGGCTTTCCCCAGAGCAAATGTCCTGTATCGGACGAAAGGTAGAGCAGTTGGCCCCCCAAATCCCTACCTGATTCCGACCTGATTCGGAATTAATTAGGAAATTGCCGCCATTCCTCGATATACTGCACTTCCCCAGACAAGGCCCTACCGAGATGTTCGTCTTAGGCCCCGCTTACCTCGATCCCGACAAGCAATTGCTCACGATTGGCACCCGCAGCGTCATTCTGCAACACAAGCCCTATCTGGTGCTCATGTGGCTGATCGAAAATCGGCACCGGATGGTCTATCGCGAGGAGCTGCTGGATCGTTTTTGGGATGGGAAGTACGTGTACGACCAGAGCCTCAGCAAGGCCATCGGCAGCATACGAAAAGCCCTGGGCGAGCCTGCCGGTTCTGAGTTCATCGAAACTCGCTGGGGACTCGGCTACCGCTACATTGGCCCATTCAGCGAATTGCCGTCGTCTTCCGCCGTATCCGGTCCATCGCCAAACCCGTCGAATTCGAGCCGCGAGCATGGCGACGGTGAATCTTCCCGCGAGGTGTTCGCGTCTGTCCCGGACCATGAGTCCAAGAAAACACTCCCGGCACTGGCTCCGTCCGCCGTGCCCGCGTTTCCGCCGTCTGAAAAGGTCCCCACCCGGGCTTTGGTTGCTTCCTTTATCCTGGCTTCTCTGATCGTCGTCCTGGCCTTCGCCGCATACGCACATCGCCTGCACAGCGGCCCGCGCAATCCACGCCGCGGCGCTGGAATCTATTCATTCCGTGGCCGTGCTGCCCTTCACTGCCGAGAGCCAGCAATGAAGAGGATCAATATCTGGGTCTGGAGCTTGCCGATGCCGTGGGTGCCAGACTAGGCACCGTTCCTAAGCTAAGCGTCCGCTCTTCCGCCACCGTCCGCTCCATTCTTGGCCCCAATTCCGATCCAGCCCTGGCGGGCAAGAAACTGGAGGTCCAGGCCCTGGTAAAGGGAGAGATCCATCGGGTAAAGGACAAGATCGTCATCACCGTTCGATTGCTGGACAGTTCTACCGGCGCGGATCTTTGGTCGGGCACACGTCAACGCGGACAAAACCAACATCTTTGCCACCGAAGACTCCATCGCCCAGCAAGTCTCCAGCGCCCTTCTGCCTCAGGTTGGAATGAGCGCTCTAAAAAGATCCTCCGGTCCCGATACGAAGCAATCCGGAGGCTTACAGCAAATATATGAAGGCCAAATTCTTTTCCACCACGCGCACGCGAAATTCTTTGGCAAAAGCGATTGATCTGCTGCATGAAGCTATCCTTATCGATCCGAATTATGCGCGCGCCTATGCTGCTCTTGCCGATTGCTACGATCTGCAAGGCTTCTACCAGTTCGTTCCGCCGTCAGAAGCCTATCCTCGTGCAAAAGCGGCCGCGCTGAAGGCCCTGTCCCTGGATAATTCCCTTGCCGAAGCACATGTTGTATTGCTTTCCACCCTCGCCGACTACGACTGGGACTGGGAAGCTGCCGAACGCGAATTCAAAGCCACGGCTGCCCTTGACCCCAATTTCGCTGTTGCCTACGAATATTACGGTTACGCCCTGCTGGGCATGGGCCGCGGCGAAGAAGGTCTCGCCGCCATGAAACACGCTGCGGAACTCGATCCTGTTTCACCCAGCGTCCTGACTTCGTTGGCCTGGGGCTACTATCTGCTTCGTCAGGACCAACAAGCTGTCGACCAATGCAAGCGGGTCCTTGAACTGTATCCCGATTTCGTTCCTGCCCATCAACTGCTGGGAATTGTCTACGGTCAGATGAAATCGGATCAACGCTCTATGGCCGAACTCAAACAGGCCGAAACGCTGGAAAGGGATAGCACGGTCACTCCTATTCTTCTCGATTATGAGTTAGCGAGGACCGGCAAACGAGCCGAAGCCAGCCGGGACCTGGAAGCCGTGGTGGCGAAATCTCACGGTGCATCCATCCCTGACTACTATGTGGCGGCGGCCTGGACCGCCATCGGTGACAAAGCGAAAGCTCAAACCTCTCTTGAGCGCGCTTACCAGGTCCGCTCCATTTGGGTCCTTTACCTGCAATACGATCCGCGCTTCGACGACCTTCGCCCCGATCCGCAATTCCAAGCGCTTCTTCATCGAGTCGCTTTCCCACAGAGCAACTCTGACTCTGCCCAGCGCTGAGGAAGATGGAGGCCGCGGTGCCGCGTCCTCTTGCCCAACAAAACCAATCTGAAGTACTCTGTCGGCGCAAGAGATCGATGGAGGATGTTGATGCGATCGCGACTCGTTCCAGGGCTTCTCTCTCGTATCGTTCTGCTGGTTCTTCTTCCGGTGGCCCCGGACGCCCTGTCTCAGATTGCCAACGGAATCTTTGTTACTCCCGTTCCCAATCTCCCGATCATGGCTGTCGTCAAATTGGAGCAAACGCGGATTGACCCGGACGGGACGATTGTCAACCTCAAGACCAATCGGGTTATTGCACGGGACAGCCAGGGGCGCATCTACAAAGACAGCCGGCGGCTGCAGCTTGCTACCGAAAGCAACACGCCACCGATGATCATGATTGATCTCTTCGACCCGCAAACCAAAACCTACACGTTCATCTATCCCCAAAACAGAACCTTCTGGAAGGGAACGCTCGTTCGGCCTCCAAGTTTGCTGGCCCGCGAGTTTTTCTACGGTTGGCCCACACGCAATGGCCTGCCGGTGAACGAATCCGCAAAAGAGGAAGATCTAGGCACCCAAACGATGGAGGGCATGCCAGTGCATGGCATCCGTGAGACACAGATCATCAAAGACAGCGCTGGAAAGAGCATCGTTGAGACGGACGAGTACTGGTACTCGAACGATCTCCGCATGAACCTGGTAGCCAAGCACAACGAACCGGGCCGTACGACTTTGACCGTGACCGTTACTCAGGTTACGCGGAAGGAGCCGGATGCTGCGCTGTTTGAGATACCCTCTGGCTACCAGCGAAAAGACACGCCCTATCAAGACGGTGTCTTATAGAAACCTTAGACCGGCGATTCGCGCTGGTTTCAGGAAGGCCAAAGGAAAAATAATGCGCTGGAATCTCTCGGCGGGGTATATAGTGTGGGGCGGTTGGAAGCGGGCCATGGATAGCGGCCCATGTGGGGCAAGTCCTGGCCAAATTACCGAGGATGAAGATCATGAACAGGAAATCGTGGAAAGTTTTCGCAGGCCTGTGCGCACTCGCGATGTCCGCCGTGTGGGCCGGACCGGCACGAGCACAGATGTCAGAGGTCAAAGAAAAACCTCCGATTTACACCTACGTCGCGCAGTGGGCTATTCCCCGGGCACAGTGGGCAGACATGGAGAAGGCCTCCGGATCTACCCAGAAGATCATGGACAAAGCCATTGCCGACGGGACCATTGTGGGTCACGGCAACGATGTGACTTTGATTCACCAGCCTGACGGCTCAACTCACGATAGTTGGTGGTCGGCAACGTCCCTGGCCGGTGTGCTCAACGTGCTGGACCAGTTGGAAAAGTCCGGCGATACTATCTCTCCCGTTCTTGCCAGTGCCACGTCCCATGGGGACAGCATTTACATCAGCCGGTATTACAACTGGCATTCCGGATCGTGGAAGGATGGGTACACTTACACGGCGTTCTACAGATTAAAGCCGAACGCGCCCGATGACGCGGTGGACACCCTCAGCAAGAACCTGATTGCGCCGCTGTTGGAGAAACTGGTCGCCGACGGCACGCTTCACGAGTACGAAGTTGACACCCAAGCGGTCCACACCGAGGCGCCTGGCGAGTTTTTAATTGTTTATCTCGCGGCTAGCGCGGATGGCCTGGACAAGGTCAACGCGGCGCTGCAGGAGGCCCTCAAGTCCAACCCGCTGGAAGGACCGGCATTTGATGCCATGGTGGACATCACCGCGCACCGCGATGAGCTGGTTCGCACCAACGCCACGTACAAATAAATCGACTCAGCACGTTGCGCTGGGCTACGCAGCACCAGACCCGCCAAGGGTGCATAGGAAAACGCCAACCTACGGATTGGTGGTGAGCCAATACCGCTCTTTCACTTTAGATCCCTTCTTCATCGGTGGCGGATTCACTTTGCCCCATGTGGCGTGGTTCCAGGTAGCCGCCTGCAGTCCATCGTGGCCGGGTTGGAAAAACATGGGAGGCTCGGCCGTCTTACCCTCCACGGCGTCGAAAGTTACCATGACCTGGCTGCCGGACTCGGCCCAATGGCCGAAGAGGGTTGTGGTGCCGTTACCCGGGTCTTCCGTAACGGTTGCCGTGCCATCCGGGCCCAGGCTTAGATCCATGGATGGGCCCGCCTTCGCGCCGTCGAGCGATTGGGATACATAGGCTCCGACAAATTTGGAATGGGTGCTTGTGTTGCCAGAGAGTGCGGTCGTGGGAGACGACAACAATACTGAGCAAACCGAAACCTGAACAAGGAACCAGCTGGTGGGTTTCATCGCTCTCCATCATGAAACGCGAAACCGTTGCTTGCAAGACCCAGAACCACACGAGTGGATTCCCGTACACACCAAAGTCTCTTCCAGCAGGTCAGATCGTGGTGAATGTGCTGAGCGGGTGGCGTCTTGAGCTGGCCGGAAAAGTCTGGCATTGCCGGGCTTCAGCGGCTGAATGCCAACTTCCCTCGGCCGACATCGATCACGACTCTCGTCAAGCCGAGCGCTGCCGGACTCATCAGCCCGTCGAAAGCCTGGCCTGCATGACTGCCGCCGGGGACCACAAATGCCGGCTCTTGCCCAAACTCTGCCTTGCCTAGTTTGAGGCTGTGCAGCCTCACCTGTTTGCGGTCAAAGTCGCCGATCATATCCGGCCGCCGCTGAACTGCGCTGATTTTCAGATCCGAGACCGGCCCCGGCGTAGTTCTCGCAAAGAGGATGACCGAAGATGCCCCGGTATCCACAAGCAAATGCGCCGGGATGTGATTCACCTCTGCATCGACGATCGCTAGTCCTTCCTTCATGCGCAATGGAAGGGAGTTTGGCAATGCTGCAGAGGGACCAAAGTGGATTTCGCGCGACGCGTAGTCGATCACAAAGGCGCTTTGACCGAGCACGTCAAGACCAATGACCCCGTCGACGCGGACGGGGAGTGCTTTCTGCAGGAAAGACAGATCTTCGATCAAGACAGAGACATTGTCCCTTTGCATCGGGCCGAAGTTCAGGCTGGGCACGATTGCCGCCTCGGCTTGCACGCTGCCGCCCAGAACCGAGATGCTGGCAGGGAATTGCTCCAGATGAAGTTTACGCGCCAGCCGCGGATCCAAAACCGTGGGGCTGGCCCCAGTATCCAACAGGAAAGTAAGGCCCTTCATTGGTCCGGCTGAGCCGCGGGCCACAATCAGATAGCCGTGATAGAGATCGAAGCTTACGGTACCCTCCATAGCCTCGCGCGCCCCAGCCTCCCGATATCCAACTGCAAATGGCAGACCCACCAGAACAAAACTCAACAGGACACTCAACCAGCGGTAGCGATCGCGCATGCGGCCTCACCTCGAGTTCATGCTCGATCCGGAGGCCTGGTACCTCAATTCACTGGAGCTAGCTTATTGATCCACCGTCGGTTACACGCCGGGAGACTTATTGGAGAGGATGGGAGACCAGGGTCTCCCGGCAAAATACTTGAACAAATAGGTGGTATGTGGCATCAACTGGAAGCAGACTAATGACAATGCCAGAGCTTTCCAGGAACGCGGAACCACAGGGGCGTAATGGGCACCGCACAGTTCGGTTTGGAGTGTTTGAGGCTGATCTCCATTCCGGAGAGGTGCGTAAATCGGGAAGCCGTATCAAGCTCCAGGAGCAGCCCTTTAAGGTGCTGCAGATTCTGCTGGAGCACCCGGGCGACGTGGTCACACGCGACGAGCTGCAGTCCCGGATATGGCCGGCCGAGAATTTCGGTGACTTCGATCACGCAGTGAATGTCGCGATCGGGAAGCTGCGAACGGCTCTAGGGGATTGCGCCGACGATCCTTCCTTTATCGAGACGGTGCCCCGCCGCGGCTATCGCTTTGTGGGGAAATTGGAGGAGGCCCCGGTTGAGGCTTCTCCACCCAAGGCGCCCGTAAGCGGTGTTCCGCCCACCGATGCTCCGCCAACCGGGGTCACTTCTGGCCGCAAACGCGCGCTCCTGGTATTGCTGGCAATCATCGTTTCCGCAGTCCTCCTCGGATTAGGAGTGTTGCTCGGCCATCGCACTGCCCGATTGCAGCCGCCAGACTTTCAGCGCCTGACCGTCCAGCATGGCACGGTTTACTCCGCCCGCTTTGCGCCTGACGGGCACAGTGTGATCTATGCTGCCTCCTGGGACGGCGCACCGGTCGAAATCTTCTCCACCGACCTGAAGAGCACCGGAACGCGAAAAATGGAGCTGCCGGCAACTGACCTGCTTGCGGTTTCTTCCTCCGGAGAAATGGCGGTGCTGCAGGCGGTCGATCCCCGTTTTATGCTGACCATGCGGGGCACGCTCGCCCAGGTCCCTCTGACCGGCGGGTCACCACGCCAAATCGCTGAGAAGGTCGAATGGGCGGATTGGGCTCCGGATGGAAAGACTCTCGCGATCGTCCGCGATACGGGAGGCAAACGGAGGCTCGAATTCCCCCTGGGGCATGTTCTTTACGAGACCGCTGGATGGATTGGCAATCCCCGCATATCGCCCAAAGGAGACAAGATCGCTTTTCTCGATCACCCGACTCAGTCGGATGACCAGGGGTTTGTTTCGGTCATCGATCTGGCAGGGCGCAAGACGGTTCTCTCCACCGGCTGGGAAAGCGAGGAAGGCTTGGCATGGTCTCCGGACGGAACCGAGGTCTGGTTCTCGGCCACCGAAGCCGGACTCGAACGCCGCATTTATGCCGTGAACTTATCCGGTCGCCAGCGTCTGGCTTACCACGCACTGGGCGGGGTCACGCTGCAAGATATCGCTGCTGACGGCAGGGTCCTGCTGACCCGCGATGAAAACCGCGCCGGGATGATAGGCCTGGCCCCCGGAGCAAGCAAAGAACAGGACCTCTCCTGGCTGGACTGGTCGCTTCCTGTGGATCTGTCTCGAGACGGCAACACGTTGCTTTTCGACGAACAGGGAGAGCAGGGTGGACCAACCTATACCGCCGCTCTGCGTGATATGCGAGGGTCGCCACCGATTCCGCTGGGCGAAGGAATGGCCGGCGATCTTTCTCCCGATGGCAAGTGGGCCGCCACGGTGGTTTCTTATACCCAGATCCTTTTGCTGCCGACGGGCGCGGGGACGCTCAAGCGAATCGAGCGCGGCGGCATACAACAGTATGGGCATCAAATCCACTGGATGCCAGACGGCAAGCAGATCGTCTTTCCCGGGAATCAACCAGGGCATGAGGTTCGCTGCTTCATTCAGAACATCGACGGGGGTAAACCCCGCCCCATCACCCCGGAGGGCGTTGGTAGCTGTAGGGTGTCTCCCGATGGGCAATTGCTTGTCGGTGAGGATCTCACGGGCGGCGGAGCCCGGTTCTATCCAATGGATGGCGGCCCGCCGCGTGCCATTCCAGGTTTGCTACCGGGAGAGACGTTGGCTTGGAGTTCCGACCCTCACGTTCTGTATGTTTACCAGTGGAGACAGTTACCGATCAAGCTTTATCGCTTGAACGTTGTCAGCGGAGATCGGCAGCTTTTGAGAGAATTGCACCCCAGTGATGCGACGGGGCTTTGCGACATGTCTCACATTCTTTTGAGCGGTGATGGCCGAGCCTACGTTTACAGCTATATTCGGCTGCTCTCTGATCTCTATGTGGTCAAGGGGCTGAAATAGAAACGACGATAGTCTTAACTTATCTACTGTGAAACCGCTTTGCGCCCAGTAGGGTGGTATTCGCGCGCCAGGGTGGCGGCGGCTTCGATCTGCTGCTGGGCTCCGGCGTGGTCGCCCTGCTGCTCTAACAAGCGGCTCAGTTGTGCATGGACCTGGAAGGCGGGCGAATCGGCCGATTTATTCGGCGATGCCAGATAGAGCCTGAGTAGCTGGATGGCAAGTTGCGGCTCTTGGTTGTTGCGGCTGAGAATGGTAGCCCCATCCACCAGCGCGGGCCCGTGTGGGCTTGCTGCCTTTGCATCCGCATCGATTCCTGCGCGCAATGCCTCCAGCATCTCGTCCCAGTGCTGGCGGCGGGAGTAGAACGAAGCTAGCTCCATCCACGCGTTGGCAGGCTGCCTGGAGGCATCAACTGCCGCCTTGAACTCGGTTTCTGCAAGCAAATAATTCTTATCCTTCTCCGCCAGGTGGCCCCTCAACTGGTGAGCCTGCGCCGGCCCATACTGGTCGAGTGCATGGGCCACGTCTTGCGCCTTTTTCTTGCCTCCGCCAACAATCTCCGGGGCAGCTGTGTAGAAGTCGCCGAGGTCGGAGAGCGCATCTACATTTCCGCTTTCGAGTTGGACCGCCCGCTCGAATTCGCTCCGCACCTTCTTCGCCAGCCCGTAAGCCTTTATGGAATGGATGCTATCGGCTTTTTCGCCGTACGCGCGGCCCAGCCACAGATGATATCCGCCGTCCAGCGGCGCAAGCTGGACTGCGGTTTCGCACTCATGGATAGCATCATCCCACCGCTCTTCCTGGTAATACACGCGGCAAAGCAGATTGTGCGCCTCCGCGTCTCCCGGGTCTACGGCGAGGGACGAGTGCAGGCGCGAAATTGCATCGTCCGCCCTGCCTAGGGCGAGATCAGCAGTTACCGGCTCCAGCGCATTGCTTGGAATGGAAGCAGTATGGGCCGCCGGCGCCTGCAAGACGCAAAGCACTGCTATGAGGAGATGAGAAAGCGTTGAAGAGTTGAGTATCCGCACCATTTTTGCAGCCCGGGTTATTGCCACCTGCGATGATCTGCCGACCTCCAATGTTGATGTTTGGGGAAGGCGAACGATTCGTCCATGCGAAGGCAAATTCGGCTTTGCATCCGGACGAACTGAATTGCGGGCGTGGATAAGTTTCGCTAGCGTGTGTCTGATACGAATTCGCGGTCGTCGCCAATCATTCAGTAAGATCAGAGCAAAGCCAATCGAATGATTGCCGGAGATCGTTGATGCGCGGAAGAATGACCCTGTTCGTACTCCTGATGGCAGCACAAGTGGCTTACGCATTTGATTCTGTACCTAAGGCCGAGTATCGCGAGCGTCGCGTAAAACTCGCAGCTGAGCTGCAGGGCGGCTCGGCCGTGATCTTTGCCGCGCACGAGCCGCCCATGGAATACCAGGACTACCGCCAGGACGAAGATTTCTTTTACCTGACTGGCTCAAACGAGCCGGGTGGCGCACTGCTTCTTATTGGCGACGGCCCCGCGACGACGACGCGCCTCGGAACGGCCGTCCCGGCGCACTCCTACCGCGAGATTCTCTTCCTCCCGATGCGCAATCCCATCCTTGAAAAATACACCGGAGCAAAGACTGACGCCGCTACTCCAGGCGCTCGGGAGTCACTCGGCATCGACGAGGTGATGCCACTCTCCACTTTGCCCAGCGTCTTCGCGGGCTTCCTGGCCGAGGACCTCAGACGCGCAAAAAATGTCTGGACCCAGCAGGACATGGGCGTTGCAAGTGCGACACTCGACTTCACTTCAACTGTTCTGGGCACCGACAGCGCGCCCCCAACCCACGACGTCCGCTCGCTGACCATGCAGTTGCGCATGGTGAAAAGCCCTGCCGAGATCGCCCTCATCCAAAAGGCAACCGATGCCTCCATCGCTGCACAACTCGCAGGCATGCGAGCCATCAGGCCGGGGGTACGCGAAAGAACCGTCGCCGGCGTCGAAGTCAGCACCCTGTTGGCCGAGGGATGCGAACGCGTCAGCTATCCTGCTATCGTTGGCTCTGGCATCAATTCGACCATCCTCCACTACGCCGCAAACAGCAATCCGATGAACAAAGGCGACGTCGTTGTTATCGACGCCGCCGGCGAGTACTCCATGTACGCCAGTGACCTGACGCGAACCATGCCGGTCGACGGCCACTTCAACGCCCGTCAGAGAGAGATTTATAACATCGTGCTCGGCGCCCAACAGGCAGCGCGCAACGCCTTCGTAGCCGGCAAGTCGAAGATGGGCGCAGTCGACCAGCGCGGACCAGACCCCGAGGGTACACTGCTCGACAAGGTCGCCTTCGACTACATCAACACCCATGGCAAAGATCTCCACGGCGAACCTCTCGGGAAATATTTCATCCATACTCTTGGCCATTCCGTGGGCATCGATGTGCACGATCCATACGACTACAGCAAGCCCTTCGTGATCGGTTCCGTCTTCACCATCGAGCCCGGCATCTACATTCCGGAAGAGAAGATAGGCGTCCGCATCGAAGATACCTTCTACGTCGACACCGCGGGAAAGCTGGTCGATTTCGCCCAAAAGCTGCCGCACACACCGGGGGAGGTTGAAGCGGCCATGAGCGCCAGGTAGAGCGGACCCTCTGCCGCACTTCGGTGCGCCGGGTTTTAATCGCTTGATTTAGCCTCGGGCTTTACTTTGTCAGGTGGGGCATCGCTATAGACTTGAAACTCTCGAATATGCGCCTCTTGCGAACTGGAGAGAATGTTAAGGCGTATCCGGCTCGCGATAACCGGAGTAAAGCGGTCGATCTTCTCATGCCCGATGGCCTGACCGGACGCTACGCGTCTTCCATCCTTTGCCCGTCCATACCTCGACCGCATATTTCTCGACGTGTTGGCCGTCGTTGAGCCATTCCATCGACGTGACCCGGTCGATGTCGATTGGTTTGGCGAAGTCGACCTCCAGCATGGAATGGTGAGAGCCAGGCGGCGCTGACCAGAATGTGTCGGTATTTCCATCCAGGGCCGCGGCTGCTTCCGGCGTGGTCGGGAGATGTTGAAGAGCGAGGTTGCCCGTTTGCAAGCGATGGATGGCTGCGCCGAATTCGTTAAGCCGGAGCTACATCAGAATCCGGCAGAAGCCCCCGGGTGTCGGGCGCCACCCCAAGCATGAGTTGAGCGCCGCGTCCAACGGTCTGCTCATAGATCGCGGTCAGGTCCTCCAGGCTCTTCAGGGACGCCTCGTCGTGCGGATGCCAGAACCAATGAAGATTGCGCAACGGCGTGTCCGCCTCGATCGGGCGCCAGCGCAGGTAGCCGTGACGGTCGATGACGTTCCAGTTCTCATAGTCGACGCGCCCTGATTCTGTGCCGGCCCAGCGCGCATCGCCGTACTCGAAGAGGCCGGTATCGGCGAAGACGATGGTGTTGGGCTGATAGGTTCGCAGAGTCTCGATGATCCTGGAAAAGTTATAGACATGTCCGGCGCTCCCCGCCCCGTCGAGCCAGAATTCAACCAGGTCACCATAATGTTGTGCCAGCTCTTCTAACTCAGAGAGGTAATACTTGTCGTAAGCCTCCGGGTCGTTATATCTCGGATCATGACGGTCCCATGGTGAGAGATAGATGCCGAATTTGAGACCATACTTACGTGCCGAGCGGGCCACGTCTCCCACCACGTCCCCTTTGCCATCTTTCCAGGGACTTGCTTTGACGCTATAGTCCGTCTGGGCGGTGGGCCAGAGACAGAATCCGTCATGATGTTTGGCAACCAGCACAACGTACTTCGCCCCGCTCGCCTTGATCGCCTGCATCCACTGATCTGGATTCCAACTGCGTAGGATTGAACACTGCTGGACTGGCGGTTCCGTCGCCCCATTCGCGGTCGAGGAATGTGTTGGTGGAGAAATGAATAATGACCCCAAACTCCAAATCCTGCCAGGCGACCTGCTGCGGCGATGGCTTTACTTCCATAAAGTTCTGGGCGCCAAGCACAGGAGCAGAGAGCGCGGCCAAGATTGCCCCGATGACTAAGGCTTTCCGAGACCATCTCATTCGCATGCCTCTCCTCGCGATCTCACTGGCCGTGACGCGCGCCACAGGGCGCGTTGACGCTGTCGATTGTATCAATCTTCCGGATTCGTTCTATCACCAGACCGGTGAGATCGCCATGCACCAGGATGCCTACCATGTGATTGGCTGCGGCTCGTTGGATGCCGAGACGCGCGGATCGGGGACCGGATAACCGATCGCAAAATGGTATACGACCTGTCCCTGGCTGGGCACAAGGTTGAGATGACGGTGCACCTCATCATCGTAGAAGGCGCCGATGCCGGTCGCACCCAGTCCAAGTGCTTCAGCGGCGAGATACAGGCGGTGGCCAATAGCGCCTGCTTCAAAATGCACATAGCGATAACCACGGTCGCCATAGGTACGAGCGGCACGATCGAGAGTCGCCGATCATCGAAAAGGTCACGCAGGCGTTACCGGCCAGGTCCTGTCCGAGGCTCAGGCCAGCGGCCGCTACGCGCTGGTCGCCACTCTTCACCTGCTCCAACTCGGCACGCTCCGGCCAGAACCTGTAGACGCCGGGTTGTAACCCATCGACGCGATGAGCATACAAATACAGCTGGATGAAACGCGTGCCGGCAAAGTCAGCCGACAATGGCTGGGCTGTGACGGCGAGGATGGCCGAGAGCTCCGCCAATGACATCGATTGCCTTCCACCCAGGAAGTCGAGCGCCGAGCGTCGCATGCGGGCAACCTCGCCAAAGCTGCGAGTCGATGAAGCCGGAGAAGGCAGCTTGATCTCGCCGGAGCCAGTTGGGGCCGACTCTGCGAAGGAGGTGCCACTGCTCCCGCTGCTGCTTCGTTTCGTGGCGGAGTGGATGCTGTCAATCAGTGGGTGGGCAATCGTCTCCTTCGAAAGCTGGTTCGCCTGCCCGCCGAACCAGACAGTCTTGCCGGTGTCTGCTTCGCGCACTGGAATGGACTTGCCGTGCAGGCTGACAATCAGCATTGGCCACTCGTCCGCTGTTAGGGCGGACACAACTGCGCCACTTCATCGTCCGGGAAATGTCCGACCGCGAAGCTGCTCGCATCCGATAGCCCGGGCGGAGAGTGCAAGCGCTTGCCAGGCGTGCCCTATGTCGTGCAAGCAGTACCGATATGCCCGTTCACCGTACTTCCACGCCTCGCGCCACACAATACTGGTCAAAACAAACACAATTGGCGCAGAGCCGCCGGCCAGCTTCATTTCAAAATCACCGCGCCCGCGTTGCTCCGCCATGTGCCTGGATGGATCGTAGTGATACAACCCATCTGGCCACCCCTTCAGACCCCGTGTGAGGAAGTGGAATTCCGTCGGGTGCAGATTCCCGGAGGACGGATTCACTCTTAGCGCGTAGTTATATCCGGTGGAGGGGACACGCTTGGACGCGCTAATCGCGGCGGAATAGAAGAGGAGTTGCGAGAGGAAAGCCGGTCCGTCACCCACGGGCGTGGTGCCAGAGGTACCCTGAAGCACGTCGAGTGCTGGCATTTCAGGGGCGGGCGGGTCTGCTGGCAGATCGAGCACCGGCACGCCCTCGTAATGACGAAACGGATCAGGCATATTTGCCCAGTCAAGAACGTGCCGCGCTCGCCTCAGCGATTCAACGCTATGCTTCGTTGCTTCGTGATATTCGCGCCACGTCATTGCAGGTAGATGGGCATCGCTGATGCTGATCCTACGCCGCTCGGTTCCATTCCAAGCGAAATTTACCTATGTAGCAGGCTACTTGACCATTCCTATTGTGTATGCTACATAGGGTAGAGTTCGGTTCTGAAGTGGTGTTCCCCTAGAATTTCTATTGGTATATACTTCGCTTGCCTAGAATTCCTATGGGAGAGCCCGTATGGCGAATAAGAAGCACGAAAGCAGCGAAATGTTGAAGGGCACCCTGGACATGATGGTCCTGCGCACGCTAATCCATGGCGGTGCGCATGGTCACACCATCGCCAAGGTCATCGAGCGGACCTCGGAGGATGTGCTGGAGGTGGAGCAGGGATCGTTGTATCCGGCGCTGCATCGTCTGGAGGACCGTGGGTGGGTGTCATCCTACTGGGGTGTGAGCGAAAACAATCGCAAGGCGAAGTTCTACCGGCTGACGGCGGGTGGGCGAAACAACTCACGCTGGAGACCAGCCGCTGGCGGCAAATGGCTCGGGCGATTGGCATTGGTGATGGGCGAAGCATCGGCAAGCAGGGGACGATAAGTGATGAGTTCGCGCAGGTTCATTCCAACGCAAGCGGAGCGATGCGGAGCTGCAGCAGGAGATCGAGCTGTATCTGGCAGAGGAGATTGCGGAAAACGTGCGACGCGGCATGTCCGACAGACGAAGCGCGGCGTCAGGCATACCTGAAACTCGGAAGTCCCGCCGGGTGCGAGAGGAGGTCTGGCGGCAGAATTCCTTTTCGGTGGTGGATAGTTTTTGGCGCGATATGAGCCATGTGCTTCGGAGACTTATGAAGGTCGCCGTCTGTCGTACTGACGGTAATCGTCTCGCTTGGGGCTAGGGATAGCGGCGAACGTCTTCATTTTTACCGTGGTGAACAAACTGCTTCTGCAGGGGCCGCCGGTGGAGAATCCTGCCGCGCTGCTGGATTTGTATCCGACATACGAACCATGGCCGGCTCATCGGGCGGTTTTCGCTGTCGATGTATGACGATCTGTACGGCCAGACGAAGTGCTTCTCCGGCTGTGGCCGCATGACGATCTCGTACTGCCGGCGACCCTCAGAGGACAGGGCGAGCCGGAACGGGTCTGGGGTCAGAGCACGACGACAAATTTTTTCGAGGTGGCGCAGCTTGCCGATGGCGCTGGGCCGCGGATTCCATAGCGGCGAAGACCGCTCCCCGGTGGTAGTGCTGAGCTACAGCCTGTGGCGGCGCCAGTTCAATGGAGATGCCGCAATCCTTAGCAAGACGGTTTCGCTTTCGGGGAAGATGTTCACCGTGATCGGTGTCACTATGCCGGGATTTCATGGGATCAACCGGCTGTTCAACGTCCGAGTTCTGGGTGCCACACGGCGAAGGAGAGCATCTGGCGGGCGATGCGATGAAGGGTATGGATAGGCAGCGATTCGGAGCCAACTGGCCGTGATCGCCCGATTGAAGCCCGGAGCGAGCCGCAGGCAAGCGCAGACCGAGTTGGACGCGGTGGCGCAGCGGTTTGCGCTTGCTTATCCGAAGGACCGACAAGGAGCTTGGCTTCCACACCGAGGAAGCAGGTGCTTTGCTGCCGAGCCAAAGGTCGGCCTCGAGGTGTTCCTCACGGCGCTGATGGTGGTTGCCCTGCTCGTGCTGTGCATTGCCAGCTCGAACGTTGCCAACCTGTTACTGGTGCGCGCGGCGGCGCGGCATCGGGAAATGGCGGTGCGGATTGCGTTGGGAGCGACGCGGTTCCAACTGATACGGCCGATGCTGCTGGAGAGCACGCTGCTAGCGCTTGGTGGCGGGGTGTTTGGCGTGGCCCTGGGCTTCGGAGGGTTTCGCGGACTGACTGCATTTCATCTGCCGCTCGCGCTGCCGTTCAATTTGAGTGTGAACGTGGATTGGCGGGTGGCGCTGTATGCGTTTCTGCTGAGCGTAGGGACGGGGATCCTGTGCGGGGTTGGACCGGCATTTACCGCATCGCGCCCGGCGCTTCAGAACTCGCTCAAGGGTGAGAGCAGGTTGAATACGTCGAGGGCGGCGGTGGAGTCTCAAGAACATTCTGGTGGTGTTGCAGATTTCGCTTTGCCTGGTGCTGCTGTGTAGACAGGGCTCTTCCTGCGGAGTCTCAATAAGTCGGCAAGAGTCGATCCAGGGTTTCGCACGCGTGGAGTGCTGATGATGTCGATCGATCCGGCACATAACGGATATACCGCGGAGCAGATGCCGTTGTTGTTGAAGCGTCTGCATGAGCGCGTAGCTGGAGCTGCCGGGGGTGAAGTCGGCGGCGTGGACGGACAAGGTGCCGCTTTCGTTCTATGGGCAGGGAAGTGAGTTCCACATGGCGGCCAGCGCAGCGAGTGCGGGGCATGATAAGCACGCGGAGATCTACCAGGTGGGCGTGGACTACTTCGACACTCTGGGAATCGTATGGATTGCGGGGCGCGATTTCAATACCGTCGATCCAAATGCACCGAAGCAGGCAGTGGTGAACGAAGCCTTTGCGCGGGGGCTATTCGGCAGAAGCAGCGCGATTGGCGAGCGTGTGGTGAACAGGGATACGGCGTATGAGATCGTCGGCGTGGTAAAGAACACAAAGTCGACGACCATCAGCGAGGTGGATGCGCCGATTCTGTACTGCGTGCTGGAGCAGAATATGGGAGCGGCCGCGCCGGTGATGGGATTCTCTTTGTTGGTGCGTTATGAGGGGAATGCGGCGGAGCTGGCGGCGGTGATACGGAATGAGGTCCATGCGGTGGACCCGGGGCTGGCTGTCTTCGGCGAGAAGTCGATCGAAGATCATATGAGCGATGCGCTGATTCTGCGCGCGTGGCGGCGGCGATGTTCGGCGTCTTCGGGTTTGCGGGGCTGCTGCTGGCGGCGGTTGGGCTGTACGGCGTGGTGAGCTACTCGGTAAGCAGCCGGACCTCGGAGATCGGTATTCGGCTGGCGCTGGGCGCAACGCGAAGCGGGGTGCAGCGGCTCATCGTTCGGCAGGGGATAGTGCTCTCATGCATCGCGCTGGGGATTGGACTGCCGCTGGCATGGGCCGCGTCGAAGATCGCGGCGAGTGTGTTGTATGGAATTGCGCCGCACGATTGGATGACATTCACGATGGCGCCCGCGTTCCTGATGGCAGTGACGCTGCTTGCCTGCTGGATTCCCGCGCGGCGCGGAGCAACTGTAGAACCGCAGACCGCATTGCGACACGAATAGGTCAGGTGAATCGTAGCAGGCTACTTGACCATTCCTATTGTGTATGCTACATAGGGTAGAGTTCGAGGAGCCCGGATGCTGGAACTCCGCAACGTGTACAAACGGTTCTCTGGCATCCCGGCCGTCGAGGATGTCAGTTTCTCTGCCCGCGCCGGCGAAGTCACCGGCTATCTCGGCCCCAACGGTTCCGGCAAATCCACCACCATGAAGATGATCACGGGCCTGATCGAACTATCCGCGGGCATCATCCTCTTCGAGGACAAGCCCATTCGGGACAACCTGGTTGCGTACAAACAGCGGATGGGCTATGTCCCCGAAGAACCCTATTTGTACACCCATCTGACCGGCCACGAATACCTCACGATGGTGGCCCAATTGCGAAATTTACCCGCGAAACAGTCCGCCGAAAAGATCGACGGCCTGCTTCGCTTGCTGGCGCTCCACGGCGACCGCCACGTATCGATTTCCAGCTATTCCAAGGGCATGCGGCAGAAGGTGCTCCTCGCCGCCGCGTTGCTTCACAACCCTGATCTCATCCTCCTGGACGAGCCATTTTCGGGCCTCGACGTCGGCTCGGCGCTGGTGCTGCGCAGTCTCATCCAGGAACTGGCGTCTCGCGGCAAGGTGGTGTTGTTCAGCTCCCATGAGCTGGAAACGGTGGAGCGCATCTGCGCGCACGTTGTGATTCTGCATCGCGGCAAAATTGTCGCCGATGATTCCATTGAACACCTGCGCACACTCATGGCCCTGCCAACCCTGGAAGACATATTTTCGCAGCTCGCGGTGGAGCAGGACACGCTGGCTACTTCGCGAAGCATCGCAGACATTATTCAGGCGTAACCTGCCAGATGGAAAAACTCCAATTCCGCGTGCTCTATCGCCAGTTCCTTCTCAAGGTTGTCGACCTGGAGTTGTTGTCCGCGCAAGGCGACCCGACCAAGCTGCTCGGTCAATTCGCGACCGTTCTGCTTACCTTCAGCTCCTTGGTGTCCATTCCTTGGATCTTCGCGGGTCTTGGGGGCGTTCACCGAATGTCGCCGGAGTCCGCCTGGACGCTTGAGCACTTCCTCATAGCGACGACGATGGTCGTCGTGGGCCTGTTCTCCGTCTTGAGCTGGGACTCTGCATTTCCAGACCGCCGCGATGTGCTGATCCTTGCCCCGTTGCCGGTTCGGGCGCGCACCTTGTTCCTGGCCAAGCTCGCCGCCCTGGGCGCGGGCTTGAGCATTGCGATGTTTGCGCTGAACGGGCTGAGCGGCCTTTTGTATCCGCTACTCTTCACTCCCGCAGGCAGCGGGTTTCTCCACGTGTTTCGATCATTGGCCGCTTACTGGCTGACGATTGTCGCGGCTGGTGTCTTCCTGTTCGGCTCGGTCTTGACCATGCAGGGTGTGGCCTCCAAGCTCCTGCCGCGGCAATTGTTCCTCAGGGTCTCCGCCCTACTGCAGGTCCTGACCTTTTGTCTCTTCCTCAGCGTTTATGTCCTGGAGCCGTCACTGGAAGCGCGTGCTGCCCTGACCGCGCCGGAGAACCAGAGGCTTCTCGCGTTTCTACCCTCCTATTGGTTTTTGGGGCTGTTCCAACAGCTCAACGGTTCGATGGAGCCGGCCTTCATTCCACTGGTCCGGCGCGCATGGACCGGTCTGGCAATTGTTACTCTTGGGACCGTAACCTCGGTCCTGCTCTCATACGTCCATACAATGCGTCGGATTGCCGAAGAACCCGACATATTGCCAGGCTCTCATTTTTCGCTTCGCTGGCCGCGCGTCACCAGTTCTGTCGACAACGCCGTCCTGCTGTTCAGCCTTCGCACACTGCTGAGAAGCCGTCAGCATCGCGTCGTTCTCAGCCTCTACCTGGGCGTTGGCTTTGCCGTCATGCTCGTACTTCTCAGGCCGGCCGTGGGGAAGGAGGGAACCGTCGTTGCGTGGCTGGCGGTAAGCATCCTGATGCTGTGCGTCGCGGCGGTGGCGATGCGCATCGTCTTCTCGATGCCCATCGCACTCAGAGCAAATTGGCTCTTTCGCCTGGCCGCACTCCATCCTGTCGCCACTTACTCCAAGGCGATGAGAAGAACTCTCCTGCTGCTCGCCGTGGCGCCGGTTTGGCTGGGCTTTGCAGCACTCTTCTTCTTCCTCTTGCCATGGAGAATTGCAGCCGCCCACCTGGTTGCGCTTGCTTTGCTCGGATCGATCCTCGCCGACTTATGTGCCTATGGTTTTCACAAAATCCCCTTCACCTGCTCTTACCAACCCGGCCGTGTGAATATACAGTTCGCCTTTTGGGGATTCCTTGTGCTGCTGCCTTTCACGCGAATCACCACTAACCACGAGTGGAAACTATTGCAACATGCAAACGGACAGGCTCTCATCGTGCTCGGGCTCGGCGTTCTTGCGCTCACAGCCAGGTGGTGCACAACAAGATCAGCGCAAGCGGCGGAGGCTATGCAGTTCGAAGAAGTAGATGAGGCAGAGATACTCTCTTTGCAGTTATCTGACGAAGGCGCCTTATTGCGAAAAGGTCTGTGAGCGGCTGATCAGTTCGTCTGGATTTGTCCTGCCGCTAAAACTCTGGTAATCACGATTAAGGAACAGATATACTCGCGCGTTAACACGTGACTAGCCCTTTGGGAACCAGCTACGTAAATCTTCTGCACGCCAGTCGAAGTTTATCTCACCCCGCGAGGCATAGTTTGGCCCTGGCGTGGTGCTCGCTTGGTCGAGACTGTGGGCCATCAGGTAATGCTCCTAACTCAGCGAGAAGCTCGCAGGGATGTACGGGCTTCAGGAGCAAATGGAAGCTCTGATGGCGGGCATTCTCGAGTAAATCCTGGGTGGCCGCGTGTCCCGAAAAGAGCAGTATCTGGCACTCGGGGCGCCGTGCCCTGATCTGCAGTGCGAGATCAATCCCGGAAAGGCCCGGCATCGCGACATCCGATATCAGTAGATCAGGCGGATCCGACTGGGCGGCAGCCAACGCCTCGAGTGGCCTGGTGAAACATCTGGCAGAGAAGCCATTCCTGTTGAGTATGACGGCGAGGGTGGAGGCAATTACATATTCATCGTGAACAACGAAGATGCGTGGAACCGGGTTGGAAGACATGTATGTCCTCTTTCGAGTACCTTTTCAGTGAGGGCAAAAGCGCTAGCGAGCGGGGGTTCTCGGCTAGCGTCTCGATTATTTCAGCCGACCTTTAAAACACCTGGGGTATGAAGGTAGTATGGTCCTCGCGCTGCCCGGGAACTGTTCAATATTGCACACAACGGGGCGGGCTATTACGGAACCAGGCGGCTCAGCGGGACCGGGGAAGGCGCCAGGAGCAAATCGTAGTGGCGACCCTGATAAGCGGGAAGGCGCTCATCGCAGCCGGCATGGCGCGCGATGGACGCGCCGGGCAAGGCATAAGCCCGGTGAAGAACTCCTATTGTCTGTCCTCTATTGCCTATCGGCCTGCTCTGGCCCCAAGACCAAGGGGCCGCGACCATTCTCTTCACGGCTGATAGCCGTCGGACATCCATTGCGCAAACAGATCGACTTTGTCCTGGGGCCAGAACGGTCCACCGGGGGGCATGGTTTGATTCTTCAGCGTATCGAACACCGCGGTGGCGTTCGCGTGCTTGTGGCTCGCGTCAGACATATATGCGTAGTCATCGAGGAGGACGCCTGATGGCTCCATGTGGTTCACGTCGATGGTCCTGAATAAGGGTTTGATGTCCTTCTCAAATGAAATTGGCACGGTAATTCCTCCGCCGCCCATTGTAACTCTGCGTTCGCTTTGCCATTAAGCTAATCGACCTTCAGGTGGGACTTCATCAGGACAACGACGTGGGGATTCCACGTGGAGAGAACGTAGTACACACTCCGGCCCTGGGTTTTCAACAGTAGGCAATCGTTGGGTTATTCTCATTTTATGTCCGCGGCTTTTGAGCAAGTTCTTCTGTCAGTCTGGCAACAGACCCTGGTCGACAAAAAGAAAGCTGTCGAGATTGACGGCGAAACTTATGCCGTTCGGCAGACAGCAAAAAGCAAATTGAAACAAATAGATTTCCGGTTCGAAGGCCGGGAATTTCGTGGTCTGGAACAGAATCCGGACGCCAAATCCCGATGGGCGAAGCTGGCCCGCGAAGGCACACTCGTGATGCAGTTTCTTGAGGCGGGAAAGTATATCGCCGTCATCGCGAACGGGAAACTTCAGATTTATAAGTAGAATTCCAGCGGGGTTCGGCGCCTAAAAAGATCGCCTCGCACCCCTTGGAGCATGTTGGCTGATTGATTGGTCCCGACCTCCCTGACGCCGATGCTCTCGCCGACAATTCCTCAAAGCAGCCGAAGCTACCTAGCACGAAGAATTTCAATCATCCGATGGAGCGGGGAAAAAAATACGCCAAAAGCGCCATAAGCGTCGTAAGCGTCGTAAGCGTCGTAGGCGTCGTAAGTTACCCTGAGTTACCTTTGCGAGATTACGGCCTGGTGCTGATTCCTCCTGAAGTGCGCTACGCGGAAAAGCATTTTGGGGGCCACAATGTTTTAGATACGGTTTGGAGCGATCTGCCACTGAAAAAAAAATTATTGAGCCACCAGGTCACGTTTGCTCCCGGCGATGCGACCCTCTGGAGTACGGCGCGAACCCCTCGGCTTTACAGGTCGAAATACAAAAAGAATTCGTAGGGCACGGGCCGCAGGTTAACCGGCGCCAGCTCGCGTTCCCGCTTATAGGAGATCCACGTCGAGATCAGGTCCTCGGTGAACACATCGCCTTTCAGGAGGAAAGAGTGGTCCTTCTCCAGGGCGTCGAGAACCTCACCCAGCGAGCCTGGTGTGCTCTTGATTTTCGCGGCTTCCTCCGGCTCCAGTTCGTACAGATCCTTTTCGAGCGGCTCACCGGGATCGATCTTGTTCTGGATTCCGTCCAGCCCGGCCATGAGCAGCGCGGAAAAGCACAGGTACGGGTTCGACGACGGATCCGGACAGCGGAACTCAAGGCGCTTCGCCTTGGGACTCTTGCGAATACACCGGAATGCGCACCGCCGCCGAGCGGTTACGCTGCGAATACGCCAGGTTTACCGGCGCTTCATACCCCGGCACGAGCCGGCGATAGGAGTTGGTCGTGGGAGCGCACAACGCCAGCAGCGCCGGAGCGTGCTTCAGCAGGCCGCCAATGTAATGCAGAGCCGTCTGGCTCAGCAGGCTGTAGCCTTTCTCGTCATAAAAGAGGTTGGTGTTGTCCTTCCACAGGCTCTGATGCACGTGCATGCCGGAGCCGTTATCGCCAAAGATCGGCTTGGGCATGAAGGTCGCCACCTTGCCATGCTTCTTCGACACGTTGCGGATGATGTATTTGTAATACATGACGTTGTCCGCCATCTTCTTGAGGGGCGCGAAGCGCATGTCGATCTCGCCTTGGCCAGCGGTTCCTACCTCGTGGTGGTGCACTTCCACAGTGATGCCGACGTCCTTCATCTTCAGAATCATCTCGGAGCGCAGATCCTGAAGCTGGTCGGACGGCGGCACAGGGAAGTAGCCTTCTTTGTGGCGCAGCTTGTAACCGAGGTTAGGGTGTTCCTCCCGACCTGTATTCCATACTCCTTCATTCGGAGTCGATTCGATAGTAGCCGGTGTAGGCTGTCTGGTCGTAGCGCACGTCATCGAAGATGTAAAACTCCAGCTCCGGGCCCCAGTAGCTGACATCCGCGATGCCGCTGCTCTTCAAGTACGCTTCTGCCTTTTGCACGACGTAGCGCGGGTCGCGGCTATACGGCTTCCCCGTGATCGGGTCCTTCACATCGCAGATGATGCTCAGCGTGGGAACTTCCAGAACGGGATCCACATACGCCGTCTCCGGGTCGGGGAAAAGCAGCATGTCGCTTTCGTTGATCTGCTGGAAGCCGCGGATGCTGGAGCCATCGAACCCGATTCCTTCGGCGAATAGATCTTCTTTTAGGTCTTCGACCGGGATCGAGAAATGCTGCCACATGCCGGGCAAATCGCTGAACCGCAGGTCCACAATCTTTACTCCTGCGTCCTGGGCCAGCTTTGCTACATCGTTTGCAGTTTTAGGCATAGTCCACTCTCCTTGATCGTTTGCCTTCCGGTTGACTGCATCGGGGCCGGAGCGATGGACGAACAGTGAGGCAGCGAACGGGAGGGTGGGTCGATTCTATTACAAATTGAGCGGGGCGCTCCGGGGACCGCTCAGGCGCGGGCAATCTCTCCGATGACGTGGGGTTTTTCAAATGTGTTCGCACCATCGCCATCAATGTGTTTGTACAAGGCCGCCGCCGCGGAGTATGTTCCGGCTGTGGGCCGAAGGGGCGGTAGAAGTCATGAATATGCTCAAGGTCTTGTGGTGCCGGTTGCGCAGGCATCCGCGTTATGTCATGCAAGTCGAGCGCGATCTAGGAGTCTGGGTTCCGATCTGTCGCTGTCCCAAGTGTCACATGAGCTATAAGAAGAAATAAACGTAGATATCGGCACCAGGATTAAGGGAGCAGGATTGAGGGGTTTTCCCCGGGGTTTTTGCGACCCGCAGAGTTGAAGGAAGACGGCGCTCTGCTGTTCAGGCGGCTGAGACAGGCGATCTCAATGAATAATTGGCTGAACACTTAGGTAAAGAATCCCCAGGCGGTTGCTGACACTTCACCAGCCGCTTTTGCCCTGACTTGAGCCAGTAAGGGCATATCCAGTCGAGGCCTCAGCGTGCGCGATCGCGACTACAGGCACCCAGCGTTCGAGCTTGTGATGCCCGGCGGCGTGGAACATGTAGGCGACAAAGAGGTTCAATCCCACACCTCCGCCGTATCGGTAGGTAGCTCCCCATCCGTAGCCGTAGGACTCGAAATGTTTCTCAAAAGGGTCCAGGGTTCGACCGCGCGCGGCTAGAGCGCCGGTACATGGCGGGTTGGCGCACCGAGCCATCCCACCCCCGTCGTCATGGGACTGGATGGCAGAACAGGGCCAGCGTCTCGGATACCGCGTTAATGCCCTGTAACTTAAGATTGGTCTCGTCAAAGAAACTGTGAAACATCGGGGTTTTGTCCGGTCCCTGCAACCAGTACTGTCCAGGCTGCTCCTGGGCCGTGGCGGCGAGAGGCGCCGCGATCAACAACATAATGACGCAACTGCGCAGTTTGAGGAGGAGTTCCTTCCCGGCCTCCGTTCACGTCGAGGGACTTGGTCTGCATCGTTGCGATATGTAAATTCGCGTGGTGCTCTGCGTCCGCATAGACGGACGAAGCGCCATACGATGGCTGCGTCTGTGCGACTCCCAAGGCGGTAAAAAGAACTGCAATGATTACTGTTTTGATTTGCAGGGTTCATTGTCTCTGCTCTTCAACTCTGAGCGGATACTAGCAGCCCGGCGGCTAACGGCTACAACTACTTGGTCATGTCCTCCCGCGAAATGGTCATACACTTTAGGCATACTTCACGTTTGCGCTCGTGTTGCCCCCTCCAGCGTGCTAGAAGGGAAGCCTAACGTTTCGTGGTTTGAATGCCGACGGGATGAACGTTTCATCTTGAAATCAGGCTTACCTTTCAGTGCAGCCGAAAGAGTATTCCAGCAGAGTTGAAAAGATCGCCATTCGAGGGGATACTTGGAAGTTGGTTTAGGAACATGTCCCTACTTCGACTCTAAGGTTATGGAGAAATCCTATATTGTTCGGCAGGTGAGGCATATTAATCAGTGGTCGGAACTTTTTGCAGAAGTCGAGCACCCTCACCTCGTCCAGTCCTGGCCATACGGTGAGGCTAAGAAAAGCACCGGCTGGAGCCCTCGGCGCTTGGTGATTGAGCGCGGGGGCGAGCCAGTGGCGCTCTGTCAGGTGCTCGATAAGCGACTTCTTGGTATCCGATTTGCCTCGAGGATCAGCCGCGGCCCATTGCTCTTGCGTTCCGACGAGCCGGATATAGAGGGCATCTACCGAGCGTTGCGCCAGGGCTGGCGTTATCTCATCGGCGGTCTATTACTAATTGCCCCCGCACTGATCGACGAACAGGACCAATGGCAGCCACTCCAGGCGGCGGGTTTTCGCAGGTGGCGGCAAGACGGATGGAGTTCGGCATATTTGGATCTACGGCTGACTGAGCTCGAACTGCGTAAAAATCTGTCTTCGAAATGGAGAAATCATCTAGGTGTCTCCGAACGCCGGGGCCTAGAACTGCGCATATCGAGCGCGCCAGAAGCTGTCGCTTGGATCATCGGTCAGCACGTCACCCACATGCGGCACAAAGGCTTCAAGGGGCCGGGGCCAGACCTGCTGCATGCCCTTTATCGGGCCGCAAAAGAGGACTTTATAGTATTCCAAGCCTGCTTGAATGGCACACCTGTTGGTGGTATAGCGGTCTTCCGGTTTGGGCATACGGCGGAGTATTATCTCGGATGGTCTGGCCCCGAGGGGCGAAAGGCTAATGCAGGTAATTTCCTTGTCTGGAACGCTGCAATCGAGATGCAGCGCCGCGGTTGCCGCTATTTTGATCTCGGTAGCTATTCGAAGGCCGCTGGTGGTTACTCCGAATTCAAGCAGGCGATGAACGGAGTGGAATATTGCTTGCTGGGTGAATGGTTCTCATAATGGTGAAAATTTGGCCTGGCTTCGGGCCAATCAGCACAACCAATGCGGCGATGCCTCGTACTGAGTCCACGACCTCGATACCTCCGATCCATGTGAGCCTTGACAAGACCTAAATCACTTGGGTCAAGACGGAGGATTACCGGCTATGCTCCTGTGACTTGCCGTCGCGCCATATCGGCAATGGTTTCTCTTAGATCGTGCAGCAGCACATCCTCCGGCTCCATGCGGGCGAACATATCAAAGAGGCGCGCTATCAGACCCGTCCAACCGGTCTGGTGGCTGGCCCCCAGACCGGCGCCATTGTCACCATGAAAGTACTCGTAGAACAAGATGTAATCCCGCCAGTGAGGATCTTGCTGGAACTTCTGCGTGCCTCCATAGAGGGGCCGTTTGCCGTCTGCGTCGCGCAGAAAAATGTTCGACAGCCGACGGGCAATCTCTTTCGCCACTTCAAACAAGGTCATGTAATTCCCCGATCCGGTCGGGCATTCGACTTTGAAGTCATCGCCATAAAACGGATACATCGAGGAGCAAGCCGCGAATGATGAGCCCATTGACCGGCATCCAGACGGGGCCCCGCCAGTTGGAGTTGCCGCCAAACATGCCGGTGTTGGACTCCGCGGGAAGGTATTGGACCTTATACTCCTGCCCGCCCAGATGAAACACAAAGGGATGTTCGAGATGGTACTTGGACATGGAACGAATGCCGTAGGGACTGAGGAACTCGTTTTCGTCGAGCATGTAGGCGAGAATGCGCTGCAGCTTCTCTTTATTGCAGACCGACGCCAGCCTGCGCCCTGCGTACCCGACAAAAGATTCGTCTGCGGGAGCAATCTTTTTCAACAACCTCCGGATGGCGATTGCGGAACAATTCCATCAGCTCGACCAGCTTAGGGTGATTGCTCATGGTGTCCTGCTCGAATACAGTTGCGGCACATATCGGAAGCAGCCCCACCATGGAACGGATTTTCAAACGGATAGCGTCGCCGTTGGGAAGATGGAGCAAGTCGTAGAAAAAGCCATCCGCGTTATCCCACATCTCATCGTGGCGCTCGCCAATGCGGTCCATGGCGTAGGCGATCCAGAAGAAATGCTCCAGGAACCGGAAGGCGATTTCCTCGTACATAGCGGAATCGTACTCGGTCAGAATGAGCGCGATCTCGAACATACTGAGGCAATAGAACGCCATCCAGGCGGTGCCGTCGGCCTGATCCAGGTATCCGCCGGTGGGCAGGGGCGCACTGCGATCAAACACTCCAATATTGTCCAGCCCGAGAAATCCGCCCGCGAAGACATTGCGGCCCTCCGGATCCAGCGCGGTTGACCCACCAGTTGAAATTCAGCATCAAGCCCTGAAAGGAGCGCTCCAGGAAATGCAGGTCGGCCTGGCCCAACTGCATCTCCATTCGGTAAAGAAACAAGGTCGCCCAGGCATGTACGGGGGGATTGACGTCGCTGAAGTTCCACTCGTAGGCGGGGATCTGCCCGTTGGGATGGGCATATAGAGTTCCCCAGCATCAGCAGGAGTTGATCTTTGGCAAAGTCGAAGTCCACCAGTGAAAGGGAAATCGTATGAAAAGCCAGATCCCACGCCGCATACCAGGGATACTCCCATTTATCGGGCATGGAGATGACGTCGCTGTTCAACATGTGGAACCACTCAGCGTTGCGAACGTTCCCTTTACCGGACCCCAGCAGCGGGTGGGAATCATGTTCGGTGAGCCATTTGTCGAGATCGAAATAGTAATACTGCTTGCTCCACAACATGCCCTGCCAACGCCTGGCGATGCATTTGCCGTTCATCTTCGCCCAGGGATTCAGGAGTGATCCGTTGGTAGAACTCGTCTGCGTCGGCAAGCCTGGCGGCGAAAATCTCGTCGAAGCCGTGAATGCGTCGGCAGGCGGCTTGGCACTCAACCGCAAACGTACGATCTTCTACCCGCCAGGCGGCACTTCCAGACGATAAAGCGCTGCGGCTTTGGTTCCCGTCCTTCGACGGATTGACTGCTTCGCTTGTCCCGCAATCAGATAATCGTGAAACGCATCCTTAACATAAGGCGACGCATTCGGTTGTCCCCACAGGCGGCCGGCATTGGTTTCGTTTTCAGTGAACAGCAACTCCGGTGCGCCTTCGCATTGCAGGGTGTATTCGCCGAGCTCTGGATGAGAGGCTGCAGGCTGCCGATCTCCGTCTTGGTTTAACACAGGTTTGGGCTCGTCCTTCTCCCAATGCCCACGTGTTGCGGAACCATAACGTCGGGAGCAATTGTATCGGGGCGGCTTCGGGACCCCGGTTATGCACGGAGATTCGAATGAGCATGATCTTCCGGCTCAGCCTTGGCATACTCAACGAAGACATCGAAGTAACGATCGTCATCGAAGATGCCGGTGTCGAGGAGTTCGTATTCCATTTCTTCCCGTGAGCGCGACCGGTTTGTCTCGACCAGGTCGCGATAGGGAAATTCCCTCTGCGGATATTTGTACAGATACTTCATGTAAGAGTGCGTCGGCGTGCTGTCGAGATAGAAGTAATATTCCTTGACGTCCTCGCCATGATTGCCTTCGGTATTGGTCAGTCCGAACAGCCGTTCCTTCAGGATGGGATCGCGTCCGTTCCACAAGGCCAGTGCAAAGCAGAGCCGTTGCTTGTCATCGGAGATTCCGGCCAAGCCGTCTTCTCCCCAGCGATAGGCACGTGAGCGGGCCTGGTCATGGGAGAAGTAGTTCCAGGCATTGCCATCGGGGCTGTAGTCCTCACGAACCGTGCCCCACTGCCTTTCACTCAGGTACGGCCCCCATTTTTTCCAGGGCACACCCTGCTCGCGGGCAGCATGCAATCGCTTCTGTTCAGCGGTCCGGACGTAAGACGGCGATGATGGCTTCATAGGCGAGGCGGTTATCGTCTTCCTTCTTTCTCTTACCAGGGCCGCGTTATCACTTTCGGCGAACGTTGACAGTCCCATCGGCGCGGGTCCAACGGATTAGAAAATCGTATGCCTTTCTTCCTGGCGACCTTACAAGGACGCCTAACGCCTCTTAATGCGTTTTACAGTCTCACCAGTGGGACACTACGGCGACGAGTGAGCAGATCAACGCATCCACTCCTCACCGGTGGCAAACGTGATCTGTTGGCTCAACTATTATTGGTGATATGGAGCGGGAGATGTCTTGTTGAAAATCTATCTTGACGCTTGCGCCCTGAACCGTCTGACCGATGACCAGAGCCAATCGAGAATACAGACAGAGGCAGAGGCAGTCGAGCGGGTCCTTCATCTCGTACGGAAAGGCGAGGCTGAATGGAAAGCCAGCATTGTTCTTGAGGCGGAGATTCGGCGAAATCCCAACGGGGAGGGAAGAAACGATGCTCTTGCGTTGCTTTCGTTCGCTGGTGAGCTTTTGAGACCGCATCAAGTTTCCATTGAACGGGCCAGAGCCTTGGAAGGGATTGGATACGGAGCTTTTGATGCGCTGCATCTTGCCTGCGCCGAGCAGGCAGCAGTCGATGTTTTGTTGACCACGGACGACCGTTTCATCAAGCAGGCCGGGAGACGTCTGGGAAAACCGGCCATTCGGGTACTGAATCCGGTAAACTGGTTACAGGAGACGCAGCGATGATTCCTTTGGAACAGATGACGGATGAGCAGTTCGAGCGGCATGCTCTGGACATCCTCCGTCGCGAATTAGGCGTGTACGGTCTCGCGCGCTTTCTGCGGGTTTACCGGGCCGGAACTGGTGACTACACACGGGACCGGCATCAGTGGCTTCAAGGGATCACGGTTGAGGACCTGACCCGCGAATTCGAAGATCGCCAGGTCTAGAGCAGTTTCGCAATTACTGTGGCCTGATAAAGATCGCGAGGTGTGGTCCCGGCCAGCCGGGACCACGAAAAGGTCTGTCGCTTCCCGGATTTCCTGAAGCGCGGCGCTAGCCGAGAGAACTATGTGCGGCTTTCTTCACGGAAAGCCGTAAAGCAAAAAGAAGTTTTTCTGCACGTATCGGTGCCGGTCCCTGCCCAAAGTGACGCCTCGTGTAGCGGACTGACCATCTCCGACATCGGCAGCTGGAGCGCAAAAAAGCGGTATACATACTATTTCAATAATCTAGACAAGCGGCTCCAAGCCGGCGGTGTTGATGCCTCGAAATGGACCAACTATTTTCATGCCTACAGGAATGATATCGGGGGCTTAACTATCCAGTACTGGCGCTTCTACGCATACAACACAAGCTATTTCTGGGGAATGCGAGTTCCTATAGGCAATCACGGCGGAGACTGGGAAGCGATCCACATAGAGTTTGGTCCAGGACCCGATTATCGTCCTCGACAGATTCGGCTACTCGGGCACAGGAGCATGTCGTCTTACCCCTGGAGTAGAGTTATTTGCCATGGGGATCATGTGATTATTCTTGCAGCAAAGGGAGGGCACACGAGTGAACTCGCCACAACCAATGTCTCAGCACGGATAGACGACTACATCGTCCAGGAAACCTGGAGCGGTGGCAAGATCTCCTGGCCCAAGTGGAAGCCTCGGGAACAGTCGGCGCCCGTAGCTGAGCTATTGAACCTTGGGGAAAAAACCTCGCCCATGCCCGGCATGGAATTCCTGCTTTATTCGGGATTATGGGGAAGCCGGGAAAGAGGTGTATTCGGCTTTTTCAACTCTGGCTATTGGGGTCCGGCGTTTAACGAAACATCCAGGCGCAAAGACGGGTTTATTGCTGCTTGGTGTGAAGGTTCTTTGGATCCACAGAAGGAGGCGAGGCTACCCGAGCTCGGGGTCATTCGAGAGTGCTACGCAAGCCAGACAATTCCTTAGTGGCGAATTCCAAGGCCTATGCTCAGAATCTTTTTGGGATCCAAGCGCAGCTCCTATTTTCTTTCCTTCACGACGCGCGATCCGGCTGAACCTGGAAGAATCTAATCAAGTGCCAGTACCGATGGTCTGTCTCAAGTGCTCGGACCCGACGAGTTGACTACAACGATGCCTAGCTTCTCTTCCGCTGTCCGCCGAATCCGTCTCGCGGGCCCAGACCCCACTATTGCCTCTAACGTCTCGCTCACTCACTCATCGTCCAGCTTCTCCAACCACCTGTCCATACGGTCAGAAGCGGACGCTTACTTCTTACAGCGCTGCGCGTAGATCATAGAATCAGCTGTTGCGGGATAGGGAAAAGGTCTGCAGCTTCGGATGAGACCAAGATGTTTGAGGTCGACAACTGGATCGGCACACATGACCGGTGTCCAGTGACCAGTTACTCGCAGTCCTCGCATGAGGACGGCGACTCTACTCGGAGGATAGACCTACCCGCTCCACCAGCCATCGCGACAAGGCAGCATAGGGCTGAAAACCTGGCGAGTCGTCTTCCAACGCGGGGACTCAGCAATCGTCAATCAGACCATGTCTAGCGGTCAACCCGGTAGAGGCAAAGAGTGGCCGAAGATCGTGAAAATAAACGATGCAGTCGTGTTGTAAACCGGTCGGGGACGGTCATTTGTCCTGACCATCGCTTTGTCTCCGGCTTCCCCGTCGCCCGCCCTCCTCCATCATCCCCCGAGTCTCGGAAGCGTACAATGCCAATGCTTATTAGATAGGAAAGGATTCTTGATGCCGCGAAGAGTATTTTTTAGCTTTCATTTTGACGGCGACTGCCAGCGGGCAGCACAGGTTCGGAACATCGGAAGTCTAGATGGAAATAGCCCCATGAGGGGTAACGATTGGGAGGCACTGAAAAGCAGAGGTGATAGGGCGGTAGAAAAATGGATCGCAGAACAGTTAACTGGACGCTCATGTACTATCGTCCTGGTCGGCGCGGGAACGGCAAACAGAAAATGGGTCAATCACGAGATTGCGGAAACCTGGAATGAGGGCAAGGGCATAGTGGGCGTCCGTATCCACGGCCTCAAGAACCTTGCGGGCTTTACGGCACCGCGTGGGAGCGACCCATTTTCGTTCGTGTCCTTCACCTCTTCGGGTCTCCCGCTCTCCTCTGTGGTCAAGCTTTATGATCCTACTGTCGCAAACGATAGTAAGGGCACTTACGACGCCATAGTCCGGAACATTGACGACTGGATCGAGGAAGCCATCCAAATTCGTATCAGAAACTGAACTTATCCTTACAGTCCTCATACACCAAGCGGACTACTTTAACGGCATTGTGCCCCATTGGATTGCAGACAACGCGGTTATGCTGTCGGATCTACTTAAGTCAATGTTTGGGTGGTCTGATTTTTTGAATAAGCCCCCGGTGACTTAGTATGCGTTATGGTCGCTCCAGCTATTTCGCTCACCGCCGCCGTCTCCAACCGGCCCCCGCGAATCCATTCCAGGATCGTGCGGTACTGCCAGCTATCCTCATTGCCATGCCAGCGCTGGCCGCCGTTGTGCGTGGCCAGGTAGTCGCCGACGTTGCCCGCGCTGTCCGTCGGCCTGGTCGGCTTGATCAGGATCAGGCTCTTGGTTGGGTCGTTGATGTCCACGACGTGCATCGCGTACTTGTAGTTGTCTTCGCTGTCCTGGTCGGAGAAGACGCCTTGATCATTGGGCGGGCGCAATTTGAAGATCACATGGCTGGCATGGCAGAAGACGCAGGCCTTGCCGTCCGCGCCCTGGGTCGCCAGAATGGGTTCGATCTTGGCCACGAAGTAGTTGAAGTCGAGCACCGAGCCGGGCTGCACGTCCTTCAACGCTTCGCTGAGCTTCTTGCCTTGCAGCACGCTGGCGGCGATCAGCTTCAGGCGCGGATTGTTGTCGTTCTGCAGCTGCTCCATGGCGGCGCGGAACTCCGGCCGCTGCTCCACGTCTTTGACCTTGCGCAGCGTGTCCAGCCCCGCCGCGCGCACATTGTTGTCAGGGTTATGCAGGCTGGCCAGCACCGTGCTCAGCACCAGCGGGATTGTCGAGCAGGTCCGTGGGACGCTTGATGGCTACCAGGTTCTTGTTCAGGAAGTAGGCCTGATCCTGCGAGATGGCGCCGCCCGAAACCCCGGCATGCCGGTTCAGGAACTTCGGGTCGCCCACTTCCTCCAGCAAGACGCTCAGCCGCGGAGGGGTTCAGATGGGCGAAGGCCGTCTTCACCAGCGGCTCGGTTTGCGGGTCGTCCAGGAAGTGCTCCAGCGAGACGCGAACCGCGGCGCGCTGCACCTCAGGGTTGGGATCATTCAGCCCGGCCAGCACCTGCTGCTGCAGATCCGTCTCCCGCATCAGGCTCTTGAACGACGAGGCGGCGTTCAGCACCTGCGCGTAGTTTGCCGGCCGCGGTTGTTGCTTCGAGCAGGGCACGCAACGCCACCTAACACCTCCGGCTGCTGTGCCCACGGAGAATCGCTGGGCAGCGCCGCCAGCAAGGGAAGCACGACCGCCTGGCTGTCAGGATTGCCGTGCTTGAGGATCTCGACTACTTTGCTTACCAGGTGCGGATCCGGGCAGCGGCACGGGCAGCATCCAAGATTGAGGACGCCCCGCTGGCCATCCTCGTAGACGTAGCGGACGGTCTGCCGCACCTCGAGGCTCGGGTCTTCGGAGAGGTTGAGGGCCGCCAGGGTGAAGCGCTCGTCGCCGGCTCCGCTGAGCGTGCTGCCCGCCTTCAGCACCTCGATCTTCATGGTGTCGTTGGCGCCCTTGAGGCAGGCAAGTAGAGCCTCTTCCAGCTCCGGCCCGGAAGACTTAAAGAAATGGATGAGGTCGCTGTCGTTGCCTACGCGGGTCTGGAAGAATCCGTTGTGCACGTCGTACTTGAAGTCGACCGCCTCGCGATAGGGCGGATACTCATAGCCGGGGCGATGCAGGTCGGGCACTCCGCTGACGTACTTGGTGAGCACCGCGGGCAGGCCGATCGAGACGGTGTTCTCCTTGAGCGGCGGCAGAGCATAGTGGCGGACGTGAAAATCCCACAAGCGCATTGAGGATGCCTTCGCGGCCCAAGGGCGTGCCGTCGCGCAGGACTTTGGCCAGGACTTGGGCCTGGTCATGCACCACGGCTTCGTAGCCGGCGCCGATTGCGTTCTTGTCCGCATCTTGCGCGCTGGCGCGCACCCAGGCGGTGAGGTAGCCGGTGTTCTCGTCGAGCAGGTCGTAGATACTCTCCTGCGAGGCCGCGGCGGACCATGGCGTCGGTCTCGACGTTCATGCGCGTGGCCAGGGTTTCGAGGGTGCTGCGGCGCATCATCCGGCTGGTCGACTTGCCAGTAGTACCAGCGCCATAAGCCCGAAGCGGCTTCGAAGCGGACGAAGGGGACGGGGTCGTTGACGTCGCGCTCCAGGGCGGCGAGCAGTTCCTTATCGCCGGTCAGGTCGCGGAAGTGCTGGTTGAAGACGCGGGCGGCGCCCCAGCGGGTGCGCGGCGTTGGGCGAGCCCAGCGCGGCGATCAGCAGCTTGCGTCCTTCGGGGGCTGCGTCCTGGCGGCGCGAGAGGATCATGCGCACGGCGTAGGCGGCGCTGGTTTGGACCATTTTCGTTTGGTCGCCGAGGGCCTGCATCAGGACGGGCAGCGATCCGGGGTCAGCCATGTGGCCCAGCGCGCGGGCGGCGGCTTCGCGGGCCAGCGGCTGATCGCTCTTGATCAGCACCTCGCGAATCTGCTTGAGGACGGGCTCCGGAGCCAGGTCCCAAAACTGGTCGAGCTGCGCGAGCAGCAAGGGCAGGTTGTTCTTGGCCAGCTTGGTGGGCGGGGCGGGGAAGCCGGCGTCCCAGTTCTTGGCTTCGGTGGTTCCCGGGTAGAGGGTGGAGAGGGCCATCACGGCAAACTGCGTGGCGCGGAAGGGGGTGTTGAAGCCCTGGTAGACGGGGTCGCCTTCCCAACTGCCTTCCTGCCGTTGGGCGGCGAGCATGGCTTTCACGGCGACGGCCTAAGTGCTCGTCGGTCTCCGGGCGGCGGCCGGCCATGGCCAGCGGCAAGCACGGCGTTATAGGAGATGAAGTCCGCGGTCTTGGCTTTCTTGTCGAAGGGATAGGGCCAGCCGCCCTCGGGGGTTTCGTATTCGTAGAGCTGGGTGATGAGCTGGTCGATCTGCGCCTGAGTATTTGGCGCGGTCGATGGTCGAGCAGCAGCATGATCTTCCAGTTCAGGTCGATCATGTTCTTGGGCTCGTAGGGCACGGCCAGGGTCTCCACGTGGTCGCGCTCGGCCAGCCACTGCGGCGTCCTTGGTCTGCTTGTAGACCATGTCGAAGGTCTGCCAGCTCTGGGTGGCGATCTCGAAGGGGCTCACGTCGGGTTCGCAGCCATCGGCCTCGTCGCCGGGCATGGTGGTGACGCCCTTGTAGTGGATCTTGAGGTACTCGGCGTAGGGGACGTTGAAGTTTTTGCCGCGGCGGATCGTGGGTGACGTTCTGCTCGAATTGGTGGGTGATCAGGGGCAGGCGGCTGGCGACGGTGCGCGCGGTGTAGATCACGCGCACCCAGTTGGTGTCGGGCTCTCCATATAAAGGACGCGCGTTGTTGTAAATGCGGTCCATGAGGAACTCAAGCTGCGGCGCGCTGGGTGGGCGCGTAGCCGTTTTTCACCGCGGTGAGATAGCCGCGGGTGGTGAACTGCGCCGGATGGCAGGCGATGCAGAGCTGGGTTTCAGAATGCTGCATGGTGGTGCGCAGGGCGACGGCTCCGCGGCGGGGCGTGTTGGAAAGCCAGGTGTCGCCCATGTTGACCAGGAAATCCATGCCCGCGCGCACGGCCAGGTGCGGGTCGGAGTAAGGCGGGACAGGGAAGTCGGAGGTGTGGAGTTGGTAGGCGGGGTGGTTGCCGGCCACGCGCACGTAGTACTCCTGGCCGGGCTGCAGGATGCGGGTGCGGAACTTGTAGAGGCCGGGATAATTCTGGGTGGCTTCCACCTGGTAGACGAACTCTCCGGTGTTGAAGGGGACTACGTCGGGCGTCCTTGCCTAGCTGGAAGATGTCCACGTCGAGCGGGACATCGCGATCGGTGACGTTGAGGGTGAAGTAGACCAGCCGCGGTTGCTTCTCTTAAAGGTGAACTTGAACCATTGGAAGCCTTTGAGCATGGCGGCGTAGCCGTCTTCGCTGTTCGAGGGCGCGTAGGGGCGTTCGTCGTCGCTGCCATAAATGGTCTGGCCGAACTCGAAGGGCTGGGCGGTTTGCCAGGTGCCGTTGGGGGCGGCGGCGATGACTCCGGGGTGAGGCCGGCTTCGGTCGGCAGCGCTGGGGCTTCGAGGATCTTGTGCAGCGAGGTGGTGATCTCGGGCGGCCGGTCGAGGTGGAGGAGAGGCTCACGGTGACGGGGCCGGCGGCGCGCGGGCGGAGGGTCAGGTAGAAATCAAGGTCGGCGGTGTGCAGCCACTTGGAGTCGATGTCTCCCTGCGCGTCTTTCACCGTGGCGAGGACGGCGTCGCTCCCTTGCACTTGCGCGGGATCTTTCACCGCCAGGGTGAAGGCGTAGAGGGTTCCCGGGCGCGCAGTGCCTAGCTTGATGTCCTTAACGGTAGGGGGCGGGGCTTGATCGGCGTGGACAGATCGGCCTCCGTGCAGCAGCGAACCGATGATCAGTGCGAATGCAGAGAGCGGGATAAGTCCCCAACACCACTTTGCCCAGTTGCGTGAAATTGCCCCCATTGCTTCGAGCCTCCCCCGTGGTATGGGCCTGTGGAGCTAGCCCCAGTTTCCAACAGACAAACAATACACCTATCGAACACGGGTAGGACAGTGGTTTTTCGGGGAGGGGTTGCAAACGGGATCACGGAGGTTGGGGCAGTTGCTTCGGATACTTTGGGCTGGGTAGAGCTCGGCAAAAGCAATGGATGGGCTTCGCTGGTCGCTTCTCGTCCCACGTACGCCTGGATGTACCAGTTAGCGGCTTGCAACTCAGCGGCTTCGTTAAAAGAGCCGCATACGCTGGCTGTGCGGCGGTGTAACCGACAATCATCGTTTGCTGTCAGACTATCGCACGGATCACGCAGATGCGCTGAACGATTTGTTAACACAGGTGCTGGTGAGTTTGGTAGACAAGAAGTTGATGCGGGTGAGTCGCATCAGCCAGGATGGGGTTCGGGTGCGAGTCAGAGCGGGGGGCAACAGTTTTCGTCGGGAAGAGAGTTTGCAGCTGCTGTTGGTGCAAGCCCAGCAGCAAGTGTTGGAGTTGCGCAAGCAGCTGGAGTCGCCGGGTAAAGCAGCGGCGATGACAGCGCGGCAGAAGGCGGCGAGTAGAAGAGCGGCGGAGTAGCGGGAGCGTCGCGTGGAGCAGGCGATTGCGCAGCTGCAGGAGCTGAAGCAAAAGCAGGCAGAGGCGGCGCAGAGGGCTGGCCAGGGTAAGTGTGGAGAGCAGATTCGCGCCCGGCAGCCGAGTGTGAGCACGACGGATGCGGCCACGCGTGTGATGAAGATGGCCAACGGTGGTTAGAAGCCTCATCCGCCGATGGACCATAGATCGCCGGAACCTTCGTTTCCAGCAAGCGCAGGTACACCGTCAACTGTCCTCGATGATGAGCCAGATGGGTCATGGCTCCGTCGGCGATCATGGCGTAGCGCGGCCCTTCGCTCACTACCTGGCCGTCCATGCGAAAGCGCCACATCCCCAAGAGGTGCTCTTCCGTTGTGTCTTCCAGCGCCTTGCGCGACTTCGCCAGCCCCATGGCCAGCATGTGGCACAACTCCGCGCGCGTCTTCACGGGCTTGGTCCGCATGACTTCGTTCGCGGGATCGGAGAGATTCAGCTCACGACGGTTGACCATGAACTCGACCCATCCCGGCATCGACGCTACCAGCGCTGCCAGATAGCCCAACTCCATCGACCGCTCATGCGGCTTCCAGCTGTTCCGTCCCTCAGGGACACGCTCGATCACCTTGCGCGAGGTTTCAACCTCGTGCTCCAACTGCCATAGGAAAAACTCTCTCAAGTCCCATCGGTTTTCTCCTCAGACTCATCAACGTAAAGTGGCATATATGACATCCGCTGTCATATATGCTGAAGAAACTAAAAATAAGGAGGAGACAGCCCTATGAAGTCGGACCGCTTGCTCTCCGCCTTGTTGCTGCTGCAGGCGCACGGACGTCTCTCCACCCGCGAACTGGCCGAGCGCCTGGAAACTTCGCAGCGCACCGCGCATCGCGATATGGAGGCGCTGAGCGCTGCCGGGGTTCCCGTGCTCGCGCTGCGCGGCGCCCAGGGCGGATGGGAACTGGCCCAGGGCTGGCGCACCAAGGTTCCCGGCCTCGACGATGCCGAGCTGAGCGCGCTGCTCATGTCGCAGCCCAGCGCGCTGGGGCATCCCGCGCTGGCCGCGGCATCGGAGCGCGCCTTCGGCAAGCTGCTGGCGGCGATGCCGCAGCAGAATGCAGACCCAGGCCGCCTCCATCCGCGCGCGGCTGCACATCGATCCGGTCGGGTGGCATCCCACTCCGGTGGCCTCGATTTGCTGCCCATCGTCCAGGACGCCATCGCCCGCGACTGCAAGCTCAGCTTCCTCTATTCGCGGGCCGACGGCGAGAGCGGCGTGCGCACCGTGGACCCCTTCGGCATCGTGGCCAAGCAGGGAATTTGGTACCTGGTGGCGCGTGCGCCGGCGGGCATGCGGACTTACCGCATCTCCCGCATGCAGGATGCCGTGGTCCTCGCCGTGACTTCGAGCGGCCGGCAAACTTCGACCTGGCCGCCCACTGGAAAACGGCGACAGCGCAGCTGCAACAGAAGCGCGAGCAGTTTCGCGCCACGTTGGCGCTTGCTCCCGATGCAGCGGTCGTGCTCCGCCGTTGGTGCCGCGCCTCGCCGGCGCCGGAAGTGCAGCACGCGGCTATCCCGGATAAGTGGACTGTCCTTCATGTCTTCTTTGAGAGCCAGGAGGAGGCGCGATTTGTCGCTCTGGGTTTTGGCTCGCGCGCTCATGTTCTCGCGCCGGTAACTCTGCGCGACGAGGTCATGGAAGAGTTGCACACGGCCGTCCGTTACTCTCAATGCAGTGAGGCATCATGAAAATCGCCAGCTGGAATGTCAATTCGATTCGTGCCCGGCTTGACCATGTCACGGCGTGGCTGAAGCGCGCGCAGCCGGATGTGCTGCTGATGCAGGAGTTGAAGCGGACGGAATTTCCGGCGGAGGTATTCAAAGAGCTGGGCTATGAGAGCGTGGCTGTGACCCAGAAGGCTTATAACGGGGTCGCGATTTTATCGCGCTATCCCGATCGAGACGATGAGCACGACGCTGGCGGGCGATGAGACGGATAGCCATGCGCGCTATCTGGAGACGACGATCGAGGGCATCCGCGTGGTCAATATTTATCTTCCCAACGGCAACCCGGTGGGCACCGACAAATTTGCCTACAAGCTGGCCTGGATGGACCGGCTGATCAAGGAAATGAGCAGCCTGGCGGAAGGACGGTTTGCCGATGTTGGTTGGCGGCGACTTCAACGTTATTCCGGAAGACATCGATTGCCACAAGCCTTCCTCGTGGATCCATGACGCGCTGTTCCAGCCGGAGCCGCGGGCGCGGTACCGGGCGCTGCTCGGTCTCGGCTACACGGACGCGTTCCGGTCGCTGCATCCGGGCGAGGGCGGCCAGTTCACTTTCTGGGATTACTTTCGGCAAGCGTTCGAGCATAATCGCGGCATTCGCATCGACCATTTTTTGCTGTCACCGCAATGTGGCCGGGCGGATGCAAAGCTGCGAGATTGATAAGGGGCCGCGAGCACAGCCGAAGCCGTCGGATCATACGCCAATCATCCTGGAGCTGCGATAGGAGCTGCGATAGGCCCCGCACTTGCCCGCTTGCATTCTTCCCTGCGATCCTATAGCATGGCCATCCGCACTCTCTCTACCCGCGAGGTCTACCGTAACCATTGGTTGCGTGTGCGCGAAGATGCGATTGAGCGCAACAACGGAGCCCACGGTATCTATGGCGTCGTCGATAAGCAGGATTGCGCGATCATCGTGCCCATCGATGGCGATCACATCTGGCTGGTGGAGCAGTTCCGCTACACGATCGGGGAACGAGCGCTCGAGCTGCCGCAGGGCGGATGGGAAGCGGACAACATCAACCCCGAAGAGCTGGCGCGAGGCGAACTGCGCGAGGAGACCGGCCTGATCGCGGGCCGTATGACGGAGTTGCCCTGGATGTGGATCGCCTACGGCTTCGCACGCCAGCGCCAGCATGTCTTCGTCGCCGAAGAGCTGGCCCCGGGCGATCACCAGCGCGACGCCGAAGAGTCCGATATGGAGATTATCCGGATGCCCATCTCCGCCTTCGAGCAGAAGCTCGGCAATGGTGAGATTCGCGACGTGTGTACTCTCGCCGCCTGGACCAGCTACCGGTTGTGGCGCTCTGCCTCCGGCCACTCTGGATGACCTTAGCGTTTCAGGCGAATTGCTGCAGGTCCATTCCCAGCTTGTAGGTTTCGCCATGAGCCAGGAGATCTTCCCAGGTCACCTCGCGGCGCTCGTATCCAGCCATGCGGCCGAGCATGCAGCTGAGCGCGGTCTCGACCCCGGCGGCAATCTGATTGTGCGGCGGCCCGGAGGTGATGCTGTCGATGAAGGTGCGCTCCTTGTCCCGGTCGGCAAACGCGAGATTGTCGGCAAAGCTGCCGTTGGCGGCGAACTTGGCGGGACCGGCGGTGTGTTGACCGAATCCTGCCAGGCCCAGGCGTTCGTCCCCACGATCTGGACCGGACCGGAGTAAGGAATGGTTGCCGAGCCATCCGCGCCAAAGAGCCGGATTCCCGCGTCGAAACCCGCCATCGCCAAACTGCGTGGAAGAGAAGGAGAAGTGGACGTCGCCCGGGTAGACGAAGTCGACCTGGTAATTATCCCAACAGTCGCCGGCGTGGGTCAGGATGTTGCGGCCGCCCGTGGCGGTGGCTTTCACCGGATGAGCGCCGAGAATCCAGTTGCAGAGATCGATGAGGTGAATGTTCTGCTCCACGAGAATGTCACCGGAGAGGTTCCGGTACCAAAGCCAGTTGCGCAGGCGGTATTCGTCGGGTGAGGCGCCGGGACGAATCTTTTCCTGCGAGGCGGGAGCGTTGTAGTTGCCGGCAGCAGAGCCGATCTTGCCCAGCGCTCCTGCCTTGATCTTCTCCGCGATGGCGGCGATCGGCGGTGCGCTGCGGCATTGGAATCCAACGTCCACGCTTTGCGTCGGCTTTACGCGCTTCGCAATCTCCAGCGCCTGTTTCGCCTGGGCGATGTCGACGCCGACAGGCTTTTCGCAGTAGACGTGCTTGCCGGAGGCGACCGCGGCCTCCAGGTGCTGCACGTGGAAGAACGGTGGCGTGGAAATCTGAATGAGATCGACGCCGGGCGAGGCGGCGAGTTGCTCGAAGGCGTGGGGGCCATGAAAGAGCAGCTTGCTGTCGATGGGCTGGCGGCCGAGTTTGGCGTTGAGCTGGTCGAAATGAGCGCGGCCCAGCGCGAGATTATCGGGAAAGATGTCGGCCAGCGCCACAACCTGAGCCGTGGTGCTGTTGGAGAACGAGGTGGAGACGGCAGTGCCACGATTGCCACAGCCAAGCAGGCCAAGGCGGACGGCGGAGTTGGCCTGGTAGCTGAAGGCGGTGCCTGGCTTGAGCAGAAGGAGACCACACGCAGCTCCAGTCTGGAGAAATTGCCGCCGGTCCATCATTGCCTCAATGGCGGTTCGCCAATTACATCGTGGAGGATGCGTTCGAGGTAGATCTTTTCCTGACGAATGTCTTCGATCTGTTGCGGGCCCGAGGTTTCGCGCTCGATGCTTATCGTGCCGGCGTAGCCAATACGATGGAGCTTGGTGAAAACCTGCGCGGAAGTTAACCTGGCCTTTGCCGATAAGGACCTCTTCGCCGAGTTGGTTGTGGTCGGTGGGCCAGCCGGCCGTCTTTGGCATGAACGCTGTGGACATGCCGGCCAAGGATGTCGATGGCGTCGACTGGATTGGCCTTGCCGTACAGGATCAGGTTCGCGGTGTCCAAACCGACGCCCAGGTTGGGCATGGCCACATCGCGAATCATGCGTAACATCGTGGCCGGGGTCTCCTGGCCCGTCTCCATGAGGAAGTATTGGCCGTTGTCCTGGCAGTGCTGGGCGACCTTGCGGATGGCTTGGACGGTTGCGGGATAAAGCGGATCGGCGGGATTTTCGGGAATAAAGCCGCAATGGGTCTGCACCTGGGCAATGCCAATCTGCTTGGCAAAATCGGAGACCTGGCGAAGGGCGTCGATACGGGCGGCGCGTGTCTTGGGAGGAACCAGGCCGATGGTGGAGGGTCCCTGAAGGAAATTCCATACCAGAGGTTCCTGGCCCGACTACTTCGACGGTCGGTTGCCGTGAGCTGGTATTTCGCCAGCAGATCGCGATATTGCTTCGCCAGGGCCGGGGTGAAACTGCCGATGTATTTGTCCAGGGAGAGGAAGCAGTTGGAAAAGCCGAGGTCGTGCACGCGGCGCAGGTATTCCTCGGGATCGCCAGAAGGAGCGATGACCAGGCCGAGGGCCATGGGGTTAACCAGGGGCATATGGAATCCGCACCGGGCCTGCGTGCAGTCCCTTGGTAAGAACGGCGGCGGTTGCGAGGCCGACGAAGTGTCTCCGATTCATCCACTTCACTATAAGACAACGAGCGAGGACTTGCCGAGAAACCTGCCCACTCTCCAGGTTCCCTGCGCTATGCGCGCGCCATCTCGAGAGTCCTGTCCCAGCGACGAATATTTTCGATGAAGCCAAACGTCTGATTTGTCATCCCGAGCGAAGCCGAGGGATCTGCAGTTTCTTTCCTTATTGGCCGATTGTGGTTACCGCGTCGCTGCTTGTCGTGTTTCCGCTGACTGCGGCGAAGGTGGCCGCTCCGGCTTGGGCCATGGATAGAATCCTGCCGGGAAAGATGCCCAGGATGAAGGTGGCGGAAACAGTGAGCAGCAGAGCGAAGGTAAGCGAGCCTTTCAGCCGCGGCACCAACTGCACCGGCGCATCGTCCGCGGGCTTGCCATAGATCGACGTGAGCAGGCGCAGATAGTAGTAGGCGGCGACGCCGCTGTTCACCAGGCCGATGACCGCCAGCCATACTTCACCGGAGTGCAGGGCCGCGGTGAAGACATAGAACTTGCCGAAGAAGCCGCCGGTGAAGGGAATCCCGATCAGCGAAAGCAGGAAGAAGGCCAGCGCGCCGCCCAGCAGAGGCGAGCGGTAGGCCAGGCCGCGGTAGTCGGCGACCGAGAGCAGCCTGTCGTCATAGCCGCCGGCGTGGCTGACGACGGCGAAGGCGCCCACGTTCATCGCCGCATAGGCCGCGGTGTAGAACATCGCGGCGGCGATGCCTTCGCGGGAGAGCGCGGTGAAGGCGACCAGCGTGTAGCCGGCGTGGGCGATGGAAGAATAGGCCAGCATGCGCTTCACGTTGTGCTGGCGCAGCGCGCCCAGATTGCCCACCGTCATGGAGAGGGCAGCCATGATCCAGACAAGCAGCAGCCAATGGGCGTGCAATTGCGGGATAGGCGCCGTAGAGGATGCGCAGAAGCACGGCGAAGGCGGCGACCTTGGGGGCGGTGGACATCAAGGCCACCACCGGCGAAGGGGCTCCCTCGTACACATCGGGAGTCCAGACCTGGAAGGGCGCGGCAGAGACTTTGAAGCCAATGCCGATCAGGATCATGGCCACGGCCAGCGATGGCGAAGCCCGGCGTCGGGCTCTGGGGAAGGCCGGCGGCTATCTCGGCAATGTTGGTGGTTCCCGTAGCGCCAAAGGTCAGGGCGATGCCGTAGAGGAAGAAGGCGGTGGCAAAGGAGCCGAGCAGAAAGTATTTGAGCCCAGCTTCAGGGCTCTTGCCGCTGCGCTTGCGAATGGCAGCCAGGATGTAGGTGGCGATGGAAGAAATTTCCAGGCTGATGAAGACCAGCAGCAACTCCACCGCGCTCGACATCAGGCACATGCCCACGGCGCCGAAGAGGACCAGGGCGTAATACTCGGCCGGCCTTTCCTTGCTGCCATCGAACACGTCAAAGGCGATCAGCAGCGCGACCAGCACGATGCTGCAGATCAAGCACGTGGAAGAAGACGCTGAAGGCATCGGTCTGCACGGTGCCGTAGAAAGCCGTTCCCGGCGGCAGGCCCAATTGCCAGACGCTGGCCACCAAAGCGCCGATGACGCCCGACCAGGGCCAGCAAGCCGATCGGCTTACGGGTCATGCCAGGCGGCATCACGGGCTCGATCAGCATGATGAGCACGCCGGTGACGGTGAGCAATAATTCGGGCAGAATGCGATAGGCCTGGGGCACGTTGCATCACTGTTTCTCCGCCATGCCCAGCGTGGGCGCCGGCGCCGGCGAGGCCAGCTTCACCACCGCGCCATCAATGGCGCGCATCCAGAGGGGGAAGCGACGCCCATCACCAACATGAGAACGGCCATCGGCCAAACGGCGATATGCTCGCGGAAGCCCATATCCGCTACGGTTCAGTTCTGTAACCATGCTTGATTCGTTACCGTAGAAGACGCGCTGGATCATCCACAGCATGTAGGACGCGCTCAGGATGACGCCGGCCGTGGCCGCCGAAACCCAGGCAACATGGCCGGGGAAACTGCCGCTGAGGATGAGAAACTCACCCACAAACCCGTTCAGCAGCGGAAGGCCGACCAGCGAGAGCGAGGTGATGACGAACAAGGTGGCCAGGCGGGGCATGCGTTTGGCCAGGCCGCCGTAAGAGGCAATCTCGTAGGTTCCGTAACGTTCGTACATGAAGCCGAGCAGGATGAGCAGCGCGCCGACGGAGATGCCCTCGTTGAGGGTCTGGTAGACCGCGCCGTCCAGGCCCGAAACCGCGAAGCAAAAGATGCCCAGAATGCAAAAGCTGAGCGAGCTGACGGTGGAGAAGGCCACCAGCCTCTTCATATCCTTCTGCACCAGCGCCACCAGCGCGCCGTAGAGAATGCCGATCACCGCCAGGGCGATCATCCACGGCGCCACCTGGCGGGCCTGGGCAGGGAAGAGGCCGAGATTGAAGCGCAGGATGGAATAGAGGCCGAGCTTGCCCGCGACCACCATGGCCATCGCCGTGGGCGCTTCGCTGAAGACGTCCCCCAGCCAGCCATGCAGGGGAAAGACCGGGACCTTGACGGCAAAGGCGACGAGAAAGGCCAGCGAGGCCCAGAAGAGCGCCTGGGGCGGAAAGTTCGCAGTATCCTGCGCCAGGATCGACTGCAGGCGGACAAAGTCAAAGGTGCCGGTCTTGGCGTAAAGCCAGAGAATCGCTACCAGCAGCAGCGCCGAGGGCAGAAAGGTGTAGATGAAAAACTTGATCGCCGCCTCGGTTCCGCGATCCCGGCCGAACATGGAGATAAGGATCGCCATGGGCACCAGCGTCAGCTCCCAGAAGGCGTAGTAGAGGAACATATCGAGGGCGACAAAGACGCCGATCATCGCCGTCTGCTGCAGCAGGAAGAAGAAATAGAACTCCTTGGTGCGGTGATTGATGGTCTTCCAGGAAGCCAGCACGCCGAGCGGGGCGAGAAAGCCGGTCAGCACGACCAGCCAGAGGGAGATGCCATCCACGCCCAGGTGATAGCGAATGGCGGGGCTGGCGATCCAGGCGTGGTCGACTTCAAATTGAAAGCCCGGTTGGCCATAGACGTAATGGACGGGCAAATGGAGCGTCAGGCCGAAGGTGACCAGCGTCACCAGCAAGCGTGAACCATTGGATGATGCGGCCTCGCCGCGGAAGCAATGCCACGACCACGGCTCCTGCAGCGGGCACAAAGGTCGTAAGCGTCAATATCGAATCGTTCAGCACAAATCGTCCCTGCAGTCTCTTAGAGGTGCATGGAAAAGCCGAAATAGGTAATCAGGAGCAGGGCTGCGGCGCCGATCGCCAGCCACCCGGCATAGGAACGGATGTTTCCCGACTGCACCCGCTGGACCAGCGCCCCCAGGCCGCGCACACCGCCTGCCGCCAGGCTGCCGCCGCCGTTGATGACTCCGCGATCGACCGCGCCCCACAACAGGTAGCGGGTAAGGAAGAGCAGCGGAGCCACGATGACGGCGTTGTAGATCTGGTCGATCCAGTACTTGTGGACCAGCAGCCGAATAGAGACCGCCGAGCGCGCTCGACCAGCTGGTCGGCCATGCCGGGCTTGCGGCGGTAAAGCAGATCGGCAAAAAACCAGCCGATCAGCCGCCATGACCACGGAGAGCACGCTGAACAGGCGCTCCTGATTTCGTGCCCTCGGGCGGGCTGGTTGCGGCGTAGAGAGGGCGGCAGCGCGCTGGACGCCCTGCTCGTCCATGGTGATGCGGATCTGCTCGTAGCTGGGCGCGGGGTTGAACACCGGGTCAAGGAAGTGCGCGAACTGGTCGCCGCCGCCGAGGGCCTTGGGAATTCCGATCCAGCCGCCGGCGACCGAAAGCACGGCCAGAAGGATGAGCGGCACCAGCATCGACCAGGGACTCTCGTGGGGATGCGCATCGTGCGACCGGCTGCTCGCCAAAGAAGGTGAGGTACCAGAGCCGGAACATGTAGAAGGCGGTGAGCAGAGCGGTCACCAGGCCGACGAACCACAGGATCGGGCCCGCCGTCGGCGAGAGAAAGGTCTGGTAGAGAATCTCGTCCTTGCTGAAGAAGCCGGAGAAGGGCGGCAATCCCGGAGATGGCGAAGACCGCGGCGCTCATGGTCCAGAAGGTGATGGGCGTTGCCTTGCGCAGGCCGCCCATGGCGCGCATATCCTGCTGCCCGCCCAGTGGCGTGGATGACGGAGCCGGCAGCCAGAAAGAGCAGGCCCTTGAAGAAGGCATGCGTGACCAGGTGGAAGATGGCCGCGGAGTAGGCGGCGGCTCCGCAGGCCAGGAACATGTAGCCGAGCTGGGAGATGGTGGAGTAGGCCAGCACGCGCTTGATATCCGTCTGCACCATGCCGACGGTGGCGGCGAACAAGGCCGTGGCGGCGCCGATGACGGCGACCACGCCCAGGGCGAAGGGCGAGCGGTCAAAGAGCACGTGCGAGCGCACGATCATGTAGACGCCGGCGGTCACCATGGTGGCGGCGTGGATCAGGGCGGAGACGGGAGTGGGGCCTTCCATCGCGTCCGGCAGCCAGACGTAAAGCGGAATCTGCGCCGACTTGCCGGTGGCGCCGAGCACCAGCAGCAGCGCAATGGCGGTGAGGAAGCCGCCTTGCATCTCGGGATGCTGGGCGATCGCGGCGAAGACCTGGCTGAAGCTGAGCGAGCCGAAGTGGGCGATCATCAGGAACATGGCGAGCAGAAAGCCGAAATCGCCGATGCGGTTGAGGATGAACGCCTTCTTGCCGGCATCCGCGGCGGATTCGCGCAGGAAGTAAAAGCCGATCAACAGGTACGAGGCCAGGCCGACGCCCTCCCAGCCGACGAACATCAGCAGGAAGTTCTCCGCCAGCACCAGCGTCAGCATGAAAAACATGAAGAGGTTCAGGTAGGCGAAGTAGCGCCAGTATCCCTCTTCGTGCGCCATGTAGCCGACGGAGTAGATATGGATCAGGAAGCCCACGCCGGTGACGACCAGCAGCATGACCAGCGTCAACGGGTCGAGCAGGAAGGCGAAATCGGCGCGAAAGGCCGAGGTCGCGATCCAGGGAATGGCCAACCGCTCGATATAAGGCAAGGTGAGACTGCTGAAGCGGAAGGCGATGCCGAGGACCAGCGCCAGCGGAGCCGCGGTAAAGAGCAGGGCAATGGCTCGAGACCAGCGCCTTGGGCAAGCGACGGCCCAGCAATCCATTCAGCAGAAAGCCGATGAATGGCAGCAGCGGGATCAACCACAGATGGAGGGATGGATTTCCGTTCATAGTTTCATCAGGTTGACTTGATCCACGTTGAGCGTACTCCTCGAGCGGAAGATGGCGATGATGATGGCCAGGCCCACGGCGGCCTCGGCGGCGGCGACGACCATCACGAAGAAGACAAAAATCTGGCCCTGCACCCGGTGCCATTGATAGGCAAAGGCGACAAAGGTCAGGTTCACCGCGTTCAGCATCAGCTCAATCGACATGAAGACGGTGATGATGTTGCGCTTGATGAGGAAGGCGCCCACGCCGATGGAGAAGAGGATGGCGCTGAGCACCAGGTAGTAGGCAATGGGAACAGCCATGTCAGTGCTCCTTGCTGGCCAGCGCAACCGCGCCCAGGATGGCAATGAGGATCAGAACCGACGTTACTTCGAAGGGAAGCAGCAGGTCGCGGAAGAGCACCTTGCTGAGGTCGGAGGTGGAGACCACGTAGTCTCCCAGCCGGGCCTGGGCCAGGTGGGTGCGCGCGGAAAGAAAGATGAATGCCAGCAGGCTGACCAGGACCGCTACCCCGGGAATGCCCACGATGTAGGCGGCGCGGCTGCCGTGGGTGCGCTCTTCCTTTCCGGCATTGAGCAACATGATGACGAAGGTAAACAGAACCATGATGGCGCCGGAATAGACGATGACCTGGGCGGCGGCCAGGAACTCCGCCCCAGCAGGAGGTAGAGCACGGCCAGCGAGCTCATCACCACAATCAGCGAGAGGGCGCTGTTGATAGGGTGGCGCTGGAACAGGAGGTTCAAGGCTCCCGCCACACAAAGGCCGCCAAAAAAGATGAAGAGAACCAGATACATGCTAGTGCTTTTCTCCTGGATCCGCTGGCCCGAAGGCTGATTGTAGAACACGCTTCCGTGCCCGAATGTCGTGCATCGCTAGACACCTGTTCCGTGCCAAAGCTCTAGGAGCGCGCGCTAGAGCGAGCCAGAGGCTGGTGGCGAGAATGTTGGCGATGGCCAGGGGCATCAGGAACTTCCAGCCAAAGCCCATCAGTTGGTCGTAGCGGAACCGGGGAAGCGTGCCGCGCACCCAGATATAGAGAAACAGGAAACAGAAGACCTTCAAGACGAACCAGAAGACCGGCAGGATGGCCTGAAGCACAGATCTCCGCCGAAGGCGGGAATCAGCGACCCGAAGGGACTGGTCCATCCGCCGAAGAAGAGCAGCGTCGCTACGCAGCCGACGGTGATCATGTTGGCGTACTCGGCCATGAAGAACATGGCAAACTTCATCGAGCTGTATTCGGTGTGATAGCCGGCCGTCAGCTCGGTCTCCGCCTCAGGCAGATCGAACGGGGCGCGGTTGGTTTCGGCATAGGCCGCCATCAGGTAGATGAAGAAAGCGACGAATTGAAAGCCGCCAAAGACATTCCATGACAGCAGGCCGTGGCGCCGACTGGCTGTCCACGATGGTGCGCAGGTTCAGCGACCCGGCCCGCAGCACCACGCCCACCAGGGAAAGCCCCAGGGCAAGCTCGTAGCTGATCACCTGGGCGCTGGCGCGCAGGGCTCCCAGCAGCGAGTATTTGTTGTTGGACGACCAGCCGGCAAGCGCGATCCCGTAAACGCCGACCGAGGTGACGCCGAGAATCACCAGCAGGCCGATATTCACGTTGGCGATCTCGAACATGTCGACGCCGTGCCAGGTGATGCGCGCGCCGAAGGGCACGACGGCAATCGAGATCAAGGCGCAGCCAAGCGCAATCATGGGCGCCAGGATGTAGAGCGGCCGATCGACGTTGGTGGGCATCAGGTCTTCTTTAAGAAAGAGCTTGAGCCCGTCGGCCATGGGCTGCACATGCCGAAGGGGCCCACGCGGCTGGGTCCCCAGCGATTTTGAATGCGCCCCACCAGTTTGCGCTCCAGCAGCACGGTGTAGGCGACGGCCCCGAGAAAGATCGCCAGCACCACGGCAATCTTCAAACAACTCAGCAGGAAAAAGATCAGGAAGCTCACGGTTTCTTTCGCTTTCTGGCCCCTCGGGGCTAAAGAAACTGCGGAATCATGCCCTACAGGTTTGGAAACGTAACGGCTAAAGCCGTTTAGTGCTTGCGAATCTACGGACGCTGAAGCCGTGCCCTTCGTCTGACCCGCCTCCATCTACCTCTAGTCTGCGGCTGTTTCTGTGGGTTTGTGGTGTGCGACTCCATGACCGAGTGCAGCATCGGTGCTGTAGCGGCCTAAAGTGCCGGAAGTAAAGAGTGTGTCTTCGGCCGGCAGAATCAGTGCGTGGCGCTCAGGCCCGGCCTCGATTTGCACCAGCGATGATTGCACATGGACGTCGTTGCCGGCCAACAGCTCCAGGCGCGAGACCTGGTAGCCGGGCACCAGCCGCTGGATCTCGTCGAGAATGGCGAAGGGATCGAAGGGGCTGAGCTTCGGTTCCAGGTTTTGCGCCGCCAGCCACACGCTGTGACGGTCCGCTTCGCCGGACTGCGCGCCGCGGGTCTGCCCCATGTCGGCGTGGACTCCGCGGCCGAAGGGAACCAGCTTCTTGGGGTCTGCGCCCATGGTGTCGGCGAGCCGCACCATCAACTCGAAGTCGCTGCGAACTCCGGCCCGGTCGCCGGCCTTCTTCACCAGTTGCTGGTCGCCGTAGGTGTTGGTGACGGTTCCCGCCTTCTCATAGAGATTGGAGGTGGGCAACACCACGTCGGCCAGCAGCGCCGTCTCGGTCAGGAACATGTCCTGCACGATGATAAAGGTGTTCTTGAGCGCGGCCGGGTCAATGCCGTAGCGGGCGATCGGGTTGGCGCCCACGACGTAGAGCGCGCGCCAGCTCACCGCGTTCGGCGGCATCGAACATCTCCACCAGGTCCATGCCCGGAGTCTGGGGCAGCGCGTCGCCGTACTCCTCGGCAAAGGCGCCACCCTGGGCCACGGGCACATAGCCGGGCAGCAGGCCGGGGAGCAAGCCCATATCCGCGGCGCCGCGGGAGTTGACGTAATCGCCCAGGCAGGCGAAGCGGGCGTTGGGCAGCCACATGCCAAAGTTCACCAGCGCGTCGATGTCGCGGCCGCGGTATTCAGAACCAAAGATGATCAGCAGGTTGGGCTCGGCGCGCAACGCCTCGCGGAACTTTTTCGCCTCGTCTCCCAATTGAGTGCCAGGAAAGGCTTCATCCTCGCCGGCCAGGAAGCGCACAGCGTTGGCGTAGCCATCCTGAGGAATGATCAGCGATTGGTGCGCCTGGCGCTCCAGCTTGATGCCGGCATGGTTCACGATGTAGATGCGGGCATTGTTGTGGCGCACGTTGGTGCGCAGGTTCCAGGCCAGGAGAGGATGCTGCTCGGTGGGATCGTTGCCCAGCAGCAGGATCGCCGGCGCGGTCATGGTTTCGCGCAGCGAAGCGGCGCGGTCCTTCTGTCCGGAGATAGCGCGGGCAAAGGCGGTGTAGTCGGCGGTGCGGTGATGATCGATGTTGTTGGTTCCGAGCACCGTCCGGGCAAACTTTTGCAGCAGGTAGTTTTCTTCGTTGGTGGTGCGGTTGGAGCCGATGACGCCGATGGCCTTGCCGCCGCGGCTCTCGCGAATCTCGCGCAGCTTGGTGCCGGCGTGCTGCCAGCGCCTGCTCCCAGCTCACTTCCGCGAACTTGCCGTCCGCCTGGCGCACCAGCGGCTTGGTCAACCGGTCGGTGTGGTTGGCAAAGTCGAAGGCGTAGCGTCCCTTGATGCACAAAAAGTCGCCGTTGATGCCGCTCTTGTCGCGGTTGTCGCCGCGCAGGATCTCAGAGCCGTTATCGACGCTGCGCACGCCCAGCGTGGTCTTGCATCCGTCCGCGCAGTGGGTGCAGACGGTGGAGACGTGGTTCATTTCCCAGGGGCGGGTTTTGTAACGATAGGTGCCCGAGGTGAGCGCTCCCACCGGGCAGACGTCGATGCACATGCCGCACTCTTCGCAGTCCAGGTGATCGCCTTTGTTGGGGGCAATGATGCTGGTGACGCCGCGATTCTGTACCCCCAGCGCCCACACGTCCATGCCTTCGCCGCAGGTGCGCACGCAGCGATAGCAGAGGATGCAGCGCGGCCGGTCGAAAAACACCACCGGAGACCACTGCTGTTCTTCGCGGTGCTGCTTGACCTCGGTGTAGAGCGACTCCGGCGGCGCCGTACTTGAAGGTCATGTCCTGCAGTTCGCACTCGCCGCCGGCATCGCACACCGGGCAATCCAGAGGATGATTGCCCAGCAGCAACTCGATGGTGGCTTTGCGCGCCTGCGTGATCTCATCGTTATCGGTGTTGACCACCATGCCTTCCGCTACCGGGGTGGTGCAGGCGGTTTGCAGCTTGGGCACCTTTTCCAGGCGCACCAGGCACATGCGGCAAGCTGCCTGCAGCGAAAGGCCGGGGTAGTAACAGAACGAGGGAATCGCGATACTCGCGGCACGGCAGGCCTCAATCAGCAGCGTGCCTGCGGGTGCGGTGACCTTCTTGCCATCGACGGTAAAGGTTACGTCAGCCATGGGTTCCTATCTTGGTTGTGAGCGGGCGTCATACGCCGGCCAAGGCCGCTTCCGGCTGGTGGGCGTACGGACACGGTTTGCCATCCAGGTGGTCTTCAAACTCCTTGCGGAATTTGTCCACGAAGGCGATGGTGGGCATGGCCGCAGCGTCGCCCAACGGGACAGAAGGTGCGGCCCAACATGTTCTGCGCCAGGTAGCGGATATTGTCGATATCCTTGGCCACGCCGCCGCCGGCATGAACGCGGGTCAGCGTCTTCTTCAGCCAGTCGGTGCCTTCGCGGCAGGGAATACACCATCCGCAGCTCTCGTGCTGGTAGAACTTCATGGTGCGCAGGGCAAACTCCACCATGCAGACGGTGTCGTCCAGAACCACCACGCCGCCGGAACCGAGCATGCTGCCCGCCTTGCCTACCTGGTCGAAGTCCATGCCGATATCGATCTCGTTGGGCAGAAGCACCGGGGTGGAGGATCCGCCGGGTACGACGGCTTTCAGCGATCTGCCGTCGGGGATGCCGCCGCCTACCTCGTAGATCATCTTCTTGAGGTTGTAGCCCATGGGCAGCTCGTAGACGCCGGGCTTGGCCACATCGCCGCTGAGACAGAAGAGGCGCGTGCCGCCGTTGCGCTCGGTGCCGATCTTGGCGTACTCCGCCCCACCGATGCGGAAAATGTGGGGCACGGTGGCCAGCGTTTCCGCATTGTTAATGACGGTGGGGCCGCCATAGAGGCCCACGACTGCGGGAAAGGGAGGCCGGATGCGGGGAATGCCGCGCTTGCCTTCGAGCGATTCCATCAACGCCGACTCTTCGCCTACTTCGTAGGCGCCCGCGCCGGTATGGGAGACGACGTCGAAATCCACATTGCTGCCGAAAATGCTTCTTGCCCAGAAAGCCCTTGGCGTAGGCGTCGTCGATGGCCTTCTCCATGATCTTGAGCAGGTAGCGATACTCGCCGCGCAGGTAGATAAAGCCCATCTTGGAGCCGATGGCCAGGCCGGCGATGATCACACCCTCGATCACCGAGTGGGGATCGTGCTCGAAGATCAGCCGGTCTTTGCAGGTGCCCGGCTCGCTCTCATCTCCGTTGACCAGGACGTACTTCGGCTTGGCCGATTGCTTGGGAACGAAGGACCACTTCATGCCCGGTAGGGAAGCCGGCGCCGCCGCGGCCGCGCAGGTTGGAGGCCTTCATCTCGGCGATGATTCCTTCCGGGCCCAGGGCGATGGCCTTGCGCACGGCAGTGTACCCATCCAGCTCGAGATACTTGTCGATGGCGGTCGCGCCCTTGCCGAAGCGGGACGAGATCAACTTCACTTCATCTGGATGGGAGACGAGATAGGCCATGCTTTTCTCCGCGTGCGCGTGACTGTTAGCTCCTGGACCGGTAGTCGTCGAGAACCTTGTCCATCGAGTCCGGCGGTCAAATTTTCGTGAAAGTCGTAATTCACCTGAACCGCGGGAGCCCAACTGCAGGCGCCGATGCACTCTACTTCTTCCAGGGAAAAAAGCTTATCGGGCGTGGTTTCCTTGTTGCCGATGCCTAACCGCTGTTTGCAATGGGCCAACAGCTCATTGCCACCGCGCAGCATGCAACTGATGTTGGTGCATACCTGTACATGATACTTGCCCGCCGGGGCGGTGTGCAGCAGGGAGTAATAACTGATGACGTCGCGCACATCGAGCTCGGTAATCCCGATGCGGGCAGCCACTTCGCTGATCACCTGGTCGGAAAGATAGCCGACCTCATCCTGCGCATAGAGCAGCATGGGGATCAGCGCCGACCGGCGCAGCGGGTAAAGCGTCACCATGCGGTCGAAGCGCGCGGCCAGGGCGGGACTGAAGATGGTGTTGATCTCTGTGCTCATGATTTGATTTTAAGAGATACCCGCTGGTTGGCGATGGCTCATTCGCTTCCGGCGATTAGCGTGGACCAGATGTTCTATCCAATCGATGGCTGCGGCATCGAGCGCCTTGGGGCCCGCCGGGAAGGTAAGCGTGCCGTCCTCTTCGATCCGGAACTCACCCCACTCTTCCCGTTCCGGCTGGGTGACGCACCAGCTTCCCTCCCCGGTCTCAGGACAAAAGCGAAGGCTCAACACGGAGTCCTGATGCTTGACCCACGCCTCGTTCGAGTGCTCGTCACTACGTATTCCTTGCCATTAAGGCTGGCCGCATGCGCATAGACCCGCAGCATGCTGACCAGCGACTCCCAGACGTGCCGGCGCACCTGGACGGATAGCAACTCGCCTCGTCGCTCACCGGTCGATTTCTCCCAGCACAATATCGATGGAGCCGATCACCGCGACCACGTCGGCCAACAGCCGGCCTACGCACATGGTTTCCAGCGCCTGCAGGGAAGCAAACGTGGGGTTGCGCATGTGCACGCGATAGGGCTTGGCGGTGCCGTCGCTGACCACGAAATAGCCCATCTCCCCGCGAGGAGATTCGATCGCCTGGTAGACCTGGCCGGCGGGCACCGCAAAGCCCTTCGGTCACAATCTTAAAGTGATAGATGAGCGACTCCATCTGGGTCTTCATCTTTTCCCGGTCCGGCAGCACCACCTTGGGCGCGTCGGCCTTCAATGGGCCCGTGCGGCATGCCGTCGAGCGCCTGCTGGCAGATCTTGACCGACTCCCGCATCTCCTGAACGCGCAGCGTGTAGCGCGTCCACACATCGCCTACATCGGAGACGGGCACCTTGAATTGGAACTTCTCGTAGCCGGAGTAGGGCATGTCGCGGCGCAGGTCCCAATCGACTCCGCTGGCGCGCAACGGCGGCCCGGTCACTCCCAGGGCGATGGCATCGGCGGCGCTGAGATAGCCCACGCCCTTCAGGCGGCTGCATCCAGATGGGATTGCCGTTGAGCAGGTTCTCGTACTCATCGATCTTTTCCGGCATCATCTTGAGCAGGCTCTGCACCCGCTCGTAGAAGTCGACCGGCGGCTCCAGCGCAATGCCGCCCACGCGGAAATAGGAGCCCATCATGCGCTGGCCGCTGACATCCTCAAAGATCTTCAGGATCTCTTCGCGCTCGCGGAAGGTGTAGAGGAAGAGGGTCAGCGCGCCGATGTCCATGGCGTGGGTGCCCAGCCAGACCAGGTGAGACTGGAGGCGGGTGAGCTCGTTCAGCAGCACGCGCAGAAACTGCGCCCGGGGCGGAATCTCCAGCTGCAGCAGCTTCTCGACCGCCAGGCAGTAGCAGAGATTGTTGGACATCGGGCTGAGATAGTCGATGCGGTCGGTGAGCGGAACCACCTGCTGGTAGAACTTGGCCTCGCAGGTCTTCTCGATGCCGGTATGCAGAAAGCCGATGTCGGGCACCAGGCGGAGCACGGTTTCGCCATCGATCTCCAGCACCAGGCGCAGCACGCCGTGGGTCGAGGGATGCTGCGGCCCCATGTTCAGGACCATGGTGCGGTCCTTGGAGCCCTCCTCGACGCGCGGTTCGATCAGCGGGGCGATGGCGAAATCTGCGGCATCCATTAGCGGTAGCCCTCCACCGGGTAGTCCTTGCGTAAGGGATGGCCTTCCCACTGGTCGGGCAACATGATGCGGCGCAGGTTGGGGTGTCCGCCGAAGCGCACGCCGAAGAGGTCCCAGACCTCGCGCTCGTAGAAATTGGCCGACGGCCATTCCGGGGTGATGCTGGCTACTTCGGGATCCAGGCTATCGACCAGGACGCAGAGCCGCAGACGCTCCTTCAGGCTGTGGGAAAGGATGTGGTAGGTGACTTGAAAGCGCGGTTCGCTGGGGTACCAGTCCACGCAGGTCACGTCCGACCAGGAAGTTGTAGCCCGCCTTCTGCAGCGTGCGGCACACGGGGCGGATGTCGTCGCGCTCGATCCAGAGAGTCAATTCGCCGCGATCGAAGCGGGCATTGGTGATGCAGGAGGGCTTGGCGGCCACCAGGGCAGCGATGGCGTGGTTCTGCGGCGTGGGCCTGGAGAACGGCGTCTTTCTCGTTGGCGGCGTCCATCAGAGGTCCGCCTTATCGGAGGACCAGTCCAGAATTCCTTTTTTCCGAACGTAGAAGAGCCCGACCAGCACGAAGCCGAGGTAGACGACCATCTCCCAGAAGCCAAACATGCGCGAGCCGACCAGCTTGGGCAGATCGCGGTAGACCACGGCCCAGGGGAGCATGAAGACGGCTTCCACGTCGAAGAGGATGAAGAGCATGGCGACCATGTAGAAGCGGACGGAGAAGCGGCCGCGGGCATCGCCTTCCGCCTCGATGCCGCACTCATAGGTGGCCAGCTTGGCGGCGGTGTTGCGGTGCCTCCCGATGAACCAGGAAGCAGTGACGATTCCGGCTCCAAAACCCACGGCGACAAGGATTTGCATGCAGCAGCGGCAGGTAGTTCCAAAAGTAATCGGGCGTCTGCATTTGAACTCGCGGGCGTCGAGGTTAGCCTCTGTCTCGACTGTAAGTTTTCGCCTTCCTGGAGTCAAGCCGACGGCTTGTGCTGGCGCAAGTGCATAACGGGTCGTACTGGTCCGACTTTTGCACATTCTAGGGCTCTCAGGAATCTCGCCTTTTGGCCGATAGCTCCGCCATGAGGTGGAATCATGCTCAGGTTTCGTAGCGCCCCATCGCCGGAGGACTCTGCTCGCTCGCGAACCACAATCGGCTTAGTTTCCGCACGCAAGCCTGGGACGCGGTCAGGCTTCGGCTCCGCTCGAACCGCAGCCTTTCGTTCGCCGCCGGCTCTCCCCGGACGGTGGCCGCGCACTGGAAATCCTGGGCCACGCGATTGAATATCTCGCCGACGAGTATGCCGAGGATCCTGCAGGACAAGGGACCTCTGGGAAACGCCGACCCGCGCGTCGAAGCCATCCAGATTCTCAAGGGGCTCAACCGCGCTATCTATTATTCCGGCACCGAGGTTCAACCGGCCTTCGGCCGCATACGGCGGTGGTTCCTGGGTTCGGGACTCCTGGTCGCGGAGCAGCTGACGGTCGGGCCGGTGATACTCTCCCTCTATGCATTTTGTCCTCAACGGCCAGTCGCGTGAATTTCCGCAATTGGCGGTCCCGGCCCATCTCCAGGACTTGATCGCTGACCTGGGCCTCAAAGGCGACCGGGTAGCGATCGAGCATAACGGCAACATCGTTCCCCGCGCGGAGTGGGCCAACACTGGCCTGGCGGATGGGGACCGTCTGGAGATTGTGCACTTTGTCGGCGGCGGCCGGCGCCTGATGCGCCGCTTGCGCAAAGCAGTCAAGCTTCGTGCTTGCCATTGCCTGCATCGCCGGCACGGCGTTGGCGCAGCAAACTTCGCCGCACAGGCCGCGCAAGGCAGCGACCAGGACAGCAGCCCGACCTTTACCGTTTCTGATTTGCCGGCGGGGCGGCCGCTGCGCATCGTCGTTTACGGCGACATGCGCTTTACCGATCCCAGCCAATACTTCTGACACCCAGCCAGGAGTGCGCAAATGGCTGGCGCAAAAGGTCGGCGAAGAGAAGCCGGACATCCTGCTGCTTACCGGCGATATGCCTTTTCACGGCAGCAACCCGGACGACTGGAAAGTCTACATCCAGGAAACGGCGCTGTGGACTCAGGAACGGCTGCGCATCTATCCCACCATCGGCAACCATGAAGGGCTTCCTGATCCTCGCAGCGGCATGAGGAACTATTTTGCGGCCTACCCGCAGATCGATCACCACAGGTGGTACTCGGTGCAGACTGGGAAATATCTATCTCATCACACTCGATAGCAGTACCTTTCTCAGCGTCGGCTGGGAGCAGCGCCGATGGCTCGAGTCACAGCTCGCCCATCTTCCCTCGTCGGCGGATTTTGTTTTCTTCCTCTTTCACATACCGCTGGTTTCGGATCTGCAAACCGCTTTCATGCTTGGCATTCCCGACCCTGCCACACTCGATCTGCGTCATGATCTCGAAGCCGCAGGCAGCCGCATCCCACGCCAAGTTCGTTGTCTTCAACGGCCATATTCATAACTACGAGCGTTTTGAAATGAATGGCATCACCCACGTGATCACCGGCGGAGGGGGCGCGCGGCCTTATCCCATCTTTATCCGCGGCGACCAGGACCTGTATCGCGCCCGCACCTATCCCAACTTCAACTATCTCGTCATCACGCTTGAGGGTAAGCATGCCGACGTGAAGATGTACCGCGTGGTGGACCCGGACGCGGCGCAGAAGTCGGTTGAAGTGAAGGATAGCTTCACGCTGGACGCGAAGTAGGGAAGGATGCGGTACGCAACTTGCACGCTTCGCTCGATGCAAGGAGGCGACATCCCAGGCGTTCGGTCTGCACTGCAATTCCAGCTCTGATGGATGCAACTTTGCTCCCAGCGAGCAATTGCCATCCGACCAATGCCTAGATCTGCGTTGTTTATTGAGGAACGGGCGCCGGGTTGAGCGCGGCGAATTGCCGCTGGTGCCAGTACGGGTAGGGAGCACTCGTCTTGCTGGCGGCATCCAGCTTGGCTACTTGCGCAGCGGTCAGGTTCCAGTCCGCCGCGGCCAGATTCTGACGCAGCTGGGTCTCATTGCGCGCGCCGATGATGACCGTGGCCACCGTCGGGCGTTGCAGCAGCCAGTTCAGCGCCACCTGGGGCACCGGTTTGCCGGTCTCTTTCGCCACCTCATCCAATGCGTCAACAACCTTGTAAAGATATTCATCGTCGACCTGCGGACCCTGGGCAGCGGTTTTGTGCAGACGGCTCTCTGCCGGCAAGGGATGTCCGCGGCGGATCTTTCCCGTCAGCCGTCCCCAGCCAAGAGGACTCCATATGATGGCGCCCACTCCCTGATCGATCCCCAGCGGCATCAACTCCTGCTCGTAGTCACGGCCAATCACGGAGTAGTAGACCTGGTGCGCCACGTAGCGCGCCCATCCATACCTGTCCGACACCGCCAGCGACTTCATCAGATGCCAGCCGGAAAAATTGGAACAGGCGATGTAGCGTACCTTGCCGCTGCGCACCAGCGTGTTCAAGGTATCGAGCGTCTCCTCGACCGGCGTCAGCGCGTCAAATCCATGGAGATGGTAGATGTCGATGTAGTCCGTTCCCAGGCGCTTGAGACTGGCCTCGCAGGCATGCACCAGATGCAGCCGCCCGGAGCCGATATCGTTGGGCCCGTCGCCCATGGGGAAGGTGGCTTTGGTCGATATCAACACCTTGTCGCGCCGGCCGGCGATCGCCTGGCCCAGGATCTCCTCCGACATCCCTTGCGAGTAAACATTCGCGGTATCGAAGAGGTTCACTCCCGCTTCCAGACAGATGTCCACCAGGCGCGTCGCCTCGGCGACATCCGTCGATCCCCATGCTTTGAAAAATTCGCTTCCACCGCCAAAGGTCGCTGCGCCGAAGCAGAGCACCGGCACCTTCAATCCCGAATGTCCAAGCCGTCTGAATTCCATAGTGCAAGAATAAACGAGCCGTGGGCAGGCAGCGGCGCAGTTTCTGACTTCTTGAAAATTGTCATTTATCACAATTGCCGTACATCCCGGATTCCTGACGCAGCACTGGACAAGACCGCGTGGCGCCTTTTTATAAGGAAAGGCGCATGAAGTCCAGGTACGCTGGCGAACGTGGCACCACCGTTACTCAGGTGAGCTTTTCTCGGAAGCTCGCTCGAGCGCGCTGCGATCCCACTGGGCAAGCGTGGCTCCTGCTTCGTAGGTGCTTTCGAGGAAGGTGAGCAAGGCCTCATCCGGCGAAGGCTCCTGGCGCAGATCTTCATAAAGGTAGATGAACTCACCCAAGGTCGTTGTTGTAGCCGGCCTTGGCAGGCTGGATCGATGCGGCCTCGAGACCCTTGGGCGCCGGAGCGGCATAGCAATAGAAGGCGGCTTCGCCGAAGCCGCCGTTGCCGGGCCAGAAGCCGGCGCTGATCACTTCATGCGAATAGGCCTCGCGCGTGATTGCGTCGGCGCCCTCGCGCGGCGGCGCCGGTCTTCCGGAAAAGCGCGTGACCGCCAGATCGAAGCTTCCCCAGAAGAAATGCACCGGACTGACCTTGCCCACAAAGCGGGAAGAAAACTGCTGAAAGATTTGGTCCGCGTGCATCAACACCCGCCAGAACCGGTGCGCTGCTTGCGGGTCGTAGGAGGCGTGCTCGAAGTCCTCAGCGAAGGGAATCGGATGCTGCAGTTCTACCGGCACCGCGATGGATGTCTACGCTGACACCGAGCGCGGCAAGACTGCGCTGGTACTCAAGGTAGAACTCCGCCACGGACTGGGCGCGCAGAGGAGTCGACAGGCTGGCGCCGGTGCTCATCACGAACTTCAGCTCATGGCTGACGAAGTCGAAGGTGACTTCAAGAAATTCTGATCCATACGGCATCGCCGAGGTGTTCAGTCCGCGCGCGCTCACATAGAGGGGAACATTCCACCAGTGGGCCTGCAGAGGGCTGAGCGCGAGCCGCGTCTTGCCCACGATCTGCGTCCACATGTGCAGGGTGTCCGCAGTCTTCTGCCAGTCTGTCCATTTGAGTTGAGGCCAGATGTCCAGTAGTCACGACGCTCTATTGGCAAAAGACCAGCATGCCGAAGAGGAAGATCCAGAAGACGCCCATGGTGTGCCAGTACCAGGCGGTACAGTCCACCACCACCTGGCGCAGTTCGACGCGGCGCAGAAAGATGAGCGCCAACATCGCGCCCGCCCAGCGCCAGCACGCCGATCAGCAAGTGGAGGCCGTGGGTGCCGGTGATCAGGTAGAAAAAGTGGCTGCTCGGGTTGGAGGCAAAGAAGACGCCCTGCTCGACCAGTTGCTTCCAGGCAATCCACTGGCCGGCGAGAAACAGGCCGCCCAGCACGACCGTTGCCGCCAGCCAGGGAGCGGCGCGGCGGATGGTCGGGCGGCCCAGTCCCAGCCACTCCTCCATCACGTCGATCTCACGGAAAAAATGCCTGCGGCCGATCTCCATGGTCAGGCTGCTGAGCACAATCAGCGCGGTGTTGATCCACAGAATGGGAGGCAGTGCGATCGGGTGCCAGTCAAGAACCCAGTTATTGTTGGCAGTGAAATGGCCGCTGCTCTGGCGGGCGAAAAAGGCACTCACCAGGGCGACGAAGAACATCAGGTCGCTGGCCAGGGCAAAAAACAACACCATGCGGTAGCGGCCCAGCAGATCGCGGGGTCCACGCCGGCCGGGGGGCCGGTTTTCCCAGTTCTCGCCGTCTCCACCACCGCCTGTGGGCCTGCGGGCAACCGGCGGTTTGCCGCCAAATCCGGGATCCTTGCGCTCTGTCTCAACAGGGGTGCGGGTGAAGGTAGCAGGCATGGCTCAACTCCGACATTCGAAGATTACTCCTGTTTGGCCTCCGGCTCCCACTGCATTTTGAAATCTGCTTCGTTGCGGTGAACTCCGTAGTCATACCCTTTGACGGATTGGATGCTGCGGAAGTGACTTCGCGTCTCTGCATTCGCTGCGAGGAAAAAGGCCTACTGCGGGACTGGTCGCGCTGCTCACGCACCATGTCGACGAAGAGCTGATGTACCCGGCGATCGCTGGAAAGCTCAGGGTGGAAGGTGGCCGCCAGTAACCTGCCTTGCCGCACCAGCACGGGAAAGCCGTCCCGTTCCGCCATGACTTCGACGCCTGGGCCCACACTGGCAATGCGCGGGGCGCGGATGTAGACCATCTCCAGCGGTCCGCCGGGCAGCTTGGTTGGACCGGTTTGGATGGCGCTGTCGATCTGCCGCCCATAGGCATTGCGCTCCACGCTGATGTCCATGAGCGCCAGGCTCTGCTGTGGCGGGTGGGAGACATTGCGGGCCAGCAGGATGCAGCCGGCGCAGGTGCCGAAGGCCGGCTTTTCGGCCACGAAGCGCTGCAGGGACTCAAGCAAGCCATCGCGCTCCAGAAATTTCAGGAATGTCGTCGATTCGCCGCCGGGCAGGACCAAGCCGTCGAGGCCGGCCAGTTCCGCCGGTTTGCGTACCTCGACCGCATCGGCGCCCGCGTCTTCGAGCGCCTGGGCGTGAGCGGCAAAATCTCCCTGGATGGCGAGCACGCCGATGCGCGGACGTTCTTCGCCCCATCGGCCTACCAGCCGCGGGTCTGCAGCAGTTCACGCCTCTTCGAGCCCGGCCACGGCCAAGCCGTGCATGGAGCCCGGTCATCTGCTCGCTGACCTCGGCCAGCACCTTGGGATCGTTGTAATGCGCGGTGGCGATCACGATGGCCTTGGCCCGCGACTCCGCTTCCTCGCGCTCCTTGGGGTTGCGGACGGCGCCGGTTTTCTCGTCCAGCTCCACGTCCAGCGGGGTCGCGCCTTCCTTCATGAAGATGCCGGAGCCGACAAAGACCGCCTCCGCGCCCAGCTGCATCATCAGGGCCGCGTCGGCCGGGGTGGCGATGCCGCCGGCGGAGAAGTTCGGCACCGGCAGCTTGCCCGTCTTGGCTACCATGCGCACCAGTTCGTAGGGAGCACGATGCTCCTTGGCCGCGGCATAGAGCTCCTCGTCGCGCAGCACGGTGAGCGCCTTCATCTCTTTCACGATTTGCCGCATGTGCTTCACGGCGTGCACCACGTCGCCGGTGCCGGCTTCGCCCTTGGTGCGAATCATGGCCGCGCCTTCGGCGATGCGGCGCAGGGCTTCGCCCAGATCGCGCGCGCCGCAGACAAAGGGAGTGGTGAAGGCGTGCTTGTCGATGTGGTGGAGCTCATCGGCCGGGGTGAGCACTTCGCTCTCGTCGATGAAGTCGACGCCCAGATGCTGCAGGATCTGGGCTTCGGCAAAATGCCCGATGCGCGCCTTGGCCATCACCGGGATGGAAACCGCGCCGATAATCTGCTTGATCAGGCTGGGCTTGGCCATGCGGGCCACGCCGCCCTGGGCGCGGATCATCGCCGGCACCCGCTCCAGCGCCATGACCGCGGTGGCGCCGGCGCGCTCGGCAATGACGGCCTGCTCGGTGCTCATCACGTCCATGATGACGCCGCCCTTGAGCATCTCCGCCAGACCCAGCTTCAGCCGCAATCCGGTTCCGCCCGGGTAGGTTCCGTTTGTTTCAGCCATCTTTCCGCCTCCAGCATCTCTCGCAGGCTCGTTCCAGTTTAGCTGCCATTGGCGCCCAGTGCCGCCACGTTTCTGAACCGCGTTTCAAGCCTAAGTTTGGCAGTTCAATGCCGCGCTGGCGTGTACCACTGCCACGCGCGGAGGACTCGCAGCCCGCTCTACTGCGGTATACTCGGTCTCACCATGGCGCCCGCTAAAACGTTTTATCTTGAGACTTTCGGTTGCCAGATGAATGTGCATGACTCGGAAAAAGTCATCGGCACTCTTCGCCATGAGGGCTACCAACAGGTGGATACCGAAACTGCCGCCGACCTGATCCTCTACAACACCTGCTCCATCCGCGACAAAGCCGAACAAAAGGTCTTCAACCGCCTGAACGACTACAAGAAGCTGCTACGCCTCGGGCAAGCGCTTCGTCGTGCTGGGCTGCGTGGCGCAGCAGGAAGGGGAGCGGATCTTCGAGCGCGCTCCTTATGTTTCGCATGGTCTCCGGATCGGCCTCGTACCGCAAATTGCCGGAGATGCTGGTTCGCCTGGAGGCAGGGGAGTCGCGCATCACCGGTCTCGACGACCGCCAGACCGAAGAGACCTTCGAAACGGAGTTTACCGCGCGCACCAATCCCCACCGCGGCTACATCACCATCATCGAAGGATGCGACAAGTTCTGCGCCTATTGCGTGGTTCCGTATACGCGAGGCAAGGAGCGCAGCCGCACCTCCACTTCGGTTCTCGCCGAGGCTCGCACGCTGGCCGAAGCCGGCTACACCGAGATCCAGCTGCTGGGGCAAAACGTCAATTCCTACCGCGACCGCGAAGGGAAGCGCACCTTCGCCGAGCTGCTGGCCGCCGTGGGCCAGGTTCCCGGGCATTCGCCGGGTGCGCTTCACCACCTCGCATCCGCGTGACTTTACCCCCGACATCGTCGCGGCCATCGATGCCGTGCCCACGCTCTGCGACCACGTTCATCTGCCGGTGCAGAGCGGTTCGACGCGGGTGCTGGCAGCCATGCAGCGGGAGTACAGCCGGGAAGCAATACCTGGAGCGCATCGCCTGGATTCAGAGCCGCCCAGCGCCCCATCAGCATCACCACCGACATCATCGTCGGCTTTCCCGGGAGAGACCGAGGAGGACTTCGAGCAGACTTTGAGCCTGCTGGACGAGGTCGGCTTCGATGCGGTCTTCGCTTTTAAATTTTCTCCCCGGCCCAATACCCCGGCCATTTCTTTGGCAGACAGCATCCCGGAAGAGGAGAAGAGCCGCCGCCTGCAGGTGCTTCTTGATCGCCAGCGCGAGATCCAAAGGTCACGTTACGCCAGTCACATAGGGCAGATTATGGAAGCAGCGGTTGAAGGATATAACAGCCAACGGGGCCAGGTAATCGGCCGCAGCTCGCAGAATAAGACGGTCAATTTCACGACTCCGCACCCCATCCGCCCCGCTCCCGGCAGCTATCTTCCGGTGCGGATTACCCAGAGCTTTCCCAACAGCCTTGTCGGCGAGGCCGTCTCCTAGCGCGCAGCCGCATAACGGAGTTGACCATGGATGTGGAAATGAAAATCCGCGGTCTGGTCATGGATCCGGCCAGCAATATGCCGATCGTGATCCTGAAAGACGTCAAGAGCGACACTGTGCTGCCCATCTGGGTTGGCATGTACGAGGCCAATGCCATTGCGCTGGAGATCGAGAAGTCGGCCACCCCGCGGCCGATGACGCACGACCTGCTCAAAAACCTCATCCGAGGCTTGAATGCTGCGGTGCAAAAGGTTGTAGTGACTGAACTTAAGAACGACACCTTTTACGCCGTCATCTGGATGGAACAGGATGGGGAAGTGGTCAGCCTGGACGCCCGGCCGTCCGACGCCCTGGCCTTGGCTCTGCGCTCCGACTGTCCGATTTACGTGAGCGAAGAGGTCATCCGGATAGCCAAACTGGCGCCCAGCATGGCCGAGACCACGCCGGAGGAACTTCGCCGCTGGCTGGAAGGACTCAACGACGAGGATCTTGGCCGCTACAAGATGTAGGTTGGGCATAGCGCGGAAACCATCTGAAATGCTCTCGCTCCAGCGAGGGCATTTTTGTTTTTGAGAGTGGCGTTCGAAAGGGGAGAACCGGCAGACCTGAGGCCGGAGAGGGTGCTGAATCCTTGCGGCCGAGTGTAGTTAACAGAATATCTGTTATCGGACATGACTGATGGGGTTGCTGCACCTAATATAAGGATCAAACGGTTCTGGAATCCTTGAGCCACAGCGCCAGCACCAGCCCGGCGGCAAAGATGAGTGCCAGCGTCAGGCCGCTCCACAGGCCATAGATGCCCAGAGGGGTTTTGAAACACAGTACATAGCCGATGGGCAAACCGATCACTCCGTAGGCCACCAGGTTGATCAGCATGGGACCGCGGGTTTTGCCCAGGCCGCGCAAGGCGCCGGTGCCGATGCCCTGGATGCCATCGAAGATCTGGAAGACGGCGGCCACTGCCAGCAGGCGCACACCGACGGCGACGGTCTGGCGATCATGGGTATACACGTGGATGAGCAGCCGCGGAATGGTCAAGAAGGCCGTGGCCGCCAGGGCCATGAACACGGCGCCGATGGCGATGGCCATGGAGCCGTTGCGGCGGGCGAGGGCGCGATCCCCTGCCCCTACGGCATGGCCTACGGAGATGGCCGCCGCCGCGGAAACCCCGAGCGGCACCATGTAGGTGAGGCTGGCTGAATTCAGCACGATCTGGTGTGCGGCCAGGATGTCGGGCGAAAGCCGTCCCGCCATCAGGGTGGCGACCGAGAATGCGCCTACTTCAAAGAGCAATTGCGAAGCGGCCGGCCATCCCAGCTGCAGGAGCCGGCGGAATTGGGCCGGCCGCAGACCCGGCCAGTGGGCAAAGAGCGGGTGTCCGCGCTCCCGCTCATGCTTCCAGGCCCACCAGACCAACACGCCGGCCATATAGATGCGGGCCACGCAGGTGGAAAGCGCGGACCCGCGCACGCCCATTGCGGGAAGGCCGAGCTTGCCATAGATGAGCGCCCAGTTGCCGAACCAGTTGACCAGGTTGGCGGAGATCAAGGCGAAGGTCACCGGCCGGACCTTGCCCACGCCCTGCAGATAGCGCCGGAAAGCGACGTAAATGAGCAGCGGAAGAGTGCTGCAGTTAAGCAGGCTGAATGTATTGCCGTGGCTGGAGCGCGCACCGCTTCGGTAATTCCCATGAGCGGAAAGAGATGGGGCGCGAAGCCCACCAGCAGCATGGCGACGGGTGTGTATCCGATGGCCAGGTAGACGCCCTGGGCCAGTGCCCGATGGCAATCGTCGAAGTCGCCGCGGCCAAAGGCCTGGGCCACCAGGGTATCGAGCCCCAGCAGCAGCCCAATGCCGAAGAGCGCGGGAGTGTAGAAGATGGCGCTGCTGATGCCGACGGCGCCGATGGCCGCCGGGCTCAGACGCCCGACCATGATGGTGTCCACGATGGACATGGCCATCCAGCCCAGCTCGGAGAGCACGACCGGGATGGCAAGCAGCAACAGGGCCGCCGAGTTCGCTGCGGAAGCGCGTGGCGGGGGGACATTTGCGTGACTGGAGCGCGGGAAAGCATGGTCCTTCTCACCTTAACTGATCCGGGTAGAAGTCCGGCGACATGGCTGAGGGCGGAATCTTTGCGGGCGGCAAATTCAAGATGGTAAAGTCAATGAGGCGCGGTTGCAGCGGCGCGGCATCGCGCAGTGGCTCGCACGACCGGGAGAGATGGCCGAGTGGCTTAAGGCGCACGCTTGGAAAGCGTGTGTACCGCAAGGTACCGTGGGTTCGAATCCCACTCTCTCCGCCAGTTCTGAACAGCACGCCAAGTCTGCGGATTAAACCTTATCCGGAACTTGGAACTCACGCCGAGAGTTAAGTTTTAGATATTGATTCGCTCGTTCGTCCGCGAAACATTCCTTTTTCGAATCAAACTGTAACCACCGGTTCCCTGCCCTATAAGCGATGTTTCCCAGGTGGATCAAGCCGGTGCTGATGTGCCCTTGTTCAATGGTTGAATTCGGCTCTTTGCGGCTGCGTACACAATCAATGAAATTGGGCTGATGCCACTTATCCGGAAAATATCCCTTGTCCTGAGCGACCATCTTTCCCTCACTTTCCAGCACCTGCCACCCCGCTCCATGGCGACCCAGATACATCATCTGTTTTGTTCCGTAGATTTCAACCCGGCAGGAGCTCTGCGGCCAGAATGGCCAAGTCTTGCCGTAGCGTACTTCCTTATTGAATTTCGCCGTGTAATTTGAAAAACTGCCGCTCTCGCAAGTCATGATGAAATTGCCATAATCGTAAGTAATGGCTTGCACATCCGGCACCTCCCGTTGATCGTCGTATGCGAAGCGGCCGCCTTTGCAGTACACCGACTTCGGATTCTCCGGGTCGCCTAGCACCATTCGCGTGAGATCCAGTTGATGAATCGCATCGCCAGACAGCGAGCCTCCACCATAATCCCAGTAATTCGCCCAATGCCGCAGCCGCCCAGGATTGAAGGGCACTTTGCGGGCAGGTCCCAGGAAACGATCCCAATCCACTCCTGCAGGTGTTGGAGCATCTGCTGGCTGCTGATACGGACCATCATTCGGAAGCAGGTTATAAGCCTTGATCAGCTCAACCCGCCCCAGTTTCCCGCTCTGAAAATAATCGCGCGCTGTCACCGCATAGGGTGCGCTCCGGTTTTCCAACCCGCACTGCACCACGCGTTTGTATTTTCGGGCCGCCTCAACCATCTTCTGGCCTTCCCAAATACACAACGAAATCGGCTTCTCGACGTAGACGTCCTTGCCAGCCTGGCAGGCCCAGATCATGGCCAGCGCATGCCAATGTTCCGGCGTCGCGATCACGACAGCATTCACATCCTTGTCATCGAACGCCCGTCTCATATCCACAATGCGTTGTGGAGCGTAGCCTTGGCGTTCGGTTAACTCTTTGATGGCGTCTCCGCCACGTTGATCGTTCACATCGCAGATGTACTTGAACTGTACGTTTGGGATTTGGGCAAAGTTTCTCGCTAATTGCGTGCCTCGACCGCCGGCACCAATAAGAGCCAGTACCACCGTATCGTTGGCTGACTGCCCCCGCATCACTCTTCGAGAAGCTATGCTTCCGGCTAAGATTCCGGCTGCCGCGCCTGCCACGAACTCTCGTCTCGTTTTCAAGTTCTATCCTCCTGCCGCGTCTCCAGCCTACTCACCGACGTGATCCCCTCCAAAGAAATTCAACCAGGACAATTTATACTGATATGGCAGTGTGGATCGGAAAAGTCAAGACAAAAAACGTGATTTGCGCAAAATAGCCGAGAGAATTACGTGGAGACCGAGTCTTCTTAGCCCGAGTTTCGGGGACAGTCGGAGAGTCTGTCCGGAATAAGAATTTGTAAGTGTATAAGTTACTTATTATCAATAGCTTACTTAAACAATATATTTTGTAAGTTATTGATTCTAAAACAGCAACAAATCTATTTCCGACAGGCTCCGGAGCTGGCATTTTGGGAAAACAGAACCACGCTAAGGGTCAAAGGTGAGTTCGCCTTGACTGCGATCGATAATGATCTTCTCTCGGGGCCCCCGCTTTTGTGGAGCTAACATCCGCTGCGCTATTTTCTCCACAAGGAGAGGGCGACAGACGGAGAGCCTGTCACCGAAACTCCCTCCGAAACTCCCAATATTAACGAGCTTTCGATTTACAACGATTTAGATCGTCTTGCACAGGAGATTAAGAGAACGCACGGTCTAACGCCCTAGCCGTAGGTGTGGCTTGTGTCAGCCCCGCCGTGTCTCAGGCGTTCGCAACCTACGTCCATATCCCGCGCTATGGAAGTCAATGGCGAGACAGGGTTATTGGTAAACGCGATTGGGAATGGGGGAATGCTCCAGAATCCTACGCTTTGAGGAATCTGCTGACGTTCGCCGATGAAACCGGAAGAGCCTATCGAGCCATCGCTAAGAAGGCATGGCTGTGTCTCGTTTCGGGATGCTTGTTTTTACACCTCGGGGTTTAGCCTTGACGACTGCACGCGCTCGGACGCATTCACGCACCTGCCTTTTGGAAGGTACTCGCTTGTCTTGGGCGCCCATTGCGCGTCTCATGCGCAGCATCCTAACCGCCGTAGCCTGGGCGGCTCTCCTTTCCGCCTGCGCGCGCGCGCAAACAGCGCAAGCCGGCGCCACGATAACGGTGAACAGCGGCTTCTCCTACCCCCAGGGCGTGGCGGTGGACGCGAGCGGAAACATCTTCGTAGCGGATCCCGGCGACACTGCGGTGAAGGAGATCGTAGCGGTCAATGGCGTGGCGTCATCCAGCTCGACGGTCAACACGGTGGGCAGTGGCTTCTCGGATCCCTATGGCGTGGCGGTGGACGCGAGCGGGAACGTCTTCGTCGCGGATACCGACCACAATGCGGTGAAGGAGATCGTTGCGGTCAACGGAACGGTGTCATCCAGCTCGACGGTCAACACGGTGGGCAGCGGCTTCTCCCTTCCCCTTGCCGTGGCGGTGGACGGGAACGGGAACGTCTTCGTCGCAGACTATGGCCACAATGCGGTGAAGGAGATCGTCGCCGTCAGCGGCGTGGTGTCGTCCAGCTCCACCGTCAACACAGTGGGCAATGGCTTCAGCCATCCCTCTGGCGTGGCGGTGGACGGGAGCGGAAATGTATTCGTCGGGGATGCCCCCAACAACGCGGTGAAGGAGATCGTCGCCGTCGGCGGCGTGGTGTCGTCCAGCTCGACCGTCAACATTGTGGGCAGCGGCTTCGATTTTCCCCAGGGTGTGGCGGTGGACGCGAGCGGGGACGTCTTCGTCGGGGATCTCGGCAACGACGCGGTAAAGGAGATCGTTGCGGTCAACGGCGTGGTGTCGCCCAGCTCCACGGTCAATACGGTGGGCAGCGGCTTGTCCCAGCCCTATGGCGTGGCGGTGGATGGGAGCGGGGACGTCTTCGTCGCGAATACCAGCAACACTGCGGTGATGGAGATCGTCGCCGGCGTGGGGAAGTTCCCCGCGACCGCGGTCGGAAGCACCAGTGCCACCATCGAGGTTTACTTTACGTTCGATAGCGGTGGGTCGCTGGCGGCCACGCCGTATCTTGTCCTGACGCAGGGCAAGCAGAACAGCGATTTTCAGGCAGCCGCGACCCAGGATGTGAACGGCTGTGTGACGAGCTACGCCTATAGCATCGGCGACATCTGCACAGTGACGGTAACTTTCACGCCGACGCGGCCTGGGCAGCGGCTGGGTGCAGTGCAGTTGATGGCATCCGCGGGAACGCCGATCGCTACCGGTTTTATCTCTGGCATGGGCACGGGTCCCATGGTGACCTTCAGTCCCGCCGCCGAAAGCACGGTGGGCAGCGGCTTCACCGCCCCCACTGGCGCGGCGGTGGACGGGAGCGGGGACGTCTACGTCGCAGACTATGCGAATAGTGCGGTGAAGGAGATCGTCGCAGTCAATGGCGTGGTGTCGTCCAGCTCGACAGTCCATACAGTGGGCAGCGGCTTCTCCTATCCCTTTGCCGTGTCGGTGGACGTGAGCGGGGATGTCTTCGTCGCAGATTACGAAAACAATGCGGTGAAGGAGATCGTTGCGGTCAACGGAACGGTGTCATCCAGCTCGACGGTCAACACGGTGGGCAGCGGCTTCTCTTATCCCACTGGAGTGTCGGTGGACGGGCGTGGGGACGTCTTCGTCGCAGACAATAACAACAATGCGGTGAAAGAGATCGTCGCGGTCAATGGCATGGTGTCGCCCAGCTCCATAGTCAACACCGTGGGCAATGGCTTCAGCCATCCCTATGGCGTGTCGGTGGACGGGGGCGGGGACGTCTTCGTCGCAGATTTTAGCAACCATGCGGTGAAGGAGATCGTCGCGACCAATGGTGTGGTGTCGTCCAGCTCCACGGTTAACATGGTGGGCAGCGGCTTCTCCGAGCCCTTCGACGTGGCGGTGGACGGGAGCGGGAACGTCTTCGTCGCGGATGGCGGCAGCAGTACGGCGAAGGAGATCGTTGCGGTCGATGGCGTGGTCTCATCCAGCTCCACTGTCAACACGGTGGGCAGCGGCTTCTTCCAGCCCACGGGCGTGGCGGTGGACGGGAGCGGGAACGTCTTCGTCGCAGATTTTTATCACAACGCGGTGAAGGAACTCAATTTTGCGGCTCCACCGGCGCTGAGCTTTGCCCCGACCGTAGTGGGCGCAACCAGCTCGGATAGCCCCCACGCCGTAACGATCACCAATGACGGCAATGCCGCCCTTTCCTTCCCGGCTCTCGGCTCGGCCGGAGCGAATCCCACCGTAGCGGCCGACTTCCCGCTGGATAGCTCGACCACCTGCCCCGAGGTCAGCTCTTCGGGCACGGCCGGTGCTCTGGCAGCGGGCAGCTCCTGCATCTACGCCATCAACTTTATGCCGCGGCTGGCGGATCTCGCCACCGGTTTGCTGTCGGTGACAGATACCAACCTGAACACGGCGGGTCCAAGCTACGCCACGCAGAGCATCACGCTGACGCGGGACATCAACTGCTCTGGATGCGACCCACACCACGGTGACCGCCTTGCCCAGCCCGGTCACGGTGGGCCAGCCGGTGACGCTTACTGCGGCCGTGAGCGACACGACCACGCCGGTCACTGTTCCTACCGGCGCCGTCAGCTTCACCGACGCGTCGGCGGACTGTGGTGTCGCTGAACAGCGGCGAGGCGGTACCGCTAGTGGTGGAACGGCGACGCTGCATGTGACCCTGACCGTCTTAGGTGTGCATTCGATCACAGCAAACTATGCCGGGGTCAGCGGGAGCATCGCGGCCAGCACCGGGTCGGTGAGCCTCACAGTGGCGGCAGATCGTGCCGACGCTGGGCTTTACGCCCATCGCGGCCAAGACCTATGGCAACGCGCCTTTCGCAGTGAGCGCAAGATCTGCATCGAGTGGGTGGTGACCTACACGGTGGTCAGCGGTCCGGCGACGATCGCGGGCAACATGGTGACGCTGACGGGAGTGGGCACGGTGGTGCTGTTCGCCAGCCAAGCCGCCAGTGGGAACTATGCAGCGGCTACGGCCAACGCCAGCTTCAAGGTGGCGGCGAGGTGCCGACCCTGGGCTTTACGCCCATTGCGGCCAAGACCTATGGCAATGCGCCTTTCGCCGTGAGCGCCAGCATCTGCATCGAGTGGAGCGGTGACCTACGCGGTAGTCAGTGGTCCGGCGACGATTGCGGGCAACATGGTGACGCTGACAGGGGCGGGCACGGTGATGCTGTTCGCCAACCAAGCAGCCAGCGGGAACTATGCTGCGGCAACGGCCACCACCAGCTTCAACGTGGCCGCAGCGGCAGGGGCGATGGTGCCGCCCTGAGCTTTACGCCGATCCCAGCCCAGACCTTTGGCAACGCGCCGTTCGCGGTGAGCGCAACTCTGCATCGAGCGGGGCGGTGACGTACGCGGTAGTCAGCGGTCCGGCGACGATTGCGGGCAACATCGTAACGCTGACAGGGGCGGGCACGGTGATGCTTCTTGCCAACCAGGCAGCCAGCGGGAACTATGCCGCGGCAACGGCCACCACCAGCTTCATCGTCGCCGCAGCGCCTGCGGGGTTCACGCTCACCGCCAGTCGACTCCAGCGGTGGGACGGTGCTGCCGGGTGGAGCGGTAGCATTCAACCTGACGTATGGCGCCTGATTCCGGGTCAACCTATCCCGATCCGCTGACCCTCAGCGCAACGGGTTTGCCTGCGGGCGCGACCGCGGCCTTCTCTCCAGCCACCATTCCGGCGGGCAGTGGGGCAACGGCGGTCACCATGACCATCCAGACCGTCAACGACAACGGCGCGAGTGAGAAGCCTTTCCGGGCGGACAACTGGGCGCGATGGCATTGGCCTTGCTGCTGCTGCCGATGGCGGGCATCAAGCCGGTACGCAGGCGGCTGAGGAAGTTGCCGGGCCTGCCGGTGGTGCTGGCCGCAGCAGCGTTAGCCTTGGGCGCAATGATGTGCCTGAGCGGTTGCAGCAGCAGCTGGTTTTTTCAACCAAGCTGCCAAAAGCTACACCATGGTGGTAACAGCAACAGATGCGGTTACCGGTGCCCACAGCTCAATGAACGTAACACTCACCGTGCAGTAGACACCAGTCGGAGAAAGCAATGTATAGAGTTGCGGGAGTCGTCCTGACGATCGGAATAGGCTGGATGTCTGCTGCAGCACAGCGGGTGGAGACAGCCCCCCCGTATGCGCCGCTGGAGATATCGTTCAACTACAGCTATGCGCGCTCCAACGCCGCGCCCGGCCAGTGCGGCTGCTTCAACATGAATGGTGGCAGCAGCGAAGTCGCCTTCCACGCCTTTCGCGCGCTGTCGGTGGTGGCCGACTTGACCGGCGAGCGCGCAGCAGCATCGGCGTCCGGCGGCGATGGACTGTCTCTGGTCTCCTTCACTGTTGGGCCGCGCTTCTGCCACCGTTTCTCAGGCGGAAAATTCACTCCATTTTTGCAGGGGCTTGTAGGCGTCGCCCACGGCTTCGACGGGCTGTTCCCGGGCGCGAGCGGTTCGGCGTCCGGAGCCGCCTACTCGATGGCATACTGGCGGGAGCAGGACTTGACCTGAATTTGAAGCGGCACGTTGCCATCCGCGCCCTTCAGGTTGACTACCTGCGAACTCAACTGCCCAATGCCGACGCAACCAGCAGAACCTGCTGCGCCTCAGCGCGGGCATTGTCCTTCGCACGTGGTAGAAGGGGGAGCATTACTCCCCAGGTGGTCGCGTAAATCTGAGGCCCTGCGACCGAAAATATACTTAGACGCCGCTTGCCTACGGTCTTGTGACTTATCACCCGATTACCCGAGTGCAAAAGCAGGATTGGCTGATCCAACCTGTCTCCCTCCCAGGCCTTCGATGCTAAGGGAGAAGCTCTAGATTAAGAGCCGTAGATTCCATGCGACCAGTTCTTAGTTTTAGATACATTGTTTCCAACTCACCACACTAGCCGGGATTTCTCACGACGACCTTGAGCAAGTGGAAACACGGCTTGTTGTTTCTCATTGGCAGAAAGTGCAACAAATCACCGGGTGCCCCATCCCCCGGATTTCCTGTAAGGCTTGGTGGGGTCAAGGAAATTCATCCGGCTTTCCTTATAGAGAGCCGCAGACACACTCATGGCTGGGGCCGCGTAGTAGAAAATACGGGGTCCCTTCGCGTTGTTTGCGAAGGGTGGGATACGCGACAATTGTGTCTCGAGATTCGTGGCCTCCCACCCTTGCCGGAAAAGCACGTCAAGGATGGGGTATCCCCAGATTTGTTGCACTTTCCGCTGTTTGACAAGAAGTCCTGTTCTCACTTGATCTGAGTCGTTGTGAAAAATCCGGCCTAGTCTTTCATGGACCGAAAAGCTGCTCGCCGCGAGCGGGGATCGCGACGGTGAGCCTGGGACCTCCGCATGCTTGTTGGCGCAACTGTATACAAGAACAAGGCCCCGCCTGTTGTGAGTGCGTACAGATGATTGTTATTGTCCCAACCAAACTCCGGGAATAAATAATTATTCAGACGCCCTACAGTAAAGCGCGTGATTGGATCACTTCCGTTGAAGTGGAAGACGTGAAACCCCACCCCGCCAACCGCAAGAAGCTTACCCGTTGGGGATATACTCAAAGCGTCAGTTTCCGAGGAAATCAGCGGCATGTTCTCAAAGGTGTTTGTCGTGGTTAGATTACCGCGCAGAATCAGCCGTATAGCTTAGCAAGCGGCTTTGTTCCCACAAACCCATTCGAGTTTAAAGACTGTAAGCGACAGCCAGATGATTCGCCGGGTCGCCGGCAATCAAGAAAGGACATAGACGTCGTCGGGAATCGCTGTTGGCGCACTTGCATATCCGAGGTGGTCGAAATGGTGCTCTCTCGCTTGAAAACCTCGTTCACGGACAATAACCTCATGACGGCACAGGGTTTGAAAGCAAACTCAAAAGGCCAAGGCAAACAGTTTGCCGAACAGAGAAGCGATGTCCTAGAATCAGCATGGACGTTGAAAATTCCAGATTCGCGGTTCCTCTGATGGAAGCGGAAACCGTGACCTGGAACGCCAGCTCACCTGGTTGTACAAGGTTGTGCCGGTATAGTCGATTTGCGTTGGTCCGATGCTGCCGCAATTGTAAGGATTGTACTTCTGAGCATTGGTTTCGCTGACGACGGAGAGCGCTTGGGCTCAAGAAGCGATAGAATTCCACTCTCCCCGCGCCAAAGAGATACGTCTTGTTCACCGACATGTGAGAGAGGCTACCTGGAAAAGGTGAACCTGACACAGGAGTAAGGGTCCCGGTTGAGGACGCGGCGAATGCTTCGATATTGGTTGGCCCCGATACATAGACGTAGGCAACAGGCGAAGTGGTTTTGGTGGTTTCGGGTTGATCTGTGGTCTGAGCTAAGGCAGTTGCTGTGAGCGTGGCAGCCAGGCAAACAAACAACTTGAGGTAGCGTGTCATTATGACTCTCCTTCATCCACGGGCCCCGAATGCGTCGGAATTGTACGCCCTTGAGCAAGCGATTCGTTTGTTTCACTACATTCTTATTGTTCAGTAAGCCCACCTGCAGCCGCCGATCCATAAGCCGGCTTCGGCTGGCTCCCCTGCGATCGCCTTCATTTGCGAGAAAGGCATTCACACGTAGTTGTCACTATTCGAACAGGTTGCTCTCGCCAGGCTATTTCCCATTCTCCGTGAAGGCATAGAATTTCTTGCCGCTGGTGAAACCGGCCGATCGACCGTATCCGGAGCCCCAATATACTGTGCCGCTGACAATTGTGGCGCCCGCGTTCACCGAGGAACCGGCTGGGTAGCTCCAAATCTTATCGCCATTTTCTGCATTGAGGGCGAACATGTTCTTCGCGGTATCCGAAGGAGCCATGGACGGTGCATATACAACACCGTTCGCTACCGCCATCGGGCCTATGTCCGTGACGCCGTTGGGGTCGGGCTTCTGCCAAAGGATCTTACCCGTGGCAGGATCAAGAGCAGCCCAGGAGCCGGCCTTGCCCCCGGAATAGGAGACGCCAGCTGGATTGGAAACCGCAACATAAATGCGTATCCCGTCACTTGCCGACCCCCATTGGATTCCGGGGCCTACCTGGGTGTGCCACAGTTCAGCGCCCGTCTCCGGGTCAAGCGCATAGTAAATGCCGCTCTTCTGCCCCGCACCAATGATGGTCGCGGAGCCCTTGCTGGTTTTGTAAGTAATTTCGTTCGGTCCGGAACCGAAATCGAAGTCGGGACCAGTCGGCACCGGGCAATTGGTGAATGGAGAAGTTTTACAGGCAAGGTTCCAGTCGTCGGTGCCCGTGGTCGCCGTCCATTGCATTAAGCGTTTGCCCCATTTGACCGCCCCGGTCTTTGAATTAAGCGCAAGAACTGAATCGGCATAATCGTTGGTTGACTGGCAAGCACCATCGCCTCCGCCGGCGGCAACGCATGCAAGGTAGGCCGCGGCGGTCGGAGTGCTGTAATTGTTTCCAGTGGTGACAAATACTGTCTCGCGAGATGTGTCGACAACGATGCCGCTGCTCCATATGCCAGCCCCGCTGTAGCCTTCGGGAACCGTAGGCGTCGCCCAAAGTAGCGTACCGTTGTTGGCATTCACCGCGACCACATTGCCTGTGGTTGTGCAGCAAACATAGTGGCTATTTTCGGCCAGGCCTTCCTCGTCGGTAGTGAGACCGAGGTAAACAACTCCATCTTCCACGGTCGGCGAACCGGTGATCTGGGGGACATTGCTGGGCGGGATTGGTTGTGACTTCCAGACCAATGACCCCGTCTCCGCATTGATCGCGAGCAGCCATCCCCCCTGGGTACCTATGTACACCTTGCCATCGGCGACAGCGGGACTAGTACGGGAGATCGTGCCTGAAGGAAAGCCGTAATGCGACAAGGTATGAGTCCAAACCTTTTTTCCGTTACTCGCATCCACCGCCCAGATGTTTCCGCCCCAATCGGGGAAATAAACCACACCATTCACAACCGCGGCGCGGGCGGAGACGTCTCCTCCGGTCTTGAATATCCACTTGGGTTTCAGCTTGGAAACATTGCTGGTTGAGAGCGTAGTTTCAGACGTGGACGCGGTGTTGGCGATGTTCTGACCGAACATCGGCCAGGACTCGTCCGCCGCCCTCAAGGTGCCCACGGATAAGGTTCCGAGCATGATGGCAACAGCCAACGAGTTGCGGGCTTTTGTCACGGTCCCTGTTGTGTACCGGTCCTGATTCCTCATAGTGACTGCATCCCTCTCATTTGCTAGCGTCCTGGTAAATGTCCCGACCCTCGTGTGCAGTGCTTCCAGTCTCCCACTCCCCGTACTTAATGGTTCCAGCGATGTCAACAGTCGCGGGCCAAGCGTCGCCGCAAGTTCCGGCTCTGAGTTAGCCATGGTTCGCCAGATTAAAGTAACAAGGGGGAAGTTATCGTAGTAACCGAAATAGTAATCATGATGGTCCTATGGGTATCTGGACCTACTAAACATGCAGAATGCAGTGAAACCGAGTGAACCGTTTGCGGCACTAAACCAATAGCTCCGTCAAGTCTATTGGGACAACAACAATTACCGGTACGCGGTTGGAGGGGGGACCAACGACAACGCCGGCAAGCTGTTGTTTATACGATTACACATACGAATGTCAAGAACGCCGCCGGATCACCGTGCAATCAACCGGGATCCAGGGGTCAATCGCCCTTCATTTCGGAGACTGTGGGCTTTTCGTCCAAGGCGACGATCTTGCACAGCCGCTCGAGGGCGTAGAATTCGGACGCATTGGGCCCGTGGAAAAGGAGACTTGTATGACACGCTGCCTCAAGCTTATTGCTTGCCTGACTACCACGCTCAGCGCAGGAGCGGCGTTGGCTCAGACCTCAGATCAACCCGAAACCACCAGTTCACCCGTTGCCTACGTCTATGTGTCGCGGCCAACCCATATCGACGCTTTCGCCGCTTCCACAACCGGGAAGCTTACCGCTGTGCCAGGCTCACCTTTCTCAGGTAGCGTTTCGAGCATGTCAGTGAACGGAAAATTTCTTTTTGGCGCAGGCGACAATGGCAAGGATATCTACTCGTACTCTATTGGGGCCAATGGCGCTCTCAAGCAGGTCAGTGAGACCAACGCGCAGAAGTACAATCCCTTGGGTTGCGGCAGCATTGGACCGGTGCAGATCGACGATACCGGCACAACCTTGTACAACCAAGTGGCCGCCGATTGCGAAGACAGCGCATTTATCCAAGCGTTCAAGATCGAGGATAAAGGCGAGCTGCAATTTCTAGGAAACGCCACCGGTGGAATTCCCAGCGACATCGCTACGCTCTATCCGCTCATTTTCCTTGGGACCAATAAGTACGCCTACCAAACTGGTTGCGCTGATGATGACGGGCTCTTAGATACGGTAAACGAGGTGTACAAGCGAGAAAGCAATGGGATGTTGACCATTGTGGACTTCGATAACGTGTCGCCGAAGACAAAGAACCCGGACGACCTCTACTGTCCCTGGGGCTTTGCCACCGACCCAACGGATCATCTGGCTTACGCTTTCCAGGACTTTAGCAGTTACTCAGGTGAGTTTGTGGGGCCAATCGTGCTTGGAACATATACGGCTGACTCGCACGGCATTCTGACCACGAAGAGCACCTATGATAACATGCCCGCGACCGATCTGGTGTCCGTTTCCGCAATGAGCATATCCCCATCGGGGAAGCTTCTAGCGGTTGGCGGCCCGGGTTTCCAGGTCTTCCACTTCAACGGAAGCAGTCCGATCACGCACTATACCGGGCGGCTACAGGCCGGCTACGGATTCCAACAGTTCGGCTGGGACGGTGACAATCACCTGTATGCACTGGGCGGCGGAAAGTTGTTCGTGTATACGGTTACGCCCACAAGCATCAAGGAGGCCCCAGGCTCTCCCGTACTCGATCCCGGAGGCATCGAGTGTGATTGTTCGGTCACTTAAGTAGACTTCCGGTAGCGCCAAAGATGGGAGAATGCTGCAAAGAGAGTTATGCAAGCTCCTCCGACTCAGTCTCCCCGCCGCTTGACGGTTGCCCAAGTTCGCATACTCTCGCTCGCGTCCGTTGGTGGGGCTCTGGAGTTCTACGACTTCGTCATCTTTGTTTTCTTCACCTCCGTGATTGGGAAGCTGTTCTTTGCCGCGAATGTGCCGGACTGGGTCCGCCAAACCCAGACCTTTGGCATTTTCGCCGCCGGCTATCTGGCGCGTCCGCTAGGCGGCATTGTGATGGCGCACTTTGGCGACACACGGGGCCGTAAGCGCATATTCACGCTAAGCATCCTGCTGATGGCTATGCCAACGCTGCTCATCGGATGCCTCCCAACTTATCAATCGATAGGCGTCGCCGCTCCCCTGCTACTGCTCGCCATGCGGGTAATCCAGGGAATAGCGATTGGCGGCGAAGCACCGGGTGCCTGGGTATTCGTTGCGGAACATGCGCGACCTGGACGGGTTGGCTTCGCGGTCGGCTTGCTGACCAGCGGCTTAAGCTTTGGGATACTCCTCGGCTCTTTGATGGCGACCGGGCTCAACATCTTCTTCAGCCAAGCCCAGATCGCCGCCGGCGCCTGGAGAATACCCTTCCTGGTTGGCGGAGTGCTCGGATTCATCGCGACGTGGCTGCGGCGCTGGCTTGCGGAGACGCCCGTTTTTGAGCAGATGCGCAGGCGTGCGACAGCGTCTCGCGAGCTGCCGCTGAGAGCAGTTCTCAGGAGTCATGGCCGAGCCATCGTTACCTCGGTAATGAGCACGTGGTCGCTGACAGCCGCCATTCTGGTCGTGATCCTGATGACGCCATCGCTCCTGCAGAAGCTGTTTGGCCTGCCACCGCGTGATATCCAAACCGCAAACCTGGCCGCGACGGCTGCTCTCTGCATCTCGACCGTGGTAGTCGGAGCGGCGACGGACCGGTTCGGTATCCGTCGCGTCGCCGTTCCCATTTCGCTGGTGCTGATCGCTGCAACCTACGGGCTTTACTTCAGTGCCGGGCGGATGCCGTCCGTGCTCTTGCCGGTCTATGTGTTGGCCGGCATCGGAGCCGGCGGAGTGGTTTTGACCCCTGTCATCATGGTCCAAGCCTTTCCACCTTCGATCCGTTTCAGCGGCGTCTCCTTCTCATACAACGTTGCTTACGCGGTGTTCGGAGGGCTAACCCCGTTACTGGTTTCGTGGCTTGCACACCTCGATCCAATCAGCCCGGCGCACTATATCGCGGCGGTAACCGTGGCTGGCCTTTGCGCAACACTCAGCGCACCGGCGAACTTTTGCTCTGATGCTTCCGGGGTTGGCGGCCCGAAGAACGTCTAACAAACCCCGCCCAGGCACGGCGCCAGCACACCAACGTGGTATTCTCCTGAGCGGTTCCACCCAGTACAACTGAGCGGGTGGAGGGCAGCATGCCTGAATACGGAAAGTGTACGAAATGTGGCAAGGAAATTGACCTCCAGACGGGCTACTCTAACCGCATCGATGCTAAAGAGCGCTTTTGCATACCATGCCAGTTTTCCAACGCTGCTCAGTTGGGCGCCGATCCTGTCAAGCGGATGGCAACGATCCAGCTGACTGCAGGTCAAAAGCTAACGTCAGTTTTTGGCTTCGTGGCTGGTCCTGTGGGTCGCCTCGGAACATCGATTGGCGAGTTCCGGCGCAGGTCTCGGGTAGCCAACGAAGCACACGAGGGTGGCAAGGCAATTCACAGGGCACAGCAGTAGGCCGGCGGAAGCTCAGATCATCTGATCGTGCAACTTACCGAGCCGCTGCTTTGAAGCTCTTCCGCTCACCCTACCACCCGCCGCCCCCGCCGCCTCCGCCTCCGCCTCCCGAGAATCCTCCCCCACCCCCTCCTGAACTTGTGCCAGGTGTTGCAGCGGATGCAGCGATAACACTGGCAAAGGAGGCGCCAAAAGAAAGCGCGAAAGCATTCATCGGGAAAGCACGGTTCCCCACATACCAGTACGGTGTGTAACCAGTAGTTTGCCTGGCGTCTTCGAGCACTGCAGAAAACTGTTGTGCCCACGCCAGCTCGCAGTCGAGCGCCACTGCATAGGGCAGATACTTATCAAACAACTCTGGAGTCTTTTCTAGTGGCATGAGCTGGTTCAGGCGATCTCCATCGGCCCGCAGGAACATGCGGAAATCCTCAATTTTGTACAGAAGATCGCGTCCCGCGGGAGTGGGCGCCTTGAGCCGGTAGTGAAACAGGAGGTTAGTGCCGACTAATGCGACCAGGATCAAGACCACGAAAACCGACGTAGCATACGCGAGCACGCATAGAACGACGATGTCCGCGGCGACAAAAGGAAGCGAAAATAAGGTGCTGGAGCGCGCTTGTTTTAGCAGTTTTGGATTGGTGCTCCCACCTGCCCGAGTTCCCTTCCAGAGGCGCAGGGTCTGGCGCACCAGGATGACAACGAAAATGTTCCATATGGTAGGCCAAAAGGAGCCGATACCCAGAACAAGCCTGAGGGCAAACGTCTCCGCCGCCACCATGCCCAGCAGCGCCGCTACGGACAAGATCACACCGGGGATGAGGTACCCCTGGTTAGTCACGAAATAGGTTTTGTACTGGGCGGCGTGAAGAGCCTTCTTCATGACAGCTATGGCATCGCTGAGGATCGCGTGGTTCTTCGTTTGCAGCGTGATCTCGGCAGCGGCATTGCCGTCATCGTCCGTCTCATTCTTATGATTGTGGCCCCTTCTGCGCTGGGGGAACAATTTGGCCGCCGCCGCGCTCTCTTCTGCCGCCAGCGATTGCTCGCTTCCCTTGCCCCGCTTGAGCGTGTAAGTGCCGCCGTGCTCTTTTACGGAGAGATAATCTTTGACCGCCATATCAAGAATCGCGGCAGTGAAGGTCTTATCATCAAAGCCGCCCATGCGCACCAGGTAGCGCATAGCGGCAGGAGAAACTCCAGCCGGGGCCTGGTAAATCGGCATGATCGCCGATTTGGTGGAAGCTCCGCCCAACAAGAGCCAAGCAATGACGTAGTACAACAACACCAGTAGCAGGCCGGCTGCACCGGCGAGAGTTGGCCGGTTGTCTTCAAGAAAATAGCGGAAACGAGTTTCTCCGCTTGGTTCCTGGGTGTACCCCTTGGGCCAGGAGGCGACCAAGGTGAACCCTTCGCCTGCAGGTAACGGACTGAGTGCAAGCAAAGTTGACGACAGGGCCGGTTCCGGTTGAGGAGGTGAAGGCTTTCCCACGGGCGCCCTGCGGCCCGGTGTAGTGCGAGAGGCATGAGCTTCTTTGCGCTTTGCTGGTTGCCCCATGCGGCGCAGGCTGATGGCCACGACCCAGGCTCCGGCGACGGGACCAAAAAAAAAGGCGATGCGCCCCGCAGCTTTCGGTCGCCACGGTGCCTTAAGTGTCTCCGAAGGCGAGGGCCGACCGATGGTAGCGGATCGTGTGCCGTCACGGCCCAAAACGCCTTCGATGCTCTTCATACCGTCGAAACTCAGTGTCATCTTCCGTGCGCAACGATCCGAACTCGGCCTCTATCTCATATAACGCTAAGAAACAGCGGGAAAAGGGCTATATTTTTTCGGATCGGATGTGATCCCAGAGGAACAGCCGACGAGGATCACTGACAGCATGAAAGCTCTAAGTTGCATCCCGCGTGCTCCGCCTATGGGGGCCTGTCCTTCCTTATGGCAATCTCCTGCTGTTGGCCTTTATTCGTCGCTAGCCAGACCAATAAGCTTGACGTATTGGCACTATCAATGCTGGTTGCGTGAAGTTGGCGCCCTGGTCCGAGTGACGAAATGCCAGGTGCTGATCGAGGATCGTTGCAAGACACGCAAGTTCTGCGCGCACCAGGCCGGACGAGCGCCTATACCGGAACACTACGTAGGCAAAGGCGCGCCTATCAATAAGGAACGCCCACAAGGCTTTAAGACGCTTCACTTCAAAACCTATTTCGGGCAACCTCAATTCCGGTAACTTTAGTTGTGGACTCAAAAATAGCAGTTGCCGCACGGCGTAAAAGTCACTGCCTACAGCCGCAATCGCGGCCGGGACGAAGAAGTACAGGGAAAGCCAGCCGTGGCCGGTAACGAAATTAAGGAAGTCGACGCTGAACCCTGTCCGATCTATGGCGTAGTTGTGGTGACTGTGATCGATGATGGACCACAGAAGTCCACTCCAGGCAAGCAGGTAGTTCAGAGGCTTGCGCGGCCGCCAGAGCAGCGCAAGACCTAAGGTGGCACCAGCAAAAGCGGTCCAGGTTGAGTGCCCAAACGTCAGGGTAACTCCATGGATGCGGGTAAGTTGGAGCCATGGAAGGGCACGAGTTGGACCATAGTGAAGATGAAAGTAGGCCTCCTCGACCAACCCAAAACCTCCGCCACTCGCTGCGCCCAGCAACATGATGTCGCTGGCGCCCATGGTCCACAGCCGTGAGTCGCGCCGCCGCCAGAGGAGAAAGACTACGGGTGCGAGCTTCAGCGATTCTTCGAGGATCGGCACGAAGAATTGCCGGCTGACCGCGTCCGGGCTGGGGATGAAGATGGTGTACACGGTTGAGATCAGCCACACCACCCCCATCATCGTCCCGCCCCAACAATAAAACGCGGCCACGTTACCGACGCTAACCGTTCGCGTTGCACTGGTGATGATTACCAACTCGGTAACGAAGGAAAGAGATGCCCAGAGCTCTGCTACCCCGTACGAACCGGTGCGTAGGATCATGCTGCCCAGCCAGAGCGTCACCCCAACCCAGAAGATAAGCACACGGATTGGAATCCGGTGGCCGCCTACCATGATCGTCCAAGAGCCGTGGGGACGCCCAGATGCCACAGTTTCCGGCATAATCCTCCTCCTACTGAATCAACGACTTGTCCTCTTTCCGGCGATGCAGCGAGCAGTCGTCTGCTCAGTCTGGACAAACTCCTGTACCAGTTCCTCGACACTCTGCTTTGCTGCGAAGCTGGTTTGCGCCGCGAAAGCCGTCACGTCAAGAAACGTTCTCGATTGAGGAGGACGGCACTCGCCAGGCCCTGGTTGTGCTCCGGGCCGGATGAGAAAGTCGGCACGCGTCCCTGCGTAGCGATTCATTGTCTCCAGCAGAGCGCGCCACGTGCAAAATCCCCCTGCCACGTTGTAAGCTCCCGCGGCCTTGATGGCGATGGAATCAGCGACGGCACGCCCGAAATCTGTTCCACCAATAAACGATGAGCCGTAGGTCTCCAATCCTTCTTCCGAGTCGAAGAGAAACTTGCTGCCGAGTTGGCAATGAAGGTAGAACAAACCTAGATATTGCTCTGCAAAACATCGTTCCCCTGTAGCGAAGACCAACCCCGGACGCAGCCGGATAGCGGGACCACGTCCATTGCTCGACTCAGCCAGGCGCAGCTGCAGCTCGTTAGCAACTTTCCCCAGGTCATACCAGGAGTAGATTTCTGTCGGCGTACTCTCGGCGAGCGTTCCCCGGGGCCAGCCATAAACGGTCGGGCTACTGCTGAAGACAAAAGGTCCAGAACGCCAGGCATCGATCAACAGGGCGGTACCGGCAATATCATCCTTCAGAACAGGATCGCAGGCCTGCGTGCGCGTGCAGCCGAGATGCAAGATTGCATCGGCTCGTGCGATCTCGTCCGCCAACCCACCCAGAGTGGCGAGTTCGCCGACCACAGTCCGGCAACCCTCTAAACTAGACGGCTTGCGAACCAGCGCGGTAACAGGAATATTGCGGCGCAGCAATTCCGCACGAACATAACTGCCGGCATAGCCCGTCCCTCCCGTCAGAAACACGCCGGACATTCGGCCTCCGTGACAATCGTGGGTTCGGACATCGCCCCGGGTTTTGTGATTCGTTTGAACACGCACCAGTGTTTGTGGCCGGAAAGAAAGTACAGGCGAACGGCAGCTACGGCCCGAGTGGTTGTCCCATAGCGATCCCATCCCAGGCCCGCTCTCAGCCTTGCCCGCAATTCTGGAATCAGGCGGAGCACCGCCTGGCCGGTAACCCGATAGCCTGGCGAAAAGTTATATGGATAGCTCCACGGCATATCACCATCCACCTCGTGGCGCTCGATTCCGAAGGCGGCGGGATTTTGCGCTACGGGCGTACCGTGAAACAGCGTGAATTGGTTGAGATGAAACGTCGCATCAGCAAGCGGTTTGAGGGCAGAGACCAGGAAGTCAACCGATGCCACAGCTTCTTCGGGAGTATCGCCAGGGAAACCAGCGATCAAATTCACATGGACGGAAATGCCGGCGGCATCCGCGTCGCGAAAGATGCGCGCGATCGCTTGCGCGTTCAATCCTTCTACATGCTTGTCCATGCGGCGCAGCATGCGCGGGGAGATGGACTCTAATCCGAACAGGACATCGCAGCAGCCGGCCTCCCGCATGATCGCGAGAAGCTCTGGAGAAAAATTGCGCTCCAGCTTGCAGCGGCACGCCCATTGCAACCTTAGGCCACGGGCGATGGCCAGCCTTGAGAATGCACCGAGTAGAGCCGGAGACAGCGCCTCGTCCGACAGGATAACCCGCCGATAACCCGCCGCCGCAACCGCGCTGAGCCGATCCACCAGGCTGGGAACTTCGCTCAGAGGGGTCGCCGGCAATGCAGTGTATTTGGCATTCTGCACGCAAAAAGTGCAACGACTCCAATAACACCGGCGTGAACTGAAGCGAGTCCAGAAGATAGGTTCCGGGGCGAAGACCGGGACCGGTGGGGCCACCGGGGAATGTTGTTCGTTTCTCGCCGTGAACGAAACCAGATCGTGCGCCCGGAGGAAGCCGCACGGCGCCGCATCGACCGCAACCGCGCGCGCAAGCGCAGGTACCAGCGCGTCGCGCTCGTCCTTGGATTCGATGATGCTGTCGAAAATGCGGTCGAGCGTACGCGCGCGGCGCAATGCATCCAAATAGGGCGCAAGCGAAAAATTCTCATAGCCATGGTCGGCCAGACAGGCATGCATGCCCGGATTGTGGAGCCGCAGGATTCGCACAGAGATTAAAGCGGAAAGCAGGTCTTCGGGACAGGTGACATTGACCAGCAATAGCGCAATCTGCCGTGGGCACCCTGCCACGGCCGCAGCAACCAGGTTCGCGAGAAAAGTATCACGATGAGCGTACTCAACTAACGCCTCACTGCTGTCGTAGTTCAAACCAGCAACGTGCGGGCCTACGTCAAGGCATAGTTGCAACTCTTCCTGAACCTGACTTACGTGTTCAAGATGCGTGACGACATTGCTGATGGTGCTGATGTAGGTTTCGGGGGAAGCATACGCATCGTTTCCACGCAGGGATTGGAGAGCGGCCCCCGCCTTCGCGCCGGAATTTCGCAGACCCTGTAACTGGCGATACCGCCGGATGCAGCGAAGGCGGCTCATGGGGATGAAATTAGAAACATGCTCGCTGCACAGTACGCGCCACCATTCAAAATTTGCGCTGAATCGGACCATTTGGAATCGGCCCTCGGCAGCGAGCGAGCTCCACCAAAGGCCAGGGTCGTGGGCAACGGTTGGCAGGCGTCCGGGAGGGGTAAGTGACAGAACCAATCGAATCATGTTTGCACTCGCCTGATCAACCGCGGATCCCGGCCGTTGAACTACCGGTTGCCGATACAACTTCGCCTTCCACGGGGTGCGTGGGCTGCGAAATAGGGAGAACGGGCGGACGTTGTGTAGAGGTTTGACTTGCTTCCACCCACCCGTTTGCGGCCCCGAAACAGTGATACCAAGTCGGGTTACCGTTGGGGCCGAACACGACATTGTTGTATGCCGTCCTCACGCCGGCAGCAGGTTGGCCGTTTACGGGCGAATTGGTGGATGGTTGTGAATAACTTACAGATGTCTGCACCCCCCTGGGCCATAAGAAGAGGAAGCCCGTATATGGGTTCGGTGGCCCCTGGCCTGATCCGGCTCCGCCAGCCGCTGCCGCTGCTGCCGCTGCCGCCGCCGCGTCAGCGTCCACACCTTGCCCGACGTCGAGCAGCCACGTGTGTAGCGAGGTACCGTGCACCAATCCCAGAGCCTTCAACACAAGAATAAGAATCGCTGGTACCGCAACGATCGCCAAAAGTGCCACACCTGAGGTCCAGACTATTCTGTGCTGAAAAAGCGCCCAAAGTTTCTTCATCCGGTTAGCTCCACCAATGTGTACTCGTTTTCTGCATGCCCCGTTCCCACTCTTCGAGGCCCCGCACCATGCCCGGCGCCGTAACGATGACCAGCAGAGCCACCCCTGACGTCCACACGACTCTGTGTTGTAAGAGCGACCAAAGTTTCTTCATCTCGATAGCCCAGCCAATGAACTCGTTTTCTGAATGACCCGTCCCAACTGTTCGAGGACTGTGGTGAACCGTGCCGTCGTTCTGCCAGGCGGAAGCTTCCGCTGAAACTTGGCCCAACTTAGCTCTATCTCCACGATCCGAACTCGGCCTCTATGTTAGATAACGCGAAGAAACCCGGGAATAAGATCCACATTTCTTTGGGTAGTTCCGCTTTTCGCCGCCAGCAAGCTCCAAATGCATCGAAACAAAGGCGCATGCCATGTAAGGGGTGATCTTCTTTTATCGGTGCACCTGTATACGACAAACGGTTTCGCGCCTTTCGATAGTCGAACTGGGCGATTACTCTGGCAAACAGGACATATAAAAGCAATATCATCCCCTCACGGATACTTCGGGCTCTCAAAAATGGGAGTTGCAGCTGGTATGGCGTTGCATAAGTTAAATGCATAGGTCCAGGGAATCTGCCTTGAGTGGATATTGCTGAAACCGCAGATCTCTCCACTCCGCTCCCGCCGGATTTCCTGTTGAATTTAAGGGGTTCCGCGAGCTTCATGCGGCTTTCTTTACGGAAAGCCGTACACGTGGCCCTGTCTACGGCAGCGCAGCAGGAAATCCGGGTACGCTTTGGTCGAGATGACAAATTTATTCAAGGAGCTTACGGGACGCTACACTCGCGATGCGACCGGTGTTTATCGTTGCCATTGATGGTTATTCAACGACTGCAGGAGTACCGGGTTGGCGTCAGCCGGTTGTGAACCCACTGGCAAGTAAGCTAGTCCGGCGAGCTTCGGGTGGCAGAGGCCTCCGGCATCATGGGTGCTTCAAGCATTCCCTTGGAGGTGTAATCGATGGGCACCACGCGATATCGATAGATCATCCCGTGGTCGCCCACCACATAACCGCGGTCGCGCGCCGGCAGGCTAAAGGAGTTTACCCCTGCGGGAAAATGAACGGCGCGTGACGTCCAGTGCTTTCCTCCATCAACGGTGTAGGCCCATGTTCCGCCAAGGCAGGACCACCCCACTTCGCCGTCCGCAAACTGGACACCTGGATAACGATCCGAGAGTTTGGCAATCACGCCCTGCCAACTCTGGGCTCCGTCGGTGGTCCGGTATAACACATTGCCGCGGACTTGGTAGCCGGTGTTAGCATCGAGGAAAAAAGCATTATAGACACGTTGATCCCCCTGCTCCTCGGGCCCCACGAGGACCCTCCAGGTTGCTCCGCCATCTTCCGTCTTGGCCGTGATGCGCGCATCGCCCATGGCGTAGCCTACCGTCGCAGTTGGAAAACTAAGGACCCAAAGATTACAGTCGCTCTCATTCGTTAGTCCTTGCACTTCCATCTTCGCCCGGCAGGAAAAAACTTCCTGCCATGTTGTACCGCCATCCTGGGTTGCGAGGATTTTCCCTCCGTAAGCGCGAAATCCTTTCAAGTTGGAAACGAAAAACACGTTTCCCCGAATGTCCCCCGTTACCTGCTGCCAGGACTCACCGTCAGTGGCGCGAAATAGAGTGTTCCATGTCTGAGCCCAGCCATGCTTTGAGTCCCCAATAAATAGGTTTTTGATATCACCCCCTTGAGCATGGGGATCGCCGCCGAGTTCCGCCGTCCAGTTGGTACCTCCATCCTTGGTGTGAAGGATGGTCCCGGCCGCGCCGGTGACCCAGCCTTCCTCTTTGCTGACAAAACGAACATCGAATAGGGTCAAGTCCTCTTTGTAATTTACTGGTTCCCAAATGGCTTTGAATTTGGGCTGTGATGCTCTTTGTGCGGCAGCCGTTGGTTTTTGCGCGAGCGTTCCGGCGCGCGGTGTTTGCGCGAAGGTGAGACTCATCTCGTAGAAAGCCAGGGCGAGAACCAAGACAGATCGCTTCATACGAAATCTCTTTTTTGACCCTAAGAACGGCGGCGGTGCCGCAGATGACGTCCAAACTATTTTGTGTGGTAAGACCGACCAAAGTTCTTTCATGGTGATAGCCTCGCTAATGAACTCGTTTTCTAAATGACCTTCCCAACTCCTTAAGGCCTGTCCTGCACCATGCCGTCGTTTCGCCAGACGGAGCCCTCTGCGTTTGCTCTATGTCAGATAACGCGAAGAAACCACGGAAAAAGGTCCACATTTCTTTGCGTGCAGGGCGCCTGTAGACTGATGCGCCGTATCCCGGTTGACTACAGCCGCGCGCCTGATCGGGCTTTACAGACTTCTTTTGTTCTTAACCGCGCCCTCCCAGGTTGTTTCCGAGTTTACGCAGCGCGTCTTGGCGTCCTTTGCGCATCATAAGTGCAGCCTTAGCAAAGGAGATGGTCGGCGCGATAACAAAAATTGCCCCTACAACTGGCTCCGAGGACAACAGACTTAGCCCGATGAAAACGAACAGCAGCCAGAAGAGAACGAAGAAGAGCCTGATGCCCTGGACCATAAGGCGCTCGCTTTTCGTCGCGGTGCCGTCAACCAGGGACTCGTTACTAATGAACATGGAGCGGCTCATGAGAATTTTTTCTTTGGCAACGGACTTGCCGCCGCTCCCAAGGACGTAGACGCCGGGTTCGTTCAGAGCGTTCCCGGTGATTGGACCTTGCTCGTTTAGCACGCGTCCCTCGCCGTTATTTATCTTGCCCCTCCGAACAACGACGATCATCAGGGCGACGAGGTTTGCAGCAAGAAGGAAACCGGTGACCCACAGCATCGTTTCGCTGAAATTGGCCACTCTTGTCAGCAGCGAATTCATGGTTTAACCTCCCTTGCGGATACAACCTTGAAGCAGGGCAGTGTTCATTTCCCCGGCAGGGGTCCGGTCTGGGTTAGTACAATCTCCACCCGCCGGTTTTTCTGCCGTCCTTCAGGATCATCCGAGCCATCCGGTTTCTTGTTCGGAGCGACAGGCTTGGTTTCCCCCCAACCCTGAGTGGTGATGCGCGATCCCGCGACCGACGCGTTCTGCACCAGCCAGCTCTTCACTGCGTCCGCCCGATTCTCAGATAACTTCATGTTGTAGGGGTGCGTGCCCTTACCGTCGGTATGCCCTTCGATCAGCATCGGCGAGCTGGGATAGGAAGCCGCTACCTGGCCAACTTTCCGCAGCGTGTCATTGGCTTTGGGGAGCAGCGTGTATTTGTCGAAATCAAACAACACGTCGGCAGCCAGATCGATGGTGAGTTGCTGCCCCACCACCTTGGCTCCCAGATCCTGCAGCACACTCTGGATGCCACTGGTGACGCCAACAATGTCGACGATATGTTTCTGCGCCAGCGCCTGGCGAGCGGCCGCATCGGTGGCTGCGGAGTCGGGGTCGGCGTACTTGCCTTGAGCCATGGCCGGGCAGGCGACGAGCAGCAACAACAATGATGTCCAACAGCGATGGATTTTCATGGTTCTCCTCGCAATCCAGCCTAGTTGTCGGCGATCGGAACATCTTCAAAGGGCGGCGTGACTGGGGTAAACAGATCTAACTTGGTCACGTCGGCTGAGGGCGCTGGAAACTTCGCCCACCAGGTAATCGATTGTCCGGGGCCCAGCTTCTCGCAGACGCCGGACATGCCGCAGTCCCAGTTAAAGCCAGGCGCCAGGTACGTGCCGTCGGTATCTTTCAGGATGAAGTATTTCTTATTTGCGGCGGCAAGGTAGTACTTGTCGTAGCTTGTGTTCGGGCCCAGAGCGTAGAAACTAATGCCAGCACCCGTCGTGTTATGGAAGCGAATTTTGACGCTGAGAACGCCGCCGGATCGCCTGCATTGGATCAACTCGCCGGTCACTCCCTGTGTGCTTGTGTCCTGGCTCTGAATCACGCCCGAGCTCGCCGCAGCCAATAAGCTCGGCGTAGAGGCGCTGGGCTGCTGGACGGGTGGCACGGCTGCGGCTGTGTTGTTTTGCCCAGCCTGACTTGCCGCCGCCGGGCCCGGGGTATTGGATTGCGATACGACAGGCTGCGGGCCGCGGAGCAGATCAATCTTCTCCCCGCTCCCGTCAATCGCAGCGAGTATCTGGCTGTAATTCCATGTACCCGCGACTTTGCTGGCAATGACATAGACGGTGGCGCTGCCCTTGGGCCCGGAAATCGGCACCGCGAGCTGGGCATCACCTGTCCCACCGGCGGCCACGTTGATCGAACCACTCATCATCCAGCCCTCGTCGATCCCCGCGCCTAGCCGCTGCACCATGATCGGGTTTGCCTGCGCTCTTGCCAGAGCCTCCTGGGCCACGTCGGAACTTCTCATCCCTTCCATGATCAGGGCGAAGATCCCCGCAGAAAAAACGACCAGCCCCAGGAAAGTGACCGCCAGCAACCATTTCCAGTTTCTTCTCAGCCAACTCTTGCGTTGAACAGCAACTTGGCCAACTGCGCTTCCTTGCAGGATAGGGTTATCTGCCGCCATGAATTCCTCCTCGAAGACCGGGTGAGGCAGGAACCGCGCGTTACGGGTCGCCGTCCCTGCAATCGAAACTCGGCTTCTATTGGGATAACGCGAAGAAACCAGGGGAAAAGGTCCACTTTTTTTTGGTCTAGCCCGCCGGCGGTTCGGGTTTTCGCCCCGAGCAAGGGCTAACTATCTAGAAACAAAGGCATAAACCTTGTTGGCTTAGGATTCGACTGGATATATACTCTAGGCCGTTAAGGTCGCGATCTTTGGAGTGAATCGGGCATGCTCGCGAGCTCACTCCGGGCCTTCCCCCTCGCTTCCATTTCTCTCCTAACTTCGAGTGATCGCGACCTGCGATGGTAATTCAGGGCACAGCAGTTGCTGTCATCGCATACGAGTCTTTTATGGATTCGCCAAGAGATGTAGCCACGCTCGTGGGGGAACTAAACGCCGGCAATGACCGTGCCGTTGCCGATTTGGTAGCGTTGCTCTACCCGGAACTGCGCCGCCTGGCGTCTCGCCACCTGCGACGGGAGCGCCGTGAGCACACCTTGCAGACAACCGCCCTGGTGCATGAGGCCTATCTTCGCCTGACCGACCAAAGAGAAGTTCATTGGAAAAATCGGGAGCAGTTTCTGGGCGTCGCTGCACAACTGATGCGCCGCATCCTGGTTGACTATAGCCGCGGCCATGACGCCAAAAAACGCGGCGGAGGCGTAGAGAAAGTTTTCCTGGAAGAAGCGGTCAGCATTTCCAAAGAGAAGGGGGCAGACGTCATTGCATTGGATGAAGCTCTTACCCGCCTGGCCGAATTCGATCCCCAGCAAGCGCAACTTGTGGAGTTACGTTTCTTCGGCGGTCTAAGCGTTGAGGAGGCGGCCGAGGTTCTGGGAGTTTCCCGGACGACTCTCAAGCGCAATTGGAACCTGGCGAAGGCATGGCTCGCGCGCGAGCTAAGCAGAGGCGAACAGAAAGATGCCTGAAAAGTGGGACCAGGTGAAGGAGTTGTTCACCTTGGCCCTGGAGCGAGACCCCGCGGAACGAAGTAGTTTCTTACGCCAGGCTTGCGGCGCCGACGACTCTCTGCGCACCGAAATAGAATCGCTGCTGTCGAGTTTCGACGGCGCCTCCAATTTTCTTGAAGATTGTCCCGCCGCGGATCTGCTGTCCGCCCAGGCGAGTGCGATGGCGGGAAAAAGGATTGGGGCGTACCGCATCCTCCGCGAGGTCGGGCATGGGGGCATGGCGGTCGTCTATTTGGCTGAGCGGGCGGATGACCAGTATCGCAAGCTTGTAGCCATCAAAATGCTGAAACCAGGGACGAATAAGGATGAAATCCTTCGCCGTTTTCGCAACGAGCGACAGACCCTGGCAGCCCTGGACCACCCCAGCATCGTACGGCTCCTTGATGGGGGAAGCACCGAAGAAGGTTTGCCCTATCTCGTCATGGAGTACGTCGAGGGCGTTCGTATCGACGAATATTGTGATGCTTACAGACTCTCGATCACCGAACGCCTGCGGTTGTTCCGTGCCGTCTGCCTCGCCGTGCAATATGCCCATGAGACCCTGGTCATCCATCGTGATCTGAAGCCCAGTAATATTCTAATTACCAAGGAGCGCGTAGTCCGGCTGCTGGATTTTGGCATTGCCAAAGTGCTCAACCCGCAATGGTCCCCAGACACGACGCTTACCCGAACCGATTGGCGTCCCATGACGCCCGAATACGCGAGCCCCGAACAGGCTCGTGGAGCACCGGTCACAAAGGCTACGGATATCTACTCGCTCGGAGTCTTGCTTTATGAGCTGTTGAGCGGGCATCGGCCGCAACGGGATGGTCACGATTCTACGATCGAGCGCCGACGTGACAACGAGGAACCGGCGAAGCCGAGCGTGGCGGCCGGCAGAATCGACGAAAGAGGCATCTCAGGATGACAGCACGCGAACCGTAATCACCCCACAGTTGGTTGCTGAAGCACGCGCCATTCGGCCCGAAGATCTGCCCCGTTGCTTGCGTGGCGATCTCGACACCATCGTCATGAAGGCAATTCGCTTCGAGCCGGAACAACGTTATGCCTCCGCGGAAGAGTTTTCCCAGGATATCGAGCGGCACCTTTCGGGCCTGCCCATTAAAGCCCGTAAACCTACTCTTCTCTACCGCGGCGGGAAGTTCGTCCATCGACACGCTGAGTCGTTGGCTACGGCCACGGTCATACTCGCTGTGACCGCTGGCTTGGGTGGGTGGGGAGCGCGCTGGTTGTGGAAACAGAGAAACGCCATCGAGCCACCGCCTGGCGCTGCTCATGTTCGCATACGTCCGTCGGTGGCTATCTTAGGTTTCAAGAATCTTTCCAGCCGCCCAGATACGGCTTGGATTTCGACCGCGCTGTCAGAGATGTTGACCGCGGAACTGGCAGCCGGCGAGCAATTGCGCACCGTACCCGACGAGACAGTCGCGCGAACGAAAATCGACCTTGGCCTTTCTGATGTCGAGAGTGTGCTTCCCGACACATTGATCCAAGTTCGTAAGAACCTGGGAAGCGACTTCATCGTTCTCGGCTCCTATCTCGACCTGGGAAAAGAAAAGGGAGGCCAAATTCGCCTCGACCTTCGCCTGGAAGACACTGTCAAAGAAGAGACTGTCGCTACCGTCTCGGAAACGGGCACCGAGAAAACCATCATCGACCTCGCCTCGCAGGTTGGTGCACGCTTGCGCCAGCGATTCGGGCTGGAGACGCTTTCCCAACTCGAATCTGAGGGAGTGAGAGCCGAGCTGCCGTCGAATGCGGAAGCAATGCGTCCCTATGCGCAAGGACTGGTCAAGATCAGGGCCTTTGATCCACTCTCGGCGCAGGATCTCCTTAGCCAGGCGGTCGCGGCTGATCCCTCTTTTCCTCTAGCTCATTCCGAACTTGCAAGGACATGGTCGTCCCTGGGGTATGACTCCAACGCGCAGCAGGAAGCAAAGAAAGCCTTGGATGAAGCGGGCAATCTTTCGCGTGAGAAGCACTTGCTGGTCGAGGCGCGGTTCTATGAGACGAGCAGGGATTGGGGAAAGGCGATTGAAGCCTATCAGACTCTAGTCAGCTTTTTCCCCGACAATCTCGAGTACGGCTTGCAACTGGCCAACGCCGAAACTGCTGGTGGCCGAGGCAAAGATGCATTGAAGAGCCTGGCCGCCCTGGATGCTTCGGAGGTGCAGGCAAAGGACGACCCGCAAATCAATCAGGCCAGGGCGGACGCCGCAGCTTCGCTGGGCGACAGCAAACTCAGGCGAGACATGGCAGAGCTCGCGGCACAAGAGGCTGGGGAACAGGGGGCCAAACTCCTGGTGGCTCGTGCACGAGATACTGAGTGCCGGGCTTTAGCGGATCTGGGCGAAAATGAGAAGGCTAAGAGTGCCTGCGAAGAATCGAGACAGATCTATGAAGCCGCTGGAGACCGCAGCGGTCTGGAGCAGGCCCTGCACGACATGGCGGAAGTTCCCATCAATCAAGGGGATTTCGCTGCGGCTGAGAAGTTGTACAGTCAGGCACTGACCATCGCGCGAGCCGTCGGCAATCAGAAGGGTCAAGCGAAAGAGCTGATAAACCTGGGTGTGATTTCTGTCAAGAAAGGAGACTTCACCAGCGCGCGACGCAGCTACGACGAGGCATTCCAGCTTCTACCAGAGGCGGGGGACAAGAATGGAATGGCGGCGGTGATGGGCGACACCGGCATCCTCTTGCGCGTACAAGGAAGATTGCAAGACGCATTTAGCCACTTTCAGAAGGCGTTGGAGTTGTCAAACGAAGCAGGACATCGGGGTTCCTCTGCGCAGGCCATGTCGTCCATTGGAGACGTATTGTTAGAAGAGGGAGATCTGCCTGGGGCTTACAAAATGTACCAGGAGGCATCGGTCATTGAGCACGAGATTGGCGCCAAGAATATCTATGCCTCAACGCTAACGCAAATGGGGCGAGTGCTTCGGCAAGAAGGGAAAGCAGATGAGGCACAACAGGCTTATCGCGAGTCCCTCTCCCTGCAAGAGCAACTTGGTAACAAAAGCGACGGCGCGGAAACTCGCCTGGCGCTGGCAGAATTGGATTGCGATTCCGGCAAAGGGGTCGAGGCGGAACAACTCAGCCGCGCGGCGGTCGAAGCTTTTCGCGCAGATGCTTACACGGATGAGGAGAGCCTGGCGCAATCCATGGTATCCAGAGCCCTTCTTCAACAAGGAAAGGTAGACGAGGCGCGCTCAGCCATGGCCGAGGCGGTCCGGCTTTCGGAAAAGAGCCAGGATGTAGCGGTTCGACTCCCTGTGATGATTGATCACGCCTACTTCATGGCCGCCGGGAAGGACCTGGGCGGAGCGGAGACCACGGCTCAAGATGCGCTGACCCGGGCTCGCAACCTGGGTCTCTTTCGATTGCAACTGGAGGCTTCTCTCGCCTTGGGTGAGGTTCAGATGCAAAAGAGGAACCGTGACATGGGGCGTAAACGGCTTGAGGAAACGGAAAAAAGCGCACGTGCCAAGGGTTTCGAGCTCATCGCACAGAAGGCAAATGCTGCGCGACAAACCACCAATCGTCCGGCTCTCATGAGCACGCGGTAGGGACCGGCCAGTCACGCACTTAGATCGAATGTGCGCTCGGCAAACGCCCGGCTGCGCCGTAGATCCTCTTCCAGCGAGCGAGAGACTGTAGTGCCGTCGGCGTACGCGAGCTCCACCACTATCAATGGCTCGAGGCGTTTCTCTTTGAAGAGGGCAGCAATGGGCCCATAGTCGACATCCCCGCCGTCCGCAACGGATTCTTGCCAGACAAGATTGCGCGAACTCCTGATATGAATCTCGGAAACGCGGGAGCCAGCCTCGCGCAATAGATGCAGCGGCTCGTATCCGGCTTGGTCAAGGCAGACCGTTTCGCCCGTCATTGCTTCCAAGTATGTCCACCTTGCTTGACGAAGCCTTTCGTGAAATATTCAGTTGGCCGATTGCACTCAGGCAACCGCGGCGCACCGGCTGGAATGAAACGTCGCGGCTGGAGGTTTCCGGTGCTCACAGTTACCCGCCGTAAATTTCTCGGTTCTGCCGTAGCTGCCAGCTTGTGCTCTGGAATGGACTTCGCCCAGGAAGAGAAGCTGCGCATTGGTGTGACGGACTGGAACCTGAACCTGGGCGCCAACCCGGAGGCGTTACCGTTGGCGGCCAAGCTCGGATTCGATGGGGTGCAGATATCTTTCGGGCGAAAGCTCGTGGATGGCAAGATGCCCGCGGACAATCCGGAAGTTATTGCCCGCTACCTCAGCCTTTCCAAGCAATATAAGATTCCGATCGACGGAACCTGCGTCGATAAGCTGCATGACAATGGTCTGAAGAGCGACCCGCTGGGCCCCAAGTGGGTACTCGATTCCATTCGACTGACCAAGGCCTTGGATACGAAAGTGCTTCTGCTGCCCTTCTTCGGCCCCTGGGCCCTGCAGACCAAACAGGAGATGGAACATGTCGGCGATGCGCTGCGTGACCTGGCGCCGGAAGCAACCAAAGCAGGAGTCATCCTGGGCCTTGAGAACACTATCTCCGCCGAGGACAACGTCCGCATCATGGAGCGGTCGCAATCCGCCAAGCGTAAAGGTGTATTACGACGTGGGGAACTCCACGCATGGCAGGGTTCGATCCGGTGAAAGAGATCCGCTGGCTCGGGAAAGACCGGATTTGCCAGTTCCATCTCAAGGATAATCCGCACTACCTCGGTGAAGGAGATATTCAGTTTGCGCCCATCATGCGAGCGATTCGGGATATCCGGTTTTCCGGCTATGCGAACTTGGAGACTGATGCGCCTTCGAGTCAATTAGAGGCGGACATGCGCAAGAATCTGGCTTACATCCGCAACGTCATGGCGCAATCCTGACCTGAAACGTGACTAACCTGGCAGAGCGCGCGCAGAGGGCTAAAGATGAAACTCGGATTGATCAGTTCGGCTTGGCTGGGTTCCCACGTAGGAACGGCGGAAGGAATCCGGAGAACACGGGAAATTGGCTTCGACTGCATCGACATCTTCGCCGACCCGCTGGAAATCGATATCCGAGAGAGGCGGTTGATTAAAGATACTTGCCTTGAAAACGGCTTGCCTGTGATTTCGATTCCCTGCGTCGCCCTTGGCCTCGGCGATTTCAACTATGCCGTGCGGCGGTTTCACGTAGACCGGGCAAAACAATATCTTGAATTCTGCTATGAACTTGAAGCAAAGAATCTGCTTCTTGTGCTGGGGGACTATATCTGGCAGCAGGAAGTCATCCCACCCCAGGATCAGTGGAAGTGGGCGGCCGACTCAGTGCGTGAACTAGGAGAGTTTGCCTCCACGCTCAAACTCGAAATCGCGATTGAACTGGAGCCGTTTCACTATTCGTTGATCAAGGATCTTCTGGAGATGGAGCGGTTTCTGGACGACGTGGGCCTCCCCGCAGTTCAGGCCAACATCGACATATCGCACCTCGCGCTATCAGGCACACCCGCCGACAAGGTAAAGAACTTGCGGGAACGCATCGCCCATGTTCACATTTCCGATTGTGATGGCAAGAAACATGGTGATCTTCCACCGGGGCGCGGAGTGGTTGAGTTTATTCCCTATCTTGAAGCTATCCGCGATACTGGCTTCGACGGCGCAATCAGTATCGAACTTGAATACTCTCCTGACCCGGACAGGATCGTTGAGTGGGTTCAGGAAGCCTATCGTGAAACGGACACCCTTCTTCGCGGACTGCAACTCAGGGAGACCGGTGAAGCGAAGCCCGGCAGCCACAACTCCCCCGAGGATCTGAATATCGCCTGCTTTCCTCCCACTCCCACCGGCGAGCCGAGGGCTTAGAATTCATCTAATATGGCCGATATCAACAGCACCGATCTTCTGCAGCAATTCGCAAGCGATAACTATTCTGGTATTTGCCCGGAGGCATGGGCCGCCATGGATGCAGCCAACCGCGGCCACGTCTCCGCCTACGGAGACGACCCCTGGACCGCAGCCGCAGCCGATGCCTTCCGGGAGATGTTTGAGACCGAGTGCGAGGTCTTCTTTGCCTTCAATGGCACCGCAGCGAACTCCTTGGTGCTCGCCTCGCTTTGCCAGTCCTATCACGCCGTCATCTGCTGTCAATCCGCCCACGTGGAGACCGACGAATGCGGCGCCCCGGAGTTCTTTTCCAACGGTTCCAAACTCCTCGTCGCCGAAAGCAGCGACGGAAAACTCACGCCGGCAGCCATCCAGGAGATCGCAACCAAGCGGCAGGACATTCACTTCCCCAAGCCTCGCGCCGTCACTATCAGTCAATCCACCGAAACTGGCCGCGTCTACACCGTCGAGGAACTGCGCGCTCTCTCCTCTGCTTGCGAGCAACACGGGCTGCGGCTGCACATGGACGGAGCGCGCTTCGCCAATGCCTGCGCCAGCCTTGGCTGCTCTCCCGCGGAACTTACCTGGAAGAGCGGCATCGACGTACTTTGCTTCGGGGGCACCAAGAACGGAATGGCGGTAGGCGAAGCAATTCTATTCTTCAATCGGAAACTCGCTGAAGACTTCGACTACCGGTGCAAGCAGGCGGGGCAACTCGCCTCAAAAATGCGCTTTCTTGCGGCTCCCTGGGTGGGCATGCTGGAAAGCGGCGCATGGCTGCGCAACGCGGCTCATGCCAATGACTGCGCACGCTATCTTGGCAGATCAGCTCGCGCGATATTCCGGGCGTGCAAATTGTCTCGCCGCCTGAAGCGAACGCGGTGTTCGTCAGCGCCTCCGATGAAATCCTCGAGGCGCATGCGTCAACGGGGCTGGAAGTTTTATACCTTTATTGGAGGCGCCGCGCGCTTCATGTGCTCATGGGATACAGATCGCGAACGCATCGACGAATTCTGCCGCGACCTGCGGATCTGTGCGGAGCGGACCTCCTTGCAAACGAAATAAGTTACTAGTTTCTTCGCGGCATAGAGTGGAACCGCAGGTCCCTCCACTTCGCTACCCCCGATTTCCTGTCGAGCTTGGCTGCGTTGGCGAACTTCATGCGGCTTTCCTTGGAGAAAGCCGCACCCGTCGCAATTGTCAGTGCCCCGTAGCAGGAAATCCGGGTACGCTCCGGTCGGGATGGGACAAACCCCATGCCCCAAATTGGGTGCCTGAACAGCGAACCCGATCCGACGGTCTGCGTATTACACTATTGGAATGCGTGCTACCGCCCCCGTACGTGCAACGCGTAATGCGAACCCGATGGCGACTTTCCTGCGGAGCTTGTTCAGCGACGAAGCGGGCAATACCCGGGCCAAGGTCATCGGCATGTACGGCTTATTGTTGATGTTCAATCTGGCGGCATGGTTTTGGGCGCTTTTCGCTTTTCACCGGTTTCCGGTGCTCCTGGGAACGGCGTTTCTTGCATACAGTTTTGGGCTTCGCCACGCGGTGGACGTAGACCATATCGCCGCGATCGATAACGTCACTCGCAAGTTGATGCAGGAGGGGAAACGTCCCGTTGCGGTGGGTTTCATGTTCTCGCTTGGACATTCCACGATCGTCGTGCTGGGATCCCTTGCCATTGCCGGCACAGCGTTCGCGTTGCAGCACCGGATCGATACGTTCAGAAACATCGGAGCGGTGATCGGCACGCTGGTATCGACCCTCTTCCTGTTTGGCATTGCGATTGTCAATTTGATCGTTCTGCTGTCGATATGCCGCGCATTCGCGCGGCTTCGACGGGGAGAGCCTTATGTGGAAGAGGATTTTGACCTGCTGCTGGGCAATCGTGGTTTTCTTGCCCGGCTCTTCCGCCCGGTTTTCCGGATGATCCGGAGCAGCTGGCACATGTATCCGCTCGGCATCCTGTTTGGTCTTGGCTTCGATACCGCTACGGAGATCGGGGTGCTGGGCATTTCCGCCGCCGAAGCTGCCAAAGGCTTATCTTTGTGGTCGATCCTGGTGTTCCCTGCCCTGTTTGCCGCCGGCATGTCGTTGATCGACACGACAGACAATATTCTGATGCTGGGCGCCTACGGTTGGGCCTTCGTTAAACCCATTCGCAAGCTCTACTACAACATCACCATCACCTTAATCTCGGTCGTGGTTGCCTTCGCAGTTGGCGGGCTAGAGGCCCTCGGACTATTGGCCGTGCAGTTCCACTTGAAGGGAGCTGTATGGGATCTGGTTAGCAAACTCAACAACAACTTTGGTGTGCTCGGCTACTTCATCATCGGACTCTTTGCCCTGAGCTGGATCGTCTCCGTTGCGATCTATAAGTGGCGTCGTTTTGACCACCTCGAACGAAACGCCTAACCGGCGTTTCTCACCAGCGTTGAGGAGAATGGCTACGCCGTTTTGTTGGGCACGGTAGTTAGCACGACAAAACGACGGATTTGTTGCACTTTCCGCGGTTTGACATCAAGCTCCGCTCTCAATTGCTTTGAGTCGTTGCCGCCGAGGCTGTTCGGATTTCTTAAGCCTTACTTTTTTATGACGCTCAGGGTAATGCTGGAGGGATATTGGGCTGAATGGTGGACTTCGTTGTGGGCGACTTTGCCTTGTGATTCGCTGTAGTTGTCGCCGCCGGTGTTAAGGTTGCGGTCGAAACGTGGGAAATTGCTGCTGCTGACTTCTATCCGCAACTGGTGTCCGGGGGCGAAGTAGTTGCTGGTTTCCATTGGCTGCAGCGTGACTTTGTAGACCTTATCCTTCTCCATCCACACGGGCGGCTTGTCATACCCCTCGCGATAGCGGACACGCTGGATATTCTCGTCGATGTTGTACGCGGTGCCGTCGGGCAGCACTTCGATGAGCTTGACGGTAAAGTCGGTGTCCTTGGCGTCGCTCGACACGTAAAGCGTGACATCAACGGGGCCGCTGACCTCGATGCCGTCCTTGAGCGGGCCGGTGCTGTAAACGAGGACGTCGCTACGCGTTTCCAAGCCGCGCTGGTCGACTGCGCCGGGCTTGTAATCGGCTCCCATGCAGCAGAAGCCTCCGCCGTGGGTGGGGACGGGGTTCATGGGATCGTAGACAAATTTGTCGGAGTTATCCTTCTGCTCCGGCGAGGGAAGCAGAGCGCCATCTCCGTTGAGAGAATTGGCGTGGCCGCGCGCTGGCCAGATAATACGTAACTGGCTTTGCGCCTTCTGGAGGCCAGGTGGCGGACGACTGCCACTTGTTGCTCCCCATGGTGTAATAGCGGACCTTCGGGGTCTTGGCGAGCTGGCCGTTGTCTTCCCCCTTGAGGAAGTGGTCAAACCAGCCGTAGGTGAGGGCGTCATAGTCGAGGCGTGCGTCGCCCATGTCACGCTCGCCTACGATAGTGTGTTCCGCGGCGCGCTTGTAGCCGCAGTGCGCGACGGGCGCGATGATGGCGTACTGCTGGCCGGCGACAGCGGGGCTGGCGGTTTTGCGCACGTAATTGTATGCGGCAAGGTTGGGGGCGACGCTGACGTCATACCAGGTCATGAGCCAAAGGCCGGGAATGTCGATGCGCATGCTGTCGTTCCAGAGGCCGCCCTGGTACCAGGAAGGATCGTTGGGGGTGCGCGTGATCATGCCGGGCTTGCCGGAGGGCGTGGTGTCGGCGAAGATTCCGTGCGGGCTGCCAACAGCGGCGAGGATGTCCTTCTCCGGCAGGTGCTGGAGAGCCTTGGACCAGTCAACGGTGGGCGGGTGCGCGGAGAGATCGTAAGACCTGGCGGCTGTGACCAGGGCCTGCTGCGACATGCCCGGCGGAAAGTTGGGGCGGCCATCGTTGGTCTGAAGGCCGTAGTCGTAGAGCCAGGTGGTGAAAAGCATTTGCACAGCGCCGCCGCGGAACCAGTTGCCTTGCTCGTAGTATGGGCCGACGCGGCCTACGCCTGCGCCAAAGCTCTCCGGAATGAACGTAGCAAGGGCCTTGTTGCCGCGCGAGGCCACAGCTAACTGCCACTCCGCCGTGGACGAGCAACCGATGAGGCCGACCTTGTCCGCGGACCAGGGCAGCGCGCCCATCCAGTCGAGCGCATCGTCAGAGTCAGTGAGGGGCGTGCCGAGAATGTCGTAGTCGCCTTCGGAGAAGTAGCGGCCGCGCTCGTTCATCTCGACGTAAGCGTAGCCGCGCTTGACCGCTTTCAGTTCGGCAGACATATCGCGGGGCGCGCCCAGCGATATGTCCCAGTAGTTGAAGTTGTACGGGGTGCGGACGAAGATAATGGGATATTTCTTCGACTGGTCTTTGGGCCGGTAGATGTCAGCCTGCATGCGCTTGCCGTCGCGCATGGGCACCATGACCTTGCGTTCGATGACGGCGACGGACTCCAGTTCTGTTTCAGTGGCGTTGCGGCTGGCTATAATGGCGTCCTGCGGCCTGGCCTGCGCCTGTGCGGACGGGGCGATGCCCGCGACGAGGTTGCATAGAAGTACTAGACACGCCAACTTCGCGATTGGTTGCATTCCGTCCTCTTCCTCCACGAGCGTTTGGGGGGACCTCGATTCCGTGCAGCCACTATAACGTAGACGCCGCGCGCTGGTGGCTGAAGTATTTGTTGGGTCAGGGCACCAGCTATAGAAAGGGATTCTCTATCCGAAGATCTCCGAACTCCTGGCCATGTTGAAGGTCTTCGGTAATCAGAAGTTCGCATTGTGCCTGGATGGCGGCGGCAACGATCAGGGAGTCATACCACGACAAACGGCGCCGCGACTGCAGACGCAAGGCTTCCAGATAAAGTACCTGAGAAGAATGAATGCCGAGTAGTGGACGAAAAATGGTGCCGAGATATTGTTCTGCCTCGTCCACCTTCATCGGTTGTGTAAAGCGCCGAAAAGCAACGTTAAAGAACTCCTGAACGACCTGATAGCTGGTAATGCCCTTCTGGGTCTTGAGTGCCGTCCGTATCAGCTGGGCCGCCCGCCGGGACTTGGCCACCGCACTTCGATCGAACGAATATGCGAAGATATTCGTATCGAGAAAGAATCTATCGCTCATTCATCTCGTCCCGATTGAAGTGCTTTCCAGCGTCAACATGTTTCATGCGCTTCATCAATGAGGAACGCTGTTGATGCAGCGCACGCTGCAAGACCTCAGCCAGGTGGATCGCCTGGCGCCCGGTGGCTTGAAAGATCTGCTCGCGGCAACTGAAGCCATCGGAGACGATCAGCGTATCCGGCTCCGTCTGCCGCACCGCCGGCAAGAGCACTCGTTCTCCGATCGCCTGCGACACCGCATATTTTTCTTTCTCAAAGCCAAAGGGCCCTGCCATTCCACAGCATCCGGCGTCGACGGCCTTCAAGTCCGAACCCATCTTGCGCAGCAACGCCTCTTCGTCGGTCATCTTCATGATTGCTTTGTGATGGCAATGTCCATGAAGGAGCACCTTTTGTGAGAGTTGCGGAGGCTGATAGCCGGGAGCATGATGTTGCAGAAATTCGCTGAGCAGGAAGGTTTGACGCCGCAGGCGGTCTGCGCGCGCATCCTCAGGAAACAGGTTTCGCAATTCGTCGCGAAAGACAGAAGCGCAGCTTGGCTCCAGAACCACGATGGGCAAGCCGGCGTCGATCTCCGGCGCAAGCACCTGCATGATGCGCCGCAGGTATTGCTTGGCTTTATCGAGCATGCCAAAGTCGTACAAAGGCCGCCCGCAGCAGAGATGATCCTGCGGGACCTTTACGCTGAAACCCGCATGCGTAAGTACTTCGAATGCGGCCTGGCTCGTCTCCGGCTTGAAGTAGTTATTGAAGGTATCCGCCCAAAGGACCACACCAGCGTCTGCCAGCTGCTTCTTCGCATGCGGCAACCCGATGCTTGCGTGCCCACTGCTGAAAGCTGACGTGAGCGAGCCGCGGCATCTGCCGCTGGGGCGCAAGATCCAGGGCTTTCTGCAATCAGCGCTTCGACCTCGGGGCATTGCTCAGGAAGTTGGCGATGCGCGGAGCGAACGACCCCAGCTCCGCCCAGCGGTCGATCATGCCGAACGCGTAGGCATGCAGCGGGCGTCGCTTTCCCTTCGTAATAATGCGACAAGAACTCAGCTTTATAGGTGGCGAGATCAACGTTCGCCGGGCACTCCGACTTGCACGCCTTGCATGCGAGGCATAAGTCGAGCGCCTGCTTGACCTGCTCATTCTTCCAGCCGCCGTCGACCACCTCGCCCTGCAGCAACTCGAAGAGCATGTGTGCGCGTCCCGCGTGCTGTGCTCCTCTTCCAGCGTCACCATGTAGCTGGGGCACATCGAACCGCTGTCCAGCTTGCGGCAGGCTCCGAGCCCGATGCATCGCGCGGCGGCATTGGCGAAGGAGCCGCCATCCTCAACAAACTTGAAATGCGTCTTCGGCTGCAGCGGTTTGTAGTCCGCACCCAGCCGCAGATTCTCCGTGGGCAAATAGGCATCCACTACCTTATGAGGATTCAGTTTGTTCTGCGGATCCCAGACCGCCTTGAATTGGCGGAAGGCGTTCATCAGTTCAGGACCGAACATCTTGGGCAGCAAAGCGCCGCGCGATTGCCCGTCGCCGTGCTCGCCGGAGAGCGAACCTCCATAGCTGACGACCAGGTCGGCTGCCCGTTCGACAAACTCGCCATACTTGCGGATGCCCGGCTTCGCTCTGCAAGTCAAAGCTGACGCGCATGTGGATGCAGCCATGCCCGAAGTGCCCGTAGAAGGCGCCTTCGTAGCCATACTCGTCCATCAGCGCGCGAATATCGCGCAAATAGCCGCCCAGCTTCTCCGGCGCAACCGCCGCATCATCCCACCCTTCCCATTGCGGCGCCGCTCCTGGCGCAAACGCCGCTGCCCTGGGCCCGGATTCCCGCAGATACCAGACATCGCGCGCCTCAGCCGGCGTGTAGAGCCGGGTATTCGGCGGATCGGGCACTTGCTTCAGACGATCCATCAGTTGTTGAGCCAGAGCTCGCGCATGCTCCGGATCGTCGGAACCAAATTCAACCAGCACGATGCCGCGCCCCTCGGGCAGCAGATCGAGTTTGGGAGCGCCCTTGCGCCGCAGTCCATCTACGATGCTTCCCTCGAAACCTTCAAAGCCGATCGGCTGAAAGCTCAGGATCTCAGGAACATGGTCGGCCGCGACAAAAGCATCCTGATACCCAATTCCGACCAGCGCCCGATGCTGCGGGCTGGGGATCAGCTTTACCTTGGCTTCGAGCACCGTCACGCAGGTGCCTTCTGTCCCGACCAGCGCGCGAGCCACATTGAATCGCTCCGGCAGCAGCTCATCGAGGTTGTAGCCAGAGACACGCCGGGGAATTTGCGGAAATCGTGCCCGTATCAGATCCGCATATTGGTCGCCGATCGCGCGCAGCGCGGTGTAGATCTCGGCGCGGCGGCCGCCTTGCTCGAAGGATGCGATCGAATTCGCTCGTCCGTTGTCGGGCCAACGGTCATCTGCGTTCCGTCGTAGAGCAGAATGCGCAGCTCTTCGACATTGTCGACCGTTTTGCCGCCCAACAAAGAATGCGTGCCGCAGGAGTTGTTTCCGATCATGCCGCCAATCGTGCAGCGGTTGTGCGTCGAAGGGTCGGGCGCGAAGGTCAGCTTGTGGACCTCAGCCTGATTGCGGAGCGTGTCGAGAACAACTCCGGGCTGCACCCGGGCGAATCTTTGCTCCGGGTCGAGCTCGAGGATCCGATTCATGTACTTGGTGAAATCGAGCACCACGGCGACATTGCAGCACTGTCCCGCCAGGCTTGTGCCCGCTCCGCGCGCCAAAACCGGAGCGCCGTATTTGCGGCAGGCCGCCATGGCAGCCACCACATCGTCGGCATCGCGGGGAACCACCAGCCCGATGGGAATCTGGCGGTAATTCGATCCGTCGGTGGAGTACATGGCGCGGCTTCCGCGATCGAAACGGACTTCTCCCTTGATGCTCCCGCTTTAGCTCTTTTTCCAGCTCAGCGGCTTGGGGAAATGTGTCGACAGGTTTCGCGTGGGAACTCAGCGGAAGGGGCGTGAGTGTTTGCATGTGATGTCGCCTAGCGGCCTGGCTGACGCCGCGGCTTCGTTTCGAGGGGCAAGGGATTGAAGCGCCGCCGTAACCCCGCCCGCCTGGTGAGGCACGCCGGCCAGGCGAAGGCCCATCTCGACTCCGCTGAGCGTTCCCGCCAGCATCAGATCGTTGAAGCTGCCAAGATGCCCGATGCGAAAGACTTTGCCGGCGAGCTTGGAGAGGCCGGCTCCCAGAGACATGTCAAAGTTCTCGAGGATGATGCTCCGCAACCGATCCGCATCATGGCCTTGAGGCATGAACACAGCGGTGAGCGAGCTTGAGTACTCGCGAGGATCTTCGCAGACAATTTCCAGGCCCCAGGTTCGCACCGCGGTGCGCGTCGCTTCCGCGTGACGCGTCATGGCGGCGAAATACATTGCGGCAGGCCCTTCCTCCTGCAGCATCGCCAGCGCCTCCCGCAAGCCGTAAAGCAGCGTGGTTGCGGGCGTGAAGGGAAAATAGCCGTTGCGATTGGGTCCCAGCATCTCCTGCCAGTCCCAATAGGAACGCGGCAACTTGTGCGCTCTTGTTGGCGGCGAGCGCCTTTTCAGAGATCGCGTTGAAACTCAAGCCGGGCGGCAGCATGAGGCCCTTCTGCGAACCGGCGACGGTCACATCCACTCCCCATTCGTCGTGACGATAATCGATGGAGCCCAGAGAGGAGATCGTATCCACCATCAGCAACGCCGGATGGCCGGACCGATTCATCTCCCGCCGTATGTCTGCGATCCCACTGGTCACTCCGGTTGAGGTCTCGTTGTGGACCACCATGACTGCTTTGTAGGTATGGCGATCGTCAGCGCCCAGCCGGGAAGCTACTTCCGCCGCGGCAGCGCCCCTCCGCCAGTTGCCCGGCACATAGTCCACCTGAAGTCCGAAGCGCTCCGCGAGCTGCCGCCAGAGTTGCGAAAAATGCCCCGTCTCAAACATCAGCACACGGTCACCCGGAGAAAGGGTATTGACGATCGCTGCTTCCCATGCCCCCGTACCCGAGGCAGGATAGATCACCACCGGACCCGCGGTTTGAAAGACGGGGCGCAGATTTTCCAGAACCTCGGAGCCTAACTGCGAAAACTCCGCGCTGCGATGATCGATGACCGCACGATGCATCGCCCGCAGGATTCGATCGGGGACATTCGTGGGTCCGGGAATTTGGAGAAAGTGACGGCCGGTGTGTAGCAAAGTTTGATTTGACCTGCCAGCATTCTAATCGATTGCGTGAAGCGCCCGTCAACCGCTTAGCGCCGTTCAGCAATTAACCAGATCCGGCATCCGATCGACAATTTCTTGCCGGGGAAATTATGCAGGCTATAGGATTGACCGGCGCGTTCCTTCGGGTTTCTTTAGATGAGGAACACGATCCTTAGCTGGGGGGAGCCCTTTATGGCAATGGTCCGCGATGAAGATGCGTTCGATTATCACTCATCCAACCCACCAGGGAAGCTGGCGATCGTTGCGACCAAGCCCTGCCTGACGCAACGGGATCTAAGCCTGGCCTACACTCCTGGAGTCGCAGCGCCTTGCCTGGCAATCCACCGCGAACCAGACCTCGTCTACAAGTACACATCCAAGTCGAATCTGGTAGCTGTGGTTTCGAACGGGACCGCTGTTCTAGGCTTGGGGAACATTGGTCCGGCCGCGGGCAAGCCGGTGATGGAGGGGAAGGCGGTCCTCTTCAAACGTTTCGCGGACATCGACGTCTTTGATCTTGAGTTGGCGGCTAACGAGCCCCACGATGTCATCCGCGCTTGCCAGATGCTGGAGCCTACGTTTGGCGGAATCAACCTGGAGGACATCAAGGCACCCGAGTGCTTCATTATCGAGGAGGAACTGCGCCGGACTCTGAAGATACCTGTCTTCCACGATGATCAGCACGGCACAGCGATTATTTGCGGCGCGGCATTGCTCAATGGACTGGATGTTGCTGGCAAAGAGATCGGCCACGTCCGAATTGTCATCAATGGGGCTGGGGCGAGCGCCATTGCCTGCGCGGAGCACTTTATTCTCCTCGGCGCACTTCGCGAAAACATCCTGATGTGTGACTCCAAAGGGGTTCTCTACGAAGGGCGCCAGGAGGGGCTCAATCCTTACAAAGCGCGGTTCCTGCGCCAGACGCACCTCCGTACGCTGTCCGAGGCCCTGGTGGATGCCGATGTTTTCATCGGCCTGTCGGGTCCTAATTGTGTAACTGTGGAGATGCTGCGTCGCATGGCGTCGAATCCCCTCGTCTTTGCCTTGTCAAACCCCGATCCTGAGATTTCGTATTCCGCGGCGGTTGCGGCCAGGCCCGATGCCATTGTTGCCACCGGCAGATCGGACTTCCCTAATCAGGTCAACAACGTCCTCGGCTTCCCGGGAATCTTCCGTGGGGCGCTCGACGCACGTGCAACCGGAATCAACGGGGAGATGATGCTGGCGGCGACCCGTACCCTTGCGACTCTGGCAAAGCAGGACGTTCCCGAATCCGTATGCAGAATCTATGGGGTGGATGACCTCAGCTTTGGCCCGCACTACATCATTCCAAAGCCATTTGATCCCCGGGTTGTCGTTCACGTAGCAGCAGCCGTGGTTGCCGCCGCCATGCACTCCGGGGTGGCCCGGGTAAACGTTGACCCGGACGAGTATCTTCACAGCCTGGAGAAGCGTCTGAGCGTCGATCCCGGCGTAACCAGGATACTCATTCAAAAGGCGCGTGCGCGACCCTGCCGGGTTGTGTTTCCGGAGGCAGAGAATCCGACGGTTCTGCGTGCATGCCGCGTCCTGGCTGATGAGAAGATCGCCAGGCCGGTGCTTCTCGGAAACGCGCAAGAGATTCAAGCGCGCGCAACCGCGCTTCACCTTGATCTAAAGGCATTGGAGATTGTTGATGCTGAAACCAATCCCCGGCTGCCGTTTTATATCGATGAACTCTTTCGCCTGCGGCAGCGGAAGGGGGTCACGCGCACGGAAGCGGTTGAGCTCGTTCGCAGCCGCAATATTCTGGGCGCTTTGATGGTGCAGCTCGGGGACGCAGACGCCCTGGTTACCGGTTTAACGACGCACTACCCTGATACGATCCGGCCGTTGTTGCAAGTAATTCCTCTTCGGCCGGACGTGCGCAGAGCATCCGGCCTGTATATAGCCATCACGCCTCGTGGCAAACTCTACTTCCTGGCCGATTGCACAGTGAACATTCAACCCTCTGCCGAAGATCTAGCGGAAATTGCCATCTGTGCAGCAAACACCGCCCGCCGTTTCGATGTTGAGCCTCGGGTTGCGCTCCTGTCGTTCTCCAACTTTGGCAGCAGCCGGCATGAGTCCTCCGACCGCGTCCGTCTGGCTGTCGAGATGATCCGCGAGAGGTGCCCGGAACTTCTGGTCGACGGCGAAATGCAGGCGGATACAGCCGTGCTGCCGCAGCGGATGGAAGAGACGTACCCCTTCAGTCCGCTGCGCGGGGGAGCAAACGTTCTCGTCTTCCCCAGTTTGGATGCCGGGAACATTGCCTACAAGCTACTCGGCTCGATCGGCGGAGCGCAGTTAATCGGACCCATCCTGATGGGTCTTTCGCGACCGGTTCATGTCTTTCAACGGGATTCCTCCGTATCGGATGTCGTCAAACTGGCAGCGCTGGCGGCAATCGAGGCACAGGAGAACTTGCGTCCCAGCTCACCCGGACTTCTCGCGAGGGGCTAGGCTCGTAGCTACGATGTTGTGTTGGGGCACGGTCGAAAGCACAGCGCCCGAATTTTCTGTTGGTTTGGTGGGTTGAGCGAACTGCAGATCCCTCCACTTCCCCGGATTTCCTGTAAGGCTTGGTGGGGTCAACGAACCTCATGCGGCTTTCCTTAGAGAAAGCCGCACACGCTGCCATGGCTGGGGCCGCGCAGTGGGAAATCCGGGGTCCTTCGCGCTGTTTGCGAAGGGTGGGTACCACGAATCTCGATACCGACCGTTGTGTATCCTACCCTTTGCAAAAACCGCAAAGGATGGGGCACCCGTCTTTTCGTGGTGATTCCTGCCGTGCTAAAGACCAATGAAGTTTGTTGCCCCCACCAAGCCTTATGGGAAATCCCGGGGGGATGCGGGCACCGGCAGGCTTGTACACTTCAACTGACGGCACCAAGGAGAACGCGAGACCATGGCGACGGATCGTTTCTCCCGAATGCAGCGGCGGGACTTCCTGAAGCTCACCGGCGCGATGACGGCCTTTCGTCTCACGCCATGTGCCCTTGCCGGTCCAAGCCGCCGGATTTCTGTCATCGTCGATGCCAACGATCCAATCGCCTCCAGCGATCCGGTGAAGTGGGCTGCGGGCCAACTTCGGAATGCGCTGCTCGCCAAAGGCGTGATCTGCGAAATCGTCCCGTCTCCGGAGCAAGCCAAAGGCTCCGCCTTTTCCGTCGCAGTGGCCGGCGCCGGCTCAAGCCTGGCGCGGAAGTTTCCCGCAAGCGGGCGCAGCGCCTCAGCAAACCCGGAGAGTCTCCGCTTGACTCCCGGACATCTGGCAGAAGCGCCGGCCACCTGGGTCTCTGCGAGCGGCCCCAGAGGATTCATCTACGGGCTGCTGGAGTTGGCGGAGCGGGTTCAATTCAATCCCGATCCCGACAGCCGCATTGCATCTGACCGGGACGATCGAGGAAGAGCCCGCGAATGAAGTCCGAAGTATTGCCCGCGCGTTCTGCAGCGAGATCGAAGATAAGCCTTGGTATTACGACAAGGATTTTTGGCGAGGCTATCTGGATGTGCTCGCGGCCAGCCGGTTCAATCGCTTCAACTTCACCTTCGGATTCGGCTACGATTTCCCTCGCGGCGTCACCGGCGACTACTTCCACTTCCCTTACCCGTATCTCGTCGAGGTCCCTGGATACGATGTGCGGGTGGTTCGGCTTGGCAATGAGGCGGGAGAACAAAACCTTGCCCCGTTTACCGCGGAAGAACGGGAAAAGAATCTTCAGATGTTGCGTTTTATTGCCGCCGAGACGGGTGCGCGGGGACTGCAATTCCAGTTGGGAATTGTGGACCCACGCTTACGAGTGGACCGATAGCCCGCACGCACATCACCGGATCGAAGGGCTTACACCCCAGACGCATGCGGCGTATTGCCGTGATGCGTTGGCCATCCTTCTGAAGGAATGCCCGCAAATTCAAGGGCTCACGCTTCGCGTGCACGGGGAGAGCGGAATCCCCGAAGGAAGCTATCCGTTCTGGAAGACGCTGTTTGAAGCGATCTCGGGCTGTGGCCGCAAGATCGAGATCGACATGCATGCCAAGGGAGTCAATCAGACCATGATCGACATGGCGACGGATACAGGCATGCCGGTCAAGCTGGGAGCCAAGTACTCCGCGGAACACCAGAGCCTTGGCTATAACCAGGCGGATATTCGTGAACTGGAGATACCGCGAACCCGACCGCATGGAGACGGGCGTCTTCAGCGTCAGCAATGGGGCCCGCCGATTCACGCGCTATGGCTATGCTGACTTCTTTCAGCAGGGCAGCCGCTATCAATTGCTCTTTCGCCTATGGCCGGGAACGCAGCGGCATCTGCTCTCTGGCGATCCGGAGATGGCCGCGGCTTTCGGCCGCACTTCCACTTCTGCGGAGCGGCCGGGCTGGACATATGCGAGCCGCTCACCTTCAAGGGCCGCGAAGGTTCCGGGCTGCCGGGCGGCCGTTGTGCTTACGCGGACGCATCCCTCAACCCGAACGGCGGGCGACTGGGAGAAATTCGAATACTTCTATCGTGTCTGGGGACGGTGCCTCTACAACCCAGACGCCGATCCGGAGAGCTGGCGCCGATACCTGAAGAGCAGTTTTGGGCCGGGCGCGCCCTCGGTCGAAACGCGCTTTGGCCAATGCCAGCCGTGTTCTGCCGTTGGTGACGTCGGCTCATCTTCCTTCGGCTTCGAATCATGCTTTCTGGCCCGAGATTTACGACAACATGCCCATCGTCCTGGGGAGCGAGCGTTCGCCCTACAGCGATACGCCTACTCCCAAGTGTTTTGGAACGGTGAGCCCGCTCGATCCGCAGCTCTTTTCTACCATCGTCGACCATGCCGGGGACTTGCTTGCCGGGCGGGCCAATCCCGAAGTATTCGCCGATCGAAGTCGCCCAATGGTTAGAGGACTACACGGCGGCATCCGCTCAGGCTCTGGCCAGCGCGCGCCTGCAGGCAACGTCACACACCTCGCCTGAGTTTCGGCGGATGGAAGAGGACGTTCTGATCCAGAATGGATTGGGCAGTTTCTTTGCGGCCAAGCTGCGCAGCGGGGTTTTGTTTGAGATCTACCAGCGGACAGGCAATGCGGAGGCAGGCAAACTTGCGCTTGCCCAATACACAAAAGCGCGCGAGGCATGGGCAACCATGGCGGCTCGCGCCAATAGCGTCTACCGTCCGGACATCACTTACGGCAGCATTCCCGATGCGGCGCGGGAACTGGAGCGACCGGCTCCCGGGCATCGATAAGGATATCGCGGCCATGCAGAGCAAGCTGCAAACTCCGCCCGCTTCGGCCGGGTCCGTGCAAAACGTCGAGCAGGCGATTCAAGCCGCCACGGGCAGACCGAACCGGCCTTCGGTCCATTGCGTCCACACGCCGCCCGCGAGCTTTCATCCCGGGCAGCCGCTCTCATTGTCGTTGCTTGTTCCCGGCGTGACTGCTCACGATGCGCCCAGTGCCGTCCATCTTTACTACCGTCACGTCAACCAGGCAGAGCGCTGGTTGTCCGTGGAAATGCAACGCGGCCACGATGGTTACAGTGCTGCCATTCCCGGGGATTACACAAATTCCGTCTTCCCGTTGCAGTACTACTTTGTGCTTCAGCGCGGAGCCGATGCGGCGTGGCTCTATCCGGCGTTCAATACGACTCTTTCCAACCAGCCTTACTATGCGATCTCGAAGAGAAGTTGGTGCTTGATACTAGCCGTGGCCGGCGTAAGGTGACATGCTTACCCGGAATTGAGTTCGCGGTTCCAGCCAAGCTCAGGCAGCCGGCCGCGGCTTGATCTTCTTCAGCTCCTTGTTGGTGCGGGCCAAGCGCAGATCGTAATCCGCTTGCAAATTCATCCAGAATTGCGCGGGAAGACCGAAATAGGTGCCGAGACGGAGGGCAGTATCTGCGCTGATGGATCGCTTGCCGTGTACGATGTCATTGATCCGCGGAAGCGTGACATGGATATCCTTCGCGAGGCGATATCGTGTAAGCCCCATCGGCTCCAGAAATTCCTTCAGCAAAATCTCTCCTGGATGAATAGCAAGAGCTGACTTGATCTGCGGTGCTGCGTGAGACATGACGATTCCTCGGAGTTTCAGTGGTAGTCACGACTTCCACCAGGTATGCGTTGCCGGCCATTCCATACAAAGCAGATTCGATATTGATCGTTGACGCGAATCGAGTGTTGACCCTTCCTGTCCTTCGTCAATTCTTCCAACCTGTTGTTCGGGGGAACGCGCAAGTTCTCCAGCTCTAAAGCGGCGTTAAGGATCATCAATTTCCGCAAAGCGACACGTCGAAGATTGGCGGGAATTCTGCGGCTTCTGCCAGTCTCCCAAAGCATCTTGGTATCTGCGTCTCCGAAGCTGGCGATCATGGACGTATGGTATCGTTATGCGTTAGTATTGTAAAGCGATACTACGGCACGGGAACTTTGACGGAGCACAGATCTCACCCCGTGAGTTCCGGTTGGACATTCAGCGTAGAGATCGATCTGACGCGCACCGTTGGTCCGCATTTGAGGACTATAATGGAGCACGATCATGTGGGATCGAGATAGTGACAAACGGATCAGCGTAGAAATCCGGGTTGCTTCAAGGATGGTTATGAAACAGAATATTGCGTTATCTTTCCGCGGTTCTGGGCGCCACGTTATGCTTGTCGTTCTTGCCATTGTCAGCGCAGCCCGCTCAAGCGGGAAATGCACCCGCTCAGCAAGGCGCACCCCGGCCATCCGGGCCAGAACCCCAACGGGATGCATGTATACCTCCAGGCGGGGCTGAAGACCCACGGCCAGGCCAGCACGACTATCCACAGTTTCTCGCTGACTGGAGCAAGATCCTCACCGAGCACGGGGCCATCGTCGACGGCTCTTTGCATCACCCCAGCGCTGCCGAACTTGAGGGCGTTGACGTGCTGGTGATCTATAAGGGAGACGACGGCTACATGAGCGATAGCGAGAAGAGCGCGCTCGAAGCGTTCGTCAAACGCGGCGGTGGTATCGTCAGTCTCCACGATTCTCTGTGCGGGCCGGATCCTGCGTATTTCGCAACCCTGGTGGGCGGCGCGAAAGAAGCATGGCGAGGTGAATTACACGCTGGGTGCGGACATTCCCTACACCATCGTGGACAAATCAAGCCCCATCATGGCGGGCATGTCGGACATCACGATCTTCGATGAAGCGTTCTACTCCATGACATGGGCGAAGGATCCCCCGATCCATGTGCTGGCAACCGCCGTGATCCCGGGAACTCCCAGCGCCGGCAAGCACAAGGGCGAGGTCGTGCCGCAGATCTGGACCTATGAACACACGCTTCCTGGCGGCCAGCCCGCGCGGGCGTTCGTCTGGATGCAGGGGCATACCTACGCCAATTTCGCCAACCCGCAAATTCAAGCGCATGTTGCTTCGTGGCATCGCATGGGCCGGTAAAAGGCCAGTGGATGAGCTGGTCGATTACAAGCCCCCGGTTCGCAATACTCCGAGCCCTTACGGTCCTTAGAGTGGCACGAAAGTTGAGCTTGAACGGTTCACAGATAGAATTGAACTCCATGCCAGCCCAGCCGTTCCGAGCCACACCGGATAACGCCAAAACTGTTAAGATCCCAGCCCTGGGTCTTGACCTTACCGTTCGTCTTCCCCCGGAAGTTCTCAACGGGGCGATGACCGTAATCGAGACGATAAACGCCGCCGGCTTCGGACCCCCACTGCATCGTCATCACGAGGCCGAAGTCTTCCGTGTCATGGAAGGCGCCTATCTGTTTGAGGTTGATGGCCATCGCTTCCGCGCCGAGGCCGGGGAGGTCATTTGCGTTCCGGGCGGCACTGCTCACGCCTTCCTTAATGTATCGGATCACCCTTCACGGCAGATGGTTATGATTCTGCCGGGGATGGATGCAGAACATTTTTTCCTGGGGTTGGCTGAAGTTCTGGCATCGGCACACTCTGATAAGGCTGCTCTCGATGCTTTTGGCGTGCCGTGGGGAGTGGAGTTCCTGGGTCCACCACTCACTGCCTAGATGCAAACCCCAACTCCCTTGCAACAAACTCTGCCCTGGCGACGCGAAAATACCAGGTACGCTGGGTCGAACGTGGGCACCCCACGCTTTGGCCGGTGATGGAACGGGGCAGCGGCATGTGCTAAAGTCCATGGGTATCCACGACAAGCAATTTGCGACTCCTAAACCTGGGGTCGAGGCCACTCTCACGGTCAGGATAGAAGCGGATTCGCTTCTGGGGGCAATGCCCCGCCGATGCTCCTAGCCATGGGCAGAATAGCGACTTAACGAGGTTGGGCCCATGCAGCGAGACTTCTTGATGGCGTTCGTCCGAACCGGAAGTCCGAACCAGGAGTGGCAATGCGATCTGGACCTAAGCCCGAATCCTACCAACGCTACAAAGGCATTTTGGGAGCGCTGCTTCTAATCACGTTCCTATCTGGATGCAAGGCCAAGGAGGAGGCTCCGGAACCAGGACCTCCAGAGGTCGAGGTCACGGAAGTTGTCCAGCGGAATGTTCCCGTCTACAGGAGTGGGTGGCGCAGCTAAACGGACGCTACAACGCCCAGATCACGCCTAGAGTTCAGGGCTACCTGCTGCACGCAGAATTATCGCGACGGCTTTTTCGTAAAAAAGGGACAACTTCTCTACGAAATAGATCCCCACGCTTTCGAGGTGGCGGTTGAGCAAGCCAAGGCGCAGGTGGCCGTGGCGGTGGCGAATCTGTCCAACGCGGACACCAATGTTGCGCGCGACAAGCCGCTCGCCGCACAGAGCGCTATTCCGCAAAAGCAACTGGATACCGATCTCGCGACCCAGGCAGCGAACCAGGCCCAACTGGACGCGGCCAAAGCGCAACTGGCCCAGGCAGCAGTTGAACCTGTCGCTGGACCAAGGTTTACTCACCGATCGATGGCATCGCCGGGCTCTCGACCGCCCAGATCGGCAACCTTGTGGGAACCAGCACCACCATGACCACGGTCTCCCAGGTCAATCCCATCTGGGCCTACTTCAACATCAGTGAGAGTCAATATCTCAGCCGAGGCGCAGACGTTTTACCGGTTGATCAGTGGAAAGCGGGTGGCCAGTCCCGATCCTGGAGTTTATCCAGGCAAACGGCGACGACTTACCCGCACAAGGGCCGGATTGTCCTGGTGAATCGGGAAGTGGCGAGCCAGACGGGAACCATCCAGCTGGTCGCCGAGTTTCCCAATGCGGACGCGATCCTTCGTCCCGGCGGATTCGGCCGCGTCCGATTCCAGACGGGCATGAACGAGGGCGCGCTGCTGGTGCCGCAGGCAGCCGTCATCGAGGTGCAATCGATGTACCAGGTTGCCGTGGTCGACCCGGACAACAAGGCCACCTTCCGCATGGTAAAAGTGGGCGATCGGGTGGGCACCGACTGGATCATTACCGACGGATTGAAGCCAGGCGACAAGGTCATCGTTCAGGGCTTCATGAAGGTGCAGGGAAGGCACACCCGTCAGTCCCAAGCCATTTGTGGCTGCTCCCGCGGAGCGCAACTGACATGTCAAAGTTCTTCATCAACCGGCCCATCGTCGCCATCGTTATTTCGATCTTGATGGTCATTGCGCGGCGTGGTCGCCCTGCTTCGCCTGCCCACGGCGCAGTTTCCCGAAATCGCCGATCCGCAGATTCAAGTCGTCGCCAACTACACCGGCGCCGATGCCAACACCGTCGCCCAGTCTGTGGCGACCCCGATCGAGCAGCAGATGGCCGGCGTGGATGGGATGAACTACATGTCCTCGCAGAATGCGAGCAACGGCCAGATGGCTCTCACCGTCGACTTCGGCATCGACACGGTGACGAATACCGACCAGATCCTCTCCCAGATGCGGGTGCTGCAAGCCAATGCGCAACTGCCCAGCGCGGTGCTCAACAATGGCGTGACGGTGCAGAAGTCCACGGCCTCGCCGTTGATGTTGATTGATCTCTCTTCGACCAACAGCAGCCTTCGACAATATTTTTCTCGCCAACTATGCGTTCATCAATCTGAACGACGAGTTGACCCGGGTGCCGGGCGTGGCGTCGGTGTCGATCTTCGGCGCCGGGCAATATGCCATGCGCTGCTGGGTCAATCCCGACAAGCTGGCCAACCTGGGCGTAACCGTCCCGGAAATCATCAACGCCATGCGGACGCAGAATACGGTGAACCCCGCCGGCCAGATCGGAGGCGAGCCTGTTCCACCAGGCCAGCAGTTCACCTACACCGTTCGCGCGCCGGGGCGGCTGCCCTCCGCGGAAGAGTTTGGCGAGATTATCGTCCGGGCGAAGCAGCGGCGGAGGCATTCTGCGCTTGAAGGATGTTGCCCGGGTGGAGTTAGGGGCGCAGAACTACAGCGTGATTGGCCGCTTCAACGGCAAGCCCGCCGCGCTCATGGCCGTCTACCAGGCCCCGGGAAGCAATGCGGTCACTACCGCTGCCGCAGTCCGCAAAGTGATGGAGGAAGCAAAGACCAGGTTCCCCGAGGGATTGGATTATGTCGTCGCGCTCGACACTACGCTGGCCGTCACCTCGGGAATCAAGGAGATCGAACACACCATCCTCGAAGCCCTGGTGCTGGTCACCTTCGTGGTGTTCATTTTTCTGCAGGGCTGGCGAGCCACGCTCATTCCCTTGCTGGCGGTTCCGGTTTCGCTGATCGGAACCTTCATCATCTTTCCCCTGCTGGGCTTTTCCATCAACACGCTCTCGCTCTTTGGCCTGGTGCTGGCGGTCGGCCTGGTGGTGGACGATGCGATCGTCGTGGTGGAGGCGGTGGAGCACCATATTGAGAACGGAAAGTCGCCGCACGATGCGGCCTTGCAAGCGATGGAGGAAGTTTCCGGGCCGGTGATCGCCATTGCTCTCATCCTGGCCGCCGTCTTCATCCCGACCGCCTTCATCCCCGGCATCACGGGCAGGCTGTACCAGCAGTTTGCCGTCACCATCGCGGTTTCCGTAGCGTTGTCGGCCTTCAACGCGTTGACCCTCAGCCCGGCACTCGCGGCCATGCTGTTGCGTCCCAAGAAGGAGTCCCGCGGACCCCTGGGCGCCTTCTTCCGCTGGTTCAATCGGGTGTTTGGCCGGGCCACCGATGGATACGTAGGCGCCTGCCGGCATTTGATCCACAAGTCCGGGTTGGCCTTTCTTCTGCTTCTTGCTGCTGGTTGCTGGGCGCCGTTCTTTTTCGGCAAGAAGGTTCCCGGCAGCTTTCTTCCCGATGAAGACCAGGGATTCATGTTTGTCGGGCTGCAGCTGCCCCCGGCATCGTCGCTGCAGCGCACCTCGGCCGCCTCGACGGCAAGTGGAAGACATCCTTCTGAAAACCCCGGGAGTGAGGTATGTCAGCTCGGTGGTGGGTTACAGCCTGTTGAGCGGCGTGAGCACGACCTACAGCTCTTTCTTTTTTGTCTCCTTCAAGGATTGGGACGAGCGGAAGGCTCCCGACGAGAGCTATGCCGCCATCAAGCGGCACCTCGCCGCGGCTCTCTCCAAGGTCACCTCGGGAATTGCCTTCTCCTTTCCTCCGCCTGCAATTCCCGGCGTGGGCACATCAGGAGGATTTAGCTTCGTGCTCGAAGACCGATCCGGGGGAACCACCGAGTTCCTGGCGGCAGAACGAGCAAGCCTTTCTTGCCGCGGCGAACAAGCGGCCGGAGCTGGCCGGGCGTAATGACGACCGCCCTGCTGAGCGTTCCCCAGGTCGGCGTCACCGTCGATAACGCAAAGGTGCTCACGCAACAGGTGAACCTGGGCGATGTGTACCAGACCCTGCAGACCTTCATGGGCGGAGCGCTGGTGAACTACTTCACTCGTTTCGGCCGTCAGTGGCAGGTCTATGTCCAGGCGGAAGGAAGCTACCGCACTTCGCCCAGCAACCTGGGTAAGTTCTACGTCACCAACGCCAACGGCCAGCTGGTGCCATTGAGCACGCTCACGGCAATCGATCAGCCGCAGCGGCCCGGAGTTTGTGACCCGCTATAACCAGTTTCAGGCGGTTCAAATTAACGGCGCCGCCGCGCCCGGCTATAGCTCGGGTCAGGCCATCGCCGCCCTCGAAGATGTCTTCAAGAAGACCATGCCGGTGCAGATGGGATACGACTGGACGGGCATGACGTACCAGGAGGTCAAAGCTGCGCAAGGGGTGAGCCCGGCCGTGATCTTTGGCTCTGTCGTTTGTGGTCGTCTTTCTGATCATGGCCGCGCAGTACAACAGTTGGACCCTGCCCTTCAGTGTTCTTCTGGGCGTGCCCATCGCGATCTTCGGAGCGTTTGTCGCGCTGTACTTCCGGCGTCTCGACAACGACGTGTATGCCCAGGTTGGCCTGGTGATGCTGATCGGGCTATCCGCGAAAAATGCGATTCTGATCGTTGAATTCGCCAAAGACGAATACGAAAGCGGCAAGTCGCTGCTCGATGCCTCTCTGGCCGGCGCGAGGCTGAGACTGCGGCCCATCCTGATGACCGCCTTCGCCTTCATTCTCGGCTGCGTGCCGCTGTGGATCGCCACCGGCGCAGGCGCGGTCTCCCGGCGCGTGCTGGGCACAGCGGTCATCGGTGGCATGCTCGCCGCCTCGCTCATCGCCATCTTCTTCATCCCGGTTTCCTTTGATGTTGTCGAGCGAGCGGGCCTTTTTTCAGCCGCGAGGAACGGCAAACCTGAGGCCTCAGCGGAGCCGGGGCCGGCCAAATGAGAGCGCAGCGTCACTCACTGCCGCCGTGTTGCTGCTCACGTTGTCCGGCTGCAAAGTCGGGCCCAACTACAAACGTCCTGCGCTCGATGTGCCCGGCCAGTATCGTGGGCTCGCGCCGGGCGTCGGCGGCCAGGCGCAGGCGCCTTTGGGGAGATGAAATGGCAGTCTGTCTTTCCGGATGAAGTGCTGCAAAGCCTGATCAAGGAAGCGCTCACCAACAATTACGACATGCGCATTGCGGCCAGCCATATTCTGCAGGCCGAGGCATCTCTTGGGAGTGACGCGGGCCAATCAACTGCCCGCTCTGAACGGAACTTTCGGCGTGCAGAACGAACGCTCTGCAGCCTATCCTGGCTCTCCCACGTTTGACACCGCCGGCCTGCAGCTGAGTTACATCGTCGACTTCTGGGGACAGTACCGCAGGGCGACGGAGGCCGCACGCGCCAATCTTCTGGCAACAGAATACGCCCAACACCTGGTTGAAACCACGCTCATCGCCGACGTCGCGACCGCCTACTTCCAATTGCGTCAATTGGATTCGCAACTCGATTTCTCCCAGCAGACCGTGGTGTCCGATCAGGATAGCCTGCGCATCAACACCATCAACTACAAGGGCGGGGAGTACGCGATCACCGATGTGTATCAGGCGCAGCTGCTTGTACAGCAGGCGGAGGCGGAGGTCATCACCCTGCAAGCAATCGATCGAACAGACCGAAAACCAGCTCAGCATCCTGCTGGGCAGAAATCCAGGCCCGATTCCGCGCGGACTTGCAACCTCATCGATGAGCCGCATCTGGACGACGTGCCGGCCGGGCTTGCCCTCGGCGATCCTGGAGCGGCGTCCCGATGTCCGCCAGGCGGAAGAGGCGTTGGTTGCCGCCAACGCGAACGTTGGCGTGGCCAAGGCGGCGTTCTTCCCTCAGATCCCCTTAACCGCCAGCTTTGGGGCGCAGAGCACGGCGTTGACCAGCTTCCTGCAAGGTCCCGCCACCTTCTGGGCCCTGGGTGGGCAGCTGGCGCAGCCGCTCTACGCCGGAGGGAGAATCACCAGCCAATACCGTCTCGCCTTGGCGCAACGAGACGAAGCTGAGCTTACTTATAAGCAGACCGTGCAGCAGGCATTTGCGGACGTCTCCAACAGCCTGGTTGGCTATCGGCAAGTCCCGGCTGTACCGCGTGAAGCTGCAGGAGCAGACAGCAACCTACAAAGAGACCTCGCGCCTGGCGAATGTTCGTTTCACCGGAGGAGCCACCAGCTTCCTTGAAGTCCTGACCACCCAGCAGCAGTACTTCACCTCCGAGCTGCAGACGACCCAGGCATGGTTTGCCGAGATGCAGAACTACGTGCAGCTCTACCAGGCGCTGGGTGGCGGCTGGTAGGGAGCGGCTGTGGCCGCCGAACTGATATAAGAGATGTTGTTCACTTATCAATCGGAGTCCATGTAATTACTAATCGAGAAAAGAGGATGTCATGATCAAAACATTAGCCCTGGTGAGTGCGTTGGCGCTATCGACGTCGTTGAGTTTCGCCGCACAGGACGTGGTTCATGCAGTGGACGGAACGGTAAAAAAGGTCGACTCCGGTACCAAGACCGTTGTCGTCGAGACCAAGGACGGCACAGAACACACGTTTCACTACGCCGGCGACGTGACTGTCGACGGGGCCAAGGATACGGATAGAGCCGCGAAGGGCACGCTGAACGGAGTGAAGGAAGGCAGCAAAGTCGCCGTGCACTACACGGTCGAAGGAGGGAAGGAGACGGCTCACGAGATCGACAAAATCGGCGACGATGGATTAAAGGCAACCGAGGGCACCGTTTCCCATATGGACAGAGGAGCAAAGACCATTGCCGTCAAGACCGCGGATGGCAGCGAAGAGACCTTCCACTTGACCGATCGCGCGGCGAAAGATACCGGCAAGGACGTTGCCGAGGGCGCGGACAAGTCCGCCAAGGTCACGGTCTACTACACGGAAAAGGCCGGCGTCAAAACCGCTCATTTCGTTAAATCGATTCGTTCTGAAGACCTGCTAGCCATCCCTTGGGGTGATAGCGGGCGAGAACTGGAGAATGGGCTGTGATAAGTGCTCATTCTGTTGTGTGACAGCGAGCATGGCTGCTTTGCTCAGGAAACGCGGCGCGAGACCGTCAAGGCTTCACACCAGTCCTGCCGACGATGCCAAGGCCGAACAGCGACCAGGTTCCCGACGCCTACGCCATTACTGGTCACTTCGATCGAATGGTGGTTCTCCGTTTCAAGTATAAGACCGATTTGCTTGCCGGCCTGCAAAAGATGGTGAAGCAGGAGAACATTCGAAACGGGGTCATTCTTTCGGCTGTCGGATCGGTGCGCGGTTACCAGGTTCATCAGGTCAGCAACCGAACGCTTCCCTCTCAGGACACCTTCGAAAAGAATCCCACCGAGCCTGCTGACCTGGTGAGCATGAATGGGTACGTCATCAACGGCAGACTCCATCCCCACATAACCCTGGCGACGCCGGACAAGGTGATCGCCGGCCATCTGGAGCCCGGCACCGAAGTCTTCACCTTCGCCATCGTGACCATTGGCGTGATGAATGACGTCGATTTTCGGCGGGTGGACGACAAGAACTATCGCTAGAACCCGTCCCCTCCATAGGTCCGTTCGAAGGGTACGAGCCCCAGCTTGCCGGGGGTTCGCAAGCGGCTGTTTCTGCATTCGGGCATCTATGAGACCAATCCTGGTCTCCTGAGTCTAAAGTCCCACTTGGAACTGCGGGCGCGCTGCGGCCCGGGACGACAACTCCTTGCAAGAAATCAATGACTCAGAAGAGGAGCGCATTTCTCCATTTCCCACAACCGCATCGTCGAGTTCCCCATCCTTCGCGGAGTGGTCAAGGCAGTGCTCTACCCAGGCGAATCGGGGTGCGGTACACTTCCGATGCCCGGGCAACGGAAGCGATGTTAAAGAAACGCGGCTCTGATTCTGGTTGGCAGGGCGATATGTTTTGCACAAGGAACTGGAAGAAGTCATGCGAGCGAGGAAGTCAAAATCCGCGCCGGTGGGAGTGATTGGAAAGGTTCTGCGCATCCTGGAGTTACTCGATCAATCGCCTGCTGGCCTGCAATTAAAGGAGCTGGCCGCCAAGACGGGAATCAATAAGAGTACCGTACATCGTTTTGTGAGTCACCTTGAAGCTGAGGCCTATTTATTCCGTGACGTTGAGGGGTCCTACATGCTCGGACCTAGGTTGGTGCGGTTAGGCAGCGGCGTCAGCTTTCAGGCAACACTCTGCAACATCTGCCGGCCCACGCTTGAAAAGCTCCGAAAGGTTACCGACGAGACGGTCAACCTGGCAGTCCTGGATGGCTCTAATATCCTCTATTTGGATGTGCTGGAGAGCCTACATACCTTTCGGCTTGTCTCTCGAGTCGGAATGCGCCGCGCACTTTATTGCACGTCCCTCGGTAAAGCGATTCTTGCCAACATGGACGATGAGCGCAGAAAGGATGAGATCTTCGCATCGATTCAATTCAAACCGAATACAGCCCGAACGTTCACCAACATTGCCCGGCTAAAAAGAGACTTGATACAGACACGAGAGCAGGGATTTTCGCTTGATGACGAGGAGGCGGAAGTTGGCGCCCGGTGCATCGGAGCAGCCATTCGCGGTGCGGATGGCAACGTGTTCGCCGCCATCAGCGTGTCGGGACCGGTCGCGCGAGTCAGCAAAGAGCGACTTCCCTTCTTCTGCGCGGAGATATGCCAGGCAGCCCGTGAGATCTCCTGGCGTCTCGGCTACCGTGTTCCCAAAGTGGTCCGGGGCAACTCCGATGCGACCAAGGCCGTCCCAAGAGAATATGGTCAAGCCAAACGATCCCGAAGCAAGCACGCAACCGCGCCTCCCAAACCATAGCTGACCCCTTCCTTGGCAGTCCACTTGCCTCTCCTCGAGCCGCCAATTTCAGTGCCGTAGATTTCATCTAGTAAAATATTGCTTTTACTCCTTGACATCTTCCCCGCGCAAGCCATACAAACAATTCGCGCAAATGGGGGGGGGCACTTTGGACGGCTTTAATTTGAACCGCAAAGTGGCCGTCGTCACCGGGGGCAAGTGGAATTGGCAAAGCCATAGCGACCTGCTTTGCCGCGAACGGTGCGCAGGTGCGGATGTTAGACGTTGATGGTGTTGCCGCCAAGACAACCGCGGAAGAGATAACGCTTGCAGGCGGCCACGCTCTCTCGTTCCAGTGCGACGTAGCCGACCCGGCGAGTGTAAGCGGGGTGTTTTCATTGATAGCCGCACAAGGCCCAATTGACCTGCTCATCAACAGCGCAGGCATCGCGCATGTGGGGACTATCACGACTACAAACATCGAAGACTTTGAACGCGTCCTCAGGGTCAACGTGGAGGGGGCTTATCTTTGTATGTAGGCTGCTATTTCGACGATGATCGAACAGCACGGTGGCGTCATACTCAACCTGGCCTCAATGGCCGCGACCGTCGGCATCTCGAGCCGCTTTGCTTACTCGATGAGTAAAGGAGCAGTCCTTGCGATGACACTCTCTGTTGCTAAGGACTTCCTGGGCAAGAATATCCGCTGCAATTGCATCTCCCCTGCTCGAGTACATACTCCATTTGTTGATGGGTTCCTGAAACAGAACTATCCCGGCAAGGAGAGGGAAATGCTGCGCGAACTGACGCAAGCGCAGCCTCTTGGACGAATGGCAAAGCCGGATGAAGTGGCCTCGCTGGCGCTGTATCTATGCCCTGACCTGGCCAGCTTTGTCACCGGAGTTGACGTTCCTTTTGACGGCGGTTTTCTCAATTTACGCGGTTGAAGGGTTCGGGTGCTAAATGAACCACGCGCTCATGCATGCTTGACGATGGCCAGTGGGAAGAGGACGTTATGAGAATCTATAGAGATCAGTGCTTGTTATTCGCCCTGTTGATGACCGAAGCCATGTTCTCCACACTGTGGGCACAATCTGGCAAGGGCATTATTTTCGGAACCGTCACAGATCCGTCTGGCGCTGTGGTCGGTACCGCTGATGTCAAAGCGACGAACACCGCGACAGGTATATCTGAATCGGTCAAGACCGATCAGTCGGGAAACTATGTCGTCCCCGATTTGCCTGCTGCAACCTATACGATTACCGGTGAGGCGGCAGGTTTTCGAACCATCGAGCGCACGGGAATCCTACTGCAAGTCGATCAGCGTGCGCGCGTGGATCTGCCGATGGAAATCGGACAAGCTGAGCAAGTGGTCGCGGTTCAGGGGAACGTGACCACGGTCGATACCTTCAGCTCAACGGTGAAAGACGTAGTTGATTCCACCCGCATGGTAGAGCTCCCCTTGAATGGCCGCAACGCGCTTAGCTTGCAGGCGCTTCTGCCGGGCTCTGTGCTGATGGGCAGCGGCTCGGCCGCAAGCGGAATTGCATTGAACACAAATCTGGTCTTTAGTGTGAATGGCGCTCGCCCCAACCAATCGGCCTACACACTCGATGGCGGCCTGAACATGGACATGTACAACAACCTGCCGGCCGCCTTTCCAAACCCCGAGATGTTGCAGGAATTCTCCATTTTGCAGAACAGCTACAGCGCCGTCTATGGCCGGGACGCAGGCGCTGTCGTCAATATGATTACCAAATCAGGAACAAATCAAATACACGGCTCGGTGTACGAGTTTCTTCGCAACGACTATGCGGATGCGAAGGACTACTTTGCCACGGTGGTCTCTCCGCTGCAGCGGAACCAATTCGGAGGGACGATCGGGGGCCCGGTGAGACTGCCGCATTACAACGGCAGGGACCGGACATTTTTCTTTGTAGGGACCGAATTGACTCGGCAGGTGCTCGGGAGCACGATTTCTTCAACCATCGTTCCCACAGCACTCGAACGCGCGGGCAACTTCTCGGAAACTCTTGTGGGCGGCAAGCCGATTACAGTAGCCCCGCCGAGTACGGTTACGGCAGCCAACCCGATGGGGACACCGTTCCCTGGAGATATCATTCCACCGGCCCTGCTTGATCCAGTAGGCCAAACCTTTACCAACCATTTTCTTCCGATTCCTAATCGGGCCGGCAATACGTACGCCTTCAATCTCTCTCTGCCAACCAGGGAGAATCAGGTCATCGCCAAGCTCGATGAGTCTGTTTCGAGCAATGACAAGCTGGGTTTCCGTTACTTTTTCGATGACACGTTCAATGCGCAAAACTCCGGCCTGCCGGCGTTCAATTCGAACAATGATTGGCCGACGCACAACGGCGCTATCAACGAGACACATATTTTCACACCTGGACTGCTCAACCTGGCTACGTTCATGGTTGCCCGGAACACGTTCATCCGCTCACCGCAAATCACCAACCCGGCGACCTGGGCTGACCTGGGGTGCTTGTCCTGCATACCGCTGGCTCCGCCCAGCATTCCGACCGACTGGGCTGTCGCTGTCGCCAACGGCCTGTCGCTGAGGGTGCCGACAAACTTTCGTAGCTTTATGATGAACTATCAATTCATCGATACGGTCAGTTGGTCGAAGGGCAACCATCTGCTGCAGTTTGGCGGAGAGTATTCCTACGAACGCCGATACGGAAGAGAGTATTTTCAATTCTCCACGGACTATGCGTTTAGCGGCACACTGTCTGGGCCCTACGGAGACGGCTACGCTGACTTCATGCTCGGAGCGGCAGACAGCGTTTTTCAGAACACGCCACTTTTTTCCGAGCAATATAAATACACGCCCTTCCTCTATTTTCAAGACGATTGGCGGGCGACAAATAAGCTGACTGTCAATATCGGGCGCGCTGGGAACCATACATTACGACCAGGGACAGGTTTGGCCATGATGGAGCCTTCCGTCCCGGTCAGCAATCGCTCATCTACCCGCTGGCGCCTCTCGGAGCACTTTTCCCTGGCGATCCCGGAATCGGACCAGGAGTCAGCCCGGATCGGTATGATCGGATCTCTCCCCGGATCGGCTTTGCGTACGATCCAATGGGCAATGGAAAGACGAGCATTCGCGCCGCATACGGCATTTTCTCCGACACCTTACGAGCCGTGGCCCTCAACACAAACCAGACCAACCAGCCCTTCTCCTATGGCGAAACTACTTATGACGTTCCGCTGTCGAACCCCTATGTCAATAACATGGAGACGCAGCAGCTTCTGCTGAGCTATGTTCCACCGAAGACGGCGGCAGAACGGGCTGCAAGAGTGTTCTATCTTCCGATGACAGAGAACTCGGTAAACCCGAACTTCACGACCGGGTATATCCAGCAGTGGAACCTTACCGTCCAACGGGAGCTTTGGAAGCAAATCGTCTTCACTGCCGCCTACCTGGGCAGCAAAGGGACCCATCTCCTTCTTTTGGAAGAGCAGAATCCGGGTATTTACATTCCTAACGCGTCCACCACAACGAATGTAAATTCGCGCCGATTCTATACAAATTTTCAAACAATCACTGAGGACATTGCCGCTGGGCCGTCGTCCTATAACGCGCTTCAACTCAACTGGAATCGTAGATTCTCGAAGGGCTTCACGGTGCTGGGCTCCTATGTCTACTCTAAGTCTATGGATATAGCTTCGAACGACGGGGACAGCGGTTTGGGAAACCAGGCACGCGATCCAAACGACTGGAACCTCGATTACGGTCCGTCGGACTTCAATGTCAAGCACCGGTTGGTGACCTCGTTCTTGTACCAGATCCCTGGAGTCACCTCTGGCAACGGCTTCATGAAAGCGATCGCCAATGGTTGGCAGTTGGATGGGATTGTCACGCTACAGACCGGCTTGCCGTTCAGTGTTCTTGCCGGTGTCGACCGAAGCCTGGTCGGCGTCGCCGAAGATCACGCCAATGTCAACGGACCTGTGGCCGTCTACAACGGACGTTCCACGCCAAGCAAGGTCGCCAAATATTTCGACACCACCGCGTTTTCTTTGCCCCCGCTGGGAACGTTTGGGACCAGCGGCCGCAACACCATCCCTGGACCGGGACTGGAGAACTTCGATGCCGGACTGTTTAAGCTGATCCCGATTCATGAACAGAGACGCCTGGAACTCCGCTGGGAGGTATTCAACTCCTTGAATCACCCCAATTTCTCGAACCCGAACAGCTCGTTTACAAGTTCTGCGTTCGGGCGCATTACAGCGTCGAATAGCGGCCGGGTAATGCAAATCGCCGCTAAAATTGCTTTCTGAGGTGAGAGCAGATGAAGCAGCAGATCACGCGGCGAGCGGCACTCTCAGGCATAGCAGCCGCAGCATTGGTTCCCGCTATGCCCGCGTCCGCAGCGGAGAAGGCTACGGCGTTTGCGTTGATCGGTGACAGGTACCACAACAGTGACTATATCCGCACTGCGTTGCGGAAGACGCTGGTGAAGGGCCTGGGGATCTCCATCGACTTCCGCGACGAGGTAGAACTTCTCAACGCCGAGGAGCTGAAGGGTTATAAGCTCCTGATCATACTGCGTGATGGTATGCTTTGGCCCAGCGGCTATTTGCAGGGACCCGCCGGCTCCAACGCATCTTCGCCGGCTTCCATCGTCAGCGAACCGGCTTTGCCGAAGATCGAGGCGCAACCCTTCTACTGGATCACAGCTGAACAAGGCAAAGCGGTCAAGGCATTCGTCACCAGCGGCGGCGGCGTCCTTTTTTACCACAATGTCACGTATATCAGCCCGCACAACGATGACTTCCGTGATGTATTGGGAGCAGTGACGGAAGAGCATCCTCCCTTGCGCCCATTCAAAGTGAAGATCGTGAATCGCGAACACCCCATCACGCGCGGCGTCAACGATTTTGTCGTCACGGACGAGCAGCATTTTATGGCTTATCAGAAAGATCCAAAATATCTGCTGCTGCAAAGTGTCAATGAAAACGGCCTGACCTTCAAGGATTTGGGCACCTCCTCCGCGGCAGGATGGGCATACGACTACGGTAAGGGCCGTGTATGCTATCTGGCGCCCGGACACGTGATCACGTCGTTGTGGAATCCGGAATATGAGACGCTGCAGAAGAACGCCGTCCGATGGCTTTTGAGACAAATTTGAAGTGGTTCACCGTCATTCCTATCAGGAATATCTTGCATTCGGTACTCCCTCGGTCTAGAAAGAGTGGGGCTTAACCGGATGACGGAACGCTTCATCCAGAGGAGAATCAATGGTTGACGAGCGAAAAATTGGGCAGACAGCGCGGTACAGCCTTCGTGCTGGCCGGCTGGTTGGTACTGACCTTAGCGGCGATCCAACAAGACGTGCACGCCGCCTCCAAAGAGTCCAGCGACAGCCCGTTCCTATTTCGTCTACGTCGGAACAGATACCGGGCACGGGAAGCAAAGGGGTCTAGGCTATCGCTTCGATCCTAAGACTGGCCAGCTCACGCCTATCGGCGTCGCAGCCGAGGTTGCCAATCCCTCCTGCCTGGTTACCGATCCGCAACATCGCTTCCTCTACGCGATGACGGAGATGGGGCGGAGGACCTGGGCGAGCATGTTACAAGAAAAACGGCTTCGTCAGCAGCTACTCCATCAACCGCAAGACGGGCGCTCTTACGTTTCTCAACAAAGTGGATACGGGCGGAGGCGGCGCATGCCACCTGGTCAGTCGACAACACAGGCAAAATGCTGTTCGTCGCCAACTACGGAAGTGGGAGTATCGTTTCGTTCGCCATCAAGCCCGATGGGAGCATCGGCGAGAGGACGGGCTTCGATCAACACACCGGTTCGGGGCTGGACCATGCCCGGCAAGAGGGACCTCATGCCCATGAGGTCGGTGCTTTCCCCCGACAATCGCTTCCTGTTGGTGCCGGATCTTGGCACGGATCAGATCAAGATCTATCGGGTCGATGCGGCCAAGGGTACATTTACACCCAACGATCCTGCCTTCGCTTCAGTGAAGGCGGGTCTTCGGGCCGCGGCATTTTCTGTTTGGCAAAGGGGGCAAGTTTGTATACGTAGTGTGTGAGATGGGATCAAGCGTTGTCGTGTTCGCCTACGATCCGGTCAAGGGATCGCTGACCGAACAGCAGACCATTTCCAACTTACCGTCTGATTTCACGGGGACGACAACTCCGCGGAGATAGGAGTCGGCCGGTCAGGGCGATTTCTTTATGCATCGAATCGTGAAGCGGCAGCATCACGGTATTTGCCATCGATCCGGTCAAGGGGACGTTGACCAAGGTTCAGGTCGCGCCCACGCAAGGAAAAATTCCGCGGAATTTTGCGATTGACCCGACGGGCAAATACATGGTGGTAGGAAACCAGAAGTCCAATCAGATGGTGGTTTTTGCCATCGATCAAGCCAACGGTGAGTTGAAACCGACTGGCCAGACTGTAGATATTTCGACGCCTGTCTGTATCTTGTTTGTTCCCGCCCTATAGGAATGGAGCTCTTATGAAATTGTTTCGCTCGAATATTTCAAGACGTACTCTAGTTCAGAATGCAGGCATCGTGGCCGGCGCTGGACTTCTAGGCCTGGGCTACCGGGGAGAGAGTACAGTCGCAGTCGGTCGCACCCGCCGCAGGCAACGGTAAACCACGTGCCCTGGCGCTGGTTGGAGACCGCTTTCACAATCCCGATTACATTCGCGTGAGCCTGGATAAGGTCTTCAAAGACCTCGACATCCCGATCGACTACACTATCGACTACGACTCGATCTCAGCAGACCTGCTGAAAAACTACCAGCTGCTTTTGATTTTGCGGGACGGCATGATCTGGCCCGGCGGGTACCTGGGCCCGGATGCATACACCGCCTACGAGTCCGACCTGGAAACCCCGAAGACCTTCCCCGCCCCGAAACCTGTTACGTGGATACAAGAAGAACAAGGGAAAGCGATCAAAGAGTTTGTCGCAGCAGGCAATGGGTTCTATGCGCTGCACAATTGCAGCCATATCTCGCTCGGCTCGAAAGACTACCGTGAGGTTATGGGCGGGGCCTATATCAGCCATCCGCCTCTTCGCCCTTTCCAGGTTCACGCCACGGAAAACAAACATCCCATCACGGACGGGATGAGCTCGTTTATCGTCAACGATGAGCAGCATTACGTGATTTACGATAAGGACCCGAAGTACATCATCCTGGAGGCGGAGAACCTCGACGGCCTTAAGTTCCAAGACCTGGGGACTAAGTCGGTTTCGGGGTGGGCCTACGACTTTGGCAAGGGAAGAGTGGTATTCACCGCAGTAGGACATACCATCCACGCGATGTGGAACCCCCAATACATCGAGATACAGAAAAAATCCGTGCGCTGGCTGCTTAAGGAGATTTAAATCATGCCTTTGAATGAAGCAGAGCTGATCGCCTGGCAACAGCACACAAAGGATGAGTGATTTTCTCGTTCACGCATGCCAAGGAAATGCCCTGGATGCTGCCTGGTATCGCTCCCACGAATCGCCGGGTCGAAATTCCGTTTGATGGCGAAGTCCTCAATTTGCGAGGTTGAAGTGCCGCGAGCTGTCCGGGTTCCCCACGCTTAAGAAAATCAGGAATAACTTGCGTTCTAGCCCGCTCTGGTCTAGAAAGAGTGGGGACGTTGGAGGAGGTTCCCGCGGTGAATGGACACTTGTCAAGAGGAGGATGGATGGCTTTTGCGCAAGGACATGTTCGGAAAACAGGTGCTGCCTTGGCGCTGGTTCTATTTGTAATGCTAGCTTCAGCGAGCCTTTCGCGGGTCGTGAGCGTTTCAGCGCAGAGCCTGCCGGCAACGAGCTCCTACTTCTTTTATGTCGCCACCAATCCTGGTCCAAAAAGTAAAGGCATTTATGTCTATCGCTTCGACGCCAAGACGGGCCAGTTCACCTCGATGCACCTGGCAGCGGAGATGAACTCCGAATGGATCGCGACGCGATCCGCTGCATCGCTTCCTGTACGCGGTCGGTAATTCCGATCGCTCACACGGCTCTATCAGCAGCTTCTCCATCGATCCCAAGACCGGCTCGCTTAAGTTTCTTAACAAGGTCGATTCAGGCGGACGCGGCCCAGCGCACCTGGAGGTAGACAAGACCGGCAAAACGGTGTTCGTCGCGAACTACGGGAGTGGGAGTGTTGCCTCGTTCGCTATAAACGCGGACGGGAGCATCGGCGAAAAGACAGGTTTCGACCAACACACCGGTTCGGGCCCAAACCGGGCCCGTCAAGAGGGGCCTCATGCTCATGAGGCGGTGCTTTCGCCCGACAACCGCTTCCTGTTTGTGCCAGATCTGGGGACGGATCAGATCAAGATATATAAGGTCGACGCGGCGAAAGGTACGTTCACACCCAACGATCCACCGTTCGCTTCAGTCAAGGCGGGTTTAGGGCCGCGGCATATTGTGTTCGGTCGAGGGGGGAAGTTTGCCTACCTGGTGTGCGAAATGGGATCGAGCGTCGTCGTCTTTTCCTACGACGCGGTGAAGGGATCGCTGACGCCGTTGCAGACTATTTCCACCTTGCCTCCCGATTTCACGGGAGTCGACAACTCTGCAGAGATAGGAATCGGCCGGTCAGGCCGGTTTCTTTACGCCTCCAATCGCGGGCACGATAGCATCACGGTATTTGCGATCGATGCGCAAAAAGGGACGCTGACGAAGGTTCAGACTGTGCCCACGCAGGGAAAGATTCCACGTAATTTTGCGATTGACCCGACAGGCAAATACATGGTGGTGGGGAACCAGCTTTCTGATCAGATGGTCGTGTTTGCGATTGACCAGAAAGACGGCCAGTTGAAGCCCACTGGCCAGGTCCTGGATGTTGCAGTGCCGGTTTCCACATTATTTGTCCCGGCCCAATAGGATTGGAGCTCTATGAAATTATTTCGCACCAATATCTCAAGACGAACTCTGGTTCAGAACGCCGGTATCGTGGCCGGCGCCGGACTTCTCGGTCTGGCTGCCAGCGAGAACGTTCAGTCGCAAGCGGCTTCACCTGGCCGGAGCAAACCCCGCGCCCTGGCGCTCATCGGAGACCGTTACCATAACCCCGATTACATTCGAGTCAGTTTGGATAAGGTTTTCAAAGACCTCGAGATTCCCATCGACTACACCATTCAGTACGACTCGATCTCAGCAAGCCTGCTGAAAAACTATCAGTTGTTGCTGATCCTCCGCGACGGCATGATCTGGCCCGCAGGTTACCTTGGCCCGGATGCATACACGGCTTATGAGGCGGATCTGGAAACTCCTAAAACCTTTCCGGATCCAAAGCCGGTCATGTGGATCACGGAAGAGCAGGGTGCGGCGATCAAAGAATTCGTGTCCGCGGGCAATGGTTTTTATGCTCTCCACAACTGCAGCCATATCTCGCTCAGCTCGAAAAACTACCGCGAGGTTATGGGCGGAGCCTACATCGGTCACCCACCTCTTCGTCCTTTCCAGGTGCACGCCACAGAGAACAAACATCCCATCACAGAAGGGATGAGTTCATTCATGGTCAACGATGAGCAGCATTACGTAAGTTACGACAAGGACCCGAAGTACATCATTCTGGAGGCGGAGAACATCGACGGACTCAAGTTCGAGGAATTAGGCACGAAGTCGGTTTCGGGGTGGGCCTACGACTTCGGCAAGGGACGGGTGGTATTCACCGCGGTGGGCCACACGATCCATGCGATGTGGAATCCCCAATACCTCGAAGTGCAGAAGCGATCGGTGCGATGGCTACTCAAGGAGACTTAAATCATGCCTCTGAATGAAGCAGAGTTGATAGCCGCATGGGAGCAGCACACGAAGGACGAGTTCGTAACCCGCGATGTGGAATCCACGCTGGAGACGATGGTGGAGGACGCATATGTCAATCACATACCCGTAATGACCGGAGGGAGCGGCAAAGCCGCTCTGCGCAGGTTTTATAGCACGGATTTTATTCCGTCCATGCCGCCGGATACTACTCTCACCCCAATTTCGCGGACTGTTGGAAAGGACCAGCTCGTCGACGAGATGATTTTTTCCTTCACGCACACCAAGGAAATGCCCTGGATGCTTCCTGGCGTCCCTCCCACAAACCGCCGGGTCGACATACCCTTGGTGGCCATCGTAAAATTCCGAGACGGCAAGCTCGCTCACGAGCATATCTACTGGGATCAAGCGTCTGTGCTGAAGCAGATCGGCCTTCTCTTCGATCCCTCGCTTCCGGTATTCGGAGCGGAGACGGCTGGCAAAATAATGCCTGCCAATGGATGAGAGCCGGACCTCAAGGTTCTGCGGATCCCACCCTTCGCAAAGAACGCGACGGACCCCGGAGCTTTGGGTGACAAAGGAGAAGGTCCAAACCAAAGTACGATTTGTCATCCCGCCTGTCCCGCCTGCCCCTGCTTGCCGTGGGGCGTGCCGTGGGACCGAAGTGGAGCGACCCGCGGTTTCTTCTCTTTAGCTTCGCGCCCCAGGCGAAGCATACGAATTCCATTCCTTCTACGGCTCAACCGCGCTAAATTTATATCCTCCCTTTCCCCTTTACGCCGGGCTGAGAATTACATAGAGGAGCGGCAATGCAAGGACCGCGCACTACTTTCATTTATATAGCCGTGGTCTTCGGCCTGCTCGTCATTCCGCGCGCACTGCAGCGCTTCCGCCTTCCCGCCCAGCTCACTTGCTTTGCCTTCGGTATCATTGTCGCGGGCTTTTTCAAACCCCTTGTTAACGACAGTGTCATCGCCGTTCTGTCGACCCTCGGCATCGCGGCGCTCTTTCTTCTCGCCGGCCTGGAGGTCGATTTTGTCGAGCTTCGGCGGCAGCTTCCTTCGCTGGCTGGGCATTTCGCGGTACGTGCGTTGGTGTTGGTAGCTTGCGCCGCCATCGCTACCAGGTATCTCCACCTCGGCTGGCAGGTCGCGTGGCTTCTGGCGCTTGCACTTCTCACCCCGTCCACCGGTTTTATCCTGGATATGCTGCCGCACTCCGGCCTTGACCACACGGAGCAATCGGAGGTCGCTCTACACGCAGTTGCGGGCGAAATCCTCGCCGTGTTTTTGTTCTTCCTGATCTCACAGGCCGGGTCCGTCAGGACGGTGCTCGTCTCCGGGGCTGCGATCGCCTTGCTGATCGCATTCATGCCCCTCGTCTATCTTGCCCTGGGGCGCTATGTCGTGCCCTACGCGCCCGGATCGGAATTTTCACTGTTGCTGATGGTGGGCCTCATCTGCGCGGTGATCACGAAGACATTAGGAGTCTATTATCTTGTCGGCGCATTTGTCGCCGGACTTGTCGCCCGGTCTCTTAGCCGGCGCTTGAAGACGCTCGCCTCCGCAGAGAATCTGGAAGCAATTCGGCTCTTCGCTTCCTTCTTTATCCCCTTCTTCTTCTTCCACAATGGACTCGGGGTACCCAGCGTGGCGATTGTCGCCGCTTCCTTTTGGTACGGATTTGGGCTTGCCGTCTGCATCATCCCGGTGCGCTTAGGTGTCGTTTGGCTGCAATCGCGCTTCATGCAGCATAGAGGGCATCGCGGCAGCTTCCGCGTCTCGATCGCGCTCACGCCCACGCTCATTTTCACTTTGGTGATCGCGGAAATACTGCGCGAGAACTTTTCCGTCAGCCCCCCGCTCTATGGAGGACTGCTGGTCTACGCTGCCATCGCCAGCATCCTGCCTTCGTTGGCTCTGCCCGCTCTCGCCGAGAACACCATCGAAGCCCTCCCCGTGGAAGCGTGAACCGTTCATTTCCGGGCGGTCGTTGGAAGAGAAGGCCGGTTGAAATATCTGCTGGCGAAGGTCGGGAAGGCCGGCCAGGCGATATAACAATGATGTCCGGCGTCATGAAAGATATATCGCACCAGATAGGTAAGTAGCGGATTATGGTTGGGCACAAAAAACGGGTGAAATCAAAATGCTCGATGGCGTAATGCTTCTGTGGTTTCTTCTTACCGCACTATCGCTGTTGTATGTAGTGTTTGACATTCGTGCCACGCCGGAATCGCCGGTACTCAAGTGGGGGTTCATACTGCTCACCGCGTACACCGGGCCACTGGGTGCATTTCTGTATGTATTAGGTTGCCGCGAGCCGCTACCTGGGCTGCACGAACGCTACGTCGCGGCGCGGTGGAGACAGGTTCTAGGTTCGACGATGCATTGTGTAGCCGGCGATGGCGTGGGAATCCTGGCGGGCGCAGTCATCGCCAGCTTATTCCATTTGCCGAAAGTTACAGATATTGCACTGGAATACGCTTTGGGCTTCGGCTTCGGATGGAGTGTATTCCAATCTCTGTTCATGCGGGACATGGCGGGTGGTTCATATATGCGCGCGCTCTCCAGCACTTTCTTTCCGGAGTTGTTGTCTATGAACTGTCTCATGGCTGGCATGGTGCCTACGATGACTTTGGCAATGAAAAATGCTCCCGCGAGCCACAATCCATCTGCACCGGCATTCTGGTTCATTATGTCCATGGCCCTTCTTGCCGGTTTCATTACCGCATATCCCATGAATTGGTGGTTGGTATCCCGGCACATGAAGCACGGAATGATGACGGTGCGGCCATCGCACGAGTCTTTAAACGGTGGGGCACATCAAACCATGCATGACGATCACTCGCCAGGCGAGCGCAGCGGCGGCGCGCAACCAACGAGCAAGCCATCAATGGACGGTGATGCGAAATCGGTATCCAACGGCGTCCTTACCCGGATGACAATTCTCTCGTTTTTGATACTTGGGTTAGGGCTGTCGATCGCTGTTATTTTTGGCGGCTTATAGAGCATTTTCACTTCTACTCTGTACTGGCAAGTGTAGCGAAGGAGAATGTCTTTCAACGCGAAGCCAAGGAACGCCTCGAGGCCTCATTTCTGAGCGATCGTTGGCATCACAGGCCCGTTGAAGTAGCGGCTGGCGAAGGTCAGGAAGGCGGGCCAGTTCGGAGCGTCGGTATGTCCATAATGATGCTGGCGGAATGCGAGATCGCCGTCGATCAGAGTGGTCTCCGTGGGTGGAAATACGGTCGTCCCCAGGTCTTTCTTTCCCAAAAGCTTGTACACCGGACCGGCCGCCGCCTCTGCCTTGAACATGCCCTGGGCGTCTACCCATCCGTCGAGCGTCCCCACAGCATCCGTCCATCCTGCCGGCGGAGGCGCTCCCGCGCCGATGAAGACCGGTCGCGGAGCGCACATGGCGATCAATTCATGAGAGTCGACCGGCATGTCATTGGCGTGCAGCGGACCGGCATATTTCAGGAAGTTGCCCGCCATCCAGTGGTATTCGTTCGGCGCAGCGACGTTTTCCAGCAATTCGCCGCGGTGGCGGCGATAGAGGTTGGCGCCGCCCATGCCGGAAGAACTCACATACGCAATGGCAATGCGCTGATCGTAAGCCATGGCGACCAGGGTTGCCTTGCCATAGCGCGAGTGGCCTTCGAGACCGACCTTCCTGGCGTCCACCGATTTGTCTGTCTCAAAGTAGTCCACAGCGCGGCTGGCGCCCCATGCCCATGCGCGCAGGGCGCCCCAGTCGTCCGGCTTGCGCGGCTGGCCTTTGTTCACCAGGCCGATGATTCCTGCCGTCAGGCCCGCGCCGTTATCCGCTTGCACATTGGTGGGAATGAGGGTGGCATAGCCCCATCCCTTGGCAAGCACCTGTTCCTGCCATGTCGGGCCGGGGAACGGAGCGGGCCGGGGACCAGCCGCCGCCATGCGCGCTCGCAACGCCGCCATCACCTTGGGGTCATAGGTGAATTGCAGGATTACGGGTACAGGACCGGTGGCGTCAGCTGGAGTGGTCAACGTCAACGGGATGTCCACGGTAATAGCCGGGTAGGAGGAGTTGTCGACATGCCCGATGATCTGCTTGGTGATGACCGGCACCTCGCCAACTTTTTCGTGGGTGGCGCCGGCCACTTCCCATCGCACCGCAGGAACGTGTTCGGGCACCCGGCCATAGACGTCCTGGTCGAAATACTCCACGATTTGCGGCCGGCGCACTTTCCACCACATCTTGGCCGTCGTTACCTTCTTGCCGTTGTTCAGGGTTAACGGGTCGGGAAGATTGGGGTAGGGATTGGCCTTGGATTCGTCGTAGTTGACCGCATTCGGCAGGTTAGGACCGTGGTTATTCGCCCCCGGGCGAATCGAAGTGATGCCTAGCAGATCCATGGTTCGCTGGCGATCCTGTTCGGAGGTTAACTGCACGGGCGGCGGCAGGCTGGCCACGGTGCTCCCGCTGTCGTGTCGGGCTCCGCTCACCACCGGTGGGGCGGCCAGGAGTAACACGATCGAACCGAGTAACGTCCGTTGGCGAATTCGCATACTTTCCCCCCGGAAACGTTCCCATGATAGCCTTTCCAAACGGTTCTGCAGATCCCTCCGAAGTTCATTTTCAAGGCCGCAACGAAACTGCCATGAAAAATCACTCCGCCAGCTTCTTGTAGAGTTCGCCATACTTCTCGTGGCTTGCGACGCATGTACTCATGACCTGACCGCGCGGGCTGTCGATTCTGTACTTTGCAACAAGGTCGGTGAGTGCCTCTTCGACAAGCGTCTGGATCGGGCCCCTCGCGGGCAGCGAGAGCACGCACGGCCTCCAGAGTTTCCGAATCGACTTTTGTTGAGAACTTCTCCCGAGCATGGGACACGGCATCTCTCTCTGACTTGTCCTGAGCTTATTCACGGCACGTCTGAGACAGCGTAGACGCGGGATGCCCGCCGATGTAACACCATCCCGCGGGGATCACCCATTGACGCACTGCAAGGGCCAAGCTATCGTTGAGCAATCTGGTGTTCGGGAAGGCGGTGCGAATCCGCCACTACCCCGTAACTGTAAGCGCTGAGAGCTTGAACCAATTTGCTGAAGCCACTGGGATGCGAGTCCTGGGAAGGCTGTTCAAGTTCGACGAAGCGTAAGTCAGGAGACCGGCCAGATGCCCACCAGGGCCGTTTTCAGCTTCGATGGGAGAGCTGGAAAGCAACCTCGCTGACGTAGTTCGCTCGTCAGCACGGACGCTGCCTTTTTTGATTGATCCCGCTTCGCGCCAAGGTTTTGCCCTGCGCCAGAGGCGATGAATGCAGGCAAACCGCCGCAATACGGTGACACTCGTGCTTGGTGGAGTGCGCAGCGGCAAGAGCCACTACGCGCAGCAACTTGGCGAGCGGCCGGCCGCGTCGTCTTTGTGGCCACGGCGCAGGCTGCCGACGACGAGATGCGGCGCAAAGATCGACCGCCACCGCAGCAGCCGCCCGCAACACTGGCAGACCGTCGAAGAGCCTCTCGCGCTTGGCCGAGGCGATCGCCCAGTCACGGTCCCTACTGCGACCTGATGATCATCGATTGCCTGACTTTCTTCGCCGCCAATCTGCTGGATGCCAAGGTGACGACAAAAGCCAATCGAGTGCGCAGTCGATGGCTCTGTGCCTGCCCTCAAGTCGCCTTCCTGCTCCGTCGTGCTGGTGTCGAACGAGGTAGGCAGTGGCGTCGTGCCGCCTTATCCCTCGGGTCGGCGATTCCGCGATCTGTTGGGCGAAATGAACCAGAGCGTCGCCCGGGTGGCTCCAACGTGCTTCTGCTGGTTGCGGGTCTGCCCTTGGTCCTCAAAGGTCAAGCGGAGGTCACGCCAATGATCGGCCTGCTGGTTGGGGGCACCGCCAGCGGCGTGGGAAAAACCACCGTCGCCCTGGCCATCATGGCCTGCCTGCGCCGGCGCGGCTATGTGGTCCAGCCCTGCAAAGGCGGTCCCGACTTTCTCGATACCACCCATCACACGCGCATCGCCGGTCGAACGGCACGCAATCTCGATACCTGGATGCTGAGCGCGGAGGCCAATCGCGAAGTGCTCTCGCCGCGCGGCCGTCGGCGCGGACGCGGTTGTGGTGGAAGGGATGATGGGCCTCTTCGACGGCAAGGATGGGGTTACGGAAACCGGTAGCAGCGCCGAGATTGCCAAGATGCTCAAGCTGCCCGTGCTGCTGGTCCTGGACTGCGCCAAGAGCGCGCGCAGCGTGGCGGCGATGGTGCTTGGCTTTGAGTCTTTCGATCCCGGATTTGCCGCTGGCCGGGCTCATCCTTAACCGGGTCGCCGGCGAGAGCCATTACCGGCTGCTCGAATCCGCCATTCAGGCCCGCTGCAAGACGCCCATTCTGGGTTGGCTCCCGCGTGAGCCGAAGACATCGCGATTCCCGAGCGGCACCTTGGATTGCACGCGGCGGCGGAAATCACATCCCCGCTCGACGCGGAGAGGCTCGATCAACAGATCGATACCCTGGCGAATCTGGCTGAAAAGCACTTTAAGGTTGACGCCATCCTGCAGCTCGATTGCCCGCTCGATAACGGTTGCGCAACCGCGCATAGCGCCTGACGGCTGAATCACCGCCCGCTTGCGCATCGGCGTGGCTCGAGACCGTGCTTTTTCCTTCTACTACGAAGACAATCTGGATCTGCTGCGCGAGCAGGGAGCGGAGATTGTCCCCTTCAGCCCCATCGCGGACCAGGCGTTACCCGCAGAGTCTGGACGCGCTGTACTTTGGCGGGGGATATCCCGAACTTTATGCCCGGGAGCTCAGCGAAAATACGCCGATGCTCGATCAGGTCCGCGCCTTCGTACGATCCGGGAGGCCACGTCTACGCGGAATGCGGAGGCCTGCTCTATCTGTCGCAACAGCTGAGCACCAGCGATGGAAGCGTCTATCCGCTGGCTGGGGATCATGCCTCTGGCGATGGAGATGACCGGCAAGCTGGTGGACTTCGGCTACGTCACCGTCACGTTCACACAAGACTGCTTGCTCGGACGCAAGGGCGCGTCCATCCGCGGCCATAGCTTTCACTATTCCCGCATTTGCTCTACGTCAGAGGTTGCGACCAGCTACCAGGTGGAATTTTCCTTGTCGGGCCGGCAGCAGCAGGAAGGATTCACTTGCGGCAACGTGCTGGCCAGCTATGTGCACCTGCACTTTCGCGCCAACCCTGCCGTAGCACAGAACTTCGCGGCGGCGCTTCGGGGCGCGCGGCAGAGAGATGCGGTGACCGCATGAGGAGGGAAAACTGAACGTGCAGCCAATCTCCGGGGTACCCCATCCTTCGCAAAAAACGCGAAGGACCCCGGAATTCCTACTGCGCGGCCCCAGACATGTTCGCGTATGCGGCTTTCTGTAAGGAAAGCCGCATGAAGTTCGTTGACCCCACCAAGCCTTATAGGAATTCCGGGGGGATGGGGCACCCCCAGATTAGTTGCACGCTCCACATATATAGACGAAAAGGACGGCGCTATTCCGTTCTTCCACCAACACGGCAAGGTAACGAGAAGGCGGTGCAAATCCGCCACTACCCCGTAACTGTAAGCGCAGAGAACCCGGCAAGGACGATCAAAGCCACTGGGACAGAGTCCTGGGAAGGCAGCCAAGGTTTGTTGACGCGTAAGTCAGGAGAACGGCCTTGCTTCACCAACCCGAGGGGGTACGCACATGTTCGATCTTATCTATTTTGCGGAGCATCCGTGGATCCGCTCTTCTTTTGTCTCTACTGTTGGCGCCGTTCACCAGCCTTTGGCGCCGAGAGCGGCACTTTGCGCGGAACCGTAACCGACCCGCTGGGCGCGGTCATTGTCTCGGCGACCGTGGAGTTGCTGGACGGCACGTCCGTCGCTGCAAAAACGACCACCGATGCCAGCCGGCAACTATCTCTTCCATCTGCAGAAATCCGCTCGCTACCAGGTTCGAGCCGTCGCGCCCACCTTCCAGTCCACCACCAGCAACGCGGTTTTCGTTACGGCCTCGGGCAAAGCCGCAGGTGGATATCACCCTGGCCACCCAGACGTTGACCCAACAGGTTACGGTAACCGCGACAGGAACACCTACGCCCGAGGCCCAGGTGGGCGCGCCGGTGAGCGTGCTGACCGCGGATCAATACCGCTACTCGACCGAGGTGCAGGATCCGCTGCGCCTGATTCCGGGTGCTCAAGTGACGCAGACGGGGCAGATGGGGGGCACCACAGGCTTGTCGATACGAGGCGGCAACGTCAACGCCAATAAGGTGCTGATCGACGGGGTTCCGGCCGACGATATCGGCGGGGCGGTTGAATTCGCCAACATCGATAGCCGTCGGCATCGATAAGATCGAGGTGCTGCGGGAGCCGAACAGCGCCCTCTATGGCTCCGATGCCCTGGCAGGCGTGGTGAGCCTGACCACGGCTCGCGGCAGCACCCTGCTTCCCTTGCTGACTTACTCCGGCGATGGAGGCAACTTCAATACCTTTCGCCAGGTGGGCACGCTGAGCGGCACCTTTCGCCACTTCGATTACTACTCCGCCTTCGCCGCGCACGGAGACGCAGCAACAATCTGCCCAACGATGCCTTCCACAACGCGACCTATGCGGGGAACTTTGGCTGGACACCGAATACCGCCAACGATCTGCGCTTTACCGTGCGGCATCTCACCGTCTCTGCCGATCAGCCGAACGCCATCCTGCTTTATGGCATTCCCGATGACGCAAGCGTGAAGGAGCACGACAGCTACTATCAGTGCTGCCTGGAACAACCAGACCACCGAAAAATGGCACAACCAGATACGCTACGGCGGCTTGCGCTTGAACTACAACTACACCGACTTCGCCGCGACCGGAATCTATGACCCGGACGAGGACGTCTACCTGGGCGCTCCGGTCAACATACAGGGTGCGAATGGCTATAGCGTAAGCGGCCAGGCGATCTTTCAATACGGCGCGAGCTACGGCGAAACCTACCCCAACGACTATCTGGCCCCCAGCAAGCGGGACTTCGTCTATGCCCAGACCGATTACCGGATCAATCCGCATATCGTCGCCCTGGGGGCGTTCAAGTACGAAGATGAGCGCGGCTCGACGCTTACCTCCGGCGGAACGCCCACCGCCATCGAGCGCGGCAACTACAGCTACACGGTTCAGCTGGCGGGGGACATCCGCAACCGCCTCTATTACACAGTGGGCAGCGGCCTTGAAGACAACGGGCTCTTCGGTTTCGCGGCTACGCCGCGCGCTTCCCTTGCCTACTATCTCTTTCGCCCCACCAATGCCGGCTGGCTCAGTGGAACCAAGCTTAACTTCAGCTTCGGCAAAGGCATCAAGGAGCCGAGCATCTACTACCAGAGCATCTCTCTTTATGACATCCTGGCCGCACTGCCCAACGGCAGCGAGCTGATCAAGCAGTATCACGTCTCTCCGATCGGGCCGGAGACCTCCCGCACCTACGATGGAGGCGTCGATCAGCAGCTCTGGAACGGCCGCGCCCGCGTCAGCCTGACCTACTTTCACAATGAATTTACCAATGGGGTGGAATTCGTGCCGCAATCGGCCTTGCTCGCGCTCGGCCTGCCGGCCGCCAGCGATCCTGCGGTTGCAATTTGGAGCGGCCGTCAACTCCCAGGCCTTCCGCGCCCAGGGCGCGGAGGTCGCCACCGAGTACAAGATCGGCAGCCATCTCTTTGCCCGCGGCGGCTACACCTATCTGGACGCGGTGGTGCAGCAGTCCTTCTCCAGTGAATCGCTGCCCAGCTACAACCCGAGCTTTCCCAACATCGCGATTGGCGCCTTTTCTCCGCTGGTAGGCGCAAGGCCGTTCCGCCGCGCCCCGCACTCCGGCTACTTCGGGCTTACCTACAACCGTTCCAAATGGTATGGCTCGTTTACCGGCACTCTGGTCGGCCGCCGCGACGACAGCGACTTTCTCACCGATGCGGAATTCGGCAACAGCCTGCTGCTGCCCAACCGCAACCTGGATGGCGCTTACCAACGCCTTGAACTCGGCGGCGGCTACCAGGTCACGCGATCGCTTACGGCCTACACTGATATGCAGAATCTATTGAGCGAGCATTACAGCGAAGCGTTCGGTTTCCCGGCGCTTCCCTTTACCTTTCGGGCTGGGGTAAAGATCAGCTTTGGAGGCGAATCTTGGCGATTGAAATAGCCACGATCGACGAAGTAATCGGGGCGATCGCCGCCCCGCCGGAGGCTTATCTGGCCCAGGCGAAGGCTCGTCTCGACAGCGCTCACCAAGCCGCTGGGGAGCCTGGGACGCCTGGAAGATCTGGCGGCGCAATGGTTCGCCATCCGCCAGGGAAACGTCGCCGGCCCGGTGAGCAAAGCGGTCTACGTCTTCGCCGCGGATCATGGCATCACGGCAGAAGGAGTGAGCGCCTATCCTGCGCAGGTAACGCAGCAGATGGTGCTCAACTTCCTTTCCGGAGGAGCAGCCATCAATGTGCTGGCTCGGCTCAACCAGGTGGAAGTGAACGTGGTGGACGTTGGCGTGGACGCAGACCTGTTCGGCCATGCAGGGCTGACGCGACGGCAAAGTGCGCAGGGGCAGCAGGAATATGCTGCGGGAACCGGCGATGAGTCGAAGAAGAAGTGGCCGCGGCGCTCTCGGTCGGCCTCACGCATGGCGGAGGCTGCCTACGCCAAGGGAAACAACCTGATCGCGGTGGGCGAAATGGGCATTGGCAACACCACCGCCGCCAGCGTCATGACTGCCGCGCTTACGGGCATGCCGGCCAGCCTGGTCACCGGCAAAGGGACGGGCCTCGATGAGCGAGGCGTATGCGCGCAAATGCCGCATCGTCGAAGCGGTTCTGAAGCCGCCACTTTGCCCAGCCCGCCGGCCCGCGCAAAATTCTTCGCTGTGCCGGCGGCCTGGAAATCGCCGCCATGACCGGCATGATGCTGGGCGCGGCACGGCGCCAGATCGCCATCGTCATGGACGGCTTTATCTCCACTGCGGCCGCGGCCATCGCCTGCGGCCTTGCTCCCGCGGTGCGGCCCTATCTGTTCGCCGGACATCAATCGCAGGAGCCCGGCCACCGGATATTGCTTGCCCATCTGGACATCGAGCCCATTCTCGACCTGCATATGCGCCTGGGCGAAGGCACGGGCGCGGTTCTGGCCATGCCCATTCTCGAAGCAGCCATGCACCTTTATCAGGAGATGGCCACCTTCGCCTCGGCCGGCATCAGCGGAGCCACTGCATGAGCTTGCGCGCTCCGCGATTTGCGGTGGATATCGCGGTAGCGTTTCAATTTCTCACCCGGCTGCCGATACCCCAGGTGGCGTTCGCGCCCGACGGCCTGGCGCGCGCAGTCAAGTTCTTTCCCTTGGTGGGCCTGGTGATTGGAGCAGGCGCGGCGCTGCTTGCAGAAAGTGCTCTGCGCCTCATCTTGGCCGCCCCGCCTCCGCGCTGGCCGTGCTGCTGTACCTGGTGCTCATCACCGGATGCCTGCATGAAGATGGTCTCGCCGATGTCGCCGATAGTCTGGGCGGTTGGAATCCGGAACAGCGGCTGGCGATTCTGCATGACAGCCACATCGGCAGCTACGGCGCGGCGGCCCTGGTGCTTTCGCTGCTGAGCCGCGCCGTGTTGCTCGCTGGGCTGCCGCTGGAGCACTTCACCGCCTACCTGGTGTCGGCCCATGTGCTCTGCCGCTGGTCAACTCTGCCACTCAGCTACTATCTTCCGCCCGCGCGCGATAGCGAGGGCCAGGGGGCGCGGATTGCCGCTTGACCTCTGCTTCCTCCTTGATCGCCGGGTCGGTCTTCACTATCGCCACCGTGGTTGTGGCTTTTCGCAAGGCTGCGATTGCTCCGGTGCTGTGCGGCGATCGTTGTTTCCCTGCTCAGCGGCTTCTTCTACATGCGAAAGTTCGGCGGGGTAACCGGCGATTGCTTTGGCGCCACCACTCAGCTCACCGAGATCGCCGTGTACCTCTGCGGGGTGTGGAAGCCATGAGCCGCGTCTTCTTCATTCGCCATGCGGAGACGGAGATGGCAGGCCGGTTTTGCGGCCACTCCGACCCGGAGTTGAACGCCCAGGGACGCATGCAGCTCACCGAGTTGGCCCACCTGCTCTCCGCGGAGCCGATCGATGAGGTCTATAGCAGCGACCTGCGCCGCGCCAGAGCACTGCGCAAGCGATTGCCGCGGCCAGGAACATTCCGCTAGGTCGCTGCGGCCGGCACTGCGCGAGATTGATTTCGGCGCAGTGGGAAGGCATGAGCTGGGAGCAGATTGAGCAGATGGATCCCGAGTACGCGCGGGAGTGGATGGCGGGCTATCCCCACCTTCCCGCGCCCTCGGGAGAAAGCTTCCAGGCGTTCGAGGCACGTGTCCTCGAGGAAGTGAATCATCTTCTCGACATCAACCGCGGCCCGATCGCGGTGGTCACGCATGCGGGCGTGTTGCGCGTGGTCTTGCGGCATCTGTGCGGCTGCTCTGACGAGGAGGCATGGCAACAAACCCGGGCGTACTGTTGCGTCGTGCGCTATGAGTGAAGCAAAAGGAGAAAACGAATGAGTATCGCAACCAAGCATGGAGATGCAGGACAGACCGGGCTTGCCGGCGGGATTCGTATTTCAAAGGCGGACCTGCGGGTAGAGGCTTATGGTTCCGTGGACGAGCTGAACACCGTGCTGGGTTTTGCCCGCAGCATCTGCCAAGAACCAGGAGATCGCCGGCTGGACGGAGCAGATTCAAAAGACGCTCTTCCGGCTTGGCTCCGCATTGGCGACGCCGCCGGAAAGCCGCAAGCCGCAGCCTTACATCACCGCGGAAGACGTCGAGTTCCTGACCCAGCTGGTCTATCAGATCGAAGCCACGGAAGGGATTCTTGCCGATTGGTCGCTGCCCGGCGCGCACACTGAGTCAGCTGCCTATGAGGTTGCGCGCACCGTCTGCCGGCGCGCGGAGCGCAATGCGGTGCGCTTGGCGGAGAGCGGGCAAGAGGTTAAGCCGGAGGTGCTGGCTTACCTCAATCGCCTCTCTGATCTGATCTGGCTCTTCGGCAGGTTGATCGAGCTGAACGCCGGCATCGATGCGCGTCTTCGCGACGGAACCAAGCCTGGTCCGAAATGGTCGAGGGCCTGGTAGGACCGGTACCTTCGCGGGAACCATCGGGTGCCCCAGATCCCCGATTTCCTGTGGAGCTTAGTGGTTCGGTGAACTCATGCGCTTTCCTTAAAGAAAGGCGCATAGTGGTCGTATCCGAGTCTGCGTGCAGGAAATCCGGGGTACTCGCTCGTTATCGCGAGATGTGGGATGTCAGAAATGTCACCGTTTCGCCTATAGGGCCAGGAATTCGCCAGCGTTGAGAGCGTAGTGTCCCGTATCTCGCGAACCGAGCGGATCTGAGGCATCCGAGGTTCGCTGCTAGGAGCGTCATGAGCCAAGCCCGCGCCATCATGGTTCTTGGAACCAGCTCCCATGTTGGCAAATCTTTGTTGACGGCGGCGCTTTGCCGCATCTTTGCCCAACAGGGCTACAGCGTCGCTCCCTTTAAATCGCAGAACATGTCGCTGAACTCGGCCGCGACGATCGAGGGCCTGGAGATCGGCCGCGCCCAGGCGCTGCAGGCCGAAGCGGCCGGCATCGCGCCGTCGGTCCACATGAATCCCATCCTCATCAAGCCATCGGGCGATTGCTCGTCCCAGGTGGTGGTGCGGGGTAAGATCTGGGGGCAGATCTCCGCTGCCGACTACCATCAGCGGCGGGTGGAAGAGCTGATGCCCGTCGTGCGCGAAAGCTATCACACGCTCGCGTCAAGCTTTCAAGTGATCGTTCTGGAAGGAGCCGGCTCTCCGGCGGAGATCAACCTGAAGCAGCATGACATCGCTAACATGCGCATGGCCGAAATGGCGGATGCCGCTTGCCTCTTGGTGGGTGACATCGATCGCGGCGGAGTCTTCGCTTCCCTGCTCGGCACGGTCGAGCTGCTGGATCCGGCTGAGCGCGATCGCATCCGCGGCTTCTGCATCAATAAGTTTCGTGGCGACCTGAGCCTGCTGGAACCCGGCGTTCGCATGATGGAAGAGCGTCTGGGTAAACCCTGCCTGGGCGTGGTTCCCTACCTGCCGGCTCTCGCACTGGAAGAAGAAGATAGCGTTGGTCTGCCACCGGTCACGCGCGCAGGCTGGTCCAGCAACAGCGAACGCGCCAGACCGCCCGCTGCGCATCGCCGTCGTAGCGCTGCCTTCGTTTTCCAACTTTACTGACTTCGACTCGCTGCGTGCAGAGCCATCTGTCGATTTGCTCTTCTGCCGTTCGGCCGAGCTCTTTGCAGAATGCGGATGTTGTGATCCTGCCAGGAAGCAAACAGACCATGAGCGACCTGGAGTGGATGCGCGAGCATGGCCTCGATCAGGCAGTGCGCCTGCACGCCAAGGCTGGTCTGGTGGTGGGTATCTGCGGCGGCATGCAGATGCTTGGCCAGGAGCTGGCCGACCCGGCCGGTATCGAGCGGCAGGGCTGCATGCCAGGGCTTGGCCTGCTCCCCATCAGCACTACGATGCAGGCACAGAAGGTGACCCGCCTCTGCTCCGGCACCATCCATGGTGAGCTCTCTCTTCGGCCAGCCGCTGCGAGAGGATCGCATTGCCGGGTATGAGATTCATGTTGGCAAGACTCTGTATCTGGATCAAGCAGAGCCCTTCGCTACCCTTAGCTTCCGGAGAGCTGGACGGATGTATCAGCGCCGACCGGCGCGTACTCGGCACCTATCTGCACGGAATCTTTGACGAGGACTGGTTTCCGTCATCAGTTCGTGACTGCTGCCCGCAGCTTCCGCAAGCTGGCCCCTCCCTCGGTCGCTCAATCCATGGAAGGCACAACGCGAGGAATCTCTCGATCGTCTTGCTCGCCAGGTGAGCACGTCGCTGGACATGCGGCGCATCTTTGGCTGGGTGGGGCTGAAGTACAAATGACCCGCGCTCAGACCATCGCTGCTGCCTGTCTCCTGGACTGGATCGCGGGCGATCCGGAGTGGTTCCCGCACCCGGTACGGCTGATGGGGCGCTGCACGCAGCTTGCAGAAGCGCTGCTGCGCCGGCCCGGCCAAAGCGCAAACGATGAGCTGATCGCGGGCGCAGCGCTGACCGCCGGCCTGGTCGGCGTCTCCTACCTCGGTACAGCGAAAGCGATCGAATGGGCATATCGCATAGGCGCTGGGACGGGCTTGGTAACGGAGATCCTGCTGGGATGGACATGCCTCGCGTCGCGCAACCTGGTCGATGAGAGCCTTGCGGTCATCCGTGCGCTGGAGCAAGAGGACCTGCGCTCGCGCCCGGCAGCGGCTGGCGAGAATCGTCGGCCGCGATACGCAGGTTCTCAGCGACGACCGAGATTCATCGCGCGGTCATCGAGACGCTTGCCGAGAGCGCCTGCGATGGGATCGTGGCGCCCCTGGTTTACATGGCGATCGGCGGCGTCCCACTGGCGATGGCTTACAAAGCCGTCAACACGCTGGACTCCATGATCGGCCACGCCGACCAACGCTATTTCTACTTTGGCAAGGCGGCCGCCCGGCTGGATGACGTGGCCAACTACCTTCCTTCGCGCCTGACGGCCTTAGCGATCGCGACGGCAGCTGGATGGAAAGCGATGCGAGCGGCACGTCCGCCTTGCGCATTTGGCGGCGTGATGGCGGAAAGCACAAGAGCCCCAATGCCGGCCAACCTGAAAGCGCAATGGCGGGCGCTCTGCGCGTCCGTCTGGGCGGCGAGAATACCTACGCAGGTGAGCGCATCGTCGGCGCCCCTGCTTGGAGCGGAGTTCGAGCAGCCCAAGCTCCATCACGCGAAGCAGGCGATCCGGTTGGTCACGGCTGTTTCTCTGCTCAGTGCTGTTGCCGCCATCGCAGTTCGTAGCTTCAAAAAGTAAACATTCCGACAGCACGGGACGGATGCTTGGATGTGTGGTGAAACATTGGGCACTCTGAATGATTCGTCTATATCGCGGCTGGGAGAAATCCGGAATTGCGAAAAGACCAACCTGTTCTTACTCCCCGCAGAAGGCTGTGACAGAGTGCCTGTATTTGCTGACGAATGGTTCATTTTAGGTGACGAACAGCCGTCTGGCGCTTCAATTCACAGGTTGTGACCGATCAACGCCTACTGAAATCTGGAGCAAGCCGAAGCCCGAGACACCCGACTAACCCGGCAGGAAAAAAACAAATCAGCAAACTATGTGACGAAATGCTGTGGAGACGGGATGAGCAGCGAACCAATGAGGTCGTCACTGCGTAATTCATCGGCATGCATGCCTCTGAAGGCTTTACAGATGCGTGAGCATGGTTTTGTTCTCTCCGGCGTGCGCGAATCGTCGTGAGAACGGAAAGCACCGATGGTATGTGAGGTGATGTCATGCACAGGGATTTGGTATTTTTACTTTCCGCACTTTCTCTGTTGAATACGATCACCGCCGAGGCTAAGCGGGACAGTACGGCCGAAGACCTCGGCTCGCGTAACTGAACTGCAGACGAAGGCGGCGCAAGGATTTATCAAGCAGGAGCTGGAACTGGCGGCTGACTACTTCGTTGGGCAGAGGAGTGCCGAAGGATCTCTACCCAATCAGCCTACTGGTATCGCAAGGCAGCGGACCAGGGAAATCCCGCGGCACAAGTCTACCTTGGCTATATGTATACCGTCGGTATGGGTGTGTCCCAGGATAAGCGCTGAGGCAGTCAAGATGGTACAGGCGAGCCGCCTCCTCAAATTACCCGGACGCAAAGGTGAACCTGGCAGCGTTCTATATGCGAGGTGATGGGGTCAAGCAGGATATGCAGGAAGCATTGCGGCTGCTTGAAATCTGCAGCGGAGAAAGGGGATGGCCGGGCTGATGCATACCTTGGTTTGGCAAGCTACATGGGATCGGGCGTTCCCGTCGACCATCGCTGCAGCGGAAGCCTGGTTCAAAAAGGGCGTGAAACAGCACGACCCGGAAGCAGAATATTTCCTGGCGATCATTGGACGACAATGAACCGGGCCGCGTGCCCGATCTTGCTGCGTGAAGCGGGGCTTCTGCGGCTTTCTGCCGCCGCCGGCTACGTGCCGGCTATCCATGGCCTGGGCCTACTTCTGGTGAATCATCCCGACCTGCCGCAAGCGCCAGCAGGAAGCGACGAACCGCTGCTATCGCTGCCGAGCGGCGGCTCCTGGCAGTCCTCCGCGGTTCTGGGTATGTTGGCGCGCGATGGGCGGATTATGCCAAAGGATCAAAGAGCGGCTTATCGTTGGTTCCGCATCGCAGTTTTGCAGGGCGGAAGCGCGGCAGAGACTTATCTGCATCCTGGAGCTCCAGCGCCTGGCAACGAGCATGGCCGATGACGGCTTCCGTGGAACAGGAAGCTGCGGCGTGGCTGCAAATGCATCCAAACCACGATCTATTCGTCTTCAAGAATGAATTGAACCCGAAGTATTTCCCCATCCAGGAGGTGTATGCTACGGCGCATGCTCCGCAACGTGGAGGAGAAGGCTGGGCAATCAAACTGAACAGCCTGACTAAGCAAGAGGCAAAGCACAAGCCGTCCCTTTTTCATGCACCCACTGGTCTTCCTGTCGGGCTGGGTGGTGCTTGGGCTTTTATTTGGCTTCCAGGAATACGTGATGGAATGTCCATTTGGCGGTTAGAAGATTCCGCTGTGGGTACCCCTCGTTGGTTGGACAGTTGAGTTTCTGTTGTGGGGTCTGATCTTCCTGGGTATGTGGCGCTTCTTGCGGGCAAGCATACAAAGCGCCTCCCCGCGGCAAATGCTCTTGCAGTATTTGCCTTTGAGTGTTCTCGTCGGCATCGTCGAGGAAGTACTCTAGATCGCTATCTTTCCGCTACCAGACATCCGGGCAAACACTACAGCTATATCACCCGGCTCGAACGCAATTTGTCTTCTGAGCTGGTCACGGATATCGTCATTTTCTGGATCGTGTTTGCTCTTTTCCGCGGCATTGGCTACTACCAGCAATTTCGCGAGCGAGAGCAGATGGCGTCACGCCTGGAGGCGCAGCTCGTCCAGGCGCGGCTGCAGGCCCTGCAGATGCAGCTCAACCCCCATTTCCTTTTCAACACCTTGAACTGCGTTTCCAGCCTGATGCGCTCGGACCCTGATAGCGCCGACGAAATGTTGGAACGATTGAGCAGCCTGTTGCGTATCACCTTGGCAAAGGGCAAGGCGCAGAAGATTCGCCTGCAGGAAGAGATGGATGTCGTCCAACTCTATGTCTCGATACAGCAGTTGCGATTCGGCGATCGAGTACGACACAGCATTGATGTCGCGCCTGAGGCGTGGGATGCCCTCGTGCCTACAATGATTCTTCAGCCGATTGTGGAAAACGCGTATGTTCACGGAATTGCAAAGTCTCTCGGAGAAGGAACGATCACCATCAAGGCTTCCATCGAAGGAGATAACTGTGCATATCGATTCGCAATGCGGGCTGTGGTCCAGGCTCATTCCACGATGCCTCGGAACGGCAGGGCGTCGGCATCGCGAATGTAAAGGCCCGATTTGGAGTTGCACTATGGAAGCCGGCAAAGCTTTTCTATTCGGGAGCTTGTTCCAGGCGATGTAACGGCCGCTTTTCCTGCTTCCCTTGGAGATCGATAAGAGTCTAAGCAATGACCACGCGGAGTTCCTTGTATGCCGCTTCAAGTAGTGATCGCGGATGATGAAGTTCTTGCCCGGCAAAAGCTCTTACAACTCCTGCGAGACGAACCAGACATTGAGGTGGTGGGCGAAGGAGCCAACGCCCTGGAAACCATCGACCTGGTTCAGCTCACGCAGCCCGACGTGCTGCTCCTCGATGTGCGCATGCCAGGCATGGACGGCTTCGATGTCATCTCGGCCCTGAGTTCTTCCTCCCTCCCTGGACCTCCCAAGTATTATCTTCACCACCGCGCACGACCAATATGCGCTGAAGGCATTTGAGGTGCATGCGGTCGATTATTTATTGAAGCCATTCACCCGCGAGCGGTTGAGGATCGCACTTCAGCATGCTCGGGAACAGCGGGAGCAGCAAGGCCGAGCAACCGGGGCCGTTAGGTCCGCGCAAAAGAAGGAATATACCAACCGCCTGGTCTTTCGCTCCAAGGGGCGAATCCTCTTTCTGCCCATTGCGGATATCCGCTGGATCGGCGCGGAAGAGAATTATGTGAGAATCTGCGCCGGCAAAGAGAGCCATATGCTGCGCAATACCATGGCCAATTTCGAGACCAAGTTGGATCCCGAGGTTTTCCTGCGGATTCATCGCTCGGCGATCGTGAATCTCCAGCACGTGAAAGAATTTCGCACCGACGGAAACGATGGAGAGTGCTTTGTCACCATGTCCGACGGGCAGAAACTCCCCGTAAGCCGAGGATACCGTTCTCGCATTACCAGCCTCATCGCCCGCTAGACCCTTCGCCGAGTGTTCAATTTCGAACAAAAAATTTCGCTTGTGGACAACAAGCCGGGACATATCTCTGCCCTAGCCATTTATTTTCGGCGACTTGGGATGGCCTGATTGTGGCGGACAGAATGCAACTCACGGAAGAGGCAGAGATGCTCAATGACCTAAAGTTCGCTTTGCGGCAGTTGCGAAAGTCGCCAGGATTCACGCTGACAGCGGTGTTGACGCTGGCGCTGGGGATCGGGGCAAATACGGCGATCTTCTCGCTGGTGGACTCGATCATGCTTCGCCCGCTGCCGTTTCCGCAGCAGGACCGGCTGGCGCGGATCGAATACAGCACGGACGAGGTCGGCTTTTTTCCCAAGGGCTGGATTCGCGCCTTGGGGGAGCATTCCGATTCCTTCGCCGCGATCAGCGGATTCGGCGCGGATGCGGAATCGAATGTGGCCGGGGCCGACTCCTCGGACCGGCGTGTTTGGCGCCGAGGTGATGGCCAACGCATTTGACACGCTGGGGATTCATCCCGCACTGGGCAGCTTCTTTACCCCGGAGGATGGAATCGCCGGGCGCGATTTTGTGGTGGTGCTGAGTTACGGCTATTGGCAGCAGCGCTTTGGGCAGAATCCCGATGTGATCGGGCAGACCATTCGCATTGACGGCATTTCGCGGCGGATCATCGGCGTCATGCCGCGCCGGAGTGCGGTTCCCCTATGCGGACACCCAGTTTGTAACGCCAGTGGCGTTCAAAGGCGGTGATCCGATCGATCCCTGGCGCAACTTTCGACTTGCGTGATATTTGGACGCCTCAAGGACGGGGTGACTCCGGCGCAGGCCCAGGCCGAGTTGCACCGGCTGCACGCGGCCTTGTTGCCGCTGTTTCCCTGGCGGATGCCGGATACCTGGGCATCAGAATCTAACGGTGGTACCGCTGCTGGAGTCGGAGGTGGGCGCAACCCGGCCCCGCCTGCTGCTGCTGTTCGGCGCGGTGGGGTTGATCCTGCTGATTGCGTGCGCGAATGTGGCTAACCTGATGCTGGCGCGCGCTGCCGGCCGCGAGCGGGAGATGGCGGTTCGCGGGGCGCTGGGTGCTTCTTCGGGCAGGTTGATCCAGCAGTTGTTGTCGGAGAGTGTGGTGGTGGGCGCATTGGCCGGGATTGCGGGCTTGCTGGCGGCGGCCGCGAGCCTGCAGGGTTTGGTGCGGTTGCTGCCGGCGGATACTCCGCGGCTGAACGAGATATCACTGCACTGGCCGGTGTTTCTGTTTGCCGCGGTCGCATCGTTGTTGACCGGATTTATTTTTGGCCTGGTCCCGGCGCTGAAGATGGCATCGCCCAACCTGCAGGGAATGCTGCGCTCCGGCAGCCGCGGCGTGGCGGGCAAAGCATCGCAGTTCCGGGTGTCGATGGCGCTGGTGATGGGCCAGATCGGGTTGTCGGTCGTGGTGATTACCGCCGCCGGTCTCCTGCTGCACAGTCTCTACAGCCTGTCGAAGGTGGATCCGGGCTTTCGTACCGAGCGGGTGGTCACCGCGGAGGTGTCGCTGGATGCGGCGGCCTGCCAGGAAAAAGGGCGATGCAATGGCGTTCTTCGCCACGCTGCTGAACGAAGCGCAAGGCATCGCGGGAATGGAAGCAGTTGCTCTCACCGATTCCTTGCCGCTGAGCGGGCGGGATAACAACTATGTCTACGACGCCGAGGGTCATCCCAGGGATGCGCGGCAGGGCGCATTACTGGCCACCGGACGCACGGTGTCGCCGGACTACTTTGCGACCCTGGGGATGCGGCTGATGCGGGGGCGCATGCTGACCAATCAGGATGAGTCCGGGTCAAGCCACGCGGTGGTCATCAATCAGAGCATGGCGGAACGGCTGTGGCCGCACCAGGATCCGCTGGGGAGACACCTTATCGATGTGAAGGATGAGCCGACGCCGGCGGTGTGGAATAACGACGCGGCCTCTGTGGTGGTGGGCGTGGTAAGCAACACTCACGGTGGCAGTCTTGCCGGCGGATTCGGTGACGAAGTCTATCTGCCGATGACGCAGACGCGTGAACAGCCGGTCATGTATGTCCTGCTGCGCACGCGCGCGAGTGCTTCCGAAGCGGCAGCAGGGCTGCGCAGGGCGGTGGCGAAAGTCGATCCACTGGTGCCGGTGACGCGCGTCCGCAGCCTGAACGAGGTGGTGGCGGCATCGGTGTCGGCTCCGCGGTCGCTGGCGATTCTCTTGCTGTCCTTCGGCGCTCTGGCGCTTTTGATCGGCGGGGTGGGAGTCTACAGCCTGATCGCCTACGTCGTGAGTTGGCGGACGCGGGAGATCGGTATTCGGCTGGCGCTGGGTGCGATGCGCTGGCAGATTGTGGGCGCGATTGTGAAGCAGAGCCTGCTTCTTGCCGTGGGAGGATCTGCCGCTGGATTGGTTGCGGCTGCTCTGCTGGTGCAGTTTTTGCGCAGCTTCCTGTTCGGCATCAGCGTGCTGGATCCGCTGACCTTCTGCACGGTGCCGGCGGTGATGTTCCTGCTGGCTCTGTTCGCGGCATGGGTTCCGGCGCGGCGAGCGGCCAGCGTGGACCCGATGGAGACACTGAGAAACGAGTAGGAGAAGAAACTGCAGATGCCTCCACTGGTCGGATGATAAAGGGGAGACGGCGTTCCGTCCGGATCAGTTGCTGGTTGATCCCTCAGCTTCGACGGGATGACAGAGTTAGCGACAAGTGTCATTCGGCTGTGCTGTCAGCACGCAAACCAAAAGGTCCCAAACCAAGCTAACCTTTGTCATCCTGACCGAAGCGTAGCGTAGCGGAGGGATCTCAGTTCACTCGGGTTAGTCGCCGTCATTTTGCGGATGGTGTTGGTGGTGCTTGCGCCGTTCACGGTGGGCACAATTTCTACCCGGCCGCCCCAGGTGGCTACATCGTCTGCCCCCACGATGGTCGAGGTGGTGTAGTCTCCGCCTTTGACCAGCACGTCGGGGCGCACGAACCGGATGAGCTCCAGCGGCGTAGCCTCATCGAAGATGATGACCGCGTCGGTCGAGCCCAGCGCAGCCAGAACGCGCGCCCGCTCGTTCTCTCCGACCACCGGCCGTGTGGGCCCTTTCAGTCCGCTTTACGGAAGCGTCGCTGTTCACACCAATGACGACCTTATCGCCAAACTCACGGCATTGCTCGAGCAGCGTAATGTGGCCCACATGCAGGATGTCAAAACAGCCGTTGGTGAAGACAATGCGATCGCCGTTCGCACGCCATTCCGCCAAACGAACCAGCAGATGTTCGAGATCGAGAATCTTGTCCGGACCCTTCATCTGGGTAGACGCGGTGAACTCGGCCACCAGCTCGTTGCGCGAGATGGGCGCAGTTCCCGTCTTGGCGACCACGATGCCCGCGGCAATGTTCGCCAGGTTGACGGCAGTCTCCGCATCGAGACCGCCGGCCAGCGACGCCGCCAGGGTGGCGATGACCGTATCGCCGGCGCCGGTAACGTCGAAGACTTCGCGCGCCCGGGTTGGAGAATGAAAAACGGAATCGGGATAGAGAATGCGAATGCCCTTCTCGCTCATGGTGACGGTCATGTAATCGATGCCGAGCTGAGAGACCAGCTGCTGCGCCGCGGCCAGCAGTTCCGCCAGGTTGCGGCTGGCAATGCCGGTGACCAGCCCGAGTTCCTGAAGATTAGGGCAGATGGTGGTGGCGCCGGCATATTTGCTGAAGTCCCGACCCTTGGGATCGACCAGCACGGGGATGCCTCGCTCCCGGGCCAGGGCGATGACCGCCTGGCAAAGCTGCGGCGCTCAACGCACCCTTGGCGTAATCGGAGAGAATGACCGCATCGGCCGTGCGCACCAATTCAAGCGAGCGCTCCAGCAACGCCTGGTGCTCGGCCGCGGGATGCGGGTCAGCGCTCTCCACATCCAGCCGCAGCAACTGCTGATTGCGGGAGACGATCCGGGTCTTCGAAATAGTGGAGTGGCCGGAGACGATCATCCCGGAGAAATCCACGCCGGCTGGGGCGAGCAATGCGCTCAATTCGCGCATTTCCCCGTCGTTGCCCCAGAAGCCTGCCTGCGCGACCTTGACTCCCAGGCCGACCAGGTTCATGGCCACATTGGCCGCGCCCCCGGGCGCGCTCGTGGTGCGCACCGAACGGAGTACCGGGACCGGCGCCTCGGGCGAAATGCGGTCGACATCCCCCCAGATGGAGCGATCCAGCATCACGTCGCCAATCACCAGGATGCGAAGTGCGGCAAATCCGCTTTCAATCAGGGAGAGAAGGCGAGACTGTTCTTTCACCAGCATTTCCTCAAGGCCCACTCTCCTCGCAGCAATCCCTCCCTATCATCGCAAATAAAGAGCCGGTCCTGCGACTGGCCTATACTACGAGGAGCCCTGGGTAGAGCATTTCTCCTTCTGCAACGGCGTATGGCGATCAAGTTACCAAAATCCAGTGATGTCAGGGCCCGGGTGATGCGGATCCTGCGCCCCGCCACCAAATGGGGCCGCATCACCGTCTGGCTGGGCGGATTATGCCTCCTGCTCTGGACTCGCCGAGCGCTACTTCGGAGCGAAGCTGGGCGGATGGGCGACATTCACCACCATGGTCTTCTTGCTTCTTTGCCGTGGTCGTCGCTCTTCCGTTGGGGTTACCGCCCTCTCCTGTGGCGGCTGCGCAACCGGTTGATCGTCACTTACCTCTTCATCGGCGTCATGCCGATCCTGCTGCTGTTGCTCATGGGCGGCGTCGCCGGCTATCTATTTGCCGGCCAATTCGCCACCTACGTCGCCATCTCTGACTTGCATTCGGAGTTGCAGCATCTGCAAGCGGCCAATGATGCGCTGGCCGCGCAGCTGTTCCCTTTGGAGAGCTCCGGGCAAACTCAATGAGCAGATCGCGGAAGAGTTTACCCGGGCTTCCGACGAGAGGTTTCCTGGGCGGACCGTTACTGTGTCGCGAAACGGAAAGGGTTTCGTCCTCTCCACCGAAGGAGCGCTGCTGGCAACGCGCCCGGCGCAAGTTCCCGATTTTATCAACGGAGACTTCACCGGTTTCGTTGTCGATCAAGATGCCCTGCATCTGCGCGCGATCAGGCTCGATCGTGACGGCGACCGGCGGATCGCCTTGATCTCCGATATTCCCATCACGCCGAATCTGCTCCTGCCGACAGCCGAACGCCTGGGCACGGTGACTTTGGCTTCCGCCCGACCGGAAAGGCGACATTCAGTACCCCGTTCGCCAGACACCCGAACGCCTGTGAAGGCCGGCCAGGTGCCTCCTCGTTCCCATTGGTTCGACATAACGCTGCACTTTCCCACGCTCTTCGATGTGGTGGACTGGCAGACGGGAGAAAAACAAGAGCACGGAGTTATCGATGTGGCCACCCGGCCCTCGATGCTCTACGCGACCTTGTTCGCCACCTTGGGAGACAAGGCGCTGATCTTCCGGGATCTGCTGTTCGCCATCGCTATTTTCTTCGGGGTGATTGAGTTGGTCGCCCTCTACATCGGCGTACGCCTCTCGCGCAGCATGACCGCTTCGGTGGCCGAACTCTATCGGGCAACGGAACATGTGAACCGTGGCGATCTGAGCCACCGGATCCAGCTCCGCGGCCGCGATCAGATGGCGGCGCTCGGAGCAGTCGTTCAACTCCATGACCGGATCGCTGGCCAAACTGATTGATGAGCAGAAAGAGAAGCAGCGGCTGGAGAACGAACTCAGCATCGCCTACGAAGTGCAGGAGTTGCTCTTCCCGCGACAAGGTCACGGACCTGCCCTCTCTCGAGGTCCACGGCGTCTGCGTTCCGGCGCGCACGGTCAGCGGCGACTACTACGACTTTATTCCCCTGGGCAGCGACCGGCTGGTGCTGGCGGTCGGCGACATCAGTGGAAAAGGAATTTCGGCTGCTCTGTTGATGGCCACCGTGCATGCCTTCGTTCGCGCCTATTCGCTGGAGCCGGAGATGGTGTTGATGCCGGCCTCGTTAGCAGTATCAACCCAGTCTCAGGGAGATCCCCGCATGTACTACCGCGGGGATGGCAGCGCCGAATCGCAAGTGGCTCCGGCCATGCTGATGACCACCTTGAACTATCAGCTTTATCGCAGCACGCCGGCGGCGAAATACGCCACCATGTTCCTGGGTTGTTATGACGCCAAGGCGCGGGTGTTGACGTATTGCAATGCCGGCCACTTGCCGCCCATCATTCTGCGGGCAACCGGCGAAGTCTTCCGCCTTGACGATCAACGGCACCGTGGTCGGTCTGTTTGACGGTGTGACCTATGACGAATCGACGCTGGTGATGCAGCCAGGCGATATCTTTGTCGCCTACAGCGACGGCGTCACCGAACCGGAAAACGAGTTCGGCGAATTTGGCGAGGAACGCCTGATCGAATTGATCCAGGAGCATCGCAACAAGCCTCTGCCCCGCATCACCGAAATTGTCACCGGCGCAGTGGCGGACTGGATCGGCACCGCGGAACAGCCGGATGACGTGACCATCGTTCTTGCCCGCTGCACTCCAGCTTTCGCAGCCAGGGCATAAGGGTCTTGGCAATACGCGGCCGCCTGATACTATCCGGCTATGAACTATCGCGCGCTTGGCCGTACCGGTTGGAAGGTTTCAGAGATCAGTTTTGGCGCATGGGCCATTGGCGGCGCCTGGGGTCAGGTAAGCGATGAGGAGTCGCTCGGCGCGCTCAACCAGGCGATCGACTCCGGCATCAATTTTCTCGATACCGCGGATGTCTACGGCGACGGCCGCAGCCACCGCCTGATTGCGCAGCTGAAGAAGGCTCGCAAAGAAGAGATCATCGTCGCCACCAAGGTGGGCCGGCGTTTGGCCAAGCAGACGGTCGAAGGCTACAGCCGCGCCAACCTTACCTCCTGGGTCGAGGACAACCTGCGCGACCTGAACACGGAGGTCCTCGACCTGGTGCAGCTCCATTGCCCACCGACCGATGCCTATTACCATCCCGAGATCTTCGGCATGCTCGACGACCTGGTGCATGCGGGCAAGATCCGCTTCTACGGGGTCAGCGTCGAGCGCGTGGAAGAGGCGCTTAAGGCGATGGAATACCCCAACGTGCAGAGCGTGCAGATCATCTTCAACTGCTTTCGCCAGCGTCCGGCGGAGCTCTTCTTCGCCCAGGCCAAGCTCAAGCAGGTTGGCATCCTGGCGCGCGTTCCCCTGGCCAGCGGTCTGCTTACGGGCAAGTTTCGCGCCGGATACCAAGTTCGCCGCCGACGACCACCGCAACTTCAATCGCCAGGGCCAGCGCTTCGATGTCGGCGAAACCTTCTCCGGGGTCGACTACGACGTGGCGCTGGCAGCCGTCGAAGAGATTCGCGCCCTGGTGCCGGCCGGCGTCAGCATGAGCCAGTTCGCCCTCCGCTGGATCCTCATGTTCGATGCGGTCACTTGCGCCATCCCCGGGGGCAAGCGGCCCAGCCAGGTGGCCGACAACGCGCGGGCCTCCGATCTGCCGCCGCTCACGCCGGAAGTCATGGCCAGCCTGCGCAAAATCTACGATGCGAGCATTCGTCCGCTGGTGCATCAGCGCTGGTAAGGTTGGCGGATAAGATCAATGGCGAGAGGGGCTTGAAGACGCCCCTGCATGTATTGCTGAAGGTCTGTGACAATCCGTACCAAACGAGTATCGGGGGGCTGATGTTTTCCCACAGGCTTGGAAGCGTAAACTCGTCGGTTCTTTGCATATGCACCGTATCCCGTGGGTATGGGCGCCCGGCCGGGGCCGTCTGCATCAGAGCTTCAATTCCCAGGTTTCAGCGACGAGATCCTCTCGTCCCCAGCTCCGATGCGGTTCTTTCTTGATCAGTTGAAAGTTAGCTTGTTCATAAATCTTTCTCGCACCTTTCAATTCACTTTGCGTCCATAGCACAATCTTCTTGTAACCCACCTGGCGGCCGAAGCGGACACACTCTTGCAGCAGGCGTTTGCCAATCCCCAAACCGCGCGCAGACGGTTCCACCAGGAATACGCGCAGCTTCGCCACCGTCGTGGACTGGTGGACCAGGAGCACCGAACCGACGCGTTCTCCGCCTTTCTCTGCGATCCAGCATCGGTCGCGCCTGGCATCGAAGTGCTGGATGAACTTGGCCATGATCTCCGCCACCTTTGCTTCGAAGCGCTGGTCGTAGTGGTACTCCTCGGCGTACAGAACACCGTGGCGATATACGATCCAGCCCGCATCCCCAGGCTGATGGGTACGGAGCAGGTATGGCTCCCTGGCATCAGACACAGGCGCCAGGATCTGTTCGATGCGCCGCATGGCATGCACAAGTTGCTGCTGGGCATGGCACGGAATCCCGGCCAGCATCTGCTGCACTTGCTGGTTGGACCGCTCCTCGAGAGGCCGAAGCGTTGCGGAACCTTTTGCCGAGAGAGCAAGGAGTGTCTGGCGGCGATCGGCTGAGACCGGCTGGCGGTTGATCCAGCCCCTCTGGCCAAATTTGTTGAGCATGCGGCTCAGATAACCAGCATCAAGGCGCAGCTCGTGCGCAAGGTCCGTCGCCGTAACACTCCGGCGATGTGCCAACTCGTAAAGCAGACGAACCTCGGTCAGAGAATAAGGAGACTCGAGGAGCCCTTTCCGCAGAACACCAATTTGGCTGGTATAGAACCGGTTGAAATGGCGAATCGCCTGAATCGGCTCTTCTTCCCGCAGAGACGGAGTGACGGATGCCATGGGTTCAGCTTGCTTGAAAATGGTTGACATAGTCAAGTAGTTGCTTGACTGGAACAAATAGCCTGGATTGTCGGACCCCAAGCAACGTCGAGCCGATTACCTGAAGGATGCCTAACGGCATATAAGGGACTCAACGCTAGAGCCCTTTGAACGAGCCGCCGTCGACCAACACAGTCTGGCCGGTAATGTACGACGCTCGTTCTGACGCCAGCCAGACGATGGCGTCGGCTACCTCCTCCGGCTGACCAATACGCTTCAAAGGTGCTTCGGCCCATAGGCCCGCTTCGAACTCCACTGGGCTGACACCCATCTCCTGCGAGCGCTTGGCAATAAGCTGCTTCAAACGCTCGGTCGCGGTGTAGCCGGGCCCCACATTGTTGACCGTGATGCCATCCTTGCCAAATTCGTTGGAGAGGCTCTTGATCAAGCCGAGAACGCCCGCCCGCACCGCGTTGGAGTAGATCAGGTCGGGAACGGGCTGGCGCACGGTGATGGAAGTAATCGTCACCAGCCGGCCCCAATGGTTCTTCTGCATCCAGGGCAGCACCGCGCGTGCAAAGTGAACCACGCTCATGAAATTCAATTCCACCGCGCGGTGCCACTCCTCCGTCGTGGTGGCAAAGAACATTTTGGCCGGAGGGCCGCCGGCGTTGGTCACGCAAACGTCAACGCCTCCGAATTCCTGGGCAACGTGCTTCACGAATTCGTTGACTGCGCCAACATCCGTCACGTCCAGCGGCTCAGCCAGTACCTGAGCGCCGTAGCGTTCGCTAATCTGTCCTGCCGCTGCGTTCAGCTTCTTAGGATCGCGAGAGCACATCGCGACTCTCGCGCCTTCAGCCGCGAACTTCTCTGCCGCCGCTCGTGCGATACCATCGCTCGAAGCGGCAACAATGACATTGCGGTTTCTTAATCCAAGGTCCACGCGCCGACCCTTTCCTCTATCTTGTATCCACCATAACCGCGTCGTGACAGGTTGGGCTCAACCTTTGGCGTCAGCATCATAGCGAAGGTAGGCATCGTCTTTATCGATCCAATCCTGGCGGGGCGGATTAAAAATGTCCAGGTCTACCGTATCCTCGAGCGCCAGCGCTTCATGAGGCATGTGGGGCGGAATACACAGCACCTCACCGGCAGAGACGGTGATTTCCCGGTCGTCGATGTGGAAATGTAATGCGCCTTCCAGAACGTAGGTGATCTGTTCGTTGTGATGACTGTGCAAAGGCACTTTCGCGCCCTTTTTAAGCAGGACACGCGCAACCATCATGTTGCTGCCGACGATTAATTGACGGCCAATCAGCGAGTTTAAGCTTTCTACCTCGATCTCTTTCCACTTGATGTAGTTCGCCTTGGCTTTCTCGACCGCACCAGCTTCTGCCATATGCAATTTCCTCTGAGGCCCTCGGCAACTCTCCGCAAGGCTCAGCAAAAGCTATCACAAATCGAGCTCTGCCCTCGGCTACCCCCATGTCTTGCAACGGCACATGGCTCCAAGTACCATCACAGCGTTCGCGCCGGACTACGCCCCCCCCCGGGCGCTATTCTCCCTGTATCCTTGCCCTGCATGACGGATCGCCTTTCAAACAGCAATCCACACCGGGTGACCCGCGCGCTTGCCGCAATCGGGGTGGGCGCGCTGGTTATCTATGGGTCGCGCGTCCTCCTGGATTTCTTCGGCCCTGCGCTGCCATATTCCATGCAGAAAGAGAACCAGGCCGCTCTCGACTCAGACGAGTTCATTCAGTTCCTAAGTCTCGTGACCGACGGCACCATTCGCCATGCGCGAATCTCGCGGCTCAAGAACGGAGTCGAATTCTACCCGGCACAGCTGGAGGCTATTCGCCGGGCAAAACATGCCATCAACCTCGAATTCTACGAGTTTAGAGAGGGGCAGATCGGTGATCAGATGCTGGCTTCGCTGACCGAACGCGCCGCGGCCGGGGTCGAGGTGCGGGTGATCGTCGACGCGCTCGGCAGCTTCGCTACGCGCACGGCCTATTTCGATGGTTTGCGCGCTGCGGGCGGTCAGATGCGCTGGTACCAGCCCCTTCGTTGGGATACTTGGCCGAGAACGAACAACCGCACTCATCGCAAGCTGCTGATCGTGGATGGAGAGACTGGTTTTATCGGCGGTGCGGGTATTGCCGATCACTGGTTGCACGCAACATCGGTTCCGGCATGGCGAGACACCGTGTTTTGTGTGGAAGGGGAAGCGGTCGCAGGCCTGATATCTGCTTTTTGCGAAAATTGGCTCGAAGCGTCCGGAGAAATCCTCTCCGGTTCTAAGCAATTTGCCTTTCGCGCTACGCCCGAGGGCGCAGAAAGCTTTGTCGTTTCCAGCACCCCCCACGGCGGGGGCACCCAGGCGCGCATCCTTTTTCAAGCCCTAATCAACAGCGCGCGCAATACCATTCGCATTACAACGCCTTATTTCCTGCCCGATAGAAGCGCGCGCCTCGCATTGATCAGGGCCATTCGGATGCGGGGCGTGGCCGTCCAGATTTTGACCGCTGGCCCTCTTATCGATCATCCGATCATCCGCAGGATGACTCATCACAGCGTCCGCCACCTGCTGCAGGCGGGTGCTGAGATTTACGAATATGGGCCGTCGATGATCCATGCCAAATTGATGACCGTCGACGGGCTCTGGAATGTAGTCGGCTCAACCAACTTTGATCACCGCTCCTTTGCGCTGAACGATGAGGTGAACCTTGCCGTCCTCGACCGTCAGCTTGCGGCGACCATCGAAGCAGACTTCTTCGATGATCTGAAGCAGAGCCGCAAACTTAGTTTGTCCGCGCTCCGGCGGCGCATGCTGCTGGGAAAAGACGAGTCTGTGCTCGACGTTATCCTGGAGAAGGAGAGCTGAAGACCCTGTTTCCCGGCGGATCGACTTCTAACCGTTGAGACCTGAAGGCCGTCCCCCGGCAAAGCCAAACTTAATTCATGGGTTCCTTAGAGGCGCCGCGCCATTATCTCGCCATCATGGACTTTATATTGCCGCTCCGGGAGCCGGGTCGTATGCTGTTCAGCAAGGATTGATCTTCCGTACCAAACTGGCAGTGCAAATGCTTCGGGCAAGGAGCTAGTAATGGTCAGCATGTGTCTTGGTCGCCATGGGCTGCGAGTGCGCTCGGTTCTGGTTCTGCTGTTGACAGCTCTTTCCCTGGCTTGCCTGGGCTTGGGCGAAACGCTGAAGGTGAAGAATCCAGGAACGGGTTCGGTTGCGCTGGATGGGAACTGGCGGTTTCACCTGGGCGACAACAAGGCGTGGGCCAATCCGGCGCTGGATGATTCGGGGTGGGAGCCGATTCGTCCCGATACGCAATGGGGCGCACAGAGCCATCCGAGCTACACCGGCTTCGCTTGGTACCGGCTGCGGGTCGAGATTGACAACTCGAATGCCAACGGAACTAAGAAATTGGCGCTGCTGATTCCTCCCGTGGAGGACGCTTACGAAGCTTACTGGAACGGGCAGAAGCTCGGGACCTATGGCCGCCTCCCTCCGGGCGCAAAGTGGTGGCAAATTGGCCATGGCGTCGTTTATCCGTTGCCGGATACAAGCGGGGTATTGGCGCTACGCGTGTGGAAAGCGCCGCTTTCGTCGGTCGATCCAGCAGTTGGGGGCGGGTTGACAGGGGTACCGGTGCTGGGCGATGCCTCCGTGCTGGCCGCCCGGACGCAGTCCATCGCCTATGCCAGCGATCAGCATAGGTTGCCGAACCTGTTGATCTCAGCAGTCACTCTGGTCGTTGGGGTGCTAGGTTTCCTGCTCTATCTGCGCGACCGCAAACAGGGCTTGTATCTTTGGCTGGCAATCTACCTGGTCGCCGGCGGATTGATTGGATTTCGAGGATTATCGGCTTTCCGCTTCGGGCTGACGTTTGACACTAATCAGCTGCTGACCCAGTTGCTGGAGAGCTCCCAGGATATTTCCATCTGGCTGATCCTGCTGTCCCTGTTCGGCATGGTGAACGAACGGCGATGGAGGCGGGCGACCGCATGGTTAATCGCCATCTATCTTACCGCCCAGGTCATTGACATCACGACCATTCTGTTCTGGGAGAAAGGCGGCGTGCTGCCCTGGATCGATGGAATCACGACTGCTGTCTACTGCATCACCCCCTTATATATTTTCGTCATTATCGGCTTCGGACTGATGCGCGGAAAGCGGCTTACCTTATGGCCCTTGATCGTGGCCGCCGGTGCGAACGGCCTTTATACTTGCATCCTCGGTCTGGTGGTTCAGGGCACGCGATTTACGCATTGGACGCTTGGGACGCGCCTTGAGAGTCTCGGTTTCCATCCTGGCGGCTACTTCTTCAACCTGGGATTTCTCCTCAGCACCGTGTTGTTCCTGGCCTTGATTTTTACCATTGCGCGCGAGCAATTTCTGGAGCGGGAGCGGCAGGCCCGGATCGAGCTTGAAGTAAAGTCGGCCCGCGAAGTGCAGCAGATTCTCGTTCCCGAAGAGACGCCGGCGATCCCCGGCTTGTCGATTGCCAGCGTCTACCGTCCCGCGGAAGAGGTGGGCGGCGATTTCTTCCAGGTCATCGCCACGGACGATGGCGGCGCGTTGATTGCCCTGGGGGACGTGAGCGGCAAGGGACTGAAAGCGGCCATGACGGTGTCTCTGATCGTGGGCACGCTGCGTACCCTGGCTGAATACACACAGAGCCCGGCGGCCATTCTTGCGGGGCTTGAACCGCAGGCTGTTGGGACGCACCGACGGCGGCTTCGTCACCTGCTTGATCGCCCGCATCGATCCGAACGGCGACACGACGATGGCAAATGCGGGCCACCTTGCGCCGTTCCGGGATCGGGAAGAACTGCCGGTAGAGGGATCGTTACCGCTTGGCTTGGCGGCGGATGCGGCTTATGACGAGCTTGTGTTCCGCTGCACGAGGGCGAGACGCTCACCTTCCACACGGATGGCATTCTGGAAGCGCGCAATCCGGCGGGCGAGTTGTATGGCTTTGAGCGTCTGGCTGCACTGGTCGGCTCCGATCGGACGATCGAGCAGATGGTAGAGGAAGCCCGCAACTTCGGGCAGCAGGACGATATTACGATCTTCCGCGTCACGCGGCTGGCGCAATCCGCTCCCGCACACGCTGCCAGGTTGAGCCTGGCCACACAAATTGCCGGGACCTAGCCGCGGTTCGACGCGGGCCGCACTCCATCTTAAGACAATAGGGTGGCCGGCTCCCCTGCCACGCGCTACTCCCACGGCGCCGCGGCCTGAAGGCTCCGCCGCAGCCGCTTATTGGGCCGTGGAGGCGCATCGAGGCGCGCCACGAACTCGGTGTACCCCTTCGCGCCGAACAGATGCACTGTATGGTCCAGGATAGCGTTCTCCGCTGCCTGCTCGGCCGCATCGAGCACGAAATCAGTCCGGCTCTTTCCGGCCAACTTGGCGGCACGGTCAATCAGACTGAGGACCTCCGGTCTGACGCGCAGATCTAGCTTATCCCGTTTCCCGCGCTCATATCTTCGAAGATTTAGGGTTTTGCGCCGTAGGATCCATTCCGATGACGAGCCTCTTCGGCACCTTGCCAACCTTGACCCGGGCGACTTCTCGACGTTGTTTCACGTCGAAGATGGAAACATCGTCACTGTCCGTGTTGCTGACGCAGCCGTATTTTCCGTCAGGAGAAAAGACGATCCAGTTCGGTCCATCGCCTGTGGCCATGTGACCGGTAAATTTTCTCGCTTGCAGGTCATAAATGTAAATGCAATCATCCAACAAACTGGTGACCCACAATTCCTTGCCGTCGGGGGTAAGCGCAAGACCATGAGTTAACGTATCCGGGGTTTCGAACTTACGCGGGCGAGGGGGGCCGGTATGCTGGGCCGGCATCTCAACCCGCTGCAGAAGTTTTTTGTCCGGGATATCCACTATGTCGAACCCATGCAAATAGGACACGGCTACGTACATCGTCTTCCCGTCGGACGAAATCACATATGGCCTTGGCCTTCCACCGGCAGGAACAATCGCGGAAAAGGACATGGTTTTAAGATCAATTACGTTGACCGCGTTGGATCCCATGGAGCTCACAAACAGGTAGCGATTGCTGGCAGTGCTGACGGCATTGTGCGGCTCCTTGATGGGCAACACCTTAACCACCTTCTTCTGCATTACGTCGACGATGTCGACGCTATCTCCGTCGCGAATGGGCACCGCCACGTACCGGCCATCCGGTGTTACAGCGCACTCATTGGGCCGTCCGCTGAGCTTGATCGTGGCCTTGGTCTGACCGGTCCTGGTATCGATCAAGCGCAGCGTATGATCCGACTCAACGGTGACGAATAGCAGATTGCCGTCGGGCCGTAAGGCCAGGCCGTGGATCAGGGTGGCGCCGATTTTGATGTCGTCCACCACCTTCAACGAGTTCAGATCAATCACCGAAACACTTTCGCCGTTGCTGTTATCGACATAAAGCCGATAGCTCTCTGCCTGCAAAGAAACGGGCAGAGACAGCGCCAAAGCGAGTCCGGCGAACATCCACGGATCTGCTGCAAACTTGGCTTTCACGATGGGGTTCCTCGGTTCCGAAGAGCGCCAAGTAGTTTACTTATCTGCCGGATGCGGAGTCAACAGGGAAAGGCCTCAGCATGTCGTCGAGCGTCCTTATGCGTCACCGGCTTGTCGCAGAAGGAAACTCCTCGCTCAAGTGAAGTATCGCGCCATGCTCCCGCAGCTTCTGCTGAAGATCAGGGATTCCAACATCCTGAACGGCTGTGTGATGGTGGATGGCGAGAGCGGCAGCCACGCCCGCAGCCTGCCCGATGATCATGTACTGCGGCTCCATGCGCACGGAGGAGTACGCGGCATGAGTGGCCGAGAGGCAGACGGGCACCAGCAGGTTTTCCGATTCAGCGCGCTTCGGCGTGATACTGCGGTAGGCGATCTCGTAGGGTTGCACCGGAACCTGAACATCACCCTCGTTCTGCACGGTCCCGTCTGGCATGGCGACGCGTTGAATGTTATGCGAGTCGCTGTTGTACGATCCCATCCCGATTGAGTCCGTTTTGGTGCGCTCGGTCTGCAGGTCCGACTGACGCATCACATACTCCCCCACCAAACGGCGGCCTTCGCGGATGTAGAGTTGGTTCGGCCAGTGGTCCGTATCGGCAAACTCATCCTTCGGCAGACCCCATTGGTTGACCTCAGCCCGCAGGCTCGCCGGCACCTTAGGATCCTGGGAGATGAAATAGAAAAAGGATTGGGTGTACAGAAGGTGCTCCTGCCAGATGGCGGCCTTTTCTGCGTAGGTAGCTTGGGGATACTTCCAGCTGTGGCCGATATAGTCCGTCGAGACAGGACCATTATTGTTAAAGTCCGCCTTGTGGTTTGGGATCATCACGGGATTGGTAATGTCCCGGAAGCCGGGCGCGCGGCCCATGTGCTGGGGGAACTGGTTGAGATAGCGTTCCAGCAGAGCGAAGCGAGAACGATCGTATCCCTCAGGACGGGGAAAGGGCAGCCGGTTGGCGGGATCGTTGGTAAGAATGAGGCGGAAGTTATAGGCCTGCACCTTCTTATCCCCAGAACCGGGAGCGGCCAGGGGCCCCGGGTCAATTTCGGGAAGAAGATGATGATGCTCGTCGTATGCGGAGAGGGGCCAGAGAAACTGGTGCTTGGGTGTGTTTCCACGAACTCCGGCAAGGTCTTCCCCATACTCCGCTGCCGCTTCGCGGCCCCAAGTGTAGCTAATCTTGGCCTGCGCCATAAGGTCCCCTTCATAGCTGCAGTCGGCAAAGATCTTTGCCGGCCAGTGCTTGCCATCGAGGGTCGTCACAGAGACCATGCGCTTGCCCTGAAGCTCGACGCCCTTCTGTTCGCGCAGACGCTCGTGCAATTGGACGGTTACTCCAGCATCTTGCAGCATGGTGCGAAAGATCTCTTCGTCTACATGTGGTTCGGAGAGCCAGTTCTCCGGGCGATCCAGGTCGTGTACGCCGTAGTGCTCAGCCGCCTTCATGTAGAAGTCGCGCGCATACCCGCCAATGATGGTGTAGTGGCCGAGATCCGTGGCCGAAAGGCCGCCGGTGACCATCCCACCCAAGTGGGCGCCAGGCTCAAGGAGAACGACGCGGAGTCCCTCGCGTGCAGCAGAGTACGCGGTCATCACACCAGAAGCCGTACCGCCGTAGACCACCAGCTCCGTAGACGGAGCGGGATCGGCAGCTTGCATTGAAGAGGCGAAAAGCGTTCCGGCGAGAACAGCCGTGATGCGAAGCCCATGGAGACTCATGATTGGAGCATTGTGCCGCTCGCAAGGCAAACGTAGCAAATGTTTGGCGGCAGGTCCCAACCGGAATCGAATCTTTTCCATGGATTAACCCACCCAACTTGCTGGTGTCCTGAGTTGTTAATTCGCACACATATTTGTCATCCCGACCGGAGTGGTCAATGGGCCTGCGGAGCACCCAAGGGGATGAAAATGGCTTCTGTTCAGCAACCGCTCTCCATGGAAGCGTCGCCCTCCCCTTTGCCCCGCTCTCAATTACTCTGATCTGGTGAAAAATGCAGGCTACAGGAGACTCCAATGCCAAAAATGGTTCGTTTTCATAAAACAGGCGGCCCGGAAGTACTGAAATTCGAGGATGTACCACCGCAAAAGCCTGGAAGCGGCGAGGTCCGATTGAAGGTGCAAGCGATTGGGCTGAACCGTGCTGAGTCCATGTTCTATCACGGACGCTATATCTATCAGCCGAAGCTGCCCGCGGGGCTCGGTTATGAAGCGGCCGGAGTTGTGGAGGCCGTCGGGCCCGATGTAGACGAGAGGTGGATCGGCAAGCAGGTCTCGACCATTCCGGCATTCTCTCTCAACGAATACAGCATGGTGGGCGAAACAGCCGTGGCGCCGGTTGAAGCGCTCGCTGTGTATCCGGCGAATCTGTCTCCGGTGGAAGGCGCTGCCATCTGGATGCAGTATGTAACCGCCTATGGGGCTCTGATCGCCATCGCGAAGGTTACGAAAGGCGATTTCGTCGTGATTCCCGCCGCCTCAAGTAGCGTGGGGCTGGCCGCAATTGAGATTGTGAAGGCCGAGGGTGGCATCTCCATCGCAACCACCCGCAAAAGCACAAGAGAAGAGCTGATGAAGCTGGGCGCAGATCATGTTATCGCCACGGACGAAGAGGATTATGTTGCCAGGGTCGCAGAAATTACCGGAGGAAAAGGCGCTCGTGTGACCTTCGATCCGGTGGCCGGTCCCTTTATCGAGAAGCTGGCAGTGGCAGCGCAACCCGGCGGTATTATTTTCGCTTATGGCGGACTCTCCGGGCAGCCCACTCCCTTTCCTCTGCTTACGGCTCTTCCCAAAGGCCTGTCGATTCGCGGCTATACGTTGATGGAATTCACCCGCATCCCGGAAAAGCTGGCTGTCGCCAAGCAATATATTTATGACCGGTTGGCCGATGGCCATTTTCACCCGAAGATCGCGAAGATTTTTCCGTTTGCCCAGACGATCGATGCCTACAGATATCTCGAATCGAACGCACAGGTTGGAAAAGTTGTGGTCACGGTGCCGTAACGCCTGCGTTTCCTCTTTAGCGGGCTACTCCGTTCGGAGCGCCTCCAATGGATCTATGGAAGCGGCGCGGCGGGCAGGAATGACCGACGCCGCGAGCGCGAGCAGGAGGATGGAGACAGCCGCCAGCGCCAGGATGACCGGATCCAGCGGATCGACCTGGAACAGCAACGACCGCAGAAGACGGGTGGCGAAGAGCGCTGCAATAACGGCGCCGATCCCGCAACCGGCCAGCGCCGAGCTTCGCGCCGGAAACAAGAATCAGCCGCATCACGCTGGAGCGCTGCGAGCCGAGCGCCAGGCGGATGGCCATCTCCTGGGTGCGCAACGCGGCGGAGAAGGCGATCACACTGTAGATTCCGAGCCCGGCCAGCAACACAGCCGCGCCTGCAAACGCGGAGATGAGCGTGGCGTTGAAGCGGCGCGACGCTTGGCCTTCCCCGACCACACGGTCCATGGATTCGACCTGGGTGAGCGGAAGTTGCGGATCGATGGAGTGGACGACGACGCGCAGGGATTCGGCCATCTGGCCGGGCGGCAGCTGGCCGCGCAGCACGATGGAACCGCTATTGCCAGTCAGCATGCTGGGAGGTGCAAATGACCCCGCGTCGGCTTTGGCCTTGGCTGGAAGGAATGTAGAACTGCTCTTATGTAGCCACATCGGCCGCCAGCTGTTTTACATCGCCGATTTCTCCCACTACGGTCAGCCACGGCAAAATGCCCTCCCTCGGGCCGCGGTGCAGGCGTTTGCCGATGGGGTCCTGTCCAGGCCAGTAGTGCTCGGCCAGGGTGCGGTTGATGATGACAACCAGCGGAGCACCGTCGCGATCGGCCGGAGTGAAGTCGCGGCCGCCGATGATCGGAATGCCCTGAGCCTGGAAGTAATTGCCCATCACCTGGGGTATCCATGCCAGATTCAAACCCGCTCCTTTGGGAGCGAACGTAGCCTTCAGGAGTGAAGGTGCCCAGGGAGTCTACGCCGGCCGCGGGCAGCATAGAAGTGACGCCCACCGCCTGCACGCCCGGCAACTGCTCCAGCTTGGTGCGCAGGCTTAAGTTGAAAGCGTCTATGGCGGCCTGGGTGGAATATTGCTGCCGAGGCAGGCTATAACCCGGCAGTCAGCGTATGATCGGCGCGGAATCCGAGGTCGACGGAGCGCATTTTCTCAAAGCTGCGCAGCAGCAGGCCGGAGGCGGTAAGCATCACCAGAGCGACCGCGAGTTCGGCAACCACCAGGGCCGAGCGCAGGCGCGCATGACCGCCGCCGGCAGTGCCGGTGCGTCCACCTTCTTTCAGAGCTTCATTCACTTCGATGCGTGCGGCGGCAAAGGCCGGGATCAGCCCGCAGAGCAGGCCAGTGAACACGGCCAGTCCGAACGCGAAGGCAGCCACCTGCCAGTCGAGACCGATGGAATGACGCGGGGAAGGGTTTCAGGGAGAAAGCCGACGCCCACGCGCAGGGCAATCCATGCCAGCGCCAGCCCCAGCAATCCGCCTGAGATGCTGAGCAGCAGCGCCTCAACCAGGGATTGACGAAGAACGGCCGTTCCGCTGGCGCCCAGCGCGAGGCGCACGGAGATCTCCCGCCGGCGGCGAATCACGCGCACCAGCAACAGCCCGGCGAGATTGGCGCAGGCGATAAAAAGAACCACCGTGACAGCCAGAAAGAGCGTGCGGACCAGCGGCCGGGCTCTCGCTACCGTGGTCTCATCGAGCGGCTGGACCGCCGGATGAATGCGACGGTTGGAGAGCGCCGGCGGAAAGTTGCGCATGATTTCCTGCGCGGCGGCGGCAGCATCCTGCTGGGCCTGCGCGGGGGTCACAGCCGGGCTTCAGCCGCCCCACCATGAAGTAGCCCCAGGTTCCCGCGCCCTGAATCAGTTCAGCCTGGGTGAAGCTCATGGGCACCCAAAGCTCACTGCGGTTCAACTGGCCAGGAACCAGGGGAAACTCGAATTCGCGCGGCATGACGCCGATGATCTCGTAGGGCTTGCGGTCGAGAAGAATCTTCCGGCCCAAAATGTGGGCATCGCCATGGAAGCGGCTGCGCCAGGTCTGATAGCTGAGAACGGCCACCTGCTGGCTGCCCTCATCTTCCTGCTGGGTAAAGGCGCGGCCCATCAAGGCGCGACGCCGAGCACGGGAAAGATGCTTGCGGTGAGCCGCGCCGCGTTGATCTGCGCCGGGTCGCCCAGGCCGGAGAGCTCATAGGTGGAGAGTTGATAACCGCCCAGGCTGGAGAATGCGTGGGTGTCGCGCATATAAGTGCGAACCCCAGGCGCCGTGACACCCGGCGCGTCGCCGCCATAGTTCACGCCCTCCAGGATGTCGCCGAGCGTGACCAGCCTGGCTTGATCGGGAAACGGCAAGGGCCGCAGCAGCACGCCCTCGACGATGGAAAAGATGGCGGTGGTGGCGCCGATGCCGAAGGCCAGCGTGAGCACCGCGGTCAGGGTGAATCCCGGCGAGTTGCGCAATTGGCGCAGCGCATAGCGCAAGTCTTGAAATAAGGTGAACACAACAGCCTCCAGGCGAATCGATCAACTAGCCCGCATATCTCACCACGACTCAAAGCAAGGAAAAACAGGTCGAGCCGGTCGCTACCAAGCTGCCAGGCGAGAAACGATTAAGGGGAATCCCAGTATGAGTAAGAGCCAACCACTAAGAAGTTGCCAGATGACAAGTCTTCGCGCGGGGGTGGTCACAGCAACATAGTCACCATATCCAAGTGTCATCATAGTTACTGCGCTAAAATACAGACCATCGGTCGGTGACTTGAGCGAATCGAGAGAAACGTTGGAGTATTTACAATCGGTCTTCCCTGGCGGGCAGATTCCTTTGCTGTTAAGGTCCATGCTTGCAAAGGACGTGACCAATGCTAGAAACAGAAAAGCAATGAGGAATAACCCTATCAGCCGGTGAGGAAGTAGCGCGGATACACGGACGAATCCATCGCTCCGGAGCGCAACCAGAATCAAAAGCACTCCGATAAAAACATCGGATACACACGCAACGTTAAACGCCAAGCCAAGTGCATCGTTCCGCAGCGACACGCCACCGAGAACCGCCAGGATCAACGGAACGAATAAGTGAAACCAATTGGCCCCATCTTTGTAGTACAACTGGAGCGAGTTACAAGCCCGAGACATATGACCTCCAGCTTACGGGCCGGTGCGGTGTCATAACGAATAAGCCGGGCACCACTTCATTCCGCCATTTCATGAGCCGCCGAGCCGCGTCTACTGGGAGACATTGTATGACCACCTGCGCGGCTGAACCAAATCCTCGAGCGATCTTATTCTGCCTCGGGAATGCTACGTGGCGAGCTGTTTTGGGCCCGTTCAGCGTCGTCTTGGCAGGTGTTAGTCCGGATTTCTCACAACGACTCAGAGCAAGTGAGAAATCCCGGTTAGTGGCTTCGGTACTTGTTACGCGCAAATATGCTTACACAGGCACCCACCACTCCCGGGATGTCGTATTTGATGGCCTCGCAGGCCGGCTCCCAATTGTGCTGCCTCAGGGTCCGCGTGGTGACCGGGCCGATCGAGACTGCGCGGAGACCCGCCGGCAGCGCGATCTGTGCCGCGGCGAGTAGCGTGAAGAAGTTGTTCACAGTGGACGAGCTGGTGAAGGTCACGGCGTCGGGAAGCGGCTTCCCTTCCGCAAACAATTCGCGCACCTGGCCGATCGAATCCGCAGGGACGACCGTCCGGTAGGTCTCGACCACGTGGATGTCCGCTCCGCACTTGCGCAACTGCTCGGGGATGATATCGCGGGCCGCGGCCGCACGCGCCAGCAGGACATGCTTGCCTGAGACCTTGTCTTTGAGCATGGCGACCACCGCCTCCGCCACATACTCTTCTGGCATTGCAGCCACCTTCAGGCCGATGTGGCCGACGGCTACAGCGGTGGCGGGTCCAATCGCGGCCACATGCAAATGCTTCAACCGGTCCGACGGGATCTCCAGGAACCGCATGCGGTTGGCTAGCGCGGCAACTCCATTGGCGCTGGTCACGATCAGCCAATCGAAGCCGCTGATGACTTCGAGGACCGCATCCAGGTGCGCATAGGTTTCCGGCGGCACGATCTCGATCGTCGGCAGCCGCAGCACCTCAGCCCCTTGCGTCTCCAGTGCTTCCGCCAATCGCCCGGCCTGGTGACGGGCACGCGTGATAAGGATGCGCTTGCCGGCCAGCGGACGCCCGCTGCTCACGCCCGTTTTACCTCGAGGCCAAGGATGGCCCCAGCGCCCTGCCCCAGCAGCTGATGCGCAAGCTGCTCTCCCAGGATTTCCGGATCCACGTGACGCCTCTCGGCGCGGATGATCCGGCTGCCATCGGCGGACGCGACCACGGCCTGCAGTGAGAGTTGGTCACCGCTGCGGTGGCAATAGGCGCCGATCGGCACCAGGCATCCGCCACCCAGGGCGGCCAGGCATCTGCGCTCGGCAGTAATGGCCATGCGCGTTTCGCTGTCCTCAAGCGGCTGCAAGGCAGCATGTATAGCCCGATCCCCTGCCCTGCACTCGATCGCCAGCGCTCCCTGGCCGGGCGCGGGGCATAGCACTTCGGGCGCAAATCGTTCGCGGATGGCGGCGGTCTTCTCCAGGCGGTCAAGTCCCGCTGCAGCCAGCACAATCGCGTCCGCTTTGCCTTGCCCCAGCTTGGCGAGCCGGGTGTCCACGTTGCCGCGGAATTCGATGTATTCGAGATCCGGACGAAGCGCGCGCAGTTGCGCCTGGCGGCGCAGGCTGCTGGTGCCGATGACCGCTCCCGAGGGCAGCGCTTCCACCGAGGCGTACCGCTCCGAGACCAGGACATCGCGGGGATCGCCTCGCTTGGGAATCGCCGCCAGCGTGAACGCCTCGCCCAGCTCCGTTGGCAGGTCTTTCAGGCTGTGCACGGCCAGATCGATCGTCTCCGCCAGGAGCGCGTCTTCGATCTCCTTGGTGAACATACCCTTGGCTCCGACCGAGGCGAAGGCGATGTTCTGCATGCGGTCGCCGGTGGTGCGGATGATGTCGATGGAAACTTCATTCCCCAGGCTGCGCAGCGTTTCGGCAATGTGATTGGCCTGCCATCGCGCGAGCTGCGATCCGCGGGAGCCGATGCGGATCAACGATCGCGCTCCTCGTCGAGCGCAGCGGAGATCAGCCCATCTTCCGTCGCATCTGCCTCGAACGCCTCGACCCCAGCCCGGCCATCTCCCCGGGAAGCGCCGAAAGCCTCGCGGATGGCGTCCACGGCGGCGCTATTCCCCTCGCTGGCGGCCGTTTTGATCGCCTGCACCGGCTGATGCAGAAATTTGTTGACCAGGCCACGGGTCAACGCTTCCACCGCGGCCTGCTGTTCCGGGGAGAGGGTCTGCAACCGGCTCGCCAGGCGCCGAAGTTCGCCGCGGCGCATCTGCTCGGCCGATTGTTGCAACTGCACGATCTCCGGGGCCACGTTCAGGGCGTGCAGCCGGCGTTGATATTGCGCGACCTCGGCAACGATCATTGCCTCGGCCAACTCCGCCTCTCTGCTGCGTTCTTTCAGGTGCGACCCGGCGACCGACTGCAGATCGTCAATGTCGTAGAGGAAGATGCCGTCCACCCGGTTCACTTCAGGATCGACGTCGCGCGGCACCGCGATGTCGATAAAAAACATAGGACGCCCGCGCCGCTGCTGCAGAAAGTGCTGGGCGTGCTCCCTGCGGAAGACAGGCCGCGCGGAGCCGGTGGAAGTGATGATGATGTCGGCCTGGTCGGCGCTCGTGTAGAGGTCGTCAAAGCGAATGGTCCTGCCCCCGAAGCGCTGGGCAAGCTGCTCCGCGCGCTCCTGGGTGCGGTTGGCTACCATGACCGCTCCCGCGCCCTGGTTCATCAGGTGGCGAGCGGCCTGCTCGCTCATCTTGCCCGCGCCGACTACGAGCACCGTTTTGTTCTCCAGGGAGCCGAATATTTTGCGCGCCAACTCCACTGCCACGGAGGCGATGGAGACCGAGGAGCTGCCAATCTGGGTTTCCGTGCGGATCCGCTTAGCCACGACAAAGGCACGCTGCAGCACCTTATCCAGGTGGCCGCGGATGGCCCCTGCGGACCGTGCAGCCAGATAACTGCTCTTCACCTGGCCCAGGATCTGGGGCTCGCCAATGACCATGGAATCAAGACTGCAGGCGACCCGGAAGAGATGGCGAACGGCGTCCCCCTGCGTGTACTCGTAGACGTGCGGGGCCAGCAACTCGGGCTCGATATGGAAATAGCTGCCGACAAAGTCCAGCAGATTGGGTGCGTCCGGCTCCAGGCTGGTCAGCAGCTCGACCCGGTTGCAGGTGGAGAGAATCATCCCTTCCAGCACCCCCGGAGCCTGCAACAGGGAGCGCGTGGCCTCCGCCAACTGTTGCGGTCCAATGGCCAGCCGCTCGCGCAGCTCGATGGGCGCGGTTTTGTGGTTCAACCCAAGCAGGACGATATTCATGGGGCGGTGAACCTATGCACAGAGCTGAGCTGGTTGGCCGCCCAAACACTGATCACGACCAGGAAAACAAGGCTGGAGAGGTAAACGGCTCGCCTTCCACGAAGGCCGACCTGCCGGCGCACGAAGAGCATCACCAGATAAAGGGCCCACATGCCAAAAGAGAGCAGGACCTTCGGATCCTTGAAATAGACCGGTCCGACACTTTCCTGCGCGATCAACGAGCCGGCCAATAAACCGAGTGTCATAAAAGGGAACCCGATAAGCAGCATACCGGAGGCGATGCGCTCCATGGTTTCAAGCGGGGGCAGCCAGGCCAGAAACCGGACCTGGGTCTTGTTCTTGAGGCGGCGCTCCTGCACCAGGTAGAGCAGATTGGCGAAGAGGCTGAAGATGAGGGCAGCATAAGCCGCCAGCAGGGCGATGATGTGCAGCGAGAGCCATCCACTGCGAATCTCCGGAGAGTGAAAGGTCCAGTGGTCCGGGCCCATGACCGGCCCCAGCACCAGCAGCAGCGAGAGGGGTAGCGCAAAAATGCCGAAGGAGACGGTGTGATAAAGGAGGGCGACCAGCAGGAAGGCTCCGCAAATCAGGAGCGCCAGGAGCGACTGGACCTCGTGCATCCCGACCGGCAGCGAGTGGTGTGAGGCGGAGAGCATCTCGATCAGGGAAACGAAGTGGAAAAAGAAGGCGGAGACGGCCGCCGGGACGCAGATCCTCTTCCACCCGGGCTTGTTATAAAGCACCGCAGGTAGTGCAGCTACGCTCGCAATGGCGTAAAGGACCGCCGCCACTCTTAGCCACAGTAGGAACATGCCGAATCACGCGATTATCAAGTATACCGTCCTTGAACAGGTCGAGTGACGCGGTCCGAACCGGACGGGTGCCCCAGGTTCGCACCAGCGCACCCGGATTTCCTGCTTCGCAGCACCAGACAGGACCGCGTGTGCGGCTTTCTCTAAGGAAAGCCGCATGGAGTTCGACAACGCCACCAACCGCGACAGGAAATCCGGGGTACCTGGGATAAATTAGGAGCTCTTCCGTTGCTTTCTGTCGGATCGCACATCGAAAGCTGAGAAGAAACAAGCTCTCGATTAAGCCGCGGTTGGTGTTTGGCACGGCGGGAAGCACCAAGAAAAGACGGGTGCCCCATCCCCCCGGATTTCCTGTAAGGCTTGGTGGGGTCAACGAACCTCATGCGGCTTTCCTTAGAAGAAAGCCGCACACGCTGCCATCGCTGGGGCCGCGCAGTAGGAAATCCGGGGTCCTTTGCGTTTTTTGCAAAGGGTGGGATACGCGACGGTCGGTGTCGAGATTCGTGCTTCCCCGCATTATCGCTTGGTTCCGGTTTACCAGCCCCTGATCTTTATCTTCAAACGCCAGCATGTCATTCACGATATGCTGGCGTTTTGCGTGTCTATCATTCCTCCAGCTGAAGCCGCCGACGCAGCGACCACCCCCCTGATGCGCCAGTATGCGGCCGCCAAGCGTCAGAATCCTGATGCTCTGCTCTTCTTCCGCATGGGCGATTTTTACGAACTCTTTTTTGAAGATGCGCAGATCGCCGCCCGGGAACTGCAGATCACGCTAACCGCTCGGGACAAGGAGCGGACGGTCCCGATGTGCGGCGTGCCCTACCACGCCGCCGACGCCTACCTGTCACGGCTGCTGCGCAAGGGCTTCCGCGTCGCCATCTGCGAGCAGATGGAAGACCCCAAGCTGACCAAGAAGATCGTCCGCCGCGAGGTCACCAGGGTACTGACGCCGGGCACCGCGGTGGATCCGGCCCTGGCTTCGGAGCGCAACAATTTTCTGGCTGCTTTGCATCTTTCAGGCTCGGACGCGGCGCTCGCTCTTCTGGATCTCTCCACCGGCGACTTCGGACAACCGAGTTCCCGGGCCGGGAGCATCGGCTTCTGCATCGATGAGCTGATCAAGGCGCGGCCGGCGAATTGCTGCTTTCCACCGGATTGCCGGCGCTCGACCCACAGATTGAAGCAGAGCTCGAGAAGATCGGCACCAAGACCCGATTGGAGGAGTGGGTCTTTACCCCGGATTACGCCCTTCCCCTCTAGAAAGACAGCTGGGCGCGAATGGGCTGGACGGCTTTGGCCTGGGCGGCCGCACAGCGGCCTCGATCGCCGCAGGCGCCGTGGTGCATTACGCACGCAGCACGCAGCAGATCGAATTGCAGCACATCAACGGCATCCGCTACTACGAACGAGCGGACAATCTGCAGCTCGATGCCGTGACCGTACGCAACCTGGAGTTGATCGACCCGCTCTTCTCCGGCGGCGCCAGCGAGGCGACCCTCTACGCCAACCTCGACTGCTGCATGACCCCGATGGGCAAACGGCTGCTGCGGGCATCGCTGGTGCGGCCGCTCATCGACCGCACCGAGATCGAGTCGCGGCTGGATGCAGTGGGCGTCGCGGAGCATAACCTGATCGACCGCGAGCAGCTGCGCAAGACGCTGGGGTCGATCCAGGATATGGAGCGGATGCTCTCCCGTATCTCGCTCGACAGCGCAGGACCCCGGGATGCAGCGGGACTGGCTGCTTCGCTGGCCCGGCTGCCCACCCTTCTTGCCGGGCTGCAGCGGCTCGCGGCCCCGCGATGGGTCTACGTGCGCGGCGCGGCTGGATCTGCTCGAGGACCTGCGGGAGCGGCTGCTGCGAACCCTGGTGCCGGAGCCTCCCGCGACCCTGGCCGACGGGGGCGCCATCGCGGCCGGCATCGATGCGGAGCTGGACGAGCTGCGCTCGCTCGGCGCCAATGCCCGCCAATCCATCACCACCATCGAGGAGCGGGAGCGGAAGCGCACCGGCATCCATTCCTTAAAGGTTCGCTTTAACTCTGTCTTCGGATATTCGATCGAGATCACGCGTTCGAACCTCTCGCTGGTGCCTGCGGACTACGAACGCAAGCAGACCCTGGCCAACGCGGAACGCTTCACCACTCCGGAGCTGAAGCAGTACGAAGTGAGCGTGCTCACCGCCCACGAGCGGTCGATCGAGATTGAGAAGCGCCTCTTTGCCGAGCTGCGTCAGGTCATCCTGCAAGCGGCGGGCCGCATTCGCATCACCAGCGGCGTGATCGCCGAAGTGGATCTGCTGGCAAATTTCGCCCACCTGGCCGCGTTGCGGAATTATGTGCGCCCGCAGATTGCACAGTCTGCGGTGCTGGAGACGGTAGGCGCCCGCCATCCGGTGGTCGAGTGCCTGCTGCAGGCCGCCGGGCAGACCAAGTTCGTCGCCAACGACCTCTATGTCGAAACCGGCGGGCCCAGCCTGCTGCTGATCACCGGGCCGAACATGGGCGGCAAATCCACCTATCTGCGGCAGGCGGCGCTCCTGGTCATCATGGCGCAGATGGGCTGTTTTGTTCCCGCAAAGAGCATGCGGCTGGGCATCGTGGACCGGATCTACACCCGCATCGGCGCCAGCGACAATGTGGCTCGCGGCCGATCCACCTTCATGGTGGAGATGACGGAGACCGCCACCATTCTCAACACCGCCACGGCGCAGTCGCTCATCCTGCTCGACGAGATGGGCCGGGGAACGGCCACCTTCGACGGGCTCTCGCTGGCCTGGGCTACGCTCGAGTATCTGCATGCCCAGGTGGGCGCCAGGACCCTCTTCGCCACCCATTACCATGAGCTCACGCTGCTGGCCGAGCAGTTGCCGGGGTTGAAGAACCTGCGGGTCGCGGTCAAGGAAACACCCAAGGGCATCGTCTTCCTGCACGCCATCGAGCCCGGCGCGGCGAGCAAGAGCTACGGCATCGAGGTCGCGAAACTGGCCGGCCTGCCGCTCTCGGTCATCGAGCGCGCGCGCCAGGTGCTGCTGCAGCACGAGCAATCGGAGAAGAGGAATGTGGCCCAGGAGATGGACGCACCGCTGCAACTCACCATGTTCACCCCCCTCTCGCAGCGGATCCTCGACCGGCTGGAGCAGACCGACACCAATAGCCTTACGCCGCTGCAGGCGCTGAATCTTCTGGAAGAGCTCAAGAATGAGATTCGCGGCCGAGGGAATTCGTGAGGGCCTCTTCGCCGATGACCTTGCGGCGCGCGGCCGGCCAAGTGCTGATGGTGGGCCTGGAAGGCACGCAACTGAGCGCAGTGGAAGCTGCCTGGCTGAGGCTGCTGCGCCCGGGCGCGGTGATCCTCTTCCGTCGCAACATCGAGAGCCGCGCACAGACCCATGCCCTCTCCGCGCGGCGAAGCAGGCGGTCGAAGCGGCTCCGCTCCTTCGTTGCATCGATGTCGAAGGGGGCACCGTCGACCGGTTGCGCGATCTGATCGCTCCCATGCCCTCGCCCTTCGCGGTTGCGGCCACAGCGCAAGCCGGCGCTCTTCGCGATGCATGGCAGGCTCATCGGCCAGGAGCTGCGGCTGCTGGGGCTGAACACGCCCCTCGCTCCGGTGCTCGACCTGAGGACCGCCTCTTCGGAGAAGGTCATGACCAGCCGCGTCGTCTCCGGCGATCCGGAGGAGGTCATCACCTATACCAGGCACTTCCTCAAGGGGCTGGCGCAGGAAGGCGTGCTCGGTTGCGGCAAGCATTTTCCCGGGCTGGGCAGCGGCCAGGTGGACTCGCACCACACCACTCCGTTGATCACGAAACCCTTCGATCTGCTTTGGAAAGAAGATCTGCTGCCCTATCGCCGGCTGGCAAAGCAGCTTCCCATGGTGACCGTCTCCCACGCGGGATATCCAGATTCCCTTTCGGGAAGCGAACCGGCATCCGTCTCCCGCTACTGGATTACCGAGATCCTGACGCGCAGGATCGGCTACCAGGGCCTTATCCTCTCCGACGACATGGAGATGGGCGGGATCCTCACCTACATGGGCATCGCCGACGCTGCGGTTCGTTCGCTCGAGGCGGGGATGCACGTGGTGGAGATCTGCCGCGACCCTGCTCTGGTCTTTGCGGCGTACGAGGCGCTGCTGCGCGAAGCCGAGAGCTCGCCGGCCTTTGCCCGCCTGCTCCGCCGGGCAGCCGCCAAGGTGACAGGCCTTCCATGCCCTGCGCCTCAAGCGGGACGCGCTGCCACCGGCGCCCACCGACAGCGCGGTTAACCAGATGCGGACTGCGGTGGAGCGCTTCGCCGAGCAGGTAGCGAAAGCAGGGCCGGCATGAGCGCTGGTAGCGAGCTTGCCCTGACCTCCATGACCGTCGCCGGCATCATGAGCGGGACTTCGGCCGATGGCATCGACGTTGCCTTCACCCGGATCACCCCTAACCTGGTGGGACCGCCCGCTCCTGATTTGAAACTCCTCGCTCATGCCGGTTTCCCCTTTCCGCCGGCGCTCCGCCGCGCCGTGCTGGCAGCGATGAACGCCGAGTCCATCGCGACCGCGGAGCTGGCGCGCCTGAATTGGAGACTGGGACAAGCCTATGCCGAAGCGCTTGCTGGAACGCTGGAGCGGAATCCCTGCCGCTTGGATCTGATCGGCTGCCACGGGCAAACGATCTATCACCAGGCCACGCCTGCGCGGTATCTCGGACGGGATGCAGCCTGCACCTGGCAGATTGGCGAGGTGGCGATGCTGGCGCAGCAGAGCGGCGTTCCGGTGGTCTCGAATTTTCGTCCGGCGGACATGGTGGTTGGGGGCCAGGGTGCGCCGCTGGTTCCTCTGCTCGATTACGTGCTCTTTCGCCATGCAACGCGGGGCCGCGTCCTGCAGAATCTGGGAGGCATCGGAAACCTGACAGCGCTCCCCGCCAACACTGGCCCCTTGCAGGTGGTGGCCTTCGATACCGGCCCGGGCAACATGGTGATCGATCAACTGATGCAGCAGCTCTTCGGCAAACCGTTCGACCGCGGCGGAAAGACGGGTGGCGCGCGGCGTGATCATTAAGCCAGTAGTTGAAGCGCTGCTGCGCGAGCCTTTTTTTCAACTGCGCCCGCCCAAGAGCTGCCGGCCGGGAGCAATTCGGTAGCGACTATGCGGCCCGGTTTCTGGAGGCATGCCGCAGGGCGGGCGGCAGCCCGGAAGATACCATCGCCTCGGCCACTGCGCTTACGGCACGGAGCGTGGGCTTGGCTTATTCCAGCTTCCTCTTCAAGAGCATGCATCACACGCCGGTGGATTTTGTTATCTCCGGCGGCGGCGCGCGTAACCAGACTCTAATGCAGATGCTGCGCGAGCAACTGGAGCCGCAGGGGTGTACGGTGCAGGCCAGCGACGATCTCGGGTTGCCGGCCGAAGCCAAGGAGGCGGCTGCTTTCGCCTTGCTGGCCTATGAGACGTGGCATCGGCGCCCGGGAAATATCCCTTCAGCCACCGGCGCGGCCCGGCCGGCGATCCTGGGTCAGATCACCTATGTCTGAGCGGGTTCTGTCGTTGCTTGCCTTGTGCGCGCTTGCTGGATGCCGGGGCGGGCGGCCGTCGCCGCAAACGGTGACCATGCTGATTGAAAGCAGCCCCACCAGCCTCGATCCCCGAATCGGTGTCGACGCCCAGTCGGAACATATCGCGAGCCTGATCTTCGACAGCCTGGTGCGCAAGGACGCTCACTTCAACCTGCAACCCTGGCTCGCCACCAGCTGGGAGACTCCCGATCCGCTGACTTATCGCTTTCACCTGCGGACCGATGTGCGCTTTCACAACGGGCAAGCTCTGACCGCCGGCGATGTGAAGTACACTCTCGATTCGATGCGCAACGGCACGGTGATCACCGCGAAGGCGGGAGCGCTGGCCCACATCGATCGCGTGGACGCACCCGACGCGGCGACGGTGGTCATCCACTTGAAGGAGCCGGATGCGGCGTTGCTGTGGAACCTGTCGGACGGCGCCATCGGGATTGTTCCCGCGGGAAGCGGAAGGGATTTCGCCTTTCACCCTGTCGGCAGCGGCCCTTTCCGCTTCGTGAGCCAGCGGCAGGATGACGACGTGGTCCTGGAACGAAATGAAAATTCCTGGCAACCGCGGCCCGCCATTGAGAGGATCCGGTTTAACGTGGTGCCCGATGCCATCACCCGTGCTCTTGAGCTGGAGAAGGGCTCGGCCGATGTATGCATCAACTGCTTGACGGCGGACATGGTATCGGCGCTGGCTAAGCGGCCCAATCTGCAGGTAGAGGATGCGCCCGGGACCAATCTGAATTACATCTCGTTCAACACCCAGGACAGCGTGTTGCGCGACCTTCGCGTGCGCCAGGCGATCGCCTATTCCATCAATCGCCCGCTGATCATTGAGTCGCTATGGAGAAACCGCGCCCACCTGGCGGAGAGCCTGTTACCCCAGCAACACTGGGCGTGGACGGGCGACCTTCAGCAATATCCTTACGACCCGGCTAAGGCCAACGCACTGCTGGATGAGGCAGGATGGAAACGGGGTCGAGACGGCGTGCGTTTCCGGTTGGCAATGAAGACCTCCACCGATGAGACCAGCCGGCTGCTGGCCTTGATTCTGCAACAGGAGCTGCGCGAAGCGGGCATTGCTCTGGAGGTAAGAAGCTTTGAGTTCGCCACCTTCTACTCCGATATTTCGAAGGGCGCTTTCCAGATGTATACCCTACGCTGGCTGGGTGGGAATGAGGATCCGGATATCTTCCGTTATGCCTACGACAGCCGCATGTTCCCGCCCCACGGGGCGAATCGCGGCAGATATGCAAATGCAGAACTGGACGCTCTGATCCGGGAAGGCGGCATGTCGAGCGACCAGGCACAGCGCCGTGCGGACTATGTGAAGGTGCAACAGATACTAGCCGCGGAGTTGCCCTCGATTAATTTGTGGTATCTGGATGCGGTGCTGGTGCATACGCGGAGGCTCAGGAACATTCAAATCTCCAGCTCCGGCAATTTCGACTTTCTGCGTACGGCTACTGTGGACAGATAGAGCGTCGCCATAAACCGGGGTGCCCCAGGTTCGCCGTGGCGTACCTGGGATAAATTAGGTTAGTTTCCATTGTTTAATGTGGATAACTCCACCGTCATAATTTCTGCCCACTCTCTTTCGCGGGTCATCGACTTAGGCAGTCCACAAGCGATTTGCGCGCAGCGTGGGTGCCCCAGGTTCGCACCAGCGTACCTGGGACGATTAAGATGGCCGAAGGCCCACTTCCGTTCTAATCAACCCTGTAAAGCACCGCCGCATGCGGAGCCAGCTCAATCCTGAGCGAAGCGGCACTACCTAGTTCCCTGCGTGCCCATAAGTCGCGCACCACATGCGAGCCTTCCGGCAGACCGACGTCCTTCCATGCGTAGTTCACGTCCTGCGCAGCGTCGCCGAGATTGAAGACTGCAAGGTAGCGTCCCCCGCCCGCCTCAGGAGCCGCCGTCCAGACGACCATGGATCCATTCCGCGAAAGCTCGTGATTTTCCCGCGAGTGCTGGTCGACCGCGAGGACCTCCGGGTTGGTGTAGAGAGCTTCTGTCGCCGGGTCGATTCTGGTGAGATTCGAGCCAATGACGAGGGGCGAACGGGCCATCGACCAGAGAGTCATCAATGTCCTCGACTCATCCGCCGTCAGGCGCGAGGAGCGCGCCTCCCCCCACCCCGGCCTGGGACCAAGGTAGCCGAGTGGCAACATGTCGGCGTCGGGCCAGTGCCCGGTCTCGATGTGCGGAGCCCATTTAGCGGTAAGCGCGAACTGCCGCACCAGCCCCGCCGGGAAGGTCTTCCCCTCAGGAGCCGACCACGTATCCCACATATCGTCGGAGATCCGCCAGAGCTGAGCGTATTTGCGGAGATCCTCCGCTTCGTCGATCGGGGTGGGCCCCGGAGAAAGACTCAGCACGATCGGGCGCCCCGACTTCCCCAGTGCCGCGCTCATCATGTGAATCTCATCAGCCCGGTACGGTCTGGAGATGCAGTCGACCTTGATGAAATCCACGCCCCAGCCGGCGTAGAGCCTGGCGATGGAATCGTAGTAAGCCTGCGCGGCGGCGTTCGCTTTGAGCCCGTAGTTGTCCGCATTCCACCTACAGGTATCGGCGGTATTCGCCGCCTCAGCCGCATGGAATGCCGATCCGGCGATGGGCAGGTTCTTCTCCACGGCCTCGCGCGGAATACCGCGAATGATGTGCAGGCCGAACTTGAGCCCCAGCGAGTGGACGTAATCGGCCAGCGGCTTGAATCCGGCCCCGGCCGCGGCGGAGGGAAAGCGATTGTCCGCTGCCAGATAACGCCCGTCGGGATCCATGACAAATCCCTGCGCCGCGCCCTTCTGGCCCGGGTTCCGCAGGTACCAGCCTTCATCGACCACGGCATACTGCCACCCCAACGGCTGTAGATGCTGATGGAACCAGGAGACATTTGCTTTGAACTCAGCCTCGGTAATGGTCAGCCCGTACGAATCCCAGCTGTTCCACCCCATCGGAGGAGTGGGCGCAAGAGGAGTGGCTGCGACGCAGCGCAGTCCGGCAACAGCGATGAGAACGGCCAGCAGTCGAAAAAGAGGGTTCATCGTGCACGTTCCTCCAGCAGAGCTTCTTATGCGCCCCAGCCAGTCTAGAGGAATTTCACAGGTCCTGTGCATCAGCCAGGACGCGACGTTCTTGCTGTTCACAAGTGGACGCAAAATGTGGAACTGGGACAGTTCAACTTCTCCTCTCGCAGGCGTGCATTAATAAATTCAATGACTTGTGTTTTGGCCTCATGGCAGTTCGATTGCTGACGTTCTTGTGGAATCAAGGCTCTTGTGGAGGTTTCATGGAATTCCTGGTTCGGGATGCACGCTACGCGCTGCGCCAATTGCGGAGAAGCCCGGTGTTTGCCGCAACCGCAGTGCTGACCCTGGCGTTGGGTATCGGAGCGAATACGGCGATCTTCACTGTGGTGCAGTCGGTGCTGCTGGCGCCACTCCCATACCGCTCCGCAGACCGAATTGTAGCAATCAACACGGTTTGGCAGCGTAAGGATCACGTTAGCCCGCGTGTGACTGGACCGGATTTGGTCGACATTCGCAACCAGTCGAGCAGCATCGAGGCAATCAGTTACTACCAGGGCGGCGAACTAGGCGTTCAGATGCACGACCATGCCACCTTTACCGGCGTCACCGCGGTCAATGCCAGCTTTGCGCGGGTCTTCGGCGTGACCCCGGATGCGGGCCGATGGTTCACCGACGCAGAGGCCAAGCGATCGGCGGTCGTGAGCGAAACATTCGCGCGCAATAACTTTGGCAGCGTGCCGGCTGCGATGGGGCAGGTGCTGCGAGTGGAAGGACAGCCGCTTGAGATCGTAGGCGTGCTTCCGGCAGGGTTTAACTTCCCCAACCACACGCAGGTGTGGATGTGCTATCCAGGGCAGCCCGATTCCATGGAGCGCACCGCTTTTAACTATCAGGCGGTGGCGAAGCTCAAGCACGGCGTGCCAGTGGCGAGCGCGCAGGCGGAGCTGGACGGCATCGCCAGGCGGCTTGAGACAGCTTACCCGGAGAGCAACAGGGGCAAGAGCTTTCAAGTTGTGCCCTTGCAGGAGCAACTGGTCGGGCGCGTGCGGCCCATGCTCCTGCTGCTGATGTCCACGGTAGGATTGATCCTCTTGATCGCCTGCGTGAACGTGACCCACCTCTACTTGGCAAGATCCATCAACCGTCAGCGTGAGTTGGCGGTGCGGATGGCGCTGGGCTGCTCACGCCGGCAACTGACACAGGTGTTGGTGGTTGAGAGCTTGTTGCTCTCCATCGCAGGCGGAGTGCTGGGTGCAATGCTCGCGGCGCCGGTGGTGCGCTTGCTGGTAAGCCTTGCGCCCGCGGAGTTGCCACGAGCCGGTGAGATCCATTTGAACCTATGGGTGCTGGCATTTACAGCCGGGATTTCGCTCTTGGCGACCGCGGCGGCATCTCTGATGCCCGCCCGGCAGGCGGCGCGAGTCGACCCAATCGGGGCACTTAAGCAGGACAGCTCGCGCGGAATAGTGGGCCGCAATTCTTCCCGGCTGAGGAATGGGCTGGTCATCGCGGAGGTGGCGGCGACCTTCGTGCTCGCCGTGGGAGCGGCGCTTCTGGTGCGCACCATGCTGACGCTGCAGTCCACAGACTCGGGATACAAGCGAGCCGGATTGCTGGTGGTGGATGCGGATGCGCCGGCGACGAACCTTAAAGACTCGATGGACGCGACGCGGAAGTTCGATGCCATCTTTGCCGAATTGAAAGCCGTGCCTGGAGTGGAAGATGTAGCAGGCGTGATGGGTTTGCCTACCGGTAAGTATGGCTCGAATGGATATTACAGTGTGGACGGATTGTCCGTGGATACGAATAACGGAGCACAAGCCGTGTTCAGTCTTGCCAGCCCGGGCTACTTTCAGACGATGGGAATTCCGCTGCTGCGGGGCAGAGAGTTTGCCCCACAGGATAGTTACAACGCACCCTTTGTGGCAGTCATCAGCGAGTCGTTGGCCAAGCGGAGCTTTCCTGGTCGCGACCCGATCGGGCGGCGGATTCAGTGTGGCTTAGACGCACCCGGGAAATGGATGACGGTGGTGGGAATTGTGCGCGACGTACGACAGGATTCGCCGGCTGAGTTGCCCGGGCCAGCTCTCTACATGCCGCTGGCGCAACATCCTTTCATGGCGACCCAGATCAATATCGTAATCCGCACCGCAGTGGCTCCAGGCGCATTAATCGATACGGTCCATGCAAAAATCCAGCATGCCGATCCTGCGATAGCGACCCGCTTCACCACCATGGACGCGATGGTTGGGGACTCGATGGACATGCAGCGGTTTCGCAGTATCCTTGTAAGCTTGTTTGCCGCCGTAGGACTGCTGCTGGCCGTGTTAGGCGTTTACGGAACGGTAGCTTATACCGTCGCACAAAGGACATTTGAGATCGGTCTCCGGATGACCTTTGGCGCTGGGAGGCAGAGCATTCTGAAGATGATCCTGGGTCAAGCTTTGGTCGAGGTTGCGGTTGGGATAGGAATCGGACTCGTGCTGAGCCTGGTTGCAAGCCGATGGATCGCCAGCATGCTGGTAGGAGTAAGTCCAACCGACCCCGTAAGCCTGGCTGCCGCAGCTGGACTTTTGCTGGTAACAGCAACAGGCGCCGCGACTCTACCTGCGCGGAAGGCAGCATCGGTTGAACCCATGCTTACGCTGCGAGAAATGTAAATTAGGCCTCGAACCGGGCAGTTGGAGCTGCTGCCATAGGTGTGCTGTCCGCCGATTCGTCCCCGAGACGCTTGAAATCTTCATCGCACTGATAGAAACTCATCGGCATGAAATGAGCGCGTCTCGGTAAAGGCCAAAACTATTCCTTTACTGGAAATCCGCGGCCGCACGGAGCATGCGATGAAGCGTGAAGGACAGCCCGGGGAGTCAGGAACGACCCGGCGTGAACTACTGACGAGTGTAGGGGCAGTTGCCGTTGGCCTGACTCTGGAAAGTTCGTTGGGACGAGGCAGCGTCAGCAAAGGAAAGAGCGTGTCATTCCAGCAGTTGAACGCGGAGGAGGCGCATACCCTTGAAGCGCTGGCGGATGTGCTTCTACCGGGAGCCAGCGCCGCGGGGGTTGCTGGTTATGTGGACGGCCAGCTCGGCCGCAAGATGTCTCTGCTTTTCTTGAGATACATGGACTATCCAGGGCCGGAGATCGATTTTTACAAACAGGGTCTGCAGTCCCTGGAGCGTGAGAGCCATGTGCGCTGGGACGCATCTTTTGCCGCTGGATCAGAGAAACAGCGAGTCGATCTGGTTCAGGAGTTAATGCAAAAAACGCCCTCTGGCTGGAACGGGCCTCCGGCGCCCCTGTTCTGCTTCGTGGTGCGAAATGATGCGACTGACGTTTTCTATGGCACTCCGGAAGGCTTCGCCAAACTCGGTATACCCTATTTGCCACTGATTCCGCCGCCTGCCCCATGGTGAGCATGTATGGAAGAAGTTGATGTCGTGATTGTCGGATCGGGAGCCGCTGGAAGCGTGATGGCGGCGACGCTCTCGCTGGGCGGCAAGCAAGTAGTGGTGCTTGAGGGCGGTCCTGAGCGCTCCACTGGCGATCTTTACAGTTCGCAGATCTGGGCGCGCCGGGTTAAGTGGTTTGGACCCGCTACCGAGACAGGCGGCCAGGATCCCATCGCAGTGAACTTCGCCTCCGGTTGGGGGACCGGAGGTGCTTCGCTGCACCATTATGGAGTTTGGCTAAGACGTCACCGGGATGACTTCAACATGCAAAGTCAATTCGGCCTGGGAGTGGACTGGCCAATCGATTATGACGATCTGCGGCCTTACTACGACCAGGTCCAGGAAGATGTTGGTCTCTCGGGCGACGCGGAAGCCGAGGTCTGGCGTCCCGCGGGCGATCCCTATCCCATGCCGCCTTTAGGGCTCTTCAATCAAGCGAAACTCATCGCCGGTGGATTCTCCAAACTTGGCTTGCGGACTGCCCCGCTTCCCATGGCCATCAATTCGATTCCATACAAAGGCCGGCCTGCCTGTGTCCAGGATGGTTGGTGTGATGCTGGATGTCCGATCCTCGCTCTGGCCAATCCACTTGCCGTCTATCTGCCGATCGCGCAGAGGGCCGGCGCCGAAGTTCGCTACGATAGCGTGGTGACACGTATTCTTGTGGATGCTTCGGGCGAGCGCGCAAGCGGACTTGAGTACTACGATCGCCACGGGGAGCGCCGCATACAACCGGCTCGCGTTGTCATTATTGCTGCATACGCTTTCCAGACCCCAAGGCTCCTACTGAACTCCGCGAACGCAAAACATCCAAACGGTCTTGCCAACTCCAGCGGGACCGCAGGCAAGTTCATGATGTCGCATATCTCGGGAAATATTTACGGATTCTTCCCCGAGGAAACGGAGAACTATCGCGGCGCGACCGGGGGCCAGCTCCTGTCACAGGAGGAGTACACCAAAGACCCAAATCGGCGGGGATACGTGAACAGCTCTCAATGGCTGATCGCAAACGCTCTCAAACCGAATGATCTGCTAGGGATTGTCAACTCTCGCCCACTCGTATTCGGACAGGCGCTTCACGATTTCATGCGCCGGTCTGCCAAACATCTTGCGACCATGACATTTGTCGGAGAAGGCCTGCCGAATGCGGACAATCGTCTCACACTAAGCCAACACAAAGACCGCTATGGGCTACCGCTGGCGCAGTCGACGCACAGTTTTGGTGCGAGCGATTTCGCCTGTTACGAAGCCGGCATGAAGCAAGGACAGGATATCTTCCGCGCTGCCGGAGGCGTCGACGTTTGGGCGACTGCACATGTCCGGATGCACGCTATGGGGGGCGTGACCATGGGTCGAGATGCGCACAAGTCCGTCACCAACAGCTATGGACAGACGCATGACGTGGCCAACCTGTTCATTGCTGGTCCCAGCCTGTTTCCTACCGCCGCTGCTGTCAATCCCAATTTTACAATCCATGCCGTGACGCTTCGCGGTGCGAAATACATTCTGAGCCACTGGGCAAGCTTGAATTAAGGCCGCCGAAGGTAATTGCGAAGCAGCGAATCTCGACGCCGCTTCGCAATTTACCGGGTTCTTCTTGATCAGCGTATCAAAGCCGAAACCGCGCTTTGATCGCGCGTGGTGCTTACCGCAACCCGGAGTGAGAGCTGATATTGCCTCTGGATTGTCTGGTTCTGCGTCGACGCTGCGTTGCTCGAAAACGTGACAAAGCGATTTCCCGTGACACGTTGCTGGGTGGCGACAGTTACGAAACACCTGGGTGGAAGATCTTCAGGTTTTCGCCTGTCACTTTTGTCCGTTACAGGGGGCGGCACGACATGCCCTCGTTCGTCGATGAGCCGGCAACTCTAGTCGAGCCGCAGCACTTCGCTTTCAGTGCTTCACCCACGGCAGCCCGGATGGTCACAATGGCACGCAAGCGCTGTCACGTTCTTTGAGTCCTGGCAGACTTGGCTGCAGTACTTTTGCTTGTCCGGTGCGATACAGCTACAAGCGGGATGCGCGCACTTCTTTGTTCCGGCCATACCAGTCCTCCTTACCTTCAGGAATCTTGCCGCTTTCACAGAAAACAAGACTCGACTGATGTATTGACGCTGAAGGCTAGGATCGGGTTTCCCGAATCACGACATTTTCCCCGCGAATTGCACCAGTGGACCCAGGAGATTAGAGCAGTTTCGCAGTTACTGGGGCCTGATAAAGATGGCGAGGTGTGGTTTTCCTTGGAAGAAAACCACGAAGAGGCCTATCGCTCCGGTTTACACCAATTGCGAAACCGCTCTAGCCGAAGTTACTGAAAACCCGACTTTACAGGGACTCGAAAGATCGCTATCACGCCCTGGGCGTAGAATGGGGCTTCAGTTTTGTCAAAACATCGGAGGCTAGCTGCGATGAAATTATCATGGCAAACGGACACAGGAAATCTCTCATGTCGCTGGTCTGAAGTGGGGCAGCGCGTGCAGTACGATTCGGCTTGGATTCAAGAGATGTCACTCGTTCAGAGCGGTTATTTGCCGCCTGTCCCGGACTTTGCTAGCCACAGTCCACTCGGTTCAGGAGAATGGTATGTACCTTGGCGTCTGCGATGGAATATACCAGATGGTAGATCGCTCGTCTGAGGTGGCCTTCGGTAGTATCCGACAGCGATAAGGACAAGTTCCCGCGAAACGGGGATTGCGGTAACTTGCCCGACCTTGGCTTTCTGGGCTGGGGGAATTTACTGAAAATGAGACTTTCTGGGAGTTTCTTTGGACTTTCTGAGAGTTTGCGCTCAACGACCCGCTTGTCGGCGCTTAGCTAAGAATTGTTGATAGTCCCTCTGGATGGCGGCTTCAAGTTTAAGCCTCACCATGTGTGCACTTCCGGAGAGAAGCTCATGGGATCGAGCGATTCGGCGCTATGCCAAAGCGATGCAACAAATTGCACAAAGTTGTGAACTCACAGGATCATCCCACTTTAGCAGTTAGCAGGATGTCCGCTTGTAGTCCGCACCTAAGGTATTGAGGAAAACTATTCATCACGAAGGGCGACTACTGGGTCGACGCGTGAAGCCCGGCGCGCCGGCAAGTACCCTGACGCAATTCCTGCGAACAGCAGAAGTCCGATGGCTGCTGCCAGACTGAACGGATCGGTTCCGCTTAGCCCATAGAGCATGTTTCGGACCAGCCGGATTCCGGAAAGGGTGACAGGCAGCGCCGATGACGATTCCGGCAAGGACCAGGAGTCCGATTTCGCGCATCACCTGCCAGGCCACTTCCGAGCGGTTGGCGCCTAGAGCCATGCGAATTCCAATTTCACCGGTTCGGCGGCTCACCAGGTAAGACATAAGGCCATACAGCCCGATGCAGGACAGGAACACAGCAACCAGGGCGAAGAAAGCGGAGAGCTCGGCAATGATGGTCTGGTTGGTGAAGGAGCGAGCCACCTGTTCATCAAGGGTTGTGATGTTGGTGATCGGCAATCTGCGATCGATGGCGTGAATCGCCTGCTGCACCTCGTTGGAGATCGCGCTGAAGTCTCCTGAGTAACGCACCTCGAAGTCGCCGAAGCTCCATTCCCGCTGCGTATACGGAAGATAATCGATATACGCGATCGGCTCCTCGAGATCACCGAACTTCACGTCCCTGGCCACCCCGATGACCTGCTCCTGCAAGGGAGGGTCCACGCCGTCATCCGAGCCGATGAAGTAAGTGCGTCCAATGGGCGAACCGGCCGGAAATAGATTGCGCGCCATGTGCTCGCTGATGATGGCCACGTGCTGCGAGGTGGCTGTATCCTGCGGCCCGAAGCTGCGGCCCGCGAGGATCGGAATCTGCATGGCCTTGAAATACGCATCGCCGATGATGTTGTGTTTTACGTTCACGCTGCGATTCACGGGTATGCCGGGAACGCGGATCGAGCTGTTCCAACTGCCCTCGTTAAATGTGAAAGCAGAGAAGCTGGCTGCCTGCACTCCCGGAAGCCCGTTGACGCGGTCCTCGATTTGCTTGAACAACATCGTGAGGCGGGGATCGCCGTCCTTGTAGCCGGTGACAGCGGAGTCGATGTTCAGACGCAGCACATTTTCCTTGTTGAAGCCGGTGTCGACACGGTTCAGGTTGACAAGTGTGCGCACGAAGAGGCAAGCGGCCACCATCAACACCAGCGAAAGCGCAACCTGAGAGACGACGAGTATCTTCGCCATGGGCGTCCGGCCGGCGGCAGAGGAGGCTCCGCGGCCGCTCTTGAGGCTATCTGCCAGTTGCAGGCGGGTGGCGCGCAGAGCCGGCAGTGTTCCGAACAGCAACGCTGTGCATACAGTCACCGCGAAGGTGAAGGCGAGCAGCCGCAGGTTGAGCGAGACGTCGAGGGGAGCGCTATCGGACCCGTGCGCGATCATGCCCAGCAGAAGGCGGTTGGCGCCAGCGGCTAAACCGATGCCCAGCGCTCCTCCAGCGAGCCGCCAGCAACAGGCTTTCTGTGAGAAGCTGGCGGATGATACGCGTTCTGCCAGCGCCCAGTGCCTGTCGCACAGCCAGTTCGCGCGCCCGCGCGGTGGCGCGGGCCAGCAGCAGGTTGGCGATGTTGGCACAGGCGATGAGAAGAACCAGCGCGACGATGGCCATGAGAATCTTCAACGGCTCGGAGTATGTCTGGCGCAGATCGGAGACGCCGCGAGCCATGGTTTCCAGTTGCACGTGCGCGCGGGCCAGCCGGGCGAGATTCTCTTGCGTGAGTTTGGCATCAGGAAAGCTGCGCAGGATCTGCGAAAAAAGCAACATTGACGTTGGCCGTGGCCTGCTCCATGGTTACGCCGGGTTTCAACCGGCCCAGTATGTAGAGCGATTCGGAAAAGTTTTCGTGGTACCTGCCCCAGCCGGGAGGGATGGTCTGGGCCATGGATAACGGCGCCCAGGCATCGGGAGCTTCACCTACCTTGGTGCCGAAGAACTCTGCCGGCGCGACGCCCACAATGTCGAAGACTGTATTGCCCAGTTTCAGCGTGTGGTCGAGAACCGACGGATCGCTGCCCAGGTTACGCTTCCAGAAACCGTCGCTGATGACCACAACGGCATGGCCGCCTTCGCTCGAGTCGTCGGCGTCGTTGAGCATGCGGCCCATCCGGGCACCCACTCCGAGGGTCTGAAAGTACGTGCCGGAGACGGTCTGGACATGGATCATCTCCGACTCTTGGCGGTTGTCGACGAAGCCGTGAACATCGTTCATGAGGCTGAAGATGGCCGCGGTGTCAGAGAAGACGGCATTCTTGCGCTGGAACTGGCGGTAAAAGGGATAGGAGTAGAGCTCAGTGCACGCGAAACTGTCGGTGATGCCGTTCCAGTCCTCCACGCCTAGTTTGACCAGTTGCTGCGGATTCTTGACCGGAAGTGAGCGCAGCATCACGGCATCAAGAAAGCTGAAGATCGCCGTATTGGCGCCAATGCCGAGAGCCAGAGAGATAAGCGCGACAACCGTGATGGCCGGAGTGCGCAACATGGAGCGCAGTCCATAACCGGCATCCTGCAGAAATGTCTCCAGCCAGTCCCAACCCCAAGCCATCTGGCTCTTCTCCTTGATGCGGGTGACATTGCCGAATCTTTGCTGTGCCGACCGCTGTGCTGCTTCCGGAGTGAGGCCGGAGGCGATCTGCTGCTGGCGGCGCAGTTCAAGGTGAAGACGCAACTCTTCATCGAGTTCGCGCTGAAACTCGCCGCGGTGGAGCAGCATGTCGAGTCGTCGTCTCAATTCGCCCGCGAGACTCATGTGTTCTCCTCAGGCCGTCTGGATGATTCGGGAAATGGCGCCCATCACGCGTTGGAACTGCGATACTTCAATGCCGAGCTGCTTTTCGCCGGCGCGCGTCAGCGTGTAGTACCGGGCGCGGCGGTTGCCGGCCGTCACACCCCACTGCGCCGTGACCCAGCCTTTGATCAACATCCGTTGCAGCGCCGGGTAAAGGGAACCCTCTTCCACCTGCAGCACCTCGTCCGAGGAGGTCTGAATAGATTCGGCGATCTCATAGCCATGGAGCCGTCCGCGAACAGCGAGCGTTTTGAGGATGAGCAGGTAGAGCGTGCCGGGCGGGATTTCGTCACGACCGCTGTCAGTATCGGGCTTTCGGCGGATGAGGGCGGCCATGGAATCGTCTCGGAAATTACTGGCATAGTTTAACTATGCCAGTGTGGAGCGATTCCCGGATCCTGTCAATAAAAATGTTCGAACGGCGGGGCAGTCTCAGTTCACGCGTAATCACATCTTCCCGTCCCGAAAACCCCCGCAGGCAGGTCCTTGGCGGAGGCGTAGAGCTTCGTGGACACATGCGGTCCTAACCGCATACAAACACACTCATCGTTCGCGAGTCGTGGCGGCTATTTTGCAAGCTTGCGAATATGGACGACCAGGCTGAAACTATCAGAATCTTTCGGATGGTTCATTTCCACCATTTTTCCTGCGGGCAGCGGCTTGTCGATCCGTCCGCCGCCGCCGGCTCCGTCAGACAGGACTTCCCAGCCGCCCCCGTGGGCGCGAGGCTCGACTCCTCCTCCGATGGCGAAACCGGAAAGCAGGTGCAAGTCCTTCATCTCCTTCTTGTCCATGCCCATATCTGCGCAGATTTGATAGCGCGCAGTAAAGCCGCGAAACTCGAAATCGACGCACGTAGTCCCACCCGGTTTGAACGTACAGCCTTCCGCGTTGGCATAGGAATCGTCGTGATGACTATGGTGTTTGCTATGAACCAGAAACAGCCCGAAGCTGCGGCAGTGAATGAACGCCGTGTTTTGAACGTTCCTGGAATCATCCTTCCAGAGCATGGTTCCCGGGATGATGAGCATCCCGCGGTGATTGAAGCCGGCACCCCGAACGGCGCGTTCGACAAGGTCCCGTTCTTCGGCGTTGTAGCAGTGCGCAAGCCTAAGCTGGGGGCTGTCAAGCTGATCGGAGTTGCGTGTAAAGAAGTATTCGGGACCGAGGAAGATATCGGGCGTGTATCGCGCCGCGGCAGATACCGCCTCGCCAAAACGAATAATTCTATCTCTTGGCTCTTCCTTGGGAAGCTTGTTCAGATTGGGGCAGTAAACCCAGATATGCAGAAAGGTATCGTCGTCGGCCAGTTTCGCCTCGATGAGCTCATCATTCCAAGTCTTCCGCTTCTTGGGGACGAGGTATATGTCCCTTTTGTTCTCCGCCAGTGCATCGTCCCATGAAATGCGAGTGAGGAATTTGCCTTCAACTTCTTCCCCCTCTTTATCCTCCACGGCGGGATCGGTATTGGCGCGAACCGTCTGCGTGGGCGGAGCCAGCCTGGGCATCCACCTGTTGTTAATGAGGCTGTACCATGCCATAGTCATTCAGTGTAAAGACGAGACCCCGCATTGGCAAAGCGCTTTGGAGCCGCGGCGACAATGACCCAGCCCGGCGATCAGGAACGCCGTCTGCTCATGGCGAACCTGGCACTTGAGTTGTAAGAAAGAGAGGACACCGTGGCGCCCTACAGAAGAACCATCCTGCCAAACGGAAATATAAGCCGGCGTGCTTTACTCGGATCCGCAACTGCAGCAGCGTTCCTTGCGGCCTTGCCTACAGCGCTAGCGCGCACGAAGGAATGGAAGCCGCGTCTTGGCATTCTGGGCAAATATACCGAGGCGAACGTTGACTTCGCCCTTCAGGAAGGATTCAACAACATGATCCTTTCTGCCGGAGCGGGGACCCAGGGATTGGATACGACGAAGCTCACGGACGAAGAAATCGGAAGAGTCAAGAATCATCTGTCATCGAAAGCCATGCACGTTTCGGCCCTGCAGGTGAATGGAAATCACATCGCCCCAGATCCCGCAGACCGCGAGCGGGAAAACAGCAACTTCGTGAAAGCGATCGAAATGGCGGGCAAGCTAGGCGTTCCCTATATAGGAACGCAGTCCGGCAAAGATGCCTCCAAGACATTTGCAGCTCAAGTGGACGAGATCGTGCGCGTCTACCACGAAAAGTATTTCGCCGCTTGCGAAGCGTCACAAGGTGCGCATCTTGTGGGAGCCCTGGCAGGGCGGCCCTAACATTGCCACCAGCCCTGTGGGATTCGAAGCGCTGTTCAACGCCTTCAAGGATTCCCCCTATGTCGGTCTGCAATATGATCCCTCTCATCTCCTGTGGCAGATGATGGATCCCATTCAAACTGCGAAAGACTTCGTTGACAAGATCTATGACGTCCATCTGAAGGATACCCGGATTCATTGGGACATCGTGCGCCGAGGTGGAATCGTGCCCGTAGACCAAGCCCGGTGGTGGCAATTCCGCATTCCCGGTATGGGCAGTATCGATTGGCCCGAGTTCTTCGGCGTTTTGCAAAGCGTCGGCTATGAGGGCGCGATGAGCATCGAGCACGAAGACGATCTCTACGGCGCATCAGACAATCCCGGACCGGATTTCAGCGAACCTTATAAGGTCGGCTTCCGCATGGCAAAGCGCTATCTCAATCAATATGTGCCCGTATAGGACCACCGCATGAGAGAGCCGCACATCGTTGCTGGTGGGCGGGACGAGTGCGTCGAGGCGGTCGGCCGCCAGCATCGCGTCGATCCCGTCGCTCCCCATAAGAAGCGCGAACAACAGCGTTCATGTATGGCTCAGCCGAGCGTGAAGACCACTCGCGGCCTTCCCGGCGCGCTCCAGTACTTCTCCACGTCAGCCAGAGGTACGGTCTTCGTGGCAATGCGCAGCTTGGCAAGGCCAGTCACTTCGAATGTGCTCTTGACTGCCCCGAGCAGGGCCGGTAGCGGCACGCTCTTGTACCCGCTGCCCATCAGAACGATGGAGGAAGAGCGTAAGCCGGCACCCGGAAGGTCGATGCTTTCTTCTCCGCTTGCGCCTCCGACGTGCACGAAACGGACCGGCGTGGCGTCATCAACCCCCTTGGCGATGGCAGCGATGATCGTTCTCGCGCTCGGGCCCCATAGATAGTCAACGACTACGTTGATGCCGTTTCCGAACTCCTTTACCAGTGCTTCTTCGTAACGCTTTCCCTCAAAAGGGTGAAGGACTCCCAAGGCGAATGGAATAACGACATCTGCGCCCAGGGCTTTCACTTCCTCAAGCTCGGCCTCATTCCGTCCCGTCGCAATGACCCTGGCTGCTCCGAGATACTTCGCCAACTGCACAGCCAGACGGCCCGCTGTGCCCGTAGCGCCGTTCACCAGCACGGTCTCCCCGGCTTTGAGGTGCGAGCGTTCGATCAACGCTGCCCACGCGGACATTCCGGGATTGGCAATAGCGGCGGCCGTAATGTCGTCCAGTTGGTCGGGCAGTGGAATGCAATACTGCATCTTCACCAGTGATTTCTCCGCGAGGGCTCCGAACGGAGCCTCTGGCAGGGCAAAGTACACTCGCTGTCCGTCCGGCATACGCCCCACTCCGTCCGTGCCGGCGACCGCCGGAAAAGCGCCGTCAGAACTGTAATGGGAACCGGACGCACGTGACTTGGTGAGTTGGCTGAGGGCGGCAGCTCTCACAGCGACGATCGCCTGCCCATCCTGGGCGGCGGGTTCGTCGAAATCCCCGTAGATCGGGGCATTGTGGGGTGCTTTGACGATGGCTGCTTTCATGGGGTGTGTCCTCCAGGGTTGCCGCCAGTGGATTCCGGCGTGCCGAATCCACTGGCGACTTGAACAATGTATAATAACTATAACAATGTTCAAGTTTGAGATGTCAAGCTTGGTATGCTGGATTCATGAAAGTGAATCGCGAGATCCTTACCTGCGGGGCATTAAAGCTCCTCAACGAAGTCGGTCTGGAGCGACTGACGCTCCGGCGTCTGGGAGCTGAACTGAAGGTTCAGGCTGCCGCCATGTACTGGCATTTCAAGAGCAAGGAAGAGTTGATCGATGAGATGGCCACCATGCTGCTTGCTGAAGCCGCCCCGGATCTTCTCCCTGCTCGCAAGCAAGCGGAGTGGAGGGCATGGATTGTCGCCTTTGGAGAGGGCCTTCGGAAGGCATTCCTCCAATACCGTGATGGAGCCCGAATGGTCACTGGTACCCGGTTGACAAACACGGAATACATGAAGACGGCCGAAGCGGTCGGGGAGCAGCTTATCAAGGCCGGCTTTACCTTTCGCCAGGCCGTGGTTTTGCTTAGTACGGTTTACAGCTACACGCTGAGTTTTGTCATAGAAGAACAGGCTGTGTTCCCCATCCCGGGCAAGCGTTCAAAGCACTACGACATTCAACAGAGGAATGAACAGTTGTCCGTTGAAGCTCTCCCGCTCATGCGGCAGGCGGGACCGATCCTGTTTGATCGGTTCGAGCGAAGGTACAAAGAAGGACTCGACCTGATCCTGCAAGGCGCTGCCTGTCAACTGCAATCGCGGAAGACACCGACAAAAGACAACCAGCCCCATTTCCAGTAAACTTCGTCATGCGGCCAGGCTTTTCATCGACTCGATTAAGTCAGCAGCGTTAGCTTTCCGAACCCGATCCAGCCGCCGCGCGGGACACGCGCTGGATACTCGCCGCTAAGAATTCTACGGTCGTCTAAATGGACATTTACGCGGGCATGGGCCGGAGCTATTTATGTTCGATCTCGGATATGAAGTCCAAATCTGGACAGGTCACCCTATCGGGCCTGGGCGCACTCCCGCGAGAGGCGGGATTGAAAAGTGTGGCGAGTATCTAGCTTATCGATTCAACCGCTGAAGAGCGGCGGGCGGCAACCACGTCACCTTCAGTCTTAACGTTTGAAAGCCACGAGAGAGTTAGAAGGCCGCCGAGGTAACAGGCACAAGCCAGCAACAGGACGATGCGGAATCCGATCATCATGCCGAGCATCAGAGCCAACACTGTGCCTATCACCGTGAAAAATCCATTGACGCCCCACGCCCATGATCCCAAAGTCGACGAGCACTGCATCGCGAGACGAAGCCCGAGAGGGAAAGGCATACCCAGCACGAATCCGAGGGGCGCAACCAACAGGAGCGCAATCGCGATCCGCCAAGAGAGGCTCAGTCCCAAACCGGCGCTGAAAATCACAGGAGTGATGACTGCCATCGTGGACACCACCACGATAGTGGCGAGCAGAACGCGCTTGAGCATCCGGTAAGGTTCTACGGTCCATCGTCCCGCTACATACGATCCAATTCCAGTGAATATCAAGAGTCCTGCTAGGACCACGGCGTAGGTGTAAATCGGTTGTCCCAGGAACAGCAGGAAGCGTTGCAGCAATGCGATTTCGACCATGATGAAGCCAAGCCCTAGTGCTGCGAAATAGCCGAGCCATCCCCAGCGCCCTTCGATCTGAAGCCCGCCTCGGTTTAGCAAAGCTAACGGTAAAAGGATGCAAAGGCCCGCCACGATAACCGACTGCACCAGAAGAATCAGAAGCGTGACTTCCGCGATGGGCCGGTCTTCCAGTGCCAACCTGGCGCCACTTGGCTGTTTTTGCGAAAACAAATCGACGATAGTGCTCCACCGGATTCTGGACCAAGGTGTATGCTGATTGAAGAACGGCTTGTCATCGGTGGCAGCTGCCAGTTGTAAGTCGTTGTTGCGAAATACCTCTTCCAGGTGTGGTGCACCGACGATCTGGGCAAAGAGACTGTCCGTCGGCCTCTCGCCCGGGGCGTATAGTGTCTTGATGCTGACTGCTTCTTTTCCCGGACCAATCTCTGCATTCAGAATTCCGCGGATCTGTTTCACTTCGGCGGGGAGAAATTCGCTTTTTTTCAGCAGAAATCCTGCCACGAAGGACAAATGGCCTGGCGTTGGCTCCCGCTCCACTTCGCTGAATGCGAACACATGGTTGGCAATCGACCCCATTCCACGCCGCTCGAACACCTCTCGCGCCGTCGACAACAGCCGGGGAATCTGAAACTCCGGCCGGGTAAAAAAGATGGCGCCATCAGGATTGAGGTGGTCCAGGTAATCCTCGAACGCTTCCCGAGTCAACACATAGCTTTCCGCGAGACTTAGCGCACCGGACGCCACCGCCGCATTGCTGATGGTATGGACCGAAATGATGGCGTCGTATTTGTCTGTCGATCGCCGGACAAAACTACGCCCCTCGTCTGTGATCAGGTGCACCTCAGGCTGGTGGTATAGATTTCCCCAGAAGTCATTCATTCGGTTGGCGACGATGTCGTTGATGATCGAATTGATTTCTATTGCGGTAATCGAGCTGGCGTGGGCCTGCAATCCCGCGAGTACTTGATCGCCCCCACCTGAGCCAATGATTAGAATCTTCGGATTCGCTCGCCCGGCGTAGGCGATCTTGGATAGTTGCTCTACCTGGTCGGGATGCTCTGCCAGAACTCTCCGGCAGTCAGGCCTGAGATCGCTGATGCCTGTGGCGGCCGTTCCGGCATCGATGATCATCACCCTCGCTGCGGGGTCTTTGCCTTGAGCTGGCAATTCCACCACCTGTACGAGCGACAATGTATTCCAGGCTGAGTACATGGAGTCGACACTTCGCCGGCTCTTGTTCGCGCTCACATGGATTGGAATGGCCTTTTCTCCTCCAAAACTTGCCGCCAGCAGCGCCAGTGAAACGAATGCGGCCGTGGTTGCAAGAACACGCCGGGAGCTCCAGGCAAAACACACCGCTGACAACGCCCCAACAAAGGCTGCCAGCAGCACGCTTCCCGTTCCACCAAATCTTGGAATCACCAGTGGGACGAGCGCACACCCGGCGCCGGCCCCCAGCAGATCGTACCCGTAGAGCCGGTTAATCGCCTTCGATCCTCGCATCAGCAACAAGGAAATCGCCAGGCCCGAGCAAAAGAATGGCAGCGCAACCAGGAAGAAGTAAATCGGCATGAACAAAAGCTGACGGTGATCGAGGGCCACGGAAAAAGGGTCGAAAGGTATTCGCTGCATACACCAGAAGCTGAATACCACACACACTGCGAAGGCGAGTCCACAAACCCCTAGCCCGAGGTCTAGATCCATTCTCTCCCGCAGCCAGGTCCAGAGCGCGAGGGCCACGCCCGAGGCCCCGAAACCCAGCAGCGCCGTCGATATCACCAGAAATCCGAAGTGATACCACAACGACACAGACAGGACCCGGGTCAAGGCAAGCTCCAATAGAAGCGTAGCTAGAGAAAGCAGGAACAATCCTGCAAAATGACGTGCCTGAACTTGCCCGGAGTCTGGCCAAGAAGGAAGCGGCATAGGCCCCCCCACAATTTGTCAGTCATGGTAGCACGGGAGATAAAAGCCCCTGTCATAAGCATCCGATCGAAGGTCAACCTTGACTACAGCGATTCGGTACGGTCGACTTAAACATGCAGCCACCGAGTGTGGCGCGCCGGAATTACGGATCGCGGTAGGGACGCACATTGCTATGCGCCCCCCCCCGCACAGGTAGGGACCTCTGACTCTTGCCCCGGCAGCTTTGTCTCCTGTTGAACATGCCAGCCTTCGCTGGACACACAACCGTACGTGCGGTTTGCCCGCATCCGGCTCCCACCTCGGGTGTTTGACGACTAAGCCGTAAGTGCACGGCGCGTCGTATGTGACCCGGTTCAACGTAAGTGCTGTCTGCTGCTTCGGCGTGCCCAAATGACAGAGGTCCTCAGCAGACAGACACTTTGATTGCTAACAGGAGGTCGGCTTACGAAAGAAATTTGCTGCCATTGATACTAAGGCTTCGGGGAGGAGCCTGATAAGGGTGTGGGAAGAGCAAAATAGCCTTGCCGGTAATCGAGCGTGTAGCCCTTGCGTGCCAGTTCCACGTGGATCTTGCGGAACTTTCTGCTCCAATTCTTGTCTGGGGGAGAGTAGACCAGGCTGTAGTAGTTCTCACCAGCCTCAAGGCTCTGCCGGAGAGCGCGGGCCAAGTCGTTGACACCTACGAATGCCTCTCCACCGGTCTGAGCGGCGATCTGTTCCGCGCTGCCGCGAAGGTCCTCACGGCTACTACTCCGGTCGTTGACCTGAGCTTCCAGACCCCCGCCGCCCAGACCCGCCGCGCCGGTGGTGACTCCGTTGCCGTTCATTTCGGCATCGATACTGTCTGCTTCGATACCAAGAACGCTGATGGGATACACAGCGATACGGGAGGCAGTAAGCATTTCGGATCTTGCGCTCAGCGAAAAACTTCCCGCTAGACAGAACAAATTCTTGCGTCCGGGGAACGACTCGAGGGATTTCGCGAGCGCACGAAATGCTTCGACCACAAATTCGTTCCGTACCTGACCATGTTGGAAGTTTTCGCTTGCGAGCTCGTTTGCAAGATCCAGAATGATCGAGTTATCACTCCCAGATGGTGTCGCAAGGCCGGGCATTGACCCTGTGACGTCATTACTGTGCCTCTGCGCGGCTGCCGACTGAAAAAGTAGTGAAGACTCGGGCAACAACTGACGGGCCGCCTCCGCAAGCAGCGCGGAATTCCCGGTAAAATTCTGAACCATACGCAACTGGCTGCCGGTGAGGATATAGAGCCCAATTTTTTGTCCTGGCGGCAGCGCCTCAAGAAATTTGAGCATTTGCGTTCGTGCGTATGCTTGATTCACCGGCGACGTGTCCAGAAGATCGAACAGAATAATGTTGATTGTCTCCGACACCCTGACGCCCCAGATAAATGGTCGCCATCGCAATGGGCGTTTCGAGGAGTGATCCTGCCTGCCGGACTAAAACCGTCGATTCGGGGTCTGGGGGAGCGGAATTTCCAAAGCGCCGTGCTGCCGGATTCACACTCTTGGCGGACTGGTGCCTAACCAGTAGCTTACGGTTAGGCGACTACACGTCCGGAACTGTCGGATAAGCCGGAATGAGACATGTTTCCTGCAGTACGATTGGTCCGACGTGCTCCTTGGCGTGGAGGTAGGAGGCGGTATGGGAACGTTTATTCAGGACCTGCGTTACGGCCTCCGCATGCTGCGCAAATCCCCCGGCTTCACCGCCGTCTCCGTGCTCACGCTCGCGCTCGGCATCGGCGCCAACACTGCGATTTTCAGTTTTGTGGATGCCGTCTTGCTCAAGCCTCTCCCCTACCCGCATCCGCAGCGAATCGTCAGCTTGTGGGAAAAGCATCCGGGGGTAGATCGCAACGTCATTTCCACCCTGAACTTCCTCGACTGGAAACGGCAGAATCGCTGTTTTCAATTTCTGTCAGCCATCGCCTGGGACAGGATGACCTTGACCAGCTCGGACAGACCCCAGCAGCTTAATGTTTGGAGAGTCTCGGCGTCGTATTTCAAGGTGTTTGGTGTGGGCGCGGCGCTGGGACGCACGTTTGCCCCAAGCGAAGACGAGGTTGGCAAAGACCAGGAAGTAGTGCTCTCGAACCGCGTTTGGCAGAGCCAGTTTGGCGGCGACCCCAAAGTTATCGGCCGCACGATCACATTGGATGCAAAAAGTTACACGATCATCGGCGTCCTTCCGGCGAACAGTACCTTTGACCGAACCTGGGCGGTGATGTGGCTGCCGCTCGCTTTCAGACCCGCGGACATGACACGCAATTATCACTGGCTCTTTGCCATTGCTCGCCTTGAGCCCGGGGTCACTCTGAAGCAGGCCCGCGACCAAATGGACACGATTGGAGCGCGCATTGCTGCCGTGTACCCAGATTCGAATAAGGGTTGGGGCGTAACGGTCGATCCTTATATCGATGAGGTGGTTCCGCCGGAGCTCCGCCGCTCGCTTTGGGTGCTGCTCGCAGCGGTGGGCGCGGTGCTGCTGATCGGGTGCGCCAACCTCGCCAATCTGACGCTCGCGCGGGGTACGGACCGCGAACACGAGATTGCTATTCGTTCGGCCTTGGGCGCGGGCCGTCTCCGGCTGATCCGGCAGTTGCTTACGGAAAACATATTTCTCGGGATCCTTGGTGGCGCGGCGGGCCTTGCACTGGGCGATGCATTGATGCACGGAATCAAACTGTTGTTCCCGCCTGACATGCTGCCACCGCAAGCAAACGTCCGCATGGACTACGGCGTATTGCTTTTCACGATGGTCATCGGAATCCTCACAGGAATCCTTTTCGGCTTGGCGCCAGCGCTCAGCGGCACGCGGCCCGATCTTGTCGGATCGCTGAAGGAAGGTGGACGAACGACTGCCGGGCTCACACGGCGTCGGATGAGGACAGCCCTGGTGGTTGCCGAAGTGGCGCTGTCATTTGTATTGCTCGCGAGCGCCAGCCTGCTGATTCGAAGCTTCAACAGGCTTGCCAGCGTCAACCCGGGGGTGGATACAACCAACGTCCTTGCGATGGATCTTCCAATGCCGCTGACAGAATTCACCAACAGCACGACGCTCACAAACTATCTTACGGAAATCACCGAGAACGTCCGAAGCGTGCCGGGCGTGCGCGACGTCGCCATCACTGATAGACCGCCGATGGAAGGCTTTGCGAACGGCGCGCCCTTCCTGATCGAGGGGCGGACGTATCTGCCCTACCCCCAGCGCCCTGTCTGTGGGTTCAAGGTGGTAGGTCCGTCGTATTTTCATACGGTTGCAATGAGATTGTTGAAGGGCCGCGGCCTGGAGGAGAGCGATGTTGCCGACGCGCCGCCTGTTACCGTGATCAATGAAACTATGGCGAAGACTTACTTCAAAGGCGAAGATCCCATCGGTAAGCGCATCTTGATTCGGCAGCTCGTGTTCGGGAAGCGTGATCGCGGTCCGGAAATCCCTTGGCAGGTCGTGGGAGTGGTGAAGGACGAGAAGGTCTTTAGCCTCGACGAGGTTATTCCGGTCATATACGTCACGTTCTATCAAAGCCCCGGCACTTTCAATAGCCTGGTAGTTCGTTCCGCCACGGATCCGTTGCTCTTAAGCAGATCGATTGAACAAGCAATCTGGAAAGTGAACAAGAACCAGGCGGCGGCGAACGTTGAAACCTTGGAAGAAATCAAGACACAATCGGTAGCGCCAGCCCGGCTTCGCACTATGCTGTTGGCCGTCTTCGCTGGCATCGCGGTTTTGCTGGCTGCCGTCGGGATCTACGGCGTTGTCTCCTATTCCGTGGCGCAAAGAGTGCATGAGATGGCCATTCGCGTGGCCCTTGGCGCATCGCCGGGCGGTCTGCTGAAACTTGTGATCGGGAAAGCGATGCTCATGATCCTGGTTGGACTCGCTCTCGGAGGGGGCGCGGCACTCGCGCTCACCCGCGTACTGGCGAGCTTGCTCTACGATACAAGTCCGACGGATCCGGTGACGTGGGTCGCCGCCGGGGCGTTGATCGCAGCGGTGGCGCTCTTGGCCTGCTACGTCCCCGCCCGCCGCGCCATGCGCGTCGATCCCATGGTCGCTTTGAGATACGAATAGTCTTTCACGCAAGTCACCGGCAACGCCCTCGTATGACAACCTCGTGGGCGTGCGGCACTTATGGACATTTCTGGCGATTGTTCCCGAGTGACCGGCTAACCGGAAGTAAGCCACCACAAATGCGGTTCTGTGCGGATAGGCGACGATCCATCCGGAACTCGGAAAAACACCCACTTCACGGCTCAATGAGCGCTTTGCCCTGTTACCAACAGCTGAGAAATCACTTCCGGATAGCCCGTCGCTCAGGAGGAACTTGCAGGACGTTACCAATTAGGCAAATCACAAATTGCATTGCTCTTAAGCCTATGTTTTAAGTGCTCCGGTGGCGCCCACAAGGACATCATAAAGGCTTTCATCGTCTCCCCTTGAAATCTTAGGGTAGAGGTGTGATACTTCCCTATGAACCTAAGGGGAAGGGGAAGCGATTGAAAGAGCCAGAGTTGGATATCGTTCGTGGCACGTTGGATCTCCTGATCCTAAAGACTTTGAGTTGGGGGCCGTTGCACGGCTACGCTATCGCAAGCGTAATTCGGCAACAGACGGACAAGGCTCTCCTTGTTGAAGAGGGTGCGCTCTATCCGGGACTGTATCGGATGGAATCCAAGGGATGGATCGAGGCCGAGTGGGGCCTTTCCGAAAACAATCGACGGGCCAAGTATTATCAGCTCACCGCCGAAGGACGTCGCCATCTTCGATCCGAGGCAAAGACTTGGAAGGCATACACCGAAGCCGTGACGAAGGTGCTCCAAGCAACTCAATTTCCCGCGCGGGAGAGTTCGTAATGCCAAGAACTCCTATGTGGAGACGCTATCTCCGCTTGTTCGGCAGTAACGTCGAGGACGATGTTGATGACGAGTTGCATTTCCACCTCGACACGAAGGTAGACGAACTTGTTGCGCAGGGCTGGCCTGACGAAGCGGCCCACGCTGAGGCTCAGCGGGAGTTTGGGAGACCTTGCGGCCGTGCGTAGAACCTGTCAGCAACTGCAGCGGCGAAAGGAGGAGCGCATGCAAAGGGCGGACTACTTCGCCGGGTGGCATCGGGACGTCACTTATGGTTTGCGACAGCTTTGCCGACATTGGCCCACAACGCTGCTAGCTGTCCTTACACTTGGTATAGGAGTGGGCGCAGTTGCCGCTGTGTTCGGCATCATCCAGGCTGTGGTGCTGCGACCGCTACCATTTCCTGAGCCGAACCGGCTCGTGACTGTCTGGTCAACCAGGGAGGGTCGTAAGGACGTAGTAACGCCACGCAACTTTGACAGCTGGCGTCGCAACACCCGATCATTCCAACAATTGGCAGCTTTGGAGCGAACCACCTTCACGCTTTCCGAGAGCGGCAGCACAGCACAGGTCTCCGGTGGAAAGGTAACGTCAACTTTTTCTCAGTATTCGTTATTTCACCATCCTTTGGCCGGACATTCACAAGTGATGAAGACAATCCGCCACGCCAGCATCTCGTCGTTTTGAGCTATCGTCTCTGGCAGGATCGCTTTGCCGCGGATCGAGCAGTGATTGGCCGGGAGATACATCTCAATCGCGAAGCCTACACCGTGATCGGCGTAATGCCCGCGAGGTTCGATCTACGGCCAGATGGAGAGCAGTTTTGGATTCCGCTTGCGCTCAGCGGTCAGGAGATGAACTGGACGGGTGGCGTGCTTTACGTTTACGGGCGCCTGCAGCCCCAAGTGAGCCTGAGACAAGCGCAAGCGGAAATGAATGTTCAATCACGCGTCCTGCAGGCTCGTTATCCAGAAATGAATCGCGGGCGCGACATCCGCGTTGATGGATTCGCCGCAGACATAGTGGGTGATTACCGTCAGCAGCTTTTCATTTTGCTGGCGGCGGTAGGTTCCGTCTTCTTGATTGCCTGCGCAAACGTAGCAAATCTGCTTCTTGCACGCGCTACCGGTCGCACGAGAGAACTTACGATACGCATAGCTTTGGGAGCTAGCCGCACTCGCATCATCCGACAACTCCTTACCGAGAGCTTTCACCTGGGTCTTGCTGGGGCCGCCCTTGGCCTAGCAGTCGCAACCACTGCAATCCATATCGCGAAGTTGATCGGGGCTTCGGTGGTTCCCCGCATTGGGGAGGCGAACATCGATCACTGCGGTTCTATTGGTTCTCCTGGGCCTTGCTGTAACTTGCACCCTTTTGTCCGGAACGCTCCCAGCACTGCGGGCGGCGAGGCTGGCACCTCAAGGCGCAATGGTTCAAGGCAGCCGCAGTGTTGCCGGACTCGCCCGCGACCGGGCGAAGAATATTTATATTGCATTCGAGGTGGGACTTGCCTGGTTCTTCTCGTTGCAGCTGGGCTGCTGATAAGAACAGCCATCGCCGCACAGAATGTGCGTCCCGGATTTGTCCCCGACCGCGTGGTGGCAGGCCGGACAGCGTTGCCACCGGATATCATACAAGACAGCGAACCAAGTTGCAGGCGCCTACCAGCGTATTCTCGATACACTCGCCGCACAGCCCGGCGTGCGTTCCGCCGCACTTACATCGAAGGTGCCACTGGGAATGAGCGACATGGGAGTGATACTCAAGACGAATGCTGAGTCGCCATCTCTAAGGGATGAGTTTTCCACGGAGCTACAGTATGTAAGCCCCGGCTATTTCTGCCACCATGCAGATTCCATTACGCCACGGCCGCGAGTTCAATGCGCATGACCGCATTGGATCGGTACAGGTTGTCCTTGTAAATGAAACCCTGGCGCATCGACTTTGGGCCGACCGTGACCCAGTGGGACAACAACTACGCATACCGGAACTCAACAGCGATTCTCCAACGCGAGAAGTTGTTGGCGTAGTGGCGGATGTACACGACGATGGACTGATGGCCGTCCGCCGGCAGTTCTGTACATGCCGGTTGCTCAGGTTCCTATCAACCCTTGGCAATGGACGGAACAATCGCTCTACGTCGTCGCGCGAACACAGACAGATACTCTGGCTGGCTCCGAACCTTTGCGGACGGCGCTTCAGAAGGTCGATCCCGAACTGCCTTTAGGGGACACGCTCACAATGGACCAGCGGTTGGCGCAGTCGGTCTCCGCCGCTCGATTTTATGCATTGCTCCTGACAATACTGGGTTTGTGCGGATTGGTCCTCACCGCAGCGGGGATTTATGGCGTGGTGGCCTATTTTGTCAGTCGCCAACGGGCCGAAATCGGAATTCGCATGGCCCTTGGGGCCACTCGCAGCAATGTGTTACTACTTGTCGTTCGCCAGGGAATGCGCCCAGTCCTCGCTGGGATCGGCTTCGGTGTAGTGGTGTCCCTGATTGTTTCCCGTGCGCTCGCGGCTCAACTATATGGCGTTGGTACCATGGACCCGCTTACCTTTGCTGCGGTTACATTTGCATTGCTGGGAATCGCGGTCCTTGCCTGTTACATACCCGCACGCCAAGCGGCGCAAGTTGATCCAATGATAGCGCTCCGCAGTGAATAGCATTTGATGTCTCAGCACGCTGGATGCTGACCCGCATGCGTCACATAAATCCGTGGCGCCTGCGAGAGCCGGATTTCAACCATGAAGGCGTGCTGTAGATGCACCTACCTCGGACTCGATTCTGGACGGATGGTCGGTAAACAGGAAGTTGGGCCGAATCCGGGCTGATCCCATTTCAATGAGTGCCAAATCGCCATAACTGGCCAATCATGATGCCCGCGCACGCGTAACTCAAACCAAATGAGGAAATTAAGCGCCCCCGGCCGCAATCCATAGTTCCGGGCGCGTGACCGCCTACTCGGAAGTTACTAGTTGTTTAACAACTCGGAATTGGCTCACGCCGTCTGGAGAAATCAGTACCGGAAAGTCTTAGTGCAAGTCGGCATTGCGAAAGGAATCTCACACTGACGCCCCAGATAAATGGTCGCCGTCGCAATGTGCGTTTATCGTTCGTAATTCTGCGAACTGCCGCGGTGTCGACGCGGTCGAGCCCAGTTGTATTGAGCTAAGATGGTGCCCGATATAATGCCTGCATGTACACGCCTCAGGCTGGAATCTTCGCTCTTGGAACCTCCTCTCATGCGTACCTGGAGTTTGACATTCTGGACGCGAAGAAATGCAAGGAGTTCGCCTCTACAATCTCCGCTATCCGTGAACCACGGACCACCACAGGAGGAGTGAACTTCGTCATCGGCTTTCGGCCTGAGCTCTGGCGCGATATCGTTCCAGAGGACGCCCCTCCGGGCGTGGAGGGCTTTAACAACGAGATCCAGGGCACAGAAGGATTCGTTATGCCAGGCACGCAACATGATGCGCTGGTATGGCTGTCCGGCAGTGCTTATGACGTTATCTTCGATATGGCCCGCTCGGTCGTCCATGACCTCGCAGGCCAGGCCTCGCTAGGGGAAGAAACCTCGAGTTGGCCTTACCGGCACGATCGCGATCTTACCGGCTTCATCGATGGCTCGGAGAATCCGACGCTGCTCGACGCTCCCATCGCAGCACTCTTGCCCGAAGGAGTTCCCGGTGCTGCCGGCTCAGTCCTGTTGCTTCAAAAGTGGAAGCACAAGGTAGCTGAGTGGGAAGCTCTGCCGATCGATCAGCAGGAGCGCATCATGGGACGCACCAAGCTCGACAGCATCGAACTCGAGAACAAGCCATCGGACTCGCATGTCGCTCGCACCGATCAGGACGAGTTTGGGAACATCTTTCGTCGCAACATGCCCTACGGAAACGTCGACGACCATGGCACCGTGTTCGTTGGATTCAGCGCAGACCAGAAGCGGCTTTCCAGAATGCTCGATAGCATGGCGGGCCTGATCACCGGCACGCGCGATGCGCTCACACGCTTTACTCAGCCGTTGACCGGCTCCTATTATTTCGTGCCTTCCGTCGAGAGTCTGCGGCGCTTACGGTAAGACGGCCACGCAAACATCACCGCTTCTGGCCCTTGCCGCCACAGCTCTCACTAGACCAGCGCCGGAGCCGGCACTTCGGTTCGCGTGATGGAGATGAGGCTGATGCCGTCGATGCCGTGTTACCGCGTGGACGGGTCCGGCCATGGCCCCACTCTGCCGCAGCGCCGGTGCTAGCGCTTGTTCACGGCGAGCCAGGGCATGCCGCGGTAGGAATCCGCCACCACTCAGGCGCCGGCCGTCAGCGCCGCAGGAGACGACGGTCTCGCTCCATTGGTAGGCGTCCTTGGAGCCTGCCGCCATGATGGGTACCCACACCAGCAGCGTGAAAATGCCGATCTCGAACGCCGAGAGCGCGGCTGCCAGCCGTGCATACACACCGATGAGCACCGCCACGCCCGCCGCAACGAAGGCACAACCGGTGAAATACGCCCAGAACCCATGCCATGGCAGCCAACCCGGCGCCCGCGCGCTGCCAGAGCAGGCCTATGCCAGATGCCAGGGAGACGAGCAATCCTACAGCAGTCCGAGAGCGGTCCTTTCCAGACTACCGCCGCACATCTCAAAGTCGTCACCAATACATTCGTCTGATAGAATTTGCGTGATTTCTCTGGCTTATAGCGGTTTCGCAATTGGTGTAGACCGAACCCGGATTTCCTGTGGAGCTTGGTGGCGCCATCGAACTGCATGCGGCTTTCCGTGAAGAAAGCCGCACATCATTGCCCTCGGTGAGTGCCGCGCGCAGGAAATCCGGGGGAGCCACGTCGCCTTTCGTGGTTTTCTCCCAAGGAAAACCACTCCTCGCGACCTTTATGAGACCACAGTAATTGCGAAACCGCTTTAATTGCTATTTAGGCGTCTTGATGAATCAGATGCGGATCGCGGACATCTACTCCTCGAGACATCAACTCGATTCCCGTCAAGGCGTTCATCATGATCGAATCTTCCGATTTTCGGATTACGAAAATGCCGCTCAATCACGGAGCCGGCCATATGCCTGCACTCGGATTTGGCACCCTGATTCCCGATGCGGCCGCGACGATAAGTGCTACCAGAGACGCGCTGGAAGCCGGATTTCGACACTTCGACTGTGCGGAACGATATCGGAACGAGCGTGAGGTGGGCGAGGCCTTGCAGGCAGGACTTGCCGCTGGAGGGATTGCGCGCGAGGACATCTTCGTCACAACAAAATTGTGGAATACCAATCATCGGCCCGAGCGCGTGGAACCGGCTTTCGAGGCGAGTCTGGACAGACTCAGGCTCAACTATCTGGATCTCTATCTCATTCACACTCCATTTGCGTTTCAACCGGGGGAGGAGCACGATCCGCGGGATCAAAACGGCAATGTCCTTTACGACCGCGACGTGACTTTGCTCGACACCTGGAGGGCGATGGAGAGTCTTGTGGACCGTGGCAGATGCCGGGCCATTGGACTGTCAGACATCACCTTGAACGGGCTTTTGCCCATCTACGAATCGGCGAGAATCAAGCCGGCGGTGGTCCAGGTCGAAGCACATCCGTATCTGCCGGAAACGGAGCTTCTGGAATTTTGCAGGGAGAAAGGTATTGTGTTTTTGGCTTTCGCGCCTTTGGGTCATGGAATGAGGCCGGGGCCGCTCGAAGATCCAGTGATTACGGCAATCGCTGCGCAGGTTGGAAAGACGCCGGCACAGGTGCTGCTGGCATGGGCGGTGCAACGCGGCACGGCTTTGCTGACCACGCCTAAGACTGCGGACCGGGCGAGAGAGAATTTCAACATCTCCGCCCTTCCAGAAGACGCAATTGACGAGATCAATCGCATCCAGATCAGACAGAGGCTCAATGACGTAGTGAATACCGGCACCCCAGGTTTCATTCCACGAGTTAGATCAGCATGAAAGCCAAACAACACCTGGAGCGGTCTATGCAAGAAGAACAAATACGTGACGCCCTGAATGCGCATTGGCATGCGTCTGCAGCCGGCGATGTAAACGCTGAACACGATATTTACGATGACGATGCTATCTGCGATTATCCCCAATCAGGCGAACGAATTCTCGGACGAAGCAATTTGCAGGCCTTGCGGAGTCATCATCCCGGCAAGCCGTCGGGGTTTGACGTCAAGCGAATTCTCGGGAAAGGTGATCTCTGGATCACGGAATACACAATCACCTACCAGGGGCGACCAGCATACACAGTGAGCATTATGGAGTTCCGCAACGGCAAGGTCGTGCACGAGACACAGTATTTCGCGGATCCCTTCGAGGCGCCATCCTGGCGAAGCCAATGGGTTCAGCGGATCGCGTGACGCCGGCGTTGAAAATCGATTTAAAGCGGTTTCAGAATCGGTGTAGACCGAACCCGTTCGCGAATGTAGTGAGAATACCTGCCGATGGTTCTTCCTGGATCGAAGCAGAAACCACTCTCGACGATGGTCCGACATGCAACTCTGTGGCAATCGTTCCAAAGCTAAGCGATTTTATGCTCGAACGCGCAACGATGACTAATATGACGGGCTGGTCATCGCCATTGCTGATGGCTTCCCTCTCCGGTGGGCGCCAGCAGGCCAATGGGCTCACCCAGCTTTAGTTTGCGGTATCCGAGCGGATCGGTAACGAAAAACGCCGATGGGACATGCCAACGAGCCAGTCCAAGGGAGCTTTGGCAACCTAGACACAAAGACTTCTCATTACTACGGCATGTCGCAGAGACAACGTTACTGCGGATGCGGCGGGTCGGATCGGAATATTTCCACTGGATCTGCCCGAGTTGCTCCATGATGCGGCCGACTCGGGCTAACAAGCCCAATGGCTACCTTCTCGGCTCATACCGCATCGCCACCGCCCCCGAGCCGAACTCCAGCCGGCTCACGAGCCTCAAGTCGACATGCTTCGATAGCCCCGCGAACAACGTCGGCCCGTGGCCCGCTAGCCTGGGCTGCACCACGAACTCGTACTCATCGATCAATCCCAGCTCCGCCAACGCCAGCGGGAGCTTCACGCCTCCCACGAGCAGTCCCTTACCCGGCTCCCGCTTGAGCTGCTGAACGGCCTTCCCCAGATCCCCGCGCACGAGCTCCGCGTTCCAATCGACCCGGTCCAGGGTGCTCGACACGACGTACTTCTTTGCCGCGTCGATCGTCCGGGCGAAGGGTTCCATCCAATCAGGCCTCGCTCCCGTCCGCGCCGGCGGCCGCCACGCTGCCTCCATCATTTCGTAAGTCACCCGGCCAAAGAGGAGGGCATCGGCCTGGTCGAGGTTCTCGACCGCGTGACGATGCAAGTCTTCGTCCGGGATCATTGCACGATGATCGCAGCACCCGTCCAATGTGACGTTGATGGAATACCGAAGGGGTCGCATTACGCAAGAGTACCGCCGATGGGGTAGACCAGCAAAATTTCGGCGATCAGCTCGAAATAGTGCGGCTCTCCGGTTTTATCTCTCGCGATTAATTTAGTCTAGGCCTCACGTAAAAATTCCTAAGTCACGCTATTGAACTGCGCAGCGAGTTTTTTCATTGCTGCATTTTCGCGGATAACTTCACCAGCCTCTCGACTGTGCAAAGCTATCTCTGCGGCGATTGAGCGACCGAGAATTCGCTGATCAATATTGCCAAACGGCCCAGGCACGAGGCTTCCCAACCAACCGACCCAGGCCGGGGTATGAGCGTTGCCGACAATGATGCCGGGGCGAAAGATGGCGAGGCGGGTAAAACCGATGTTGCGCACGGTGTCTTCCTTCATGCCCATTACGCGCGACATAGCGAAACCGGCTGCGGGCTGTGCTTCCTGCCGCAGAAAGCAGGCAAAACTGGGCGATTCCGGCGTCATGGCAGCCACGCGCAAAGGCACCGACGACGCCGAGTTCAAGTCGTTGCAATTCTTCTTCGCTCCAGCGCATCGATCCAGAACCGACACCCACACAGCTCACGGCGCTGACGGGACCTTGGCTTAAAACTTCGCGGGCAAGGGCGGCAGTGCGCTCGGCAAAGTCAGCAGCGCCGGTATCAAGAACGACGTTGCGCACCCGCGATCGCGGCGCAATGGGCTTTCTGGTGACCATCACCACTTCCCGGCATTCCGGAATTGCCAGCAGCTCCGCGACGGCTGCACCGCCGACTTGCCCAGTACCACCGAGGATAATTGCGGCGAAATTCTGCTTCATAAAGAGGACCTCTGCTTAGGTAAGGATGCGACAGCCCCGTTCATCCCAAGAGGGAAGCATACTTGGTCTCGGTTCTAAATTGAGCCAGTAAAGCATGGCTTTTCTCAATTGGCGCTGTCAGGCCAAGGCACTCATCGAGCTATTCGGATGGATCTACGTCTTCAGCAGGTTGCCGTAGAACCGGCATTCCCGACAATTGATATGCTGTCATCGGATTTCATCCAACCTTGATTTGATCCGCCAAACAAGCGTACATTTTGCGACAAGGAAAAACGCGAGAACGAAGTTCCCTCGAAACATTCGCTCGGCGCGAGTGAAAACAGCGCTACAGCGGTTTCGCAATTGGTGTAGACCGAAGCCACGTCGACCTTTTCGTGGTTTTCTCCCAAGGAAAACCACTCCTCGCGATCTTTATGAGACCACAGTAATTGCGAAACCGCTTTAGAAGGAGAGACCCCATGGATTCGAAAAGAAACCCGGCATCGAAAAAACCGACCGATTTGACGAAGGCTAGCCGAAGGAGATTTTTAACGACCGGCGCCGCGGCAGCCGCGTTGGGCGCCGTGCGAACCGCAACCGGCCAAACATCGGCTGCCGAAACAAAGTCGCTGAAGGACGAGATCGCGTATGGCGATCGGTCGCACTACGTGACCTCGCTTCGCGTGCCGGTAGACGGGAGACCTTCGCCGGACGAATTTGGGCTGACGTTTCACGTGTTAGCGCCGCTGCAGGATTTGGTGGGCATTATCACACCATCGTCGCTTCACTTCATCGGGACGCATCGCGGGTCGATCGTGCCGGATATCGATCCCCAGCAGCATCGGCTGATGATTCACGGCATGGTCGACCGGCCGCTGGAGTTCAGCATGGATGATCTGAAGCGCTTTCCCTCAGTATCGCGCGTTCATTTCATAGAGTGCCTGGGCAACCATTCCAAGCCGGAAGACAAGACGGTGCAGGAGACTCACGGGCTGACGAGTTGCAGCGAATGGACAGGCGTGCTGCTTTCGGTTTTGCTCAAAGAGTGCGGCGTACAGAAGGACGCCTCGTGGGTAGTGTCGGAAGGCGCGGAAGAGGTAAAGGGCGCCGGCAGCATCCGGCTGGCGAAGGCGATGGACGATTGCATCGTCGCCTACGGGCAAAACGGCGAGCCGATACGCCCGCAGCAAGGTTTTCCGTTGCGCCTGGTGGTTCCGGGATTCGAAGGGATTTACAACACCAAATGGCTGCGGCGGATCAAGGTCGTGGACCGCTACTACATGACGTACAACGATTATGGACATATTTCGAAGGATGAAGAAGTGGCCGCGTTGACGTTCCAGTGGGGGCCGAAATCGGTGATCACGTTTCCGTCAGGAGGGCAGAAGCTCCCCGGTCCTGGAATCTACCAACTGACAGGGTTGGCGTGGTCGGGCGGAGGCGCGGTGCGGCGCGTAGAAGTTTCCACGGACGGCGGGCAAACGTGGAAAGACGCGGAGATCCGCGGGGCGGTCCATGCGAAAGCGCATACGCGATTTGGCATGGACTGGAAGTGGGACGGGGGGGAATGCGTGCTGCAGTCGCGCTGCACCGATGAACTTGGGCAGGTGCAACCTTCGCGCGCGGAATTGGCCGCGTTTTTCAAGGTGCCGCCGGACCATTACAAGACTCACGGCGTCCAAGGCTCGGACAACACGATTCAGCCGTGGCGGGTAGCGGGCGATGGGAGCGTGCACAATGCGATTTAGTGCTCTGCTTCCGGCGCTGATTTTGTGCGCGTGCGGCGCTGCGTGGGCCCAATCGCCGACCTATGGCGTCGGAAGGACGCCGACGCCCGAGGAGATTCGCGCCGAGGATATCACCATCAGCCCGGACGGGAAGAATCTTCCACCGGGGAAAGGAACGGCAAAAGAGGGCGCGGCGATTTACGCCCAGAAATGCGCGATGTGCCACGGAGAGAACGGTTCGGGCGGGCTGGCTCCGATGTTGATCAAGCCCGAAACGCCTGTGAAGAGCTCGACGCCATGCCTTGAGCCATGCATTGGACCGGGAAGTGTAATGGCGTTGCATGCGCCTTACGCGACGGTCATCTGGGACTACATCAATCGCGGCATGCCCTTCAGGCAGGAAGGCTCGCTCAAGCCGGACGAGGTGTACTCGCTCACCGCGTTCCTGCTCTACAAGAACGGTGTGATTCAGGAGGATGAAGTCCTCGCCCAAACGACGCTGCCGCAAGTGAAAATGCCGAATCGAGACGGATACGCCATACCCGACTGGAAGCCAGGCATGCCACGGCCGTTTCCCAACGGGCACTAGCTTGTGCAACGGTGGGGAGTTATCGAGACTTTCGCCGGTTCAATTTGACAAGCCATATCTAGCCGCGATTCGCGGTCCGATCTGCAAACGCAGGTCACGCTTCGATCCAGTCAGCGCCGAGCGAGACCCGCGATTGCCAATCAGGATTTAACTTACTCAACGCTCTGGAATCCGGTTTCCATGGTCACTCTGGTTCCGATGACATTGCCCTGCACGTGACGCGAGCAGATTGCCCGCCTCGTCCCACTGATCGATGGTGAATTTTCCCGAGGTTGAATCCCCTTTGGCATCGAGGGTTAGCCATTGCTGAATGCGGGCGGGGCCGACGAGGTTGGCGCCTGTGGAGTCGTACGAGACGCCAAAGTGGTTCAGCTGATAAGTCCGCGCGCCGGTTTTTATCCATTCACCGAGGCAAACGTCGCCGGTTAGGGGAGCACGCAGGCCGGAGACATTGATCTCGGTGCCGTCACTGTGCCACTGAGCGTAGCCAGCGTCAACCTCGGTGCCGTCCGGGATTCCACTACTGCCTTCGGAGATCCAATGCTCTTTCCAGGTTCCGACGATGCTGGGTTCGTGCGGGGTGGCAGCCTCGTCGTCGATGGCGAGAGCCGCCAGTACAAGTCGCGGCGAGGCGATCTGGGGCTGCCAACTGGCGGCGTGTGGCACTGGACTATAGAGGCCGCAGCCGGCATGGGCGTAGGGAGCAAACATGGTTGCGAGTGCCAGCGCGCTCAGCGCCGGCACAATTTTCCAATTTCCTGATTTCATGACTTCCTCCTCTGCCGGGGAATTTGCCGGCTCGAATGAGATAAAACCCAATTCGAGTTCGGGAACAATGCAGGAAGATAAATTCAGAGGTGAAGAAAGCTGAAGGCGTAAGTCACTGAACCTGGGAGAGATTCCTCCGTCCAGGTTTTGACCAGTGCTATACTTCAGCCACGCTGCGGGGGGAGACGGTGCCCTTTGTCGTCTATCAATTCGGCGACTTCAGCCTCCATTGCGGCAAATTTGAGCTCTGCCGCAAAGGCCGCAGGCTCAAGCTTGAGCGGAAGCCTCTCGAACTTCTCGTCCTCCTGGTCACCAAACACGGACAAGTTGTTACCCGGGATGAAATTGCCCGGTGCCTTTGGGAGCGGGAAGTCTTCGTCGATATCGAACACGGAATCAACACGGCAATCCGTAAAATTCGCCAGATTCTTGGTGACAGTTCGGACCTGCCGCGGTTTGTGCAGACAATCTCCGGCTCTGGTTACCGCTTCATCGCACCCGTTACGGCCGTTGAGCCAGAAGTCACCGAGCCAACTCAACCTTCTGGGGATCCGGTCGACCTGCCTCCTGCTCCGCCGGAGATCTCTGCTACGCCCGTCATCCCATCGGCTACCAAACCCCATCACAGACTCTGGGTGGTCACTGCCCTCTGTGTCTCCGTGCTCGTTACCATTTCTATACTCACCCTCGGCCCGCATCCGCTGGCTGCCCGCTTCCTCGATCGAGACACTCACGCTGCGATCGCCTCGCTCGCCGTTCTCCCCCTCGACAATCTCTCCGGCGATCCTAATGAGGAGTACTTCGCCGACGGCATGACCGACGAACTGACGACCATGCTCGCCAAGGATTCCACCCTCCGGATCGTTTCCCGCACCTCCGCCATGCAATTCAAGGACGCGCACCGGTCGCTGCCGGAAATCGCCCGCGCCCTCAACGTTGACGCCATCCTCGAAGGCTCAATCTCGCGCTCCAGTAACCAGGTGCATATGACCCTGCAACTTATCCGCGGTGACACGGACAGTCATCTATGGGCCGAAAGCTACGATCGCAACACCAACGATGTTGCTGCGCTGCCCGACGATGCCGCCAGAGCCATCGCTGCTCGCTTGAACAGTGCAACGCCGCCGCACGCCAACGCCCGCTACATCAAACCGGAAGCTCACGACGCCTACTTGCGTGGCCACTACTATTGGGTCGTCGGACGAAATGAAGATGCCGGCAGGTACTACCAGCGGGCCGTCGATATTCAGCCCGATTATGCCCTTGGTTGGACCGGGCTTGCCGATTATTACGCAATGGGGGCACTCAGCGGTGAAGTTGATCCCCTCCAGGCGTTGCCGCAGGCGGAAGCCGCGGCCAGGAAAGCGGTCGAACTCGACGACAGTCTCCCACGAGCCCATGCAACTTTCGGAGGCATGATCTTTTTCAACCATGGTGATGGCGTGCAGGCACTCAAGGAGCTTACCCGGGCCACAGAATTGGATTCTCAGGATGGCGAGGATTTCCACCTGCACGCGAGGGTTCTCTGCGCACTGGGCCGCTATGACGAAGCGATCGCGGTGCAGAAACAGTCCACAGCGATCAATCCCTTCGAGCATCCGGGGGCGATGGCGGAGATATACATGTGCACCCGCCAATTTGATGCTGCGATCAGTGATGGCGAGATGCGCCTGAAAGACTTTCCTGTGGCTGCCGATATTCTCGAACAACTGGCTGATAGCTATCACTGGAAAGGTATGGACAAAGAGGCCGTTGAAATGCTCGCCCGCCAGATTTCAGCTGAAGGAGATCTTCCCCTGTCGGCCGCTGTTCGCCGTGCATTCGAGACCGGCGGATACGCTGCTGTGGTTCGTTGCCAGTTGGCTGCAGTTGAAAAGAGGGCGCGAACCGGGAGAGTTTCTACTTTCGAGCTTGCAGACCTGCACGGGAGGCTCAGTGAGCACGATGAGACTCTTGCCTTGTTCGAGCAAGGTGTAAATGAACGCGATCCACTATTGCTGCTCCTGGCTCAATCGGACCCCGCTTTCGACTTTCTCCATGCCGACCCGCGCTATCGCTCCCTCATCCAGAAGATGGGCTTGCCACCGATGTACTGAGAAAGCAATTAGCTTGGGCGGAAGGTCGCGCTGCAATTGTCAGCCTCTATCGTCGATTTCAGAGCGATGCACTCGTCGCTTCAGACGAGCGCGTTTGCAGCCGCCGCCAGAAGAAGTACGAGAGCCCCCAGAGCACGCTGGTGGCCGCGGAAGGGGCTAACGCCTGCCGGGCGATCGCTTATGGAGAGGTGGGCGATGAGCGCCGAGACGAGGTTGATGGCAAAGCCGGCGTAGGCCCACTCCTTGATCACGTAGATCGACGCCCCGCGCGGGAAACATGGGTATCAGCAGTGCGGCCACGCCCGCCACCTTGGCCCACGAGAGCTCCACCCGGAAGGAGGCGGCGGAGAAGCCGAGGCGGGTGAACGCCTGGGCCGCCTCCGGCAGGCGCAGCAGCTCGTAGTAGGCGGTGAAGCTCATCTCCAGGCAGAAGAGCGCGGTGAAGATCCAGAAGCAGGCGACCAGCCACTTGGATTCGTTCATCCTGGCGGCCTTCAATTTGCACTTCCGCCGAGCACCCGCTCCAGACCGCCGAAGAACTTCTGCCAGCCGTAGTTTGCACCCTGATACGCGGCCTGCTGATCGGGACGGAAGCCGGACTGCTCCATGCGGACGTGCGTGCCGCCCTCCGCTGGAGTCAATGTCCAGAGGACCACCCATTGCAGCCCGCCGGCGGCATCGCCAACACCCCAGTTATAAGACAGGCGTTGGAGTGGGTCGACGACGAGCACCTCGCAGTCGACGATGCCGTTCCAGTTAGGCATGGGTTCGGCGCGGAATTGGAACTTGCGCCCGACCACCGGCTCGAAGTCATTGTTCATCATCCATTGCGCGAGCAGCGGGCCCTCGGTAAGCGCTCGCCACACCTTCTCCGGCGGGTGCGGGAATACCCTCTCGACAACAAGGCTACGGGGACACTCTGCTGGATTCGTCTTTGATTCCTGGCTCATGGGTCCATCCTTTTCAGTAAGTTTTCAAGCTGATCAAATCGGTCGCGCCAGAAGGCGCCGTAATGATTAAGCCAATCCACTATCGGCGCCAGCGCGTCGGGCTGGGTGCGATAGTGAGTTTCGCGTCCCTCGCGGCGATGCCGTACCAGCTTTGCCCGCTTCAGTACCGTCAGATGCTTGGAGACAGCAGGCTGGGAAACGCGCGCATAGCGAGTCAATGCGTGGACGGTCTGTTCGCCCTGCCGTGTCAGCTCCTCGAAAATGGCCCGCCGAGTCGGATCGGCAAGAGCGCGGAACACGGGGTTGGCATTGGCCGTCTTCACACCCAGAACCATAACCTCTGGCTATGGCTTGTCAAGAGAGACGGCACACAATCTCCAGGCGGAGACACGATGGCTAGAGCGGTTTCGCAATTACTGTGGCCTGATAAAGATCGCGAGGCGTGGTTTTCCCGGAAGAAAACCACGAAAAGGCCTATCGCTTCCCGGATTTCCTTGA
>CAWAII010000009.1:0-100218 GCA_963782105.1 uncultured Acidobacteriaceae bacterium
TGAAAGTAGCCCAGGACGTCAGTCCTGGGAAGTGATTAAGAAACGCGCCAGTCCCGCAGGGACGGCTGAAAAGCGGACACCATGCGTTGACGATGGGATAGGGGTTCAGCCGTCCCTTTCGGGACTTTTCGATTCCGCCGCGGTTCACCCAGGACTGACGTCCTGGGCTACTTTCAGGCCGTCCCTCCGGGACTCGAATGCTACCGCACCTCGATCAACTGCTCTTCACGCGAGCCTGTGCCGTAGCGCGCCGCGACATACTCGTCGAGAATCTTCTTGAAGTCGTTCACGATGTCATCGCCGCGAAGGGTCGTCATCAGGCGTCCGTCCACGTAAACCGGGGCCTTGGGATCTTCAAAGGTGCCGGGAAGCGAGATGCCGATGTTGGCATGCTTGGACTCGCCCGGTCCGTTCACCACGCAACCCATCACCGCCAGCTTCAGCTCTTCGACTCCGGGATAGCGCTCGCGCCAGACCGGCATGCTGTCGCGCACGTAGCCCTGAATGTCCTGGGTCAATTCCTGGAAGTAGGTGCTGCTGGTGCGCCCGCATCCGGGGCAGGCAGTCACCTGCGGGAGCAAAGCTGCGGATGCCCAGAGATTGCAGGATCTGTTGCGCCACCTGCACCTCCTCGGTGCGGTCGCCGCCGGGTTTGGGGGTAAGGGAGACGCGGATGGTGTCGCCGATGCCCTTAAGCAGCAGCGGAGCCAGGCCGGCCGTCGAGGCGACGATGCCCTTCATGCTCATCCCGGCTTCGGTAAGACCCAGATGCAGCGCGTAATCGCAGCGCGCAGCCATCAATTCATAAACTTCGATCAGGTCGCGCACGCCGCTTACCTTGGCGCTGAGGATGATCTGGTCGTGGCGCAGCCCGTAGCGTTCGGCCGCGCGCGCGGAGTCGATCGCGCTCACCAGCATCGCTTCGATCATCACGTCGCGCGCATCCGCCGGCTGGGCCCGTTTGGAATTCTCGTCCATCATCCGGGTCAGCAGAGCCTGGTCCAGCGAACCCCAGTTCACGCCGATCCGCACCGGCTTCTGGTTTTCGACCGCGCACTCGATCATGGTGCGGAAGTTGTCATCGTCCTTGCGGCCGATCGAGACATTGCCCGGGATTGATGCGGTACTTGGCCAGCGCGCGCGCGCACTCCGGATACTTCTTCAGCAGCAGGTGGCCGTTGTAGTGGAAGTCGCCGACGATGGGGACGTCGATCCCCAGCTTGGCCAGGCCCTCGACAATCGCCGGCACCGCTTTGGCCGCGGCGTCGTTGTTGACCGTCACCCGCACCAGTTCCGACCCCGCGGTGGCCAGAGCGGCAACCTGCTGGATCGTGCCCTGCACATCGGCGGTATCGGTGTTGGTCATGGACTGCACCACCACCGGCGCGGAAGACCCCACGCGCACATTTCCTACCTTGACTGTCACTGACTTCCTGCGTTCCAATTCCGCCATAAATCCCTCGCTAATAGTTTACAACTCATCCCGTGGCGCGGGTTGGGAGCATCGTCTTGACATGTCTGGTGTGCATGAATAGGTTTGAATCAAGGCTTGGCTGTCCAGTCAGGCGCAAATCACGATCACGGAGTCAATCGATGCCCGAATCGGTCAAGAAGTGCTGGAGAGCCCGCCAACGACACCAGGGTGATGAACGAATTGCTCAGCGACCAATTTGCCGGCAAACTCGAAACCCTGGCCCAGGCCAAAGCAGAGGAGTACAAGGCGAACACGCCGTTATCCGCATATCTATTTCGACGATTTCCTGCCCGTTGACGTGGCTGAGGCCGCGCTGCGGGATTTCCCTGAGCCGAAAGAGGCGGACTGGCACGCCTACACGGATGTGAACCAGCGCAAGAAACTGGCCTTCGATGTGGTGGAGAAGCTGCCGCCATCGATTCGCGATGTTCTTTACTTCCTGAACAGCCGGCCGATGCTTAAGTTTCTGGAAACGTTGACCGGGATCCAGAGCGTGCTGCCCGATCCCAACTACACCGGCGGAGGCTCTGCATCAGATCAGGCCCGGCGGCCTGTTGGAGGTGCATGCCGACTTCAGCTACCACAAGGGGCTGCGCCTGGACCGGCGCATCAATGTTCTGATTTATCTGAACAAGGATTGGAAGGAGGAGTACGGGGGGCACTTCGAGCTATGGGATCGCAAGGTGACCCGAGCGGAGAAGAAGATTCTGCCCGTCTTCAACCGCTGCGCCATCTTCAGCACGACCAGTGTTTCGTTTCACGGTCATCCCATACCACTGGCATGCCCGCCCGATCGGAACCGGAAGTCCATTGCAACCTACTACTACTCGAATGGCCGCCCGGAAGAAGACCCGGAACTCACCCATCGGCATGAGGTGGCCTTTCAAGAGCGCCCCGGCGTCAACAGCGTCAAAACGACGATTCGGATCAAGAAAGCAATCCGCGCACTAACCCCGCCGATTCTTACCGACCTTTATCGGGCGCTTCGCAAATAGAAAGAAATCCGCTCTATCTCCGGGACGGCTTGCTCTGCCGCGGCTTCTTGCCGTAGCGCGCGGCCGGGAGGATGCTGTTCCAGGGCACAGGAGAGGCCAGAATCATGGAAGTGTTGGTCGAGACATAGGGCATCATCGAATCAATCACCTCTTCCATATGTCTCACGTCGCGGACCGCGACTTGCACGATAAACGATTCGGCGCCGGTAACCCGATGACACTCCAACACCTCGGGCAGGTTGCGCACCACAGCGGCAAATTTCGCCAGCTTGTCTCCCGCCACCGTGACATGAACAAACGCGCGCACCGGCAGCCCCACCTGGGCCGGATCGACGAGCGTGCGATAGCCGAGAATCACGTTGCTCTCCTCCAGCCGGTGGACCCTTTCAATCACCGCCGGCGTGGACAATCCGACTCTTCGTCCTAGCTCCGCAAACGCAATGCGCGCGTTGGCTTGAAGCTCAGCCAGAATTTCGCAATCGATATCGTCAATCGATGGATGAACCAATCCAGTCAATAAGTACCTCTCCGATCCACCCTTATCGTAACTCGATGTGTCCTTAAATTATGAGGTCAGAGGCTTACTTGTCGATTCTTTATGTTGCCGAATCGCTCGAATTTCCATATTTTCGTGATTCCCGCGTGAACGGCGACGGCTATGATTCGCCTGTGCGAGGTTGCGAAGCTAAGCGGCAACCAATGGAAGGAGCAAATCCCCATGGCAGATGGAATCGTCGAGCGTTAGGCGATGTTGCAGCACGGCAGTTAGCCAACACAACCAAAACGCCGCCCCAGCTCACGGCCATTACTCCGCGCTGGCTGGTCCAGCTGCTCGGCTGGGTTCCGGTCGAATCCGGCACCTACCGGGTCAACAAGGTCAAGAACGATGCGGAGATCGAAGTCGCCTGCGGATCGCGCGATGAACGGACATTGCCTGAGACCTTTGTCGACTACGTGGAGACTCCGCGCGAATATACGCTGAGTGCGATCTCGACCGTGGTGGATGTTCACACCCGCGTCTCCGATCTTTTTAGCCATCCGCACGACCAGATCCGCGAGCAGTTGCGGCTGACGGTGGAAAAGGTCAAGGAGCGCCAGGAGAGCGAGCTGATCAACAACGCCGACTATGGCCTGCTGAACAATGTCGATCCTGCGTTCAAGGTCAATGTGCGCGCAGGCTGCGCCCACGCCCGACGATCTGGATGAACTGCTCTCGCGCATCTGGAAGGAGCCGGCGTTCTTCCTGGCGCATCCACGCGCCATCGCCGCCTTCGGCCGGGAGTGCACCTTCCGCGGTGTTCCTCCGCCGACGGCGACGATCTTTCGGTTCGCCATTCGTGACCTGGCGCGGCATTCCGCTCATCCCCACCGACAAGCTGGACATCGACGGGGCAGGGAAGACCAATATCCTGTTGCTGCGCACCGGCGAGAGGAAGCAGGGCGTGGTGGGACTGTTCCAGCCCGGCCTGCCCGGCGAACAGACTCCCGGCCTTTCCGTCCGTTTTATGGGTATTGACCGCAACTCGATCGCCTCCTACCTGGTGTCGCTGTATTGCTCCGCGGCGGTGCTTGCCGAAGATGCGCTGGGTGTGCTCGAGAATGTAGAAGTCGGACAATACCATGAGTACAAGTGATCCGAACGATGCGGGTTTCGCTGCCCGGTTACCGAGGGACTGCCGGTGGACGAGACCAGCCTCGCCTCTGCGGGCTCGCTTCCGGATGTAGCCACGTTGACCCGGCTGGCCAACGAGTTTTTCCGCGCGCAGCCAGGGCAGGCTTTTCCGGCTAGCGTTGCGCCATCCATGCCTGATCGTCCGCACGGCTGCGCCGGAGTTCGAAACCCGGCTGCCGGAATTCGGCATGCCGCTGCCTTCGATGCCCGCCATACCGATCGGCGGGAAAATTCCCCATCGCCCCGGATGTGCCGGGACTATCGATCCGTCACGCCGGGATTTCCAGCGTTCATGCCAGGGGAAGCTGCAGCGATTTCTCTTCCTGCTGCTGCCGCGCCTCTACCGGGAGCAGGGATGCCGCAGCATGACCCGCGCAGCGCCGCAGCCGGTTTCCTGTCGTCCCCTTTCTCGCTGCCGATGCCGGTGTTTGGCGCGCGTTTCCGTCGTTTGAAGCAGGTGTGCCGGCGCTCCCGCCCCTTCCACCATTACGGACTGAGGACGATGCAAGATCAGCGTTGACCACAGCCTCTCCGTTCTACTTTCTGGAAAATGCCGGCGGCCTCAACGGATCCGTTACCGCTCCTGCGGCCGCGACTTCTGCTGTCTCCTATCCTGCGGCCTCGTCTTCCTCGACAGCAGGGTTGCTGCAGCTAGACCCGCGCAGCGCCGACTGCGGTCTCTCCGTTCTCGCTTCCGATGCCGGAGTTTGACGCGGCATTGTTTCCGTCCTTCGAAGCAGGCGTGCCCAAGCTCGCGCCCCTGCCGCCGTTACTGAACGAAGACGATGCACGAGCTGCGTTGACCGAAACCTCGCCGTTTTATTTTCTGGACGATGGCGGCCTGCTGACCAGGTCCGCTCCCAAGAACGCAACCACCAAGGTTGCGATGTCGGATCCTGCGGCGGTGCGCGACCTCAAGCTTCCGCGGCAGCAGTTTGACATCGGCTCGGTACGCCGCGACTTTCCGATTTTGCAGCGAACGGGTGAACGGCCATCCGCTGATCTGGCTGGACAACGCCGCGACCACGCAAAAGCCGCAGAGCGTGATCGATCGCATTTCGTACTTCTACGAGCACGAGAACTCGAACATTCATCGTGCCGCCCATGAGCTGGCAGCGCGCGCGACCGATGCCTATGAGGATGCGCGCACCAAGGTGGCGCACTTCCTCAATGCTTCCTCCTCGAAAGAGATCGTCTTTGTCCGCGGCGCGACCGAGGCCATCAACCTGGTCGCCCAGGCATGGGGACGGCGCCACATCAACAAGGGCGATGAGATCGTCATCACCTGGATTGAGCATCACGCCAACATCGTTCCCTGGCAGATGCTGTGCGCGGAAAAGGGCGCGCTGCCTGCGCGTAGCTCCCGTCGACGACGATGGCCAGATCCTGCTCGATGAGTACGAGAAGCTGCTGAGCCCCAAGACGCGGCTGGTCTCCTTCACCCAGGTTTCGAATGCCCTGGGCACGGTGACTCCGGCGCATCAGATGGTGCAGATGGCGCATCGCTACGGAGCCCGCGTGCTGGTGGACGGCGCGCAGGCCGTTTCCCACATGCCGATCGATGTGCAGTCTCTCGATTGCGATTTCTATGTCTTCTCCGGCCACAAGGTCTTCGCGCCGACCGGCATCGGCGTGCTCTACGGCAAGCCGGACGTGCTGGCCGAAACTCCCCCGTGGCAGGGCGGCGGCAACATGATCGTCGACGTCACCTTTGAGAAGACGACCTACCAGCCTCCGCCGGGACGATTCGAAGCCGGCACGGGCAACATTGCCGATGCGGTTGGACTGGGCGCGGCCATCGATTATCTGGATCACATCGGCATGCCGAATGTCGCGCGCTACGAGCATGAACTGCTGGTCTACGCGACCCAGGGGATGTTGCGCGTTCCCGGCCTGCGCATCATCGGCACGGCCAAGGAAAAGGCGGGCGTGCTCTCGTTTGTGCTCGAGGGTTTCCGTACCGAAGAGGTGGGCGCCGCTCTCAACCGCGAAGGGATCGCCGTGCGCTCGGGCCACCATTGCGCGCAGCCGACGCTGCGCCGGTTCGGCGTCGAGACCACGGTCCGTCCGTCGCTGGCGCTCTACAACAGCTTCGAAGACATCGATGCTTTGATCGCGGCGCTCTTCCGCTTGAAAAGCCTCGGCGCTTAGCTCGCGTAAATCAGCGCGGGTCACCGACTACGAGAGTCCCGGCATTACCGGGACGGCTGAAAGTAGCCCAGTACGAAGTGCGGGGTAGCGGCTTGCAGATTCAGCCGACACAGTCCCGAAGGGACGGCTGGAGAACGTCAGACCGTGGCTCTCATGTTAGGTCCGAAAAGAGAGCTTTTAGCGGCATGTGACCCGTAGGGCGACCGCCAAACGTCAGCCTAGCCCGCAGGACTGGGCACGATCCCTGGGCGCCTGTGAACTTTCCCTCAACCTGCATCTTGTTGTCGCTTCCAGGACGGCCCTGCAGCGCTGCAGATCCGCGCAATGCTCCGTTTCCTGTGAGGTCGGGTCCCGCAACAAACGCATTTCTGCGAAGCAAGCTGCCGTCGGTCGTGACAGTTAACCCGAGTCGAATGCAGATGCTAGGGTAGGCGCTTCCTCAGGAAGACGCAGGATCAGCCAGGTCCCTCCGCCGGCGGCGTTCAGAAACGGCAGCATCCATCCAGAGTAGTTTCACAGGCTCCAATGAGCCTAGCATGCAGTGAACTAGAAGCCGTGGCCCCGTAGCTCGGGTGGCATCGGAGCAGTGCCGCCAATTATCAGTCAGCCACGTCCCACTTGCCAAGTCTCTCGAAATCGAGAATAATATATCTCGTAAGCGAGGTTCGATATGGCAACGGCACTAGCTGCTCCCAATGTGCCGGATACTCCTTCGATCAGGCTCCTAACCTCACGGATGCCCAGGAGCGGAGGAAACTGAGCGAGAACGCCATCAAGGTTTTCGTGAACATCGCGCAGAAATGGGATTTGAACGAAGCCCAGGCGCGAGGACTGCTGGGCGGCGTGGCTTCCTCGACCTTTCATGCGTGGAAGACGAAACCCAAAGGCAAACAGCTTGACCAGGACACCTTGACGCGAATTTCGCTCGTCATCGGAATCTACAAAGCGCTGAACATCTACTTCGGCAAGCCGTGGGCGGACCGCTGGATCACGCTCGAAAATCGCGGTCCCCTCTTCGCCGGCCAATCTCCCATCGACTACATGCTTCGCCACGGCCAGCCGGGCATGGCGGAGGTCCGCCGGATGCTGGATGCCTGGCGGGGCGGACGTTGACGCCTCCGGTTCGGGAGTTCCGCCAGAAAGGAATGCATCGGCTGATCCCCTCCCGATACAGCGAAACCGGAACTGTTTTGGAAGAGGTCGCGGGAGACGACGGCGATGCTTGCGGATGCCGCCCGGCTCGATGCCGCGACCAACGAGCGGTTCAGGGCGAACTCTACGGTCTGAGCGGAATCAGTCATTTCGAATTGGTATACGGAATTCCCAACGCTCATATCATCCGTGCGGCGTTCCTTCATCCCGGCCCATTCGGATCTCGCTTCAATGACACGACTCGCGGCGCCTGGTATGCGGCCAAGAGGGTAGAGACTTCAATTGCAGAAGTTGCTTATCACAAAGCGAAGCGGCTTTCAGAAATGGTTGTTCCTGGATTGCCCGAGGAACGGCCGAACGAAGAAATCTCCACCTACGACGATTGGCAGGCCGACTTTCACGGCCCCTTTCATGTTCTGGAGCCAGCGGAAGAGTACACGCATTGCCTTCAGCCAGAACCCGTGCCGCAATGCTATTTGCCATCGCAACTGCTGGCGCGGCAACTGCTCGCCCAACAGTCGAACGGAATCTTTTATCCAAGTGTGCGGCACAAAGGCGGCACATGCCTGGCCTGCTTTCGCCCCGCCCTTGTGTATCAGCCGCGCCGGGCGGAGAGGTATGAAATCCGCTTGCGGGCGGTGCAGGATGGATACAAAAGAGCAGTCGAGAGTCATTCCTGTATAGTGCGGCGCCAGGTTCGCACGCATAGGGCCGCGATTATATTGTGGAACAATTGAGCAGTCCGGACGCCGTGGGACGGCTGAACCCGTCCTTACCAGTAGTTTCCAGCAGTGAGTCTTCAGTAAATGAAGCCGTGGCCCCGTAGCTCAGGTGGATAGAGCAGCAGTTTCCTAAACTGTTTGTCGGAAGTTCGAGTCTTCCCGGGGTCACCATCTGCCACTACTTTTTGGGCTGTGCGGAAGGCGGTGTCATGCCGTTCAACCGCAGGTAGCTAGCCAACTGGGAGTAATGATCCTCCAGGTCGTCGGTCAGCTCGAAGAGTGCGCTGGCGCGCGGCGTTTTCGCTCCCCGAAAGTACGTGATCGTGTCGCCCATCTGCGAGTCGGTCAAATTCGTGAGCGCCTTATCGCAGTATTCAAACGACGCCTTGAGCGCCGTGACGATGGTGTCTTTGGGGTCGGTGTCGCTGACCTTCGGGCTTTGCGGCCCCGGTGTGCCGGAAAGCATGGCGCAAATCGCGTTGCCGGAGAGAGCGATGTGAGAGGTAACTTTGGCGAAGGACCACTGGTCCGGCGTGGGATGGTAGCTGTACTTGTCGGCCGGCATTTGCTCTGCCGCGGCAACGATGAACTTCGATTGGCGGGCGAAGATTTCCCGGGCGGTGGAAACGACTGGGTTCGCTGTTGCTTGTGCATTCGCGGCCAGACGGTGCGGCCAGACCGATCATCGCCAGCCAGAGCAATCTTCTCATCGATATCTCCTCCGTCTTACTGCGGACTCAACCCAGCCTATGGGCCGTGCGCGCGAGTGTCAATCTGCGCGTCATTCAGATACCGGCGCCTCTGGGCCGCTCTCGCCAGCGCCTCGAAATCGGCTTGGCAGTGTAAAACGTAAATGATGGCCCTGTAAGCTCGAAACGGGCGGCGATTCGAGGTGCGGGTCACCCTCGTTCACGGGAGAAAAAGGATTTCCATGCCGGTTCGATCGTGGCGCGGGTCCATCCTGCCATCGCGCTCTTCTTGATCCTCGGCCTGGTTCTCGTTTGCCGCTCGACCCAGGCCGCGATTGTGCATGGAACCGTTACCGATCCATTGGGCCTCCTGTAATCCATGCCAGCGTGGTGCTGGTGCAGAACGGTCAGATTCTGGCCGCTCGCGCTGACCCGCACCGACGGCACCTATCAGATCAGCAGCAGCGCCAGCGGCCGATTTTACGTCCTCACCTCGGCCAGCAATTTCAAGCAAATTACCAGCGTCAGCTTCTACGCGGGAGCGGTGGACAGCCATGAGGAAGACGTGGTTCTCGAGCCGGCGAATGTAAGGCAGGAGATCGTCACTTCGGCCACCGGCACGCCGCTCCCCGAGGCGCAGGTCAGCGCTGCTGATCACCGTGCAACGCAGCGGCGAGTTCCGCAACCGCATCAACCTGGTCGATCCACTGCGCCAGGTGCCGGGGGTTTTCGTCCTGCAGCAGGGCCAGTATGGCGGCCTGGCCTCGACTCTTCATTCGCGGCAGCAATTCCGATGCCAATCAGGTGAACCTGGATGGGGTCCCTATCGGCAGATATCGGGGGCCGCTTCGATTTCAGCAATTTGTCCACCGCGGGCGTGGGCCAGTTCGAGGTCTACCGTGGTCCCAACAGCGTGCTTTACGGCTCGGATGCTTCTGCTGGAGTGGTCAGCCTGACTACGCCGCGGGGCAGCACTCCGTTTCCTTCGTTCTTCTACGAGGGCGATGCCGGCAGCCACACCAGCTTTCGCAACCTGGCGCAGTTGGGCGGCACCTACAAGAGGCTCGATTACTACGGTGGCTTTGACGCCTTCCAGAGCGACAACGCCATCAAGATGAATGAATACCACGACTACACCGCGATCGCGAACCTGGGCTATGCATACAGCGCGGCGACCCAGTTTCGGGTAACGGCCCGCAATAGCGATGCGGCGGTCGGAACTCCGGGAGCATTCAACTTCTACGGCATTGCCAACGCCGGCAAGCGATCGGATCAGGATATCTATCTTGGAGCGTCGGCTCGAACACTGGACCATCGGCAACTGGCACAACCTGGTGCGCTATGGCATGACGCGCAAGCGCGAAGAGGATATCAATTTTTATCCCGCCGGCATCCCTCTCACCATCACCTCGGACGGGGTCACCTCGACGAACTATTACGGTTACAATACCGGCATCCGTGGAGCGAACGGCTATTCGGTGACCGGGCAGGCGATCCTGAACTTCGCCGGCATTTACCCCAACACCGTCGAACGGGTCAACAATCGCGACCAGGTCTACTTTCAGAGCGACTACCCGTTCACGCCGCACATCCTCGGCATGTTCACCTTCCGCTATGAGGACGAGCGCGGGGCGAAGAAATCCGTGGCCTACGGGATCGATCAGAACCTGGAGCGCGCCAACTATGACTACACCGCGCAAATTCAAGGGTCTTACAGGAACCGGCTCTTCTACTCGCTGGGAGGAGGCGCAGAGAAGAACCAGCTCTTTGGGACGGTGGGCACTCCTCGTATCGGGTTGGCCTATTATCCGGTTCGGCCCGGGTAAGGGACTCTTTCACGGCACCAAGATCCGGTTCAACTTCGCCAACGGCTACCAGGAGCCCTCGCTGGATGAACAGTTCGCCGGGCTCTACAACTTCCTTCTCACCCAGCAGGGCGGCCGGGAGGCGATCCAGCAGTTCCACATCTCACCGATCGGTCGCGGAGCAGTCGCGCACCTATGAGGGCGGCGTCGCGCAGAGCTTTCTCAGTGAGCGCGGCATGCTGCGCGTCAGCTACTTCCATAACCAGTACGGCAGGCAGATCGAGCCAGTGCCCGCGACGGAAGTGCCCACGCTGCTGCCGCAATTGAGCCCCAGTGAGCAGCAGGCAGCTGGAGAGCCTGCTCAGCAACGCGGGCGACCTCGATCTGAACTCGCAGGCATTCCGCGCCCAGGGAATTGAGAGCGAAGTGGAATACAGCCGTGTTCAAAAACCTGTTCATGCGCGGCGGCTATACCTATCTGGACGCGGTGGTTGCGCGGTCCTTTACTTCCGACGCGCTCCAACCCTCCTTCAATACCGGACTGCCTGATGGGCCGGCGCCGCCCTTCTCCAACGTGCCCATCGGCGCCTTCGATCCGCTGCGTGGAGCCCGTCCGTTTAACCGGCCGCCGCATACCGGCTTATGCTGCGGTGAGCTACAACGGCGAACAATATTCGGTAGGGTTCACGGCAGCCTTTGCCAGCCGGAGTGACGATTCTACTTTCCTGGGCGGCCGTGACCTCGCGGGAGGGAACTCGCTGCTGCTACCCAATCGCAACCTGGACTTCAGTTATACCAAGCTCGATCTAGCGGAAGCTACCAGCTTTTTCCTGGCTCGCCGCTTATGCCCAACTCGACAACCTTACCGGCAACAAGAGAATCGGGCCTATTGGATATCCATCGTTGCCCTTTACCTTCCGGGTGGGTTTGCGCCTGGCTCTGGGGCATTCGGGGAGTAAGTAGTTCGATTACGGGCGGATGATCCGGAGACCGAGATGCTTTTCGAATGGTTCGAAATCATGGTCCCGATGGAGAAGGGAATGGCCTTCGGCCAGACAAAAGGTTGCAATCAGGCAATCGATGGTCTTCCGAACGGTAAAGCCGTGTAATCGAAGAGATCGGTAGTTCTGTGCGGAAGCGACCGCCAAATCCTCGCCTCCAGTGGCGAAGACCATGAACTTTGATAACTCACGCCGGACACGAAGAAAATCCGCATCTCCTTGGATTCCTTGCAAAACCTCGCACAGGATGAGATCAGTCAGCCCAAGGCGCTGCCGATTAAGTTCGCGGTCAAGCCAGTCCGTATGCGGATTCGCCATCCCAGCCAGGTAATCGATCCAGACAGTCGTATCCACGATCGTCATGCCGGCGCCTAATCTCGAACACGGCCCTGGCGAGATTCGTTCAGATCTCCTTGCCACCGTATCTTGCCGCGAAGCCGGCGGATGGCGGTTTGCGAGTGTGTTTTCACCAGCAGCTGCAGTCCAGCCTCTACGGCCGCCCTTTTGGTGCGCGCGCCGCTGCTGCGCATCGCCTGGCGCATCAGTTGGTCATCGATTTCGATGTTTGTCCGCATGAGGACCCCTATGTGTAAGAATCGCACGTTTATGTGTATGAACTCAAGTTCGTCGATGCGATATGCTCTGACCGGTCGGTCAGCATGAAACGCAAGAAGGCCACCCTTGCGGGTGGCCTCTCTTGTTACAGCGTGAATGCTTGTTGCTTAGTACATGTCGCCCATACCGCCGCCGTGACCGCCACCGGCCGGAGCAGACTGCTTCGGCTCGGGGATATCGGCGACCATCGCTTCGGTCGTCAGCATGAGGCCGGCGATCGAGGCTGCATTCTGCAGCGCCGTGCGGGTCACCTTGGTGGGGTCGATGACGCCGGCCTTGACCAGGTCCTCGTACTGGTTGGTGCCGGCGTTGTAGCCGTAGTGAGGGTTCTTGTTCTCGTTGATCTTGCCTACGATCACAGCGCCTTCTTCGCCGGCATTGCCGACGATCTGGCGAAGAGGCTCTTCGAGCGCGCGGCGGACGATCGTGGCACCGATCTTCTCGTCGCCCTCGAGCTTCTTGATCAGCTCGTCCACATCCTTGGCGGAGCGAAGCAGGGCCACACCACCGCCCGGAACGATGCCTTCCTCAACTGCAGCGCGGGTAGCGTGCATGGCATCCTCAACGCGAGCCTTCTTCTCCTTCATCTCGGTCTCGGTTGCGGCGCCTACCTTGATCACAGCCACGCCGCCAACCAACTTGGCGAGCCGCTCCTGCAGCTTCTCGCGGTCGTAGTCGGAGGTGGTCTTCTCCACCTGGTTGCGGATTTCCTTCACCCGGCCTTCGATGGCCTTGGAGTCGCCGCGGCCCTCGACGATCGTGGTGTTGTCCTTGTCGATGGTCACGCGCTTGGCACGGCCGAGGTCTTCGATCTTGACGTTCTCGAGCTTGATGCCGAGATCTTCCGTGATGGCGTTGCCGCCGGTCAGCTTGGCGATGTCTTCGAGCATTGCCTTGCGGCGATCGCCGAAGCCAGGAGCCTTCACTGCCGCCACGTTCAGCGTGCCACGCAGCTTGTTGACCACCAGGGTCGCCAGCGCCTCGCCGTCAACATCCTCCGCGATGATGACCAGCGGCTTGCCGTTGCGGGCAACCTGCTCGAGCAGGGGCAGCAGGTCCTTCATCGAGCTGATCTTCTTCTCGTGGATCAGGATGTAGGGCTCTTCGAGCGATACTTCCATGCGATCCGGATCGGTCACGAAGTAGGGGCTCAGATAGCCGCGGTCAAACTGCATGCCCTCGACCACTTCCAGCTGGGTCTCCAGCGTCTTCGACTCCTCAACCGTGATCACGCCATCCTTGCCGACCTTCTTCATGGCCTCGGCAATGATGTTGCCGATGGTGGAATCGCTGTTGGCCGAAATGGTGCCCACCTGGGCGATCATTTCGCCGGTCACCGGCTTGGAAAACTTCGCCAGCGCGCCGCCCATGACCACGCCATGCTCGTCGCGCTTGCCGACGATGGCCTCAACAGCCTTGTCGATGCCGCGCTTGAGAGCCATCGGGTTGGCGCCGGCAGCCACCGTCTTGACGCCCTCGCGATAGATCGCCTGGGCCAGAACCGTCGCCGTCGTGGTGCCGTCGCCGGCCACGTCCGAGGTCTTCGAGGCCACTTCACGCACCATCTGCGCGCCCATGTTTTCGAGCGAGTCCTTCAGTTCGATCTCCTTGGCCACCGTCACGCCGTCCTTGGTGATGGTGGGGGAGCCGAACTTCTTCTCGATGACCACATTGCGGCCCTTGGGCCCGAGCGTCACCTTCACCGCGTCGGCCAGCGTGTTTACGCCGCGCAGAATTGCCTGACGCGAATCTTCTCCGTGCAGAATTTGCTTTGCCATTCCATTTCTCCTTGATCGAGGCTGGCGCTGCCAGCCAGGTTCAGCAATAAAAAAGCGCATCCGGTGCAGCCGCGATGCGCTTACTTTCTTCTTGAGAATGCCGAGAACTTCTTCCTCACGCATAATGAGGAATTCCTCGCCATCGATCTTGATCTCGGTTCCCGAATACTTGCCGAAGAGAATGCTGTCGCCGGCCTTGACATCCAGCGGGAAAACCTTGCCTTCGTCGTTCGACTTGCCCTTGCCGACGGAGATGACTTCACCCTCTTGCGGCTTTTCCTTGGCCGTGTCAGGGATGATGATGCCGCCCCGGATCGATTCGCCCTCTTCCACGCGCCGTACCAGAATGCGGTCGTGAAGTGGTGTGAAGCTGGTAGCTACGGATGCTGTTGCAGTTGCCATTGCGTTACTTCTCCTTCGCACGAGGGTTTGCCTCGCGGTAATTACGAGTAAAGCTGTGTTGGTTTAGATTGCAGAGCGATACGCTGAATCCGATCAGAGGCGCTTAGCACTCTCGCCCTTCAATTGCTAAGATAGCCACCAGCTCGGCTCCTTGTCAAGCCTGCAAAGCCAAAATGTGAGTGAAAGTCGCTCAAATATTAAGCGCGTGAATGAATTGGCCTTCCCGGGCCCACAGATCGACCAGGTTTGGGAAATCATCTATACTTCCTGCCATGGGCGTCCCGTTTTGCCGCAGGATTTCGAGTGTTGTGCTGTTGCTTGCCGGTTTTCCGCTGCCTTTGTCGCCGCCCTGGCGGATCAGCATAATGGGCGCAAATACACGCCCCCGCCGGCCACCGCCACCATCAAAGTCACGGTGGTGCAGGTCCACCAACGGCAAGGCCGATCCCCAATGCCGCCGTGGTCTTCCATCCTATGAAAGGCGACAAGGACAAGGGCGCGCTCGAGCTGAAAAGCGATGAAGACGGCAAGGTCACCATCGATGTGATCCCGATTGGCGACACCGTGCGTCTGCAGGTGATTGCCGATGGCTGGCAGACCTATGGCGAGGATTACAAGATCGACACCGACAGCAAAGAGATCGTGGTCAAGATGAAGCGGCCGGGTGCGCAATATTCGCTTTACGGCGACGGGCATGGGACCGCACCCAGCACCACCACCCCCAAAGGGACGAATCGCAACAGCGCCAAGCCCTCCCACGCAAGACTGCCCTTACCGCAAGAAAGGCGCATGATTGCCACGCAAATCGAGATCTCATGGAAAGACTTGCATCATCAAGACGAGCGCTGGTGACCGGCGCCGCCAAGCGCATCGGCAGGAGCCTTGCGTTGGGCCTGGCGGCGGCTGGAGCGGATGTTGCCATCACTTACAACGGTTCGAAGGCGGAGGCGCAGGCGACGGTGGAAGCTCTCAAGCAGCTCAACGTGCGGGCCATGGCCGTTGCCTGCGATGTGCGCAACCTCGATAGCGTTCAGGCGGCAGTGGCTGCCGTGGTCGAGCGGTTTGGCGGGCTGGACATTCTGGTCAATAACGCGGGAACCTTTGAGACCGCGGTGCTGCAATCGATCACCCTGGCGCAATGGGACAAGATGTTCGAGACCAATACCCGCGGCCCTTTCCTCATGGCCCAGGCGGCCTATCCTCACCTGCGCGAAGCCAGGGGCCGCATTATCAACATCGGCTCGCTGGGTGGCATGCATCCCTGGCCCACGCACGCGCACTACTGCACCTCGAAAGCCGCCCTGCACATGCTCACGCAGACCATGGCGAAGGCCTTCGCGCCCGAGATCAGCGTGAATTGCGTGGCCCCGGGCATGGTGGTGAATGGAGAAGTGGACCCGGCTTACGAGCATTTCGCCAACAAGACGCCGATGCAGCGCAATGGCACGCCCAACGATGTCGCGGAGGCGGTTCTGTTCTTCGCCCGTGGACCGCACTTCATCACCGGCCAGATTCTGGGCGTCGATGGCGGCCTGGGGTTGTAACGAGTATCGAGGAGAAACCGCAGATCCGTCGGCTTCGCTCCGGGTGCCGTGGGACCGAACGAACGCAGCCGAGGGACGCATTTTCATCCCTCGGAGCGCCGTGAAGGATTGCGTTACTCCTCCCTACCAACCAAACATCTTGTTCAGCAGCCCTGAGGAGTGCTTCGGGTCCAGCTCCGGATGCAGGCCTTCCGGTTCCGGCTGGGGCGGGAGGGTCTCGCCGAAATAGGCTGCGCGGGGATTGTGCAGGCACAGCCGGTCCGCGGTCTCGACCCCATATTTGTCGGCTACCAGTTGGTAGGCGTCGCGCAGCATCGGAGGCCGCGAAGTGAGGTCGTGGGCATCGGTGGCGATGAAGTTCACCCAGTTCCGCCGCAGCAGCTCGTGGGAGACCCGCTGCGCCACCTTGCCGAAGCGGCCAGTCAGGGAAGCGGCGGTGATCTGCACTAAGCAGCCGGCAGCGGAGCCACTCCGCCATGCGTTCCGGGTGGCGCGCGAGCAGCGGGTTGCGCTCCGGATGGGTGATGATCGAGGTCAGCCCGGCCATGCCCAGGCGGAAAAAGATCTCCTTCATGTTCTGCGAGATTCCGTGGTCGGGGAACTCCACCAGCAGATATTGCTTGCCATTGATGGAATACTTCGCCGGGTTGGCGATGGCGTCCTCGATGTTGTCGAACATGAGGTGGAAGTCGCAGCCGAGCGCCGAGCGAGATGCGGTTGCCCAGCCGTTGCCGGATCATCTCCAGGCGTTCCAGATTCAACGCCGGGTCGAACTTGAAATGCTCGCTCGAATGGGGAGTGCACACGATGTGCGTTACCCCATTCTGCATCGACATTTCGGCCATGGCCACCGAGATTTCGATATCGCGACGGTCCGTCATCCAGGCCAAACAACAAATGATGGTGTATATCAATCATGAAATTCCTGACCTACCTGGTCATCGCACTGACCAGCGAGGCAAACAACAGCAAGCCGTCCGACGAGCCCAGTATCGCTTCGCTCGAGCGGTCCGGATGGGGCATCATACCCAGCACATTGTGCCCTTCGCTCAATACCCCGGCAATGCAACTAATGGAGCCATTGGGGTTGGCGGCGGAGGTAACCTCCCCCGACTGGGTGCAGTAGCGGAAGGCGATGCGGTCGCTGCGCTCCAGTTCCGCCAGGGTGTCAGGCTCGCAGAAGTAGTTGCCCTCCATATGCCCGATGGGAATCTTCAATACCTGGCCCGGGGTGAGCGCCTGGGTGAAGGGGCTGCGGGCGGTCTCAGTGCGCACATAGACCTGCTTGCAGATGTAGCGCAGCCCGGCATTTCTGAGCAGCGCCCCGGGCAGCATCCCGCTCTCGCACAAAATCTGGAAGCCGTTGCAGATGCCCAGCACCAGTCCGCCCCCGGCGGCAAACCTTTTGACCGACTGCATGACCGGCGAAAAGCGGGCGATCGCCCCCGTCCTCAGGTAGTCCCCATAGGCAAATCCGCCCGGCACCAGGATGGCGTCGCAGTTCTCCAGATCCTCCGACTCGTGCCATAGAAAAGTCACAGGCTGATCAGCGATCTCGCGCAGAGCGTAGTACGCATCGTGGTCGCAATTGGAACCGGGAAAGACAAGGACGCCGAATTTCATACTCCTAGGCTAGCAGTTTTGCCCGCTGGTGAAGTGTCTGCATGGCTACCGCTCTCTGCAGGCGGCGTCGTCCTTGGAGGCGAAATTCCCGTTGTGGCATTTGGCCTGCTCGCTGGAGTATTGTCAGGGGTATTGGTCCATGGCAGACCAGGACGCCATTCCCGGCGATCCTGTCCCAAGCGACCCGCCTGCGGCGCCGGCGTCCGTGCCGCGCCTCAGCGCCGGTGAGGCCCGTCCCGCGGCAATTTTTCTGCCAAAAGCGCGCTTCACCTGCGAACAGCCGGCACGGCACTGGTCAACTGGTGGCGCGCTGTAACCATCCAAGGGCTTTGCGTCGCGCGTGCTGTGGCTGATCGGGCTGTTGCTGCTGCAAGGTGCCGCTGGCGCCGGTTTGGGCGCTGATCGCCGGCCTGATGACCCTGGTCCCCAATATTGGCGGGGTGATTGCTCTTGCTCGGGCCGGCTTTCTCCATCCTGGTCAGCAAGCCCAGATATGTACCGTTTGTGCATCCTGCTGGGCATGTACGCGGTGATCGTGGTGATCGATCAATTGATGTTGCAGCCGCTCATCATGAAGCGCGTAACCCGCGTGCCCGTCTGGGCTTCGATCCTGGTGCCCATCGTGCTCGGCATTGTGATTCCGTTCTGGGGCATTCTGTTGGCGCCCCCATTGCTCGCCGTCGTCTATGCTTTCCGCCGCCCGCGGCCCCGCCGCTGCCCTAGGCCGTACGGCGAACCAGGCCCCGGCCGTGCGTGCTATACTCGCTTTTCGCCGCGAGGCCCGGTTCGCTTCGCGGCAAGATCATTTCGCTATAGGGCAAGGGAAGAAACTGGTGACCGGCCATTCCCCAAGAACTGGCCGTACCTGGCAGCTCTCACCAAGTCACGAAATAGTGAGAATGATCAAAACCAGCCTTCTTACAGGCAGTAGAGGTTGCTATGTCCGGCCACTCCAAATGGGCCACAATCAAGCACAAAAAGGGCGCACTTGACGCCAAGCGCGGCAAGATCTTCACGCGTCTGATCAGGGAAATCACCATGGCGGCTCGCCAGGGCGGGGGAGATGTGGATGCCAATCCCCGGCTGCGCGGCGCCGTCGCCGCCGCCAAAGCCGAGAACATGCCGCAAGACAACATCAAGCGCGCCATCCAGCGCGGCACCGGTGAATTGCCCGGATCGATCTATGAGGAGATCTCCTTCGAAGGCTACGGTCCCGGAGGCGTCGCTCTGATCGTCGAAGTGACCACGGACAATCGCAACCGCACCGTCAGCGAGGTGCGCCATGCCTTCTCAAAAAACGGGGGCAACCTGGGCGAACCAAATTCCGTCCGCTTCATGTTTGCCAAGAAGGGTCTGATCGCCATCCCCAAGTCCGCTGCCGACGAGGACAAGTTGATGAACATCGTTCTCGATGCCGGCGGAGAAGATCTGAACGACGAGGGCGATACCTGGGAGATCCTGACCGACCCTTCCGCCTACGAGGCGGTCGCGAACGCGGTCAAGGCAGCCAAGCTCGAGACCTCGCTCTCTGAGATCACGATGATTGCGTCCACCTACACCAAGCTCGAGGGCACCGTCGCGGCCCAGATGATCCGGCTGCTCGAAGCGCTGGAAGACCTGGACGACGTGCAGAACGTCTACTCGAATTTTGATCTGGACGCCACGCAGTACGAAGAAGTCGCTGGCTGATCACCCCGATCGCATCCCAGTCTCTCGCTGTCGCTCCTGCTAACTGTATCCTCGCCCAAGACAGTTCCGTTCGCCTGCCGCCTTGCCTGATGGAACGATACCGGTCTCAAGATTGGACAGTGATTTGAAAGAAGGGAAGACGAGTATCACAATGCGCAATGCCCCGCCATCGTATTGCTGCCGTGCTTATGGTTGCGTTTGCCCTTCTCTCGACCGCGGTCGCCGGCGCGCAGTCAGTCGCCGGTGACTCCTCAGCGCGTCCGGCAGAAGATCTCCTGGCCAGCCAGCCCTGGGAGTTTGGACCCTTTGTGAACGGCGGCTTCGGTACCGGAAACCGCGAGTCCTACAAATTTCTATGGGTCGGCCTGCATGCCGGCAAGGTGCTGACGGGTCCTTTCGGTAAGGGCTTCCTGAATGGCCAGTTTGAACTGGGTGCGGAGCTCATGCCCCTATGGCAGGCATACACGCCCAAATACCTGCGCGCCAACTGTTACGAGCAACCCGGCGGTGCCGTTGACTTGCAGCAACCTGTTTCCCACTGGAGGGACCTACACCGGGGTGAGCATCACGCCGGTCATTTTGCGCTGGAACTTCCGTAGCGAGCCGTCGCTTCCTGCCCTGGATTCAGGGTGCGGGCGGTCTCATCTGGACCAATCACAAGTTTCCGCCCGTCGGGCCCTACCCCGTGCCCAATCATCTGGGGACCAGCGTTTTCAACTACACCCCGCAATTCGGTTTGGGCGTCCATTACTTCGTCAAGCCAAAGCAATCGATCTCCATATCTGCCAATGCGGTGCATATTTCGAATGCCAGCATGGGAGATTCCAATCCTGGCGTGAATGCGAGCGTACAGTTTTCCATCGGCTATACCTGGTGGAAATAACCTGGCCGCAGGCCGGAAGTCTTATGGACGAGACCGTCATCGAGTGCGTGCCCAACTTCTCCGAGGGCAGCGATCGCAAAAAGGTGCATGCCATCGTGGACGCCATGCGCGTGGATGGCGTCTCCTTGCTCGACTGGTCCATGGACAGCGACCACAATCGTTCGGTGGTGACCATTGCCGGGCCGCCGCTGGCGGTGGTGGAGGCGGCTGTTCGGGCCGCCGGCAGGGCAGCGGAACTCATCGACCTGACCGCGCAGCGTGGAGTGCACCCCCGGATCGGCGCGACCGACGTCATCCCCTTCGTTCCCGTCTCCGGAATCTCGCTGGCCCAATGCGCCATCCTGGCTCGCCAGGCCGGGCTGGAGATCTGGAGCCGCTACAACATCCCGATCTATTTTTACGAAGCGGCCGCGTCCCGTCCCGACCGGGCGCTGCTCGAAGCAGGTGCGCCAGGGACAATTCGAGGGCCTGCGCGAGCTGGTCTTGCGCGATGCGGCGCGGCGCCCCGATCTGGGCGGCCCTGAACTACACCCCACCGCCGGGGCAAGCGCCGTGGGAGCGCGCAAGTTCCTGATCGCCTACAACCTATATCTGGACCGGCCTGACGTGACCGCGGCGCGGGCCATCGCCAAAGCTCTGCGGGCCTCGAATGGCGGCCTCGAAGGGGTCAAGGCCATGGGCGTGCTGGTGCAGGGGCGGGCCCAGATTTCCCTCAACATCACCGATTTCCGCCTCACCCCGGTGGGCCAGGCCTTTGCCGCCGGTGAGTCGCCTGGCGGCCACCCATGGCACCAAGGTTGTAGACGGCAGAACTCATCGGTCTACTTCCGGAAGAGGCCTTTGAGCGTGATAGTGAGTGGGTACGTCTAATAAGAGGGTTTAAGCCGGAGGAGAGGATCCTCGAACGGCGGCTGAAGCAGCCACTCGATTGGCCGGTTGCCGGCGCCAGCAAAGCATAAGATAGATGAAGAGGCTGGGTTAGAGAACTCTGCCTACATCGGAAACATGTAGTCCTCCCCAGGGAAGGAAGACCCATTGATGCAATTCACGAAGCAAATGCAAACGAGTGCGATTGCCGGGCTCGCTCTTGCGCTGGCGCTACCCGCCACTGCCGCTCAGCTCGGCCAGGATGCGCGCGCCGCAATTCCTAAGGATGTTCAGCAGCTGATCGTCGTCGATTACCACGCCATGCAGAACTCGCCAGCCGCGATGGATCTCAAGGCGCGTGTGCTTCCGCCTGAGCTGAAGCAACTGGAGCAGGCTCTCCGCACCTCCGGCCTCGATGAGAACCACGACATTGAAGAGCTGGCCTTCGCTTCGTTCCAAAAGCGGACAAGACACCCGCATCGTAGGCTTGGCGCAAGGCCAGTTCTCGCTGGACGACATCATGGCCAACTTCAAAAAGCGGAAGGTAAAGCCCATTGTCTACCGCGAAAATCAGCGTATATCCCATGGGCCAATCCGGTATGCAGGTGGTCTTCCTGAACCCGACGACCATGGTCTTTGGGCAAACCGAATGCGCTCAAGGCGGCGCTCGATGCGCGCGACGGCATGGCGCCCAGCTTTCTGAACAACAGCGCCATGCTGGACCAGATGGCATCCGTCGACACCGACGCCGTCTGGAGCGTTCTCGACCAGGAAGGCACGCAGACCATGATGCGCTCGGTGCTGGGAGACGCTTCCCAGTTGACCGACTATGACACAGTGAAGAAGCGGCTGCTCAGTTCCCGCTACTCGATGAGCTTCGACAACGGGGTCAAGTTCTCGCTCGACGTGATTACGCCGGACACGATTTCTGCCGCCACCATGGCTTCGCTGCTCAATGCCGCGGCGCTATACAAGAAAGTGAGTGGTACTCCGGCGGAGAAGCAGGCCATCGACAACACCACCATCAACTCGAGCGGAGGCACGCTTGGACGTGCGCTTTGCGTCCTCAGACAGCCAGTTTTCCAGCCTGCTGCAATCGAGTCTTTTCCAGTCGGTGGTCAAGTAGTTTTATTTCGGATTGGTCAGACTTGGGGTCCAGGTGACTGCGCCCCGCGGGGCTGATGGTCACCAGCAGCGAACCCTGATCGCCCAGGTCCACATTGGGACCTGTGGCGGTGTGGGTGTGGCCCTCCCCATCCTCGTATTGCAGCGATAGCGGCCCGGATCCCTGAATCTTGAAGCGGTAGTGAACTTGGCGCCTGGTCGCCAGCACGTTCGCGCCGAAGCTGGCGCTCGGGTAGTCGAACTCCATCACGTGCAGGACAGGACCCTGATTCACAATGGTGGCCTCGACGAACCGCGAGCGGCACCCGGCCAGACCTGCGACGCACAGCAACACAAGAGAAGCGAGAGGGAAAAACCTCATTCGGGAATTCGCCCGTGACTTCCAGGAGAAAACCGTCAAGAGACGGGGTAAGGCCACTCCGCCCAATGTCGCGCCCAGCCCGAAGTGCCCTCCTTCACAGCAGGGTCTTCCGTTCCAGGATGCGCGCCGTCAAAACCACGCCGGTTTCGTCGTTATGCAGCGTGAGGGGAAAGGCCAGCACATTCCATACCCACTCTTCGCCCTTCCGGGGCAGATTCAACAATCCGCGATAGGTGCGATCGATATAGGTTTCGCGCTTCTCCGCCACGGTGCGCAGAATCTCTCTCCAGTCAGCCGCCAGATCGGGCATCTCGTCGAACATGTTCTTGCCCGGAAACCAATCCCGCGGCCGCTCCAGCAAACGGGCACAGGACTCATTCACGTACATCCATTCCCCCTCGCGCATCCAGGATCTCAAGCACCACGTCCTCGCCGATCGCCATACTGATGCGGGAGTAGAAGAAGTCGCGCGCATCGACCACCACCGGCTTTCCCCGGTGCTTGGCTTCAAACGAACGCAATGCGGTGATCAGATCGTCGACCGAGCTGTAACCCTTGAGCAGGTGCATGTCTTCCACCCCGCCAAAGCGCCGCTCCAGGGTGGCGGAAAGGATGATGATGGGCACTTCCGGCCGGCGCCGGCGAAGGATGCTGGCCACCTCGGTACCGAACTGGCCCGCGCCCAGATGGTAGTCGAGCACGGCGATATCGATCTTGTTGAGCAGCTTCTCCGCTTCGCCGATGGTGCCCGCAGTGTCGGTCAGGTAACCGTGCTTGCGCAGGATGGCGGCTCGAAGCAGCAGATTCTCTGGATCATCGTCAAGCAGCAACACACGGATAGGATCTTCGACCAGATGCAAATCTGCCTTCCCGTTTCGCCGATAGGTTCGGCCCTGCCGGCAATGAGACTGAATTAGGATGCTTGTTTTGGGAAACGCGCTGCCGGGCCGAAATGGTCTGATTCGGGCGACAAGCATCGGGAGCACACCCAGCTCGCGAAATTCAATAAAGCATGATTTTACATAATCTTACGGCTTCTTGTGCATCTGTTTGACGAGCTCTGGCAGGCGGCTGAAGGCAGCCACGCTGCGCATCCAGCGGCGATGTTCGAATGCCGGCGACCCGCTGATCACGCTGCCCGGAGCTACATCGCCGGGTACTCCGGACTGCGCGGTGACGATCACTCCGTCGCCGATGAAACTATGGCCGACCACCCCTACCTGCCCGGCGAGCACAACATTCTTTCCCACATGCGAGGATCCCGCCAGACCCACCTGGGAACAAAGCAGAGTATTTTCTCCCACCGTCGATCCATGCCCCACTTGCACCAGATTATCGATCTTGACGCCGCTGCGCAATCTCAGTGTTGCCCACACTGGCCCGGTCGATGCAGGAATTGGCCTGAATTTCCACCTGGTCGCCGAGAACCACCGCGCCGCTTTGCGTGATTTTATGCCATGTGCCGCCATCTTCCTTGGCGAATCCAAATCCGTCCGAGCCGACCACCGCTCCGTTTTGCAGGATGACGCCGTCGCCCAGCCGGCAACTCCTCGCGCACCACGGCATGGGCATGGGCGAAGAAATACTTTCCTATGTTCGCCTTAGGGTAGATGACCACATGGGGCAACAGGGTGGCGCCTGGGCCGATCGACCACCCCGGCTCCGATCACGACATAGGCTCCGATATGCGCGTCCTCGCCAATCGTGGCGCTGGGGTCGATCACCGCGGTGGGGTGAATCCCCGGAGGATATTGCGGGGCAGGATGGAAGATGTCGATGGCGCGGGCGAAGGCGAGGTAGGGGTTCGCTGTCCGCAAGGTGGCGGCTTCGATCGGCGGAAAGTCCTCGGTCACCAGGACCGCCGCTGCCTTGGTGGTGCGGGCAAACGGCGTGTACTTCGGATTGGCCACAAAGGTCAGCTGGCCGGGACCAGCCTTTTCAATCCCCTCGACCCCGGTAATTTCCTGGTCCTGGTCGCCATGGCAGGTGGCGCCCAAGGACGCGGGCGAGTTCGGCAAGCTTCATGCAGGGGATTGTACCGGAGTCATCAGAGCGAATTCTGTGCTTGAACAGGCTCTCCTGCACTGCGTCGGAAGGGCCTCGCCGGGCTCCCGTCTTGATCACTGCCAGCACGTCCAGCTCCGTGACCGCCTGCCGGGGCAGAAAAATCCGCTGGGTATTCGACCGCGTATCCGGAGGAATGAGGAACAGCCCCTCTCCATCGAGCAGAGTCAGATCATTCTGCGCCAGCCCCTCGATCAAGTCGTTATCTTTGAGCCGTGCCCGAACCCACAAGCCCTGGCTGCGGGGCCGGGTGACAAAGGTCTTGCGCAGCAAACGCTCAGGTTGGTTGGCATCGCCGGATTGAAAGTCGCGGACGAAGCAGATCCATTTCACTTCCGACATCGGCACGGAGATCAGCTTGCCGGCCAGGTCAAGCAATTCTGCCTGTTCATGCGCCACAAAGGCTGACGGAGGAAGATAGCCGGAGAGCCAGTCCCGGCTCAACTTTCGTACTATGACCTTCTTACGGCTGACTGGCATGGGTCGGGCCTCCGGCGGCCCGGGCGCTTCGCGCCGGCGTGCTTGTTAGCGACCGGCGGAAATTCGCCCAGCTGGATTGTCGCATGCGCTCTCCCGCAGGCGCACCGGGAATCGTGCAAAGGAGCGCAGCGGAAACTGTGCAAGCCTGTAGCCAAGCGCATCACCAGTATGCTAACTTAGGTATTTGTTCGTAGCGTGGGTATGCCGCTAAGGTGTTCACATGGCGAATGTTAGCCGCAATCTCAGTGGCGGGCGGAGCTGAACGTAAGGCATGCCCGACTATATCTATCTCCTCAAAAACCGGCTCTCCATACACCAGCAGAACGCTCTCGAGCACATTCGCGAGGCAGCGCGCGAAGCCGGGATGACCGTCTTCCTGGTGGGCGGAGCGGTCCGCGACCTCACCAGCGGTTCGCCGGTCTTCGATCTTGATGTAACGGTTCAGGGAAATGCTCTTAAATTAAAGAAAACATTGGAGAAAGCGGGAGGAAAGCTGTGGGGCGAACATGAGCCCTCACGGACTTTGTTCTTCCGTTTCCCGGTCGGGGTCACGGTTGAGATCTCCAGCGCTCGCCGCGAGGAATACCCCAAGCCGGGTAAGCCCGTGTACCACTGGGACACGATTCTGGAGGATCTCCGCCGCCGCGACTTCACCGCCAACGCCATGGCCTTGTCGCTGAATGAGCATTCATACGGGCTTGCTGATGGATCCGCTCAACGGCGTCGCGGACATCGAAGCCCGGCAGCTGCGATTGGTAAGTAACTATGGTTTTATCGAGGAGCCGTCGCGCTTGCTCCGGGCCACGCGCCTGGTGGCGCGCCTGGGATGGGAGCTGGATGAGCGCACCCGGACACGATTCCAGAATGCCAAGGAAGAGAATGCCATCGAGGCTCTCTCCGCCTATCACCGGGGCTATGAACTGGAAGAGATCGGCCATGAGGAGGACGGGTTGCGGGTGCTTGCCGCCATGGAGGCGGAAGGGTGGATGCATCACTTATTTCCCGCCTGGACCACGGCGTCGGCCGACGCAGCCGGCGCTCGAGGAAATGCGCAAGCTCGTGACCCAGTTGCAGATGCAGGGTGTAAGTCCTGATATTTCAGCGGCTTCGATGCAGTTTCTTACAGCCAAGCTTGCGCCCAAGGATCTGGCGGCCCTGAAGGCCATGTTTGTTCGTCCCGGCTTTGTCGAGGAATGGAACAATCTCGACAACGCAGCCAAGGAATTCAACAAACAGCTCAGCGGCAAGGAGGCGGCCACACCTTCGGCCACCTGGAAGCTGTTTACTTCGGCCGACCCACAGGCCGTCCTGTGGCTGGGCTTGACCTCCAAGTCTCCGGCCATCCAGGCGAAGTACAAGAACTTCTTTACCGTTTGGCCGGAGGCGCGCCAGAAGGTCCCGCATGCTTTGCTCCAGGAGTTGCGCATAACCCCCGAGGTCCCGGGTTATGACGAGATGATCTCCAGGCTGTTCCTGGGCGTCATCGACGGCAAACTGGAGACCGACGAGCAACTGCGTGCCTTCCTGGAACCCTATTCTCCGCCGGCGCCTCCACCGCCGGTAACCGTACGCCGTACCCGCGGGTCGAAGAAAGGCGGGGAAGCAAAGAACAAAGTCGCGGCTGGAAGCCGCATTCGACGGCGAGCCCCTGGAACTGGACGAGGAAGAGGTGGCCGACGTGAGTGGAGGAGGAAGACGGCGATTCCCAGGTCAGCCTGCCGCCGGCACCGAAGAAGATCGTGGCGGTGGCGAAGAAAGCCGGGTAGCGACGCGAGCGAGGGGGAAGCGAAGGCGCCCGGCTCACAAAAGCCGGGAGCTCCCGCGGCAAAGACCAGCCCGGCTTCGGCCCCGCCTCCTGTCAAGGCGGCGCAAAATACCGCGCTGCACCTGGTGGCGCCCAGCAAGACGGCCAAGGTCCATGTCATGGCCAAGCCAGGTAAGCCATCCGGCCCCGGCGCCAGGCCGTTCCCACGGATCTTCCCACGGACCAACGCCAGCCGGGCCAGCCGGCAAGAAATCGGTGCCGATCAAAACGGCTGCGGCTAAAGCGGCGCCGGCCAAGGCAGCTCCGGCCAAAGCGGCTGCGGCCAAGACGGTCCGGCGAGCCGGTCAAGCCGGCGCGGGGAGCCGCTGTCAAGCCAGCGCGAAGGCAAGGCCGCCGCCAAGAAGGCAGCGCCGAAAGCAGCGGCCAAGACCCATAAGAAATCCGAACCGGCGAAGAAGTCGCAACCGGCGAAGAAGTTCGCTGCCGGCCAGGAAGCATCGCTAGACACCAGTAACTCTGATAATGCTTTAGAGCGGTTTCGCTGCAGACCGGCACGAAAGATGTTTTCGTGGTCCCGGCTGGCCGGGACCGCACCTCACCATGTTTACCGCGGCGCATTAACTACCAAACCGCTCTAAAGTCCGCATCCTGCGTGACGATGATCCCCTCATGGATAGCAATGCGATCCCCCCGGTCGCAAGCTCTGGACGCCAGGAGATTGCGGACGAAGCCGTTGCGATTAAATCCCCGAAGCTTGCCGAGGCCGCAGACAAGACAGCGATCCCGCAGGATGCCTTTGAGGCTTGGATTCGCATGGATGAGCTGAACCGGCTGCTGCTGGAGTCAACCGCGGACGGCATTTACGGAACCGATGTCAACGGATTAACGACCTTTATCAATCCAGCAGCGGCGAGAATGACAGGGTGGACCGCGGAGGAACTCGTCGGCAAGCCGCACCTTGCTTTCGTGCGCCCTCTCCAGCCGGAAGGTACTCCTTCTGCCCCGGAACCGTCCGCCCTGTTTGGCGCGCTGCAGATTGGCGCCGTGCGACGCGGTGAAGACGCGGTTCTTTGGCGCAAAGATGGCAGCAGCTTTCCCGTTGCCTACACCGGCACCTCGGTCCTGCGCCACGGTAAGTTCCTGGGAACGGTTGTCGTCTTTCGCGACATCTCCGCAAAGACGGCGCAAAGAGCAGTGGGAGCAGAGCAGGAACGAGATATTCTCGGCCATTATCGGCCACCATTCTCTCCCCTCGACAATGCAGACGATGGCCGATGCCTTCGTGGCACTGTATCCCCGTAAGTCGATCGCTATCTTCGGGCTCCGGAGACCAGTTCCACATTGAAGCCGAGGCGGGATTGCCGCCACGGCCTCCCCCGGGTGGTCAGCCCGCGGCCGCCTGCCAAGGCGGATCCGGGCGAGTCCAGGAATTCGGGCCGGAACGGCGTTTTCCGGGTCGCGCGATGGCCCCGCCTGTAGCTGCCCCGCGTTCCGGGAGATTCTGGAATCCGGGGTTAAGCTCTGCCTGGCGTCGCCCCTGATCTCCGGTTCCGGAGAAGCGAGAGGCATGGTCACCGTATTCGACCGTCACCAGGGCTTCCTGGACGACGCGACTCGGGAAACCATCCGGAGCCTCTGCGATCTTGCCCGCATGGCCATCGAACATCGACAGCTTTATGACCAGGTCGTCCATGGTTCGCACTATGACCGGCTGACCGGGCTGCCCAATCGGATCTTGCTGGAGGACCGGTTGCGGCAGGCGATGGTCATCGCCCGGCGGCAGGGCACACTGGTTGCAGTTTGTTGCATCGATCTGGATCACTTCAAGCAAATCAACGACAGCCTGGGACACGAACTGGGAGATGTCTGTTTCAAAGCAGTCAGCGAGCGGCTGAAGGCATCGATTCGGGAGATCGACACGCTCGCCCGCCATGGCGGCGATGAGTTCATCCTCGCCCTGCGCGACCTTGCGGAGATATCGGATGCGGCGAACATTTGCAACCGGCTGCTTAAGGACTTGAGCGCGCCCATGCTGGTGGATGGCCATTCGCTGACCATAACCGCCAGCATTGGCATCAGCATCTTTCCCGATCACGGGGATACCCAGGACTTATTGTTGCGCAATGCGGATATGGCGCTGCAGGAGGCGAAACACGCTGGCAGAGGCCAGGTCCAGATCTACTCCCCGGCTTTGGGACGGCAGAGCCGGCGGGCGGCAGAGATGGTGGATGCGCTGGTCACCGCCATCGCCCAGGCCCAGTTCCGCATAGCTTACCAGCCGATTTACACCATGAACCGAGAGATCGTGGGCTTTGAAGCATTGCTGCGCTGGAAGCATCCCACCTGGGGCCAGGTCAGCCCTCTGGAGTTTATTCCCATCGCAGAAAAAACCGGCCTGATCGTTCCCATCGGCGATTGGGTCATTGACGAGGTGTGCCGCCAGGCGATGGAATGGAATGCCGCCGCCGTACCCCCGGTCAAGATATTCGCCAACGTCTCCGGCGTGCAGTTGGGACGTCCTGACTTCAGTTCCAAGATTGCCGAAGCGCTGGAGCGCAGCGGCCTCGCGCCCGAACGCCTGGAGCTTGAGATTACCGAAAGCTGGATCATCTCGGACCTCAGAGGAGCAGCCGGCAAACTGCAGCAAGCTGCGCGATTTGGGCATCGGCATTGCCATCGACGACTTCGGCACCGGCCACTCGACCTTCAGCTACCTTCAGGCGCTGCCCCTCGACACCCTCAAAATCGATCGCTCGTTCATCCATCGTCTCGACGGTTCTGCTGCCAACCTGTCCACGGTGCGTGCGATCACGGCGCTGGCACAACAGCTGGGGCTGAAAACCGTGGCCGAAGGCGTGGAGACCGAGCAGCAGTTAGGCAACTAGCCGAGATCGGGTGCGAACTGGTGCAAGGCTTTTTCCTGGCCCGGCCATTGACCCCTGAAGCCGCCTGTTCGCTGCTCATGACAGCAATCCCTCTCCCGCGCAGCCGGCAAACGCGCACCTGCGCGGAATGCCTGAGCCAGCTAAGATTCTTCCTCCCAGTTCTCGCTAGGCTGGACCGCTCTGCAGATACTTTCGGTTGGTGCATCGCAATCAGGAATTCTCTCCACAGGCTCAGCCAGTTCATCTCCTCGTGTGACCAGCATGAGGGTGATTCCGGTTGCCGGCAATGACAGCATGTTGCTGAACCTGAGCGGGGCCCACGCGCCATTCTTCACCCGCAACGTCGTTGTGCTTACCGACGATGCCGGCCACACCGGCGCGGGCGAGGTTCCCGGCGGCGAGAAGATACGCCAGGTTCTCGAAGAGGCCGGCTCCGCGATCGTTGGCCGCGCGATCGCTTCGTACCGCGAGATTCTTGCAAGCCATGCGGCAGCGCTTTGCCGATCGCGATGCCGGCGGGCGTGGTCTTCAGACCTTCGATATGCGCACCACGGTGCACGCGGTCACCGCGGTCGAGTGCGCGCTGCTCGACTTGCTGGGCCAGTGGGTCGGCCTGCCTGTCGCTGCGTTGCTCGGGGAGGGAAGGCAGCGGTCGAGCGTACCGGTGCTCGGCTACTTGTTCTTCGTCGGTGACCGGCGGAAGACGGATCTGCCCTACGCCAGCGAACCAGACGCCGGCGACGAGTGGTTGCGCCTGCGCCATGAAGAGGCGCTTACCACCGATGCTGTGCTGCGCCTGGCTGAGGCCGCGCAAGCCCGATACGGCTTTCACGACTTCAAGCTCAAAGGCGGAGTGCTTGCCGGGCCGCAGGAGATGGAAGCCGTGACTGCGCTGGCGGAGCGGTTTCCCCAGGCGCGCATCACCCTCGATCCCAACGGCGCCTGGTCCTTAGAGGAAGCAGTGGCGCTTTGCCGCGGCAAGCACCATGTCCTGGCCTATGCGGAAGATCCCTGCGGGGCGGAGCAGGGCTACTCCGGCCGGGAGATCATGGCGGAATTCCGCCGCGCCACCGGCCTGCCCACGGCCACCAACATGATCGCCACCGACTGGCGAGAGCTCAAGCATGCGGTGCAATTGGACGCGGTCGATATTCCCCTGGCCGATCCGCATTTCTGGACCATGCAGGGCTCGGTGCGCGTGGCGCAGTTCTGCCGCGACTGGGGCCTCACCTGGGGATCGCACTCCAACAATCACTTCGACATCTCGCTGGCCATGTTTACCCATGTGGCGGCCGCTGCTCCGGGAAAGGTAACCGCCATCGATACGCATTGGATCTGGCAGGACGGCCAGCGCCTGACCCGGGAGCCGTTCCAGCATCGTCAACGGCGAAATCGAACTGCCCGCCCGCCCCGGGCTGGGCATCGAGATCGACCTGGAGCGCATCGAGGCCGCGCATGCGCTTTACAGAAGCTGGGCCTGGGAGACCGCGACGATCGAACGCCGATGCAGTACCTGGTGCCCGGCTGGACCTTTCATCCCAAGCGTCCCTGCCTGGTAGGCCGGTAATCTTGGCCCGTAGTTTATATTTGGGACAAAATGCCCACCCTGAGCATGAAACCTCTCCTGCTGCTGCTCCTGCTGGCCTTCTCTACCCTAGCCTCAGCGCGAGAAGCGCATGGTCCTGGTCGACCAGGACGGCTCCGGTCCCGGCGGATCGGACCAGATGTCGTTGATGGTCCTGCTGCAATCGCCGGATGTCCAAGTCCTCGGCATCACCGTGGTGACCGGCGACGCCTGGCGCGATGAGGAAGTGCAGCACACGCTGCGCATGCTCGAGCTCATCGGCAGAACCGACGTGCCGGTGGTTCCCGGCGCTGTCTTTCCCCTGGTGCGCACGCAGAAGGAGACCCGGCTCGCTGCTCCAGCTGTACGGCAAGGTGAACTGGCTGGGCGCATGGGGAGACGGACCCTCCAGTCTTGACCAGCAGGCCGGCCACGAAGCGCCGACCCATCGCGCAGCCACGATCCCTATTTCGTGCCGCCGCTGCCCGAAGGCGCGCCGCATACACTCCCGCTTGACCAGGATGCCGCCCACTTTCTCATCTCGCAGGTGCACGCGCATCCTCACCAGGTGACCATCTGCGCCTTGGGCCCGCTCACCAACATCGCTCTTGCGCTGGCCATCGATCCCCATTTCGCCGAGTTGACGCAGGGCATTTATCTCATGGGCGGGAGCCTTGATCCGCAGACCGCCGATCCGGAATTCTCCGCCAGCCCGCGCCATGAGTTCAACTTCTGGTTCGATCCTGAAGCGCGCACATCGTCCTGCGCGCCCATTGGCCGCGCATCGACGTGACCACGGTCGATGTTTCCATCAAGGGGCCATTCACCCAGCAGATGGTGGACGAGATTGCGCAATCGCCAACCCGGCGGCGCAGTACATCGTCCGCTTCTCCCAGGATCGCTACTACCTGTGGGACGAGCTGGCCGCCTGCGCCTGGCTGGACCCGTCCATCATCACCGGGGAGCGCCTTCTCTACATGGATGTCGACATCAGCCACGGCCCAAGCTACGGCGACACGCTCACCTGGACCGCGCCCCTAAAGCCCGACACCGACGTGCAGCTGGTGCACGCGCAAATGGATATGGATCTTCCCAGGTTCACCAGCATGTTCGTAGCCCTGATGAAAGCGCCAACACCAAAGAAGTGAACAGGGATCCATGACGTCTGCCGTAGAGCGCCGTTATCCCACTCAAGCCCGGAACAGTCGAGGCTTGAATGGCGAGCGACCGCGGCATTCGTTGCAGCGTAAAGCCGCCACCAGCTTCTGCTGCGCACATCCGTCACTAGCGAGATGTATAGGGTGGCAAACCAGTCTGACCCTTAACTTTGTCATCCCGAGCGGAGCCGAGGGACCTGCAGTGTCTACGATGCTAAGGGAAAAGATGCTGCCGAACGTGACGCGGAAAAGGAAGTGGCTGGCATACGCAGCCATCGCCCTCGCCGTGATCGGCGGCATCCTCTACATCCGCCAGCGAGCGCCTCATCATCGACCCCCGACAGCTCACCCTACCGGCCGACGGAGCGGAACACCCCGCATTCCGCATCCGCTGCCCGCTCCTGGCTTACCCGGCAGTACCGTGACCCAAGACACGAGCAAACTCCGGCCCACCTTACGCCTGCTCGAATCAACGACCCGCCGGCCGATCATTCGACGGCCATGCTGCAATCCCCAGTCAACTCCCGGCCACACCCAACTCCACCTGCTCTGGCGCCATCGCCTCCTGAGCATCCCTGTAACCTTCGTCTTCGACCCCAGCGACACCTACGCCGACGGAACCCCCGACTTCCTCCGCCTCCACACCGCCCAGGATCGCCAAGCCTTCCGCAACCTGGTTCACCGCGATCGCCGAGCACCAGGCAGACCAACCCGCCCAACTACCCGCCGAGATCGACGACTGCGCCGCCCTGCTCCGCTTCGCCTATCGCGAAGCCCTCCACGCCCACGACGAAACCTGGCTGAGCGGCCACGCCCTCCGAGTCTCTCGTCCGCGCCCTCGATCCGGCAGTACGCCTACCCGCAGACCCCCTGGGCGCCAACCTCTTCCGCGTCCGCCCCGGTCCTTTCCTACCCGCAGACATCGACAACGGCAGCTTCGCCCAGTTCGCCGACGCGCAAACCCTGATGCAGCACAACACCTACCTGGTCGGCCGCGACCTTCGCCTGGCCCGCCCCGGCGACCTGATTTTTTATCGCCAGTTGGACCAGGACTCACCGTATGATGTCCCGGACACTCCCCATTACCACTCCCCGTTCCACTCCATGATCGTCTGCGGGGAGAAGGGAAGCTGGGTTGTCTATCACACCGGGCCCATTCATCACGGCAAAGGCGAAATGCGGCGTCTGCTGTTGAGTGATCTGTTGCACCACCCGGACGCGCGCTGGCGTCCGCTCAAGGAAAACGCAAACTTTCTCGGAGTCTACCGTTGGAACATTCTGCGCGAAGGCGATTGAGCGTGCCCTCCGGGCTGGGTTCCCGCTGGCGCTCCTGCTGCTCGCGCTGCTGTTTCCCGCGCATCTGCTGGCCGCCCGGCCGGTCTCCTTCAACCTCAGCACCAACCGCAGCTTCGCTCCCACCGAGAAGCCCACCATCCATCTCTACGCGCAAAATGTCGATGAGCTGGAGTTCCGCATCTACCGCGTGCAGGATCCGGCAAAATTCCTCGCCGGCCTCCCCGACCTGCACAGCTTCGATAACGGAACCCCCTTCGGCCGGCAAAGAGCGCATCGACGAACGAACCTGGCTGGAGAAGTTCCACGACTGGAAGCATCATCTCTGGTTTCTGGTCCGCCGCTTCTTCCGCAGCCAGTTCACCGTGGAAAACCGCGATCGCCTGCGCGCCCGTCAAGCCAACCTGGCCCGCCGCAGCCGCATCGTCGGCGTGGCCCAGTTCGCCCAGATCCCCTTGCTGAACGATCACCAGCTGGTCGCCCGCTGGCGCCAGGAACTGCCGCCGACCTACGTCTCCGATTCGCAGGAACTGCCCATCGATCCGCTGCCCTCCGGCCTCTACCTGATCGAAGCCACGGACGGCCACTACAAGGCCTACACCCTGCTGATGGTCAGCCGCATGGCAATGGTCACGCGCACCGGCAGCGGCAGCGTGCTGGCCTATTGCGTCGACCGCGTCTCCGGCGCGGGCATCGCCGGGGTGCAGGTGAGCGCGGGCTTCGGCCAGCAGCAGCAAGCCAGCGGCAACACCGATGCCGACGGGCTTGCCGAACTGCATCTGACCGCGCCCAAGCGGCAGCAGGACAACTTCTGGGTGCTGGCCACCTCGGGCAATGATGTGGCCGCGGTCACTCCCGGCAGCTACGCGCTCAGCGGATGTCAGGGTGGCCGCTGGTCCTCCTACATCTACACCGACCGGCCCGTCTATCGCCCCGGCCACATCGTGCATTGGAAGGCGATTCTGCGCGCCCGGGTGCAGAATCATCTGGAGCTGCCCAAGCTCGCCACCATCCACGTCACCATCGCCGACCAGGATGACCATGCCCTGCTCGACAAGGATATGCCGGTTTCTCCGGCCGGTAGCGTGTACCGGCGATCTGACCCTGCCGGCGACTGCGACCCTCGGCTACTACACCATCCGCTTGCGCAACGGGCCCCCTTCCGACGATCCGGATGCCGACGCGGGCACCGGCACGTTCCGCGTGGAGGACTACCGCAAAGCCGGAGTACCAGGTGCGCGTCAGCCCCGCCAAACCGCGCCTGCTGCAGGGCGAGACCATGCCGGTAGTGATCGACGCCCGCTACTTCTTCGGCGAACCGGTCGCCAATGCCCAGGTGAAGTACCGCGTCTACCACTCACCGCATTATTGGTGGGATCAGGACGGCGGCGGCGACGAAGCGCCGGGCATGGACGCCGGCGACGGGGGAGACGACAGCACTCCCTCGGCTACGACGCCGCCCAGCAATCGGAGCAGACCGGCAAGCTCGACGCCAATGGCAAGCTCACCATCAGCGTGCCTACGCAGTACGTCGCCAACCAGACGCGTCCCACGGATCAGGACTACACCGTCGAAGCCGCCGTCACCGACCAGGCTAACCGGGAGATCACCGGCCGCGGGCGCTTTCTCGCCACCCGCGGAACCTTCCGCATCCAGCGTTGAGCCGGTCAGCTACGCCATTCGCGCCGGAGACACCGCGCTCTTTAACGTAACCGCGGTGGACTACGATAACCATCCCGGTACAAACCCAGGTGCACCTCCAGCTGTTGACGCACAAGTATGCCAATGGCAAAGACCGAGACCACGCGCGGAGCCGCCACCGACGTGACCACCGACGCCAATGGCGCGGCCCAGGGCGCCATCCGCGGTCCAGACCGCCGGCAGCACCGAGGTGGAGGCGAGCGCCACGACGCCCGAGCAGCGCGTTGTCGTCGCCTCCAGCTATCTGTGGGTGATGGGCGGCAATGAGGAAGGATGGGGAGGCGAATCGCAGCGCGGTACAGATCGATTGCCGACAAGAAGAGTTATGCCCCCGGAGATACGGCCCACCTCAGCATCCTCTCCAATGTCGACAGCTTCCACGCCCTGGTGATCGCCACCGGCTACTACGGTCGAGTTCCGCAAGGTCATCTTCTCCCCCGGCAAATCGCTGACCTTCGACCTGCCCATCACCGCGGACGCGCAGCCCAACCTCGAAGTGTCTGTCGCCTTCATCCGCAACGACCAGCTCTACCAGGCGAACCAATCAGCATCAAGGTTCCTCCCGTACAAGAGCAGTTGCAGATCGACATCACCCCGGCCAAGCAGGTCTTTCAGCCGCAGCAGACGGCCTCCTATGACGTCTTTGCCCGCGATTAGCAGGGCAAGCCGGTCAGCGCCGATTTCAGCTTCGGCGTGGTCGATGAGGCCATCTACTCCCTCTATCCGGACAGCAGCGGCGACATGGTCAAGAGGCTTTATCCCGACCGCTACGTTTTTGCCGCGCGTCGATTCGTCGCTGCAGTATTACTTCAGCGGCAAGGCGGGACTCAAGTCTCCGCAGCTGGCCGAGCGGCAGTCACGTTACCGGCCGCAGCTTGCCCAGGTAAAGCCGGGCAACGATGTGGTGCAGCCGCGCGTGCGCAAGGCCTTTCCGGATACCGCCTACTGGTCGCCCTCGGTCCATACCGACGCCAGCGGCCATGCCCACGTCACTCTCACCTTCCCCGATTCGCTTACCACCTGGCGGACGCACGGTACACGCCATCACTCTCGACTCCAAGGCCGGCTCGGCCATCAACCGTGTGCTGGTGCGCAAGAACATCATCGTGCGCATGGGCACGCCCCGCTTCCTGCGCCAGGGGGATGAGGTCACGATTCCCGTGATCGTTCACAACTACCTCGACCAGGCCAAGCAGGTACAGTTATCGTTGCGACATCGATGGGCTCGATCCGGTCTCCGGTACGCCGCAATCGGTCAATGTGCCCAGCAAGGGCGAAGGCACCGCGCTCTGGCGGGTGAAGGCATCGCACATCGGCACCGCTCGTCTGCTCGCCAAGGCGCTTACGAATGAGGAATCCGATGCCCTCGAGCTCACCTTCCCGGTCGAGCCGGTCGGTGTTCCGCGTGACATCAACGCGTCCGGGGTCATCGCGGAGAACGGACAAAGCAGCACCACCGATCGACTTTCCCGCCAACACCGATGCCGCTGCGCACACGCTGCACCTGCGAGTATCGCTCCGTCGATTGCCGGCAGTCTCTTCTCCGCGCTCGGCTATCTCACCAGCTATCCCTATGGCTGCACCGAGCAGACCATGTCCAGCTTCCTGCCCAACCTGGTCGTGGCCGAGACGCTCAAGAAGCTCAACCTCTCCGGCCTGGTGAGCCCGGCCGATCTGAAAGCCAAGATCAACGCTGGCCTCGACCGCCTGGCGGATCTAAAGCACGATGACGGCGGCTGGGGCTGGTGGAAGGAGGACGCAAGCCGCGTCTTCATGACCGCTTATGTCGTCTCCGGGCTGGCCCAGGCCAAGAGCGCCGGATACGCCAAGGCCGGCGCCAACATCAGCGGGGGAGTGGGCTATCTGCAGAAGCAGCTGGCGCAGCATCCGCGCATGATTCCAGAACTGCGCGCCTACGTGGTCTACGCCCTCAGCCTGGCCGGTGCTTCGGATCTGGGCCCGTCGATCGAGACTCTTTGGTCGCGGCGCAGCGACCTCTCCGCCGAAGGGCTGGCGCTGACCGGCATGGTCATGCAGCGAACGGGGGACAGCCGCGTGCCGCAGATCGCGCAACTGTTGGAAAGCAAAGCCAGGCACGCCGGTACGCTGGTTTCCTGGCCGTCGAATTACAACCCGCTGCTGGATCTGAACGACGACAACAGCGCGGAGAGCACCGCCTTCGCCTTGCGCTTCCTTACTCACGCCGATCCGCAGAGCCCGTTGCTGGAACGGGCTGCGCAGTGGCTGGTCGTCAATCGCACTGGCGGATACTGGTGGAACTCCACCGAGCAGACAGCCATGGTGCTCTTTGGCCTGGTCGATTATCTCGCTGCCTCGCAGGAGCTGAACGCCGATTTCGATGTGGACGTGTTGCTCAACGGCAGCTCGAATCGGCAAGCGGCATTTCACCGCGGCTGACGCTGCCTCCGGCGCCGATCTCACGGTCGATGTCGCCGCCGCCCAGCTCAAACCTGGAGGCAATGTGGTGCAGGTGTCCAAACATGGCAGTGGGCGCGCCTACTGGACAGTCCAGGGCAAGTATTACTCGACCGAGCAGAAGCTCTACCAGCAAGGCACGCTTTCGCTCAACCTTACCCGCGACTACTTCAAGCTGACGCCCACCACCAAGGACGGGCAGATCGTCTACCGGCTCGATCCGCTGAAAGGTCCCGTCATGATCGGAGATACCCTGGCTGTGCATCTGGCGGTGAACGGCTCGCCGGCGAAGTATCTGCTGATGGAAGACCCCATCCCGGCGGGCACCGAGTTCGTCCAGCATGGGGATAGCTACAACATCCTCGACCAGCCGGCGGCCTGGCAGTACTGGTATACGCGGAGCGAGTTTTACGATGACCACGCGGCCTTCTTTTCGCACCGAGTCCAGTGGCCGCCATGAATCCTTCTATCTGTTGAAGGTGGTCAACCCGGGAAGCTTTGCCATCACCCCGGCCGACGTGCAGCCCATGTACCAGCCGGGCATTCAGGCCACGAGCGATTTGCTGCACCTGCAGGTGGATCCGGCGCCCGCCTCGGTAGAGGAGAAGAAATGACGCAGCCAAGCGCCTTCTCGCGACTCACCGGCCGTCTCTTTCTGGCCCAATGGGTGTGCAATTTCCTGCTCATGATGCTGGCTGCCGGTTGGCTGCAGATCCCCGACTCGCACAGCTGGCAGTTCGCGTTTTCCATGCTCTCCGGCGTGCTGCTGGTGCTCGGCTTTCTCTGGCTCTACACCGCGACCTTCCGCTATCTGCGTCCCTGTGCCGCGCGGCCGCCCCGCTGGCTGAGCTGGCTGTTGCTGGTGGTCTTTTTGGCGCTATGGTGGCTGCTGCTGCAGCCGATTACCGCGGGCCGGGCGCACGAAGCTCTCTTCGCGGGCTATTGGAATGCCATGTCTCCGCCGTGGCTGCGCTATCATTTCGGCTACTCCAAGTTCGTCGCCTGGCAGGAGCATTTCTATGACTGTGTCCAATGGCTCTGGGCCGGTCTGCTGCTTCCGTTGGCGATAGAGACGTGCGCTTGCGGGCTGCGTGCCGGCTGGTTCGGCCGCGCCGCGCGCGTCTATCGGCACTGGCTCTATTGGATCTGCGTGCTGGTCTGCGGTCTAGGCGGAGCGTGGATCACATGGGCGCTGGCAGACTGGACGCACCCTGCAAGCCTGGCCATGCAGATCTTCAGCGTCCTAGCCCGGCTGGGCATCGCCTACACCGCGGACATCCTGCTCTGGTGCTTCGTGCTGGCCCTTGTCGGTCACTATCTCGACGCTTCCTCCGCATCGTAGAAGCGGATGTTCATCCAGAATTGGGAGTGAATGTTTTTCCGACCAAATACAGTTTTTCTGGTCATGGCTTATGCCTCTTCCTAAAAGGGTTTTTACGCCCGGCAGTCCCGAAGGGACGGCATGAAAGTAGCCCAGGACGTCAAGTCCTGGGTAGGGTCTTCCCTTTGGGAGACCCAAGGCAGGATTCAGCCGTCCCTTCCGGGACTGTGTCTTTTGTGCAACCTTTACCCCGTACTTCGTACGGGGCTATTTTCAGCCATCCCGGCAATTGCCGGGACTCATAACCGCCGGGCGCACCTGCGGTTCTCATCCAGCCAATCCCCTGCCCAATCCCCTCTGATCGCAAAAATGCTCTATCGTACTGGAGCACCACCAACACGGAGAAACACCACGATGAATCGCAGAGAACTCCTCCAGGGGGCCCTTGTTTCGCTGCCCCTCATTCCCGCCGCCACCGCGCAGGAGATCGCCAGGAAATCCACCGGGCTCCCCCCGCTCACCATCAAGGACGTCAAGGTCATCACCACCAACGGCGGCAGCCACTATCGTTGGATCTTCCTCAAGATCATCACCAGTGAGCCCGGCCTGTACGGTATTGGATCGGCCAACAATAACTACGAGACGATGGCCGTTGTCGCCGCACTGGAAGATCATCTGAAACCCTGGCTGATGGGCAAAGACCCCAGCCGGATCGAAGACCTGTGGCAGTCGGCCCAGATGCGCACCTACTGGCGCAACGGCCCGGTGAACAACAACGTGCTCTCGGCCATGGACATGGCCTTGTGGGACATCAAGGGCAAGCGCGCCAACATGCCGGTCTACGAAATGCTGGGCGGCAAGGCCCGCGATGGCGTCCCCGTCTACGACCATCAAGGGGGCAAGACCAAAGAAGAGTGCCTGGACACCCTGCAGAAGTCCCTCGCCAACGGATTCACCCACGTGCGCATCCAACTCGGCGGCTACGGTGGAGGCGGATTCACCGCGCAGGGCGAGGGCAATCGCGCGGAAGGCGGCTACCAGGGGGTCGCCTTTGACGAGCAGCAGTATGTCGATGCCATCCCTCCTCTGTTCGAGTTCCTGCGCGCCAAGGCAGGCTTCGGGCCGAAGCTGCTGCACGACGTGCACTCGCACTTAAGCGGGATGAACGCGGTCGAGCTGGCGCGGCGCCTGCAGCCTTACCAGATGTTCTTCGTCGAAGACATCCTTCCTCCGGAGCAGATTGCTTACTACCGCAACATCCGCGAGATCTGCACCACCCCGCAGGCGGTGGGCGAAGTGTTTTCCCATCCCTTTGAAGTCGTGCCGCTGGTGCAGGACCGCCTGATCGACTTCATTCGCTGCCGGGTGGCCGCGACGGGCGGGATCACTCCCATCAAGAAGCTCACCACGCTCTGCGAAATCTACGGCGTCAGGACGGCGTTTCAGGAAGGCGGCGAAAACGATCCCGTTAACCAGATCGCGAGCTACCATGTCGACATCTCCAGCAGCGCCTTCGGGATCCAGGAAGAGAACCATTTTCCGCCCATCGTGCATGAGATGTTTCCCGGCATCGCAGAAATCCGCAAAGGCTATCTCTATGGCAGCGGCCAGCCCGGTCTCGGCGTCGACATCAACGAAGAGCTGGCGGCAAAGAATCCCCTGGGACCCATCAAGGATGGCGGAGCGTATCCCACCGACCGCACCATCGATGGAACGGTGGTCAAGCCGTAGGAGGAAACGTATTATGATCCCGTCCGATGGAGCGAGGTTAAATGCCGAAAAACGTCTTTGACGTGTGTATCGTTGGCTCGGGCGCCGGAGGAGGCACGCTTGCGGCCCATCTAGCGCAAAGCGGGGTTAAGGTTGCGGTTGTGGAGGGCGGGCCACCTGTGAACACCCGCACCGACTTCAACACCCATGCGCTTCCGTTTGATTTTGCCAACCGCCACATCCCCACCATGAAACCCGGCAAGCCCGGCTTTGGCTCGGAGCGCGCGCGCGGCGTCGGCGGTAAGACGATGCTGTGGAACGCCGTGGCCCTGCGTTTGAGCCATCGCGATTTCAAAGGCTACACCATCGACGGAGCGGGAGCCGATTGGCCAATCGACTATCCCGACATGGCTCCTTACTATGACCGGATTGAAAGGGAAGTCGGCGTCTGCGGAAACCGTGACGGCCTGGAAGATCTGCCGGATGGAATCTACCTTGAGCCGCCGCCTCTGAAACTGGGAGACCTTCTGCTCCAGCGCGGTGGCAAGGAATTAGGCATACCCATCATTCACACCCGAAAAGCCACCCTGACCCGGGCAACGCAAACGCGCCCTGCCTGCCACTATTGCGGCAATTGCATGGCCGGCTGCGATGTAGCGGCCAAGTACAACTCCGCTGACGTCCACCTGGCCCCGGCCATGAAGACAGGCCGCCTCGCCATCTTCCCCAATTCGGTGGTGCGGGAGGTCGTCGTCTCGAAGGAAAACCGCGCCACCGGAGTTCGTTATCTTCATCGGGTCACCGGCAAAGAGGGCGAAATCCACGCCCGCTGCGTCGCTGTTGCTTGTGCCTGCGTGCAGAGCGTAGCGCTGCTCCTTATGTCTGAATCGCGACTCTATCCACAAGGCCTGGCAAACTCCAGCGGCCAACTGGGCCGCAACTTCATTCCTCACTTCAACTCGGGGGTGGAAGGTTTTTTGACGGAGATGATCGGGCGGCCGGTTGTGAATGACGAGGGTTTCATTGATCATGCCTACCTGCCCTCCTACATGCACGCCCAAAAGAGAGACTACGCCCGCAGCTTCGGGGTGCAGATCTACACCGGGATTCGCCGTACCACCGGATGGGCGCGGCAAGTTCCGGGCTTCGGTGCCGCCTACAAGCAGTCAGTCAAGCAACGCTTTCCGGCTTACGTCAGTTTTCAATGCTTTGGCGAAATGATCCCCAATCAACAGAGCTTTATTCAATTAGACAAGACGGAGAAGGATGAGTACGGGCTGTATCCGGTGAAGGCGACCGCGGTGCAACAGGAAAACGAAAGAAAGATCTACGAGGCCATGAATAAGGCATCCGTCGACATCCTGCAGCGGGCCGGCGGAGAAGTTCTCTCTGTTTCTAATTTCCAGGAGCCCACATTTAATCACCAGTTAGGCGGTTGCCGCATGGGGAGCGATGCGCGCACCTCGGTCGTCGATGCGTTTTGCAGAACTCACGACGTGCCGAATCTTTACGTGGTGGATGGCAGCGTTTTTCCTTCCGCGTCGGAAAAGAATCCGACCTTGACCATCATGGCCCTGGCCGCGCGTACCGCCGATCACATCAGTGATCGTTTTCGCAAAGGAGAGATCGCATGAAAAGCCGGCGCGAAGCCCTCAAAATTATCGGAGCCGTCGGTGTCACCTGCGCGTTCCCCTTTTCGGCCAACGAACTCTACGGTCAGCACGTCCATCCACCCGGACATGGGGCGCAGCAGGAAGCCCAGCCAGGCGTGCCCTTTGCGCCGCGGTTCTTCACCCAGATGCAGATGCCGGTGATCGCCCGCCTGACGGACCTCATCATTCCAGCGACCGATACTCCTGGCGCCGCGGCCGCCGGGGTTCCGGAATACATCGATCTTGTGGTGAACGAAGATCCGAAACTGCAGACCATCTTTCGCCAAGGCTTACCGGGCTTAGACGAAACGAGTGAATCCAGGTTTGCCACCAGCACCTTCCTCCAGCTAACTGAAGCGCAGCAGGTCGAAATCCTTACCTCGCTCAGCGAAAGCGCAGGCCGCGGGCGATGCTGCGTTCTTCAACGCGATCAAAAGTCTGACCGCGGATGGGTACTACACCTCCCGCATCGGCCTACTGCAAGAGCTTGGATACAACGGCAACGCCTATCTTGCAGCTTTTCCTGCATCCAGCATTCCGGAGCACTGAACGGCGCAAGCAAGAGGAGATCGCGCATGGTTCGTAGTGGGTATTCGATCAGCAGAACGATTGCTTTGTGCGCTCTGCTTTTTCTGTGTGCGACCGGCCGGTCTGCCAGCCGGCCCGACGAGATCCCTTTTGAGAAACACACCATCGACCTCGGAGCTTCGGAGACCGCGGTCTTCGCCGACATCAATCGCGATGGAAAGCTCGATCTGGTCTCAGGTGAGTACTGGTATGAGGCGCCACGTTGGACCAAGCACCGTTTCCGGGAGCTTGAGTACACCAACAACTACGTAGACGATCTATCGACGCTGCCCCTTGATGTCGATGGGGACGGCTATGTGGACCTGGTCACCTCAGGATGGTTTAGCAAGAAGCTATCGTGGTGGCGAAATCCCGGACGAACGGGCGGGATGTGGAAAGAGCATCCCATCGCCACCGGATCGCCCATCGAGTTTTCCTTTCTGGTTGACCTTGATAACGACGGCAAGGCCGAGGAGATTCTGCCCCAATTCGGAGACAATCGCCCGCTTGCCTGGTACGAGCGGGATAAGCACGGTGGGATCGTGGAGCACATTGTCAGCGACCACAGCTACGGTCATGGGATTGGAGTCGGCGATGTAAACGGGGACGGCCGCAACGACATCTTGACTCCGCGGGGCTGGTTGGAGGCTCCCCCTGATCCGCGGCAGAAGAACTGGAAGTTTCATCCCGATTGGAATTTCGAGGAACCCCTCGGCTTTATGTACGTACGCGACGTAAACGGCGATGGCCGGCCGGATATCGTGTCCTCGATGGCCCACGGATACGGCATTTTCTGGCTTGAGCACACGAGTGATGGCAAATGGGTCAAACATGTGATTGACGACAGCTGGTCGCAAGCGCATGCCGTGGTGCTGGTGGATTTTCGCAAGACCGGAAATTTCGGCTTGTTGACCGGAAAGCGCTACATGGCGCATAACGGGCATGATCCCGGAGCACGCGAGCCGCTGGGAGTCTATTGGTACGAGCGGCTTCTCGATCCCTCAACTCACACGGTCGATTGGGCCAAGCACGTGATCGATTACGGCGGCCGTACCGGGGGCGGCATCGAGATCGGAGTCGCGGACTTTGATGGAGACGGAGATCTCGATTTCGCGGTAGGCGGCAAGAGCGGACTTTTCCTGTTCGAGAACAAGACGATCACAAGGTAGCGAACACGTTTTTGTCAGGGAGTGAGTGAAGGGTTCGGGCGTCGCGGGCCTGCGTCCGGCCGATATTTGTAACCTCCGATCTCAATTTGGAACAACCCAGATGCGGGCACCGGCGTGGCCGATAGAGCGATCGAGGTTTCAACGAATCGATGGCTGTGGACCGACGTTCATTCCTGCAGTCGCTAGGCATCGCCGCGCTCGCTGCCACTTTTCCGGAGAGTATTGCCAAGGCCCTGTCGATCCCTCCGAACAACCACAATCACAGCATCGTGGACGTCGAACACATCGTCATCCTGATGCAGGAGAACCGCTCTTTTGATCATTACTTCGGCACCCTGGATGGGGTGCGCGGATTTGCCGATCCCAGAGCCGTTTCTTTGCCTTCGGGCAATCCGGTCTGGTACCAGCCCGATAGCAGTGGCGGTTACATTTTGCCCTTTCACCCGCCTGCTCCGGATCTCGGCCTGCAGTTCCTTGAAGACCTCCCCCACGACTGGACGTCCACGCATGACGCCTGGAACCTGGGGAACCACGATCGTTGGGTGCCGAGCAAGGGCCCTGTCACCATGGCGCATCTTACGCGCGCCGATATCCCGTTTCACTACGCGCTGGCCGATGCTTTCACCATCTGCGACGCCTATCACTGCTCACTCCTCGGACCCACCTATCCGAACCGCTATCACATGTGGACCGGATGGACGGGCAATAACGGCAGCGGCGGCGGCCCGGCTCTCGACAACGCTGGCGGTGGCTACAGTTGGTCAACCTTCCCCGAGCTGCTGGAGAAGGCCTGCATTTCATGGAAGATTTATCAGGATCAGGGGCAGGGATTGGATGCGGGTCACCTTTGGGGATGGGACGTGGCCGACCCTTATGCCGGCAATTACGGCTGCAACTCGCTGCTCCGGTTCGAGCAATATCAGCACGCTGAATCCGGGAGCCCCTTATATCAGAATGCCAGGACCGGCACCAACATCTCCGCCGGCGGCTCACTCTTTGATCTCTTCCGCCAGGACATTCTTCGCAACCAGCTCCCGCAGGTATCCTGGATTGTCTCTCCCGAGGCCTACAGTGAGCACCCGAACTGGCCGGCAAATTACGGCGCCTGGTACGTCTCTCAAATCCTTGATGCCCTGACCGCCAATCCTGAGGTTTGGAGCAAGACCGCATTCTTCCTTACCTATGATGAAAACGACGGCTTCTTCGATCATGTGGTTCCGCCAACTCCGCCCCAGACGAGGGCCCAGGGCTTATCCACCGTAGAACTCACCGATGAGATATTCGCCGGGAATTCCGAATTTCCTGCGGGACCCTACGGTCTCGGCATGCGGGTGCCGATGCTTGTCATTTCACCCTGGAGCACGGGTGGATGGGTCAACTCGGAGCTGTTCGACCATACATCGCTGATCCGCTTTATCCAGGCGCGCTTCGGTCCCGTCACGCTGAGCGAACAGAACATCACTCTATGGCGTGCCGCCGTCGCCGGTGACCTCACCTCGGCATTCAACTTTGCCGGCTGTGGCGCAGCGGCAATCCCGCTGCCTAGCATTGCGTCCTACGCGCCGCGGGACAGAATTCGTCACCCGGATTACTCGCCCGCACCCCCCGAAGAGCAGGCCATACCATGGCAGGAGACGGGTACGCGGCCTGCCTGCGGCCTTCCCTATTCCATCAATGCGTACGGCGATGCGGATTACAGTGCTGGTGCTTTCCAGATTCGCTTTGGAAATTCCGGAAGCCAGACTGCGGTGTTCCAGGTGCGATCGGGTAATATTGCTGCGGGTCCCTGGACCTATACCGTCCAGCCACAGGCTGAGATCGCGGACAGTTGGAAGTTCGCGCGCCGTGGCTCGGTGGCCTACGACCTTTCTGTTTATGGTCCAAACGGTTTCTTCCGCGCTTACAAGGGCAGCAAAACCAGCGCCAATCTGCAAAGCGCCATTGTCTACGACATCGCGCTGGGCGGCATTACCCTGCATTTGCAGAATCTCGGCCCCGAACCCTCTGAGCTGCGAATCCAGAATCTCTATGACAACGAGATAGTGACGCAGGTCGTCGAGCCAGGTAAGGCCTTCGACCGCTTCTGGTCACTGGAGAAGCTCTCCGGCTGGTACAGCCTGGTCCTCTCGGTCGAATCCGATCCGGCTTTCCAGCAACAGTTTGCAGGCCATCTCGAAACCGGACAGCCGAGCAGGACCGATCCGCAAATCGGCGCCGTAATGGCGACGTAATCCGACCGATCCGCAGGCCCTGGTGTATTCGAGAATCTACACAAGGACGGCTTCGAGAAGATTTACAAGTCTTCGGTCGATCTGATCGAAAAGTCGTCTTGGGAGATCGAGGGTCTGCGCAAGGGATTTTCGGGATTTTCGGGGACGGAGTAACCCCATCGAATAGTGTCAGGGGGAAACGGAGTCACGCTAGAAAGAAAAACCAAGCGCCGCTTGGCTCCGCAAAGACGCTGACCCAAAAAGAAGACTGGTACGGGCGAAAGCCAGTGAACGTTATCCTTCGGTGCTTAGTAGGTCATCGATGGGGGTTATTCCGATCTGGGCCCGAAACTCCAGTCCCCGAAACTCCGCGAAACTCCCTGCGTCCCTCGAGGGGGCAGGTTTCTGAGACGGCGTGCGAAGCGCTGGAGACCAGCGCTCCAACGTTCATACGTTTGCTCTACTTCCGGTTCTCTCTTTCCATTTGCTCTCAACAAATTGGGTCACGTTTTGCGGTGTGATCACTCCCTCCAGATGCCCGGTCGCACTTCGGTCGACTACGGGCAGCAGCCCGGGCCCCTTGTCCAATCGTTCCAACACTACCTCTATCGGATGGTCTGAGTGTGCGTGGGGAAAGTTTCTGGTCGCGATCGACGATATCGGTTTGTCTCCCAACCCGGTGATCATCGCTTCCTGGACCTGTTCCCTCGTCACCAATCCAATAAGCGAGTTGTTGTCACCAACGGGCAGGCACTTCAATCCGTCTTCCCCAAATGATTTCGCAACTTTCACCACCGGGGTGCCTGAAGGAATTATCGTGAATTCGCGCGTCATGATGTCACGCGCCCTCCAACCTGAGAAGGTGATTCGTGTCCTCAGGTCAGGCAGGTGGACGTTGTCTTGTTCCAGCAGGGCTCGATAAAGGGGCGTCGATTGGTAATGCCGGGCGATTACAAAGCTCAGCATGTTCGCGATCATCAAGGGCACAAAAATCTGGTAATCCTGTGTCAGCTCAAAAATCATGAAAATGGAGGTGAGCGGAGCGCGAATGATTCCGGCAAACAATGCACCCATCCCAACCAAGGCGTAAGCCCCAGGGCTGCTCGTCATGGATGGCGCGAATCGGTGCACAAGGAATCCAACGGATCCCCCGGCCATCGCGCCAAGATAGAGGGTCGGCGCAAAGATGCCGCCGGCATTACCCGAAGCATACGAAATAACGGTTGCGGCCAGTTTGGCAACACACAAAATAACCATCGTTCTGAAAAGAAGACCACCGCTCAATGCCTGATCGACATATTCGTATCCCACACCACGGACCTGGGGGACGAAGATCAGCAGCGCACCGATGAATAGTCCTCCGATTGCCGGTTGAAACCAGCGGGTCTTGACCGGCCACCTTAGAAAGAATGCGCGGACACACAGCAAGCCCTGACTGAATGCCAGAGACACAATTCCGCCCACTACGCCCAGACCTGCGTAGGCGATTAGTTCCATCGGATTCAGTAGGTGATATACGGGAACGTGGAAGACCGGACTATTTCCTAGAATCGAGCGCTCGACGATTACCGCCGTGACTGAGGCGGCGACAGCGGATCCGAGCAAGACAGCGTTCATGTCGCCAATGATTTCTTCCAGCGCAAACAGCACCGCCGCGATCGGTGTGTTGAACGCAGCTCCCAAAGCCGCTGCTGCTGCTACAGGAATCAGGCTGCGTGCACGTCCTGGAGACAGCCGGAACCACTTCCCAATGATTGACGCCAATCCAGCCCCAATCTGTACCGACGGTCCCTCGCGTCCCATCGAGTGGCCACACCCGATACACAACACGCCAGTGACAAATTTGCCGAATGGTACACGGGCCCTTATTTGGCCGTGATTGAGATGAAACGCCGCTTCCGTTTGAGGAACTCCGCTACCTCGCGCTTCAGGAAAATACTTCCACAATAAAATGCCTGAGATGAAGCTGACCGCGGTCGGAATCGCCAGGATACGCAGGGGTGATGGCTCGATCCCAAAAAAGAAAAATGTAACGAATTTGATCGACAAGGTGAACATAACGGCAGCCAGTCCAGCAAAAACCCCGATCAGTATCGTGATAAAGATGAACACTTGGCTCTCGCGGAGTCTGAGCCGCTGCGCGAAGTTGTAGGTGCTCATTGTGCACCCAGACGCCGGCGTCCAATGAGTACCAGCGCGAGGTCGGGTCCGGCCGCATTGCCGCAAGCCCGGTTGGCGGTTTCTTCAATCTGGTAAATCAATTGCAATTCGGATCGCAGGTCATCGCTGTCGGGAGGCCTGCGGCTCTTCTGGATTGAACGTTTCGCCTTCTCGGCCTCTGATTGAAGGGACTTCAACCGCGATGTCTCTTCTCCGGTTACGTTGACTCCGGCACAGCTGGAGACGCGCTGAAGGGCCTGATTGAGACCGCGAAGCACGCGCGCCTGACGCTCGGACTTACTCAGATCAGGTTGTAGCGGGTCCCAGGAGATAACCGTCTTCGTGAGGTCGAAGAGCTCCAAGGAAGGGCCGCTGTCTCGTCCTTGATTCACTGCCGCATGCAGGTAATGGAGCGCTTTCGTGTACTCGCCCAGGCGGAAAGCGGCATCCCCAGCCCCTGCCAACGAATCAGCATTGCGTGGGTCGGAACGAAGTGAGTTTTCAAAGTACCCGAGCGCGTGCTGCGCATCGCCTGCGCTCAAGAAGAGCTTCGCGATTTCTGCATTGGCACCCGCGCTCTGAGGAACTTCCGATCCGAGGAGCAATAGTTCCGAAAGCGCGCGGCTCCGTTGGTTGTGATCCAGAAGGAGATGAATCAGCTCGAGTCGAACCTGCTGCCTGCGTTCGTCAATGTGGCTTCCGGTCCATTGTCCATACAGCGCATTCTGGTAGAAATGCACGGCATCGGGAAGGTTGCCGGAGTTTGCTTCTAGTTTGGCCAGCGACAGATTGATTTCTGCATCCTCGGGGTCCGATTCACGCAGCCGGAGCAGCGCCTCCCGAGCCTCCAACGGGTGATTTCCAGTCGAAAGAGCATTGGCGAGGGCAAGGGCGAATTTCCGATTAGCTCGGTCACCAGCGATCGCCCGCCGGAAGGAATCAATTGCCGATTCAACGTTTCCCGAACTTAACTGGCTGGATCCGCGCACGTACCAGATCCCGGCGACTCTCTCTTCCATCCTCTTTTCACTCGTTGCCATCGCCTTCGCCGCAAGAAACAGGCCAACCGCAAGAAGGCAAAGTAGCACCAGCAATACGATGTCCTTATGGATTTCCCTGTACGCCACCTGGGCGGTGCATATGGCGCATACTCCCCCGGAGAGAGGACCACCACAACTTCGGCAGATTTGCAATTCCACCATCGCCGCTCAGGAGCTAAGAAGACGGGACAGGCCGTTGGGTCAAAGCAGAGTTCGAACGCCGGTTCGGCCATCCACGTTGGATTTTACGGCCTTTGAATAGTTCTGGCGACGAGGGAATCGCCATAATTTTTGGGGCTAGTGAGTCCCAACAGCAGTTTGGGACATAGCAAATACCCTCTGGTATCATAACACTGCTCTCACAAACTGCCTTCAGCCTTCCAGCAGTTTGCTTGTTTGTTGAAACGGAACGTTGCCATGGTCATCGGCGAGCGGGTTCGTGTTTCTTTGACGAACGTCCTCCTAGCGGTGGACTTCTCCGAAACCTCGCTGCTTGCGCTTCCTTTTGCCGCAGCGATTGCACAGCATTATGGAGGCAAAGTTTTCCTTGTCCACGTCACCGAGGACTGTGATCGGTCGCAGATCGGGTCCGAAGCACGGCACATGTTGGACAAGATGATTATCGCAGCCGAAGAGGGCGCGATCGCTTCTCTTGCCGGATCCCCGAACACGCCTCATGTAGTAGTATCCGATTACGGCAGCGTCTACCCAACACTGCTTACGGTTGCCAGTAAGAGCAATGTTGACCTGATCGTAATCGGAACGCACGGCAGAGAGGGTCTCAGGAAGCTGCTCCATGGATCGAAGGCGCAGGAGATTGTCTCGCTGTCGTCCAAGCCCGTCCTGGTAGTAGGTCCCAAGGTCTCGACGAAACCCAAGTTTCAGCGCATTCTGTACGCGACCAACTTCTCGCCCGCTGCGGTCCATGCGTTGCCTGTCGCTGACTCATTGAGAGATGCCTTTCACAGTTCGCTTACCTTGTTGCATGTGAACGATAGCGACAGTGGCGAGACACCTGCGGATGCAGTGCCGAAGACACACAAGTTCCTGGAAGCTGCTCGTGCGGCAGGCTACGAAGACCTCGCGGACAACTCCAAGGTGGTAGTGGCGTTTGGCCCTCGTGCAGAGCGAATCCTCGAGTTTGCCGAAGCTCGCCATTCAGATCTCATTGTTATCGGTGTGCAGACCCGCAAGGGCATTCGCGCTCGTCTCGCCGCTCACCTGCCAGTCTCTATCGCATTCGAAGTCATTTCGCGGGCACATTGCCCGGTTCTTACCGTGTCGTGCTCCACCTCATCATTTTCTTGACCAAGCCGGGCTTTCACGGCACCCCAGGTCTCAGAAGCGAGACCTGGGGCCACCCACGCACGCTTAATCGAAGAAGTGACGATCCTCGTCCGCCAGGTGCGGTTTCGCTGCCTGGACATTGAAGGTGACACCGAGACCCGGCCGGTCCCAAACGTTGATAAAACCACGTTCGACGATCGGGTTCGGCAGCCCTTCGACAATCTCATACCACCAATCAGGCTGGCCCAGCGGATACTCGAAGGCGATGTAGTTTTGCGGCAAGGCGGCCGCCACCTGCACATGCGCGGCCAGTCCGATAAGCCCGTCGAAAACTCCGTGGGGAGCAATCTGGATGCCGTGAATGTCGGCGTATTCCGCGATCCACTTCATTTCCGCGATCCCACCCACGTCTTCCGGGTCGGGGCCCACAATATTCACAGCCTGTTTCTCGATCAGGTCTTTGAAATTCTCCCGGAGGTAGATCTCCTCTCCGGTATGAATCGGGATGGTCGTGCTCACCGTGACTTCGCGAAAAAGATCGGCGTTGGGATAAGGCGTGTAGTCGCCGGTGATCAGGTCTTCGAGCCATGCGATGTGGAGCGGTTCCAGCGCCCGCGCAAAGGTGATCGCATCCTTGACGGTCCAGCCTGGTCCGCAATCCAGGGCGAGCCCGATCTCATCGCCGAGGACCTTCTTCATGGCTTCGACGCAGGCGATGACATGGTCGAGGCCACGCTCGGTCATCATGCCGCGATCGGAATGCGGTGCTCCTGTCCGCGGCGGTTCGTCGTACCACGCATTGGGCACGGCGGGCATCATCGCCGGATCGTGAAATCCGACAGCCTGTTTAATCAGGGTGAAACCCTCTTTGGCTTCCTTCATCTTCGCCATGGTCTCGGCGTAGTCTTGCGGCGTATGGCCGGTCATGGGGAAGCGGACGGCTCCGTTGTAGATACGGACGCGGTCGCGGATCTTGCCGCCGAGCAGTTTATATACCGGCACTCCGGCCACCTGCCCCGCGATGTCCCAGAGCGCTATCTCGATCGCGCTCACCGCCGCGCCCCAGGGCTTGAACGCACCCAGCCGGCGAATCTTCAGCAGCACTCGCGCGACGTCCGTCGGGTCTTCGCCCAGAAGATAGTCCTTGTAGAAGAGCACCATCGGCTTGAGATACGGCTTGGCGGACTCGGCTTGTCCATACCCGGAGACGCCTTGATCGGTGACGATGCGCACCACCGGATTCTTGCCGATGATGGCGCAGCGGAGGTCGGTGATCTTGATCGATCCATGCCCCGTCCGTTTTTCAGGCCGGACGCGCTTCTGCTGAGCGGCAAACGCCGTTGCGGCCGCTGCCGCCGAGAGCGATCCGATAAATCCTCTTCGCGTCCAATTAGCCATGAGTTCCTCGTCTTAGAAGATGTATTGCATCAAAGCCGGCTCCCGTGGGCGGCGTCCATGCCGCCCGAGCCCGTCCGCCATCATTTTCATTCCTTGCTCGACCAGCCATTATAGGTGAGGTAGAAGCTAAGCAAAAACAGCCACCATGGCCGGCAGGAATGTCTCCTGCTTAATCCGTCCAGCTGTACCGGATGACGGATGATTCCGTGTGGGAGGTCGTTGCTGCGATGCGCTCCACCGACTCCGCCTTTGCGCTGGTCGCTTCGCAGGAGGGGGATTTGTCAGCCAGGAGTGTGCAAGGGATAATAACCCGCAAGGCCGTTATGGACGCCCTCGCAGGCGCCATGCGGGTTTTCGGCATCTAACGTTGCGGTGACGGGAGCGGGCGTCGGGGGCCTTATGCTTGCTGCGAAAACCGCGCAACAGGCGCACATCCTGGGATCCGTCAGTCCTCCAACTGATTACGCCGAGAAGGTTCAGTGAGCGCATAGACACGCCGACTGCGTGAAGCAGTAACTTGGAACCAGATGAAGAGCATGATGAAGCAGGTCGTTCTTGTTGCGATGCTGGCCGCCGCTTCCTTTGCCCAAAGTGATGTCGACACCATCATCCAACGTTCAGTCGAGGCTAACGCGGCGGATTGGAAGGCCGCTCCTGACTATGATTATGTCGAGCGTGACCGGCAACCAGGTGGAGGAACCAAGACATACGAAGAGCTCATGATCCTGGGCTCTCCCTATGAGCGGCTGGCAGCCGTGAACGGCGAGCCGCTGTCGCCAGAACAGCAGGCAAGCGAACAGCAAAAGCTGGACACGACCGTCGTTGAACGCAAGAAAGAATCTCAGCAGGCACGGGGGCAGCGGATCGCGAAGTACGAAAAAGATCGCCGGGGCGATCAGCTGCTGATGGAGCAATTAACAAAGGCCCTCGACTTCAAGCTGGTGGGCGAGCAAAAGCTGGGGGCGTACGAGGTTTATGTGCTCAAGGCGACACCCCGTCCCGGCTATAAGCCTCCTAATACCGAGGCCAAGGTGTTGACGGGCATGGAGGGCAAACTTTGGATCGACAAAAAGACATTCCAGTGGGTCAAGGTCGAAGCCACAGTCATGTACCCGGTTTCAATCGGAGGTTTTCTCGCCGAGGTCGAACCGGGTACACACTTCGAGCTGGAGAAGATGCCTGTGGCAGACAACATCTGGCTTCCAAAGCATTTTGCGATGACGTCGCAGGCCAAAATACTTTTCATGTTCACCCGGAAGTCACAAGCGGACGAAGTCTATTACGGCTATCACAAACCTGCGCCAATTCAAGCCGCCGGCGCTGAAAGATGAGCTGGACGCCAACTCCTCACCCAGCGCACGCCCATGTCCGCCTGTCAGTCCCCGCGGAGTTATGACGAGAACGTCCGGATGCTCGGGGATCGCATAGGCCGGCGTTCCCACGATGACCTTGATCCCGGTCTTGTTTATGGCGGCTAGCACACGATCAACGTGGCTAAAGTCGAAGAAGTACATGGCAAACTTCTGAGGGTTCTTCATCGCGAGTGCAGTGGCGAGTGGAAGTTCGCGCGCGTGATGGTCTTGTTGAACACTCATTGAGCGCGCTTTGCGGAGCTGCTATTGGGAGGTGTTCGGGTCGTGACGACGGGGCGGATCTTTTTGATCGCGAGGAGTTCTTTGTCGAGAGAGGTAGTGAATCGAAATTGCATTGCGCCGCCGCAATGTCGGATGGCCGCCGAATCAGAGGTTGCCTCTGGGGGCTGAGCAATATTGAGCATCTTTATCGTCGTTCTTGTGCTCGAATGTGAGATTACCTGAGTTTTCCTCTCAACTATCGGCATGGGCAGGGAGATGATGCCGTTTCGGAATGGGCAGATATCTTCCCGGCATGATCAGCCTGGCCTGGCTGTCGTGGTGTCTGCGGCATTAAGGGAATGGTCGAGAGGGCTCGGTCCTAGAAGTCTAGACGGGGTAAGCCATGCAGGAAGAAACAGAACCCAAGCACTCGGAAGAGGCGCTACGAGCTTCTGAGCTTAGATATCGCCGGCTCTTCGAAACCGCCAAAGATGGAATCCTGATTCTCGATGCGAAGACAGGACAGATAACAGACGTTAACCCATTCCTGGTTAATTTGTTGGGCTACTCTCACGCCGAGTTTATTGGGACGCCACTCTGGGAGATTGGGCCGTTCAAAGACATCAAGGAATGCAAGCTCGCTTTTGTAGAGTTGCAAGAAAAAGAATATATCCGCTATGAATCTCTTCCGCTTGAAACCAAAGACGGCCGGCCCATTGCCGTGGAGTTTGTGAGCAACGTCTATGGATTGAATGGTGGGACCAGGGTCATTCAATGCAACATTCGTGACATCACTAAGCGCAAGCAAGCGGAGGATGCGCAGCACCGAAGCGACGGGGAAACCCGGCGCTTTTTTGAGGCGAATCCGGCGGGCAGCTACGTCGCAAGCCCCGATGGAAGGTTGATAACATGCAATTCAGCCTTCGCGCGCATGCTCGGTTTTGCCTCGGTCGAAGAGGCAATGAAAGTTGATCTGACCTCACTCTATCCCGACCGCGCGTCGCGGAAGGTATTCCTGGGGCTGCTCAAGGAAAAGGGGTGGCTCGAACGCAACCAGGCTGAACTCCGCCGCCAGGACGGCAGCTTGGTCCGCGCCGTGGAGAATGCCGCCGGAAGTTCGACGAGCGGGGTGAGCTGGCCGAGATCCATGGCTGCCTCATGGACGCCGGCGAGCGGCCGCGGACAGAGCCGCGGTTGCCCCAGGCTCCCAAAAAACCGCGCTTTCATATTAAGACTTTTCTCTCAATCGCCGGCGCAGGCAGGACGATTGTATACGTACCGGAAAAGCAGATCCTCTTTGAACAAGGCAAACGGGGTAATGCTGTCTTCTATATCTTGGCGGGCGCGGTGAAGCTCACTGTAGACTCTCGGGGCAGAGAAAGCACAATTGCCCTGCTCGGCCCGGGAAACTTCGCAGGCAACGAATGCATAGCGACAGTTCGGCACCCGAGCACGGTGTCAGCCATGACGCTTACAAATTGCACAATCCTCAGGATTGAGCGAAAAGAGATGTTGCGTGTGATCCAAAATGAAAAGACCTTTGCGTCATTTTTCCTCGACTACTTGCTGGCCCGAACCACTCGATACCAAGAAGTCATAATGGATCAGCTTCTCAACTCCAGCGAAAAACGGCTGGCCCGAACTCTTCTGTTACTAGGTAACTTCGGCAACGGAGGCAAGGCGGAGCTGGTCATTCCGAAAATCCATCAGGAGGAGCTGGCGAAAGTGGTTGGCACAACCCGAGCCAGAGTGAGTTTTTTCATGAATCGCTTCCGAAAACTGGGCTTCGTTGCCTACAAGGGGAACAGCGCTATCACCATCCGTACCGCCAAGTTGTCGAGCTTTGTAATGGCTTGATTCATCACGAGATCCAACATTTGTTTCTATACAATCCCCAATCCCACCAGCCTTGAGGCTGGCGTGGTCTACAGATTTCAATAGGCATTGAGCGGTCAGCATGCGGATGGGGGTGCTGGATATTGCCTGCCATCCGCGAAAGGGAACCATTCATCGCCAATTACTGCTCATTCGTCACAACCTTCGGCAGAGCGTACGGATAAATGACCATTTTCGTAATTCCGGATCTTTCCCGGCTGCAACATGGACAAATGGTTTAGATGCCCATACGTCTCACCACTCCTGCGGGTTCATTCGTCACTCTGTTTGCTTATTCGTCGCTGATTCCTCCTCAAAAACTACGCCGCTCTACGAATCGCGTCACAGGGGACGCGGGTAGCAGGTGATTTCATCGAAAGCTATTCCTGTCGTGGTAAGTTTTTTGTCATTGCGCGGGATATCGCACGAATGTGGAAGAGTGCGTGCTACGAAACTGGCATACCGTTTACACAGTCGCGGGAAACAGAACGCAGCGTGGCTAACGGTCAATAAGCCGCAAACTGTCGCGTGGTCCTGCTCGTGCACGGCAAATGAAAAACCTATCGACCTGGAGTGGCGAAAATGCCTCAGTCTCCGAAGTTTCTCGTTCTGGCAACGCTGGTCTTCAGTCTCGGAGCCAGCAAGGTTTTGGCGCAGCAGGTGTATGCCACGATTCATGGCACAGTGACTGATTCCTCGGGAGCGGTTGTCCCCGGGGCCAAGGTCACGGCTCTGAATACGGCGACGGGCATCTCCACGGCCGCCAAGACGGACGGCGCTGGATACTACATTTTCCCCCAGTTAGGTATTGGCGGCCCCTACACTCTTGACATCACCGCGCCGGGATTTCAGAAGTTTGAGTCCACGGGTCTTACGCTGAACCTGAATGACAACCGCGACGTGGACGCCAACCTGCAGATAGGGCAATCGACCCAGACGGTGCAGGTGCAGGCAACCGCGGTACAAGTAGAGACGTCGGATACCCAACTCAAGTCGGCAATCAGCGGCCAGGCGATCGCCACGATCCCGTTGCTCGGGCGGGATGCGTCGCAGTTAGAGAAGACTGCCCCGGGCGTGGTGGAATCGTCAGACCGTTTTGGCAGTTTCTCGGCCAACGGAAGCCAAACAGGAAACAATTCCTTCCTGCTTGATGGCGCTGATTTCAACGACGGGCCACTGCAGGATCAAGGCGTTACCGTCAATCCGGATGCTTTGGCGGAAATTGACATTGTTACCAGTACGCTGAATCCGGAGTTCGCCCGGAATGCCGGCGCAGTTGTGAACGAGACGCTGAAGAGCGGTTCCAATGCTCTCCATGGCGGTGCTTTTTATTATTATCGCGATACCTTTCTGAACAACGGCGACTATTTCGCTCAGCCCGGGCAGCGTCCTCCTTTTCATCAAAACCTATACGGCGGCACGCTCGGCGGGCCAGTGATCAAGAACAGGTTGTTCTTTTTCCTGGGCTACCAGGGCTATCGTAATCGGACGGGCGCTACCCAGCGGACGCCGGTGCTCACACCTTCGCAACTCGCAGGAGATTTCACAGCCGACCAAAACCAGGTGACCGGCGGGACAAATGGAACCACGGGGCTTTCCACCAATCCCATCCCGTTTGCTATCGGATCCTGTGTTGCAGGAACTCCCTGGAATGCGTGCAGCACCGGCATGCTTGCTCCCTCAAGCTTCAATTCGATCGCTGCCAACCTGGTGAACAAATTCGTGCCGGCGGCCAACGTGACCAGCGGTGGCACCAGTTTTTATAGTTTCCCGACGGCGGATACCGGCGCTCAGGACCAGGGTGTGATTCGCGCTGACTATCACATGAGCCAGAACGATTCGTTGTGGGGTTCCAGCATTTTCGAGTCGAGACCCTTTGCGCAGAGTTTGCCCTTCCTGGGTGCTACGCTTCCCGGATTCGGGATGGTCAACACGTCCCACACCAAGATTTTCAACGGCTCCTACACGCATACCTTCAATCCAACCACTTTGAACGAATTGCGCGCCAACTATTTCCGCTTCAATTACGGCGATGTAGAGCCGCAACATGCTGTGCTGCCGAGTTCCGTGGGCTTTGACATCAACCCGCAAAGCGCTTCGGCAGGTCTTCCCTTCATCAATATCCTAGGCTCTTTCGCTCTTGGTTTCAGCCCTGACGGCCCGCAGCCGCGCAAGGACACTAACCTGAGCATCACGGACACCTTCAGCAAGGTTTGGGGAGCGCACAATCTGAAATTTGGCGCGATCTGGGAGCAATTCCGAGTGAGCAACCCGTTCTTCGGCAACAACAACGGAAACTTTGCCTTCAACGGCAGTGGGTTATACAGTTCCGGCGATCCGGCCATCGACTTTTTCCTGGGCATACCGGACACCTACAATCAAGGATCGGGCGGATTCATCGACTCACTGGCCTACGAATACTATGCGTATGCGCAGGATAACTGGAAGGTAACCAGCGACTTCACGCTCAACTATGGCATCGCGTGGGATGCGGAAACGCCCAATGCCACGCGGCAATACGGTGGAATCGGTATTGTCTGCTGGCAGAACAGCAGCGCCGAATCCACGGTTTTCCCAGGCGCGCCTCCGGGACTTCTATACCCCGGCGATCCGGGATGCAATAAGTACGGGGGCACAACCCCGAAGTACGATCACTTTGGGCCCCGCGTTGGCTTTGCCTGGTCGCCAAGCCATGGACCAGCCATGCTTCTGGGGAACTCCGGAGCGCACAACTTCGCCATCCGGGGCGGCTTTGGCTTGTACTACAACCGCGATGCGCAAGAGGGTCAACTGCAGAACCTCGGCGACCCTCCGTTTGAGAGGAACTCAACCGGTGCAGCGGAGGCGGGTCCTGGCCTGAGCCCGGGTTTTGCCAACCCATTCGCGGACGTGGCGGGAAATGGTTCCGAAGCCAATCCCTTCCCATTCGACAGGCCTAAGCCTGGGGCAATTATCAACTGGAGTAACTTCCCCGCGCTTAGCCTGAGCGCCATCGCTCCGAATTACAATGTGCCTTACACCTTCAACTTCAACTTCAACATACAGCGTGCATTGCCGAGCAACATGGTGCTGACCGTCGGGTATGTCGGATCGCTGGGGCATGACCTGGCACGAAACTATGAGGCCGATCCCATTACGGCCGCCGGACATGCAGCTTGCCTGGCAGACCCCGTTTGCACGGCCGACAGGGCAAGGATCCATCTCGATTACCCGCAGTATGTTGCGCAACCTGCGACCATACCCGGTTCGGGTGGAGTGCCGTACTACACCTCGATCGGCACCCTGTCGACGACGGGCGCTTCCAATTACAACTCGCTGCAAGTGACTCTGGCGAAAGCGGCGTCGCACGGGCTTTTCTTCAACCTTGCCTACACTTATAGTCACGGCCTGGACAATGCGTCCGGTGTTGAGAGCTCCGGCTTCAATGCGGGTCAGTTCGTGACTGGGGAAAACGGCGTTGGAAACAACAACACGCCCGGCTTCCAGTATCTCAGCTATGGCGATTCCGACTATGACGCGCGCCACCGGTTCATTGCGTACTATGACTACCAGGTTCCCTTGCTCGCCGGCATGAACGAAAAAAGGCTTATCAATGAAGCATTGGGGGGCTGGCATTTGAGCGGGATCACCACTCTCCAGACCGGCTTCCCGGTAACGGTCAACCAGTTCGGCAGCTACAACTCTATGTGGTGTGATTCGTCCACTTATTACTTTTGCCCGGATACTCCCGACACTTCAACCTTCAAAATCAAGAGCCTCAATGCGCGTGCTCCGGGTCACTTCTGGTTTGACAACAGCACTTTCTCGTCTGAACCGATCGGCACCTTTGGCAATGTGAAGCGTAACTCCTTTCATGGACCTGGATACAACTACTCGGATCTGAACCTGTACAAGAATTTTCCCCTCGGTGGAGAAAAGGCGCGCTATCTTCAGATACGGCTCGAGGCCTATAACGCATTCAACCACGCTAACTTCGGTGAGCCTGATGGAAACTTCAGCGATGGACCGAGTCTGTTTGGTTCGATCACTTCGGTGATTAAGCCGGCCTATGCCAACGCCGATCCCCAAGGAGGCCGTGCCGTTCAACTCGCGGGGAAGTTCTACTTCTAGCGTTCGTCGGCCACGAGAAAGGTAAGCCACCTGGGGAGGTTCGGGCTGACCCGATGCCGGTCGCCAATCCTTGTCCGGCAGCAACCCTGGCGAGGGCCCATGCCCACTTCACCTCCACTTCTCCGCGCCTCTGCGGCACACATCGCGTCGCCCTGAGATTGAACACTGGCCGGCTTGCCCGTACAAATTCTCTGGGCTGCAGGGTCACGACAGTCACGACAATAGGAATCTCGTCGTGCGCGGCTCGGGAGCCGCTGCGAATGACAGCGTGGCGGGAGGCGGCGGACGCTGATACACTGCGGGCACCAGTTTATCTCCTGCTGTCGTTTCTCCCCTGGGGCGCATGACGATATCGCAAGGCACACAGTTCGGGCCATACCGGATCCTGGAACAGATCGGCTCCGGGGGCATGGGCGACGTCTACCGGGCGCAGGACACGCGGCTGGGGCGCGAGGTGGCGATCAAGCTGGTCTCCGACCGCTACCTGGCGGAGGCCTTCGGCAGCGGGAGCACGGCGCCGGGAACAGGCGCGCCGGGAGGCGGGACGGTCACGGCTCCCGGAACCCTCTCGCACCGGCGGTTTCTGCGTGAGGCGCAATCGGCCAGCGTTCTGAACCACCCCAATATCTGCACCATCCATGACATCGGCGAGCAGGGCGGCCGGCCCTACCTGGTCATGGAGCTGCTGCGCGGGGAAACGCTCAGGGAAAGGTTGCGGCGCGGACCGCTGTCTGCAACGGAAGTAGTTACGTATAGCCGGCAAGCCGCGGCAGCGCTGGCGGCGGCGCATGCCCAGGGCATCGTCCACCGGGATATCAAGCCGGCGAATATCTACGTGCACCAGGGGGCGCGGGGGCTGAAGCAGATCAAGATCCTCGATTTCGGGCTGGCCAAGCAGCAGGGGGGCGATCTGCAGGAGTCCAGCCAGGCGTCGACCTTTGGCGGGGAGGCCACATCGGCCGGAACCGGCCCGGCCCAGGTCAACCCCGACCTGACCAGCCCGGGCTCGACCCTGGGGACGGTGGCGTATATGTCGCCCGAGCAGGCAAAGGGCGAGCCGCTGGACGCGCGGACAGACCTGTTCTCCCTGGGAGTGGTGATCTATGAGATGGCAACCGGCGCCAAGCCGTTTGCGGGGCAGAGCACGGCGGAGCTGTTCGTCTCGCTGCTGACCAGGGATCCGGCGCCGCTGAGCACGGTGAACCCGGCGATGCCGGCGGAGCTGGATGGGATTGTTGCCAAGCTGCTGGCCAAGGAGAAGGAGCAGCGGTATCAAACCGCGGAGGAGGTGTTGCAGGACCTGGAAGCGGTCGATGCCCAGGCTTCCCATGGGTCCAGCGGGACGGTGACGGCGGCGGCGAGTGGAACCCATGCGCCGCGCCGATGCGCCTCCTGCGGCGCAGGATTTGCGGAGCGCGGAAAAAGCGCGGGGCCGCCGGATGCCGATGCCGGTGGCCGCGGCGGTGATCGTGCTGCTGCTGGCCGCGAGCATTCGGGTGGTGGAAGTACCGGGCTGCAACTAGCTCAGGAACGGCGACCGGTGGGGCACCCGGAACGGTGGCGGCGAAGAACGCCATCATTGTGGCGGACTTTGTGAACCAGACGGGAGACCCGGTGTTTGAGACCACGCTGAACCAGGCGCTGGGGGTGCAGCTGGGCCAGTCTCCGGTGCTGGACATTGTGAGCTCGCAGCACCTGCGGCAGAGCCTGCAGTATCTGGGTAAGAAGGCGGATGACGCCATCACGCCGGCGATTGCGCGGGAGATTGGGGAGCGCGAGGGCATCAAGGCCATCCTTACGGGGACGATTGCCAACCTGGGGAGCGATTACATCATCACCCTGTCGGCGCAGAACACAGCCACCGGAGACCAGATCGCCAGCGTGCAGACACAGGCGGCGAGCAAGGAGAAGGTGCTCGACGCACTGAACCAGGCCGCAGCCCAGATGCGGGCCAAGCTGGGGGAGAGCCTGGCCAGCATTCAGAAGCTGAATACGCCGTTTGGGCAGGCGACGACGCCGTCGCTGGAGGCGTTTCGCGCTTATGCGCTGGGCGATGAAGCGCATTCCAGGGGCAACGACATTCCCGAGGCCGAGGATCACTACAGGCGGGCGCTGGCGCTGGACCCGAAGCTGGCCATGGCGTGGGCGCGGCTGGGCGTGATCTATCGGAACAGCGGGGAGAACGGCAAAGCGATGGAGTATTTCACCCGGGCGCACGAGCTGAGCGGGGACGTGAGCGAGCGGGAGCGGCTCTACATTGAGGGCCACTATTACGCCGAGGTGACAGGAGACCTGGACAAGGCCATCGAGACGCTGCAGGTGGCGGTGCAGGAATATCCGCTGCAGATCGACAATTACATCAACCTGGGCGCTATCTATAGCTCAGAAGGGCAAGCCGGAGAAAGCGCAGGACAGTTCTGCTGAAGGGACTGGACCTGCAGCCGGACGAATCGGCGGGGCTGTCCGATGTGATTGCGGGCTATACGGTGATGGACCAGTACGATGAAGCGCGAAAGTATGTGGCCAAGGCAAACCAGCTGGGCATAAACGGCACGGATATGTTGGCCTACGAGATTGTCGCTGGATGGGGTGACCGGAGATACGGCGGGCATACAAAGAATTCTGGCGGAGGGAGCTGGACGCCCGGATGAGTTCCTGTTGACGGGACTGTTGGGAAATGTCCAGGCAGAGTGGGGACAGTTCCGGGCGGCTGGGGCAACGCTGCAGCAGGCCGCCGGGCAGGCCGGGGAGGCGAAGGCGCCAGACGCGCAGGCAGGGTTCTTGCTGAACGCGGCTTTTGTTGGCTGGCCGGTGGGGGAGTGCCAGAACCCGGAGGCCGCGGTGAGGCAGGCGCTGGCGGTGGACAAGAGCAAGCCGACGCAGATTGCCGTGGCCGCGACGCAGGCGTTCTGCGGAGAGGGAAAGCTGGCGCTGCCGGCGTTGGATGTGCTGGAGAAGAAGTATCCCGACGACACGCTGGTGCAGCAGGTATTTGTGCCCCAGGGGCGGGCGTATGTGGCGCTGCAGGCCGGAGACGCGCAGAAGGCGCTGGATCTGCTGGCGAAGAGCCAGGCCTTTGACCTGGTATCGCCGGGATCTTATCTGCGCGGGCTGGCTTATCTGCAATTGCACGATCGCAGGGAAAGCCACTGCGGCCTTCAAGATCGCGACCAAATACAAGGGCGCCAGCTATACCGCCGAAACCAGCATTCCGTTTCCCATGAATAGCTATGCGCTGGGGCTGCTGGGACTGGGACGGGCGTACGCGATGGCCGGAGACAAGGCGGACGCGAAGGCGGCGTATGAGCGCTTCTTTGCGGAGTGGAAGAACGCTGATCCCGGATTGGCGGTGATGGCCCAGGCGAAGAAGGAGTATGCGGGGCTGTAGCAGCCTCAGACTTGTCAAAACTCGGGAATCAACTGGTGCTCAACCCTGCAAATATATTGAAATCCCGTCGCTCTCTGCGGGAGGCGGCGGACGCTGATAAACTGCGGGCAACCGCAATCTCCGCTGTCGTTTTCTGCCGGGGGCGCATGACGATCTCGCACGGCACACAGTTCGGACCCTACCGGATCCTGGAACCGATTGGCTCCGGGGGCATGGGCGATGTCTACCGGGCGCAGGACACGCGCCTGGGGCGCGAGGTGGCGATCAAGCTGGTATCCGACCGCTACCTGGCCGAGGTCTTTGGCAGCGGGAGCACGTGCCGGCGGGAACAGCGGGGCCGATCGGGACGGCCACGGCTCTCGGAACCCTCTCCCACCGGCGCTTTCTGCGCGAGGCGCAATCGGCCAGCGCTCTGAACCACCCCAATATCTGCACCATCTATGACATTGGCGAGCACGCCGGCGGCCCCTACCTGGTGATGGAGCTGCTGCGCGGCGAGACGCTCAAGGAGGCATTGTGGCGCGGCCCGCTCTCTGTAACTGAAGTAGTTACGTATAGCCGGCAAGCGGCGGCAGCGCTGGCGGCGGCGCATGCCCAGGGCATCATTCACCGGGACATCAAGCCGGCGAACATGTTTGTGAGCGAGGGCGCCCGGGGGCTGAAGCAGATCAAGGTTCTCGATTTCGGGCTGGCCAAGAAGCAGGGCGGCGATTTGCAGGAGTCGACCGAGGCGGCGGCCTTTGCCGGCCTGGCCCCATCGCCCGGAACCGGCGCGGCGCCTGCCGACCTGACCGTTGCGGGCGTGACGCTGGGGACGGCGGCGTACATGTCGCCCGAGCAGGCTAGGCGCGAGCCGCTGGACGCGCGAACGGATCTGTTCTCTCTGGGAGTGGTGATCTATGAGATGGCCACCGGCAGCAAGCCGTTTCAGCCCGCTGCTGCCCAAAGAGCCGGCGCCGGTGAGCACGGTGAACCGGGCGATGCCGCCGCAGCTGGATGGCATTGTCGCCAGGCTGCTGGCTAAGGACAAGGAGCAGAGGTACCAAACGGCAGAAGAGGTGCTGCAGGACCTGGAGAGGCTTGATGCCCAGGCTCCCCGCGTCCAGCGGGACAGTAGCTGAGTGGAGGTGCATCCTGCAGTGCAGGATCTGCCCAGCGCGGAAAAAGCCCGCGGCCGCCGCCTGCCGCTGCTGCTGGCCGCCGCGGTGATCTTGCTGCTGGCTGGAGCATTCGCCTGGTGGAAGCATCGGGCCGCAGTTACACCGGGAACCGCAACCGCTCCTGCAACCGCACCGTCCCCGGCGGCGGCGAAGAATGCCATCATTGTGGCGGACTTTGTGAACCAGACCGGCGACCCGGTCTTTGAGACCACCCTGAACCAGGCGCTGGTGGTACAGCTGGGGCAGTCTCCGGTACTGGATATTGTGAGCTCGCAGCACCTGCGGCAGAGCCTGCAGTATCTCGGTAAGAAGCCGGATGATGCGATCACGCCGGCGATTGCGCGGGAGATTGGGGAGCGCGAGGGCATCAAGGCCATCCTCACCGGGACGATTGCCAAGCTGGGGGGCGCTTACATCATCACTCTGTCCGCGCTGAAAACGGCCACAGGAGACCAGATTGCCAGCGTGCAGACCCAGGCGTCCGGCGAGGAGAAGGTGCTGGACGCACTGAACGGGGCTGCGGCCCAGATGCGGGCAAAGCTGGGGGAGAGTCTCGACAGCATTCAGAAGCTGAATACGCCGTTTGGCCAGGCAACAACGCCTTCGCTGGAGGCCTTTCGTGCCTACGCGCTGGGGGATGAAGCGCATGCCAGGGACAGCGACATGCCCGAGGCTGAGGACCATTACAAGCGGGCCCTGGCGCTGGACCCCAAGCTGGCGATGGCGTGGTCGCGCCTGGGTGTGATCTATTCGAATAGCGGGCAGAACGGTAAAGCCATCGAGTATTTCACCAGGGCGCACGAGTTGAGCGGGGACGTGAGCGAGCGGGAGCGGCTCTACATTGAGGGCCACTACTACGCCAAGGTGTGGGCGACATGGACAAGGCCGTCGAGACGCTGCAGGTGGGGGTGCAGGAGTATCCGCTGGAGATAGACAACTATGTCAACCTGGGAGATATCTATGCGGGAGAAGCGCAGGAAAAGGCGGAGCAAGTTCTGCTGAAGGCGCTGGCTATGCAGCCCGATGAAGCGCTCGCGCTGACCAACCTGGTATTGGTCTATACGTCGATGGACCAGTTCGATAAAGCGCGCAACTATATCGCGCAGGCAAGCCAGGAGGGCATAAGCGGCACCGACCTGCTGGGCGACGATATGTCGCTGTATGGGGCCACCGGAGATATGGCGGCCATACAAAGAATTCTGGCGGAGGGAACCGGACGCCCGGATCAGTTCCAGTTGACGGGAAGATGGGGAAACATCCAGGCGCAGTGGGGACAGTTCCAGGCGGCAGCGGCGACGCTGCAGCAGGCCGCCGGTCAGGCAGGGGACGCCAAGGCGCCGGACGCGCAGGCACTGTTTTTGCTCAACGCGGCTTATATTGGCTGGCCGGCGGAGCAGTGCCAGAACCCGCAGGCTGCGGTGAAGCAGGCGCTGGCGCGTGGACAAGAGCAAGGCGACGCAGATTGCCGCGGCCGCAACGCAGGCGTTCTGCGGAGAGGGAAAGCTGGCGTTGCCCGCGCTGGAGGTGCTGGAGAAGAAGTATCCCGACGACACGCTGGTGCAACAGGTATGCGTGCCCCAGGCGCGGGCGTATATAGCACTGCAGGCAGGAGAAGCGCGGAAAGCGCTGGATCTGCTGGCCAAGGGCCAGGCTTTCGACCAGGCCTCGCCGGGACCCTATCTGCGCGGGCTGGCCTATCTGCAATCGCACGATGCGAGCAATGCCATTGCCGCCTTCAAGATCGCGACCAAACATAAGGGCGCCAGCTTTACCAACGCAAGCAACATTCCGTTTCCCCTGAATAGCTATGCGCTGGGGCTGCTGGGCCTGGGACGAGCGTACGCCATGGCCGGAGACAAGGCAGACGCGAAGGCAGCGTACGAGCGCTTCTTTGCGGAGTGGAAGAACGCCGATCCCGGATTAGCGGTGATGGCCCAGGCGAAGAAGGAGTATGCGGCGCTGTAGACCGCTTTCGTCCAAATCGGCTTTGAGAAGGAACCTGGCGGATTTCGATTCCTAACTACAGTCTAAGGTTCTGGACGGGTGCCCCATGTTCGCACCAGCGTACATGGGACGAATACGATTTTTTCCAATGCTTTCACTTCATGCACGAGGATTCTTGCTCTCAGCAACAGTCTTTTTGTCCGCGTAGCAGCAGCGTTGGAAGGGGCTGCGCCCGTCTTTTTAAGCCTCTGCGATTTACCATCGACGAATCTCGTGGATATTACTTCGCCAGCGCTTCGCGGTTGTCTTTCGCCCAGGCGCTATCTCGCGGCACTGCCTTCAGCGGTGGCCCACCTTCCGTCCCGCAGGCGCAGGGCCCCTCGGTCTTGGCTTCGGTCATGCAGGAACAGGACTTTGTTTTCAGGCAGGCACAGACGTAGACGACATTGCTCTTGCTTTGCGCCTGATTCTGCGAGCCGCCGGGCGGAGGGATAAAGGCCAACAACAATAACAAGACAAAAAGAGCTGCAGTTCGCATGGCTTGTCCTTTGGCGCCACTATGGCTGCACGAAGTTAATATTGAAACCGGTCTGGCGACAATATCCACTTCATCGGAACTTTACATAGCCACTCCGCCCGCTTCTCGTTCCCCTCGGGTGGCCCATTCAAGCCTTGTTTTGGCTTGAGTGGGGAGGTTGCCGGGCATAGTCGGGTGGCCCATTCAAGCCTTGTTTTGGCTTGAGTGGGGAGGTTGCCGGGCATAGTCGGGCGGCCCATTCAAGCCTTGTTTTGGCTTGAGTGGGGAGGTTGCCGGGCATAGTCGGGTGGCCCATTCAAGCCTTGTTTTGGCTTGAGTGGGGAGATTGCCGGGCATAGTCGGGTGGCCCATTCAAGCCTTGTTTTGGCTGGAGTGGGGAGGTCGCCGGGCATAGTCGGGTGGCCCATTCAAGCCTTGTTTTGGCTTGAGTGGGGAGGTTGCCGGGCATAGTCGGGTGGCCCATTCAAGCCTTGTTTTGGCTTGAGTGGGGAGGTCGCCGGGCGTAGGCTGACCTGGTGCCTTGGGGTCTGAAACGATTTCAGCAATCCGAACAGAGCCACTTCGTTACGTTCTCTTGCTACCATCGCCGTCCATTGTTCACGGCGAACACAAGCAGGCAGACGTTCGAGGCTGCGCTGGAGCGCATCAGAGATAGCTTCGATCTCTGTGTCTATGGGTATGTGGTGATGCCGGAGCACGTCCATTTGCTGACGGGAGAACCACGGCGTGGTTCGCTAGCCGATGCGCTCAAATCGCTAAAGCAAGGTGTGTCGCGGCGATTGATCGGTGAGGCGGAGCATTTCTGGCAAAAGCGCTATTACGATTTCAATATTCGGAATCAGCGGCAGTTCGCGGAAAAGCTTCGCTATATTCATCGCAATCCCGTGAAGCGTGGCTTGTGTGGGCGTCCTGAGGACTGGGAGTGGAGTAGTTTTTGCCAATACGCACGGGGAAGGAAGGACGCGTGGTGATTGAATCCGAGTGGGCTGCAAGAAAGCGCGAACTCGTCAAATGCTTGAAGGGAGCATCCTAGCCCACTCAAGCCAAAAACAGGCTTGAATGGGGCACCCGAGTTGGTCTGCCGGGGGAAGGTTATGCCTGGTAAACCGTCTTGCCGCCTACTACCGTGCGGACGATCTGGATGTCCTTGATCTTGTCCTGGTCGACGGTGTGGAAGTCATCGGCCAGCACGACAAAGTCCGCGAGCTTGCCCGCGGTGATCGATCCTTTGATCGTCTCCTCGCGCGCGTTGTAGGCGCCGTTGATGGTGTTGACCCGTAGCGCCTCATCGATGGAGATCTTCTGGTTGGCTCCCCAGGTCTCGCCGTTCCAGCCGGTGCGCGTGACCATGCCTTGCATGGCCATCAGCGGGGCAAACGGGCCCGGGCTGAAGTCCGAACCGGCCGCAGGCGTGATCCCGGCGTCGATCAAAGTGCGGAATGCCGTCATGTGCTGCATCACGTCTTCGCCGTAGAAGTGAAACTTGTCGGCATTGTAATAGGCATAGGTGCTGAACTCAGCGGGGACCACATCCATGGCCTTCATGCGCGCCACCAGGCTGTCATTCACCAGGCTGCAGTGAGTAATCTTGGGTCGGGCGCCGGCGCGTGGATAAAGCTTGAGCGCCCGCTCGTAGGCCGTGAGGACGCGGTCAATGGCCACATCCCCATTGGCATGACAGTTGAGACGGATGTTGGCGCGGTGTACGCGCTCCACCCAGGCGTTCAGGTCCTCCTGCGTCTCGGTGAGGTTGCCATGGTAGGGCGGAGAGATGTCTTTATAGGGCGTGCTGATGGCCATGGTGCGTTCGGAAAAGGAGCCGTCGACGGTGTGCTCGGCGGTGGCGCCGAAGCTGATGTACTCGTCGCCGAAGCCGGTTTCGATGCCGTTGTGGATCATGGCCTCAAGCAGTTCGCCGTCGGGCTCATAGCTGACGCGGTGGAGCAGTCCGCCGCGGATGCGCTGCTCCTGCATGGCCGGGAGCACGCCGTCTTCGTCATGATGGACGGTGGTCAGCCCGTACTGGACGAACTTCTGCGACATGAACGCGACGCCGTCGAGGACGCGCTTCTGCTTCACTTCCGCAGAGTAGGTCACGCGCTGCCCCGGCCTTATCGATGGTTTCCATGGCGAGATCGGTGACGCGGCCGTTGAGCTCGCCCTTTTCATTTCTGTCGTAGGTTCCGCCGTAGGGGTTGGGCGTGTCTTTGGTGATGCCCGCCATCTGGAAGGCCTTGCTGTTGTAGAAGCCGGTGTGGCCGCCGCGATGATGCACGCAGACCGGGTGCTCGGTCGAGACCCGATCGAGGTCCTGGGCATTCAGCGGGCGCTTGTCTTTGATCTTGGTGTCGTCGTGGAAAAAGCCCTCGACCCAGTTGCCGGGCGGAGTGGCCTGGGCGCGCACGCGCAGCTTTTCGACAATGCTGTCGATGGTGACGAACTCCACCTCGTAGGGATTGCCGACCAGCACGTCGTAGAGCAGGCCTTCGCCGCCGCCGTGGTTGTGGGTGTCGATGAAGCCGGGAACCACGGTCATTTGCCTGGCGTCGTAGGTCTGTGTCTTCTTGCCGATGAGGCCCTTGATGTCGGCGGTGCTGCCGACCGCGAGGAAGCGTCCGCCTTTGACGGCGAAGGCCTCGGCTTGGGGCATGCGCGCGTCGACGGTGTACACCTTGGCGTTGAAGACGACAAGATCGGCGTCCGTTGACGTCTGCGTTCTGCGCGAGCGGCGGAGAGCCAGGAGCGGCCGGCCATGCCGGCGATGCCCAGACCCATGAGGTTCAGAAAGTCTCGACGGTTGGTCATCCTCGCAATACTCTCAGCTTCGGGAGATGATAGGGAACTTGTCTGGGCATGAAAGCAACCTAACACGAGCACGAGATGCGGGGATAGCGGACGGGTGGCCCATTCAAGCCTTGTTTTGGCTTGAGTGGGGAGGTTGCCCACTTCCCCCAGACTTCCTGTCGAGTTTGGTGGGATCCGCGAACTTCATGCGGCTTTCTTCAACGAAAGCCGCATACGTGGTCATTGGTGGCGCCGCGTGGTAGGAAATCGGGGGTTCGGCCGGGAGGGCGGCGCTTCAGAAATGACAAACCCTTCCATCAAAACGTGTAGAATTCGCCGATGCCTACCCAACCGCCCTCTCCGATGCTCGTTTTCGAAACGCTGCAGGCACACCAGCAGACCAGCGCGCTGCGCGCCGGCATTGAACTGAAACTCTTCACGGCCATCGCCTGCCGGCGCACGCACGCCTGAGGCTCTTGCGCCCGTGTGCGCCGCCTCCGCCAAGGGCCTCCGCATCCTGTGCGACTTTCTCACCATCATCGGATTCCTCACCAAAGACGAATCCGGCTACGCGTTGAGCCGGGATTCGGAACTCTTCCTGGTCGAAGGCTCACCGGCTTACATGGGCGGTATGACGTCATTCCTCTTCCACCCGTTCCTGGAGAAGGGCTTGGCAAACGTGACCGATGCTGTACGCAAGGGGGGAACTATCCTGCCCGCCGAGGGCTCGGTCAGCGAGGACAACCCGGTCTGGGTGAATTTCGCCCGCGGGATGGCGCCGCTGACGGCGCCATCTGCCGGGGCTGATCGCCCGGCTCACCGCCGGCTCCGGCCCACTGCAGGTCCTCGATATCGCCGCCGGTCACGGAATGTTCGGCCTCACCATCGCGCAACACAATCCGGCAGCCGAAATCCACGCCCTGGATTGGAAAAATGTCCTAGCGGTCGCCCATGAGAACGCGGTCAAGTTCGGGGTCGCGGATCGCTGGCATCCAATCGAAGGCAGCGCCTTCGCCGCCGATTTCGGATCCGGCTATGATGTGGTGCTGGTCACCAACTTCATCCACCATTTCGACATCCCCACAAATATTGGCCTGTTCGAGAAAGTTCGGGCCGCCATGAAACCCCGGGGGAAAATGGCGATCGTGGAAATGGCCGTCAACGACGATCGCATCACGCCCGCGGGCGCCGGTATGTTCGCCATGACCATGCTCACAACCACCGCGTCGGGCGACGCGTTCTCGCAACGCGAAATCCAGTCAATGTGCACCCGCGCCGGCTTCCACGACATAACCCATCACGCCGTGCCATCCACTCCGCAGACGGTGACCATTGCCGTGAACTGACCGTATCCAGCGGTGTGTTCCAATTGTGGTGGCGAATCCACCATGAGGAAACGAATGCATGGCAACGATACAGGAATTCAGATGTGAAGTCTGTGGACTCGTGACCAGTAACCCCACCCGCTGGTTCGTGATTCGATGTGGAGATTCGGAACTTACGGTGCACCGATGGAACTCCGAAGCGGCCAACGCGGCGGAAGCCCGCCATTTCTGCGGTGAAGCTCACGCTCAGGTGTACATCAGCCGCTGGTTTGAGTCCGTGTGCGCCCCACCGAAACCAAGCTTTAAGTAGCCGCCAACCTGGAGCACGACATCATTCACGGTTATCTCCCATGGCCGCCGCAGGCCCAGTAGGCAACTGCAGAAAGAACCATAAGGACGCCAAAAATCATTAAGGCGCGAAGCGAAGGTAACCAGTTCATAGCCTTACAGCATACCGGTCTGCGTATGCAATTGGGGGAGGCTTGTTCCTGGGGGCATCTGCTTGATCCTGTGCCCGTTTTCGTCCCCAAATGGAACCGGTGTGGTCGCCGGACCGGCCTGGCAACCGTTTCAGTTTCAATGCCGTCGTAAGATAATAGTGAAGAAGAAGCGTCAGACGGGCCCCTGTGTGATCTCAAAAAGCGGAGGCCATGATGACGAAGACCGGGTCGCTCCTCCAATCCCCAGAAGAGCCGCAATCGGCTTCATCCGTCAGCGACCGGTTGAGGAATTCCGAAGAGACGGGCCCGCAACTTCTGGAATTGCGCACCGAGGCCGGAGCCGTATACGTTTGCCCGTCACGCTGGCAACGCGTTCGCCTTCAGTGGACATTCCGCCACTTTCATGTCCTTCCTCCCCAGGTTCTGAGCCGCCGCGATCGGCGTCTGATTGAGAAGCTATCCCAGTCGGCCGTGGTAACACCCCCTCTCCCGGTGGCAAGAAAAACTGTCTTTGGAGTGGTCGAGAAGGTGCGTTCAAAGCCGCCGGCGTCTGCCCATCGGGTGGCCACGCTGAGAACGGAACCGGCAGGGACGCAAACATTCCTGGCAAAGGCTGGGATTCCGGAGTTGCCAAGTCCGGATTTGTCAGTGGGCGTGCGGCAAAGAGAGACAAGGGAGGCTTCCGGCGGCCCAAAGGCGTGGGACGTTCGCTTGCGGCAATGGGGAGCTTTGGGCGCACTGGCCGCCGTTTGTATCACAGTGATACTGGCATCGGTCTACGCAACCCCTCTGTTTTCAATTACAGGGCAGATGAGGAATCATCGAGCGCCAGCAACGCCCATCAAGCATGCTGCGAACGAGATCAAACCACCCGATCTCCATCCAGCGGCAACCGCTTCCTTAGCGAATGCGGAAAAACCAAAGCGCCGGGCCGCACCTCCGCCGCCTGAGCCCACGCTGGCTCAGCAAGAGCCTGCGCCACTGGCAGGCGGATTGGGCCAATCTATAAGCGCCAGGAGCGGCAGCCGCTCCCCGGTTCCGGCTTTTGATACGGTTGCTGATACGATTCCTGAGCCGGCTCCACGCTACTCCAGAACGGCTGTTTGTCTCGGAACTCCCGCAGGGTCATTTTGCTCATCCTGAGGTTGGACGCGATCTGGTCGGAGAGTTGCAACTGAAAGCACTGATTGCCGCAGACGGCTCGGTCAAGGAAGTGACCGTATTAAGTGGCAGCCCCAAATTGGCAGCAGCCGGAATACGCGCGGTCCGCCAATGGCACTACAGTTCCTATCAAGTGCTTGGCAGGCCGGTGGAAGTGGAGACGCAAATCAGGATGAGCTTCTTTGGCCAGGACGCAGTCTCGGTCGCTTCTGTCGCCAACGGACCCACCTCCCAGCTCAAGTGAGCCTGCCTGACTACGCGCGCCCCTACTTCGGCGCATCCTACCGCAGGTCAGACCCTCAAGGCAGTTGCACAGGAGCTCTTTGGTGAGCTAACATGGCTTAGCTAAGGAGCTGCAATGAGCGTTGTCACCATCCACCAAGCCAAAACAAACCTCTCTCGGCTGATTGCAAAGGCGTCCGAGGGGGAGGAGGTGATCATTGCGCGCGGGTCAAAACCCGTAGCCCGGCTCGTTCCGGTCGGCGAGATAAGGGGTAAACGCCAGCCGGGATCGTTGAAAGCCACGTTGCGTGTTGGGCCCGAGTTTTTTGAACCCCTTTCGATGAGCGAACTATCGAGCTGGGAGTAGTCTACTTGCGCGCGCTACTCGATACCCATGCTTTGCTCTGCTGGCTCTCCGATGATCCAGCACTCACGCGAGCCGCTCGAAAGATCATCGCGGAAACCAAAAACACACTGATCGTGAGTGCTGCTTCGGCTTGGGAAATCGCTATCAAGGTCAGACTGGGAAAACTACCGACGGCTACTGATCTGGCGGCGGATTTCTCTGGCCTAATGGAACGCGAAGGTTTTCAACTATTGGCCATTTCTGGAGAGCATGGTATTCGCGCCGGACTTTTGCCTGGTCCTCACAAGGACCCATTTGACCGCATGCTCATTGCTCAGGCCCAGGCAGAGAATATACCAATCATTAGTAATGAAGCATCGTTCGATAGCTATGGCGTGCGACGCCTTTGGTGAAATCGTGGCCCAGGTTAGGAGACGATAGGACTTGGTGAGAAGAGAGACATTGCCTCAGGGACTAAAGCCCTCTTGAGATTGCAAGGGTTATGTACGGGCTGAAGCCCGCACCCTTGCAGCCTCAAGCTTCCGGCTTTCTGCCAGCTTGCTTTGCGGCTCGGATGCTGCGTATTTCTTCCATCCGCTGGGCCATCAACTTTTCCCGGCCCTGCTGGCGTCGGATGGTAGAACTCGCGGCCGCGCAGATTCTCCGGCAGGCATTCCATATCGGCTACGCCGCCCTTCAACATCATGCGCATACTGATAGCCTTCGCCATATCCGAATTGCTTCATCAGCGGTGTGGGCGCGTTCCTCAAATGGAGCGGCACGGGCTCCGCGCGATGGGCTTCGATCTCCGCCGTTATCTCCCCGTAGGCGGTGTAGAGCGCATTCGACTTGGGCGCCAGCGCCAGGTAGACCGCAGCCTGGGCCAGCGCCAGATCGCCTTCCGGCGAGCCCAGAAAATCCATCGCGTCGCGCGCCGCCAGGGCCATACGCAGTGCCTCCGGGGCGGCCAGGCCAATGTCTTCCACCGCCATCCGCACCAGCCGCCGGGCAACATACATGGGGTCTTCTCCGGCGCGCAGCATGCGCCCCAGCCAGTAGAGCGAAGCGTCGGCATCGCTGTTGCGTATGCTCTTGTGCAGCGCGGAGATCAGGTTGTAGTGCTCTTCGCCCTGCTTGTCGTAGAGCAGTACCCGTTGCTGCAGGGCATTGCGCGACGATCTCCCGGGTGATGAGTCCGCCGCCGTGCCGCCAGCTTGGCCGCTGTCTCCAGGGCGTTGTACGCATAGCGCGCATCCCCATTGGCATAGCTGGCGATCATCTCCAGGGCCTCTTCGTCCGCGGTGACCTTGAGCGCGCCCAGACCGCGCTCTTTGTCGCTCAGCGCCCGCTTAAGCAACTGTATCAGTTGCTCGTCGCTCAGCGGCGTCAGCCGGTAGACGCGGCAGCGGGAGAGCAGCGCGGCGATCACTTCAAAGGAGGGGTTCTCCGTGGTTGCCCCGATCAGGCGGATGGTGCCCCGCTCGACATAGGGCAGGAACGCGTCCTGCTGGGCCTTGTTGAAGCGGTGGATCTCATCGATGAAGAGAATCGTCCGCGATCCGAAGCCGGCAGCTTTCTCCGCGTCCACCATCACCTGCTTGATTTCCTTGATGCCGCCCAGCACCGCGGAGAATTCGATGAAGCTGGCCTGCGTGGTCTCGGCGATGATCTTGGCCAGCGTGGTCTTGCCCACTCCGGGAGGGCCCCACAGGATCATGGACGCCGCGTCGTCGCGCTCGATCTCCACCCGCAAGGGTTTGCCGGGCCCGAGCAGGTGCTCCTGGCCGACGTATTCCTCCAACGTCCGGGGACGCATCCGTTCGGCGAGCGGAGCGGTCCTGGCGCCGCCAGCCTTGAGCGCGCCTTCGTCGGGAATCTGGCTAAAGAGGCTCATGCATGCACCCTGGTCTATTGTTCGCGCGCTGTCAGCCGCTGCCGCATGGCTTCGTAGAGCAACACGCTGCCCGCGATGGCCGCATTCAGGCTTTCCACCGCGCCGGGATAGGGAATCGTCACCCGCGCGTCCGCCCTGCGCGATCCAGGCATCGGGCAGTCCGGCGCCCTCATTGCCTACCAGCAGGGCACTGGGCCCGCGCAGATCGGCTTCGCCGGCGCCATCCCGCGCCACGGCCGCGAATATCCGCACGCCCTGAGCGCGCAGAGCGGCAAACGCATCGTCCGCGGTCCAGGGCGAGCACCGGCAGGCGGAAGGCGGATCCCGAGGACGCGCGCAAGCGTCTTGGCATTCCACAGGCTCACAGTGCCGGGAAGCAGGATCATCCCGGTGGCGCCGAAGGCTTCCGCCGAACGCACCAGGGTGCCCAGATTTCCCGGGTCCTGCAGCCCGGCTGCGATCACCACCAGGGGGACGCCGTCGGAACATCGCTTGCACGGTGAATTGAGGCGCCTCCACCAGGGCCGCGATTCCCTGCGGATGCTCTGTCATGGTGGCGCTCAAGAAGACCTCGTCGGTCACGATCAACACTTCCGCACCGCCCACCGCAAGGTGCTCCAGCAGCCCTTCGTTGCCGCTGCGCACAAACACCGTGTGCAGCGTCAGGCCGCTCTTTACCGCTTCCTGCACCAGGTGCAGACCTTCGATGGCGATATGGTTGTGCGCCGTCCTGGCCCCCGCGCCAGACCCGCGCGCAATTCTTTGATCCGGGCATTCTGCCGGCTTTCAATCCTTCCGCGGGCCACGTTCTGCAAGAGATTTCATGGTTCGTGAACTCACCGCGATTGTACCCGCAGCGTGCCCGAGACGCGGACCGGGCGCGCGAATCCTGGTAACTGTCATAGTCGTATGCGGAACCGATTCCGGGGTAGACTCGCATGGAGCACCCGGATTTCTGTCGAGGGAAACGGGTCAACCGGTCGGCTTGGCGAGCCCTTCCGCAATGGTTCCCGGCTGGCCGGGTCGTCGGGGATGACTGCCACCTGAGCCGGTCTGGTACTCTCGATGACATTGCACCAAATCTGTCCTAGGGTGGAGCTATCTTGTTGGCAGAAATTCTGCGCGTGCATCCGGACGAACCGGAGCAGGATCGGATCGAATACATCGTCTCCTGCCTGCGAAGCGGCAAGGTGGTAGGCATTCCCACCGATACCTTTTACGGTTTGGCGGTCGACCCGGTCAATCTTCGGGCGGTGGAGACGCATTTACGAGATCAAGACCCGGCTCAAGCACAAGCCGCTGTCGCTGCTGATCGCGAACGCCGCCCAGGCCTACGGGCTGGCGCGCGAAATCGACGCCCGGTTCGACCTGCTGGCGGAGCGCTTCTGGCCTGGCCCGCTTACCTTGATTGTCCGCGCCGGTTCGCGTCTGCCCCTGCGTTCCACTGCGAATACCGGCAACGTGGCCCTGCGCGTGCCCGACGCGTGATTCCCCGGGCCATCGTCGAAGAGCTGGGCTTGCCCATCACCGCCACCTCGGCTAACCTGCAGGGCTTGCCCGAATGCAATTACGCCGCTTGCGTGCGCGATCAGATCGGGGACCGCATTCCGCTGATCGTGGATGGCGGTCCCACAGGCCGCAGCGTTGCTACCACCATCGTCGATCTCTCCAGCGATGGTCCGTGGGAGATTCTTCGGGAAGGAGCCATTCCTACCCACGAGATTGCCTTAACCCTCCAGCGCTGAGCAGAGATCCGATGATGGTTCCCGACACTGATCTGACCGGCATGTGCGGCCAGCCGGCCATCTACCGGATGCATCGCTGCACGCAGGCCGGCGCGTGCTTCGCATGTTGCTGCTGCGGTGCTTGATCGCCATCGTGGGTTGGTTTGTCTGGCTATACGGGCAGATTCATTTCTACGCCACCCATGATGAGGCGCGTCCCGCCGACGCCATCGCGGTCTTTGGCGCAGCGGAATACGATGGCCGCCCTTCGCCGGTGCTGCGCGCCCGTCTCGATCATGCTCTTGCTCTCTATCGCGAACACCTCGCTCCGCTGGTGATCACCCTGGGCGGTGGCGGGCGGCCAGCGAGATTCCGAAGGCGGCGTCGGCCATGACTACCTTCTGGCCCATGGGTCCCGGAGAACCAGATCATTGCTGAGACGCAAAGCACGAACACAGAAGAATCCGCAGCCCGCCTGGCCGCCATTGCCCGCGAGAATCACCTGAACCGCATCCTTGCGGTCTCCGATGGAACCCATCTGTTTCGCATCCATGCTCTTTGCACCAGCCTGGGGCTGACCGTATTCACTTCGCCCCGGGCGGAGGCGCGGCCGCTCGGCTTCTGGGACGCTGCCATGCGGCTGATGCATGAAATGTTCAGCTACACGCTTTGGCGGTTGAAGATGCACTAAGAGCAACGGTGTGCCGCTCATGAACTTGGCGCTGTGCAAAATGAGTCCCGTAGGGACGGCTGGATTCAGCCCAGGACGCAGTCCTGTGGTACGAGATTCAGCCGTCCACTAGCCGAGACTCGGTTTGAATGGGCACTGCGATCGTTCTCAGGACAGAGTCTCTGAAGCGAGGTTGGTCTGTTCATTGCTTCCTCAGCGCTAAAGGAACACGACTGCGATCGCGAGGACGGCGGCCGCGAAGGTGGAAAGAAAGTTCACCGCGTCATTGTTGAGCCAGCCGCGCCGCTCAGCCGTTGCACCCAGCAGGGAATCGACGAATAGGCCGCCGATCGCGCCCAGTCCTGCGCATAGCGCACCGCTGAGGCTCAGTCCCAGCGTGGGCACCGCTACCAGCACCACCAGGACCGCTCCGCTCGTTCCCGCCACGGTGCCGGCAAGGCTGATCGCTCCGTCGGTGCCCGGCGCGACCCGGCGGCGAGTGGTCACCAGAAGGGCTGGCCGCCCAGCACCTCTCCCAATTCGCTGGCCAGGGTATCGGCTGTCGCCTCAGCCAGGGCGGCAACCACGACCACGGCATAGCACCAGTGCCGGGCAACGGATGGCTGAGCGCGGCGGCCGCTCCCAGCCCGGCGACTCCCAGATTGGCCGCGACCTGGGCGGCGTTCCGGCCCCGCTTGTCTTCGGCCACGCCCAGCTGCTGTTTCTTGCCTCTGCCGAACCTGGTCGCGGCGAAGGTGAGCAGAAAGAGCGCCAGCAGAGGCGGCAGCGCGGAGTGGTACCAGGAGGACACTGCCGAACGCGGAAGAGGAGCAAGCGTAAGCACCGCGGTGAGACGCCACCGGTCAACGCGGCCAGGGGCGTCGCCGCGCGCGGCCAGCCATACCAGCAGCGCCAACACCAGGCTGATGCCGAGCGCCGGTTTGCGTAGCGCCGTTCCAAGCTGCCATGGCATAGCGCAGCGGCACGCGCACAGTGGCACCACCACGGAGCACCACCGCGATGCCAGCGCCAGCCACGATCTGCCACCGCATTCTCGCTGTTCTTGAACCTGCACTGTTCATTTTAGGCCCGGCGTATCGCTGGATACGCGCTCCCATTTACAATCATCTTTCTAACAGGAAATGAAACGTAGTGAGGTATTCACGGGTGCTTAGCGTTGCATGGCTCCAGTCATGGAGCCGGCGGAGTGTGCGTTTGCCGGAGTTTTGTTCAGGGTTCTCCAACGAATTGCTTCGTTGGACTGTCGTTGCGGATCTTCCGGCCCGATTGTTCTATCTGCCCGTTGTGCTGGGCATGCTGTACTGCTGGCCGGATGCGGAGAGACTCCCCGGCCGGTGGTCACGCCCGTAGCCGTAACCGGACCCGCCCCGCAGCCGCAGAGCTACGCCGTGGTGACCACCAGCACGGGCGCTGGCGCGGCCGGCCTGGCGAATGTTTTCGATGCCTCCGGCGACACCCTGCTGACCCAGGCCTCGTTGGGCAATGGCCCGCTGGCGCTCACCCTCAGTTCCAGTGCCGGCTCTGCCACCACCGCCAATACAGACGGCACGGTCAACACCTTCACCCCCTCGACCACCCTGCAGACCAAGAACATCCAGAGCAGCACCTTGCTGCAGCCGGCGCAGCCTGTAAATCTGCTCTCCACCGCGACCAATCTGTTCATCACCGAACCCAATGTTCCGGCGGTGGCGGTGCTGACCAACAATTCGAGCGGTGTTTACCAGCTCACGCAGCAGCTCCCGGTCCCCGCCAGCCCGATCAACCTGGCCGGCAACTCCAGCGCCGCCCGCGTCTACTCCATCACCCAGGACAACGGCTCCAACCAGGTCGCTTTCGGTGATTGCGAGACTCCTTCGCAGGTCACTACTCCCGGCCAGGTGCAGTCGATCGAAATCTCGACCGTGACCATCTCGCGCACCCTGCCGGTTGGCATTTGCCCCGTCTACGGCATCGGTTCGACTGACAACAACCGGGTGTTCATTCTCAATCGAGGCAGCGGAACCGTCACCGTCATCAACAGCCAGTTCAATGAGCTCGATACCACGCCAAATCTGCCGAATCTCGATCCGGCCACCGGCACGATCGCTGCTGCCGCCGCCGGCCGGCACTCCGGCGGCAGGGTTCAACGCCGGGCCGGTTTTTGCCGACTATTACGCCCCTGCGTCCCAACTGGTTACCGCCAATTACGACTCCAATACCATCACCATCATCAATACCAGCCTCGATCAATTCGGGAATGACTCTTCGCTGTTTGGCCAGGCGGTGACGGTTCCCGTTGGCAATGGACCGGCTACCCTTACCATTCTGCGCGACGGAAGCCGGGTCTACGTTGCCAATCAGAAGGACAGCACGGTGAGCGTGGTGAGCCTCACCAGCTTTACCAGGTGTTAGCCACGATACCGGTGACCGGCCATCCCATTTCGATTGCCTCCACGTTCAGCACTCCCTACGGCCAGGTCTATGTTCTCTCTTCCGACCAGCCCTACATGACCGTCATTCGCACCGACACCGACCAGGTGGCAGCGTCCATTCAGTTGGATGGAACGGGAGTGGATGTGCACACCAGCGCGCAATCGGTAGCCGCCAACAGCAGCACGACAGGCACGGTTGCCAATGCCATCAATGTCAGCCACGCCAGCGGCAGCGGAGCACCCTGTGGCTTCGGCGCACCAGCGTGTTATGCGGTCACCACCATCACAGCTCAAGCGTAGCCGCATGGCATTCGCCATCTTGGCGCGAACTGGGATATCAAGCAGCCCTTAGTTAGGGACTTCAAAGAGTGCACCCAAGCTCCGCAGTGCGATCAGCTTCCGGCGGTGGCTCCCGACAGAATGATCGGGGAGGTGGGCGAGTCGGAGCCGCTGGCTTTCTCGATGGTCACCCCAAAGGCCTTGGCCGGAATGCCTGCGGGAAGCGGCGGCAGCACCAGGGTGGCAGTGCCCACTGCGTCGGGGCGAAAGAGTCCTGCGGGAACGGGAGCCTTGCCATTCGCCGGGATCACCCAAAGCTCGTACGTCTTACCCTCAGGCAGCGGCTTCAGATTCGTCGCCAGCAGGATCAGGCCGCCGCGCTCAGGCAGGTAAGTGGCGCGCGCGGTCGGCTGGGCGGGGACTTTGCCTTCGGTAAGCGTCACCCGCTGGGCGCTGGGCGCCGTCAAAACTTCCAGCACCTGTTGCGCCTGCGACGCTTGCGCCGCCAGGTTGTTCACCAGGTTGGATTCACCCTGCAGTTCGTCATTCAAAGCCCGGTTTTGCACGCCCAGAGCGATGGCGACGATGGCCATGGCAGCCGCCGCCACCCAGGGAACCCAGAAGCCCGGTCCACGACGCGCGGTCTTGACGGAGATGGGAGTGACCTCGGCCAGCGTTTCCTGCGGCTTGACTGCGGGAGACGAGGCGATCCTCTGCAGGAAGCGTTCCCGCGCGCCTTCGGGCAGCGGCTGCTGCTCGAACCGCAATCCCCAGCAGCGCAAGATCACCGCAGACTTGGCCAGCTCTGTGCGGCAAGCGGGACAGGTCTGCAGGTGCGTCCTGATGGATGCGGACTCCTCTACCGGGAGACCCTGCATCGCATAGGAAGCCAACTCCTCCTGCGTGTTGTGCCCGTTGCCTGTCATGCCTGAAATGCCTTTCGTAACGTAATCAACGCCAACCGAATGCGTGTCTTTACCGTCCCCAGGGGATCGCCTGTTCTCTCCGCGATCTCCGAATGGCTCAAACCTTCAAAGAATGCCAGCTCCATCGACTTCTGCTGCTCGGCAGGCAGGCCCTTCAAGACCTTCTGGACCTTCTCCATCATCGCGTTGTGCTCGGCTTCCGAGGCCAGGTTGCAGGGGGAGGCCAGAACCACATCGTCCACCGAATCTGTGGGCTTTCTGCGCCGCAGCAGATCGATCGACCGGTTTCTCGCCACCACCACCAGCCATGCGCCCAGCGATCCACGCCCTTGCACAAACGAATCGGAATTCCGCCAGATCTGGAAGAAGATCTCCTGCATGACGTCTTCCGCGTGGCCGGTATCCTTCAGAATTCGCAGAGCGACGGAGTACACCGCCCTGCCATAGCGATCGAAGACTTCAGCCATCGCGCGTCTGATCGCCTTGGCGGACGCGCTGCAGCAAAGTACCGTCGTCTGTTACCGGGGCAGTCGGTCCGTCAGCCATCCTGGCAGCTGGGGCTTGAATCTCTGATAGTAGAACGATCAGGGTCGCCAATCGGATTGGGAGTTTTGTCTGGCATCGATCGAGCCGACACCTATTCTACGGTTGCCGTACGGAAACAGCCAAACAAAAGTACCCAGGCAGGACGGCCCAGGTACAAGGGCTCGGATCGAATGCGATACCTTACCCACCGTAGATGAGGAACCGCCTGGATAAGTTGCTGCTCGAGCAGGGGTTGGCGCCGTCCAGGGAACGGGCGCAGGCGCTGATCCTCGCCGGGCGCGTGCTGGTCAACCAACAGAAAGTCGAGAAGCCCGGCGCCTCCGTCGACGACGCTGCAGCTGCTGCGGGTGCTGGGGGAGGAGCAGCGCTACGTCAGCCGGGGCGGATTCAAGCTGGAAGCCGCGCTTACTCGTTGGCAAATCGACCTCACCGGGCGCGCACTGCGCCGATATCGGCACATCCACCGGCGGCTTTACCGATTGCATGCTGCAGCATGGCGCGGCCAGCGTGGTGGCTGTGGATACCGGCTACGGGCAGATCGCCGAAGGCTTGCGCAGGGATCCGCGGGTGAGCCTTGCGGGAGCGCACCAATGCCCGCTACCTCAAGCCGGGCGACCTTGCCCCGGGCATCAGTTTTGTATCCATGGACGTGTCTTTCATCTCCGCCACGCTGGTGCTGCCTGCGGTGCTCGCCGCGGTGCGGGAGAACCAGGGCACCGCTGCTGGAGGCCGTCATCCTGGTCAAGCCGCAATTTGAAGCGGGCAGGGAACACGTCGGCAAGGGTGGCATCGTGCACGACCCGGCCGCGCACCAGCTCGCGATCGATCGCGTGCGCACCGCGGTCCATGATCTTGGCGCCGTCGGCCAGCGAGATCGCGGATTCGCCCATCCTGGGGGCGAAAGGGAATCGCGAGTTTCTTCTCTACGCGCCGCTTTTCCGCAATGAGGTTGTAAGACTCCCATCGCGTACACTAAGAGCCTGTCATTCACCCGATAAGCAAACAACAGGCTCTGAATCCAATGCGACCTGTCGCCATCATTTCCAAGCCGCAGAAGGAAGAGCTTGCCACCCTGCTTCCCGAGCTCGTCACCTGGATGCGGGCGCACGACTTTGAACCCATTCTCGACCACGTGAGCGGGAGCTACACGCAGGACGCGCGCATCGTTCCCCGCCATGAATTGCCGGCGCAGAAGCCAGTGCTGGTGGTGGTGCTGGGCGGGGATGGAACGCTGCTGGCGGCGGCCCGTGCCTTTGCCCGGACCGATGTTCCGATTCTCAGTGTCAACCTGGGTGCGCTCGGCTTCCTGACCGAGGTCCGGCTGGCTGATCTGTACACCACGCTGGAGGGTTGGAGGGAGGGTTGCTGCGCCATCGATGCCCGTGCCATGCTGCATACCGAGGTCATGCGCGGCGGGGCATTGTACAAAGAGTACGAAGCGCTGAACGATGTGGTGATCGCCAAGGGCGCCATTGCGCGCATGGGCGACTTCAGCGTACATCTCTTTGAGCAGCTCGCGGCATCGTTTCGCGCCGACGGGGTCATTATCTCCACTCCCACGGGTTCCACCGCCTATAACCTGGCCGCCAACGGACCGATTCTGGCTCCCAACGTGGATGCGCTGGTGATCACCCCCATATGCCCGCACCTGCTGACCATCCGTCCCATGGTGGTGCGCGGCGATGCGCACGTGAGTGTCAGCATTGAAGGTATTCCCGATCTCACCTTCCTCACCGTCGACGGGCAGGAGGCGCTGCAGCTTCGCATTGGAGATCGCGTGTGCTGTCGCCGTTCCGAGCACAGCGTCAAGCTGGTGCGCCTGGGCGCAACAGGGTTCTTCGATGTGCTTCGTTCCAAGCTGAGTTGGGGGGAACGGTAAGGCGGTGGGGACGAAACTGCGGACCGCTGAAACCACAGATTTCCCAGACCACCTATGTAACCATGAGACAGACGTTCAGCCGTCCCTTTCCGGGACTCTTCCGATTGTGTTCAAGTCTACCCAGGACTGGCAGGGCTGGGACGTCAATCACCGAGGATTGTCCGAGCGTCGTAGGCGTTGCACCAAACCTGGATTGGATGTGCGATTTTTCCGTTTCGCCGGCCCGTAGGGCCGACTGCCAGACGTCAGCCCAGTCCGGCAGGGCTGGGACGTCGATCCCAGGATCGTCCGAGCGCCCTAGGCGCGACACCAAACCTGGATTGGGTGTGCAATCTTTCCGTTTGCACGGCCCGTAGGGCCGACTGCCAGACGTCAGCCCAGTCCGGCAGGGCTGGGACGTCGATCCCAGGATCGTCCGACCGCCGTAGGCGCGGCACCAAACCTGGATTGGATGTGCGATTTTTCCGTTTCGCCGGCCCGTAGGGCCGACTGCCAGACGTCAGCCCAGTCCGGCAGGGCTGGACGTCGATCCCAGGATCGTCCGAGCGCCCAAGGCGCGACACCAAACCTGGATTGGGTGTGCGATCTTTCAGTTTCGCACGGCCCGTAGGGCCGACTGCCAGACGTCAGCCCAGTCCGGCAGGGCTGGGACGTCGATCCCAGGATCGTCCGAGCGCCGTAGGCGCGACACCAAACCTGGATTGGGTGTGCGATCTTTCAGTTTCGCACGGCCCGTAGGGCCGACTGCCAGACGTCAGCCCAGTCCGCCAGGGCTGGGACGCCAATCACCAAGAATCGTCCGAGCGCCGTAGGCGCGGCACCAAACCTGTTATCCTGCGCGAAACCCTCTAGACACATGAGCCATTCCTATTCCAACAATTATGTCCACGCGATCTACAGCACCAAAAACAGAGAAAATCTGATCCCAAACGAATCTATTCATTTATTGCGTCTATCGCGCGCGAGCAAAAAATCCCGCTTCTGGCTGCGGGAGGAATGCCGAACCACAGCCATCTCCTCTTTCTGTTGCCAGCAACAATATCGTTGGCATCCGCGATCAACGCCTTCAAAACAAACTCTTCGCGGTTCATGTATGTACGACCCCAAATACGTGTTGGGATGAATCGAGTACCGCGCCTCCGGCGCTCCGCGATGTTGGGGTTCCCCCGGAAACCCAGCCCTGCCGGGCTGGGCTCACGTTTGGCTTCCGGCCCCTACGGGCCTGCTTCTTTCGGCCCCGAACGCATCGGCCTTCCATTATCCGTATCCGCTTATCCGAATCCGCTGCTCCAACCCCCGCGAACACGTCCTGGGCTATTTTCGCCGCCCCTGCGGGACTGCATAGCAATGTGATTTCAGCGATTCGTGGCGCATGCGGTCGTCCCTGAACCGGGAGGACAGCCGTACATCTTAGGGCTTGGTGAGCTCGTCCAGCAGTTGCTTGGCCTTGGCAGCCAGCCCATGGCCGCCGTCCGTATCTCCATCGTCGAGCGCCTGTTGAGCCTGCTTTAGCAAGGTGTGTATCTTCGCGGCCGTGACTTTCTCTTCCGTGGAGAGCGTGCGTTTGATCGCGTTCACTCCCTGCAGTGTCTCGTTGATCAGATCCTCCGTATCGTGCTTGGCCTTTTCGCCCATGGCGCTGTCACCGGTCGTCAATTGACCAATGGGGGAGGCGGTCTCATGGTCCGCCGCCGGCACTTGCGGGATGGGGGACTGCGCTGCGACCTGGGAACCTGGCGCCGCGGGCTGAGGAGCCGTACCCGCGGTGGTGGCCGCAGGAGCCTGGGCGGTATCTACCGGCTTGGCCGGAGGGTGCTTGACCCGCTTCCTTACCTTTTTCGGTGGTGGCGGTGGCGGTAACGGCACGCTTTGCGCCGACGGTGGCGGCAGGGGAGAAGCCAGCGGCTTTTCCGATCTCTCTTGCGGCTGCGTAGTCTTCGGCGGGTTCAGCGTCCCTTTTCCAGTCTGCAGGGGCGGAGCCTGCGCCTGCGCCGGCGGCGAAGTCGTGCGATGGGAACACCCGGCACAGAGAAGGGCGAGAAGCATCAGCGACGAGAATAGGTTGACGGTCCTCATCTCCTGGGCTCCTTGGCCACGATGGATTCCGCTGAGCTGCTCCCGTCCGGCATGAGGTACCCACGCAGTCTGTTCTCCTGAGGACTGTTGAGTGGAAAACGCAAAGTAAATGTCGTTCCGTGAGTTGCATCCGATTCTACTTCAATCGAACCATTGTGCAGTTCCACGATGCGGTACGTCATGGCCAAGCCAATGCCGCTGCCGTCTTTCTTGGTGGTGAAGTATAAATCGAAGATCTTGTCCCTGACGTCGTCCGGAATTCCACCTCCCTGATCGTGAATGCTGAGCAGGGCCATGCGGCCGTCCTCGGCCAGCCGCACTTGCAGCTTGCCCCCTTCCGCCATGGCCTGTGCACCATTCAGAACAACGTTCAGCAGCGCCTGCTTCAACAGGTCGGTATCGACCTTAGCCAGTACGGGATGGTCGGGAAGATCGCTCTGCACATGAACGTCGCGGGTCTCCAGCTCGGCCGATGCCAGCATCAACACGCGCGGAGACGACCCGGCGCAGATCCTGCTCTTTGAGTTGCAATTCCACCGGGCGGGAGAAATCGACCAGCGTCTGCACCACCCGATCCAGTCTTTGAATCTCGCTTTCAATCACTTCCAGATGGCGCATGGCTTTGCTATCCGTGCCGCCCAACTTGTTACGCAGCAGCTCGAGATGGACCACGATGGCATTGATGGGGTTCTTGACCTCGTGACCGACGCCCGCCGTCAATCGGCCAATGGCCGCCAGGCGTCGCGATAGCTCCAGATCGCTTTCGATTTCCCGTACGGATTCGAGGTCATGCAGAGTCAGCAACGCCCCCAGGCTTTCCTGGGGAAAGACGGCCCGATCGTCATGAATGAAGTCCAGCGAGATCTCGACGTGCCGGCCTGTCTCGGTGGTGATTTCCTCCTGCACCAGGGCCATGCGGGCGTCAAACGACTCGCGCACCAGTCTGCCCAAGCGGGTCTCGCGGGAGAAGACCTCGTGCAGCTTAGCGCCCAGGATATGCTGGCGGCTGATGCCCAGAAAGCGTTCGACCGAATCGCTGACCAACACCGCACGAGCATCGTGGGTGTACAGCAGGATGCCGTCCTGCAGGTTGGTCATGATCTGGTCCAGGTTCTCTTTGAGGGCAGAGAAGACCTCTTCGACATTGCGCATGCGCCGCCCGATGCGCTCGATCTTGTGCGAGACCAGCACCACGGCGTCCTCGGATCGGACGCGGCCACCAGCTTCGGCAGCGCCTTCGGCTTCTGCCTGCGCCAGTGCGTCCAGCCGGGCGCCAATCTGTTCAATCGGCTTGAGGGCCAGGTTGGCCAAAAATGCGGCGAAGATCAGCGAGCAGAGGATGGCGACCCCGGTATAGGTCAGCGCGGCGACCAGCCAGGGTTCGACGACGGAACGCAGGAAAGTGGTACGAACACCCACCCGGACAGTGGCGAATGGCTCGGAGTGCGCCTCCACCGGCAGGGTCACGTTGTACACGCGGGGCGGTCCGAAGACCACCTCCAGCAGGCGCAGCAGCCCGCCGTTCTGCAACTCGGCGTATTCCTGCCGTTGGGGCAGCAGGTGGTCCAAATTGGTGGGGTCGGTACTCACCAGGCCTCGGCCCTCGCTGTCCGCGATGGTCACGTCGAAGACGGTCGGAGAGTAGCGAATGGCCGAGTTCAGCAGCGCGGTAAGACCGGGATCGGTGCGCAGCGCCCGGGCCACGGCGGCCCGCAACGCGGTGGGATTGTTCGCGTCGACGCCGCGAAGGTTGGTCTCCAGCGCTCGGCGAGTGGCAAAGAGGATCTGGTGCGCCACCATGTCATTGGCCGAGTAAGCCTGGGTCAGGCGCTGGCGCAGAAGCTGGCCAAGAAAGATCCAGGACAGCGTGCACACCACCATGAATACCAACCCGGTGATGGCGAGCACGAGCTTGGTCTTTAAACGCATGGGGGGCACCCAAAGCCGGTTATCGACGATAAATGGCGGCCCTGCGAGACCGCCTCAAAGTGAAACTCGTGCCCTAGGAAACGGGCACATATATATGAGACTGTTGCAGCATTTTTACTACGCATGTACGCGAGGAAACCGGTACCAATGGAACCATTCCGTCGAAGAATGGCCGCACCTGGCCGATCCCACCCCATCGCAGTCATAGCAAAAATGCTCTAAGCTGCCGGCCCTTCCATCGTCTCGCTGCTGCTCGCGCTGCCGTACTCCTTCAGCTTGTTGTGCAGCGTCTTCAAGCTGATGCCCAGAATCTCGGCCGCCCGGGTCTTGTTGTTGCGCGTCGACTCCAACGTCTTCAGGATAAGCATCCGCTCGGCTTCATCCACGGTGCTTCCGATCTCCACGTGGACGCCGGTGTCGCTGTAGTTTGAGGCGCCAGGATCGGGACGCATGATGCGCTGGCCGAAAGTCGGCGGCAGATGCCGGGTTTCCAGGTATCCCTCTCCGCAAAGAATCACGGCTCGCTCGACGGTGTTGCGGAGCTCACGCACATTGCCTGGCCAGTCGTGACCCATCAAACGGGTCAGCATCTCTCCGTCCACTCCTTTGACCTGCCGCCCATGCTTGGTGTTCATGTCGTTCAGCAACGATTCGATGATTGCCGGGATATCTTCTTTATGTTCTCGCAGAGGTGGCATATGCAAGTTAAAAACGTTCAGCCGGTAGTACAAATCTGCACGCAGGTGCCCGTCTGATACCGCTTCCTCCGGATTCTTGTTGGTGGCCGCTAATACGCGTACGTTCATGGGCGTTTCGACCTTGCTGCCCAGCCGCCGCAGCTTCTTATCTTCCAATACCCGCAGCAGCTTGGCCTGTGTGCCCACCGGCATCTCTCCGATTTCATCCAGCAGCAATGTGCCTTCTTCCGCCAGCTCGAAACATCCCGCGCGGCGCTCCATCGCCCCCGTAAAGGAGCCCTTCTCATGACCGAAGATCTCGCTTTCGATCAAGGTCTCGGGAATGGCGGCGCAGTTGACGGGGACAAACGGTTTGCCGCGCCGCGGGCTCAGCTCATGCAAGGTACGCGCCACCAGCTCCTTGCCCGTCCCGCTCTCCCCCGTGATCAACACCGACACGTTGCTCGGGGCGACCCGCTCGATCATGGCGAACATCTCCTGCATCTTCTTGGAGCTGCCCACCAGCGATCCCAGGAAGCCTGTATCCCTCAGCTTGCGGCGGGTAACTTCCAACTCGCGCTCGGTCTCGCGCTGGCGGCTGGCATTGGCCAGAACGGTCTTCAGCCGGGTGGGATCGATGGGTTTTTGAATGAAATCGTAGGCCCCCATCTTCATCGCCTCGACCGCGCGCTCGATGCTGCCTTGCGCGGTCAGAACGATGACTGCCGCGTTCAACTGCATCTCGCTTAGTCTCGACAGCATTTCCAAACCGTCCATCCGGGGCATCTTGAGGTCGGTCACGATGATCCCGGGAAACCACTCCGATACCTTTTCCAGTCCCTCAAGGCCGTCTCGTGCCGTCTCCGTGCGGTAGCCCCAGCCGGATACCAGCTCTGCCAACCCGGCCAGAGCGTGCAACTCATCTTCAACAATCAATACTCTTTCGGTAGCTCCCATAGTTGCTCTGAACTCTCTTCTTAAGGATCCCTATCTTGCTTGTATCACGCCCCCAGCCGCTCGGCCCCTGGCCTACAACGGAAGAGGGATAACGCGGAACGCGCCGCCGTCCGCGATTCCCGTTGTTGAACCTGCTCTAAAGCATTTTTGCTATCACGGTGAGGCATTTCACCGGCTGCACCTATCGTGAATACGCTCTAATACCGCGGGACTGTCGGGTCGATTTCCCGAGACCAGGCATCAATACCGCCACTCAGGGATTGGACCTTCTCGAAACCCTGGTTGCGCATCCACATGGCGACATTCAAGGAACGGACACCGGCATGGCACACGGTGACAATGTGCGCTTCAGGGTCGAGCTCCTGAAAGGCGCGGGAAGGAATTTCGCCCATCGGCATACTCTTCGATCCGGCGATCTGCGCGGTCGCAAACTCCCACGGCTCGCGAACATCCAGCAGGATCGGGCTGGCCGGCTTCATTTGAAGCTGGGCAGCGAGATCGCGAGGCGTGATTTCGACGTCCAGCATGAATACTCCCCCAGGTTTAGGATACATCCTGAGCGCCGCCACTGACTGGGTGCGGCCCACCATAGCTCAGATGACAGGGCCAAGCCGCATCCCTGGAGGAGAGAACCGATACATGCCATCCCCGCTCGAGTTTGCCCGCAGCCAGCAAACGCGCTTCCTTGAGGAATTGAAATCGCTGCTCCGCATCCCTTCCATCTCCACGCTTCCTGAGCATGCGGGCGATGTCCGGTTCGCGGCCGAGAGCCTGGCCACGGGAGCTCGAACGAATTGGGCTGGAGCACGTGCGGCTGATCGAAACCTCCGGCCATCCGCTGGTTTATGGAGACTGGCTGCACGCCGCCGGCAAGCCCACCTGCCTGGCCTATGGTCATTACGACGTCCAGCCTCCCGACCCGCTGGACGAATGGCATACGCCGCCTTTCGAGCCCACCGAGCGCAACGGCAACCTTTATGCGCGCGGCGCGGTGGATGACAAGGGCCAGATGTTCATGCACGTAAAGGCTTTGGAATCAATGTTGCAAGCGCCCGGAGGCAGCTTGCCCATTAACCTCCGAGTCATTCTGGAAGGCGAGGAGGAGGTTGGGGGCGAGGGCATCGCGCAGTTTGTGCGCGAACATCCGGACCGGCTTCAGGCCGACTTTGCCCTGGTCTCCGATACGGAGATGTTTGCCCCCGGCTTGCCTACCTTGTGTGTCGGGCTGCGGGGGATGATCTACACCGAGCTGGAGGCGGTGGGGGCACGGACCGATCTGCACTCCGGCATCTACGGGGGAGCCGCGCCTAATCCTTTCATTGCCCTGGCCCAGGTAATTGCCGCGCTGAAAGACTCTCAGGGCCACATTCTTATCCCCGGTTTCTATGACCAGGTTGCCGCTCCGGGCGCCGAGGAACTGAAAGCCTGGAAGAGCCTGCCCTTCGACGAGGAGCATTATCGGACCTCGGAGGTCGGCTCACGGGAGCTCTGCGGAGAGCCGGGCTTTTCGGTGTTGGAGCGCACCTGGGTTCGACCCACGATGGATGTACACGGTATGCCCGGCGGTTTTATCGGCGCGGGCGCGAAAACCGTAATCCCGGCGAGAGCGACCGCCAAGATATCCTTTCGTCTTGTTCCCGACCAGAACCCGCGGGAGGCTTTTGCGCAGTACAAAGGCTTTGTCGAGTCCCTGCGGCCGAAAGGTATTGATCTGCGGGTCCGTCTTATCCACTCCGGTGACCCGATCGTTGTGCGCACCGACAATCCTTACATCCGGGCGGCGACCCGCGCCATGCAACAGGTATTCGGGAAAGAGACGGTCTTCATCCGTTCCGGCGGCTCCATTCCTATCGTCGGAGACTTCGAGCGTCACCTCAAAATTCCTACGGTCATGATGGGTTTTGGCCTGCCGGACGACAATCTGCACGCGCCCAACGAGAAATTCCACATCGCCAACTTTCACCGGGGAATCGAATCGATCATCCGTTTCTTCGCGGAGCTTGGCCGGGAGGAAGCCGGGGGATGAGGTTGAAACTGCGGTTGAAGGTAGAGAAGGGAAGTGGCTGTAAATAAGTCAATTATGAATCTTAGCGTCGCCGAGGCCTTCGTTCTTGCGGGAGGCCGCAGCACGCGCATGGGGCAGGATAAAACTCTGCTCCAGGTGGCCGGGAGGTCTCTACTCGAGCTTGCCCTGGACAAACTTCGCGCCCTCGGCCTCGGTGCGCCGGCGCGCATCGCGGGCACGCGTCCTGATCTGTCGTCCTATGCTCCTGTGGTGCCGGACCTGCATCCCGGATGCGGTCCTTTGAGCGGCATCGAAGCGGCACTGGCCGCGACCGCCCGGCCGCTTAATCTGTTCCTGCCGGTGGATCTGCCTCTACTGCCGGCAGGTTTCCTCAGCTGGATGCTGCGCGCGCGCCGAAATCACCGGCGCGCTGGTCACGGTTCCCCGAGCCCATGGCCGGCCCCAGCCTCTCTGCGCCGTCTACCATCGGGATCTGCTGGCCGGCCTGACCGCATTGCTGGCCGCAGGCAACTACAAGGTCATGCCCGTGGTCACGGGGGCCGCCCAATCCCGCGCCCAGGCGATCGACGTTTTTGATGTCGAACTGCTGGCCTCTACCTATCCGGAAATGCACCGGTTTTCCCCTCTGCCTCTCTACCGCTGGTTCCACAACTGCAACACGCCCGAAGACATAACTAAAGCATTTTGACTTTCACTGTGAGTAGGAACGCCGGTGGAACTGCCCCACTCAAGCCAAAAGAAGGCTTGAATGGGCCACCCCGCGGTTTGTGTGCTCCGCTCACCATCTCATCTGGCCGCCGGCTCAAGCCCGGCGGCGTATTTGAGCATCACGATCCCACTGTTCGGCATGGTCTTGCAATCGGCGAGGCGGAGCGGCCAGCGCCGGCCCTCGGGCAGCAGCCGGATGCCGCCGCCGAGCAGTACCGGACTCACCGCCAGCTCGACCGAATCCACCACCCCGGCGTCGAGCAGGCTACGAAAAAGAACGCCACCGCCGAAGAGCCAGATGTCCTTGCCCGATTCAGCTTTCAGCGCCGCAACTGCTTCGGCGACGCCGCTGCTCAGGATGGTTACATCCTTATGCCGCGCGGCATTGAGGGTGGTCGAAACCACGACTGTCTTCATCCTCATGCTCTTGAGCAACGGGCCCTGGGACTGCGCAAGATCGAAGGTCCGACGGCCCATCAGGAGCGTGTCGAACTGGCGAAACAGCGCGCCGAAGTCGAACGCCGGATCGTGGACGATCCAGTCGTACTCGCCCTTCGGCCCGGCGATAAAGCCGTCCAGGCTCATGGCGACGCTGTAGCGTAATTGCCGCATGGGGAATTATGCCAGCAGAGAACGGGCAAGCTCGTAATCCTGGCGAACCGCTTGGCTGCCGTATTTGCGCTCCAGGCGGCGGACCGTGAAATGCCCTTCCGCGAGGCTTTGAAAGTGTTGGCTAAAAAGAACGTTGAGCGTGAGACCGCCGACGGCGCCCGCGATGGGGACGAGTTCCGCGGCCACTTTCTCGCTGACCTCAAGACCAAATCTGGAAGCAATCTTGCCTACGAATGAAATCAGGGCCGGCGCGCTCTCTTTTGCCATCCCTTTCTGGGTGACGTAGGAGACCGCCTCGCGCGTGACCTGCGCCAACGCCGTGCGGGTTGCGTAGTAGGCGCTTTCTCTCGCCTCGCGATGCGTGGTTTGCGGGCCGAGGGCGAAGACCTCAAGGCAAGCCAGCCCACTTTCCGGGCTCAGGAAGTCCTCACCCTGACTGCGGGCAATCTCAACGATGGAGTGCAGCATGACCGTGGTCGTGATCGGAAGCTCGACGAGCAGACCGGGCAGCCCAAAGAAGCCGCCGATGGCGCCCGTGATCGCAGCAGCGGCCGTGTGGGAGCGCTTGTAAATCACAACGGACAACTTCGCTTTGTGGGCCTTGACCGCGATGCGCAAACACTGCTCGAGAGCCTTATCGACGGTCCCCTGGATTGCCGACTGGGCGGGGGCAGGGAGTCTATGCAGAAGCGCCTCGATCGGCATGCCGACCGTCGATGCGATCTTCATGGCGAAACTCTGGGTTTCGAGCTTGGCGACTGCGGCCCGGAGATCCGCGTAATCGAACGGCGAGAGGTTGCTCATCACTCAAGGGTAACCGGAACGATCCTGCGGTTTGTTCCCCAGTGCTGGTGTTACCGGCCTTGTTGAGACTTCGTCTACGCCGCAGCGGACCGAAGCCATTGCTCCATCTGTTCATGGCCGACGAGACCTGCCTGTTGAAACACCTGCCGGCCTCCGGAAAGCACTACGAAGTTCGGGATCCCGCTCACACGAAAGCGCGCAGCTAATTCAGGGTGCGCCTCCGTGTCGACCTTGAGGACGATTGCTTTCCCCGCCATATCCAGCGCGGTGCGCGCGACCTCTGGCGCAGCAGAGCGGCAAGGCCCGCACCACGCCGCCCAGAAGTCCACCAGCACGGGAACCGAAGCGTTGTTCATGATCTCGTCGAAGAGAACCGGATCCGCTGCCAACGGTTCTGCTATGGGAGCAAGCGTGCCCTTGCACGCGCCGCATCGACCGGTGCTGGCCAGATGCGGGGCGGTGACACGGTTCTTTTGGTTGCAATGCGTACAGGTTCGAATGACTGGCACGATGAGCCTCTGTTTGGTGAATATCTCCATTATTGGATGCATCGTCGACACGCTTTTCTTCAGGAAGTGGAGAGGGGAGGAGGCTTCAAGAGGAAGCGCGGACCGCCTTCGCGGTCATGTTCGTATCAGGCCGAGATCAGGCAGCATATACTCTCTCGTGAGTTAATCGGGCAAAGGAGCGCGCCTCAATGGGAATCAATCGCAGAGCATTTCTTACATCGATGGTAGCGGTCGCGGCGGGACGCATCGTCAGGGCTCAGCTGCCCCGGAGACGGCGAATCTGTGGGGTACTCCTGTGATCGACTGTCACTTTCATCCCCGGCCTACCTTGGAGGCGAATCTTGCTCACCTGAATGGATCGGGTTGCCAGGCGGCCTACATGTTGGCGCGGCTTACCGGAGCCGACGACGCCAAACGCTTCATGGCGCAGGAACCGATGCGTTTCGCCGGTTACTCCGTGAGCACCAACGTCTCCGCACCCGACGCGGTAAAGCTGCTGACCGAGGCCGTAAAGTCTGGAGCACACGGCTTCGGCGAGGTGAAATATCATGTCGAAGCCGATGGGCCGGAGATGCGGCGGCTCTATGCGGCCGCGGCCGACCTCGATGTGCCCGTGACCCTTCACTTTCAGGAAGTGCCGCACACAGCGGCCGAAGGCGTATTCAACACCGGCTTCAAGCGCTTCGACGCCATCCTGAAGGAGTTTCCAAAAACCACCTTCGTCGGACATTGCGACGCATTTTGGGCCAACATCAGCGCGGACTATGCCAACGACAAGGACTACCCGAGAACACCCATCGTGCGCGGAGGGATCACAGACAAATGGCTCTCCGATTACCCGAATCTCTTTGGCGATCTTTCGGCGAACTCCGGCAACAACGCGCTCACACGCGATCCTTCCTTCACCGCCGATTTTCTTAAGCGGCACAAAGACAAGTTGCTCTTTGGCAGCGACTGTTCGTGCCGTGACGGACACGGGGCGGGCATCTCCCAGGGAGGCAATCCAGGCGCAGCGAGACTTGCGGGCAAGTGCGTGGCCCGCGAGACGCTCACTGTGTTGAAGGCGAATACAACTCCGAGGCTCTTCCGTACCTTGGTTTGGGAAAACGGGCACCGTGTCTACAAACTCAATGTTTTCCGCAAGAACCCGTGAGATCTGCGTTGGTGCTGGGGCGAACCGGTAGGACGCATCGAGGAATCACGGCGTCAGAACAAATTATCAAGCGACTACAGAGGTTAACAAGGGGGAAGTAAGGAGCATCGTATGGCAAACCTGGATTTGGTCGCACTTTGGGAAGAGCACTGCCGCTGCGAGTTCGAGACGCGAGATGCGAATGCCACGATGGCTACCATGGTTTCGCAGCCCTATGTCAACCACATCCCGACCATGACCGGCGGGGTGGGACACGAACAGCTAAAGCGCTTCTACGCCTACCATTTCATACCGGTCAATCCGCCCGACTTTCGTCTGACGCCGATAAGCCGCACTCTTGGTACGGACACGATCGTGGATGAATTCATCGTCCACTTTACGCATACCACGCTGATGGATTGGCTGCTGCCGGGGATTCCGCCGACCGGGCGCGCCGTGGAGATCCCGACGGTGGCCATTGTCAAGTTCGAGGGCGACAAGTTGGCGCACGAGCATATCTACTGGGACCAGGCTTCGGTGCTCGTTCAGATTGGCCTGTTTGACCCCCACGGATTGCCTGTGGCAGGAGCGGAGACAGCTCACAAAGTGGCGGATAAATCGCTACCCAGCAATCGCCTGATGGAGCGCTGGCAAGAAAGCGAAGGAAAGCGAGTGTAACCTCTCCTATGCGTTAGGAGAGCGGAGCCTCATTGCGTGGCGTGGAGCCTGGCCGCCACAGGTCCTCGGGCGCGTGCTCAGCCACCACCAGCAGGGCCAAAGAAAGCGCGAGCAAATACGCTCCAGTCATTCCGCCCTGAGCACGCGCATCGGCTCGATCGAGGCCACTCTTCGCGCCGGCAGATAACACGCCAGTAGAGCCGCGCCCAGCAGGATCAGCCCCACCGAGCCGAAGGCCGAGAGATCCAGCGCATGCACGCCAAACAGCATGCTTTGCATCGCACGCCCCACGAAATACGCGCCCACCAGGCCCAGGCCCATCCCGATTGCAGCCAGCACCGCGGCTTCCCGCACCATGAGCGCCACTACGCGGTTGCGCGTCGCGCCCAGCGCCATGCGCACCGCGATCTCATGTGAGCGCTGCGCCACGGAAAACGCCACCACGCCATAGATGCCCAGCGTCGCCAGAAACAGCGCCACAACGGCGAAGCTGCCGAAAAGGATCAGTGTGAACCGCTCGCTGGCCAGCGATTCCTCTCGTACCTGATCCAAAGTCTTCGGTTCCGCCAGCGCAATCTGCGAATCGACCGCATGCACCGCCGCCGCAATGCTCGTCTCCATCGCAGCCGGATTTTGCGCCGTGCGGACGCCGAAGGTCGCCTGCGGCCAGGGAATTTGCCAGAACGGAACCAGAATCTCCTCCAGATGCTCGTGCCAGTCTGCCGCATGCACGTCGTGATACACCCCGACAATCTGCCACTCAACCGGAGGTCCAAGCTTTTGCACACCGGGAATCAGCTGCTCCACCACCACGCGCTGCCGCAGCGGATATTTCCCCTGCAGATATTTCTTCGCGAACGACTCGTTCACCATCGCCACTTTTACGCCGCCCGCGGTGTCCTGTTCGCTGATCGACCGACCCTTCACCATGTGAATCCCGAAAGTTGCGACATAATCGGGCGTCACCATCCCAAAGCCGGACAACAGCCGCTGCGAAGGATCAGCGTAGGCCGGCCCGCCTGCCAGCGTGAACGGCATGCCGAAACCAGCGCCATACAGGGGATACCCGGTCATCACCGCCGCGTGGGAAACCCCGGGAACCGCGCCGATGTGCGCGAGCATATCCCGGTAGTACGCGGTGATCTGGACTGGATCCTTCGATCGCGAATCAGGCACAGGCAGAGAGAAAGCCAGCACGTGATCGGTCCGGATGCCGAGGTCAACCTTGGTGAGGTTCCAGAAGCTGTGAATCGCCAGGCCCGCGCCGGCCAGCAACGCCAGCGCCAGCCCGAACTCCCCGGTGACCAGAACACGGCGCAGCCGATGCTTTCCCACGCTCATTCCGCTGCGGCCGCCCTCCTTGAGCGTTTCGCCGGGATCGATGCGCGAGGCATACCATGCCGGCGCACAGCCTGCCAGCAACCCGGCCAGCGTTGTCGCGCCCAGGGTGAAGAGGAGAATCGGAATGTTGAGCCGCAAATCCGCCTCATTGGGCAGCGTGCCGCGCGGCATCACGGCGATCAGTCCCTGCAGCATGGCATACCCCACGCCCACGCCCAGCGCGCCCCCGGCCAGGGCCAGCAGCAGGCTCTCGGTCAGCAATTGGGCAAAGATTGTGCCGCGCGCCGCTCCCAAAGCACTACGGACGGCCAGCTCTTTGCCGCGTCATGCCCCGCGCCAGCAGCAGATTGGCCACATTGACGCAGGCAATGAGCAGCACAAAGCCGAGGCGCCCAGCAGCAGCCACAACATCTGGATTCGCTCCGGCGGCAGAAAATCGTTCTTCAGCTGCTCGACTTTGGCGCCCCAGCCCTTGTCGCTCTTCGGATACACCTGCGCGATTGCCGTCACCGCATTCATATTCTGCTGCGCCTGCTGGAGCGTCACGCCCGGCTTCATCCGGCCCATCACCAGCAGCCAGTGAAAGTCGTGGTTGAGCTGCTCCGGCTTGAAGACCAGCGGCACCGTCAGCTGGTTCTGGCCGCGATCTCTGATCGCCCGCGGCCTGCACGCCCACCACCGTATAAGGCTGGCCGTCCAGGCGCATGGTTGTGCCGATGATCTTTCGATCCGCCCCCAGCTTCAGCCACAGCTTGTGGGTCAGAATCAGCACGTGTTCATGGCCACGCCTGACCTTCTTCCGGCAGAAAGTAGCGCCCCAGGAACAGCGGCTCGCCCTCCATCTGCAACATGCCTGGCGTGGTGAGGCTTGCCTGGAGATACTCCGGCTGATCTTTGGTAGCGATGTTGAAGCTGGTCCCGCTCCACGCGTTGAGATCGGAGAAGACGGTGTTCTGCTGCTTCCAATCCGTAAAGTCGCCCGCGGCGACCCCGTTGCGGTTTCCCTGAATGCTCGACCAGACCATCACCAGCTCATTGGGCTGGGGAAAGGGCAGCGGAGCCAGCAGGGTCGCGTAATCCACGGTGAAGATTCGCCGTGTTCGCGCCGATCCCCAGCGCCACTGTCAGCAATACCGTGATCGTCAGGCCGGGATTTCTTCCCAGCAAGCGCAAACTGAAGCGGAGGTTTTGAAGCAGGGTCTGCATCCCCGATCCCTTTCCCGAGTGAATTACCAGCTAGAGCATGAATAATGTACGAACGGGCCCGAAGTTCGGTTCCGTCCGATCAGCTGCTTACTAGCCGTATTCGCGCTCAGCCACGCCAAACTCGCTGTCTTCATTCAGGAACTTCCGTCGCGGCTTATTAAGCCAGATCGCATTGGCACAGCCGTATGCAAGACTCTGATTTATGGGGGAAATAGCTATCCTGTCGCACAACTGTCCGGTTCGTTGGCTATTGCGCGCCGAAAGGTCCACTCATCGGACGATCGCTTCTGAGGATTCGGGGGTGTCCACGATTTGAAAGAGGCGATACGGTTTTGCGATGCTTTTGGGGGGTTGAACGACCTGGAGGAAAGAGGGAGACTGCAGATCTTTCCACTACGCTGCACTCCGGGCCGGCAACCGCTCTCTATGGAAGCCTCGCTCTCCCCTTTGTCATCCCGAGCTTTTTTTTTTTAAAAAAAAAAAAAAAAAAAAAAAAAAAAAAAAAAAAAAAAAAAAAAAAAAAAAAAAAAAAAAAAAAAAAAAAAAAAAAAAAAAAAAAAGGGCAGCCGAGGGATCTGCAGTTCTGCGGACCTTTCCTGGAAATGTTTTCGACAGCGCTTAGTTTTAGTAGAGAGATCTGCGTTGACATGAGCGTAGGCTAGACGCTGTTATCTCGTCATCGCCATCATCCGAAGGAACTCCAACTCGACGCCTCGCTCTACACTTCTCTACAGATTCCGTCTGTCTCCGTCTTCGAGAAAACCCAGATTTCATGTTTTTTTTTTTTTTTTTTTTTTTTTTTTTTTTTTTTTTTTTTTAAAAAAAAAAAAAAAAAAAAAAAAAAAAAAAAAAAAAAAAAAAAAAAAAAAAAAAAAAAAAAAAAAAAAAAAAAAAAAAAAAAAAAAAAAAAAAAAAAAAAAAAAAAAAAAAAAAAAAAAAAAAAAAAAAAAAAAAAAAAAACCGGCTCGAAGTGAACATCGGTGATCGTACGTGCTACTGGGCATCCTCAAATTGCTTGATTTGAACCTCCCCATCCGGAAAGACTGCACGGATTTGAAGGCTCCCGCCCATCGCCTCGATGTAACGGCGAAGGGTGCCGATATACATATCGGTACGATGTTCGAGCTTTGAAATGGAGCCCTGATCCACTTTGAGCACTTGGGACAGCTCCGCCTGCGTGAACTCACGTGCTGGAGCGCAAACTCGTCCAGTGCCATCTCTTTAATCGCTTTGCGTACACGCTCCTCCACGCGAGCCCGGCGTTCAGGTGAGATCTTCATCTGTAGTTCTTTGAAATTCTGTGCCATTATGTCCTCCACGGGATGCTCGTTACCGGATTCGTTGCTTCCTTTTTTTTTTTTTTTTTTTTTTTTTTTTTTTTTTTTTTTTTTTTTTTTTTTTTTTTTTTTTTTTTTTTTTTTTTTAAAAAAAAAAAAAAAAAAAAAAAAAAAAAAAAAAAAAAAAAAAAAAAAAAAAAAAAAAAAAAAAAAAAAAAAAAAAAAAAAAAAAAAAAAAAAAAAAAAAAAAAAAAAAAAAAAAAAAAAAAAAAAAAAAAAAAAAAAAAAAAAAAAAAAAAAAAAAAAAAAAAATAGCCTCGCTCTTGCAGTAGGCGCACCCCGAAGTTGATGCTGTCCTGCTCATCCTCTGACAGGCCATCCCACCAAATGCCAAATTCATCGCTGTACTCCACTTCCCACAGCATGCCGCCATTATGCCTTAGAGTGCATTATGGTGTCAAGTGCATAATGAGATTCGAACGAACGCGACACTTCACCCGACTCGCCCAAGGAGTGGGTACAAGCCGCCAAATCTTTTTCGAGATTGAGGGGATCATCCTGTCCCCGGGATTCGTCTCACTCTTCGTGAGCTTGTCATTCACTGCGCAGAGCGCGTATTGGGTCGATCGACGCAGCGCGATGGGCAGGCACAAGCGTTGCCG
>CAWAII010000010.1:0-336854 GCA_963782105.1 uncultured Acidobacteriaceae bacterium
AAGCGGATCATCGCCTGCCTGGACGTGCGCAGTGGGCGGGTGGTGAAGGGGGTGCAGTTCGTCGACCTGGTGGATGCGGGAGATCCGGCGGAATTGGCCAAGCGGCATGCCGCGGCGGGCGCGGATGAGATCGTTTTGCTCGACATCACGGCCACGCACGAGGGCCGCGGGACTTTATTGGATACCGTGCGGCGGACGGCGAAGGAGCTGTTCATCCCGTTCACGGTGGGCGGCGGCATACGCTCGGCGGATGAGGCTGCGGCGGTCTTCGATGCCGGCGCGGACAAGGTGAGTATCAACTCGGCGGCGATCGCCGATCCGAGCCTGATTGACGCGATCGGGCGAAGCTTTGGCGCCCAGGCGGTGATCGTGGCCATCGATGCCAGGCGGGCCACGGATAGCGCCGACCGGTGGGCGAGGCGGAGGTGTTTGTGAGCGGTGGACGCACGCGCACCGGACGCCAGGTGATCGAATGGGCGCGGGAAGCCGAAGCGCGCGGGGCGGGCGAGATTCTGTTGACCTCAATGGATGCCGACGGCACGCGGGCGGGATTTGATTGTGAGCTGACCGCGCGGGTCAGCGAGGCAGTGGAGATTCCGGTGATTGCTTCCGGCGGCGCCGGGATCGGCGGAGCACTTTGCCCAGGTATTCCAGGCGGGCAAGGCGCATGCGGCGCTGGCGGCCAGCATCTTTCACTTCGGCATCGCCGACGTCCGGGCACTCAAGCAGGAGCTGGCGCTGCGGGGCGTGCCGGTGAGGCTGCCATGCTGATTCCGTCGATTGACCTGATGGGTGGCCGGATCGTGCAGCTGGTGCGGGGCGAGACGCTCAAGCTGGCCTTCGACGATTTCGAGTATTGGATTGGCCGCTTTCAGCACTATCCGCTGGTGCAGTTGATCGACCTCGACGCCGCCATGCGGCAGGGGGAAAATAGCGAGCTGATCGCCAGGATCGCGCAAGCGGTTGCCGTGCCAGGTGGGGGGCGGCATCGCCACGGTGGAGAAAGCTGCTGCGGTGCTGGCTGCGGGGGCCCGGCGGGTGATTGTGGGCTCGGCGCTTTTCGGCGGAGCGAGCCTGGTGAATACCGGGTTTGCGCGCACGCTGGCCGCGGCGGTGGGCGTGGAGCAGCTGGTCTTCAGCGTGGATACGAAGCAGGGGCGAGTGGCGGTGAAGGGCTGGAAGGACCAGGTGGAGCTTACTGCGGACGAAGCCATTCCCCAGCTGGAGCCGTATTGTGGCGCCTTTCTTTATACCCATATCGATCGGGAAGGGACCATGCAGGGCTTTCCTATCGAGGTGGCGCAGCGGCTTGAGGCAGATGACCAAACGGCAGTTGATTGTGGCCGGGGGCATCCGCGAGCAGGCCGAGATCGATGCCCTGGACGCGATCGGAGTGGATGCGGTCGCCGGCATGGCGGTGTACTCGGGTATTCTCGCGACGTGAGTGCCCATCCGACGCTTGAAGGCTGGGGTTCGTTGGCACGCTCCAAGCGCGCCAAGGTAGCCGCAGCAATTGTCGTTGACGGACGTACAGGGTCGTCCCTGCCAATCCGAGCCTGCGTTTCTCCTCGCAACGCGCGTCGACCGGGGCACCCGGTCTGCGATCGAGACCCGTCACCTTGGCTTGGTCGCGAGTATGCGTCGCGTCGAGTCTTCGTTCGCGCTTGCGGAAGGCCAGGCCGACGGCTAAGAAGCAGCAGGCGAAAAAGCCGGTGAGGCCGGCCTGCACCCGGTTGTGATGGAAGAGCGGCCAGCACGCAGTCAAGCCCCCAGGCGACGGCTAGCACGAACCAGATGACAGAGCCCCGCATGGTACGAGATTACCAGTCGACACTGCTTCAACGCAGCAGATACACTTCCCAGCATGGCAACCTCGGCTACCAAGAGTGCGGCTACAACGACCACGGCTCCGCAGACCATGGTGAACACCGATGCGCCGGCTGGTCTCGCTCGACGTGGCGCGCGGGATCACCATCGCGTTCATGATCCTGGTGAACAACGGCGGCAGCGGAAAATACAGCTACCGCCAGCTGGAACATAGCGCCTGGAACGGCTGGACGCTCACCGACCTGGTGTTCCCGTCGTTCCTCTTCATCGCCGGTATTTCCATCGTATTCTCGACCGAGTCGCGCCTGGCGCGCGGCGAGTCGAAAACCACCCTGCGTCTGCATGTACTCAGGCGCTCGGTGATCCTGTTCCTGCTGGGCCTGGTGGTCAACGGCTTTCCCTTGTTTCACCTGGGGACGCTGCGTATCTACGGCGTGTTGCAGCGCATCGCGATCTGTTTCTTGTTCGCCAGCCTGCTTTACCTATGGAACAGCCGGGCCTGGGTAGCCGCCACCACCGCGGTGGTGGCGTTGTTGGGCTACTGGATCCTGATGCGCTGGGTTCCCATTCCGGGTATCGGCGTTCCCACCCACAGCGTGCCCCTGCTCGATCCCAACCAGAATTGGGTGGCGTATCTGGACCGCAAGCTGCTGCCCGGCCGGCTCTATGAGGGAGTGCGCGATCCGGAAGGGCTGCTCAGCGATATTCCCGCGATGGGCACCATCCTGCTTCGGTGTGCTCACCGGCATTTGGCTGCGGCGGCCCAAAGCGCTGTCCACCAAGGCGGCCGGCCTGCTTGGCTGCTTCGATCAGCGGATTGGTGCTGGGAGAGCATATGGAACGTCTGGTTCCCCATCAACAAGAAGCTCTGGACCAGCTCCTATGTGCTGTTCGCCGCGGGCTGCACGCTTGTTGCTGCTGGCCATTTGTTTTTACGCGGTGGAGATCAAGAAGTGGACGCGCGGCTGGACGTTTCCGTGGCTGGTCTTCGGATCCAATGCCATTACCGCGTATGTTTTCTCGGAACTGCTGGCCGCCGGGCTTGACACCATTCGCGTGCATGACGGCGCCCGGGTCACTAACCTGCAGCAATACATCTACCTGCATTGGTTCTTTCCCGATGATCAATCCGTCTTTCGGATCGCTGCTCTATGCCATTGCCTTCGTGCTGGTCTGCTTCATACCGGTGCTGTTGTTGTACCGGAAGAAAATCTTCATCAAAATCTAGCTTCATGCACTTCTGCGCACCCGCTCCGAGAAAGAGGAAGATGGCTCCTGCGACCGCATCGAGAACGGCGGCAGTGAAGTTGTGTGGGGGCAGGAATTCCACCACCGCACCCACCAGGAAGGCAACGGACGCCGCAAGGTAGAGATATCTGGACTTCATTTGTCAACACTACCATGCACTGGCAGGTAGCAAGTGCGGTGTTCTTGGAAGGCCGCGCGAGCATGGCCAGCAGTAAAATGCTCTAGCAATGTGCGGAAGAGGGCAATATGGCGGCAGACGCGATGCGATTGGCCAAGCGACTGGATGAAGTGGGTTTTTCCGATATCGTCCAGGTGCGGAACAAAGTGATGGAGCTGCGGGCGGCCGGGCAAAAGGTGCACGCTTTCCATGGTGGCGAGCCCTTCTTCGAAACTCCGAGCTGCGGTGAAGTATGCGCTGATAAGCGCCGCAGTCGAGAACAAGACCCGGTATGCGCCCTCCTCAGGCATAGAACCTCTGCGCCAGGCGATCGCCGCCAAGCTGAACGAGCGCAACGGGCTCGAGGTTTCCGCGGAAAATGTAATCGTGACCGCCGGAGGAGCGCACGCGTTATATGTTGCCTTCCAGGCGGTGCTCGATCCGGGCGACGATGTGTTGCTTTTCTCTCCCTATTGGACGCCGATTCGGGAGATGATCACCGGCTGCCAGGCGCGGGCGCTGCTGGTGCCGACAGCGACGGCGCGCAGCGCAGGCCTGACCCGGACGCTCGAAGATTTCACCACTCCGCATACGCGCGCGATCTACTACAACACGCCGCAGAATCCCACCGGCACGGTCTTCTCTCGCTGGGAAGCGGAAGAAGTGGCGGCGTTCGCCAGGAAACATGACCTGATCGTGATTGCGGACGAGGCTTATGAAGACCTGGTTTACGATGGGGAGCACTTCTCGATTGCATCCCTGCCGGGAATGGCGCAACGCACCATTTCGACTTACACCTTTTCGAAAACCTACGGCATGACTGGATGGCGCGTGGGCTATGCCGTGGCCCAGGAACCTTTCATGAGCGGGTTGCGGAAGCTGGTTCTGTATTCCGTCAACGGAGTCTCCACCATGACCCAGTGGGCCGCGCTGGAAGCGCTGCGCATTCCGCGCAGCGAGATCGATGCGCGGCGCGAGGAGTACCGGCAGAGACGCGATCTGCTGGTGAACGGATTGAACGAAGTGGGCCTGCCCTGCGAGATGCCGCAAGGGGCTTTCTACGCTTTTCCGCGGGTGACAAAGATCAGCAAAGACAGCCGCGCCGCAGCCCGGATGCTGCTCACCAAAGCGCACGTGGCCACCGTTCCTGGTGTGGTCTTCGGGGGGCAGGGCGAGGGCCACGTCCGCTTTGGCTATGCCATCGATCCCCAGGCCATTGAAGAGGGTTTGGCGGCGCTCAAAAAGTACCTCCTCCCCTAAAGGTTGTAGGCCAAGGAGTTCCTTCGAAGGAACTTTTTGTCGCCCTGCTGCACACTTCTGCTTCGATTCTCACGTCAAATATGAGACCGTCGTCTATGACGAAACGTCATCGTGAGTGAGCGCAATTGGTTTGCGCTCGGCAGTGACCGGCGAAGAGCCAGATTCATGGCGTGAAACAGAAGCCGTAAGGACGCAGCAGAATCACCAGGTATCCAACGAGCAGGATATCGCTCTGACTGCGCAGAAGATCCTACAAATACGAGTAGCTTGCACCCAAACTCACACCACCGGAATCAAAGGGCTTGTATGAGGTTCTCCAAGAGATCGTCTGTTCTTGTTTTTGGGCTTCTGCTGGGAGGCATCTGTGCTCCGGGAGCGAAAGCAAGCGCGGATGAAACTCCCGCCGAAGGCACGACCCTTGAGGTACAGGCGCCGAGCCAGCATGTGACCGTCGCTTATCTGACGGCGGTATCGCTCGAGATGCGGATGCCGACCTGCCCGATGACCCCGGTGCCGGCGTGCAGCAACAGGTCCAGGCAGGATCCGGCACGACGCCTCGGGCATCCAGCACTAGGCGCCGTCTGCCGTCGATCCGCTCGCCGAGGGAAGACAAACCAAGCGCATTCTTTATGTCATCCCCAATTTCCGCGCCGTGAGCGCAGATCAACACCTGCCGCCGCAATCGGTCAAGGAAAAGTTCAAGACTGCGATGCTTGATAGCCTGGATTACTCCTCGTTCATTTTCGTAGCCGGTCAGGCTGGGGTTGCGCAGGCGGACAACTCCTACCCTGAGTTTGGCCAGGGCGCCAAAGGATATGGCAGATATTATTGGCACACACTCGCGGATGCGATCAACGAGAACACTTGGGTCGAGTTCATCGTCCCCTCGATTTTGCATCAGGACACAAGGTATTACACCCTGGGCAAGGGAGAATTTGCCAAGCGGCTGGGGTATGCATTCACGCGCATCGTGATCACGCGCACGGATTCGGGCCACGAGACCTTCAATTTCAGCGAGATCTTGGGAGCGGGCGCGTTCTCGGGCGTTGCCAATCTCTACTATCCGAGCCAGGAACGCACGCTCACCAAGACCTACCAGCGATGGATCACGAATATTGCCATTGATGGCTGCACCTTCGCCTTCAAGGAAGTGTGGCCGGACATCAACAACGCGATCTTCCACCAGAAAGACTAGGCAGCCCCGGTCTGGTTGAAACGACCCTAGTCATCTGGGCGATGTGCTCAGCCCACTGAAGTGTCACCATGATCTTGTCCTTATGGAGAAGATCATGGAAACAGCAGTGCAGAACTCAGGGGTTTGGAGCGGGCTCTCCAAGTCAATAGCAGAAACAATTGAAGCCGTTCAAGACAGCATCGTGACGGTGCATGGAGGCGGCCGCTCCACCTCGAGCGGGGTGGTGTGGCGGCCTGGAGTGATCGTGACGGTGCGTCACGGACTCCGCCGCAGCGACTCGCTACAGGTCGCTCACCACGGTGAACCATTCCCGGCCACGCTTGCCGGCGCGGATGCGGGAACCGATCTCGCGGTGCTTCGCGTTGACACAGGCGCGGGCAAGCCCGCGGAGACCATCGGCGCCCAGCCTACGCGCGTGGGCGAGGTGGTGCTGGCCGTCGGCCGTTCCGCTCTGGGCGACATCTCGGCCAGCGCGGGAATCATCGCGCGCCTCGGCAGCGGTTGGCGTACCTGGCGCGGTGGACAGATGGATCAGCTTATCCGTCCGGATCTGCAGCTCTACGTAGGCCAGTCCGGCAGCGCGCTGGTGAACGAAGGCCGTCGCGTGTTGGGTATCAACAGCTCGGCGCTGGCGCGAAACGCAGTCATCACCGTGCCGGCAGCGACCATCGATCGAGTGGTGGATGCCATTCTCGAACGGGGCCATGTGCCTCGCCCTTTTCTTGGCGCTGCGATGCAGGCCGTTCCCGTACCCGAGGCTCTGCGCTCGCACTTCGCGCGAAGGAGTCGACGAGGCTTTGCTGGTGCTGCACGTGGAAGCCAATGCGCCTGCCGCTGCGGCCGGAATCCTGGTGGGCGACCTGATGCTGTCGGTCGATGGCCAACTGGTTCATAACGTGCACGATGTCCAGCATCGGCTATCCAGCCTGAAGGTCGGAGATCCGGTTGCTGTGGTGGTGATCCGCGGAGGCGTAAGAATGGATCTGAAGGTAATTCTGGCGGATCGTGGCTGAGGATCGCAAACGCGAGCAGGACGCGATTGGTGGTGTTGCCCGTGCGTGGATTCAATGGTCCACGCCAGCCGATTCGCGGTCCTTCGCGCTGCGCCGCGAGTTGGAGTTGCTGCCGGTCGCGCTTCCGTCGACTCTGCTGTTTCGCGTGCAGAGTGAAAGCCCGGACGTGATCGTGATTGCGGCAGGGGAGACTTTCCTGGCCAGGGCGGGCACATCGCAGAGCACTGCAGGAGGTGTTTTCCGACACGCCGGCGGTGCTGCTCGCGGCAGAGCCGGGCGCGGCCATGGTGCGCAGCGCGGCGCGCATGAAGATATATTCCGTGCTTCCGATGGAGGTCACCACGCAGCAACTGGTCGCCGCCATCGCCGCCACGGTGGCCGGCTTTGCTGTCACTCTGCCGCGCTCGCCTGCCGGGCCGGCAGACGCGATGCGCGGTTACGGAAGACCTGACCGCGAGAGAGGTGGAGGTTTTGCGATTGATGGCGCGAGGCCACAGAAACAAGCAACTGGCTGCGCTGCTCAACATTTCAGAGCATACCGCGAAGTTTCACGTCAGCTCCGTTCTGGCCAAACTGGGCGCGCGAACGCGAACAGAAGCGGTGACAATTGGCGTGACGCGTGGCCTGGTTGCAATTTGAGGGGAAGCAAATGGAACACAAATCTGTACTCTCGGGCGATGCCGGCGTGGTCTCCAGCAGGCTGGACGACTCGCGATCTGCTGGACAACTACTCCCGCGCGGTGACGCAAGCGGTCGAGCGGGTGAGCGGATCGCTGGTGAAAATCGACGTTCAGAGCGCACGCCGGGCCAATCGGCCAGGCCACGGAGGGGTCGGGCTCCGGTTTCGTCTTTACTCCCGATGGCTTGATCCTGACCAATAGCCATGTGGTTCACCGTGCGGCGAAGATTTCGCTCACCTTTACCGATGGCGGCCGCAGCGGCGCGGTGCTCATCGGAGAGGATCGGGATACGGATATCGCTGTGCTCCGAACCGAGCATGCCGTCTTCTCCCCTGCCCCGCTGGGCAGTCTCCAAACGATTGCGCATCGGGCAGATCGCGATTGCCGTGGGCAATCCGTTCGGCTTTCAGTTCTCGGTGACGGCCGGCGTGGTCAGCGCGCTCGGCCGCAGTATGCGCGCAGCCTCAGGCCGCATGATGGAAGAGATTATCCAGACGGATGCGCCGCTCAATCCGGGCAATTCCGGAGGGCCGCTGCTGGACTCCGCCGGCTGCGTCATCGGCGTGAACACGGCGACCATTCTGGGCGCGCAGGGCCTCTCGTTTGCCGTCGGCATCGATACGGCAAAGTACGTGGTGGCGCAGATTCTGCAGCACGGCCGGGTGCGCCGCAGCTCGATTGGGATTGCGGCGCAGAATGTGCCCATTCCCCGGCGCCTGGCTTATGAGTACAAGCTGCCCCTGCCTTCGGGCGTGATGGCCACAGCAGTGGCGGCGAATGGCGCCGCTTCGATTGCGGGCCTGGAGGAGGGCGACGTGATTGTAGGTTTTGCGGCGCAGCCGGTGGGGGGCATCGACGATCTGCATCGTCTGCTGACCACGGAGCGCGCCGGCAAGCCGCAGAACGTTAGCCTGCTCCGCGGCACCGCGCTCAAGCACCTCATGATCGTGCCCCGAGAGCGGGAAGAGGATGAGGCTGCAGCGGGCTAGGACGCTGCGTGGTGTACAAATTGCCCTTGCGAAGATCCTCCCTGTGCGCCTATGACCGAGTTAATTTCCGGATGACGTACGAACGGATGAAGAAGTGCGCGAGAACTGCCGCTCTCCAAATTGATCCCCGAGGACGGCCTCGAAATATCCCATCGCACACCATGAAGTGGCATGTGCCACCACATCTCGCAAACGGCTGAAATACCATGGTGGTGGTATCCTGAGCGGCAATCAGTGATCCATGCCTACCAGCGGTAATCCACACCCCGACAACACGGAACTGAAGCGCTCGAAAGCGGCGAATCCTTCGACGCGATTTTTTCCGAGTATGAGCAGAGCCATGCGCGCCAGGCCGAAGGCGGCGGCAGACAGATCGAAGGTACGGTCGTCGCCGTCTCCGCCGACTCGGTCTTCCTCGACATCGGCTATAAGACCGAAGGCGTGCTGCCGCTGGCCATATTCCAGAGCGGAAACGAAGCGGTAAAGCCGGGCGACAAGTTTCTGGTGGCGGTCAAAGGCCGCAATCCCGAAGGCTACTACGAGCTTTCACGCTTCAAGGTGGAACAGCCCAGGGACTGGTCCGCGTTGGAGCGGGCCTTCGCAGACAAGGCGACGATCGCCGGCACGGTGACCGGCGTGGTCAAAGGCGGATTGAGCGTGGATGTGGGCGTGCGGGCATTCATGCCCGCCTCGCGCAGTGGAGCGCGCGACGCCGCCGACCTGGAAAAACTCGTCGGGCAGCAGATCCGCTGCCGCATTATCAAGCTGGATGTGAGCGACGAAGATGTGGTGGTCGACCGCCGCGTGGTCACGGAAGAAGAAGATCGCTCCACCAAAGAGCGGCGGTACGCTGAGCTCAAAGAAGGCGAAACGGTGCATGGCGAAGTGCGCAGCCTCACCGGCTATGGCGCGTTTGTCGATATAGGCGGCGTGGACGCGTTGCTCCACATCGGCGATATCTCCTGGAGCCGCGTCAACAAGCCGGAAGACGTGCTCTCCGTAGGGCAGCAGATCGAAGCCAGAGTGCTCAAGATTGACCCCGCGAAACAGCGCATCTCGGTGGGCATGAAGCAGCTTCTGCCCCACCCGTGGGATGGAGTCGCGGCAAAGCTGAAGGCCGGGGATCGCGTGCACGGCGTCGTGACGCGGGTCGCCGATTTTGGGGCTTTCGTTGAAATAGAGCCCGGCGTTGAGGGCTTGATCCACTTGTCGGAGATGTCCTGGGCCAAGAAGGTGAGGAAGCCGAGCGATGTGCTCAAGACGGGCGACACCGTGGAAGCGGTGGTGCTGGGCGTGAACATGGGCGAACGCCGCCTCTCCCTGGGCCTGAAGCAGACGCTGGGCGATCCCTGGGCGGAGGTCGAGCAGAAGTTTCCGGCGGGCTCGGCGATCGAAGGACCGATTACCAGCTTCACCAAATTCGGCGCGTTCGTACAGCTTGCGGACGGGGTCGAAGGCATGGTCCACGTCAGCGAGATCAGCGCCGAGAAGCACATTCATCACCCGCAGGACGTGCTCCGGCTGGGTCAGATGGTCAAGGCCCAGGTGCTCGAAGTGGACAAGGCGAAGCGGCAGTTGCGGCTGAGCATGAAGCAACGGACGACCGTCAGCGTGGACGAATATCTTGCCGAACACCCGCCGGGCAGCGTGGTCACTGGCCGCATTCTCGAGGTTGCGCAAGGATTGGCGAGGGTGGAATTGGGCGAAGGCATCGAGGGCGCGTGCCGGACCGGCACGGAGAGCCCGCGGCGGAAGCGCCAGCGGGCGAGGCCAGAGTGGATCTGTCATCGCTGAGCTCCATGTTGAAGGCGCGCTGGAAGGGCGGCCCCAGTAGCGGCGCCAGCAAGCCGGAGGGCGATTAACGCGGGGCAGATTCGCAGCTTCCGGATTAAGCCGATGGAGCCGGATGCCAAGAAAGATTTGGAACTGGGGTAGCTCGGCGCAATTCGTGACAGGGGTCGTTTCACGAGCACCTGGACAGGATTGTTCCAGACGCAGTGGCCGCGGTCGCGAGAATTCTTAATCTCGTATCGGGGCAAGGCGAAAGCTGAATAGATCGCTGCCGGACGCGATGGCTACGTACTGCTTGCCGCCCACCGCATAGCTCATCGGGGAGGCATGCAGGCTTTGCCCGGTGTTGAAGTGCCACAACGATTTTCCCGTCTTCGCATCCGCAGCCTCAAAGAAGCCTTGATTGTCGGCGAAAAATACCAGGCCGGTCGCCGTCGTCATGACGCCGCCATAGCCATGAGCATCACCCGCCTGCGGATAACGCCAGACAAATTCCTGGTCCGCGGGTCGAAGGCAAGAAGCACTTGCGTGCTCTTCTCGTTTGGATCGCGCTTGGTTCCGGTGGAGTAATACTCCTTGCCCTCTTCGAATGGCGCCGGCTTGCGAAAATAGACTGAGCAACTCTCAAGAGACATGAAAGTAGAACAGGTGCGTGGTCTCGCTATACGAGGGCGAATACCAGTTGGTCGCCCCTTCGACTCCCGGGCAAATGAGCGTTCCCTCCGCAGTCGGCTGCAAGTCAGCTGGGCATCGGGCGGCCGTTGGCATCGATTCCCTTAGCCCAATTCAGAGTCTTGACGAATTGCGTGGCCGATAGAAATTTTCCGTTGGTGCGATCAAGCACGTAAACGTAACCGTTACGATTCGCCTCGACAATCAGCTTTCTCGGCTGGCCCTGATATTCCGTGTCTACCAGGACAGGGGTTTCCACGCCGTCATAGTCATAGAGATCATGGGGAGTGAATTGGAAGTACCACTTCAGCTTGCCGGTGTCCGGATCAATGGCCAGCAGGCTGGAGGTGTAGAGATCATCGCCGGGTCGAACGCTTCCATCGTAATCCGGCGAAGCATTGCCGGTGCCCCAGTAGAGCGTGTTCAGCTCCTGATCGTAAGTGCCGGGCATCCATGCGGTGCCGCCGCCGTGAAGATAGGTATCGCCAGGCCAACTGGAAGAGCCGAATTCTCCCGGGGCTGGAATCGTCCACAAGCGCCACGCCAGTTTTCCGGTCGTGGCATCGAAGGCGGCGAGAAAACCGCGCACGCCGTCGTCTCCGCCAGAGGTCGCCACCAATACCTTGTCTTTGAGGATGAGCGGAGCACCGGTGGCCCCATAGTTCTTATTCCAGTCGGCGTAAGCAATGTCCCAGATCAGGTTGCCCGATCGGGTATCCAGACAGAGCAGGTGAGCATTGTCTGTTTCCATGTACAGGCGGGTGCCTGATATGGCCACACCGCGATTGATATGACCGGAGGCATCATCGATGAGGCCGCTCGAAACCGGCCGCGAATAGTGCCAGAGCACCTCTCCGGTTTGCGCATTGAGAGCAAAGGCATCGTTCGAACCGGTGAAGTACATGATGCCGTTCACCACCACCGGCGTCGCTTCCAGGACGCCGGGGGTCTTGGTGTGAAAGACCCATTGCGCCTGCAGGTGTGCGGCATTCTGGGGAGTGATCTGGGTAAGACTGCTGAAGCGGCTGCCGGTGTAGTCGCCGTTGTAAGAGGGCCAGTCGTCTGTAATTGTATAGTGTAGCTGCCCGGTAAATCTCAGTCTGCCGCCCGACAGCAGTTAGTTGGTGCAGCACATAGAACGCGACACGCGCAAATAACCAATACCCACAGCCGGTGAAGACTTCATGCGATCAGCGCCCTTCATCGTTGATGGTAACGAATACCTCTCCCAGCGCTCCGCGATCAGCACCATTGCTATCGATGAGGTGAATAGAAACCCGGGCCACTTTTTGGCCGTCGAAACGATCCGGTGGAGTTCAATCGTCCGATTTTGAGGAGTGGGTTGAAGAGCGCTTGGAGTTTTCGTCCCCGGTGCGGAGCAGATAGCTGACCAGGTCATCCACTTCCTTGCTATTCAATGTGGATCCGGCGGGCATCAGGGAGCGAGAGCCGAAATCCACCTGGGCGAGCTCTGATTTTGGCAGGAAATGAAACGCCCCGTCCGGCGTTTGTATGGAGAGGGAAAAATTGTCGTTGACCTTGAGCATCCCGGTAATTTTTTGCCCCGTAAGTGTCACCACGGTGGTGGCTTTCTTGTCGCGCGGGCAGATTCTTATCGGGATCGAGAATGATCGCGCGTATTTGATCTGGCTTCGCATCGGCTCCATAGAAAGAGAGGTCGCTGCCGATAAATCCTCCTTTGCCGTTGACCATGTGACAGTCGGAGCATTGCGCTTTGCCGAAGAAGAGCGCTTCCCCTTGCTTGGGATCACCGGGGAGCTTAACGATATCTCCTCTCCCCTGCAGGATCCTCAAGTAGCTGACGACATCCGCCACTTCCTGTGGTTTCAGCGATGAGAAGGCCGGCATGCCTGCACCGGAGATTCCATAGCGGATGATGCCGGCCAGCTCGCGGTCCATGAGATGCTGTACTTCGGGAGCGGTGGCGATGTTCGGTGCGTGCTCCCCGCCGCGGCCATCCGCACCGTGACAACCGGCGCAGTTGGACGGCGAAGATGGCGGCGCCGGGCTGCTGCGCGTGCAGCGTCGCCAACGACAGCCAGAGCCAAGAACGACGACCCGGACGAAGATGCCCCGCCGCCAACCCATCTTCGTCAAAGGACCTCTTCGCTCACGCTTAGAACAGGAACTTCAACGCGACTTGCATGATACGGGGATCATTCGCCGACGGTCACATAACCGAATCCGCCCTGGCCGGTGTTGTTGACGAGTCCCATTCGGATTCTTAAACTGCGCATGGTTGAAGACGTTGAAGGCTTCTGCCCGGAATTGCAGTTTGGTGCTCTCGGTGATGGTGGTGCTCTTTAACAGAGCCATATCATAATTGTCGATGCCAGGACCGGAGAAGTATCGCCGCATTGCGTTTCCTACTTGCCCGATTGGTTCCGGGACGAAGAAGTTCGGGTTGAAATATGGCAGCCCCTTTCGCGGGTTCTTATTTCCATAAAGAGGGCTGCCGTTGTTCGCGTAGCTGGGCACATCTACGTTTGCATTAAAGGCGCCAAGCAGTGAATTATCGTCATTCTCATGATAACTGGACCGGCTCTCCCTTGGCAAAGGTAGATACGCCGGAAAGCTCCCAGCCCGCGGTGAACCGCTTCGCAATATCCCCTCCGCCGATAAAGTGATCGAAGGGCAACTGCACGGTGTAGCTGGCGACCAGGTTATGGGGGACGTCAAAGCTCGATAATGCGCGGGTTTGGCCCGGATCCAACGGATTGGTCGCGTCAAAGGAATCCGAACCATTATCCAGCGACTTCTCAAAGGTGTATCCAATCAGGAAGTTGAGGTATTTTTCAGTGTGCTCCAGGGTAACCTGCAGCGAGTTGAAGCTGGAGCTGACCGCCGTCTTCATGTACGGATTGCTGTTGAAGTTAAGCCCGAAGGGCCTGGTTCCGTTCACTGTCTGGCCGCTCGCGGTGGTGTAAGCCGTGTCTTCGCCGTACGGGCCGCAAGTTGTCGTACCGGGCGCCACATTGGCTGGGTTACTCAATTGGAGGCAGAGCGCCTGGTTCCCAGGATTCGATTCCTCAAACGTCAGCAGCTGCCGGCCGACCGTGCCGACGTAGTTCACGCTGAGCACGGTTGCGGTTCCCAATTGGCGCTGGAGAGAGAGTTCCCATTCCTGAACATAGGGCATCTTGTTTTTGTAGTAGTAATAGTCGGATCCGCCGATGGGTGTCGCTGCCGCCCAATTGAAGGTTGTATCGGGATTTTTAGGAGACACGTTGGTTGGAGGAAAGACGAAGGGGAACTTCTGTCCCGCCGGAATTCCCGACGGCCGATCGACAAACGGGGTGGCCAGCTCAGTCGATGACACAGAATAGTAGTTGCCATAAGGAGCGTCGCCTACCTCGACGAATCCAGTGGCGTCCTCGATAGAGCTATAGAAGATGCCGTAACCGGCACGTATGCTGGTTTTTCCGGCACCGCCCAGAATTTTGCCGAGAAAACCGTCGCTCACGTCTGGCGCATAAGCAAAGCCAATTCTGGGACCGAAGTTGGTGTACTTGGTTGGCCCGAGCGTACGGGGAATCCCGGGTCTCCTGGAACCACCAGACCCAGGGGAGCACCGGGGAAAGCTAGTGACTGCTCACCCAGAACGACCGTCTCGAGCTTGTTCTGGGTGTCGTACCAGGGCGTAGCGACTTCCCAACGCAGGCCGTAATTGAGGGTGAGATTGCGGGTCGCACGCCAGCTATCCTGAGCATAAAATCCGTAGTATTTGCTGCGCGAGTCGAGGAGCTGTTGGCTGGCCTGCACAAAGCTGTCCGGCGCCCCGATCAGGAAATCGGCAAAGTCCAAGCCGGTCTCTGAACCGTTGAAACCAAAGCACGCGTCATAGCAGTCGTAATTCCGCTCGTTGATCTGGTTGTAGTGGAGGTTGGTGCCAAACTGCAGAGTGTGCGTTCCAAAGATCTTGGTGACGTTATCGATGATTTGAAAGGTGTTGTTGTATTGCCTCAATGCGTCAGGCGGGACACCAAGGCTGAAGTTGTTGAACATCAGATTCGTAACACCCTCGTACGCAGGGTTGATGGGGGAGATACCGCCCGCGGGACCCCACGGAGTAACAAAACCCTGCGAGGCAAGGGTGACACCCAAACCCTGGCCTGCGGTCGGTTGCCCGGTCTGGTTTACGTCGCGCAGATAGGCGAGACGAAGATCGTTGACGGTCGACGAGTTAAACGTGGTCGTCAACCCTAAATTGATCATTTGGGTTTGACCTTTATTGGTTGCGGCAAAGCCCGGGACGTTTACCTGGCTATACGGATTCACGGTATTGAATCGGTCAAAGAAGTAATAGCCAAACACAGCGCCGAATCGGGTAGGAATGTCTATCCGGCCACTCCCCTTATCGTCGCTCAACGTCTCGTTGAAGGCAGAGGTGGCGTAGTTAGGGGTATCGTTGACAACTCCGTTGGCCGTAGGGACGTACTTCAGCGTGTTCACCGCAACCGGCGACCACGCACTCTGGGGAATGACCGCATTGGGAAAGACGCAGGTTCCGGGGTCCGTGCAGCCTGGAGTGTAGTAGTTTTCGCCCTGCGTTACGGGATATCCCAATGTCTGGGAAAGAGTGTTGGCCCAGCCGGCGCCGACGACTGTGCCGGTGAGCGAGCCCGCTGAGTCCGAGAGGTCACCCGTGCGGTTGGCGTCTGAAGGCACGGGATAGCTCTGTGTTGCTCCTAAAATCTGCCGCGTTCCCTGGTAGTCGGCAAACCAGAAAATCTTGTTCTTGCGGATCGGCCCACCGGCCGTTCCGCCGAATTGATTCTGGATGTAAACGCCACGCGTCGGAGAGTAGTAATTTCTGGCATCGAGATCCGTGTTGCGCAGGAAGTCGAAGACCGTCCCGTGATACTGATTGGTTCCCGACTTGGTGACTACATTGATCTGGCCACCGCTGTAGTTTCCATACTCCGCATCGAAGTTGTTGGTGATGATACGGAACTGCGCGATGGAGTCGAGATTGGGGATCATGGCGGCGCCGTTGTGCACGCCTTCTTCTGCATTTGCCCCATTCACCATAAATGCGTTGGACCCGGTGCGGCCGCCGTTGACGGATTGCTGGCCGTTGTCCAGGTCACCCGACACCTGCGTCGCGCCGACTCCCGACGTGGCGCTGTCCTGGCTATGGGAATAAGGCGACACGCCTGGCTGCAACTTCAAGAGGTCGATGTAGGAACGTCCGTTCAGCGGCACGGAGGTGATCTTGGTGCCGTCGATGACCACGCCATTCTGCGTGCTCTGCGTCTCCACCTGCAGCGCGTCGCTCTTTACGCTGACAGTATTGGTGACCGTCCCGAGCTGCATCGTGATGTCGATGCGGAGGGCGGAATTGGCATCGATCTTTACCCCGGTCTGCTGGTAATCGCGGAAGCCTGGTTGGTTGGCGGTGACGTTATAGGTGTCAACGTTGAGGGTGGGAAAATTATAAAAGCCCTTGGCGTCGGTGACCGCCGTGCTCTGCACATTGGTCGACACGCTGGTGGCGACGACGGTCACGCCTGGTACGACGGCGCCGCTGGGGTCAGTGACCACTCCGGAGATCGAACCGGTAATGGCTGCCCACGCCGCAAGTGTTCCCAGGAGTACAACAGCGGCTACGCCAACAAGACGACACTAATCTCAGGAATCGATTCATGGGAATGACCTCTCAAATAAGGAATCAGTGACAGGGACCCGAAACCAAACGATGATAAAGAAAACTAAACGATGATAAAAAGGGTACTGTGATCCCATGGTGTCAAGAATTCTCAGTCGACTGTATCTGCTGAGATACGGTTGACGCGCAAGACAAGCATGGCAGACACTCTGTCTAGAAGCGATTGCGCTTAGACGTGCTAAGTTTGTCCTGAGAATCGATTGCAATCGCATGTTCTTTCATTTGCCTGAGAGGGCAAAGGACCAGCATGGAAAATCTTCCAAGTCAAAGTTAAGCAGGCGCAAATTCGTGCAGCGTTCGGTGATGGCTGGAGCGGCCACTTCGCTTTTGCCAGCAGCGAGTCAGGCCGCGAAGGCTCCTGTGTCTGTGCCCGTCGGCCCCAATCTCTACGAGCAGATCGGCGTGCGCCCGCTGATCAATGCCAAGGGCACCTACACCATCATCAGCGGTTCACTCTCTTTACCCGAAGTGAAGCAGGCGATGGAAGAGGCCGGGCGCCACTACGTCAACATGGACGAGCTCATGGCCGCAGTGGGTGCACGTCTGGCGAAGATTACCGGTGCGGAGTGGGGGATCGTAACCGCGGGCTGTGCGGCCGCGATCGCCGGCGCAACCGCAGCTTGCATCGCCGGGACCGATCCGGAAAAGTCGCAGAAGATGCCTTACCTGGTGAAGGGTGGTCTCAAGAGCCAGGTGATCATCCCCAAGCACTCGCGCAATCCTTATGACATAGGAGCGCGCTTGCTTGGCGTCGAGGTGGTCGAAGTGGAAACGCCGGAGCAACTGCAGGCGGGGATGGGTCCGCAGACGGCGATGATCTATATCCTGTCTTCGCCCGCGGCCGCCAGCGGCCCGCTGAGCATTGCTAACATCTGCCAGGCGGCCAAGGCCAAGAACATTCCTGTCTTCGTGGACGCGGCGGCGGAAGAGCTCACCATCCCCAATATCCATCTTGCGGCGGGGGCAACCTGGTTGGCTATAGCGGCGGCAAATGCTTGCGCGGGCCGCAGTGCGCCGGACTGCTGCTGGGGAGCAAGGAACTGGTCCAGGCAGCCTGGTTCCAGGCGGCGCCGCACCACAACGTCGGGCGCTCCATGAAGGTGGGCAAGGAAGAGATCATGGGCATGCTCACCGCGGTCGAGATGTGGACCAAGCGCGACCACGAGGCCGAATGGAACACGTGGAAGGGTGGACACGTGGAAAGAGTGGCTGGCCACCATCGAAGCCAAGGTCAAGCCACTGCCCTCGGTGACCACCGAATATCTGATGCCTGAGGATCTGTCGAATCATTCGCCCCGGCTGCGGATCAAGTGGGATGGCAATGCACTGAAGATTACCGGCACTGAGCTGGCACAAGACGCTGGACGCGGGTACGCCGCGCATTCAGTTCGATGAATCGAGCGGAACTCGTCCCGACCAGATGGAAAGCTCGGTCACGATCATGCCGTACATGATGATGCCGGGGGATGACAAGATCGTGGCGGACGCGATCTTCGCCACGCTCTCCCACCCGCCGAAGTTCTCTGACCCGGAAATTCCGCAAGGCGCCCCGGCCAATGTCGCTGGGATCTGGAAGGTGCAAATGAAATACCTGTGCGGCGAAGGGTTGGCAACGGTTTCTGCTGGAGCAGCAGGAAGGCGGAGTCACCGGCGTCCATCAAGGCGAGATTTACAACGGAAATCTGACCGGGAAGGTGCACGCACAACAGATGAGTTTCGCAGTGTCATGCCGGTTGGGAGCAGGTAAGTTTTCATAGCGTCATGCCGGTTGGCGGAAACGAGATTCGATATTCGTTCAGCGGCACGGTGAACGGCGATTCCATGAGCCGGGCCCAGTGGTCGGCCACCTGGGGGACATATGGCGACGCCCAGTGGTCGGCGCTCCAGGAAGACGTGACGCAGGTTCCGCCTGATCAGATGCTGGTTGAGGACCGCAGATCCCTCGGACCCTAAAGCATCACTGCGCTATGCTCGATGTAGATGGGCTCGTGGTTGGGAGAGCGTTTTGAATCTGCACAGAAGTGGGGCCGGTGCATCCGGCAGCAAACATTGATGCCGAGGTGCTGGGTTCGATTTGCTCTGATTTTTACGGTGACCGCAGTGCCCTGGCTGCCGCTGCTATGCCAGCAAACTGCACCCCCGCCAGCGTTGCCGGCAGCTCTCGAGCCAGGTCTTCTCCGGCTTTGAGCCTGACGCAAAGCAGCGACTACGGTTTGGTCTATGAACCGCTCGACAGCTGGATCTATCCGGCCTTCGAACGCCTGTTTGTCGCTGGGGTATGCCGACTCCGCGTACCTGGGCATGCGGCCGTGGACGCGCACCAGCTGCCTGCAGATTCTTCAGGAGACCTACCCCAAGCTGCAGGATGCGCCCCAGGACGAAGAGGCCTGGAAGATTTTCCAAGCCTTGGCGGTGGAATTTGGAGCCGACGCGGGACCGGCCACGCCCCGCGCCGAGGTGGCGAATGTCTACACCCGGAATATGTATATCAAGGGGCCGCCCATCAATGACTCCTTCCACTTTGGGCAGACGCTCATCAATGACTACGGACGGCCGTATCAGCAAGGCTTCAATGCGCTTGACGGTTTCACAGCGAGGGCCGAGGGTTACCACTTTTCGCTCGATGTGCGCGGGGAGTATCAGCACGCGCCCGGGCGTGCGGCCTATCCCGAATCCGTGCAGGAGATCTTTGCCCAGATTGACAGCACTCCCCTGGTGGCGCCCGAGCCCGTGCCGCAGACCAATGTCTTTCGCTTGATCAATGCCAATTTCGCCACTTCCGTGGCCAACAACGAGATCTCGGTCGGCAAGGCGGATGACTGGTGGGGCCCGACGCAAGCCGGAAGCATGGCGCTCAGCAACAATGCGGAGCCCATCTATGCCCTGCGCATCAATCGCGTGGTGCCGCTGCGCATTCCGGTGGTCTCCGACGTCCTGGGACCCATTTCGCTATGAAGGATTGTTTGGCTCGCTGAAGGGGCATCGTTATCCCAATGCCCCCTGGGTCCACGCTGAAAAATTCAGCTTCAAGCCGACCAGGAACCTGGAATTCGGCTTTTCCCGGGTGGTCATCTTCGCCGGGAAGGACCATGTGCCGCTCACTTTCGGCTCGTTCTGGCACAGCTTCACCAGCTTCAGCAATGTGAGCCTGGCGGAGAAAGAGAGCCGAAACGACCCCGGCTTCCGCAGTTCCAGCTTTGACTTTACGTGGAGGCTTCCCTGGGTGGAGAAATGGCTGACTCTGTACTCCGACTCCATCGTTCACGATGACGTGAGCCCCCTGGCCGCTCCGCGCCGCGCCGCCGTCAATCCCGGCCTCTACCTGTCGCACGTTCCGGGGCTCCCGCATGTGGATCTGCGCGCCGAGGCGGTATCGACGGACCCAGTTGCGTCCGATCTCAGGGAGGCCAATTCCTCTATTACGAATTCGAATATCCGGACGGCTATACGAACAAAGGCAACATGCTGGGGAGTTGGATGGGCCGCGAGGGCAAAGGAGGCCAGGCGTGGCTGACCGACTGGCTGAGCCCTAAGGAGTACATTCAGCTGGGCTACCGCAACGCGAAGGTCTCCAAGACCTTTATCCCCGGGGGCACAACGCAGAACGACTTCAACGTCAAAGCCGTGCTCCGCCTCAAAGCCGATCTGGAATTGAATGCCTTCGGCCAGGCAGAGTTCTGGAAGGTTCCTGCCTGGTATCCGGGACCACAGCACGACTTCACTGGTTCGATCCAGCTGACATACTTTCCCAAACTAAGCTGGCACCGCTAGGGCCCTCAGCGGCTAAGCCGGGCTCATTCTGCGGCGTTATGGACGGCCCGAAGGCCGTACCTGGAGTTTCTACATTTTTCCGGGCCGAAGGCGGCTCCGGACACAAAATCATGTTCGATCATTCCCTCGGGGTGTAGGATCTGGCGGGAAAAGACATTGGCTTTGTATCAGGGCATGGCCTTTAGCCATGCCGCACATGGCGGAGAGCAATTGGGGCTTTAGCCCCTGAGGCATGACGACCCTTAAGCGCAATGCACATAAGGAGACTCACCCGAAAAGTTTCCCTCCTGCTTCGCTTATCAGGCAAAACGAAAGCCAGCAGGGGCTAAAGCCCGCTCATAGATTGCATTCGTGCCGGCACAGCTAAAGCTGTGCCCTGTTACAGAGCATCGGGGCTGCATGTTTGCAAAAAACGCTGAGACCCGGAAAAACGTAGAAACTCTAGGGATGGCCTGAAGGCCGTCCCCTTCAAAGTTGTGACGTGGCGTATCCCACCCTTGAACTCAAAGAACGGGTTCAAGGGTGGGGTATTTACCGTGCTCAAGAGCTGAGCCCGATCATTTGGCTTTCGGCGCTGGCTTGGCTGCACCGGCGTTTTTGCCAGTGCCCTGAAAGCTGAGGGTCGGGGTTGCGGTGTTGTAAGCGCTGCTATTGATCTTGACTTGGCTGGTCGAATAGCCGATGAACTGCGGGGTGAATTGGACATTGATGGTGCACGACCCGGAGGGACTGATCGTTGGACTACCATCGCAGGTCGAGCTACCCAGGATGGCGTACGCAGCATTCGGCTCGGTCACCGTGTAGAACGGCGATTGCATCATCATGGGCGCGTTGCCGATGTTGTACTCGGTAGCCGTCAGGGGTTGACTTCCGGTTCCAGCAGTGACGTTCCCAAACTTCAGGGTGGAACTATTGCCGTTCACGTGCAACAGGTTGTTGGTGGTTCCCTGGCCGACACTCGCGATGACAAAACCCTGTCCTCCCGCGGAATTGGCCATAGCGCTGGCACCAACGAGCGTGGTGTTGGCGAATTCCATCAGGTGCGCCGCTACCCCGCTCGCGGCCGGGGGAACGACCGTAACGGTGTTGGCTGTCCCGTCCAGAACATAAAAATCATCAGCCTGGTCATAGACCAGTCCCGTGGGATTGGTCACACCAGCGACAGGAACTACCGTCGCGGTTGTTCCGTCGGCGGAAACCTGGACTACTTGCCCGACGCCCGTCAGGTCGCCACCGTCCCCGATCAACAATGCGGCAGAGATGGGATCCGCCGCCAGCGCCTGGGGAAAGACGATCTGCACTGCGGGAATGGCCATCTTAAAGGGAGCGCCCCCGACCGGTAGCTTCACCAGATATCCGGGGTTGCCAGAGGTCGCGCCCTGGCCTGCGCTGCCCGCGTCTCCTATGTAGAGGTTGCCCCGATAATCGAAGGCCAAAGCAATCGGGTGCTGCAACAGGCCTCCGGTATTGACCACCGACGGCGCCTGACCGGTTTTTGTAGGCACCTCGATGAGTTCGCCAAGGTTGAAGTCGGCAATAAATAGATTGCCTGCTCCATCCACAGCGAGCGCGCTCGGCGCCTGGATCGCGATGGGCGCAGTCGAAACCGGAGCCAACCCGGCTCCGTTCAGACCAGCGACGGAGTAGACCACCCCAGCCTCGAAGTCGGCGATATAGACCTCGTTGTCCAGACCCGAAACTGCCAGCGCCTCGGGCTCCTCCAGATTGATGGCGGTGGTGTTGACATTAAGCGGATAAGTAATTTGCACTCCCGCCAATCCGGTCTCATAGACCGCCGCGGAACCAAGGATCGCTGGGGCTGACACCCTTGGCCTGGATCGCCGAGGTCCGGAGACCCGGATAGACGGGCGCACCCTTGTAGGATTCCGTGCAGGTATAGGGGTAGTAGGGGGAAATGGTGGGGCCGCCCCCAGGTAGAGTCGTGTGCTGGCCGTTTTTGCATGACCCACCAGCAAGCTGGACGAGGTCATTGCTCACGTCGCCCTGGCTGACGACACGAAATCCTGTGAGCTTGGCGGGCGCATTGAATTCAAAGTTGAAAAGAACCGCCGACGTTCCGGTCTGGCCGACGGCAATACTGCCCATGTTGACTGGACTGGAGGCCAATTGAATCACAGAGATAGGGGTAACAAGATTAAGCACATCGACATTTCCCTGGGGATCGAATGCAATGCCGCTGCTGTTTCCGATTCCCGCGTTGGGGAGGATATAAGGAGTCGTAGGTGAAGCCGCGGGAATATCCACGACCTGGTAACCGGCATTGAAGTTTCCGCTACTTACCAGTTCCGTCAGGATGTAGAGATCACCCGCCGCATCGAATGCCAGACCCGCGGGCTGATTGAGGACGAAGTTCGCCGTCGCTACCGGTTGGGCGGCTCCGCCGGTGGCGGTAACGATATAGACGCCACCGAGGCTGCCTTTGCCATTACCGTTGTCTGCGATATAGAGATTGGTCGAAGAGTCTCTCAACAGCGCCGCAGGGGTGAGCTGGGATGACAGGCCTGTGATATTCAGAGGCTGGGGTGTGCCACCCGACGCAAGGGAATAGATGACTCCGCCGGAACTGGGGTAATCGCCAATGAACAGAGTGCCTGTGCTGTCTACCGCCAACGAGATTGGATTGACCAGTGGCGCGCCGGAGAAAACCAAATTAGCAGTGGTGGTCAGATTGCCTTTTCCATCTCCGAGCACTTCGATGATGCGTCCGCCCGTCGTGGGGCTGTCGCCGATAAATAGATCTCCATTGGCGTCGAGGGCGAGGGCTTGTGGGTTCACCAGCACGAAGGTCCCTGTAGTAACGGCGGTGTTGGTCCCAAGCGCAGGCAGGGCAGGAGTCAGGGCGAAGATTGATTGCTGCCCGCGTCCGCGACAAAGACTGTACCGTTCTTTGAAACCGCGATGGATTGTGGATTGACGTACCCGTTCCCGAGAGTCTGCTGTGCATCAAAAACGACTGCAGGCGCCGCTGCCCATGCGCTGGAAGCGCAAACAGCGAGCGTCAGGACGGAGAAACTGAATTTCCACTTCCACGCGGAATACTTTGCGGAAAACTTCGATGGCATAGCGGACATGGCAACGGCACTCCTATACGACTTTTGTGGTAGATCATCCATTGTCTACGGGGAAGGTAACAGCTTGCAATCAATTTGAGGCACTTCTGCACGTCGAGGCTGCTTGCTAAAAGGAGATTTATTGTCCTTTTAACAGCATCAAGTCAATAGCTTACGGTGGGGAGTGATGAGGAATTTACACGTTGCTGGCGGAGAAAGCCAACAGCTTTTCCCCAACAGCTGGATGGGAAAACGGCCTTCTCCTGCCGCCTGGATGCCGGAACAGTGTTTCAAAAAGGAACAATGATGGATATCTTGTTCTTTGCAAAGGTCTTAAGGGCGACAGTACTGGGCGCACGAAAGTTTATACTTTCGATTTTTTTATTTTTAGAGAACCTTGGCCGATGGCAAGTGCCCGGTTCGAAACGAGGTTTCAGGTCGAGATTGGCCTAGAGGGCCACAACGCGGTGAATGCAGTCTGCCCGGAAAATGCTGAACTTGCCTTTGTCATAACCGCCAAAGTAGATGAGGCCGCCGCGACCCTCTCCGGTGCAGGTTAACGCCACCTGGTGGACTGATCGGATGCCTTGCCGGTCTTCATATTCGAGCAGCACAACGGGCTGGCCTGTCATCGGCGTGGAGAGGCGAAGATCCGCGAACTCGACGACCTTGCCGTTGACTGGCTGCTGCGACGGGGAAACTGGGGATTGGGGCTCGGGGTTCACTTCACGATTGAAGCAGATGCAATGTATCCGCTCAAGTGACAGATCGCGTTTCACCGTACAACCTTTGTGCAATCCTCATCCCCCGTTGGTGGGAGCCTGGTGAAGTAGGACACCTCGAAAAGCACTTTCGCGTCTCAAGGAGTGGAAGTGTCCGCAGCTTTCGTCTGCAGCCACTGCTTCAAATTCGGCCCCTGCGCCGCGCGCAGATCCACGCAATCCGCGATGCTGTCACGGGCCTGGTCGAGGGCGTGCGAGGCTGCCGGCACCGTGTGCTCTTCAAAGAATTCCGCGACCTGGCTGCTCCGGTCCGCGCTGCAGAAGCTGCCCGTCGACTCGACCAATGAGCCGCCCATCCAGGTCGTGATCTGGGCCTGCACCCGGGGCCAGTTCTGCTGGACGTACTGCCAGGCCACATCCCGCGTGCGACGGTCGCTCATCTCGATCTGGACTAAGCGCAGGGAGTCCTGGTTCCTTACCTGGCCGGAGACCGCATAATCCAGAGCGCGGGCGACCAGCGCGGCGTCGCGGAAACGTGCCAGCGCCTGAAGAGCCTGAATGCGAAGCTGGGGATCGCCGGCCGTCTCGCTCACCCGCTGCAACTGATCGAAGAACGCTGCGTCTCCGTTTTGCGCCGCGACGTTGAGCGCCGGGCCGCCAAGGTCGGTCGACGGAGGCAGGGTCGCGAAGATATTGCTCGAGATCTGCCTGGCATCGGCGATGATCTGCGGATCAGTCGCCGATGTTGCCCAGGAGACCAAAGAGCGTGGCCCGCAACAGGCTTTTATCCGGCGCGTCCCCGGCAGCCGGCGCACCCAGGCGCGCGAGAGCAGGAGCAAAGTTCTTGCGCACCCAGGCCGCGATCTCCGCGTGCTCCTCGGGCGTAGAGGCCACCTGCTGATCGATGATGTCGCAGAGCGGCAGAGACGGTGTCGATCACAAACGGGCTGGCGTCGTCACGAACCGCGGCGGCGAGATTCAGAAAGTCGCCTACGGTGGCGATGCCGGCGCGGGTGAGCGCCCATTGGCTGCCTAAGAAGGTGATCCGCTCGGAGGGCGTAAGGCTAGTCTCTACCAGGCGCAGCAGTTGTTGATAGTCGGCGCTGTCGTAACGGCTGCGATAGTAGCCTTTGCCGCCGGCGTTGCCGTAGAAGACCGGCGCTTGCGGCGCCTGCAGCCGCTGGCGTATTGGCGTTGAGAATGGGGCAGTCGGGCTGATCGCCGCTGCTCTTCATGCAAACCGGCAAGACCCAGGTCTGCTGCTTGATCCGTCGCGTCCTTTGGGGTTGAGAAAGAAGCGCTTCTGCGTCACCTCCACGCTGCCGTCGTGCACGCTGCCAAAGGTCAGCAGCGGCTCACCGGGCTGCGTCACCAGGCTCTCCATGATCTTGTCCACCGGCTTGCCACTCGATTCCTGCAACGTATTCCAGAAGTCCTCCGCGGTGGCATTGCCATACATGTGCGCCTGCAGGTAGCGATGCACGCCGGCGCGAAAGGTCTCTTCGCCCAGGTAGTTCTCCGTCATCAGAAGCACGGCGGCAGCCTTGCCGTAGGCGATGCCATCGAACATCTCATTGATCTCGCCCGGCGTCTCGGCCCGGGCGCGAATGGCCCTGGTCACCCGCCCGCCATCGAGGTCCAGGGTCCGGTTGAGCTCCGAGGCCTCATCCTGGGGAATCTCCCATTCCGGCTTCCATGCGGCCAGCGGCTTGTTCGACATCCAGGTGGCGAAGCCTTCATTCAGCCAGATGTTGTTCCACCACTCCATGGTCACCATGTCGCCGAACCATTGATGCGCCATCTCGTGCGCCACATCCACAGCGACCATCTTTTTGGCGTCTACCGAAGCGGTTTTCTCGTCCACCAGCATGGCCGTTTCGCGATAGGTGATGGCGCCGAAGTTCTCCATGGCTCCGGCCTCGAAGTCGGGGATCGCAATCATATCCAGCTTGGGCATGGGGTACTTGATGCCGAAGTAGGTCATCGTAGTAGTGGAGGAAGAACTCGGCGCCGGAGAGCGCAAATTGCGCGAACTGCACCTTGTCAGGGGTGGCGCAGGCGCGGATCGGCACGCCGTCACTCTCGCCGGAAAGGCACTTGAAATCGCCCACCAGAAATGCCACCAGGTAGGTGGACATCTTCGGCGTGCGGGCAAAGCGTGATGGTGTGTTCGCCTGCGATCGGGCCGGGCGTGTCGGAGACGATATTGGTGTTTCCAATCGCCGTATCTCCCTGGGGCACGATCAGGCTGACGTCAAAGGTCGCCTTATACGCCGGCTCATCGAAAGAGGGAAAGGCCCGGCGCGCGTCGGTCGGCTCAAATTGGGTCACGGCGTAGTTTCGCGCTGGCCGTGCGGGAAAGATAGAAGCCGCGCAATTCTCCATTCAAAATGCCGCTATAGGCAATTTTCAAGGTGACTGGCCCGGCAGGCAGCTTGCGCGCAAAATGAAACGTAGCCTGCTGCAGGCCAGGATCGAGCGAGACTTCCGCGGTCAAGGTCTTGCCGCCGATCTCTGCCGTGACCGCGTCGAATTTGAGTTGCCACGCGTTCAGCACGATCGAATCCGCTGCCTGCGCCAGAGTCAGATCAATCGTTTCTTCGCCGGTAAAGGTCGCCGCCTGCAGGTCTGGCGCCAGTTGCAAGGTGTAGTGCTGCGGGACGTGCCACGTCGGGCAGCCGCTGTGCGCGTGGCACCGGCGACAGCATCGAGGAAATCAGAAACGGCCAAGCAACGAAGGGTGCTAACAGAATCGCTCTTCTTCTTAACAATCGATGGCCACTCCTCTGCATGGCCCGGCCGCGTTCGTTGCTGGAGGAAAAAGCCTTCCCGATGAGACATTCTCCGTGTCCGGATTTCCTAATCTACGGAAGCACTCTTCTATTGGACTATTCCTCGAAACGAAAGGAGAGGAAGGTTAGGAGGCCATTGCGCTCGATCTGCAACACGACTGCATCTCCCGACTTCAAGCCCCTCAAAAAAGTTCTTGAGGTCTGCGACCGAGTTGAGCTTGATGGTGTTTGCATAGTAGAGGATGTCTCCGGTCTTCAGATTCACCTCGTCGGCGGCGGCGCCAAAGGTGCGGGCTACAACCAGCAAGCCTCCCGATTCCCGTTGGCTGCCAATCTGGCTGGCGAGCTCGGGAGTCATCGGCAATACCAACGCGCCCAACCTCGGGATCAAATACTGATCTGTATCGGCTGGATTGAGCAGAGTTGTTGGATCCCGGGGTGATTGCATGACCGGAACGTCTAACTGCCTGGTTAGCCGTGCCGCTCAGGATCGAAAGATGAACTGTCTCTCCCGGCCGCTTGCGAAACATGATCAGCGCGAGCTCTTTGGTGTCCCGCATCGGCCGCGCCGTCGGCGGAAAGCACGATGTCATCGATTTTGATGCCGGCCTTATCCGCAGGCTGAACCAGGCACTACATCTTCGATCAATACGCCGGCATTGCGCGACAGCCCCAGTCCCTGCGCGAGCACCGGGGTCAGGTTGGTGGGGTACACGCCGATCGTTCCCCGCCGTGGGACGCCCATACTTCACCAGCTGTTCGTAAACAATGCGAGCCGTGTTACTCGGGATCGAAAAGCCAACGCCCTCGTTGCCGCCGGATTGCGTCTCGATCATGGAATTGATGCCCACCACATCTCCCTGCATGTCGATCAGCGGTCCGCCTGAGTTGCCGGGGTTGATGGCCGCATCGGTCTGCAGGTAGACCATGGGACTGTCCGGGTCGAGCTGTTGATTGATGGCACTGATCACGCCCAGGCTCACACTATCCTGCAAGCCCAGTGGGCTTCCAAAAGCCAGCACCAGCTCGCCCGGATGGACGCGATCGGAGTCGCCAAACTTCAACGCGCGCATGCCCGATTTCTCTACTTTGATCACGGCCAAGTCGGTCACCGTGTCGATGCCCACGATGCGAGCCGGCACCGCGGTTGCCGGCGGCTCAGCACGGTCGCTACCGCCCGCGTCCGACAATTCCGCTCATATCGGGCACCAGCACGCTCAGAGTGCGCGCATGCTGCACCACATGGGCATTGGTAAGAATGTAGCCTTGCGGATCCATGATGACGCCGGAACCGACCGATCGCTGCTGGGCCAGGAACGCGGTCCGGTTGGTATCGCCGTTCTCGACCGGCGCCAGACCGGTGGAGTAAATCTTCACCACGGCCGGCTCGATCGCGTGCGCCAGCGACTGCATGTCGCTACTGAGACTCATCAGCACATCGACTGCATGCAGCCCGCTTACGGGCTGAGCGGGTAGCGGCGGCTTGCTGTGGCGCGAGAGGGGCCTGTTGGGCGAGCCCGCAAGGCCGATCAGCACCACGAAGCACTAGGGAGCAGGAGCACAGCCAGGATCTCCTATAGCCATTCTGACACTTCCTATGCTTGCAGCCGGTCAGGTCTCCCGATAGTTCAGCAGCACCAGGCCTGCTGCGGCCAGGAACAGCGGCCAGAGGAAGCCCGCGATTCTGGATGCGCGGCCGGGGGGCAGCCGCAGCTCCAGCCAGCGGGCCCAGCCGGCGGTCGCGCCCAGTAAGGCGATGGGCGTATGGCTCAGCGAAGCCAGCAGGTCTTCTTGTCATATCGCTGGGGGCGTGGTTATGGGTGAGCAGAACCGCAGCGCCCAACGCACACATCGCGGGAAAAATCATGGCCGCCCATCGGGCGCGTAATTTGCCCGCCTGCACCGCGCACTCGAATGCCGCAAAGCACAGGATGAGCAAGGCGGCGGCGCGATGCTGCAATACGTCGGGGGCAGAAAAGCTGGCCCAGAAGGGACGCGGACCCAAGGGCCAGTTTTCGGGGTCGGCGCGCAGCAGAATGAAAACCGATAGACCGGCGAAGGAAAGCGGCCAGAAGCGCGCCCAGCGCATGCCGGCGAAAGCGGCTGGCAAACGCCAGCAGGCCGGCGGCCAATACGATCAAGCCCGCCCAGTGATGGTTGTACTCCGACCATTTCCGGTCGGTGGCATCGCTGCCGCCGTTGGCCTGGAACTCCGTCTCCCGCACCGCCGTTTCGATCGAAGTGGGCGGGGTAAGCTGCGACGCGGCTGGGCTCGTCATGCGCGGAACTTCCGGATGCATGCGGGCCGCAATCACCTGCAGCGACACCTGGTCGGGAACGTCGACCGCAGGCGGTTGCGCGGACATCGAAGCAGCAGCCAGAATGGCGGTGAATCCCAATCCAACCTCGGCCTCGGCAAAGCGCCGCAGCTGCGCCAGCAAAGGCTGGGGATCGGTGTTCAGCCGCCGCACCACCAGCCAGTTCCCCGCGCCCATCAGAAGCATGACCAGCAGCAGGTAAATCTTGGCCAGCAACAGGACGCCATAGCTCGGTTCCATAGAGCCCATTCCACGTGCCTACGTAGAACCAGGCCATGTAGATTCCCGCCAGCACCAGGACGACGACGCTGAGCAGCGCCATCGAGGAGTAGCGCCTGGCCATGGCGCGCGCTTCCTCCACGCTCTCGGCGCGGCCCAAGGAAATCAGCAGGAAGGGCATGGCTCCGATCCATGCCGCCGTTCCCAGATGGTGGGCCGCGGTCGCCAGTCGCCAGCAACAAACGGTGATCCATGCGGGCGGCTGCGTGGCTGGTCGAAACGGTGGCGATCAACAGCAGCAGGCTCAGCGGAATCATGGCCGCGATGGCTTTGCGGCTTTTCACCCGCGCACAGATCCACAACAGCATCGCGAGCAGAGCGGCGCTCAGCCCGGCCTGAAAAAATCTGGTGCTGATCAGATCGCGGAGATGCAGATCGCTGTCGCCAAGCAACGATGCGCTGGAGAGAATGACCGTCACTAGCTCAGACAGCGCCAGGGCCAGGGCGGCCCAGCGAATACCGCGGAGGCAAAAGGACTCGACCGTCGCAGTCGCTCTTGCGGGACGCGCAACCGCCAGCAAATATGCGATGCCGCCCAGCAGCAAGGCCTCAAAGGAGAGATTTGCCGCACGCAGCAACGTGCTCAGAAGATCAATATCCCGCAGCAGCCAGATCAAGCCGTCATCTCAAGTCAATTCCGAGGACGTCCAATGCAGGTCTTTGCCGCGAAGTCAACGGACTGGCCTTCGACATCTTGAAATCCCAGTACGCTGATGCGAACTTCGAGGCGACTCAGCGCTTGCGCTGAGCAGATTTGGACATAGACGTCTCTGCCATGAGCATCGAACACGAGGCGACTTACTGCACCTGGAAAGGGACTTCGCCCCGCGTGATGTGGCCGTCGCTGGACAGCACTTGCCAGCGAAGCACATAGGCTCCCTTGGCAAGCCCATGGCCGGTCGCCGACAACATATCGGGAGCAGGCTGTGTCAGGGTGCCGATTCTTTCCACCGTGCCATCCGGCTTCAGCAGGCTCAGGGACGAGCGGGCTCCATCGACGCGCGAATTGTACTTGAGACTGATCGTAATGTCGGGGCCGTTCACCGCGGCGTTCTTCTGCGGCGTGGAACTCAACAGCACGGCATGGGCCAGCGCCGTACGCGGGCTGACGGCCATCAAACCGCAACTAAAAGAATCACTGCGCCTGCGAACCATCGCGGCGATCTGCTATGCATAACCAACACTCTCCAGGAGATAGAGCAGATGTGACAGCTAGGATGGCGCCATTTGCACGGACTGCGCGCGCTCGGAGTGCCCGCCTATCTCTGCCGCACGGGCTTCAGCATAGGCGGCGGCGCCCATCAAAGCAGCGCGGCTTTCCAGAATGAGGCGCACCGGCGTCTGCACCAGCAGATCACTCAGCCGGCCTTTGTCGGTGAACGCCTTCATGAAAGTACCGTCCTGCATCTTCTTGAGCAGCTTGGGGGCAATGCCTCCGCCCACATACATGCCGCCGACGGCCAGGATCTTCAACGCCAGGTTGCCGGCTTCTGCCCCGTAGGCGGAGACGAAGATGTTCAAAGCTTCCACGCAAAGCTCACTGGCGCCCGACTCGCCCAACTCGCCGATCACCGCGTTGGGATCTTCCGTGCGCATGCGATCCTTCAGCCATGGCGGTTCCTCCAGGCCTTTCACATCGCGGCAGTAGGCGTAGACATTGGCCAGTCCGATGCCGGAGATGACCCGCTCCGAGCTCACGCGGCCGCCCAGGGTTTTTTGCAGATAGCGCAGCAGCCCAATCTCTTCTTCATTGCGCGCCGCAAAGTCGCTGTGTCCGCCTTCGGAGGCCATGGGCAGATAGGTGCTGACCATTCCACACCAGAATGGCCTCTCCCAGGCCCGTGCCCGCGGCAATCAAGCCGCGATTTCCTTCCGCCGCCGGGTCGCCCTTGCTGAGGACAAGAATCTGATCCGGCGTCAGCTCGGCAATGCCATATCCATTGGCTTCAAGATCGTTGATCAGAAAAACATGTTCGATCTTGAGATCGACTCGCAAGCTGACTGGAGTCCAGCACCCAGGGAAGATTGGTCAGCTTCAGGCGGCCATGGCGCACCGGACCCGGCACGCCAAAGCAGGCCGCCAGCACGTCGACCGGCTGCCCGAGGGTCTGCTTGCATTCCTCCAGGAATGCTTCCACCACCTGCACCAGGCCGGGGAAATCCCTGGCGTGAAACTTGTGCTCGTGCACGGTCAGCAGCTGTCCATTTTCAAACTTGCATAAGGCCAGGTCGACCTTGGTGCCGCCTACGTCCCCTGCCAGGATCATCGAGCGATCTCCAGTCTGCCCACGCCATCCGCCCCGGGCGGGGGCAATGCGGCGGCGGCGGCGGAATCGAGCAGGAGGGTGATGCGGCGGCTGGCAGGCCGGATCAGCTGCGATGGATAGGTTTCCGGATCGTAGGGGCCGAGTGAAGACCTGCTTGAGCGCGGCCACTTTGTCGGCGCCTTCAATCAGAAAGAAGACATCCCGCGCCCGGTTGATGACCGGCCAGGTGAGCGTGACCCGCCACGATTCCTTTTGCTGCGGAACGTGGTTGGCAATGGCGATGCGCATGATTTCGTGCAAGACCTTCGGTGTGGGGAAAAAGGGACGCGGTGTGCCCATCGGGGCCCATCCCCAACGCAACCATATCAAAGACAGGCATCTCCGCGCCTTCCAGGCGAAAGCTTTGCCGGATATCGAATTCATATTTGGCCGCGGCTTCTTCCGGATCGAGCTCGCCCTGAATGCGAAAGATCTGCGTCTTCGCTCAGGGGCACTTTGTCCAGCAGCGCCTCCCGGGTCATGCGGTAATTGCTGTCCGGGTGATCGGGCGGCACACAGCGTTCGTCGACCCAATAGAGCTCGAGGTTTTCCCAGGGAATCTGCTCGCGGTATTGGCGCGCTGGGGTCGGCCAGGAGCTCAAAGGTATTCTTCGGAGTGTGGCCGCCGGAGATGGCGATCCGCGCCTTGCCTCGCGCCCCTGCAGCGGCGCGAATGCCGTCCACAAAGTACTGCGCCGTGCGCCGGGTTACCGCGTCCGCGCTCGCATCCACGTAATAGAGAACTTCGATCGTCTCAGCCATGCAAATCGATTACCGATTCCTATTCCGTCGTTAGAGCTTGTGCCAGGCGCGCCCATCCCGCGCCAGCAGTTCATCGGCGGATTCCGGTCCCCAGGTGCCGGCGGCATAGTTGGGAAAGCCTTTGGGCTTGCTGGCTGGCCCACTGGTCGAGAATCGGCGTCAGCAGCGACCAGGTGGCCTCCACGCCATCGCGGTGAGCAAACAGAGTGGCATCGCCCAGCATCGCATCCAGCAGCAGCCGCTCGTAGCCGTTGGCCGACGATTTGCCGAACGCCTCCGCATAGCTGAAGTTCATGTTAACCGGGCAGACTTCCATATTCGGGCTGGGCACCTTGGCGCCAAAGCGCAGGGAAATGCCTTCATCCGGCTGAATACGCATGGTGATCAGATTCGGCTGCAGCTCCTTGCACGCGCCCGACTGCTGCTTGAATAGCAACTGCGGAGGTTGCTTGAACTGAATGGTAATCTCGGTCGCCCGTTTCGCCAGCCGCTTGCCCGCCCGCAGGTAGAACGGCACACCCGCCCAACGCCAGTTCTCTATGCCGATTTTCAGCGCGGCGTAGGTCTCGGTGGCGGAGTTTGGATCGACCCGATCCTCCTGCCGGTAGCCCTTGACCTCTTTACCATCCACCTTGCCCGGACCATATTGGCCGCGCACCGCGTCCATGAGGTGGATGGGCTGGATCGAGCGCCACACCTTGACCTTTTCCCGGCGCATCGCCTCGGCCTCAAAAGAGACCGGCGGCTCCATGGCGACGAACGACAGCAGCTCCATCACATGGTTTTGCACCACATCGCGAAGTGCGCCGGCCTTCTCGTAGAACGGCCCGCGACCTTCGATGCCGATATCCTCCGCCGCCGTGATCTGTACGTGATCGACGTAGTTACGATTCCAGACCGGCTCGAAGATCCCGTTGGCAAAGCGAAAGACCAGGATGTTCTGCACCGTCTCCTTGCCCAGGTAGTGATCGATGCGGAAGATCTGGTCTTCGGCAAAGACCCGGTTCACTTCGTCGTTCAACTGCCGCGCCGAAGCCAGGTCATGGCCGAAGGGCTTCTCGATGATGGTGTGCACCTTGCCCTGCTGCGGGCTTCGCCATTCCATGCGCGCCTAGCTGCTCGATAATGTCGGCAAAGTATTCCGGCGCCGTCGCCAGGTAGAAAAGCCGGTTCCCCTTGGTGCCTTGCTTCTGGTCGATACCCTCGAGCAAGGTCTTCAATTTTCCATAGCCTTCCGGGTCATCGAAGTTCATGGCGTGATAGCTGACCTTCTCCATGAACTCGTCCAGCTTCTGTCTCGCCTTCCTTCACTCCGCCAAACTGCAGAATGCCTTCGCGCATGTCTTTTGCAAATTCGTCCTGCAGCGGACGCCGAGCCACGCCGACCACCGCGAACTCCGCCGGCAAGAGGCCGGATTGCTCCAGATGAAAGAGAGCGGGCAACAGCTTGCGCTTGGTCAGGTCGCCGGACGCGCCGAAAATGACCACGACCGTAGGCTCAGGAATGCGCTCGGCACTCTGCGCCGCTTTCAAGTCTTCGGGAGAAAACTTCACTTCCGTGGTTGCCATGGGATCTTGCTCCTTGCTCACAACAGTGATGTCTATGTCCTTACGCCGGCATCAAGACCCAGCCGCTCCAGCGCCTGCACGCATTGTGCTTCATCCTGATAGCGGATTGCGTGAATTCCCAGCGCTTCCGCCGCTTCGCAGTTCTCCTGGCCGGTCGTCGATAAAGGCCACTTCCTCCGGCATCGCGCTGCAGCACGTCAAGCGCCAGCTCGAAGATTTTGGCGTCGGGCTTGCGCAGTCCCAGGTAGCAGGAACTGAGGAAAACATCGAAGTACCGGCCCAGCTCGAAGCGCTCGATCCGGTAGTCGTTCAGTTCCCGGGCTTCGTTATTGAGCATCGCCAACTCCACTTCCTCTGATGCCGCAAGCTCCTGAAGGATTCGCATGGCGCCGTGCGGCAGCAAGACGGACCGCTCCTTCATGGCCTGCAGAAAAGCCGCGGGGGTGAAGGGGCGCGGCTCGTAAAAGACGGTCTGCAGGAGATACTGCTCCGCGGTCATCAAGCCTTTTTCCCAGGGATCGTTGGCTAGCTCATGCCGCTGCTCGAAGGCGGCGCTGTCCAGGTCGAACTGCTCCAGGACGGCAGCGCGCTCGATATGATCCCAGCCATTGGTCAGCAGAACGCCGCCCACATCCCAAAGAATTGTGCTGATCTCTGCCATGTCTGCCTCTCCGACGTACTGACCCAGACTGCAGATCGTGGGAACCAAGTCCGTAGGTATCTCCCATCTCGCGAATAACGAGTGCCCCGAGATACTTGGGCCACCCGCTCTATTCGTGGATGGGACGATGACCTTAGGCCTTGCCTGCCGTGGCTGCAGGCCGTACCCGCTCCAGCAACTGCTTGGCCCGCTTGGTGATGTTCGCCGGACTGAAGCCGAGCTCTTCCAGTGCCTTGGCGCCCAGGGAGGAAGCGCCAAAGCGCTCCAGGCCGATCACATCTCCGTGCCGCCCGACATACTTCCACCAGCACATGGGGGCGCCGGCTTCGACCGCGAGCGCGGGCAGATGATCGGGGAAGATTTGCTGCTTGTAGGCTTCGGGCTGCTCTTCGAAGATGCGGAAGCTGGGCATGGAGACCACGCGCGCGGAAATGCCTTCTTTCTTCAGATCCGCCGCAGCCTGCAGAACCGGCCAGACCTCGGCGCCGGCGGCGACCATCAGCACATCCGGCGAAGCGCCGCCGTCCTGCAGAATGTAGGCGCCTTTGCGCACACCCTCGGCGACTTTGTATTTCTCAGGGTCCAGAATAGGCAGGTTCTGCCGCGAAAGAGCCATGAAGGCCGGCAGTTTTCGTTCCAGAGCCAGCCGCCAGCACGGCAACCGTCTCATTGGCATCCGCGGGGCGGAAATCCGTCAGATGGGGCATGGCCCGCAGCATGGTGAGTTGCTCGATCGGCTGGTGCGTCGGTCCATCTTCACCCAGCGCGATCGAATCGTGAGTGAAGACAAAGAGCGAGTGCGACTGCATCAGCGCGGCCAGGCGAATGGCCGGCTTGGCAGTAGTCGCTGAAGCAGAAGAAGGTCGATCCGTAGGGAATCAAGCCGCCGTGAACGGCCATCCCATTGACCGCCGCGCACATGCCAAACTCGCGCACGCCGAACCAGATATTGCGGCCGGCAGGATCGAGATGGAAGTTGCCGCCTGTCTTTCAAGATCGTCTTGGTCGAGGTGGTCAGATCGGCTGCGCCCCCGATCAGCTCAGGCACCGCCTGGGCGATGGCATCCATGACCTCGCCACCGGCGTTGCGGGTAGCGATCGGCTTGGCATCCGCCGTGAAAGACGGGCAGACTCTTCTCCCAGCCGGTGGCCAGCACGCCCGACTGCACGCGCTCAAACTCCGCCGCCAGATCCGGGAAATGCCTTCTTGTAGCGCGCGAACAGGTCGTTCCACTCCTGCTCGTATTTCTTGCCCTTGTCGACGGCCTGCAGCCAGTTCTGCTTCGCCTCATCCGGGACATAGAAGGTCTTGTCTTCGGGCCAGTTCAATTTCTTCTTGGTTTCCTTGGTCGCTTCCGGCGCCCAGCGCCTCACCGTGCGCCTTGTTGGTGCCCGCCTTGGGGCTGCCGTAGCCAATGACCGTGCGCACGCGGATCAGCGAAGGCTTATCCTTGATCGCCTGGGCGGTTTTGATGGCCTGCGAAATGGCCTCCAGATCGTTGCCGTCGTCGACCATCTGCACATGCCAGTGATAGGCCTCGAAGCGCTCGGTCACATCTTCGGTAAAGGAGAGCTCCGTCGGCCCGTCGAGCGAGACGAGGTTGTCGTCGTAGAGATAAATCATCTTGCCCAGGCCGAGCGTACCGGCGAGCGAAGCCGGCTTCGTGCGACACTCCCTCCATCAAGTCGCCGTCCCCGCACATGACGTAGGTGTAGTGATCCACGATGTTGTAGCCGGGCCGGTTGTAGACGCGCCGCCAGATGCTTCTCGGCGATCGCCATGCCCACGCCCATGGCGAAACCCTGGCCCAGCGGGCCGGTGGTCACTTCCACGCCGTCGGTATCGCCGTACTCCGGATGGCCGGGCGTGATCGAGCCCTACTGGCGAAACTGCTGCAGATCTTCGATGCTGACCTTGTAGCCGGTCAGGTGCAGCACCGAGTAGAGCATCGCCGACGCATGCCCGTTGGACAGCACGAAGCGATCGCGATTGGTCCACTTGGAGTTCGCCGGATTGTGGCGCATGAACTCATGAAAGAGCAGATACGTCGATGGGAGAATCGCCCAGCGGCGCCCCCGGGTGCCCGCTCTTTGCCTTCTCTACGGCATCCACGGCAAGAAACCGCAGTGCATTGATCGACAATTGATCCAGTTCGCTCATAACAACCTCACTCTTCCTTTCGAGAATACTTCGGTTTGCTGTTCACGTCTTGCGATCCTGATTCTTTTCGTCTTAAGATGACGCCTGCGCGTCTGCGGTCTCCTGATTTCGACCGGATCAAGCCGGACTTCGAAATTGCGGCCCTCCCAGCGATCCTGCAGGTGCCATTTCAAAGTAAAGATCACCCGGCCGGCTTTGCCCGGCTCGGTCTCCATGTCGGCGAAATGGCCGGCACAACCTACGTTGCGGCTCTCCATCGTTGCGCACGGTCTTCCAGTCATCCAGCGGTCCAGACCAGGAAGAAGTGGTCATCCGCCAGCATGCGCAGCTTTCTTCCCGCAACGATGCTCTGCACTTGCCGGTCGAGCCGGAAGACCTCAATCGGGCAGTGGCCGTTTGCCTGCGCCGTAGCGCTCGGCGACGGCGGAGATGCGGTCGAATACCTTGCCATCGGTCACCGACCGCAGCAGTTTGACATATTCCGCGTGCGCCCACACCAGCGGCATGGCCGCTCCGGTAGGCTTGCCCAGCCTCAGCCCCATCTCGGGCATATCGGGCGCGTCCCAGATCTGCTCGGGCAGCATGCCGCCCTGGGAACTGAAGCCTTCGAGCGCCTGGATGTAGGGCCGCACATCGTGGCCCGCCGCCAGTTCGTAGTGCGCGCGCTCTCCGGTCAAGAGCGGCCAGGCACGACCCTGGCCCCAGCCCAGGAACGGACCCCCGTCGTGGCGCTGTCCATAGCCATCATGGTTGTAGCGTCTCCAGCACGGCCCCACGGGGGTTTCCACCTTGAGCACGTGATCGATCACCTTCAGCGAATCGACCACGACCGGATCATCCGCGCGCCGCACTCCGTACCGGACCAGCTCCAGAAAGCCCGCGTCGACCACATTGCGCGCTTCGAAGTCGATCTGCTCCCCCGGCCCGCGGTTGTTGATGCGGACCATTTCCGTCGGCGCAGCCCTCGTGCGCATAAGGATCTCCGCACTGGGGCGGACGAATCCGCATGTAGTGCCGCGGCACGCCGGGCAACAGAGTGCCGTTGTTGGTCACCGTCCAGTCTTCGAGGTGGGCTTCAATCCAGTCCGCATGCTCTTCGAGGAAGTGGGCCAGCTCTGCCGCTCCATTGGCGCGCACGATATCGGCGGCGCAGATCAAACTGGAGATCACCGCGGCCAGGGTAGAGGGGGAGTAGCCGGCAGCTTCTTCCCAGCGCTCCTGCTGGGTGACGGGAGCGTGGCGCACCAGGAATCCGGCGGCGCGCTCCACAAACGGGAAGACGTCGAAATCTCCCAAGCCGTCCAGCTTCCAAAGCCGCCACGCCAGGATGATGGGGAAGGCGACCTCATCGAGCTGAATGCCCCTCCAGTAGGGGGTTCCGTTGATCCAGAAGTTTTGCGCAAAGCTGCCATCCGGCTTCTGCGTGCAGGCGAGGTACACCAGGGCCCGCCGGGCGGTATCCACGCGACCGCAGGCCAGCAGCGCGGTGGCGCTCTGCACCATATCGCGGGTCCAGACCAGGTGGTAGCCGCCCACATCGTCATCTCCTTTGTGCTGGCCCCAGGGAATGGAGGCGGAGGCGATGAAGGCGCCGGAATAGTACTTGTCCTCATGGGACAGGATGACGTTCTGGCTGATCTGCAGCAGCCGGCCGGCATCCAGGGCGGCGCCCTTCAACGCCTCCGGGGTGGCGGCCCGATGCCATTGCTCGTTGAAGCGCTTCAGGTTGTGCTCGAAAGGAGTGGTGACTGCGCCCAAGGCGGCGGTTAGGGCGGAGTGATGTCCTTCTCCGAGAGCGATCGCCACGACAAATTCGCGGTGCCGGCTGATGTCGATCTCGCCGGTCAGGGCAATATTGCCATTGAGCGCGGAGCCGAACTGCCAATCCATGTGGAAGTTGTCCATCAGGTCCTGCCAGCCGTCGCTCCTGCCCACGTAGCCACAACTGGCGCGGGTGAATCCGCAGCTTGCCGCCATGACCAGCGAGATGCCGTTTTTGGTACGCCAGCAGCACCTGCTTGCCCGACAGGTCCAGGACCGAAGCCGGAGTTGCCTGCTCCGCCGACATCCAGGTGGGGCGCCAGCAGCGCGTAGGCTTTCATCCGCGACAGCAGCCTCTCGTCGCCTTCCAGCCGCACCCGCATCAGCACCACCGGATGATGGGGATCGGCGATGATCTCCTTGATGATCTTGTAGCGGCCCTGGGGATCGGAATTGGTGAGCCGCACGGCCGATGAACAGCCGTCGATATATTCGAAGGTCCGCTCCAGATCGCGCTTCTCTTCGTGGACAAACGTCTCGCCGTCGGTGAGCAGGAACTCCATGTCCCGGGTCTGCGGCCGGTCGATGGTGGGATAGTAGATTTCGTTCAGGATGCCGTGCGAGACCGTGTACCAGATGCGGCTGGAGGCGGAGTACGCCATGCCCACAGCGTCTTTTCTGCTGGAAGTCCAGCGTGGCTCCACTCCGGGCCATCCAAAGGCCGGGCCCTGCCCCTCGATCCAGCGATAGCTGGAAGCCTGATCCGTCATCGTCTTGCTTTCCTCCGCCATAAGAAACCGGATTGCAGATTACCTGACGGATGGATGCGCATCGAAGTTACAAAGGACTTGAAAATAACCGGGCCGGGGATTTCCACAGACTGACTACGGAAAGGCGGAGAATAAACAGATGGATTAAAGAACCTGGGTGTTGGCGTCGGGATCAGGATGGAAGGCGACTTCCCGCATGGCATGGGCAATCTCTCGATTCTTCATGAAGCAATCCCACACAAAACCGCTGCGCAGGTTTTCTGCCATCAGCATGCCGATCCCCACGTCGATCCCGATCACGTCCTCGCCATACCACCCGGCTTTTGGCTGGAAGGCATCGGCGAATCCATAGCGCCCGTAAAGCTTATCGCCAAATCTTTCCCGCATCGTTAACAACACGTGAGAACATTCCGCGGGCAGAAAGACCAGCGAGCCCGCGGCGGCGCAGGGCACCAGCGTTCCGTCGAGGGGCCCGATCGAAGGCGGCCCACCCCAGACACGATATCCCTGGCGGGAATCGGAGGCTGAGATGCCCCACATATCCTGATCGATCCAGGGAAATTTCTGACCCTGCACCAGGCACCAGAGCTGGTGCGCCCGGGTTGCGGCAATGGAGTTGGTGAAGTAGTTGGCGTGCCGGTCGCGCAGGTTGCGGTAGTCGCACCAGGCCTGTGGGTACTGGTGAATGAAAAGCGGCGCGGCGCCGCTGATGTAGTCGATTCCGCCATAGGAGACGACCGGCCGCTGCACCGATTCCCAGGCCTCGGCGGGAACGGGGTGCGTGGGCGAGCCGATCGCCAGCAGGTACATGGTGGTCAGCTCGGAGTAGATATCCCATCTGTTTTTGAGGAAGCCCTGGTCGGGCAGCCAGCCCATGGAGAGCGTGGTGCCGCCGTTCATCATCCACTGCCAGTCGATGCGGCGGTAAAACGTGGTGGCCAGCGCTTCGATCCGGGTGTTGCCGGTGAAGTACTGACGGCAGTGCAGCACACCGCAAAGCAACAGCGCCGTATCGATCGACGACAACTCGCTGCCGAAGAGCCGCTGTCCGCTATCGATGTCAATGAAGTGGTAGAGGAAACCGTGCTCGTGCGGACATTCTTCCAGCAGAAAAGCCAGGGTCTTCTCCACCCGCTGCTCGCAATCGATGGGGCGGAGGTAGTTATATTTGGCGGCGATGCACAACGCGCTCAATCCAAAGCCGGTGGCGGCAATGCTGGCCACCCGGCTGAGGGACCGTCCGACGACCGGCGCCCGGTCACGCACCAGGCCGCTCCTGGGGCTGGCCTCGTTGAAGAAGAAATCGGAGTTCCGGCCCGCCATGTCGTCCAGGAGGGCTTCCGCCATCCTGGAGACCTGGGTGAGCGGGCGATTGATGAAGACGCCGGGCGGATGGGCGTACTTTTCCGCCGCCTGGCTCTCGGTCTTTGGGGCAGTTCGCGGCGGTGGAGGCGGCGGCAGGCTGGTTTTGTGGCTCTTCGCCGGCTGCCAGACCTGACGCGCCCAAGGCGAGCGCTCCGGTGGCGCCCGCCTGGCGCAAAAGCTGCCTGCGGGTTATTCGTGTCCGGGTCAATGCAAATTTATTCTCAAGATCCAAAATAGAGTCAGCGAATGCTCGATGCGGCAGCACGGCAAACTATTTTGAGTGTAAACCCGCGGTTCCTGATCGACATCACCCATAAGGAGTGGGGGACTGGCTGGTACTGGCGTCTGCTGATACATGAGACCGCGGCTGCATTCCACGGAACCTGGCTGGCCCGAGTTGCATCCCATAGCATGGAGACGCAATATTGGAGTGGGCAATCAGGCGCAGCCGTTGCGCCCAGTCGCTTTTGCCCGCCAATGGTTCCCTAACCGCACCACGCCCGATCCGGGCAAGCTGGTCCCAGACTCATCCCTGTGGATGAGGGATCAATCCAGGAGGATATTTTGGCTTACGAACTGCCACCACTTCCCTACGACTACGCCGCGCTTGAACCGCACATCGATACCGAAACGATGAAGCTTCATCACGACAAGCATCACGCCGCCTACGTCAACAACCTCAACGGCGCTATCGAGAAGCATCCCGAGCTTGGCGAAGCACTCGCCCGAGGATCTGCTGCGCAACCTGAGCACGATTCCGGAGGACATTCGCGCCGTCGTGCGCAACAACGGCGGCGGCCATGTGAACCACACCATGTTCTGGGCGATCATGAAGCCCAATGGGGGCGGCGAGCCCACGGGCAAGATCGCGAGACCAGATCAAGAAGGACTTCGGCAGCTTCGCGGATTTCAAGAAGCTGTTCAATGAGACCACCGCGAAGCAGTTTGGCTCCGGCTGGGGCTGGCTGGTTTTTGAAGGCGGCAAGCTGAAGGTCGTCACCATCGCCAAACCAGGACAATCCGATTTCTCAGGGGCACTATCCCATTCTCGGCAACGATGTCTGGGAGCACGCCTACTACCTCAAATACCAGAACAAGCGGCCGGACTATCTTGCTGCCTGGTGGGGGACGGTGAACTGGGACGAGGTCAACAAGCGCTTCGAACACGCACAGAAGTAAGACTGCTGAGCGGCAGACCGGCTGCCCATCGTTCGCTCGGAGGTGGGACCTGGAACTGCAGTCCCTGACGGTCAGGGCACTTATCCTCGCATGCTTCGAGAGCAACGGTGGGCTTGACGCAGATCCCTCGGCTTCGCTCAGGATGACAAAAGGGCGAGGGTGACGCGTCCACGCCAGCGAGTCTGCTAGTGGCTGTGGGCCAGCGTTCCCGGATCAAGCGCGAGCGCTTGCTCGCGGGTGTGAATCGCTCCCTTCGAGCTGCGCATCCTCTGCCATGGCGAGCATTTGGGTGAACTGCGGGCCCGGGCGATATCCGGCTTCGATCAGGTCCTTGCCGCTCAGCAGCAAGGTGCGGCCGAACCTGCTCCTGCGGCAGGGTCTCAAAGCGCTGCCGGGCAAAGTCGTACAACTCGAGAGATCCATGGCTGGCAAGGCAGTCGAGCCGGTGCAGCGCCAGGTGCTGGTCAAAATGCTGGCAGGCGGAAGAACCGCTTCAGCGTCGACTCCTTCATCTTGCGCACGTCGGCAAAGCGCATGTGGTTGGCGATCAGCGACAGGATCTGCTCCGTCTCGTGATTGGGAAATCGGAGACGGCGGCAGATCTCCTCGGCGATCCGCACCCCCACCTCCACATGCCCGTCGAAACGTATGCGGTCCGGCGCCACGCGAAAAGTGGCGGGTTTGCCAACATCGTGCAGCAAGGCGGCCCAGGCCAGGGCCAGCGGACAGCCGGCGGGCAGCCCATCGAGCAACAACAGCGTGTGCACCCAGACATCGCCTTCAGGGTGGTATTGCGGAGGCTGCGCCACACCCTTCATCTTGACCACTTCCGGCAGCACCTGGGCCAGCAGCCCGGTCGCATCCAGCAGCTCGAAGGCGCGCCGCGCGTGGCCCTCGGTGAGCATCCGGGTCAGTTCATCCCGCACCCGTTCGCGGCTCACCTGGCTCACGGCCGGCGCCAGCTCGCTGGATTGCCCTCGCGGTCGCCGGCTCCAGATCAAAGGCGAAGCGCGCCGCAAAGCGCACGCCCCGCAACATGCGCAGTTTGTCTTCTGCGAAGCGCTCGCCGGGGTCTCCGATGGCGCGTATCAAGCCGGCATTCAGGTCTTGCATGCCGCCCACCAAGTCCAGGACTGGTCGTCGTCTGGCACTCGGGTCCAGCATCATGCCGTTGATGGTGAAGTCGCGGCGCTTCACATCTTCTTCCGGGCTGGTGGAGAAGCGCACCGCGTCCGGATGCCTGCCGTCGGAGTAGGCGCCATCGCTGCGAAAGGTGGCGACCTCGGTCACGATCTCCTCGCCGCCGGGCTTGACTGCAGACCAGGACGACGCCGAAGTGCGCGCCTACGGCAAAGGTCTTCTCGAACAGGGTGAGCACCTGATCCGGCGGCGCGCTGGTGGCGACGTCGAAGTCCTCGGGCTCGCGGCCCAGCAGCAGGTCGCGCACGCAACCGCCGACGAAGTAAGCCTGATGGCCGGCGGCGCGCAGCCGGGCGACGATCTCCGCTGCTGCATGCCTGTGCTCCGCTGGCTGCCGATACTGCCATTCCTACTACTATAGAAACGTGAGTCAACCCAGCCAGCTGCTTTCTGGCGCTGAAGGCGCTTATGCCCCGGCCCGCGGCCTGATTCTCGCCATCGAAAGCTCCTGTGATGAGACTGCGGCCGCGGTGGTGGAGCGCGGGCGTCGCATCCTCTCGAGCATCGTGGCCTCGCAGATCGCCATCCATGCGCCCTACGGCGGCGTGGTTCCGGAACTCGCCTCCCGCGAACATCTGCGCAATATCGTTCCCGTGGTCCGCGCGGCGCTGGACAAAGCCGGCATCAGCTTCTCCGATCTCGACGCCATCGCGGTCACCGAGGGCCCCGGCCTGGCGGGCGCACTGCTGGTCGGCGTCGCCTATGCCAAGTCGCTGGCCTTCGCCCTGGGCAAGCCGCTGATCGCCGTCAACCATCTTGAGGGTCACATTCACGCCGTTCTGTTGGCGCAGCAGCGAAATGCTCGACGCTGGGCCGATGCACGATCTCTGGCCCTGGTGGTTTCCGGCGGCCACACCCATCTTTATCTGACCCAGCCGTGAGGGGGAGAGCTTTACCTACCGCAACGTGGGCGCCACGCTCGACGATGCAGCCGGCGAGGCCTTCGACAAGGTCGCCAAGCTGCTGGGACTGGGCTACCCGGGCGGCCCCTGGATCGATGAGCTGGCCCCGCACGGGGACCCCTCGGCCGTCGCCTTTACCCTCACCCAGGTCAAGCAGAAGGCGCATCGCCCGGATTCGCCCGCAGGACCCACTTCGATTTCCCTTCTCCTTCAGCGGCATCAAGACCGCAGTGCTTCGTTACGTCCAGATTCACGACCTCTACCCTTCGATCGAGCGGCGGCGTGAGGCCCTGGCCGCCCTTCCCCTGGCTGGACCCGACTGACGGCACTCCCTCTGTGCGATGCCCGGACGCTGGGACTGATCGCGTCGTTCCAGCGTGCCGTGGTCGACGATCTCAAGCGAAAGACCTTCCAGGCTGCTGAGGCGCTGGGGGCGGAAAGTATTCTGGTTTCCGGCGGCGTCGCCGCCAACCGTGAACTGCGGGCGCGCTTCACCGCGGAAGCCGGCAAGCGCGGACTGCCGATCGCCTTCCCTTCGGTTGCTCTCTCCACCGACAACGCGGCCATGATCGCGGCCGCTGCCTGGCCCAGGTTCCTGGCCGGCGGCTTCGCGCCCCTGGATCTGACCGCCCACGCCTCGCTGGCGCTGGGGTATCCATGATCCTGAAAATCAGAGCGGTCGGAGAACCCGTTCTGCGCGCTCGCGCCAGGCCTCTGCGGCCGGAGGAGATCCTGCTGCCCAGCACCCAGGAACTGATCGCCGCCATGCGCGAGACCATGCACGATGCGCCGGGAGTCGGCCTGGCTGCGCCGCAGGTGGGCTGCCGTTGCAGCTCGCCGTCATCGAAGACCGCGAAGAATATATGAAAGACCTCAGCCGGGAGATGCTGGCCGAGCGGGAGCGCAAGCCGGTGGCTTTCCACGTCATCATCAACCCGGTGCTGACGCTGGAATCGCCGCCGGAGATCGAGTTTTTTGAGGGCTGCCTGAGCCTGCCTGGCCTGGTGGCCCTGGTGCCCCGGGCGCGCAAGGTGAAGGTCGAGTGCCTGGATGACCATGGCCAAGCCGAAGGTGATCCGGGCCTCCGGCTGGTACGCGCGCATCCTGCAGCACGAGATCGATCATCTGTCCGGAGCGCTCTATGTGGACCGCATGCGCAGCGTAAGTCTCTGTTCGCTCGAAAACTTCAGCCGCCATTGGAAGGGAAAGACGATTGCCGAGGTCAAGCGGCTGCTGCGGTAGCTGGCGCATGCCCATCTGGGTACCGACCAGGCCGGCCTTGGTGGACGTTGGATCGTTGAAGACGTTAGGATGAGGATCATGCCGGTAGCGACGGGGTCAGTTGGCGATAAAATTGCGTCCCCAAGACTCCGCACCGGATGACCATCCGCCTCTTCAACACCCTCTCCAATACTGTCGAAGATCTCGAGCCATCCGATGGCGAGACGCTGCGCATTTACGTTTGCGGACCCACGGTCTACGACTACGGGCACATCGGCAACTTTCGCACCTTCCTGCAGCTGGATGTCTTGCGCCGCTTCCTCAAGCAGCAGGGGCGCAAGATACTGCCAGGTCATGAACATCACGGATGTGGACGACAAGATCATCCGCAATGCCGCCGCCGCGCATTTGCCCATCAAGAAATACACCGAGAAGTACGAGCGCGCTTTTTTCCAGGATCTGGACGCGCTGGGCTGCGAACGGCCGGAGATCATCGCCCGGGCCACGGAGAATATCGCGCAGATGGTCGCTCTGATCGAGCGGCTGGCGGCCAAGGATCTTGCCTATCAGGCCCCGGACGGCTCCTGGTATTTCCGCATCGCCGGTTTTCCGGAGTACGGCAAGCTGTCCAAGAAGGATTTCTCCGCCATCAGCGACGGCGCGCGGGTGGATCTGGACGAGTACGACAAGGATTCGGCCCGCGATTTTGCCCTGTGGAAGGCCGCCAAGCCCGGGAGAAACACTGGGACACCACGCTCGGCTCCGGCCGGCCGGGCTGGCATATTGAGTGTTCCGCCATGGCGCTCAGGTACCTGGGCGAGAGCTTCGACCTGCACGCCGGGGGCGAGGACCTGATGTTCCCCCACCATGAGAACGAGATCGCGCAGTCGGAATCGGCCACCGGGAAGACCCTGGCCTACCACTGGATGCACGTGCGTTTCCTGCTGGTGGATGGGCGCAAGATGTCGAAGTCGGAGGGCAACTTCTTCACTTTGCGTGACTTGTTGCTCAAGGGCTACAAGGCATCGGCGATCCGTTTTCTGCTTATCTCGGTTCCCTACCGGCACCCCTTGAACTTCACCATGGAGGGTTGACGGAATCGGCCAGCGCGGTGGAGCGGGTGCGGACCTTCTGCCCAACGGATCCGCGGCGGCGGCTGGCCGGCGGGGCAGAATGCGGAGCTGGAAGCGCAGACAGCGAAGGCGCAGCAGGACTTCTGTGCGGCGCTGGCAGACGACCTGAATACCTCGGAGGCGCGGGCAGCCATCTTCGACCTGGTGCGCGCCGGGAATGTCGCTGCCGACTCCGGGCAAGCTTTATGCCGGCAACGTCGCGGCCATCCTGGAGGCCCTGCGGCGGTTCGACGAGGTCTTTGCCATTCTCGAAGATCGCGATGCGGAGATTGCCCGTGGCGCCCTGCAATGGGCGCAGGAGGAAGGGCGGAGCGACCAGGCGGCGCCCGAACTGGTGGCTGCGTATTCGCTTAGCGACCAGCAGATCGACGCCCTGCTGGCGGAGCGGGAGCAGGCTCGCCGGACGCCGCAATTTCGCCCGCAGCGACAGCATCCGCAACGAGCTGGCCGCGCTGGGGATCCTGATTGAGGACTCCAAAGACGGCGCGCGGTGGAAGAGGAAATAGTCCAGCCGTCAGGATGCTCCAACCGTCCAGACTAGGGAGTGGCTGAACTCGGTCTGAGGGTGCGATGAGGACCTGCGGTACCACATCTCGGAGACTGAGACCGTAGTCTGTCGCAAGAGGCTGACCTAGGCCGTGGTAACCTTAGGGTGCAAGAGGATCTAAGATGTGCGTGGAAAACCAAAGACCGCGTCCGCTTCTGCCGGTCCTGCATCCACGCCACGCAAGCATCTGAGCGTGCTCCCCGCCGGCACCCGACCTAGTCTCTTCGGCGGCGACTAGCTTTCCTCCGCCGAAGCTCTGCCCTGCCTCCGACCGCCTTGATTCCATCGGCGGCGGTCTCTGATTGACCTCAGGCCGGCGCCGATAGAGACGCCGAGAAAGCAGAGAAGCATCATGCAGAACAATGGTCATATGAGCAGCACCATTCTTGCCCAGTACGGTCCGAAACTCCTGGGTCCGGTGCCGGGGCCGAAAGCCCGCGCGATTGTCGCCGGCGACGAGCGCTACGTCTCCCCCAGCTACACCCGCTCCTATCCCATGGTGGCCAAGCGCGGCCGCGGGGTGCGCGTCGAAGATGTAGACGGAAATGAGTTTCTGGACTTTGCCGCCGGCATTGCCGTGGTTTCGACCGGGCATTGCCATCCCGAGGTGGTCGCCGCCATCCAGCAACAGGCTGCCGAGCTGATCCACATCTCCGGCACCGATTTCTATTACGAACAGATGGTGACGCTGGCCGAACGCCTCTCGGCCATTGCGCCGATGCCCGGACCGCATCGCTTCTATTACGGGAATTCCGGGGCGGAAGCCATCGAGTGCGCGCTGAAGCTCGCCCGGTATCACACCGGCCGGCAGAACGTCATCGCCTTCTTCGGAGCCTTCCACGGGCGCACCATGGGCGCTCTTTCGCTCACCGCTTCCAAGCCGCAGCAGCGGCGGCGTTTTGCCCCGCTGGTTCCCGGAGTCACGCACGTGCGCTATCCCTATGCCTATCGCGGCTGTAGCGGAGGACCGCAGGAGGAGGAGCGCTTTGCGCTGGGTTGCGCCCGCTACATCGAAGAAAAGCTCTTCAAGACCACACTGCCTCCGGAAGAGGTCGCGGCTATTTTCGTGGAGCCCATCCAGGGGGAAGGCGGCTACGTGGTGGCGCCCGACATCTTCATGCAGGAGCTGCGCCGCATCTGCGACAAGCATGGCATTCTGCTGGTGGTCGATGAGGTGCAATCGGGAGCGGGCCGGACCGGCAAATGGTGGGCGGTCGAGCACTCCGGGGTGCAGCCGGACATGGTTTGTATCGCCAAAGGCATCGCCTCGGGCATGCCGCTGGGCATCTGCATGACGCGCGCGGAGCTGATGGACTGGGTCCCGGGCTCCCACGCCTCGACCTTCGGCGGCAACCCGGTGGCGATCGCCGCGGCCCTGGCCACCATGGACGTGCTGGAGCGCGAGGGCATCGCCAATGCGGCCACCATGGGAGAGGCCTTCTTTTCCCGCTTGCGCGACTGGCCGTCCAAGCATCCGATCGTGGGCGACGTGCGCGGCAGAGGGCTGATGATCGGCATTGAGATCGTCAAGAGCCAGCTTACCCGCGAGCCCGCCCCGGCGCTGCGCGACCGCATCGTCTCCCTGGCCTTTGAGCAGGGTCTTCTGCTCCTCGGCTGCGGAGAAACCTCCATCCGCCTGGCGCCGCCGCTGATCGTCAACCAGCACGAAGCTACCATCGGCCTCGATATCCTCGAGCAGTGCGTGGCGCAGGCGGAGCAGGAGCATGCGCAAGCCGCCAGCTTTGCCTCGGCAACCGTGTAGAGCCTGAGCGGATGCCTCATCTTCGAGGTGGGGCATCCGCTATTCTCTGGGTTAATCTGGAGTCTCTGGAGACCGCCCCGTGCAGGCCGCAGGCATTCACCACCTCGAGCTCACACTTCTCTTTCTCGTGCTCCTGGTCGCTGGGCTGACCACGCTCGCGCAACGTTTCAAAATTCCTTATCCCATCGTGCTCTTTATCGGCGGCGTGGTTCTCTCCCTGCTGCCGCATCTGCCCCAGATCGCGCTGAATCCCGATGTTGTCTTTCTGGTTGTTCTGCCCCCTCTGCTCTACATCGGCGGGTTCAACACTTCATGGCGCGACTTTCACCACAACATTGTCAGCATTCTTATGCTGGCCTTTGGCCTGGTTGGATTTACGGTGTTCGGCATTGCGCTGGGCACGGCGTGGCTGATTCCCGGATTCGACTATCGGCTGGGCGCCGTTCTCGGAGCGGTGGTCTCAACCACCGATGCGATCGCCGCCACCGCAATCGCCAAGCGCCTCGGCCTTCCCCGCCGGATCGTCGACATCCTGGAAGGCGAAAGCCTGGTCAACGATGCCAGCGGACTGCTCGCCCTGCAGTTTGCCGTTGCCCTGGTCGTCGCCGGGCGCCGGCCCGGACCGGGCTTGGCGATGCTGGAACTGTTGTGGTTGGTAGCCGGAGGAGTGTCGATTGGGCTTTTTGCCGCCTTCGTCATTCACAGGGTCTCGCTCGAGATCACCGACTCGCCGGTTGAAATAACTCTCTCCCTCGCCACCCCTTACCTGGCTTATCTCGCGGCCGAGGGGATTCACGCATCGGGCGTGCTCTCAGCCGTGGTCTGCGGCCTGTATCTGGGCCGCAAAAACTCCGAGATATTGTCCATCAACGCGCGTCTGGAGAGCACCGCGGTGTGGAAGACGCTGGAGTTCGGGCTCAACGGCATCGTTTTTATCCTCATGGGCCTGCAGCTTCGACTCATCCTGAGCGGTATCCACGACCTTTCCGTGGGCCAACTGGCGCGCTATGGGGCAACGTTCGCGATCCTGGTGGTGGCGCTGAGGATTATCTGGGTATATCCTGGCGCGGTGATCGCGTACTGGATCCGCCGCCATCTGCTGCATCAGACAGAGCCCTGTCCCAGCGGCAAACAGATCTTTATCGTGGCCTGGACAGGAATGCGCGGAGTGCTGGCCCTGGCCGCCGCCATCTCACTGCCCACGGTACTGCAGAATGGTGCCCCTTTCCCGCAGCGGGACGTCATCATCTTTCTCACCTTTTGCGTGATCTTCGCCACCCTGGTCCTGCAGGGGCTCACTCTGCCGGCGGTGATCAGGAAGCTGGGACTCGCCGCCGGCGGCGCCCGCAACCTGGAAGAGCAGCAGGCCCGGCTGCTCATCCTGAACACTGTGCTCGAATACCTCAAGGATCTGTCGCGGCAGGCAAAGTCAGAACATGCGGCCATTTACGAAGACATGATCCGCCACTACCGCGCCCGCGCCACCCTGATCGAAGCCGGGGGCGAAGAGATGAAGCCGGAACGAGAGATCGCCCTGGCCCGCTATGAACGCAATCTTACCCAGGAACTGCGCGCACTCGAACGCTCGACGGCGGTCATGCTTGCGCAATGAAGACAAGATCAATGACGAGCTGCTGAGAACCATCGAGCGCGAACTGGACCTCAGCGAGGCGCGCTTATCAGAAGCTCTGACAGCAGGCATTTGCCCAATTGCAGGACGGTGAGGCTTTAGCGCTTTTCGGTGCTCTTCACCCACATGATGCCCGCGGCGAAGAAGACACAGGCGACGGCGAGCGCCAGGATGGCGTGCGGCTTGTTGCCATAGTGGACGGCCACAGCGGCATCAATCCACCAGACCACCGCACCCACGAACCAGATAAAGGAAAGATTCCTCATTCGCATCGAGGCTACCTCAACGACACCAGTTCACAATGCGACAACTCTTCGACATTCCATTACTTTGGGAATCGCACCTGAAACCTCGGTTCCACACTCCTGCATTAATTCTAAAACCAATTCGTGTTTATGTTTTTCCCGAAGATCGCCGCTTGACCCAGACCTTCTCCGCCGCCGGGTGCCCCAGCGTGGAGCGGCCGGCGGTGGTCTCGATCGAGATCGTCCGGTCGTAGTTCTTCGCCAGGACGCTCACGCGGCCACCGGGCGCGATGCCCGCCTGGTGCAGAAAAAGCAGTAATTTCGGATCGCGCTCATACAGGCTTACCACGGTATAGCCGGCATCTTCCCTGGCTTCGGAAAGCAACACCATCCCGCGCTTACCGCGCTGCTCCGGGCTTTCCGGCAACACCCAATTGCCGTGGGGGCAGGTTCCCTTGGAGCCCAGCCTTTCCAGCAGCTTGGCTTCAAAGGCAGGGGACACAGCGTGCTCCAGGCGCTCCGCTTCGTCGTGTACCTCATACCACTCCATGCCAAACATCTCCGCCAGCATGCGTTCGATCAGATGGTGCCGCAATGCGGTCCGGTAAGCTGTCTCCTTGCCTTTGGGCGTGAGCCGCACAATCCCGTCCGGCTTGACCTCGAGATATCCATCGCGCCGCAAACGCTTGAGCGCCATGGTGACCGCAGGCGGCGACACGGAAAGCCAGTGGGCCAAGGTTGCGGGAATGACTGCCTGCCCTTCGCTCTCTGCTTCGAGAACGGCCTTCAGATAGTCTTCCTTCGAGATGGTGATGGGGGTTTTCACTTCGATCGCTCTTCAGTAGTCTAGAGCCCTTTCACCATTTCTGCGCCTGGCGGACTCAGCGAAGCGGGGCTTTTCCTGGCGAAAGCCCCGCCTGCGGCATTTTTACCGGCTGCACCTACCTTGCAACGTTGCCCGTTGCGGTTCTTGGCAGGACCGCCGCGTTGGTCTGCCTTGATTTGGACGCTTAGACGAGGCTTCCCATGCAACCGGCTGAGGCCCTTACGTGCTGCAGTCCGTGCTCGTCTATCGGCACCTGGCTGCGTAACTGATGAATAACTTTGATAAGTGGTAAGTAACTTGATGCCTTACCTTGCCATAACTTCGAAACGGTGTGTTGAAATGCTCCACATCGCGAGCCTCTTTTGCGTGCTACACTCCTCCAATTCCCGGTTGTATCTCCATGCTCTATCGGTAAATTGCAGCAAGCCGATGGTTGTTCAGGTCTCCGCGTTGTCACCCAACGAGAAGCGCCGATTCAGAACCGCTCAATGACTGTTTTTAATATTGACCAATCATCAATGTGGACTCATGGGCCTCTCGTTTTCCGGTAATCGCCGCGTCATGCGTGGAGGATATTGTGAGTTCTCTCGCCGCCACTGTATCTCTGCCGCAGGAGCGCGCCCGCCGGAGGACTCCGATCATGCAGCACTATCTATGAGTGAAGACCCGCTGGTCTCCGTCATTGTTCCTTGTTACAACGCGAGACGCTTCCTCGAGGAGCGCTAAGCAGCGCCCTGGATCAAAGCTATGCAAAGTGGAAATCGTGGTCGTGGATGACGGATCAACCGATAGCAGTCCTGAAATTGCGCAGCGGTTTCCCGTGCGGTACATACGCCAACAGAATCGTGGCCTGTCAGAGGCCCGCAATTTGGGCATTCGAGAGAGTAAAGGCAGCTACCTTGTTTTTCTGGACGCGGATGACCGTCTCAGGCCCGAGGCGATCGAGACCGGCGTTCGCATGCTCGAACTATGCCCGGATTGCGCCATCGCAGTAGGCGATCACGTGTTCATGTCTGCGGATGGCTCTTACTTAGCCAACTCCTGCAAAGTCTGCCCGCTCCAGATGCACTATGAAGCGCTACTGAAGAGTAACTTCATTGAAATGATATCCTCGGTGCTCTTCCGCCGAAGCATTTTCGACGAACTTGGGGGATTCGATCCCACGCTGCGTGTGGCCGAGGATTACGAGCTTTACCTACGCATCGCCAGGGTGCGGTCGATCTGCTGCCACGCCACAGTCGTGGCTGAATACCGCATGCACGATGCAAATACATCGCGCGACTCTGAGCTGATGCTGACCACGACCCTGCAGGTGCTCAAGCGCCAGGCGAAATACATTCGCAAGGATGCTGGCCGCCTATTCGCATTCCTCGAGGGTGTTCGATCCTGGCGAAAGCAGTACGGCCGCCAGCTTGCGTCGGAACTGGCACGTTCCTCTTTCACGTTGCCCGCGAATCACCTTGGCCGCAAGCTTCTGCTCCTGGCCGGTCAATATCCGCAAGGATTGCTAATGCTTATACTATTGCGCATGCTGCCGGCCCTTGGCCGCCGCAATCCCCTGACGTGCTCCCGCCAGCAAACTTATGTTGAAGCGGAGAATCGCTTTCACGCGGACCGCCCGCGGGCAATCATCCCCAATGTGCTGGAGAAGGCGTCCTCCAGGCAAAAAAAGACGCGATAACAATGGCTCATTGGGGCCCGTGACGGATCCTGGATAACTTTAGTGGTAGACCTTTAGAAATCATAAGTACCGCGGCAAAGGGCGCATTCGTAATTAGCAAACCGCAACTGCTTATGATATTCGTACTCTAGCGGAGTGGAACGAACAGAGCGCACGATCCTATCAGTGCTCAACTCTTTGCTTCTAGCATCTTTCAACCGCGCCGCAAGGGGTGGGAGAGTCTTGGTTGATGAAACGACGGGCGGAGCAGCACACGATCGTGCGTGCTATCTCTGTCAATGATTCTTCCCTGGCAGTTCTCCCCTTAGTCAGCTTGATTGACCGAAGTCGATGTTACGGATGTGTGCCCTATGGTGTCAGCCGGTCAATGAATTGCCGCTATTGTCGCGTGAACGCCTAAGGTAAGGCGGCCGAGCCGTTCTCGAGTAGAACCGCTGCGCCAAGCTCGGTTATCGCCTCTACCCCAAAAGCGAAAACGCATTAGCGTTATCCGCGGAGCATATTATGACTGGCATCGACACCATTGGTGCGCAAGGGCGGGCGCAGCACAATCCGGTTCAGCATCTTTCCGGCCGGATTGCATCCTCAATGGATGCAGATCCCCTGGTCTCCGTTATCATTCCCTGCTACAACGGCGAAGCGTTCCTCAAAGAAGCCATCGAGAGCGCCCTGGCGCAAAGCTACCGCCAGGTGGAAATCATTGTTGTGGACGATGGCTCGACCGACCGCAGCTCTGAAATTGCGCAGAAGTTTCCAGTGCGATACATACGCCAGCAGAATCGCGGTCTGACGGCAAGCCGCAATTTGGGCATTCGGGAGAGCAGAGGCAGTTACATTGTCTTTCTGGATGCGGATGACCGCTTGAGGCCGGAGGCGATCGAGACCGGTCTTCGTGTTCTGGCCCAGCACCCGGAATGCGCCATGGCGGTAGGGGATCACGTTTTCGTCTCCGCGGATGGCTCCTACCTGGCCAAGTTCTCGTAAGGATTGCCTTCCTGCCTCCCATTACGAGGCGCTGCTGAAAAGCAACTTCATCGAAATGATCTCTTCGGTGCTCTTTCGCCGAAGTATTCTCGATGAGGTTGGGCGGATTCGATACCGGCCTTCGCGTGGCCGAGGATTATGAGCTCTATCTGCGCATTGCCAGAGACTATCCGATCTGCTGCCACCCGCGGTGGTCGCTGAATACCGGATGCACTGAGGCAAATGTCTCGCACAATTCCGAGTTGATGCTGACCATGACCCTGCGGGTGTTGAAAAGCCAGGCGCGATATATTCGAAGCGATCCTCGCCGCCTGTTCGCATTTCTCGAGGGAATTCGATACCTGGCGAAAACAGTATGGCCGCCAGCTTGCATCGGAACTGGCACGTTCCTTTTCCACTTTGCAGCACGGATCATCTGCGACGCAAGCTTCTGCTCCTGATGCACCACTATCCGCAGGGATTGTTGATGCTCATGCTCTTGCGAATGATGCCGGCGCTGGGCAAGCGCAAAGCCACAACCTTCAGCGCGCGCGAAGTTCACGCGCAGTCTACTGGTTACAATGCATGAAGTTCGCTCAGCGAGTCGGCATTGCCGACAGAAGGCTCCGCTGAGTTGAGCAGCCGAGACCGGTTCCGACCGGCTCAATTACCGGCTGCAAGGGAAAGTACAATCAACGTTCCGCAGAACATTCCGTTCCGAAGCACACTTAAGAAGGCGGCACGGCGCCTTCATCGTTTGCGCACGGTCTTCCACAAGAAGGCGATGATCCTGGTTTACCATCGCGTGGCCGAGGCCAACGTGGACCCATGGGCTCTCGGTGTCAGTCCCGCACACTTTGCCGCAGCAGTTGCAGGTTCTCAATACGATCGCCAATCCAGTTTCGCTTCAGGACCTGGTGAGGGCAAAATCGGACCGCGAGCTTCCGCCAAGGCCCGTCTGTATCACCTTTGACGATGGCTATGCAGACAACTTGTATGCTGCCAAGCCTGCGCTGGAGGCATTTCGCGTGCCGGGAACGGTCTTTATCACGCCGGGATATATCGATGTGCCGGAAAACCTATGGTGGGATGAGCTGGCAAAGCTCATCCTCGACCCCGCGTCGAGGCAAGAGGAGCTAAGCCTGAGTTTGAACGGCTACCATTATGCCTATGCTTTTCCGCCGGCAACGGACGAGCCGGGCGGCCCAGATCCGCATAGCAAGTGGAGAGCCTGGGAAACCGCGCCAGGGCCCCGCCAGAGCAGCATACCTGGCGATTTATCGGATGCTCGTCAAGCTGTCGGACAGCCGATCGCGAAACGGCGCTCGAACAACTCCGCAGAGGGGCAACGGCCGTACGCCGATCGCCGGCAACATCGCTGCCTTACCGAGGACGAGCTTCGCGAGCTGGCTGCGGAGACCTGGTGGAGATCGGTGCGCATACCCTGACCCATCCTGTGCTTGCGGAACTGCCGCCTGATCAGCAGCAGCACGAGATCGGCGGCAGCAAGCGGCGGCTGGAAGCGCTGACCGGTAAAAAGATCAGCCAGCTTCGCCTATCCCTATGGCAAGAAAAACCATTACACCCGGCAGACGGTCAAGACGGTGCGGGCCAATGGATTCGCCTGTGCCTGCTCCAACTTCGGCGGACTCGTGACCCGGTCCTCAAATCGCTTTACGCTGCCGCGTTTCCAGCCTATGGACTGGGATGGGGATCAATTCGCCGAGGTGGTGGAGGGGTGGTTCCGGGAATAGATTGGCAAAGGGCCGCGGTCCGGTGACAATGGCGCGCCATGCAATCGCCCTGGCTCTGGCTGCTCGAGGAATTTGTTCACGCCAGCGACTGCTCTCGCCGTTCGTTTAAGGAGAGGCTCGACGCGCCCTGCGCATCTGGAGCTGGGCCGCCGTGGAGAAGAAGCAGCCTACTTCTACCTGCGCCGCCGCGGCTACACAGTTGTCGCGCGCGGCTGGCGAAGCGCAAAGGTCCGTGGCGACCTTGACCTGATCGCCTGGGAAGGCAACACTCTCTGCTTTATCGAAGTAAAAACACGCAGCAGCCGGAGCGTTGCCACGGCAGAGTCGGCTGTCGACGACGAGAAAAGCCGGATGCTCCGCCGGATGGCGCGTCAATACCTTCAGGCACTGCCGGCTGTTCCCGATCAGGTCCGCTTCGACGTCTTGTCGATCTACTTCGAAGCCGGGCAGCCGGCGGAGTTTGAGCTCTTTCGCGGTGCTTTCGCCTGGCGATGAACGATGAGGATTCCTCGCGACCGGAATCTTACCGCTTTTCCGGATCACGAATGCAAGAGCGTTGGTGGCGGAGGTGAGTGCGGTTACGCCCTTTGGGGAATGGACATCCAGCCTCTGCCGCTTCATCAATGCGCAGAAGAGCATGGCTGCATACAAGATCCGGGGCTTCATCCAAGCCACCCGATCGGACTCCCGTCCAGATTCACGTTAAACTGCTTGGTAACGGATACTCATCGTGCCGCCTGGGACCGGTTGGCGACCCATGCTTGAGTGTTTATCGCCACCCACGGAGCCTGAATGGGGGCAATATGTTTCCGTATCATTGCACACCTTTGTTTCGCGTCGTCGATCTTTGAGGGGGTGTTCCATGCGATTGTCCGGATTGGGTAGAACTCTGCTGCCTGCCATCGCCGCGCTTGGCGCATTGTGTGTAGGCAGTTCGTTGGCGTCGGGTCGACCTGGTGCAGAAACCAGGAGCCGGGCGATGCCCGAGCGATGACAGCGGGTTGAAGTTACCCGCTGGTTTTTGCGCGACCGTATTCGCCGACGGATTGGTCACGCCCGCCACCTGGTGGTGGCGCCGAGCGGAGTGGTTTACGTCAACACCTGGTCCGGCGACTACTACCCCCCGGCGACAAGCCGCCCGCAGGCGGGTTTCTGGTGGCCCTGCAAGACAAGACAGGCGCGGGAAAGGCCGACGTGAATGAGCGCTTTGGCGAAACCGTCCAGAGCCGGCGGAGCCGGTGGCACAGGCATCGCCCTGTATAAGGGGTCGATTTACGCGGAGATCAACGATCGAATCGTGCGCTATGCACTGTCTGCCGGCTCAATCGTGCCGCAGGGACCTGCCATCACCGTCGTTTCCGGATTGCCTCTGGGCGGCGACCACCCCATGCATCCGTTCGTCATCACCGCCGACGGATCCATGTACGTCGATGTCGGCACCGCGACCAATTCCTGCCAGCTGAAAAATCGAACACTCAAATCGCCCGGCGCGGACCCCTGCACCGAACTCGAGACCCGCGGCGGCATCTGGCGCTATGACGCGAATAAGACCAACCAACCATTTACGCCGGCCGATCGCTTCGCCACCGGGATACGCAACGGGGAAGGCTTTGCCATCGACGCAGCCGGCAAGCGCCTATTTGTTACCCAACACGGACGAGACCAGCTGCATGCGAATTGGCCGGATCTGTACAAACCCGAGCAGGAAGCCACGCTGCCGGCCGAAGAGTTGCTGCTCTTGAAACAGGGCGGCGACTACGGCTGGCCCGAGTGCTACTACGACGCGGTGCAGCAGAAGCTGGTTCTGGCGCCGGAATACGGCGGTGACGGCGGCAAAAAGGTGGGCGTTTGCGCCAGCAAGATCGCTCCGGTTGCGGCATTCCCCGCGCATTGGGCGCCGAACGGCGTGGTGTTCTACGACCAGAAACAATTCCCCGCCCACTACCGCAACGGCGTGTTCATCGCCTTCCACGGTTCGTGGGATCGGGCGCCCTATGCCCAGGGCGGCTACAACGTGGTTTTTCAGCCGCTGGCCGGCGCCCGTGCATCGGGCCGTGCGAAATATTTGCCGACGGTTTCGCCGGGTGCGGTCGAAGACACCGGAGAAAGCCGTGCATCGTCCCAGCGGCCTTGCCGTCGGACCGGACGGGTCGCTCTACGTTTCCGACGACAATACCGGGCGGATCTACCGAGTTGTCTATCGTGGGCGGCTCCGCCGGTGGGGGCGCGAAGTCCACTCCATGCCCGAGTGCGTCGGCTCCGGCCGGCGCTATCGACAAGCCGATGCCAAACCGCCGGAAGGCACGAAGACCCGGACGCCACAAGGCAGTCTCTCCGTTCCCGCAGGGGCGACGCAAGAGATGGTGGCGCTGGGTGATCGCATCTACCACGGCCAAGTGGGCGGAGCGGCGTGCGCGGGTTGCCATGGCTCGGGCGGGAAGGGCACTCCCCTGGGTCCCGATCTAACCGACAACAAATGGTTGTGGAGCGATGGCAGCTATGCCGGAATCGCCAAAACCATCACCGACGGCGTGATGCAGCCGAAAGAATATCGCAGCCCCATGCCGCCCATGGGCGGGGCTCAACTCACAGACGACCAGGTGTCAGCCCTGGCCGCCTATGTCTGGAGCTTGAGCCATCACTAAGGAACTTCTGAATGGAGTCGGGCCCTTGAAGGAAACGGCCTTCAGGCCGTCCATCGACGCCGCAGAATGAGTGAGGCTTTAGTCTCTGAGGGATCCAGGCTTGCGACACCCACTCCCTAGTGACTAAACTCCTCCCCATGACGTTCACGATGCCTCATGCCCTCAAACTTGCCGCCGCCGCTATGCTTCTTTCTCTCGCGACCGCTGCCCATCCACGCGCAAGACTGGGCGAAGACCCGCCTCGAAGCCTCGCCCCGCCATCACGAGTACGTTCCTCTCAAGCACGGCGACCGCACCGTCCAGGCCTTCGTCGTCTACCCCGAGGTCAAAACGAAAGCCCCGGTGGTCATCCTCATTCACGAGATCTTCGGCCTCAGCGACTGGGCCAAGGAAATGGCGGACGAGCTGGCCGCACAGGGCTTCATCGTCGTCGCTCCCGACCTGCTCTCCGGCTTCGGGCCCAACGGCGGCGGCTCCAGCGAGTTCCCCGAGCCAGGACGCAGCCGTGAAAGCCGTCTCCGGCCTGGATCCCGACGTCGTGATGGCCGATCTGGACGCCGCAGCCGACTACGGCAAAGCATCTTCCCGCGGGCAACGGCAAAATCGCCGTGACCGGCTTCTGCTGGGGCGGAGGCAAGTCCTTCGCCTTCGCCGCCCATCGCAAAGACCTTTCCGCCGCCTTCGTGTTCTACGGCACCGGCCCCGCGGACGTGACCACCATCACCGCTCCGGTCTACGGCTTCTACGCCGGCAACGACGCTCGCATCGGCGCCACTATCCCCGCCACCACCGCAGCCATGAAGGCCGCCGGCAAGAAATACGAGCCCGTGACCTACGATGGCGCCGGTCACGGCTTCATGCGCGCCGGCGAAGATCCCACCAACACCGTCCCCGGAAACAAGACTGCGCGTGAACAAGGATTCGCCCGGCTGGTCAAGCTGCTTAAAGCGGAATGTACCGAAAGGGAACAAAATGGCCAAGGATCGTTTCCGTCGAGGCGCGTACCGTTCATATTCCGCTGCGGCAGGCGACTGCCTTTGCGCGCCGCCAGGTAACGTCCCGCGATTACAGCCTGGTAAAGATCCGCACCGATGACGGAATCGAAGGCATTGGCCATTGCTATGCCGGGCATTCCGGCGGGAAATGTGGTGACCACGGCGGTGCGCGAGATGCTGGCGCCCATGCTGATCGGCGCTGACCCCACGCCACGGAATTGCTCTGGAAAAATATGTATCAGGAAGTGTTGCTGCATGGCCGCGTCGGCTCGGTGATGCGGGCGCTCAGTATTCTTGATACCGCCCTATGGGACAGAAACGCCAGGGCGGCCAATCTGCCGCTTTACAAGTATCTCGGCGCCGCCTATGAGGATACCGTTCCCGCTTATGCCAGCGGCGGCTATTACCTCGAGGGCAAGACGCCCGAAATGCTGGGCGAAGAAATGGCGGGCTACGTGGCGCTTGGCCTCAACGCCGTAAAGATGAAGGTAGGCCGCGGCGACCTGAGGTCAGAAGAGGCAAGGATCGCGGCGGCGCGCAAGGCGATCGGGCCGGACGTGCTGCTCATGCTGGATGCCAACAACGCCTGGTCCGATGTGCCGACTGCCTTGCGCTATATGGAGCGTTTCGCGCCCTATGATCCGTATTGGATTGAAGAGCCGTTCAGCCCCGATCAGATCGACAACCACGCCAAACTGGCGGCGGTGATCAGCATTCCCGTCGCCACCGGCGAAATCGAGGCCGGACGCTGGCGATTCAAGGAATTGCTGGACAAGCAGGCAGCGTCGATCCTGCAGGCGGATGCCGCGGTCTGCGGTGGCATTACGGAATTCCGCCGCATCGCCGCGCTGGCCGATGCTTACGGCGTGACCATGTGCCCCCACTGGTTCCACGATTTGCACGTGCACCTGGTGGCGGCTTCGCCCAACGGTCAGTTCGTCGAATACTTTCCCGACGGCAAGGTGTTCAATTTCTGCGAGATTATCGACCGCCAACTGCGAAGTGCGTGAATGGCGGCCTGGCGCTGCCGACCGGGCCCGGCCTCGGCTATCACTTCGACGAAAAAGCGATTGCGCGCTTCCAGGCGGATGCGTGGAGTTAGCGGCATGGAAACTGCAGATGCCTTCCGATGCACGTCGGGATGACAAATTGTACGGGTGCACTCATCGCTTTGCAGAGGCTAAAGCGCTATCTAAGCATGTCGGCTGCCTTTCAACACCTTCGTAAGGCAAGCTGGAAGCGCACTCCGATTGTCATCCCGAGCGTAGCGGAGGGATCTGCAGTTTCTCCACCCCAAGTAGAATGGATCTTACAGGAACCCTTCATGGACTCGGCCTAAAAGATAAAACAGCTTTGGTGTTAGCCGGTGGTGGCGGCTTGGGCCGGGCGATCGCCAAAGCGCTGGCGGCCGAAGGCGCAAACATAGCCGTGGCCGGCATAGGACGCGAAATCCATCGCCGGCACCGAGGCGGCATTGGCAGCCATCGGCGGCAAAAGCATCGGTCTTGTCTGGGACCTTTCCGACCTGGCGCAGATCGATGGCCACGTCTCGAAAATCGAACGCGAGCTGGGCCCGGTGGATATTCTCGTGAACAACACCGGCGGGCCGCCGCCAACACCGGCCAGCGGCCAGGACCCGGCATTGTGGTCCAAACATTTTCAGGCCATGGTGCTTTCGGTCATCGCCATCACCGACCGCGTGCTGCCCAATATGCGAGCGCGGCATTGGGGCCGGGTGATCACCAGCACCTCATCCGGCGTGGTGGCGCCCATCCCCAACCTCGCCATTTCCAATGCCCTGCGCCTCTCCCTGGTCGGGTGGTCAAAAACACTGGCGCGCGAAGTCGCCAAAGATGGCATTACCGCCAACATCATCCTGCCCGGGCGCATCGCGACCGACCGGATAAAATTCCTCGACGAAGCGAAAGCCAAGCGGGAAGGACGCAGCGTGGAGGATGTGTCGGCCGAGAGCACGGGCAGCATTCCTGTGGGCCGTTACGGCAAGCCGGAAGAATATGGCGACGTGGTTGCGTTTCTCTCCAGCGAGCGCGCCGCCTACATCACCGGCTCCGTCATCCGCGTCGATGGCGGCCTGATCGCCAGCATCTAGAAGATAACAGCTCGGTAACCGAACATGATGACGGAACGGATAACAGTGGAATTAGACGAAAAAACGATGGCAACACTCTCCGCCATAGCCACGGCAACGCTCACCACGGTGTTGCTGAAAAAGGGCCTGCGCAATGTCTGGCTGCGCGGCACCAAGCCGCTGCGCCCCGGCCAGAAGCGCCTTGTCGGCCCGGCCTTCACACTGCGCTTTGTCCCGGCGCGCGAAGATCTGGCCACGCCGGAATCCTGGAGCTCCCCGATCTCGACCCGCGCCGCGATCGAAGCCATGCCGCCTGGCTGCATTGCGGTCGTCGACGCCATGGGCATCACCGATGCCGGCATTTTCGGGGACATTCTCTGCGCCCGCATGAAGGTGCGTGGTGTCGCGGCCTGGTCACCGATGGCGTAGTGCGTGACGTCGCCGGCGTGCTCGCCACCGGTTTGCCGGTGTGGTGCATGGGCGCCGCCGCGCCCCCATCGGTCGCCGGTCTTACTTTTGTCAATTGGCAGGAGCCGATTGGCTGCGGCGGAGTCGCGGTGTTTCCGGATGATGTGATCGTGGTGGATGAAGATGGCGCCGTCGTCATTCCCCGCGCGCTGCTCAACGATGTGGTGGAAGCGGCAGCCGAGCAGGAGAAGCTGGAAGCGTGGATTATTGGCGAGGTGCAAGCGGGTGCGTCCCTGCCCGGCCTATATCCGCCCAATGCGGAAAACAAAGCTCGCTACGAGGCTTTCCGCAGCCGACAAGCCAAAACTGAATAGGCATTGTGTCTACACCATCGAACCGGATTCCTGCGCCTGGAGCAAACATGTCCGCCGTCGGCGCGAACGGTTCGCTTTATAACAAGATCGCCTGGCGGATCATGCCGATCCTGTTCATCGGCTACATCATCGCTTATCTGGACCGGGTAAATGTCGGCTTTGCCAAATTGCAAATGATGGGCGACCTGAAATTCAGCGACGCCGTCTATGGATTCGGCGCCGGCATCTTTTTCCTGGGATATTTTTTCTTCCAGGTTCCGAGCAACCTCATTCTTGACAAGGTGGGCGCGCGGGTTTGGATTTGCCGCTTGCTGGTGAGTTGGGGCCTGGTTTCGGGCTGTACCGCCTTCGTCCACAATCCATGGCAGTTCTACACCATGCGCTTCCTGCTCGGGGTCGCGGAAGCCGGCTTTTTCCCGGGCATGATCTTGTATCTCACCTACTGGTTTCCATCGCATCGGCGGGCCAAAATGGTGGCCATTCTAATGGCCGGAAACCCGGTTTCAGGAATCATCGGTGGTCCAATGTCGGGCTATATCCTGCACCATTTTGCGGCCGGCCGAGGGATTGCGGGATGGCAATGGCTTTTCATTATCGAAGCCCTGCCCGCGGTCATTTTCGGCGTCACTATCCTGTTTTATCTCGACGACCGCGTGGTTAACGCGAAATGGCTGTCCCAGGAAGAAAAGTCCGTGGTGGTTGCCGAGATCCATGAGGAGGCAGGGGTAAAAACGCTCCATACCCTCGCCTCTGTATTTACGAGTCCGCGGGTATGGCTGATGTGTGCAATCATGTTCGGCATCGTGATGGGATCCTATGCGATCAGCTTCTGGCAACCCACGATCATCCGCCAGACCGGTGTCAAAGACCCATTCGATATAGGATTGCTGACCATGGTGCCTTCCGCCCTGGCGCTGGTCTCGATGATCCTGGTCGGCCGCCACGCCGATAAGACGCGCGAACGCCGCTGGCATGTGGCCGGGCCCAACATCGTTGCGGCAGTTGGCTTTGTCTTGTGCACCCAGGCCGGCAGCAGCACCATGGTGGCCATGATCGGCCTGATCATGGCGATGGTTGGGGTGGTCACGGCACTGCCGATGTTTTGGGCGTTGCCTACATCTTTCCTTGGGGGCACAGCCGCCGCCGCCGGCATCGCGCTAATCAATGGCACCGGCAATCTTGCCGGATTCTTCAGCCCCGCGATTATCGGTTTTTTGAAGACCTATACCGGCACGCTGAACTCGGGGCTGTTTCTGGTTTCCGGATGCCTCATCGCGTCGGCAACTCTGATCCTTGCTCTGGTGCCGGCAAGACTGGTGAATCGCTGATCTCACTTGAGAATGATTGTCAGCGCCTTAAGCTAATCCAAGCACAAGGACGGCTGAACTTACATGGTGTGTAATCAGCCGTCCCTTGCGGAACTGTATAGCACTGCTTTCTGTCCTTCAGGAGCCTTTGAGCGCCTGCATGGCCTGTTCGAGCTGCTGGAGCGTAAGCCCACCGGGAGTGGTGTTGAACTTTGTAATCCATCCCGCGTCGGCGATGGCGTACGCTTCGTCCACGAACTTCTCGAAGAAAGCCCAGGTCATGGTGTAGTACTGTCCCCACGAGATGAAACGCGCTCCATTCGCGTCATAGCCCGCCAAAACGACTGCATGGCCGCCGACGATGGTGTTGTCAGCCTTCGGGTTCGACATCCCAGAGCGAGGGGCGCTTCATCCGGCGGCATGATGTATTGCGGCACGTTGAATCCGATATAGGCCACCCCGCAGTCGTGGATGGTGCGCTTGATGTTGTCGATATTTTTTACGTCGACTTCAGCAAAGGCGGTGATCTTGTGCCGTTGCTGCCCGTTGGGGCCGAAGGGTGCGCCTTGCTTGAGGATGTAAGTAAGAACGTGCTGCTCATTGCCGCCAGGACCCTCTCCGCCCTGTTCCGGTTTGTATCCACAAGCCTGTTCATAGAGGTCCACGACGTCGAGATCAGGCTCGGTATCGATTTGTTTGCCAGCGTTAAAACTCCAGACCTGCAGTGCATGATAGAAGGCGGCGCAGGTGCAGTCGCCCAGCGTGTCGTTCTTCATCATGCCAAGATTGCCAGGCATTCCCCTGGTGTAATCCACAGCGGGAACGACAGGCTCCAATGGCTTTCCCGGCCATGAGCGTGTGCAGCATGGGAATACGTTTGTCATGGGAACGGGGAAGCCGCCCCAGCTTGAATGATCTTGCGCGGTCGTTGGTGATCATTTGTGTTCTCCTTTGTAGCGAATGAGGGTTCTACATCTACGTTGTCCGATGCGAAGCCCGCACCGGAGCGATCCGCCCAAGTTTGAAACCAGAACTCTCGTGCGCGGGTTTTTTATCTGGGACAGCCGTGGGCTTCAGCGTGGTAGCGGCATGGATTACGGCCCAGGTGGCGATTACGCTGCCGGCCGTGGTAAGTCCGCCATACTTGGCGTAGATTTGCGCCGCCTGTTGATCAGCTTGCTCTATGTTGTTCGTGGGATTCGGTATTTGCGGGTCAGAGGCATTGCGGATCGCGTGCCAGGAAGACCTGGAATACCTTGCAACGCGCTCGCGACCATCGCGTCGCCCATCTCGCAGACGCGCCCGAGCCCTTGAAGCTTGTAGTGATCGGTGGAGTCGTCGAAGGCGAAGATATCCGTGGTCACGATGGCATCGGTCGCGGCATGCCATATCTTCGGAGTGCTTCTCGAGTTGGGCACACGTGATGCATTGAACTGAAGTAAAGCAGGATTATCGCGTTCAGAGCTCCGGGCGCGAGTGGTGAAGGGGTAAAGGCCGCGTTGTGCCACGGTTCGTTCTTGAACTGGGCCGTGCAGTCGAAGCGCACGCTGCCCCCCACGACGACATCACCGAGCAGGACGTCGCGCCGATCGCTCCTGCCGTGCCGGTGGTGATGAAAACCTTCGGACTGACAGCCTGCGCAATTTCCGTCATCAGCTTCTTCACCGGGGTCGCGGGACCGTCGTAAGCAAGATGCAGTCCGCTTTTGAAGAGCAGGACTTTCGCATTTCCGATCTGGCAGGGAAAGTAGAGTCCCAGGCTGTGGAAGTAGCGCGTCATCTCGCTGGAGCTGATCGTTGAAGGGAGACTTGGCACCGGTAACCAGCGGGAGATACGCTGCTATGCCGTGCCGGTACTCATACCACGAGCTGATGGGATGAGCGGGAGTGAGCAGCGCGGCCAGGGCGGCGGCCTCTGCGGCCGTCCACGTAACCACAACGGCATCGTAACCTTTGAATCGGGAAAGGTCGTCGGTTTCGGCAGGCGGCGGCGTTAGCGAGATGGCGTTGCGGAGCGCCGCCTGCGGGCCACGGGGGAGCCGACGGAAGTTGCGCGGATGGCTTGGCGAATGCAGCTTCCAGGCCGGCATCGCGAAAGCGCTGTTGCGGTGCAGAGGGATCGTAGTTCAGCCTCACATCAGAGAAGCTTAGCTTCGGCATGGTCGATTCCCTTCTTCGGTTGGGCCTTGCGAACGGGTTTGGCAGCTGAAGGGTCTGGCAGTCTCCTCCAGGTTGTCGGCGGGGTGCGAGGAACGGCACACGAGAATAGTGCCGGAAGAAAGCAAATCGTTACAGGAATTCTTGCCAGAGAAGCAGCCTGCCCGTATGAAGTTAACGCCGGTCGAAATTTCTCGTGCGGTTTTGCAACGTTTGTTCCCTTGCCGCCACTACTGCTATGAGTACGGATATGGTGTGTCAGTCATCCGTGTCGAGATAGCGCTGCTTAGCAAGCATGATGGTGACTTTTGCCTTGGTTCATTCACTCCGACAGCGGAGGAAATATGCAGCCGAAGATAACGGCTGACGATGAAAAAAGGGACGGAGGCTTTGATCACGATCATGCGGGAAGCATGGACCTGGATAAAGTCTCGATCGGCGGTACTCATGACGCAAGTTATGCCAGGGATCATTTTTATCGCGCATCATTGATCGAGCACATTGTAGGGTTTACGGAGAAGTACAGCTGGCTTTTGTGTGGGTACCAGACCATCGTTACAGGTCTTGCCGGCATCGGACAGGGCATCCTGGACGGTACAGGAGGATCGGGTAAGAGCAGATTCCTTATAGGTATACCCTCTCGTGGGGCGTAGCAACAGGAATCTGCCCTAGAGCATTTCTCCTGTAGATGTATCCCGGAGGGAGCGAACGCAGCTTTTCCGCAAAGAGAAGCTGCCCATAATCTCCCCGAAAAAGGCCATGGCAAACGGAGAAATGCTCTCGATGAGACCGCACCACAATCGAATAGTGTTCTTAAAGGTTCACCCGGCAGTGTAAACTTGGACGCGCTCGCTGTCGCCGTGGAGGAACCGGGCTTGGAATTCTTTGCGTTCGACGCGTCCTACGTCGAGAGACTTCGATCAGGGGACGCGCATATCGAAGGGCATTTCGTGAGCTACTTCAGCGAACTGATCCGTCTCAAACTGCGCTCGCGATTGAATTCTAAAGAAGCCATCGAAGATGTCAGGCAGGAAACCTTCATGCGCGTGCTGGCGCTGTTGCGCGCAGAAGGAGGCCTAAGGCAGCCTGATCGACTTGGTCCCTTTGTCAATTCTGTTTGCAACCATGTGTTGCTGGAGCACTATCGCTCCCAAAAAAGAATGGACGGCGACGATCGACGACGAAACTGAGGCTACCGTTGCCGGCCGCGAACCAAGTGCGCTCAGCCTGCTTGAGGCCAAGGATACCGAGCGAGTGGTTCGGCAGATCCTTAACGAGTTGACGGAACGTGACCGGCGTCTGCTTCAAGCGGTGCTGCTGGAAGAGCGCGACAAAGATGAGGTTTGCGCCGAGTTTGGCATTAGCCGCGAATATTTGAGAGTGTTGTTGCACCGCGCCAAGCAATCGTTCAAGTCGTTCTATATTAGCCGCTTAGGTGAAAACCGGTGGATGTGCAACTGTGCAGCAGGAATGACTATGAGGCCCTGAACTTATGGATCATCACCAGGCCACACAGCTCACGGCAGTCGAGAAATATCTTCTGGATGAACTGACTCCAGAAGTGCGCGACGAGTTTGAGGAACATTTCTTCGATTGCCAGGAATGTGCCACCGATCTTCGTGCAACGGCCGGGTTCATGGATGCGGCCAAGGAGGGAATTTACGGTTAATCCTGTCCAAAACCCGGGGCGGCCGGCAAGAGCAAATCGCGCTTGGCCTCGCTTTGGCCGTCTGCCCTTGTTTGGTCTGCGCTTGCGGCGTCGCTGCTGGTGATCGCATATCAGAACGTGGTTGTTTATCCCCGCTTCAAGAGCGAAATTGCAGAGTTGAGAACTCCGGAGATTCTGCCGTCTAGTCTCCCTGGTTGGGGGCAACAGCCGCGGGGGGCAGATTCCTGCGGCCACGGTTGGGGTCTGGCCAACCCTTTCTGTTGCTGCGTCGATATTCCGACCGAAGACCGCTTTTCAAGCTATACCTGTCTGCTGTATTCACCTTCCGGTTCGCTTGCCTGGCGGGTTGAAGTTTCTGCCCAGTCAGGCGAAAGATACTGTTTCGATACGCGTCCCCTCGGCCGTCAGGCCGTCAGGGGAGTACACGCTGACCGTGCAGGGCAATCGTCGCCGGGAAGTGCCGTCGATCTGGCGCACTATCGTTTTACCTTAAACAGTCAAAATTAAAATTCCTGCGTAACGAGGTGCACCATGCGATCCAATGTCAAGAAGGCCTTTTACTTCCATGCAGATGCGAACTCGCTCGGCGGGTTCATTGAGAAACCATTCCAGAAAGTAATTCCTTCCCAGGCGTCGGCGTCGCTGCCTGCAGTCGGCGGCCATGTAACAACCCGCACGGAAGCCTTCAATTTCGAGGAAATCGTCTCCTGCCGTTCGGCATACACCCGGGTTTCCGGCAGCCAGCTCGAGCCAGGATGGCCCATGGTCGATCACTGGTCACCTCGGTGGTCGAAGGATTGAACATTCTGGAAGTCGTGACGGCGGAGAGGATTGTGGCTCAAGTCTCGGTAGAACATCCCGGCAGACGGCGGATATCCTGAAGTCTCTTTCGCCGGTTCTCGTTTCGAGGGACTCCGGCTGGGCGGTTGCGACGCTTCTCCCACGCTGAATTCCAGCCTGCTGATAGCGGCGCCGAGACGGCGCCTCATTACATGGCCGCTTTTTCAGAAGACTGGCCGGGAACAAGCTGCCAAACTGGTCAAGAGCGCTAAGAGTGGCGACCGGGATGCCTACCGATGGGTAGTCGACCGATACGGTTGGATGGACGCCGATCGAGAGCTCGGAGAAAGACGGATGTGTTCTATGTTCGTTGGTGGATGGCGTGGATCGGGCGGTCCCTGGCAAGTCTTTCGGCCACGTCATGGAAATTCCGGATTTTGGCAGGATCTTTCTCGGGGAAGTTACTGGTCTTCTCGGCATTCGATCCAGCTCTCCATGATTCGCGCCGAACTGGGGTGCGCCACGACGGGGCAGACGAACGCGGCCAGCGCCGCAGGTCAACGGCACTACCGTTCCGCCATAGGCTTGGTCATGGTCGTTGTTGGCGGCTGCGACCTTGGCTGGGTGCCGCTCTTCAGTGATCGCTGATCCGGCAACGATCTTTCAAAATATCCGCAGCGATTTTCTCCACGGCAATCTTGATGTCGCGCAGCAGAAGGCAGAGAAGGCCCGTAAGGACTTTTCTGCCAGCAGCGCGGATTGGGCCATGAAGTTCCGTCTTCTCGAAGCCGAGATCCTTACTTACCAGGGCCGCCGGCCGGAAGTGATCGCTCTGCTCAACAGCCCGGGCGTCTCCTATCCCGCCGCGGGCGATCTTGCGATCAAGAGGAACTTGCTCTGCGGGTTGGCGGACGCCAGGCTCGGCCAGGCGCAGCAAGCGGATATGGAGTTGCAGGAGGCGCGGCGCCTGTCCGACGCAAGCAACTCCGAGTTGAACGGCGAAGTTCTGCGGACAGAAGCCGTGGTTCAGATCGATCGCGACCACTTGGCCGAGGCCGCGGACTCTGTCCAGAAAGAGTCTGAAGGTCGCCCGGGAACAGCGGGACTCATTCCTCGAGGCCACCGATCTCTTGAACCTTGGCTTGGTGGCTCTGAGAATGGAGCACTACGACGAAGCCTGGCCCTGCTGAATGAGGCTGCGGATTTTGCCAGGCCGATTCAGGCGCGGCCGGTCATTGAAGCGGCCTTGGGAAATCTGGGACTCGCCTATTTCGACCTGGGAGATTTTGAGAAGGCTCTCTCCAATTTTCAGCAGGCGGAACAGGCAGCGAAGGAAATAGGGACCACGAGCGCGCAGGTTGACTGGTTGTGGGGTGCCGGTTCCTCTTATTACAAGCTCGGCAATCTGGAGGAAGCAAAGAGATGCTACGAGCAAGCGCTGAAAGACGCGATGGCCATCCACGCCCTGAGGAAATAGCGGGCATCAACACAGAGCTGGCATTTCTGCTCTATCAACAGGGGCAATTCGATGCGGCAAAGACGCACAGCGAGGAAGCGATCCGGGCGGCACGCATGGCCGGAGACAAATCTGGGGAGCTTGAAGCCATTGTTCCTGCAGGCACTTCTCGCTACGCGGCAGGCAAATGGGCAGGACGCGGAACGAATGCTGATGCAGGTGCACGGGCAATCTGCGGAGACCCTTCGCTGCGAGGGCGAGATCGAGGATGCTCTCGCAAATTTCTATGCTGGCAGACACAATCAGCGCAAGCGGATCTCTGGTATCGCAAAGTCCATCCGCACCTTCGAAGACCAGCGGGCGGCGGTCAAGGATGAAGAGCTCAGGCTGCCTTTTTTTGCCAACGGCGATGCACTCTACCGGGACTACGCGGACTTTCTCATCGCATCGCAAAAGCAGGAGAAAGCTTTGCAGCTTCTCGATATCGGCCGGGCGAGAACGCTGGCAGAAGGTCTCGGGCAGGCGAAGCAGAAGTCACATCCACGGCCGGAGCATACAGTCGACGTACAGGCGGTTGCTCGCAAGCTCGATGCCACAATTCTGTTCTATTCGCTCGGGCCGGAAAAATCGTACTTGTGGGCAGTCACCGCCCATCGCACGCGTCTCTTTCTGCTGCCCGGGCAGTCGGAAATTGAAACCCAGGTCCAGGGCTATCAGAAAGCCATCCTGAGATCGAGTGACCCGCTGCGAGACGCAAACGAAACCGCGAAGACTCTCTATGACACCCTTGTGGCCCAGCCGCTGCAATGATTCCCAAGGGCTCCAAAGTATTTATCATCCCGGATGGCATCTTGAACGGATTGAATTTCGAGACGCTTCTCACCCGGGAGCCGACGAGCTCCACTACTGGATTGAAGATGTAACCGTTACCAATGCGAACTCGATCCGGCTGCTCTCCGGGCTCGACCAGGCTCCTCGGCAGAAGGAGGAAAAAAACTGCTGCTGATTGGCAACCCCATCGCGACCGGGAACCGGATATGAAAGCCTGCTCAATGCCTTCGCCGAGATCCGCGGGATTCGAAAAGCACTTTCCGCCGGACAGCCGGACCGTGGTCACGCAGTCCGGGGCGGTACCCGCAGCGTACGCGGAAAACAGGCCGGATCAATTCTCGTACATCCACTTTGTGGCTCACGGCACGGCAAGCCGATTGAGATCCGCTGGATTCGGCAGTGGTGCTTTCGCCACCGCCCGAGCATCCGGAGAGCTTCAAGCTCTACGCCCGGGACATCATGCGTTACCCGCTGCACGCCAGGTTGGTAACCATCTCGGCCTGCTATGGATCAGGCCTTCGCGCCTATGCCGGCGAGGGGCTGGTGGGTTTGTCCTGGGCGTTTCTCCGCGCCGGATCGCACAACGTGATTGGTGCATTGTGGGAGGTAAACGATGCTTCCACGCCGCTGCTGATGGACCGGCTTTACGGCGAGCTTGAGGCCGGCAGCAGTCCGGACGCAGCTCTCCGCGCGGCAAAGTTGTCGCTGATTCATTCCCCGGGCGTATACCGCAAGCCGCTGTACTGGGGCGGCTTTCAACTTTATGCAGGTTCGTGAACACGAATTGGTGCAGAGCTGAGCCTGCCCTGCATGCCCCGGCTTGCCGTGGGAGCAAAGACGAACGTGGATCTGCAGTTTATCTTTCCCGCTCCGCGACAAGCGCATCCAAGTAATTTATGATCCATTGATGTCAAAATAAATTTGACATGGAGTGATACGAATGAGGTGTCTGACATCACAACACGGTGTGGATGCAAACGCGCTCATGAATAGGAGAAAGAACGTGGCAACCCTGGCCAAGTCGAAGCCTGAAGCTCCGGCGGATCAGGTTCAGCGATTCGAGCGGAAACTCCGCGAAGTGAAACAGGCAATTGCCAATCTTCCTGGCGACGAGTACCACGAGGAGCTGCTCAAAATCGTTCGCCGCGCAGGTTGGACGACGCTCGCGGAAGGGATTTTCTTCGAAGCTCTGATCGAGTCGATGTTGGCCCACACGCGGGATCTCGCGCAGCTTCACCACGGCTCAAGGCTGCCTTCGAGGCCGTCCAGGAAAAATAACTCAGGGGCCGGAAGTAGCGGCCCGGCGCGCCGTGCACTAGTATGGCGGCATGAGTGATCCTGGGGAACGAGACACCATCGGGGTCTGCGCAAGGGGCTGACCAGCTATGGTGACGCCGGTTTCTCGTTGTTCCTGCGCAAAGCCTTCATCAAGGCCAGCGGCTATTCCGACGATGCGCTCGATCGCCCGATCGTCGGTGTGACCAATACCTTCAGCGACTTCAATCCCTGCCACGGCAATGTGCCGGACCTGATCGAGAGCGTAAAGCGCGGCGTCATGCTCGCGGGCGGTCTGCCGATGGTGTTTCCCACCATCTCCATCGGCGAGAGTTTCGCTCATCCCACCTCGATGTTCCTGCGCAACCTGATGGCGATGGATACGGAGGAAATGATCCGTGCCCAGCCGATGGACGCGGTGGTGCTCATCGGCGGTTGCGACAAGACCCTGCCGGCGCAGGTCATGGCCGCCGCCAGCGCCGATCTGCCGGCCATCGTGGTGCCCACCGGGCCGATGGTGGTGGGCCATCACAAGGGTGAAGTGCTGGGCGCCTGCACCGATTGCCGCCGGCTCTGGGGGCAGCACCGCGCCGGCGCCATCGACGTTGCCGAGATCGAGTTGATCAGCGGCCGCCTCGCCCCTTCTGTCGGCACCTGCATGGTGATGGGCACGGCCAGCACCATGGCCTGCATCGTCGAAGCGCTGGGCCTGGCGCTGCCCATGAGCGCCACCGCGCCCGCCACCCACGCCGACCGCCGCCGCATTGCCGAGGCCAGCGGCAAGCGCGCCGCCGAGATGGCGATTTCCGGCGCGCCCAAGCCAAGCGAACTGATCACCGAAGCCTCCGTGCGCAACGCGATGATCGTGTTGCAGGCCATCGGCGGGTCCACCAACGGCTTGATTCACTTGACCGCCATAGCCGGCCGCGCCGGCGTGAAAATCGACCTGGAAGCCTTCGATCAACTGGGCCGGGAGGTCCCGGTGCTGCTCAACCTCAAGCCGTCCGGCACGCATTACATGGAGCATTTCCACCATGCCGGCGGCCTGCCCGCTCTCATGCGCGAACTCACAGACGTTGCTCGATCTCGATGCGCCCAGCGTCTCCGGCGGCACCATCGGCGATGCGATTGCCGAGGCGGAAGAGGTGCCCGGGCAGGATGTGATCCGCAGCCTCGCCGCACCGCTGAAGAAGGAAGGAGCGATGGCCGTGCTGCATGGCAATCTGGCGCCGCAGCAGCGCCGTCATCAAGCAGTCTGCGGCTTCCCCGAACCTGATGCGCCACACCGGCCGCGCGGTGGTATTCGACTCCGTCGAAGACATGACCACCCGCATCGACCTGCCGGATCTGGATGTGCATGCCGAGGACGTTCTGGTTCTGCGCAATGCGGGGCCGAAGGGCGCGCCGGGCATGCCGGAGGCAGGCTATCTGCCCATCCCGATGAAGTTGGCCCGCCAGGGTGTGAAAGATATGGTGCGCATTTCCGATGCGCGGATGAGCGGCACCGCCTTCGGCACCATCGTGTTGCATATCACGCCGGAATCGGCCGTTGGCGGCCCGCTCGCGATCGTTCAGACCGGCGACCGGATTATGCTCGACGTGGAAGCACGCCGGATTGAACTGCTGATCGACGACGCAGGAACTCGAAAGCCGCCTCGCCGCCTGGAAAGCATTGCCGCCGCAACGCAAAATGGCCGCACGCGGCTACGCCAGACTATTTGAGGATTGCGTGTTGCAGGCCGACCAGGGCTGCGATTTCGATTTTCTCCTGCGCGAGGGCGCCCCGGAGACAGGTTCAAAGACATGAAGTTGGATCACACCGCGAACGGCGTCTACGCCATCGCCGCAACGCCATTCACGCCAGATGGCGCGGTCGATACGGAATCGGTCGATCGCATGACGGATTTTTATTTGTCCTGCGGGGTTACGGGCTTAACCATTCTTGGCATTATGGGCGAAGCGCCGAAGCTTGACCCGGCCGAGGCATTGGCGATTTCCAAGCAGGTTGTCCGCCGGGCCAATGTGCCGGTGATCGTCGGCGTCTCCGCGCCAGGCTTTGCCGCCATGCGCTCGCTGGCCCGCGGAGTGATGGATGGCGGGGCTGCGGGGGTGATGATCGCACCGCCGCCTGCCCTGCGCACCGATGATCAGATCATCAATTATTACGCCCAGGCGGTGGCGGCGATCGGGACTGATATCCCGTTCGTGATTCAGGATTATCCGCTGACTGTTGACCGTCGTGATGACGCCGAAAGTCATTCGGCAGATTGTGATGGATAACCCTTCCTGCGTAATGCTGAAGCATGAGGATTGGCCCGGCCTGGAAAAAATATCCGCGTTGCGCGGCTTTCAACGTGAAGGATCGCTCCGGCCGCTTTCGATTCTTACCGGCAATGGCGGCTTGTTCCTGGACTTCGAGATGGAGCGCGGTGCGGATGGTGCGATGACCGGTTACGCCTTTCCCGACATGCTGGTCGACGTAGTGAAGCATGCGCAGAAAGGACAGCGAGATGCCGCTCATGATCTATTCGATGCGCATCTTCCGCTCATCCGTTACGAACAGCAGCAGGGCATCGGTCTCGCCGTGCGCAAATATGTTTTGCAGAAGCGTGGCGCGATTGCCCATGACACGCAGCGCGTTCCCGGCGCCTCGCTCAATGCGGCGGCGCGCGCCGAGATCGATTATCTGCTGAGCCGACTCGCGCGTTATGATCCGCGTGCCGCAGTTTAAAGCATATTTACTATTACTGTGACGTAATGAGATCGGCTAGAGCGATTTCACCGGTGATGGGACCCCATTTTGCGTAACGCACGAAAGGCTCTCGCCCCGGCGTGCGTGCTGCGTGTGACGAACTCGCAAAACGAGTAGCACATTCAGCAGGTTCGCCGGCTTCCCACCTCCAACGCAATCGAAGTTGCCGTAACAAGCTGCTTCTTGCCGCCAGCGCGAACGGAGCATGGATAAGCGAATATAAAGCGAATGAGCGCACGCCCTCAATACTTCGCCGGAACCAGGGGAAGAGCAGACCCTTACCACCATTGGGCGGTATCGACGCCCGCTTTGTACTATTCCGCTCCAGGCTCGGCGAGATAGATGATGATGCTGTGAAAGAAATAAACCCCGACTTCGACGCTTTGCTAGCATTCCTGGCCAACTGGGAGGCGATAGAGCGGTCTACACTGGGCAGGATCTTAACCGCCGGCCAACTGGCCGATGTGCTGGAGTTGGAGCGCATCTTCGCGCTCCCATCCGGAACCCCAGAAGATTCGCAGTAAAGGGTTCGGGACAACACAGGCTGTGGTCCACGACGATAACGGATTCACCATCGCCGAATCACGTATATCGACAACCGTTCAACGCGAGATCAGTTGCGGAGGACCCGGCGCGGGGGCCTTAGCCGGCCCCACTTGTACCACTGACATGACGCCGTCGGTGACGATATCGTCTCCGGTTGCGTTCGTCGTAGTTCGCGGCGCTGCCGGACGGTTCACATCGGCATGACCAGTGGCGCTGCCGATGAAGAGCAGATCGCTCTCAATCCAATCAATAGCGTCTGCATTTCATAGTTTGGCGAGTAAAGCAGGTAGTCAAGCGCGGTGTCGTTGTAGGATCCTCGTGGTTGATATCCACACCATGGGCAATCAGAGCGGCAGCGACGTCTTCGTAAGCACGACTTTACCATCCGTCCTGATATAAACCGAAGTGAAAATATCCCCATCCTCTTAGAGACCAAGCACATCGTTCCAAATGAGCGGACGAGAGGGCCGATGGTATTCTTCGATATCGCAAGTCCGGAAGGTGTAGCGCGTGAAATTTGATGAAATCGATACGCCCGCACTGCTGCTCGATCTGGATGCCATGGAGCGCAATCTTTCAAAGATGGGAGCGTTCTTCGGGACGGGCCCAACCCGGCTGCGCCCACACTACAAGAACCATAAGTGCCCAGAGCTGGCGCGTCGTCAGATAGCTGCCGGTGCGATCGGCATGGCATGTGCAACGCTTGCCGAAGCCGAGGCTTTGGTCGCGAACGGATTTGCCAACATCCTCATCTCCAGCGAACTAACCGGGGACCGCAAGATTGCGCGTTTTGTCGAGCTGGCAAAGCAGGCCGACGTGAAGGGCGTGGTGGACAATCCGAAACCTATCGCGGCCATCGGGGCGGCGGCGAGAGCAAAAGGGTGCCATCCGGGCGTCCTTGTGAACGTCAACGTGGGTCAGAACCGCACCGGTAGCAAACCCGGCGAGCCGGTAGTGGAACTAGCCCGCAAGGTTCTCGCGGAAGGACTGATATTCCACGGCCTCATGGGCTACGAGGGCCACGTAGCGCATCACGCGGAGGGCCCGGAGAAGGAATCTGCGTACGATTTAGCGATGGGCACTCTGATGGAGTGCCGCCGTTTGCTGGAAGCGAGTGGAATTCCTGTCGCGATTGTAAGCACCGGTGGAACAGGGACGCACCACTTGTCGCCCCGGTTCCCAGGCATCACCGAGTCGCAAGCGGGTTCTTACCTGCTGATGGATACCGATTACTGCAACACTTGCAAAGATTTCGAGCGGACGCTCACCGTGCTGGGCACAGTAATCAGCAAGACGGAAGGTGAACGGGTGGTGGTGGATGCTGGGCTGAAGTCGATCAGCAGCGAGCGCGGTATGCCTGTTGTCAAATCGTCTGCCGGCTTGCGGCTGAGAAAGCTGAATGCGGAGTACGGTATCATCGATATCCTCGATCGGGCGGTCTCTCTCGACGTTGGCGACACCCTGGAGATCTGGGTGCACTATAGCGACGCAACGGTCAATTTACACCGGCGTATGTACGGTATCCGGAACGGGGAAGTCGAAGAAATACTATGGCTCCAAGGCTGACCCGGCCATAGCAACACGGGAGATGCTTTACGCGCTTACAATCGACCAGACTTCTGTTCCGCCTGTTTTGCAGTGCGGACGGAAGAAATGCCAATGAATCGTCGAAACTTTCTTAAATCGCTGAGTCGCACCGCCTTAGTATTGCCCTTCAGCGACGTGCTGATGATGGCGGCTCCCCCATGGGGGCGAACCCCCTCGATCGACTCAGCGCAACACGCGCGCAGGAGATTGGTATTCGTATGGCGTTGGGAGCGGATCGCACGAATATCCGCAATTGGGTCTTAAGGCAGGGCGTGCTTTTGACGATCACAGGAGTCCTGATCGGCGTGGGCGCAGCCTTCGGCTTGACGCGGCTCATCGCCGGATTTCTGTTTGGAGTCAGGACTTGGGACCCGGTGGTCTTTATCGCGGTGCCCATGCTGTTGACTATTGTTGCTTTGCTCGCAACCTGGGCCCCAGCAAGGATGCTGCCAATCGGTTCAGTCGGAATCACGCGCGGATTATATACCGAACTCGGGTAATGGACCTCAACCTAAAGGATGATTTCGATCCCCCCAGCGACCCGAGCTTTAGGCAAGTCAAGCAGGGTTTCTGCTGAACTGATGCGCCGTTCTCTTCGACCAATTTTAGTTTGGCGAAGGCCTCTCGGCATGATCGATGATAAGAACCTCCACTTTAGCCTTCCGCGATTCTTGGAACAGGCGAAACCGTCGAATCTAAAGTTGACAAAGTTGTTCAATACGACGGACGACGCGTTTCCATAAGAGCGCCTTAATTGCCAAGCTGTTCCCGTCCATGCCGCTCCCGCGGCCTCGGTTATGCGCTTACAATCGACCAGACTTCTGTACTGCTGTTTTTCTATTCTGTTCGGCCGAGGATCTCAGGAGACAACGGATGACGACTGCCCTGGTGATCGGCATTTCGCTTGCCATCGCTTCAGGAATCATGAACGGTATCTTCACTCTTCCCATGCGCTATCTCGGGGCCTGGGAATGGGAGAATGTTTGGTCCCTCTTTATCCTCGTCGCCTGCATCTTGTTGCCTGCAGTAGTGCTCCTGACGACTGTGCCGGGAGCCATGCACATCCTCGCGGGCGCGCCCACCACAGCGGAGCGGGCTGCCCTGCTGGGCGGATTCTTCTGGGGATTCGGCGCCATTATGTTCGGCCAATGCGTCAGTGCTTTGGGCATCGCCTTGGCAAACACCATCGTTCTCGCCGTCAGCTCTTGTCTGGGATCCTTATTGCCGCTGCTCTTGCTTGATCCGTCGAAGCTGGTCACCGCTACCGGTCATTACCTTATGGCCGGAACGGCAGTTGCGGTTGTGGGCATTGCCTTTTGCGGCAGAGCAGGGTTTCTGCGCGAACGCGAGCCGCAAAGTGCTGGTACGGAGACTCGCACCATGGTTGGCCATGCGAGGCCGCTTTGGGTCGGTATCCTGCTGGCCACAGGGTCCGGGATCTTCTCCGCCGTTTTCAATATCGGTTATAGCCTTGCCCAGCCGATCATTGTCACGACACAAAAGGCGGGGCTTTCGGCGGTGGCGGGGGCCAACCTGGTTTGGTGGCTCATGCTGGGCGCAGGTGCCGTGGCTAATCTTGCATTCTGCATTTACCTATTCAGCAAGAATCACAGCGTGAAGAAATTCATCCGCCCCGGTGGCGCCCGCCTATATTGGCTTGCCGCATTGATGGGTTTGTTATGGGGCGGTAGCATCTTTGTCTACGGATCAGCGGCTACGCACCTGGGCCGTCTGGGGCCGGCGATTGGGTGGCCGATCAGTCTGGCCGTAGGCCTGTTGGTAGCAAATCTCGCCGGCATCTTCGCCGGAGAGTGGCGCAATGCCTCCGCGGCATCCCAGCGTTGGCTGGGTACTGGCATTGCGGTGCTCCTGGTAGCCATTGGCCTATTGAGCTGGGCCAGCCGTTAGTCTGTATTTCTCACCACGTGAGCAAGCCCCTCCGACGCTTGGCATTCCGCAACCACTGCTGCGGGCCGACTAACTAACGGAGGGTGCCCCACGTTCGCCCCAGCGTACCCGGATTTCCTGTTACGCAGCCCCAGACAGGACCGCGTGGGCGGCTTTCTTCAAGGAAAGCCGCATGGAGTTCGGCAACGCCACCAACCTCAACAGGAAATTCGGGGTACGTGGGACGAAAGAAGACGGGCGAAGCCCAGGGCGAAGCCCCATAAGCGCTAACTTGTTTAGGGTGTTTTTCGTCAAAACTCCGACAAAATCGTCATCCTGAGCGGAGCGCCTCACCGATGGATCGCGTGATACAGCGTTTGCTGGCGCGGAGTCGAAGGACCCCGGCGGTGCTTATCTTACCCATGCTGTTCGGAGCTTTTCAATCACCGAGCCCGCACCGGGCGGGCCCGCTACGGTCTTTCCCTGGGGCCGAGAACCGAGAACTTGCTGGCATCTTGCTATGTCCGGCGCCTACATCTACATTCTCGGCAGCCATACAGGCACGCTTTACATTGGCGTCACCAGCAACCTGTATCTCCGTGTCATGCAACATAAGGAGGGCATGTGGGAAGGTTTCACTGCGACCTATGGCTGCAAGCGCCTGCTCTCCTTTGAAGGCTACGAAGATATTCGCACACTCATCGCCAGGGAAAAACAACGCAAAGGCTGGCGGCGCGCAAAGAAGCTCAACCTCATTCGCACCATCAATCCCGAGTGCAAAGACCTGGCACAGACCTGGGGATGGAAAATGATTACAGTGCATGAAAAGATGTACCCGTGACCATCAAGTGCGTATCGCAGCAGATCCTGTTGTCGGGCTTCGGTGGTCGAAAAGCTCCGAGCAGCATGGGTAAAATAAGCACCGCCGAGGTCCTTCGACTCCGCGCCACAAGCACTGTGTTACGCGGTCAATCTGTCAGGCGCTCCGCTCAGGATGACGATTCTGTGGGAGTTTGACGAAAAACATCCTAAACAAGTTAGCGCTTATGGGGCTTCGCCCCACCATTGCTTTTTGCACCACGAATCTCGACGCGCACCGTTTCTTAGACCAGTCTGCCCTGCTACACTGCCCGCGGTATCTGGGAACTGAAATGCCGGCAATCATGGATCGGATCAAAGGCAAGCTGGTGGTCTCCTGCCAAGCCTACCCCGGGGACCCACTGGAAGATACGGAGACGATTCGCCGCATCGCGAGCGCCGCAGTCCGCGGAGGCGCAGCAGGTCTCCGTCTCAACGGTGCCGAGGATATCGCCGCCGTACGGCGGGATACCGGCCTACCGATCATCGGAATCAACAAGAAATATTGGAATGACCAGCTGAGGATTACTCCGGATTTTGCCTCGGCCGCGGAAGTGGCCCATGCCGGAGCCGATATTATCGCCCTCGACTGCACCAACCGCGCTTGGCCAACCGGCGACCCTTGGCAGGAGATGATCGCGCGTATCCACAGCGAGCTGAAACTTCTGGTAATGGCGGACATTGCGACCCTGGCCGAGGCGTTGCATGCTGCGGCTGCGGGTGCAGACATGGTCGGCATGACGCTGAACGGTTATACCGAAGAAACCAGCAGTAGCCGAGGCTTCAGCTGGCCCTTGCTTCATGATCTGGTGAAGCAAGCGAATCGCCCGGTCATCGCGGAAGGCCACATTTCCACGCCTGACGAGGCAAGACGCGCCATCACCCGCGGCGCATGGAGCGTGGTTGTCGGCTCGGCGATTACGCGTCCCGGCGTCATCACTGCTGGCTTCGTTCAGGCGATGGAACGGCCAGCCCCATCGGGATCCGCCGTCGCCATCGATATAGGAAGCACCTATATCAAATCCGGGCTGGTTGACCGCGCAGGAGAAGTCAGCCTTGCTGACCGCTTCCTCACCCGGGCAAGCGAGGGCCGTGACGCCATCGCAGCGGGGGCCTCCCTCGCAATACAGAGCGCTCTGACCCTCGCCAGGGAAAGAGGAATTGACCCCATCGGTTTGGGCATTGCCACCGGAGGCGCCATTGATGCACGCGACGGCACGGTATTTGGGGCGACCGACAATCTTCCCGGCTGGGCAGGGTTTGATCTTCGTGGTTTTGCCGTCGATCGTTTTCACCTGCCAACCTGGGTCAACAATGATGCCCACGCGGCGGCACTCGCTGAGTTGCACTTCGGGATGGGCCGCGGAGTCTCGGACTTTGTCGCCATCACCATCGGGACAGGTGTCGGAGGTGGCATCGTCTCCGGAGGCAAGCTGATGCGCGGCTGTCTTGGTTTTGCCGGCTCTTTCGGTCACCATACCATTCGCTTCGATGGACGCCCATGCAATTGCGGACGGCGTGGATGTCTCGAAGCGTATGTCTCCACCGCGTCGCTGATTCATGAATACCGCGAGCTATCCGGTCAACTGCTTAACCCGAATGCTGAGGATGCAGAATCAGCTCTAAAGATAAGCCAGCTCGCCTCTGCCGGGGATCCTTGCGCGTTGGAGGCTTATAGCATCCTGGCAGGCTATCTAGGGGAGGCGGCTGCCAACCTATTCAACATTCTCGACCCGGAGATCATCCTCATCTCCGGCGGCCTGGTGGAGGGCCATCCGCACTTTGCCGCGCAGGTAGAAGATCGTGTCACCAAACTGATTCATTTCGGAGCTAAGCGTAGGCCAAGGATCCAGATGTCGGCGGCCGGTCAATTCACTGGCCTGCAAGGCGCAGCCGCCTCCGTCTTCGAGGCGCACGAGGAAGCACTCCGCTGAAGTGGGTACTACAACCGGCCAAACTTCTTCACCGCTTCTTCAATGGATTTCGTGTTTTCGATGTACGCGTACATGCTGTGTTCTTTAAAGTCCAGTTGCTGTGACAATACCAGAACCTTGGGAGCGATCTCCCGGGGCACGACCACGACCCCGTCGCTGTCCGCTGCGACAATGTCGCCGGCATTCACCGTAACTCCGTCACACACAACCGGAATGCCTGTGCCCGCAACACGATAGTGTCCGGCCGAAGTTGCAGGGGACGATGCCGTTGGCATACACGGGAAATCCAATCTTCCGCAGATAGGCCACGTCACGCACGCCGCCATCGATCACCGCACCGGCGAATTCCCGCGCAGACATGGCCGTTCCCATCAGCCCGCCCATCCCCGCAATATCCGCTCCATCCTGCAATGGTCATCACATAGACCGAGTCCTTGGCTCCCTGGTCGATTGCGGCCAGCATGCCGTTCAGAGCGTTCGGATCGTGGTTCTCTTCCTTCACCAGCTTCACGGTCACGGCATAGCCGGCAAACTTTGTGGTGAAGATCGGTTGCATGTGGTGCGTCATATACTGGCGCTGTCCGGTGAGTTGCTCGATGGCGTCGGAGACCGAAGAGACCTCGACGTGCCGGTATCCTGCGAGCATGGCTGCGGGATCGCTTGCATACACCGATGCATCGGGAAATGTCTGCGCGTGCAGGAGCAGTGCAAGCAGCAGGCACGGAGCGGTGATCGCCGCTGCCAGGAAGACTCTTCTCTTTGACCGTGCGTTTTAGGCCTGGCGTTGTATGAGTGACTCAGCTTCACAGATTTCCTCCTCCTGTCACCGTCTACCAGTCCAGAATTGCGCCGTCTGCCGCACGCGCTACAGAGGTAGCAAATGCTTCCTGCTTGAACGGATGTTTCGCTGCCTCGGCCTCATTCACTTCAATCCCCAGGCCCGGAGATTCGTCTTCGACCAGTAGCCATTCTCCATTTTCAATCCATGCTTCACTACGTCCCAACGCCAGGGCACGTCCGTAAGCATATCTTCCTGGATGAGAAAATTCGGTGTCGATAGAGCAAAGTGGAGTGCGGCAGCATTGGCAATCGGCCCCAGAGGGTTATGTGGCGCTACGCCCATATAGTAGGTCTCCGCCGCCGCTGCTATCTTTTTTGCTTCGGAAAGGCCGCCGCAATGGCACAAGTCGGGCTGAATAATGTGGCACGCTTGTTGCTCGAAGAGCTCGCGAAACTGGTAGCGAGAGACCAATCGCTCGCCCGTCGCTATGGGAACGCGGACCGCTTCACGAACCTGGCGCAACGCCGGAATATTCTCCGGCGGAACCGGCTCTTCACAGAAGTATGGACTGAATTCCTCAATCGCGTGGATATATTGGATCGCCATGGCGGGCGAGGTTCGTGCCGTGGAAATCGATCATGATGTCGATATTGTCTCCCACGGCTATCCGCAGTTTCTCAAACATCTGCGAAAACTGGCGTACATACTGCCTTCCCATCAACGGCTCGGAATAGGGGACGAAGACAACTTTCAGCGCAGTATAGCCACGAGCCACCACCTCATGGGCAAGATCAATGAGTGGTTGAGGATCGAAGGTCTGGTAGACGGACTTCATATCTCCGCCGCCAAGGTGGGTATACATGCGGACCCTGTTCACGCACTTCGCCGCCGAGGAGTCGATAGACCGGAAGGCCGAGCGACTTGCCGAAGATATCCCAGCACGCCTGTTCCAGGCCGCTGATCGCGCTCATGCCAATCACGCCCATGCGGAAAAATGAATGGCGATAGAGCTTCTGATAGATATGCTCGATATTGCGAGGATCCTCGCCAATCAGCATAGGAGTGAAATCTTCAATCGCACCGGCTACCGCTCGGGTCTTCCACTCCAGCGAGGCCTCTCCCCAGCCAAACAGCCCCGCCTGGTCGGTGATGACCTTTACAAAGATCCAATTCCGCATCTCTGCGTTGACGACGATGGTCTTTACATCGGTAATTTTCATAGAGGACTTGCGTCCTGGAACCGAACGAACTCACATCCTGCAGTAGGAGGGCAGGTCCGCGGCCTTCTTAGCCTGCGTCGGTCTGGCGAATCCGAGGATGTCTCGCATTGTCTGACTCTGAATCGGACTAGTCTGTCTGAGTCCTGGACTCTGGTATGGTCATTTGCCCCTTAGCAGTACCCGTCCGGATGCTTGCACCGCGTGCTCACCGGGGTTCTCCGGCAGCGCAAACGCGAACAGCACACTTCCGCTGCTGGTCAGCAGGTATTGGCGGCCGTCGAGCTCATAGGTAATCGGAGAACTTCCGATGCGCGCTCCTGAGCCGGCATGCCAAAGAGTCTTGCCGGTTGCTGGTATCCAGCGCCAGAAAGTTCCCTGGAGCATCCCCGGTGAAGGTAAGTCCGGAATCCGTGGTCAGCACCCCAGCGCCCGAACCTCCCGGGCCAAGTTCATGGGTCCAGCGAATCTTGCCGGTTTGGTAATCGATCGCCTCCAGCACGCCCTTGCCCCACAGCCCATAATCCGCGCCCGCCCAACCATAGGAGCCATCCGCCGGTTTGTTGAAATAGATGCTGTAGGCGGGGTGGGCACTCGACGATAAACAGGCCGGTCTTAGGGTCGAAGCTGGGCGAGCGGTAGTTGGTCAGGCCACCCTCGTCCGGTGCAATCAGAGCGACCGTCGGGCGCCGGTTCCTTGGCCGGGTTTGGAATCGGACGGCCTTGCTTGTCTACGCCCGATGTCCAGTTCACAGGCCCGAAAGGAACCGTCAGCAGGCTCTTGCCGTTGGTGCGATCCAGAACGAAAAAATATCCGTTGCGGGAGGCTTGCATCAGCATCTTCCGCGGCTGTCCATGGAAAGTTCCGTCCACCAGCACCGGGATCTCGACCGCATCCCAGTCGTGGGTGTCATGCGGCGACGGTTGAAAGGCCCACACCAGCTTGCCCGTATCGGGATTCAGGGCCACGATGCTGCAGGTATACTGGTCGTCGCCCGGCCGCGCGTTGCCGTCCAGCACCGGCGTAGGATTCCCGGTTCCCCAGTAGATGAGGTTGAGGTCAGGATCATAGGTCCCGGCCATCCAGGTCGTGCCGCCCGTGGTGACGTTCGGACCCGGCGGAGGAGTGACATTCCACTGCCATTGCGTCTGGCCCGTCTCCGGATCGATCGACTTCAGGAACATGGGCAGGTTATCCATATCGCCGCCCACGCCCACAATGACGTGGTTGCCCACGATGAAAGGCGCCTCGGTCGCCCAGTAGCCCTTATTCACATCGGCGAGTTCGATGATCCAGCGCACCTTGCCGTCTTTGGCGTTGAGAGAGACCAGGTGCGCGTCCGGGGAGACGAAGAACAGCCAGTCCTTATACATGCCAACGCCGCGCTGGCCGATATGGTCCCCTTTGTTGGGCGGATAGGTGTAGTGCCAAAGCATGTGGCCCGAGCGCGCATCGACCGCCCAGACATTGTCCGGGACGGTAAAGTACAACACGCCATCGACCAGAAGCGGAGAGGATTTAATTTCTGCCGGCTGGTTCGTCTGAAAGGCCCAGGCCAGGCTTAGATCGCTACATTTTGCGGCGTAATCTGCGTCAGCTTGCTGTGGCGTCTGCCCGGAGTAGTCGCCATGGTAGCCGGGCCAGCTATCGGCCGGCGGATGCAGAAGCATGGCGGCATCCACATTCTGCGCCTTAAGCGGACGCGAAAATGCAAAGGCCAGACTACCGCGCTCACGGCAAGAAGCAAGCTGTTTCTTCAAAGCTTCATATCGATTTGGAACCTCCTAGCGCTAGCGCAGGTCTGTATATAAGCCATCAGGTTATGGATATCGGCATCGGTATATTTGCTGAACAGCGCCACGTGGGCCTCCACGGGTGCATCAACGGTGTACCTTCACCGCGCTCACCGGCCAGGACCGGTACGTTCCCGTAGCATCCCGCAATCCCACCGTGAATTCATCCAGATATGCCAGGGTCCCCGTAACCTTTTCTCCCGAAGGCGAGCGTCACCGTCACCTTGCTCTTCACGTCTTTGGGGTACAGCATCCGCTCTTCCAGCTGCAGCCCCTCATAGCGGGAGGCAATGCCGGCCAGATCGCCGGTCGGTGAATGGCAAGTCGCGCAGCCGCCCGCGCCATTGAAATAGGCTTTTCCGGCTTCCACGTTTCCCGTCTGAAGATCGGACACATCCACCCCCTTCCTCTTGCCGCTTTGCGCCATGGCTTTGGTCTGCTGGGAATGGATGAAGGCGGCGAGCTCGAGTGATCTGTTCAGCGGAGAAATTGGAAAGCCGGCATGCCCTTGTCGGGTCGTCCATGCAGCACGACATCCCCGATCTTGTCTCCGCCCACATCCGCGGTCACCAGCTTGGACCGGGTGAGGTCGGGACCCGTTTCTCCGCCGCCGGCATCCCGGCCGTGACAAAAGGCGCAATTCTGCTGGAAGAGGGAACCGCCGGCGGCAGCCAGTTCGGCAGTATGGGCAGGTGGCGGCATCGCCGCCGTGGGTGGGTCCAGCGTTTTGCGTTGCGGGGCGGCCGGCGCCTGGCCGGTCGCTGCATAGATGTGCAATTGTCTGCCCTGGTAGGCGGCCAACCCTGCGATTGCCGCCAGGAATGCCAAAATCCCGAAATCTTCTTCATCCTTGTGATACCACCTTCATCCCAATGCTCTCATTGCCTAACTTCACTTCGCGTTGGATGCGGCCGGCCGCGGGTGCGACGTCGTGCTCCCCTCGGTCATCCCCAACGACCACTTGATCGCCTCAAAATACATCTTCCGGATGTCCGGATCTTCCCAAGCCTCTTCGGTGTGGCCGAGCGTGGAATAGAAGACCCTTCCTTTACCGTACATCTTGCTCCAGGCCACCGCGAAAATCATGGTCCGTGCGATGGATGCGCGGATTGTTCTCATAGTTCAGTTTGCTTGAGTCCAGGCTGAGCAGCACGTTCACCTTGCTCCGAGACCAATCCTTAGGCTGATAGATTTCGTCATATTTCACGAACGCTTTGGGAAAATGGCGCACCGCGGGAAAGTCGGGGTCTTCATTGATAATCGGCGCATTGAAGGTCATCCAGGGATGCTGATCGAACCAGCCGCCGATCATCTCGCCGTACTCTGGCCAGGTGTAATTCGTGTCCAGCGCCGCGTGAATGCCCACAAAGCCTTTTCCATCTTCCTTGATGAACGACATGAAATCCTGCTTCTGGCTTGCGTCCATGTCCAGTTCGCCGGTGGTGCTGGCAAAGACGACGGCGTCGAAATAGTTCAGGTTCTTTGGTATTCCGCTTCAAATCTTTCTTGGTGAGCAGCTCGGTGTCGGTGCGCATCATCGTGTCCCAGAGCCCGCTCTCTTTGCCCATGTCGTAAATGGCGGCCATCGCGGGCGAGACCGAGTCGTGTTCAAAGCCCTTGGTCTGACCGATCACCAGAACGTGCTTGAGGTGGATCTGCTTGGCGTGCGGCGGGGGCGGCGGCATATCGTTTCGGTGGCTGCTGTGCTTCCACGTTGCCGGTCTGAACCAGGAATTGGGGACTGAGAAGGGCCAGGGAAAGCAAGAGGAAGATCCGAAGAAGGCGCACGTAGTCTCCTTACAAACTTGAAAAACCTGCACGACGCCGATCCGGCACGCCTCGCACCGGAATTTTGCCCGGAGAGAAGTTTATTGAGGATTGCGCACAGACGCAATCTTTCGGCTTTGCCGAGCGTAGCGTTGGAACTGCGCCGTCTTGCGGTTGATCTTGTAGTAGTAGACGACCAGCGGATCGTACGATCCCGGATCATGTCCCGAATGTCCCCGGTAGCGCTTTCCGGTGAGCAGCTCCGGCTCGCCATCTCCATCCAGGTCCACCAGCTTCAGTGCGTGGCTCTGCGAAAAGGACTCATCGATCACATGCCGGATCCAGCGCCGGTTGGAGACCGTCTCCCTGTTGTTCCAGCCAATAGACGCCGTAGCTGTGACCCTGGCCGTAGATAATGTCCATCTTTCCATCGTTGTTCACGTCGTAGCCAATGATGGGGAAGCCTGCATCGCCCAGGTTCCAGTCCGCATGGAAGACCCATTTGTCATGGTTTGCGTCGATGTTCTGGAACCACCCAAACGGCGTCAGGATGTCGGCCTTGCCATCCCCATCCACGTCCGCGATGCCGACACCATGCCCGTCCTGGGCTCGCTCACCGATGTGGTGGACCACCGGTTCGGGTCCCGCATCGGCGGCTTCTCTCGGGCCTTCTCTCCCGTTTTGACCCGAGCGGCTCTAAATCCACTAGAGTTCGGTTCATGAGACGAGCTCTTACTGCTTGCGTGTTGCTCATCGCTACCCTCGCCCCACTGGGGGCGCAAGCGGCCAAGCGCCCCGCAATCACCGGAATCGCTTTCGCGCGCTTCTATACGACCGATCCAGCCGGAGCCCAAAAATTCTACGGGGACACCTTGGGCTACAAGCGCCTGGAGTCGAACGGCATGTGGATCTACCCGGTCAACTCGCTCCCAATGGATCGAGATACTGACTTCGCCGCCGCCACCTAAGCCGGACGTTCGCATGGCCGCAGTCGCATTCACCACCCGCAATGCGGCCGGGCTGGAGCGTTACCTGGCGGCGCACGGTGATCAAAACGGAGATGCCGTTGAAAGCGGGGGAGTTCGGGGTGCGCGATCCCGAGGGCAATCTGGTGATCTTCGTGCAGCGCGGCTCCAATAAGCTGGTCGCCAAGGCGCCGCCCTCACCGAATGCCACCAGCAGGCGCATGATCCACGTCGGCTTCATCGTTCGCGATGCCGCAAAAGAGGATGCATTCTGGCGGGATATACTCGGCTTCCGCCCCTACTGGCATGGCGGCAAGACCGACTACCGCACGGACTACCAAAGCATCCAGGTGCCCGATGGCACGGACTGGCTGGAATACATGCTGAACGCGTCCTCCACACGCCGACTCTGAAGCAGACCGGCGTGATGGACCACTTCTCGCTCGGTGTGGCCCACATGGCCGACGCCGTTGCCGCATTGGAGCGGAACAAATGTGAGGGACGCCAACTGCACCAAGACCCAGGTCGGTCGCGATGGCAAGGTGCAGCTCAACCTCTTCGACCCGGACCTTACCCGCGTGGAGTTCATGGAATTCACGCCCGCCAAGGAGCCCTGCTGCTCTCCCTTTGTGGGCAAGCACCCGGGCCCTGAAGAAGACAAATAATCGCATCCGCTGAAGGGTTACGCGCTAAACAGGCTCCGGAAAAACTCTGTTTTGTATCAGGCCACGACTTGAGTCGTGCCGTGCAATGATGGAGAATACGTCGGGCTTTAGCTTCTGAGGGATCGCGGTTTCTCTTCTATTCCCCACAGATAGGTATGTTGCCACCCTTCGCGAACCGCGAAAGTCCCAGCGTACCTGATGACTAATTGCTGGAGGGCGCTCCGCCCTGCGGGCCAGCGCGCTGTCACGCTGCTTTTCCGTGGCGACGGCCGCGGTTGTATTCCCGGCGAGCCGGTAAGCCGAAGCCAGGGCGCTATACATGGCCGCGTCGGGCGTGCCCGCATCGACGGCCTGCTTCAGATAAGCGACGGCGGTCTGAGGTTGCTGCTGCGCTAAGGCGCACAGGCCACGCCGGTACAGATTGACGGCTGAGTCCGCAGTGCTGGTGTAGGAAGGGTTCGTGAGATTCCACAACGGATGACGATCTCCCCCACCAGGCGGAAATTGATCGCTTGCGAAGTGCTCTCATTGCTCTCCGGATCGGTGACCCGGATCACCAGCCGATAGTTGCCCGGGTGCAAGTCATTGGTGGGGAGATCGGTACCCATCAGCAAATTGCCCTGAGGGTCGAATCTGGCACGGTCAACCGTCTGCGTTTGCTCTTTCTTGGTGGCCACGCCAAGCTGCCCGATCAAGTAGGAGATCTCCAGATTCTTTCCCTGCAGCGAGACTGGAGAATCGGGCTGCTCCCACAGCTGATAGATGACCCTGACCGGGTCGCCGCCAGTAAGCGCAGACATTATCCGCTCCAGCCACCGCGATTTTTACCCCGGAAAAGCTGAACGGCTGATTCTGCTCGAAGTCGCGTTGGGGGGGCGCCATGGCAGCAGAAGACGACCTGGCTCATCCCCAAGGTGTGGTCAAACGCAGGCACCAGAATCGCCTCGCGTCTGGGCAAAGCTCTGCTTGGTGACCCGATTCGTGACGTCTACCTAAGCTGATATTTGCCGGGAACAGCGACCAGCCGTCCGGCAATCGCCAGCGGCCGGAGCCGCAACTGATCGATCTGGTCGGTAGTGAGATAGTCGTGCAGATCCTGGGTGTCGGTGTAAATCACCTTGCCGTCAGCGGCTCAGCAGCTGCGATTCCACCGACAGCGAGTAATAGACACGTTGGGTGGCATCTTTCCCCAGCACGAAATCGCCGGGGTTTAACAAGCGAAGCATGTAATGGATGCTGGCCTGGTTGGCGCCATCCCGGGTGGCCAGAACAGAGAGATCGCTAAAGTCCTGCCCCAGCAGAACCCGGTGGGTCACGCCTTCCAGCAGCGCCCGCCGCTGCGCCAGCAGGTCCCTGTTTTCCGGCAGGTTGCGATAATTGCGGATCTTGTTGAGCAGTGCATCGGATTCCAGGGTAGGAGTGCCCTTAACGTTGTCTACCGGCTCGTTGGGGAAAAGAGAGAGCGTCAGGTTAGCGACCTCGTCTCCCAGGTCGTCCTTGATGATCTTCAGCGCGGTCGGCTCATCGTTGATGGCATTGGTGCTGGCGATCAGCTTTTCCGGGCCGGTCCTGGTAGGGCGAGTAAATCCGGAAGTCTTCCGCCGGGCTCTGTTTGAAGAAGAGGACGGAAAAATAGGGCGCAAGCGCGCTTCCCGGATCCTGATAGAACCAGGTCTCCATAGGTTTCAGATACTTTGTGTTTGGGATACGACCGCTTCTGCTGCGGAGGCCCCAGCGTGATGTACACCATGCCGCGGTCGGTGCGCCATCCATTTGCTGCCGAAGGCGAGCCGAAATGGGTATTGGCGTATTCCAGCCGCCGGTAGTGTTCTTCCCGAAAGGTGTTGCTGGGGGAGTTCGGGTCCGGATTCCGAATCGCCCAGAAACTTTCGATGAAGTGGTCGCGATCCTGATCGGTCGTCAAGCCAGGAAGGTAGTCCGCTCCTGGTTCGTGATCAGGTAGTTGACCTCCTCGTCCAGCCAATGCTCATACCTGGGGGGCAGCTGCGGATGCTTGGCTGCCGTCGCTGCTGGAGGGCAGAGAAGAGCCCGAGAACCAAAGCAACCAGGACGCCGGTTGCATATACAGAACGCTTTAACAATTTCGCCTCAGTTTGCTGCGCCGTTTCACGGCTGCCGAAGCCACATCCCTATCTAGTGTAATTGACAGTGAACTGGCAGCAGTTTCCCGGCCACCACAAAAGGAAAAGGGAGGAGGATGTTTCCATCCCCCTCCCGATGAATCGCAAAACGCTCGATCTAGAACTCAAACCGTACCGATCCGCGCCCATAGAACGCACGCTGGAAGGAGACTGGCTTGAGATAATCCACGTCGGGTACTCCGTAGCTGAGAGCGATGTCCTGGTCGACGGCAGTCAGCGAACGGGAGTTGGTCACGTTGAACGTATCGAAGGTGAACTTGATCTTATACCGCTCACCCAATTGGAGCGGGTAGTCGGCGTGCAGATCGAGTTGATAGTTCGAGGCATTGGTGCCGACGGTTCCACGGCCGCCGATCGGGACTTCGCCGGGATCGGTGTAAACCGGATGCGCGCCGAGCTCGCTGATCGGTGTGTCCGGAACTACCGCGCAAGCCGATGCCGCCGGTGAAGCGCCTCATGAACCCGTTGGGAATGACGTAGGAGCCGTAGAGATTGCCTACCTGCCTGCGATCCGTGTTCAGGTAGCCCTCTGAAACTGTTGACCCAGCAGGCCGAGAACGCCATTGGTGAAGTCGATACAGCGAGCTGATGCTGGGGTCTGATTGCCCGTTGTCGTTGCGGTACAGGCCCTCGTAGTTGCCGTAGAGCTTGGCATAGCGATAGTTGACGCGCAGCATGAAGTTGTGGCTGAAGCTCTTGTTGGCTTCCAACTCCAACGCCTGGTAGTGGCGGTATGGATTGGAAAAGCCGTCGGGCTTTCCGTCCGGCGTGGGATCGCCGGCGGTCAGGACGTTGTAACCGCAGGCGCCGCCCACTACCTGCCCCAGAGTATTCGTCTGCAGGCCATAGTTGGCGACGTTGGAGCCCGGTGAATTCACGCGGGGCAGTTGGCAGGTGGCCCAGCCGCCTGCGGTATAGGCTTGCTCCTGCTCGTTGATGAAATAGTCGGTTTTCGCACTGAGGTTGCCCACAACGAACTGCTGCGCGACGAAACCGCTGCAGAGCGCCCTCCGGAGAGGCGCCCGAGGTGTCTTCAATGATGCGCAGCAAGCGGCGATCCATGTAGCGAGCGCTCAGGACGAATCCGCCGAACTGGCGTTCGATTCCTGCCGACATACTCTTCTTCGAAGTTCATCTTGGTGTTGTGTTCGATGAAGATGGGTGATGCGCCGCCGCTGGCGGAAACGTTGCCGCTCTGCTGGCCGGCTGCTGGGTCTCCGCTGATCAGGTGAGCTGCATCGAGAACCGGCACGACGGTATTATTTGGCCCGATGACGACATTGTTGTTGGCATCGGCTTCCGGCTTCCAATTGGCTGCGTAGATGTCGAGTTCGTTCGACAGATCGCGCAATGCGCCATCCTGCGGGAAGGCTTGGGTGTAACGTCCCCAATTGAAGAAGACCTTCGACTTACGATCGCCAAAGGGGTCGATATTGATGCCCAAACGGGGAGACCAGTTATCGTTGAAGACGTAAGCACTGGGTTACGGCGTTGAGCTGTTCCTCGTCCCAGCGGAGGCCGAGGTTGAAGGTGACATAGCGGTTGAACTGCGTAATTGTCGTTGCCGTAGATCGCGTGATCGACCGAGCTGGTTTCAGCGATCGGGCTGCTGAAGATGCCGCGGACCTGCTGCAGATAGACCTGCGTGCCGTTGTAGAAAGGGCAATCGCTGGGTGCGCAGTCGACCAATCCGGTAGTCGGATTGGGGGCTGCCGGCGAGCAGGTTGAACGCCGCATTGGTCGAGGCGCCTACGAGTGCCGGGTTGTTGGTGATTTGCTGGCAACAGAAACCCCGGAGATATTCGTGCGTCGGGAAGGCGAAATGGCCGCCGCTATAGTCCTTGTCCAGCGCATAGATGGAGTGGGTATAACCCCAGCCCAGCGGAGAGCGTGTGCTGGCCGTGGAAGTTGACGGTCTTTTCCGTGTCGATGCCGAAGCCGTAGTCGTGGGTGAGTGGGATTCTGCGTGAACCCAGGCCCTGGGCGGTAAACTGCCCGGCCTGCACGACGCCCGATTCAGTCGACGATCTGGTTGACGTTTTGCAGCGCCGACTTCGTGAAGTGGCTTCTCTTGGCGGAAGCTGAGATGTCCAGTTGCCAGGTGGGAGAAAGGGAGCTGGTCAGGTGCAGACGTCTCACTGCGCGTGCCATAGTTCCAGCGGCTGAAGCCGGTCTCATTGGCAAGGTTCAGATTGCGGAAAGAAGGGAAAAGTATCTTCGTTGGCAAGCCGTAGCCGCCGCATTGGTCTTGGACGGATCGGCAAAGGCGGAGGCATCGAGACTGGTGCCGTCGTTCAACTTGAAGGTGACTTTCGCTGCCCAGCTATTCACCGTCGTTTTGTTGGTGAAAGGGCCCTGGGCTAGTACAGCCGCGCAACCGAGGGCGGTAGCCAGAAGACCTTGTTGAGGGCCGGATTGTAGGCGCCAAAGAAGAAAAGCTTGTCTTTCAGATGTACGCCCGGAACGTAGCCGCCGAACTCCGCGGAAGCATCGACTTGCGGCTCCGACGCAATGTGGCCGCGCACGTTCACGCGGTCGAAGTAGTCGTCCGCATAGCGCTGGCCGGCGCTGAAGGCATCCGGGGCAAAGAAGGCGGCGAGCGCTCCGTGATACGCGTTGCCACCGGATTTAGTGACGATCTGCACGATGCCGCCGTCTCCCTTGCCATACTTCGGCTCGAAGGCGCCGGTCTTGACCTGAACTTCCTGGATGAATGTGAGGTTGATGCCGGTGCCCAGAGAACCATAGATCGGGCTGAACACGCCCAGGCCGCCGTATCCGCCGTCGGTGATGTTAACGCCATCGGCGATGTATTGGTTTTCCAGGCCGGTCGCGCCACCGATCGAAGGATTAGCCGTACCCGTCCCGCCGGCGTTCGTGACGCCGGGCGCGGTGTAAAACAGGCTGCCTACATTTCGGGCGACAGGAACCTCGCTATAGAAGCTGCTGGTGAGGTTGGAGCTGAGCGCGGTAGAGCCGGTATCAATCGTGGTCGCGGTGGCGTCGACCTGGACGGTCTGGGCGACTGCGCCCGCCTGGAGCACGAGGTTCACGCCGTTGACACGGTTGATCTCGACGTCGATGGCCTTCGCTTCCGTCTTGCTGAAACCCTCCCGTTCCACGCTGATCGTATAGGGCCCCGGAGTCAAATCGATCGAACTCCCAGTGTCCGGCGCCATTCGTGGTCACCGTTCGCGTATCGGAATTGCCTGTGACCGTGACCTGACGCGCCGGGCACAACCGCGCCGCTGCTATCGGTCACGACACCCTGAAGGCCGCCCTTGGTCCCGGACAACTCCTGTGCTGAGAGGCGCGTAGGCAGGCAAGCCGCGATCGCGAATGCCAGGAGGACGAGCAAGCTGCCCATCTTGAAAATGAGCATTGTTAATTCTTGAACTTGTCACGCAATCTCCTTAGAAATAGCTCCACGGACGACCTGGGCCGGGATGAGAAGTTTGGCTATTCGGAATGGCCCGAAGCTGTTTGGAAGGCAGTTCTGAGCCGTGCGAGTTTCCACGATCAATTTCGAAACCAAGGGCCCGTGGCCCAGCACAGCGTTGTGCTGAGGTTTGTCGCAGCGCGTCATGCCGGAGCAGAATTTGGGCACAAGGCACCTGTTATGCAGTTTTGTTAGCAATTGGGTTGCCTAAGTGACACCAAGGTGCAGATGTCACGCAATTTCCGGTAAGACGTATCGAATCAATCACCGAACTGACTGACTGGTTGGCATTGGTCACCGATTTTCGACGCTTTATCGCGGTTCTGCGGCTTCTTATCCCAGGCTCCTATGGAAATCCGTAGAGTCCCTCGAAAATTCAAGATATTTTCATCGTTTCCACTTCCAGGGAGTTAATCGCTCGGGGAAGCAGAAGAGGCCTATTGCTGTGTAGCTAACTTTACTTCCAAGCGGATTTGATGATTCGGTAACAATCGTTGACCAGGTCAAACACTAGGGCCATGCCCTCGATGAGGCTTCGGGGCTGGAGAGTGCCGGCTTTAATGGGCGTGGCGTCAACTTCATTCCCGGTTACCAGTACCTGAGTTACGGCGACTCAGATTATGACGCCCGGCAGCGGTTGGCTACGTCGCGGAGGTGTACTCCAAATATGCCCTGCGCCGGATCGCGGAGCCGGAGGAAATCGCCGAGGTGTCACTGAGGCTGGATCGGGCTCAGAAATCGTGAATGCGCTGCAAAACACGGTCCATGGCGGCGATCGTCCGCTCGGCATCGTCCTCGGTATGCGACTGTGGATACATACATGCGGCCATCCGGCACCAGGCAGAGCCCTTCCCGCAGGCTCTCAATCAGGCACCGCTGCAGCAAGAACGGATCGTCTTCCAGCAGGTCGCGATAATCGCGCAATTCCGATCGCTCGGTGAAGTGCAGGGCAAAGGAGGTTCCAAAACCCGTGACCAGCAGCGGAAGACTATGCTTGTAGCGCCGCCGCCTGGATTCCACGCATGATCTCCTCTCCCGTCTTATTCGCCTGCTGCAACGGCTCCCCTCTGCTTGCGCCAACTCGGTAAGCGTAGCCAGCGACGCGGCCAGGGAGATGGGATTGCCGTTGAACGTCCCGCCAAAGGCCACCCCTCTTTAAACATCATTTCCAGGATTTCGACGCGGCCCACAATCGCGCTCAGGGGCAGCCCGCCACCAATGGCCTTTCCCAGCGTAGCCAGATCGGGATCACGTTGTAGTAGCTCTGTGCGCCCCCGATGTCTCTGCGGAAACCGGTGATGACCTCGTCGAAGATCAGCAGGGCCCCGTGCTGCTTAGCCAACTCCGCTAGTTGTTCAAGATAACCGGTCGCCCGGTTCAATGCACCCGCTGTTGCAGAGAACAGGCTCCGTGATGATGGCGGCAACTTCCGAACCATCGCTCCCGGAGCAGCGCTCTAATTTGTCCGCGTCGTTCCACGGCAACACAAGTACGTTGTCGGCGGCGTTTGGTACTTGCCCGCCGATCCAGGGATGGCGTCGAAAGGCTCAGCTTGCCGCAGCTGGTCGGCGCTTGGCTTATAGCTCAATAGAACCGAGTCCATCCACCCGTGATAGTGGCCCTCGAACTTTACGATGAGCTTGCGCCGCGTGAACGCGCGTGCAAGCCGCAGGACTATCTGAACGGCCTCGCTGCCGCTGGAGGTGAACGCGACCCGCTCCGCGCAGGGAACCAGCGCCTGAATCATCTCCGCCACTTGGTATTCCAGTTCATGCTGGGCGCCATAGATGTGCGGCCGGTCGGCTTGCTCACGGATCGCTGCCACAAGCTTCGGATGGCGGTGGCCCAGAATCAGCGGACCCCAGGCCAGCGCATAGTCGATGTATTGGTTTCCATCCACGTCCGTGATCATGCTTCCCAAGGCATCCGCGAGAAAGAGTGGAACCGGTGCCTTGGCGCGAAACGGGCTGCTCACGCCGCCGGCAAGAGACCGGCGAGAGCGCTCAAGCAGGGAGACGCGAGGTGCTCCACGGATCGTTGGACGGTTGCGCTTGCATAAGGGCTTGCAGCTGGATCGGCCATAACACCGACAATTCTACCTGTCAGTCCAAGCAGGGAGAGTGCAGGATATGGGCAAGCAGGGAAGGGGCTTTCCAGACGAGACTTTCTCATTCAGGGGGCCGCATCGCTGGGAGCGATGGCCACCGCTCCGGCATGGGCGCAGCACGCTGCGGGGACGGCCGGGGAACAAGAAAGTCATCCACATCATCGGCTACTCCCACATCGACGCAGCCTGGCTATGGCCATGGCGCGATGGCTCGGATACTGTGCTCACCACGTTTCGCAGTGCTTTGAACCGGATCAACGAGACCCCGGGGTTCTGCTATAGCCATTCGTCGTCGGCCCACTACCGTTGGGTGGAACGCGCCGATCCGGAGATGCTCAGCGAAATCAAGCAGCGAATTCGCGAGGGCCGATGGGAGGTGGTTGGCGGTTGGCCGGTTGAGCCGGACTGCAATATTCCCTCGACCGAAAGTTTTGTTCGCCACGCGCTCTACGGCAAAGCTTATTGCCAGACGTGCGCTGGGAGCGGAGGTGAAGATCGGCTTCAATCCCGATTCCTTCGGTCACGCCGCGGGTCTACCTACGATCCTGAAACGCGCCGGCTACGGCTATTACGTCTTCATGCGCCCCCAGGAACACGAAATGGATTTGCCTCTTCTGTTCTGGTGGGAGAGCGCCGACGGATCGCGCGTTCTCACCCTGAGAATCTGGCACAGCTATGACGCGGATACCAAACTGATTCAACCCGCAGCCACTGGAGCGTTCGCGCCCGGCTTCGATCATGCGGCGTTCTTTCTGGGGGTGGGCGATCATGGCGGCGCGGTCACCAAGGAGCAGATTCAGCAGATTCTCGCCTTGCAGCAGGACGCCGAGTTTGCCCGAACTGCGCTTCAGCACGCTGCGCGACTTTTTCCTTGCCGTCGAAAGCTCCCCGGCTTTCGCTGGGTTGCCCGTGGTCCGAAGCGAATTGCAGCACCATGCGCGCGGTTGCTATTCGGCTTATGGAGAAGGAAAGTTCCTTAACCGGCGCGCCGAGCGATGGCTGGGCGAGGCCGAGACCATTTCCCTCGTAGCCAATCTGAGCGCGGGCCGCGCTTATCCGGCGGAGCAGTATGCCGAAGCCTGGTGGAAGGTGCTGTTTTGCCAGTTCCACGACATGATGGCCGGAACCTCGCTCTACTCCGACTACCAGGATGTGCGGGACAGTGTCGGTTACGCTTGCGAGGTCGCGCAAACCTCAAAAGTAGAAGCTCTGGAAATGATGGCCAAGCGGGTTGACCTGAGCGCGGTCGAAGAGGGCGCGGTCTTCCTCTTCAATCCGCTTCCCTGGAGACGAAAGGCGCTGGTGGAGTATTACACCGAGCAAAATCCATCGGGTAAGTCGCCCCGATCACCTGCCTCTCATCCAAAGATGGCAACAAGGATACCGGTGCAGTGGAGACCTTCGGCGAGCATGACCAACTTCTTTCCCGCGTTTGTCGGCGTGGGTCGAACTGCCTCCGTGTGGGTACAAGGTCTTCGCAGTTGGCGCATGGGGATCCACCGGCTCCTGAGGCCTATCGAGATTTCGTCTCGGTGTCGGACTCCGGCTTCGGTATTTCCTCCTTGAAGGCGGAGGATGGCACAGAGCTGCTGGCGGGCCCCATTGGACTGGTCGTCATTAGCGACACCAGCGACACCTGGGCGCACGGCATCAATCAATTCCGGCAGGAGATGGGGCGGCCCACGCTGGTCTCGTCCACGGTGATTGAGAACGGGCCGGTTACCCGGGTCACTCGTCAGCGTGCCTCCTGGCAGAACTCGGAAATCGTTCTCGACATTGCAGAATTTGCCGGGCTCGATTTTGTCGAGCTTCGCTTTGTGATCGACTGGCATGAGCACGAGCAGATACTCAAGCTCGAAATCCCCACCGCGCTCACCCAGCCGAAGATCTACGCGAAAGTACCGGGGCAGGTGCTGGAGCGCCGCACCAATGGCGAGGAAGAGCCTTATCAGGATTGGGGAGCGGTGCAGGGGAGAATTGGAAATGCCGACTACACCGTTGCGTTGCTCAACAACTCGACCTACAGCTATGACTGCCTGCATTCGACTTTTTCGCACGGTCCTGATTCGCTCAGCGCCCTTTGCGCGCCATAACCCGAACCAGGTGCCGCATGATGACAACAATGCATGGCAGGACCAGGGACGGCAGGAGCGCAGGTTCTGGCTGTTGGGTGGCCGTGGTGGCTATGCAGAATTGGCACTCGATCGCCGCGCCGAGGAACTACAAACGCCCGCTGAGTATGTGATGGACTCCGCACACCATGGAACCGAAGCCATGGGAGCAGTCCTTCCTCGAGATCATGCCCAGCAATGTCTGGGTGTTGGCGATCAAGCGCGCCGAGCGGCTGCCGGACGGAACGATCCTGCGCCTCCAGGAGCGATCGGGAAAAGCGACCCAGGCGACCCTCAAGAGCTCCGCTCTGGGCTCTGGACCACACCATCAACCTTGCGCCCTGGGAACTGAAGACCCTATTGGTCACGCCTGTAAAGTCTCGCCGCAGCGAAGTGAGCGAGGTGTCACTGCTTGAGGTCTAGGTGCACACCCCACCGTAGCGGTTTGATAATAGATCCTTCTAGCGTAGTGCGTCACGCAGATCGATGTTTATCCATCCGAGACGCGAAGCAACCAGGACGACCCGCAAATGATCGGGTGCCCCATCCTTCGCGCTTTCTGCGAAGGGTGGGAACAAAAACCTTCACTTGAGTGGACTCGAGCGTGGCCGGTTGGGGTCTGCTTTCCCACCCTTCGCAAGAAAGCGCGAAGGATGGGGCACCCGATCATTTGTGGCAGGGCAAGAAATAATCGCCTCTATCTGTGACGCACTACACTAGGGACTCCGCCATCACAAATCAAGGCAATTCGCTTGGACAGGTGGATTTCATACCGCAACCGAATTGAGCCCGCGCCCCGCAGTCTGCTCCTTCGCCCAGCCCCGCGCCTGCGCAATGCAGATGATGTGCAGAAGGAAGAGAAGCGGCACAGCAAACGTCGGAATCAAGCTCATTGGCAGCACGGTCATCGGCGTGGTGGGAATGCCATTCGGATTTACCAGGACGGCGGTTGCCCCCAGCGTAACCGCCATTACCAGATCCAATATACCCAGCATTTGCCACAGGATGAAGACCCTCCGGTGCTTCGGCACCGCCAAGCGGCCTGCAACAAAGACTGCGGTCGCGCCGATAGCGATATCGCCCCACCCCGCAGGCAGGGCAAAGCTCGCCGGTAAGATGCGATAACGAGCCAGCACGAGGAACACGAATCCCGCAGTCCGCCATGTTTGCACCAGCGTTAGCGCCCGCGGGTTCAATGCCAGTACGAATTCCCGGAAGGATCGCGATGCCGCATACCAGATGCCGAACGCACTGAAAGGAACTACTACCGCCACCAACAGGGGAAAAGGCGGACGTCCGGGCTCTGTTTTGATCAACCCGAGTGCCGCTGCGCTAAGAGAAGCTGCAAACCAGGCGGCAATCAGCCACGCGGTAAGCCTGCCAAAATTCGGTCTCGTCATCACACATCTCCATCTTCTGTGACCACGCCGGCCACGTAGTTAGTCAACTCTGTCAATTCGCCCCAGCGGCGTTCGCCGAGGCGCTGCCTCATCCGCGTCTGTGCGTCCTCCCAGTAAGGAAGCGCTATCTGGAACCTCGCGGCGCCGCTCTTCGTCAGGCGGATCCGCCACTCACGCCGGTCCTCGCCGCGGCGCTTCGTCACCCAACCCTCCCGCCCTAGAATCGCCAGTGTTCGCGTAAGGGAGGTGCTGTCCATCGTCAGAATCTTCCCCAGCCTGCCTTGGTTGATGTCGCCAACCAACGAGAGCACCTGCATCACTGTGAACTGGGATATCCGCAGCCCCGCAAGGCGCAACGCCTCCTCATAGAAGTGCGAGCTCGCGCGCGCTGCCCGCCGAAGGCTGGCACAGGCACAGGGAAGAACGGGCAGTGCGGTCGTCTTCATGGAAAATAGATGTATATACAAGTAATTTAGATCCAAAAAAAATTCGCGAGAGCCCTGCCCAAGTCTCGATCGCGAGATTTCTGGAGGTTGGCTTAGGAATAATCGTGGCGCTGGCCGTGTCGCTGCTCGTGTTTCCGCCGCCGCGTCCTGCAAAGGCAGGGATAAGGGCTCCCGCCTGGTTCTTGTGAAGAAGCGGCCTACTCAACTAAGGATGGGCGCCCGCTACTGGGCGTCTTTGTATTCTTCGTGCCAGGCCATCTGAATGGCTTCGAGCTTGGGCTCATTTGACTTTGCGGGGTCGTCCGCAAAGCCTTCGAGCTCGGTTACGTATTTGTGCAGATCGGTGAAGCGCACCGTGAAGGGATCCACGTCGGGAAATTTTTCCTGCAACTGGATACCGATCTCTTCCGCGTCATTCCAGGTAATTTCACGCGCCATCGTCAGCTCCTCACTTCTCTTCCGCCAGACTCAGCGGCTTGCCCTCGGAGACATAGTTGCGATTCCACTTGGGGATCTCCACCACGTAGTTCCCCGGCCCGGTGATCACGGCCTGGCAGCCAAGACGGGAATTCAGCTGCAGATCCGCCGCCATATCCAGCCGGTCCAGCTCATCGTCATCGGCCGGTGAGAGCGCTTCGCTGCCCTCTTTGGTCCAAAGGTGACAGGTGGTGCAGGCACAGGAGCCGCCACAGGCGTGATCGAGAAAAATGTCGAAGTGCTCAGCCACGTCGAGGAACGACATGGGTTTTCCATGATGCCCGTAGGGCAGTGTGCCGTAGTCGAACTCCACCGTACGGCCTTCGGGAAGAAATGTGACGCGGACCATATTGTCATGTCATGCGCGTTTACTTTCTTTCACATGAACTCCGCCTGTGCGATGGGGTGCGGAGCAGTCGGGCCCTGGCCCAACTTGTCATCCGCCGACTGCATCGTCTGGCCCTTGATCGCGCTCGAAACCGCCGCGTCCATCATGAGCTCGGCAAAGCGGTGGGTGGCTTTGTCCAGCGCTTCGGTCCCGGCGCGCAGCGCCTGCAGATCATCGCCCTGCTTGAGGACGCTTAGCTCTGCGCTGAGCGAGCCAATCTCCGCCCGCTCGTCCGGGTCAAGCAGCTGCCAGGCAGGGCTGGAAGGAGCCTTTTCCACCGCGCTGAGGATGGTGTCCGCTTCGTTCCTGGCTTCGACCAGCTGGCGGAGATGAATATCCTGCTTCGGCGTGATCGAACGATTCCAGAATCATCGACTCCACCTGCTCGTCGGTCAGGCCATAGGCCGGCTTCACCGAGACCTCCGCCTGCTTGCCACTGCGCTGCTCCAGCGCGGAAACATGCAGGATGCCGTTGGCGTCGATGAGGAACTTGACCTCGATGCGCGGCAATCCCGCGCTCATGGGCGGAATCCCCTTCAGATCGAAGCGCGCCAGCGAGCGGCAGTCCTTGGCCATCTCACGCTCGCCCTGCAGCACGTGGATGGCGACATTCGTCTGCCCATCGACCCCGGTGGTAAACGATTCGGAGGCAGAGGCAGGGATGGTCGAATTGCGCTGAATGATTTTGGCGACCACCCCACCCAACGCCTCGATGCCCAGGGATAACGGGGTCACATCGAGCAGCAGCATATCCTCGGTAGCTTTCGATCCGCCGCCCAGAATATTGGCTTGCACGGCGGCGCCGAGGGCAACCACCTCATCCGGATTGAGCTCGGTGCGGGGCTGCTTGCCGCGGCGCGGCAGCTCAAAGACATCGCTGACCAGCCGCTGCACCGCGGGTATGCGGGTTGAACCGCCGACCAGCACGACTTCATCGATCTGATCGGGAGCTAAGGTGCGCATCGCGCAGCGCGTCGCGGCAGGGCGCGATGGTACGGGAGATGACCGGTTGAATCAGCTGTTCGAATTGCTCGCGAGATGAGTTCACGCCGGTAGCGGCCGCCCTTGCGGGAGCTTGATATCCATTTGCGCCACGGACTGCGACGAGAGCGCGATCTTGGCTTCGATCACCGCCTTACGTATCGCCTGAATGGCCTCCGGCTGCTGGCGCAGATCGGTCCCCGTATCGCCGGCGATGTCATCGAGCGCGATGGCAATCAGGAGGTTGTCGATGTCATCGCCGCCCAGGTGGGTATCGCCATTGGTGGCGATCACCTCGAAGATGCCTTCATGCAGCTTGAGGATGGAGATGTCGAAGGTTCCGCCGCCGAGATCGTAGACCGCGATGATGCCTTCTTTTTGGCGATCGAGACCATAGGCCAAAGCCGCGGCGGTGGGCTCATTGACCAGGCGCAGGACTTCGAGCCCGGCCATGCGTCCCGCATCCTTGGTCGCCTGCCGTTGGGCATCATTGAAATAGGCCGGCACCGTGATCACCGCCTGGGTCACCGGCGCACCGAAGTACCGCTCCGCGTTCCGCTTGAGCTGGCGCAGGATGTGCGCGGAAATTTCCGGCGGCGTGAACTCCGTATCCCCAAGGCGAATGCGCAAGCACCTCGCCCGGCTGGATTTCGTCGGCCAGCCGGAAGGGAAAGAATTTCAATTCTTCGGCAACGTCTTCGACCCCGCGGCCCATGAGGCGCTTAACGGAGTAGATGGCCCGCTCCGGCGCGTGCAGTAGCGTGTGCCGCGCTCCATTGCCAACCAGCATCGCCGGCCGGCCGCCATCACGAGCAGGCGCCAACGCCACCACGGAGGGCACCAGGTTCAGGCCATCTTCCCCCGGGATGACGACGGGCTTATCCCCTTGCATGAAGGCGACCAACGAGTTGGTCGTGCCCAGGTCGATACCGACTACGCGCTCTTCCGCCATAACTCTTACGACTCTCCCAGAGTCTCGTTCCACATCGCGCACCAGGTTCTGCAGATAACTTCGGCGTTGCAGCAACGAGGTCATCGCTTCTTTGGCCGCGGTTTTCTTGGCTTCGTCGTTTTGCTCCCACGCTGCATCCCAGGCCGACCACCGGGAACGCACTTGCTCGTCGAGCGCGCTGAGTTGCGCGGCAAACTGGTTCTTTGCGGCCTCGAGATCGCGGCGCAATTGCGGATCGTCTTCGCCCATCTTCTGGTTCTGGCGCAATTCTTCCAGTTGCATATTCAGCTCGAAGACCTCTTCCAGTAGATCAGCGGGCACCTTGGACGGATTCAGATTGCCTGGCCCGCGTTCGTCTTCGAACTGCACTCCTTCGAGCTTGAGAAGATACTTGGTACGCTCCAGCGGATTCTTCAAGGTGCGATAGGCATCGTTCAGCAGCGAAGCCTGCGAGAGGCTCCATTCCTGCTCCTGCTGCGTGGCGCGAGCGTGACACATCGGGGTGCAGCTTACGGCTATAGCGGTAGAACTGCTTTTCCAGCGCCTGCACATCGAGATCCAGCTTCGGCGGCAAGCCAAACATGTCGAAGTAGCCGGCCTGCTGGGGCGGCTGCACTTTGCCGCAAGAGGCGCAGAAGGGCTGCCCGTCCGTGACCTCCTGGCCGCAGGACCAGCATTTTGCCGGCGCACTGACTCTTTCAATAATTTGCATAGGGCGGAACAGACCGCGGCGACGTCTACGCCGAAAACGATGAACCGCAACCGCAAGACTTGGTCGAGTTGGGATTGATGAAGTTGAAGCCCTGCCGCATCAGCGTCTCTTCGTAGTCGAGAATCATGCCGTGGAGGTAGATAAACGACTTGGGATCGACGAAGACGCGCACATCTTCAAAGTTGTACACGCGATCGCGTTCTCGGGGCTGAGAGTCGAAGCGAATGTTATAGGAGAGACCGGAGCAGCCCCCGCCCTGAATGCCCAGGCGAAGTCCCCCCTCTTCAGGGGAAACTCCCTCTTTGGCCATGGCTACGCGAATCCGCTTCAGGGCACGCTCCGTGACCTGGATGCCCTTTTGATTCGGCGCCGCGTTTTCCGCATTGAGGACAGCTAATTCCATCTTGCCTCTGAATTAATGAGCTACCGAAGCAGTGGCTTCCGCCGTCTCGGTTACGCCGTTCTTCTTCTTCCAATCGCCAATGGCCGCGCGGATCGCATCTTCGGCGAGCACCGAGCAGTGAATCTTAACCGGCGGCAAAGCCAGCTCTTTCACAATGTCGGTGTTCTTGATCTGCATCGCTTCCGCGACCGTCTTGCCCTTAACCCACTCGGTGGCGAGCGAGGAGGAGGCGATGGCCGAACCACAGCCAAAGGTCTTGAACTTTGCTTCTTCAATCACCTGGGTCTCGGGATTGACCCTGATCTGCAAACGCATGACGTCGCCGCACTCCGGGGCGCCGACCAGACCCGTACCTACTTCAGACTGGCTCTTGTCCATCTGGCCCACGTTCCGCGGATTGTTGTAGTGGTCAATTACCTTGTCGCTATATGCCATTTTTATCTCCCTGACTTCGTATCCAGCGTTTGCGTGTCTCACACCAAAATGAATGCTCTTAGTGCGCCTGCCACTCAATCTTTGAAATATCGATGCCTTCTTTCACCATTTCATAGAGCGGCGAAAGTTCGCGAAGTTTCTGCACTACATCGATGACCTTGTCCGCAACGTAATCAACTTCGGCTTCGGTGTTGAAGCGGCCCAACCCAAAACGAATCGAGCTGTGTGCCACGTCGTCGCCCAGCCCCAGGGCCTTCAATACATAAGATGGCTCAAGCGACGCCGAGGTGCAGGCCGAACCGCTGGAAACTGCGACATCGTTAATGCCCATCAGCAGCGACTCACCTTCGACGTAGACAAAGCTGACGTTCAGGTTGGCCGGCAGACGATGTTCCATGGAGCCGTTGACGTGGACGTAGTCCAGGTTGGACAGCAGCTTGTCTTTCAGCTTGTCGCGGAGCTTGCCCAGCCGCTCTGCCTCTGCCGCCATTTCCTCGCCGGCAATCTCGCAGGCCTTGCCCAAGCCAACGATGCCGGGCACGTTGAGCGTTCCCGAGCGCATGCCGCGTTCGTGGCCGCCGCCGTCGATCTGCGCCGAAATCTGTACCCGGGGATTGCGCCGCCGGACATACAACGCGCCACAGCCCTTGGGGCCGTAAATCTTGTGCCCGGTCAGCGACAGGCAATCGATGTTCATGGCGTTCACGTCGACCGGAATCTTGCCCACCGCCTGCACCGCATCGGTATGGAAGATCACGTTGTGCTGGTGGCAGATTTTGCCGATCTCCGCGATCGGCTGCACCACGCCTATCTCGTTGTTGGCAAACATGATGGTGACCAGGATGGTCTTGTCGTCGATGGCCCGCTTCAGGTCTTCCAGGTCGATCAGGCCATCCGCCTTAACCGGCAGATAGGTGATGCGATAGCCGTACTTTTCCAGGCGCTTGCAGGTATCGAGCACCGCTTTGTGCTCGGTGACCTGGGTGATGATGTGGTTGCCGCGCTCGCGATACATCTCGGCGATGCCCTTGATGGCGAGGTTGTTGCTCTCGGTCGCGCCGGAGGTAAAGATGATTTCCTTGGCGGTGGCGCCAATCAGCTTTGCTATCTGCTCGCGAGCATGCTCGACCGCCTGCTCGGCTTCCCATCCGAAGGAGTGGTTGCGGCTGGCTGCATTGCCGAATTTGGCGGTGAAGTAGGGGATCATCGCCTCAAGCACGCGGGGATCCATCGGCGTGGTGGCGTGGTCATCCATGTAAATTGGCAGCTTCACGTTTGCCGGGGCCGTCACTGCATTCTCAACGGTGCTCATTGCGCTCTCCTGCTCTCAACATTCTCATAATTTACGACATTTTCTATCCTCAGCCGCCCAAGCTCACCAGCATGGATTCCACCGGCTTGCCATGGTATTTCCGGCCGGGCTCATGCTCACACAGGTCGGACACGCGAATCGCCTTCAACACATCCGAAATGCTCTCGTTTACCTTGCGCAACGGCTCCCTGACGGTGCAGCTATCCGTAAGGTCACATCCGTGCGGGCCGGTCTCGCAGGAGGTAATAAAAAGCGGCCCATCGATGGCGCCGATCACCTCAAAGGCCGTAATGTCCTCAGGCGGCCGCGATAGCGCATATCCGCCGTTGGTGCCGGCGTGGGAGCGAAGCAGCCCCGCCTTGGTGAGCCGCTGCAGAATCTTGGCCAGCAACTGCGGCGGAATGCCGTAAGCCTCGGCGATATCCTTTGCACTCAGAGAAGGCATGTCGGCACGCTCGGCGAGGAACTTCAGCGCCATCAAACCGTAATCCGCCTTCTTGGTGAGCCTTAGCATTCCCGCTATTACCTTAGAGATGCAATTCCGACCGTGCTGGTCGCATATTCAGTATACGACCGATTTCCTGCACAATCACAACCTGGTGCCTGCCTGCGCGACCGGCAGCATCGGAACTGCCGTACGCTATCAGATATTACGCAACTCTTACACCGCGTGGAGCTTGCGCCCACTAGCCTACTGAGAGGATACGGAGCAGAAATGATGGCGACAGCCACGATCCAGCAAGCGCAGCAACAGAAGCAGCCGAACTACAGGCGGCCCTGGAGCCGAATCAGGGTAAATTCCATTGGAAATTTGCCCTGATCATCGGCATCTTCCACCTGGGAGCGGTCGCGGCGTTGTTCGAGTTTCGCTGGTCCGCCCTGGCGGTCTTTGCCGTGACCTGGGTTCTTACCCAGAATGTGGGCATCGGCCTGTCTTACCATCGCTTGCTGACGCATCGCGGCTACGTGGTTCCCAGGTGGCTGGAGTACACGATGGCGATCCTGGGCACCATGGCCCTGCAGGGCAGCCCCGTCTACTGGGTCGCCGTGCACCGTCTGCACCACCAATTTACCGACAAGCCGGGCGACCCCCATTCGCCGCGAGACGGCAAATGGTGGTCGCATATGGGCTGGATCCTGAACGGCTCGCTGCATAACGACAGCGGCATTCTCAAGCGCTATGCCCCCGACCTGATGAAACAGGGCTTCTACCGCTGGCTGAATCGATTCCACTGGCTGCCGGTGACGGTGCTGGGCTTTGCGCTGCTGGCCGTGGGTGGCTGGCCTTGGGTGCTTTGGGGCATTTTCTTTCGGGTCACAGTTGGCCTGCACGTCACCTGGCTGGTCAACTCCGCGACCCACATCTGGGGTTCGCGGCGCTTTGAAACCCGGGACGACTCCCGCAACAACTGGTGGGTCGCCCTGCTGACAGGCGGCGAGGGATGGCACAACAACCACCACGCGCACCCGGTTTCGGCTCGCCACGGGATGGCCTGGTACGAGCTCGATGTCAACTACTGGGGAATATGGATGCTGGAAAAAGTGGGCCTCGCCACCAAAGTCAACGCCAAGCGCGTTTGATCGGTATGGTTGGGTGGAGCGGAACATCTACCGTTCTGAGGTTTTCCATGCGCATCCCTTTCCTGCCCTGCCTGGCCGCCGGTCTGTGCCTGCTCGCCCGCCCATCGCGATGCTGCGGCTCAGGCCACCCCAAGAAACAATCACGATTGACGCCCGCGCGGCGGCCAGACCTTTTCCCCATTTCTGGGAACAGATGTTCGGTTCCGGCCGGGCGGTGCTCAGCATGCGGGAAAGCTACCGCGAAGACCTGCGCCAGGTAAAGCAGATCACAGACTTCCGCTATGTTCGCTTCCACGCCATTCTCGACGACGAGGTGGGCGTCTACGGCGAAGACAAGCAAGGCAATCCGATCTACAACTTCGACTACGTAGACCAGATCTACGATGGCCTGCTGGCCAATGGAGTGAAGCCTTTCGTTGAGCTGAGCTTCATGCCCAAGCTGCTGGCGGCGCGCCTCGACTACCATCCCTTCTGGTATCACCCAATCGTTTCTCCGCCGGCGGATTATGCCAAGTGGAACGCGCTCATCCGTGCCTTCGCGCAGCACCTGGTTGATCGCTACGGCATCGATGAGGTGGCCAGTTGGTATTTTGAAGTCTGGAATGAGCCGAACATCGATTTCTGGACTGGACGGCCGGCGCAGGAAACCTATTTCGAGCTTTATGACAACACGGCCCGCGCGCTCAAGGCAGTGAACCAGCGGCTTCGCGTCGGCGGCCCGGCAACCGCGCAGGCAGCCTGGGTCGACGCCATCATTGCGCATACCACCAAGAACCAGGTCCCGCTCGATTTCGTCTCCACCCATGCCTACGGCAACGACACGGCGATGGACATCCTCGGACATGCGGAGCCCATTGCGCCCCACCAGATGGTTATCGCCGCGGTGGATAAGGTGCATGCGCAGATCGCAGCTTCTGCCCGGCCGGATATCCCGCTGATCTGGAGCGAGTTCAATGCCACGTATATGAGCGAGCGGGAGATCACCGATTCGGTTTACATGGGGCCCTGGCTGGCGAAAACCATCAGTGAGTGCGACGGTAAGGTAAACCTGATGTCCTATTGGACATTTTCCGATGTCTTCGAAGAGCAAGGCGTCATCCGAACAAGCCCTTCTTTGGCGGCTTTGGGCTGATCGCGATCGATCACCTGCCGAAACCTTCCTTCAACGTTTTCCGGCTGCTGCACAACCTGGGCGACCAGCGGATCCCCGAAGAGGCAAACGACGTGCTGGTCACAAAAAAGAAGGACGGCACGCTGGTCTTGGCCGCGTGGAACCTGGCGGAGCCCGGGGTGACTGCTCCGGATAAGTCCATCACCTTCACAGTTTCAGGGCGTCAAGGCCAACGCTGCGATAAGCATCAGCCGCGTGGATAAAACGCACGGGGATGTGCTGGCGGCTTACGACAAGATGGGCGCAGCCTGCTTATCCCAGCCAAGAGCAACTGCGACAGTTGCGAGAGGTGGAGCGGGTTGCTCCGCCGCAGGTCGAGCACCTGCACGGGGGCTCATTCACGCTGGTGATTCCTGCGCAGGAGTTGGCCGTGGTTGAGGTGGGCCGGTGATTGCCGTGGTCTGGATTTTCTCAACAGCTGAGACAAAGTGCGAGCCTCCGACAGGCGACGCTGTCGGGCGGGGAGAAACTGCGATCCCTCCACTACGCTACGCTTCGGTCGGGATGACAATCTTACATTGGTTCAGGACCTTATGGTTTGTTCGCCGACGTGTCATACACTGCACTGCGATTGACATCCCGTCCAGGTTGTAAAGGGTCGACCAATGGTCATCCCCGCATTCGCGAAACGAGCGAGATACCCCGGATTTCCTACTGCGCAGCCCCGATCATGGCCGTGTGTGCGGCTTTCTTTACGGAAAGCCGCATGAAGATCGTTGACCCCGCAAAACCTTACGGGAAATCCGGGGAGATGGGGCACCCGAAGATTTTTTGCTACGGAAAGCGGTTAAGGAATCAGCCCGCCTTGGGAATTCGCCGTTCCGGGACTGGTGCTGCCGGACTAAAGCAGTCCATCGCACACTGGGTCAGGCCGCTATCCAGGTTATGAAGCTCCCGTTCCACGATGCCGCGCACGTGGGCCGGCTGCTCCCACCGCACGTAGATTGAGCAATAGCTCGAGCTTGCCGGCCGGGGAGGCGTCAAGATCACCTTCGACGACTGGTTCCTGCCCATTCCGCAGATCGCCGCCTTGAGGAAGCCGGTTGGCGAAGTGACGATTGCTTTCAAGTGAGCGATGGGGATCTTCCCGGCGCTGAGAGCGGCATCGAGACGGTCGAGCAAAGGCCCCAGCAGCATCGCCGGGGAAAGCAGGCCTTCCGGTTCGAAGACCGCTCGCAGGTTCAACCAGGCGAGTGCCGCCTCGGCCCGCGCATATTCCGAGTAATCGATCTCCAGCATCTGATCGCCGCTGGCGATGGCCCCGGAGAGGACCTCGTCCAGCCACGCCGCGACCCCCTGACCTGACTTGGCGCTTAGCTGGCGGACGTGCGCGGCGCCCATCTCGGGATAGTCCGGGTAAAGGTCCGACTTGGTGAAACAGACCAGATCGGCTTCCTGCAATTGCTTGTCGAAAAGGAAACGCATATCGGGATCGGCATCCTCTTCAAGCATGGCCCGGGCGCGGAGCGGATCCACCAGGACCGTGAGCGGCGAAAGCTGATAGCGTGTCGCTGTACTCGAGCAGCGGCCGAAGCACAGTGGCCGAAAGATCGGTACAGCTGCCCACCGGCTCGGCAAAGATCACGTCCGGTGCGTGCGCGCGGAGATCGCCGATGGCATCGATCAGCTCGAGAAAGGCGGCAGCAAAAGCATCCTCCGGTAACCTCTCCCGAGCGCATGCCCGACAGGGCCGCATAGCGGCTGTCGACCAGGTCCTTTCCCTGGTCGTTCCATACCATGGCGCTGCGCAGACCCCGCCGCTGCAACTCGCGCGCCGCGGCTAGAATCAAAGTGGTCTTGCCGGATCCTAGAAATCCTCCGACCAGAACCACCCAGGGCTGCCCAGCTCATGCACCCATACCGGCCTTGTAACGCGGCCACAGTGAGCGGATGGATTCGTGGTCCTCTGCCGGCTCCGCATCGCACTCCAACTCGATGACCGTCGAAGGAAAGTCGGGCGCTGCCACGGGAAGCGACGTGAGCCGCAGAGAGAACTCGTCCTGGGTAAAGAGCACCTTTTCTCCGCTCTTCAGCAGCCGCGCGGACTTCACCTTGGCCTTGAGACCGCCGATGGCTACGACGGCAGCCGGTTGAAAGAACGACAGCCACTGCGCCGCCGGCGTCTCCCCCGGCCAGGACTTCTGGTGCACATACAAAGTGTTGCCGCGACGGGTGAAGTTGGCATTCGGGTTATCTCGAAATTCGCCCCGCTCGGTTTCGTAGATGGAGCGTCCATTGGGCTCCAGCCACTTGCCAACCGCTCCCAGGACCTCAGCGGATTCGGGCGGCACCGATCCATCGGGCATGGGACCAATGTTGAGCAGGTAGTTCCCTCCGCCCTGCGCGCACTGTGCCAGGTTGTTCACAATCGTCCGCGGCGTCTTCCACGCCGTCATCGCCGCGGTTAAAGCCCCAGCTATCGTTGAGCGTCATGCAGGTCTCCCACGCCCGGCCCACCTGTGCCGCTTGAATGTGCTGTTCCGGGGTGGAGAAATCGCCTTCCAGGCCATTGCGGTTGTTGACGATGATCTCCGGCTGCAGCTCAAAGACCATCTTGTTCATCCGCTCCGACTCCCACTGCTCTGGCGTCAACGGCCAATCGACGTCGTACCAGAGCACATCGATCTTGCCGTAGTTGGTCATCAGCTCGCGGATCAGCCCATGGGTATAGGCGACGAAACGCTGGCGCGCCGCTTCATCTGTCTGTGCAGCGGGCACCGTCGGGATGGTGCCAGTCCATCAACGAATAATAGAAACCCACCCGCAGGCCTTCGGCACGCGCCGCTTCCACATACTCGCGCACCAGGTCGCGCCCTGGCCCCTGCCTGGGGTGCGCAATAGTCCGTCAGCTTGGTGTCGAACATGCAGAAGCCCTCATGGTGCTTGGTCGTCATGACCATGTATTTCTGCCCGGCGCGCCGCGCCAGCCTGGCCCACTCCCGCGCCGCGTTCGGTTTGGGATGAAAGTGCCTGGCCATCAGCTCGTACTGCGGGATGGGAATGCCTTCAACTCTCCATGGCCCACTCGTGCTGGCCGAGAACTGCGTAAAGCCCCCAGTGGATGAACATGCCGAATTTGGCCGCATGCCACCATTGCATCCTCTGCGCCCGCGTCGCCTCCTGCTGGATGTCCGCAGCCGAACCGGCTGCCGCTGCGGTTTGGCCCGTCAAGGCAGGAAAGACCCGCGCACCCGCCTGCGTCGCCGAACAGGCGGCAACCGCCGCGGCTGAGCCGATGTGCTTGAGAAGCAGCCGCCTGGAGATCGCATCCATTCTCATGTCTTCTTTATCTCTCCTTCGATTACCCGTGAACCAAGACGCACCATTTTGCCACAAGCGAGATGCAACTGTTATCGTTAGCCGTTGCGCAATCCCAAAGCAAATTCCCGGCGCCGGTGGCAACCATCAGTCTGCCCGATGCGGGCAGCTCCCCCGCGTAGACGCGCCGCCAGCCAAGGAACAATCTTTGCGCCCAGTCCATTGAAAAATGGAAACCGAACTCAGGAGAATTGCAGATGTCATCCTATGCTGTCCCGGTCCTGGAATCGCCCGCACCCGTTGCCCCCGGCGAAGTTCTGCTGGTCGCCAGCGGCGACCTGCGCCAATCCGCAAATAAGGTCTGCTGGGCGGCCCAGTCCGAGATGGAAAAGCAACTCACCGAAGCCTTGCGTGCCGAGGGCTTCACCGCTGCGCCGCGCGCACCCTTACCGCGAGGATCTGGGGCACGGCTTCATCTATAACCAGCGCATGGGCATGGATGTTTTCATGAAGATCCATCCCGACGCGCCGGTCATTGTCGCCGAAGCCGTCTGGCAATACAGCCACAACGTTTTCTCCGGACTGGAGCATCATCGCGGCCCCATTCTCACCGTGGCCAACTGGTCCGGCCAGTGGCCCGGGCTGGTGGGCATGCTGAATCTGAATGGCTGCCTGCACAAGGGCGGAGTGACCTTCAGCACCCTGTGGAGCAAGGACTTCAAGGACGAATTCTTCCGCCGTGGCCTGCGGCAATGGCTGCAAGGAACATACGATCGAGCATGATTTGAGCCATGTGCACGAACTCGACCTCTCTGCTTCTGCCGCAAGCGGAGAGGGAGTTGGGCGCGTCGCTGGCCCGCGATCTCAAGACGCGCAAAGCGATCCTCGGCGTCTTCGATGAAGGCTGCATGGGCATGTATAACGCCATCATCGAGGACTATCTTCTCAATCCCACGGGAGTCTATAAGGAACGGCTCAGCCAGTCGGCCCTGGTGGCCGCCATGGCCGCAGGTGACCGATAGCGAAGCGCAAGCGGTGCGCAGCTGGCTGGATAGGCCGCGGGCTCACCTTCGTCACCGGCACCAACGAGGAGACCGATCTGACCGACCGGCAGATTCTGGAGCAGTGCAAGATGTATATCGCCGCGATGCGGATTGCCGACGAATTCGGCTGCGATGCCATCGGGATCCAATACCAGCAGGGATTGAAAGACCTGGCCCCGGCTTCCGATCTGGTCGAGGGGCTGCTCAATAACGTGGACCGGCCGCCCGTCTTCGACGCCAAGGGCCGGGAGCTGTATGCCGGCAAGCCGCTGCCGCACTTCAACGAAGTGGACGAGTGCGCGGGGTTGGACGCGCTGATCACCAACCGGGTCTGGAACGCGATGCAGCTTGACCCGGCCACAACGCTGCATGACGTTCGCTGGGGCGAGCATTACAGCGGAGGCGATATCGACGAATTCGTCTGGGTCTTTCAGATCTCCGGCGCCGTTCCCGCTTCGCATATCGCGGGCGGCTATGCCAAGGCCCGCAGCGAACGGCAGCCGCCGATGTACTTCCGGCTGGGCGGGGGCACGCTCAACGGAGTCTGCAAGCCCGGACACGTGGTTTGGAGCCGCGTTTTTGTGGAAGGCGGCGCGCTGCATGTTGACCTGGGCCGGGCGACCGCAATCGAACTGCCTGCCGAAGAGACTGCGCGCCGATTGAAGTCGGTCACCCCGCAGTGGCCCATTATGCATACCCTGCTGCACGGCGTTACCCGCGACCAGTTCATGGCCAGGCATCGAGCGAACCATCTCAACGTGGCCTACGCTCCGACCAGCCAGGTAGCCGACCAGGCGCTGGCAGCCAAGGCGGCGATGATGGCGGAGCTGGGCATCCATGTGCATCTTTGTGGAGATTGACTGTTATAACCAGGAAAGGACACACGCGTCGATGCTCGTGCCTCTGTCTACAGACTCGAAGGAAGCGACAGGATACGCCACAGCCACTGATTCCGAAGGGCATGGCTGTGCCCTTCTTCCTGGTGACCGCGCTGTTTTTTCTTTGGGGAGTTCCCAGCAATCTGAACGACGTTCTCATTCGCCAATTCATGAAGTCGTTCGCCATTTCCCGTTTCCAGGCCGGGCTGGTGCAGTCGGCCTTCTACTATGGGTTATTTCCTGCTGGCCATTCCCGCTGCGCTGTTGATGCGCAAAATGGGGTATAAATTCGGCATCGTCGTGGGCCTGCTTCTCTTTGCCAGCGGAACGCTTTCTCTTCTGGCCCGCCGCTCTTCTCGGACGCTACGGTTTCTTCCTGTTCGCGCTCTTCGTCATTGCCAGCGGGCTTTCTTTTCTGGAGACGGCCTCCAATCCTTTTGTCGCCCAGCTGGGCTCTCCCGAAAGTGCTGCCCGCCGTCTGAATTTCTCCCAGGCCTTCAATCCTTTGGGCGCGATCACCGGCGTACTGGGCGGCACGGTCTTCATCTTCTCCGGCATCGAACTCACGCCGCAGCAGGTCTCCGTCATGCAAGCAGCCAATACCTACGACGCCTACCTGAAGCATGAGACGATGCGCGTGGTGGTTCCCTACCTGGTTGTGGGGATGATTGCGCTCATCTGGGCCTTCCTGATCGCCCGAACCAAGTTTCCCACCATCGCCCGGGAGCACGAGGACGCAGCGCAGGACCATGGCAGCTTCAAGGAGCTGTTGCGTTATCCTAATTTTCTCTTCGCCATCGTCGCCCAGTTCCTGTATGTGGGCGCCCAGGTTGGCACCTGGAGCTACTTTATCCAGTACGTGCAGGATGGAACCCATGAGCCGGAAAAGATCGCCGGTTATTTCCTTACCGGCACGCTGGTTGCCTTCGGCGTGGGCAGGTTCAGCTCCGCGGCCCTGATGCGGTACGTCAAGCCGGCCTACCTGATGGGCGTTTACAGCCTGGTGAATATTGGCCTGGTGGCGGTTGGCGTTGCTTTTCCCGGCTGGGTTGGGCTTTGGGCGATCTTCGTCACCAGCTTCTTCATGTCAGTCATGTTCCCGACGATCTTCGCTCTGGGCATCGATGGCCTGGACCAGAATACGAAGATTGGTGGATCGCTGATCGTGATGGCGATCGTTGGGGGCGCCGTGCTCACACCGCTTATGGGCTGGATTTCACAGACGCAGCACAGTATTGCGCAGGCCTACATGGTCCCGCTCTTCTGCTACTGCGGAATCGCGCTTTACTCTTTTGTTGGAGTGCGCATGAAGCGAAGAGAGGCCTTGGCGGGAGGGAGCTTATGATGGGCACAGTCAAGGCGATCTCTCGCTGGCCACATTGCTGCTCATGATGACTGGCCTGGCGGCCGCTGCGCAACAGCCCACGCCGGAGTGGCAAACAAGGCTGGGCGCAGATTTTGCCTCTGCTTGGACATCGCAACTGGATCATGATCGTGGACTCGGCGTACCCGCTGCAGAGCTCCGCCGGGGTGGAAACGATGGAAACCAACACTGACCAGATGGAAGTGATCCGCACAGGTGCTGGGCGCAATCGACAGCTCGATCCATGTGAGGCCGATTGTCTACATGGATGCGGAGCTTCCGTTCGTGACCGAGAAAGACGCTCCCGGAGTGACGGCTTACCGCGAAGGGATCAAGACCGCGCTTGCGGGGCAGAACGATAACGTCACTGCCACACGAGCAGATCATCGCCAAAGTCGACGAGGTGGGAAAGACGTTTCACATCGTCGTTCTTAAAACGACCATGACGGTTCCCTATACTTCTGTCTTCCTGCAGCTCAATTGCAAATACTGGAGCGACGATGCGGAAGCGCAGATGCGCAAAGCGATGAGCGAGAGCACTGCGAAATAATTTTTCTGTCGCTTGCCGCTATGTTCAGTGTAGGTATGGTCGAATTGACCCGAGTCGCAAGGCCGTGTTTCGATGAAAATTGGTGAAACGCAAACCCGCTCTTCCGGTGGACGCGATTCTGCCGGAGATTATCGATTCTCTCAAGCGTTGTCCTAACCTTGTGATCGAAGCACCGCCAGGCGCGGGTAAGACGACCCGCGTGCCGCCGGCGCTGCTTGAGGTCGTCAGCGGCGAAGTGGTTGTGCTGGAACCGCGCCGGATTGCGGCACGATTGGCGGCGCGGCGAGTCGCCTGGGAGATCGGCGAACAGGTTGGCCAGACGGTCGGCTACCAGGTGCGGTTTGAGGAAGCAGTTGGCCCGCGCACCCGGCTGCGCTTTGTCACCGAGGGCGTGCTGACCCGGCGCCTGCTCTCCGATCCAGGCTTAAAGGGCGTGGCCGCCGTGGTGCTGGATGAGTTCCATGAGCGCCACCTGGAAAGCGATCTCGCGCTGGCATTGTTGAAACGCCTGCAGCGGACGCGGCCCGATCTGCGGATCGTGGTCATGTCGGCGACGCTCGATACCGATCACGTGGCGCAATACCTTGACGGTTGTCCGATCTTGCGGTCCGAGGGACGACAGTTCGAGCTTTCGATCAGGCATCTGCCCTACTCTCCAAAGCCACTGGAAGCACAGTTGACGGATGCAGTTGAGCTGCTGATCGACGAGGAACCCTCCGGCGACGTTCTGGCTTTTTTGCCTGGGGCCGCGGAGATCCGGCGCGCGATGCGCGAGAGCCAGGCGGTCGCGCGCCGGGCCGGGTTGCTGGTGCTGCCGCTGCATGGCGATCTGCCGCTTGCAGAACAGGATCGTGCGATCGCGCCCGCTGCGCAACGAAAAGTCATCCTGGCTACGAATGTCGCGGAAAGCTCGGTGACGGTCGAGGGCGTAACCGCGGTCATCGATAGCGGACTGGCGCGCATCGCGACGTATTCCCAGTGGACCGGCTTGCCGACGCTCCACGTCGGCCGGGTGAGCAAGGCTTCGGCGAAGCAGAGAGCGGGGCGGGCGGGACGCACCGGGCCCGGCCGCGTGCTGCGCCTCTACACCATGGAGGATTACCTGCGCCGGCCGGAGCACGACGCGCCGGAGATCGTGCGCAGCGAGCTATCCCAGCTTTGCCTCGCTCTGCGAGCGATGCGGATCGCCCAGCGACATCGACTGGCTGGATGCGCCGCCCGCGGCAGCCGTCGAAAGGGCCGAGTCGCTGCTCGATCGCCTGGGCGCCACAGAAGCCATGGTGCAGCAGCTGGCGCGGTATCCGCTGCATCCCCGGCTGTCGCGCATTCTCATCGCGGCCATGGAGCGCGGTGTGGGCGAGGACGGCTGCATTGCCGCGGCACTGCTTGGGTCGGGTGCTCGCTTGGAGAAAAATGACCTGCTTGCAGCCATCGATGCGGATCAGGATTACCGCACCCGGCAGCAAATAGAGCAGCTGCGCAGAATTGCGCGGCCTGCCAGGCAGACGCATCACAACGACGATGCTTTGCTGATGTCGGTATTGGCAGGGTTTCCGGATCGCGTGGCGCGGCGGCGCACGGGCAACCAGGTGCTGCTGTCGACTGGCGCATCGGCGGAGGTGGCGGGGGAGCCTCCGCGGTATGAGTTTATGGTTGCCGTCGATGCCGAGGACCGCAAAGATAAGCCGCTGCCGCTGATTCGTATGACGGCGCGCATCGAGCCGGAGTGGTTGATCGAACTGTTTCCGGATCGTGTGCGGGAGCAATCCAGCGTGGAGTGGAACCGCCTGACAGAGCGAGTGGAGGCGGTGAGCGCGCTGCTATACGACGAGCTGGTGATTCAGGAATCGCGAGGCGCGGCGCCGGATGCAGAGGCCGCAGCCGAACTGCTGGCGCAGAAGGCGCTGGAGGCCGGCATCGATCGCTTCGTCGATCAGGGACGCTCTGGATGAATTCGTGGCGCGCGTCGAGTTCGCCGGTTTCGAGCCGCCGGATCTTCCGCAGGCGCTGCGCGACTTGTGCCTGGGACTGCGAAGCTTCGCCGAGTTGAAAACCGCGGCGGCGAACTTCGTGCCTATGCTCGAACAGAAGATGGGTACGCGACAGCTCGATGAGATTGCTCCCGCGCGCATCCGATTGCCCAATGGGCGCCAGACAAAGGTTCACTACGAGCCCGGCAAGCCGCCCTGGATCGCATCCCGCCTGCAGGATTTTTTCGGCATGCGCGAAACGCCGCGGATTGGGATGGAGCGGACGCCGGTGGTGGTCCACCTGCTGGCGCCCAATCAACGGGCGGTGCAGACGACGACAGATCTCGCGGGATTCTGGGAGCGGCTCTATCCGCAAGTGCGCCGCGAGCTGATGCGCCGTTATCCGAGGCACTCATGGCCGGAGCGGCCGTAGGCCTATCCGCGTAATAGGAGACCGGAACGAAACCTGGTGAGGACCAGCAAGCTCCAGTTTTTCTCTTCGCTGCTCGAAATGCGAGAGGTTTCTATGGGACCGGTAACTGGGAGGGGATGAGTCGGAGGCCTTCTGGGCTTGTTCCTCCTGTTGCCAAAAAGCAGCACAACAGCGACCAGGATAATCAACCAGCCAATCAGATTATGCTCGAGCATGTCGATCCTAAGCCTGTCTTGAGGGCAGCTCCAATTGTAGCCCTGAAATTGACCCCCTACGACCTTTCCCTACTTGACACCCACAGGTTGAGAGCCGCCGGCGCTTGCCGCTTGCTTGTGCTCCGTAACCTTCAGCTCGAGCGGAGGCGAGGCGTGGTTGGTCGAAGAATCTGACTCGACTTCGCCTACGACATAGATTGGCTGCTCGATCGGCTTGGCCCAGTCCTCGGCCCGCAGGGTGAAGGTGCGGCTGGTTTGGGTTTCGGTTACCAGCACTCCGTTCAATCCAATATTGACCACGTGGACTCCGCGGGGAAGGTTCTTGACATAGCAGGGCACGCGACCCTTGTAGCCGTTACGGCGCTCGACATGCAGGGTTACCGTAACCTGCTGCCCCGGTTCAAGAGAGACCTGCCTGCTGTCCGTAGTTACCACCACATCCGGCGGCGGAATAATGGAGGCGAGTTGCAGGGACAGATCCGGATCCAGGTCCGCGTCCAGCATGGCATTCAAGTTCGCCGACCTCGCGACGTCGCGGCCATTGATGGTCGCGTGGCCCACAATTTCCATCGTGCCCGGCGGCGCGTCCAGGGAAGCGTCCGCCGAGGCCGAGAGCACGACCACCGTCGAATCCTCTCCCGCGGAGATCTTCGCAGGACCGGCGGTGACGCCAGGAGGCAGACCTTTGACCTCAATCTCGATAGGGCCGTCATAGCCTTGCAGCCGATCGGCCGAAACCGTCAGCGGCATCTTTCCTCCCTTGGGAATATTGGGATTCTCCGGAGAGGCCGTCAGTTGATAGCCGGGAACGGTTTCGCGAATGGAAAGGCGATAAGCAAAGTCCGGTCCACCCATACCGCGAACGTCTTTAAGGTGCAGGATATATTGCCCGTCGGCGGGCGCCACGAAGTCGATGCGCGAGTCTGCGCCGTATCCTGGACCGCCGTCATCGTTCCGCCAGGTCAAGTGGAAGACCGGCAGGCCGTTGGGGGGAAAGTCAGCGTCGGGAGGCAGAATCTGCGCCCGATATACCGGCGTGTTCACGGCATGCACCACCGGGGACGTGCCCACAAAGGCCAGCCGCAGACCGCCGATTCCCTTCATGTCAACGTCGGCGTCGGGCTGATCCGGAGATGTAGTCAAGCTGATCGAGCTCATCCCCGATCATCAGGTAATCGCCGACGTGAAGCCCGGTTGTGGATGTCAGCCGGATACCGGTGGTGCGCGAATCTCGATCGCTGAGCGTGGTTGTGGTCTGGTTCAAACAGCGAATAATAGCGCGCGGAATCGCATTCCCCTGCGCATCCAGAATCTCGATGACCGAGTCCAGCGGAGAGCCCACTCTCGCGGCCTCCACATCAATCGTCAGTTGCTGCCCCTTGCTGGCGCGGAAACGGAAATAATCTTCATCGGCGGCTCCGCCCGCCTTGGCTCCGCCATCAATATGCCCGTTAATGGTAACCGGGAAGGATACGGCTTCTGCTTGAGCAAGAGAGTTATTCGGTTCCTGTTCCACAATTTCGGGTAAGTCGCCGACCACGAGCGCACCTTGTTCAGCGGGAGCGTTGCATTCTCCTTGAGCGTGATGGGCAGGGTCTTCCCCTCCTCTGCCTGCTTCGGTGCTTCGATCTTCAGCTCGTGGATCCCTCCCAGGTTGACGCCCTCAACGGCCACGGCCGCGGTTTCTCCCGCGCGCACGCCAAGGGGGAAGTATCTCGTGATGTAGGGCAAGGCGCCCGCGTCCACGCGATAGTAATCGTTCTTTCCTCCACTGCCTTCGCGGTCCGAGATGGTGAGGGTGTATTTCCCGTCCTGGGGCAGCCGGTAGTTCAGCGCGGCGTCAGGGCTGGTGTCGTTTCTTCCTGCTTCGGCCAGAACCTGGCCCGAGCTGTCGCTGAGAGTGAGCAGCGACTCGAGCCTGGATCCAAGCTTCGAGGCAATTACCTCAAATACCACATCTTCCCCAGCCTTGCCGTCGAATTCGTAACGATTACTGTCTCCCGGCGCTGCAATCGTGCCCACCAAAGTCGCGGGCAACACCGCTGGCTGTGGAGCGTCGTGTTTCCTGATTTTTCGCTTTTCTTTACCTCGGGGAGCGATCCGATGGCCAGGGGAAGCATGTTCGTTGTGCCCAGCGGCGTTTGCACGCGGAAACGGTACACATCCGGCGGAACGTCTTTGGCCACCGTGATTTCCAGTAAAGCCGACTGCTTTTTGGCGAGCGGCACCGCGGCTGCGGTGGAAAACTTTCGCTCGGCCATCTCCTCGGGAAGATCCGTGATTTGCGAGATCTTCGCGGTGATGCCCGGCGCATCGAAGATCACCGCTTTGGCGCCGGAGAGATTGCGGCCTTCGAGGGTAAAGGTGGCTGTGCTGCCGCGCTCCATGCCAACGGGCCATATCTTCGCGAGGCTCGGAGGGATGATTGGTTCCTCGGCGCGCAGCAGCAAAACAGACGGCATCGCCAAGGCGAACAATGAGACGCAATGCAGGATCTTTATTTTCACTTGGCACCTCGCGCAGGGTGATTAGCCTTACTGGCTCGCAACCTGCTTCTTTTCCTCTCCCGCAGGCTGGCGCGGCGCAAAGACCGTCCATTGCCCTGCTGGTACTTTGTCATTCTTCATGTCGTACAGGCTCAGCGTGCCGTTGAAGCGGCCCGCCGCCAGCCATTTGCCATCGGGACTGATGGCGAGCGCCTGCACCCATTCCGGCTGGTGATCGATCACCCTTATCGGGTCGAGCGTCTTGGCATCGCGAAATCGTATGGAGCCATCGGACGATGCGGTGATGATGGTTTTGCCGTCGGGCGACCAGACCAAAGCCAGGATGCTGTCCTCGTCTCCGATCAACGACTGCTTCAGCGCTCCCTCTGTCTCCCCCACCTTCCAGATATAGATGGTCTTGTCGTAACCGGCGGCGGCGATCTGGTCGCCGGAAGGGGAATAGGCAATGCCGGTGAGACCATCCAGAGCGTCGCTCAGCGTGTACAGGCGATTCCCGGTCGCCACGTCCCAGATCTTCACCGTTCGATCTTGCGAGGCTGAGGCCAGGTGCTTGCCATCGGGACTGAATGCCAAAGCAAAGACGGCATCAATATGGTCCTGAAGATTCTTGAGCTCCTTGCCGGAAGCGACATCCCATAGCTTCACCATCTTGTCGTAGCTGCCCGAGGCGATGATCTTCCCGTCCGGGCTCCAGGCAATGGAGTAGATGCAATCCTTGTGGCCCTGCATCGTTTTGAGAAGCTGATGCGATTGGAGATCCCATATCTTGATCTCGCCCGAGCGCTGCGGAGGCCCGCCGGCCGCGGCAAGCATCTTCCCGTCAGGACTGAAGGCAATCGAACGCACATAGTCGGCGTGACCGGAAAGCGTGGCGACCTCTTTGCCGGTCGAGGGATCGATAAGCCGCACCTCGCGATAGCCGCCCACGGCAAGCAGTTTTCCATCGGGAGAGAACTTCAGCGAGGCCACGGGAGATACCACCGGAACGACGGGCTGGATATCGGGGAGCGCAGCGGGCGCAAGAGTTTTGCTGGCGGCGCCTGCGGCTGGGCCCGCGGCGCCGGCATTGATCCATGCCTTGATGGTCGCGATGTCGGCAGCGGGAAGCGGGTCGCCGCCGAAGGGCATCCGCGGCGCTATTTTCCCTTCGAGCATCTGGATGATGCGGCTTCCGTCAGCATTGCCGGGAACGATCGGCGGCCCATGCGTTCCGCCCTTGATCAACGTGTCATAGCTCTCCATGACCAGCCCGCCCATCCGCGCGGTGCTGGAGTGGCATGCCAGGCAATTTTTTTGCAGGATGGGAGCGACCTGCGCATCGAAGCCCGGCGCTCGGCGGCCATCGCGCTGCAAACCATGCCGCAGGCGATTCCGAAGACAACCGCAAGGCGGAGGGCGTTCATCACGGACCGGCAATTCCACGGGTCATTTCCCATACTACCGATCGATCTCCCACTAGTGGTTAAACATAAATTCCTGGCTGGTCAGCAAAGACCATGTCATGTCGAGCAGCGCCGCGCGGCGCGGATCGTCCACCCCGGGGATCTTCTGTTGCTCTGCCGAAGCCAGAGCGCTGGTCAAGGCCGACCGCTCCGAGTCCTTCGGGTAGCGGCTGTAGGAAGCGAGATAGAGGTAGTTGACGATTTGCTCGTCGGAGAAGCCGAGCCGGATCATCATGTCGACCGAGTTGTCCGGATCGCGCAGCTTATTGTTCAACGTATCTCCATTGATGATATGGAGCGCCTGGGTGATGGTGGGCACCGAGGTGCGTTCGCTCTCTCTGGTTTGCTGCCGCACCGGCCGGCCAAAGGCGGTCAGGAAGTAAGAAGTGACCGCGGTATCCGGCAACTGCAGTGCGCGCATGCCCGCGGCATATCCGTCGAATTTCTCCGGGACTCTGGGTCACTTGGGAATAGGCATCCAGCATCACCTCGGCGGGCAGACGCTTGATGACGTAGTGCGAGCCATACTTGTCATCGTCGGCATTCTCCTTGAGAGGCGCTGAGGAGGTCTGATAGGTCGCCGACTGCATGATGGTGCGGATCAGGTAATTCACATCGTAATTGTGCGCGACGAAGTCCTTGACCAGCGCATTCAGCAATGCGTCGTTGGTGGCCGGGTTGGTGTCCCGCAGATCGTCCACCGGCTCAACCAGGCCCCGTCCCATGAAGTTGCGCCATATCCGGTTGACGATGTTGCGGGCAAAGAATGGGTTCTCGGGCGAGGTAAGCCATTTGGAGAAATAGAGGCGCGTGTCGCCCGGCGCTTCGCTGGAAAGCTGCTTGGCATCGAGCGGCTTGGGAGGCAGCACCATCATGAAGCGGTCATCGCTGAATTCGCCGGTCGGCGCGGAGTAGACGGTGACATCGTTGAAGAGGGGGCCTACCGCGGGACGAGAGCCGGTGGGCGCGAAGGTCTTCAGCCGCACCCGCGCGAAAAGGTTCGCCATGCCGTAGTAGTCCTTCTGGGTCCACTTAGCCAGAGGATGATTGTGGCAATGGGCGCAGGTGATGTTGATGCCCAGGAAGGCCTGGGCCATGTTCTCCGAGATATCCAGCGGATCGCGGTGGATCAGCCAATAGTTGGCTGCGCCATTCTCCATCGTGTTGCCGGTGGCAGTTACGATCTCCGTGGCAAACTGATTCCACGGTTTATCGCTGGCGACACTGTTACGAATCCAGTTGTAGTAACTCCACATCTCCTCGTTGGAAAGGTGGTTGCTCGAAACCAGCAACATATCGGACCACTTATACGCCCAATAGTCCACAAACTCGGGGCGCTTCATCAGATCATCGATCAGCCGGTTTCGTTTCTCCGGCGAGGGATCTTTGAGGAATCGCTCGACCTCCGCGGGACGGGGCAGAATGCCCGCAGCATCCAGATACGCCCGGCGCATAAATTCGGCGTCGTCCGCGGGGGGCGACGGCGGAATATGCAGCACTTGCAGGTGCTTGAGAACTGCGTCATCAATATAGTTGTGGCGGGGCGCCTTCTGGAAGATCGCGTCTTCAAGCTTCCACGGGTAGGGAATGCGCAGCCGGGCAAAGGTGACGTGGCTTTGATACCACACCGTAACCGGAGCTTCGCCGTTGCTGTGCATGGTGACGTGGCCGTTGTTGTCGACAGTGGCGACGCCCTCGTCGCCACTGTCATATTTGGCCCAGCGGGTCACATCCGCGGTATGGCCGTCGGAGAAGTATGCCGTTACCAGCAGTTGCTGTTCGGCGCCAGGGCGGAGGGAAGCCTCCCCAGGCAGCACTTCGATCCTGGTAACCCGCGCGTCGGATTCCGTGGGCGCCGGCATCGCCTGGGCAAGCCATCCGGCAATCACTTTGTACTCCGGCGAGTCGACAGGAAATCGTCTTCCGCCGCCATGCGGGATGGTGAGGGTCGGCTTTAAGAGGATCAGGCTGCGCGCCGGCTCCATCATTTCCGTGCGCCGCGCCAGAGCCTGGTGGGTAAGCGTGTAGTAATCCACCTCGGGGTCGTAGCCGCGCAGGGTAAGCTTGAAGCCGTTCTTTCCCGCCGCCGCGCCGTGGCAGGGACCTGAGTTGCAGCCCATCTTGGTCATGACCGGCAGCACGTCATTGCGAAAACTCCAGGTGGTTGCGGCCTCGAAGTCTTTGACGTTCACCGTTGCCATGGCTCGATGGCCTTGGACCGTAGCGGTAATCGTCGCTTGGCCGTCGCCCTGCGGAAGGGTGAAATCGTCTTTGTCGACGATCGCGACCTTGGGATTCGATACGGCCAAGGTGACCTGAGGGGTAAGCTCCTCCTGATGTCCGTCGGCAAAGGTTCCTTCGACCAGCAGCCGCTGGTTGTAGCGCGGCCCCGTGATCGTGATCGAGGAAGGCAGGATCTCAATCCTGGTGAGCCCGGCCAACGATTGCCTGGCGCGGACTGCCGCAGCGACGGAGGCCTTGTGGGCCTTCGCGTCGAGGCGCCGCTTGAGGATGCGGAGCGCCGCTGGCGGGCTTCGCTGGGCTCTGCGCGGAGAGTATGAGACGGCGTCTGAGCTAAAAACAGAGCTGGCGCCAAGGAGAGTGAAGGCACCCGCCAGAGCCGTAACCAGAAGCCGATTGCGTGTCGTCATAGCCGTACCGTCCTTCGGTCATCGGACGCTCGGCCACTTCGCGATCGGTTCTCGCGCCGGCGTAGTTGGCGCAAGCAATGAGACCAAGCCCAGTCACCCGAATGAAGCTCCCCCGGAAAGTGATTGCCCTGAACCGGCAATTCACTGAACTCTCTAGATCAGCAATTCATCGATCGGTTCAAAACCGTGGTCCACCACCCGCACCTCGCGGCCCTGCGGTGTCTTCAATATGGTGTCGATGGGAACACCCAGGCACTTATATATGGTCGCCGCGATATTGGCGGGCATGACCGGCTGATCTTTGGGCGCTGCCCCGATCGCGTCCGAGGAGCCGACCACCTGCCCACCCTTGATTCCGCCTCCCGCCATCACCACTGTCCAGCACTGCGGCCAGTGATCGCGGCCGCCGGCGGGATTGATGCGCGGCGTGCGGCCGAATTCACCCGTTGCCAGCACCATCGTCGTGTCGAGCAAGCCGGTCTTGCTTAAGTCTTCGAGCAGGGAGCTGTAACCGTTGTCAAACATCGGGCCGACCAACTCGCTGTAACAGCTGATGGGGCTAAAGGGAGCGGAGCCGTGGATGTCCCAGGTGATTTCGTTGAAAACGGTCTCGAACATGTTGAGCGTGACAAAGCGCACGCCCCTCTCCACCAGCCGCCGCGCCAGCAGGCATCCCTGGCCGAACCGGTTCATACCATAGCGCTTGCGGACGTCGTCAGGCTCCTGGGTCAGATCGAAGGCCTCGCGCGCCTTGGTCGAGGTCATCAAGGTATAGGCCTGATTGAAGGTTGCGTCCATCAGCTTCGAGTCCTGGTTGCTCTCCTCGAAGTATGAGACGGACTGGTCAATCATCTGCCGCCAGCTTCGCCGGCGATCCACGCGCACCGCGGAGATGTAATCGGGCGGCAGCATGTCCGGCACCCTGAAGTTGGGGTCGGCCGGGTCGGCATTCAAGACGAAGGGGTCGTAGGCCTTGCCCAGAAAGCCGGCCGTATCGCCATGAGGCAGGTTTCCGCCCAGCTGGCCGATGGTATAGGGGAGCAGAACGTTGGGGGGCATGTCGCCCTTCGCGCCCTTTTCAAACCTGAGCACCGAGCCATAGTTGGGTGACTCCAGTCCGCCCTGGAAGAGTCTTCCCGTCTGCATCATCTGGCAACCGGTATCGTGCACTGCGGCCGCTGTATGGTAGGCCGAACGCAGCAGGGCGAATTTATCCGCATGGGTCGCCATGCGGGGAAAGATCTCCGAAATCTCAATTCCGGAAACGTTGGTTTTGATCGGCTTGAAAGGCCCGCGGATGGAAGCCGGCGCGTCCGGCTTCATGTCCCAGGTATCCAATTGGCTGGGGCCGCCCACCAACATCAGATGGATACAGTTCACATCCTTGCTGGGCTCCACCGCACCCATCGCCTTGAGGCGGAAGAAGTGGGGCATGGTCAGCCCCAGGAAGCCGAGCGATCCCGCGTGCAGAAAATCCCGCCGACTAACACCGTCACAGAAATGAGCCGGCTTGTCAGCGTCAAGTCGAAACATTGCAGTCTTTCCCGGTCGGGGCAGTCGGAGGAATCATCGAAGCTTCCGCCCCAAGAATTCCCTAACGCCCGATGGAGGTACGTCCCGGACTATACTCTTTTGCCTCTGTCTCAGGGAACTGGTGCTTTAAAATCTTGCACATCCGTCTGCTTGGCGGACTGTTGGCAACCCAGTAGAGTCAGGATATAATGTGTACGGTGGTCTTCCGTACAAGAAGGAGAATCCATGGCACTTGCCAGTCGGCGCACGGAACGGACGGAAGCCCGTCTTCTTCCGGAGCAAAAGATGCGAATTGAGCGGGCGGCCAGTATCAAGGGGCTCTCGTTTTCTGACTTCATGGTCCAACATGCAGACGAGGCCGCGATTCGAACGATTCAACAGCATACGACCTGGACGTTGGAAGACCAGGATCGCGATCTCTTTATTCAGGCCCTGATCAATCCACCTAAACCGAGCCGCCGATTGAAATCTGCTGCCCGCCGCTATAAGGATCGCGTGCACGGAGAGTGACCAGGCGGAATAGGGATATTGAATACAAAGTTGAGCCGCTCGGAACAAACCATGATCGAGCGGCCTTCTCCTCCGGTGTCGCGGCCCTCGACACTTATATCCAACGACAAGCACGGCAGGATCTGGAACGCAATCTGGCAGCCGTCTTTGTTCTCACTTCAGACGGCAGGACCATCGCCGGTTTCTACACGCTCTCGGCGCATTCGATTCAGGCCACAGCCTTGCCGGAGGAATTAGTGAAGAGACTGCCGCGCTTTCCCCTCCCGGTGACACTTCTTGGGCGGATGGCCGTAAGCCAAACACTGCAAGGTCAGCGCCTGGGAGAGTTCCTCCTCATGGATGCCCTGGCGCGCGCATGGCGTGGTTCACAGCAGGTGGCATCCTGGGCCGTTGTGGTGGATGCCAAGGCAGGAGCGCGCGACTTCTATCTCAAGCACGACTTCGCTCCACTGCCTTCGCAGCCTAACAGGCTGTTTCTACCGATGAAGACGATTGAAAAGCTCTTTGCTTCTTGAAGACTTGTTGTGTTGAGCACGGTAGGAAGCACAGCGACAAGACGGGTGCCCCATCCTTTGCGTTCTTTGCAAAGGGTGGGATACGCGGCGGTCGGTATCGAGATTCGTGGTATCCCACCCTTCGCAAAAAGCGCGAAGGATGGGGCACCCAGGGATTTGTTGCACTTTCTGCCGAGGACAAGAAACGCCCCGTTTCATACCCCGCGGGTCGGCAACGCTTTATAGGAAATCCGGGGGGATGGGGCACCCGGCGCCCGTGGATTTGTTGCACTCTCCGCCCAGTCACATCGAATCCTGCTCTCATTTGCTCTGATGCGGCGATACGGGGAATTTCACATGCAGGACATTTCTCAAATAGTTGATGTTGACCGCAAGATTGTCCTGGATGCTGCCGGTTCCGTCGCCCGGCCGGGGCGCATCGAGATCGTAGACGACCCATCCCTTGAACTTTCGATCGCGTAACACCTTGAAAATGGCGGGGAAGTCCACGCCGCCTGCACCGAGATTGTGGTACAGACTTGCCTTGCGGTGCTGTTCCGCGCGTCGGCGTCGATGTATTGCCGCGGTAATTGGGATAGGTATCCTTCATATGCACTTCCGCGATCCGCGGAAAATAATCGCTGATGATCTGCACCGCATCGCCACCGCCCAGGGTCAAATGCGCGGTGTCGGCCGTGAGCCACACATATTTGGGATCGGTGAGCGCCATCACCCTACGTATTTCATGCTCCCGTTCCATCGGTCCCCAAATATGGGGATGTGGAGCCAGCCTTACCTTGAAGGCGATCGTTTGCCTGCCGATTTCATTCAGCGTGTTGGCCAGTGTCTTGAGCTGATCGTCACTCGGCCCACCTTCCGGGCGGCTGCCCATGTTGGTCTTCCAATGATCGCAGCCACACGGCGCCAGAAAATCGCGCGCGAAGTTCACCATGCCGGCGATGAGTGCGGCATTGCCTTCCGCATTGATCCAAGGGTTCGGCCCCGGGTTCGGTGCCCTCCCTCCGCCAGCGGGGGTGGGGGCGGGCCGCGCACGAGGCAAATCTCCAACGTCGATTAGTGTGATCCCTGCCGCATTGCACATTTGCTTGAGCGCGAGCGGCTTGCCCAAAAACTGAACGACTTGTCCTGAGTACGGCTCGATGCCCTGCAACCCGAAGCGCGCCGTATCCGAGATGATCTGCTGCATGTCGGTCGACATCCGGAGATTGCCGTTTGGCCAATCACCCCACAATGCACCGGTAATCCCAAAACGGATATCCGGGTCGATCGGATCGAGGGACTTGGGAGCGGCTCCCCACGCATTCGAGACGCCCAGCATACTCGCTGCGACCGCAGTGCCGGACAACGCCAGCGCACAAGAAACAAATTTCCGCCGGTTGAGAAGCTGCTCGATCTTTTTTTCAGACACGGCCGTTTTCCTTTCAGGTAGAACTTGCGGGGTCCAAAACCGGTCAAGTCCTTGTTTCGCCTTTTGATTCGTTGCCGTGGTGCAAAATCAAAGTCCGAAAGCGTAGACATGGGCATCATGGGTAACGACGAACACTTTGCCCAATGCCACCACCGGCTCGCTGAAATGCATCCAGTTCGGAATAGCTTCGTTGCTGGAATAGAGTTGTTTTCCGGTCTCCGCATCGAAGGCGAAAAGGATCAGGTGGCTAACCGGCATGGCGCGGAATTTGCCCAATAGCGGATTGTCCTTGCTTACGTAGTTCAGCCCGGGCATTCGAGTCGGGTTCTGGATGGTCTGCTCTCCGGTCTGGATCGCGTACACACACCGTTTGCTATCACCGGCGGATCGGGCACAGTCATGTCGGGCGAAGTCCACTGCGGAATCAGCGACACTTTGCCGCCCTCGGCGGAGACCTGGAACGCCATGATGCTGCCATGGGTATGGGGCCGCTACTGTATTGAAACGGCGGCGCATCTTTCGCAGGCGGTCCCCACATCGGCAAATATAGAAAACGCTTGCCGTCCGGGGTCTCATAGCTGGTGATGGCTCCCCATACTCCTTGGCCCGGATCGATCCCCTCGGCAGCGTCATTGCCTAGCTGCGGTGATTTGTAGAGAGGCGTCGAATGACTCGGAGGACCGCCGCCGAGATCGGCAGCATCGAGCAGGTAGAGAAAACCCTCTTTGCCGGCAACGGCTATCAGCGTCCGGTTCTGGAAAGGAATACGTCTGAGCTGGCCGAACCTAAATCCAGATCATGGAGATTCAAAAATCGCCAGTTGGCAGGCGTGAAGGAATCGAGCAACCTCGCCGCCTTCGGCGCCAGCTTCAGCACGGTCTCGCCAAAATCGCCGGCACGCAGGATCGTAAAAACCATCGGCGGTCTGCGTGATGATGGTGCCTTTGGGACCTTCCGTGACGCCACCTCGCCCCCAAGGGCCCGAGCTTTTGCTGCCACTGGTATAAAAACGCGTGAGCTGCGGGTGAGCAAGATCGCTCACATCCATCGCCGAGACGGCCGGCGTCACGATCGGGCCCTTGAAGACCAGCTGGGCGTGATACCGCGCCTCCGGCATCACGGGCCGCCTTTGGCCCGGAGCCGGCGGGGCGGCATCGTAGACCGGCAGCGGCTGGGGAAGCTGGCCTGGGAACTGGCCACAACCGCGGCCACTCGTCGTATAGACGACACCATCGATCAGGTTCAGGCTCCAGGCCCGCGCGAAGGTTTCCACCATGACCGCCGGTGTCATGCGGTCTGCGCCGTCGCTCAAATTGAGGCCGCGCAGCTTACCGTCACTGGTGATCAAAAAGAGGATATCCTCGCTTATCGATAACCGGGGTATCGTTCACCGTGTTCGAGCACAGCCAGGTTGCGGGCCGCGCGGGCGCCAGCGGGTTTGGGAAAGCTTTTCTGCCACAGAACCTTTCCTGTATCCGCATCGAGCGCGAAAACCGTGTCGTCGGCGCCAAGCAGGAAGATTAGATTCTTTGTGCCCCGCGCCATTTTCACTCCTTCCACCACCAGCGGTGCAGTCAGAGTGGAAAGAACAATATCTTTTGGCGGAGTGCTCAGTTGCGTGTTCCACAGGACCCTTAGCCTGGAGACGTTGTCCTTGGTAAGTGTTGTCTCGCCCCGGTTCCAGCCGGTCCGTTGCTGATCGTAGCCCCAGGTCGTCCAATCGCGCGCCGGCGAGGTGCTCTGGGCCGAAGCAGGCTCGGCAAGCAATGAAAGCAAGATCACCAGAAGAACAAAAAAGGACGTCCTCAACATCCAGCCTCGTTATTCATAGGTTCGTACGCACAGAGAGTCGGGTTGATTTGACTCGGTTCGCGACCTCTATCAATACACTCGTGAAAGCCAGATTGTCGACTATCGGATGGAGTGCGTAGAATTCGTCTTTCCGGACGACCAGTCAATCCGGGGGCGCTGAGGATAAGTGAAAGGGAGAGCAATTTGAAACGTCGTGACTTTTTGCAAGCCGCGGCTGCGCTAGCGGCCGTGACCGTCGTGCCACCCCTGGCCTGGGCTCAGGAAAAATCGAAACTCAAGATCACCGGGATTCGTCTCGTGCAAGACGAAACCGAAGCGGCCCTATCCCGACTACAAGCCCGATCCGAACAGTTGGTCGACCCAGGGCGTGGAGGTGTCTGCACCGCTCAACATCTATCCGGAATATAAGCCGACGCGCAGCCTCTTCGCGGCCAAGGGCGTCCGAGAGCTTCACCGTCGAAGTGACTACGGACAAGGGCATCACTGGTTATGGGGACGGCGGTCCGGGCGGCGGGCCGATCGTGATGGGCCATTTGGCGCAATTGATGATGGGCCGCGATCCTTTCGACACCGAGCGCAACTGGGACATCAACTGGCGCGCCACCGAGTCTTATGGCCAGGAAGGCGTCACCATGAACGCCATCAGCGGCTTCGACAATGCTTTGTGGGACATTGTCGGCAAGGCCCTGGATGTGCCCATCTATGTGCTTCTCGGCGGCGAAACCAAGCCGCGCGTCCCCGCCTATTGCACCGGCAACGATATCGAACAGCATGTTGCCCATGGTTTCAAGCGGGTCAAGGTCGCAATGCCCTATGGCCCCCCCAGCGGAAATGAAGGGATGCGCGGCAATGTTGCGTTGGTGGAGCGTGCGCGCAAGGCGGTGGGCCCGGACGGCGACGTAATGTGCGATTGCTGGATGTCGTGGGACGAGCCCTACACGATCGAGATGTGCAGGCTGATGGAGCCCTACCATGTGAAATGGGTTGAGGAGGTCCTTCCGCCCTACGACATGGCAGGCTTCGGCCGCCTCAAGAAGGAAATCAGGTCAACCTTGATCGCCACGGGTGAGCATATCTACGGCCGTTACGGTTTTCGCCGCCTGCTGGAGGCGGACGGCGCATCGATTTGGCAGCCCGACGTCACCTGGTGCGGTGGCATGAGCGAACTGCGGCGCATCGGCGCGCTTGCCGCGGCTTATGACATTCCCGTGATCCCCCATGGCGGCGGCCTCAACGGCGCCGTCCAATGGTCCATCTCGCACGTGAACGGGCCCTGGGCGGAGCTGTTCATGCCTCCGCCGGGCGGACCGAAGGAAGTCTATGACCTCTTCGATGAAAATTATGAGATCAGCAAAGGGCCGGAGGGCCTTTACATGCATCCGCCACGAAAACCCGGCTGGGGCCTGGATCTGGAGGTCGTTGGTCCCGCCTGACAGTCGGTAAGAGAATACCGGAGCAGCACATCATGCAAAGACGAGAATTCCTGACCGGCGCAGCCGCCGTCGCGATCGCAGCGACGAGAGTCGCACGCGCGGCTTCCCCGCTGGATGACGTCCCAATCATCGATACCCATATCCATCTATTCGACGGAAGCCGCCCGCAAGGCGCGCCGTATAAGGGTTCGAAGCAATATGAAGGTGGGATTGCCCTGCCTTCGATGTATCGCGCACTGGCGCAGCCGCTGGGCATTGTCGGCGCCATCGAACTCGAGGCGAGTCCCTGGATCGAGGACAATTTGTGGGTTCTGGAGACCTCGCAAAACGACACCATCATGGTGGGTACAGTCGGCAATCTGCAACCGGAAAAGCCCGAATTTGCGGAATATCTGGAGCGTTACCACCGCAACCCGCTCTTCCGCGGTATTCGCTACGGCAATTTGTGGACTTACGACCTCGTAGCGCAAGTGAACAATCCGACTTTCATCGCCGGGCTGAAGTTGCTCGCTCAAGCGGATCTGGTGCTCGACACGGCAAATCCGCGGGTCAACCTGCTGCAAGCCGTCGTCAAGGTCAACGATAGCGTGCCCAATTTGCGCATCGTCATCGACCATCTGCCGTCACTTGACCCTACACCGGACGAACAGGCCAGCTATGATGCGGTGCTCAGAGAAATTCATAGCCGTCCGAACATTTTCGTCAAGCTTTCCGAGATCGATCATCGTGTGAATGGGCAGGTGGTGTCGGGTCTTGCTGCGCATCGCGCCAGGCTCGATCTGCTGATGGAGACATTCGGCGAGGATCGCGTCGTGTTCGGCAGCGATTGGCCCAACAGTGTCGGCATCGCCACGTTGGCGCAGATTGTCGAGCTCACGCGCAGTTATTTTGCCACCCGATCGCATGCCGCCGCTGAGAAATACTTCTGGAAGAATTCGCTCCAGGCTTATAAATGGGTCAAGCGCAGTTCCAACCAGCCGAGCCTGGCCTGATCCGCGATGAAAAGAATCGATTTGTCGCCTTTGCCGCCAGCGTCGTGGCGTTCGCCACCTTCGCCCAAGCCCCCGCCCAGCTGGGCCTTCCCAGCCGGCGGAAGATACAAGTTTCTCCGCGGCGAAACAGACGTTTGAGACCAATTGCGCCAGCTGTCACGGGCCAGGCGGGGCGGGCGGGGATCGTGCGCCCGCGCTGAACGATAATCCGGATCTGCGCAAGCTGGCTGCGGCGGAAATCGAGAACATTATCAAGCAAGGCACCCCGCGCGGTATGCCCGCCTTCCCATCGCTGCCGGCGAGCGATGTGGCGCAGCTGGCGCAATGGATTCATTCCATGAACCAGTCCGCACTTGCCAGTGCACCACCGGAACAGGTTGCAGCCGGCGAGAAATTCTTCTTTGGCGAAGGCGGCTGCTCGGGCTGCCATATGGTCCACGGTCGCGGCGCTGTCAACGGGCCCGATCTCTCCAACATGGCTGCACGCTCAAACCTGCCGGAGATCGAGAAGGTACTGGACGATCCAACATCCCAAATGGGAATCCATTCGCTTGCCGTCTGCCCACCCTGGGCCTTCTGCCCCGACTTCTCCTGGGCGGTGGTGGACGTTACGCTCAAGAACGGCACCGTGCTCCGCGGCTTCGGGCGCAAGCGCACGGAGCATGAGCTGCAGCTTCAGTCCTTCGACGGCAAGCTGCATTTGCTGGATGCCAGCGATTACACGCTGGTCCGCCAGGAAAAGCAGTCTTATATGCCGCCGCTGAAGGCTGCTCCGGATCAGCGCCGGGATCTGCTCGCCTATCTCTCCAGCCTTGGCGGCATCGAGGCTGGTCCTGTGAGCGGATCTCCTCCACCGGTGTCACAGGCCGACATCGACACGAGTGATGAACCCCAGAAACGGCGAATGGACGACCTACAACGGCTCGCTGAATGGTAACCGCTACAGTCCGCTCGATCAGATGAACACCTCGAATGTGCAACAGCTGCAGCCCCAATTCATCTTCTCGCCGGGCGGGAGCGGCCTGGAGGGCACACCCGTGGTCATGGACGGCATTATGTATGTAACCGGCGGCCCGCAAACCTGTGCCATCAATGCGCGTACCGGCAGCTCCATATGGTGCACGCCGCGCACCAATGGACTCGGATCAGGTGTGCCGGATCAGCCGCAATGCCAAGCGAGAACGGCGGCGCCGAAGGGCCCTAACCGTGGCGTGGCGCTGCTGGGAGACCGCGTCTTTTATGTTTCCGACGACGCGTTCATGGTCTGTCTTAACCGCCTGACCGGTGCGGTGATGTGGTCCCAACCGTTGCCCGAAGCGGGCGCGACGGGCAAGTTCTATAGCTCGATCGCACCCTTGGTGGTGGGCGATCTGGTGATCTCCGGGATCGCGGGGGGCGACGCACCGATGCGCGGTTTTATCGCGGCTTTTCATGCCGCAACCGGCGAGCTCGCCTGGCGCTTTTACACCATTCCCAAGCCCGGCGAGCATCCCGCCGAGACCTGGACAGGCCGCGCTTTGCCGACTGGCGGTGGCGCCACCTGGGCCACTGGTTCTTATGATGCGGAGACCAGCACGCTGTATTGGGCGGTTGGCAATCCCTATCCCGACACCGATCCCGACCAGCGCGAAGGCTCCAATCTGTACACCAATTCGGTCGTGGCGCTGGACGCCGACGACCGGCAAATTCAAATGGTATTTCCAGTTCACGCCCCAGGACACCCATGACTGGGATGCGACCGAGCCGCTGCTGCTGGTGGATACCACCTGGCATGGCAAGCCGCGCAAGCTGCTGCTCTCGGCCCAGCGCAGCGGCATCTTCTATGTGCTGGACCGAACCAACGGCCAGTTCCTACTCGCCAAACCCTTCGTAAAGAAGATGACCTGGGCGAGCGGGTTCGATCCGGACGGCTCGCCTATTCTGATCCCCGGCCAAACACCCACGGTAGAAGGGACCAAGACCTGCCCCGGGGTGCGTGGCGCGACCAACTGGTACTCCACCGCCTTCGACCCTCACACCAGGCTGTTCTATGTGATGGCTGCTGAGGATTGTGGCGTCTATCGCAAGATCGGCCGCATCTTGGGACAACAATCCTGATCCCAGCCGATCTCGGTACGCGTTATGTGCGCGCCCTGAATATCGAGACCGGCGATGTCGTCTGGGAGAAGCTCCTGACCGGCCCGCAGGAGACCAACTATACCGGCGTGCTCGCCACCGCGGGCGGACTGGTATTCCATGGCGAGACCGGTGGAGATTTCGCGGCGGTCGATGCGAAGACGGGCAAGACGCTGTGGACCTTCCGCAGCAACGATTCGTGGCGCGCTTCGCCCATGACCTACATGGTTGGATGGACGGCAATATATCGCCGGAACGGATGGCGCCAATGTTATCTCCTTCGCCCTTGGCTACAAATAATAGGCGATAAGGACGAAAGACGGGTTTACCGTTTTCGGCTATGGCGCTGCCCTGGTGCGCGAGGCTACCTGCATGTCTCACCAGGAGCGGACACTCGCAAAAATTTCATGGCGGTCTGAGGCTTCACCCTGCGAGGCACAGATGGTCCCTGGCGTCGTCCTGGGGGCGTCGAGACTGTGCCCCATCGGCCAGCGTTCCTATCTCCGAGAGAAGCTCGGAGGGATGAACGGGCTTCAGGAGCAAATGGAAGTCGTGCCCCAGATTACGGGCATCCTCCAGTAAATCCAGAGTGGCCGCGTGTCCCGAAAAGAGCAGTATCTTGCACTTCGGGTGTTGCGCCCTCATTCGGGTCGCAAGATCGACGCCGGAAAGTTCCGGCATCAGTACATCCGATATGAGGAGGTCGGGAGCTTCCGACAGGGCAGCGGTCAAAGCCTCTAAGGGACGGGTGAAAAACCTTGCTGAGTATCCGCTCATTCGTAGTATTGCGGCGAGAGTGGACGCAATCACCAGTTCATCGTCGACGACAAAGATGCTTAATACCGGTTGAGGAGACATGTATGCCCTCTTTCGAATATTTCCGTGAATTGCAAAAACGCTGGCGGCGGGTGTGCGCGCCGGCATTTTGATGATGAATTCCAAGCCGAAAACACCAAGGGGGATATGAAGGGTAGTATGTTCCTCGCCCCTGACCGTGGGCTGTTCAATATTGCACACCGCGGAGCGGACGAGCGCAGAGTCTCGCCCTGGGCCTGCGAGCCTCTCCTTTTCCGGCGTGTAGTCTCGGCACCGCTGATTGGAACATGGGAGCGATGACAGGTTCTCCGAATCCGTCTGGAAGCCGCGTTCTTCTTGGATTGAGCGCTCCACCTCAAAAATTGCACAAAAAGACCACAAATGTGCGTATAGAATCGCATGATGCCGTCTATTTCAACGATCTATTCCGTAAAACAGACCGTCGCAGCACGTGCTCTTCTGGCTTTTTGCCTGGGTACTGCGGCTCCGCTGATCGCAACCGCGCAAATCGGTGCAAACGCGCAGCAGGCTGCCAGTGTGCAGCAACCTCAAACGTTCATCGAACGTTATCAGGCACGCGTGACTGAAACTCAGAATGAACAACCTCACTGGATAACACCGCTGGTGACGGTCACTCCGAGGCTGGAACAGGAGCTTCGCACGGATTTTGTGCACCAATACAATCCAAAGGGATTCGCCGTCTGGAACTACGGCAACAGCAAGGGCCTCGAATTCATCCCCGAGCGGCACATAGAGATCCTCATCAACGTTCCTCCCTTCTTCAATCGATCCAATGGCGAGCAGGACGGGTTCGGAGACCTCTCCTTCAATTCGAAATATCGCATCTTCTCCCGGAACGAGGAGCACGGCAATGCTATCGTCACCGCCTTCTTTGCCGCCACCGTTCCCACAGGAAAGAATGGAAACGGGAGCTGCTGCGCGGTGGTCACGCCCACGCTTGCCGTCGGCAAGGGCTTTGGGCAGTTGTCTCTCACATCTACGGCTGGTGGTTCGTTGCCAGTCACCAATGCAGCCGGGCTGGGGCACACCATTACCTGGAACAACGCGATCCAATATCATCTCGGCAAAACGGGAGCCGCACGTTTCGCCTGGCCCGAGTTTGAGTTCAATTCGAGCTTCTACAAGGGCGGTCCCGATGCCGGCTTGGCTGGCCACATTCGCAACTCCCGGCATAATCTTCGGCCGCATTCCCTTAAGCCACACCGCTAGCGGTGCGCCCGGACGATTCGGGATAACGTTTGGAGCCGGGGAGCAGATCGCGGTGACACACTACCATCCGGACAATCACGCGCTTGTCCTTACCGCGCGTCTTCCCTTTTAGCCAGCCTGGAGCAGTCCGCGAGGCCAATCTGGAGGTGGGCGATACAGACCATACCGGCAGCGAGCAACAATCCGGTGAATGCCGTCAGCCGACTCTCGCACTCCAGGTCGACGGTCATTTCGGCATCGAGCAAGCTAAGGCTCTTTGGAAGCGATTCACCCTCCATTACACTCCCAAGCATGCCAGTTGGCTCAATCAGGCCGAAGTCGAGATCAGCCTGTTTTGGCAGGCAATGTCTGGGCAAACGCAGAATCCCCAACCTGGCCACCCTGCACTCTCAGGCTAAGGCTTGGAACCAGCGCATCAACCGTCACAGAATCATCCTCGAATGGAACTTCTCTCGCCTCGACGCCCAGAGATGTTTCCACTATCAAGCGAACCTATTTGCACGGTCGCGGCACTAGTGAGAAGAGAGACACTGCCTCAGGGCTAAAGCCCCCTTGATTCCGAGGGCCGTATGTACGGGCTAAAGCCGGTACCTTTCACTAATGCCCATACCCTTCAAAGCCGAGGACGCTGTCAGAGGTTTTCCGGAGAGGTTTTTTTGTTCACAGCTTCTGGGAGGGTTCGGCATCCTGAAGAGATGGTGAAGGCCGGGTGACGAAATAATGGAAATCAACAGGTCATCTCAGTAATCTAACTAGTTTTGCGCGCCATGAATATCGTTCCCATACCAAAAGACACCGGAAGCCGGGAGCGATAGTACAGTCCGTTCAATTGAATAAGATGATTCCTTACGCTCGCCGGGACTCTTCCAATGTCGATGATGGTGACGGCTCGTTTGCCAATCAGCTTAAGTCCGTGCGTCTCCATCTCTGCCTGAAGCGACTTGTGGTTGGCTACTCTGCCCACATAAGGCTGGCCGTACTGAGTCGACCAATCCTCGATTCCTCCGTAAGTAATCTTGGTTTTATATTGGCTCTTGCGGACCAGGCGGAGAAGCTTGACCAACTTTATTTCGACTGAGCGAGAATTGTTCTCGAAGACGATCAGCGAGCCTCCTGGTTTGACGACGCGGCACAACTCCTTTAGCGCAACCTGCCACTCAGGGATGTGCATCAGGACGCCACGACAGTGAACCAGATCAAAACTGCCGTCGGCAAATGGCAATGCATCCAGGCAGCCGTTACGGAATGTAAGGTGTTCACTCCCTACTCCAGCCTTCTTGGCTCGCTCCTGAGCCCGCTGAAGGATTGTCTCGGAAATATCGATTCCAACTCCCCGAAGGCCGAAACGGCAGAGGCGGATAGCGTGGTCACCCACCCCACATCCAGCGTCAAGAAAAAACGAGTTATTGGGAACTTCCAATGTCTTCAGCGCATCTGAGAGCACTCGGTCGTTAAGTCGATCTCCAATCGGATTGTCACGATAAATGGCTTCCCAGTTGTCGTGGATTTGCGGCAGTTCGTAGGTGTCCTTGAGGATCATTCGGCAGAACCTGGCAGCTCTTTGACTAACACTTCATTCTAGCTCCCTATCTCTGGGTTTACCATCCCACGTTCGTGTCAATGTGAAACAATTTTCATCCGGAGCGCCCCCTACGGTACGAGATTCCGAACATGCACACCCCGTTTCGGCCCCATGGTCTAGCTTGGTACGAGTTTGATCTAAATTACTACGGCATCTGGATATTGGGCCAGCTGGTCTGGCCAAAAAAAATGAATGCGCTAACGATCGCACAGACGACGATTGACTCCCCGAGCTTTTCGGCAACACGCTCAACTCTTTGATTGCGGGCTGGAGGATTTCCAGAGGGCGGAGGCGCTGTTCTATTCTGGCAATGTTAGGCTTTTACCGTGCGGGTGCGAAAATGAAGATAACCGTAATGACCAAAGAGCGGTCGAGAATCCGATCGCTTGCGGTGCTAAAAGGTTACCGCCTCAAAGAAACAGACCTGCCGACAAAGCTGAAAGTCCTGCCCTTCCAACCCAAGACCGTGGACCGCAGCCGAGCAGGCTTTTCGAAAGGTACCAACTTATAACCCCATTTATCGGATAGGTATAGATTGATGCGAACGTCTTACGCGATGCATCAGAAGATGATTTGAAGGCAATAGGTTTTTCGGGTATCTCGCTATGCGCTTGAGTGTTCACTGCTCTGGAACAAGACATCCCGATCACTATCTGTAATCATCGTCCTATATGAATCCGCGAAAAGTAGTGAAACAGCCCGAAAATGTTGAGGATCCACAGCACAACAACGATAACGACGACTGCATTCAGGATAGATTTGATAGTCGACTGCATTGGAATAAAGCGGTTCACCAGCCACAACAAAACCCCTACCACGATTAATGTAATGACAACCTGGACGAGTGGCATATCATGTTCTCCTTAAGCTTTTCTGGAGATCTGCAGAGAATTTCAATCAGCGTGCGCTGATTCTCTCTTGTCTCGTGTATCTACTTCTTTCCTGCATTCTTGCCGGCACTCCTGCGTGCGCTGCCCTATCCAATTCGCCTTCCTGGATCCGTCGTGGGTTCCGTGCAGCGATCCTGCCCTAACAAGATAGCCTGGAAGGGCCTGCCAACACACTCCGCGACGCGCGTAGTTAGGATCTTCCGGTCAGTACCTGCGCGAGGAGGTTTTGCTTTTACATCGAGCACCGCATACCCCCAAAACATCCCGTAATTGCCTAAGGGAGAGTATTCCACTGCACTAACCTCCATACTGTTCAGTTTTGCTCACACTTGCCGCTTCGCGATTGTGCGCCCGAATCCGTCCAGCCGAGGGTAGTTGAGCCCTTGAGCGCTCTCGACCTATGGTGTTCCGTAGTTTCGTGCTTTATCGTTCATAAGAGAATTTACATGGCTTCTTAGTTTGACGACAATGGGCTAAGACGTCCTTTTCGGGGCGCTAAAGCAATTTCACAGTTCGCGCAAGCATTCTTGAGCAAAACTGCACAGCTTTCGCACCTTTGGTGCCCGATACTAGTTCCGAACCTCGCGATGACGAGGGGCGGCAATGCCGCCGTCAGCATCTATAAGCCTCGCGATGGCGAAGATTGAGAGACAACGATTGAAGGGGAGCGACTGCGAATGGCTGTCATGATGCAGGCGTTTTACTGGGATGCGCCGACTAAAGAAAACAAGCTCGGGGACTGGTGGAACTTCGTCGCGGAGAAGGTGCCTCAACTGGCCGCTTCGGGAATTAATTCCCTTTGGCTGCCGCCTTTCAGCAAGGCCGCAAACCCTACTTCGAATGGCTATGATCCTTACGACTATTTCGATCTAGGGGACTTTGATCAGAAGGGTTCCGTGAAGACCGCGTACGGCAATCGCGCCGAACTTGAAAAGCTGATCCAATTGATGCGCCAGCACAACATGGGTGCGATCGCCGATATGGTGATCAACCATAACTCGGGCGGGGATGAGGAAGAAACGAACCCGCTGGACGGCAAGAAGCGATGGACGAAGTTCAATCCGAAGAGCGGGAAATTTCCGCGCGACTGGAACTGTTTCCATCCCAGCCGGTATGAACGCGTCATGATCGAGGGCGAAAAGTTCGCGGGATTTCCGCACCTATGTCATCGCAATCCTCGCGTGTATGAGGCGATGTTCGAGTACTCGCGTTTGGCCATCGAGGAGCTTGATTTCGACGGTTTCAGGTTCGACTTTGTGAAGGGTTTCGGAGCGTGGATGATCGGATTGCTGGCGAAGTATCAGTACCGGAAGAAAGATGGCCGCGAGTTCGCTCCCTTTGTAGTGGGAGAGTATTGGTCGGGACCCGAGGCTATCGACGGTTGGCTTGATCAAGTGCGTGCGGTAACCGATGATCAGATCGCAGCATTCGACTTTCCCTTGAGGTACAAGCTCAAGGATGTTTGCGACACGCCGGGCTACGATCTGCGCAAGCTGACCGATGGTGAATCTGTTTCCGCCGGGCGGCCCATTCAATGCCGTTACCTTTACGGAAAATCACGACATGGGCGGCAATGAAGTCGTGAACGACAAGATGCTTGGCTATTCCTTTATCCTGACCGGGGATGGATATCCCTGCATCTTCTGGTGGGATTACTTCAATTGCAATCTCGCCCGGCCTCGCACGCCGAATGGAATCGACGCGTTGATCGACGCGCATCATCGTTACGCGGGTGGGGAGTCCTCCATCCTGCATGCCGATCCTGATCTGTACATCATGCAGCGCCATGGAACAGAAGGGCAGAGTGGGCTGGTCTATGTGCTGAACAATCTTGGAAATCAGTGGAGCGGCACCTCGGTGAAGACGAAGTGGATAAACCAGAAGTTCATGCCCGTAGCCTGGGATGGCCATGACACGGCTCATCCCGATGAGCGTACGACCGACGGCGAAGGAAGTGCGGAGTTCCCTGCACCGCCCCGAGGGTACTGTGTCTATGCTCCGGTTTCTACATAATCGGCTTCTCGACCTACGATAGGTGGCTATTGCTGCCAATGCCTGCACTCGGGGATGTAGGCGAAATGCTTGAGTTCAACCACGGCTGACGAACAGCGAAGCCAAGAGTCCTTCTGCCCAGAATTCCGCTCACGGGATAATACTCCCGGGGCGCGATCCTCCTCCTGAACAAGACGAAAGCCGGAATGTCTAAAAGAGCACAGTATTTCCAGGGAAGCGAAAATGATATTCGAGCCACTTCGTGGTTGGACGAGGAGATCATCATGCCCCAAGCACCTGCTTCCCGTTCTATCCCCACGAAGATTCTTTTGCCGATTGATTTCAGTCCATCATCGGATGCGGCATTAGAGATAGCAACATTGCCGAACCTGTGCGCTAGGGAGGATGAATCTGTGCCCGCTCTCTTCCAATCCGAGTACTCCCAGGGTTCCGTGCCCCATGCAATCCGATATAGCGGACCCGTGGGAGTTCGTGTGTCCAACAATGGAGCTAGCCTCCAGCAATAAAGGCACGCACTGCTCCTAGCAACTCAGGTCCAACAACCTCCAGATCCTGTTCTCGAAGGAGTCGAATTGGCGTCCGGTCCTTTAGCTCGGGGTTAAGACCCGTAAGCCACGACTGTACAACGGCCGGCTTATCGTGATCAGCCAGTGGAACGATCACCTGGTATGTAAAGCGCAAACGGGCCTCTCCATCCCCGTAGGGGTTCGACCCCTTCACCCAGCGGTCGACGGTACGCACATCCACTCCTGCAATATAGGCTGTAAGTTTGCGACCAATAATCGCGGTCACCCGGGTTACGAGGTCCTGAAAGGATAGTCTCGTTGAGTCAACGTGCGCGCGGAGACCAGGACGGGCTGATGAGGTGGTCGACATGAAGAGATCCTCGGAAAACCGTTGTATGCACCTAGTTCCTTCACCGCCAACGCTGGCCTTCGTCCCTTCATTACAGACTCGGCACTCCCATCCTTCCCGCAAATCCGTTTCACGCGGGGGGCACTTTTCGGAGCTTCGCTACGGTTCGCTCGCACTACAACCTGCTGAATTTGTTCACCCTCCTGACGGATCTGACCGGGTTTGCATCCAGCCGTCGAGGATTTTTGCTACCGGGCTTTCGACGGTTTGGTCACCCGCTCCGTCGCCGGTTATCGCTACGGTGGCAACTGGGTAATTTCCACCGGCGGGACTTACACCCGCAAGAATGGCAGCTAGCATCGCTGCACGCTGAAGCCGTGCCCTTCCTGCAGAGAGTGCTTCGGCAGCCTGTTCGGCCATTTGTAAAATTCGATATTTTTGGGTCCTTTTTAGGATTGGCAGCTCAGCGGGGGCGGACGAAGGGGTTAAATGGGTTCTTTTTTATAGAGAAAGAAACTCTCAGGTCTGGAACAGAAGTGAACAGGGGGACATAAGGCTGGCGGTGCTTCCGAGGGGGTAAAGCGGTTGGCGAAGGTGGACTGGCTGGGGCTGGGGTCCGGAGGCGGATCTCCCACCGAGGCGGGAGCGAGCTTGGGCTCGGGGACGCCGGGCGAATCTTCTTGCTTCTTGCTGGGCAGGGGCAGGGCCTGGCTGCGGGTCGATGGTTGTGGCCTGCTGCGGGGCGAAGCCAAGCGGCGGGATAGATTTGCGGGTGGGTGGGCGCAGGGGCGGATTTCTTCTCCGAGGAGACGGCGCGACGGTCGGGGATGAAGTTTTGCATGGCCACGATCATGGAGAGGGCCTTGACCTGGCCGGTAATGCTGCCTCGGGTCATTTCGGGGCTGAGGTTGGCGATTTCCCAGAGGCGGGCCAGTACTTGTTCGCGGTCCAGGTTCAGGCGGCGCAGTCCGTCGGCCTCTTGCTGGACGAGCTGTTGCTGCACGGCGGCGCGGTGCTCGAGCATGTAGGCGCGGACACGGGGCTTGGATTTGGTGTAGGCGGCGGAGTCGGGGTTGAGGCCGACAGCTTCGGCGGCATGACGGTCGGTCATGGCGCCAGAGAGGACCAGGCGGGCAAAGGCTATTTCCTGATCGGTGATGGGGTCGCTGACTTTATTTTTGGGCATAGGTGGCTCCTGTTGGAATTTGAGAGAAGCTATGGGCAGAGGTTTCCACTGCGCGGGGAAGCAGCGGTGGGATGCATAAAAAAATCCCGCCGCGGCGGGATGCTTGGATTGCCTTATTTGTGACAGGGATCGGGTGTGACACCGGACAGCGGTAAAACTGTCCTTCGCTCGCGCTTAGGCCGAAACTACCGGCAACTGCCGGCCAGCGAGCGGTGACGCGAGAGTCCGCCGGCTGCCGAAATCGTCTCCTAACAGGATATACGCGCTGCGGAACCGGATTTGGCCGCCGAGACTCTTTTCTTGAGTCGGCGGTTATCGTTTCGGAGGTTACTTTTGGTTGATTGGAGACCTGGCGGTCAGGGCACGCAAATGCGCGAAGCAAAGCTCGCAGGAGCTGTTGTGTCCACGTAAATTCCATCCGATCCTGAGCGCGAAACGATGGGGATTAGTTCGTCTGTCACCGAATCCTAAGTGCCACTCCGTCTGTCACCGAAAATTTCACCTGGTTCTGGGACGTTCCGCCTTACCATTTGCTCACCCCAAGGGATGAGGCGTTTGTAGGTTGGCTTGCAGGGGGCTTTTTGGAACACCCTTGCCGTAACGCAGCCTCCCGTGACACGCCGGAGATGGTTATCCACAACCCAGAGGCGATTTCATGTTCGCTTCAGGTTCGTTTCATCTTTGCATTCTAGGATCCCGTTTCCGAGGTAAATCAAATGAAGGTCCTCCTTCTAGTCTTGCTGTGTTCAGTGTGCGTATACGCCAAGAGTAAGCGTGCGCCGCTCCCAGATGCCCTGGTACACGCTAAGACACTCCATCTGGTGAACAAGACAGGTAAGCAAGCGATTCTTGATTCGGCCTATAACGAGTTTGAAGAAGCGGGCAGGTTCAAGGTAGTAGAGGACAAAGAGGTGGACTTGATCGCCGTCTTCTCTCGAGGCTCCATTGATGATCCGGATGACAATGGCCCTGCTATCCGCATGGAGGTCACGATAAAAGGCGACGAAGACCCAGCCTTCGAAACTACCGAGAGAACACCAAGGCACCCGGCGTTTACGGGTTGCTCTTGCGTGATCTCTCCGCTAAGAAATGCGTTGAAGACTTTAAGAAACGTCTTGAAAGATAGCTTCGATGCTCGGGTTCAGATTTACCACCATGCCAAAGTTGCCGAGCGTAAAGACGCGGTCCATGAAACCCGGCGCCCTTCACCCGTGCTATCATCGCTCCCCGAGGTGAGCCATGATAGGCTTGGGCCTTGTATTTTTGCTGTCCTATTCCGCCTTTGCCCAAAAGATAATAACCAGCACGCAAACATCTGGGTGCGTCGTAACGTTTACGGTGATAACTGAGGATGCACTAAAAAATGTCAAGCAGGGTCTTCTCCCCAAAGATGCCGAGTGGGCGAATAGTAAGCTGGCGAAGCAGTATCCGGGCATCTGCTATGTTGCGCCACCCCAGAAGCCCTACGTTGTTCTCTATATTTCCATAACTCCGGACACTTACCATGGGACACGAACGGTAGCCAATACCTCGACGGAATCCGGTCCTGTTCAGGCTACCGTTACCGACCAGGATGGAAATACCTCGCGAATCAGCGGCACGCAAGAGACAACGACTACCAGCTACGATCACGTGCCCTATTCGGTAGACTACGGTATATATTCACTCTTCGTAGAACGACCCCAAAGTGATGGGAAATTTAAAGTTCTTCAGACCTTTCAACAGAAGGGGCTTTACAGCACCTATTACGGTATCCCTTTGGGCGGCAGAGGTCATCATCCCGCCCACGCCGTCATCGAAGATGCGGTTAAATGGATCAGCGCGGGAGGACTAAGCGATCAGACCCAACGGTCGAACCTGATACCAGAAACGGTCAAGCCGGGGCCTTAGCCGAAAGCGCTGACTGCTTCATAGCACCTTGAGCGCGCTCTGCCTGACGGCCTCATTCTTCTCATCGTCGGTCTATCCCCAGGATTTAACCCATTCGAGATGAATCCAAGAATCACTTAGGGAAATGACTCGACAACCGAACCTTTATTGCGTCGAGGCTTGGACGCAAGTCTTCATCGAACTCTTTCGCCGTAGGATATTTTCCAAAATACCTCGAGTTGACGCTGGCGTTTTTTAGTTCTGAGTAAGAATCGGCTATGGCTTTGGTAGGCCCGAATTTGAAGAGCGTACTATCCCGCGTTCGATGATCCGGCGAGTGAACGCTCTGAGTACTCAGGAAGGCCTCGACATAGTGCAGAGCGGCGTAGAAGGCTGCAGTAGCGGCCCAGCCTCGGTTTATAGAGATGGACAAATCAATGGTAGCGAGCCAGTCCTCATTGTCTGAAGCGACCTTTAAATGCTTAGACAGTATTGGCACGATGCGTCACACGTTTCTACTAAACACGACCGGGATACCAGAGACCATCTGCTCGATGCCGTGCCCCTCAAGTTGTTCGACGACGTAAAAATCGAACTCTTCTTCAGGAAAGTTCTCGATGAGCCTCCCCTGCACCGCGTACAGCGCCGATCTGGTTGTCTGGTCGACTCACGGACGATTAGCCAGACATGCATTACGTGCGCGCTCGAACCGGCAAGAACTGCCAGAACTTCGGGGTGCTTTGAGAATTCCTCGGCGATGTAGGTACTCAGGCCCATATGTACGCTCTTCATTGTCGTGGGCCCGATTGCTCTTAGGTCCGAAGATGCGACAGTGTGTCCATCAGTTTCAGCAGGGGTCTCGCTGGATTCTGGACCTGCGGATACGCGAACAAGTATTCGATTCTGTTCCGGTTTCGCGAGATTTGGCCGCACGACGTGTTCAGCTTCGGGATAACAATACGTTGTCACGAGAATCACCTATTCGTGCTTCTTTAGTCTGTCAGGTATAGCGGCCGCCAGGACTTGGGCTGCGTTCACAAGGTAAACCGGGTCCCCCGTCGGGGTGAACATGTCAAGCCGAATGATCTCCGACGCCACCGCCTTCAGCTTCAGCGTCGTTCCGTCATGAAGCACATAAACATTCCACGGTTCCTTCTCAACCTCGAAGTCAACTACCTCGCCCCAAACGGTCTGGCCCTGAAACTGAATTTTCCGGCGTTCTGCCATCAGAGAGGGCTCCTTAAGCACAAAACATCGCGTTCAATTCAAAGTCGTCGAATCGTACAGGCATCGCCAGACCGATGCAATACCAGACTGAACAGTTTTAGGATCAATGCCTTGCATTCCCGCGTCAACCCCCCATCCGGGGATCTTTTGCGAAGAATGCTCAGCTGATCCACCCTCATAAGGTTAATCGACTGGGTGTCCACTTGCCATGATTTCAGGTCACTTGCTGATCTTTAGCGGTTACAGGTCTTATTCTCTTGATGCTGATCAGCACACAAGCGATCGTTGGGCGGGCCGGAATTTGCTCTCAGGAGTCACTCGATTGGCTCTCCAGCGTAACCCGTTACCCCGGCATTATTCCTCGTCGTTTGTTCTTCGAGAATCACCCGGATTCTCCATCGCCAGGTCACCGCTCACCGGATTTGTCGCAGCACCAGACCTCCGTCACGGAGAAGCGATCCGCTGACGAATCAGCGCGATTTCTTGCTGGAGAGATTTATCGGCGGTTGGCCAGTCAAAAGCGATTGGCTTTCCATTCAATGCTTGATGCTGCTGGTCTAAATACTCTCGGAACAGCTCGCCCCGCTCCAGGCGATCGTCAACGCCGCGAGCGTCGATTATGCCTGCGCGGACATCCCTGTCGACGATAGGTGTATCGACAGTCATCGCGTCTAGATATGCAAACGAAGTCGGCAATTCACGATAACTGTATGATCCGGCGGTGGTGATACGAAACGCCACAGGGGGTTCTTCGGAATAAAGTGGACTCGCGTCGAGAAGATGAGCTGCCACCGCTCTTCGCAGCGCGTACTCGATTTGAGACGGGAAGTAGCCTAAAACTTGGCAAAATTCATGGACGCGTTCGGACTCCACAAATCCCTCTTGTTCAGATCTTCCCGTTCTATCCACAAACGCGAGGATGTTTGGTAAAAGAAAATGTTCCCGTCCGTCTGGCGAGGAGATGTCAAATATGTTTGCGACAGGGCTAGCTGCAGGATCGTAATGCTCGAAGTCGCCGTAGATCACGGCGCGCATAAACTCGTGGATGGAAAAGGTGTAGTAGCCTTGCACATTCGCAATACTGAGAAACTTTTCCGCGTTGACGTGGCCACTGCCAATGAAGGTTAGCAAGAAATCAAGCGCGCGCCTGGTGTTTCCGCCGCTGAGTTCATCAATGAACTGGACTAGCTGGCGGCTCTTTTTGAAGGATTCCAGCAATACCTCTATGTATCGAACTAGTGAGTCTGATCGCAAGGACAAGGCGGGCCCAAGGCTCGTAAGTTGACCCGTATCCTGGAGGTAGTTGAGCACGAAGCGAAGCCTCAGCTTGATGACCTGGTCGACTCGGGGTGGGGATATAGTGAAAACGCGCGGCTGATAGGCCGCCAGAGACCCCTTCGTCCTTGAACTGTTGAAGGTCTCCGGGCGGAGTGAAATGAAAACGGTTGCCGGCCACGTCTCCGCAAAACTCTGACCGATCAGAAAAACGCGATCCTGGAAATCGACCGGCCGTTGATCCACGTTATCTAGGAAAATTACGATTTGCCGCTTGTGTGCTTTTGAAATGTGCGTCAGGCAAGCACGCAGGTGTGCGGCGCGATCCGCCAGATTAGTGGCGAGGAATTCCACTTCCTTTTCGGAATATGCTGTTGGGTTAGCGGTAGCTAGTCCTCCCCATATGCCTTTCTTGAAGCGAATCAGATCACCGTGGTAGACACCACGGACGAATCCGTTTTCCTCGATATCGATTCCGTATTCCTTCTCCAGCTGTGCCGCGCAGGTCTTTAGTACAAAAGATTCCAGATTTTCCGCCAGAGCTGGCTGCTTACCGAAATCGATGTACAGGGGTAACGCATGATCAAAAATGTCATCGGCAGAAATTGTGATGAGGTGACGGATAAATATGCTTTTGCCAACGCCCACGTCTCCTAGCAGGACGATCGCGCGACGCTTGAGACTTGCTGCGAGAACATCGTCGACAAAATGGTCCGAAAGACCATCTTTCGTTGTAACTGCTTCTAGAGAGGGGCCTGCAAGCTCTCGCTCGAAAAGTGTCGAATAGCGCGCCTGAAGTATCTGTTTGCTGATGGAAGCATATTGCGATAAAGCGCCACTCTGTGAGTAGCACTCTTCCAAAAAGCTCCGTTCCAGCTGCGGAGCACGCACTACATCCTCGATGAATAGCTCACCAAGTATTTTTAGCTCGGTTTGGAACTGATTGCGGTTCTTAAAGACCGGATAACCGGGGATTCGTGAGGCAAGTTTCTCGGGAGGTGGATGAACTCCTTCGCCTTTCAATGTTGAGTGCAATGTATATGCGATGATTCCGGGTCGCGAGATATTGTCCCAAAGCACGCGGAAATGCGTCAGCGTATCACTTAGCGAATAGAAGACCAGACAATTGCCCTGCATTGGCGGGACGCCGTCCGGGCGACTACCAAGGAATGCGATAAGCTGATGCCCGTTACACACCGCCCCCAACGGGATACTTCGTTCTTGGCAGTAACGCATCGCCTGCCTCACAGCTGCGTCGATTGCTTTGTCACCTTCCGTGAGTGTCTGGATTTTGCAGGATTGTTTGGTGAAACCGGCAGGCAGCTCAAAATAAACGCCTTCCCGCTTGGCCTCGAGTACAAAACGCCGCGGATTCAAGAAAGAATAGTCGGTGTAGGTCCCCTCAAAGGCTTCTTCGGCATGCAAGTCCTCGCGTCGCCAGGCGAGACAATCAAAGAGCAGTTGGTCGATGAGGTGTAGCCGTGTATCCGCCTCGTTCCGCTTGAGACCCGTGGCGTTCACTTCCGCCCAGCCAACGAGCTTTTCCATCTCTAATTTGGCCTGCTCAAACTCCATCCGGAGCCCTCGGTGTCGCGACCAATTATAATGGTGCGAAGGCTGAGTCACTCGTCCCGCTCGAATTTCGAGACTCCTCCGGAGCAATTGTCGTTTTAAGCGACTCCTAGTACTTGCTCCCCGTCGCGTGCCCGCGGCGAGCAGGGCGCCTACGCAGCGCTTCACGGCACATGGTTATATTCACGCCAGTGTTCAATCCAAGCCAAAGGGAATTAAAGGCTCGTCGCGGGAAGTCCCCGCGCTCTATGCCGCAGAATCTTTAGGCGCTAGCCAGCTCCTCGGCCGCTGCGGCCAAACTCTTCAACTCCTCGAGCATCATGGACATTTCGCGGTACTCGTCGCCTGATTCGCTTTCGAGCAAGGCCGGGTCGTCCGACTCGTCGTCATCGTCGCCGCCCGGGTCGGAAATCATCCCCCGCCGTGGTGGTTACCCGAGACATGCTATAAGAGACGCCCATAGGAGGATCAATGAAAGGGAAAAGCAGGACAGACCGGAAATGACCCTAAAGGAAAAGCATTGAAGCAAAAACCAAACAGCTGCATCTCCATTAGGGTCATTTCCGGTCTGTCCTGTTTTTCCCTCAGGTAGAAATTTTTGCCCTGGTATTCTGCCCAGCATAGGCTGGGCTTGCCAGATTCCCCAGGTCAGGGCCAGGAAAATTGCCACTCCGAACGCCATTTTGACTCTTCGATTCAAGCCGGTGGAATGGTCAAGACCCAGAGGGGATGCAATCCTATGTCCACCGTGACAGGGCAGCAGCTATTCGACGAGAGGAGGGATGTGGGCAATACTGCTCCATCTGTCCGAGAACCTTGTGAGGTCATTTTCCCCAGCCAAATTAGAGGTAAAGGGCCATGTGATCCCGGAGTAGATTCCCGGCCAAATGGGGATTGCGATGTCGTCGAATTCTGGGAGGGGGAACAACTCTATGTTCCGTTTTTGCTTGATGCTGCAAAACTGAAAGGCAAAGTTCCCGATTCCTCCCGTAACTATGTACGAGTAAACAGGATAGGTGGGGGAGAGATTCATGGCTCCATACGCGGCGCGTAAATTGATGTGCCTGCGCCCTCCACGGACCCCGCATATCCACATCTTTACCGTGGAAGGCATCTTTTGCTCCACTCGCAATTGTTCCCTTACATAATCGGGAAACCACGGATTTGCGCGGTGATGCGCGTGGTCTAGCACTATCGCAGTCTTGAATACCCAAAGAGCTATTGACCGAGCAATTTCCTGCGTGATTTCTGTTCTAACATTGTGGCCCGTGATGAGTGGAGTTAATACCGGCTTCGCATGCTTGCTCTCTATATTGCTCATCCATCCGGTGTTACAGGTTTCACATACGACCCTGGCTTTCCAGTCGATCTCATCGTGAGTTGTCCACTGCGCTCTTTTCCCTCTGGCCTCACGTTGATGAATGTTCTCGCCAGGGAAAAGCGTATTCATCCATTCGCTTGTAATGTGCTCTAGCGAGAGGTTTCCAGAATGGGAACAAAACGCACATTCTTTTGTGGGCTTTTTCATGGGAGCACAATTAGAAACATGAAGAAGATTTGGCGCAACCTGGACCCAGGAAATCCAGGACCACGACTGGGCGGCGACGAACGCGACCGGCACCGGGTATCAGTCGCAAAAAAAACGTGATTAAGTAATTCAAAAATGCGTTGTTACCCGGTTTTTATTGCTTCATTTTCCATGTCCGATCTTCGCCAGAAACGACCGAAAATTGCTATCAGGAGTATTAAATCCGGTGGGAAAAACAGGACAGACGGACAGTGTGTCGGGAATAAGAATGTGTAATTGTATAAGTGCCTTATTATCAATAACCTACTTAAAACAACAGATTTTGTAGGTTGTTGATTCTAAACAGTGAAAAATCTATTCCCGACACACTCTCCGTCTGTCCTGCTTTTCTGCTTTTCAAAATGTCGGTGAGGTGCGGAAAGTCGCCGGCCTAAGCGGAATAAGACATGTTCGCTGGCCTTATAGACGTGTGCTCTCTGTCCCTGAAGCAGAGATTCAGAGACGGCAGGAAGAGTACCAACGGCTTTCAGGCTATTCCGAACAAGCGCGGTCCTTCGCCCCCAGTAGGGAACAAAGAATTGTCGCCCTTGCTGTGGCAAGAGATGCGTAGTGACGGATTCCTTTGGTGACTTCGCGTCCCTGCTCATCCTTGCGCTGTCCGTGCGGGGCAGCACATTCGCCGAAGTTTGGAGTATATTTCCGATAGTCCAAGGAAGGTCCGCGCTGAACCACCGGGGACCAAAGGCTACGGGCTCCTTGCTGGAACATTTCTCTGGGGAAAGGCTCAGATGATGGCAAGCCAGTACACCAACGACCCATCCGGTCTTGTCGGGCTCCTCTTGATAGCCATTCGCCCCTTAGGCGCGCTTGTGCCCGACCTTCTTACAGGGCGAATCAAGATTGCACCAGACGCGTTTCTTTTTATAATCCGGAGTCTCGGCGCCCAGATGGTTGAAGCGACTAGTGCCAAGCGGGCGGAGCACCTTTTTCTGCACTGGGGGGAGCATTCGGGCCAGTTTGTGAAATATCTCGAGACTCAGGCCGCAGCCTCAGGATCGAACACCATTCGTGTCGGCGATCTTGCGAACCTGGATTGCCTGAAAATTCCTCGTCCCCCCGATTAAGAGAGGAGGAAACGACCGATGGGGAGCGCGGGTAACACGGACACTCATTCCCTTTACCGCGACGGCGCCAAATGGCTGGTCTCAATTGCCGGCGCGATTGTCGCCGGGTCGTTTACCCAGTATGAAAAAGTCCTGCTGCTGCCGTTCTGGGTCAAGTGTCTCTTTTTCGCCGCGATTCTTACTTTCCTGATGATTACGATCCTGGGTGTCTTCCAGTACTACTGGCTGAACCGGGCTAGCAATCAAGAGGCCCGAGCGGCGGACACGGCTCTCGCTCAGAAAGAACGCGACGACGCGGCAGCAGGACTGATCGAAGCCAAAGATCAGATCAAGTTGTATCATCGGGTCCTCATTTGGTGCTTTGCGGTAGCGACCCTGTTTTCTGCTGTGACTCTTTTCGGCGCCGTGTTTTACAGCCGGCCCGAAAACAGACAGGCCGGCGTCTACTTCCTGGGCGACACGCCTAACACTCCGCCTACAACGGCCCTGGGCTACGAAGTAGTGCAGACCGCCGTACACCAGACAGAGCACGGGAAGGAAGCACACACGCTGCTGTTGAATCGGGACACCGGCGAGATTTGGCAGATGACCTGCGATGGCGCGACCCTAGTTCAGTTCCAGAAGGTCCGCCGGGTAGATGCTTTGGCGGCACGATAGGGACGCTCCCGAAGCCGCGCGGCAAGCCGCCCTTCATCGACTTGAATGCCGCATATCCACATCAGGTGTTCCCGATCTTGGTGTGGGGAAATGACAGGATGGACGTGGGGGAATTGCCGCGCACTGGGTCGCGTGTCTGTGTTTCGGGGCCGCCTGAAATCGTGGTGAGGAGCAGCGGGCAGTTTAGCAAAGTAGCAACGCGCCGTCACGTCCCCGCGCCATCACAGACTTTGTGGTTCCTGGCCTGATCAATTTCGATCATCGGATGTTAAGTATTGGCATGAAGAAAACTGATCTCATCTGTCCAAATCGGCAGTGCGCTGAACGCTATGAGGTTTATGAAACAGAGTCGTTTAATTGCTCATCCTGCGGGGCACTAATTCGGGTTGAACAAGAAGGTGAAAACTACAGACAAAAGGTTCTTGACGAGAACAGGTCGGCATCGACGAGAAAGTTGCGCGATGAAATCGTTTCCAAGCTTCATCTAAAACCTCTCGCAGTATTTGCGATTCTCGAATTTCTGTTTCGACCGCTCGGATTTTATGCGGCTTTCTTGTTTGTTTTCACGGTCCTGTGGTTTATGTATGCCCGATTTACAGGAAAGTCATACGCAATTTTGTTGAGATTCACTGCAGGCGGCCTTTTTGCATTTGTGTCAGGCGGGATCGTCCATGATATTGCCGACCCGCCAAGTGCTCGGTGCAATGATGGAACGTATAGCTATTCCTCAAACGATATGGGAACTTGGTCCTGGCATGGAGGAGTTGAAACATGGAATCCAGGTCCGTGGTGGCGAGCATGGACAGGCTAAGGATGGCCTATCAATAGCACGCTTAACGGGAGGCGGCACTTTCTGTCTAGCTGCCCGGCTGAAAACGTGGTCGTTGATCATTTACAGGGCCGCTCTTTCATCTTCAAGCTCCACATGACAGCCGACCGCGGCTATAATAAACGCTCAATCAGGGTTGAAGGACCGATAGAAATGGCATTAAGGATGCCTAGAGTCTTAGCTAGAAATGGTCGGGGAGAGAGGATTCGAACCTCCGACCCCCTGGTCCCGAACCAGGTGCTCTACCAGGCTGAGCCACTCCCCGAACTTGCGGTTGGAAGGATGTTTACGGGCCGAAAGGTTCCTGGCTGAGCCCTTTGTAAACGCCCGCGAACTACATCAGAGTGTATCAGAAGATGCACGGCGACCGACCCCTGGTCCATGGACCGAAAGCTGAGCGTTACACTGCGGTGAAGAGGTCCGAGCTCGCCACCGATGAAACCAGTGCAGCAACTCGACCTCAGCGGCTTGCACGTGCTCGATGGAGGCATGGCCACCGAGCTCGAGCGCAGAGGCTTCGACCTGGCCGGACCCGCTGTGGTCGGCACACGTGCTGGAAAGCTCGCCCGAGGCCATCGCCGCCGTGCATCGCGACTATCTCGAAGCCGGCGCCGATTGCCTGCTGACCGCCAGCTACCAGGTCTCCGCAGAGGGCTTTCAGCAGATCGGCCGCGATCCTCAGGACGCCGCCAATGCCGCTGCCAATGCGCTGCGCGCCTCCGTGGCCATCGCCGAGAAGGTCAGGAGCGAGTACCAGGCCGGCTCACCGCGCAGGATCTGGATCGCGGCTTCGCTCGGACCCTACGGCGCGATGCTGCACAACGGAGCGGAGTATCACGGCAACTACGACTGCTCCTTCGATGACCTGGTGGGGTTCCACAGCCGGCGGATCGCGGTGCTCGCCGAAACCAATGCCGACTTCCTGGCCTTTGAAAGCATTCCCTCGCTCGAAGAAGCCCGGGCCATCCTCGCCGCGCTCCAACCGCTATCCGGACGTGGCGGCGTACCTCAGCTTCACCTGCCGGGATGGAATCGCACGTTTCCCACGGAGAGACGCTTGCGAGCGTGCGCGGAATTGCTTGACAAGCAGCCCCAGGTCATCGGGATCGGCGTCAATTGCACCGCTCCCGAGCTGATCGGCAGCCTCATCGGCGAGCTGGCACAGGTCACGAGCAAGCCCATCATCGTCTATCCCAACTCCGGCGAGCAGTGGGATGCGGTGCATCGCTGCTGGCAAGGCGACGGGCAGATACAGGAGTTTGGCGAACTGGCGCGGCGTTGGCGGGGCGCCGGCGCGCAATGGATCGGGGGCTGTTGCCGCACCGGGCCGGAACACGTGCGTGCCGTGGCCGCGGTCTGGCGAGGCTGAGTTTAGCGGACAGAGCAATTGCGTAATAGCGGAAAAAAAACTGCAGATCCCCCACTTCGGTCCCACGGCACCCGGGACAGGCGGGATGACAAATCTTACGTTGGTTCAGGACCTTATGATTTGTCACCGGACAACGTGTGTTTGCCAATTACACCTAAACTTTGTCATCCCGCCTGTCCCGCGTGCCGTGGGACCGAAGTGGAGGGATCTGCAGTTTCTCTTTCCATCCTTGGCGGGAGCCGATCGTACCTGCGTGCGGCCTGGCTGCGGCTCTTTCTCGCCGTCACACTCCTGCAACATGCGACAATGGACTTACCCGCATGAAACCTGAGTCGCTCTCCGTGGACCTGGAATCAGTCTCTTTGACGCCGGAGCTTCTGGCTCAGCACAGCATCACACCCGAAGAGTATCAGCGTATCGTCGCCGCCCTGGGGCGGCCTCCCGGGCTGACTGAGCTGGGAATCTACAGCGTCATGTGGAGTGAGCACTGCTCCTACAAGTCCTCCCGCGTCCACCTCAAGCGGCTGCCGACCCGCAGCGAGCGCGTGGTGCAGGGGCCGGGAGAGAATGCCGGCATTATCGACGTTGGCGACGGCTGGGCCTGCGCCTTCAAGATCGAGTCCCACAATCACCCCTCCTTCATCGAGCCTTTTCAGGGCGCCGCGACCGGCGTCGGCGGCATTCTGCGCGACATCTTTACCATGGGCGCCCGGCCGCTGGCGGTCATGGACTCGCTGCGTTTCGGGCCCATCTGCGAAGAGGAGCTGGGCAACGACGCCTCCGGCCTCCGCCGTGGTCCACAAGAACCATTCCCTGCTGGAAGGGGTGGTCAGCGGCATCGCCGGCTACGGCAATTGCTTCGGCGTCCCCAACCTGGGTGGGGAGACGCGCTTTGAGCCTTGCTATTCGGGCAATCCCCTGGTCAACGCCTTTGCCTTGGGCTTGGTGCGGCGGGACGAGATCTTTTATGCCAAGGCATCCGGCATCGGCAATCCGGTGATTTACGTGGGCGCGAAGACGGGCCGCGACGGCATCCACGGAGCCACCATGGCCAGCGAAGAGTTCAAGGAGGGCGCGGAGCAGAAGCGGCCCAACGTGCAGGTGGGCGACCCATTCATGGAGAAGCTGCTGCTCGAGGCCTGCATCGAGGCCATGCGCACCGGCGCGGTGGTGGGCATCCAGGATATGGGCGCCGCCGGGCTCACCTGCTCTACCTGCGAGATGGGCGCCCGCGGCGGCGTGGGGCTCGAAGTCGAGCTGGACCACGTGCCGCAGCGCGAATCGGGCATGACCGCCTACGAGATCATGTTGAGCGAGAGCCAGGAGCGCATGCTGCTGGTGGCCGACAAGGATCGCGAAGCCGAGGTCATCCGGGTCTTCGAAAAGTGGGGTCTGGACGCGGTCATCGTGGGCGAGGTGATCGCCGAACCCAGGTTGCGCATTCTGCACCATGGCCAGCTGGTCGCGGATATCCCCAACCAGTCGCTCACCGACGATGCGCCGCTGTATCACCGGCCGGTCGGGGAGTGGAAGGCGCCCGGTTCGCCTCAGTCCGCCGGCGGAGGTGCTGGAGCAGCTTACCTTCTTCGAGGAGACGCTGAGCGGCGCCACCGCTTCCGCCACCAACTATGCGGACGAACTGCGCGCTCTGCTCGCCTCCTCGAATATCTGTTCCAAGAGCTGGATCCACGAGCAGTACGAGTCGATGGTGCAGACCAATACGGTGCAGGGCCCGGGCGGCGAGGCCGGCGTGATGCGCATCAAGGGCACCAGCCGCGGCTTGGCCATGGCGCTCGACGGCAATGAACGCTGGTGCTACCTGGACCCCAAGCTGGGAGCTTCGCACGCCGTCGCCGAGGCTGCGCGCAAGGTCGCCTGCACCGGCGCCACGCCGGTGGCGGCAACCAACTGCCTCAATTTCGGCAACCCGGAAAAGCCGGAGATCATGGCCCAGCTCTCGCTGGCGATCGACGGCATCTCCGCGGCCTGCCTGGCCCTGGGAACGCCCATTACCGGGGGCAATGTTTCGCTGTATAACGAGACCCGCGGCCAGGGCATCTATCCCACCCCGGTGATCGGGATTGTGGGCATCCTCGATCAGGTCAGCAAGGCGGTGGGCGCGGATTTTCAGCGCGCCGGCGACGCAGTTCTGCTGATTGCTCCGGCATCGGTTCCTCCGCTCGAGGAGCGCATGCAGGAGTTTGGCTCCTCGGAGTACGCCAGAAAGGTTCTCTCCGCGCTGTGGGGCACGCCGCCCAGCCTGGATCTGCAGGTGGAGGCCAGCCTGCACCGCTGCCTGGCCGAGCTTGCGCAGCGAGGCCTGATCCATTCCGCGCGTGACATCTCCGACGGCGGCATTGCCGTTGCTTTGGCGGAAGCATGCTTTCGCCATGGAATCGGCGCTGCGCGCGAATCTCTCCAAGGCGCCCGATCTGCCGGCGGAATGGGATCTTTTTGGAGAGACGGCGAGCCAGTGCATCATCAGTTGCGCCAAAGAATCGGTGGCGCAGGTCGAAAAGCTGGTTGGGCAGTACCACGGCCTGATGGTGGCAACGCTGGGAGAAACCGTGGCTGATCTCTTTGAGCTGGCGGTCGACAGCCGGGTGCTGATCCGGGAGAAGGTCTCCGGCCTGCGCAACGTCTGGTCAGGAGCGCTGGCAGCGCTGCTGCGCAACGATCTTGCCGGTGGGAAACTAAGGGCATGGAGAGCACGACCATCGACCCATTTGGATCCGAGAATCCGATTCGACTCCTTTCGATAAATTGCGGGAAGAGTGTGGAGTGGTCGCGGTGCACGGCCACCCCGACGCGGCGCGGCAGGCATATCTCGCCCTCTATGCGCTGCAGCATCGCGGGCAGGAGTCCGCGGGCATCGCCACCGCCGATTACACCAACCTTTACAACATCAAGGGAATGGGCCTGGTGGCCGACATTTTTACCGACGATGTGCTGGCCAAATTGCCCGGCGAATTGGCGATCGGCCACACCCGCTATTCGACCACCGGCGACTCGGCGCTGCTGAATGCGCAGCCCATCCGGGTGGACTCGACCCGCGGCCTGATTGCCATCGCGCACAACGGCAACCTGGTGAACCTGGGCACGCTGCGCACCCGGCTGGAGCGGGAGGGCGCTTACTTCCAGACCACCAGCGACTCCGAGATCATCGTGCAGCTGATTGCCCACTCCAACGCCAACACGCTCATCGAGGCCATCGGCGACTCGCTGCGCCAGGTGACGGGCGCTTTCTCCATCGTCATGATGACGCGCGACCGCATCTTTGCCGCCCGCGATCCGCTATGGCTTCCGGCCGCTCTCCATGGGCCGCATCAGCAATCCCGATGGTCCGGACACGGTGGTCTTCGCCTCGGAGACCTGCGCCTTTGATCTGCTGCGCGCCAAGTACGAGCGCGACGTGCGGCCAGGCGAAGTGGTGATGGTGACCCGCGAGGGCGTCACCTCGGTGCAATATGCAACCGGCGTGCGGCAGGCAAGCTGCATCTTCGAGCATGTGTACTTCGCCCGGCCCGACAGCCGGATCTTTGGCCGCTGGGTGCAGGCCAGCCGGGAGCAGATGGGACGCCGCCTGGCGCGCGAGTCGCCGGTCGACGCCGACCTGGTCGTGCCGGTTCCCGACTCCGGCGTGACGGCGGCCCTGGGATACGCGGCGGAGAGTGGGATCCCCTTCAACTTCGGGCTCATCCGCAACCACTACGTGGGGCGCACGTTCATTGAGCCGGAGCAGCGGGTGCGCGATTTTGGGGTGAAGCTGAAGCTGAACCCGGTGCGCAATCTGCTCGAGGGCAAGCGCATCATCCTGATCGACGACTCCGATTATCCGCGGCACCACCAGCCGCAAGATCGTGCGCATGGTGCGCTCGGCGGGAGCCAGGGAAGTGCATCTTCGCATCAGCTGCCCGCCGACCATCTCGCCTTGCTATTACGGAGTGGACACGCCGAACAAGAGCGAGTTGATCGCCGCCAACTCGTCGGTCGAGGAGATTCGGCAGTACATCGAAGCCGATTCGCTGCGCTATCTTTCGCTGGAAGGACTGGAGAAGGCCTGCGACGGGGGCGAAGGCAACCGCTACTGCACTGCCTGCTACACCGGCGACTATCCGACGCAATGGGTGGACGTAGCGGAGATTCTGCCCGCGACCGCCAGCCGCTAGAGAGTTCTCACAAATGGTGTAACGGAAGACGAGGCATTTAACGCAGGCGTTCGGCCAAAGACGCCTGACCATAGCCGCTCTCACCAGATCACAGTATTTGTGAAAACGCTTTACAGAGGCGATTTCCGCGTGGAATGTGAACAAATCTGCGAGCGAAAACGTTGAACCGCAGGTCCCTCCACTTCGCTTCGCTTCGGTCGGGATGACAAAGGGAAGGGCGGGGCTTCGGTCTGAAATCAGATGCTGATTAAGAGAACTGCAGATCCCTCCACTTCGCTTCGCTTCGGTCGGGATGACAAAGGGAGGGGCGGAGCTTCGGTCTGAAATCAGATGCTGATTGAGAGAACTGCAGATCCCTCCACTTCGCTTCGCTCCGGTCGGGATGACAAAGGGAAGGGCGGAGCTTCGGTCTGAAATCAGATGCTGATTAAGAGAACTGCAGGTCCCTCCACTTCGCTTCGCTCCGGTCCCACGGCACGCCGGACAGGCGGGTGACCAAGGAGGGTGGAGCTTCAATCTGGAATCAGATGCTGATTAAGAAATACCGCAGGGATGAAAAACCAATAGGTTACCTGCGGTTTCAGCGATCGGAGACTAGTCAGCTAGACATTTCAGAACGCTAGTCCGATTTGCTGGAGGAACTGGACGCGGCAGGGCCGGAGTGCTTTCTGTCTTGGCGGCTGTCGAGCTCTTGTCCGCCGACTTCCACCCCTTTATCCGAAGAAGCGGAGCTGCCGTCCGAGGCAGCTAGCTTCCTGCCATCCTGCGACTTGCCGGAAGCGGCCGGCTTGGCAGCGTAGTCCGTGGAGTAGAAACCCGAGCCCTTGAAATGCGGCGCGGGCAGGCGTGGAAATCAGCCGTTCCACTTCGCCCTGGCAGACCGGGCATTCCTTTGCATCTTCGGCAGAAAAGGACTGAATCAGTTCAAATCGATGTCCGCACTTTTTGCACTGGTATTCGTACAGCGGCATCCGTGCGCTCCTTCAACTTTGCAGGTTCTTCATTCGATGGCTGCAGGTGCGGGCTGGCGATCGGCCAGCTCGATCAGGCGAACCTCGGTAATTGCCTCCGTGGCCTGCAGCGCGGCCAGGACCGAGGGCGCGACACGGCCATCGATCTGGACCACCGCGAGCGCATTGTGCTGGGCTGTGCCGCAGGCTCCGTCCCAAGGCAAAGTTCGCAATATTCATTTTATGCTCGCCCAGAATGGTGCCGATACGGCCGATCACGCCCGGCACGTCCAGGTTGCGGATGAACAGCAGCGTTCCGTGCAGCGGGGCTTCGATATCGATGCCGTCGCAGGCAGAGCAGCCGCGGCGAACTGCCATGAAGCACCGTGGCGCTCGCGGTGCTGTCGCCGGTGCCGGTATGCAAGGTCAGCTTAAGCACCGTTCCCGCGCCGCCCGATCCTTCTTCCTTCTTCTCTTCGTGCACCCGGATGCCGCGCTCCGCGGCCACCGAAAGCGCATTGATGCGATTGACAACCTCCGAGTGCGCCAGCACGCCCTGGATGGCGGCGTTGCGCACCAGCTCGGTTTTGCCCTGCGCCAGCCGCCCGCTGTAGGAAAGATGGATGCTCTCCAGATTCCCCGCGGCCAGCGGGGAGAGAAATGCGCCCAGACGCTCCGCCATCAGGATGTAAGGGGAAAGCTCCTGATACTCCTCGTAGGTCATGGAGGGCAGGTTGACCGCGTTCTGCACCACCCCGAACTTGAGATACTCCTTCACCTGCATGGGCAATCTGCACCCCGACCGCCTCCTGCGCCTCGCCCGTGGAACCGGCAATGTGCGGAGTCAGGATCACGTTGTCCAGGCCGAAATAAGGCGAATCCTTCAACGGCTCCTGGCTGAAGACGTCGAGCGCGGCGCCGGCCACCTGGCCGGAGCGCAGGGCCTCCACCAGGGCCGCATCGTCGATCAGCTCGCCGCGGGCGCAGTTGACGATGCGCACGTTCTTCTTCATCGTGGCCAGCGTTCGGGCGTTGATAATCCCCGTGGTTTGCGGGGTAAGCCCCACATGCAGGGTCAGATAATCGGCGCCGCGGAATAACTCCTCCACGGAGCAGAGGCGCACGCCATTCTCCCGGGCCACGGCGGGCGCGACAAAGGGATCATGGCCCAGCAGCTCCATGCCGAAGGCCTTGGCCCGTCGCGCCACCTCCAGCCCCACGCGGCCCAGGCCGAGGATGCCCAGTTGCTTGCCCCGCAGCTCGGCTCCCTGCAGCGACTTCTTCTCCCATTTGCCGGCGTGCAGCAGCGTGTTGGCGCGGGGCAGTTGGCGGCGCCAGCGCAAGCATCAGCCCGATGGTCAGCTCGGCGACGGCGATGGCGTTGGCGCCGGGCGTATTCATCACCACGATGCCCCGGCGGGTCGCCGCATCGGCGTCGATGTTGTCGACCCCCACGCCGGCGCGTCCGATCACCCGCAGCTTGGGAGCCGCCTCCAGCAGTGCTTCATCCACCTGCACTGCGGAACGAACCACGAGCGCATCGGCATCCGCCAATTCGGCGGCCAGCCCGTTCTTGATCTGATCGTGGGTCACGATCTGCCAACCGGCCTCGCTTTCGAACACAGCCAGGGTGGCGGGCGAGACTTTCTCTGCCAATACGATCTTCATCGTTCTCCTAAGGGCTTTGTACACTGCGACGCGACGGCTGCCGCCGATAGCAGCAGCAATCGCGTAGGGCTGGACCGGTTCTAACGCTCTAACGTGCGGAAAGGGAGACGCCTGCCATGGCACGGTCCCGCCGCGCGGCCTCGTCGGGCGCTCGCGAAGCGAAGACATTCTGGGCAGCCACCAGATGCTTTCCCGAAAGCAAAACCCGGCAGCTTGAGCGCATGGGCCACCTGTTCCAGGGCGCCGATCAGGGCAATGGTGTCCATGTAGTCGAAGAATCCCAGATGCGCGATGCGGAAGATCTGGCCCTTCATCTCGCCCTTGTCCGTTGGTGATGACGGCAGCGAAGCGGCTCTTCAACTCCTTGACGATGGCGCCGGAATCGAGGCCTGCCGGGGGCAGCACAGCGGTCACCGCGGCAGCCGGAGCGTCCGGGGCGAAGAGCTTCAGGCCCAGCGCCTCCACCGCGGCGCGGGTCATGGCGGCGCAGCTTTCGGCGTTTTCCACCAGCTTGGCGCGGCCCGCCGCCAGATCGCCGTCCGCCTGACCGGCGATATAGTCGAAAGCCGCGCCCAGCGCCGCAATCAGCGCCACCGCAGGGAGTGTAGGCGGATTCGCCCTTAGCCGCGTTCTTTCTCTCTTTGCGCAGATCGAAGTAGTAGCGCGGGTTGAGGCTGATCTCCATCAGATCCCAGGCACGGTCGCTGACCGCCAGGTAGGAGAGGCCGGGAGGAATCATCACCGCCTTCTGCGATCCGCCGATGAGCACGTCGACGCCCCAGGCATCCATATCGATGTGCGTGGTGCCGAGGCCGGTGATGGCGTCCACCACCAGCACCGCGTCCTTGCCGCTCTGCTTCAATACTTCCGCGACCCCCGGAACGTCGTGGCGCACGCCGGTCGAGGTCTCGGTGGCCTGCATGAAGACGGCGCGGGTCTCAATCTTGAGCGCCTTGCGCACCTCTTCCAGATCGAAGGTCTGGCCATAGGGCGCGCTGACCACATCGACGTCGCAGCCAAATGCCTTGGCCAGGCTGACCCAGCGCTCGCCGAACTTGCCCGCCGTAAGCACCAGCACGCGGTCTCCGGGCGAGGTAAGGTTGGAGACCGATGCTTCCATCGCTCCGGTACCGGAGGAGGCGAGCAGAATGACGTCGTTCTTGGTCCCGACAAAGGTCTTCAGGTCGCGGAGAACCTTCAGGTACAGGGCGCGGAATTCCGGGGTGCGGTGGTGTATATCGGCTGCAGCCATGGCGAACTGGGCTGCAGGGAGAAGCGGGGTGGGGCCTGGGAGTAAATAAGCGGGTCTTACGGATCATGGTTCCATTGTAATAAAGTCGCCCGAGCAAAGCTTTCTATAATGGGCGTTTGGCATGGAATGGAGGAGTATGAGCCTGGTTGAGAAGATTCATCAGGATATGGTTGGGGCCATGAAGCAGCGGGCGGTGGAGCGCTTGTCCACCCTGCGCATGGTGAAGGCGGCATTGAAAAATAAGGAGATAGACCAGCGTTCGCCGGTCACCGATGCACAGGCGGTGCAGGTGTTGACCACCTTGATCAAGCAGCGCAAGGACTCCATCGAGCAATTCACCAAGGGCAATCGGCCGGAGCTGGCGGAAAAGGAAGCAGCGGAGATCACGGTGATCGAGGAGTACATGCCGAAGGCGGCGGGCGATGAAGAGCTGCGCCAGCTGGTCACCTCGACCCTGGCGGAGTTGCGGGCGCAGGGAGCCCAGCTCGGGCCGAAGGATATGGGCACGGTGATGAAGGCGGTTCAGGCCAGGATTCAGGCCAGCGGCCTCCGGGCCGACGGCCGGGTGGTCAGCGAAATGGTGAAGGCCGCGCTGGCCGGGTAAGGCTAAGAGCGAACCGCAGGTCCCCTCCACTCGGTCGCCGGATGTGCTGCTTCGCAAATTCAGTCCCTGCGAGGGACGGTTGAATGTAGCTCACATCACTCCGGGATCACTTTGACGAAGATGCCGTCCGGCAGCTCGCCACCGAGGACGTGCACCACTCCGCCTTTCACCAAGCCGCGAAGCATGACCGCCTTTGGCGGACGGCGCAGGCGGGGCTGGGCCGGCAGCCGGGCTCGCGGCCGGCGCCCTGCCCATGCCGCGGTCCATGGCCAGGTTGGCCAGCCGGTCCGCATGGCGGTTCTTCTCCCGCAGAACATGTTGGATCTGGAAGTGGTCGAGCTGCGGAATACGGCGCCGGGCCTCCTCGTACAGGGGACGGAGCTCGGGCTGTTCACGCGATACTGGCCCTTGATCTGCTTGACCATCAGCTCCGAGTCGGAGACGACCCGCAAGCTCCTGTGGCCGTTGGCGATGGCAAACTCCAGCGCGGCCAGAAGCGCGGAGTACTCGGCGAAGTTATTGGTGTGCGTGCCCAGATACTGGCTCAATTCGGCCAAGACCTTTCCTGCCGAGTCCTGGATATAGACGCCGAAGCCGGCCGGGCCCGGGTTGCCGCGAGACCCGCCGTCGCAGTAGGCGACAATGCCATCGAATGCCGGGGCACGGAAGCTGCCATCGGAAGTATGGGATTGGGGAGACATAGGCTGAGTCTATCGAATCCCGGCTGCTTACCAAACGCCTGCTGCTTCGTCCTAGGGGACAGTGGTTGAGTGTGTACCTGGAGCGACGAATGCCGGCGGACGCGCTTCGCTTTACCTCGCAAAGGCCAATCAAGGCTGGGAGCTCTGCCTGGGCTCCGCAGCGAACGATACAATCCTCGTCAGGCATGGCAAGCGAAGCATGGGGTCGGGCCACCGAAACCGAGCTGATCCGCGAAGCACAAAAAGGCTCGCGGACCGCCTTCGAAGCCCTGGTGCGCCAATACGATCAGCCCGTTTTGCGGCTTGGCGCTGCGCTTGACCGGTTCCGAGCAGGATGCGCAGGACATCCACCAGGAAGCCTTCCTCAAGGCCTATCGCTACCTGGCAAACTTTCGCTTCGAATGCTCCTTCTATACCTGGATCTACCGCATCGTGACCAACCTGTGCCTCGATCATCTGCGCCGGCGCAAGTCCCGCCGCGAAGAGCAGTCGGTCGTGGTCGATTCCAGCGGCGGGGAGATGGACCTGCTGAGCAATATCTCCGACGACCGGTCGATGGCCAATCCCGAGCGCGAGCTGGAGCGCAAGCTGCTGGGGGAGCGGATCCAGGAAGCGCTGGGGCACCTGACCCCGCGGGAACGCATGGTTTTTGAGTTAAAGCACTACCAGGGCCTGAGATTACGAACGATCGGTGAAATGTTGAACACCACGGAAGAGACCGCCAAGAACACGCTCTTCCGGGCGACTAGAAAATTAAGAGCAAATTTGGCGGCAATACGGTGAGGCGAGGTTTCGATATGGATTGCGAACTGGCTCAACAGAAGATAGCTCTATTTGCGTACGGAGAGCTTCCTGACGATCAGTGTCATGCGCTGGAAGGTCATCTAGCCACCTGCAAGCGGTGTCAGGAGGAGTTTGCAGCAGTACAGGCGCTGCAGCAGGCAATGGCGCTTGCGCCTGCCCAGGAGCCTTCAGCCAACCTGCTGGCGCAGGCGCGTTTACGGCTGGAGGAAGCATTGGACACCATGCCGCGAAGCGGCTGGCTGATGCGCGTCCAGCAGTCCATGTTCCGAGGCGTGAGCATGCTCGGCCGGGCTCCGGTCGCGGCCTCTGCGCTGCTGGTCCTGGGCCTCGGCTCCGGCGGCTGGGCCGGCTACCAATCCGCATTGCGCAGCCACCGGCCGCCGGCCGAGCTGCCCGCGGCGATCGCGGGACCGGGAACGATCGCCAACGTCAGCAGCATCGTCCGCGAACCAAATACCGAGAATGTAGAAGTACACTTCAATCGCCTGGTTCCGGAAACCACCCAGGGATCGCTCGACGACCCGCAGATACGGCAACTGCTGCTGGTAGGGGCGCAAAGCCAGGTGAATCCCGGGGTGGCGCAGAATTCCGTGAGCCTGCTGGCCGACGAGTGCCTGGCTGGGCACCAATGCTCCGACGGCCCGATCCGCAAGGCTTTGCTGGTGGCCTTGCGATACGACAAGAGCGCCGGAGGTCCGGTTGAAAGCATTGAACGGCCTTAAGCCTTACGTGGCGGAAGATATGCGGGTGCGCGACGCGGTGCTGGAAGCACTGATGAACGATCCGGACGCCACCGTGCGCTCGCGCGCGATCGAGCTTCTGCAGCCGGTCGAGGCCGATAGCAGCGTGCGCGAGGTATTGCACACGGTTGCCTCGGAGGACGACAATCCTCACATTCGAACCGTCTCCCACGAAGTTCTGGATCAATCGCCTCAAATCCAGTAGCTTGGAGTTACTTTTTGGGCGTACAGCAAGTCTCAACCGGTATGAGTCCCTTGGGAGTTCTCCGATGAAGCACTTTCCGATGTTGGGTTCGCTGGCCGTGGTTCTGGGCGGTCTTCTCACCACTCATGCCGGCTGGGCGTCAGGAGACGCGCTGAATCTGCCGGGCAACCTGGCCCGGAGTTTCTGCTGTATAGCGCGCAAGGCTATCTGGGAGTGGATTTAGGGGAGGTTGACAGCGACCGTGCCAACGCGCTGCAGCTGAAGGATGCTCACGGAGCCGAGGTGGTCATGGTGGACCACGACGCTCCCGCCGGCAAGTCTGGCCTCAAGGTCCACGACGTGATTCTTCAGCTCGACGGGCAGGCCTTTGACAATGTCGACCAGTTGCGCCGCCGGCTGCGCGAAATGCCCTCGGGACGCACCGTCAGTTTACTCGTCAGCCGCGACGGCAACCGCATCAACGTGACCGTGCAGCTTTGCGACCGGGCAGTGCTGCAACAACAGGCCTGGTCGCAGCACTTCAGCGTTCCGGAACCAGCCGCGCCGCGCAGACCGGGACGAGAGCTTTCTGGGACCTGTCCGCTTCGGGCGGTCCCGCCTTTCTGGACAGTATGATTCCCAGGGCGCTCTATGTGGGCGCGGATGTGAACCCGGTGCGGACGCAGTTGGCGGACTATTTCGGGGTGAAGAGCGGCACCGGATTGCTGGTGGAAAGCGTGGATGACCAGAGCCCGGCGGCACGGGCCGGCCTGAAGGCTGGAGATGTCGTGGTGAAGGTCGAGTCGCAGCAGATGACCAGCCGCAACGACTGGCTCAAGGCGATTCGCAACCACCGCGGGCAGCTGGTGCAGGTGACGGTCATGCGCAATAAGCAGGAACAGATCCTGACCATGAGCGCCGGAAAGCCAAAGAAACAAGTAACGCAGCTCTCGCGGTAACACCCGGCTGGCCTGAGATACCGCTCAGGCTGCGATCATCCCCATTCCTTTCTGGTTACTCGCGCCCCTGCTTGCGCTGTGATTGAATACAAGCAGATGCAGCGCGGCAGCAAACAGCACACTGGAAAGGCCGGGCCAAGGCGGCGACGCGCAAAGTGCGCGAGCTGGCGGTGGTGGGGCAGGCTTTGGCTTCCACCCGGCACGTGGTCATGGCGCAGATCGTGCCCATGCGGTTCTGCAATCTCTCCTGCGCTTACTGCAACGAGTACGACAAGGTCTCCAAGCCGGTGCCGCTCGACGGAGATGCTGCGCCGCATCGACCATCTGGCGGCCCTGGGCTCAAGCATCATCACCATCTCCGGCGGCGAGCCGCTCACCCATCCGGAACTGGACGCAATCATCGCCCGTATCCGCCACCATGGGCGGGTGGCCGGCATGATCACCAACGGATACCTGCTGATGCCGGAGCGGATCGAGCGGCTGAACCGTGCCGGTCTCGACCACATGCAGATCTCGATCGACAACATACGAGCCGGATGAGATCTCGAAGAAGAGCCTCAAGGTTCTGGACAAGAAGCTGGAGTTCCTCTCCCAGCATGCCGAGTTCCACGTCAACATCAACTCCGTGGTCGGCGGCGGCATCAGGAATCCCCAGGATGCGCTGGTCATCGGCAAGCGGGCGCTGGAGCTGGGGTTTACTTCGACCATCGGCATCATCCACGATGGGGACGGTCAGCTGAAGCCGCTGAAGGATGAGGAACGGCGCGTCTATTACCAGATGGCCGGAATGGCAAAGAAGAACTATTCGCGCTTCAACAAGTTTCAGGAGGCGATTGCCAATGCGGAGCCGAACGACTGGCGCTGCCGGGCCGGCTCACGTTTCCTGTACGTCTGCGAAGACGGGCTGGTGCACTATTGCTCGCAACAGCGCGGCTACCCGGGAGTTCCGCTGGCGCAATACAGCAAGGCCGACCTGAAGCGGGAGTACCTGACGGAAAAGAGCTGCGCTCCGCACTGCACCGTCTCCTGCGTGCACCAGATTTCTTACATCGACCACTGGCGCTCGCCCCAGACGCGGCAAACCACGCCGGGCCAGCTGGTCAAGATCCAGACCTAGAACCAGGCTCGTCAAGGTCTGATTCCGTATGAGTCCTGCGTATCTGACCGGTGCCGTGGTGGCAGACGCGGTCTGGCCCTTGGTGTCGGCCAGCGCCTGGTCGATGATCTGGTAGAGCCGTTGACGGTCGACTACCTCGACAAAGGGCACGCCATTCGTCTTGTTGGTGACCACCCAAATGGTCGGCGTGTGCTCGATGCCGATGCGCTTGCCGAGATCGATGTCCGCCTGGACTTCGGCAGCCAGCTTCTTCTGCGGGTCGACCACAAAGGGAAGCGCAACGCCATGCTCCTGGGCGAATTTTTCCGCGAAATTATGAATCGCGGCCGAGGCAGCCGTCGTGGGACCTGCTGGAGTTTCAGGGGAAGTTTCGCCCGCGGCATCAATCAGCTGCTGGTTGGCAAAGACCGCATCGCGAAAATCATCGCCAAGCTTTTTCGACTTGGTGTCGAACCAGCGCGCATACACCGCCGCGTCAAAGCTCCAGGCGTGAAAGGGCAAAGGAAAATCGTGACGCACCCAGGGAATATGGTACTGGGCCGCAGCGTCCTGTAAGCAGAGGATTGGCGCGGGCACAATCGGGACACTCCATGTCCTCAAACTCAACGATCGCCACGTGGGCGCCGGGCGGGGGCTTGAGCGCCGCGGGATCATGCACGGTGGTGGTCTGCGCGCCGGCAAATTGAGCCGCAGACGCGACGGCGCTGAGCAGCAGGAACGCCGCCATGCGGAGCCGGTGACCGGTGCGGGGTGAGTGTTTGGAGTTGTAGCCGGAGGCGTGGATGGAATAGCGTGCATGGTTCCTTTGCCCTTCACTCTTCAGACCTTTAATCCTATCTATTGTAATGGGTAGGCTGGCCGGCCCGGATGCGATATGATGCAGGCTTCCGGTGGGGGATGGGAAGCGCGACGCTGAAGATCGTACTCAGCCTGGTCGGAGCGGGCGCGGTCAGCTTTTGCGTCTTTGTTTTGCTGGAAGCCATGCTGTCGCGCGCCCATGCAGCCAGCGCCGGCGCCGTGCTTTTTCGCTTTCAGCTGAGCTCGATGATCGCGATGGGGGTCTTTGCCGGGCTTGCCATCGTGATCTACGTGCGGCTGTCGCGGAACCGGCAGAGACTAAGGAAGTGATATGAAAAATCGCGCGGAGTGGCTAACGTTCGGCGTATTCGTGATAGCCGTCCTGGGGGCATTGGGTTTTCTGTTGCGCCGCGGAGTCCACGGCCAGTCGGCGGCCCTGGCAATAGCCCTGCTGGTGATCCTGTTGTTGCGGATCGGAATCTTTGCCTGGAATCTGCGCCGGCAACGCGCGGAGCTGGATCGCCGGTAGAGATCCAGGTCAAGTACGGCGGAGCACTGTGCTACACTCGGTTCCCGCAAACGAAGCAGGCCGCTCTGCGTGCGAAAATCGGGTCTGCGCTGTACTTCCCCTAGCGATTCGCACGGACCCATGGCCTCCGGAAGCGCTTCCTGCGCATACTTGACGAATTGGAGATACCTCGGATGAATCGTTCATTGAAGACTTATCAGGGACAGGACATTCGTAACGTCGCCCTGGTGGGTCATGCGCACTGCGGAAAGACCACCCTGATCTCTGCGCTTCTGCATGCCGCCAAAATGACCGAAAGGCTGGGCCGGGTGGATGACGGCAGCGCGGTAACCGCCTATGACGAAGAGGATGTAGCGCGCCGGACCACCATGCAGAATGCGCTGGCATTCGCCGAGTGGCGCAACGTAAAGATCAATTTTGCTGGATACGCCCGGCTTTCCCATGTTCGTGCACGAGGCTCGCGCGGCGCTGCTGCCGGTAGAAGCGGCCTTGCTTATCGTGAACGCAGCCTGCGGCGTGGAGGCCATGACCCGGCGGGTGTGGAAGTTCGGCGAAGAATTCAACCTGCCGCGGGTGATCGTGGTTAACCAGATGGACCATCCCCGCGCCGATCACGAACGCACCATCAACGCGTTGCGCGAAGGTTTTGGCCGCCAGGTGGTTCCGGTGCAGCTGCCCATTCTTGAGGGCAACGGACAAAATCCCAGCTTTCCGCGGCGTCGTGGACCTGGTAACCATGGAAGCCTTCGTCTACGAGCCGGACGGCAGCGGCTGCGGCCGGCTTTCCGAGATTCCGGTACGCCTGCGCGAAGAGGCCACGGCGGCCCACCAGGCGCTGGTGGAGCTGGTGGCCGAGGGCAAGGACGAGTTGATGGAAGAGTACTTCCGCGAAGGAACCATCCCCGAAGAGCACTTGATCGTCGCCCTGCACGAGGCCATCCGCGAAGACCGGATCTTTCCCGTGCTCTTTGCGAGCGGCCTGAGGAACGTGGGCAGCGACCATCTGCTGGATTTTCTCCAGGTGTACGCGCCGGCGCCGGTGGAGCGGGTTCCCGGTAGCTGCCAGGGGCGCCGTGGACACGCGCCGTGCGCCGCGGAGCGCAGAACCGTGATCGGCGCTCGCCAGCCGACTCGGCTCCGATTGCCGAAATGGTGTTGCGCAAGGTGGATGATCGCGAGCCGTTGTCGCTGTATGTCTTCAAGACCATGTCCGATCCCTTTGCGGGAAGGATCTCTTTTTTCAAGGTCTTTTCCGGAGTCGCGAAAAGCGACGCCACGGTCACCAATTACACCCACCGAAGCGCAGAGCGCCTGGCCCACCTGACGGTGATGCAGGGACGCACGGCAATCCCATCGCCGAGCTGCACGCAGGCGATATGGGCGCCGTGGCCAAGCTGCGCGAGACCTTTACCGGCGACACGCTGGGGGATGCGGGCCACGAGATCTACTTTGACCCGGTGACCATGCCGGAGCCCGCCGTCACCTATGCCATCGAGCCCAAAACGCGGGCCGATGAGGACAAACTGGCGCCGGCGGTGCACAAGCTGATGGAGGAGGACCTGATGGTCCGCTTCTATCGCGATGCCGCGACCCACGAATTCCTGCTGGCCGGCTCGGGCCAGCCCCATATCGAGTCCATCGTGCACAAGCTGCGCCGCCGTTACCACACCGAAGTGACGCTCAAGGCGCCCAAGGTGCCTTACCGGGAGACGATCCGCGCCCGCGCCGAGCGCCCAGGGCAGGCATAAGAAGCAGAGCGGAGGCCACGGGCAGTTCGGCGACTGCTGGATCCGCCTGGAGCCGCTGCCCCTGGGCTCAGGTTTCGAGTTCGTCAACGAGATCTTCGGCGGGGCGATTCCGCGCACCTTTATTCCGGCGGTCGAGAAAGGCATCCAGGAAGCGGCGGCGCGCGGCTGGCTGGCCGGCTTTCCCATGGTCGATTTCCGGGCCGTGCTTTACGACGGCAGCTACCACGATGTGGACTCCAATGAGCTCTCCTTCCGGCTGGCCGGGCGGCTGGCCTTCCGCAACTGCATGGAGCAGTCCAAGCCGGTGCTGCTGGAGCCGCTTATGCGGGTGGAGATTGAGGCGCCGGAGGGTTTTACCGGCGTTCTGATGGGCGATCTGACCGGGCGGCGCGGCCGCGTTCAAGGGATGGGCAGCGGCCGGGGCACCACCGTCATCCGGGCCGAAGTCCCGATGGCCGAAATGCTCACTTACGGCGCCACGCTCACCTCCCTCACCCAGGGGTTGGGCAGTTTCCACATGGAAATGGCCCGCTATGATGTGGTTCCCCCGGCGGCGGCGGAGAAGGTCATCGCCTCGGCCCATAAACACGTGCACGCCGACGACGAATAGTGGGGCGGGCGGAGGAGCGTCCCACGTTCGCCCCAGCGTACCGGATTTCCTGTTACGCAACACCAGACAGAACCGCGCGTGCGGCTTTCTTTCAAGGAAAGCCGCATGGAGTCCGACAACGCCACCAACCTCGACAGGGAATCCGGGGTACGTGGGATGAAAGAGACCCGGCGCAGGTCCCTAACGTTCGCCCTCGCAATCTTTACACGGAAAGCGAACTGGATCTAAATCTCTCTCCCTCGGACACTCTTCTTGCAAGCAAGCGATTTCTCCGTCGTCCTTACCCGTTCACTCCAAGGCGATCTGGCTTCACGAATGCAAAACAATGGGGGGCACTCGGCGCCCGCACCCGGCTGGTTGCCTAGTACGATAGATGGAGTGCCACGCGACGGCCAACAATTAGGCAACCTGGAACGCCCCGATTCGATCTAAAGGATTGAACGGAAAGGAAGACGACCACCCATAATGACGATCCCAGCGCGGAGCCTTATGGCAGCGTGTACGGCAGTGTTGTTGTCCGCCGGAATGCTGCCAGCGCAAACGGCCAATCAGAGTTCCGCGCAGAGCCCCTATTACGGCAGCGTAACCATGCGTGAAACCGACCGACGGGGTCAAGCCCCTGACGCTCGACGAGGCCATCGCGGATGGGCATCGAGCACAATCTGGCGCTGGTCGAGGCGCGGGAGCAGGAGCAGAGCGCAAAGGCGCAGACGCTCGAAAGCCTGCAGTCTCTTCTGCCGACCGTCACGGCTCAGGCTGATTCGGGGGCGCACCAGATCAATCTGGCAGCCCTGGGGTTTTCCACCAGCCTCCTCGGGGAAATCCGCGCCCCTCTTCCCTGGCTTGGACTTCTCCTCGGTTCCCACGGTGGTGAAGGTGAACGTCACCGACGCCATGGTGAATTACTCCCAGACCCTCTTCAGCCTGGCCAACATCGACCGCTACCGGGCGGCGAAGGCAAACGAGCGTGGCCGCCTATTTCAGCAAGCAGTCCTCGCGCGGGCTGGTCGTGCTGACCGTGGGCAACGCCTACCTGCAGGCGCTGGCTCTCGGAGCCCAGGTGGATAATGCGCAGGCGCTGCTGCAGGCCGACCAGGTGCTGCTCAACCAAGCCATCGCCGAGCATCAGGCCGGTACGGCGGCGAATCTGGATGAACTGCGGGCCCGGGTGCAGTTCCAGACCCAGCAGCAGAGCCGTCATCTCGGCTGAAGTGAATTTCAAGAAGGCAAAGATCGCGCTCAACCGGGAGATCGGCCTTCCGGCGGAACAGGAGATCCAGCTCACCGATACCGAACCCTATGCCGACCTGGCGACCATGAATATCGACCAGGCCAAGGAGATCGCCTACCGCAGCCGGCAGGACTACCAGGGTCTGCAGGCCCAGATCCGCGCTGCGCAATTGCAGCGGAAAGCGGCCAAATGGGAGCGGCTGCCAACGCTGGATTTTCAGGGCAATTATGGCGTCACCGGGGTGACCGGCGGTCTTTACCATGGAACGTTTGTGGCCGCGGGATCGCTGAACCTGCCCCTTTTTCGAAGAAGCCAAGTTTCGCGGAGACAGCGGCGTCGCAGCGGCCAACCTGACCAACCTGACCGCAGCAGATGGCCAGCCTTGAAAGAGCAGATCAACCAGCAGTTGAGGGATAGCATCCTGGATGTGCAGACAGCTACCGAACTGGTGCGGGTGGCGCAAAGCAACGTAGAGCTGGCGCGCAAGGAACTGGAACAGACCACGGATCGTTTTCAGGCCGGGGTGGACGATAACCTGCCGGTGGTGCAGGCGCAGGCTACCCTGGCCGACGCCGAGACCAACCTGGTCAATACGACCAGCCAACACAACCAGGCCAAACTGGGGCTGGCGCGCAACCTGGGCATCGTCGACACCCAATACGCGACCTATCTGCACGGCAACTAGCTGAATGCTAGACTCAGGCCGGTCCAGCAGCGTCACTGCTCCGCTGCGGATGATCGAAATAGCCGGCCGCCACCTTAACAGCTTGCCCTCTTCGATCATCGCCGCCAGCAGCGGGGAAATTCCCGCAGACGGGCAGCCTGGATGCAGCGCATTGGCGCGGATAGTGGCCTCCACATCGGGGCCGGCTTGCTCCACGGCCGCCTCGATATACGGGAAAGCGACTGACAGAGCGCGCTGATCTGTCCCGGAACCACCTGCCCTGATTTGTGGCCTGGATGGCCGCCGTGACCGCGCCACACCGGCTATGGCCCATGACCAGGATCGTGTTGGTGCCCAGAACCGCGGCCGCATACTCCAGACTGGCGATGATCTCCGCGGTCACAATGTTCCCGGCGACGCGGGTGACAAAGAGCTGGCCAATCGTCTGGTCGAAGACCACCTCCACCGGCACGCGCGAATCGGCGCAGGAGAGGACCGCGGCAAACGGCTCCTGCTTCTCCATCATCTGTTGCAGCATGGCGAGGTCACGCCGGTGGGAGGACGTCCGGCCGCTGGTAAATCGGCGATTGCCGGCGAGCAACTCGTCCAGCGCGGCTTCGGGCCTGCTTTTTCTCGCTTTCGTTGCTGGTAACGATCTGGGTCGATGAGTCGTCCGTCTCACCTTCGTCGCCTCGAGTTCCTGACGCCATGCTTGCATCCTATCGTATTTCCCTGCGATATCCTTTCGGGGATGTCGATATCCTTCTTGCAGGGGAGGTCCATTCTATTTTGGTCAAATATTAAAAAGCAGGCCTATGGCCCCACCGAGAACAGGTACAGCAGCATTTGCCTATCGAGACTTTCGCCGCTATCAGCTGGCCCGGGTAATGGTCATCATGGGCGCGGAAGCGCAGGCGGTGGCTGTGGCCTGGCAGGTATATGAGATCACCCACCGGGCGATCGATCTGGGCTATACCGGGCTGGTGCTCTTTTTGCCCGGGCTCTTATTTCTGCTGCCCGCCGGGCATGTCGCCGACCGTTACGACCGCCGCATGGTGATCCTGGTCTGCTACGTGCTGCAGATCCTGTGCACCCTGACGCTGCTGATTTTCGCCTTGCGGGGGCTGCACAGAGTGGGGCCGATCTTCGCCGTGCTGTTCCTGATCGGCTCCGGACGCGCCTTCAGCGGCCCGGCCAGTTCGGCGCTGCTGCCCCACCTGGTGCCTACGGAACATTTCGTGAACGCCATCACCTGGGGAGCGACGGTCTTCCAGATCGCCAACATCGCCGGACCGGCGGTGGGTGGTCTGCTCTACACCTTGCCGCTCAAAGGCAGGCTGTACGGGGCTCCCATCGTGTTTCTGTTTACCCTGGCCACCGGCATCAGCTTTGTGGTGTTGATCGGTTCCCTGCATGTACGCCCCGGACGCATGGAGCATCGAGCCATTTCGACCGATGTGATCCTGGCGGGGTTTCGCTATGTCTGGAAATCCAAGCTGTTGCTGGGCTCGATTTCGCTGGATCTCTTCGTGGTGCTGTTAGGCGGTGCAACCGCGCTGCTGCCGATCTTTGCCCACGATCTGTTGCATACCGGGCCACAGGGATTGGGCGCGCTTCGCTCCGCTCCGGCGCTGGGCGCGCTGGCGGTTTCCATCTGGATGACCTTCCGGCCAGTTTTGCGGCGCCCGGCGCATTCATGTTCATTGGAGTCGCTGTTTATGGGAGCGCGACCGTCGTCTTCGGCCTCTCCCGGAGCTTGCCGCTTTCCCTGGCCGCGCTGATGGTGGTGGGGGCATCGGACATGGTCAGTGTCGTGATCCGGTCGTCGATGCTGCAATTGGCTACGCCCGCTTCCATGCGGGGCAGAGTGAGCGCGGTGAATTCGCTCTTTGTCGGAGCTTCGAATGAGCTGGGCGAATTTGAGAGCGGAGTGACCGCCCAGTGGTGGGGAGCGGTGCGCGCCGTGGTGGCTGGAGGCCTCGGGGCGCTGGCCGTTACCGGCATTTGGAGCGTGCTGTTCCCCGCCCTACGGGGGATCGAGCAGTTGACCGCAGAATCGCTCCTACAAGTCGAAGAACAACCCATCCGGGGTGAGAACGCAACTTGCTTGCGGCTGGGTCGGTCAGGCGAGGAGCCAACTTTCAGTTGACAGGACGCTCTGTCGAATTGCACAATCCGTAAGGCTTTTGTAGTACTTCTGCCGACACCACACCCTCCCCCTGGGTCCGAAATATCGTTCCTCCATCCAACGCGTGTGAGCCGTGGGCTTTCCGACCGTCTATGCTGACTCAGAACAACGGAATAATGGGTAGGAGTTTGCGCAAAATGAAAAGTTCAGTCTTCCTGCAGGGCCTTGCGGCCGTCTGCATTGCCGCCACTGCCTCCGCCGTTTCCGGCCAGACACGCCATCCAGCTTTTCAGCCCGGCCAACGTCCGGGTATCGACCAAGGCACGGGATATGGAGCCAATGAAAACGTCTTCAACACCACCAACCTGAACCTGACCTGCACCGTCGCCCGATCCAGGCAAAGATTTCATCTTCGCCCGACGGCACCGGAAATGTGCTGGTCGACAACTTCATCACCTTCAGCGTGAGGCAGGAGCAGACCGCCCGTCCGACATCTGCCAGAACGGCACGGTGGAAAACGGTGGCAAACAACAGAACTGCTTCACCAGCAACTACGCATCCCAGGCCAGCGACGGCGAACTGACTGGACAGGACCCGGATAACTGCTGTAGCCAGCCGGAGGAGTGCCGCCCATCGACATCAGCAGCTGCCTCCCGCCGGTGCGATCCAGGCGCAGATTGGGCTGGTGGATACGGGCGGCTATCTCACCAGCTCCACTCTTTACCTGGTGACCAACTGCGCCTCCGACGGAGTTGCGGGCCCGGCACAGGTGACCGGCAACCCGATTTCGCAGAGCAACCCAACCGGCCAGCAACTGACCCAGAATTATTCGTTCAATTCCACGAATAACCAGCAGGTCCAGTTCACCTACGATCTCTCCGCAGGCGCAGAACGCCGGAACGCTTATCGATCACCGACGGCACGACGCCTTCGACCGCGGACACCCCGCTCAATCCGGCAACCTTCCAATCCACCTACCTGCACGGCACCTCGTTTGCGACCGCGAATTGCCTGATCCACACCGGTGAGCTGTACAACGGCTCGCCAGCCTGCAAGCTCTACACCCTCACCTGCCAGGTCGGTACCAATCCCAGACCAGAGCGGGGCTTTGTGCCCGGCGTCGCAGGAGCGCAACGAGATCTTTCAGGAGGTTTTCGACGGTCCCAGCTTTACGCCTTCCCGATATTCCGGGCACGAATGGCCTGACCTTCCACCAGGGGGTAGGCTTCCTGGAGGCCAAGGACGGCTGGGGCGGAGGACCTTGCGTCTTCGATTCGGCAGCTCCGACATCGCCAATCAGCTTTGCCCGCAGAACCTGCTGACCAGCTTTTCCGGTCCCGGCGCTTACAAGAGCGGGGGCCGGGGCAAAGCTCCAACTCCACATTCATTACCGTAGCCCCGGTGCCCGAGGATCTGACCACCGTCAGTGTGACCGGGCAGCAACCCGGCGTACTGGATCAACAGCCACAGCGCCACAGTAAATTTCGTCAGCACGCCGCCCGCCATAGCTCGAAAAACAACTTCGTGGCCGCGCCGATCCAGAGCCTCACCTACGGCATCTCCCGCGCCTCGAGCGTGCCTCACCCCGGCCGCCTGTACCCGGCGATGTGACCGTTGACAAACACGTCGCCTGCCCTGCCCCGGGGGATCCAATCCACCGGCGGCCACTGTCTTCACGCCGCCAGCCGCAAAGTGTCAGCGTCGCCGAGGATGGCCAGTACCTGCTGCATTACTTTGCCCAGGACTGCGCCGGTACCGAAGAGCTGCAGTTCACCCAGACGGCGGGAAGTTGGTCCACCTCCTTCTACACTTTCCCCATCAACGTGGACACGGTCGCTCCGGTCGTATCGTCGGGGCCGACGTTGTCTCCCGCGCCCTCTACCAACGGCGGTGTGGCCAACTCCTATATGATTGGTCAGAAGGTCACCGCAACCTATAGCTGCACGGATGACCGTTCCGGGATCGTCGAGTGCGGCACATCGACTTATCCGCCAGGCACACGCTGGACACCGGCAACATCACCAGTCCGGTCAATACGTCGAAAGCCGGCCCGCAAACCTTTACCGTGACCGCAGTGGATGCTGCGGGCAACAAGACAACCGCCTCGGTGAATTACCAGGTGGTTGCGCCACCGGTGAATCTCGCTGTACTCGAAAGTGGCTCCGCTACTGGTGAAGCAGAATGGTCAGCTGACCTATGCCATCACGGCTTTCAACCTTGGCAAGCAGACGGCTTCCGCGGTCACCATTACCGATCCGTTGCCTGCGGACGTCACTTTCGTGAAGGCGCACCCCTGCAGCTACGGCAGCTGTTCCAATTCAGATTCCAACTCGGCCAGCTGCATGTTCGCAAACAATACCGTGACTTGCACGACCAGTTCGCTGACGAGGCTTCGCCCAGTTTCAGGTTCAAATTCAGGTTACCGTTCAGGCCGCCGTGGGAACGAAGATCAAGAACACAGCAACCGTGAGCAGCGGCGAACCCGGAGTCGTCACCGGGCAACAACCAATCCACCGCGATTACTGTCGTCTACTGAGGTGCGCTCAGGGGTGTCGCATCCGTTCGCGCCCTGCGTTGACAGCCTCCGAGTTTCGATGCATCCTTGGGGCGAACGGTCGAGGTTCGCGGAATCCCACATCGTGGAACCGCAAAGTCTACGCGCTCAGCCATGATGGGCCGACCCTATGGTCCGCTAGTGGCGCCTGGAGAAATCCGTGACCAGGTCCGAGGTTTTCTTGGAATTCCCCGTGCTTCAGCCAAACCAACCCTCTGTCTTACTCGGGCTACTGTTTCCAGCGATTCGATTCGTCATACATGGTCTTGAAATCGGTCCGGCGCATAATATTCTCCGCGCCCGAATCGCTGCGGATTACGTCCAGCAACTGGGCTGCCTCACGGTAGTAGTCGGCGGCGCGATCGGCGCTGCCGCTCAACCGCGCTGAAGTTCCCAGCAAATAGTAAATTCTGGCCAGAGTCGAAACGCATTCCGGCGCGCTGCGCCGTGGTTAGCTCCTGCTCCAGATCATGGTTGGCGCGCGCGTAATCCTTCAGGCCGATCGCGGCCTGCGCCAGCTGCAAGATTGATCTGCAGCGACAGATGCGCGGCGACGGAGCCTTTGGCATTGAGCAAGGGTTGCAAGATGCATGCAACGCCTCCTGAAACCGGCCCTCGGAAACTGCGACCCTGGCCACATTCACTTTCGATTGCAGCAGCACTTCGCTGTTCTTTGCCTCGGGATGCAAGCCGCAGCGCTGATTCATAGAACTGCGCGGCGCTCTTAGTCGCCCCGGTAAAAGGCAAGGTCGCCCCGGGTATTCAGAAATTGTCGGCCAGCAAAGCATCGTTTTTCAAAGCCTGCTGAATTTTTTGCGCTTCATCGAGCGGGGCGGCAGCCTCGTCGCCCCTTCCTGCCCGGGCCAGAGCTCCCGCGAGGTCAGTCAGGAATTCGGCCATATTCAGCCCGTTTTCTCCTTGCTCGCGAAAAGCCTTCACCGCATCCTGCAGCGACTTCACTGCCGCGCCAAACCGGCCCTGATATTCAAAGACCAGGCCGATCTGGCGAGAGACCAGCGCAATGCGGCTACGCATCCCCAGCCTTGCGGCTAAGTTCCAGCGCCCGCATCAAGCGCCGTCATCGCCTGATCGTATTGGCCCAGTCGCCGTATAGGCTTCGCTCAAGCCCTCGAGCGTATCTGCGATATCGCCCGGGACACCCAGCTTTTCCCGCAACTGCAGGGCCTGCTGGGAATACGTGAAGGCGTTGTTGTTGTCGCCCATGGCCAGGTATACGCTGGCGATATTGTCCAGACATTGCGATTCGTAGCTCTGGTCGCCGGTCTCTCGCTGGATCTGCAAGGCCTGCTTGTAAACATCGAGCGCCTGATCGAATTTTCCGAGATCCTGGTAAACCGCGCCCATGTTGGTCAGGGTGTTGGCGATCTCATCCTTCATGCCGATCTCGCGCAAGAGCGCCAGCGCTTTGTTATAGCTGGCCAGCGCAGCATCCGGTTTTCCGCTCGTCGTCTGAACCGTGCCCATCTCATTCAGGGCCGCAGCGACGCCCCGCTTCTGACCGATCTTCTCGTTGATCGCGATCGATTCCTGATAATTGCGCAGCGCTTCCTCTGGTTTATTGAGCAGGCGGTAGGAGATTCCCATGGAGAGCAGGATCAGCGCTCTGTTGTTCCTGGTTGTCGACCTGGATCGCGAGCGTTAGGCCCTGGGTGAGCGCGTCGAGGGCTGCCTGCGGATTGCCGGTAAGGTTATCAACGACGCCTAATCTCCCACAGCGCCTTGATATTTTTCGGATCGGACTTGCAGGACGTCGGTAAACGTCGGCGCGGGCCTTGTCGTACTCGCCGTTTTGCAGATAGAGGACTGCCCAACTCATACTGGACATCGACATCGCCGGGTAAGCTTTTCGAGAGATTCTCGTAAGCCTCGATCGCCTTCTTGTTGTCTTTCATGATCCGCGCGTTGCTGGCGCTAATCAGGTATTTCTCCGGCAGGGGCAGGTTTTGGTTGTGCGCGAGATCGGTCGCGCGTATGGAGGATTGCTCGGCATCGCTCTGAAAGCCCAGTTCGCGACTGCGCATCCGCCAGCTTGGAGAATGCCAGCGCAAACTCGGGATCCTCATTGGTCGCCGACTGCAGGTGCTTCAGAGCGTCGAGATATCTTGCCCGCGCGCATCAGCACCGATCCCTCGTCGTATTCACGCAAGGCATCGACAGATTTTGAGTTTGGCTTGAACGACTGCGCCTTCAACTCCTCAACCACATCGGCGGAGAGCGAAAGGTTCTTGCGCACGGAGTCGGCCAGGCTGTCGATGGCCGCAGGCAGATCTTTGACCAGCGCCTGCGCTTTGACCGGGCACGGTCTGGTCATGCACCAGGTCGCGAATGGTCGCGTCGATCACGATCTGATCGCCGAAACGTGCATATTGGCCGGAAACGAGAACGTCGGCATTGCTGAACTGGGCCACACGGCGCAGCGTATCCGGATCGACCGTGGTTTCCGGACCGACGTGAAGGTCGGAAAGCACCTGGTGCAGCCGATCGGTCGGCACGGTGTGCAGATGGGCGGACTGGCCGATATCCGTGCTGAGCATGTCAGCCACGCTGGAGCCTATCCAGTCGTCCTTGGCATCGCCGGAGGAGTTGCGAAAGGGCAAAATCGCCAGCGATCTCGCCCGGACGGCCTGCGCCTCCTGCTTGGCCTCCGGAGCGGCAGCAGTCTTGGGGCGGGTCAGAAAATATGCCAGGACCGCGACCAGCAGCAGCACCAGGCGCGGCCGCGCCCGCAAGCAGCCGTTTGTTCTCGGCCGCCCACCTGCGCGCGGACCGGGCCGCGAGACGGGCGGCGATGATGCCGGACTTGCCGGTGCCCTGCCAGAGCTCCAGGTCGGCCAGCAGCTCCGGCGCGGACTGGTATCTGAGCGCGACATCCCGCTCCAGGCACCGGCTCACGATCTGGCTCAGCTGCGGCGGGAATGGTGCTGATCGAATTCCGAGACGGGAACGACGCGCTCCTGGGTACGTTTGATCAGGCTGGCCAGCGCGCTGTCGGCGCGAAAGGGCGTTTGCCCGGTCAGCAACTCGTAAAAGATGAGGCCCAGGGAAAAGATATCGGAGCGTTGGTCCAGGTTCTGCGCCAGCGCCTGCTCCGGCGACATGTATTCCATGGTGCCGACCATGGCGCCGGTCTGCGTCATGCGATCGCCTTCGAGCGTCTTGGCCAGGCCAAAATCCATGACCAGGATGCGGCCGCTCTTTTCCCGCATGATGTTCTGCGGCTTCAGGTCACGGTGAATGACGCCCACGTTGTGCGCGGCCTCGAGCGCCCGGCACACCTGCTCGATGATCGCGACTGCTTCCTGCGGCGGAAGCTTGGTCCGCTGATGGATGAGGGTGCGCGAGATCTTCGCCCTCGACGTACTCCATCGTGATGAACTTTATCCCCTCCGCTTCGCCCAGGTCGTAGATGCGGACGACGTTGCGGTGGGTGACCTGGGTGGCGAGGATCAGTTCCTGCTTGAACCGGTCGAGGATGGCGCGGTTGCGGGCCAGGTCCGGGCGGATCACCTTGAGGGCGACCATGCGGCCCAGCTCAACATCCCTGGCTTTGTAGACGGCGCCCATGCCGCCTTCGCCCAGCAGGCTCAATACCTCATAGCGTTGCGCCAGCAGGTGGCCGGGAGTCAGGACGTGTTGTCCGGCATCGCTGAAGTCTCCGGGCATGATATGCGAAAGGAGGTGCCAACTATGGTGGGGCTGTCACTGGGACTCTACGCTTGGCGGGGAGCCGATAAATGGTATCCGCATCGCTGGGCACACGGACAGTTGTATCCGCGGACGAGCTTTCACCCTTTACAGGGAGCGCGCACACCCCCGTTGCCCGGTTTTGAGGCGTCGTGCCCGGGAGGATTCCCCCTTGTTCTCGCATGACTCAGCGGCCCCGACCCCGCAAGAACCCACGCCTGGCGTGCAGAATCACTCAATTGCGGGGATAACCGCAGTATATAGCGGCTGGGGACCGGAACTCGTTTCCTATATGGGTCCGGGGGTCGGGGGAGTCTACTTCGCCGCCGCCGGCGTCTTTCGCTTATCGCCGATTTCCAGGTAAATGTGCAGCAGAGAAAGCGCAGCCGGCGTTACGCCGGGGATCCGGCTGGCCTGGCCCAGGGTTTGCGGCCGTACCCGGGTCAGTTTTTCCTGCATCTCCCGCGATAGGCCGCTAATCCCCGCGTACTCAAAGCCCGCGGGAATGGCGCGCTGCTCCGCCTTCTTCAGCTTCTCGATTGCCTTGCGCTGCTGATCCAGATAGCCGGCGTACTTGATCTCCGTCTCCACGGATTTCAGCTCATTGCGAACCCTGGCGTTCACGGCAGCGCACTGAAGAAGGCCAACGGTACGCTCGCCTGCAGCGGCTCCTCCCATTCCGCCCGCACGACAGGAAGCAGTGTCTCCAGCTGATCTCGGGGCGCTTGAGCAGTTGAGCGTAGGTTTGACCGGCGACGTTGCCCAGCGCCGCAGCGAGCTCGGGCAGCAGCGCAGCTCAGGCGCGCGAGGTTCACCTTGCGCGTGGCCAGCAGCTTCTCCAGCGCCACGGCGCGCGCCTGCTTCTGCTCATAATCCTGCCAGGCGCTGCTCGTGATCAGGCCCAGCCTGCGTCCATACGGAGTCAGGCGGCGATCGGCGTTATCGATGCGCAGGTGCAGGCGGAACTCGGCCCGCGAGGTGAACATGCGATAGGGCTCGTTGGTGCCCTTGCTGATCAGGTCGTCGATCAGGATGCCGGTATAGGCCTCGGTGCGGTCGAGGGTGAAGGGCGGCTCTCCGCGAACCAGCAGCGCGGCATTGATGCCGGCCATGATGCCCTGGCAGGCGGCCTCCTCGTAGCCCGAAGTGCCGTTGATCTGCCCGGCAAGGTAGAGGCCGGCAATCTGCTTCACCGCCAGGCTGCGATCGAGCTCCGTGGGATCGATGGCGTCGTACTCGATCGCATACCCGGGCCGGAGCATCTCCGCATTCTCCAGGCCGGGAATCGAGCGCACCACCTCCCACTGCACCTCCATCGGCAGCGAGGTGGACATGCCATTGACGTAGACCTCGTTGGTGTCCAGCCCTTCGGGCTCGAGGAAGAACTGATGCTGTTCCTTGTCCGGGAAGCGGACCACTTTGTCTTCAATCGAAGGGCAATAGCGCGGCCCGATGGCCTGGATCTGCCCCGAATACATGGGCGAGCGGCTGACGTTCTCGCGGATGATGCGCAAGGTCTCCGGCGTGGTGTAGGCGATGTGGCAGGAGATCTGCTTCTGCGGCAGCTCCACCGTGCGGAAGCTGAAGGGGGTCGGGTCCGCATCCCCGGGCTGCTCCGCGAAGCGGCTCCAATCGATGCTGCGGCCGTCCAGCCGGGGCGGCGTTCCGGTCTTGAGGCGGCATCCGCGCAGGCCCAGCCGCTTGAGCGCCTCGCCCAGCAGCACGCTGGGGGGTTCGCCACTGCGCCCGGCGGGGTAGTGTTCTTCGCCGCAGTGAATCAGGCCGTTCAGGAAGGTGCCGGTAGTAATGACGACGGCGCCCGCGAAGACCGTGCGGCCATCGCGCAGGCGTACGCCGCGGGCGTCCTCGCGCGCGGAGTTCCCTCGTCGTCGAGCACCAGATCGACCACTTCCGCCTGCTTGATGTGGAGATTCGCCTGCGACTCGAGCACCTGGCGCATCTTCACCCGGTACTGCCGCTTGTCGCACTGCGCTCGCGGAGACCAGACCGCGGGCCCGCGCGAGGTATTCAGCAGGCGGAATTGAATGCCGACGGCATCGGCGACCTCGCCCATGATCCCGCCAAGCGCATCCACTTCCCGCACCAGGTGGCCCTTGGCGATGCCCCCAATGGCGGGGTTGCAGGACATTTGCGCGATCAGGTCCAGATTGAAGCTGAACAGCGCCGTGCGCAGCCCCATGCGCGCCGCAGCCATCGCCGCTTCGCAACCGGCGTGTCCCGCACCCACTACTACAATGTCGTATTGTTCCGTAAACGCCATAACCCTTCTATTCTAGAGCCTTGGCAGGAGATGTTATGGAACGAGACGAAGATTGCTTTACTGGGGCTTGGACTGATGGGTTCAGGCATGGCGGGCCGCCTGCTCGACGCGGGCTATCCGCTCAGCGTTTACAATCGCACCCCAGGCAAGACACAGGCGCTGGTGGCCCGGGGAGCCAGGGTTGCCCGGTCGCCCCGCGAGGCCGTGGCAGGCGCGGCCGTGGTCATCAGCATGCTGGCCGATGTCCTGGTCTGCCGGGACGTGTGGCTGGGCCGGGGTGAAGCATTGGTGGCACGCCGCTCCCGGAACCATCCTGGTGGAGTCCAGTACGGTCACCGTGGAGTGGATTCATGAACTCGACCGCGCGGCCCAGGAGCAGGCTGTGAGCTGGTGGATGCGCCGGTCACCGGCAGCAAAGCCCAGGCCGAATCCGGGCAACTGCTCTTTCTGGCCGGAGGGCCGCCGCGCGCGCTGGACAAGATTATCCCCATCCTCAAGGCCATGGGCCGCGACGTTGTCCACGTCGGCCCGGTGGGCAGCGGTGCTCGCCTGAAACTGATCAACAACTTTCTCTCCGGGGCGCAGACCGCCGCCCTGGCGGAAGCTCTCTCCCTGATTGAGCGCAGCGGGCTGGACAAGCAGAAGGCGCTGGGCGTGCTGACCGAAGGGGCGCCCGGCAGCCCTCTGGTGAAGCTGCTCAGCGGCCGCATGACTGCAGCGGCAATACGAGCCCAACTTCCTGCTCCAGCTGATGGCCAAGGACCTCCGCTATGCGGTCAGTGAGGCTGACCAACAGGCCCTCGATCTGGATATGGGCACGAGCGGCGCTGCGCGTCTTCGAGCATGCCATCACTGCCGGGCAGGGAGAAGACGATATGTCCGCAGTGGTGGAGCAGTTCCGCAGCCAGGCGAGAGCCAGCACCAGGTAAAGAGAATGCTGGGCAAACTCTACGCACGTTGGATGTACCGCTGGGAGACCGCCCTGACCACCCGCGACACCAACCGCATCGTGCGGCCGGTGGAGTGGGGATTTGAGTGGCTTCAGGAGTTCGCCCAATCCCACGGGTTCAGCCTTGTCCTCGCCCTCCGGCGGACGACGCCGCGGGGGAGCGGGCGATGCTGCGAGTTGAATGACTTCATCCTGCACCATCGGGCGCGAGTTTTTCGCCTACCAGACTCCGCCGGACTTTGTGCTCGAGGAGCGTCACCCGCAGCTGTTTCCCACCAATGTCCGCCCGGAGACCTTGCAGCAGGATGCCAGGCTTCGCCGGCGGGCGGCCGAAGGCAAGCTTCCCAAGGCGCAGTTTCTGCGCTTTACTTCGCCGGTGCGCACGCCCTATCCGGAGAACGATCGCGTCAATGCCCGCTGGTTCCCCGCGCCGCCGGAAAAGATGGCAGGCAAGCCTAAACAGGCGATCATCGTGATGCCGCAATGGAATGCCGACGCTTTCAGCCACAATGCTCTCTGCTCCGTCTTCAACCGCTTTGGCGTTTCTGCTCTGCGCCTGAGCAAGCCCTACCACGACATTCGCCGTCCGGCAGAGCTGGAGCGCGCCGATTATGCGGTCAGCGCCAACGTCGGACGCACCATCGCCTCCTGCCGCCAGGCGGTGGTCGACATCCGCTGCTGCATCGACTGGCTGCGAGCAGCAGGGCTACGAGCAGTTCGGCATCCTGGGCACCAGTCTCGGCTCCTGCTATGCCTTTCTTGCCGCCGCGCTCGACAGCCGCATCCGCGTCGGCGCCTTCAACCATGCCTCCATGTCTTTCGGTGATGTGGTGTGGACGGGGCAGAGCACGCGGCACATCCGCGCCGCCTTCGAAGGCATCGGCATGACCCAGCAGCGGTTGCGCGATGTCTGGGCAGCCATCAGCCCCTCGTATTACATGGATCAGTTTGCCGCCAACCCCAAGAAAGATCCTGTTGGTCCATGCCACCTACGACCTGACCTTCCTGCAGGAGTACTCCCTGCAGGTGATCGAGAACTTCCGCCGCCGCGGGAGTCGATTTTGTCTCCAAGGTGCTGCCTTGCGGGCACTACACCACCGGCGAAACTCCCTACAAGTTCATGGACGGCTGGTATATTGGTTCCTTTGTCTACTCCGCCTTCAAGCAATTAGCGGCGGTTGCATCCTACCCCGCGGAACGAGCTGTTAGCTCGATAACAGGTAACTTTTGGCGCTTAATGCTCGTCGCGCTTTTTTCGGGAAGGCACTTGTTCATGCAGTCCGCGAGTAACCATGAGTCTAAAATTGCAGCATGTCCGACCATATGCGCCGCCCGCTCGCCGAGGCCGATCCCGAGATCGCCGCAGCCATCGACCACGAAATCCGACGCCAGCACGAAGGCCTGGAGATGATCGCCTCGGAGAATTTCGTCAGCCAGGCGGTGCTGGAGGCGGTCGGCTCGGTCTTCACCAACAAGTATGCCGAAGGATATCCGGGCAAGCGCTACTACGGCGGCTGCGAGTTTGCCGACGTGGTCGAAAATCTGGCGCGCGACCGCGCCAAGCAGCTCTTTGGCGCCGAGCACGCCAACGTGCAGCCGCACTCCGGTTCGCAGGCCAATGCCGCCGCCTACATGGCTGTCATCCAAGCCGGGCGACACCATCCTGGGTCTTGACCTGGCGCATGGCGGCCACCTGACCCACGGGCACAAGCTCAGCTTCTCCGGCAAGCTCTACCGCGTGGTCTTTTATGGCGTGGAGAAGGAGACGGAGCGGATCGACTACGACAAGCTCGAAGCGATTGCCGAGCGCGAGAAGCCGAAGCTCATCATTGGCGGAGGCAGCGCCTACCCCAGGATCCTCGATTTTGCCCGCATGCGGCAGATCGCCGATAAGGTCGGCGCGTTTCTGTTGGTCGATATGGCGCACTTTGCCGGCCTGGTGGCGGGCGGCGTGCATCCCTCGCCGGTGCCCCACGCGCACATGGTCACCACCACCACGCATAAGACGCTGCGCGGTCCCCGCGCCGGCATGATTCTGTGCCAGCAGCAATTTGCCGCCGCGGTCGACAGAAGCGTCTTCCCCGGCCAGCAGGGCGGCCCGCTGGTGCACGTCATTGCCGGCAAGGCCGTGGCCTTCCGCGAGGCGCTGGAGCCTGGGTTCAAGCAATACGCGCAGCAGGTTGTCGCCAATGCGCAAGTGCTGGCCGAGACCCTGATCGGCGAAGGCTACCGCGTGATCTCCGGCGGCACCGACACGCATCTGATGCTGGTCGACGTTTTCTCCCGCGGGATGCTGGGCAGCGAAGCCGAGTTCGCGCTGCACGAAGCGGGCATCACCGTGAACAAGAACGCGATTCCCTACGACACCAATCCGCCGATGAAGCCCAGCGGCATCCGCATCGGCAGCCCGGCCCTGACCACGCGCGGCATGCGCGAGCCGGAGATGCGCACCATCGCCAAATGGATCGCGCAGGCGCTCGATCAGCGCAACGATCCTCAGGCCCTGCGCCGGATCCGCGGACAAGTGCTCGAACTGGTCGAACAGCTTTCCGCTCTATGGCTGGTTACGTGTTCCCGAGACGGTTTCGGCCGAGTATGGTCCCTAGGCGCCTAGACCGGATTTCTCACAACGACTCAGAGCAAGTGAGAACAGGACTTCTTGTCAAACTGCGGAAAGTGCAACAAATCCAGGGGTGGCCCATCCCTGCGGTGCTTTTCCGCAAGGGTGGGAGGCCGCGAATCTCGATGCACCCGGTCGCGTATCGAGATTCGAAATCCCACCCTTCGCAAAAAGCGCGAAGGATGGGGCACCCGGGGATTTGTTGCACTTCCGATGAGAAACAAGAAATCCTGTTCTCACTTGCTCTGAGTCGTTGTGAGAAATCCCGCATCTTCGCTCCAGGCGCGTCCGCGGTTGCCGTCGCGCACGCCGAGCATCGAAGAACCCCCTATTGGACGATTACCGTCATCGTCGTGTTGTGGCTCAAGCTGCCGGAGATCGCTGTAATCGTCACTGTATATGTCCCAGCGGATGTTCCCGGTGTTGTCGTCGTGTGTGAGGAGGAAGACGAACCACCTCCACCGCAACCTATCGCGGACGCGCAAACGAGTGCCATTGCCGATAGAGCCATAAGAAGCCACCGCTTCCGCTTGCGTGGCAGCAGGCCTCCTGTGCCCAGCAACATCGCCGTCCACGCCAGCGGCATCGCTCCCGTGGAAAGCCAGCGTGAGACGCCGCGGTTACAGGAGCGGCCGTTGCGACAGTAACCGTCACTGTCTGTGCTCCGTGCAGCGCTGAGCTGCAGCGAAGAGCTCGACAGGCTGCAGGTGGGCGGCGAGGCCGCTGATCGGCGTGATGCTGCAACTGAGGTTGACCGTTCCCGTGAAGGATCCCGCAGGCGTGACGGCGAGACTGAATTGCGCATTCTGCCCGGCGGGACGGTTTGCGAAGCTTGCGATCCTGAAGCTAGTCCGACGGTGAAATCCGGAGCGGCCACGCCGACACCGGAAAGCGCAATGGTCTGCGGACTGCCCGCGGCACTGTCCGCAATCGCGATACTGCCAGCCCGGTTCCCGGCCGCGGAAGGCGCAAACGTAACCGAAATCTGACAACTGCTACCCGTGACCAGCGATGTGCTGCAAGTGTTGGTTTCGGCGAAATCACCAGAGGCGGAAATGCCGATAATGCTCAGCGGTGCGTTCCCTGTGTTCGTCAGGGTCGCAACCTGAGCAGCGCTGATGGTACCCACGGTTTCGGAGGCGAAGGTCAGCATGCCCGGGCTCAGATGTGGCGGCAGGTCCAAGGCCCGTGCCAGACAGTTCCACCGATTGCGGGCTGCCCGGCTCCGTACCGCTAATCGCGATGGCGGCCGTTCGCGATCCCCCGCTGGCCGGGGTGAACGTCACGTTGACAGTGCAACTGGCGGCGGCTGGCAAAGAAGCTCCGCAGTTATTGCTCTGGGCAAAGTCGGAGCTGTCTCTCCTGCAATGCTGATACCAGTAATGTTCAGAGAGGATTCCCAGTGTTCACGAGCATGACTGCCGCGGGTTTGCTGCTCGTGCCAATGGCTTGGGGTGCGAAGTTCGCCCTGCCCGGATAGGCTGTTAGCGCAGGTCCATTGACTCCGTTACCGCTGAGAGGGATGACGACCGGGCTGATCCTGGTGGTGTCGGTAACCGTGATGGCGCCCGGGTCCAACCCGGTCAGCAGTGGGCGTGAAGCTCACGGTCAGCGCACAATGGGCTCCCGGCGCAAGGCTGGCGCCACAGTCGTTGGTCTGGCTGTAATTCCCGCTCGCGGCGATATTGGCGATGTCAAAACTCACGTTGCTCGGGTTGCTAAGGGTGATGATTTGGCCGCGCTGGTTGTTCCTACGCCCTGGGATCCGAAGTTGAGCGAGGCGGGCGCGACAGCCTTAAAAGGAGTGCTCAGCATGACTGCGATTGCACTCGCCGCAGTGTCATATCCGGTTCCCGCGACCACATCCGGTGATCCGTCCTGGTTAAGATCGACCACAGCGATGAGACCGCTCTCCAGGAAACTGAAGATGGGCTGACGGAAGGTTCCATCACCATTGCCCAACAAGATCGCGGCTGTTCCGGCATACTGGGGACCAATGATCAGGTCAAGTTTGCCATCGCCGTTAAAGTCGCCCACGCTGGGAAATCCGCTCATGTTGCCGCTCGCATAGTCGACGGGTGTTTGAAATGTGCCGTCACCGTTTCCCAGAACGAATGAACACTTGAGGCGACTCTGCCGATGTCACCGCCAGGTCCAGCTTCCCATCGCCGTTGAAGTCTCCGCTGGCGAGTGCTGTGGGTCGAATTGGTGACGGTGTAGTCCATATGGGACCGGAAGGTTCCATCCCCGTTTCCCAGCAGCAGCGAAAATCCGATGCCGGTTTGGGTGACCAGATCCAGCTTGCCGTCTCCGTTGAAATCCCCCGATAGAATCGTTGCTGGTTGAATTCCGGTTGGCATAATCAACGTGCGATTGGAAGGTTCCGTTTCCATTGTTGAGCAGGATGGAAACGGTGTTTGAGCCGGTATTGGACACCGCAAGATCGGGTTTGCCGTCTCCATTGAAATCGCCAACCGTCAGGTTTTGCGGCTGTAATCCGGCGGCGTATCTACTGGCGACTGAAACGTGCCATCACCATTGCCAATAAGAACCACTACATCACCCGGGAGGCAATTGTTGTTGGAACAGTTAGAGAAGACGCTGGCTAAATCCGCCTTTCCGTCACCATTAAAGTCTCCCGCCGCGATGGGACCGGCAGATTGAGTCAAAGGGGTAGGGATTTCCGGTTGCAAAGTCCCATCGCCGTTCCCCAGGAACACGCCCAAAGGAGTGGTTCCCGGAGGAGGAAAGTCTGTCTCGGCTGCAATATCGGGTTTGCCGTCCCCATTGAAGTCGGCCGCAGAGCACTTGTGAAGCCGGAAAGGATGATTGGAAGGGGTAGTTCTTCCCTCCGACGAAGGTGCCGTCGCCAAGACCAAGCAGAATAGAAACAGTAGCCGAGGCTGTCGCTGAACAACTGAATGGGCTTGCACCCGGATTCGGCAACAGCCAGATCCAACCTTCCATCCCCGTTAACGTCGGTCAGGAGCACATCGGCTGCATAGGGCGCGACCGCATAAGGCACTCGGCGTCTGAAAGGTTCCGTCCCCATTGCCAAGAAGAACCGCAAGCCCGTTCCCCTGAGCGATCACAAGATCGGGTTTTGCGTCGCCGTTCAGGTCAGCGGCAGCGGCCGAGGCGATGCCAGTGGAACCGGTGTAGGTCGCATGGAGCACAAACGTTCCATCCCCGTTTCCGAGGAACACATCTCCGCCCGCATACAAATCCAAATTGCCATCAAGGTTGAAATCCGCCGCAGCCAGATCTGCTGTTGCCCCCTGCGTGTCGCCGGTGAAATTCAGTGGAGCCTGAAAAGTTCCGTCACCATTGCCAAGCAAGGTTGAAAGCGCTGGTTCCACCGACCACCAAATCGAGCTTGTGGTCGTTATTGAAATCGCCAATCGAGCAGGCTTTGCGCACCGGGCACGGTGTAGATGCACCTGCGCCTGAAAGGTTCCGTCCCCTTGGCCCAGCAACACGGACACGGTGCCGTCTTGGCCGTTTACGATCGCCAGATCCGGTTTGCCGTCGCCGTTGAAATCGCCTGCGGCGAGCGAGGAAGGATTTTTGCCGGTGGCGTAGTCAAGATGCGGCTGGAAGCTGCCATCGCCGTTCCCCAGCAAAATGCTGACTGTGCCGGCGCTGCAACTCAGTGTCGTTGTCGCATTAGGCCCCCCTTCAACGGCACAGTTCCCGTCGGTGACGGCCAGATCCAGGTTGCCGTCGTTATTGAAGTCTCCAGTGACCACGGCAGTTGGCGCCGGGCCCGTAGGATAGGTAACCTGCGGATTGAAACCTCCCTCCAGGTTGCCCAGTAACACTGAAACCGTGTTGTCGCCTTGATTTACAGAAACCATGTCGACGATGCCATCGCCGTTGAAATCCCCACTGGCGACTGCAAACGCACCCGGCCCAACGGTCAAATCAGTCCTGCCGAAGATGTAGGTTTGGCCTTGGCCCGCTATAGCCGAAAGCAGAAAGGAAACGATGAGTGCTACGGCCCGGTGGTTGCGAATGGACAGTTACCTCCGTGAAGGTCACGCTCCTCTGAGAACCGAAGGGAGCGCCACGACATCGTGATCTTCTGGGGGGAGCTTGATTTTACCGGTCAACACTAGATTAGGGAAGGGAGATCCGAAGGCCCGGAGTCAATCACTCAGTACCGAAGTGCGGATCTGGATCAACTTCGGCAGAACATCGCCTAACTCCACGGCCGGGCTGCCGGGCTGGCCAAAGGCGAAATAGACCTTCCGGTAAAGCTGGTAAAGCTCCTCATACACGCGCACCGCCTTGGCCTCCGGCTGATAGGTCTTGTATGGAAGGCACATCCTCGCCTGCGCCTCTTCCACGGACGAGAAGGCGCCGGCCGCCAAGCAGCGCGAAGATGCCCGAGCCGAGGCTGGTGGGAATACCGTCCGGCACCAGCACCGGTTTGCCCAGCACATTGGCGTAGACCTGGTTGAGCACAGGATTGTTTTGCGGCACGCCACCGCCGTTGATCACGCGGTCCACCGGCACTCCATATTCCGCCATGCGCTCGAGGATGATGCGGGTGTGAAAGGCAGTGCCTTCGATCGCGGCGAACAACTCGTCCTGCGCGGTGTGGACCAGGTTCCAGCCCAGCGTGATGCCGCCCAGCTCCGGGTTGACCAGGACCGTGCGGTCGCCATTGTCCCAGCTCAGCCGCAGCAAGCCAGTCTGTCCCGGCCGATAGCTTTCCAGCCCTCGGCTCAGCTCCGCGACTTTGACATTGGCGCGGCGGGCAATCGCTTCGAAAATGTCGCCGGTGGCCGAGAGCCCCGCCTCGATGCCCGTATAGCCGGGATGCACGCTGCCCGGCACCACTCCGCAGACGCCGGGGATCAGCGTGGTCTTCCGCTGCATGGCGATGATGCAGGTCGAGGTGCCGACGACGTTGACCACGTCGCCTTCGCTGCAGCCGGCGCCGATCGCATCCCAATGGGCATCGAAGGCGCCGACGGGAATCGGAATGCCCGCCCGCAGGCCCAGTCTTCTCCGCCCATGCGGGCGCGAGATGGCCCGCCAGATGCGTCGGAGGTGTGATACTCGCCCGCGAGTTTTTCGCGGATGCCGTCCAACAGCGGGTCGACGCTGGAGAGGAAGGCCTGCGGCGGCAACCCGTCCCACTTCGGGATTCCACATCCACTTGTGGCCCATGGCGCAGATGCTGCGTTTCACCCGTTTGGGATCGGTAATGCCGCAGAGCGTCGCCGCGACCATGTCGCAGTGTTCGAAAGCGCTTGCCAACTGGCCGCGCTTCTCCGGGATTGTGGCGCAGCCAGTGCAGCAGCTTGGCGAATCCCCACTCGTGGGAGTAGACGCCGCCGCACCATTCGATCGCTTCCAGATGCTCGAGCGTGGGCGAGTCTCGGTAATCTCCTGCGCCTCGCCTTTGGCGCGATGGTCGCACCAGAGGTAGTAGTCGTCGAGCGGCTGCAGGCCGGCGTCGACGGGAATCACGCTCGAGCCGGTGGTGTCGAGCGCGATGGCTTCGACCTGCTCGCCCGGATTCCGGCCTCGGCCAGCACCGCCGCGCATGGCGCTGACCAGCGCATCCATCTGATCCTGATGCGACTGGGTGGCGAAATCCGGATCTTCCCGCTTGCGCTTCAGCGGATAGGCGGCCGACGCGGTGGCCAATCCGCCCTGCTGCCGATCGCGCGGCCGCTGTCAAAAAGCGTGACGCGGACGCTGAGCGTGCCGAAATCAACTCCTGCGACGATCGCCATTGTCTCATTGGCCTGCTCGAGATCGTGGTTGTACATGCTCCAGCCCAGATAGCGGGTGGCTGCTTCGTGCACCGGACTGGCCACCTGCGAGAAATTGGCCGCGACATGGTGTTCGAAGCCCTGCTCGCAGATGAGCCGAAGCAGCTTCTGCAATCGTGGAATCTTGGCCACGCCCGCGCCGCCAAAGGTTTCCAGCGGATCGTTGGTGAACTCCCCTGCCCGACATATCCCCGGATTTGCCGTGAAGTCGTCGGTGGAGAAGCGCACATAGGTCATGGCGCCCGCCTTGACCCGGCCAACGCAGGTGCCAAAGGTATTCTCCTTGCCCACCGTGCCGGCGATGATCGCCTGGAAGTCCATGATGACGTCCTTGAAGAAGTGCTTGGGCAGGTTGGAGCAGTGGAAGCAGACGCACTTGTCCGGATCGCGAACCGTAGTTGTTGTTCCAATCCAGCAGCGCGCTCGGGGTCTCCGAGGCCAGCGCCAGCGCATGCATGCTGATGGTGCCGCAAATGTCCACTTCGCAGGCGCTGGGGAACAGGTTGTCGCTCATCATGCTCATCACCGTGCAGGGCACCACGCCGAAGTATTCTTCCAGCGACGTCCAGCACTGGATGGCGCTGACGGTGCAATAGGTCTGCTGCATCCAGTGCTCGATGACCACGCCCAGCTTGGACATCTTGATCAGTGCGGCGAGCGGGATGTTGTTGGTCGAGACATAGGCTTGGATCGCCGCGAGCTTGGCCTGCACCGCATCGTCGTTGTCCTTGAGCCGCTCGATGCGGCCCAGGACTTCGGAAAGATCGAGCGTCTCGACCGAGATGCCGCTGCGCTCCAGCAGCTTCTCGCTGTAGCGAACCGTGTTGAAGGCCGCGGGACGCGCGCCGATCGCGCCCACGCGAAGGTTGGTAAAGCCGCGCACCACGCGGCAGACCGAGGAGAACCACGCCAGGTCCTTGCGGAAGTCATCGGAGTCGGGCTGCACCGTGTGCGGCGCGGTCAGCGAGTAGGGAATGCCGTACTGCATCATGTTGTTGCAGGCCGACATCTTTCCGCAGAAGCTGTCGCGGCGGTGGGAGATCTTCATGTCCGCGGCCCGGTCGGGAGTCGCCTGCACCAGCACCGGCACCTTCAAGGTGGAGAGGCGCAGGGCATCGACAATCCCCCGCTCTTCGCCGAAATTGGGAAGTGTAACAATGACGCCGTCAATTTCGTCGCGGTGCTTGCGGAACAGATCGCCGCAAAGCCGCGCTTCCGTCGGCGTTTCGACGGCGCCGAACTTGGATTCTTCCGGGGTCAGGGCGATGGTGCGGATGCCGTCCGCTCGCCAGCACTCTGAGGATCTCTTCGCGGCCTGTCTTTGCCAGGTGATCGGGAAAGAAGCCGCGGTTGCCTACAATCACGCCGAACGTCATTTGTTTCGCCATGGCTATTTCCTTCGTCTTGTTAACTGAATGCCGGGGGCGAAAGCCGATGGTGTAACCCAGGCCGGCAACCGTGAGCAGCCCGCCCCACCAGATCGGCGCATGAAGATTGCTCAGCACCGGAGGATGGGGCAGAGGGTGACTGACTTCCCAGATACCGGTGCTTAAAATAACCACGCCATAGGCCAGCAGCAGTACGCCTGCGAACCACCAGATAGAAAAGGACTCTCGCATCTGCTTGGCTCCTTACCAGAAGATGATGTTCAGAATATAAAGATCACGGCCACCACGCCCGCCCACACAATGGGCTTCTGATACCAGTGGTCGTCGTGTTCTTTCGGGAAGGACAGAAGCACCGTAGACCAGCCCCTCCAGTTCCGCCACCGGCCGAGGTTTGGTCATGTAGCTGACCACCACCGTAACCAGCACGCAGACCAGCCAGGCCCACAAGGCGCGATAGACGTTCTCCGCCATATCTTTGGCGTCGGGGGAAAGGGCGACGTAGCGCAAGGCGTGAAGGATCATGCTTCACCCACAGCCAGAGGCCGATGGACGTCCCGGTACCGGCCAGCAATCCCCAGAACCCGGCCTCCTTGGTCGCGCGCTTCCACAGCATGCCCAGGATCACGGTTCCGAAGAGCGGCGCGATGAAGAAGCTGAACAGTTGCTGCACGTAATCCATGATGCTGGCTGCATGCTGCACCAGGTACGCCGTGCCGACCGAGACCAGCACGCCGATCAGGGTGCTCCAGCGGCCCATGGCTACATAGTGCTGGTCGGTCGCCTTCTTGTTGAGAAAGGCGCCATAGATGTCATAGGTCCAGACGGTCGAGAATGCGCTGACATTGCCCGCCATTCCAGACATGAAGCCGGCGATCAGCGCGGTGACGCCCAGCCCCAGCAGGCCGGGCCCGCAGTAGCGCACCAGCATCAGGGGCAGAACCTCGTTGAAGCTATGCTGGCCGGTCTTGACCGCCACGTCCTGCGCTACCAGATGGAAGGGCAGCACGGAAAGGGCAAGCAGGCCGGGCAGGATCACGATGAAGGGCACGGCCATTTTGAACGCCGCGCCGATCATCGGAGCCATCCTTGCGGAACGTATGTTATCCGCCGAGAGGACGCGCTGTACGACCAGAAAATCCGTGGTCCAGTAGCCAAAACTGACCACGAAGCCCAACCCGAAGACGATCCCGAACCAGTTCACGCCCATGGGGTTGGTGCTGAAGTGGCCCAGCGTCGACCACAGGTGCACATAGTCGGAACGGCCCAGGTTGGTGGCGATCTGCTGCCGCAGGTTGCGTCCAGCCGCCCACCTCGATCAGGCCCAGAATCGGCACCAGCAGGGCGCCCGCCCAGATCAGCAGGAACTGCAGAACCTCGTTATAAATCGCCGATTTCAGCCCGCCCAGGGCAACATACACCGCCACCGTGACCGAAGAAACCCAGATGCTGAAGTTCAGGTCCCAGCCCAGAACCACCTTCATCACAATGGCCATCGAGTACATATTGATCCCGCTCATGAGAATGGTCATGAACGCGAAGCTGACCGCGGAGAGGGCGCGTGCCCCGTCTCCGTAGCGGAGCTTCAGATATCCGGGTACGGAGTGGGTCTTCGAGATGTAGTAGAACGGCATCATGACGATGCCGAGAAAGAGCATGGCCGGAATCGCGCCGATCCAGTACCAGTGCATGGCCAGGATTCCGTACTGGTAGGCGGATCCGGCCCAGCCCATCAGCTCGAGCGAGCCCAGGTTGGCGGAAACGAAGCTCAGGCCGGCGATCCAGGCGGTCATCTCGCGCCCGGCCATAAAGAACTCTTCGCTGGTGTTGGAGGAGCCCCGCAGATAAAAGCCGATGAAGACCACGATCGCGAAGTAGATCGCGATGACCAGGACGTCGATCCAGTTCAGGCGCGCAAGCTGGAAACCGCGGCCGCCAGGGCTGCGCCCCGGGCGGGGAAGAAAGCTGGTGGCGAGGTGATCACCATAGGTCAGCGCGTCCTTGCCGCGGCCGCTGCTATGGTCTGCGGCTTGCCTCGTAGGCTGCATCATTTCTCCTGTCCGTAGGTCGCGTTGGCGCCGTGTTTGCGAAAGTAGTGCCGATCCAGCAACGCCTGGGAAACCCCGCTACAGCCCTGCCGCAGGGTAGCGGTAAAGTAGGCCATGCGGGCGACCGTTTCGAGAACGGCCGCGTTGTGGGCCGCATCGAGCGGCGTTTTTCCCCAGCAGAAGGGCGCGTGGCCGGCCACCAGCACGGCCGGAATCGCATGCGGATCGAGACCCTGGAAACGGCGGGTAATCGCGATCCCGGTATTGTGAACGTAGTCTCCGCCAATCTCCTCCGCGGTCAACTCTTCGGTTACGGGAACCGGGCCGTAAAAATAATCCGCGTGGGTGGTTCCGTAGGCGGGAATCTCCCGCCCTGCCTGGGCCCACGCCGTGGCATATTCGGAATGCGTGTGCGCCACCCCGCCGATGCCGGGAAACTCTTTGTAAAGCAGAAGATGCGTCGCCAGGTCGGAAGACGGCCGGAGGCGGCCGTCGACCATCTTGCCTTCCAGGTCGGTGACCACCATGTCGGACGGCGTCAGCGCTGCGTAGTCAACCCCGCTGGGCTTGATCACCACCAGGCCCTGGCGGCGATCGATGCCGCTGGCATTCCCGAAAGTGAAGAGAACCAGCCCTTGGCGAACCAGTTCCAGGTTGGCCTCGAGCACCTGCTGCTTCAGCGTTTCCAGGGAACTTGTGTCGCTGCGGGCGCTGCTCTGTGGCATTGGGCATACGAAAGACGCTGTGGAGCCGCCGTGTGGCAACCTTGAACAAAATAACAGAAGCGCCCGCAAACGTTTACTCGCGCTCCTGACCTTAGGAGAATCAGGCACACCGCGTCAAGCGGAAGCTGTGTTTCAGGGTTTGGCGAGGCCGGGAACGAATGACGGGAAAGTGAAGATCTGCCTTGTGGAGCCAAAGGCAGACTTCTCAAGATCTACCCGGCGCTTCGTGCCGGGCTGGGCTATTTTTATGCAGACTTGTTCAAAATAGGTTTTTGCGGGAGGGAGGAGATTGCCATGCGCGTGGCAGTCCCCAAGGGACTGCATGAAAGTAGCCCAGGACGTCAGTTCCATAAGCGCTAACTTGTTTAGGGTGTTTTTCGTCAAAACTCCGACAAAATCGTCATCCTGAGCGGAGCGCCTCACAGATTGATCGCGTGATACAGCGTTTGCTGGCGCGGAGTCGAAGGACCCCGGCGGTGCTTATCTTACCCATGCTGTTCGGAGCTTTTCAATCAGCGAGCCGGCACCGGGCGGGCCGCTACGGTTTTCCCTGGGGCCGAGAACCGAGAACTTGCTAGCATCTTGCTATGTCCGGCGCCTACATCTACATTCTCGGCAGCCATACAGACACAGCTCACAGCAACTGTATCTCTGTCATGCAACATAAGGAGGCATGTCGAACCATCAATGCGCCGAAGTCTCAACAGACCTAGGCACAGACCTGGGGATGGAAGATGATTACAGTGCATGAAAAGATGTACCCGTGACCATCAAGTGCGTATCGCAGCAGATCCTGTGGTCGGGCTTCGGTGGTCGAAAAGCTCCGAGCAGCATGGGTAAGATAAGCACCGCCGAGGTCCTTCGACTCCGCGCCACAAGCGCTGTGTCACGCGATCAATCTGTCAGGCGCTCCGCTCAGGATGACGATTTTGTGGGAGTTTGACGAAAAACATCCTAAACAAGTTAGCGCTTATGGGACGTCAGTCCTGGGTAGGGTTGGCTGGACAGGAATTCAGTCCGCACGGACGGCTGAATTCATTTTTCCATTCGGTGTGGGGCAAGGAATCTCTTCAGTTCGTCGGCGAAGCTGATCCGTTTGTGAGGTTCGGCTTGTCGACGTTTCGCCCGGGTCGGTTGTGTTGTTAATCGCGTGGTTACTGGGCTCGGGTGTCGCAGCGCTTCCCCAAATCGCCCGGACGGCCTTGCCGAAGGCGCTGTATTCTTTGATTCCCGTCGGGGAGAGCTCGATCACCACCCAGCGATCGTCCAGAATCTTGGTTTTGGAGCTGATAAGCGGTCTGCCAGCGGTCGAACTCCGGTCCCGCGTTCTGCGCGCAGGTAACGCCACATCTCTCCGTCCGCCGATGCCGCCGTAAGCGCTGGCGACCAGCACGGGCTCGTGATCGGGCCGTCCGTGCTGCACTGCGTGCGCTGCCATGGCTCCGCCGCGGATCATGCGGGTGATTTCGAGCTCGGCTTCCCTGAGCGTACGGGCGATCACATTCGCCTGAACGTCCTGCCCGACGTATGCCCGGCAAAAGTAACCGAGGTGCTGTTCCATAAATCACCTCTCGATAAGCTACGCGATCCTGCCTTTCCTGGGAAGGAAGGAAAGAAACGCCAGAGGTTACGTTTGGTCAGCGACCAAAGAACTCTACCTAGAGGCCTCACGTCGCTCTATTGCTGTTGCTGTTGCATTTGCTGAAGATGCAGCAATTGCGACGGGGGCGCCGGAGGTTCCTGGGCTCGCTCCACCAGGATGGACCAATCTTCCGGAACCGGCATATCGCGATCCAGCGGCGGCAGTCAACGTATTTCGACACCTTGACCGCCACGTAAAGCTCGCTTTCCTTGCTGCCGCGATAGGTGCCGCGCGTCGGCGGCACATCCGCGTAATCCCTTCCCAGCGCGGTGCGTATATACCTGTTGTGCGCCAGCAGGTTGTTGGTTGGGTCAAAGCCTACCCAGCCCACCTGGGGCAAAAAGGCCTCTACCCAGGCATGGGTAGCGTCTGCCGTGGACCGGTCCGTGTTCTCCTCGCCATGATAGAGATAGCCGCTCACGTAGCGGCAGGGAATGCCCACATGCCGCACCAGCGCAATCATGGTGTGGGCAAAGTCCTGGCATACGCCCTTCCTGGATTCGAGCGCCTCGTCGATGGGCGAGTTGACGTGCGTGCTGCGCGAGTCATAGTCGAACCAGTGATAGAGCGAGGCATTCAACTGCCGCAACAGCACCAGGGGATCGTCGCGGCGGCGGACATCCAACAGTTTCGCCAGATCGAGCAGGGCGGGCGAGGGTTTGGCGAACTCACTCGGCAGCAGCATCTCGGAGAAATCCCCCAGCGCGACCAGCGAGTCCAGCTCGTTCCAGGCTCCGGGCCGGAGCGATTGCGGAATCTCTGGCAGCGGCTGCTGTTCCACCAGGGCTTCGGCGACCATCACCAGTTGCGAGTGCTCCCCCGGAATATCGAAGTGATGGACATTGTTGCCCAGATGATCGCGATAAGAGAAAACCCGGCAACGGGGGCTTACCGACAAGGAGAACGAGAGGCAGCGTTGATTGTTGTCGCTGCGCGGGTGCATGCGCGCCTCCATGAGGCTTTCGCTTACCTGGTCCGCGTACAGGAACTTGGTCAGGTGCCGTATCAGATAAAAATCCATCGCCTGTCGAACTCCTTGCTCCAAATTCACTACATCGCGAGAGCGGCTTCCACCGAGTATTGAATATAGAAACGGTAAATCAGGTCATGCGTCTGCCGGCACTGTTGCAGGATGTTATGCAGGTACGCCCCGGCGTCCTGGGCGAGAATGTCGGAGACCTCGACAAAGCTTAGCGAGGCCTGCAGTCTACCGGAGACCCTGGTCAGGTCATCCACCGGCTGCCTTCCGCTCGACTGTTGCACGGCGACCAGCGCCTGGCGCAGGCAATCGACCGAATATCTTAGCGAATGCGGAAACTGCGGGTTCAGCAACAGAAATTCGAGGATCTGGTCCGCGGTAAGGTCCGCCGTATATACCTTGCAATAGGCTTCGAATGCCGTGCAGCAACGCAGCAGGCCTACCCACTCCTGGTATTGGCGCCCCTCCGCCGCTACTTCCGGTGTACTGAGAATTTCCGGTTGATAGAGGTCGAGCAGATTTGCCATGGCGGCCGCCCGCTCCAGGTAGCGGCCCATTTGAATAAACTGCCACTCCTCGCCGTGACTCATGGTGGTATCGGTGACTCCCTGGAAAAGATGGACTCCGTCGATCACCGCGGGAAGAAAATCAGCCAGCCGGGTATTCAGTCCAAACTCTGAATGATGGCTGGATCACCCAGTGGTACATGCGGTTCAATTGCTGCCACTGCTCGGAGCTGATCTCGTCGCGCACCTGGCGCGCATTTTCCCGTGCTTCGATCAGGCAGGAGGTCACCGATGCGGGAATGTCCGCGTCGAAGGTCAGCGAATGGACAAGTTGGTAATAGTCATTTTCCCAGCTAACGCCCTGCGGGATTCCCCAGGGCGGCCAGCACCCGCTTCCATCTTCCCTCGGCGCTGGTGCTGGACTTGTCCAGCATGAGACCCATGTTCACATCGAGCATGCGCACCGTATGCTCGGCGCGCTCGAGATAGCGGCTCATCCAATAAAGACTGTCTGCTACGCGAGAAAGCATAGTGCTCCTCCTAAGTCAGTCGTTCAAAACCCAGGTATCTTTACTGCCCCCGCCCTGCGACGAGTTCACCACCAGCGAGCCCCGCCGCAAGGCCACCCTGGTCAGCCCACCGGGAACGATGCGCACTTTATCGCCATACAAGATATAAGGCCGCAGGTCCACATGCCGGGGCTCGATGCCGTTCTCCGTTAAACAGCCGGCGCGGGAGAAATCGAGCGTAGGCTGGGCAATATAGTTGCGCGGGTTGGCTTCGATCATGCGCTTGAACTCCTCCCGCTGTTCGGCGCTGCTGTGGGGCCCGATCAGCATTCCATAGCCGCCCGACTCCCCCACCGCTTTCACCACCAGCTTGTCGAGATTTTCGTGGCAGTACTTGCGCTGTTTGGGGTCGGTCATGAGATAGGTTTCCACGTTATTCAGAATCGGTTCTTCGCCCAGGTAGTAGCGGATGATGGCAGGCACGTAGGCATAGACCGCCTTGTCGTCGGCGATGCCGGTTCCGAAAGCATTGGCCAGGGTTACATTGCCGGCGCGGTAGGCATTGAACAGGCCGGCCACTCCAAGGATGGAGTCGGAACGAAACGCCAGCGGATCGATAAAGTCGTCGTCCACCCGGCGGTAGATCACATCCACTCGCTTCAGGCCGGCGGTGGTGCGCATGTAAACCACGTTGTCGTGGATGACCAGGTCGCGTCCTTCGACCAGCTCGATGCCCATCTGCCGGGCAAGGTAGGTGTGCTCGAAATAGGCCGAGTTGTAGACGCCGGGGGTCAGCAACACGATCGAGGGATCGTGGCGCCCCTCCGGGGCCAGCGACCGCAGCGTGCTCAGAAGCAACTGCGTGTAGTGTTCGATGGGCTGCACGCCGTAGTCGCGGAAGAGCTGGGGAAACGTCCGCTTCATCACGCGGCGGCTGGTCAGCATGTAGGAGACGCCGCTCGGCACCCTGAGATTGTCTTCCAGCACCACGAATTCTCCGCTGCTCAGGCGAAGAAGATCCGTGCCCGTCACCGTGATATATACATTCCGCGGAACCTGCAGTCCGCGCATTTCCCTGCGAAACTGGCGGCAGCTGTACACGATCTCGCGCGGCACATGGCCGTCGTTGAGAATCTTGCCTTCGTTATAAACATCGTGCAGAAACAGATTGAGGGCGGTGATGCGCTGGGTAAGACCCTTTTCGATGTGTTGCCACTCCGCCCCGGTGATCATGCGCGGCAACAGGTCATAGGGGAAAATTCTTTCCGTCCCTTCCCCGTGCCCATACACGTTGAAGGTGATGCCCTGGGTGAGGAAAGACAGGTCAACCGAGCGCTTGCGGCGCGCGATCTCCTCCGGCGGAAGGTTCAGGAATGTCTCCAGTACGGCCGCGTAGTGCGGTCTTACCAGGCCGTCCTCGGTGAACATCTCGTCGTAGGTGTTGTCGAGGACGTAGTCCTTCAAGAGCGGATTGGCGAACGTGCTGGGTCGGCTAGTTCCATTTGGCCATCCTGGCTCACTGCTTGAATCCTGACGCGGCTTCGGTCGCCACCTCGTCGCTGACCACATTGAAGTGGGTGAGGCTGGCGATCCCGAACGAGGTAGTGATCGCCACGTCGGAGGCATCCCGGCCCACGGCCATCAACACCCGCCCGATGCGCGGATGATTATGCCGCGCATCCACCGTCCACCAGCGGTTGGCCAGATAGACCTCAAACCAGGCGCTGAAGTCCATGGGAGTAAAGGTCGGCGGAATACCAATATCTCCCAGGTATCCGGTCACATAGCGCGCCGGTATGTTGAGGGCGCGGCAAAAGGTCACCGCCAGGTGCTGAAAGTCCCGGCATACTCCAACCCGCTCGGTAAACACATCGAGAGCGGTCTTGGTGGAACGGGCATGTTGATAGCCAAAAGCCACCTTGGAATGAACCCAACTGCAGATGGCCTGCACCCGGCCCCAACCTGGAGCCACATCGCCAAACAACTCCACGGCTATATTGGAGAGCCGATCGACCTCGCAGTAGCGGCTGTTGAGCAGATAGATCAGCGTTTCGTTGGGCAAATCCGCAACCGGATGCTCGGTCGCATCGAGCGGGGCAGGGTCTTCCAGGCCGGAGTCTTCAATCAGGGTGGAACTGGTCAGCCTGGATATGTCCTGCGGGCGCCACAAACCTCGAGCAGCGATTGCCAAAGGTGTCGATATAGCTGGTAATGGGCACATCCGGATCCAGCTTCAGCTCGTCGGGCTCGAGCAGGTCTGGCTCCCGCGAAGGATGCACATGGAGCATCGCGACGATGGTGACGGGAGCCGGAACGTTGAAACCGATGTCATAACCTAAGCGAATAAGCATTGCGCTCCCTCGATCGAGCCCTGAAGAGCGAATTGCCCAGGGTTTCCCCCAGGCAAGTTCGACAGGAACGACAAGGTCCTTGTCGCAAAAATTATGATGCTGAAAAACTACCAGACAATCAGGATCGGTTCCTACCTGTTTCTATCGTTATACGCGTTCGAAAATGCTCTAGCATTCAGGTTGGAGAGTAATAATGACCTATTGTCTGGGCATCATGACCCATCAAGGCTTGGTCATGGCGTCCGATTCCCGAGCCAACGCCGGCTTCGACCAGGTGAACGTGTGCCCCAAGATGCATACCTTTCTCCAACCGGGAGAACGTGCTTTTGTCATCCTGACCAGCGGAAACCTGTCTCTGACCCAGTCCGTGATCACCCTTTTGCGCGACGATTTCGCGTCCGGAGAGGGCTTGGCGAAGGCCGAATCCATGTATGCGGCGGCCCGCGCTGTGGGGGACATGCGTTCGCCGGGTCTCGGATATGGATCGCGCCGCGCTGGAGAAGGACGACTTCAAGTTCAATATCCATCTCCTGCTTGGGCGGCCAGGTCAAGGGAGAGAAGCCGAACCTCTTTCTCATCTACCCCCAGGGAAACCCTCTGAGCGCGACCGAGGATTCTCCCTATCTGCAGATCGGTGAAGTCAAATATGGCCGGCCGATCCTTGATCGCGGCATCGAGTTTGATTCCACCAGCCTGGAGGTCGCGGGTACCTACGCCCTGCTTTCGCTCGACGCCGCGATGCGCTCGAATGTGACCGTCGGGCCTCCGCTGGAAGTCCTGCTGTACCAGAACGACAAGCTGGACTTCGACCGCTACCGGCGCTTCGAGGCCGATGATCCCGAGCTGGACCTGATGCACGCCCGCTGGGAGCAGGCATTGCGCCGCGCCGTAGAAGAACTGCCCAACGTTCATTTCGACGCCAGCCGGCCTATGCTCGCTAGCGCCATCCAGTAGTGCCGCTAGGTGCTGAGACAGCGAGACGTCATGCCGTCCGTAGAACTCAGATGAGCGCCGGGTGCTTGCCGTAGTCTCTAAAGAATGTAGCGGGACAAATCCTGGTCCTTGACGATCGACGCCACCATGGCCCGCACGTATTCCGGATCGATCAGGACCACCCGCTCCCGGCCGTCTGCCGTCTCCACGTCGCTTATCGGCAGAGGCACGGTGGCGCCGTTTTCCGCAGCCGAAGCTGCAATTTCGATCAGCGCGCCTTCGGCGGAATGGCCCTTCATCATGTCGGGCGCCATGAAGCTGATCTCGTCCAGCACCCGCTCCATGATGGTGTGCAGCCGCCGCGCGCCGATGTTTTCCGTGGTCTCGTTCACCCGGAAGGCGAACCGCGCCATCTCTTCCAGCGACTCCTTGGTAAACCTCAGTTTCAGGCCTTCGGTTTCGAGCAGCGCGGTGTACTGCTTGGTCAGCGACGACTTCGGCTCGGTAAGAATGCGGACAAAGTCTTCCACCGTCAGCGACTGCAGCTCGACGCGGATGGGAAACCGGCCCTGCAGCTCAGGAATCAGGTCGCTCGGCTTGGAAACGTGAAACGCACCCGCCGCGATAAAGAGGATGTGGTCGGTCCGCACCATGCCGTACCTGGTATTGACCGTGGTCCCTTCGACGATGGGGAGAATGTCTCTCTGCACGCCCTCGCGCGATACATCCGGACCGTGACCGCCTTCCCGGCCGGCAATCTTGTCGATCTCGTCCAGGAAGATGATGCCCGAGTTCTCCACCCGCTCGACCGCCAGCCGCGTTACCTGGTCCATGTCGACCAGCCGCGTCTCTTCCTCCTGCACCAGGTATTCGAAGGCCTCCCCGACCTTCATCTTGCGCTTCTTGGTGCGCTGGCCGAAGAGGTTGGGCAGCACGTCCTTGAGGTTGATATCCATCTCCTCGACGCCCTGGTTGGAGATGATCTCGAACGACGGCGTGCTGCGCTCGCGCACATCGATTTCCACCGTGCGCTCATCCAGCTTGCTTTCGCGGAACTGTTGCCGCAGCTTCTCCCGGGTGCGGTTGTGGCTCTCCTGGCTGGCCGGGGGAAAGCTGTTGCCATCGACCACCACCGGCCCGCGGAATGGGACTGCCGCGAGCCCGCGGCGGCAGGCGAAGGGGGCAGCAGCAGGTCCAGCAAGCGCTCTTCGGCGTTGAGTTCGGCCCTGTCTTCCACCTCTTCCAGCTTTTCCTCGCGCACCATGTCCACGGCGATCTCCACCAGGTCGCGGATCATCGATTCCACGTCGCGCCCGACATAACCGACCTCGGTGAACTTGGAGGCTTCCACCTTCATGAAGGGCGAATTGGTGAGCTTGGCCAGGCGGCGCGCAATCTCCGTTTTGCCCACGCCGGTGGGCCCGATCATGATGATGTTCTTGGGCATGATCTCTTCGGCGATATCGGGCGGCAGCTTCTGCCGGCGCATACGGTTTCTCAGCGCGATGGCCACGGCCCGCTTGGCGGCGCGTTGGCCTACGACATGCTTGTCCAGCTCGGCCACGATTTCCCGTGGCGTAAGGTCTTCCAGGGAGAGTTCCAGCTCTTCCGCGGTTCCTGGTAAAAAAATCGCCATATGCCTGCTCCTTCTGGGCGGCAGCCTTAGGGCACTAAGATCCTAGCCGTGCAGTTCCTCAATCGTGATTTGATCGTTGGTGTAGATGCAGATCTGGCCCGCGATACGCAAGGACTTCTCCGCAATGGCGCGCGCCGGCAAGTCGGAATTCTCGACCAGGGCGCGGGCCGCCGCCAGGGCAAAGCTTCCACCGCTGCCGATGGCCGCAATCCCCTCATCGGGCTCGATCACGTCGCCTGAGCCGCTGATCAGAAAGGTCTGCTGCAGATCGGCAACCACCAGCAGGGCCTCCAGGTTGCGCAGCATCTTATCCGTGCGCCAGTCCTTGGCCAGCTCCACGGCCGAGCGCCCCAGGTTACCGGCGTACTGTTCCAGCTTGGCCTCAAAGCGGCTAAAAAGCGAGAATGCATCCGCCGTCGAGCCGGCAAACCCAGCCAGGATCTTATCCTGATACAGCCGCCGGATCTTGCGCGCCGAATGCTTGATCACGCTTTCGCCCAGGGTGACCTGGCCATCGGCCGCCATGACCACGCTGGAGTTTCTGCGGACACACAGAACGGTAGTGGAGCGAATACGCCGGGCTTCGGAGCGGGAATTTGCGTTAGAAGCGGCCCTCGAAGCGGCGGTCGCCGTCGAGCCTGGGACAACAGACGAACGAATTGACATCTCCAGCCAGTATAGCGCAGGCCGTGCGGCGCAACCGGATGCGCGCCGTGGCGCCGGGTGTTGCCGAATGCGGTCCAGCGCCCTCACCGCACCTCCCAGGAGGCTGCTGGCCTGCGATATCCTGCATCGTGTACCCCTATTCTGGCTGGAGCTTTCAATGAACAGCTTGCCTTTGCGCGACTCCCAGCTCTTCGGCACGCTTTGCCGCCGTTGGAGTCTGCCTTGGGGGCGCGGCCGCCTATGCGCTGCTTCGCCGCCGGCCCAGCCCCGACGAGGTGGAGCGCAAGCGCAGGGATCTGCTGGTCCAGCAGGGGCGCATCATCGATGCCACCGTCATCGACATCTCCGACCTCAATGCCGAAGAGAGCGGACGGCCCAACGGGATGCAGCTGATTCTTTACAAATATGAGGCGGCGGGGGTGGTCTACGAGTGCTCCCAGGACGTGACCATGTTGCGCCACATAGTCAACATCTACGACTGCCGGCTGGGCTTTCCCGCATCCGTGCGCTACGACCCCCACAACCCCGGCAACTCGCTGATCGTGGCCGAGAGCTGGAGCGGGTTGCGCGATACGGCCAATTCCGTCCCTCTCCACGGCCGCTCCAAGGCCGCGGCTCCCTCGCTACGATAGCCTGCGCTTCCACCTCGTACCCGCTCCCGGTACATATAGCATATGCACGTTCATGGCGGGGCGTCGGAGAAGACGCAACGAATTTTACGCATCTCGCTGCTGGCCACGCTGGCCTATGTGGCGCTTACCTTCTTTGCCGGAGTGCGTGCTCATTCTCTTGCCCTGATCTCCGAGGCCGGCCATAACGTATCCGACTTTCTCGCGCTGTTGCTTTCGTTTGTCGCCGTCTACTTCCAGACTCGGCCGCCCACCGATCAAAAGACCTTTGGTTATCAGCGCGCCGGCGTGCTGGCGGCCTTTCTCAACGCCCTCACCCTGGTTCTGATCGCCATCTGGATCGCCATTGCGGCCGTCCATCGCCTGAGCGAGCCGGTTCAAGTGCAACCCCGGCTGATGATGATCGTCGCCGCGGCCGGCGTGCTGATGAACGGCGTCATCGCCGCCCTGCTTTGGACCACTTCGCGCGACGTCAATATCCGCAGCACCTTCATTCACATGCTGGGCGACACGCTTTCGACCGCTGCCGTGATTGTCGGGGGCGCCGCCATCCTGTTCACCGGGCACAACTGGATCGATCCGGTGCTCTCCATCTTCATCGCCGCGCTGATTCTGTGGAGTTCGCTGTCCATCGTGCGCGAGACGCTCAACATCCTGCTGGAGGGAACGCCGCGCGGTTGCTCGTTGGCGGAGATACGGGTTTCGCTTCAGGCCATCGATGGGGTCGAAGATGTGCACGACCTGCACGTGTGGAGTCTGGGATCGCAGACCCACGCCCTGGCCACGCACATCACCATCGCCGACATCCCGCCGTCGGAGAGCGCCCGCATTCTGGAGCAGGTGAACGGGACGCTGCGGCAGAAGTTCCGCATCTACCACTCCACCATCCAATTCGAATGTGTCGAATGTGAAGTGGCGCACGGTTGCGCCCCGCCCATCGAGATCGACGAGCACGACCACTCCGGCCACGACCACTCGCACGCTCATTCCCACTAGAGTTCGGTTGCCCAATTACCGTTGCCGGTAAGCCGCAACTGTGAGAACCTTGGTCGTTGTGACAAGGATTGCCCGACGAAATTGCGTGAGCGGCAATCAACATATCGAGATTGCCAAGTGGCTTGCCGAGCCTCCTGTTCGCCCGAAGCGCCATATGTCTGGGCCTCCTCTCTTCCCCAGGGAAGAACTTGGATTTTGCAACGAAGCCTTCGACGGCGAGCGAAGCTGTCGCTTTCGGATTCTTGGCTAACCATATTGGATTTCCGCCTCGGTAATCCGAGATACAGCGATCTCTCCATGCTGGAGATTGCCAGCTTCGCAGACTGAGACTTGCCTTGACGATGTAGCTGACGTTTTTGATCAGAGAGCTGGCTCACAGCTCATCTCGTCCCGGGATGCCTGGCGCGATCGCCAGAAGTCATCTGGAAACCGGCTTCGAGGCAGCAAATCTCATCCAATCCGGCGCCTCGACAGATCAGATCTCCGCTTTGCGGTCGCGACGGATGTAGACCTCATCGTGCGAAGCGTACCGCAGGAATCCATGCCGGTCTCGACCGGTTTGTCCGGCTGCGACTGGTAGATTTCGGCCACCCGCTCCAGGGTGTCGATCTCGCTGACCGGCTTGTCATCGCGAATGCGCAGAATGCGCGGGAAGCGCAGGGCAAAACCGCTGTCATGCCGATCCGATCGCATCACGTTGTTGAACGCGACTTCCAACACCACCAGCGGTTCCACGGCGCGGATGCTGCCGAAATCCTCAAGCGTGTGTTCCAGAAAGAACTGGGTTAGCCGGGCAATCTCTGCATCGGTCACGCCGGAGTAGGCCTTGCCCACATTGCGCAGCACGTCGCCATCGCGGACCGCGAAGGTGTAGTCGCTCAGCCAGCCGGCCCGTCTTCCATGGCCATACTCCGCGGCCGTCACCACCACATCGAGCGTGGCCAGCTCCCGCTTCAGCTTGAGCCAGGCCAGACCGCGCCGTCCGGGCTGGTAGATGCTATGCCGGGCCTTCAGCATGACGCCTTCATTCCCGCGGGCCCGTGGCATCCACATAGGCCTGCTCCAGTTGCGCCACGCTTTCCAGCTGGACGGCGGGCGCGAGCACCAGCCGGGCAAAGCTGTCCGTCCGGCCACGCGGCTCAAAGAGCAACTCCGTTTGCTGCCCGCGGCTGGTCAAGCGGCTGCCCACCCTGGTTCGCGGCTGCTCCCGCTCCACCAGCTCTTCCAGCGCCTGCCGGCGTTGTTCAAGCGGCTTCTCCATCATCATTTCGCCGCCGGCGTAAAGCAGATCAAAAGCCATAAACACCACCGGAGTGGCTTCGCGCATCTCCGCCGTGACCCGCTTGCGCCCCAGCCGTGCTTGCAGAGAGGAGAATGGCAGCGCACGGTCTGTCCTTCGATCCGGCTCCAGGCCAGGATTTCGCCGTCCAGCACCAGCGGTTCCTCAAAGCCGGCAAAAGCCTCGACGATCTCCGGAAAACTGGCCGTCATATCCTCCCGCGACCGGGAGAAGAGCGCCACCCGCCCAGGATGCTCAGGCGAGCCACAGTGAATCTGCGCCCGGACGCCATCGTACTTATCTTCCAATTGGGCTTCTTTGATGACCGGTCCGTCGGGCCGCGCCTCGGAGGCAGACTTGGCTTCTTCGGCCACCTCGGTGGAGAAGCGCTGCAGGGCCTCTTCCACCGTCTCGACCGGGCTGGCGAGCATGAAGCCGAGGGGATGAAAGAGCTTCATCCGCGCCTCCGCCAGGCGGCCGGTGGCCGCCAACTCCAGCACCTCGGGGAGATTGCCGTTCAGCATCCTGGCCCGCCGAACCTCGCCGATGGGGGCGCCATAAGCCGCGGCGATCGCCTCCTCCACCAGGCTGACCTTGATGCCGGTGCGCATATCTCCCAGGATGATCTTGATCAGGTACTTGGCTTCGAGCGGCGTGGCCCTTTCGCAGCAGGTCCAGGGTGATTTGCTGTTTGGCGGCCGGCTTGCCGGCGTCGGCGATTGCCGCAAAGGCCTCGGCCACATCCGGCAGCAGGAGGCGTCGCGCGCGACGCTTCGCGCCTTGCAGAAGGTCTTGCGCGGCGCCGCCCAGGTCGCCATGGCGCAGGTAGGCGGCATGCATTGCGGGCTGGCTGGCTCCGGAGAGCTGGGCGAGGACGCGGCTGAGCAGCGCTCCGCCCACCTTCAATTCGCGCCCGTCCGTCTCCGGGAAAGGCACTCCGGCAAGGTACAGCGCCGCCAGCCCGGCCTCGGGCACGGGGAGTGCGCGCAGATATTCGGCCATGAGCGCGCGCTTCTCCAGCTTGCTGCCGGTTTCGGCCAGACGCTGGCACAGCTCTGCGAATTGGGTACAACAGGGCATGCATGCTCAGGTTCCCATTGAGATGCAGCGGCGGCCAAACCTGATAAAATAAGACAAATGGTTCATCGCGTCGCCAACACGGTTCCTGTCCGGCACGCTCTTTCCTAGCGGCTCCCGCCGCCGATATGTCTCTCTGTTTCGCCTCGAAACACAAAAGTTGACCGGAAAGGAACCTTATCATGTTGGATCGCCTGGAACAGATTGAAACCCGTTATGAAGACCTTGGACGCCAGCTCGCCGACCCGCAGCTGGTGACCGACCAGCAAAAATACCACAAGACCGCCAAGGCCCATCGCGACCTGGAAGCGGTGGTGGGAAAGTACCGTGAGCTCAAGCAGGCGCAGCAGGGAATTGCCGACGCCAAGGGCATGCTGAACGAGAGCGACGCCGAGCTGGCGGCCATGGCGCAGGAGGAGCTGACTCGCCTGGAGAGCCACGGCTGCCGCCCTGGAAGAAGAGATCAAGGTCATGCTGCTGCCCAAGGATCCCAATGACGAGAAGAACGTCATCCTCGAGATCCGCGCCGGCACCGGTGGAGACGAGGCCTCGCTCTTTGTGGCCGAGATTTTCCGCATGTACTCGCGTTTTGCCGAACAGCATCGCTGGAAGGTGGAGGTTCTTTCCCAGTCCGAATCCGGGGTTGGCGGGCTCAAGGAAGTGATCGCCATCATCGAGGGCAAGCGGGTGTACTCGCAGATGAAATACGAAAGCGGAGTGCATCGGGTGCAGCGCGTGCCCGCCACCGAGACCCAGGGCCGGGTCCACACCTCGGCCATCACCGTCGCGGTTTTGCCTGAAGCCGAAGAGGTCGACGTGAAGATCGAGGCGAAGGACATTCGCATCGATACTTTCTGCTCTTCCGGGCCCGGCGGACAATCGGTGAACACCACTTATTCCGCCGTGCGCATCACCCACCTGCCCACCAATACGGTGGTGAGTTGCCAGGACGAGAAATCGCAGATCAAGAACCGCGAGAAGGCGATGCGCGTGCTGCGCGCCCGGCTCTATGAAGTGGAAATGGAAAAGCAGCAGGAGGCGCTGGCCAAAGAGCGCAAGCAGCAGGTGGGGAGCGGCGATCGCAGCGAGAAGATCCGCACCTACAATTTTCCTCAGAACCGGCTCACCGACCACCGCATCGGTCTGACCAACCACCAGCTCGCGGAAGTCATGGAAGGCAGGCTCCAGCCGACCATCGACGCCCTCATCGCGCACTACCAGGCCGAGCGTCTCAAGGCTGAAACAGCCACTGTGGCGTAAAGTGCCGGCCAGCGCCGGTGAGGCACTGCAGGCGGCCCGCGCTCGCCTGGCCGCTACTTCACAAAATCCGCGGCGCGACGCCGAAGTGCTTCTGGCGCACGTGCTGGGATGCGATCAGGCAGCTCTGCTGACTCATCCCGAGCGCCTCCTCTCCCCGGCTGAATCAGATCAGTTTGAGAGCTTGCTCAAGCGACGCCTGGCTTGCGAGCCGATGCAGTACATCACCGGCGCGCAGGAGTTTTTTGGCCTGCTCTTCGAGGTCACGCCCGATGTCCTCATCCCGCGTCCCGAAACCGAGCATCTGGTGGAAGCAGCTGCTGGAGCGCGTTCGGCCGCGAAGCGAACGCGCGCATCGTTGACGTGGGCACCGGCTCGGGCGCGATCGCGGTTGCGCTTGCGCATGCCCTGCCGCGATCCCAGGTGACGGCGGTGGATCTTTCTCCTGCGGCGCTCGAGGTCGCGCGCCGCAATGCGCAGCGGCATGGGGTGCTGGAGCGGGTGAGGTTCCTGCAATCGGATCTGCTGGCGGCCGTCGACGGCGCGGACTTCGACGCTGTGGTATCGAATCCCCCGTACATCGCCGACGGAGAGGTGTTGGAGCCGCAAGTGTCCAACTACGAGCCCCACTCCGCGCTCTACGCCGGGCCCACGGGCCTGGAAGTCTATGAGCGCCTGATCCCGCAGGCCCGCAAGGTGCTCAAGCCGCAAGGCTGGCTGCATGCTCGAGATCGGCTCATGGCCAGCAGCCGGCCTGGAAGCGCTGCTGCAGCGGCTGGACGATCCGTCAGCGTTTCGTTCACGATCTGCAGGGAATCTCCTGCGAGTGGTTCAGGCGCAGATGCGCAAGCCTGATCGAATTGGTTGATAATGGGAGATACGAGGGATTTATGGGTACGATAACCGAGCTTCCGAAAATATCTCTGACCTTTGAGCAGAAACTCGATCGCCTGGCCCAGGTCGCGGTGAACGCGGGCTTGGGACTCGAGCGCGGACAGGAACTGGTCATGACGGCGACACTCGATGCCTTGCCGCTGGCCCGCCTGATCACTGAGCAGGCCTACAAGGCCGGAGCCTCGCTCGTGACCACGCTGTTCACCGATGAGCAGTCGACGCTGTTGCGCTATCGTTACGCCGAGGATGCGGGCTTCGATAAGGCCGCGGGATGGCTCTATCGAAGGAATGGCGGCAGGCATTTCGCAGCGGCGCAGCGCGGCTTGCGATTGCCGGCGGAAATCCATCCCTGCTGTCGAAGGAAGATCCGGAAAAAGTTGGCCGGGCAAACCGCGCAGTGTCGAAGGCCTATCGTCCGGCGATCGAGCTCATTACCCGGCATGACATCAACTGGACCATCGTTGCCTGCGCCACGCCGGCGTGGGCGGCAGCGGTATTTCCCGATCTGCCGCCCGATCAGGCGATGACCAAGCTGTGGGACGCGATCTTTGCCGCATCGCGCGTGGACGTGGACGATCCCATTGCGCGTTGGAAACAACATGACGCCGGGCTGCATCGCCGCGCGGATCTGCTCAATGAGAAGCGTTACGCCTCGCTCCATTTTCGCGGACCGGGGACCGATCTGCGCGTGGGACTGGCGGACGATCACCTGTGGATGGGCGGAGGCACGCAGGCCGGCACCGGCGCCTATTGCATTCCGAATATGCCGACGGAAGAGGTGTTTACCACGCCGCACAAAGATCGCGTCGAGGGCACGGTGACCAGCACCAAGCCGCTCTCCCACCAGGGCACGCTGATTGAGAAGATCGCGGTGCGCTTTGAGGGGGGCCGCGTCGTCGACGCAAAGGCATCCAGGGGACAGGAAGTGCTGCAGCGAATGATCGATACCGACGAGGGCGCGCGGCGCCTGGGTGAGGTGGCGTTGGTGCCGCACTCCTCGCCGATTGCCAGCAGCGGGCTGCTATTCCTGAACACGCTGTTCGATGAGAATGCGGCCAGCCACATTGCTCTGGGACAGGCCTACAGCACCTGCCTGAAGAATGGTGACCAGCTCACTCCCGAAGAGCTTGCAGCCAGGGGCGCAAACGAGAGCCTGATCCACGTGGATTGGATGATCGGATCGAGCGAGATCGATCTGGACGGCATCACGGCCACCGGCAGCGTGGAGCCGCTGATGCGCAAAGGCGAGTGGGTCTAATGCATAAGAACCGCAGTGTCCGCTACGCTACGATTTCGTAGAAGTCTGTGGCTGGAAACATACGCCTCCTAAGAAACGCGCAGGGTCTTGTCGATGCGCGTCCAGAAATCCGAGCTGTCATGCATTTCATCCGGTCGATGCAGCCGCTTGAAGATCGTCAACCCCCAGACTGTACAGGACCGGGGTAGCGTAGTGGAGGCATCTGCGGTTCTTATTCCGGCAACAGCCACCGATCAGGCTTCTACAGTTCTGCCCCTGCGACCTCGAAGAGCAGCCGGTTCTTCAGCGGATCGGCATCGACCCGTATGTGATCGCCATGAAGCACCTCGCCGTCCAGAATCTTGATCGCCAGGGGATCCTGGATCAGGCGCTGGATCGCTCTCTTCAGCGGACGAGCCCCATACTGCCGGTCGTATCCGGTCAGCAGCAACTGGTGACGCGCGCCTTCAGTCAACTCAAGCGTGATCTTGCGCGGTTCCAGCAGCTTGCGCAGATCGGCCAGGCGCAGATCGACAATGTGCTGCCAGTTGCTCCTCTCCCAGCGGACGGAAGATCACTACATCGTCCACGCGGTTGAGAAACTCCGGCCGGAAGCTCTGCCGCAACAGTTGCATCACCTGCTCGCGCGCCGCGTCAAACGCCGCTTCGCTGTCCAGGTTCTCTGACTGCAGCAGATGCGCTCCCAGGTTCGAGGTCATGATCAGCACCGTGTTCTTGAAGTCCACCGTGCGGCCTTTCGAATCCGTCAGGCGCCCATCGTCGAGCACCTGCAAGCAGGACGTTGAAGACATCCGGGTGCGCCTTCTCGATCTCGTCGAAAAGAATCACGGAATAGGGCCGCCTGCGCACCGCCTCGGTCAGCTGTCCGCCTTCGTCGTAGCCCACATATCCAGGCGGTGCGCCGATCAGCCGGGCGACCGCATGCTTCTCCATGTACTCCGACATGTCGATGCGAACCATCGCCTGCTCGTCATCGAAGAGGAACTCCGCCAACGCGCGCGCAGTTTCGGTCTTGCCCACGCCCGTTGGTCCCAGGAAGAGAAAGGAGCCGATCGGCCGCTTGGGGTCGCTCAGCCCGGCGCGTGACCGGCGGATCGCGTTGGCCACAGTTTCCAGCGCCTCCTCCTGCCCGACCACCCGCTCGCGCAGGCGGCCTTCCATCTCCACCAGCTTGCGCACTTCTCCTTCCAGCATCTTGTCCACCGGGATGCCGGTCCACTTGCTCACAATCTTGGCAATGTCTTCCTCGTCGACTTCTTCTTTCAGCAGGCGGCCGCCTCCGCGGCGCCGTCCTGCTTGGCGTTCAGCCGCTTCAGTTCGGCTTCGAGCTGGGGAAGTTCGCCGTACTGGATGGCCGCCGAGCGCTCCAGATTGCCACGCCGCGTCTGCTCTTCCATCTCAAAGCGCAGCGCCTCGATCTTCTTCTTCACCTCGGTCAGCCGCGTAATGGCTTCCCGCTCCGTCTGCCAGCGCGCGCGCAGCCCCGTGGCCTCTTCCTTCAGCGCCGCAAGTTCCCGCACCACGGCCTCCAGCCGCTCTTTCGAGTTCCGGTCGGTCTCCCTCTTCAGCGCCGTGCGCTCGATCTCCAGCGAGATCATTTGCCGCTCCAGCTGGTCAATCTCCACCGGCACCGAGCCGATCTGGATGGCCAGCGAAGCCGCCGCCTCGTCGACCAGGTCGATCGCCTTGTCAGGCAGAAAGCGGTCAGAGATGTAGCGATGCGAAAGCGTGGCCGCAGCCACGATGGCCGAGTCCTTGATGCGGACGTTGTGGTGGGCCTCATACCGCTCTTTGAGACCGCGCAGAATCGCAATCGTGTCTTCTACGTTGGGCTCGCCCACGAAGACAATCTGGAAACGCCGCTCCAGCGCCGCATCCTTCTCGATGTATTTGCGATATTCGTTCAGCGTGGTCGCGCCGATGGCCCGCAACTCGCCCCGCGCCAGCGGCGGCTTCAGCATATTCGAAGCGTCGATGGCGCCTTCCGCCGCGCCTGCCCCTACCAGCGTGTGCAGTTCATCGATGAAGAGGATGATCTGCCCGTTGGACTCCTCAATATCTTTGAGCACCGCCTTGAGCCGGTCTTCAAACTCGCCGCGATACTTCGCTCCCGCCAGCATGGAGCCAAGATCGAGCGAGATCACGCGCTTGTCGCGCAGCAGCTCGGGCACATCGCCGGAGACGATGCGGCGCGCCAAACCTTCGACGATGGCGGTCTTGCCCACGCCAGGCTCGCCAATCAGCACCGGGTTGTTCTTGGTTCGGCGAGAGAGCACCTGGATCACGCGGCGAATCTCTTCATCGCGTCCGATGACCGGATCCAATTTTCCCCGCCGCGCCAGTTCCGTCAGGTCCTTGGCGTAACGGTCCAGAGCCTGGTATTTGCCTTCAGGGTTCTGATCGGTCACCCTTTGGTTGCCGCGCACCGAGGTCAAGTCCCTGCAGGATCGCCTCCCGGGTGGCGCCCAGCGAGGCCAGCAGCAACTGCGCCGGGTCTTTCTTGATGTTGGGCCAGCGCCAACAGCAAATGCTCGGTCGATACGTACTCGTCTTTGAAGTCCTGCGCCTCTTTCGAGGCGTCGTTCAGTACCCTCTGCATGCTCGAAGAGAGGCCCGGCTCTGAGGTTGCGCCGGAGACTTTGGGCAGTGCCGGCGATGGCGTGCCGGGCACTGGCGAACAATCTGCTCGGTAGGGCACGCCGATCTTCTGCAGCAGCGGAACGATGATGCCTTCCTTGTCTTCCACCAGGGCCATCAGCAGATGCATGGGCAGCACTTCAGGCTGGCCATTCTCATTGGCCAGCGAGCTGGCCTTCTGGATCGCCTCCTGTGATTTCAATGTGAATTTATCCCAGCGTATTGCCATATTCGTGTCTTCCTTGACTGACCAGATCATCCTGAACTCGCTTGTAGCTGCGAAAGCAAGGGCGGCATCGCCCTGGATGCCGGATAAGCCTGGTCGTTCAATTTCTGTTTTGATCTTGATATTGCTTGACGAAGATGTGGCGCGCAAGCGTCAACGCCGAAATGTGGAGTTCACCCCGGAGTGAACATCGCCGGGGTGAACTCAATCTGCAGCTTACGAGGTTACGCCGTCTTGGCGGTCTCGGCCTGCTGCCTGTTGATTCTGGTTCAGCTGCTTGGCTGAGCCGACATTCACCTTGATTTGCTTGGGCTTGCTTTCCGGCTTCTTCTGCAGTTCCAAACGCAGCACCCCGGCGTCATATTCAGCCTTGATGCTCTCCGGGTCGATGGTGTTGGGAACCGTGAAGGCGCGATAGAAGCTGCCGTAGCGCCGCTCCACGCGATGGAAGTTCTCTTCCTTCCCCTCACTCTCGAAGCTGCGCTCGCCCTTCACCGACAGGGTCGTGTTTTCCATCCGGACATCGAGATCCTCCTGGCGCATGCCGGGGATTTCGAGTTTGAGCACCAGCTTGTGTTCGTCCTCATAGATGTCGACCGGGGGCACAAAGCCGGCAGCGGTTACCAGCTCGTTCTCTCCCGAACCGTTCCGGGAAAAGTCCTGAAAAAGGCTATTCATCCGATTCTGCAAAGCCACCACGTCGCGATAGGTTTCCCAGCGAGTAATTGTCATACGTCTCCTCCGAATGCGGCCGAGTTCTCGGCCAGCTATTTCTTTGATGCTAATCATAGCATAAAGGACTCATAAAATATGAGTGTATTTGCATCATATTTTAGTAATTAGGCAGCTCTGGCGTGGCCTCCAGGAGGGCCTTGGTATAGGCCTCCCCGGGGAAACGGCAAATCTGCTCGCAGGTTCCCGCTTCCACCACCTTGCCGGCGCGCATCACCACGATATTGGTGGAGAGGTAGCGCACCAGGGGCATGGAGTGGGAAATGAAGAGGTAAGTCAAGTGGAATGTTTGCTGTAGATGCCGCAGCAGGTTCATGATCTGGGCCCCGACGCTGACATCGAGGGCGGAGACCGGCTCATCGAGCAGGAGCAGTTCGGGGCGAAGGGCGAGCGCCCGGGCGATGTTGATCCGCTGCCGCTGGCCGCCGGAAAATTCATGGGGATAGCGGGGCAGGGCTGACTCGTCCAGGCCGACCTCGGCCAGCAGCTCCCGCGCATTTTCGGCCGGCGGCTCGCCGTGCATCGTGGCGATGGATGCGGAAGGGCTCGGCGATGATCTCGGCCACGGTCATGCGCGGGTTGAGGGCCGCGAAGGGATCCTGGAACACCGGCTGCATCCTGCGGCGCAGCGTGCGCAGCCTGGCGCTGGAAGCGCCGCAGATGACTTCCTGGCCATCGAAGGAGACCGTTCCGGAAGAAGGTGGGATCAGCCCCAGGACCATCCGCGCCACCGTGCTCTTGCCGGAGCCCGATTCGCCCACCAGTCCCAGGGTCTCTCCGCGGGCGATGGAGAAGGAGACCCGGTCGACGACGCACTTTTGCTCGCGGGCACCCCGCCATCCGGAGCGCCGGCATAGTTTTTGGTGAGTTGGTGTACTTCGAGCAGAGCCATGGCCGGATAGTAGCAGCTCGGATTAGCACCGGACGCTCCGGGAAGGCGGCGCGAGGGCACAGCAAAACGCAGTCCGTCGAGCAGGACATCTGCCGTTGCCGATCCAGCCTGAAGCGACCTCTAGATGTCCAGGTTCTTCACGTCCAACGCGTTGTCTTCAATGAACTTACGCCGCGCTTCCACGTCTTCGCCCATGAGCGTGCTGAAGATCGATTCGGTTTCGGCCAGATCTTCGAGCTTGACCGAGAGCAGCGTGCGCCGGTCGGGATCCATGGTGGTTTCCCATAGCTGGGTCGAGGTCATTTCGCCCAGGCCCTTGTAGCGCTGGACGTCGTAGTCGCGCCGTCCCTGCTCGATCACGTACTCGAAGACCTCGCGCGCCGATTGCTTGGTCACGGGATCCAGCGGCGACCCGCTTTGCCTTCTTGGGCTTGGCGGCCGCGTCTCGGACGCCGGCGCTTCCGCCTCAGCCTCCTCGGCTTCAGCCGCCTTGGCGTACTCGATCACGAAGGGCGGCTCCAGCTCCTCGCGAATCAGGGAGTACTTGGCCATCATCTGCCGATATTCCGGCGAGGAGGCCAGGGTCCAGTCGACCCGGCGCTCAGCGCCCTGGCTGTCGGTAAAGCTCACCGACCAGGTGCGGTGCTCTTCCTCGTAGCGCGGCGCAGCCACGGCTTTGAACTGGAAGCGCTTGGCCATCTTCTCCAGTTCGGCGTGCAGCTTGGCCAGCTTCGGCGGCACCGCACCGTCGCCCTCGAAGTCGGTGCGCCGCATCAGCTCGAACTTGGGCAGCAGTTCCGTGACCTCCTCGTTGCGCAGGTGCTTGTTGGCCTTCTCAAAGACGCCCAGGTAGTCGTTGAGCTGACCCATGAACTTGGTCAACGCACCGCCCTCGAGCTTCTTGCCCGCCGTGCCGTAGCGCAAGCCCATGCCCTCGGAGGCGCGCTTGATCATCACCTTGACGAACTCGCGGTCGTCCTTGATGTACTGCTCGAATTTGCCCTTCTTGATGCGGTAGAGCGGCGGCTGGGCAATGTAGACATGCCCGCGGCGGATCAGATCGACCATGTGGCGGAAGAAGAAGGTCAGCAGCAGGGTGCGGATGTGGGAGCCGTCCACGTCGGCGTCGGTCATCAGGATGATCTTGCCGTAGCGCAGCTTGGCCGGATCGAAGTCATCCTTGCCGATGCCGCAGCCCAGGGCGGTAATCATGGCCCGGATTTCTTCATGGCCCAGCATCTTGTCGTAGCGGGCCTTCTCGACGTTGAGGATCTTGCCCTTGAGCGGCAGCACCGCCTGGAATTTCCGGTCCCGTCCCTGCTTGGCGGTCCCGCCGGCGGACTCGCCCTCGACCAGGTACAGCTCGCAGCGGTCCGGGTTGGCGTTCACTGCAGTCGGCCAGCTTGCCGGGCAAGCCACCGCCATCGAGCGCGCCTTTGCGCCGGGTCAGGTCGCGTGCTTTCCTGGCCGCCTCGCGCGCGCGCGCAGCTTCGATCGCTTTGTTGATGATCCGCTTGGCGATGGGAGGATTCTGCTCGAAGAACATGCCCAGCCGTTCATTGACGAAAGCCTGCACCGTGCCGGCGATATCGGAGTTGAGCTTGCCCTTGGTCTGCCCTTCGAATTGCGGCTGGGGCAGCTTCACGCTGACCACCGCCACCAGTCCCTCGCGCACATCGTCTCCGGAGAGATTCTCCTTCACGTCTTTGAACAGCCCCATCTGCTGCCCGGCGGTGTTGATGGTGCGGGTCAGCGCGGTGCGAAAGCCGGAAAGATGGGTGCCGCCGTCGACCGTGTTGATGTTGTTGGCAAAGCTGAATACGGACTCGGAATAGCTGTCGTTGTACTGCAGCGCGATGTCCAGCTCGATCCCATCGCGGGAAGATTCCATGACGATGGGCTTATCATGCAGCACCTGCTTGCCGCGATTCAGGTGCTTGATGAACTCGGCGATGCCGCCGGCATACTTGAAGTCGGAGCGCTTGGCCTCCCCGGTCTTGGGGTCGGTCGTCCGCTCGTCCACCAAGCTTGATCTCCAGGCCCTTGTTGAGGAAGGCGAGCTCGCGCAGCCTCTGGGCCAGGGTGTCGAAGTTGTATTCGGTCACGGTGAAGATGGAGCGATCGGGGAGGAAGTGGATCTTCGTGCCCCGCTTCTTGGTGGTGCCGGTCTGCTTGCAGCTTGGTGACCGGAGCTCCCTTGGCGTACGTCTGCTCGTAGGTGTGCAGGTCTTTCCAGACCTCGACGTCGAGTTCTTCGCTGAGCGCGTTCACGCAGGAGACGCCGACGCCGTGCAGTCCGCCTGAAACCTTGTAGGTGGAGGAATCGAACTTGCCCCCGGCATGCAGCTTGGTGAGCACCACCTGCAGGGCGGGCATCCGCTCGCCTCCGGGAACATCCATCTCGTCGACCGGAATGCCGCGCCCGTCGTCGGTCACGGTGATCGAGTTGTCGATGTGGATGGTTACGTCTACGTGCGTCGCATAGCCGGCCAGCGCTTCATCGACGGAATTATCCACCACCTCGTACACCAGGTGATGCAGACCCTGGTCGCCGGTCGACCCGATGTACATCGCGGGGCGCAGGCGAACAGCTTCTAAGCCTTCCAGAATCTTGATGTTGTCGCCGGTGTAGGTGCGTTCCGGGAGCAAAGTCTCACGCATGGCTGCGGGGGGAAGAGCGGCGGAAACGGGCAAGTTCTTTGGTGGACATGCAACTCCGAACGGCAAAGCTCTGCGAGCGGCTCTCGGCGCGAAGGGACCGATTGGAAATAACATCTTGAAAGTGCAGGGTTTGACTGCACTTGACTACTTAAAGTTTACCACGTTTCGGGGTCCAATTCCGGCCGCTGGCGAGTGCTCAGGCAGGGTGGAAATCAGGGCTAAATTGGCTCTGGCCAGGCAGCGCTGCCTGATTCCGGAACACTGAAATCGCGGTACTTAGGTGATCAATTTACATCTTTAGAAGAATTCTGAAGTAACCTAAAATTGGGGTACTCTAGGAGCAATAGAATAGGGTACTTAGTAATGAAAGAGTAGATAGCCTCTATATGTGCCTGAAAACAGCACAGTTCGTGAAGCTCGGCGAACTATACTCTGACTGTTCCCGTTCTTCCACACAGAAATGGAACACATACCCCCGGAGGTAACCAGATCATGAAACTCCTCGTTCACGCATCCATCTTCTCCGTCGTATTCGCCGGCTTCGTCGCCAGTGCAGTAACTACCAAGCCTACAGATCCCGTCCACCGCGAATCACAGCCTGGTCGTTTCCCATGCTATGCCGGTGCCGAGCTGCCCTCCCGGAGTACAGGTTGCGCGCTCTAAAGCGCGATAGAACAGTACTAACGCGTATCCCCGTCAGTACCCAAACGATGCACACATAGCACAAAAGTGCTAGCTTTAAAGGTTTTCTTGGGTTGAGCACCATCCCTTTTCGAGCTATTCTCAAGACTCGGAAGGGGTGTTGTGATGACGAGCGTAGCCCTCACCATCTTGTACGCGGCAGAGCCTCTCCTCATGGTCGTAGCCATGATTGCTCTGCTCAGGTCTCGGGAACAGCGGCGCTTTCCGGCACTTTTCGCTTACGTTGCTCTTCGGCTCGGCTCTTCGGTGGTCCTCCACCTCTTGCTGCAGGTGCACCGCTTCGTCACGATCGAGCGAGCCACGGCTTACGCCTGGTACTTCTATACCTACTGGTTAAGCTACGTCGCGGGCGCCGTCGTCGTCTTCCTGGTCATTCAGGAGATGTTCCAGTCCTCCATGGATCCATTTCCCGGCTTGAAGTGGTTGGGCACCATATCCTTCCGCTGGGTCGCTTGCATTTCCTTTGTTGCCGCGTCGGCGGCTCTGCTTACGCCGGGCGGCAAGGGCGACAAGTTTCTCCTCGCCATCGTCGCCCAGGCGATGCGCTGCGAGAGCATCTTCATCCTTAGCCTTCTGCTCTTCCTCATGATTGCGGCGGGAAAACTCGGCCTTTCTTATCGCAGCCGGGTCTTCGGCATCAGCTTCGGCTTCGGCATCATGGCGGCCAGCGACCTGGTTGTCTCCGCAGCCTTTCTGCACTTCGGACACAACATGATGACCTCGACCATCAGCGTGGTCACGACCAGCGCCAGCCTGTTGACGCTGGTTGTCTGGTCCGCCTACTTCCTGCAGCGGGAACCGGCTCGTCAGGCTGCCGTCCTCGACCCCTCCTCGCCCCTGGCGCGTTGGAACGAAATCGCAACTGCGCTCGGCCAGAGCGGGCCCGGGTTCCGGTGGTCGCCGTTCCGGCAAGCGACTTCTTCCTTCAGGATGTCGAAAAGGTGGTTGACCGCATTCTGATCAAGAACTCACTCCATGTAGCGAGTTAAGCTCTCTCAGGCTAAACGCAAAAAAGGCCATAACGGGTATTCCGTTATGGCTTTTTGCTTGTTGCTGCGAGCAGAATGTCTGCGTTCTAGCAGCGATCCTACGTGACAAAGTCCGACCTTGCTGCGGCTAGTGACGGGAGTCTCTACGGGTTCCACGGAGACAAAACGGCCGGTCTTGCCGCGGTCGATGAAGTTCACCCGGCCGGCAATCTCGGCATAGAGGGTGTCATCTTTTCCCCGGCCGACATTCAGACCGGGCTTCAACCTGGTGCCGCGCTGGCGCACGATAATGGAACCACCGGTGACCACCTGGCCGGCAAAGATCTTCACGCCCAGTCGCTGAGCATTGGAGTCGCGACCGTTTTTGGAACTGCCTAAGCCTTTTTTATGTGCCATTGCCTAATCCTCGATCAGAAAATTGTCTGCACTACTGGGCGGCCTTGCTTCGCTGCCATAGCTGAATCCGTTGACCTCGATGCTGTTGATCCGGACCTCGGTGTAGGCCTGGCGATGCCCCTGCAGCTTCTTGTATTGCTTCTTGCGCTTGAAATGGAAGACCAGGATCTTATCCCCGCGTCCTTCGCTGACCACGGTGCCCAGGACCTTGCCGTCGGTCGGCTTGACGAAGGCGACAATCCGTCGGAGAAGGCCAGCACGTCGTTGAACTCCACCGCATTGTCGGATGTCGCCCGCGGCCTTTTCAATCTTGACCACGTCGCCGGGAGCAACGCGATACTGCTTACCACCTGTGCGGATCACCGCGTACATAAAACCTCCGACACGCCGAGCCACACCGGCGTCACAAAATAGCTGGGCAAATAATGGATTGCTGGATGTGCTCAAACCCAAGGGTGAGCAGACGAGCAGGCTTAGATCCCAAGCTCTCTAAGTTTACGGTTTCCGTCCAGTTTTGGTCAACTCGGCGGATTGGAAGAGGTAAACCCCGAGAACCACCATCAACGGCTCCAGCGGGTGACGAAAGCGGGCGTGGGCGGCCACGCCGTAATAGACCAGCGGCAACAGCAGAAAGGCCCACGCGAACAGCCCGGCAGCTGGGGCCTTGCGCCGCAGATGCCAAGGCAAGTCCGAGCAGCCCGCAGACGCTGCCAAAGACGAAATTCAGACTGCGCGCGTACTCCACCCACGGCGTAGCGCTTGCCGGGTGGGGAACCCCTCCCCAGAAGAAGAACACCCGCTTTAGAGTATTTGCGGACAAAGTGGACGGGGTCGGCGCGCATGGCTGCCAGAGCCTGCTCCCCGCGCATTTTGGAGTAGGCAATTTCGCCCATCCTGGTGTACAGGCGCAGTTGGTCGGGCGCCTGGATAGGGTGGTCGTACTCCATCAACAAGCCGGTCGCTCCTGGTCCATTGCCCAGGTACAGCTCGGCGCCGAAATTCCCCCGGGTGGGCACGAAGTGGTGGAAGACCTCCCAGTTCCTCCAGGTCCAGGGCCCGAGGCAGGCGGTGAACAGCACGGCTGCCAGCAGCACTCCGCCCACCTGGCGCTTCCAGTCCGGCGCTCCGGCCAGCACCCAGAGCCCGCAAACGGGCAGGAAGATCAGCAGCGCCGGATTGCTGAGGCCGGTCAGACCCCAAAGCAGCCCCAGCAGGCCCAGCGGCCCGAGGGCATCCGTGCGTCCGGAGTACGCATGCGCAGCGCCACCACCAGCACCCAGGAGAACAGGAAGGTGGTGAGCGATGTGTCCCATACCCAGCGGACCGCATACTGCATGGCGGCCGGATAGAGCGCCCAGATCCAGGCCGACCACAGGGCCACGTTCCGGTTGAAGCAGCGAGCCGCGATCTCCCAGGTGGTACGCGCCGTCAGGGCCGAAAACAGGCTGTTGATGGTGAGGATCACCCACGCCGACTGCGGGGTGAAGACGCCGAAGAGCTTGAAGACTCCGGCCAGAAGCAGGGGAAAGAGCGGTCCCACCCAGGCGGTCGGGCCGGTGTGCCCGCGGAAGGGGTCAGCGAAGCCGAAGCCGGTGGCCAGCGCGCGTGCGATCCGCCCCATCTCCTCGCCGAAGAGCATGTGGTCGTCGTAAGGCCGGATGCGGTAGGTATGGGCCAGAGTGAGGTAGAGCACGCGCACCGCAAAGGCCACCCAGAAGACCAACCACGGCGCACGGAATCCTTCCCCGGTGTCTTTGGGAAGCAGCGGCGACATTGCATTCTGCGGCAATCGAGCGGTCGCAGGATCGTCGGGTGATCCCGCGGATTGGGGTATAGCGTCGCAATGAGGTTCAGGGGAGAGGGCCTGGAACGATGCTTATTCTATAGCGCAGAGATGAGGGCGGTATCGTGAGAGACATCTAAAGAGTATGCGTGAGGTCTCTCACCGATGACAAGCTGGAACTCCTGGCAGTGCTTGCTCCTGGGCTTGATGTGTGGAAGTGAGCTGAACGTGGCGGACGTTTGCCCACCCGGCGCTCAATCGGCAACCACTGGAAGCACACATACTGGTGCGGTCATCGATGGCGGCACTGTTTGGCCGGGTGATGCCGTTCTGGATGGGAGGGTCCGCCCTGCTGAGCCTTTTACTGTTGCTCCATTTCGAACATCTGAACAAGTCCGCGTGGCGCCTCGCCGCCATCGCTTTCGCGATCCAGGTCTTCGCCGTCCTGTTTTCGCTCGTAGGTCCGGTGCCCATCAACAACCGGATTATCAAATGGAGAGCCGGAATCCCTCCCTGGCGACTGGCAAGCGCAGGAGGCCCGGTGGGATTTGACCATTGGTTAAGAACGTGTGGGCTGATGATCGCGTTCGCACTGCTTGTCCTCAGCGTAGGTATTCGTTGAAAGAGTGCGCCGGGTGGCCAGATCCAGAAGCGGTGAAACTGCTTTATACTGGAGTTCGCCAGTTTGTGCGTGCGCCTGTCCAGCCATTGCATCTGTTGCGATGGTTCGTGCACAGAGTTAGACTGCCGCATGTTTCTGCGAAAAGTTCAGAGTATCTGGAGTTTGTCATGGCTCAGATTTGCAAATCTGCGGTAAGGGTCCGCAGTTCGGTAACAAGATCTCGCATGCGCACAATGTATCCAAGCGCCGCTGGAACGTCAATCTCCGTCCGGTCAAGGCTGAGGTGAATGGCGGCACACAAACGGATTCGCGTCTGCACCCGCTGCATCAAAGCAGGCAAGGTCGTAAAGGCCTAGCGTAACTATCTCCTTTTCCCCCGCATCTTTGGGGTCAAAACCAAGCGACAACGAATTGATGCAGTAGCGAAGCCCGCCAGGCCCCGGGCCATCCGGGAAGACATGTCCCAGGTGGGCGCCGCAGCGTGCGCAGGTGACTTCGGTTCGCGTCATCCCGTAGCTCTTGTCTTCGTGCAGATTCACTGCCTGCGGCGTTTGCCGGCACCGAAAAGCTGGGCCATCCACTTCCGGACTCGAACTTGGTGTCGGAGCTGAATAGCTCAGCGCCGCAGGCTCCGCAACGATAGGTGCCGTCGGCATGGTTCCGGTAGAGCGCGCCGGAGAATGCCGGCTCCGTCCCCTTTTGCCGCATGACGTAATACTGTTCCGGGGTCAGCTCGGCGCGCCACTCGGCGTCGGTCTTCTCAATTTGTCCAACTTCGCGACTTGCTCTTTTTCCATGATCTTTGCTCCTGGGTGATTCGATGCGGCGTCCCGGTGAAGGACGCGTGGCCTATCGTTGCGCGATCACTTCGATTTCCACCAGCGCGTCTTTGGGCAGCCTCGCCACTTCGACCGTGGACCGCGCCGGCGCGACCACACCCTCCGGCGCCAGGTAGCTGGCATAAATCTCGTTCATCGCCGCAAAATCACTCATGTTCTTGAGAAAGACGGTCGTCTTGACCACGTGTTGCAGATCGCTGCCGGCCTGCGGCCAGCACCGCCTTCAGGTTCTCCAGCACGCGAACGGTCTGCTCCCGAATCCCGCCTTCGACCAATTGTCCGGTTGCCGGATCGAGCGCAACCTGCCCGGAGGTGTAGATCATATCCCCGATTTCGCACTGCCTGGGAATAGGGGCCGATGGCTGCTGGCGCATTTTCTGTGGAAATCGCTGACTTGCCGAGAATGACTCATGCTCATGATTTTCGCCGCCATGCGCTGTGGGGACGCAAATCATACCTAGACCTTGTGCGCGCGTTGCACGTCGCGAACACCCGGCACCCGCCGCAGGCCGCTCACAATGCGCGTCAGGTGCCGCATGTCTTCGGCTTCCAGAACAAATTCGACCATCGCTTCTGAGTCGCCGGTCGGCTTGGAATCGACCCCGCGGATATTGGTGCCGTCGTCGCTGATGACCGCGGTCATTTCCTTCAGCATGCCGGCGCGATCGTCGCAAAATACGGTCAGTTTCACCGGGTAGGTCATCTTGCGGCCGGCATTCTCCTCCGCCATCCGCGCCCACTCCACGGAGATGCGGCGGTCGCTCTCGTAGAGCAGATTCTGTACGTTGGGGCAGCTCCGCGCATGCACCGCCACGCCTTTGCCGCGGGTCACGTAGCCCACGATCTCTTCGCCGCGAATGGGATTGCAACATCGGGCGCGGTAGACCAGCAGATCGTCCTGGCCTTCCACCTGCAGGGAGTCGGACCCGTGCATATGGACACGCCTCACCGCCTCCGACATGGCGCCGCTTGCGGCGTCCTTGCCCGGCTCTACTTCGAGGCCGGTCTGCGAGGTCACACCCGGAGAGAGCTTGTTCAGCACCTGGCGCGAGGAGTACTTGCCGAAGCCGATGGCCGCCATCAGGTCGCTGGCCGTCGCCAAGCCACATTCGCTGGCCGCGCGGGCGTAGTCCGTGTCGGTGAGCTTGCTCAGGGACACCTTGTACTTGCGCGCCTCCCGGTCGAGCAGCTTCTTGCCGATTTCGATCGCCCGCTCGCGCTGGTGCTCGTTGAGCCAATGCTTGATCTTGTTGCGCGCCCGCGAGCTCTTGGCGAAGGTGAGCCAATCGCGGCTGGGGGTGTGGCCGTTCTGCGTAACCACTTCCACGATGTCGCCGTTGTGCAGCTTGGTCCGCAGCTGCGCCATTCTGCCGTTTACCTTGGCGCCCACGCAGGTATTGCCCACCTCGGTGTGGATGGAATAGGCGAAGTCAATCGGCGTCGCATCCTTGGGCAGCACCACCACTTTGCCCTTGGGGGTGAAGGTGTAAACCTCTTCCGGGTAGAGATCGATCTTCAGCGTGGAGAGAAACTCGTTGGGATCGGTCATCTCCCGCTGCCACTCGACCAGCTGCCGCACCCAGGCCAGCCGCTGCTCATCCCGCGCGCTGGTGGGCGAGCCGGCCGCTTTGTATTTCCAGTGCGCCGCGATCCCCTCTTCGGCGATGCGGTGCATTTCTTCGGTCCGGATCTGGACCTCGAACTGATGTCCGCCCTCGCCCATCACCGTGGTGTGCAGTGATTGATACAGATTGGGCCGGGGCATGGCGATAAAGTCCTTGATGCGCCCCGGCACCGGGCGCCAGATGGAGTGGATCAGGCCAAAGGCCGCATAGCAATCCTGCACCGTCGAGGTGATCACGCGGACCGCCAGCAGGTCGTACACCTGGTCGACGGTTACCTTCTGCTTTTGCAGTTTCTGATAAATGCTGTAAAGCCGCTTGATGCGCCATTCCACGCGCGCCTGGATATTGTTTTCGCGCAGCCGTTCGTTGAGCAGGGATTCGACCGAGTTCAGGAACTGCTCGTCCTCATCGCGCGCCGCATCGACCGCGCTCTTCACCTGCTCATAGCCGAAGGGATCGACGTAACGGAAGGCCAGATCTTCCAACTCGCCGCGCACCTTGCCCATGCCCAGCCGGTGGGCCAAGGGGGCATAGATATCCAGCGTTTCGCGGGCGATCGATTCCTGCCGCTCGGGCGGAAGATGCTGCAGCGTCCGCATGTTGTGCAGCCGGTCCGCCATCTTGATCAGCACCACGCGCACGTCGCTCACCATGGCCAGCAGCATCTTGCGCACGTTCTCGGCCTGGCGGTCTTCGCGGTTGGCGAACTGGATCTTGTCGATCTTGGTCACGCCTTCGACGATGTGCGCGACCTGCTCCCCGAATTGTTCGGTGATGTCTTCGGTGGTGACGGGGGTATCTTCGACGGCATCGTGCAGCAGCCCGGCCGCGATCGCGGTCGAGTCCAGCTTCATCTCGGCCAGAACCTGGGCTACCTCGAGGGGATGCAGCACATACGGCTCCCCGGAAGCGCGGAGCTGCCCGCTGTGGTGCTGCACACAGAACTCCCACGCTTTGCGAATGATGCCGATGTCGTCGCTCGGCCGATTCTTGCCGATGGTTGCGAGCAGCTCGGCAAACTTCGCCGCCAGGATGTCCGGCTCCGCCGGAGGTTCGAGTGGCGTGGAGTGCACAGTCGCCATACCTGATTATAGGCTGCTGGCCTAAGCATTTGCACTGGTGGCTGGGTATAACCGCGTCACTGGCTTCCGATGTGCCCATCCGCTCGTGAAGGACGCATTTCTCGCGAAGCCTCGCTGCAGATCACGGTGAAACCATCGTGAGACGCCTGATCCCTCAGCCGGCTATGCGAAGATGCCGTGCGCAACTCTCTGTGTCCCGTGAAGCCGATCTCGTGCCGCCGGCAAGGGCCGGTCGCCGTCGATCTCCCGCAGGGCGGCGGACCGGCTGCGTGCCGGCCACGTCTGGGTCTACCGTTCGGATATTGAGCATTTGGTGGAGATGGAAGCGGGACTGATCCCGGTGGCGGACCATCGCGGCTTTCCCCTGGGCACCGCGCTGTGGAGCCCAACCTCGCAGATCGCGCTGCGCCTGGTAACCTCCGACCCTCATCTGACGCATGAGGCCTGGCTGGCACTGCTCGACCAGCGCCTGCGCCACGCCATTCAGCTGCGCCAAGGCATGCTGGAGGAGGGCACCGACGCCTGCCGCCTGGTCTTCAGTGAAGCCGATCAACTCCCCGGCCTGATCGTCGACCGCTACGGGGACCTGATCCTCTTCGAGATCCTCGCCAAGGCGCTCGATCGGGACGACATTCGCGCGGTCATCGTCGAGGTTCTCAAGTCGGAACTTGACCCGGTCACGATCGTGGAGCGATCCGATGCCCGCATCCGGGAACTGGAGCAGCTCAGCCAGCCGTCGGAGGCGCCGCTCTATTCCGCCGAGCCGATTGCCCAACTGACGACCATCTTTCACCTGAACGGGCTGGCCTTTCACTACGACGCCAACGCCGGGCAGAAGACGGGAGCCTTTCTCGACCAGCGCCTGAACTACGCCGCCGCATCGCGCTATGCCCATGGCGAGGCCCTCGATGTCTGCACCTATCAGGGCGGTTTTGCGCTGCACCTGGCCCGATCCTGTTCCCGGGTGACCGGCATTGACGCCTCCCGGGCGGCGCTCGAGGTGGCGGAAGAGAACCTGGAGGTCAACCGGCACCGCATCCAGGCCCCGGTGGAGTGGATCGAGGCCAACGCTTTCGATCTTCTGCGCGACTGGAGCACCGCGGGCAACACCTTCGACACGGTGGTGCTCGACCCGCCCGCTTTTGCCAAGTCCAAGCGCGCCGTGGCCGGCGCCCTGCGCGGCTACAAAGAGCTCAATTTGCGCGCGCTGAAGATGTTGCGCCCGGGCGGGACGCTGGTGACCTGCTCCTGCTCCCACCACGTTTCCTGGGACGAGTTTCACGGCGTGGTGGCCGCCGCCGCCGGAGATGCGCAACGCCGCGTTCGTCTTCTGGAACGCCGTGGAGCTGCTCCAGATCACCCTGTGGTCCTCAATATTCCCGAGACCGAGTATCTGAAGTGCCTGATCCTGCAGGTCGACGTAAGGCCCTAGAATAAAACTCATGGCATTCGGTCCTCACTGGCAACACGCCTGGCTGGTCATCGCTTCTTTTCTCGCCGGCGCTCTCAATGCCATGGCGGGCGGCGGTTCCTTTCTTGTCGTTTCCGGCGCTGCTTGGCGTGGGGGTTCTGCCTATCCAGGCAAATGCAACCAATACAGTTGCCCTTTGGCCGGGCCAGTTCACCTCGATCGCCGCGTATTGGCAAGATCTGAAGGCCAATCTGCGGCTGGTGCTCCCGGTCTGTTCCGCGGCCTTGCTGGGCGGAGTGCCGGGAGCCATCGTCCTGCTCCGTACCGGCCAGGCCACCTTCATGGCGCTGGTGCCCTGGCTGTTGCTGCTCGCCGCCGGGCTCTTTGCCGCCAGCGGTCCGGTCTCCGGCTGGCTGCAGCGCGCTCGCGTGAGCTCTACCGGCGTCAAGCCCCAGCCTGGTCCCGCTATGGATCGGTGTGGTGGTGGTGTGCTTTTACATCGGGTATTTCGGCGCCGGCGCGGGCTTTCTGCTGATGTCGGTGCTGGCGGTCTTTGGCATCCAGAACATCAACCAGGTCAATGCGCTGAAGGTGATCGCTACCACCACGGCCAACGGCATCGCCGTGGTGACCTTCATCGTGGAGAAGCAGATTCTCTGGAAGTACTGCTTGCTGATGATGATCGCCGCCGCTGTCGGCGGTTATCTGGGAGCACGTTATTCGCGCCGGATGAATCCCCGGTTCATGCGCATGTTGGTGGTGCTGATCGGGCTGGGAATGGCGGCGTACTTTTTCTGGAAGCAGTATTCTTGAAGAGGGATTGTGATGAGCCACGAAGGCATTCGATTTATCAGCGAAGAAGAGGCTCAGAGGCTGGCGCAGGAGACGCTCGCATCGCGATCTGCCCCGCGAGGCGACCGAGCCGGCCCGCGTCCGGGTGCAGAAGACGACCGGTACGGGCATGGAGATCGACTGGAAGGACGGCCACCAGAGCAGCTGGAACTTTACCTGGCTGCGCGATGCCTGCCCTTGCGCCACCTGCCACGAGGAGCGCGGAGCGACCGGCCGCAAACCAGGCGAGCCGAAGCCACAGCCGGCGACGCTGCTGCAGATGTACAAAGCTCCGGCGCGGCCGGAGTCGGTTTCCCCGGTCGGCCGCTACGCCATCAGCTTTCGCTGGAACGACGGCCACCAAAGCGGGATCTACTCCTGGGATTACCTTCGCCGCCATTGCCAATGCGAGGCTTGCCAGATCAGGCCGCTTTACCGCGATGCGGGCTGACCGGGAACGAGGCTTCGCCTTCACAACGATCTCCACGTCGTGCCCAAGAGCCACCAGGAAGTGCATCAGCCGCTCGACGGAGAACCCTTCCAGCTTGTAGTTCAGCAAAGCTGAAACCTTGGGCTGGTTTACGCCTAATGTAGCCGCGATCTCGGCCTGTGATAGCCGCCGCCCTTCGATGATGTGATGAATAGCTGCCCCGAGACGGACTTTTGTATCGAGTTCCGCCGCATCTGGCAACCCCATATCGGCAAAGACATTCCCGCTGCCTCGGATGATTTTGCCTGAAACTTCTCTAGGCATGTTTCTCCTCATAGTCCCGCTGTGCGACTTTCAGGCGCTCCCGGACCAAAGCAATATCGGATTGCCGTGTTCCTACTCCGCGGGGGGACTTCTTCTGAAATGCGTGCAACACATAGATAGCATGTGCAAAACGGACGGTGTAAATGGCTCTGTACGTATCCCGGTCGTAATCCTTGACAACCTCCAGAACTCCTGGGCCCTCGCCTTTCCAGGGCTTAGCAGACGGGTGTTTTCCTCCGTACTGGGCTGCGCTCAAAGCGAACCCCATGCTCCGCCGAACATCAACAGGAAAACGGGTAATGTCCTTCAGAGATGATCCAATCCAATAAAGCGGCTTCTCGCCCGGTGCAGGTTTCCGTGTCATCATTTATCCCACTTCCGGGATATTCCGTCAAGCAGAACCTGCTTTAGTAATCCCACCAGGGAGTGTCTGCGCCTTCGGGTTTGTGGCGCTGGATATGCTGCGCGATTTCAATGATGCGTTGAGCCGGAGTGACAGGGCCCGTCCAGCAGTGCGGCTTAAGGTTGCCGTACATGAAGTGGGCTTCGGAGTGCGGCGAGGCCGTGGTCTTCAGCCATGCATCGAGTTCCATGGTGGAGTTGTTGAGGAAGTAAGTGTCGGCGTCTCCGGCAAAGAAGTAGAGGTTGTCTCCGAGCTCAGGGCCGACCGTGGGCCAGTTGCGCTTGAAGTACTCGAGCAGGTCCCAGTGGCCGCGCCAATAGGCGACGACTGTCATGGTCAATCTTCCCGGTGGATTTGTCGAAGGCGGGTTTGAAGAAGCCGTCGTCGCCCACCGGACCCCACACGGCGGACCAGATGTCGATCTGCTCGCCGGAGCGGCCGTGGGTACCGCTGACCAGCTCATAGCGATTGCGCTGCTCGGAGGTTTGAATCGCCTGCCCGTTGGTGAAGCGGCTGTTGATGGTAGGAACCGGACGCCAGTCGTAGATCTTGTAAAAGGCGTTCTCGTCCTTGTAGAAGTTCACTCCTTCCACGTCAGAGAAGGTAACTGCGTCCGGGCAAGAGCACCAAGCGCCACCGAAGAAGGTGGGGTGGAAGATCTGCAGGTAGGCGGAGATCCAGCCACCCGTTGAGCCGCCGGAAACGACGCGGGCGTACGGCTCGCCGATCACCCGGAACTGCTTTTCAATGGCGGGAATGAGCTCCTTCATCAAGGCGTCATCGTAGGGGCCGACGTTGGGTGAATTCACCAGATACGAGTCGTCGTAGTAGGGATTGGGATGCTGCAGGGTGACGGCAATCATGCGCGGAAAGCGATCGCTCATCCAGGCTTTGGAAAATTCATTCTCGCCATCGAAGCGATAGGGCGCGGCGAGCGAAAAATGACCCTGAACGTAGTCAATCGGATAGCGGATGGTAGTGCGGTCGTAATCGCGCGGGAGAAGGACGACGGCGCCGAGGTAGATGGGACGGCCCCAGAACCTGGAAAGCAGCTCGCTCTTGAACTTGATGTGCTTGACGTACTCGGTGTCTGCGGGTGGGTTGATGGGCGGGATGACCTGATCGGCGACGAGTTGGATGGCACCGCCGGCGGGGTCAACGTGCATCTTGACGGGTTTGCTGTAGAGGTTGCCGGGGGAGCGTTCCCAGCGCTGGCCCTCCCATTGATCGTCATGCATCCACACCGTATGTCCATCTGCCCGGTGGAACTCGGAGTAGACATTGATCATGGCCTGGACGTAGTAATCGCCGGCGGGAATATTCGACGAGATGCGCGAGGGGTGAGCCGAGGTCGGAATTGTCGATGATCGCGGTAGTCGCCAGGCCTTAAGGGCGTTGATATCGCGGCCGAAGAACGGGACACCGATGCGGCTGACCTGCAAGCGGGGCTGGCAAGGTTCCGTGGATGCGGCTTGTGCGTCGGCTGGGCCGCAATGCGCGATGTCGCGCGAGAGGATGACGAAGACGCGGCCGGTAATCGGGTCCGCGTGGGCTGCGGAAGGGAAGGAGATCTGGAACTTGAGGCCAGGTTTCGCGGAAGGCTTAGCGGCATCGCCGTGCGCGAGGCAGGAGGTGAGCAGGAGCGCGAAGGAGCGTTTCCATCTCATTGGAGGTCGTCTCGGAAACAGGGATCGACGGATTTGCAATGAATGCCTGATCTTGTGAGCAGGTTATACCGCATGTGCAGACTAAACAACTAGGGAGCAGGCTTGGCCGGAGCGACGTGGCTGACGGGCAGAGTCTGCCAGAGCTTCTGCATACATTGCAGCGCCTCGGCGGCATCGCTCAGCGACGTGAATGAGGCGTGGTTTTCCGGCTTGAGGAAGCCCTGATCGATCGCGATCTCGAGAAAGCTCAGCAGGTGGTCGAAATAGCCGATGGTGTTCACCAGCACGCACGGTTTTGCATGGATCCCGAGTTGGGCCCAGGTGAGGATCTCGAAAAATTCATCGAGGGTGCCGAAGCCGCCCGGCAGCGCGACAAAAGCATCCGCCTCCTGGGCCATCATGGCTTTGCGTTCGTGCATGGTTTCGACCAGGACCAGCCTGGTCAGACCCTGGTGCGCCACTTCCACTGCCGGCCAGCGCCCGGGGAATGACTCCGATGACCTCGCTTCCGTGAGCGAGCGCGGCGTCGGCCAACGCGCCCATCAGGCCCACTTGCGCTCCGCCGTAAACCAGGCCCAGGCCGGCTTCTCCCAGCAGGCGGCCCAAAGCCACTGCCTCGGCACGGTACTCCGGCCGCACCCCAGGATTCGATCCACAAAAGACGCAAACCCTTCGCCGGTATTCCTCAGCCAGTACTCTGCATATCAGAATTGCAACACAACTATGAACAGGCCGCCGGGCGATACACTGGTAGAAGAGAATTCATCCGCACCACCATCCACGACCACATGCAGCGCACCTCCAGAGACCAGCCATTGCAACATCTGCTCGACAAATTAAACCCGCAGCAACGCGCCGCCGTCGAAGCCGTGGATGGTCCCTTGCTGATTCTGGCTGGGGCGGGCTCCGGCAAGACCCGGGTCATCACCCACCGCATCGCCTATCTCATCGAGGTACGGAACGTTGCGCCCGATTCCATCCTGGCGGTCACCTTTACCAACAAGGCGGCGGCGGAGATGGCGGAGCGGGTCGACAAACTGCTCGAGCATCGCTCGCTGGCCAAACCGCTGCTGGCCACCTTCCACTCCTTTTGCGTGCGCGTTCTGCGCCGCGACATCGAAGCGCTGCGCATCGGCAATGAGGGGCTTACCCGCAACTTTGTGATCTACGACGAAGCCGACCAGCAGGCCATCGTCAAGCAGGCGATGCGCCGCATGGGGCTGGACACCAAGCAGTTGACGCCGCGCACCGTTCTCTCCCGCATCTCCTGGGCCAAGAACCACATGCTCGACCCGCAGGAGATCTATCTGCAATCCACCGATCCGGTGAGCGAACGGATCGCGCACATCTACGAGATCTACCGCAAGGAACTGCGCAAGGCGAATGCGCTCGACTTCGACGACCTGCTGCTCGAGGCGGTGCGCCTGCTGCGCTCCTCCGCCGAAGTGCGGGAACGCTACAACCGCCGCTATCGCTACCTGCTGATCGACGAGTATCAAGACACCAACCGGCCGCAATACGAGCTGATGAAGCTGCTGGCCGGCGCCGGAGCACAACGTCTGCGTGGTGGGCGATGAGGACCAGAGCATTTATTCCTGGCGCGGCGCCGATATCCGCAACATCCTGGAGTTCGAGCAGGACTTCCCGGAAGCGAAGACCATCCGGCTGGAGCAAAACTATCGTTCCACGCAGGTGATTCTCGAAGGGGCCTCCGCGGTGGTGGCGCGCAACCTGCAGCGCAAGGGCAAGAATCTGTGGACCTCGCGCGAGGGCGGAGCGAATGATCGGCTACTACGAAGCGCCCGACGGAGAAAACGAAGCGCTCTTTATCGCCGACTACATCCAGAAGTACATGCGCCGTGCGGGCGAAGAGCAGGATCTGCCCCGCGCCGCGGTGCTCTACCGCACCAACTCCCAGTCCCGGCTGGTGGAAGAAGCGCTGCGCCGCTACGGGATCGCCTACACCATGGTGGGCGGCTTTTCTTTCTACGACCGCTCCGAGATCAAGGATCTGCTGAGTTATCTCAAGCTGGTGCAGAATCCGGATGACTCGATCGCCCTGGCGCGCATCATCAACACCCCGCCGCGCGGCATCGGCAAGACCACGCTGGAAGTGCTGGAGCGGCTAAGCCTCGAGACCGGCATGAGCACCTGGGGGGCGATCGGGCGCGCGCTGAAGGAGCGCCTCTTGCCGCCACGCGCATGCATGGCGCTCGACGACCTTCCGCCGGTTGATCGAAGATGCCCGCGCCCTGCTCGAGCCGGGATTCGCCGAGAAGCTCGCGCAAGACGTTGCCCCGAGCAGGAGTCGAGCGCCAGCTGCCACGGCGACGGCGATTCGGGCGATTGGGAGGACGTCGGCTTCGACTTTGGCGATCTCGAACCAGAGCCGGCGATGGACCCGGAAGAGCAAGCGCTTCCCCTGCTGAGCTTCGACGAAGCTGGAGCAACCCTCGCTGCCCGCGGCTGGATCCCGTTGCCCATGAAGGATTCCGCAAGCCCGGAGACGCGGCCACGCTGCCGGAATTGATTCGCTTTCTGATCGACCGGACCGGCTACATCCGCTCGCTCGAGGACGAAGGCACTCCTGAAGTCCTTCTCCCGCATTGAAAACCTGAAGGAACTCGCCAACGCCGCCCAGGATGCGCAGCAGCGCGGCGAGACGCTGTCCGAGTTTCTCGACCACGCCGCCCTGGTCAGTGACACCGACCGTTACAATCCCGAAAGCCGCGTGACGCTGATGAGCCTGCATTCGGCCAAGGGGCTGGAGTTTCCCCTGGTGTTGCTGGCGGGAATGGAAGAGGGTCTGTTTCCCCATTCGCGCACGCTCAATCAACCCGACGGAACTCGAAGAGGAGCGGCGGCTTTGCTACGTGGGCATGACGCGGGCCATGGATGCGCTGGTCGATGACGCGAGCGCGCTATCGCCGCAGATACGGGAACGATATGCCGGAAGCCAGCATGCCCTCGCGCTTTCTGGAAGAGATTCCGCCGCATCTGCTCGAAGACCTGACCCGCGGCCAGCGCGCCTCGATCGGCGGCGCATACGCTGGGCGTTATGGCTCGACCGCGGCGGCGACGAATGGGAATCGTCCCGGCACTACAGCTACGAAGACGAGGACCAGCGTCCGCGCACCGTTTCCCGAACTGCGGCCGCCTGCGCAACCGGCCGCAGCGGGGCCGGGTTCGTTGGACAACATCGCCCAGTTCTTCTCCTCGCGCAAGGGGAGCGGGAGCCGGCCGAAGCTGGAGATCCCCGTCTCCAGCGGAGCGACCGGATTTCGCAGCGGCCAGCGCGTCCGCCATCCCAAATATGGCGAGGGCGTCGTCTTCCGCCGCGAGGGAGACGGTGATGATGCGAAGATTACGGTACAATTTGCAGAATTCGGCGTGAAGAAGCTGGTGGAGAAATTTGCCCAGCTGGAAAAAGTGTAGACAAGGAAAATAATGGCCAATACCAAGAACGTAGAAGATAAGTTGGAACGGAAGAAGATCAAGCGCACGGCGCGCAAGAAAGCTGCACCCAAGGCCGCGCGCACCACGCCCCGAGGTTCCAACAAGAAGAAGACCAAGAAGCTGACTCGAGGTCAAAGCAAGCGTTAAGCAGACTTCGATTTACGCATCGTAAGGCCGATGCCGGTCTCTTGCAGGGACTCTGCACCGTAAGGCAGCACTCAGGGTTCCGTCCAGCTGATCGGTCCTCTGCATCCAGGAGCCGAGACGCTGCGAAAGCAACTGTTCGCAACCAAATCGATCGACAAGCTGATCAGCGACTCGGAGCTTCCCGAGCACTGTCTGAAGAAAACGCTCGGCCCCTGGTCGCTTACCGCGCTGGGCATCGGCGCGGTGATCGGTTCGGGAATTTTCACCGTGATCGGCACCGCCATCGCGGGCGAGAAGTTCGATACCTCCTCGATCCTGAACACGCCGTTGCTGGATTACCTGGTCAACCACCATGCCTTGGCGGGCCGCCCGGGAGCGGGGCCGGCGCTGGCCGTTTTCCATCGTGCTGGTGGCGATCGTCTGCGCCTTCACCGGGCTCTGCTATGCCGAACTGGCGTCGATGATTCCCATCGCCGGCAGCGCCTACACCTACACCTACGCCACCATGGGAGAACTGGTCGCCTGGATCATCGGCTGGGACCTGATCCTGGAGTACGCCGTCAGCAACATGGCGGTGTGCGTCGGCTTCGCGGCCCACATCGTCGATTTCATGGATTGGTTCGGCGTGCATCCCAGCGCGCGTTGGATCTCGCCCGCCTTTCTGCCCTCCGGCCTCACCGACCTTCAAGGCAACACCATCTACCAGCCGGGCTGGCATCTGGGCTTCAATTTCCCCGCCTTTCTCATCGTGCTGCTTCTGACCGTCGTGCTGGTGCGGGGTATCCGCGAATCCGCCGGGACCAACAACATCATGGTGCTGCTCAAGATCGCCGCCATCCTGGTGTTTATCATCGCCGGGTCGCGCTTCATCCATCCCGCCCACTGGCATCCGTTTTTCCCCAATGGCTGGTCCGGCGTGCTCACCGGCGGCAGCATCATTTTCTTCACCTACATCGGCTTCGATTCGGTCTCGACCGCGGCGGAAGAGTGCCACCGGCCGCAGCGCGACGTTCCCATCGGCATTCTGGCTACGCTGGTCGTCTGCACCCTGCTCTACATCGGCGTCGCGGTGGTGCTCACCGGTCTGATTCCCTGGCAGACGCTGGTGGATGATGCGGCGCCGGTGGTCAACACCCTCAAGAAGCTGAGCCACGATACGGGCTCGGTGACGCTGAACTGGGTGCGGCTGGTCGTGCTCTGCGGCGCGATGATGGGCATGATCTCCTCCATCCTGGTCTTCCAGCTCGGCCAGGCGCGGGTCTGGTTCGCCATGTCGCGCGACCGGCTCTTTCCCCGCTGGTTCGGCAAGGTGCACCCGCGCTTTCGCACTCCGGCCGTCGCCACCTGGGTCGCCGGCTTTCTGGTGGCCATTCCCAGCGGCCTGCTGGACATCGGCACCCTGGCCGACCTGTCGAATATCGGCACGCTCTTTGCCTTTGTGCTGGTGTCGATCGGCGTGCTGATCCTGCGCTATTCGCGAACCGGAGCGGCGTCGTGGCTTCCGCGCCCCGGGCGGAATCTCCGTACCCATCCTGAGCATCTTCTTTTGCGTGCTGCTCATGTCCGGCCTGCCGGTCATCACCTGGCTGCGCTTTTTCGGCTGGCTGATCATCGGGCTGGGCATCTACTTTCTCTACAGCCGCAAGCACAGCGAATTTTCCTCCCTTTCATGACACGCCCTGCTGCCTCAGCGCCGGATCGCGGCCACCTGGTTGCGGGCGCTCCCCAAAGCGGAACTCCATCTTCACCTGGAGGGACCGTTTCCCCGGAAACCCTGGTCGAATTGAGCCAGCGGCACGATGACGAGCGGCTGACGCTCGGCGGAGGCCGGTCCCTCTACCGCTACACCGATTTCACCGGCTTCCTGTTGGCGTTCAAGGCGGTCAGCGAACGGCTGCGCACCGCCGCAGACTACGAACTGATCACCTATCGCATGCTGGAGCGTCTGGCGGCTCAGGGCGTGGTGCATGCCGAGGTCTATGTCTCCGTGGGCGTCGTCTACTACTGGAGGCGGATCGAGTTCGAAGCGCTCTTTTACGGGATGGAAGCGGCGCGGGTGCGCGCCGAGCAGGCAATTCGGGATCACGCTCTATTGGATCTTCGATGCGGTCCGCCACTTTGGCCCGGAGGAGGCGGCCCGCGTCTTTCGCAAGGCTGCGGAACTGCGGCGAGAGTCGCCCAGCATCGTGGGCATCGGGATTGGCGGCGACGAGCGGCGCGCCGGCGCGGAGCCCTTCCGCGAGCTCTTTCAGGAGGCGCAGGATGCCGGTCTCCGCCTGACCGCGCATGCCGGCGAGACCATGGGACCGGAGAGCATCTGGGCGGCGCTCAATATCGGCGCGGAGCGCATCGGCCATGCGCCTTTCCGCGCAACTGGATCCGGATCTGATGGAGGTGCTGGCCGAACGCCAGGTTCCGCTCGAAATTTGCGTCACGTCGAATTTGCGCACCGGGTGTTGTCCCACGCTCGAGGAGCATCCGGTGCGCCGTTATTTCGACGCCGGCCTCATGGTTACGCTCAATTCCGACGATCCGGCGATGTTCGTGAGCGACCTGCAGGACGAATATCGCCTGGCCCATGACGCGTTTGGCTTTACCGAGGAGCATCTGCGCGAGCTGGCGGCAAATTCCATCGAAGCCAGCTTCCTTCCGGCGGCACGAAAGGTCGCTCTGCTGCATCAAATTGAGCAGGTGAAATAGCCCTTTGGTGTCGCCCACCGTAACTACGTGATTCTCACCAAGCTGCGCTATTATTTCGGCATGAAGTACATGGATGGTAACGACCTTACGGGCTCAAGATTCCGGCCAAATCGCCGGAAATCTCTTCCTCCCAGGAAGAAGGGTCTGCAATGTGGATTGTTGGCTGGACTTCGGTTGCTGTTGGTATTGCTGCTGTGGGTCTCTACGTCGGTCGCGAGTTGCGTGCGCGTTATAAATTCAATCACCGCACGCAGTACGATTTTTTCTCGCATGCCGGGGATAGTGTCTGCGCAGCGGATTACGGCACCGGAATTTAGCTCGGCAGCTCTAACGGCGATTCTACGCGGCTGCTCGGCTGCTCCGCGATCAGTGTTCCTCTCTCGCAACGCTTCTGTTGGGAGGGAGTGGGATGCCACACTCGCTCTGCACGGCAGAGGAACCCACTCGCGCGCAGAATTTTCGGCTCCGCTCCGAATCTACTTTCGGGACGGACGATGAGGCAGCGGACCACCGGGGCGCCCGGGGTTTCGTCTTAGAAACCTGGCGGAGTTGGCGGCGGTGGAGCGGCTTCGATCTCCGGCGAACCCACCCCTATGCCAGCCGCAGGAGCTTCCTGGTAAGGCGCGACCGGAGCCTGGGGCGCAGGCGCCGCGTACGGCTGGCGTGCCCGCGAGCCCGGGGCGGGGCTGGGAACGAAGCGGTCGCCGGAAAAACGCGGGATCCCGAAATGCCCGCGGAGGTGGAGCAGATCCAGGGGGCTAAGGTCACCATCGAGCGCGATCAGGTTGAGATCCTTGGGTCCGGAGAAAAGGACCACCATCCCGGTGACATCCATGTGGGAAAAGTTGATCCAGAGATCGGTCTGGCCGGTATTGAACGGATCACCCTTGGCGTGCGCGGTGACCAGGTGCCTCCAGCCGGAGGCTTCGTATTGCCTCCGGATCAGGTCGAGTGCGGAAGGGTCGTAAAGTCCCGGGGAGGCAAAGTGGTAGCTGTGCACCGAGATGCCGTTGAGCTTCGCGATTGCCTCCCGCGCGTCGGGATCGGCATCGCCGATGAAGTAGCCGGCCATCTGCACCATGGAGCGGTCAAAGGTGAAGTCGGTGTGAAAGGCGGCGTGCCGGCCCAGCAGCTCGAAACCTTGCGGGAGCCAGCTTAACGGCTGCTGCTCGCCGCGCGCGGTCTGCACATTTTGGCCCGCACTTTGGCCGATGACGGCAAGAGGGGTCGTGAGCAACACGGCGAAGAGGGCGAGCATCGCGCGGGGATTTGGCATGGCTGGTTTTAGCGGACTCCTGCAGGGTAAGACGCCAAAACCCGGGAAAAGTTGTGATACCGAGGCGAACTGCCGCGCAACTCACACGCCGGCTCATTCTGACCCTTTGGTTCGACCACTGGCATTGCGACTGCGCATCTTACGCTTAGATGCGGCGAGCGGCTGGGAGTGCAACAAATCCCGGGGGTAACACTACATCCCAGATGCAACGAGCACGAACAAGATAACGACGCCGCTGCGGCGCCGCACCCGTAGGATTCTCGCTGGCGGCGGTGTAATTGCCAGCGTCTCCCGCTAGATCCGAACACATTGGTAATGCTCCTATCAGCCCATGGCGCCGGACGCGTCATTCAGGTATTTCTCTCTCTAGAACTGGGGGCTTAACCTTGGAATTTCGAGTGATATGGGAGATTGACATTGACGCCGACAGTCCAATGGAGGCAGCGCAAGAAGCACGCGCAGTGCAGCTAAGACCGGACACGACCGCTACGGTCTTTAATGTTTGGGAGCACGCGGGGTTGATGCACAGCGTCGACTTGGCAGAACAAACCGGCAAATTCGCTGGCACCGAACTGGTCGCCGTTATGACTGGCTTGCGATTCCTTGAGAGAGCGCGGGACGTGCCCGCGAGCATCAAGGACGTTGCCTCGGTCATGCTCACTTATCTGGAGAAGGGGGAAGAATGATTTCCCAAGCTACTTTTGCGGCATAGGCCGAGAGGACGATCACTACGGACCTTAGCTTTCGATAATTAATCCGTCACATAAGTCTAGATCGAATGGACGACCTATACAGATCGTATTCGAGAGCAGCTGATCAGAGAAGTTCTGGAGCATGGCTGTAAACGAAAGCTATTCCTTAATTACCAAAGTAAGCTCTTTGCGAGGGTTGAGCTCAAGATCCCCAGCGTTAACTTGAGAATCGTATGAGGATCATGGAGCGGAAGAGAGAAGAGCATGCGGACTCGCGAGAGGTTACGCGCTGTATTCGACCAATGCGCGCCCTCGTACGCTGAGCAACTCGAAGCTAAGAGCGACTCGGCTACGCAAGCGCTCATGGCAAAAGCCCCCGCACGACAATACACTTCGTATTTGACATTCGCGTTCTGCGCCAGCTTGTACTTTCTTCCCTTCATGCGCCTTCTCTTGCAGGCGCCACCTGAGGGATTACTCGTTTATGGAGCTGTTCGGATAATTCACGGCCAGGTCTTCGCCCGCGACTTCTTTGAGGTGGTGGGGCCAGGCACGTTCTATTGGCTAGCCCTGTTCTTTAAACTGTTCGGCGTAACCTTTGTGGCGGCGCGCACGTGTCTGTTCGTCACCTCTTTGGGGACGGGGTTAGCGATGTATTTCCTGTCGCGCAGAATATGCAGACGATACCAGATTCTTCCTTGCATCCTTCTAGCCGGTACATATTTCGGCACGCTATGGCCGACGATTAGCCATCACGTGGATAGCAATTGCTTCGCATTGCTGTCCGTCGCATGCATGACCGTCTGGCAGGATCGACGCAAGGAAGGTCTATTGTTTGCTGCCGGTGCGTTGGCGGGAGCGACCACGTGCTTCCTTCAGCAAAAGGGATTGCTGCTGCTGCTTGCCCTGCTGTTGTGGCTCTGGGTACAGCGCCGGCGCAGATCAACCTCCCTGTCATCGCTAGGGGCATTGACTGGAGGCTACCTGAGCGTGGTTGGGCTGATCCTGGTTTACTTCTGGAGCCGGCACGCCCTCTGGGATCTGTTCTATGCGAACGTGGTGTGGCCGTCAGAGCACTACAGCGCAGTGAATGTTGTCCCTTACGCGCAAGGCATAATCCGTGACTGCTGGGATCATTTCGTAATCGCAAAGAGCGGCTTTCGCTGGACAATCGTCACCGCGGCAGTTCTGATCACGCCCTTCCTCTTTGTCGCGGCTTTGCCCGCCCTGTTGCCGGCTCTGGCCGCCCGCTGCCGAAGCAACACGATGAGGCCGGAGATCGTACTTTACTGGCTGTGTGGTTGGGCGTTATGGCTGTCGGAGATTCACCGCAAGGATATTGGCCATCTTGTGTTCGGGTCGCCGCTGCTGATGATCCTGTGCATCTATTATCTCGAGCAGTACCGGGGGAAGGTTGCCGATTTAGCCTTGCAGATTCTTGCCATCAGCGCCGCCTGTCTGGCTGGCTTCAATCTTTTCCTGGTCCTGTCGGCACATTCCCTGGCCACCAGGGTGGGTACAGTAGCGGTATTCAAAAACATTCCCGTTCTCGCGTTGCTCGATGACAAGGTAGCCCCCGGTGAAGAAATCTTCGCCTACCCATATTGCCCCATGTACTACTTCCTGTCGGCCACAACGAATCCGACACGCTACGGCGGCCTGGTGTACAACTTCAACACTCGCTCGCAGTTCGAGGAGGCCGTCAGGGTCTTAGAACAACGCCGGGTAAAGTACGTGCTGTGGGACACCAACTTCCAAGCGAAAGAAGTCGCCGCTATGTTCCCCGCATCGGCGCGCATGACTCCCAGCGGGTTGATTATCGAGCCTTACCTGGAATCGCACTACAAGCTGGTGAAGGAAGAAGATGGTGTCCGCCTCTTGCAGCGGGAGGATCAAGATCATGCAGACTAGAGCAGCGGGCGGCTACTGGAATATGCTGACTTCCGGAGGACCTGAAGCCGTTACACCAGTCAGGTTCATGGCGATCGTTCCACTTCCACTCAGCGTCAACTGGTCGGCGACAATGGTTCCAATTGCGTAGGTTGTTGAGGCGCCTGCACCATCCAACTGGACCACATCCGCATAGCTGCTGTTATGGAAATAAAGCGCGCCGCCGAAGTTCAGCGATGCGCCCGCGCCGATCAATGTGCCGCTATAGGTATTTGCGTGGCCGGAAAAGAAGAGAAGTCCGCGAGTTCCTGTAGCCGAGTAAGTGTCGGAGCTTGGCAGGCCGATGTAAGTTCCTCCCGCGCCGCACTGGGACACCAGCACATTCCCGGTAAGCGAAGCCGGGGTCCCAGTGGGGGTTACCGTGCTGGAACAATTCATGTAATAGGACGGAACCGAGCTGATAGAACTGCTGGCTGCTCCCGAGCCGCCGGAAAACAGAGGCCCTCCGCTCAGGAAATAGAACATGACGCCCAGCGTGGAAGGCTGGGTTCCGACCCAGGCATTTCGAAGTGTTGTGGATGATCCGACGTTCAGGTTTCCATTCAGGTAGTAAACTCCGGGCATGAAAATGACAACATCGTTGGCGTAGCCTGCGAGACTGGTTGTGTTTATACCGTTCGGGTAATACCCGGGAGTGAATTCCAGGCAGTTTCCGTAGATATTCCCGCTGTTATAGGGATAAGTGCTGCTATATGTCAGATAATGTTGCTGAGCGGCTGTATTCGGGCAACTATCCGTTCCGCTCGCGACCCAGGTGCCGTAAATGTAGCCATAGGTGGCATCTGAGGCCGGCGTATAACCTTGTGCTACGGTGGCTACGGGAGTCACGGCCTCTGGCACCTTGCCCGCGGGCTGGGTTGGAGCGGGAACGCCGCCGTAGGGATCGGGAGCGACCGCTACGGGACTCTTCCACAGCGCATGCGTCGTATTATTCATAATATAGTTCGCGCCGCAGAACTGGTTTGTAGCCGGTCCTCCCACAACCGCCAGATTTCCGCCCTGGGCCGACGGCCCTGCCGTACTGGTATCGATGGGATAGCCATTGCCACCATTGCAGTAGACCGCATTGCTCGGATCATTCGTTGAAGGTGAACCATTCGCGGACGAGTTCACCTGTATGCTTGTCTGAGGGCCTCCCATGATCACAATATGAGCGCCCCCTGAGAGGGTAAGAGCTGAATTGATGGTGGGGTTCAGAATGACGAGCGCCGCTGGTGGAGAGCCAGGTGGCATTCCGCACGTACAGGACGCTCCAACCGTCAGCGACTTTATCCCTACCAGACCGATAAACCAGGTAGTCGGCTTCTCCTGCACCACGACATTGAGAAACGGGTACGTGATACCGGAGGCTGCCTTAACGCCGGTCACCGAACTGGGGAAGGTCCAGTTCACCGCGACAGCGCCTCCGGCTGTGCTCGTGCCCCATCCGGCAGCAGAGGTCGTCGCAGTATAGCCATTGAACCCTGCATACTGGCATAGCGCAGCGGCCGACGATGAATTGCAGTCGCCCGCCGTGCCGACGGTAAAGCCAGGACTGCTCGTGATGGTGCCGTTGTGCAGGTAAAGCATGTCCATCGCCCCTGCCACGCAGGCGGCGTCGGCGGCCGATTGCGCGGCCTGGCGGTGAAACCACATGCTGGAGAGGTCAACGGCGAAGCCCACAGACGCCAGCAGGAATGTGCCCAGAATCAAGAGCAGGAGCACCGAGGCCTGGCCCGATTGGCTATCCAACCCGCCCGCCCTGAAACGACATCCGGCTTTTTTCTCCTCATTGCTGCATCCTTGTGAGCCGCATTTTCACTTCCGGTGTATACAAAACAGCCAATCCCTCCCCCTTTTCCGGCCCCACTTGTCCTAGTACAGGATTTCTCCCTGAGAGGTGAAGGTCACCGTGTTCACCAGGCCAGGGAGACTGATATAAGGGACATAAGTGTAAGCCACCTTGACCGCGACCGGATTTCCGATCGCCGCCGTGCTGTTGGCATAGCTCACGGTAACTGTCATGGCGGACATGTTGTGCAGCGAGGCGGACGCCGCAGAGGTCACTACTGCCTGTACATTCGAGTAAGGTGATCTGATTTGTGCACTGAGCATCAGGGCCACTGCAGACTGAGCTGTCGGTTCCATGCATAATTGCGTAGCGCACACCTTCCTGGGCTGCGTCGTTAAGTACGCTACAGGTGTAGGTGAACATGCAAAGCTCAAATAGCCAGAATACGAGCGAGAAGGCCACCGTCAACGAGACCAGCATTTCTAACGTGGCCTGTCCATCTTCGCTGCGTCGCGGCCGCCGCGGCCTAACAGGCCGTGCCCGACGAGCTGACGAGTCGGCAACTCCGAAGGTCATTGCATGCGCCTCATTTCCACCATGCGATGGAAGGTCCCGGTGGGGAAGATGGACAGCGGGAATGGGAACCGGTGGAGTGACCGTGTAGACCACATCCACCCGGTTCAACTGGAACGTGGGGGATTCAGGGTCCGTATCAGGCGTGCCGGTAACCGCACCCGCCCCCGTGCTGGGGGTTGTGCATTGGGCGGTGTTATTCGACGCGGTCACGCCCACGGCACTCGAACATATCCGAACAGAGACGGTGGCTGTTGAGGCGCCGGAAAGTCCGATGCTGGCAATCGCAAGAGCGGAAACCACCGCGGCACTCGGCTCAGCGGCCTGGGCAGGCGACGAGGTGCCCTGGATCGCATACTCCATGGCATTGCGCGCGGCGGAGTTCAGCGATGTGGCAACCAGAAAGAAGAACCCGAAGTCCACGGCGTAGCAGACCAGGACGGTAAAGATCGGAACCATGAGCGCTACCTCGATCAGGCTCTGACCTTCCTGTCCCCGCCAAAGGCGCAGGCGCTGCCAATGAAAACGCGGCCTGCGCGGCGAAACATAATATCGCTCTTCACGGTTCCTTTTTCTTCCGAGCACGAAGGCTTGCCGCGTCTAGCTTCAAGATCCTATCGATGATGCCACCGACTTCATAACACATACTTTATCCGCGACACGTTTCCCTATCGGCATAACGATCAACCACTATGACTGGCACGTTCAATTAAGGAGCAATATTGCTCACTTTTTCATGCCCATGTTATCGCATACTTCTCACTATGCCCGCCGTACATTCCCATGACCAATGTAATTATCTCTCTTTGGGCTAACAGGAGGATGTGTATTGACATTGCGGTTCCTTAGATACACCATTCAATTAGATAGCAGGCATTTAGCTATTTGACAGTCTTTAAAGGAGAACGGCAATGAAGAATCTAAAACACATTCTATCTGGTCTTCTAAGTGATGAGTCCGGCCAGGATCTTATCGAGTATGCACTCGTCGCTGCATTGATCGCTTTGGGCGCTACGGCTGCAATGACCACCCTCGCGACCACTATCAGGACTGCCTTCACCACCGTCGGAACCAAGCTGACCAACGCTGTATAGCTCAGCTACCCTGCCGGCTTTGGGCCGATACTCCCTGCGCGATCGGCCGACTCATCGCAGACGGCCGGCACTCCGCGGAAGAGATGTAATGAATGATCTCAAACAGCTCTTCGCAAACCTTTTGCACGATGAGTCCGGCCAGGATCTTATCGAGTATGCACTGGTCGCAGCGTTGATCGGGTTGGGCGCCACGGCCTCGATGAGGACTCTCGCGACCACTATCGGGACTGCCCTCACCGGCATTGGAACCAGATTAACCAACGCTGTCTAACTCCACTGGCTAACCTCGGATTTGGGCCAAGTTTCGACCTTGCACGAATGCAGATCGAACCTGAATTGCTGACCTGAAAGTATCCCGTGTGGAAACTGAATACCGAGATTGCGTACGCGGCTTGCTCCCTTCTCTGCGCTACCGTTGGCGCGGTGTATGACGTAGCAATTCGCCGGATACCGAACGCTTTTACACTTCCCGCAATTGTTTTTGGCCTGCTGCTGCATTTCACTCTTGGCGGCTGGCGGCAGTTGGGCACGGCGGCTGCAGCCGGACTGATTTGCGGCCTGATCTTTCTGCTGTTTCATCTGGCCGGTGGCATGGGCGGGGGCGACGTGAAGCTGATCACCGCGGCGGGTTGCATTGCGGGGCTCTCGCTTATTGGGCCGCTGCTTATATTGACATCTCTCGCCGGCGGAGTGATGGCAATCGGCCTTGCACTCTATCATCGCCGGCTCAAGGAGACGATGCTTAATATGTGCGCGCTGGCGGTTCATCACCGGACCGCGGGTCTGGCGCCCCATCCGGAGTTCAACGTCGGCAATGCGCAAACGCTGCGCTTGCCCTATGCATTGGCGATCGCCGCGGGGAGCGCTCTTAGCCTTTGTCTGTTGATTGTGCAGAGGTGAAGCAATGAAGGCAAAGCGCCTTCTCACGGCCTTGGTGGTCGCGCTGCTGGTCTCCGGTCTGTTTACTTTCTGGCTGAGCAGGCGGGTCGCCAAGGCGGCTCGTGTCAATGTGCCGCAGAAGCAACTCTATGTTGCCGCGGGCAAGGCGCTCGAAGCGGGCGAACTCCTGAAGCCGGGGAGCCTGCAATTGGTTGAGTGGCCCGCATCGTCGCCGCTTACCGGAGGCTTCACCAAGATCGATGACGTTGCCGGCAGAGTCGTGCTTTATCCGTTGGCGAAGGGCGAACCCATTTTGGAACGGCAACTGGCTGCGGCGGGAGCCGGCGCCGGCCTGACTGCAAACATTCCATCGGGCATGCGAGCGATTTCCGTTCGCTCCGATGAAGTGGTGGGTGTGGCGGGCTTCCTGCTTCCCGGAACCCATGTCGACGTGCTGATGACCTATCATTCGGTGACCGTCCCCGGAGCCACAAACGCTGACGGTGTTGCAGGATGTGGTGGTTCTTGCCGCGGGGCAGCAGATTCATCCCGATCCAGATGGCAAGCCGATCAGCGTCAACGTGGTGACGCTGCTGCTGAAGCCGGAGGACGCGGAAAAGTGGTGCTCGCAACCAGCCTGGGGGCGATTCATTTCGTGCTGAGAAACGGTGCGGACGAGGAGCAGGCAGCTCAGCCCGCCGGTTGGGCTCAGTCAGCTCGCCGGCGCTCCTGCTTCTCGCCGCGCCACGGAGCCGCAGCGCCCACGACAAACTACCGCACCCAAGCCCAAGCAATACGAGGTGGAAACCATTCTGGGCGATAAGCAAGTGGTGAACGGCTTTCACTGAGGCGCGATGGCGATACTCATGAATGATCGTTGGAGAGGTACATGTCGCGCGCTCGTTCCGGCTATGCTGTGCGGCGTCATCCAGGCACAAACCGCGCCCGCGATTCCAGCAGCCGACGGCTCCTGCCGCCGCTCCTGTGCGGCGCTGATGCACGTAGCGACATTGCCTGACGCAACGACCGCGCTCAGCCAGCTCGACGGAATCTGCCAGCCAGCCGCTGCACATCCTGGTGGGGCGGTCGATTTTCATCAACACGCTGAGCCGTCTGAAGCGGGTGTATGTGAGCGATCCGCTGGTCGTCGATTCCTTCACCTCGAGCCCGACGCAGATCGTGGTCACGGCGAAAGCGCCCGGTGTGAGCAGCCTGATCTTGTGGGATGAAGCGGGCCAGTCGGCAGACCTACTGGTTTCCTCCGACCTGGATGTCGCGAGCCTCCAAAAAGAGATTCACGAGGCGCTGCCGAATGACAACATCAAGGTGGAAGCGCAGCAGGACCGCATTTCTCTCTCCGGCACGGTGTTGAGCGATGCTTCTGCCGAGGCGGCCGTCAAGCTTGCCGGTCTGTATACGAAGAATCGTGGTCAATTCTGTGGTCGGTAAGACAGCCGCACATCCGGCAGGTGAAGCTGAAGGTCCAGATCATCGAGATTGACCGGTCGAAGCTGGAGCAGTTCGGGATCAACTTCTTCAGCCAGGGCAAGAATACTAGCGCAACGTCCACACCGGGCAGTTTCCCTCGATCGCAAACCTATACGCCAGCCAAGCGGCACTGCGACTCCTGCGACGCTGACCATCAGCAATCCATTGAACCTGCTCTTTTACAATTCCGGCCTGAATATCGGGTTGACCCTGCAGGATCTGCAGAACAAACAGATCGCGCAAATTCTCGCCGAGCCGACGATTACTACGCTCAGCGGACAGAAGGCGTCGTTTCTTTCCGGCGGCGAGTTTCCCTTCCCGGTGGTTCAGGGTTCATCGGGCGGACTTACGTCGATCACCATTCAGTTCCGCCCCTATGGCGTCAAGCTGGATTTCACGCCGATCGTCAATGACGATGGGACGATTCAGTTGAAGGTGGCGCCCGAAGTGAGCGCGCTGGATTACACCAATGCGGTCACCATCTCCGGGTACACGATTCCCGCCATCTCCACGCGCCGGGCAGAGACGCAGGTAGAGCTGCGCGATGGACAGAGCTTCGCCATCTCCGGGCTGCTCGATCATCGCACCACCGACATTTTCAACAAGATGCCGGGCATCGGCGACGTGCCGATTCTGGGCCAGCTGTTCCGATCAAAAAACATCAATCACTCGACGGTGGAGCTGATGGTGATCGTGACGCCCACCATTAGTCGATCCGCTGACCGATACGACTCCGCCCACTCCACCGAAACTGCCGGTGCCGATGCTCGACCCCACGCAATTTGACAAGAAGACGGGCAAGCAGAAACCAGCGACGCAACCACAACCAGGGACAGGCGGCACAGCAGTGATGCAGAAGCGATACACAATCCGGATGCTCTCCAGGTGGCGCTGCTGACCGTGCATGTCGATCAGGAGACGGTGGACCAGATCCGCCAAGTCTGCTGCCGATATGCCCTGGGCGCTGGTTCCGGTGGATTACGAGAACTACTTCTCGACCGCCAAGCTCCCCCCCTTACCCAGCGGGCGATCGATGCCCAGGCCTGCGTCGCGGTGGTCGACTTTGACAGGGACCCGGAGCTCGCGCTCGAGACCGCTGAATTTTTACGCCAGAGCTTTTACCACAAGATCGCGATTCTGGCTCTTTCTTCCACCACCGATCCTGATCTGCTGCTGCGCGCCATGCGAGCGGGATACAGCGAATTTCTCGCCAAGCCTTTCGACTCCGACGAATTCACGGATACGCTTACCCGGCTCGACCATCGCTGGTCGACCACCATAGTCCGTCCGCAGAATTCGGGAAAGATTCTGTCCTTCTTCGGCGCAAAAGGCGGCGTGGGCACGACCACGCTGGCGGTCCATCTGGCCATGTTCCTGGTCCGGGGCTTCGGGAAGAAAGTGCTGCTCATCGACAATCACGCGCAGTTAGGACATGTGGTCCTCTACCTGGGAATGGATGGGAGCAATCATCACTTCTATGACCTGGTCCAGAATGTCAGCCGGCTGGACCAGGATCTGCTCCGCGGATTCATCGCCACGCACTCCAGCGGCCTGGATGTTCTTTCCTCTCCTGACGTTTATGGCGGCGTCGTGGAAGACCGACACGGATTCCGTCGAGCGGACACTGGAGTTCCTGAGCACCCAATACGACTTCGTTCTGCTGGATTGCGAGGCGTCGTTCGAGGACATCAACCTTGCCGTCATTGCTTTCTCGAATTGGATATACCTGGTTGCTTCTCCGGAGATCGGGGCCATCCGCGACCTGTCCCGCTATGTGGACGGTCTTATGCAGAATGAGCAGGCGACGAAGAAGCTGCAGGTGGTCATCAACCGCTACTCCTCGCACGAGGCAGTCACGATCGAGCAGATCGAAAAGGCGGTCCACCTGCCGATCGCGATCAAGATCGCCAATAACTATAGCGAACTGGTCCGATCCATCAATATCGGCGAGCCGGTGGCGTCGGACAGCAAGTCGGATTTTTCCTTGCAGATGATGAAGTGGGCGGCCGCGCTGGCCGGGGCCGCTGGGCCAACGGCTCAGGAGCCGGCCAAGAAGCGGTTTGCGCTGTGGAAGTAACGTAACGTGCGACGTTGAAGTATCGAGGATTCTCTGCATGGCTGATTTGAACATCAATGGGAGCACCCGGGTCGTTCCTGCCATCGTGAGAACCGCGAGACCGGTTGCCCTAAAAATACAGCAGGAAATCAAGTCCGCGGTACACCAGGGGCTCATCAAGCGTTTGGATCTGGAAAAGATCGCGCTGATGCACGAGAACCCCGCTTCCCAACAGCAGCTCTTAGCCGTGATTCATCAGCTGATCGGGGAGCAGAACATTCCGCTCTCTGCGGCGGAACGGGACCGGTTGGCGCAGGAGGTGCTGGATGAAGTCTTCGGCCTGGGCCCGCTGGAACCGCTGCTTCAGGACCCGACCGTCAACGACATCCTGGTAAACACCTACAACTCGGTCTATGTGGAACGCCGCGGCGTGCTGGAGAAGACCGCCGTAGTCTTCAAGGACGACCGGCACCTGATGCACGTGATCGACAAGATCGTCTCCGCGGTAGGAAGGCGGGTGGACGAGTCTTCGCCCATGGTGGACGCCCGTCTCAAAGACGGTTCGCGCGTCAACGTCGATTATTCCGCCGCTGGCCGTCGACGGCCCGATTCTGTCTATCCGCAAGTTTGGGGCGAAGCCGCTGGTCGCAGAGGACCTGTTGCGCAACAAGGCGCTCACCGAGCCGATGCTCGAAATCCTGAAGGGCGCGGTGCAGGCCCGGCTCAACATCATCGTCTCCGGCGGCACCGGCGCGGGCAAAACTACTTTGCTGAACGTGCTGTCCGGCTTTATCGACGAGCGCGAGCGCATCGTCACCATTGAAGACTCGGCCGAATTGCAAGTGAAACATGCGCACGTGGTGCGGCTGGAGTGCCGGCCTCCGAACGTGGAAGGAAAAGGCGCCGTGCGGCAGAGAGAACTGGTCATCAACGCGCTTCGTATGCGTCCCGACCGGATCGTGCTGGGCGAGGTCCGCGGCGAAGAGTGCATGGACATGTTGCAGGCCATGAACACCGGCCACGACGGCTCACTGACCACCATCCACGCCAACACGCCGCGCGATGCCGTGGCCCGCATGGAGACCATGGCCATGATGGGCAGCGTGAGCCTGCCGGAAAAGGCGATTCGCGCGCAGATTGCGTCCGCCGTCCACTGATCGTGCAGATAGCCCGCATGAGCGATGGTTCGCGCCGGGTTACGCATATCACCGAACTCACCGGAGCGTTCAGCGATGTCATCAGCATGCAGGACATCTTCCTTTTTGAAAAGGAGGGTCTGGGACCCAACGGGAAGGTGAAAGGCCGCTTTCGCGCGACCGGCATCGTCCCCAAATTCGGCGACAAATTGAAGGCTGCGGGCTTCCCGTTGCCGGCAGGCCTGCTCGATTACTCGGTGGAAGTGTAGAAGGTATAGAGATGGCTCTGCTGGTTCTAGGATTTCTCTCGATTCTGCTGGCCACCTTCGGGTTGGTCATCGCGATGACGCGGCAGTCGCCGGAGGAGAAGACCGTCGAGCAGCGGATGGCATTGATCCACATCTCGCCGAAGGACAAGGACGGCACCACGCCTGGAGACAGCGCAATTGCTCAAGGCGACGAGGACGAGCAGGTTTGGCTGGCTGGAAGAAATTCTGGAACGTTATCCAATTCGCGCAGACGCTGCAGATGCGCATTCTGCAGGCGAACAGCTCGACCACCGTTGGTGCTCTGATCCTGACCAGCCTGGGTTTGTTCATTGCCGGATATGCGATCGCGTGGCTCTTCGCGCCGATGGTTCTGATCGACATGGCTGCCGGGGCAGCACTGGGCTTGCTGCCCTACGGAATTCTTTCCTTCAAGCGTTCGAGAAGAATCAAGGCCTTCAACGCAGTTCTCGCGGAGTCCATTGACATGCTGGCCCGCGCTTTGCGTGCCGGCCATTCCGTGGTGGGCGCCATGGAAATGCTGGCTGAGAATGCACAGGAACCGGCCGCCTCCGAGTTCGGTGAAGTTTTCAAACAGCAGAACCTCGGCTTGCCTATGCGCGACGCACTGCTGCAACTTCTGGATCGCGTTCCCTCTGCCGACCTGCGCGTTCTGGTGACCGCAATCCTGGTGCAGAAGGACACCGGCGGCAACCTCGCCGAGATTCTGGATCGCACGGTCTTCGTGATTCGAGAACGGCTGCGGATTCAGGGCGAGATTCAAGTGCAGACAGCCCAGGGGAGGCTTACCGGATGGATTCTGAGCGCGCTTCCGGTGGTGATGATGGTGCTCCTCAACCTCGTGAACCCGGGATACTCCAGTATCCTTCTCCACGATCCATTCGGGCCGCAAGCTGATCTACTTCAGCCTCGGGATGCTGGCGGTCGGCGCTTTGATCATTCGTCGCATCGTCAATGGGATCGAGGTTTAGCAAGATATGGACCTGATCTTTTACATCGCCCTCACGCTTACGGTCTTTCTGGTTCTTGCGCTGCTGCTCGCTCCGGTCATCCTGCGGCCCTCGCCTGCCGCCAGACGGATCCTGGAGATGGTGCAGAGCACTCGCCCGGACCAAAGAAAGGTGGGCACACAAAGAGCGGGTGCAAGAGATGATCCTGTCCATGGCAAAGGGCCTGCGCGCCCGGTTTGGGCTTGCCGAGGATGAAAAGGTCAAACAGCAGCTTTTGAGCGCGGGCATCAGAAGCAGCCGAAGCATGAACGCATACTTTGCCAGCCGCTTCCTTGGTCCGCTGATTGGGCCTGGTCTGCGGAAGCTTGATTCACACCAACACGGTTTTCTGGGCTTTGTCCCTGGGCGCCGTCTTTTATCTGGTCCCGGACATGTGGCTGAGGATGAAGATCAAGAAACGGAGAGAAAGAATCAGGAAAAGCCTTCCGGATGCGCTCGATCTGCTGGTTATCTGCGTGGAGGCAGGGCTGGGTCTGGATCAGGCGATGCTGCGAGTTGGACAGGAGCTGATCATCAGCCACCCGGACATCCACCAGGAGTTCATGCAAGTCAATTTGGAGCAACTTGCCGGCAAGCCCCGGCTGGAAGCATGGAAGAGCGCGGCAGAGCGTACACAGATTCCGGAGTTCTCGCTGTTTGTCAGCATGTTGACGCAAGCTGACCGGTTCGGCACTCCGATTGTCAGAGCATTGAGCAGGTTTGGTGACGAGATCCGTCTGAAAAGACGGCAACGGGCCGAGGAGATGGCCGCGAAGACAAAAATAAAAATACTCTTTCCCCTTGTGCTGTTTATATTCCCATGCATTTTCATTGTCTTGCTTGCGCCCGCGATTCTGAACATTGCCAAGAATATGCAGTCGTTCAAGTAGTGCGATTTCCGCGACTATCTTTAGCCGGAGCAGCAGAAGTAGTTAGTCATAGAGTTTACAAGTTAACGAGATTGAGAGAAAGGAGGAGACATCAGATGGATACGACAACACTCGTTCGGATCATAGCAGGTGTTTTGGCGGTGGTTGTGCTTGCATTCGTGATATATCGCAGAAAGCACGCGAAAGGTAGCCTAATTGGCCGTGATTGGCCTTCGACACACAGTGGTGTGTGAAGACAACACAATGAGCCTCAGAAACATAACGAGGGCGACCACGGTCGGCACACGGATAACAATAGCCGACACGTCTCTCACCCGCCTGATAGGTTTGGCGGGCAGGAGACGGCTTGATGCCGGATGCGGGCTTCTTATCAGGCCCTCATCCGGCATCCATACTTTTGGCATGTTGTTTTCGATCGATGTGGTCGCGCTCAGCAAGAGTCTACAGGTTCTCAAGCTTTGGCATCGGTTGGCTCCGTTCAGGATTACCAGCATCAGCCTGAAAACACATAGCATTCTGGAACTACCGGCCGGGCAAATCAGCAATTGCCGGATTGAGGTCGGAGACCAGTTGGAGTTCTTCTAAGATCGGGGGCAGGGGTGCGCGAGGTATCGTGGGTCAGGCGAGAAAACTGCAGGTCCCTCGGCTTCGCTCAGCGATGACCAACAGGCGCTCACATCGGCAGTCGCTACCGAGGGATGATGGGCCAGAGATTCAGGCCCGCCCTATAGCAGCCAGCAGATCGAAAGGCTGCGGTCTAAGTCATGAGACCGCCGCCCCATGATAATACCAAAGTTCGTTAGCTGCAGGGTTTACCCGCATCGGGGTGGGCGCCTTTGGCCTTGGCCGCAGCTTCGGTCATATATGCGCCTGCCTTGGTTGTGCCGTAGTACTTTGTTCCCGTGGCAGTGATAGACCTTGGTGGACGTATTCAACCAGACCAGACCTGGTCCACCACCAGGAGCCGGGGTTGTCGATGCTGGCGTCGCTGTCTTGGTCTTTGCGGCGCCGCGGCAGCAGGAGCGGCAGGAGCAGCAGCGGCTGGCGAGCAGCGGCGCTGCTGCGGGAGCAGCGGCAGGCGGAGCGGCGGCGGACGCGTACCAGGTCTTCACGCCTTTGTGGCCGCGGCACGCACCGCTCTTGCTCGCGCCGGTCCAGTAGGAGCCGTCATTGCAAAGCCCGGTAGCACCAGCGGGGGCGCCTGCAGGGGCCTGGGCCACACCTGCCTGCGAAGCGATCATTGCGGTTACAGCCAGCGCGGTTACCGCCAGCATCGAACGGATCAGTGTCTTCATATGCACTCCAGTTGAGTAATCGCGGGAATTATTTGGGGACCGAGGCACCAATAGTACGGTGGGCCATGACAGGAGCACAAGCATAATGTCGATGCAATTGGCCGGATGAAAGCCAGGTAGCGGCCGGCCAGCCGATTCAAGGCCCGATCCCCAGGTGCGATATCTGCTCCAAGAACCTGGGGCGGCTTTCGCCGCGCAAGGAGCAGACATGGCGATCACTCACGGTGTCATATTCGGTGCTGCGCGAGTTCGTTATCGCCGGCCCAGCTTTTCTACTGGGGCGGCTGATCGGCGCCCGGCTGAGGCGGGGGCTGGGTGCTGTCGGGCCCTTGTAGACCAGTGGAATGTGCATGGGCAGCTCGGCATCGCTGGGCTTCGCATTTGGGCTTTTCCTGGGCGGCTGCCTGTTTCGTGTCTTCGGCCACCACGGTGCGTTGCGAGTTGAGGCAGAGCCAGTTGTTGCGCACATGCTCGAAGACGTGGGAGAAGATGCCTTTCTCCGAGCACCGGGCCCTTCTCGCCCTTCCAGCTCATGACGTAGGTGCCGTTCACGATGGCTACGTCGCCCACGAAGCGCACACTCACTACTTTCTGCTCCAGAGAGTCGGGCCCTGCGTCTTTGACGAAGAGGTGGGCGATTTGCTGGTTGCGGGTGGTCACATCTCCGCTGGCGGAGATGCCGATGAACTGCGGTGCGAGGACCAGTTCCAGCGCATATTGATCGCGCTTGGTTACGGCGTCGGTCCAGCGGTCTTCCACCTGCTGCATCTCGCGAAATGCGGGCGGCGCAGTATTTGCTTTTGGCTGCTGCTTGCTGCGCTCCGGCGCTCGCTCCGGGCAACAGACATGCAAAGGGCAATGAGTAGAGATTTAGTTCGACGACCCATCCGTCTTAATCATACCGTTTGTCCAGATTTCTACCTTGATTCCCTCAGGCCGGTCGCTGCCGGTTGTGCCCTAAACTGAGGCTTGGAGTTTCCCCCATGGCCACTTTTTCTGATGTGTCGTTGGACCGCGGCCTGCCCGCCAGCGTGGAGGCGGAGCGTTCGATTCTGGGCGCGATCCTGCTCGACAACCACTCCTATAACGAGGCGGCGGAAAAGCTTCGCGCCGAAGACTTCTCTCTGGACTCGCACCGCCGCATCTACAGCCGCATGGCGGAGCTGATCGACGCCCGCCGCGCGGTCGATATCGTGACCCTGGCGGAAGAGCTGGCGCGGCGCAAGGAGGTGGAGGCGGTGGGCGGTGTGGCCTATCTCGCGTCGCTCACCGAGGGGCTGCCGCGCCGGCCGAGCATCGAAGAGTACGTCCGGATCGTGAAGGACAAATCGCTGGCCCGGCAGCTGATCGGCATCTGCAACACGGCCATCACCCGGGCGGCGGACCAAAGCGATGAAGCGCTGGTGGTGCTCGACTGCCGCCGAATCCGGCCTGCTCGAAGTCTCCGAGCGCGGCATCACCCGCGGTTTTGCCGGCATTCCGGAGATCGTTCGCGATTCCTTCGGAACCATCGACAATTTGTACGCGCAGCAGAAAGAGGTGACCGGGCTGGCCACCCACTACACCCAGTTCGACAAGATGACCAGCGGCCTGCAGGCTTCCGACCTGATCATCATCGCCGCCCGTCCCAGCATGGGCAAGACGGCCTGGGCCATCAACATTGCCGAGAACGCCGCGGTGCGAGATGGCAAGGTGGTGGCCGTCTTTTCGCTCGAAATGTCCAAGGAGTCGCTGCTGCGGCGCATGCTGGCTTCGCAGGCGCTGGTTTCCATGCAGAAGATCCAGACCGGGTTTATTCCCAAGGCAGGATCGGGGCAAGTTGATGGAGGCGCTGGAGCGGCTGGCGGAGGCGAAGATATTTATCGACGATACGCCGGCGATCGCGCTCTCCGAGATGCGGGCCAAGGCGCGGCGGCTGCAGCGGCAGCAGGGCGGCCTGGACCTGATCGTGATCGACTATCTGCAGCTGATGACCGCCTCCACCTTCGGCGTGGGCGCTCGCCGCTACGAGAACCGCACCCAGGAGGTCTCCGCCATCTCGCGCGGGCTGAAGGCGCTGGCCAAGGAATTGCGGGTTCCGGTGGTCGCGCTCTCCCAGCTCAGCCGCGCCTCGGAGCAGCGCGGCGGGGACAAGAAGCCGATGCTCTCCGATCTGCGCGAATCAGGCTCGATCGAGCAGGATGCCGATGTGGTCGCCTTTATCCATCGCGATAGCTACTACAACAAGGACGAGAACGGGGAAGAGGACCCCGACTCGAAGAACAAGGCGGAGATCATCATCGCCAAGCAGCGCAATGGTCCCACCGGCTCGGTGCATCTGGCCTACCTGGCGGACTGCACGCGCTTTGAGAACATGGCCTTTGGTGAGGCGCCGGGCGAATACTAGCCAGCTCATGTCGACCCGACCGCTTTGGGCTGAAGTCTCCCGCCACCGGCTGCTGGCCAACTATGAAAAGCTGCGCCGCATGGCAGGCTCCCAGGCTGATTTGATGCCGGTGGTCAAGGCCAACGCCTACGGCCATGATGTGCTGGCATGCGCGCCGCTGCTGGCCGGCGCCGGGGCCCAGTGGTTGGGGGTGACCTGGAGCCGAGGAGGGCGCTGCGGTGCGCGCGGTCTGCCCGCAGCCGCGCATTCTGTTGATGTCTGGGATCTTTCCCGGGGAAGCAGAGACGGTCATCGACCAGGGTCTGACTCCGGTGGTTTGGGAGCCTTGGCAGCTTGATCTGCTGGAGGCGGCCGCGGCGGCGCGCGGCATGCCGGCCGGGTCAGTCTGCGGTTCACCTGGAGATCGACACCGGCATGTCGCGGCAGGGCGTGCGCGTGGTCGGAACCGAGGTCTCCCGGAAGCGGCTGCGCTGTTGCCTCGTTTTCACCCCGGCTCCTGCCTGCGGCTGGAAGGAGTGATGACGCACTTTCTGCGCCCCGGAGACGATGTCTTCACCATCCGCCCAATCCGCAGTTGGCAAGCCTGGCAGCGGCGCTCGAATTGATCGTTGCGCGCGGGCTTGCGCCCGCAGTGGCTGCATGCGGGCAACTCGTCGAGCATCGTCGCCGGATCCGACCGGCAGGCTCTGATGGAGATGGCGTCGCGCGCGGGGGCGCGGCTGATGTTGCGTCCCGGCCTTGCGCTCTATGGCTACCTCGACCGTCTCACCCTGGACGGGCTTTCATGGGATGGCGAAGCCCGGCTTTGCTCCGGTGCTGGCCTGGAAGACCCAGGTGACCTCGTTGCGCACTCTGCATGCGGGCGAGACCGCCGGCTATGGCCATACCTTTACCGCCGCCCGGGAGACGCGGCTCGCGCTGCTGCCGGTCGGGTATGCCGACGGGCTCAACCGCTTGCTTTCCAACCGCGGGCACGTTCTCATCCGCGGCCAGGAGGCGCCCATCGCCGGCCGCGTCTCGATGGACCAGACCATGGTGGATGTGACCGGCATTCCCGGGGTGGCCATCGGCGATGAGGTGGTGCTGCTGGGGAGCCAGGGCGCGCATTCGATCGACGCGTGGGATCTCGCGGACCTGACGGACAGCATACCGTGGGAGGTGCTGTGCGCGATCAGCGCCCGGGTTCCCCGGGTGATGGTGCCTTAGTCGGATCACTGGTTCGAAACTTTAACAAAGCGATCGTGGAGCTTCGCCTGTCTGTTTCGGCCCACGTACGCTGAGGCGAACGTCCCGTCCGGTTGCGTGGAAGGGAAAGAATTAAAGAGCTACACTGGTAACGACGGCTGTCGAAACGACGGGATAGAGTTGCCTAGTGGCTAAAGCCGGACTCGTTTCATACTCACGTACGGGCTGAAGCCCATACTTCAAAGACTGGACACTATGTTCATCGATGAGGCTCGAATTCGGGTGAAGGCAGGGGATGGCGGCAATGGCTGCGTTGCCTTCCGGCGGGAGAAATTTGTTCCCCGCGGCGGTCCCTCCGGCGGGGATGGCGGACGCGGCGGCGACGTCATCATGGAATCGAGCGAGCGGCACAACACCCTGGTTCACTTCCGCTTCAATCCCGAACATAAGGCCGAGCGCGGACGCCACGGCGAAGGCTCCAACTGCAGCGGCCGGGAAGGCGTGGATGCGATTTTGAAGGTGCCGGTCGGCACCGTGCTGTACGACGACGAGACCGGCGCGCTGGTGCATGACTTCTCACCACCCCGATGAGCGCATCATCGCCGCCAAGGGCGGACGGGGAGGACGAGGAAACCAGCATTTCGCCACCGCCACCCACCAGGCTCCGCGGGAATCGGAAGCAGGCCGCGAGGGGGAAGAACGCGCCTACCGGCTGGAGTTGAAGCTGCTGGCCGATGTCGGGCTGGTGGGATATCCCAACGCCGGAAAGTCGACGCTGATCTCCAGGATCTCCGCCGCCAAGCCCAAGATTGCCGACTATCCCTTCACCACCCTGGAGCCCAACCTGGGAGTGGTTTCGGTGGGAGAGCCGCCGCATGAAGACAGCTACGTGGTGGCCGACATCCCTGGTTTGATCGAGGGCGCCCACCTGGGGGCCGGGCTGGGAGTGCAGTTCCTGCGCCATATCGAGCGCACCCGCGTGCTGGTGCACCTGGTGGATGTTTCGGATGCCAGCGGCCGTCCCGACCCGGTGGAAGATTTCCGCGTCATCATGGCCGAGTTGAAGAGCTTCGGCCATGGCCTGGACGAAAAACCGATGCTGGTGGTGGCGTCCAAGGCCGACGTGGCCAATCCGGAGAAGCTCAAGAAACTGCGCGCCATGGCCAAGCGGCGCAAGCTGCCCTTCTTTGCCATCTCCGCGGTGAGCGGGGCGGGCATAGCGAGCTGAAATATGCCTTGGGTGAGCTGGTGCGCGCGTCCCGCGAAGCGGAAATCGCTCCGGTGACGGCAGCACTACGATCCTGGCGGAATACTAAAGCGAGATGCTTAGGCGGTGGCTAGACGGGCTGCGGCCACGGCGACCATGGTGCGCCGCGGCGCGGGAAATTGCACCAGCTCCCAGGCAGATCGATCGCGCAGCAGGCGGGAGACCAGCGCGGTGTGCATGGCGTGCCCGGCGCGCTGGGCCACCACCCGGCCGAGGATGCGATGTCCGGCCAGGGCCAGATCACCAATCAGGTCGAGCACTTTATGGCGGACGAACTCGTCGTCAAAGCGAAGCGGTCCATTCTGCACCGCGCCTCCGCAGAGAATAATCGCGTTCTCTTCCGACGCGCCGCGGATCAGTCCCATGTCCCGCAGCATCTTCTCATCTTCGCGAAACCCGAAGGTGCGGGCGGCCGCAATCTGGGCGCCGTACGATCCGGCGGCCAAGTCGACGGTAAACGCCTGGCGGCCGATGGGGTGGGGGAAATTGATGTCGTAGGTGATGCTGTAGCCTTCGCCGGGATAGACGGCGATGAACTTGCCGTTCTCGCGGACTTCGACACTTTTCAGGATGCGCAGATACTGCCGCCGGCGCCGTTGGCTCCGGATGCCTACCTCGGCAAAGGCTTCCACGTAGGGCAGGGCGCTGCCGTCGAGGATGGGCAACTCCAGGTTGTCCAGTTCGATGATGACGTTGTCGACGCCCATGCCGATCAGCGCGGAAAGAAGATGCTCGGTGGTGGAGATGAGCACACCCTGGCGCATGATGCTGGTGGCGTAGCTGACCTTGGCTACATTTCTGCCCGTGGCCGCAATCTCGTAGTTGTCCAGGTCGGTGCGGCGGAAAACGATGCCGGAGCCGGCAGGAGCGGGCAACAATCGCATGTTCACCGGCGCCCCGCTGTGGAGACCGATTCCTGAGAATTCAATCACCGACGCGATGGTCTTTTCTAAATGCGCTAATTCCACGAATGCAGTATTCCTGGTTTGCAAGTGAGTCGCAAAGCCATAGACTACATAGGATAAAAAAAGTTTCACTGTGTCAAAAACGCCACAAACTGATCGGGCCATGAGACGTACCACGACGGTGTTAGGTTTACGCGGAAGGAGAAAGAGCTGATGGAAACCTACCGTGACCTGACGCGCGGCCGTGGCCAAGCGACGGCCAGCAAATGCTGGAAATGATCGGCCGAGCTGGTCGGCATCGAATCCCCCACGGAAGACCGGGCGGCGGTGAACCGCTGCGTGAGCCTTGCTGGAGGAGTGGATCAAAGCCAGCGGCGGCAAGAGCCAGCGCAGCAAGCAGAAGATCAGCCGGGGACCTGTTGGTGGGCCGCTTCGGGCCGGCTCGGAGCAACGGTCAAACCCTTGATGCTGCTGGGCCACCTGGACACCGTCTGGCCGCTGGGCACGCTCAAGAAGATGCCTTTCCGGGTGCGCGCGGGGCCGGGCCTGGGGTCCGGGTGTACTGGACATGAAGGCGGGCGTGGTGATGGCCCTGACCGCGCTGCGCGTTGTTGCAGGAAGCGGGGCAGTTGACCCGGCCGGTGATGTTTCTGCTCAACAGCGACGAGGAGACCGGCAGCGAGCATTCGCGAGCTCTGACCGAGTCACTGGCCAGGAAATGCGAGGCGGTGTTTGTTCTCGAGCCGGCGCAGGGCTCCGCCGGGGCCTACAAGACGGCGAGAAAGGGAGTGGCCAACTACCGCTTGCAGGTGCACGGCGTTGCCGCCCACAGCGGGGTGGATTTCAGCCAGGGACACAGCGCGGTGCTGGAACTTGGGCGCCAGATCGAGCGCGCCAGCGCTTTCACCGATCTGGCCCGGGGCATCACGGTCAATGCGGGGGTGATCGGCGGCGGTACGCGGTCCAACGTGGTGGCCGCCGAAGCCTGGGCGGAGTTCGACGTCCGCATTGCCAAGGCGGTCGATGGGCAGCGCATGGACCGGCGCTTCCGCTCTTTGCGCGCGGTGGACCGGCAATGCAGGCTGGAGGTCACGGGCGGCCTGAACCGGCCGCCGATGGAACGAACTCCGGGTACGGTCGCTCTTTTTCGCCGCGCAGCAACAATGGCCGCGGGATTGGGTTTTCAACTACAGGAAGCAGCGACAGGCGGAGGTTCGGACGGGAATTTTACCTCGGCCCTGGGGATTCCGACGTTGGATGGAATGGGAGCGGTGGGGGAAGGCGCACATGCCGACCGGGAATCCATTCTGCTCGATGCGCTCGTTCCCAGAACAGCACTGCTTGCAGCGATGATTGGCGGTCTTTCCTTGCAATAGGCCGCGGCAAAGGGACACGATGCTGGCTGCTCTTGATCTCACCCTGCTCGCCATCTTCGTTCTGTGCTCCACCAGTTGCTGCGCCCCAAGGGGAAACGAGGTCCTTCATTGTAAGCTCCAGCTCAATAGTCTCGGGGACTGATGTTTGTCCATGCTACCCGGAAGAGTCCGGAGGCTCGGCACCCGGTCCCTACGAAGGCCGGTGCCCGCATCCGATGCATCTTGCGTCGGGCTGAATGCACGTCCCTCGAGTCTGAATTCTTCGCAAACGTCAAATCGTGGACCCAATCTGCGATCAGGAGATCTGGGACAGTCCTTTGCTGGCTGAGAGCTGGCCAGGCGCAGCTCGGCTCCTTCCAGCAGGCTGGTGACCAGGGCCAGCGGCAGCCCGACCACGTTGAAGTAGCAGCCGTTGATCCGTGGAATCCACCTTCCGGCATATCCCTGGATGGCATAGGCTCCCGCCTTATCCATGGGTTCGCCGCTGGCCACATAGTCGGAGACTTCCTGCGGGCGAAAGGGTCCGCATGGTGACCTGGGTCAGCTCCGCGGCTACCTCGCGCTGCAGCCCTCGATCCCCAGACTACGGCCACCCCGGTGACCACGTGGTGGGTGCGCCCGGATAGCAGCAGAAGCATGCGCGTCGGCGTCGGCGGCATCCAGCCGGCTTGCCCATAACTTCCCCGTCGCAGACCACAACCGTATCGGCGCCCAGAACCATCGAGTTCGGCGCGGCGGACGTGACGGCGGGCAAAGACTTCTTCGGCCTTCTCCCGGGCGAGCCTGGTGGCGAAGCGGATGGCGTCCTCTTCCGGCCGGCGCGACTCAGGCACGGACGAGGCTGGACCTCAAAACGATAGCCCGCCTGGGCCAGCAGCTCCCGCCGTCGCGGCGAGGCAGAAGCGAGGATGAGCGTGGGTTCATGAAACATTCTCACTGAGCCTCAGTCGCTCAGGCTGGTGCCGGCGCGGACGCCCTTCCGGTCGCAGACAGCCCAGGCCATGCGCGGAGTGTTGTGGGCGATTCCGAAGCGGCCGTCGGGGCCGAGCAGGATGATGCCGCCATGGCCCTGGAGGCGCGCGTAGAGATAGGCAATGGCATCCTCGGCGGCTTGTTCCGGGCCCAGCTGCGGCACCCGGTCGACGGCCCATTTGCCCAGCACCAGCTTCATGATGGGTTCGCCCCAGCCGGTAAGCGACGCGGCCGCACTGCGGTTGTCGGCGTAGCCCCCGCAGCCGATGACGGACGAGTCGCCCACCCGGCCGGGCGTCTTGTTCAGCGTGCCCCCGGTGGAAGTAGCGGCGGCCAGATTGCCGGCGGCGTCCAGCGCGACTGCGCCCACGGTGTCATGCGAGTCCGCCGGAGGTTCGCCGGCAAAGGTCTGGTCTGGGATGCCGGCGCTGCGCTCGCGCCTGGGCCGCCTGCAAGGCGCTGCGCGTTCGCGGTCAATCACCAGCTCCTCGTTATCGATCAGGGCCATGCCATGCTCGCGGGCAAACTCTTCCGCGCCCGCGCCGACAAAGTAGACGTGCGGGCTGCGTTCCAGCACCAGGCGCGCGGCCTGGATCGGGATTCTTCAGCCTCTCCACGCAAGCCACGGCGCCGGCGCGCAGGGTAGCGCCATCCATCAGCAGCGCATCGAGCTGCACCCGGCCATCCGCGGTGAGAAAGCTGCCCCGGCCGGCATCGAAGGTTTCGTCGTCTTCGAGCAGGGTGACGGCGGCCTCGACCGCGTCCAGCGCGGAGGCTCCCTGCCTCAGCAGGTCGTAGCCCGCCTCGGCGGCGCGGATGACGCCGCGGCGTGTGGGCTTCGCAGTTGATCAGCGGGAATGTCCCAGGCGCCGCCATGGACCAGCAGCACGGGAGCGAGGTAGGGGCCTTGGTCATCATCAGGCGCGGGGAGCAGGGCGCAGATCGGACCGGGGTCGAGGCGCTGCGCGCGGCGCAGCGGCGGCCAGTGGCGCACTCTGGGGCGGCGCTCGCTGGCCTTGGCCGGGCAGCGTCTTGGTTCGTTGATAGGTATAGCTGATGCGGTGGATGACGGTAATGGTGGACAACACGGCCAGCACCCAGAGCACCGGGGCCATGACCCCCCAGCGGTTGAAGAGCGCGCCCAGGATGATGAGAACCACGCGCTCCGGCCGCTCCATGAAGCCCACCTTGCAGGAGCCGATCAGCGCTTCGGCGCGGGCCCGGGTGTAGCTGACCATGAGCGACGTGACCATGACAAAGGCGGTCAGCACGACATAGAAGAATCGGTTGCCGCGGGCATAAAAAACCAGCAGGCCGAAGAAGAGAACCACGTCGCTGTAGCGATCGATGACCGAATCGAAGAAGGCTCCGAAGACGGTGACCTGGTGGGTCTGGCGCGCCACCCGCCCGTCCACCATGTCGAAGATGCCGGCGCCGATGATGACCAGGCCGGCGTAGAGGAACATGCGGACGTAGTTGTGCTCGTTGGCCAAGCCGAAGAGAATGGCCGCGACGGTGTTGATCACCAGGCCGAGGAAGGTGAGCACGTTGGGCGAGATGCGGGTGAGCGCCAGCCCATCGACGATGCACTGCAGGATGACGCCGCAGCCTCTGCCGAAGGCGCTGGTCCAAGTCCAGTGTCATTGCGCCTCGTCGTGAATGGTCGTGAGCTTGAGAATCTCCAGCTCGCGCTTGCCGTTCGGGGTCACAATGGCCGCGATGTCTCCGACCTGCTTGCCGACCAGTCCGCGGCCGATCGGCGAGGTGGTGGAGATGAGGCCCTGGTTCACGTCGGATTCTTCGCTGGTGACCAGCTTATAGGTGATCTCTTCGTTCTTGGTGGAGTCGAAGACCACGACGGTGGAGCCAAACGCAATCCTGTCCCTGGGGATATTGGTCAGGTTGACCAGGGCGAGCTCCGCCATGCGCTTCTTGAGCTGTCCCAGGCGGGCGTTGACGAAGACCTGGCGCTGCTTCGCCATGTGATACTCGGCGTTCTCGCTCAGATCCCCCAGCGAGGCTGCCTTCTTGATCTCGATGGGCAGCTCGTGGGTGAGCTCGTGCTCCAGCACGCGGATTTGTTCTTCCAGCTTTTTCTTTATGTGTTCAGGCATTTGGCAATGATCCGGAGCGCGGCCGCGTGGCCCGCATGCGCTACGTCCAACCAGGTGCAAAACACGATTATACGACGGACCATGACCGCCGTTCTTGCTCCCGCGCACGGCCCTCGAGGACCTTTTCCGCAGCCGATCGCTCGGCGCGAGTCATCGGCGCGGAGTCAAGGAAACTCTGCAGGATGAGCACTGCGGCTACCTGGTCGATCACCGCGCGCCGGTTTCCCGGCAGGCGGCCGGCCGCATCCAGATGACGATGCGCTTCGGTGGTCGAGAGCCGTTCGTCCCAGAGCGTAACCTCGGCGCCGGTCTCGAGCTGAAGGGCCTGGGCCAAGGCCTGCGCCTTGAGCGCCTGGGGGCTGATGTCGCCCGACATGTAGAGCGGGTTGCCCACCACCACCTGGGCGCAGCCATACTTGCGCACCAGCCGGGCCAGGGAGCCAAGGTCCTGGCGCCGGTTCTTGCGCACCAGGGTGAGCACGGGTTGCGCGGTGAGGCCCAGCTCATCGGAGACCGCGACCCCGATCCGGCGATCGCCGACATCCAGACCCAGAATGCGGCCCGGACGAATCACGACCGGTCTCTCTGCGGTTGCTCCGATTGGCTCTCGGATGGTACTCTACCTTGAGCACAGGCTATAGTGCAATCCGAGCGGCTGAAGAGAATCGCATCATAAAATCCAGGAGGAGAATCCAATCCACCAAGGTCCCCGCTTGTGCGACGTTTTCTAGTTGTCCTTTTGGTTCTGGCTCTGCTTGCGGTCTCGCTTCGGCTACCGTGAATCTCATGCTGCCGGCCAGCCCGCCGGCGGAGACCTTTGTCGAAGTGGTTCCGGGCATGGGTTCGCGGGCCATCGGCGCGTTGCTGGCCGGAGCATGGAATTATCCGCAGCCGGTACGCCTTCGATCTTTGGCATGTGCTGCACGGCGGCACGCTCAAGGCGGGAGAGTACCGCTTCGATCAGCCGGCGACGCTGCCGGCGGTTTACAACCGCATCGTGCGCGGCGATGTTTATACCCGCACGGTGACCATTCCCGAAGGCTTCAACCTTTTCGACATCGCCCAGGCGGTCCAGGATGCGCAACTGGGATCGAAAGAGAGCTTTCTGGCCGCCGCCAGCCAGGACGTGGCCCTGATTGCCGACCTCGACCCGGGGGCCAAGAACCTGGAAGGCTATCTCTTCCCCGATACCTACCGCTTTCAGCGGCGGCAGACGCCCAGCCAGATGTTGGCCGCGATGGTGAAGCGATTCCGCCAGAGCAGCGCCTCGATCGGCCTCGAGGGCGACTATCACCGGGTCGTGACCCTGGCCTCGCTGGTGGAGAAAGAAACCCCGGTGGCGGCAGATCGGCCGCTGGTGGCCAGCGTGCTCGAGAACCGCCTGGCCAAGGACATGCCGCTGATGACCGACCCCACGGTGATCTACGCCGCCCTGCTGGAGAAACAATACCGGGGAGCGATTTACCAGTCGGACCTGAAGCGGGACTCGGCCTACAACACCTACCGCCATGCCGGCCTGCCGCCGGGGCCGATCTGCAGCCCGGGCATCGCCTCGCTGCAGGCGGCGATGCATCCGGCTGACAGCAATTTTCTGTATTTTGTGGCCGATCGCGAGCGCCGCCGGCCACTCCCGGTTCGCCACCACGCTGGAAGAGCATGAGCGCAATGTGAGCGCGTACCGGCAGGGCCTGAAGGATGCGCAGGGGGCCCATTGAAGAGACGCCGGCAGACGGCTGGCCCCCAGCCCTGACTGTGCGATTGCTCTATACTCGCAGTTCCTGAGTTGAATGAATGCGGAGAGATTGGTTGAAGTTTTTGGCGCTGTTGGTGCCGGTCTTGACCGGATGCCTGAGCCACACCCGCAAGCTGCAGCAGCCGAAGTTGGCCGGCGCGGTCGCTGAACGCCGACGCGGTGCAGTTGGTGGAGGCGATCAATCACCGCTACGACCAGGTGAATTCGCTGACCGCGACGGTGGATTTTGCCGCCTCGGTGGGCGGCGCCCACACGCGGCAAGCAGACGGATTACACCTCCATCCACGGCTATATTATCTTCCGCAAGCCGCAGATGCTGCGGGTGCTCGGACAGGTGCCGGTGCTGCGACACGCACGCGTTCGATCTGGCCAGCAACGGCACCACCTTCACCCTGCTGATTCCGCCCAAGAGCCGGGCGATTCAAGGAAGCAATTCGGTGACCAACCAAGGCCGCCAATCCCCTGGAGAATCTGCGGCCTCAACGTCTTTCTGGATTCCATCCTGATTCGCGGGATCTCTCCCGACCGGATCGTCTCCGTTGACCACTTCCAGCACGACCACGCATGGAACCCCAAGACCAAGCAGCTGATCGAGACGCCGCAATATGACCTGACGGTGCTCAACCCGGGCAGCGGATCACTCCGCCCGGGGCTGCCGCAAGGTGGCCAAGCCGCTGCGCGTGATCCATTTCAGCCGGGTCGACCTGATGCCCACCGAGCAGGATATCTACAACAGCGACGGCGATCTGGAAACCCAGGTGATCTACGGGCCCTACCAGGATTTCAACGGGTATCCATTTCCCAGCACCATCAACATCAACCGGCCGCTGGAGGAATACCGCATCACGCTCACGGTGGAGAAGGTCATCGTCAATCAGACCGTTGCCCGACGAGCAGTTCGAGCTGAACGGTGCCCAAGGGCTACAAAGTGCAGAAAAGCTGCAATAGCGCGGCCTCTAGACGACTGCGTAATAGCAGGTCCAGGCCGGCGCGGGTGGCGTGGGCCTGGATCTCGCTGGTTGATATCGAGCGCCAAGGCCAGCGCATCGCGCGCCTGCTTGGGCGTTACCCGCGGCGGCGTGCGGGTGCGGACCGAATCCAGGAAGGCTTGGATTTCCAGCAGCAGCGGTTCCCCGCCCTGGACCGCCGGCTTGCTGAGCAGCCAGGGTTCTGGCGTCCTCCGTGTCTCGCCCTGGAGCCACGTTGATGATCAGCAGATCCTGCCGGGCATAATCGATCGAGAGGTACTGGTGGGGCTGGAAGAAGCGCAGCTTGCGCACCGTCTCCGTGCTGACCCGGCTGGCGGTAAAGTTGGCGACACAGCCGGAGGCAAATTCCAGGCGCACGTTGGCGATGTCGACCTTGGGACGACAGAATCCTCAAGCCCACGGCATGAAGCTGGCGTACCGGAGAGCGCACAAAGCTGAGCACGATGTCCAGGTCGTGGATCATCAGGTCCAGCACCACGTCGACGTCCAGCGCGCGGCGGTGGAAGACGCTGAGGCGGTGGGCTTCGAAAAACATCGGCCCGTTGACCAACGGCTCGGCCGCGGTGACCGCGGGGTTGAAGCGCTCCAGCAGGCCTACCTGCAGGATCTGCCGGCTGGCTGCCGCTTGCCCGACCAGGGCATCGGCCTCGGCCAGGGTGACGGCGATGGGCTTTTCCAGCAGGACATCGAGTCCCTGGGCCAGAGCCTGGGAGGCCACGGCATAATGCGCGGAGGTGGGCACGCAGATGGAGACCGCGTCCAGGTGCAGTTTGCCCGCGCGGCACGCCTCCAGGCACGCTTCCGGCGAGGAAAAGACGGGGAGGTTTCCCTGCTGGCGCAGCATCTCGGCCGCGGCCGGATCGGTATCCGCAACCGCGGCCAGCCGCACCCCGAAACCGGACTGCTCCAGCTGGCGATAGACGCGCAGATGATTGCGGCCAAAGGCGCCGGCGCCGAAGACGGCGACGCTGAGAGCTGTTCGCTGCTCATCGGCACAGGGACGTGGAAGGCGGCTCTGAGGAAAAGCCGCTCACGGTGGCCTAGCAGCATGAGCTCGTTGAGCGTCGTTAGCGTCTGCCATGGTGTTTGCATTATTTGCCCTGAACAGCGCCGAGGCATTTGGAGTAGAGGGCGAGTAACTGGTTCACCTGATCTTCGGGCTTAGAGCCGGAGGCGGCGACAAAGCCCGCGGCCGGCGAAGTGCCCTTTCCCAGCCCCGCCGACGCAGCGACAAACTTCAACAAATCCAAAGCGATATCTTCATTGCGGCGCGAGCCATTCGGGGTGGTGACAGCCTGTTCCATGTGCTTCCTCCGTGGCGATGCTACCAGAAGCAGGCGCCGCGAGCTTCTGGCGGTTCTGCGGTTCGAGTATGCTGCTACTTGCAGCGGCCGGCGGCAAAGGGTGATCTCCGTGGCAGTGATCGCGATCCAGCAGATTCGACGCATGCGGGGCGGAGCCCAGAGCCACCTGATGCTCGCCTCCGACGGCAATCTGTACGTGGTCAAATTCCGCAACAATCCGCAGCATGTCCGGGTGCTGGCCAATGAGCTGCTGGCCACCCGGCTGGGCGCCGCGATCGGGCTGGCGGTTCCCCACTCGGAGGTGATCGAGGTGACGCGATTGGCTGATTCGGAACACCCCGGAGCTGACACATCGAGCTGCGCGGAGGAGCGCAGCCATGCCAGGCCGGGCCTGCACTTCGCCTCGCGCTGGGTGGGAGGGCTGATGCCGGGACAGGTGGTCGACTACCTGCCCGAGCAGCAGCTGCTGGAGGTGCGCAATCTGGCGCGAGTTCGCCGGCATCCTGGCGCTGGACAAATGGACCTGCAACATCAACGGCAGGCAAGCGGTCTTTCAGAAAGGCCGCCGGGAGCGCCGCTACCAGCGCGACCTTTATCGACCAGGGATACTGCTTTCATGCCGGGGACTGGAAGTTTATCGATGCCAGCCTGGGCGGCGTGTTTGCCGAAAACACTGTCTATCGCGGGGTCACCGGCTGGGCAGAGCTTCGAACCCTGGCTCAGCCGCATCGAGAACCTGGCCCCGGAGACGGCGTGGGCGATTGCGGAGATCATTCCGCCGGAATGGTATGGCGGCGATCTGAGCGCCCTGGAGGTCCTGCTGGAGCGGTTGCTGGCGCGCCGGGCGCGGGTGCGGGAGTTGATCGTGGCGTTCAGGGAATCGGCGCGGAGGCCGTTTCCGAATTGGGGTGAGGAGGGGGAAAAGAGGTTGAGGGAGGGGTTGCCGGAGCGGAGAGTGGGTGCAAGATAGTGAAGGCAGGGTCGAGGGAGTCTGAGCGGAACTTGCCGGAGAAGGGCATCGGAGAGGAGGGACATGGCGGAGCGGAAACAATGCGAGTTTCAACTCATCCGTTATGTGCCGGATCCGGTGAAGAACGAGTTCGTCAATATCGGCGTGCTGCTGCGCGCCGCCGAGGGAGAGCAGAGCGTGCTGCGCTTTACCCGGGACTGGGGCCGGGTCCGGTGCCTCGATCCGGATGCGGACACGCAGATGCTCGAAGCGCTGGAGATCGAGATCGGACAGCGGTTGCGGGCCCAACCGGCCGACCACCCCAAGCCCATCATGGCCCTGCTCGAAGAGTCGCTTTCCAACGGGGTACAGATCACCGAGACCAAGGCGTACCTGGCGGAGAGCTTTCTGGCCGGCCTGGAAGACCTGATGCGCCTGTATGTCGATACCCCGCGGCGGGAACGAAGCCAGCGGCGCGGCGGCCGCGCGGCGCTGCATCGCGGCCATGCGACGCACTTTGAGGAGGCCGGGGTGTGGACGCTGATGCGCAAGCAGATCGCCGCCGCCAACTACACCAAGCCGGGCGATCCGTTGCGCATCGATTGCGGCTATCGGCCCAACGGGGTGGTGACGATGTTCCAGGCGATCTCGCTGGAGAGCCGATGCCGACGATGCCAAGCTGCTGGCCTTCAGCGCGCTGGGCCTCATGGCCGGGGTGAAGCGGGTGGAGAAGGCGGAGCTCGAGCTGACCGCGATCGTGGAGCCGATTCGGCTGGCCGGAAGGGAGACGAGCCGGACGAAGAGCGCATCGCGCAGTACCGGTTATGCGCGTCGAGACCATGGAGGAACATGACGATCCGGGTGCTGACCTCATCCGATCTGCCGCGCTGGCGGAGACGGCGCGAGACGGCGCGCTTCGAGCTGAAAGTCGTAGCGCCGGACGGTGCTACGAGCGTGGACGAGATGGGATAATCGGCAACATGAACGCCTCTCCTACCGTTGGCGTGGTCATGGGCAGCAAGAGCGATTACGAAGTGCTTCTGCCTTGCCTTGACCTGTTGCGGGAGTTCGCCATCCCCCACGAAGCGCGGATCGTCTCCGCCCATCGCACCCCCGACTGGCTTTTTCAATATGCCGAGCAGGCCGAGCCGCGGGGACTGAAGATCATCATCGCGGCCGCCGGCGGCGCGGCGCATTTGCCGGGAATGATCGCCGCCAAGACGATCCTTCCGGTGCTGGCGGTGCCCGTGCCGTCCACCTGCCTGCAGGGCATCGATTCTCTGCTCTCCATTGTGCAGATGCCGAAGGGGGTTCCGGTCGCCACGCTGGCCATCGGCAAACCGGGCGCCGCCAATGCGGCGTTGCTGGCGGTGGCCATCCTGGCCGGCCACGACGCGGAGCTGGGCAATCGGCTGCGCTCCTGGCGGCAGGCGCGCAGCCAGGAGGTGCTGGAAGCGGAGTTGCCAGGATGAGCGCGATCGTTCAGGGCTCGACCATCGGCATCCTGGGGGGTGGTCAACTGGGGCGCATGACCGCCATGGCGGCGCGTTCCCTGGGCTACCGGGTGCAGGTGATGGATCCCGATCCTTCCTGCCCCGCCCGTTTTGTGGTGGATGCCTGTTTTGTGGGCTCCTGGGACGACGCCACGCGCGGCCGCCGATCTGGCTCGCGGCTGCGATGTGATCACGCTGGAGATCGAGCAGATTTCCATTGCTTCGCTGGAAGCTGCGGCCCGGCATGCTCCGGTGCGCCCGGGCAAGGAGATCCTGGCCATGGTGCAGGACCGGATCCGGCAGAAGAACTGGTTGCGGGACCAGGGCTTTCCCGGTGGGACCTTACCGGGCCATCTATTCGGAAGAGCGATCTGCTGCAGGCGGTCGGCGGAGCTGGGCGGGCGGATTTATCTCAAGCGGGCCCACGGCGGTTACGACGGCCGGGGCCAGGTGAAGCTCGACGGACGGCGCAGATCGCTGGAGCAGCGCGGGCGATGCCTGGCGGGCGCTGGGGGAGCAGCCCTGCGTCGCCGAGCAGGCGCTCGATCTGGAATCCGAGATCTCGGTGATGGTGGCGCGCAATCCCAGCGGCGAGGTGGTCGCGTCTACCCGGCCGCGACCAACCATCATGAGCAGCAGATCCTGGTCTGGAGCGCGCTTCCGTCCTCCATACCGGCTGCGCTGGAGAACCGGGCGCAGGAGATGGCCACCACCATGGCGCGCCAGCTGAAGCTGGAGGGCTTGCTGGCGGTGGAGATGTTCGTCACCCCGGGGACGGGCTGTACGTGAATGAGCTGGCGCCGCGCCCGCACAACAGCTACCACGCCAGCCAGCGCTGCTGCGTTACCAGCCAGTTCGAGCAGGCGGTGCGCGCGGTGTGCGATCTGCCTCTGGGCGATGTGAGGATTGTGCGGCCGGCGGCGATCGCCAACTTGCTGGGTGATCTTTGGCTGAAACGGGCTGCGGAGCGAACCGCAGTTCGACCGGGCGCTGGCGGTGCCCGAGGTCAGCTTGCATTTGTACGAGAAACACACCGCCCGCGCAGGGCGAAAGATGGGGCATCTTTCGGCGACCGCGGATACGGCGGAAGAGGCGGTGGCCCGGGTGCTTGAAGCCAAGAGCCGGCTCTAAAAGTGGTTTCACATCACTGAGGCGACATAAAGATGGCACAGGGAAACCCGCGCCCTCCCAGATCGTGGTGATGCATAATCTCGACCTGACGGCGCTGCCACGGCCGGCCAAGTGATCTCCGTTGGGCTGGCAGTGGTTTACCAGGTCGGGCTGGCGAGTTGAATGCTCCAGATCGGCCCCTCGGGGTACAGCGCCGTATCCACTCGAACCACGGCGGGGACGCTGCCGCCGGTCACCCAGATGTGGGAATCCGCCGGCTGCTTGCCAATCACGGGAGCCACGACGCCTTCAACCCCTCCCAGCTCGACTTTGACCACATACCTGACCGCTTTGTAAGAGCGGCCGCCGGCCGTGAATGGATCCTCTCCCTGCGCGGCTATGGCCAGCTTTACCAACCGCGGCTTGGGCGAGACGGCGAGAAAAGAGACTTCCGTCTTGGGAGTATCGGCCGCCAGGTTTTGCGTCAAAGTGTAGAGAAGCCCATTGGATAAGTCGGGCGGCAGATCCAGGTGCTCGGTCGTTGCCGCCTCCCCGCTTTTCGACAAATCACGAACACTCAGCTGCTGCCCGCGCACATCGATCGTTATGTCGCTCGGATGCGGAAAGGACGGGCCCCTCTGTAGAAGCCGGTCGCTGATCAGGAGAAAGCTTCCTCTTTGGGAGTAGACCGTAGTCTCATCATCGATCGAGCCGTCGCGGAAACGGAAGACAATGCGCAGCTTGATCCGGTCTCCGTGAGCCACTTGCGTCATTTCTCCCGAAGCGAGAATTGCTCCGGCGCCGTTTCGTAATACCAGAAACCCGTGCATGGAACCCGCCTGGTAGCGAACATTCAGCGGTTGACCGGGAGCGCTCCCCGGTTGAGCGAGCATTGCGAGCCCGACCAGAACGGTTGCACAGTGAGTGTGGATCGAAGCGAAAGATTTCTTCGTGGTTTTCCGCCAAAGAAAACCACGCCTCGCGATCTCCAAGAGGCCATCGTAACTGTGAAACCGCTCATGCACAGCGAAACATTCGCCAAGGAAACCGGGCGCTCTTCTCATGAAGGCCTCCTGCTGAGTCTACGATGCCATTTTGTGCCAACCGGGCATGTGTCCCCGCGGGTTCGCGGCCGCATTGACCGGGTTTCGCGTTCAGCGCCAGGCCCAGCCTGAAGAAATTGGGGACCGGAGGAGAACGGGCCACAAGCGAGGCCGCGGGAACGCAAGGGTTCTATGTCTTCGCCTTGCCTAAAGGCACGGCGAAGACTGATCTAACAAGTAACGGCGCGAGAAGGCTCGTACCCTGACGCAGTAAGCTTATATGAGCATGTAACTTGACTTGAAGATAGGTAGGCTGGTAGGCTACGCTGACTATTATGCACGGCTAGAGGCGCATTATACAACAGCATACGTTGTTCGCCTTTTTTCTCTTTCCGAATGGTGTGAATTGAATGAACACAGTGGGATCGGGACGCGTGGATTATTCAAGCTTCGGACTGCTGGACAAGATAGCCGTGGTGACCGGAGCTTCGCAGGGGATCGGCCGGGCGATCGCGCTTGGGTTGGCGCAAGCCGGAGCTCATCTGGTTTTGGCGAAATACCCTGATAAGCGCCAGGACGAGATAAAAGCTGTCCAGGCCGAGATCGAGGCGCTGGGACGCAAGGCAATGATCGTGCAGACCGATGTGGCCGAGGTCGATCAGGTGCGCGCCCTGATGGATAAGACGAAGGAAACCTTCGGACGCATCGACATCCTGGTCAACAACGCCGGTTGGACCGGGACGACTCCTGCTCTCGACGTGAGCGAAGAGGAGTACGACCGCACCATGGCGGCATCCTTGAAAAGCGTGTTTTTTGCCTCGCAAGCCGCTGCCCGCATCATGATTCCGCAAGGCGGGGGCAAGATCATCAATATCGGATCCAACTTCGGAGAGATTGCCTTCAAGTCGCGATCGGTCTATGCAGCGGCCAAGGCGGGTGTCCACCATTTGTCTCGCGCCCTTTCTCTGGAGTGGGCGAAAGATGGCGTGCTGGTGAACGTAGTCGCGCCTTGCATTACGGAAACCGAGTCACGCAAGAACATTCTGGAACGGCCCGGCTACAAAGAATGGGCCACCAAGGAGATGATTCCACGGGGACGATGGAATCAGCCCGAGGACCTGGTGGGCGCGGTGCTGTTTCTCTCCAGCCCCCTCTCCGATATGGTGGTGGGCCACGTGCTGATGGTCGATGGCGGCTGGACGATCCACTAAGGCTAGGTGCAGAGATGGAAAGGTGAACATGAAGCTCCGCAATAAAGTAGCGCTCATTACCGGAGCCAGCCAGGGGATCGGCAAAGGAATCGCCGAGATATTCGCGGAAGAAGGCGCTGATGTCGCCATCAATCACCTCGGATCGTGCGAAAAAGCTTGCGCGGTTGCGGAATGGGTCTGGAGCCAAGGGCCGGCGTGCGCTGGTGGTCGAGGCAGACGTCAGCCAGCGCGACCAGGTCGAGGCCATGTTCGACCGGGTGGAGAAAGAGCTTGGGCCGGTCGATGTGCTGGTGAACAACGCGGGCATCGAAACGATCGTTCCCTTTCTGGAGCTGACCGACCAGCAGTGGAGCGATGTGGTGAACGTGAATTTGCGGGGAGAATGGCTCTGCTCGCCAGGTTTTCTGCCGTCTGGCGGTGGCTGCCGGCCGCGCCGGTTCCATCATCAACATTGGCTCCATCCAGGCAGGAAAGGTTTTGCCCGGACGCACCCACTACGCGCCGGCAAAGCTGGCCATCGAAGCGCTGACCCGCAATGTTTCCGCGGAGATGGGTGCTTTGGGAATCCGAGTCAATTGCATTCACCCCGGTTTGATCGAGACGCCGATGGTCGAGTGGGTGCTGAATCATCCTGACCCCAGCGTGCTGGCTGGAGTGTTGGCCCAGATCTCACTGGGCCGCACCGGCCAGCCGCGCGAGATTGGAACCGTGGCTGCGTTTTTTGCGTCGGACGAGGCGAGGTACGTAACCGGCCAGTCGCTCTACGTCGATGGCGGTTGGGTCGGGAAATAGAGCGATGGAACGATGAACGAATCCTTCATACACTCCCGTCCTGCGTGAACGATTGAGCCGGGAGTTCTTTCCGCAATGAAGATTACGCCGTGCGTCAGGGCATCCTGAAGCTGCTGGCCATCAAGGATTCCGACATTCGTCTGCTCACCCTGGAGCAATGCCGCGACGCGGTCGATAAGGGCCTGCACGCGGGCGGCGCCTTCTCGTCCATCATCCCGCTGGTCGCGCTCTTCTACGGGGGCTTCATTCGAACTGGACATCGAAGATCCCACGCGTCGCGGGCAGGATATTTTCACCCTGAGCAAGGGACACGCGGTGGCGGCGCTGGCCTCTATCTATGCCGAACTGGGCTATTTCGACCGCAAGACGCTCAAGAACTCGCGCTCGTTTGCCAGCATTCTGAATGGACACCCGGGGCCGATTTTGCCCGGAGTGCATATCGCCACCGGACCGATGGGGCAGGGATTTGGTGTGGCCCAGGGTTTCGCCATCGCCGGCCGTACCAGCCCGCGGTTCGATTCCTATTGCATGACCGGCGACGGCGAATTGCAGGAAGGTCCTATCTGGGAAGCGGTGATGTATGCCGGCCAAAACCATCTCGACAACCTGTGCGTGCTGGTGGATCGCAACAACGGCCAGCTGGATCTGCACACGCGCATGGTTTTTCCCATGCCTGAGCTGGAGACGGTGTTTCGCTCCTTTGGTTGGCAGGCGCACACCGTGGATGCAACCCAATACGATGGCGTGGTTGCGGCGCTGGAGAAGCTTCCGCTTCGGTCCTCGCAATGGCATGCCCACCGCGATCATTTGCAACAGCCGAAAGGGCTTTGGCGCCTTTTCCGATTTCCTGAACAAGCACAAGGTCACGATGCCGGATAGCCTGATTGCCCAGGAGTATGCACTGCAGTCGGAGCAGCGCCAGGCGCGGATCGATGAGTTTGCTGCTTTACTGCGAGCGGCTGGCGGGCAGCGCGGAAGGCGAAGCGACACGAGAGTCGCTGCTGGAAGCGGCTCATCGCATGCATCTGGAGATCGACTTGGACTCGCCGGCGAGGCGAACTGTGACTACGGTTGTCGGCCCGGTGCTTACCAGGCGGGTTCCTGCGCGCAACAAGCGCATCGCTTACGACGCCAGGCTGTTGCCGCAAATCGATCGCAAGAAAGAATATGCGGCCTCCGACATCGTGACCGGCGCGATGAAAGTCTTTGCCAGGGATCGCAGCTGTGGTCTCCATCGATGCCGATCTGGCATCCACCAGCGGCCTCGAAGCAGGCGTTGCCGCAGTCGATCAGAAGCGGGCGCTGAACGTGGGCGTCGCCGAGGCCAACATGATGCTGATCGGCGAGGCGTTCGCGGCGCTGGGCTACAACACCTGGGTGAGCACCTTCTGCCCGTTCTTCGATTGGAAGGTGCTGCGCCGCATTGCCGTCGGAGCCCAGGAGCGGCAGGAAGCGATCGATGCGCCCGACGGCTGGTTGAGCGAGGGCCATGGCCTCGATCTGACCTTCCTGGCCACCGCCGCAAACTTCGAAACCCGCACCAACGGCGCCACCCACATGGGCAACGACGACAGCACGACGTTCGATGCGGTCGCCCAGTTGAAGATCATCGATGTCTCCTGCCCGCAGCAAATGCTCTCCATCATGCAATGGATCATGGAAGGAAATCGCGGCCTGGTTTACCTGCGCGTCATGCGCACGGGCTCCGCGGTGCTCTACGGCAGCGACTACGTGTTCGCATTTGGCACGGGCCATCGTCTGCGCAGCAGCCCGGCGGACCGGGCGACCATCATCAGCAGCGGCCGCGGCGTGCATGAGGCGCTGGCTGCCGCCGCGCAGTGCGCGGCCGCGGGCATTCCGGTCGGCGTGGTGGATATGCCGTCGATCGACGAGGAGCTGTTGCTGGAGCTGTACAACTCAGGCCAGCTGCTTGATTCTTGCGGAACAGAACAATGGATATATCTGGCAGAATTTGCTCAAGGTTCTTTACCGCAATCGCGGTCAAGTGAAACCAGACGGATGGGACAGGATCGTCACCATCAACACACTCAAGAGCGATGGCCAGCCGCAGTTCATTCATTCCGGAACCTATGAAGAGCTGATCGCGGCCTTTCATCTGACCCCCGACGCAATCGCTCGCACCATTCAACTGAACACGTCGGAAGGAGAAATCGATGACGTTACCGATCGTGGAGGAAAATTCGATCGAGGCGCTCGATCTTCCCGGGCGGCGGCTTCGCTGGTTGATGACCCAGGAGAATGTCGACGCGCAGCCATTGCTCGATGTGCATGATCCTGGTGGCGCCGGGAGAGACGGTCAGGCCCGCGCATTCCCACCCCAACGGCGAAGAGGTCATCTACATCGTGCACGGATCGGGCAAGGTGATGATCGAGGGAGTGGTGGAACCGGTGAAGCAGGGAAGCGCGGTCTTGTTTCCGCAAGGGAAAGTGCACATGTTGCGGAATACCGGCACGGAGGAGATGAAGGTTGTTTGTTTTTTCGCTCCGGCGACGAATCTCGACAACTATAAATTTTTCGACGACGTGGAGTTTCCGGAGTAGGGTGCACGTCTTGAGAGACTCGAGCGGACGATGAATCGAGGCGGTTAATGAACATGGCAGCCTTGAGCGCTGCATCTGCTGCAGTGTAGGTGCGGTCTTCGCGACGGAACGAAGAGGAATCATCCGATTGATCGGCTATATCGGCATGCCTGTTGAACGACATCGATTCCCGGCATTCTCCGACACGGTATTGCGCCTTCAAGTACGGCGTATCAGGTCGCTGATTTGGCTTCGTCAGAGATGGGAGCCGAAGGCGGGCATGGGAGCCTTGCCCTTTGTAATAATGTCTGTCGCTTGCGCCGGCGCATGACCGGAGGGGTCACCATGGGCTTGCTGCTGAAGATGCCATGCAGATTTGGAGGACCGAAAGGAGGCTGTCACGGGCTGCTTGTATGGCGCTCACGCAAACTCATCAAGAAGTACAACGGGCGCATCTTTGTCCTCGGCCCCAACCAGGTCAAACGCGCCGAGTATGACTTTGCGGCCAACAAGGCAAATATCGTCAGCACATTGAATGAAGCCGCCAAGGCAGTCACCGACCAGGGCCTGACGGTGGTGCTGCATCAGCATACGGGTACCTGCGTCGAATCGCGCGATGAGACCTATGCGGTGCTGGACGCCGTCGATACCAAGTATGTCAAGTTCGGGCCGGATATCGGCCAGCTCACCAAGGGCGGCTCCGATGCGGTCAGGTGGTGAAGGACTATCTGCCGCTGGTCCAGCATATGCACTTGAAGGACTACAACGGCTTGGATCCTCACCTTCTCGGCTACTGTCCTTTGGGGCAGGGTAAGGTGAACATTCCTGCCATTCTGGACATCATGGCGGGGCGAAAAATTCATGGTATGGTTATGGGTGAACTCGACAACGACCCCAAAAACCCATCACCCACTGCCCCGGTGGATTTGGTTAAGACCAGCAAGGTCTACCTGGAGACGCTGGGAATAACGTTTCGAGCTTAGAAGCGGACTCTTCTTTATGCCCGAGGACAAAGTTCGCCAGATTCCCTTCATACAAAGTCTTGATCGCGGCCTTACGATTCTGCAAGCGGTCGCTCTTTCCAAGCAACCCGTCTCCCTCGGAGAACTTACCGAGTTGTTGGGGATTGATCGCAGCAGCGCGTTCCGGCTGGCGAACACGCTCCGGCGACGTGGGTTTCTCGCCTGCCCGGCGGGCCGGAAGGACTACATCCTCGGCTCTTCCATGTGGCGTCTCTCCCACCGCTACGACTGGGGCAACATGTTGATCCGGGTCGCCAATAAGCAACTGAAGCTGCTGGCCGCGCAGATCAACGAAACCGCGCATCTTGCCATCCGCGAGGGCAAATATGCTCTTTTTATCGACCACGCGGCGGCCAGCAACGTAATCGCGGTGGCGGGGCAGGTGGGCGAGCTGGTGCCGCTCTACTGCACCGCGCATGGCAAGGCTTTGTTGGCGGATGCGGATGAACGGGAGTTGCGGGCTCTCTTCGGTTCCGGTCAACTGCGCAGATATACCAAGAACACGCATGACCTCGATTCAGGAGCTGAGCAAAGATTGCGCCCTGATCAAGAAGACGAGGCTTTGCCACCGACGAAGCGGAATATGCGGAAGATCTGCGCTGTGTCGCGGCCCCGATTCGCGTCGATAACGATGTGATTGTGGGATCGATCGGTGTTTCGGCGCCCATGGCGCGTTTTTCCAAGGAGCGCTATCGCGTCGCTGCCGCAGCAAGTGTGCAAGGTGGCGCAGGCGATCGGGCTTCTGCTGAGCAACGCAGACCAAAGTTCCGATGGGGAGTCGGAAAAGCCAGTCGCCGAATTCGCATAATTTCCTCGAGAAAACTTTGACAGAGAATCCGGTCCTGGATTTTGCGCTTGAGAAGTCTGCGATTCAGTACATTGGCAGCGATCTCCAGCGCCCGGAATGTATTTTGGCGGAACCGGATGGCACCCTCTGGTCTGCGGACGCGCGCGGCGGCGTGGTCAGGATCACCCCCGACGGAAAACAACAGATCATTACCCAGCAGCGGTCTGGTCATTTTCAGGGCGTGACCAGCGAGGCCAGCCGGTATCTGGAGGGCACGCTGCCCAACGGTCTGGCCTTTGCCCGCAACGGCGATATTTTGATTTCGAACTTTGGCACCGATTGCCTGGAGCTGATGACCCGCGACGGTGCGACCAGGGTTCTTGCCGACAGCATCGATGGCGAGCCCATCGGTAAAGTGAATTTTGTCTTGCGCGACTCGCAGGATCGCATCTGGATCACCGTCTCCACGCGCATTAAGAACTGGATGCACGCTCTGCGCACGAGATCTGCCCGATGGCTACATCGCCAGGTACATCGACGGAAAATTTCGCATCGTCGCCGACGGCTTTCACTTCACCAATGAAATCCGCATGGATGCGCGGGAAGAGTTCATGTATGTGGTGGAGACCACCGGCGGCTGCGTCAGCCGATTGCGCGTGGGCAAAGATGGCAGCTTGAGCAACCGCGAGGTCTTTGGACCATCGAGCCTGGGAAAGGGCGCATGGCCCGACGGCATCGCCTTCGATAGCCTGGGAAATTTGTGGGGCACGATGGTGTACTCCGACAAGCTCTTTGTGCTGACGCCCCAGGGCGATTTTCGCCTGCTGCTCGACGAGGGTGACCCGAAGAAGGTTGAGGATCTGGAGAAGGCTTTCTTCGCGAACAAGGTGAATGAGCAAGTGCTGTTCGCCACCGGCCAGGGCATTGCCCCATGGATGGCGAGTGTCACCTTTGGCGGCCCCGATCTGCAGACCATCTACATCGGCTCGCTGAAGGGTAAACGAATTCCCTACTTCCGCGCGCCCGCGCCGGGCCTGCCGATGGTGCACTGGAACGACGGCCGGCAGGGTTCAAGAGCATGAAGTAAGGCCGCTCTGAGATACTGTCATTGGTACTTAGAGGACGACCCACATAGTTCCCAGGAGAACTTAAATGGCACAGCAAACCGCGCTTCTCGAGACAAACTATTATGGCGGCGCATGGCAGGGCAACAACGCATCCGGCACCGTAGACATTACAAATCCCGCAACCGGTGAGATGCATGCGCAGATCGGGCTGTCCGGCCCGGCTGACGTCGAAGCGGCAGTTGCTGCCGCCGTAGCAGCGTTTCCCGCGTGGCGCCGGACTCCTCCGCAGGACAGGATTCAGTATCTGTTTCGTTTTCGCGAGCTGCTTCTCAAGCGAGCCGACGACATCGCTCGCACCACCACGAAGGAGAACGGAAAGACGTTTGCGGAAGCGAGGGCCGAATTGCAGCGTGGCATCGAAAACGTGGAAGTCGCATGCGGCATACCGAGCCTTATGCAGGGGTATAACCTGGAGGACGTTGCCAGCGGCATCGACGAGATCATGATTCGCCAGCCGCTGGGCGTCGCCGTTGCGATCACGCCGTTCAATTTTCCTTCGATGATCCCGCTGTGGTTTCTTCCCTATGCAATCGCCACGCGGGAACACTTTTATCCTGAAGCCTTCCGAGCGGGTGCCGCTCACCGCCCGCGCTGCTGTTCGAGCTGCTGCATGAGACCGGCTTGCCCGCCGGGCGTATGCAACCTGGTGGTCGGCGGCAAGCCGGCGGTCGACGCTCTGCTGCACCACAAGGATGTGCGCGCCATCAGCTTTGTCGGCTCCACGCCCGTGGCCAAGTACATCTACGCCGAGGGCTCGAATCACGGCAAGCGGGTGCAGTGCCAGGGCGGCGCGAAAAACTATGTCGTGGTGATGCCGGATGCGGACCTCGACATGACCGCGAAGATCGTGAGCGACAGCGCCTTTGGCTGCGCCGGCCAGAGATGCCTGGCGGTATCGGTAGCCGTCACGGTGGGCGATGTGGGCAAGAAGTTCAACCAGGCGATCGTCGATCTCGCGTCCAGCATTCGCACCGGAAACGGTCTGGAAAAGGGCGTGCAAATGGGCCCGGTGATTACCGCCGACAGCAAGTCCCGCATTCTGCACCTGGTCGAGAAGGGAGTCAAGCGAGGGCGGGAAAGTGCTGCTCGATGGCCGTAAGTCCGCAGCCGGCACGACCGGCAACTTTCATCGATCCCACCATCCTTACCGGCATCGGGGCGTCGAACCCTCTCACCTCGACCGAGATCTTTGGCCCGGTGCTCTGACGGTCAACGAGTCGAATACCCTGGACGATGCGATCGAGACATTGTCGACCAGCGCCTTCGGTAACTCCGCCGCGATCTTTACTTCGAGCGGAGCGGCCGCGCGCAAGTTCCGCTACGAGGTGCCGGCGGGAAACATCGGCGTCAACATCGGCGTGGCCGCGCCCATGGCCTACTTCCCGTTCAGCGGATGGAGAGACAGCTTCATGGGAGTGCTGCATGGCCAGGGAAAAGACGCCATCGAGTTTTACACGGACAAGAAGGTTGTGATCGAGCGTTGGCCCAAGGAGTGGGCGCGCAAATTCTAAGGAGGATTTGTCACCACCGTTGAGAGCAATATCTTTGTCATCGCAACCGGATCGCGGGTGCCCCATCGCTCCGGATTTCCTGTAAAGCTTGGCGGGGAGCGAGCTTCATGCGGTCCCCGGCTGGCCCGGACCGCACACGCGACCCTTGCTGGGGCCGCGCAGTAGGAGATCCGGGGTCCTTCGCGTTTTTTGTGAAGGGTGGGATACGCATCAGCTCGTCTCACAACCTAGAGTCTATCCACTCAAATTCGCGGGAGTAGCACGGCCTTAATGCGAGGACTTTCCTGATCCCACCCTTCGCAAAAAACGCGAAGGATGGGGCACCCGGGGATTTGTGGTTGGGACGGAGCGATTCGAGTGGTTTTCACAATTACTGCGGCCGTATAAAGAACTACACCTACGGTGAAACCGCGCTAGTCGGCGTGGACGACTCCCTGCTCGATCAGCCAGTCGACCGACTCGCGTACCGCTTCGAGCGAGCTGTAGCGCGGCTCGTATCCCAGCAGCGTGCGTGCTTTGGCAATGCTGCAGTTCGGCGAGTGGGCAATGTGGTCCCAGGTCACAGCGGCGTCCCTCGCCGTAGCTCCCTGCCGCCACTCTTCCCAGGGTAAAAACTCCAGCTGCGCAGGCACGCCCAAACCAGGCGCCGACGCGCTCTGCATATCCCCGTAGGGTCAGCGCCGCGGGCGATACGACGTGAAAGCTCTCGCCCATAGCAACGCTTCTCCGCTCCATCGCTCTTTGAAAGCATTGCGCCACATCGTCCGCGTGGACGTGATGCAGGGTCTCCATCCCGATGTTCGGGAGCTGGATCGGGCCTGCCCTGCAGCAGCATGGAGAAGACCTCCGGGTTGAAGTTGCCGGCGGGATTGACCGGAGCCCAACCCGGCCCTACCAGGTGCCCGGGATGCAGGATGGTCACCGGCAGCGCGGACTCGCGTGCCTGGCGCAGAAGATAGGCCTCGATCGCAGCCTTTCTCTCGCCGTAGTCGCCGAATGCTGTTCGCGGCTCGGCCTCCGTTGTCGGTACCTCGACGCTCGGTCCATGCACCCAGATGGTGCCGCAGTGCAGAAGGTGCCCGGTACGTGCCGCGCAAGCGCCTCAACAAGCTGCTGCGCGCTTTCCAGCTGGTAGCAGGTAAGATCGATGACCACATCCGCATCCAGCCTGGCAATGCGCTCGCCAAAGCGTCCCGGCCTGCCTCCTCCGCCGCCCGATCGATCTCCACCCGTTCGATCGATCGCCATGCCGGGTGCTGCTGGTAGGGCTCCTTCAAGCCCCGGCTGATGCAGATGACAGCGTGACCCGCCTCGAACAGCCGAGGGGTCAGAAAGCTGCCGATATGGCCGGTTCCACCGATGATCGCTACACGCACTGTTTGCCTCCACCTGCGAAATCAGATCAGGCCACGCAGGGTTCCGCCGATGTCCAGGGTCGCGCCGGTGATGTACTTGGCCAGCGGCGAAGCGAGAAAGGCAATGGCCTGCGCAACGTCTTCGGGTTGTCCGATGCCGAGAGGCATGTAACGGTCTTGCAGAAATCGCTTCAGGGCAGCGTCTCTGATCGAAGCCATAACTTTCGACGAGTTGATCGACAATTCCTCCGGGACGGGTCCACATCTGTGTCCAGATCGGTCCCGGCAATACCGCGTTCACGCGGACCCGGGGAGCATATTGCACTGCCAGAGCCTTGCTGAAATAGAGTAGGCCTGCTTTACAGGTTCCGTAGTCCATCAGGGTGGGCTCGGGCTGCTTGGCCAGGTCGGAGGCAGTGTTGACGACCGAGGCGCCGCCGAGCTCGGCCATCCTGGGAAGGAGCGCGCGGCAGGTTCGGATACACCCCATCAGGTTAATCTCGAAGCTTCTGCGCCCAGCGCTCATCGGAGAGCTCTTCGAAGGAGGCGGAGTTCCCCACACCGAGATTGTTGACCAGAATATCGGGCGCTCTGCCAAAGGTGGCGAGGACGTAAGAGGTTGCCTGCTCGACGCCGTCCGCGGTTGCCAGATCGGCCGCCACGACGCCAGTCCATCGATGCGCCTTTTGCTGAAGGGTGGCTCCATCCCGATCGGCCACGATGACGCTTGCGCCTTCCTGGGTGAGCAGGTCGGCAGTGGCTTCGCCGATACCATGCGCTCCGGCATTAATAAACGCGTATTTTCCTTTGATCCGATAATCCATCGTTGCTCGATGCCTGCGTTGATACACTGCATGTGCGCATACTCTACATCTACACGGACGAAGGCTGCTGTTCACGGGATACACTTATGAGAAATTTTCTAAGGCAACGGCAATGCTGGATACCGCACAAAACGTTTTCATCGTCATTATTTCCCTGGCTTGCTCCTTCTTCTTTATGGCGGCAGTGAACTATTACTGGCCTGCGGAGCAGCGGCGGGCGCACAACGATCTGATTGGCTGGCAGCTTTCCGTTCTCGGTACGACCTATGCGGTCATCATCGGCTTCATGCTCTACACGGTTTGGATCAACTTCGGAACGGCTGAGCTGAATGCGGATGCGGAGGCTAATTCGCTGGTGAATCTCTATCGTCTGGCAGACGGCCTGTCTCCGCAGCAAGGTGCGAAGCTCAAGGAATTGGCGCGGGCGTATGGCGATGCGGTTGTCGATCATGAATGGGGAGAGATGGCGGCAACATCATGCCCTCGGAAACCCGCGAGATCGCCCGGCAGATGTGGTTGACTCTCATGGCCATCGAAAGGAGCCTCTCCCACTGAGATCACCGCGGAAGATCATGCTCTGTACGAACTCAGCGCCTTGGCGGGATATCGCCGCATCCGCCTGGTGGAGAGCGCATCACGGCTTCCCGGGGTGCTTTGGTTTGTGCTGCTGATTGGGAGGAGTGGTCACGGTTGCGTCTACCTGCATGTTCGGTGCTTCCAATGGCGCATTGCACGTCATCCAGGTGGGTGCGTTTACCTTGCTCATTTCGCTGGTGCTGGTCGCGATTGCCGATATCAATCGGCCCTTCCAGGGCTCAGTCCACGTGAGTGATTACGCTTTCCGGCGCGCGCAAATGGAAATGAAGGAGCAGTAGCGTTCGAAGGTCGAGAGCGACCAAGAGTTTCCGATCCAGCTCGCGTTCATCCCATGATTGCGCACCGCTGAGATTGAGCGAGGCGGTGCGCAGGCGCAATGCGTTGGCGATGACGGAGACGGAGCTGAAGCTCATCGCGGCGGCGGCGATCATGGGATTGAGCAGCAATCCGAATACCGGGTAGAGCACACCTGCGGCAAGCGGCACGCCCAGGGCGTTGTAGAAAAAGGCAAAGAAGAGATTCTGGCGGATGTTGCGCATGGTTCGCTGGCTCAAGCGCCGCGCCTTGAGAATGCCGCGCAGGTCCCCTTTCACCAGGACGATCCCGCCAGACTCCATCGCCACATCCGTTCCTGTACCCATCGCGATGCCTACCTGCGCCTGTGCCAGCGCGGGCGCATCGTTGACCCCATCGCCCGCCATGGCCACCACCGCTCCCTGCGATTGCAGCCTCTTGACTGCCTCGGCCTTTTGCGCCGGCAGCACCTCCGCCTCGAACTCAATCCCCAACTTCTGCGCCAGGGCCGCTGCCGTGGTGCGGTTATCGCCGGTGACCATCACCACCTTGATGCCTTCGCGCTTTAGCTCCTCGATGGCCTGCGGGCGTAGATTCCCTGATGGGGTCGGCCACCGCGACCAAGCCAGCCAAACGGCCATCCCAGGCGACGAACATGACCGTCTGCCCGGCCTGGCGCAAGGCTTCGGCCTGCTGCTCCATCGCTTGCGATGAAGCTCCGAGGTCGTGCATCAGCGCGGCATTGCCGGCAGCCACCTGGTTGCCCTGCACGGTTCCCGATACACCCTTCCCGGTGAGCGACGCAAAGTTCGCCACCGGCAACAACTCGATCTTCTTCTCTTGCGCCGCGGCAAGAATGGCGGCGGCCAGAGGATGTTCGCTCGCCTTTTCCAGGCTGGCAATCGTTTGCAGAAGCCGGGCTTCGTCAATGCCCTCGGCGGCGATGACTGTGCTGAGTCGCGGCTTGCCCTCGGTGAGCGTTCCCGTCTTGTCCACGATCAGCGTGTTCACTTTTTCCATCGTCTCCAGGGCTTCCGCGTTGCGCACCAGGATTCCCTCGCCGGCGCCGCGGCCCGTGCCCACCATGATGGACATCGGGCGTCGCCAGGCCGAGAGCACAAGGGCAGGCAATGATGAGCACGGCCACGGCGTTCACCAGGGCATGCGCATACCGCGGCTGCGGACCAAAGACCGCCCAGACAAGCAAAGGTGATGACGGCCGCAGCCAAGACCGCCGGGACGAAGTACGAAGCCACTCGGTCGGCAAGGCGTTGAATGGGAGCGCGGGTCCTTTGCGCCTCGCTTACCATTTTTACAATCTGCGCCAGCAGCGTGGCCGCCCCAACGCGCTCGGCTTTCATCACCAGGCTGCCGGTCCCGTTGATGGTTCCACCCACCACCTTGTCTCCGGCCGTCTTTCTCTACCGGGATGGGCTCGCCGGTGACCATCGATTCGTCCACCGAGCTGCGCCCCTCGATCACCAAGCCGTCGACCGGCACTTTTTCGCCTGGGCGAATGCGCAGCAGGTCGCCTATGGCGACCTCGCTGAGAGCGACATCGGCCTCGCTTCCGTCGGAGGAGATGCGGCGCGCGGTTTTGGGGGCCAGGCCGAGCAGCGCCTGGATCGCGCCGCTGGTTTGGCTGCGAGCCCTCAACTCCAGCACCTGGCCCAGCAGGACCAGAACGGTGATGACGGCAGCTGCTTCGAAATAAAGGCCGAGGTTTCCGGAGGCATCGCGAAACGTTGCAGGAAAGAGGCCGGGCGCGGCCACGGCAGCCAGGCTGTAAAGATAGGCAGCGCCGCTTCCCATCGCAATGAGCGTGAACATATTCAGGCTGCGATGAACAATCGAAGCCCAGCCACGCTCAAAGAAGGGCCATCCGCCCCACAGCACCACCGGCGTTGCCAGGGCAAACTCGATCCACCCCAACAGCCCGGCCCAGAAATGTTGCAGCGGATGGCCGGGCAGAAGATCGGAGACCATGATGGCGAGCAAAGGAAGAGTCAGCACGGCCCCTACCCACAGGCGCCGCGTCATGCTGACCAGTTCAGGATTGGCCGCGTTGGCGGTGACGGTTCGAGGCTCGAGCGCCATGCCACAAATAGGACAAGCGCCCGGGCCGTCGCGCACGATTTGCGGATGCATGGGGCAGGTGTATTCGGTGCGCTCCGTGGCGGCGGAGGGCTCGGTTGCCTCAAGCGCCATGCCGCATTTAGGGCAAGCGCCCGGCTTTGCGGAGAGCACTTCAGGATGCATGGGGCAGGTGTATTGGCGCGGACGCCGAGGTTTCGTGGGCTGGGCCGATGGACACCAGGGGAGCGGCTTGCGAGCCGTCATATTTGGCCGGATCAGCCTCGAACTTTGTCTTGCAGCCCTGGGCAACAGAAGTACCAGGTGCGTCCTGCGTGCTCGACGGATGCCGCGGCCTTTTGCGGCAGCACCTTCATGCCGCATACCGGATCGATCTCTGCCAACGCATCTGCACGTTTGCCATGCTGCACACCTGTCCGCTATGGTTAGAGTCTCCAAGCGGCTCTGAGGATTCGAGGCGCGTGCGCTCGTTGGGAGCAATCAGCTTCCGTCTAGGCCGCTCTTTGAGGAGCGCCCGGCGCCCTATGTCTCGGCGGTAGTACATCCCCTCGAATTGGATCCGGCCAAGGGCCTCGTAGACCAGCGATAGCGATTGCTCCAGGGTGGCGGCCGCCGCGGTCACGCCGAGCACCCTTCCGCCTTCGGTGACGTAATGCCCGTCCACCAGGGCGGTGCCGGAATGAAAGATCTCTACTCCCGGTACGCGGGCTGCCTCTTCCAGGCCGCTGATCCTGCGCCCGGTGACGTAGCTGCCGGGGTAGCCGGCCGAGGCCGCGATCACACAGGCGGAGGCCCGGGCTTCCACCGCAGCTCGGTGTCGCTGCAGACGGCCCTCGACACAGGCTTCGAGCGCGGCCACCAGGTCACTGTCCAGCCGGGCAAGAATGGCCTGCGTCTCCGGATCGCCAAAGCGCGCATTGAACTCCAGCACCATCGGACCCCGCGCCGTCATCATCAGCCCGCAGTACAGAACGCCCACGAAGGGAGAGTCTTCCGCGGCCATGCCGCTCACCGCGGGCAGCGCAATGTGGTGCAGGATCCAGTCGCGCATCTGGTCATCCACCATGCCGTCGGTGGAGTAGGCGCCCATGCCTCCGGTGTTGGGCCCCTTATCTCCCTCCCCTATCCGCTTGTGGTCCTGCGCCGGCGCCAACGGCACGACATGCTTTCCATCGGTCAGGGTGAGAAACGAGATCTCTTCGCCGGTGAGGAACTCCTCAATCACGATGGAAGACTGGACCGAGCCCAGCAGCTTTCCGCCCATCAGGCCGGAGATGGCCTCGGTTGCTTCGCGCCGCGTCTCGCACATGACCACGCCCTTGCCCGAGGCCAAACCATCCGCTTTGATCACCACCGGAAGATGGAAGAGGTCGATCGACTCCAGGGCTTGCTGCTCGCTGGTGGCGACGGCATAGGCTGCGGTCGGGATCTGGTGCCGCTGCATAAAGCGCTTGGCGAAGGCTTTGCTGCTTTCCAGCTGCGCCGCCTTCTGCGTCGGGCCAAAGACCGGGATGCTGCGCCGCTGCAACTCGTCCACCAGCCCCAGCGACAAGGGAAGCTCGGGGCCAACCACCACCAGGTCGGGACTTTCGGCTGCGGTGACCCGTAACAGGTCGTCGATATCCCTCTGGCTGGCGGGAATGCAGCGCGCCAATTGGGCTATGCCCGCATTGCCCGGCGCGCAAACGACTTCGGAGACGCGGCGGGACCGGCTGATGGACCACACCAACGCGTGTTCCCGGCCTCCCGCACCAATCACCAGCACTTTCATCCGCTCTAGCCAACTCTCATGCTCCTGTCGAACTGTGGCAAGACTACCGCAGCAGCGGCCGGACTGCGAAGAGCGATTAACTATGGTTAACGAAAAAACGGAAATGCAGGCTATACTGAAGACGCAGCCGCTGAACCCGCTGAAAACGAGGATCGCGCCATGGCTCCCGCTTCTCCACCCTCGCTTCCAGTCTCATCGTCCGAGCCCGCGGCGCTGCTTTCCAATTTGAAGACCCGGCAGGCCTTGTATTGGTTCGGACCGGCCTTTGTGGCCAGCATCGCCTATATCGACCCGGGCAATTTTGCCACGAATTTGATCGCCGGGACGGGTTTCGGCTACAAGCTGCTCTGGGTATTGCTGTGGTCGAACCTGATGGCCATCCTCATCCAATACCTCTCCGCCAAACTGGGCATCGCCACCGGAGCCACGCTGCCGCAGAACTGCCGCGAGCATTTCTCGCGGCGTACGGCGATCGGCCTCTGGGTGGCGGCCGAATTGTCGGCGCTGGCCACCGACCTGGCCGAATTTCTTGGCGCCGCGCTCGGCTTCTACCTGCTTTTCGGCGGCTACTTTCTTCATCTGGGCTTGCCCGAGACCACGGTGATGTTTCTGGCCGCGATCGTCTCCGCGGTGTGCGTCTTCGCCATCCTGGCGCTGGAGCTGCGGGGTTTCAGGAGCCTGGAAATCGGCATCATGGTCTTTGTTTTGGTGATCGGGGTCTGTTACCTGATCGAGATCTTTCTGGTGCATCCCGACTGGGGGCAGATCGCCTACCACACCGCGGTGCCCATGATTGGATCGGCAGAGCATCTACGTGGCGGTCAGCATGCTGGGCGCCACGGTGATGCCGCACGTCGTTTACCTGCATTCCGGCCTGGTGCAGCCGCGGCTGGCGGCGGAAGAACGGCATGTGAGCACCGCCCGAGGACCGCTACCTGTCACGGCTGCGCCACCTTCAGGCTGGAGGCGCTGGACGTGTTTGCCGCCATGAACGGCGCGTGGCTGGTGAACTCCGCCATGATGATCGTTGCCGCCGCGGCGTTTGCCGGGACCGGCCGCAGCGACATGTCGATCGAGGAAGCCCATCGCACGCTGGGTCCGTTGCTGGGTCCCGCTTCGGCAACTATCTTCGCGGTTGCGCTTTTGTGCTCCGGCCTTTCCTCCTCCACCGTGGGAACCCTGGCCGGGCAGATGATCCTCGAGGGCTTCCTGAAGGTTCGCTTCAGCATTTTCCTGCGCCGGCTGTTGACTTTGCTGCCGGCGATGGTCGTCATCGGCCTGGGCCTGGACCCGATCCGCATCCTGGTCCTCTCCCAGGTGGTGCTCAGCTTTACCTTGCCTTTCGCTCTGATCCCGCTGCTCATCCTCTGCAGCCGCCGGCAGAGTGATGGGCGGGTTCACCAACGGGCCGACCATCGGCTTTCTTGGCTGGCTGACGGTGGCGATCATCATTGTCCTCAACGTGGTGCTGTTGGGATTAAGCTTTACCTCCTGAACGCAGCGAAAATGTTTTAGAATCTTTAGTGGACCATGAACGCCCGGAGCAGACTTCGCGATTTCCTGCACAAGCGTTTCCGTCACGGCAAGCCTGACCGTGGACGGAGCCACTCCTCCTAACTTATCGTCAGCCAGACCCTGACAACCAGCTTTTGATCAGGCGCGCGCCTGCGCAATTTTGCGCAAAGGTGACGTGCTCTTAGAGAGGAAATACCAATGAACAGCTTCGGCAGCCAATCCACCCTGAAGGTCGGCAACAAGAGCTACGAAATCTTCCGTCTCAAGGCACTTGAGGCCAAAGGCCTCCCCCTCCATCGTCTTCCTTACAGCCTGCGCGTTCTGCTGGAAAACCTGCTGCGGCAGGAAGATGGCAAGAGCGTGACCGCGAACGACATCGAATTCCTGGCCAAGTGGCAGGCAAATGCCGAGCCGGCGCGGGAGATCGCGTTCATGCCGGCGCGCGTGCTGATGCAGGACTTTACCGGAGTGCCCGCCATCGTCGATCTGGCGGCCATGCGCGACGCCATGAAGCAGCTCGGCGGCAATCCGGAGAAGATCAATCCCCTGCAACCGGCGGAGCTGGTGATCGACCACTCGGTCCAGGTGGACGAATTCGGTACTTCGAATGCGTATTCCATCAACGCCGCGCTCGAGTTCCAGCGCAACCGGGAACGCTACGCCTTCCTCAAATGGGGCCAGACCGCGTTCCGCAACTTCTCCACCGTGCCTCCGGGAATGGGTATCTGCCACCAGGTCAATCTGGAGTACCTGGCTCGCGTGGTCTTTACCACCGCGGCGAATGGGCGGGGCGGTCCGGGCGTATCCGGACACGCTGGTGGGCACCGACTCGCATACCACGATGATCAACGGGCTGGGGGTGCTGGGCTGGGGCGTCGGCGGGATCGAAGCCGAGGCCGCCATGCTGGGCCAGCCGGTCTCGATGCTGGTGCCGCAGGTGGTTGGGTTCAAGCTGACGGGCAAGCTGCGCGAGGGCGCTACGGCCACCGACCTGGTGCTGACCGTGACCGAGATGCTGCGCAAGCTGGGCGTGGTGGGCAAGTTTGTCGAGTTTTACGGCTCCGGCGTAAGCGAATTGAGCCTCGCGGACCGGGCTACGATCGGCAACATGGCGCCGGAGTATGGCGCAACCTGCGGAATCTTCCCCATCGACGCGGAGACCCTGCGCTATCTGCAACTGACGGGGCGCAGCCCGGAGCAGATCAAGCTGGTGGAGGCATATTCCAAAGAACAGGGATGGTTTCACACCGCCTGATTCGCCTGAGGCGGAATACACGCAGACCACCGCACCTCGATCTTTCGACGGTCGAGCCCAGCGTGGCCGGTCCCCGGCGGCCCCAGGACCGGGTGCCGCTCTCGCAGACCGGCGCGAACTTCCAGCAGCAGTTGCCCAGCCTGCTGGGGCCCGAGCGCCGCGGACCGCAAGGAGCGGCAAACCATGCGCTGGGAGGGCGAGGGCGGTCATACCTGGCCGAATGGCAGTGAAAAGTCCACGCCCGGAGAAGGGCCCGGCGACCACGGTCAAGGAGCGCTTCGGCGTAGATGTCGATCCCTATCTGGATCATGGATCCATCGTGATCGCGGCCATCACCAGTTGCACCAATACCTCGAATCCGTCGGTCATGATCGCTGCCGGGCTGCTGGCGAAAAAGGCGGTGGAAAAGGGATTGAGGGTGCCGCCCTGGGTCAAGACTTCGCTGGCGCCGGGTTCCCGCGTGGTGACGGACTACTACCAGCGGGCAGGACTGCTCGAATCCCTGGATAAGCTGCGCTTTCAGGTCGTCGGCTATGGCTGCACCACTTGCATCGGCAACTCCGGCCCACTGCCGACGGACGTTTCCAAGTCCATTGACGACCATGGGCTGGTCGCGGTTTCTGTGCTGAGCGGAAATCGAAACTTCGAGGGCCGAATCAACTCCGAAGTGCGGGCCAACTATCTCATGTCGCCGCCGCTGGTGGTCGCCTACGCGCTGGTGGGCAACATCGACCACAATTTCGACGACCGATCCGATCGGGCAAGGATACGCACGGCGCGCCGGTCTATCTGAAGGACATCTGGCCTACCCAGGAAGAAGTCAACAGCACCATCGCGTCGGCCATCGATTCGGAGATCTTCACGCAAAGAATATGCAACTGTTACGGATGGTGATAAGAACTGGCAGAATCTCAAGTTTCCCACCGGCGACACGTATCAGTGGGAGCGCGATTCAACCTACATCCGCAAGGCGCCGTATTTTGACGGCATGCCGGCCAAGCCCGCGCCGGTCGAGGAGATTAAAGGCGCCCGGGTGCTGGCGGTGCTGGGAGACAGCGTCACCACTGACCACATTTCGCCTGCCGGGCTCCATCAAGCTGAACGGGCCTGCGGGCAAATACCTGGTTGAGCACGGGGTGAAACCGGTCGACTTTAATTCCTACGGATCGCGGCGCGGCAATCACGAGGTGATGGTGCGCGGCACCTTTGCCAACGTGCGGCTGCGTAACAAGCTGGCTCCGGGAACAGAAGGCGGCGTGACTCGCCTGCTGCCCGAGGGCGAGGGGATGAGCATCTTCGATGCCTCGGTGAAATATGCCGAACGCGGTACTCCCCTGGTGATTCTTGCCGGCAAGGAATACGGCTCCGGCTCCTCGCGCGACTGGGCGGCCAAGGGACCGCGCCTGCTGGGTGTGCGGGCGGTCATCGCGCAGAGTTACGAGCGCATCCACCGCTCCAACCTGGTGGGCATGGGCATTCTGCCGTTGCAGTTTGAGAGACGGTCAAAGTGCGGAGTCGCTCGGGCTCACCGGCGAAGAGGTATTCGACCTGGAGGGGATTCGCCAGATGCTGGAGCAGAAGTTTGCCCAGGGCCGCACGCTGACGGTCAAGACGACGGATGCGGCGGGGGTTGCACGGCAAGTTCAAGGCAACGGTGCGCATCGACACGCCGCAGGAGATTCTCTACTACGAGAACGGCGGCATCCTGCAGTATGTGCTGCGGCAACTCGCGGGAAGCTGATATGGGTAGGGATCCACCGATATCACTGTCTCACGTTTTCTTTATGGCGCACCCGGGGATTTGTGCCAGGAGAAGGTTTCCGCGTGAGTTTTTTTCATACCTTTCCCGGCGTACCTGGGAAGAAATTACATCCATCAGCACAACCTTCAACCCCATCTGAAACAACGACCGTGTCAGATATGCGATTGGTTCGTAATTTCTACACAAGACTGCTAGAATTTACCTAGTGTTTGAAGGTATGCCTTGATGCCGGTGGAGATAATTTGCACGCCGATGCAGAGTAGGATGAAGGAAGAAAGACGCATCACCATCGACGTTCCCGACCTGCCGAGAAGCTGCTCGGCCTTTCTGGCATAGAGATAGCACACGTAGATAATGACGCAGATCAACGTGATACCGCCGATGGCGGCGATCAGAACCCGGGGCGAGAACAGAGGAAGGCTCGTGCAGCTCAGGAGGCAGATGCGCTCCGAGGGTAATGGCAACAGAGATAGAACCCGGGCCCACCGTGATCGGCAGAGTAAAGGGATAGAACGCGTTTTCAAGGATCTGGTCTTCCGCGGGTGGCGGCGGTTTTCGCTCGTCCGGTGTCCTGGTTGAGCAGAGACCATCCGGTAGCGGCGACCACCAGGCCTCCGCCGATCTGTACGGCATAGATCGAGATGCCGAAGAATGCGAGTACATGCACTCCCCACAGCAGGGAGCAGAGCAGCAGAAAGAAACTGTAGATGCGCGATTTTCTGCGCCAGCAAGCGCTGGGTGGTGGACGCGACCGGCCCGACCAGATTGACGAAGATGGCGGCGCTGCCCAAGGGATTGACGATGGGGAAGAGGGCGGCCACGACCAGGACGGTGGCCTCAATGACCGCGGTTACTTCCTGACGGATGTCGATCACTTGCGGGGATTCTCCAGGCGCACGAGTTGCCTCAGAATCTTACTACCCTTTCCTCTGCGTGCGGCCGGAAGTGGCTGCGGAGCAAAAATTGGATGAGCAAAACGCTGCCGTTTGAGGCCCCGGCGTTGCTAGAATCGAAAGTAATGACGGTCACTGCGACGAGCGTTTCGCCTGAAGTGCTGGACCGGTATGAGCCGGTCATCGGGCTCGAGGTCCACGTACAGCTGCTGACCAATACCAAGGCCTTTTGCGGCTGCGCAAATAAATTCGGCGGTGAACCGAATACGCATATTTGCCCCGCCTGCCTTGGCTTGCCGGGCGCCTTGCCGGTGCTGAACCAGCGCGCAGTGGAATTCGCTGTGCTGGCCGCGACGGCGATCAACTGTGAAGTGCGCGAGCAGTCGGTCTTCGCGCGCAAGAACTACTTCTATCCTGACTTGCCCAAGGGCTACCAGATTTCGCAGTTCGACAAGCCGCTGGCGGAGCACGGATGGATCGATGTTCCCGCGCTCGATGGCTCCGGCCACAGCGTGACCAAGCGCATCGGCATTACCCGGCTGCATATGGAAGAGGATGCGGGCAAGAGCATGCACGACGGCTTTCCCGACTCCGCGACCAAGACCTATGTGGATCTGAACCGATGCGGAACGCCGCTGATTGAGATTGTGAGTGAGCCCGATCTGCGAACGCCCGATGAGGCTTACGAGTATTTGACCCGCCTCAAAGAGATCCTGCTCTACACCGGCGTGAGCGACTGCAACATGGAAGAAGGCTCGCTGCGCTGCGATGCCAATGTGAGCGTAAGGCCGCGCGGGCAGAAGCAATTCGGAACCAAGGCCGAGGTCAAGAACGTGAACAGCTTCCGCTTTATTCGCTCCGCGCTGGAGTATGAGATCGAGCGCCAGGTGGAGCTGATCGAGAGCGGCGGCCGGGTGACCCAGGAGACGCGGCTGTGGAACGCGAACGAGGGGCGCACCTACTCCATGCGCTCCAAGGAGCAGGCGCACGACTACCGCTATTTTCCCGAGCCGGATTTGCCGCCGCTGCTGGTTTCCGGGGAGTGGAAGGCGATTCTGGTCGAGCCGCATGCCCGAGCTGCCGGAGGCGCGCCGCAAGCGCATGATCGCCGAGTACGAGATCACCATGCAGGATGCCCAGACACTGACCGCCACGCGCGCCTTTGCCGACCAGTTCGAGACGGCGGCGAGGCAGGCGCGAAGCCCGCGGCGTGTCGCCAACCTGATCCAGAGCGAATTGATGGGCCGTCTCAAGGCCAAGGGCCTGGATCTGGAACAGTCTCCGATCACCATGCAGGGATTGGTGCAGGCGGCGGATCTGGCCGAGGGTGGAGAGCTTTCCAGCAAGCAGCTCAAGGGGCTCTTCGACACGGCTTTTGAAAATGGCGAAGACTTTGGCGCCGTGTACGAGCGCGAGAAGCCGCAGCAGATCAGCGATCCCGCGGCGCTGGAAAAGCTGATTCAGGAAGTGATTGCGGCCAATCCCAAGCAGCTGGAGCAGTATCGCGCCGGCAAGAAGACGGTAGCCGCTTTTTTCGTGGGCCAGGTGATGCGCTTGTCGAAAGGGCAGGCCAACCCTGCGCTGCTGAATGAATTGGTGACCAAGCAACTCGACGCTTAGCAGGCTGTAACTCTCCGGCTTGGTTGTGAGTCGAACACGAGGTGAACCGATGTTCGACTCAGACCTCAACTACGATGCCGCCCGGCAAAAAGTGACGCGCCGCGCCTTCCTGCTGAGCGGGGGCATGGCGGCGGCGGCCATTGCCGCGTGGTCTCTGCATCCTGCGCCCTCGCCACCGGCAGCCTCGTCGCAAAGCGGGCCTGCCCCCGAGGTTGCGATTGCCGAATTTTCTTCCGCTGGCGTGGCCACGGGCACGGTCCGGGTGCCGAAGATCGTCAAGAGCGACGCGGAGTGGAAACGACAGCTTTCGGCCAACGCCTTCGACATAGCCCGCAGGGCCGATACCGAGATGGCCTATACCGGCTCTTACTGGAACCTGCACCAGCGAGGAATCTTTCGCTGCATCTGCTGTGACACGGCGCTGTTTTCGTCGCAGACCAAGTTCGATTCCGGTACCGGCTGGCCGAGCTTCTGGCAGCCGATCGCCAAGGAAAACATTGTGGAAATAGAAGACACGAGTTGGGGCGTGCGGACCGCGGTAGCCTGCAACCGATGTGATGCGCACCTGGGTCACGTTTTTAACGACGGGCCGCCGCCGACGGGTCTGCGCTACTGCATCAACTCGGCATCCCTGGTGTTCAAGGCCACCTAGCCGGCTTTGTCTCTAACTACGGTCGATAGTCCAGGGAAGTGGGACTGGTTGCTCGTCGACCAGCTAGAGAATGGAGCGCACGACGCCGCCATCCACCCGAAGCGCAGCGCCAGTGGTCGCCGAGGATCGCTCGCTCGCCATGTAGACCACCAGCGACGCTACTTCTTCCGTGGTGGCAAAACGCTTGATCAGTGAAGAGGGCCGGACCGTCTCAAAGAATTCCTTCTCCACCTGCGCTTCGCTGACACCCTTCTGCGCGGCCAGACCGCCGACAAAGCCGGAAACACCCTCCGAGCGAGTTGGACCCGCCAGAATACTGTTGACCGTAACCCCGCTTCCCGCAACCGACTCAGCCAGACCTCGGGCGACCGCAAGCTGGGCGGTCTTCGTCATGCCGTAGTGGATCATCTCCACCGGGATTTGAACCGCTGACTCGCTGGAGATAAACAAGATGCGGCCCCAGTTATTCTTCAGCATGCCGGGCAGATACTGGCGCGACAAGCGCACGCCGCTCAGCACATTTACCTCGAAGAAGCGGCGCCAGTCTTCATCGGAGATCTGGGCAAAAAGCTTGGCTTCGAAGATGCCGAGATTATTGACCAGAATGTCCACGTTGGGTAGCTGGCTAAAGAGCTCGACACAGCCCTCCACAGTTCCCAGGTCGGCGGTGATCCCCTCGACCGTGCCCTGCGATTGTTTCACCTGCGCCTTCAACGCCTGCACCTGCTCCACGGCCTGCTGCACCCTGGCTTCGGTGCGGCCGTTGACATAAACCGTTGCGCCTTCCTGAGCGAGTCCGCTCGCGATGGCGAGGCCGATGCCGGCGGTCGATCCGCTGACCAGCGCTGTCTTTCCTGTGAGCTGCAAATCCACGGCAACATCTCCTGAGCCGCAAGGCGACTGTTTTACGATTCAGGATTCGAATGAGGACGCTCCGGAAGACGCCGCAGGCTACATGTTCATCTTCTTGAAGCGAGAACCTGGGATGGCGCGCACCAGCAGCATGATCCAGGCCCAGAACCAGGGCACGTAGGCAACATCGCGCCGGCGCTCAATCGCTTTCAATATGCCGCGGGCAACCTGGTCGGGCGAGGCAAAGAGCGCGTTGTGCGGCACATGCGCGGTCATCGGCGTGGCCACGAAACCAGGTTTGATGGTCAGCACCTGCACTCCATCGCGGTCGATGCGGTTGCGCAGTCCTTCCAGAAAGATGTTGAGCGCGCCTTTGGAAGCGCCGTAGACATAATTGCTCTTGCGGCCGCGGTCGCCGGCTACCGAGGAAATGACCGCCAGCGTGCCCCCACGCTGGGCCTGAAAGTAATTTCCCAGCCAGGTCAGCAGGGAAACGGTGGAGATGAAATTGGTATGCAGAATGGCCGCGGCGACCTCGAAATCCGCTTCCGCAGCCTGCTGGTCGCCCAGCACCCCGTGTGCGATCAGGGCCAGATCGATCCTGCCCAGCCGCTCCGCCGCGGTCGCCAGCATCTCCGGGTGGGCCGCGGTGTCATCCAGATCCATGACCCAGGTATCGACCGCGAGCGCGCCGCGGGTCAGCAGGTCCTGGGCTACGGCGGTCAGCCGGTCTGCTGTTCCTGGCCACCAGCATGAAACGCGTGTTCTGCGCCGCGAGCCGCCGCATGGTGGCGATGGCGATGCTCGAGGTCGCTCCCAACACCAGCACCCGGGAGGGGAAACAGAGGATCGCGTTTAGTCAAGGCCGGTTACCCGCTGCCAGAAGCTGGAGCTGAACGCGGGATCGATGTAGGCGGCCCACTGCTCCCACTGGGGATAGAACTGCTGGAAGTGCGCCGCGCTCATGCACGCATCTTTGGCCGGATACATCCGGCCGCCGAACTCGGCCGTGATGTCGGCTAGCCTATCCAGCAGGTCGAAACTCACCTCCCGCCGGATGGGAAAATCCAGCGCCAGGGTGATGCCGGGCATGGGAAACGACATCATCCCGGGAGAAACCGCATCGCCGAAGACCTTGATGACGGCAAGAAAAGAAGCCAGCCCGGATGCGGTAATCGCCTTCAACAGCTGGATCATGCCCATGGTATCGCTTTCCCACGGCAGAACGCATTGGAACTGGAGCAGGCCTTGCTTGCCATACAGCCGATTCCATTGCAGGATGCGGTCCAGAGGGTAGAAGAAGGGCTCGTAATCGATCAGCCCAGTTCGTTGTTTGCTCATCTGCTTGTGGTAGTAGAGGGTGTTGAAGGCGCCCACGGAAGAGCGGTTGAGGGCAAAGGCCGGCAGGTCGAAGGGCAGCGCAACTTTGGCTTGGCCAAAGGCGTCAGTGGACCCGGGATTTTCGTCGTGCTCGCCCTGCATGAAGATGCCACGGGCAAAGTTGCGGCCCTGGGCGACGCAATCGATCCACGCCACGGAGTATTCCGTGTGCGTACTCGCTTGGGAGAGCGCGACAAACTCCTCCAGCCCGACGAACTGGGTGGATTGATAGCGGATGCGCCGGGAAACGATCGGGCGCATCTGCACCTCAGCCCAACTGATCAGGCCGGTCAATCCCATGCCGCCGATGGTAGCGGCGTACCACTCAGGATTCTCGCGTTGCGCTGCACACCATCTGCGTCCCGTCGGACCGTACCAGCTCGAAGCATGGCGTGTGCAGGCCGAAGGTGCCCGCGACATGGTGGTTCTTGCCGTGAATGTCGTTGGCAATGGCTCCACCGACGGTTACGTATTTCGTGCCCGGGCTCACCGGCAAGAACCAGCCGCGCGGCACGGCGAAGTCAAGAATCTCCGCCAGCGTCACTCCGGCTTCGCAGCGCAACAGGCCGGTTTGGGCATCGAACGAGATCAGGCGATCGAGGTTCGGCGTCCGCAGCAGGGTTCCATTCTGCAGCAGGCAAACGTCGCCGTAACTGCGTCCCATGCCCACCGCCAGCATTTTTGTGCCGGAGGCATGGGCGGGAGGAAAATCTTCTTTCCAGAAAAGGGGGCGGACTTCAGCGGAGAGCCTTGGATAGCGGCCCCAGGATTCAAACTGCGGCCGGTCCTGGCGAGGGGACATAGGTCAGTTATCTTTCTCGAGCAGTTCACGACAAGCTACTTTCCTTCAGAGAGTTCTAGAGCGCCGAGTAGGCAATGAGCAGCTACCCCTAAACCAAGCAGCAGACTCATGCGGTCGGTAAGAGCAAAGACCACCGGATCTTCATCCAGCAAGCCGCGCGAGGCCAGCAGCCAAACCCGGCTGAGCCACAGGATCATCAGCGGGGTAATCAGCCACATGCGGTTGGGGTGGTGATAGAGCGCCGCCACGTCGTGCCCGTTTATATAGAGCGCGAAGATCACGATCGAGGCATAGGCGCTGGAAGTGCCGAAGCTGCGCAACTGCTCAATGTCGCTTAAGAGATAGCCTCTTCCGTTGGTCGGGTTCACACCGCGTGCATGCAGATTCTGCAATTCGCTGAACCGCTTGACCATCGCCAGGCTGAGAAAAAAGAAAGATCGAGAAAGCAGCAAGCCAGGGAGAGATGGATCGTGCGCGTGGCCGCGGCGCCGGCCAACATGCGGATGGTGTACAGGCTCGACAGGATGACGACATCCACCAGAACGATGCGTTTGAGCGCAAGGGAATAGGCCAGCGTGGTCACAAGATAGAGCAGCAGGTAGACCAGGAACGTTCGTGGCAAGTAAGCGGCCGTGATCAGGGCGAGCGCCGCGAGCAGAAAGCGAGATGGCAAGCCCGGCAGTCACGGAAAGATCGCCTGCGGCAAAGGCTCGCTTGCGCTTGTTCAGGTGCACCCGGTCCTGCCTCCAGGTCGAGCAGGTCATTGAAAATGTAGGTCGCCGAAGCGGTAAGGCTGAAGCAGAAGAAGGCGGCGACCGCGGTCAACACCGGCGCTAGCACGGAAGGAATGGGCCAGCAGCAAGGGCAGAAAGACGAGCAGATTCTTTGCCCATTGATGCACCCGGAGGGCTTTCGCCAAGGCAACAGGGAGCGCGCGAGCGGTCGAGGAACTTCCTGCTCACGGTGATATTCCGGCTCTTCAGAGCGCTGTTCAACCTGAGGTCAGGATTGGCGACCATCGCCTGCTGGGCGCTCTTGCAGCAGCGGCAAATCGGGAAGTGCATTGCCGATGTAGTCGAAGCCGTCGGCCGCAAACCGTTGCTCCAGATGCTGCAGCTTGTTGTTTCCGGTCAGGTTCACTGCGCCATCGCTGGCCATTACGTCTTCAAAGATGCCCAGGTGGGCTGCGACACTCCGCGCCAGGACGCGGTCGGCCCCGGTGGCCAGGTAGAGCTTGCGGCCAGCCGCGTGCTCGTCTCTCAGATAGTCCAGCAGGGGACGGTTGTAGGGCAGGTGGGCAACATCGAGAGCGACCATGGAGGCCACCTGCGACTTGAGATGTGCCTTTCCCTTGATGGCCCACAACGGGGTGCGCAAAAAAGCCAGCGGGATGGCGACGGGCGAGGACCATCAGCGAGTCGACGAAAGTGTCCGACTTGACCAGCGTCCCGTCCAGGTCGACGCAGAGCGGGCGCTCCGCCTGGACCGCGACTGGAGGCTCCATAACCTTAAGATCGGTCATCTCAGAGCATTTCTCCCGTTGCTGGTTGACTACAGGCCAGACTGTATCAACTAAGATTACGTCGAGCTAGCGGCACGGACCCGAAGTAACCATTACAGTTCTATGCTGAGGATAGCAGAGCGCCCATCCGGCAAAAGCATCATAGCGCTGCTGGAACGTCGCAATGCGAAGTATTCTTGCGCCTCGGTCGAACCTTTCAGCCCCGGCTGCCGTCATATAGGTGCGTGCTCGGCAAGCCTCGAGAGCAATGAGCAGAAACCAGGGTTAAAGGATTATGAAGACAGGTACGTTGCAAAGGGATCGTCGAAGCGCTCATCGCGTCGTGATGGGAGTTTGCTTTGCTTTGCTGGGCGCCCTGCCGCCCCTATCGGCGCAGGAGACTTCCACCGCTCGTGCCATGGTCACGGTGAACTCAAAATCGGCAGAAGACGTGACCACTGTTCCCCGGCAGAGCATCAGCGTTTATCGAGAATCGCAAGCTTCAGGAAGTGGCCGGTTGGGTTCCGCTGCGCGGCGCGCGCTCCGGCCTGCAACTGGTGGTGCTGTTGGACGATTCTTCCCGCGGCAACCTGGGTCTGCAATTGAACGACATCAGAAGCTTTGTGACTGGGCTGCCTCCCACCGCGCAGGTAGCGATTGGCTATATGCGCAATGGGGCGCCGAACCTGGTGCAAAACTTCACCAGCGACCACGCGCAGGCGGCCAAGTCTCTCCGCCTGCCTTCGGGGACGGCGGGCAGTAATGGAAGCCCTTATTTCTGCCTCTCGGATCTGGTCAAGCACTGGCCGGGCGGCGATAGCAACGTTCGCCGGGAGGTGATCATGGTCACCGATGGCGTCGACCGCTACTCCGGCGGACGCTTCGATCCCGAAAATCCTTACGTGCAGGCGGCCACCAGCGACGCGCAAAAAGCCGGCGTGATCGTCTATTCCATCTACTATCGGGGCGCGGGACGCTTCGACCGGAGTGCGCTGGTGACGGATGGAGGGCAGAACTACCTGACCCAGGTTTCGGGCGCGACTGGCGGCAAGGTCTACCTGGAGGGCTTTGGCAACCCGGTATCCTTCGCGCCCTTTCTCTCCGACATTCAGCGCAAACTGCAGAACCAATATGAGTTGAGCTTCGTCTCTACAGCGAAGCCCGGGCTGCAGCCGATCCGGGTGAAAACCAGCCAGCCAAACACCAGCCTGCAGTGGCCGTCGCGAGTTCCAGTTGGCGGCGTGAGCGCCCCAGTAAGGGGTTGTTCACCTGAGTGGGCCCGGCTTTGGCAGCGAATAAAATAAAGCAACGGAAAGAGCGTTAGGCGAGGCGAACGATGCCAGGAATAAAGACGCGAAAGCTGAACGAACCAGGATTCCGCGGTTGATTCTTTGCGCAGCGATATTCGCCGTTGCGGGCTTGCTGCCGATCGCGGCCGCGGCACAGGATGCGGCTGCGCCGGCCGCCAAGCCGGTGACCTTCCTGGGTACCGTCCAGACCCTGAGCGGCAACACGATTACGGTCAAGAACGATGCCGGGGCCACCATGCAGGTGACGGTGGAGGAGAACGCCCGCCTGCTGCGCATCGAACCGGGACAGAAGACCCTTGCCGGGGCCAGCCCGTTCAGCCTGGCCGATCTGCAGGCGGGGGATCGAGTCATGGCGCGCGGTTCTGCCAACGCGGATGGCAAGTCACTGGCTGCCACCATGCTGGTTGCCATTAAGGGCGCTGACATCGCGCAGAAGCAGGAACAGGAGCGGGAAGACTGGCAGAAGCGCGGCACGGGGGGCCTGGTTAAGTCGGTCGATCCGGCAGCAGGAACCGTGACCATCTCCAGCGGAGCCGGCGGCACCCGGACGACTGGTGATTCACGCCTCGCCCACCACCATCATTCGCCGCTATGCTCCGGGCTCGGTCAGGTTCGACCAGGCAGTCAAGAGTACACTCGACCAGATCAAGCCTGGCGATCAGCTCCGCGCCCGCGGTTCCAGAAGTGCCGACGGGGCGACGCTGGAGGCGGAGGAGATTGTCAGCGGAAGCTTCCGCAATCTCGCCGGCCCCATCCAGGCGGTAAACGCGGCTGCGTCTACGATCACGGTGAACGATACGGCTACCAAGAAGCCGGTGGTCATTTCCGTTACGCCTGACAGTGAAGTGAAAAAGCTGGACCCCGCTGTGGCCCAGCGGCTGGCCGCGCGCATGAACGGCGGGGGAGCGCAAGCGGCCGGACGGGTCTCCGCAGCGCCGCGCAGCCGGTTCCTCGCCAGGGCCCGGGCGGCCCGGGTGGTCCGGCCTCAGGAGCTGCTGGCGCGGATCGGCCTGGCGGCGGTCCAGGGCCGTGGCTCCGGCCCTGATTTTCAACAGATGCTGGCGCGCGCGCCGTCGGTCACGTTGAAGGATCTGCAGAAAGGCAACATGGTCATCGTGGTCGCAACCGAGGGCCAATCTCCTGAATCCGCGACCGCCATCACGGTCGTCGCCGGCGTCGAGCCCATGCTGCAGGCCTCCACCAGCGGAAGCCAAGCCATGCTTTCTTCCGCCTGGAATCTGGGCGGTGGCGGCGGTGGAGGGCGGCGGGGGCGGCGGGGAAGCACCGCAGTAGAGCACTAACGTAATGCCGCAGAAACGAATGCTATGCCCAAGGCTGCGCTCAACCAGCCAGCGAAGCAGTCTCAACGACTCCGAACTACTGAACTTGCATCTGAGGAGAACTCTTGAACCGATTCCTCGCTCTCTGCCTGACGACTCTGTTCTTTTTTGCGGGGATAAACCTTACAACATGCCTTGGCGCAAACAGCCAGACGTGGAACACTCCGCGGCCAGGTGGCGGACCCCAGCGGGGCGGTCATTCCCCAGGCTTCGCTTACCGTGACATCGGCTGCCGGGGTGAGCCGCACGGGCACGTCGGATGCCACTGGCCAATACGCAATCTCCGGCCTGGCGCCCGGCCAATACACGGTCACGGTGCAAGCCACCGGATTCTCCACGTTCACTTCTCCGCCCGTGCGGATTGCGGCCGGGCAAACCCAGCACCTGAATGTTTCGCTTTCGATTCAAATGGAGCAGCAGCAGGTGCAGGTCACCGGCGATACTCCGGGCGTGAGCGTGGATCCAGACAGCAATGTGAGCGCCGTGGTGCTGACGGGCAAGGATCTGGATGCTCTTTCTGACGATCCTGACGAATTATCGAACGAACTTACTGCGCTGGCGGGTCCTGCCGCGGGTCCCAGCGGGGGCCAGATCTACATCGATGGGTTCACCGGCGGCCAGCTGCCGCCCAAGTCGGCGATCCGCGCCATCATCATCAACCAGAATCCCTTCTCCGCCCAATATGACACGCCGGGTTATGGCCGGGTCGAGATATTGACCAAGCCGGGCACCGACAAACTGCACGGTCAGCTGTTCATGAATGCCAGTGCTTCGGCCTTTAACACCTCCAATCCCTTCGCGCTCGAATCAGCCGCCCTACCATACGCTGCAATACGACGGCAACGTAAGCGGCGCCGCTGGGCAAGAAGGCTTCTTTCTTCTTCAACTTCGACCGGCGGAACATCCAGGACAACAGCATCGTCAACGCCAATGTGCCGTACGTGCCCGATCCTGCTACCTGCGGCCCGGAAAGCGGCGCCGTCGTGGACACCACCGGCACGCTGTGCAATCTGGCCGTCCCTTACCCGCAGACGCGCACCAACATCAGTCCACGCATCGACTACCAATTGACGCCGAACCAGACCTTAACGGTTCGTTATAGCTACTACCAGGACACCCGGAACAACAGCGGATTGGGCAGCAGTCCGTTCGTGCTGCCTAGCCAGGCCTACAACACGAACGAAGTCGAAAACAGGATTCAGATCAGCGACAGCCAGGTCTACGGAGCGAAGTTCGTCAACAATACTCGTTTCCAATACGTTCGCGATACAAACAACCAGACACCCGCAGCTGGTTGCTCCGGCCATCAATGTTCTGCAGAATTTTGAAGGAGGCGGCAGCCCCCTGGGTACGGTCCGCGATACCGCAGAACCAATACGAGTTTCAGAATTACGCTTCCCTGGCGCTTGCCAAGCACTACATTCGCTTCGGCGGCCGGCTGCGCAACATCCAGGACACGAATTATTCCAATGCGAACTTTGAGGGAACGTACACCTATTCGAATCTGAATGACTACCTGGCAGACAAGCCCAGCCAGTTCTCCATCACCACCGGAACTCCCACCCAGAAGCGCCAGCGTAACCGACCTGGGCCTTTATGCAGAGGACGACTGGAAGGTGCGGCCCAACTTCACCCTCAGCTATGGGCTGCGCTTCGAGACGCAAAACCACATTCCCAACAAAATCAATTTTGCTCCTCGCGTCGCGCTTTCCTATGGCATTGGCGGAGGGGGAAAGCCGCCCAAGACAGTGTTGCGCGCCGGCTATGGAATTTTCTATCAACCGATTCACCTATGACCTGCTGCTCAACACCAACCGCTACAACCTCAATCAACAGGGCCAGGTGCAGACCATCCAGTCCAACCCCAATGGAACGCCTCCGGACAGCACGACAGAAGAGTCTCCGGCGCTGCCGACCTACTATCGCACGCAGCCCGGCCTGAATGCGCCCGCCACCATAGAAACCGGGACCGGCATCGAGCACCAGGTGAATAAGAGCGTAAGTGTCTCGGCGACGTATCTTTATTCCCGCGGCATACACCAACTGCTGTCGCGCAACATCGATGCCCCGCTGCCCGACGGTACCCGGCCGGCTTTGGGCTTGTGCCCCACCAACCCGATCGGTGCGGCGCCGGGTACGCCATGCAACATCTACGAGTACGATTCGCTGGCGGTCTTCAAAGAGAACCAGATCTTCCTGAACCTGAATGTGGCTTACGGCCGGCAAGCTTACGTTTACCGGCTTTTACATTTACAGCAAGGCCAATAGCGATACGGGCGGGCCCGGCTACCATCCGTCCAATCAGTACGACATCATGCAGGATTATGGCCGCCAGTTCTTCGACGTCCGCAATCGTGTCTTTGCCTTTGCCAATTACTCGGCTCCCTACGGGTTCAGGATCAGTCCTTTTCTCAGCGCTGCTTCGGGTGCGCCTTTCAATATCCAGCTGAGCCAGGACAACAATGGGGATTCGTTCTTCAACGACCGGCCGGTCTTTGCCTCCTCGGCTTCCAATCCGGCCAATGTGGATACGACCAAGTACGGGAATTTCGATATCAGCGCCACTCCTCCGGCCGGCTCGAAGATCATCCCGATCAATTATGGGAATGGCCCGGTTCAGTTTGCGATGAATATGCGCGTGGCCAAGAGCTTTGGCGTTGGCCCCCGGGTGGAAGAAGGCAAGGGGGCGATCGCGGGCGGTGGTGGCGGGCCGGGAGGCGGCAGGAGGGCGCGGTATGCCGGGGATGGGGTTGGGTGGAACTGGGGCGGCCCTCGCGGCCAGAACTACGCGCGTGGATCGCCGTTACAGCATTACGTTGAGCGCCTTTGCCCACAATATCTTCAACGTGGTGAATCTCGCGCCGCCGAATGGAACCCTGGGCGGGCCGCCGGACGGCACGACCGACTCTCCTTTTTTCGGCAAGTCGAATCAGCTGGCGACCGGGTTTTTCTCCCACGGCTCCGCGGTGCGGGATTTCAATTTTCAGGCGCTGTTTAATTTTTAGTGGGTTCATGAAATCTGGAGTGCACGAGATAAGTTGCACCGGCCAGAGTGGTCAGGGCTGCGGCCCACCCGGAGTAAAACGTCTGTCCAGCAATCGCCTCTATGGAAGGCCGTCCCTGTCACGAGCGCAGCCGAGGGATTGCGTCCGCGGACCTTTCTTGATTCGACAAGCGTAGCCATAGGGATGCAAGGGTGATTGTTCAGCAGGTAAGGTTGCGTCGAATGGAAACTGCAGACTCCACTACTGCGTTCGGCGGATGACAATGTCAGGATCACTGGTGGTGCCCCACTCTTCCATCCGCTCCACTACGCTGCGTTCGGTCGGATGACAAATTTCTCAGGAGTCAAACTGGTGGGTTGCCCCATCTTATTCGGCTCCACTCGTACGCTTCGGCGATGCAAACGGGTGAGCATCACGTCCTTAAACAGCTACGAGAACTCAGCGTTCTGTCAGCGGTTACAGAATTCGTTCTGCTGACAACAGAAGCACGTCCAGGCCGGCCATTTCGATGTCTGCGCAGGAGGCGCCGAGTACTTCTCCGTCCGCTTGGACCGCGATCGGCGGCTTGTAATCCTGATCGGGAGTCGGGCGGCAGACCACACGCACCACGTCCTGATAATTTGCCGCGGCATCTTCCGCCTGCGCACGATCGCGCGCACCGCCGGAACGAAAGAGGGCCTCGTAGGTGGCCCGCGCCAGGCGGGAGCGCGAATAACCCGCAACCGTGGCCAAGCCGGAGGAAGGGAAAGTGCAGCCCGCCGCCCGGCCGCCACCGGTTCAACTCCGCCACGCGCACGCGCGACCGCCTCGCATACCTGTTCGTCGGATGACAGACCCGCTGGTGGTCGTGATCGCAATGTCGAAGGGTTGCACCGGATGGTTGAGCAGCAACCTGCCCCCGGCAGCGAAATAGGCTGCCCGCCCGGCTACTGCTCTTGCCCGAACGCCGCGCCTCGGACATCAGGGCGGCATGCATGCCCATGCCGGCGGCCATGGCGAACAGCCAGCTTTGCCGGCCTTCAGGAGTGCAGCAGGTGATCTTGCCCAGGGGCACCGGAGATGGGACGGCTGCGTAGAATCCAACGCGCGGCGGCAACCGGATCCTTGGGGACTTTGAGATTTTGCGCCAGCACATTGCCGGTGCCAAAGGGAATGATGCCCAGCGGTACGGCCGAGCCGGCGATTCCCTGGATCACATCAAAGATTGTGCCGTCGCCGCCACAGACAACAATGGCGTCGTAGCCTTCTGCTACTGCCCGCTTTGCCTTGGGTCCGGCTGCGCGGTTTTCGCCTGTCTCCATAACATCGACCGCGGCGCCCGCCTCGCGGAAGATACTTGCGAACGCGAGCAATATCTCTGCGCCGTGCTCGCTGTTTGCTGCAGCACCGGGTTGACGAAGAGCAGGATCTTTCTCATGGCGCGCTTCAGAAGTTGCGCCGGCTTCTCCCAGTCGGAGAACACGAATTCCTCCAGAGGCTTCCGCTGGCGCGGAGATACTTCCATCTTGTGCAGGTGCTCGGGCAAGCTGGCCGGGTCGCCAAAGTATCCGATCGCCGTGACCGCGCCGATTTCATAGTCAGAGGGAATGGCAAACGATGCCCGCACCTGTTCGCGGATCAAAGCCCGCCATGGAATGGGTGTGCAGCCCGTCCGCGGTTGCCTGCAGGGCCAGATGTCGCTGTGGCCGCGCCGGTGTCGTGCAAGCCATGGCGATTCGGGCGTGCCCTTTGCCGGTGAAGGTCTTCTTAGCCACGGAGAGCACCAGCACCGGCGCGCTCTTGGCCCACGACTGGTTGAACTCAACCAGCGCATCGAAGATCTTCTGATAGGTTTCGTCGCCTCGCCGGCCTACCAGAAACCGCCAGGGTTGCTCATTCGAGGAGGAGGCGGCCCAGCGCGCTGCTTCAAAAAGCTTCTTGAGCTCTGCCGCGGGTACTTCCTTGTCGGCAAAGGCGCGGGGACTCCAGCGGCGGCGGATCAGATCGTCCACGCCGGCTACATCGGGCGCATGCTTCAATTTCTCGATGGCTTCGGGCGAGGTCGGGGGCACGGGATCACTCCTGAATGGGTAGCGTCAGTTGTTAGATAAATAGAGAAGAGGAACGACGCAACGAAAATCGCCTGCTCCCCATGAGAGCAGGCGTGTCATCTATGGCGCTATTCCATCCGCGTTATTCGCGGACGCCTTCGACGAAGGCCTTTAGCTTGCGTGAGCGTGAAGGATGCCGCAGCTTGCGCAGCGCCTTGGCTTCGATCTGCCGGATACGTTCGCGGGTTACCTGGAAGCTCTGACCCACTTCTTCCAGCGTGTGCTCGGAGCCATCCTCCAGGCCGAAGCGCATCTTGATCACACGCTCTTCGCGCGGAGTCAAGGTACGCAGCACCTGCGAGGTATATTCCTTCAGGTTGACGCTGATCACCGCTTCGGAAGGCGAAACCGCCTGGCGATCTTCGATGAAGTCGCCAAGGTGAGAATCTTCTTCCTCGCCGATCGGAGTTTCGAGCGAGATCGGTTCCTGTGCGATCTTGAGCACCTTGCGAACCTTGGCCACCGGGATGTCCATCCGGCGGGCGATCTCCTCGGAAGTGGGCTCGCGGCCCAGCTCCTGCACCAACTGCCGCGAAGTGCGAATCAGCTTGTTGATGGTCTCGATCATGTGCACCGGAATACGGATCGTCCGGGCCTGATCGGCAATGGCGCGGGTAATCGCCTGGCGAATCCACCAGGTCGCATAGGTGGAGAACTTGTAACCACGACGGTACTCGAATTTATCGACCGCCTTCATCAAACCGATGTTGCCTTCCTGGATCAGATCGAGGAATTGCAGACCGCGGTTGGTGTACTTCTTGGCGATCGAAACCACCAGGCGCAGGTTAGCCTCGATCAGCTCGCGCTTGGCCTGCTCGGCGTCCATGTCGCCCTGGATCATCTCGCGCTGGGTGCGCTTGAGCTCGGCGATGGAGACGCCGGCCTCCTGCTCCAGCTTTTCCAGGTCGGTCTTGCAGTTCTTCTGCTGGCGGCGATACTCCTTGCGCAGCTCTTCGCTCTTCGACTGGTCGTGCTTCTGTTCGAGCGACTTGATCTGCCGCTCGAGCATGCGCATGGCGTCGACGGTCTTGTTGACCTTGTCCAGCAGCCGCTTGCGTTCCGCGTTGGTGTACTTCAGTTCACGGACAATGCGCGAGACTTCTACCCGCTCGCGGTTCATCATCCATCGCGTCTTGCGATGTTCCCTGGCCTTCGCCTTGGGGTTGATCGTCTCCAGCTTTTCGAAGAGCAGAGACGCTTTCTTCTGGTGCTTGAGCAGAGTGTCGACGCGGCCGATGGTTACCCGGATGCGCGCCTGCAGAATCTCTTCGGTGATCTCTTCTTCGTCGAAGATCACCACTTCCTTGATGTTGCGCACGCCACGCTTGAGGTCCTCGCCCAGGGCGACGATCTCGCGAATGACGATCGGCGAACGGGAAATGGCCTTGAGTACCCGCAACTGCCCGCGCTCAATGCGCTTGGCAATCTCAACTTCGCCTTCTCTGGTCAGCAGTGGAACAGTTCCCATTTCGCGCAGGTACATGCGAACGGGGTCATTAGTTTTCTCGAGTGTGCCCGGTGTAAGGTCGAGTTCAACGTCCTCGCCCTCCTCACCCTCGCTCTCGAACTTATCCGCGCCAAACTTAGGACCGCCTTCGAGCACATCAATGCCCTGGGTCCCGATGGTGGTCAGCAGATCGTCGAGATCGTCCGGTGAATGCAGGTCGCCAGGAATCAGGTCGTTGACCTCGTTGTAGGTCAAGTAGCCTTTTTCCTTACCTGCATCAATCAGTTTCTGAATGTCTTCTTCGTACTTGTCTTCGATAGCCAAGCAAATCCTATCCCGTGCCTTATTTTTCGGATCGGTCCGTGCTCAGAAAGGACAGGGTGCTATGCGAGCCGCTAAGGGCATATTCCGGACGGTTGATAAACCGTTTGGGCAAGTAGACGCACGTCCTTCAAAGAGTTATAGAATATCATGGAATGGAGTGTGCTCCCTCGGCTGCTCCCAGAACGACACCCCACCCTGACCTATCCGTTAGCCACTCCGAGCTAAAGCCTACTTTCATTAGATGTAAAAACCGCCGATTCGGTTTCTCGCGCAGCGCAAGCCTGAGTGCGCTTAGCGCAATTAGCATGTGGAATCGCTGATTCGGTTTCGCCCCGGGGACTAACGGACGTCTACCATCCCGCATCTGGCGGTCAACTTTGAGCTTTTCGGCCATGAAGACGGCCAGCTGGGCCAAATCGCCGCGCCGCTCGGCCTCGGCGATGTCCGCTCGCACCCGGCGCTGCAAGGCTTCCAGGTGGCGATATTTCAGCGACTCCAGCGCGGCCTCTACCTGCTCCATCTCCACCTCGCTCGGACTCCCGCAGCAAAGCCTGCGCCAGCAGCGCCCGCTGGCCGGGATCGGGCACCGCGGCCAGAGGCTCGAGCGACCCGCGGTCGCGCAAGAGCCGCAGCATCGGGGTCACGCTAAGCCCTTCGAACGACTGGGGCTGGTCTGTGCAAGGCCTGGGAAACACGGAGGAAAACGCGGCTTCCGGGCGGGGAAGCCGCGGCCCGCAACAGCACCCGCTCGGCCTCGTTCAGGCTGTCCACGCTGGAGGGGTTGACCTGGTCCCGGCGTTTGCGCGCCGCCTGGCGCAGTTCTTCCCTGACCAGGGCCGAGTCGATGCCCAGCTTCTGGGCGGCGTCGGAGGCGAACTCGTCGCGCACGATGCGGTTGGGCATGCGCCGGATGTGCGGCAGCAGGTAGTTGAGGGCCTTGCTCTTGCCCTCGGCCGTCCGGGAAGGGAAAAGCTGCATCGCGCGGTCAATCAGGTAGTCCGAATGGCGCTTGGCCGCTTTGACGGCGGCCACATAGTCCTTGATGCCGCGCTCGCGAATAAAGCGGTCGGGATCGAGCCCACCTTCGAGGGTAACCACCCTGACCTCAAAATCCTCTTCGGTGAGCAAGGCAATCGACTTTTCCGCGGCGTTGGCGCCGGCGGTATCGGGATCGAAGTTAACGAAAAGCCGCTTGGTGTAGCGGCTGAGCAACCGGACCTGCATCTCGGTAAATGCCGTTCCGCTGGTGGCGAGCACATTCTGGAATCCCGCCATGTAGGCGGTGATGCAGTCCATCTGGCCTTCCACCAGCAGGGCAAAGTCCTGCTGCCGGATTGCCTGCCGCGCCTTATCGAGATTGAACAGCACCTGCCCCTTGGAATAGAGCGGGGTCTCCGGCGAGTTCATATACTTCGGCCCGGATTTCTCCTCGCTGTCGAGCGCCCGCGCGGTAAAGGCAATCACCCGCCCGGACTCGTTGTGGATGGGAAAGGTGATCCGCTTGCGAAAGCGCGCATACAGCGGCCCGGCAGAGCCATCCGGCTGCTCTTTGGAAGAAAACAGGCCGGAAAGCCGCAGAAGATCGGGAGGAGCCGCTCCCTGCAAGCGGTCGCGCAGCGCGTTGAACGAATCCGGAGCATAGCCAATGCGGAACTTGGCGATGGCCTCCGCCGTCAAACCGCGGCTGGTAAGGTATTCGCGCGCCCGGGCGCCTTCCGCCGAGCGCAACTGCTCCTCAAACCAGGCTGTGGCCAACTCGTGCAGTTCGAGCAGCTTGCCGCGCTGGCGGCTCTCCTGCGCCTCTTCCGGCGAGGAAAATTCCCGCTTGGGCAGAGCGATGCCGCACTTTTGGGCCACGACTTTGACGGCTTCGGTAAAGCCGACATTCTCAATCTTCTGCACGAAGGAGAAGACATCGCCCGACTCGTTGCAGCCGAAACAATGGTAGAACTGGCGCACCGCATGCACGGAAAAGGACGCCGTCTTTTCCCCGTGAAAGGGGCAAAGGCCGGCGTAGTTCTGGGCTCCGGATTTCTTCAGCGTGATGTATTCGCCGATGATGCGGACGATGTCCGCCTGCTGCTTTACGAGTTGGGCGAAGTCTGAAGCCACAGGGCTACTTTATTGTCGTACATCGAGAGCACTGGAAAATCACCCGGTTGTGTGGAAGGCCGACAGCAGCTCCTCCGGCTGCTTTCCCTGCTCCCGCAGCGTGCGCAGGCTCAGCGCGTCATGGCGTTTGGCGAGCCGCTGCCCCTGCTCATCGACGCAACAGATCGCAGTGATACCAGGCGGGCGAGGAGAACGCCCAGCGCCCGCGCCAGCAGAATCTGGCGCGCCGTCGACTTCAGCAGGTCGGCGCCGCGAACCACCTCGGTGATCTGCATCGCTGCGTCATCGACCACCACGGCAAGCTGATAGGAGGGAAGATCGTCCCGGCGCCATACCAGGAAGTCGCCAAAGTCCTGCCCGGCGACAAACCGCTGGGGACCGAAGTGCCCATCCTCGAACTCGACAGCCTCTCCCTCGGGCACGCGAAAACGCCAGTTGGCGCCGACGGCGTTTCGATCCCACCGGACGGCATCGTGGCCGGGCGGCAGGTTCCGGGATAGATCCCTTCGTCATCGTGCGGGGCCTGCATGGCCAGCGCCAGGTCCTTGCGCGAGCAGCGGCAGGGGTAGAGCCAGCCCCCGGCCAGCAGCCGGCGCCAGGCGTCGCGATAGAGGCCGTGCCGCTGGCTTTGCGTGTACGGCCCGAAGGGACCGCCCACGTCCGGTCCCTCCTGCCACTCGAGGCCAAGCCAGCGCAGGTCTTCCATCATGGCCTGGCGGAAATGCGGCTGCGAGCGGTCGGGATCAAGATCCTCGTCGCGCAGGATCAGCGTGCCCTCGGGCTGCAAGCGCGCGCTGCTGTGCGATCCAGAAGGTGCGCGCGTGGCCCAGGTGCAGGATACCCGGTGGGAGAGGGGGCCAGCCGGCCCCGATAGGTGCTGGCAAGCTGAGACTCAAAACAGATCCGGAATGCTGGAAAAGGCGATGCGCGTGGGCGCCGCCGCACCCGCCAGCAGCATGCTGGCAAAGCACAGAGTGTTGGTCCCGTATTTGTAGTTCACCCGATCCATGGTGGTCGACAGCCGCGTCCGCTTGCCCTCTTCTTCGAGGCCGGAGAAGAGGCTAAGCGTGTGCAGGTGGTCGGGAACCAGGTTGCCCAGGGAAACGCCCACGAAAAACGGCTTCTTGATGGCCCTGGCCGGCCGGGCTTTGACTCCACAGGCGCTGCAGTCCCTCCACCAGCGTCTGGTTGTCCTGGCATTCGAGCAGCGGGCAGCTTTGCGCCCACGGCTGCTGATGAATGCCGGAGGAATGTTTGGAAGAGGCGGCCGCGCTGGCCACCGCGAAACGAATGGTCAGGGTCATATTCGAGGCCCAAAGCCGGGCTTTCCGCAGCCGCATCGCGGCTTTGTGCAGCAGCTTGTTGGCCACCGCGTAGGCGCCCTCCGGCGTGCGCAGCTCCGGCGACAGAACGTGGGAGTGGCCAATCGATTTCGCGTGCTCCAGCTCCGCGTCGCCAAAATCCTCTCCGCGCAGCCAGTGCCATAGCTTTTCGCCGCCTATCCCGCCCCAAGCCGCGTGCAACTGCTCCCGATCGAGCGCCAGCAGCTGCTCCATGGTGCGGATGCCGGCCTGGTGCAGCCGCTTCTCCATGCGCGCACCCACGCCCGGCAGGTCGCGCGGGCGTCAACGCGGCCAGGGCATCATGCAGCAGGTCGGGCGTCAGGGCCACCAGGCCGTCCGGTTTCTCCATATCGGAGGCGACTTTGGACAGGTACCGGTTGGTCGCCAGGCCAACCGAGCAGCGAAGGGTGGCCCCGGCCTTGCGGCGAACCGCGGCTTTGACCTCGCGCGCCAGCTCCAGCGCGGCCAGCAGAGGCTGCTCCCTGCCTAAGAGCCGGCAAGCCATCTCGTCGATGGACATGACCGAAGTGACCGGAAGGCAGGATTCGACCGCTTCCACTACCCGATGGTGGTAGTCCACGTACAGCTCATGCCGGGCCTCGACCAGCACGATGCCGGGGCAGAGCCGCTTGGCCTCGCCGACCTGGGTTCCGGTGCGCACTCCGTATTGCTTGGCCTCGTAACTGGCGGCGATGCAGCAGGTCGTATCCGCCAGCAGCGGCACCACGGCCATGGGGCGGTCGCGTAGCTCCGGCCGCAGCTCCTGCTCCACCGACGCAAAGTAGGAGTTGAGATCCAGAAAGAGCCACTGCAGCCGGGGATCCCCCATTCGGAACGTATTGGTTGTCGCGTCGGTCACGTCGCACTAGTTTTGCCCATATCGAATTTTCTATTGCGATGCTAAGCTTTGTGCCATCGGTAGTTTTCGGGAAAGTGGACGTACGTTGGCCCAAAAAGGGAAGCCACCCCGAAAAATATTTTGCATCCTGGAAAACCATCCCCCGGGTTTAGGGTTTCATAGAGCGTGGAGTACCAAGATGCATTCTCTCCATTTTCACACCTTCGCACGCTGGTTTTTCCAGTTTGAGTCGTATGGCCCGGCAATTCTGGTCACAATCGGCGCGGCGCTTGCTCATGGCTTGTGGTATCGGTGCGGCATGCTCGCCATGTGAGGAAAAGGACGAGGTCTTTCACCGCCAGGTGTTCTAAGGACGCAGTTCTCGCGATTTGCCGCTCGACCCACCGTTTCGGCGTTCCCCACTCTTTTTTGTCTTTCATCAGTCCAGCCTCCTCGCCTACGGCTTTAGCACGCCCTCACAAATGACTGGCTACAGAACTTGCCCTTCTGAATCTCGATCTCGTCGGAGCACCTAGGTAGACATCGGTAGTATGGGCACCCGTCCTTCGAGTGATCGAGTCTGGATGCCAGTGCTGGCTTGTCACTTTCAGGTTTCACGAATTCCGGCTTGCCTTTCGCGCCCCATTCCACGTAGCCCATCGGATGATGATGGTCGTGGGTAAACAGAACCAGCCATTGCTCCGGGATCGCGCGGCTCAGGAAGCGCTTGCGCTGCTCAATGCAGGTGAGCGGATAGAGGTCATAACCCATCACCCAGGTCACGTCCAGGTGCGCGCTGGTGGGGATCAGGTCGGAGATGTAGCAGGCACGCCGCCCGCCTGAATCGAGCATCACCGCCATCATCTGCGCCGTATGCCCGGGAAAAACCTCGACGGAAACGCCGGGAACAATCTCTATCTGGCCCCCGCTCGGAGGGTCAATCAGAGTCATCTGCCCGCTGGCGATGAGGGGATCGTAATTGTCGCTGATATAGCTGACGGCATCGCGCTCCAGCTGCAGGTGGCCGTGCTCCACTTCTCCGCGATGCGCGAAGTAGCGGGCATTGGGAAACGTGGGCACGATGCTGCCATCTTCTCTTCGCGTGGTATTCCATCCGCAGTGATCGAAGTGCAGGTGGGTGTTGATCACGATGTCCACCTCCTCCGGTCTGATCCCGGCCGCGTGAAAGCTCTGCAGCAAGAGCTGCCTGGCGTCGAAGATGCTGCGCAGTTTTTCCGGCAGCTTGTTGCCGATGCCGGTCTCGATCACCACCGTATGTTTGCCGGTGCGCACAACGACGGTGTTGGTTCCCAGCAGAATCTGGTTTCGCTCATTGGCCGGCGTGCGCTTCTCCCACAAAGGCTTCGGCACCACGCCGAACATGGCGCCCCCATCCAGCAGATAGGTGCCATCGGTCAGGATGGTCAGGTCCAGGTCGCCGAGCGTGGTGTGGCCGCGCACCAGATCGCGTGTGGTGTGAGTTTCCGCAGGATGTATCACGGCAACACCGGGGTCATGAGATAACGCTCAAAATGCGCCAGGATGCGGCTATACAGGTGGGTGCTGGCCTCGGCGCCGTCGATGCCGTGGGTCTTGCGCGGGTAGAGCTGCAAATCATAGGGCAGATCGGCATCGATCAGTTGCTGAATGAACTGGATCGAATTCTCAAGGTGTACGTTGTCATCCCCCGTGCCCTGAATCAGCAGCAGGCGTCCCTTGAGGTTGGCCGCGCTGTTCACCACGGAGTCGTCGCGATAGATGTCGTCGTTCGCTGCCGGCAAGTCCCAGGTAGCGCTCGGTGTAGATGGAGTCATAGTTCTGCCAGTCGGTAACCGGAGCTACGGCAACGCCGGCGCGAAAGCGGTCGCTATGGGTCATGGCGTAGAGGGTGAAGGTGCCGCCCCAACTCCAGCCCCACCAGCCGAGCCGCTTGGGGTCAAGTTGGGGATACGCGCGCAGCGTTTGGTCGAGCGCCGCGATCTGGTCGCCCAGCTGCACCGGTCCGAAGTCATGATAGGCCGCCTGGGCGAAATCGCGGCCTCGGCCCCCCATGCCACGGTTGTCCACATGCAGCACGGCGAAGCCACTCTGCACCAGCACCTGATCGAAGAGACGATCTCGGGCCGACCATTTTCCGGTGACCATCTGCGCGTGCGGGCCGCCATACGGATTCACAATCAGAGGCACGCTTGCCGCCGCTGTCTTGCCCGCAGGCAACACCAGTTGGCCATACAGCGTGGTGGCGCCATCGGCAGCCTTCCATTCGACGGGCGAGCGGCGGCGTTAATACCGCATCGAGCGGCGGCGCTTTCCAGATCGTCTGGCAGTCGGTCTGCGTGGCGGCACAGATCCACCACCGGCGGCGTCGTGGTGGAAGAAATCGATGTCGGCAAAGAAGTTGGTGTTGGGCGAGAAGACCGGCTCGTGCCATTCTCCGGAGCGGCTCACCTGGTGCTTGCCCTCTCCGTTCAAGCCCGACCACCCAGATCTGCTGCTGGCGCGGGTCCCCCTCGTTGGAGAGGTAGTAGACCGTGTCGCGCCACCTGGTTCACGCCCACGATATCCCCCACCTCCCAATTGCCGCCGGTCAGTTGCTTGACCAGGCTGGCTTCGGCGGCCAACGGGTTCGCCCCGTCAAAGCCATAGAGATAGATATGGTTGTGCCCATCCCGCCAACTGGTAAGCAGGAAGTTTGAGGCGAAGAAGGTCAAGTCATAGGAGTCGTCCAGGAACTTGTCGTCCGTCCTGGTGAGCACCGGCTTCAATTCGTCCGTCGAGAGATCGGCGAAATACAGCGTCATCTTCTTGTGATCGCGCTTCAGGGTCTCGATCCACAAGGTCTTGGCATTGAGCCACCCGAAGCGCGGGATGTAATCGCTTCCGTTGTCGATGGGCAGGTTGATCCACTTGGTCCGTCCGCCATTGGCGCCCACCACGCCTACACGCACCACGGGGTTCGGATCACCGGGCTGCGGATAACGCTGGCGATCGACCGTCGCATGGGTGGGGATCCAGTCTTCGATGGGGTATTCGGGTACCGGGGTTTCGTTCATCTGCAGGTACGCCATCCGCCGCGAGTCTGGCGACCAGAAGTAATTGCTGCGCACATCGAGCTCTTCTTCGTAGACCCAGTCCACTTCGCCATCGAGCATAGTGTCTGCTTGCGAATCCGTGAGCCGCGATGGCCGCATTGCTGTCTTTCAGTTTGCTGTACATAGAGATTGTGATCGCGAACGTAGGAGAGGTAGGCTCCATCGGGAGAGAACTTGGGATCATCTCCACTGCCGGCGCCGGTCGATGCCACCTGCAGGCCGGTCTTGGTCGCCAGATCGAAGAACCACAGCTGCCCGTTGGAATCGAAGAGCAGGTGTTTCGAGTCGGGTACCCAGATGTAGCTGGCCTGCTTTGTAGCGGGTGCGATTGTTGAGGTCATGCTCCGAGGTGACGGGCGGATTGAGGGCCTTCATCCTATCGTGGTCGACCAGCACCTGCGTAGATGCCCGTCCCGCCTTCGACTGCCATCAGATCGCCATTGTCGTCGATATAGCTGAGCCGGGTGCCGTCGGGACTCCAGGCGATGCCCTGCGGCGGATGGGTTGCCTGCTCCTGGCGGTAGATCTGGTCGACCGTCACCGGCTTGGTTGCAGCTGCGGGTCGGCCGCCAGGGCGGAAAGGCGACAGCAGAACGCAAGCACCAGGGCGAATCGAATCAGTCTCAAGAATGGCTCCAGCAGGAGGGCTCTGAGCCTGCAGTGTATCGCACGCGTGCCAGTAGCATTACGCCTGCGATGGGCTCAGCTGGCGGCGGCTATCCTGACCAGCGATGCCGAAGCGGCTGCGACTGGTTGCACGAGTGACGTGCTTAGACTCCAGACCACGCATGGATGTTCAACTGGAGTCGCTGATCCGTTTGCAGCAGGTCGATATCAAGATCACCCAACTGCTGGAAACCATCGCTGCGTTACCCCGGCATCTGCGATCCCTCGAAGAAAAACTTCAGCAGCAGAAGCTGGCCGTGGAGCAGGCGGACAAGGCCGTGCCGGTGGAAGAGGCGCGGCGCAGAAGACTGGAAAGCGATCGCAAGGATCAGCAGCAAAAGCTGATCAAATACCGCGACCAGTCAAGCAGCGTGAAGACCAACGAGCAATTCCATGCCTTGCAGCATGAGATTGGATTTGTCGAAGCGGAGATTCGCCGCATTGAAGACGAGGAACTCACCAGCATGATCAAGAGTGAGTCGCTGGAGAGCCAGCGTGCCGAGGCGCGCAAGGCAGTCGGCCCTGCAGGCGAAGCTGGTCGATGAGGAAAAGGAGCGGGCTCGCATTGCCTCCCAGGGGTATCAGGAGGAGCTCGCTGTTCTGCAGAAGGAACGGGCCAAGCTCCGCAAAGGAGTGAACGAGCCCCTGCTTGCCCAGTACGACCGCATCGCTTCTTCCTCGCGCAAGACCGCGCTGGCGCGCGCCGCCGGGCAGCGCTGCCTCTCCTGCCAAATGTCGTTGCGTCCGCAGTTCTGGAACCAGGTGCGCGAAGGCACGCTGCTGAATTGCGAGAGCTGCGGGCGGTTGCTCTACTTTGATCCCGGCCAGGTCACTACTGCCTGGTCCTCCTCCGCCGGAGCACAGCTGGTAGTCTAGATTCGGACCAGGGCTTAACATTTAGGAATGAAACGAATTGCTGTCGACATGGACGAGGTGCTGGCAGACGCCCTGAGCGAACACCTCGCCCGCTACAACCGTGACCACGGCGAGGCCATCACCAAAGGCCAGTTGCACGGTAAGTGGCTATGGGATATCGTCTCCGCCGACCGGCACGAGCGATTGGAGGGTTACCTCCGCAGTGAAGACTTTTTCGAGGACCTGCCGGTTCTCGAGGACAGCCAGGAGGTTCTGGCCAAGCTCAGCGAACACTACGAGATTTTTATCGCCACCGCGGCCATGGAGTTTCCCAATTCCTTCGGCCCCAAGTATCGCTGGTTACGACGCCACTTTCCCTTCATCCCGCCGACCAACTTCGTTTTCTGCGGAGACAAGAGCATCTTGCTCGCCGACTACCTGATTGACGACACCTTCCGGCACTTTGAGCGATTCAGGGGCCAGGGAATCCTCTTCTCCGCTCCCCATAATGCGACGGTCACCGGTTTTCGCCGGGTTGCCAGCTGGCGAGAGATCGAGGATTTCTTTCTGCCTGTGGGCAGGGCCTGAGTCTGGACCGTTCAGACGTCAAGGACGTAATCTAGGCTCTTGAGGGCAGGTCTCTCCTTAGGCCTGCGGGACAGCAGAGTCTGAGGACGACTTATCGTGGTCTTGGCGCCGGTGCCTGCCGGAAGGTCGATGCAGTTTCAGGGCCAGGCAGTGCTCTTCGCTCCCATCGCCGCCCCCAGAGGCCGCAGGTTCATGGCCGGTTGTGGCGACTGCAGCTGGTGCATGGTCACGATGATGGCGTGGGCCGCCGACTTGCCTGCACAGCGATACCCGTGGGGCGTGCTGGCGTCAAAGTACACTCCATCGCCCGGCGGTAAGGACATGCGTCTTGTCTGCATGCCGGATCTCCAGTTCGCCCTCCAGGATGTAAAGAAACTCATATCCCGGATGTACGTGCGGGCGGACCTCAATGTTCTTCTTCAGCGGAACGAATTCCGCGTAGTAGGGATCCAATTGCCGGTCGGGAACCATGTATCCCAGGCTCTCGAAGTAGTAGGTTGGATCGTCCACGCCGGTCTGGGGCAGACGAACGCGCTCCTTTTTGCGATGAATGCGGAAGAGCGTGTGCGGCTCGGTTTCAAAGAAGTAGGAAAGGTCTTTGCTGAAAACCATCGCTACCCGGGCCAGGTTGCGCAGAGTCGGCACCACGCGGCCGGTCTCCAGCTGTGACAGGAAGCTGGCGGACAGGCCGGTATGCCGGCCGAGTTCGACCAACCCCATGGATTTCTTCAGGCGAAGCCGCTTGATGCGTTCGCCGATGCGCTTCTCGGCGATAAAGGATTCTGCACTGGCGGGGTCAATCTGAGAATTTGTCGCTGCGTCTTTGGTTTCCACGGCGCGGGCTCCTTGCATTCGATTTGATCTCGTACTTGTGATGAGATTAGCACTTAAAATGTTGCTAAGAAGAAAATAGTTTTCTTTTCCATGAACATTATCTCAGAACTACCGACGGGCAAGCCAGCATCGCAAGGATGCATAAATGAGATGAGCGCGGATCAAATTTTGTTGACTGGATCATCGGGACTTATCGGTACTTCTTTAGTACGTACTCTGAGGCGCAAACGGATTTCAATGATTTCGCTGCATCGGCGTCCGCTGCCTGGGCCCGAGTCCTCAACGAGCAGGTTTCAGGAGCTGTGGGACCCCTACGCGGCAACGCCGATGAGCCGTCCCCGGAGCGCTTGAAGGGACAACCGCCGCGGTCCATCTTTCCGGCGCTAATCTGGCCGGGCGGCGATGGACCTCCGTCCTACAAACAGGAAATCCTGGAAAGCCGGGTCAAGCCTACCCACGCGCTGGCCACGCTGCTGGCCGGGCTGCGGCCAAAGCCGGCAGTGCTGGTGTGTGCGTCGGCGATCGGCATCTACGGCAGCCGCGGGGATGAGTTGCTACCGAGGCCTCTTTGCCGGGAAGTGGATTTCTCCCTGAGGTGTGCCTTGCCTGGGAAAGAGCAACGCAGCCGGCCTCGGACGCTGGGATCCGGGTAGTGCATCTGCGTTTTGGCGTTGTGCTTTCGCCCGACGGGGGCGCCCTGGCGCAGATGCTGCCCGTCTTTCGCGCTGGGCTGGGCGGCCGGCTAGGCAGCGGCCGGCAGTGGATCAGCTGGGTGGCGCTGCCCGATGTGATTCGGGCGATCGAGTTTGCGTTGGAGACGGCGAGCCTTGCCGGGCCGGTGAATGTGGTTGCGCCCAACCCGGTGACGAATTTGGAGTTCACCCGCTCGCTGGGCCGCGCCCTTCACCGCCCAACGCTGCTGCGCGTCCCCGCCTTTGCGCTGCGGCTGGCTTTCGGCGAAATGGCGGAGGCCACCATCCTGCGAAAGCGAGCGGGTTTTGCCGGCTCGCTTGAGCGCCGCGGGCTTCGACTTCGAATATCCTGAACTCGAAGCCGGTCTTCGCGCCGTTTTGCAGCCGCGCCTTAGAGCGCCGTGCGCCGCTACGCTCATCAGAAAGAATGATTTACGTTGGGAGAGCATGAATCGCAAGCTCCTGGTTTCAGCGCCCCGCATCGCCAGCTCCGGCCTTCGCGCTGCTTGCGATTCTGGTTGCGGCTCGATGATTGGCTGCGGAGCACCCGGCGCGCCGCAGCCCCCCAGCCTCAACCTGCCGACGCCGGTCGTGAATCTCTCCGCGGTTCGGATCGGCAACTCCGTTCACCTGGCTTGGACGATGCCGACGCGGACCACGGACCATATCGCCCTCCGGCACCCGGTCACGGTTCAGGTTTGCCGCGCGGTTGAAAGCGGCCCCTGCGCCAACGTCGCCAGCCTCATCGCTCGCGCCCGGTAAGGAACGGGGCGTACACGGACGAATTGCCTGCCGATCTCGCCCAGGGACCGGACCGCCTGCTGCGCTACGAGGTTGCCTTGCATAACCATGCGGGCAAATCCGCCGGCCCGTCGAATGCCGCTTACAGCGCTGCCGGGGTCAGCCCAGCCCGCCGTCACCGGATTGACCGGCCAGGTGCGAGCAGGACGGTGTCCTGCTCAGCTGGCAGCCGGCTGCCGAGCCCGGGCAGATCGGTATTCTTCCGCATCGAGCGCCTGCAACTGACGTCCCAGCGCCCCAGGAGGCTCCCAAGTCTCCCCTCGCCCCGGCCGCACCGGCCGCCGCGCAGACGCTTGTGGTCCACGGGAAGGACGGCGTAGACCCGGGCCACGCGATCGATACCTCCGCCCTCTTCAACCAGCGATACCGCTACGTGCTCGAACGGGTCGCGACGCTGGCTCTCTCCGGACAATCCGTGGAGGTCCAGGGTCTGCCGAGCGAGGCGATCGTGGTTGCGACCACCGACGTTTTCCGCCCGCCGTTCCCCAGGGGCTGGTCGCCGTGGCCGATGCGGCTGCCGGCGCCATCGATCTCTCCTGGTCGCCGGACAGCGATAGCGATCTGGCGGCTTACCATGTCTACCGCCGCGATGTGCATGGAGACTTGCCGGCCCAGCGCATCGCTTCCGTGGGGGTTGAGACCTCATATCGGGATACCGGAGCACAACCCGAACATACGTATGCTTATTCCGTGTCGGCCGTCGATCAAAGTGGCAATGAGAGCAAACGTTCCCCTGAGGTGGAGGAGACTTTACCCAGCCCGTAACGCACCAGCTATCGAACTCAGGAGCATGCTATCCCATGAAATACTGCCGCCTGCAAACCAAGCAGGAGCGCAATACGCCGAGGTCGTCGACCGCGATGGCCGGCTGTGGATCGAGCGCCTGATTCCACCCTTCGAGGAAGGCCCGGCCAGCGATTTCGTCGACCCGGCGATCGATCCCTTCGATCCGCTGCCGCTCGATGAGGCGCGAACGCTCGCCCCCGTCGCTCCCTCAAAGATTGTCTGCGTGGGACGCAACTATCGCGAGCACGCCGCCGAGCTGGGCAATGAGGTTCCGGCCGAACCGCTGCTCTTCCTCAAGCCTCCGTCCGCGCTCCTCTCCCCGGGCGAGGCGATCCGCATTCCGGAGCTCTCCAAGCGGGTTGATTTTGAAGGGGAGATCGCGGTCGTGATCGGCGAGCGGTGCAGCAAGATCGGTCCCGATGAGGACCCACGCGACTATATTCGCGGCTACACCATCGCCAACGACGTGACCGCCAGAGACCTGCAGAAGAAAGATGGCCAATGGTCCCGCGCCAAAGGCTTCGACACTTTCTGTCCCGTCGGGCCGCTGGTCACCGACGAAGTGGATCCCGCCGCGGGCATCGGCATCACCACCCGCCTCAATGGGGAGCTGCGCCAGGACGGCAATACGCGCGACTTTATCTTTTCCATCGACCATCTGCTGCGCTATATCACCGCGGCCATGACGCTGTTTCCAGGGGACTTGATCCTTACCGGCACTCCGGCTGGAGTGGCTCCCATGCAGCCCGGCGATCGGGTGGCGATTACCGTGGAGGGGATCGGAACGCTGAGTGAATCCAATCGTCTGATCGGAGAATTCCAGGCCATGAAACCTATCGCAATTTTAAGAATCTCAACAGTTGAAGCCTTACACTAAGGTGTACGCAAGGAGATTTCACATGGCCAAGACACTGCTCGAACAGCTTAAGGAAATGACGGTGGTCGTCGCCGATACCGGGGATTTTGAATCGATCGAAAAATTCAAGCCCCAGGACACTACGACCAATCCCTCTCTTCTCACCGCGGCCGCCGGGATGCCGCAGTATCAGCCCATTGTGGATGGAGTGCTCCTCGAGGCCAAGAAACAGCTGGGTCCCCAAGCCAAGGACAGCGACGTAGCCAATCTCGCCTTCCGTCACCTGGCCGTCGCCTTTGGAAAGAAGATCCTGGCCATCGTTCCCGGCCGGGTTTCGACCGAAGTCGACGCGCGGTTGTCCTACGACACCGCCGCGACCATGAAGCAGGCGCGTGAAATCATCCAGCAGTACGACGAGGCGGGCATCTCGCGCGAGCGCGTGCTGATCAAGATCGCTTCCACCTGGCCGGGCATCAAGGCGGCGGAGCAACTGGAGAAGGAAGGCATCCATTGCAACCTGACGCTGCTGTTTGGCATGCATCAAGCCATCGCATGCGCCGAGGCTAAGGTGACGTTGATCTCGCCCTTCGTGGGCCGCATCCTCGATTGGTACAAGAAGGACACCGGCAAGGACTACCAGGGTGCGGACGATCCGGGCGTGCAGTCGGTGACCAAGATTTACAACTACTTCAAGAAGTTCGGTTACAAGACAGTGGTGATGGGCGCAAGCTTCCGCAATATTGGGGAGATTCGCGAGCTGGCCGGATGCGATCTGCTCACCATCGCTCCCAAGCTGCTGGAAGAGCTTCAGGCCACGCAAGGCGATCTGCCCCGCAAGCTGGATCCGAAGAATGCCCAGAGCATGCAGATCGAGAAGATCCCGATGGATGAGGCGACCTTTGAAAAGATGCACGCTGAAGATCGGATGGCTCACGACAAGCTGAAGGAAGGCATTGAAGGCTTCAGCGCGGCGCTGGAGAAGCTGGAAAAGCTATTGGCCGACCGTCTGGCCAAAATGGGCGCCGGCAAGCAGGAAGCAGTCGCTGCTCGATAAACCGCATAGCTGAGAGCGGCGGCTGGCGGCCGCCGCCCCGCTTTAGTCTTTGCGCAGCATCGTGCGGTTTGCGTTTAAATGGTACGAGCTGCCGTACAAATTCGGACATGAATGCGGCCCAGCGTGGAATGATAGGTCGGGCCTTCAGCCCTCACAGATGTCTTTTGGTTCTGAAACCGAGGCTGATGGCCTGAGCTGGTATGGCGTCACACCTTCGGTGCTGGGTTTCGCTGCAACCTGGACCTCAACGCCGCAAGCGCGTTGCTATCCCAGTCCAGAGCCAAAGGAGCATCTAGAACTGCTCGTAGTACTAGAGCATTTTCATTGTCTCTGACAGGACAGGCAGCGAAGTGCGGCTTTTCTTGAGGATAAGCCACGATTGGTACGGTTCTTCGCCGGTACACCTGAACCGGTAAGGGCTGAGTCCGTAACGACCAACGGGCTCGGGTCAATCCACCAAGGATGTTACCGAAGAGGTTCTATTCGCACTTGATCATCAAGAGTGCCAAGAATTTTCTGTAACACCACATTCATCTATTTGTAATCTGCAACAAATCGCTTAGTCTTCGTGTCATACGTAAGCAATAGACGCGGCTGCGGAGCGAGCCGCGAGCTAGCTCCGCAGCCTTAGCAAGGAACAAACCCCAACCTTCATTGGAGGTGGACTTGATCCCGCTAGAGAATTCCTTACGCCAGCTCTTCCACGAAGTTGTCTCCGAGTGCTACGACTCACGCCTGGGTTTGCGGGATGCGGAGATATCCAGCTACGTCGCCGACCTGCTTACCGAATTTTGCCGTGCGGAGAACATCTACCGCATCCGCGATGCCGCGGGCAATCCCGTGCGCGAGGTGGGCGAGATGCTGCTTGCTTCCGATCCTGTTCACGGCACAGCGTCGTCCTTTGGAGAAGAGCGGGAGCGCCGGAAACATATCGGCGACTACACCCTGTTCTTTACCGGCATGTATCCGGAGTCGATGCATCGCTGGGGAGCAGCTGCAGCGCGACAGCTTTTTCGAGATGGTCCAGGCGGGCAAAGAGAGCTACTACATCGTTTCCCAATTCGACCTCTTTGAGTACGCACAGGAGGCGCCCTTTTTCGCGCGCCTTTCCGGTTCCTTCGAGGCCTGCATTTATGGGTTGAATATGGTGCGCGGGGAACTCGACCGGCGCAAGGCGATCTCTCCGCCACGCTCCTTCTCCTCCGGTCCGGTCAACGCAAATCATGTAGCGAGCTTCGGATCCTGCAGCGAATTGACGCAACGGCCATCGGCTGGTGTAGCATTTGCGCTGCAACCAAGATCAGAGATGAGGAGAAGGAGAACGATGATGCTGACAACAAATTTCAGGGGCCTGTCACAAAAGAGTCTGACAATCTTGCTGGCGTTGGGTCTTCTGGGCGGCGCTGCCGCGGCGCAGTTGGGCGCCAGGCCTCCAGTCGTCCACGCCATGATGGCGCAGACCACGCCGCCGGCTGCCTCCAGCCTGGTCGATATCAATTCGGCCAGCAAAGCGGACCTGAGTGCGCTGCCGGGAATCGGCGACGTCTATTCGCAGAAGATCATCGACGGCAGGCCTTACAAGACCAAGACGGATCTGGTAAACAAGCAAGATCATTCCGTCAGGCGACCTACACCAAGATTCGAGCCAAGATCATCGCTACTCAACCCAAGAAGTAGGCGGCTTCAGACGACAAAAAGGGAAGCCCGGCGCCGCGCTTCCCTTTTTTGTGCGCTTGCCGATGGTCTAGACGGCTTGCGGCAGAGCTTCCTTTACCCGAAAACGCTGCATGTTGATGCGCAACGCGCGCTCGATCTTGCGCAGATCGCCCTTCTCTTCCGGAGAGGCAAAGGTGGAGGCTACGCCGCTGCGGGAAGCGCGGCCAGTGCGGCCGACGCGGTGCACGAAGTCTTCCGCGACCTTGGGCATGTCGTAGTTCACGACGTGCGCCACGTGGTCTACGTCGATTCCGCGGGCGGCCACATCGGTAGCGACCAGGACGCGATGTCCACCCTGGGCAAAGCTGCGTAACGCAGCATTGCGCTGGGACTGGCTGCGGTCGCCATGAATGCTGGTTGCCTTCCAACCGGCATGGGCGAGCTTCTTGGCCACGCGCTCCGCGCCATGCTTGGTGCGGACAAAGACCAGAAAGCTTCCATCTTCAGAACGGAGCAGGTGTTCCAGTAAGCGGCAACTTGCGATCCGCGCTGACTTCAAAGGTTTGCAGCTTGACGTTTTCCGCCGGCTTGAGCACGGAGCCGATTTCAATCCGTACCGGGTTCTTGAGGTAGTCGCCGGCCACTTCGCGCACCGCGCCCTCGAGGGTAGCCGAGTAGCAGAGCGTCTGATGCACTGGCGGGATGGCGGCCACGATGCGGCGAATGGCTGGCTTGAAGCCCATGTCGAGCATGCGATCGACCTCGTCCAGCACCAGGATCTCAACCTGGTTGAGCTTGACCAGCTTGCGGCCGAGAAAATCTTCCAGACGGCCGGGAGTGGCCACGATCAGCCGCGCGCCGCGACGGATACTGTCCAGTTGCGGACCCTCGGCCATGCCACCGACCACCAGCGCGGTGGGAAGACTGATCAGTTGCGCGCATGCCTGTTGCACCTGCATCGCGAGTTCGCGCGTGGGCAGCAGGATCAGCGCACTGGCAGCTTTGGCTTGGGTTTTCTGCAGCTGCTCGATGATGGGGATGAGGAAGCTGAGCGTCTTGCCGGTGCCGGTTTGCGCGGTGGCCAATACATCCCGGCCCTCAAGCGCCGGAGGAATCGCTCCCACCTGTACCGGGGTGAGCGTAATAAAATTTGCTTTGGCAAGCGCTGCTTGAGCGCCGCCGAAATGGGTAATGCTGAAAATTCGTTCAAAATAAATCCCTTGCTTCCGGTCTCTTGCTGAGACCTGGAGTGCTGTTCATCTCCGCACGGCTTCGTCCGCCCGGCGATCCAAATGAAAGCCCGATTGGCTCGTCGCGGTCGCTCTCGCGTGACCGACACGAAGATCACCGTCGGCTTCGGCCTTCAGGCTGCTGAAACTGAATCTGGCATTGTTGACTGCACCACGCAGTATGCGGTTCTGTCGCGCTGCAGAGGAGGGGTGCTTGGCGTTATAGCCAAGCATCGCCCGTACACCGCACCATGCCAGGGAAGCGCGTGCTTCCTATCGTCGCCGCGAATTTCCGCGGCGACTACGCTGAAGGGCTTGGGCGGTATCCGACCGGCTTTCTCCTCGCCGCATGGGCAGCGAAAGGAAGAGGTCTAGTGCAGGCAGTCTGGCTTATGAAGGCGAGAAAGGCTGACAACCAAACAATTAAGCGCAGGTTAAGAATAACATAAGTCACGCGCAAGGCATAGCTGTCGCTGCCAGAGCTACCGGTCGTTGTCAGCTTGACCGTTGCAGGGGCATGATGGCGTTCTTGTTGTCCGGCCCCTGGGGGTCGATGCGGAAGTCCCACACCGAGAGGTTCACTTCGCCCGGCCCCAGAAGCTCCATCAGCGCATAGTCGCCAATCGTCAGCGGCTGCTGCGGCGTCAGCTTGATCCAGCGATTTCCCGGCAGGATCTGGACCGTGGTCGGAATTACGTCTTCGGTCTGCGTCACCTTGCCGGCCACCCCAATCTTGATCCCGCTCACCACGCGGTAATCCTTCTTGAAATTGCTGCGCACGCGCACGATGGCGTATTGGCTGTTGGCGGAACTGAAGGAATTCTTGTCCTTGGCCGAGCCCGCGCCGTGGGTATCCACCGTCACCGCGGAGGAATCAGCTTCGTCGTCGTCCGACACCGGTAATGCTGACGTAGAGCGCGGGATCGTTGACGTGCAACTTGACCTTGGATTCCGCACCGGGAATCTGAATGGTCTGCTTGATGCCACCGAGCGGGTTGAGCGCAGCGCGCAACACGTTGTGGCCGGTCTGGCGATTCACATCGCCGTGTTCTGGGCAAGCGCCACCAACTCGGGCTGGTCATGAAAGGTATCGAGCGCCCACACTCCATCCTGATCGGGCAGCCGCAAACCAGGGGATACATCGGAGTCCGCGCCCGCGCCTGCTGCTCCTCTTTATCGATCGCGGCCGCTTCCGGAATGGCCGGCGCGACAGGCGCCGCGGGGCGGCCTGCGCCCCGGTGCATGGTCCTTGGCCCATTGCTCGGTTGCCGCCCAATCCACCAGGTCTGCCGGCAACTCCTCCCATTGCCCACGCTCGGCGCTGAAGTAGCGCACCCGGTCGCCTACCTTCTGGTACTTCGTAACGACCTGGTAGGTGCCATCCTTGAGGATCAGGCGCTGGTTCGGAGCCTGCGCCAGCGCCGGAAGGCAGGCGGCCACGCTCGACAAGAGCAGCACGAGAAGAAGCAGGATGCGCGACAGACTGGAATACTTAGACGAATCACAGGCGACGTTGCCTGACCGTTCGACTTGTAGACGAAAATCCGCCGGTGCCGATCCGTTCGAACTGGTGCGGTCCCTCATTTCTATCTTCCCTTCGTTTTCACTTCCTGCGATACTTGTATGTGCCCACCCGGTGCGCCAATTCCATCCACAATAAAAAGGTGAAGAAGCAATGTCAGCAAAGTACATCTTTGTGACGGGCGGAGTCGTGTCCAGCCTAGGCAAGGGCCTGGCTGCCGCCTCGATCGGCTGCCTGCTTGAGAGCCGCGGTCTGCGCGTCAACCTGATGAAGTTCGACCCCTACCTCAACGTCGACCCAGGAACGCTTTCCCCTTTCCAGCACGGCGAGGTTTTCGTGACCGACGACGGCGCGGAAACCGATCTCGATCTGGGTCATTACGAGCGCTTCACCCATGCCCGGCTGAGCCGCGACAACAATCTGACCACCGGCCGGATTTACGAGCAGATCATCACCAAGGAGCGCCGCGGCGACTACCTGGGCAAGACGGTGCAGGTGATTCCCCACGTGACCAATGAAATCAAGAATGCCATGCGCAAGGTGGCGACCGACGCCGACGTGACCATTGTCGAGATCGGGGGCACGGTGGGCGACATCGAATCCCTGCCCTTTCTGGAAGCTATCCGCCAGATGCGCCAGGAGTTTGGCCGGGAAAATACCGTCTTCGTGCACGTCACCCTGGTTCCCTGGATCGGCGCCGCCCAGGAGCTGAAGACCAAGCCCACGCAGCACTCGGTCAAGGAACTGCTCTCCATCGGAATCCAGCCGGATATTTTGCTGTGCCGCACCGATCGCTTCCTCTCCCACGAGATCAAGAGCAAGATTGCCCTCTTCTGCAATCTCGAAGAGCGGGCGGTGATTGCCGCCAAAGATGTGGCGTCGATCTACGAGGTGCCGCTGACCTTCGCCCAGGAAGGGCGTCGACAAGCTGGCGCTGAAGTATCTCCATATCGAGGCCAAGGAACCCGACCTGACGCGCTGGAAGCAGCTGGTGGAACGTTGCTACCACCCCCGCGACGAGGTCTCGATCGGCATCGTGGGCAAGTACGTCGAGTACGAAGACAGTTACAAATCGCTCAAAGAGGCGCTGGTGCATGGCGCCCTGGCCTACGACCTGAAGCTGCGCGTCACCTGGATCGAGGCCGAGGGCCTGGAGAGCAAGCATCCCGGAGACCGGCAGTACGAAGAGCAGCTGGCCGGTTTTGACGGCATCCTGGTTCCCGGCGGCTTCGGCAAGCGGGGCATTGAAGGCATGCTCAACGCCATCCGCTATGCGCGGGAGAATGCCGTTCCCTACTTCGGCATCTGCCTGGGCATGCAGACGGCCTGCATCGAGTTTGCCCGCAACGTCTGCGGCCTGGCGGGCGCCAGCTCCAGCGAATTCGACCCGGCCACTCCCCACCGCGTGATCTTCAAGCTGCGCGAACTGACCGGCGTCGAAGAGATGGGCGGCACCATGCGCCTGGGCGCATGGCCGTGCGTGCTGGCGGAGGATTCGATCGCGGCCCGGTCCTACGAGGCAACCCAGATCAGCGAACGGCACCGTCATCGTTACGAGTTCAACCGGGAATACGAGGCGCTGCTGACCGGCGCCGGCCTGCGCATCACCGGCACCACGCCGGATGCGACCTACGTGGAGATCGTCGAGATCCCCGGCCACCCCTTCTTCCTGGGCTGCCAGTTCCACCCTGAGTTCAAGTCCAAGCCGCTGGAGCCGCATCCGCTGTTTCGCGCTTTTATCGCGGCTTCCTACCAGAACCGCCTGCGGTCGCACAATCCGGCCGAGGCCGTGAACGCAGGACCAGTCGATCTGACCCAGACCGTGCAATGAACGACTTTGAAATCGGCACAGTGCGGGTCGGGTCTCCCTCGCTCTTCCTGATCGCAGGCCCCTGCGTGATTGAGAGCGAGGCGCACGCGCGCTTCATGGCGGACGCCATCCAGCGAATCACCAGCGATCTGGACGTTCCCTACATTTTCAAGGCCTCCTACGACAAGGCCAATCGCACCTCGGCCTACAGGCTTTCGCGGGCCGGGATTGGAGCAGGGCGTGCGGATCCTGCGCCGGATCGCCGAGGCGACCGGTCTGCCGGTGCATCACCGACGTGCACCAGGCGGACGATTGCGAGCGCGTGGCCGAAGCGGTGGATGTGCTGCAGATTCCCGCCTTCCTTTGCCGGCAGACCGATCTGCTGCTGGCGGCCGCCAAGACCGGGCGCGCCGTCAACATCAAGAAGGGCCAGTTCGTTGCGCCGTGGGATATGCGCTACGCGGTCGAAAAGGTGACGGGCGCGGGCAATCCGCGCGTCTTCCTCACCGAGCGCGGCTTCAGCTTCGGCTACAACAACCTGGTGGTGGACATGCGCTCGCTGGCCATCATGCGCAAGATGGCCCCGGTGGTCTTCGATGGCACCCATTCGGTGCAGACCCCTTCCTCGGCGGGCGGCAAGTCGGGCGGCCAGCCGGAGTTCATTCCGGTGCTGGCCCGGGCGGCGGTCGCGGCCGGCGTGGACGGCATTTTCCTCGAAGTCCACGACGACCCGGCGAATGCCAAATCCGATGGGGCCAATGCGCTCAATTTGAAGGATCTTAGGCCGCTGCTGGAGAGTCTGCTGGCGATCCACGCGGCTGCGCAAAACAAGCCGATAGCTGTGGCGCTGTTCTGTTGGAGACATGGCGCAATATGGCCTGCACCGACAGTAACAGGATTCGGCCTAGACTTGGGTCAGACTTGTAGAACTTTCGGTAGCCAAAAAAAGGGCCCCTCGGGTGAGGGGCCAATCTGCCTTGGTTCTCTCGTTGTGTGAGAGCTTTTATGCGGCCTTTAGTTCTGGGGCTGCGACGCAGCATTCCGGGGGGAGGGCTGCGGGTTCGACTGCTGCGTCGCGCCTATTGGTGAACCGCCATTTGTTGTTGGCGAGTTCAAAGCCGCAAGACTGTTGTGCATCAGCGTTACGTGGACAACCGTACCGCTGTTGCCGGATTCTGTGGTTTCCTCGCGAGGGGCATTGCCCATCCCCAGGCGATAAATTCTGTACACCGGCACATGGTGGTCGACGACCAGATAGCGTACGACCGCATCTGCCATATTCTGAGATTTCTGTATTCCGACCTGGCCGCGCGCGTGCGAGTATCCCTGCACTTCAACGATGTAGCCCTTTTGTCCCTGCCAGCTGCGTGGCAACTTGATCCAGAGCTTCTTTGGCTTTCTCGTTCAGAGCCGTCTGGGTGCGAGCGGAAGTGAAGCTCGGTATCGGTAATCTGCTGGTACTGGTCAAGGTTGGTGACCGTCGTATTCAGTTGACTGGTCTGCGTGCTGGCCTGCTGCGCCATTTGCTGCGCTTGACCGGCCTGGGTCGTGGCCTGCAGTGCCTGCTGATTTGCCTGATCCGCAGTGGTCTGCGCCTGATGGATACCAGCCTGTGCGCGGGCATCTACATCCTTGATATCGTTCGCGTTCTTGGCCGTGAGCTGATCGAGCTCGTTCAACCGGTCTTTTACCGGAGCTACTTGACGATTGACCCACTTCTTGCGGGCCAACGGGTTCAACTTGCCCCAGAAGCCCTCGTTCGACTTAGTGGGCAGGGGTAGCAATTAACCGGTCAAGGTATGCATAAA
>CAWAII010000011.1:0-97054 GCA_963782105.1 uncultured Acidobacteriaceae bacterium
TTATTTTTATGTAACATTTCTTCGACTAAGTATCGTATTGCTGATCGCTCGAATTCATGCGGACTCTACGAAACCGAAGGTAATTTATCTTGTTTCGAGCAATCGCAACTTCCACTTCGTCAAAAAGGTTTCCATTCCGCCTCTCCCGTGCTGAGACTTGCACCGTTGCGCACCGCGGAGACAAATTTGCATAATAAATCAATGAAATTCTAATGTTGAAATAGTTCACTGCAAGGCACAAAGTCTGCCCTAATCTGAAGAGGATTATCTATATCTTGGGAACCCGGCTAAATCTATTCGGTTCAACTGAAGAGGCCGAGATTCGCTCTCATTAAATGAAAAATGATTACAAGGGTGTAACGGATAACTTAGGGATTTGGAACGAGAATTTCCTGGGAAGATTATCATTTGTGATTACCCGGGACATGCTCTTCTTGTCTTGAATTCAGTCCCACACCTGATATCAAACCACAAACCTGGAGTTAAGTTTCACAACCACTAAATAGAGCAATTGCAATCTGATCCACCTTTGGATTGGGATTTGAAGCAATGTCCGAGCAAGAAAATGCCAGGAAAAGGGGCTTGAGCTTCGGCATCTTCGGAGACAAGGGAACGGGTCGCCAAAGCGGGGGAGAAGCGCCGCATCAAAAGCGAGGTCTGCGGGAGAACCCCGATTCCGATACGCGCAGAGCGGTTGCCAGGAAGGGCGGTCTAGCCAGGGGAGAGCGGCGCAGGAAAGCAAAGCAAGCCAAAGATTCCGCCACCGGTAACGAGTCGCTATCCGAAATTAGGCAACCTTCCTGATTATTATTCGGGAATTCCTTTTTTGAACGAGTTTCTCGAGAACGCCTTTCTCTGGTCTCTCTCTAGACCTATGCATGAGGAGTGCACATTGATTTCCTTGGACTCGCCAACAAGACGCTTGACGGTTTCGGACTGTTCGGAATCTTGGATGATTTTCCCGCAAATGAAGCACTGAAATTTCGTCTTGTGCTGCTGAACTAAAATCCAGATAAGATAGGGCAAAGAATGCGGGGATGGTTATAACGTGGAGGAGCGCAATTAGGACAATGTCCGAATACCAGGGCGGCCTCGACGTGAGCGCGATATCCAAAATAAACAAGAGCAAAACCGTTTCCGGTGGTCAGCCCTTGAGATACCAGAATATCGGTAATGATATCGCGAACAGTGACCCGGTAATCGCATAAAGCGTGTATGCGTCCATCATTCTCACATCGTTCAGCTCAACACATGGCTGAATGATAAGAATTTTACTGCGAGAGGCTGATTCTAATTTCAGGTAGACTTCTTCGCAGTCAATGGCACTATGGTTATCTCCCTTGTGCGTAGCCAAGCAAGGCCCCTTCACGAAGACGTCGATATTCTCGACATTCGTAAGAACTGGAATCCGAGTTCCACAGCCTTTCTTCTGATCTTATAATCATCCTCCTGCATTTCCGCAAATTTTTCAGCGGCGAGACTGCTCGGAATATTGATAATAGAATCGATTTTCCTCTCCGCTAGATAATCGCTAATGTTCGGTTTACGTTCTCTCTCCATCATCTTGTAGAGCACGGTAACGTTCTCGAGACCGTGCTTTGTCAGAAACTCTACCGGTGTGCTCGGTGGCGAAAATTTGGTATCCCATTTCAGATAATTTCTGACAGCGTTCAGTGTCTTGCGCTTCTCGGTCCCGCCGACACTGATAAAGACGTTCCCGTCGTGGATATTTAACCGGAAGCCCGAGCGCTTTGCAAAATGCGTCGAAAAGTTCTCGCCAAAACAGGCAACTTCGCCGGTGGATTACATTTCAACGCCCAAGAGCGGATCGGCACCTTCGGCCTGCATGAACGAAAACTGCGGCACCTTGACGCCAACCTTGAACGCGGGCTCTTGCGACATCAAGGAAGTGGGAAATATCGTGCCCGGTCCTGCTTCAGCACCCACGTCCAGGAGATTAATCCCATCATCTTGGAAACAAATGGCATGGACCGTGAAGCCCTCAAATTACACTCTATTACCAGAACTTCTGAACCCTTGACAATGTACTGGACGTTAAATGGGCCCTTGATATTCAAGCCTCTCGCGGATCCGCTTTGTGTAATAAAGATCTGCTTGAGCATCGCTGTTCAATCCCTCAGACCGGTATTCGCATCGTCGCATCACCGGAGTGCACTCCGGCTTTTTCGACATGCTCGATAATTGCCCCGACTACGACGTTTTGTCCATCGCTCACCGCATCAATCTCGGCCTCCTTTGCATTCTGAATGAATTTGCTGATTACGAGGGGATGGTCAGGAGATACCTCCGCCGCCTCGGCAAGGAAACTTTGAAGCTGATGCTCACCCCAAATTACCCTCATAGCCGCGCCGCTCAAAACGTATGACGGTCGAAGGATTACTGGATAATTCTCTCTGGCAAATTCTGCTGCTTTTTCCTCGGTGGTTACTTCAATCCAGCGCGGCTGCGAAATTTCCAGCTTGTGAGAAATAGGAAAACTTTGCCCTGTCTTCGGCTCTATCCAAGTTTTCACTCGAAGTCCCTAGGATCTTCACTCCCACCGCTGAAAGCTTCGGAATCAAGTTGTTGGCAGTCTGACCACCTACACAGCAAACAATTCCAAGTGGATTTTCCAAGTTGTGAATGTCCAAAACTCGTTCGAAAGTAGGCCTTCAAAATAAAGGCGATCGCTTGTATCGTAATCCGTCGACACGGTCTCTGGGTTGCAATTTATTACAATGACTTCGAAGCCCCTCTTCTGCAGGGCCAAACCATGTTCACAGTACACCAGTCAAATTGAACCGAGCTTCCAATCCTGTAACAACCAGCGCCTAGGACGAATATCTTTTGATTCTTGGAAGGTGAAAAGAGAATTGGATAGTCTTTCTCCCGTCGTGACTAGTGTAAAGATAGTTAGTTTCGCAGGCCACTCAGCTGCCAGACTATCAACTTGTTTTACAAAGGGCCTTAATGAGAAACCCCCTCTTAGTTCCCGCACTTTGGATTCAGGAAGCTCAGCCTCTTCGATATCCACGAATCGGAGAACCCGAGTTTCTTCAATTCTTTTAAAAGTTCAATATTTGGTTCGATGTTCTTTTCCACAGCTTCAACTAGTTTCGAATTACCGTCAACTATATTCTTTATTTTAGAAATAAACCATTTATCGACCCATGTTCAGCCGGTTTATTTCATCGACGCTGAACCCGCTTGAAAGAGCCTCGGCGATAACAAAGAATATGGAATCAGTCGGATGCACAAGCGCGTTCTCGATAAGCTCGATTGAACCTATAGGCTTGTAATCCAAAATTCCATCTCTGCCGATATCGAGCATCCGTATCGCCTTTTGGATACCTTCCTCGAAGGTTCTTGCCGATCGCCATCACTTCACCGACTGATTTCATTTGGCTGCCCAAGTCGCTTCGGACTCGCTCAAACTTTCTAAAATCAAACCTGGGCATCTTTACAACGACATAGTCGAGAGCGGGTTCGAAACAAGCAGAAGTGATTCCAGTCACTCTGTTGGTGGGTTCTGAAAGAGAATATCCCAGGGCGATATTTCGCCGCGATGTAGGCTATCGGATATCCGGTAGCCTTTGAAGCTGAGAGCTGATCATAGAGAAAGCCTAGCATTGATTTCTATCGCATAATATCGGCTCGATTGGATGTCTAGCGCGAACTGAATATTGCATTCTCCAACAATTCCGAACGAATATCGCCACTCTGTATCGCGAGTTCTCTTAAGGAATGATATTCCTGATTAGTTATAGTCTGCGAGGGGGCAACGACCGTGTTATCTCCGGTATGAACTCTCATTGATAGGACGTTTTCCATGTTGCAAATGGTGATGCAATTGTCAGTCGAATCCCTCATGACCTCGTACTCAATCTGCTTCCACGATCCAACGTACTCTTCGATGAGTATCTGATGCACGATACTGTTTGCAAGCCCCTTTTCCGCAACTGAGTCCAACTCATATTCGTTATACGCAACGCCTCCGCCACGTCCGCCGAGTGTAAATGCAACTCTCACGATAACCGGGTAACCGTTTCGCGTCGCAACCTCGCTTGCTTGCTCCACCGAGTAAACCGCTTCACTTATCGGCAATCAACTCCGATTTCGGTCATCTTGATTTTGAAAAGATCGCGATCTTCTGTCAGCTCGATACCTTCGCGTTGAAGTTCCAAGCACTCTCGTGTATTTAGCAAGGATACCATTCTTTTCCAGTCCTATGCCGCAATTTAGGGCAGTCTGTCCACCGAACTCAGGAGGATGGAGTCGGGACGCTCTTGCCGAATGACTTGTTCGACGTATTCAGGAGTAACCGGAAGGAAATAGACCTTGTCGGCCACTTGGTGTCCGTTTGAATCGTCGCAACGTTTGGATTTACAAGGACGGTCTGGATGCCTTCTTCCCTGAACGCTTTGAGAGCTTGCGAACCGGAATAGTCAAATTCCCCTGATTCGCCGATTTTGATCGAACCACTACCAAGGATCAGGACTTTCTTAATCGATTTGTCGAGCGGCATAGGTGATCGACTCCCTTTCAAAATAAGTTGTCGTGAAAACATCGAAGACGTATCCGGCGTCAACAGGTCCAGGTGAACTTCCGGATGAAATTGAACTGAAATGCAGGGTTTGTTCGGATGGGTCAATCCTTCGATTGTCCGATCGTCAGCATTTACAAACCAAGGTACTAGTTTGTGATTCTACGGAGACTTTACCTCGACAGTGTATCCATGATTCTGGCTGGTCACTAGGCTCCTCCCGGTCTCAAGGTCGATGCACGGCTTATTCTGGCCACGATGCCCGTTCCTTGACTGTAAGTGTCAGCACCATGGGAGAGAGCAACTATCTAGTTCCAAAGACATATACCTAGAATCAGGGATGTCCCTTTCGATTGAGGGATCGAGCGATATCAATCGCGGAAGTGCAATTTTTTGGATTTACGGGGCCGTTGCTAATCACCACGCCATCATATTTCTGAATCGACTTCTTCGAATTTAGTCTCGTAAGGTAATACTGTAACTTCCAATCCTCTTTGAACCAAACACCTAATGATGTTCAATTTCAATCCACAATCTACAACTGCAACACGACCATCAATGTTTTTGCCGTAAGTAGCAGAGGTATTTCGTACAAGGTTGACTTGCAAAAATCTCCTGAAGAATAATCACAGGTTTTCTTGATAGCAGAAATTCCCTCCTCAACAGTTCGGGAAATAGCACCCATCATCACTCCTTTTTCGCGAAGATGCAAAGTCGACTCTCTAGTGTCGACTCCCTTAATTCCTGAAACTCCCCTCCGATCTCATCCATTGGGAAATCGTCTTCTCCCGATTTGTAGTGAGATGGATTTTCGAACGCTTGATTCACGATGATACCCCGTGTCTTGATACTAGTCGATTCGAATCCCTGGCAAATGCCGAGTCTAGATCAAATGAGTATTCCGACACTCCGTAATTCCCGATAAGCGGATATGTGAAACAAAGCAGTTGCCCGGCATAGGAGGAACGGTCATGGCTTCTGGATAACCTACCGTTTCCGGTATTGAATACGACTTCTCCCACGACAGGAGACTCGGAATTAAGTCCTAAAGATTGACCGTCAAGAACCAGGCCGTCGTCGAAAACGCCTTTAACAGACGAAGAATGTTGAATTCAGACGGGAACCCTCAGCCTTTTCGGTAAAAATTCATATTTAACGATATTGCGTGAACAGAAATAAAATTAGTGTTTAGTGCCTCTCTAATTTCAGAGAAATCAATCTATTTTTTCTTATTACTTTCCGCCGCAATAAATTTCAGGAAATCAACCAGCGAGAAGTTGATAAGAATTCTAGTCAATGTCTCTTGTGATTCTGGTAACTTGAACTTCATCCATTTATTTCCTTCATCATCCGTAATCAGATATTCTGAAATCTTGTCCTTGAATATGCTTTCAAGGTCCTTCAATCTTCCCCGGATCTAGAATTGGAATTGTCGCTGTAGACTCCCACTTGTGTCTCAAGAAGATAGTATCACGTTCAGACTGGAATACTTCAAAACCGGTTCAATGTTGATCGAGTCATACTCCACATCTTCTAGAAACCCGTGGTCCAGTAGTATCTTTCTCATCGAAGATATCTTCCCGGTTTCTTTTCCTTCGGAAGTGTATTGATCATGTCTTCCGCGCTCCTATTTCCTACAGGCCCTTCTTCTCATTCTTCGAAGCCTGCCTCTCTTTGTCATAGATTGAATCTGTCCATTATAATTTGTATCGGGATTTGGATGGAATTCGTGCGGTCTGGAGGAAATGACTGCATTATTCCGAAGCTTGCTACCGAGACATATGAGTTACAGAATAGATAAAAGTCTGATCGGACGAATTTTCACTGGTCCCGCCAACAACTATCTGACTAGTTTTGAATTAGAAATAGGCTCTAGGCAAAAGTAATCTCTTGACAGAAATATATCTATTCGACCTCTACAGAAGCGCAAATATGGAATATTACACGGGCCAGTGAGAAATTCTGTCTTGTCCCTAATGGATTGCCGAAGACCAAGTTAGATAAAATCGAAGAGATGCTTCAGGTGAAGATTATCCCAGCATCCGTTGCAGGATCCCAACTGTGGGTCCCTCTATCGGTTACTAACAGTCAGAGGGATAGTTTGCTTTCAGAATTGTCGATGATGAGGAAATCAGTAGATCTAGAGTGATAAAACAGGGCAAATCTGCTCAGGCTGGAATCTCGTTTCACTTCGGTTGGTAATTTGATTTCTGCAAATGATCATCGGTGCTATCATTTCTGATGTTTTCAGTGACGAATCTGCAAAGGATATTGAGGGTGCCTTTGAAGTCCCCGTGAAACGTATGAGGATCGGTATGTACCATTCAGGTTGGCGCTATGATTTCGGCTACAAATTCTGGAGCGATCATACATCCTACTGTATCCGAAGCCGAACTGAATTCAATCGGAGAGGTATTGGGATTGATCCTGAACCTGCAACGGTAAACGGCGGAGTTCCCTTCGTCAGCCTCGGGGTTAGTCGGGAATACCAAGGCGCTGCTTGCCGGGACTCTGACCAGAGGCTCTGAATTTGTCATCCTAAAACGGGCTTTCGGCTGAGAAAGCATAAATCACAACCGACGATATCGAAGTTTTCAATAAAGGATCGAGATTTTAGAAAATGAGTAGTAGGTCGTCACTTCCGATAATTAATTCTTCAAACCAATTGACCGAGGAACAAGCCGAACGGCAGTTAAACCAGTTCGTTTCTGGAATTCAGACTCTCGAAGCATATTACAGATGACATTGTCTCGCGGATTCAAGCCGCGTCTGCTGGATTATCCGACTTTAGAGCGGCAATTCAAGCAGTTGATGCGCTCTTGCTCAATCCCCTCGAAGTGATTCCTAAATCCCAATTGGTGGTGGGTTATCTGTTACCGGTTATGGATGTAGAAGGAAAGCGGTTAATCCTAAGTGTCGGAGCTGGCGTCGCCATCGAAAAGGACCTGGATTCATCGAAGGCATTTCTCCAAGCTGAGAGAAAGAATTAGAGCGCGCTGCTTCGGCTCTGAACAGCAACGAAGGAAATAGGCTCTAGACTTGAATCGAGCAGAGCAGTTCTGCAACGATTGACCGGTCGAAGCCTAACTTTACCGCACCGTTTCTCTGGAGGAAGAAGATTCCGATGTTTGACAAGCTGAAGTCTGCTATTGGGTATCTCTTGCCAAAATCGCTACTCACACAACTCTTTCGCAGGAAGAATTGATTCGTTTCTTGGGATTTCGAAGTCGCGCTGATAGAAAGTGACATCTTTTTTTTTTTTTTTTTTTTTTTTTTTTTTTTTTTTTTTTTTTTTTTTTTTTTTTTTTTTTTTTTTTTTTTTTTTTTTTTTTTTTTTTTTTTTTTTTTTTTTTTTTTTTTTTTTTTTTTTTTTTTTTTTTTTTTTTTTTTTTTTTTTTTTTTTTTTTTTTTTTTTTTTTTTTTTTTTTTTTTTTTTTTTTTTTTTTTTTTTTTTTTTTTTTTTTTTTTTTTTTTTTTTTTTTTTTTTTTTTTTTTTTTTTTTTTTTTTTTTTTTTTCGACGTTTTCCGGGGTGACATATTCCGACCACATCGTAGCCTCCCCACCCAGGATTCCCTTGCTTTCTTCGCTGCTCAGCGTCGTCGGCTCGTTGCCCTCGGGGTCGGCTGCGTAGTGCTCGGCCGCGGATTGATTAAATCGATATAGTAGCCGGCCGACAACAGGGCGCGATTGCCGCCTCGCACCGCCTGGCCAACGAACTCCGGACCGCGCCAGGACTGGATGACGACGTCTTTCGGAGTGCCGGGCTGCAGAACTTCGTCCCACCCCTCCATGATTTTCTTGTGCCCGGCGACGATCTTCTGGATTCTGCCGGTGAAATAGGCCTGCAGAGCGGCGTTGTCTTTAATCGCATGGGCCTTCATGAACTGCTGGATGCGCGGGTTGCGTCCCATTCCTTGCCGTTGCACTCATCTCCTCCGATGTGGAAGTAGGCGTCGGGGAAGAGACCGGTCATTTCGCCAATGAAAGTGTCGAGGAATTTGTACGTGCTCTCGCGCGTGGGATCCATCGCGGGATTGAAGATGCCCCAATCGCGCTCGATGTGATACGGGCCGGTGCCGCTGGCTAAATCGGGATAGCCTACAAACCATGCTGAAGCGTGTCCGGGCATATCGAATTCCGGCACTACACGGATGCCCCGGTCGCGTGCGTACTCGATGACGCCGCGGATCTGTTCCTGGGTGTAGTAAAGGCCATCGGAGCCTTTCTCCTGCAGCAGGGGAAATCGCTTGCTCTCCACCCGGAAGCCCTGATCTTCGGAGAGGTGCCAATGGAAGACGTTGAGCTTTACCGCCTCCATGCCGTCGAGGGTGCGATAGACCACATCGAGCGGCATGAAATGACGGCCCACGTCCAGCATCAGTCCCCGCCAGGGAAAGCGCGGCTGATCGTCGATGGTCACCGCGGGAACGGTGAAGCCTCGGGGGGTGATACGGACCAGCTGCAGGAAGGTTTGCAGGCCGTGCAGCACGCCCAGCGGATTGGCGGCTTCGAGGTGAACTTCATCCGGCGTGATCTGCAGATGATAGGACTCGTCTTCTTCGAGTCGTTGCACGGGCGCGCTGGGACCCTTGGTCTGAATGAAGAACTGCGGTTTGTTGAGGCTGGCTTCCCGCCAGAGGGGGATCCCGGTTTGCCGCGATAGGATGTTCAGGAACCGCATTTTGGCGCGTTCCAGGCGAGGTTCCTGAAATCCCTGGAGAACGATGCCGAACCCGTTGTTGATAATAAACTCGCCTGTGCCTGGCTTCACCTGCGCCGGAAGAGGCATCAATGGCAATACAGCCTGGCAGCGGGCTGGGCTTGGCTCCCGGCAACGGCGCCGATAAGAGAGCTAAGCAGAAGCGTCATGAAGACAATCCGAGAGGGAGACATCAGGTTACACCGCCACTGCTGGCCTCGGGCAGAGGATGGTTTCAATGCAATCTTTTTCCGCAAGGCATGTTTCTCCTCTTTGTGCACATGTCCATTTCCTAGACGATTCTAGAACCGTTCGCTCTCCAGTGGTTCTCCTGTCGCAAATGGTATAGATAACCGAGGACACACAGGATGGAGTGCCAATGATCCAAACCAACACCGTGCCGGTTTTCGAGCACGAGATGCTCCGTGAGATCTATGAGCAGCCCCGGGCGCTCGCCGACACCATCGAGCGCTATGCGCCCGACGGCAAACTTGCGACCGAGTCTTTCAGCCGGTTGCTGATGCGCTGCGGGCAAGGGCGCGACTGGTGATCGCGGCCAGCGGCTCGAGCCGCCACGCAGGGCTCGCCGCGGAGATCATGCTGGAGGATTTGGCCGGCCTGACCGTCGATGTCGAATATGCCAGTGAGTACACCTACAGGTCGACGCACACGATTCAGGATCCAGGCGTTCTGGTCATATCCCAGTCCGGGGAGACGGCCGATACGCTGGCTGGATTGCGCGAAGCAAAGTCGCGCGGCTTGCCTACGCTGGCCATTACCAATAATGCTCGCTCCAGCATGGCGGAGGAGGCGGATGCCTCCTTGCCGACCTGCGCCGGGCCGGAAAAGGCGATTCCCGCGACCAAGAGTTTTACCACGCAGCTCGCCGTCCTCTATTCGCTGGCGCTTTACCTGGCGCGCCTTCGGGGAAGAATGACCTCGCCCGCGGTTGAAAGGCACGCGAGGACCTGCGCAGGCTACCGTCGCTGCTCGAACCCGTCCTGGAGGGATGGCGGCAGCAGATCGCCACTCTGGCGCCATCGCTGAAGGCATCGCGCGCCTTTCTTTATCTGGGCCGCGGCGTTCACTATGCGATCGCTCGCGAAGGGGCGCTCAAGCTGAAGGAATCGGCATATCTGCAGGCAGAGGGCTATCCGGCCGGTGAGTTGAAGCATGGTCCGAATGCGCTGGTGAGCCCGGATGCGCCGCTGGTGTTGATCGCCACCAACGACCCGTCGGATCCCGATGCCATGCTGCGCTATCGCAAAGTGCTGCAGTTGATGAAGGAGATGCGGGCGCAAGGCGCGACCATCCTCGCCATCGCCACGGAGGGAGATGAGGAGGCCGCTGGAATTGCCCACCAGTGCATTCAGGTTCCCGCGACCGAAGATCTGTTGGCGACCATGCTGGAAGTGGTTCCTTTGCAGTTGCTCGCCTACCAACTGGCGATCCAGAATGGAGTTAACGTGGACAAGCCGCGCAATCTGGTAAAGGCGGTTCTGGAAGAGTAGACGGGAGGCTAAGGGTGAGCAAGCGGGTGCCCGATTGCGCCAGCGTACCCGGACGAAAAAGATGGGCGACGCCCACCAATCGCTTTTGCATAGCAGGCGGAAATCCGGGTCTACTCTGTCACGAGGAGTGAGTGCGGCTGAGCCCTCGAGGAAAGCAATGGAAACACATCATTATCCGCCCACGTAGCGCGCTGCGAACGTGGGGCACCCGTACGGACTTTGCGCGAGCGTCGAAGTTATAATGAACTAGTAGATAGAAGTTATGGTCACCAAAAAACTTCCCTTGGAACGTCACCCCGTTAATCTGCTGATTTCGCAACGCGATCAGATCTTCGATGCCTTTCGCCGTTGGGGTCACCTGGAGGCAAAACTCGACCCCCTGGGACAGTACCTGCTGCCGGAACCCGTTCCGGAACTGAATTTTGATGGCGAGGCCGCCGAGGAGGCCAGGGGCTACTACTGCGGAAGCATCGGCGTTGAGTTCATGCATCTTCCCGACCCAGCCAAGCGGGAATGGATTCAGGAGCGCCTGGAGCAGGCTTGCGCCTGAACCTGACCAGCGCCAGATTCTCGAACGGCTGACCCAGGCGGATCTCTTCGAGCAGGTGATTCAGTCGCGCTATCTCGGGACCAAGCGGTTCTCGCTCGAAGGTGTCACGGTGTTGATTCCTTTCCTCGACGAGATGCTGAACCATGCGGCTGATCTATGGTGCGGAGAAGGCCGTGATGGGGATGAGCCATCGTGGACGCTTGAACGTGATGGTGAACACCGTCGGCAAATCTCCGGCCGATATCTTTTCAAAATTCGAAGATGTCAATCCGCGCAGCATCCTCGGCGGCGGTGACGTGAAGTACCACGTGGGCGCCACGGGGCAATTTCTCACCAGGAGCGGCGGAAGGGTGAACCTGCATCTGGTTTCGAATCCCAGTCATCTGGAAGCGGTGGATCCGGTCGCCATGGGCCGCGCCCGTGCCAAGCAGGTTCGTTTGGGCGAGACCGGCCAGGCCAAAGTGCTGCCGGTGCTCATCCATGGCGATGCGGCGTTTGCCGGCCAGGGCATCTGGGCAGAAACGCTGAACCTTGGGACGATGCCCGGCTTTAGCGTGGGCGGCACGATTCAGATCATCGTGAACAATCTCATCGGCTTTACTGCCGACCCGGATGAGTGCTATTCCTCGCGCTTCTCCTCCGACATCGCCAAGCGGCTGCCGATTCCCATCTTCCACGTGAACGCGGAAGATCCCGAAGCGGTGATTCGTGTCGCCTCGCTGGCCGTCGAATACCGCTATACCTTCCACACCGATGTGATCATCGATCTCATCGGCTACCGTCGCCACGGCCACAGCGAGGTGGACGACCCTACCATCACCCAGCCGCTTCGCTACGCAAAGATCAAGAATCATCCTCCGCTCTACGAGATCTATGCCCAGCAAATCGGCGTGGACCCCTCCGCACGCGTCAAGGAGCTGCAGGCTGAGCTCGCGGAAGCGCAGAAGCAAGCGACGCAAGATGACGAAGAGCGCGGTGCTGGCAAAGCTTCCGGCCTATTGGTCGAATTACTTCGGCGGACCATACAAGCCTGAATACGAGGTCGACACCGGACTGAGCGCCGAAGTCTGTCGAGGAGATCAGCAACGGCCTCATCAACCTATCCGCGTGAACTTCCATATTCATCCCAAGATCAAGAAGCTGCTCGAGCAACGCGGGGAGATGGGGCGCGGCGAGCGGCCATTCGATTACGGCATGGCCGAGGCGCTGGCCTTTGGCTCTCTGCTGCTGCAAGGCACGCCGGTGCGTCTTAGCGGGCAGGACAGCCAGCGCGGCACCTTCAACCAGCGCCACAGCGTGCTGGTGGATATCGAGAACGAGCAGCAATATATTCCGCTCGCAAATCTGGCGCCGGACCAGGCCCGCTTCGAGGTTTATAACTCGATTCTTTCCGAAGCCGGGGTGCTCGGTTTCGAGTACGGCTACAGCCGCGATTATCCTGAGGCGCTGGTTTTGTGGGAGGCGCAGTTCGGCGACTTTGCCAACGGCGCGCAGATCATCATCGACCAATTCATCGCTTCGGGCGAAGATAAGTGGGGGCTTCTCAGCGGAGTGGTCATGCTGCTGCCTCATGGCTATGAGGGCCAGGGGCCGGAGCATTCCAGTGCCCGGGTCGAGCGCTACCTGCAATTGGCGGCGCGCGACAATATACAAATCTGCCAGCCATCGACCGCCGCGCAGTACTTTCACCTGTTGCGCCGTCAAGCGATGCGGTCATGGCGTAAGCCGCTGATCGTATTTACTCCTAAGAGCATGCTTCGTCATCCCGCTGCAAGTTCGCCGCTTGCCGAGCTTTCGTGGCGCCGCGCTTCCAGAATGTCCTGCCGGAAACCGAGATACAGCAGGTCAAGCGCCTGCTGCTCTGCACCGGCAAAATTGGCCACGAGTTGCGCATCGAGCGGGCCAAGCACAAGGACAGCACCACCGGCATCGTCTTTCTGGAACAGCTTTATCCCTGGCCGGAGGCGGAACTGGCAGCAGGAAATCGCCCGTCATTCCGAAGCACGCGAGGTGGTTTGGGTGCAGGAAGAGCCCGACAACATGGGCGCGCTATCGTTCGTGATGCCGCGCCTGCGCAGGCTCTTTCCCGACCGCAGGGTGCTCAGCATCAAGCGTTCGGCCGCGGCCAGCCCGGCTACCGGTTCGGCCAAGGCACATGACCTCGAACAGAAAACGCTCATCAGCCTGGCCTTGCGCGGCGAGGGGAAATGATTGGGCGCGAACGGGCCAGGGGGTAAGCGAGGCAGCTGACGGGCGCCGCCGGGTTCTGGATGCGGGCTTCCGTCTCCGCTATGCGCTGTCGTCCGGACTCTTCCCTGTTGCCGCATCTCCCGGGTTCCCCACCCACATCAATTCCAATTGGCGAAGTTTGTTGCTTAGAAACGCCACCTCGCGGGCGCTGATCTCTTCCGATTCCGCGCGCGCGATCTCGTGCTGCAAAAAGTTGAATGCGGGCCGCATCTCCATAGGGAAGTCGTCACTGCGGAGTCCGCGCATAACCTCCCACGCCTGAAGAAGGAGAGTCCGGTCGCCGGCTCTGCTGCTTCATGCGCCAGCAGCGATGCGGCACGCCGGAGTCTTTCATGAGCATCCAATTGTTTGGTCATGGGTAATCAAAGTGTGACACGAAACAGTCGAAATCATCTACTAATCGGGCGCGCTTTGAGATGAGCTGTTTGGTTCCCGGGACCCAATATACTGGCCGTGACGTCAAGGGCTTGAGCTGGAAGGCAAGCTTCACCGCGAACCGTAGGTCGAAGGGAGAGCGGGAAGGCGTTAAGGAGCCGGCGATGAACACAACTTCAAGCGAAACAGAAAGCGGCGCAGGCGCGGGCTACAGCTTTCGTGTGCCCTTGGCCGAATACGTGCGGCGCCAGGCATTGCCAGTGGACAAGCTGGGCCACCAACCGCGGCTCTATGCGTTTACACGATTGATCGGCCAGGGGCTCGCTTACGATGACGACGTGGTGTACGCCGCCGCATGGCTCCATGACCTCGGCGTGTTCATCGGCCATCGCCCCGAAGACCCTGGCGAACTTTCCCGCTGGGATAACGTCAGCTACGCGATGAAACAAGCGCCCGCGGTCCTTCTCCAATCCGGGTTCCCTGCAACAAAAGTTGCAGAGGTCGTGGAAGCGATCCGCACCCACCAGCCTCACCTGCGTCCGGAAACAGTGGAAGGTACGATCCTGCGCGATGCGGATATTCTCGAACAGCTCGGGTCGATCGGCATTTTACGCGTGGCGGCGAAGATAGGCCGGGACACTCGCTACCCAACGTTTACCGATGCTGCGGCCGCATTGCGCAAGAGCCTGGCAGAGTTGCCGGGTAAGCTTCACCTGGATGCCGCAAAGATCATGGCCAAGCCAAAAATCGCTCTCCTCCAAGCCTTTCTTCAGGAGCTGGACAAGGAAGCGCACGGCGCTTTGTGCTGAAGCTTTCTCCAGGATGATTACCGATCATGTTCCAAGGGCAATGCGCCGTGCGTTGAGTATGAGAAACTTACCGTTGTCGCGACATTGCGGCCACGCGGCGACAGGCTTTCCCAGAGGGCTGCCGCCGGCGGATTCCATCGGGGGCCTGGTACATGAAGCTGAAAAACGCCAAGGTGGTCGTTTGTGGAGCCGGCGGTTTCATCGGCGGACATCTGGTCAAGAGTTTGCTGGTCAGCGGAGCAAAAGTCATCCGCGCGGTAGACGTGAAGCCCATGAATCAGTGGTACCAGGCTTCGCCCGCAGTCACCAACCTGGTTTTGGATCTCAAAGACAAAGACAGTTGCATGAAGGCGGCCCAGGGTGCTGAGGTTGTCTTCCAACTGGCTGCCGATATGGGCGGCATGGGTTTTATCGAGAACAACAAGGCGCTTTGCATGCTCAGCGTGTTGACCAATACGCACATGCTCATGGCCGCGCGGGACCAGGGCGTGGAGCGATTTTTCTACTCCTCCTCCGCCTGCGTTTACAACGGCGAGAAGCAAAGAAGTCCGGAAGTGATCGCGCTCAAAGAAGAGGATGCCTATCCGGCGCTTCCCGAAGACGGCTACGGCTGGGAGAAGCTCTTCAGCGAGCGCATGTGCCGCCACTTTGAAGAGGACTTTGGCCTGCAGTGCCGGGTTGCCCGCTACCACAATGTCTACGGCCCTCTCGGGCACCTGGACAGGCGGCCGGGAAAAGGCGCCAGCCGCAATCTGTCGCAAAGTCATCGAAGCCAAGGCGTCCGGCAAACACGAAATCGAGATCTGGGGAGACGGCAAACAGACCCGCAGCTTCATGTATATCGACGATTGCACCTAGGGCACGCAGGCAATCCTGGAGAGTGAAATTCACGAGCCAATCAATCTTGGAAGCAACGAACTGGTCACGATTGACCAATTGGTGGATATCGCCGAAGAGATTGCCGGAGTCAAGCTGGAGCGGAAGTACAAGCTGAATGCGCCCAAAGGAGTCAACGGACGAAATAGCGATAACACAAAGATCAAGCAGTATCTTGGGTGGGAACCTTCGATCCGTCTGAAAGAGGGCTTGGCCAAGACTTACGAATGGATCGAGAGCCAAATGATGGCATCGTTAGCGCAATCAGGTTACGTAGCATCAAGATCGTTGTGCTACACCAACTTGTGATTGCTCAAGAGCACTATCAAGTACTGTGGTAGCCATGGAGATTAACTTTCAGTACCCTGATAACGGGTAGACGAGAGACGACTCTGTGGGAGTGACAGCAATAGCGACGGCAAGCGCGCAGTTCCGGCAGATCCTGGGCATCCGATTCTTCGTGGGAGACGCAGATGAGGCGATCGCACGCATGAGCGAGGGCGGATTGCTGGTGGTTCCGGCAGCCCCGGCGCTCAAAAACCTAGCCCACGATCCGGGCTATCGTGAAGCTCTCCAGGGTGCGGACCTGGTGATTACCGATAGCGCCTTCATGGTGATGATCTGGAACCGTCTCAAGCGCGATTCCATCCGCCGGGTTTCTGGCCTCAAGTATCTTTCTTCGCTGTTGAAGCAGCCCGACTTTACCAGCCTAGCGGGAGCTTCTGGATCATGGCGAGCGAGGAAAGTGCGCGCAGAAATTGCGCCTGGCTGCGACGGCAGGGGATTGAGTTGGCTGCGGACGATATATATATTGCGCCGCTTTACGGCAAGGCAATAAAGGACCCTGTATTGCTCAAGCGGATCGACGAGCGGCGCCCCGGCACATTGTCGTGACGATTGGCGGTGGCACGCAGGAACGTCTCGGTCTCTATCTGAGAAGGAGCTGAACTGCAGGCCTTCGATCCATTGTGTTGGAGCGGCCATCGCCTTCTTGAGCGGCGACCAGGTGCACATCCCGAGTTTGGGCGGACAGGATGTATCTGGGATGGCTGTTTCGCTGTCTCTCGGATCCCCGGCGCTACATGCCGCGCTACTGGGATGCGCGCAAGCTGCTCTCGCTCATGATCCGACATGGCAGCAGCCTTCCCGACTCCCGCTAGAATATCTCCCACACACAAATGCTGGGTCTACTGCGCAGCCAGAAGCTACGTGTGCGGCTTTCTGGAAAGAAGCAAACCCGTTTCATCGGTCTCTCAACCAGCATCTGACTCGGTGGAAGCACCCCTCTCCGCTTTGTCATCCCGACCGTACTGAGGGCTGCAGCTCTGTCCTTGCTACTGGTTTACCGCACACTGGCGCGCTGCGTTTCGGCATGCTTGGCGGCGCTCTCCAGGGCTTTGGCCTGGGGCAGGTAATCGAGCGCCTTGTTGATCATGGGATCCCAGTTGGCGCGTACCTTCAGGCCCTCTTCCTGGCCAAACTGAGTGGTGAAAATCTCCGCCTTGATGTTGGCCTTGACCCAATCGATCACCTGGTTCAGATCCGCATCGGTGTAGGGAATCTGCTGGCTGGTCAGAAACTGTTTAAAGGCGTCCATCACGGCGTCGTCTACCTGAAAGTCTTTGCCAACCGTCCGGTTAGCCATGTAATGCTTGGCGAAATTGAAGAAGGCATAGTGCTCCAGCAGCACATCCTGAACGGGAATGGACTTCGGCGTGTCGATCTTGTCGTCGGGTGTGATCCCGCCGCCGCCAAAGACGGTTCGCCCGGAGTCGGTGGCCTTGACCTCACGGTTCTTGTCATCCTGCGGCTGGTCGTGGTTGTAGTAGTAGTCGTAAAGCGAAACACCCGTTGTAATTGCGCTGAATGAGCCGCCCGCTGGGAGTGTAGTAGTGATACGTCGTGAGCGCCAGGCCGGTGTTCTCAGACAAGGGATAAACGGTTTGCACCAGGCCCTTGCCGAAGGTGGTCTCGCCGGCGATGATCGCGCGATCGTGATCCTGCAGCGCACCGGAAACAATCTCAGCGGCTGAGGCGGTGCCGTGATTGACCAGCACCACGATGGGATATTCGTGGCCGCCGTTGCCGTGGGTCGCACGATAGATCTGTTCGGGGAAGGCGCGGCCACGCTGGGAGACGATCACCTGGCCCTTTTCCAGGAACTTGTCGCATACCGCGACCGCTTCACTCAACAGGCCGCCGGGGTTCCCGCGCAGATCGAGAATCAGCCCATGGATATCGCCGAAGTGATCCAGCGCATCGGAGAGCTCACGGCCGGTCGTCTCCTGGAAGTTGGTGATGTGCACGTAGCCGACATCCGGGCCGGATCATGTAGGCGAGGTCGATGCTGTTGTGCGGGATCTCGTCCCGGATCAGGTCGAATACCAGCGGCTTGGCTGCGCCTTCGCGCGCGATCGTGATCTGCACATGGGTCCCCTTGGGACCTTTGAGCACGTTGGCGACGTCTTCCGAGTTCATGTTGTCGGTGGACTTGCCGTCGACGGCGACGATGACGTCGCCGGGCCGGATGCCGGCTTTGAAGGAAGGCGTTCCTTCAAAGGGGCTGACCACGACGATCTTGTTGTTCTGCGGCTGGATCAGCATCCCTACGCCGTAGTATTTGCCATGCTGATCTTCGCGCATCTTGGCGTAGGCTTTGGGATCATAAAAGCTGGAGTGGGGATCGAGCACGCGCAGCATGCCGGGAATGGCGCCGTCGTAGATGGCCTTTTCCGCTTTGTCGCCAGTCAGCGGTTCGGCATAATTCTGCTCCACCAAGTCATAGACACTGGTGAAGGAGCGGAGATCGTCGCGCAGCGTCGACTCATCGGAACTGGATTGCGCGCCCAGCCTCTGGCTGACGACCATGCCGAGAAAGCCACAAATCACAAAGAAGAGGAGAATGGAGAACAAAAACCGTCGTGTGCGGGAGGCCATAATGCGGTAATCCTCTGGGTCCGGAGGCGCAGGGAGAGGGCTGTCCTGCTGCGCAGGCCCGGGGTCTTCTTGACTCGAAGTATATCATTGGACGTATTCCAGCTTGGGTCTGGGATATCCGCCTCGTTGCAGGCTGCGGAATGGATTTGATGAGGGACGATCAGAATTCCCGAGGAACAGCACTTCCGCTTTGGTTCCTGGAGTCGCAATCTAGGTGCCGATCAATCTCCAGGCCGAGCTGCTGCGCATGCCGACTCACGGTCAAACTACCACATAAGGGCTAGCACGCTACCACTTAGCAGCTATACGAGATGTCCAGACCCATGACTTTTTCCTGATCTCTGCAATCCCGGCGATTTTGATCTTGAGCGCGAGCTCTCAGCGCTGTCCCGTCCTTTGGCCCAGGCCACCAACGCGCACACCCAGCAGCACAGCCGCCACGAGCCGGCGCCGGTCACCGGCAAGGTAGTGGAAGATATCGTCGCCCGGGTGAATGACCAGATCATCACCCAGTCCGACTACGATCGAGCCGCGCGAACAGCTCGACAGCCGAGGGCAAGCAGCAGGCTGTTCCTGCCCGCGAGCTGGAGGAGCGCACAAGCAGATCTGCTGCGCGATCTGATTGATCAGCAGCTTCTGCTCTCCAAGGGCAAGGAGCTCGGGATCACCGGCGAAACCGAGTTGGTCAAGCGGCTGGACGACATCCGAAAGCAAAATCATCTCGACTCGATGGAAGACCTGGAGAAGGCGGCGCAGCAGCAGGGCGTCTCCTATGAGGACTTCAAGGCCAATATCCGCAACGGCATCATTACCCAGCAGGTGGTGCGGGACGAGGTTGGGCGGCACATCAGCATGTCGCCAAGCGACGTGCAGAAGTACTTCAAAGCGCACGAGAGTGAGTTTGCCCAGCCGGAGTCGGTCAACTCTGAACGAGATTATGATTCCCAACCCCGGCAACGCGGGCACCGAAGGCGGCGGATCGGCCGAGGTCGCGGCAGCGCAGGCGCAAGCCGACGCGATCGAAGCGAAACTGAAGGCGGGGGCAAAGTTCGAGGACTTGGCCAAGGCCGCTTCGACCGGGCCCAATGCGGCGAAAGACAGTCGCGCTGGGGGAGTTTCGCCGCGGCATGTTGGCCAAGGAAATTGAAGATAAGACCTTCGCCCTGAATGCCGGCCAATACACGCAACCGATCCGGACCAAGCAGGGCTTCATCATTCTGCAGGTCGCCCAGCAAACCCCGGCGGTGAGGCTAGCTTCAAGCAGGTGGAGCCGCAGGTGGAAGAGGCTCTCTTCATGGAGCGCATGCAGCCCGCGCTGCGGACAGTACCTGACCAAGCTGCGAGGAGAGGCTTATGTAGAAATCAAGCCGGGAGTGGTGGATACCGGCTCCAGTGGGAACGAAATGCAGCCTGAGCTATAGCGCCTATACGCCCCCTGCAGCCCAAGAAGAAGAAGAAATTTGCGCGTACCCGCTTCCGCGGCAAGAACGCGTCGACTACCAGCTGTGCAGACGGCTGCCGTCCAAGCCTGCCCGCGGCAGGATCGACAGCCGCTGCGAGCACGGCCGCAGCACGCCCACGCAACAGGCAAGCAACGCCGACCAGAAGGTCCAGAAGCCCGGCAAGCGAGAAAAGATCCGCTTTGGGCAGGCTCCTCGCGAGTCTCTGCCTTCCGCGCAAGTGGCTGCTGCCAGCGCCGCCCCGGATAGCCAGCACGCAAACTGCGAGTGTCGACTACTCCTGAAACCCGCTACGTAAACCCGGATGGCAGTGTGAGCAGCACCGACCGCCGCGGCGCCCGAACGGAAGACGCGCCTGAGCAACCGGCCGCGGTGCCCAAGGCAAAGCGAGCCGAAGTCTTCCTCGGATACACCGGATGCGCCGACTCCGGAAGAATTGGCAGACGCAGAAGGTACAGGACGCGCCGCTAGGGCTGGCCGACCAGGCCGCGCAGCAAAAAAGACCAAGCAGAAGGGCGATAAGACCCGGCTATCCGACAAGCCGAAGCAGCCGGAGCAAACCCCGCAGCCCTATCTGGGCAACCAGCCTGCGAGCCACCGCCCGGCCAGCCGGCGCCTGCCACCGGTCAGCCGGCGCCTTCCAGCCGGCGCAACCGGCCCGCTGGGACCTCCGGGCGCAACCCAGCCTTAGACCGCCGGAGCGAGATGAATGCAGGCGAAATGAAAGAGATTTACGTCGCGGATTTAGCCAAGTTCGAAAACCAGGCAGTCGTCTCTTTTTTCGCCGTGACTTCCAAGCAATTGCGCAGCCGGAAGGATCGGCGGCCAGTACCTGGCGCTTACCCTCGGCGACCGCACCGGCCAGATCGAATCCCGCATGTGGGAAAATTTCGCGGATGCCGTCTCCGGGTTTGAGCAGGGAGACGTGGTTAAGGTCCGCGGCGAGGTCTGCCGCTACAACGGGCGCCTGCAGCTTAACCTGGACAAGCTCCGCCGCGCCACGCGCAGAAGAGTTCGAGCTGGCAGACTATGTTCCCCAGACGCGCAAAGACGTCGAGGAGTTATGGTCGGCGCTGGTCCGCTCCGTCGATAGCTTTTCCGATCCTTCCCTCCAGGCGCTGGTGCGCTCCTTTCTCGACGATCCGGCGTTCGCCGCGGCTTTCCGTCAGGCCCCGGCCGCCAAGAGCCTGCACCATGCCTGGCTGGGCGGTCTGCTGGAGCACGTGGTCTCGCTGGTGGGCATCTGCGAGTTGGCGGCGCAGCCATTATCCCGAGATCAATCGCGACCTGCTCCTGACCGGCGCCATTCTGCACGACATCGGCAAACTGGAGGAGTTGCGTTGGGGCACCAGCTTCGATTACACCCTGCAGGGGCAGCTCGTAGGGCACATCACGATCGGCATCGCGATGATCGAAAAGAAGCTGGCGGCGCTGCCCGGCTTTCCCCCGGCGCTTCGCATGCTGGTCGAGCACATGGTTCTGAGCCATCATGGCAAACTGGAGTTCGGTTCGCCCAAACTGCCCATGATTCCGGAAGCGGTGTTGCTCCACTACCTCGACGATCTGGACGCCAAGATGCACACCATGCGCAGCGAATTTGAGCGCCACGAAGCGCAAGGGGGGCAGGCGGGCGAGATGACGGACTGGGTGCGCTCCATGGACAGGCCGCTGCTCGAACACGGCAACATTCCTCAAGCCAAATCCCGGCCAGAGGAGTAGATGCATGAACTATCTGCTGAAGACCGAACCCACTGCCTACTCGTTTGCGGATCTGGTGAGGGAAAAGGAAACCGACTGGACGGGAGTGACTAACCCGCAGGCGGTCAAGAACCTCGCCGCGATGAAGAAGGGCGATAAACTCGTCATCTACCACACCGGTGACGAAAAGAGCGCGGTGGGCTCTGGCCCACGTTAAGTCGGTGGATCTATCCGATCCCAAGGTTCCCCTGGTTCGCATCGCTGCCGGTGCGGCGATCAAGCGGCCAAAGACTCTGGCGGAAATCAAGCAGCAGCAGATCTTTCAGGCTTCTCCCCTGGTGCGCCAGGCACGGCTTTCCGTTGTGCCGCTGGACGAGGCGCAGTATGACTGGATCCTGCGCGACTAAAGACTGGTTTTTGGTGCGAGCCGCCGAATTCATGCGGTCGGGAGAAGCGCTTCGAAGGGTCTTCGCAAGGCTACGCCCTGTTAGGTCGCAGGCGTATATGCCTTGGAATGAACCGACTACAAGTCCCTGGCTGAGGTCTGCACTCAATTGCGAAACGGCGCTTCAGTGCTCCGCGAAACCGAGTTGAAGCTCGATTACGCGCTTCAGCGCTGGAGCCGCTCTTTTCTCGTAGCTTGTGAAACCGCTGAGAGACCACACCACTTATTCAGAGCTCACATCGCGGGACAATGCGAAGAGCCACGCTTACGGCAAAATCGTCTACAATCGAACCTTAGGTCTGCTCGCCATACAAAGATGCTACGTTTTTCAACGGCTGGTGAATCACACGGCGAGTGCCTCATCGCCCTCATTTCCGGACTGCCTGCGGGCCTCGATGTCGATCTGGAATTTATCGACCGGGAGCTGTGGCGGCGCCAGCAGGGCTATGGCCGTGGCGGCCGCATGCGCATCGAGCAGGACCGGGCGCACATCCTCTCCGGGGTTCGCCATGGCAAGACCATCGGTTCGCCGGTTTCCATCCAAATCGAAAATCGCGATTGGAAGAACTGGACCGAGGTTCTGCCTGTGGCTGCGGGAGATCCGGAAAAGCACAAAGCGGTGGCTTCGCCGCGGCCCGGCCACGCCGATCTTGCAGGCTCGCTGAAATACAACTTTCCTGATGCTCGCTATGTGCTGGAGCGGGCCTCCGCGCGGGAATCCACAGCTCGCGTGGCGGCAGGCGCCATGGCCAAACTGCTGTTGAAGCGGCTGGGCATCGAAGTCGCCAGCCACGTGGTTCGCGTCGGCCGCGCGGAACTGCCGCGCATCGCCTCTTGGGAAGAGATTGCGGCGCTGCCAAAGCGCGACGAGATCCTGTTGAACTGCGCCGATCCCGCGACGGAAGCAGCAGATGAAGGCGGAAGTGGATCACGTCTTGCGCACCGGCGACTCCATCGGCGGGGTCTTCGAAGTGGTGGTTCACGGCGCGCCTCCCGGCATCGGCACCTATGCCAACTGGGATGAGCGGCTGGACGGGCTGCTGGCCTGGGCGGTGATGTCGCTGCAGGCGGTCAAGGCGGTGGAGATCGGGCAGGGAGTGACGGCTGCCGAATCCTTCGGCTCCGCGGTGCACGATGCCATCGGCTACAGCCCGGAGGAGACCGACGGCGCGCCGACCCGGTTCACCCGCGAGCACAACAATGCCGGCGGCATCGAGGGCGGCATCTCAAATGGTGAAGACATTGTCGTGCGCGGCTATTTGAAGCCGATCTCCACCCTGCGCCGGCCGCTGGGCTCGGTCTCCTTTGCCACCCGGGAGGCGACCAAGGCGGCTTACGAGCGCTCCGATGTCTGCGTCGTGCCTGCCGCCGGAGTGGCGGCGGAAGCGATGGTCGCGTTCATGATGGCGAAACTCGCGCTGGAGAAGTTTGGCGGCGACTCGGCCGGCGAACTCAGCAGGAATTACCAGGGATACCTGGAGCAGATTCGCCGATTTTGAGCGAATTTTAAGAAAGATGCCCCGTCCATGGTTTATCCGATCGTCAAATTTCCCGACCCGATCCTGCAGCGGCCGGCAGAACCGGTCACGTGTTTGACGAGGAGCTACGCAAGCTGGTCGACGATATGTTCGAGTCCATGTACGATGGCCCATGGCATCGGCCTGGCGGCCCCGCAGATCGGGATTCCCAAGCGTCTGACGGTAATCGATCTCAGCTTCCAGAAGAACCCCTGAAGACAAGATTGCCCTGATCAATCCTGAGGTCGTGACGCGCGAAGGAAAGATATCGAAGAGGAAGGCTGCCTCAGCCTTCCCGATATTCGGGAGAAAGTCGCCCGCGCGGCCAAAGTCAAAATACGCGCCCAGGATGTGCAGGGCAACTGGTTTGAACGCGAAGCGGATGAGCTGCTGGCCCGTGCCTTTCAGCATGAAATCGACCACCTGGACGGGATTCTCTTCATCTTCCGCATCAGCGCGCTTAAGCGCGATTTTGCGCTGCGCAAGATCCGCAAATTGCAGCGAGCCGGCGAGTGGTAGGCTCTCGCAGATATGGTATCGACTCATGAGGCTCGTCTTTTGCGGAACTCCGCAGTTTGCCATTCCCACCCTGCAGGCAGTTGCTTGCGGCGGGTCATGCGGTCGAACTGGTGGTCACTCAGCCGGACCGCGCGCGTCGGGCGCGATCACGATCCGGCGCCGCCCCCGCGTCAAGCTGCTGGCGGGCGAAGCGGGCTTGCCTGTGGTTCAGCCGGAAAAGATCAAGAACAATCCGGAGTTTCGTGCTCGCCTGGAGGCGATCAGGCCGGATGCCATCATCGTGGTCGCCTATGGCCGCATCATTCCGGAGTGGATGCTGCGCCTGCCTCCGCTCGGCAACCTCAACCTTCATGCCTCATTGCTTCCCAAGTACCGCGGCGCCGCGCCAATCCAGTGGGCGGTGGCAAACGGCGAGAGCTCGACCGGCGTAACGACCATGCGCATCGATGAGGGCCTCGACACGGGCGACATTCTGTTGCAGCGCGAGCTGGCGATTGCAGCCGGATCAGACCGCCGAGCAACTTTTTCCCCTGCTCGCCGAAGAGCGGCGCAAGCCTCATGATCGAGACGCTCGAGGGTCTTGAGGCGGGTTCGATCAAGCCTGTTCCGCAGGATGAGGCAGCGGCATCACTTGCCCCGATCCTGCAGCGCGAGGACGCCCTGGTCGACTTCGCCCGCTCTGCCAGCGAGATTTACAACCGCTGGCGAGGTTTTCAGCCCTGGCCCGGAGCCTACACGTTCTTCCGCGGCAAAAAGCTGACCCTGCATCGCTTGGTCCCGTGCCGGCCCATGGCTGCCCAGAGCCATCCCGGTGAACTGATGGTGGACCGGGATCGCCTCTTCGTGGCTGCGGGAGCGGACACATGGCTGGAATTGCTGGAGATTCAGTTGGAAGGCAAGAAGAGAATGCCGGTCGGCGGAATTTCTGCGCGGCACGGCTCCCCATGCGCATGAGAGACTGGGCGTCACGTTACCTTCGTCATCGTGAAATCGATCGCGCCAGCCCGGAGCGCCGCCTTCGAGTTGCTGCTGGAACTCAGGCGGAAACCGGAGTCGCATAGTGACGTCCTGCTTCGTTCGAAACGGCTGGAAGCGCTATCGCGCTCTCGACAAGAAATTTGGCGACCACCCTGGTCATGGGAGTATTGCGATGGCAGCTCGTGCTGCAGCAGCGTATCCGCGATGCGCTAACCAGGAGCAGAGGTCACCTGGCCGACCCGGTGCAGGTCGCGCTGGAGCTGGGAGCCTTGCAGCTTCTGCTGCTCGATCGCATCCCGGCGCATGCCGCTATCTTCGAAAGCGTGGAACTCGCCAGGCAGTCGGGCAATACCTATGCTGTAGGGCTGGTCAACGCAGTACTGCGGAAACTGGCGCAGGCGCCCAAGCTGGATGTCGCAACCGCTGCGGGCGCTTCCGCCGCGGAGATCGCCGACTCCACCGCCCATCCCTCGTGGATGGTGGAACGGTGGGTGGAGGCCTATGGCCTCGAAGCCGCTTCGCGATCTGCCGTTACGATCAGCTTCCCCCTCCAACCACGATTCGGCTGATCTCGCCGGAGGCGGAAGCGGCTCTGCGTGAGGAAGGTCTGCAGCCTCGAGGCCGGTGTCTTCGTAGCCCGCGCCAGAAGGGTCGTCGGCGGGAGAGGTGCCGGGCGCGCCAGGGCGCTGGTGCGCATTCAGGACGAAGGATCGCAATTGATCGCGAGCTGGCGGCCACGGCAGCTTCATTCTCGATTGCTGCGCCGCGCCGGGAGGGAAAACTGCCATCCTGGCCGAGCGCAACCCGACAGCCGCGATCACCGCCTGTGACATCAGCCCCGGCCGGCTCAAGGCGATGCAGACCGCCCTCGGCCGTCAGCCGGAAGGCAATCATTCGCTTCCGCACCCTAGACGCCACTGAGCTGCCCTTCGATCGGCAATTCGACCTGGTGCTTTGCGACGCTCCCTGCAGCGGAACGGGAACGATGGCGCGCAACCCCGAAATACGGCACCGGGTCACCGCAGGCTGATCTTGGCCGCCAGCATGATCGGCAGGTCCGTCTTCTCTTGTCTGCGATGAAGTCCGTTCGCGACGGCGGGAGGCTTGTCTATTCCACGTGCTCGCTCGAAGCCGAAGAGAACGAGAGTGTGGTGGCCGAGGTTCTCGAACGCATGAAGGGCTTCCGGCTACTCCCTTGGCGAGAGCAAGTGCGAAAGCTGGAACTCGAGGGGACGCTCCACGCGGGCACTGCGGAGCGGTTGTTTCCAGTCGGCGCGCCTGACGATTTCCTGCGCACGCTTCCCGGAGCATATCCGGGTGACGGCTTCTTCGGCGCTTGCATAACGCGGGATTGATGGCCGAGGGAGAAGCTGTAAAGAAGCCGGTTTCTTTTTGGCAGAGTCGGGTGGGCGGGGCTGCGGAGCCTGAGGGGCACCCCTCTGTCTACCAATGCGGTCTATTGTGCCACTTTCAGCGTAATAGTCATGCCCGCGTTGACGCGATAGCCCGCGGGGGACTCTGGCCGAGCACCGTGCCCACGGGATCCACCGTGTCCGGGGGAGCCATTTGCATGCTGCCCGGGTCTGTGGATGCGGGCTCGCTTACATCGCTACTCTGCACCGGCCCGACTTTCAACCCGGCGTGCGCAACCAGCGCTGCCGCGGTCGCCAGCGGCAAGCCAACCAGTTGCGGCATGACCAATGCCGGAGCCGAAACCGATGCTGGGCTGCTTACCAGCAGGCTCACGCTGGGGCGCTCCACGCCGGCTGCCCCATGGTCTGGGTTTTGCGCGATGACCGTGCCCGGCTGAACCCCGCCATAGGGCATCTGCGCCGTCTCTTCGAGATCCAGCCCTAGCCGGCGTACTTCGATCGCCGCCACGCGCTCCTGTTGGCCCACAACCTTCGGGATCGGCACCCGCTGCGGCCCCAGGCTCTCGGTCACGCGCATGCGCCATTCGCGCCTGACGATGGCGCCAGGCAACGGAGATTGAGCCAGCACCCGGCCCGCGGGCACGTCGACGCTGTAGTACTTGTTATCGATGCCCAGGTTCAATCCCATATTGGCCGTCTTGTGCAGCGCATCGGCGACGGTAAGCCCTTGCAGATCCGGAACCTTCACTTCGGCTCCATGGATCGCGAAATGCATCGTCATCACAGCCGAGATAAGTCCGGCCATGGCGAGTACCATCCCGGCAAGGACCAGGCGGAAGAAGTTGATCATGCTTCCTTTGCCTCATAGGTGATCCGGTAGTCGATGGTCGCCGCCTTTTCAAGCATCTTCGAAACGGAACAGTACTTGTTCTTCGACAAGGCGACCGCGGCTTCCGCAGCCTTTGCTGAAACATCTCCGCCCACGTGGTACGTGAGCTGGATGTGAGTGAAGACGCGGGGAGCTTCCGGCGCCTGTTCGGCAACCGCCGAAACGGTCAGCGAGGTAAAGGGTTCGCGCTTCTTGTGCAGAATCGAGACCACATCCACCGCGGTGCAGGAGCATAGAGCCATGAGGACCAGCTCCATCGGACTGGGGCCGCCTCGATGTGCGCCGTCCCCATCCAGGGCAACGTGATGGCCGCTGTCTGATTCCGCATCGTATTGCTGGCCTTGCTGCCAGGTGACGGTTGCTCGCATGTAATAAGTTTATCCAGTTAAGCCGCGGTCCGGGCGTTCGCGGCCCCAGGCCGACATCACCTGGTTAACCTTGTTGGCCGCAGCAATTAAGACGGCTTTCGGCCGCGATACAGGCCCGCGATACCAAAGTTGTAGGCGGTCCAGGAAACCGGTTCGAAGCCCACCGAGCGCATGGTCTGCAGCATTTGCGGAGGGGCGGGGAACCGGTGAACCGAGGAGGGGAGATACCGGTACGCTCCGGAGACCCCCGAGACCAGAGAGCCCACAGCGGGGAGAACCCGGCGGAAGTAAAAGGCATACAGCTTGCCGATCGGGCCGCCTGGTTCACTAAAGTCAAGGATGCCCAGCTCTCCGCCCGGTTTTAGGACCCGGTAAAATTCTTCGAGGCCGGCCCGGTAGTTGGCTAAGTTGCGAAAACCAAAGGCGGTGGTGAGCAAATCGACGGAGCCGGCGGGCAAAGGAAGATGGAGTGCGTCCGCCTCCAGCGGAATCGCTCCCCGGGGGACGAATTTTGCCGCTCCGCGCAGCAGCATCTGGTGCGCGAAGTCGGCGGCCAGCACCGGCCGCCCATTTTTCGGTCTGTGCCGCAGCAAAGCCAGCGTCATGTCCCCAGTCCCGCAGCAGAGGTCCAGAATCTGTGCCTCCGGCCGGGCGAGCGCCTGGCGAAAGCTGCGTGCTGCACGGCGCCACCAGAGCCGGTCGATGTTGCAGGAGAGGACATGGTTCAGCAGGTCGTAGCGGGGTGCAATCTGATCGAACATCGAGCGGACGGCGGCTGAGGCGCTTTCTTCGTCCCCGGTCCCCTCTGGTTGAGCTCCCGGCGCCGCCACGGCTAAGTGCCGCTTCCGGAGAGCCGGCGAATGGACTCGATGGCCGCCAATATTTCGGCGTCGGTTACATCGTCGGCTACGACAGCGTTGCCTAAGCCCTGCAGAAGGACGAAGCGGCGCACTCCGGCCCGGTTCTTCTTGTCGCCGGATGCTGCATGTAATAAGCGTTTGCCGCTGATGGGCGGCAATGGTGGAGGTCCGAAGTAGCGAATCATGGCCTCCATGCGCCGCACTGCTTCCGCCGTCAACATATTCCGCTCGCGGCTGATCGCGAGCGCCGCGATCATGCCCCAGGCGATGGCTTCGCCATGCAGCAGCGCACGATAGCCGCTGGCCGCTTCAATCGCATGGCCGATGGTGTGGCCGAAATTGAGGATCATGCGCACGCCGGATTCCCGCTCATCCAGACCGACCACCTCGGCCTTGATTCGTATGGAGGCTGCGACCATCTTCTCCAGCGATGCAGGGTCGCGCCCGTCAATCTGTGCGCGGTTGGCGTCTCGATGAAGCGGAAGAGCGCCGCATCCCGGATCAGCCCGGCCTTGATGCTTTCATAAACTCCGGCGCGCAGTTCCCGCTGCGGCAGGGTGCTGAGCAGTTCGATGTCCGCGACCACCTCTTGCGGAGGGTAAAAGCAGCCGACCAGGTTCTTTCCCGTCTGCAGGTTGACGCCGGTTTTGCCGCCCACTGAGGAATCAACCTGGGCCAGCAGGGTGGTCGGTACCTGGACGTAGTCGATGCCGCGCATGTAGATGGCGCTAAGAAAGCCGCCCATATCGCCGATCACGCCTCCGCCAAAGGCGATGAGCAGCGAGGAACGGTCAGCGCCGGCTTGGGCCATCTCCGCGGCCATCCGCTCCACCTGGCTCAGGCGCTTGTGCCGCTCCCCTGCGGGAAGAAAGAGCACGATCGGCTGCCGGGGAGCAAGCGAGGCCCGGAAACGCTGGCCCCAGAGCGACCAGATCTCCGGCGAGGTCAAAAGAAAAATGAGCTTGCGGTCCTTGAGCGCCGGCATGCGCTTCGCTAAGGAATCCAGGATGCCGCTTCCGACGGAAACCGTGTATTGCCCGGACTTGGTCGTGACGGAAATCTTGCGCACGGCTCCGTCTATGGTATCGCAAGGGTTCCGCTTATTTATGTTCCAGGGTGCCAGGGTGCCTGGCAGCGGTTGAGAGCACTGAAGCAGCCGTGGCCGCAAGCACGATCAGAACGATGATGCCGAGCGAGACGGCGACCGGAACAGTGACCCATGGCGCCAGCAACATCTTGCCGCCGACGAACCCGAGAATTGCAGCCAGGCCCAGGTGGAGGAATCGCAACCGGTCGAGCAGGCCCGCCAGCAGGAAGTACAGCGCCCGCAGTCCGAGGATGGCGCAGATGTTTGAGGTGTAAACGACGAATGGTTGGTGGGAGATGGCGAGCACTGCAGGCACGGAATCAAGCGCGAAGACAAGATCCACGAGCTCGATAGCGATCACCGCGACGAGGAAGATTGTCTTCGGGTTGCTGCCCCACCGCTTTGTCCATCGCGCAACCCACTTGCCTGCAGGGGGCGCTTTGGGGGGTCTTTTCCCGCGCAAAAGCCGCAGTGCGGCAACCAGCAGTAGGGCGCCGAAGAGGTACTGGATCCAGGTGAATCGGTCCAGGAGCTTGATCCCGGAAAAAATGAAAAGGCCGCGCATGATCATCGCGCCCAGGATCCCCAACAGCAGTGCTTTCCTTTGTGACTCGGCGCTCAGGTTGAAAGAGCGGAACATCAGCAGGAAGACGAAGAGGTTATCAATGCTCAAGGAAAGCTCGATCATGTAGCCGGAGGCAAATTCGAGTGCCGTCTGACGGCCTGCAATGTGAGCCATCCACCCGCCGAAAGACGCAGCGAGCGCGAACAGCAGAGCAACAAAGAGAAAATTGCGGCGGGTTTGAGTGGAGGCCTCACCTCGGCCAAGAACGGCCAAGTCGCTTATGATCAGGACCAGCACCACGGCGTGGAAGCCTATCCAGTATGTGATCGGAACACCAGCCAGCATGGTGCAATGCTAGCGTACGGCGGTTCGCACCACGATTTGCCGAGGAACTGCAGATCCCTCGACTGCGCTCGGGATGACAAGATCAACATTGGAGCCCAAGGTTAAGTCTGTGGCCGGTACAAGGACTTTTCTAAGCGGCGGGCGTCCCTCAAATCACGACCCTACCCTTTGTCATTTTGTCATTTCGCAGTGGACCTGCGGTTCTCTCAACCAGCATCTGATTCAGATGGAAGCACCGCCCTTCCCTTTGTCATCCCGACCGAAGTGGAGGGATCTGCAGTTCCCTGAACCATCATCCGATGCGGATGGAAGCACCGCCCTCCCCTTTGTCATCCCGACCGAAGTGGAGGGATCTGCAGTTCCCCGAACCATCATCCGATGCGGACGGAAGCACCGCCCTCCCCTTTGTCATCCCGACCGAAGTGGAGGGATCTGCAGTTCCCCGAACCATCATCCGATGCGGACGGAAGCACCGCCCTCCCCTTTGTCATCCCGACCGAAGTGGAGGGATCTGCAGTTCCCCGAACCATCATCCGATGCGGACGGAAGCACCGCCCTCCCCTTTGTCATCCCGACCGAAGTGGAGGGATCTGCAGTTCCCCGAACCATCATCCGATGCGGACGGAAGCACCGCCCTCCCCTTTGTCATCCCGACCGAAGTGGAGGGATCTGCAGTTCCCCGAAATACCATCATCCGATGCGGACGGAAGCACCGCCCTTCCCTTTGTCATCCCGACCGGACCCCGGATTTCCTGCTGCGCGGTGCCACCAATGACCACGCGTGCGGCTTTCTTTGAGGAAAGCCGCATGAAGTTCGCTGACTCTACCAAGCTCGACAGGAAATCCGGGGGGAGTGGAGGGATCTGCAGTTCCCTCAAACTCGCTTGGATTTTTCTTGGAAACTTATCGCTGGTTCAGCAGCCGGATCGTCTCCAGGAAGACGTCGCCTATGATGGTGAGGCTCTTGGCGCTCAGCTTATCCATCGTGTCCTGGGGCGTGTGCCAGAACGAGTTCTGGTAGCCGTAATCGAAATCGATGATGTCGGCGCACGGCACGCCGCGTTGCATAAACGGCGTGTGATCGTCACCCACCTGGTTTTCTCGTTGAAAGAAGTAGGACTGGTCGCCAAACTTTGCCGCCGCTTCTCCCACCAGATCGAGCAGCCATTTGGTCGAGTTCAAGTCCCGGTCCACATCGAGATCGCGATCCCCGATCATATCCGCCAGCAGAAACGCCTTGATGCGTTTGAGTGTCCCATCCGCCTGCCATTTCGCTGCCAGATGCCGGCTGCCGTAGGTCGAGTCCGCGTCAGTCCATCCTTTGAAGGCCTCTTCTCCGTCGAAGAAAACCAACCACACACTGTACCCATCCAGCTTCTTGCCGCGAAAGCTGTTGGCCAAAGCGAGCAGCAATCCCGTGCTCGAGCCACCGTCGTTCGCACCGACGTAGCCGGTATCCTTGAGCGGGTAGTTGGTGTCGTAGTGGCTGGCGAGGACGATGATGCCATCTTTGTTGCCGGGAAACTTGACGATGTAGTTCGTCAAGGTCATCGGTCCGGCGGGCGTGGATGCGGTGAAGCTGTCTTTCACCAGATCGTCTTTGGCGAACTGCCGTTGCAGGAACGCCTCGGCCTTGGCATGTCCTGGGCTCCCTACCCACCGAGGTCCGAAAGCCACGAACTCCCTGGTATAGGCGAGGGCCCGGTCGCCGTCAAAGCGGGGGAGCAGGGGTGTGGCCGCGTGTGCTCCGGCAATGATGGAGGAGAGCAGCGTGGCGGCGGCCAGCGGCCGGGAGATGCGTGGAAAGAGCATCATGCCTGCTTTTTTAGCCGATTCCTTCGGCTGGGATGGACCATGTAGGCGACGCCAATACTGGCCAGGTAGAGCGCCAGCATCGGCGCTGCGAAGACGCACATCGTGAGCACGTCGGGCGTTGGGGTGATAATCGCGGCGATGATGAAAATGATAAGGATGGCGTAGCGCATATTCTTCCAGAGAAAACCCGCGTTCACGATGCCGAAGAGGGCCAGAAAGAAGACCAGGATCGGCAACTCGAAGGTGATCCCCAGGCCCAGGATCACCGTCATGAAGAGCTCAGTGTATTCACCGACCGTTACCATCGGCCTGAATTGATCACCGTAGCCGATGAGGAAGTTAAGAGCGCCAGGATAAACGTAGTGATAGCCGAAAAAGGCGCCGGTGAGGAATAGTCCGACCGTGGCCGTCATGAATGGCAGGATGTATCGCTTCTCCTGCCGGTAAAGTCCAGGGGCGATGAACAACCACACCTGGTACAGAATGAAAGGCGAAGCCATGATGGCGCCGCCGGCCAGGCTGATTTTGATGAAGAAGTTGAACGGATCTACCGGATTCAGATAGACCAGATGAGGGTCCAGATGGTGCGCCTTGAGCGCCGAAACGATGGGCTGCTCCATGAATGAAAACAGCTTCTGGCGGAAGGCGTAAGCGACGAAGAAGGCAGCAACCAGGTAGATTCCGGAATGAATGATGCGTTTGCGGAGTTCCTCCAGGTGTTCCAGGAGGCTCATGCCCGGCAATTCCGCTCTTTCCGTCACCGCCGTCCGGGCCCGGTCCACGATGTCAGTCATGATGAACGGTTGCCTGCTCCGGCTCATGCTGCAGGCCGTTGCTGCCGGCCAGTTCCGGGTGGTCACCGGCGACCGCTTCGAGCTCCGCGACTTCCTGATGCACAGGGATCACCCGCGAAGGGGCATCCGCACTCACCGTGATTCCGTTGCTCGGCGGATGTACAGTCAGTGCCTCTGAGCTTGGTTCGGCGGCGGCCGCCACAGGAGTAGGCGTTTGAGCTGCGATCTCCTTTTGACGATCTGCCCGTTCGGCAGCGTTTAACTCTTCCTCAATCTGCATCTTGAATTCATTGCTGGCGCGCCGGAATTCGAGCACCAGCTTGCCCAGCTGCCGGCCGATTTCCGGCAGCTTTTTAGGGCCAAAGATAACCAGCGCTAATCCGAAAATGAAGATGGTATCGGGAAAACTCATCGCACTGTCATGATACCTGCCCTGCCAAGGTGCCACAAATCAGCCGGAGGCCGTCGCACTTGTGGGCTTACGCAGGTTTCTGCCTCGTAGGATCTACGTTCCTGTCTGCATCCCGGATGTTTCAGGGGGTGTATTACAATCGTCTTGTTGCATCCCCTCCCGCTTGTGTCTGCGCGTCCGTCCGTGCAGGACGAGGGACATCTGGAATTACAGGCTGGCAAGGTCCCCCGTGGCCGATGAAAAGGCGCCTATGCCCAGCATATCCACCACAGGCTGGAGACAAAGGTCGGATTCATGAAGACATTTTCCCTTGACGAGGCGCAGTCGCTGCTGCCGATTCTCGAATCCCTTCTGCGGCGGGCGATCGATGCCAAAGCGAGTGCCGGCCTGGTCGAGGTCGATTTGCAGATGCTCAGCCGGAATATTTTCCTTTCCGGAGGCATGCTGGTCGACGTGGCCGCCGTGGCGCGCAAACGCGTGGCTCAGCGCGCTTCTATCCAGCAAGCTCAAGATGCAATCCAGGAAATCGATTCGATTGGCGTCCAGGTGAAGGATCTCGATAAAGGACTGCTCGACTTCCCATACCAGGCCGGGGAGCAGATCGTTCTGCTCTGCTGGCAGTTGGGGGAAGCAAAAATTGACTACTGGCATACCGTAGAGGCTGGATTCCAGGGCAGGCAGCCACTCGATGAGCGTTTTATCAAGACCCGGCCCGGAAACGGCCGTTCACTTCCATCGTGACGACACACTCGGGTGCCCCATCCCCCCGGATTTCCTGTAAGGCTTGGTGGGGTCAACGAACTTCATGCGGCTTTTTACTGAAAGCCGCACCCGCGACCATGGATGGCGCCGCGCAGTAGGAAATCCGGGTCCTTCGCGTTTTTTGCAAGGGATCCACGGCTGCGGTGTGGGGTTCAGGGAAGTGCTGCGGATCCCGGAGCGTCGTGGCGCTGCCGGCATCGGAAAAAGCTGCAGATCCCGCCACTGCTCTTCCGCTTCGCTGAGGCCACCTTTTCGCACCTCCCCCATCGACTGTTAGACTGCAACCGACTGTCGATGCACATAAAACAGACAACTCACGCCAGCCTGACGCTCCTGCTGGGCACTCTGATCACGGACCGGCAGGGCCGGGTCCGAGGCCGGCTGAAGGACGTCGCGGTGGCGACCGGAACGGCTGCGGGCAACGTGGCGGGACTATTGCTCAGGACGCGCGAGGGCGCCAGACTGGTCGCGGTGAAGGACGTACTGCAAACGCCGGCTGGGACCCTCGAATTGCGCGAGGATGCGGTGCTGCAACCCCTCCGCGGCGATGAAAACCTGCTTCTCCTGCAGCGGGATGTAGTGGACCAGCAAATTATCGATGTGCACGGGCGCAAGGTCGTGCGGGTCAATGATGTCGACCTGCAGTGGTATCCGCAGGATGGCCGGGAGGGGCTGCGGGTTTCTGAGGTCGCGATCGGATTGCGTGGCGCCGTGCGCAGGCTGTTCAAAGGCGTCGTGCCCAGGCACGCGCTGGAAGGCTTCGCTATGCGCTTCCGCGCCAGCGTAATTCCCTGGGAGTTCGTGGATCTGATTGAAGTGGATCCGGCGCGCCGGGTGAAGCTGAAGATTGAACATGAGCGGCTCGCCAGCATGCATCCCTCCGATCTCGCCGACATTCTGGAAGACCTGGCGCCTGCCGAGCGGGAGGCAATCTTCGAATCGCTTGATGAGGAGGTAGCAGCCGATGCGCTTGAGGAGGTGGATCCTCGTCTGCAAAAGTCCCTGATCGAATCGCTCGACTCCGGACGGGTGGCGGATATCGTGGAAGAGATGGATCCGGGCGCGGCGGCCGATCTGCTGGCCGAGCTTTCCGACGAGCGTTCGGAGGCCATTCTCGAGGAAATGCAGCCGGAAGAGCGGCATGAAGTCGAGGAGTTGCTCGAGTTCCGCGAGGATTCTGCTGCCGGCAGAATGACCACGAACTACGTGCAGGTTCCCTCGGCCGCCTCGGTGGGCGGATGCAGTGCGCGCCCTGCGCGAGTTCGATGGCGACCCGGAGGGCGTAACCGAGATTTATCTCACCGGGAAAAACGATGTGCTCGAAGGAGTCGTGCCGCTGGGCCGCCTGATACTGGCGCTCGGCGAGACCAGAGTTGCGGTTCTGGCCGAGCCGCGTATTATCTCCTCTCATGCGGAGGCACACCAGGATGATGTCGCGGAACTCTTCGACAAGTACAACCTGCATGCCCTTCCGGTCGTGGACAGCGCAAACCGGCTGGTCGGTGTGGTTCAGGCAGACCATGTGATCGCATTTTTGCGAGCAAAGCAATGAGCAAAGCCACGCTCTGATAATTTCTATAGGGCGAGTTCCAAGCCTGAAATTCAATTGAAATCTTCACCCTGACTGCATGCTCAAGCGCTGGCGAATCCGCATACTCCTTTTCCTCGCCGTGCTGGGCCCGGGGTTTATTACCGCCAACATCGATAACGATTCGGGCGGCATTCTGACGTACTCCAATGCCGGAGCGCAGTTTGGCTACACGCTGCTTGTGGACCATGATCCCCATCACTGTGGCTTTGGTGGTGGTGCAGGAGATGTGCGCGCGCATGGGAGCCATCACCGGCAAGGGCCTGAGCGATCTGATCCGGGAAGAGTTCGGGCTGCGCATGACGTTTCTGTTGATGCTGCTGCTGGTGGTCGTCAACTTCGGCAACGTCATGGCCGAGTTCGTCGGCATTGCCGGCAGCATGCAGCTCTTCCATATCAACAAGTTCATTTCTGTGCCCGCCAGCGCCCTGTTGATCTGGTTCCTGGTGGTCAAGGGAGATTACAAAGGGGTCGAAAAGGTGTTTCTGGCGGCGTCGGTTTTCTATATTGCCTATATCGTTACCGGCGTTCTTTCGCAGCCCAGCTGGCATGACGCGACGGTGGCCACGGTGGAGCTGCCGCGAGGCTCCATATGGCACTCTAAAAGTTACATTTACATGATCGTGGCCGTAATCGGCACCACCATTTCGCCCTGGATGCAGTTCTATCTGCAGTCTTCCATCGTGGAGAAGGGCGTCACCGCGAAGAGCTATGGGGTTTCGCGCCTCGACGTCATCATCGGCTCCTTCTTCACCAACATCGTGGCCTGGTTCATCGTGGTCGCCTGTGCCGCCACGCTGTTTGCGCATGGCATGGGAGCGATTGGGGAAGCGGCGGACGCGGCCCAGGCGATGAAGCCGCTGGCCGGGCGATATGCTTTTCTGTTGTTCGCGATCGGGCTGTTCAATGCTTCGCTGTTTGCCGCCTCCATCCTGCCCCTTTCCACTGCCTACACGGTATGCGAGGGGTTGGGTCTCGCAGTCCGGCCTTGATGGCGGCTTCAAGGATGCCCCGGTCTTCTACTGGCTGTATACCCTTCTGGTGGCGGGCGGGGCCATCGCGGTCCTGTTTGTTCCCAATGCCAAGCTGATCAGAATGGTCATCCTGTCGCAGGTGTTGAATGGCGTGCTGCTGCCGCTGGTGATCGTATTCATGCTCCTGCTGATCAATCGCAAGGACCTGATGGGGATTACGTAAACTCCCGCTGGTTCAACGCCGTGGCTTGGCTCACTGCGGCTGTCGTCATCGTGCTATCGCTGGTAATGATGTTTACCGGTGGTTCCGGCTAGGCTGATTCTGCTAAATAGCAGCGCCATGCTGAGCGGGTTCGGTGTACACCTATAGGAGAGTAATCCACAGGGGCTCAAGGTCTATTTTGGACGTCGAAACTCCTCCCAGGTCTCTATCCGAAACAGCTAAGCGGGACCTTGTGACGAAGCGGGGAGCCCCTTCAGCCATTGGCTGGACGATTTTGTTCTTCGTCGTATCCTGGGCGGCCTTCTATGGACTGTCCCGTGGCTCTCCCCTATCTGAAGAATGGCTCCGATGTAGTGTTTGACGCCAAGCTGCGGTGGGAGGAAAAAGGACAGGTTTTCCCCGCCGATCCCGCGGTGATCCGGGTATTGATATTTGGCAACAGCAAGATCCTGGCAGGTTTTCTACCGTCCCGGTTCGACCAGATGAGTTCGGCGAACCACCTGAATGTTGTGTCCTTCAATTCGGGCTTCCCGGGAAGCGATCTGTTCTTGCCGCCGCTCAAGGCCATGTGCGAACGAGGCCAGGCTCCTCACGTCCTTCTTCTCACGCCTCCCTGGAGTGACGACCCGCCCCGGCGCGACATCTTTCATGTCATTCTCGACGACCACGCCGCCATCGATCTTCTCTTTCCATTTCGCAATTTCTTGCGCGATCTGACCGCCTTCCTGCTCAGTGCGCCTGGCCACGGCGGGGTCGTGAGTTATTACCGGGAAGCGGAAGCAAACGAGCGCGAGGTTATCGCCGCGCGGGGCTACCATCTGATCACCGAACAGAGCCATTTCCCGGGGGGCGCCTGCCCGACGATTTTCATCTCGCATCCGACCAGCCGAAGCAGGTGAACACGCGCGTTGCGCCGCCCCAAAGCACGCAGATTCATGAACTGAACGACCTGGTGCAGCGGTATCACATGGATTGTTACTACGTGCCCTACTACCTCCGCACCGGGGAAGCCGCGCCCGCGGACGCGAGCGATGTGCGCTTTGCCGCGCTTCTGCAGCAGGCCACCTCATGCAAGCTGCTCGGCCCTGACTACTATCTCTATCCGAACCGGCTTTTTTCCGACCAGACGCACCTGAATCGAGCCGGAGCGCAGGTATACACGGAGGCGCTTTTTCAACTATTGAAGGACAGACTCAGTCAAGGACACGGGCATGCTCTTCAATAGCTTTCAGTTCCTCTTATTTTTTGTCGTCGTCTGGCTGCTTTTCATGGTCACGCGCGGCACGGTCCGAAAAATCATTTTGCTCGTAGCCAGCTACTACTTCTACATGTGCTGGAGCACCCGGTACATCTTCGTGATCTGGGCCATCACCCTGATCGACTACGTGGCCGGTCTGCAGATAGAAAAAGCGGAGCAGCCCAGCCGCCGCCGGCTCTACCTCGGGGTAAGCCTGTTTTGCAACCTGGGACTTCTTTTCGTCTTCAAGTATCTCAATTTTTTTACCGGTTCCATCCGCACTGCTTCGCATCTCTTTGGGCTGCAATATGACCCGGCGCTGCTGGCGATCGTTTTGCCCGTCGGCCTTTCCTTCCACACTTTTCAGGCGATGAGTTACACCATCGAGGTGTATCGGCGAAGGGTTCCGGCGGAAAAGAATTTGCTGGAATATGCGCTCTACGTCGCCTTCTTCCCGCAAATGGTGGCCGGGCCGATCGAACGGCCCTACGAACTGCTGCCGCAGTTTCATCGCGAGCCCAGGGTCAGCCTCGAAGGCGTTCGCGCCGGAATGGTGCAGGTGGGTTGGGGTCTCTTCAAGAAGATGGTGATCGCCGACAATGTCGCGGATTTTGTAAAGCTCATCTACGACACGCCCACGGCATTACGACGGGGCGGCGCTGCGTGCTGGCCACGCTCTTGTTTTCCATTCAGATTTACTGCGATTTCTCCGGCTATACGGATATTGCGCTGGGCTTGGCGCGGATGATGGGCTACGAGTTGCGCATCAATTTCATGCAGCCGTACTTCAGCCGCTCGGTGGGGGAGTTCTGGAGGCGATGGCACATCTCGCTGTCCACGTGGTTTCGCGATTACGTCTATATTCCGCTGGGCGGCAACCGCGTGAAACTGCCCCGGCACTATGTCAACCTGATGATTACGTTCGTGATCAGCGGGCTCTGGCATGGGGCCAACTGGACCTTCGTCGCCTGGGGTTTTCTGCACGGTCTCTATCTGATCGTGGCCCAGACCACGGCCCCATTCGCCGCGCAACTCGCCCAGCTGCTCGGTCTGCGGCGCGTGCCCCGGCTGGTGGCCTTTTGCAAGACCGTTCTGACTTTCAGCCTGGTCACGTTTGCATGGATATTTTTCCGCGCCAACAACGTGGGAGATGCCTGGTTCGTCGCCTCCCACCTTTTTCCCCTGGGGCAGCTTGATCCGCTCCTGCTGAAGGTCGGCGGATTCAGCCGCGCCACGGCCCCGTATCTGGTCTTGTCGATTCTGGGCATGTTCGTGGTGGAATGGTGGATCGCCCATCCTTCCCGCGCACCTCGCCTCTGGGCCCGGCCGGCTTTTCGGGCCCTGGCGTACAACGCATGTGTTTACGCCATCGTGTTTTTCGGCTTTTTTGGCCACCGCGACTTCATCTACTTCCAGTTTTAGAGCCGGGCATAAATGGGACAGCCGAGATTGGCCTGCAATGACAAGGGTGTCCCACCCGTGCCTTCGGGAAATTGAGTCCCGGAGGGACGGCCTGCAAAGTAGCCCAGGACGTGAGTCCTGGGTAGAGCTTGGACTCAATTGGAAAGTCCCGAATGGGACGGCTGAACGCATGCCTCGTCCATGCGGGCGAGCTGTGTAAATTTCAGCCGTCCCTGTCGCGACTCATCGCGATTGTCAAGTCTACCCAGCACTTTCGTGCTGGGCTATTTTCAACCACACTTGTCCAAATTAGCCTTTTCGATGGTTGGATGCTGACCGTTCTGCTTGAGAAGTGCAGCGCAGTGGAGGGACCTGCGGTTGATCCTCGGCGTCTTCAAACCCTGGTGGAATCGCCGCCCTACCCGTTGTCATCCCGAGCGAAGCCGAGGGATCTGCAGTTCTGCAGGCCTGTCCTGGAAATGTTTTTCGACAGAGTACTGATGCAGGTTGAGGTGAAAGTGTGCCCCGCCTACGGCGCTCGGACAATGCTGGGAAATCGATGCCCCAGCCCTGGCCGGGCTGGGCTAATGTTTGGCGGTCGGCCCTACGGGCCTCAAAGCCCAGACCGCTTCCTCGAAAAACATTCCCAGGACGGGCCTGCAGAACTGCGGATCCTCGGCTTCGCTCGGGATGACAAAGGGTAGGGTGTCGCATCCATGTGCATCCGACGGCTGGTGGAGGGACCTGCCGTTAAAAGCCTAATTTTCAGTGGGCCCTAAACATGCAACCTGATTTGACGTTGGCCAAGCTGTTCTTAGTAGAATCAGCTGACTACCCAGTCCGACAAGCCGGCTTTTTCGCTAATTTGGACAGCTCTGATTTTCAACCGTCCCGACAGGCCGGGACTTTTATGAGCTCTCTTTTCTCCACTCGAAATTGGGCTGCAATGACAGATTCTTGTTAGAGCAGCTTGCCCGCCGAGAGGTCGCGGATGAGGCTGCGGTCGGCGGCGAGAAAATCATAGCGGGTCAATTCGCGCAGCGGGCACCAGCGCAGGTCGTGGAAAATGCGGTTGGTCAGTTCGCCGAGAAACTCGTGAACAACGAAAAATTGAATGTCGATCGCACTGCCACTGCGGTAGGTATGACGGGTGTGCGTGACTCGCTTGCCGATGTCGGCGGCGATACCCAGTTCCTCATCGAGCTCGCGCCGCAGAGCCTGCTCGGCGGTCTCGCCAGCCTCCACTTTGCCCCCGGGAAACTCCCATTTCAGGGCCATAGGCTGGTCGGGCCGCCGTTGACAGATCAAAACCTTCTGATCCCGCAAGATAAGCGCGGCAACGACGAGCCGAACTACCTTCACCTCGGTTCTTGACGGGCTGGGCGGGAGGTCTTTCTGCACGCTCATATGATCTTAGACGCTAGCTCTTCAAGAGCGTCTGGGCGCAGGGAGCGGATGCGTTGCCCGGCGCCAAAAATCTCCGGATGAATGGCGCCCGCGAGCGCGTGGAGTCCGTGCAGAAGGTTGGGTGCGGGAGTATTCAAGAATTCGTCCGGGATGCAGTAGACGCGGCCGTCGCGGACCGCGCGCATCGACTGCCATTGCCGCTTTTCGATGACGCGAGCGAGGGGAACCCGGTCTCCGGCGCCGCACCAGGCAAAGACGAGCACATCGGGATCCTGGGCGGCGACCACGGCAGCGTCCGTTACCGAGCCGGGTATACCCAGAAAGCGGCCCCCGGCGATGGCAACCAGCTCCGAAACCCAGGTCTGTGAGTGGATGAGCGGCTTGCCCCACTCTTCACAGTAGACCAGCGGCATTCCCGGGGCGCGCGCGACGGCCAGCTGAGCGGCGGCAAGCGCGGAGAGCATTTCCTCGATCACCGCCTCGGCTCGATCCGGCACGCCAAGAATGCCGCCGAGAAGCCGGATGTCCTGATAGATGTCAGCCAGCGAGTGCGGGGCCAGGGTGAGAACCGGGACGCCGCATTTCAAGATAGCGGCAAGGGATTCCAGCCGGTACGGAACCGAGGCAACCACGAGATCGGGCGACGCGGAGAGTAGCTCCTCCGTCGTCGAAGACCAAGCGTCCGCGATAACGGTCAGGTTGCGTCCTCTTAAGGCGGGCACTGCCTCCAGGCAGTAGCGGGTGCAGGCGACGAGCGAGTCGAGGCAGCCGAGGCGCTCCAGCGTGATGCTTACACTGGGCTGCAGTGCAGCGATCCGCAGACCGCGGCCCCCGCGCTGCGGAATCATGCGGAACCGGGCAGAACGCCATCTGGATAGAAGATGGGCCACCCATTCTGGGCCGCGAACTGCAGCAATGCCGGCGTGGGGTTCACAGCGAAGGCTTGTTGCGCGATCCGCAGCATGGCAGCGTCGTGGATGGAGTTTCCGAAGACCACATCGGGAGCAGGGATGCCGGCCTTGGCCAGCGATCTGGCCTTGCCTTCGTCCGTGGGAACGTCGATGAGCCTGCTGGTAATGGTGCCGGCAACGACCTCGGCGCGTGCGGAAATGACTCGACTGGGCGGGATGTTGAAGCTGCGAATGCCCTCTTCGACCACCCAGTTATTGGTCGAACTGACCACCCAGACCTCAGTGCCGCGATCGACCAGCGCGGCGACCAGGGAACGCATCTCGGGAAAAATCTTGTCCCGGAAGCGCGACTGGAAAAACGCGGCAGCGGCCTTGCGGATTTCCGCTTCACTCAGGCCATCGTAAATCTGGACCATTTCTCCACACATGGCGAGTTCTGAGACCGTACCTGCCCGATAGAGGCGGTAACGGGAGTCGATCCAGTCGCTCGCGTTGCGCGAGACGATGCCCTCCTCGATGGACCACACCATGAAGTCGTAGCCGGAGTCTCCCTCCCATAGCGTTCCATCGCAGTCGAAGACGGCAACCGCCCGATGGCGGGAGAGAACTGATTCGGCAAACTCTTCGGGGGAAAGAGAAATACGAGTGCTGAAGTTGCTGCTGGTCAAACGATTGGCGCTCCTGCGGGGCACAAGCCCCTGCTCTATTGTCGGCGATCTAGCGCAATTTTGCACCCATCGCTGGGGTACGGCTGCTTCTCTTGATTCCTGCGAGGGCCGGCCTGCGTGGATGCAGAGCGCCGGCAGCAGATAATCGAGCCTGTGGCCGCCAGCAACCATCCCGGCGCTTCCCGCAAGAATGGGAACGATATCATGCGCCAATACCTTACCTATCTGCGCGTCGAAAGAGGACTGCGGCCATTGACCTGCGAGGCATACCAGGGCGACCTGGCTCTCTTCGCGGAGTACCTCGAAGGTGCGCATGGGCTGCCGGTGACCGCCGGGCAGCGGCAAGTGGCCGGTTTTCTCGAGCATCTGCAGAAGCATGGCGTGCAGTCGCGCTCGGTGGCGCGCAAGCTCTCGTGCCTGCGTGGTTTCTACAAATGGTTGCTGCTGGACAAGCGGATCGCGCACGACCCGACGGTAAACCTGGAATCCCCTTCGTCCTGGAAAGTGCTGCCAAAAGCGCTGGCGCAGAGCGAGGTGGAGCGCATGATGGAGCAGGCCGGGACGGCGGCAAAGCATCCCCAGGCGGACGGAGTTGCCCTGCGCGACCACGCAATTGTGGAGATGCTGTACGCCGGAGGCGTGCGTGTCTCCGAGCTCACCGGCCTGGGCGTCGCGGATCTATCCCTGGCCGAGGGACGCATGCTGGTGCGTGGCAAAGGGGACCGGGAGCGCATCGTGCCGTTGGGGCGCATTGCGGTCGAGGCTCTGGAAGCCTATGTGACCCGGGGGCGGCCCGGGCTGGCGATCCGGCCTGGAGAAAGCCGGCTCTTTCTCTCCGCGCGGGGCGCTGGACTCACCCGGCAATGGGTGTGGCGCCTGGTAAAGCGGTTGGATGGCAGGGCCAGCCCCCACGTGATGCGCCACAGTTGCGCCACCCACATGGTGGAGAACGGCGCCGATCTCAGGACCGTACAGTCTTTGCTGGGGCACGCCGATATCTCGACCACGCAGGTGTATACGCACCTGGCGTTAGGCAGGTTGAAGGCCGTGCATCGGGCCCATCATCCCCGCGCCACCAGAACGGGCGCCAAGCCGGCAGCCGGGGCGGGTGGAAGGTGAAGGCGCAACCCACGCGCTTGGCGGAGCAATTCCTGGCCATGCTGGCGCATGAACGCGCTGCTTCCCCGCATACATTGCGTGCCTACACGCGCGAGATCGGCAATTTTGCTGCCTACCTGGTCGAGCAGAGTGGGCCGGGCGTGCAGATGCGCAACGTGGATCATCTGCAGATACGCGGCTACCTGGGCGAACTTTACGGCCGGGGGCTGGCGAAGGCGTCGGTCGCACGGTCTTTGGCAGCGGTCCGGTCATGGTTCCAATGGATGGCCAGGGCAGGTCACGTCAGCAGCAATCCCGCGGCGCTCGTGGCCACTCCCAAGTTGCCCAAGCACTTACCGCGCGTGCCGTCGATCGAGCAGATGAACCATTTGGTGGAAACAGCCTCGGCGGAGCCCGTCGCTGCGTGGCCGGAGCGTGATCGTGTGATCTTCGAACTGCTTTACGGTTGCGGCATGCGCAACGCCGAACTCGTGGGGCTGGATGTGGCGGACGTGCATTGGGCGCGGGAGGTGATCCTGGTCCGGGGAAAGGGCCGGAAACAGCGCTATGTTCCCCTGGGAGATGCGGCGGCGGATGCCATTCGCGCTTATCTTCCCTCGCGCGCGATCAAGCTCGCGGCGTCGCGCGGGCGGACAACCGAGGCTTTGCTGCTGAATCTGCAGATGAAGGGAACTGGGCGGTTGACGACCAGGAGCGTGGGGCGGATCGTAAAACGAATCTCGCTAGCCAAAGGATTGCCCGCGGAGATTCATCCGCACACGTTGCGTCATGCTTTCGGAACCCACATGTTGGAGGAGGGTGCTGACCTGCGGGCCATCCAGGAGCTGCTGGGACACGAGCGTCTCTCGACCACCCAACGCTACACCCAGCTCACGGCCGGGCAAATCACCCAGGTCTACGACCGGACACACCCCAGAGCAAAATGAGAGACTGCAGATCCCTCCACTTCGGTCGGGATGACAAAGGTTAGGGCAGTGCTCCCGTTCGCAGCGAATGCTCGTGGTAGAGTCTGTCGGTCCGGCATCGGATGCAGACTGTAAGACTGTTCTAACCTTTGTCATCCCGACCGTAGTGGAGGGATCTGCAGTTCTCGGCCTATGGCGCAAAAGGTCCTAAAGTGACGCGATAGCCGTCGCCTCATCGCGATGCAGAGCGGCGTATTTCGTGATGCCGACCATGGTGAAGACCTTCTGAAAGTGGGGCGTAAGCCCAAAGGCGGCAATCGTCTGATCCGATTTGCTGGCTTCCATCAACATCTGGATGACCAGAGCAATCCCACTGGAATTGATGTATTCCACTTTGGAGAAATCGATCAGAACAGGCCGGCTCTTGACGACCCCCTCATAGGTTCCGAGCACGGTGTCTCGCGAAGTGCTGGAGATATCACCCGTGAAGCGAAGGATGGTGACCGGCCGTCCATTTGCGGCAAGGACCTCATCAACTTTAGCTTTCGTCTCCGTCTGCAATTTACTCACTCTCCTTGGCAAGCCTGATGACCAGCCTCACGTAGCTTCCTTTTCCTGGACTTCCCTTAACCCACTCGGCTTCATCCACCAGAGACTGGATCAAAAACATGCCCATGCCGCGGGGATCTTCTTCCCCATGCATCTTGCGGTCGATGTCCGGCTTGGAAGGAGCTTTGGCGATGCCGGCGCCGTTATCCATCACTTTGACCTCCAGCGCTTCATCGCTGGCGGAAAGGATGACACCAACGCAGAGGTTATCATTCAGGAGATTTCCGTGTTCGATGGCGTTGATACACGCCTCGGCGAGGGCAGTCTTGAGGTCTTCGATGCGATCGTCAGGGAAGCCCATGAGCTTGGCAACGCTTGCGGCCGTGCCCATCGCTACTTTTTCGAAGCCCAGCCGCGATGGAAGTTTAACCTCCACCGCCGTGCCCCTGGTTTCCACCATTTGGTCTTCTCCCGCTACAGCAGTTTCACCGCAGGTGTACACCGAAGTGAAAGAACTTCATGTGGTTCTTCCCCGATGAAAAACCACACCTCGCGATTCTGGTGGTGCGTGGCAGTTGTGAAACTGCCTTAACAGGCTGCGGAAAAACTCTGTTTTGTATCAGGGCACGACTTTAGTCGTGCCGCAAGTGATTGAGACTACGTCGGGCTTTAGCCCCTGGGGGACCTGTTTCCCCGTCCCTTCTGACTTTTTCCGCAGCCTGTTAAGCCTGGGTCCGCGCCAATGCCAATGCGGTCATGTCGTCTTGCTGCGGTTCACCGCGCGAAAATTCAACCAATTGTTGCCATAGAGCCTTGAGAATAGCAGTACAATCCTGCGACTTGCACTCCTGAAATGTGGCCAGCAGGCGCTCTGGACCGAATTCGTCATCGCCCTGAAAAACCTCCGTCAGCCCGTCGGTGTAAAAAAGCAGCCGCGATCCAGGTTGGAAGGCGTGGCTTTCCGAGGTGTATTCCATCATGGGGACGAGCCCGATCGGGGTGCCGCTGGCGGCAATTTCATGCACCGTCCCGTCCCCTGAGAGCAGGAATCCGGGGTTGTGGCCGGCGTTGACCACGTCGAGGCTATGCGTCTCCGGGTTCAGTTTCAGGAAAATCGCGGTCACGTAACGGCGGCGGGCTTCTGGCCCTTCGCCGTAGTGCTGCTGGTTCATGCGCGCGGCGAGTTCCGCCAGTGTCAACCCGCCCAGCGCCATGGCGCGAAACGCCGATCGAAACGACGTGGCCACGATGGCAGACGCCAGACCCTTGCCGGCGACATCCGCCACCACCATGATCTCGCATCCATCCGGGACACTGACAATGTCCACGTAATCCCCCCCTACCTCGTAGCAGGTGCTCGATCGTATGGCGACGGAATAGCCGGAAATCTCCGTCATCTGCTGCGGCAGCAGACTCATCTGGATCGCCCGCGCGGCATCCAGGTCCTGTTGCACGCGCGCCCATTCCAGGGCCCGCTCGTGGTAATGCGCGTTCTCGACCGCGACCCCCGCCTGCAGCACCAGCCCTTCCAGGAAGTCTTGTTCGTAGAGGGACAACATTCTGCCCGGCCCGGGCGCCACCACCAGCTCGGTCAGGCGTTCTCCATCTTTGCCCAGCAGGGCAAAGCGCGTGCAGCCATCCCAGGGCTCCGGCGGCATCTCACCCACGGTCAAAGAGGGCTCCGTGACGTGAGCTCCCACCATTTCCAGCTCGCGCACGACGATGCGGAGAACCGAGTTCAGGACCTCTTCGGGCCGCACCGCGGCATGGACCTGGCGGGAGACTTCGAGCAGCGCCTGCAAACGGGCCACCTGCTGTTGCAGGTCAATCACGTCGGCGTGATTCTGAGGGAAGGAAGAGAGAGACATGGTCAGTCCGGCTGCATCCGCTGCTTCTGATCAACGCGCAGCAAACTGTATACTACAAGAGGTTGGGACGGTCGAATTTCAACCTCCGCCAAGATCGAATTTATGGAAACCAAACTTGATCTCCCCGTCCGATCGAAATTTTCCGATGAGATAGCGGAGTGGATTGAGGCCTTCGACGATCTGGTGGTCGACGACGGTCCCGAACAGGGGGCGGAGCTGCTGGCGGCATTACGGCAGCGGGCGCGCGAGGCCGGCATCTCGACTCCCGGGGCGCTGACGACTCCCTACCTGAATACCATTCCCAAGCATGAGGAAGTGCCCTACCCGGGCGATCGCAAGCTCGAGGGGCGGCTGGAAAGCCTGATCCGCTGGAATGCCATGGCCATGGTGCATGCCCAAAATAAGAAGGATGCGGGGATTGGCGGGCACATCTCGACCTACTCGTCGCTGGCCACCCTGCTCGAAGTGGGCTTCCACCATTTCTTCCATGCGACCTATGGAGACCAGCCCGGCGACTTTATCTACTTCCAGGGCCACGCGTCTCCTGGAGTCTATGCTCGCGCCTATCTCGAGGGACGGTTCGATGACGAACGGCTGCTGTACTTCCGCCACGAATTGCGCGGCAAGCCTGCGCTGTCGTCGTATCCCCACCCCTGGCTGATGCCGGATTTCTGGCGCTTTCCCACAGTTTCCATGGGCATCGGCCCGCTCAACGCGATCTACCAGGCGCGCTTCATGCGCTACCTCGAGAACCGCAGTCTCATCCAGAAGACCGAGCGCAAGATCTGGGCGTTTGTCGGGGATGGCGAAACGGACGAGGTGGATACGCTGGGTGCGCTCTCCATCGCCTCCCGGGAAACGCTCGACAACCTGATCTTTGTGGTCAACTGCAACCTGCAGCGCCTCGACGGTCCGGTGCGCGGCAATAAGCGCATCATCGATGAGCTGGAAGGCATCTTCCGCGGGGCGGGCTGGAATGTAATCAAGGTCGTCTGGGGCGGCGACTGGGATGAGCTGTTTGAGCGCGACCAATCCGGCCTCCTGCTCAAGCGCATGGAAGAATGTGTCGATGGCGACTATCAGTCGTTCAAGGCAAAGGGCGGGGCCTACCTTCGGCAGGAGTTTTTCGGCAAATATCCCGAGTTGCTGCAACTGGTGCGCGATAAGACGGACGAGCAGTTGGAGAATCTGCATCGTGGCGGCCACGACCCGGCGAAGATCTACAACGCTTACCGCAGAGCCATCGATCATCGTGGTTCTCCTACTGTCATCCTGGCCAAGACGGTCAAGGGTTATGGTCTGGGCACTACCCAGTCACGCAACGCTTCCCACCAGGAGAAAAAGCTTACCGACAACGGGCTGGCCGCGTTTGTAAAGCGCTTCAAGATTCCCGTTCCGGAGCAGGAGGCGAAGCTCGGTAAACCCTATCGGCCGGCGCCGGACAGTCCCGAGATTGTCTACCTTCAGGAACGCCGCCGCGCGCTGGGTGGCTACTTGCCCCATCGCGAGGTGCCGAAGCTGAACTTCAAGGCTCCCCGGCTCAAGGATTTCGGCGAGTGGACGGGCGGCTCCAAGGGACGGGCGGTCTCCACCACCATGGGATTTGTCAGCATCCTGCGGCATCTGCTCAAGGATCCGGCCATCGGTAAGCTGATCGTGCCCATCGTGCCCGATGAAGCGCGGACATTTGGTCTGGAGTCGGCAATTCGCCAGGTGGCCATCTACGCCAACGAAGGACAGAAGTACAAGCCGCATGACAACGACATGCTGCTCTACTATCGCGAAGAGCAGGATGGCCAGATTCTGGAGGAAGGCATTACCGAGGCGGGAGCGATGGCTTCCTTTACCGCGGCGGGCACCTCTTACTCCAATTACCGAGTACCTACGATTCCGTTCTACATGTACTACTCGATGTTCGGCTTCCAGCGCGTGGGCGACATGATCTGGGCCTTCGCGGATTCGCGCGGCAAGGGCTTCCTGATGGGAGGAACCGCGGGCCGCACGACCATGCTGGGAGAAGGGCTGCAACATCAGGATGGGCATAGTCACGTGCTGGCCAGCACGGTTCCTACCTGCCTCAGCTACGATCCGGCCTACGTGTATGAGCTCGCCGTGATCCTGCAGGACGGCATCCGCCGCATGTACCAGGAAGGCGATAGCGTCTTCTACTACATCACGATGTACAACGAGGACTACGCCATGCCGGCGATGCCCGAGGGGGTTCGCGAAGGTATCGTCCGCGGGATGTATCGCTTCCGGGCCGCCCCGGCGGGCAAGGCCAGCGCGCTGCTCTTCGGCAGCGGTCCCATCCTGAACGAAGTGGTGCGAGCGCAAGGCATTCTGGCGGAGAAATACGGTGTCCAGGCTGATGTTTGGAGTGTGACCAGCTACAACGAGTTAAGGCGCGAACGCGCTCGGCGTGGAACGCTGGAATCGCCTGCATCCCGCGCAGCCGGAGAAGGTCCCTTACGTTCTTGAAACGCTGCAGGGAACCGAAGGCCCGATCATCGCGGCCAGCGATTACATGAAGGTTGTGCCTGATCAGCTTTCGCCCTGGCTCTCGCCGCGTCTGGTATCGCTGGGCACGGATGGCTTTGGCCGCAGCGATAACCGCGAGTATCTGCGCAGCCACTTCGAGGTGAACGCGGAGTCGATTGTGGCGGCCACGCTCTCCCGGCTGGCCCGCGACGGAAAGTTCGATCAAGCGCGTGCCCAGGAGGCATTTGCCGAACTGGGCTTGGACACGGAAAAGAACGATCCGGCCTACCTGTAGCCGGTTAGACCGCCGGTAGGTTTTCCGGTTCCACGGGGACCAAGGTAGCTTCGAACGCCGGCTTGCGGCTCCAGGCCGGCCGCCAGCCGCTGTCACGGAACGGCGACTGCACTCTGTTTCTCCACCAGAGCCACATGAACAGCGCCATGATTGCCAGCAGCGCCAAGCGCCAGCAGGCTGCCTTCAGGGCCGGTAGCACCGCCGCTCCACAGCCGTTGCCCAACGGGGTGCTCGCCCAGCAGGTGACCCTGTGCGACCACGCCGCTGTCGGATGTGCCATAGAAATATGACTCTGCCCAGTCCCAGCTGGCGTGACAACCAAGCGCCCACCAAAGCGATCCCGTATACCAAAGGCTGAGGCAGAAAACCAGGCCAACTGCGGCCGCCCCAAACAACCCCACCGGGGATTCGCCGGGATTGATGCCGTGGGAAAATCCAAACAGGAGCGAAAGCAGCAGTGCTCCCCACCAGAACCCGATGCCCCGGGTCAGGGTGAATTGCAAATAACCCCGCAACGTCGACTCCTCGAAAACCGCCACGACCAGAAACATGAGGGCCCAGGCAAACCCGTACTTCCAGATCGCGGCGCCATGCAACTGTAGCCCGTCAAAGACCAGCAGATGGGCCTTCCACAAAACAAGTACCAGGCCGGAAAGCGCGACGAAACCCCAAAACAGGCCGGAAAGGAACCGCACAGCCTTCGCCGTGCCGTGGTATCCATAGGCCAGGAGAGAGCGACGCTCGATCAGGGCCATGATTCCCGTCGCGAGAAAGAGGGGAGCCAATTGTGCGACTTCCATAATCAACCCCAGCCTCACGGGCATCGCTGCTGAATGTGGGCCTCTGGGAAGAATGTGGCGCAACACCCGGCCGGTGAGAATTTCAAATCCAACGAAGAGCAGGACGAACAGCAGCACGCCCCATCCGGCCCGAATGCCATCTTTATCCTCGAACACCCAGCGAATGCCGCGCTTCGGCGGGACTATGAGCGGGGAACCGCCCGCCTCCATTAGGTCGTCCAAGTTGCCTCCTGAAAGGTGCCACATCATCTTACGCAGACTTCAAGTCGTCGATGCAAACCACTGCAGTGAAAGCGACTTTCTACTTAGACCAGCAACCGCCTCGAGGCGTAAGCGAAGGCTGGTTGGGAACAGAGGGGTAAGGCAGCGGCAACGCCCCAGAAGGTGTAAAGCCACCTTCCTTGGAATTTTCCCCGAGAAATGGGCGCCCCGGATCCCCATACCCACCGCGATTTCCTGTGGGGCTTAGTGGAATCGCCGAACTTCATGCGGCTTTCCTCTAAGGAAAGCCGCACACGCGATCCTGGCTGATGCCGCGTACAGGAAATCCGGGTATCTGACCCGTCTTTGCTCAGATGTGGGATACCACTGCGCTCGACGTGTCATGCTTTCGGCCCTCGTCAAGTACCCCAAGTCTGGATGCATCTTTGCTTTTGGAGAGCCTTGGCTATGAGCCAGGGCTTCCCCTGCCCAGCGTGATGGCTGAGCCATTGCTGGGCATGCTCCACCTGGGGCAGACCGGGATCGGCCGTCTTCCAGGCGCTAAGGAAGTGCTTGTAAGCCGCCGTGGTTTCGCCGGCGTCGCCGGCCTTCTCTGCCGCCTGGGCAATCCCATAGAGCGCGAAACCGGAGTTGGGGCGGTCCACGAGCGCCTGCTGGGATGCGGCCTTGGCGTCGGACCATTTTCCAGCCGTCATCATCGCTGCGGCTTCGCTTTCCGCCACCGGACGGATGTAGAAGGGAGGCTCGTGGTAGCCCGAGATCCTTTTCCTCCCGCCGCGCGCGGGCAAAGAGCTTCTCTGCTTCGGGAACGTTCTCCTGCGTGGCCAACATGGAAGCGCGGAGCTCGAGCGACATGATGGAGAGCATTTTGACCAGCGGCTCGGGCAGAGGGATCGGGGGACATGCTTTGGTTACCCGTCTTCGCCGCGCTGGCTTTGGCCTCCATTGCCTCCTGATCTTTCACCTGCTGCGACATCCGCCACAGGTTGGCATCCAGCAATACGGAATGGCGCTCGGCTACATCGGGTTCGTGGGCCTCCACGGATTCCATCCCGAGAGCAAACTGGGAAAGCCCGCCGGCGAGGAATTCCATGTGCGGCATACCTTGGGAAAGGTTCGCGGCATTGACCAGTTGGGTGACGCGCTCCCAGTCCGCTGTGCGCAGAGCGACGGGCAATTCAGGATTGATGCGCGCAATCGCATCGCGCGCCGACCAGGGATAGAGTGTGTCCTCCAGATGGCCGCGGGCCCCGCCAAGTTTGGCGGATACCTTCGCTGCCTCCTGCAAGCGCCCGGCCTCCAGGAGATTGGCGACCGAGTACATCAGGTTGTGGACGTAGTTCCAGTCGTTATCGACCGCGACCTGCTGCTGGTGCATGTAGCCTTCGTCGGCCAGCGTGGAAGCATCGAACGCAGCTTGGGCCCGCGCGTAATCTCCGGTACGGTAAAAGATGTGGCCAGGCATGTGGACCATATGTCCTGACGCGGGCGCAAGCGAGCCCAGTATCTCCGCGCTATGCAGAGCCTGTTCCGGGTGCGGACTGGCTTCCACGGCGTGTATCCACAAGTGGTTCGCGGCGGAGTTCTCCGGCTCGTCTTTCATGACGCCTTGCAGGAGTGCGAGAGCCTCCTTTTGACCCTTTTTCGGTTCTCCGCTGTCGTCATAACCGTCGACGAGAGCCTCAGCGAGGGAGATGCGGGCATTTGTGTCATGGGCATTTTTCCGCACCAGGGTGCGGAGAATCTCGATTTCACGATCAAACTTCGCGTTGTCCTCGGAGCCGGCCGCGCGAATGGCCGCCTCATGAGCCTCGGCGGCACGGATGTAGAGCTTCTCGCGCGAAGTCGCATGGGCTGCGAGCGCAACGGCTTTGCTCCAGCGATGCTTGAGCGTAGCTTTTGGTCTCGCTATGGCGGAAGCTCTCCGCCTGGTAAAGCCCCCAGTAGCACATGGCGCATTTGGGATCGGCGCGGATGGACTCTTCAAACGCGCGATCGGCCTCGTAGTCCCAGAAATCGTAAAGCAGGTTGATGCCCTGCTCGAACCAGGCCTGGGCCTGAGGGTTGGCGGAAATGGGGAAGCGCACGTTGCCCACGCCCGGAATATGCTGCGGCGTGGGCAGCTGCTCCGGCGGTACGGGATCTCCTGTATCGCTGGGGTGGCACATCGGCATCTTCATCTGGCCGATGGCGGCAACCGCTTGCAGCAGAATGACGGCGAAAGCACTGAGGAGCTTCAGCTTACAGAAAAATGGATGGTTCATAGGGTTATCTTGCGTGTCTCCTCCGGCATTCGGTACCAGGGTATTCTGCACCAAATACCCGGGGTGCACTAAACTAGAGTAGTGCAGGTTTTCCGGCAAGAGAAGTTCGCCCCTGATGCAGCAAAGGAATTATCCATTGATCACTAGTGCATTAACCAAGATTTTCGGAACCAGTAACGAACGCGTGATCAAGCGGCTGGCGCCCGTGGTCGAACAGATCGGGTCGTTCGAGCCGGCAATGCAAGGCTCTGCCGGACGAAGAGCTCCGCGCCAAGACGCTGGAGTTCCGCGCCCGGATCGCCGCGCGCCTGGAGGGCATCGACGATGCCGAAGAGCGCGTCGCCGAAGAGAAGAGCGGTGCTGGATGAGATTCTGCCCGAGGCCTTTGCCGTGGTGCGCGAGGCCGGCCGGCGGGTGCTGCAGATGCGCCACTTTGACGTGCAGTTGATCGGCGGCATGGTGCTGCACCAGGGCAAGATCGCCGAAATGAAGACCGGCGAAGGCAAGACGCTGGTCGCGACGCTTGCCCTGCTACCTGAACGCGTTGGCCGGCCATGGCGTGCACGTCGTGACGGTCAATGACTACCTGGCCAAACGCGATGCCGAGTGGATGGGCAAGATTTACGAGTTCCTCGGGCTCACCGTCGGCGTGATCGTGCACGATCTCGACGACAGCCAGCGCCGCGCCGCCTATGGCTCCGACATCACTTACGGCACCAACAACGAGTTCGGTTTCGACTATCTGCGCGACAACATGAAGTTTGACGGTGCCGACTGCGTGCAGCGCGGGCACTTCTTCGCCATCGTCGACGAAGTCGACTCGATCCTGATCGACGAAGCGCGCACCCCGTTGATCATCAGCGGTCCGACGGACCAGACCACGGATAAATATGCCCGCGTGAACCGCATCCTCCCTTCGCTGGAACAGGGCGAAGAGATCGAGCGCGGCGAAGAAAAGATCCTGACCGGCGACTTCGTCGTCGATGAAAAGCACAAGACCATCAGCGTGACCGATGAAGGCTGGGAGAAGATCGAGGAGTTGTTGGGCATCGGCAACATCGCCGACCCGGAGAATTGGGATCTGAAGCATCACGTTGAGGTGGCGATCAAGGCCCACTCGCTTTACCGGCGCGATGTCGCAATATGTGGTGAAGGATGGCGAAGTCATCATCGTGGACGAGTTCACGGGCCGGCTGATGCCCGGCCGCCGCTGGAGCGACGGGCTTGCATCAGGCGATCGAGGCCAAGGAGCAGGTAAACATTCGCCGTGAAGACCAGACGCTGGCGACCATTACCTTCCAGAACTATTTTCGCCTTTACACCAAGCTCTCCGGCATGACCGGCACGGCGGAAACAGAAGCCACGGAATTCGAAAACATTTACAAGCTGGAGATCGTGGTCATTCCGACCAATATGCCGATGCGCCGTCTGGAAAATCCGGACGTGGTGTTCCGCACCGCCAAGGAAAAATACTTTGCCGTGGCCGACGAGATTTCGCGCCTCAACGAGAAGAAGCAGCCGGTGCTGGTGGGCACCACGTCGATCGAGAAGTCGGAGCTGCTTTCATCGATTCTGCAGCGTAAGGGCGTGAAGCACGTGGTGCTCAACGCCAAATATCACGAGCGCGAAGCCGAGATCGTGGCCCAGGCCGGCCGGCTCGGCATGGTGACGATCGCGACCAACATGGCCGGCCGCGGCACCGATATCGTGCTCGGCGGCAATGCGGAGTTCGCAGCTAAGCAGGAACTGCTGAAGCGGGGCGCCGCGCAAGCGGTCAACGCGGCCGAGGGAGCCATCAATCCCATGGCCGGCCCGGGCATGATGCGCTTTTACTACCAGGGGCAGGAATTCGAAACCAGGCAGGAGATCTGGGATAAGACCTATGCGCAGTACGCCGCCGTCGCCGATCGTGAGCACGAAGAGGTGATTGCCGCGGGCGGGCTGCACATTGTGGGCACGGAACGGCACGAGTCCCGGCGCATCGACAACCAGTTGCGCGGGCGCGCAGGCCGCCAGGGCGACCCTGGGGCTTCGCGCTTTTATCTTTCGCTGGAAGACGACCTGATGCGCATCTTCGCCAAGGAGTGGGTGTCCAATCTGCTCCAGCGTCTGGGCATGGAAGAAGGCGTGCCCATCGAATCGAAGATGATCAGCCAGCCGCATCGAGGCGCGCGCAAGAAGGCGGTGGAAGGGCAGAACTTCGAGGCCCGCAAGCACCTGCTCGAATATGACGATGTCATGAACAAGCAGCGTACGGCGGTGTATGGGCTTCGCCGGCAGCTTCTCGAAGGGCTCGATCAGAAAGAACTGATCGTTGAGGACTACGTCGCCAATCTTCTTGAGCGCCGCGATGGAAGCGCACGCGCCGGAAGCGATGCATCCCGATCAGTGGGACGTGAACGGGCTCAAGGGCCAGCTGGCTTCCCAGTTTGGCATCGACCTGGAGCAGGAGGGCATCGATCTCAACACTCTGGATCGCCACGAGTTGGGCGAGGCGCTCTTCGAGCGCGTAAAAGAAAAATACGACGATGAAGGAAGCCATTCTGGGCAGTACCACCATGCGCTATCACGAGCGGATGGTCATGCTCAGCGTGCTCGACGGCTTATGGAAAGACCATCTGCTGAGCATGGACCATCTCAAGGAGGGTATCGGTCTTCGCGGATACGGCCAGCAGGATCCGCTCGTTGCCTACAAGAAAGAATCCTTCGACATGTTTGAAGCGATGATGGGGCGCTTTCAGGAGGACACGGTCCGCTTCCTGTTGCTTGATGCAGATCGTCGGCCCGGATGGCCAGCCGGTCACGCAACTGCCTCCCCGGCGGGCGCCTGAGATTTCCAGCGAAAGCGTTCCGCCGGTTGAACCGGTGCTTCCGCAGCGCGTGCCGGTGCTGATAGAAGGCAACGGTGCTCGGCCCGCTGCGACGGCAACGCCATCGCGGCCGGTTACGGTCCCGGTACGCGCGCCCTCGACGACGATCGATGCTCTGGAGCAGGAGTTTCAGCGTAAGAAGAAGCGCGAGCTCGAACATGCGCGGATGGCTGGCGCAAATGGAAGTTCCGATGCTCCCGCGCAACGCCGCACCGGAGAAAAAGTCGGGCGGAACGATCTTTGTCCCTGCGGCTCAGGCAAGAAATACAAAAAGTGCCACGGAGCGGAAGCCTAGTGTGTAGAGTGCTGTTGCGTGCCGTGTAGTACAAGAACGGCCCTCATGTGAGCAGCCATTGCAGATGGTTAGAGTCCCGGCGCCGCCGGGGTTGGAGCAGCGGATACGGATAAAGGAAGGCCGGTGGTTCGGGGCCGAAAGAAGCAGGCCCCGTAGGGGCCGGAAGCCAAACGTGAGCCCAGTCCGGCAGGGCTGGGTATCGGGGGGAACCCCAACATCCTGGAGCGCCAGAGGCGCGGCACTCCATTCATCCCGATTTCCTGAAAGCAGAGTTCTCCCCTACAAGCCCTCTTTGCGAAAGCTCTCCGGAATTTCGGCGAAGGTAAAATTCGTCGCATCAGACCCAGTCTGATCCCGCCAGTTCTCGAAAATGCGACCGTAACTGAGCGTGATGAACTGGCTCTGGCTGAAGCCGAGTTGATGCGCGATTGCGTCAATCCATTCATCCGGTCCTTCGAGCTCGGCATACACGCCTAAAGGCGTTTCGTCCAGGACGCAATGGCCGCGCTTGTCCGCCCATTCCGTGCGCCACTTTTCATAGACAAATACCGGAGCGAAGCCCAGGCTCTCGAAGATCTTGCCCAGCACCGGGCCATCCTCGACCACCGTCTCGGTTTCCACGCGGTTCTTGTGCGGGCCCTCCTCCGTCAGATCGTTGGGAACACTCTTGTGCGTAAGCACCCATTTGCTGCCATATTGACGAATGCGCAGGATTTGCCGCGAATTGCGCAGCCGTCGGTCGGGCAGGTCATAGAGCGTGTTTCGTTCTATGGTGCGGGCGGTGACGCGTTTGAAACCAAGTGCCGGCAGCTTCTGCTCGAAGGCGTGGCGGTCCGCCACCCGTATTTTTACTTCCGTTTCCATGGCCTGCATAGGCCGGAGTCTATACCAGCCGGGACGCCATGGGAAAATGGCAGAGGTTCAAATCAGACACAAGAGTGACCCTAAAGAAGACACTGCGGCTGGCCGTCGATGCCAATGCCATCGATTCGGCAGAATCGATGGCCTCCTTGCGCCATGCCGCGGAACTGCTGCGGAGCGGTGGCACGGTGGCCTTCCCCACCGAGACCGTCTATGGATTGGGCGCGAATGCCCTCGATGAAGCGGCGGTACAAGCTGTTTTCGATGCCAAGCAGAGACCGGCGTGGGATCCGTTGATCGTGCACATAGCCAGCGAGGAGCAGCTTCGGCTGGTGGCCGGCGAAATTCCCCCAAACGGCCGCTTGCTGATGGAAGCCTTCTGGCCTGGGCCTCTGACCTTGTTGCTGCCGAAAAGCCTCCGCGTCCCGGCAATCGTGACCGCCTCGCGCCCCCGAATCGGGGTCCGCATGCCGGGTCACCCGGTTGCCCGCAGACTGATCGAGTTTGCCGGAGTGCCGGTGGCGGCGCCCAGCGCGAATTCCTTTGGCAGGACAAGCCCCACGCGCGCGGATTTTGTCCTCGAAGACCTGGATGGCCGCATTGACGCGGTGATCGACTCCGGGGACTCGTCGCTCGGACTTGAATCGACCGTGGTCGATGTCTGTGAGGAGCCGCCGATCCTTTATCGTCCGGGTATGGTGACCTTCCAGCAGGTGCAGGCGGTATGTCAGAACGCTGCTCGCCTATCGAGAGCCGCTGGACGGCGAATCCGGGCCAAATGCGCAACCCTCCCCTGGCCTGGGCCTGAAGCACTACTCCCCTCGGGCACGATTAATTCTCCTGGAGGACGCCGGCGCCGAGAAGGAAAAGGTACGGAGGCTGGCGGAACGGCTGGAAGCCGATGGGGAGGTGGTTGGCATCATGCAGCCGAGCGATCTAACCTTCGGCGCTTTCTTGCGGCCGTACCTGATCTATCGTTGGGGTGATCTGGGGGATCAGGAGGGGCTCGCCCGCCGCCTCTTTGCCGGACTGCGGGAATTGGATGCAGCCGGGGCAACCGTCATTCTTTGCCCATTGCCGGAAGACAAGGGCCTCGGCGTTGCCATTCGCGACCGCCTGCTCAAAGCCGCCCGTTGACCCTACACCCGGTCGTTATCTGCCGCTTTGTAGAGATATTTGATGCTGGATTTATAAATAAGCGTGCGGCCACTATGCCGCACTTTGATCGCATTGCGGTCATACCATTCGATATAACCCTCGATCAGCTCGCCATCGTCCATAACGAAGACCATCAAAGTCTGGCTCTGCATCTGCTTTTGAAAGTAAAAAGCCTCAGCGTGAGAACTCTCCCCGAGCGTTGCGGCAGGATCCAATCGATGATGAGTCAGAGGGCTGGAAATCGGGGAAACGGCAGCAGGATAACGTCTCGGCGAGGCGCTCACGGGCAAACGCGGTCGAATCAGCTTGCGCGGCCCCGCCGGGCTTACAGAGGTCACAGGTGATGCACCCCGCCCATCACCTGTGCTCTTCGCTTTGGCCTGACGCGTTTCTTCTACGCGGCGAAGCGGGATGGCGGAAGAATCAGGCATTGTCTTAAATTGGAAGCTGATGTATACGATGCAGGAGTTGCCTTTGGGGTAGCTGTGCAAAACAATGGCTTTAAGTTACGACTGTGCGAGGCCGGCGGCAAACGCATCGAGCGATAGAGACCGGAGCAGGTTGCGGCGCATGCCTTGCTCCACCTGATCCAGGCCGCGGACTGCCGCCTCAATCCAGGCCACACTGATGGTTTGCGAGATGCGTGTCAATTCGGTCAGGAGGTCGATGTTGCGAATCAACTGGCCGGATCCGGAATGGAGCAGCAAAAGGTCTTCGAGCAGGCTGGCGAACGTGTGCAGCAGGGTGCTGGTCTTTTGCTGGCCTTCGGCGCCTGCACGGTAGGTCTCGGTTATGCGGAAGAGGGCTGAATAGTCGTTCTCCCCGGCACGCTCGCCCGTGGCGTTGTAGAGGATCACCAGCGCATCCTGGCGGCTGGCCAGATAGCCTTCTAGATCGAAGCCCAGTGCCTGACCGATGGCGCCCTCCGCCAGACGAGCAACCAGGGCGCGCTGCTTCGGTTGCCAGTCCTTCCGGCGCTCGGCAAGCACTGCCTCGATCTGTTCCGGCGGCAATGCGCCCAGGCGAAAGAGGCTGGAGCGGGAGCGGATCGTAGGCAGCAGTTCGCCGGGATTTTCCGCCAGCAACAATATGTGAGCGTAATCGGGTGGTTCCTCGAGAATCTTGAGCAGGGAATTGGCGGCCTCTTTCATGAAGGCCGTGCTGGTAAAGATGTACATCGCGCGCGGCGCATCGGCGGGCAGCCGGTAAATGCGTTGCACGACACTGCGGACCTGGCCCATCTTGATCAGCAACTGGGGCGGGTCCGGAGGAATGACCACCACATCAGGATGGGTCTGGATCAGGATGCGGGTCTCTTTCTTGTCCACTTCACGGAGTTCTTCCCGGGCGGCAATTGCTTCGCTGACTCGCTCAGCGAGTGGTTGGGAGAGAGCGATGCGCTCGCAGTTGCTGCAAACTCCGCAGAAGTCAGGCAGGCCATCGCTGACCGGCCGCCGCAGACAGGCCATGGTCTGCGCCAGCATGATGGCCAGGGTATATTTGCCCGCGCCCCGAGGGCCTGCAAGGATAAGCGCTGGAGGCATTCGGGCCGCTCGCGATCGCCTCCCGCAGGTGGCGGACCGTCGCAACATTTCCCACAAACTGATCGAAGCCCATGTAAACGAGGGTAGCAAAAACAAGCTATCGCGGCTCGGGAACAAACATCATCGGATACTTGGGGCGCAGCGTGATCTTGGGCTGCACCTCGACGGCCTGTCCGGGAACAAACTGCAGCCGCCATTGTTGCGCGATAGTGGCCAGCATGAGCACCCCTTCCATCCAGGCAAAAGCCTCTCCGATACACTGCCGGCCCCCTGCGCCGAAGGGAAAATACGCAAAGCGGGGCCGCCCTGCTTTGTTCTCGGGGAGAAACCGGCCGGGATCGAAGCGCAAGGGATCGGGGAAATACTCCGCGCTGCGCTGAATGATGTATTGGCTGAAGAAAAAATAGGTGCCTGTGGGAAAACGGTAAGGACCCAGTTCGACCTCGGCAATCGATTGCCGGCCCATGGCCCATGCCGGCGGGTAGAGGCGCATGGATTCTGCCAGCACCATTTCCGTGTAGCGTAGGCGAGGCAGGTCTTCCAGCGTGGGCAGGCGAGCGGCGGCGGTGCCCAGGACTTCGTCTATCTCCGCGTGCAGGCAAGCCTCAGCTTCAGGGTTTTGTGAGAGCAGGAACCAGGTCCAGGTGAGCGCATTGGCAACCGTCTCGTAGCCGGCGAGAAAGATCGTGAGAACCTCGTCGCGGAGTTGTTCGTCGGTCATGCCGGAGTGGTCGGACTCTTCATCCCGGGATGCGAGCAACATGGAGAGCAGGTCGCCACGATCCACCCCATCTGCGCGATGGTCCGCGATCATGCGCTGTACGACCTTGTCCAGGCGGCTGCGGGCGCCGCGAAAGCGGACCAGGCCAGGAATGGGCCAGTTCAGATAGGCTTCGGCGCGGGGCAGCGCGATCAGGAAGTTGTAAAGCTGCATAATCACGTTCACTTGATCGTTGATCTGCAGCACATCGTCGGTGACGTCCGTATTGAAGAGCGTTCGCGCCACCACTTGCAGCGCCAGGTGCATCATCTGCGAAGCAATGTCGATGGGCTGGTCCGGCCGCCATTGGCCGCGCATGTTGGCGGCGCGATCGACCATGATTGCGCTGTAGGCTTGAATGCGTTGGCGGTGGAAGGCGGGAGCAGCGATGCGCCGCTGGCGCCTGTGCACTTCCCCATCGCTGGTGATGAGCCCCTCGCCCAGCAAAATCTTCATGCGCCGTTGCGTCCGCTCCTTGATGAAATGCTGCGGCTGCTTGATGAGGATCTCGTGGATAAATTCCGGCTCGTTGATGAAAATGATGTGGGATAGGCCCAACCGGTAGTGAGCGATGCGCCCATAGGTCCGTGCGAGGTGCTCGAAGAGCGCAATCGGGTTCCCGGGTTTGAAGAAGCGGCGCAGAAGGTAAAAGGGCAGATTCAGTTGCAGCCCCGGGGGAAAGCGGTAGCCGTCGCGTTCCAGCACGGTCCACTGCTTCTTCTCCTGCTGCTGCTGCGCCGGTGAATAGATCGTGCCCATGCTGTCGCCTTTACGTCGGGAACAAACGTTTCTTTACCACTTGTACGATGCGCTGATGGACTTCATCAATGGATCCCTCGCGATCGATTACGGCCACACGCAAAGGCTCACGGGCGGCGATCTCCCGGTATTTGTCGAAGACGCGGCGATAGAACGCGGAGTCTTCTTTCTCAAAGCGGTTTTCGTCGCTCCCGGTTACCGCTACGGCACGTTCGTTGCGGCGGCGGGCGCGTGCCAGCGAGAGATCGAAATCCGGCATCAGCAGCAAGGTCAAGTCCGGCTGGAGCCCGCCGCACAAGGCTGCGTGGAGTTCGCGCACCACTTGGCTGCCCAGTTGACGGCCGCCGCCCTGGTAGGCTTCGCTGGAATCGGTAAATCGATCGCAGAGAACGAAGTGCCCGGCCTCGAGTGCCGGCTTGATGACCTCGGCGATCGATTGGGCGCGATCGGAGAACATCAGGCCCAACTCCGTGAAGGGGGAAAGGTTGTTGGCGCGAGAGTCAAGCAACAGGGTGCGGATGCGCTCGCCTGTTCGCGTGCCCCCGGGCTGGCGGGTTGCCGTAACCGCCAACCCGCGTGCTTCCAGCCATTCTTTCAGGCGGCGCAGCTGGGTGCTTTTGCCGGAGCCATCCAAGCCCTCGAAGGTAACAAAAAAGCCTCGTGGCATGCACGGAGTTTACACGCGGTGGTGAGCGAAGCGCTGAAAGGCCGATTGCTCAGCGAACCCCGGGGTGCCCCATCCCCCGGATTTCCTGTAAGGCTTGGTGGGGTCAACGAACTTCATGCGCCTTTCCTTGCTGAAAGTCGCACACGCGACTATGGCTAGGGCCGCGCAGTTGGAAATCCGGGGTCCTTCGCCGCGTTTTGCGAAGGGTGGGATCCGCAGAACGTCAAGGTCTGGCTTCACCCCAGCGCCCACAGCAATGGAGAACAACTGCACTAAACTTTGTCATCCCGAGCGAAGCCGAGGGATCTGCAGTTCCTTCTTCCCATTAACACAGCGCCGGGTGCTTCATCCTTCGCGTAGTTTGCGAAGGGTGGGATCCGCCGAACGTCAAGGTCCGGCTTCACCCCAGCGCCCACAGCAATGGAGAACAACTGCACTAAACTTTGTCATCCCGAGCGAAGCCGAGGGATCTGCAGTCCTCCTTCCCATTACACAGCGCCGGGTGCTTCATCCTTCGCGTAGTTTGCGAAGGGTGGATCCGCCGAACGTCAAGGTCCGGCTTCACCCCAGCGCGCACAGCAATGGAGAACAACTGCACTAAACTTTGTCATCCCGAGCGAAGCCGAGGGATCTGCAGTTCCTCCTTCCCATTAACACAGCGCCGGGTGCTTCATCCTTCCCGTATTTTGCGAAGGGTGGGATCCGCAGAACGTCAAGGTCCGGCTTCACCCCAGCGCCCACAGCAATGGAGAACAACTGCACTAAACTTTGTCATCCCGAGCGAAGCCGAGGGATCTGCACTGCCTCCTTCCCAATACACAGCGCCGGGTGCTTCATCCTTCGCGTAGTTTGCGAAGGGTTAGATCCGCAGAACGTCAAGGTCCGGCTTCACCCCAGCGTCCACAGCAATGGAGAACAACTGCACTAAACTTTGTCATCCCGAGCGAAGCCGAGAGATCTGCACTCCTCCTTCCCATTACACAGCGCCGGGTGCTTCATCCTTCGCGTAGTTTGCGAAGGGTGGGATCCGCCGAACGTCAAGGTCCGGCTTCACCCAGGCGCCCACAGCAATGGAGAACAACTGCACTAAACTTTGTCGTCCCGAGCGAAGCCAGAGATATCTGCAGTTCCTTCTTCCCATTAACACAGCGCCGGGTGCTTCATCCTTCGCGTAGTTTGCGAAGGGTGGGGATCCGCCCGAACGTCAAGGTCCGGCTTCACCCCAGCGCCCACAGCAATGGAGAACAATTGCACTAAACTTTGTCATCCCGAGAGGTTGTGACTTAATTCCGCTTCAGTTGGACGGCGAGAGTAAGGCATTTTCTCTGTGGCGGACGGTCAGCGGGAAGATTGTGGCCGAAGTGCGGTGTCAAACCGGGCTTGTAGCTTCGATTTTCTTGCCGGGGCGGTTTCCTTTGTCTTTTCAGGCCGGTTTAGCTTAGTAATGCCTTTCCAAAATGCACCAAGTTGTGCGCCAAGGCGCACACAGCGCCACGCACGTGATCTTTTCCAGCCCGCGCACCGTCAGCGGCACCAGCCCGCGGTACGTTCGTAGGTCGGCATTCACGGTTTCGCTGGTGGCGGCTCTGTCTTTGTAGATTTTCTGTCCCTCTTCGCTGGCCATGCGCTGCTTCCATGCCCGGACCGCGTCCGAGTCGCCCGGCTTGGGTTCCAACTCCCGGCCCCGGTTCTGCGGATTCCTTGCCGGCTTAGGTGGGACGAACAACTCCACCCCTTGCTGGTGCGCCTGCACGATATCCTCGGTGCGCAAGTAGCCGCCATCCACCAGGTGTTGCGCTACCTTGCCACCCGTGCGTTGTTCCACTTGCTGGCGCATGGGTTCACTCAACCCCGCCGAATCGGAACCCTCGTTGCTGACTTCCACCCCTAAAATGGCACGGCTTTCCGTGTCGGTGGCCAACTGCACGTTCACCCCAGGGTTATAACCACCGTTGGCCATCTTCATCACACGCGTGGCCGCATCCGTCGTGCTCACACGCGGCTGCCGGGCGCGAATCTGCTCTCCACACTTACCCTGGCCAGCCCTCTGCGCCGCCTCTGCCTGCTTTTGCTTCAGCTCCGGCAGCTGCGCAATCGCCTGCTCCACGCGACGCTCCCGCGACTCCGCCGCTCGTCTACGCGCCGCCTTCTGCCGCGCTGTCATCGCCGCTGCTTGACCCGGCGACTCCAGCTGCTTGCGCAACTCCAACACTTGCTGCTGGGCTTGCACCAACAGCAGCTGCAAACGCTCTTCCCGACGAAAACTGTTGCCCCCCGCACTGACTCGCACCCGAACCCCATCCTGGCTGATGCGACTCACCCGCACCAACTTCTTGTCTACCAAACTCACCAGCACCTGGGTAAACAAGTCGTCCAGCGCATCTGCGTGATCCGTGCGAAAGTCTGACAGCAAACGATGATTGACGGTTACACCGCCGCACAGCCAGCGAAAAGGTGCGCTCTCTGGCATCGACGCGCCAGCTCCCGCGCCGAACCAATCCCTCGTACACAGGCATACAGCCATAAACCCACCAGCAAACGCGGATCGGTCGCATCTCGACCCGCTACTCCTTGCCGAGCTCGGATCGGCGTACAAAAACCGGTCACATCCAGCTGCTCCACCACCCTCATCACCGTGCGTACTGGATGAAGCAATCCCCCCAGATCATCCGCGCACTGCAATACCATCCCCACCTGACTACGCTCCGGCTTGCGCAACCGAACCGCACCCTGACTCACTACACCTTTCACCGCCCCGCTCACCATGTCTCTACTTACTACTTCAGCCGTCCAACAACTCCATTGATTCAGAAGGCGTACCAAAAAAGTCACAACCTCCGAGCGAAGCCGAGGGCTCTGCAGTTCCTCCTTCCCATTACACAGCGCCGGGTGCTTCATCCTTCGCGTAGTTTGCGAAGGGTGGGATCCGCCGAACGTCAAGGTCCGGCTTCACCCCAGCGCCCACAGCAATGGAGAACAATTGCACTAAACTTTGTCATCCCGAGCGAAGCCGAGGGATCTGCAGTTCCTCCTTCCCATTACACAGCGCCGGGTGCTTCATCCTTCGCGTAGTTTGCGAAGGGTGGGATCCGCAGAGCTACCCCGGACTTTGTCAAGGCTCAACCGGATGTCGATAACCGGCCGCTTCTAGCTTGCGGGAACAACGTCCGCAATCTCCAGCTCCAGGCCCCCGAAGCTAGGGTGCTCGTTCTCGTTCAGCCTGTAGGCGAGGTGGACGACGGAGCCCTCCTCGAGGCCGAGCGCCTGGATGCGCGCAGCCCAGTCCCATCCCAGGGCGGAGAACTGGCGCCGCGTGCGCCTTGGGCGAGTTGCAGGCGTACATGCCGGTCCTTGATGGTTCGCACCGGACCGGCGAGGCGCGACATTGTAGGCGACGAAGACCGGCTCTTCATTGCCGTTGCCCAGCGGTTCCAGCCGGCGCAACCAGCGAAGAGAGCCTGCGTGATCTGGTCGAGAGGCAGCACCGCATGGCAGCGCAGGCTTGGGAGGCGCCTCTGTCGTGCACCGCGGCCCAGGCTTCGAGGCGGCTCTTCAGCTCCGGCAGGCGCGACGTGGGAAGAGAAAAGCCGACAGCATGGGCGTGGCCGCCGAAGCGGGTGAAGAGTTCCCGGCAGCTTTCAATGGCGTCCAGGAGATGAAATCCGGGAACGGAGCGGCCGGAGCCGTAAGCCTCGCCATCTTCGAGCGCAACCACAATTGCCGGGCGTTGCATGCGGTCGACCACCCGCGAGGCAAGAATGCCGATGATGCCGCGGTGCCATCCTCGCCTTCGATCACGATGCAGCGCGCTTCTCTGCGAAGCCAGTATCTTCCTTGAGCCGGCGCTCGATCTGCTCCAGCATGGAGGCTTCGGCCTGTTGGCGTTCGCCATTGAGGCGGTCCAGTTTGCCCGCCAGTTCACGGGCCTTGACCGCGTCGCGCGTGGTAAAGAGTTCGATCACATCGGAGGCCACATCCATGCGGCCCGCGGCGTTGATTCGCGGTGCGATGCGGAATGCCATATCGGTTGCCGTCAGGCGCGCTGCTGCCGGGTCGAGCTTGGCCAGCTGCATCAGCGGCGCAGGCCGGCGGTGGCCGGGCGGCGCAACTGCTCCAGGCCAACGCTGGCGAAGACGCGATTTTCCCCCAGCAGCGGAACGGCATCGGCGACTGTGGCGATGGCCAGCAGTTTCAGAAAGGAAGGAAGAATCTTGCCGCGGGCCCGTTCCACGTCGCGCGCTTCCAGCAGGGCCTGCGCCAGCTTAAAGGCAACGCCCGCTCCACAGAGATGCTTGCAACCGTAGCCGCAGCCCGGCTGGTTGGGGTTCAGGATCGCGAGAGCCGTCGGAAGATCCGAAGGCCTGGACGTCCTGGGGCAGATGATGGTCGGTAATGATGAGGTCGAGACCCAGGCCCTCGGCTGTCTCCGCCGCGGCGAAGGCGCGGATCCCGCTGTCCACGCTGATGACCAGACGGACGCCTACCCCCGCCGCAGTGGCGAGCACCTCCGCCTGCATCCCGTAGCCCTCGCGAATGCGGTGCGGCACATGGAAGCGAACCACGCCGCCGAGCATCTCGAGGGCGGTCTTCAGCAGGACCACGGCCGTGGTGCCGTCCACGTCATAGTCGCCGTAGATGAGGATGGGCTCGCGGCGCTCGATAGCCGCCTGAACGCGGGCGACGGCCTCGGCCATGCCGTGCATGGTGTAGGGTCGAGCAGATGATCGATGCCGGGTGAAGAAAGCGCTCCGCCTCGTCCGCACTGCGCACGCCGCGCTCGACCAGCAGCTCCGCCACGATGAGCGGCAGCCCGGCGCTCGCGGCCAGCCGTGGCGGCGGCCTGCGTTGCCTGGGGCAGAATCCAGCGGGTAGGGGAGCATGGCGCGCGGTCGCTCGCTGGGAGGATCGCGACTCGCGGCCTGCGGGCGGAGCCGGCAGCAGTCACGCTTCTTCTTCGTCCTCGTCATCTTCGAAAACGATATCGCCGAAGTCTTCGACAAACTCCAGCAGTTGCTGATAGCGCTCATACCATAGCGTGGCATTTTCGTGCACGAAGACGATGCCCTGATGGGCAAAGCCGAGCTGAATGTAGCCGATTTTGCCGACGTAGTTGACCAGGTATTGCGCCTCATGAATCTCCGCCGCGTCTTCGTCGGGAAAATTTTCGTCGCGAATCTGCTCCAGCAGCATCGCCAGGTCTTCTTTCTCCAGCTTGACTTCGCTCATGGTGATGAAGGTGCGTCGAACTTGGCCATTTCGACGAAGTCTTTCCAGCTGTCGGGATTGCTTCGTCTTCCCACAAGACGGTTGGCAGGTCTTCGGTAATATAGCCGGGCAGGCGGCGCATCGCATGGCCTTCAATGAAGGCCACCATGTCGTCTTTGAGAGAGAGCAAATCGTCTGGGTGCATATTCGCGATTCCTATTGTCGCAGATGCGGGGTGGACGGTTAGCTTCGAGGAGGAGAGTTGTCGGCGAGCTCCAAACCGGCATTTCCCGAGCCGGTGCTCGGCGGAGGACGTGCCGCCAGGATGCGCGAATCGGCAGCAATTCCGGCTGAAAAGGGCTCTATTTCGCGCTTAGCGGCAGGCCCCGGCGCGACAAGGGCGTTTCGAATATGCTATAGTCCGAATCAGATCAGATGATTTTTTCGCGGGAGTACGTGAATTATCTGGCACGCCAAACGGTCAAACAATTGATCGAAGCCAAGATGATCCGCGCGGGGAAAGTTGCTGTTGTCACGGAGCGGGTGAACGCGGCCATCCTGGAAGAATTGTCGCTCGAGGACCGCATCAACGAAGAAGTGCGCGTCATTCTCGACGCCTACCAGGAAGACATGCGCCGCACCGGCGCCAGTTACGCGGAGATGTTCAAGAAGGTCAAGCAGGAGCTGGCGCAGAAATACAAGGCGGTCTTGTGAGACTTTCTCGAGACAAACTCAACAAACTGGCGCACGTGGTGGCCGACACGCTTGCCGAGACAGACGAATGCGAGTTTCTGGATGACCGGAACACCATCCGCCAGGAGGCGCGCAAGGCGCTCGAGAAGTATTGACCGAAGAGATGAAGATCGATCAGGCGGCCCGCCAGAAGATCGCCTCACAGCGCAAGATCATCGTGGAAGGAAGCCAGGAGTGGGACATTCTTTATCGCAAGTATTACAACGATGAGGTCAGGAAGCTGGGCTTGTGAGCGGCGAACGGTCTCTCGCCGCTGCTTTGATATACTACGTCTGTTGACGGCGTGGCCGTCAACCCTGCCTCAATCCACCGTGGCGTCATGGTGTAATTGGTTAACACGCCGCCCTCTCAAGGCGGAGAGTTCGGGTTCGATCCCCGATGACGCTACCAAATAAACCCAATAAAATCGGGTCCTTTAGGGAAATCCAGACAAAGCGCTGAACTGGCTTCGTCAAAGGTTCGTCAAAGTCGCTGAAGAATATTCCAATTCGTCAAAGCAAAACAAATCAGGGAGGGATATATTCCGATTGTTGACCTCGATCAAGATTGCAACCCAGACTACCAGTTTGCAAAGACACTCGGACATAGCGACAGAGCAACGTTGCCCTGCTTTCGACTCTTAAATCGTGAAGACAGAGTAAATCGTCAGTTTGATGATTTGATGTTCGTAGCTGTCGTTATTCTGGCATGGGTTGCGGCCCGTTTGTCACCGGGTTTTTGTCACCGTGTTTTGTCGTCAGCTTAGACCGACCGTTCAGTGCCTAGCTCTTCGGATAACCACTAGGAGGAAGCAATGAGCAAGAAGATTATCTTTTGTGCCGATGGCACCTGGAACACGCCCCATGGCCCGGCTGAGATGCCGAATGACACGAATGTGCGGAAACTCTACTTGCTTCTCAAAGACGATCCTTCGCAACTCAAGTACTACGACAGCGGTGTCGGGACCAACGGTACCCCGTTCGAGCATTTCTTCGGCGGCACTATGGGAGAAGGGCTCTTCCAGAAGGTGCAGGATGGCTACGCGTTCCTGTCTTACGTGTGGGATCCGGGCGACGATATCATCTTCTTCGGCTTCAGCCGGGGTGCCTACACTGCGCGTAGCTTGGCGGGCCTGATCGCGTTCTTCGGCGTTCCCACGAAGAACCTGGACAATTTGACGGTAAAGTCCATCTTCGCTGCGTATCGCATCACGGACCATGAACAGCGGCAAGCAGCTAAAGCCAATCTGCTGGCTCAATATGCGCTAGCCAGTGTCAATGTGCGGATGGTGGGTGTTTGGGATACAGTCGGAGCGCTCGGAATCCCGGGACATCTCTTCAGTGACTTTGATCAAGCCAAGTACGGTTTTCTCGATACTAGCCTGAACCCTTCCGTCGAGAGCGCATATCACGCGGTCTCCCTCAACGAACGCCGGTCACAGTTCAGCCCGACTCTCTGGACCAACCAGGACGGCAGTCCGCGCGGCAACGACGCCCAGCTCAAACAGGTGTGGTTTCCGGGAGTTCATTGTGATGTCGGCGGCAGCTACGCTGAGTGTCAGCTCTCTAACATTACCCTCCGATGGATGTTGGACAATGCCAAGGCCTGCGGCCTTCTGTTCGACGACGTCGCAATCGAAAAGTGTTTTGCTCCAAAGCCTTTCGTGCCACTGGGAACGGCTCATGACGAATGGAAACTGATCCCCTCGGGTTCCCGAAACATCGCACGGCGCCACCGAAGGCAGTACTCTCGAACACTGTTAAGCTTCGCTATCAGGGCCTTGCCGGTTACAAGTCTGCGGCCCTCGATCAATCGATTGACTCATATGAAACAGTGATAGTGATCCCGCAGGATGAGATTTAACCCTTCTCCCTTATTACTCTACATCGAGCCCGGCATGAGTCTGCGCAATATCCTGCGGGAGGATTTCCAGGGTCGTTCTCTCACATTGCAGATCCAACGAGATCATATCCCTTATCACAATCCTCTCGAAAAAACACGATGACTGGCATTCATCACTCGCATTGGTCAACTAAGAACCGAGAAGGGCGAAACCGCAACCTCTTCCCGGGGCCAGATAAGGGGACAGCCAACAGATCTCGATAGATCTCGTGGTCGCCACCCTCAAAAAAGATCGCCTCCCGCCGATTCCCACGCTGCGTTAGGTGGTGCGGGAACCAGCAACCACCGTGCGGGCCAGTCGTGCCATGGTGAAAATTAAAACAAAAGTAAGAGCGGGGGATAGGTATCATGTCCCCTTATCTCAACAACAATCCAGTCAAAACCATCATGCCAATCCTCGACGTGGTCGCGGGTCTCCCGGAATATTGGCAATGAGGGGGCTGGACTTCCGGCCGGAAAACGCCGATAGGCAATAGGAGGGCACAGATTCTGCGCCGAAGCGGCTATCCTCTCCTGATTACCGTGGCCCTGGGGCTGCTTCTGGGCCCGGCGGCTGCCGCCGGTCAGCAACAGCAGTCAGCGTCAGCCCCACCCACCATCACCAAGGCACATGATGCCCACAGTCTGACCATCGAGCAGGCGGCGCAGGGTTATCCGGTGCGTCTGCGCGCGATCGTCACCTACTACGATCCTTACAACGATCCCAGGCGGCCGGCGTGTTTTGTCGCCGACTCCTCTGGCGGCATCTATGTTGACCTGTCGGCTCTGCCGGCGATTCCTTTCAAGGCGGGGGACCTGGTTGAAATAACGGGCATAAGCGCCGCCGGAGGCTATGCTCCCATCGTGGGCCACGGAAGCGCGGTTGATTGGGAAGTCCCAATTCCCTTCGATTGCCCCGCGAGTGACCTTGAGCGAAATACTGACCGGCGCATATGACGGTCAATGGGTGGAGGTCGAGGGCGTAGTGCGTGGGGTCGGCAGTCTCGAACCAACATCCATTTGGATGTGGCTTTAAGCGACGGCGAAATAACCGCCGACACCATCAAGGAGGGGGAGCAGATTATGGCAGCCTGGTCGACGCCAAAATAAGCCTTCGCGGCGCCACCGCCCCGATCTTCAATCACCTGGGCCAAATGACCGGCGCTAACCTGTTGTTTCCGAATCGTTCCCAGGTAAATATTGAGGAGCCGGCGCCTGCCCGATCCATTTACGTTACCAATTTTGCCAGTCGGCGGTCTGCTGCGCTTCACTCCCGACTCCGGCCTCGCAACACCGCGTGCACCTTCGTGGGACGGTTACCCTGGCATGGCCTGGCCGATTGCTCTGCATACAGGACGGCCTTCACGGTCTATGTGCCCAGACCGACCAAACCACACCCTTGAGCCCCGGAGAGGTAGCCGATGTCATCGGTTTTCTGATATCGGCGCATTTACTCCCACCTTAACCCGCGCTATCTATAAGAGCAGCGAGTTACCAGCAGCTCTCTGCTGCCGTGGCTGTTACCGCCGATCAGGCGCTAAGCGGCGACCACGACGCCAGTTGGTTGAATCGAGGGCCAGCTTATTGGCCGGGACGAATCTGCCAGCGACCCGACCATCGTCCTGTCTTCCGGCAAGCATGTGTTTTCCGTGGTGTTGCCCGCTCAATCCGAAGCGGGGTGGCCGACTGGAAAAAGGGAACTGTTTTCGAAATAACCGGAATCTGCTCGTTCAAGGCCGGCCCGGCAACGACGGGCGTCCGGGGAGAGGCTTCTCGATCGCGATCGTTTCAAATCTTGCTGCGCTCGGCGCCGGACCTGGTGGTGATCAAGAGTCCTTCCTGGTGGACCCCGACGCATGCCCTCGCCACGCTGGGCGCCTAGCAGTGGTTACGCTGGTGGTCCTTGCCTGGGTGATCGTGCTGCGCAGGCGAGTTCAGGAGCAAACCCTCACGATTCGGCAGCAACTTCAGGAAGGGGCCAAGCTACGGATCGCAGCGGAAGACGCCAACCGTGCCAAGAGCGAGTTCCTGGCCAACATGAGTCACGAAATTCGCACGCCATGAACGGCGTGATGGGCATGACCGATCTGGTTCTGGATACCGGGCTCAAGCCGAACAGCGGGAATATGCCGAACTGGTCAAGTCGTCCGCCGATGCGTTGCTGACCATCATCAACGACATCCTGGACTTTTCCAAGATCGAAGCGGGCAAGCTCGAGCTGGACTCGATCGAGTTCAACCTGCGAGACTGTCTCGCTCTGAGCATCAAGATGCTGGCTGTACGCGCCCGCCAGAACGGTCTTGAACTGACCTGCGATATCCGCCCCGAGGTGCCCGCGCGGGTGGTTGGCGACCTGACCCGATTGCGGCAAATCGTAATCAATCTCGTCGGTAACGCTATTAAGTTCACAGAACGTGGCGAAGTGGGGCTCAGTGTTGGGGTGGATTCCAGAACGCCGGATGAGCTCTTCCTGCATTTCGTGGTGGCGGACACCGGCGTTGGTATCGCCGCGGAAAAGCAGAAGCTCATCTTCGACGCTTTCTCTCAGGCGGATGGCTCCACGGCGCGCAAGTTTGGGGGTACCGGACTTGGCCTGACCATCTGCTCGCGATTAGTGGAATTGATGGGCGGCAAGATCTGGGTGGAGAGTGCCTTGGGGCACGGCAGCTCCTTTCACTTCACCGCCAGCGTGGGCGCAGGAACGAAGTGGTGGTGGCTTGCACCCCTGAACCGGCGCACCTGGCCGGTCTGCGTGCGCTGGTCGTGGATGACAACACCACCAATGCTCGCATCCTCGGAGAGATGCTTCGCCGCTTAGAAATGAGACCCACGTTGGCGGAGAGCGGGATCGCAGCCTTGCAGTGCTTGAAGGACGCTCCAGGTCGCCTTTGCCGTGATCCTGACCGACGTTAACATGCCAGACATGGATGGTTTCGCTCTGGTGGAGAAAATCCGCCAATCTCCCGAGTTGGCCGGAAAGACCAAAGTCATCATGCTGACATCAGCCGGGCAGCGGGGCGAAGCTGCGCGCTGCCAGGAGCTGGGCGTGGGCGCCCATCTCACCAAACCCGTCAGCCAGTCGGAGTTGTTTGAGGCTATCTCTCGCGTTTTGGGCACGTCAGGGTCCCAACCGGATTCGGCCGAGCTGGTCACGGGCCAGACCGTACCCAAGGGTACGAAGAAGTACGTGTTCTGCTGGCGGAGGACAACGCGGTCAACCAGAAGATCGCCTCTCGCGTGCTCGAGAAACAGGGACACCACGTGACGGTAGCGGCGGACGGCCGCGAAGCCCTGGCCCTGCTCGATCGAGCCCACTTCGACGCGGTGTTGATGGACGTGCAGATGCCGGAGATGGACGGGTTCGAGGCCACCGCTGCCATCCGGGCCGCGGAACGAGACACCGGCAAACACTTGCCGATTATCGCTATGACGGCCCACGCGATGCTGGGCGACCGGGAGCGTTGTATCGCCGCCGGTATGGATAGCTACATTTCCAAGCCACTTGAGGTCCGAGCGCTCATCGAGCTGTTGGAGAAGTTCGCCGACACCGCTCAGGAAGAAGCAAGTCCGGCCTAAAGTAAGGGCCCGCGATGGAGATTAATTCTTCCTGGCCGTGTAAATATCGGCAACGGTTAAGATGCGAGCGTCGAGCGAAAGCTCGTGGCCGGTGAGCTTGAAGGGATACCCCGATCCATCAAGTTTTTCGTGGTGGTTTCCGGCGATCTCGGCGATCTCTTCACCCATGCTCTCACCATTGTTCTGAGACAGAGGACAGTTGCTTCGGTTGCATTCATCCCGTCGAAGCCGAGGGATGTGCAGTTCTTTTCACCGCATCCATGTGGACGAAAGCTTCGCCCTCTCCTTTGTCATCCCGAGCGAAGCCGAGGGATCTGCAGTTCTCTCCACCGCATCCGATGTCGACATGGAAGCGTCGCCCTTTCCTTTGTCATCCCGAGCGAAGCCGAGGGATCTGCAGTAAGCGCCATTCGTGTGCCCCAATACCGCCCGACCTTTCTCCTTTGTCATCCCGAGCGAAGCCGAGGGATCTGCAGTTCTCTTCCACCCGCCATCCATGCTCGACGAAAGCGTCGCCCTTCCCTTTGTCATCCCGAGCGAAGCCGAGGGATCTGCAGTTCTTTCCACCGCGTCCATGTGGACGAAAGCGTCGCCCTCCCCTTTGTCATCCCGAGCGAAGCCGAGGGATCTGCAGTTCTTTCCACCGCATCCATGCTGGACGAAAGCGTCGCCCTCTCCCTTTGTCATCCCGAGCGAAGCCGAGGGATCTGCAGTTCGCTCGACCGGCAGCCAACGCCGATCGAAGTACCCGCCGCAACCTGCAGAGCCCCGGTTTTGTATCAGGGCACGACTTTTAGTCGTGCCGTAAATGCTTGATAACACTTCTGGGCTTGAGCCCCTGGCGGGGAAGCTGAGGGGCGGACGGAACTACCACCAGCAAAATCAGGTTCGTTCATGGGATGTAGATAATTCTTGCCCGGCCGCCGAAGGACAGCGTATCCTCCTAGCGGACTTCCCTGCTCCTTCTGGGGCACACGTTTGAGGAGCTGGCCGATGTGCTTCGCCCACCGCACGACCGAGGCCATCCGCTTGCCGCGGATTCAGGATCAGGTGCACGTGGTTTGGCATCAGGCAGTAAGCCCACACTTCCACGTCCGCTTTGCGCGCCTGCTCCCCAAGTAGATCGCGGTAAATCTCCCGATCGCCGTCTTCAAAGAAAATCGGTTCTCGACGATTGCCACGTTGCGTCACGTGGGACGGGTCCTTTTCGGGAACGGGGTCCTTTTCGGGGACGGGTCCTTTTCGGGGACGGACGGAATTTCCCCTAATGCCAAGAGACCCGTCTTGAGCTTCCTTGGAATGGATTCTGCTAGGTATTAAGAGATAAGACGCTCTGTCTTGGGTCAGCGATGGCCCTTGGTCGCCTGCCACGCTTTTGCGGCGCCAAGGGTCGTTGTGTTGACCGTTCCAGCGCGTGCACGAACTCCGCAGTCCCGAGCGGGCGTCCCGTGTGCGTCGACAGGCGAATCGCGGCTAGTTCGGACGCACTTTCCTTTGCCTTCAGAAATGCTCGCCAACTGTCCGCAGTCCAGCGTGACTGCCACAGTTCCAGAGCCAGCCACCCCGAGTCGGGCACTCAGTGCGGCAGTGGACGGCGGGTGACCGGTGGCTTGTTGTGATAAGCGCCCGAGGAATTTCATGCTTAGAGGCATATCGCTACATCTATTCGCAGCTACGCGTGGCGACCGACTCTAAGAAGATTCTCATGGCATTTGGCGATGGGCGTATCGGGATATTGACGGGATGACCAGTTGCGCGCTGCCTCGAAAACTCTTTCTCCTCGCCTTCCCGGATGATATTAGCTCCGTAGGCCGCATAGGCTTCCAGGTGGAAGAACCATTATGAAGAGAACGATCATCCTCGCTGTCGCAAGAGCTTGTTGTTTCGGCCTGGTGCTGTTCGCTGCAGGTTCCCTATCCGCAGTGGCCGCCGCTGTTGCCGATGTACCCGTCCTCACAGCGGAGGGGCTAGGTAAGGGAACGATAACGCTGGACGGCCCCTGGCAGTTCCACCTGGGAGACAATCCTGATTGGGCCTCACGATCACTGGACGACGCCAGCGGTCACCAAGGATGGGAGCAACTCACCGCCGATAGGCCCTGGGGCGAGCAAGGTCATCAATCCTATGCCGGGTATGCCTGGTACCGCCGTCATCTCCATCTTGAGCCGGCAGCCAGCGCTTCGCCGGATTTCAGCCTTTTGATTCCGCGGGTCGAAGACGTCTACGAGGTCTACTGGAACGGCGTGCTGGTGGGCAAGGAGGGCAAATTCCCGCCCGGTTCTACGTATCCCTACAATCGAGTGCCACAGATTTATCAATTAGGGCAGGCGCGGGATGGGGTGTTGGCGGTACGAGTTTGGAAGGCGCCGCTCGATTCCTTCGACACCGGCCTTCAGGGAGGTTTCCTGGCGCCACCCCTGGCGGGTAGCGCGGCTGCGCTCGCCGATCGCAAAACCGACTTCAATTACCGGTGGCTGCGCAACCGCCAGTACCTCTTTGCTCTCAACGCCCTCACCTTTCTGGTGATGGCGTTGAGCCTGGTGGCATGGCTGCGCAACCGTTCGCAGAAACTGCTGCTCTGGATGTCGCTCTACGCCCTCTCCGCTGTGCTCGGCCTGTTTCTTGTTGGTCTGCACTTGCCGTGGTCGTATCGCTTTGGCCTGGGCTGGTTGCAGCCGGTGCACGCCCTCGCGGATATTTCACTTTGGTTCTTACTGCTGTATTTGTTGCGGCTAACCGAGAACCGCCTTCTGGTACAGCTCACCGTGTGGCTGGCATGGATCGACCTGACCGCCAATGTGCTGGATGGCGCACTCACCATGTTCGATTGGAGCGGCCCGGCAGCGGTTCATTGGGAGCAAGGCGCGGATGCCTTCCTCACCATATTTGAAACCGTGCCTGAGCTTTTACCACTTCTGCTGGTGGGCTTTGCCATCCGCAAGAAGCTGGACCCGGCCCGTTGGCTGGTCGCGATCTTCGCCTTTAGCTCCTCCCTCATCTCCAATTTCCGCATAGCCGTGTCGCAGGGCAGCCGTTACACCCACTGGACTCTGGGAAACACGATCAACGCGCCCCTTTTTACCATACTGGGCAATCCCTTCACGCCCACTACGCTAGCGAACACTGCCCTGCTGCTCTCCATCGTGTACGCCGTTTACCGCTACACCAGGGAGGCCGCCCTGCGCCAGGGCGCCATGGAGCAGGAACTGCGCAGCGCGCAGGAACTGCAGCAGGTCCTCATCCCGGAACTGTTGCCGTCTTTGACCGGCTACTCGGTAACCAGCGCCTATATTCCCGCACAGGAGGTGGGCGGAGACTTCTTCCAGGTGATTGCTGCCGGCCCCGCTGGGCCTGACGGCGCCGCCTGGCTGGTGCTCGGCGATGTGAGCGGCAAAGGATTGCGTGCAGCCATGACTGTATCGCTCATCGTCGGCATGCTGCGCACGCTAGCCGACTTCACCTCGCAGCCGGCGGACATTCTCGCCGGCCTCAACCGCCGGCTGTATGGCCGCTTGCACGGCGGCTTCGTCACCTGCCTGGTGATGCTGCTCCAAGCCGACGGAAGCTGCATGCTGGCCAGCGCCGGCCATCCCCCGCCCTTTGTCAACCAGCAGGAGATTGCCCTTCCCGGGGCTCTTCCCCTTGGTCTTATGGCCGAGGTTAACTATGAGCAAAAAACCGTACGGTTGCAGGAGGGCGATCACCTTGTGCTTTACACCGACGGTCTGCTCGAGGCGCGCGCTGCTACTGGCGAACTCTTCAGCTTCGATCGGCTGCGCAGCCTCATCCAGCAAAAGCCCAGCGCCGAAGAGGCGACTAAGGCCGCTACCGATTTCGGTCAGGAGGACGACATCACCGTACTTACACTGACCCGTCTGGCCAAAGGCGAGGCCCCCTCAACACTCCTCAAAGCTCCCGCGTTGACCCCTGCCTGATCTTCGGCGCCAGCTTGTAGGATGTCGGGGTTTGACCGCAGCGTTCCTTGAAAACAGGATTGCAGTACCTTGACTAGCGCGACCCGCCGTGCTGTAATTTATCGAAAGGCGAGCCCAACTTCCGCAGTTTGATCAGCAAGTCTTTGGCTGTCAACGCGAGGAGGCTCAGTTTCCACTACACGAGTGCGAATTCTGGGATGGAGGGCAGCTTGTGGAACGTAATGTGTCGACACTATACCTATTCTCCTCAGTTTTGGTTCGTCTTAAGTTTGCGCTCATGACGCGTTTAGCCCGCATGGTGGTATCCGGTCTCCCGCACCACGTGAACCAACGTGGCAATCGTCGAGAAGCGATTTTCTTTGAAGACGGCGATCAGGAGATTTACCGCGACCTACTCGGGGAGCAGGCGCGCAAAGCAGGTCCTTTTCGGGAGGTCCTTTTCTTTTCGGGGACGGACGGAATTTCTCCTAATGCCAAGAGACCCGTCTTGGAGCTTCCTTGGAATGGATTCTGCTAGGTATTAAGAGATAAGACGCTCTGTCTTGGGTCAGCGATGGCCCTTGGTCGCCTCCCACGCTTTTGCGGCGCCAAGGGTCGTTGTGTTGACAGATCGAAGTACCCGCAACCTGCAGAGCCCCGGTTTTGTATCAGGGCACGACTTTTAGTCGTGCCGTAAATGCCTGATAACACTTCTGGGCTTTAGCCCTGTGGGGGAAGTTGTGGGGGCCGACGGAACTACCACCGGCAAAATCAGTAATGATCCTGAAGAGCTACACGGTGGTGTTACCGTATAACGCTGACAAGCTAACGTGTCGCTCATTTGAACGAGGGAGGTTCAGTGCATACTCTCCACAGCGACGGCGGAATCCCCGGGTTCCTCGACCACATTGCTGCGCTCGCGTATGCCGTGTTTGTTCTCGGTGGTCTGATCGGTCTAGCGATTCGTCCCTTACGAGGCGTATGCGGTTATGCTTTGTCCCCTCTTCCTTCGCGATAGGCCTTGATGTTTGGTTTTGGAGCCTTACCATTGTTCGCCACTTATGGGGCATGGTCGCGGTAGTGATCGGTCGCGCTCGCAGGAGTCGGAGTGGTGCCTATGGCGCTTATCGCGTCTCTTCTTAATTAGTTAGAATTGCTTCCGGCTTCTGCCGCCGGGGAATTTCATGTCCAGAAAAACTCTTTGCCTTTTCGTGCTCGCTGTTGCGTCTCTTCCTGCTCTTGCGTTCGCGCAGTCCGCTGCCGATATCGTGATCGAGCACAACGTCGCCATGAAGACCCGCGACGGCGTCACCCTCAAGGCCGACGTCTATCGACCCGCGGGTGACGGCAGCTTTCCCCTACTGCTCCAGCGCACACCCTACAACAAGGACGGCGGCGCCGACTTCGCGCGCAAGGCTGTCGCGCGCGGCTTCATGGTCGTGATCCAGGATGTGCGCGGCCGCTACACCTCCGAGGGCGAGTGGTACACCTTCAAGCACGAGATGGACGACGGCTACGACACGGTGGAGTGGGCCGCGGCGCTGCCGCATTCGAACGGCAAAGTTGGCATGTTCGGCGGATCGTACGTCGGCGCTACGCTGATGCTCGCCGCCATCAGCCATCCGCCGCACCTGGCCGGTATCTGCCCCGTCGTCACGGCGTCGAACTACCACGAAAACTGGACCTACCAGGGCGGCGCATTCGAGCAGTGGTTTGACGAGTCGTGGACCGCGGGCCTGGCGCAGGACACGGCGAATCGCCTGATCCGCGACGACACCAATGCGCTGTGTTGGCGACCGCGTGTTGCCGTTGACCGACTTTCCCGTCTTCAATATCAAGCCGGTTACCGGCGGCTCGCAGTTGACGCACGAACTCGCGCCTTATTTCCTCGACTGGCTTGCGCATCCCACCTACGACAGCTATTGGAAGCAGTGGTCGATCGAAGAGAACTACCAGAACATTCAGGTCCCCGCGCTCACGATTGCGGCCTGGTACGACCTGTTCCAGGGCGGCTCGCTGCGCAATTACCTGGGCCTGAAGGCGCATGCCGGAAACCAGGCCGCACGCGACGGGCAACATCTGCTCATCGCCATCGGCGGCCACTCCGGCTGGAGCCGCAAGGTCGGCGATGTCGATTTCGGCCCCGACGCAGCCTTTGACGAGAACGCCATCACGCTCGACTGGTTCGAATACTTGTTTCTGGGCAAGCAGAACCAGTTCGCGAGCGGCAATCCGGTCAGGATTTTTGTGATGGGCAAGAACGAGTGGCGCGATGAGCCCGCGTGGCCCCTCGCGCGCGCCACGCAGACCAGCTACTATCTTCACTCCGGCGGGAAGGCCAACAGCGCTTCGGGCGACGGTTCGCTTTCCACTGCGACGCCAGAAAAGGAAGGCACAGACACTTTCGTCTACGACCCGGCCAATCCTGTTCCCACCGTGGGCGGTCCGCTCTGCTGCGATTCCGATCATCTCGCGCCGGGACCACGCGATCAGAAAGACGTGGAAGCCCGCTCCGACGTGCTCGTCTATTCCACGCCGCCGCTCGATCAGGATCTCGAAGTCACGGGCCCGGTCACTCTTGATCTCTTCGCGAAGTCCTCTGCCGTCGACACCGACTTCACGGGTAAGCTGGTCGACGTTTGGCCCAACGGGTTTGCGCAAAATCTGACCGAGGGAATTCTGCGCGCACGCTTCCGCGCGTCCACCGTCGGAGAACCGAAACCCATCACACCCGGCAAGGTCTACGAATACAAGATCGACCTCTGGTCCACGAGCAACGTCTTTTTGAAGGGTCACCGTATCCGGCTCGAAGTGTCGTCGAGCAATTTTCCGCGCTTCGACCGCAATCTGAATACGGGTAAAAGCGCGCGCCGAAGATACGCAATTCGTGAAGGCGACAAATACGATCCTGCACGGCGGCGCACATTCCAGCGCGTTGATTTTGCCGGTGGTGCCAAGATAGGCGGTGAAAGACGGAACTATCACCTCACAAACTTGTCATTTGCCGGCACTTGGATTCCGCTGCCTTCTTCGATGGAAACATAGCAGTCGATGGGCAACTTGGTATAGCGTTCGACTAATGTGCTGGGTTTAGGCCATTTTATTTCGAGCCAATCAACTTTCGTGTGGCTGCCAATCCCCAAAACTACACGCGGGTCATGCGAGGCAAGATAGCTTCCTCCACCCACCTTTAGATCGTGCCGCTTTAGGTCACCGGCCTGCCAAGCTATTCGTGCGCCAATTGCATCGCGATTTGCTTTCTTGCCGATAAGATAGAGTCCCAGCCAATGGTTTCCGTGGGCTGCCGTGTTTCGCAATAGCAATGGGGGGCCGTTGTTCACGGCCACCAACACATCAACGCCGCCGTCATTATCGAAATCGCCTATCGCCATGCCGCGGGCGGCGAACCGTTGACTGAAGATCGGGCCTGCACGTTGGCTCACATCTTCAAAACGGCGTTCATTTCCGGCTCCCTTGTTTCGAAACAGCAACATGGGCTCGGCATACTTCACGTCCTCGGTGCGGGTTTCGACCCTGTCGTCGGGATGTCCATTGGCAATAAACAGATCGATATTTCCGTCATTGTCAAAATCGACAAATTTGATCCCCCAGCCGCTCATCAGCATCGTGCTTTGCCCGATCCCATTGAGCATCGCCTGATCATCGAATGTCGAGTTATGGTTGTTGCGGTACAGTGAATACTTTTCATGATCGACGTTGGTTACGAAAAGATCCATCCAGCCGTCGCCGTCGTAATCAGCGGAATCAACGCCCATACCGGACCGCGGGCTGCCATCTTCGCTGTATGCAATCCCTGCCTCCACGCCAATATCTCTGAATTTGCCCTTGCCATCATTGACGAGAAGAAAATTGGCCACCGTATCGTTTGCAACAAACAAGTCCATGTTGCCGTCATTGTTGATATCCGTAGCCACCACTCCCCACGCCTTTCCTAAGTATCGTGCGATCCCTGAATCCTTACTTACGTCGGTGAACGTCCCATCTCCGTTATTGTGGAAGAGCCAGCTCGGCATCGGAGTGTAAACCCTCGGCACACAATAGTAGCGCTCACCTGTAGCCGGGTTCCCGCAGAACTTATTCTTTTCCTTGGTGAAATCCACAAATCGGCATACGAACAGATCGAGTTTCCCGTCGTTGTCATAGTCAAACCAAACCGCGCTCGATGCCCATCCCGGCGCCTCAACCCCGGCTTTCTTGGTGATGTCGGTGAAGGTGCCATCTCCATTGTTGCGGTACAAAATGCTTGTGCCGTATTGAGTTACATAAAGGTCCGGAAAACCGTCATTGTCAAAGTCGCCGACCGCCGCACCCATTCCATAGCCGCCTCCGGGAACCCCTGCCTGCGCAGTGACATCTGTAAACGTGCCATTACGATTGTTTCGATAAAGGGCATTGCGCAGCGGAGGAGACGGATCATAAAAATCGCAACGGCCGCTATTCACGAAATAGAGGTCCATCCAGCCGTCACGGTCGTAATCGATGAAAGCGCAGCCTGCTCCTGTCGTCTCGGGAAGATAGTATTGTGACGACCGGCCATTGACATGTGTCCAGTTGATTGCGCTCGCGGAAGGTGGCACGGAAACAAAGAGAGGACTCGAATCCTGCGAGCCGCTGGTTCCGGATGCCACGGCGGATGAGAACAGCCGCGGAAGCGTCGAACAAAGGCTGCTTCTGCAAAGGCCCAACAAACCAATGCTCTTTAGAAATGCGCGTCTGGAGCTATCTTCCAGGAGATGCGGATTCCGGCGACACCCCATGGCTCCTATCCTTCCGGCGTCTGAACTTCCCGTGAATGGAGGCTAGGCGCCTTCAGCTCGTACCAGGGGTAGACGAGCGTCTGGCTGCTTCCAGCTTGATCGAAGCCAAACATGATCCGGATCCTCCGTGACCGTCATCGAACGTGAAGTTCCAGCAAGGAAATTAAGGTAATAGATGTCGTATCCCGGTCCGGCCACGACGGGGTGATATCCGTCTCGCACCAGAACTGCGTCGCCGTCGTGCACTTTCAGTATGGAATCACGCGCATGGTCGGAACTATAAAGATTTTGGAAGGCAAAAGCGCGAGGATCGTTCATTCGGTAATAGTAGATCTCGTCGAGATCCACTTCGACTGGTGGATTGTGGACCTCGTGCTTGTGTGGGGGATAGCTGGACCAATTGCCGCCTGGCGTGTAAACCTCCACGACAACTAATCTATCAGCCGGAAATTCAGGCGGGATTACGTCGATAATTTGCCGCGACGCATTCTCGCCTCCACGCAAATTGCTGGAGATATCTTTCGGAGTGATCAGCTTGGGCTGCAAGGAGGCTGTGGAAGGCACTCGGCACTCGGCGATCTCGCAAACCGTCTCGGCTTTGAGGACCACGTGATTGGATGAAGGCAGATAGAGGGTATAAGGCAGTCCGTCAAAAACGTTCCTTCTGCCTCCAATCGACACGAGCCCTTCTCCCCAGTCCGCGGCGCATTGACCACCCAGTAAGACGAGCGCCATTTCTTCGGCCTCTGTATGTAGGGACAGCGTTTCTCCGGGAACGAGCCGTCGAACAACAAGGCTCATCCACTCCCAGCCAACTTCTTCGCGGGTGAATCGGAGCAGTTCGCCGGACTGACCGTGAGATGGATTGTGCGAATGGACGACAGAAGCATTAGACTTCATTCATTTACTCCATCAAGCTCGCGAATCCAATATTGATATCGCTCGCGAGACATCTCTGCGTTAGCTAAGAATATTCGACAACTCCCTGTCAGTGCATCCGTAGGAGCAAAATAGGAGTAATAATCATTAGAAATGCTGAGCCCACGGGGATAAGCACGCCGCGGCTGACTCCAGACCGATCGGCAACGAATCCCACGGCCGGCGGAATAGCGATCGCGCCTATCCAGCCGCCGGTAGTCACCAGGCTTATCGCGGTTCCTACCGATGATGGGAAATAGTTACCGGCGAGTCCAAGTGCCGTCGGAAAGATGGCGGCCATGAACCATCCTGCCGCCGATGCGGCGATGATTACCGATACTCGGCCCCGTATGATATAGAGCGCGCCAAGGCTGATAACTGCACCTGCCGCGCTGAGCAGCAAAAACAATAGGGGGCCGAATTTGACCAGAGTCCATTGGCTCGTCCACCGGCCGGCGATCATCGCCAGGGCGAATATAGAGATGATTCGCGACGCCGATTGCTGCGGGTATCCGCGTTCCGTGGTCAGGAACGTAACCGTCCAGCTCCAAACGGAGAATTCGGTCCCGACGTACAGAAATACCAAAAACATGAGCAAGAGTAGTCGGGGCTGAACAACCAGCGTCGCAATACTACCTAAGGAAAAGCTCGTGCCAGCCGCGGGAACAGGGAAGGAAAGCGAGAGATGTAAGGCCAGAATCGCGCCGGTCATAATTGCTGAAGTCTTGAGTACCCCGGAAAAACCCTTGTACTTGAGTATCGGCATGACGAGGAAGGGAGCAACGAAGGCGCCTACGCCAAAGAAGAGGTTAAGAAAATTGGAGGCGACTTCTCGGTGACTGGTGTTAGCTAGAGAAACCGTGGTGTTTTCTCCGGCGATCACCATGGACCCTCCAAGGCCCAGGACAAAAGCGAGAGCATATAAGAATCGAGGCGACCCGATCGATCCCAACCCCCAGAAGGCTGCCCCAACCAGGAGCAATCCCAGGCATGTGACCAGTTTGGTCCCTGAGTAGTCCATGGTTAGCCCGGAAGGCACAGAGGAGACGAGCAGGCCAATGGAGCTGAACATGAAGAACTTGCCTGCCTGAGTCTTATCCAGCGCAAGCTTCTCCATCAGGTTAGGCAAGACGATGCCCAACATCGCGTTGAGATAACCATAGATAAACACTCCAGACCAAGCGGCGAAGATCAGTCCCCTGCCACCGATCATGGAAGTGTCCTTGCGGACGGAAAGGCGCCCTTTTGTGCTTTGGCTCCGCCAAAGAGGCTGCCGGACAACCTCCCAGGGTAGGATCTGTAAGCCACCCGTCGCATGCGTGAGAAAGCGGTCACGCCCGTTTGCCGTCGCGCCACGCGGAACCTTTCCATTGCTGCTTGATGTATTCAGCGGCTCTAAAGGCAACTGCCTGGATGGTCAGCGATGGATTGAATCCGGCATCGGTTACCAGTACGCTTCCATCTGTGATGAACAGGTTGTCGAGGTCATGGCTTTGACAATAAGAGCTCACGACAGAGGTCTTAGGATCATTTCCCATCCTGCAGGTGCCATTTTGATGATCGGCTACCCCGCCCCTCCCGTTTTGACCGTGCCAGGTTTTTGTAGCCCCCGCCTCTTTCAGCAATTGTTCCTGCTTGTCCATCACAAAATTGGCTACATCGAAATCGTCCTGAATGTAGGAATGAGTGATCCGCGCAACGGGCATGCCCCAAGCGTCGCGAACCTTTGGATCAAGATCCACGCGGTTTCTCTCTTGGGGCAAGGCCTGGCAGTTGCTGCCAAGATGGATGTAGCGATAGAAATACTTGCGCTGGAAGTCTTTGTGGGCCTTGCCCCACAAGGCTTCTCCGGGGGGGCGGCCCGACGCGAATTCAATCGGCAGAGTGCAATAGTAGTTGTAAATATAACCGCCTCCGCGGATTTCCCGGCCGCGCGGGTGATTCCAGTCGTTGAAAGCGATCGATGGGCCAGGGCCCTTGTCGTGAGGGATCTCCCGTTCGAAAATACCAAATGCGTCCGCCCCCGTATGATCGTTCAGATTTCTGCCCACTTGTCCGGATGAATTCCCCAGCCCTCGAGGATGAAATTTGTTTGAAGAGTTGAGCAACAGCCGCGCTGATTCCGTGGCCGAGCAAGCCACCACGATCAAATCGGCATACTGTTCATGTCCCTGATTGCCGGAGTCGAAATACTGGACACCACATGGGCGGCCCTTTTCATCAGTCAAAATGCGAGTCACAAAGGAGTTTGCCCTCAGCTCGCATCTCCCGGTTTTGAGGGCGAGGGGCAGCATACTGATCTGTGTGCCGGACTTGGCGTTCACTTCGCAGGCGTGAGCAAGGCACCAGCGGCATTGGATACAAGGATTGCGATCGTTGTAGGGCTGGGTCAAGATCGCGAAGGGGGGCGGAAAGGGATGCCACCCCAGCCGCAAACCAGCATCCCGGACGATTTCTCCCTGCGGGTTGATAGGCAAGGGGCGAACGGGAAAAGGCCTCTTCCGAGGTTCTGCGAACGGATCAGCTCCGGCCAGTCCTGAAACTCCAACCTCATACTCGGCTCGCTCGTAGTACGGTTCGAGGTCATCATAGCTGATGGGCCAATCTTCTACTGAGGTCCCTGGAATCGCGCCGTAGGTTGATTTCATTCGGAAGTCTTCTCGTTTGAAGCGCCACGCGGCGGCGCCGTATGCAAGCGTGGCTCCTCCCACTGATGCCGCGGTTTTCCCGTAGACCTCGTCGACTCCCGGATAGACCAGTCGCGCAGTTTCGCTGTCGGTGTAACGGAATGTGCGTGGATTGGCATAGACGGATGGACCATATGCGGGCGGTACGGAATACTGCGATTGCAATTCGGAGTGGTCGTAGTCGGCAGTCGTATACTTCGCCCCCCGCTCGAACATCACCACGGACAGCCCTGCCTGCGCAAGTTCCTTGGCGAGGATGCCACCGCCCGCCCCTGAACCCACAACGACAGCGTCGGCCTTATTCTTAGGCAAGAACTTATCCTCCAAAACCAAGCATTTTCCAGCTCTCGCCGTTTCGATTCGCACCGTGGGCCGGGTCGCCATAATAGCCTTCGAACGTGTGCTCGGAGATCAACCTGAAGAATTCACGGGCGCTGGGGTCCCCTTCGATTCCTGCCTCAAGGGTCCTCAAGACGTTCTCTTGCTGCTCGGAATTCAGGGACACGAAATTACCACCAGCGAGCTTCTGACTGACTCTATCCACCAGCGCGAGGCCAGTCTCATAACGATCCAGGTAGAATGTGCCGTATGGCCCCCCAATTTTGCTATCGATGAACTGGACGACGCCCGCTTGTTTCGCGCCCGGGTAGTCATCTGCGGGAACGAGCTGTTCTGCTATGGCTCCGACCGTCGCCGCCTGGGCCGCGGTGAATACCTTGTAAGTTGTCGGCAGGGGATCGTTGGCAGAAGCCATTTCTGCCAGGGCTGGCCATGCGGTCATGGCAACGGTTCCGCTGGCCGCAATCGATTTTACAAAGTCTCTTCTGTCCATTTTCGCTGCTGACATGCCCCCACCCTTCCGGACTGAAAGTAAGCTGACGCGAATACGTACCCCGTGGTGGAGTGCACGAAGCGGTTAGTCACACCACTACAAGACGGAAATGTATACCAACCGGCTCTGCAAAGTCGATGGGCAAATCCTGGTCTTTCGCGAGACAGGCGGCTCATGCGGCCGTTGCGCAGCTGCTTTCGTCACCCACGGCCAACGCTTGACACGGATTGCGGGGGCACTGCAACGGCCTGAGCGCTCTCTCAGGCCCTCTTTCCTGGAGCTGCCGGTAGAGCGCCTTTCCCGTTTTCTTTTCAACCGTGCACACCACCGGCGGCAGGGAAAAAATTATAGTCTCAATCCCAAAAAGGTTCATTGTTTCTTGGCGCAGGTCTTGGCGTCCCGCAATAAATGCTTGACACGAATTGCGAAGCCTTATACAACGTTTGGCAGTCGTATAAGCGATTAGAAACATGATCCAAATACAACACTAAGCGCTTTGCTCAAAGTCTAGGCGATTTGCCCGGCCCGAGAGTTCTAGGAGGAATCATGCGATTGTCCTTTTGTAGCCTGGGCCGCCCACGCCGCATAGGCGCGGCACTCATCGTCATGTTTGTGTCGGCAGCCCTCCACGCGCAGGTTGACACGGCGAGCATCGTCGGCACCGTCAAGGATGCGACCGGCGCCATTATTCAGAGCGCTCAAGTGACAGTCCAGAATGTAGCCACCGGCGAAAGCCAGACGGTCAAGGTGGGCAACGCCGGCAACTACGTATTCCCCTATCTAAGAGTTGGAAACTACACAGTCACCGCTGAGGCCGGCGGGTTTAAGAAGGTGATTCGCGAGGGGATCGCGCTCGACGTACAAGATCGTAAGCAAGTGGATTTCACGATGGAAGTGGGCTCCAACACCCAGCAGGTCACAGTCACGGACAGCGCTCCCTTGCTCGAGACGCAGAACGCCGATGTTGGAACTGTGGTTGATTCGCAACAGGCAACGGATCTGCCCCTGAATGGCAGGCGCTACGATCAACTTTCCCTGCTGACGGCAGGAGTGAACCCTTCCAGCGCTTCGTTTCAAGGCCGCGCTGAGGGAGTCTTCAGCGTGAACGGTAATAGCTCCACCGAAAACAACTACGTCCTGGATGGCGCTGACAATAATTCCTATACGACCAACCTTCAGGATCAAAGCGCCCAAAGCGCCCAGCCGGCGGTCGACTCCCTGGCGGAATTCAAGCTGCAAACGCGCGATTACGACGTTGAGTACGGGCGCAGCGCCGGCGGTGTGATCAACGCCTCTATAAAGTCCGGCACCAATGAAGTGCATGGCGATATTTATGAATTCATTCGCAACGACAAATTGGATGCGAATGATTACTTTCTCAACCAGGCCGGCCAGCCCAGGCCGGCGTACAGGCAGAATCAATATGGAGCTACCCTCGGTGGCCCTATTCGCAAAAACAAGGTGTTCATTTTCGGTAACTACGAGGGAACCCGAATTGCCGCGGGGCAGAGCCTTGTCGGAACCGTTCCCACCCCGCTCATGCGGCAATACAATTTCAATGAGCTGAGCTCACCGCCGACCAACCCCACCTATCCTGGAGCCCCGGCCAACTGCATTGTGGCCGGCGTGGTGAGCCCCAGTTGTGTTGACCCTGTGGGGGCAAAGATCTTTGCGCTCTACCCGCTGCCCAACACCAACCTGGCACAGAATGGACAGCTGGGTGCATTTAGCGGCAATAACTACATTTCCAGCCCTACTGAGTCGCGCAACTCCGATCAGTTTGGCACTCGCGTAGATTACAAGATCAGCGACAAGGACAGCGTTTATGGTCATTATGTTGTCTTTGACCTGCGGCAGAATATCCCCGGAATTTTCTCTTTAGTCGATCCCATCGCAGACGGCACTGCTGGATCCACGCAAGGGATCAACGATGACCGTGGCACAAACGTCACCATGGCATGGGTCCATCTTTTCAACCCCACTTTGATCAGCGACGCGCACTACACGTTCAATCGGGCGGCGTCGCACTCCAAGCAGGCTACATTTGGGGTGGAGGCGAATAGCCAGGTTGGATTAACCGGAATTCCCGTTTATGCGGGCGTCTCAGGCGGACTCCCGGAACTCGACATTTCCGGCTTTTCCCAGTTGGGAAGCCCCCGCTGGCTGCCACAGAATCAATTTGCGCAGATTTGGCAGTTCAAAGACACCATCACGCTCATCAAGGGAACTCACAGTCTCAAGGCCGGCATCGAGTGGCGTCGAGACGCGGATAACTTCAGCGATCTGTGCTGTACTCGGGGCTTTTTCAACTTTAGCGGTCAGTACACTGGCAACCAGGGCATCACCGACCTTCTCCTCGGGATTCCCAACTCGTCCGAGTTGGAAAACTTGAACATCGCTCATATCTATCGCAACGGGTTCAACTGGTTTGTCGCCGACAGCTGGAGGGCGAACCCAAAACTTACCATCAACTATGGCGTGAGATATGAGTATGAGAGCCCGCTCTTTGAACGCAACAACCATGTAACCAACTTCATCCCGACGCTCAATGGCGGTCAGGGCGGCCTATTTACCGTTCCCAGCAATGCGTCAGGGACCTACAACCGGACCACCGTCCACCCCAAGTTGGATAATTTTGCTCCCCGGGTAGGCATCGCTTATCAGATCGCCCCCAACCTGGTCATGCGTACTGGGGCTGGTATCTACTTCCAAAATACTTACCGCTATGGCAGCGAGAGCCAATCAGCGCTCAACCCGCCATTCCTCACCGACCACGCCCTGAACAACTCGTTGAACGCCGCGCCGGGCCTGTTTCTGCAGAACGGGTTCCCCGCAGGGTTCACTGATCCTGTGAGCATCGACGACATTGCGGCCGTTAGCCAGCTTCAGATTCGCTCCATCAACTCACATCTCATACCTTCCGATATCTATGAAGGAAGTTTCGGCTTCCAATACTCGGTCAGCAGAGATCTGGCGGTTGAGGCCAATTACGTGTTCAACCAGGGCCGCCACCTGTGGAGTCTTACTAACGAAAACCAGGGCAATCTTATCGATCCCGGAAGTCCGCCGGTCATCCCCTTTCCGCAGTTCGTTCAAGGCACCAACCCGACCTTCGTCGAGTGGTTGGATAGCGACCTGAGTTCCAGCTACAACGGTCTGCAGATCAGCGTCGACAAAAGAATGGCCAACAACTTTGCCTTCCATGTGGCCTACACCTGGAGCAAGGCTCTGAGCCAGGGAAGCGACTTTGAGGCTGGGCTGCGTGGCATTCAGGACCGCTACAATCTGAATAAAGAATGGGGTCTCTGGGACAATGACACGCCCCAGCGTTTCGTCCTCAGCACCACCTATGGCTTGCCGGTAGGTAAGGGTCACGATCTCAATCCATCTGGCTTCGCAGGCAAGCTGGTCGACGATTGGCAGCTGAATGGAATCGTGAACTACTCGGATGGTCAACCTATCACCATCTCGCCGAGTAACAACTTGACCGGGGCGGGAGGTGGTATAAGGGCCAACTGCATTGCCACGCCGCATATCAATCAAACGATCAACCACTGGCTTGACCCAAATGCTTACTCCGCCCCTTTGCCGTACTACTTCGGCACGTGTGGACCGACGCCGGGGCCAAGAAACCCTGGGATCTCGACCTGGGATACCTCCGTGTTCAAGAATCTGCCCATCTCGGAGACGAAGTTCTTCCAGTTCCGCGCAGAGGCTTTCAACCTTTGGAATAAACCACAATTCGGTGTGCCGAATTCGACCGTTGGCACGCCGTCCTTTGGTCAAATATCGAGTCTCGCCACCAATCCCCGGCAAGTTCAATTTGCCCTTAAGTTTATTTTCTAAGGGCACGGCGAGCTCCGGGGGCGGCCATAACGATGTGAGTAGTTAACCGTGATTGATTCAATCCGTACGCGCCTTGTAGGATAGCTGCCTGGCAAGTCGGGTTGAATCGACCACGTGTGTGGTAAGAGATAGAACGGAGTAGTCGGCCATGATGGAGCGACGGAGGTTTCTCAAGGTTGCAACACTGGGCGCTCTGGCCTATGCCTGTCCCCGCGAGGGGTTCAGCGAAGAAAAACCGCAAAAGTTCAAGATCGGCATGGCTGCAACCACCTGGCTCGCCACCGAGCACTCGACCGCTATGTATTGGAAGGCGGTCGAGGCGATTTCGCAGTTGGGGATCGGTGCGACCGAAGCGGACAATAGCGACGCCCACCTGGACTCCGCGTACGGAGCAGATCCTGCAGCATTCGTTACCCGGTCTCGTGGGATTGGAGTGCAACTCGAGGGCGTCTATCAGGCATTGCCGCTGCACGAGCGCCAGAACTGGCCAACCATGATGGCAAAGATCCGTTCCGATGGTAAATTCCTGAGAGCGGCGAATGCGAAGTATATTGCGCTAGGGTGGAATCCGCCTGCTCCCATTGGAGGCAAGCCCTATCAGCGGACGACGGAAGATGTCCAGCAGGTAATTCGGGCGGCGGATGAGATCGGGCGCATTTCCAGCGAAGAGTACGGCATCCTGGTTGCCTTTCATGCGGAGCGCGATATCCCTAAAGAGATTGTGCTGGAGATCCTCGACGGCACGAATCCCAAATATGTAAAATTCTGCGCCGACGTCGGTCATCTCGCGGGCATGGGGCTCGATCCCCTGCAGACGGTGAAGAGATATGCTTCCAGGCTGGCGGTAAGCCATTGGAAGGACTTCGATCCGAAACTAACCAGCCCTTCTTATCTGGGTGGGAAAGCTAGCGGAGACTTTGTCGAGGTCGGACAAGGCGTAGTCGATTTTCGGGGTTTAGCCGATTTCTATCGGCAAATCGGATTCAGCGGATGGGTGATGTTGGAGCTGGATCATACCCGCAAGCCTAGTATCATGGAGAGTGTTCGCCAAATGAAGGGATTTGTTACCGACCAGTTGAAGCTTCGGTTTGTCCCGCTCCAACATTAGGTTTGCCTCTTGGAGCGAGTCCGGATCGGATGCGCGCTTCCTGAACCGGCAAACTCGGCCAATCGTATGATGACCTCTCGATGGATTCACTGGCAAGGGGTAGCTTTGTCGTTGTTGCTCCCGATTCTCGCCGGCACCTCACTCGGGCAACACCAGAATCCACTGAACGCTGTTCGCCGGGAACTCGATAGCGGCCATAGCGCGGAGGCAATTCCAGGTCTGGAGACTTACCGCCGCGACCATCCCCTCGATCCGGAGGTTTGCAATCTCCTGGGCATCGCATATGACAGGGTTGGCGATGGCGGCAAATCGTTGGAAATGTTCAAGGAGTTCGCGCGCCTGGCTCCTGACAGGCCGGAAGCTTTTAACAATCTGGGGGCGGCTTACTTGCGCGCGGGAAATCCGGATCAAGCCGAGGCGGCTTTTCGCCGGAGTCTGGCTCTTCGCCCTGGCGCTGTAGATGCTCTTTACAACCTCGGCGCCCTGCTGAATGCGAGAACGAAATTTTCAGAGTCCAAGCCGCTTCTCGAACAGGCATTTCGCTTGGAGCATTCTGGCGCAGTCGCATACGAACTTGCGGTAGCGATGGCAGGAACGGGTGACAAGAAAGACGCTTTGAAACTTCTTGAGTCGGGAACTCCTCCGAAAGATGCGAATGCCGCGCCCTGGTTGAAGCTGGTTGGGGCTTTGGAATTCGATCAAGGAAATTACCAGCGGGCATCCAAGGCTCTCGATCAGGCCCTCCTACTAGCGCCCGATGACCTCGAACTGTCGTACAGCTTGGCTTTAGCCCGGCTGCAGTTGGGTCATGTAGACGCGGCTATTCCATTGTTGGACAAGAGTTTTGCCCAGCTTCCCCCGAGTTCAAGATACGTACGTGAAGGTACGATACTGGCCTCTAAGGGTTTTCCCCGCCAAGCTTTATCACGATTCGAGCAAGCCGCCCTTGAGGATCCTGCTTCGTACGATGCTTTGTACAATATTGCAGTCTTGCGGCTGGAAAAACCCGGCGATCCCAAGGATTTGGACAGCGCACTCGATGCAGCGCAGCGAGCGTTGGCCATAAACGATAGCGGTGAAATTCATGACCTCATTGCTGATATATACGAGCGCAAGAAAGACTACCGTAATGCGCTTAATCATTATCAGGAAGCCACCCGGCTGGCTCCTGAGAACGACAGATTTGCCTTTGACCTGGGTTCCGAGTTGCTGCTTCATGAGAATTACGAAGCGGCTGAAGCCATCTTGCACGCCGCGCAAATTCGCAATCCGGAGTCGTCGCAGATCTACTTAGCGCTAGGTGCTGCGGAATTTATGGGCGGTAAGACTGCCGAGTCTGTCGACGCTTTCTTGAAGGCGGTTGATCTGAATCCGAATTTTGAGCCCGCCTATCTCTTCCTTGGCGAAGCTTACACCTTCTCGGGAGCTCGCTCAAAGGAGGTATTAGACAAGCTCGCGCACCTTGCTGCCAAGGAACCCCGAAACTTTGGCGCGCAGTATTACTATGGCACATCTCTTGTGGTGGCAATGAATAACGACGGAACATCGACCCATACGGCGTTGGCGATGGCAACACTGAACCGGGCAGCGCAATTGCACCCTCGTGATGCGCGTGTTTACTACCAGATGGCCGAAGTGCTGCGATTAGAAAGGCGGCCTGCTGACTCTGTGTCGTATTACACAAAGGCCATAGCGCTCGATCCAGATTATCCTGAACCACTGTATAAGCTAGGTCAGGCCTATGTTCGCCTGGGAAGACACGAAGACGCGCAAAAGATGTTTGACCGCCATCGCGAGGTCATGAGCAAGCAGGAAGTAAACCTTGATCGCCGCTCAAGCGAGATTCAAAGTTTTATCGTAAGCATCAAAGGCTTGGATGAGCCTAGATCGATGCCTCCGGAGGCCACCAGACATAACTGACTTCAGGCTCCCATCAGGCCCGCTCACGGCGAAATGCCTACCACCGCGGTTTTCGCCATGCGATCGCACGAAATCTTCATGGCACCCATTTAAAACCGCCAACGAAGGCGCCAAAGAGAAAGCATGAAGCGGTCAGCACAGCTACCATCCCCCACCGGCAAAGCAGCAGAACTCCCTTGACCCATAGTGGCAAGCCCGCTCTGTGCTTGCGGATGTACCAGACGCGGAGCCGAATCTTTGCCCGGGTCCCGGCTGGCCGATTGCACTCCTGCCGCGAGGACTCTGTGTCTATGCCAGTTGATCCAGGGTCCCTCGCCTCCCGCTTTCCTTGACGCCACGCCAGCGCCTCTGCCACCGAAGGGGACGGCCTGTGCGGAAACTTCTTCTCATACCCGTCGATGGCGGATTGAATCTCTAAAATGTCCGAGGGAGTGAGAGTCATTGCACACGTGTCAGCGGCGTCAGGATTATGATCAAGAGCCTATCGATATGGTAATCGGTCCTCACGCAGTTAGGCGAGCTTGATAACAGTTTTGGGTGTGTGGCGGAATAAACACACGAGATGTGTTTCATTTTGATACGGTCTCGGGTGCCTTCAAATCCGGGGGAGTGGAGCGATCTGCGGTTTCAATCCCTCCCTGCAAAGTCCGTTGTCGGTCCTGTACTTCGAATGAAGGATTCGTGCGCCTGCGCGGGTCCTTTATACTGCGTGCGGTATCTCAGCTTCGGAGAACAAAGTGAAAACAATACAGACGCGCGGTGCTTGCCACCTTTGTTGCGGTCAGCGTCCTTTGGCTGGGTGCGGCCTTTGCATTGGGTCAGATCATGGATGAGACTCATGGCGCACCGGATCAGCCCGTCCATGTGCGAGTGCATGCAGGCGAGCTACAATCGGGGCCGATCCCGGCTACCATCTTCGGCAGCTTCCTGGAACCGATCGGCCACTCCACTTATGGCGGATTGTGGTCTGAATTGCTGGAGAACGGCAGCTTCGAAGAAGGCTTGTTGGGCGCCGGCGCGGTCGCCGAAGATGATCAAGGAGCGGCCGGAGCTGGAGCGCGCCTCGAAACTTGATCTTCCTTTGCCGTGGGAGCCATTAGACACGCGGCAGGGAAACCGTTACGAGCCACAGTCGGGCGATGCGGCGAACTCTTCGAATTCGCTGCTGCTCATGGGTTTGCCGAACGGGGAAGTGGGGATCCGTCAGCGAATCTACTTGCCCGTGCATCGAATTCTGGCGTATCGCGGAAGCATCTTTGTCAAGCATCAGTCCGGGCCGGCGAAGATGTACCTCTCCCTTCGGGAGCGGAACAACCCGCAAGCTTGTATTCGCGGACACGACGATCGATGCTGCCAGCCAGGAGTGGACAAAATACTCCTTTGAACTCAACTCTCAAACCCGGGCAGGTAGGGCGGTTGCAGCCGGTCGACTTCGTGATTGCCCTGCATGATGATGCTCGCGCTTTTATCGATCAAGTCTCGCTGATGCCCGCCGACAATGTAGATGGGATGGATCCGGAAGTCGTGAAGATGGCGCGAGCACTTGAGACGCCACTCGTCCGTTTTGGCGGCAACTTTACTTCTTCCTATCATTGGAAGAGCGGCATCGGACCCCGCGATCAGCGCAGAAGTCAATCCAACCTCGCATGGAACATTCCGGAGTACAACACTTTCGGGACGGACGAATTCCTGCGATTCTGTGAACTGATTGGAGCACAACCACAGATCGCGTTGAACCTCGGTTCCGGAACTCCCGAGGAAGCCGCAGGGTGGGTCAAGTATGTCAACGATCACTGGGGCGATAAGAAAGGCGGCCTGCTTTGGGAGCTGGGGAATGAGTTATGGGGTAACTGGAACATGGGCTACCCGACGCGGGATCAGATTGGCGCCCGAACGCAAGCGTTCAGCGAGGCCATCCGCAAAGTGGATCCGGCCGCACGTCTGATCGCGACCGGCGCCGACCAGGACTTCTACCATGAGTGGAACGCAGTGCAGCTCGCCACTCCGCCCGATACGTTTCAGTATTTGTCGACCCATTTTGTGGTCAGGGATGACCAGGTGCGGCTGGACAATCCGTCGGATGATTTCGTCGCCCTCTCGCGCTTCGCGTTGCCCATCGGGTTGGAACAGCGAATGAAGGAGATGACAGAGCAAATCCAGCAGTCGAATCACAAGAACGCGAAAATTGCTTTTACCGAATGGCTTTTTGTGCCGGGTGAACGGCCGGCGCCGGGCTACGACAATATGGGTGGGGCGATCGATACCGCGGGCTTCCTCAATATGCTGTTGAGGAACTCCGCGATAGTACCGATCTCGGACATGACCGGCATTCTCGAGTTTGGAGGTATCTGGAAGAGGCGGGAGCAGGTCTACGGCGCTCCCGGATACTGGGTGCTGCGCTCCTACGCCGAGGAAAAGCCAAGCCGGCTGGTGGCCATCGACAGCGATGCTCCGATGTATACGGTGGATCATGGGGTCAATCGTCTGCCCCACATCGATCATGTTCCCTGGCTGGAAGTCGTGGCGGCAATGGGTCCGTCGCCGGACAGTCTTGTTTTGTTCTGCGTCAATCGGAGTCTTACTCGCGATTTTCGTGCGGCTATTCAAATGGATGGCTTTATCCCTCGCTCCCTGGCGCAAGTGAAGACCATCTCGGCGCCCAGCATCTATACCGAGAACAACGAAATGCAGCCACATGCAGTGAGGCTGTGACGAGTCAAATTCAGGCTGGCGTCGAAATTCGAAATGGTGTTCCCGCATACCAGCGTTGTGGTCATCCGGCTTGAACGCAAGAGCAATTAACGGATCAGTGGAGAGCCAGTAGGAAGACCTTTGATGCTGCGATGAGAGACATTGACGCCAACTCAGCGAAACGAGGCGGGGCCTTTCTTGGCGAAAAGCCCCGCGTTATGCGTTTGGTACCAAAGAACTAGGGCATCGTTGACAGCCAAAACTTATACTTTACTTTGTATCCCTTTTGCATTAGCGGAGGGTTCACCTTGCCCCAGGCCTGGTGGTTCCAGGTGACCGCCTGCAATCCATTGTGGGTAGGCTGGAAAACCATGGGGGGTTCCGGCGGCGCGCCTTCGTCCGCGTTGAAGGTGACTTTGATTTGATTTCCGTCGTCCACCCAGTGTCCGAATAACGTCGTCGATCCCGTACCAGGATCCTCGGTGACGGTGGCAGTTCCGTCCTCGCCCAGGCTTACACCCATGGACGGAGCTGTCTTGGCCAAGCGGGATAGATAGATCCCGGCAAATCCTGGATGGTTGTTTGTATTTCCGGCGAGTGCAGCCAGGGGCGAAAGCAACAACATTGCGCTGGCCACCAGAACCCGCAGGGCAGACGTAGCTGACTTCTCGAGTACGCTCACTTCTTCGCAAGGCATAGTAATGA
>CAWAII010000012.1:0-167190 GCA_963782105.1 uncultured Acidobacteriaceae bacterium
CTTTTTACGTCTGCTTGGCTGAGATTACGTATTGCTCCGATTGGGTCAGAGGAATCAGCCTCGTAGATGAGGCAAGAAAGTCCACGCCGAACAAGGGGGAAAGGATAGATTCAGCCGTCCCGGTTGGGATTCGGCGCGCCTGTTACTGGCACTTGGTGTTGGGTTAATTTCGGGCAGAGCTGTCCAAATTATCGGATAAGAGGAAGTTTGTCTGGTTTTAGTAGGGCAAACGAGTGCTGAGTCTTGCAGCGTCATACCAGGTTGTTCATAGGGACGCGGTACGTTAAAACGATGCTGTCCAAATGGGGGGCCAGCGGCGGTTATGAGTCCCGGCATTTGCCGGGACGGCTGAACGTAGCCCCGTACGAAGTGCGGGGTAGGGTCAAGAAATAGCCACAGTCCCGGAAGGGACGGCTGAAAATAGCCTGGGCTGTCTTGCAGGAAAGAGATCTTTTGCTCGTGACCGGAGACAAGCCCTCAGTCATCCCTGAATTCCTGTTCGACCGATTTTCGCGCGCCTGCTTTCGAAACATCTACGAGTTTCATTTCTTGTCGGAGTGGGGAAGCGTGTAGTATTCATAGGCATATTTCCACGTCGACTGGCTGCCGGGTTCGAGGGATATATCGATAAACGGCTCGACCGCGAGCACGGAGCGAATAGACCACAGCGCCATCTTGGCCAGCGGGCGGTCCCCGGTGATCATCATCCCGGCCTTTACGTCCGCATTCTCGATGCGAATTTTGTAGTCGTCAGAACTATTGCCGAAGCCCTCGATGGAGGTGTAAACGCGGTCCTGCCCCGGAAGCGTTTTGAGGTAAACAATCTGGTTCTTACGAAATTCCGCGAGTTCCTTTTTCCGGTGGATGATCGCTGGTGATTGTGAATGGCAAGGTGATGGTGAAGCCGGGGTCCGTCGGCTGTTTATCCAGCACCAGGAAGTTATGATCGTACACGCTGGTATGGATCGGGCGGGTGCCTACGTTCTTCAGACTATGCTCGATCAACATCTCCGGCTTGCCTGCGACCAGGCTTATCTTTTTCCGATAGACGTATCCATATCCGGAAGACGGAGTCGTGGAGTTCCTGGGTGAACTCGATGGCATCCTCGCTTTTCTTGATGCTCCACTTACCCCCGTCAACAATCTCATAGAGCCGATAGCCGCTGTAAGGTGCGTCGTCAGGCTTGCGCAGTACGCCGACGCCGATTTTGAGGAAGGTCCCGCCGGCCTTGGCCTCGTCGTATCCCAGCGCGGTGAACTCCTCGACCGGGCCGGTGATTGCGCTGCACGGGCCGGCTACGATCTCTGCGCCTCGATAGACGAAATCAGGGAACCTTGGGATCGGTTTGGCGTAAACCATGGACCGTAGTAGCTATGGCCGGCATATTGCAGATCCGCGATCACGCCGGACCAGTCGAACCTGGTGCCGCGATAGAAGCCACTCACGGCATCGGGCAGGTAAAGTTTCACCCGCACTAACTGTATTTGCGATCTCCCACTGGGGAGGAGCGGAGCTCGCATAGGCCAGCGCGGGCAAAGCAGTTAGTAGCGACATGAGGGTATAGGCAATGGCTTTCATATGGTTCAGTGATTGGGCTGCAGGCGCAGGCAGGCTGGTTGAGCGGAGACAAGGTCGGAGCGCCGGGCGCCACATCACCCGTTGCCGCCCATTCCACGCTGCGTGCGAACACATCCATGAAGCCCGGTTGACTCATGGCCAGCAGATCGTGGCCGAGGACGATCATGACCACTCTGCCCTTGGCCGTAAGGAACCGTCCAGATCACCGGTTCTACCTTTCCCGTCCCGCCCTTTACGTTAGGATCATCGAAGGCGGTGGCCAGCACATGAGCGTTCGGTTTCAGGTCTATCTTGTGATAAAGCTCATCGTTGGCTACAAATGTCGGCGGTAAACCGCGGCTGATGGGGTGGTCGCGGTCAACCCATTCCACCGCGAACACATGGCGCTTGGCATGGCCGATATTTTGAGCTTCCAGGTCATTCCGATCATGTCAGAAAACGCAGCCCAGGGTTCTCCTTCCAGCCGGCGAGGCTCGGTTGCGCTTCCTCCGGCCTGGCCGAAAAAGGGACCATAGGTGATTCCGTGGACGCCGACCATGCCTTTGCCGGAGCGCATAAAATCCTCCACCGCCTTTTCCGTTACATCGGGCCACCGAGGACCGTAGTAGTAATCTACCAGGACGTCGTAGTTGGCCAGCGTCGCCGCCGTGATGCCGGCCACTTCTTCCTCGAGCTTCACGTCAAAGCGCCCGGTGTTCATCAGTATGCCTTGCATGAAGGGCGCTGTCCCTCGCCAGGGGTGAGACCAATCCGAGCTCCCGGTAAGGATCAGAACGCGAATTTTGTGAGCGGGTGGCGTGGCTGAAGCGGGCGCCTGGGCGCAAGATGGCCGTGGAGCCATGGTGAAGAGAGCTAAGCAGCACACGATCAGTACCTTTTTCATGTTGATTCCGTACCTCTCTAAGGACTCGTCTTCAATGGTTCGCCGGGAAGGGGCGAGGTGTAATGTCAGCATCGGTCAGGCCCAGGGCCCATTTGATCGCTCCGATGTACATTTGCTGGATGCGTGGCATCATCCAGCGTTGCTTCCAGATGGCCAAACGTCGAGTACCACACGCGGCCCTTGCCGTACTTTTTAGCCCACACAATGGGGTAATCTCCATCCGTGCGCAGGGCGGCCAGCTTTTGAGATGGGCTTGAAACTGGTCTGACGAGGGGTGACGATTCGGGTTGGCGTCCGCCTGCAGTTGCGGCAAAAACTTCGGGGAATTTGGTCGGATCCATCCTCATGATGACGTGGTCCACGTCTCTGGAATAATTGGGTCCCACGATGGTGTATTGGTCCGGAAGGTAAATCTGCGGGGAAATCCCTGTACTCCAGGGAAATTGGGATCTTCCACGATGATGTGCATATCGGCGGAGGGAAACTCACCCACCAGATTTCCGCCGATCATCTGCCGCGTATTCCGGCCACAGAAGAAGGTGCCCGCCGTTCCCGCATGGCCGGCGATAAACCCCTTGCCGTCATCGTGAACAAACGACAGCAGGTCGGCCTTCTGCTGATCGGTGATGTTCCAGGGGCCCTCCCCCATATAGAAGACGGCATCGAAATCATTGAGATTCCTGACGTTGTAGCCGGCGATCGGTTGCTTGGTGAGCAGACGCATATCGGTGCGGATCACCGTGATCCAGGCGCCGGACTCACGCCCCAGCCGCTCGACCGTGGCCAGGGTATGCGAAGCCGAGTCGTGATGATAGCCGGGAGAGGCATACCATTCCTCCGGATCGGCGATGGCCAGAATTCTCTTCTTGCCCGGCCACGGATCGTCCGGCGGCCTGGAGGGCGCAGTATCCTGCGCCAGCAACTGCGGCGCAGGCCGGTTGGCCTGTGCGCCGTACAGCGCCTGAGCAGAAATTGCTCCCGAGGCGGCTGCCATTCCCTTCAAGAAATCACGTCGCTCCATTGTCTTGCCCTCCTTGATCCCTGAGTAACATAAGTCTTTCTGGCGGCTGAAAGCTGTACCGATTCTGCGTGCATCTATGGACGGCCTAAAGGCCGTCTCCTTCAGGTTGCAGCCCCAAAAGCGCCGATGCAGGGTACGGGCTTCAGCCCGTACATACAAACCCTCTCACACCCTGCGGGGCTTTAGCCTGCTGAGGGAATCACGTCTTCCCTCTAATGACCCTTGCGCTCTCCTTATCCTCAGACTCGGGTACTGCGAATGCGAACCAGTTATCGTTTGCTGCGACTAACAGATACTGGCGTCCATAGAGCTCATAAGTCATGCGGAGCATTGGTCACGAATTGTCCCAGGTTGACATGCCAGAGAGTCTTACCCGTGGCCGGATCCATGGCCAGAAAATTTCCGAACGAATCTCCTCCAAACAAGAGATCTCCCGCGGTCGTCAGCAGGCCGGAGATAAGCACTCCGCTCTTGTCGCCTAACTCGTGGCTCCAGACAACCTTTCCTGTCTTGTAGTCAATCGCCATGGTCACATAATCCGGGGGAGAACGAAACCGGCCATAACCCGAGGTCGTGAAGTAAGCCCAGGTGCGGGCTGCATTGACAAAGATAAGGCCGAGCTTCGGATCGTAAGAGGGCGACCACCAATTCGTTGCCCCAATGGGATACGGAGAGACCAGGGCTCCCGGCGGGTTGGCGTCCTTGGTGTAGTCCGGGATCGGCCGGCCTTCGGCGTCGATGCCCTTTGCCCAGTTCGTCTCGCGGCATGTATTTGGTGGTCAGTAAGTGCTCGCCGGTCACGCGATCCAGAAGAAAGAAATAGCCATTCCGGGAAACTTGCGCCAGTAGCTTGCGCTGCTTGCCCTGGAACTCCCCATCGAAAATAATAGGGGTCTGGCCCGCATCGTAATCGTGCGTATCGTGCGGAGTTACCTGGTAGGCCCACACCAGCTTTCCGGTATCCGGGTTCAAGGCAACGATGGAAGCGGTGTAAAGGCTATCTCCTTCAGGGCGTAGGGTGCGGAGGCCTGTCCATCGGAACTCCATTGCCGGTTCCGAGATAGTAGAGATTCAATTCGGGGTCATAAGTGCCGGTCAACCAGGGAAAGCCGCCGCCTTTTGCCATGGTGGCGTCGTCGACCCAGGTCTCCGAGCCGGGCGCGCCGGGATCAGGATCCACCCACCATTTCCACTGCAGCTTGCCGGTTTCGGGATCGCGCGACTCCAGCCACGCGCGTATGTTGTCGTTGTTGCCCGGGCCGACGATGACGTGATTGCCAATGATCAGCGGCGAGGTGGCGGAAAAGAAATCCTGTTTTACGTCTGCGACCTGGACTCGCCAACGCTCGGTGCCGTCCTTCGCATTCAAGGAGACCAGGTAATTGTCCGGAGACATAAAGTACAGCCAGCTGCCATACATCCCCACGCCCCGGTTGGCCACGTGGATGGCCCTGTTGTTCGGCCACGCATAGTGCCAGAGCTCGCGGCCGGTGAGCGCATCCATCGCCCAGACATTGTCGGTGATGGTGAAATACAGCACGCCATCGACCAGCAGTGGCGTGGCCTTGATCCTTCGCCCTTCGCTTGCCTGTTGCGCATAGGACTCGCTGCCGAAATCCACATGGTGCGTCCACACCAGCCCAAGTGTAGTTGACATTGGAAGCGTTGATTTGCGAAAGCGTGCTGTACCGCTGGCCGGAATAATCGCCGTTATAGGTAGGCCAGGTATCTGTCGGCGGCCGGTGCAATGCCTCCGGGTCCAATGTCTGCGCAGAGAGACAGATGGGCAGCAACAACAGGGAAGCCAAACGACAGGATCGGCCTGTACTTCATTTGAGTGTCACCAGGTACGCCAGAAGGTCGTGAATGTCTTTGTCGGTATACATGGGCAGTAATTGCTTTATGTGCGGCGAGCGGGTCGACTACGTCGACAGACTTGGTGCGATCTCTGGGGCCAGGTGTGATAGGCGCCGGCAGCGTCCACCAGAGATACCGTAAACTCGTCCAGATACTCCAGCTTTCCTGAAACAGTCTGGCCCGACGGCAGGACAACGGTCACTTGCGAGGGCTTCGCCGGGGGCGTCAGAAACAATGTCGTCAGCGCGAGCGGCTGATCTTTTAGCTCCAATATGCGCCAGGTCACCAGTCGGGGAGTGACAGGTGCTGCATTTTCCCGCGCCATTGAAGTAGGCGAGTCCCGGCTTTGGGATCGCCTACCAACAAGGCGGTTTCCGGGAGCCTGGTGCCGCGAACTCTGCTGGATCCGCGCGTGCAGAAATGCTGAGATATCCTGTACCTGCTCGGGCGCCAGCGTAGGGAACGCGGGCATGCCGAGCGTTGGCCGGCCATTGCTTAAGGAAGGGACCAAGAGTGTCTCCGTTATGGTCCTGAAAGACGAGCGGGCTTCGCAGCAGGTTAGGCGCCTGTTCTGTTCCCGTCGCTTGCGAACCATGACAGAACGAACAGCTGGAAGAAAAAATGCCTTGGCCTCGTTCTGCGGCGGCTGAATAGGGGGTTTTCGGCGGAGCGGCTGCCGGGACTTGAGCGGCTGCGGATCTTATCAATGCTGCCGTCATACATATTCCAAGACACGCAAAGAGCAGTTTACGAGAGGTAATGAGCTCCGGTTGCTTCTTCATAGACCCAACCTCGGGGTAACTATATCCGTTTGCTTCGCCTAACTTATAGCAGAGCCGCGGACCGCCGAGATAGCACTCTCCCTTTTGATGGTTTGTCGAAGAGAAGTAAGGTAGCGCTAAGCTCACTGGGTTCCCTTATGAACTAATTCCACAGATAAGCTGTGAGCGACACTATACCGGGCGTTCGTGGGCTGTCAAGAATTTTACACCCGCTTTTGCCCCCACGAAATGACGTCTTGCAGCTACGGGAAACACCGCTACGGCTTTTATTTACCGCTGCAGGAAGCGGCCCTTCACGCTGACCAGAGTTGCCTGTTGACGCATGGAAGAAGCTTGTCGAAAACGTGAAGTCATGCTGCGCCCGGAGCCTCCGGAGCCATGCGGCACGCGCTCTCCCTGACCTCGCTGACGGGAGCCAAACCGTGTGCTGTTGACCTGAAGTTCCCATTGGGAACAGGCGGCCCTCGCGGTTCGCGTCAGGGCGCGTTGTCAACGAAAAGCGCTTTTGACAGGCGGCTAAGACTCGGTGTAGTGTCGTGTCGCTGGCAGCTTGTTTCATGGAATAGTTCATAAGGGAACCAAATCAGCGGGAGAGATTTTCCTGCCGCTGCTCAGGGACCCCAAAGGGATTTCTGGGATTGTTTGCCCGGAGCGCGCTTGCGCCTGAACCATGGTTGATAAGAAGGCTAACTGTCTCGTGACCATTGCCTGCGGCCGTGCGGGAGCGAAGCCCCCGCGCGCTTGCGTAAAGTAGCTCGGAGAACAACAATGAAGGTCCCTTTTTACTTCTTCACCATATTTCTGGGAATTATCCTTGCCGTTCATTTGTCGATGAATGGCAAAGTGGGCAGCGCGTTAGGCAACCCTCGCGTAGGCAATGCGGTCTTCTGGTGCATCGGGGCGCTGACCGCCGTTCTCATTGGCCTCACCGGCTGGCGTTCGGGCGTCTTGAACGGTCTTAAAGACGTTCATCCTCTGTTGCTGACTGCCGGGGCTTTGGGTGCATGCCTGGTATTCGCCATCGCCTGGTTGCTGCCCCAGGTAGGCGCTCGAGCCATGTTCATTACACTGATTGCGGGACAAGTGCTCGGTGGCATGATTCTTTCCCACTTCGGTTGGCTGGGTTCTCCGGTGCAAGGATCACGATCCCGAACATGGTGGGAGCCGTTGTCATGATTTGCGGCGTCGTGCTCGCTACTTATGTCAGGGCGGAGGCATAGTCAATGGCCATCCTATTGATACGGGAGCTTAGGTAGTGAAAAAGGTAAAGCTGGGGAAGATCGAATATCGAAGTCAGTGCGCTTGCCATGGGCACTGACTTAATTGGAAGCAAGATCGACCGGAAACTTCGTTCAAGCTATTCGATTTCTACAGGGAGAACGGCGGAACGTTCGTTGACACCGCAAACATGTATGCCGGTTGGCTGCCCGGTTGCAAAGGTGGAGAAAGCGAGACCACCCTTGGCCCTGGATGAAGGAGAGGAGAAACCGCGATGAGATCGTATTTCCTCCAAGCTGGCATTCGATTATCCGGGATGTGATGGCGGCCTGAGCGCGGTGGAGATCCAGCGGGAATGCGAGAAGAGCCTGAAGAGACTGCAAGACCGACAGGATCGACTTGTACTATGCACATCGCGATGATCTGCGAGACGCCGCTGGAAGAAATCATGGAGGCATTTGATCGGTTTAGTGAAAGCCGGTAAAGTGCGCGCGGTCGGCGCCAGCAATCTGTTCTCGTGGCGCATCGCGGAAGCCAATGCGATCAGCCGGATCCATAAGTGGAGTGGTTATTCCGTAGTGGAGCAGAGATACACCTATCTGCGTCCCCGCCACGGTGCTGATTTTGGACCGCAGATTTTCATTAGTGAAGAGTTGAAGGACTATGCGCGGGCCCATGATGTCGCGTTGATTGGCTATTCGGTTCTCCTGCAGGGAGCCTATACGCGCTCCGACCGTGAAGTGCCGACGCAATTTGCCGGTCCTGACTCCGATGAGCGTTTGCGTGTGCTGAGGGCGGTGGCCAGTGAAGCGGGATGTAGCCCGTCCCAGGCAATCATTGCCTGGATGCGGCAGAGTGACCCGCCGATACTTCCTATCATCGCCGGCAGCAGAACCGAGCAGTTGCGCGAGAATATCGCCGCGCTCGATATCACCCTTAGCGGCGATCAGATGCGCCGTCTGGATGCAGCGGGCAATCCCGTTGTCAAGCAGGGATGGATCCAGCCGACGTAAATACGGGAGTACAGCTCCGCTAGGCGGCTGTGCGAGGCAGAGGTGGCGTGTGGCCGGCGCTCGCCCGGTGACGCGGGTCGCGCAAGCGGCCAAACATGACACAATAGATTAGGTGCGGGAGGTGCCGCGCTATGAATACCTTCAAGACTGCCTTTCTGCTGACCGCTCTTACCCTTTTTCTCATGCTCATCGGCGCTTATTTTGGCGGCCGCAATGGCATGATCCTGGCTTTCATCGTCGCCGCCGGGATGAATTTCTTCAGCTACTTCTATTCCGACAAAATGGCGTTGTCGATGTATCGTGCCCAGCCGGTCACGCGTGAGCAATTGCCCCGCGTATACCAGATTGTCGAGCGCATATTGCCGCGCATGGCGTTGCCCATGCCCAGGATCTACGTTATCCCGACCGACTCGCCCAACGCCTTTGCCACCGGGCGCAATCCCAAACACGCCGCAGTTGCGGTAACCCAGGGCATTCTCAATCTCCTCAACGATGAAGAACTCGAAGGGGTGCTGGCTCACGAGCTTGGGCACGTAAAGAATCGCGACATCCTGACCAGTTCCGTCGCTGCTACGCTTGCCGGCGCGATCACACTGCTGGCGCGTACTTCCGGCCATGTTCGGCGGCGGCAGTAGAGACGGCCGCAGCCGCGGCTTGGGCGGCGGTGGGATTTTCATGCTCATTCTCGCTCCCATTGCGGCTACCCTCATCCAGCTGGCCGTTTCCCGGTCCCGGGAATACGAGGCGGACGCCACCGGGGCTCACGTCACCGGAAACCCCTACGCTTTGGCCAGCGCGCTGCAGAAGCTCGACGCTTACTCCAGGCGCTCCCCATGCAGGCATCGCCATCGACCGCGCACCTTTTTATCGTCGCGCCCTTCTTGAGCGGGGCGAGCTTCGCTAATCTCTTTTCCACGCATCCGCCCATGGCCCAGCGCGATTGAGCGGCTCACCGGCCGGTCTCCCGTATAGCGTGCGATCGGTTAGCGAGGAACATGCGAACACTCTTCCACTCTCTGGTCTACCTTGCGCTCGGCATTTGGCTGGGCGCTTTGATATTCTTTGGCGCGATTCTTGCCCCGATCGCGTTCAGTCAACTTCCGCCGCTCTTCGCCACTCCGGCCGCGGGCATCCATGCCGCCGGCCTGATCGTCGGGCGGTTCGCTGGTGCGCCTGCACTGGATGGGCCTGCTCTGCGGAGTGGTCTTTCTGGTCGTAGTTGTCGTCGCGCGGGCCCATTACCGCAGCATTATTCCGCAGGCCGTTCTGGTGCTGGCGATGATGCTGCTCACCGCCTACTCGCAGTTCTCCATCATCCCTCGCATGGATACGGCTCGCGACTCCATTGGCGGCAACGTTGACGCGGTTGCCGCCAATAATCCCGGCCGCCAGATATTCGACCGTCTGCACCGAACCTCGACCCGCGTCGAGGGTCTGGTCCTGCTTTGCGGGCTGGGCGCGCTGGTCGCCACCGCGCACTGGTCGCGGCGCGAAATCTAGGGCATTGTCAGCACTCCCGTCCCAGGTACCCCGGTTGAGGAGTGAAGGAACCAACTCCTCAACCGAGCCCGGGTGCCCCACCATTGCTCTCGCATATCGACGCGGAAGTAAGTGCGGCTGCGCCCTGTGGGGAAAGCAAGGGAAACAAATCGTCATTGTCCCAGGTACGCTGATGCGAACCTTGATTTTATAAGGGGCACCCGTCCGGTTATGCCTCAGGCTCTGCCGCACGGAGAGCCGTGATCGGTGGGAAGTCGCTCCGGCGATATACTTGCTCTATTGCGCCGCAAGGCCGGCACGTTAACGTGCAACAAAATCTCTGGCGCGCAAGCGCCGTTTGCCTGGACGGCGAGTCCCATGAAAACTGGCATTATCGGTCTGCCTCAAGTAGGTAAGACCTCTCTGTTCAAAATCCTTACCAAGGCGAAGGTCGAAACCCCGGCCTACTCCAATCCGCGCGAGGCGCATCTGGGCGTGGCCAAGGTTCCCGATGAACGGCTTGACAAGCTTGCCGCCCTGTACAACCCAAAGAAAACTGTCTACGCCACCGTGGAGTACGCCGACGTTGCCGCTGTCGGTCAGGAAGCGCTCAAGGAGAGCGCCTTCCTCACCCACCTGCGCGACAACGATGCGCTGATCCATGTGTTGTGCGCGTTTGAAGACGACTCCATTCCTCGCGTCGGCGGCATCGACCCGCTGCGCGATATCAAGAACGTCGACTTCGACCTGATCTTCTCCGACCTTACCCAGGTGGAGAAGCGCCTGGAGCGCCTGGAAAAAGATCTCAAGAAGATGCGTACGCCGGAGCTCGAAAAGGAGAACGCTCTGCTTCTGCGCTGCAAGCAGCAACTCGAGCAGGAGAAGCCGCTGCGCGAGATGGAAATGTCGGCGGAAGAGAAGAAGCTGATCCGCGGCTTCATGTTCCTTTCGCAGAAGCCGATGCTCTTCGTGCTGAACATCGCGGAGAGCACCACGCTGGGCGCCGACCTCGAAGTCGGCTGTCTCGCGCTACAAGCTGGAAGAGGTTGCCTCGCGGCCGAACGCCGGGGCCACCGCCATCTGCGGCAAAGTCGAGGCCGAACTGGCCGAGATGAGCGATGAGGAAGCGGCCGAATTTCTCTCGTCCTACGGGCTGGAGGAGAGCGGCCTGCGCCGTCTCATCCGCAAGAGCTATGAACTGCTCGGCCTGGTCGCCTTCTTTACCGTAGGCGAAGACGAGTGCCGTGCCTGGACCATTCCCGTCAATTCACGCGCGCAGGAGGCCGCCGGCGCTATCCATTCCGATCTGGAAAAGCACTTCATCCGTGCGGAGACCATTCACTGGGATACGCTGCTCAGCGCAGGCTCCGAAGCCGCGGCGCGATCCCAGGGCACACTGCGGCTCGAAGGCAAGGACTACCGGGTCGAGGATGGGGATGTGATGCACATCCGGCACAGCGGCTAAGACGTCGGCGCGAGCCATGTCCAATTTTTCACTTTCGCTGGTTCTGGGTCTGGTGGCAGCGCTAGCCGACGTCTTCGGGGCGCTGATCCTGGTGCGGACCCAGCTGGGAGAAGCGCTACCTGCGATACTTCGTTGCCTTGGGCGCAGGCTTCATGCTCGCCGCCGCGTTGCTCGAGATGATTCCCGAGAGCTTTCGCCTTTCCTTTCGCTGGACGCCATTGCTTGTCTTAGGGGGCTACTGCTTCATCCATCTTCTCGAACACACCATAACGCCGCACTTTCACTTTGGAGAAGAGACACATCATGACGAGTTTCTCTCCACCCGCACCAGTAATTCGGTCGTGGCCGGTCTGGCGGCGCACTCGCTCTTTGACGGCGTTGCCATCGCATCCGGCTTCGTGCTCTCTACCTGGCTTGGCTGGATCATTTTCATCGCCATCCTGCTGCACAAACTGCCGGAAGGCTTCACCGTTGCCTCGGTGATGCTGGCCAGCGGACACAGCCGTGGAGCTGCGCTGAGCTCGGCCGTGATCGTAGCCGCGGCCACGTTGGCGGGGGTGCTGGTGATTAATTTTTTTCCCGGTTGGGTGCGCGCCGGCCTGCCTGTTGCCGCAGGAGTGGCCATCTACGTCACTGCGACGGACCTGGTTCCGGAGGTCAACCGCGAGCCCGGGATTCGCATGGCGCTCGTCTTTTTTGCCGGCGTAGCCGCCTTCCTGCTTTGCAAGTTCGTAGCCAACGGTCTAATCCGCTGAAGTAATTAGCGCCACAAAAGAACGCCCCGTCCTTGAACCCGTTTGTCGGGTTCAAGGGCAGGGCATGATGTTCCTCGGCAGGATGTGCAAAAATCCTCGGGTGCCCGTCCCTCACCGTCCTGGTGTTTACGCTGCCAAGCGGTCCCGCAGCGCCTTGACGCGGTCATGGGCCGCGAGGATGTGCCTCTGCTGCCGCAGAAGTATCTCCCGTAGGGGCATTGGCCAATCTTCGCTGGCCAGCGCTTCTTCGTAGGCGTGTTTGGCCTCATCCTCGCCCTTCTCGGCGGTGGCCAGCAGCGCGTGGTCGCCACCCCCCAGCCGGGCCTTCAGTTCGCCCCAGGCGCGGTGCACCTTGCCCGCGGTGGAACTGGTCGCTTTCACATCCTTGACCCCAAAGTGGTGCAGTTCGTTCTCGAGTTCCCCAGCGAAACCCGCGCGCGCCAGCGTTTCTTCGCGAAAGAGCTTACGTGCATCCGGGTCCTTTAGGTTCTTCTCCAACTCGATAAACCCCTGGTGTCCATCGCGCAAGGTCTCGATAAGGTCCCGCAGTGTCTTTTCCGTCTTTTCCAGATTTTCTGACATCAGTCTTACCCTCTGCTCATTCAGATGTCTGCACGGAAGAAGGGTTGTGCCAAACCGGTGTGGGTAGGTTAGACACTGGCTGCGCGCCGCGATTCACCGGGCCGCAACTCGCGTCCGACCTTGTATAGTGTGGTGGTTGCAACCTAATCGGAAGGAAACACCGGGTTCAGATGAAGATTATCGTCTTCGGCGCCACGGGGGGGACCGGCAAGCTGATTCTTACGCAGGCGGTGGCTAAGGGCCACGCAGTCACCGCGTTCGTCCGCAATCCCGACGGGCTGCCGGGGCACCCTCAGATTCACGTTGTTCAGGGAGACCTGTTCGATCCGGCCGCGGTGGTGGACGCCATCCGCGGCCACCGCGCCGTGCTCTCCGCGCTGGGGGCCCGCAATCTGAAAAAATCGAACGTGCTTGCCCAGGCCATCCCCAACATTCTCCAAGCCATGGATCAGGAGTACGTAACCCGGATCATCGTCCTGGGCGCCGCGGGCGTTCGACCCGACTACGGCAAGTATCAGAATGCCCTTACGACCATGGCCTTCTGGGTGGCGAAGAGGACCATGCTCAGGCACCCCTTTGTTGACCAGACCGCGCAGGAACGCCTGCTTGCGGCGAGTGCCGCGGATTACACCATTGTGCGCGCGCCCCGGCTCCTCGATGGACCTTTCACTGGCACGTATCGCGTCCTGCCCGACGCGCTTCCGCCCGGCGCCTTGCGCATCACCCGTGCGGATGTCGCTGACTTTATGCTTCAGCAGCTTACCGATCCGCGCTTCCATCGCCAGGGCCCATACATCGGCTCGGGCGACAATTGACCTGGGCAGTTCAGAGCATTATCAGAGTTGGTGTAGGCTGGGCGAACCGCTCTTTACCCAGCCGTTTCATCAAACCCCCGCGTGCCGTGGAACCGCAGTGGAGGGATCTGCAGTTCGGCGATGTCCGCTGGACACACTTCGCTCGACCTCTCCGCTAATCCACTTGTTGCTTCGCCTTATAGCCGTCCCGCGCGATGACGTCGTATTTCATCGGGTGGTGCTTTTCGTCCTGCATCTTCAGGGGCTGGCCTTCGTTGTCCACCAGCTCCACCCTGATCTTCCGGTAGGTGCCATCCTGCTTGGCATTGGTCGGCGTGTAGGTGAGGACGTATTTGTTGCGGATAGAGTCGTTGATGGCATGAAAGATGTCTGGCATCTCGCCCTGGAAACGGGGAAAAAATGACATGCCGCCGGTCATGCGCGCGAAGGTGGACATCTGGTTATCGGCTTGGAGGTAGTCGATCCCCTTGGGGCCGAACATGCCGCTGCGAGCATTGCCGGTGATCCTGGCAAACTGTCCCGTCCCGACGCTGAAGATGGTGACGTTGGGCGTTGCTTTGATCTTCTGCAACACCTTATCCAGGTTGATCTTGCTGAAAGTATCGATGCCTGACCCAATCAGCACGACATACTTGCGGCCTTCGATGCGGCTAAGCCGGTCCAGCGTCGAATACACCGCGTCGAAAATGTCCGTCTCGCTAAAGCCGGGAATCGTCAATTCGTCCAGGGATTCGATAGACCATGCGCTTGTCCTGGGTAAAGTCGGTCAGGATCTTGCGTGTGCATGTCATAGGTCACGACCGCGATGTAGTCATCCGGCTGCAATTGCTGGGCAAAGGCATACGCGGCTTCGCTCATGTCGTGAACGAAACAGTAGTTGGTGGAGGCGAACTCGCACAGCAGCACCGCCGTGATGGGCGCCTTGGTGCGCTGAAAGCCGACCACTTTTTGCGCCACGCCATCTTCATAGACACGGAAGTTGGCCTCCTGCAGATTGGGCACGAACTCGTGTGTTTTCTGCAGGATGACGCCTACGTCGAGGTTCACCTCGGGCACATCCACGCGGAGCGAGAAATTCTGCAGGCCGGGGGGATTCTTCACCTTCGGCTCGGGCGGCGGCGGGGGCGCATCCTGCTTTTTCCGCCTTCTTGGGGATGGCGATGGCGCCATTGTCGCCGGCAGGGCCGCCGGAATCGGGCGCTGACTGGTCCGGCTGCTGCTGGGGTGTATTCGCTGGCCGGCGGGGTCTGCTGGCCCTGGGCTGGCCAGAGTCCACGCCCAGGCTCCCACGGCAAGCAGAAATGCCAGGAATGCGCGGGAAAACTGGTGGCCCGATCTGCGGCGGAGACTCGGGAAAGCGGCGCAACCATCGAACTTCATCGAATACCTCGTTGGGCTACAAAAGCAGGGCCTATGCCTCTGTAGGTTCGCGGATTTATGAAATACATCGATACAGGCCCTATGCTCCGACGGTTTGAACGTCTACTCTATAGACGTGCACACTCGCCGTATATCAACTCGTTTTTCGATTTTGACCGCAGTTTTTGTCATCGCGGGCAACCTCGTTGCCCAAGCTGCCCCGGCTGCTCCACCGCCCTCCGCCACAGCCGGGATCTTTCCTCTGTCGGAGGTGCACCGCGGCCTCCATGGCGTCGCCTACACGGTCTTTGAAGGCACACAACCGGAAGCCTATGGACGTGGAGATACTCGGGGTGCTCAAAAATGTCCTCGGTCCCGATCAGGACATGATTCTGGCGCGCCTCCACGGCTCCAAACCAGAGTACACCGGAGTCGTTGCCGGGATGAGTGGCAGTCCCGTCTATATAGACGGCAAGTTGTGGGGCGCTTTCCTACAGAATAGGTCAATTCAGCAAGGAGCCCATCGCCGGCATCACGCCCATTGCCGAGATGCTGGCGGTGAGCAGCCAGGCCGCGCCCGGGGCCTGCCCAGCAGACGTCGCATCGCGCAGCCACGACAATTTGCGACCCAGGACTGCAAGCCAATCGGCCGACGGATTGGCTCCGCAGTCTTCGATGGCCGCCACTGCAGATGCCTCTGACATCCATCCCATCGAAACCCCGCTGGTCTTCTCCGGTTTCAGCCCGGAAGCAGTCAGGTTTTTTGGGACCGTTTCTGTCATGGGGCTCACGCCGGTCGCCGGCCTCGGCGGCAGGCGCGGCGGACGGCGTGCACTCCGGCAGGAGCCGGGCATCTCCGCTCCGCTGAGCCCGGTTCGGCCGTAAGCGCCTTGTTGGTCGTGGCGACTGGAGATCTCCGCCACTTGTACCGTGACCTACGTCGACCCGCATCAAGTACTGGCATGCGGCCACCCCATCACCCACTACGGAGATATCTCCATTCCCATGGCAAGGCGGACGTAGTGGCAACACTGGCGTCGCCGATGAATTCCTTCAAAATTATCAACACCGCCCAGACCATCGGCGCCTTTACCGAGGATCGCTCGTCGGCTATACGTGGGGTGCTCGGGCGAGTCCGCCCGCATGATCCCGGTGACCATCCATACCCACGGCCTGCGCGATCATACCCTCCACATCCAAGTCATCGACAACCCCGACATCACCCCGGGAGCGATGATGGTTTCGCTCTATGAATCTCTGATGGAGACCAACAGCTACAGCGTAGAATTGACCTACGAGCTGCGCGGCACGGTTGCAATCGACGGCTATCCCGATCTGCATCTGGCTTCCTTTGTCGCCCCCACCGACAAGGTACCCTCGGCGGTGCGCGCGGCGCTCACCGTGGGGCAGCGCTTTCAAATTTACGGCAATTCCGCGCGCGTGCGCCATATCGAGCGCATCGATCTGGAAGTCGATACATTGGCCGGGCGGCGCAGCATCGAACTCGAGACGGCGCATGCGACCGAGCCTTCGGCCCACGCCGGAGACACCGTCATGGTCGAGGCGACCCTGCGGCCGTTTCATGGTGAAACCAGGAACCTTCGCATTCCGGTCCATCTGCCGCAAACCCTTGCGCCGGGCCGGTGCGCATTCTCCTCAGCGATGGAGAGACGCTGGACCGGCTGACCAGCGACAATCCGGCGGTCGAGGATCGTTCCGGAATCTGGCGGATGTGATTCACCAGCTCAACTCCGCGCACGCAAACGACCGGCTCTATGTCAGTCTCTTGCTCCCCGATGTGCAGGCCGTGGTCGACGGCCGCACTCTCGCCTCGCTCCCCATCTCCATGGCCAACGTTCTCGCTCCCCTGCGGGACAACCGCGGAATCGTCGCTCAACGGCGAGTCGGTTGTTCCGGTAACATCTATCCCAGTCGACGCAATGCTGAGCGGACAGCAGGTCGTATCCTGGAAATCGAATAAGGTAGACTTACCCGGATCTGCAATTATTCGCTAGTAAACTTCAGCTCCTGTCCATTGCCAAGGGCGAACGATTATGGCCGTGATTCAAGGATTCGCCACGCATGCTGCGGGCGCCGAGCTTCTGCCTTACAAGTACGAACCCGGCGATCTCAAGCAGCATGAGGTGGAGATTGCCATCTCGCATTGCGGCGTTTGCCGCAGCGACATTCATATGGTCGACAACGATTGGGGCATCAGCCAATACCCGTTCATTCCCGGCCACGAAATCATCGGCAAAGTCACGGTTACCGGGAGCGCCGTCCTCGGACTGAACACCGGTGATCGAGTAGGAGCGGGCTGGCAGGCCAACTCGCTGCGGGCATTGCGAGTGGTGCCTGCAAGGCGCGGAAAACCTTTGCGCCGACAGCCAGGGTACTTGCGTTCATCGCCACGGCGGATATGCCGATCGCGTCCGCGTCAACCGTCGCTTCGTCGTTCCCATCCCGGAGGGGATGGACAGCGAGCGGGCCGCTCCACTTCTCTGCGGCGGGGTCACTGTCTACAACCCGATTCGCACTTATGGCGTCAATCCGTCCTCGCGCGTCGGGGTCGTTGGCATCGGCGGACTGGGACACATGGCCCTGCAGTTTGCCCATGCCTTTGGAGCGGAGGTTACGGCCTTCTCCACCTCCCCGGCCAAAGAGGCTGAGTCGCGGTCCCTCGGGGCGCACCAGTTCGTGAACACGCGCGAAACCAAAATGCTCAAGAAGCTTGCCGGCTACTTCGATTTCATTCTGTCCACCGTCGAGACACGATCAGGATTGGAACGCCTATCTCGCCGCTTTGCGTCCCCAGGGGGAGTCTATGTTTTGTCGGGGTGCCTCCGGCCAACTTGTCCGTTTCCGCTTTTCCCTTGGTCTCGGGGCAAAAGATCATTACCGGCAGCCCCATCGGCAGCCCGCGCATGATACCGTGAAATGCTGGATGTCGCCGCGCGCCACAAGGTTCAGGCCATCACCGAGACCTTCGCGATGGCCAAAGCGAACGATGCGGTGACAAAGTGAAGAAAAACCAGGTGCGTTACCGCGCCGTGCTGGCCAACTAGGGCCGCGGTGACCATTCGCCCTCTGGCTTAGTTAGCCCCACAAAATCACGGGCTGCCCCATCACCTTTGCGTTATTGCAAGCCCGCGGTAAGCGATTCGCCTCGACGGTCTGTATCGCTATTCGTGGTATCCGCACCCTTCGCAAAATGCGCGAAGGATGGGGCACTCGCCTTTTCGTGGTGCTCTCCGGCCGCGCCAAAGACCCACCGCGGCTTAATCGAGAACTTGTTTTTGGCGGAGCACACAGTTGCACTTTCCGCTTCAGGTACAGAGCCCCACGCATCTACCTTTGCCTCTAGTAGACTCGGTCTCAGCATGATGCCTCGCGCCGTAACAGTAACTCTGTTGACCCTCATTGTTTATCCCCACTTTCTTCTGGCCCAGGGCACCAAGCTCTGGCTTCAATCCCGCTACGAGGAGTTTGAAAAAGGCCAGCCGGAGAGTACAGCCATCGCGAGCGAGGCTACCTGGAGGCAGGGCCCGAACTGCGATCGGTGTTGTTGACCCCATCCACGTACATCTGGGCGGTGGCCTCCGACAGCCAGGGAAATGCCTATCTGGCCACGGGTTCTCCGGCCACCGTGCTCAAGGTCACTCCCGATGGCGTTTCGACCAAGCTCTTTACGAGCAAGGATCTATCTGTGCAGGCGGTTCGAGTTGGCCCCGATGGCTCGGTCTATGCCGCAACGCTGCCCGGTGGCAAGGTCTACCGCATCAGGCCGGGCCAGACGGATCTGGATGAGAGCAGCGCTGCTGTGGTCTTCGACTCCGCAACCCTGGCCCGCAATTCAGGCCGGGCGAAGCCGGCGGACCAGCCCCGATATATTTGGGCCTTGGTTTTTGATGCACAGGGAGCGCTGTATATCGCGACCGGGCGGCCCTGCCGCGATCTATCGCGTCGATGTAACGGCAGCCACTCCCACGCCGGAAGCTCTTCTTTGAAAGCGACGAGCAGCATATCCGCTGCCTGCTTTTCGAGCCAAACGGCAATCTGATTGCGGGCAGCGACGGCGGAGGACTGGTCTACCGCATCGGCAAAGACGGGAAAGGCATGGTGATCTACGACGCGCCCAAGCGTGAAGTGACGGCGCTGGCCGAGTCCGCCGACGGCCGGTTGTACGTCTCCGCGGTTGGCGAAAAGGCGAAGAGCACCCTGCCGCCGCTGCCGGTGCAGGGCGTGGCCGTGGCCACGGCAACCATCACGATCGTGACTCCTGGTTCGGTGCAGGCCTCCAGCACCAACACCCTCATTCCCGAGGGCTCGGAAGTGGATGAATTGAGCCCGCAAGGGGCGCCCCGCAAACTCTGGTCTTCCGCGACGATGTTGTTTATGCGCTGCGTGCGACCCCGAAGGACTTCTGGCCGCCACCGGCAACCGGGCAGGATCTATCGCATTCACGAGGACGGATCTTATGTCGATCTGGCGCATGCCGCGGCCGGGCAGGCGACCGCCTTTGCGGATGCGCCGCGTGGAATCTACGTCGCCACCAGCAACACCGGCAGGTTGTATAAGCTGCAGCGACAAGCCGGCGCGCCCACGGCACCTATCTGAGCGACGTCTTCGATTCGGGGTCTTTTCCCAATGGGGGCGAGCGGAGGTGAACGCCAAGGACGGTGGCGCGCTCCGGAGCCTTCGAGCTGTTTGCCCGCTCCGGCAACGTGGAGAATCCGGCGAGAAACTGGAGCGAGTGGCAAAAGGTGACGCCCAATGCCGGCTCCGTCGGCGTACCCGCGGCGCGTTTCATTCAGTGGAAGGCAGTGCTTCGAGCCAGGGGCTCGCCTCAGCCTCGGTCGGGATCAACTATCTGCCGGTCAACATTGCGCCGGTGGTGGACGAGATCGCAGTCGAGCCGGGCGCGAGGGTGAACGAGCCGGCGCAGCAGACGGGACAGCCGCAGCCGGTCAACATCAACCTGCCCTCCGCTCAAACCGGCCTCAGCTATGTGCAGGATCCAGCCACGGCGCCCCTGCCGCGGTTCAAGGACCGCACCGCAGTAACGGTGCGCTGGGCCGCGCACGATGACAACGGCGACGATCTTCTTTTCGACGTTTACATCCGCGGGGACGGCGAGAAGAACTGGCGGCTGCTTAGAGCGCGGGTAACCGAGCGCTATTATTCCTTCGATTCGATCCGGCTTCCCGATGGAGGCTACCGGCTGAAGGTGGTTGCCAGCGATGCCCCCTCGCATCCTCTGGGCGATGCATTGACCGGCGAGCGGGAGAGCGACCATTTCGTCATCGACACCACTCCGCCTGTGCTCCTGTCGTTGCAAGGCGACGCTCGAAGACGGAAAGATTCATGCCAGCTTTCCAGGCGACGGATGCCACCTCGCCCATTGGCGCACGCCGAGTACTCCCTCGATGCCGGCCCGTGGCAGTATCTCGAACCCGTGGGAAAGCTCTCGGATTCGTTGACCGAGCATTATGACTTCACGATTCCGCTTGCCGCCGCGTGCCTCGCCAGAGAAGACCGGCGAGCCCGGCTGCCCGTCACCGACCCGGCGGAGCATGTTCTTACGGTCCGCGTTTACGACCGCTATGACAACGTGGGCGCCGCGAAGACTGTCGTCCACTAAGCACGATGCGCCTCGAACTATTTGTCGCCGTGCGTTATCTGAGGGCAAAGCGCCGCCAGGCGGTGGTCGGCGTGATCACCGTGATTTCCATCGTCGGGGTGGCGGCCGGGGTCGCTTCGCTGATCATCGCGCTGGCAATCACCAACGGCATGAGCCGGGATCTGCAGGACAGGCTGCTCGGCTCGACGGCTCATGTGCGAGTTGATGCGCGTGGCCAGCGACGGCATTCGGGGCTGGCGCGACGCTGACCGACCGGATGGAGCAGCTTCCCCACGTAAAGGCGGCCTCTCCCGGGCTTTACGAACAGGTACTCATCTCTCACGGCGCCCGGTCCGGCGGTGCGCTGATCGAGGGCGTCATCCCTGAGCAGGAGCGAGCGTAAGCGATCTGCTTTCCAGCGTGACCATGGGGAGCGCCGCCCCGCTCGAGCCAAGCGAAGAGGACGGCCGCGCCCCCCGGGCAACGAGGATCACGCCCCTCCTCCTATCGTGATCGGAGACGACCTCGCGGAGACCCTCGACGCCAAGGTGGGGACCACGGTCCTGGTCACCAGCCCGCAGGGGGAACTGACCCCCCTTGGGCTCATTCCCAAGTTTCAGAGGTTTCACGTCGTTGGCATCTTCCACTCGGGCTTCTATCAATACGACTCGAGCATGGCATTCATCAGCCTGGCGGACGCGCAGCGGCTCTTCGGGGAGCCGGACGTCGTCTCGGTGATCTCTTTCAAGGTGGATGATCTCAACCACGCCGATCAGATCGGACGTTAGATCGAACAGGCCGCCGGGCCCGGATTTTTGACCACCAATTGGATGGAACAGAATCGCGCGCTCTTCCGCGCGCTCAAGCTGGAACAGATCGTCACCTTCATCGTCATTGGCCTGATCGTTTGTGTCGCCGCGCTCAACATACTCACGGCGCTGACCATGATGGTGATGGAAAAGACGCGGGATATTGCGGTGATGATGTCGTTTGGGGTGCAGCCACGCCAGGTGAGGATGATCTTCCTGCTGCAGGGGCTGCTGATCGGATTCATCGGCACGATTCTGGGCCTGATTGCCGGGTATGGTCTCTCCTGGGTTGGCGGCCACTACCGGTTCATTCATCTTTCCGCCGAGGTATATTCCATCGATTACCTGCCGTTTGCGGCGCGCTGGACGGACGGGCTGATTGTGGCCGGCGTCTCCTTCGCGGTGTCGCTGCTGGCCACCCTCTATCCCTCCAGTTCCGCCGCCAGGATCCTGCCCGCCGAGGCGCTCCGCTACGAATGACCGGGAGAGGATGGCTGGAATCGAACGTGCCTCCTATGTCATCAAAGGAATATAAGATTGGGTACCTTCCTGGGGCCCACAGTAACCGGAAGTGGCTCAAAAAGGGAGAACGCCATTGGTGTCTTTCGAAGCCACCCCATCACAAATCCTCTTCCGTTCAGGGGTGGATTAGTGATACATGAAGATAGGGTTACTAGAGGTAGATCATGGAACTCGAACCGGTCTCATGTCGAGGTCTGGCCGCATTGGATAGGGCGCGAGCCTCGCTTTGCGGGCGGGTCTGGCACGCAGTCCCTTTGCCTTTGAGGATTTATGAGACCGGTTCTGGGCGCCGCCGCAGAAGAAACAACCGCAGGCGGCCGGCTAGCGCCCGGAAGCCGCCCACCGCTTCTTGAAGTGCGCGATCTACGTAAAGAGTATGCGACTGGCCGTGGACGGCTGGTTCTCTTTGAAGGCATCAACTTTCAGGTGAAAAGGCAGGAAATGCTGGCCATTGTGGGCCAGTCAGGCGCCGGCAAAAGCACGCTGTTACACATCCTCGGGGCGCTTGATACGGCTTCCGGGGGTGAAGTATACTTTGATACAACACTCTTGCGATCCTTATCGCCCAATGAGGCTGCGGAGTTTCGCAATCGCAGGATCGGCTACGTTTGGCAGTTTCACTATCTGCTGCCTGAATTCACTGCTGCGGAGAATGTCGCGCTCCCCCTTCTGGCGCGAGGTGAGTCCAAAAAAGAGGCAATGCAAGAAGCCATGCACTGGCTCAGCGAGGTGGGATTGGCGGACTGGTCAACCCATCGCGCAGGTGAGCTTTCCGGCGGGGAGCAGCAGCGGGTCTCTATTGCGCGAGCGCTCGTTACCAAGCCGAAACTTTTGCTGGCCGATGAGCCTACAGGAGATCTGGATACCCAGACTGCAGATGCCCTGTTCAGCCTGATCGAGCGCCTGCATGCAAGCTATGGTCTTACCTCAATCCTGGTGACGCACAACCTGCCTCTCGCGAGGCGTTGTGGACGGGTATTGCGGTTGGCCCATGGACACGTAGACGAGTTGTCTCCCCTGGCGGTTTGAGGTGGAGCCAAGCAAGGCCGGTTTACCGTTGGAGTAAAGAGCGGAACACCGGGAATCTGGATGGGTGCCGCGATAACAACGGCTTCCCCCAAAAGGGGCACTTCGTTGCAGTCGCTGAATCGATATAAGATTGATAAGAGCTTATATCTGTACCCAGCCGAGTGGTTTTCCCGCCGCCCCCGGGCTTCGGGAAGATGGAATAGGACGAAAGTTGGCTTTTGACGCCTGACGATCGGCATGGGATCGGGAGGGCGTGCAAAGGACAGCGTTTCAAGGGGGAACATGTTCGAACGGTATACAGAAAAGGCGCGTCGCGTAATCTTCTTCGCGCGGTATGAAGCCAGCCAGTTTGGTTCCCCATATATAGAGACTGAGCACTTGTTGCTTGGTCTTCTACGGGAGGACAAAGCGCTTACCAATCGCTTTCTCCGCTCGCATGCATCGGTTGAATCCATACGGAAACAAATTGAAGGACATACCACGATTCGGGAGAAGGTTTCTACTTCTGTCGATCTGCCCTTGTCGAACGAATGTAAGCGTGTGCTGGCCTATGCGGCCGAAGAGGCAGAGCGTTTATCGCACAAACATATCGGCACGGAGCATCTGCTCCTGGGCTTGCTGCGGGAAGAAAAGTGCTTCGCCGCCGAGATACTGCACGAGCGCGGGCTGCGTCTGCTCGCGATTCGCGAGGAGCTGGCGCGGGCCACGCAGGAAAAGGCACCCCCGTCCCAGCGCAACCGCGAATCAAGCCTGTTGGTGGAGTTCTCCCGCGATCTGACCCAGGCCGCAATGGATAACCAGCTCGATCCCCTGGTCGGCCGCGACGCGGAGCTGGAACGTGTGGTCCAGATCCTGTGCCGCCGGACCAAGAACAACCCGGTGCTGATCGGCGAGCCCGGAGTCGGCAAAACAGCTATTGTCGAAGGGCTTGCGCAGCGCATCTCCGACGGAGAAGTGCCGAGTTTCCTGGCTGACAAACGCGTCCTGGCGCTCGATCTGTCGCTTATCGTCGCCGGAACCAAGTACCGCGGCCAGTTCGAGGAGCGACTCAAAACCATCATGAAGGAGTTGATGGAGAACCAGAACTCCATCATCTTCATCGACGAGCTGCATACGCTGGTGGGCGCCGGCTCGGCGGAGGGTTCTCTCGACGCGGCCAACATCCTCAAGCCGGCCCTCTCCCGGGGCGAGATTCAGTGCATCGGTGCAACCACGCCGGCTGAATATCGCAAGTCGATCGAGAAAGACCGCTCGCTGGAGCGCCGCTTCCAGGCGGTGAAAGTGCCGCCTCCGAATGAAGAGGACGCGATCAAGATCATCATGGGCATTAAAGACCGCTATGAGAAATTCCACGCGGTCAGCTATACCGATGATTCCATTTTCTTCGCCGTCTCTCACTCCAACCGGTACATTCCCGATCGCTTCCTGCCCGACAAGGCGATTGATCTGATCGACGAGGCGGGGGCGCGGGTCAAGTTGCGGCAGACCTCCTTGCCGGAAGAGATCACCGAGGTGCAGAAGCGGATCAAGTTCATCGTGCATCGCATGGAAAACGCGATCGCCAACCATGAATTTGAGAAGGCGCGGTTCTACTCTGACGAAGAGCGCAAGGAGCGCGAGAACCTGCGCGCTCTGCGCGACAAGTATCACCTCGATGATTCCACCGCCGGTATCGTGGGGCGCGAGGACATCGAGGACGTGGTAAGCCGGTGGACTGGGGTACCCATCACGTCCATCAAGGAAGAGGAGACGCAAAAGCTGCTCCGCGTGGAAGAAGAGCTGCACAAGCGCGTGATCTCGCAGGACAAGGCGATCTCCGCCCTATCCCGGGCGATCCGCCGTTCCCGTGCGGGTCTGAAGTCGCCCAATCGCCCGATCGGTTCCTTCCTGTTCCTGGGTCCGACCGGTGTGGGCAAGACGGAGATGGCGCGCACGCTGGCCCAATTCCTCTTCGGCAGCGAGAAGGCGCTGATCCGCTTCGATATGTCGGAGTTCATGGAGAAGCACTCGGTCTCCAAGCTGATCGGCTCGCCTCCAGGCTATGTCGGCTACGAGGAAGGTGGACAGCTCACCGAACGGGTGAAGCGCTCGCCTTACTCGGTGGTTCTGCTGGATGAAATTGAGAAGGCGCATCCGGATGTCTTCAACATCCTGTTGCAGGTCTTTGAAGACGGCCAGTTGACCGATGGTCTGGGCAACACGGTCGACTTCAAGAACTCGATCATCATCATGACCTCGAACATCGGTGCGCGGCATCTGCAACGGAAGCAGGGCCTGGGCTTCCAGTCGGATCGGGAAGACCTGCTGATGGACAAGATGGAGGAACTGGTCAAGAACGAGGTGAAGCGGACCTTCAATCCGGAGTTCTTGAACCGGCTGGATGAAGTCATCATCTTCATGTCTCTCTCGGATGCAGACCTGATCCAGATTCTCGAGTTGCTGGTGCAGCAACTGAATGCGAATCTGATTCAGAAGGCGATCACGTTGTCGGTAACCGAAGATGCCAAGAAGTGGATTCTCGATAAGACATTGGTCGACCGCACGTACGGGGCGCGTCCACTGCGCCGCGCACTGCAGCGCTATGTCGAAGATCCATTATCGGAGGCATTGATTGCCGGCGGCATTTCAGAACGCCCTGCTTTCCTGGAGGTCTATCTCGAGAACAACCAGCTCTTTTACCGGCCGGTGAGCGAAGTGGGAGAAGACAAGTCCACCGGCATCCTGCTCTTCAGCAACTAAACGCACTATTAGGCGCAACCAGGAAGGCCGGGGCATTCGCCCCGGCCTTCCTGCGTTAAACAGGCTGCGGAAAAACTCGGGAAGGGACAGGAAAACAGGTCCCTCAGGGGCTAAAGCCCATATATATCTCAGCAACTTACGTACGGGCTAAAGCCCGTACCCTTCAGGAAAAAACAGGTCCCTCAGGGGCTAAAGTGTCTGCGTGAGAACCCACGGCTGAGAGATACTTTCAGCCGTCCCTATACGGGACTGGACTTCGCTCGTATACCCTGCCCAGCACTGCGTGCTGGGCTACTCTCAGACGTCCCTTCGGGACTGAATCCCTGGACTGGTGGGTTCTCACGCAGACACTAAAGCCCGACGTATTCTCAATCATTTACGGCACGACTAAAGTCGCGCCCTGATACAAAACAGAGTTTCTCCGTAGCCTGTAAGGCCGTACCCTGCAGAAAACTCTGCTTGCCGTCCGCAACAGCGGCGGAGTATCGTCACGCGGGCAGTCGCTTCAGCATCTCGCGCGCACTACGGAACCACGGCCGCTCTCGACGACGCAGGTAGTCGGGCATCGTCGGCTTCTTATCGAGCACCTTCTGCACCCATTCGCGGGCTTCGGCGTTGCGTCCCTCCGACGCGAGCATACTGGCGAAATTCAAGTAGGTTTCCGACAACGTCGACGTGACGGTTGCCTGCCGGAAGAGTGCCTCGGCTTTTTCTTTTTGTCCGGTCTGCGCGTAGGCGTGGGCGAGCAATCCCGCCGAGCGATGAAAATCGTAGCCGGGGTCTTCGCCGACCACTCGTTCCAGGTCGGGTAACGCGGCAGCTGCATCGCCTAACTGGATGGCGCAAACGCCGCGCCGGTAAAAGGGATCGAGCGTATCAGCGCGGACGGCAATGGCTTTGTCGAACGCAGCTCGTGCCAACTGGAACCTGCCGTCGTCCATGTAAAGGTAGCCGAGTTCTTCGTAATTGCCCGCTGACGGATTGTCTCGAACTATCGTTTCGAGTTCGCTAATGCGCTTGCGACGCGGAAAAACCTTGAAGGACTGACGGAGCAACCCAAGGTCGGGAAGCGCCTCGACGAAAATATATACGAGTGCGCCGAGCGGACCGAGAAAGAGGATGATGAAGATCCAAAACATGTCCGGCCGTCGCCGGATGAAGTGGACGATCGCCAATCCCTGGAGCAGCAAGCCCCATGGGAATAGAAGATGGCTCAGGAACCCCATGCAGTATTGATCCCAGCGTCAGGTTAACATTTGTGGGAGAGAGAAGATCGGCCGCCAGCGGCGCGGGGGGAAGTGTGCTCATTAAGCGCACTATGCGCATTAAGCCCCCCACCGGTGGGCCAAAAGCCCCTGAGGGCAGCGCCGCATTAATGCGCGGAAAGCGCGGTAAGCGACCTAAGTTACTTTTTGTTACTAACGACATAGCGGCGAATCGTCATCTTCGGCACTTCCCAAGACTGTGCGGCGTCGCAGCAGCATTTTGAGACCGCATCTATTAGATACGTTTTCTTCGTGGTTAGGTGCATCAGAACCAGAGCGCGGAATATCATGTGGTAACGCAGACAGATACGTTTGCTTCAGGTGACCTGGGCGGCACGCATGGAGACGAGACGCCATGCCGCCATCGACTGTTTCAGATACACTCCGGGATCACCTTTGAGTCCATAGCACTGGATGCCGAACGGCCCTCGGTACCCGGCCTTTGTGATCGTGCGGACCAACCCGGTGACGTCGTAGTCGCCGCGGCCGAGAGGCTGAATCAGCGTGCTCCAATCCCGGCCCTGCCGGTCCGCTCCGTTTACCGTGACCCCGTACAGGCGTGGAATGGCCTTAGCGAGTAACTGAGGAAACTCCGGATCAAACCCGGAGCGCAATTCATGGCAGAGATTGAACGTGACGCCCACATTGCTCCGCCCGACTCGCTCCGCAACGCGCACAACGTCTCTGAACCGAGCCAGGTAAAAGCCATAGTGTGGATAGAGAGCGACGCGAAGGTTGGATCGAGAGGCGAGATCGGAGATTCGATCGACCGCCTGGATCGTCCGCTCTTCTGCTCCGGCGCCGCCCCCAGCGTCATCCCCCTGAATGGCGACCCATACGACCGTTCCGCGCCCTTGCAACGCCTCGATCGCGGCTTCCATCCCTGGCTCATCTTTGATCTGGCCATGGCTGATGTCCACCGTCAACCAAAGAAAGAACAACTGGAGATGCGCCTCGTCCAGGGCTCGCAACCGCTCGGGGATTTGCCGCGCATGATCGAAGACGGTCCCCGCAAATCCATACTGGCGCGCAAATCCGGCCTGCTGCTCGGGGCTGATATCGCCAAACTCGTACGCAAAGACAGAGTTTGGCAGGCCGCCGTCGAACCCTCTCCCATCGAGGTTCGCAAACGCGATGCAAGAGGCTGCAGCACCCTTGACAAACCCCCGGCGACTTGTGAGCACCATGCTGCGCATCTCCTTTATTGTCTCTCACTTCTGGGTTTCACTCGAGCATTCCTGTGACAGCAAATGAGCACTCCTGACGGTGAATAGGTATCATGTGTACGAACCGATTTCGCTGCCTACTTTGAGGCCAGAGGCGCTTTGTCATGAAGTTTCGGACCCTTCTCCTCTCCCTCTCCTTCGCCGCAGCCTCCATGGCGGATGCGCCACTCCCGCCCCAACGCCCCCAGTATCGACCAGCAGTTTGAACAGACCGTCAAACCCTTTGTCGGCAAATATTGCGTGGCATGCCATAGCGGCAAGATGGCCCCCGCGCAGTTCGATCTGAAGTCCTACACCAGCGTGGATATGGTGACGGACGACTTTGCCCGTTGGGCGCTGCTGGCGGAGAGGCTAAAGAACCAGGAAATGCCGCCCAAGCCGATGCCGCCCCCGCCGGCGGCCGAAGCGCAGCAGATCATCGATTGGGTAGCCGCCGTGCGCGCGGAAGAAATAAAGAAGGCCGCCGGCGACCCAGGCGTAGTGCTGGCGCGCCGCTTGAGCAATGCCGAGTACGACTACACGATCCGCGACCTCACCGGCCAGGACATGCACGTCGCCAAGCAGTTTCCCGTGGATCCCGCCAACCAGGCGGGTTTCGATAATTCCGGCGAATCCTTAACCATGTCGCCGGCGCTGCTGAATAAGTACCTGAAGGCGGCTCGCGAAGTGGCGGATCATGCGGTTCTGAAACCCGATGGAATCGACTTCGCGCCCTATCCCATGTTGGTAGAGACCGATCGCGAAAAGTACGCCATCCAGCGCATTGTGAGCTTTTACGCCGCGCAGCCCACCGACTACGCGGATTATTTCGAGGCCGCCTGGCGCTACAAATATCGAGTCGCCCTCAAGAAACCCCATGCCACCCTGGCCACCACCGCGGTGGATGCAAAGGTGAGCCCCAAATACCTGCCCATGGTGTGGCAGATCCTGCACGATCAGAATGCGGTGGGCCCGGTTCTCAAGCTGCAGAAAATGTGGCTGGCCCTGCCCCCTCCCGACGGCGGCTCAGACCGGGGGCGCTGCGCGCAAAATGCACGGAAATGCGTGATTTCGTGGTGAAAATTCGCGCCCACACCGCGATGCAGTTTGCCGCGCCGGTCGTGGCGGGTTTGCCCGCGCAATCCGAGCCTCTTCTGAACTGGAAGCTGAAGGAGTTTGCCGAGCACCGGCGTGACAGCGATCCCAAGGATCTGCGGAACGACACCGATCCGCCGCCCGTGGTTCCGGAGATTCCTAAATATCCTGATCTTCACGAGGAAGCCGCGCCCCGTTGGGCCGCTCTCTCGGCCAAGGCCCGCGCCAACGATACCGACCTGATCGTTCCCGCCGCCCAGCGCGCCCGCTATGAGGCCGCATTTTCCCGCTTCGCTTCGGTTTTCCCGGATGCGTTTTACGTGTCAGAACGCGGCCGTTATTTCCCCGACGACTCGGAGGACAAAGGCCGCCTGCTGAGCGCCGGCTATCACAACATCATGGGCTATTACCGCGACGATCTTCCCCTGATGCAGCTCATCCTCGATGACAACGGAAAAAAGGAGCTGGATCGTCTTTGGAACGAGTTCGATTACATTGCGGATTTTTCCGCGCGTACCTGGACCCAGTACTACTTCAATCAGAGCGGAGAAGTTTTTGGGAAAGGCGACGAATCCGGCTCAGAGCGCCCGACCGATCACGCCGTTACCGATACGGCAGTCATCTTCAAGATGCGAGACGTCTACCTGGCCAAGGCTGCGGCGGATCCAACCAACGACCCCGTAGCTGCCGAGGCGATTCGCGATCATTTCGACCAGATGAACGCCACCCTCCGCAGCCTGGAAAAGGAGCGGGCAGAGGCGGAACCGAGGCAATTGGAAGCTCTGCTCCAATTTGCCGCGCGTGCCTACCGGCGGCCCCTCACCCATGCGGAACGCGCTGATTTGCTCGCCTATTATCACCAGGATCGAACCCAAAATCAGTTATCCCACGAAGAGGCCCTCCGCGATGCGATCACCAGCGTGCTGATGGAGCCGGACTTCCTCTACCGTCTGGATATGACGGAGCCTCAAACGGCCTCTTCTTCAGGAGCCAGGTCCCATGCCGTAGTCCTTCAAACCTCGACCGCTGTCCCCGCCGAGCCCTTATCCAGCTACGCGCTGGCGAGCCGCCTGAGCTACTTCCTCTGGGCCAGCATGCCCGATGAAGAGTTGTTGCGGCACGCGGCAGCCAACGACCTGCAAAAACCGGCAGTTCTGCTGGCGCAGGCTCGCCGCATGATGAAAGATTCCCGCGTGCGCGGCCTGGCCACGGAGTTCACCGGCAACTGGCTCGCCTTCCGTCTGTTTGAAACCAACAACGCGGTCGATCGTCAGCGCTTTCCCCAGTTCAACAACGATCTGCGCGAAGCCATGTTCCAGGAACCCATCCGCTACGTCGAAGACACCATTCAGAACAATCGTTCCGTGCTCGACCTTCTCTATGGCAACTACACCTTCGTGAATCCGGTGCTGGCCAAACACTACGGCATACCGGGAGTCGAGGGCGACGTCGAACCACTGGGTTCGCGTGGACAATGCCGGGCAATATGGACGGGGTGGTCTGCTGCCCATGTCGGTATTTATGACCCAGAACTCACCCGGACTCCGCACCAGCCCGGTGAAGCGTGGCAATTGGGTGGTGCAAAAGGTATTAGGCATCCGCGTTCCTCCGCCGCCGCCGGTGGTTCCCGAGCTGCCGAGCGATGAGTCGAAGACCGATCTTCCCATACGCGAAATGCTGGCCCAGCATCGGGCGAATCCCTTCTGCGCCGCCTGCCATGCAGCGTTTTGATTCGTTTGGCCTGGCCTATGAAGGCTATGGACCCATCGGCGATGTGCGCACCAAAGACCTGGCCGGGCGGCCCGTCGATACCGCCGTCACCTATCCCGGCGGCATCAACGGCGTTGGCTTTGAAGGTTTGCGCGATTTTATCCGCGATCATCGCCAGGACCAATTCATCAACAACCTTTGCCGCAAGCTGCTCAGTTACTCGCTCAATCGGACGCTGCAACTCTCCGACGAAGCGCTGGTGGATACCATGCAGACCAATCTTGCCGCGCAAGGCGATGGTTTTGATTCGCTGGTGGAAACCATCGTCATGAGCCCGCAGTTCCGGAATAAACGAATACCAAGCGCCGCATCCGACTCAGATAGCATCCAGAAAGGTGAACTAGCATGTCTCGACTAAAGAAATTCGCACTTCCCGTTTCCCGCCGCGCCGTACTCCGCGGAGCCGGTTGCACCGTGGCGTTGCCCTGGCTTGAGTCGCTGCACGCCTTAGCGGATGTCCCACCGCCGTCCGCCTTCCCCAAGCGTTTTGGCATCGTCTTCCTGGGTAATGGCATTAACGAGGATCACTGGAGCGCCGAGGGCCAGGGCGCGGACATGAAACTCAGCAAGACGCTGTCGCCCCTGGAGCCGCTCAAAGAGAAGATCAACGTGATTGACGGTCTCTACGTCCAGGCGCTCACGGGGCAGGGAATTCATCCCGCCCAGACCGGCAGTCTTTTATCCGGCGCGCACATTTCGAAAGGCGCCATCATCCACTCCGGCATCAGCATCGATCAGATGATTGCCAACCGCGTGGGCGAAGACACGCCGCAATCCAGCATCGTGCTGGCCTGCGAGCAGCCCATGACCGGTTACCACGAGTCGAACTTTTCCCTGGCCTACAGTTCCCACCTCTCCTGGCAAAGTCCGGAATCGCCCGTCCCGGTAGAAGTGTACCCATCGCTCGCCTGGGACAACCTGTTTGACAACCGTGGCAGCCTGCAGAACCTCAGCATTCTGGACCGCGTCAAGGATCGCGCCCAGGATCTTTCCAAGTGCGTAAGTGCGAGCGACCAAGGCAAGCTCGATGAATACCTGACCAGCGTGCGCGAAGTGGAAAAGCGCGTAGAGGGCATGCGCAAAGACAAGACCGATGCCGAGGACGCAGCGAAAGCCAAAAACACCGTCGCCGCCACCATGGAACGGCCGGCCAACGGACTGCCGGAAGACTTACGCGATCACGCCCGCCTGATGTGCGACATCATTGCCATTGCGTTCCAAACCAACAAGACGCGCGTCGCCTCGTTGATCATCTCTCGTGATCTGTCGGCCATGTATTATCCCTTCCTCGATGTGAAGGAGGGGCACCATTCCGCTTCGCACAACAACAATTCCGATGGCTACGAGCGCATCTCTCGTTTCCATGTCGAGCAGTACGCCTACCTGGCGTCTAAGTTGGACAGCATGAAGGAAGGAAACGGCACGGTTCTCGACAACACCTGCCTGATGTTCCTATCCAATATGTGGATCGGCCGCAAACACGACAACTTCCGCCTGCCGCTGGTGCTGGCCGGGGGGCTTGGCGGGACGTTACAAACGGGGCGTACCCTGAATTATCTCAAGGACAGCGAAGATAATCGTAAGATGTGCAGTTTGTACTTGTCGCTGATGGATCGCTTCGGGGTGAAGTTGGAGCAGTTCGGGGATTCGCAGACGCGGTTGGAGCGGCTTTAAGGCGGATCGTGAGCATGGGATTCCGGGTCGGGGATAGTGTATCATGTTCCCTTATCTCCCGTTGTGAGCCTGTAAGGAGAGATCAGTGTTCACCGTCGACGGTGTTCGCAAATTCCATGGCTGGACACACGCCAGCCTCAATCTGGTTCTGGATCACCTCTCCACAATTCCCGCAAACGATTATGTGAGGGAAGTATCCGGCTTTGGCTTCCGCACGCTGCGTGCACAAACGATTCATATTTTCAACTGCGAAGGGTTTTGGGTTCACACGCTCCATGGGTTACGGTACGCCGACCGGACCCTTGAGGACTGCCCGAATGACAAATTCTTATCTCCGACACACTCGTATGCTGTCACCGCATTACCTTGTCGAATCCAGCCGCCGTATTGCTCCCGGACTATCCCTTATTCCACATCACGGACAACGATTGCAAGAGAGGTCATGCTGCGGACGAGCTTAGGGACACGAGTACCAGTGCTAAGCACGGAAAGCGTCGCCACTTCCTCTGCCTTGATCTGCTCGAGGGAAGTGAGCTTAACCCACGTTTTGGCCTGAGCGAACACGTTTTGGATTCCGTAATATGCGGGCGCTAGGTTCCGTTCTTCGGGGGGCAAGCTGTCCGCAATGTCCGCGATTGTGCCTTTGTATGCCTGACATTGCCCGCCCAGCCATTGAACTAAGTATAGATATTCGCCTTGATTTCTAAGCTTCTCGCGGTTTTGGGGTGACAATCTCCGACCTATGGCGCCAAGCCAGACAGAGCCCTGATTAGCGATGGTTTCTATGTGGGCTGCGGCAATGATGGAAACCTCTTCTCCACGAGCAGGTATCCTCAAGAACAAGCTGACCATGAGGGCTAGTTTACCCGGGGCACTCTAATCCCGCGCACGTTTTCGTTATATTGAGGAAACAAAACGTGCGCAGACTGGTCGAGCAATTGAAGTTGCTGCAGCCGGTATGCTGTCGCCCTATTCGCATGCAGGATCCTGGTGGCGGGCATTAAGACGGTGGACGGGGACACGCCGTCGTCATACGGAGACCGGTGGAAGCTACTGCCAGCCGCAGTGCTCGATGTGGTATTTTCCCTCAGGCCTGCCGCGATGATCAGCACGGGAAGGTCTTGCTGATTGCACCCGGCTGTGACCGCTTCGAGGGGTAGAATTCCGCTGCCCAGGCGATGAAGAGCGGTCCGCAGACCGTCCGCATCCTGCTGCATGGGCGTGACTGTACCCTCGAGGACGGGGTCGACTTTCTGCGCGCTGGGCGCGCGGAGGCGGAGGGTCACGGTGTCGTCGAAGTGGATCTCGGGCGAGAGGTGGCAACGCAGGTGCGGGGGTGGGCGCATTGGTCGCGTCAGGGAGCATGGTGGCGGCCGGGATCTGGGCGGCAAAGAGCGGTGGGCAGGCAGCGAAAAGGAGGGCAATACGGTGACGGGATATGACGGGATACCAATTCCCCTTTTACCGCCACCTGCAACCAATTCGGAGGCGCATCCGGCATCCTCGGAATTACTGTTATTAGGTGTATGCTGTCGCCCCAATTGACCCGATGGCCGGGCGGACATCGCCATATCCGAAGAAATCCTGCAACAGACGCTGTGGATAATGCGCCACAAATTCGAGCTGCAGAGGAACGCGTCGCCCAGGCGCGGCAGTATATCGAGGCGGCGACTCGGCGTGTCACTCCAACGGAGAGCGTGAACGTGGTGAGCGATCCGCCGGATAATTGCATTTTGGAATGCGCGCAGGCGGTGGGGTCGGAGTTCATCATCACAGGCGACCAGGATTTGTTGCGGTTGGGCAAGTTCGGAGTATTGCGTTTCTGGCGAAACGTCCCCTCCCCCGAAACTCCCCGTATTCGTCCCAAATTCGGCCCTCGTTTTCCTCTGCCCATCTTGGTAAACACAAGCCATTGCGGTACTCATCTTGCTCAAGTTGGTTCAAATGTTGGCACCGTCGGCGACCGCCTGCCATTATGTAAAGAGCAGCGAGTGGTAGGGTTCGGTTCTCAGTTGCTTTCGCCATGGATCGAGAAGAAGGGTTAAACAGTTTGAGCGGCTCCCGTTGCAGAGTGCTTTGCAGCCGACCGCGTCTTGTCGCGCTCCACGCGGTAAAACTGCGAGGTAATTAAGGATTAACGTGATCTCAGGTCAACCCACGCTCCCGTTTGCTCCCATTCTCGATGCCTTGAACCCAGCGATAAACCTCGTCTACAGCCGGGAAGATTTCACTCACATTCCCCTACCAGAACGCGCGGCTGAGTATCCGGAACTTCGCTACATGGGATCGAAAAATCGACTCCTGCCCTGGATCCATGGCGTTTTACGCGGCTTGGATTTTGATACGGCAGCAGACCCGTTCGTTGGGAGCGGTTGCGTTGCCTATCTGCTAAAGGCCATGGGTAAGAGCGTAATGGCCTCCGATTTCCTGAACTTCCCCGCCGTAGTGGCAGCGGCCACAGTTGCCAACAGCAAGCACCGCTTGGATAGCGCCGCCCTGAAATCTCTTCTCGCTACCCGGCGCAAAGGCCCCCACTTCATCGAGCAGACCTTTGACCAAATCTTTTACACCCCTGAAGATTTGCGGTTTCTTGATCGGGTTTCCGCCAATGTTGAGACGCTGGATCATCCTCACCAGCGTGCTCTTGCACGCTCTGCTCTGATTCGCTCCTGCCTGAAGAAGCAACCTCGAGGGGTTTTTACTGTTTCGGGCGACCTTTCGCGCTATGATGACGGTCGCCGCGATTTACGCCTCTCCATCGAAGAACATTTTCTTGAACAGGTCGAAGCTTTCAATCGGGTTGTGTTCGATAATGGCCGGCGGCACACGGTTAGACACGCTGACGTGTTTAGCATCAAACCGAAGGGTGTCGACCTCGTCTATTTGGATCCCCCGTATGTGCCGCGTTCCGACGACAACTGTTACATGAAGCGGTACCACTTCCTTGAGGGTCTCTCCTGTTACTGGAAGGGCCTTCGGATCATGGAGAATACGCGGGTTAAGAAGATCGAAAAGCCGTATACGCCATTTAGCTATCGAAAGACGGCGACCGAAGCCTTTAATCGTCTTTTCCAACTGTATCGCGAAAGCATTATTGTTCTCTCTTACAGTTCAAACGGCTTTCCTAATAGGGAGATTCTCGAAGGTTTGCTCCGACGCTATAAAACGACCGTGATCGCCTACGAGAAACCTCACCGATATCATTTCGGAACTCACGGAGGCGTAGAACGTGCGTCAGTGCACGAATACTTAATCGTGGGGCGCTGAATGGAAGTCATCGTCCAGAAGCTTGACGACATACTAGACAGCCTGCGCCCCCTCACGGTTGAGTGGGAGGATGATACGGCACGCCGCGTTATAGAGCGGCTGCGAGCCCTGCCGGTCAAGAAGGTTTACACAATCGATGATGTGAAGGCTCTGCTTAACGGAAATTTCGACGACGGCATCTTGATATGCCGCCTGTTCCTCGGCGTCTCGAAAGATCAGTTTGTTTCGGTCCTTAGGGGCATTCGAGGAGACGCTGGGATCGGGGTAAAAAGCTATCGTTCCAACCGGGATGCCTTCATCGAGGACATTTTTTCCACCGGTCTCCTGGAAGCCATGGCCGTGGAAGCAAACCGCAAATCCCATTGGAGTGATGTGCTTGTTGAACGACTTCGGAGCGGACGCGGGAGCGCAATCTCGGGACAACGCCGGGGTCGCGACGTGGAGGACTTCGCCGAAGCTGTCGTTAAGAAAGTGTTCGGGGAAAAGTTTCAGTTACGCTGCACATTCAAAGGTCCGCGGGGCCAGGATGCGAAGTGTGATTTTGCCATTCCGTCGAAGGCCGCAGCCCGTATCCTGATCGAGTCGAAAGGCTACGGCGCAACGGGCTCGAAAATGACCGATATTCTCGGTGACATCCGCACGATAATCGCGGCTAAGCGGCCCGACACTGCCTTGCTGTTTTTTACAGACGGTCTCACATGGAAGCAGCGGAAAAGCGATTTGCGGAAGATTGTCGAATTTCAGAACAATGGCGACATAACACGTATCTATACATACGCCATGGCTGACCGATTCGAAAAAGACCTCCGGCAACTCAAAGATGAATACAGGCTCTGACGGTGAATGCCGGGGACGACACGCTTACCGTTCCTTGCGCCGGGTTGCACGGTCGAACTAACAGACGGGGAAAACCCGGAGACGGGACGGGACGATACCGCGGCTTGGAACGAATCAGCCACTGCTGCAGCTAGTCGCGGGAAGTTTCGGGGACTGTCATCAGGGAGATCCTACGATGAGCCAACCGCTGACCGGCGTCGCCGCGCTTGTGCAGAGAAGAATTGACCTTCTCGTACAACAAGGGGAATGGTTGCGATCCTTCGATGTGGCGGAATTCAATGCCATGCGAAAGGAGCATGAGGCCAAAATAGAAGCCTTGCAGAACGAACTACAGGCTGAATCGGAATCACGACGGGTTGTGCTTCTCGGTGTCGCCCACGGATTACAAGATGCGGGCCACGGCCAGAACGAGGAGTTCAAAGAGCGGCTCTCTTTCTTGGCCGGCGGCTATAGTGCAACCGTTCTCCTAGAGGAATGGACCCACGACAGACCGGCATCCTATGCGTCGAGGTTCGCAGAGGGGAGAATGGAGTATCGCGACGTTGGAACATCAGGACAGCCAGAGCACACGACTTTTGTTAACGCGCCAATTACGTTTCCCGGTCACGATGGAACGCTTGGGCCATGCCCCGACGCGCCCCCGCTGATGGAGTATGGGCCACTTGACGTTCAGGAGAACCGAGAGCAGAAAATGCTTCAGAATATCGATGAGGCGATGCAGGATCATCGAGTGGGCCTCTTTGTCGTTGGACTTGCGCATTTGCATTCAATGGCAATGAAACTGCATGCGCGGCAGTATCGAGTTGCCGCATACACCTGGCTCGGGTGAAGCCGGGCGGTGTCACTACAGAAAGCCCGTGACGAGAGCCCGTGACAGACGGGCAGTTTTCTGACAAAAGTTCGGGCGTGTTCGCTCCTTCGACACCTGTGTATTGGACTGTCACTCAACCATGATGCTGGCTCCGCCTGGATTGTCGTGATGACGGAATATTCACTCTACCTAGATGACAGTGGACACCCCAAGGACCAGCCGTACGTGGTCGTAGCTGGCTTCGTGGCTACTGAAAGTCAGTGGCTAAGGTTTGGACCACTATGGAAAGCCGCTCTTGCCAAGTATGGGCTTGGGGAAGCGTTCCACATGACCGACTTTTCGCACCAAAGGCGCTCTGCGTTAAAAAAGGAGCAGATTCTTTCATCGCTGAGAAATATCATTCGCTCCCACACGGTTGCTGCTTTTGCTAGTGGCGTTGCCATGGACGATTATCGAAAGGTGAATGAGGTCTATGTCCTCGAAGAGATTCTGGGAGCACCTTACGCACTCGTGGTACGGGAGATCACAAAGCAGCTCCGATCTTGGCAGGAACAGGTTTTCAGCCCGGAAGATCGCCTACTTCTCTTTGTGGAAGAAGGGGCGCTGCACTTCGGCGATTTGGAGCAAATCGCCAAGCGAGATGGATTGCCCACTCCATTTAGGGTTCCCAAAAAACTGCCGGCGGTTCAACCCGCTGATATTTTAGGATGGGAATATTTCAGTTACCTTCGCGGCAATCGGATAAGCAAAAACCTTATGACTCTTCTACGACGCCGCAATGTCACTGGGACAATATTTCGAGAAAGCGACCTCATAGAGACTTGCCGTCGCATTGGGGTTATGACTAGGCAGGAACGAGACAAGTTTCCCGATAGAGCTATCAGATTTCATTCGGCACTGAAGCGACCACGAAGGCGGACTATCACATTGAAGGGACACACATTGAAGGGCCAGACTGAGTTCGCTCATCCGGCGTGGCCCACTTTGATCATCTAATTTGGCCCACCTGGGTAGTGGTATTGTGCATCATTGTTCCGGTTTTGCTTCATGGGTTTTGAGAGATATTCTTTCTCGTCGTCGTGGCCGTGTGTAATGTGGGAATCGCGGCAGCGTCATTTCCACGGCCTCTGGTTGTGCGTTTAAAGCTTGCCGCTCAATGCTTTTTGCTCCTTTCAAACGTGCGCCGGAAGCGGAAGGATTCGGTTCCGGTTTCGATGATATGGGCTCGATCCGTGATCCGGTCCAACACCGCTTTACAGAGCCGGGGATGAGGAAACACGGTCGTCCATTCCGAGAAGGGTAAGTTGGTGGTGACGATGATGGCCGCCCGCTCAGCCCGCTCCGAGATCACCTGGAAGAGGAACTCCGCGCCGATGTCCGCCAGAGGCACGTATCCGACTTCGTCCAGCGCGATCAGCTCGTACTTCTGCCAACGCATCATTAGCTTGCGCACCTGGTTGTTCTGCTTGGCTTCCACCAACTCGTTGACCAGAGCCGCCGCCGTCGTGAAGCGGACGCGCCGCTTCTGCCGGCAAGCAGCCAGGCACAAGCCGATGGCCAGATGGGTCTTTCCCGTGCCGCACTCGCCGATCAATACAATCGGTTCCTTGCGTTCGATATAGCCGCCTTCAACCAACTCGCGTATGCGTGCCGCCGAGATCTGCTGGGCTTGCGCGAAATCAAACTCTTCCAGCGTCTCCAAGCGCGGCAGGTGCGCGTCGCGAATGCGGTTGTCGATCGCGTGCCGGTCGCGCTCTTCGCACTCGATGGACAGCAGCGCTTCCAGATAGCGGGTGTGGCTGTGGTTCTCCTTCACCGCCTGCTCGGCCAGCGATTGAAAGTTGGCGCCCACGGTAGGCAGTCGAGTCGCTTTGCAGTACTGCCGAATGCTGGCATGTTCCAGGGCTTGGGTCTGGTTCTTCACTGGATGCCCCCCGTCGTGTTGGCCAGCAACAGATCGTATTCATCCATCACCGGCATGGGGCGTTCGAACGTATGATCGAACACTACATCATCAAATTCGGCCCGGCGGTCAGCCAGAAGGAGCTTGAGAAGGCGTTGCATGAATCAGGCGAGACCCCAAACCCAGCGCCGAACCTGCATAAGATGAAGGCACGGATCGAGGTTATTGGGGACTTCGAGGACTTGAAGAAGCTGGAGCCACCCTCAAGGATTTATCAAAACGCTGAGCTATTCAATCCGTCATTGCGACATATAAAGGTGTCGCGAGAAGCACGCGAATCTTTTTCTCTGCGTACATGTAATTGTATTCTGAGTCGAATAGCAACCGCTTCGCGAAGAATTCAAGGCGTTGTTTGGGCACTCCACCTGTGTTGGAGTCGAGCGCCATGGCGCATATGCTGCCAAGGGCATGATTTGAGAACTTGTCAGGTTCTCCATTTGTACGATCTCGTTCGTTCAGCCAATGGATAATACTGGAAAGCAACGATTTGGATACAGTTGACGAATTACTATTGCTCCCCAAAAGGTGATGCGTTGATCCGGCGAGTGCGAATACGCTCCGCTTAGTAGTTCCCGTGAAATATACAAGAGGTTCAACGGAGTCAAAAGGCATAAGCTCTGTGTCATCAATGAAGTCATCCGGCTCGTCAATTGACCCCACCTTTCCATATTCCCGAATGAAAGATAACACCGTTTCCAATCGCGTGATGCGGTTTTCGTCAGACTCAGTCTCTGTTTTTCTATTCATCTTCAATACTTTTAGATCGAACCCCATCTCCGTCGCGGTCTTTTTCTTTATCTCATGGGGAACCTGTGGCAGTAGCATATCGACTTTGGCGTCGGAGATGTAGAGATAGTATTTCATGGCGGCCAAGCTTATCACATTCCCTACAGGAGTGCGGATCTCCTCTTAGACGAACCTGCACAGGATAGCGGCGCGGATTGAGATCATTGGGGATTTTGAGGATTTGAAGAAGATGGCGGCGGAACTGAAGGAGTTGGCGAAGAAGTAGGCAACATTAGTTCCGCAGCTCTGACGTCATCAGCTTTTATTTCCGGGAGCGTTTCTTCAGTGTCTTTAAAAAGCGATTGTTGAATCCCCCTAATTTGTGAGTGAACAAGTCCCAATTGTCTCGCGCACGCAGCGGCGTCACGGGCGGCATCAAAGGTTGCTACTTTAATGCGATCTAAGTCCGGATTGGGGCCGGCAAATGAATGACCAACCTTTCGAAGGTGGCTGTCGACCCACTTGGCATTCGAATGCACGACCCTCATTTCCCCTGCCAAACGCCGAAGTGTATCTCTCACGACCGATTCCACCCTTATGCGTTGGCGACGCTCATAGATACCAAAGGCAATGCTTATTACCCCAACGATCGTGCCAAGCCAAGTCGCTATCATATCGCTCTCCGATCCGTGTCAGGGATCTTACCATTAACTATTACTTGCCGGTTCGAATCGCACTTTTGCGTGGAGGAGATACGGCGACACGATGTGTGCTGCAGAAGCACGGAAGGAGTCGACGGTGAAATGAAATCCGTGTTGTAAAGCTGCGTAGAAGATGAGGGTAGGCCCCTCGGGATCGGCTTTCAGGAGCAGGTCTCAAACCAGCCCCGGTCCCTTTTCGGGGACGGAGAGCGCCGGGATAAACCGGCACATTGTAGGGGATGTAAGAGCCCTAGTGCGCCGGCTAAACCGGCGAGGTGTAGTGAATGAAAGAGTCACACAGTGAAAGATTAGCGATCCACACTGGCCCCGAGTCATGCGGAGTTGTTCGTGAGGGCAACGTCGAAGCGTTGACAGGGGAACGTGCGGGCCGGGTATTCAGCCGCGAAACTTTCACACTCCGGAACGCCGACGCTTTTAGGGTAGGCGGAAGGCAACATCGGACGCGCCGTTATCGCGAGGCGTTGCCGAGTTCCGCGCGGTCGCAGACCCCGAGCACGCACCGAAGCACCTCGCACGGGAACCGGGAGATCCCGCGTTCTCCCAAAGTCGGAAGATGGCTTGGGACGCATCGGGAAGTCTAAGGACGTACGCCGATGATGGACGAGCGTGGGAAGTCGGACAAACCTGTACTACCTGATGAAGTCCTCGAACAAAGCCGGGCCGCCGGCGGCGGAGAGGATGGAGGGAAGAGGTTTGACCAAAGGAAATCCGCAACAGCAAAACGCGTCCCGGACACCTAGCCGGAGCGACGCGCCCAGCGCGCTGGAGCGGATACGACAGGCAGCAAAGAAAGATAAGGAGATGCGGTTCACCGCGCTCTTTCACCAAGTCTACGCGCTGGAAACACTGCGCATGGCCTATCTCAGTTTGAAGAGAGAAGCTGCGCCTGGTGTGGACGGTGAGACGTGGCGGCACTACGGAGAGGATCTTGAGGATAACCTCCATGAACTCTCCCATAGGCTGAAGCGAGGGGCGTACAGGGCTAAGCCGGTGCGTAGGGTGTACATCCCCAAGACCGACGGGCGGCTGAGGCCGCTCGGCGTCACAGCGCTGGAGGATAAGATCGTCCAACGCGCAGCGGTTGAGGTGTTGAACGCCATCTATGAAACGGACTTTCTCGGTTTCTCGTACGGGTTCCGGCCGGGACGCAGCCAGCACAACGCGCTGGATGCGCTCTACACGGGGCTAGTAACGACGAAAGTGAACTGGGTGCTCGATCTGGACATTCGCAGCTTTTTCGATGCGATTTCGCACGACTGGCTCGTCAAGTTCATCGAGCATCGCATCGCGGACCGGCGCGTCGTACGGCTCATCCAGAAGTGGTTGAACGCGGGCGTGCTGGAGGATGGGAAACGAATCCGAACGGAGGAGGGTACGCCTCAGGGCGGGAGTGCTTCGCCACTGATGGCTAACATCTATCTCCATTACGTTTTCGATCTGTGGGTTCAGACATGGCGTCGAAAGCAGGCGCTCGGCGATGTAATCGTTGTGCGGTACGCGGACGACATCGTGGTTGGATTCCAGAGCGAAATGGATGCCAAACAGTTTCTTGCGGAACTCACTGAGCGGTTTCGACAGTTCAGCTTGGAACTGCACCCCGACAAAACGCGACTTCTGGAGTTCGGGCGGTTCGCGGCTCGAAACCGGAAGCAGCGTGGAGAAGGAAAGCCGGAAACGTTTGCCTTCCTTGGCTTCACGCATATTTGCGGGAAGACGAGAAGCAACGGATACTACACGGTGCTGCGGCAGACGATTCGTAAAAGAATGCAAGCGAAGCTGAGCGAAGTAAAAGACGAACTCAGACGGCGAATGCACGACCCCATCCCGGAAGTAGGTCAATGGTTGCGTGCGGTTGTTGGTGGACACATCCGCTATTACGGCGTGCCCATGAACGGCTCCGCGTTAAGCGCATTCCGGCTGCGGACCGGCTTGCTCTGGCACCAAGCGCTCTCGCGCCGCAGCCAGAAAGGCCACGTCCGTTGGGACAGAATGCAGCGTTTGATAGACCGTTGGCTGCCTCCCGCGCGCGTCTATCATCCTTATCCACTGCGCCGCATGGGCGTCATTACCTGAGGTAAGAGCCGGATGCGGGAAATCCGCTCGTCCGGATCCGTGGAGGGGGTCATGAGCAATCACGATCCCTACTCCGACCGGAAAAGGAGAAGCGACTCCATTCTGGCCTCGAGTCTTGCCTGTGATCTCGCGAGGGGTCATAGCGAAGCGTAGACAGAGGGCTGGCGGGCGGGATCATTGAGCTCCGAAAACATGCAACCGGGTGCCGACCCTTTTCTGTCAATGGGAAGGCAACATCAGCGCGCCGCGTTAGATCGCGAGTGGCCGCTGGGCTCGGCGTAGTCGAAGAATCCAGGCACGTCAGAAAACAGTGTGCACGAGAACCGGGAGACCTCCAGAGCGTCTGCGCGAGCAGACCGGTCCGGGAAGGTGAAAGATCCATCATCCGGTCCCTTTTCGGGGACGGACGGAATTTCCCCTAATGCCAGCGAGGCCGTCTTGACCTTTGTTGGAAGGGTTTGCTAAGCATCCGGAGATGAGACGCTCGGTCTTGGGTCAGCGCTAGCGCGCACGCGACCCTCGTAAGGGGAAATTCCGTCCGTCCTCGAAAAGGGCCGCACATCATTGCTCTCGGTGAGTGCCGCGCGCAGGAAATCCGGGGGAGCCACGTCGCCTTTCGTGGTCCCGGCTGGCCGGGACCACTCCTCGCGACCTTTATGAGACCACAGTAATTGCGTAACCGCTCTAGTGAGCCGCCTCGACTGTAAGCCGCAGCCCTACCGCCTTGGTTACAGCAACCAGCGTCGAGAGTCGTGGATTGCCTTTGGCCGACAGCGCACGGTAAAGGCTCTCCCGTTCAATACCAGCCTCTTTCGCAACTTTGGCGACCCCGCCTCTTGATTCAGCGATGCGTCGCAGGGCAATCAGCAGAATCTGCGGATCATCTCCTTCCTCGAGCGCCGCACGGAGATACTCAACGGCGAACTCCGGATTCTCACGCAGCTCTTTTGCCATAGCCTGATCATGAGAAATACTAGGTTTGCGTTTCATTCCATCTCCGTCCTTTTCCTGTAGTCCTTCCAGTACGCCAGCGCTTTCTTGATATCCGCAGACTGTTTGCGTTTGTCTCCTCCGCACAACAGCAGCACGCAAGTCGTTTCGATTTTCCCGTAGTACACGCGATATCCAGGCCCCCAGTCGATACGCAATTCGTGCAGGCCTTCGCCGATCGACTTCGAATCTCCAAAGTTCCCGCCCGCGAGCCGATCAATCCGCACGGCTATACGTGCGCGTGCCTTTAGATCGGCTAGCTTGGCCAGCCACTCCCCGAAAACATCTCTGCCCTCCGCAGTCCTATAGCGGCGGATCTCAATCACAATCTCATTGTAACCTATAGGTTACATCCTGTCCAAGCCTGCTCAGTGCACGGAGCGCCGCGCGATCCCCACGGCGAAGGCCTCTGTGGCGGGGGAAAAAGCAGACGGGGATAGGTATCATGTCCCACTAGTGTCCGGTTAGATGTCGAAGAGAATCAGCTGCTTAGAATGGCAGGTAAGATCGGACTGAAAATAGGTCGCTGCAAGGCGCATGAAATCTGGGTTTTCTCGAAGACGGAGACAGACGGAATCTGTAGAGAAGTGTAGAGCGAGGCGTCGAGTTGGAGTTCCTTCGGATGATGGCGATGAGGAGATAACAGCGTCTAGCCTACGCTCATGTCAACGCAGATCTCTCTACTAAAACTGAGCGCTGTCGAAAACATTTCCAGGAAAGGTCCGCAGAACTGCAGATCCCTCGGCTGCCCCGGATTTCCTGTCAAGCTTGGCGAGGTCAGCGAACTTCATGCGGCTTTCTTCAATGAAAGCCGCACACGTGGCCATCTCTGGTGTCGTGTAGTAGGAAATCCGGGTCCGCTCGGGATGACAAAGGGGAGAGCGAGGCTTCCATAGAGAGCGGTTGCCGGCCCGGAGTGTAGCGTAGTGGAAAGATCTGCAGTCTCCCTCTTTCCTCCAGGTCGTTCAACCCCCAAAAGCATCGCAAAACCGTATCGCCTCTTTCAAATCGTGGACCCCCCCGAATCCTCAGAAACCATCGTCAATAGTGGACTTATCGGCGCGCAATAGCCAACGAACCGGACAGTTGTGATCATGTCCCCTTATCTCCCCCCAGGTTTGAAGGTGTGCTGGGGAGATTCGAAACGGCCCAGCCGCGAGTGGCGTCATGTGGCGCTAGCCGCCTCCGTCATCGAACTCTTGGGCTGTGGCGTGGGTGCTTCTTCGCGTTGCGCAAGGCCGCGAACAGCGGCACTTGTCCCTGTCCCGCGTGGGCGCGAGTAATCTACTTTGCTGATGCCGTGGTGGCTTTAGAATAGCGTCCGGGCGGCTGGCCTACATAGCGGCTGAATGCCGTACTAAACGTGCTCGCCGATCCGTACCCAACGCGCTCGGCTACATCGGCAACGTCGATCTCGTGGTGCCGAAGCAGATCTTTTGCGAGGGCCATGCGCCACCCCAGAAGGTATTCCATAGGCGGCATGCCGACGTTGCGGGTGAAACGATCAAAGAACGCCGAGCGCGACAGCGCAGCCTCTTTCGCGAGTTGAGCCATAGTCCAGGAACGAGCGGGGTCGGCGTGTATCTTCCGGATTGCTTCCGCCAACCGCACATCGCCCAAACCGCGCAACAGTCCTGCGGGGGCGTCGGGAGTTGGTGTCAGCCGCAACGACTCGACCAGCAAAACCTCAACGAGGCGGCTCAACACCAATTCGCGTCCCGATCGTTGTTCCGCTGCCTCGCCGGTCAGAAGCTTCACCAGAATCGACAGCCGTTCGACACCGCGAATATGAACTTGCCCAGGCAACAGAGAAACCAGCAGGCCGGAGTCTTCGCTGTCGAAGATAAAGTAACCGCCCAGGATGCGGACGCTCGGCGGGCCGTTCTGCGTCCCGTGACGAACTTCTCCATCCGCCAGCGCGGCCACATGCGGATCGATGAAATCCGGAATGACGGGCTCGAACCCCGACATGGTGAAGCCCGGCGTGGTCGGCAGCAATACGAAGTCCTCCGCCTCCAGCGTCAATTCTTTTTGTCCGTCCACAGCGAGACGGCACGACCCTTCCATCACGATACAGAAGCTTGGGTGGCCAAAATCCGCGTAGCGGACGCCCCAGCATCCCGCCCCGCTGATGCCCTTGGTGAACACAGCCCGGGGCCGGAGCAGACCTATGACCTCAGAGAGCGGATCAACCATCTTCTGGACTATTGCAAATAAAATATGGACTGTCAATTGTAGATAGTCCGGAAGCGTCCGGGTAGGATTGGATTCATAGAAAACAGCAAAGGAGATGTACCATGAAAACCATCCTGATCACCGGTTCCTCTTCCGGCTACGGCCTTGAAACGGCCCGCTATTTCCTCTCGAAAGACTGGAATGTCATCGCAACCATGCGTACCCCCCGTGAGGACGTCCTGCCACGCTCGCCGGCGCTGCGTATCCTGCCGTTGGACGTGACGGATGAAAAGAGCATCGCGGCGGCCATCAAAGCAGCTGGTCCGATCGATGTGCTCGTCAACAACGCGGGCATCGGCGTCGTTGGTGCTTTTGAAGCGACGCCCCTGTCGCACATTCGCAAGGTCTTCGAGACCAACACCTTCGGCGTTATGGCGATGACGCAGGCAGTGATCCCGCAGATGCGCGAGCGGCGCTCCGGTGTGATTGTCAACGTCACGTCGAGCACAACCTTGGCGCCCTTCCCGTTGGCGTCAGCCTATACCGCGAGCAAGCAGGCCATCGAGGGCTTCACCGGTTCGCTGGCTCACGAGCTTGGGCATTTCAACATTCATGCGAAGCTGGTCGAACCCGGATACGCTCCGACGACGAGGTTCACGCAGAATACCGAGGTTCGCGTCGAAGACCTCATTCCGAAAGCCTACGCCGACTTCGCCACTCCGATCTTCGCGGAGTTCGCACGACCGGCTCTGACCACGAAGGAAAGCGATGTGGCCGAGGCCGTATGGCTGGCCGTGAACGACGCCACCGGCAAGCTTCGTTTCCCGGCGGGAGCGGATGCGGCAGCGCTTTCAGGCGCCGTGCGATAAATGCGGTCTATGCTGTCTCGCCAGATGGCCTGCCGTTTACGCGGCGAAGTTTCGGTGACAGGAAGATGTGGGAAGATAAGGGAAGAGCTTACCTATTGCAGTAATTTTAGCTGCCTGGCGATCACGCTCTCTCCCAATCTAAGTCAGGATTTGTTTGCTCCTAAAGAACCGAGGACGGGGGCGATCAAACGTTCGCCCGCGAATCCGAAGAGAAATGCAATCGCAAAAGCTCCGGCTGGACTATTCCCACCAACGTGGATGTCCAGAATCTTGGACTCGTACAAAGCGTAGCCAGCAAGCCCAGCGCCTGCACCGAATATGGCGCGTGAACTGGTCACGAATCCGTTAGCAACTCGCTCGGGGATTTTTATGTCCCCAGTAGCGTTGATGAGCGACAGGGCTGCGCTGAATGCAGCGCCAAGCAGGCCAAAGAACAGCACCGCGGGCACCATCTGAATGCCCCACAGCGCGATCGTCGCCTGTGGGTTCGCAAGAACGCTGCCGTCCGGGTGGCGAGAAAAGAAGGAAACCAGAGGAGTTAATAGGAACAACCCGAGGCCGCAGATAGTCAGAAGTATCTCTAGTTGATCGGCCATGAGCCAAATCTTGTGGTACTGGTTGGACGAATACTCATCGCGAAGCGCCATCGCATTGATGATGTGACTGGTTGTGAGCCGTTTGTCCTCAACAGAGAGCAATTTCGTAATCTCATCGGAGCGCCAGGACTTGAACTTTTTTGCTTCCGCGCGAAGCATCGAGGCTTGGAGCGCAAGGTCGGAGAGAAGGAATAAAGCTGCGGATTAACTCCTGGGTTCGGGCAGCATTGGTCTTAAGTCTTCTTATTAAAATGGGCTGGATCAGGAGCCTGACGGTGGATCTTCGGATCACTCGAGTTATCCGCACTCTGATGAGTCCTCTTAGTGAGTGGACCCCAGCAGCCACGACAAAAAGAACAGACGATCTGATCATAGCGATAGTTATAAGAGGCCAACATCGTAAGTACCTCGGATAGGGTGACGCCCATACCAACTATGTTGGAGAGGTTTCCTCCGCGATTACGAATGGTGACAATGTCCATCGGAAAACGAGCGAAATCGTTTTTCGGGTCCCACTGCTTTGCATCAGACAGAAAATCCTTAATGTCGTCGTACGTTTCGTTCTTTGCTTTGTTATGCCTGCCCTGGTATTTCGAGAGGTAATAATCTGGACATAGGCTGCCCGTTTCGAACTTCTCATACGCCTTTATTGAATCGGTGCCTTTCGCGGTTCCCGCTCGAGCCGGAGTGGGATTCTCGGTAGTTGCCACCTTCTCGAAGCCCGGATCGGCCAGACTGAATCCCTGGGGTCCCAGAAATGCGATCGTCGTGTTGTGTGGGACCACGAAATAGGTCTTACCGAGAAGCTTCGCCCAGCCATGGGAGCTGATCATTACCTACGAGGTCCTTTTGTCGAACCCTTGACTGCCTTGGCCCCAGAGATAGATGTCCTCGCCCAGCTCTTTGCGGACTTTGTCGTACTCTCCCATGATAAGGCTCCTTCACGAGGCTTTCACATTGCCGTACGAGTGTCAACGTTCGCATGAGAGGGTAATCCGGTGACAGCATACCTATTGCAGCGCATCAGTTTCGGGGACGGAAGTCGCACTTTAAAAATAAGCCCGTTTCGAGCCGCAAACATTAACTGGCGCAATCGGGTCCGCGAGTATACTAACCTGCTGGATGAACCTGTAAAGCAGGATGGTGGTTTACCTGACAAACGTGTCCTGAATAATGTCAAGCGCATGGACCTCCCTCTAAGCACCTCCGCGCCGTAAAACGAAAGGGTCAGCAGGCCCCCCAGAATTGGGCAACAGGACGGGGGGGTGTTCACCAGAAGATAGGTTTGACAGAATCCCCCGTTTCCATCATCAGACTCATGCACCCGGGGATCGTCACGGAAGACGATCCTCGTCCGGACCTTTACCAAGTGCCGAACCCCGAACCCGAAGGGCCGCAGTGGATTACCGTTTCCCATGCCCCAGTGACCGTCTTATGTGACTAATTAAAAGTCAATTCTCATAAACCAAACCACCCCGAATTGTATCTATACAAGTAACAACCTCTACAGCGGTTTCGCAATTGGTGCAGACCGAACCCGGATTTCCTGTGGAGCTTGGTGGCGCCATCGAACTGCATGCGGCTTTCCGTAAAGAAAGCCGCACATCATTTCCCTCGGTGGCTTGGAGTCTTCGTGAAAGCTGCATGCGGGGAATCCGCACGTGCAGTTTGAGCGGCGGACGGTGGCTAGCATCGGGTGCGCCCGCTGCGCCACCTCCGACCCGACAGGTATCACGTCAACGCATTTCGACCCGAATTCTCCGGCCGGCTGCGTGTCAAACCGCGGCGCCGGCCGGATGAATTCTTCGTGCTCATGCAACTTTTGCTGTCGAAGCCTGACCTTCGGTGTTGGCTTGCATCGACTTCACAAGGTCGGCTGCAGACGCTCCTTCGAGCGATAGTCCGTAGCCGACTTCCCGCACAATGCGCTCTTTTAATGGTTGAATGAAGTGCACCCGTGTATTGCGACGCGTCACTTCCGGAGCCTTCAAGTACAGCTCGGCCAATTCCCGCGCCCGACCGAGCGCCTTGCTGTTCGGCACAACTTCGGCAACGACTCCCCATTCCTGCGCAGTACGTGCGGGCAGGGGTTGCGGGTTCAGGAGGAACGCCTCGGCTCGTCCCGCTCCCGCGCGATAACTCCATGTGGTAAAGATTCCGTCACCGGGTGCAACGCCAGCGGCATAATGGCCCACATCTTGGAAGGTCGCCCCCTCGGCAGCCACAATCACATTGGCGAGCAGCGCATAGTCGGAGTGAATATGCGCTCGTCCTTCGATCGCCGCGATGACCGGCACGCGTATGTTGGCTATGTTTTCCAAAACCTGAACACCCTCGTCGTGAATCCGGCTCCAGACACCGGGATCGGCGGCGTTGCCGAAAGATGACCAATCGACATCCGTAATGAACTCTCCGCCTGCGCCCGTCAGGATTACGATCTTGTTCGCTCGATCCTGCGAAATACGGTAGAAGGCCTCGACAAACTCCGTGTGAGTTTGTGCGGTCATAAGGCACGGCCCGCCGTTGGTGTGAAGTTGAACTGTCAGCACACCGCTGGCGTCTCGAGTCAGCTTTACATTGTGATAAGCAGTGAAGTAGTCAGCTTGAACTGTTTGCATAGGAGTCTCCTCTCTGTTTGAGTGCTGAGGGTAAATCGTCCGCAACTGTCCGAAAGTCTCAGACGACTCAGGATGAATCTGGAACTGAAAATGCGCGGCAGATCAGATCTGCGCTACGCCGCCATCGACGAAGAGTTCAATGCCCGAGATGTAACTCGCTTCGTCGGACGCGAGGAAGGCGACAGCCTTGGCGATTTCGTCCGGATCCCCGAGCCGTCCCAACGGAACGTTCTTTGCAAGCTCTTCTTTCATCTTCGTGAGCGCCTCTCCCTTTTGCCAGCTTTCGAATATCGGCGTATCGATATGGCCCGGGCTAATCGCATTCACGCGGATATGGCGCTCGCGGAGTTCATTGGTCCAGGTACGTGCGAAGGACCGGACAGCTGCCTTGGTGGCGCTATAGACGCTGATACCCGGGAAGCCCTTGATGGTCGCGATCGATGCGTTCAGGATGATCGACGCGCCATCCTTTAAGAGGGGAAGCGCCTTCTGCACCGTGAAAAACAGCCCCTTCACGTTCGCATCGAAGTGAAGGTCGAAGAATTTCTCGTCGACAGTTCCCAACGGCGCATGTTGTGAAATCCCCGCGTTCGCGAAGACTACGTCGATTTTTCGACCATATCCATCGACCGATTCGTACAGACGATCGAGATCCCTCAGACTGGCGACATCGCCCGGAATACCTGTCACGTTCTCGCCGATTTCAGCAACTGCCGATTCCAACGCGTCTTTGCGACGGCCCGTGATAAAGACGTGATCCGCGCCTTCAAGTACGAAGCGCTTTGCTGTGGCCAGGCCCATTCCCGTCGAGCCGCCAGTGATGACCGCGACCTTGCCCGCTAACCTCTTGGCGCCTACGTGATTCAGTACTGCGCTTGCTTTCGGCGCAGCGTGGCTTGCCAGGTCAGGACGGTGAAGAGTCGTCTCGGTTGTGGTGCTCATTTCTACCTCCTATGGTTGTCGGCGGTTCGCCCGCCCTAGCTGGAATGCAATACGCGTGCCAACTCTCGGCTTCCGGTAAGCGATTGAAAATAGGGCGGCGGCGCGTACGGAGCATCGGGACCAGGAGGAAAGTGTCAAAGCTGTTATCGAGACGTTGACAGTCGCTCCAGTTCCATCTCAAAGCGCCTTTACACTCAGCCTCATGAATCCGCGTCGTTTAGAGCATCCACCGCGTCCACTGGGTTCAGTTGACTACTGCGAACAAGTTGTCTCAGAAGCTCCCTCACAAAGACACCGCATTGGAGCTTGATCTTGTTCTTCATCAATTGCAAGAGCACGCTCTCTCCCTCCGGACCGATTCCTGTCAGGCTTCTCAGGTCAACGATGAGCTCGCGGCCGTCAAGGTCAGCTTTTGCTTTTTGGCAAGCGATTGCGAGTTCACTGGCCCAGGGGGTCACGAGTGTGCCCTCCACAATCAACCTGCGTTGGTGCCGGCCGTCGACAAGCGAGATCTTCAACATGCGCACCTGTCCTGAGGGGTCAGGAGGGCAAGGCGGATGCCAAACGCTCGGAGCGATAAGTACTTCTGTTTTCAGTACTGAATAGGAATCGGGCCGTCAGGAGTTGAGACTGTCAATGGAACTTTGACACTTATGCTGACCGCATCAGGCGTAGTCCCGGGGATCGATGCCGAGTTTTTTCATTCGGGCGAGGAGAGTGGTGCGATTGATGCCCATGCGCGCGGCGGCTCCATCGCTACCGCCCACGCGCCCCTTCGCTTCAGTGACCGCGCGCACGATCGCGTCCCGCTGTTTCTTCGTATCCTGATCGGCCACGGTGCTGTTAGCGTGTAGCGCTTTTATGGTCTCTTTCACAATGCGGGCAATGTTGTCTTGATCCGCCGGGGTACGCTCACCGTCATCGACCTTCACCTTGCGTAGCTCCGCTAACGGAGCCTGCAGCGACCTACCGCGCGTGAGAATCACCGCGCGTTCGACGAGGTTCTCCAGTTCACGAATGTTTCCAGGCCACTCCCATGTCTTCAGGGCCTTCATCACAGCCGCGGGAATACTGTCTATCTTCTTCTGCATCTGTTTGGCGGATTTCTCAACGAAATAGCTCACCAGCAGAGGAATGTCTTCCTTGCGCTCCCGCAGCGGCGGTATTCGGATCGGAAACACGTTGAGCCGGTAGTACAGGTCGCTGCGGAATTCATGCGCAGCCATCATCTTTTCAAGATCGCGGTTGGTGGCGGCGATAAGCCGAACATTCACTTTACGGGTGCGCGTGCTTCCCAGCCGTTCGAATTCCCGCTCCTGCAATGCCCGCAATAGCTTGGGTTGGATTTCAAGCGGAATGTCGCCTACTTCGTCCAGGAACAGGGTGCCTTGATCAGCAAGTTCCAGCCGGCCGATCTTTTGAATGATCGCGCCCGTGAAGGCTCCCTTTTCATGACCAAACAGCTCGCTCTCCAGCAGACCGGTCGGAATGGCAGCACAGTTCAGCTTCACAAAGGTGCGATCCTTCCGGCGGCTGCCATCGTGAATCGCGCGGGCAATCAACTCTTTGCCGGTTCCCGTTTCACCGAGCAGCAAGACTGTTGAATCACTGGGCGCAACGGTTTCGACCAATTGAAGAACGCGCTTGAGCGCCGGACTGTTCCCCACGATTTGTCCGAACTCCATGTCGCCCCGGATTTCTGATTCGAGATAGAGCTTTTCCTGAGCCAGTTTCTCTTTGAGTTCGGAAACTTCGCGATAGGCGAGGGAATTCTCAATGGCAATGGCTATTTGCCCGGAAGCATCTTTGAGGAAGTCGACATCCTCAGGCGTGAACAAATTGTCTGTGGTCCGAGCAATTGCCAGGACTCCGACGGCTCGACCCTGGTTCACGAGAGGTATCACACATTGACTCTTAACCCCCTCAGCGAGCAGCAACTCGTAATAATCGGGAGGAAAATCCTCGCGGCTGGCTGTACTTCTAACCGCCGGCTCCAGCTTTTCGAGTGCTCGTTTGACAACACCCGCGGGAGGGATGAGCAATTCTTCCTTAACAAAGCCTCTGCTTTCCGGGAAATCCAATGCGCGCACCCGGAATGTTCCTGCTGCTGCATCAGGCAATGAGATGTGCACTAAATCACAATGCATGAGCTCGCGAATACTGGCCGAGATTGCGCGCAGCACTTTCCGAAGCTCCAGATTTGAAGTGATCTGGTTGGTAAGCTTGAGAAGCAGTTGAAGTCGAGTGTTTTGGACGGCGAGAATCTGCTCAGCTTTTTTTCGCTCCTCAATATCGGTATTCGTTCCGTACCATTTGACAACTTTTCCGCTTTCGTCGAAGGCTGGAGTCGCGCGGAAAAGAAACCAGCGGTATACTCCGTCGAAACGGCGCAGACGCCCTTCGATCTCACCCGGCTTGCCAGAAGCCAACATCCCTTGCCAGTACTCCACCAGCACCTTTAAATCGTCTGGGTGGACCGCAGTTGTCCAGCCCCACCCCTGTGCTTGGTCCGCCGTAAGCCCGGCGTAATCCAGCCAGCGTCGATTGAAGAATTCAGCCGCGCCGTCTGCCCCGGCTGACCACGCCATCGATGGAATAGTTTCGATAACACCGCGCAGCTCTCGTTCACTGCGCTGCAGCTTTTCATTCTGACGCTGTAATTCCGTGCGAGCAGCCTCCGCCTGGCGAAGATTGAAATTGTCGTCAATCGCGAATGCGACTACTCGACCAATGAGTCGCAAAAAGCCAATGTCATCGCTGCTGTATTCGGTTCCAGGAGCTCCGGAAATGCCCAACGCGCCCAGGCGACGATGCGGCGTAGTGAGGGGAACAAAAACGAGCGGACCCACATCAAGCCCTTGAGCGGCAATGCCTTCCTTGAGGCGTGCCGGTACTCTTTCATCCGTGTTCCAGTCGTGAATGTGGAAAGGCTCTTGGGTGGTGTATGCCTGCCACGATGGCCGCTGTTGAACGGGTACATCCGCGTAGGCCGCCACGAGGCTCTTCTCTCGGCCCACCACCGCCCATTCGACTTCCATGGAGTTCTCTTTGTAGACAATGATGTAGAACTGTAGGAACTCGAGGAATTCACGCAACTGGTCTGAGAGGATCTTTGTCAGATCCTCGGGTTCGCGGCACTGGGAGAGGGCTTCGCTGAGGCGAAGCACCGCTTCGTACCGTTGCCCAGTGCTCCGCGGCAGGACGGAGACATCTCCGCTGATCTCGATTTTGGATGGGGATCCCATCTGCGTCAATTAGCCCAGAGTCTATCCTACAAAACCGGATGATTTACCCGGCCTGCAGGCCGCATTGCAGTACCCACTGCCGCTCGTCTTGCCTGTTCGAGCGCCATGATCAGTTCCTGAATTCGATCGGACGGAAATGACCCGAAAGAAGATGCAACCCACCTGCGAAGCCCATAAGATGGTGCATTAAAGCCGTGAACCGTTCCTGCTTTCTTGCCTGCGCCGTACGGCGCACGCCGCCTAACCCCTGGGACACGGGTGCTCCGCTCTGGGTCGGTTCCGTGTTGAGCTGGGCGTCGTTCTCCTTGGTCTGCGCCCTTCGCTCCGCCGCGTCCGCGGAAGCCTTCGCCTCTTTGTTCGGTAGCTTACGCACGTTTGGAAAATGGCGGCATCGGGATGATTAGTCTAGGTCGAGGCTGACGCCCCACTCTCGTATTAAATGCGCCGCAGTTTTAACCATGGACAGAAATGCTGCCAACGTTTCCTTTGTATTTCAGTCGATAGATACAAAGGCAACCGGTTGCCGCGCTGAGAGTCTAGCCCGTCAGGCCTATGCGCTGAAGCAGGTCTTGGAAACGGGGATCAGGACGCAGGCTATCAAGCAGAAAGTCAGATTTGAGGGACGAGGGAATGTCTAAAGACTTCTCTGAGTAGGCTTTGTCCAGAAACTCGAAAGCTCTGTCGTTTTCGCCGAGGGCAGCGTATATGGTGGCCATGGTGTATGGCGAAGCAGAGGTCCCTTCTAATTTGCGCTCCAAATCATGAAGGATCTTCGCCGCTTCGGCTTTTCTGCCAACGGCTGCATAGGCGTGCGCCAGCGCCACAGCGGGGCCCGGAGAACCACCTGACATCTCCATCGCCTTCTGGTACTCAGAAATGGCTTCCTGAAGCTTGCCCGTACCTTCGTAACCGACCCCGAGATTGTACTGCTGAGACCAATCATGTGGATCCAGAAGCAGCGCTCTCTTGCTCGCGTCAATCAGGCGAGGGTAATCGCGCAGATCAAAATACGCTTGTGATTCGGAATGGGCCGCACTGAAACTGTAGTCAAGTTGGTCGATCTTTGCGATCTCGGCCAGAGCTTCGGCGCGCCGCCCAGTAGCGGCCAGAAAAATGGCGCGGTCCTCATGGGCGCAACTGTAGCTCGGCGCCAGGGCGATGGCACGGTTGAACTCCCGATCGGCAGTGTCCCGATCCCAGTCGAAATCCCAACTCATCTCACCCAGCGTGTCGTGGGCTTCACCGATGCTGTCGTCCAGTTCCAGGGCTTTGGCTAAGGACTGCTTGGCAAACCGGTAGGCCTGATCTCTTGGCAAGGCTCCTGCAAACGCCAGGTAGACGTAGGTGTCGGCTAGTCCCGCATAAGCCAGAGCGAAATCTGGATCTTTCTGGAGCGACTCTTCGAAGTAATGTTGAGCCTTCTTCAGTGAGTCAGGCTTGGTGAACTCATTGACAAAGTAAAGACGCCCTCGGAGATAGGCATCGTATGCTGCTGCGTTCACTGGTTGGGCCGAGCGAAGCTGACCCTGCTGGGTTGGAGAGAGTTGTGCGCGAACTTGCTGCGCTATGGAGCGGGCCACCTCATCTTGTAGCTTCAGGATATCGCCGAGATCGCGGTCATACGTCTCGGCCCAGAGGTGCTGGTCTGTCCGTGCCTGAACGAGTTGGGCGGTAACACGGACTCGTTGACCCGAACGGGTGACCGACCCCTCAACGATGGCGTCAACGTTCAATTCGCGTGCAATTTCCGGCAGGCCCTTCTTCGCGCCCTTGTACTGCATGACGGAAGTTCGGGAGACGACGCGCAGCGAGCCGACTTTAGCCAGGTCGGTAGTCAGCTGGTCTGTCATGCCGTCAGCGAAGAATTCCTCCGACGGATCGCCGGACAAATTATCGAGGGGCAGGACAGCGATGGAGCGTATCGGTAGAACGGCAGCTTTCGCCTGGAAGTACTGTCGCATTGTCCAGGCAACGAGGCCTAGCGCGAAAAGAGCACAAAGTACAATGACGAGACTCCGCTTCTTGTGCTTTGGGAACGTAACGGGGGACACCGGTTGACTGGTGCGGCCGGCGGTTTCTGCGGCCGACTGGAGCTTCTCAAGATGCTCTACCGGACCGATGTACCGGTATCCACGGCGAGGCAGCGTTTCGATGTAGCGCGGTGTCTCCGCCGAATCGCCAAGCACTTCGCGAATGCGCGAAATTGCGTTGTGCAGGCTGTGGTCAAAATTGACGAATGTGTCAGCGGGCCAGATCCGGGTGTGAAGCTCCTCCCGAGTCACAACATCCCCGGCACGTTCCAACAGGATCTCGAGCACTTGGAGGGGTTGACCGCGCAGGCGCAACCTTACGCCGTGCTTGCGCAGTTCGCCGGCACGGACATCCAATTCAAAACCATCGAACCGTAACCTGTCGGCAACTCCCGGTTGGGTGGCCATTGATGGCCTCATGTGAGGATCAACAAAGCCTACCACAATTTCCCCGCTCCATTGCACACCTCTCCACCCAGGCCCGAAGGCGTTGTATTCAATCACTTGAAGAGAAGGGTGACGGGAAAGGGTGACAGAAGTTGCACTTTAAGCTCTTTCCGAGGCCGCTGGATGAACCTGTAAAGCAGGATGGTGGTTTACCTGACAAACTTGTCCTGAATAATGTCAAGCGCATGGACCTCCCTCAAGGCACCTCCGCGCCGCAAAACGAAAGGGTCAGCAGGCCCCCCAGAATTGGGCGACAGGTCGGGGGGGGGGTGTTCACCAGAAGATAGGTTTGACAGAATCCCCCGTTTCCATCATCAGACTCATGCACCCGGGGGTCGTCACGGAAGACGATCCTCGTCCAAACCTTTACCAAGTGCCGAACCCCGAACCCGAAGGGCCGCAATGGATTACCGTTTCTCGTGCCCCAATGACCGTCTTATGTAACTAAAGAGAGGTCAATTCTCACTAAACCAAACCGCCCCGAATTGTATCTATACAAGTAACAACCTCTAACGAATCAGCGCTAGCGCGCACGCGACCCTCGTAAGGGGAAATTCCGTCCGTCCCCGAAAAGGGCCCGTCCCCGAAAAGGGCCCGCAAGACACCGGTACCGGCCTGGCGCTCACAAAGGAACGTCGGGGTATTCGCGCCAGCCGCTGTGCAAACCCCCTCGATCTCCCTCTATCTCCCCGAACCGGTTACCTTTTCCCCGTTCGTACCCACTTCAACCAGCCAAAGCGAGCCTGAAGGACAAGACCATCTCGTCGTCAAGCCGTGAGATTCGGGGACCCGTCCCTTTAACCTTCCGTCTGTCACCGAAACTACCGAAACTTCAGTCGCCCGCTGGTTTTATCGAAACCATGGATTGCCTCCCGGTCTCCAGGCTGTCCGAGGGACCGGAATGGACCTAGGAAATCAAGCTGGACGGCTATCGGCTAGAATGCCATAGGCGGCTCCGTCACGAAATCGCACATAGTGCGACCCATGGCACCAGGTTAAGCAAAATAATGCCGATCTTGTAAACAGCAAGACCCGCATAATGAACCGTGTCAAAGGTCTCGACCGAAAGCTTAAACCAACGGCTATGCATCCGGAACATCCAATCATGGGCAAAGATAAAGACGCCGGACCAGGTGAACAGAACCAAGTAGTTAAGGCCAACACACCAGAGAAGAACATTCTTGATCGCATTCGTCGTCACAACATACCCTCAATTTCCCAAAATGAAAGAAAATACGGATGGCAAGACAGCGCGTGATCTGGACCCTTATTCTATCCCCCAGTTTCAAACTAGCCCGCTTCGTTCTTACTCCACCTGAAAGGTCAACGTCACAGAGTCTTTCGTTTTCATTGAAGCGTCTTTCACATTGATCGTGAGATTGTGCGTTCCCTTGCTTAACTGAAGACCCGACGCATTTACCGAAGGGGAATTCATCTGATCCACGATTTTTACTCCCCGGTCCCAAACTTGAATTCGTGCCACCGCGAAGGGTTCATCGGTTGAGATTGTCAAGGTAACAGGATTTGAAATGTTCGATCCGTAGGCCGGAGAAGAAACTGAGATGTGAGTCGATGCTGTGCCACCCGCTAAAGGCACGTCGACAGATGCCGTGTTAACCGCAGGTGTTGTAATCTCCGTAGAAGATCGTCCGGGCAAGGAGGCAGAAGATTGTCCAGGCATGGACGCCCCGTCTACTGTCACTTCGGCTTGAGGCGACAGGTGATTCAGAATGTGGGATTTTCCGACCATCTGCACATAGACTTTATAAGTTCCGGAGGGCAAACCCAACGTGTTTACGTTGAGCGAGGCGCCGCCCACGGCGACCGATCCCGCGTCCATCAGATTCTTGCCGTCTCTGGAAAGATAGACCTCATAGTGATCGACGGTTTCTTCCGATCCTACGCCGGTGAACGACGGGACAGGTTTAACCACCGTACCGGAAACGCCGGCGCTGACCGTAGCACAGTTATCAATACCGGTTTCCACTTCTGTGCCCTCTTCGTAGTCATTCCAGGTTGCAACCTGTAACAAGGGAAGATTGGAAAACGATCTCCCCAGATAAGTGGATACGGCTGAGAGTGACCTGACGAAAGTTAGACCGCATGCCTGGTCCACAACACGTCCCTTGGTCCAGGGTGCGTACCGATCGTCAAATCCTTTGAAGAAAGACCCTGAATAAAGACGTCCAGGATTTGCCGCGACCTGGGAATAAAACGAGTGAAGCTTGCTGAGTGCCTCGGCGCTTGAAACTTGTGCATTATGTGGAAGGCCTCCGAACCAGTAGAAACCTCCCACGCTGCCTGAGGCATGACTGGGGCCGTCGAGGATGAAGAGAGGATGTCCCGGAGCCTGAGCCGCAGCGCCGGCCCAGTCGATCGAGGCATTATCGAAGATATAGACCACGGGCCGCCCGTCTATTCTCAGGTAATTCGGCAGGCTGAAATAATGACTATCAGCGAAAGACATATCCGTCATGAGCTGATTTAACTGTTCGCCTGCCGATTGAATCTTATCCAAATGATTTTCACTCACAGAGAAATAGAAATTGGGAAACTTCGGCATTTCCCGAGCCATGGCAACCGTGCCCGCGGTATTCGCACCTCCCGAATTGGCTTCGGCGACCATGATGCCATCGTAGCCGCGGGAGATCATGTCTTCGAGAATTTTGTCGAGCTGGCCTGGATCCTCTGTCGAGTAGTGAACGCGTAGAATATCGCGCTTATCATGAACGCCATCGCAAGGACTTTCAGAGCACTTCCACCAGGGCATCCAGTGAGCTAAGACCTTTCCATTAAAGTTAGGCGGCAGCATTTTCTTGAGAGAAACCTTACTCACATTTCCTGGAGCAATGTCACCATTCGATAGTGTGGCAAACGAACTTGAGGCGCTGGTATTGTTGCTCGTCAGCCGATTCAATGTAGTCGTCACTTCGAGAGCCATCGACGGATTCGCCGCCAGGAACAGCGGAAAGAGCAGCGACAGCGATAAAGCTCGTTGTAAAAGACACTCCATTTTGCTTCCCTTTTGGCGGCCTGAGATCTTTGAAGACGGGAAATAGCCCTAAATCGGATAATTACAAGAGGGCCATTTCCGCAGTGTGTCGGAGATAGATTTATGGCTGTGTAGAATCTATCTCGATTTACTGCGGCAAAGCACAGGAATTCGGTCGAGCAGCGTTTGGGCATCCGGGTTTTCTGGTCGACACAAATTCGCGACTAGTGGTTCCAGTGGTTGTGATTGAGCTGGTAATCGTGGAGCCGGTTGAGATCGTCGCTCAACACAGCCCGATCGCGGGGCGCCAGCCGCTCATCGTTAGCCGATTTTTTGATCGAATCAATGACGTCGTTAAGAAGGCCGTTGTCGAAACGGCCTTGATCGAGGTCGGCCTGCATATTGGTGAGCTCCTCCTTGGTCCTGTCAAGACGCGCGTTTTCTTTTTCGCTCGCGCCTCGAGCACTCCAGATATGGTCAAGATCTGACCTGACCTGAGCGAATACGTGGGGCCTCCACTGGTCGCCCTGGTAACGTGCGTCCCGATCGTGGTACCAGTCCTGTGCGGAAGCAATCGATGTTGCGAATGCCAGAATCAACACTGCTGTCATGCTCTGTTTCATGTCTACTCCCTTGATTGATTATCTCGGAGACGTTCTATCGTCCGCCAAATAACCCGGTCTCCGGGGCGGGATCTGGGTGGGACGTCCAAAAGAGGCAGCTGGGCAACCACTCCCCCTATACCTCTTACAGGCCGCCGCAAGCGCTGCATGGATTGATTGCTCCTGGACCTCTGACGGTTGCCCGGCCGGTATGAAATAGAAGGCAGCGAGCGCAAAGCCACAGAATCCGGGTAAGACGAAGGCGCCAGGATTCTATCGGTCCTACCATTGCCGGGCGCTGCTGCAGAATGCTAGACTTTTCGCGTCGGAGGTAGAGTCCTTGCTCAGCCTCAGGATTCGCCTTGCCCCATCTCTTGCGATCGCGGCGACGCTGTTGGCAGCCTTTGTATTTCCCGTTAAGCCGGCAAGAGCCCAAGTCCAGACAAACACCACCGCAAGCAACCTACCCGCAACCCGGTTAAAGGTAAACAGCAACCTGGTGGTGGTGCGGGTAGTCGTGCGGGACGCGCAGGGTAAGCCGGTTAAGGGCCTTGGGAAGGAGGACTTCAAGCTCTTCGATTCCGGCAAGGAGCAGCCGATCGCGCAATTTGAGGTGGAGTCTGCGGTTGAGCCACCACCTTCGCCTCCGGTTGTAGCCCATGGGCCAGGGAAAGCCGGCGCATCTCTTTCCCCCGCATTGCCCGGACGGTTTCTGGCTCTCTACTTTGACGACCTGTACACCTCCGATACCGACCTGATCCAGGTACGCCAGGCTGCCGATGACTACCTTGCTGCTCATCTCCAACCGGCGGACCGTGTAGCCATCTTCACTTCCGGGGAAATGCTTTCCGACTTTACCTCTGACCCGAAGCAGATCCATGAAGCCCTGTCCAGGCTCCGAGCCAATCCACGCGCTCTCGCCCGTGTGCATGATTGCCCGGACCTCTCCGACTATCAGGCGCTGGAAATGACGAGAACCGCGGGCAAACTCGATCTCAACAATCCCTGGAACACGGGAGATGCTTGGGGATTGGCGTGGCATGAGGGATTGGAGCGCGATTGCTTGCCATGCACGATAAGTTGTACTCCACAGGCCCTCATTGCAGATAAGAATTTCCTTCTAGGTCGAGCGTTCACGGTTGTGGGCCAGGCTGAAATACTCGCGCGCTCCAACCTGCGGGAACTTGAGCAAGTGGTGAAGTACACGTCGCAGATGCCCGGTCAGCGAACCGTCATTTTTGGTTCCCCCGGCTTCCTGTTGGCGGACGACCAGTTTCAATTGGAGCGGATCATCGACCAGGCGTTGCGTTTACAGGTGGTCATCAGTTCGCTCGACCCAAGAGGGCTGCCGGTCCTCTTGCGCCAGGTTGACGCATCCCTGCAATACATTCCGTCAGGAGGAGCGGCAGCAGGAGCGATGCATCGCGTGGACCAAAACAGGGAAGTGGTCGCAGGGGATGTATTGGCACAGGTTGCTGAAGGCACCGGCGGCGAATTCTTTCACAACAACAACGATCTGAAGGCCGGATTTGGGCGGTTGGCGGGATCTCCCGGGTCCTATATATTGGCCTTCGCTCCCAAGGACCTTAAACCGGACGGCAAATTTCACCGGTTGAAGGTCACGCTGGCCGAGAAGGTGCCGGCGTATAGCATCCAGGCTCGTCGCGGCTATTTCGCGCCCAGGAATGAAGCTGAGGCAAAGTCGGGGGCCAAGGAAGTAGAAGCTTCCAGTACCGCCGATCAAGTGCAGGAGCAGATGCGGGAAACGCTCCTTTCGAAAACTGAAAGCGCACAGTTTCCGGTTGTTCTGGAGGCTAAAGTCTCAGAGGGGCAGGGAGAAACACACGAGCTGTCCTTGTTGTCCCACGTGGACCCCCAATCACTCCATTTGCAAAAGGAAGGGGACCACAATCTCAATACGTTGACCTTTGTTTTTGGCGTCTTCGATCAAAAAGAAAATCTGGTTATTGCCCAGCAGCGGCACGCAAACGTAGATGTTGCTGATGGACAGTTGCCGGAGTTTCTCAAGGCTGGGATGAATGTCGGCATGGACTTTCAACTGAAGCCTGGCAGCTATCGGATACGCGAGGTGGTGACCGATTCTGAGCAGCGCCTGACCGCCTTCTCCCGCAAGGTAGATATCCCAAAGATCATTCCTTCCACGCCTCCCACGCCGGCAGCCTCGGCGACGCCGCCTTATCCAGCGCAAGCTCCGGCCCCGCAACCAAGCGGCCAGCCAAATCGCCAGCTGGCTCAGCCGTCGCAAACTCCGCCACGGGCTCCCCCATTACAAGCCCCGATACAGCAATCGGTCACGCGGTCAGCTTCCGATCCGGCCACTGACGAGCTTCTCCTCCGCGTGTGGGACAACTTTGTCGGATACCTATCCTCCATCCCCAACGTCTTCGCCGATGAGCATGTGGTCTCCAGCGTAACCACCGCGTATAGCGATCCCGCGAAGAGCGGCGTCCACGACAGCGAGTTGGATTCCACCATCGATTCCACCATCGACTCCATCTTTCGACTCAAACGGGTCAGCACCGATGGGAAAACCGCCGACCTGATCGAGTCCCGGGAGATCAAATATGTCGACCATCACGCCGCGGCCAAAGGTCAGTCTCTGACCGGGCCCGCCATCTTAATCGGGGCGTTTAGCCGCGCTCCCAATGTTCTCTCGCCAGAGTTGAAAGACTGCTATGACTACCGCCTGCTGCGCAACATGCGCCACAACCCCGACGTGACCATCTTGTTTCTCCACGCCGACGTCCTCGTTCTCGAATACTCCCTCAAGTCACCTCTCCCCGCCGGCGCCCAATGTCCCGTGCGTGAACAGACCATGGGTCGTGTCTTTATCGATCCATCCTCTATGCAGATCGTCCGTCTCGAGCAGCAACGGCCCCGCCACGACCAGGGTTCAGGGCTCCCAGTCGCCTGGTCCTGGCGCATCGACTATGCGCGAGTCATGATGGGCGGCAAGCCTTTTTGGCTGCCCAAGACCATCTCCTCGAAGGCATCGTCCCTCGATGGGGGCCGCTTCAAGTGGAGCTTCCTCGCGACTTACGGCAACTACCACCTGATGACCGTCACCTCAACCATCCTCCCCGCCGCGAACAGTTCGCAGCACTAACCGGGGTAACTCCACAGGAAATCCGGGTTCGGTCTACACCCATTGCCGTTGTAGGCTCGGGAAATGGCTAAAGAGTGCGCGGTAAGCGCGCTAAGCCGGCTCCTCGCGGGATACTTCGGGTTGGGCGGTTTCTTCTTCCATCAGCTCTTCGTCTTGGTGATCGATGGCGGACCAGAGGATGGAGCGGCGCGGCCGGAGACATAACGAGAAGTGACTAGTTGGAGAGAGCTGAGCTTTTGGTGCTGGGAATGAAGGCCGGCCTGGGTGAGCAACTGGCGCCTTCGCCTTTCTATCTCTGCGAGGGTGGGCAGCCTGGGCTCAGTTAACGACATGCTGAGGTTTCGTGTCATCATTCGCCACTCTTACGGTTGCTGGTTTCCAACGAAAACGAGCGGTTCCATGAGGGGACGATCCGCCAGCGTGTGATGCATGCATGGTAAAGTCCGGGTGCGCTCCACAAGATGTTTAATCCGCGGGCGCCGCGGTACATTGAACCTAGACGCAGGAAGGCAATTTACCCTTAAGACATTCTCTTGTGCCAGCGAGCTTACCTTTATAGGTTCGATTTGCCGGAGAAAAGTTCAGGCTTTATTGAAATAAAAATGCGACGCCGAGAATGAGCGGCGACTTATGCGTTGCGATATGGTTGTGGCGGTTTCCGGGACGCGCCAAGCATGCGCCGGGCATGCGTCAAGCATGGGCCATTCGTTGGGTCAGGGAGTGTGCTGGTTCCCGAGCGGTTTCGCGATCGCTGCCGTCTCATCGTGGCCGGCAGAAGTGGTTTCTCCTGGGAGAAAAACATGAAAAGCTCCTTGCCTTCGATCTGTACCAATTGCCGGGAAGAAAAAGGACGGCTGAGGTGGATGTTCATCCGCTCGGCATTGGTGTTGACGGGAAGCGGCATTGCCATCGGTCGGGCCGCGGCAGCTGGCCCTGAGAGCTGAGTGACTTGGTTAACCGGCGAGTTTCATCGATAAGGAAGTCGTCAGAGCGGTCGCTGTTCGACCGCTTCTTGCTCCAAAAATCTGGGATCATTGCGCTGCGCACTGCCGCGCACGAGTCCCGGGTTCAAACCCCATGTCCCCGAAACTCCAGGGGGTCCTTCCGCGTATAGCCGTATGCAAATGCCTTGACGCGACGCAGCATTAGTATGACAATGTGATTCTAATCATGCTTGGCGAATTCGAATATTTGTTGATCACGGCGGCTGCTGGGCTTGGAGATGACGCCTACGGCGCGGCGATTCGTGAAGAAATCGAAGCGGCGACGGGACGAAAGTGCTCCATTGGCGCGCTCTATACAACCATCGATCGTCTCCAAACAAAAGGTCTGCTGAAAACGTGGATGGGCGATGCCACGCCCCAACGGGGTGGCCGCGCCAAGCGCATGGTTCGTGTGACGCCTAAGGGCGTGTTGGCCGCAAAGGCCTTCTACGATGCGGTGACGCGCGTGAGCCGCGGAGCGTCATGGGTGGCGAACCGAAGAAGGAGCGCCTCATGACGAGCACCGGCTGGTCCGTCGTCGAGACTGCTGCCCGGCTGCTGGCGCGCGACGAGCGCGAAGCCGTCCTGGGCGATTTGCTAGAGGGCAACGAAAACGCCTGGCAAGGACTGCTGGGCGTGCTCGGCTTGGTTTTCCGGGGGGAAGCGATCCTTTGGAAGAGTTGGCGGCCGTGGCTGGCGGGATTCGGAGTGGCCCTTCCAAGCAGCTTTCTCCTTATGGGGTTCTCGCTGTCTGTCAGTTGGAGTTATCTGACCATACGATGCCCCGAGCTTCTCCAGAAGTCGTCCCTGACACTGGGCTCTGGGTCCCTGGTATTGCTGTGCCAGGCACTCCTTCTGATCGGCTGGTCCTGGACGGGCGGTTTTGTCGTCGGATCGTTGTCGCGGCGGACTCTTTGGGCCAGCACGTTACTTTGCTATTCGCCGTGTTTGTTTTGTTGGTCGAGATTCCGTGTCGAGTCCCTATCGAGGTTTTGCCTGCTTCTCTTTTTGGCGCCCGCAATCTGGGGACTTCACCAGGGTTTGCGAATCTCAAGAATGAAGCTGAGCTGGGCCATAGCACTGGCAATCACCATCACGGCATTGATGGTTCCGGGCTGGAGCGGCGGAGCTCATCACTGGTGGGCGCCACGGTGGACTCTGGATTGGGCGTTGTGTTGGCCGGCGTGGTATCTGGTCGCAACGGCACGGAGAGCGAGCTCTAAGGCTGGACTGCGAGGCAGCGATCGGCCTGTGGAGCGGGCGGCGGGAACAACAAACAGGAATGTCGTAGAGAGGTGTGTCTTGTTCGGGGAGGGAAGATATGGCGAGTGAACTCACCTTAACCGTGAACGGCGCGAAGCAAGTTGTGTCCGCGGCGCCGGAAACGCCTCTGATCTTCGTGCTGCGCAATGAACTGAAATTAAGTGGTCCTCGGCTGGGATGCGGGATGGCGCAGTGTGGCTCGTGTTCCGTGCTGCTTGATGGAGAGGAAATTCGCACATGCATCACGCCGGTTTCTTACGCCGTGGGCAAGCAAGTGACGACGATTGAAGGATTGCCCGCGGTTTGGGCAGTAGAGAAGAAGTTGAGCGCGGCGGACGCTGCGAAAACGCTGCATCCCGTACAGCAGGCGTGGATTGACGAACAGGTCCCGCAGTGCGGCTACTGCCAGAGCGGGATGATGATCGTTGCGGTGGAATTGCTGGCCAAGAATCCGAATCCAACCATCGCGCAAATCAAAGATGCATTCACCAACAAGCCGCCGTCACCTCATTTGTGCCGCTGCGGCACTTACGCAGCGATCATCGATGCCGTGCAACGCGCCGCCACGGCCATGAAGGCCTGAAGGGAGGGAATGCCATGACCCTGAAAACAGAAACGTCCGGGGATTCGCCAAGCATGGGGGCATTCACAACGACGCTCACGCGGCGCGGCTTCGTCGAAATGGGCGGCGCTTTATTGGTTTCGTTCGCCCTTCCAGCGGGAGTTCGCGCCCAGATTGCCGCAAGCCAAGCTTCGCTTCAGACAAACCAGCTCGACCCGGCATTGCTGGCGTCGTGGCTTGAGATCCGAAGCGACAATACGATTCTGATGCGCACCGGCCGGACCGAGACGGGTACCGGGATGAGCGGGTATTACACGCAGGCGATTGCCGAGGAATTGAGCGTCCGGCCGGAAACGATCTCGCTCATCATGGGCGACACGGACAAGACGCCGGACGGCGGATACTCTGCCGGTTTCCTGAGCGGAATGGCCAACGTTCGCAAGGTCGCCGCGTACACTTATCAAGCGCTGCTGGGGCTGGCGGCAACGCAACTCGGTGTTCCCGCCGAAAATCTGAGTGTCGTTGATGGCGTCGTCTCTGGCGGCGGAAAGAACATCCGTTACGGACAACTTGTCGAGGGGCAGCGCCTTGACTTGAAGATTCCGGTTACCGGCGAGCTTGCCAAGGCCGCTCCCGGAAAATGGGTCGGCGTAGATGGGCTGGACGGTCTCACGGTGACCGGCAACCCGCCGATGAGGCCGCTCAATCAGTGCAAGGTGATGGGGACGTCTTTTCCTGTGCCGGGGATTCCCGACAAAGTGACCGGCAAAACTCAATGGAGCTGCGACCTCACGTTACCCGGAATGCTTCACGCTCGCATGATTCGCCCCGCGACGCTTGGTTCAACCCTGATTTCCGTTGGCGCAGTGGACAAGAAACAGTTTCCAACCGCAGAAATCGTGAAGAAAGGCAATCTCGTCGCCGTCGTCTCTCCCAATGAGTGGGAAGCCATCAGCGCGTCGCGCGCCGTTGCCGGCGGAACGAAGTGGACCGACTGGGCCGGGCTGCCGGGCAGCGAGAATGTCACGAAAACACTTCGCGCGTACAAATGGAACATGCCCTCGGAAAGCCGCGGAAAAGCGGCCGACGTTACCACCGCGCTGGCCAAGGCTGCGAAAACAATTTCTGCGTCCTACGAACAGCCTTATGTGAGGCACGCGCCAATTGGCCCGTTCGTCGCTGTCGCCGATGTTCGCAGTGATGGCAGCGCCACCGTGTGGACGCATTCGGCGCAGTCACAGGGTCTGCGTGCACGCATCGCGTATATGCTGGGAACCACACCCGAGCAAGTCGTAGTTCGCTGGCTGGATCACTCGGGCCAATACGGACGCACAACGTTCGGCGGCGACGGCGCAGAAAGCGATGCGGTCATTCTCTCGCGATTGACCCGCAAACCCGTGCGCGTCCAATGGACCTTGCAGGAGGACATGATGTGGTCGAGTGTCTCTCCAGCCTGGGTAGCCGACATCCAGGCGGGTCTCGATGCGAGTGGCCACGTGACCGCTTTGCACAGTTTGTTTTACTCACCCCACATGATGGATCCGCGCCCTATAGGCGCCCTTCTTGCTGGGATGCCTTGCAGCACGTCGGAACCAGGTGGATGGGTCGCTACGGAATGGGTCTATGACAAAATTCAAAACAGACTGGAAGATGCGTATGGAATGCCGAACCTGGGAGCGGAGACGGCATCGGGTGGGTTGCGTGGCAATATCATGCGCACGCCGGGACAGCGGCAGCAAAATTTTGCTCTGGAAGGATTGATCAACGAAGCGGCAGCTGCGGCAAATACGGATCCCATTCAATTCCGTTTGGAGCACACAACCGACGAGCGGTTGATCAACATTCTCAAGGCCACGGCCAAAGCCGCCGGCTGGGAACCGCGATCTTCACCTCACGCGCAGGCGCGAAAAACGGGAAGCACTCCCGTGAATGGCCGCGGGGTGTGCGTCATGCTTCGTGAAAACGCGTATTGGGTAGGCATCGCCGAAATTATGGTTGTTCCGGACACGGGCGTCATCCATGTAGCAAGGATGACCATCGGTGGCGAACCAGGAAAAATTATCAACCCACGCCAGTTCGGCCTCTGCATGAAAAGCGGCGTCGTCATGGGCCTCAGCGAAGCGTTGAAAGAAGAAGTCACCTTCGATAAATCAAAAGTGACCAGCACGAGTTGGAATCGCTACAAAATTCTCACCATGGAAGAAATGCCCGAAATCACAATTGTCCCTCTCTCGCGAGACGACAAAAATTTCGGTGGGGGCTCGGAAGGCGCCAATGCCGTCTGCCCTCCAGCAGTCACCGCGGCGTTCTTCGACGCTACCGGCATCCAGGCTCGTCGTATCCCGTTGACTCCCTCGTACGTGACGACGCTGCTCAAAGGCTAGAGCGGTTTCGCAATGGGTGTAGACCGGACCCGGATTTCCTGTGGAGTTTTGTGGGGCCGCCGAACTGCATGCGGCTTTCCGCGAAGAAAGCCGCACATCATTTCTCCCAGCTAGTGCCGCGTTCAAGGAAATCCGGGGACCCTTGAACGACCAGCGCACGGAGCCCGTCCAATGTTGGAGATACGGCGACACGATGCCTATTCCTCCCGAGCGCTATACTTCGGCGAAGAGGACTCAAGCGCGATCCCATGCATCTACGCCGTTCTCCCTTTGTCGCCGTTCTGCTTTTCGCGTGCTCTCTGGCACACCCGCAAACGCCAGTGCCGCCCTCGACGCCCAGCCGCGCCGTGCCACCGACCCGTTCACCCAACACGCCCGGCTTTGTTGCCGCCAGCCCACTAAGCGACGGCGCCTTGCCCCCAGCCGACCAGGATGGCAACTTCATCCTGGGCCCAACCCATACACCTGCGCCCGAAACACTGTCTCGGCCCGACGTACCCCATGGTGCCGTCTCCGAGTTCGTCCTGAACTCAGTCGACAGCAAGTTCTACCCGGGGATTGCCCGCGACCCCGGCACCTTCGGCAAGCCCGATCCGAACGACCCTGCCAAGCTCATGGTCACCACCAGCCACCCCGCGCCCTACAGCCGGCGCGTGACTGTATACGTCCCCAGGCAGTATCTCGCCGGCACGGCCGCGCCCTTCATCGTAGGAGCTGACGGCCCAGACCCGCTGCTCTTCACCACGCTGGATAACCTCATCGCCGAGCATCGCGTGCCGGCCATGATCGCCATCTCCATTTCCAACGGTGGAGGCGATGCGCAAGGCAGCGAGCGCGGCCTGGAATACGACACCATGTCCGGGCGCTACGCGGAGTTCGTGGAACAGGAGGTGCTCCCGGCGGTTGAGTCGCGCGTTCACGTCAAGCTCACCCACGACCCCGAGGCCCGCGCCACCATGGGCGGAAGCTCCGGCGGCTCCTGCGCGCTCATCATGGCCTGGTACCACCCGGAGCTCTACCACCGCGTCCTCACCTACTCCGGCACCTACGTCAATCAGCAATGGCCTACCGACCCAAAGCTCCCTTACGGCGCTTGGGAGTTCCACCAGCACCTCATCCCACACTCACCCCGCAAGCCACTGCGGCTGTGGCTTGAAGTCGGAGACCGCGATCTCCTTAATCCCAACGACATGCGCGACAACCTTCACGACTGGGTTCTCGCCAACGAAAACATGGCGCGCGTCCTCGCCGCTAAGGGCTACCACTACCAGTTCCTTTTCGCCCGCAATGCCGGCCACACCGATCGCGCCGTCAAACAGCAAACCCTATCCGAAGCGCTCGAGTATCTGTGGCAGGGCTATCCCATATCCACCGCCAGGAACTGACTCCTCTGGTAATGAAGGGCCATGGATGTCCCCTCAACCCGCGCACGTTTCGACGTGAAATTGGAGCAATTTCCCAAACGCGTTTAGCGCGGCTTTACCTTGGACAGAACTGAGGAAGAGGCCGAGTTTGAGAAACCCGGCGACAGACTGGAGTGGAGTGCTCTATTTCTTTCCGCGCACCACATTGCCACGGAGGAAAGAGCTGTAGTCCGCTTCATCGAGGGTGCCGGCCGCGAGCTGCAGAACCGCTTGTGCGGCATCTTCCTCGCTCGCGACAAAGCGATAGCCGTTGAGCTCGAGAAACAGGATGCCGACCACGAAGCCCGTACGCTTGTTGCCATCGAGGGAAGGGTGGTTGCGCAGGATACCCGCCGTGTAGGCCGTCGCCATATCGATGATGTCAGCGGCCTCGGCATAGGAATACTGCTGTTGGGGGCGGCCCAGGGCCGATTGCAGCAGCCCGCCATCGCGTAAACCTCCAGCTCCGCCGTGCAGCGCCAGCAGCCGATTGTGCAGTACGAGCGCGTCGCGCTCGCCGATCCAGACTGGCTTCTTCATTTGGCGAGAACATGCAGCGTGTTCCGGTAGCGGTTCATGATGTCCTCCGCTTTCGCCATCCTTTTCTCGAAACTGGGATCGTAGGGCGTAAGCTGGTAGCCTCCATCCGGTGCTTCGATCAGGAACAAAGCTTTGCCATCCGCGGTGCGCAGACGGCTGATCACTTCCTTGGGCAATACGACCCCGAGCGAGTTTCCGAACTTCCGGACCTTAAGTTCAACCATGGCAGCACCTCTCTACGATGTTATTACTAATGTAATAACGTAGGGAGTTTTTCGCAAGCAGCATGATTCGTGGACGAACCACGCCAGTTGACTCTGCTTGGGCGACCGTGCAGCAGGTGAGCAGAGATGAACCCCTATTCACTCCTCAAGGCCTTAGCAGGGTCGATCGTCGCCGCTCGCTTTGCCGGAAGGATGGCGGCCGCGCAAGCAGCCAGCGCAAGGGCCGCGATTGCCGCCGTTAAGACGCCCGGGTCTCCTCCGGTTACCTCAAATAGCTGCGACTGCACATAGCGTGCACAGAGCAGAGCCACCGGAACGCCGATGAGCAGCCCAAGTCCCGCCTGCAGGATCGCTCCTTGCAACACCATGCGCACGATGTCGCCACGTTCCGCTCCCAGCGCCATCCGTATCCCAATTTCCGATCCGCGTTGCGCAACCGTGTAGGCCGTTACGCCGTATAGTCCCACTGCCGCTAACGCGAGCGCCAGCAGTCCGAACAGCAGCGTCAACCGCGCCACCAACTTCTCCTGGCTTAGCCGGTCGCCGATCTGCCCTTGCAGCGTTTCGTAGTTGTTGACGTTGAGGTTTGGGTTGATTTCCTCCAAGGCTTGACGCACCTGGTGCTCCAGCCCCGGGATCGGTCCGGTGGTTACCAGGATGATCGAACCGATGTACAACGACGACACGTCACTGGATTTGGTGTCGCTCTTGGCGCGCTGCAACAGAGGCAAAAAGAACATCGGTTGCTGCTCTTCATGCGGATACTGATATTTGGCATTCTCCACCACGCCAACAATCTGCCAGTCAGCAGCGCTCTTCCTGTCTCCCATGCCAAAGTGTTGTCCGATGGGATCTTCTCCGCGGGGAAAGAAGCGTTTCACGAACGCGCGGTTCACCACGGCTATCCCGGGTGAGTGAGCCGTGTCGGTTGCGAGAATATTGCGGCCGCGCACCAGGTGCTGGCCAATCGCATCGAAGAGTTCCGGGCTAACCCTGTCCCATGACGAGCGAACGTCATCATGAGGTCCCGGTTGCGGCTTTCCTTCCACGACCACGTCAGACTCCCAGTCATCGCCATCGAGTGGCGCGAACAGGGCCATCCCCGCCTTGGTCACGCCTGGCAGAGACAACATCCTGGCGCGCATTCGATCGTAGAGCGGCTGCAGTTGTTCTGTCGTATACCCGGCATTTTGAGCGTTCAGGCGGACCACCACGCGATGCTCCACCTCGATGCCAAAATTCTGATGCTGCAGATTGATCAGGCTCCTGGCCAACAGGCCCGCGCCTATCAGCAGAATCACTGACAGCCCGGCCTGCAATACGACTAAGGAACGCTGCAGCAGCGAAGCGTGGCCGCTGCTCGTCCGATTCGATCGACGCAGCGCATGGGCCGGCTGTGCATGAGAGGTCGCCCAGGCGGGCGCCATGCCGAAGAGTAGTCCAGTGAGCAACGACACGCCAAATGCAAACCCCAGCACCTGCGGCGACGGGGTGGCACGGATGGGGGAAAACTCTGCATGCGGGAATGCCAGCCTGAGCATCATTGCCGAAGCCAGGTAAGCGATCGCCACCCCCACGACGCCGCCCATGCACGAGAGCAGAACGCTTTCCGTGAGCATCTGCCTGACGATGCGGGTCCGCGCGGCGCCTAAGGCGACGCGCACGGATATCTCACCGTTTCGTGCAAGCCCGCGCGCCAGCACCAGATTGGCGATATTTGCGCACGCAATCAACAACACCAATCCGGAGATCCACATCAAGAGATGCAGGCCGGCCACCATGTCTTGCGCCATCACGGCTATGCCGCTATGTCCCGGCGTCAACGAAAGACGGATGCGCTTGATGCGCTCCTCTCGTCCAGATGCATCGGAGTAATACGGTAGCTGAGAAAGCAGAGGAACTAATTCGGCGTGCATTTTCGCCTGCAGCGGCGCCAGCGCCACGCCCGGCTTCACCCGGCCCAGAATGTAGAGCCACTGCACCCTGGGGTTATGGGTAAAATCACCCTCTCCCAGCAGGGGCTCCGTCGACAGCGGCACAAACAAGTCTGTGGGATAGGCTGTAATGCGATCCCCGTAAAACTGCTTCGGCACGATGCCTACAATGGTCACCGGATGGGTGTTTATTACAAATACGCTGCCTACGATCGTAGGGTCCCCGGCATATTCGCGCTGCCACATCGAGTCGCTCATCACTGCGACCATGGGCGCTCCTGCGATGTCGTCCGCAGGCTGCAATAGCCGTCCCGCCGCTGGCGTAATCCCCATCATGGCGAAGTAGTTTCCCGACACCCATTCGCTCACCTCGCCATGAGGTAACTCGGCCACTCCCTGCCGGTGGAGCGTGAGCCATGAGTTGTCGAGGGATGCCTGCATCGCCGCCAACTCTTGAAATTCAGGCGTATGTTTTCTTAGCTGGTCATACATCTGCGTCGAGAAAGTTGAGATTCCGCCACGATGATCGTCGCCCACGCGAATCAACTGTTCCGGATGTGGTACCGGCAGGTCCTGCAGCAGCGTGGCATGAATGAGAGTAAAGATCGCAGCGTTGGCGCCGATTCCCAAACCGAGCGTCAGCAAAGCGGTGACAGTGAATCCGGGATGCTTACGCAGTTGCCGTGCTGCGTAGCGAACGTCGCCAACCAGCGATTCCAGAAAGGACAGCCCCCGCTCCACCCGATAGTGCTCCCGCGTCTGCGTCACACCACCGAAGGAACGCAGCGCCGCCGTGCGTGCTTGCTCTTCCGGCATGCCACGCTTCCTGTTCTCCTCGGTCGCGAGTTCGATATGGGCCAAGAGTTCTTCGTCAAGGTCCGCGTCGAGCTCTTGAGGGTGGATCAGCGCCGCGCAACGGCTCAGCAGAATCCGTATCCAATCCATCGTGCACTCCTCAACTGGATGGGGCCAGAAAGCGTGCCATGGTCGTGGCGACCCGCTCCCAGTTCTCAGTTTCGGTTTCGATCTTTTGCCGTCCAAGTTTGCTCAGCGAATAGAACTTGGCGCGACGGCCAGTTCCAGAGATGCCCCACTCGGCCTTGATCCACTTGCGCTGCTGCAGGCGTAGCAGCGCCGGGTAAATAGTCCCCTGATTCATGATTACGGTGTGATCGCTGACCTGTTCGATCCGCCGGGCGATCGCGTATCCGTGCAGCGATCCCATCAACTCCAGAGTCTTGAGCACCATGAGATCCAGCGTGCCCTGTAGAACATCCGACTTCCCGTCACCCATCGCCCACCTGTAGATCTTCTACACAATCTAGCTTTTGGATCGGTAGAATGTCAACAGGTAGGATAAGCCCGTCTCCTGAGGCTGGTGGCTCCCGAACGCGACCTTACAGCTTGTGGCAGAGCCATTACCAGGGCAGGGCCAACATCCTCGGGACCGCGATCCTTCTCGATCGCAAACCCTATGTCATCATCGGCGTTATGCCGCGCAATTTTGAATTTCCCCTGACGCTTCTCTTTATCAAATGGATGAATGTGCGCTACCGGCTGGGGAAAAACTGGCTTCCTCGACGGGTACGGACTTCACAGGCTGCGGAAAAACTCGGGACCGGGTAGGAGAGACGTACCTCAGGGGCCAAAGCACGAATGGCCGCCTCACGGGCACTTATTTGGGACAGCGTATGCGACTTTCTTCGCGGAAAGTCGCAGGCACTCAGCGAGGGGAGCGCAGTTAAACCGGCCATTCGTGGCAGCCCGACGTATTCTCAATCATTTACGGCACGACTCAAGTCGTGCCCTGATACAAAACAGAGTTTTTCCGCAGCCTGTTCAGCCTGCACTTAAAAGACAGCATAGGGAGGGCTTTCGTCCGGGAGGACATCTTCTGCACTCGCCTCAGTGGCGCGCCCTCGAGCATGCGGAATAACCACCATTGCATGGCTTCACAGAGCGCCCTACGTTTGAATGGTGATTGCTTCGTCTGGATTGCCGGCATACAACCACATTGCGCCAACCGGTTATTGTGGCTTTATTACCTGAAAGGTCAGAGTCGATTCGGCAGGGATCTTCGCTTCCTTCTTGCCGGTGGCCGCAGCACCGGCTGTTCCAGCGCCGGCGCCGGCCCCCGCGCCAATGGCTGCGCCCTTGCCGCCTCCAAATATTCCGCCCAATAGAGCGCCGACGGCGGCCGCACCACCGATCTTGGTGACATTGCTTTTGGTGTGGCCCTCACCATCCGATGCGTACATGTCCGTCTGGACGGGAATGCCATTTACCGAGGTAAGCTCCAGCGCCAGAATGCCCGGCTTGCTCAGCCGGCTTGAGGACTGGGCGTCGGCAACTCTGCCGCGCACTTTGGAACCTGCGCGAGCAATGACTCTTCCCCTCACCGAGAGGTCATTCACCAGGGTTCCTGTCCAGTAGCGTCCTGTTCGGGCGGTCGCTGAGCTGAGGGCGGCGTCATTTCGCACAACGATCCTGGTCCCGGCAGGGATACGCTGCGCCGCCAGATTGATCACGGTGCACAGAAAAAAGAGCATTAATGCAAATGCAGAAATAAGACTTCTTCCTTTTCTCAGCTTCGCAGGCATACTCATCTCTCTTTCGTTCCTATTACAGCCTTGGGGTGATTAGTCACTGTTGTAACAGCCTCAAGTTGGCTTTTCCAGTGCCCATCTCACAAGAAGGCTGTTTGTGGATCATCGGCGATCCGCAAGCAATCCAAATGGACAGTGAATAGGGAGCTTGCGGCTGGTCGAATTGGTCATCGCCAAATCACTTTCAGTCCCTTGTACTTCTTGAACTGACGCGTACACCCTGCGCGACAGGGGAACGTCGCCAATGTAGGCGTGGACCATAACCTGGGTGTCTAAAAGAACGCGCACGCGTCAATATCCTTGCGCCACGCGGGCCAGCGAATCGGCGGGAGGCGATCTTGTTTTGAGGGTGGCGACCACGAGATTCTATCGAGATCTGTTGGCTGAGCAGACCCGCAAGGCTGGCGTCGAGGTGTGGGCGTACTGTCTTATGCGTAGGTTAACGCTTACCGTGAGGGTCATACTGGAAGCACTGCTCGAGCGGCACACCAAGCACGATTGCCACTTTGAACGCAGTCTCAAGGGAAGGCGAATACTTGTCTTGCTCGATCGCGATGACTGTCTGCCGTGTGACGCCGACTCGATCGGCGAGTTCCTGCTGCGTCATCTCCCGCATGGCCCGGAGTTCTCGAATCTGATTGCGTATTGCGGGCATCAGAGTGCTCTCCGGTAAGCCACAATCTGCGTGGCGGTCTTCGTGATATCCGCGATGACCAACATGCCAAAGAAGACGCTCAGGAAATGAAGTCCTACCATCCGGCTTTCCAATTGAAGATGGCCGACCGTCGCGTGAAACCACAACATGCCCAGCCCGATCACCATGAGTGACGCGATCGTTAGATAACCTGCACGATAGCCTCGCAGCTCAATCAAACGATCCCGCTCGTCTGTTACACGGTTGCGCGTTAAGGCGGCAATGACCGACTGCAGGATCATCTGCAACACGATAATTGCGATAATCATGCCTGCGACCTTGTTGACGGAGTTTTGCTGGTGCAGGAAGAAGTAGGGGCCGTAGTGTCCGGTTAGATGTCGAAGAGAATCAGCTGCTTAGAATGGCAGGTAAGATCGGACTGAAAATAGGTGGCTGCAAGGCGCATGAAATCTGGGTTTTCTCGAAGACGGAGACAGACGGAATCTGTAGAGAAGTGTAGAGCGAGGCGTCGAGTTGGAGTTCCTTCGGATGATGGCGATGAGGAGATAACAGCGTCTAGCCTACGCTCATGTCAACGCAGATCTCTCTACTAAAACGAAGCGCTGTCGAAAACATTTCCAGGAAAGGTCCGCAGAACTGCAGATCCCTCGGCTGCCCCGGATTTCCTGTCAAGCTTGGCGAGGTCAGCGAACTTCATGCGGCTTTCTTCAATGAAAGCCGCACACGTGGCCATCTCTGGTGTCGTGTAGTAGGAAATCCGGGTCCGCTCGGGATGACAAAGGGGAGAGCGAGGCTTCCATAGAGAGCGGTTGCTGGCCCGGAGTGTAGCGTAGCGGAAAGATCTGCAGTCTCCCTCTTTCCTCCAGGTCGTTCAACCCCCAAAAGCATCGCAAAACCGTATCGCCTTTTTCAAATCGTGGACACCCCCGAATCCTCAGAAACCATCGTCGATAGTGGACTTATCGGCGCGCAATAGCCAACGAACCGGACAGTTGTGATCATGTCCCCTTATCTTCCCTACTGGAGCGACAATCCGTGAGAGACGGGCTGTGGCGTCCTACCAATTTTTGTCACGATGCGAGGATCGCATCCGCGATAGACTCATTCCGACGGATTTTATGAGACAAACCAGGTTAATCGCAACGACATGTATCTGGGCTGGCGCTGCTGTGCTACTCGCGACTGGCATCGCGAGCTTACGGGCGCAGGGACCGGACGGCGCGCGAACCGCTCAGGCGCTGTTCACTGCCCTCGATACCGATAGGGATGGGACGCTGACACGGCCCGAGCTGGAGTCTGGCTTCAACTCCTGGTTTACCGCCTGGGACAACACTCATAGCGGGACCTTGACCCAGAGTCAGATTTTGGCCGGAATCAGCAAATTGCTGCCCGCGCCGCCCGCGGTCAAACCTGGGCAAGCCAACACTTTCAACCCTGCGGGTAATTCGACGCCGATCGCCGTACCGCAAGCGGCTGTGGACGCCATGATGGCAGCCTTACCCACTACCCCCGGTGTGAAGCCGATGCACGAACGCAGGCTGCTGGTGATGGCGCATACGGGCCCCGGTGGGTTCGTGCATGCCTCCATCCCGCTGGCTGCGAAGGCGGTGGAAGCGTTAGGAAACCAGGGCGGTTTATGGACCACGACTGTCAGCTACGACGCGGCGGATATCAACACCAGCAACCTTAAAAAATATGACGCCATTTTCCTGGACAGCACAACTGCGTGCTTTCTTGACGATCCGGATCCCTCAGTGACGGCCGCGCGGCGAGCGGCGTTTCTGAATTTCGTGAGAGGCGGAAAAGGTGTCGCCGGCATCCACGCGGCGACAGACTCCTATCACACGGACTGCCTGGCGAGCGAAGCCGCCGCAAAGAGCGGCGGACTGAATAGAGCGGCGTTGGTGTTAACCGCCCGGCTCGTCACGGCAGCGGACAAGGATAGTGACGGCACCGTCAGCCGGCAGGAGTGGACCGCCGTTGCCGACGATTGGTTCCAAAAGTTGGATACAGGCAATACGGGGAAGGTCACTCGCGCCGATTTTGTGGCCCACTTCAATTCGTTGTTGCCGCCGCCCGACATGCGTCGTCCAGGCCTGGAATCGAAGCCTGTTCTGCAATGGCCCGAGTTCAACACTCTGATCGGCGGTTACTTCAAATTTCACTGGCCCGATCCGCAACTGATTTATGTCAAGATCGATGATCCGAACAGTCCTTTGACGGCCATGTTCCATGGCAAGGAGTTCGAGATCCACGACGAGACATATACATTCGAGCAAGAATCGTTTTCGCGCAGGAACGTGCATGTGTTGACGAGTATCGACTACGACAAGATGAGCGCTGAAGATAAGGCGAAGGAAGAGCGTCCGCGAAGCGATGGCGATTATGCCTTGAGCTATATTCGCCGCGAGGGCAAGGGGCGAGTGTTCTACGAAGGGCACGGCCACAGTGATCGGGTATATGCCATGACGCCGATGCTGGAACACCTTCGAGCTGGGATTCAATACGCGCTGGGCGATCTGAAAGCGGATGACAGCCCCTCAGTGAAATAAGCTGTCCGATGGCGTGTCTCAGCCCAGTCTGTCCTGATTTATCAGTTGGTTATCCGCGCCACTGGCCAGGGCAGGGTATGAGAGGGGTAGTTTTCACTGCAATTCACTCGCGACCCCTGCGTCGCACGCGTTTTAGGCGTTTCTGCGATCATTTTGAGCTTTGGCGATGTTTTGCGGGAACATCGGTTCGGCCGGCTCCGTAAGAACCTGCATGAGGACGCTTTCCGCCGTCGCGGGCGCGGCCGTGCTGGCCTGGAATCTGGCGGGTTTGGCGCGAGCGGAGACCCCTTGCGGGCAAACGCTGGATGCTCCCCTGCGGCCAAGGGCCGTGCTGAGGATCCATTCACGACCCGCCGGTCTCGAGATTGTGGGCACGGATCAGGCGGCGATTCATGTTTCGTGCACGTCGGGCGACGAGGGCGACGCCCAGCGTATCCGCCTCCGGTTCCAGGGAAATCAGGATGACGAAACCCTGACCATCGCGGGCGATTTGCACGAAGAAAACAATGTCAGGGTCCGCATTGAAGTGCCGCGAAAGACGAGCCTGCGGGTCGAGATGTCCGCAGGAGAGGTGAAAGTGGAGGAGATTGCGGGCGATAAGGATATCAATCTATATGCGGGCCAGATTACGATTTCTTCGACTCGCCCGTGGGACTACCGGAGCGTCGACGTGTCGGTAAGCATTGGAGAAGTGAACGCTCCGGTTTACGGCGCCCAGAAAGGCGGCTTCTTCCGCGGCATTACGAAAGAAACCGCAGACGGCGAGTATTCGCTGCATGCGCACGTGATCACAGGAGAGATCGATCTGCTGGGCAGATCCGCGCGCGCCACCACCGATTAGAGCAGTTTCGCAGTTACTGTGGCCTGATAAAGATCGCGAGGTGTGGTCCCGGCCAGCCGGGACCACGAAACGGCCTATCGTTTCCCGGATTTCCTGCAGCGCGGCACCAGCTGGGAGAAATGATGTGCGGCTTTCTTCGCGGAAAGCCGCATGCAGTTCGGTGGCCCCACAAAGCTCCACAGGAAATCCGGGTTCCCGGATTTCCTGCAGCGCGGCACCAGCTGGGAGAAATGATGTGCGGCTTTCTTCGCGGAAAGCCGCATGCAGTTCGGTGGCCCCACAAAGCTCCACAGGAAATCCGGGTCTGGTCTACACCAATTGCGAAACAGCTCTAGCGTGGCAGCCATAAAAACTGAAAAATCTCTATAGACCAGGCTGCTTCATCCTTTTCGCAACCTGCAGCGAGCATTTTGCGAATTGTGCGATTCCAGGTGTTTGCGAAAACCTCGTTCGATGCGGCTTCTCTGGCGATGGTGGCGATCGCCCTGTCCAGTGTTGCCCTGCTGGCCGCCTGGCTGCCGGCATCCAGAGCCGGAGATCTGGAACCTGTCACGGCGCTTCGGCACGATGCATAATCAAGCGTGCCCTGAAACTCTGTCCTGATTGCGGCAAATTCAAAAACTCACGGTTTTTATCAGGGAGGCAGGATAATCGTCCACCATATGGTTGATTATCAGCCATATGGTGGCTGCGCGGTAGTTGAGCCCCACTTGTCGCAGCCGCAAAATCAGCGAGGGCGAATATCGTGTCGAGCACCCTCTATTCGCATCGCAGAGCCGCCAGCGGATCCAACCTCACCGCGCGTCGCGCAGGGAATAACAGGCGAGCAGCGCCACAGCAGGAGTACAAGAAACGCTAAGAAGCGTGAAGGGGTCGGTCGGCGTGACGCCATAAAGCATGCTCGAAAGAAACCGCGCGAAGGCCAGGGAACCGGCAATGCCAATTGCGATACCGATGAGAGTGAGCCGCAATCCTTCACCGATAATCAGCTTCAGGACGTCATCCCGCTGCGCACCCAGTGCAACGCGGATCCCGATCTCCTGGGTTCTTTGTGCAACGCGTTGTGAGAGCACTCCGTAAATCCCCACAGCCGCCAGCAGCAGAGCAAGAATCGAGAACAGGCTAAATAGCTTCGCTCGGAATCGCGGCTCTGAAAGTGAAACAGGAAAGCGACTCATTAACAGTCTGAACCGTTGGGACAGGAAGGTTATTATCGACCGTAACGACAGCGCGTCCAACTTCAGGTTCAACGCCGCGGGTGTCTCCTGTTGTCCGAACAAAAAGGGCTAACGATCCCTTCGGGGCCTGCCGCAGTGGCCGATAGACGGAGGGATCCTGGGAGTAGCCCTCGAAAAGCGTGGGGCGCGAAACGTCTCCTGCAATGCCCACAACCGTAAGCCAGGGCTCTTTGGAGCCGGGCTCGCCGAGCTTGATCCGTTGCCCAAGCGCGGCACCCTTTGGAAAGTACTGCCTCGCGAAAGCCTCGATTCACGATGGCCACCGGCATCGAATCTGCGAACGATCCACGTCAGAGAACTCTCTTCCCTGCAGCAGGGGTATCCCTGCAACACGGAAATACCCGCCGCTTACAGGTTCAGGGTCCGATGCGGAGACAACACGCGACGAAGAGCCCGCGCTCTCAATGGTCACTGCGCCCGGTGCCCCATCCAAAGGCTAAAGATGACGCGAAGGCAACACCTTGTACTCCCGGGAGGGAAGCGAGTTTCAGTCCGAGGCGATCCCAAAATCTCATCGAGTCCTCGGGTTTGGGATAGGAGGAGGTGGGCAGAGCGAACATCCGCAGTTAACAATCCGTCGCGCTCGTACCCGAGAGGGGCCATGGTCAGGCGGATCAAACTTTGGATCAGCAGACCCGCTGCCACCAGGACAATCAAAGAGAGAGCCATCTCCGCGACCACGAGGTTACGGCTGGTACGGTGGCTCAAGGCTGCGCGCGATGCGGCCTGGGCTGGGACTGCTTCAGTACTTCGTTCAAATCGAGCCGCGATGCCTTCCATGCCGGCACAACGCCAAACAGGACGCCGGTTAGGATTGCGAGGATGAATGCGAAAACCAGAGCCTCCCAGTTCACGGAGATCGGGTTACCGGGTGGCAGCTGCGTCGCCTCTTCTGTGGTGATGTAACGGACGCAGAGGATCGCGAGAAAGATCCCGAGGCCGGCTCCAAGGAAGCGAAAGCACTGCGCTCTCGGTCAGCAGTTGTCGAATGAGACGTGAGCGGGCCGCGCCAAGCGCCGCGCGAACTCCGAGTTCCTTCTGGCGCACTGTAGCGCGTCCGAGCAGAAGATTCGCCACGTTTACACAGGCGATGAGCAGGACAAAGCCCACGACTGCAAAAAGGATGAACAGACCCCGGCGGAGATTCCGTCCCGTGAGCCATGTGAATTCCGACTGCAGATCCTCAAGGGCTGGCTCGAGCTTCATTGCCGCCCAGCTGGGATTCTCGGCAATAATGCGGCTCTGGATACTGGCAAGCTCAGCTTGTGCAGCCGGACGGCTCACGCCGGGCTTGAGAAGGCCAAAGGCGAGGATAGGCATGTCCCAAGGCTTTTGTGCAAACTGTGCTGTCGGCGTGATCAGCGTCCAAAGTTCCGTCTGTTTGGGATAGAAGGAGAAGTCCTTCGGCATCACCCCAACAATCGTGCAGCCGCGGCTATCAAGCGTAAGACTCTTCCCGATCCAGTCCGGGCGCGCTTCCCAGACGTTTCTTCCAGAAGAGATGAGGCGAGAACAACCGTGCATGGCGCTATTCAGATCCTGAGTTTCAAATGTGCGTCCATGCGCCGCGCGCAACTCCGAGCATGGAGAGGAAAGTCAACGCTCACCGGGACAGCGACGATCTCCTGTTTCTCACCGTGCCACGAGAGGATTGTCTGGAGTCGCCCCGCCCAGGTTGCGCCAGCCATTTTTTCAAAGCTTCTGCTGTAACGATTCCACTCCTCATATTCCCGGTAAGTATCAAAGATAGGAGCTGGCTCTTTCGACAGGCGCTGCGCAATCATCACCAAACGATCCGCATTCCTGTAAGGCAGCGGCTTCAACAGCGCCGCATCTACGACACTGAAGACGGCGGTGTTGGCTCCGATTCCCAGCGCCAGAGTCAGCACCGCGGTGGCCGTGAATCCTGGTGATTTACCCAACTGCCGCACTGCAAACCGCAGATCCGCTGCGATGCTTTCCACCGTGGGCCACTGCCAAACTTCGCGGCTGCGCTCTTCGACCAGCATCACATTGCCGAAGCCGCGGCGTGCGGCTCGCTCCGCTTCGTCCCGGGTCATGCCTGAGTCCAGCAGGTCGGCGACCTTCTCTTCGAGATGTTCGCGGATCTGTTCTGACAGTTCATCGTAGCGACGGCGGCGAGAGAACAACTGTCGGAGCCAGCCCACAAAGCCTCCTACTGTCCTGCAAGTGCAAGCACGCGGCTGATTCCGGCGAACATCTGCTCGACGCTTGCGATTTCTTGCTCTAGATGCTTTTTGCCCTTCTGGGTCAGCTTGAAGATGCGCACCGGACGATTCCTCGCTGATATACCCATTTCAGATTCCAGCCAGCCACCTTTCAACATGCGCTGTAGGGCCGGATATAAAGAACCTTCTTCAATCTGGAGAAGATCATCTGAAATCTCCTTGATTCGCTGCGCGAGGGCGTAGCCGTGCATCGGCTTCCGGCTTAGCGTCTTGAGGATCATCAACTCCAGCGCGCCGGGGAAGAGATCGCGGTATTCGGGTTTCTTCATCATGTTCATATGGTAATTAGAATATACTATGTTTAACATAGTATATTTACAATACTCAAGCGCTATTAGCGGATTGGTTTTTCCTAGTCATGTCTGGCGAGTTTGCAACCCCGTTGCGCTTTGCTGGCCGAAGGGAGTGGACAGTGCCCACTCGTCAGTAACCAGTTGATTAACAGTCGATCGGGGTCAACTTTGATTCCGGCATGCGGGGACCATTGGTTTGATGCTTGGCCCACTCTTGCACGATCTGGCCAATATTGCCGACATGACGGCCGTTCCCCGCCTGCTCGCAGTGGTGGCCGCGCGCGCTGGCGGTCTGCTCAATTTTGCCGAATCGTGATTCTGAACTTCCTGGTCATTGGTTGGATACAATCTGCCAGGAACCCAGGGAGCGTTTTCACAAATGGTGTAAGCGAAGCAATCGCGCCCGACGCACGCAGGCGTTCCATCAAAGCCTGCACATAGCCAACTCTACCCACATCACAGTATTTGTGAAAACGCTATAGGAGCGGATGTGCTGCAGAAAGTTCGCGTGATCGATTCCCACACGGGAGGTGAGCCAACCAGGGTCGTCATCGAAGGAGGCCCTGATTTAGGCAGTGGCGGCTTGGCGGAGAGGCTGCATCGCTTCCAGCGGGACCACGAACCTTTCCGTCGAGCCTTGGTCACGGAGCCGCGTGCTTCGGCGGCCGTGGTGGGAGCATTGCTCTGTGAGCCGAGCCATCCCGGCTATACCGCGGCTGTCATTTTTTTCAACAATAGTGGATGCCTGGGAATGTGCGGGCATGGGACGATCGGCCTGGTGGTGACGCTTGCTTACCTGGGCAGGATCAAGGCAGGACATCATCGTATCGAGACGCCGGTGGGCATAGTGGGAGCAACCCTCAACGACGACTCCACCGTTACCATCGAGAACGTACCCAGCTACCGCTGGGCGGCCGCAGTCCATCTGGAAGTGCCCGGCTACGGCCAGGTGACCGGTGACGTCGCCTGGGGAGGGAACTGGTTTTTCCTGGTCAAAGACCACCCTTACCCGATCACTGCCAAGAACCTCGACCAGCTTACGGACTTTACCTGGGCGGTTCGGCTGGCCCTCGCCGCCAACCGGGTTCAGGGCGCAGAGGGTGCGGAGATCGATCACATCGAGCTCCTTGGCCCTTCCCAATCAGCGGGCATAGACAGCCGGAATTTTGTATTGTGTCCGGGCAAGGAATATGACCGGTCTCCATGCGGAACCGGGACCAGCGCTAAATTGGCATGCCTGTATGCGGACGGCCTTTTGGCGCCGGGCGAGGTCTGGCGGCAGGAAAGCATCATCGGGAGTGTCTTCGAAGGCCGTGTGGCGCTGCGGGATGGGGCGTTGATTCCAAGCATCTCGGGCGCCGCCTTTGTGACCGCGGAGGCGACTCTCATTCTGGATCCTCGCGATCCTTTCTGCTGGGGCATCGGCGGCCTATGACGAAGACCTTCGATGCAGTCATTGCCGGTGCGGGAATCGTAGGTGCGGCCTGTGCCCTGGAATTTGCCCGCGAGGGCATGAACCTGGCGGTCGTGGAACGGAATGAGATCGGCGGTGGCGCAACCGCCGCGGCGATGGGGCATGTTGTCGTCCTCGACGACTCGCCGGCGCAGTTGGCGTTGACGCGTTACTCGCAACTGCTGTGGCAAAAGATGGCCGGCGAACTACCGCGCGAGGCCGAGTACGCGCAGCCCGGAACACTCTGGATCGCCGCCAACGATGAGGAGATGCAAGAGGTCTGGCGCAAAGATCGAATCTATCGAGAGCAGGGCATTCCATGTCAGGTGCTGGAAGGCCCGGCGCTCGCCCGCATCGAGCCCACCTTGCGCGGCGGTCTTGCCGGGGCGTTAGCGGTCGCGGAAGACGCAGTGCTTTCATCTCAGGCTGCAGCCCAGTTCTTTCTGCAGCAAGCGCTCACGGCCAAAGGGACGTTGTATCGCGAAACCGTAACTACCATGGGCTCAGGAAAAGTCTTGCTGAGCAGCGGAGAAGAGCTTCACGCGCCGGTCCTCGTCAATGCAACGGGGGAATGGGCGGCAGAATTGACGGCTGGACTCCCGGTCGTGAAACGAAAAGGGCATCTTGCGATGAGCGGGCGCTTTCCAGGTGTTTTGCGCCACCAGGTGGCCGAACTGGGATACCTGAAGAGCGCACATTCCTCAACTCTCGATTCGGTCGCCTTCAACGTGCAGCCAAGGCCGACCGGGCAGCTTCTCATCGGCTCCTCGCGCCAGTATGGTGTAGAGAGCAGGGAAGTGGATGAGGAGATACTCGGGCGCATGTTGCGGCGCGCCACAGAGTACCTGCCGGGGTTGGCATCCGTCTCCATCGAGCGCACGTGGACGGGGTTTCGGGCTGCTACCCCGGACAAGCTCCCCCTGATCGGGTCCTTAGTGGAGGATGCGACTGTGTTTGCCGCCACCGGACATGAGGGCCTGGGCATTACGACTTCGCTGGCTACTGCACGGCTTCTGGCGGATTTGATCGCCGGCAGGCGAACGGCAATTCCGATCGAGCCCTATCTGCCGTCGCGCCGCATGGGAGAAAAGAGAGGCTGACGATGCAATGGAAGGGCGTAATACCTGCGATGACCACTGCGTTTGATGGGGACCTTGCCGTGGACCACGAAGCCATGGCTCTTCATGCGCAGTGGATGTTCGCGAGCGGGTGTTCCGGAGTTGTCGCCCTGGGGTCCCTCGGTGAAGCGGCAACCTTGACCTTCGACGAAAAAGTGGAGATATTGCGCCATCTGCGCTCTACGCTGCCGGCAAAGGCGCCCGTGGTGGCCGCGATCTCTGCCCTGGCGACGAAGGAAGCCGTGGCCCTGGCCGCTGCGGCGGAAGCCATCGGCTGCGACGGCTTGATGATTCTGCCGCCCTATGTCTATCAGGGCGACTGGAGGGAGATGCGGGAACATGTTGGCGCGGTGCTGCGGGCAACCCGGCTTTCCTGCATGCTCTATAACAATCCGATCGCCTACGGTACGGACTTCAGGCCCGAGCATATCCGCGAGCTGGCCGAGGACTATGACAACCTGCACGCCGTCAAGGAATCCAGTGCGGATATCCGCCGCGTTACCGCCATCCGCGCTTTGTTGGGCGAGAGGCTTGCCGTCTTCGTCGGGGTCGACGACGCTATCGTTGAAGGAATTGCCGCCGGGGCAGTGGGCTGGATCGCAGGCCTGGTCAATGCGCTGCCTGAGGAATCGGTCATGCTCTTCGACTATGCCAGCGCCGGCCGCGAGAAAGAAGCCTTCGCGCTCTATCGCTGGTTCCTGCCTTTGCTGCAAATGGATACGGTGCCTAAGTTCGTCCAATTGATTAAGCTTGTCCAGGAGAAGATGGGGTGGGGAAGTGCGCGAGTACGACCGCCCCGCCTGGAGTTGGCCGGCAAGGAGTTGGAAGAAGTCACCGCCGTGATCGAGGAGTGTTTACAAAGGCGGCCCCGGCTTGCTCCTCTGCCGCTGGCGTAGCTCGTGCACTGCATCTTTCCTGTTGCAAGCTTCATCAACCAGGTGAAAAACGGAATGGAGCTTGCCTTGGGGTTGAAAACCGTGTCACTGATTGGATTTGGGGATGGCGTCGTGGGAGCAGCGGGATTCGCCGGAATGAACCCGGCTACCGGCTTGCCTTTGGAGCCGCAATTTTTTTCCGCAAGCGTCGAAGATCTGGACCGGGCGGCTTCGCTGGCCGAGCGCGCGTTTCCTATTTACAGCAACGTTTCGGGCAAGGACAAAGGCGCCTTTCTGCGCCATATTGCAACTGCGATTGAGTCCGCAGCGCCCGAGATCATAAGCCGGGCCAATCTGGAAACGGCTTTGCCCGAGGCACGGCTGCAGGGCGAGATTGCACGTACTTGCAATCAGTTACGGCTCTTTGCTGAAGTAGTAGAAGAGGGTTCCTGGGTCGATGCGCGCATCGATTCCAAGCCCTCCATCCGTTCCATGCATAAGCCGCTGGGTCCCGTAGCTGTCTTCGGGGCCAGCAATTTTCCCTTGGCTTTTTCTGTAGCCGGGGGTGACACGGCTTCAGCACTCGCTGCGGGGAATCCCGTGATCGTTAAGGCGCATCCCGCACACCCGGGCACAAGCGCCCTGGTTGGCCATGCGATCCGCGAAAGCGTGCGCGCGTGCCGCCTGCCGGAAGGTGTGTTTTCTCTGCTTTTCGACGCGGGTGTGGATGTAGGTGTACGGCTGGTGAAGCACCCGGTAATCAAGGCGGTGGCGTTTACCGGCTCTTTCGCTGGCGGCACCGCATTGATGAAGCTGGCTGCCGCACGGCCCGAGCCCATACCTTGTTATTCGGAGATGGGGAGCGTAAACCCGGTCTTTGTCCTGCCCGGGGCCTTGAATAAGCGCGGAGGTGCGGTCGCCGCCGGCCTGCAGGCCTCCTTTACCTTGGGCGCCGGCCAGTTTTGCACCAAACCGGGCCTGGTCCTGGTGCCAAAGGAGGACGGAACGCCCGCGTTCATGAAGGAGTTGGGCGACCGGGTCAACACTACTCCGCCGCAGACTCTGCTTACCAAGGCCATAGCGGACCGCTACACATCTGCGATCAAGGGCCGGACCTCGGCTGCGGACGCCACCGTTTTGGCAGAAGGAGCGAGAGTTGAAGAGAGCACCGCCGCCACGGTGCAGGCATCGCTCTTCGTCGCGGATTACAAAGACCTGCTTGAGAATGAGAAGCTGGCCCAGGAGATCTTCGGTCCGACCACACTCGTAGTCGGATACCGGGACCGGAAGCAACTACTGGCCGTCGCCGAGAAACTGGAGGGTCACCTTACGGCAACGCTGCAAGCGGACGAGAGCGATCTTGTGGATTACGCCGACCTGATCGACATTCTCACCCGCAAGGTCGGCCGGCTGATCCTGAATGACTACCCCACGGGAGTAGAGGTTTGTCACGCCATGGTGCATGGGGGTCCCTTTCCGGCCACCAGCGACGGCCGCTCCACTTCCGTGGGGACGCAGGCAATCTTCCGTTTTACCCGGCTGGTCTGCTTCCAGTCCTTTCCCGAAGCGGCGCTGCCGGATGCGCTCAAGAGTAGTAATCCATTGGGAATCATGCGTCTGGTCGATGGAGACAGGACCCGCACCCCCTCGGCTTAAACAGGCTGCGGAAAAACTCGGGACCGGGTAGGAAAAACGTAGCTCAGGGGCTAACCACGCATGGCCGCCTCATGGGCAGTTATTTGGGATAGCGTGTGCGACTTTCTTCACGGAAAGTCGCAGGCACTTAGCGAGGGGAGCGCAGTTAAACCGGCCATTCGTGGCAGCCCGACGTATTGTCAATCATTTGCGGCGCGACTAAAGTCGTGCCCTGATACAAAGCAGACGCCTTTGCAGCGGAGTACCGCTAAGGCATCCTACGTTCAAAGAAATGCATCCCACCTTGCGAACAACGTCGCAACTGGAGAATTCAATGAAACTTTTTGGTCCCTCCCTTCGCAATCTACTTACTGCTTCAGCGATCGCATGCCTCTCTCTGGTCGTATACGCAGAAAAGATCCATCTGACCGCCGACTTGACAGCCGCGAGCGAAGTACCGCCCAAAGCTACAGCGGGCCATGGAACGCTCACGGGAACGGTGGATACGGATACGGATGTGTTTACTTATCACATCACATTTGAGGGTCTGACTGGTCCGGCCGCCGCCGCGCACTTTCACGGTCCCGCAATGGCCGGTGAGAATGCGAAGCCACAGCTTCCCATCAAGGTCAGCCCCATTGTGAGCCCGATCAATGGCAAAGCGACTCTCACTCCAGACCAGGTGAAAGATCTGGTTGCAGGCAAATGGTATTTCAATATCCATACCGCGCAGAATCCGGGCGGCGAGATTCGCGGTCAAATCGAGAAGTAACCCGTAAGGAAGAAAACCGCAGATCTCTCCACGTTTCGAGAGACTGCACCAGGGAATTTCCTAGGCTTTGCGCGAGCCGGCGCGCCGCACCACCCAGTACACAGGAAGCCCGGCGATGACCAGCGCCAGACCGGGCCAGGTTGTCGCCGGCCGGTCGATGAAAAGGCAGAGCACGACGGCGCCGGCGCCAACCACATAAATCGCAGGAATAACCGGGTAGCCCGGTGTGCGGTAGGGACGTTCCGCATCCGCTCGTTTGTATCGCAGCACCACCACCGCGGCAATCGTAAGAATGTAAAACAGCAGTGCCGCGGAGATGATGTAGTCAAGCAGGTCACTGTAGAGATTGCCATAGCCCGCGACTGGCGAGTAGGTGGTGAGCAGCACCAGCAGCGCGGCCCAGACGCCCTGCATGGCGAGAGACCATCCGGGCACGCTGGCCCGGTTCAACCTTCCCGCCGCGGGAAAGAAAAGCTTATCGCGCGCCATGGCGTAGTACGCCCGCGGACCGGCCAGCACCAGGCTGTTGATGCAACCAAAGGTCGAGACCATGATCAGCACTGCCAACGCCGCTCCTCCCCATGCGGGAAAGATCTGCTCGAGCATCGCTGTGGCTACGCGATCATGAGGAGCATGCTGGATCGCGGGGAAACCCAGTACCGCCAGGTAGGCAACATTTGCCGCCAGATACAACAGCATGACGATCACCGTGCCGATGGCCAGAGACCGGGGAAGAGTTCTCCTGGGATCTTTGACTTCTTCCGCGGCAAAGGTGATATCGTGCCACGCATCCGCGGCGAAGAGCGATCCCGATTGGGAAACGCAAAAAACCATCACCAGGCTCAGGATGGCGGCCAGAGCAGTTTCCGGATGAGGCTGTCGCCGGCCGCTGCCAAAACCCAGCCAGGTTGGTGTGCACTGCCGAGGAATTCCAGCCCACGGTAAGGCCCAACAGAATCAGCGCCGCCGAGCGCGCCAAGTTTGGCCACGGTGAAAGCGTTCTGGACGATCTTGGCATACTCAATGCCAAGGGTATTGGTGGCGGTGAGAAGGGCGATCACCAGCAGAGCGACCAGCTGTGCAGTGGAAAGCGTGAGCGCGTAATGACTGGACAGATGCAGCGGGGCAACCAGGTAATGTGATTCGGAGACGGACGGCGCCAGAACCCCGAGGAAACGCGCAAAAGCTACGGCGACTGCGGCGATCGTGCCCGTCTGGATCACGGTAAAGAGCGTCCATCCATACAGGAAGCCCCAAAGCGGTGAGTAGGCTTCGCGTAGATAGAGATACATGCCGCCCCCACCGGGCATCATCGATGCCAGCTCGCCAAAGGAAAGCGCCGCCGCAATCGTCAGTACGGCGGCGAACACCCAGGCGGCCAGAAACCATCCCGGGCCGCCCAGGATGCGAGCCATGCCGGCCGGAACGATGAAGATCCCGGAGCCGATCATGACCCCAATGACGACCATGGTGGAGTCGAAGAGGCCCAGCGCTCTTTTTGGCTTTCGTTTTACCTGTAACTCTTCTCGTTCCTCGCGTGAAAGCCTGCGAGTGTGGGGGCGTTAGGGTTCATGATGCCTCGGGACTGCCAGAATGCTATAACGTTTCTCCTCTGCCGGTCTTTGCCAGTCCCGGGGGAAAAAGGGAGTAGCCTACAAAGGAACGAGATCAAAGCATGAGCGTGGTCAGAGAAAAGGCTGAAGGGTTCTGCGACCGCGAATTGCAGGGTGTGTACCGCGCTATTCGGGAACGGCGCGATGTCCGCTCCGGTTTTCTGCCGGAGGCGCTGGCCGACGATGTCCTGCTGCGCTTGCTTGGAGCCGCGCACAATGCGCCTTCTGTCGGCCTGATGCAGCCGTGGCGCTTCATTGTCATCCGCAGCTCGCTGGTGCGTAGCGCTGTGCGGGAGCTCTTTTCTCAAGCCCAGCAAGCGGCGGCAGATTCCTATGAAGGGGAACGAGCGGAGCTCTATCGCGGCCTGAAGCTTGAGGGCATTCTCGAGGCGCCGCAGAATTTATGCATTGCCTGCGATCCGGTGAGCGAGCGAGGTCATCGCCTGGGCCGCCAGTCGATGCCTGAGACCGCGATCTACTCTGCTGTTTGCGCGGTGCAAAATCTCTGGCTCGCCGCGCGGGCGGAAGGAATCGGGGTGGGCTGGGTGAGTATTCTCGATCCCGAGGCTTTGAAGGTCCTGCTCGGTATTCCGGCCCACATGGTGCTGGTCGCCTATCTATGCCTGGGGTATGTCGATGGCTTTCAACCCAGACCTGACCTGGAGCGTGTGGGCTGGGAACAACGCATCCCCCTGGCAGACGTTGTCCGGCTGGAACACTACGACGGCGACCGTCTGTAAACCGTGGGGAAGAGAAACTGCAGATCCCTCCACTGCGCTTCGCTTCGGTCCCACGGCAAGCCGGGGCAGGCGGGATGACAAAGGGGAGGGTGGGTGCTTCCGTCCGGATTGGTTGCTGGTTGAGAGAAGCCTCTATTTTCGCGCTCGCCGGATTTCATCCGTCAGAATGATAGCCTCCGCGATCTCGCGGATAGCCTTCCGCTTCTGCCGGCTCTGTTTCTGCAAGGCCAGATAAGCCCCTTCTTCATCCAGATGCATTTCGCGCTGCAGAATGCCTTTCGCGCGATCCATCAGCTTTCTTACCTCGAGGCGATCGGCGAGCAGGACACGTTCGCTCTCCAGCCGCGCCATCTCCAGCTCGGCTCCCACCAGGAAGCCAACGGTGGAGATCAGCCGCACCTGGCGGCGGCTGTGGTGGTGCGGCTTGCGATGCTGCACATTGATCACCCCCACCAGCTTGCCACGGCAGAGAATCGGCACGGAAAGAAAGGCCTCGAACTGATCTTCGGGCAAGTCGTTGAACATCTTGAAGCGGGGATCGCTCCATGCCTGGGAGGCGATGACCACCGGCTGCTGGTGTTTGGCTACCCAACCGGTAATTCCCTGGCCCAGCTGCAAATCCAGCCGATCCACCAGATCGGCGTGCGGATTTTTTGAAGCGCGCAACACCAACTTGTCCTGTTCGAGCACGTAGACGAAACACGAATCGCACATCACCATCGTGGAGACAAAATCAACTACGCGTTCAAGCACGGCATGAAAGGGGTCCGCGGCTGCCATGCGGCTGCCGATCTCATGCAGAAATTCGATGTCCAGGACTTCTTCGGCCCCTGAGGTTTCTTCGGTCATTGCCCCACGTCCCAATTCATTTTGCAGTTGCTTTCGTGCGCGGCGATCGTTACCCTGAAGCGCATATCCGTTCCTGTGCAGCGTGCTGCGACGGTGGTGAACGTTTTCCCCGTAGAAACGTAAGTCTTCACCACTGTTTTGCCTTCCCGGTCGCATTCTCTGCTATCGCAGCTTCCAGGTTGAAGACTGAAGGTTCTATCTCCACCCAGGGGTAGACTCCGCGAGGCCAGTTGCCATGCCGTTTTCGTATGAACGCACTCAGTCCTTGCCGGTTGCCGATGGTTGCGCGCCAGGCACACAAAACTCCCGCGGCGCCCTGAGCGGTACCGCGGCCAGTCATTCCCGCGCTTGCGGAGCGTATGTCCGGACATCAACGACGATCCCGAAGGTCCCCATTCTAACACCTGCTCGAGCGCCGGCGAGATTTGGCGGACTGAGCGCAGCCGCGCTTTGCGCCGCTTACAACGATGAGGTTATTCTGCCCTAACCGGGTGATCGAAATTGCGCCAGCATTGCCGGTCAGGGCGCCTGCGAGCAGTGGAAAGAGGTTGCGAAATGGGTTTGAGCAGACGCGATTTTTTAATGAGGGTGGGGCAGGTTGGCGGATACAGCGCTGCCTTCACCATGATGCAGTCCCTGGGCTTGCTGCCTATTGCGGCATCGGCCGCCCCAACGGTGGAGCTGAGCGCCGGCTCCGGCAACGGGATCAGCGTTGTCATCCTGGGCGGCGGCATCGCCGGCCTGGTCTCAGCATATGAGCTGTGCAAACTGGGTTACACCTGTACGCTGCTCGAAGCCCGGGAGCGGGCGGGGGGCAGGAACTGGACGGTTCGCAACGGCACCAAGGTCGATTTCACCAATGGCTTCACACAGAACTGCGTGTTTGCCGAGGGTCTTTACCAGAATGTGGGACCGGCCCGGCTGGCGTCGATTCATCACACGATGCTCGGCTATTGCCGGCAGCTGGGGGTTCCGCTCGAGGTTGAAATCAATGCCACGCGGAGCGCATTGTTGCAGGCCGACCAGCTCAATGGCGGCAAAGCCGTGCGCAACCGGCAGGCGGAATACGATACCCGCGGGCATGTCTCGGAACTGCTGGCCAAGAGCATCAAGCGGGGAGCGCTCGATCAGGAACTGAACCACGATGACAAAGAGCAGATGGTTGCCTTCCTGCGGGAATACGGCGATCTCTCTCCCGATCTTTTCTACAAGGGATCGAGGCGCTCCGGATACAAAGTAAGTCCGGGAGCGGGCGATGTGGTGGGTGTTCCCCTCGACCCGCTGGACATGCGTGCCTTGCTGAAGGCCGACCTGTGGAGGGATCTGATGGAGGAGGACGAGATCGACTGGCAGGCAACCATGTTCCAGCCGATCGGCGGGATGGACCAGATTCCCATGGCCTTCAAGAAAAAACTCGGAAGCGTCATTCGCCAGCGCGCGGAAGTCATCCAGATTCGCCAAAACTCATCCGGGGTAAAGATCGTCTACCGCGATCTGGCAACCGGCAAGCACGAAACCGTGGACGCCGATTACTGTATCTGCGCCCTGCCGCTGACCATCCTGAAGACGATGGATACTGACTTTTCGCCGGAGCTGAAAGCGGCGATCGCAGCCGCGGTCTATGACTCCGCCTACAAGATTGCCTGGGAGTCTCGCCGCTTCTGGGAACAGGAGAACAATATCTATGGGGGCCTTTCCTTTCTGCAGCAGCCCGTCGATACGGTCTGGTACCCCAGCGCCTCGCTCTTTTCTGAAACGGGTGTGATCCTGGGCGGCTACGGGATTGAAAATGGTACCGAGTTTGGCAAGTTGCCGGATCCGGAGGCTAAGCTTGCCGCCTCCCGCCGCTCCATTGAACTGTTGCATCCCGGCCGCTCGCAGGAATTGAAGAACCCCATTTATGTTAGTTGGGGACACATCCAGTACAACCTCGGATCCTGGATTGGGGGCGCCGACCCGGGCCCCATACCTGGCTACGAACTCTGGATTCAGCCGCAAGGCCGCGTCTACTTTGCCGGTGATCACACCAGCCATTATGTCGGCTGGCAGGAGGGTGCTGCGCTTTCGGCTCACCGTGCTCTGAATCAGATCGGAGCCCGCGTCGCGCAGAGAGCCGCCGTATCTCACATCTCGTAAAAAAAGCGAGATACCGTCAGTGTGACGAAGCCGACAGGAAATTGGTGAGTGCGGCCTTTTTGTCATCGGTCACCGGTCCCGCCTCGCGCCAAAGGACGTGTCCCGCCCGATCGGTCAGCAGGAGGACGATCTGTCGCTCGGAGGGTACCTGTAGGGACCGAAGGAACCTGCGCCTTGTCAATATACAAAGGAACCGTGAAATGCCGGGGCTGGCCGGGCGCGAGGCTGCCGCGTAAGGAAGCGTTCAGCCACCACCGGTACAGGATGTTTTCGCGCGGAGAGATAGGGAGCGACCAGGGTTGCACCTTGACGTTGGCGCCGTTGATGCGAGCGACGACCGGCACCCAACCGTCGACAGCGGACTGTTGATCCCGCTGAAAGGAAAGGATGAGCAGATTCAGCGGAGCGGCAAAATCCGCAGGCAGCGTGACCTTCACGCGGTCCAGCGCGTAAGCGGTCACAGACGGCAGAACTACGGATGGGGAAACCTGAGATTTGAGCTGGGCCACCAGCGCAAAGGGCAAGGCGAAGAACGTGAAGACCAAGGTTCGAAGCAGTCTCATTCTTTGGGGGTGGCCAGCAATGGATCGCTGTCTACCAGATCTTAACCCAGTCTTGTAGCAGCACGATGAAAAGCTGAAGTCACCCAGGGTGGTCGAGTATCATAGAGGTGTGAGCAGCCCCATGTCCTTTGCAGCCGAACGCCACGCCTTTCAAACTGACGATGCGCGCTTGCGGCCGATAGCCGACAAAGTAATGGCGCGTGAGCGTCTCGATTTCAACGATGGCGTAGCGCTCTACCGGTCGGGAGATATTCTGGCCGTGGGCTGGCTGGCCAACCATGTACGCGAGCGCTTGCACGGCAACATCGCTTATTTCAATGTGAACCGGCACATCAACCCGACCAACGTTTGCGTGGCCGCCTGCCGCCTGTGTGCCTTTGGCCGCAAGAAGGATAGCGAGGGGGCGTATACCATGGCCCTCGAAGAAGCATGGCAGATTGCCGCCTCAGGCTACAGCGAAGCGGTAACGGAGTTTCACATCGTCGGCGGATTGCATCCCGATCTACCGTTCGAATATTTCCTCGACCTGGTGGCCGGCCTTAAGCAGCGCTTTCCGCAGGTGCATATCAAAGCCTTCACCATGGTCGAGGTGGCGTACCTGGCACGCCGCGCCAAGCTGACGATTGCCGAGACGCTGATGAAGATGAAGGATGCCGGCGTGGATTCCATGCCGGGTGGCGGCGCCGAGATCTTCTCCGATCGTGTGCGGCACATCATCTGCGACCACAAGATCGACGGCGACGAGTGGTTGGAGACAGCACGCACCGCTCACAAATTGGGTTTGCGCTCCAACGCCACTATGCTCTACGGCCACGTCGAGAACGACGAGGACCGCGTTGACCATATGCTCCGCTTGCGTGCCGTGCAGGACGATACCGGGGGCTTTCAGACGTTTATTCCTCTGGCCTTCCATCCTGCCAATACCGCCCTCGATCATCTGCCCACGACCACCGGTCTCACCGATATCCGGCAGATCGCGGTCAGCCGCCTATTGCTCGACAACTTTTCCCATATCAAAGCGTACTGGCAGATGATGACGGCCAAGATCGCGCAGATTTCCTTGCGTTTCGGCGCCGACGATATCGATGGGACGGTAGTGGAAGAAAAGATCTACCACGATGCCGGAGCAACTACCCCGCAGGGGCTGCGGCGCTCCGACCTTGTTCGGCTGATCCGTGAGGCTGGGCGCGAGCCGGTGGAGCGCGACACGCTTTACCGCAACGTCGTCCGCCACGAAGACACCTTCACCGTCGCGGTCTAGCCTTCCGCCCTGCTGTCCGCGGGAGGAGGGTTCAATCCAGGCACAGGATGGAACGAGTCTGCAACGTCCTGTCGCAGGGCGCGGTTCGCTTCACCAGCCGGCGCCGCTTGGCGAGCCTTTCGCTTGCGGCGCACCTCGCGAATAGCGACCAGGATCAGAGCGGTAAACGTGATCGTTACCAGGACGATGGCGTAGGGGCCGTGCAGTTCAGTCATTTCGCCATACAGCAGTGCCAGACCCACAAAGACAAAGAAGAGGTGAGCGCAGAAGACCTCGAGCGAAGCTTTGCCTAAGGTCAGAAAAGGCTCAACCAGCACGACGCGGGTAAGATATTTCCGTGACCAGTAAACCACGCACGAGAAGGCGAAAAGATTCAGCATGCGCAGCGGACCAATTTGCCATTTGTCCAACGCCAGGCCGAGCGCTTCAGGGGTAAGATGCGGGCCCAGCCAGCTATGGCGCACGGCCAGAAAGAAGAGGCAAATGGCTCCGCTCAAGGGAAAGACAAACGCGGGCAGCTTGCTCAATGGGTTCTTCCCCTGCGCGGATCTGGCTCCCAACCACAAAGCCAAAACCCAGACGGCCTGCCAGGCAAAGAGGTTGAAGGCGCCCGTCTCCTGCAGCGGTATTTGCAGGGCAGGGCATGCACAACCAGGAAATGCACCCAGGCGCGCAAGCCAAATTGCGCCAGCAGCCAAAACACGCCACTGACGAGCAGAATGCGGTTCCAGCCCTGGCGCACCGCCAAAATGAGGATGGAGGGCGTGAGCAGCAGGAAAATCACGTACAGCGGCAGGATGTCCAACAGCGGCGGACAGTAGATGAGAAGAACGGATCCGATGATCGCGGTTACCGGGTGGGCCAGGTAAAAATTGAGCAGGTTGTAGATTGCCGCGCGATGCGTGTGCACGGCGAATGCCGCCACCACCGTGAAGGCCATGGCGAGCATGACCAGGTGGTAGCCATAGATGCGGAACGCCCGTTTCCACAGCTTTGTGCGCACCCCGTCGCTGTCTTCCGCGGCCTGGTGGATAGAGAGCGTGGCAACCAGCATGGCAGACAGAAAAACAAAACCTTCCGCCGAGGAAACAAACCCAAAAGGCTGATTGACCAGATGGCTGAGCCGCGTGGGCAGGTGGGTGAGCGTCATCCAGACCAGAAAAAGCCCGCGCAAGGCATCCAGCTCGGGGCGGCGCTGAATCTTTCCCAGCAGGAGCACTTTCCTTGACGCTGACTTCACATCCATCCGCAAGCACCCCTAAAGCCCATTATGGACCGCTATCCAATAGAGACGCGATTTGGCGGCCAGGGTTGCGGAAACAACCAGCAAAGGTTGTATTGGACGCCAACTCCCAATCAGTACGCGGGAATCCCGGTGACGCTCTGGCCAATGATCAGCGCATGGATATCGTGCGTGCCTTCGTAGGTCTTCACCGACTCCAGATTCATCATGTGCCGCATGACCGGATAATCGTCGGTAATGCCGTTGCCGCCGAGGATGTCGCGGGCGAGACGCGCGCACTCCAGGGCCATCCAGACATTATTTCGCTTGGCCATGGAGATATGTTCAAAGCCCACCTTGCCGGCGTCTTTCAGCCGCCCCACCTGCAGGGCGAGCAGTTGTCCCTTGGTGATTTCCGAGATCATCCAGGTCAGCTTTTCCTGCACCAGCTGATGGCTGGCAATCGGTTCTTCACGGAATTGCTTTCGCAGCAGGGAGTACTGGAGCGCGGTGTCGTAGCAGGACATAGCGGCCCCCAAGGCTCCCCAACTGATGCCATAACGGGCCTGGTTGAGGCACATGAGGGGAGACTTGAGCCCTCCCGAGCCGGGCAGCAGATTGCACGCCGGGATGCGGACATCCTGCAAGGAAAGGCCGGAGGTGACGGAGGCGCGCAGCGACCACTTGCCATGCACATCGTAGGCCGAGAAGCCGGGGCGATTGGTTTCCACCAGGAAGCCCCGCACCCGGCCTTCTTCCTCGTCGACCTTAGCCCAGATCACCGCTACGTCGGCGATGGAGCCCGAGGTGATCCACATCTTTTCGCCGTTGAGGATATATTCGTCGCCTTCTTTGTGGGCCCGTGTGCGCATGCCGCCCGGGTTCGAGCCGAAGTCTGGTTCGGTGAGCCCGAAACAACCGAGCTTTTCCCCGTTGCCAGACGCGGCAGCCAAGCATCCTTTTGCGCGTCGCTGCCAAAGGCGTAGATGGGATACATGACCAGGGCGGACTGCACGCTGACAAAGCTGCGCAGGCCGGAGTCGCCCCGCTCCAGCTCCTGCATCACCAGGCCATACTCCACATTGGACATGCCGGCGCATCCATAGCCCTCGAGGTTGGCGCCGAAGAATCCGAGCTGGCCCATGGGCTGGACCAGCTCGCGCGGGAAGCGGCCATCGCGATTGCACTGCTCGATGATGGGCATAACATTGTCTTCGACGAATTGGCGGGTGGTGTCGCGCGCGAGCAGCTCGTCGCCGGAAAGCAGCGCGTCAAACTGAATGAAGTCAACGCCTTTGAATTTGAACGCCATGCCTGCAAGCACCTCAGAAAGCTAATAGGAAACCCTTAAGAGTAGCAGAGAAGCGCGCGGTTGGTGTTTGGCACGGCCGGAAGCACCACGAAAGGGCTGGATAAGGTATCCATTGCTTTTTCAGAATGGCTCATCCCCACTTGCCGCATTAAAGAAACTTCCACGGTTGCGATTGTGGCCGGTTGAGCGGCGATGGCAAAAAGCAATGGTGGGCTTCCCCCGGATTTCCTGTGGAGCTTGGTGAAATGAAGGAACTTCATGCGGCTTTCCTTACAGAAAGCCGCACACGCGAATATGGGTGGCGCCGCGTACAGGAAATCCGGGTCGCCCGTCTTTCGTCCCACGTACGCTGGGGCGAACGTGGGGCAGCCCGGACCTAAGTCGGAACAAGCCCGCTCTTATGACAAATATCTTTCAGAAAGGGATCATCGCGAGTGGACCAGATCGTGCGTGGATCCATCGAAGATCAAGTGGCCGTCATGCAGGACAAGAAAGTTGGTATTCGGATCGATGTCGGCCGTCCGGGATTGGGAACCATGTGTTTCTGTCGCGGTCGAAGGTGTGCGTGGCCAGAGTAAAGGCGTCCTGAAGGCGGTGGGTGACCAGCAACGAACTGGTGCGGTAAACATCGCGCTGCTTCATGACCAGCTCGATGATAGTGGTCGAAGTGATCGGGTCAAGGCCTCCGGTAGGGGAGTCGTAGAGGATAAGGTCGGGCCGGTTGACGATGGCGCGGGCAATGGCGACACGGCGGCGCATGCCGCCCGAAAGCTCCGACGGATATTGTCCAGGGTCTGTTCCAGTTCCACGAAGCGAAGCGCCTCGGTCACCCGCTCGGTGACCTCCGCCTCCGGCACCTTTTGCTCCATCAAGCGATAGGCGACATTGTCGCGCACCGTGAGCGAATCGAAGAGCGCTCCCTCCTGAAAGACCATGCCAATGCGTCCCCGCAGCTTGAATAGCTGCTCTTCCGGCATGGTGTCGATCGTTTTCTCCGAAGACCGAAATGGTCTCCGGAGTCAGGCCGCATCAAGCCATTCGCCAGCTTGAGCAGCACGCTCTTGCCGCTGCCGGCCGGCCCCAGCAGGATGCGGGTTTCGCCCGGGGAAACGGTCAAGGAGATATCCTCGAGAACCTGCTTGCCTTCAAAGCCGATGGAGACATGGTCGAAGACCACGACCGGCTGCGTCCGGATCGTCTTTGGTTGGCGCGGCGTGCGAGCTGGGGCGTGGTCACCATGAGCTCAGCGGCCAAAGATACCGATCATGAACTGGCTGATGACGAAGTCGACGGCGATGATGAGCACCGAGGAGACGACCACCGCCTGGGTGGTGGAGCGGCCGACGCCCTGCGTACCGCCGCGCGTATTCATCCCGTAATAGCAGCCGATGGTGGCGATGATAAAGCCGAAGACGATCGGCTTGACCAGGCCCTGAAGAATATCGGGAAAGCGCAGCGACTGGTAGGCAGTATGGAAATACTGCGAACCATCCTGTCCCAGCATGAAGATCGAGACGACGGCTCCTCCCAGGGTGCCCACGGCGTCGGAGATGATGGTGAGGAAAAAGAGCATGAAGATGGTGGCGAAGATGCGCGGCGTCACCAGCTTCTTCAGCGGATCGGTGCCCAGCGCGCGCATGGCATCGATCTGCTCGGTCACCATCATGGAGCCCGAGCTCGCTGGCCATGCCCGATGCGTTCCGGCCGGAGACCATGAGGCTGGTCAGCACCGGGCCCAGCTCCTTGATCATCGACAGGCTGACCAGCTCGCCGGTGATGGCGGTGGCGCCGAACTGCGCCAGCGAAGAAGCCGATTGCAGCGCGAGCACGCCGCCGGTAAAGAAGCCGGTGAGGATGACGATGGGCAGGGAGCCGACCCCGATGGAGTCGGCCTGGGTGATCAGATCCGCGAAGTAGAGGGGGCGCTGAAAGAGATTGCCGACAGCCCGGCCGGAGAGCAGGGCATAGTCCTGCACCGCGGCGACGCTCTTTTGGCAATACTTTCAAGGTCGATTGGCATATTTCAAGTGTAAGAAACGTCACTTTGAAGCGGTTTCACAATCACCCAGTTGTGAAACGCTTAGAGCCGAGGGTACCACATGGCAGCCTGAGTGCTGACCCGGCGTTCGAGACTCTCGCCGTGTACCCTAGTCCTTGATGCGCTTCTTGATCTCGATCGAGAGGCGCTTGATCTTCTGGTTGAGGGTGGAGAGCGGAATGCGGAATTGCTCCGCCGCGTCGGTCTGGTTCCAGTTGCAGCGCTCCAGCTTGTCGATGATGATGCGCCGCTCGATATCCTCCAGAATATCGAAGAGCGAGGCGTCCGGGTTGTGCTCGAGCAGGCTGGAGGAATAGCTGCGGCCGGTGAGGTGTCCGGGCAGCAGGTCGAGACCAATGGTCGGAGTGGAGGAGAGAACAACGCCGCGCTCGATGACATTTTCCAGTTCGCGAACATTGCCCGGCCAATCGTAGTCGACCAGCGCGCGCATGGCTTCCGGCGCGAGCGTGCGCGGGGGCAAATCGTTTTCCTCGGCATAGCGTTTGAGAAAATGCGCGGCCAGCAGCGGAATGTCCTCCCGCCGGCTGCGCAGCGGAGGCAGATCGAGGGTAATGACGTTGAGCCGGTAGTAGAGATCTTCGCGAAATTTGCCTTCGCGCACCGCCTGCCGCAGATCGACGTTGGTCGCGGCCAGAATGCGCACATCCACCTGGATCTCCTGCACGCCGCCGAGATGCATGAAGCGGCGGTCCTGCAGCACGCGCAGGATCTTGGCCTGCGTATCCATGCCCATCGTGCCGATCTCGTCCAGAAAGAGCGTGCCGCATTGGCCATTTCAAACAGGCCCTTCTTGGCCGCGATGGCCGAAGTGAACGCGCCCTTGACGTGGCCAAACAGCGTGGACTCGAGCAAATCGCTGGGCATGGCGCCGGTGTTGACGGGCACGAAGGGCTTGTCGCGGCGGGGAGAATTGGCATGGAGCGCCTTGGCGATCAGCTCCTTGCCGGTTCCGCTCTCTCCCTGGATGAGGATGGTGGAGCGGGTGGGAGCAACCTGCGCCACCAGGTCGAAGATGCGCAGCATCGGCTCGCTTTTGCCGACGATATTTTCAAAGTTGTAGCGCTGCTTCAGCGCGCGTTTGAGCTGAACATTCTCTTCTTCCGCGCGGTGCCGCGCGATCGAGGCGCGGATATCGGCCAAAAGCTTTTCATTGTCCCAGGGCTTCTGGACGAAGTTCTGCGCCCCGCCATTCATGGCGTCGACCACGTTGCCGACCGTTCCATAGGCGGTGATCATGATGACCGGCAGGTTGGGCTGGCGCTCCCGGATGCGGGCCAGGATCTCCAGGCCGTTCTGGCCCGGCAGAGCCAGATCCAGCAGGACCAGGTCGTAGGATCTGGTATCGATGCATCTGAGCCCGGCCTGACCCTCCGGGGCCGAGTCCACCACATAGCCTTCGAGCAGGAGCAGCGTCTCCAGCGATTCGCGAATCGCCGCTTCGTCGTCGATGATCAGAATGCGGTGTCCCGGTTCGGATTCGTGACCATTGCGCTTTGCTTTGCGGGGTGAGAATGCCTGACTTCAGACATGAGCGGGCTTCCTTGCCATGGGAAATTCCAGATGGAAGGTGGTTCCGCTTCCTACCTGGCTTTCCACCTGGATCTTGCCGGCATGCTCCTGAATGATGCCGTAGCTTACCGCCAGACCCAAGCCCGGTGCCGCGGCGCTGCCCTCGCTCACCGTCGCTTTGGTGGTGAAGAAGGGGTCGTAGATGCGCTGCATGTGTTCCGACGCGATGCCGGAGCCGGTATCGGAGACGTCGACCGCTACATGGCCGTTGGCCTGGGTGGCGACACGCAGCGTGCCGCCCGCCGCCATGGCGTCTTTGGCGTTCAGAAACAGGTTGAGAAAGACCTGCTGCAGTTTGCCGGAGTTGCCCAGAATCGGCGGCAGGTTGTCGTCGAGCGAGGTTTCCAGCCGAACCTGGGAGGTACGGAACTGGTGTTCCAGCAGCTTCAGCGTGTCCTCGATAATGTGGTTCAGATCAAGCGCCGTGAACTCCGCTGCGCCGGTGCGCGAAAAGTTCAGCAGGCCGTTGACGATTTCCGAGGCACGGAAGGTCTGCTGCGTGATCTTGTCCAGCAGCGGCGCCACCCGTTCATCGCCGCGCACCTGCTTGGCCAGCATCTGCGTGTAGGAGGAGATCACGGCCAGCGGCGTGTTGACTTCATGGGCCACGCCGGCCGCCAGAAGTCCGATGGAGGAGAGCTTATCGGCCTGCGCGAGCTGGGCTTCCAGCTCCATGCGCTCGGTGATGTCATCGACGATAATGATGCGGCCCACCACCTCAAAGTTGCGCGAGACCAGGGGAGCGATGGCCACATTGGCGCAGCGGGTCTCGCCGCTGCGGGTCTGCAGCCGGAAGTGATAGAGGTTGTGCACGCCCGGCTCGTCCTTCAAGCGCAGGAACTCCGCGACAAACCCCGCCGGCAAGATGTCGCGGCAGATGCTGGCCGACCGCCTCCTGGCGCGACATGGCATACATCACTTCCATCTGCGCGTTCCAGCTCTCGATGCGTTCTTCCAGGTCGACGGCAAAAATGCCGACGTTGATCGACTCGACGATATTCTCGTTGAACTCCTTCAGCCGCTCGTACTCGGAGATCTTCTGCTCCAGGCTGGCGTAGAGGCGCGCATTCTGGATGGCGATGCCGATGTAGCTGGCCATGGATTCCAGCAACTCCACGTCTTCGCTGGAGAGGAAGTCGCCATGCGTGGTGCGCCCCAGCCCGATAATGGCAATGGTCTTCTCCTGCAGGCGGCAGGGAAGGTAGTAGTTGAGATCAAGCAAGGCAGCCGCCTGCCGCTCCTCGGTGGTGAGGTGCAGGGCGTGCTGCGGGTTCTCGAGGAAGATGTGGGTGCCTGCATCGGGCTGATCGAAGTCGAGAAAGTCGAGTCCCGGGCGGCTTTCCGGGGCGAGGAGTTGTGGCGGCAGGCCGTGGCCGGCCATCAACGTGTAACCGCCATCGACGCTAGGGAAAAAGATGGCGACGCGCGCCACCAGCAGAGTCTCCGACAACCGGTCCACGATCGAATGGAGCAGTCTGTCCAGATCGGTCTGCGAACTCAGGCCGCGGCCAAAGGTGATCAGGGTCTGGCGGTAGTCATACCGCTTGCGGTCGAAGACCCGGTCGACCCGGTCCTGAATGGCGCGTTTGAGCGGGTCGAAAAGCTGCGCCGTGATAATGATGGCGGCGATCAGGCCCCATGCTCCGGCGCTGGGCAGATGGGTGTGCACCACCTCGGCGGCAACGCGCCACCGCGCCGAAGTAAAGACCGACCAGCGCCGCGGTGGCCAGGGTATAGGTGACACCGCGCTTGAAGATCAGGTCGACGTCCATCAGGCGGTAGCGGACAATGGCCCAGCTAAAAGTAAGGGGCAAAAAGATCAGGCAAACGCCCCCCAGCTTGACCAGAACGCTGGGAACCGGGATGCCGGTGAGAAAAGGGATGACATCCAGTACCGTGAAGGGAATGACGGTGAGCAAAGTTCCCCGGGTCAGCCACTTTAACTGCTGGCGGCGAAGCGGGTTGGTTTGACGGAGATAGTTGCGAAAGAAAACCAGGGCCGCCAGGACGTAGTAGAAGGCCAGATATCCCAGGGCGAGCTGGTTAAGACGCGTATCCAGCAGCTCGGTGGCCTGCCATTGCAAGATGGCTGCTACCTGCAGCCCAATCACCGCCAGGCCGGGAAGGTAGATGAGGGAGTAGATCCAGTGGCGGCGAGCGGCCGGCCGTTCCTCCGGGAAGGCTACGGCGAAGTGGAGAAAAAGCGCCGGTTGCAGGGCTCCGGCCAGGATCTGGCCCCAGTAGATGGTCCAGTCGAAGCCATTCAATTTGCCAGTGTAATTAAACGAATACAGGACAAAAGACGCCAGACAAAAGATGTAAAAGTGAGTCGCGCGGGGAGCGGTCCACCGCCGGAAGAGGACATAGAGGCCAATGGAAAGGTAAACCAGCGCAATGAGCCGCAGTCCCTGGTACTGGCTGCGGTCGGCGGGCTCAAGGATGACGGACGCGTGGATGCGGACGCCCGACCGGTCGAGGAGGTAGTCCACGCGCCCCCAGATACCGGCATCAAACCATTGGTGTATCAGAAAAGACATGCGAGGAGTGGGGGCCTTATTCGCCGCTACAAGCAGATCCCCGGCCTTAATCCCCGCCCGGTCGCCCGGGCCACTTGCTGTGACTCGCTGCGCCTTGAGGCCACCGGGGGCTTCGACCCATGAGACGAGGTCGGTAGGCAGGGAAAAAGAACGTTCTTTGGCAAAATTCAGGGAGGCAAGGACCACGGCGGCCAAAGTAAACCCGCCGAGAAGGACCACTGCCACCCGAATTTGAAACGTCTTCAACATTGCGTCGCGCGCGAGGGACGAGAAACTCCCTTGGGAACAGAGCACGCTGCGGACCAACAGCAAAGTTGCCTGCTGGGCAGCCGCCGGGAGCGCCGATGATTTCCAGCCACAGTATAGCCTTGATTCAAGAAGAGATATACGCCTCTCGAATCTTAGGCTATCTGCTTAGTCACGAGCCCGAAACGAAGCTCTGTGATTTCCACCCACTGGATATGGCGGGACATATCGCCTAATCCTGTTTTTGGGAACTTAGCGCGCCGGCCACAGTGCCTGATGACGCTCCTTCGCGGGCCCCTTGCGGCTGGGCGGCTGGAGGCATCTTTTGCTTCCCCATTGCGTTCTCATGAAGTATGAATAGAATGTGAATTCCGAAGGTTCGAGCGTTTCTTCCTCTTCAAATAGCGCTACAGCTAATAGGAGAAATTCTCTAAGAGGCGGGCAACCGATCCCGGCCCACAGTGGAAGTAGGGGGCATTATGGCATTGGCGCGCTGGATGTTAGACGCTTTCGGGCGTATCCAGATTGAAAAGCACTGGGTCCAGGTGGAAGGACACCAGATGCATTGTCTCAAGGCAGGGGTAGGACCAGAGCTGATGCTGTTGCACGGGCTTTTAGGCACGGCTTCGACCTGGGAGCACGCCATCCCCAGCTTTGCGGCGGAATCGACGATCTACGCCGTAGATGCACTGGGAATCGGAGAGTCGGACCGTGTGCCGGGGTTGGACCCGAGCCTGGAGGCTCAGGCCGAACGGATGGCACGGTTTATGGACGGAGCAGGCATCCACTCGGCGGACTTTTTGGCAACTTCGCATGGCGGAGCTGTGGCCCTGATGCTGGCTGCGAAGAACCCCAGCCGGGTGAGAAGCCTGATGCTGCACGCGCCGGCGAACCCCTTCTCTCGCCTGGCCGACCCCCTGGTCCGCTTCTACCTTTCGCCGTTGGGGGGTTGGTTTGCCGATCGCGTTCCCTCCCTTCCCGGGCCCATGCAGGCGCTCGCGCTAGGCCGGATGTATGGCGACCCGGCCCAGGTGCGGGACGGTTCCCTGGAGAAGTACATCAGCTCGCTGCGCGTTCCGGGAACCGTCGCGTATGTGCTGAGCATGCTGCGCACCTGGTTTGACGACATGCGCAAGCTGGAGGCTGCGTTGAAGCAGGTGCGCCCATTCCCGGCGCTGCTGCTGTGGGGCGACCGGGACCGCGCCGTCGACCTGCAGTCGGTCCAACAGCTGCGGCGATCCTTCGATCAAGCGGAGTTCGTGGTGCTGCCGGGCACGGGCCACTTGCCCTATGAAGAATGTCCTGAGATTTTTGCCCGGACGGTGAATTCCTTCCTGGACGGCCTACGCAGGCAGAGCGAAGCCGGCCCCAGGCTGGTAAGACGGGCGCCAGCTCTGCCGTAGCAAGACGCCGTGGCGTTACTTTGTGGGTACCGGGCAGGATCCTGGCGAGCACGTGGCGACCGCTTTTTGCCGCGGAAGCGCCGACCATGACACGCAAAGACTTTTCAGTCTGCTACCAAATTTCAACCGGACAGCTAGCGAAAACGCGCATACTAGGTCTAACCAGCGTGGTGTTCTGCGCCTGGGAATAGGGCATTTTCACTTTCACGATGAATTGGTAGACCGGTGCAGCCGTTCTTTAACGGAACGGGCGCGCAAGCCCGGTTTTCCCGCTTACACCAAAAGTGAAGATGCTTAGACCACGAGTACAAAGGGGATTGCGATGAGCACATTGCTGCGCAAGAGGCTGATACCAGCAGAAATCATGGTTGCAAGTGGCTTGCTGTTAGCGCCGGGTCTGGCCGGGTATGGACAGAATACCCCGCCAAGCAGCCAGCCGGCTGCAAGTCCGGCGGGTCCCCCGCCAGCCGCGTCAGCCCCCGCTGTTTCAGCCACGCCAGATAGCTCCGACCCGGCTGCCTCATCTCCCCCCGCATCCGGGCCCGGCTCGACGGACCCGACCATGCCGGGTGTGAAGCCGGGCAGCATCGACGACGTGAACGCGGTGGGCACGCGCGATATCGGCGGACGCGGCATGGGTAATTGGTACTCCACCGAGACCGAGATACGGATGGGCAAGTCGTATGCCATGCAGCTCGAGAAGAGTGTCAAGTTCGTCACCGATCCTGTGGTGGTTGAATACGTGAACCGGATCGCACAGAACCTGGTGAAGAATTCTGACGCCAAGGTTCCCTTTACCATCAAAGTCATCGATTCCGATGAAGTCAACGCGATGGCACTGCCAGGCGGCTTTATGTATGTGAATAGCGGTCTGATACTGACCGCGGATGATGAAGCGGAAATGGCGGGTGTGATCGCGCACGAGATCTCACATGTGGCGGCCCACCATGCGGTGCGTGAGCAGACGCGGATGAACTATGCCCAGTTGGGTACTATCCCGCTGATTTTCATTGGTGGCTGGACCGGATATGGCATTTACGAGGCGGCGCAGATTGGCATTCCGCTGACCTTTCTGCAATTCTCGCGTGGCTTTGAGTCGCAAGCCGATTTTCTGGGCGTGCAATATATGTACCGCGCAGGCTACGACCCGCAGGCTTTCGTGACCATCTTTGAAAAGCTTGAGAATCTGGAAAAGACCAAGCCCCACCTGATTTCCAAGGCATTTTCGACCCATCCGCAGACGCCCGACCGCATCGAGGCGACGCAAAAAGAGATTGCCACCCTGCTGCCGCCGCGAGCCGAATACGTGGTAACAACCTCGGAGTTCGACGACGTCAAGGCTCGCTTGGCGCGCCTCGAGAACAAGCGCAAGCTGAACGATGCGGGTAAGGGGAACCAACCGACCTTGCGCCGCGCGAGCTCGTCGAACAACGACCCCAACTCGCCGGATTCCTCGCAGGGCAACGACCGGCCGACTCTGCAGCGCAGGGATGACAACTAAGGAACCTCGGAAGGGCTTTCATTAACCCGCAGGTCGCCGGTTACTTTCAGCTGTCCCTTTCGGGACTGGAGTCTGCTGGTATACCCCTACCCAGCACTGCGTGCTGGGCTACTCTCAGCCGTCCCTTCGGGACTGAATCCTGGACTGGTGGGTTCTCACGCAGACGCCAATTAAAGCCCCGAAGACCACAGACGGGAAGGCCATCCCTACGGGGATGGCCTTCTTGCTGAATTGGCTCTGCGGGAACGGTTCAGCAGCCTTTTTTGCACTTCGCCAGAATGGCTGCCTGCAGGCGTTCGCGGATGCCAACCGGTAACTCATAGATCTCGTGATTGCGGTAGATTTCGATGGTCTTTCGCGTGGTGCGCAGGGTGATCACACAATGCTCGCATCCCTCAAGGTGTTCTTCCAGATCGGCGCGCAGCCCGACGGAAACATTCGCATCCAGAAACTCCCCGAGTTCCGCCAGAAATTCTGTGCAGGTCATTTTGCTCCATCCTCATCTTTTTTGCGGAAGTAGCGGCTCAACCGCTCCCGCAACTGCAGCCGCGCCCGCAACAGCCGCGACTTTACCGCCGGCACGCTCAGCCCGAGCGTTTCGGCGGTCTCTTCGGTCGACAGTCCTTCCACGTCGCGCAAGACAAAAACCACGCGGAAGCCAGGCGGCAGGCCCTGTATGGTCTTGCGGAGAATCTCCGCCAGCTCCGACTGCCCGTACTGCGCCTCGGGGTCGGGCCTCCATTCCGCGAGGTCGCGCGGCATCGAGCCCTCTTCGGTCTCCACATCCTCGTCGATCGACACCATCCGCCCGGTGCGGCGCTTGCGCAGGCGCATGAGCGACTCGTTGACGGCGATGCGGACCAGCCAGGTGTAAAACTTGGAATTGCCCTGGAACTGCTCGAGCTTCTCGTAGGCCTTTAGAAATGCATCCTGAACCACATCCTCCGCATCCTCCCGGTTCTGCGTGATGTGCTGAGCGATCCGGAAGACCTGGCGATCGTACTGTTTCACCAGTTGCTCGAAGGCCTGGACATCGCCTTGGCGCGCCCGGTTGACCAGTAGAATGTCAGGGTGAACTTCTTCGGTCCCTGGTGTTTGGATGATAGGCATGTCAGGCGGGTTCAGAAATTCGACCTTTCCAGACCGTTCTCCAGCTGGCGCGCTTTGCGGGCGCGCGCCACGAAGAAAGGGCATCAATGCTTGAGCCCATTGCGGGCGGCGCCGGGGAACGAAAGCGCTGCGCGTCCTCCTCATACTAAATGGGCATGGCGACGTACGGCAAAATGGGTAATCTGCGAAGTAGGCGTTACTTGCGTGCTTCTGCTGGCGGGGTGCAGAAAGCCGGCATTTACCGGGCCGCCGGACCAACGGGTGCACGTGCTGATGAAGAACTGGGAGATAGTGCCGGAGACAATTGTGATCGCCCGAAACGCCAAAGTCGAACTGACCATCGAGAGCGCCGACGTTCAGCATGGGTTTGCCGTAGACGGGCTGGACATAGATGAATCGGTAAGAAGGGGCAAGCCGGCGGTGGTGCGCCTTATCGCTGGACAGGCAGGTACATATGAAATGCGTTGCAGCATTCTCTGTGGACGCGGCCATGACCAGATGAAGGGAAAGATCGTAGTCCGGTAAGCAGGTTCGCTAAGAATTGTCCCGAAGCGGGGCAGCAGCGGTGTTGGATCGGGTTCCCATGCAAGGTTGCGATGGGAGGAAACCATTCGCGCAACCAAACTTTCCGCTTAGAGTCTTATTAAGCAAGGAAATCAGAGCAAGGAAATGAAACCGTTGGCGGAAGCAGGAAATCGAATGGCGACCGCGAGCACACGAGCCCTTCTGCCCCTGCTGTCTTCGATCTTGCTGCTTGCCCTGGGTGGGATGGCAGCCGCGATGCAGACCACTTCGCCGGCTCCGGCGGCGAAGCATGCCGCGGCGAGCCACCATCGGAGGGCCCATGCGAGCTCGACCGCGCATGGCAAGACGGCGCGGAAGCCGGGCGTTCGCCATGTCAAGACGCGGCGCAGACCACGGTCGGCCAGAAGCATTGCCCGCAGCCGCAAACTTCAGCGGGCCTTTGTCGCCTCATCGCAACTGCGGCCTATGGCCCAGGAGCTAACGGCGATGCGGGCGCCGGCGGCGTATGCCGGGGTGACGGCTTATGCGCATGCGCACACGGGAGAAGCGGCCTGCGCGGCGTACCTGGCATTGGGTCACGCCTACCTCCTGGATCATCGCTATCCCGAGGCCATCGCGAGTTTTGAAAAAGCGAATACCGTGGGCACAACCATGGACGACTACGCCGACTTTCTGGCTGCCCAGGCCGAGATGGAGGCAGGCAAGCTTGCCGATGCCGAGAGGCTGTTGAGGGGCTTCGCCGCTAGATATCCGGAAAGCATTTTTGTCAGCCAGCTGCCGGTGATGATCGCCAATCTCTCGTTGCAGCAAAACGATCCGCAGACCGCGCTCCATGTTCTTCACGAGCACGCAGCGGACGCGATCGCATCCCATGCCGACTTTCAGCTGGCACTGGCGCGGGCCAACCAGATGACGGGAAACGTGGACGAAGCGGCCCGGCTTTATCGCCACATCTTCCTCAGCTTTCCGCTGAGCAATGAAGGGCAGCAAGCCGAGGCGCAGTTGGCGGTGGTTGGCGCTTCGGCTCCCATGACGATCGGCGAACGCAGAGCGCACGCCGATGCTCTTTATGCCGGTGGCCGCTACGGTGCGGCGGGCGAGGAGTATCGCGCGCTGGCCGATGACTCCAAGCTATCCGATCCCCAGGCGAAGAACGCGCTTCTGGTGGCCGCGGCGGAGTGCGACCTGAAGAACAAGCGGCTGACCAAGGAAGAAGTGGACGCGCTGCCGGATACGCAGGATGAGAGCGGCGCGCGGCGCATGTATCTGGCCATGGAACTGGCCCGCAACAAGGATGATGGCGACGCGCTGCAGGCGCTGGTGGAGCAGATGGAACAGCGCTTCCCAACCAGCCCCTGGTTGGCGGAAGCGCTCTACTCCGCGGGAAACATGTATCTGCTGCGCAAAGACTATCCCCAGGCGATTACGTACTACGGGGAATTGGCCACACGCTTCCCCAATCACCGCTATGCGCCCAGCAGCCACTGGAAGGCGGCATGGCTGAACTATCGTCTGGGAAACTACTCCGAGGCGGCGCTGCTCTTCGACAAGCAAATTGCGAATTATCCCGGTGGTAAGGAGATTCCTGCCGCGCTCTACTGGCGCGGGCGGCTGTATGCGGAGCAGGAGCATCAGCCAGCCATGGCCGCGGCTTACTACCAGACGGTCTCGAGAGCCTTCGAGCATTATTACTATGCACAGTTGTCGCGCGATCGGCTGGCGGAGCTTGGCCCGGTGACTCCAGCAGATGTGAACATGCTGAGCAATATTCAGCGCGAGGAGATTCCAGCGCTGACCGACGATGTTCCGGAAGACGATGAGCACGTGATCAAGGCGCGCCTGCTGGCCAACGCCGGTTTGAACGAATACATCGCGGCGGAGATTCAGGCGGCCGACGGCAGCCGGGAGTGGGGAGGCTTTGCCGAGGCGGAGATCTACGCCTCCTATGGTGAAACCTTCCGTGCCATGCGTGTCTTGAAGAAGGCCCTGCCGTTCTATGCCTCGGCGCCGATTGACACCATCCCGATGGGCTGCTGGAAGATTCTCTTTCCCCAACCCTACTGGGGTTCGATCGAGCAGGAGGCGGCGAAGAACGGGCTGGATCCTTACATGGTGGCCTCGCTGATCCGCCAGGAGTCGGAGTTTAATCCTGGCGCGATCAGCTCCGCCAATGCTTTCGGCCTGATGCAGTTGTTGCCCTCGGTAGGGCGCTCCATGGCGAAGGAAGAGGGGATTCACCACTTCAACGAGGGCGAGCTGCTCAATCCGGAAACGAATATCCGGCTGGGCACGCGGTACTTGAAACAGACCTTGGACAAGTTCGACGGTCAGGCTCCCTACGCCTTTGCGGCCTACAACGCGGGGGACAACCGGGTAACGGATTGGCAGTCGATCGGCAAGTATCACGGCATGGATGAGTTTGTGGAGTCGATCCCCTTTACCGAGACGCGTGAGTACGTGCAGGCGATTCTGCGTAATGAGTCGATCTATCGCGAGTTGAATGGGCCACCGGCGGCCCAGTCGAGCACGATCGCGCAGCAGAAGACGGTAGCGGCGCCGCAGAGGACGGTGGCCGCGCCGCAGTAGCGATTGAATGTATGCAGATTTGGTGCGAGACAAAAAGAATTGACCCGCTGCGAACGAATCGTGGATTGACGAAAGCGGGACTGGCAGGAAGAATGAGGTCAACCTTCCGCCGGCGGAATCCGGAATGTTGAGCAACAAGACTTCACCTCGGTAGGTGACTCGGGCAATGAATAAGCAGCCGCAGAATACTTTCCGCCGACTTATGATTGTGGCCTCAAGGGACAGAAAACCGCGGCCGCAGCCATCCGGAGCGTGGTGGTGGGATCCCGAGCCCTTGCATCGTCCGAGTCCTACGCAGGCAACATCAGCGGCGCCCGAACCGATTCGAATGGTGCCCGCGCCGCCGCGCCGCCAGGTGTGGCTCGCGGCCCGAATCAGGATAAGGAATTTCCTGCGCGCGATCTTTGCCGTGGGGGAGACGGGGCAGCGTGGTGCGGCCGTTCTGTCTTTTCGCCGCTATCAGCGCCATGCTGCGCAGGCGCAGGGTGTCCGTCGCGTGGCGGCAGAAGAGTGTGTGGCGAGTAAAAAGCCAAACAGCAGTGTCCCTTGGAGTGACTATCGTGCGACCGCACGGCAGGAGGGAGGAAGGGGATAGTAGAGCAAGGAGAGCAGGGAGAAGCAAGTTCATGCACGCTACGTAAATGTGGTGGTAACAGGATCGACAGGAGGAATGGCATGTTGACAGAGCTTGAATTGCTTGGAGAGTGGATTCCAGAGCAGATGGAACCTGGAACGCTGTTTGTGCTGGAGAACACGGGAACGATGGGCGAGGCGAACAACCCGTACGTCGCCGTGTTGGCATGTCCTCATTGCGGCGCGTTGGGCCTGATTACGAAGCTGCAGTATGTCGGAATGGAATCGATGATATGCGGATCGGACTACTGTTCGTCGGAGTACTACCTGAACGATGAGGGAATCGAATACCGAAAACCGCACTAAGGAAAAAAGAGAAGCAGGCAGACAAAGGAGGCGCGCTCGCGGAGCGGCCTCCTTTTTCGTTGGTGCATTTCTCATGGTGGGCCTCAGATGCTTTAGCTGGTTGATAGCCCCGGGAAAATGCTCTGCGCGAGCTGATACGATGGATGCGGCTGCGCGGAATCTGAATCCTCTTTCCGCCAGATACGAGAGAGTCGCACAAGTGCCCGGATGGCGAAATCGGCAGACGCAGCGGACTTAAAATCCGCAGGCCGCAAGGCCGTGGGGGTTCAAGTCCCCCTCTGGGCACCATAGAATCAGCGATTTAGCCCTCATGTGCATTTCTCTCCTCAGAGGTTATTTGGCGTCCAGTGCATGTTCTGGTGCCTGTTGCTCGTTCTGGGGTTTAGCAGCCGCAATTCTCTCGACTACTGACAACTTGTGTGCGGGTGAAAGGTGGGAGTAGCGCGCTGCCATGGCGATTGTTTTGTGGCCAGCAGCTTCCTGAATTTCTTTGGTCGACGCCCCAGCCATCGCAAGCCATGAACAGAATGTGTGCCTATTACAGTGGCAAGTGTAGCCGGTGATGCCCGCATCCTCCAGGGCGGGCTCAAACCACGAGCGATTATCAAAGTATTTGTCGCTCAAACGGGGGAAGACTGGATCAGTGGAGCGCTGCCCTGGCCGCCGTAACGATTCGATAGCAGCGATTGCGTCCGCGTTGAGATGCACCGTCCGTGGGGATCCGTTCTTCGTCTTGGTCAGATCAATCGCCTTGCGGGTGAGCTGAACCTGGTGCCACTGACAGCGGTATTGCACGGACAAGCGCATCCCTGTGTGTACGCCGGCAACGAACTCAGCCAGGTGCTCTGGGAACCTCGCAGCGATGGCTGCGTGAAGGCGCTCGTCTTCCTGCACAGCAAGAACGATGAGTCCTTGATCGAGAAGATATCCGGCAGCGGTTCGGTCTCGCAGTGAACGTGAGAGTGCTGCAAGCGCGGGAAGAGACTGCTTAGATCAGCATATTCAAGATGTAGACATTGACAGGAGCTTGCGGTGGAGCTGAGAGCAGCTGTGACTTGCCGGTCATCCGTGGGTTGGCTGTTGCCGCCGCGTAATATTCGATGGTGCGGTCGGCTGCCGTAAACGGACCCAAGGTCGCACTGTAGACGCTCCGTCCAGCATGGGAGGCCGCCGACGTCTGCCATGTCTGGGTACCTTGAGGGCGAGTGAGCAGCTTGACCTCCGCCATTTCCCCGTGGCCCGGAGCAACAAGGAAGATCCGGAGCGATTCGCCCGGCTTGAGAAGCGACGGGCGCGTGGGGACAAACAGGCGAGCTGGATTCGCGGACTCCGGCGAGATCGCCGCAGCGTAAGCTTGATCCATTTCCGGCGGCAACTCTCCCAGGAATTCCTTGATGGAAAGACGAAGCCTCTCCAGTGAGATGCGAACGAACTTGTTCTGCATGGACGCAAGCTGGCCCTGGTTGGGCCGTGTAGCAACGACCGCCTGATATTGCAGCATAACGTCTCTTACCATCGGCGCCATGGAAAGCCACAGCGGAACGCCATGTTGCAACACTTGCGCGCGGGCCACATCCTGCTTGCCGCCGGCCCTTAACTCCACAGCTTGCTTCAACACGGCATCGAGTTTGTGCGCGGTCTCATAAGCGTCGCAGTAGGGGACCATGAAGCCGACGAAACCAGCGAAGTAGCCGACGCGGTCCCGTTCCGTAGGCGATGCGGCCTCGGATGCGAGCTGCCGGAAACGCTCCGCTGTCTCTCTCTGCCTGGGCAGAACGGCCAGATCCGGCTCGTTTTTTTCGTAGTTGAAGGCCTCGCTGTAATCGCCGGTCAGCTCGATGCGGTTGGCGAAACCGGACTTGTCGTACGTGCCCAGAAAGGTCCTGGAGATCGCATATTTCTCGTCGCAGTCATCGAAGAGGGTGGCGAGAGCGGCGGCGCGCGGGCCGGACGCCTGCGAGGAACAAAAGCTGCGGTAATGCTCCGCGGCGGTGAGTGCGCTATTCCAGCCGGCCCGGGCAAAATAAGTTGCAGTGGGGTCAATGATGCGCTGACGCCAATGGATGCCGAGCATACCCTGGCAGCCGAAATCCTGTGCCCGCTTCATGTCTATTTGAAAACGGCTGGCGCGAAACTGAGGGAACCACATGGAGGGATCATCTTCAATCCATGGAATGGGCCAGCGCTCCCGGCCTCCCAACTTGCCGAAGGCTTCGTTCGTCGGGTCCCATCCGAGCGTGTCGTTGAGAGCAGAAAAAACGATGTCCTCAGGTAGCCTCTGGTGGAGAGATTCAAAGTGACGGGTCACGCCACCCCAGCCAGCCAACACCAGCTGTTTGCCAGGTGCATGGCGCTGCAAGAAGTCGTGGGCCTGGGTGAAAGGAGTGGTCGAGAGCGGTATGTTTCTGGTCCGGCTTTCCCAATTGGCATCTTCGTCCTGCCAGAGCCAAACATAATCTACCATCGGGTAGCGCTCGAGCAGGTCGGCGAGGCGGCGCTCGAGCAGATCGTGGGCGGTGTTCGACTCGACGAAGCCGCCGGGGTGGGACAAGGCTTCGGGCGGGAGAGCGCGAACGATTTCATGTGGATTTTGATAGGGTTCAAAGCCAATGCCGGTGCGGATTCCGAGTTCCTTGGCAAAGTTGAAGGCGGCGCGCATCATGGTTGTGGTGCGCGCGGCGATGTCCCAATTGTCGGCGGCCAGACGAGTCGCATCGGCACCGAAGGTTTCCGAGTCAAAGAACTGGGCGGCGCCCATCTTGAAGGTTGAGGTGCGCTGCGGCAAGTATCCCCAACTGGTAATCGTTGTATCCTCCAACGCCGCCCGATGTCCGCTGCCGGCGAAATCGAAGGACAGGTAGGACTCCGCCATCGGCCCGGGTTCATTCTGCGTGTAAACGTGCATGCCGAACATGTTGAAGCGCATGCGCAACATGGCCGCGAAGTAGGCTTTGAAATCCTCGTTGTTGTAGACGCTGATGCAGTTCCAGAAATCCGGCCATGGCAGCAGGCCGCGAACCGCAAAGCGAGGGGAAGCAGCCCACGGCTGCCCCTGTTCCGGAAGTTGCAGCGCGGGAAGCCGGTCGATGGGAACCGTCGCGCCATCGATGCCGAAGACAGTGCCTTGCCTTTCCAGAAAATCGAAGACTGCATAAAGCAGGGATTGCTCGTTGGCTGCGCTCAAAGTCACCTGCTGACCAGCGGCACTGATCTCGTACTCCTCCTTTCCTTTGAATTTGTTGGGCTCGATGATCAGCACGCAATGCAGCCGCCCCTGCTCCCTGGGCGCTTCGCCGACGATGGCGACTTCGTTGGCCACCTGAAGCGCCTTGAGGCCAGCGGCCATCTCCGTCTCGGCCAGCCTGACCTTGCTGCTGCTGGGCGCCTTACTCTGAATAGTGATGCGCTGAACCGAACCTGCCATCTGCAAGCGTTGCGCCCGCGTCAACGCGCTGCCCGCGGCAGCCAACGTTCCAGCCTTCAAGAACTCCCTGCGATCGATCATCTCTCTCCGTTACATTCGGCCAACGGTTGCCATCATGGGTCACGGGCACGGCAAGTGACAATGATCAAGAAGCTAAATCTTTTGTCTGTGATGAATCAAGGACAACACCTGAACGGAGAGCTCTTGCGGCTGAACAGCGGTCTATCGCCGGGATTGCGGAGCGACCGCTGAGCCAGTACGGTAAGGGGTTATGATGCGGCTTGACGAACGAATAGCCATAGTGACCGGCGCAGGGAATGGAATCGGCCGCGGAATCGCCATCCGGCTTGCCGCCGAGGGAGCCGCGATAGGCGTTCTCGACTGCGACGCAGCCGCGTGTATCCTTGTTGTTCAAGAGATTGAGGCTGCGGGTGGAAAGGCCTTGCGGGAAGATCACGACCCTATCCGGTACCCCACCGTTGCGATACACCCTAAAGTCCCGGTCTTGAGCTTACGAGAGGAAATTCCGATACAGCCGCAACCGCAGCCCGGAGCATCGCAAATCCATACTGGATTCGTGATGCTGGTCACGTGCGTGGCTGCGATGGGCGGCTTACTCTTCGGCTATGACACTGCGGTCATCTCCGGAGCTATCGGCTTTGTCCAGTCACACTTCGTGCTGAATGCCGCAGAGACCGGCTGGGCGGCGAGCTGCGCTTTGGTGGGCTGCATCGCCGGGTCGGCCCTGGCCGGGACGATCAGCAACAGATTCGGCCGCAGGCTTCTGATCGTGGTTGCCGCTCTGCTGTTCCTCGCTTCAGCGATAGGAACAGCGGTTGCGCCAGGGTTCTCATGGTTCATCGTCTTCCGCCTGATCGGCGGCGCCGGTATTGGAGCGGCATCGATGGCCAGCCCTTTGTATATCGCCGAGATGGCGCCCACCAGATGGCGCGGATGGCTGGTAGGCGTCAACCAACTCGCCATCGTGAGCGGAATGCTGCTCATCTACTTCGTCAACTACCGGATCGTCCAGATGGGAAGCCAGTCCTGGAACGAGGCAATCGGATGGCGCTGGATGTTTGCGTCGGGCGCGGTCCCTTCGATTGCGTTGCTGGCCCTCCTAACGCTTGTTCCTGAAACTCCTCGATACTTGCTTTCCAAGGGAAGACGTGTTGAGGCAATCAAGGTCGCGGAGCGGCTGGGAGGCTTTGCCAGCATCGATGAGGTCCTTAAGATCCAGGACGAAGTGTTGCGAGAGGTTCAGCTTCCATTGCTGGGGCGCTCAACCCTGCCCGTCCTTACGATCGGCATTGTCCTTGCGGTGTTGCAACAGATCACGGGGATCAATGTCTTCCTTTACTACGCTCCGGAAATCTTCAAGCACTTCGGAACCGAAACGAACACTGCTTTGCTGGAAACCGTCATGGTGGGCGCAGTCAATCTGCTGTTCACCCTGGTGGCGATGGGCACGGTAGACCGGCTCGGCCGGAAGCCGCTTCTCATCTTCGGCTCTCTGGGGATGGGACTTTGCCTCGTGGCAATCGGTTTGGCGGCGCTCCGGGAAAGTCATGACGCGTGGTTGCTGGTGGTGATCCTTGGCTACATCGCGTGCTTCGCCGTTTCTGTGGGTCCTGTCACTTGGGTCGTCCTCTCTGAGATTTTCCCGATCAAGATACGCGGATCCGCGTTGGCGGTCGCTTCCGTCAGCTTGTGGGCTGCCAACTTTGTCGTGTCGCAGACCTTTCCCATGATCAACGAAAGCAAATTCCTGGTTGCACATTTCCACCACGCGCTTCCTTTTTTTCTCTACGCGAGCTTCTGCCTGGTGGAGAGCCTGTTCGTATGGAAATACATACCGGAGACGAGAAATCGCTCTCTTGAGGAGATAGCGCTCTCGTGGGCGGCATCCCCAACAAAACTCAATCTCTGATGGGGGCTGCATCGCCCGGCTCTCCTATTCGGGCGTTTCGGAGGCCGGCTGCGGCTCAACGCTCACCGTCGTATGGTAGCCGCAGGTCACTGCCGCTGAGGCGCTAAATCCATCGACGCAGCTGCACGCCTCTACCCATACCACCGATTGTCCCGGGCTTCCGGGTTTCGCGGAAACGCTGCTCCACTAACCTTTTGTCCTCTTGTCCGTCCCTGTAGCCTCAGGCACGCGGGACTCGATTTGCCACTGGCTGTCCACGGCGCCCACCGGCTTATGGCGCGCGGCAAACTCCTCAGTTTCGCTACCAAGTCCGGTTAGAGAAAGAGATTTTAAGACTTCGTCAGCCCAACTGTCCTCCGTTTGAATGGGACTCCCAGCGTGTTCAGCCGCCTTTTCCGTGCTGAGCTTGCCGTTCGACGCCGGCGGCTCCAGCGGTGCCGCAGTTTCAATGGGCCGGTATCGCCAAATTACAGCATCCAAATACAGAAGTCCGCAGAGTATCCCCGCCAATGGCCAGTACCACAATAAGCCGCTCTCGCTTTGACTCGCTCCGGCATCTCCCGCAAGCTTCACCAGCGTGAAGGGACGTTGCCAGATCTGCCCCGCCGGCCTCACGCTCCTTCTCCGCCACAATCGCGTGCATCAGCTGGGTCCGCTCCAGGCGCAGTCGACCTATTTCGTCCGCATCCAGTTTCCGCTGGTGTTTGTTCTCCGTACTCGATGGCGGCGCGGCAGCGTCGGCCTTCTGCAACGCGATCGTTTGCGCATGCAACGCAGCGAGTTTTCGATCCGCCACCGTCAGCTGGCTCTCTAACTTGGTTAGCGCGGGGGACCGCGAATCCAAAGAGCGCCTCTGTCGTCCCGATTTCGTACGCGCGGGTGTTGCTAATGGCTCCCCTTGCCGGACGGGCGAGGGCATCCAGGCCACCAACATATTCGCTACCGCATTCGCTACCGCTGCCGAAAGCTTCTTATCGGTGTCTTTATAGTTCACGCGCAGCAAGTCAATCGAAGTCTGCGCCATATCGAGACGAGAGCGAAACTCCACAACGTTGGTCTCGCTACTGGCGAAAGGCACACCGGCCTGCCTCGCCAGCTCCCTTACCATCTCATCGCTCAGGATCGACTGCGCAAGCGCTACCGCTGGCTCCTTCGCATTTGCAGTCATGACTCCAGGCTCAGCCTGCCGCGCGGCGCCCGGGTCGAATGACAGCACAGCCGTCGTCGTGTCGTGCCGCGGCCAAACAAAAAATCCGATCGCAATTGCAACTGCAAGGCCCACGGCAAGAAGCTTCCGTCGCAACGGCTCAGCAAAAATCGGCGAGAGAATGGTCCTCTCTTGCATAGCTCCCTCGATGTGCCTCGAAGATGAAAGGCAGACTTATCGTCATGAAGCACGCGCGGCGATAACTTCACAGCCCCGCTCTTGTGGCCATAGTTTAATCTCACAAGCACGGACGACGCTTCGCCGGTCGCCAGCGCATTTTTGCCGAGGATACCGTTCAGCTTCGAGGATGCTTCAGTGCCCCAGGTGGCGGCGCACCTTCCAGTTTTTCTCCGCCTTTCTTTGCGATTTACGCGAGTTCTTCTGTTCCTTCTTCTGTTGCTTCAAGTACTTGTTCATCGAGTTCGTCTGCGGCCTGCGCTGCGCGGAATTCGTTTCGGCATGGGCAAAGGCCGGGACCGAAATCGCCTGGCCGAGAAGATAAACAGGATGCAAGCTGTAATTTTCTTCACAAGCTCTCCATGAGACAGGCTTAGTCTTGCGGCCCTACTCCACCAGACGAAAGGTATAGGCCTTGCCTGTCGAGCCGCTTGCTGAAGAACCGGTGAGCCCTGGAGCCAGAAACGCGTATTCACCTTGGGGCAGATTGTCCGGCAACACAATCTTGTAGGTCCGCTTCGCGATCCTGGTCTGATCAAAGGCGATTCGATCACGCGACGAGCCGCTCGACGCATGGAAAACTCCCTTGCGGTGAAGCTTTGGGCAGGCCCGCGGTGAATCGGAAAACGGGAAGATCTTCTCCTCGAAAATGCTTCCCGTCCCCGACGCAGTCGACTTGGTCAGCCCTCCCCCGAGGTTGATTCAGTCGACTGCGGTCATACATTATTCGAGAGAAGCAATTCTCCGTCCAAATCGCGGAACGGCAGCGAAAGCATGAATTCAGGGCCTTAGAGGCCAGATTTCGTCCTGCCTGGTGTGCACTGCAGTTTACAGAGGGTGTCCGGGAGTGTAACGGGCGTATACACTCGGTCCCGTCCAGGTCGTCGCCGGGTTCGTCATCGGGCTCGGGCATCGCGGTTATCGGCCTCAGGCCGGGTCCCATCGACAGTTTCGACCACAATGCGGTTCGGTTGGAAAATCGCCCGCCTATTCCGCCGGGGAGGTCAACGGTGAGGTGTTCATTCCGCGTCTCGGCCGTCAATATCACGTCTTTGAGAAAGTCTCCCTTGCCCTTGACATACCACGCCGCGACCTTAATCACCTTCACCTTGTTCCAACGGTCAAGACCGCCGTGTGCTTTGACAGCCAAATTCACAGTTCCTTCATAGATATTTCTTTGTGTGACTCTGTGGGCCGTTGGTAAGACGGATCGATGATGGTCAATCTGCGGGATCATCCCCACGCTTTGGCAGAAAAAAGGAGCTTGAAAACCTGAGAGGGGCGGCCAAGCCCAACACTTTTCGTGTCCGGCGCTCGGCTGTGATTGACGCTCCACCAGAAAAGATTGCGGGGTACGAATCTCTACCTTATGAAGATCATGGGCACGTTTGTGAACATGGATCGGATGATGGGGAAGCACTTCGCGACAGGCCTCAACAGCCTGAAGACCGTTGCGGAGACGGAAAAAACACCTTAGGGGGTGCTAGCTTCCATCAGAGGACCGCGCATCTGGAACAACGTCCACTTTAGGAAGTTCTCCCTGTTCAGCAAACTGCCGCGCTTTGCTTTTGGAGACTTTTTCGAAGTGCCGTCTGAGGTAATTGTGCAGTGTTTCTTCAGGTTTGAGCGGGACGATTTTGATCACTTCAGACTCCAAGAGATTGGGGAGAGCGCGCCAATCAGTAAAGTTGTATCAAGTACGAACAGCGATTCTCCTCGTTCCCTGTTATCGAATCCCTCCCCCGAAAGAATCGATGAAGAGTGCCTGGAGAATCGCCGCTTGTGATGAGCATACTGGTTTTGGCGCGGTTCGCCATAGTTCTTGCGTGACAGGTGGGCAAATCCTAGTTGTATGCGGGAGGGGCCAATCGTCGGTAACGTCAACCTTTGTGGGAGGGCCGCAGAACCGTTTTTCAACGGCGGCCAGCTCTCTATCTCCACGATGTGTGGAGAACATCTTCCAAGCTGACGCTGAACGGCGGATTGCGCTGGAGCTATCTTCGATGACAATTCAACGAAACCCCGAACCGCGGCAGATCGGCTTTGCTTACGACCTGGCAGGTAAGGGTAGGACCGTGATTCGTTCGGCCGCCGGTCTCTGCGTTGAAGAGCTTACCTTCGACGGCTTCCCTTTGGTTCAGCACTAAAAGATGCTTAGTACGCTCGCCGTATGTTCGCCTAACCACACGTCGGGCACAGCATCATCAGGTATTTCCGATAAACTGTGTGCGCAAAGACAAATGATTTGGGAAACGTGTGTTGCTGCAAACTGGAGAATCGAATGAAAGCCCTGGTAAAGAGCCATGCGGAACGAGGCCTCTGGTTGGAAGAGATTGCCGAGCCGGCCATCGGTATCAACGACGTTTTGATTCGCGTTCGATATACCGGCATCTGTGGCACAGACGTTCATATCTACCAGTGGGACACCTGGGCGCAGAAGACGATTCCGGTGCCGATGGCGATCGGGCACGAATTTGCCGGGGAGATCGTCGAGGTGGGCGCGAACGTCAGCGACTTCTATCCCGGCGACATCGTGAGCGGCGAGGGGCATGTGGTCTGTGGCCGCTGCCGGAACTGCCTGGCGGGAAGGCGGCACCTGTGTGCGCATACGCTGGGCGTGGGCGTGAATCGACCGGGAGCCTTTGCTGAATTCATTTCGCTGCCCATGACCAACATTTGGCGGCATGACCCGAAGATCGATCAAGAGGTGGCTGCGATCTTCGATCCCTTCGGCAACGCGGTGCATACCGCTCTTTCCTTTCCGGTGCTGGGCGAAGACGTACTCATCACCGGCGCGGGCCCTATCGGCATCATGGCGATTCCAGTTGTGAGACATGCCGGGGCACGGCACATCGTCATCACCGACATGAACCCCTTCCGCCTGGAGCTGGCAAGGAAGATGGGTGCGACGCTGGCGGTGAATCCAACGGAGATGCCGATTGCGGAGGTGCAGAAACAGTTGGGGATGCTCGAAGGCTTCGATGTCGGCCTTGAAATGTCCGGCAATGGTGAAGCATTGCGTGACATGGTTGCCAACATGAGCCACGGCGGGAAGATTGCGATCCTCGGTATCCCCGCCAAAGAGATGGCGATGGATTGGCGGCAGGTAATCTTCAACATGTTGACCATCAAGGGCATCTACGGACGCGAGATGTATGAGACCTGGTACAAGATGTCGGTGATGCTGGAGGCGGGCGTCGATATCGCGCCCGTCATCACTCACCGATTCGCCTACAGCGACTTCCAGCAGGGCTTGGACGCGATGATCTCAGGGCAGACGGGCAAGGTTATTTTGGACTGGACAAGCCTTGCCTGAAGACAAGCACTCGTCTGAACTTCATACTGGAATGACCGGATTCCTGACTGACAAGGGGCTGCGATGTACGGGAAGATACAACGTCATCTGCAAGATAAGATAGTCGAAATTCAGCAGGCAGGCCTGTTTAAGCGAGAGCGTGTGATCGAGGGGCCGCAGCAGGCCGACATTTCTGTAGACAATGGAACTTCCGTCCTGAACCTGTGCGCCAACAACTACCTGGGACTGGCAAACCATCCTGCGGTGGTGCAGGCGGCGCAGCAGGCGTTGAAGGATTGGGGCTATGGCCTGGCGAGCGTTCGCTTCATCTGTGGCACGCAGTCAATTCATAAGCAACTGGAAGAACGTCTGAGCGCCTTCCTGGGAACGGAAGACAGCATCCTCTATGGCTCCTGCTTCGACGCCAACGGCGGGTTGTTTGAGACGCTACTGGGGCCGGAAGACGCCGTCATCTCGGATGAACTGAATCATGCCAGCATCATCGACGGCATCCGGCTCTGCAAGGCGGCCAAATTACGTTACCGCAATGGTGACATGGATGATCTGGAGTCGAAACTGAAGGATGCGGCGAACGCACGGTACCGTCTGATTGCAACGGATGGCGTCTTCTCCATGGATGGCTACATCGCCAAACTGGAGCGCATCTGTGATCTTGCCGACAAGTACGACGCACTGGTTATGGTGGACGACTCCCACGCCGTCGGCTTCGTGGGCAAGAATGGACGTGGGACGCCCGAGCTGTGCGGAGTAGAAGGCAGGATCGACATCATCACCGGAACGCTGGGCAAGGCACTGGGAGGTGCGAGCGGCGGTTACACCAGTGGACATAAAGAAATCATCGATATGTTGCGGCAGCGATCGCGGCCCTATCTATTTTCGAACTCCGTCGCCCCACCGATTGTTGCCACCTCTTTGAAGGTCCTGGACCTGGTAGCTGAATCATCCATCTTGCGGGAACGGCTGCGCGATAATACTCGCCTCTTTCGGGAAGGGATGACGAGGGCAGGTTTCGACATTTTGCCCGGCGGCCATCCGATCGTGCCTGTCATCTTCGGTGATGCCACATTGGCGGCGCGCATGGCGGAGCTTCTTCTCAGCAAAGGGATCTATGTCATCGCGTTTTCGTATCCCGTGGTTCCCCTGGGGAAGGCGCGAATCCGAAGCCAGATTTCTGCCGCACACACAAGTGAAGACCTCGAATTTGCGGTGACGAAGTTTGCCGAAGCGAAGGCGGAATTAGGCCTCTGAGGAATAAAGGCGAGAAGAGGATGAGCGAAGGGGGCTATCCCCTGATTCCTAACAAGTGCGGTCCAGGATGAGCCTGTGGCCGACTCGGAGTTTCTGGAAATGCCTGAGCGGCCATGATCATCATGCCAAGTGACTACCCCCGCACGAGCGGAACCTCAAACGGATCCCCGGTCGGCACCCACTCAACGGGCAGCTCGGGGACAATCGGCTTCAGCCAGCCAGCGAAGTCTTCCATACCCCACTCCTCGAGCCCTTCATGTGAGATCATCACCAGCCCCTTCTTCTCTCCGAGAGCGACGGCATCTCTCACGTATTCGAAGGAGTCCTGTTCCGGAGTCTCGCCAACCAACGCGACATCATAGTTATGCAAAGCGGGAAGAACCGTGGAAAGAATGTGGCTGCAATCTCCAATAGTCTTGACGCGAAGATTCCGATCGCCCACCACGACTACATTTAGAGTATTCAGCTTCGTTTGAATGTGGCGGGCTACCTCCTCCAAGGACATTTCGGGGATCGAGTAATGTCCCGGCCGAGAGCTAAGATCATAATAGGATGTCCACCCCAGTTTCCGCGCCAGCCCCATGAAGATGGGGTCCGGCTTTAGCCGATGCCAATGGTCGTGGATGCGCCACACCACCATTCTGTTTTCCCTTGCGAACTCAATTTTCGCTCGATGTACCGGATCGTCTGTCATTACCTGGATGGGATCAAAGCCATCCCAGAAAGTGGATTCATGGCAGATGACGAAATTCCTCTGCTTCGCGGCTGCGCGCTGGAGCACATCCAGACCTGGTTGAAAGGTCGTCGCAATGCCGGTCAACGCCGTATCAGGATCGCCTAAGTGGAAGCCGTCGAAATGGGACGGACGCCAGGCAACGCCTTCGGTGGCGAGCTTTGCCTTGATTCGCTCAACCACCTCGAGAGCAGTGATCTTGCCCTGTGCCGAAGAACGCATCCCCAGGCCTGTACCTACTGCAAGAGCCGTGCTCATCCACTCGATGAACCGGCGGCGGCTTACATGGTTCTCCATATTCATTACCCTGTTCCGGCCATCTCTCGAGGGATCCAGCTGGGATCACTTGTTGGCCACCATTCCACTGCGAGGTAAGGCAAAACACTGTGGATCCACTGCGCCATTTCACGCACACCAGGGTCCTGCGATGGGCCATAGCCCACGGCCAGCAGCGCGATCCGGCGGCCGGATGCAATGAGGTCCCGAAAATACGAAATTGCTCCGTCCACCTCGTCAATCACCCCGCCGGCGCCGGCGATCACACCATCAATCTTCGGGTCCGCCAGGACCTTGGCCAAGGCCTCCTTCGGATCGGTTTCGCCCGCAATCACGGCGACCCGATTCACCTTTGTATGGAAGTCACCGACGGTGCGCGGTGATGTGCACTTCAATTGTTCTACCGCGGATTGAGCCAGGGCGAAAAGCGTAGTCTCTCGCGACAGATCGCACACCACCGCGCGCGATCTGTCGGATGGAGGGCGAATCGTCGGATTCAAGCCCATGGCTTTCGCTAAGGCGGAAGACTGCGCTTGCGGCCGAAACTGATCCCACGCCGCACCAAACCGATAGACCATGAGGTTGTGGGCTGCAATGAGATCCCTCTTGGCCACGACGACGGGATCATCCTTGATTGCTGTCTCCAACCCTTCTGTTTCGTAGCTGTAGTTGGGACCACCATGCAGAAAGAAAGGATGTTCGCGGCTGATGAACAAGTTTCTTTGCTCGGCGACCGCGCGGCGCAGGTGCTCCACGGTCGGCGCATAGCAGACAGCCACGGCGGATACTTCTATATTCGGATCTCCGGCACAGAGTCCTTCGTACTTCGCCGTCGTCATCGGGTCACCGAACGCCGAATTGAGTAACAACTCCACGGTTCGCCCGGTAGGTCTGCTATCCATTACTTCCCCCGCAACAATATTCGGTGGCACGGAATTTTGATATTCGCTATATAGTGACACACGAGATTCAAAATGGTCTCATGAAGAATCCCAATATGTTCCTTGCTTTGCTTTTTGCCACGGTTACGGCGGGCGCTCCGGCTCAATCCCCAGCGCCTGATTCTACAACCGCCTGGCATGATGGCCAGTTCCATGTCGATGTGGCTGGAGTGCTCGGCCGATCCTCCATCATTTTGGGGCAACCGAACGTCGAGGCGGGCCAGGCGATGCCGCTGGGCAACGGACGGCTCGGTGTCGCTCTCTGGTCTGAGGACGGCCTCACTGCGCAACTCAATCGTGCCGACACCCTGCCGGATCGTTTGTCGCCGGGAATGGTTGTGATACCCGGGCTCTCGGCTCTGACGCAAGCGAAGGACTATTCGGGACAGCTTGATCTCTACGACGGGGAATTTCAAGAGCGGGGCGGTGGAATGACCGCGACCGCTTATGTACAGCCAGAGACGGATACTTTGATCATCGAAGTAACGGGTGCAAATGCCAACCAACCGCAGACTGCGCAACTCAAGCTCTGGGCGCCCCGCACTCCCGCGGCCGAAGCCAAAGGTCAGGTGGGTTCGCTGTCGCAAGCCTGGATGGATGACGAGAATCCTGGAGCATCCGGACGGGCGTTTGGGTCATTGTCTGCAATCACGGCAGAAGGGCGCGATGTTTCGGCTGCGGTTACAGATCCGCTGACCGTTACGCTCTCGTTCAAGCCTTATGAGGACGGTCATTTTCGGGTGATCGTCGCAGCGCCCCACTATGACGGCAAAACGGACGCACAAGCCGCTGCCCGGCCGGCTCTTTCGCTGGGACGTCCGAAGCTCACAAATCCTGGTGGCACGCTTACTGGAACCATGCGGCGGTTATAAAAATCACTTCGAAGGATGGGTCCGGAGAGTACCTGGAGAATCTCCGCAATATCTATCTTTTTGCCGCAGCGGCCGAAAGAGGCACCGAGTATCCCGGAACGCAGGCAGGCGTCGCCGACATGCTTTCTTCCGCGCGGGATGCCCATCAATGGGATTCCTCCGCATTCTGGCATTGGAACCTGCGCATGCAGGTCGCGGCCAATATAGGCGCCGGGGTAACGGAGATCAATGCGCCGTACTTCAATCTCTACCGGGAGAACCTGCCGGCTATCGAGGATTGGACAAGGAGGCACATGAATGGGCGCCCTGGAGCCTGCATCGCGGAGACCATGCGCTTCAACGGGCAAGGCATTGAATACGAATCGAGTTGGGACTCAACGCGCGGTCAGAAATTTGCCTACGATTGCGCTGCCGATTTCACGCCCTACTACAACGCGCGGACGCTATCCACAGGGGCTGAGGTATCGCTCTGGGTATGGCGGGAATATCTCGCGACCAACGATCATCAGTTTCTGGTCGATAATTACCCGCTCATGGCCGCTTCCGCCCGCTTTCTTCTCTCCTATCAGAAGCTGGGAGCAGACGGGCTGCTGCACACCAGCCCTTCCAACGCGCACGAGAATCAATGGGATGTAACCGACCCAACCACCGACATTGCGGCCGCCATGGCTCTCTACCCGGCGACGATCCAGGCGGCGAAACTGCTTGGCAAGGATGCTGACCTGGTGCAGCAGTTGCAGGCGGCGCTGGCGAAAATTCCTCCGTTTCCGCGAACTCAGCTAAGCCGTCCGTTCACTTTGTTGCCCCCCTCGGCGGATGCCGAGGGGGCAGATATGATTGCCGAGTCCTATCTCCCCGGCGCACCCAATCATAATGGTGAAAACACCGGACTTGAGCCGGTCTGGCCATACGACCTGATCGGCGATGCGTCGCCCCTGCTCGAGCTTGCCAAGCGCACCTATGAACATCGCTTGAGCCCTAACACGGTAGCTTGGTTCTTCGATCCGATTCAGGCTGCACGGCTGGGAATGAATAGCGAGGTTGGCGCGGCTCTGGTCAGAAGTACGGAGAATTCCGCGCATTGCGTGAACGGATTCACCGGTTGTGCCCATCGGGGTGCGGGCGTTCAGGATGACGAATTCTACATTGAACAGAGCGGCGTAGCTGCTACCGCGCTCCAGGAAGCACTGGTTCAAGATTATGACGGCTTAATCCGGGTTGCGCCTGCCATTCCGCCAGGGTGGGATTTCGATGGAAGCGTCTACGTGCGAGGCAAAACAAAAGTCAACGTGCAGGTGAGGGATGGTGTCGCAACCACGGTTGTCATCGAGTCCGGAATAGCGCAGCCGCTCAAGTTTCGCAATCCGTGGCCGGGCCAGCTGGTCGATGTCGTATCCGGCAAAACCGGGACGAAAGTCGTGGAGGCTTCAGTTGGGCCTGTCATCGCATTCACAGGCGTAGCCGGCACAAGCTATCTTGTCGAGAGACACGGCTCGCCAACGGTAAATCAGCGTTTCGCACCCATAAGCGGCACCCCAGCGAGCTCGGCGAAGAAGCTCGGACCGGTTCAACTTGGTCTCTTCAACCGCGGACAATAGCTGGATCATCGCGCGATCAGCCGCTTTGCGCATGGACCGTAAACCTGAAACCAGTCTGCCGTTTGCTGCGCGCGCCTTGTGCCGCGGAGCTGATCCTTCCGGCTTCCTAACAGGCAATTCTACTGTTACAAACATATCCCAGAAGCAAGTGACTTTTTTTCAATTAGATACGGAACTGTTAGGACGCTCTCCTAACGTTGACATGGTGGGCAGAATCTACTTAGACTCGCGGCGTTCGTCAATGTTGGGGCCACGGGAGGGCAAACCATGATGTCAAGCGCATTCTCTTGCGAACTTTCTTCGCTCATAACGAAGCTTCTGCACCACCCCGCCCACGATAAATGCCCTGGTCCGTTACCGGATCGCGCTGGGCACGTGATCAAGCACACATTAGGATGCGTCGTTCTTTGCCTGTTGTTCGCGGCGCCGGGCGCGAATGGGCAAATTCGGTCAGGGACGATCACCGGGCTTGCCACGGATCCGACTGGAGCCGTAATTGTCGGTGCAGAGGTCACGGTCACGAATGCCGGCACCCACGAGACATACTCCACCAGGACCACAGACACCGGTTTATTCACTGTTCCCTACCTGGAAACGGGCACATATTCCGTCTCGATCACGAAAGCGGGTTTTCAAACGGAAACGGTGAACGGCATTCTTTTGAATCCAGGGACGATTGCAAGAGCGGATGTCACCCTAAAGCTTGGAGCAGCCACCACTAAAGTCGAGGTGGAAGCCGCTGTTCAACAACTGCAAACACAAAGCAGCGCCATTTCGTCCGGCGTCGGTGCGCTGGTGGTCGAGAATATCCCAAATATCACCGAGAATCCGCTGTATTACACCACGCTGGAAAACAACGTACAGCCACGGAACGAATTAGCGACCAGCGTAGGCATGGGTACATATAACAATGCGTTTGGCATTGGCGTGGCGGGCCGGGCTGAGTTTTCCGCCATCGGCGTCAACGGCGGCCGGGCTTTTACCAACGACATTCAACTGGACGGCCTCCCCATCACCGGCGATGGCTTCAATGAAGCGGCGATTATTCCCAACCAGGAAGGCCTTCAGGAAGTCCGCGTGATCAGCAATAATTTCACCGCGGACTACGGCCACGGCCAGGCCGTTTTGGAAATGACTACGAAATCCGGCACAAACACTTTTCATGGCCAAGCGAATTATCTGATGCGGAACGACGGTCTCAACGCAAATTCCTTCTCCAACAACCAACTGGGTATTCCCAAGCAGGCTCTGTTGATGCATAACCTGGGCGGCGACATAACGGGTCCGGTCTGGAGGAACAAACTGTTCTTCTTCTCCAGCTTTCACTACTTGACGTACAACGACGGTGTATCCAATCTGATCACGGTTCCTACCGCGCTGGAGCGGGTCGGAAACTTCACTCAGACTATGCAGAAGGGCCCAAATGGCCAGCCGTCTCCGGCGCAGATTTTCAACCCGTATGCCGTTACCCAATTGGGCCCCAACCTTTACCAGCGGGCTCCCATCACGCCCGCTATCATCACCGCCTCTTTACTTCCAGACCCGAGTGCGTTTACTGCCGCCACCTTCATCAACAGCTTCTGGCCGATGCCGAACCATCCGCCGTCTGATGTGTACAACGACAACAACTTCCAGTACAGAGTGGTGAACACCGTACGCCGGTCAACCTCGCAAAACCGCATCGACTTTAAACATGGCATGCATTCCATTTATGGAAGCGGCGGCGTGGACCTGGGTAAAATTCTCCAGCCGTTTGGCTGGGGCAGCACGACATTCAACAACTACGGTAATCACACGGAGGACAATAATTACTATGGTCAGATAGGGGATACGGTCGTTCTGAGTCCAACCCTTTTCGTCGATGTGCGCTACGGCATCATTCGGATCGTTGCCACCAATTTTGGCGGGCTTCCCTCGGGCTTTACCCAGTACGACGCTTTTGGCATCCCCGCGGGCACCCAGGCTATCTTCGCTCAGCCCGGGGCAGCGCCGGTCGTGAATTCCAATACCAATGGCGAAGGGGGAGGCAGCAATTGGAATTATTCTCTCTCCGGAGGCCAGTTTGCCAACAAGGCCGAGCATCAGATAGGCCACGCGGTGAACGGCGGCATCACTAAATTGCATGGCAACTGGACGTTTAAGGCAGGATCGGAATACAGGGTCCAACTCGCAGGCTACGAGGATTTCGAGGAAGGAGCGGCAAGTCTGAATTCCTGTTGCTCGGGTGATCCCGGAGGCAACTACAATGCCGAATACACCACCGCGACCGGGGCCACGACGCCGCAGGATACTCCGGGTTTGCTGGACGGTGTGGGCGGTGCAGCTAATTTCCTCGGCCAGAGTCAGTGGTTTGTCCGCCCAGGCGCAAACTTGAGGCCGTCGTATGCGGCGAAGTATTTTGCCGTGTACTCGCAGAACGACTGGCGGGTGAGACCGGGATTGACGCTGAACCTTGGTTTGCGTTGGGATGTGCAGCCTGGCCTAACGGAACGCCACAACCGGATGACCGCCCTTGATTTGACCAAGCCAAATGTCTTTGGGACCATGGGCACCGTCACCTTCCCTGGAACCAATGGCTATCCGCGCAATCTGTGGTATACCGAGTATCACGATTTCCAGCCCCGCGTTGGCGCCGCTTATCAGATCAAGCCGACTCTGGTGGTGCGCGGCGGTTTTGGCATCACGTACTTGCCCACGAATACCGGGTATTACTCCAGCCCGACCGATTATGGCGAAGCTGCGTGGGCTCCGGGAAATGAACCGTATGAATATGGCGCCAACCCCCACGGTGTTCCGGTAACGGAATTTACGCAGGCATCGCCGATCCTTCCAGCAACAGGCGCCAATTACGCAGCGCCGCAAAATTATGCCGTTGGTGAAGCGCTGTTCGATGTACACCTGAAAAACCAGTATGCCAGACAGGCAAATGTGTTTATTGAAAAGGCTTTCGGCGGCGGTAGCCAATGGCTCCTATCCGTCGGCTGGAGTGACTCTATCTCCCGCCACCTGACAACGAATGGCCGAACTTTTGAGGATCTTCAGAATGTACCAGCGGCCATTCTGGGAAATTGGAAGAGCCAATACGTGGCGAACAATGGCACTGCGGATCCCGCCGATGTGCAAGTGCCGAATCCCTACCAGCCAACATCCGGTGCTCTCCTTCCCTTCGTAGGCAGCCTGGCGGCAAGTACGGTGCCACAGTTCCTTCTCTATCTTCCGTATCCACTTTCCTCTGGCGCTTCGGAGGCATTCTCATCCACTGGCACCACCCTCAGTGGGTCGTTAGGCTACGCCGACTACAATGCATTCCAAGCCAGTCTGAGGCACGCATTCTCGTCTGGGCTTGACCTCCGTTTCAACTACACGTGGTCGAAGGAGCTCGACTATGTGATCACGCCTATCGAAGATGGCCAGGGTGTCAACGCGGGGGGAACTATCGGCACCCCGGACCTGATCAATAACAACCTCAACAAGAACTATGGGGCGGCCGATATTCCGAACCGCTTCACGGGAATAGTGGTCTACCAGACCCAGTTTGGCGCAAAAGGAAAATATGCACTGGGCAATCCTGTGGCGCGCGCCATAGCCGGCGATTGGTCCGTGAGCACGGTCGTCCAGGCGCAAAGTGGTGAGCCCTTCTATCTCAGCATGGAAGGCGATGGCGCAATTACCTCCCGCGTGGACAGAAATTCGGGTCAGCCGTTGCTGGTGCCAAAAGCACTCCAGCATTGGTATGACGGAGGGACGACAGTGACATTGCCCTGCGGAGCAACGGTGACTCCGCCCGCCTATTCGTATCTCAAATACAATCTCTGCGCCTTTCAGGGTGAAACGTTGACCGGCGCCAATGGAAGCATCATCCCGAATCTCTACTGGATCGGGAACCAACCACAATCCCAGGGATATCTCCGGCTGCCACGGCGGACGAATGTCGATGCCAGTATCAGAAGAACCTTCCCCATCCACGAACGGCTCAACATGGTAATTGCCTTCGAGGCCTCGAATGTGTTGAACCACACGGAACTCAACAGCCAGCCTGGCTCTGACCTCGGTACCATGGGCCTTGTGGACAATCGAATGAACGGACTCGTTCCGGGAATCGGCACCAATAGCGCTTATGGCAGCATAGGAAATTCCACTTACGATCCGCGCCAAATAACCTTCCATGCCATCATCCAATTTTGATTGGGCATGGGATGACGCTGGGGACCTGCAAAGGGTTGCCTGAGCAAACAGATTTGACTGGCGCCAAATCTGACATGACGCACCGATCAGGACTTCTGTGCGGAAGCGCCCGGCAGGATGTGGCACGCCACCATATCGATATTGCTCGGAGTTTGGGCCATCGTATTCAAATGCAGTAGTATCTCGAAACGTTGGAGTGGTCCCGAAGGTGCAATGCCACATTTAACCAGCATGGAAGAGAGACGAGGCAGATCGGCGGCGAGTTTTCCCGCAGCCTGAGTGCCCTCGCCGCTTGCTCCCGCCAGAAGGAGGACGTGCCCGTTTTGGTCAGGATTCTGAACAAACGCTATGATTGCAAACGAATCGCCGGTGGCCCAACCCAGCGCCGTCGGGATGTACGCCTTTTGCTCATTTGAGCGCGGATGAACATTGCGGATGATTTCCTGGCCGGATTTCTTGTCGAATGCAAACCTGAAATCCAACTGGTCGCTGAAAAGGGCCGACCACGGATCCGACCGTGGACTGCCTAGAAAAATGAAGTTGTCATCGGTTTTCAGGTCGGAAAACCGAACGCTTCGGGCAGCGCGCACGTCGATCATTCTCGAAACGGTCTGGGCTAATTCCGAGATCCTTACAGCAATCGGAGTGTCGACCGCGGCTGCCGAGTTGTCCCCCCAAAGGATGAGATGGCAAAAACGGATTGCTTCGGGTGTCAGCTTGTTGGGTTCGGGGATGTAGTTGCGATTTGCATAATCGGAGAGTGAGATTTGATCGCCGGTGATTCCTTGGACCTCGACCATATTTGGGTCGCTAGTGATCAGATGCGTGGCATGAGACGGGTTGAGAAGTGCCGACCAGGGAAGGGAAGAGATGGGCGCCGCTTTGGTGCGCGAAGCGCGGGCCCAAAAGATGCCCCATAGGGCAAGGTTCAGTGCCACAAGCAGAATAGCGAGGGATAGCCACTGACGCCGGCTGTGGCTTTTGAGGGGGACTGTTCCCAGGTGGGAAGCGGGAATCATCACTGGCTCCCGGGGAACTGAAGCGGGATCCTGATGCACCACTACCGAATCGTTCGCTGCGGCCGCCGGCTCCTGATGTGCCTCGATTGCATTGACCAGGAGTATCCTGCCGCGCGTGATCTCAGGGATGTATGACCCTAAAGGGAGGTTGACGCGGAACTTGGAGGACGCTCCATATATGCTGTAATGCTGCTGCAGACGCTTGCGCACATCGCTGGCGGTGACGCGAACGATCGCATCATCCCCTGTACCGTAGGAAGGGGATCGCCCAAATAACTCAACGCCGATGGCACGTTCTTTCAGCGATTCGAAATGGCCGGCGATCGCCTGATCCACGATATATTGGAGAAACTGGCCGCTTCGGTGGCTTCCCTTAAATACAGTGCCTTCAATAAGTTCCTTAAGGTGTTGACGCAGTTCCGCTATGTCCGCTTCTGACGCGGCAATTTTTGCAATTTCCGCTTCCCGAGCATCGATTGACTTCATGCGTTGCATGTCGAAACTTGGCGACCCCCATCGTGTCAAAATTCCATGGCGCCTATCCTAGCACCCGATCATTAAGGATGGCTTCGCGCCACCGCTTTCAAGGGAGCCCACAGGAGACGCGGTCTGCGTGGAACAACGTAGCGATGCAGCCGGATGAAATGTATGGAGTTGGTTGAAAGGCACTCTGCCTGCGGTTCAACCCGTTATCCGACGGACGGCTCTTTCCGAGGCAAAACAAGGCAAGGGAAACCGCGTTGAAATACACCCCAGTTCGTCAATCTTTACAGAAGGCATCGACCGTTAGCCGCCCTCCTTCTCTTTAACTCCCGTATTTTCAAAAACATAAAATCAAGCTAGAAGTGCTGCTAACGTTGCCAGGCCCCCAATACTCCATTAATGTGGTTCTCGCAGTCAAGAACAATCCTCAGCCAGAACGCAAAAGTGAAGAGACGCATCACAGCGAACGCCGTGGGTGGGCCATCGAGCGAGGCAAGTGTACCGCCTGGGCAGGGGATCCTCGTAGGCTGCGCTGACAGCCGGATCTTTTCTTGACCTGTGAATCTGAGGCATGGTGACTTGGAAATCAAACGTGTTTCAGGTTCATGATTTTTCTTTTAGAGGGATTCAGGTTTATCAAACAGAGGTCAAAGACTGGGTTGCATCCACCTTCAACCATAGGAGGCTGGCGATCAAATAAACAGCTCCGGCGCTCATCAGCATGGCCGCAAACGACCCGAATCTGGTAAACATCCAAGCGGCTGCCAAGGGAGAGATGAATGCGGAGATGGTCGACGCCGTGTTCATGAAGGCCGTCGTGGTGCCACCGAAACTTCCCCCGACCTCTAAACAAGCGGCCCAGGCAACCGGCACCGAGAGATCCATACCGAACTCGGCCAACATCAGAAAAAGAATCGCCGCGAATGGTTTTTGCATGACGCCGGCTGCCGCGAAGCCGACCGCTGCCATCAAATAGCCTCCCAGTCCTACAAGGCGTCTACCCCACAGCAGGCTGCCGGTACGGCGCACGAGCCAATCGGACAAAGCTCCTCCGATGACGTTGCTCGCCGCACCTACGGCCAGCGGGAGCGCCGCATAAAAGCTGGACCTTTGTGCCGAGATCCGATATTGCTGGATCAAGTACGTGGGCAGCCAGGTCAGCAGGAACCAGAATCCATAGGATGTCGCGAAATACATCCAGAAGAACGACCATAGATTTACGCTGGTGAACATGCGCTTCCACGGCGTACAGGCGCTTCCGGGGGCGCTTGACAGATCTGTGTTCCGGCGAAGGTAAATGAGATCCGAGGCGTCAATCGCCGGATGCCGGGCCGGGTCGTCCCGATACCAGCGCCAAAAAAATACACACCAGCATCCACCGACAGTGCCGAAGACGGCGAAGGTGAATCGCCAGCCGAACCATCCGATGAGCAGAGTGGCCAAGGGAATTCCAATCGCTGCCCCAAGCCGAGTGCCCATCCACATAATGCCGGTGGCTCGCGCACGATCGGTGGTGTGAAACCAGCGTGCGAGAGCGCGAGCCATGGAAGGAAATGCGCCTGCTTCCGCCGCACCGAAGGCGAACCTTACAGCCAGGAGCCCCAGATACCCACCGGCCATTCCAGTCAGCGCTGTGAAGGCGGACCAGCAGGCTACTATGCGGGTAAGCATCTTCCGCTGCCCCAGGCGGTCGCCAAGCCAACCCATCGGGATCTCAAAGATCCCATAGGCCAGAGCGAACACGCTAAAGGCATATCCCATCTGCATGTTGGACAGCCGCAAATCGCGCATGATTGTGGGAGCGGCCGCAGAAAGACAAACTCTGTCCAGATAGGTGATAGCTGAGGCTATCGCTACAAGAATCAACACCCGATTGCGGAGCGAAACTCGGAAAATTTGCGCCATTTTCGATATCGAGTCCGGTGTTGGTCTCACGACTGAAAACACGGCAGTTTCTCCCGCGTTCTTGTACGGCTGAGCACGCTTTCATTTACGGCGTAATTTGGAAAACATCCAACACGCCTCGACACACCGGCATACTCGTCTTCACGAATGCATTCCTGATTTCGTGCCACCGAGGGATTACTCCGCGGCCGGTCAGTGCATGTCCTGGGAAGGGGCGCGACCGTAGGTCTTGAATTCTCGTACCAATTCAACAAGGGCTGCGACAACAGCCTCAAAAACTATCTTCCCCTTTTCCCGAGTTGCCAGCGTGGGGTCTCCGACTACACCACTTTTGCTGAAGCGAGACCATTGATCCATTAGGAGGACCGGGGAAGCGCTCATCAAATCCATCCAAATAAAACGAGACGGCGGCATCCCAATCTCTTTTTCAGCTTTATCCATCTGCACGCGCGCGGGATCGAGGTATAAGTACAACGAAGTCTCCAATTCGCAGGCATGGGCCATTCCCCCGGGTCTCTCTGATTCCCGAACTCGCTCGATCGCCTCCTTCGCCAGGCTGGGCCAGATGAAGGCGCCACACAACGCCTCTGTCTCCAGGACCGTACGCCGCGCCACTAGATCCAGAATGGGCATGTTGGAGCCATGGCCGTCAGCGAGAAGAATGCGCGTGAAACCGTGGCGCGCCACGCTGCGAGTGATGTCGAGAACAAAATGCAGCAGGTGTTCCATCGCAATGTCGATGGTGCCGGGGAAGTCCATGTGATGTTCTTCGAAGCCGTAAGGGACGGGGGGTAAGAGCAGCATCTGTCCATCCAGGCGCCGGGCCGCCTCTTCGCAAATGGATCCAATGAGGAAGTTATCTACATCCAGCGGCAAGTGCCGTCCATGGTCCTCGACAGAGCCAATGGGCAATACAACCACCGGCTGTTGCTTAACCACTTCTCGCATCTCTTGCCAGGTATAGTCCTGGTAATAATACTTCGTCCGCTCTGCCATGCTTGCGCCTCCTCAGCAGTGAACCGAAATAGCCGGCCGGATGATTCGTCCGCCGCAACGGTACCCGTCGCGAAAGTCAAAATGCTGGCCGCTCCTTCAACCCGGCGCGGTGAAGGTAGGCTTGCCGGATGGCGGTTTCCAGTTCAGATTCTGGAACTTCTCCCTCCCAATAATTCTTAATTTTGCCGTCTACGCCAATTAAGACCAGCGCCGGAATGCCATGCACCTCGTACAGGTCTGAAGCAACGTAATCTGTATCGGACAGGGTGAGCAGACTCCGTTGATGCTGAAGAAGCCACTTCTTGTCTCTGCCGGGCGGGTCGAAAGAGACGCCCCACACCAGGAGATCACCCTTGTGAGTTTCACCGGCAGCTTCAATCATAGGCATCTCACGGATGCAGGGCCCACATGAGATAGACCAAAAGGCGAGTAAGACGACCTTTCCGCGCATGGATGAGAGCGCAACGCTGTTGCCGTTCAGATCCGGCAACTTGAAATCAGGCGCGGGGCGCCCGAGCCACTCTTTGCGAGTTGTCACGGTTGGCAATTCCTTCATGTCAAGAAGCCATTGCGGGGCTGGACGGTTGAACTTAGCCGTGTCGAAGGTAATTGTCCATGGCGCCGGCGGATCTGTTGCGCGGCGTCCGGTGGGGAAAAACATAACTTTCTTGAGTACCAGGCGCCTATCCGAGCAGATCGAATAGGTCACTGGTGAGGGTTTCGGAGCATCCGCGGGAGCCCTGTATTCGACCTCAAGCACCCGGCAGGCGGTTGGCGCTCCGTTCAAGGGCAGCGTTTCCGATCCGGTTTCCCTGACCGAAACGACATTTTCTGCAATCCTGTCCCAAAATCCCGCTACCGCAAACGGAATGGTTCCGGATGTTGGCTTCTCATCCGTACCACCGCCTACATTCACAAACTGCATATGGCCACCGACACCGACGCCGGGAACGGCAGGCTTTTGTGGATTGCCCAGAGGAGAAGGAGCCGCCGCAATCACCACATCGAAGCTCATCTGCCAGGAGGACCCTGAGGGGTGCACGGAGCCCTTACCGTTCATCTGGTATCCCTCTGGGCTCCTGTAAGTGTCTTGTGCCAGCCGGAGAAGCTGCTGTGGCGTTTGCGCAAAGGCGCATGAGGCTGTAGTCAGAAGCAGCAACAGAACATGACGCATTCAATGCTCCCCTACTTTATTTTTGGCCCAGCGATTCTTTCTAGCACAACCATTGCCTGCCCGAGTCACCTTTTCTACGGGCGATCATGGATCTCCTGCAAAGTCTCGATTTCCGTAACTACGACACGGGCCGCCATCCGGCTCACACCAAATGGCCCGTCCGGCCGCGAATCATGCTGGCGCAACATTCCGACTATCCGGCGCGAATCTCCTTCGCGTTTTATTCGCTAATTGGTTAGGATGCCAGAGCGCCGCGAGTTCAGTCCGCCGCTGCGGAGGGTCTATCCCCCTAAAAGTGAAAACGATCTCGCTTTCCCACTACGAAGGGAGGATGCCCTCTTGACAGCCCCTTCATCCTTGTTTCCTGTTACGTCAGTACTGCGTCCCCGGAGTCATTGCTGCGGCGATTGCTATAGATGATAGTGGCTATCTAGCTGATAGGCGAGTTCTTCTTTAGAAGAGAAGAAACATCCGCGCCCAGCATAACGCGCGATCAATGGTTCAGAGGCTTGCTCATTCGAGCCGTAGTGTGTCCTGTGACTACAGAGCGCCCCAGATTGGTGCGGCGCTTGCCATAGGTCATAGGTTGTATCTCAGGAGGGGAGATATGTTTGCAATGAAAAAGACTTGGCCGCATTCGGTCCCTGGTCTCGCTCGAAACGTAACCGTAATTGTCGCACTCCTGCTTGTCTCAAGGCTTCTTCTGCATGCGCAAGACACGACAACCACCAATCCGGCCCTGGTGAGCGCGTACCTGGCCGCCAAGGGAAATGTGAATACCATCGCGTTGGGGGGTACATTACAGCTCACTGCGTACGGTACTTACTCGGATGGCTCGGTCGCCGCGCTGCCCGATTCGGAAGCCGACCCGGTGATTGCATGGAGCACCAGCGACCATGCTGTGGCCAGGATCAGCCTTTTAGGCCACGTTACGGCGCTGGGTACGGGAACGGTAAATATAGGGGCCATGATCGGTACCATCACGGCTTCTCCCTTGACGTTGACGGTGAAGGCCGCTTCTGCTCCTACCGCATATGCGATTCCATCGAATGCCACTTCATCGGGCGATCTGTCCGGCTCAAACCACTGGACATGGAGCCATGACTCAGGCACACCGGGAGAAGCTGTCGGATCGTCCGAGTATCCGGTAGCCAGCCCGTCTCTGGACAAGGAGTCGCGAGAGTTTTACATGTCCTACTCGCAAGAGGGTGGGGAGCGTTTCTCTCTTACCTTTGGCCAGGACACAGAGGCCACACATTTTGTCTACGATACCTATGTTTATGTCGATGATCCGGCACAACTAGCGAATCTGGAAATGGATGTAAATCAGGTGATGTCGGACGGCGAAACGGTGATTTATGCCTTCCAATGCTCCGGCTATTCGGGTACGTGGGAGTTCTCGACGATCGAGAACAATAGTCCTCACTGGCATTCCAGCGGCCTTCCATGTAGCCCCAAGAAGTGGGCGGCAAACGCATGGCACCACGTCCAGATTGCTTCCCATCGCAGCAGCACCGGAGTTGTGACCTATGATTGGGTGAATCTGGATGGAACCTACCAGGACATCAACAATGCGACCGGAAACGGAGCGATCGCGCTGAATTGGGCGCCTGGAGTCCTTAATCTGAACTTCCAGCTTGACGGCGCCTCTGAGGCCAGCGGATCGGTACAGATCTACGCAGACGAACTAACTATCTACTACTGGTGAGATGAAGAGGCTGTGAGAGGGTGTCTCCCGGGGCGTCACCATCCTGCAGTCCTGGCGGCACATGAACGACCTGTAGACCCCTTGGCATGAGCAAAGCATAGGCGCATAAAAGGAGAAGACCCTCCACAGCACCTTTTCGGAACACCGAGGTGGGGTTTGGTCTGAAACCGGTCAGAGCGTACAATTGGAGTCCTCCCCCCCCATAATAAGAATCGAGGCTCCTAATGCGCCCTATGCACCTCTTCGTCTGCCTGATCGCCCTGCTCTTCACCGGCTCGGCTTTTGCTGCTTCACCCGTAGCCTACGTTTACGTAGCGCAAGACTCGCAATTCGTCTCCACAAGCTGGACTACTTCCCCGATCTCTGCTTACTCCGCCGCTTCAGATGGGAAACTCACCCAGATTACAGGCTCACCCTTCACCCGGACTACGGGCTTCATGCTCGGATTCAACGGAACGCAGCTCATTACGGGCAGCCAGGACAACGTGTACTCCTACGACGTGGCGTCTGATGGAGTCATCGGGAAGGAAGCATCCAGCGCATCCATTGGAGGTGTCTTTAATTATTCTGCGTACTGGCTCAGCAACACGGCTCTGTCTCCTTCCGGCAAATTCTTAGCAATTATTGCTAGTGAAGGGATTCAATTCTTTTACATCGACGGGACCGCAATCAAGACACTCACGGGAATCGTAGGCACTTCCGGTGACATCGGTGCAATCGCCTGGGACAGTTCCAACCACCTGTATGCCCTTAACGGTCAAAGCGGAAGACTGCACGTCTACACGGTCACATCGACCAGTGTGGCCGAAGCTCCGGGGTCACCGTATGAAGACGTTCCGTTTTGCGGTTCGACTTCCGGTAATACCAACTGCCCACAGAAGCTCATCGTTCGAAGCAACTGACCTGGACGAAAAAGCGGGCCGCCGAAAGTCTCCCTTCGGCGGCCCACTCCCTTCCCCCACAAACGCGGCAGTGCTTCGATCGCTGAGGAATCGCCCTCTTGCTGTTCACTTCCAGGCTGTGCATCGTGACTGATTTGAGATGACCTGCCAGCTCTCGACTCTTGTCTGCGCTGCGAAATGTGAGCTTGCGGGGCAGAGGCGTCTTCAAGCCGGTATCCGGTTGCGACGAAGGAGCGGCCTGTTATGAAAGCAAGCAGCAGAAAAGCAGTCAGAGAAAGCGTTGGATTCGTATATCTTCTTCCCGGTTAGTTGGGCCAAAGTTTGATGGCGATCTCGTGCATTCATGCGAGCACTTTTTTCGCATCACCGAAGGAAAAGGTTCGCGTTTCTTGCTGCTGCAAGCAGGGCGCCAAAAATCCACGGCCGGCGGCGCGCTGCCCTTTAACTGACATTAAATGAATGAGATGTAAGTGTCTGAACACCTCGCAAACGCGCTTTGGCAAGTCAGTTGCATTAACGCGTTTGATTAAGAACACTGAGCATTCATACCTATCATGCGGCGCGTTCCCTTACTGGCGAACGAGTTTGATACGCGTCCAATGTGGAGAGGCCTCATGATAAGGCGCGGTTCGCCGATATTCTACGCAGGGCCGGCTTGAGCGCTCCCGACAGTTTATCTGGGATTCATGCTGCTCAGGTCAGTCGTTCCAGTCATAGGGCTGCATCTGAAACGCTCGTGTCGGAACAGTTGGCCCATTCGATCAAAAGTAGCGCTACCTACAATTTTTCTTTGTATCTGCCTGTGGAGAACAACTTACATTCGCAGGGGTAAAGCTGGTGGTCAGTTTATATTTTGCCTGCAGGCGCAGTCCGATCCGCAGACTCTACGGTTTGTGCACAGAGCTGCTTACCATATCGGGATGCTGCCTCGTCGCCGTGCCGTCAGGTTGTGGATACGTGGCGGACGGATCAGCTACAGGTCTGCTCCGCGTCTCACCTGTCGCAATCACTTTCGGTGTTCTGCCTGTTGGGCAAATCGCTGCGAGCAGTGGCTCAATTCTCAGTCAGAGTTCTACGCCGGGTGATGTTTCTCAGCTGAATGTTGCTGAGCAGAATACCGGCCAATCCGCCGCGACCAATGACGCAGATGAGCAGATCGCGCAGGTTCACCGGTCACGTGGTTCCCTGTTAAGTGCGCTCTCCTGCAACAGCAAGTCCATGACGGGATCAGGGAGCGATGGTTGCACGGTGACGCTGATCTCGGCTGCAGGGAGCGGCGGTTTGAGTGTGAGCATGGCGAGCAGCAACGCGGCGGTTACTGTGCCGGCCACGGTGACGGTTCCGGCGAATGCGACGCGCGTGGGGTTCACGGCGAGTGTGTCGGCAGTCACGTCCGCGCAATCGGTGACACTGAAGGCGAGCGCGGGTAATGTTTCCAAGAGTTTCTCCCTGCAGCTGAATGCAGCGGGAACGGTATCGACGTTAACGATCAGCCCCGCCAGTCTGCCGTTCGGCAATGTGACGGTGAACACGGTATCGACACTGCCCGTGACGTTGACCTCCACGGGGACGGCGCCGGTGACCATCAACTCGGGAACCGTGGGTGGTACTGGTTTTACGATGCCGGGAGCCACGTTCCCGGTCACCTTGAATCCGAACCTGGCGGTGACGCTGGATGTACAGTTCGATCCGACCGCCACGGGAGCGGCGACGGGGCAGCTGACCATCCAGAGCAACTCGTCGACCAACAGTACGGCGGTGATTAGTCTAAGCGGCACGGGTGCGAGCGCGCAGCATCAGGTTGACTTGAATTGGGATGCGCCCAGTAGTTCCGCTGATTCCGATCGTAGGTTATAACATCTATCGATCAACAGGTGGCAGCGCTGCGTTTCAACTGCTGAACTCTTCGGTGGATGCCCAGACGACATATGTGGATAACACCGTCCAGGCCGGTTTGACATACGACTACATGGTAGAAAGTGTCGACTCTTCCGGGGTGGAAAGCGTCCCGTCTAACGAGGTCGCCGCGGCAGTTCCCTAGACTCACGGGCAACGGGATACCTAGTGCATCATGTTAGATGCATGGATAGGCAAACCTTCTCTACTTCGCCGGCAGGGCAGCTTTCCGGAAAGAGGCAGCCGTGACGCGAATACCTTCGGCGTAGGGCGTGCCAGAGAAACCGAAGACTCTCGCGAACTTGGAAGAATCGAAGAGATAAGGAGAGTCGTTTTGATAGAGCATTTCGTGGATTTCACCGACTAGTGGATTGAACCACCCAATGAGACGAATCATTGGTCTGCTCAGGACGCGGTATCTCTGGGCGACGCCGAACTCTTTTGCGGCCATGGCGATGAACTCTTTCCCGGTTGGCGGATTCGGCGTGGTCGCGACGTGCCACGTCTGATTCCACGCAGATGCACTTTCGGCTAGCGTAACCAGGCTTCGCGCCGCATCCGGCGTGTAGGTCAAGGAGTGCGGCACGGAGTCATTCGCAAGCCACGACGCTTTCTGATTCTTGGCGAATGGTTCGAACACCAGGACGTTCGGCAAACCATTGGGTGTTTCCGGTCCGTAGAAGTCGGCTGCGCGCGCGATCATCGCGGTGAGGGCGCCGGTCTTCCACTCATTGATGAGCGAGGTGGCGATCTTCGCGCGGACTTCCCCCTTCTTGCTGCAGGGGTTGAACGGCGTCTCCTCCGTCATCGTGGCGCTGACTTTTCCGTACATGTACACGTTGTCGATAAAGAATAACTTTGCGCCCGTGCGCTTGCAGGCTTCCATGGTGTTGGCCATGATTCGCGGCCACATTTCCGTCCAGAGTTTGTGATCGTATTTGAGACCAACAAGAAGATACACGATGCTCGAGCCTGCCACGGCGCGAATGGTCTGCTCCTTATCAGAGAGGTCGGCGGAAATCATCTCCGTAGTGCCGGGCACCGGATGTGCTTTGCGAGCTACGAGTCTGAGCGGATGCTTCCGCGCAGAGAGGAGGTTGACCACTCCATTGGCTATAACGCCGCCTGCTCCGAGAATGGTGATCATGTGCGATGCCCTCGCTTGTTGCAGGAGCGCCCGGGCTTCCTACTCGTCTCCGCTCAAGACCGTAGTGTAGAGTATCGAGTTTGTCTTCGCCAGCGAGCAGTCCGGCTGATCTCGAGCGACCGCGCACTTGGACTCGGATTACGGAAGAGACGCGATGATATTACCAGTCTGGTAGCGTCCGAGACACGGCCGATCTCACTTCTTCTTTGCCGGTTTCCGTTGGTCAACCTTCGGAAGCGCAAAGACGTAATAACCTTGATGCTCCGTGCTCCCCACCGCTTGAACCACCTGGTTCGGATTGACTGGAAGATTGTCTAAGGCCTCTCCGTCACGCGTACAGAAAACCACGTATTCCCGTCCATTCGCTTCGTACACCGCGGGAATGCCTTCGGGCGCGGAAGCAAGTTGCCGCTCCCATAGAATGTTTCCGTTGTCCTTGTCGTAGGCGTGCAGCGTAAGGTCTGACCCGGTTCCGACGAAGATAAGTCCACCAGCCGTCGCCACGGGGCCGCCGCGCGGCCAGTAGCTTCCCGTAGGCTTGATCCCCTTCGCGGCAAGCGAAGGAACGGTACCGAGCGGAATTTTCCACTTGATGACGCCTTCGTTCAAGTCGTAGGCCGTTAACGAAGACCAGGGTGGACTGATGCCAGGCAGCCCATTGGCGGCATCGATCGTTCCGTAAGCGCTCCAGTATTTGGCCGCTGGTGAATCAGGACCCGGCACGGAGGGTTTGCCGTGGAACGGAACATCCGCGGCTGCAGGGTCGCTCAAAAAGGCAATGATCGCGGCCAGATCCTTATCGCTCGAATCCTGACTGCGGGAAAGGCGGCATTCCCCCGCGCCCAGACCTGACGGTTGCCGTGATGCCGCCGGCTCCAAGGCGCTGTGGTGCGTCCACCAGCGACGGCGCCACTCCGCCGTGTCCGTTGCGGTCGATACCGTGGCAAGTCTGGCAATGATCCTGATAAAAGTCGCGGCCTTGCGCTGCCGGGGGAGCAGTGAACACAGATCGTGGCCGTTCGCCTACCAGCTTCAACATCGAGGGCGCATCTTTCGATTGCACAAAGATCATCCCCGATACCGGGTCGGTCGCCGCCGCACCCCAGTTCGCTCCGCCGCTGTTCCCAGGAATTTCCATGGTGTCCTTAAGTCCAGCAGGCGTGAACAATCCTTCATTGCGCGCGCCGCTAACCCATTCCTTCAGGCGTGCCAGATCCGCCGGGTCCGTCACCAGTGGATTCACATCAGCAACCGTGAAGGCCTGGCGAGCGAAGGGCGGCGGCTTGGTGGGAAAGGGTTGCGTGGGCCACGCCTGCTCCTGCGGCATTTCCGATCGCGGGACCGAGCGCTCTTCAATAGGCCACAGCGGCTCACCCGTTTCACGATTGAACACGAAGAGGAAGCCTTGCTTGGTGGCCTGAGCAACTACATCCACCATCTTTCCGTCGTGTCTTACCGTAAGCAGTTTAGGAGCGGTGGCTGCATCGTAATCCCACAAGTCGTGATGCACCAACTGAAAGTGCCATAGGCGCTTTCCCGTGCGCGCGTCCAAAGCGAGCAGACAATCTGCGAAAAGATCTGCGCCCCTTCGATCGGCACCATAGAAATCGTAGGTGGAAGAACCGGTGGGGACAAACACAATCCCACGTTTCTGGTCGAGCGTCATTCCTCCCCAGTCGTTCACACCGCCGGCGTACTTCCAGGCCTCGGGCGGCCAGGTCTGGTAGCCGAATTCACCCGGATGCGGGATGGTATGAAAGCTCCATGCCATCTTGCCCGAGAGTATGTCAAAAGCCCGAATATCGCCGGGGGGCGAACCATATTCCTCACCTGTGGATGATCCCAGGATAATCAGGTTTTCGAAGATACGGCCGGGCGTGCCGGACTGTATCATCACAAAGGAATTTGGATCGCGCCCCAAGCCCTCGCGCAGATTAACCCGGCCATTGGTCCCGAATGAAGCGATGGTCAACCCGGTTTGCGCGTCGATCTCTTGCAGGTAGTTATTCGCAGAAAAGATCAACCTGCGGTCTGAACGGTCTTTGCTTTCCCAGTAATTTATGCCTCGGCTGGTAACAAAGGATCCAGCTGGATGACTCCAGATTTGGCTGCCTGTGGCGGCGTTCAGCGCCACGATCGTGTGGTCTTTCCCGAGCAGATACATCACGCCATCGACAATCACGGGGTTGAACCCAAACAAGCCTTTTGCATTGACCGGATAAAACCATGCCAATTCCAATTGTTTAACGTTGGTCTTATCTATCTGCTTGAGAGGTGAGTATTGGGGACTATCTCTCTCCTCCCTGGTAGGCTGGCCAGTTTGCATCATCGATCAAACGGTCTGAAGCGGAAAGCCTGCCTGAGAGCACGGCCACGACGCTCATAAATACGGTAGTACCCAAAACTCGACGGAGCTTCGACGGGTCCCATTTAGATCTGCGCGGAATGATTCAAACTTTCCTCCACGAGCATCGCGGCCTTCATTCGAATGCAGGCCGATTGCACCAAATGACTACTCTTTCGCTGGCGGTGTTTTCTGTTCGACCGCTCTCTTCGCGTCCGGCTTGCCCCAGAAGATAAAGGTGCCCTTCATGGTGGAGAGTGATAATGTCCATCGCGCCGTCACCATTGAGATCTGCGAGCGGTGACCGTTGAACCGACACCGGAGCGGTTGTGAATGAGCTCGCGGGACAAATCTCGCTCCGCCCGGCGCGCTCTTGTCGCGCACCGTGTGATAGACGTAGAGCACCGCGGCCCCCCACGGATCGGGATCGGTGGTGCTTTCAAGATGCGAAAAGTAACGCTTGCCAGTAATGAAGTCCGGAATACCATCGCCATCCATATCGGCATACGTTGCGCCGTGAAGCTCGGTGAATGTAACGTTGCCGGCGTTATTCGTCGCGAAGTTGTCCATGATCATGTGCTGAACGAAGGAGATGTTGCCGCTACGATCGCGTTTCTGCTCATACCACGCCAGCCCAAAACCGTGCGCATGGAGACTGGTGACAACATCATTGAGTCCGTCCCCGTTGACGTCGTAGACAGCCATCTTCGCGCCGCCGTGGCCAAAATCGACCGGATGTAGTTTCCAGGGGCCTTCTGTTCCTTTCGCAGGCTGCTCAAACCATCCGGACGACACGATGATGTCTGGACGGCCGTCTCCATTGATATCCCCGACGCCGAGGCCGTGAAAATTGACCGGCACGCCGGCCGAAACCGGATGAACAATCCAGGGCTTAGTGGGATCGGCCGGATCGGGCTTGGCGTAGTTGATCGCATCCTGGCTAGCGAAGATCACTTCGGGCTTGCCGTCGCCATCGATATCTTCGAAGAGGACGATTTCCGATGCGATCTGGGGGAGCACAGGATAGGAATCCCACCGCCGCGGCTCTCCCCTCGGGTTCACGTAGAGGCTTATGGCTCGCGTGTCAGAGGAGAGGACGTCTGGCCACCCGTCGCCGGTGAAATCGTAAGCGTAGTTGACCATGTCCGCGGCGAACTCTGAGCTCGGACTGGCCGTTTTCGACAGGTAGATTTCACGCCGCGTGGTGTAGGTGGGGCCGTAGTAAACGAATGGACCAGCGACAATGTCCAGGATGCCGTCATGGTTGATGTCCGCGACGGCGGCAGACCAGGCGTAGCTGAAATCGCTGATGCGCTGTATCTTGTAGTTCGGCGATACATACTCCAGCGGCTCGGTCTTAGATGAGACGTCCTTATAGGATACGTCTTTGAAGCGCACTTCTCCGGACCCACCAACGTAAATGGCAACGGGTCCAAAACCGGCGCCGTGATCTTCGGTGGCGGCCGGAATGGTGAAGCCGTTGGAATTGACGAGCGCGCGGAGGATATCGGCGTCAACGGTTACCTGAAGCGTATTCCAGCCCTCGGGGTTCAGGTGGAATTGCTGCCGGGGCATAACGCGGCTCGGTGGTGGCAGCGCAGCTATGCCGTGTAGACCGTAGGAGCCGGGATGAACTGCGGTGCGCGATAGTATCGCGGCAGGGACCAATAGTTCGCGATGCGTCTCGACTCCCTGTGCATCGAGGGTCACACGGTAGGATTCCAGGTCGTCCCGATTCAGCGAAACAAAGAACCCCTTCATGCCCTCGGGCGTCTTTTCGGCGCGAAACAAAACTCCCGTCTTGCAGCCGCCGGTGCAGCGGAAGGAAGCGGAGAACTCAAGGTCCTGATAGGACTTATCAAGCACCAGCCAGCCGCCACTGCCGCCGGGCTTGGGCCTGCCGACGAACTCTCCGCTCTCAGCGCGCCAATCAGCTTGGCCGAGGACATGCCATCCGATAAGGGCTGAACCTTTGAACGTATAGTCGGGGACATAATACTGGGCAGCGACAAAAGTGGCTGCCAGCAGCGGCAACGCAATCCCGGTTAGCCAGTGCAGATATTTCTCGCCATGATAATTCCCGTAGCGGTGTTCGACCGCACCGAACTTCTCTAAGAGGGTCTCTCCGAAATTGTTATTCTTCAACCGCCGCCTTCACACCAAGAGCATACAGCTCTTCTTCGCCCGTCGGTTGGAGAGGCATTCCTTAGGTTGAAATTCCGTGTGCGAGGATACTACTCTGCCATCAAGCCTGGCGAGCAGCCGAATGAGGGTCTGAGACTACGCCGAGTCCAGCGGCCGATCGTGGGGGAGTTCCTGACCGAACTTATACGTTTGCTCGGCAGGTCCATCGCACGCCGCGCTCCAGGACGGAGAGCCCGACGAACCCAAAAAAGCCCGGCAACCCAAGCAGCCAATTGCTCATGGGAAATCTTTCCGGGCTACTTATTCCCCGCGCAATGCTTGCATGGGATCAATGGAGGCGGCGCGCAAGCGCCGGTAGCATCGAGGCGGCCAGGGCCAGCAGCAGCACACCCACTGCGGCCAACGTCAGCACGAGCGGATCGAACGGGCTCACTCCGAAGAGCAGCGAGCGCAGCAGGCTCGAAGCAGCGGCGGCGCCCGCCAACCCAAGAACGCAGCCGAAGGCGGCCAGCTTCGCACCGGATACCAGAATCAGGCGAATGATTCCGGAGCGCTGCGAACCGAGCGCCATGCGGATGGCCATCTCCTGCACCCGCGAGGCGACCGAGAAGGCGATGACGCTGTAGATGCCAAGCACCGCCAGCAATACCGCGGCAAAGGCAAAGCTGCTGATCAAGACAGTGTTGAACCGGCGCGGCGCTTCGCTCTCAGAGACAGCCTGCTCCATGGTCTGCACCTGCGTCAGCGGCAGTTGCGGATCGATCGATGCGCACCGTCGCGCGCAGAGCGTTTTCCATCTGTTCCGGCGGCAACGCCGAGCGCAACACAATGAAGCCTCCATTGCCATTCAGATCGCCGGGCGAGGCAAGCGAGCCGATCGCCTCTTCCGCCTGGTCCACCGGCTCGTAATACTGCTCCTTGGTGGGCTCGTCCGGGGAAGCTCAGCTTCACGTCTGCCACTTCTCCCACAATCGTCAGCCACGGGGTCTGCATCTCCGGCGTGCCGATGCGCATCCGCTTGCCGATCGGGTCCTGATTGGGCCAGAAGTGCTGCGCGAGCTTGCCGATTCACGATCACCACCAACTGCGCGCCCGGCTTGTCCGCATCGGTGAAGAAACGTCCGCGCAGCAGCGGAATCCCCATGGCGCGGAAGTAGTCGCCGATCACCTGTGAAGACCGTGGCCAGGTTCATATTCGCGCCTTTCGGCGGTACATAGCCTTCGGCCACGAAGGTCTGGTTATTGTTGTTGCCGGAAGCGGGCAGGAAGCTGGTGAGGCCCACGCTGGTCAACGCCCGGCAGCTGCCTGCAGGCGGCGCAGCAGTTCGTTGTTGAAGGCGTCCACGGCGGGCTGCGTCGCATATTGTTTCTGCGGCAGCGAATAGGCGGCGGTGGTCACATGCTCGGGCCGGAATCCGAGATCGACCGAGCGCATCTTTTCAAAGCTGCGCAGCAGCAGGCCCGAGGCGGTCAGCAGAACCAGGGCAATGGCAATCTCCGCCACCACCAGCGTCGAGCGCAGACGCGCATGACCTCCGCCCGCGGTACCGCTGCGGCCGCCTTCTTTCAGGGTGCCGTTGACATTGGTGCGCAGCGCGGCAAACGCCGGAGCCAATCCGCAAAGCAGTCCCGTGATCACCGCAAGCAGCAGCGCAAACCCCACCACGTTCCAGTTCAGCGCGATTTCGCTGATGCGGGGCAGGCTTTCCGGCAGCAGACTTTTGCCCACGCGCAGCGCCAGCCGCGGCAAGCGTCAAGCCCCAGCACACCGCCGCTCACGCTCAAGCACCAGGCTCTCCAGAATCGCCTGCCGCAGCAGGGCCGCCGCGCTCGCGCCCAGCGCCAGGCGCACGGCAATTTCTCTCTGCCTGCGAATGGCGCGCACCAGCATCAGCCCGGCCAGATTGACGCAGGCGATCAGCAGCACCACCGCCACGGCCAGGAAGAGCGTCCGCAACAGCGGACGCGACTGCTCCACCGTTTCCTCCTGCAGCGGCCGCACCACGGAGCTGATATGCAGGCTCGCCATATCCGCCGGATAGTTGCGCATGATCTCCTGCGCCACTCGCTCCGCGTCGCTCTGCGCCTGCGCGGGAGTGATGCCCGGCTTCAGCCGGCCCACCATCTGGTAGCTCCAGTTCGCCGCGGCCGTGGGCGAGAGCTCTTGTGGCGTAAAGCTCATCGGAACCCACAGCTCGATGCGGTTCAGCTGCCCCGCGACCAGCGGAAATTCGAAGTTCCGCGGCATCACGCCGATGACGAGATAGGGCTTGCGATCGAGCAGGATCTTGGTGCCCAGAATCTGCTTGTCGCCATGAAAGCGGTCCTGCCAGGTCGCGTAGCTCAGAACCGCGACCTGCTGGCTGTGCTCGTCTTCGTCGGCGGTGAACACGCGGCCCAGCAGCGGCGCCACTCCGAGCGCGGGAAACACTCCGGCGGTCAGGCGCGAGGCGTTCACTTGAGCGGGCTCACCGGCGCCGGAAAGCTCATAGCCCGCGAATCGATATCCGCCCAGAGCTGCAAAGGAGTGGGTATCTCGCGTATAGGCGCGAATATCCGGCACGGTGACCCCCACCTCGCCATTGCCGCCCACGTCCGCCCCTTGAAGGCGATCCGCCAACACCATCAGCCGATCGGAATCGGGAAACGGCAGCGGCCGCAAGCAGAACGCCTTCCACGATGGAGAAAATCGCCGTGGTCGCCCCAATGCCGAATGCCAGCATCAGCACCGCGGTGACCGTGAATCCTGGTGACTTGCGCAGTTGCCGAAACGCGAATTTGAGATCGGAGAAACAACGTCTGCATAGGGCTCCTCGTATTCGCGTAGTACGGATAGCACTGCACTTCGCGGTTCCCCAATGCCCTTGCACTGAAACAAGCATATAGTTTGAGCGGTTACAGCCCGACTGCGTCGAAGAATCGTTGTGCGGAGGTGTTCAAACGGGCGCACAGAAGTGTCCGCAAATGAACACGAACCCGTTGGTTGGGGCGCGGTTTATATGCAGCGACATCCTTCACGAATCCTCTTGAAGCTTTGAACTACGCCTCCTCGGGATCGCCCGACTTGCTGGTTTCCGACGTGGTCATGGCGGAATTGTCAGGTATCGACCTTGCAATTCAGATCAAGGAAAAATACCCAAACTGCAAGATCCTGTTGTTTTCCGGACAGGCGGCTACGAGTGATCTACTGCAGTCTGCCCGCGAGCGGGGAGATGAGTTTCACCTGCTGACCAAACCAGTTCATCCCACTGATCTTCTGCAACGGATAAGGAATCTTATCTTGGATTAGATGGCAAAGCGGACTTCACGGTCTCGAGAAGGGTCGTCAACGTGAACGGTTTGCGGATGAAGCCGGCAAGCGCCTGCTCTCCGGACCGGCTGATCGCTTGTGAGGCGTCGTACCCACTCGACAGGATCACCGGCAGAACCGGGGCCAGAGCTTTGATATGCATCAGGGCCTCTTCTCCTCCCATCACAGGCATGGTTGAATCCAGGATGACGAGTCCCAGCCGATCCTTATAATCGCGAACAGCCTGTACTCCCAGTTCCCCATTGGCGGCGGACAAAACGCGGTAGCCGTAGAGTTCCAGCGTTGCCCGGGTAACTTGCAGCACAATCGCTTCATCGTCTATTACCAGAACTAATCCTGTACCGTGGAGGTCCTGGATTTCAGGCTTTGGGGTTGAAGTTGCTTTCGCGACCGGAACGGCGGGCAGAACAATCTGGAACAGCGAACCTTTCCCAAATGTACTGGAAACGCGGATGCCGCCGTGGTGCCTGCAGACGATGCCTTGCACTGCCGCAAGCCCAAGGCCCCTGCCGGTGAACTTTGTGGTGAAGAATGGATCGAAGATTCGTCTACGAGTTTGGTCATCCATACCACACCCATCGTCGCCCACTTCGAGGACCACATAGGTGCCCGGAGCGAGTCCAGCGGATGCGTAGTTTAGCCGCAGTTCGTCAGCAGTCATCTCCCGCGCTGTTGTGCTTACGCGAACTTGTCCCCTGTTCCTTTCTCCAATCGATTCGGCTCCATTGATCACAAGATTCATCACAATCTGCTGCATCTGGCCGGCGTCGGCTTCGACTGCGGGCAGCTGCCCGGAAAGGTCCAGTTTTAATTCCACGGATTTAGGGACCGAACTGTGGACGAGCTTGGTAATCTCCCGGACCAACTCCGACAGGTCCAAAGGATGCACGTCCGGCACCCCTTTTCCTGCGTAGGCCAGCATTTGTCTGGTTAGATCAGCGGCGCGCTGGCTGGCGTAAATCACATCCATCAAGGCGCGCTGGCATTGACTGCCCGCGAGGCTCTCGCCCAGAGCCAGGCCGGCGTTGCCCAGAATTCCGACCAGCAAGTTGTTAAAGTCGTGAGCGATTCCGCTCGCCAACAAGCCTAAACTTTCCAGCCGCGCGGTTTGTTGAAACTGCTGATCGAACTCTTTGCGCTCAGTGATGTCACGGATATTGAACTGGGCGACCCGCTTCGGTCCCCCGTCGTATAAATTGGCGACCACTTCTACATGGAGCTCCCGTTGGCTACCCTTCGCTTTGAGGGAAACCTCGGGAAACCGTAACAGGCTTTCCTTTCGCAGCTGGTCGAGAACCAAGCGGCCGTTCTGCAAATTTCTTAGCGGCTCTACTTCCCAGAACCGTGACCCAATCAGATCAGCTCGAGTCAGGCCTAACAGCTGAGTAAGGAAGGGGTTTACGTCATCAATCACTCCGGTGTCGGCATCAATGATCACAATGCCATCCTTTGCGGCCTCGAAGAGAACGCGGTATTTTGCTTCCGCAGCTCGCTTGCGATCGCTTATGTCTTCAATGGCCAGCAGGATTCGACCCGGCTCCCGGCTGCGGCGCAGATGCCGGGCATTGAGCTGAAACGTTTTCCATCCAATACGAGGGAACTCATGTTCAAGTTCCACGTCATAGACGACGGTATCGCAGTCGAGGAAGCGGCTGTCAAACAACTTTGACACTTTGGGAAGATTCCACTGCCCATTGTCTAGTTCATAGATTAGCCGGCCGATGGTTTCCTCAGGCGAAGTCCTGAAGGTTTCAAAGAAAGCCCGGTTAGCAGTCTGTATGAAAAGATTGTGGTCAAGGACCAGCAATGGCTCCCGGACAGTCTCGATGATCGCTTCAGCATAATCGCGCGCAAGCCTCAATTCCTCCATCGACATCTTCAGCTGGTTGATGGAGAGCAGTTGAAGTGCTGCTCCTTCCACTTGGCCCTGTGCTGTTTTATGAGGCTGAACACGGAAGGAATACCAGTATCCGTCCTCATGCTGCACTTCACACTCCAATGGTTCGGTGGTGCTCATAACCTGGCCAATCAGTGCTTTCAAATCCGGGACATCGATCCGAGGCTTTAGATCTGAAATAACGCATCCGATGTCTGTAGGCATCAGGCTCAGTAGCTTTTCGGCCATGGGAGTATAACGCCTAATGCGTAACTCTCCGTCCAGCATCACAATTGGCGACTGCATGCTGCTGAGAAGGCTCACCATATCATCGTTGAGATGGCTCGGGTCACGTCTAAGAGCTTGAGTCTCTTGGTGGGTCGCCGTCCGTTTTTCATAGCAGGATTGCAGCTCCTCATCGTGCGCTGTAGTTATCTGTTTCCCACATTGGGGTTCATCATTTGTGCTTAGCATGCGCCTCCTTGCCGCTCCGTAGCATGAACTTGGCAGAATCTGCGCTGTCGCCGGAGGTTAGAGGGGTATTAGCTGCCGCGTTGGCGGGAGCGGAAGTTAGGATGGCGGGAGACGAGCGCCCTTTCCTGTAAATTCGCCCGTACCTGTTGCCAACTCTCATTTTCGATCCCAGGCCGTGCCTCAGAGGCCATGGGATCCAGAGGAGAGATGGGCTAACCCAACAGGACCAAAGGGCTGCACGGACTGCCACGCCGCGAGCTACGTTGGGGCAGCGAATCAAGGAGAGATCCCGCGGCGTAGCTGGCGATTGCCTGGCTGAGTTGTGAATCGATCTCGTCTGCGATGGTCATTACTGCAACTAACAACACGCTGAAATCAATGCTGAGCAGATTGGCCTGCAGGGTCTGAAAGACGCTGACCTGCAACAGCCGCGCCTCTTCGATCATCATTGCAGCCGAATAGCCCTGTCCGCGCCGGAGCATGCCATGCTCAAGCGCGGCAATCGATTCGATTTCGTTACTCGCAACCGGCCGGAAACAGCGGAGCCGATTCACCAGGTCGTCCAAAATCTTCGGGAGATAGCCACAGCGTTGGGCGGGGTCCAATGAAACAACCATGAGTTTTTCGTCCTTCTCAGCGAGCGCCAACCACGTGTCGATGATCCTCTGGACCGAGCGTTCAAGAATCGTGGCCACACTTTCAACAACACGAGAAGGCCGAGTTCCAACGGCCAGTCTCTGCGTGATAGCGTCAACCAACGACGCTATATCCATTGGCTTCACAAGGATTTGATCGGCCTGCATCAGGATGGCCTGGGTAGCAGCGCTCATCTCCGGGAATGAACTTAACAAGATCGTCACGGCTTTAGGATTGGCGTGCCGCATTGCGCTCACCACCGTAAGCCCGTCCCCCGCACCCGGCATATGGAGGTCGCTCAAAAGCACGTCAAAAGCTCCTGAACTTATAAGCTTCAGAGCTTCAAGTACGCTGGATGCAGTGGTTACATCGAAGCCCTGCTCCTGAAGCAGGGCGCCTAAGGTAAAGAGTGCAACTTCGTCGTCATCAACCATCAGGAGCTTGATCAAAGCCATTGCATCCTCCTAAGGGCGAACGAACAATTCACCCCCCCCGGTGCCTTGCAGGGGATCTAGACCGGAAGATCCAAATTCCGCGAGTTTCAACTCGACGAGATCGATTTACCTATGCGCCATATTACGCCACTTTGTCGACAGCCGTGGCTAATGTATGGAGGACTTGTCGAATGTTACTAATCGCATTTCAAAAGGTATTGACGAAAACGTTAATAAGCCAGAACAGCTGGAGCAGTTTGGCTTGAGATGCCACGGCCGACTAGAGGCCTGTAACAGCTGATTTGGTAGAGCCGCAGGGGCTATTATAAAGCCCCAATTCTTCTCAGCCATGTGCGGCATGGCTAGAGGCCATGCCCCGATACAAAGCCAATGTCTTTTCCAGCCAGATCCTACACCCCGATGGAATGATCGAACATGATTGTGGGTCCGGAGCCGCCTTCGGTCCGGAAAAATGTAGAACTCCAGGACCCGACTAAAGTCGGGCCCTGATAACAAAGCATGAGAGCCGCGACCCCTAGAAGGGTCGCGCATTTTCGCAGATTTGGTTCAACTCCTGAATCAGCTGTTACAGGCCACTAGCCTTTCGCTCTCTGCCCCCCAGACCGGTATTGCGCCAAGGAGGACTCCATCGCCGCCGCGCCCGACTTAAGGATGTCCAGATCGACTCCAATGCTGATGAACTGGGCCCCCAGTTCAAGCCAGCGCCGCGCATCATCGAGAGTGACAGCCATGGTTCCAAATGGAACCCCGTGTGTACGGCACTTCCCGGCGATCATCGTAACGGTTGGTTCGAGCGCCTCGAAAGAAGGCAATCTCATCGAAATGCGCAAATCATAAGGGCCCAGAAATGCCAGCCCAAGATTCGGGGTTGCCAGAATGGTGTCGAGATTCCGAACTGCCTCCGCCGTTTCGATCTGAACTCCCATCATGCGATCGCAGGAGGGGGCAGTGGATGTCTCCCGCAACCCATAATGAGATGCGCGGAAAGCGCCAAAACTCCGAAACCCTACCGGTGGATAAGCAGATGCTTGGACACAATCGCGGGCAGCTGCCGCCGTATTCACGGTTGGCACAATCACGTTTTCAATTCCAAAATCGAGGACGCGGCCTATGTTGGCAGGGGAGTGATCGAGCATTCGGATAACAGGCGCGGCGCACGCCGAGCGAAAGACCGGGACGATCTCCAGAACATCGTGCAGACTAAGCTCACCATGTTGAAGATCCAGGACGACAAAGTCGAACGGCAACTCTGCCAGGAGTTCGATTGCAGCATGACTCCTCATGCATGCCCAGGTTCCAATAAGACGCTCGCCATCGGCGAGCCGAGCCCTCACCGATTTCGCGCCAGGCTTGACATACATTTGCGAAATTCTCCCGATTGGTTCGTCGTAGGCCAAAATAGCACGTGGCCAGAATCACATCAAGCAGAGGTCATGCGGGTGTCGATAGCACATGATATGTCCCTGACGAAGAGACCATGAATGAAAAGATTGACGGCAGTTACCTCACTTCTGGGGATAGTAGGTATCTGCTCTAGTTCCGTTACCGCTCCTCTCGCCAGAGCAGAGCAGAATCAAACCTCGCAAGCAGGACATAGGACGGTTAGGAGCCTAGAGCCGGCGCCGGTGGTGGGGCGCTCAGATATCGTGCTGGAAAGACCAAACCTGCTCGCCAACCAAGCAATGCCTCCGGGAAATGGCCGGCTCGGAGTTGCCGTTTGGGGGGAGGAAGGGTTCACGGCCCAGCTGAACCGGGCGGACACTCTTCCGAATCGACTCTCGCCGGGACAGGTTGTCATTCCAGGGCTGGAAAAGCTCGTCACCGCCCCGGATTATGCAGGGCCGAGCGGAACGAAGCCCGTTCAAGGCTGGAATTCATTGGTGCAAACGAAAAACCTGGAGAATACTGAAGGCCAGCATCCCCACGGCAAGCCAAGCGAACCAGTCCCCCAACAAAAGGTAGATCGTCGCGACGTGCGCAGCCGGTACGCGAACTACGAGGGCAGGGAAGGGCGCAGAATCGCTGCGTGTTTCCGCAAGGATACGGCCGCGGCTGTCGCTCACTGTCAGGTAGCCGTTTTTCGCCGCACGGACAATGCTAAAGCCGTCCTCCACGCCTCGCATCACAGCCATATGGCCGTGCCAGCTTCGGTCCAGGTTAAAATCCCATCCGGGAACGAGCATCAGGCCTACTCCGGCTTTTCCGTATTGACGCGATAATGGGGTGAAGTCCATATCCTTGCAAATTGCGACGCCCCATTTCTGATTCGTTCTCGACAGCGTTACCAGACCTGTTCCTGGTGTGAGATTCGACTCCATCGGTGGCAGCAGGTGTTGTTTGTTGTAGAACAGGACGGACGACATTGGCTGATAAATCCGCGCCTGGTTGTATTTATGAGGCGGAACAACGTAAACCTGCCCTACGACAAACGTCGAACCCGTCCTGTCGGCTAAGGATTGAAAGATGGAGTCCGAATTCTTGCTGTCAGAATCCAGGACCACACCCAACTTCTCAGGAAGCACGATGACTTGAGCACCTCGTGCGGCAAGCCGTTCCGCCTCGGCGGCATAACGCCGGAATAAACGCTCCGTATCTGTTGCATGTTCCGCGACCTCGTCGTTGGTTGCCTCGTCGGAGGTAATGAGTCCTACCTTGACTTGCTGTCCAGGCGGAGGCATTGCCAGGCGAACGGTGCCGAAGACCAGCACGACAACTATGGAAGCCACGGTCGCCGCTACGATGCGCACCCCTCTTTTAGGGTCGGTTAAACGGAGATGGAGGCCGATGGCAATTCCAGCGGGGAAGAGCAGCAGCAGAAAGGTCATGCCCCAGGGTCCCGTGATGGAAGCAAGTTGAAGAAAAGGCAGGAACCTTAGCTGCGAGTAAGCAAGAATGGCAGCCGTACCATGAACGCTGGTAAGGTTGCGCGCATACTCCAAAGCCACGAATGTTGCAGGAAATGCAAGCAGGCCAGTCCACGGCGCACCCTGTAGGACTAACGCTCGAAAGAGTAGTACTGCGATTACAAATGCCAACGCAGCGACGGCAAAGATGCTCAGCCACACAGCAAACGGTAACCCTAGCACGTGAAAATAGCCCCACAGGTTCAGGCTGCCAAGCAGCCAGGCCGCTTCCGCAACCAGCGCCGCGGCCCACCACGGGAGGCGCAAGGCAAACCAGAGAACAGGGAGAGGCGCGAACCAGAGCAGCGGCCACCAAGGGTCGAGACCGTTACCGAACCAGACCAAAAGTGCCGTCGAGAGGATGACCAACGATGTGACGAGAAGGCCGTTCATCTTATTTGCGAATGCCACGGAGATACCTCTTGATTGAGCGGCGGCAGAAGGCGCGGAAGCGGGGAGCTGACATGTCCATCCGGTTGCCCAGGTAGAGCATGGTGAGACCTTGAAACAGCGCTCCGGTCTCAAAGACGATCGGCCAGACATCCTCCCGGCGGAAGTGTCCAGCCGCCATGCCCTCCTTTAGCAGCTCTGCCATCAGATTTGCAGTAGGAGACTTGCCGGCCTTGAAGTCCTGTGGATACTGGCGGGCGCCTTCGCGCGGCGTAAGAAACATAAGCTCGAAGAGCCTTGGAGTACGCAGTGCAAAGGTGAGAAACACGTCGAGGGCCTTCAGAATCCGCGTCTCAAGACCCCCGGTTAAGGTAGTGGTCCGCAGTTGTTCAGACAACTCCCGGAAACCCTCGTCCGCCAACGCGTTGAGTAGACCTTTGCGATCAGGGTAGTGCCGGTAGATTGCCATCGCCGTGAGTCCCACGGCGCGAGCGACGCGACGCATGGTCACGGCTTCGACGCCTTCTTCGTCCAGCAGGAGGCGAGCGGCGTTAGCAATGCTTCCCGCGGTTGAATCAGGGGTCATGTATACAGTGTATACTAAATTCCTGCTTTGTTTGTCTCAGGGAGTCTCTGGAACAAGCAGGCCAGCTGGTTAGAGCCTCTGGAGGAGAAGTGGGCAGGTTGGTTCGGTGCATCGTGGTATTTGGGTTATCGATCTCGGGTATTTTCCCGTCGCTGGCGCAGACGGGGAAGACGTTCGTGGTTGGCTTAGAGACCCGGCCGTTCGTGGATGAGAATCGGCATAACTATTCCAATACCGGGCCACGGCCGCTGGAGACGGTGATCTGGTTCCCCGCATTGCCCGGAACAACCGCGGCGATACCACCTGATCCCGACGGTCCTGTGAAGGGCATGTTTGTATTGCAACCGATAGCGTCCAAGGCTTCACTTGCCGCGGGACAAAAGTACCCATTGATCGTGTTGTCACATGGGACGTCGAGCCTGGCGTATTCGATGTCGTGGCTGGGTTGGTTTCTTGCTTCTCATGGCTACATCGTTGCGGGAGTGAATCACCATGGCAATACCGGCGCAGAGCCGAAGATGGTGCCACAGGGGTTCATGTTGGAGTGGGATCGTCCAAAGGACTTATCGGTCTTGATCGATAAGATGCTGGCCGACCCGAAGTTCGGTCCACACATCGATGCGACGCGCATTGGTGCGGCGGGACACTCCGCGGGTGGAGCAACCGTGATTGAAGTAGCCGGCGGAAAGTTCGACGTGCAGAGCCTGGCCGCCTTCTGCAATGCGCACCCTAAGGATGCAGGCTGCGATTTGCCGCCGATCTTCAAACAGTGGATGGCGGACTTTGAGAAGATTCGGGATACCGACCCGGTGATTCAAGAGGAACTGCGGCATCAGAACGAGCCGCAGCGGGATGCACGGGTGAAGGCAGTCTTCGCCATGGCGCCAGCAGTCGGGCACGCATTTCCAGAAAGGACTCTGCGTGCGATCCATATCCCTGTTTATGTAGTGGCAGGCGCAGGGGACGACGTCGTGTCTGCCGCGAACAACGCGCAGTGGTATGCACAGAATATTCCGGGGGCACGATTGAAGATCTTTCCCGGGAACGTAGGCCATTTTGTCTTTGGTTCAGATTGCACACCGGCGGGCGTGAAGGCTCTGTTTGTGTGCCAGGATGCCGCGGGTGTGAACCGAGCGGAGATCCATCGGGAGACGGAACAGTTGGCATTGCAGTTCTTCGATGGAAACCTGCGTAAGAGCGCTCAGGGGGCCACGTTCTGACACAAGAAGCATCGGTGTATCAAGACTGATAGTAGTTCGCCGCTCCGATGGCCAGGACCGCCAACACAAGAAGACCAATTCCCAAGAAAAATGAGCGGTAGATACGTCGCTGCATCAATCGCCATTCGCCGGTGACGACTGCAACCAGCTGGCCGCTCAAGATCATCGTGATGGTGAACAGAGCGAAGCCGATCGATATGCCGAGAGTCCCCAGGTAGGTTGTGGCGCTGCTGTACAGGGCGATCGCTCCCATCCACATGATCCCAGCCAGCGCGGGGTTTCCGATTTCGCTAAGCTTCTCGCCGAAACGCCCCCAGCTCTTGTTCTTGAAGAGCAAATACACGCTATACGAAAGATTTACCAGGGAGGCGCCCAACAGCGCGATGGGCCAGACGGCGAAGGGGGCCCATGATGCCTGGCCACCGTGAGCACGCACCTTATCCATGATGCCGCTACTGTAGGCCAACGCGATGTTGAGCAATGCGGAGAGCGCTCCGGATCCGAATGCGATGGCCAGGCTTATAAGGTATCCCTTGTGTGTCGAGGCGGTTTGGGCCATCGCACTTTCCGTAGTCGAAAATCCGGCGCCTCGGCCCTGGCTCTTCGCCAGCTCTTCCCGGCGGTATCCGCCCCACCCACAGAGCGTTACACCGCCTAACGTAACCGCCATGCCGAAGAAGATGAGCAAACCACTTTTTTGCAGGAGCACTTCGCGGTGCAAAATGATGAGCGGAACCAGTGTTCCGACGGCGGCGCCGACCCCGTTGACAACCGCGCCCGATACGGCAAAACCAAGCCGGTGCACGCAGATACCGGCGCCGAGCTGTGCGAAGCCCCAAAAAGCGCCGAGTACGAACGGCAACATCGCCTCACGGGGCGTGAGGGAAGCATAGACCAGAGCCAGATGCGGCAGCATTAGGAAGGCAATAACGAAAGGAACGATAATCAGCGACACGATGACATAAACAAGCCAGAAGTTCTCCCACTTCCATACTCTGGCCCACTTAATGGACCACAACGAGAATCCCATGGTTATTCCAGCCAGAAAGGTAAGAGAAAAACCGGTGATTAGGGGCATATTTTTCGACGGCTCCTCGTGGTGGCCCGTGAATTCTTACGAACGGGGCATAACTCGCCGGGATCAATAAGTGACGAGTTAGGCGCACTACCCGGGAAAAGAGACTAGAGACACCGAATAACGATGGCCACGGATACGCGTGCATCGTACGTAGGAAAAAATGGGATAGTCAAGGGGGCAATTGCATGCTCAGAAGACTTCTTGCGCTCGGCGTGCGGTGGCTGTTCGTCCCGGCCGGCAGGCATGGCTTCTTCTCATAGCTTGGCGTTCAGCGTATTGAACGTGCCTCCCAGGAAGATCGGCGATGCGGTACTCTAGAAGTTTCTCACCCTGCGGAATTGTGCAAATTGCGAGAGCGATTGGCTTGGCAATCGATGATTTGACGACTTCATTTTCAGGGTGCTAAGGTTCATCCGCCGTAGCAATTCGCAAGAGCTTGGGATGGCACGCCCGGCGTTGGATTAAATTGATGAATGAGGGCTCAAGCACTCGGAGGCAGTTTGGATGTCCACGATCACCGTAGCAGAGACACTGGAGAAGTCACCGAAACCGAAATCCTCAGACCCGCTGCCCTTGGGTATCGTCGCTTCGTGCGTTACCCCCTTCTCACGCGAGGGAGAGATCGATTTCCAGCTGTTGAAACCACACATTGACTGGCTCATCGCCGAAGGCGCCAACGGTCTTTCCCCGCTGGGCAGTTCGGGTGAGTTTTGTGCCCTGGAGATCGAGGAGCGCAAACGGGTTCTGGAGAAGGTCATCGAGCTGAATGATGGCCGAGTTGCTCTGTGGGCAGGTACCCACCACTACAGCACGCGATCGACCATTGAATTGTCCAAGCATGCTGCGGCTGCCGGGGCCGATGCGCTGTTGATTGTGCCTCCATACTATATGGCCCCGACGGCGGAGCAAACGATGGATCACTACCGGCGAATCGCGAGCGCGGTCGACCTGCCGATCATTCTGTACCACAATATTCCGTTGACTTGTGTTGACCTCAAGACGAACCAGCTGTTGACGCTATACCGCGAGGGGGCAATCGCCGGAGTAAAGATGTCGAACCCTGAACCGGATCGCATCTGTCAACTTTTGCAGGAATCGGAGGGAGCGTTGCGCGTCTACTGCGGCATCGACTCCGTCGCCTTCGAGGGGCTCTGCCACGGCGCGCACGGATGGATTTCGGGTATTCCCAGTATCGTGCCGCGCGCGGCCCGGGCACTCTACGAAGCGATTGCCCTGCGCGGCGATCTTCGCGCAGCACGTGAACAGTGGCGTTTGTTGTCGAGGTTGATGCGCCTGGAGTTTTCGGCGTTTTCCGGACGAGGCGCAGGCCCGCACTGGTTCAGCGTGATGAAGACGACATTGAATCTGATTGGCCCGCCTGTGGGAGATCCCCAGCTTCCGGTGCAGCCCATGGAGGCGGGGAGCCTCGAGGAGTTGATCGGGATTCTCAAGGGGCTGGGGTATGAGGTGCATCCGACGGCCCAGGATGCAAAATCGGTTGCGAAACGTCTGCGGAGCAGGGGCGGATCATGAGGGGCGGTGTAGATCTATGCATACTGCAGTGAGCAGGCTTGGAACGAGCAGTGTCGCGGCGCAAGGTGCGGGAGCAAGCCAACGCTTTAGACTGCCCTCGGTCGACCGGGCGATCAATCTTTTTGAGCTGCTCGCGAGTTCGCGGTGCGGCTTGACGCTCTCGGAGCTAAGCCGAAAGCTTAATATACCGAAGAGCACCACGCACTACCTCATCTACACGCTGGTCACGCGTGGCTACGTGCAGCGAGCGAGCAGCGGGCGCTATTCGCTCGGAATGCGCTTTGTCGATGTTGCGAGCGCCAGCACCGCGGGCCTGAACCTGGGCACGCTGGCGACGCCCTACCTGCGGCAAATCGCCGCCAGGCTGAACCTCACCTCCATACTGGCTGTGCTTGGAGGGGCTGAGGCAGTCATCATTGGCAAGGTGACGTGGGCGAGAAATGGCGATGTAGGAGGGGGAGCGTGGGTCGGTCGTCACCTCGATCTGCATTGCACGGCTCAAGGAAAGGCCCTGATTGCCAACTTGCCGGATGAGGAACTCGACCAGCTGTTGGCGGGGCGTGAGTTGGCCCAGTTCACACACAAGACGATCGTTTCGCTCGCCGCGCTAAAAGCACACCTGGCTGAAGTGAGAGCGAACGGTTTCTCTATGAATGATGAAGAACATGTCTACCGGGTCAGAGCGGTCGCGGCTCCGGTGGTCGATTCCTGCGGCATGGTGATCGCGGCAATTTCCGTCCGCGGCTCGACCGATCAGATTCCGAGCTCCCGGTTGCGGGAGCTTGGCGAGGAGATGATTCGCGCTTCTCGGGATATGACCCTGGAGTTTTCAGGTGTCTGAACCGCGGAACATCGCAACCGCAGTCATCTTCGCAGCTGGTCTGGCCGTCCTGGCAACGTGCACTCGCGAAGCCGCTATATCCCAAGCCAGAGCGCCGGAATCTACCATGAGTCCGCCAGCCGTCTCATCCGTGCAGGCTACTCTGACAAGGGTAGCGAACGCGAACCTAAAGGCGAACCACTTCCTCTTTTCGGATTCCACAGACGGTTGGACGGCTTCTCCTGGACTGTACGACTACTCGTTTGCGGCGGATACAGGGATAACGATGTTGAACTATCCCGACTACTTTACCGCGGCACAAATCTTGAATATCGCGGAAAAGTTTATTGCCGCGAAGAATGCTGCCGGCGAATTTCCGATTTGCCTGAAAAAGACGGGAACCGCTGAGGTCTTCTATTCCGCGTGGGATCTGCTGCACCATCATGCGACGGGAGATGGCGCCTTCTATGTGCCGCAGATGGAGTATCTCTACTATCGGAAAACACGAAGCACGTCAGCATTCTCGAAAGATGCCCAAGCCATGAAGGCGGCCCTCCTGGACGTTCCCGTGAATAGCGCGACTGGATTGGTGCAAGTGCCGGCCGGCGATCAATGGGTCCCCTGGGGCTTTCAGGATATGGTCAGAAAGACAGGCGACGATCTTATGGGTTCGTTGTTGTACTACCAGGCTGCTACCGACATGGTTGCTCTCTACAAGGCGGTTGGAAACGGCTCGGATGCCTCCCTGTTCACTGCGCAAGCCGACAGGATTCGAGCGAAGCTCTCCGAGCTGTGGAATCCGGCCACAGGCATGTTCTATGCCGCCACGGGGCAGAATAGGCAGATCGATATCGAGGGCTCGGCCTACGCGGTCTACGTTGGCGCCGCGAGTGCTTCAGAAGCGACTGCGATCAGCACCTATCTGGTAAAGAATTACGACAAGTTGACGACGCGGGGCTATATGCGAGAAAGCCCGCAAGACTGGGCTCAGTGCTATTACATCCGCGGCAGGGCGTGTAACTTTGGTCCAGGCCAGTATGACAACGGCGCCTGGTCGGTTGCAAACGGATGGATCGCGTACACATTGGCAAAGACGAATCCTTCTCAGGCGGTGAAGTTTATAACCGACTTCGCAAACAGTAGCGATCCGACGCAGGAATATTGGGCCTGGCTCGGGGCCAGGCCGCCTCTCTCCGGGCAAACATCCAATCTCGAATCACCTTCCGGAGCTCTGCACTACGTCAACGAGAACGCTTCGGCCTTCCGTGTTTCAAGAACGAATGGGGAGCATCGTTGAAGCAGGGGGAGGGCGGTGCTTCGGTTTGAATTTGATGCTGGTTGAGCGAACTGCGGATCCCTCCACTCCGGTCGGGATGACAAAGGGGAGGGCGGTGCTTCGGTTTGAATTAGATGCTGGTTGAGCGAACTGCAGATCCCTCCACTTCGGTCGGGATGACAAAGGGGAGGGTCGGTGCTTGGGTTTGAATTAGATGCTGGTTGAGCGAACTGCAGATCCCTCCACTTCGGTCGGGATGACAAAGGGGAGGGTCGGTGCTTCGGTTTGAATTCACTTCGGTTGATTGAATAAACCGAAAGGCTCCCGGCAACCCGCACTAGACTTTCAGTTGAGACCCAAGTCATGGCGCGGGAGCAAAGGAGCCTTATGAAGATTGTAGGGTGTGATTTTCATCCCGGCCATCAACAGATCGCGATGGTGGATACCGAGACCGGGGAGTTGGTGCGGCGGAAACTGCTGCACGGCAGAGGAGAAGCGCAACCGTTTTACCGGGAGTTGGAGGCTCCGGTGCTGGTGGGGATGGAAGCGGTAGGCAATAGCTTATGGTTTGAGAAGTTGCTGGAGCAGTTAGGCCATGAGCTGTGGATTGGCAACGCGGCGGAGATTCGAGCCAGCTACGTGCGCAAGCAGAAGACGGACCGGCGCGACGCAAGGCACATCCTCAAGTTACTGATGGAAGATCGTTTTCCCCGTATATGGGTTCCCGGTGCAGAACAGCGCGACCGACGGCAATTGCTCTGGCATCGTCATCGGCTGGTGCAGATGCAGAGCAGGATCAAAAACGAATTGCAACATTTGGCTTTGAACCAGGGAGTGCAAAAGAAACGCCAGCTATGGAACCAGCAGGGGCGGCAAGCCTTGGAAAAGCTTGCCCTGGAAGGCTGGACCGCCCAGAGAAGAAAAGACCTGCTAACGCTGTTGGGTATGCTGGAAAGCCAACTGGCGCCCCTGGACCAGGCGGTAAGCGAGGCGGCCTACAACGATCCCCAGGCTCGTCTGTTGATGACCCAGCCCGGCGTCGGGCCGATTACCTCGCTGGCTTTTGTCCTCACCCTGGGGGAGGTGACACGGTTCCAACGCGGCAAACAGGTGGCCAGCTATCTGGGGTTGATTCCCAGCGAACACAGCACCGGCAGCAAGCGCCGGCTGGGGGCCATTTCCAAACAAGGCAACGTGTTTCTGCGCACCATGCTGGTCGAGGCAGCCCAGTCGGCGGTACGCCACGACCAGCAGTTGAGCAAACAGTATCGCCACCGCTGCCATGCCAAGCCGAAGGGCGTGGCTAAGGTAGCGGCGGCGCGCAAGCTGGCGGTTCGGCTTTACTGGATGCTACGCACCCAGACGCCCTATCCGCAGATCGTTCCCAACGAGGGCAACCCGAGTCATCCCGTGGTCGGCAAAGGTTAGCCAGACCGTCCAGTTGAATGGGTACCCTCGCATCCTGCACCGGCAGGATGTTCGAAAACGCAATCATGGCTGCCGAGGCAGGACGATCGCCTCGGCAGGCCGCATCGATGGCTGGTGGAACTGTCGTTCCACCTAATGTGATTCGCAGAGAAAGTGCTCGTGTCATGGCTCACGGTCTCATCCATGTCCAACGGGTTGCTCCTCGCAACTCTACGCACTTCTTTGCCCTTGACAACGCCTTTCGGTTTATCGACGGGATG
>CAWAII010000013.1:0-298604 GCA_963782105.1 uncultured Acidobacteriaceae bacterium
ACAACAACCTGGTGGTGGACATGCGCTCTCTGGCCATCATGCGCAAGATCGCCCCGGTGGTCTTCGACGGCACCCATTCGGTGCAGACCCCTTCCTCGGCGGGCGGCCAGTCGGGCGGCCAACCGGAGTTTATCCCGGTTCTGGCCCGGGCAGCGGTCGCTGCCGGCGTGGACGGCTTCTTCCTCGAAGTCACGATGATCCGGCCAACGCCAAGTCCGATGGGGCGAATGCGCTCAATCTAAAGGATCTGAGGCCGCTACTGGAGAGTCTGCTGGCGATCCACGCGGCGGCGCGGCAAAGGTCTCACAATAGCCGTTGCTGGGTTCTGTTGGAAAATGGCGCAATATGGCCTGACGCTACAGTAACAGATTTGCCCTAGACTTCTGGGGGTCAATTTGCAGTACTTGGTAGCAAAAAAAGGGCCCCTCGGGTGAGGGGCCAATCTGCCTTGGTTCTCTCGTTGTGTGAGAGCTTTTATGCGGCTTATTTAGTTTTGGGGCTGCGACGCAGCATTCCGGGGGGAGGGCTGCGGGTTCGACTGCTGCGTCGCGCCTATTGGAGAACCGCCACTTGTTGGCGAGTTCAAAGCCGCAAGACTGTTGTGCATCAGCGTTACGTGGACGACCGTACCGCTTTTGCCGGAATCTGTGGTTTCCTCGCGAGGGGCATTGCCCATCCCCAAGCGATAAATTCTGTACACCGGCACATGGTGGTCGACGACTAAGTAGCGTACGACCGCATCTGCCATATCTTGAGATTTCTGTATTCCGACTTGGCCGTCGCGCGTGCGAGTAGCCCTGCACTTCAACGATGTAGCCCTTTTGTCCCTCTAACTGAGTAGCAACCTGATCCAAAGCTTCTTTGGCTTTCTCGTTCAGAGCCGACCTGGGTCGAGCGGAAGTGAAGTTCTGTATCCGTAATCTGTTGGTACTGGTCGAGGTTGCTGACCGTCGTATTCAGTTGACTGGTCTGCGTATTTGCCTGCTGCGCCAGTTGCTGCGCTTGACCGGCCTGGGTGCTGGCCTGCAATGCCTGCTGATTTGCCTGCATCGGCAGTGGTCTGCGCCTGGTGGATACCCGCTTGGGCGCGGGCATCTACATCCTTGATGTCGTTCGCGTTCTTCGCCGTGAGCTGATCGAGCTCATTCAACCGATCTTTTACAGGTGCTACTTGACGATTGACCCACTTCTTCCGGGCCAAGGGATTCATCTTGCCCCAGAAGCCCTCGTTGGACTTGGCGGGAAGCGGCTGCCCGGTAGCGTAAGTGGAAGAATCGGTGGCGGCACCAGAAGTACTTGCGGAAGCCGGTGCTGCTGCGGGTGGCGCTGGTCTGCGGAGCGCCATTCGCCGCCGCCGGGGTAGCCTGCGCCATCGCCGGCACGCCTAAACTGGCGGCCAGCAAAATCGCTGCGATCGAACCCGGGGTTGCCGTACTTTTATTCACGCTTGTCCCTTTGTCGGCCCAAAACTAGCATTCGGAAGACGAGCACACACCGCTCGCTTCCTCACTTGCCTAGACTTATTGCAAGTGATTGGCCAAATCAGCTTTGCCGAAAGAAATATTATCTATATCGTTGATTATAAACAGGTTGACGTGGTAATCGTGCGCCAATTGTGGATATTTTGTCAGGTAAGACATAGCAGTGGAAAACGTGCACTTTTCTCTAGTTGGTACGAAAAAAATGCTCGGCACCAGTGCCAACGTGATTACCTGGGTACTAGAGACACCGAAGCTGCATCTACTTGCTACGGACGCTGATGACCCGGATCTCGGGAAACTGCAGGTTCCAGTCCGCGGGGACGGTGTCGAAAATCAAGCGGAAGTCGCGGTTCTGGCCGGGTTCGATCGGAGCGGCGGAGACCGGTTGGGTATCGACATAGGGTTGGCGGGTGCGGATAAGGCTGAGGGGACGGCCACCCTTTGAGCAAACTGGCCCACATCGCTATGGAAGCCGACCTGGACGGTAATCGCGGTGAGAGTTTGATTGCCGGTGTTGGCGATCTGGCCGTCGATATAGGTGACTTTAGCCCCGGAAAAGCTGGTCGCTTCGCTCATTTGCAGGCCGCTGATGGGCAGCTTGGCGGCATAGGGGTCGGCAGGGGCCATGCCGGTGCCGGTGGACGAGGAGTCCGGGTGCTGCGGCCGCCCACCACGACCAGAATCCCAAGGCCCAGGATGACCACAGCGCGGCAACGATCCACGGCAGCCATGAGGTCGCTTCGCGGGTTTGATGCGAGGCAAGAAAGCCCGGTTCTTCGTCGGATTTGGGCGTAGTCGTCTTTTGTTCTTGCGCCGGCATCAACGAGATTGTACCTGCCTGTGCTCGGAGCTTCGCAGTCGACGGCAGGTCCTCAGCCGAAGCGGGCCTTCTTGACCGATTGGCGCAGAGTCGTTGCCGCGCATCTCGACCTCCACGCACATTTCCGCCAGGCGCGAACGCATGCGCTCGCCGATCCGGTCGCCAAGCGTCTCTTCGCGGATTGCCTTGTCGGCATTGCGCGCCAAGGCTGCCGGCGCATTGGGATAATTGGTGGTGATCAGGGTGGTCCGTTTGTCGTTGTAGCGCGTGTTCAGGATGAGCGCCACCGTATCCCAAACCCAGTCGGTGGGCTTTTGCGCTCCTAATTCATCCAGGATCAGCACTTCCGCCTCAAAAACGGGCGCCAGAATCTGCAGCTCTGTGGTTGCGACCAGAGGGTTGTAGGATTCCTGGATGCGCTTGAGCAGTTCGCGGTAATCGCAGAAGAGAGCGCGAACACCTTTTTCCAGAATCAAGGCCTGGACGATGCCCACCGCCAGGTGCGTCTTTCCGACGCCCACGTCTCCGGTGAGCAGAAGCCCCTGCCCTTCGGTGGTCACCGGATACCCGGTGACGAAATTGCGCGCCATCATGTAGGCTGCCGCCAGCGATTGGTCCGCCTGACCGTAGCCGGGCTCAAAGGTATCCAGGGTGCAGTGCTCGTATCGTCTTGGGATCGCGGCCCGCTTGAGCAGCCGGGCCGCTTGCAGCTGCAAGCGGCATTCGCAGGGCTGGGCGTAGCGCTCCCCATCAGGTTGGACAATCAAACGCAGGCCGGAGTCTTCACAGATAGGACAAATATCGGTCATGGGGACTATGCCCAACTTACCTCAAGCGAGCGGCCGCTCGCCAGGATAGCGGAGGGTGGAAGGCAGCTTGTGGAAAGAAAGCACGAAATGACTTAAAATGGAGTTTCGAGCCTTGGGTTCCAGGCTTGCAGGAAAGGTTTTTCAGATGCCAAAAGAGGGAATACATCCAAATTACAAGCAAATCCGGGTGCAGTGCGCATGCGGCACCGGCTTTGAAACGCGCTCGACCCACAAGGGCGATATCCACGTGGAAATCTGTTCTGCCTGCCACCCGTTTTTCACCGGCAAGCAGAAGCTGGTCGATACGGCAGGCCGTGTGGAGCGTTTCCGCCGCAAGTATGCCAAGTCCGATGCCGGCAAGTCCGAGGCGGCCAAGGCTCCCGCGGCCAAGTAAGCGCGGTTGGTCTCGGAACAAAGGCCTCCGGCAACGGAGGCCTTTGTTCGCGTGGGCAGTCTGATGAAAAAAGTCTCCATGAAGAAGAACTGGGACAATCCGCGCGAGAACAGCATGCCGGCCATCGGCTCGGGTGCCGGCGTCGGTCGTGATCGGCGGGGTGCTGGTGGCCCCGGCTACGGTGCTGGCGCCGATGGCCGGGGTGACGGACACGGTATTCCGCCGCTTCATCCGCAACGCCAGCATCTTTACCGGGCAGCGAGAAGTCGAAGCGGCTGCCCGGTCACCTGGTGGAAACGCCGATCAGCAATCAGCAGTCCGGCTGCGGGTTGATCATGACCGAGTTCACTTCGGCCGACGGCCTGTCGCGCATGCGCGAATCGAAGCGCAAGCGGTATCTCTCCTACGACGAGGATGAGCACCCGATCTCCGCCCAGCTCTTCGGCTCCGATCCCGCGACCCTGGCGGAGGCGGCAGAATTGTCGAAGATGCCGGCTTTGACATGGTGGACCTCAATCTCGGCTGCCCCGCCAAGCGCGTGGTCAGCTGCAACGGCGGCAGTGGCCTGTTGCGCGACCTGCCCCATATTGCAACCATCTTTGAGCGTGTGCGGGCCGCGGTGCGGATTCCGTTCACGGTAAAGTTCCGCATGGGCTGGAGTGACCAGCACATTGTTTGCGTTCAGCTGGCTCGCCTTGCCCAGGAGAGCGGTCTGAATGCGGTCGCGCTGCATGCGCGCACGCGGGAGCAGGGCTACTCCGGCCAGGCGCGCTGGGAATATATCGCCGCGGTGAAGGACGCGATTCGTATTCCGGTCATCGGCAATGGAGATATCCGCTCCCCGGAAGATGCCTGCACCATGGTCGCGGAGACCGGGTGCGATGCGGTGATGATCGGCCGCGCCGCGCCGGCCAATCCATGGATCTTTCGCCAGATCGCGCAATACACGGCCTTCGGCAGCTACGACCAGCCAACCCCGATGGACCGCTATCGCATGATCCGCGATTACTTTGTCATGCTGATGGAGGAAGACTGAGGAAACCGCCGCGATCAGCGGCAGGATGAAGCAGTTTGCCTCCTGGTTTACCCATGGCGTGCCCGGCGGAGCCATTTTGCGCAAGAGCATCTATGAAGCGAAGAGCGGCGACGCGGTGCTCGCCGCGGTGGATGCGTTCTTTGCCGCTCAGCCGGAACAGCGGCGCTCAGCTGGCTGCTGTAGCGGTCGGTAGCCATATCTGCCACTTCGCAGAGAACGCGAACTGAGTCGGCTCATGTGAGATCCGCCGCTGAAAGCCGTTATCCCAATCTGCGATACACAGCAGATCTGGGGCACCTAGGTCTGTGCCAGTTCGCTCTGCTAGGCAGAGCCGCCGCGCTTGCGAAAGATGACTTTTGGCTCCTGCGCCAGCCTTCGTTCAGAGCGATCAGCGTCCAGGCGATCGCCGGTGAGAAGTGCTGCAGCACGGTATCCATCGAAGGATGCACACGCAGCGCGGGCACGATGTAATACAACAGCGGCGAGTGGGGTAGCAGCGGGATGCCCGGGAAAGTATCCGTTCTGCTCCAGCTCTCCCTCTCCGCTGGAGCTGCGCTGCTGCTGCAGCCAGTGCACGCGAATCCAGTAGTCCAATCCCTGGAGCGGAAAGTGCAGATCCTCGTCCGCTTTCAATTCCAGGATTGCCAGCCGCCCACCGCGCGTAACCGTAAGCAGATCGAGCATGGCGCGGTCCGCGGCCGCGAAGGCGGGCACCTGGTGGTAGATGATGTGCGCACCCAGGCTGTCGTCGATCTGCGTAAGGTCGCCGGCAAGCGTCGACTGGAGCCACGATTCCGGCTGCAAACGAAAGAGCGGATTGCGCGCGCTGCCCTCCGGATGACGGCTCTCGAAGAGCCGCTGCATCAGATCCGCGAAAGCCGGCTTCGGTCTCTTCCTGCAACGGTGTTTCATTGGCCCCGGCGCCGAAGGTCACGTTGCCCTGGCGGGCAAAAGAGTCGGCCACAAAGCCCTGGCGCACGCGGGCGAATTCCAGGCCGTAGAGGGAAAGCGCGACCTCGTTGGCGCTGCGTGCGGCGACGGTCACGCGGCTTTGCATGCCCGGGGGTAACAAGCGCAGGACGCGGGCCAACTCCATCCTGGGCTCGCTCGACTGCTGCCTGGGGGTTGAAGGCATGCACCAGGCGCATTTTCAGGTTGCCCTGGTCCGCGGTATCGATGCCCACCAGGTCCTCGCTGCCTGCGCCGACCTCGTAGAGCTCCCATTGCGCCAGCTCGCGGTTGAGCCAGGCCATGCGCGCCCGCGTGGTGCTGCCGCATCCGGCAGGCAACAAAACCTTGAGTCCCTGGCAGACTCTTTTGCCGGCGCCATGTTCCCGGCAATACGCCAGCCAGAGAATTCCCAGGGTGAGCACCCCATCGATGGTCGCCTGGCTCTCCTCGGCGTTGACTCCGATGAGCGCCCAGCATTGTTGTCCGCGCACCAGCAAGCCTCGCGCATACGCGGGGCCGAAGCTGTGCTCCAGGTCCATGGCCGAGCGCAGGCTCTCCACTTTGTATTCGTTGAAGTGGCGGATGAGCAGCCGCTCCAGCAGCTGCAGATACCTGGTCCTGCGAGAGCGCGCGGGTAGCGGGCGTCCGCAGGTCGCGATCTCTGTACCACCTCCAGCGATTGCGGGCGCTGGGTCCCCAGGCGCCGCACGCGGATGCGCAGCGTCTCTTTGCGCGCTTCCAGACCCACGACGGTGCGGACCATATTCCGCTCTTCGGACCACAGATGCAGCACGCAGCGGCCATGCTCGGCCGAGATCGAGTAGTGGGCGGCCGCCATCTCGAAGAGCACACGGCCATCCTCGAGCAGGGCGGCGCGGGGATGGTCCGGCGAAAAATTGCTCCAGCAAACGAGCGAGTTCCGTTGGGAGAGAATTCAGGCTTGTCGCGGATTTCCAACTTGCGTTACTACCAGCCCATGCGCTGCAGACAAGCTGGGTGACGTGTGCGGTGTGGTGGCGGCCGTGCCAGTCGTAGAGGATGACCGCCTGTTCGAGGATTGCCGGCCGTTCTCAGGATGCACATAGCCGCGCTTCCAGTCCTGCTCATCGAGCGACGCGAAGAGCCGCACCCAGCGGGCATGGAGCGCCTGCAACAAGATCGAGCGAGGTCGACACAGCCGCGGCGCGGGCGTCTTCGAGCTCTGCCCAGCGGTTCTCCTGATAGGCAAAAATGGTTGGCCAGTCTTCCGTCAGGGCGAGACGCACCCGGTCGTAGGCATTCATGTGGCTGTCGGCAACATGGTGTACCAACTGGCGTACGGTCCAGCCGCCTGGCCGATAGGGAGTTTCGAGCTGCTCCTCGGAGAGAGGCCGCGACTGCGGATCGCAGGTTTTGCGGCAGCTGCCGTATGCCTTCGATGGCGGCGCTTCGCTCCTGCGCGAGTAAACGACTCCGCCCGCGTGGGACCACCGATGGGGTAGCGAAGCACGCGAGCTGAGCAGTTCAGATGTCATGCGAGACATGACCATCTTAGAGCACAATTATCAGTCCGCGGGCGCGATGGCGTAGTAGCCCTTTGCGCGCCTGCGCCTTCAGGCCATCTCCCTTGCACTCGATGTCGATCTTGCGGTAGCTCCCGTCGAGCTTGGCGTTGGTTGGGGTATAGCTGGCGACGTACTGGGTGCGCAGCTCTTCCTCGATCTGCGCGAAAGCACCTTCCATCTTCTTGCCGTTGTTGCCTACGTCGATCACCCGGCCGCCGGTCTCTTCCGCCATTTTCCTCATGACCGCGTCGCCGGAGTAGCCCATGGTGTACATGCCCCGCCCGTAGAATCCGCGATCGGCGCAGAGCAGAACATAGACGATGGTATTGGCCTTCTGCGCGGCTTCGATGGCGCCCTGAAGCTTCTGAACGCTGCCCTGGTCTTCGCCATCGGTCAGAATGATGATGGCCTTGCGGCCGGTCTCCTGTTGCAACTTCTCATGCGTGGCGCTGTAGACGGCATCGTAGAGCAGTGTGCCCTTGGGCGTGCCCGATGGCATGCCGCCCATGCCGCCGGTTCCCACATTAATCTGCGCCTTATCCATAGCGCGGGCCAGCGCGTGCGCATTGTTGGTGTAGTCGGAGAGAAGATCGAGATTCACATCGAAGGAGATGAGAAAAGCTTCATCTTTCGAACGCAGAACGCGGCTGAGAAAAGCGGCGCCGGCCTGCTGCTCCAAAGGAAGAACATTCTGCTGGCTCCCGCTGGTGTCAAGCAGGATTCCCAAGGTGAGGGGCTGATCGGTTTCGGCGGTGAAGTTCTTGATCTTTTGCGGCGCCTTGTCTTCGAGAATGTTGAAGTCATCCTTGGTGAGATGGGGGATGAGCGCGCCGTGCTTATCGTGCACGGTGAAGTAAAGGCTCACCAGGTTGACGTTGACTTTGAGGGTCTCGAGCGGCTGCTGCTGGTCGTCCTGATTGGGGTCTCCGGCGGGTCCCTGGGGTGGGGCGTCGGGAGACGGCGCAACCTGCGCCACGGCATGTACCGCGGCAACGCACAGCAAGGCGCACAGCAGGACCGCCCAGCGGCGAACGCGGAAGACGGAATTTCATGGAGGTTAGACGATGGAACATGGCGAACGATACCTCGGAAATGACCGGAACAGGACCAGCCTTACAACGCCGGCAGCGCGTCTGGTAATCTTATCTGTCTCTAATAGTAAGTCACAACGAGTGAGCACGACTGAGGATGGCCATGAACCGAGTCGTCCGCCTGGGGGATCTTTTGGTGAGGCAGGGTGTCTTGGCAATCGTGCTGTTGTTGCCGTGCCTGCTGTGCTGGGCCAGCAGCAAAAGCCGCAGGATCAGAGCGTGCCGGATGCTCCGACACCGCAGCAGCCTGACAGTCTGGGCAACCTCACCTCCGGCATGACGCCGGGCAAAGGAACGCAGGACACTCCGCCGGACCAGGGCACAAATACCACCCGGTGCCGCCCGCCACGGGCAGCCAGCCATCCGGTCCGGACCAGGTGCAGCAAACGCCACCCGGAAGTTCCCGCGCCGGGGCAAATGCAAAAGGACCTGGCGACCTTCCGCACCACGGTCAATTACGTCATCGTGCCGGTAACGGTGCTGGACAAGAAACATCAACAGGTGGCCGGGCTGACCTGGCGGGATTTTCAAATCTACGAGAACAACGAGCGCCAGCGTATCGCCTTTTTCAGCGCCGACGCGGTGCCGCTCTCCGTTGCCCTGGTGATCGACCAGAGCCTGCCCCGGGACACCATGAAGAAGGTGAACGACAGCCTGGCTGCGATCCAGGGCGGCTTCACTCCTTCCGATGAGATTGCGGTATTCACCTATGCCGATGGGGTGAACAACCCGACCGACTTCACCGCGGCGTTGAGCGCGCGGGTACCGGCCGTGCTGGAGCAATCCAAGAAGCCAGGCGACTACCTGGGAGCTCCCATCAATGGCGGCCCGCTCTACGGCGGTCCCACCATCAACGGCCGATCGGTGGACCCGAATCTCGACCCGCAGCGGGGAAACTCCGGCGTTCGGTGTCATTCCCAAGGAAATCCATACCCTGAACGATGCCATCCTGGCCGCCGGCAAAGCTCTTTCCACCCGGCCCCAGGGAAGCCGCCGCATCATTTACGTGATCAGCGACGGCAAGGAATCGCGCAGCAAAGCCAACTTCCGCGAGGTGGTGCATTATCTTGAAGCCAACCAGATCGCGGTGTACGGAACCCTGGTAGGCGATTCGGCCACCTGGGGTCTGGGCTACCTGGACAAGTTCAAGAATACCGCTGCTGCCGCTTTCCCCGGATAACATTCTGCCCAGGTACACGGATGCGACCGGCGGCCATCTCTACTCCGAGTTTTCCGAGAATGGAATTCAGCGCAGCTTCGCGCGAGCTCGCGGCCCTGGCGCGTACCCAGTACACCCTTGGCTACTACAGTCACCTTCCGGTAATGGACGAGAAATACCGCATCCTCGACGTTCGCGTCCTGCGGCCGAATCTCGATGTCGTCGCCAAGAAAGGGTATTACCCAACGGCAACCAACCTCTCGCGATGACCGCCGCAGCCGCTGTGCACCCGGGCTTGAGCTTTATCGGCCTGGGGCTGGCGGCGTCGGCCTTCTGGGGCGCCAGCGATTTTCTCGGCGGCCTCGCCACCCGCAAAGCCCACGTTGTGCTGGTGGTTGCGCTGGCCCACAGCCTCAGCCTGGGGCTGCTGCTGCTGATCGCGTTGGCTACACATTCCCCGCTTCCGCCGGAGCACTTCGCTCTTCTGGGCCTGTGTGCCGGAGCCTTTGGCGGGGTGGCTCTCATTCTCTACTACCAGGCCTTGTCCCTGGGCGAGATGGGGCTCACCACTGCCCTCACTGGCCTGCTCACGGCACTGGTCCCGGTGGTCTATTCGTTTGTTACCCAGGGCTCGCCCAAATCCAGCCAGATCGCGGGGTTCGTGCTGGCGGCAGCCGCCATCGCGCTCATTGCCTACGCGCCGGCAGGCAAGCCTCGTCCCCTCGCCCTTGGCCTGGCGACCCTGGCCGGCCTTGGCTTTGGCGTGTTTCTGGTGGTGTTGAAAGTGGGCAGCGCGCATGGCCTGCTATGGCAGCTCATTTTTTCCCGCGTGGCCAGCGCCACGCTGGCGGGTGCGATTGTGATCTGGGTGCTGGTGCGCCGCGGCAAGGATGCGGCGACCTGGCGCAGGCAGGCTGCGCGAGAATCGCTTCTCTATGGATTGCTGGATCTGCCGGTGTGCTGGAGGCTACGGGGAGTCTGCTGTATATGCGAGTCCGCCCGCGAGGGCCGCCTGGATGTGGCGGCGGTGCTGGCGTCGCTCTACCCGGTGGTCACGATTGTGCTGGCGGCCTGGTTTTTGAAGGAACGGACGACGTCGAGTCAGGCATTGGGAATGGCACTGGCATTAGGCGCCGTCGTGCTCGTTTCCCTGTAACGGAAAGCTTACTTGACTTCGGTCGTAACTTCAGACTTGGGTGCGGGAGTGTCCTGCTTGACCGGATCCGGCGTGCCCTTGATGGCGTCTTTGAAGCCCCGCATACCCTCGCCCAAGCCCTTACCAAGCTCAGGAAGCTTGCGCGGGCCGAAGATCAAAAGTGCGACCACCAGAACGACAATGAGGTGAGTAGGTGTAAGTAGTTCGCCCATGGAATTTCTCCGCTTCTTCTATTGTCGCACAGTAGGCACGTGCCTGTGATCCGCGCGAGCGTGCCCAATCATAGTACGCCTTCACACACTCATTTGGATGCGCATCTGTCCAGGCGGCCCGAGACCATCTTGTAGAAGGCGGAAAGATTTTCTCCTTCGCCCAGGGTCAGGCGGCGATAGACCTTCATGAGCGGATAAAGCCGGGAGCCTCGGACCACCAGGGTGGGAACAGCGGCAACCCCACCGCCGGGATACTGGCGCAAGCTCCCATTCACCGGCAAAGCGCCTGCGGATCACCTCGCCGAAGTAGCTGCCCCACAGACGCGTTTGGAACTCCAGATCTTCGGCCGACTGGCCGTCGAGGATCTGCTCCAGCAGATCGACCGAGGACTCACTGAGGTCAAGCCGCCGGCGATGGTCATTCCAGGCGACACGAACGGCTTCCTCCGCGTAGGCGCTCATCATCGTCGGCGAGGGATGCGAAGTTGCTTTCGGCCAGCTTCGCTTTTGCGGTCATAGCGTCAGCCTAGAGCATTGCAATTGTCAACGCTTCTGCCGTCTGACAGGAAGCGAAGTGCAATGTATCTTAAGGATTACTGGGCGTACAGTTTGCGGAGGTTTGGTTGAAGGCAATTGGTGTTGCTGCACGGAAGTGGGGGGCTGTCCTCCTGGGTATGGGGCTGTTGAGTACGGGTTGATGCTGGGCAGCATCGCGGACGCGCAGGTGGTTCCGCCTGCGCAGACTATACCGGAAACACCCACGCTCCAGAACGAGACGCTGAAACCTCTGGATTATCGCAATAAGTACGATATCTATGGTGGTTTTGCCTCGTCGCACTTCAACGCCGGCCCTGCCTTGATCCCAGGGGCAAACCTGGGCGGTTTTGACGTCCAGGGCACGATGTGGTTAAGCATGCGTCTGGGCGCGACTGCCAACGTTCGCGGCTACTACGGAACCACGGGTGTGGTTCCCAACCCGTACGGCATCCACGGTCCCTTCGTTTATGGAGCACCTGTTCATGGCTGGACCTTCGATCCGCGGCCCCAAGAACGAACACGCCGCGTTGACCTTCCATGCGCCTGGTGGGGGGCTCCTACGGAGTATTTGACTCCGCCATAGACCAGGGACTCACCGGACCCAATCTGGGGCTTTTCAACAACGGCTTTGCTCTGGCTACGGCGCTGGGTGGATCCCTCGACCTGAACCGCTCCTCCAAGTTTTCCCTGCGCATTTCTCCGGATTACCTTCTGACTCGCTTTGGCGGAGTGTCGCAGAACGAATTCGCCATCTCCGTGGGTGTGCTGTACCGGCTGAAGCAAGATGCGCAAGTAAGTGGACAGACGCTCAGAGCTGCCGCGGACCTGTGCCGCGCAGACTGTCCGAGCGGTCTTAAACCGAAGCACTGCAAGTCGGCCTTGCTCAGCTTCCGTGGCAGCCATTGCGGCTTCCACGCGGTCTGGGCAAGCCACTCGATCGGTTCCACCATCGATCCGATGGCTCGCGTCATATGAGGAAAGTCGATGCGGCTGATTTCGTCGCTCGGCTGATGGTAGTCGGCGTGCAGCCCAAAGCTGGAGACGGTTTGGGCAATGATTCCCCGCCGGGCAAGACTGTAGTTGTCGGAACGCTGAAAGAAATTTTGCTCCGGGTGAGGGTCGGCGACCAGGGCGGCGCCGTGGCGCACCAGCTCCGGGCCCAGGTCGCTGCGCTCGAAACCGGTGAGCCATAGACCGTCCCGCGGCAAAGCCGGGTCACGGCGGCCGATCATTTCAAACTCCAGGTTGGCAACGATCCGGTCCAGGGGCACCGGCGGATGGTCAAGAAAGTATCGATTTCCGTAGCCTCCGATTTCTTCTGAACCAAAGAGGACGAAGAGCAGGGTGCGCGCGGGGCGGGCAGCGCCGGCAAAGACCCGCGCCAGTTCAATCACCGCGGTGGTTCCGGAAGCATCGTCATCGGCGCCGTTATAAATCCGGTCGCCGTTTTTCGCCGGGCCAATTCCGAGGTGATCCAGATGCGCGGTCAGCAGGATCGCGTCTTTGCCGGCGACTGGATCGGAGCCGCGCAGAATGCCCACGACGTTCCACGTCTCCGTTCTTGGCACCTGGGCAAACCCTGCCAGGCGGCTGGCGATCGGGGGCGGCAGAGGTAGAGGGCAGCGGCGCCTTTTGCAGGAAGCTGCCGTGATCGCCGCCCGGCTCCAGACCCGAAACCCGCGAACAGCGAGGCGGCATAGAGTGCGGCCAGATGCTCGTCACGGGTGCCGCTGCCGCGTCCCTGCAGCTCGTCGGAAGCAAGAAAGCTCATGTCTCCGCGGATGCAAGGGATGCAGAGGCCTGCCTGGGACGGCTTCATCATTTGGCAATGGCAGGCGGTCACGCCCAGCAACATCGCACACAGAACTGCCTGGGATAACGAGCGCATCGGGAAAGTATAATGGAGCTCTTCCGAGTCACTTTCGACTCGAGCGGATACCGGCGCCTCATCGTCTGGTGCTTTGAGACTTCCCGAACGAAAGACAGGTTACAGGTAAGGGAAATTGATGCGCCGAATACAGGGTTTGTGTTGTTTGTTGCTCCTTGGTGTGACCGGGTTGCGATTTTTTTGTTCCTCAGACCAACAGCGGCGGCACCACCAACACCGGCGACTATCTTTATGTCGGCAATGGAAACAATACGTACATTGCCGGATTCGGCGTCAGCAGCAGCGGAGCCCTTTCGGTTCTCACCGGCTCGCCTTACAACAACGGGGTTGCGGCGCAATCGCTGGCAGTGACGCCCGCCAATACGTTCCTGTACGCCGGAACAACCAACGGCATCTACGTCTACGCGATCAACAGCAATGGATCGATTACCGTTCAGAATAGTGGCAGCGCCGTCGCGCAGGACGTGGTTGCCACGGCCATGCAGGTGGACAGCACCGGAGGCTATCTGCTGGCAGCGGGCATTGGGACCTCGATTGCAGGCCCAGGCGATCGGCATTTACCAGATCGACAGCCACGACCGGCCTGTTGACCGCGCTCACCGGTTCTCCCCTGGCCCTTTACACCGGCAACGGCCACCACCGCGACCGTGGTCACGCCGACCGGCAATGCTGATCACTCCCAACAACTCGTACGTCTACGTCTCCCTCGGCTCGCTGGGCGTGCAGGTGCTGACACTCGGTACGGGGGGCGCTCTCAGCACCGGCACCGCACCCGCCACTATTCTGCCGCCCCTCAGTACTTCGACCAGCCCGGCGGACGATGGGCTGGCGAGTGATCCGAATTCCACATTTCTATTTGTGGCCGAGATCAATACCGGGCTGCGCGTCTTGAGTATTGGCACCGGCGGCTCGCTCAATGAAGTCTCCGGTTCGCCCTATGCCGTCGGGACAGGACCGACAGGAGTGATCCTGGATGCGACGGGAAGCTATGTCTACGTCGCCAACAAGGGCAGCAACAACATCAGCGCCTTCACCCTCACTGCGGCCTCGGGTAAGCTGACCGCGGTTGCAGGATCACCCTTCAGCTTCGGGAGGACAGTTGCCGATCGCTCTGGTCAATGACAATCCAAAGAAATATCGTGGCCGTGATCAATTCACGGCTCGAACGGTTCCAACGGTAACAGCGACCTGCAGCTTTTTAAATTCGACGCCACCACGGACGGAAAGCTCGACCCGGTCGCGACCGCCACCACAGGCACTGATCCTACCAACCCTCAGCCATCGCGGCCTCGCATTAGAGCCATCGACAGGCGTAACAGTCTCCTGAATGAATCGAGAACGAGCTGCAACTGGGTTCCGCGAATTGCAGATGTATCGACTGCACCTTCCGAGTGATGCAGCGTCAGTTTCGCGGCCGTACAACTCAGCGAATTCCTGCGCGTCGTGGCGAGGATAGGATGACTGCGCTTCGAGCGATACGCTGGAACGACACTGCTTATGTCATGGATGGGCGCGGGGACTTTTCTTTAGACTGCACCGAAAATGAATTGGATTTCCGTGATCGTGGGACTGCTTTTCACCAGGAAAAGCCGCTTTAAGGTGGTCGCGATGGTGCATCGCGATAGGAAATCCGGTCTAGAGCATTTTGCTGATTACGGTGATGTGGTGGGATTGGCTAGGTGCCCATTCTTTGGCGGAATGGCCGCGTTCTCTCCGGATTTCCTCGCTTACACCAATAGCGAAATGCGTCTAATGCTGACAGGGAGACTTTACCTCTCATATGTTTGCTGCTTTGTCGCTCCTCCGCCGAGCTGGCCCGCGTTTCCTCTTTTGCTCCGCAATATGCGTCGCTCTGATGACCGCGCTGAGTGGTTGCACTCGTTTGCGCGAGCACGTCAAGCCGGAGATGGTCTACGTGGTGGCCAAGCAAACCTATCTGAGAGACCGGGTTGCCGCTGTATCGAATCGAGTCGCTCTGGTCACAAATGGAGAGCCGCTTGAGGTAGTCGAGCACGGACGCCGCTTCCTCAAAACCAAGACCAGCAAGGGCGAGGTGGGCTGGATCGAAGATCATATGGTCATCGACCAGGCGACCTATGACCAGTTTGCCGCGCTCCAGCAACAGCACGCGCATGATCCGGTGGTGGCCACTGGTGTTCTGCGCGACGATCTTTACCTGCACGTGAAACCCGGCCGCGACACCGACCGCTTTTATTTGCTGCCGGAAAATCAAAAGCTACAGTTATTGATACGTGCTTCCGTGCCCAAGCCGGCACCGCCTCAGGGCTTTCTCACCGCGCCCCGTCCGGCGGCAGCAACCGCGAAGGAGAAAAAGGCGGATCGCCGGCGGAAAGGCCACCCCGCCGGGGAGCCTGCTGTCCCGATGGAAGACTGGTGGCTGGTGCGAGACAGCCGCGGCCAGGTGGGCTGGATGCTCGTCACGCCGGCTGGATGTGGATGTTCCCGACGAGATTGCCGGATATTCCGAGGGGCAGAAGATCGTGGGCGCTTATGTCCTGACCAAGGTCTACGACCCGGAGTCCTCGCTGCCCGACAAGCTGGTGCCTGAATATGTCTCGGTGACGAATGCCTACAAAGACGGGCTTCCCTACGATTTCGACCAGGTGCGGGTTTTTACCTGGAACGTGAAAAAGCATCGCTACGAGACAGCCTACCGGCAGCGCAACATCGAGGGCTATCTTCCGGTCACGATAAGCCAGAACAAGAACGCCCAGGGCCAGCCTGTTCCCGTATTCTCCATCACGGTCGCCACCAGTGACGCGGTCAAGGTCGATCCGCTCACCGGGGCGGCGCGTCCGGCCGCAAACCGACACTTTGAATTACCAATTGGAGCCGGCATGGTGAAGCGGGTCACGCCGGCCGGGCCGCCGGGCTCGGCTCCGGTATCCGCCAAGCCAAAGCCGGCCGGGGCACAAGCGCATCGCCATCGACGGCAAGGGCAAAGGCGGCGTAGGGGCGCTCGGAAGCGAGGCTGCAATAACCCGGGTGAAATCCCATAGGGCTTCGTAGGCTGCTGAGATCAACGTACCTCAGCGGTTCCTCACAGATGCCGACACACGCTGCGCATGCGCTTGTGGCAGGCAGTCGAAAACCGACTTCTCGATTTCTAGCAGCTAGTCTGGGTCGAATCTGATGGCGATCGTCCGCATCACGCCTGGAATAGACCGCGACGCGATGGGGACACCTTCAGCCGTGCTTCCATATCGTGTCGAGATGACCGCAGGTTGATCGACACTGTCCCTTGCGGCTCAGCGGCCTGGCGATTCAGCTGAGGAAATCTGCGATCGCGGCAACGACGATCTCTTGTTCCTGAAAGGTGAGTTGGGGAAAGATGGGCAGCGCCAATACCTCCGCCGCGGCGCGCTCACTCTCCGGAAAGGCCCCGGTCGGATATCCCAGGCTGCGCAACGCCGGCTGCTGATGCAGCGCCAGGGGATAGTAAATCTCTGATTCCACTCCCCTGTCCGCGGAGAAAGGCCTTCAGTTGGTCGCGCCGGCGAACCCGGATGACGTATTGGTGGAAGACGTGCGTGGCCTTGGACCTGGTCTTGGGAAGGACCACTCCGTTTTGCGGATAAGGCCCAGGCTCAATCAGGCCGGCCCGCTCGAAAAGTACCCGGTAGTTTTCGGCCAGGAGCCGCCGCTCGGCGTTCCACTCGTCGATGAAGCCGAGCTTCACCAGCAGAACCGCGGCCTGCAGGGTGTCCATGCGGCTGTTCCAACCAACTTCATCGTGGTAGTAGCGACGGCGCATTCCATGCACGCGCAGGAGGCGGACGCGCTGGGCGATTGTTTCTGCCGCGGTGGTCACCATGCCGGCGTCGCCGCCGGCGCTGAGGTTCTTGGTGGGGTAGAAGCTGAAGGCGGCCGCGTCTCCCAGAGCGCCTGCCTTGCGCCCATCCCAGGTGGCTCCGAACGCCTGGGCCGCATCTTCGATCAGCAGCACGCCGTGCTCCTGCTTCAGAAGCGCGAAGCAGTCCCAGTCGGCGGTCTGGCCATAGAGGTGAACCGGCAGAATCGCCCGAACGGCGGGTCCAGCCGCTGACTCCAGGCATGCCTTGGCGGCTGCGGGATCCAGGTTGAAGGTCTCCGGATCGATATCCGCAAGCAACGGCTGAGCTCCGGCGCGCAGAATGGCGCTGACCGTGGCGAAGAAGCTGAAGGCGGTGGTGATGACGGCATCGCCGGGACCGATGCCCGCGCCTTCGAGCGCCAGCCACAGAGCATCCGTGCCGGAAGAGCAGCCGATGGCGTGGGCCACGCCGCATTTTTCCGCGGCGGCGCGCTCAAACTCCGCCACCTGGGCGCCCATGATGAAATTTTGCGAGGAAAAGACGGCTTCCACTGCCTTGAGGAGCAGAGGCCCGATGGCGCGATATTCGCGCGAAAGGTCCAGGATTGGCACCCTCAGACGGGGCAACCGGCTGGACTTTCTTTCCTGTCTCCCACGTTGGTAATGTTAGCACCGCGCAATCGCGTAGCCTGATGCACCGCAGGAATGCATCTAAGCTGCGGATCTAAGCCTAAGGATTGCCGCTGGCCAAATGGCGGCGCTGCATGGTTTTTACGCCGATCGGCCTTGCTTGGGTTCGGGCGCAACCCGGGAAGGCGTGTAAACTTTCAGTAGCAGGACTTGAGCGCGTTCCGGCTCAGAGCCCAACTTTGCAGTAGCTGCAAGAGCTTGAGCATTTTCCATAACGCAATTCGACCATCGTAGAAATTGGAGATCGGCACATGGACAATAAGCCGGCACAGAACATCCAGGACACGTTTCTCAATACGGTCCGCAAAGATAAGACTCCGATCACGATATACCTGGTCAGCGGAGTCAAACTCACAGGCAAAATACGCTCGTTTGACAAGTATTCCGTGCTGCTTGAAAACAACAGCCAGGAGCAATTGATTTTCAAGCATGCCATCTCGACGGTGGTAAGCACGCGGTCTGTGCTGCACAGCGATCATCGTCCGAGTACTGGCGTCGGCCATCCTCCTGCGAGCGCTCCGGGCCTTGGCGGGCGTGCGCCCCGACAGCGCGGTGGCGGAAGGCTAGCAGTCGCCGACGGGAAATGCTGGTTGCAGCATCACTCGGTCTGGATGCGGCTCTGCCTGACGAGCATAGCCGTTCGTGCCGTGCACCGGATCGCGCTGCTTGGTCGGCGTCACTTCGCGAATGAGGTCTCCTGAAAAGCACGGCGTTCAGGCGGATCGAGCGCTGCTGGTCGGGGTCGAGTTCGTCTCCCGGCCGCAGGCGCTGCCGCGCTCTGCTGCCCTTGCGCGGGAAGCCGCCAAGCTGCCAGCGCCGGCGAACGCCGATGCGACGATCTCAGGCGGAGCATCGCGCTGGCCGGATAGCAGCGCGGCTTTCGCAGAGTTTCGTGAGCTGGTCGCCGGCGCGGGGGCGGAGATTGTCGCCGAAGTGCTGCAGCGAAGGCCCAGACCGGATCCTGCCACGCTGGTCGGCAAAGGCAAGGTGGAAGAGATTGCCGCAGTCGCGGAATCGGCCGAGGCCACGCTGATCCTCTTCGATCACGACCTCACCCCCACCCAGCTCAGGAATCTTGAACACGCATTGCCGGTGCGGGTGGTGGATCGCACCCAGCTGATTCTCGACATCTTTGCCCGCCACGCGCGCAGCCGCGAGGGCCAGCTGCAGGTAGAGCTGGCGCAACTGGAGTACATGTTGCCCAGGCTCGCCGGACGAGGGGCGCCGATGTCCCAGCTGGGCGGCGGGATCGGGACCCGGGGACCCGGCGAAACCCAGCTGGAGACCGACCGGCGCAAGATCCAACGCAGGCTGCTTGCAGCTCAAGCGCGAGCTGGAGGACGTGCGCCGCGTGCGCACGCAGCAGCGCCACCGGCGCGCAGTCGGTCCCGGTGCCTACGATCGCCCTGGTCGGCTACACCAACGCGGGCAAGAGCACGCTGTTCAATCGGCTCACCGACGCCGGCGTCCTGGCCTCGTCGCGCATGTTTTCCACCCTCGACCCCAAGCTGCGCGCCCTGGTGCTGCCCTCGCGGAGAAAAGTTCTCTTGTCCGACACGGTCGGCTTCATCCGCAATCTGCCGCACACCCTCATCACTTCCTTCCGGGCCACGCTGGAAGAGGTGGAAAAGGCAGAAGTGCTTCTCCACGTGCAGGACTGCTCCAGCCCGCAGCGCGAACAGCAGAAGGAGGAAGTGGAAAAGGTGCTGGCCGAACTGGGCTCGCTGGGCAAGCCAATCCTCTCGGTTCTGAACAAGATGGATTTATTGCCGCCGGAAGAGCGATCGGCATGTGCGGCCGATCGAGTGGGCAGCGTGCCATCTCAGCGCAAACGGGCGAGGGAATCGCCCACTTGCTCGAGCTAATGGATCGGGCTCTCACGGCGGATCCGATTGTCGAAGAGAAGTTTATGGTTCCGCAGCGGGAAGGGGCGGTGTTGGCGGCGCTGGACGCGGGAGCATTGATCCTGAAGCGGGAGTTTTCTGGCGACTTCGTCGATCTGGCGGTTGCCGGGCCAGCCTCGTTGCTGGGGCGCTATCGCCAGTATCGGCGCAGTCGAAAACTAGGGCCTGAAAGTAAGGACGGGCCGGGGGGGTGGGAGCGGAGCGACTTCCCACGAGACCGGCCCTGTCTGACCCTGATCTGGGTCTAGGAAGTAACTAAAGTATACGCCTTTAGTGGACGGCGTCACAACGAGAAACCTGTGCCGGAAGACACTGACCTTTGGGCGCAATATGGCGAAGCCGGTTCCGGCGCAACGCCACCCTACCTGGTGACCTTGAGACGCGGATGTCGCCACTTCGGACGGAATCACTGATGAGCTCGACTACAGTCGGCCGGACGGCCTGAGGTATCCGGCGCTCGCAGGTGAAGTTTGACAGCCAAATTTCGCCTCTGTTAAAAACAAAGGTCCCGGCTGTCACTACCGACTCTCCGCCCACAATCTACCCATATACTGAATATTTGGCATGGACGAGACCTTACATCAACTCGAAGGACTACTGCTCGGCTCCGTACCGACCATTTTTCTATTCCTTTTGCTCGTTATTCTTTACCGGTTACTGGTTTACGGCCCTTTGACGCGGGTGCTGAACGAGCGGCGGGAGCGGACCGAAGGGGCGATTGAGCAGGCCAATGCCGCGACCGCGGCTGCCGCCGCCAAGACCCAGGAATACGAGGCGCAACTGCGGGCTGCGCGCTCCAGGATCTTCCAGGCACGGCAACAGAAGCAGGAACAGTGGAATCGTGAACGGGACAGCGCGATCGCGGAAGCCCACGAAGCTGCCCAGCGCCAGGTCGAAGAGGCAAAATCGGCCTTGCAGGCGCAGACCGATGCCGCCCGCCGCACCATCGAAGACTCGATCGACGAGCTGGCCAGTGAGATTCTCCGCGCCATCCTTCCCAAAGAGCCGTGCAACTCTGGGGAGAGTCCGTTGAACCTTCTCCCGTTTTTCCTTCTTTTTAGTTGTTCTTCTGCTGTGCTTGGGTCGGCGCATCTGCGGCTCTGCCGGCGCGGGCCCTTGCAGGCTGCCCCTGCCGACTCCAGGCACGCCGGCGCGCAACAGACGCCGCAGCCGGCACGCGCGGACGACACATCGGAACAGGAATCCGGCGATGATGTTTATCGCCATTCGGCCTCGGTAAAGCTGCTTGGCGCGCTGGTTGCATCTTGATAAGGAGACTGCGGCGCGGCTGTTCGAATACCTGAACTTCGCCATCCTCGCGGGCGCCATCCTGTTTGCGCTGTTGAAGTACTTGCCCAAGACCTTCCGGGCAAACCGGGAAGACATCCAGCATCGGCTGGTGGATGCGCGGACGGCCACCGAGCAGGCCCATGAGCGCCTGGCTGCGATCGAGCAGAGACTTGCGCGTTTGGATGAGGAGATTGCGGCGATCAGCAAGCAGGCGGAGAAGGATAGCGTCGAGGACGAAGCCCGCATCAAGGCCTCGATCGAAGCCGAGCGGCAGCGGATCGTCGAGGCGGTGAGCAAGGATATTGCCGCGGCGGCGAGCGCCGCCCAGCGGGATCTGAAGCGGTTTGCCGCGGGGTTGGCCGTGGATCGCGCGGCGCAGAGGATGGCGCTGACCGAGGACGATGACCGCGCCCTGGTGCAGGAGTTCGCGCAGAGCCTTGGCCAGCAAGCCCGGAACGGAGGGAAAAACTAATGTCTGTCTTCGCCGCCCGTTATGCCCGCGCCTTGGCCGATGTGGTGTTGGACGCGAAGTTGAATCCCGCAGAGGTTGAGCAGCAGCTGGAGGATTTTGCCGCCACCTTCGCCGGCAGCAAGGATCTGAGGGAGGTTCTCCTGAATCCTTCCATCCCTACGGCGAAGAGGGTGGCGATTCTTGACGCGGTCAACGGCCGGGTTGGCTGCGGGCCCAAGGTGAGAAATTTTCTGGCGGTTCTGATCAGGCACGAACGGCTGGCCGCGCTGAGCGAGATTCTTGAGGAGTACCGGTTGGAGATGAACCGGCGTTTGTCGATCTCCGATGCCGAAGTGGTGACGGCGCGCCCACTGGAAGACCAGGAGCGGGCAAAGCTGGAAGCGCGAGGTTGCCGAGCTGGCCGGCACCAGGGTCAACGCAACCTTCCGCGAGGACAAGTCGCTGATCGGCGGAGCGATCGTGCGCATTGGAAGCACCATCTACGACGGCTCGGTGCGGGGCCGTCTGGAACGCTTGAAAGAGCGGCTGGTGTCCAGCTAACGCGAAATGCCGTCAGAAACACGACCACGACAACAATCGAGAATTGACGGAAGAACGTATGGCTCAGATCAACGCAGACGAGATCACGCAGCTCCTGAAGGAGCAGATTCAAAACTACGACGCAGAGATTCAGCGTCGATGAAGTCGGGACCATCATTTCGCTGGGCGACGGAATCGCCCGCCTCCACGGCCTGGACAAGGCCATGGCGGGAGAGATGCTGAAGTTTCCCCACGGCGTGGAAGGCCTGGCCATGAACCTCGACGAGGATCAGGTCGGCTGCGTCATCCTGGGCGATTACACCGAGCTGCGCGAGGGAGATGAGGTCAAGCGCAGCGGCGAGATCATGAGCGTGCCGGTGGGCAACGGGATGATTGGCCGCGTGGTCAACGCGCTTGGCCAGCCGATCGATGACCGCGGCCCCATCGAGGGAACAGAGCTCGCGCCGATCGAGCGTATCGCTCCCGGGCGTAGTCGACCGCCAGGGAGTGCGCGAGCCCATGTCGACCGGCCTCAAGGCGATCGACAGCATGATCCCGATCGGCCGCGGGCAGCGCGAACTGATTATCGGCGACCGCCAGACGGGAAAGACGGCCATTGCGCTCGACACCATCATCAATAGCGCCAAGAACAACCTGATCTGCATTTACTGCGCCATCGGGCAGAAGCGATCCTCGGTCGCCCAGGTGGTGCAAACGCTGACCGAGTACGGGGCGATGGACTACACCATCGTGGTTGCGGCCACCGCTTCAGAGCCGGCGCCGATGCAGTACCTGGCTCCTTATGCCGCTACCAGCATGGGCGAGTTTTTCCGCGATAGCGGCCGCCACGCGCTCATCATCTACGACGACCTCTCCAAGCACGCCGTGGCCTATCGTGAGATTTCGTTGCTGCTGCGCCGTCCTCCTGGCCGCGAAGCGTATCCCGGCGATGTGTTTTACCTTCACTCGCGCCTGCTGGAGCGCTCGGCCAAGCTGAGCGATGCCAAGGGCGGCGGCTCGCTGACCGCGCTGCCCATCATCGAGACCCAGGCGGGAGACGTCTCCGCTTACATTCCGACCAACGTCATCTCCATCACCGATGGGCAGATCTACCTGGAAACGGACTCTGTTCAATTCCGGCGTTCGCCCGGCGGTGAACGTCGGCCTTTCCGTAAGCCGCGTGGGCGGCAGCGCGCAGATCAAGGCCATGCGCCAGGTGGCGGGAACCTTGAAGCTCGACCTGGCGCAGTTCCGAGAGCTGGCCGCATTCGCGCAATTCGGCAGCGACCTGGACAAGGTCACGCAAAATCAGCTCAACCGCGGCCAGCGGCTTACAGAAATTTTGAAACAGCCGCAGTTTTCGCCGCTGTCGACGGAGAAGCAGATCATCATCATCTTCGCCGGCACCAATGGCTTTCTCGATGACCTGAAGGTGGAGGAGATCCACGCCTTTGAGGCTGGGCTTTATCCCTATCTGGATTCGGCACAGTCTGGATTGCTGAAGGACATCGTGAGCAAGAAGGCGCTGGACGATGACCTGAGGAACCGCATCAAAGAGTGCGTTGACGGAATACAAGGCAGAATTTCCTCTGCCGAGCATCGTGATGCGGCGCTCAAGGAGTCGTCGGTGAAGCCGCTCTCTGAAGAAGAGAAGAAGAAGCAGGAAGAAACCAAGAAGGCCTAACCGCGCATGGCAAACGTTCTCGATTTACGACGGCGCATTCGCAGCGTGAAAAGCACGCGCCAGATCACCAAGGCGATGAAGATGATCGCCGCAGCCAAGCTGCGCCGGGCGCAGGAGCGCGCCATATCCGGCGCGTCCCTATGCCAACATGCTGGCCAGCGTCATCGGTTCGCTGATGCGCCATATCGAGCTGTACGATCCCCAGACCGGAGACGTGCGTCATCCGTTGTTGCTGGCGCGGGAGGAGAAGCAGGCGCTGCTGATCGTTGTTTCCGGAGATAAGGGATTTGCCGGCGGATTCAACGGAAACATCACCAAGGCAGCTTTCCGTTTCATCAGTGAGCACGGCGAGGAGCAGATCGACATTGCTGCCATCGGCCGCAAAGGCCGGGATCTTTTTCGCCGCCGCTACGGCGATGGCGACGTTTGTCGAGAAGCAGGGCCAGGACGAAGCCAACGACCCTGCCGCAGACACAGGAGATCGAGATCCCGGTGCAGGCCGCGCCGGCGCCGGAAGACAAGCGCCGGGGCGAGCGCAAGGACCAGATCGAAGTGGCGGGCGATTATCCCGGCATGCTGGATAAGCCCAGCTTTGACCAGGTGGCGCTGATTGGCGCGTGAAGTCGTTCACCGCTACATGGAAGAAGAGCTCGACGCGGTCTACCTGGTCTACAACGAATTCAAATCGGTGATGGCTCAGCGGGTGGTGGTGGAGCGCATTCTGCCCATCATCGAAGTGGGCCAGCGGGACATCAAGCAGGCGGAAGAGATGAGCCAGGAGGAGCGCGAAGAGATGGCGCTCGCGGCCGCTCCTCGGGCGTAAGCGTCAGAGAAGCCGACAGCAGCGAAGCCGAGCAGGAGGCGAAGAAGTTCGGCACTGCGGAAGTGGACTACATCTATGACCAGCCGCCGCGGGAGCTGTTGGATGGTCTTGCTGCGGCAGTACGTCAGCCTCGCAGATCTATCACGCGTTGATTGAGTCCAGCGCCGCCGAGCAGGCCGCGCGCATGACGGCCATGGATGCGGCCACGAATAACGCTTCCGAGATGATCGACTCGCTTACGCTCACCATGAACCGGGTGCGCCAGGCTGCGATCACCAAAGAGATTATCGAGATTGTCAGCGGTGCGGCGGCGCTTTAGGTAGCACGAATTAGGCCCCCTTGAAGGGAGCCATCGCAGATGAGTGCGGCTTTAGCCGCTGAGGGAACAAAGAGTTATGGCAGAAAACATAGGCAAAGTTATTCAGATTTCCGGACCGGCGGTCGATGTGCAATTCGAAGAGGCGACCATGCCCCCGATCTACCAGGCACTGCGCGTGACCAGCGAAGGCTTCGATGTTCCGCAGCCCATCAACGTCGTTCTGGAAGTGGAGCAGCACATTGGCGAAGGCCGGGTTCGTTGCGTGGCGATGGAGTCGACCGAGGGCATGGTGCGGGGCATGCAGTGCCTCGACCGGGCTCGCAGATTACGGTCCCGGTGGGCGTCGCGACGCTGGGCCGCATCCTGAACGTGATTGGTGAGCCGGTGGACGAGCTGGGACCGGTCAATGCGAAGGAAAGATGGCCAATCCATCGCGCCGCTCCGTCTTTCGAAGAGCAGGCCACCGGCGAAGAGATGTTTGAGACCGGGGTCAAGGTCATCGATCTGATCCAGCCGTTCTTGAAGGGCGGCAAGATCGGTCTGTTCGGCGGCGCCGGCGTGGGCAAGACGGTCATCATCCAGGAATTGATCAACAACGTCGCCAGCAAGCACGGAGGCGTTTCCGTCTTCGCCGGAGTCGGCGAACGCACCCGTGAAGGAACCGACCTTTGGAATGAGTTTGAGGAATCCGGCGTCATCAATTCGAAAGACCGCGAGAAGTCGAAAGCGGCGCTGGTTTACGGCCAGATGACGGAGCCGCCCGGAGCCCGCCTGCGCGTCGCTCTCACCGCCCTGACCATCGCCGAATATTTCCGCGATGAGCAAGGCGGCGATACGCTCCTGTTCATCGACAACATCTTCCGCTTCACGCAGGCGGGCTCCGAGGTCTCGACCTTGCTCGGCCGCATGCCGTCGGCGGTAGGCTATCAGCCCAACCTGGCGACGGAGATGGGCGAACTGCAGGAGAGAATCACCTCCACCAAGAAGGGTTCCGTAACCTCGGTGCAGGCGATCTATGTGCCTGCCGATGACTTCACCGATCCGGCGCCGGCGACTACCTTCGCCCACCTGGATGCGACCACGGTGCTTTCCCGCGCGCTGACGGAGATCGGTATCTACCCGGCGGTGGATCCGCTGGCCTCCACTTCGCGCATTCTCACCCCGCGCGTGGTGGGCGAGGAACACTACGCGGTTGCCCAGGGCGTCAAGCGCATCCTGCAGCGCTTCAAGGATCTGCAGGACATTATCGCCATCCTGGGAATCGACGAGCTCTCCGAAGAGGACAAGCTCACCGTGAGCCGCGCCCGAAAAGTGCAGCGCTTCCTTTCCCAGCCCTTCCATGTGGCCGAGGTATTTACCGGCGCGCCGGGAAAGTACGTCAAGGTCGAGGATACGGTGCGCAGCTTCAAGGAGATCATCGAGGGCAAGCACGACGATATTCCGGAGCAGGCCTTTTACATGAAGGGCACCATCGAGGAAGTGCTCGAAGCGGCCAAGAGCATGAAGGAGCAAGTAAGCCCATGGCAGAGTCAGACAATCAACTGCAGGTCCGGCTGGTGACGCCGGACAAGGTATTGATCGACGAGGACGCGGATGCGGTCGAGCTTCCGTCGAAGTCCGGCTACATGGAGGTGCTCTACGGGCATGCTCCGTTGCTGGCCGAGCTGGGCGTGGGCGAAGTGAGACTGCACGGCGGAAGCGGCGGCGATCAGAACGTATTTCGTGGTGTGGGGCTTTGTCGAAGTGCTGCCGGACCGGGTGACGATCCTGGCGCAAAACGCGATCAAGCCGGAGGAGATCGATGCCGGCGAGGCGCAGCGGCAGCTCGAAAGCGGCGAAAAGATGTGGAACGAAGCCGGCGAGGATCCGGAGAAGTATGCGCAGGCCAACGAAGTGATCCACGAAGCGCAGGTGAAGTTGGCCAGCGCGCACAAGGGGTAGTTCCTCTGCAGTCCTTCGTACGTCATCTGACAGCAGGTCCCTGGCGCGATACCGCTGAGATTCTCGCCTGTCGGCTGGTGCAATTCGTTGGTTCAGAACTTCTCACGACCCCGCGCTGGCCACCGCTCACGTCCAGCATCTACGGGACACCCGCGAGAGCTCACAGGAGGTGCAATGGAATACGTCAATCTTGGTTCGACCGGCCTCAAGGTTTCCCGAATCTGCCTCGGAACCATGACCTACGGCTCGAAGAAGTGGCGCGAGTGGGTGCTGGAGGATGCAGGAGGCCCGGCCGTTCTACCGCCGCGCGATCGAAGCCGGCATCAATTTTTTTGATACGGCGGATGTGTATTCGCTCGGGGTCAGCGAAGAGATCACCGGGCGCGCGCTCAAGGAGTATGGCCCCTCGCGGGACAAGCTGGTGATCGCCACCAAGGTCTTCAACGCCATGGGAGACGATCCGAACCAGCAGGGTCTTTCGCGCAAGCACATCATGCACGCCATCGACGATAGTCTGCGCCGCCTGCAGACCGACTATGTCGATCTTTACCAGATCCACCGCTTCGATCCGCACACTCCCATCGAAGAGACGCTCGAGGCACTGGACCAGGTGGTGCGCTCGGGCAAAGCGCTCTACATCGGCGCTTCGTCCATGTATGCGTGGCAGTTTCTTAAAATGCTGCAGACTTCAGACATGATGGGGCTGGCCCGGTTTGTGACCATGCAGAACCACTACAACCTGGTCTACCGGGAAGAAGAGCGGGAGATGATTCCGCTTTGCCTGGAGGAGGGCGTGGGGCTTATTCCCTGGAGCCCGCTGGCGCGTGGTTTTCTTGCCGGAAACCGGAATGCCGAAAGCCGCGGGGAAACGATTCGCGCAAAGACCGACGATTTTGCGCAAAGGCTTTACTACCGCCCGTCGGACTTCACCGTGGTGGACCGGCTGACCGAAATCGCGAAAAAGCGGGGGGTCCAGAATGCGCAGGTGGCTTTGGCCTGGATCCTGGCGAAGCCTGGGGTGAGCTCACCCATCATCGGCGCCAGCAAGATGGCGCACCTGGATCAGGCGATCGAGGCGCTGGAGATCCATCTGGATGAGAGCGAGATCAAGGCGCTCGAGGAGCCCTACGAGCCGCACCCTGTTTTAGGGTTTTGATTCTGCAGCTGAATGGAAGCGACCCCTCCCCTGATCCCGAGCACTATCTTCTTACACTCTCACTCTCCTTATCCCACACCGACTACCGACTGAATGTCCATCTCACCTCCTTGCACAATCTACCGAAACGAAGCCCATCCTCTCTCGCTATGCTCTTCCAGCATCTGCAGATCAAACGGCGGCGCCTGCATACAGTCCAGTCGCGCGATTTTCGTCAGGGCCGCCTTCAACGCCGAGCTGCGGCAGGGTTCGACCGTGACCACAAAGGGCAGGCGGTCCTTCGGGTAGCCTGGCTTTTGCAGGAGGGCGTTGATATTGATGTGCTGCGCGGCAAGGTCGCCGGCAATCGCCGCCACGATGCCGGGCCGGTCATCGACCACGAACCTGATGTAGTGGGGCACGACAAAATCGCCGTCGACCCGAGCCCGGGTACTGGTGATGGTCACGGGACAGCCGCCATGGGCGATCGCCAGCACATCGGAGATGACAGCGACCGCCGTGGGATTGCCTCCGGCCCCGTGGCCGGAGAAGACAGTTTCGCCTCCGTACTGGCCGCCCGAAATAACCATGTTTTCCGTGCCCCGCGACCACGACAAGGGCGAGCTGCGCGGGACCAGCATCGGCCCAACCGTGGCCAGCAGTTCCTGATTTCTGACCTCGGCGCGCGAAATCTGCCGGATGGTGCAGTTCAGTTCCTTGGCATAGGCGAAGTCGATGGCGGAGACATCGCGGATGGTGCGGCAGGCAACTTCCTCCGGCAGCACCTCCACGCGCAGTCCAATGCGGGAGAGGATAACCAGCTTGGCCCGGGCATCGAAGCCATCGACATCTTCCGTGGGATCGGCCTCGGCGTATCCGCGCTCCTGCGCCTCGCGCAACGTGGGATCAAACTCGGCCCCGTCTTCCATGTTGCTGAGAATGAAATTGCAGGTGCCGTTCAAAATGCCGTGGAAGCGGTTGATGCGGTCGCCGGCGAGCCCCTGCTGCACCGCGGGGATGACAGGAACACCGCCCGCCACCGCGGCGCCGTAGAGCAGCTGGCAGCCATGCCGCCGGGCCAGCTCTTCCAGCGCCGGGCCCTGCTCGGCAATCATTTTCTTGTTGGCCGTGACCACGGACTTGCCTGCCGCCAGCGATTGCCGCACCCAGTCACCCGCCGGATGCAGCCCCCCTGCCAACTCAACGACGATGTCGGGATTGGAGGCGAGGACCTCGTCGAAGTTCTCGGTCCAGAGCACGGAAGAGGGAATCCAGGGGACGCGTTTGCGATCGATTCCGCGATTGAAGATGCAGCCGAGCGTTACGCCCTGCGGCGGGTGCTCACACAAAATACGGGCCACCGAACGTGCCCACCGTGCCAAAGCCCAAAATGGCGACCTTCACCGGCGCCGCCTACGTCTTACGTCTGCTTTCACGAACTCACATCTCAATGACTCATCTCAGATCTGCTTCTGCACATGGCGATAGCGTCGCAGGTGCCAGCATCTAGAAAGTGACGGAACTGCTCCTCGGGCATGGTCTCAGGCGCAGGCCGGGCCGCTTCCCGTTCGAGCGAGCGGCTTACCAGGTCACGCGAACCCAGACCCACTGCCAGCGCCAGCGCCAGAACGATGCCGCCGAAGAGAATGCCAAACGCCAGATCCACAATCGCAGCCCCGATCGACAGGTGATCGAGCACCATCGCCGCGGTAAGCACCAGCACCAGCCACTTGATGCCCAGGCTCAACAAGCGCGCATAATGCAGATTCATGTTCACCGCGCCAATCAGCACGCTGCGGGAAAGAAAGCGCGCAATGACGTTGCCCAGGATGAGCAGCACCACCGCGCCCACGACATTGGGAATGTAGCCGAGCAAGCCGAGCGGAGAGCAGGTTGTCTGAGGACGCGCCAAAGGCTTCCAGGCCAACCAGAAAACCCACCAGCACGATGCACCAGAAAACGATACGCGTGATCAGAGTGGTGGGCGTGTAGGTGGGCGACCATTCGGCGATGGCGTTGGTTCCGCGCGCCAGCCGCTCGTCGATGCGGATCGCAGTCAACAACGCGCGCACCAGCCAGGCCAGCAGCCAGGCGATCGCGGCAAAGAACAGGACGGCAACGATAAACGCCAGAATGCCCGGAAGCAGCGTGGCGATGCGGCTGATGACCCGAGCCATCGATTCGTGCAGTGACTGTGACACCTGAGTCCACATAATCTTCTCCTCCTGGCCCTAAGGGTTGAAGCGGTCTGGCCAACGCCACCGCGATAATAGATAGGGCTTGCCCTCTTCATAGGCGCGAGCCAGCTTCTCCACCCTCTGCTCTGCCTCCGCCGGGCTGGCGCTGCCTACTTCCAGCGCATAGGAGGCTACCCACCCCAGGTACAGCGGCGTGAGCGCCCCCAACAAATGGGTGCGGCTGAGCGTACGCAGCCGGTAGGCCAAGGCGAAGTCATAGACGATGCGAACCCAGAGCTCGTCGGGCATGTGGAAGCGGTCCGCGCTCAGCCGCGCCAGCCGCTTCAACTCCAGCAGCGTGACCGGCGGCAGCACCAGAGACCAGACCTCCTGCAGATTGCGGAAGCCGAGCTGGAATGTCTCCAGCATGGGACGTGGTATCCGCGGGGCGTCCGTCGGCCGGCGGGGCCACCGCAACCCCCGAGGTTTCGACCGGCTGCGAACCCCGAACCCGCTGCCACAGCGGGGCATTGGTCGTCATCTCCGCAAACAAAGGGCCAACGGTCTGGGCCAGATACCGTGCTCAGATCTACGCCATCGGCGGCCGGAACGTGCCGCGTATCCACATGCACCTGGCATATTCCGCAGTCGCGCATAGCAGCCTCGGTCGCCGGCCAAAAGAGAGTCTTGCCCCTGGGCGGTGGTTCGCTGCAACGCCACTTCCAGCTCCGGAAGCATCTTGCCCGAAATGCAGAAGTCCGGCGCCAAAGGAAAGCGCACCCGCCTGCCATAAAGCGCCCGGGTGAGCGGAGCCAGGATGCTCGAGTTCAGCAGGCCGTCGAACTTTCCCATGGCATAGAGCGGCATGGCGAGTTCGCAGCGCTTCTCCAGCACCGGCGCCAGCATCGGCGCCAGAAAATTCGACTCGCAGCGCCGCAAGATCGAAGCCGATCACTGCGCACGCGCTCACCCCCAGCTCCCGCGCCATGCCGAAGAGCGCCTGATAGGTGCTCGGCGGCGGCAAGCCAGGGAATTCTCGAGGGACTGCCGGCGGGCAGCGAATAGGGCAGGAAGCGCAACTCGTTGCCCGTTGCCGCCTGCTCGAGCTCGATCTCGGCCTTGGCCGCGGTCTCCACGCCTGCTCACGCCGGGAAACGCCACCACGGTGCGCAGAGCGGACGAGTGATCGGCCACCGTTCCGGCATGCCGAGCACGCTTGCGTGGCCGCAGCCCGGAGCTGATCGGCGTCCACCGGCACGGCGACCGCGATCAGCAGATCGGCTGCCCCTACCTCTTCCATCCCTGCTTTCGTTTCTTCCGAAAGCTCTAGCTTTGCCATGCTTGTACCTTCGGTTCCCTATCGGATCTTACCTGTGACTCATCGCTGTTCCGCCGGCGCATAATCACTGCTACAGCGGCAAGCCCAGGATCCCCGTCAGCGGAATCAGTACCCAGCTGGGCCGGTTATTCAACTCATAGACCAACTCATAGAACGCTTTGTCAATCACGTAGGCCTCCAGCAGTTGCTGGAACAGCGCGGTTCCGATGGAATCACCTGGAACTCCCCTGGCAAATTCACAATAGGTGCGCAGAAAGGCCGACGAGACCGATTGCTCCCACAGACGCGCCCACGGCTCCAGCCGGTGAAAATCTTCCGGACGCCGCGAGGAGTACTTCATCAGGGCCGAAAAAGCCGCATAGCTGAAGGAACGCAGCATGCCCGCGACGTCTTTGAGCGGCGACTGCTTGGTCCTGCGCTCGGCCAGCGGCCGCGCCGGCTCACCCTCGAAGTCCAAAATGACGAAGTCCCCTTTGGATCGCAGCACCTGTCCCAGATGATAGTCCCCGTGGATGCGGGTGCGCAGCGCATGGATCTCCTTGCGGTCAACTGGCGGAAGCGGTCGAGCACCAGGCTTCTGCGGCTGAGCACCAGGCCGGCCCTTTCCAGAACGCTATCGGGCAAGCGGGCTACATTTTCCTTGAGCGCATCGAAGGCGCTGCTGGCGTGCACGATCAGCTCTTCGCGCAGCCGGTCGATGTCCTGCGAACGTCAGCGGTTCGGGCATGAACGCCGGGTCCTGGCGTCGGCGAGGCCAGGGCCAGATGCAACTCCGCCGTTCGTCTGCCCAAGCAGCGCGGCCGCGTCGAGATAAGTGCCGACATGCTCGCGCGCGAATCGCGTTCTCCGCGGCTTCGACTCAACTGGAGCAGGCTGGCTGCCCATCCAGGACACCGCTCTGAGGCAAAGCTCTGCGCCGCGCTGGCCTCGTAGTAGCGGTCCAGCTCTTCCAGCGTCCATTGCCATCCATCGCCTTCATTGCTGACCAGGCCTTGCAACATGGCCAGGGTCGATGGCTCCTGCCCTTTGCGCGTGTATTCGATAGAACCGCCGAAGGGCGCGATATGGGTGAAGTGGGTCGACTCGGTGAGATAGCGTCCGATCTCGGTGTCGGGGTTTGGACCTGGCTTGCTGTCTGCGGAACAACTTCATGATCAGCTTGTCGCCGAAGATAATCGAGGTGTTGCTTTGCTCCGCCGAGCCGCGCCGCGGCGCAGCATGCGTCCCCGGATCCGCCCTGCAACTGAGCCAGCGCGCTGCTGGGCACTCCGAGGATGGTGCCCTCTCGCGAGGGAATCTGCGCCGCCCCCGGCAATCAGCGCCAGCAGCGCTTCGCTGGCGGTGTCGTTAAAGATCGCTTCGTGGAGCACGCCCTCGGCTGCAGACGGAAGTCACCCGCGCCAACAGGGCGTTCGGCGACTCTTCCCGCAGCGCATCGGCGGCCTTGCCAAAGAGCAATCCCAGGGTGACCAGGTAGGTGTCGGACTCCCCTTCAGCATACTGGACCTCGACCAGCACCAGCGCGCTGACGCCCTGATTGAAGACCGCCCAGTCTTCGATTCTGGTGCCGGTGATGGGGCGTGATTTGCCGCCAAACCAGCGCTGGCGGGCCAGATAACCCTGCAGCACCGACTCCTCCAGCTCCCGGCGGCCATTGCCTTCGAGAACGCTCATCCAGTCGGTGCGTCCGCTGATCTCGCAGCTCTGGCTCACCGGCCTCCGGCAGGCTCGCCACGGGCTCCGGCGAGGGCTGCAACTCCAGCCACAGAAAGCCGTAGGGCCCTACAGTCAAGGGATAGGGCTGTGGTGCGAATCCGGGGAAACTCGACATATCCCAGCATCTCGACCGGCACCATCCCGGCATACGCGGCCAGGTCCAGCTCCACCGGCTGGGCGAAGCGGGAGAGATTGGCCACGCAGAGCACTCGTTTCGTTCTGATACTCGCGGATATAGGCAAGAATCTTGCGGTTGGTGGGGTTGAGGAAAGTCAAGGTGCCGCGGCCAAAGACCTGGAAGAGCTTGCGCAGCGCGATCATGTTGCGCATCCAGCTCAGCAGCGAAGAGGGATCGCTCTGCTGCGCTTCCACGTTCACCGCCTCGTAGCCCCACACCGGATCCATGACCACCGGGCTGTACAGCTTCGCGGGCACGGCGCGGGAGAAGCCGGCATTGCGGTCGCCGTTCCACTGCATCGGGGTGCGCACGCCGTTGCGGTCGCCCAGATAGATGTTGTCGCCCATCCCGATCTCATCGCCGTAATAAACGATCGGCGTGCCGGGAAAGGAGAAGAGCAGGCTGTTCAGCAGCTCGATGCGGCGGCGGTTGTTATCCACCAGCGGCGCCAGCCGCCGCCGGATGCCGATGTTGATGCGCATCCGCGGATCGGCGCTGTAGGCCAGGTACATGTAGTCGCGCTCATCGTCGCTGACCATCTCCAGCGTCAGCTCGTCATGATTGCGCAGAAACAGCCCCCACTGGCAGTTGTGGGGGATCTCCGGCGTTTGCGCCATGATGTCGGTGATGGGCAGCCGATCTTCCTGGCGCAGCGCCATATACATCCGGGGCATCAGGGGAAAATGAAATGCCATGTGGCATTCATCCCCATCGCCGTAATAGATGCGCACATCGTCCGGCCACTGGTTGGCTTCCGCCAGGATGGTCCTGGCGGCGTATTGCCTTGTCGATCTCTGCGCGGATGCGCTTCATCACCGCGTGGGTTTCGGGCAGGTTCTCGCAGTTGGTTCCTTCCCGCTCCACCAGGTAGGGAATGGCATCGACGCGCAGCCCATCCACGCCCATATCCAGCCAGTAGCGCATGATCCTTGACCACTTCTTCGATCACCAGCGGGATTGTCATAGTTCAGATCCGGCTGATGGGAGAAGAAGCGATGCCAGTAGTACTGCTGGGCTTCAGGATCCCAGGTCCAGTTGGATTTCTCCGTATCGGTAAAAATGATGCGCGCGTCCGGATATTTTTGATCGGTGTCGCTCCACACGTAGAAGTCGCGCTCGGGCGAACCTTTCGGGGCGAGGCGGGCACGCTGGAACCAGGGATGCTGATCGGAGGTGTGATTGATGACCAGCTCGATCATCACCTGCAGTCCGCGGTTATGCGCCTGGGTCGAGGAACTCTCTGAAGTCCTCCATGGTGCCGTAGTTCGGGTGCACGCTCGAGGTAATCGGAGATGTCGTAGCCGTCGTCGCGCAGGGGAGAGGGGAAGAACGGCAGCAGCCAGAGGCAGGTGACGCCCAGGTCCTGCACGTAATCGAGCTTGCTCGAGTAATCCCTGGAAGTCGCCGATGCCGTCGTTGTTGCTGTCCATGAATGCCTTGACATGCAACTCGTAAATGATCGCGTCTTTGTACCAGAGCGGGTCCGCCGCGCTTCCCGGTTGCTTCAATCCTGCCTCCCCGGCTTGGTTCCTGCGTAAATCGTCACCATGACAGTTATATTTTCAGTCCCGTCGCACGCGCTGGCAGCACGCGGAAGAGATGCGCCGGCGTCTCCGCCGGCCGCAAGGCAACATAGTTTCTCGACCCTTGCCAGCGATAGGAGTGATCCGCCAGCAGATCGTAGACTTCAAATGTATCGCCCGGAGCGAGCCCCAGCACGTCCAAATCCAGATCAACCCATCCCGCCTGAACCAAGAAAGGATCGAGGTTGACCACCGCCAGGATCGTGTTGCTGCCATCCGCCGTGCGCTTGGAGTAGCAGATGAGCGAGGGATTGTCGGTAGGGTGGAAGTGCAGCCGCTCGTTGCTCTGCAGCGCCCGGTTTTCCCGCCGGATCTGGTTCAGCCTGGTGATCAGCGGCTTCAGGCTTGCGGGATTCTGCAAATCCCAGCTCTTGATCTCGTATTTTTCTGAGTTCAGGTATTCTTCGCTGCCCGGCTTGGCAGGGGTGTTTTCTCCCAACTCGAAAGCCGGCCCGTAGATCCCGTAGTTGGCCGCCAGGGTGGCGGCCAGCACCAGCCGGCTGCGAAAGGCCGGCAGCCCGCCAGTCTGCAGGTGTCCGGGCAGAATATCGGGGGTGTTGGGCCAGAAGTTGGGGCGGAAATATTCCCGCACCGGGGTGGTGGTGAGCTCAAGCAGGTACTGCGTGAGCTCTTCCTTGGTGTCGCGCCAGGTGAAGTAGGTGTAGGACTGGGAAAAGCCGAGCTTGGCCAGCCGCTCCATCACGCGCGGCCGGGTGAAGGCCTCCGCCAGAAACAGCACATCGGGGTCTTTCGCCTTCAGCTCGGGGATCACCCACTGCCAGAAAGGGAAATGCCTTGGTATGCGGATTGTCCACGCGGAAGATGAGCACGCCCTGATCCATCCAGAAGCTGAAGACGCCCTTGAGGGCATCCCACAGCCCCTGCCAGTTGGAAGATTCAAAGTCCAGCGGATAAATGTCCTGATACTTCTTGGGCGGGTTCTCCGCATATTGAATCGATCCGTCGGGCCGCTTCTTGAAGAACTCAGGATGTTCGGTCACCCAGGGATGATCCGGCGAGCATTGGAATGCAATGTCAAGGGCGACTTCCATCTTCAGTTGCCTGGCGCGCTTCACCAGGTTTGGCGAAGTCGGCCATGGTGCCCAGCGCGGGATGGATCGCAGTGTGGCCGCCTTCGGCCGAGCCGATCGCCCAAGGGCTGCCCTCATCTCCCGGGGCGGCTTCGACCGCGTTGTTCTTGCCCTTGCGGAAACTCTTCCCGATGGGGCGAGATCGGGGGCAGGTAGAGGACGTCAAAGCCCATTTCCGCCACGTAGTCCATCCGGCTGGTCACGTCGCGCAGCGTGCCATGCTTGCCTGGGGTGGTTGACCAGGAACGCGGGAAGAGCTCATACCAGGCTGGAAAAGCGCGCCCTTTCCCGGTCCACGACAATTTCCAGCTCGCGGTCGTACCAGGTCTCGAGCGCGGCATCCGGATAGCGCTTGACCGTCGCTGCGAGCTCGTCCTGCAATGCGAACGCGACCGTTGCCGAGTCGTCGCTCCCGGTGCTGAGCGCCTTGGCCCAGGTTGCCAGTTTTGCGCTGTCCTTCTTCGTCGCCCGGGCCTGCACATGCTCGAGAAGGAGTGCGCCGGTGGCAAACGGCACTTTGAGATCCTGCTGCGCCGCCATGCGCTTCTTGAGGTCACTGCGCCAGGTCCCGAAATGATCGACCTCGCCCACGATGGTGTAGCGATAGCGGCCGACTTGCTCGACAGGAAATTCTCCCTGCCAGCGGTCGTTTCCCAGCGGCCGCATCTCCGTCGCCTGCCAAGCCTGGGTCCCCTTCCTGCTTCCACAGCAGCCGCGCCCGCACTTCGTCATGCCCGTCGCCGAAGACGTCCGCCTCCACGGAGACCATGTCGCCGACGATCCGCTTGATGGGAAAGCGCCCACAGTTCAGTTGTGGCTCTACGTTTTCAATGACTACCCGGCTTCGTCCCTCGTTCGGCTTCGCCATCTACCCCTCCAAGGCAATCCATTGTAAGCAGATCGATTATGTGCCGCCGGCCCGTCCAGCTGCGTTACTGGCTCACTGCAATGTGAGATTGCTTTATGACGACCCATTGTAGGCAGATACGGTTTCCTGCGATGCTGCCGCGCCCGTGCGGAGATTGAAACACGGCAGTCGAATCCGGGATGCGCCCGCAGAGTGCACTTTCAGCGAACTGAGCCCTGCGTCAATCTCGCACATATTTTTTACCCATTCCTCTCGCCTGCCGATGGACAATCGATGGATGCGCCTTATCACCTATCGTCGCGATGCAACCACTGGCCCGGCACTCCTCAAGGACGGCCATGTCTTCCCTCTCACTCCGCTCGGATACCCGGACACGCTGGCTTTCATCGCCGCGGGCCCCAAGAGGTGGGCCGGGGTCAATCTCCAACTGGAGGAGACCGGTCTGAATCTGCTCGCGCCCTTGTCCTCCGTCACTCTGGAGGCCCCCCTGCTGCGGCCTTCCAAGATTCTCTGTATCGGCCTCAATTACCGCGACCACGCCGTGGAATCGAAGATGGAGCCGCCCAAGGTTCCCACCGTTTTTACCAAGTACCCACTGACCCTCATCGGCAACGGGCAGCCGATCCTGCTGCCGCGCGCCAGCCAGCAACCCGACTATGAAGCCGAGTTTGCGGTCGTGATCGGCCAGGGCGGCCGCAATATACCCGAGGCAGAGTGGGAGGACCACGTCTTCGGCTACACCATCCTCAATGATGTAAGCGCTCGCGACGTGCAGTTGGCTACCTCGCAATGGACGCTGGGCAAGAACTTCCCCACCTTCGCGCCGATGGGACCGTGGATCGTATCCAAGGACGAAGTGCCCGATCCTCACCAACTGGATATCTCGCTTTCCATCAACGGGGAAACCCTGCAGAAGTCCAATACCCGCGAGCTCATCTTCAAGTTGCCGCAGCCTCATCTCTTACATTTCGACCATGATGCCCCTGGTGCCGGGGGACATCATCAGCACCGGTACTCCGGCGGGCGTGGGCATGGGCCGCACCCCGCAGCGCTGGCTCAGGCCCGGCGACGATGTGGTGATGGAGATTTCCGGGATCGGCAGTTTGCGAAACCCTGTCCTCGCCGAACCTTGATTCTGGACCACCGGCCGGTTTACCCGCCTGGTCAGGGCGTTCTGCACTCTGGATTATTCAGTCTGCCGGTGCTAGCATCACGCCACCGGCGGTTCGGCACATTTCGCGAGAGATCTCTCCATGGTCAGGGTCATCACCGTTGAACGGGAGTACGGCAGCCAGGGAGCGGAATTCGCCCACCGCCTGGCCGACAGGCTGAACTGGAAGCTCATCGATCGTTGCCTGATCGATGAAATCGCCCATAAGGCCGGCGTGCCGAAAAGCATGGCGGAGCAGTGCGATGAGCGCCTTGACCCCTGGTACTACCGGATGGGCAAGTCCTTCTGGCATGGCAGCGTGGACCGCCTGCCTGCGCCGCCCAAAGACCAGGTCTTTGACAGCGAGCGCATGGTCGAGTTCGTGCGCAACTACCTGAAGCAATGCGTGGCTGACGGCAACTGCGTGATTGTCGGCCGCGGCGCCGCCTGCGCATTGGCGGCCCTTCCCGGGGTCTTCAATATTTTCGTCTACGCGTCGATGTCGAGGAAGATTCGCTGGTTTGAAGAGCACTTTCCGGAGCACGCAGGACGCGCCAGGGCGGAGCTTGAGGCCACCGACAGCCGGCGCGAGGAGCTACATCCGCCGCTACTACGACCGGGACTGGACCGACCGGCGGCTGTATCACATGATGATCAACTCATGCATGGGTTGCGACGCCATGATCGAGGCGGTGCTTGACGGGGCGGGCATGGCCGCGGTCCGGGAGCAGGTAGGGTTAGCCCAAGCGGCCGCAGCTAGGGCATTACCGTTGCAGTTTCTGCTCGATTCGTCGCCTGATTCGCCTATACCCGCTGAACCTTACCCTCGCCTTCGTCGCCCAGCGGACCCGGAGCGATCTGCTCGGGCCGGCCACAAACTTATACCTGGATCGCATAGCACCCTATGCCGCCATCGAAGCGGTGGCTTTCCGTGACGAGGAGGCGCTGTTCGATTTTGTCGCCCGGCAGCGGGCGCGCACACCTGCCTGGCTGGTGCTGCTTGACAGCCGAGGCGAAGCTCTCTCGTCAGAAGAGCTGGCGAAGTGGCTGGGCGTGCGCCGGGATTCCGGCCAGCAGATGATCGTCTTCGCCATCGGGCCGGCGAGTGGCTGGTCGGACCGGCGCGCCGGCAGGCGCAGACGGTGCTGTCACTGGGACCGATGACGCTGCCCCACGAGCTTGCCCGCCTGGTGCTGGCCGAACAGCTCTACCGGGCATTTACAATACTTGCTGGGCATCCGTACCACACCGGGCACTGATGCCGACGCAGTCGTTCAGGCAGCTTCCTGATCAGGAAAAGCTGCACAAATTCAGAGGCAGAAAGAGCGCAATCGCTGTAAAAATGCTCCAGGTCGGAGTCTGGAGCAGGCGGCAGCAATGGGACACCTCGGGGGCGCGTGGCGAAAGGGAATACATGTCCTGGTTTAAGCGGCAGGAAAACGAGATTGAACCAAATACAGCGGAGAAGAGCGTGCGCACCGAGGGGCTGTGGCAGAAGTGCGAGGGCTGTGGGCAATACGTCTTCAAAGCCGATCTCGAAGCCAACCTCCAGGTCTGCCCCAAGTGCGGCCACCATCTCCGGCTGGACGCGCGCAGCCGCATCGCCAGCCTGCTCGAGCCGGGATACGAGCTGGTTGACCTGGAACTCGTGTCCACCGATCCGCTCGAGTTCGTCGATATCAAGCCGTATCGGGACCGGCTGGAAAAAGCCCGGCGCGAGACCGGCCTCAATGACGCGGTGATGAATGCCCTGGGAAACCTCGGTCCTCATAGCGTCGTTCTGAGTGTCATGGAATTCGCCTTCATCGGCGGGAGCATGGGCTGCGTGGTAGGGGAAACCATCGCGCGCGCCATCGACCGCGCGCTGGCCGGCAGGCAGCCGCTCATCATCGTTGCCGCGTCCGGCGGCGCACGCATGATGGAAGGGGTCGCCAGCCTGATGCAATTGGCTAAGGTCTCCGCCGGGCTGGCGCAGCTGGATGATGCGGGCTTGCCCTATATTTCGGTGCTTACCAACCCCACCACGGGCGGCGTGACCGCCAGCTTTGGCATGCTGGGCGATCTCAACATTGCCGAGCCCGGCGCCCTGATCGGCTTCGCCGGTCCGCGGGTCATCGAGCAGACGATTCGACAGAAGCTTCCGGAAGGATTTCAACGGTCGGAGTTCCTGCTGGAGCACGGCATGTTGGACGCGATCGTCGCCCGCCGCGAACTGAAGAGCTACCTGATCCGCGCGCTCGACTTCATGTGCCCCGTCAGTGAGTTAAGCGTTTCTGACTCGGTTACCTTAGTGCATAGCAGTAGGAATTCACTCTAGAATAGATACATGTCCTATGCTTCGGCCCTTGACCGCCTGTATGCTCTCGGTCAGGAACTGCACACTGCGCCCGGCACGCCTCGCCGGAAATTTGAGCTGGCGCACATGCGCACGCTCATGGCAGCGCTGGGCAACGCCGAGCGTAACTTCGCCTCGATCCTGGTTGCCGGCACCAACGGCAAAGGATCAACCTCTTCGACCCTGGCCAGCATTCTCGCCCGGGCCGGCTATCAGGACCGGCCTCTACACCTCGCCTCACCTGAGCCGCGTCAATGAGCGCATCCAGGTGGATGGCGCCCTGATCGGCGACGATGATTTCGCCGCCCTCTTCTTCCATGTCGAGGAGATCGCCTCGACTCTGGTGCGGGATGGCCGGCTGCCTGCGGCTGCCGAGTTTTTTCGAGACCCTCACCGCCATGGGCTTTCTCTATTTTGCTGCCCGCAAGGTGCATACGGCAGTGGTGGAAGTGGGCATGGGCGGCCGGCTGGATGCGACCAATATTGTCGAGCCGGTGGTCTCGGTGATTACCGATATCTCGCTCGACCACACCGAGTGGCTGGGCTCGACCGTCGACCAGATAGCGCGGGAAAAGGCCGGCATCCTGCGCCGCGAGGGCGTCATGGTCACGCTGCCGCAGCACCCTGAGGCCAACCAGGCACTGGGAGAAGTCGCAGCCGCGCTCGAGGTGCGGGGAGTGAATGCGGCCAGCTACGTGCCGGTGCACAATCATCCCGAACAGTACACGCGCAATCGCTATCCCTTATCCGTGATGGGTGAGCTGATCGGGATCGACTCTCCGCTGGCGGGCGCGCATCAGCAGCGCAACCTGGCGCTGGCCATCGCCACCGCGGTGGAGTTAAGAAACAATCACGGTTACAATATCACTCCCATCGATATCCAGGCCGGCATTCGCGATACCGTCTGGCCGGCGCGGCTGGAGCATATCGCCGGGCAATGGCGGCCGGGCGGATGTGCTGCTCGACGTCGGCCACAATCCTGCCGGGGCCTGGGCGCTGCGCGCGGCGGTCTCGCATCTGGACCAGGGCCAGCCCTTGACGCTGGTTTTCGGCTGCCTCAAAGACAAGCCGGTCGCGGAGCTGGCCCAGATTCTTTTTCCCCTCTTCGGCCACGTGGTGGTGACGCCGGTTGACTCGCCGCGCAGTGCGTCGGTCGAGGATCTGCTGGCGGCCGCGCGGCCGACCGGCAGCGAGGTCGAGGCGGCGCCGAGCGCGGTCAGCGCGGTGGAGCGCGCGCTTCATCTGACTCCGGCGCACGGCTTGGTCGTCGTTACCGGCTCGGTTTACCTGGTCGGACAAGTGCGCCCGCTGCTGATGGCTTCGCGGCCGGCGCCGACGGAGCCGCTCGAGGTATGAGCTCCGCGCTCTGGCTACATCGCCGCAAACCGCTCTCTCGCTGAGCGAGCCGGCTGAGCTCCAACATGGTGCGGGGTCCATTATTCTTTCTCTGTCACGGGATTTTTTGGCTGCATGTCGCTGGCCGCCTCTTGCGTGGAAAAGGATGGCCGGTTGCAGCATAACATCGCCCGGCGATGGGCGCGGACTTCGTTGCGGATTGCCGGGGCGCCCTGTCACTGTTATCGGACGTGAGAATTTGCTGCCGCTCGCCGATTTACACCTCCAACCACACTTCGTTTATGGATACGCCGCTGGTCTTCAGCAGCCTGCCTTTCCAGTTTCGAATTCTGGCCAAGCAGAGCTTGTGGAAGTGGCCGTTCATCGGATGGCATTTGAATCGCTCCGGCCAAATTCCGGTGGACGAGGAAAGCGGCAGCGGTCGATCGCCGGGCTCAACCGGGCCATCCGCGTCCTTAAATCCGGCATGCCGCTCTTCATCTTTCCCGAAGGCGGCCGAACCAAAGATGGCAGGATGCAGCCCTTCATGAGGGGACCTGCTTATATATCGATTCGCGCCCGGGTGCCGCTGGTGCCCATGGCGCTGATCGGCACCTATGAGTTGTTGCCGATTCACACCCACCACTTTCGTCCGCGGCCGGTCAAACTGGTGATTGGCAAGCCGATCGATCCCGTCCGGATATACCATCCGCCAGGCGGATGAGCTTACGGCCAGGCTCCGCGACGAGATCCTGCAGCTCTATCAGAGCCACGCCGCACCCGGCGACCTTGACTCCGGATCTGATGGCTCAGGCGCATAGCAGAATGGCTGCCGACAGGCTCGGCCGGAGAGAGATCAATGAGCTCACCACTTCCCCGTATCGCCATCCCCGAGCCCACGTCTACGGACGCGGCCTACAACCAGCGCAGCTTGCCGCAGTACATCCGCGCGGTAGAAGCGGCGGGAGGTACCGCGGTTCCTATTTCTTTGCATGAATCGCCAAGCCGCGCAGGCGAGCATCCTGGCATCGTGCTCGGCGATCCTGCTGCCGGGCAGCCCGGCGGATGTCGATCCCGCGCGATATGGGCAGGAGGCGATCGAAGGAATGCGCAGCGAAGGATGCGGCCCGCGAGGCAGCGGACGATCTTCTTTTGCAGGATGCCTTCGATCACGGCAAACCGATCCTGGGAATTTGCTATGGCTTGCAGTCGTTGAACGTGTGGCGGCAGGGCACGCTCATACAGGACTTGCCCCACGTCTGCCGGGGCCCAACGGCAGTGCGGCAGCGACCGCGCTCGTCAACCATCAACCTGGGCGGGAGGTGCAGAATGCTCACCCGTTACTGGTGACGCCCGGGCTCCCGTCTCTCCGCAGGCGCTGGCGCGGAGGCTCCGGGAAGAACTGAAGCTTTCTGTCAATTCGAGCCATCATCAGGCGATCGATCGGCCGGGAGAGCAGCTCCGTGGTTGCCGCCACCAGTCCGGTGGATGGGGTGATCGAAGCATTGGAGGGTGCGACGCCGGAGCAGTTCGTGGTCGCGGTGCAATGGCATCCGGAACGGAGCTACGAGAGCAGCGCTGCTTCCCGCGCGCTCTTCGCGGCATTTCTGGAGGCCGCCCGCAGCTGGGTACCTCAGCGCCGGCCGCCGGCAAGTCATGCACTCCTTGAACTGGACGGCCCAGGAGATCGAAGAGGCCTTTGCCGAGGCCGGCATTGCCGGGCTGCCGCCCAAGCTGCTTACGACCAGTTCTCTCGCCTATCTCGAGTTACTGCTGCGTTGGAACGCGCGCCTGAACCTGACTGCTATTCGGGAGCCGGAACAAATCATCCGCCGGCATTTTGTGGAGTGTGCCTTTGCAGCCCAGCATCTTCCCGCCGGAATAGAGAATCTGTTGGACTATGGTTCCGGTGCGGGGCTCCCAGGAATCCCAATTGCGATCTGCCGCCCGGAGATTCGGGTGACATTGGCCGAGGCCCAGGGAAAGAAAGCCTCCTTTCTTCGGGAAGCACTGCGTGTTCTCGGCATTCCGGGCGAAGTCTATGACGGGCGCGTGGAAGACGATGCCGCAAGAGCGCCTTTTCATGCAGTTTCCATGCGCGCAGTGGAGAAGATGGAGTCTGGCGCATACCCGTGGCGCTTGCGGCGTGTCGAAGCGATACTGGTGCTGCTCACAACCGAGCGATCCGCGCCGGCTTACCGGAAGCTGACTCCGGAGCTCGAGTGGTTGGAACCGGTCTCCTCTCCCCAACGCCGAGCAGATGATCCTGGCGATCGGAGAACGACGGCTCCGTTAGCGGCTGTTCCACGTGGAACAATCGCTCGTTCTCCGCCTCGTCGACGCAGTCCGTCTCAACCTTGTTCCACGTGGAACATCAACGATTTCCACCGCCCTCCGATCTAGCTCACCTGCTCCACGCTCCCGACATCGGCCCCTATCTCCTTGCAAATGCGACAGTTCGCGAAGCCCCGGCTCACTCCGTGCCGCAGGTTCTCCACAATTCACGCCCAGTTCTGCACACCGCGCCTTCCTTGCTCTCCTCGCCTTCACTCGATACTCTTCCATTACGCATGGGTAAAGTAATCGCGGTCGTCAATCAGAAGGGCGGGGTTGGAAAAACCACTACCGCAATCAATCTCTCCGCGGCACTGGCTCTCGAAGGCTTACTTGCCTGCTCGTCGATTGCGATCCTCAGGCCAATTCCTCCGGGGGATTCGGCATACCCGGGACGAAAACCGCAACTCCACCTACGACATTCTCACGGGAAACGCGACCATCGCCGAGGCAACCCTGCCCACAGAGATCGATGGCCTAAAGATCGTTCCCGGCAGCAACCATCTCATCGGCGCCACCGTCGAGTTGATCCAGGCCGAGCGCCGCGAATACCGCCTGCGCCAGGCTCTGGAACCGGTACGCAATCAATACAACTTCATTATTCTTGATTGCCCGCCGGCTCTCGATCTGCTCACGCTGAACGCACTGGTCGCGGCAGACCGCCTGCTCGTCCCCATGCAAGCCGAATACTTCGCCCTGGAAGGCATCTCCGAGCTGCTCACCACGCTGGGCCGCATTCAGGCCGCATTCAACCCCACCCTCGACATCGAGGGCGTGATTCTCACCATGTATGACGAGCGCACCAACCTGGCTCAGCAGGTCACGGAAAATCTGCGCAGGTTTTTCGGGGCCAAACTGCTCAAGACCGCGATCCCGCGCAACATCCGCCTGGCAGAAGCCCCAAGCTATGGCAAGCCGGTGGCCCTCTATGATCCGCGATCCCGCGGCGCCGAGAGCTACCGGGAACTTGCCGAGGAGATCCTGGCTCGCAACAACATCGAGAGCCCACGGGCCCTGGAGCGCAAAGCAGCCTCGCAAGCGCAGACGCGACAGGAGACCAAAGTGCGCTTCTGGCCCTATGCTTGACCTTCATCTCGCTGAGGACGATTTCCTCAGAATTGCCGGCCAGTCGTTGCACATGGCCGCAACTAAATTTGCAGTTCTCAACCTTCAGGCTTTAGGACAAGAACAATGACCCCTTCTGTTGAACTACCCAAACGCCGCGCCCTCGGCAAAGGTCTCGAATCCCTGCTGCCAGGACGATCTGGATTTACTCCTACTCCCGCCCGCCGCCGCCGCGCTCCTGCTCCTGATGAGGGCAAGCCGAGGGAGATACCCGTCGACCAGATCGAGCGAAATCCCTTCCAGACGCGGGCGACCGTCGACGAGAACGCCCTCAAAGAACTCTCTGCCTCGATTGCGGCCACCGGTGTAGTGCAACCGGTGCTGGTGCGGCCGCTGGCCGACAATCGTTTTCAGCTGATCGCCGGCGAGCGCCGCTGGCTCGCCTCCAAGATGGCCGGCAAGACCACAGTGCCCGCCATCCTGCGCCACGTCTCCGATGAGCAGGCGATGGAGATGACCATCGTTGAAAATCTGCAGCGCACCGACCTGAACCCGATGGAACAGGCTCGCGCCTACGACCGCCTGGGCCACCACTTCAAAATGACGCAGGAACAAATGGCCCAGCGGACTGGCAAGGATCGGGCCTCCGTCGCCAATTTCCTTCGGCTGCTTCGGCTTGCCGCTCGAAGTGCAGCAAAAAGTGGAGAGCGGAAGCCTTAGCTTCGGCCATGCGCGCACGCTGTCTGGCGCTGGAGTCGCCGGAGGCAATCCTGAAGGCGGCACAAAAAGTGACCGCGCTCTCCATGTCAGTCCGCCAGACCGAAAGCTATGTGCAGGGACTGCTGAACCCGGAAAAGAAACCGAAGGGTGAAGAAAAGGAGAAGACTCCGCTCGACCCCAATGTCCGCGAGGCGCGGGATCTGCTGCAGCGAGCCCTTGGCCTGAAGGTTTCCATCGAAGACAAGAACGGCCGCGGACGCGTGATCATCGAATATTCCCGCCTGGAAGACTTCGATGCCCTGCTCGAAACCATAGCCGGCAAGTAAGCGGCACCGGTTGCTGACAGCCGTCGAGTCCTTCGCTGTCGATATGGAACTATTACAGTTACCTTACGCGTCTGCCGTGCGCGAACGGTCGGCGGGCCGGCAGCTCATGAATGCGGCCGCGCTGGCATTTCGCTTCCGGGTCTTCATCTTCGTGCTGCTCTACTTGCTTGGCTTTCTGCCGCCCTGGGACTTCTCGCAGCGGCAGCCCAGGCACGCTCTGGCTCGCGGCATCGACGCTGCTCGCGCGCAGCGGCTGGATCGGCCTGGCAGCTGCAACCCTCGCCGTGACGCTCGTCGCGCTGGCCTGTCTGGTGCTTGGGGCTATTCTGCGGGTGTGGGGCACCGCGTATCTCGGTTCCGGCGTCATGCGCGGCGCTGCGATGCAGGGCGACGGTTCGTCGCCGCGGGGCCTTATCGCTATGTCCGCAATCCGCTCTACCTAGGGTCCTGGCTGCTTGCGCTTGGCGCCTCCATTCTGATGCCGCCCAGCGGAGCCGCTTTCTTCCTGCTTGCCTTCAGCGTCTTCGTGCTGCTTCTCATCTCCGCGGAAGAGCGCTTCCTCATCGGCCAAGCTGGGCGATGTCTACCAGCAGTACTGCCGCCGTGTTCCCCGTTTATTGCCTCGTCTCGGCCGCCGGCGATGCCACCTCGTCCGCGCGCCCGCATTGGGTGCAAGCTCTTTTGGCCGAAACTTATCCGGTCGCCTTCACGCTTTGCTTCGCGATCTTCGCCTGGCGCTACAACGCGCGCATCCTGATCCAGTGCCTGCTGATCTGCTACGGCCTTTCCCTGCGTGCGTTCGCGCGCATGCTAAGAGCGACCCACAGGGCTGAAACAGAGAAGTCGGATTACCGGGCGGAAGTCTGATGGTCTCAAAAGGATCGAGACTTGACTCGTGCAGGGAGGTCTCGAGGACGGGATTGCCGAGCTTGTCCGCAAGCGAAAAGCCGTTGAGTTCGCAGGAACAGAGGTACAGAGGGCGCGGCGTTCGCCTGCCCTCTTCGCGTGCTTCCATGGTCTTGAGCGACCCAAGCCAGCGTGGCAGTGAGCCTCATGCCGCAACAGCGCTGACTACTTCCTTGGCGGCGCGATGGTGTCTTTAGCAGCCTTGGCCACGCGGAACTTGACCACGGTCTTGGCTTTGATCTTGATGGTTTCGCCAGTTTGGGGATTGCGACCCATGCGGGCCTTGCGCTCGGCCTTCACCAACCGGCCAAGCCCAGGGATGACGAACACGCCATTCTTCTTCGTTTCCTTCACTGCCGTCTCTGCGAGCAGGTCGAGAAATGCTGCCGATTGCTTGTTGGTCAACTCAAGTTTTTCTGCCATGGTGCGGACCAGTGCTGTCTTGGTCATGCCTGTTGCCATATTGTGTCCTTCTTTCTCCTGTTATTTCATGGGCCCATGGTCGCGTTGTTTCGCACCCTGGAGAATCCATGTCCTGCTTGACGCTTCTCCGGTACCTTCGGATGCTCGTGCGAAACGCTGCATCGATCGTCAGGAAACCCAGTGTTTATGCGGGTAAAAACGAACCCACCGCCGTTTACGATGCGGCTTTGTCCAGCGTTTGTCAATCGAAAAACCGATATTTGTTCCGTTTTTGGCTTGTTTTTCCAAGATTTCCCCCAATTTCATGGGTTTTCCCTTGATTTATGCGCGCTTTTCCACGCTATAAGCCGAACAAGCGGCCGCCGCTTTTTCTCGATGCTCGCGCAGCAGAGGCGTGTTGAGCGCATCCACCAGCGGAGCTGCGAGACGGAAGCGCCGGATCACTTCGCTTGCGAAATCCTTCTGCAGAGACGCCGTGGGCGCAGGGTAGCCTCCACGCCCCACTGCCGGCACAAGAGCAGATCCATCGCCGGGTGGTCTTTAGGAAAGCCCTTTGGCGGCCGGGTGAGCGGCATGCCGGTAAAGGAATCCATAGTGCGCCTGCAGCTTGCGGTCTGTGAGCAGCCGCCGCACCTCCGCATGGTGCACCAGCAGATACTCCCTGTATCGCCAGCAGCTGCTCCCGCTCCGGCATATACACGCCGGCGGCAATCAGCACCTCCTCCGGGGAGATATGCATGTAGTAGCCGCCCCCGGAGGTCTTTTCCAGACCTTCACGCGACCACCAGGCGGAGATATGGCTTTTGTACGGCCGCTTGTCAGAAGAAAATCGTATGTCGCGATAGATGCGCATCATACATTTTTGAGGCGGGCGCACATGCGCGGGAGCAAAGTCTTCCATGGCGCCGTTCACGGTTTCGATAAGCGCCAGCATGGGCTGCTTCAGCTCGCGCTCGAACTCCGGCTTGTGGGCCTCGAACCACTCCCGCCGGTTATTTCGCTGCAGGCTGCGCAAGAATCTGAGCCCGGCTTCACGGAAGTACGGTTCGCCGGATCGACGGTGTTGGTGGCGCGAGCTAGCTCATGCGGCATTCCGCATGGAAGCCGCATACGCGACGGGTCAGTTGCGCAAAGCAGGAATCCGGTATGCGACGGTGACGAGTCATGATTCAGCGTCATAGTTGCAAGCGTAAATCGGCATTTAAGCCCTGCAGGTATGCTGCCGTTCAGAGCTGGTAACTTCGAAGGATAACTCGAAATCCCGCTTTTGAAGTACAAAAGTAATGGACTTGATACGCCACGCTAGATCGTGTTTATATTGGTCTGCAATAGACTTTGCTTGCCTCCCTCAATCTGACAAGGCTGTCCGGCTGCTCACATACATGAGACAACTTGCCTTTTTTTTCTTTTTTCTGGCCGCATCTACGCTGTGCGCGCGTGCGCGTGTACATGAGATGGAGTTCGACCAGGCTCGCCAGGTCGCCCTCATCGTTGCCCGATTACGACAACATCACGGTGGATGATCGCACGATCGTGATGAACTCGATGGACACCCGGACCGATGCCGGCTTCATCCCCGGCTACTATAGCTTTTCCATCATTCGAGAGAGCGACTCGCCCGCGCGCCCGGATGAAACCATTCGCATGTATGTAGTTTCCAAGAAGACGGCCGACACCTGGGAACTGAATCTTTGCACTCACTACTCGTTCCCTGAACTGCAGAAGTTCCAGCAAGACATCATGCACGAGACCGGAGCAAGTTCCGGCTGACGATCCTGACATGCCCAAAGCAATCGGCTGTGCCAATCAGGCACAGATGAAGCCGGCGTCGGAGTAAGCTCTGGCACAAAAAGAAGATGCCCACACCTCCCTGGTATGGGCATCTTCTCCGCGGCATCACCGAAGTGAGCCGCAAACTTAGGGACCGCCGTGCTGCGGGCGGAACATCTTCGCATCAGCGTGGTCCTACTCGTCCTCACTGCATGTGGCATGCCAAACAGACAGAGCGGATAGCGTAGTCAATTCAGCGGTTTATCTCCTAGGCCTGTGGATATCTCGTAGCGAAGACTGGCTCAATCTACTCTCCACTGGGAAAAATCTACCTGCTCAAGTGAACCGTCCTCGAGGCACTTTAATTGCGCATTCCGGCCAGAGCAGCGCGGAAAAGAGCCTCAAAGCTTTCTCCTACAGTCTTGTCCTTAGCCACTGCGGCAGCAATTGCTTTTTGCGCCAGCGGGCGCTGATAGCCCAGATTGACCAGGGCGGAAAGCACGTCCTCGGTCGAAGGGCCGGTCTCGACCGGCTGCGGCGCAGCAGCCATATCCTCGAGCTTGTCTTTGAGATCCACCACCAGCCGCTCGGCCAGGCGTTTGCCGATGCCGGGGATTTGGGAGAGAGTGGCATGGTCCTGGCCGCGGATGGCGCCCACCAACCGCTCTGTGCTCAGACCGCTCTGGATGGTGACGGCAAGCTTTGGGCCCACGCCGCTCACCGTGATCAAGCGCTCGAAGACCCGCTTCTCTTCGCGGTTGAGAAAGCCGTACAGCGCCAGGGTGTCTTCGCGCACATGGGTGTGGATGAAGAGAGCCACCTCGGTTCCCTCCGGCGGCAGCGCGCTAAACGTGGGCACGCTGATCACGACGTCGTAGCCGACTCCGCCCGCCTCGATGATCGCCTGCTGTGGATGTTTCGCCAGGAGCCGCCCGCGCAGGTGCGCAATCATGCGCTGATTGTACAGAGAGAGCTAGCATTTTCACTTCTGTGTAACAAGCACCACTCCGATGGTGACTGCTCTAAAACTTGTGGCGATAGGAGATTTGAAAGTCGTAGCCGGGGTTGGGAGGAAAGAGCGCGGCCACATGGCGCAGACGCTCGGCCAGCGCAGGCGCGGCCAGCAGCGGATACTCGCGCTCCCGCAGATCGGTGTAGTTGAAGTCGAGGGTGAGCGAGAGCATGTAGATGGCCAGAGCATCAGAAAAGGCCGATTCAAAAAAGCTGCTCTTTGCCTTTTCGTCGATCCGGCCCTTTTCCACCACGCGGCCTGCGGCCGGCTGGTCCACGCGTGAGAACGTTCTCTCCGCCATGCGCGCACCGGGACTTTCGTTGCGGCCCCGGTCCAGTGCCCGGCGCCGGCTTTCGTAGCTATCCTGGCTGGTTTCGCCGCGCACCTCGGCCAGGGCCTGCGACCACGCCAGGTCGCAGAAACTCTGCGGCACTCCAGCGGCTTCGACAAAGTGATGCCCGACATTGATAAAGAATTCGAAGGCCAACGCAAACCTGTCCTGCATCAGCCGGGTGGAGATGAAGATGCAATCGGAGCCGTCAAATTGCACATTGCGGTGACACATCGCGCGATCGCCCAGGTCGATGGTGTAGCCCGGGCGCAACCATCGTCTCCTCAGTCTCACCAATGGTGAGGGGCACAAAGTAGTAGGCATGCCGGGTAAGCGCGGCGGCGACTGCATTCGGCACTGCCTGCACGATCGGCTCGAGCTCCTGGGCGGTGATGTGCGTATCGGCAAAGATCGCGTAGCACAAGCGGTTTTCGGACTGACGCACGGGCGTTTGCTGCGCCACGAGCGATGCCGGTAACAACTCCATTTGGGCGACTTCAGCCATAACCTAGTATTCTAGCTGAGTGGAAGGGTGTGCACCGTCCCCATTCTGAGGCCAATCATGAATGCGCAGCAGCAAAACCTGCACCAGGGCGGCCAATCCGCAGGCGGAGGGAAGGTTCTTCGGCATTCCCCTGGGCGATCTCGGTTTCTTTACCAGTGTTCTGATGGCCTTTACCGTGGGTTTCCTGAGCTTCTTCCTGTTTACCTTCCTGGCCATCGTCGGCATCATGATCTACAACGGCATGGGCCACCACGTGGACTACGCCGAGAGCTACAAGTACATCTCCTTCCCAGCCGCCTGTGTCGTGCTGGTCGCTCAGCCTCATCTTTTTTGGCACGCTGTGGCTGCGCCGCAAGTTCTCCGAGAGGCTAGGAAAGTCTGCTCTCATGGCTCTCGATCACCATTGCTCTCGAGTCGACTGCAGCCGGACAACGCTAGCAATGCACCATCACCAGAGCCAGGCGCGAGCATGGTGCCAGCGGCTGGAAGCCGGCGACATTCTCTACTTCCCGCAAACGCCCATTCCGCTTCGGCCCGAGGACCTGTCTTTTCTGCTGGGCCAGCAGCAGACGGGCAGCACGCTGCACAAGAACATCGCCTACAAGCCGAATCTGGATAGCGTGAGCGGCCTGGATGCCGGCACCACCGGCGCCGCGGAGCTGAAGCAGCTGCAGGCGATCATGCGCCAGTACTCGCAGGATGTGACCCGCTTTCTCACCCGCTTTCTTTCGCCCTACCAGGGGCGCTGGCAGCTGGACTACGCCAGCTTCCGGCCGCAGGAGGAAGAGGGCCGGGACTTGCCGCTGCGCCGCCGCAACGACCTGCTGCACACCGATGCTTTCCCTACGCGTCCTACGCGGGGAGCGCGCATCCTGCGCTTCTTCAACAACATTCACCCATCGCGCACGCGCGACTGGGTGGTCAGCGATCCATTTCCCGTGCTCGCGCCCCGGTATGCGCCGCAACAGATCGCGCTCCCGGCGCCCGGCAACTCCGCCAGCCGGGCGCTGCGCTCCCTGGCCAATGCAGCAGGCCTTGGTTATGCGATTCCCAGCCTGAAGCGATCACCCTATGACGACTTCATGATGCGCTTCCACAACTTCCTTAAGGAGAACGCATCCTTCCAGGCGGAGTGCCGCAAGGAGTATCTGCAGTTTCCCGCCGGCTCCAGTTGGATGGTCTACACCGACATGGTTCCGCACGCGGTTCTCTCGGGCCAGTACGCCCTGGAGCAAACCTTCCTGGTGGAACACCAGGCCATGGTTTCTCCGGAGTCATCGCCTCTCTCCGTGCTGGAGGCCATGACCCACTCTGCGCTGGTTTAAGCCACGAAAAGGCCGTAGTTCCCCGATTCCTGTAACGCAGCACTGCTGAGCGAAATGATGTGCGCTTTCGTCGCGGTAAGCCGCATGCGTCCGTGGATCCACTCAGCTCCGCAGGAAATCCGGGTCGGCTCATCATTCGAAACCGCCGCCGCCCTCGACGAATGAGGGTACAGACACATATCCTTAGTCTTAACTCTCCAGGAAAATGACAGCGATCGCAGACTCGATAAAGGTTCATCTCCCCGACGGCTCCATCAAAGAATTCCCCGCCGGATCAACTCCCCTCGATGTGGCCCAGAGCATCTCACCGCGACTGGCCGCCGCCGCGGTGGTTGCGCGCATTCGCCCCACAGCCGCCGAACCATCAGCGCAGCCAGTGGCAGCGCCGCTGAGGCAGCGGAGAAGCGACGCCCGAAGCCAGCATGTATGGCGCCGAGCGAAGCGAACGCCGAACGCCTGGTGGACCTGAGCACTCCGCTTACCGAGGACGTGTCGTTGCAGCTGCTCACCGAGAAGGATGCCGAAGCTCTGAAGGTGGTGCGCCACTCCGCCGCGCACGTGATGGCGACCGCGGTGCTCGAGCTGTATCCCGAGACCAAGCTCGGCCATGGCCCGGCCACGGATGCCGGCTTCTTTTACGATTTCTACCGGCCCACGCCCTTTACCCCCGAAGACCTCAAGGCCATCGAAGCCAGGATGGCGGAAGTGGTCGCGCGCAACGAGCCCTTCGTTCGCGAATGGGAGCCGCGCGACCAGAGCCTGGCGCGCTTCAAGGCCGGCAACGATTTCATGAAGGCCCACTTCGTCGAGCGCTTCACCAAGCCGGGCGAGGAAATTTCCTTCTACCGCAATGGCGCCTTTGAAGATTTTTGCCGCGGGCCGCACGTGCCTTCGACCGGCCGGGTCAAAGCCTTCAAAGTGATGAACCTGGCCGGCGCTTACTGGCTGGGGGACGAAAAGAATCCCCAACTGCAGCGCATTTACGGCACCGCATTTTTTTCCAGCAAGGAGATGGAGCAGCACTTTGCCCGGCTGGAGGAGGCGCAGCGCCGGGACCATCGCGTGCTGGGCAAGCAGCTGGACCTTTTTTCCATTCAGGAGGTGGCCGGCGCCGGACTGATCTTCTGGCATCCCAAAGGCGCCATGGTGCGCAAGATCATGGAAGACTGGATGCGCGACGAGTGCCTCAAGCGCGGCTACTCGCTGGTCTACACGCCGCACGTGGCGCGGGTGAATCTGTGGCAGATCAGCGGCCATGAAGGCTTTTACTCGCAGAACATGTTTACCCCGATGGAGCTGGACGACGCAGATTACCGGATGAAGCCGATGAACTGCCCGTTCCACATTCTCATCTACAAGAATTCGCCCAAGAGCTACCGCGATCTGCCTGTGCGCTACGCGGAGTTGGGGAATGTCTACCGCTACGAGCGCTCCGGCACCATGCATGGCCTGTTGCGCGTCCGCGGCTTTACCCAGGATGACGCCCACATCTTCTGCACCCCGGCGCAGATTGAAGACGAAATCGTGGGCTGCATCGAGTTTGCCCAGCTGGTGCTCAGCACCTTTGGCTTTACGGAATTCAAGGTGGAGCTTTCCACCTGGGATCCGAAAGACCGCAAGAGCTATGCCGGCTCGGACGAAAACTGGAACCTGGCCATCCACTCGCTCGAGAACGCGCTTGGCGCGGAAGGGCATTCCCTACAAGACCATCCGCGGCGAAGCTGCGTTTTATGGGCCCAAGATCGACATCAAGCTGGTGGATGTGCTGGGCCGCTTATGGCAGCTGTCGACGGTGCAATTCGACTTCAACATGCCGGCGCGCTTTGAGATGGAGTATGTGGGCGAAGACGGCGAGCGCCATCAACCGGTGATGGTCCACCGCGCTCTCTTCGGCTCGGTGGAGCGCTTTTTCGGCGTGCTGGTGGAGCACTATGCCGGCGCCTTCCCGCTCTGGCTGGCGCCGGTGCAGGCCGGCATCGTGCCCATCAGCGAGCGCCATCTGCGCTTACGCGGAAAAGATACAGGCAACGTTACAGAATGCCGGCCTGCGCGTGGAGGTCGATCACCGCAACGAGAAGATGGGCGCCAAGATCCGCGACTTCACCCTGCAGAAGCTGCCTTACATCCTGGTCGTCGGCGACAAGGAAGCGGAGACGGGCGCGGATCAGCCTGCGCGTCCGCGGCCAGGGCGATCAGGGCGGGATGCCGCTGGAAGAGTTTGTTACCCGGGCGCGGTCGCTGGTCGACAGTAAGTCAACCACACTGTAACGGAAAACGAAATCCGTCACTGTTTCGTAACGGCTTGGAAATGGCACCATTCGATCGTGCGCAGCCGCCCGTAACACATTTTGGAAAGCTCGGGCGACTACTACTGCCGAACCTGACCCGCGATGTGGCGTCATAGGATTTCGGGGAAGCCAGGCGGACGAGGGCCCCTCCATGGGACTGGGATCAGAAAAGCACATCGACAGCCTAGACGGCCTTCGGGGCATTGCGATTCTGCTCGTCTTCTTCTTTCACTATCTACCCCGCAATCTCCCACAACCCTCTTTCGTGGCTGGCAAGCGTTGGCTGGACCGGTGTCGATCTGTTTTTCGTGCTTTCCGGATTTCTGATTACCGGGATCCTCTACGACACCCGGAAAGCAACCAATTTCTTCAAAGTTTTCTACGCCCGGCGGGCACTGCGCCTGTTCCCCCTATATTTCTTTGCGGTCACTATTGTGCTCGTTGGTTGGGGTCCTGCTTCACACCCCCATGAGCTGGAAGGCAATCCCCTTCTATATCTATGGCGCGAACCTGATGCTTCCTCTGAAGGGACGGGGTCTCCCAACTTTACTCCCTATTTCAACTGCATCCATTTCTGGTCTCTGGCCGTGGAAGAGCAGTTCTATTCCTTGTGGCCGCTGGTGGTCTTCTTTGTGCTCAGAAGAAGGACACTGATGCAGATTTGCGCGGGAGGCATCCTGGGCGCGCTGGTGTTCAGAGTCATACTGAGCGCATCTGCGGGGTTTCAACCTGGATTCTCTATACAGAACTGCCGGCCAGGATGGATTCCCTCCTTGCGGGCGCCATGCTGGCGCTGGCGCTTCGAGGCCCCCGGCCGGATGCGTGGCTCAAGCGGACCAGAGCTCTATTCCGTCATCGCTGTGTGCGGCCTCGATACTCATCGTTCTATTTATCCGGGCCAGAACGCTCTTCTTTGACTCTAGCGCCATGACCTCCTGGGGCTACTCCATGATCGCGGGCATATATGTTTGCGTGCTTGCGCTCGCACTGGTGCCCGGCACAGTGGCGAATCGTGTGGGCAGGGCGTCCGTGCTGCGCTTCTTTGGACGATACAGCTACGGACTTTACGTCTGGCACGATTTGCCTTCGCCCATCTGCGCCACCTGGCAGGCGTGGTTTATCCGCAACATTCACCCGCTGGTTGTTGGACAGATGGTCTACGCGTTTGCCATGCTGGCACTCTTCACCCTGGTGGCAGTGGTGAGTTACCACCTTCTGGAACTTCGCTTTCTTAAGCTGAAGTCGCATTTCCGGTATGCCAACCCCAAGGAAGAATCCGCGGATCTGCCCATCCTAAACCTGCAAATTGCCGACGACGCCGGCTCTGTTTGATGGCCCGCGTCCATTTTTCCCCCGGTGCGGCCACTACACGGGATGTGTCCGTTGTCCCGACAGGCAATTTCCCCAAAGGTTTCACTGTGTCTGTTGATTCTTGGAACACGTGCTAAATGCCGAGAACCTCCTTGCAAGCTTACCCGCCCGGAATGGAGGCTATACTCGGTACGTGATCAACACGCAGCGTTGGTATTTTCCCCTGTGTATTCTTCTCGCCACCTGCTTTGGTGTTTTCGTTTTGCCTTTTCTGCTGCCCCCACCCTATCTCGCTGGCATCTCCGCGGCGAATGTAGCCGGATTCAACAATAAAGTTGCCTCACTGGCAGCTGCCGCGTTGGGAACCTTCGTCTGTTTCGCTGCCCTCAGATGGCCCCAACCGAAACCGGAGCGGACCGCTGGCGACTTCGGCAAACTTCCACGGCCGCTTGTTGTAAGTATAGTCATTCTTTGTGGCTGCATGGTCGCCCTGCTCAGCTACCTGATCGCGATTTCCGGTCAACACTATGGCGATGGGCGCTATTTCATCCGGCAGATCAGTATGCATATCGACTATGGCCGCAAACTCTACGACCAGATCGAATTACCATACGGACCGCTGCTCTTCTACGGCCCAGTGATTGTGCACACACTTCTGTCTCCGCTCCATGTTTCAACGGCATCTGCTTACTACACGACACTCGTGCTTGAGCAGGTGATTGGATTGCTGCTCGTCGTGTATGTACTTGATCGCCTACCCATCCTGCGCAAATGGAAGATCCTGTTTTTACTGCTCTGTTTACTGCACACCTATCCATTTGGGTTTGGTGTGAACTACGCGTTTCTCCGCTTCGTCCTTCCAATCTCGTTTCTAGTTCTGGCTGCCAGGCAAACCAGGCCCTGGCCGTTGGGAGCATGCTTGTTTGCCGGCCAGGCGGCCAGCTTGTCACTCTCGGCGGAGATGGGCTTGGCTTTCGGCGCGAGCAGCATAGCTTATGCTGCTTATTATTTATTCACAGCGGGAAGAGCATGGCTGATTGCAGTGATTGCGCCCCTTGCGGCAACAGCGGCATTTCTTCTGCTGGCCGGCGCCGGCTACCTGCGCATGCTAAAGCTCTTCGCGCGTGGCATAGCTAACTTCATCGTCGAGCCGCTTCCATGCATACTTGTGTTCTTGTTCGCTCTGATATGGTTGGCGCCCCTTATGCTGGCACGCTTCTTTCGAGAGGCGCGCCTTGAAGCGCCAATGCTCGCCGCGCTGTACATCTTCTCCGTAGCATTGCTGCCCGTAGCCTTCGGGAGGGCTGATCCAGGCCACGTATTTTTCAACGGAATCGGGATCTATCTTCTGTCCCTGGTAGCCATTTCGGAGGTGCGACCTTCTCAGCAGCTTGCGTGGGTGGCTTGCGTCGTCCTGGTCCTGACATGGACGGCCTTTGTGGATGACCACATCTATTGGCCCGTGTTGCGGGCCAGGATCCACTATGACACCAGCCATTGGCAGGACGACGGGCTGATGCGCGCGGCAGACGCGTTCGCGCAGAAACTTTCTCCTGCAGCCGAAAGGCGCTTTTTTTCTTTAGGCACCGGCGATTCTGGGGATTATGGACCCTTTGATCTTAAGCGCCTGCAGGCCATCGTCGGCAACGATCCCGTGGCTCTCCCGCTGTCAGTGCCACTGCCAGTGGAAGCAGCCTTGAAGAGGTCGGGACAATTCGTTCCAACTTTCTACGACTGTGAGTGGAGCATTCTGGACGCCTCAGCCGAAGATCGCCAAATCGAAGAGATGAATAGATCGCGTTGGGCACTCCTTCCACAAGGCCCGATACCGATGTTTACAGAAACGTCAGCCAGCGTTGCTCCTTACCTGGGACATCGTTTGCCATATCAATCGCCATATCGGATAAAACGTGAGCCGTATCCGATCGGCAGGCGTTTTCAGGAGAATCTGCAAGCGAATTGGCAGCCTTACGCTCAGGTGGGCAAATTCGAAGTCTATCGACGGCGAGATTAAAACAGCTCTCCGGTAGGTGTAGGACAAAGACCCGTCTACGTATTACTGCGGGTTGCAAAAGGCTAAGGACGCTCTGCGATGCACTGCTATTAGTTTCCTCTTCGCCTCAGTTCCATCGAAAGAATCGATGACCTTCCATTCAAATTGCGGCGTCGTCCCGATATTCGTGTCAAACCAGTTTGGTTTTTGCATATCGGGCGAGTCGTTATTGCGGGCAGTCGAGCGTGCTTGCGTTCGGGGCGTCCAACACGAAGAAATCAGGATGCGCGAACAAAGAAAAGCCTGGCTATCCTGGATGTTCTTCGCGTAGTAGCCGTTGTTACGATATGCCTGCATTAGATGGTAGTCGAGCACAAATGCTCTCGGTCCCGCCAAAGCCGCGGGCCAGTCCAGCAGGAAATAGTAGTGAGCTTGGGGATTTTGCGAGTAGCGCATGAGTTTTGCAAAATCCTGCTGCCAACCTGCGACGACCGCAACATCCGGAGGGACGACCTGTTCCAAGCGCTGCACATCCAGATAAGTCCAACTCATCTTTAGGGGCCCCAGAGCCAGCACCGTGAGCACTGGAGAAATCATCAGGAACAATACGATCGTTGTCCACATCAACCGCGGCGCCAAGCGCGCGTTGATCCGGCTAGTCTGAGCCGAGCGCGTCCGCAGAGGCTGCCAGGACGATCGCCATGCCGATGCCGCTGGGCAGAAAATACCTCGGAACGAAAACCGGTGTGATGAGGTGAGAAAGCACAAACAACACCACCGGCGCAGATAGCAGAAAGTATGCGACAAGCAGGAGAGCACTCCTTGGACCGGAGACGGCTCGCCATCCCGACGTCAAAATTCGTCGTAGTCCAAGCAGAAAGACTCACGGCTAGCGGAACACAGAATTACCAATTCCCCGACGCGGCTGAACAATCTGGAAGAGAACTCGTCGGAATGACGCTTAAACAGCCTGAGCCACTGCAAGGAATTGTCGAACAGGTAGGCAGTGCGCAAGTCTATAAGCGGTTGGCATCGCGATCCAACCGTGCGGTTTGCCCGCCGCCATGGATGCTCGGATCGCAGGGATCCAGACCAGAAGCGCCAGCCAACCGGCGGCGTAAGACAAGATAAACCTTAAATCGAAGGCGGCCCTTTGCGGCATCGAACAAGATCAACGCCAGCAGGATCAAGCCGCTATAAATCAGGCCCAGAACGTGGGTCAACACCAATGCCGCTTGAGATAAGAAGGTTAGCACCAAAAGGGAGCGTGTTGGCACCGGGCGAGCCACCAGGCGTGTATAAACGTCAACCGAAATCGCGACGGCGAGCATGTAGAGCCCATAGAAGCGCGCTTCCACATTCTGCTCGAGCAGCACACCAGAGGTGCCCCAGATCGCGAGAACGCCAAATGCCGTGGCCCACAGCCCGTAAAAGCGGCGTATGGTTCTCCAGGTGACCAGCAACGCCCCGCACATGGCGACGCAGGAATACAAGCGAAGGGTCAGAACGCCAGTGCCAAAGGCCTTTGCCCAGAGCCACGCCGTCGTATAAAAAAGAGGCTGGCCACCATCGGCGCCATGTTGGATGGCGTAGTACAAGTGCCAAAGCGAGCGGTCGCTCACCTCTTTCCACGTGAATATCTCGTCCATCCACGCCTGTTTATGCGAAGACCAGAGGATGCAGGAGACAACGAGGGACAGCAAAGAGCAGCAGAGCAAGAGGACTTCGCCTGCCGGCATCTTCTGCCTGGCAAGGCCTTCCACATCGCTGAGGGTCTTGCTCGAAGAACTCACGTGGGCCGAAGTTCCTCCCTTGCCCCGCGACTCCTCGACTTTGGCTGAAAGGCCATGAAATACCACTTCAGATAATGCGGCAGCCACTTCCAGAGCTTGAAGCGGGACGTCCCCGCGGTCCGGTCCCGCCAAGTAGAGGGCGTTTCGGAGATCGTATAGCCGGCAAGGAAAGGCCTTCACCGTGATCTCCAGGCTCAATTCAAATCCGCCCTTGCTCTCGATGCGGATGGCACCCAGCATGGCGCGATCATAGATCTTGAAGGCGTTGGTCGCGTCATGCGTCGGTATCCCGCGGAACCAGCACAAGGTAAGTCCGGACAGACGTGAGAGCAGTTGCTTGAACCACGGGCCCCCGATCAGCCTGCCGCCCTTCATATACCGGCTGCCGACAACAATGTGGCTGCCCTGCCGATAGAGTTCGAGCATCCTGCGAACCTGCCCCAGGTCATCGGACAGGTCGGCCATGACCACCAGCACAGGGCCGGCAGGCGCCGCATCGAACCCGGTTCGGATCGCACCCACAACCCCACGGCCGTAGGTGTTCTTGATCAACTTCAATCGAGTCTCACCCTGGGCGATAATCTGCTGCGCCACCGGAAGGGTGTCGTCTCCGTCAAAGTCATAGGCGACCAACGCGGTAAAGGGAAAGTCGAGGTGCTCGCGTCATCTCTGACCAGAGCGCGGGAAAATTGGCCCCCTCGTTGTAGACGGGAATGACTATGGTTAGCGGCCTGTCCATTCAATCTCCTGTCGAAACTTGTTGCGGCGACGACGTTCGCTTACATCTGGCCTATTTCCACCTGCTCCGCGATCCAGGGAATAACCTCATCCAGGATGTCCGAGAGGGGGGTCGTCGCCTCGAACCCGAGCAAATCCCGCGCCTTCCCGACCGCCGGCGCCCTCTCCTGAACATCGTACTCGTAAGCGGGATCGCTCACGTAGCGGAACGGCTTGCTCGAGCCGTGGATCTTTTTCCAGATCAGCTCCGCCAGTTCCAGCACCGTGGTGCGTACCGGCGTAGATAGGTTGAAATCCTGGTTCAGAGCGGCTGGGTGCTCGATGCAAATCCGGATTCCGCGCGCAAGATCTCCGCCATAGGTGTAGTGGCGGACCTGCTTGCCGTCGCCCAGAATGTGCAGCGGATCCTGCCCCTTTACCAGCTTCTGTACCAGGTCAGGAACGACGTGAGACATGGCCAGGCGTACGTTGCCGCTCATGATGTCGCGGTCAGACAAGGCCCGCTTTTCCCCGATGCCAACGCAATTGAAGGGTCGCACAATGGTGTAGGGAAGCTTGTACTGCTCGTAGGCGCCCTGGACAAAATACTCGACGGCAAGCTTTTGGAAGCCATAGGTCGAGCGCGGCGGCGGGCTGCGCCGCTCCGCTCCTTCCGGGGTGGGGTATTCGGTCGTGCTCTCGAAAACCATGCTGGAGGAGAGCACGACGATCTTCTTCAGCTTGCGCTCCTTGTGCGCCCAGATGGCGGCATCGAACGAAGAGGCGATGATGCGCTCGTTCTCTGCCAGCAGGTCGTAGGCAAACTCGTGAAAGTACGAGATGCCTCCAATCATGGCTGCGGCAGCGATGAAGTGGTCGCAGTCGGAGAGAAGCTCCTTCATCAACGCGACATCTTTTGCGTCGCCTTCGACCAGCTTGTAGCGGGGATGGGAATCGTAGGACTTCTGCAGCCGCCCGTACTTGCTGAAGTTGTCGAGACCGACCACTTCGTACCCGTGTATCCAGAAGTTCCTGGATCAGATATCCACAGATAAAGCCGGAAGCGCCAGTTACCAGTACTTTCACGATGCGGGAGATCCTCCTGTTGCAGTTTGCTGCCGGTTTGGCCAAAATCCCCAGACATCCACAACTACCTTATCGCTGGAAAGTGAAGGTCGCGGTAGGCGGCGTGCGGGGCTCCCAGAATGATGACGTCCGCCCGGCCGCAAGGCCTCTTCCAGCGGGACCAGCTTCTCGTCGACCACGTAGGGGTCAGTGCAAAGCACTTCCTTCGCTTCCACCATAAGCAACTTGCGCAGCTTGTAGGAAAGGCTCTCGCGCTTGTCATCGGACTCCGATTTGAAGGCCATGCCCAGCACTGCGACAACTTTATCGCGAAGTTTTTGCTGCTGTCGCAATTGGCTCACGATGAAGTTGGGTAAACCCTCGTTGACCAGCATGGCCGCATGTCCCAGGAAAAAATTGTTGCCGGAAAACGCCGAAAGCTGCAGCGTATCTTTCAAAAGGCAGGGTCCGGCCGCAAAACCCGCTTTGGCGAAACTCTTCATGCGCGGATAGCGATGGGTCACCGCGCCATAGATGCGCTGGAAGTCAAGGCCGTAGGTCTCGGCCAGCATGTAGAACTGGTTGGAGATGGCGAAATTCATATAGCGCCAGCTATTGGTGAACAGCTTGGCCAACTCGGCCTCGAGCGGGGAGAGCTCGATCAGATCATCATTGATGATGGAGAACAACTCGCGCACGCGCGCCAGAGAATCCGGATCGAACGCGGAGATAATCTGCGGCAGAGTCCGGATCTCTTCCATGGCTTTGCCCTCCGCGATTCTTTCCGGGCAAAAGGACAAGAGAATTTTGCGTCCGGAGGCCTGCAGGCGCTCGTACACCAGCTTGGTGACGCCGGGATAGACGGTGCTGCGCAAGACCAGAAGGGCGTTTTCCGGCATGCGGGCGATCACCTCGTCGATGCTGCGATAAAGATCGGTGACGGTTGGATTGAGATGCTCATCGACCGGGGTTCCAAGGACCGCGATGGCGGCATCCGAATCGCGCAGACAGGAAGGATCTGCGGTGGCGATCAACTTCTTGCCCACAACCCGCCCCAGCTGTTCCAGGGCATTGGTCTCCATAAAGGGCATTTGCCCCGCGTTGACCGTATCGATCTTGGCTTGATCGCGATCGAGAAGAACGACATCCAGACCGCAATTGGCGAAGACAATGCCCAGGGGAAGACCCACATGGCCGCACCCGCCGATAATGACAATCTTTTTCAGTTTCTGCATGAACTCCTGGATCGCCTCATTTTGAATGAGCGCCGATGAACAAATTGTAAACTGCGGAGAGACCGTCTGCACTTTGGGCCCCGTTGCCCCTTCAAGCACTGCCGCACCCGCCTATCCCGGGACAACAGGAGCGTCACTAAAGGGTACCAGGTTACCCCAATTGCCGTGCGCGCAACTGGTACTCACGGTCATTTCGCATACTCATACATGATGCCGACGACATCGCCTCGAGCTGCCTTGAGCTTATAACCGGCGCCCGCAATGGCTTGCATTGCATCCAGGTCCGCGGCGCTCCCGCTCGCGCTTTCGTAGACCAGGAATCTGTTGTGGGTGGCAAGAAATGGATCAAACGTCGTCGTCTTTAAGTCGATGTGGGCTCCTCTCGCGAGCCTCTCGTAGCCCCTAAGGTTAATATCGTTTGCCGGGGCTCCGAAGTAGAGATGGGAAACGACCGTGGGCGGAGCATACCTGAAAAAGTAAATATACTCGAGACTCGGGAGTACCAGAATGTCCAGACCGTCATTGTCCAATAACAGCGTCCCGTATAACGCCATCGGGTTCGATGGAGTCGTGCTGAGAAATAGGCCAGTACTTGGCTCGACGAGCACAAGCCTGTGATTCATGCCGAGATAAATCGCGGTTCCCAAGTCTCCGATCACGAGCAAGACCATGCATCCCGCCAACGCCTGTGCTTTCCGGGAGCCCACCAGACGAGAACTGGCGAAGCCCAGGAATATCGCGTAGCCGGCGATGCTGGAAAGAAAATATCGTTCGATGAAGGGGCCATGACTGACCTTGGATCCGAGCAAACCAACCAAAGGAATGCAGACGAAACCCGCAGCCACGAGCATCTCCTGGGTTGGAATGGCTACGAATACAGTAGCTCGGCCGGGCCACATTCCCTCAAGGGCGAACAGTATCAGCGCTAGCAGGAGAACGCCTATGGCGGGCCCAATCGCAGCCACGAGAAAGCGTTGAATCAGGTCATGGGAACCGGGGAAGAAGGTGGCCGGGACGCTCGCCCGGTACACACGGAACAGCGGAAGATACAAGGTCACAGTCACGGATATCAAGGCCAATGCCAAAGCGGCGACGATGCCCCAGTCTGGCCGCCCTCGACGTAATAGGTTGTAAACCTCAACCAGGGCGAACGGAAACAGCAGGTACACCGCGTATACGTGGGTCAATAGGGCGCCAATCAAAGAGAGCCCGAAGCCGGCGAGCCACAAATGCTTTGCCCGCCCCTCCGCGTTCCTCTGCCAGCATAAGAGCGCCAGACCACACCACCCCAGCACGATTCCATGCGCCCGGGCTTCGTAAGCATAGTACTGAGCCAGGGTAAAAAAGGGGAAGATTCCTGCGATAAAGCCGGAAACTACACCAGCGCGTCTGGCTACGAAGAGGAAAAGACAGATGCCAAAGAGCCAGACACCTACCATCGCGGGCAAACGTGCCGCAATCAAGCCCGGGCCAAAGAGCCACTGTGCCCAGCGCGTGAACAGGTAGAGGAGCGGAGGATTGAAATCAGCGCCGTGAGTAACCGCCGTCCAGGTACTCGTGAAACTGGGCAAACGACAGAGATAGACGGTAAAGAGCTCGTCGAACCAAAAGCATTTCTGGCTGGCTTTGAGAAAGAGATCTGCGAAGTAAGCGGCCGAAACCAGCGAGATACCGGCAATTGTGTTCCAGCCTATTTTGTGAGAGGTAAATGGGTCATTGTCCACGCCTGCCGCCATCGTTCTTCGAGTATAAGGGTTGCCGGAAAACGGAGCGACGTCTGATGAACCCTCAGAAGAACCTTAACTCCGGGAGGAATCATGCCACGCACGTCGCGAATCCCAAGCCATCAAGTAGACTGCGAGGAAGGGTAAGACCCACAGAGGATCCAAATGAAGCTGGATTTTATTCCGCGCGCTTGTCCTCTCTGCGGCGGCGAAGACGCCAGAGTGCTGGTGGAAGCGACGCTTGATGAGGGCAAGCTGACAGCGTCGGCTTTCGCGTCTCGCAAGCTACCCGAATACATGCATTCCAGGATGGTCGAATGCAATTTATGCGGGATGCTCTACGCCAACCCGGTGCTGCGGCAGGAGACTCTGGCGGACGCTTACAAAGATGCATCCTTCGACAGCGGGGCCGAGTCACGGTTAGCCGCCGTAACCTACCGCGCGCTGCTTGAACCCCATTTGGACGCGCTGCCGAGCCGGACGAGCGCCCTCGATATAGGGGCAGGCGATGGCGCGTTCGTAGAGGAGTTGTTGGCGCTGGGGTTTACCAGACGTCGTCGGCGTAGAGCCATCAGAAGCCCCCATCGAGGCTGCCAAGCCTGCTATTCGCGGCTATCTCAAATGCGGAATCTTTGCCGCGGAGCAATTCGCTCGCGGAGAGCCTCGATCTCATCACCTGCTTTCAGGTGATCGAGCATGTCTGGGATCCAGTGAAGATAGCCAGCGATGCATATGCGTTGTTAAAGCCGGGCGGACTGTTCTTCATTGTCGCGCACGACCGGCCGTGCATTTTCCGCCCGCGTCATGGGGACAAAGTCGCCGATCTTCGACATCGAACATCTGCAACTCTTCGACAGGCCTACCGGGGCTGCGCTGCTGCGAAATGCCGGGTTCGATTCGATCAAGGTGAGTTCGGTGCGAAACAGGTATCCGATCGATTACTGGATCAAGCTGTTTCCCCTTCCCAAGACCTGCAAAGCGGCTCATGGGACTGGCTCGCAGACACTCAGGGATCGGGAAGCTCTTGCTGTCTCTTCCGGCGGGTAATCTTAGCCGTGGTAGGACGAAAGCCGCATTGATCCCGGCTGTGAACTGAATCACCCGCGCGAACGGCAAATACGGTGTAGCCCAGGCAATCATCGCCTCCGGACCCCGCAGGGAGAGATTAGCATCAGAGCCAGCAAGAAAAACAAAGGCAGGAAAACCAAGCCCACCAGCCGAAGCAGAAGACCGCAACCTTGGATGCTGTTCTGGGGCATCAGGAGCAGCAGCAGAAGGGTCATCACCTTGTAGCAGGCGACCGTACAAGCATTCCCACGCGCGTAGACGCGCATGCTGTGAAAGCCGGTTGTCGTCAGCAGATGATTGAGACTGGAGGGCGTAAAGCGCCAATAGTCATAGGGAATAAAGTGCCACCGCGCCGCAAAGGGAATGGTTAACAGCAGCGTTCCGCCAGGCGCGAGGCAGCGTGCAGCTTCGGCCAAGAAAACGGCGCGTCTCCAGCACATGCTCCAGGGTCTCGGTGCACAACACCACGTTCACTGACGCGTCCGCGACGGGCCAGACATCGCCGGAAAAGTAAGTTGTGTCCGGCATCTCATACCCAAAATGGGCCTTGGCCGCGTCGGTATCGATACCCAGGTAGGTCGCCTGCGGACTGACCAGCGACCGGAACGGTTGCGCTCCGCAGCCGACGTCGAGAACGGTGCCATGCAACGACGGAAGCACTGCGCTCAGATCGCGCCACGCTGAGCCTGCCTGAATGTCGAAGAATCTGCGCACCGCAGCCAGAAGCAGAGAAAGCCGGGTCGTCGTTGCGACAAAGAGCTGCGGACGCCAGGTCTCCGAGGTGGCTTCCACCATGTTGCTACGGTCTTTGAACGCCGCCAGCTCTTGCTCTGGGAACAACGGTGCGCGACTACCTTCCATCAACTCTCTTTCGCCGCCAATCGCACTTCTCCATCGCGAATGATGCTGCGGCGAATGTAATGAGGCCGCTGCTTGACCTCTTCGAAGATCTTAGCAATGTATTCGCCAGCCACACTGATCGCCAGCACATTGAGCGACCCAAAGAAGACGATCAGAATGATGATGCTGGCGAAACCCTTTGGGAGCCAGCGTGAGGAAAGAGCAGCTTGGCCAGCAATCTGTCCCAGGACCATCAGAAACGAGATGGCGCACAACACAATGGCCGAACTGCTCATGATATCCAGCGGAACATAGCTGAACGAGAGGATTCCCTTCTTGGCCCAACCCGAGATTTTTCCAAAGGCTATTGGTCGTGCGGCCGAACATGCGTTCCGGCCGCACATAGTCGACGCCGACCTGGCGAAATCCAGCGTAGGCGCGAACGCCTCGCAAGAAAGAGGTCGCGCTCAGGAAAACGAAGCATCGCCTCCATCACCCTGCGGTCCACCAGCGAGAAATCGCCGGCATCGTGCGGAATCCGGATGTACGAGAAGGTGTCAAAGATGCGGTAGAAGAGCTTGTAGGCGATTTGCATGGGGAGAGGGGCCTCCCGTTTCACCCGGCGCCCGTAGACCACGTCGAAGCCCTCGCGCCATTTCGCGACAAATTGCTCGATCAACTCCGGCGGGTCCTGCAGATCTCCGTCCAGCAGAACGCAGGAATTCTTGGTTGCAATCTCCATCCCGCTGCGAAAGGCGGCCTGCGAACCGAAGTTCCGAGAGTGAGAGATACCCAACACCCGCCGGTCGTTGCGGGAGATGGACCGGATCACTTCTTCCGAATCGTCCGGGCTGCAATCGTTGACGAAGATGATCTCGTGATCGACATTCAGATCGGTGAAGGTCTTTTTCAAGCGTTCGTACATGATGGGTATCGCCTGGCCATCCTTGTAGCAGGCGATGATCGCCGACACACTATGCTTGGTATCGAGACCGAAGCGCTTGGACGACTGCAGATATGCGGTCTTGTCCGGCAGCGATCGATACCACACCGCGGTGCGCTCCAGCCCTTCTTCGAGGCCGACCCGGGGCGCCCATCCAAACCGCTCGCGCACTTTGCTGATGTCGGAAAACCAGTCGGTCAGGTCCCATTCACGATTGGGCATGGTGAACACCGGATCCTGGCGGATATCAAAGAGGCGCTGCGAGACGGTGACGATGTCTCCAATGGTTGTCTTGCGTCCCGTGCCTATATTGAACGATTCGCCGTAGTCGCGCTTCGCTTAGCTTGAGGCCTACATCGATGAAGGCTTGCGCAACATCGTCGACATAGATAAAGTCGCGCGACACCCGCGGGTCGACCAGCTCCGGGTAACCGACCGGAAGCTCCAAAGTGCACGATATTCGGGAATCAACCGGGAAGAGTCCTCCAGCGGTCCATAGGCCGAATACAGGCGAAGGTTCGCGCAGGGCAATCCCTTCTTCTTGCCGAGGTAGATGATCAGGCTGGCAGCAGCCACTTTGGAGACGGAGTAGTGGCTGTTCGGTGCAGGCGCTGCATCCTCTCGCGGTCCGGAGGAATTGTCTCCGTATTCCGAGGAACTGCCGGCGTGCACATAACAGGAAAGACTGCGCGGATCGAGCCGGCCCAGCAACCGGGAGATCAAATTGAAGTTGGTGCGATAGATCAGCTCCCGGTCCGTCTCGAACGAGTAAGCGCCATAAGCAATGCAGTCGAAGATGGTTCGGGGCTTCACACCTTCGAGCAGCGCGTCCAGGTTGGAATCGATAAGCAGGTCGGTGACCAGGACGTGGTCGCGCGGCAAGCCCTCGAGTCGCCAGGCGGGAAGCCGCGTTGCTGTGCCATAAACATCCTCGCGGTGTTCCAGCAGCATGCGCAAGAGGTTGGCGCCAATGAAGCCGCTCGCCCCCAGCACCAGGATCGGACCCTGGAGCTGGCGGATGTTGGTGGAGCTGGCCTCGTTCGACTTCAGCGGATCGCCGTGTATGGACTCATTGCACCGAGACCGCAGCGACAATGGAGGCCGGATCCAGACCGCATTCCGCACGATGGAACTTCTGCGACCCATATAAACCGGAGACATAGCCCAACGCATGTTTGTGGGTGAAGGAATCGAGAGACACGCCGGCGGCTGCCAGGTGATGGGCCAGCATCTGACCGAAACCGCCATGCGCGGTGTGCTCTTCGACGACGAACAGCCGGCGAGTGCGGCGCACGCTGGCAATAAACTCCTCTGGCACGTCCGTGATCGGCAGCTCGCGTCACGAGCCATACCTCGGGGCGCACGTCTTCCTCCAATTGCTGCGACGCGGTCAGCATACCACCCAGTAACGGTCCCACCCCGGCCAGGACCGAACCATTGCCGCTAAGCAGCTTGCGCCACGGAGCATACTCAGGAATAGGCCAGCCTTTGGGCTCTTCCGACAACCCCAGCCGCAGGTAAACCGGCCCATCGCACTGCATCAGCGTCGGAATCATGGTGCTTACATCGGAATCGAACGCGGGGACGAACGCGCGCATGTGGGGTAGCGTGAGCAGGCAGCCATAGTCCTCCAGCGCATGATGCGAACTGCCCATCACGCCGTATCCATATCCGCCACCGTTGCCGACCAGGATCACAGGAAGATGATGGAAACAGACATCATTGCGAATTTGCTCGAAGGGACGGGCGTAGAGGAAGGGAGCAATGCTGTAGGTCCATGGCCGCAATCCGCTTCGCGCCAGGCCGGCCGCGACCGAGACCATGTTTTGCTCCGAAACGCCGGCATTGATGAAGCGCGGGCCCATAGCATCCTGCAGCGGTTCCAGGGCTTTGAAGCCAAGGTCCCCGGTCAGGAAAACAAATTCCGGCAGAACAGCCTGCTGCACTAGACCGTTGCAGAAAGCTTGCCGCATTCCATCACCTCCCGCACCGCCTGCTGATACTGTTCTTCGCTCATCGGAAGGTAGTGCCAGGCCATCTGGTTTTCCATGAAGGATACGCCGCAGCCTTTCGTGGTATTGGCCACGATGGCCAGCGGCCCCTCGCTGGATGCGAGCGCAGAACAGATGCTGTTTACATCGTGGCCGTCAATTTCGATGGTCGTTCACGCCAAAGGCGCGAAACTTGTCTGCAAGCGAGTCGAGGTTGGCAACCTGCTTGGTCGAACCGAAGCCCTGCATGCCATTCAAATCGACAAGGAAGGTGAGGTTATCGAGTTTCTGGTGGGCCAGAAAATATGAGCGCTTCCCAGCAGGAGCCCTCATTCCATTCGCCATCCGATGTCAGGCAAAAAACTCTGCCGCTCTTCTCCACGCAGCTTCTTGCCCAACGCCAAGCCCGCGGCGAGACTAAGACCGTGGCCCAGGCTTCCGGTAGCGAAGATGATCTCCGGAATGCCCTGTAAGGGCGGATGGCCGCTGAGCCGGGTTCCCTCGCCATGGAAGTGGCGCAGATCTTCGTCGCTCAAGAGCCCCATGGTCCATAGCGTCACATAGAGCGCTCCCGCTGAATGCCCCTTGGCCAGAACAAACTTGTCATCGGGTCCAAGCCAGAAGTGATAAAGGCTGATGAGGATATCGAGCGCGCTGAGGTTGCCGCCAATGTGCCCAACTTTACTCTGATAGTGCATTTCCAGTAAGCGAAGTTTGGCTCGTTGGATCAGACCTGTTGCATCTGCCTGCACGATGACACCGGGGGGTCTGCCATCCATGCGATACAGAGTTTACACGACGAGTTGCGCGGTTGCGACACAACGGAAAGGCAAGTGCTCAGAGGAGTAACGCTCATTTATTCACTTCCTCGTTCGCTGAAGGGGCTACCCTCCTCCGATCTATCTCAGTGGAATTCCCGTCAATCCCAATGGCAAGCGGTGCTAATCTGCAGTCACCTAAGTTGAGGGATCTGCTCCAATGATTTCCTCCCCAAGCTCTACGCGTTCGGTTGAACAGACGTCCGAGGCGCGATTTCCGTCGAAATCGAGTTACGAGCTTTGGAGTGTGCTCGCAGCCCTAACTGTCCTATATGTGGTGGCAGTCCTGGCGGCCAATTGGCGATTTGTCTGGTTCGATGAATTGTTTACCTTCGACATCGCCAAGGCAAAATCGATACCGCAGATGTGGATGCTCAGCCGCAAGTTTGATTTCCAACTTCCCGCAGGGTATGTGCTCAGCCGCATTTCCATGAAGCTTCTTGGGGATGGCAAACTTGGCTTGCGCTTTCCCTCAATGTTGGAATTCTACGTTGGCAGCATGTTGCTCTTCTTTTACGTGCGGCGCAAAGTTGGAATCGCCTACGCCGCCGCCGCCGTGCTCATCCTCTGGATGGGGGAAACGTTCCCTTACGCCACCGAGGCCAGGCCCTATGCCCTCTTGATGATGTTCTTCTCGATGTTGCTGCTTTGCTGGGATGTCGCGACGTCTGCAGGAAAGCGCGCTCTCGCCTTGTGGGGCGCGGCTATCGCGAACCTAGGGATGCTTAGCGCACACGTCTTCGCCCCACTCTCCCTGCTTCCTTTCCTCGGCGCGGAGGCGGTCCGATTTCAGCGCACGCGCAAACCCGACTTTGCGCTCTGGACCGCCCTCCTGCTTCCCACAGTATCAATTGCTTTCTACATTCCCCTCTTCAAGGACTATACGGCCATTTACTTCCCCTCCTTGTTCGAGGCTTCCTGGAGCAGGATCCCTCATTTTTACTACGACGCCATTGACGTGATCGGGGTAGCTCTGTTCCTTGCAGTCTTTGCAGCGTTGCTCGTGCCGCGAGACAAATCCCGCCTCACGGTGTCTGGCTGGCGCCGTGAAGAGCTGGTTCTCCTCGGCTGCGTTCTGCTGAACCCTGTCTTGTTGAACATTTTGCTGATGCGGAGCCATGGAGCTTTTTGGGATCGTTACGCAATCACAACCGAAGCCGTCATGTATATCGGCATCGCCATCCTGCTGGGTCTTCGTCTGCACGGTAATCGCCTTGCTGGCTATACCGCGGCAACAGTTCTCCTGGTCTTCTGTGTTCAGGCTGACGTCTGGCTGGTTGTATCGAAACCTTCTCTGCAAGACGCCTCCATCCTGGCTCCGATCCGGCGTGACCTACCGTTAGTTGCTGCCAGCGGCGTCACCTTCTTCGAGATGAACCATCACGAAAAACCGGACATCTTGTCGCGCCTCTATTTTCTGAAAGACCGCTCCGTGGCCATGGAGTACACGCATACGAACCTCTTCGAGGATCGGGGGTTCGGCGATGGGATGAAGCCTTACTTCCCAATCTCCGCCAAGGTGGCTTCCTACGCGGATTTTATTCATCAGCATCACGAGTTTTTGGTCCTGGGCACGTATGATGCTCCCGAAGAGTGGCTTCTGCAGAAACTGGATGACGATGGCGCCCAGCTTACCTGGCTGGGTACTTACCAGGTACCTTATGTGGACTCTAATCTATTCTTAGTCGACCTGGCTAAACGCAACTAGAGCATTTCTTCTGTTGCTTTAGGGAGGCACTCCTTTGGAGCGTAACAGCATTAAAGCCCTACTTGCCGTGGCCGCTGTCGTGTGTTGCCTGGCGTCGATTTTCTACGTCTATTCCCGTCCCGCCAAAAATGGCTTCGGCGCCGAACACGATTTTGTGACGGTGGCTGCGGGTGCCCACTGCCTGCTCGATCGATGCGATCCGTATGACTCGCCGACTTTAGAGAGAGAATTTCTCAAGATGGGGGGTTATACTCCGGCTTCGCATTTCAAGGCCGAATGGCCTGTCTATCCGACGAGCACGTTGCTTTTTCTTTTCCCGCTTTCGCTTCTGCCCTGGCCTGTGCTTTCCGTTGTATGGATGCTTCTTTGTCTCGGATTTTTGTCCGCCGCCTTTGTTGTGCTTCTTTTACGGTTCAAGGCCTACCGGGATTGGCTCTCGCTCCTGCCCTTCGTCATCCTGCTCGCCGACGGGTCGATCGGCTGGGCCGTGCAGCTAGGGCAACCGGCCCTCATTTCTGCTTCCTCCCTAACCCTTGCCATTGTCGCCTTGCAGTCCGGGTCGATGCCCACAGTGGGAGGCTTCCTGCTGGCCGTCAGTTTGTGTCTGAAGCCCCAGGGAGCCTATCTCTGTGGTGCTTACTTCTTGCTTCGAAAGAGTACTCGTATTCCAGCCGCGGCGGCGTATCTATTTACTGCGGTTTCAGCTGTCGCCGGCGCACTTCTTTTCTATTTCCAGCTCTCTTCGTGGGCCTACCTCACGCATCTTGCTTCCAATCTCACGTTGGCGGTACAACCGGGGCGAGATGCAGACTTTTCGCGCCTGAACGAATTGAACTCATCGAGTTTTCTCAATCTCCAGGCGTTCCTTGCTCGATTCGTTCAGAATCCACACGTATGCAATGCCCTTACGTATTTGGTGTTTTTCGCGATCATAGGTTTGCTGGCTTTTATCTGTTGGCGTAAGAACAATTACGCCACCCGGCCGTATACGATTCTTGCCGTTCTCGTCATGCTCGAGCTCCTCGTGAGCTATCACCGCCTGTACGATCACGCCCTTATGCTGGCTGCGATCCCGGGCCTGTTCGAAATAAAGGAGAGAGGCAACTTTTCGTACTTCCTCTTTGTCGGGGGTTTGTTTGTGTATCACTTCAGCCAGTTTCACGGGATGACAATTCACGGGCTGGGACCGTTTCCTTCCGGAGCACCGGTGGAACTCTTTATCGCTGTGCTCTGTCTTCAGAGTCTTTGGCAAAATCGGCCAGCCCGAAGGCCGTCGGTGATCGAGCAAAAGGACGGAGATCCCATGCTGGCAAGCGGGCATGCCTCGGGAGATGGCCGCGCCGCTACGTTTCAATGCGGCTTCGCGGATTTATGAAATACGCTCCGCTCAGCGACGGCACATGCGACGGGTTGAATGGTCCCCGCTGGATTTGGTGCTTCATGGGGCGGCTTCTGGCGGTCGCGCATGCGCATAAAGGGCCGCTCGACCAGGTAGTAGGAAGCAGTCGCCATCAACAGGGTGAGAACGGCGGCACTGTAACCGAGGTGGCGAACGTGGAGCACATAGATGATCTGGCTGGCCAAGGGGTGATAAAGATAAAGCGCATAGGAAAGATGCGCCGTCAGTCGTACGATGCCAGTGCTGCAGATGGTCCAGGATTTAGATCCCCAATAGACAGCCTGCAATAGCATTGCGGCGACGATCAATGGCTGAATCGACAAGACAAGCAAGTAGGCCGCTTTAGAAACCAGGGGCACGATTACCGCTAATGCCAGGGCCAAGGGGGGAAGGATACTCAACCATTGCCAGCGGAGCAATCCACAACAGAGCAGACGGGTACGGTCATTTTCGACCAGGATGGCCAACAGACATCCGACCAAAAGGGTATCCGCCCGCATGTCGAAGGTGCTGTAGACATAGATCCACCGTACATGGAAAACCAGGTACAGAATGGCACGATAGGTCCACTGCCCGAGAATGATAGACACCATCACGCGGATCAGCGCCGGCCGCTTTTTCAGCAGAAACAAAAGGAGCACAGGCCACAGCAGATAGAATTTTTCTTCGACTGCGAGCGACCAACTGATCCACATATGCAAATGTGGCTGCATGTTCTCCGGAGCGAGCCCTCGCCCGTAGTCCATGAAATAGAAGAAAGAGACGACCGCCGTCTTCCAGTAGAACTGGTGCGCGAGACACTCAACCACCGTGGTGAGAATCCAGCAACAGTAGAAAGTGGGGAAGATCCGGTAAGCTCGCCTGCGATAGAAGTTGGTTATAGAGATGTCGCCCGTCCTGCGATGCTCCTTGAGTAGCATCGAGGTGATCAAGAATCCACTCAGCACGAAAAAGATCATGACACCAAGGGAACCCAGTGGGCGGCTCACACCCAAGATACGATCGGCGAGCCTGAAATGGTCGATGAGGACCAGACTGACCGCGAGGGCTCTCAAGGCATCGAGGCCGCTAATCACTTTGGTGTTCAGGACTTTGCCAAGCTCCTGGCCGATGGCCTGGAGGCTAGGCTGTGTCTGCACGGAATTGCGCGGCGCAGTGCTTCCACGCCTCCAAAGCCTGCAAAGCTGTTGGCCTACCCGCGGGAGGTGAGGAGCCTGAATTCTCGAATAGGACATGAGGGCATTGAAATTATTTCATCTCCATCGAAGAGAACAAACCGAGTTTGTCTCTCTCGCTGATTTCGGCTCCATGTTTATCTCAGGCCGAACCAACTTTGCTACTACTGAAGAAATTTGTTGTCCTTGTGGCCAGGAACTACGTCCTAAGCACCAGAAGCTAGGCACACCAGGTACCAGGTGTGGTTGGTGCAGGCGTAGTTAGCGGCAAGGTTGTTGCCCATCAACGGCGCCAGTCCTTGCTCCAGTTCCGGCGGCGACCCAACGAACACGATCATCCTGGTGGAAGCCAGCAGGGTAGAACGCGTCGCCGGCCGAAGCGCGGGCAGATTGACATTACCGTTGATCACGCGCTCTGCTTCTTCGGGTGAACGCATTTGATCGATCAGGAGATCGCCTCCCGGAGCCGGCATGAGCGGAGTGATCTTCTGGTCCATGAAGGGGCTATTCAGCATCACGTCGTCGGCACGCAAGAAGGGAAGAACACCACTCCACAGATAAGGGTTAAATCCCAGTTGATGATCCACGCGCACGGCTTTCAGCATCGCGGGATCTAAGATGGCCAGTCCCTGGGTGTGTTCCGGCAGCGGTTGATTTTCGAGTGCAACCAGTTGATGCGAGACGGGTCGAATGAGAGTTTCCGCTGGTAGCAGCGTGATGAGGGCCAGGAAAACGGCAAAGATAGGCGCGATGCGCACCAACCGGCGCGGTGCTGCATAACCGCTTGCAGCGGCGATCGCTCCCAGCCAAGGGAAGATCATGAGGCGCTGCGAGAAATAGTCGGAACCATTCATTGACTGAGGAAGAACCGGAATCGCGAACAAGATGGCGACAGCACCCATCAGCATGCTGTCGCTCGGCCTTAGCTGACGTGAGCGCCAGCGTCCGAGAAAACCTGCCGCTGCGAGCCACAGGCACCCAAACAAGAGCGCGTACAACCCCAATCGGTAACCGATGATGAACAGGTTCTTCGAACGTGTATCGAATGGAGAAATACCAAAGAGCGCGAGACTGCTGATCAGGGCGTCTTTGTGCAGGCCGGTTCCGCGAAGGTTTGAGACGGAGCGCGAGCGATCCACGCTGGCGAGCGGGTAAAGGAAACTAAGGCCGGCGATCGCCAATCCGACAAACTGCCAGCGGTAGTTCCTAAGTGAGAAACGCGGGTTTCCTCCCCGCCTGGAAAGACTGTAACTCTGGAACACACGGATGAGCAGATCTAACGAACCGAATGCTATGAGCAGGAGCAGTGGTACGGGATGCGTCAGAGCTAAAAGAAAACTGACGATCGCAAACAACAGCCAGAGCCGGACTTGGCCTGCTGAGCCCCGGCACCAAAGTGCAGCGGCCAAAAAGAAGAGTCCTATGGCGAGGGAATAATTCAGGAAGCCCATCACTAACGACCAGTGAAGGAGCAGCGGGATCATAAGGAGTGAAAGCAGATCTCCACTCGGGCCCAGGGATCGAGCACAATAACGAAAGCTATAGGCCGTGCAAACGAAGATGATGCAAATAAGGAGCTTCTCGGCAAGGTCGAAGGACAGAAATCTGGTCAAACCGAGCAACAGCGCATAGTGCGTCGCATAAGGCGGAAAGGGCCGCCGGATTACGTAGGCATTGTAGGAATGCGAGCCCGACAGTAATGAAGCGATGGCGTGCACATAATACTTGTGCATGGGGCCGTCTTGGGTGGGGAAGAGGGGTAGCGAAAGTGCCCAGGCGCAGAAGATGAAGACAAGACTGGCAAAGAGGATGGAAGTGAGTTTTGGATTAGATCCGAGCTCTTGCTCGGTCGAGCGGTTTGCACGGGATAGAGGATTGCTCATAGTGCTCATTCTCTGACGCTGCTTCCCGTCTCATTTGCAGGGCGAAGCCAACTTTGCCTCCCCTCGTGACTCTGCATGGAACACTTTACCTTAGGTCCAACTGGATCAAGCTCTTCCACGATGCGGAGCCATCAGTAGTTCAATCCTTGCCGCAATCATTCAAGCTCCTTAAGGGAAATATGGTTATATCTGGGAAGCCATACTTCCCCGATATTGTTCCTATGCTGTTCAGCAGCTTCTCCTTAGACGGAGAGAGGGGTGGCTGGTGGAATTCGCCCACCTTGGGTAGCAGGCGGTCGCGAAGGACCTTGGGCATGGGCTCTTCCTCGGGTTGATGGATCGGATCGGGGTTCGGCCACATGGCGTACGTTGGATGGGTACAGATCTCTTCTTCGAGCTTTTCTGCAATCGATGCCTGGGGCTCGGAAAACCGGCCTGCCCGTGCTTGTTCGTATACGTAGAGATACTGAGCGCCAGCAAGTTCGACCGGATAGAAATTTCCACTGACCGGACCATACACGACTGCGTTGCTTTTCACGGTCCGCCGCACAAATGAAGTCAGATCGGCATTGCTCCTGCGATTCCATGTGAGCATCGTCGCCGCCAGACGCTGGGCGTCCGCAACGAGAAGCACCAGCAAACAAACAGCGACCAGAGCTGCCACGAGCGGCCCGCGTGCCTTCGATTGGAACAGGTCCCAATCGAACCAACACATCGTGGCGATCACCGCCGGCGGAAACCAAAAGACACTCTGGCCGAGAGCTTGCGCGAGCAGTAACAGCATAAGGGCCAGATTTACCGCGGCAAAGAAAGTCATAAACATCTTGATGGGGATCTTCTCATCCTCTGAGGAGGACTTTCGTCGTGCCCTGGCTCCCAACGCTCCGATGAGCAGCAAAAGCAGGAACACCAGAAAAAAGGTCTTGTGGTATTGCAGGTCCAAATCCAAGGCGCCGCGGCCGGCGACAGCGGTCGCATTGATACTGTCTTCTTTCGTCGCTCGCCTGACATAGGCATACCATGAAAGGGTATTCAGACCCCATGGCAGGAGAAGAAGAGTCTGTACCGAGACGGCGACTACGAACATGCCCGCGGTACCCCATAATAAGCTTTTGCGTTGCTTGCGAAAGAGCACCGCTACCAGCAGCGATGTGATCGCCGTGGCCGTAATGAGAGTCAGCGTCCGGGGAGTCGAAGACAGCGCGAGCCCGAGGAAAACGCCCGCAAGGAGCGCCCGCCAGAGAAGCGCTTTGCGGCCAACCTCAACCCCACGAAGCAAGCACAGGAGACCACAAAGAAACAGCCCTGACGTAACGGCATCCCATCGACCTGGCAGCGTACTACCAAACGACCCGGCGAGGGCGATGATGAGTGCCGTGGCCAGTTGCGCCCACCTGTCGCCGCCGGCAAGCCTGACCAGCATGGCCGAGAGCAAGAGCGTAAGAAGCACTCCTCCAAAACAGGTGAGCCTCCATGCCGCAATCGACAAACCGAACCAGCGTATCAATTGTGCTTCAGCCTCAAATGATACCGGCCCGTAAAATTGAATTGGGGAGTCTGTCCGAGGGTATTGCGCCATAACGCTCATGATCGGCGGCCGCGAACGGGCAAGTGATAAGCCGGTCGAAACCACAAAGATCTCGTCCTGCCAGGGGGCCTCGCGGCTGATGGTAACGACTTCGGACAACAACAAGAAAACGAGCGCACAGATACCCGCAACAAACAAACGTCTGCCGCGCGTGCCATGTAATTCTGTTGGCCACGTTGCTGTGGGGATGGGTTGCGACAACCTGGTCATTTGCCTCTCTGTGCTTTAGACCATTTTCACTTCAGTCTGTACTGGCAAGTGTAGCGAAGAGCGGCTTCTCTTGAGGAAAAGCCGCGACGGGATTGGTTACTTTGTGTACACTGGATGCGAAATGTCCTAACCCACGAAACCGATACGGGCCCCCACCGGGCGGCGGGGGTACACCGGAAGCCGCGCTTTGCCCTGGCGAACGGCCGTGGCTTGCGGCACGTGCGGCTTGAGCACGTGGTAACTCATTAAGATAAAAAATGCTGCCCACATCCGGTTGACACTGCCAAACGGTGAATAAAGGACATTCCAGACGAAGTTCAGTAAAAGATAGGAATAGAGTGGCGCCAGCGGCGGTCTGCTGAAGCTGACCATCACGATGCCGCGGAATGTCAGCACTAACACATAAATCCAAAAGATTCCGCCGAATATGCCTGACTCCACCCAGGCCATAGTCAAATGGGAGTGAGTCGGTATGGCATCCACTTCAACATCCTCAGGCTCGTCCGATTCGCTATAACCGTTTTCATACGCGATATCTTGCTTCAATTTGAGATACTTCGGATCGACCGCAAAGGAACCATGGCCGATGATAGGACTGTCGCGGATCGCCTGAATGGCCACCAGCATTTCCGGCCTCCCGCCCACCAGCACCCCGAGCCTTCCGCTCTCTTGTGTCTGGAACTTCTCCGTCACACTCTCGTCAAACAGCCCTTTGTCGGCGGCAAATTCAATGGTCAGATTGGCCAGGTACGCGGCCCCGCCTGCCAGCGTGAGAAGAAGGGCAACCTTCGCGAAGTTCCTAAAAGGCGATGTCCGGCCTCCTGACTTCTGAGCTTTTGCGAAGATCGGCAGGGTGAGCGCCGCAGAGACGAAATCGGTTGCGATCTGGGAACGGAAGGCAAAGATTAGGTTGAGTCCGGCCACACCAAGCACGATAAAAAAACAGATCCAATACCTTCGCCGGGAATAGTAGTGCGATGAAATGAGCAGGGCGGTGATGGTGACAATGGATGAACCGCCGAACTTCCACTGGGTCAGGAAGTCCCCGCGGAAGAATCGCATGATGAAAAACATCTGCACAAAAATACTCAACTGAAAAATGATCATCCGGCGCGTGTTGTTGTTGATGAGGATGGCCAGGGCCATGAAGTTCATGGCGAAGAAGACCACCCTGGCCGTGCCCTTGATGCTGTTTGCAAGTGGACTTCCCAGGTATAGATCACCGAAGATTGTGCCGAAGAGCCAACAGATCACCAGCACGTAGAACCAAAGATATTCTCGCCTAAAGGCACGCCGGCCATGCACCAGCAGGATGACCGGGAGCAACGGAAAAAGAAGAATCTCGTTACCGGGAAGTTGGCCAACAATGCTGACGCTGTAGGTGCCGGCCGCTCCCAGGAGAAATAGCGCTAGCTCAGTGAAGAAGTGCTCGCGGGAATTCCATATCCTGATTGGTTGGCGTCGGCGCCCAATCACTCTGGCAGTGACTACTGGCATGGGTCCCTTCTGCCGTCAACACAACCTCAGCTCTGGAGGGCTGCGAAGCCGGATAACGCGCTTGCTCCCGTCAAGAATACCAAAGAGATTTCCGCCGCGTACCTAATCCGCGCTTGGCTTCGGGGTTTAGGAATGCGCTGTGATACCGTCTGGAGCAGGATATGCTGCGGCCGCCGCTATGGCGAATGACCAATCGCAGGCCATTTACTCGATCGTCGAATCCGTTGAGACTTTACATCGCCGGCAAGCCCGGGGAGCGATGTTATTGGCGGGAACTTCGGTATTGATAACCGGACCGTAAGGTGCGGGACCTCTGTACGCCAGCATTTCCTAGATAGATGCGGCGTTGCTTCATGCTCCGGTCTGGGTGCTAGCATTTCTTATGCTATCCAGGCGCCCCGCACCCCAGCGCGAAATCGAACTTGATTTCATACGCGGAGTCGCCATTCTTCTGGTGCTCAGCTTTCATTACCATTCCCACAACCGGCTTATTTCCTCACCGTTTCTCGACCGCGTTCAAGCCTCGGCATGGGTTGGCGTGGACATTTTCTTTGTTCTGAGCGGATTCCTGGTGGGTGGGCTCATGCTGAAGGAATGGAAGACGACGGGGAAGGTTGATTCGTTCCGTTTTCTGAAACGCCGCGCTTTTAAGATCTGGCCGGCCTACTATCTGTTCCTCCTGACGGCAGCAGCCTTCCATCTGCGGCCGCTGAAGAGTTTCTTCTGGCAGAATCTCGTTAGTATCCAGAACTATGTGCCTTCGAGCCTATATCACACATGGAGCCTGGCGGTTGAGGAACACTTCTATCTGTCCCTGGCGGCTGTTATGGCGCTCTTTGTTTTTATGCGGTGGCGCCCATTCACGCTTTTCGCCGGGTGCGTCGTGACCGCTCTCTCTGTGGAAGCGCTCCGTGCCGCGCTTATTCTGTTGCATCGACCGTTCTTCTTCTACACGCACACGCGGATCGACGCCCTGATCATGGGCGTAATGCTCGCCATCTTGCGCCACTTCTACCCGGAGCGATTCCACATGCTGCAACAGCAGCGCATCCTGCTAAGCCTGCTCGTCGCGTCAGCGGGCGTCGTACTTTACCTGGATACGGACGCGACCCTCCCGCCCCACCAGATGACGTCTCCGTTCTTGATCACGATCGTGGACTATGCAAGCGCTGCGCTTCTGCTCTTGCTCTACCATCCGGGAACGAAACATTGGATGCCTTACCGCGTGGTCGCCCGGATAGGCATCTTCTCGTATGGGATCTACCTTTGGCACGTGAGCGTGGAGCGTCCCGTCGACTTCGTGGTTGGGCATCTACCGGTTTCCCTGGCGGCAGTCGCCTCGACTTTTCTTCCCTACCTGCTGGCGATCGCGCTAGGAGTCGCCGCCACCAAGGCCGTCGAACTACCCTTCCTGCGGCTGCGCGAACGCCTGGTCCCGGCGACGATTCCAGAGCCACCGGTTCCGGTTGCGTGAAGCGTTCTCTTCGCGGATAGATCGTCGATTCAGATCCAGGCATGCTTGAAGGCGGATATGCGCTCGGCCTCTTTTTCAGCTTCGGAGAAATGAGAGACGCACATGCGATTATTTAACAGTGATGTTGCCTGAGCATTTTCACTTTTACTGTGAGTGGGAGAGAGTGGTTATGTGCAGCCGTTCATTGAGGAACGGCTGCGCGAAGCCCAGTTTCTCCCATTACGCCAAAAGTGAAAATGCTCTAAGCACGAGGAGGTCTCGTGTCCTGGTACGCCCTTGATGATCCCAATGACCCGCAACTCGACGATCTGGCGCAAGCAGTTCCAGCTCCATCCACTCCACATCGAGGACTGCCGCAGCAACAATGAGCGACTCAAGGCCGAGGGAACGGACCAATATCTCTTCCTGATCCTCAAATATATTCAGTCGGTGCAGGACGGGGATCTCGGTTTGGCAAGTGTCTTCCTCTTCGTGGGCCGCGACTTCCTCATCACCGTTCGCGACCCCTCCTGCAAGAGCAACGAGATTCTGCAGCGCGCCCTGAAGGCCGGACCCGAAGAGAAGCCAGCAAAGCTTCTTTATCTGATCCTGGACAGCATCGTCGACTCCTACTTTGTCTCGATCGATCACAGCGATGACCGCATCGATGAACTGCAGGACAGCGTCCTCGACAATCCATCGCCCCAGATCCTGGAAAATCTCTTCGAGCAGAAGCGCAAGTTGATCGAGCTGCGCCGCGTGCTGGTCAATCTTCGCGACGCCTGCATGTCGCTGCAGCGCGAATCCGGCTCCATCCTCAACCCCGAACTCTATCCATTTTTTCGCGATGTCTACGATCACTCGCTGCGCCTGCTGGATATGGTCGAGACGCTTCGCGATCTGCTCAACAACACCTTTGACGTGTACCTGTCGAGCGTTGCCAATCGCACCAACCAGGTGATGAAGGTGCTTACGGTGCTGAGCACCATCGCGCTTCCAGCGCTGGTCATCTCCGGCATCTACGGAATGAACCTGAAGGGTCTACCCTTTCTCGAGTCCGATCACGGCACGGAGATCGTGGTGGGCGCGATGGTCGCCTCCACCGCGGATGGTGCTCTGGATGCTCAAGAGGTTTGGCTGGCTTTAAGAGCTCAGGGCACGTCTTTGCGAATGCTGTCTTGCCAAATTCCCGCAGCAGAGACCGGAGAAAGGTCTAGAATTCTGCTCGACCATGCCTTTTACGCCGAGCACCATTGCCGCACTGGTTATCGCCGCGAGTTTCGCCGCGGGGCTCAACGTGTACGCGACCGTCTTGACGCTTGGGCCTGCTGGCGCATGCGCATTGGGTAGCTTTGCCGCCCGGTCTGGAAACGCTATCCAGTTGGTGGATTATCGGGGTGAGCGGAACGCTCTTTGCGGCGGAGTTCGTCGCCGATAAAATTCCCGGGCTCGATTTGCTGTGGAATGGGCTGCACACCTTTATCCGCGTCCCTATTGCCGCGCTGCTGGCTTACCGGGCCACTACTCAGCTGACCCCCGAGATGCAGCTGCTGGCCACCGCAGTGGGCGCTGCGATTGCTCTGGCTGCACATGGGTCCAAGACGGCGGCGCGGGCGTTGGTCACTCCCAGTCCGGAGCCGGTGTCAAACATTGCCCTGAGCAGCAGTGAAGATGTCGCCGCGGTGGGCATCACATGGCTGGCTACCCAGCATCCCTGGGCCGCCGCCAGCATCACGCTGGCACTGCTCCTGGTGACCGTGTTGATGATGCGGTGGGTGATGAAGGCCCTGCGCGGGTTGTGGTGGAAACTGCGACCGGCTCCGGCGCAGTACGATCCTGCTGCTTCAACCTTGGCGCGGCGCGCCGGGTGTAGCGCTGGCATACGGGACCGGCCGAATCACTTCGGTATCTCCCTCCGGGAGCACGCAAACCGATCCGGCCACCCCGGCGCGCCTGGCAGCCGCCATCAAGCGCTCGACCGGCTCTTCCATCGGCTCCTGAGAAAGCCGGAAGGTGCCATAGTGCATCGGGATCATCCGCCGCGCGCCCAGGTCGAGAAACGCCTGCAGCGCCTCCTCGGGGCAGGTGTGCACGCCGCGATAGCTATCCGGCCTGTAGGCCCCGATGGGCAGCAATGCGATCTCCGGCTTCAGGCGTTCGCCGATCTTGGCAAAGCCATCAAAATACGCGGTGTCGCCGGAGTGGTAGAGGGCGTGACCGCCGCCCCGGATGACGTAGCCGCCGAAGCCCCGATGCGTGTCCTTGAAGAAGCGCGCTCCCCAGTGCTTGCAGGGCGTCATGGTGATCTCAAGACCGCTGATGGACTTGGTCTGCCACCACTCGAGCGTGACCACCCGGGCAAAACCCAGGTCGCTGACCAGGTCCTCAACTCCCCATGGCACCACGGCGATGGGCGCTCGCCCCGTCATCTTCGTGGTGTGGGCGACGATCCGGCGCAAGGATGGCCGATTGAGGTGGTCCATATGCGCATGGGAGAGCAGCACCATGTCGATGGCAGGCAGTTCCTTGATCCTGACTCCGGGCCGGCGCAAGCGCCGCAACGCGATCAGCCGCTCGGCGAATACCGGGTCGATGAGCAGCTTACGCCCACGCGATCTGGATCAGGAACGATGAGTGGCCAATGAAGGTGATGCCCAGCTCCTCCGGCGATACCAGGATGGGCTTCTTCGATTCTCCGGTCATCGGCCTGAATGCAGACTCGCCGACCAGCGTTCCCAGCGACTGCATTTTGAGCAGAACCGCGCTCTTGCGCTCGACCATGGTTTTCATCGCCACCCCAACTACCTAATAGATTCGCCCGCCCGGTTGCGAGATGCCATTTCCGCTCGGTACAGCACACAAGTGCAAACGTCTAACGTACTTTGCCTGGCAGAAAGCACAGCCACGTCGAACTGGCCCGTTGCTCTAGTAATAGACGGGAAGCACCGAGGAAAGATTGGGACCTGGGTAAATAAGTGCTCGTGCAGAGCAGGAGCGAAAACGATATAAGGTACCACATGTTCGCTCCAGTCACCGGCACGGTGATGGGCCGGAGGCGGACCTGCAGGTGCCTCTAGTAATAGACGGGAAGCATCAAGGAAAGATTGTGCCCCAGGTTAAAAAGCGGCAATTTGGGCCCTAGGGTAACTGGGGCGTTACTCCAAGGTTGTACATGAGGAACGAATAGATGTCGGCCGCTGTATCCAGCGCTTTGCTGGTGTTGCTGGCTCCATGGCCGGATTGTGTATCGATGCGGATCAACACCGGATTGGCATGACTCGCCTTCTCCTGCAGCGCGGCGGCGTATTTGAAGGAATGCGCCGGTACCACCCGATCATCGTGATCCGCGGTGGTGATGAGCGTTGCAGGATACTTCACGCCCTGGCGAATATTGTGCAAGGGCGAATATCGATACAGTGCCTGAAACTCTTCCGGGTTGTCGCTTGAGCCATAGTCCGCAATCCAGTTCCATCCGATGGTGAACTTCTGAAAACGAAGCATGTCCATGACCCCAACCTGGGGCACGGCCGCGCGAAAGAGATCCGGCCGCTGGTTGATCACCGCTCCCACCAGGAGGCCGCCATTCGATCCTCCGGAGATGGCGAGTTTGGCCGGCGAAGTGTACTTGTTGGCAATCAACCACTCTGCCGCGGCGATAAAGTCATCGAAGACATTTTGCTTCTGCAACTTCATCCCCGCCTGGTGCCACTTTTCGCCATACTCGCCGCCGCCCCGTATGTTGGCCGAGGCATAGACAAAGCCCTGCTCCAGCAGGGCCAGGCGCAGCGGGTTGAATTCGGGAGGGACTGTGATGTTGAAGCCGCCATAGGCATAGAGCAGGGTAGGATTGCTTCCGTCCAGCTTCAATCCGCGCTTGAAAACGAGAAACATGGGCACCCTGGTGCCGTCTTTGCTGGTGTAGAAGACCTGCGCCGTCTCATAGTCCTCCGCCTTGAAGCCTTTGATCGCCGACTCGCGGAAGAGGGTGGATTTCCCGGCTGCAATGTCGTAACGAAAAATCGTGCTGGGATAGTTGAATGAAGAGTAAGCGTAAAAGGCATCCGTATCCTCGCGCCTTCCTCCAAAGCCGCTCGCAGTTCCCGGCCCCGGCAGGGCGATCGGGTTCTCCATTTTGCCATCGAGCGAGTAGACGTAAGGGTGCGAGGTGACATCCCGCGCATAGGTGACAAAGAGTTTGCCCCCTTGGGTAGAAACACTGCTCAACGTTTCCGTCGTTTCGGGCACAACGTCTTTCCACGCGGACTCAGGTGCTTGCTGCGGATCGTAGAGTGCGACTCGTCCATTGGGAGCGTTCTTGTTGGTCAGGATCAGGAAGCGGTCGCCGATATTGTCGATCACGTGAAAGCGGTCATTGGTCACGTCAGCGACAATCGGAGTGAAGGCCGTTTCGTGCCTGGCGATTGGAGAGGTCAGAAAAGAAGAGCGCGTTGCCGTCCTTACCCTGGCCGCGCTCGGAGACGGTGAGGATCGCGAACCTTTCGTCTTCGGTCGTCTGTACGGTATGGAAGCGCTGCGGATGCGCTTTGTCCTCGTAGATGAGCCGATCGTCTGATTGCGGCGTGCCCAGGCGATGGTAGTAGACCTTGTGTCCCTCGTTGCGGGAAGAAAGATCATGCCCTCCTCGGGCGCGTCGTAGCGGCTGTAAAAGAAACCATCGCCAAACCAGGCAAGGCCAGTCACTTTCAGCCACTTGAGGTCGTCTTTGAGAACAGTTCCGGTTTCTATTTCCAGAACGTGACCCTCCAGCCAATCTGATCCGCCGCTGGAGAGGTAGTAGGCAAAGTAGCGCCCATCCCGGGAAGGCTCCCCGGCCATGAGCCGCACGGTGCCGTCGCTGGAGAGTTGGTTGGGGTCAATCAAAACGCGAGGCGTACCCTCCAGCCCCTTCTGCACATAGAGCACGCTCTGATTTTGCAGTCCGTCATTTTTTGACCAGAGGTAATAGGCTCCGCTCCGGCTCGGAATGCCGTACTTGGGGTAGTTATAAAGCTCTTCGCAGCCGCTGCTTAAGCTGGGACCGGTAGGGGATCTTTTGCAGGTAGTCGAAGGTTACCTGGTTTTCCGCCTTCACCCATGCCAGGGTCTCGGCCGAGTTGTCATCTTCGAGCCAGCGATAGGGATCGGCGACCTTGATGCCATGGTAGTCATCGACCTGGTCAGCTTTGCGGGTTTTGGGATAGTTCAAGTTTTGTCCGACTCAATACTCGTCCCTGCGTCGTTCTGATCCTAATCAAATCGATAGCGATTTCAGATACTCGCGAAAAACCGTCCCCAGCTCGTTGTGGTTCAGGGCAAACTCCACCGTCGCTTTCAGCATGCCGAGCTTGTCGCCGGCATCGAAGCGCAGCCCGTCGAAACTGTAGCCGTAGACTTTTTCGTGCTGCAGCAGGCCTCGGATGCCATCCGTCAATTGCAGTTCCCCGCCGGCGCCGAGCGGCGTCTTCTCCAGCACATCGAAGATCCTGGGGGTGAGAATGTAGCGCCCGATGATCGCGTGTCTTCGAAGGCGCCTCCTCCGGCTTCGGCTTCTCCACCAAACCCTTCACGTCGAAGACGCGCGTCGCTGCCTTCGACGGCAGTGCAGTCGAGCACGCCGTAGGAGGAGATGGAAGGGCCTTCCACCACCTGGGTGGCCAGAATGGAGGACTGCGTCTGCTCGAAGACCTCGATCATCTGCTGCAGGCACGGCACTTTGGCTTCGATGATGTCGTCGGGCAGAATCACCGCAAAGGGCTCGTCGCCCACCAGGTCGCGCGCCATGAGAACGGCGTGTCCCAGGCCCATGGCCTCCTTCTGCCGCACATAGGCGATGCGCGCCATGTGCGATATCTGTCGCGTCATGGCGAGCAGCTCGGTCTTGCCCCGCTTCTCCAGCAGTTGCTCCAGCTCAAAGCTGATGTCGAAGTGGTCTTCGATCTCTGCCTTGTTTCTGCCGGTAACAATGATGATCTGTTCGCAGCCCGCCGCAATGGCCTCTTCCACGCCGTATTGGATCAGCGGCTTGTCTACCAGCGCCAACATCTCCTTGGGCAGCGCTTTGGTCGCCGGCAAAAAACGTGTGCCGAGTCCGGCCGCCGGAAAAACTGCTTTGCGCACTCTGTCTTTCATCTCTTGCAATCCTTCACGCCCGTTAGGCTGTTCTCTGTGAAATGTTCATCGTGAATGGCCCGTTGGTGCACCCTCAGCGTACTTAGGATGCAGGAATCAGTTAGAGTGTAGGCGACATCGTCCCCCAGAAGTGCGCGGCGGACGATCTTAATGGGCGGGAATCCCTGCTTGAGAAAGTCGTCGTGGAACTGCTCCAGCGAAAACTGCGCGCCCTCCTTTTTCTCCAGATCGGCGCGCAACTTCAGAATCTGCAGCTTGCCCAAGGTGTAATAGAGATAGGTTGCATCGGTTGTCCCGCGCTTGGTCTCGATCAGGCCGCCCTCGTGCGTTTGATACCCTTCTGTCTACAAAAAATCTTACCGCCTGATCGAACGTCATCTGCCCGGTATGCATCTGGATGCCGACAACAAACCGGGCATCGCGCAGCAGCGCATCCTGCAGTTGCCCCAGGCGAATCATTTTGGCATCCCGGGCGTCGCGTGCCCCCGTGCCCGGTTGGCCGTAGCCCTCGTCGAGCATCATCTGCTCGCAATAGTGCGCCCAGCCTTCGGCGTTGGAGGAGGCTCCCAAAAGCTTGCGCACCTTGCTCGGCGCCTGTGGCACCCACAGGAACTGTACGTAGTGTCCTGGATAGGCCTCGTGAATCGCGGTGCTGATGATGGTTCCCCGGTTGAATTCCGCCATGCGCTCTTCGATCTGCTTGGGCGTATCGTGCGGCCCGGGCAAGGTCACATTGAAGTAGGCTTCGGTCGCGACTTTCTCAAAGGGGCCGGGCGTGTCCATCGATGCGGTCGTGGTCGCGCGCATGAACGGCGGCGTCTCTTCCACGATGGGGCGCACCTGCGAAGGGATATCGACGATATGCTTTTCCTGGATGAACTGGATCAAGCCCTGGAAGGTGTCGCGAAAACTCTGCAGCAGATGATCGGGCGCAGGATGGTCCCGGCCCAACTCCGCCAGGACCTCGCGCGGCTGCCGGTTGGGGTCGATTTCCCTGGCGATGCGGTTGAACTCCGCCTGGTTCTTGTGCAGGTCCGCATAGCCGATCTCGAGCAGCCTGGGCAGCGGCGTGTCGACCATCTCGTCGTACAGCAGCTTCTTCGAGTAGGTCTCCGCGCCAAACCGGAAGTCGCCATGCGAGCGGGGAAGAACGTCCTTCTTGAGCCAGGTCTGATAGCTCTGGAGCGCGGCGATGACGGCTCCGTTCGACTGAGCAAACTCGTGCTTGAGCTGTTCGTTCTGCGCTTGCTGAAAGGCTGCGGGAACGTCCGATTGGAAAAAGGTGATGATGTCGGGCAGTTGTTCGAGCGCAATTTCGGTATAAATGCGCGGCGGGTTCTTGAGATTCTGATGGGCCGCCTCGAGTGCTGCCGGCATCTGCTTTTCCCGGGCAATCAGCGAGCGCAACCGGTCGTCGGGCGAGGCGAAGGTGCGCTCCATCAGCACGAAGGCGCTATTGGAAATTCCGCTCGAATACTGGTCGGGATCCTTCTCCCATAGGCGAATGGTGTTGAGCGAGAGCAGCGTGCTGTGAATATTCCCCAGCAGCAGCTCCAGATCGCCCTGGCTGGTCAGATCGAGCTGGTCGGCTGGAACGGCGGCAAATTTGGCTTCGAACCGCTGCAGGTCAGCCGTCTCCCGGTCGACTGCGGCGCGCGAGTAATCCTCAAGCTGCGCGTCGTACTGGTGCAAGCCCTGCCAGCGTGCCGTTCGACGGGGCGTAATGGAAGTAGACCTGGTCGAAGTATTCATCGGCGAGCTGGCGAAGCGCTGCTGCGGCTGCGGCGCTGCGCGTGGCTGCGCGAAGCGGCTGGCTGAGCCGCCTTGTTGCGAGCAGCCCGAGCCGGCGCTGACCGCGATTCCCGTCAGTACATGGCAATCCTTTGCGATGCAAGCGATGGTTTCTCCAATGCTCAAGTCGAGTGGCCGCGATTTCCATGCGCTCACTGAACCCCGATATATCAGAGTGCCCGATTTAAGCGTGCCTGATCGCCCGACACTATCTACCTTGTCTACTAGCGGCGCTGGTGCGGGGCCGCCACCTCGGCGATCTTCGCCTGCCGCCAGCTCTTCCAGCAGAGCCCGTATCTCATCCAGTACATCCCGCGGCTCCGTTGCCTTGAGCGGAAAACGAAGCACTCCCTGGGGCGTGAACTGCGCGCCCTTCTTGGCGTTTTGCGCCACCATCTTCATCAGCCGGCCGGGATCGATATTGGCCTGGCCGGTGAAGCGGATGTGGATCTGGTCGCGCTTGCGATCCACCTGGGCCACCCCAGTCCGCTCGCATTGCAGGCGAAGGCTGGCCGCATCCAGAAGATGGTGCACGCTGGCGGGCAGCTCGCCGTAGCGGTCTTCCAGCTCGGCACGCACCTCGCTCAGGCTGCCCTCATCCTGCGCGCCGGCGATCTTCTTGTAGATGCGCAGCCGCTGGTTTTCTTCCTCGATGTAGCTTTCGTCGATGCGCAGGCTGATCCCGAGGTTGAGCTGGGTGGTCGCCCGCTGCGGGATGCTCCTCGCCTTTCAACTCGTTGACCGCGTGCTCCAGCATGCTGGTGTACATTTCAAAGCCCACGGCCTCGATATGGCCGCTCTGCTCCCCGCCCAGCATATTGCCCGCACCGCGCAGCTCGAGATCGAGCGCGGCGATCTTGAAGCCGGCGCCGAGGTCGGAGAACTCCTTCAGCGCGGCCAGCCGCCGGCGCGCGATCTCGGTCAGCTCCTGCTCGGGGGGAATCAGCAGGTAGGCATAGGCGCGGCGGTTGGATCGGCCGACCCTGTCCCCGCAGCTGGTAGAGCTCGGAGAGCCCGTGGCGGTCGGCGCGGCTGATCAGGATGGTGTTGGCCAGCGGAATATCGAGCCCGTTCTCGATGATCGTGGTCGCGACCAGCACATCGTATTCCCCGTGCATGAAGGCCAGCATCACCCGCTCCAGCTCGCCTTCGCTCATCTGGCCATGGCCGACAGCGACGCGAGCCTGGGGCACCAGCTCCTGGATCTTGGCGGCGATCTCGTAGATGGTTTCTACCCGGTTGTGGACAAAGTAGACCTGGCCGCCGCGCTCCAATTCGAGTTCCAGGGCGGAGCGAATCAGCTTCTCGTCGAACCTGGCCACCACCGTCTGAATGGCCATGCGATCCTTGGGCGGCGTCTCGATCACGCTCATATCGCGCAAGCCCGACCAGCGACATATGCAGCGTGCGCGGAATCGGCGTGGCCGACATGGCCAGCACATCGATCTCGCGGCGCATCTGCTTCAGGCGCTCTTTGTGGCGCACGCCGAAGCGCTGCTCTTCATCCACCACCAGCAAGCCCAGGTTGTGGAAGTGCAGGTCCTTCGACAGCAGGCGGTGGGTGCCGATCAGGATGTCGACCTTGCCCGCCTCCACCCGCTCCAGAATCAGCTTCTGCTCCTTGGGAGTGCGGAAGCGCGAGATCATCTCCACGATGATGGGAAACTGCTTGAAGCGGCTCTTGAAGGTCTCGAAATGCTGGAAGCTGAGCACCGTGGTCGGCGTCAGCACCGCCACCTGCCGGCCATCCTGCACCGCCTTGAAGGCGGCGCGCATGGCCACTTCGGTCTTGCCGTAGCCCACGTCGCCGACCAGCAGGCGGTCCATGGGCAGGGGCGATTCCATGTCGCGCTTGATGTCGGCGATGGCCGAAATCTGGTCCTCGGTCTCGTTGTAATCGAAGGCGTCTTCGAACTCGCGCTGGAATTCGTTGTCCGCGGGAAAGGCATGCCCCTGGGCCGCCTTGCGCTGGGCGTAGAGCTTGAGCAGCTCGTCGGCCATGTCCTGCATGGCCTTGCGCACCCGCGCCTTGGTCTTGGCCCATTGCTGGCTGCCCAGACGGTTGAGCACCGGCGCCGGACCGGCATCGGTGGAGCGGTATTTCTGAATCAGGTCGAGCCGGGTGAGCGGGACGTAGAGCCGCGCCTGCTCGGCAAACTCCAGCACCATGAATTCCACCTTGATGCCGTCCTGCTCGATCTCCCTCAACCCCATGTAGCGGGCGATGCCATGCTCCACGTGCACCACATAGTCGCCCACCGTCAGGTCGCGAAAGTCGGAGACGAAGGCTGCGGTCTTTGACTTGGACCTTCCGCGGCAGCGGGACGAGCCGCCACATCGGCTTCATCGGAAAAGTCATTGGCGCCGAAGAGCACCAGGTTGCTCTCCGGCAGGCTGACGCCGCTCGAAATCGCGCTCTGCACCAGGACGGGGGTGCGGAAATCGCCCGCCAGGTGGCTGGATTCGTCGTAGGCCTGCTCGCTGCCCGGGTGCCTGGGCGCGGCTGCCCAGCCGGTAGGGCTGGCCGTACTCCCGCAGCAGGCCGGCTAGCCGCTCCACCTCTCCATGGTTCGGCGCCACCAGCAGCATGCGTGTTTGCTGCTCCGCCAGGGACTTGATCTGCTGCAGAAACGCCGGAATCGAACCGTGGAAGCGCAGGGTTGGACGGGAAGAGAAGGTGACCTCGTCCATCGGGTTGACGTCTTCGTCCAGAACATCCACGGCGCCCAGCTGATCCATCTCCAGGCCGGGCAAAGAGGAGATCTTGGCCAGCAGTTCGAGCGGCGAAAGATAGATGTCGCCGGGGGTGATCAGCGAACCGATACCGCTGCGTTCATGCCGCTGCTCGACTTTGTTCCACCAGCGGTCCGCCTGGTTGCGGATCATGGCCGGCTCTTCCTGCAAGACCTGCACCTTGGGAAACAGGTCGAAGAGGGTACGATCGGCGCCCGCCACCGGGCAGAAAAACTCCCATCCGGGAAAGACGCTGACGCCGCCGGCGACCAGGGCCCGGCTCAGCAGCTCCGGGTCGTCTCCGGCATCGAGACGGCTTCCGCTCAGGCGCTGGTGCACCGCGGCCAGCAGATCCTCCGAGACCGGGGTTTCGGTCAGCGGCAACAGCCAGGCCTCGTCGATGGCGGTGGACGAGCGTTGCGAGTCCGGCTCGAATTTGCGGATGCGATTCGATCTCGTCGCCGAAGAGCTCCATGCGCACCGGCCGGTCGGCTTCCGGGGAGTAGACATCGAAGATGCCGCCGCGGCGGGTAAACTGGCCCGGCATTTCGACGATGTCCATGGGGCTGTAGCCCACGCTCGCCAGATGGGTGGTGAGCTCGTCCATGTCGATCTCTTCTTCGCGGCGCAGGACCCGCCCCAGCTGCGCATAGTAGTCCGCGGGAAAGACGCGCATGCTGGCCGCCTCCACGGGAACGATCACGATCGAAGCCGCGCCGGTCGCGATCTTCCACAGCACGGAGGCGCGCTGCTCCTGCACGTCCGGGTGAGGCGACATGTTTTCAAAGGGCAAAACATCGTGTGCCGGCAAGCCGAAGCACGCGCTCGGGTTCGATCGCCCCGGTAAGCTCACAGGCAGCGCGCAGTGTGAGCTGCAGCGCGTCGGCGGCCTTGTTGTCGGCGACGATCACCACCACCGGCGACTGGGCGGCCCGGGCAAAGAGCGGCAGATAGAGGGCGCGGGCGGTGGCGGTGAGTCCGGAGACACGTTTGCGCCCCGCAGCGAGGGCCAGGTGCCTTCGTACGCGCTCAAACGGTTCACAGTGTTCCAGGTCCGTGAGCAGCTCGCGGACGAAGGGGAGGATCATGCCTGATTCAATTCTAACCGGACAGTCAGGTACCAGGGTCGGGAGACTGGACCAGTAAGACTTAGAACAGTGCCGGAGCATTTTCGGTTAGAGCGCCAGACTCCAGAAGTTCTAGACCTTCGCGGCGGTGCCATCTTTTGACTTGACTTGACACCCAGCCAACTCCTCGAGCACTCGAATGGAGCCACAGATATCTTCTTCGGCATAGCCCTTCGCCATCGCAGATTGAAAAAGCTGTTGTGTCAGCCCCGTAAGCGGAAGCGGAACACCCATTTCTGAACCAAGGTCAATCGCCAACCGGATGTCTTTGGCCAGCCATTTGACGGAAAATTTGGTCGAAAAATCGCGTTTAAAAACAGCGGGAGCCTTCGCTGAGATGAGTCCGGAGCGGGCAGCGCTGTTGTTCAGAATATCGAGCATCAAGTTAGGATCGACACCAGACTTGGTGCTCAACACCAAGCCCTCGTTGAAAGCCTGCAACAGGTTCCCGAGAATCAGGTTTTGCGTGAGCTTCGCACGCAATCCCATTCCCGACTTTCCACAGTAGTAAAGGGACTTACCCATGGGCTCGAAATAGAGGCGGACCCGCTCAAACACTTCAGCTCTCCCCCCACCATAAAAGTAAGGGTGCCAGTCTCTGCGCCCCCTTTCGAACCAGTACAGGGAGCATCAAGGAAGTCGATGCCTCGCGAACGGAGTTCCTCTGCGATGCGGGAACTCTCAAGCGGAGAGACGGTGCTGCAATCGGCGATCACGAATCCAGTCTTGGCACCCTCGACCAAGCCATTGGACCCTAAGATCACCTCTCGCGACATGGCGGTGTCTCCGACGCAAAGGAAGACGCATTCGGTGTTTCGTGCCACTTCGGCGGGAGACTTGCAGAACGTAGCGCCCATGGCATCAGCCAGCACTTTTGCCTTCTTCCCGTCGTGCGACCACACGGCCACCGTATGGTTGGCCTTGACCAAATGTTGCGCCATGGGACTACCCATGATTCCAAGTCCTAGAAATCCTAACTTTGCCACAATGTCGCTCCTATGAAGAGACTGGTATTTTTCAGAAACTCCAACCAACACGCAAAAGATACTCATCCTTGCAACGTGGGAAAAGCAGCTTCCTCGATGTTCCGCCGCACTCACACAACTGCAATCCACCACCCTCTTTTCGCGTCAATTTGAAGCTGAGTATTGAGTGGACGGAGATCACCGTAAACGAATCATATTGCCGGATACGGGTCTTCCGTACGGTATGTGGCACGGTCGACGAACCTCCGCCGACCCTATGCCTATGTAACGCCCCGCGGCACCGCAGCCTGCGTATTATCGCGGGCCGTCCCCAAAATCGTCCCCGTGCCTTCCTGCGCATTGGACAAAGAAGAGCCAAGCATCAAGAAAGCAAATAACGTTATTGCAGATAATGCTCGCACGACTTGTGCCTCTCGTAGGGATCGAAGCGTTGACAGCCGAGAAGGATAGTACAGTCTACTGTCAAATGCAAGCTGCATGCATAGTGAATAATATACCCGGGGGGGGCGGGGCAAAACCTCTAGATAGATGGTGCGGGGAACTGGCGTTTGGAGGAAACAGTCCCCGTGCAAACTCCGTGAACCCAGCCAGATTGTCGTTGACTGGTTCCAACACGCGCGCCTATGGTGGCCTTATGAGCGAGAGATCCCCTGGCGGAATCCTTACCGCGGTTGTGACCCCATTCCGTGCGGATGAAACGATTGACTATGATTCGTGGCGAAGGGTCATCGAGTTCCTCATTGCAGGAGGTATCGACGGTTTATTCGTTCTTGGCGGCGGTGGAGAGTTCTACGCACTCAACGAAGAGGAGCGTAAAGAAGCGGCGCGGTTCGCGGTGCGTGCTGCCAACGGCCGGCTTCCAATTTATGCCAATGTGGGAGCTGTCACGACGCGGGACACGGTGATGCTCGCGCAGCATGCGGAAGCCGAGGGAGTCGACTATGTCGTGGCCGTTACTCCTTACTACATTCGACCGTCCGCCGACGAACTGGTTCAACATTACTCCGATCTCTGCAAGAGCGTTCGCATCCCGGTTTTCGCCTACAACATACCGGCCCGGACGGGCGTTGAACTCACACCGCTGATGGTGCGGCGGATCTCCGAATCGCAGCCGAACTTCATCGGACTCAAGGATTCCAGCGGAAGAATCGAGCTGACTCCAGAGTGGGTTGCCTTGGGCCTAACTATCTTCATGGGAAGCGATCACTTGATCCAGCCGGCCCTTGAACTCGGCTGCGTGGGTGCGGTCACCGTATGTTCCAACGTCGCTCCACGGCTTTTTGCAGACCTCTTCCGGGCTTGGAAGAACGGAAACGCGAAGGAGGCAGCGCGCCTTCAGGCTCTGGCCGCTGAATTGCGTCTGGCGCTGAAGCTCTCCTCATCCCGCTCCTATGTCAAAGAAGCCATGAGCCTGAGCGGGATGCCTGTTGGGCTTTGCCGCCGCCCCGCCGGTCTCATGGCCCAGGAGGAACGCACCTCCCTCGACGCAATTATCGGAAAACTTCGAGAGCACAACTACCTGCCCGCTCAAACACTGGCATAAGCCGAGTGCTGCAATCCATCGCCCGCCTGCTTCGGGAAATCGCTGGCAAATATGGGAGTCACACTGAGCATACCGGGGCGAGGTTTGCGTTCGGGCCGGAAACATGGTTACGCGTCCCTTGCGATGAAGGTGGCTCTGATTACTTTGCTGCCGGCGTCAGGGTCCGCAGGCGTTCCTTGCTGATCTTTAGGACGATGCCTACGTTGCGATCCGCTACTTCACTTACTTTGTACTCCGCGGCGGTACCGAGCACCTCCGCAATCTCGGAAGGAGTCAGCTTGTATTCGTCCTTCAGCCACTGGGCCATATTCGCGGTAGCGGAGCGAAAGGCCTCGTCGAGTGACCCGTCAACTCCCATCGCAATGATGTGCGTGGGCGACTCCACACGTGGATTCGGAATGCGCTCTCCCGGAATCACATCCACCGTGAACTCCACATCCATGGAGGTTTCGAGCGCGTCACCGTTGAGTTCGCCGTCGCCCTGAGCAGCGTGACCATCGCCGACATACAGGAGAGCGCCGACGGTTCCCACCGGTAGGTATACTGTTGCACCTTCGACGTTTTCATTGAAATCCATGTTGCCGCCCCAACTCCCGGAGTCGCGGGTATCGGGAGCGGCTTGCGACGGACTTGGAGCCACGCCGATACCTCCGAGCATGGGGCGAAGCGGGACCGAATAGTGCGCCAGATGTTCTCCTGGCTTTTCGGGAGACGCCACGCCTTTTGCGAGGTCGAGATGCCAGCGAACCAGTTTGCCTCCGTCTTTCATTTGGCTCGCGAGACCGCGGTTCAGGCCGCGGCTAACAATGCCGTCAGTGCTGATGGCCCAATCGCGGTTGAGACGCAGGCGCTTGAGATGGACTACGAGCGTGTCTCCGGGCATCGCCGTTGCAACGTAGAAAGGGCCGGTTTGCGGATTTCCGCGCATAGCGCGTCTAACACCCCCAGCGTCGACGCCAAGGGCGTCTAGTGTCGTGGTGTGGATGGTGTCACCGGGTGAAACAGTCAGGACCGGTTTGTTCAAAGCGGAGAACTGCCGGTAGAAAACAGTTGGCGTGAACCCATAGCGCTGCAATGGTCCTTTGCGTCGCAAGAGAGCCGGTGTTGCAGTAAATCGCACTGAGGTCGGATGTGTCGGGTTGTCTGCTTCCGTCCAGACCAGGGTGCCGGAGATGATACCGCTCTGGAAGGTACCTTTGAGTTCTTCCGTGCCGATCTCTCCGTCCTTCATCAGCGATGACGGCTTCACTAGAACGTGAATGGAACTTCCGTTGACGGAGCCTTCGAGCTTATCCCCGTTTGAGGTGCCGGTGAGTTTTTCCCCCTGTTGGGCTAACTCCAGACGAAGATAGACCGGAGTGCTGTATATGTCAGCTTTTACGTCCCAGCGCCCGGTGAGACGATGCTGCTCTTCTGTTTGAGCAGCGCGTCCTTGTATTGAAAGTGCAGAGAGGGCTAGGAGGTAGCTAAGAACGGCTTTGTATCTCATGCGGATTCTCCTTGCTAGGGTTGCTCTTTGCAGCACAAAACCCTGGCTGTGCCGAAAACGCACAGACATGCCGAATCTGTATCGCGAGAAAACCGCCGAGGCCGACGTTGTCAGCCCTTCCATAACGACCCTGTTAAGACTGCAAGGCGGGTTATCTGCAACCCCCTAACGAACAAACGGAACGGACAAACTGCGTGCAACGTGCTCCATCTGTGCGGAGCACGCTGCACGGAAAAGCCTACTTGGCCGCATAATCCTTGCTTGCTTATTCCCTGAGTTGTACACCGTGAAGCTGCCCTTCGGGCTCGCGGTCAGGACAAAATAGTTCCCCGGATCGGCGCCCTGGGGATTGGCGATGTATTCGGCGGCCGTATTGTGCTCCGCGCCTCCTTTCTCCGAGTAATGAAGCTGCCATAGAGTTTCCAGCCCGGGAGACTTGCAGGATCTATCGATCACCTGCGGCGCTCCTCCTTTGGTCGCTGCGTTGTTCATGATCGCCACCCGGGGGTGAATGCCATCTGATCAAAGCATGACTGGAGCTCGGGTTCAGGCCATGATGCGAGACCACCAGGATGTCGACGCTTCCCAGCCGATTCACCGGGCACATGAACATCATTTCCTTGTCCCAGGTGAGATCGCCGAGATCGAGGATTTTGAGTTTGCCGAAGTTGATCAGCACGCCCAGCGAATGCGAATTTTCGCTGCGGTCCGTGGGCTTGGTTTCCGGCGTGCTGCAGTATTGATTGGTCTCCCCGCCGCCCGGCAAAGGATGGTCGATCACGTTGCCGTCGCTGCTGATGACCGTGACCTTCATGCCGGTAATGGGCAGCACATCGCCCGGATGCGCGACCATGTGCTTGTACTTTCCCGTGGCCAGCACCTGCTGGTAGGCCGCGTAGATTTTCTCCGTGGTTCCCCGGGCTTGGTATCGATGTTGGCCCCGTGATCGATGAAGGTTCCCACAGGGATCTTGTCGACCAACTGGGGTATGCCGCCGCTGTGGTCATCGTGATAGTGGGTCAACAAACGTAGTCAATTTTGCTGATGCCCGCGCTCTTGGCTGCCGCAAGAATCCGGTCCGCATCGCGGCCAGCGGCCTCGTTGTCCGGCCATCCTGTGTCGATGAGCAGAGACTGCCCTGTCGGGGTTACAAAGAGGGTGGATTGGCCACCCTCGACATCGATGAAGTAAATCTGCAGGTCGCGTTTGGCTGCGCGGGCCCGGGCAGGCCCGCCACGAGTGCGCCAAAAAGAGCGGAGCAGCGAAGCTACCCGTCGGCATCTTATGCGTTTCTGACCTAAGCATCATGGTCCATCCTCATTGCTTGGCCGTTGTGACTGTGTTCCCGTGGTTGCTCGCGAAGAAATACATCCCCCCTGACAGGGGTATGCATTCTTCGCAGTCGCATCCATTGGCTAGAACTGGAGCCGGAGCGAGGCCTGCAAGTTACGAGCGTTGCCGACAATCGACGTAATCTGACCCACCTGCGGATTTCCGACGGTCTGATTCGGATACCCAAACTGCGGATGGTTGAAGACGTTAAACGCTTCCACACGGAACTGGAAGAGCATCTGTTCATGAATCGGGAAGGTCTTAAAGAGAGATGTGTCAAAGTTTGTCCGCCCCGGACCGAGCAGCGAGTTGCGGCCCGCATCGCCGTAGGTGTACGGCGCCGGAGTGCTAAACGCCGATGGGCTGAACCAGTGCAGGAGAGTTTTGGGTAGACGACAGGACCAATGATGTTAGGACGGCTCGATGTACCCGTGTTCGTCGTAGATGTCTGCAGAACCGGCGAGAACCAAGGCCGCTCTGCGTGAACAGAATCCCGTTGGTCTGCCAGCCGCCCAGAAACGAAATTCACTATCTTTGCCGTTATTGAAAACTTTTGTCCCTTGCCGAAAGGCAATGCCCATAGATAGCTGAGCGTCAGACGCTGGCGCTGGTCGATGATTGAGTTGCTGACCTCGTGCGGGAACCGGGGATCCTGGGGATTGGGCCCGGCATCGCCGCCGCCGAATTCCAGCGGCACATCGTCGATGGCATGAGAATAGGCGTAACCGAGCAGCGCGCTCACCCCGTGGCTCAAGCGTTTGTCGGCAGTGAACTGGAAGGCAAAATATTCGGCGAAGCCATCGGATATGTAGTAGTTCACATCGCTCTGAGCTGGATCTATGGCGTAAAGCGGGCGCCGCGACACCGTCGAGGTCGACCCGGGTATCGGCTGGTTGGCGTTCCAGGTGTCTTGTAAGTGACGGCCCAGGTTGCCGACTCCGACGAACTTCAACACCATCTCCAACGGAACAATCTCCTGTTCCACACCCCAGTTGAACTGCTCGGCGTAGGAAGGACGGAAGTTCGGGGCTACCCCGTAACCTACTCCGTTCGGAGTCGGGGGAATGATGATCGGTTGCAGAGGTGGAAAGCCCTCGCTCACTGTCGGCCCCACCGTGACGTCTCCGGGCGAGATTTGGTAGGTCAAGCCGAAGGGAAGATTGCGGGCCAGGCGCATGTTGCCGGCCTCGCTGCCGGAAGCGTTGTAAAAGAGGCCGACGCCACCGCGAAACACGGTGTGCGGCAGCATCTGGTAAGCAAAGCCGAAGCGCGGGCCAAAGTTCGGCCAATACTTTAGTACGCCAGCGTTCTATTGACCCCGTTCACGCCTGCGACAAGGTACGCGCCCGTAGCAACGTCGAAATTGGACCAGCGGTTAAACACTTCATCGGGCTGGGCTGAAGTAATCCCAGCGCAGGCCATAGTTCAGGGTCAGGTTCTTGGTGGCTCGCCAGTCATCGGCAAAGTACATGCCAGCCTCGTTGAGCCGTATCCCCGGAAATTGATAGTTGTAGTCGTGTGCGTCCAGGGTCGGGAAGCCAAGAATAAAGCTCGCCGCGGCATCGCCACCTTTGCCGGCCGGATTCCGCGAATCGGTAAACGCGGCGGAAAAATTGAAGCGGCCATTGCCCTCGTTGGTCTGGTAGATCGTCAATCTGCCGCCGCCGGAAGTCAGCGCCAATCTTGAACGTGTGTAAGCCCTTGGTCCAGGTCAGATTGTCGAGCTCCTCAAAGGTGTTCTCCCGGCGATAGAGCGGCAGAGAGCGGGTCTGGCCGACACCGAGATAAGTGGACGGCGAAAAGATCGGCAGGTTTTGCTCGCGCGGAGTGACATTCGAATTCGGAACGCCGAGTTCGTTGCCGAGCCTGCCCGCGGGGGCAAAATTGATGGGCACGTAGTCCAGGCGATAGCGGTTGAAACCAACACGGAAGTCGTTCACCAGCGTCGGAGTGAAGACGCGCACATAACTTGTGGCCACATGCTGGGTGGGCTGGAATGAGGTTCCGGCAAAGGACGCCTCATCGCTGAGACTCACCGGCGTCGAGATCCCGGGGATCGTGGATCTGCGGCATAGGTGCTGGGGGAAATGGTGGTAGTGTTCTGGATCGACCAGCGCGCGAAGATGGAATCCTTGGCCGTGATCTGTTCGTCGACCCGGACATCTCCCTGATCCTAGTCCTGCGGCTTGAATCCGCCGCGGCGTAGTTGTTGAGCCGGGCGGTGCTGGTCGGGTGGGGTAAGCGTTGATCATCTTGTAGGCGATGGGATCAAAGCGGGAAGCCGGAATGAGTTGTTGGGGAACGGGGTGCGAAGGAAACTGCCCGGTTAAGCGGGATTCGGAACGGTGGTCAAGGGTCATAAATGAGCGTGCTTCGGCAGGAGCTCGCCGAAATCTGCCTGCCCGCATGCGCAGGGTAGGGATGTTGCCCCGCTCGAATATCTGCGTGCTGCTGCGGAAGCCTTCGTAGTCGACGAAAAAGAAGGTTTTATCTTTGCCGTGGTAGACCTTGGGGATGACCACGGGTCCGCCCAAAGAGCCGCCAAATTGATTCAAGCGGAAGGTGGGGAAAGTGGTGCCCACCGTGTTGAAGTAGGTGCGTGCATCCACATCCGAGTTGCGCAAGAACTCGAACAGGCTGCCGTGCAACTGGTTGGTCCCCGATTTGGTGATGACATCAATCACCGCGCCGGAGTTGCGGCCGACGTCGGCGCTGTAGAGGTTGGTCTGGATCTTGAACTCGCGCACCGCATCCACTGCGGGGCGAAGGGTGACGGAAAGCGTGAGCCGCTCGTTGTTATCCATGCCGTCATAAAGAAAGTTATTGTCGCCTTCGCGGTTGCCGTTGGAGAAGATCTCGTAGCCGGCGCGGCGGTCGTCCGGCCGTGTGCCGCCCATGATGGTTCCAGAGGCGGACTCTCCCACGCCGTTCACTCCGGGACTGAGCGTCGCCAGCTGGACGAAGTTGCGGCCGTTCAGTGGCAACTCATTCACTAACTGTTGGTTGATCACGGTTCCTACAGAAGAAGACTCGGCTTCGAGGAGCGGGGGATGGCCAGTCACCTGCACCGTTTCGGCCGTCTGACCTACCTCCAGCGCCAGATCCACACGAGCCTGCTGGTTGATCTGGAGACTCACGCCGGTCTGCTCGAGCTTGCGAAACCCGGCGCTTCCGCGGTCAGGGTGTAGTTCCCCGGGGGAAGCTCGGTGATCACATAGTCTCCGCTCTTCCCGCTGACGGTCTGTGGGAGATAGGGTGGCGACGTTGGTGGCCGTTACGGTCGCATTGGGAATGCGGCGCCGGTAGCATCCAGCACGTTCCCGCTCAATTCGGCGGATGCGACCTGCGCGGAGCATCGCGAGCAAATCAACAATATCGTGGCTACGGAAGTCGCCGTTGTGAAACAAAGTCTTTTTAATAAGAGTGACATTCAATCCTCCCTAGGTTTCTCAGCGCACGGCCTTGGCCACCTTGAATTTTTGGTGCGCACCAACCATCTGAAGCGTTGACAGCCGAGAAGGATAGTACAGTCTACTGTCAAATGCAAGCTGTATGCGTGGTGAATAATAGCCGGAGCCGGGGCAAAACCTCTAGATAGATGGCGCGGGGAGCTGGCGTTTGGAGAAACAGTCCCCGTGTAAACTCCGTGAACCCAGCCAAACTGTCGTTGACTGGTTCCAACACGCGCGCCTATGGTGGCCTTATGAGCAGAGATCCCTGGCGGAATTATTACGCGGTTGTGTCTCCATTCCGTGCGGATGAAACGAATTGACTATGCTTCGTGGCGAAGGATCATCGAGTTCCTCATTGCAGGAGGTATCGACGGTTTATTAGTTCTTGGCGGCAGTGGAGAATTATCGGAAAACTTCGAGAGCACAACTACCGGCCCGCTCAAACACTGGCATGACGCCTGTCTTGGGTGATTGCAAGGTTTGGAGCGAGTCCTCCCTATCGTAATGCGTATCCTTCCCTGACGAGGAACAGATAGCAACCGATTCCCACAACCAGCCAGAAGCCAATGGCCATTAGTGGCGCGTTGAAGCTTCCTGTTTTCTGCACGAGAACCCCCGTAATCCATGGGGCCGCGATGCCCGCTAGGTTCGCAGCGGTGTTCTGCACGGCGGCCACACGGGCAGAGGCACTGGCGGGTGTCAACGTCTGGGTCAGAGCCCAATAGTTCGCCGTGGCGAGACCAAGTCCCGTCAGTGAAAACACCGCCAGGAAAAGAGCCATCGCAGTCGAGCTCGAAAAGGCTCCGAAAATCTCGCTGAAGGCGAGCGCGAATCCTACCATCGTGAACCCCTTTCGTACCGTGACGGGGTTGCGCCCGCGGGCAATGAGCCGGTCGGCAGCCCAGCCTGACAGGATCGCGATCGTAGCCATTCCTCCGAAGGACATGAAAGTGAACCAACCCGATGCTGTCAATGACAGGCCGTACCGCTCCTTGAAATAGGTTGGCATCCACGTCATGCAAAAATAAACGAAGTACATATAGCAAAACGTGGTGATGCAGGTGCCCCACATCACTGGCGTGCTGAGAATGGCGCGCCAAGACGCCATTCCCGTGACGCTGGTCTTTCCTGGCACCGACGCGCCGCTGCCGTCGTTCTTGACAAAGAGCAGCCATGGAACCAGCCAGAGCAAGCAGAGGGCTCCGTTCAGCACAAACATCCATCTCCACCCGTACCCCAGAACAAGATAGGCCGTGAGTCAGTGCCCCGATTGCCGGGCCGTACTTGGTCCCCGACATAAAAATGCCGATCGGCAGACCGCGCTCATGCTCGGCGAAATTTTTGCGGATATAGTGCATGCTTGCAGGAGTAACGATCGCCTCGCCGATCCCCAGTAGTATCCGCGCAGCAATCAGGCCGCCGAGCGAGTTCACCAGCGCTGTCGCAGCCGAAACAGCACTCCACAAGAAGAGCCCGGCGGCATAGGGCCACTTCACGCCAAAGCGGTCGACCATCCATCCGGCCGGCGTTTGCAGTACGGTATACGCCCAGAAAAAGGCCGACAACAGGATTCCCGACGCCTCCGACGACATCGGGAAACTCCTCCGAATTTCAGGGAGCGCGGAAGACAGATTGATGCGGTTCGCGTAGGCAATGATCACGCCCACGGCGAGGAGCGCAACGACCAGCCATCGCTCATTACGCTCTGTCGGCGCTGCTACTGCGATGCTCGGGCGTGTCATACGCAGCCCCTCTAGTTTCCCTAGGAAATTTCATGCTCTTGTAGCTGGTGCTTCCGCGTCGGAGGTTATAGCGGGCTATAGAGCGGCCCAGCCTCCAATCGAGGGACCACTTTGGTGGGCCGCGGTCCAGATGGAATGAGCCTTAGTACACCTCGTACAGCAAACGGCTGTAATCCTTTGAAGTCAAAGTGCTCTCGATCGTCGGCCAGAGCTTCTTGTGAATTTCCGTCGATGTCCACTCCTGCCGCAACTCTTCGCTGGTAAAGGTCATGATGAACTGGTAGTTGCTTCCCGGGGGAGCAGGGCCACGCAAGGTGGAGCTCAGCTTCAGCATGTTTAGATCAATATATCCAGGCTGTTTGGCTGCGGCAGGACGGAAGCTGGTCTCAAAAAAATGAAGCATCTCCTCCTCTTTGGCCGGGTCCACCGCGAGGTCTAAGTGCAATTGGATGGGACGCCCCTGGCCTGCAGGAGGGTTCGCAACCGTATCGGCTACGGCAGGAATCACAGCCATACCGGCTACCGCCAGCATCGCTTGTAGACAGGTTCTGCGCTTCATTGGCCTCTCCTTCTCGCTTGACTTACTGATTCAGGACCTTCTCACCGGCTACCGACAGCTTGATCCGATACAGACTGGTACGGGCAGTGATGTAGAGGGATCTGCCGTCATCCCCCCAAACACAATTGGATACGATCTCCGGCACCTTGACCGTACCCAGGTGTTTTCCAGACGGAGAGAAACCCAAAGTCCTCCCGGACCTGCCCCGTAGATATTTCCTTGCGAATCGAGCTTCATCCCGTCCGGGTTACCGCTTCCTTTATCATCAGTGGCATCCGCGAACAGCTGACCATTCTTAGCTGTTCCGTCAGCGGCCACGTCATAGCGCATCCAAATCTTGCGCTTCGGGTCTGAATTTGAGATATAAAGCGTCTTTGCATCCGGTGAGAACGCGATTCCGTTTGGCCGCGTCAAGTCCTTGATAACAACTTGCAGTTTGCCCTGCGCCAGCCGGAAAACACCATTGAATGGCAACTCTTTTGCCGGGTCGCTGTCTTCTCCGGCTAATCCGTAGGGAGGATCCGTGAAATAGAGAGACCCGTCGGATCGAAACACCAGGTCATTCGGGCTATTGAGGCGCTTCCCTTCATACCGGTCTACCAGGGTACTGATCAGCATGTCCTTTGTAACCCGGACAATTCGGCGATTGGCGTGCTCGCAAAGCAGCACCGCACCATCCTTATCTAAGACCATGGCGTTCGGGCCGTAGAGCCCCCGGCCGCCCCGTAAGTCAGGATCGAAACCACCGGGGTGCAGGATCCCGATGACTTTACCGTCGGGCGACCATTGCCGGACCTCGTCGCCGATTACGTCGCTAAACCAGAGGTTGCCCTCGGGACGCCAAACAGGTCCCTCAGTAAACGTGAATCCACCGGCGATTTTTTCAATCTGAGTATCCTTTGGAATGAGCCCGTCAATGGCCGGATCGAGCCGAAGGACGCTTTCCGCAGCGGCCGGGGCTGGCTGCGCCGGAGAGGGTGCTGGCGCTGGCGCCGTGGAACAAGCGGACGTCAATAACAATAGTGGCGTGGCGAAGACCAATATTCTGGCGTTCATACAATATTCTCTCTTCCTGAGACCCACACACTTCAGAGCGCGCTGACAGCTGCGGCCGTCGGGGAGCAACGCATGACCGATCGCGCTGGCAACATACTCCAGGCTGCTGAGAAAGAGAGCGGAGGTTCCAACCAATCGTAACCGGGGCGCAAAAGGAATGCTGCGCCGAGCTGCCGTTGCCGATTCATCCGCTTGAGGGAGTGAACTTGACGTTCTCAATATCTTCCCGGTTGACTGCGGTGCCCAGCTCCGTGTCGAGCGCGTCCTTCACAGCGGAGATACCGATAATCATAAGCTCGAGATCGGAGGATCCGTTGTTGGTGAAGGAGTGCGGCTCGCGGAAGAAGATCGGCACGGCATCCCCTTTTTTGATCGGCTCGGTCTCGTCATTCACTCGAACCTGGCCACCACCATCCATCACGTAATAGATCTCTTCGACGCCGGCGTGGTAATGCAGCCCCTCCGATGCTCCGGGCGGAATCAGGAGATGATCCACGTAGGCCCAGTTGGTCTCGAATGTATCCGAATCGAGCGCGCGCCGATATTTCACAGTACCTTGCCCACCGCGATAGTTCGCCATCGGCTGCAGCAACGTCTTGTCCAGCCTCATCAGCATGAACTGCGGGATTTCATCTTTCGTGCGTCACCTTGTCGCGCGAGTCCCCAGGTTGAACGCATCATAATGACCCTTGACCATGGATACGTTGATATTCAGGTAATCGACCAGCTCGTTGGTCGGGTTGTAAATTGCGTGCGAGTGACCCTTGCGCTGGGGCGCTCCCGCAGGCCCTTTCACCAGCGAGGTGTGGCTATCAACCGTGAACTCCGCCTCCCCATCGAGGATGGTGAACATCTCTTCGACCGTGTTGTGAAAGTGTTCCGCCACGCCGCCGCCGGGCTGCATCTGGCAGCGAAAGAGAAAGTTCAGGTTCACATCCATCACGCCGCCGGCCACCAGCGTCTGGCACTTGCGCAAGCCGACGCTCCCATGGGAATGAGCAGGCTCGACTTTGCTCAGATCCGTGTGCCCGATCCTTTGCGCAAGGGGCGGATGAGGAGGAGCCGCTTGGGAGTTTCCGGTTAGAGGCGCCGCTGCGGCAGCCAGCAGGACCAAACATATCTTGATCGCATTTCCGATTTTCATGGATCTTCCTACTCTCATGAATTTTTCCAATATTTGATCCGATCTTTCATCAGTGGTCAGAATGTGGCGAACCCAGTTCCGTGTCGAGCAGGTCCTTCTGGGCGGAAACGCCGATAATCATGAGTTCGAGATCCGCCGATCCGTTGTTCACGAAGCCGTGCGGCTCATTGAATCGGACTGCCACAGCATCCCCCTTGTGGATCGGGGCAATCTCGCCATCCAGCTGAAGTTGGCCGTCGCCATCCATTACGTAGTAGATCTCTTCGACGCCTGTGTGGTAATGCAGTCCCTCAGACGCGCCGGCGGGAATGAGGAGATGATCCATGTAAGCCCAGTTGGTCAAAAACTCATCCGGATCTAGCGCGCGACGATAGCGCACTGTACCTTGCCCGCCGTGATAGCTCGTCACCGGCTTGAGCAACGCCTTGTCGAGCCTCATTACCGTGAACTGGGGAATCTCATCCTTCTGCGTAACCTTGTCGCGCGAGTCCCCGAGGTTTTCCGCATCGTAATGCCCTTTGGTGGCGGAGATGTCGATGTTTATGTAATCGACCAGCTCGTTAGTCGGGTTGTACACCGCGTGAGAGTGCCCAAGCCGCTGCGGCGCGCCGGCCGGCCCTTTCACGAGCGACGTATGGCTATCGATCGTGAACTCCGCTTCCCCATTCAGGATCGTGAACATTTCTTCCACAGTGTTGTGAAAATGTTCGGCCACACCGCCGCCCGGCTGCATCTGGCAACGGTTGATGAAGATCAGATTCACGTCCAGCGCGCCGGCTGGCACCAGGAGTTGGCATTTCCTCAACCCGACACTGCCGTGGGAGTGCGCAGGCGTGATGTTGCTCAAATCGGTATGATAGATCCGCTGCGCAATGGGTACATGAGCAGGAGCCAACTGACAGTTTCCGTTTAGGGGTAACACAATGGCAGCCAGCAGCGCGAAACCTAGTTTCATGGCTTCTCGTTTCATCTCATAGCGCCTCTTATTCTGAATCATTTCTCTCAGGCGGAGGAATATACCATGGTCTACTGTGAAACACAATGTGTATGCATCTTAGTCTAATTTGTCAACCCCAGCCATGACCTTGGCCGCTTCGCCCGCCCATCGTGCCCGGATCTCAACCCTTCACCGCCCTCGGAAAGATCCACGAAGGCTCGTCGACGCGGACATCGCCAGAGAGCGTAGAACTGCCCCAGGGGAGGTCCGATAGTCCGGCATGGATATGAGCCCCGAACAGGGCCGAAAAGGTGTTCCGTCGGCGGGGGCCGCGGGGCGGTACTGGCTGCGCCGCGCAGTTCACCTCCGTTCGAAACGTGAGAACCCGTGGCCCTTCGGCAAAGCGAGCTGATCCGTCTTTGCCCGCGAGCGTGCATCGCCAGCTGTGTACTTGTTGTCCACCGAAGGTGTTATGCGCTGACCGTTGGTATAATCGGGACATGATCAGAAAGAGTGTGACTCGCTCCTATGGCCAGGAATCCCTGATGCGGGAACAAGCCTATCTACATATTCAGCAAAAGATTGTTTCGCGCGAATTGCAGGCGGGAAAGGCTGTTTCCGAACTTGCGATTGCGAAGGAACTCGGCAGCAGCCGCACACCAATCAGAGAGGCCCTAGGACAGTTGGTTGCCGAAGGGCTCTTGGAGCAAACTCCTAATCGCGGCGCAGTCGTCGTCCAATTCGGACGGCAGGACATTATCGATCTGTTCGAATTGCGGGAAGCGCTCGAGGTTTTCGCCGTGGGGAAGGCGGCGCGTCAACCCGCCCCCACGGCGGATCTGGATCGGCTCCGGATCCTGACCGATGAGATCCTGGCTCTGAAAAGAGACCTGGATCGGTCCGGGCGGGAGACCCTGAATGCATCCCAACTTCAACAATTTATTAGGAGCGACATGGGCTTTCATACACTCCTGATTCGGATGGCCGATAATTCCCGCATCTCGAAAGTTGTCAACGACACACGCTTACTGATCAGGATCTTCGCAACACGTAGCCGTGCCCCGGGCACGGAGCTGGAGTATACCTACCAACATCATTCCGAGCTGCTACAGGCTGTCGCCGCCCGAGACGCTGAACGCGCCATGCGCGTGATGGGCGACCATATTCATACCAGCCTGAAGGACCGCATCGATGAATTTGATCACTGGGAACGCGAGGACTTACTCAAGGAGAGACTTCCAGCCTTCCTTGGCCACTAAAGCTGGGTCGCATCGACCGGAACGTGACAGATTCATTTGCTTATGAGATCAGGGGCCAGCGACTAACCGCGACCTTGGGAGAACAAACAATCGGCGGGCCTACCTGCAATCCCGCGGGGTTACCCGAGCAAGACGATGCCCCAGCCCGCACATCGACAACCACGGTCCGGCAACTGTGATTCGTGGATCGGCGGTTCGCGATCAGTGGCATCCTGACTCGAGCGGGTGACCTGTCTTCCACTCGGCGGTGCACCCCACGGTCTAATCTCGGGTCAAGCGGTTTGCTCGCGGCCACGCAGTGCGGTGGTCCCTCCTAGGGAAGACGGACTGCCGGTTGCAACATGCCATCCACATTTTTCGGCACGGACCTGCGCTGGTCCGGTGGGTTTGGACTGACACAGAACGTGAGGCGAAAAACGCTACGAGAGGCAGAACGTCTAGAATCAGGCCAGCAGATGAAGGACTTGAATCAGCCTCTGGCCGTACCGCCGGCCGCGACCCCAGCGGAGAGCAGGCCGGCGTGGAAGCGGGCCTTGGCGTTGTTGCGTCCCACGCATCGCCATTCCGTCTTCTCGGCAACCATCCTGCTGATGGTTTCCACCTTTCTCTCCGGCGTCATCGGGCTGGTACGCTCCAAATATATTGCCTATCTCTTCGGCGCCAGCGTGGCTACCGATGCTTACAATGCGGCCTTCCAGTTGCCGGACATGATCGCTTACTTTCTGGTCGGCGGCACAGCGTCGATCGCCTTTATTGCCATCCTGAGCCGCTATCGCGAAAGCGGCAATGAGGCCGAAGGGGAGCGAGCGCTGTCGGTCATCCTCACGGTGATGGTTTGCGTTCTGGGTTTGGCGATGGTGCTTGGGGCAATATTCGCGCCGTTGTACGTACGGATTTTCATGCCCAAGTTCACACCGGAGGAGGCTGCGCTCTGCGTTCGCATGACGCGTATCATGCTTCCCCAGCCGCTCTTCTTCTTTGTTGGCGGCGTCTTCGGGTCGGTCCTGCTGGTCCGCAAGGTGTTCACCTACCAGGCGATTTCTCCCCTGGTTTATAACGTGGCGATCATTCTTGGCGGGGTTTTTTGGGCCAAGTCGATGGGCGTTTCTTCTTTGGCGGTAGGTGTGGTCGCCGGAGCCTTCCTGGGTTATCTGGCGCTGAATTTTTGGGGCGCGCACCGCGTCGGAATGCGTCTTCGTCTCCGCTTCGACCTTGCGCACCCGGGATTGCGCGAATGGATTCGGCTTTCGCTTCCCCTCATGTTGGGCGTCACGGTGGTCACTGCCGACAAATGGATCCTCAACTACTTCGCGTCCGGCACCCACGGCCAGATCTCGCGTTTGACTTATGCCAAGAGTCTCTTCACCGCTCCCATGGCAGTCCTCGGTCAGGCAGCCGGCGCCGCGTCGCTGCCCTTCTTCGCTTCGCTTTTCAGCCAGGGCCGCCTCGGCGACTTTGCCGCGGCCGTCAACGGATCGGTCTCGCGCATCATCGCCTTTTCTTTCCTTCTCTCTGCCTGGATGATTGGCTTAGGTTATCCCGCAGTAGACCTCGTCTTCCGTGGCGGATCCTTCCATCACGGCGATGCCGTCGAGACCGCGCGCTACTTCACTATCTTTGCCATTTCACTTTTTCTTTGGACCGCACAGGCTATCTATGCGCGGGCTTTCTATGCCGCCGGCAATACCTTCGCACCCATGGCTGCGGGCGTGATCGTGACCCTGGCCTCGCTGCCCGTCTACTGGCTGCTCTACCATGCTGCCGGAGCCATCGGCCTCTCCTTTGCGTCCGACATCGCGATACTGCTGCAGACGGGAGCACTCGCCATCATGCTCCATCACCGCAAGATGGTTCGCCTCTCCGGGCTGGAACACGCGGAACTCGGTCGGGCTGTGATCGCAACCCTGGTAAGCCTGGCGGGGCTCTACGGTGTGCGCCATCTGCTGCCGGCCACCGGCCGAATCGCTGATGTCATTGTCCTCGCTGCGGGCACTGCGGTGTGGCTGGCCGTCGCCGGAGCATCCCTGCAACTCACCGGCTCGGCTGTCCCTCGCCAGTTAAGCGCGCGTTTCCTGCGTTAAAAAAGGAACCGGTCAGATCCTCTTGTGCTTGTGACTCCCCCGGCTCGTGGGTGAGGTTCGGGCAGGAGTTCCTGGCACTGTTGAAAAAGGCTGGTGTATCCTCCCACCCCAATACGTGTTGGGATGAATCGAGTGCCGCGCCTCTGGCGCTCCGCGATGTTGGGGTTCCCCCTGATACCCAGCCCTGCCGGACTGGGCTCACGTTTGGCTTCCGGCCCCTACGGGCCTGCTTCTTTCGGCCCCGAAACGCATCGGCCTTCCTTCATCCTATCCGCTGCTCCAACCGCCGCGAACTCGTTCATGCCCAGCCCATACCCATAGAGCGACACCTTCAGCATCATCGACGGGTGATACAGCCGACCACCTTCCTCGATGTAAACCACCGCCTCAAGTCCAACCGCTCCACCACCTCGTGCACGAAAAAACATAGGTAATCACGGCGACGGCAAAACGGCTTTTGCACCGCTCCGGGTGCGAGGACAGCCAACGGCGCAGGCCCTAAGTGGCCTTTACCAGACTTCATGATCGTGAGATCTAGTGAAAGCCAGTTTGGGAATGGCATGTGGGGAAGATTTCCGTCCGCTGTCTCAGCCCGAAAACGGTAATTCGGGTGAGTCACGGCTCGCTGGACGAGCACCAGGGCCGTCGCAGACACAACACGGGCAGCACCGGCGCAGGGCCGGCGCTGCCCGTGCTCTCAGTGCTTGGCCTACGCCTGAACGGCGACAGCGGCCTTTTGCTCGGCGTTGGAGATCGCAGCAGCCGGCACGCCTTCTTTTCCCTGGCCCGGCTTGCGGATGTCGATGCCGCCCTTGAAGAAGGCTCCATCTTCAATGCTGATGCGCTGTGCAATCACATCCCCGGTCAAGGAACCTTCGCTGCGGATGTCCACCCGGTCGCTGGCATTGATGTTGCCGCGCACCTTGCCCAGAACCACCACTTCACGGGCAGAGATATTCGCGGACACCTGTCCATTGCGGCCAACCGTGACCCGGTTGCCAGGTAGGTTGATGGCGCCCTCGACCTTGCCGTCGATGTACAACGACTCGGAACCCGTCACTTCGCCCTTGACTACCAGGCTCTTGCCAATCGTGGCCTGATCGGCGGCTGCCGGCGATGCGGGGGAGGTGCTGGAAGTGCGCGTGGTGGTTGATTCGTGGCTTGCGGTCGCGGGTACGGACGGACGCGTCGGCTCCGTGCTAGGGGACGTCGAGGGACTTCCCGGCTGGTTCGGTTTCCACATCTCTCTTGTACTTCCTTTCGTTTACTTCTGGATACAGGCCCCCGAAACAACCCTGCGGAATTCATTTCCGCATTTCAGGGCAAATCAGGCGGAGCTGTTCGTTTCCTTCTCACTTTGCCTGCCCGGCTAAAACCGTGCAAGCCGCGCAATCCTTGCTCTTCTCTGCATCTTAACCACGCTTGGCGCAAAATTGAAATCCCCCATTCCGAATCTTTCAGGGTTCCGGGGGGCCTGACCCATTAGTATCAACAAAGACATGGCCTTGCGGCTGCTCAATCTGCAAACATGTACCTGGGATGACCGACCGCGAACTCCTCCACCGTATTGAACGTTCTGCCGGCCAGCGCGCCGGCTACAAGCAACTGGTTCGCGAACTGGGCCTGGGCGGCGGGCGCGAACGCCGCATGCTGGTCGAGCAGCTCGACCGCATGACCGCGCGGGGCGAACTGGTCAAATCTGACCGCGATCACTGGGCGCTGCCCCAGGCCGCCGCTCGCAACAACCTCGTCGCCGGCCGTTTGGATGTGCATCGCGACGGCTTTGGCTTCGTGCGGCCGGAGACCCGCCAGGCCGGCGGCGATGACGACATCTTTATTCCTCCCAACGAGATGAACGGCGCCATGCAGGGCGACCAGGTGCTGGTGGAACTGGCTCCGCCCCGGGCCGACGGCCGGCGCAGCGGGCGCATCGCCAGGGTCCTCAGCCGGCGCAACCCCACCGTCGTGGGCATCTTCCATTATGCGCTTCACGAGCACGCGCAGGGCAATACGGTGACGCCCCTCGATGAGCGGATGACCCAGCCCATCCTCATCCCCTTCGGTCTGGAGCAAGCGCCGGCGACGGGCGGCGGAACTCCGCATCGCGTCGTTAGTGAGAGATATCAGGGCAGTCCGCACCGCAGCGTCTCGAGACGCCTCCGGGTCTGGAGGGCATGGTGGTGGACGTGGAGATCACCGACTGGCCCACGCCCTCCCGTGCCGCCCGCGGCCGCGTCATCGAGGTCCTGGGCCGGGAAGACGATTTCGGCGTCGACGTCGAAATCGTCATCCGCAAGCATCATCTGCCCCATGTTTTCCCGCCCAATGTTCTCGACGAGGCGCGCGCCGCCGCTCACCTGGATCGAGGAGGAAGTCGCCCGCCGCCGCGATTTTCGCGACCTGCCGATCGTTACCATCGACGGCGAGACGGCCAAGGACTTCGACGACGCCGTCTTCGTCCGCCAGCACGGCGGCGCAGTCTGGGAGTTGCAGGTCCACATCGCCGATGTCGCCCAGTATGTGACCGCCCGGTTCGGCGCTCGATCTCGAAGCGCGCTTGCGCGGCACCTCCGTTTATTTTCCCGATCGCGCCGTCCCCATGCTGCCGCAGGAGCTTTCCAGCGATATCTGCAGCCTGCGTCCGGGGGAGGACCGCCTGGTTCTCTCCTGCATCATGATGATCGATCCGGAAGGCGAGATTCGCAGCTACGAGGTGACCCAGGGCGTCATCCGCTCGGTGCGCCGCATGACCTACACCCAGGTGCACGCCGTCATCAGCGGCGATCGAGAACGCACGCGAGCAATTCGCTCCGCTGGTTCCGGAATTCGAACGGATGTATGAGCTGGCGCGCCTGCTGCAACCGGAAGCGCCAGCGCCGCGGCTCGATCGACTTCGATCTGCCCGAGCCGGTCATCGAGTTCGATTCCCAGGGCGCCATGCAGAGCATCGTTCGCTCCGAGCGCAGCTGGGCCAACCGCCTGATCGAAGAATTCATGCTCTCGGCCAACGAGTGCGTCGCCTCCTGGCTGCAGAACCTCGACGTACCGTCGCTGTATCGAATTCACGAAAAGCCGGAGCCGCGCCGCGTGGTGGAATTTGAAACCGTGGCTGCCGGTTTTGGCTACTCGCTTGGCCTGGGTCCATTGCCGGTGAAGCGCATGACCATGAAGTCGGAACGCCGCGAGCAGAGAGGCCGCGCGGCCGGGCCAGGGCCACCAGCCCCGCCAGTATGAGATCCCGGAAGATATCGCCGTGACCCCGCGCATGTATCAGCAGCTGGCGCTCAAGATCGCGGGCAAGCCGGAGGAGCGCATCCTCGCCCATCTCATGCTGCGTTCCCTGCGCCAGGCGCGCTACAGCGAGAAGAACGAGGGCCACTTCGCCTTGGCCGCGCCTTGTTACACCCACTTCACCTCGCCCATCCGCCGCTATCCGGACCTCATCGTTCACCGCATCGCCAAGGCGGTCCTTGCCTCCGGGGAGAGCGGCATGGGAGTACTCGCGAAGCAGATCCGCCGCGGCAGAGGCAAGGCTTCGCGGCATCCGAAGAGATCGCGCACGAGGCTGCCCCGCTCAGCGAAGTCGAGCTGGCCGGCATTGCCTATGAATCAAGCCAGGCGGAGCGCCGCGCCGAAGATGCCGAGCGCGAGCTGATGGAGTGGAAGAAGGTCAAATTCATGCAGGACCGCCTCGGCGACGACTTCGACGCCATGATCCTCAGCGTGACCAAGTACGGCTGCTTTGTCGAACTCGACAACCTCTTCATCGAAGGCCTGGTGCCCATCATGAGCCTGCAGGGCGACCACTACACCTTCCGCGAGAACACGCGCCAGATTATGGGCGAGCACTCCGGCCGGCGCTACTCCATGGGCGACCGGGTGCGGGTGGTTCTCGACCGCGTGGATTCCGTTCAGCGGCGGTTACAGTTCTCCATCCTGGAAGAAGTTGCGCCGGTCCGCCTGGGCCGCCCCGCCAAGGCCAAGACGAAGGTCAAGTCCGGCGAGCGGCAAAGCTCATCCCTACATGCCCCCGAAGAACAAGGTGCTGCGCAAGGGCAAGCAGAGGGCGAAAAACAAGCGCCCGGGCAAGAAGCGCGGCTAGAGCCGCAAGCAAGGCGGAGCAAACGCCCAGGTCACGACGTCTAACCGGCTGCTAGCAACCTCTTACAATGAAGCAAGTCGACATTTTCGGAGAGATTCCATGCCACACATGGTAGTTTGTGCGCGCTACAAGCAAGAGATGGAGGGACTCGACGAGCCCCCATTTGACAGCGATTTTGGCCAGAAGATTTACAACCAGGTCTCGAAGAAGGCCTGGTCGGAGTGGATCGAGCGGCAGAAGATGCTGCTAAACGAGTACCGGCTGCAGCCCTGGACGCGGGAAGCGCAGGAGTTCCTGGTGGAGCAGATGCAGGAGTACTTCTTCGGTGAAGGATCGGCGCTGCCCAAGGAGTACGTTCCGCCCGCTCACTGAGGCCGTCGAGCGTCGCTGCCGCGTGCGCTCGCAGGACTGCCGCGGTCGTGTACACTCAAGAGGTTAATTTTGCCGTCGGGACGTGGCTCAGCCTGGTAGAGCACTCGCTTGGGGTGCGAGGGGTCGGCAGTTCAAATCTGCCCGTCCCGACCATTACTATCCAATCAAAAAACTTGCATCTCGAGTCAGCGGGTAGCCTCGTGCTCGCGGCGCTCGCGGCGGATCCGGCTGGCCTGCAACAGCACCAAAGCCAAGGGCAGGCCGGCGTAAAGCCGGCGGTGGCAATGGCGGCAGCGCACTGGATACTGCAGCAGTAACAGCCGCTCCAAGTCCTTCATGCGGAAGCGTGACAAGCGGAAACTGGAGGAAGAGCATTCGGGACAAGTCACTGGAATTCACCGGCTTCCATCACAAAAGGCTATAAGCGTTATCCGGCCAGGCGAAACCGCACTATACACGATCCGGCCGTCTTAAGCGCTACTCTAGCACGATTGCTAGCCGTGTAAGGCATTTCTTCCGAACATCGCGCATCAGAGGAAATCCTCGGCGGTCTGTTAAAGATGAGGTGAACAATGGTTTGGGATGTCTCGTTCACGTGCGACATTTGCGGCAGAAAAAAGCTGGAATCGAACCACTGGTGGATGCTGGTCCTGGGCGACGTTCCCTGCTTCGAGGAAGGGCAGCCGCGGCAGCGCTTTACCCTCATGCCGTGGAACAAGGCGGAGAGCGGTAATGCGGAGTTCTATCACCTCTGCGGACAGGGCTGCGCCATGCAGGCAATGGAACGCTTCATGAACCACGGCAGCATCGTCGTCCGATAGCCTTCTGCACGGCGCCGCGGTAAGCAAGCCGGTCTGGTAGATTCGGTCTCAACCGGAGTGGAGCGCGTCGCTCTACAGCTCGAAGAGGCCGGGTTTGCCGCCGGCGTCGGAGCGTGGCCGCTCCTTGACTTGCAATTGCGGCGGTACGGGCCCGCAAGCATCCCCAGGATCTCTCGCAATTCCTTGCGCACTTTGTGCAGGCGCGCTTCCGCCCGCTGCACGGCTTGTTGTTGTTGCGGCAAGGGAAGTTCCGGCTGGCCGCCTCGTTTGCTGCGCGTTTCCGCCTGAATCGCCTGGCGGGCGCCGGCGATGGTGTAACCCTCGTCATACAGCAGCCGCTTCACCCGCAACGCCATCTCCACATCGCGCCGCCGATAGAGCCGCTGCCCGGTACCGCTCTTGTTCGGCTTGAGCTGGGTAAACTCAGTTTCCCAAAAGCGCAGAACATAGGGCGCAACCGAGCACAACCGCGCCACCTCGCCGATGCGAAAGTAAAGTTTGTCGGGGATCTCCGTTTTTTGCGGTGCGCGTTGCTGAGGCAGGTGAGTGGCCATGCTGGTTGTCAGGCGGTCGATTTACGCGGACCCGCCTTTGCTCAGAAGTATAGGCCAGCTCGCGTTTCCGCCGTAGCTTTTCTTGAGGATTAACGTGGATTTCTCACCGCAACACACCAACTCTGATAACGCTCCCACGAGTCTTGCAGAAATGCGCTGATTCAGCACGGATGAGACAGCCTTCAAAATGTGGCCGTCTCCGGAATGACGGAAGTAGACGATCGGCTCACGCTCCCGGCTGCCTTGCGGCGCCGCGCGCAGGTACTGGGCAGGCCAGCTGGTGGTGTCTCCCAATTCCTTGGCTGCCTGCAGCGGCCAGTACGGTTCGCGCAGCAACTCTCGCGCCAGCAGGACCAAATCCGCCTGACCGGTGCGAAGAATGTGCTCCGCCTGAGCCGCATCGGTAATCATGCCGACGGCGCCGGTCGGGATTTGCGCCTCTCGCCGGATGCGCTCCGCAAAAGGCGTCTGGTAGCCCGGTCCAAGCGGCATCACCTGCCGGGGCGTCATCCCGCCGGAGGAGACGTCGACCAAATCGACTTTGTGCTCTTTCAGCACTTTGGCCAGAGCTACGGACTGGTCGATATCCCAACCACCCTCGGCCCAATCCGTGGCTGAGATTCTCACCAGCAGCGGCAGTTCGGCAGGCCACACGGCGCGCACCGCGTCCACCACTTCCACCACCAGGCGGATGCGATTCTCGAAGCAGCCGCCATACTGATCGGTGCGCCGGTTACTCAAGGGCGAGAGAAATTCATGCAGCAGGTAGCCGTGCGCTGCGTGCAGCTCGACCAGGTCAAATCCCGCCTCCAAGGCCCGCTCGGTGGCCTTGGCGAATGCCCTGGTAATGGTTTGTATGCCGGCCAGGTCCAGCGCGATGGGCTGGCCGTAGTTTTCGGCAAAACGCACCGCGCTGGGGGCCATCACATTCTTCCACCCGCCTTCACTCGGGGTCAGATACCGCTGCTCCGGCGCCCAGGGACGAGTCATACTGGCTTTGCGCCCGGCGTGCGCCAGTTGCACCCCGGCGCGTGCACCCTGGCGCATGGAGAAATTCGACGATCCGCTTCAGGCCTGCGATGTGGTCGTCTTTCCACAGCCCCAGGTCCTGCGGAGAAATGCGGCCTTCCGCGCAGCACAGCGGCTGCCTCGGTAAAAACCAGCCCCGCTCCGCCCACCGCCCGGCTGCCCAAATGCACCAGGTGCCAGTCATTGCTGAATCCATCTTCGCTTGAGTATTGGCACATGGGAGAGACGAAAACGCGGTTGGGAAAGGTGACGCCGGCCAACTGGATAGGGGAGAACAAGTGCGATGATTTGCGGACACAGGAAACCTCGTTCAAGAGTAAGGCATCTTCCCCGCGCCTTAGGAATCCAGCAGCTCGGCTCCGTCACCCTCGTTTCAGATGCATAGCGCAACGCGAAAGTCGCAGCTCTACGGAACATGTGCGGCGTGCTGCGCGTACACACAGAGAGCGCTTCATGGTTCATGGGTCCGATCCGAAAACAGGAAGTCGGGACCTTTCGTGGAAAGCCCCCGCGCGGATTCATCGGCCATGGTGACCGTCTAGACGGACAGGACATGAGAGATGGCGTCTACAAGCGCTTTCGCGATTTCTATACCCGATCCGGCATCACGAACTGGGGCTTTTGGCGAACAGGGCCCGCTCGCGTACAACTCAGGGAGAACAAACATGAGAGAAACCGCTCTAGGACTCTCTTTGCTCGCCGTTGTCCTGTCGGCGCGGCCGGCTGCAAGGTGCAGGTGGACAAGTCCAGCAATGGCGAGGGCGACAACGTAAAGATCGCCACCCCGTTTGGGGGTATCGCCGTCAACAAGGATCAGACCTCGGCCGCCGAACTTGGTCTCCCTGCCTATCCCGGGTCGGTGCTAGGACACCACGGGAGACGGAAACCGGTCGGCCAAAGTCGACATGGGGTTTGGCTCCTGGAAGCTGCGGGTGAAGGTGGCCCACTACACTACTGCCGACAGCCGGGACCAGGTGCTCGCTTTTTATCGCAAGGCTCTGAGCGAATACGGCGGCGTGATCGAATGCGCGGGGGATAAGCCGGTCGGCACGCCGGTCGCAACCGGGGAAGGCCTCAGCTGCGACCACTCCGACCATGACCACTCCACTCCCCACGGCAACTACAATTCCGGATGACCTGGAGTTGAAGGCCGGTTCTCCCCGCCATCAGCACATCGTCGTCTTCCACGGCGGCAGCGGCTCGGCGACCCACTTCAGCCTGATCGCGTTGGATCTTCCCCACGGCTTCGACAGCGAGCAGACAAGGGCACCAACTGAGCGGGAAATCTCCACCGATTGCGCTCCGCTCGCCCCTGAGATAGCTTCAAGAGGAATGAACCTGCTCTGCCATCGATGTGGCGCGACGCTCAGCGCATCCGAACTGTTCTGCCCCAACTGCGGTTCCCCGCAACTCAAGTTTGCCCAGCAGGAAGAGGGCGAGAGCGGATATGCCGGCGCCCGGCCGCCCGGGACGCCGGCCCGGGCCCAGGGAATCTCCTGGAAGGACGCTATCCTGGCCGCGCTTTTCGTCGCCGTGCCTGCCGGTCTTCTGAGTGCCGTCTCCGTGTTGTCCTGGGGATGCTGTCTGTGGGTGGTCGGGGGAGCGGTGCTGGCCATCGCCGTATATCACCGGCGGGCTCCCGCATTTCTCCTGGAAACGCGCTCCGGCGTTCGCATCGGCGCCGTCGCCGGGCTCATTGCCGCTTACAGTTCCGTCATCGCCACCGCCATCTGGCGAGTCTTTGCGCGCTATGTTCTGCACCAGGGTTACGCCATCGATCAGTTCTACGACTCGGTCATCCAGCAATCGACGGCGCTGGTGCAATCCAACCCGGAGGCCCAGGCGCAGTGGCGCACCTACGTCCATTTCCTGCTGTCCCCGGATGGCAGGGCGGCTTACACGCTGATGAATGCGGCCACCACTTCGTTGGGGATTATTCTCTTCTCCGCCATTGGGGGCGCCCTGGGCGTCCGCCTGCTCGCTCCCCGCAAGGGAACTCTGGGCAACGGATAACGACCGCTCGTCCATTCATGGCAAAAATGCTCTAACCCTCGTATCATCCGGCCAGAGCAATTATGAGCAAAGCAAAAGTCAGTGCGATGCCGGTGCTGCGGGAAAAGACCCGCATCATGTCGGCATCGGAAATCGAGCGCACGCTGATTCGGCTGGCGCACCAGATCATCGAGAAAAACAATGGCGGTCAAAACCTGGGGCTGGTGGGCATCAAGCGTCGCGGGGTGCCCCTGGCGGAGCGGTTGGGGCACCTGATTGGCGGCATCGAGAAGACGCCGGTCGATACCGGAGTTCTCGACATCAACTTCTACCGCGACGACCTTTCCACGCGCGATATTCGCCCCGTCGTCGTCCCCGGCGCCATCGGCTTCGACGTCGCCGGCCGCGACATCATTCTGATCGACGATGTTCTCTACACCGGCAGAACCATCCGCGCGGCGCTGGACGCGCTCTTTGACCATGGCCGGCCGCGGCGCGTACAACTGCTGGTGCTGATCGACCGCGGCCATCGCGAGCTGCCGATCGAGGCCAGCTTCGTGGGCCGGCATGTGCAGACCACGGACCGCGAGATCGTCGAGGTCAAGCTGCGGGAGATCGACGGCGACGAACAAGTGATCCTCGTCGAACGCAGTGATTGAAGGCAAATCGCAATCGCCCACCGCCCGCGCGAGTTGAGCCCAACCCGAAATGACAGCAATCAAAACCAGACCGGAGCCACCTCGCGTCGCGCTTCCCAGTGCAACCGCGCCAGCCGCCATCACTTGCTCGCGGTCGTTGCTCTCCGTCACCTCGCTCAGCGTTGACGATGTCTCCGCCATCCTGCGCCTGGCCACGCTGCTCGAAGCCGAAGAGCCCGCGGCGCGCGCCATGCGGCTGGCCCATCGCCGGGTCGCGCTCCTCTTTTACGAATCCAGCACCCGCACCCGGACCTCGTTCGAGCTGGCGGCCAAGGGTCTGGGCGCGGACACAGCGCTGATCAGTTCCCAATCCTCCTCGATCGAAAAGGGCGAATCGCTCAAAGACACCGGCATCACGCTGCGCGCGCTGGGCGCGGAGTGCATCATCCTGCGCCATCTTTCCTCCGGGGCGCCCTACCTTCTGGCGCAGGCCACCGGGTTGCCGGTGCTGAATGCCGGGGATGGCATGCATGAGCATCCCTCCCAGGCCCTGCTGGACCTGAGAACCATGCTCCGCGCCCTGGGCCGGCCTGAGGACGCCCCAGGCGAGACTCTTCTGCAGGGCATCACGGTGGCGATCATGGGCGATATCCTGCACTCCCGCGTGGCCCGCTCCAATGCGCTCCTGCTGCCGCGGCTGGGCGCCCGTGTCGTCCTCTGCGGGCCGCCCGCGCTGCTGCCCGAGGTGGCCCTGGAACTGGGCCCGGGCATCACCATCGAGAGGGACTTCGATCGGGCGCTGGAGCAAGCGCAGATTGTGATGATGCTGCGCATCCAGAAGGAGCGGCTGACCGGCGTGCACATCGACCTGGAGGAGTACATGGCCCGCTATCAGTTGCACCGGGAGCGGCTGCGTGCCAGCGCGCCGCAGGCCATCGTGATGCATCCGGGACCCATGATCCGCGGGCTTGAGATCACCAGCGAGGTGGCCGACGGGCCGCAGTCGGTGATCGCGGAACAGGTACGAAACGGCGTGGCCATTCGCATGGCGTTGATTCATCGCGCCCTGGCGCCTGAGCTGCCAGCGCCACGTGCGTCCGCGCGGCCAAGGTCCAGCCAAGGCGGCTACGTCTCTGAAGCGCCAACTGCCGAAGAAGAGAGGCGGCTCTTGAGCGCGATCCTGATTCGCGGCGGCCACGTGGTCGATCCTTCCGCCGGGGTGGATGCGCGACCGCGACCTCTTGCTGAAGGACGGCCGGGTGGCTGCCATTGAGCCCCCCGGCAAATTGAGCTGCCGCTGCCAAACAGGCAGACGCCGAGATCGTCGAGGCCGGAGGGCATGGTGGTTGCGCCGGGGCTGGTCGATATCCACGTCCATCTGCGCGAGCCGGGGCAGGGCTATAAGGAGACCATCGCCACCGGAACCGCGGCGGCGGCGGCGGGTGGATTTACCACCGTGTGCGCCATGCCGAATACGATTCCCGTCAACGATTCGGTGGAGACCACGCGCTGGATGCAGAGCGCGGAGCGCAACCCGAGTGCGCGCGTCTTTCCCATCGCGGCGGCCACCCGCGGCAGCATGGGCGAAGCGCTTACCGAATACGGCTCGCTCAAGGCCGCGGGCGCGGTTGCGGTCAGCGATGACGGCAAGCCGATTCTCGGCGAAGCGATCATGCACCAGGCGCTGGCGGCGGCGGCGCGTGCCGGGCTGCCGGTGATCCAGCACGCCGAAGACACGCGCATGACCGGGGGATGCTCCATGAACGCCGGCGCGCTCGCTTTCCGGCTCGGCCTGCGCGGTATGCCGGTGGCTGCGGAAGCCGGCCTGGTGGAGCGCGATCTTCGCCTGCTGGCCGAGCTCAAGGGCGGCCGCGCCCACCTGCACGTCGCGCATTTATCCACGGCCGCGGCGCTGGATGCGGTGCGCCGCGCCCGGCGCAATGGTCTGCACGTAACCTGCGAGGTGGCGCCTCATCATTTCGTGCTGACCGAGAGCGCGGTGGGCGAGTACAACACCAACGCCAAGATGAATCCGCCCTTGCGCGCAGAATCCGACCGCCGGGCCATGCTCGAAGGGCTGCTCGACGGTTCCATCGATTGCATCGCCACCGATCACGCTCCCCATGCGACCCATGAAAAGGAGCAGGAGTTCGAGCGTGCGCCCAACGGCATCACCGGGCTGGAGTCGGCGCTGGGCCTGACCCTCGATCTGCTTCATCGCAAGCACAAGGTCTCGCTCAGCCGGCTGATCACGCTGCTGAGCACCCAGCCCGCCAATCTGCTGAACCTGCGCGGCCGCGGCAGCCTGGTGGCGGGCGCCTTCGCCGACGTGGTCATCTTCGACCCCAAGGCGGAATGGACCTTTCGTGCGGCAGCGACCCGATCCAAATCGAGCAACACTCCCTTTGACGGCTGGACGATGCTGGGCAGGGTGCGCATGACCATCAGCGAAGGCCGGGTAGTCTACCGCGCCGACTGAGACAGCCTGCGCGATCAAAGTCATTTCTCTGCGGCCTGAAGCGGAACCGCAGGTCCCTCCACTTCGCTCTCCGCAGATTTCCTGTTGAATTTAGTGGGTTCCGCGAGCTTCATGCCGGCTTTCTGAGACGAAACAGATTCGTCGATTAAGCCGCGGTTCGTGTTGCCACGGCAGGAAGCACCACGAACTGGGCGGGTGCCTCATCCTTTGATCGCTCTTTGCCAAGGGTCGGATACGCGACGGTCGGTATCGAGATTCTGTGGTATCCCATCCTTCGCAACAAACGCGACGGATGCGGGCACCCGGAGCTTTGCGTGACTGAGGATAGAGTCCAACCAAGGCACGATTTGTCATCTCGACCGAAGTGGAGGGATCTGCAGTGCCCTTCTCCACGCGAGTAAACATGCTTCCAGAGCGTTCGATGGAATGCCGGCCGGTGAATCGTCCCTGCAGGTCAGCGACGAAAGCAGACCGCTCCGGCTCCCACTCCCAGCAGCAGCCCCAACAAGAAGCGAGGCAGGGGCAGATTGCCATGCCAATGCAGCATGCCGCGGTAGCGACATCCAGCAGATTGAGCAGCAGCGCGAGCGCCAGCAATCGCCGGCGGGCATCTTTCCAGGCGCAGCAGCGTGGCCAGCGCGGCCCCGCAATAAATGCCCAGGCAGCGCACGCAGACCGCGACGGGCGAGCCTTCGACCACAAAACTCCGGGCCGGGTCCTGGTGGCACAGGCGGGAGAAGAAGCTGCGGATGAGCAACGCGGCCAGGGGGTGGCTGGCGGCCAGCAGCGGCGCGGCCAGCGGGGCCAGGGCCAGAGCAAGAATGGCGAGCGGAAGCCGTAGTTTCAGCAAGTTATCGCATGCCTTGATGCTTCTGGCCCGACCATCCGATTCTAAGCCTCAAGCGTCTGGCCGTCTACCACCAAAGTGGTGCATCGCTGATTGCGATGTTCGAGGTACCTTTACCGTTAGAGGCGCTCCCCGATGAATGCTTCCCCCAACCGCTGGCGAGCGATCGCCGCTTTCACCATCCTGGCCTCCGCATTCTCAGTCACGCTCGCCGGATGCAGCAGCAAGACAATACCGTTCCGGCCGCGCAAGCCCCGCCCGGCGCGCGCCAACCACGCAACGTACCCAAGTGCCTCCGCAAAGTGTCGCGAACCGGCTCCGGCCCGCACCTGCGCCCGCGCCTGCACCGCTTCCCCGCGGCACCCGGTTGGAGGTGCGGTTGAACCAGACCATCGACGTCAAGCATGCCGCGTCCGGCGAGCGGTTTACCGGGACTCTGGCCGAGCCGGTGGTGGTAGGCAATACCGTTGCCGTGCCCTGCCGGTTCCACCGCTACGGGTGAGGTTCTGGTTGCCCACAGGCGTGGAATGTTCAAAGGAAAGTCGGTGATGGCGCTGACGCTGACCCGATTGGACGTCAACGGCACGCAATATCGCATCGATACCAGCAACCTGGCCCGGACCAAGAAGGGCAAAGGCCGGCGCAGCGCGGCCTTCATCGGCGGCGGAGCGGGCATGGGCATGTTGATTGGAGGGGTGGCGACCGGTGGTGTGGGCCTGCTGGTCGGCGGCTTGGCTGGCGGCGGAGCGGGAGCCCTGGGCGCAGCATTTACCGGCAACCGCGACCTGTCGATTCCGGCGGAATCGGTGGTCACCTTCCGCCTGCAGGATGCACTCACTCTGGCGCCCGAGACCCAGGTGAGCCTAGCGCAAGTCAGTAAGCGAATTGACATCTCTTGCGCGAGCCATGGTGGATCCATGGTGCTCCTCCTCTGCGCCTTCCTGATGGGTTGCGTTTGCGGCCTGCGCTCCATGACCGCTCCGGCTGTGGTGGCCTGGGGAGCTCATCTGGGTTGGCTGCATCTCCAGGCTCGCTGCTCGCCTTCTTCGCACAAGATCTCCCTGGTGATTTTCTCCCTGTTTGCCGTCGGCGAGCTGATCGCCGACAAGCTGCCCTTCATCCCTGCCGACCCAAGCCGGGCCACTCGCGTCCGCGTCATCTTTGGCGCGATGTGGGGCAGCCTTGTGTATTTCCGCCGCCGCATCGCCGATGTTGGCGCTGCTGGGAGAGTGGGCGGGGTAGCCGGCGCCTTCGCCGGCTACACTACCGCCGCCGGTTGGCAGCATGGTCCCCGATCTGTGCTGGCCCTGCTTGAAGATCTGGTTGCGTCGGCGGCGGTCTTTCTCGTCTCTCGCTGAAGCCATTCATCGCACGCCGCAACTAGGTAGTTGGACATGAGCGCAGCAGTAGCGTACGACGGAAAATTTTGACGCCATCATCATCGGCTCGGGGCAGGGCGGCAATCCGCTGGCCGGCGCGCTGATCGCAGCGGGAAAGAAGACCGCGCTGATCGAGCGCCAGGATGTGGGCGGCACTTGTATCAATCGCGGTTGCACTCCCACCAAAACCATGGTGGCCAGCGCCCGCGTGGCCTACCTGGCGCGCCGCGGCGCCGATTACGGTGTCCATGTCGGCCCCGTCACCGTCGATATGGGTCGCGTGCGGGAGAGAAAGCGCGCCATCGTCAGCAGCTTTCGCGAGGGCGGCGAGAAACGGCTGGAGAAGGCGCATGTGGAGCTGATACGAGGCGAAGCTTCCTTTACCGGTCCCAGGCAAATTCGCGTCGCGCTCCACGGCGGCGGGGAGCGGCAGTTGAGCGCGGCGCAGATTCTTTATCAATACCGGCACCCACAGCGCCGCGCCGGCGATTGAAGGTCTCGATACCGTTCCCTATCTCGACAACGAAAGCATCATGGAGCTGGACTATGTGCCCGGAGCACCTGGTGATCCTGGGCGGCGGCTACATCGGGGTGGAGTTCAGCCAGATGTTTCGCCGCTTCGGCAGCAAGGTAACGGTGATCCAGTCTGGGTCGCAGCTTCTGCAGGAAGAAGACCAGGATGTGGCTGAAGAGGTGCTCAAGATCCTGCGCCAGGATGGCATCGAAATCCTGCTCAATGCGCGCACGGAGAAGAGTCGCGCGAGCCAATGGTGTCATTAGTTTGACGGTCGCAGTCGAAGGCAAGGCGCAGACGATCGAAGGAACCGATCTGCTGGTGGCCACCGGCCGGGTGCCCAACACCGAGGCGCTCAAGCCAGCTGCTGCCGGGATCGAGATCGACCAGCGGGGTTTTATCCGCGTCGAACGACCGGCTGGAGACCTCGGCCCCTGGCGTTTATGTCCTCGGCGATGTGAAGGGTGGGCCTCAGTTCACCCACATTTCCTACGATGATTACCGGATTCTGAAAGCCAACCTGCTCGACGGCGGCAACCGCACGGTACGCGACCGCATGGTGCCCTTACACCGTCTTCATGGATCCGCAGCTGGGCCGGGTCGGGATGACGGAGAGCGAAGCAAAAAAGAGCGGGCGGAAGATCCGCGTAGCCAGGATGCCGATGACCTCGGTGGCGCGGGCCCTGGAAGTGGACGAAACCCGCGGCCTGATGAAGGCGATCGTCGATGCCGAAACCGAGCAAATCTTAGGCGCCACGGTGTTGGGCATCGAGGGCGGCGAGGTGATGGCGGTCTTGCAGATGGCGATGATGGGCCATTTGAAATACAGCGTGCTCCGCGACGCTGTATTTGCTCACCCCACCCTGGCCGAGTCGCTCAACAACCTCTTCTTCCACTTCGACGACGGGAAATAGGAACTCAGGCAAGTCTATCCAAGATCTCGGATCCTTTCCTGACTTCATGCGACCGGCAGTGCGTGCCGCGATGACATTTCGCTTATGGAAGGGCACACCGGATATCCTAGCGAAGTCGCGGGGTAGCCCAGTTGCATCAGCGTACCGTAGCGACGAGTAGATGCGTCCGAGGGCATCCACGAGTCGCATTGAAGCAGTTCCAGCAGCTTCACTACAGTCGCAAGTCGACCACCGTCGCGCCCGCCCCTCCTTCGCTGGGGCTGGCCTCGGCGACCAGGGCCACGTGCGGATGCCGCTCCAGCAGCGCCCGCAGCGCTTTGCGTAAGACCCCCATGCCCATGCCGTGCACGATGCGAACCCGCGGCAGCCCGGCCAGGAAGGCGCGGTCCAGATACTGCTCCACCTCGCCGGTAGCTTCCTCCACCGTGCGCCCGATGACGTTGAGCTCGGAACGGACCGTCTCCTCCGGGTGAGCGATGGAGACCGTGACCCCGCGCCCGCGTGCCGCTTCCAGCGGGCTCGCCGGCCTGGGTTCCCGGGCGGCGATGACTTCCGCGATATCATCCCGCGCCACGCGCATCTTCATCGGCCCGATGGCTACCTCGAAGGCATTGCCGTCCACCTGCCGCTGCACCACGCCGGTCTTGCCCAGCGACTTCAGCTTCACCGTGTCTCCCACGGAGACGTGCCGCACCAGGTGCGGCTGCGCGTTGCTGTCTCCCCGGTCGGCCCCGCTGTGCTGGGCCACCACGACGGAGTTGAATTGCTCGCTGAACTCCCGCCGCAGCGCGCCATGCGCCGCTCGGCTTCCTTGGAGAGCTTTTGCTGCGCTGCCCGGTCGTCAATCGCGCGCACCGTCTCGCGCATCTGGTAGGTAAAGTCCTTCAGTAACGATTGCAGTTGCGATTCCAGGTCCCGCACTTTGGCCCGCCACTCCTTGAGCCCCTCGCTTTCCAGGCGGCTCTTCTCCCGCGCCACCTCCTGCTCGCGGCGTCGCAACTCCTCGCGCTCCCGGGCGACGGCGTCGAGCTGGCTGTGCAGCTGGTCCAGGAAGTGGGCAATATCCTGCGTCTGGGTGTTTTGTTGCGCCCGGGCGTCCGCGATGATGGTGGGGTTGAGACCCAGCCGTTGGGCAATATTGATGCCGGCCGAAGCGCCCGGGAACGCCCAGCCGCAGCGCAAAGGTCGGCGCCAGCGTCTGCTTCGTCGAAGCCCACCGAGGCATTGAGCACGCCGGGCCTCTTGGCCGCGTAGAGCTTCAGCGAAGTGTGGTGGGTGGAGATCAGGCACCAGGCATGGCGGTCCAGGAAATAACCCGCGATAGCCACTGCCAGGGCCGCTCCTTCTTCCGGGTCGGTGGCCGAGCCCAGCTCATCGAGCAGCACCAGGGAAGAGGAATCCGCCAGCTGCGAGATGCGCTCGCAGGTTGGTGATGTGGGCGGAGAAGGTAGAGAGGTTCTGCTCGATCGACTGCGCGTCGCCGATGTCGGCCAGAAACGCGTCGAAGAGCGGAAAAACCGCCTCCGCGGCGGGCACCGGGATCCCCGCCTGGGCCATCATGCCCAGCAGCCCGGTGGTCTTGAGCGCGACCGTCTTGCCGCCGGTATTGGGGCCGCTGATGATGAGCTGCCGCTGGCCGTCGTTCAGCGCCAGGGTCAGCGGCACCACGGCTGCCTGCCGCGCGCGCAAGCGCTTTTCGAGCAAGGGATGGCGGGCCTGCTTCAGCTCCAGCACCGGCGCCGCCGGGTCGGCAAAGCGCGGGCGGATGCAGTCAAACTCGGCGGCGAAGCGGCCCCGCGCCTGCAGCCCATCGAGCTGCGGCCAGCGTGGCCGCACCCTGGGCGATGGCGTGGCCCTGCAGTCCAATCTCCGCGCGTCATGGCCAGGAAGATGCGCCTGGTCTCGGCCTGTTCTTCTTCGATCAGCCGCACCAGCTCGTTGTTTTGCTCGATGGTCTCGAGCGGCTCCAGGTAAACCGTCTGGCCGCTCGAACTGGCGCCATGCACCACGCCGGGAATGCGCCGCTTATGCTCCGACTTGACCGGGAATGACAAAACGCTCCCCGCGGATGGTGATCAGATCTTCCTGCGTGCTGCCGCCTTCCGACAGACGGCGCAAGGTACTGCGCAGGCTCTCTTCGATCACCCGTTGCTGGCGCTCGATCTCCCGGCGGATGCGGCGCAGATCGGGCGACGCGTCGTCGCTCAGCGAGCCATCGGGATTGAGCCGCGAGCGCAGCGAACGCGCCAGGCTGGCCAGTTGCGCGCCCGCGAGGCAACTGGCTCAGCGCCTTCAACCCAGCGAGCTGCGCGGCCACCGCTTCGGGAGGGCGCTCGATCAGCGCCTGCCAGGTGGTGATGTTATCCACCAGAAAGAGCAGGTCGCGAATCTCTTCCGGCTCCAGCAACGCTCCCTGGATGCGCGCCTTATCGGTCAGCTTGGTGGGATCGAACAACCCGCCCAGCGCGGGGGAGACCCCTTGCCCCAGCAGCAGGCGCATCTCGCCCACCAGGTCGTGCTGGCGGTCAATCCAGGAGAGATCCCGCGACGGCTTCATGCGCCAGCAGCCACTCGCGCGCCACGCGGGAATGGGCAAAACTCGCCACCAGCTCCAGCAGGCGGCTCCATTCGAGCGCCTCGCAGCTGCATTCCTCCACCACCGACGGAACTGGCTCTAAGAGACTCACTTGATCATGCTAGAGCATGGGTAGGAGTCCACAGTGAACCCTTGACTTTCGCGCATTTATTTAATATAAGTAGAAACGTAGTAAATTACGTAACAAATCGTCGACCTCAAAGAGAAGAGAATCCGATATGCCGGTAAACGTAATGCCGCAAATCAAAGTCGCCGATGAGGTATGGTTAACGACTGCCCTACTGCACCGAGAAAATCCTTCCCGGGAGGACTTCTCTCTCAAAGAGATAGAGGCGCGTGCCGCAAAGGAGGGGCTTATCGACGAACGGCGGCGTGGCGTCTATCTCCACATCCTCCAACACTGTGTCGCCAACCGTCCTCCAAACCCAAATAACTATCGAATGCTTTACGAGACTAGGCCCAAATATCGTCGTTTATTTCGCATAGGGGACAGCTACAATCCACAACGCCAAGGCAAGATAACCCCGGAAGCAGACCAGATTCCACCGCATTATGCCGACCTCCTCAAATGGTACGAAGACTGGAGCCGCTCGGCAGGTCGATAGAGCAATTCAATCTGACCCCCTCTTAGCCCTTTATGGTTCGGGCAGAGACCTGTGGGCCGACGAACATGCTGATGAATATGTGGCTCGATTGCGGGCGGGCTGGGAATGAGCCGCGTCTTTTGGGATACCAATATCTTCATCTACTTCTTCGAGGATCATGGTAACCAGGGCGAGAGTGCACGTGGTCTACGTGAGCGCATGTTGAGGCGGGGAGACCAGCTGATTACCTCGGCCATGACTGTGGGCGAAATTCTCGTCAAACCTCGCCAACGCCAAGATCTCGACCGGTGCAAAGAATACGAACGGGCCATCACCACGACCGCGCTCGTCCTTCCGTTCGACCTGAACGCCGCGAGACGATTCTCCGCGCTGCGCCTTGACCGCTCCCTGCGCGCACCCGACGCCATTCAGTTGTCATGCGCCGCCACCGTGGACACGGACCTATTCATTACAAATGACAGCCGGCTCTCGGGCCTCAAGGTCGATGGCATACAGTTCATCGTCCCCCTCGATCGAGCCCCTCTTTGACCCTTCATCAAACGTTCAACCTACTATCCCCTTAGAATCAAGAAATGGAATTCCCTGTCACCCGCCTCCGGCGTTTACGGCGCACCGAGGCGATGCGTTCGCTGGTCCGCGAAGTTCATCTCCATCCCGGAGCCTTGATTTACCCGCTCTTTATCTGTCCAGGCGAAGGCGTCCGGCGCGAAGTCAGCTCCATGCCCGGGGTCTACAACCTCTCCATCGACGAAGCGATGAAAGAAGTGGAAGAGGCCGCGCAACTCGGCCTGGGCGGGCTGCTGCTCTTCGGGCTTCCCGCCGTCAAGGACGAAGAGGCGAGCGGCGCCTGGGCGGAAGACGGCATCGTGCAGCAGGCCCTGCGCGCCTTCAAGCCTGCAGCCAAGAAGCTGCTGCTGATCGCCGACGTTTGTCTCTGCGAGTACACCTCGCACGGCCACTGCGGCGTGGTCAGCAAGAACGGCGAGGACTACGAAGTGGAGAACGACGCCAGCCTGAGCCTGATTGCCCGCACCGCGGTATCGTTGGCCGCAGCCGGAGCGGATATCGTGGCTCCCTCCGACATGATGGACGGCCGGGTGGGCGCCATTCGCGACCATCTGGACGATGCCGGCCTGGAGCAGGTGCCGATTCTCTCCTACGCCGCCAAGGTCGCCTCTGCTTTCTACGGGCCCTTTCGCGAAGCAGCCGACTCGGCGCCGCAGTTCGGCGACCGGCGCACCTATCAGATGGATGGCGCCAACCTGCGCGAGGCCATGCGGGAGATCGATCAGGATATCGCGGAAGGCGCGGACATGATCCTGATGAAGCCGGCCATGCCCTATCTGGATGTCATCCGGGCCGCGCGCGAGCGCCTGGATGTGCCCATCGGGGCTTACCAGGTCTCCGGCGAATACGCCATGCTGCAGGCCGCCTTCGCCAAAGGCTGGCTGGATCGGGACCGCGCCATCATGGAATCGCTCATTTCCATTCGCCGCGCCGGCGCGGATTTCACCGTGACCTACTTTGCCAAAGAAGCCGCGCGCCTGCTGGCCTGACAGCTGGGTGGCTCAAAGCGGGATGGGCGAAAGCCGCCGTCTCCTTCGCCCAGCGATTCTGGTGCAGCAAACTCGGACAATCCGTATCTAATGAAGGAGAACGAGGCTTTTGAGGCTGCGCGCACAAGCTTTCTCTGAAGGCCTCTGGGCAGCGATGGCCATAGCGTAATCGAAGGTAACTTAGGTCGCTTACGGCGCTTTCCGCGCATAAAATCCCGCTTGCCAGCGCTCTTCGTTTCCTGGCTACCTTGCGGAGGAATCCGGAGCCAGCGCCGCAATAGCGGCCTCCAAGCGGCGAGTAAAGCTCTGCGGCTCTTCCCCGGGTGCCATGGTCAACGGCTCGCCCATGCCGAACCGCCACCGTTCCGCGCCTCGGCCATCTCTCTCCCTTGAGCCGCTTCAGACCCTCCACCAAGATCGGCTGCACCGGCACTTCCGACTCCTGCGCCAGCAAGCCGATGCCCGGCTCGAACGGCTGCAACCGTCCATCGGCGGAACGCCGGCCTTCGGGAAAAACCAGCACGTGATAGCCCTGGTCCAGCGCCTCTCCGGCGTGGGCGAAGCTCTGCCGCAAACCGGCGCCTCGGGGCAGCGGAAAGACGTTGAAGAGCGCGGTGACCAGCCAATAAGCCAGCGGCGTGAGGGCCGCGACCATGCGATGGCGCTGGGCCTTGCCCCGGCGCCAGCCGGTCAGCAGCTCGCCCGACATGGCGACCGCCACATGGTCACGGTCGGTGGTGCTCAGCGCATAAAGAATGACCGGAACATCGAACGCGGTGAGATGGTTGGCGATCAGCAGTGAGGGCCGGGCAAGCGCGACCCGCGGTGCGATGCGGGGGGCGAGCACCAGCCAGATCAACGGACGCACGACGAGTTCGAGAAAGCCGATGCGCAGCCAGCGGACCACCGGCCACCAGGGCCAGCGGGGAAAGACCACCTCCGATCTTCCGGCTGGCGCGTAGCGGCCCGAGAGCGCCGTGCGACGGCGTCGCGGCGATGGGTTCTCCTGCGACGGCCCGCCTGCGGCTCCAGCCGCCGGTCCCGCATGGCGCTGGAGCAGGCCGCGCAGATCGCCGACCGTCCTCACCTGTTCCCAGACGGCGTCGTCGAGCTCCAGGCCAAAGCGAGTTTCGAGCGCTGACTGCAGTTGCACCATGGCCAGGCTGTCCAGGTGCAGGTCCTCGGTCAACCGGTCGCTCGACGCGACTTCCCGGTTGGCCGCTCCCAACTGGCGCAGCACCGTCGAGCAGCGGATCGGAGGGGTCCTCGACCGCGCGCTCCGCCCGCGGCCAGCGACTGCTGCGCCCAGCTCTGCACCTGCGCCGCAGGACCTTGCCCGTCGAGGTGCGGGGAAACTCCGGCTGGGGCCAGCGCAGCCAGTAGCGAATCTGCTGGAACGGCGCCAGCTCGCGGTTGGCGGCATCCACCGCACGCTTCAGAAGTCGTCGTCCTGTCGGCATCGGGAATGAGGACCGCGGCCGGCGTTGGCCCGGCGGCCGAGTCGTAGGCAACGATCAAGGCATCCCGCAGCCCGGGCTGCCTGCGCAACACCGCCTCCAGATCCTGGGGATGGATATTCAATCCGGCGGAGGTGACGATGACGTCGCTCTTGCGCCCGGCAAAGACCAGCTCGCCCGCGGCATTGCGGGTCGCCAGGTCGCCGGTCGCCAGCCAGCCCGGCTCCGCGCGCCTGCAAGCGCGCCGTGACTGCCATACCTGGGCGGCGATCGAGTCGCCGCGCACCAGGATCTCGCCATCGGCTCCGATCTGCACCTCCCGCCCGGCGAGTGGTTTGCCGATGCTGCCGCGGGCGATCTTGAAGGGGTGGTTCAGCGTCACCAGCGCCGTGGTCTCGGTCATCCCGTAGCCCTGGATCAGGGCAAAGCCGGCCGTGGTCCAGAAGCTCTCCAGGTCAGCCGGCAAGGTCGCTCCTCCGGAGACAAAGGCCCAGAATTTAAGCCCAGGCGGCGATGCACGGCGCGGAAGCGCCACCAGCGTTTGCCAATCGGACTCGCCCCGGGCTGCGGCCAGGCTTTGCGGCAAGCCCGGGAAACTCCGCCTCCAGGTAGGCGCGCAGCAGATCGAGCACCCGGGGAACCGCCGCCAGAACCGAGATGCGCTCCTGGTGCATAAGCCTGGCCAGGCGCGGCGCCTGCAGGCGGTCTTCGAAGTGCACTTCCGCCGCCAGCAACGGCGGAACCCAGAGGCCCATGAACTGGCCAAAGACGTGGCTCAGCGGCAGCGTATGCAGAATGCGCAGGGGATGAACGAAGCGCTCGTAGCGCAGGTACTTGCCGATCTCCTTCTCCAGGGGATCGAGCGAGGCCAGCACATTGCCGTGGGTGTGCACGATGCCCTTGGGCTCGGCGGTCGTGCCGGAGGTGAAGATGATCTGCAGCGGCGTATCCCGCGAGAGCCCCGGCAGGGGCTGATAATCCGGCGCCGGCAGGGAAGCGGAGAAGCCGGCGAAGCCGAGCGTGGGAATCCCCGGATTGAGCTTGCTGCAACAGCGCCAGATCGCCCACCAGAAGCCGGGGCTGCACTTCGGCCACCACCCGCCGGGCAAACTCCAGGCTGCCGGCGGCGTCCAGCGGAACTGCAACGATTCCCCGCAGAATGCATCCAAAGAAAGCCGCCACCCACTCCACGGAGTTGTTGCCCCAGAGCAAAACCCGGTCTCCGGGCTGCAGGCCGCGCTGGTCGAAGGCATGGGCGCAACGGGCGCTCAGCTCCGCCAGTTGGGCGTAAGTGGAGGAAAAGCGGCGGTTGCCGCGGTGGGTGACGACCGCGATCTGCTCTCCATAGCGGCGGAAGTCGGCGACGAGCGTTGCCAGGTGCGGTCGCACCCGTTCAGTGTGGCACAAGACAGGGTGCGCTGGGCGCGAGCAGGATCCGCTCGCGTAAAATAAGAGTTTTGCGTCGACAACGCGGCTAACGGGTTCGAACGTGTCATGGGAGCTTGCTGTGGCAGAAACAATTTACGACATAGTCATCATCGGCGGCGGTCCGGGCGGATATACGTCCGCCATTCGCGCCGGGCAGTATGGGTTGAAGGTCGCCCTGATCGAGCGGGAAAAGAAGCTGGGCGGCACCTGCCTGCACTGGGGCTGCATTCCCACCAAGTCCCTGCTCTTCGACGCCGAGATCTATGACCACCTGAAGCATGCCACCGAGCACGGCATCGAAGGCGTGGGCAACGGTCACCATCAACTGGAAGACCATTCTGGACCGCAAGAACGGGATCATCACCAAGCACGTGAAGGGTCTCGACTTCCTGATGCGCAAGAACAAGGTCACCACCATCGAGGGCTATGGCCGGCTGACCGGCCCGGCGAAGGACGGAATTCACTCCATCTCCGTCGAAGCAGCCAACGGCGAGAAGAAAGTCGTCCAGGCCAAGAATGTGGTGATCGCCACCGGCTCCGACGCCCGCATGTTGCCCGGCGTGGAATCGGACGCGAACCGCATCCTGACCAACATCGAGATCCTCGCCCTGCCCCAGATTCCCAAGTCGATGGTGGTGATCGGCGCCGGCGCGGTGGGGGTCGAGTTCGGCTCCATCTTCAAGAGCTTCGGCAGCGAGATCACCATCGTCGAGTACCTGCCGCGCATGGTCCCCAACGAAGATGAGGACGTGAGCAAGGAACTGGCGCGCGTCTTTCGCAAGCGCGGCATCGACACCTACACCGGCGCCAAGGTGGACAAGGTGGAGAAGACCAAGGACGGGGTGAAGGTGACCTTCACCGGCTGCGGATGGCAAGCAGGTGGTGAAGGAAGCGGAGAAGGTGCTGGTGGCCGTCGGCCGCGCGCCGCGCACCGCCAATCTCGGCCTGGAGACGACGAAGGTTCAAGTGGAGCGCGGCTTCATCCGCACCGATGAGTGGATGCAAACCGGGGAACCCGGGCATCTTCGCCATCGGCGACGTGGTGGCCGGCCTGCCCCAGTTGGCCCACGTGGCCGCCATGGCGGGCATGGTGGTGGCGGCCAAGGTAGCCGGCAAGCCGGCGCGGCCGGTGCGCCGCGACCGCATCCCTGCCTGCACCTACTGCGAGCCGCAGATCGGCAGCGTCGGCCTGACCGAGGCGCAGGCCAAGGAGCAGGGCCACGAGGTGAAGGTGGGCAAGTTTCCCTTCTCCGCCAACTCCAAGGCCTCGATCGTCGGCTCCCACGAGGGCTTCGTGAAGGTGGTCGCGGACGCCAAACACGGCGAGGTGCTGGGGGTGCACATCATCGGGCCGCAGGCCACGGAGATGATCGCCGAAGCGGTGGTGGCGCATGGAGCTGGAAGCGACCATCGAGGAGCTGATGTTCACCATCCACGCCCACCCCACGTTGGCGGAGGCCATGCTGGATGGCTTTGGCAGCGTGGAGAACATGGCCATCAATGTTTGAGCCGGCCTTCGCTGAACATGGTTGTCTCTCTGGTCAATCTCGGTCGCCTGGACTACGCCGCGGCGCTGGCCCTGCAGCAGCAGGTGTGCGCGTTGCGCCAGCAGGAGCGCATCGGCGACGTGCTGCTGCTGGTCGAGCATCCCCCGGTGCTGACCCTGGGCCGGAATGCCCATCGCGAGCACGTCGTGGCCAGCGACGAGTTGCTGGCGCGGCGCGGCATCTCGTTGTTTGAGACCAACCGCGGAGGCGACGTCACCTACCACGGGCCGGGGCAGCTGGTGGGCTATCCCATTCTCGATCTGCGCGGCTTCGCGCCCGCCGCTGGGCATCGTCGATTACCTGCGCAAGCTGGAGGAGGTGCTCATTCGCGCCTGTGCGGATTATGGCGTGCTTACCCAGCGCGTGCGCCGGGCGCGCCGGCGTCTGGACCATGCCCGGGGGTGCGGTCGCGGAGAAGAAGATTGCCGCCCTGGGCGTGCACGTCTCCCGCGGGCGTCACCTCGCACGGCTTTGCCCTGAACGTGACCACCGATCTGGACGACTTTCGACCTGATCGTGCCCTGTGGCATCCCCGACCGCGGCGTCACCAGCATCGAAGCGGAGGTTGACCCGATGCATCCGCGCCTTCGCTCGAGCAGATGGCCAACTCGGTCGCCCGGCACTTTGGCCGGGTCTTTGGCCGGCAGGTGGTATGGGTCGAAGCGCTCGAGGACTCTGACTGCCCTGCGGACTGCAGCACCGCAGTAACTGTGGGATTGCTCTAGAATAGGAGAGTTCGCAGGAAGTTGCGAAAGGGAGTCCATGCCGACCGATGTAATCATGCCCCAGATGGGCGAGTCGATTTTTGAAGGCACCATCACCAAGTGGCTGAAGAAGCCCGGTGACACGGTGCAGCGGGACGAGCCTCTGTTTGAGATCTCCACCGACAAGGTGGATGCCGAGATACCCTCGCCCGCCAGCGGAGTGCTCACCGAAGTCAAGATCGCGGAAGGCAACACGGTCCAGATCAATACCGTGGTGGCGTGATCGCGGACGCGGATGGTCAGGCCCGCTGCCGCGCCGCCGAGCTGCGGCGCCGAGACCCCCAAGACAGCCGACCCGCCCAGCGCCCGCAGCCTCCACCCGCCGCCGTGCCGCGCGGCTGCAGACCGCTGCGCCGGCTTCCCTCACCGACGTGATCATGCCGCAGATGGGCGAGTCGATCTTTGAAGGCACCATCACCAAGTGGCTGAAGAAGCCGGGCGACGCGGTGCAACAGGATGAGCCGCTCTTTGAGATCTCCACCGACAAGGTGGATGCTGAGATTCCTTCGCCGGCAGCGGGCGTGCTCTCCGAAATCAAGGTGCAGGCCGGCACCACGGTCCAGATCAACACCGTAGTGGCGGTGATCAGCGCCGGCTGGGGCAGCCGTTCGCTGCTGCCGAGCCCAGCGCCGCAGCCCGCGCCTGCGCCGGCAGCGGCGACGCCGAGCGGAGACCGAGGCAGAGACCGAGGCCGAGACCGCGGAACCGGCGAACGGGTCCGCTCCTCGCCGCTGGTCCGCAGCATCGCCAAGGAAAACAATCTGGATCTGCGCAAGGTTCCGGCACCGGCTCGGCGGGCAGGATCACCAAGGAAGACATTCTCGGCTTTCTGGCCAAGGGCGGCGCGCCGCGGCGCCCGCAGCCGCCCACACCGAAGCCGCCTGCGGCTTCGCCCGTTCCGGCACCGGCGCCTGCCGCGGCCAAACCCCCGGCTGCCGCGGCTCCGGTGGCCACGGCTGGGGATGAACTGGTGCCCCTTGACGCGGATGCGCTCGATCATCGCCCAGCGGATGGTCGAGTCCAAGCGCACCAGCGCTCACGTGCACACCGTCTTCAAGATCGACATGAGCCGCATCGTGCGCATTCGCGAGAAAGAGAAATCCAAGTACGAGCAGCGCAACGGGGTCAAGCTTACCTACATGCCGTTTCATCTCCCGCGCGGTCATCGCCACCCTGCGCAAGATGCCCATCGTGAACGCTTCGATGGAGGGAGACGCCATCCGCTACCACAAGAACATCAATCTGGGCATTGCCGTCGCCCTGGATTGGGGGCTGATCGTGCCCGTCATCCGCCAGGCGGAGGAGCAAGAGCTTCCTGGGCATCGCGCGGGCGATCGTCGACCTGGCGGAGAGAGCCCGGGCCAAGAAGCTCAAGCCCGAAGAAGTCGCTTCTGGCACCTTCACGATTACCAATCCCGGCATCTTCGGCGAGCAGTTCGGAACGCCGGTCATCAATCAGCCGGAGTCGGCGATTCTCGGCGTCGGCGGCCTCTTTAAAGAACCTACCGTGGTTACCGATGAGAACGGCTCCGATTCGATCGCCATCCGCAGCATCATCCGTCTCACCCTGGGCTTCGATCACCGCATCATCGATGGCGCCGACGCGGGCAGGTTCATGGCCGAGCTGAAGAAATACCTGGAGAACTGGAACGAGGACATCGGCTAGCACAGAGCGGATGTGGCCTTCGCAGGGAGACAATAAACCGCAGATCCCTCCACTGCGCTACCCCGGATTTCCTGTCGAGCTTGGTGCTGGGACCTTCATGCGGCTTTCTGATAAGAACAAGTTCTCGATTAAGCCGCGGTTGGTGTTTGGCACGGCAGGAAGCATCACGAATAGGCGGGTGCCCCATCCTTTGCGCTTTTTGCAAAGGGTGGGATAGGCGACCGTCGGTATCGAGATTCGTGGTATCCCACCCTTCGCAAAAAGCGCGAAGGATGGGGCACCCAAAGATTTGTTGCACTTTCCGCTGAGGGCCACCGACCAGCCCTACTTACCCTTGTACTCGTACCACTTCAGCGAATTCGGTGGCCGTCCGTCGATGCAGACAACGTCGTTCCCCGCCTTGTTACCCTTGATATCGGCCGTCACGCAGCTCTGCGCAGACATGTCATTGTCCATCAGCATCCTCTGCCATTTCTGGCCCGTTGCATCGGTAGCCCTGTAGTAGAACAGGTTGACCCTGCTCCCACCGCCTCCAGCAACGATCTCGGGAATGCCATCACCATCGACATCTACTAATGTGAGGGCGTGGCCCGTTACCAAACTGGTATCGATGACGTTCCGGTGATACTGGCCCTGCCCGTCCTGTGTGTACACAACGACCATGTTGCCGTGGAAGGGTTCGATGGTGACGAAGAACTGTTTGCCGCCCATTTTCCCAACAACAATGTCGCCCGCACCACCATTCGGCCATTCGGATGGATTGCCCGGGGTGATCTCAAGCCGTTTCCATTTCCCATCCTTGCCGAAGCTGTGAACAAACACTCCGCTGTATCCGGCCGTCAGTACGTCCTGACGTCCGTCACCATACCAATCGAACGTGCGCAGCCCGTGAACCACACCCTTGTTCTCTTCCGTGATAACTTCGCGTTTCCAATCTCCGGGACGGTACATCAAGAGCGGCGTCGGCAAGTGATCGGGATCCGGAAACCCCTTTGCCTGGAGGTTGAGAATCGGGGCGATCACCAACACCTTTTTCCCGTTCCCTTCAATATCGGCGAATCGGACACGGTGGGTCGCCGGCTCCCGGTCGATTTCTTTGATCGTCCATGGACCCCTGGGATCGCCATTGCTATGGATGATGCCGATGTTGCCCGTGCTCTTGGAACCATTCGGGCTGAAACCGTAGGCCAATCCGATCTCCGGAATTCCGTCACCGTCCAAGTCTGCCGCGTCCAAGTTGACCATGCGCGGGACGGAAACGATGACATGAGGCGTCCACGAGGGGTTCTCATACCACATCAGAGAGTCTGCCGTCAGGCCCAACCCGATCAGATCGACCTTGCCATCGTTGTTTACATCGGCCGCCACCACCTGATAACCGCCCTTAATGCCGGTCGCGACCGTATGTACCGTAAATGGTGCGGTAATCGGTGGTGGCGGACTTGCCGGGACTGTCGGGGCGCCGCTCTGCGGGGCCTGACCTCGGGTTACCACCTGAGCTGCCACTCCCGAGACCGCACCTACGAGACTCAAACAGAAGAGCAACCTCAGCATGCATCCTCCTGCCGGTTTGGCGATGGCGAGATGCTAGTCGAGGAGTCCGATCAAGGTCAACAAACTGCTCTTGGTAAGGAGCGTCCTCAACCGTAAGGCGAGGGACAGTCGCAGGCGCCGCGCATCGACAGCCTATTGCCGCGACTCTTGACTTACATATCCCAGGCTTGCGGAGTGGCCACCACCTCTGCATAATTGGGTCGACCCGGATAAAGGAGCAGCTATTGTGGCTAAATTTTGCGGCAATTGCGGAAACCCCTTGAATGAGACGTCGACATTCTGTGGCGCGTGCGGCGCGAGAGTGCAGCCGACAAATGTTCCGCTCCAGGCGTCACCGGTCTCTTCGCTCCCTCCTTTATCTCCGCTCCCACCAGTGAGGCAGGGATCCAGCCCCGTCGTCAAGATCATCCTGGTCGTGATTGTGCTGCTGGTCGTTGGCGGGACCGTGTCCCTGGTTGGCATCTTCTATGCGTTTCACCTCGCAAGCCATAAGGCTCACGAGTTTTCCAGACAAGTGCTGGAGAGTGGCGGAATCCTTCCAACTGACAGCGCGAGCGCGGGGAGACAAGATGGCTCGACCGGGACGGTTGGGCCTGGTGACTGCCGCTTCCTCAGCAAGGAGGACGTTAGCCGCGCAATCGGTGTGCCCATCGTGGCGACGAAAACAACAGACGCCGGTTGCGAATATCTGGCAAAAGGCACGTCCGCCGACATGACAGCCAGGCATTTGTCCGCCATGATGGCGAGTAGGGGAGCCACCGCACAGCAGCAGCAGATGATCCAGAACCTCTCCCGCGGGCTCCTCGGCAACAGCCAAAACCAGCCGGGGGCAAATGGCCAAAGCCCGAATGTGAATTCCGTGGTAATGGCCTTCACGATCGATCCGAACGCTGCCAAGACCCAGATGAGTATGAACGAGAACGTACTTGGGGGAATAAGCCCTGGCGGAAAGCCCATCAAGGGAATCGGGGATGAAGCATTTGACGCTTCCGGCGCGGTCATGATGGTCCGCAAGGGGGACAAGTTGATTCGCATTACGTATTCGACCTGCCCCTGCACGGTCGATGCGATCAAACCTCTCGCCCAGGAACTCGCCGGGGAACTTTAAGAGCATTCTTGTGGCAAAGGGGGAAAGCGCTATGCCCGACCGGGTTGAACTCTACGACGGCGCATACGAGAACTATGATTCGGATGTTTATCGGCAAGTACGAATCGAGACGTACGGGGTAGATTTCGGTCAGACGAGCTGGGTCACAACCGAGGAGTCAGAGGAGATTCCGCGAACGCTCAAACTCACGCGCGATTCGTCGGTGTTGGAGATTGGCTGCGGGTCTGGCATGTATGCCTTGCATATCGCGCAAGAGTTCGGCTGCCAGCGTTACAGGTTTGGACATCAACGCTTTGGGAATTCGCAACGCGAACCAATTGGCCTTGAGCGGCGGTATGGTTGGACAGGTGCGTTTCGAAGTGTGCGATGTTTCCAAGCCGCTGCCTTTCGCAGATGAGACCTTCGACGCAGTTTTCTCCAACGACGTAGTGTGCCACATCCAGGGAAGGCCTTCCCTCCTCGCCGAAATGTACCGGGTCCTGAAGCCTGGCGTGGGGCGGATGTTATTCAGTGACGCCCTGGTAATTGGAGGAGTGATTTCGCACAATGAAATCGCTACCCGTAGCTCGATCGGGTTCTACTTGTTCAGTCCACCTGGGGAGAATGAACGATTGATCCTGGGTGCCGGATTTTCGGATATCAAGGTGGTGGATACGACGGAGAATGCTGCCCGGATCGCCGCCAGGTGGCACCAGGCACGGCAAAAATACAAAGACAGGCTGATGGCCGCAGAAGGCGATACCTGAATGGGAAGGGCTGCAACGATTCCTTTCCTGCGTGCACTCACTGACCGAAGAAAGGCGTCTGCTCAGGCTTCTCTACCAGGCGCAGAAAGCCTGAGCTGTAAAGCCCTCTAGTGCTCAAAGATCAGCATCAGGTAGGCGAGAAAAAGCAGAAGATGCACTGCGCCCATGAGAACGTTGGTTCGATTGCTTGGTGAAGGTGAGGGCGCTACCGCCAGGGTAAGAACCAGCAAGAGCGAATCCGCCGGAGCCAGCCCCAGGACTACGGTCTTACCGGTGACCAGGCCAATGGTCAGCACAGCGGGAATCGTCAGCCCGATGGATGCAAGCACCGAACCCAACAGGATGTTGATGGAGCGCTGCAGATCGTTTGCCAGCGCCGCGCGCGTTGCGCTCAGCGACTCGGGAGACAAGATCAACGCGGCCACCAGGAAACCTCCCAGCGCCACGGGTGCATGGAGGACATCGAATCCCGTGGTCGATGGGAAGCGCAATCTCCTCAGCCAGCACCACCAGGGGCAGCAGATACATCACCAGCAACACAGCATGATACGTTGATGAATTTGTTTCGCTATGAGCTGCTTCGACTGGATGGGCCGCCACGCTCTGGCGCTCGATTGCTCCGCCAGTGGCCGGGCCCACGAAAGTATTCGCGGTGCCGCCAGTTCTGGATGATCAGAAAGAGACCATAAATCGCAATGGACATGACCGCGAGAAAGATGGATTGAAAGGTCGACAGTGTCGGGCCGGCGGAGGCTTCGGTGAAGTTCGGGAGCACCAGGCCGAGCACCGTCAAAGGCACGATCAGGGACAAAAAGGCGTTCGCGCCCTGCAGATTGTATTCCTGCTCGTGGTGGCGTAAACCGCCCAGCAGCAATGCGAGCCCAACCATGCCATTGAGCACGATCATCACGATGCCGAACATGGTGTCGCGCGCCAAAGTGGGCTTGCCATCGCCGGTGAGCATGACCGCTGAAATCATCATCACTTCAATGCCAATGACGGAAAGCGTGAGCACTAACGTTCCCAAAGGCTCACCGAGCCGCACCGCCAGACTCTCCGCCTGGTGCACCACGGCAAAAGCGGAGCCCATGATGACAGCGAAGAGCCAAACCAGCATCAAGGCGAACCAGAGCGGATTGGACAGGTCTGCGAGCCAGCCTTTGCCAAACAGCAGAAACAACGCCGTGGTTGCGAAGGCCACCGCCAGAAGCCACTCCCGCCGCAGACTTGAAACGTAGCTGGTTTTTACCAGCGTTGCTTCAGCACTCATCCAGAACTCCTCTTAAAAATGGGCAGCTTTGCCTTCGCTTGCAAAACAATTGTCCCATGGGGCGCGGGTTCCATGAGGACCTGGGCGGGCGTACTAGCTATGGGGCAGCATTTTCACCGTGACGTTGAACAGACGGTACTTGGTATAGAGGTGCATTTCGCCCAGCAACTGGTCTTCCTGCCGCCAAGTCAACTCCACTTGCTTAGGCAGCCACAAAGGCTGGGTCAGTTCCGATATCCGCACTTCGCTGAAGAGCAGAACCGACCTCATCCGCTGCAGCGAAATGCTGGGCAGCGGTGCCAGCAAATCAGTCTCCAAGCGCATAATGCGAAAGGTCGCCTCATCGATCCACGCGATGCCCTGGTAAAGCAGTGGGTAAGCGTTTGCGCCAAGAGTAATCTCAGCAGGAACTTTCACGCGGCCGGGCAGCTGCGCGAAAGCCACCACGTAGGCGTCATGCCCGTTCATCTTCTGGTGGCCCAGAAAACGATAGCGCGACTGAGGAATGTTTTCCGGGAGAAACAACAACCACAAGTATCCAAACCCTATGCCGTGCACAATCGTTGGCTCTCGCTTCGACCGCCCGCCATTCAGCGCCTTGATGTCGGATCGCGACTCCTCCAGCATCGGAGTACCCTCCGGTGATTGACGAGACAGCATCAAGTAATCGAAATCCTTCCACGGCGCTCCCGCTAACAGAGTGGTGTGCAGCTTCTCCTCAAGCTGTCTTTCGTCCATGGTGTATTGGGCGGTGGACCTGCTTCGGCCCAGGAAGGTAACGCCGTCTTGATTGCCATCCTTGGGCACGGGCGGCACCGTAAATTGCACCTGCGATACACTCTCCCGCGCCGCAAGGGAAGGCATCTTCGGCAGCAGAGCCCCCATCACCTCACCCGTCCGGCTGAGGACCGATTCGAGACTCGATTGGCTCGCATCGGCCCTCAGTCCATCGAGCGCAGGCACTGCGTGTTTCAATTCAGGCAGCGGAGCATCCATATAAGGCTTGGCATGCGCGTAGATCTCGTCAATGGCCTCCGCGCTCTTGTTTCCAGCAATCCCGGGGCTCTCCGTCTGCGCACCGGCACTGGTGAACGTGAGCACAACGCCTAGCAGCAAAGCGAAGCCAGTTCGAGGCAGCCTCATTGGGGGACAATGATAGCAACTTGCCTGATTCAGGCGATACGGAGCGCGGACACACGTACTGCTCGTTCACCGGCTGAGCGGTGGGGACCGCCGATCCTCGAAGCCATTTGGATCAGGAGACGCCGGAAATGATCTTCCGATATTCGTCCTCGGTGAAGGCGCGGAGCGTTTCGGAGCGAACACCACCTTTCGAGGCGAGAGAAAGGTTGATGCGTGCGAGCGTCGCGTCATCGGGAGCCTCGACGATAATCGCCATATCGTATTGACCCATCAACAGGTAGAAGCCCTTAAGCTTTCCGCCGGCAGACTCGATGGCTTTCTTGCCGGCGTCCAGGCGGGCCGGGCTTTCCTTGATCTTTTCCAGACCTTCTTTTGTCCAACTGAGAAGGGAAAGGTATGTGGGCATGCGTACACCTCGGCGCGAATTATAGGCCCTCGCGGCACTGTCGTTTTGCACAGATTATCTGTTCCCATAAAGGCCATCCGAAAAGTTCAGGCAGGCTCCTTCTCCCTCAGTCGAAACTTTTTTGTCGCGAGCTGTAACCCCTGAAGCGATACCCACTCTCACAGAGGGGACGCCTCTGCCTAATGGGAGAGGACGTATCCACTAATCCTCTCTGGAGAGCCAAACCATGCGAAAGAACTTTCTGAATCTCAGCGTCGCGGCAGCCTGTGTAGCCGGTTCGTGCTCCATCCTTCATGCCAGTGATTTAAGCCAATACGTCTACGTCGAAAGCAACCTGCCCGCAGCCAACAGCAATTCCATCTACGCATTCAGCCGTGGAAGCGATGGCAATCTGAAGCCAATCCCTGGCTCGCCATTTCTTACGGGAGGCGCAGGAGTACAGTACAGCGGACCTAACCTTGGCCCTCTAGACTCCGACCAGGAGATCATCACCAATCCGCAACAGACCCTTCTTTTCGCCGTAAACGCCGGGAGTGACAGCATAGCCGTCTTTCATATCGGCGAGAATGGCGCGCTCAAACCGGTTGATGGTTCGCCCTTTCCATCCGGAGGTAACGATCCGGTCAGCCTTGCGCTCGCTGGCAGCACCCTTTTCATCGCCAATCAGAGTGGTGACTTCGCCCGGCCCTCGACGATTCTTCCCAACTACACCACCATGCGCGTCGAGGAGGATGGCAACCTCGTCCCCATAAGCAATGACACCAACGACACCTCACGTCCTTTCCAATCAACAGTGAGCGTGGCGGCGGGTAGCTCACCTTCGCAGGCATACCTCGCTTCCGGCACAAATCTGTTATTCGGTGCGGACTTCCTTGGCGGGCTGCTGCAGCAGTTCCAACTTGATGGGCAGGGCCAACTTCACCCGTTGCCACCGATCGCGTTGCCTGCCTCGGAGTTCGGTTCAACCACCCCACGTCTGCCACTCGGCTTGTGGAGCAGCCCCAAACAGCCCATCCTCTATGTTGGCTATGTCACGGCGAACAAGATGGGTGTCTACCGCTACAACGAAGAGGGGGCATTAGACTTCCTCCGCACCGTTCCCAATGCCGGGCAGGGTATCTGCTGGATACGCGTGAATAAGAGCGGTACCAGGATCTATACCAGCGATACCGCCACCAACCAAATCAGCGTTTACGACAGCACCGATCCTGAAGAACCTGTTGAAACACAGACGCTGACACTTGCAGGCGTTGGTAACGCTTTCCAAATCTCACTGTCTGCAGACGGGAAATCCCTCTTCGCCCTCTCTCAGCAAGCCGCAGCGACAGTTCCTGCAGGTCAGGGAAATGTTCTGCACACACTTACCATCAAGAGCGACGGCACGATAGCGGAAACCGGCTCACCGATCATCTTTAGCCTTCCTGCCGGCGTGCGGGCGCAGGGTCTGGCCGTCGTGGATCTGTACTGATCGAAGGTAGAAAACTGGGTTGTTCATCTTGCTGCGATTCCCCAGACAATGTCTGGGGAATCGCGGGCTCTGAGGGTAAGGCTCCGGGGGGAGGGTGATCCGTGCGCCTAGCCTCCTAGGAGGTTTCGTGTTTATGGATGGTATAATATTCCTTTCCGTATAAAATACGCTGAAGAATAATATACTATTCCACCATGCTCACACTAGAGGAGATTAGTAGCCAAGTCGTCTCAAAACGGAAGGCGATGGGGCTTCGCCAAGCCGAGCTTGCATTGGCCTCTCGGGTCAGTTTACCCACGCTCAAAGCACTGGAACAGGGCCGGACGACTGAACTCGGATTCTCGAAGGTAGTCCGCATCCTGGCTGCTCTGGGATTGGAGTTAGAACTCCAAGAAGGGAATCTGGGTAGGCCTACGCTCGATGATTTACGAAATGAGACCAGGGATGATTAAGGTGTGGGCTGATGACGGGGAAGCTGGATACCTCGATCGCCTAAAAGACCGCGGAAGCACCTTCGCCTACTTACCGAAAACCCCTCAAAGGCGCGCCGTATCTGTAACTATGCCTGTCAGACTCCAATCGTGGGATGCTGCTACCAGCCTAACCCCCATCTTCGAGATGAATTTGCCGGAAGGCGCATTGCGGGAACGGCTGCGTCTGGCATTTGCCAAGGCGACCGGCAGCTTCGATGACTATGATCTGCTATCGATTGTCGGACGGTCCCAGGTGGGGCGCCTTCGCTACACCGGAGAGGAGGATCAGCTCGACGAGAACGTCCCTTTCCAGTCAGTCGATGAAATTCTCGCCAACCGGCGCGGCGGCGATCTCTTCCGCTACTTGCTGGAGAAGTTCGCAGCTGTCTCCGGCATCAGCGGCGTCCAGCCGAAAGTCCTGGTCCGCGATGAGTCTGCGTTTCACGTCTCCGATTCGAAGCAACGGCTCTCCCAGAGCTACAGGGGTGCGACGCATATTGTGAAGTTCTGGGAACCGAACGAATTCCCCCAGCTCGCTGCAAATGAATACTTTTGCCTGAGGGCCGCAGAACGTTGTGGACTGGAAGCGCCACCGTATCGGCTGGCAGACGATGGAATGGCTCTGGTAATCGACCGCTTCGATCTCCGCGTAGATGGTACGTACCGCGGCTTTGAAGATTTCTGCGTGCTCAATGCGCGGCGAACCGATGAGAAGTACCGAGGCAGTTACGAAACCTCGGTCATGAAGCGGTTTCAGCAATTTGCAAACTCGCCGCATGTCTTCGCCGATCTGGAAAAACTCTTCACCCTGATTGCGCTCAACTGCGCCCTCCGCAATGGGGACGCCCACCTGAAGAACTTCGGAATCGTCTATGACGATGTGCTGGGCGAGGCGCGCTTAGCTCCTGTTTACGACCTGGTCACAACGACTGTATATCTGCCCAACGACCGCATTGCGCTCACGCTGAACGGCGCCGCGCGGTGGCCCAGCGCGAAGGAGTTACGCCGGTTGGGCGAGACGCGCATGTCCGGTACGCCCGCGCAGATTCGACAGATTTTGGAACGCATCTCTGACGCACTGGCGCAAACCGCCGAAGAGCTCCGCAGCTACGCTGTTGAGCACACGAAGGCTGCGGAGATCGCGCAGCGCATGCTAAAGGAGTGGGAAACCGGCCGACAGCACTCGCTCGGCACGTGAGCAAAAAGTCCACTCCAAAGTTTGTTCAAGGTGTCCAATCGGACTGCTACTTCCCAATGCAGAAGGTGGAGAAGATCAGGTTCAGGATGTCGTCGCTGGTCGTCTCGCCGGTGAGTGAGTCAAGATGACGGAGCGCTCCGTATAGATCCAGCAGGACCATCTCGTGTGGAATGTTTTGTCCGGCCGCCGCACCCGCGGCTGCCAGCGCTTCCAGCGTTGCCGTTACCGCCTGGTATTGGCGCAGGCTGGTCAGCATACCGCTCTCCGTCTCCACCGTGCGGTCGCCCACCATCGCCAACATCGTCTGCTTCAGCTCACCCACTCCTTCTCCGCTGAGAGCTGAGGTGTGAACCACTGGAAGGCCCAAGTCGCTCAGTGCCTCCTCCATCGCAGCCGATGGGTGAGCAAGGTCACTCTTGTTCACCACCACAATCGCCCGCCGCTGCGCCAGCGCCGCCAGCAGTTCCATCTCGTCCTGCCCAGGCCCGGCAGTCGCATCCAGTACCAGCAGTACCATGTCCGCATCCGCCAACGTCTCGCGCGATTTGCGAATGCCAATGCGCTCCGCTTCGTCGCTGGGCTCACGCATGCCCGCCGTATCCACCAGCTCAACCGGGATTCCGCCGAGCGAAACGCGCTCGGTTACCAAGTCGCGCGTCGTCCCCGGCGTAGCCGTCACAATCGCGCGCTCCCGCTGCACAATGCGATTGAAGAGAGAAGATTTTCCCGCGTTCGGCCGGCCCACAATCGCTAGCATCAACCCCGCGTGCACAATGCGTCCGTGCGCGAAGCTGTCCGCTACCGGCTGCAGCAGTCCGCAAATCTCCTCGATCCGGCTTAGGATCTCGCCGCCCGGCAGCACATCCACATCGTCTTCCGCGAAATCGATTCCCGCTTCCAGCAGAGCAATCAGCGCGACCAGCCCCTCTTTGATGGGCTTGATCCGCCGCGAAAGAGAGCCTTGCATTTGTTGCGCCGCAACCCGCGCCTGGTAGAGCGTCTGCGCTTCGATCAGGTCGCGCACCGCTTCGGCTTGGGTCAGATCGATGCGGCCGCTCAAGAATGCCCGCTGGGTAAACTCGCCCGGAGCAGCCAGGCGCGCCCCACCCCTCAGCGCCTGCCGCACCAGCGTCTCCAGAATCACCGGCGAGCCGTGCGCGGCCACTTCCACTACATCCTCGCCAGTATAGGAATGGGGCGCCGCAAAAAACGTCACCACTCCCTCGTCGAGTTTTTCCTGGGTCTCCAGATCAAGCAGATCCGCAAAGCGAGCTCGCGCAGGGGCCAGAGGATTGCGTAAGCGCAACATCGGTTCGGCGATCCGGGTCGCCTCGGCGCCCGAGAGGCGCACGATCCCAATACCACCGCGGCCTGGCGGCGTCGCAATGGCAACGATGGTCTCGTTCTCGAAAACGACGTGTGGATCGGGCTGCATGGAGCCTCTCGGTCTCTGCTTAGAGAGGCGAGTTGCGCCGCGGAGGGCGTGACCCAGAGTTCCCAACTTCAGAAGCTCGAGGCCGAGGCCGCACCGCACCCTTGGGATAGACGACCACGTAACGGCGCAGTCCTTCGCCGCTGCTCTCCGTCTCGAGATCAGCATAGTCACGGAAGGCCAGGTGCAGCATGCGGCGCTCGCGCGAGCTCATGGGAGCAAAGCTGTAGGGCTGGGATGTGCCGCGGACCCGCTCGGCGGCCGTCTCCGCGGCCAGCTTAAGCTCCCGCGCGCGGATCGCCTTGAAGGAGTTGGCGTCAAACGAGATCGTGTCGTGCTCTTCCGCTTCGAGGCGCACGATCTTGGCCGCGATATGTTCCAACGCCCGCAGCAACTCGCCTCCGCGTTGCGTCAGAAGCACGGCATCCGGCCCGGACATTTCCACGTAAATCTCGCGGGCTTCCAGGCCATCGGGGTCGTGGGCTCCGGCGCCGGCGGTGATCCGGTACTTCAATCGCAGGCCGCCGGTGCTGGTAAGTGTCTTGAGGAACGCTGCAATCTTCTGAGCTGCAGCCGCGTGATCGACAATCGGCATCGGTTTAGTATCGCATTTGTGTGAAGGGAAGTCAGCCCTGTGGGGAACCCGGATCAACGGCGGACCATCTGCCGGCCGCCGCCCTTCTTAGCCGCCCGCTTCGCGGCGATTTCCCGCATTTGCTTCCCCATGCCGGTGCGGTTCATCACCGCCTGCTGGATCACGTTGATCACGTTGCCGAAGGCCCAGTAAAGCGCCAGCCCGGAACTCAGATTCCAGGTCATGAAACCGAAGAAGACCGGCATGGTATAGGCCATCATCTTCTGCTGCGCAGGGTCCATGCCCGGCGATGGCGTCAGGTATTGCACCAGGAACATGGTCACGATGAAAAAGATGGGCAATATGTGCAACGGGTCGGGAGCGGCCAGGTTGTGCAGCCACAGCCAAGGCGCCTGGCGCAGTTCGATGGTGTTCAGCAGCATGCGATAGAACGCGTACAGCAATGGCCACTGCACCAGCATCGGCAGGCAGCCGCCAAACATGTTCACGCCCTCACGCTTCTGCAGATCGAACATCTCTTTGTTCATGTCCGCGCGGCGCGGGTCGGTGGTCTTGTACTTCTTGAACTTCTCCTTGATCGCGTTCATCTCCGGCTGGATGCGCTGCATCTTCAGCGCGGACTTCATCATCTGGATGCGTGTCGGCAGCATAGCCAGGTTAATCACCAGGGTCAGAACCAGAATGGCCCAGCCCCAGTTGGAAACAATATGCTCATGGATCCAGCGCAGCGCCAGGAAAAGCGGCTTGGCAATAATGCCCAGATAGCTGCCGAAGTTCACCACCGCTTCGAGATTGGGCCCGGTCTGTCCCCCATTCTCCGTGGCACGTACGGAAGCCAACACGTCCAGCACCTTGGGACCGACGAACATGCGCAAGCTGGTGTACCCCGAGGTACTTCCCATGGCAGCGCCCAATACCGAGGCCGAGTCGGTCTGGTCCGTCTTGCCATGACGCGGTATGTCGATCGCATCATGCAGACCCACAAGTAGCGTCTGCGGCGGCGCGTCGGGAAGAAAAATCGCGGCAAAGTACAGATCGCTCACACCAGCCCATTCAAAAGGCCCGGGCAGAGTGCCGCCGCCTGCAATCTTCTTCGCCGCCTGGCGATCGTCCTTGCCGCCCTGCATGGTGTCGAACTGCGACTGCGCATAATCCGGCAGCGTCTCCTGGTCGCCGAATCCGCCGGGCCATGACACCAGCGCCGTGACCGGGCTGCCGTTTTGGCTGGCCGTCAGCTCCACATGGAGCACGTAGCTGGAATCGAAGGTAAAGACCTTCTTCACCTCGAGGCCGCCATTGGAGTAGGTAAAGGTAAGCGTGGCAGGAGCATTCAACCTGCCTGTTGCCGATGGCACGTACAACGCCTGCGCCAGCCGGCTGCGCAGATCCGCATCATAGGTCCAAAGCGACAGCGGAAACCCGAACTTTGCCGCTGCCTTCTGGTTGACCAGGTCCAGCGGTTTACCAGCGTCGTCCTTGTACTTCTTCAGAATCCAGGAGACGGCCTGGCCCCCGCGATTGGAAAATGTAATCCGATACAGCTCGTTCTCCACCACCGTGGTACTCTCGCCCGCGGCTACCACCGCGGCCGCAGCAGCCTTGGCGGAAACCGGGCCCGGAGCCACAGCGGCCGCAGGAGTAACAGGCGCAGGAGTAACAGCCGCCTTAGGCGCCGACTGCGATGCCACCTCGGCTGGGGTCTCCGGTTGCGTCTTTTTCTTTGGCCCAAAGTACTGTAAGCCGAGAAAGATCAGAACAAAGACGACGGAGAAGATCAGAAGCGTGCGTGAGTCCTGCCCACCACCACCCGGCTGATTAGGGTTTTTTATTTCGGCCAAGAAGAGTTCCTGTCGATCGGACGGTCTTGCAGCTCCCGGCGCCCGATGCGCCTATAGCCACAATTCTATGGTAAATGGCGGGGGTCATCTGTGCGGAGGCGATGGCGGGAGCGGCTGCGTGGCGGGGGCCGGCCCGGAACCGGATCGAAACCGCCCCGGCCAAGGGGGTTACAGCGCAGCAGCCGCCAAAACGCGAGAGCGCTGCCATAAAGCACCCCGTGGCGGGCCACGGCTACCATGGCGTATTCCGAACAGGTCGGCTGAAAGCGGCACGCACCCGAGACCCCGCTGACGGAATGCAACAGCGGCGAGATCCAGCGCCGGTAGGCGTTAGGGATTTGAGCCATCAGCACCCACGCTCCGGCTTTCCGCCGGCCTTCTCGACGACAGCAAAGATCCTGCGAAACCTCGCTCTGCAATCCGCGCGAAATCCGCCGTCAGCACCGTGCGCCGGGGATGCAGCACCACGTCGACGTCTCGCGTCAGCAAGGCCAGGTTTAGCCGTACGGCTTCGCGCATGCGCCGTTTAATGCGGTTGCGCTCGACCGCCTTACCCAGAACGCGGCCAGCGGTCAGGCCCACCCGCGGACCGGTGGGAGGATTCGACGTCCGCTCGGCGAAGAAATATGTCATGGAAGCGGAGAAATGTTTGCGGCTCCGCTGGTAGACGCGTTGATAGTCAGCGTGTTTGCGCAGCCGCGGGCGCTATCGGGTGCGCGTCGCACCGGAGAATTCCCGGGTCACCCGAAACTGCTTCTAGTCGCGGTAGCCGGCGCTTACCGAAACGCGTTTGCGCCCTTTGGCGCGGCGGCGGGAAAGAACCGCGGCCCCCGCCTTAGTTTTCATACGCGTAAAAAAGCCGTGCGTCTTCGCGCGATGACGGCGGTTGGGTTGGAATGTGCGCTTGGGCATAAAACTGCGCTCCTGATCTCATTCAAAAATATCTGCTTTAAGCGGTTTCAATTACCGTGGCCTGATAAATATCGCGCGGTATGTTTTCCCGGAGAACCACGAAAGCCACCGTCACATCTATGTAGAACGCTCAGGGCAGCCTTGAGTATACCGGATTCAAAGCAAGCGCAAAGTACGTAACCAGTCACAGCCCCGGAATTGCCACCTTTCACTACGCATGGTGCAACTCCGCGAAAGAAAGAAATGTTTGCCTGGAATGAGCAGTTGCACGGCCTTGCAACTGTGCTAGTATCGGCTCCGATCAAGAATGATTTTCTGCACGTCAACACTACCTGAACTTTCGATCAGGATACTTTCGCGAAGGGGCTCGTTTCCCCCAAAGCAGTTCCTAAGCAAGGAGCGACAACGGCGCGCAAATTTCATCTTGCGAGCCGGCTCTTTTGCATTTTGCGGAAAGTATCAGGCAGTCGGCGTTGAACGAAGGAAGCTATGTCTTTTGTCGCCACCGCCCCCGCCGTACCCAATCCCTGGGTGCGGATCCTGGGTGCTCTAGAAAAGAAGGTCAACCGGCAATCCTTCGATACCTGGCTAAAGCCCACGCGCTTCAGCCACGTGACCGGCCGGATGCTCTTCGTGCGGGTTCCTACACCGGAGTTCCAGCACATCGGCGATCGCTATGGCGACCTGATTCAAGAAGCGATCGATGCTTTCCATCTGGAGTTCGATGACGTCTCCTTCGTCATCCCGCAGGAAGACCCAGCCGCCGTCCGGGTCCGCCAGGATGGAGGGTTTGCGCCCATGCCCTCGCACGGCTCCGGGGCCCCGCGCCCCGGCAGCCGCCCGGCGCCAACACGCCCCCGCAACAGGCCAAGTTTGACTGGACCACAGCCGCGCAACTCAACCCCCGCTACACTTTTGAGGCCTTCGTCATCGGCAACGGCAATCAGTTCGCCCGCGCTGCCTCGGAAGCAGTCGCCGAACACCCCTCAAAAGCCTACAACCCGCTCTTCATCTATGGTGGTGTGGGTATGGGTAAGACCCATCTCATGCACGCCATCGGCCATGAGGTAAAAAAGCGCCAGCCGCAATGCTCCGTCTGCTATGTCTCCAGCGAGAAATTCACCAACGAAATGATCAACTCGCTGCGCTATGACAAGATGACCAGCTTTCGCGACAAGTTTCGCTGCGTCGATCTGCTGCTTATCGACGACATCCAGTTCCTGGCGCAAAAGGAGCGCACCCAGGAAGAGTTCTTCCACACCTTCAACGCGCTCCACGAGAGCATGAAGCAGATTGTCATCGCCTCCGATCGTCCACCTAAGGAGCTGCCTGAGATCGAGGACCGCCTGCGCAGCCGGTTCGAGTGGGGCTTGATCGCGGATATTCAGCCGCCCGACCTGGAGACCAAGGTCGCTATTCTGCAGAAGAAGGCTGAGAGCGAGCACGTCCTGCTGCCCACCGACATTGCCCTCTTCATCGCCTCCAACGTCCGCACCAATGTGCGCGAACTGGAGGGCGCCATGGTGCGCCTGCTGGCCTGGTGCCGCCTCAATGGCGCCGAGCTAACCCTGGCCACCACTCAGCTCTGCCTCAAGCAGTTCATCGATACCCAGGTGCGCAAGATCACCATCGAAGCGATTCAGCGCATCGTCTCCGAGCAGTTCGGCATGCGGGTCGCCGAGCTCAAGCAGAAAAACAATTCGCGCTCGGTGGTCGTCCCGCGCCAGATTGCCATGTATCTGGCCAAGCAGATGACCGAGGCTTCTCTCCCTGAGATCGGACGGCAGTTCGGCGGCAAGCACCATACCACCGTCATGCATTCCATTGCCAAGATCGATGAGCAACGCCGAGCCGACAAAGATCTGAACCGGACCATCAATAAGCTCCTGGAGACCCTCAACGGCTGAGCGAAGCGCCGCCGGACTCTCTGTTACATCCGACGCGGATCCTTTCCTCGGTTGCCGCTCCCGGTATGCTCTAGTTGTCTATGTCTTGTTTTGGGTCGCGGCCCCGCGTGTCTTGGTTGGCTGGTTGTTTGCTCGGCAGCGCGCTCCTGGCGGCAGTGCTGGCGCCGCTCGCCCACGCCCGGCAGCAAGACACCGGATTTCTCAACCGCAGCATCACCGTCAATGGAATCGTCTACCACTACGACGTCTATCTTCCGATGGACTGGTCCCCCAAGCAGAAGTGGCCCGTCATTCTGTTTCTGCACGGTTCCGGGGAGCGTGGCTCCGACGGTCTGGATGAGACCCAGGTAGGCTTACCCAACGCTCTGCGTTCCCACAATGAGCGCTGGCCCTTCGTGGTGGTGATGCCCCAGGTCCCATACAGCCACCATCATTGGACCGACCCGGACATTATGGCTATGGCCATGGCTGCATTGAACGCCGAGGTAAAGGAGTTTCACGGCGATCCCGAGCGCCTCTATCTCACCGGCTTGTCACTGGGCGGCTACGGGGTGTGGGAGATCGCGAAGGACTATCCTGGCCGCTTTGCCGCGATTGCTCCAGTCAGTGGAGGCATATTCTGGTCTTACGCGCCCGGCCGCTGGCACCAACCGGAACTTGTCCAGGAATACGTCAAAGCTATTGGCCGCACGCCAGTCTGGATCTTCCATGGCGCCGACGACCCCGTCGTCTCTCCCGCACAGTCGCAGATCATGTACTCAGCGATCAGCAGCGCGGGAGGAAACGTCCGCTTTTGGGAATACGCCAACTATCATCACAATGCCTGGGACCGGGCCTACACAGACCCGCAGCTGCCGCAGTGGTTTCTTGCCCATCGCCTCTCCGATCTGGCGACCACCAAGCCGTATGCGGAAAAGCGCCTCATCCCTCTCCATCCCCCGCCCATTCACGTGGATCCCAGTGTGTACGACGCATATCAGGGCGAGTATGTCGACGCTGGCGTGACCCAGATGACCATCTTTCGTCAGGGCGACAAGCTGATGTCCAAGAATCGGACAGGCGATCAGATCGAGTTGCTACCTGAACTTGTCAATCGGTTTTTCTTTCCCAGCGGCAGCTCCACTCGCATCACCTTCCAGCGCGGCCCCAACGGACGCGTCACTGGACTCGTCTTCTCGGATGATCGTCATCAGGAACTCTGGGAAAGGTCCCAGTCTGTCACCAGGTCAAGCGAATATGGCCTCTGTAGGCGGGACGCACCATGATGGATGCTATGTGCAAAGTCCGGCGCTTGCCGACACGCACCACGGTTGCTTCGGACCGCGCTTTGCACTCGTGGCTACAAGCTTTCCACAGCCTCCTTTTGGTTCGCTGTGCAGACCGAGGGGAACGCGGGACCCAACTCGGCCCAATTTGCTGCTCTTCCTGCTTTTCATTTTGTAGGCGCCCTGTTTTCTAAAACGGGGGTGGCTGCCATCCACGCCAACCGCTTGGTTTTAGCCCTTCTTTCCACTTTTCCGGCGCAAACGACTGCTGCTACTAAGAAAAATCTAATGCTTTAAAATCTTTATTCGTAGCCGCAGGGTTATTCCGGTCCCCTTACCGTGCATTGCACGCCCAGCGTTTCCACATTACGATCGGGAATCCACAGGAAACAACACGGTCGAGATTCTCATGCAGCTTCGGGGTGGTGTAGAGTGAGTCAAATCGACAAGGGGGGAAATGCCATGCCTAGCGCAGGCGTTGAGCAGGAGAGACCGGTCGCACAGGGAGCAGCAACCATGGAGATTACCGTGAGCCGTCAGGATCTTTTGCGTGAGCTCAGCGCAACGCAAAGCGTCGTCGAGCGGAAGACGACCATTCCTATTCTCTCCAATTTTCTTCTCGAGGCCGGGCAGGGCGACGGCAACGCGAACAGTGCCGACCGCCTCACCATCACGGCCACCGACCTGGACCAGAGCATCCGGACATCCTGCGCCGCCAAAGTAAAGAAGCCTGGCGCCTGCACCATCCCCGCGCGCAAACTCTTCGATTACGTCAAGCTGCTTCCCGACGGCGATATCTCCATCAAGCTGATGGAGAACCACTGGGTGCAGATCCGCTCCGGCCGCTCCAATACCAAGATGGTGGGCATGGCCCGCGCCAATTTTCCCCAAGTGCCGGAGTTTCCTGAGAACGGTCTGACCCAGCTTGCCACCGCCTCAGTCAAGGGGATGATCTCCAAGACCATTTTCGCCATCTCCAATGAGGAATCGCGCTACACACTCAATGGCGCATTGCTTATTTTGAAGGCGGAGTCGCTGGCCATGGTGGCCACCGATGGCCACCGGCTGGCCCACCTCGAAAAGACCGGCGAATCGCTCAAGAACATCAGCGGGGAAAAGAAGACCCTGATCCCGCGCAAGGCGCTGGCCGAGCTGCAATCACTGCTCGCCAATACTGAAGAGGAAGTTCTCGACTTCTTCGACGATGAGCATACTCTGTTCTTCCGCCTTGGCCACCGCGTGCTTACGACACGCAAGCTTACCGGCCAGTTTCCCAACTACGAAGCGGTGCTGCCCCGGGACAACAACAAATTCGTGGTCGTCCGCAGCGAAGAATTGATGGGGTCGATCCAGCGGGTAGCGCAATTCGCCGACGAGCGCTCAGGGGCGATCAAGATCCGGCTGGAACAGAACGAGATGAAGATCTCCTCCTCCTCGACCGAATCCGGCGAGTCGGAAGACACCATCGAAACTCCCTACAGCTTTGACCCGATTGTGGTCGGCTTCAATTCCGCCTATCTCATCGACTTTCTCAAGGCTGTTGGATCGAGCGGCGAAGTCCGTCTCGAATTCAAAGATGCTCAGTCTGCCGGTCAGATGCGCCCGGAAGATGCCGCTGATGATTTCAAGTACCGTTACGTGATCATGCCGATGCGCATTTGAAGTCTGCTATTCGAGCGTTTTGCCGGCCTTCCTGGCAGCAGACTTCCGGCGGACAACAACGGTCTTTGCAGTGATTTCCGGGCCGGCCTTCACGGATGTCTTTTTGACTGCGGCTTTCTTCGCTATCGTTTTGCCGGCAACCGCCTTCCTGGCCACGGCTTTTTTGGCTGGCCCGTTGCGCGCCGCCACTGTTTTTTCCACCAGCATCGCCTTCAACTGCTCCAGATCGACGACCCGAGCCGATTTTCTAAGCCGCTCAATGTCGTAGTACATCCGCTTTTCCGCAAGAAAGATGTGGACAACGAAATCCACATAATCCATCAATATCCATTCGCCCTGCCGCCGGCCCTCCACCGAATTGGGGTAGGTTTGAAAATCTCGTTTCAGGCGCGCCTCGATCTCGTCGGCGATCGCCTGGGTCTGGCGTTCGTTCGAACCGCTGGCGATTAGAAAAAAGTCAGTGAAACCGGCATCCACCGGATCGAGCTCGAGGATACGGGTATCCTCGGCCTTCTTGTCTTCGCAGGCCTCCGCGGCGGCCAAAACCATGCGGCGCGTTTCCGTCATTGCCATTCGGTCGAGTTGAATCTCCTTGGGTGAAGCTTACCTATGGTATCCCGCTAGGTTGTGAAGGATCACGAGGCTTCGGGCCGGTAGAGGGCATGGGAGCGAATATACTCCGGCAACCGCGGGGGCGAGCACGGTTTGCTGCTCCGAACCTTCGGCCAGCGCAGCGCGAATCTCCGTGGCAGAGATGTCCTGGTCCAGGTCGGGCAACAGAAAGAGCTCTGCGCTCTGGCCCGAACGGCTGGCGAGGGAAAAGCGGGTGAATGCGGCTTCGCGGCGCTCGCCCCGGTTCTCTACCCCTCTGGGCAGCGCCGAGGTGATCTGCTGGAGCGAGAACCCTGGCCGGCCGGCCACGATAAAGTCGCAAAAAAGCAGCAGTTCGGCAGATTGATGCCATCGCTTGATAGTGAGGAAAGAATCGGCGCCGAGCAGACAAAAAAGCACATCCGTGGGCGCGAGAACGCGCCGCAATCGCTGCAGGGTATCGAAGGTGTAGTTGGGCTGCCCGCCGGGCAAAGGCGCGTCCACGCTGCTAGCCGTGAGACCGGGCTCTCCTGCCACGGCCAGCTGGACCATGGCTAGCCGGTCGGCAAAGCTGGAATGGCCGGAGCCGCCTTTGAGCGGCTGGGTGGCTACGGGCGCGACCAGCACCTGATCGAGCGCCAGCCGCGTGATGGCCGCGCGGGCAATCGCGATGTGGCCACGATGCGGCGGATCGAAAGTGCCGCCGAAGAAGGCGATGCGCATAGGGGAATCGTATCGCGACGACAAACGTTTTCCGGGTGCATGGCAACTGTATGCTAGGGCTTATTGCCCCCATCAAGACCGAGGGGCCTCGCCTTCGATGGTTACAGCTCCGCCCACCCGAACCGCCTACATTGCGCTTGGCTCCAATCTTGATTCCGAGCACGGCAGCCGGGCCGAGACCCTGTGCGCGGCCAGCGAACGCCTGGGTCGTCTGGGCCGTGTGACGGCCCGATCCTCTCTCTATGAAACCGAGCCTGTGGGATACCACGATCAGCCCGCCTTCCTGAATGCGGCCGTGGCTCTGGAGACGCAACTGGAGCCGCTGCCGCTGCTGCGAGCATTGCTGGCCATCGAGCGGGAGCTGGGGCGCGATCGCAGCCGCGATGTCTTGAAGGGTCCACGGACCCTGGATCTCGATCTGCTGGTGATGGAAGATTGCATCGTCGCCGGGGAGGAGCTGACGTTGCCGCACCCGGGCTTGGCCCAGCGGCGCTTTGTGCTGGCGCCGCTGGTGGAGATCGCACCGCAACTCCAGCACCCCCTGCTTAATCAACAATGGCGGAGCTGCTGGCCCTGCTGCCCGATGAGGGCGAGAACCGCGTCTCCGCGGCACGCCGGCTGCCCGCGACGAGATAGGAAATGGAGGCTTAGAATCGCTTGAGTGTCTCTCGCTTTCCAGATAGAAGCCCTCAGTGGGCAGGCGAGGCGGGCGACCATGACGCTGCCTCACGGGCTGGTCCAGACGCCGGCCTTCATGCCGGTCGGCACGGCCGGTTCGGTCAAGGCGGTCCCCCAGCATCTGCTCGAAGAGCTGGACGCCCAGATCATTCTGGCCAATACCTACCACCTCTATCTGCGGCCAGGTCACGAGCTGGTCCGGCGCATGGGGGGACTGCACCGCTTCATCGGCTGGCCGCGGCCCATGCTGACCGATTCCGGCGGCTTTCAGGTCTTCAGCCTGAACCAGTTGCGCAAGGTCAGCGAAGAAGGCGTGCACTTCCGGTCGCACCTGGATGGATCCACCCATTTCTTCTCGCCCGAGCACTCCATGGACGTGCAAATGGCGCTCGGCGCGGACATCGTCATGGCCTTCGACGAATGCACCGAGTACCCGGCCGACCGCGCGCGCGCCCGGCAATCCCTCGAGCTGACCCTGCGCTGGGCCAGGCGCAGCCAGCAGCACTTCAACGCCACTGCGAAGATACCTCCCGTCCGAATGGCCCGGGGAACGGGCAGACCTTCGCCACCCAATCGCTATTTGGCATCGTGCAGGGCGGCATGTATCCGGATCTGCGGCGCGATTCGGCCGAGCGGTTGGTCGACATGGATTTTCCCGGCTATGCCATCGGGGGCCTGAGCGTGGGCGAGCCGCGGGCTTTGACCCGGGAGATCATCGAAAGCACACTGCCCTTGCTGCCCCCGGACAAGCCGCGATACGTGATGGGCGTTGGCTACCCGGAAGAGATTGTGGAGTACGCCGCGCTGGGCGTGGACATGATGGACTGCGCGATGCCCACGCGCGCGGCGCGGCACGGACTGCTGTTTACCTCCGAGGGGCGGCTCAATATCAAGAACCGGCGCTTTGCCGAGGATCCGGAACCACCCGACCCGGAGTGCGGCTGCATGGTTTGCCGCCGCTACAGCCGGGCGTACCTGCGCCACCTGATGGCGGCCCAGGAGCCGCTCGGCGGCGGTGCTCAACACCCTGCACAATCTGGCCTTCTACCTTGACACGATGCGATCGGTACGAAATGCTATTGCGACGGATACTCTTCCTGTGCTGCTGGCCCGCGTGCGTGCGCGGGCCGACCGTGTTGAGCCGGATGAGTCCTCTCGGCGTGCATCCGGCCGCTCCAGTAGACAAACCGGCGCAGATAGGCTGTAGTAGAAAGCTGGATAAGAAATACGTGACGCGAGAGATCGAGAAAGGCGGTATCGACGTCGTGTCTTTGAACTTCACTTCGTTGTTATTGGCTCCCGTCATTCCGCCCGGCCTGGTGACCTTTCTCCCGTTTATGCTGATCATTGCCGTTTTTTACTTGATGCTGGTGCGTCCCAACCAGAAGAAGCAGAAGCAATGGCAGGAGATGCTGGAAGTCTGAAGCCCGGAGACCGCATCACCACCACCGGTGGCATGCGCGGAACCATCATGTCGATCAAGGAGGACGCGGTCCAGCTGCGCGTCCCCCCGGACAATATCAAGATGGAAGTCGTCAAGAGCGCTATCGCCTCCGTGACAGCCAACCAAGAGGAAGCTAAATAACCGTATCTCGCGGGGCAGACAGTAAGCCCGGCGGGAAACCCTGATTGCGAATCCCATGCGTAAGAAATTACTCGGCAAAACAGTCCTGATCCTTGCGATTCTTCTCGTCTTCGTCTACGGCATCTTCGGGATTCCGAAGGGAATTGGCCTCAATGCCTGGAAGACGGCGTTGACCGACCGCATTCATCTTGGTCTTGACCTCAAGGGCGGCACCCACCTGGTGCTGCAGGTGATGGTGGAGGAAGCGGTGGGCGCGGAGACGGATAATGCGGTGGCCCGGGTACAAGCCGATTTGCAGCAGGGCGGCTTCGCTGCGCGCTCGGTCTTCAAGCCCGATCCCAAGCAGCCCGAAGTAATTCAGATTCAGGGCACGCCGCCGGACCGTAGCGGCGATGTGCGCAACCTGCTCGACTCGCGCTACGGCAACCAGTACACCGTGAGCTCCGGCGCCGAACAATACCTGGACGCTCACCATGAAGCAGACCGAGGTGCAGTCGACCGAGCAGCAAGCGCTGCAGCAGGCGATCGACACCATCAGCGCCCGCGTGAACAGCCTGGGGGTGACCGAGCCCACCATCCAGGAATACAACCTGGGCACTAACCAGATCCTGGTGGAGTTGCCCGGCGTGGACGACCTCAGCCGCGTCCGCGAGATCATCCAGTCCACCGCCCGGCTGGAGATTCACCAGGTCGTGGGCGGACCCTTTCCCACCGAGCAGGCGGCGGCGCAGAGCCTGGGCGGAACGGTTCCGCCGGAAGATGTGGTGATGCCCTACGGGGGCACCGAGCCGGAACTGATGGGCCAGTACTACGTTCTGCAGCGGTTGGCCGTGGTGGCCGGCAACGACTTCCGCGATGCTCAGCCTTCGGTGGACGAAAATGGCCGGCCGGATGCCACCTTCATTCTCACCCGCAACGCGGGTGATCGTTTCTACCAGTTCACCAGCACCAACATCGGCAAATCGCTGGCCGTGGTTCTGGAAAACCGGGTGCAGGAGGTCGCGAATATCCAGCAGGCCATCCGCGACCAGGGCCGCATTACCGGTCTAGGCAAGGAGAAGGCGGAGAACCTTTCCCTGATGCTGCGCACCGGCGCGCTGCCGGCCTCGATCCACTATCTGCAGGAGAGCGTTGTCGGACCGTCGCTGGGCGCCGATTCCATTCGCAAAGGCGTGCTCGCCTCGGTCGTCGGCATGCTGGCGGTTTTGATCTTCATGCTCATCTATTATCACGGCGCGGGCATCAATGCGGACTTGGCGCTGATTTTGAACCTGGTCATCTTGCTCGGCTTCATGGGCTTCTCCAGCGCCACCTTGACCTTGCCGGGAATCGCCGGCGTGATTCTGACGATCGGCATGGGCGTGGATTCGAATGTGCTGATCTTCGAGCGCATCCGGGAAGAACTGCGTGCCGGCAAGGCCCCCGCGGCGGCGGTCGACCAGGGATTCGCGCATGCCTGGACCACCATCGTCGACACCCACGTCACGACCATCGTCTCGGCCCTCATTCTGTTTCTCTTCGGAACCGGACCGGTCAAGGGATTTGCCATCACCTTGAGTTTCGGTTTGCTCGCGAACCTGTTCACCGCGGTCTTTGTCTCGCGCGTCATTTTTGATGCGATCCTCAAGCACAAGCAGCGCGGAGAGGCGCTTTCCATCGGGTAGCGCCGGCTACCGGTCCGGTGAGAATAATTTCTGACGCGCAGGAGCCCCGGCGGCTCGCGCACGAGCAAGGCGGAGTCTTCGAGTGGAACTGTTTCATGGCATTAACGTCGATTGGCTGGGGAAGAAGTGGTACTTCCTCGCCTTTTCGCTGGTCTTCAGCGTGTCGGGCGTCCTCTCGATTCTGTTCTGGCACCACATCAATCTGGGCGTCGATTTCCGCGGCGGCACGCTGGTCTATGTCCAGTTTGAGCAGCCGCCGAACGCGGACAGAATTCGCCAGGCGACCGACCGTGCCGGCATCCACGATGCCCGCATCCAGACCTACGGCACCGTCGAACCACCAGGTGATGATCTCGCTGGCGCAGAAGGAGACCCAGGAATCGGCCCTCGACGCGGGGCGGCAAACCATCGTCGATGCGCTGAATGCGAACTACTCGCGGCAGCGGCGGCGGAAACCAGGGCAAGCTGGATCTGGACAACGCCAGCCAGGACGGCCTGACGCAGTTTCTTGAGCAGAGTGATCCCGAGCACCTGGCGAGCACGGGCGGCGGCTCACAGCGATATGCCCAGCAGGCGGCAGCCATTCTGAATCATCGCGACCGCGACCTTGGCGGCATGTTCAGCAGCCTCGACCAGCTGAATGGCGTGGCCGATCCGGCCGTGGTGACTCTGCTGAAGCAGGGCGCCTATCTCTCCGGCTTCCACGTCTTCGAGTAGGAGATCATCGGGCCGCAGGTGGGCGCGCAGTTGCGCAAGCAGGCCTTCCTGGCCACGCTTTACTCGCTGGCCGGCATGCTGGTCTATCTCTGGTTCCGCTTCGAGCTGATCTACGGCGTGGCCGCCGTGGTCGCGGTCTTCCATGACACCTTGATCACGGTCGGCGCCTTCAGCCTGACCAACCAGGAGATCACCCTGACGGTCATCGCGGCCATTCTGACCCTGATCGGTTATTCGATGAACGATACGATCGTCGTCTTCGACCGTATTCGCGAGAATCTGCGCATCTCCCGCCGGGAGAATCTGACCAGCGTGGTGAATCGCAGCATCAATCAGACCTTGAGCCGGACGGTTCTTACCTCGGGGCTGACTTTCCTCACCGTGCTTTCTCTTTATGTCTTTGGCGGCGAGGTATTGCACGGCTTTTCCTTTGCCCTGGTGATCGGCATTCTGATCGGCACCTATTCTTCGATCGCGGTGGCCGCGCCGATGCTGGTGGCCTATCAGGACTGGCGCGCGAAGCGGGGCAAGCGGGCCGTTTTGCCGGCGGCCAAGCGGGCCAAGGTATGAGCCGAAGACGCTCCGTAGCCGCTGAAGCATATACATGCGGGCCACTCCAGACCGGTGTAGGATCATTTGCGCCTTCATCCATTGTCCTTCGCCGGGATCAAAAAATCGTCCGGCGGTGTCTAAATTGGTACAGCTTACGAATTCCGAGGTTAGGCCATGTTTGAAGATTCGCTGATGGAGTCCGGCGGCAAGATCAAGACCAAGAGCAAGTATTGGTCGATCCTTACGCTGTGTCTCAATGCGCGCGGTACTGATCGTGCTCATCATCTGGCCGTTGCTCCATCCCGAAGCTCTCCCCACCCAGATGATGGCGACATTGCTGGTGGCCCCGCCGCCACCACCGCCACCTCCCCCGCCACCGCCGCCCAGGCGCCGATTCAAGGTTGAGATCATTCGGAGATGTTGAACAACGAGCTGCAGGCGCCAAGCAAGATCCCGAAAACAATCAAGGACGTGAAGGAATCGGCTGCCGCCGCCGATGGCCGGTGTTGCCGGCATGGAGGGCATGGGCGGCGGCGCGGCGGCGTGATGGGCGGTATTCTCGGCGGTATCGGGACAGGGCCGGCAGTCAAGGCGGCGCCCCCCAAGAAGCTGACCATCTCCTCCGGCGTCATGCCCGGAAACCTGATCCAGAAGACGGTGCCGCAGTACCCGGCGATTGCCAAGGCGGCGCGCATTCAGGGTACTGTCGTTCTGCAGGCCACGATTTCCAAGGCCGGCGAGATCACCAACCTCAGAGTCGTCAGTGGTCCGCCCATGCTGCAGCAGCGGCATGGATGCGGTCCGCACCTGGCGCTACAGGCCTTATCTGCTCAATGACGAGCCGGTCGAGGTCGAAACGACCGTGAACGTAATCTTCAACCTTGATGGATAACGCTGCGTGCTGGCGCAGTCTTCAACCAAGGTGGTAGTCGGCAATCTCAACCTTCTGGCCTCTTCGGGTCATTTCCTACCAAGAGGCCCGGTGCTAGCATCTGGATGTTTCAGAGCTCTAAAAGAAGCCATTCCCTAGGAGGAAAGATTCAGTGATTCTCGCTCACCTCATCCCATCGCTGCCCATCAGGCCGCTCTCGGCATGTACTTCTTCCAGGATCAGGGCAGACCGTCGGCTTTAGCCCGATGGACCTCTGGCACAACATGGGCAACGTGGCTAGGGCGTCGTCATCGTTCTCTTCATCATGTCCATCTGGTCGCTGGCTGTGATCATCGACCGCGCCCTCTATTTCAGCGCGGCCCGCAAGCAGTCGCGCGAGTTTGCTCCCCGCGTCGCGGGCGCTCTCAAAGAGGGCAAGTTGGATGAAGCGGTCAAGGTTGCCGACCGCAACAAGAAATCGCATCTGGCCGAGGTTGTCACCGCCGGCCTGCAGGAGTTCCGCAACTATGGCGGCGGCGGCGCCAGTGACCGACGAGCAGATCGAGTCCAGCAAGCGCGCTCTCGAGCGCTCCGAAGCGATCGTCCACGCCAAGCTGAAGAGGGGTCTCGGCGGCCTGGCCACGATCGGTTCGACGGCGCCCTTTATCGGGCTCTTCGGAACGGTCGTCGGTATCTTGAACGCCTTCCAGCAGATCGCGACCCAGAAGACCTCCGGTATCGGCGCAGTCGCCGGCGGTATCTCTGAAGCCCTGGTCACCACGGCTTTCGGTCTGCTCGTCGCCATCCCGGCCGTGATGACCTTCAACTACTTCACCGGCAAGGTGGAAGCCTTCGACGTGGAGATGGACAACTCCTCGAGCGAACTGATCGATTACTTCATCAAGCAGAGCCACCGCCGCTAAAACGTGCGCGCTGCATTGCAGGCACTCTTCAGCGAGAATCCTGCACCGGTTGGAACGGACTAAAGAATCCGTTCCAACCCGGTGGTTTCTCAGAGCCCGCAGCGGTCCCAGATCAGAATCGATCAAGGAGCGAGTGCCAGAAAGGTACGGTTCGACAGTCACCTCTGTACTGCGAGTATAGTGATGCGGCTTCAGCGCGAGTCCTGTATCGGGATGCCAGCGCAGCTCTCAGGAGCATCGTTCGATCGCCGAAGATGGAGCTTGAAGCTGAGCAGCTCGACCCACGGAGCACAAACAATGGCAATCGAAGTCAGGGACGAAGGCGCCAAGGTCAATTCCAATATCAACGTCACCCCGATGGTGGACGTCATGCTGGTGCTGCTGATCATCTTCATGGTCATCACGCCCATGCTCCAGAACAAGGTGAACATCGATCTGGCCAAGGTCACCGACCCGACCGCCATGCCCGATGCCGACAAAGAAGACGCGGTGGTCGTGGCCGTTACGCGGGACGGCAAGGTTTATCTGGGACAAAACCAGGTCTCCATGGCGGATCTCGGCCCGAAGGTGGCCGACATGCTGCAGAACAAGACAGACAAGGAAATCTTTATGCGTGCCGATGCCCGGGCGCAGTACGGCGCGGTGATGGACGCGATCGACAACGTGCGCACCGCGGGCGTGGATCAGGTGGGTCTACTGACGGAACGCCGGCAGGAACAGATCGCGCCGCCAACTGCCACCCCGCCAGCCGGACAGTAAGCTGGCGGACTAATCGCTACAGCGTTTAAGGAACACAGCCTGGCCTAAGAGCTGAGCCAAAGAAAACGAGGGACAATATGTCATTGCGATGGGTGGTGGCGGGGCTCTCCCACGACATCAATGTGACTCCGCTGATCGATGTGTTGCTGGTGCTGTTGATCATCTTCATGGTCATCGTGCCGGTGACGCCGAAAGGGCTGGATGCTCTGGTGCCGCAGCCGCCGAAGAATCCGCAAAAGCAACAGGAGAACGACCGCACCATCGTCGTGCAGATCTCGCATCGTGCTGGCGGGGGCGTGCCGGGCTACAAGATCAACGAGCAGGACATGTTACCCACGCCGACCTGTTGAACAAGCTGGCGGGCATCTTTGCCACGCGCGCGGAAAAGGTGATGTTCATCAAGGGGGATACAGGATCTTGAACTTCGCCGGTAGTGGCGGACGTCATCGATATCGGCCATGAGGCCGGCGTGGATCACATTGGTCTGATCACGCCGAAGGTCGAGGCGGGACAGTAGGAATCGCGTGCTGGTTGTGCAGGCTCGGGCCATGGCTGAGCTCGTCCTTCAACCTCGGGAGCTGAAAGGCTCCTCGAAGGCTTGGACCAGACGAGTCGATCCGGCAAGCTGCGAGTAGTGAGCTCGCTGGAATCGAAGGAAAGGTTGCCTGGCGCCTGCTGCCATGAGCCACAACGACAGCAAGCAGACGATCGAGGTCCACACGCACTCTTGCAGTTCGGTCCGCGGCTGCTCATGGGCAGCCGCGGGCTTCGTTTTTTCTGTCTGGACTTGCCAGTAGGCTGAAACCAATTACAATCACAGCGCAGAGTTTTTTCCTCTCGCGTTCCCGGCCGCGTAAGCTGTACGATGTCAGGCGCGAGCCTGGCGATCAGAAGGAGATAAGAAGCGGAATGAAGCGAAGCGCATATTTTCCGGTGCTGGCAGCCGCCTACCCTGTCGCTGCTCCCATGGTTGACCGGCTGCAGCAAGCTGCAGGCCCGCGACCAACTCAATAAGGGTGTCGAAGCGTATAAGAATGCGAGGTTCGAGGAAGCGATCGACCACTTCCAAAGAGCCGAACGGCTCGATCCCACGCTTCAGATGGCGCCCTCTCTATCTCGCGACGGCATATGCGCAGCAAGTCGTGCCCGATGCACAAACTCCTGAAAATATCAAGAATGCGGAGTTTGCGATCGAATGCATATCAGCAGGTGCTCGACAAGGATCCAAACGACCTGACCGCGCTTCAAGGGAATCGCCGCGGTCTATCTGAATACGGGCAAGACCGACGAGGCGAAGGAATGGCAGACAAAGGTTACTGGCGGTCGATCCGAAAGACCCGGTTGCCCATCTACACGATCGGCGTCATCGATTGGCGGCTTGCCTACAGGAATGCGATCCAAACGCGCACCAGCCTCGGCCTGCAGGACAACGGCGACCCGATCAAGGACAAGACTGCATGCCAGAAGCTGGCAGAGCAAAACGGACCGATCTGGTGAACCAGGGCATCGAAGCCTTGCAACAAGCCATCGAGCTGCGTCCCGGCATATGACGATGCGATGTCGTATCTGAGCCTTTTGTATCGGCGCAAGGCCGATCTGGATTGCGGCGACGACGCGGCACGCAAGGCAGGATATGGCCATGTTCGATCAATGGCGCGACAAAACCATGGCGACGCGTAAGGCGAACGAAGCGAAGAAGAACCAGCAAACGCCTGGCGGCATCACGATGGGCAACCCCAAGTAGTAGCCGCGATGAAGCACCTTCAACGAGCCCCCGGCTAGCGCCGGGGGCTCGTTGCTTTTGCAGGAGCTGGTAACGATCGGGTTGGCGAGATAAACCGAAAGATCTAGGGGACGAGTTGCTGTCTTTTTCCCTGGCGCAAGCTGGTGTAGGCGGCGTCAAGGACGCGCTGGTTGCGCAGGCCGTCTTGCCCCGATGCGGAATAGCTTTCCGTTCCATGAAAGGCGGCGGAGAAGGCATCGAGCATCATGCCATAGGCATCGTTATTTGATACCTGATGCTGTTCCGCAACCTTGCCGCCGCGTAACCAGACCACATCCACGGGATGATCCACACTGAGGCCGTTCTCGCATTTCACGACGCCGTCGTCTCCCACAACTTCAATGAAGGTATAACGGAATGGCGCGCGTGCCGTCACTGTCACCGAGCCCACGGTCCCTTTGGAGAACGCGAGACCGATCGAGGCATTGCTCTCCACCCGCCCCGATTGCGGGTCGCCCGTCGCCATCGTGGCGACCGAGACAACGTCGTCGGCGAGCACGAATCGCAGTGCGTCGAGGCAATGAATACCTACATCGCCGATAGGGCCTCCGCAAGCGACCTCCGGATTGTAGATCCAGGCACGCGGCACCTGGGCGGCGTCATAACAGAACTGCGCGCGGGCCAGCGCAGGCTTGCCAATCCGGCCCTCCGCAATCCACTCGCGAGTGAGCCTTAGGCTGCGGTTGAAGCGGAAATTCTGCGCCACACCGAAGAGCGCCCTCGCGTCTTGCGCTGCAGCCAGCATCTCTTCGACCTCGCCAGCATTCATCCCCAGGGGCTTTTCGCAGAGCACAGCTTTGCCGGCCCTGAGCGCCAGCAGCACGTGGGGCCGATGCAGGGCGTCAGGCGAGGTAACGAAGACAGCATCGATTTCAGGAGATGCACAGAGTGCTTCCGCGCTGGCGAAACGGCAAGGGAGGTTTAAGGCGCGTGCATTGGCGTCTGCCTTATCCGCGTCACGGCGCCATATCCCGCGCAACACCGAAGCCCTGGCCAAGGCAAATCCAGGTACCAGCCGTCGCAGTCCATGGTTGCCGAACCCGAGAATGGCGTAACGGACCGGAGACCCCCTCGTCATTGAGCGCCGTTCTTGAAAATCTGTTCTGCCAGGCGGTTCTCCACGTGCGCCTGATTGCGCACAATTTCGTAATAGGCGGCTCTCAACAGTTGGGAGCGGCTGTCGCGTAGTTGCTGCCGAATATCCTGTTGCACGCGCGGGATCGTTCAGCTCGCGCTGGCCGGCCGGCTCCTTTTCAATGAGCTTGTAGATCGCATAACCTGCGGGGGACTTGGCGCCCGGCGCGTGTCAACGGAATGACGTCCGTTATCTGCCCCGGCTGGAGCTTGGAGATCGCGGCGAAGACGGCCGCATCGCTACGCAGGCTCGATTCCGGGATAAAGCCCATATTCCCGCCGTTGTTGGCGTCATTGGGGTTCTCCGAGAGGTTCATGGCCAAAGTGGCAAAGTCTTCTCCGCTTTCCAGGCGGTTGTGCAGCATATCGATTTTTCTGCGCGCCTCGGCGTCGTTGCCTGCTTTGCTGTTCTGCAGATTGGCCCCTGCTGCATCGGGGTGGGCTGCGAAGTCACGACGATGTCAGCGATGTTGTACTTCGGCTCAATGAAGTTGAATTGCGCTTTGTTCGCGTTGTAGAAGTTGGAGATGTCTGCGTCCGTGATGTTGATCCGCGAGGTCACTTCCTTGTTCATCAGTTTGTCTGAAGTGAGCGAGCGCCGGATCTGGAGGCGCAGGTCGCCCAGTGACATGCTGGCGGCCTGCAGCCGCTTGTCGAACTCCTCCTGGGTGTATGGCGCCTTCATCTCCGCCAGCTTTGCGTCCACCTCTTCATCGCTGGCCACCAGGTTCATTTTCTTCGCTTCCTGCTGCAGGATCTCGTCGTCGATCAACAGGCGCAAGATGCTTAGGCGCGTTGCCTCGGCTTGTTCCTTGGTGGGTTGTTCCTTGTTGTTGCCCAGGTTGTCGCGGTAGAGACTTCTCCACTTCAGAGCGCTGGATCGGTTGTCCGTTCACGATGGCCACAACATCCGGCCCATAGCCAGCGTTTGCAACCGGAAATAAAAACTCCGCTCAGCAGAGCGATGCTCATCGAAGCGCAGGCAACAGTCGTGCGCACTTTTGACGCAGGGCGCGCCGCGGCGAAGTTGCATGGTAGTGCGCACTCTTCGAATTCTCTCAACGGTCTTTCTCCTCGCGCTTGCATGTTATTAGTTTGGAGGTGCGGAGAGGTTTCTTTGCCGCTTCCGCCACTTGGGGAGGGGGCTGCACCCCCGCCTCTCTCAGAGCCCGGTCGATGGCCATCCAAATCTCTGCTTCCGGCAGCGCGCCCGAGATGCGCTCGCCGTTAATGAATAATGTCGGCGTACCACTCACGCCCAGGCTGTCTCCCTGCTTCATCGAAGCACGTACCGCGGTTTCGTCCTGCTTGGCGATGCACGCGTCGAGCTTGGCCAAATCCAACTTTGAGCGCTCGCCCTCGTCGTGCGCGAGCTTATCCAGCGTCTTGCAAGGCCTCATGCAGATCATGCGCCGTTCCGGTGATCTCCTCCGCGTGCGAATGCACATAATCCACAAAGCTCCAGTAGGCGTCGCCACTCTGGTCCGCAAGGCAGTGCGCGTTAACCGCCGCGTGCATCGCCCAAGGGTGGATTTCCACCAGAGGGTAGTCCTTGTAGAAGAACTTGACCAGCCCTTTGTAGCGATCCCCGTGGCCGGGAAAAGTTGCTCGTGCATGCGCGCGCAGTAAGGGCACTCCAGGTCGTCGAAGTTCACAATGGTGACCTTGGCGTCGGGCGTCCCCCGCAAAGGACGATTCTGGGTCGAGATCATGTCTGCGGGATTATGGCTGATGTCAAACTTCTCCAGCCGCGCTACCGTGTTGCCATCGCTGGAGAGAAGAAAATTCACTGTCGTCTGTTTGCCATTGCTGGAAAAAGTGATCGGCAGGTTTTGAAATCCCGGAAAGTCGCTCTTGCTGGTCGCTCCGATGGTGACGTCGACATTCGGGGGAACCTCGAATTGCGAACGGACCAGCACTTCAATTCTCCGGTTCAGCTGAGAGGTGGGGGCGGGAGAAGCGCTATTCGATGCGGTGTTGGGGGGACTCTGCGCCTTGCAGCCTGCGGACAAGAGAACGAGCAGGCACCAAACAAGGGTACGGCGTAGAGACAAGAAACCACCTTTCCAGACCATATCTCCATTAGAGCATTTCCCCGTTGCTGTGTCGCTTGCAGGGAGCCTACGTGCATCTTTTCTTAACGAATAGGCTGCGTTCTCCCGGATTTCCTGTCGAAGCTGGTGACTCAGCGTACTTCATACCGCTTTCTTCAAGGGAAGCCGCGCCAGCTTACTCGTGGTGGGCGCCACGCAGCAAATGCCCGGTTTTTCCATTCCGTGTCCAGCGACGCAATCTTCGGAAACGCCGGAACGGGATCAAAAGATTCGCTCCGAATGTTTCAGGTTTCCGGCGGCTCCCACTCCGGCCAGGGTGAAGTTGAAGCTGTATTGATTCTCATTACGTACCGAGCCCAGAGCCAGGCGCCGGTATTCGACGCTGAAGCCACAGCAGTCCCAGTTATAGGAGGACTGGATGCCCCCATACTGCAGGGCATTCTGGATAAAGTCGTAGCCGGCATTGACGGCCGCGCTCAGCCCACGCTTGGTCGGATCTCCATACCCCAGCAATAGACGCAGCAGGTTGTACTTCGTTACCTGGCTGGCAAGGTGGCGGTAAACGTGGCATTCAGTGCCTGAAGCGTGGAATACCCACGCTCCCGAAGACGCTATCCCGGCGGTAGTCGGCAAAGACATTGCTGGCGTCCATCGTTTGGTCTTGGCGTCGTAGTCCGCATCCCATTCAAAGTCCATGTGTTCAGCCGTGCGGACCTTCAAGCGCGAAATCACCGGGGAGTAGTTGCGCGGCCCATTCAGAAAAGCTACGCCGCTGAGGTCGAGCGTCGAGGTAAGCACGTTGCGCCGGAACGGAGAGGCGGCGCCCCCAAAAGACGGGTCGAAGAAGTATTTCGCGGCCAGCTTCCAGGTAATCCACTCGTTGGTATCGCCACCGCATTCGGTGTAAGTTGGCGGCACATTGATGATCCCGTTACTGGGCGCAAGGAGAGCGCCGCTGGTGCAGGGCTTGGGATGCAAATGCTTGAGGAAGAGCCTCTGGGTCAGCGAGTATTCCAACTCATTGGTATCGCTCACGACATCGGTGGGATCGAAACGCGGAATAGAAGAGAAGTTATTGACTCCGGCAACGTAGCGGTACTGCACATCAGGCTCAATCGCATGGCGCAAGTCGCTACCAAAGAGCCGTTCCAGGGCGGGCGCCTTGAAATCCCGAACCAGCGCCGGCGGTCGCAGGTCAAGACCAGCCTCCACATCGAAGCGATTGACCGCAGCGTTTCCCAGGAGGGGGGTCGTGCTGCTGGGGATCTGGCTCTGCGTGTAGAACGTCTCGCGAGCGCCCACTTCCGGCCGCAAGGTCCAGCCATCCAGGTGCAGAGGCAAGGAGAGGTGGGGGTAAAGATCGAAGCGCCCAACCCCGCCAGTCTTGAAGCCCGGCTCACTGCGGTTTAGCCCGGCAGCCGAACCGTCTACGCTCCATCGCAAGGGCGTGGCCTGCAATGGCTGATCGACAGTGTCGAAATCGAGGCTAGGCACATGGAGGATGCGGATCTGGGGTGTTTGGTAGGTGTTCCCCACCTGGGTGATGCCTTCGAAGTTCTGATAGCGGTCGAAACGAATGCTCTGCGAAAGGCCGCCCTCATTGTGAGTCACGAACGCCGAAGACGTCACCTGAGAGGCGACTGCGAGCGCGAAGGATTCAGCGAATGCCTCGCGATAGACATACGAGCTGAGATATTCGCCGGTGGCCACGGCACGGGTGTGCTCGTCCAGGTCAAAATCGCGCCGGCCGCTAAAAAGAATGTCCTGGCCGCCCTGGTTGATATAGGTCGGGCGCCAATCCCCGGTCGAACAGCGCAGTAAAGTGTGCCGAGACAAAATCCTCTCCACGTCCGCGATAGCGGAACTCGCCGCTGGGCGACCAGCCGCGCTTGGAGAAGTATTGCGTGCCGAAGGTGGCATCCATGCTGCGATTGAGGACTAAGTAGATCGACTCGCCGACGATGGTCCCTTTGGTGGACGACGTACCGAAGACGGGGATCAGCAAGCCGCTCGCCCGGCTCGTGGTGTCCACCGGGTGGGTGACATAGGGGAGGAAGAGAATGGGCACGCCAAGGATGGTGAAGTAGCTGTTCTTCGCCCGCGCCATTCCGTCGGCCACCCGGATCAGGGAAGAATGGATCAGCCAGTCCGGGTCAGGCAGGAGACATGAGGTCATGGTGCCGTCGACTACCTGGTAGCGGTCCGGCCCTTCTTTGATGAGCAAACGGCCGGTGAAGAGAAACGGGTTCGAGGTGGTGTAGACCAGCTTGCGCTTGCTCGTGGAGGGCTGCCGGCCGACGCTGCCCGTCACGTTATAAAAACGGCCAGTCTCCAGGTCAAGATTGAGGTTGCCGTGGTCGGCGATAATGAGTTCGTTGTTCCGTCCGCCCTGGAGCCGCACATGGCCATCCGCCTCAGCGTCCTTGGTGTCCTTATTGTAGGAAACCTTATCCGCGGTGAGGGTGTAGTCCTTGTAGTCGATTCTGACTTCGCCGGTCAGCATATAGACACTGCCATGAATTTCCTGCTGATTGGATTGGAGGCCCACGGGAACACCTGTGGGCGGCGCGGCAACCACTTCAGCAATCGGGTAGCCAGGGGCGTCGGGGAGTGTTCCTGAGCCGGTAGCAGGCGCCTCCGGGCTCTGCGCCGCAGGGCTAATCGTTGCAACGCTTGGCCCCGCTTTGCCGGCGGCGGAACTCCCGGGAGCTGCCGAGGGAAGCTGCCTGGTCAACGTCTGCGGCCAAAGCTGCGGATGACAGAGCGTTAACGCTGTGATAAACAAAAAGGGGCGGGCTCTCATCACCGGGGGCGAAGCCAGAATAGCAAAAGGGTCGCGCCAAGAGCACCTGACGGTTCCGTCATTGTGACCATTTTGAGTTGGTTTGTTGCTCTCTTTGCGCTTGCCAATGAAGATAGAAACGTATTACCGTCGCCTCCACTCTATTGTCGCCCAAACGGGATCCCCACGACCACGGGTGCGGTTTACTCCATACTTCTTTTTCCCGGGCCAGGGACCGCGCATCTCAAGAGAGGGGGACAGAATTGAGTACTTCTTCGCCGAATCTGGGAGAAAAACTCACCCGTGAAGGTACTGCTGGAGCTGTGCCGCCATGGAAGCAGGAACTGAACGAGCGCCTTGCCGCGACGCGCTCGCGCCGGCTGCGCAACAAGGAAGAGAAGGCTGGCCTTTCCGGCCTTGAGCGCAAGGAGGGCAAAGTTGAATCTCGCGCCTCCCGGCTCGCCGCCAAGGTAGCTCAGCGGTACGCAAACGCCCCGTCCTACAGTGAAGTCTTCGCGGCTGAGGCTCGCGCTCGTGCCCGGGCAGCGGCGTCAAGTCCGGCGTTGCCGGCCGTCGACGGTACTCGCACCTTGCCGGACCGGTCCTACAAGTCTCCCGAAAGCTCGAATGGTTCGCTGGGCAGCGAAGCGGGCCTGACCGCCGCAGTGGGCTTGGAGCCACGAGAGGCCGTGTTTGTCTCCCCCGAGGAACCCGGCGAAGAGGCGGTGGTCGCGCCGGTGGAACCCTTGGCGGCGAATCTCATCGAGTTTCCGCGGGAACTGGTGGCGGCACGCAAAATCCGCCCTCGGCTCGCCGAAGGTCCGTTGCGTGAGAGCTTGCAGGAGGCAGAGCACGATCAGGCACAGCTCAAGATCTTCGAAGTGGCCGCGGAGAGTATTTCGCAGACCGTAACCATCGCGGCGCCCGCCGTGGATTGGTCTCCGATCCGGCTGGATACAGATCCTATTTCCGCGGTCCATCCTGAGGGGCTGTCGTCCTCCGAGGAGACTCTACTCAGCACCGCGCCGCTGGAAGACCGGTTGATGGCCGGGATCTTCGATTTTGCGTTGGTGCTGGCTGCCTTCGCGCTCTTCGTCCTGGTTTTCGCTGCTTGTACGACCCATCCGCCCACAGGAAAGCCGGCGCTGCTGGGAGCCGGTTTGGTGCTGGCGGGGTTCTTCCTGCTCTACCAATACCTGTTCTTCAAGTTTGCTGACGGCACGCCGGGGATGCGCTACGCGAAAATCGCACTGTGCACCTTTGAGGACGAGAATCCAACTCGACAGGCGATGTGCCGGCGGGTTTTCTTTCTGTTTCTCTCCGCAGCTCCGCTGGGGTTGGGCTTTGCCTGGGCATGGTTCGACCCGGATCGTCTGGGATGGCATGACCGGCTGTCAGGAATCTACCCGCGAAGCTATTCCTAACGCCTGCTACGGGCTTTCAAGGAACCTGGGGCATCCGTCCGTCGTCTCTACCCTTTGTTTGTTTGTACCCTTCGCCGTCTAATTACGACAGAAAATTGCTAGGGGGCGGGAGCCAAGAGGGCCGATGCCGCAGAGCCGATGACCCCGATCTCGCTGTTCTCCGGTACAATCTCCAACCCGTAGCTCTGCAGGGGGCTCATCTTGACCATCTGCCACAAGTACTCCTTGAGCAGATTCAGATCGAGGAACCGGACGTTGATGCCGGTGTAGTAGAAGCGGCCCGGCCCGCCCAAATGGATCGAGGTGGCGGTAGCGGCGCCCAGGCCGCGATGCCAGAGCCTCACGAAGTCCATGCAGCGGGCGTCGCCTTTCTTGGCCGCGGCAAAAATCTCCTCCGGTTCCATGTCGAGGAAGCGCAGGCGCATCGCACGGTGCCCCATGATTCCTTCCAGGTGTCCTCGCCCGCCGCATCCGCAGTAGGTTTCTTTGTGATCGAGCGTGACCACCATGTGACCGCCCTCCCACACGCCTTCGACGTAAGGATAGCGGCCGAATCCAATCCCGTTGCCCAGCGTCCAAACCCGCACCAGGCGATCCGTGCGGCCATGGGTCACCGCTAGCCCTGCCGCCACGGCATCGGCGTCATTCATGGTCTTGATCGGTGCGTGGATGCCCTGCGACTGGAAGATGGCAGCCAGCGATTCTGCGATGTTCCCACCCTTCAGTTGAGCCAGGTTAGGCGAGTCCTGCACGATGCCGCCGCGAATAATGCCGGGGATGGCGACGCCGATGGCATCGATTTTGCCCTGCGGGTGAATCGCCATCACCTGATCGCAGATCAGGCGGCAAAGGCTGTCGAAGGGATGATCCAGCAGAGCTTCATGATCGTCCGGATTCTCTGGGAAAGTGTGCAGCGATCCGACCAGCTTGTGATCTTCGATGAGCCCCGCGACAATTCGTGAGGACACGACAACGCCAATGGTCCTATCCATCAGACCCTTTCTTTAAAACAGTTTCACAGTTACTGTTGCCTCATAAAGATCGCGAGGTGTGGTTTTCTTTGGGGGAAAACCACGTAAATCTCATTGCCTTCGGTCTACACCCTACTGTGAAACTGCTTAATCCGCTGCCCGGGCCAGGCGGTTAATGCCGTTGAAGGCTGCAGCCTTATAGCACTCGGCAAGGGTGGGGTAATTGAACACCGTATCGATGAAGTAGTCCAGTGTGCCGCCGAGCACCATGACCGCCTGCCCGATGTGCAGCAGTTCGCTGGCGCCTTCTCCGATGATGTGCACGCCCAGCAAATGGCGTGTTTCGCGGTGAAAGACGATCTTCAGGCGTCCCGTGGTATCGCCGCGGATCTGCCCGCGAGCAATCTCGCGGTAGTAGGCGACGCCCACCTCATAAGGCACATCTTCATCGGTGAGCTGCTCCTCGGTCTTGCCGATAAACGAGATCTCCGGGATGGTATAGATGCCGTAGGGATAGTAGCTGGGATTGGACACCAGGTTCTCGTTGCCGAAGGCGCGCGCGACGGCGATACGGCCCTGCTCCATCGACACCGAGGCCAGGCTGGGAAAGCCGATCACGTCTCCCACCGCGAAGATGCCCGGCACCTTGGTGCGGAAGTCCTTGTCCACCGGGATGCGGCCGCGAGAATCCGCCTCGATGCCAACCCCAGCCAGGTTGAGTTCGTCGACATTGCCGGCGCGGCCGACCGCATACAACAAGGCCCCCCCGGAAATTCTTTTTTTGCTTTCCAGGTTGGCGACTACACTACAATCCGGCAGCTCTTCCACGCTTTCCACCTCTTCGTTCAGGCGCATGGTCACGCGGCTGTCGCGCAGGTGGTAGCTGAGCGCCTCGACGATCTCCTGATCGGCAAACTCCAGCAGCTTTGGCCGCTTTTCGATCAGAGTAACGCGAACGCCGAGCGCGGCGAACATGCAGGTGTACTCGACGCCGATGACGCCGCCGCCCACCACGATCAGCGTCTTGGGCAGTTTGGGCAGGTCCAGGATCTGGTCACTGTTGACAATGGTGCGGCCGTTGGTGGGCACCCTGGGAGAGTCGGCCGGCTTGGTGCCGGTGGCGATGATGATGTTCTTCGCCTCGTAGACTGTCGTGCCTGTCTCATTGGTCACTTTCACATGGGTGGCTGTCTTCAAAGCTGGCCACCCCGGCGAGCACGTCGATGCCATTGCGCGAAAGCTGGGCCTCGGTCACATCAATCTCGGTCTTGATCACGTGCTGGACCCGGAACGCAAGGTCCGCCATCGTGATCTTTTCCTTCACCCGATAGTTCATGCCGTAGATCGAACGGTAGTTATAGCCGGAGAGATGCAGAACGGCTTCGCGCATCGTCTTGCTGGGAATGGTGCCGGTATTGACCGAGACCCCACCAACGTTCGCATCTTCTCCACCACAGCGACTCGCTTGCCCAGCTTGTTGGCGTAGATCGCGGCTCGCTGTCCGGCCGGGCCGGAACCAATGATGATCAGATCGTAGGTAATCATGCCTTGTTGGAAGGTTACCGGAAGTACGAATGGGAGAGATTAATTTCCCATTTCAGTGAGCTCGCCCAAAAACCACCCGCCAGAGATCTAACGGTGAAATGCATGACCTACTTTTAGCATACGCGCCCGTTGTTTGGTTCAGCGAAGCGTGGCCAGCTACACTCCACAGGATGCAACTCTGTGCCATTACAGACCGGAGGCGCCTCCCGGGCCATGCCAATGGGCACGCCGCCGAGGCGAGTCTTCGCCAACGGCTCCTCGATCTTGTGGAGGGCTGGGCTACCGGGGGCGTGGATTTCATCCAACTGCGGGAGAAAGATCTCGCTGCGCCCGCGCTCGAGTCCCTGGCCAGGGAAATGATGGGGAAGATCGCCCGGAGCCACGCGAAGCTGCTGGTGAATGTCTCCACGCCGGGATCGGCGATGCTGGCGCTGGCCGCGGGCGCCGATGGAGTTCATCTTGCAGGTAAACCCGCGGCAGGTGCGGCCAGGGGCGTGCGCCAGGCCTTTCGCTCCAGCGGCCGCGCTGTGATCGTCAGCATGCCCTGCCACAGCCTGGAAGACATCGATCTAGCCTGGAAAGAGCAGGCTGACCTGGTGCTCTTCTCTCCGGTTTTCGAGAAACTGTCCCAGCGGCTCGGGGCCCCGGAGGTTTCCGCGCCCCAGGGACTCGAAGCACTCCGCCGGGCTTGCGTGATGGCGCACGGCATCCCGGTCTTTGCCTTGGGCGGCGTCACCGGCGCCAATGCTCCAGATTGCGCTGCCGCTGGAGCCGCCGGAGTCGCCGGCATTCGTCTCTTTGTCGGAGACGATTGGCGGCAGCTAAGGGCGGGACCCCCGCCAAGCTGAGCCTTTGGAACCATATATAGTGGGATAAGACGCAACCATGCAGAGTGTTAGTTTGAAAAAGCCGTTGACCTTTCTTCGATCGGCGCAAAGCCGGCAGTCTTCACAGTTCTTCTTAATCGCACTTCTGGTTGCGGTGGGCCTCCCGTGGGCAGTTCCCTCCCATGCGCAGGACACACAAACTGTGCCGGCCGTGACGCAGGCCAAAGAAAAATTCGATGTTGGAGTGGGCGGGTTTTATCAGGTGACCAACGCGTCCAATGGCAACTTCATTCGCGAGGACACGACCGAGTCCTATGGACCCCTGGTCAGTTTTCGCCAGCCCTATCGCCCTTGGGTGGGCTACGAAGCAAACCTCGGGTTTACCAGCTTCTACGAGGCCTACAACAAGGGCGTGGTCAAGCTCAAGAGCAACGACACCGACCTCAGCGTCTCTTATCTGCTCCAGTCGCCTCTCATTTACGGGTTTCAGCCGTTTCTGACGTTGGGCGGGGGGATTATCTATTTTTCCCCAACAGGGACGGTCACCAATACGAACACGGCGACGCCAAGCCACCTGCCGTCTCAGCTGCTGCCGGAATTCACCTACGGGATCGGCATCAACTACCCGTTCTTGGCGCACCTCGGTGCGAGGGTGCAACTTCGCGGCTTAAAATACAAGACGCCCGATTTTCACCAGTTTTTGCTGGATACCCATACGCTGCGAACAACCCTGGAACCGACCATCGGTGTCTATTATCGCTTTTGAGGCGGCAAAAGAAGGTGCTATGGCATGCTGATTACGGTGCTCGATCTCGAACGGGAGCCACTCGAATTCAATGAGACGATCCCGGCCGGCGCCATCGACTATGGCTCCGGGATTCGGCAAATCGACGGAATGCCGGTGAGCGGCCGCGCCGACCTCATCACCGAGCATCGCGGGCGCGCACAATCAGATCCAGGATATCCGTCTGCGCGCCGGCTACCGGGGCGATTCGAAATGCCCTGCGCCCGATGCCTCGATCCTGTGGCGCATCGGCTCGAAGAACACTTTGACTTGCTTTTCCGCCCGCCGGTGTCGATGCAGGCGCCTCGGAGCACGCCATCTCGACCTCCGAGACGGAAATCGGGTACTATCAAGGAGGCGGTCTTGCTCTCGAAGACGTGTTGCGGGAGCAGGTGTTGCTTTCCCTGCCGCCAGAACGCTCTGCCAGCAGGATTGCAAAGGTCTTTGCCCTGGTTGTGGACGAAATCTGAATACCGAGGTCTGCGCTTGCGATACAAGGCAAGTCGATCCGCGGTGGACAGCGTTGGCGGATCTCCGCAGCAGGATGAAAACGTAAAGTTGAAAGCGATCGCAGTCTGCAGCCGTTTTGGGCATCTCGTCACCGCGAGGCAGGTAGTCTGGGAGAACGCCTGAAAGGAATCTGCAATGCCGAATCCAAAGCGGCGCCACTCCAAGGCCCGCACTTCCAAGCGCCGCTCGCACGACGCGCTGACTGCCATTACCTTGTCGGAATGTCCCAATTGCCACGAGCGGAAACTACCCCATAGGGCTTGCCCCAAATGCGGCATTTACAAGGGCCGCGAAGTGCTCGAAGCCAAGGAAGCCTAGTTCACTCCGTGCCCATGCTGACGGATATTGCGCTCGACGCCATGGGCTCGGACAAGGCTCCGGAGCCGGAGATCAAGGGCGCGATACAAGCCTGCCGCCAGCTCCCGGTGCGGGTTCACCTGGTGGGGCCGGAGGCTCGCCTGCGCTCCGCGTTGCATGCCGCGACCGGCGGCGAAGAGCTGCCCATCGTCATCGTTCCCGCCGCGGAATGGATCAGCATGGACGAAAAAGCCGCGACCGCGATCCGGAAAAAGCCGGAGAGCAGCATGCGCGTCGGTCTTCGCCTGGTGAAGGATAAGCAGGTCTCCGGCTTCCTTACGGCCGGCAATACCGGGGCCGCCATGGCGCTGGCCAAGATGGTGCTGGGGGCGCTGCCCGGCGTAGACCGTCCCTCGCTGGCGGCGATGCTGCCGACCTCCTCCGGCTCCCCTTGCGTGCTGCTTGATGTGGGCGCCAATGTCGACTGCAAGCCGCAAAATCTCGCGCAGTTTGCCGTGATGGGCGAAATGTATGCGCGCAGCGTGCTTAAGATTCCCCGTCCCCGCGTCGGCTTGCTCTCGATCGGCGAAGAAGAAGGCAAGGGCAACGATCTTACCCGCGAGGCTTCGCTCCTGCTCAAGCAGCTCTCGCTCAACTTCATCGGCAACGTGGAAGGCCGCGACATCTACAACGGCAACGCCGATGTGGTGGTCTGCGACGGGTTTGTCGGCAATGTCGCGCTGAAAACCTCAGAGGGACTGGCCCGCCTGGTGCGCGATCTGCTGCGCCAGTCGCTGAACTCCACCGTCACCGCCCAGGTGGGCGCGCTGCTGTCGCGCAAGGCATTCAACGATTTCAAGAAGCGCCTGGACTATTCCGAATATGGCGGCGCGCCGCTGCTCGGGAATCCGCGGCGTTTGCATCGTGAACCATGGCTCTTCCAACGACCGCGCCATCTATAACGGCATCCGCGTGACCGCAGAGTTCGCCCAGGCGGGTATCAACGAGCGCCTGGAGCAGGAGTTTGCCTGCCGGCGGCCGGCGGATCCGGCCTCCGAACCGGATATGGGCGTGCCCATCCAGCCAGTCCACTAAGTAGCTGTCCGCGTCACCCACATGAGCAAGACAGCATTCCTATTCCCTGGTCAAGGTTCCCAAAGCGTCGGCATGGGCCGCGATCTCGCCGCAGCCTTCCCGATCGCGCGCCGGACTTCGAGGAAGCCAATGACGCTCTCGGCTTCGACCTGGCGGAGCTCTGTTTTCACGGACCCGAAGAGCAGCTGCGGCTGACTGAGTTCACCCAGCCGGCCATCTTTACCGCGTCCATCGCGGCGTTGCGCGTTCTGGCGAGGCTGGCGCAACCGCGGATTATTTTGCCGGCCATTCGCTCGGCGAGTACTCCGCCAACGTCGCCGCCGGCGCGATCGAGTTTGCCGAGCGGCGCGCACCGTGCGCCGCCGCGGGCAGTTGATGCAGCAGGCCGTGCCGGCGGGCCACGGGGCCATGGCGGCCATTCTGGGCATGCACCCCGGGCCGTGATCGCCGTTTGCCAGGATGCCTCGCGGGAGGTGGGTGCGCCGGTCGAGCCAGCCAATATGAACGCTCCGGAACAGACCGTGATCTCCGGAGCGACGGCGGCGGTCGAGCGGGCCATTGCGCTGGCCAAGGAACGTGGCGCCAAGCGGGCGGTGATGCTGCATGTCTCCGCGCCCTTCCATTGCAGCCTCATGCAGCCGGCCCAGGATGCGCCTTGCTCCTGTATTGCAGGGCATCGCCTTCTCGCCGCGCAAGACACCCGGTCGTCGTCAACGTGGATGCCGCGCTGGTCACCGAGGGCAGCGCTGCGCGAAGCTTTGATTCGTCAGGTCACCGGCGCGGTTCGCTGGACGGAGTCCATGCAGTTGCTGATAGCTCAGGGGGTCACAAGCTTTGTTGAGGTCGGTCCGGGCAAAGTGCTCAGCGGGCTTGTTACGGCAGATCGACCGCAGCCAGAAGTGCGCGCACGTGGAAGATCCCGCGAGCCTCGGAAAATTCCTGGATGGTCCAGGTTCCTCGTAACCGCTCCCTAGTCCGTCGAAAGCTGCACCGGGGAGAAGCCGATAGTTTTTGTCTTGCGCTCCACCCAAAGGAAGACGGGCGTTTTTTGTCCGTTCACTTCCACCCCGACGACCACTCCGGAGCCCAACCGTCTTAGCCATCAGGATCTTATGCGTCTTGATGTCGCCCCAATCGCTGGAGTGTCCCCAGTCTGTTTCAAAGCGGCCGTAGGGATACTGAGCATACTGCTGCGGATGCTGCTGCCAATCTGGGTCGTGGTTCCAGATGCCGAAGGCCTTAGGCAGGTCCTTGGCTTCCACGTGCGCAAAAAACTGGTTCACGCGATGTTCCTGGGGCCAGTCCCAGAACCACCAAAGAAAGCCAGCGAGCACCAGGCAGGCAACCAAGCCCGCAATCAGAAGATTCCTGCGCCTGCGTGCTTTGGCGGGATCATACGATGGTGCATCGAGCAGGGTCATGGCGGCTCCTGCTTACGCGAAGTTTACCCTCATGACCATATCAGCGCGAGTAAGAGATTTGTTCCTGTTCCGCCTTGCGTTCCAGGGCCAGCTCAATCAGCCTCGAAATCAGATCGCGATACTTCATGCCCGAGGCCTCCCACAGCTTGGGATACATGCTGATGGAGGTAAAGCCCGGCATGGTGTTGATCTCGTTCAGGTAGAGCCGTCCGGAGTCGCCCGCCTCGAGGAGAAAGTCCACCCGCGCCAGCCCGGCGCAGTCACAGGCACGGAAGGCGGCGAGCGCCATTGCCTGCACTTGCTGGCTCTGCTTTTTCGTCAGCCTGGCGGGAATGATGGCCTGCGAGCCTTCGCTGAGATACTTGGCCTCGTAGTCGTAAAACTCTTTGCCGGGGACGATCTCGCCCACGACCGAGGCTTTAGGTTCATCGTTGCCCAGCACCGCGACTTCCAGCTCGCGCGCCTTGCCCATTTTCGCTCGGTTGCCGCGGCCGCCCACGGCCTGCTCCACTACGATCTTGCGATCGAAGCTCGCTGCCAGGTCGATGGCCGGGCCGAGTTCCTTGCGGTCATGGGCCTTGCTGATGCCTACCGAGGAGCCCAGGTTTGCGGGCTTGACGAAGAGCGGATATTTGAGCGCGGCCTCCAGTTTGGCGATGATCTTCTTCGAGGCTTTGCTCCCATTCGTGGCGGAGGAAAGTCACGTGCTTGGTGATGGGCAGGCCGGCGGCCAGGAAGAGGCGCTTCATGACTTCTTTGTCCATGCCGGTTGCCGAGCCCAGTACTCCGGATCCAACGTAGGCTAGCCCGGCGAGCTCGAACAGGCCCTGCATGGTGCCATCTTCGCCAAACGTACCGTGGAGCACGGGAAAGACGACATCCAACTGCAACACGTCGTGAGCCGGGGAGATGGACGATGCCTCTCGCTCGAAGGGCACGAGGGTGCCGCCCCGGCCGCCTTCCGCGGCGGGCATGGGGGGCACGATGACGCCTTGTCCCTTGGCAAGAGCGCCGCCGGGGCGGTGTGTTGCGGATCGCCCGCGCGCAGGGTGCCAGTGTCGGGAAAATCGCCGGCTAACAACCGCTCGGCATCGCCTGAGACGAGCCAGCGGCCCTGCTTGGTAATGCCGATCGGCACCACCTCATAACGAGTGCGATCGATTGCCTTGAGGACCGAGGCGGCCGAGAGCAGGGAGACTTCATGCTCGCCGCTGCGCCCGCCAAAGAGTACGCCTACCCGGAGTTTTCTTCATGCCCTTCTGATTTTATGGGTCGCGTGAACGTAGGTTGTCGCTTCTGGTGCGCTTGCTGGGATGGTAAGACCAAGCTGGCAATCAGTCCCGAGAGAGACGGCTAAACGGCCCAGGACTTAGTCCTGGGTTGCGATCGGAATAGTACGACAGGGAGGCTGAAAGCTGCCGAGGACGACGTCAGCCGTCCTGCGGGACTGATCGTCTCAAATCCACCCAGGACGACGTCCTGGGCTAAGTTCAGCCGTCCCTTCGGGACTGACTTTGGCCATTAACGGCACGAAAGCGCTTAGACCGACACCATCTGATTTTTTTCCGCGGCGCCGTTTTCGTTCCGCTCCACCCGCAATGCGACGAGCGCGACCAGCAGCGCGACGCTGGCGACTGCAGCGCTTCCCAAGCGAGAGATACTGATAGCCGATGCCCTCGGTCAGCATGATGCCGCCAAGGCTTGCGCCCAATGCGTTCCCCAGATTGAACGCGCCCTGATTCAGGGTCGAGGCCAGATTCGGAGCTCCTTTCGCCTGATCCACGATCCGCGCCTGCAAAGGAGCCCCAGCCGCAAAGTGGACGCAGCCCCAGACGAAGACCATGATCACGGCCGGCACCATGTGGGTTCCAGGAAAGGCATCGCCAGGAAGATCAGGATCAACAGCATGACCCCGGCCACGATCACCGGCATCTGCTTCCAGTCCGCGAGTTTGCCGCCAAGCAGATTGCCGAGCGTGATGCCCACTCCAAACACCACCAGGACCCTGGTTACCGCGCCCGGCGAGAGGTGCGTCACCTGCTCGAGAATCGGGGCGATGTAGGTGAAGACGCAGAACAGGGAAACGGAAGAAAGTGTACTGAGCGCGAGCACAAGCTGTACCTGAGGGCGCACGACGGCCCGGAACTCATGCTTGAGGTGCATCTTCTCTGCCGGCTGTGAGGCACCATGCGAATCAGGCCGAGACCCGCAATCAAGCCGATGGGAACCAGCGCCCAAAAAGCGAACCGCCATCCAAACGCCTGGCCTAAGGCGGTTCCGGCAGGAACGCCAAGCACATTCGCCAGCGTCAAGCCGCTGAACATGATCGCAATTGCCTGGGCACGCTCGGAGCGCGGCACGAGATGGGAAGCCATGATGCTGCCGATGCCGAAGAAGGCTCCGTGGCAGAGCGCGGTGAGAATGCGCGCGCAGAGAAGCAGCAGAAACGTAGGGGCCATCGCGCACAAGGCATTGCCGACCAGGAACATGCCCATCAAAATGACCAGCGCGCGTTTGCGGTCCATGCGGGCGAGCGCAAGAGCCACCAGCGGCGACCCCAGGGTGACGCTGAGTGCATAGCCGGAAACGAGAATGCCTGTCTTGGGGATGCTCACCCGGAAGCTGTGGGCGAGGTCCGGCAACAGCCCCATGATGATGAATTCCGATGTGCCGATCCCGAACGCTGAAACGGCCAGTGCGAGCAGAGGTTTCCGCATAGCTTGTTTCTATTGTCCTCGATCCGGCCTGCAGGCCGGAAAAAGACTCGAAGACCCGGGACTATATATAGAAAACGCACCCGGTCGCTGGCTTACGCCAACTGTTTCATTGTCTCAACGGGAGATTTTTCCATTGCGAGACTCCCGCGAGTACTTTCTCGCGCAGTTCTACCTTCACTCGGAGGTGGAGGGTTTCTGGCGTGGGGAAAGGTGCCTTCCCAACGAGCGGAGAAACCTGGTCATCAGACCGAGGGCACGCCGGGTCTCCTATAGCGCAATTGTTGAAGGATGGCAAAAAGTCCCGGTGGTTCGGCGTCGGGTTTATGGGCTGTCTCGACTGTTTCCCGTACTGCCGCGGCGGCGCCTTCGAGCAGCTCGGGATCGATGGAGCCCAGAGTCTTGCCGAGGATGATAAGGTTCCTGAGACCGCGAATGGCGTCGGGCTCCTTCACCGCGTCGACGGCGAGCTCCACGATTTTGTCGCCCTCTGGAGAGTACGCCGTGGAGCACCTCAAATACGTGGGCATCGCGCAAGTGCTGAAGAAGTTCGTAGGCGTCCAGCAAAGCCTCGGCATGTTCGACTGGAGCGCTTTCCAGACGTTCCCGCAGTTCTGCCCGCGGATCACGGGGAGGTAATTCGAGTGGTATCGGTCGTGCCATCGCGCCGAATCCTTTCGCAATGCTTCTGCAGGTCTAAACCTTCGTCGTTTGCTGGATCTTGATCTGTACCAGTTTCTGGCTCCCTGGCTCGGTGTAGTCGCGCGCGCTTCCATTTGCGCTCCACTTCCACGCCGCGCTGCGGAGTGGGATGGCCGAAGCGGGAGTTGGTGCGGGGCAGCGGATTTTTGCCGACCTCCGGCAGCACCACCATCTGCACCGATGTTTCCTTGTAGGCGGGCGTGTGCGTGGCCGTGTCCGTGTGACTGCTGGTGAGACGATTGACCGGGTTCTCTGTGGAGTTCATGGGCATGTAGAGCTCTTTGCCCTGCACTCTTTCGGTGACGACGGCGCGGACACGGACCTTGCCATAGCGTGAGATCAGTTGCACCCATGTGCCGCTCTCAATGCCGCGCTCCCGCGCCAGTTCCGTCGAGACTTCAACGAAGGTGTCCGGCGTCTTTTCCTGGATTCCCTCGGTGCGGTAGGTCATGTTGCCTTCGTGGAAATGCTCCAGGAGCCGTCCGTTGTTCAGGTGAAGGTCGTACTCCTCATTCTGCTGATCGGTGGGCTCGGTCCAGGCGACAGGATAAAGATTCGCCTTGCCGTCGGGGAATTTGAATCCTTTGGTATAGAGCAACGGCTGGTCGCTTCCATCCTCGGCCACGGGCCATTGCAACGTCTTATAGCCTTCGAGGCGTTCGTACGTCACGCCCGCCATGAGCGGGGTGAGTGCGGCTATTTCCTTATAAATGTCGGCAGGGATGCTGGTAGTTCCAATGAGCGCCAAGCTGGTTGGCAACGTCCTGAATAATGCGCCAGTCGGGGCGGCTCTGCGCCAACGGCTCAAAGACCTCGTACAGCCTCTGGATGCGCCGCTCCGTGTTGGTGAAGGTGCCTTCCTTTTCCAGGCGATGGGGCTCGCAGGAAAAATGACATCGGCAAACCTGCAGGTCTCGCTGAAGAAGATATCCTGCACAACGAAAAACTCGAGCTTTTCCAAAGCCGCATCGACGAAGTTCGCGTTGGAATCGGCCAGGCTGATCTCTTCCCCAAACAGGTACATGGCCTTGAGAGAGCCGTTGTGAATCGCGTCGATCATCTCATGATTGTCGAGGCCGGCCTTGGGCGGCAGAGCGACGCCCCAGGCCTTTTCAAATTTCGCGCGAATCTCCGGGTCCTCCACCTTTTGATAGCCGGAGTAGTAGTTGGGCATCGCTCCATGATCGCTTGCTCCCTGGACATTGTTATGCCCGCGGAGGGGATAGGCTCCGGTGCCCGGCCGCATATAGTTGCCGGTGACGAGGAGGAGATTGGAGATAGCGGTTGAGGTATCGGAACCCATGGAGTGCTGCGTGACGCCCATAGCCCACAAGATGCAGACACCATCGGCTTCGACGATCATGTGCGCGATCTTGCTTCAGCGTTTCGGCGGGGATGCCGCAACGCTCGCTCGGCAAATTCCAGAGTGAAGTGATCCAGGCTCTTGCGAAGTACTCGTCCAGTCCATTCACCCATTTGTTGAGGAACTCCGTCTTCGCCAGGCCGTTATCGAGAATGTAGCGGGTGACGGCGGAGAGCCAGACCAGGTCCGTGCTCGGATTGGGACGGATAAAGAGATCGGCGCGTTGCGCCATTTCATTGCTCGCGAAGATCGGAGACGATCAGCTTTTGCCCTTGAGCTTGTGCGCGCGTTTGACGCGCGTGGCCAGCACGGGATGGCTCTCCGCGGTATTGCTGCCGATAATCAGCACCAGCGCCGGCCTGCTCGATGTCGGTAATGGAGCCGGAGTCGCCGCCGTAGCCCACTGTGCGGAAGAGGCCCCTGGTTGCGGGCGCCTGGCAGTAGCGGGAGCAGTTGTCCATGTTATTGGTGCCGACCACGGCGCGCGCCAGCTTCTGCATCAGGTAGCTTTCTTCGTTCGTGCATTTCGAGGAGGAGATGAAGGCCAGCGAGTCCGGCCCGTGCGCCGCCTTGATCTCCGCGAGTCTGCGGCCGACCAGGCTGAGGGCCTCGTCCCAGCTGGCTTCGCGAAATTTATCGCCCTCGCGGATGAGCGGCTTGGTGAGGCGATCGGGGCTGTTGACATAGTCCCACCCAAACTTGCCCTTGATGCAGGTGGAGATGCCATTGACCGCGCCCTCTGCCGGCTCAACCTTCAGGATGTGCCGGTCCTTGGTCCAGATATCGAAGCTGCAACCGACTCCGCAGTACGTACACACGGTTTTGGTCTTGCGGATGACCGCTTCGCGCATGTGCGCTTCCGCCTCTGAGAGTTGCATGATCGCTTCGTAGCCCACCTCCGGCTCGATGCCCTTGACGACATCGATCATGCCGTCGAGCGCGGCGGCCGGCAAAGCGGTGAAGTAACCGGCATGCCCCAGCATCGATTTTTCCATCAGCGCATTGCAGGGACAGACGGTGATGCAATGGCCACATGAGACGCAACTGGACTCGCCGATGGCCGCCCCGCCATCCCACTGCACGCGGGGATGAGCATCTTCCCAGTTGATCGAGAGCGTCTCGTTGACCTGGACGTTTTGACAGGCCTCCACGCAGCGGCCGCACAGGATGCATTGATCCGGGTCATAGCGGTAGAAGGGATTGGTCATGTCCACTTCATAGGGCTTGGGCGTGAAAGGAATCATCTGATGCTCGACGGCGAGAGCCCTGGCGGTGTTATGCACGGTGCAATTGCCGTTGCTGTTGTCGCAGACCGTGCAGTAGAGCATGTGATTGCCGAGGATGCGATCGAAGGCTTCGCGCTGCGCGGCATCGGCCCGCGGAGAGGTAGCGGAAATTGTCATGCCATCCGACCAATTCCGTAGCGCAGGCGCGGACAAGCTTCCCGTCGACCTCGACCATGCAGGTATCGCATGTTTGAATGGGGCCAAGCTGATGGTGGTAACACACCTGGGGAAGCGACGGTCCCGATCCGGTTGATCAGTTCGATCATCCGCTCTCCCACTACAAACTGCTGGGTAGTGCCATCGATGATTACGCTAGGCATGAGACCTTGGATGCTCCGCGCCGCCCGAGACTTGACGACAATCCTTCAATAGTAGACTCGAACTGGCAAAATTAGCTCTCCAATCCCGGCCAAGTTGGACGTGTCGAGGAGAGGAACTGCTCTCAAAGGAGATGATCGAGTGCAGGGGTCTCGCGAATACTTTCTAACCAGCGAACGCCTCGCATTCAGCCATTGGCAAGAAGATGATTTGGCTTTGGCCATGACGCTCTGGGGCGACCCCAAGGTCTCCGCGTTTCTCGGCGGCCCTTTTACTCCGGAGGAAGTCAGCGCACGGCTCAGTCGCGAAATTGCAACGATGATCGCCTGCAAGGTTCAATACTGGCCGGTATTCCTGCTGGAAAATAACGATCTCGTTGGGTGTGCCGGTCTGCGGCCCTACGCGAATGACGGACATGTTTTTGAACTTGGATTTCACCTGAGGCCCGATTACTGGGGCAAGGGCCTCGCTCACGAGGCCGCACGCGCTGTTATCGACTTCGCGTTTGAAACACTTGCCATCAAGAGTCTCTTCGCCGGACATCATCCGGCGAATGAAGCTTCGGAGCGACTCCTCAAGAGGCTGGGGTTCCTTTGGACTCACGAGGAGATCTATCCACCCACTGGCCTGATGAACCCCGCTTATCGCTTGATAAACCCTAAAGCCACATGAAATGTTTCCACAGAAGCCGATTGGGTCGTCATAATAACGCCATGTCCCGGCGAACTGCCTTTGCCGCAACCCTCGTGTTGTGCTGTCTGTGCCGCACTGCGACGGCACAGCAATACGATCTTGTGATTCGTAATGGCCATATCGTGGACGGAACCGGATCGCCCTGGTATAGCGCGGATATCGCCATCCAGAATGGCCGCATCGTCAAGATCGGCACCATGGATGCGGCCTCCGCCGCAAAGACAATTGACGCGCATGGGCTGACCGTGGCTCCAGGCTTTATCGATATGCTTGGCCAGTCAGAATTAACGATCCTGGTGAACCCTCATCTTCCGTCAAAAATATTCCAGGGCATTACCACGGAGATTACTGGGGAGGGAAACTCAGTCGCGCCCACGAATGACCGCATGCTGGCCGAAGACCAGCCAGTCTTTGGCCACTATCACATCACGCCTGACTGGCGCAGTTTCCAGGACTACTTCAAACGGCTCGAAACTCAGGGCATGGGTATCAATCTGGCAAGCTACGTGGGAGCAACGACAGTCCGGCGAATGGTGCTGGGAAACGAAGACCGCGCGCCGACCCCGGAGGAACTTGCGCAAATGCAGGCCCTCGTGCTGGATGCAATGCATCAAGGGGCCATGGGTCTTTCGACAGCTCTGCAATACGCGCCCGCGCCTTACGCACACACTGAGGAACTGATCGCGCTGGCCTCGACCGCAGCCAGTGCCGGCGGTATTTATGCCACCCATATGCGCTCCGAAGGAGACGACATATTCACCGCGCTCGATGAAACATTTCGCATTGGGCGCGAAGCGAAGATCCCGGTCGAAATCTGGCATCTCAAAGCCGCGGGTAAGCCCAACTGGGGCAGAACACCTGAGATTGTCGATCGTATTAACGCCGCCCGTGCGTCTGGTCTTGATATCGCGGCGGATACGTATGCATACACGGCGTGGTCCAATTCTTTTTCTGCGTTTGTTCCCCCGTGGGCCCACGTGGGCGGGAATAAGGCGATGGTCGCACGCCTCAAGGACCCCAGCCAACGTGCGCGGATACGCGACACGATGGAGCACGACAAGAATTGGGACAACGAATGGCTCGAGATCGCCGGTCCGGAGGGTGTGACGATTTCTTCGACCGTCGATCCAAAGCTGCAGCCATTGCAGGGAAAAAGTATCGCCGAAATTGCAAAGATGCAGGGGAAAGATCCCATCGACTGCATCCTCGACCTGATCGCGGCTGACCCGGCGATGGATGTGGTCGTGTCCGGCATGTCCGAGGCGGACGTCGCTTATGTGCTGAAACAGCCATGGGTCTCGATCGACAACGACTCTGCAGGTGCGTCGGTGGATGGAATTCTAGGCCAGGAGCATCCTCATCCCCGCGGTTACGGAACGTTCCCCCGCATTCTCAGAAAATATGTGCGCGAGGACCATTTGCTGACGTTGCCCGACGCCATCCGCAAGTTCTCCGCACTTCCTGCCCAGCGGATGCATCTGGCTGATCGCGGCGTCTTGAAAGCGGGCATGTGGGCCGATATCGTCATATTCGACCCGGACACGATTCGCGATCTTGCGACCTACGAGAACCCCAACCAACTATCGGTGGGGATGCGGTTCGTACTTGTCAACGGAGTTCCTGTCATCAGCGAAGGCAAGATGACGCAGGCCTTGCCGGGCAAAGTTCTGCGCGGCCCAGGGTACGTTCAGTAGAAAAACACTTTACTCAATACCGGTGGGTTCAAAGGCGGCAAGGATCGTCACAATTTGACCGAAAGGAACGAAGAATGCAAGCCCCGGCGACGAAGGCTTTTTCGACAATCTCCCGATGACTTTGTCGACCGCTTCCTGACTCTCGATCCAGATACCGGCTTCTTCAACGGCCAGGAGCTTTACGCTCTCGAGCTTCTCATTGTCGATAAAGCTGGGACCCATCACAATCACCCGGTGACCAATCAGCTTGCGCAACTCGATTTCCATGGCTACCTAGACGCTTTCCTGAGCGATGGGGTTGCAGCTCTCAGCGTCTTACCCTGATTTCTCCGGAGCTCAGAGCCTTCGTAGGGTGGAGAAAAGAAAATGCAGAGCCGTCCCTTCACGGGACCGCATCAGAGAATCTTCTTCCCGAAGGCGGAGCAGATCAACTCCACGGCCAGCTCGGCGGTTCGGTTGTGCTCGTCGATGACCGGGTTGACCTCCACAATCTCAAAGCTCAGCAACCGTCCATGGTCGGCCAGGATCTCCATCGCCAGATGCGCTTCGCGATAGGTGGCCCCGCCGCGCACCGGCGTGCCCACACCCGGCGCGTCTTCCGGATCGATCCAGTCCATGTCGAAGGAGACGTGGTACCCCGCTGTGCCCCGGCCGGCGGCGCGCAAGGCTTCCTCCATCACCGTGCGCATCCCCCGCTCGTCGATGTCGCGCATGGTGTACACCTCGGTGATGCCCGCGCGCCGGATGTTTTCCTTCTCCGTCACGTCGATGTCGCGCACGCCAATCAGCACCGTGTTCTCCGGGTCGATTTTCGGCTGCCAGCCAAAGATGCCCGACAGCGCCTCCGGCCCCAGGCCAAGCAGCGCGGCCAACGGCATGCCATGCACGTTGCCGCTGGGGGAGGTCTCCGGGGTGTTGATGTCGGAGTGGGCGTCGATCCAGAGCAGCCCCACCTTCTGGTTCCGGCGCCGGTAGAACTCGGCCAACCCGGAGACCGAGCCCACGGCCACGGAATGATCGCCTCCCAGAATCAATGGGGTGATGCCTTCCTCGAGGGTCTGCAGCACCATGCCGGCGACCCGTTCGCAGGTTTCGCTGATCTCGTTAATGTACTTGGCGTTCGGCTCGCCGGCGTTTCGGGTTTCAGCAATCGCCACCGCGACATTGCCCCCATCAGCGACCACGTGACCCAACGCCTCGAGCCTGGCTTCGAGGCCGGCTACCCTGACCGCGGATGGCCCCATATCGACTCCGCGGCGCGACTGGCCCAGATCGAGGGGCACGCCGAGAATGCGGATATGGCGCGGCGGAAGGGACTGCACTCCACGCGGACGCGGCCTGTTGATTGGAATCGCATCCCGGTCTTTCGCCATAGGTTTCGTCCAGTAGAAAAACGCTAGGGATAAATTCGATTGAGAGTTCGCGCAAAAGGAATCGTCTCTCGCACGTGTTCCAGACCTGCACACCCAGGCCACTACGCGCTCGATGCCCATGCCGAAGCCCGCGTGAGGAACCGATCCGTAGCGGCGCAAATCCAGATACCACTGAAAAGCATCGAGCGGCAGCTGGTGCTCCTCGATCCGCTTTTTCAGCAACTCGTAGGAAGCGAGACGCTGCGAGCCGCCGATTATTTCCCCATAACCCTCCGGCGCCAATACGTCGACGCACAGGGCGAGCTTGGCGTTCTCCGGGTCAGGCTCCATGTAGAACGCCTTCACCGCGGCCGGGTAGCGGTGCACCATGACCGGGCGGTCGAACTGGGAGGAGAGATAGGTCTCGTCGGGCGAACCGAAGTCGTTTCCGTAAGTGAACTTCTGCTCGATCAGGCCGCGGGAAAAGGCATCGTCAAGCATTTGACCGCTTCGTCGTAGCTGATCCGCGGAAAGGGCGGCTGCACGGCCTCGAGCTTGGCCGTATCGCGCCCGATCACCTTCAGGTCCAGCGCCCGTCGGCTCAGCACGCGCTGCACCAGAAAGCTCAGAAACTGCTCCGCCAGCGCCATCAGATCATCCAGCGTGGCATAGGCCATCTCCGGCTCCACCATCCAGAACTCCGTCAGGTGGCGCCGCGTCTTCGACTTCTCGGCGCGAAAGGTGGGTCCGAACGAATACACCTTGCCCAACGCCATCGCCGTGCTTTCGATATAGAGCTGGCCGCTCTGGGTGAGATACGCCTCGTCCCCGAAGTACTCGACAGGAAACAGCGTGCTGGTTCCTTCGCAAGCGGCAGGAGTGAGAATCGGCGGGTCGGTCAGGACAAAGCCGTTATCGTCGAGAAAATCCCGCGCCGCCTTGATGATTTCGGCGCGGATGCGCAGAATCGCTGACTGCCGCGGCGTGCGAATCCACAGGTGCCGATGCTCCATCAGGAAATCGACACCGTGCTCCTTGAGCGTGATGGGGAAGGGTTCCTCCTCGCTCACTCGTTGCAGCACTTCAACATTATCGACATCCAGTTCGTAGCCGCCGGGCGCGCGCTTATCTGCTCTCACCCTGCCGGTCACGATGACGCTCGATTCCTGCGTCAGGCCGCGCACCCGCTCAAAAACCTCCGGCGTCACTGCGGCCTTGGGCACAATCCCCTGCACCGTGCCGGTTCCGTCGCGGAAGATGGGAAAGAGCAGCTTCCCGCTTGCGCGCAGGTTGTAGAGCCATCCCCTGAGCGTTACCTGTTGTCCTTCGTGCCGGTCCAGGGTCGCGATCGTGGCCAGTGGTGCGGCGCCAGGGGCATCGGCCACGGGCAAGCGTTCGTCTTTGTTCTCTTCTGCCATTTCCCGATCCGAAATTAAAGCTCGAGTTTCTTGAAGGTTTCAGCGGCGCGGGTGGCGACGTGCTCTGGTGCATCCTCGGGCAGGTAGTTGATCTCCAGCACGGCGGCAGACAACTGCGGCGCTGTGCGCAACTCCTGCATTGTCTCCGTCCAGGCAATCGTCCCGTCACCCGGCCAAAGATGCTCGTCTTTCTGCCCATGGTTGTCATGGATATGCGTGGAACGGATGAGCGGTTTCAACTCGGCAATGGCTGCGGCAATGCCACTGCCAAGATGCGCATGCCCCAAGTCCAGACATACACCCACATCTTTGAAGTGGCCGATCCTGACGATCTCCACCAGGTTGGGCGACTCGGTGACTTCGTTCTGGATGTTTTCCAGCAGAATCTTCATGCCCAATGGCCGGGAAAAGGCCTGCAGATGCTCGATGGCCGTCATGGCATGCTCCAGCGTCCGCGGGCTCCAGCGGTCTTCGCGCTCCCCCAAGTGCAGGATCACGTAGCGCAAGGGAATCTCTTCAGCGGCTTCGAGTGCTCGTTTCACCTCGTCCATGGCGTCGATCCGGCGTGCCTTTTCCGGGTGGACCACGTTTACCGCCGGAGCGCCGCCTCGCCCCATCTCGGTATCCCCAAAGAGCGGCATGTGCAGCGAAAAGGGTTCCACGGGGTTGGCCGCGAACCAGAGCGCGATCTCCTTCACATGACGCTTGCTGGTGTAGTCGAAATGTTGGCGCGCGGCGAAAATCTCGATTCCCTGCGCGCCTCCCTTGGCTAAAGTCTCCAGCAACCCCGGATGCAGCCGCTGGCGCAGAAAAACATGGGTCGAAATGGTTCTCAGCATCGCGCCGTTTCCACGGAACTCATCGGCTCCGTCGTTCTCTTTTAGTTCCGGTGCCGGTCTGTCACGCACTCGCTCTACTATCTTCTCACCGTGCACAGTAGCGCGTGAACTCTCCCGAGCCCCGTTGATCGAATTACGCATCAGGAGAAATACTCTATACGGCCGCCACCAGGCAAGCGACGGAGTTTTTGGTTTGGAGAAATGTCGCTGGGCGGGAGGGTCAGACTACCTGGACTGATGGTTGCCGAGAATGGATGGCGGGCTCATTTCGTCCTTCAGCGAATAGTACGGAACCGGGCGCCACTGCAGCAGGCAGTCGAGCACGGCCTCGGAGTCATAAGCGATGTCGGCGACCACGAGCTGCTTCCCCCCGACGCCTTGGATCACGACCCCGCGGTCGTAGCGAATGCGGTATTCCCGCACATGCTTGAGCTCTTGCCAGCGGATGCGGCTGGAGGCGCAGCCGCCTTCGAGCAGACCTTGCCGATCGAGGATCAGCGGCTGCGGCCAGTCGGCCAGCACCACCGGAACCAGGAAGAAGCCGATGCCGAAGCTGGCCCAGCCTATCCAGCTGGAGCGTGCCGGAGGCAAGCAGTTGCCCTGCGCCGAAAGCGGCCGCACTGATTCCGCCGGCGAGGGCGAGATAGCAAAGGAGCAGATAGGTTGGTTTTACCCGGAACCGCCAACCATCGACAGTTGGTTTCGGCTTAACACCGAAGGTAGGGGCGATCAGGACCAGCAGGCCAATCGCACCCGCCACAATCATGCCGATCGCTATCATTTTGTCGGCCAAGGGCTGCATCGAGGGAAGTGTCCTCTTCTGAACCGAGGTTGGCAATGGACAAATGGTGTGAGCGGCGCACACAAAGTACCCTGTCTGCTCGCGCCGGCGCAGGAGAAGGTGGGCAGCCAGATCCAGCGTGCAGCCTGCGGACTAAAATCGGATGGCATGCCCACCAGCGTTCGATCGCATACCAAGATCAATTTGGGCCTGGCCATCGGCCCGCTGCGCCCGGATGGCTTCCACCAGCTCACTACCGTTTATCAGACGCTCGCGCTTCATGACATGGTAACGGTGGAGGCGCGGATAGCCGCGGCGACCCGGATCACGCTCAGCAGCAGCCATCCGCGCGTGCCGACCGATGCCGGCAATACCGCGTGGCGGATGGTGGAGCGGTGCCTGGACATGCTCGAATCTCCGGGCCGAGGTTCACATCCATATCGATAAGCAACTGCCGATGCAAGGCGGGCTGGGCGCCGGTTCGGCCAATGCCGTCGCTGCGCTCATTGGACTGGAGCACGAACTCGGGCGCCGGCTTCCCGCCGCCAGAGCGCCTGCGGGCTGGCTGCGGAGATCGGCTCCGATGTACCACTGTTCCTGCTGGGTGGCGCGGTGGCCGGGGTCGGGCGCGGGGAGGAGGTCTATCCCCTTCCGGATAGCCCATCCCTACCTTGCGTTATCGCGCTACCCGAAAGCCGGCGTTTCCACCCCGCAGGCCTTTCGCGACTGGGACAACCTGCACTCGCCGGCCGCATCCGCGTTGACCACGATCGCTCCCTCGGCTACAATCAAGGAGTTGAGTCGGTCGATCGCTGCTGCATTTGGCGAACCGCACTCCTCCGGTGTCTTCTCCCAGGGGAAGACCGGGCCGAGGATCCGCTTCTCGCGCTTGTCCGAACCGGGATCGAAAACGACTTTGAACAGGTCGTCTTTCCTCAGTATCCCTTTCTCGGTGAAATCAAGCGCATTCTTGCGGGCGGCTCCGAGCACGGAGGACGCGGCTGTCTATGCAGGCCTTTCCGGTTCCGGGTCCGCCCTTTTTGGGCTTTACCGTACCCCGCGAGCGGCAGAAGCGGCTCTCGAGCGGCTGGAGCAGCATGGTGTGACAGGCTTGCTTACCAGGACGTTGCCTCGGAGCGAGTACTGGCGCACTATGATGATGGCAGACGGGCTTAGCGCTTAATCCAGGCGCTGCCAGTCTGTTCTCGGCGGCATTGCCATTGTGAAGGCCGCACCAGTTGGGCGATCGACTAATGGTAGGTCAAGTGCCTTTGGAGCACTTTGTCTAGGTTCGAATCCTAGTCGCCCAGCCAGCTTTCCGGCGCAGTCGGGACGTAGATTCCGCGACCGGTTACTGTCACGGCAAAGCATTCCGTGGCTCGACAATCAGGCGGAACAACCAAAGCAAACCAGCTTGGGAGGTTCGTGTGAAGGGGGAACTACCGTGATGACGGCTCCCGCCTCGCAACAAGAGGCGGCGAGCGTAGACCCAGGAGCTAGCGGCAGCCAGTCCGGCAAAGTCAAGACCGGCGGCCGAACGCAAGCGCCCTGGGCGGTTGAGCGAAGACAAGCGCTTCAAGATCTTTGCCGGTTCGGCCAACCGCAAACTGGCCGAGGATATTTGTACCCATGTCGGTGTGCAGCTGGGCGAGAGCAGGCTGCAGCGCTTCGCCGATGGAGAGATTTATTTTCAGCTGCTCGAGAACGTCCGCGGCGTGGATGTCTTTGTCGTGCAGCCGACTTGTTATCCCGGTGGATCAGCACCTGGTGGAGCTGCTGATCATGATCGACGCGCTGAAGCGCGCATCGGCCGGGCGGATTACCGTGGTGGTGCCGTATTACGGCTATGCCCGGCAGGACCGCAAGGACCGGCCGCGCGTGGCCATTTCGTCCAAGCTGGTGGCGGATCTGTTGACCACGGCCGGGGCCAACCGGGCGCTGTTCATGGATCTGCATGCGGCGCAGATTCAGGGGTTCTTCAATATCCCGGTGGATCACATGTTCGCCAGTCCGGTGATGGTGAGCTACTTCCGGGAGCTGAACCTGCCCGATCTGACGGTGGTTTCGCCGGATGCGGGCGGCGTGGAGCGGGCGCGGTTTTTCGCGACCAAGATGCAGGCTCCGCTGGCCATTGTCGACAAGCGGCGCACGGACCTGAACGTGACCGAGGTGATGAACGTGATCGGCGATGTGCAGGGCAGAACGTGCCTGATCATCGACGACATCATCGACACCGCGGGCACGCTGGTGAAGACGGCGCAGGCGCTGCTCGATGAAGGCGCGGTCAAGGTGTATGCGGCGGCTTCGCATGCGGTGCTCTCCGGACCGGCGATCGAGCGCATCGCCAACTCGCGGCTGGAGGAGCTGGTCGTGACCGACTCGATCCCGCTGCGCGAAGAGGCGCAGAAGCTGGAGCGGCAGGGAAAGATCAAAGTGCTCTCGATCGCCGGCCTGTTGGGAGCGACGATCGAGAGCATTCACATGGAGACCAGCGTCAGCTCGCTGTTCAACTAGTTTGAGTGGAACATAGGCAAGAGGATGGTGCGAGCGATGGCAACACCGGAAATGCAGGAGATAGAGTATGGCTGAGCAGGAAGTTGTCGCGGCAAAGCCCCGCGAGGGCAAGTTCAACAAGAATGCCGCCCGCCGGGTGCGCGTCGCCGGGCATGATTCCGGGCGTCGTCTATGGCGCCAAGGAAGCCGCGATGGCGGTCGAGCTCGATCCCAAGCAGATTACCCGGATCCTGCACTCGGAGTCCGGCCACAACACGATTTTCGACCTGGAGATCGGTGGCGCAGCTCCGGCGCGCAGGACCAAGGCCATGATCGTGGATTGGCAGTACGAGCCCATCAAGGGCAAGCTGATGCACATCGACCTCAAGCGCATCGCCATGGACAAGGCGATGCGGGTCAAGGTGCCGGTCATTGCTCGATGGAATTCCGGTCGGCGTCAAGACGCAGGGCGGCATTCTCGATCAGGTATTGCGCGAGGTGGAGATCGAGTGCCTGCCGGGCGATATCCCGAGCCACATTGACATTGATGTCACCAGTCTGGGATTGGGCAGATTCCATCCGCGTGGCCGATCTGCCGCAGGGCGGCAAGCTCAAGTTCCTCACCGATGAGAACGCGACGGTGGCCCACGTTGTCGCGATCAAGGAAGAGGTTGCTCCGGTGGTGGATGCGGTTGCCGCCGCGGCTCCGGCGGAGCCCGAAGTCGCCAAGAAGGGCAAGCAGCGAGACCGCCGGAGCTGCCGGCTGCCGATAAGGGCGCGAAGAAGTAAGCGCTTTGGACCGAGGCTCTGAGCTTGGCTGCCGGGAAAGTGCGACGGGAACGAGAGCGGGGCTGGCTCTGGTGGTCGGCCTGGGGAACCCGGGCATCGAGTACCAGTTCACGCCGCACAATGCGGGCTTTCTGGCCATCGACCGCCTGGCGGAACAGAGCGGGGTGGCGGTGGCAAACCGCCGCTGCCGCGCGCTGACGGCCACCGCCCGGATCGCCGGGAGAGAAGTGGTTCTGGCCAAGCCGGAGACGTACATGAACCTGAGTGGCATCTCGGTTCAGGCGCTGGTCAAAGAGTTTGACGCGGACGCCGTCGCGCGATCTGATCGTGATCTATGACGAGATCGATCTTGCGCTGGGCACGCTGCGTATTCGGGAACGGGGCAGTTCGGGCGGCCACAACGGAGTCAAGTCGATCTCCGGCGCGTTGGGCAGCGAAGAGTGGCTGCGCATTCGTATCGGGGTCGCTCCCCCGGGGATGAGGCGGCCGAGAGCGCACGGCGCGGGCGGAAGGATTATTTGCTCACGCCCATGCGCAAGGCGCAGCTGGCGATCCTGGATGAGGTTCTGGATCGCACGGCGCGTGCAGTGGAAATGGTACTGGCCAAGGGCGCAGGCCCCGCGATGAATGAGTTCAACCGCCGCGAACCAGGCGGCGAATAGAGAAGAATTGGAGAAAGAAACAGCTATGCAACGCACTTACGAAGTCATGTTCATCGTCCGTCCTGACATTCTGGACGAAGATCTCGACAAGCTGATCGCCGGCCTCGAGGCCAACATCACCCAGGGTGGCGGCAGCATCAAGTCGATGGAAAAGCTCGGCCGCCGCAAGCTCGCCTACACGGTCAAGAAGTTCAACGACGGCAACTACGTGCTGCTGACGATCGACGCCGACGGCTCGCTGGTCGGTGAGATCGAGCGCCGTCTGCGCGTCTCCGAGCCGGTGATCAAGTTCATCTCCGTCCGCATGGACGAAGAAGAGAAGCGACTGGCCAAGATCAAAGCCATCCGCGCCACCCGCAAGAAGCTCAGCGCCCAGCCGGCGGCGGCGCCTCCGGCTCCCGTCGAGCCCGCTGCGGCACCGGCCGTGCCGGCGGCAGAAGCGGCCAGCGCCTAAACAGTTTTTGAGCAGTTGTCTTCAACCAAGCGATTGCGGTCCTGCCGGATGCAGCGGCCGTGCCGGGTCCATGGGACCCGAGAAGGAAAAGAAAATTATGGCTGACGAAACCAGCACGCCCAGCGCACCAACACGTCCCGGCCCGAGGGTTCCGGGCCCTCCTCTTCAGGCCCCGGCGGACGCCCTCCGGCGGACGCCCCAGCGGTCCTGGCGGCGGCGGCCGCAAGTTCTTCCGCCGCAAGAAGGTCTGCAAGTTCTGTGTCGAGAAGATCGATGCCATTCACTATCGCGATGTGCGTCTGCTGCAGCAGTTTGTCGCCGAGCGCGGCAAGATTGTGCCCCGCCGCCTGACCGGCGTCTGCACCACGCATCAGCGTGGGCTGGCGCGTGCCATCAAGCAGGCCCGCAACATCGCTTTGCTGCCCTTCGCCGCCCGCTATTAAAGCATTCGCATTCTGTGGCTATCAAGGTCGCGAGGTGCGTCTTCCGCGGAAGAAATGCCACGCAAGGCGAGTGGCTCTCGGTATACACCAGAGCGAAACTCGCTACAGCGATCAGGAGATTGGTCATGGAAGTCATTCTGAAGGAAGACGTCAACAACCTCGGCCATCGCGGCGATGTGGTGAAGGTGGCCGACGGCTACGGCCGGAATTTTCTGCTGCCGAAGAAGCTCGCCATGGAAGCCACGGCCGCCAACAAGGCGGTGATCGAGCAGATGAAGCAGTCCGCTGTCCGCCATTCCGCGCGCGAGAAATCCGAGGCCGAGTCGCTGGTCGCCCAGCTCGATCAGGTCGAGCTTGCTTTCGAGCGCAAGGTGGGCGAGAACGATCATCTCTTCGGTTCGGTCACCTCGGGCGAGATCGCGCAGCAGCTCGAGCAGGAGGGCTTCACCATCGACCGCCGCAAGATCCAGTTGGACGAGCCGCTGCGCCAGCTGGGCGAATTTCACGTGCCGGTCAAGCTGCATCGCGAAGTGACCGCGCACGTCAAGGTCACGTCAAGGCGGAAGAAGCCGAGGCATAGAGCGGTTTCGCAATTACAGTGGTCTCAGAAAAGGCTCGCGGGAGTGCGTTCTTCCGTTGGGGAGAACCACGAAAAGCCACTTGGCTTCGGTCTACACCAATTGCGGAACCGCTATAGCGGCGTCAGCGTCCGTAGCTTAGCCGCATGGCCAACTGGTCGGGAAGCCCGGCACGCATGATGCGCATCTGCGCCAGGCGGAAGTCATAGGGCACGCGGTGGAATTCGACGATCATCCGCTGATCGTCATAAAGCGCAAAGGCGGCGCGGCGATCATGGTCCCGGGGCTGGCCCACCGAACCGGGATTGATCAGGTAGCGCGCGCCCGGGACCAGGACCAGTTCCGACACATCCCGCTCATCGTCATTCGAGTAGACCGGGTCCAGCTTGAACCAGTCTTCGCCATTGGTCGCAAAACCGCCCTGCAGATGCGTATGACCAAAGAAGTTGATCCGCGTTTCCGCCTGCTTCAGCGGTAGTTGCGCATCGCGCACGGAGAGCAGGTATTCATCTTCGTCGACATACGATCCGTGCATGCAACTCACCTGGGGACCATCCGGCGTAATCGGTCCGCGCGCCATATGCTGCAGCCAGTCCACGTGCTCCGGAGTGAGCACCTGCCGGGTCCAGCGCGCGGCGCGGCTGGCCACCGGGTTGAAGTCCTCAAGTGAAAGCTGCCCGCTGCAAGCGCGGTCGTGATTTCCCCGGACAAAGATCTCGCCCAGGCCGCGCACGCATTCGATGACTTCGTTCGGCGCCGCCCCATAGCCCACCACGTCGCCCAGATTCCAGACCAGGTCGTGCTCCGGCGCGGCATCGAGCACGGCGTCGAGCGCATCGATGTTGGCGTGGATATCGGAAATGAGTAGAGCGCGCATGGTCGCCGTGCCTTGCTGCGGCCGCTCTTTAGGGACCTGGCGCCCCACGAGACAGCTGCAAACGACCAGAGTATCAGACGGATGGGCTGCAGCGTACCCAGTGGCCGGGGACCTGCTCGACCAAGCTCCCGGCCGCGCCGTCAGCGGCTGCCGCCAGAGTGGCCAGCGGTTGTTCGCGGTCGGTCGTCAGCGTTGGCACCGCCCCAAGCAGGCTTTTTGTGTAAGCATGTCCCGGATGAAGAAAAACCTGGTCGCGCGTGCCGGTCTCGAGCAACATGCCCTGGCGCATGACTGCCACCCGGTCTGCAATCTGCGCCACTACCGCCAAGATCATGGGAAATGAAGAGCATACCGAGGCCATTGCGCTGTTGCAGCGCTTTGAGCAGAAGCAGAATCTGCGCCTGCACGGTGACGTCCAGGGCGGTCGTGGGCTCATCGGCGATCAGCAGCAGCGGCCGGTTCACCAGCGCCATGGCGATCAGCATGCGCTGTCGCTGGCCTCCGGAAAACTGGTGGGGATAGTCGCGCGACCGCTGCTCCGGCTCGGCAATCGCCACTGCGGCCATGGCTTCCAGAACGGCTTCGCGTACCTGCTTGCGGCCCAGCTCCGGCTGGTGGGTTTCGATGGCTTCGGCAATCTGCCGCCCCACCGGCATCACCGGGATTGAGCGCCGTCATCGGCTCCTGAAAGATCATGGCGATCTTGCGGCCGCGATAGTGGCGCATCTGCTCCGGCTTCAGGGCCAACAGGTCCGTGCCCTCGAAACGGATCGCGCCTTCGACGCGCGCCGCGGCATCCAGCAGCCGCAGGATGGACAGTGAGGTCAGCGATTTGCCCGATCCTGACTCGCCCACCAGCCCCAGCACCTCACCCTGGCCGACGGAGAAGCTCAGGTCGCGGACCACTGCCTGGTCGCGAAAATAAATAGAGAGATGGTCAACTTCGAGCAGCGGGGCCACGGGCCAAGATTACAACACGACGGTCTCTTACCAGGCTCACAGAGGAAACCACAGATCTCTGCACTGCGCCCCTGTTCCAAACATAATGCAGTCGATCCCGTCCCGCGCGCACGAACCTCGACTCTCCTCAAGCAGCGGTATGACCTTGGTCATCTCGACCGGAGCGGCATCTCGGCGATTCGCCTACTGCCGCGGCACCAGCCAACGCCGCGGGTGACCGGCGTTTCGCTTAAAGTCGCGATGACCACCGGCGTTGCCAAGACCCAGCGGGCATGGAAACGGGACATTCCTTGGCCTCGTGCAGAGAGTGGCAACCAATCCTCCGGGTGCCTCGCATCCTTGCGCGCTTTTAGCGCAAGGGTGGGATATCCACGTAATCTCGATACCGACGGTCGCGTATCCCACCCTTTGCAAAGAGCGCAAAGCGATGCCAGCAGCACCTGCGCGCAATTTCGTGGTGCTTCCTGCCGTGTCAACACACCAACGATCGGCTTGGTCGAGCAACTTGCAGATTTGCTTCCCAGCCTGCGCCACTCGCGCATGAGCACCAGGAGCATCTGCGCTTCAGGACCAGATTCAGAAAAGCGGAGTTTGCCGGCGGGGCAGCGGTAGACCAAAGTGTTCGTAGGCCAGCCGCGTTGCCACGCGGCCACGCGGGGTGCGATCCAGAAAGCCAATCTGGATCAGAAATGGCTCATAGACTTCTTCCAGGGCATCTTCTTCCTCCGCCAGGCTGGCCGCCAGCGTATTCAGGCCGACCGGTCCTCCATCGTATTTCTCGATGATGGTCAACAGCAGCCGCCGGTCAAGGTCGTCGAAGCCGTGCGCGTCAACCCCGTGCAGCTTCAAGGCAGCTTCGGCCGTTGCCCGGTCGATGCTGCCCGTACCTCGCACCTGGGCATAGTCCCGCACCCGGCGCAGCAGCCGGTTGGCGATGCGCGGCGTTCCGCGCGAGCGCAAGGCGATCTCCGCGGCTCCGTCCCGGTCTATCGGCACATGCAGTACTTCCGCCGAACGCTCCACAATGTAGCGCAGCTCATCTTCGGTATAGAACTCCAGCCGCAGCAGGATGCCGAAGCGCGAGCGCAACGGCGAGGAGAGCAGCCCGGGCCGCGTGGTGGCCGCGATGAAGGTGAACGGTTTGATCTCCATCACGTGGGTCCGGGCCGCCGGTCCCTGCCCGATGATGATGTCCAGCTTGTAGTCTTCCAGCGCCGTGTAGAGCTTTTCTTCGAGCACCGGCTGCAGGCGGTGAATCTCGTCCAGGAAGAGCACCTGGCGATCCCGCAGATTGGTCAGGATCGCGGTCAAATCCCCCTGGATCTGCAGCGCCGGGCCCGAGGTTTGCTGAAAGCCTACATCCAGCTCGTTGGCGATAATGGTCGCCAGGGTCGTCTTACCCAGGCCCGGCGGCCCGAACAACAGCACGTGGTCCAGGGCTTCGCCGCGCGACTTTGCGGCCGCAAGGGCGATGCCTAGCTGCTCCTTGGCCTTTTCCTGGCCGATGAACTCCCCCAGCCACTTTGGCCGCAGCTTCAGTTCGAACGAATTGTCATCTTCGGCGCGGTCCGCGGAGACCAGCCGCTCAGAATCACTTCTACCGGCAGGCATTGGCATCAGAGTAGCAGCAAGTGAGCGAGTCAGCGAAGGATGGCAATCGAGAGGATCGGACTATCACTCGTAGATCAAGGAAAGAAGACATGCATCGAGTCAAGAAGCCCCCTACAGGCTGGGCGTTTCAGCGTGTTACGACTCATCCCGGGGAAGTATTGTTGGAGGAGTTCCTGAAGCCGCTTGAGATCAGCCAGCATAAGCTCGCTATGGACATCCATGTCCCGGCAACGCGCATTGGGGAGATCGTACACCGGCGCCGCGCCATCACTCCCGAGACTGCCCTCCGTTTGGCGCGGTATTTCGGAACAAGTCCCGAGTTTTGGCTGAACCTTCAGCAGAGTTTTGACCTGACGAAGACCAGGATCGAGCAAGAGGGAAAGATTGCGCGAGAGGTTCAGGCCTACGCTGGTTGACGATGTGGTTGCAATAACTTCCTTGTTTACATCTCCTTTGGCCCCGTAGAAGCGAAGCGCCCCCGCCGACTCGCTAGAATCAATTCATCTATGCATCCAACCGCAAGGCACGGACGGCTTCGAATTTTACGCAATTTGAGCATTGTGCTGGCCACGGCAATCGCCTGCGTGGCCATCATGTATTTTTCCATTCCCATGAACGATACCCAGCAGGCCCAATTCGATGTGATTCTGGTGCTCGGCAATCCGGCCAAATCAGATGGCTCCATCGGGCCCATCGCCCGATCGCGGGTACTGGAAGCCATCCGCCAGTACCGCGCGGGAGTCGCGCCGCGTCTGCTGATGACCGGGGGCGCAGTCCAAAACCAGTTTGTCGAGGCGCAGGTGATGATGCAGTTTGCGCGCTCCCAGGGCGTACCCGCTTCCGCGGTCTTTGCGGAGGGCAGAGTCGCGGAACACCATTCAGAACGCTTACTACTCGTACCAAATCATGCAGGCGCATGACTGGACCTCCGCCCTGGTGGTCAGCTCGCCCACCCATCTGCGGCGGGCCAGCCTTATCTTCAGCCACTATCCTCTTGCGTGGCGGATGCAGGCAGCGCCCTGGCCCCCCGATTACAGTTTCTGGAAGCGGCTCTGGTTCTGGGTCGAGCGAATCCGGCTACACCAGCTACGTTCGTATCTTTGGCTTTCCCAACTCAGACCAATACTTGCCGCGCGTCCATTTCACACCGCCCAAGCTCTAGAAAAATTGCCGAGCGTTTTTACGATTGGTGTAAACGAGGAAACGGACCGAACTCGGCCATTCCGTCGAAAAATGGCCGCACATCGCCAATATGTCCAACTCAACGTGATAGTAAGAATGCTCAATTCATGCCCAAGATCTCAGGCTTTCAATTCAAGCGTCCCCAACAACTCGCGGCCCTGCTGCTGCTCCTGCTCCTGGCGCAGTGCCTCTGGGTATTTCATCGGCAGACCCTCACATCGCGGGACTACGATTTCGCCCGCTGCGGCCGGGAGATGTGGGAGAAGCCAGATCCTCTCGCCGGATACTTCACCAGCTGCGGCAATATCCACGACGGCACCCTGGGGTATCGCGTCGCCGGCCTGCCGCTCACCCTGCAGCGCATTCTTGCCGGCCAGGGCGCGGACACCTCCACCTGGGAGATGCGCCACGAGCTCAGCTACGTGCTGCTGCTGCTGCACAGCGGTTTCTGCTCACGGGAATTTTCCTGGGGGCCGCACTGTGGTGGGTCACCCGCCGTCTCTATGGCAATACCGGCGGCTTTATCGCGCTCGCCCTCTACTGCTTTTCCCCGCCGGTCATCCACGCCTGCACCTACCCCAACAATGAGATCCTCACCGCCTTTGGACTTTTCGCGGCGATCTACACCGCCATCGGCGTGGCCCATGCCATGCAGGGTCCGCCGCGCAAGTGGCGCTCGCGCATCGTCCTGCTCACCTTGCCTTGGGCTTTACCGCCGCCTCGCATGTCGCCGCATTTCTGCTCGCGTTTCCTGCTGGCCATTCTCTTCATGGCATACCTGGCGGTAGGCCGTCGCGCCTACATCCTCCCCATCATGATGACGGCCATCATGGGAACGCTGTTGCTGGTCTTTGCCTCCTACGACTTTCAGCCCGGATGCATTCAGCTACTATTTTCGCAGCGGCGCGGGGCGCATGTGGCTTTCTCTGCAGCCGGCCGCGCCAATGGTTTCTCAGCCTTCCCAACGCCGCCGTCACCATCGCCGCGGCGGCCGCCTTGTTGCTCTACTCTGCGATTCGCAGATCGCGCTATTTCGGCAACACCGTCCCTTGCTTCTCGCCGCTGCTGTTCTTTCCGCTCGATCACCCCCGGCATTCCAGCGAACCCACGCTCTGGGCGCTGCCCTTTCTGCTCGGCTTTCATCGCCGGGGTTTTTGCCGATATTCTGGAAACCCGCTACCGGCCGCGTTTTTCTTCTGGTGACCGGCTCCCTCTTGATCCTCGAGCGCTGCTCTGCAGCCTTGCTTTCGCTGCCGTCTTAAGACTGCGGCAAGATCATTCAAAGAAAAAGAGTTAGAGTGGCCCAGGCACCTTGCTGGGCGGCTCTCGGAAGCCACGTATCATACGAGAGTTAGATCCCTTCGCCGGCAAGACAATCCTTCGGAAAGTGCTGGAACTTCGCCGCCTGGCAATTCCGCCGCCCAACCGCGTATCCCGGCTAAGGCCACCCTCTCTATGGCAGACGATCAGAATCCACAACTTCCTCTTAGCGACCCAACGGCAGCGACGGCAACTCCTCCCGCGGCCGCGGAACCCAACTCATCCCCATCAACATTGAAGACGAGATGCGGCGTTCCTATCTCGACTATTCGATGTCGGTCATCATCGGGCGCGCGTTGCCCGAGATTCGCGACGGCTTCAAGCCGGTGCATCGCCGGATTCTCTACACCCTGCATGAGATGGGCCTGGAGTTCAACAAGAAGTACACCAAGTGCGCCAAGGTCGTCGGTCAGGCGATGGGCGTCTATCACCCCCATGGCGACTCGGCGATCTACGACACGATGGTGCGTCTGGCGCAGCCCTTCAGCCTGCGCTATCCCATGGTGGATGGCCAGGGCAACTTCGGCTCCGTGGACGGCGACCCGCCGGCGGCCATGCGTTACACCGAGTGCCGCATGACGCGCATCGCCGGCCAGATGCTGGCCGACATCGATCAGGACACGGTCGACTTCGTTCCCAACTACGACGAAAGCACCATCCGAGCCGACGGTGCTGCCCACGCGCATTCCCAACCTCATCGTCAACGGTTCCAACGGCATTGCCGTCGGCATGGCGACCAATATTCCGCCCCACAACCTCACCGAGGTGATCGAGCGCCGCGATCGAGCTGGTGAACAATCCCCAGGCCGGCCTGGCCGAAGTTCTGCAAGCATGTGCAGGGGCCGGACTTTCCCACCGGCGGCTTCATCTACGGGCGCAGCGGCATCGCGCAGGCCTACAAGACAGGCCGCGGGCGCTTCCTGATGCGCGCCAAGGCGGCGATCGAGCAGCTCAAGAACGGCCGCCAGGCGATCATCGTCACCGAGATCCCCTACCAGGTCAACAAATCCAAGCTGATCGAGCGCATCGCCGAGCTGGTCAACGACAAGGTCATCACCGACATCGCGGAAGACGACTTCCGCGATGAGAGCGACCGCGATGGAATGCGCATCGTGATCGGCCTCAAGCGCGGGGCCGAGGCGCAGATCGTTTTGAATCAGCTCTACAAGCACTCGCAGATGCAGGAGAGCTTCTCGATGATCTTTCTCGCGGTGGTCAACGGCCAGCCGCGCGAGCTCGCTCTGCACGACGCGATCCGTCATTTCATCGATCACCGCGTGGACGTGGTCCGCCGCCGCACGGCTTTCCTGCTCAAGAAGGCGCGCGAGCGCGAGCACATCCTCGAAGGCTACAAGATTGCGCTGGACAATCTCGACCGGGTCATCCGCATCATCCGCGGCTCGGCCTCGCGCGCGGAAGCCCGGGAAAACCTTCGCGCCTTCTCGCTCGGCAAAGAGATTGTCATCAAGCTCGACAAGGCGATTCGACCGCCGCCGGAGCGCCAGGCCGGGCTGAGCTACCGCCAGATCGACGCCATTCTCGAGCTGCAGCTCTATCGCCTCACGCAGCTTTCGATCGACGAAATTCTCAAGGAGCTGGCCGAGGTCCGCGAGCGCATTGCCGAGTACGAGGCGATCCTCGCTTCGGAGAAGAAGCTGCGCTCGGTCATCGTCAAGGAGCTCGAGGCCGTCCGCAAGGATTACGGCGATCGCGCGCCGCACCCAGATCCTCGACGAGACCGCCGAATTGCAGCTCGAAGACCTGATCGCCGACGAACAGGTAGCCGTCACTGTTTCGCATTCCGGCTATCTGAAGCGCACGCCCATCTCCACCTATCGCCAGCAGCGGCGGGGCGGCACCGGACGGCTTGGGCATGAAGACGCGCGAGGAAGACTTCGTCTCCCAGCTCATCGTCGACTCGACCCACGCCTATCTGCTCTGCTTTACCAATACGGGGCGCGTCTACTGGCTCAAGGTTTACGAGATTCCCGATGTCGGCGCCGCCGGCAAAGGCAAGTCCATGGCCAGCCTGCTCAACCTGCAGCCGGGCGAGAGCGTGCGCACCATCGTGCCGGTGCGCAATCTTGAAGAGGACGGCAAGTTCATCTTCTTCGCCACGCGCAAGGGCACGGTCAAGAAGACGCCGCTCAAGGACTTTTCCAACGTCATGGCGCGCGGCATTATCGCCATCGGCATCGATGACGACGATGAGCTGATTGGCGCCTGCCGTACCGATGGCAACCAGATCATCTTTCTGGCCACCCACGAGGGCATGGCGATCCGCTTCGATGAGAACGACGTTCGCTCCATGGGCCGGCCGGCGTATGGGGTTCGCGGCATCGATCTGGTCAAGGGCGACTACCTGGTCGGCCTGGCCGCCACGCCCCGGGAGCGCAAGAAGAACGGCGACGGGGGAGCACTCTCCTAGCCTCATCCTCTCCGTTACCACGCAGGGCTATGGCAAGCGCACCGACGTGGATGAGTATCGGCTGCAGACGCGCGGCGGCAAAGGCGTGATCAACGTCAAAACAACCGCCCGCAACGGCAAGGTCGCGGCCATCCTGCTGGTCGATGAGAGCTCGGAGCTGATGGTCATCAGCCAGTACGGCAAGATCATCCGCATCGACACCAAGACCATCCGCGCCGCCGGGCCGTTCGACGCAAGGGGTTCGCCTGCTCAACCTCGAAGAGGAAGACAAGGTCGCGGCCGCGGTCGTCATTCCGCCGGAAGAGGCCAAGATCGAGCCGGAAAACGGCACGCTGCTGCAATAGAGCGGATGCAAGAGCCGGTTAGTGTCCGTTGGTATCGGTAGAAGATACAAACGGGTACCGCGAGCGCGGTACCCGTTTCTGTAAGGCAGGAAAGAACACAACTGCAGGGTTAGTAGCCTTTGTTGGCGACCAGGTTCGGCTGTTTTGCCGACGCGGCCTCATCCGTCTCGTGCGAATTTCCACAATTGTCGACCTGGTTCCGGCCCTACTGTGGTTGCAGATACAACACGTACTGTTGCCCCACATACATGGCGAAAAAGCGATTGCTGTTTTCGCTGAAAACCGTTACTTCAGTGTTCCGGTCGCGCCTTACCGTGGATCTTGGAGTCGACACGAACGGTGTAGTTCACTCCATCCAGAAAATCCCACGCCTCAGGTACTGGTTGTGCTGCCGTCACCGTACCCACAAACACGGCAGATGCCATATGCATCTCCTTGCGGGCGCTGACACGATTAGTAGTGCATTGGGAGAACCCTGTGGCCGCACTCAGGCAGAGCATCAATGCAATAGCAAGCTTTTTCACAAACCCTCCTCGGGGTCACGAATCGAAGATTCCGTTACGACTTAAGTTGTAGACCTACGACTTAAGTGGTAGCTTGCCGTGTCCGACGGGGGATAGCAATTGTATTGTTTCGGGACGCCCTTACTTCGGAGGGCAGTCCCGCGTGCCTATGGTAATGAGAGCGTCTCAAGCAGAAGCGGTGGCGTATACAAACCCCTTGTTTTCATCATCTGGCACAAAAGAAGTGTCAGATAATGGAATACAGGGTGTTAGACAAACCCGGGCTTGGTGAGCCGTCTCGGACCTTCTAAAGCATTTTTACTTTATATAGGAGTGATTAGACGTGGTTATGTGCAGCACTCTCTTCGCATAGGTCTTGAGGGGGGCATCTAGACATGGGACAAAAGAAAATTCTGATTGTGGATGACGACCCGGATATTCGGCTGAGCCTCCACGTGCGCCTCAAAGCAAACCATTACGACGTTGTGTTTGCCGAGGATGGAGTGGGCGGTATCGCGGAGGCGCGAAAGCAAATGCCGGACCTGATTATCCTGGATCTCGGTTTACCGGCTGGTGATGGCTTCAGCGTCATGGAGCGATTGCAAGCAAACAACATTCTGTCTACGATTCCGGTGATTGTCGTGTCCGGGCGCGATCGCAACGCAAATAGAGACCGCGCGATCAAGGCAGGCGCAAAGGCCTTCCTGCAAAAGCCGGTGGACAATGCACGGATCCTAGCGGTGATTCGTCAAGTCCTGGGCGAAAAGGACGACGACGCCCCCGCAGCGGTCTATGACCTGGGCCAGCGCTACCCGGAAGGGTGACACCAGCCACCCCGGACAACGCCGGCCGGCGTAAGGAACTGTCACAGTTGCAGGATGGTGATGAGGGAGTCTTCCAAGCAAGATAACTGAAGTCAGGCAACTTCAAATAGGTTTCAGGGAGGCGGAAAGACTGCTTGGCACGCGACAGTCCCGAAGGGACGGCATGAAAGTAGCCCAGGAGGAGTCAGTCCTGGGGTAGGGTGGGCCCGAAAGAGATTCAATCCCGACAGGGACGACTGAGGGCTTGTCTCCGGTCACAAGCAAAAAGATCTCTTCCCCTACACGAGAGCCAAGGCTGACTTCAGCCGTCCCGGCAAATGCCGGGACTTGTAACAGCCGCTGTCCACTGGAACTATTTGGACAGGATACATTTACAGGAAAGCTCTACGAAATAAGAACAGGCGCCGGCCGGCCCCTGCGAGAAAAGCGATCAATCATTGTTTCCAGCCAATTTAATCATCTGCTTGATCACGTCGCTCCTGTCATCCAGGGTGCCGGAGTTCCCGCACTTATTCACCACCCAGTGCTGGTAGTTGTTGGTGAGAAAAAGCAGGTACTGCTTTCCGGCCTGAAGGTTGAACCCATCTTCGCTGTGCTCGCTGAAGATCGTGATCTCGCCCGACTGCTTGCCCTTGACCTTCTGGTCAATATGCACGACATAGTCGATCCCATCCAGGGTGTCCCATGACTGCGGCACCTGGCGCGATGAGGACACCGTGCCGATGATAATCGCCTGGGAGTCCTTAACCTCCTGCGCAACGGGCATGGTGGTCGTGCACTCCGCGAACGACAGCGGCCGCGAAAAAAACGCAAACTAATCCTGTGGCAACTCGCTTCAATCTGCCTCGCTTCCTGCAACCCGTTCCCTAGCTTATGATCCCACGATTGAGGGCCATTCCTTCGTATAAACCGGGCCCGAACCAAGAGATTCATCTTCTATTCCACGAAAGTGGGAGCGCATATTGGTTGCGCTTGCCACGGCATGGTGTCAAGGGAAAGGCGTTCGAAGTGGTTGGAATAGGCGCCCAGCTACCCCGGCCAGCGGCGAAAGATCAAGCGCGCCGTTGGTTCCGCCGAAGCCGAAAGAGTTGGAGAGCGCCACGTCTATCTTGGCCGCCTGTGGCTGGTTGGCAACGTAGTTGAGGTCGCAGACCGGATCGGGATCGTCGAGGTTGGTGGTGGGGGGAACCATCTGGCGTTGCAGGGCCATGATGGTGATGCCTGCCTCCAGCCCGCCCGCGCCGCCCAGCAGATGGCCGGTCATCGACTTGGTCGAGCTCACCAGTAGTTTGCCGCTGGTCGCGTGCTCGCCGAAGAGGGATTTGATGGCCGCAGTCTCCAGCGCATCGCCCAGCGGGGTGGAAGTGGCATGGGCGTTGACATAATCCACCTCCGTGGGTTCCAGCTCTGCGCTGCGCAGAGCATTTTTCATCGCCCGCAGACAGCCTTCTCCCTTGGGCGCCATGCTGGTGATGTGGAAGGCGTCTGCGCTCATGCCATAACCCACGATCTCGGCCAGGATTTCGGCGCCGCGGGCGAGGGCATGTTCCAATTCCTCCAGGATCAGGATGCCGGCGCCTTCGCCGACCACGAAGCCGTCGCGGTCTTTGTCAAAAGGGCGGCAGGCATGCTCCGGGTCGCGTTGCGGGTGGAGAGGGCACGCATGGCCGCAAAGCCGCCCACCCCCATAGGCGTGATTGCAGCCTCGGCGCCCGCCGGCGATCATCACATCTGCATCGTCCCGCTCGAATGGTGCGAAAAGCGTTGCCGACGGAATGGGCACTGGTGGTGCAAGCCGTCGACGTCGCCTCGTTGGGGCCCAGCGCTCCATAGCGGATGCTTACCTGGCCGGCGGCCAGGTTCACGATGGTCCCAGGAATAAAAAATGGTGAGATCTTGCGCGGGCCGCCTTGGAGCATGGCGCTGTGCTCGCGTTCAATCACGTCGAATCCGCCAATGCCGGAACCGATATGCACGCCCACACGCTCGGCGTTTGCCGGGCCGATCTTCAGACCCGAGTGGGTGATCGCTTCGTGGGCGGCGGCAAGGGCGAAATGGATGAAGCGCCCCATTTTGCGCGCTTCCTTCTTGTCCATAAAATCCAGTGGATTGAAGTTCTTCACCTCAGCCGCGAATGTTACCGGGAAACCCGTCGTATCGAAGCTGGTGATCGGAGCCATTCCGCTCTTGCCGGCCAGCAGATTGTTCCAGACCTCGGGCGCGGTATTACCTACACCGCATAACAACCCGATGCCTGTAACGACGACCCTTCTTGCCACAACTCACTTACTGCCTTTCGCGTTCTTCTCGATGTATTCCGTGGCGTCCTTCACGGTTTTGATTTTCTCCGCATCTTCGTCCGGAATTTCCAGGTCAAAGGCTTCCTCGAACTGCATCACCAGTTCAACCACGTCGAGCGAGTCCGCACCCAGATCTTCCTGAAACGATGCGCTGGGAGTCACTTCAGCTTCATCGACCTGAAGTTGCTCGACGATAATCTGCTTTACCTTTTCTTCCACTGCTGCTGCCATGCCGTCTCCTGTCTATGAAAACAACTACTCGTTAGAGGGCCCTAACCCCAATATCGCGGGGAACGGTCCGGGAAGGCGGCGCGACAGTCGGTCCGGTTTTCCTCCAGGTGCCACCTGCCACAGAAAAAGGATTGCCTTTGCAGATGGTCCGAGCGGGACCGGCTGCGCCGGAAGCCAATACCTGGCAAGAGACAGCAACAGGAAAAACGGCCTAACCCGCAACCCGCGCAGTTCACGGCCCCAAAGTTCTCAGTCTACTGAGCGCTCCAAGTGGTGTAAAGCGGGGCACACTAAGGGCGGGGCGGTTGTTTTTGCCGCCAGGACGAGTAAAGTCGAAAAAAGCAGATAGCAATGTTTCCCAGCATGCTCATACTCGTTTTTGCCGTGGCCGTCGCATTCGTCAGCCGGCATCGCCCTGGCCATGTATTTTGAGCGCGGCCGCACCAACGCCGAGCGCGCCAGTCTTGAAAAATCCTCCAGAATTGCTGCTCGACCAGCTGGCCGACACACGCGCTAACCTTGACCAGGCGCGCAGCGAGGGGGCCGTCCAGAAAGCCTCCATTGCGCGGCTCGAAGAGCGCCACGCGGCCAGCGAGCGCCTGGTGGAGCAGATGCGCGTGAGCCTGCCGGAGACCTTCAAGTCTCTGGCCAGCGAAGTTCTGGAGGAGAAATCGAGGCGTTTCGCGGAGCAGAACCAGACTGGCCTGGGCTATATTCTCGAGCCTCTCAAAACCCGGCTGGAGGATTTTCAGAGCAAAATCGAAGCCGCGCGCATGGAGCAGGTGAGGGGTGGCGCGCATCTTAGCGCCCAGATCGATAAGCTCTTCGAATCGAACACCAGGATCACCGAACAAGCGAACAACCTGGCCAGCGCTTTGCGGGGTTCGAATAAGGTACAGGGCGCGTGGGGAGAGCTGATCCTGGAACGGATTTTGCAGGCCGCCGGCCTACGCCCGGGACACGAATACGATGCCCAGGAAAGCTACGCTGCGGAGAACGGCAGGCGCGCGCAGCCGGATGTAGTCATCCATTTGCCGGGTGAACGGCACCTGATCATCGACTCGAAGGTGTCCCTGGTTCACTATGAGGCCCACAGCACCGCGGAAAGCGACGCTGATCGATCACTGGCGGCTGATAGTCATAGCAACTCCGTGCGTGCGCATATCCGGGGCTTGGCGGAGAAGAACTACCAGACCCTTTACGGTCTGAATTCTCTGGATTTCGTCATCATGTTTCTTCCCATCGAGCCGGCCTTCATGCTGGCTATTTCCCGGGACGACAAGCTCTGGGAACAGGCATGGCAGCGAAACGTGCTGCTGGTCAGCCCCAGCACGCTGCTTTTCGTCTTGCGTACGGTCGCTTCCCTTTGGCGTCAGGAGCAGCAAAAGCGCAATGTGGAGGAGATAGCCCGGCGCGGGGCGGAACTTTACAACAAGCTGGCGGGCTTCGTGGCCGATTTCGTCGAGGTCGGAAAACGGATGGAGCAGGCACAGACAAGCCACGCGAGCGCGTTGGCGAAGTTGCACACTGGACCGGGAAATGTCATCCGCCAGGCGGAGATGCTGAAGGGCCTCGGCGTCAAGCCTACCAAGCAACTCCCCCAGGGGTTGGTCGAGTTGGCTGGACAGGAGACGTTGGAGCTGGTGGATCAGCCGGACCTGCCGTAAGTGAAGCGGCCGGGTACCCTTCGCACCAGCGTACCGGGACCCGTCCGGCTCGGCGGCTCCGCCACTCTTTCCACTTCTCTTCAGGTTCTTTTGTAACCGGATTTCATTCCCCGTGGTTAAAACCTTCCCGTAACCGTTGCCAGGTCGTATCCAGCGTTTCGGGCAGCACGCGCGTCTCTGCAATCACAGTCATGAAATTGGAATCGCCCAGCCAACGTGGGAGTGCGTGGAGGTGCAGGTGCCCGGCCACGCCGGCGCCCGCGGCCTGTCCCAGGTTTATTCCCAGATTAACCCCCTGAGGTCTGTACACCTGGCGCAGCACGCCATCGGTGCGTTGCGCCAGCGTCATCATCTCCAGAGCGGCCGCCCGGTCTAAGCCGGCCAGGGTTTCCTGATGCGCAAAAGGCACGATCATGAGGTGCCCGGAAGAGTAGGGGAAGGCATTCAAGCAGATATAGCTATGCTCCGCCCGCAGCACAATATGGGCCGCCCGCTCCGCATCCGCTACGGGGACGCCGTGTTCTATCGCGAACTGCACGGCCGCGATCAGGTTACAAAAGACGCAGTCACAGTCACCGGGCCACGCCGCCAACTCCTCGGGCACGCCCTTGCGCCGGCCAGGATCGGCATCGACCAAATAAGCGTAGCGCCAGGGCGTCCACAGGTAGTCCATGCGGTAAAGTATACGGACCGCGCCGGCCTTCGATCAGAGCCACGGCACAAGCGGATAGGCTGGTCTTCACCAGCGGGTTACAAACCAATGAAAATGGGCATTTCCAGCGCTTTTCGAGAACCTTGGTGCGAATTGAATTGCCTACGAGTTCGTTGACATGCTTTCCGGGCGATTGCTATAGTTGTGTATGAAGGGTCTACGTAGAGGATTCGGCGTAGACGTCCATCGCCGCTCTTGCTTTACCCCCCTCCCGGACGCTCCTACCGGAGATCGATTTAAGTGCCGAGCCATGCCCATGGCCGCACTGACGGTCTTCCTCCGAACGTTGGCGGATGGGATAGGAGTAAGCTCTACGGCGCCCGACTTCGCGGAACAACCCTAGGAACTGTCCGGCGAAGCCAGCTGCGGGAACGAGTCACGCGGAACCTTGGCCAGTCTTGTTGGAAGACCAGGAAGGCGTGGCCAATCAAGGCCTGTAGTGGTGGATAGATCGGGAGTTACCGATCGAGAATCCGGAGCTGGCATTCATGGCAGACGTCCTAAATCCTGAACAAACCGAGAGCGCACCCCTGAATACGGAATTGGAAACCCCAACGCTTGATGTACCGGCGGACCACTTTGGCCCGTCCGACGAATTAACCCACAACCCACAGGCTATAGCCCCCTCTGCGCCGCACCGCGTCGCCGACCGCAAGCCTGTCGCCCCCCGTTCCGGTCCGGAAGAGAACGAACTGACCGGCATGGAGGACTTCGCCGCCGCACTGGAATCCTTCGACCGCGAGCAAGCCGCTGAAGCCGCCGCACAGGCCTACGACGATAACGTTGTCACCGGCACCGTCATTAAGCTGACGGACAAGCACGTGGTGGTCGACGTGGGGCTCAAATCCGAAGGTCTGATTCCGCTGGAGCAGGTGCTGGATCATACCGGCCAAGCCAAGCTCAAGGCGGGCGACACAGTCGAAGTGGTGGTGGAGCGCGAAGAGGCCGAGGGCGGCTTCCTGCTGAGCTACGACAAGGCGCAGCGGCACCGGGTTTGGGATGTGATCGAGCGCGCAGCCAACGATAAGACTCCGGTCATCGGCACAGTCCTGGGGCGCGTCAAGGGTGGACTTACCGTAGACATCGGAATTAAGGCCTTTCTGCCCGGTTCCCAACTCGAAATCCGTCCGGTGCGCAATCTGGACGGCTACATCGGCCAGCAGATCGAAGTCCGCGTCATCAAGCTGAATAAAAAGCGCGGCAACGTGGTGGTTTCGCGCAAGGAGCTGCTGGAAGAGGAGCAGACCAACAAGCGCAGCCTGACACTCGAACATCTTGAAGAAGGCGCGATACTCACCGGCACGGTGAAGAACCTGACCGATTACGGTGCGTTTGTCGATCTCGGCGGGATCGATGGACTGCTGCATATTACGGATATGTCGTGGGGCCGGCTTACCCACCCACGCGACCTGGTGAACGTCGGGGACGAGATCCAGGTGAAAGTGCTCAAGTTCGATCGCGAGAAGCAGCGCGTTTCGCTGGGCTTCAAGCAGCTCACTCCCGATCCCTGGCTCGATGCCGTGGAACGCTATCCGATCGGTGCTCGCGTCCGTGGCCGGGTACTCAGCGTGACCGATTACGGATCGTTTGTCGAGCTGGAGCAGGGCATCGAGGGCTTGGTGCACGTCTCCGAGATGACCTGGTCCAAACGGATGAAGCACCCCTCCAAGCTGGTCAAGCCTGGAGACGAGGTGGAGACGGTCGTGCTCAGTGTCAACCCCAACGACCGCCGCATTTCGCTGGGCATGAAGCAGCTGCTCGAGAACCCCTGGGAACATCTTTCCGAGCGCTATCCCGCGGGGACTATCGTGGAAGGCCGGGTGCGCAACCTTACCGACTTCGGCGCCTTCATTGAAATTGAAGACGGCATCGACGGCTTGGTGCACGTCAGCAACCTGAGCTGGACCAAGCGCGTGAAGCATCCCTCTGAAATTCTCAAGAAGGGGGAGAAAGTGCGCGCCGTCGTGCTCGGGGTCGAAGCGGAGAATCGCCGCCTGTCACTCGGTATCAAGCAACTGCAGCCCGACGTCTGGGAGACCTTCTTTGACCAGCATCGCGTCGGCGATGTAGTCAAGGGCAAGGTGCTGCGCACAGCGCAATTCGGAGCGTTCATCGAGATCGCCGAGGGCGTGGAAGGTCTCTGCCATGTCTCCGAAGCTGCGGATACCATGGGCCAGCCGATCAAACTCGAAGCAGGCCAGGAGTACGACTTCAAAATCATCAAAATGAATCAGGATGAGAAGAAGGTCGGTCTTAGCTTGCGAGCCGTAGGCGAAGAAGCCAGCCGGGCCGACGTGGAAGCCTACAAGCAACCAGTTTCGAGTTCAACCACTACGCTGGGAGATCTGGTCAACTGGAAGCGCCTCGAGCACGAGTAGAAGCAGGACGGCTGGAAGCAGACCGACGCCACCCCCCAAGGGGTGGCGTTTTCCTTTGGGTCCAGGGCAAGAAGCCGCTGCATCCGCCTACTTGGATGTTTCGATTTTCAAATTAAAGTTAAATTGTTTCCTGCTATCGAAGGAGCTGATGGATCTGGTCTTCGACTTGTGGCCTTTGTACTCTGCCCAGAGTTGATAATCTACGTCTGAGTTGAGCTGCCCAAAGCGGTAATGTCCATCCGCCTCGGTGATATAGGTCTTAACCTCCAGGCTCTTCTGGTCCTGTAGATAGACCACGGCATTCGGCTGCGCCTGGCCGTTCGCGCTCTCCACCGTGCCCTGCACCACCCGCGCCGATTGCGCCAGGCTCAGCGGCATGGTGGCAGAACATGCCAGCAGCAGCAGGAGAAGCCACCACAGGCAACGGGTCCTCGCTGCCGGGACCGGCTCCGGATCAGGACGTTCCCCACCAACCAGGCCACGCCTCATTCCTCTTCCTCTTCGGCTACTTCCTCGTCCTCATCCTCGTAACCTTCCGCATCCACCTGAGAGAGTTCCAGTGGTTCGGTCGCGACAACTTCAAATTCGGTGCCGCACTCATCGCAGACCACGACGTCCCCTTCTTCCACTTCGTCTGGATCGAAATCGAGAACGCTCTCACATTCCGGACAAACTGACATACCGCTCTCCTTTCACGGAGAATTAAACTGTTGACGATAGCCGCACTCTCAAGATACGGCTTGGTTAGTTTCCAAGAGAACACCCGGGGCGTCAAGGAACTCGAACCGAGACATCAGATGGTACCGCGAACGGAGACTGAGGGTGAAAAAGAATAGAAGCCGCTGGTTTCGAACGTTACCCACACTGGCCGCCCCGCGAGGTTCCACTTGCGGGGGCTCTCCCGATTCGCGGCCTGGACCCTACGGTTATTGCCAGCGCCAGCGATCCTTCCGCCACCTGAAGCCGGCCATGCCGCTTCTGCTGGGGGCCGGGCTTCTGCTGGCGCCGGCCCCGGTGGGGCATGCTTTCCCCTCCGATCGAAATACCCCCGGGATTTCCTACTGCGCTGCACCAGTTGGGGCCACGTGCGCGGCTTTCTTCAAGGAAAGCCGCATGAACTTCGTTGACCCCACCAAGCCCGACTGGAAATCCCGGGCCGAGCCCGCGCTCGATTTCGCTGCGGCCGGAGACGCGATCCGGCCCGCTCCCGTCGACCCTGCGATCCGTCGCGCTCTCGGGCAGATTTCCACAGCGGAAATACAGCATTCCATAGCCACCCTCGTGAGCTTCAACAATCGCAGCACGCTCTCGTCCATGCGCCAAGATCTGCGGCCGGGCGAGGGCATCAGCGCGGCTGCGGACTGGATCGAAGCACAGTTTCAGAAGGACTCGGCGGCCTGCGGAGGGTGCCTGGAGGTCAGGCGGGACACCTTTACCGAACAGCCCCAGAGCCGTATTCCGCAGCCGACGCTCCTTACTAACGTATACGCGGTTCTGCGGGGAAAGGACCCAGCGCAGAACAAGCGGATGTATCTGGTCACCGGACACTACGACTCGCGCAACTCCTCCAACGAGAACACCCGGGACCCGGCGCCCGGCGCCAATGACGACGCCAGCGGCGTGGCCGTCAGCCTGGCTTGCGCGCGCGTGCTCAGCCGGATGCAGTTTCCCGCCACCCTGGTCTTTGTCGCCGTGGCGGGAGAAGAACAAGGCCTGAATGGAAGCCGCCACCTGGCCCGGCTTGCCCGCAGCCAAGGCTGGGAGCTGGAAGGCGTACTCAACAACGATATTGTCGGCGGGGACACAACCCCTGGGGACAAGTTTCAGGACAAGCACCGTATTCGCGTCTTTTCCGAGGAGATCCCGGAGGCCGCCACACCCGATGAGGCGAAGCGGATCGAAGCCATCGGTGGCGAAAACGACTCTCCTTCCCGTCAACTGGCGCGTGCCATCGCCGCTGTGGCCCGGACCTACTTCCAGGCCGGCCCCACCTTCCGCCCCGTCCTCGAATTTCGTCATGACCGTTTTCTGCGCGGTGGCGATCACACTTCCTTCAACCAGGAAGGCTTCGCCGGGGTCCGCTTGACCGAGTGGAGGGAAAATTTCGACCACCAACACCAGAACGTGCGCATGGAGAACGGAGTGCAGTACGGCGATCTGATCGGTTTCGTCGACTTCTCCTACACCGCCAACGTCGCCCGGCTCAATGCAGCCACCCTGGCCACCCTGGCCTCGGCTCCTGGTGCACCGCGCAATGTGCGTATGCTGACCGCGGCATTGGGTAACAACACCGCTCTGACCTGGTCGTCTCCCGCCGGCGCGCCCCCGGGTACCACGTATGATGTAGTTTGGCGAGAAACCTCTGCGCCCGACTGGCAGTTCACTGCCTCGAGCGCGAAATTTGGCGATGCTCCCAAAAAAGAACAAGATGGGAGCGAGCAACATGCTGTTACTGTGCCCATCTCCAAGGACAACGTCGTCTTCGGCGTGCGCTCTGTCGACTCGGCAGGGCTTTGCAGCCTGGTTGTAACACCCGTAGTGGAGCGTTAGGCTTACGGAAGAGATCATGGCACGCTTTCCCCGGACCGGTTCGGCAACCATTTCTTTCCCGCGCTTCAGCGGCATCACCAGTCAACTGGTGCTGGCCAACGTGGCCGTCTTCTTTGTCCTGCTGCTCCTGGAATTCGCAGCGCCGAGAATGGCGCTGGTGATACTCAGCTATTTTTCGCTCACTCCGGCGCTGCTGCTCCGTGGATGGGTATGGCAGTTGGCCACCTACAGCTTCCTCAACACGGGCGTATTGCATGTCGCCTTCAACATGCTCACGCTGTGGTTTATCGGCTCTTATCTGGAAACGGCGAAGGGCAGCCGCTGGCTGCTGGAAATCTACTTCCTCTGTGCCATTGGCGGCGGCCTGATTGGCAGTGCACTCTGTTTCACGCATGTATTTCATTCGAGTCCCTTGTCCACGACCAGCAGCGCAGACGGCGCTATCTTCGGTTTGCTGGCGGCCTTTGCCGTGCTCTTTGGGGATCTCGAGATTTACATGTTCCCTCTACCGGTGGCCATCAAGGCGAAATACCTGGTCATCGTTTACATGCTCATCGAGGTCGCGGTGTTGCTCTCCGGCGGCCCTCCGCTCGCCTGCTTCATCGTCCTCAGCGGCGCGTTGCTGGGGTTCCTTTTCGCCCGCCGCGCTCCGCGGCGGGGTGTGAGCACGGCCTTCAGTGAAGGCTTCTTCAGCGTCCGCAACGACTACTATCGCTGGAAGCGCCGCCGTGCTGCGCGCAAGTTCGAGGTCTATATGCGCAAGCAAAACCGCGACGTCCGCTTCGACAACGAAGGGCGCTACATCGACCCCGACGAGAAGCGCGATCCTAACGACCGCAAGTGGATGAACTGAGGTTGCCGCCCGGAGTTTTTTTGCCTCCGAAAGTGGAACTGCAGATCCCTCGGCTGCGCTCCCCGGGTTTCCTGTTGGGGTCGGTGGGTTCCTCGAACTACATGCGCCTTTCCTCACCGAAAGGCGCACACGCTGCCGTGCCCGGTGCTGCGTGACAGGAAACCCGGGTCGGGATGACAAAGGGGAGGGTGAGGCTTCCATGGAGAGCGGTTGCTGGACAGAAGGCGTTTTTCATCTCCTTGGGTGGGCCGCAGGCCCATGACCCTCCGGTCGGGATGACAAAGGTTAGAGCGGTTGGTGCCAACACATCGGTCGGGCGTCGGCGTCACAAAGATAAGGTCCGAACTAATTTAACCTTTGTCATCCCGACCGCAGTGGAGGGATCTGCAGTTCTTTCCCCCTCTGCTCAGCTGGTTGTGCGGATGTGCAATTCCTTCAATTGCTGCGGGCTTACCGGGGTAGGCGCATCGACCATCAGGTCGATCGCCTTGGCGGTCTTGGGAAAGGCGATCACCTCACGCAGGCTCTGCGCCCCGGCCAGGATCATGGCAATGCGATCAAGGCCCAGAGCGATGCCTCCATGCGGCGGCGTGCCGTAGGTGAGGGCTTCCAGGAAGAATCCGAAGCGCGACCGCGCCTCCTCTTCGCTCATGCCCAGGGCGCGAAATATTTCCTGCTGCACATCCTGCCGGTGGATGCGAATGGAGCCGGAGCCCAGCTCCAGCCCATTCATCGCCAAGTCGTAGTAGCGCGCGCGTACCGATGCGGGATCGGAGACCAGCCTTTCCATGTCTTCTTCGTGCGGCGATGTGAACGGGTGGTGGGCCGGCAGCCAACGCTGCGACTCCTCATCGAATTCGAACATGGGAAAATCCGTGACCCAGATGGGGCGAAAGGCAGCGTCTCCCGCTACTTGTTGGCCCAGGTGGCGCTCCGGTGACTCGACGACCTGATCGGTGATGGCGGACGCCCTGTGCCGGTCGGCATAGCGCCGGGCCAGCTCTACGCGAAGATTACCCGCCGCCGAATAGACGCCAATCTCGCGCTCAGAGAGGTGGCCTTGCGTCTTGGTGTCGCTGGCCTTCACATGGGAGGCCGCGTCACCGGCGATCAGCACCAGCAAGTCCTCCGCTTCGCCCTCTGCCCGCGCCGGCGCCAGTTCGCGTACCTTCCTGACTGCCTCGGGAAAGCTCTTCTCCAACCGCTTCCAATCATCGATCAGCTTCGCGCCCTTGCTGGCGTCAAAGAGTGGCCGGTTATCGTCTCGCTCCTTGCGGGAAAGCTCCCCGACTCGAGGAATGCACACCACGACCACTGGCTGCGTTGGATCGATGGCCAGGGCCTGCAAATCCTCCTCGCGGAAAGCCGAGCGCACATCCGTCAACCCGGGCATCCGCAGGTCCGGCTTGTCGATGCCATATTTGCGCATCGCGTCGTCGTAGGTGATCTGCGGAAAAGGAGTCTTCAGCGCGATGCCCACCACGCCGAAGGCCGCCTGCAAAAAAGTCTCCACCACGCGGAAGACATCTTCCTGGCGCACGAAGGACATCTCGAGATCGATCTGCGTGAACTCCGGTTGCCGGTCGGCGCGAAGGTCTTCGTCCCGGAAGCAGCGCACGATCTGAAAATAGCGATCGCAGCCGGAGACCATGAGGATCTGCTTGAATAACTGCGGCGATTGCGGCAGCGCGTAGAAGTGTCCGGCATGCACCCGGCTGGGAACCAGGTAATCGCGTGCCCCTTCCGGGGTCGAACGAGTCATGAACGGGGTCTCGATTTCAAGAAAACCCTGGTTGGAGAGGCTCTCCCGTACCGCCCGGGCGATCTTGTGGCGCTGCTCCAGATTCTGCTGCATCTGTTGCCGCCGCAGATCGATGTAGCGATACTTCAGGCGCAACTCTTCATTGGCGATGGCCTCTTCGGCGGGCGAAAACGGAGGAACCCTGGAGTCGTTCAACACCAGCAACTGGTCGGCGGCAACCTCAACTTCACCGGTAGCCATCTTGGGGTTGATCACGTCCCGGCCGCGCAGGCGCACCTTGCCCACTACGGCCACCACGTACTCTGGCCGTACATGTTCGGCCTTGGCATGACCCTCCGGGATCAGATCTTTGTCGAGCACGATTTGCGTGATCCCGGTGCGGTCTCGCAGATCCAGAAAGATCAGGTTGCCGTGGTCGCGGCGGCGGTTCACCCACCCCATGAGGATGACCTGGCTGCCGGCTTGTTGTGCGCGGAGCTCCCCACAGGTATGCGTGCGTTGAAGAGTACCTAGAAAGTCAAGCAATGCGGATGTCCTAATTTGAAGTTGCAGTGGGAGTAGGGGCGAGCAGCTAGGCGAGCTCCTGGCTGAGTTGGTCTCGGGGAACCTTGAACTGCTCCCCGGAGGCAAAGCGCTTTACCGTCAAGATACCGGAGGCAACTTCGTCCTCGCCGAGAATCACGATGGCGCGTGCCAGTTTGTTGGCTGCCTCGAACGATTTCTTCAGTCGAAACGATCCGTCGCCCAGCTCAACCCGCAGGCTGGTGGCGCGCAGTTCCTTGGCTAAGACGAGTGCGGCTGCATTCATCCGCTCGCCCAGCGGGGCGATATAAGCCGCTGCCAGCCGTGGCGTGTGCCTGGCCTGTGCCTCGAGGGTCAGCACCAGGCGGTCTTCGCCAATCGCGAAGCCGATGCCAGGAGCCTTGGGGCCGCCGATCGCCTCGGAAAGCCCATCGTAGCGGCCGCCACCGAGCAACGCATTCTGCGCCCCCAGACCACCGTCGCCAGAGTCGGTGTAAACGAACTCGAACGTCGTCCGGGTGTAATAATCGAGGCCCCGCACCAGGCGATGGTCGTGCTCATAGGCCACGCCGCAGGCGTCAAGGGCGGTGCAGACGGCGGCGAAATGTTCCTTGGACCCTTCATCGAGCGAGTCCCAGATGCGCGGGAGTTTGGCGATAATGGGTTGGTCTTCGGGATGCTTGCAGTCGAGCACGCGGAGAGGGTTGGTGACCGCCCGCCGCTGGCAATCCTCGCACATGCCCGCCACGACCGGCTGCAATGCCGCGCGCAGAGTCTGCACGTACCGCGGCCGGTCGGTCGCCGATCCGACGGAGTTGAGCAGGAGTCTCCAGCCCTGAATGCCCAGTTCCCCGAGGAAGGTCGCCAACATCTCCAGCACTTCCGCATCGCGCAACGGCGACTCGCTGCCCGCACTGGGTGGCCCAATGACCTCGGCGCCAATCTGAAAGAACTGGCGGTAGCGGCCCCTTTGCGGCCGTTCACGGCGAAACTGGGGGCCGATGTAATAGAGCTTCTGCAGTTGGCCGGTCTCTCCCAGCTTGTGCTCGATATAGGCGCGGACCACTCCCGCGGTATTTTCCGGGCGCAGGGTCAGCGATTGCGCCGGCTCGGCCTGGGTTCGGGAATCCCTCCCGGCCTCGGCCGCAGGAGTGAAGGTATACATTTCCTTGGAAACGATGTCAGTTTCCTCTCCCACCCCGCGGGAGAAGAGCTGTGTGTCCTCAAAAATGGGCGTGCGGATTTCGCCGAAGGAATAGCGCTCGAAAATGCGCCGCGCCGTGGTCTCGATGTGGTTCCAAAGTTCGGTTTCCGGTGGCAGCAGGTCCCGGGTGCCCCGGACAGCTTGCAAAATGCTCATAAGTGCTGAAGTATCCGACTGCTACCAGAATACAGGCGCCCAGCGATGAGTTCCACTCACGCAGCCACCCCGGCTTGGGGACTCAGCCGTCTCTGCGGGACCAGTTTTCGCGTTCCTTGAGGTAGGTCGCCGTGTAGTCCACGTAATTGCGCGCGTATTGCAGGATTGCCTCGCGGTCTTTCGCATCCAGCCGACGCCGCTCCTTCGCCGGCACACCAGCCCAAAGAGTGTTTGGCGCCACCACGGTGCCTTCGGTAATGACCGCTCCGGCGGCGATGATGGAGCCCTCGCCGATTCTCGCGCCGTTAAGGATCGTCGCTCCCATGCCGATGAGACAGGTGTCCTCAATCACACACCCATGAACCGTTGCATTGTGCCCGATCGTCACCCAATCGCCAACGATGACTGGATGTTTGTGGCGCATACCGTGCAGCACGGAGCAGTCCTGCACGTTGCTGTTTGCGCCCAGGCGGATGGAGTGCACATCGCCACGCAAGACTGCATTCATCCACACGCTGGCATGTTCGCCCAGCTCGACTTCGCCCACGATCTGGGCGGAAAGGTCCACGTAGCAGGAGCTTGGAATGACGGGGTTATGACCGAGATAGGAGCGTAGCATGAGGAATTCCTTCTGCGGAGGGAAGCCGGCCTGTCCACCGGCCTTCTTGCCAGGTTTGCGAGTCAAAATGGAAAATGCGGCGGAAGACGATGATTAAGCTTGACTCTACACACCAAAGGTAACGTAATCTGGTAGAACCCAATTTGGGATGTTTGGAGGTGTGGTTCATTTGGCAGAGGTTCGTGTGCAAGAAGGCGAGCCGCTTGAAAATGCATTGCGCCGGTTTAAGCGTAAGGTTCAGCAGGAAGACATCATTAAGGAAGTGAAGCGTCACTCCTTTTACCTGAAGCCTGGCGAGCGCCGTCGCGTGAAAGAAGCGCTGGCGCGCAAGCGGAATCGTAAGAAGGCTAGAAAAGAGCAGGACTAACCCTGCAGTGCCGGCTTACTAACCTGCTAAAAGCACATAGTAGGCCGGCAACCCGCATCTTCAAGAATTGGCGAAAAGAGGTTTTAAAGCTCCATTTCCCCTCTCATTCCCGTGTTTAGTGAATGCGAGGGTATTTGTCGAAACAACAGACGAATCAAGCTGGTTGGCGAAACGAAGCCAATTTAGCGATTCGTCGACGGAATACTGGGAAATTCCAAGGCATTGTCTGGGGGGACACGTAATGGATTTCGTCGACAAGATACTGAAATGTTTAGACTGCGGCAACGATTTCGTTTTTACCGCGGGAGAGCAGCTTTTCTTTCACGATAAGCAGTTCAAGAACGATCCAAAGCGATGCAAGCAGTGCAAGATCAAGCGTGTGGCCGGAACGGGCAACGGCGTGCGCACAGAAACCCGGACGGTTTGTTCGGAGTGCGCCACGGAAACCACCGTTCCCTTTAAGCCCACGCAAGGCCGTCCCGTGCTCTGCCGTTCATGCTTCCAGCAGCGGCGTCCGCCGGTTCCGGCAACAGTAGTAGCGAGCGTCGCCTCCTAGAGCATCTCTCATGTAGGGGTCGAACCGAGCAGCCGTACTTCGATAGAACGGTTGTCTTGCGCGTTTTTCGCTCAACAAGAGCCGCGTTTAGGCGCTCTTATTGACACACTCCTTGGTGCAAGGCATCCGATGCATGTGGGCTAGTTTGCCGCCGCGGGTTTCCGCGAAGCCGTGCGCCCGTGGGTCTTGGCAGGCGTACTGACGTGCGAGCTGACTTTCTGGGCCAGCGCCTTCTGCTTCTTGTCTTCGTGGGTCACCAATAACGCCTCGATCTGTCGCAAAAGATTCATGATGTTCATCGGCTTGACCAGCATCTCGTCCATGCCTTCGTCCCGCCACTCGGAGCCCGGAACAGGGAAGGCCGTCAGCATAGCCACCGCGGGCTGGTAAGGGACCTGCTTTGCCAACCGTACGACCTCGAGTCCGGCCGACTCGTTTTCCATCCGCATATCGGTGATCACCATGTGAAAGGTGCTCGTCTTCAGTTTCGACCTGGCCTCCCGGGCGGAAGCCGCCGTTTCCACCTCGAAGTCGTTCATTTCAAGAACTGCTTTGAGCGTCAGCAGAATTGCCAGCTCGTCATCTACCAAAAGAATGCGACGTTTCATGGGATAAAACTCCAAAGTTCAATAGCCGTAGGTCCAAAAGGTGGAGATGTTCGCCTGATCGGATCCTACCTGAAATAGCGAGCGTTTGAACGGTGTCCAACGATTGATTGCTAGCGGATTCACAGCTAGGTGTAGAGCGAGCTAAGAACATTGTCGTGGTTTCCACCAAAGAAAACCACACCTAGCGATCTTTATGCGGGCACAGTGACTGTGAAACCGCTTTAGACTGGCAACGTGGCAGAATACCACGTTGAGAACTTTGGATGCCGCGCCAGCCGGGCTGACGGCGAGATCATCAGCGCCGAGTTGCGCCATCTTGGTCTGAGCCCAGCTCTTAACCCCTCCCGGGCCGATGTGATCGTGGCCAACACCTGCAGCGTCACAGCGCAGGCAGACCGCACAGCCCGCGCTTTCCTTCGCCGCGTGCGCCGGGAAAACCCGACGGCACGCATTCTGGTGACCGGCTGCTACGCGCAGCGGGCGCCGCACGAGGTCGCTGCTCTGCCTGGCGTTCACGCCGTGGTCGGCAACAGCCACAAGGCGCTGGTCCCGGAGCTTGCCCGGCAGGCGGCGGCGTTTGTTCCGGTCGCGGCGTTACAGCCCGCTCCTGCCGTCTTTGTGGACGATGCCTTTGCCCACTCGGACCTGGCGATGCCGGAAGACGGGTGGTTGACGGGTCGCGATCCCGGCGGCCAGACGCGTCCCAATCTCAAAGTGCAGGATGGTTGTGGAAATCGCTGCTCGTTTTGCGTCATTCCTGCTACCCGCGGTCACAGCCGTTCCTTGTCGCTCGAGGCATGTCTGCGCAATGTGCAAGCCTTTGCCGCCGCCGGTGGTACCGAGCTGGTGCTCTCCGGCATCAACCTGGGACGTTGGGGCAGGGACCTAAAGCCGGAGCGCACACTCGAGGAACTGGTGAGCGCCATCCTCTCCCACACCGCGCTGCCGCGCCTGCGTCTGAGCTCGATCGAGCCGATGGACTGGACGCCCCAGTTGCTCGCCCTGTTTCGCGGCCACTCTGCGGCCGCCAGTGTGCGCCTCGCGCGCCACGCCCATCTCCCGTTACAATCCGGATCGGACGCCATCCTGCGCGCCATGCATCGCCGCTACCGCCCATGGCACTACGCGGAAAAGCTGCGCTTGATTCGTGAAAGCATGCCGGATGCGGCCATCGGCGCGGACGTGATGGTGGGCTTTCCAGGCGAGAGTGAGGCACTCTTTGAAGAGAGCTTCGCCTTTATCGCGGCCCAGCCCTTCACGTACCTGCATCTGTTTCCTTTCTCTGCTCGTCCCGGTACTCGAGCGTGGCAGCTTGCCCAGGAATTTCCGGCAACGCCCGAGGCGGTTGCGCTGCGCATGGCACGTCTGCGCGAACTGATCGTAGCCAGGAATCGTCTCTTCCGGCAGAGTTTCCTGGGCCGCGAGCTGGCTGTTGTCACCTTGCACCCGCCGCAAGGCGCACGTCCCCAGGCCATCACCCGCGCCCTCGCCGACAACTTTCTTGAGGTACAGCTCGACGCCAGAGTGCCTGCCAACCAGAGCCTGCGCGCGCGCGTCACAGGACTTACAGATAAGGGCCTGATCGGCAGCTTGACCACATGACCTAAGGTGCGAGAATTCTTCCGGTCCGTGTCCTGAAATGCTATGCTTTATGTGAGGGGGCTTTTCGTCTCTCTTTCCGGAGGAGAACCATCGATAAGCGTTCGGCCAAGTCTTTTATCCGCATTAACGACAGAATTCGCGCGCGTGAAATCCGCGTCATTGACGAAAACGGTGAACAGCTCGGCATTCTGCCTCCCTTTGAAGCTCTGAAAATAGCCCGCGAACGTGGCCTGGATCTGGTCGAAGTTTCGCCCACCGCTCAGCCGCCCGTCTGCCGCATTCAGGATTACGGCAAATTCCTCTACGAGAAAGACAAGAGCGACCGCGCGGCGCGCAAGAAGCAGAAAGTGATCACGGTCAAGGAAGTTAAGTTTTCCGTGACTGTCGATGAGCATGACTACCAGACCAAGAAGAACCAGGCGGTTCGCTTCCTGGGCGAAGGCGATAAGGTCAAGGCGTCGTTGCGTTTCAAGGGCCGCCAGATGGCGCACCGCGAGCTCGGTTATGCCATCATCAACCGGCTCATTCAGGACATGGGTGATGCAGGGATCGTCGAGTTCATGCCGCGCATGGAAGGCACCACGCTGCATGCCATTCTCGCGCCCGGCAAAAAGGCCGAGCCACCCAAGAAGCCCGCAGCACCCAAACCACCGGCCCCCGGCCTGGTGGGCCAGCAGCCACAGTCAGCCCAATCCTAAGCGGCGCGCTCCACTACTGCAAGGCGGCGGGATCTGCTTATTGAGCTGCTGAGTTTTTTGGCGGCCGAAAGTGGGTCTGGATGACAATTCTATTTAGTCATTCACCGGCGTTGCCGACCTACAGAATATGAAACGGGGCCTTTCTTGTCCTCGGCAGAAAGTGCAACAAATCTCCGGGTGCCCCATCCCCCCGGATTTCCTGTAAGGCTTGGTGGGGTTAACGAACCTCATGCGGCTTTCCTCATAGAAAGCCGCACACGCTGCCATGGCTGGGGCCGCGCAGTAGGAAATCCGGGGTCCTTCGCGCTTTTTGCGGAGGGTGGGATACCACGAATCTCGATACCGACCGTCGCGTATCCCACCCTTTGCAAGAAGGCAAAGGATGGGGCATCCGTCTTTTCGTGGTGCTTCCTGCCGTGCCAAACACCAACGGCGGCTTATAGGGCGTCGCCTGCGGGTGGCGCCGCCGGTCGCTCTCCCGTATAATCCTCAAAGGTAGAAGCACGCCAAAGTAACCAGGAAAACCATGCCCAAATTAAAGACCCATAAGGGCGCGGCCAAGCGCTTTAAGAAGACCGGCACGGGGAAGATTCTCCGCGGTCAAACCAAGATGCGGCACATCCTGACTTCCAAGACCAAGAAGACCAAGAAGAAGCTGGGCGGCACCGTGCTGGTTTCTGACGCCGACAAGCGCAAGGTGGCGCGAATGATTCCCTACGCCTGATCGGCCTTCGGGTTAGGGTGGGAGAGCACTTCTCCGGCCCCCTGACTTGTCCCTTTCGGACACATCAAGACGATCAGCTTAGGCAGCGAGTGAAGAGGTATTTCCTACCTCCAGCCGCACAACGAACGACTCAAAGGAGAAACAAACCATGCCCCGCGTAAAACGTGGAACCAAACGCAATGACCGCCGGAAGAAAATTCTCAAGCGGGCCAGCGGTTACTTCCTTACCAAATCCAAGCTATATCAGGCAGCGCAGGAAGCCGTCGAGCGCGGTCTTAAATTCGCCTACATCGGCCGCCGCCAGAAGAAGCGCCAGTTTCGCTCACTCTGGATCGTCCGCATCGGCGCAGCCGCCAAGCTCAACGGGATCAGCTACTCGCAGCTCATTCATGGCCTCAAGCAGGCGGGTATCGAGCTGGACCGCAAAATCCTGGCTGACCTCGCCGTCAACGATGCAACGGGCTTTACCGCGTTAGTCGATCAGGCGAAGAGCGCACTTACCAAGACCGCCGCCGCTTAAGGCAGCTGACATCAGCAGAGTTTCGCGCGGCCCGGTCGAACGTTGATCGGGCTGGTGCGCGGAGCCATGCATTGTGCAACCATCAAGAATCCATGCCGCTCATTGAGATTCCCGCACTTACGGATTACTCGCCTGGCTCACTCGACAGCTTCTTCAGCGGCATCCTGGCGCAATTTGATCGGGATGCGGCCGCGGCTGGCTCCGCGGAGGCGGTCGAGCAGTTGCGTATTCGCTGGATCGGCCGCAAGCAGGGACTGCTGACGCGCATTGGCGAGGGGCTGAAGGATGCCCCAGCGGAAGCGCGCAGGGAAGTTGGGAAACGGTTCAACGCGCTCAAATCCGCGATCGAACCGCGGTGTGATCCGGAGCAGATGCGGGCAGCGCTCGCGGCTCGCCCGCCGAGGAACGTGGACCGGGCGCCGATGCGCATGAGGCCATCGATATCACGCTTCCCGGCACCCGCCGCGCTCTCGGCGCCGAGCACCCGCTGATCCGGACCATGAACGAGATCGTCACCGTGTTTGCCGCCATGGGCTACTCGGTTGGCGTGGGGCCCGAGGTTGAGACCGACTACTACAATTTCGAATCGCTGAACTTCCCGCCCGGCCACCCGGCGCGCGACACCCAGGACACGCTGGTGATCGCCCACCAGGAGCGTAAGCCGCTGCGCGAGCGGCTGTTGATGCGCACCCATACTTCTCCGGTGCAGATCCGCATCATGGAAAAGCAACCGCCGCCGTTGCGTATCGTCATCCCCGGCAAGGTCCACCGCAACGATGCTGCCGACGCCACGCACTCGCCGATCTTTCACCAGGTCGAGGGGCTCTGTGTCGATACCAACATTACCTTCTCCGATCTCAAAGGCACGCTCGACCACGCCATGAAGGCGTTCTTCGGAGCCAGCGTCAAAACGCGCTTTTTCCCCTCGTTCTTTCCCTTCACCGAGCCCTCCGCCGACGTGCAGATCAGCTGCATCTTCTGTGGTGGCCGAGGCTGCCGCAAGTGCAAACATTCCGGCTGGATCGAGCTGCTTGGCTGCGGCATGGTTGATCCCGCGGTGTTTGCCTTCGCCGCCCGCGAGCAGCCCGCTTACGATGGCAAAAAAATCAGCGGCTTTGCCTTCGGGATGGGCGTCGAGCGGATTGCCATGATGAAGTACGGTATCGGCGAAATAGGCCAGTTCTACTCGGGCGATATGCGATTTCTGGAGCAATTCAGGTAATTCGCGCCAATTATGAAGATTCTCTCCCATTGGATTCGCTCCTACGTGCCCGGCCTCACTTTGAGCGACCGTGAACTCGCTGAGGCGCTGACCCTGCGTGGCATTGCTGTCGAAGGTATCTTCGAGCTCGGTCCCGGCCAAGGGTTCGCTCTTTGAAATGGACATCACCACCAATCGCGTGGATGCCATGAACCACTACGGCATTGCGCGCGAGGCCGCGGCGATCGTGGGTCATGCGCTGGCGCCTCTCGATGTCACGCTGCCCGCGTTCCGCCGGCGGACCGATCGCCGGTCAAGGTTTCGATCGAAGCGCCGGAGCTCTGCGGCCGCTTCACCGCGCGCGCCCTCAGCCAGGTGCGAATCCAGCCGTCCACGGGCATGGTCGCAGAGCGTTTTCCTCTGCTCAGCAGAAACTCATCTCCAATGCCGTCGATGCCACCAACTACGTCACGATGGCCATGGGCCAGCCCACCCACGCCTTCGACCGCGACAAGCTCGAAGGGGGCATCATCCTGCGCCGCGCCCGCAAAGGCGAAAAGCTGAGGACCCTCGATGGCGATCGAGCGCTGCTCGATCCCGAAGACCTGGTGGTGGCCGACGAAAAGAAGGCGCTCGCGCTGGCCGGCGTCATGGGCGGCTGGGAGACGATGATCACCGCCGAAACGAAAAACATGCTGGTGGAAGCTGCATGGTTCGATCCGCGGCACGGTGCGGCGCAGCAGCAAGCGCCACGGCCTGCACACCGATGCCTCGCACCGCTTCGAGCGCGGAGCCGACTTCAACGCGCCGCCCGTTGCCTCCGCTCTGGTCAGCGCAACTGATCCTCGCCGCCGGCGGCTACTGCAAGGCGAATTGATCGACGTTGTCGTTCCCGAAGCGGCCGCGCGCACCGCCCATCGCCGGCCATCCATCCCTCAGCCATAGCGAGGTTCGCCGCATCCTGGGCGCAACCGAAGATGGCCGCGGCGTCGGCGCGGAGACAACCGAGAGCGTGCTTCGAGGCCTTGGGCTGTGGATTGAAAAAGGTCGCGAGGGCGAATACCGGGTCAGCTTGCCGAGCTGGCGGCTGGACCTGGAACGCGAGATCGACCTGATCGAGGAGATCGCCCGCGTCTACGGATACAACCGCTTCGCCAACACGCTTCCCAGCTTTCTCCGGCGTCGTCAGTGAGACTCCCCACGCGAGCAAGGAAGCGGTCATTCGCCGGACGCTGCTCGCGCTGGGCTGGAACGAGGCGGTATCCAGCAGCTTCTGCTCTGCCACTGACGCGGTTACATTTGCCCCGCAGCCGGGCGCTGCGGTGGCCATGGGCAATCCACTCAGCGAAGAGGCTGGCATGCTGCGTCCCTCGCTGTTGCCCGGGATGCTCTCCATGCTGGCCAACAATCTCAACCGCAACGTCAACGATGTCCAGCTCTTCGAGAGCGGCACCGTTTTCAGCGGAGACCCGGATCGTGTGGACGAGCGTCCCGCGCTCGCGCTAGGCGCCGCTGGAGCTGTCTGGAGCGGGCCGCAACTGCCGGCGCACGCGTCGGCTTTTATGATCTCAAGGGCACGGTCGAAGAGATGCTGGCGAAGTTTGCCGTGCGTTCCTTGTATTTCGACACGTTTCCGCCGATGCGGGCATCGCTCCCGCGTGGCTGCATCCCGGGCGTTCCGCATGCGCCGTGGCCGACGGCAACCGTCGCCTGGTTCGGCCAGCTCCACCCGGCAGGCGCAGCAGCGCAAAATCCGGCAGAGCCGTTTATGTCGGCGAAATTTATCTCGACCGTCTCTACCGTTTGCCTCTGCGCCAGCCGATCGCGCGGGAGCTCTCGCGCTTTCAGCCGGTCGAGCGCGATTTTTCTTTCGTCTTTCCCGAAGCCGTGCGCTGGCAGGCGATCGCCGAGGCGCTTGGCAACTTGCGCCTCGCCGAGCTCGTCCGCTACGCTCCGCGAGAGATTTTCGCGGCGGCAAAGGAAAAGGCGCGCGGCATCCGTGCCCGCCGGCCACTTTTCCATTCTCATCCGGCGTCATTTTTCAGGCCGCGGAGCGAACGCTGCGCGATGAGGAATTGCAAAGTTACTCGCAATCCGTCACGCGCGCACTCGGAGCGCTGGGCGGCGGCAAGCGCGTCTAAGCCATTTCGTGATGAGATGCGCGGCGCAAACTGCGGAGCGGAACAATCGAAGATACTGCAGCCGGGCCTCTTTCTCCGGCTTTGCACGCCGCGGAATCTGCGCGGATATACTCTCTTCAAAGCACGCAATGCCCCATTTGTGAGACGAGGTCCGATGTCCGCGCTGGCAGAAATTTCTCCGGAGATGTCCATGATTGCCGCCGATGATTTTCAGGCACTCGAAGAGCGCGTATTGCGCACGGTCGAATTGCTCAAAGAGCGAGCGCGAGCTCCGGTTCTCGGGCGAAGAGCATGCCAAGCAGCTCGCCCACCAGATCGAGGAACAGGCCGGCGCACATCTCCCGGCTGGAAGATGAACTCTCCGGCCTGCAAAAGGAGCGGGAAACGGTACGCCAGCGCATGGAGCGCCTGCTGAAACAGCTGGACGAAGTGTGGGAGATTGAACGGTGAGACATGGCAGAAAGTAACCTGGAGTCCGGCCGCTTACAGCATCGCGGTCAGTGATATCTACGATCAGACCTACCATCTGCGCGGCTCCGATCAGGAATACATCCAGCGGCTGGCCGCCATGGTGGACAGCAAGATGCGCGCCGTCGCCGCCAACGGCAATACGGTGGACTCGTTGCGCGTCGCCGTTTTGGCCGCCCTGAACATCGCGGACGAACTGGTGCGGCTCGAGGAGAACTATCGCCGCCTCAGCGGCACGGTGAGCGAGACGCAATACCATCTCTGCACACGCGCGCCAACAGCCTCTCCGGCTTGCTGGACTCCGTGCTCGCCGAAAAACGCCGTTCGCTGACCGACGATCCCGGTCTTCGGCATCCGCTGACGGCTGGCAATCCCTCCCGTCGGCCCGTTACTTGCCAAGCCGCCTCACTGCCATTAGCATCCCCTTAAGAGACCGACCTGCAAAGCAGGTGCGGCAGTTCACGCTGGTTGAACCAACATTCAATGAACCGGGACTCGACTCGAAAAATCGGCTCCGTGCGCAGTGTCCGCCAGTCCGGAATGCCTAAAGAGCTGCGGAGAGTCCCAACGTCTTAGGACGGGTTCACCGGCGCACTGCTGCACGGCCCCGCGGGTCGGTTTCGTCTTCTCTCCTCCTGTGCACCCGCGCCTATTCCAGTTCGGCCATCTCGTGCTGCCGACCTATGGAGTCCTGGTTGCCGCGGGCCTGATCGCGTCGCTGCTGGTCTTGCTGCGCATCGCCCGCTTCCTCTCGCTCGACACCGACAAGGTTTGGAATCTGGCGTTGCTGGCCATCGTCATGACCATCGCCGGGGTCAGGCTGCTGCCGGTTCTCGTCAATTGGCGCCAATATGGCGCGGCGGCCTTGAGCATCAATTTCAGCGGCGACGCCCGAGCCTTGCTGGGAGGGATTGCCATGGCGGTCGGCGCTTGCTTCCTCTATGCGCGGCACGCGGGATTGCCCATCCGGCGCACGGCGGATGCCTTGGCCCCTCGCTCTGGCGCTGACCAGCTCCGTCGTCTCGATCGGCTGCCTGGAGGCGGGCTGCGACTACGGCACGCCCACGAACGCGCCCTGGGCCATCGTCTTCACCAGTCCCTATGCCGCGCCAGGACGCTCCGCTGGGCGTTCCGCTCCAACCCACGCAGATCTACGCGAGCGTGGCCGAGTTTGCGATCTTCGTCCTGTTGCTCTGGCTCCTCCGCCGTCCCCATCACGATGGAGAAATCATGGGAGCATGGCTCTTTCTGGCGGGCATGGCCAACTTCTTCCTCGCTTTCTGCGCGGCGACGGCGGGGGCGCCGTGCTCCTTGGCGGCCTGCTTACCGTCGGCCAGTCGGTTGCCGCGGCGATGGTGTCTTGGGTGGATGGCTTTGGCTGCGCCGGCCCGACAGGCTCTGCAGGCGCCCCATGCCGGCTGATGACAAGCGCGGTTGCGCACAGCCTGGAAGCGCCGCCCGAAGAGGCCAAGCGGCCAGCGTCTCGACCTCTTCCTGACCCACAAGCTTGCCCATCAGCCGCGCGCGGGTGCAGCTGCTGCTCGCGCAGGGCGGCGTCCTGGTCGACGGCAAGCCGGGCAAGCCGTCGCGCAAGCTGCGCGGCGGCGAGAAGATCTCGATCCTGGCCGATCCCGAGCCGCCTCCGCTGCGCGCCATCCCCGAGGCCATCCCTCTCGAATCGTCTATGAAGACGACGACCTCGCGGTGGTCAACAAGCCGGCCGGCATGATGGTCCACGCCGGCTCGGGCCCCACCGAAGACGCGCGCAATCGCGGCACGCTGGTCAACGCCCTGCTCCACCACATGCGCGAGCTTTCCTCGGCGGCGGTCCGCTCCGTCCCGGGAATCGTGCATCGCCTGGACAAGCAAACCAGCGGCCTCATCCTCGTCGCCAAGAACGATGCGGCCCATGCCAGGCTCTCCGCGATGTTCTCCCGCCGCCAGGTGCGCAAGAGCTATCTCGCGCTGGTCCAGGGTGGCTCTCGAGAGGACGCGGGCACCGTCAATGCATCCATCAGCCGCGACGCCGTCCGCCGCACCCGCATGACCACTCGCCGCGAGGGGGGCCGCGCCGCCGTCTCCCATTGGAAGGTGCTGCGCCGCATTCGAGGGCGCTTATGGCCGCTTCACTCTCGTCTCCGTCCGCATCGAGACGGGCCGCACCCACCAGATCCGGGTCCACATGGCTTCCCTCGGCCACCCCGTCGTCGGGGACACGCTTTATGGCGCGGCCGCGGCGATCGCGCCCCTGGCCGCGTCAGCGGCAAGCCATCGAAGAAGGCGCTCGCGCCTCGCGTCTCGCCCTCTCTCGCAACTTCCTCCATGCCGCCGAATTGGAGTTTGCCCACCCGCGCACCGGCGAAACGCATCGCCCTTGCCTCCGAACTTCCGGCCGAGCTGAAGAAGTTCATGGCAGCTGGCTTGCCGATGAAATGCCCCGCAGGGGTGATTGAAGCACTTCCTCCCGGGGAAGCAGAATCGGAAAGCGGCGCAGGGCCTATGGACCGGGGTTATAGAATGAGAAAAGCCATATGAAGTGGATGTATCTCCTCCGACCCTGGAATTTACCTCGGCGGCGCGGCCTCTTTCAGGAGAAGCCGCCGTTTGCTCTCGCGAACGCTGCACGAGCGGTGGAAAGCGGCTTGGGCATGGGCTGGCTTTGCTATTGATTCCGGCCGTGGCTCGCCCTTGGCCAACAGGCTCCTGCGTCCGCCGCGGCAACACCGGCCGCGAAGCCGCAGACCGCAGCTGCCGCAGGAGCTCCCGGTACCGTGCCCCAAGGCCCCGAGCAGCGGTCAGAACGCAACGGTCAGAACGATGGCCAGTTCACCATCCAGACCAACGTCAATGAGGTCAACCTCATCTTCACGGTGACCGACAGTCACGGCAAGTTCATCCAAAATCTTCAGCAGAAGGATTTCGCGCTGCTCGACGACAGCAAAGCGCCGGCGCAGGTCTTGAGCTTTACCCAGCAGACCAACCTGCCGCTCCGTGTCGGCATCCTGATCGATGCCAGTACTTCCATCCGGCAGCGCTTTGAGTTCGAGCAGGGCGCCGCGATCCAGTTTTTGCAGCAGGTGGTTCGTCCGCAGACCGATCTGGCGTTTGTCATGGGCTTTGACGTCACTTCCTATGTCACGCAGCCTTATACCAACGATCAGGATAAGCTGCAGGCCGGCATCACCAAGCTTCGGCCCGGCGGGGGCACCGCTCTCTTCGACGCCGTGTACACCGCATGCCGCGATCAGCTCTTGAATGTGCCGAACACCATGCAGGGCTTGGTGCGCAAAGCCCTGATTGTCATTTCCGACGGAGACGACAATCAAAGCCGTGCTTATCCCGACGACGCGATCAAGATGTGCCAACGCGCCGAAACCATCGTCTATGCGGTCAGCACGAACGTAAGCCCCAGCCGCGACCGCGGCGACGATGTTCTCAATCAGATGGCGGAAGCCACCGGCGGCGTCGCGTTCTTTCCCCACCGCATGGAAGACATGTCGCAGCAGCTTCCACAGCATCGAAGATGAGCTGCGCAGCCAGTATTCGCTGGCCTACCGTCCCGCAGACTTCAAGCCCGATGGGTCGTTCCGATCGATCTACCTGGTCGCGCTCGACCGCCGCTACGTCGTGCGTGCCAGCAAGGGCTACTTCGCCCCCAAATTCTAGGACTTGCCGTCCAGGCACACGCCGCTGCGCGGCAATTTGTCAGGCTGGCTCGCCCACGTCGCTGTATCTCCAGATTCGAATGCATAACCCGAGGGAGACGACGAACTTGACCGCACGGCAGGATTCGCAGACATCTAGCGCTGCTCGCCGGATGCCTATCTCCAGTTCTTTGGAGATTGGCGAGTCTCGATGACAGTGCAATCCGGGAAGCCGCAGTCGGGGTACCCGTGCTTGTACCTAGCGTCATGTCATCTGGCTTGCACGGAGTCGAATCCACGACCAGCATGGCGCCGTGGCGCGAAGCCGTGTCCGCCTGCATGGCAGTCCCAGCATGGCGAGGAGGTCGGCTTCTGAGACCGGGACTTTCAGCTCGCGGGCCTTGTCGAGCTTCGATCCGGCGTCCTCTCCGGCGACCACATAGCTGGTCTTCTTGCTCACGGAGCCGGAGACGCGTCCTCCGGCGGACTTCGATCCGCGCCTTGGCCTCGTCGCGCGTCAATCCGGCCATGGTGCCGGTCAGCACAAAGGTGAGCCCCGCGAGCTGGGACGATTTCTGTTTCTTTTCCGCGGTGAAGGTCAGGCCGGCGTGCCGCAGCCGCTCGACCAGATCGACGATTCTGCTGTTTCGGCAAAAAATTCGCGGATGGCTTGGGCCACGCGAGGACCCACCTCGTCGACGCGCTCCAGCTCCTCCGCGCTCGCCGTCATCAGCGCATCCATCGAACCGAAGGCCGCGGCCAGCAGTTGCGCCGTGCGTTCGCCGACAAAGCGAATGCCCAACCCAAAGAGCACGCGATTGAGCGGCGCCTTCTTCGAGTTCTCGATCTCGGCCAGAAGCGTCTCCGCGGACTTCTTGCCGATGCGCTCGAGCGAGAGCAACTGCTGCTCTCGAAGCGAGTAGAGATCGGCAATGCTCGCGACCAGCTTGTCGCTCGAGCAATTGGTTCACCAGCGCGTCGCCCAGCCCTTCGATATTCATCACGCCGCGGGAAGCAAAGTGCAGACAGGCTCTCCTTCAGCCGGGCCGGGCAGTCCACGTTCACGCAGCGGTAGTCCACCTCTCCCTCGGCGCGGACCACTTCGCTGTGGCACACCGGGCAGCGGTCAGGGAAGGCGAAGCTCTTGCTCTCCCCGAGGGTGGTCGCTGATCCGCGACCACTTCCACGATCTTGGGAATCACGTCGCCGCCGCGCTCCACCAGCACCGAGTCGCCGATCTTCAAGCCCAGCCGCGCGATTTCATCGGCATTGTGCAGCGTCGCCCGGCTCACGGTCGTGCCGCCGATCGCGACCGGGCTGGAGCACCGCGACGGGAGTCAGTTTGCCTGTGCGTCCGACCTGAACACGGATCGCTTCGACGCGCGTGATGGCCGAGCGCGCCGCGAATTTATAGGCCACCGCCCAGCGCGGCGCGCGGCCCGTGTAGCCAAGCTGCTGCTGCAACGCCGTCTGGTTCACCTTGATCACCACGCCGTCAATCTCATAGCCCAGCGTCTCGCGCTCCCCCTCCGCCTTCTCGACAAAGGCGAGCAGGTCCTCGCTCCGCTCGAAGGCCTGGCGATGAGGGTTCACGCGGAACCCGGCAGCGGTCAAGGCATCGAGCGCCGCCAGTTGCTCGGCAAAGAGATTTTCCCCGTCGTCTTGAGGGCGAAGTAGGCATAGAAATCCAACCGGCGCTGAGCCACGATATTCGGCTCCGAGCGTCCGGATGGTTCCCGCGGCTGCGTTCCTGGGGTTGGCCGCCGGAGCCAGTCCCTGTTCTTCGCGCTCCTGGTTCAGCTTCAAAAAAGCCTTCACCGGCATGACGACTTCACCCCGCACTTCAAAGCTCTGCGGCAATCTCGGCCTGCTGGAGCCGTTCCGCGGAGACCGAAAGCGGCACCGAGCGAATCGTCCTGACATTGGTGGTCACATCCTCGCCAATCACGCCGTCGCCCCGCGTCACCGCCCGCTGAGCATGGCGCTGCCCTCCTCGCCGGCGGCAAAATGCAGCGCGAGCGAGACGCCATCCATCTTGAACTCGCAGACGTAGCTCACGCGGCGTCCCCAGCGAGCGAGCGCACGCGTTGCTCCCACTCGCTCAACTCCTCCTCGCTGGTTACGTTGTCGAGCGAGAGCATGGGCCGGGAGTGCTCCACTTTGGCAAAGCCTTCCTTGGGCTTGCCGCCTACGCGCTGCGTAGGAGAGTCCGTCGTCACCAGCTCGGGATGCTCGGGCTTCGAGCGCCCGCAACTCCCGCATCAGAGCGTCATAGGCCGCATCGGAGATCTCCGGCGCATCCAGCACGTGATATTGGTATTCGTGGTGGCGGATCTCTTCACGCAGTTCGGTCGAGCTGCTTTCCGGCTTGCTTCGAGGTGCGCCGTTACCGTGCTGGATTGGGTTTCGGACATAGCGTGAATTATAGAAACCGTTCAGCGAGGTATCTAATCCAATAAATGGAACCTGTAACGCATTTTCTTGACCGGCGCCTGCCTGGCCCGCTCCGGCCTCAATCGCAAGACCGCCTACGCGACCCTCGCGATGACCCTTGCCGCCGAGGCGCCCGACCTCGACGTCCTCTGGGGGCTGCGCGGTCCGGTGGCCGCCTTTCAGCATCACCGCGGCATCACCCACACCTTTCTCGGCGCGCCCTTCGTGGCTCTGGCCGTCACCGGGGCGTATGGCTCTTGCATCGCTTCCGGCGGAGGCAGCCACCAATTCCGCCACGCTGGACGTTGATCTGGCTCTTTTCGCTGCTCGCGGTTTTCAGCCACATCTTTCTCGATTGGACCAACAACTACGGCATCCGGCCTTTCTATCCCTTCAACCCGCGCTGGTACTCACTGGATATCGTCTTCATCTTCGAGCCGGTCATTTTTGCCGCGCTTGCTGCTGGGTCTGGTCGTCCCCGCCATTCTCGGCCTGGCGGATCGCGAGATCGGCGCGCGCAAGGTGCTCTTTCCGGGGCCGCGGCTGGGCGATCGCCGCTCTCGTGATGGCCGCCATCGACCGGGAGTGCGCGCCGTCGAGCATCATCGCGCGCTGCACCTGGTCGGCCGACACGCGCTTCGGCAACCAGCCCATGCTTCGCGTCGGCATCGAGCCGTATCCAGGTGAATCCCTTCCACTGGTTTGCCGTCGTCGAGACCGCCGATTACTTTCAGACCGGCTCGGTCGATACCTGGAGCGGAGAGGTCGAGACCGGTGAGCAGGATGACGTGATCTTCAAGCCTCCTGTCACCCCCGCGGTCAGGCGGCCAAGGGCTCCTGCTGGGCCGCGCTTATCTGGATTGGGCGGCATTCCCCGTGGTCACGGACGCGGCAGCGCCAACCTGCTTGCCTCCGACGAACTGGCTCCGAATCCCCTGGATACGGCAGTCGAGTTCCGCGATCTGCGCTTTGCCTATCCGTCTTCTTTCGTGGCAAAGGAACAGGAACCACCGCGCCGTTGAGCGGCTGGGTCTACGTCACTCCAGCGGGGGCATCGACGCCATGGTCATGGATAACCGCTTGCAGAGGTGAGTTGGAAGGCCGGCTCTATTGGCGTCGCAAACATTACCTTGTATCCTGTGAACATATTGGATTGACCACGCTGTGTGGCATCCGCAGAATGAGAACTGACCCGTTTCGCGAGGTGATTGATGTTTGCTCTTTTCCTGATTCTGCTGGCGGTTGTCAGCAGGTTGGCTCCGCATCCTGCGTGGCTCAACTTTACGGCGGTCGGCGGTGGGCTGCTCTATTTCGGCGCCCGGCGTCCTTTGATGCAAGCCGTGTTGCCGGTCGCCCTGCTCGCGGGCACGGATTACTACCTCACGGCCATTGTTTATCGCTATCCATTTCATGTGCAAAGCTATCTGCTTACGTGGGCCTGGTACGCGGCCGTAATTCTGTTGGGAGCATTCATGCTGAAGTCCAGTGCCTCAGCCGGCCGTATCGTGGGCGCCTCTGCGATTTCGGCTACCTCGTTTTTCGCGGTCAGCAACTTCGCCGTCTGGGCCAGCTCCGGAATGTACCCGCATTCGGCCGGGGGGCTAGCCACCTGCTATGCCGCCGCGTTGCCGTTCTATCGCAATGACCTTATCTCGACGGTGCTGGTCGCCGGCCTTGCCTTTGCGACGCCCCAACTGGCCAGCCGGCTGATTCACTTCCATGCCGGCAATGCGGTCAAGACGGCATAGACGTAAGAACAAGCTTGTACCGTAGGAAATCCGGGTCCGGTCCCACGGCAAGCCGGGACAGGCGGGATGACAAAGGTTGGCGATGAATGCTGACCCTGCGGCCCGTCTGCAGGACACACGATAAGGTCCTGAACCAATTTATGATTTGTCATCCCGTCTGTCCCGGCCTGCCGTGGGACCGGAGCGTAGCGCAGTGGAGGGATCTGCAGTTTCCTTTCCCCATCTGATACAGTCCCCATCACCTGCAGGTTCTGCATCAACGCCCGGTTTGCCCCGCCTTTTCCGCATTGCCCGCCATGCCCAAAAACCCAGTAAGGCGAGGAGGCCCGCCAGCCCGGCCAGCAGGACACCCCTGTGCCGGGTGGCCAGGTCCTGGGCTATATTCACAATCTCCGGCCCATACTCGATGGTCAGGATTGCGATGATCATGTCGCGGATCACTCGGCCCACAAAGACTGAGAGCAGGAAAGTGCTCACCTTCATCTCGAAGACCCCGGCCCCAAACACGAAGAGTTTCCAGGGTGTGGGCGGGGGCAGGATCGAAGGGATCATCAGGGCCAGGAATTCCTGTTTTTCGAAGCGGTCCCGCAGGTGCTCATAGCGGGCGCGATGGATCCGTTTCATGAGCAACAGTTCGCCGCCCGCCCGGCCCAGCAAGAAGGGAACCAAGCCACCGAGCGCTGAGCCCGCCGCCGCGACGATCACGTAGAGGTAGAAATGCCTTTTATTGGCCCAGACGTAGCCGGCCATGATCAGATCCATGGGCACCGGCAACGGCCGCGGCGTCGAGAAAGGCAATGCCGCCCACTCCCCAGAAGCCCAGGGGCTTCAACAGCGCCAGCAGCCATATCTTGTATCGAACGAGGAGGTGGAGGATTTTCTTCAAGATCTGTCCCGATTGTCATGCTTCCCGGACTATCAGGCTGGAGCGGCCCCTTCATTTTCGTGATGCTGCGTCGAGCTTCCCTCGAGTAAGGTTAAAGCATGCGGAATGATCGCGATAACCGCTTCGAGCGAGCCCTTCGCACCGCCTGGGCTGCCGGGCAAATTCACGATCAGCGATCGCCCCCGCGTGCCCGAAACGGAGCGGCTTAAAGGGGCAAATTGGGTCTGCTTCCTGCCCTCGGCGCGCATCAGTTCCGCAAAGCCGTCCAGAAGCCGGTCGCATACTGCCTTCGTAGCCTCTGGTGTAACGTCTCGAGGTGCAATGCCGGTTCCCCCGGTGGTCACCACCAGGCTCGCCACCTCGCATTGCTGCCGCAGCGCATCCTCAATCTCCGTCTGCTCGTCGGGCACCACGAGGTGGCTGATCACATGGAAGGCATTCGCTTGAAGAAGCTCGGCGACCACCCGGCCGGAGATATCCACCCGCTGCCCCCGGAAGCAGGAGTCGCTCACGGTAATGACAGCGGCACGCATCATAAGGGGATTGTACGGTTCTTGCACGCGCTATCGTGAAACCGCCAGCGTCTCGAAAATGATTGTAGTGGTTCGTTGCAAAAGCCAGATACGGCAGGATTCGAAAGGATGAGACAATGAGGATGTGCGGAGTCCATCGCCGGCTGTTCGTTCCGGCCTGGATTGCAGCCTTCATTGCCTGCCAATGCCCTCAACTGAAGTTCCAACCAGCCCTCCCGGCCGGCCGCCGGAGCCGTTCTTCAGACGTAAGCGGGCGCGCTACGAAGAGCTGGAGCCGGATGAACTCCTGCACCTGATTGACAGGCTTGAAGACGAACGTTCTCAAGCGCGCCGCCGTGAAGGAATGTGGATCTCCTTCATCGCGCACCTGATCCTCTTCTGGTTCCTCTTCTACGGGCCGAAATTTCGCAGTCATCAGCCCCACGTGGTCAATCCCAGCGACCAGCAAAAAGACCTGACCTTTCTTAATCTTCCGCCCGATGCGCAGAGGCATGTCAAGCCTCCGCGGCAGGCCCCGCCTTCGGACAAGAACCGCATCGCGCAATCGGCCCACCCGACGCTCGATCGCAAGACCTTGCAGCAGCTGCAGGCGATGAAGCGGGCTGGCCCACCGCATGCCGACTGCCCCGCAACCTGCGCCCCCACAGGCTGCCCCGCAACCTTCCGCGCCTCAGCCACCCCAGCAGGCGGAGGCCCGTCCAGCTTCTCCGCCTCCTCCGCCCCCGAACCAGCAGTCGCTGCTGAATGCCCCCAAGCCCCGCGCCCACCAAGCCCAACTTTGACACCGGCCCTCAGACCGCCGGAGACGCAATTCGCCAGGCAGAACGGAATGCTGCCCGAAATCCCGGTGGATCCTCAGGCGACTACGGACAGAATGCGCCCTCGCAGCACCAGGCCATGCAGATGGGTCCCGACATCCTCAGCGACACCATGGGCGTCGATTTCGGCCCTTACATGAGCCGGGTGATTGCAGCCACCTACCGAAGCTGGCTGCCCATCATCCCCGAATCGGCGCGGCCGCCGCTCGACAAGCAGGGCCGCGCCGGCATCCGTTTCAAGATATATCCGGATGGCAGCGTGAAGGAGATGATCCTCGAGTTCCCCTCCGGCGACGTCTCCCTGGACCGCGCGGCCTGGGGCGGTATTACCGGCGCCTCGCCTTATCCGCCGCTGCCTAAGGAGTTCAAGGGGCCATTCCTGGAGCTACGCTTCGGCTTCTTTTACAACCTGGACCCGGACAAAGGTCGTTAAGCGAAAGAGTCTCTGTTGCCAGCAAATCCTGAGTTCCGCAAACGCCAGATATACGGCCTGTTGGTCATTGCGGTCATTCTTCTGCTTGCGGGCCTGCGCCGGTCTCCTTTGCGCGACCTGTTTCCGCCTGGGTGGTGGAGAGTTTGGTAGAGCAGGTGACTGGGCCGTTGCTGGTCGTCGTTCTGGGTCCGACCGGCAGCGGCAAGACCTCTCTCTCCGTTGCTCTCGGCCAGCGGTTTGACGGCGAGATTGTCAGTTGTGACTCCGTCGCGGTGTACTGTGGGCTGGAGATCGGCTCCGCCAAGCCGTCGGCCGAGCAACGGAAGCTGGTACGGCATCACCTGATCGATGTGGTCGCTCCGGACGCGTTCTACACTGCGGGCGACTACTCGCGCGCGCGCGCGCGCCGCGATCGCCGCCATCTCCGGGCCAGGCAGATTGCCCATCGTCACCGGGGGCACGGGGCTTTATCTTCGCGCTCTGCTGCAAGGACTTTTTCCCGGTCCCCAGCGCTCGGCGGCACTGCGCGATCGCCTGCTCCGCAAGGCGGAAACCCGAGGCGCCCCCTCCTTGCACCGGATCCTCAACCGGCTTGACCCGGCTTCTGCCGCCCGCATCCACGCCAACGATCTATCAAAGATCATCCGCGCCATCGAGGTTACGCTGGCCGCGTCGCGGCCCATGTCCGAAGCCTGGAAGGGAGGGCGGGAGGCACTCGCCGGCTACCGCGTCCTGCGCCTTGGTCTCGATCCCGACCGCCAGCAACTCTACGAGCGCATCAATGCCCGTGCCCGCACCATGTTTGCCGACGGCTTGGTGGATGAGACCCGTGAGCTGCTTGCCCGCTACGGCCACACGCCCGCGCTCGACTCGCTGGGTTACCGCCAGGCGGCTCAGTACCTTGGCGGCGCGCTCACGCTCGAGCAAGCCATTGCCGCTGCCAGCCAGGGTCACCGCAACTACGCCAAGCGCCAGCTTACCTGGTTTCGCCGTGAGCCTGAGGTTACCTGGCTGCGCGGCTTTGGTGACGATCTTTCTCTACGCACAGAGGCGGAGAGCCTGGTCGCCCAGGGCCTCGCTAAGCGTCCTATCTGATTCCACCCGCTTGCGACCAGGCAAGAGTGCAACGCGATGTTCGTTCCCCAGATACAATGAGTTTTTAATCCAAAAGCATGGCACTGGGCTGTGTCCTCGCGACAGAGGCGAGCCCAGGAATAAAGTACGCAAAGCAAAGAGAGCAGAGACCCGAAGAATGAATGTGCGGTTGAGTGTGGGTAGGGTGTGGAACAAAAGACAGGGAATGTGCACCGCCGGATGGTGCATGGTGTTTCTGGGCATGGCGGCCGGGGTAAGCTTCATGGGATCCGCGGCAGCAGCCGAAAACACGGCAGCGACCCGAACCGCTCTGGCTGTAGTCACAAATAATGGGGGTCCGCGAACCAAGGTGACGTTGACGGCTCACGTCACTGCACCGGAGCAAAGCGTGGCTCCCTCAGGAGTGGTCAACTTTCGCTCCGGCGAATTGGACCTCGGATCCGCCTTTTTGGATCGCGAGGGCAATGCGTCCTTGAAGACCGACAGCCTCTCTGCAGGCAGCCACCAGGTGGTCGCAATGTACCAAGGGGGCGCCGGTTATCACACCTCGCTCTCAGATCCTGAGCAGGTGGTGGCCCACGCATCGACCGTGGCGGGTTATACCGTGACGGCGGCCCCTACGTCGCTATCCGCCGCGGTGGGCTCCTATGTGAACAGCGTAGTGACGGTGACGCCGGTCAATGGCTTCAATGCCTATGTCAGCCTGTCGTGTAAGGGGCTGCCCGTGAACGCGACCTGCAATTTTTCGCCGGTGAATGTGCCTGTGAGTTGCACCACCAGTGCGAGCGGCGCCGAAACCTGCAGTGCTGGAAGCAGTATTATGCAGATCCAAACGCTGGCGCCCTCCCCAGAGATCTCTGCGCTCAACCGCGGCAAAGCCGGGATGCCGGGTTATGCCTTCGTCTTCCCCGCATTGTTTGGCCTCGCTGGCTTGGGCGCTTGTAAGCGCCGGGTCTGGCGCAATCTGGCTTTGGGGATGCTGGCATTTGCCGGTGTCATGGGGATCACGGCCTGCTCGCAGCGCTATAACTATCTCAATCACGGGCCGCCGGGTAACCCGGGAACCCCAACCGGCAGCTACATCGTCACCGTGGAAGCGCAGTCATCCACCGGCTCCGAAATAACCACACCCCCGACCGAGCCGCAGATAACGCTTGTCCTCACCGCTGCCAGCAGCTAGCCGGCGTCGTTGTCTGAGCGGATTGCTTCAACGGAAAAGCTACGTAGATACTTTCTCCGATATACCTACCGGAGAATTGCTCTAGCGGTAGACCTCGCGTCGGTGCCTGACGGTGAGGATCAGGATCGAATCGCCAAGATCATTAAAGCGAACGCGGTAGTCACCCACGCGAAGGCGGAATTCCGGAGGCTCCATATCCTGAAGGCGCTTGACATCGCCTTCGCCAGTCGCGAGGAGACGAGCAAGAGCGTGCAGAATACGGAGGGCCGTGGGTTGGTCGATAGCGCGGAGGTCAGCTTTGGCCTGTTCCGTCCACCTGATCTTCTTAGGCATCGTTACCCGCCCGAACTGGGGGGTTCGGGTGGTAACGGGATCCCGCTCAAGCGCTCGAAATCTTCCGGGCTCAGACCGAACTCTGCGAGCACATCCTCGTGGGGAACGGCTTGGCTCGACTGTTCCTTGAGCCAAGCCTTCGAGGCGGCGACAGCCTTGCGTTCTCCTTCAGTCTCGGGTTCGTCGTCGAAAGGCGCGTTCGCTAAAGTGTGGGCCAGCGGATCGAGCATGATTTCCAGCAGACCGACGACCGCGGAGAGTTGGCCCGGAGCCATGCGGTCGATCAGTTCATGTGCGTGCTGCCTGGTGCGAGCGTAAACCATCAGGAAATCCTTGACCCCATTTTATCCTGTTCTCGAATATGCATCCGCCGAACGATTCACTGCCCTGGGCCAGCACTCTCGCCCTGACAAAAATCCGCGATATGGACTAGCATGGAGGTGCAGGTGGGCCGGGCGGTCGCTGCCGAAGTACTCGCGTACTCGGGAGAGGAAAGTCCGAACTCCGCAGGGCAGTGTGCCGGATAACGTCCGGGATTTGAGCGTCAAGGCTCAAAGACGGCCAGTGCCACAGAGAAAATACCGCCACGGGCTTCATCGCCTGGGGTAAGGGTGAAAAGGTGCGGTAAGAGCGCACCGCGCCGCCTGTAAAGGTGGTGGCAGGGTAAACCCCACACGGAGCAAGACCAAATAGGGAAGGAATCCGACGGCCAGACCCGGGCCGCGGATGCGTGCTGGCCCGGCGCGCCAACCCGGGTTCCCGTCGCGGTTCGCCGTGGCGGGTGGGGAACTTCCGGGTAGGTCGCTTGAGCGGCGTAGTAATACGTCGCCTAGAGGAATGATCGTCCTCGACAGAATTCGGCTTACAGGCTACTTGCAAACGCGGCCCCGCAGCTCTGACCGAGATGCGGGGCCTCCGCTTTTTGCGCACTATCTGCGTTTCCGCAGCGGTCTCGCCGGGAGGCCCGATCGGCACGCCGGAACCGGGAAAGTTCTACACTCGTACTACGAGTAAACAGGGATTATGGAATTCACCGAAGCCGTAAAAGTTGCGCTGCAGTCCCTATGGGCCAACAAGTTGCGATCGATTCTCACCCTGATGGGCGTGATGATCGGCGTGGCCGCGGTCATCATGGTGATTACCCTGGTCAATGGCGCCAATAAATTTGTTGCGACGAAGGTGTACGGCTACGGCGCGGATGTCTTTACCGCGTCCAAAGAGCCTTCCGTAATCTTCAGCGACGCGGAGTACAACAAATACCAGAAGCGCAAGGACTTGAAGATCGACGACTACCGCGAGGTGGCGGCGAAATGTAAGCACTGCACGAGCACCGGGGCCATGGCGACCGCGACCGGCAGGGTGGTTTACCAAACCCACTCGAGCACAGACACGAGCATCCGCGGCTGGACCTGGACCATGCCTCCAATCTACAACATCAACATCGACAAAGGCCGTGGCTTCGTGCCCGTCGATGAAGAGCACAACAGCAAAGTCGCCATCATCGGCTACGACATCGTGGACAATCAGATGGGGTCTGAGGATCCCATCGGCAAAGAGATCCGGGTCGACGGGACCCAATATACGGTGATCGGCGTAGGAGAGCGCAAGGGCAAGACCCTGGGCCAGAGCCAGGACAACTGGGTGGCGGTCCCGTTGACGACTTTTCTCAACACATACGGATCGAACCAGAGCCTGACCATCTACGCGCGGGCCGGCGGCGTGGGCGATTCGCTGGAGCTGGCGGTCGGCGAGGTGCGCACCATTCTGCGTTCCCACCGCCACGACCTGCCAGGAGCGGAAGACAGCTTCTCCACGGATACCAACGGGACGTTCGTCGGTATCTGGCAGAGTATCAGCTCCAGCTTTGCGGCTGTTTTTGTCTCCCTCGCCGCCATTTCGCTGGTGGTCGGCGGCATCGTCATCATGAACATCATGCTGGTGAGCGTCACCGAGCGGACGCGGGAGATTGGGGTGCGCAAGGCACTCGGTGCGCGGCGCAGCGATGTTTTGCTGCAATTCCTGATCGAATCAGCCACCATGTCGCTGGTGGGCGGCCTCGCCGGCGTCATTGCCGGGGTGGTCCTTGCCAAAGCCATTACGCTGTTGATCGGCTTCCCTTCTGAGATTGAGTTATGGTCAGTGGCCCTGGGCCTGTTTGTGGCCACGGCGGTGGGCGTTTTCTTCGGTGTTTATCCGGCACGCAAGGCCTCGCTGCTTGATCCCATCGTGGCCTTGCGCTCGGAGCTATAGAGCGTTGAAGCAGCTGCTTCAGGAGTGCAGCCAATGAGGCTCGCGGACACAAATGAAGCCATCAGGATGGCGATGGACACGCTGCGCACAAACAAGCTGCGCTCCGGCCTGACCATGCTCGGCATCATGATTGGGGTCACCACCGTGATTCTGATTTCGTCCGTCATCAACGGCTTGACGAGCAACGTCGACGGCCTGGTCAAATCGTTGGGATCGAATGTGTACTGGGTTTTCCGCTTTCCCGTCTTCGGTTCGCGCCCCACCTCGGAGATGCTGGCAAGAAAGCAATTGACGTACGACGATGGCGAAGCCATGAAAGTGCTGCCTCACGTCGTCGCGGTCGACGCCTCGCAGCAATACCGCTCGCCCACCGGCGCGCAGGGCAGTTTTTCGGTCAAGTACGGTGGCCATAAGGTACAGAACACTACCCTGCAAGGCGAGTCGGAGGATGAGCCGCTTGTCTACGATCTCGACATCGCCCAGGGACGCTACTTCACCGCGCAGGAGGCGCAACGCGCGGCCAACGTGGTGGTTCTGGGCTCGGACACGGCCGAAGAACTTTTTGGCAACGACCCCGCCATTGGCAAGGAGGTCCAGATTGAAGGGGACTTGTTTACCGTGGTGGGCGTATTTGCGCCGCAGAAACAACCCTTTGGCGGCGGCAAGAATCCGAACGACAACTCCGCGCATTTTCCCGCTTTTACCTTTCACAAAATTCATCCCGAGATCCTCGATCACTGGATCAGCGTCAAGTACGACGATGTGAAAAACAAAGTCGCGGTCGAAGACGAAATCCGTGAACTCCTTCGCCGCCGGCGCAAGGTTCATGTCGGACCAACCGGATAATTTCGCTATCTTCAGCTCGGACGCTCTGCTTACGTTATGGAATTCCCTTACCGGCGGTCTGTTCATCTTTTTGGTGGGGGTGGCCAGCGTCGGTCTGATGGTCGGAGGCGTCGGCGTGATGAACATCATGCTGGTGAGCGTTACCGAACGGACGCGGGAGATTGGCGTCCGCAAGGCGCTGGGCGCAACCAGGAAAAACATCATGTTTCAATTCACGCTCGAAGCCGTCGCGCTGTGCGCTCTGGGCGGAGTGACCGGGATCCTCGTCGGCGGTCTGCTTACCCTTGCGCTCAAGCTGATTCTGGGCGCGGTCCTGCCCGCCGAGATGTCATGGGCATGGTCCACGGCCGCCTTCATCGTCTCCTGCGCCATCGGACTTCTCTTCGGCATCTATCCCGCCTGGAAGGCGGCCTCACTCGACCCCATCGTTGCCCTGCGCTACGAGTAAGCGGTGCTGGACCCTGGCTCGGCTAAACTAAAAGCGTTCTCATGCTGCCGATCGCTGTCGCTGCCGTCACCACCATGCTCACCCTTGCCGGCCTGGGTTATTACCTGCTGGCGCTGTGGAGCGCGCGCGCCTTCCAGCACCAGCTTCGCCGGCCATTGCCTGATTTCCAGCCCGGGGTAAGCATCCTCAAGCCGGTAAAAGGCCTCGACCCGGAGATGTATGCCAGCTTCGCCAGCCATTGTCTGCAACAGTATCAGGGTCCGTACGAGATCCTGTTCGGCGTCAGCAACATGGCTGATCCGGCGGTGACAGCGATCGAACGGCTCAAGGCGGAGTTTCCCGGGAGGACGATCCGTCTGGTGCTGTGCCCGGAATTGCTCGGCACCAACGGCAAGGTGAGCAACCTGGTGCAGATGCTTGGCTGCGCACAGTACGACCACATCCTGATCAACGACAGTGACATCAAGGTCTCACCGCACTATCTGCGCAGGATCATGGGCTGTTTCCATCGCCCTAAGCGGCGCGGCGGACGCGTAGGGCTGGTGACGGCGCTCTACCGCGGCCAGGCGCACAGCACGGTCGGCTCGCGTATGGAGGCGCTGGGGATCGCCACCGACTTTATCGCCGGAGTTTTGACCGCGCGGCAGATTGAAGACGGAATTCGCTTCGGCCTGGGCTCGACCCTGGCGGTCTCTCGCGAAGCGTTGGACGCCATTGGCGGTCTGGAGCCACTGGTCGACTATCTGGCGGATGATTACGAGTTGGGCGCCCGGGTATGGCGAAACGGCTTTGAAGTGGTCTTGAGCGGCGAGGTCGTCGAGACCTTTTTGCCGGCGTATCGCTTCAGGCAATTTCTAGCCCACCAGATTCGCTGGAGCCGCAGCACGCGCTATTCACGAAAGCTGGGCTACACGGGCATGGTCTTCACCTACGGATTACCCTGGGCACTGTGCAACCTGATCGCCTCGGGCGCCAGCCTGAGCAGCGTTGCGTTGCTCAGCCTGACCTTGCTGGCGCGGGTAGCGCTGGCCTTGGCGGTCGGCGTGGGCGTGCTGGGTGATCGCCAGGTAATGCGTGATCTCTGGCTGCTCGCCCCGCGCGATGTGGTGGCACTGGGTATCTGGATCTGGAGCTTCGCCGGAAACACCGTGGCCTGGCGTGGCCAGCGGTTCTCCTTGAAAGACGGCAAGATGAGCCGGCTCACTGCGGTTTAGATCGTCAAGAATCGTCGCTATGGCAAGAAATTTGCGGCTTTCCGAACATACTTAGGAGTTGAGGTGGCTAGAGTGGGCGACCTGCAGGATCTCGCTCTTCGCTGGAGAACGCGTAGCATGGCTGGTCATCCATCGATGGTGGCGGAGACGGAGGTCCAAAGGCGGCTTGGCTCTTGCTACCGTTGGTTGCTGAGGATCTCTTTGCCCCCGCTCCTCGCGATCGCGTAAGCCGGCCCTGGCAGCGCGGGGACCTGATCCTGCTCCGTCCAGAGAAAGATCCGTTGCGGGCCACCCCAAAGCTGCCGGAACGATGCATCATCGTCGAAGAGGTGCGGCGCATCGTTGAAGAATGAGCCGTACCAGAGATTCGAAGAACGGCCATTAAGAATGCGGACCTGGCGGCGCAGATAGAAGCCGAGCGTCGATCCGGCTTCGTATTCGCCATTGATCTCCACCACATCGCCGGGCTGCAGCCGCGGCTTAATCGCATCGGCCAGAGTTTTTGATGAAAGTACGGGCGAAAAGGTGACCAATGCCATGTGCGCAGCGATCAGGAAGACCACCATCATGGCGGCCAGCGCGTAGTTTCCTATCCGGGTCATGTTGATGAAACGAAGAATCAGGTTGGCAAGGGTTCCGGCCGCCAGCGCAATCGCGGTCAGGATGAGCGGCAGCCGAAAGGCGCCCATCGCCCGCGCGCTTAGATCGAGAAAATGTCCCAGCGAGAGCGCGTAGTCACCGGGGTTTTGCGTAAGCAGTGTGGAGATATCCACGCCCGGCGCAGGAGGGCGGGCGTGAATGGCCAGGTACGCGGCCAGCGTGGATCCTAACGCGCCCAACAGGAAGAGAACGACGGCGATGCGGCGTCCGGCGATGCGGCGCGGATCGCGGGCTGAACATTCCTCCTCTTGCGCCAGCCAGCCGCCGATCATCAAGGCGATGGGCGGTAACGCGGGCAGCGCATAGTATTCCTGGCGCGTGGAGAAGCTGAAGAAAACCATAACGAATGCGGCCCATACAGCGAGCAACTTCCAGGCCTGATCGTAGGGGGCCAACCGGACTCGGCGGAGAGCCTTGAACACGAAGGCGATCCACGGCATCAGCCAGATCAGGAGCAAACCCCAGAACAGCAGCAGCGGAACCGTGTCGTAGTCTCGCGGAACACGCCGGTTGAGATAGCGGAAGAGTTGTTCGTTGATGAAATAAAACCAAAAGAAGCCGTGCACGTTGCCTGGCGTCGGCATCGTGCCGCTGGGATGGCCCTGCGAGGGATTGGCAAGTCCGGCGGCAATATGCCAGGGCAGCGCGATCACCAGGAAGACCAGCAGGCTGGAGAGAGGGTGCCAGCGCCGCAGGTGGCCCAGATTCCGGTTGAGCAACAGGAAGATGAAGACGATGCCGAGCGGGAAGACGATACCGATGAGTCCCTTGGTAAGCACATTGAGGGCGCAAGCCGTGGCAAAGCCCCAGGCGGTCGTGCGCGAAGGCTGTTCCTGCTGGAGAGAAATCCAAAACAGCAGCATGCAGAGGCTAAGCCACAGGCAGACGATCACATCGGGAATGATGATGCGCGTGTAGATGAATATGCCGAAGGAGGTCAGCAGAATCAGCGCCGCATAGAAGCCGGCAGTATCGGAGGCGAATAAGCGGCGGCCGGTGGCATAGACGACCAGAAACAGGGCAAGCGCAGCGATGGCCAGGGGCAGGCGGGCGGCCCAATCCTCAGGCCCAAAAAGAGTGAAGCTCGCTGCCATGCGCCCAGTACATGAGCGGAGCCTTTTCGAGGTAGCGGATGCCGTTGGCGTAGAGGGTAATCCAGTCATGCCGTGCGACCATTTCCCGTGCAACTTCGGAATGCACCGAATCGGCATCGTCCAACAGCGGCGGACGGAAAAGCGTGAAACTTCCGTAGAGCAGGATCCAGAGACCGGCAAGCGTGAGGATCATTTTCCTCGAGCGGTGCGTGATGTGTGCAGCGATGGCGGGCTCCGAAGGAGGAAATACTAAATGTGTTGAGAATGCGTGGGTGCCCCATCCTTCGCGCTTTTGCGAAGGGTGGGATCCACGGACGGCTGCCATCCGTTCAGCCACGAGGAGTCGATCGTTACAGGAAAAGGCTCGCCGAGGGCGTAGTGCCGAAAACTACTCCATTGCCAATCCTCGGGCTTTTCCACCAGGCCTCTTGTGACAGGGTTTTGATGGAGGTAGCGAAGCTTTTCGATGCGCTTACGTTCGGTCCGCACGTTGAAGTCATAGAACCTGCGCTGCCAAAAGCTCTGCACTGCTGCTCGCGGCTCACCGGCCGATACTTTTCGCGAAACTGTCTGCTTTAGCACCTGCACGGCAATGGATAGGTTCGCGTTCTCCGGTTTACTCAACAGGAGGTGAACGTGTTCCGGCATTACGACGCAGCCGGTGATCGAAAAGCGATATTGCTGTCTAACTCGCTCCAACACGGAGAGGAATAAGTCTTTGCGGATTGAGGACTGCAGATTTGGCTCGCGATGATAACAACTGAAGGTTACGAAATGCAGATCGGTGTTTTCGTAGAATCGCTTCAATCGCAGCGGCATGAGCGAAGTCTACCGCAGTGGATCAGAAAGCGTCTCACTTCCGCTCAAGCACCAGCGGATCCCACCCTTCGCAAAAAACGCGAAGGATGGGGCACCCGGGCGTCAGCTCTTGGGCAAAATTCTCGGGAGTCAGATCCATCATTCCCACGTAGGCGGATTCCACGGCTTGCGGTTGCGGATGATCTCCTCGACATCGGCGGCGAAGTCAGCGTCAAGCACCGGAGCCTCGCCAGTCTCTTCTTCGTGCTTCTTGGCCAGCGCGATGCATTCGGAGATAGCACGGCGTTGCGGAACAGGCGTGTGGATCACAGCTACGGGCAGTGTGCCGTTCTCGATAACGACCTCTGCGCCCGCGCGCACACGGGCCATCAGCGCGGCGAAGTCGCGTGCGGCCTCGGCTTCCGACATGTGAATCCTAGCCATGCTGAGATGATACCCTCATTCGATTTCTCTTTAATCGCCAAAAGCAGCAATGGCGACGCAAGCAGGAAATCCGAGGCCGTGGCGCTATAGTAAGTGAGGTTTTTGGGATCGAGAGCGATGGCATCCGATGCAGCAGCGGGGAGGGGACCGGCGTTGTACCCGGCGAGCGATTTGCTGGGGCCGGACACGTCCCTCATCTACAACGACTGGTACCCAGCCATGCGCAGCGGCTCGCTCAAGGGCCGGAAGATGGCCACCGCGATGCTGCTCGGAATCCCGCTGGTGTTGGGGCGCAAAAAGAGGACGGCCGCATCTTCGCCATGCGCGACAGTTGCCCCCATCGTGGCATCCCGCTCTCCTGCGGATGGTTCGATGGCAGCGCGGTCACTTGCAAATATCACGGATGGGTCTTCGAGCCGGAGTCCGGCCAGTGCATGGAGATCCCTTCCCTGACCAGCCAGGACTCCTATCCCCGGCGCATCTACGCCAACGCATTCCCCTGCCAGGAGAGGGATGGATATGCCTGGGTCTACATGCCCAGGCCAGGCAGCGGCCGGGTTCGCATGGAGGCCAGGGAGGCGCTGCCACCGGTACCGGAAGTGCCCAGGTTCAGCGCCAGGCACCGGGGCGCGCATCTGACCGCGGAACTGCCCTGCAACGTGGATCATGGAATCATCGGACTGATGGATCCCGCGCACGGACCGTTTGTGCATCAGGCATGGTGGTGGCGGTCTCGGCACAGCATCCACGAAAAGGAGAAGCACTTCGAACCCATTCCTCAGGGCTTTCGCATGTCGGCGCATACGCCTTCGGCCAACAGCGCTCCTTACAAATTGCTCGGCGTTTATGGCGAGCCCATCGTGACGACGATCGATTTCGTGCTACCCAACCGCCGCTATGAGACGCTGCGCTGCGGAAACAAGTGGTTCGCCAGCCTGACCACGGTGACGCCCACCACCCCCGGTCACTCGCGCATCGATGTGTATGCCGCCTGGAACGTCTTCTATGGGGTGCCCTTCGTGACTGCGGTGGCCAAGTTCTTCGGCCAGCGCTTCGTGCGCCAGGACCAGATCACGATGGTGCAGCAGGCCGAGGGGCTCAAGTTCAATCCTGGCCTGATGCTGATTGACGATGCCGACCGCCCGGCGAAGTGGTATTTCGCCTTGAAGCGGGCACGGCTCGAAGCCGAAGAGAGCGGCCGGCCGATGCAGCACCCGATGGATGGTCCGGTCACGCTCCGCTGGCGCAGCTAGGCTCTTAAGGAAGATTGGCCTTCAGCGATAAAGGCGCAGGTTCTGTCGCGGCAACCATGCTGAGACCGGCCGGCAACCCGTCTTCCACCACTAACTGCTCGACCGCGATCGAGAGTTGGCGGCCCAGTTCGAGAAAATGATCGCGCCAGGCCTCGGCGGCTGAGGCTTCAAGGCCAAGCAGGAAGCGGCTGGACTTGGTCAGCGTGTCATACCAGATGTTTTGCGCCTGCCATAGATTGAGTTCGAAAGGGAGCTCGCGCAGCGTGCGGGCCAGAGTCAGCGCGTGGTCGAGTTGGATGGTGTCGAGAGGTTTGGCATGGAGCAGGACCATGGCGCGCTTCATGTGCTGGTCAACCAGGTAGCGGAGCGCGTGGGTTTCCAGGACCACCCCGTCGGACTTGGCCAGAGAAATCAGGGAGCGGACCCGGGCCAGGTCGATGGGCTCCTCTTCGAGCGCACGCCGCAGGCCGGCGTTGATGGCGAAACCGGCGGCCATGGTGAGGGCAGGCGGTTTGGGGAGACCGGACGGCGTTCAGAAAGTGCAGCAGCGAGGCATGCTCCTCGTAGATCTTGACCAGGCTGTCTTCGACCTCGCTCAGAGTGGAGTTCAGGATGACGCGCAGAATGCGCCGCTGGTCGTCTCTGAAGAGGGAGGCGAGGGAGTAAGGACTGCCCCCGAAGAAGCTGTCGATCAGGCGCACCACTTCGGGCAAATTGGCCTGGGTGACGGCGGCACTGCATTTTTGCTTGAGATCGTCGAAGGCGGGGAGATCCTGCGGCGTAGAACGCTCCACTGCGGCGGTCACGTTATGATCTCCGAAATGAAGCGCGGCAAAGCAAACCTCCTCCGTTTCTTCGGTGAGGTTGGAGGTGATGCGGCAACGGCCAATGGCGAGCCGCGCGCGCCCCGAGGTGACGTTCTCGTAGTCGAGGCGGCGGACGGTGTAGCAGAAGAGGGTCGACTCCTCCGGATAGCTGCTGAAGACCGAGGAGATGGCGTAGTGCGCGGCCACCTGTTCCAGGTCGACCTCCATGGGCCTGACCAGGCGCCGGTAGATATCGCCGCCGTCCTTCCACTGCGGGGTATTGCTCTTGGCCTGGCGCAGCCGCTCCACAAATTGCCATTCGAGTAAAGCGCGATTAAGGCCGAAGATGTCCGCGGCCAGCTGCAGGGCGCGCGCCGCGTAGGCCATGATCTGCACCGTCTCGATGCCGGAGATATCGTCGAAGAACCAGCCGCAGCTGGTGTACATCAGCTGGGTATGGCGCTGCATCTCCATCAGCTTGAGCACCAGCGTCGTTCCTCGGGCGAGAGGATGCGCGCGCGCCTGGGCGGCGAAGAACTGGTCGACCGCCGCCTGTCGGCCGCGGCGTGTTCCGGCGGCAAGTATGACCGAGATGTAAGCGTCGCGCGCGCTCCAGACATCCTTGAGCAGGCCGCGAGCGGCGTCTTCGGTCAGCGGCGCGACGGTATCGCGCAGCCAGTCGAGAGCTGCGCGAAGCGGGGCCCGCCAGCGCTGGTTCCAGCCCTGGTGCCCGCCGTTGCAGCCGCAGTCGGAGCGCCAGCGCTCGACGCCGTGGGCACAACTCCAGGAAGTATCCTCGACGATCTCCGCCTCCCACATGGGCGGGAAGCAGGCCAGGAACTGGCCATAGTTGGTCAGCCGCGGCGAGATTCTTGTCTTCGATAAGCTGCAAGGCGTAGGAAAGAGCCATTTCGCCATGGCGGTGATGGTGGCCGTAGCTCTCGCCGTCGGTGGCCACATGCACCAGTTGCGCCTTGGGGTCGCTGGTGTCGAAGCCACGCGGCCAGCCGCCAGGCGAAAGTTTCGCCGTTATTGAGCAGGCCTTCAAAGGCGATCGCGCGGGAGAGCGGGCCGTTGTAGAAGAAGACGGCGATGCTTCGGCCTTCGTTCAGCTGGACCAGGTAGGGGCGGTTGGATGTCGACCGAGGCGTTGGGAGTCTCGGTCCAGCGAGCGAGTCGGCGCCATCCAATCTGGGCAGAGTGGGCTGCAGGGTGGTCTCCGCGCGCTCGCGAACGCGGGCGCACTGGTGGGGCGCAAGGATGGTGAAGAGGATGCCGTGCTGGGCCAGCAGGTCCAGGGTCTCGCTATCGACAGCGGTTTCCGACAGCCACATGCCTTCCGGCTTGCGGCCGAAGCGATGCTCGAAGTCGGCGATGCCCCAGCGGATCTGGGTGATGCGGTCGCGCGTCGTTGGCCAGGGGCATGATGACGTGGTTGTAGACCTGGGCCATCGCCGATCCATGGCCGCCGTAGCGCAGCATGCTCTTGCGGTCGGCATCGCGGATCATGCGGTAGGTGCGGGGCGCGTTCTCTTCCAGCCAGGAGAGCAGAGTGGGGCCGAAGTTAAAGCTGATCCGCGAGTAGTTGTTCACGATGCGGATGATCTGGTTCTCGCCATTGACGATGCGCGAGGCGCCATTGGGCGCATAACATTCCGCGGTGATGCGTTCGTTCCAATCGTGGTAGGGCGCCGCCGAGTCTTCGGTCTCGACCGCTTCGAGCCAGGGGTTCTCTCGCGGCGGCTGATAGAAGTGGCCGTGAATGCAGATATACCGTTCCGACGGCGTGGAGTGCTGCCATGCGTCATGATAGCCGGGATTGATGATAGGCCGGACATGCGGGCGAAGTTCGTCCGGACCGGATCTTGCGCGGCACCACCGAGGGCATGGTGCAGCTGCTGATTAGCAAGCGGCTCGATAAATGCTGTTGGCCGGCGGAAGCGCCCGATTGCACCGGGATTGTTGCTCCAGGCTTGCGTCCGCGCATCGCACTGTCGAGGATCGCAGGCCCGCCACAGATACCAGCTGGCCACCGAGCGCCAGGGCTTCCAGCGCTCGGCCCGCCGCAGCATCTCCTCCGGCTTGGGCAGCATCTCGGCCGTGATCGGCTTGCCCGCCTTGTTCTTGCCGAAGGTCAGAAGAAAGCCCTTGCGGACTCCATAGTCCGTCACCGGGAAGCACGTCCGGCCGGCCCAGGCGAAAGATGAGCAGCATCTCCGCGGTCCAGGTGCCGATGCCGCGCACGCGGCTCAGCCGCTCGATGATCTCCTCGTCGGGCAAGCGCCGGATGCGGGCCAGCGAGGGCACCGTGCCGTCCAGGGTCTTGGCGGCGAGATCGCGCAGGGCGAGCAGCTTTGCCTTGCGAGAGGCCGGCGGCGCGCAGCGGCTCGTCCGGGACGGCAAGCAGTTGCTCCGGCTGCGGATGCAGATCGCCGAAGAAGGCCAGCAGGCGGCCCAGGATGGCCCCGGCGGCGTTGCCGTGCAGTTGCTGGTAGAGGATGGCCTCGAGCAGCGCCTCAAAGGGTGAGTGCGAGCTTTTCACCCGCAGCGCAAAGGGCCCGACACGTTCGATCAGCGCGCCCAGCTTGGCGTCCGCCATGGCTAATTGTTGGAGCGCAAGCGCGACGTCGTAGCGAACCGGGCGGAGGCCATCGTCCATAAAACATTTTCACTTTGCAGTGAGTACCGCGAGATGCAAACAGCGCGGAATGCCGCTGCAGCAAGCGGACTCCGCACTTGCGCACCGACTTCTTTTCCATATCGGCTGTTTCGCTGCGGTCATAATTTCTCTTCGGCCGCTCCAGGGGTTGCCTACCCCCGCCGGTTTGCTGCTATATTCAACTTTCCGAGCGCGATGCGGGAGGAGTAGTCTCGCGACCGGCGTCCTGGATCAATTCGCAAACAGAGTCGTAGCCGAACCTTCTTAACACCACGGAATCTGAGGAAGCAGGGACTCATTCAATGGCGCAGATTTTTGACCGGAGTTCAAACGCGCTAGCCCGCGCGAGCCTGGTCTTGACAGGGTTGATTGTCATCGCCCTGGGAGTCACCCTGGATCAATTGCAGCGTTCTCCGTGGGTGACCAGGCAGGGACAGCGCGCCGAACAGCCGGTGCCGTTCAGCCACAAGCATCACGTCATGGGGCTGGGACTACAGTGCCAGTACTGTCACACCTCGGTGGAGAAGTCCAGCTACGCCGGCATTCCGCCGACCAAGACCTGCATGAATTGCCATGCGCAGATCTGGACCAATGCAGCCCTGCTGCAGCCGGTGCGGACCAGCTGGGCTACGGGCGAGTCCATACCGTGGATCAAGATCCACGACCTGCCCGATTTCGTTTACTTCAATCACGAAATTCACGTGAACAAGGGCATTGGCTGCTCCTCCTGCCACGGCCGCGTGGATCTGATGCCGTTGATGTATCAGCAGAACACGCTGCAGATGGAGTGGTGCCTGAACTGCCATCGCAATCCGGGCAAGAACCTTCGCCCCACCAGCGAGATTTACAACATGGCGTGGGAGGGCCCCACGCAGTGACGAAGCCGGTATGGTGCGGCAGCGACGGGCGTGAAGGATGGCGTGCCGACGGCGCAGACGGTAAGCTGCACCACCATCGATCCCAGCCAGGCAGGCGCCCAGGTGGCCTCGCTCAACATGCTGCCGGATGGATTGCATGGGCAAGCCGCCAGCGACGCGCCGGCCATGGCGATTCCGGCGAGCTTGCAACTACGTGAAACTCACCGATCAGGACGTCGCTGGGCAAATATCTGATCCAGCAGTACCACATCCGCACGCCCCAGGAACTGAGCAGTTGCGAGACATGCCACCGATGAGCGAGACAGGGATGGCCGCAGGATCCGGAAGCAGAACTTAACGAACACGCAACCTCTCGACCAGGGAAGACGCGAAGCAAACATGGCAAAGCAGACACTCCGAATGACCAGACGCGAAGTCAGGCCCGCGGTCCGCTCGAGCCGGCGCATCAGGCACTGACGCTCGAAGAGGCCAGGGCCAAGCTCGCCGGCCAGACGGGAAAGAAGTACTGGCGCAGCGTGGACGAGTTGGCCGATACGCCCGGCCTTCCGCGAGATGGTGCAGCGCGAGTTTCCCGCGCAGGCTGCGGAATGGATCGATCCCGTATCGCGGCGCGGATTCCTCAAGGTAATGGGCGCTTCGCTGGCGCTGGCCGGGCTTTCCGGCTGCACCAAGCAGCCCGATGAGCCGATCTATCCCTACGTCAAGGAGCCGGAAGACCTGGTGCTGGGCCGGCCGGTGTATTTTGCCACGGCCTTTCCCTTCCCTACCGGCGCGGTGCCGCTGCTGGTCAAGAGCGACGCCTACCGGCCGATCAAGGTGGACGGCAATCCGGAGCATCCGGTCAACCGCGGCACTTCCGATCCGCTGACCCAGGGCACGCTGCTCGATCTTTACGATCCCGACCGCTCGCAGAGGGTGCTCTATCGGGGGGAAGTCGCGGCAGTTTGCGGCCTTTCTTGCCGTCTTCCGCGCCATGCTTGCCGACAAGAAGGCGAGCGGGGGCGCCGGGCTCTACATCCTGAGCGACACGGTGACCTCGCCGACCCTGGCGGCGCAGTGGAAGGCGGCGCAGCAGACCTATCCCAATGCCAAGTGGTTGCAGTGGGACCCGGTCAATCGCGATTCGGCCTACTCGGCCTCGAAGACCGCCTTCGGCGACTACTACGACGCCCAGTATCGCCTGCAGGCTGCCGACGTCATCGTCTCCCTCGACGCGGACTTTCTCTCCGGCATCACCCATCCCGGATTTCTGCGTCTGGCCGCCGACTATGCCGGCCGGCGCAAGCTGGCTGGACGGCAGCCTCGACATGAACCGGCTGTACGCGGTTGAGAGCGCGCCGACCACGACCGGCTTCAAGGCCGAGCATCGTCTGGCGCTCAAGGCCGGCGAGATCGCCTCCTTTGCCGCCGCTCTGGCGGCTGCTGTCGGAGCGGGCGGCTCCGTCGCAGCGCACGCTTCCGGACCCGGCAGCAGCAAATTTCTCTGCCGCCGTGGCCGCGGATTTGAAGGCGAACGCGGGCAAGTGCGTGGTCATCCCCGGCGAGCAGCAGTCGCCGGCGGTGCATCTGGCCGCGATCGCCATCAACCAGGCGCTGGGCAACGTCGGCAAGACGGTGGTCTACACCGAGACCGTCAATCCCATGCCGTCGATTCAGGGACGAGGACATCGTCACCCTGGTCAACGACATGCAGGCGGGCAAGGTCGACTGGCTGCTGATTCTGAATGCCAACCCGGTATACACGGCGCCGGTGGACCTGCATTTTGAAGAGGCCCTGGGCAAGGTGAAGACGGTCGGTGCACCTCGGCTCCCATTTCAATGAAACCGGGGTGGTCACCGAATGGCATATCAACGGCACGCACTATCTGGAGAACTGGTCTGACACCCGCGCCTATGACGGGACGGCGACCGTGATGCAGCCCATGATCGACCCGCTCTACGGCGGAAAGTCGGCGCACGAAGTGATCCAGTCCATGCTGGACGATCCCGACACCTCGCCCTATGATGCGGTGCGCAAGACCTGGCAGGCAAGCCTGGGCATCGGGCGATCCGGAGCATGCCTGGCGCAAGGTACTCCACGATGGGTTGGTCGCCGGGAACGCGCTTTCCAGCCGAAGACGGTTTCCGCCAAGATCGGCGACCTGCCGGTCACTGCGGCCAGCGACCAGGACGGAACGGTCGAGGTGATCTTCCGCGCCGATCCCAACATCTACGACGGGCGCTATGCGAATGTGGGCTGGCTGCAGGAAGTACCCAAGCCGGTGACCAGCATGTCCTGGGACAATGCCGCGCTGATGAGCTACCGCACGCTGGGCGAAATTCGGGCTGGCGGAGTCGGACGTGGTGGCCATCGAATCGAACGGCAACACGGTGATGGCCCCGGTCTTCGCGGTTCCCGGCCACCCCGATGGCTCGGTCACGCTGTACCTGGGCTATGGACGCCGCAACGGGGGCCGCGTTGCCGGCGGGCTGGGCTTCAATGCTTACGCCATCCGAACCTCCAACGCTCTGTTGTTCGCTTCCGGCGCGACCATGAAGAAGACGGGCCAGACCTATGAGTTCTGCGGTAACCAAGAGCCACTACACCGATCACCGCTCCGTCATCGCGGGTGGAGATGGTTCGGGCACTCATTCGCTGGAAGGCAACGAGGCTTTGACCCGCGGCATCATTCGCTACGCCACGCTGGACGAGTTCAAGCAGAATCCCAACTTCGCCCACGAGGAGGAGCGAGCTTTCCGAAGATCCAGAGCCGGACGAGAGCATGTTCAGCAACTGGCGCTATGACAAGAACGCCTGGGGCATGGCCATCGACATGAACTCCTGCGTCGGCTGCAATGCCTGCATCGTGAGTTGCTATGCGGAGAACAACATCGCCGTGGTGGGCAAGCACAACACCAAGACCGGCCGCATCATGCAGTGGATCCGCATCGATACCTACTTCGAAGGCGATCTGGACGCGCCTCGGGCGCACTTCCAGCCGATGACCTGCCAGCAGTGCGAGAACGCGCCCTGCGAGCAGGTTTGCCCGGTGGGAGCCACGGTGCACTCCCCGGAAGGCCTCAACGTCATGATTTACAACCGCTGCGTCGGCGTCCGCTACTGCTCCAACAACTGCCCCTACAAGGTGCGCCGCTTCAACTTCCTGCTCTTCTCCGATTTCGAGACGGAGAGCCTGAAGCTGATGCGCAATCCGGACGTGACCGTGCGCAGCCGCGGCGTAATGGAAAAGTGCACCTACTGCACGCAGAGGATCGTCGCCGCCAAGATTGCGGCGGATAAGGAAAATCGCGACATCCGCGATGGCGAGATCGTGACCGCCTGCCAGCAGGCTTGCCCCACCGGCGCCATCGTCTTCGGCAACATCAACGACCGGGCCAGCAAGGTGGCCAAGCTGAAGGCGCAGCAGCGCAATTACGGCGTGCTGGCGGACCTGAACGTTCGTCCCCGCACCACTTATATTGCGGAAGTCTTCAACCCCAATCCGGATTTGGCCGAGGCGCGCACCGAGCACGCGCCCGAAAAAAGTTGAAAGGTTAGCGCAGCATGGCGACCAAACCAGAATTACCGGTAAACGATCCGCAGCTGGATCCGAAGACAGGCGAATTCCGGGTCATCGCGCCCGGATACACCTTCAAGTCGGTTACGGATGTAATTTCGCGCATCGTGCTCACCCCGCACACGCCCCTGGGCTGGTTCTTCGGCTTTACGTTGGCGGGCAGCATCGTGCGTCATGCTGTTCACGGCGGTGACCTGGCTGTTCCTCAAGGGCGTCGGCATCTGGGGCCTCGACATCCCGGTGGGCTGGGGATTCGCCATCATCAATTTTGTCTGGTGGATCGGTATCGGCCACGCCGGCACGCTCATCTCGGCCATCCTGCTGCTCTTCAAGCAGCAGTGGCGCAACTCGATCAACCGCTTCGCCGAGGCCATGACCATCTTTGCCGTGATCTGCGCCGGCATGTTCCCGCTGATCCACGTCGGGCGGCCCTGGCTGGGGTACTGGCTGTTTCCTTACCCCAACACGATGGACGTGTGGCCGCAGTTCCGTTCCCCGCTGTTGTGGGACGTCTTCGCGGTTTCCACCTATGCCACCATCTCCGTGGTCTTCTGGTACATAGGCATGATTCCCGACCTGGGAACGATGCGCGACAACGCCAAGACGCAAGCTGGCCCAGTACTTTTACGGCATTATTTCCCTCGGCTGGCGGGGCTCGGTGAGGCACTGGATGCGCTATGAGACGGCCTCCCTGCTCCTGGCCGGTTTGGCGACTCCCCTGGTCTTGTCGGTGCATACCGTCATCAGCTTCGATTTTGCGGTCGCCGTCCTGCCGGGTTGGCATACGACCATCTTCCCGCCCTACTTTGTCGCCGGCGCCATCTATTCCGGCTTCGCCATGGTGATCACCCTGGCCATTCCGATCCGCAAGCTCTACCACCTGGAAGGCCTGATCACCATCCGCCACATCGACAACATGGGCAAGGTGATGCTGGCCACCGGCCTGATCGTCGCCTACGGCTATGGCACGGAAGTCTTCATGGCCTGGTACTCCGCCAGCCACTGGGAATTCTTCATGATGTGGAACCGCATGTTCGGGCCCATGGGCTGGGCCTATTGGGTGCTGATCACCTGCAACATCGCCCTGCCGCAATTGTTGTGGCTGCGCAGCTTTCGTGTGAGCCCGGGCAAGATGTTCATCATGTCGCTGATCATCAATGCGGGCATGTGGTTCGAGCGTTTCGTCATCATCGTGACCAGCCTTTATCGTGACTTTCTGCCCTCTTCCTGGGGAACCTACAAGGCGACGCGGTGGGACTATGCCACCTTCATCGGCACCCTGGGCCTGTTTACCGCGCTCTTCTTTCTCTTCATCCGCTTGCTGCCCATGATTCCCATGTCGGAGATACGAATGATGCTGCCTCAGGCCAAGGTAAGGCCGGAACCGGAACCGCTGGAGGCGGGTGACTGATGCCTGTGCGCGAAGGAATCTACGGACTGCTGGCGGAGTTCGACACGCCTGGCGAACTGGTGGTGGCCGCGAAGACCGCTTATGACTCGGGTTGGCGGCGGCTGGACTGTTACACCCCCTATCCGCTGGAAGAGGCGGCGGAAGCGATCGGCTTCCACCGCAACTACGTGCCGCTCATTTGCCTGGTTGGCGGCTTGATGGGGCTGGCTGCCATGTTCCTGATGGAGACCTGGGTCGCGGTCTTCGCCTATCCGTTGAACATCGCCGGGCAGGCCGCTCTTCTCCTGGCCGGCCTTCGTTGATCCCGGCCTATGAGTGGACCATCCTCTGGGCGGGTCTCTCCGCCGCCTTCGGCATGCTGGCCATGTGCGGCCTGCCGCACGCTCTATCACCCGCTCTTCAACGCTCCCAATTTCCGCAATGGGGCAACCACGGACAAGTTCTTTCTTTGTCTGGAGGCGAACGATCCTAAGTTCTCGAGTGGTGGAATCGCGCAGCTTTCTGGAAAGCTTCCGGCCGGTTTCGGTCGTGGAGGTGGAGTATTAATCCGATGACAAATCCGCGAAGTCCGTCCCGCTTCCGGCGTCGCCGTCTCCTGGCTGTTGGCTGTGGGCCTGGCTGCCTCTCGTGCTGCGCCGGCTGCCGCCAGGACATGCAGAACCAGCCCAAGTTCGTTCCCCAGCGCGGCACCACTTTCTTCGCCGATGGCCGCTCGGTTCGGCCCCAGGTGGCGCACACGGTGGCTCGCGGCCAGTTGGACGAAGACAGCTTCTTCTACACCGGCTTGATCGATGGCAAGGAAGCTGACATGCTGCCCTTCCCGGTTTCCATGCAGGTGCTGGCGCGGGGCCAGGAGCGCTTCAACATCTATTGCACGCCCTGCCATTCCCGGGTGGGCAACGGCGCCGGAATGATCGTGCAGCGAGGCTACAAGCCTGCGGGCAACTTCCACTCTGCGCGGCATACTGGCCGAGCCGCTGGGCCACTACTTCTACGTGATGACCAACGGCTACGGCGCCATGCCGGATTACTCCGCCCAGCTCACCCCGGCGGACCGCTGGTCCGTGGCAGCGTATATCCGGGCACTGCAACTCAGCCAAAACGCCAGCGGAATCCGAAGTTCCTTCCGGAGTCCAGGTACAGAATCTGAAGGACATCGCCGAGCAGGAGGGATTACCCGACTCCTTTGCCCAGCCGTGGTCGCTGCCCGCAAACCGCGGTCTCCGCCGACCGCCCGACGCCAGCCAGGGAACGCCGGGAATGGCGCCGGCGACGGCCGATAGCCCTGTGCCTGCGATGAGCCAACCCGGCGGCGGCGCGGCCACCAGTGGCAAGGCAGTGACAGCCGAAGCGGCGTGAAATAGGTATTCAGGAAAAACACATGGCTCACGGACAACACGCAAAGTCGCTACCCTCCGAGCTGAATGCCCCGCTGCTGCTGAATAGCTGGCGGCGCCGGGCGATGGTTGTCGGCGCCATATTTGCCGTTTTGTCGATCGTGCTGGCGTTCCTGGCCGCGACGATCGATCACGACGGAATCAACCACCTGCTGCGCTCCTACTTGCTTGGCTTCATCATCTGCTGGGGCTTCACGGTGGGCGGCCTGGCGCTGCTCATGGTGCAGTATCTGAGCGGCGGCAAGTGGGGCTTGCTGGTGCGCCGTCCGCTGGAGGCGATGTCGCGTTGCCTTCCCCTGGTGCATGGTCATGTTTCTGCCCATCGGCTTCTTCATGAAGAAGCTGTACCTGTGGGCACAGTACAGCAACCCCGCGGAGGCTTACCGGCAGCATCTGATCACCCACGAGCAGGCGCACGCGATTGCCTACAAGCATCCCATGCTGAACGTTCCCAGCGTGTGGATTCAGTCCGCGGTCTGCTTTGCGATCTGGTTCGTGTTCATGCACCTGCTCAACAAGTGGGGGCTGCAGCGCGATGCCGACCCGCATCCCAACGTGCGCTTCTGGCAGGTCAGGCTGGAGAACCTCAGCGGCTTCGGCGTCCTGGTCTATTCCATCACCATGTCGCTCGTGCGCGATCGATTGGGTCATGTCGCTCGACCCCACCTGGTACTCGTCGATCTACGGGCTTCATGTTCCTGGTCGGGCAGGGCTACGCGGTTCTGGCGCTCTCCATCATCACCGTGCTCCGGCTTTCCCAGGCGGAGCCGATGAAAACGGTGCTGCGCAAAACCGAGCAGCACGACCTGGGCAAACTGGCCTTCGCCTTCGTCATGCTGAATATCTATCTCGCCTTTTCCCAGTTCCTCATCATCTGGTCGGGAAACCTGCCGGAGGAGATTCCCTGGTATCTGGACCGCATTCGCGGCGGCTGGGGCTGTGATTGCTTCGCTGGATTTCGTATTTCACTGGCTCATCCCCTTCACGCTGCTGCTCTCGGCCGACCTGAAGCGCAACAAGGAGCGGCTGATCCTGGTATGCAAGGTGATGATCTTCGCCCGCTGCTGGGATATGTTCTGGCTGATTGAACCGAACTTCGCCGATGCCCGGCGCAACCTGCATTTCAGCTTCGGGATTCTGGAGTACATGACTGTGCCGGTGGTGGTGATCTCCCTGTGGATGTGGTTCTATTTCGGCCAGCTGGAGAAGCGGCCGTTGATCCAGACCAACGATCCTCACCTGGAAGAGATTTTGGAGGCCGAGCATGCCCACGCATGATCACCGCACATGAGCCGCACAAACCCGCACGGCAGCGAGCTCTCGCCGGCTATGAGGTCACGGACGTCAACGTCAACGGCATCGTCGTTTTTCTGGCATCGCTGGGCGCGTTTGTCGGGGTCTTCTTTATTTTCTGCTTTGGCATGGGCAAGGTCATCAACACCGCCATTCTGAAGAGCGATGGGCCTCCGAACAAATGGAATCAGATCGGCAGCTCAGCCCGCAGGCAAGCGTGAGGATCTGACATCGAATGCGGTGATGGAGCAGCAGCAGCTGCGCCAGATGGTGCAGCGCTTTCCCACGCCGCGGCTGCAGATCGACGACGGCAACCAGGAAATGGCGGAAATGCATGCCCGGGAAGATCTGTTGCTCGACCACTACAGTTGGGTTGATCGCGCAGCAGGGTAAGGTGCGCATTCCCATCGCGCGCGCGATGGAGCTGATTGCTCAGCGTGGTCTTCCGGTAGCTCCCGAGGAGCAGACCGAACCGCTGATGGCGGGCGACAGGGCTCCGGTGGTGACCGCGCCGCTTACCGATGGATTCGCCCGGACTGGCTACGAGCAGCAGTACATGGAAACCCTGCAGCAGCAGCGGATGCGGGGCGAAAAGCCGGGCGACCAGGCGGCTCTGGGGCGAACCCGCTAGAGCGGTGCGTATCCCACTCGCGTAGAAACGCGAGGATGGGGCACTGCGATCATCAGCTTTCGGGTCGGGACTTGGTATCGCCGCGAATGAACTGGTGGGAATGACGAATGCAGGTTCGAAGGACTCCGTGGCAGCGATACCATAAAGGTAGAGGTTTAGGGGCAACTGGGTATTGGCATGCAGATAAGAGGCGCAATCCGGTGTACTGCAGCTGGCGGCTTCGTGCTGGCGGCGACGCTGCTCTTGGCTGCCGCAACTCCTGGGCTGGCCCAGGTAGCGCCCTATGGCGAAAAGACCATGGGCGAGCCGGCGCAGGACCATCTGCCCGATATTCTGAACACGGTCAAGATCGACGCAGCGGTTGGGCCAGCAGTTGCCCCTCGATGCTCCGTTTCGCGACGAGACCGGCAAGGCAGTCAAGCTGGGAGACTACTTCGGCAAGCATCCCGTGATCCTTTCGCTGGTCTATTACCAGTGCCAGATCCTATGCTCGGAAGATCTGAATGGCCTGGTTAGTGCGCTGGAGATGGTGAACCTGACGCCGGGCAAAGACTTCGAGATCGTCGTCGTGAGTATCGATCCCAGCCGAAGGCCCGGCAATGGCCGCGGCCAAGAAGGCGATGTATGTGAAGCGCTACGGCCGGCCGGAGACCGCGGCGGCTGGCACTTCCTGACCGGCGCAGCAGCCTGCGATCAAGGCGCTGGCGCAGGCGGTCGGTTTTGGCTATGTGCGCCTCCCGCAGTCCCGATGGCAAGCCGCCGCAGTTTGCGCATGCCAGCTCGATCGAGGTGGTTACGCCGGAGGGCCGGATGGCGCAGTACTACCTGGGCGTCGAGTATTCGCCCAAGGATCTGAGGCTGGGATTGGTCGAAGCGTCGCACAACACCATCGGCACGCCGGTCGACAATATTTTGACCTACTGCTACCGCTACGATCCGAAGTTGAACCGGCACAGCCTGGTCGATTGCCCGGATCGTGCAGGCGGGCTGCCTGCTGACTGTTCTTGGGCTTGGGCAGCTTCATGGTGGTGAATTTCCGCCGGGATATCAAACAAGCGGCGGAGCTGAGCGGGACCAACGCGAACGGATAAAGGGTAACGATGCATATAAGTCCAGTACTGTGGCAGTTTCTCGTAAGGTGGCTGACGAACTCTGCCCTCTTTCCGCCGGAAGCCTCGGCCATTTCGCCCTACATGGACGCTTTCTACTTCTTTCTGCTGCTGATCTCGGCCGTGGGCCTGATCGCGGTAGGCATCCTGGTCTTTGGCTTCTCGATCCTGTATCGCAAGGAGAAGAATCCCGTCGCCACGCAGATCGAAGGCTCGACCCTGCTCGAGGCCACCTGGACGATTATTCCGCTGGCTCTGTTCATGATCTGCTTTGTCTGGGGCGCGCTGCTCTATTTCCGCATCTACAACCCGCCCACCAACGCGATGAACATTTACATCGTGGGCAAGCAGTGGATGTGGAAGGCCGAGCATCCCGGGCGGCCAGCATGAGATCGATTCCCTGCATGTCCCGATCAACCGGCCGGTGCAGTTGACCATGATCTCGCAGGACGTATTTCATAGCTTCTCGATTCCCGCCTTTCGCGTGAAGCGGGAAGTGATTCCCGGCCGCTATTCGACGGTCTGGTTTAAGGCGACCGCGACGGGAACCTATCATCTGTTTTGCACCCAGTACTGCGGCACGAATCACTCCGCGATGATTGGCGAGATCGTCGCCATGACTCCGGACGATTACCAGGCATGGGCCGCGGGCAGCACCAGCGGAGCTTCCCTGGCGCAGAACGGAGAGCGCCTCTTCGCCAGCCTGGGCTGCAATTCCTGCCACTCCGGCGAGGCACGGCGCGCGGCCCCAACCTGGCCCAGGTCTATGGCTCCAGGCTGCAGCTGACGGACGGATCGTATGTCACTGCGAATGATGCTTTTCTCCGCGAGACGATTCTCAACCCGTCCACGCGCGTCACCGCGGGCTATGCGCCGATCATGCCTACCTATCAGGGGCAGGTCAGCGAAGAGGGCCTGATCGATCTGGTGGAGTACATCAAGAACCTCAATTCGAACTATCGCATCCAGCAGACGTTGACCGCGAGTCAACTCTCACCCGGGCAAGCCGGCGCGTCCAGTTCTGGCTCGAGCTCGCCCGCAATGAACAACCGCACCCAGGAGACGCTGGGCGCCGGTCATGGTGGGCCCGCAAAGTCGGGCACGGCGGCACCCAGTGTGCCCGGGACGGTGAACCAATGAGCACGATTGTCACGCTTCCAAACCAGCAGGAGGCACAGCTGCCGAAGCTGAGCTATCTCAACAACGAGTATGGGCTGAAGAGCTGGCTGCTTACCGGCGACCATAAGCGCATCGCCATGCTGTATCTCGTCTCGATCACTTTCTTCTTCTTTATCGGCGGCGCCTTTGCCGGGCTGATCCGTCTGGAACTGCTGACTCCGCAGCCTGACCTGGTGGCCTCCGACACCTACAACAAGCTCTTCACCATGCACGGCATCATCATGGTCTTCCTCTTCCTGGTGCCGTCGGTTCCGGCAACCGTCGGGAATTTTGTGATCCCCATCATGGTCGGCGCCAAGGACCTGGCCTTTCCCAAGATCAACCTGCTGAGCTGGTATCTGTATGTTGTCGGCGGCTGCTTTCTGCTCTATGCGCTGGTCTCGGCGGCGTCGATACCGGCTGGACCTTCACCACTCCGCTCAGCACCCACTATCTGAATACCCACGTGATCACCGCCGCGATGGGCGTCTTCATCGCCGGGTTCAGCTCCATCTTTACCGGCCTGAACTTTATCGTGACCATCCACCGCATGCGCGTGCCCGGGCATGACCTGGTTCCGGCTGCCGTTGTTCATCTGGTCGCATTACGCGGCCTCGATCCTCATGGTTCTGGGAACGCCGGTACTGGCGATCACGCTGGTGCTGGTCGTGCTCGAGCGCATCGTCGGCATCGGCGTCTTCGATCCCACCAAGGGCGGCGACCCGCTGCTCTTTCAACATCTCTTCTGGTTCTATTCCCATCCAGCCGTGTACATCATGATCCTGCCCGGCATGGGGGTGATCTCCGAGGTGATCAGCACCTTCTCCCGCAAGCGGGTCTTCGGCTATACCGCGGTGGCCTTCTCCTCGGTCGCCATTGCGGTCTTCGGCTTCTTCGTCTGGGCCCATCACATGTTCATCATGGGCGTGTCGAACTATTCGGCGCTGGTCTTTTCGCTGCTCACCATGCTGGTCGCTGTGCCTTCCGCGATCAAGATCTTCAACTGGGCGGCGACGCTCTACAAAGGCTCGATCACCTTTGAGACGCCGATGCTCTATGCCTTCGGCTTTATGGGCCTGTTCACCATCGGCGGCCTGACCGGCGTCTTCCTGGGATCGCTGGGCATGGACATCCACCTGACGGAGACATACTTCATCGTCGCCCATTTCCACTTTGTGATGGTTGGCGGCATGCTGATGGCTTACCTGTCGGGCGTCCACTTCTGGTGGCCGAAGATGACCGGCAGAATGTATCCCGAATCCATGTCGAAGCTGGCGCGGTAACCACCTTTATCGGGTTCATCCTGACCTTCTTCCCCCAGTTCATCCTCGGCTATCTGGGGATGCCGCGCCGCTATCATGCGTATCCGCCGGAGTTCCAGGTGTTGAATGTCCTCTCGACGGCGGGCGCCACGGTTCTGGGCATCGGCTATCTGCTGCCCATGCTCTATATGCCCTGGTCGCTCAAGTACGGTAAGATCGCGGGCAGTAATCCATGGCAGGCGACGGGCCTGGAGTGGCAGATCCAGTCTCCGCCCCTGACCGAGAACTTTGTCGAAACACCGATCATGGATCACGAAGCGTACGACTACGAGTGGTTGGCTCACAAGACCGAACACGAGGTAACGACTGTTGGATAGCCAAGCGATCGCAACCGGACACGCGGAACCCCACGAAGTGCACGACGACGAGCATCCCGCCGTACCTGCGCCACCATTTCGTCACGGTGGAGCAGCAGCGCGGAGACCGCCAGCTTCGGCATGTGGCTCTTTCTGCTGACCGAAATCATGTTCTTCGGTGGCCTGTTCATGGCCTACCTGCTCTACCGCAACTGGTATTACGACGCCTTTGTGGCCGGCAGCAATACGCTCGGCATCGGGCTGGGAACCACCAATACCGCGGTCCTGATTCTGTCCAGCTTCACCATGGCCATGGGCGTCTACTCGGCGGAGACCCGCAACCGCAAGGGGCTGCTTACTTCGCTGATCGTGCACGATTTGCTGGGCCTGGTCTTTCTTGGCATCAAGGCCGTCGAGTATCACGAGAAATACGTCGAACACCACATTCCCGGGGCAAATTTCAGCGTGGAAGACTTTGTCCATCCCGCCGACAAGAGGGATGTTCCGCTGGCGCCGGATATGGCGCAACACGCGCAGATCTTCTTCTTCCTCTACTTCGCCATGACCGGCATGCACGCTCTGCACATGGTCATCGGCATCAGTATTTTGTTCATTCTGCTCTTCCAGGCCTGGCACGGGGCTTACATCAACGGGCACACCTCAACCATCGATAATTTCGGACTGTATTGGCATTTCGTCGATATTGTCTGGATCTTCCTTTTCCCGCTGCTGTATCTCATCAGCCGCCACCCTTTGAAGTAGCTGTCAAGGAGAGTAGCCATGTCGACTCCTACTGAGCACGAACATCACATCGTCGGGCCAAAAACCTACCTGCTCATCCTGTGCGCGCTGCTGGTGCTGACCGCCACCACGACCGGCGCCGCTTTTATCAATATGGGTGTCTTCAGCCCCATCGTGGCGCTCGGGATCGCCTGCATCAAGGCGGTCCTGGTCATTCTCTTTTTTATGCATATCCGCTACAGCTCGAAGGTGTTGATGCTCACCGTGGCTGCCGGATTTTTCACCTTTCTGGTGCTGATCACGATGACGCTGTCCGATTACATCAGCCGCTCCTGGGGTCTCTGGTAAGGGAACGGAACTGCAGGTCCCTCGTACGCCGCTAACGTTCCGGACGCGAACCGCGACTCTGTGCGCGCAGTCAGGGAGCCGCAGGTTTCTGATTCCACAAGCCTGTAGCAATTCCGTCGAAGCCACATAGCTCGTGGTCTCACTGTCGTAGCAATGGAAATCCGTTATGAAGCTCTCCCGATGACCTCCCAACCAGCAGACCTGATGATGTACCCGAGGCGCTGCGCAAGATCGCCGCTAATCCCAGGGTTCTTGTCCGGCGATCGGCGGAGCTCCGGCGCCGGACGCAAAATGCGTCGTCTACTGGATGCAGAGAGCGCAGAGAGCGCTCGATAATCCCGCGCTCGAAGTTGCGGTGGAGGTGGCCAACGCCCTGGACCTTCCCGTAGTGGCGTACTTCTCGGCGATCTCCAATTTTCCCCATGCCAACCTGCGCCACTACGCCTTCCTGAACCAGGGTCTGGCGGATATAGAAGAGGATCTGCAACAGCGGCAGATCGGGTTCATCGTGCGCCGCCCGCCGAACAATTCCCTGCAGACGCTGCTGGCGGAAGTGAGCGCGGCCATGGTAGTCGGCGATGAAAATCCCTGCCGCGAGCCGGACCGTTGGCGAAGGGTCCTGGCAGGCCGTTTGCGCATCCCTTACTGGACCGTGGACGCCGACGTGGTGGTGCCCTCCGGCATATTTCAGAAGCGGATGTACGCCCTGCATATCTTCAAACCGAAGCTCTATGCCGAGCTGCCAAAGTTTCTGGTCAAGCACCGCGTAGTGAACCCGCACCGGGAATGGAAACCATCGCAGTCGCTTGAGTCGTTTCCTGTGCGGGAGGATGTCACTGAGGGTTGGAAGACGCTTGACCGATCCGTTCGGCCGGTCGAGAGCTTTACCGGCGGTACTCACGCGGCGCTCAAGCGGCTGCACGACTTTGTCAAAAAAGATCTCGCCGCTTACGACCAGATGCGCAATCATCCCGAGGTGGATGGAACCAGCCGGCTATCGCCTTACCTGCACTTTGGGCATATTGGTCCCATCACCATCGCGCTTGGCAGTCGAGAAAGCCTTCAAGGAGGGTACGGTTTCCCAGGCAGCGCGCGATTCGTACATTAGCGAGTTGATCGGCTGGCGCGAGCTGGCGGTCAACTTTGTGAAGTTTACTGAGAACTACGATTCCTTCGACTGCGCCGAGCCCTGGGCACGCAAAACCTTGCTGGAGCATGCGCGCGACCGGCGGGAGCATCTCTACTCCATCGAGCAACTGGAGCGTTCTGAGACGCAGGACGAGCTGTGGAACGCAGCCCAGAACCAGATGGTGAAGTTCGGATGGATGCACAACTACATGCGCATGTACTGGGCAAAAAAGATCCTGGAGTGGTCGCCCAACCCGGCAGTGGCATTCGATACCTGCGTCACGCTCAACGACCGCTACTTTCTGGATGGCAGGGACCCCAACGGATATGCGGGCATCGCCTGGTCGATTGTGGGCAAGTTCGACCGCCCCTGGTTTGAGCGGCCGATTTTTGGCACCATCCGCTATATGTCCGGGGCTTCGACGGGCAAGAAGTTCAATTCCAGGAAGTACATACAGAGGATGTCAGGGGATTTCACGCAAGCCGCCTTCTGGGCGCAGGAATAGTGCTTGTCGTGCTGGTGTGCTATTTTCAAGGTTGGTCTCCGAACCCATCTCCCCCGATCCACGCAGGCAAAGGCGCCGCGCTGCGGCACTTGTCTGACGCAGGAGCCACTTGTGGCAACCCGGGTTGGACCAGACCATAAGAACGCACCTTAGCTGTCAGGCGCATCTTCGGGGGGATCCACCGCATGGCAAAATACCTGATCACGGGAATCGCGGGCTTCATTGGATCATCCCTGGCGCGGGTCCTGGTGGAACGCGGGGAAGAGGTTCGCGGAGTCGATAACTACCTGACCGGTAAGCCGGCCAACCTTGCCGGGCTTAATGGCATGGTCGACTTCCGAGAGGCCGACCTGCGCGATGCTGCGGCGATACGCACCGCCTGTGATGGAGTCGACTACATCCTGCATATGGGAGCGCTGCCATCTGTTCCCCTATCGGTGAAGAATCCTGAGCCAAGCCATCGTTGCAATGTGGACGGAACATTTCATGTGCTCGAGGGAGCGCGGGCAGCGGGCGTCAGGCGGATCATCTACGCCGCATCCTCCTCCGCGTACGGGGACCAACCGGTCCTGCCGAGCAAGGAATCGATGCGACCCATGCCGATTTCGCCTTATGCGGTGCAGAAGCTTGCCGGCGAATATTACATGAGCAGCTATTGGCAGGTGTACGGTCTGGAGACCGTGAGTTTGCGCTACTTCAACGTCTTTGGGCCGCGCCAGGGAGCCGATTCGCCTTATAGCGGGGTGCTGGCGAAATTCATCCAGCAGATGCTCGACGGGACGCGGCCAACCATCTTCGGCACCGGCGAGCAGGGCCGGGATTTTACCTATATCGACAACATCGTTTCGGCTAACCTGCTGGCATGCAAGGCTCCGGCTGAAAAGGTAGCAGGCAAGGTGTTCAATACTGCCTGCGGTCAGCAACACACACTGAACGAGATGTATGGGCTGCTGGCGAGAATGATTGGGTTCGAGCGGCCGCCGCTTTACGGGCCGCCGCGGACGGGAGACATAGTGAACTCGCAGGCCGACATCTCCGCAGCCGCGGAAGCGTTCGGTTACCGCCCCTTGATTGGAGTGAAAGAGGGCTTGCAGCGGACGGTGGAGTGGTATCGCGAGACGTTGAAGCTGCCGGCTGTCTCAAGGTAGGGTGGACCCGGAGGCCGGCGTCTTTGTCTCCTCAACGGAGAAGCCATCTGCGGTTTGTGCCAATGAATTGTCGTCCCGGCCGCAGCGAAGCGAAGTGGAGGGATCTGCGGTTGTTCCTGCCACGGTAAACATTTAGGAGAGATGGTTTGTTCGACCAGCAAGGTCTGTCACAGTGGTTGTCGCTCGTGGAGAAGCGCGAGCTGCGGGTGGGAATTATCGGCCTTGGCTACGTGGGACTGCCACTCGTTCTGCTTTTCAGCCAGGAGGGATTTCGGGTCACCGGTTTCGACATCGACGGGGCCAAAGTGGACCGTCTGAATGACGGCGAATCCTACATCCATCGTATCGAACCCCAGCAGATCACAAGTGCCCAGAGCAAGGGTTTTCGCGCGACTGCCAATTTCTCCGAGGTAGGCGAAGTCGATGCGATTTTGATTTGTGTGCCAACGCCTCTGAGCGATCACCACACGCCGGATATGAGTTACATCACGGCGACCATCGAATCCATCGTCGATCATCTACGCCCTGGCCAACTGGTTGTCCTGGAGAGCACTACTTACCCCGGCACCACCGAGGAGCTGATTGTCCCTGCGATCGAGCGGGCGGGCAATCTCAAGGTAATTCGCGAGGGCATCGTGGCTAACGGTGTTCTTGTGGCTTATTCTCCTGAACGCGAAGACCCGGGTAATACCAGCATCGACCGCCGCGACATCCCCAAGGTGGTCGGCGGGCTAGGGCACGTGGCGGCGGAAGCTGCCGCCGCACTTTATAACACCGCATTTCACCGCGTGATCCGGGTGTCAACGCCGGCGGCGGCAGAGATGACCAAGCTGCTCGAGAACATTTATCGTTGCGTGAACATCGCGCTGGTGAACGAACTGAAACTGCTCTGCCTGCGCATGGGCATCGACATTTGGGAGGTCATTGGAGCAGCCGCCACCAAACCCTTCGGCTTCCAACCCTTCTATCCCGGCCCCGGGCTGGGTGGCCACTGCATCCCCATCGATCCCTTCTATCTGAGTTGGAAAGCAAAGGAATTCGGCTTCAGTACACGGTTTATTGAACTTGCCGGCGAAGTGAACGAGGCCATGCCGTATCACGTGGTGATGGCGGTCTCCTCAGCGCTGAATCAGCGCAGCAAACCGCTCAAGGGATCGCGGATCTTGGTGCTGGGCCTGGCCTACAAGCGAGATGTAGACGATCTGCGTGAATCTCCCTCGCTCTCAATCATTGAAATGCTGCGGCAAGAGGGAGCCGCGGTCAGCTACAACGATCCCTTCTTCCCCTCGGTGGGACGGGGACGGAAATACAATCTGAACATGAACTCGCAGCCGCTCGAAGACCTTGGCGGTTACGATTGCGTCCTCATTGTGACCGATCATACTTCCTACGATTACGCCTGGATCGTCGGCCAAGCCCAGCTCGTGGTCGACTCGCGCAATGCCACACGCGGCCTGAAGTCGGAAAAAATCGTAAGGTGCTGAGCGGATGTGCACGACATGGCCGCTCGGCCATTCAACTCTGGTGGGAGATCCCGGCTAGTGTCCTGAGTTAGAAGTTCGCACGATATATCCCAGAGAGCAGAAGGTAGGGCAAATGGCTGGAACCGCAGGTCCCTCCACTGCGCTCCCCCGGATTTCCTGTTGAATTGAGTGGGTTCCACGAGCTTCATGCGGCTTGCTTTACGGAAAGCCGCACACGCGGTTATTGGTGGTGCCACGCAGCAGGAAATCCGGGTTCGCTCCGGCCGGGATGACAAATATGTGTACGAATGAACAACTCAGGACTCTAGCAAGTGCCTCTCCTCCAACCCGGGTGAACGAATCCGCGCTAGCGCTGGCCGAAGAAGAAGGAGCCGTCGCCGGTCGAAGGGGTTCCCGGCACGCCGTTGTAGCAATAGGGATTCTTCTGGTAGATCGCGTTTTTCGAAATCCAGGTGCGGGTCGCTCCTACCATGTTGACAAAGCAATTCTTGGCACTCGCAGAGCCGACCAGTTCGCTGTTGCCTTCGATCATCGCGCTGTCTGCATTCTCAATCTCGATGTTGAAGGGTGTCCCTGTCAACGTGGTAAAGTAGTTGTCGCGCACCACGGGCCCATAGGCGCGATAGCCACTGCCCCCGTTTGGTATGCCAAGCACCACCTCGCGGGATGACTGCTCGAAGTAGTTTGCTGAGATGATGGTTCCCCGCGACCGGGTGAGATAGATCGCCCCGCCGTTCTCTTCGAAATCATTGCCCATATAAAGATTGTTCAGTGTTTCCGATAGGCCGTGACCAACCACGACGGTGTCCTCAAAAATGGCCCAGTGCGAATTGCTCGTAATCTGGTTGTAGGTGACGTGTATGGCATTGGCGGCAAACGGAGAGCCGTTCACCGACGGTCCACAATGAATCGATGGGCCGGCGCTGCACACTGTAGGAATCAGGCGGATACCGTTCTTGTTGTTGGAGATCAGGTTGTCATAAATGTTCGAGCTATTCGTTCCCTCGACCAGGATCCCGTCACCACCGGAAAATCCAACAATGACCATGTTGCGGACGGTGATCCGATTGGTCGGCAGCAAGTGGATTCCGGCGGCGGCATGTGGATTCCCTACGAGCTGAAAACCTTCGATAAGCAACTGTGAGGATCCCGCCAGGCTGCTGATCTGTGTCGTGATGGCATCGCCGTTTCCCGTGTAGGTGAGAACAGCCCCGGGATCACCGCTCAGCTTGTATTTGCCAAAGGGATTCAGCGCCAGGTGGATTGGAGTCGAAAAGGAGTAATTCCCCGCCGGGATGTAGACCGTGCACTGGAGAGCGCAAGACTTTAGGGTGTTGTTGACGCGGTCCCCAATGTCGCTGCCATCCACGCTGGTTGCCGGTACGGGGGCCTGTGGCGGGGTCGCTGCTCGTTGCTGCGCGTTCAACGTGCCCGCGTGCAGACTCGCCGCAACAAGAAATGTGATCAACTTGATGCTGGTTATCACTTTCACAGATGCCCCCTGAACCGCCGCTACCGGATCCCGGATTTCCTACCGAGCGGATCTAGCCAGCCTCGCAATCAAGTTCATTGGCCCCAACAAGCCTTACAGGAAATCCGGGGAAAGGTTCACCATATCATTAGAAGTCTGGGGCTTCGGAAGGCTGGCTACTGCACCACAAGCGTGTAAGCTGATTGAGTCTGCACACTTCCCGAGGTTGCAGTGACGGTGAAGTTATAAGAGCCTGATGCGGTTTCAGGAGGACCGGCGCCGTTCCTTCGCCGTTACTTTGACGGCCGACGCAGTCTTGAGGGTGGTGGGAAGGCACCACTTGGACACTGGCCTGGAAATGCAGTCAAGTGGGGAGGGAGTCCGGACAAAGGACAAAGCGGTCCAGCCCAGGACTCAGTTCCGGGTGAACTTGGACCCAATCCGAAAGGAAGACCCGAAGAAGACGGTTGAATCTTCCTGGAATGAGCCGGTTATCAAGATTCGGTCCCGGCGGTTCCCTGGGAAAAGAATTTGCACATCCGGCAGGAAGCCCTAAACTAAAGTAAGTATTGGACAAGTTCGTCCCGGGTTGGACAGGGGCGCCGATGGCAAAGGAGTAAAAGTTTGGCAGGGGACAGAGGCCGCGCGCCGAGTGCTTTTCTGCTTTCACAGATTATGGGTAAGCGTTCAGGTCTTTTCTTCGTCATTCTGCTCCTCGCGAGCGTTACGCAGGTTGAACTTGCTGCTGCTCAATCCGCTGGTTCCGATACGTTCGACTGCCCGTCAGGCGTCATTTCCTCGGTCGATGGAAGTTGCGTGAGCGATGAGGAGGCTCCGGTCCAGGGCCTCGGTCCGCTCGGTGCCTCTCCAGGCAGTTCGTCTACGAACGGCGGGTATGCAGGCGCGGGCATTTCAGGCGGTCAGCTAGGACAGCAGTACCCGGGACTGCAATCCCAGGGAATGAACGGCAAGGTGCAAAGCATCCTCGACCAGGGTGGCCTGAACGGTTCGCAATCACAACTGCAAGCGCTTGAAGAATCACGATTGCTGGCATTTCAGGGCCCTTCCGCACCTACCGACTTCCAATTGTTGGTTCGCGCCTCCCTGGGCCACATGCTTCCTGTTTATGGTGACACCCTTTTTCGCCAGGTACCATCCACGTTTGCACCGCTACGCGAAGTGAATGTCACCCCCGGCTATGTCCTCGGACCGGGCGATCAACTGGTGATTCGCATCTGGGGCCAGGTCAATTTCAACGCGCAACTCACTGTAGACCGTTCCGGTTCGGTGTATCTTCCCCAGGTAGGCGAGATTCATGTCGCCGGGCTGCCCTATTCCCAACTTCGGCAACATCTTCGCGACGCTGTCGGCCACATTTACAAGAGCTTCGATCTTGATGTGGAAATGGGACAGCTGCGGTCGATTCAGGTGTTTGTCGTGGGCCAGGCGCGTCGCCCCGGAACCTACACGCTAAGTTCGCTCAGCACGTTGGTTACCGCGTTGTTTGCCACTGGCGGTCCCTCCGTTCAGGGCTCCCTCCGCGACATTCAGCTCCGCAGGAACGGGCAAACCGTCACCCACTTCGACTTGTACGATCTGCTGATACTTGGTGACATGACAAAGGACTGCTCCGCTTCTCCCCGGCGATGTGATTTACATCCCTCCTGTTGGGCCGCAAGTGGCCATCGCCGGCAATGTCCGCGTTCCCGCCATCTTCGAGTTGAAAGGCGTCACTTCTGTGGAGCAGGCCCTTCAGTTCGCCGGGGGCCTTTCGACCACGGCCTCGCTGCTTCGGGCATCGCTGGAACGCCTGGATGCGCACAAGACCCGCACCGTTCTGGATATTGCGCTTGAGGGACCCGGGTTGGCGACTCCCCTGCAGCAAGCTGATGTGCTGCGCGTGCTTCCCATCTCTCCGCAGTTCCAGAACACCGTCACTCTGCGGGGGAATGTTGCTGAAACTGGACGGTTTTCCTGGCACGCGGGCATGCGATTAAGCGAGATTATCCCGGACAGCCAATCGCTGATTACCCGGGATTATTGGGAACGCAGGAATCAACTGGGAGTTCCGGGTCCGCAGTTCAAGCCGGAATACGCCAGCAATCCGGATTATTATTCCCGGGATATCAATGGCTACCAGACCAACACTCCGCAATACGATCAAAACGGAGTTCCCATCTTTAACGGACAGACCCCGTCGAATGGCGCCCAAGGCCAACAAGGAAATGGCTCCCAGGGTAATGGCCAGAACTCCATACAGAACAATAGCCCGATCTCGAATCCGCCTTCCGGACAGGACAGCGACGCGAATTGCGACCCCAACGCAGCCGGCGGTTCGCAGCAGTATCAGGTTGGGCAGAGCGCCCGAACAAACACCTCCAACCCTGCAAATAGCTCCCAGAACGGCGAACCCTGCACGACTCCGGGCAGCCGGGCGCTGGCCGATGAGGAGCAGGCGTCAAGTGGAAACCTGCCCCGGCCAGCCCTTACGGTCGCTCTTCCTGTGCCTGAAATCGATTGGTCCTATGCGGTCATAGAGCGCATGAACCCGCAGACGCTCACCACTTCGCTGGTGCCTTTCAATCCCGGGCGGCTCGTCCTGGACCACGACGCGGCGCAAAATTTGCCGCTCCAGCCCGGGGATGTTATCACCATCTTCTCCCAGGCGGATATCAAGGTTCCGCAGGCACAGCGCACCAAGTTTGTGCGCCTGGAAGGCGAGTTCAAGCAGGCGGGCATATATAGCGTTCTCCCCGGTGAGACTTTGCGCCAGTTGGTGGCCCGTGCCGGAGGTTTCACTCCGGAAGCCTACCTTTTCGGATCGAACTTTACCCGCGAGTCGACACGCGTCCTGCAGCAGTTGCGCTTGAATGACTACGTGCAGAACCTGGAACTGGAGATTGACCGGTCCACCATCGCCGGCGCTGCCAGCATCGGCACCGTGGACCCGGCCGCGACGGCCGCCTCCAGGAGTCTGGTGGCCAGGTTCCGCACCATACGTGCGACCGGCCGCGTAGTCCTGGATGTGGCACAGAATGCGATCGGGAATTGACAGTCTGCCGGACATGCAATTGGAGGACGGTGACCGTTTCGTGGTTCCTTCCAGGCCCAGCACGGTAAATGTTGTGGGGGCCGTATACGACCAGAACTCTTTCCTGTTCAGGAACACCCAGGAAGTGGGAAGTTACCTGCGGTTAGCCGGGGGACCGACGAAAAGTGCCGATGGGAGGGATTCCTTCATCATCCGGGCCGATGGCTCGGTCGTGAGCCGGCATTCGCGGAGTGGCGTTTTCGGAAATACCTTTGCCACCATGCGGCTGAATGCGGGCGATACGGTGGTGGTTCCGGAAAAAGTGCCCAGGCCTTCAGGTTTGAGGAACTTCGTCAGCTACACGCAGATTTTCTCCCAGCTTGCCCTGGGTGCAGCAGCGATTGCCGTGCTGCAGTAACATAGAGGGATTGATATGCGGAGCGCGAATGAGACCGGGGCTCTCTTGAAAACGAGCGCACTCATGCGGGGAATCTTTGTCATGGGTGGGCGATTGCCATGACGCCGATCACCAAAGAATACAGCCCGCCGTTGCAGGCCGCCGCGAAGACCGGGATTGAGTTTGATCTCCTGGAGCTCTTGCTGGTCATGGCGCAACGCAAGTACACCATCATCCTGGCGACGATGATTGGTTTGCTGCTGGGCATGGTGCTGGTGCTTCTGATGCATCCCGTCTTTACCGCGAAAGCCGTCATCTTGTCTCCACAGCAGGGGCAGTCGAGTGCCGCCCTGATGAGCCAGCTTGGTAGTCTGGCATCCCTGACGGGATTGGGCGGCTCGGCGCGGTGCGGGATCCTAACGACCTTTACCTGGGAATTCTTCAGAGCAACACGGTGGCCGATGCGCTGATCGAGCACCTCGGCCTCATGGCCGTTTATCACGCCCGGAAGCTAAGCGAAGCGCGACATATACTCGCCGGTAATTCCAAGTTCGTTAGCGAAAAGGGCGGCATGATCAGCATTACGGTCAGAGACGAGGAGCCGCATCGAGCCGCCCGAATCGCCAATGCTTATGTCGACGAACTGCACGCCCTCAATAGCCATCTGGTGATCGGTGAAGCTTCCGTGCGAAGGAATTTTTTCTCCCAGCAGCTGGCGCTCGAGAAAGACCGGTTGACCGAAGCGGAAATTGCGCTCAAGCAGACGGAAGAGGCAACCGGTGCGGTCGCGCCCACCGGCCAGACTGGGGTGGTCATTTCCCAGGTAGCGCAACTGCAGGCACAGATCATCTCTCGTGAAGTGCAGCTTGACACACTGCGTATGTCTTCCACGGATCAAAATCCCGATGTGGTCCGTTTGAACAGCGAATTGGATGGCCTGCGGCAGCAGTTGCGCAACCTGGAGAGCGCTCGCAAAGGGCATCATGTGGCCGGGGATATATCTCTATCCAGCAGGTTGATCCCTGAGGCTCAGCTGGACTACCTCCGCAAGCAAAGGAACGTGCAGTACCATACGCTTATCTTCGATCTGATCGCCCGCCAGTTTGAGGCGGCCAGATTGGACGAAGCAAAGGCCTCTCCGGTGATCCAGTTGTTAGACCCGGCCCAGCCGCCGGACAGGAAGTCGGGACCATTCCGCGCTTTGTGGACGTTGATCGGCGGCGTCCTTGGTTTCTTTTTCGGGTGTTCGCGGGTGATCGGATCCTACGTTTACGGTCGCCTGGAAGCCGATGAAGTGCAGGCCAAGAGGCTGGATCAATTTCGACGTGCCCTCCAGTTTCGCTCTTGAATGCAGATCCTGGCTGTCGTTGTGCTCTACAAGCGCTCCCCGCAACAGTCCCAGACGATCCAAAGCCTGAGCCAGGTGTTAGAGCGCAATCCCGGGCTGAAGACCCAGGTTCGTGTGCTCTTGTGGGACAACAGTCCGGCGCCGCTGACGATTGGCTCTCTCCCTTTTTCCTATGACTTGAGCTCCGCCGGCCGCAACGTGGGCACGTCAGGCGCCTACAACTACGCCATGGAGTTCGCCGAGGGCCTGCGATGCCCATGGCTCCTGCTACTCGATCAGGACACGACGGTCTCCGATGAATTCCTCCTCGGCATGCTCGGATACGGCGAAAAGTTCCGCGATGCATCGGAAATCGCCTCCGTCGTCCCGTTCATCTTTTCCCACGGCACGCTGGTTTCTCCGCGGCGGCTACGCAGCTTCAATCGCGTGCAACAGATTCCGGTCACATTCAGCGGGATCTGCAAAGACAAGGCTTACGCCGTGAATAGCGCAACGCTGATGCGCGTAACCGCCCTGCGCGAGGTGGGTGGATACAGCGACGAATTCTGGCTCGATCTCTCCGATGTCTACGTCTTTCAAGCCTTGCACCGAAGAGGCAAGTACATGTATATCGCGGGAGACCTACGTTTGGTGCACTCCATCGCGAGCATGGATTTCGATAAGGAAATGAGCCCCGAGCGGTACCGGAACTTCATGGCCGCGGAAAGCGCATACATCGATCTGTATTTGTCTCCGCTGGAGCGCTCGGCCCAGCTTCTCCGGCTTTTTGTGCGCACAATAAGGCAATATCGCCGCTACCAGAACAAGATATTTTCCAGAATAACGTGGGAGTATTTTTTGCAGAGGCTGTTACGGACGAGAGCAGGCCGCCTGGAACGCTGGAGGGAACAACTGAGGAAACGCGACATCCCAGCCATTGCGAACGGCCAGATTATCAGCTAGTTGTTTCCCGGAGAAAAGATTGGGGCAGCACCAGATGGCTCCAGGAGAACGAAGGGGGAGTGAGTATTGTCGGAGAAATCGATTAGCACTGGTAACTATCACGCGGCCGAGTCCAGAATCGCCCCGGAAGGGGTGATTCTGCGGTTCTGGAGGATCTCGGTTACATTACTGAGTCTTCCGATCATTCTTCTTGATTATTTCCATGTCGAGACCGGACGTGAGTTTGGCGTAGGCTTTTTCACCAAAATGGCGCTTATCTGGAAAATGGCGCGTAATAACCGCAGGATCGTGACCGCCTCTCATTTTCTAGAGCATCTTATGATGGCCACACAAATTTTTCGCGTGCCTCGTTCTGTTGAAGGTGGCGTGGTGGAATGTGGCTCCTTCAAAGGTGGAAGTGCGGCCAATTTATCCTTGGTCTGCGACCTGTGCCATCGGAAGCTGGAAGTTTTCGACTCATTTGCAGGACTTCCTGAGCCTTCCGATACCGATAAGGAACATCTCCTGGTAAATTTGCAGGAGATTCACAGCTACGAAAAAGGAGCCTACAGTGGCGCCTTGTCGGAGGTGCAGGGAAACATAGCAAAGTATGGGAAGATCTCTGCTTGTAATTTCAATGTGGGGTATTTTGAACAGACGCTGCCAAATTTTTCTCAAAAATGCGTGCTTGTATTTTTAGACGTTGATTTGGTGGATTCCGTGCAGACCTGCTTCACCTATCTTTGGCCTTTGCTCCAGGACGGATGTTACTTGTTTACGCATGAAGCCCACCACCTGGAGATTGCGGGATTATTCTTTCAGGAAGAATGGTGGAGATCGAAAATGCATTGTAGAGCTCCCGGGCTCATTGGTGCAGGCACGGGTCTCGGGCTTCTTCCCAGTCCCGGTGGGTTCCGGAGTGCCGTGGGGTATACGGTCAAAAACCCAAACACGCAGGATTTTAATTTAAGACCACAGCTAGGTTAGAGTGAGCTCCGCCCTTCGGCTAGAGCACCTTCACGATTTCTGTGCCCGGTCCGAACTCAGCCAAGCGGGGATTTTTCTAGTCCGGGGAGATGAGAGTTGCCGGTTTCAGTGTAGCTGCTGAGCTACCAGGGCGGCGTGCCACGCGGGCAACCGTTTCTTCGGGCTGGCCATCCGGGTCTTCTTTCTTGGCTACCTCCAGACAGAGTAAGACATAGACAAAGTAGTTATAGCGCGGCTGAACGAACGGGGTTACCGCCGTCATGAGGATATAGATGATGACGATAAGAGCGATGGGACGCTGGGGATTCAGCTTGCCCTGACGGTAGGCAACCACCAGCAGCGCCATTAGTGCGATCGAGAACAGGGGGATAATGAACATGGAGTGTATGTCGCCCCAGCCAAGTGTTCCAAACTCGCTCAAATACGTGTTCGGTCTTAGTAGCTCACCCGTCAGATCCATCAGGATCTTCGGCCCCATAACGATGGGAAAGCCAAAATTGGCCTGCAGATGATTGAGCTTGACAATGGTGTTCGCCCCATTTGCATATTGCGTGAACGCTCTGATACCTGAGCCTGGTAGCCTGGCGACCAGGGGGTAAGCCACAGTGAGAAATGCAATGACACTGGCTACAGCGAGGCGGGGATTGCGTTTGAAAAAGGAGCCCTTTCTTCGCAGGAAAAAAAATAGCAGGATGATCGCGATTTGTTCCCACCGGGCAAAGAGCGAGATTACAAGAACCAGTCCTAAAAGAAACCAGGATTTTCTCTTCGCGTAAATATACTTGGCCAACAGCAACGCGGAGACCAGGACCAGGATTTCCTTATTCAGGGTGACCAGAGCGGGAGCTGTTTCCGCATTGATCGCCAGAAGAAAGACGAGAAGGTACCTGTCCACCCCGGGTATAGAGCAGGCGATCTCGACGGCGATAAAGAAAAGCAGAATATTGAAGAGGGCAACAGCAAATCCGCTCTTGAGCAGCATCCCGATGGCCACCGGCCCCAGCAGGTTTCCGGTGAACGAGACAAGGTTGCTCCTATTATCCGCGTGTTCGCTCCGGTATTGCACTGCTTCCCAATACGTCGGTGAATCCGCACCAAACCTTATATAGGTGTCGTGGTTCAGCCGGGGTTGCTCCCACTCGAAAAAGCAACCCATGCAGAAAGCGAGATAAAAACAAAGCATCCAAATCAAAAGCCACTTCCACAAAGGCCGGGGCTGCACAAGAAGCGAAAGAAAGGGGATGCGAACTTTCGGCACCTTGTCGGATAAAAAAAGGGTTGGTGCTTGCGGAAGCTGTACGGACGGGATGGCGAGGACAACCTTCATCGCGGAAAGACTATTATATGTCCGCAGCGGCCGGGCGCCCTCATCCCGAGTGGGCGGCGATGCGGTAGGTTGAGCTGGACCGGTTTTCGTCAAAGTTCCAACCAGACCCGGATTTCCTGCTGCGCCTCACTATCATGGCCGCGTGTGCGGTCCGCGGCCGGCCGGGACCGCAGGAACTTCGCTGATCCCACCGAGCTCCGGCAGGAGATCCGAGATACCATGTACGACGGGAGCAGCCTAGTCTCAGCAAGCTCAAGGCTTTATGCGCATCCTCTATGACCACCAGGTCTTCTCACTGCAGGATGCCGGGGGCGCTTCGCGCTACCATTACGAGCTGATTCGGAATCTTCAGCTCTCGAACGAGGTTGAAGTCGAATTGCTGATGGGGCTGACCGCCTCCGTGATGCCCTTTGCCGGGCTGGAGCGCGGTCGCACGAGGGTTTTCGCGCGCAGCACCGGAATCAAGCCAGGGCTGGCCTCGCTATGCAGCCAATGAGCTGTTTTCCTCGCTCGTGGCTCCTCTCCGGGGAAGATTCGATATCTACCACCCAACGCTCTATCGGGCTCTTCCCTGGGTGCGCCGCCGCCGGATCGTGGTTACCCACCACGATTGCACGCATGAGCGATTTCCCCAGTTGTTTTCCAATGCTGCTTCCATCGTGGACAGCAAGCGGAAGCTATTTGCGCAAGCCGACGCCATCCTCTGTGTCTCCGCGTCCAGCCGAAGCGATCTATTGCACTTTTACCAGGTCCCGGAAGAGAAGACGCACGTTGTTCCCCACGGCTTCTCGCCCCTGCAGCTTCCGCCGGAGGGCGAGCAGGACAAGGGCGCGCCGGAGGTTCCCTATCTGCTCTACGTGGGGTCGCGCGCCGGCTACAAGAACTTTGCCCTCCTCCTCGACGCCTTCGCGCACAGCGGATTGGCCGGCGACTATCGCCTGCTGGCCGTCGGCGGAGGCGCGTTCTCGGCGGAGGAACGCGCAAGCATCACCTCGCTCGGCATCTCCGCTTCCATCACCCTCATTCCAAAGGCCGACGAGGCCGACGCTGGCACGCGCTTACCGGGACGCCGCCTTGTTCGTCTATCCCAGCCTCTATGAGGGCTTCGGTTTTCCTCCGCTGGAGGCGATGAGCCTGGGCTGTCCAGTTCTCGTCAATCGCACGTCCTCCTTGCCCGAGGTCTGTGGAGAAGCGGCATTTTACTTCGACTCCTCCGATGCCGATGCGCTCTCCTCGTCCTGGTGTCTATCCTGGGGGATTCCGAGGGTCTCAAAGCGAAGCGCCGGCTGGGTGAGCAGCGGGTGAGGCTCTATGATTGGAGCCGAAGCGCGCGCAGCACCTTGAGCGTTTACCACGCGGCGTTGCACTAAGAGCGTTTTCGCGCACGAACCGGATAGATGCGGGCGCTATTGATAAGAAACAGTTTAAGATCAAAGGATGGCCGAAAAGGTCTTGATAACCGGAGGGCTCGGCTTCATCGGGCTCGAGCTTGCCCGGACGCTGGTCCGCCGCGGCATGACGGTGCGCCTCCTGGACAATCTGAGCCCGCAGATCCACGGAGCCGTCCCGCAGCCCGAGCTGGGGACACTGTTCGCAGAACGACCGCGTAGAGATGATGCGCGGCGACGTCTGTAACCGTCGCGATTGGGTTTCGGCGCTGCACGATGTCGGTGCGGTCGTCCATTTGGCGGCGGAGACGGGCACAGGCCAGTCGATGTACAGGATTGGCGACTACACCAGCACCAATGTTCTGGGCACCGCATTGCTCTGGATGTCCTGGCCAACGACAGGCATGAGGTCACAAAATTGGTCTTGGCCTCCTCCCGTGCCGTCTACGGGGAAGGCGCCTATCAGTGCGCCCGGTGCGGCTTGGTCTATCCCCCGATGCGCAGCCCAGGCAGCTTGCAAGCGGGCCAGTGGGAACCGATTTGCCCCTGCTGTTGCGGGCCCGTTCAATCGGTAGCCACACCCGAGATCGCCAAGACCAGCCCCGCATCGGTTTACGCTGCCACCAAACTAGCCCAGGAAGATCTGGTCCGGATCGCAGCCGGCGCACTGGGCATTCCCTTCTTGATTTTTCGTTTGCAGAATGTTTATGGAGAAGGCCAGTCTCTCCATAACCCCTACACCGGCATCCTGTCGATCTTCTCCAATCGGATACGCCAACGCAAACTGATCGCCCTCTTCGAGGATGGTCAGGAAAGCCGGGATTTTGTGCATGTATCCGACGTCGCCGAGGCGATGGCGCTCGGTCTGATGGGAGACGGGGGGGATGGCCTGACCATGAATGTTGGTTCCGGGGTCCCGGTGAGCGTGGAAACCATCGCCCGCAGCTCTGAAGAGGGAATTTGCCGATGCCAGCGCGCCGGTGGTCTCGGGGCAATATCGATTGGGCGACATCCGCCACAATTACGCGGATATTTCGGCGGTCGGGCAGGCTCTGGGTTTTTCGCCGCAGGTGCCGCTTGAGGAAGGCATCGAGCGTTTCGTGCGCTGGGTGAAGACGCAACCTATCGTCGAAGACGGCGCCGAGGACGGATTGGATCGCGCCAATCGCGAGTTGATCGAACGCGGCCTGATGAAGGCCTGACCAGATGCTGAAGGCGCTGCTTTATGCGGATCTCGAACGTCAGTTGGAATTGGGTGGCCAGCCGGGTGCTCAGGCTTCCCTGCCTCGCCTCTTGAAAAGGTTGCTTCATCCCAGGTTTTTGCCTATTGTCCTCTGCCGCACCAGCCGGGCGGCCCTGCTTACCGGGGTTCCCGCGATGGCACACCTGTTGTCTTATTTGAATCTTGTTTTGTTTGGGATAGAGATCTCTCCCAGATGTGCTATCGGTCCCGGTATATTCTTTCCCCATACCTCGGGAACGGTCATTGGTGCATCCAAAATTGGAAGGAACGTGACTATCTTCCAGGGCGTTACCCTGGGGGCCAGGCAAATGGATATGAGTTTCGATCCGGCTCTCAGGCCTGAACTCGGTGACTATGTGGTGGTTGGAGCCGGTGCCAAGGTTCTCGGCGGAATCTCTTTGGGCGATAATGTCAGGGTGGGCGCGAATTCCGTCCTGCTCCGGTCCGTGCCTGCGAATGCAACCGTCGCCGGCATTCCCGCGCGCGAAGTCCACTCATCCGAATAGAAGTGCCTGAGGTTTAGAAAGCTTGATGAATCTCTTGCTCGACCTAACCGTAATCATCCCCAACTACAACACCAAAGCATTGCTGCAGCAGTGTTTAGAGTCAATTTACAATTACACCAAGGGCATCCGATTCGAGGTAATCTGCATCGACGATGGGTCGTCGGATGGAAGCGCGGAGATGGTGGAGTCGGCCTTTCCCGATGTCATCCTGGTGCGCAACAAGGTTGCGCTGCTGTACTCCAAGAACAACAATCTGGGGTTGAAGATGTCGCGGGCTCGTTATGCCTGCTTGCTGAACAGCGACACCAAGCTGGTGGGCAACGTCTTCAAGGTTCTGGTCGCGTTTATGGATGCGCATCCTGATGCGGCGGCCTGCGGCCCGCGATTGCTCAATCCCGATGGCACCACGCAATCGTGCGTCCGCAGCTTTGCCGGCCTCGGAACGATGATTCTTCAAGGTCTCAACTGGCATAAGTTCTTCCCCAACGGTCAGGTTTCGAGAAAGTACTACGCCTGCGCTTTCGATTATTCCCGAGAACAGCAGGTGGAAAGCCTGGGAACCACTGCCTACGTGCTCCGTCGTGCAACCTGGGAGACTCTGGGCATGCTCGATGAACGCTTGCCCCATTTCCAGGTGGATTTGGCCTACAACCTCATGCTGAAGCGGAATGGCTACAAGATCTACTACACGCCTACTGCGGAAGTCATCCATTACGGGAGTCAAAGCATCAATCAGATGCCGAGGAAGAAGATCATCGAGCAGCATCGGGCGATGGTTGATTTCAACGAGCACTATGACTATTTCGGGAAGAGCCGGCTGCTGAAATGCTGGTTCGTGCGGCGGTTGCCGCTCGCTGCACGCTCAAAATCGCGGAGTTTCACCTGAGCAGCGATAAGCGCGTGATCAAGGGGCCGGGAGCGCCGAGGCTGAATGGGATCGACCGAACGGTCATGCAGCGGGAAGATTTGCGGACCGGAGCCGATTAGCCGAATTCCCTAAAGGTGCCCCGCAGCCGCGCAGAATACTATCGTGGGGGCATAGCAATAGAAATTCAATTTGACCAGATTCCCTGTGGATGTAACCAAAGGGATGGGCTTTTCCGTCTACATATTCGCTTAGCGATGCTATCGTCGAAGCAGCAGTAGGGAGATCAATTTAATTAAGCGGTTTGCTCTAAAAGGAAATGCGTTTAGCGGACCCCTCCCGCAAGCGCTCCGGGGAACCTTGGCTGATATGAGGGGTGGGTTCCATGAGATCGGAAATGCTGGTATTTTGGTTAAAGGGTTGAATCGGGAAAGCTTCTGCTACTGAGCAACATCCTTTTTGGGCCCGGGTTCATCCCTTATAGAGCAGCAGTTGGGTCTTCGCCTTTGCCGCGAAGATGCTCCTGAGCGGTGACTTCAACGCAGTTGTCCGTAGTTGGCTAAGGTAGCTACCGCCTTGGCCGATCAAGCTAGTGTCTATAAAAAGAAGAAGCAGCAGGCCGTAAGGCCTGGATTTGCAAAACTTGATAAACAAGACCCTGAACAAGGCTTCAGCAATAGCTCTAAAATCTTAGAACAGGTCTTTAAAGAAGCGCATGGACACAAGCTTTGCTCCCCCGCAGCCCAGTGCGGCCCTGCTTTGGAACGATGTCGTTTCTGAAGTCAGCGGTGATTCGACGGCCCTGTTTCCGCCGTTTTGTGCCATACCGCAAGACCCCACGGCGTACTATGCCGAACCGAGCGCGTGGAGCGTATCGGCAGTCAAGCGCGGCATCGACTTCGTCGTTGCCGCGGTCGCGCTTTTGCTCTTCTGGCCCTTGCTGCTGCTTGCCGCCACTCTTGGTTCGCTACAAGTCCCCAGGACCCGTGATCTTCCGGCAGAAGCGGGTTGGACGGAACGGAGCCCTCTTTACGGTGTTCAAGTTCAGGACCATGGCGATAGCCGCCCAGGAAGACGGCCCCTCCCTAACCAAGCGGGGAGACCCGCGGGTGACGAGATTCGGGGGGTTCCTGCGCAAGTACAAGCTGGACGAACTTCCCCAACTCGTCAATGTGTTGCGTGGCGACATGAGCCTGGTTGGACCGCGGCCTAAGCTCCCTCACTTGGAGGTGATGCACATGCCATTTCGGCCAGGCCTTACCGGAGCGGCGACGCTCGCCTTCCGCTGTGAAGAAGAGATGTTGCAGGACATTCCTGATGACGACCTCGAGGCCTACTACTGCCGCATGATCAAGCCTCTGAAGGCGAAAATAGATTGGGATTACATGGGTGAGGCAACTTTTGCGAGTGACTTCGCTCTCCTTTATCAGACGGCGTTTTGCTGCTGCTCCAGCCGCGCCAACTCCTGGGCAGTCGACTTTTCTAAATCTGCATAAATCCTCAAAATATGAGCCGTTTCCGAGCAGGACGTAGCGCGCGTTGCCGAACTTGCGAGTCTCGAATTGACGAGCTGGCGAGAAGGCGGCCATGCTGCGTGATCTGAATTCCGTTCTCGACTACTTTGCCCAGCTCAATGAGTTGGACACAACCTCCGTGCCGCCCATGTCGCAGGTTGCCGGCCATTTGACGGAGGGCAAGCAACCGGAGGCAGAGGATCTGCGCTTGCGTCCGGACGAAATCGCTCCGTCCTTGAGCCGGGAGCGAGGTCCTTGCTGGTGCTCCGGATACGGACGGGGTCTTCTTCAAAGTCCCCAAAGTCATCGAGCGTTAGAGCAGAGTCGGGTTTGCACCAGAATGCGTGAAAAAATCTCACCCGGGATTTCCGTCAGTGGGAATGGCCACGTTTTTGCAAACGTGGCTGACCGGCCGGGGATTACCTTCCTACTCCTTCTTGCCGTGTTATTCCCGGCCATCGTCGCATTTGGGATCTTATATCGGCAGGCGCCCTCTGTTCCATACCAGGATGATTACACTGCGATCCTCGCCTTCGCAGTCGAGTACGAGCAATTGCCCACCTTGAAGACGAAGCTACTGGACATCGCGACGAAACAGTACAACGAGTACAAGCTCGGCTTTGAACATTCCATTGTGGCTTCCGAAATGGAACTCACCCATCATTTGAACTTCGCGTTTTTGACCGCTTTGGGCAATCTATTTCTGCTGCCCATTGGTTATCTTCTTTGGCGAACGTATCAAGAGGATGAGACTGATCTAAACCGGCGTCTGCTTGAATTTCTGCCAATCAGCCTTCTATTTTTCTCTCTTACTTATTGGGAAAATCTCAATTGGGCCATGACCGGGCTACAAAATACCCCCGTCGTTTTGTTCAGTTTACTTGCCATTTATCTTCTGACTCCCAGGAAGATGTTTCGACCGGCTCGCGCTCATCTGCTCCTCGGTTGTCTGGCGGCTGCGCTGGCTGCCTGTACTTCGGCGAATGGTTTCTTGCTGGGTCCTGTGGGTCTCTTGATCCTTGTGCCTCGCCGCGCCTATGCCGAGTCTCTGGCGTGGTGCGCTAGCTTCGCTTTGCCGCTCGCCGCCTACTTCTACCACTACATTCCTTCGGTGCTCCTGGTACATAGATCCTCCTACATCACGAGACCGCTCTTCTTGCTTGCCTTTTTTGGCGGTGTGGTCCCTTTCCGTTGGGCGGCTGCTCTGTTGGGCATTGTGATACTGGCCATCGTTTCGCTTGCTGTTCGTTCTCGCTTCGATCGAATCAATCCGGTTGCGTTCTACTTCGCTGTGTGGATTGTGGCAACGGGATTCCTGGTCGCATGGGTGCGAGGGGCGGCCACTTTCGCGACCGCGTCACGGTACAGTATCTACTCCAATTTGTTGCTGATCTTCTGTTATTCCTTTCTTGCACGGTATCTACCCGGCCTCTCGTCCACCTTCAACCGAAGGCGCTTTTACGTAGCTTCCGTAGTAATTGCTATTGGCATCTGTTTTATGGCGGACGTAAGCGCTTATGAGAAGCTTGGGGCGCGCCGCCGGATGGTTCTCTCCGGCATTGAGCTTTATCGTGCTGAGCCTGAAGTCAACTCGCCCATGGTTGATCCACTAATGGAGAGCGCCTTCCCAAAAGAAAAGGCAGTCGAACAGGCTATATTGACGAAGGCCATCCAGGAACATATCTACACTTTGCCTCCGAAGCCGAAGATTCGCTAGCGCGGGAGAGTAGCCGAAGCAAAACTGATACGACGGATGCTTCGTCAGGAATGATAATGGAAGCATGAATTGGAAGCAGACCTGTATCTCCGAGGTTCAAGCAGCAGTGCGCCATGCGAAGCCCAGCGCGACAGAGTTGGCAGAGCTTTGTTTCCAGGAGATTGAAGCGCAAAATCCGGCCATCAATGCTTATCTGGCGGTGAGCCGCGAGCGGGCGTTTCGCGCCGCCGGGGCCATCGATCGACTGGCGGCACAGGGAGGTCCGCTGCCCCCGCTGGCAGGCGTTCCCATCGGCATCAAAGATGTGCTGGTGATGAAGGGTTCCCCGGCCACGGCAGGCTCGCGAATCCTCGAAGGGTATCGGCCGCCGTATGACGCCACCGTTGTAAAGCGCCTGGAGGCTGCGGGTGCGGTTCTGGTGGGAAAGCTGAACTGCGATGAGTTCGCCATGGGGTCATCGACGGAGAACTCCGGTTACGGCCCGGTGCACAACCCTGTCGCGCTTGACCGGGTTCCCGGCGGCTCAAGCGGCGGATCGGCTGCAGCGGTTGCCGCTGGCATGGCGGTCGCTGCTCTCGGCACCGACACCGGCGGATCCATTCGCCAGCCCGCATCCTTCTGTGGGGTAGTTGGCGTGCTCCCGACCTACGGACGTGTGTCGCGTTACGGCCTGATCGCGTTTGCCTCCTCTCTGGATCGCGTCGGTCCGCTCACCCGTACCGTGCGGGACGCAGCCATCATGCTGGGGGTGATCGCCGGCCATGATCCGCTGGATGCCACCTCCGCGAGGGTACCGGTACCGGATTATGCTCAGGCTCTCGAGCAGCCGGTGAAGGGCTTGCGCGTCGGTGTTCCGGCTGAGTACTTTGGCGATGGCCTCGATGCCGAGGTGCGCGCCGCGGTGGAATCCGCGATCGAACGCCTGCGCCAGGCAGGATGCACCATTCAACCCGTCTCGCTGCCGCATACCAGGTATGCGATTCCAACCTACTACCTGGTGGCAACCGCCGAGGCCAGTGCCAACCTGGCCAGGTTTGATGGAGTGCGCTACGGATTTCGCGCCAAAGATGCAAATACCCTGGCGGCAATGTATCGCCAGTCGCGCGACATCGGCTTTGGGGCCGAAGTGAAGCGGCGCATCCTGCTGGGCACCTATGCCCTGAGCGCGGGCTATTACGACGCCTACTACAAAAAAGCGCAGCAGGTGCGAACGCTGCTCACCCGGGACTTTCTCGCCGCTTTTCGAGCAGGTGGATGTGTTGGTGACGCCGACTGCGCCGACGCCGGCATTCAAGCTGGGCGAGAAGACGGACGATCCGCTCTCCATGTACCTGGCCGACATCTACACCGTAACGGCCAGTCTTGCCGGAATTTGCGGCATATCCGTGCCCTGCGGGGAGTCGTCGCAGGGACTGCCTATCGGCGCACAGATCCTGGGCAAGCATTTCGATGAGGCGACTGTCTTGCGCGCCGCCCTGGCGGTCGAGGCTTGCAAACAGCTTGAGCAGGAGCAGGTTCGGGGCATTCACGCTGCTAGGATAGCGGCTGGTAGTACCGCTCCTCCGGCGCGGCGCAGGAGAGGCAGAGCGTTTGCCCATCCCGCACCAGGAACCGGTCGTAGTTGATTCCTTCTCCGCATTGATCGCAGGCCACGCGCTCGCCCTTGTATCCGGGAAATTCCTTGGCATCGAGCGTTACCTGCACCCACTGCTCGTCGAAAAGGTCGTGGTCGCTCATCTCGCGGTATGCGGCCATCTGCTGCAGGTTCTTGTTTTCTATCTCCGGGTGCAACTGGCGAGCCAGCGCCTTGGAAGATTCCCGGGCGGCGATGCGGATGGCGCGATGGGTTTCGAGGTCCACAAAGGTTGCTGCCATCTTGCCCCAATCGCGAAATTTGAGCGCCCGCTTGCCCAGCCGGCAACCGGTGACGACGCCAATGGCATCGGTGGCGCAGCGGTCAATTTCGACGAAGGTGACCAGGCGTTTGCGATCCCGGCCACGTGGCTGCTCGATGCCCAGGCGGCTGCATCCGAGCATCGCCAAACGAACGCCCAGGACCTGGCCTGCGCAGAGATGTCCGTGGGCGACTCTGGCTTCTTCGAGAAGATCATCGAGAGTAGGCATCGTTTCCAACATACCTAGATGCTAGACCATGCTTTCTACCCCGAGCGCCGCTACTCTTTAAGCCCGATGATGAGTCCTGAAACCCCCGTAATCGCTCTGTCGACCACACCATTGGCCGTACCTCAATTCGTCAATTCGGATCGGCGACGCTTGGTAAAGGCTTCGGATTTCGGTTTCGTCAAAAGCGACTGCAGCCTCGGGATTATCCGGATAGGCGGTCCAGCAACCCTTCAGCGGATGCACGAAGTTCAGGCTACTTTTGCCCTCGCTACTCAGCGCGACCGACTCGGGGTTGAGGAAGAAGTACGTGATGAAACTTCGCCCGTCTTTGCGCAGAACGCGACCGATTTCAGAGAAGTAATTTTTCATGGCATCGGGGAAGAGATGAGTAAAAACAGACGTAAGAAATATGAAATCGAAGGAATTGTCTCCATAAGGAAAGCGAAAATTCTCGGGATTGTATTTGCCCAGCGGGCTATAAAATTCGTTGTGCAAGTCAGCGAGTGCAAAGTGGAAATTGGGAAAGCGACTGGTGATGTGCTCGGTACACCAATGGACGCTCTCAGCGGTGGGGTCGAAGCCGTAGTATTCGCCTTGGGGTGACAAGTAATGGGTAAGCGGCAACGCCATTCTTCCGATACCGCACCCCACGTCGAGCACCTTGTGGTCTGGACGCAGCTTGCCGTACTCGATAAAATAGCGAAGATGTTCTTCTCCGGTGGCGGTAAAATCTCCGTCACCCACAAAGCCCCGTAATCGTCGCGGAGGGAGATTAAGACCGCGGGCTACATCGATGAGGTCGAGAATAGCTCCTTGAGAATTTTTCAGAACCCTGCGCACTGGAGGCGGCACCAGGCTTTTCAGTGTTGTTTGCATCGCCGAATTATATCGTTAGGCGCTAGCTGGCATTTCTAGAGGTGAGCCTGCACAGGGCTGGGCACGGTGCTCTAATGGCTGCTCGCTTCCGGAGCAGCTTCATCATTGCCATCACCGTCTTCCACCAGGACAGCGGAGAGGCCAACCAGGCTGTAGCTGACCGTGGCCGCGCCCGTCGGCTGAAAGGTGACGCGCAGGGGCTCCCGTTGCCACACCGCTGCTGCACAGGCCGGCGGTTGGTTCTCTCCCGGAGACCAGGCGGAAAGTTTTTTCGCTATCACCGGTTTGCGCGCAGC
>CAWAII010000014.1:0-157500 GCA_963782105.1 uncultured Acidobacteriaceae bacterium
TTCCGCGCGTCAGGACCCTCCGCCGCGCCCTCGCGCTGACTCAGGAGGAGTTTGCTGCGCGCTACCACATCCCTCTTGGCACTCTGCGGGATTGGGAACAGGGACGCTCTGAGCCGGACCAGCCAGCTAAAGCCTACCTCACCGTCATCGCGCGCGATCCCCGAGGTGTCGAGCGGGCATTGCATTCTGTGTCAGGGTGATGAAAAAGGCGCTCGATCTCTATGAGCCCAGCCGCCCCACCGAAAAAACGCGAAAAAACGGAAAAAACGGGACAGGAAAAGACGGAGAGTGTGTCGGAGATAGATTTTTCACTGTTTAGAATCAACAGCCTACAAAATCTGTTGTTTTAAGTAGGTTATTGATAATAGGTCACTTATACAATTACAAATTCTTATCTCCGACACACTCCCGGAGTAACCCCTAATCAAAAATACGGTGGTTACTCCGTCTGTCCCCGGGAAAAAACCCGGGAAATGGCTAAAAAGTACGTGCTAACGCACTAAGTCTCCTCCGGGGACTCTTTGGGTTCGGCGGTTTCTTCTTCCATCAGCTCTTCGTATTGGTAATCGACGGCGGACCAGAGAGTGGTGGGGCGACCGCGGCCGATCACGTAACGAGAAGTGACTAGTTCGAGAGAGCTGAGCCTTTCGAGCGCCTGGTCGATCGAACCGCTGCTGACGTTGCCGTGGAAGAGGTTCCTGATCTGTTCTCGAGAGAGGCCGTCGGGCGAAGCCTGCAGAGCCTCGCGGATGCGATCGGCAATGGAGTCTCCGACGCAGGTGCCGAAGAGGGAGGCGGCGGAGGCGGAACAGTAGTCCCACAGGGCAAGGGCAGCCTGGAGGTGAGGCAGCTGAATGATCGGGCTGCAGTCGAGAGCGGCGTAGAGGGCGCTGAGGCGCAGCACTTGTGCTTCGGCACGGCCGGTGGCTGTGCTGTGGAGACCAGGACGGTCCTGGCTCAAGGTCGCGTAGTAGCTGTTCCAGAGTTTGCTTGCAGCCGGGTCGCGGCGAAAGAGGATTTCCGTCTGGCCTTGCGCCCACTCGACGGCGCGCCTGAACTCGCGAGCGATGGCGGATAGCTCTTCCGCGCCGAGGTTACCCCCATCCGGCAGGCATCGGCTGCGCTGCACGCAGGCCCAAAGGCAGCGGTTGGCGAAGCCGTTGTGGGCTTCAGTGCGGTGGAGGGACTCGGCGAGCTCTCGCTGGGTGATGTGGCCGATGAGGCTGAGATGGCCTCCACTTGCCTGCAGGAGACGGTCACGGTCGAGGATGCGCAGTGCGCCGCTATCCCAGGCGCAGCGCAGCAGGGGCGAGAGCTGCGACCTGCTGCGGCCCATGGTGTGCAGCACGGAGGCGAGCTCCTCGGCGAGCACCAGGAGACGGCGATCGCCTGCCTGCCCGAAAATGCCGACGAGGCCGCGCGCGGTAAGACGCGCGCTGGTGACACGATTCTCCGTCCAGGTGCGATCCACCTGGGCGAAGAGTTGGGAAATCTGGTTCCAACTGGTCCCCTTGCGAGCCTTGCTGGATTCTCCGACGAGCACGACAAAGAGATTCAAGGTGTGACGGGTGGCCCCGACCATGCAGTGAGGTCCGGGGCCGATGACGTTGCCAAAGGCGGCGAGCAGTTGCAGGAGGATGGCTTCGGGTTGGGCTTCGGTGTGCGGGGCCAGGGAGCGCACGGCCTGCCCGGCGAGGCCATAGAGCGCGTACCTGTCGAATACGTCTTGCCCCACGGCAAGCCGGGACAGGCGGGATAGCTTGGGGGCGGGGGCCGGTTCCTGGGCGAGGTTAGGCTGCGGCTCTGGTTGGGGTTCCGGCGGGAGCGGAGCAGGGTTGACCGCGAGACCGCCGGCTTCGTCCGGTTGAACCTCCGCGAACGGGCGGAGCAGGGCGGAGGCGAGGAGCGGTTCCGGAGTGGGCGGCGCCGCTGTTGGCTGCGAGGCCGGGGCGGGGGAAGCCGGGCTGGTTTTGCGCTGGGAATGAAGGCCGGCCAGGGTGAGCAGCTCGTGCCTTCGCCGTTCTATGTCTGCGAGGGTGGGCAGCTTGGGCTTAGTTAACGACGTGCTGAGGTTTCCTATCATCATTGGCCACTTTTACGGTTGCTAGTTTCGATCGAAACGAGCGGTTCTAAAGCGGTTTCGCAATTACTGTGGTCTTATAAAGGTCGCGAGGAGTGGTCCCGGCCAGCCGGGACCACGAAAGGCGACGTGGCATTCCCGGATTTCCTGCGCGCGGCACCAGCCGAGAGCAGTTATGTGCGGCTTTCTTCACGGAAAGCCGCATGCAGTTCGATGGCACCACCAAGCCCCACAGGAAATCCGGGTTCGGTCTAAACCAATTGCAAAACCGCTAGATGGCGGGACGATCCGCCAAAGTGTGATGCATGCATCCATCTAGATTCCGGGCGCACTCCACACGATGTTTGATCTTCGGGCGCCACGGTACATTAACGCATTTTTGCTAATACTATGGTCCGGGGGGATCAGTTATGTGCGGCCATTCTTTCCACCCCGGGCACGCAAACACCGCGTGCCCGGGGGCCCCGGGTTTGACGGAATGGCCGCGTCGGGCTCAGTTTCCTGGTCTACACCATTAGCAAAAATGCCCTAGCCTAGACGCACGAAGGCAATTTACCCTTGAGACATTTTCTTCAAGTGTCAGCGAGCTTACCTGTATAGATTCGATTTGCCGGAGAAAAGTTTAGGCTTTATTGAAATAAAAATGCGACGCCGAGAATGAGCGGCGACTTATGCGTTGCGATATGGTTGTGCCGGTTTCCGGGATGCGCCAAGCATGCGTCGGGCATGGGCCATTCGTTGGATCAGGGAGTGTGCTGGTTCCCGAGCGGTTTCGCGATCACTGCCGTCTCATCGCGGGCCGGCAGAAGTGGTCCGTTTCTCCAAGGGGGGAGAAAAACATAAAAAGCTCCTTGCCTTCGATCTGTACCAATTGCGAAACCGCTCTCATGTGACCGAGTCAGTCCTTTGAACCGTGGGAACCGCTGGGATCAGGCGCGCGGAGAGTTCCAGCGCCGACTCGTTCCGGAAAAGACGCGAACGGCCGAGAAAGATCACCGCCGACGCCTCGCGGCCATTCAGCAACATGTGCTGCTGCCGTGGGCGAGCGCGATTGCAGACGCGTCGGCGTTGGCCCATCAACGCCTCACGCCCGCCGTGCTGCGCGCAATTCTCGAGCAGGTCCCCGATGCCTGGATCGCTTCCGGCTCCACGACTGCGGAGGAACGGCGCGCACAGTACCTTGCGTACCTGACTCACCGTCTGGCGGCAGCAGTAAACTTCGAACAGGAGGCGATCCGTGCTCACCAAAACTTCGTTTGACTACGCCGTGCTGCGCGTGGTCCCGCGCGTGGAACGGCAGGAGTTCCTCAATATCGGCGTCATCGTCTTTTGCCTGGAGAAGCGCCTGCTCGAAGCCAAGGTCCAGGTCGACGAGGCACGGCTGCCAATATTGTGGCCGATGCTCGACCTCGAAACGGTGAAGCAGCACGCGGACGCGGTGGTACGCATCTGCGCGGGCGACGAGACAGCCGGTCCGGTCGCCAAGCTCTCGCAGAGAGAACGTTTCCAGTGGCTGATCGCACCGCGCAGCACAATCATCCAGACGTCGGCGGTGCATACGGGGATTCTTACGGAAGACGATTCGCTCGCGGATAGGTTGGAGCGGCTGTTTGAGCAGTTGGTGGGCACACGTTACGAAAAGAGCGGAGAGAGGTCACGCGCTGAGGGACCTGGGGACCAAGCCTACGATTGCTGACCGGTTCGAGAGACGCGGCGAGCCCTTGGGGAACTGCTCATACTGGAATCGCGTATCCTCGATGACGACCTATGACATCCACCTCTGCTAATACTGCCGCCTCGACGTTACGCGACGCTTTGCGGGTCGCCCTGGGCTTCGCAGCCGTCAAGCTGGCGATTCAATTTGCGCTCACGTTGTGGACTCAGCACCTGGGTTACGGCTACTTCCGCGATGAGTTTTACTACATCGCCTGCGGCCGCCATTTGGCCTGGGGCTACGTCGACCACGGGCCCATCGTTGCTTTGCAGGCGCGGTTCGGTGAGTTGCTGTTCGGCGATTCGGTGTTTTCCATTCGCATCCTTTCCGCCGTTGCGGGGGCGGCCGCGGTGTTTCTCACCGGCGTTCTCGCGTGGGCGTTCGGCGGAAGGCGCCCGGCACAGGCGCTGGCCATGCTTGGCCTGATCGTGTGCCCCCAGTACATCGCCAATGATGGTTATCTTTCGATGAACTCGTTCGAGCCGGTATTCTGGATGACCTGCGTACTCGCCCTGGTACTGATGCTTGGCGGCCACTCCCGACGTCTCTGGTGGCTGGTTTTCGGTGTATCCGCGGGGATAGGCCTGCTGAACAAGCCATCCATGACCTTCTTCCTGGCAGCGGTAGGCGTAGGGCTGCTGCTGACGCAGCAGCGGCGGGTGCTCTGCACGCGATGGGCCGTCGCGGGTATCGCGCTGATGATCCTGATCGCCCTGCCTAATGTGCTTTGGCAGGTCCACAATCATTGGCCCACACTCGAGTTCCTTCGCAATGGTCAGAGCGGGCACAAGAACGTCGTCCTGAACCCGATTCAGTTCTTCCTCGCTCAGGTCGGGAATATGCAACCAGTGAACGCGCTGCTCTGGATTCCGGGTATTGTGGCACTGCTGCGTGCAAGATCCATACGTGACGGGCGCTGGCTGGGGGTTACCTTTCTGGTCTTCTTTTTCATGATGATGGCTCTCCATGCAAAAGACTATTACCTGGCAGCGATCTATCCTGCTTACTTCGCGGCGGGCGGCATAGCCAGGGAGCGCCGCTTTGCTCGATCTCCCGGCGTACAGCAAAACCGGATTATGGCGTTTCCGGTCTTTGAGAGCGTCCTGCTCGTCACCAGCCTTATCATTTTGCCGATGAGTTCCCCGGTATTGCCGCCGGCCGCATGGGTACGCTACACCACGGCACTGCGCCTGCACGGCAACAAACAGGAGACCATGGCCACGGGCCCCCTTCCGCAGTTTTACGCCGATCGCTTCGGTTGGCAGCAGGAGGTGAGTATTGTTCTAAACGCCTATCGCTCCCTCTCGCCCCAGGATCAACAACGCGTCTGCATCTTCGGCAGTAACTACGGCGAAGCCGGTGCGGTTGATTTTCTAGCTACCCTTCAGGACCATCACACACATTTGCCGGCGGCCCTGAGCGGACACAACAACTATTGGCTGTGGGGCACCCATGGCTGCGATCCCGACATCAGCATCGCGGTGATCGGCGATTCCCCTGAAGCGATCGCGCAAAAGTATCGGTCTGTCGAGATAGTCGGCCGTTTAAACGATCCATGGGCAATGCCTTTCGAGCACAGGAACGTTTATCTGCTTCGTGGACGACGTCCTTCAGCGCCCTTCCACTGGGCGGACGAAAGATTTTACTTCTGACGGGGATTGCTTCCGCAGGCTTTACAGGCTGCGGAAATGCTTGGCAGGTGAAGGGGCGGGAGTTTCCACTCCAGCAGACGAACTAACCCCATCGTTCTGAACTCCAGGATCCGATGGATTTTGCGTGGCTATGTGTATGTTACCAGTGCACCAAACAGCTTGAAATTTAGCCTGCTTAAATCTTTCCGGCATCAGAAATCCGGCTACCCGGATGCATGCTCATCCGCATGTACCCGTGACTGCGCTACGAGGGGTCACTCTCAGAACTCGTTTGCTTCGGCGGACTGTGCGCCGGAGAATCCGATCAAATGGCGCGTCTCGCTCGCTCTCGATAAGAGGGGGGACAGGAACGTTCACCTTGCGGAAAACCTGCTCTAGAGAGTCGCCGTCAGACGCACTGTAGCGGTTACGTTACGTCTGTCACTCCTTTGTCATGTCACTCCTTTGTCAACAATGGCTGAGAGAAGAGTTTGAAGACCCCTCGCCGGTAGGAGCCGCAGGTCACTGAGCATCGTCTCCGTCAGATGTAGAGCGCTGCGGCAAGTCGGTCTAGGAATTGCTCTTCACTGCGGCGATGGGTAAGCTGTCCCTATCACCCTGTCACCGGATTAGCCCTCAATTCGTCGCGCTGGGGATACCGCCTTTACCTTTTCCGAGATATCGCAATTTGATAGCTGCTCGATATGCATTAATCTCATAGAGGGTGCGATAAAGCTTCCAGTCCTTCGTATAAAACATCAGTCTCTTCCGCGTTTCCAGCGCTAGCTCTCGGCAAGACACCGCAATGAGGGCGTTGGAGCTCCTTAGGCCTCGGCGGTTCATGACGCCACCCAGAGCAATCAGATGTGTCGCACGGAACATGTCAGATCGACTTATTGGACGGACCTTGATTTTTTCGCAGGCAACATCGCGCAGAAATTCTGAATGCATTCGTTCGAACTCTGCCCTCGTGAGGCTGTCTTCTCGATAGGCAGAAGCGAATGCACTGACAATTTCGACCATGGTGATCTCAGCAATGAAGATCGTATTTGATCCCGAGAAGACCTGGTTCACCCGGTAGCTGAATTTGCTTGATCCAGAACGCGGAACAGCGCTGAGTAATTTAAAGAAATAGGTCCGCATTTAATTCTTCTTGGGTTTCAGTTGACTATTGAGGATGTTAGTCACAGCCGCGGTATCTTGGTCGGAAACGCCCTGGGCATCCAATGCCTTTTGGGCCAAGTTCTTCCATTCGATAGGCATCCCCGTGAGAAGCCGGGTAACAGTTTCACGTAGCAGTTTTGGCTTTACGGGTTTATGCAGATATTCGTCGACTTCTACTTTCTGTCGCACCAAGTCGCGGAGCTCAGAACTTGAAACTGCATCAAATCTTCCCGAAATCAAGATGCTTCGAATCAAAGGGAGTTTTTTTCTGATACTCGCAACAATTTCTATGCCCGTCTTTGAAGGAATCAGGTAGCTACCAATACCAAATCGAATGGGTGTTCACTTGCTGCTGCCAGCGCCTCGGCTTCATCGTGGGCTTTGAAGATATAGTGCTTCAGAGGCTTGAGAGTTGTCTCCCAGGCGTCCAAGACTTCGTCTTCGTCGTCGACTAACAGGATCCTCGCGGACATCTTTATTTAGCTTTCTCCGGGAGCTCAACACGGAAGGTCGTTCCCACCCCGACCGTGGATTTAAAGCCGACTGACCGCCCTGGGATTCAAGTATCGTTTGGCAGTACGTTAGCCCAAATCCAAGGCCGCCTGGTTTTTTGTATTGAATTTTTTAATATTTTTGCTATGCGTCTGGCTGTCGTTCCCCCCGCCATTATCGCAAACCTTTAATATGTGGAGATTGTCGGACCGCTTCAGAGTCACTACAATTCGCCCCTCCCTATCATCCTAACCTCCCGGATGGCCTCCACTGAAGTAACGCAAGAGGTTCGCAAGCACGTGAATTGCGGTCGTCTGATTCGTCCTAGCAACCTGGGTATTTGGGATATCCGAGATGAACTTGATATGTTGTTTTGCCCTTCTACCAACTTCAGCTCTTTCTTCATGGTCGCTGAAAGATCAAAAGTGCTGACGTCTTTGAGATCGCCACTTGCAAGTTGTTTGATGAAGGTGATTGTCCCATCGATCCGGTCACTCGCCTCATTTATCCTCTCGAGCGAAGTCCCGCTACTTCTCCATCTGCTACGCCAAGAGCCTGCAGGCGTAGCTCGATTGCGTCGACGTACGAAAAGATCGTCTGAAGCGGCTGGCGTATTTCATGGCCTATGCCGACCGAAAGATTCCCAAGCGAATTGAGGCGAGCTTGTTCGAGAAGGATCAGCTTCGCCCCCGTCGACCTGCGCCAGCTCGGCCGGTGGACGTCCTCCAGGAGGTTCTCCTCGAGAAAATCTGTTTCCGCCTTGAGGACACGCACGAGTTCAAGAGTTCTCCAGTTTCGAGCATTGCCTGGCGGCTGGTGGTATCCTTTAGCGCTGGGTGAGTCAGCCGCGAGATCTCCACAAATCCGAATAGTCGATTCGGTACGAGCGGCGCATGGCCTGCTCTCTTCGCTCTCTTTTCGATAAGCTTGAGGCGATCCGATAGAGGCGACCCGAAAGGCTGCATTAGAAAGCCATCCCTATACAACTGAACGCCCGAAGGTAGGCCTTTTACCAGGGCTCTGGGAGGCTTTCTAATGTAGTACAAAAGCCTTCCCTTGAGACCGGCAAGTTTGGCTGCCGGGGTTCCGGGGACCTGTCTCCAGTCTTTGTGCTCCTTAGCCGAAGGGGATTTAAATTTCCTGAGCACTCGGCCGTCCTGAGTCACCTTGAACTGCAGCTCGTAATCCGACCGGGATGGCTTCTCCGCAAGTATCATTTCGTGCGTCGACCTAGTACCGACGACCCGCACTCTAATCTCAAAGGATCCCTGCCCAAGAGAGTAAGGGTTCAGAAGGCCGCTCAAGGAACTCTTGAGGCTTTCGATCTTGGCTACATCCCATTTAGAGCGGAGCTTCTTAATTGTGAGAATTGTTCCGCCCTCGGCAATCTCAGGGGGGACGGCACGCGAGAGTATGGCGCGGAGATTTCGTTGAACTTCTTGTTCTTTTGACGAAATGCATTCCAGTCGAAAGTTACCGATAGAGCGTCCTTGGCTCCCGCAGGTTTTGTAATGACGATGAGTTCGGCGCCTATCTTATCGGAAGCGGTCTGCCGATACCCTTCTCCCCAGTTGGGATTCTTGTCGCCGTAGCCGCTTCGGCCTCTCGCTGACTGTAGCCGGAATATGAATCTCGTCGTGAATTCAGGCAAGGTCATTCCGTGACCATTATCGCGCACGGTGACGTAGGCGGGATTCGTCACCGTCTCTTGGTGAATCGATATGTCTACTGCTAACGCGCCAGAGTCATATGCATTTTTGATGAGCTCGATCAATGCCATTTCATCGTTTGAGACGAGTTCTTTCCCTATCAATTTCTGCAGGTTTGCTGCAACCTCAAAGTTTAACTTCCCTTTACTTGCATCCCGTTTCCTCAATATCACGATTGATTCCCGTAAGAAGTGATTTCCGGATAACCGACGGCGGTACTCCTCGCCACGAGAATTTTCTCCAGCTCAAAACCCAGACAAAGACCCATCTGTCCGATCAGCAGGTCCGTAGGTATTAAGTAGGCGTTACCGGCGGCTCCGTGCAGAGAATTAGCTACTACCATGAACACCCGTCCGTCCTTACGTAGGCAGCGGTGCTGCTCTCGCAGGGGGACCCAGAGGTCCGAAAAGTAGCCCAAGACTAGCCTCGTCCGCCATTTCCGTTTGAAAGCTGTCGTTCTGGCTAGCATCGCATCAAAATAACGCGAGAGCGGCTCTTGCCCTAGAGCCGCTATAGAGTCGTTGTCTATCACCCCAGCGAGGTCGCTGCTTGGGTGACTACGTAGGGTGCTCTTTGAAGGCGAAGGAACTCCTCGGCGGAGTCAATGAATCCTAGGAGCCAAAGTTCCAGCTTGTAGACCTCGGAGTAATCAATGTTGTTTGGGTAGGGGGGGGAAGTAAAGACGATATCAATGGAACGATCCCGAACGCCAGCCGCGTTCAGGCATCTTCCATCCCCCTCTATTACATCCACGCACGTCACTGATGGCCTCTCCTTCGTCTGAGCGATGTCGGATTTAATCCGACTCCATCTGTCGCGCAAAAGGGGGATCAATTGCTGCACAGGCCTATCTACGATCCGGAGTGCTCGACCATCCTTTCGTATGCGGCTGACAGGTTCTATTACCGACGCAAGTCCAACAAGCAACGCGTTTCGTTCCGGGGTGTAAGAGAAACCTAGGAGCGCGTCTCGAATCGCCACGAGGCGTCCGGCAATATGTCTAAAATGCATCTGCCAGTCCTGATGCTCGACAGCGAAGGCAAGGAACCTAGAAGGCCGCGAGTACTACGGAGGACAAAATCTTCAATTTCCTCAAACTGGGCTACGTTCATTTTTGGCGAAGAGAGCTTTGTACGTGCTACGAAGGCAGAGAATGGGTTCCGCTCTAATGCCGGTCGCGCACTTCACTTGTGCTGTATTCGCTTGCGCGCTAACCAGTGTGGTCCCGACGCCACAGAAGGGGTCAAGGAGTGAGAGTGGTTCGCCGATCTTGATACCAGCCGCCGACAGCACCTCCCATACAAGAGCGGGCGAATAAGCCTCTTTGTACTTGAACCACCGGTGCACAGACATGAGTTCGCTGTCTCCCGAGATCACTAGGCCACCCAGCTGCGGTGCAAACTCGATGGGTAGAGTCTTTTCAAGGTTTCTGTAAGTCCTCAGCTCGGGAAGATCGTTGTCTTGGATCATCTTTGTTTGCTTCGTTTCTTAACTGGCGGTGTCGTCGTGAAGGGCGTACCTGAGAATGGAGGCTTCTTCCTCTGCACTGAAGACACGCCAGCCATTCCGGTCACGGCTTACCTCGGGGATCTTGCCGGTGAGAAGCCAGCGTCGGAGTGTAATCGGCGCGATCCCCGCGGCTCTTGCCACTTCATTCAAATGTTTAGGGCGGGTCGGCATTGCTTGAGTATCTCATTATATCGCTATATATATCAACCTATATCAAGCAGGCTGTTACCTGTGCGGCTTGCGACTGCCGCTATGCAGTCGTCGTTGCCGCCTTCTTCTGTCCTGCGTGTGGCCACAACGCAGCCGATTTTATGTTCATCCGGGTATTACAGGAATCCGGCACGCCCTTGATGCTCTTCGGACGTACGCGAAGCAATTCCGGACAGAGACGCTGCTGATACGACCCTCAGGCTCATCGTTTAATCATGCGGATGAAGCCGTTCATGGATTGACGGCGATTGAAGTTCTGCGAGTCGCGCTTCATTGCGCGCCCGACGCGATGCCGCAAATGTGCATATGGCCTCTCGAAGTACTTGTTCTGCTGCTCTGTATTCCATTTCGTTGCTTCCGCTGTGTGCCCGCAGAAGGGGCAGAAGACTCCCGCGTCGCGGACCTTATCCCGCCAGTCGTCCGCATATACCTTAGATTCGTGGTCAGACCGGAATGGTATTTTCCGGAATAGGACAGCCATTCCTAGCCGTTTTGTCCGATAGTGCCCGTCGCTGAAAGCTTCTAATTCTTGCTCGGTCCTTTGGCAACGTTCCCCCAAAGTACCAGTTCCGTCTGGCCACAAATCTCCAACACTTGACTTGCGTAACTGCTCCGCAAGCATATCGCAATAAATCTCGTGATCCCCATCCTCGAAGAAAATGGCCTCCCGACGATTGCCACGCTGGGTCACATGGTGAGGGAGACCAGGGATGACCATGCGGGCCAGGCGCGTCATGCAGGCAAAACTATCACGAAGTCAGGCAAATATGTATCCTGTCACCGGATTTGTTTCGGCAGATGCTTGAGCACGGGATAGAGACAGGCAGGGGTGGACGCTACTTGCGTTTGACGCCGGAGCAATATGCAAAGCTGAGGCGACCGTGCTAGGACGAAATTCACTTGACATTCCGCACTACGCAGTGCATTTTGTTCACACCAATTCCCCTGGAAATCATTACGGGCCAAATCTGTGGTTATAGAGGAACCCGTGAGAATGCCCGCTAAACTTCGACATGTCCAGGGCTGGATGCGGGTATCCGGAGGGCATAGTGAATAAGGCAGGCGTCGTAAGTGCTCTTGGCGCGGGTGCCGGTGTAGGGCTGGTTATCGGCATTGTCATGGGACTGTCTAATTCCCCCGTTGTCGGAATAATATTAGGTTCGCTCTCCGCAGGTCTGTTAGCCCTTCTCGGCCTTTCTGGTGGGAAGGACGATATTGCGAGTTCGGCTCGGATCGCGTCCTTTGGGTTCACTTGCGTCGTGGGCATCATTTTGGGAATCGCTATGAGGACGCATTCTTGGCTTTCCCCTACGCCGAGTGAAGAATTAGCTCGATGGACAGCTGTTCGTTTTAGTGATGACGAAGCCCGTCGCCTGGTTCTTTTCGAGCGCATTGGCATATTGCCGAAGGAATGGAGCCTCGTCGCTCAACAACCGAATACGCCATTGTCTTCGTTTTTATTCGCGTCCACCTCTTCCGACGACTGCGGGTATCTGACCTCGGTGAGATATCCGCAAGTGGCTGATCAAATCAAGAAGTTTGTTGACAAGGGCGGCGAATTCGCAAAGTTTGGGGTGATCGTTCAGCAGCTACCCGCGCGGCCAATCAGCAGGCCATCCTCGACGCGGCTCTCGATCTCAGGTGCGCGAAATGATCGCGCAAAGACTCGCGAGTATACCCACTGTCATCCTCGTTCTGGCATCGTTTCCATCATGGGCCGCACCTTTTAACTACGAACAGACTCTGAAGTCGGTCGTACAAGTTTCTGCCAACGGCTGTCCGACGGCCATAGCAGGAAGGCTACAGGGTTTGCGTGGAAGCAACCAGGCTATATTGTGACGGCATGGCATGCTGTTGGTGGATGCGGGAAATTGACTGTCTATTCGCAGACGCATGGACAGTCTTATAGCGTAGCCCTAAGCCGTGTGCTCAAGAGTGCTGATTTGGTTCTCCTCAGTATGCCAGATGGTACTAGCCTTTCTGCGTTGCATGAAGCGGCGAGTGTGTCGCTTCAACCGGACGAAGATCTGCACGTCTTAGGATATCCACGCGGGGCCATAGAGGCCACTGGGGAGCTCGTTCGTCTGGGATTTAGTGGCCACAAATTAAGAGATATCGTTAGTCCAGACGTGTCGCGGGAAATCCAAGCTTCTGGCACACCGAGTGCAGATATGGATATTTTGCTCATCGGCTGGCTGGTCCCGGGATTATCGGGCGCCCCCATTTTGGACGGCTCTGGCGACGTCGTTCGGCATTGCAGATGGTGGACTTGAAAATGGTGCCGCAGGAATCAACTGGGCCATGCAGGGTAAGTATCTGGCGGAGCTTCTACAATCGACGGAGGATCCCACCTCTGCAGCCAATATTCTTCATGATGCTCATCAGATTTTCCACCGACAAAAATGACATTGACGGGGCCGTTCTTAGCTGCGGTTCTTTTAATCTGAAAAAAGTTCGCGTCATAAACCTGGATGACGCTCTACACGGAACGGATAACCCCGTAGGACTTCAGCAAATTCTTAACGCATTTGGTCCGACTGACCCATCCTCCTTTAGATTCGAGGTCTACCAAGAAATAAGCAATGGTGCTATTGCTGTCTTTCCGATGGGTACGACTCTTACATTTACCGGTCCGGGCTGTGCGGCAGAATCCTCGGGAAGCCCCGTCAAGATGGTGGTTCAACTCCAAATTACGTGAACGATGCGGAGATACTAGGAACTCGAATAGCGTTGAATCTAGTGTCCAATCGCCGCCTCAAGCCGCCTGGTCAGCGGATCTCCAATGGACCAATGCGCTTGTCGGGTCGAGGTTCGATGGCTTCGTTTTTCGAAGAAAAGCATTTGCCAAGGCACCTTATTTTGATGGTATGCCCGAAGAGGCGGAGCAACTTTTCGAGACTGTGGCGACCAAGCGGGGGGTGTTTATGGGGGTTTCAGCGGGATGGTATCAGCCTCCCGTGTACCACCTAATCAGTTCGTTCAGTTATGTCGAGCGAACGCGACGCTTCCGGGTTGCGATGTGGCCATGCAGAACTTACTAGCATGGGAAAGGGCTTATCTTGCTGTTCATCTCAGCACTTTCGCGGTGGAATGAAAACTCGATTCCGAGGCGATGCAGGCACCTCCCGCGACTGTTCAGCAGTGACGTCGCCATCTGGGTCAACACCGTCACCGCCAGGCTGAAGAAAAGCATCACTGTGGCCAGACCTTCATAAACGTCTCGTGTTCAATGGGGGTTAAAGGGACGGGAAGCTGTGAAGAAATTGGAGTTTCGTGGACAGGGGGTAATGCGGTGACAGCTTACCTATTGCAGCAATTTCAACTGCTCGCCTTCCGGGGTCGCCGTTGCCTTCCTCCCTGGGGCCCGGCGGGCAATCGGTCTGCCGAGCCGGCGTTCAAGCTCGATTACGAAGTCCGCTGTGCCCAGTGGCCGCCCGATACCCTCCGCCTTTCTCAACGAGCTGAACGCCTCATCATAATCCTGTAGCAGCAAGTCCCTAAAGTTCGGCCAGCGATCAAGCACGGGACGCACAGACACCAGGCCGTCATCCTCGCCGGCAAGGTGGGCCCGCACACTCGACCACGCACATTCTTCTGCACGAGACACAAGCCGAGCCCGAACCGGGTTCAAGCTGACATACGAGACCGCAGCCCTCAAGTGTGACTCGTCCATGGCAACTGAGGCAAACCGGCTCTGAAACAAATGACCGGTCCACCGGCCACGCGCATTGATGAGGTTGGTATATCGGCGATGCGCTTCTCCCAAGGCCCGGCCCATGAAGTCCGAACGCTGCGGGTTCAAAATCAAATGCACGTGGTTGGGCATAAGGCAGTAGGCCCGCACCTCAACACTTGACTTGCGTAACTGCTCCGCAAGCATATCGCAATCAATCTCGTGATCCCCATCCTCGAAGAAAATGGCCTCCCGACGATTGCCACGCTGGCTCACATGGTGAGGGAGACCAGAGATGACCATGCGGGCCAGGCGCGTCACGCAGGCAAAACTATCACGAACTCAGGGAAATATGTGTCTGTTCGTTTTGTCGTCACCCGTCTGGTCACCCGTTTTTAGGTTGGCAATGAGTGCGTCGCTCAACTCCCATGCGCCGGCAATTCGAGCCTCCCGAATATAAGGGCCTTCACTCCGCCAAAATCCCGGTCGGAGTGAAGGCGCCCGGCCGCTCACCAACAATCAGAAGACGCTCGATTCAGGTGTATCCACATTGATCCTAGTTCCAGCGATTTTTCCTTCAAGGTGAACCAGCAGATTGCCGGATTCGTCGTACTGATCGGTCGAGAAGGAGCCGGTGAAGCTATCTCCCCCCCGGCCGAGGGTTACCTCTTCTTGAATATGCCCGGGGCCGATCAGTTCCCCTGCGGGACCAGCCGGGCCGACCGCACCCTTGGTTGGAATCCCATGCCGCACCAAAATGGTTCAGTTTGTACTGGCGCGCCCCAACTTTCGCCCAGACGCCCAAACAGAAGTCGCCTGTGTTTGGCGGGCGACCGCCCGAGTTCATGATCTCGGTGCCGTCACTGTGCCATTGGGAGTACCCCGCGTCCACCTCGGCGCCTTTGGGGACACCGCCAGGGATGCCGGTTGAGATTCCATCGGAGACGAACTTCACATGCCAGAAGCCCACAATGGACACATTATCGAGAGCCGGGTCGTCCTGCCCCAGAGCACCGCCAAACGCTGCCCGTTGCAGGTGGCCCTGCCCGAGGCTTGGTTGCCAGCTTGCCGGATGGGTTAACGAAGACCGAAAGCCACTGCACTGGGCCGCAGCATTCGGCACGACTGAGAACGTAACCGCGATTAGCGGTGCCGCGATGGACAGATTTCTTATGCTCCTCATGGGAACTCCTTCAACTCATGAATTGGGTTTTCGGTACGTTAAGCTCGGGGATTGCGCTTCCGGATTTAAGGAAAGCTAGCACGGGCTTTTTTGCAAGGGTCATGAGTTCGTTCTGAGGGCCTCCTCATCTGATCTGAGCGTGTAAACTGCTGTGAAATGAGGGGGAAAGATGGGCGCCGTTGGTAATGGACGGCTGAAATTCGGCGAATTCGAGCTCGATTCCCGGTCTGGAAAACTCTTTCGCGATGGCCGGCCGGTAAAGATTCAGGCCCAGCCATTGCGCGTTCTGGGCATTTTGCTGGAGCGTCACGGCGAGATTGTGTCTCGGGAGCAACTCCGCGCTCGCATCTGGGGCGATGCGACCTTTGTCGAATTCGACCAGGGACTCAACTATGCGATCCGGCAAATTCGGCTGGCCTTGCACGACGAAGTTTCGGAACCCCGCTATATCGAGACGCTGCCCAAACAAGGCTATCGGTTCGTTGCAGGCATAGTCGATGCCGAGCCAAAATCTCCTGCTGAACCAGGTGCAGCGGACCCGCTCGCCGCCTCGCTGGGCGGAAGCCACCCGAAGCCTGACCCAGCGCCATCATCAGCTCGACCATACCGGCTGATTTGGCTTGCGCTGGCCGGCTGTGTTGCGGTCGTCCTGCCGGCTTTGGGCTGGTTCGTCACTCATCGCCACCTCGCAACCGAATCCATCCGTTCCCTCGCTGTCATCCCGCTCGATAATCTCTCCGGCGACCCCGACCAGGAATACTTCGCCGACGGCATGACCGACGAGCTCATCACCATGCTGGCCAAGGATTCAACACTGCGCATCACCTCACGGATATCGGTCATGCAATACAAGAAAGCACACCGCCCCTTGCGTGAGATTGCGAGCGAGCTGGGGGTCGACAGCATCCTGGAAGGATCGATCGCCCGCACCGGCAATCAGGTGCACATGACGATCCAGTTGATCCAGGCTCCCGCTGACACGCACGTATGGGCCGAGAGCTATGATCGCGACGCTAATGACATCGTTTCGCTACCTCGTGAAGCGGCGGAGGCCATCGCGAAACGCCTCGACAAGGCTGTTCCGCAAACGGCAGGTCCTCGCTACGTAAATCCCGAGGCTCACGACGCCTACCTACGCGGTCGCTATCTCTCGTTCAGGGGTCAGAGCGACCAAGCGGGAAAGTACTTCAGGAAAGCAGTTGATCTGCAGCCGGACTATGCCCTCGGTTGGGCTGGATTGTCGAGTTACTACGCCGAGGGCGCGGCCGATGGAATCATGGATCCTTTGCGGGCTGGTCCGGAAGGGGAAGCCGACGCCCGGAAAGCCGTCGATCTCGACAACGAGTCGTCCGAAGCCCACCTCACACTCGGAGGTTCCATTCTCGTCAGCCGTTGGGATTCGACGCATGCACTCGAAGAAATTTCACGCGCCATCGAGCTCGATCCTCGAAACACTCAAGCCATCCACCTCCGCGCCAGGATACTCAGCCTGCTCGGCCGTCATCAGGAGGCCATCCAGACCCAGAAGACCGCAACCGAGATCGATCCTTTCGAAAGGCCGTGGGCCATGGTCACCATCCTGGACGAAGCCCGCGAGTACGACGCCGCCATTGAGGAAGCCCGCCAGCGTCTGCAGGCCGACCCCAGTGGGTCCATGTACGAACTGGTTGCCCTGGCGTATCGCGGCAAGGGCATGCCAACGGAATGGGCGCAGGCGTATGAAAAGCACTTTCAACTTGCGGGCGACCCGGATTCCGCAGCCGCCGTCGAACACGCCTTCAGGCGGGGCGGACAAAAAGCAGTCGTTCAGTGGCAGCTCGATCAGCTTGAGCGCAAGTCGAAGACCAGTTATGTCTCTCCGGTCGCATTGGCTCTGCTCCACGCCCAGCTCGGAGACTCCGAAAAGACCCTCGCACTTCTCGAAGCCGGTTATCGGGAGCATTCGCCACTTTTGCTCTGGATTCAATTGGATCCGGCTTACGACTTCCTTCATGCCGATGAACGCTATCGCTCGATCATCAAACGGGCTGGACTCCCTCCATCCTATTAAACTTGGGACGCTGATCGTTACCCCGCAAAGCTGCATGCATCAGGCGGCCCGGATTGCACCTGTATGAATTGACGGTATCTCCTGTTGGACCAATCGGTTACTTCGTCATCTGACGGGAATCTCGAAGTCAGAACCAAGTCCGAGTCAGACCATTTTGATTCATTGATCTTCCGGGCACTCTCGGCCCATGTGGAACCGAGGCTGTTTCCTTTTGTTTCTTTTCCTGGGGTTGGCGGGCAACGCAACGAGCGTCTGGAAGGGGTTTGCTAAGTACCCAGAGATGAAATGCTCTGTCTTCGGTCAGCAGCTAGTGTGTACGCGACGCCCATTCGGGGAAATTCCGTCTGTCCCCGAAAAGGGTCTAGCCCCTGCGGCACTACTGAATGAGCTGTTACGGTCCACTAGTTCGGCTTCTATAGCGGTTTCGCAATGGGTGTAGACTGAAGCCGGATTCCTGCACGCGGTACCACCCATGGTCGCGTGTGCGGTCCCGGCCAGCCGGGACCGCATGAAGTTCGGCGATTCCGCCAAGCCCCACAGGAAATCCGGGGGTATGGGGCACCCATGGTCCGTTGGTACAGGAAAATCCTCAGGTGAGGTTTCTTCACACCTTCCCCAGCGTACCCGGATTTCCTGTTACGCAGCACCAGACAGGACCGCATGAAGTTCGGCGATTCCGCAAAGCCTCGACAGGAAATCCGGGGTCCGTGGGACGAAAAAGACGGACGAAGCCCCACCATTGCGTAGCGCGGTGGTAGGATCTGCAGTTTCTCTTCCCCAAGCTTCGCCTCAAGGGCCGTTCTTGCTCATCGCTATAGCGGTTTCGCAATTGGTGTAGACCGAAGTCGCGTCGCCTTTCGTGGTCCCGGCTGGCCGGGACCACTCCTCGCGACCTTTATGAGACCACAGTAATTGCGAAACCGCTTTAAGATCCTTTACGGCCCAAAGCGGCAACTGCAGATTCCTCCACTTCGCGGGATGACAAGTCGGACCCTGGTTCGGGAGCTATCGTTTGTGTTGCGGAACCCGCCGGCCAGAAATACCGCTCCTTCTTGACCGCTTCGACATACGCCGCCCGCGCCTCCTGCACAGCCTGGCTCTCGGATACTTCCGCGATCGGCACATCCCACCAGGAGTCATAGCCGGGCACGCGGTCGTTGTAATCCGTCTCCACCACGACCACAGAAGTACGAGGCTGCTTCTTCGCATCCGCCAAAGCCGCGCCCAGCTGATCGTAGGTGCGCGCGCTGACGGCATAAGCGCCCAGGCTGGCGGCGTTGGCCGCGAAATCGGTAGGAATCACAGGCCCGGTAAGGCCTTCTTCGCGATAACGATACTCCGTGCCAAATCCTCCACTGCCGCACGCGCGGCTCAATCCACCAATGCTCGAAAATCCATGGTTGTCGAAGAGCACGATATTGAGTTTGATCTTCTCCTGCAGGCTGGTGACGATCTCCTGGGCCATCATGAGATACGAGCCGTCCCCGATCAACACATAAACTTCGCGGCTGGGATCCGCCATCTTGACGCCCAGCCCCCCGGCGACTTCGTAACCCATGCAGGAATATCCATAATCCATGTGGTAGCCCTTGGGGTCGCGCGTCCGCCAGAGCTTGTGCAGATCTCCCGGCAGACTCCCCGCGGCATTCACGATAATGTCGCGTGGTTCCAGGGTCGCGTTGAGCAACCCGACCACTTCGCCCTGGCTAAGCGGCGGTCCATGCCGGCGGGCGTAGATCCGATCGACTTCCTGGTCCCACGCCGTGCGCGAGACGGGCGACCTCGCATTGGTAACGTCTGCGGAACATGCCACGATGACAGTGCGCTGCCCAGCTCTTCCAGCGTCTGCAGAGCATCCGCCGTCAGCGGCAGCGCGGCGTGCTTGAACGCGTCGAACTCGGCGACGTTGATATTCACAAACCGTACCGCGGGATTCTGGAAGGCGGTCTTCGAAGCAGTCGTGAAGTCGCTCAGCCGAGTCCCGATGGCGATGACCAAATCCGCATCTACGGCCAGCCGATTCGCGGCGGAAGTGCCGGTTACTCCCATAGCGCCGGCCAATTGCGGATGATCCGCATGGAGAGCACCCTTTCCCGCCTGCGTCTCGGCCACCGGAATGCCGGTTCGGCTGGCGAAGCGGGATAATTCGCCCGTTGCCTCGGCATAGATGACGCCGCCGCCGGCGATGATGAGCGGGCGTTGCGAGGAGCGTATCCACTCGGCAGCCTGCTTCAGCAATCCACTGTCGGCGCGAGGGCGGGCGATGGTCCAAACACGGCGCTCGAAAAATTCTTCCGGATAGTCGTAAGCCTCGGTCTGCACGTCCTGCGGCAGAGCCAGGGTCACCGCGCCGGTTTCCGCCGGCGAGGTCAGTACGCGCATCGCTTCCGGCAGGGCAGTGAGAATCTGTTCCGGCCGCTGGATACGGTCCCAGTAACGAGAGACGGGGCGAAAGCAGTCATTCACGGAGACATCCTGGCTGGCGGTTGACTCCAATTGCTGCAAAACCGGCGCGACGTTGCGCCGGGCAAAGATGTCGCCCGGCAGCAGCAGCACAGGGATCCGGTTGATGGTAGCCAGGGCCGCGCCGGTGATCATGTTGGTCGCCCCGGGCCCGATCGATGAGGTGCAGACCAGGGTGCGCAGGCGATTGCTCATTTTGGCAAAACCCGTTGCGGCGTGAACCATGCCCTGCTCGTTGCGGAACAGGTAGTAGGGGAAATCAGGGTTCTGCTGCAGGGCTTGTCCAATGCCGGCCACATTGCCGTGTCCAAAAATGCCCAGGCATCCGCCAAAGAACGTTTGCTCCCTGCCGTCACGTGCGACGGATTGGGACTTTGAGAAACTGAATGATGGCTTGTGCCATGGTCAGCCTGCGCGTCATAATTTCCCCCTTATCGGATCTTCTTCCGGAATCGCCTACCATCCTACTGCACGATAACCGCTTAGCATTTTCACTTCTGGCGTATACAATAACGCTCCGATGCGGCTTTCCCAAGAAAAGCCGCACTCGCTGAACCTGACTGTGCGGTAGAAGTGAAAATGCTTAGCCAACGCCTACCCCGCAGTGCCTGGTCCAGGTCGGCGATAAGATCCTCCGCGCCCTCCAGCCCGACCGAGAGCCGCAGCAGCGACTCCGGCGAGCGTGAGAAGACGCCCTCGATGGAGGCGCGATGTTCGATCAGGCTATGGGTACCGCCCAGGCTGGTGGCGCGCACGATCAGCTTCAGCCGCGAAGCGAAGGCAAAGGCCTCCTCGCGTCCCCCATGGACCTCAAAGGAGAGCATCCCGCCGAAGTCGCGCATCTGTCTGCTGGCAATCGCATGGCCGGGATCGCTGGGCAGGCCAGGATAGTGGACCACCGAAACGGCCGGGTGGGTGGACAGGAATTCCGCTACCCGGCGGGCATTCTCGCAGTGCAGGCGCACGCGGGGCACCAGCGTCTGCAGCCCACGCAGAATGAGCCAGCAGTCAAATGGAGGAAAGGACCGCGCCCCCAACCCGCTGGAACTCCTTGAATCCGGGCGGCCAGATCGGATTTCTGCCCGAAGATCACCGCTCCGCCCAGGGCATCGCAGTGTCCCGAAAGATATTTGGTCAGGGCATGAACCACCAGGTCCGCGCCCAACTCCAGCGGGCGTTGCAGCACCGGGGTGGCAAAGGTATTTTCACAGGCAAGCGGCACCTGGAGACTGCGCGCGCACTCGGCCACCGGCCGTATGTCGACCACTTCAATCAGGGGATTGGTCGGGGTCTCCAGCCAAAACAGCTTGGTCTCCGGCCGGCAGGCCTTGCGGAGTCTCTTCGATATTCCGCATATCCACGAACGAATGCTTCAAGTCCCCACCGGGCAGAAGAAGTCCGGTGACGAGCTCGCGGACGCCGAAGTATAGATCCCGGTGGAGAACGACATGGTCTCCCGGCGCCAGGGCTTGAAATACGGCCAGGCTCGCCGCCATGCCCGTGCTGAAGCAGACCGCCTCTACGCCCCCCTCCAGATCGGCCAGGCACTCTTCGAGCGACTTCCGATTGGGATTGTCAATCCGGCTATAGAAGAAATGCCTGGAGAACTCTCCATCAGGATCGCGTTCAAAAGTGGTGGAGGTGTAGAGCGGCGTAGTGACCGCGCCGGTGGCCGGGTCCACATGCCGCCCGGAGTGGATGCTAAGGGTTTGAAGCTTCTGGTTCGGATCCGGCTGTCGATGTCATACCCAGAGTTTATTACGTGGACCTGGAGCGCAAGCTACCCTAACCGGGCCTGCGGCAAGCTGCAGGGGATGCCCGTAGCCGGAGCAGAGCTTAAGTAGCGACGACCTCGATCGATGGAGTCATATAGCCGTGCGTCGCGAGGTGCTCCCCCATGCTGGAGTACATAGCCGGGTCTCGCGGCTGCCATGTGGCCAGCCCGTCGACATAGCGGTTGTACATACAGAAGGCAGCGGCGATCAGCACCGTGTCATGGATTTCAAGATCGGTCGCACCCCGCTTGCGCGCGTCCTCGACACTTTCAGACGAGACATGTCTTGCCGCCTTGCTGCACCTGGCCGGCAATCACCAGCAGCGCCTTGAGCTTGCCGGAGATATGCGCCTGAAGAAAGTCATGCTTCACCTGTTCGACCAGGCCAGCGTCTTTTCCCAGCTGAGCAGCTGCGGCGGCTCCGTGGCTGGTCTGGCAGAAGTAACAGTCATTCTGGCTGGAGACGTAGGTCGCAATCAGCTCCCGTTCACCGGGGCTCAAAGTGCTGGGTCCGTGCAGCAGCACATGTGCGAGCTCTCGCATTGGTTTAGCGGTTTCGGGGCGAAAGGCGAAGCCGCTGGTGATGCCTGGCAATCCTTCGGGGAGAGCGATATGTGGCATTTTTTCCTCCTTCGATTTCTACTAGACGGTCACTTCTGCCGGTAGATATTCTTTGCTGACGGTGACGTATCCGTCGCGGGCGACGCGCTTGCCACGTTCCCGGTACATTGCTTCATCCCGCGGCTGCGGTGGTGCCCAAGCCATCGACATAGCGGTTGTACATGCAGAATGCGGCCGCAATCAGCACCGTATCGTGGATCTCCATGTCGGTAGCGCCCAGTGCCCGCGCCTTCGCTACATCTTCGGCGGTGACGTGCTTGCCGCCCTTCTGCACATGTCCCGCAATGACCAGCAGCGCCTTCAACTTGGGCGAGATGTCCGCGTTCTGAAAGTCATGCTTCACTTTCTTCACCAGCGCCTCGTCATCATTCAGGCTGGCCGCTGCGATCGCGCCATGGATGGTCTGACAGTAGTAACAGTCATTCTCTGAGGAGACATAGGTCGCGATCAGCTCGCGCTCGCCCGCGGAGTAAGCGAGTTAGGGCCGTGCAGCAGGATCTCGACCAATTCGTTGAGGGGTTTCGCAGTCTCCGGCCGGAAAGCCATAGCGCCGCGGATTCCGGGAAGACCTTCGGGTAGTTGAATGTGAGCCATGATGGAGTAAGTCCTTTCAGGAAGTTGATTGGGTTACGGTCGATGCTTGCTGAGCTGAGATTTGGAGAAGAAGAAATCGGCGGATGGGGTCGCCGCAGAGCACGATGGCGAGACCGAGAACTGCGGGAATGGGATCGTGCATCAGGATCATCAGATTGATCGCTGCGCATCCCAGCAGAAAGACAACCGGCGCCGCCGGAAACCACCAGGCTCTTACACGCTCCTGCAAGCGAAAGAGGGAAGCCGCAGAGAGCGCGAGAAAACACACGGCCGAGAAGATGATGAAGGAGAGGATGCGATCGAAGGCTCCGAAGCAGAGAACCAGCAGGGCAAGCCCGGTTTGCAGCAGAACGGCGTTGGCGGGTGTTCCAAAGCGAGGGTGCAAGTCGGCCGCAGGCGGAGAAGAATGCGCCGTCTTTCGCCATGGCATAATAGACCCGCGGAGCGGCCATGGTAAGCGCCATCAGGCCGCCCAATACCGACAGCAGCACGCAGCCGGAGAGGATTTTTCCGCCTACGCTGCCGAAAAGTGCCTGGCCGAATTGGGCGACGAAGGCGGTGTTGGAAGCGATGCGCTGCAACGGCACGACGGAGAGAAAAGCGAAGCTGAGCAGCAGATAGACCGCGGTCACCAGCAGCACACCCCCGGTGAAGGCAAGCGGAAGATTGCGCCGCGGGTTGCGCACCTCACCGGCAATCTTGCCCGCCTCCCACCAGCCGCCAAAGCTGAAAAACGCGCTCACGGTAGCCCCGGCAATGGCGCCAAAGATGGGTTCGGAGCCGGGCCGCCGCTCGGCTAAGCGGCAGAAGATTGGCGATGGAGGCGTGGCCCGAGACACAGGCCCATCCAACCAGGCAAAGCAGCACCCCAATCTTGAGCAGGTTGGCGCTTGCCATCACGCTCCGGCTGAGACGCGTTCCCACGCTATTGAGAACCGCCAGAGAGACGAGAATGATGACAGGAATCCAAATAGGCATAGCGGGCTGAACCGCCGGTCAGAGAAAGCACATACGGGAGCTGCGCCTACCGCCAGCGCGGCTGCCAGGCCCGGGTCCAGCACGGCGGCAGACATCCAGCCATAAAGAAAAGCGACGCGGCTGCCGTACCCCTCGCGGAGATAGACATATTCTCCGCCTGCCAAGGGATAGCGGACAGCCAGTTCGGAGTAGCAGAGGGCGCCGCACAGGGTGATAAGCCCCATACCGCACCATACTGCGGCGAGCAGCAAGGGCGCGCCCAACGACTTCGCCATGGCGGCAGGGGTTAAAAAGATGCCGAGCGCGATCGATTGCCCCATAACCAGGGCGATCGTTCCCGGCAGACCCATGCGCCTGTGCTGATCCATTGAGGACAACATCCTACGCGCGCTGGTATGTCTTGAGCATCCACCAAAGGGTGGAGGTCTTACTTGGCCGCTGCGCCCGCCTTTTTGGCGCCTTCCACTTCGACCAACTCGCCGGTGGTCACGTTATACACATACCCGTAGATGGGAATCGATCGCGGAATCAGGGGATGGTTGCGCAGCCGATTCACGTCGTCGATGACCGCCTGCATCGGATCAGCGATGGTGAGCCATTCGATGAACTCTCCTGCGCGCGACCCGGGACCTTTGCCGACGTCGCGGAAACCAGCAGGTGTCAGGTCGGCGGTTTCCAGGCTGTTATCGAGCAGTCCGCGGATGACCTCGTTGGTAAAGAACTCCATGCCGCAATTGGTGTGATGGATGACGAAAAATTCGCGCGTGCCCAGCAGCTTATAGCTGATGACCAGAGACCGGACGGCATCGTCGCTGGCGCGGCCGCCCGCATTGCGGATCACGTGTGCATCCCCCTCCGCCAGCCCGGCGAACTTGGCCGGATCCATGCGTGCATCCATGCAGGTGAGAATCGCGAATCGGCGCGCCGGAGGAAGCGCAAGCTTGCCCTTCTCACCGAAGGAAGCGCTGTACCGCCGATTCGCTTGCAGAACTTCATTGAGAACACTGCTCATGGTCTTTGCTCCTTATTTCGAATGAGGTCGGCGATATGGGTGTGGCGGATAGGAATCGAGGAATGAGCGGTAACGAGTCCTATGCTTACCGGGTGGCTGCCATCTGCGGCTGCCGCGCCCGCGCGAGTTGAGCATGCAGTAAGTCAAAAACAGCCTGCATCCCGAATCCCGTCTTGGCGGACACTTCAAAGACCTGCATTCCAGGACGAACGCTCTCTATATTGCGGCGAGCCGCCGGAAGATCAAACTCCGCTGCCTCCGCCAGGTCCATCTTGGTGATGATGGCAACATCGGAGCTATTGAAGATGGTGGGATACTTCAACGGCTTGTCTTCGCCCTCGGTGGCAGAGAGCAGAACGAATCGCAACTCTTCTCCCAGGTCGTAGCTGGAGGGGCAAACCAGGTTTCCCACATTTTCGATGAAGAGAAAATCGATCCGGTCCAGATGCCACGATTCAAGCGCCTTCTCCACCATTTGTGCATCCAGGTGGCAGACCGTTCCCGTGGTGATCTGTCTTACGTTTGGCGTCGCGCGCCGTAGCCGCGCGGCATCATTTTCTGTAGCCAGATCCCCCACCAGGGCAGCCACACGAGAGTCCCGCGCCAGGCCCGCCGAGCAGCTTTTCCAGGAACGCTGTCTTTCCCGAGCCCGGGCTTGAGACCAGGCCTACGACACAGGTACCCTCTCTGCGAAACCGCTCGCGCAGAGCGCGGGCGAGCAGATCGTTCTGCTTGAGGACCTTGGCCCTGACTTCCACCATGCGTGTGCTCATGCCGCAACCTCCAACGATGCAACTTCGATCTCGCGGCCGGAGACGATCTTCTGCCCCGGGCTCCCACACTCCGGGCAACTGAGCTGATAGACCGACGGAGGGATCCGGTCTTTCTGACACGCGGCGCAGTAAATGACCAGTGGAATGGTCTCGATCACCAGCCGCGATCCTTCCAGCACCGAGCCTTCGCAGGCAAGCTCGTAGGCGAAGAGCAGCGCATCTTTATCCACTCCGGAAAAGACTCCCAGCTTCAGGTGCACAGCCTCGACATCAAGCCCACCACGGCTCTCCGACTCCTCGGTGATCTGGTCGATCATGCTGATCGCGATCGAGAGTTCGTGCATGCTTCTCCTTCGACATACGGACTCGAAAAACTCGAGCCCTACATCGAACGGATCTTGAGGTAGCGGCGCAGGTCCGGAGCGACCGTAACCGCCAAACCGATCAAAACCAAACCGAGTGCGCCAAGACTAGTTTTGCATTCATATGTCACCTCTCCACTGTCTGTAACTACACTGAAGCTCATTTGCTTCGTGGTAGCAATGCGGGCGGCCAGCTCCACACCATATTGGCCGCCTCTTCCACCGCAGCCTGTACCGGCGATGATAAGCCCATGCGCCCTTCCAACTCATCGCCAAAGTCCTGCGGTTCGCAGCCCACGACCAGCACCTGTGCGGAAATCGTGCCCATGGGAAGCAGCCAGGTTCAGTACCCGCACTGGATCCATGCCGTGCGGATTGATCGCCGTGTCCGCCGACTCGCCGGGCCAGGCTGCAGATCCGGTTCCACCACGTAGAGCGTGCCCGGCAGCTTCGCCGCGCGGCAGCGCATCCACGATGATGACCGCGTCCCATGGATCGAGCAGAGCGTACGCCAGATCGAAACCCCGGATACCAAAATCCTTGACCGTCACGCTCTCGGGTAGTTGCCGCTTGCTGAGCGACACGCGCCACCTCAACCCCGAACCCGTCATCCCCGAGGAAGATGTTGCCCACGCCTGCAACCAGAATCTTCGCGGTCATGCGGGCTCTCCTTTCAGCACCGGCTCAACCTCTTCGGGAGAGAAGAAGAAGCGGTGGCCCGGCTGGCGCATCATGCCGAACTCCCGGCCCGGGTCATCGTCCAGCACCACCGCAAGCTGAATCTGGTCTTCGAAGTCCTGCTCAATGGCTTCGATGACCGCAATCTTGCCGGCCAGCGCCATGTCGATGAATGTCGGCCTTGTTTTTCGGACATAAGCGAACCCGGTCGCCAACCCGCAGCTCGATGCCGAAGATGCGCACGCTCTCCGGCGGCGCTTTTGCTTCTTCAAAAGGATTCCAGTCCCCGTTCATGGTGCATCTCCTCGAATCTCACGCAGTCCGCGGATGACGCCGTGCGCCTTGAGCATGGCGTCCGAGGTGAGAGCTTCCGTGCGTTCCAGAATCCTCCGCGCGCGGGGATCACCGTTCCGCATCTCCTGCTTCTCGGCGTCGGTCAGCGTGAGCACGCGCAGGGTAAGCATCTCGTCCATCTCCGTCCCATCGAAGAAGTCGCCTTCGCTCTCGGGCGCGATCTTGGGATAGTCGTACAAGATGATCGGCGAGCAAAACATCATGCTTCGGTCCGGCTCCTCGCCCGCCAACACCGGGAAAACACCCGGTATTGCAACAGGCCGCGGCGGATTCGCGATAGGCCTCCGCAGGATCGAGCAGGGAGACAAACTCTCCGCCGGTGATACCCAGCAGCAGATGCGCGGAGACGAAGGATAAAGGAAGCGCTTCGTCTCGTTTTGCCTCAGCGCCGCTGGGCAGAGGGCTCGCGTTCTGCACTTCGAGGCGGAGCTTGCACGCGCCATCCTGAAGCATTTCCGCGCCGATGCGTCAGCTCGATCTGCAAGTTCCGTGCGTCGCCTGCATCCATCGATCTGCAGCGTCAGCGAGAGCGGGGAAGCAATGAGGTCGTTGAGGCGAAGGTCGGAATGCTCTGAAGTGCGCTCGACTGCTTCATCCCATGCCAGGGAAGGGTCCGTGAGCTCATCCGTACACTCTGCTGTTGCCGGACGAGCTGAAGAAAGCTGAAGTCTCACGTCGAGGCTGGCCTTCGCATCTGCCACCACAAGACATCTGCAACCAGGCGGAAGGGCTCCTCGGGACGCTGCGCCTCCGCATAAACGCGCGGGTAGAGAGTTCCAAAATTCCAGCGCTGACGGTTCTTGATCGCGGTCGGCCGGTAGGGATAGAGAATGTATCCCTCGTAAAGAATCGCAGCCGCAATCTTTTCCACGCCGTCGAAGTTCATGCCTTAACCTCGTCTGTAATCTCTGCCGCCAGCGCCCGGCTGATTGCCTGCTCCCAGGTGGGGATACCGTGGCGCACCTTGTATTCGTAGAGCTGCTCGAATACATCACGCCGCAGGCATAGCCACGCCGTATTCGGAAAGTGCATCTCCATCATCTCTTTCCAAACCGAGATGGGCAGGCGGAAGTTGGCTTCGCGGTCCCATGGCACTTGAGCCACCTGAAGCGCCCCATCCGTCACCCTGGTAAAAGACCGTGCCGCTGAACATCACGCATACGGGAATCTCGCCCGTATCCAGCGCGTGAAAGTACTTGGTCGCTGCGACATTGAAGTCAAATGTGCAGGGAAGCTGCAGGTCGACGAGCACATTGTCGGTAAAGCCCGGGACCGCCACCGTGGTATTCATCCACAGCAGCGGTCTCACGGTGCGGCTCCATCGCTCGGGCGTGCCAAAAAGGTCGAGCAGCTTCTCCTGCTCCTGGGGAACATAGCGCCTTTTGGCCGGCTCGATCTGCACCTGGCAGCGCAGCGTCAGCGTATGGATCGCCTCCTCTGCCGGCAGATTCGTGATGCGCAGCTTCAAGGCAATCAGGGGAGCGGCAGCATGCGGCACGGCCTCAGCGGCTTCGATCTTGAAATGCAGCTCAGGCATGGGCCGGTTCTCTTACTTCGACGCTTCGCGTCTTCAGGTCGGCGAAGAAGTGGTGGATTTCCTTCCACACTTCCGTCCCACCGGAGAGCCCACGCCAGTGCATGCGGATCAAGCCCACCAGCCGATAGCACTCATCGACAGGAACGATGTAGTACTGTGCCGGCGTGCCCACGCGGTTGACCAGAAAGGTCTCGACATCCGGCTCCATCTTCTGCAACGCCGGATGCTCGGCGGCGATCTCTGACCAGGATTCGAGGCTGAGCAGCGATTCGATCGCCCCGGCGGGGCTGGGATACATCGCCCTCACCTTGCCCGCTGCGCTATCGCGATAGAAGAAGGCGAGGTTGATGGGAATCATCAGCGATTCCCACTGCAGGTCAGGCATCTGGAAGTCAGTGAGCGCGCGAATGCGCCGCGGCACGCGGAGGTAGTGCGCCCCTGCCTGTCCGCAGAAGAGAACGGCGCAGCCATCGCACGAGCACACAATCTGGCGCTTCTTGGGATCGAGCAGATGCTGGTGAACAGGCGCCAGCGCCGCGCTGCAAAGCTCGCAGCGTTCCGCCGTCGGAGCGCCTGGCGGGCAATCTGCTTCAGAAAAGGAAGTGTCCTGCCTTGCGTCCTGTCCAATCAACTCTTGCGAGGTACGGTCTTCAGCCGTGCTATACCTGCACGATCCTGTACCTGAGGCCACGTCTCCATCGAGCCGCCGAGGTGCGGCTTGTCATCTCGACCGGCAGCGTGCGTGAAGTCGATGGGATCTGCAGTTCCTCCCTGACATTGATTCGCAGGTGGCATATGAGGCATGCGGAGTCGATCGGCTTGCGGTCTCGACATTGATCCCCGTCGCATCGTCTTCCATGCGATCGACGGCTTGCGCAGTGGTAGTCTCAGAGATGGAAGGTCTGATTCGTGTTGTCTCCTGGATACGGCATCGTGTCTCTCCTTCTATTTCAGAACGACAAGGTTGGAAGCGGGAGAAGGCTCAGCCGGCGCATTCTCCGCGACAATTTCCAGAATGTCGGGAGCGGCTTCGTAGAGCGCCTCTTCCACCGCGTTCTTCAGGGTGAGGGAAGAGGACGGACAACTGCCGCAGGTGCCGTGCAGCTTAAGCCGAACGATGCCGTCGCGCACGCTGACCAGCTCGCAGTCTCCGCCATGAGACTTGAGATAGGGCCGGACCGCCTCGAGACCGCGCACAACCCTGGTTTCGATATCGTCGGGATGGAGGGAGTGGAGCAGGAACATGCCGGCGACGAGATTATCTTCGAGCGCCGCACGTGAGCACCCGTTCGCCCTCGGCTGTTTCCAGGCACCTGTCGATCAGCCGTTGCAACGCGGCGCCATGCAGCTCAACCACGGACTGAACCAGCTCCAGCGCGGCGGCCCGAACCTCCGGGTCGCCCGCCTGGTCGAGCTTGGCTGCCAGCTTCTCTACGTGTTCACTTTGGGCGCGGAACTCTCCGCGCCGCGGTGCGGCGATCGGTTGCTCAGCGCTGGCCGCCATTATTCGGGCCCCGCCGCCCCGAACATGGGTGAGTGTTTCACTTCGATCACCTTGCCGTCCCCGACGTACATATGTACGCCGCAGGGCAGGCATGGATCGAAGCTGCGAACCGTGCGCATGATGTCGATGCCCTTGAAATTCTCCGGGCCATTGTCTTCGAAGATGGGTGTGTTCTGCACCGCATCCTCATAAGGACCAGGAGTTCCGTAGATATCGCGCGGGTTCGCATTCCACGGCGTTGGCGGATAGGGATGGTAGTTGGCGATCTTGCCTTCGCGGATAACGACATGGTGGGACAGCACTCCACGAACCGCCTCGTGGAAACCGCAGCCGATCGCTTCCTCGGGAACCTTGAAGTCAGTCCAGGTGGAAGTGCGGCCGGCGTTCAACTCGCGCCAGCGCCTTCTCTACAAAGTAGAGCGCCGTCGCTGCCGCGTAAGCCTGGAAGTAGGTACGAGCCCGATCCCGCTCCAGCGTGTTGCTCCACTGCGGAATCTTCCACTCGAACTCGGTTTCCGGCAGCATCGCCGTCTTGGGAAGATTGATCTGGACGCTGTGGCCGGTAGCCTTCACGTACCCAATATCGACCAGGCCGGAAAGCGCCGTGGACCAGAGCCGTGCAATCGGTCCGCCGCCGGTGTCGAGCGCAAGATGGTCGCCGGTGCGCTGGTCATACCAGCGCGGAGACATAACCCAGGTATAGTTGCCGCCGAAGTCGCGCTTCTGCGGGCGGGGAATGGTGGTCTGGTTCCAGGGGTGATGCTTGTCCACTGGATTGCCCAACGGGTCTCTGGCGACAAAGGTCTCTGCGCCCTGCCAGTCGTCGTAGTAGGAACTGCCCAGCAGGATCCTGATATTCAGATTGATGTCGACCAGGCTATTGGTGACCAGCTTTCCGTCCACCACCACGCCGGGGGTGACGAACATCTTGCGTCCCCACTCCGCCATGTTCTTGTAGGTGTAGTCGCAGCTATCGGGATCGTTATACGATCCCCAACACGCCAGCAAGGTGCGCCGCAGGCCGACCTTCTCGTACCCGGGCATCGCCTCATAGAAGAAGTCGAAAAGGTCATCATGCAGGGGCACGACCTTCTTCATGAACTCGACATACTTCATCAGGCGAACCAGGTAGTCGGTAAATAGCTGGATGGTGGCCACGGTGCCCACTCCGCCCGGGTAGAGCGTCGAAGGATGCACGTGGCGGCCTTCCATCAGGCAGAACATCTCGCGCGTCATGCGGCTCATGGCCAGCGTCTCGCGATAGAAGCGTCCCGGTAAAGGGATTGAGCGCGGTCATGATGTCGGCAATGGTGCGGAAGCCGTGTTTGTCTCCGTTCGGGCAAGCGGTGGATTGCGCCTTGGCCCAGACTCCGGGATTGGTCTCCTTCACCATCTGCTCGCAAAAGTCCACGCCCACCAGGTTGTCCTGGAAGATGTTGTGATCGAACATGTACTCGGCGGCCTCGCCCAGGTTGATGATCCACTCCGCCAGAGGAGGCGGTTTCACGCCAAACGCCATGTTCTGCGCATACACCGCGCAGGTGGCGTGGTTGTCGCCGCAGATGCCGCAGATGCGGCTGGTGATGAAGTGGGCATCGCGCGGGTCTTTGCCCTTCATGAAAATGCTGTAGCCGCGAAAGATGGAGGATGTGCTGTGGCACTCGGCGACTTCCCGGTTGGCGAAGTCGATCTTGGTGAAGATGCCGAGGCTGCCCACGATCCGCGTAATCGGATCCCAGTTCATCTCGACCAGGTTGCGCTTCTTCTTATCGACCTCAGATATCGTCTCGGGATAAGTCGCCATGGATGTGTCCTTTCGGTTGAATTGTTGTCCGTTTCGAGCGAAGCGCAGTTTAGTAAGTTGTCGGCCGGTAGCCAGTGGTCAGTTGCCGCCCGGGATGCCGCCACTTCGGTTCTTTGTTCACCGTGGTGTTGGTGATACCGCGCATGGTGCGGATGAAGCGGCCATAGGTGCCAATGATGTTCGTGGAAAGCTTCGCCCCCGGCGGTTCGTCCATGAAGGGCATGAACTTATCCGGGAATCCCGGCATGGTGCATCCGATGCAGATGCCGCCCACATTGGGGCAGCCGCCGATGCCGCGCATCCAGCCGCGCTTGGTTACATTGCAGTCAACCACCGGTCCCCAGCAGCCCAGCTTTACCAGGCACTTCGATGATCCGTAGTGGGTGGCAAAGTCGCCCTGCTCGTAGTACGAGCCGCGATCGCAACCCTCGTGCACCGTCTTGCCGAAGAGCCACGTGGGCCGCAGCTGCTTGTCCAGCGGAATCATCGGCGCCAGGCCCGCCACCTGGTACAGCAGGTAGAGAACGGTTTCCATGAAGTTATCCGGCTGCACCGGGCAGCCAGGTACATTCACAATCGGCAGACCGGCCTTGGAGCGCCAGTCCCATCCCAGGTAATCGGCCAGCCCCATGCACCCGGTCGGGTTCCCGGCCATGGCGTGGATGCCGCCGTAGGTGGCGCACGTGCCCGCGCCGATAATGGCCAGCGCCTTGGGCGCCAGGCGATCGATCCACTCGCAGGTAGTGATCGGCTGGCCGGTATCGGGGTTGGTGCCCATCGCCGCCCAGTAGCCCTCTTTCTTGATCTTCTCGTTGGGAATGGAGCCTTCCACGACCAGCACGAAGGGATCGAGCAAGCCCTTCTCTGCTTCGTAAAAAAACTTCATGAATTCATCGCCGTTCTCGTAGGCGAGAACAGGGTTGTGCAGATGAACCTTGGGCAACCCGGGTATCGCGCCCAGCAGAACATCTTCGATGCTTGGCTGTTCCGCCGCGGTGACGGAAACGCTATCGCCGTCGCAACTGAGACCGGCTGTGATCCAGAGAATGTGAACATCAGAGACGGCGGGAGCTTTGGTGATGCTGCTTACCTTTTCAGCCATGAAATTCTCCTTCAGCCTTAAGACTTACGAAGACGATGCGCTACGCGGATGGAAATACCAGCGAAGCCCACAAGATGGACGCGCGAGACACGCATACTGCTTGTGATGCTGGGAGCGATGAATCGGGTTGGTAGAAGCAGGGCAAGCCTGTCACCTGGAAAGCGAACATTTCACGCCACGAGTTCCCGTGAAATTGCCGACCGGTGAAAACTACGCCCAGGCAGCATCACTGTCAAACGCTCGTTCACAGCTGAAGTCACATTCACTGGCATCGAGATATTCCCCGATTTGCATCACAGGCATCCGCATGCCGGTAAAATAAATCAGCAGATGCGAGGCAACTGCTCACCGAACATCACATCCAGCACGCGGGTTCCGCCGATCTGCGTCTTCATCAGCACCATGCCTGGATGTTCGGCGACGACCTCTCCGATGATGGCGGCATCGCGGCCCAAGCTCGTGCTGTTGCATCTGCCGCAAGCACGGCTTGCGCCATCTCCGGTGCAACGATGGCCAGCAGCTTTCCCTCGTTGGCGACGTAGAGCGGATCCAGCCCCAGCACTTCGCATGCGCCCTTTACCGACTCGCGCACGGGAATCGATTGTTCTCGCAAAACCATTCCCACCCCGGCGCGCTTGGCGATTTCGTTCAAGCGTGGTGGCTGCGCCGCCGCGCGTGGGATCGCGCAGGCAGTGGATGAACTCCATCCCGCCTGCTGGCGGAGTGCTCAGCATGGCGGCCACCAGGCCGTTCAGCGAGGCACAATCGCTCGCGATGGCGCCTTCAAATTCAAGGCCTTCCCGCTGCGACATGATGGCCATTCCGTGGTCGCCGATATAGCCACTCAGAATGATCTGGTCGCCCGGCCGGGCGCGGTCTGCCGAGATGTTCACGCCGCTCTCAATCACGCCGATGCCCGTGGTGGTAATAAATATCTGGTCGCCCTTGCCGCGATTGACAACCTTGGTGTCGCCGGTCACAAACTGTACCCCGGCCTCCGCGGCGGCCGCGCGCATGGACTCCACCACACGCCGCAGATCGTCGACCGCCAGGCCTTCCTCGAGGATGAAGGCAGCGGAGAGATAGAGCGGGCGCGCGCCGCTCATCGCCAGATCGTTCACCGTTCCATGCACGGCCAGCCGCCCAATGTCGCCGCCAGGAAAAAAGATCGGGGTGACCACAAAGGAGTCCGTGGTAAAAGCCAGGCGAGCGCCGCCGATCGTGACCACTGCCTGGTCATCGAGCTTGTCCAAAACGGGATTTCTGAAATGCAGGCAGAAAGATCTGGTCGATCAGATCGGCAGTAAGCTTGCCGCCGCTGCCATGCCCCAGCACGATCTGCGTGATGCTGAAAGATAGGCAACGGACAAGACCCAAACACCGGAGACGCAGATCTTCGGTCGGTCTGTCCTCGTCCGGTCGATATCTCAGAGCTCGTCCATGGCGGATATCTGAGAACTAGCCATTGGCGTGCGTCAGCACTGCGAGTTGGCGACCGCATCTGCGTGCCCTGCGGTTTCAGATGCCGCCCATAGGCGTAGTACGCAGCGCAAGCTCCCTCGGCCGATACCATCGTCGCTCCCAGCGGACGCTGCGGCGTGCACAGCGTGCCGAACGCCGGGCAATCGTGCGGCTTCTTGATGCCCCGCAGGATCTGGCCGCTGATGCATATCTCCGGCTCGAGCGTGGCGATCTCCGCCACGTCGAATAACTTCTCCGCATCGTGCTGGGCGAACTCATCGCGCAGGTGGAAGCCGCTCATGGGGATGGTGCCGATGCCGCGCCACTTGCGATCAGCCACTTCGAAGACGCGATTGACCAGCTTCTGCGCCGGCAGATTGCCGTCGCGGCCGAGAACGCGCGAGTATTGGTTTTCCACCACCGCCCGGCCTTGTTCCAGCTGCTGCAGCGTCATCAGCGTGCCGTGCAAGATATCGAGCGGCTCAAAACCCGTGACCACAATGGGCACATGGTAGCGAGCGCTGATGGGATCGTATTCGCTGATACCCCATCACCGCGCATACGTGGCCCGGCCCGAGAAAGCCCTGCACCCGGTTATCGGGCGATTGCAGAATGGCCTCCAGCGCCGGCGGAACCAGCACATGCGAAACCAGCAGCGATACATTGTTCACCTGCTCTTCGCGCGCGCGCCACGCCAGCATGGCGTTGGCCGGAGCCGTGGTCTCAAAGCCGATGGCAAAAAAGACCACCTGTTTGTCCGGGTTGGCCCGCGCGATCTTCAGGCAATCGAGCGGCGAGTAGACAACCCGCACATCGCCACCCTGTGACTTGATGGTGAACAGGTCGCCATCCGAGCCGGGCACGCGCAACATGTCGCCGAAGGAGCAGAAGATAACATTCGGCTGCCGCGCAATGGCGTGGGCTTTGTCGATCATTTCCAGCGGCGTTACGCAAACCGGGCAGCCCGGCCCATGAACCAGCTCCACGCCCTCAGGCAGCAGATGATCGATTCCGTTCTTGACGATGGAGTGCGTTTGCCCGCCGCAAACCTCCATCAGCACCCAGGGACGCGTCTGAATGCGGCGCATCTCGCCCACAATCTTTTTGGCAACGTCACCGTCGCGGTACTCATCAAGGTATTTCATTGTCGATAACCTCCGGGTTCCATTTCCTCCACCACGGGCGACTCCAGTTCGGTGAGTTGATCCAGATCCCTCAGCGCCTGGTAGGTGCGCTCGGCCTCTGCTTCATCGATCCGGCTGATGGCAAAGCCAACATGCACCAGCACATACTCGCCAACCTGCGTCTCCGGCACGTATTCCAGGCAGGCCTCGCGCACAATGCCGCCGAACTGGACCTTGGCCATGCGCATGCCGCGCTGGTCGAATGTCTCTACCACCTTGCCGGGTATAGCCAGGCACATGTCATTCTCCTTCGCGCAAACGCTGGTTCGCGATCATGGCCTGCCCCAGCGAAAGGCCGCCGTCGTTGGCCGGAACTTGGGCGTGCAGAAACACCTCAAAGCCGCGACGCCGCAACTCTACCACCGTCCGGCCCAGAAGGTACAGGTTCTGGAAGCTCCCGCCGCTCAGGCAAACCCGGTCCACCGCGTCGCTTGCACCGATGCGGCTGCACACTTCGCCGATGGCCGCGCTCAAAGTGTTGTGAAAACGCGCGGAAATCTCGCCCACTCGCCGGCCCGAAGAAATATCCTTCACGATCGCCGACGATGACCGGCCGGAAGTCGAGGATCAGCCGGCTCGCCCTCCTCTATCTCGAAGTCGTAGCGCTCGTCGATCCCCGGTTCTGCCGCTGCTTCCAGGGCAATGGCAGCCTGGCCCTCGAAGGTCACTTCCGAAGCCACGCCCAACAGCGCCGCGACGGCATCGAAGAGCCGCCCGCAGGACGAGGTCTCCACCGTCTGAATGCGCCGGGCGAGCATGGTGTCCACCAGCGCAACCTGCTTCTCATCTATACCTTGGAAGCACTGCAGCTCGGTCGGGTATCTGCTGCCCAAAGGCATCTCGCAGGTAGCTGAGCGCCATGCGCCACGGCTGCCGCACCGCCGCGTCGCCGCCGGGAAGCAAGACATTGCGCAGATGGGCCCGCCGGGTGAAGCCGGCAAAATCCGCAACCAGAAATTCGCCGCCCCAGATCCTGCCGTCGGTCCCAAATCCGGTGCCATCCAGGGCCACGCCGAGAACCGGCCGCGCAGATGGTTTTCCGCCATGCAACTGGCGATGTGCGCATGGTGATGCTGCACGCCGATCTTGCGCTCGATCCCTGAAGCCATGGCCATGCGCGTGCTCATATACCCGGGATGCAGATCGTAGGCAGCGGCGCGCGGCACAACCTTAAAAACATGTTTCAGGCTGGTCAAGCGTCTCCTCGAAGAACCGCATGGTCTCGTAATTCTCAAGATCGCCGATATGCTGGCTCAGGATCGCGTAACGGCCTTTGGTCAGGCAGAAAGTGTTTTTCAGCTCCCCACCAAACGCCAGCACCTCTTCCAACTCGATTCCCAGATCGATGGTCTGGGGCACAAACCCGCGGGAGCGGCGCAGCACCCGTTCCCGTCCCTCGAAGGTGCGCACGACGGAATCATCCACTCGGGTGGCAATGTCGCGGTTGTGCAGCAGGAACCAGTCCGCGACGCCGCCCAGCTGCAGCATCGCCTCGTGGTTGCTGACCACGATCGGCTCCTCGCTCAGATTGCCGCTGGTCATCACCAGGGCAGCCCACTCGGACTCCATCTCCGGCGAATCGCTGAATAGCAGATAGTGCAGCGGCGTGTAGGGCAGCATCACGCCCAGGGTGTTGTCTCCCGGAGCAATGCCCGGAGAGCGAGCTCGCACCGGGCAGCCGCGGAAGAACGACGATGGGCCGCCGCGGATGCAGCAGCGCGGCTTCGTCCTCCGCCGATAGCTCGCACAGCTTCCTGGCCGCCGCGAGATCGCGCACCATCAGCGCGAAGGGCTTGTGCGGACGCCGCTTGCGTCTTCGCAACTCCGCGACCGCCGCATCGTTGGTCGCATCGCAGGCCAGCAGAAAGCCGCCCAGCCCCTTGACCGCAAGGATCTTGCCCTGCGCGCAGCAGCGCCGCGTGCCTGGCGAATGATCGCCAGCGAATCCTTGTCCGAAAACGACACGATCCGTCGAACGGCCGCTGGGCGCCGCGTCTCCACCAGGGCCAGCGACGGTCCGCAAACCGCGCAGGCATTGGGCTGGGCATGAAAGCGCCGGTCGCTCGGGATCTTCATATTCCGCCTGGCAGTCAGCGCACATGGTGAAGGCCGACATGGTGGTGGTCGCGCGGTCATAAGGTATGTCGCGGATGATGGTGTAGCGCGGGCCGCAATGGGTGCAATTGGTGAACGGATATCCGTAGCGCCGGTTTGCCGGATCTCCGAAATCGCGCCAGCAAGCGTCGCAGGTGCCCGCGTCGGGAGAGACCAGCGCAAATTCGCCGGCCTCCTCCCGGCTGCCCAGGATAGAAAAGCCTGCGCTCTCCCTGGACTTCGATTTCGGAGACGGTGATCTGGGTGATCTCCGCCAGCTGCGGAGGATCGTCCTTCAGCGTCCTGCAGAAACTCATCGACCGCCGATCCGCCGCCTTCGATCTCGATGGTTACGCCAGAGGATGAGTTGAAGACATACCCAGTCAGCCCCAGAGACGTTGGCCAGCTTGTAAACGAACGGACGAAACCCCACGCCCTGCACAATGCCTCGCACCTGGATGTGCTTGCGTCTGACCGGCTCACTTGGGAGAATCGGTCAGTCGAAGTCTCGGAGGCTGGACATCCTCCGCATCATACTTGGCCTGATAAGGATGCGTCCAAACGGAGACTGTCGTGCCGCTGCGGTCGATTCACTTACCATAAGTGAGATCGAGAACAGAGCATTTTCGATTGCTTTGTATCTTTGTGGAGAGAGAAGGCAAATGACAGCACCAACAGGTCAGAAGGCAAAGATGTTGGCACGCGAATTATACCTGGCCAGCGACCCCGAGCTCGTTGCCGAGGACCTGCGGGCGCAGGATTTGCTCTTTCGCTTCAATGCGACTCGGCCCGATGCCGCCGAGGAGCGGCGCACATTGCTGGTGGAGCTGTTCGATTCCTTTGCAACTGGCGCGGTGCTCAAGCCATGGTTCCGGTGCGATTACGGGCGCAATATCGCGATCGGTGCAAACACGTTTATCAACTACGACTGTGTCTTTCTCGATTGCAATCGGATCACCATCGGGCGCGAGGTGCAGATCGCTCCGAGAGTCCAGATCTATACGGCCACCCATCCACTGGAAGCCGCGGTGCGGCGCTCGGGGGTAGAGTTCGCGCTTCCGGTAGCAATCGAGGATGGAGTTTGGCTTGGTGGTGGGGCAATTGTTTGTCCCGGCGTAACCATTGGGGAAAATACTGTGGTCGGCGCAGGCAGCGTGGTTACGCGAGACCTCCCCGCCGGCGTGCTGGCGGTTGGTAATCCGTGCCGCGTTCTAAGGACTTTGTGACAACGCGGTTTCGCCGGGCAAACTTCGTTGCCAGTTGCTTGAGATGTTGCTCGGGCATCGATCGGATTCGCGTAGCCTTCTCTGTTTCCTGCTGAGAAAAGCCTGCGGTTGAATATCCACTTCTGATAGTTTGTTAGTACCCTTGGTACCCCTCTGTAGCGGATCTGACATCCTGGTTCTGAAAGGACTGACCCATGATCTTGGGCATGACGCTATCGACCTTCACCCTCCTCCACGTCGTGTTGAGCTTGGTGGGAATCGCCTCTGGATTCATTGTCGTTTACGGGTTTCTTGCCGGGAAACGACTCGACATCTGGAACGCGATCTTCCTGGCGTTTACTGTTTTGACGAGCTTGACTGGGTTCCTCTTTCCCTTCCATCACCTCTTGCCGTCCCATGTGGTCGGCATCCTCTCTCTGGTGGTGCTCGCGGTTGCGATCCTCGCGCGCTACCCGCTTCACATGCGCGGTGCTTGGGGGCGGGTCTATGTTGTCTCTGCCATGCTTGCCCTCTACCTGAATGTTTTCGTTTTGGTAGTGCAGGCTTTCCTCAAGGTGCCGGCTTTGAAAGCGGCTGCCCCGACCGAGAAAGAGCCGCCCTTCCTGATCGCTCAGATCGCAGTCATGGCGATTTTTGCCGTGCTCACCATTATCGCCGCCAGGAAGTGTCACCACGAGTCCGTGCGGACCGCCTGAGGTCACGTGGCAAGGTCGTTCCCCAAGGATTTTAATTTGTACCCGCGGCGCGTCTTATGCCCTGTATAAGGAAACCTATGAATTAAGTCCGGTCTTTGAAGGGAACGGCCTTCAGGCCGTCCATAAAGGCCGCAGAATTAGCGCGGCTTTACAGGATGCGGAGAAACACTATCAATGAAGGGTACGGGCTTCAGCCCGTACGTAGACCGAACAGAATCATTGGGCCTTTAGGCCTGAGGGAATGCTTTTCAGAACACCTCGATCCAAAAGCTGCCCTAGGGGCCTTGTTCTTGCTTCCTTTATGTACGGCTGAAGCCCGTACCCTTCGAAACGGAGGGTTCCGCAGCCTGTTTAGCCGTGAGGGACCTGCCATCTAGTCATTCAGAGCTCTTCGGAGCGCTTGGCTATTCCTGTAGGCGATCGGATTGGTGACGTTCCGTCCAGTTTCTCGCTCACGCCAATAATAAAAATGCGCGAAGAAGACCACCAGCATCTCTAATCTCTGAGAGGCTCTTTCTATGGATCCGCAAGAGAACAGGCCCGCCTTCGCTCGTTTCAATGTGAGTGAGATTGCAAAGTCCTTTCCCGAAACCGCCGATACCATGCTCCTGGACACGTACCTGACCCGTGAGGATGCAGCCAGCGCCCGCGTCTTCCGCGTCTATCGAGGCACCCCGGCGCACTATCATGCAACCTGCGACGAATACCTCTATGTAGTGTCTGGAAGAGGCACATTTTGGATGGGCGATCCCTCCAACGCAGGCGAGTTTGCTCCCGGGCACCTCCTGTTTTTCAAGCGCGGAACCGTCCACTCACTGCCCGACATTCTCGAAGGACCAATCGTCTTCCTGTCGGTTGATACACCCAGGCGGGAGCCCAAGGATGTCATCTTCGTTAATCCTGAAGACGGTACTCCTGAGACCTTCGTTCATGAGCGCCCAGCCGCTCTGTGACCGCCAATCGCGGCAAATCCATGCCATCATTAAACTGGCAGGTAAGGCGACATGATAAGGCTAAAGGAGGCTACCCGCGCGTGGCTCATGATCATGCACGGCGTCGCGATGGTAGCGCTTGGGTTGGAGCTCTTCTACATTCGTGCGGCGATGACCAACCGGTTCTACGTTGAGTTTGGATACGCTCTGGCTATGGTGTTGGTCGCGGAGTCTCTGCGCTTGATCGCCGTGTTGGATTGGATTTGCGCCGCAGGTCTTGGTTCTCAAAAGGCGTCCAAGCTTAGATGGCTTCTGATTGTGAGCACCGCGGCTGCTGCAAGCAGCGTCTTCTTGTTGCTCGATGCACGGTCGACCGTTCGGCTGCTCTGCAATTTCCTCGCGCTTTATTCGCTCCTGCTCGGGGTCGGAAAAGTCTTCCTCGCCCGGTACTGGAAGGGCACGCCAGGGGACCAGGTTGGGGTGTATATTCTCGCCGGTTTGTCCGTAGCTTTCAGCGCACTCCTGGTTCTGGTCGCCGGCCAGGATGAACGGACCGCTCTAGCCGTGGTTGCTGGCTATTCCCTATTCGTGGGTTTGCTGATGCTGTTCTCCACGTACTATCTGCAACAGCAGATGGCAAAGACGATCGCACCCCTTCCCTAAGCGATATTTTCTTCGATCTACGCAAAGGCGCTCAAGCCCCAGTGATTAATGAGTGCACGGAATGGGGAATCGCAAATCCTATGCAGCAGAAGGTTTTGCAGCAGATGGCGGTCTGGAGCGGTTATCGCCGCGGCCATGAGCGCGCTGGCGGATACAACGATGGACTTTATGCGGCGGGACCCAAAACAAGCGGAGATGTATCGCAAGCAAGGCTTTGAGATGCTGTGGGCTGCGGTTACGCGCAAGAAATAGTTTTCTGTGAATCAGAATGAGCGAGCAATCACTCATATAAACGAGAAGGAGCCCAGCAATGAATCCATGGTCAGTCGCAGATATACCATCCCAGAGCGGCAAGCTCGCGGTCGTGACCGGGGCTACCGGAGGACTTGGATACGAAACCGCGCTCGCCTTGGCGCGTGCCGGAGCCGAAGTTCTGGTGACCGGCAGAAATGCGGAGAAGGGCCGCGTCGCGATCGAGCAGATCAAGCGCGCTGTGCCTTCCGCCAAGGTACGCTTCGCCATGCTCGATCTGGCCAGCCTCGCGTCCATCCGCGCATTTGCCGCAAAGCATGCTCGCCAACGGCCGGCCATTGGATCTGTTGATCAACAACGCCGGCGTCATGGATCTGCCCACCAGGCGCCTGACCGAAGACGGCTTCGAGCTGCAATTCGGAACCAATCATCTTAGCCACTTTGCTCTTACCGCCTTGCTGCTGCCGTTGCTGCGCAAAGCCCAAGCGCCGCGAGTGGTGAATGTGAGCAGCCTGGCGCATCGCGGCGGCAAAATCGATTTCGCCAATCTGCAGGCCGAGCGCAAGTACAACTCCTGGGCTGCCTACCAGCAATCGAAGTTGGCGAATCTGCTATTCACCTTCGAGCTCCAGCGCCGCAGTGATGCCTATGGATGGGGACTGATGAGCAACGCGGCGCATCCGGGATACGCGCGCACCGAGCTGATCCCCAACGGACCGGGCACCGGCGGCCTGAAAGGAGTAGGGATGAAGGTCCTTGGATCCTTCATGAGCCACTCCGCCGCCGCCGGAGCTCTGCCCACACTCTTCGCGGCGACTTCTCCCGAGGCGGCGCCGAACGGCTACTACGGACCGAACGGCTTCTATGAACTGAAAGGGCCGGTTGCGCCCGCCAAAGTCTTTCCCCAGGCAAAGGATGAGGCTGTGGCGCGGAAGCTATGGGAAGTCTCAGAGCAGCTCACCGGAGTAAAATGGCCGGCCAGGATCAAACCCCCGAGACAGTTACTTTTCCCGTGAAGCGAGAAGCATAAGCCATGAAGGTCTTGGTCTTTGGTGCGACTGGAATGGTGGGGCAGGGTGTGTTGCGGGAGTGTCTTCTCGACCCGGATGTGGAACGGGTGCAGACAGTCGGCCGAAGCCCCACCGGCATCCATCACCCCAAATTGCGCGAGATCCGTGCATCGCGACTTATCGCACTACGCGGAGATCGAGGCCGAACTCTCCGGCTTCGATGCCTGCTTCTTTTCACTCGGCGTCTCTTCCGCGGGAATGAAAGCAGAAGAGTACGAGCGCATAACCTACGGCATCACCATGGCTGCTGCGGAGACGCTATGCCGGCTCAACCCGCAGATGAAATTCTTCTACGTCTCGGGTGCGGGCACCGACAGCACAGAGCAGGGCAGGAGCATGTGGGCGCGGGTCAAAGGAAGAACGGAAAACGCGCTCCTGCGCTTGCCGTTTGCCGCCGCTTACATGTTTCGCCCTGGCCTGATTCAGCCGATGCACGGAGAGAGACCGAAGGCCGCCGTCTATCAAGCCTTCTACGCCATCGCCAAACCACTGCTGCCCCTGCTCCGGCGCATCTTTCCCAATCACGTCCTGACCACGGAGGAAATTGGACAGGCTATGCTGATGGTCGCCCGGCGTGGCTACCCGAAACATATTCTCGAGATCAGGGATATTCGGACTGCAGCCGCACAGGCGGCCCTTGGTGGTGCCGCGCAGTAGGAAATAGCCCCGCTGTCATCCTGGGAATCGTGGGGAGAAATGCAGACTAGTGTCCTGAGTTGTTCGGGCGCGCCACGCGGAGGCCATCCGAGTCGCGACCTGCCTTTAGGCAGAGCGCACCATCGTTGACCGAAATATCCGTATGCTCGACAAGCACATGCTGGCTCATTGAGTGCTTCTGCTGATCAGCTCGACCTTACCCAGAAGTCCGGAAGGAAGCGGCTGCAGATTATTCATATCCTGCGGATCAAACCGGCGTCCATAGCGCGCCCAGAGCAGCTGGTAGTCCGGCGGGGCCTCACCGGAGAGCCGGTTGATCGCGGTGTTCGCCACGCGCACTTCCAAGGCATTGTTGCCCGGCTTGAGCAGGGAGGTAATATCCAGTTCGTAGGGGGCGTGCCATAGCGAGCCTGCTCGTTTGCCGTTGACATAGATGACCGCCGCGTCACGAACAGGCGGGTCGAGTAGCGCCTGCATGCCAGGATGATCCGCGCTTCCCGCCGGCTCAGGGAGCGGTTTCCCTACGCCGAAGCTGAGGATCAGCCGCGAATTGCGCGGGTATGACGGCGGCAGCTCGACCCGCCTGCGATAGTTCGCAATGCCCGAGTAATAGAGGGTCTCCGGCTTCTCCGTCCAGGAGGTCAATTCGGCCATTTGCTCCTCTACGCCATTTCCGTCAAAGCGCACCTGCCACCCGCGGCTCAGGTCGGCTACGTAGTTGGGAGCTGCCCGCAGCGTCTTCTCCTGCACTCGCCGGGACGCTTTGCTATGCCGTCGTGCAGCAGCATAATGCGCGACTCATAAGGCGCCAGGTTCAATTCCACTTCGCCGCCATTCATTTTCATCTCGCGAGCCTCGCCCGTGTCCGCGTCAAGCCATTCACCGGAACCACGTGCGGCGCCGAAGTGCGCCTTCGTGTGTACCGGGGTGTTGCCGGTGTTTGCGACAAAGTAGAGGTCCGCACCCGCCAGCCTGCGATGGATGAAGCCAAGCGCGGGAGCGGGCCCAGGCGAGGACCCAGACGCGGACGTAGACAGCTGCATGTCTGGCGGCAGCGTGTGCTGTAGCGCCTGTTGAAGCTGGGCAACATTGGGCAATAAACTGCGCGTTGCCACCGGACGTGCTGAAGAGCGCGGCCGCGGCCGCAGCAACCTGCGCCGAGGCCTGCATTCCCTCCTGCAGCCCCGGAGCATGTGCCGGCAGGTGTCCCACGGCGATGACCTTGCCGCCGTGCTGCTGGTACTCGGCGATGCGCGCCAGCGTAGCCGGAGAGATGCGATCCACATTCGGCAGAATCAGCACTGGGTAATGGATACCGCGGGCCGCGATCGCGGCGCTGTCTATGTAATCGAAGTTGTATCCTCCATCTTCAATGGCCTGCGTCAGCGCGGGCGTGATCCATCGCGGCATGAGCTCGGTGAGCGAAACCTTGCCCGGTGTAAACGCGGCCCAGGCGTCGTCCTCCGGCAGGTAAACAGCAACCTGGTTGGCCGGTTCGCCCTGGCGCAGAATCCAGCTCACACGCTGCAGATAGCGCGTAACATCCGGCATCACGATCCACCATGGATTATGCGCGTTGAAAGCTCCGGCAGCATAGAAGCGCCAGCCCGGCTCGCCCGCGGAAGGCGGCGAATACGGCCAGCCATGGCCTATCAGCTGATTGATGCCCTGCAGAAAGAAGCGGTCCGCCTCGGCCTTCATATCGAGCGGCGTGGCGCGAAATGCAGGCGAATGCAGCCACGTCCATGTTTCCGAAGAAGTGACCGGGCGCCCGTAGACGTGACTGGCTGAGGTCGCCCAGCGCGTATCGGAAAACTGCCGCCACTGCGGGCCTCTCGCCTTCGGGCAGGTCCACAAGCGCGTTACTCGACAGCGAGACAGCAGGATCGCCATAGGTCTGGGAGCGGAAGAGCGTGTGATGCGCGTGGCCCACGCGTTGATCGGCTTCAGATAATTCTCGTCGATCAGCTCCGTCAGCGTCTCGCCCCAGTCGTGCCGCACCGCAACGCCTCTTATCCGGCGCGAAATCGTCAACCAGCTCAGGCAGGTGCGGCAACAGATCATAACCGCGGCGCTTGCGAAATTCGTCCAGCAAAGCCGGGCGTCCAGTCCGACGCCGTAAACTTCCAGCAGTCGCTGAAAACGGAGTAAGGAGGATGATCGCCAAAAGCCGTCATCAGCTTGTCTGCCGACATCGTGAAGGTGATCCTCAATCGCTTCGCGCGAGAAGTGGTCCAGCACAAAACCATCGGCGCCCACTGCCGCCCGTTTCACCTGCTGGCCCGTGCGGCTGGAGACAAACGACAACACAACGTGGCCGCTCGCCGGCGCCGGCGGGCAAAGTCGATGCGCAGGCCGTCTGACTGGCGGGCAGCGGCTAGCATCGTAGGCATTGCCCTGCGTCGCCTTTCGCCAGTCGCGCCTGGCAAGAAACACGCCGATAAGACTTTCCCCATTGCTCGAGTGAGGCACGGCAACGGATCTGGTTCCTTGCGGCCACGGCGGTCCGGACCAGCGCAGCTGCCCGGCAGCTTCGGTGACCGGCGTATGCGGACCGCCGTAGGGCCAGCCGCTGCGATAGCGTAAGGTCGGCGCGCATATCCAGCCTCTGCGCCTGGTTATTCGACGAAGCGCACGTCATCGAGAAATTCGTCAGAGAGGTAGGGCAGATTGCGAAATCCGTCTGCGGATCATCCAGCTCGAGCGGATACACCGGCTGAATCTCAAAGCCGCCAAATCCTCCTGCCTTCATCTGCTCGCAGCTCGCGCGCCAGCTCCGGCTTGGTCACCGCGGGCCCGAACCACCACCAGCGCATCATCACCCGGGCATCGTCAGGGGGCGCAACAAAGGTAGTTTCCAGAGTGCGCACATCAGTCTGCGCCTGGAGCGCGGCGGCGCCGCTCAGCAGCACTGCTATACATGCGCTTGAAAAAAAACTCCGGCCCATGCGAGTGCTCCTTATATTTGTGGTCATCTTACCTTCACGCTCGCGTGACGGTAAATAAGTTCCCCATCCCCGTCGTTCCGCTCTGCGGGAGGCTCATGTCACCTCCGGTTTCGGGTGCTCTTGGCAATTTGTTTGAACCGCTCGACGATAGGACGTGATTCTCCAGCCGCCAGGCGAGCTCGATGTTGCTGACCGCCTCGCTCCGCGCAGCGAGAGGCAAGCGACTTCGGCCGAAGCGATGCGGCGGACACAATCGGGGGCGATAGTCACTCCAAGTCCGGCGGCGATCAGACGCAGGATGGTAAGCCAGTGAGATGCTTCCTGGACAATCTGGGGACGAAAGCCATGGGCTTCACAAAGGGTCAGCGGCTTCTCATAAGGCGCGAGCGCCCGCGCTCCGCGGATAGTAGACGAACGGTTGGTCACGCAGTAAAGCGGGAGAGATGCTCTTCTGCTTAGCGCAGGGATGGGTTGCAGGCAGCACGGCGACGAAAGGCTCGGAGAGGATGGTCGTAACGTTTAGGCCTTCTATCGGGTCACCGTCTCTCAAAATGCCGGCGTCGAGAGTGCCGTTTTCCAGTCCCTCGGTGACCATGGCAGTAAAAGATTCGTGCAAATGCAGCTGACCAGCGGATAAGTCTCACGATAGGACGAAAGATCTAGGCAATGTGGTCAACATGGCTGACCCGATAAAGCCGATATGAAGAGTGCCGACGTCGCCGCGGCCGATGCTGCGGGTCTCGTCGATGTCCCGCTGGACATTCCGCAGTGTGCGGCGTGCCCGCTGCAGAAATGCCTCGCCGGCAGTTGGTAAGGCTGACGGACCGGGAGGTTCGGGTGAGGAGTGGGAATCCAAGCAGATTCTTCCAGCTTGCGAATTTGCTGGGACAGGGGCGGTTGGGACAGGTGGAGCCGCTCGTGCCGCACGGCCAAAGTGCAGCTCTTCTGCAACCGTAACAAAGTAGCGCAGGTGCCGCAACTCAATGTCGCGATCCATATGCAAAACATCATAATACTGCTGAACAAGATATTGGACGTAATAAATGAATGAGTCAAACTGCTGATATGGAATAAAAATGGATAACGACGATGCACGATGAGCGATAGGAAATGCGGCACGAAGCCGCCGGAGATTGAGATTCGACCGCTTCAGCCTGGTGACGATGCGACCGCATTCAGAACCCTGAACGAAGAGTGGATCACCCGCTATTTCACCCTGGAAAAGAAGGACCGGGAAGTTCTCAATGATCCTGAGAACCACCATTTTCTGAAGGGCGGCCACATCTTCATGGCCTACATGGGTCACGAGGCGGTTGGCTGCGTGGCGTTGGTTCCCATGGGCAACCGTATCTATGAGCTGTCGAAAATGGCAGTTTCACCCCACTTACGAGGCCTTGGCATCGGTCGTCGATTACTCGAGCACGCGGTAGCCGGGGCGAAGGCGATGGGGGCGGCGTCTTTGTTTTTGGGTAGCAACAGCAAACTGCAGGACGCCGTGCATCTATATGAGTCCATCGGCTTTCAACATGTGGCGCCAGAGCGCCTTCCGCCCATGCCATATACGCGCGCAAATGTCTTCATGGAGATGTCACTCTGACCCAGCCCGAACGGAGGCCAATGCCCACACAAATCGTCAGCGTACAGTCGGCCGGGCACTACAAATGGGGCGGGCCTCAGGGAGCAGATTGCGACGGCTGGCATCTGGTCAGGACGCCCGAACTAAGCGTTATTGAAGAACTCATGCCGCCAGGTACGAGCGAGGTGCGCCACGCGCACGTTCATTCACGACAGTTCTTCTTCGTCCTGGAAGGTGAGTTGACCCTCGAAGTCGACCATCGCGATTTCGTTCTTCAAACCGGTGAAGGCCTCGAGATCTCTCCCGGCCAACAGCATCAGGCATTGAACAGAAGCACGGGTCTTGTGCGCATGCTGGTCGTCAGTCAACCGGCAAGTCATGGCGACCGGGTCAGCGAGGGTTCGCGTAGTCTTCGCGATAAGGAGTGAAGACGTCCAGAACCTCGGAGTCCTCTCGTGCCGATGCCTGGTGTTCAACGTTGCCCGGAACCAGAAAGCTGTCCCCCGCCAGCGCCTCGAAGGAACCGCCGGGATGGGCGAAAGTGAGATGGCCGCGGATGATATACACCATCTGCTGCTGCGGATGGCTATGCCTGGTACCAACCCAACCCTTCTTGATTGTGTGCCGGACGAGCATTATGTTGGGACTATAGGACATGACCTGCCGCCGCAGCCCAGGCTCAGGATCTGACATCGTTTTCTCTTGCGAGGGCACAACCTCAATTGCTTTTGCCGGCATGACTGCTAAGGCTCAACGTGAAGGTAATGTCGCTAGGATAGTACCTCAGAGCGGCGCCGAGGACCCATCCGCGGCCATGACGGGTATGATGGTCTGTCATGAAATCCCCGCCCGAATCCGCGATAGCCGATGCAGCGGTTAACGTCAGGACGCCCGCCGCCAGCGGCAGTGGCATCGGGAGATATCGTTGGCGAATCTGCGGGCTTCTCTTCTTCGCGACCACTCTGAATTACATGGACCGCCAGGTTCTGGCGCTGCTCAAGCCGACCCTTCAGAATCCGGTCCATGGCATAGGCCTCACCGAGATTCAGTTTGCTGGCATGGTTGCGATTTTCTCCGCGGCCTATGCGATTGGATTGCTGATCGCGGGTCCTTTCATTGACCGGGTGGGGACCAAGATCGGTTACGCCGTCGCCCTCAGCGTCTGGACCCTGGCATCGATGAGCCATGCTTTGGTCAGTTTCCGGTCCGTTTCCGGGCCGCTGCGACTCGGCGTGGGATGGCTTGCGGATCTGCTTGCACACATCCCCATGTTGCATTCAAGTGCATGGGTCGCCGACCTGGGCAAGCTCTCGGGCGCCGTCATCGGCTTCGGCATTGCGCGCTTCGTCCTTGGCCTGGGCGAGGCAGGTAATTTTCCCGCTGCGATCAAGGCGACGGCCGAGTGGTTTCCCAAGAAAGAGCGCGCCCTGGCGACGGGAATCTTCAACTCGGGCACCAATATCGGCGCCACCGTCGCTCCCTTCATCATTGGCTTCATCCTGTATCGTTTCGCCTGGCAGTGGGCGTTCGTCGCCACCAGCGGCTTCGCGGCCCTGTGGCTGGTGCTGTGGCTAAGCACGTACACATCCCCGCAAAATGCCCCTCGCCTTTCCCCAACCGAGCTCGCCTATATCAACAGCGACCCTCCGGAGCCGATTACCAGGATCCCGTGGTCCCGTCTTCTGCCCCACCGCCAGACCTGGGCGTTCGTGCTTGGCAAAGTCCTGACTGACCCCATCTGGTGGTTTTACCTTTACTGGCTTCCCGGATTTCTCAATGCAAAATACGGCCTCACCGTCACCAAAATGGGGCTGCCCTTGCTTGTGATCTACAACGTATGCACGATCGGCAGCGTCTTTGGCGGCTGGCTTCCAGCCAAATTTGTAAGTATGGGCTGGAGCCTGAACAGGGCTCGGAAGACGGCCATGTTCCTCTATGCTTTGGCCGTTGTGCCCATCGTCTTTGTTGGCAGGGTCCATACTCTATGGCAAGCGGTCGCCCTCATCAGCCTGGCGACTGCGGCTCATCAAGCCTGGTCCGCGAACCTCTTCACCCTGGTTTCCGATGTGTTCCCCAGGCGGGCAGTGGCCTCGGTCGTGGGCATCGGCGCGTGCGGGGGATCGGTTGCGATGATGTTCTTCGGAGTCTTCATCGGTGTCATTCTTCAAGTCACCCATGGCAACTACGTTCCCGTTTTCCTCATTGCAGGGTCGGCGTATTTGGTGGCTTTTGGCGTCATCCAGGCGCTCGTCCCCAGGCTGCGCACAGTCAGCATCGCCTAAGAGAGAAGGGACCTGCGGTTTTCTTTTAGGGCTCAGCGATAGCCAAATAAATCAGCGAGAGGCGTTTCGCAAGCGCTCGTTTTCTTTTTCGAGATCGTCAAGACGGCGGCGCATGGGCTCCAGCATCTTCGCCAGTTCTTCTTCCGTGTAGCGCGGAGTAATGTGCTGGGGGCAATTCCAATCGAATGCCTCGATATGAATGAGCAAAGCGCGTTCCGCAGGTGACTTCTCGTCCGCCGCCCGAAGCTCCTGGATCAGCTTCCTCGCCTCCGCATCGCCTTCATGAATCTTCGCGCGCCCTAGAATCTTTAGCCGGCTTTGGGACGGGTAATCCATGAGGAACAAAGCGACACGATCGTCGTGCTGAAGGTTCCCCACACTGACGTATTGTTTATTTCCGCGCAGGTCCACAAAACCAATGGTTTGGTCATTGACCACCCGAAGAAAACCCTTCGGCCCCCCGCGATACTGGATGTAGGGCCAGCCGGTTTCGGTAACGGACCCTAGATAGAAGCCATCACGTCCCTGGATGAAAGCCCGCTCATGCGCGCCAAGCCGATCCCCGAGATCGGAAGACTGCTCCACTCGTTCGTATAAGTGCCGGCTGCCGTGTTGTTTCTGTTGCTCTTTAACCAGCGGAGTAAATGCGAGTTCTGCGAAACGGCGGCCCATGGGGTCTCCTTTCAGTATCCAGACCCGTTTAGGATGGCAGGATACGCCGCTCGGCTTCAGTATCCTTTGTTCGATCGAGGCTGCATGTTGGATGTCATTCTCGCATGGCGTCGAGATGAGCCGGACGCGATCCGTGATGCCTTCCTCAATCTGCTGCGCAAGAACCGCGCAGCGATCACACCGCCCGTGCAGAACCCTTGAACACCCCGATTCAGCCGTCCCTGCGGGACTCCTCGTTTCTCAAGCCTACCCAGCACTGCATGCTGGGCTACTTTCAACCGTCCCGGCAACGCCGGGACTCTTATGATCTCCAATATGGGATCCGAACGTTGGTTCGTGATGCCGAACCCATGATGTTTAGGTGAGCTGCACGCAAAACGGATTCCCGGAGGGACGGCTGAACGTCCTACGCCTGGCGAACGTGGCAAGGATCGACTTACTTCGCGGCGCCCACAACGATGCTGGCGTGCTCGTCGCCGGAGAGCAGCCGTTGCACCAGGGCATTTACATCCGCGCGCAGATTAGTGTTGTCTTTGCCCGTGGCGGGGCCGGAGTAGCCGGCGTGGATCGCCTTAACCAGACCATCGCGGCCAATGAAGAAAGTCGTTGGCCAGCAATTAAGTCCGACGGCCTGAGGCAACTTCTCGTTGAGTTGCTCGGGCGTGCCGGCCAGGAGAACCGGGAAGGTGATGCCGTATCGCCGGATGACAGCCTTTAGGCGGGTCGGATTGGCCAGCTGCTCCTCTTCTTCGAAGCTCAACTCAACCAATTCCAATCCGTGGTTATGGTATTTGCGGTAAAGCTCCTCGAGAAGAGGAAACTCGTCATGGCAGTTGGGGCACCAGCTTCCCCCTATAGAAACGATGACGACCTTATCTTTGAATGCAGGGTCAGTACTGGAGACGAGTTTGCCGTTGAGATCCGGAAAGCGGAAGGTGAGCGGCTGGTTGGGATTCTTCAGCGTGGTGTGGTGCAGGGGATCGTCCGGGCCGGCCAGTCCTGCAGAGCGGGCGTCTTGCGGGCGGCGCGCAGTCAGCTCCTGTGTGCCACCCTGGCTGAATGTGACGATTTGCAGCGTGCCGTCCGGTTGTGGACGAAGCACGAAGTACGAAGGGCCCGCGGCGGTGAAGTGGCTGACAGCGAACTGTCCATCGCGCCAGGTACCGTACAGGCTGCCGGTATCGCCGTCGATGCGTTGAATGAAGGCATCTACTTCTGCGCCCGATTGACGAACATGGAGATCCCAGGCGGATTCTCCCTTCGGGCCTTTTACCGCGACTTCCCACGTGCCGGCAATATCCGGAGGATTGGCAGATGCCGGCAGGGACGGTGTGTCGAGCGTGGCTATGATGGGGACGATGCGCGAACGGCCGCTGAAGGTGCCCGTGAGAACCCCATCCTTCAGCGTGGCGTCGAGCGTGTTGGCGTAGTAGTCAAAGTGCAATCGCAGATGACCGTCGGAATAGCTGCCGCTCGAAGAAGGAGACTTTTCCTTGCCGTTAACCAGCGCCCCTTGCAATTGATCGCCGGTACCGGAGATTTCCAGCTTGAAGGGCACCCGCTGGCCATTGAACTCGGCAGTGCCTACCCAGGTGCCAGCCGGTGCGCCGGCAAGTGCATCCTCGGTCTGCGCAAACAACGAAGGCACAAAACCGCCAGGCAACGATGCAACGGCCAAGGCAATCAAAGCAAAGACTCTTGCAGCCGATCTTCTTCGTAAAACCATGATATTTCGATCCTTTTCCTGGGGTGCGATGATTCGCATAAAGCAAAACGCCCGCCGATGATTGGCGGGCGTTTACGGAATCGATTCGCTGCGTCTTGGGATCAAATGAAGATCAACAACAAAGACGAGACTCCGAGCCTGCCAGCGCAAGAGTGCGTAGACAACAACAGGCCATCTTATGGAGCCTCTGCATGTCAATAAGGTTAGCCAAACGGGTATATCGGGTCAAGCGAGATCTGCGTTCACCGCGGATCAGTCTGCTGATGGATGACATTTTGCCTGCTATAGGATGCTAAATAGTCGGTTATGGAGAAGCAATGACCAGGGTAGCCGTTCTGGACGACTGGCAGGGTGTGGCACGAAGCAGCACCGATTGGTCGCCGCTTCTGGCGCGCGCCGAAGTGGTGTTTTTCGAGCAGGCGTTCACCGACGAAGAGGATGCGGTTGCGAAGTTGGTGGATTTCGAGATTGTCCTGTCGATGCGTGAGCGCACGCCGCTGCCGGGTTCGCTGATCGACCGCCTGCCCAAGCTGCGAATGCTCGGCATCACAGGTTCGTTGAATCGGTCGTTGGACACCGCCGCCTGCACCGCCCGCGACGTGATTGTTTGCAACACGGTTGGCGGGTACAGCATGGCTGCTACCGCCGAACTGGCGCTCGGCCTGCTACTGGCAGCGGCACGAGCAATTCCTGCGGCCGATGCCAATATTCGTGCCGGACGGTTTCAAGAGGGCTTGCCCGTTGGTATCAGCCTGGCAGGAAAAACGATGGGCATCATCGGTCTCGGGCGTCTCGGTTCAGACATGGCCGGTTACTGCCGGGCACTTAACATGAATGTGTTGGCATGGAGCCAGAACCTGACTGCAGAGAAGGCGCAGACAGCAGGCGCGACCTTGGTTTCCAAAGAGGAGCTGCTGTCACGCGCTGACGCAATCAGCATCCACCTGGTGCTGTCGCCTCGCTCGCGGGGGCTGATCGGCGCCTCCGACATTGCGCTCATGAAGCCGGGAGCAATCCTGATCAACACTTCCCGCGGTCCAATTGTGGACGAGGCGGCGCTGATCGAGGCCGTGCAAGCGCGCCGCATTATCGCTGCGCTCGATGTCTTTGACCGCGAGCCCTTGCCACCGGACCATCCGCTGAGAAAAGCATCCAACACGGTGATGACGCCGCATCTCGGCTACGGCGTGCAGGAGACATGGACAGCGTTCTATCGCCAGAGTATGGAAAACGCACTGGCTTTTCTGGATGGAAAGCCGTTACGTGTAACGAACCCCGAAACGATCCGTGCTATCTGATCGATTCCTCTAACCGAAAAATGGAGCACACTGATGGCTACGATTTTGACCCCAAAAACACCTGCACCTGAGTTCAGTCTTCAGGTCACACCCGATCAGAAACTTTCCCTCAGCGAGTTGCGCGGCAAGCCCGTAATTTTGGCTTTCTACCCTGCCGATTGGAGCCCCGTATGCGGCGATCAAATGGCCCTCTACAACGAAATTCTTCCTGAGTTTCAGAAATATGGAGCGGAGCTACTGGGAATTTCCGTCGATGGTGTGTGGTGCCACGAAGCATTTGCCAAGGATAGGCATCTCCACTTTCCTTTGTTGGCGGACTTTGAACCCAAGGGCGCGGTCGCTCGTGCCTACGGTGCGTATCGTGCTGCGGACGGTATTTCTGAACGAGCGCTGTTTGTGATCGATAAGGACGGAGTCATCGCATGGAGCTATTGCTCGCCCATTGCCGTGAATCCTGGCGCGGATGGCATACTTGAAGCGCTGGAAGATTTGTTCGAAATAGGAGAGCTTCATGACCATGCTAAAAGTTCCGGTTAGCTCTGAGGATCACGGCCAGGGCGACCCAAAGGCAAAATGTACGTTGGTCGAGTATGGGGATTACGAATGCCCGCATTGTGGCCGCGCTTATCCGATCGTGAAACGGTTGCAGAAGCACTTCGGTAAGCGCCTATTTTTTGTCTTTCGGAATTTTCCGTTGGGCCAGATGCACCCCCACGCGGAGTCGGCCGCGGAAACGGCTGAGTTCGCCGGTGCTGAAGGAAAATTCTGGGAGATGCATGATCTGCTCTTTGAAAACCAGGACCGTCTGGGAAATCCGCTTCTGCGCGAGCTTACGGCGGAACTGGGTCTCGATCCAGCAGAATTGGTCCAGGCCCTCGAGGAAAGAAAATATCTGGCGCGGGTGCGCGCAGATTTTTCCGGAGGGGTCCGTAGCGGAGTCAATGGGACGCCCACGTTCTTTATCAATGGCCAAAGAAACGATGGCTCATTTGATTATCAGGATATGGTGGAGGCCATCGACACGGCTCTCGCGGCTTCCCGCTAATGAGAGGCGGTGCCCCGCCTTTTTCGTATCCAGCGGCTCCACTACCAGCGAACAAGATTCTCCGCGTCTTCTACTACGGCGACTTCATATTTTTCCAACATCGGCATCAGGAGGTTCTCCAGTTCACGCTTCCACAATTCCCCTCCATAGAACTTTGCTTTCATCGGCTCACGCGAAGGGAGGTCGGGAAAGCCGCGCATGAAAAAGAAGGTGTCGGCGTCTTCGACGGAAAGAAATGGACCCAATATTTTCATCCCGATCTCTATGTGGGCTGGGATAGACTTGGCGCGGAAGATATCGAGGAAATCGGAGCGCCTGCCGGGCTTGGTCTTATAGGTGCGCATTTCGATGATCATTTTCGAGTCTCCGTCAGCATGTTTGCGCGGCCAGCCTGAAAAAGCAAGAATTGCGGGTAGGAGCTAATTGTGTCCCATCGGCCAGAACCCGCTCGTATTGGGTCTGGAAGAGCGGGATCCTCGCAATGTTCATTGCGATCTGTTCGTGGTCAACCGCTTGCTCGGAACTTCACCTGCATTCTCATGCGCAACCGCTCGGAAGTAATCGTGTGCACTTTCGATTAGTAACATCAAGCGCTTCCTCTTCATCGCTCTGCGTTGTGGTGAGAAATGCGGGTTAGGCTCCCACCGCCACGCTTGGCTTTACCTCGATCATCGCGGCAATAGCGGCCACCCGCTGATACGACTGCAGCCGGTCTGCAGGCTCATAGGTATCCGTCACCACAATCACCTCGTCGGCCCCCGTATCCCCCACCAGTTTCTCCAACCCGGCCTTCACGGTTGCGTTCGATCCCACAATGGCCGCGGCCAGTTTGCTCTCTACAGCGGCCCGCTCGTAGTCTTTCCATAACGGCTCCATGGAATCCACTGGAGGCAACAACTCCACTGGCTGGTTTCGGATCAGCCGCAGAAAGCGCTGCTGTGGTGTCGTGAACAACCGCCGCGCCTCCGCATCCGTCTCCGCCGCGATCACCTGCACCCCAACCATCATGTAGGGCTTCCGCAGCACCTTGCTGGGCCTGAACTGGTCGCGGTACAGTTGCGCCGCTGCATACAGATACTCAGGAGCAAAGTGCGCCGCGAAGGCAAACGGCAACCCCAGCAGCCCCGCCAATTGCGCGCTGAAGCCGCTCGACCCCAGCAAGGTAATCGGTACATTGCTCCCCTGTCCGGGAATCGCCCTTACCACTTGCCCCGGCTGCTCCGGCCCCAGGTACATGCGCAGTTCCTCCAGCAGCGCCGGAAAATCATCCCCGCTCTGCCGCAAATCCCTTCGCAGCGCCCGCATGGTAGCAAAATCGCCGCCTGGAGCACGACCCAGCCCCAGATCGATGCGCCCCGGATAGAGCGCTTCCAGCGTTCCAAACTGTTCCGCCACCACCAGTGGCGCATGGTTCGGGAGCATCACTCCGCCGCTGCCCACGCGAATCGTTTTCGTCGCGGCCGCCACGTGCCCGATCAGCACCGGGGTGGCCGAACAGGCCAGTCCAGGAATTGCGTGATGTTCTGCCAGCCAATAGCGCTTGTATCCCAACTGTTCTACGTGGCGTGCCAGGTCCACCGACCGGGCAATGGCACTGCCCGCGGCTTCCCCAGCTCGCATGCCCACAAGATCCAGTACTGAAACCGCTAACATGTTACCCATGTCAAATTAGATGAATCAGCCGGGAAAGCGTTGCGAATCTTACCTGAAAACAGCATTCGTTGAAAGTTAACAAATTGCGGGGGGATACGCGGTAGACTCATGCGCACGATGCGAATCAATGCTTTCGCGCTCCTCGTCTTTATGATCTATCTCGTACATACGGCCTCGGTGCCCGCGCAGAACAGCATCCAGCCGCCACTGAATCAGCAACCCATCCTTACCGCCGACGGCAAGGGCGTACAAATCTACACCTGCCAGGACGTGTCCGGCGCTCTTCACTGGACCTTTCAGGCGCCTGAGGCCAGGCTGTTCGATACATCCGGCAAGGAAATCGGTACCCATAGTGCTGGACCAATCTGGAAGGTTCAAGATGGCAGTTCCGTAAAAGGCCAGCTGGTGGAGAAGAGCGACGCGCCGGAGCCGGGAGACATTCCGTGGCTGTTGCTGAAGGCCGATGGGCATGAGGGGGCCGGGATACTGAGCAAGGTTGAATATATTCGCCGCTCAGAGACGCACGGGGGGATTGCCCCGGCTTCGGGTTGCGATGCAGAACACGTGGGCGTAACCGTCCGCATCCCCTACACGGCTATGTACACGTTCTATGCTTCTCACGTTGAGTGACGTTGTGCAGTCAAAGCGCTTCAATGCTGCTAATTCATAGTCCATCAGGTCCATGCCGCGGTCGAATGCGTCCACGGGCATGCCATCGGGCTTTGCGAGCGTGATCATGTAGACGGAAGTGGAGCTTCCGATCGAGACGACCCGGGCCGTAACCGACCAGAAGCCTTCGCTGGCATCGATGAAATCGTGATCCAAGATGCCATGGGGCTTCTGGTAATGGGGAACAAGGAAGCCTTTGCCCCGCGGCGTCTCCAGTTCCCAGCGTCCGTTCCCCAGGGGCTTGATGGACTTCACATTAGGCGATTTCCGGGCACGATTACCTGGTGGCCTCGGCCCATTCCTCCGGGCCGCGATGCAGCAAGGCGGCGGAGTCTTCCGCCAGGATCCAGCGTTGCTCCACTAGATCGTCCACCGCTTTCTTGTACTGGGTGAGGTAGACTGCGCGATCCGAGCAGCGTTCCGCACAACTTACCCCAAGCCGCAGACGCATGCGCGAAAGCATAGCATGGAAGAGGTCCAAGAGAGGATCGGGATGCAAGTTCCCCGAAATCTTCCCGCGTTTGACACACCTACACTTCTATGGATAGTATCGTTCATGCCAAGTTATCTAGGGGGGCAAAATGGCGAAGAACGACCTTCAGGGAACCCTGGACCTCCTGGTTCTCAAAACCCTTTCACAAGTGCGAGAGTTGCATGGTTACGGGATCGTGCTCCATATCCAGCGGGTCTCCGACGAACTACTGCATGTGGAGGAGGGGTCGCTTTATCCGGCACTCCATCGCATGGAGCAGAGCGGATGGATCAGTTCGGAGTGGGCGATGACGGAGACAAACCGGAAGGCGAAGTATTACAGGTTGACGGCTGCCGGGCGGAAACAATTGCTGGAGGCGGAGAAGAGCTTTGAACAATTAGTAAAAGGCATCCGCGCCATGTTGCGGTACGCATGAGGTAATCCGATGTCGCTCTCTCGCCGCATTGCGAATCTGTTTTCCCGCTCCAGGGTGGAGCGGGAGATCGACGATGAACTCCGTGCGCACATGGAAATGCGGATGGAAGACAATCAAGCGGCTGGCGGTGGCATCCTTCCTCAAGGCGCCGTTACGGCTTCACGCGGACGAGAGGGAAGCCTGAACCTCCCGCGGCATCGTCGCTCGTGCGGAATAACTTCGCGTGGTCTGCGTCGGCGAGTTCGACCCGGAAGCTGACCACGGAGCCGTCTAAACGGTGCATGTCGAAGCTCAGCTTTTCCGGTTCGTACTTCAAGTTTTCCATGGGACCGGCCGTTTGGCCGTCCACATACGGATTGCTTTCGCCAGGGTTGCGCTTGATGAGGTAGAAGATCGCGCTTCCCGTGGCCTGGCCGGCATTCTGTTCGATGGTGAGGTCGACGGTGGGAAGGTTGTTGTCCGTGCCGTGCCACTTGCCCACGAGGGAAGTCTGCGCATAGGCGGCGATCGAGACCGGCCAGCAGGCATACGATGGCGACGATGCTTTTGTTGAGGCTTTTCATGGTGAGTTCTCTCCATTTTCGGTGTTGCATGTGTGTCAACGTGGCCTAGCGCTCGCGGCCGATGGCCGCGGTAGCGAGCGTTCCGCCGAGGCCCATGGTTTCGACAGCGGTTGAGGGGACGATGACCATCGCGCCCTTCTCCTTCATGGCTTCGTAGAGCATGTTCATCGCGCGTAAGTGGAGGGCGCCGGGGTTGTCACCGTAGATCCTGGCGGCTTCGGCGAACTTGATGGAGACCTGGGTTTCGGCGTCCCCAAGGATCAGGCGAGCCTGGCGCTCGCGTTCGGCCTGGGCCTGCTGGGACATGGCGTTTTCCAGGGCCTGGGGGATGCGCACGTCGCGAATCTCGACCGATTGGATGGTGATGCCCCAGGGATTGGTCTTGGCATCAAGGATCAGCTGTAGTTGCTGGCCCATGCTCTCGCGCTCCGTGATCATCTGCGCGAGTTCGTGGCGGCCGATGGATTCGCGGAGGGCGGTCTGCGCGCTCATGTTCACGGCGTCGGTGAAGTTCTCAACTTCGAGAATGGATTTTTCGGCGTTCCAGACCAGCCAGAAGACAATCGCGTCCACGTTGACCGGAACGGTGTCGCGGGTGAGAGTGGATTCGGCGGTGACGGTGGAGACGCGAACGCGCTGATCGACGAAGCGGCTGAGCGTGTCCATAACGGGCACGATGAGGAAGAGGCCGGGGCCACGCAAGGCCACGGTACCGCCCGAAACGGAGGATGGCGACGCGTTGCCATTGCTGCACCACCTTGATCGAGAACATGAGATAGATGCCGACAGCAATGCCGGCGATGCAGCGGAACCGGCGAGTGAACAAACCGAGCTGGCTGCAAAGCCGGCGGCTGACACAAGACGAAGGCTGCGATTCCCGGCCCGCTTATATCGACGTCTAAGGTTCTGCTCATGTCGCTCATCGCTTATCTCCTTTTGGCTTCAGGGTCCTGCCCTGTTTGCCTTCTGCCCGCGATCGCGGAGGGCCATCATCAGTTCTTCGAGGTTGAAGCCGCCCGCGCCTGCCCTGGCAGCAAACTCTTCGACCAGTTGCTCCAGGCCGCGGGAGTGCTCGACGGCATCGCGTTCGATTTTCTGCTGGGCAACAAACGTGCCCGTGCCCTGCTGCGTGTCGAGGATGCCGCGGATTTCCATTTCGCGATACGCGCGCATAACGGTGTTGGGGTTGATTTCGAGGTCGACGGCGACCTGACGGACGGTGGGTAGCTGGTCGCCGGGGACGAGAGACCTCCATCGCAATGGCGGCCTGGACCTGGTCGATGAGTTGGCGGTAGAGGGGGACACCGCTGCGCATATCGAGGCGGAAGGCGAAAGGGACGCCGGACTGGAACCGGGTGTTTTCATACTAGATAAATGGTGTACTAGTGTACTAGTACATGTCAAGCGAAAAATGATGGTGACGCTGAAATACGCCTGGCGCAGGACCCCTTTACTTTTTATGGAGGAGATTTTGAGTGATCTTGTATCCGTCGGGACCGCCTGTAATGGCAATCGGAATCACTGCACCGGCATGCTGCTTCTTGAAGAGCGGAATGAGCGGTTTCATGAGCACTGACATAAGTCCGGTGCTGACGTGGGAAATATCGGATTGCAGGCGAAGATTGCCGAGCAGATGAACGGTGCGATTGCGGAGGTTGAAGGAGCCATGGAAATCAGCCGCGGCTCCAGGGATTTGAAAGGTGATTCGCTGCGTGGAGAGGACACCGTCGCGTATCTTGACTTGGCCGTCCAGGGATGAGAGGACATCTTTGGATGGGCTTAAGGCTGGATCGGCCGCGGCTGGATCGACTGAGGTTGGAGATTTGAGCCCTTGGGCGCGCTGGCTGAAAGCCGAGAGCTTCTGCTCATTGGCTCGGTTAATGACGCGCTCGGCAGGTACATCGAAGGTTCCATCCACCTCAAGACGCTGAAGGAACTTCGATCCATTCTTGGAGGGTTCGAGGTGCGCGTGGCTATGAAGCCACACGACGCCGGTGATGGGGACTTTGTCGTGGATAAAGGGGCGCAGGATGTCCTGCACGCGACCGCTGATGACGGCTATGTCCAGGTTTGTGACCTTAGAGGAACCGATGATGCTGCCGTAGGCGTGAATGGTGGTCGCTCCGGTCTTGGCCTCTATGCTGTGAATGACGAGGTTGGCGTTGAGAGCGTTTATGGTGCAGTGGACCGACCCGGCGATGGCTGCGGGCCTGCCGCTGCCCACGGCGAAGTCAGGGGTGTCCGATGTGGCATAAGCTTCAATAGCTGCCAAGGCGCCTTTGAAGTGACCCGCGGCAGAGAGTGTTCCGCTGATGCTGCCCATGTCCCGGAGGTTGACAGGGGAGAAGGTGAAATTCCCGGATACTGGGGTGGCGCCGAGATTCTTTGGCGTAAGCGGGCCGAAGCTGCCGGTGGATTGGATGTGACCCGTGGGCTTGGCGTTCTGCATATCCACGGAGTAGGCGATTGCTTGGCCCTTCTGTAGATTGCGGATGATGAGTTGCCGGATCGGGAAAGAGTAGCGGTTGCCATCGGTGCGCATGATGTCGAGAGTAGCTTGGTGCATATTAAGTTGCTCGACGACGGTGGTTGGGCCGCCGAAGTCTGCGCTGCTGCCGGCTGGAAAGTCCTCGTGATTCGCGCGGCTTCCTACTGGCGGTATGACGATGTGCAGCCCGGTGACCTCTACCACACGCACCCGCTTGCGCAGGAGCAGCAGGTCGAGCCAACTGCCTTGAACAATCAGGTTGCGTGCAGAGCCAACAGGAGGAAGATCGGGCGCGGAGTTGCGACGCAGGGTGAGGCCTGTGGCGACGAAGCCGGGGTCGGGGAAGTAAGTGCGACGGTAATGATCGATCTTGACTTGGCTGGCGAAAACCTCCTGCAGTAGTGGCTCAATCTCGCGATACCGATACGGCCAATGTGCGTTGATAAAGTAAACGCCCGTCGCCACCAGAACAGCGATGGTCAAAACCAGACAGAAAATCCAGAGCTTCGTTTTGTGCCGCGGCTTGGAAGAAGGAGGAGCCTCAGCGAGCGCTGGAGAGTTTGTCATGGCATGGGTGCCTGATCTTAGGATGCCAATATTGCTCATAGCGACCAGAGCATTTCTCCGGATATGCTTGCCGTCGTCTGCAACCGGCCACAATCGCGGTGATCGCGTCAGATATTTTAGTTGTTTTCTTGATAGAGGATGCGGGCGTTGCAGTATCCCAGAGTAATCTTATGATCTTGTCATTGACGGTGGCCACGGTGATCCCATCCGCGATGAACGGAACTTTGTTCCAGGTGTCGATATCGTAGCCTGGCTGACGAGACGCTGAGCATCCGACCAGGTCGCTGGCCGCTATTGGGTTATCCGCAAAGGGCGGTAGAATCGACTATGCCGGATGTGCAAGAGTCCAGGCAGGCGAGCTGTCAAGACATGAAAGCACAACAGGGCGACATCGAATCATCGCCAAAATCCAAAGATCTCGTTGTCTTTGACATCCTCCGCGCTTCTAAGTGCGCGGGGTGTGGGGAAGAGCTGTCGAAGGGTAGTCTGCTCTTCATGGAAAGGGAACGCCCGCTTTGCTTGGGTTGCGCCGACCTCGATCATCTGGTCTACCTCTCCAGGGGGGACGCTGCTCTCACACGCCGCGCTAAAAAGCACAGCAATCTCTCGGCAGTTGTCGTTCGCTTCAGCAGAGCGCGTGGCCGATACGAGCGCCAGGGCATCCTGGTGGAAGAGCCTGCGCTTGAGCGCGCCGAAGAAGAATGTCTCGCGGATGCTCCGAAGCGCGCTGCGAAGCAAGAACGGGATAAGGTCCGCCGCGCTGCGTCTGACCGCGATCTCAGTGTGCAGATGGCGGACGCGATTCTAAGACTGTTTCCTGGCTGTCCGCCACAAGAAGCGCGAGCGATAGCGGCGCACACCGCGGTGCGGGGAAGTGGTCGAGTAGGGCGCACGTCCGCCGGGAGAGGACTGGACCCGGAAGCGTTGACAGCCGCCGTGATTGCGGCCATCCGCCACACGCACACGAACTATGACGAGCTGCTTATGGTTGGGCATGACCGCATGGATGCCCGCCATTCCGTCCGCGACGCCATTGATCGGGTGATCGAGCGTTGGCGTTCCCCTGAATCCCGTTAGGCAGAGGGGCTCACTCAAGGTGAGGTCCGAGCAAAATATCTGAGGGGCCGTAGCTCCGCACCCCCTCAAACGTAGGCGAGTTTGCCAAACTAAAACAGAATAGGTTTTCTGTTTTATGTGCATAGCCAGCAACCAAGCCGAACTGCCGAATACATGGCGCTCTTCCGTGCGGTGGAGACCGCTGAACCGCCGGGGCGCCGTCTCTTTGATGATCAATATGCCGTTCCTTTGCTTGCAGGAACGCTCAAGATGCTGGCCAGGATTGCCCGCGCGCCCGGCGTAGGCAGGCTTGTGCCCGCTTTTCTGGACGCCGGATGGCCCTACACGCGAAGCTCCGGCGTTGTGCGAACGCGAATGATTGACGATCTCGTGCGCGAAGCGATTCATGCCGGCGCCCAGCAGTTGGTCCTGCTCGGCGCCGGCTTTGACAGTCGAGCTTACCGTTTGGATGAAACCAGGGGCATACAGACCTTCGAGGTAGACCATCCTGCCACGCAAAGAGTCAAGCGCGAAAGGCTGAAGTCCAGGCTCGAACACCCGCCGCAGAATGTGAGCTTTGTGGAAGTCGATTTCGAGAAAGACAACCTGGAGCGTGAGTTGGAAAAAGCAGGCTTTGACAAGAAGAAGCCTACGGTGGTTCTCTGGGAAGGTGTTGTGAGCTATCTGACCGAGCCCGCGGTGAACGCCAATATTGCCGTTCTGGCTCGACTGCTTGTGCCCTCCAGCCGGCTGATTCTCACTTACGTGCACAAAGGAGCGCTCGATGGCTCGGTGACTTTCCAGGGTTCCCGTCGCTGGAAATCCCGGGTCCGGCGCAGCGGTGAACCCTTCATCTTTGGCTTCGATCCGGCTACGCTGGCGGAGACCGTTCGGCCTCACGGGTTCCTGCTCCAAAGTGATCTATCCACCGCTGAAGGTGCCCGGCATTACTGTGCTACGAACGGCCGGAGTGAGACCGGTTCGGAGTTGTACAGGGTTGCGACCATGGTTCGCGCCGGAGCATAGCCGATGCCCAGGATCAGCGAAGAGAAGAGAGAAGCTCGCCGTCTCCAGATTCTCGAGGTCGCTACGCGATGTTTTGCGCGCCAGGGCTTTCATCGCACCTCGATGGAGGACATTGTCCGGGAATCGAAGTCGAGCCCGGGAGCGATTTACTGTTACTTTCGCGGGAAGAATGACATCGTGGCCGCTATCGCCGATCAAAGACATAAACGCGAATCGGCGCTCTTGTCTACGTTGTTCACTTCGACCAATGTTTCCGATGGTCTGCAACATGTGGCGCGCGCGTTTTTCGAGATGTTGCAGGATCCGAAGGAAAAGGAACGGCGCAAGGTAACCATCCAAATCTGGGCCGAGTCTCTTCGAGACAAACGTATAAGAAAGATCGTAGAGCGCGGAATCCGGCAGCGCGATGCAGTCACCGCGGCTCTTATTAGCGCTCAGCAGGCAGGCCAATTACGTAAAAACGTGGATACGGATGCATTATCACGCGTGCTGCTTGCGCTCTTGCAGGGATTCATCCTGCAGCAGGCATGGGAGCCTGAGCTCGATACCGAGGCATACCTGACAACAGCCACCTCCCTCATCAACTCTGTTTTCGCCGAGGTAGAAAGCAAGCCCTCTGGAAAGCGGTCGCAACAACGAGCGTGAAGCGCACGCGAGTTCCGCGTGTCCGGCTTTCTGAGAAGAAGCCCGGTACCGGCAGGCGGTCCTAATCGACGGGATCGCCTCCCACTTGAAACAGCGCCACCACCGCGGGTTTCATTACCTTGCCCATCGCATTGCGCGGAAGCGCATCAAGCGCGAGCAGACGCGAAGGGAGTTTGTAAGCCGCTAGCAACTCCTTGGCCCAGGTACGAAGGGAGGGCAGATCGAGGGCATCGCCGTCATGCAGCACCACGGCCGCAGCGACGCGCTCTCCCCACTCCGGATCCGGTATGCCGACAACCGCACACTCAGCAATCGCGGGATGCTCGCGCAACGCTTCCTCAATCTCCAGCGCGGATACCTTGTGTCCGCCAGTCTTGAGGATGTCAATGCTGGTGCGGCCAAGAATGCGATAGATACTGTTCTCGACAACCGCAGTATCGCCCGTGCGAAACCAGCCGTCGCGGAAGGCATCGCGTGTCGCCTCGGGCTTGGCCCAGTATTCCGCGAACACGCTTGGACCACGGACTTCGATCTCGCCTGGTGTTCCCGGCGCAACCGGCTTGCCGTTCTCTCCTACGAGCTGAACCTCGACGCTCGGCAGCGGGCTTCCAACGCTGCCGGGCACGCGCTCGCCCCGCAACGGGTTCGACAGCGCCATGCCAATCTCTGTCATACCGTAGCGTTCCAGCAGCGTGTGGCCACTGATCTCTTTCCAGCGTTGCAGCGTGCTCACCGGCAGCGCTGCCGAGCCGGACACCATCAGGCGTAACCCGGCGCATGATGCGCTTAACTGCGCGCGGCGCTCTGGCGAAGCCGCATCCCAGGCGGCTATGAGCTTGGTGTACACCGTAGGCACGGCCATAAACAGAGTTACTCCGCCGCTGGCGATGCAGTCCCATACGGCGTTCGCATCGAAGCGCGGCAGCATCTGGCAGGTCGCCCCCGCCCACAGCGCACAGGAAACAACGTTGATGATTCCGTGCACGTGGTGCAGCGGCAAGCACAGCACAATGCGGTCGCCGGCGGACCACTCCCAAGCCTCCACCAGGCTGACGATTTGCGCCGTAGTGTTGGCGTGGGTTGTGACCACGCCTTTCGGGCGGCTGGTCGTGCCGCTGGTGTAGAGAATCATGGCCCGCCGCTCGCTCGGGATATCCGGCAATTCGCCCGGTCGGCTGGCAGGAAGCTGGTCATACGGCAACCCGCGGATGCCACGGGCCGCGGCGATTGGCGCCAGTAGCGGAGCTGCCTGAACATCGAAGAGCAATGTCGAGGCCGCAGTGTCGTTGATCAAGTATTCGAGTTCAATCCGTGTGGAGTTAAGCGGTAACGGGACGGCAACGCCGCCGGCCCGCCAGATTCCCCACTGCGCCGCAACCCACGGAAATCCCGGGGTCACCAGAAATGCCACGCGCTCTTCCTGAAGGTCCTCGTGGCCGGCGAGCAACGCCGTCGCTACCCGCGAGGACGCATCCAGCAAATCGTTGTAAGTGAAGGCCCCCTTACGAATCGACGACAGCGGTACGGCTGTCATGGCGCTGGGCCTGAGCAATGAGTGGAAGATGAATCACAGGCAGACTTTACGGCGTCTCCGGCTGTATTGTCCAACCCTCCGGAGAATACTCGCCCTATAATACGGAACTAAACCAACGCGTCGCGCGGCGATCGGGAACGGCAAGGTTATCCATTCATGAGAGATATTCTGGAGCGACAGATCGATCAAGCCCTCGGCCGGTTGCCCGCCGACCTGGTGGTACGAAACGCCCGCATCTTGAATCTGGTAACCGGTGAGGTTCAGTCTGGCGACATCGCAGTTTGCGGAACCATCATCGTTGGAACCCTCGACAGCTACCGCGGCCTGGAGGAGATCGATGCCCAAGGGCGTTTTGCCGTTCCCGGCTTTATCGATAGCCACGTGCATTGCGAGAGCACGCTGGTTACTCCGGGAGAGTTCGACCGCTGTGTTCTGCCCCACGGGGTCACGACGGCAATCTGTGATCCTCATGAGATCTGTAATGTTTTGGGCTTGCAGGGATTGCAATATTTTCTGGATACCGCGCTGAACACCGCGATGGATCTTCGGGTGCAGCTTTCCTCTTGTGTTCCCGCAACGGAGCTGGAGACCTCAGGCGCCCGGCTCTCCGCCGCTGACCTGGTACCGCATCGCCACCACCCCAAGGTGATTGGCCTTGCCGAGTTTATGAACGTGCCCGGCGTGTTGAACAAGGATGCCGAGTGCATGGAGAAGCTGGCGGCATTCCAGGGCCAACATATCGACGGCCATGCGCCTTTGCTTTCCGGCCGCGCTTTGAACGCCTATTTATCCTGCGGCATTCGGAATTGTCACGAGACCACGAATCTGGCCGAGGGACGGGAAAAGCTGGCTAAGGGTATGCAGGTGCTGATCCGTGAAGGGATCGGTTTCCAAAGATCTGGCCGCGCTTGCTCCACTCATCAACGAGTTCGCCTCGCCCTTTCTAGGCTTCTGCACCGACGACCGGAACCCATTGGACATCTACGAAGAGGGCCACCTGGACTATCTTGTTCGCCGCGCGATCGCGCTGGGCGCGCCCGTGGCCGCCGTCTATCGGACAGCGAGTTGGTCGGCCGCGCGGGGCTTTGGCCTGAGGGACCGGGGGCTGGTCGCTCCAGGATTTCTTGCGGATTTCCTGCTGCTCGACGATTTGGAGAGCTGCGCGATCCATACTGTATTCCGCCGCGGCCGCAAAGTTACCGCGGATACCTTTGCAGTGCGAGTGCTGCCGGAGCCGCCGAGCGGTAACTCCATGTGGCTGCAGCCGGTCACGGCGGAGACCTTTGCCATGCCGGCCGCCGGCCCGGCGACGCCGGTGATCGGAATCATTCCGGGCAAGATTCTGACTGAGCGTTTACAGGCGAATCTGCCGTATCGTGATGGAAAACGCCATGCCGATCCGGAGCACGATCTGCTCAAAATCTGCGTGCTCGAGCGCCACGGCCGTAACGGCAATATTGGCCGCGGTTTCGTCAAGGGCTTCGGTTTTCGCCAGGGCGCGCTCGCCTCCTCTGTCGGTCACGACAGTCACAATGTCTGTGTGGTGGGCGCCGATGACGAGGATATGGCGGTGGCCGTCAATCGCTTGCTTGCGCTCGGCGGAGGATTCGTTGCGGTACAAGGCGGGCGGGTACTCGCCGAGCTCGCCTTGCCCTTCGCCGGCCTCATGAGCCTGGCGCCGTTTGAGACCGTGCGTCGCGATCTCTACGCGCTCCGCGCAGCAGTGCAGGCCATGGGGTGTCTGCTTTCCGAGCCCTTCCTGCACTTGGCCTTCCTGCCTCTTCCTGTCATTCCCCACCTGAAGATCACCGACTTCGGGCTAGTGGATGTTGACCGCTTCGAACTCGTTTCCTCGTAGTCCCTTTTCGTTGATGCACAGGCAACTCTCCCCGCCCCTATTGCATTCCCATATATTAGATGTTATACCTATGGCCATCCAAGAGGTAACAAAGGGGATGGGCGATAAAGCAGATGTATGGCAGGGTACGCTGGCGCTGATGGTGCTCACAACGCTCGAAACCATGGGCCCACTGCATGGTTATGGAATTGCACGTCGTATCGAGCAAACCAGCGGCAATCTTCTCTCGCTCAACTACGGTACTCTCTACCCGGCGCTGCTGAAGCTGGTGCAGGAAGGGGCAATCGCTTCCGAGTGGGGCGTGTCGGACACCAACCGCAAGGCTAAGTTCTACAAGCTGACCCGCGCAGGCAGGAGGCAACTGGAGCGCGAAACACGGGACTGGGAGCAGGCAACCGCGATTCTGGCCCGCTTTCTATCTCCGGCCGAGGAGGCGTGATGCGCAATCTTAGAGCCTTGTGGTCTCGGCTATCGGGAATGCGCAGCGGGCGCACGGAAACGGAGTTTTCTGCCGAGCTTGAAAGTCACCTCCAGATGCACATCGAGGATGGGGTACGAGCTGGGTTGAGCCATGATGAGGCACGAAGACAGGCCCTGATAAAGCTTGGCGGGATGGAGCAGACGAAAATTGCGCATCGCGAGCGGCGGGGACTGCCCTGGCTGGAGAAGACGTGGCAAGACATCTGCTTCGGCCTGAAGATGCTCCTGAAAAATCCTGGGTTCACCGTTGTAGCGATATTGACACTGGCGCTCGGCATTGGTGCGAACACCGCGATTTTCTCCGTAGTGAAGGCCGTGCTGCTCGCGCCTTTGCCTTACAAAGATTCGAGCCGTATTGTCGCGGTCTGGACGGCGAATCCTGCACGGGGCGGTCAACCTTTACCCAGTACCGCAGCCGATTTCGCGGTCTGGAAGGAAAAGAGCGGTGTCTTTGAGGACCTGGCTCCCTCCTATGATGACGAAAGGACACTGACCGGGCAGGGTGCTCCGCGGTTGCTGATCGGCTATGCGGTATCAGCGAACTATCTCCGGATTCTCGGCGTCGAACCTCAGATCGGACGCCTCTACACGGATCAGGAGGACAAGCCAGGAGGTCCAAAGGTGGTGCTTTTGAGTGATCATCTTTGGCGCACGACATTTGATTCCGATCGCAATGTGGTCGGTCGGCCGGTCACATTAGACGGAAGTCCGTACATCGTGCTGGGGGTGATGCCGCGAGGTTTCGATTACCCAGCGAGCGTCGAGATCTGGACTCCGGCAGCCATGGCTCCGGCGGCTTTCGACGATTTCAACCATACCTATGTTCGCATTTTGGGGCGACTCAAGCCGGGGGTGACGCTGGTGGCGGCGCAGAAGCGAGTGAATGCGCTGGAGGCACAGGTGGCCGCTCTTCATCCGGATACGGACAGCGGCAATCGTGTTGTTCTCGTTCCCCTGCGTGAGCAACTGGATGGCGATATTCGCAGGCCCCTCCTGATCCTGATGGGCGCCGCCGGACTTGTGCTGCTGATTGCATGTGCCAACACGGCTGGGCTGGCACTCGCGCGCGATGCAGAGCGTCAGAGAGAGATCGCTGTGCGACTGGCGTTAGGCGCAACGCGGTTGCGTCTGTTGCGGCAGTTTATGACCGAAAGCGTGCTCTTGGCGGCGATGGGCGGAGCGGCCGGGATACTCTTCGCACTGGCCGGGACACATTCGCTGCTGGCACTCTTTCCCAATGATGTGGCGAACCTGAATATTCCCAAGGTGACCGCGATTCCAGTGGATCAGGGCGTTCTTTGCTTTGCGCTTTTCATCACGCTTCTGACTGCCTTGCTGTTTGGAATTGCTCCGGTGTTGAAGGCCGCACGAACTGAGGCCAGTGGCGTTACCAAGGAGTCGGCGCGTGGGACCGTCACGACCCGGCGCGCAAATCGCTCACGGAGCGTGATGGTAGTGAGCGAGATCGTATTGTCGCTGATCCTGCTGACTGCGGCAGGGCTGGTGGTGACGAGTTTTCAGCATGTGCTCAACGCAGACCTCGGCTTTCGAACCGAACGGTGTTCTCGCGCTGCAGGTTTTTCTCCCACCCGACCGCTATCCGCGTGATGACCAGCAAAGGAAGCGTGCATTTGTCGCCGAGGTGGTGAGAAGGATGGATGCTCTGCCGGGGGTGAAAGCGGCAGCCGCGACCAATTACCTGCCCTTGAGCGGATTCTGGGGCACGACCAGCTTCCTGCTCCGCGGACAGGCTCAGCCGAAACAGGGAGAGGCTACGGAAGCGGACAATCGCGTGTTTACGCCGGGATATCTGCGCACCATGGGCATTCCACTGCTCGGCGGAAGAGACTTCACGGCCGCGGATCGCCTTGGTGGCGCGCAGGTGGCAATGATTAACCAGACGATGGCGAAGCAATACTTCAAAGGCAGGGACCCGATCGGCGAGGAAATAAATCTTAGCGCTGCGGACAAACCCGACTGGTGGCAAATTGTGGGCGTGACTGGCGACGTGAAAGCGTTCGGCCAGGACCAACCGACCCATGCGGACATTTACCGGCCCCTCGATCAGCAGCCATCCTCGATCATCGCGTTTACACTGCGCACGGAGACCGATCCTGCAGTGATGGTGAAAGTGGCGGAACAGACATTATGGAGCGTAGATCCTGATCTGGCCGTATTCCAAGCGATTCCCATGGCGTCGTTGGCGGCCCAGACCTTGGCGCTGCGCCGCGCCAGCTCAGTGCTGATCTCAGGCTTTGCGGTGCTTGCTCTGGTGCTGGCATGCATCGGCATCTACGGGGTGACGGCCTATGGGGTTACGCAGCGCACGCAGGAGATCGGCCTACGGATTGCACTGGGAGCACAGCGCGCGGATGTGCTCAGAATGGTGCTGGGCCTCGGTTTCAGGTTGACCCTTATGGGTCTCGTGATTGGGATAGCTGGGGCGCTCGCGTCGACTCGGTTGCTGGCAAGCCTGCTCTTTGAAGTAACCGCGATGAACCCGGGAATTTTTTTGGCGGCGGCAGCGTTACTGATGGCGGTTGCGCTTCTTGCTTCTTATTTGCCCGCGCGCCGAGCTACTTTGGTCGATCCCATGCAGGCACTGCGAACAGACTAGCATTGAGCTATGCATCGCGGCATTCTGCGCCGCGGGCAGGCGAAGCGCAGTGGCAATGAGAGCCGCCAGCAGAAAGGCGGCCGAGGTGATGCACAGCGCGTAGCTGAGCCCCGCGTGTTCCGAGACACGGCCGATGAGGTACGGCGCGGCGGCACTGAGCACGCGGCCGATGTTATAGACAAAGCCCATCGCGGAGGCACGCAGAGCGGTAGGGAAGAGCTCGCTGGCAATCACGCTGAAGCCACTGAAGTAGCCGGTCCCAAAAAAGCCAACCAGCGGACCGATGAGAAGCAGCGCATTCGGATTGCGCACGAACGCAAATAGCGGCACCAGCAGCGCCGCCACGACAAGAAAGCCAATGTAGGTATATTTGCGGCTGAAGCGGTCGGCAAGAAAACCAAATGCGATATAGCCCAGGAATGTGCCGGTCTGCATGACAATCGTCCACGCAGAGGTTTGGACAATGCTGAGGCCGCGGCCACCCTCCGCGGTCGGCATGGAAAGAAACCGAGGCAGCCAGGTGAAGAGTCCCCACCAGGCGAAGAGCGCGGCGGCATTCATGCTGGCGCATACCAGCATGCTGTAGCCGAATGCGCCGCGGAAGAGCTGGCCGATGCGCGGCCGCGAAGTCCGGCTCCTGGCGCCAGACTTCCGGCTCGCGCAGCCCGCGCCGCACCCAAAGCGAAACCAGGGCGGGTAGAATGCCGGCGAAGAACACCGCGCGCCATCCGAAGCGCGGCATCACCAGACGCGACAACAGCCGCGCCCAGTGCGTAGCCCACCGCCCACGAGCTTTGCACCAAAGCAAGCGCTTTGCCCCGGTTGCGCGCCGGCCATGTTTCGGCGACCAGGGCGGCGCCCGCGGCCCATTCTCCGCCCATGCCGAGGCCCAGCAGCACGCGGCAGAGCATCAGTTGCGTAGCCGTCTGCGTGAAGCCGCACAGCGCCGTGGCGACGGAATAGACCAGCACACTCAAAGATGAGCGCGCGGACGCGGCCAAACCGGTCGGCAAACCAGCCGAAGCCCACACCGCCGACTGCGGCGGCAATCAGCGTGGCCGACATCATGGCCCCGCTCAAGCGCGGCGGAGAGATGCATCTCACGCTGCACCTGGCCAAGCACCAGCGCGTACAGCATCACGTCCATGCTGTCGAGCATGTAGCCCAGAAATGCAGCCAGCAGCGTGCGCTTTTGCTCGCTCGAGGCTTCGGCCAGCCAACCGTAAATAGGGTTCAATACGCTCCTCTTGCTTGCGGCCTAAAGAGGGATCTGCAGTTTCTTTATCTCCACGCTTCGCTTAGGTGTGATGTGGTTAGAGTAGACCATATGCACTCGTTCTTGAACGAACGCCAGCGTTGCCCATGTAACCTACATGAGAAAATGCTCTGCGATACGGGAGCGCCGATGCGCGTAGCGATCGACACTGGCGGCACCTTTACCGATTGCGTCTATCTCGCAGCCGGAGAACTCCAGGTCCTGAAGGTCTTTTCCACGCCCGCCGATCCCTCGCAGGCGGTGCTCGATGGCTTGGCGCGCATCGGCGCCGGCAAAGCGCTCGACGTGCGCCACGGCACCACCGTGGGAACCAACACCATGCTGGAGCGGAAAGGCGCGCGGGTCGCGTTTGTGACCACGGCGGGCTTCGAGGACACCATCGCCATCGGCCGCCAGACACGCAGCAAGCTCTACGACTGGTTTGTGCCCTTGCCGGTATGCCTGGTGCCCCGCCCGCTGCGCTTCGGCGTGCCGGAGCGCGTCAGCGCCGAAGGGGAAATCCTGCGCTCTCCGACGGAAGAAGAGTTAGACGTCCCTGGTCAACGAGGTGCGCGCCAGCGGGGCAGAGGCGGTGGCCATCTCGCTGTTGTTTTCCTTTGCCAATCCGGAGACGGAGCGGCGCGTGGAAGCGGCTCTGCGCTGTCTCGGTCTACCCATCTCCGCCTCGCACCGCATTCTGCCCGAGTTTCGCGAGTATGAGCGGGCATCGACCACCGTGGTCAATGCGTATCTCGCGCCCAGGATGCAGAGCTATCTGCTGCATCTGGAGCAGCGCGTGACCAGCCACCACGCCGGCGGCCGCGTGGACGTGATGCAGTCCTCGGGCGGCATCATCTCGGCGCGGCGCGCGGCGCCGGAGCCGGTGCGCACGGTGTTGTCGGGGCCGGCGGGCGGAGTGATCGGCGCCTGCCAGGTGGCCCGCTGGGCCGGCTTCGAGCGCATCATCGGCTTCGATATGGGCGGCACATCGACCGATGTTTTCCTGGCCGATGCGGCCACCGGGGGCGCGCAGCTGACGCGCGAATCGGTGGTGGCCGGCGTGCCGGTAAGCATGCCCATGCTGGACATTCATACCGCCGGGGCCGGAGGCGGATCGATTGCCCGCTTCGATGCCGGCGGCATGTTGCGCGTGGGACCTGAGTCGGCGGGAGCGGAGCCGGGGCCGATCTGTTTTGGCCGCGGAACCATGCCCACCGTTACCGATGCGAACTTTCTGCTTGGGCGGCTGGACCAGGACAGCTTTCTGGGCGGAGGAGTGCGGCTCGATCGGCAACGCGACCGAGCAGATCATGCGCGAGCAGAAGGGGCCGCTGGCGAGCGTCGAAGAGTTCGCCGCCGGCATTCTCCGCGTGGTGGAAACGCAAATGGAGAAAGCCATCCGCGTGATCTCCGTCGAGCGCGGGCACGACCCGCGCCAATTCACGCTGGTGGCCTTCGGCGGCGGAGGGCCGCTGCATGCCTGTTCGCTGGCCCGCGCTCTGCGCATTCCCACGGTGCTGGTTCCCGCCATGCCCGGCGCACTTTCGGCGGTGGGTATTCTGCTGGCGGATGCGGTGCGCGATTATTCCCGCACCGTGATGCTGCCGGGCGATGCGATCGGAGACTCTCGAAGACAGCTTCGCGGAGCTGGAGCAGCGCGGCGTCGCGGAGTTTACTGCGGAAGGCCTGCAGGGTGTGGCCCAGCGCACGGTGGACGTGCGCTATCGCCGCCAGGGATACGAACTGAATGTCCCTTTCGACAAGCAGTCTCCAGCGCAATGCCATCGAAGCCTTTCATCGCCTGCATCAGCAGCGCTACGGATTCTGCGATGTGTCGCAAACCGGTAGAGATTGTGAATCTGCGGCTGCGCATGATCGCGGCCGGTGAGCCCTACGCGCCTGCATATCGCGAGCCCGTGCCCGGCGATGGCAGTGCCGCCTGCTATGCGCGAGCGCCCGGTATACTTCGCGGGCAGATTCCTGCCCACGCGCCACTACCGGCGCGAAGGCCTGGCGCCCGGAGACGCGATCCACGGGCCGGCGATGATCACCGAATATACTTCGGCGACCGCGTTGCCGCCCGGTTGCTGCGCGCAGGTGGATGGCTTCGGAAATCTCGTCATCTCGATTGCAGAGGAGGAGCGCGCATGACCTTTGCCGCTGCCGATCCGGTAGAACTGGCGATCTTTCAAAGCGCGGTGCATTCCATCGCCGAGGAGATGGGCGCGGCCCTGCGGCGCACCGCGCTCTCGCCCAACATCAAGGAGCGGCGCGACTATTCCTGCGCCATCTTCGATGGCCAGGCGCGGGTGATCGCCATGGGCGATCACATGCCGGTGCATCTCGGCTCCATGCCCATGTCGGTGCAGGCAGCGGTTGCGGCGATTGCCTTTGCGCCCGGCGACATCGCCATCCTCAACGATCCCTTTGCCGGGGGAACGCATCTTCCGGATATCACCATGGTGCTGCCGGTCTTTCTGCCCGGGCAGCGATCAGGCTGCCTTCTATGTTTCCAATCGCGCCCACCATGCGGACGTGGGCGGAACGTTTGCCGGATCGATGGGACCGGCCAACGAAATTTTTCAGGAGGGCATTCGCATTCCTCCGGTGCGGATTGTGCGCGGCGGCCGAGTCGATCGCGAGATGCTGAACCTGATTCTGCTGAACGTGCGCACCGCCAAAGAACGCGAAGGCGACCTGGAGTCGCAGATCGGCGCATGCCGCGTCGGCGAGCAGCGCGTGCTGCAATTGGTAGAGAAATACGGCGAGTCGAAGCTGCAGGCATTGATCGAGGAGCTGCTCGATTATTCCGAGCGGCTGGTGCGCGCGGAGTTGCGCAACATGCCGGCCGGCGATTTCAGCGCGGAGGATTGGCTGGACGACGATGGCGTGACCGATGGCTTGCGCAAGATTGCGGTGCGGCTGCGCTTCGACCCCGAGGCCGCGGCCTTGGATGTGGATTTTGCCGGCTCCTCCGCCCAGGTTGCGGGCAGCGTGAACGCCGTCCGCGCCATCACGCTCTCGGCGTGCTTTTACATGCTGCGCTGCCTGTTAGGAGAGGATGCGCCCGCGACCGCGGGCATCCTGCGGCCGCTCACGCTGCATACTCCGGTGGGGAGCATCGTGGATGCGCTGCCGCCCGCGCCGGTCGCCGGCGGCAACGTCGAAACCTCGCAGCGCATTGTGGACGTGCTGCTGCGGGCGCTGGCGCAGGCGGTTCCGGCGCGCGTGCCGGCGGCAAGCGCCGGCACCATGAGCAATTTGACCATTGGAGGCATGGATCCGCGCACCGGCGAGCCCTTCACCTACTACGAGACGGCGGCAGGTGGCATGGGCGCGCGCCCCGGACTGGATGGCATCTCTGGCGTGCAGACGCACATGACCAATTCGCTGAACACCCCCATCGAGGCGCTGGAGTATGCCTATCCATTCCGCGTGCGCCGTTACGCCTATCGTTACGGATCGGGCGGGGCAGGGCAGTTTCGCGGCGGCGATGGACTGATCCGCGAAGTCGAGCTGCTGGCCGATGCGCAGGTGACGCTGCTGGCGGAGCGCAGAAAGTTGCGGCCTTATGGATTGCAGGGCGGAGAAGAAGGCGCGGCCGGACGCGCGTGGCTCGCCAAGGCCGGCGGCCAAGAGGTGACGGAGCTGCCCGGAAAATGCAGCCATCGTCTTGCGAAAGGAGACATACTGCACATCGAGACGCCGGGCGGCGGCGGCTGGGGCAAACGTTGAAACAGCATGTGTGCTTGGTACGAGGGTGACTACTGATTCGGGTGCCCCACGTTCGCCCCAGCGTACTAAGCCGCGGTTGGTGTTTGGCGCGGCAGGAAGCACCGCGAAAGGGCGGGTGCCCCATCCTTTGCGCTCTTCGCAAAGGGTGGGATACGCGACGGTCGGTATCGAGATTCGGGTACCCACCCTTCGCAAAAAGCGCGAAGGACCCCGGATTTCCTACTGCGCGGCCCCATCCATCGCGGCGTGTGCGGCTTTCTTCTAGGGAAAGCCGCATGAGGTTCGTTGACCCCACCAAGCCTTACAGGAAATCCGGGGGGATGGGGCACCCGGGGATTGGTTGCACTTTCTGCCCTGGCCGCCTTCAGTACAAGGAGTCCTTGGGATCCTCGATAGTCTTCTCCAAATTTGTTCTTGTGCGCAGGCACGTGCGTCTCGACCGTGACATCAATCACTCCCAGATCTTTCTGGGAGGCTGTACAATCACGCGGCGGCTCAGAGCATTCAGATCCTGTGCGCTGCTGCCTTCCGCCCACACATTCAACTCGTATGTCCCAGGCGGTACCGCGTGCAGCGTAATGCTGCCATCGGCCGGCGAAACTTCGAAATAGGGCGTGGAGAGAGTGACGATAACCGCGCTCATCTCCGGGTGAATATTGCAAAAAATATACGAAACGCCATCGTGGTCGAAGTGCACGGTTCTTGTGCTTCCGCTTTCATACAGCCCTAGATCGAAGCGTTTTCCGTTGAATAATGAGAAGACATTATGGAAGAAAGGGTCGAGGTTAGGGAAGTCAACGCTGCTGCCCGTTGGAATCACGAGGAGATGCGGCGTGAACTTCTTGTCCTTTTGCACCAGCCGGTAGTGCCCTGGTTTGGGTCTGGATATATCTTCTGTCGAGGGAGAGAGGCGTAAGCCACACGACGACTCCGGCCGAGCCGGCCGGCTGACCTCGTGGGTTTGCCCAGCCGGGTCACTCGAACTTGCACGGTGGCATCCACCGTCTCGGCATAGCCGGCCGCTGCAGCCGTGACGCAGCAGAGAGCGAGCAGCAGAGCTGCGCGGGATGGTACAAGGCAGCGCACTAAAACGAATACCCCGTTGCCGGACCCAGGCTTTGGGACGTGTTGACCAGGCCTGAGATAGGCCAGCTATAGATATTGCGGTACTCGGCGGAGAACAAGAGATATGTCTTCGGTCGATAGATGATGTTTGCCAGGACGGTGCGATTTCTGGCCAAGTTGGTGTAGGCGTCCGTTATAGCAGGATTGCTGTAATAGCGAAGCTGCTGTCCGAAGGCGGTATCCTCGCCAATGGCGGCATTCGCCTCGAGGGATTGCGTGATCCTGGCCTTGAGCTGTGACCATCCACCCTCGTCGTTGAGACCGTAAATGTTGCCGGAATCGGGATCAGTTACATAATCCTTAAAGGTTCCTCCCCCAAGTCCACCCAGGGCGCGTCCGCGATAGAGTTCCCCTGATAGCTCCAACCATCGGGTGAAAGGCAATTTCCAGTCCGCGGTTCCTGCCCACGCATCCACGTGCTGAGTATTCGAATAGGTTTGCCGGCTGTAGTATCCGCCTGCGCCCACGGTGAATGATCGATCCATAAGCGCCACGCTGTAGTTGATTCGAGATTCGTAGCCAGGCTGGCGGCTGCGCTCGGCTGCGTCGGGTTGCCGCTCTCCGGAGATCGATGGATTTCCCGGAGCAGCAGGATCCATCAGCGCGAAATCGAGACCGAGCGTTCCGTCGCCAAGCCTTGCATGATTGATCGACTCAATCTGAGGCGCCCAGATCCAAAGTTTTCCCGACCAGGCAAATGGCGGTTCGCCGATTCCAACATACGATGTCGGTTCTACAGGGGAAATCAGCGGCGCATCCAGGGCAGCGATGAGCGCATGATTTGGCCAATCCAGTCTGGCGCGAGCAGTGCGCAGGCGCAAGGTGCCGGTTGAGGTCGTGTAATCCGCGTAAGGAACTCCTCCGAAAAAGTCCACATGAAGATCGGCGGAGGAACGTGCACCCCAGAGCATCGGCCCTTTCGCTTCCAGGCCAAAGATGGTTTGACGGAGTGTCGCTGCAAGGCTCCCGTGGGCTATCGTTGATCTCTGGGCAGTGCGAGGATCGGCAGGTCGATGTTATCGACCGCGCCATCGTTCAGGAAGGAGGAGAAGAGCACCAGGCCGGTTATTTTGACGGGGAATTTTGAAACGCTCTCTACTTTGGTCTGGTCATGCTGCTTGACCTCAGCTTGCAGAACTTCGTCCTGATTTTGCAATTGCTGCACGCTGTGCTGCAGCTCAGAAGCAGCCTCAGCCGTTCCCGCCGGCGTTTCCGCGCTCGCTGCCGCCAGTTGCGCGCGCACCTCTTGCAATTCGCTCTGAAGTTGATCAATCTGCTTTTTCGAGTCGTTGAGCTGATGCTGCATGCCGTTCAATGCCGCCAGAACCTGGTCGAGCCTTTGTTCTAAATGTGTGGACTCGGTTGCCTGCGGCGGCGATGCGGCGGTCGTTTGTTGTGCATTCACAACGCCGGATAGCGACACCGCCAACAGAGAAACCCCCAGCGCAGAGTGCTTGCCAAAATGCTTGTGGTTCATTGCATTACCTCGTAGGCGCCACATGGCCCGCATGGCGCGACATGCTAATCGGGGGTGAGCGGCATGGCTGATCGCTGCTCATTCGTGGAGACCTCGAAAGAGTGCAAGGTGTTCTTGGCGAGTGAGAGAGAAAAAACGGTGAGTCCCGGTTCGGATGTTTCCAGCGTTACCGCGCCACCGTGGTCATGGGCGATGAGATCGGCAAGGGTGAGGCCCAGGCCGACGCCTCCCTGCTTGCCCTCGCTGACGAAAGGCTCGAACAAAGTCACGCGAATTCGTTCTGGGACGCCGGGGCCGCTATCCACAACATTGAACTTGATCCAGTCCGCCGTATCGATCAGCGAAACCCTCACTTGTGGTGGTCCGCTGCCTTTTCGCGCGGCCTGGCAACCGTTAAGCAGCAGGTTATAAAGAGCGCGCTCCAGCTTCTTGCCGTCAACCCACGCTTCCAAAGAGGGTAGCGGGTCGCAGAGAATCGCGACGTTATGCGCGTCGGGATGCGCTCTTACCATGGCGATTGCTCTCTCCGTCACTAAGGAGAGCGACTCGTAGTTAGGTTGTAGGTGCTGACCTGTCCGGCCGAAGATCAGGAGGGACTCGATCAGGTCCGTCATACCATGCACCCCCATCTTCACTTCGGCGAGTAGTTCCGCCCGCTCTTCTGGTCCTATGGACCAGGAGCCAAGAAACTCTGCATTGGCATACACGGCGGAGAGGTAATGCCGCAGATCGTGGGAAATGGAGCTGGCCATTCTACCAATGGTCGCCAGGCGTTCTGCTTCCAGCAACTCCTGCTGCGTTCGCCTCAACCGCATGCGCATTTGATCAAAGGCCGCGCTGAGTTCACGCAGCTCTCTTGCGCCTCGGCTGTGCAGTGCATATCCGAAATCCCCTGAGCCGAGGGCGCGTGCTCCTGCAACCAGCGCCTCCAGAGGCTGCGTGATGGTGCCGGATATATAAGTAGCCAGAGCGCCTGCGATGAAGAAGACAAAAAGTCCCAGACCGATCAGCAGCCTGTCCAGCCGGATGAGATAACGGCTTGCTTCGTCATAAGATTTGAGGACGACGAGCCGGACCCGGGGAGTGTCGGCCTGAGAGAGCCTGCGGGACGCTTCCATGTAACGTTCGCTACCCAGTCGAACATCCGCACCATCCGATGTGCCCTGGAGAAGGCTCGGCGCACGTTGCATGAACTCTTTGATTCTGTTCGGGTCTAACGTGGAGCCGACAATCGCATCATCCGCAGCAAAGACCACTTGGGCTGCAGCTGCTTCGCCCACTTCCCGGGCAACTTGATTGTCGATGGCATAGCCGGTCGCAACATAGCCCAGGAGGCTGCCTTCCGCGGCCGAGCCAAAGTAGAGCGGAGCGGATATAACTTCATACAACCGGTTCCCGCTTAAGACATAGTGCGGCATCGAGGAGGTAAATAATCCCTTCGGAAGATCCAGGGGGGCCTTGGTAATTTCGGGTGCCAGACCTTTCTCATATCGCGCGATCACCTTCCCACTGGGATCTGCGAGCGCAAAGAGTGCTGCCCCGCTGTCTCTCCAGAATTCGAGCCTCCGTCGCGAACGGTCTGTTCGTCTCCTCGGCCCGGCTTGAGCAACACGGTCATCAGCGATTTTAAATAAGGTAGATCCGCGAGCAAAGCGGCTTCGCGGCGGAGCATCTCCCGGCGCTGCGCTTGGAGATTTTGGAAGGTGGCGATGGAGCGGTGCAGATCCGACGCGAGCGCTTGACGAATCTGCCCCTGCAGGCTGGTGTGAATCACTATCAAACTCAGCGCAGTGAGCCCAAAGGAAACGGCGAGAAGAGACAATAGCAGGGTCGTACGCATCCGCATTGCCACCGGTCTCTCCGCCTCCGTCTTCCCAGGTGCTGCTAGTAGTATGTCCCTTATGCTCCTTGAATAAGTTTGTCACTTATGCACGGAATCCAGGACAGCACCCTAACCAACCGGCGAATATACAAACTTGTAGCCCAGGCCATGGACAGTCCGGAAATGCGCGGGATTGGCCGGATCGGTTTCCAGCTTTTGGCGAAGCTTGAGGATCTGGTTGTCTACGGTGCGCGTTGATGGATAGAAGTTATATCCCCAAACGTCATTCAGCAGCTCTTCGCGAGTGAGTACCCGCTCGGCATTATCCAAAAAGAATCGCAGCAATTTGAACTCGTGTGCTGTCATCGGAACCAGCTTGCCGGCGCGGCTCACCTGCATCCTGGTGAAGTCAACCGAGACATCGCCGAACGATAGGGCATGGTTGGGGCGCAATCGCTTCGAACGACGGATCGCCGCCTGCACGCGCGCCAGCAACTCGCGCGGGCTGAAAGGTTTGGTCACGTAGTCATCGGCCCCAAGCTCCAGGAGCAATACCTTGTCCGCAACCTCAGCGACGGCGCTGAGAATGATGACCGGAGTGTCCGGTGAGGCGCGCTTCATCGTCTTGCAGAGCTCTCGTCCTGACAAGCCTGGCAGCATCAGGTCCAGGATCACCGCCTCCAGAGATCCGCCTTGGAAGATTTCGAGGCCGGAAGAACCATTCGCGGCGCATTTCACTTCATATCCTTCCGCGCTGAACAAGCGGTGAAGGGCTTTTTGTATTCGAGCATCGTCTTCGACGACGAGAATGGTACTCATATTGCCTCAATCATGATTCTCCTCTACTTTTTGTTTGCCGGGAAGTGTCTCCGGCGCGAATGACAAATGATTGACAAACCCTTGACAAACCCAGCCTCGGCTGGTCGATGGTCTTGCATCCGTCTATCCGTCCTGCCAACTGCGGCTCAAAGTGGGATATGAGGTGTCCTATTTCTTTACCACAAACCACCAGGGTTGGTAACCAATGTCCCCTTTGTCATCCCGCCTGTCCCGGCGTGCCGTGGGACCGGAGCGAAGCCTCGGTGGAGGGATCTGCGGTTTCGCCCAACCGGCGTCCAATCCTGATGGAGAGCAACCACCCTACCCTTTGTCATCCCGACCGAAGCGAAGCGCAGTGGAGGGATCTGCAGCCCAACCGGCGTCCAACCCTGATGGAGAAGCAAACCACCCTACCCTTTGTCATCCCGCCTGTCCCGGCGTGCCGTGGGACCGAAGCGAAGCGCGGTGGAGGGATCCGCGGTTTCGCCCAACCGGCGTCTAATTCTGATGGAGAGCAACCACCCTACACTTTGTCATCCCGACCGGAGCGAAGCGTAGTGGAGGGATCTGCGGTTTCGCGAGGGACGGTCTACATAGGGTTCATTGCACGATGACAGAAATCCTGACTGGATAGCATTCACCGCCTCGCACATCACAATGACACAACGGAGACAATGATGAGACACAGCCCCTCGGCCAATCGGGATAAGCTTCGAGGGTAGGCCTTAGAGGTGTGCAACTTGCGGGTGGCGATCGTTCATCATTGGCTTGTCACGCAAGGGGGCGGTGAACGCGTGCTGGAAGCGTTGGCATCCATGTTTCCCGATGCCGACATTTTTACGCTTATCGCCGATCCAGGATCTACTCCGTCGAGTCTTCGAAGCCACCGCATCACGCAATCGTTCTTAGGCCGCATTCCATGGTCGGGCAGATTGCATCGCTATCTTTTGCCGCTCTACCCAATAGCGGTGGAGCAATTAGACCTGCGAGGCTATGACTTAGTTATTACCTCGGATGCCGGGCCCATGAAGGGCGTGATCGTCGCGCCCGGGACATTACATATCTGTTATTGCCACTCCCCGATGCGATATATATGGAGTCATTACCATGAATATCGCAAGGGGTTTTCAGGACTTGCGAAGTGCGCATTCTCCGCGTCTGCGCATTATGTCAGGGCCTGGGACTTTGCCGCCGCACAACGAGTGACCCTGTTTGCCGCTAACTCCGTAAATGTGTCCACTCGTATTCGACAATATTATTCACGGCCGAGTTTAGTCCTCTATCCACCCGTAGACACGTCGTTTGCCCGCCTGGAAATGGATGGGGACGACAGCTATCTCGCCGTCGGAAGGCTTGTATCTTACAAGAGACTGGACCTCTTGATCGCGGCTTGCAATTGTCTCGGGCGCAGACTGCGGATCATTGGAAGCGGCCCTGAAGAGCGAAAACTGCGCGCCCTCGCTGGCCGGTCGATCGAGTTTTTGGGGCACGTAGAGAGCGAGGTTCTGTGGAAGGAATACGCTCGTTGCCGGGCACTTCTATTTGCCGCCGAAGAGGATTTCGGCATGGCCCCGGTGGAAGCACAGGCTTGCGGAAGGCCTGTAATTGCGTACGGGCAAGGCGGCGCTCTGGAGTCCGTTATACCGGGAAGCGGACTGGGCCCGCGGAGTGCTACGGGCGTCTTCTTTCATGAACAGAGTGTGGGCGCACTATGCGACGCAATTCTTGAGTTCGAACGCAGAGAACAGGAATTCGACCCTCTGTTCATCAGCGACTGGGCTAAGCGATTCGATTCCGCGTACTTCGTCGACGGCTTTCGCGAGTTGGTAAACAGCGCCATGGCATATTCCGGACAAAACTCCACCGTCAAGCACAGCGGCGAGACGAACAGGCATAATCACCTGTTTTCAGTCACTGGTGCGCGGCAACGGGGGGCCTAAGTGAGCGCGAGTGTGGTCATTGACGCTCGCTGGCTAAGAACCGGCATCGGCCGCTATACCCTATCGTTGCTCCACGGGCTGCGCGAGCGTCTGAAGAACGTTTCTCTTACTTGCATCACCCAACCGCAGCATCTCGACCTGGTCTCAGGTTTGTGCGAGCGCGTGATCACATGTGATGCCGGCATTTATGGAATTAAGGAACAGCTTGCATTGCCTTGGCTTGCGAGAGCAGCTTCGGCATTGTATGCGCCGCATTACAACATACCGGTAATGTGGAGGCGCCAGCTGCTGGTGACAATTCACGATCTGAACCACCTGCTGGATACTACCTATCGCGGCAGTTGGAAATCGCGGCTGTATGCAAAGCCACTCTTGAGCATGGCGGCCAGGAATGCGGATGTCATTATCACGCCCTCCGAGTATACAAAGGCGATGCTCAGCGAGCACCTAAACGCGGAGCCGGCGAGGATTTCAGTTATTCCAGGCTGTGTCGCCCCGTGTTTTCAGAAGAAGGAAAAAAAGGAGGCGCGCTCCAACGTCGCGCGCAAACTCGGCATCACCCGCCCTTACCTCCTTTTTGTAGGCAATTGCGCACCCAACAAGAATGTGCCCCTGCTCCTTGAATCCATGGCTCAGCTGCGAAGCAGGAGAGACGACGCACCACTGGGCGTCCTTGCGGGAAGTGATTGCCAGTGGAGGCCGCAAATGCAGGAGTATGCACGCAGTTTGGGTCTGCAGGACGAGGTCGTCTGGCTGGACAAGATCACCGATGTCCACCTGGCCGAGCTATATTCCGCTGCGCTGATGACCATCGTACCCTCGTTTGAGGAGGGATTTGGTCTGCCGGTGATTGAATCCATGGCGTGCGGCACGCCAGTGATCTGTTCGCAGGCTGCGTCATTGCCCGAAGTGGCCGGTGACGCGGCGTTATTGTTTTCCCCATATTCCTGCGAGCAATTAACGGATAATATCGAGCATCTGATGGATTCAACGTCTACCCTGGAAAAGCTTATTGCCGCCGGGCTGGTGCGGGCGTCACTTTTTTCACAACAGAAGTTTAGCGAGCGTCAAGCCTCGGCTATTCTTGAACTCATAGCAAACTGACAGCTCCGGTTCTATCCAATCGGGATTTGCCCCGACGCGGCCGATCCTCTGGGGAATGCATGAATAACCCTCTCGACGTGAGATAGAACTTCCGCTGCTGGTATCGAATATCATGGTTGGCTGAGAACACCTCAAGCGCTCTGGCGGCCAGACGCTCTCTATAAAGAGATGAGAACGCGATCTTATGAATGCCTTTCCCCAAAGCAACTGGACTGAAGTCGTCCACGATTTCGGCGAAGCCTTGCTCCGATGCGTAGCGAACTAAGCTGGAGTACTTAGGACCGAAAACAAGAATTGGTTTGCCCGCTGCAGAGGTAGTCCGCGGTCTTTGATGGGAACGCCGTCTCCACGGCGTCTCGAGAGCCCTCCAAAAATGAATATGGAAGAAAAAGAATGTCTGCGCTTGATAGCACGCTCGCCAGTTCAGACTGCGGTACCCAACCTCGACAGACGATATCCTCGTGGTCCCACCCACAGGTCCGCATCTCAGCATCTGTCAAGGTTGTGCACAGATGCAGTTTGGCCCCTGACATCCCATCCTCTTCCAACTGCCCGCTCGTGATCAGGCCGGCGAGTAGATCCAGGCAATCCCTTACTGTGTACCCGATTAGGCCGACAAACAAGATGACCGGACCGCCCTCGCGTGTAATCGGAGCGCGGCCCTCGGCGTGGCACGCCGGCGCTGTGGTTGAGGGCAGTTGAATCTCCGATTCCACACCGTATCTCTTGAAACCAACCGCTGCATTTCCGGGCTCACGACATAAATGTGGGCAGCATTTCGCAGAATCTTTCTCGTCAGATAGCGTTTCAATCCTCTGACAAATCCGAAGGGCTGGCATAAGCGGAAATAGAGTTGTCGTGTACTATCGTGACGTGCGGCGTCGCCGTGACCCAGGCCGCGAACGCTGCTGCGAGATAATAGCGCCCTTGAACAATCGTGATCAGTGCTTCAACCTGTCTCCGTCTCACTTCCATAATTGTTCTAAGTGCGACCAGGGCGAGCCCCAGGCAATTGGCAGCGCGTATCAGGGCCCTGATCAACAGGTATCTGGATGTGTCGAAGGCCGGCACTACGATGTGAGGGCATTCGACAAGGCCCGTTGCTTGCGAAGCTCGCATCCCGGCTTGGGACGTGATGACCGCCAGACAATCCGCTGGATGTTTATCGAGCAACCGTTTTAACAGAATCGCCCCACCGTGATGGTTGGATGGTGGAAACTCGCCCACATAGAGCAGCCGGGAGTGCGCATGGCAAGTCCGTCCTCTTCAGAATCTGGCAGTACCGTTGTCATCCCGCCCGGTGACCTCTAAGCTTCGAAGTTCGCATGTGCCAACCTGTGCGTCTGAAGGTTGTAGACCTGGCGCATCCATTCGGCAGTCGTTCGAAGGCCCTGTTCCAGGCTGTGTGTATCCTGGTGGCCGAGATCTCTGATCGCCTTCGAGACGTCTACTAGTTTATGGCGCGTGGTCAGGACCTCCGCATCCCGCCACCGGACCAATGCTGGGCGACCCACCCGTCACCTTGAGCACCAGGTCGGAGAGTTCTTCAATTGTGTGGTAATGACTTCCCGCGATATTGTAAGTTTCTCCAGGCCTGAAATTGTCAGCGATGTTCGCCAGGGTACGGACTGTATCCGGCAAAAACGTAGACGTGCGTGAGTGGCCTCGAAATACCGTCCAGGGCAGCCCGTTCAGCGCGCAATAGAGAAAGCGGCAGTTCACGGAACGATACGGGCTGTAGTATTCCCCCGGCCCAAATGTATTGAATAGCCGAACCACCACTGACTCCGTGCCATATCGCAGGGTCGAATTGCGTACTTGCATCTCGTTGACCCATTTGGTCATGGCATAGTCATTCAACTGCTTGATCTCGTGGTCGTCCATGGCCGTCTCCACCATCAACTCAGGCCAATCGCCATACACCTCCGAAGAGGAAAAGTGGATCAAGCGGAACTTAAGACGTTCTTGCAGACGAATGAGGTTCTTTGTGCCAACCGCATTTGTGTGCCACAGTGTCTCGTAGAAGTCTTCTCCGTTCCAGCGGCCAAACTCGGCGGCGCAATGATACACATAGTCAAAGGGCCCGAGGCAATCCATGACGCGCTCGACTTGCCCGGAACTCTCCCACATCGCAGCGGGCATAGAGCGGCGTGCTTAGGTCGATGCAAACCGAGAATCCGACCTCATCTGGTTGATGCGCAATGTCGCACGAGATTACGTGGTGCCCCCGTGTCCGGAGATCGGCGACCAGCCCTGCTCCGACGGTGCCCAAACCTCCAGTCACTAGTATCCGCATGTTCTTACTCCGTGGGATCCAGACTCTGTAGATGGCGGGATCGAATAACCACTCAATCTCCCTAATGCGCTTTTCCAGTAAAAAAGGGCTTTGTTCGGCTCAGCCAGGAGAAGGGACTTGATCGCTCCTCCGAGCGCCCGCACCACGTGATAGATCAAAGTGCGCGGTGAATAGCCATGCATACGCAGAAGGTATCCAAAGCCCATTCCGTAACCAAAGGCGCGGGAACCCGTCACTGCTCCCGGACCTTTGTGCGGATGGTAGACATAGAGTTGCTTTTCAAACCATCCCTTCCCCCCACCATCCAGGCAGCGCAAAGCAAGGTCGCTATCTTCTGCCGACTGGAAAGGAGTTGCGGCGCCAAGGCCCATCCTTTCGTCGAAGCCTCCAATAACATCGAGCGCTGCTTTGCGTATGAATAAAGAAGCGCTCGCACATGCGCGCAGAACCGAGTCGCGATCAATTACCAGAGATTTTGTCGGCCACCGTGAAGCAACCTCCCGGCCGCTTCCATCCTGGGCGGTGCAACAGAAGAAATCATAGGTCTGGTGTCGATCAAACCACTCCTTGACCTGGAACAAGAGATCGTCCGGATACCAGCAATCGTCGTCTGGAAATCCGACGATGCCCCGGACGCCAGAGTGATTCCCAAATTGCGCGCCCGCGATAGGCCTCTTGGTGAGCGAATATGAACGCACCGCAGGGAAGGCTTCCAGTCCTCGATCAATTTCTTTACCCGATCGTCTGGATTCTGGTCCACGATGATGAGCTCGACGCTCTTCAAGCTCTGACTGGCAATCGATGAAAGCAAGCGCTCGAGTTCCTGCGCACGTCCTATCGTTCCTACGATGAGCGAGATCCGCGATCTTTTCGCCGTTGGGGTCATTCATAGGCGACACCTATCGGAATCGGTAAGTCGGCTACGGTGGATCGCTGCGTACAAAGCGCAGCAATTGCGAGAAAGACTGCTTCATGCTTCCAGTTCGCCTGGAAGCTATCGGCAAGAATGAGGGCCAAAACCAAGCCGAGACCCAGCACGCCATGTACTTCCCAGGCGCGAGCCATCACGCATGCGAGAAGGGCGGCCCATGCAGCGAGGCCGATCGCCCCCCACTCCACCAGGAGCTCCACCTCCGATGTCTGCATATTGACCGTGTCTGCGAAGAATCCGGTCTCGCTCGCATACTCGCCATAGCGTCCCGGACCTATACCCAGGAGTGTTGCTGCAGGCTCAGCCTGGAGCAGAGATAGCCCATAGTGAAGGTGAAAGCTTCTCTCGCCAACGCTACTTCCGTTGACCCTGGTCACGATGCCGGTTGTCGAGGAAACACCTTTCTCCGAGATCGATTGAAACTCAAATGCGAAAATCGCGACGGTTGCGGCAATGGCCAACGGCCACACAATCCCGGGACGCTTTTTCCCCAGATTTGGCAGCGAAGAGAACAGACCCACGTACCGGCAAGCAGCACCTGGTCAGCTAGAGAAAGCAACATTCCCAACGCCGCAAATGTGATGCCAAAGGCCGTCCACTTGGCGTAGAGCCCATCTTCACGCGTGAACGACAAGACGACCAGCATCGAAAACATAAAGAGGCCGAAGGGAGGAGCCTCAAAGAATAGTCCACCCATACGGGGTATAGGGAATCCGTTGAGCCAGATCGTTTGTCGAATAAATAGGCGCGGGTGTATGAAATCACAGGGCCCGGCGCGGGAGCCGCTCCCAGTGCAACCAGGTACAAATAAACCCCGGCGCCTAAGCCAAAGGCCACGGCGAAAATCGAACACCGTAGGATTACGCGCGGTTTATATATCAGAAACCAACAGCTCACCAGGAACCAACAGAGGTTGAGCCACAATCTAATTGGTTCCCGGAGAGCGGCATAGAGAGACGATGGTGGCCGGAGAAGGGCCCCGGAGACCGCGCAAACCAGAGTTACCAGAAAGAGCACTGCGGTACCGGCCGCAACCAGCCGCAAATCTCCTTTAAAAAAGTCTCCCCAACGGGAAAAGAGCGCCAGCAGCGCCGCCAGGGCCAACAGGAGCGTAGGGTCAATCCACGTAGTGCCGGTCAGGCCCAAAAGAAACTTGGACGCTACGCTGATCGGGATCGCGGCAATGGCGATCGAATAGAGCAAGGTGGCGATGCGCACGCTCACTCCTGGCCACTCCCTTCGCTGCTGGGCATAAGGCCGCCGTGCCGCGCCAGCACACTTTTCAAGATCGCGAGCTGCTCGGCATTCTGCGGTTCAACACGAGCTCTAGCCCAAGCGTCCTTAGCCAGCGCGAGGCCGATCACAAACACTGCGGAGAAAAGGCCCAGAGAAGCACCAGCAGCGTGCGGGGAGGCCACGTCTTCTTATCGAGAGGAACGGCCCAATCCACTACCTGCAGCAGCGGCGGAGCTTTGGCCTCATCCAGTCGGGCCATTTCATATTGCTTCGAAAGCATCTCAAACAAGGCCTCGTGGTAGCGCAGGTCTCGCGTCTTCCGTATGTACTCGAGCCCGGCTGCGGGGACCTTTCCTGCGGAAAGGAAATAGTCGCTCGTGTCGGTGCCGCGGCGCCTTTCTCAGCCTTGCTAAGTTGCTCATGCAGTGCAGCTATACCCGCTTCCATCTCCGATACTTTTTCGTTTTGTTCTGTAGCAATCGATTGCAGCTGCTGCAGTTGCAACTGGCGGCTTACGATTTCTGTGCGTAGTTGAGCGATAGTGCGCAGCGTTAGTTCGGCTTGCGCGCTCAGTTGAATGACCCCGGTTGTCTCCTGCACACGCTTGAATTCAAGCTCTGCCTTGCTCAGCACGTCTCTTTCTGCGTTGACCTGCTGTTCCAGGAATGCTCGCCGCTGCGACGATTGTGTTAAAGCGAGCCGTTGGTTGATAACGTAGAGCACATCGACATACGCATTTGCGATGTCAGCGGCGCGCTTGGCCGACGTATCGTCCACGCTTATGCGAATAAGGTACCCCTTGGCGGCTTCGACATGGGTATGGTGTGCTAGTGCTCTACGCGTATCGACCATGTGCCTGGTCCGATAGAGAGCCTGGAGACTGAAGCGCCGGATGATTTCGTCGCCAATCGTCCGGCTACTGAGAAGGCCCAGGTAGGTTTCTTCCGGTGTCTTTGACCCGCCGCCCTCCAACATATCGGGAGCCAGGGATGACAAGGATCCAAGTTGACTGAGCAGGGCCGACGCTGTCGACGAAGGCTGTGGTGCCAGGATGATCGCCGTGCCCGTATAGCTAACCGGCATCAGCATGATTAGACCGGCACTGACCACCATGGTCAAAAACACAGTCAGAGCAAGCGCCCGCCGCGAACGGGCGATGACTACCACGATCTTCAGAAAACCGGCTTCTGCTTTTGCACCGCTAAGGTTATCCTTTCCCCGCGACCTCTAATGCAGTACATTGATGGCCGCGGCTCCCAGTGCAAATTGACCGAAGATCGCCGACCAGTCGGTAAGACCTCTGAGCAGTGTGGTCTTATCCACAATCTCCGGTACCACAACTGTGTCTCCAGGATTCATGCTCAATCTTTCTAAGCCGCCCCGGGCTGCCTTCGATTTGCGGCTGACCACGGAGCCGTCGGCCCGGATGATAAACGTGTGTCTACTATCGCCGCTCCTTGCGATTCCACCCGCCAGTTGCAGGTAATCCTCGGCTTTGCGTGAGTTTTCGTAAAATGAATGCGTTCTGGTCGTAAACTGCCCCCACCACCTTGACGTTCGAGGGTCTGGGAGGCACGACGAAGCTGTCGCCGTCTTCGAGCGGAAGGTCAGGGATGTTGGCACGTCCGTGCTTCCCGGTGCAATATCGAGCACGATTCTTCCTGTTGCCCGCATCAAGCGAAGCTTCGCTGCAAGAGCCCGTTGGCTTTCGAGGCTTGCCTGATACGGTAGCTGCTTCCTGAACATTGACCGCGGAGCTCGATCGTGTCGCTGCGGCGCGTTCGATGTCCCTTTCCAGATCAGCGGAGTATTCGTCCAGCTGCGCTTGTTGTTGCCGCCTTGTGGACTCACGTGTGAACGAGGAACCGAAGAGGTAGCCTGCTTGGTCAGGCCTCCGGCACGCTCCACAAGCTCGCGCAGAGTCTCTCCGGGGTGCACGCTGTAGACACCGGCGGCTTGGAATTCGCCTTCCAGCCTCACGAATGTTGTCTGGCGCGTCTGAGGAACATGGATATCGGCCTGGGAAAAGATGGTGACGATATCACCGGGCTGTAATTCGAGATTGTCTTTCTCATCTTTCTCCAGCAAAGCTCTGCCCAGGTTGAAGGGCTTAAGAGATGTCGCGAGATCATTGGTATTCAGCCGTTCGATAACGGCGTAGTCCCAGTCGATCTCCGGCACGCGCTTTTCCACGCGATTGGAGACCGGAAAGCGCTCCGATGGCGCCCCTGTTTGCGAAGCAATGCTTCCTCCGTTGCCGGATGGGCCGTTCGCGCTCGCTCGCTGTGTCATTCGGAGGTGGGGCTTCGGTCTTGTCGTCGGGCTTGAGGTGGGCGCCGCGGTTGCGGAATTACCGCCATCCTCATCTCCTGGGGAGCCGCGGGACGAATCCGCGACATGGGCTTGGGCGGCGGCCGGCGCCGGAGTCCTCGTCCGGCGTTGCGTTTGCTCGTCCAGCCGGGTAAAAACCAGGCCATTCTTTCGTTTCCAGTAGCTCCTGGTAAGCAAGGCGTCTTTGTCGGGAATAAGGTCGGTGATGCGCATCCCCGCATGCCAGGCGTAGCGCCCCGGGTTGGCGACATTGCCCCTCAAGGTGACTGCGTTGTCGAATCTTGGGCACGATTGAAAGAACGCGAAGGATGTCACCATCGGCGAGAGGCATCTTGAGTCCGGCTGCGTCGAAGTGAATCTCGATTACGTGGCGTACTCCGCTACTGTCGATTCTCTCCAGTTCGCCTGACTGCAGCGTCGCAAGCGAAGTCAAGCCGCCGGCCATGGCGAGCACGTCACCCACCGTCTCTCCACTGCGAATCTCAAAAATCGCCGGTTGGCTCACGCTGCCGGTAAGAGCGACCCGAGGGCCAGCGGGGCGAACATAGACCACATCTCCAGGCAGCAGAGGGATGTCCTTTGACTTGTCGCCATTCAGCAGGAAGTTATAGAGGTCAAGTTCCGTCACTACGGAAGAGCCGCGCCTCACCTCGATACGACGCATGGAACCTGTGCTTGAGGGGCCACCCGATACAAAGAGAGCATCGACAAGGCTGCTTAATGAACTGATGGTGTAGCTCCCCGGACGCCGTGTTCTTCCCACAACAAAGATCTGAATCGCGCGCAACTGGCCCATCTCTACACTTAAATCGAACTTCTTGAAGGATGTCGCAATCTGTCCCTCGAGATAATTTCTCAGCTCCGAGAACTTGACCCCTGCGAGCTGGACCTGGCCGACATGAGGTATATAGATGCTGCCGCTGCGATCGACTGTCATCCGAAGATAGAATGCGATGCTTCCCCACGCCCGCAGCAAAAGCTCATCGCCTGGGCCGACCACATAATTTTCCGGTACAGGCACCCTGTCCAGTGGCGCGAAGGTAGCCGGCACATCCCGAAAGAGCATCCCGCCAAAAATGGGCAGGGTCTTGCCCGTGTCGGCCGAAACAAACTTTTGAAACTCGGTCAGGGGTTCGGGACGAAAGCGAACCGGCGAAGCTGCAGATAGAGGTGGACCGCCGGCCTGAGGCTGGTACGGGTAATCCCGCGGGCTTAGGTTGAGTGGCTGGCCATTGCCAAAGTCGTACCGTGTATCTGCTTCCGGCAGATCGCTTCTTCCACCTGAATTGTATTGGGGCGCCGCCGGATAATTGTATGGCGAGCCGCCCGGATTCATTTGCGTTGACTGAGCGTTCGGGCACAGGAAAAAGCGGTCGTCACAGGGGAGCGATCCTTGAGTGTTTCCACCGAGCATCACTTCCCGGCATTCCCAGTTGTCCCTGACAGAGCGAAACAGCCGCGACTGCGGCTGCACCGATCTGCAGCAAAACGAGACAAATATCTAAATTGTTTCCTAATCATCATTGTCTGTGCCAGGAACTTCAATAAGGTGTTGACGCATACGTTGTCACTGTCTTCGAACGCGAATCCGGTGGCGGTTACATTGGAGATTGTTTCGACTTACCTACCTTAGATCACGGGCCACAGATAATTCGCTTCTCCGGCGGAAATGACAAAGCGATGACATCTCCCGTACATTCCCAAGACGCACAGTTCCTATACTTCGATCTATCAGCACGTGGTACCGGCGGGTGCGGCTGCGCTGCTCACTCGCATAAGCCGGTGTGACTTCCAGGAAGCGTGGAACGGGATCATGAAGCTATGGTGTATTGGGACCTGGATCTTATTGGCAACCTGTTGGGTCCATGCACAAAACCCCGACTCGGCCCACACTGACGCGGGCTATATACCAGTGCTCTCTGGTTCGATGGGGTATATCCACAACGTCAATGGAGGGGTCACCTCGTTTGGAGCCCCAGATCGAGACAGTTCTGCTGGTTCCCTTCGGCTCGCATGTCTTGCTTGAATCGAGAGCCGAATTCTTCGGCTTCTTTCAGCGAGAGAATCAAACGACGGGACCATTTACCGGTAAAGTATTCAAGTCTGTTGACTATGCCAGGTGGATTGGCTTGCAAACACGCACTTGATAGCAACGGCGGGAGCATTCCTATTACCTTATGGGCTTTATAACGAGCGCCTGGCGCCGCTGTGGATTCGTAACCTGCAGGACACCCCAATTACAGATGTTATCGGTACCCGGCCCAACGGAGTCGCCGACGGTGTGATGTTGCGCGGCAATGCTTATGAGACACCCGGCTTACAGCATCCAATACTCTGCATACTTCTCCGCCCGAAGCAGCATCAATCAACTGGAGGCATCGCGACTGGCAGGTGGCGACACCAGCATTTTTCTGAAAGGCGCTCGACTGGAGGTGGGGGAATCGTTTCAGCATCTGCTTCAGCAACATCAAATAAATAGTTCCGGCACTTACGTTTCCTGGCAGCCTGAAAAGTTTCCTCTTGATCTAAAAGCCGAATTTGATCGCAGTTTTAATGGTGAGGGGTATTGGATTGAGTCGGCCTATAAACTCTCGCAGGTTCCAGTCGCGCCTGCCTTTTTCAGCCGCGTCCAACTCGTACCTCGGGTGCAGCAGTTTCATCCTTTAAACGGCGGAGGCAATAGTCTCCCAACAAAAGATACGCAGCGGTTTGATTTCGGCGTGAACTATTACTTCCGCGATAACCTACGGTTCGTTTCCAGCTATGGGCGCCAATTCAGGCAACAGGCGAACGCCAATATCTGGAATGTCGGAGTTACCTATCGTTTTATTTGGCCGCTCTGGCCGGGGAGGAAGTGATGTCTCGATCGAGTCTGCGCGCTCTTTTGATTGCGGCTGTTCCGCTGCTGCTGTATCCAATTTTGCTCTTTGCTGGAACCGGCGGAACTGATCCGAAGCCCACCGCGACTGCCAGACTCGCAAAGCGAGGGAGAACGGCTCTTTGCTGTGAACTGCGGTCGTTGCCACCAGCCGCCAATGAGCATCTCACCCAGAACGACCGGGACGATCGTTATGCATATGCGCACGCGCGCTCGCCTTTCCCGCGAAGATGAGCAGGCACTCTTGAGATTCCTGGCGCCTTAGGCTGGCCGGGTCGTGTTAAACAACAAAGGAACCAAGTGATGAAAAACATCGTTCGAGTATGTTCGCCATATTCATTTCATGTTTTGCTGCGTACGAAAGGCCCGCCATACATGCGCAGGACCAGCCGCAGGAAATTGCGATCCACGCTAAAAGATTCTCCTTTACTCCAGCGGAGATAACCATAACCAAGGGAGAAACGGCGACACTGTCCCTTACCTCCGACGACGTCACGCACGGCCTGGTGATTCCGGAGTTGGGTGTGAACGCGACCATACAAAGGGCAAGGTTACAAAGGTCGATGTCACTCCTCAACAGGCAGGGACATTTAAGGGGCAATGCGGCCACTTCTGCGGGGTCGGCCACGCCTCGATGATCTTTTCTGTCCAGGTGAAGGACAAGTAACCATGTATCGCCGGGTGCTTCGCCTGGTGTTGTCAGGGGATTGGCTGTTGCGGCTTGATTGCCTGCAGTGCCAAGGCCGCCAGGTCCGATAGAAACCAGGACTGCTTATTGGGTAAAGCAGCACATCACGGTGGGCGGCAGAGCCGATAAGAACCCAATTCCTGCGACCCAGGAGAATATCGATGCCGGCAAGCACGTGTTTGGCTATTACTGCGTTGAGTGCCATGGAAGAGACGGACAGAATACGGGGGTGCCATTTGCAACCAGGGTGGATCCCCCGATTCCGTCAATGGCCAGCGCCCGGTGCAGGCCTATACTGACGGCCAACTGAAATGGATCATTGATAACGGCATTTTTCCGTCGGGGATGCCTGCGTCTAAGGGGACGTTAAGTGACGAGGAGGCGTGGCAGATAGTGTTGTATCTCCGCGATCTGCCCCGTGCCGGGAGTCTTGGAGATCCAAAGGCGTACAGCGGCGATGAATATGAATCGGACCAGGCCCCACAAGGCTAGCTCTAACTAGGCCGGGTGACTGCCAGCCCAGCGACGAGGATGAAATGTCGTCCATTAAAGCCGTGACAGCCACGGACGTGGTCGAGCCGGCGATAGCCGGCGACCCATTGCTCAGCAATGTGGAGCTGCCGCTGCGAAGAATCTACCATCCACTGGGTTTCTCCATAGAGGTGATAACGAACTCGGAGGAAGTGTTGGCCGCCGCCGAAGAGAGCTGGGGTGGGCTCCGCAAGTGCTTTTCAGAGCCGGCGCTCGAGCTACGCATTGCGCTAGGTGAAGGCAGGTCGGGGTTGTGCCCGCCGCCTCCGGTGTATCGAGGGCAAAGACACCTTCTATCGATCGTAGCCGATTCACAAAACTTTGCCGTATGCGATCGAGAGCAGGGGTTTGCCTTTGGGTGGGTCAATCGGGACGCAGCAGAGCACAAAGCGTATTTGCGTTATCACTTCCTTGAGGGGATCGCATTGAGCTTGTTGGCCTCCTCCTATGTGACTCCGCTTCACGCAGCGTGTGTGGAGTTGGCCGGCCAGGGAGTGTTGCTTTGTGGTAACTCCGGGGCAGGGAAGTCCTCACTTGCTTTCGCGTGTGCTCGTGCCGGATGGAGATATATTTCCGACGACGCAAGTTACCTGGTTCGAAAGGGAGGAGGCCGGCTCGTCCTCGGCAATTCGCACCAGGTGCGTTTTCGTCCATCTGCCATCGAGCTCTTTCCGGAGTTGGAAGGTCTCAGCATTACTCCACGGGCTGCGGGAAAGCCATCGATCGAACTTCCAACGGCGCTCATGCCGGATGTGACGACGGCAAGGCAGTCTACGGTGGAGTACATCATCTTTCTGAATCGGGTGGAATCCGATGTGCCTGAACTTGTGCCGTTCCCCAGAGAACTTGCGATGCAGTGGGCGAGCCAATTTCAAGCCGATACGGGGCAAGCGATGAGGTGCAAGCGGCCTCCATTCGCGAGCTGCTCAACGCGCAGCTATTTGAACTGCGCTATCGCACGTTGGATCGAGCGGTGGCTCAACTTGAAAGTTTGATCCGAACTTCGGAGGAGAGATGGTAGAAGGAAAGCTCGACCAGTCAGCGGGTCTGCCCAGCTTTTTCCCTGCGGTATGGAGGCTCTCCAATTGAGGGGCGCGGAGACCCTTGGCCTTTGGGAATTGAGCGACACCAAGTGGCGGGATCTTCTCGCTTTCTGTGATCTCGCTCACCTGACGCTTCCTCTGGTGAGGATCTGCCAGGATGATGCTCCAGGCTGGGTCCTGTCGCGAGCCAAACGGAACCTTGCTGATAACAGAGTGCGGGTAGCGGCGGATCGAGACTGCTTATCGGAGATTGCCCCGGCGTTTGAGCGTGCCGGGGTAGAGCACCTGGTAATCAAAGGATTTGCGCAGTATCCGGATTTCGCGGATTCTCTCGACTACCGCATGCAATCGGACATCGATCTCTATTGTCCGGAAGAGTCCATCCTCGCCGCTCAAGCCTCCCTCAGAAGCTTGGGATACGAAGCCGGATCGGACATTAGATAAATTTCCCGCAGACCATTTACCCGAGATGACCAGGAAGTTGGGGTGGCGGTGGCGCGGAAACGCATATGACCCCGAAATGCCGCCAGCCATCGATCTGCACTTCTGCTTTTGGAATCCCGCAACGACTCTTCTTGTCCATACCGGGTGTGAATGAATTCTGGGGGCGGCGAATTATCCGTCAGATAGGCGACCTCAGTTTTCCCGCGCTTTCTCCGATCGATAATCTCGCGTTTAACGCGCTCCACATTCTTCGCGATCTGCAGCGCGGGGACTGGGTCATACACCACGTTTATGAGTTGGCATGTTTCCTGGATGCACACGCAGAAGATGAGACATTGTGGCAAACGTGGGCGGCGCGCCATGACGATTCACTGCGCGGGCTGCAGGCTAATTTCTTTCTGGCTGGCTCGGGAGTGGTTCAACTGTAATTGGGCGAGAGCAATTGATCGTGAGGTCTCCAGGATCCCTCGTCCGGTGCGGCAATGGCTCGACAGATTTTCCCAGTCCCCGCTGACCGGCATGTTTCACCCCAATAAGCATGGTGTATGGCTACACCTCAGCTTGCTCGAGTCTCGTTGGGATCGCCTGCTCGTTCTGGGCAGCGCCCTACTTCCTGTTCGGTTTCCGGCTGTGGGTGCTCCCGGACAGGACGCCACCAAATCGCGTCAACAAGAAAGTTGTGGCCTTCGCAGCGCTACGCGAAGTATGTATTGCACATCGTCTTCCGCATCGCATTTCATCTTCGAACCTTGCCCAACACCCTTTGGCACGGTTTCTGTTGGTGGTTTGACCAGTGGAGGCTCAGTGCTCCGAGGACTTAAGGACGCAGCCGTCTCAAGAGCAAAAGCCGGGCTTGGGGACGAAAGCTTGCTGTTTCGTGTTTGCTTGGTGACTGCGATGGTCGCATCGCGCGCCCAAAACAGTACACCGTGCCGCAAGCTCAGACGGCTTGCGATTCTACAGCGGACGACAGTGGTCCGCCAGGCTCCGTCTACGTCACGCTCGATAGTTGGATTTATCCCGCCTTCGACCGGCTTCACGCGCTGGGATATGCGGACACTGCTTTTATGGGGTTAAGGCCATGGACCCGGCTGAGCTGCCTGCACATTCTGGAGGAGACGGCAGACACTGATCGAACGGGCTCCCCGCCGATGCCGAAGCAAGGCGCATCTTTGCGGCTTTGAGCGAAGGAGTTTGGCGAGGATGGAAGCCCCCCGGCCTGAGGGCGCCGCACGCGGAGTTGGATGAACTCTATAGCCGGTCGCTCGGCATCGCAGGCCGGCCCTCTCACCGATTCCGCACATTTTGGGCAGACCCTCATTAATGACTACGGGCGTCCCTATGAGGAGGGGTTCAACGCGGTCGATGGTTTTGTTGCACGAGCCGAAGGCGGGCGCTTCTCATTGGACGTGAGGGGTGAATATCAGCACGCTCCGGGACGGGCACCCTATCCTCAATCGGCGCTCGACGTCATTGCCCAGGTAGATGAAATTCCGACGCAGCCATCCCAAATGTTGCCCGTGCCCCAAACCAACGTGTTCCGGTTATTGGATGCAAATGCTTCGTTTCACCTGGCAAACCACGAGATCTCGATTGGCAAGAGCGAAGACTGGTGGGGGCCGGGTAAAGGTGGAAGCATGGCCTGGAGCAATAATGCCGAACCAATTTATGCATTTCGCATCAATCGCGTGGAGCCGCTTCACATTCCGCTCCTTTCCAGGCTTACCGGCCCCTTCCGCTACGAGGCTTTTCTGGGCGATCTGAAGGGTTGGGTTTATCCGAATGAGCCATGGGTACAGGCACAGAAGTTCAGTTTTAAGCCTACGAAAAACCTTGAGTTCGGATTTTCCCGAGTCATCATCTTTGCCGGTGAAGGCCATGTGCCGCTAACATTCGGTTCCTTTTGGCACAGTTTTACGAGCTTCAGTAATGTCCCGGTCTCCGAAAAGCTCTCGAGAAATGATCCTGGAGAACGTCACTCGAGTTTTGATTTCACGTGGCGGCTCCCAGGACTAACCAAATGGGTGACGCTTTACTCCGACTCCATCGTGCACGATGACACGTCTCCAATCGATGCCCCTCGGCGAGCGGCGGTCAATCCTGGCGTATATATTTCGCATTTTCCTGACCTTCCGCATCTCGATCTGCGCGTGGAGGGTGTCAACACAGACACGCCGGCGGGAACCATGAATGGAGGTCACTTCATCTACTGGGAGGGAGAGTACCGCAACGGCTACACCAACAAAGGGAACCTTCTGGGAAGTTGGATTGGGCGAGAAGGGAAGGGAGGTCAAGCCTGGCTGACCTATTGGTTGAGCCCCAAGGAGAGCATCCAGCTTGGCTATCGCAATGCCAAAGTTGCGGCTGGATTTATACCCGGGGGCACGACACAGAACGATTTCTCATTGCGGGCAGTCGTCCGGCTGAAAGATGATCTGGAGCTGACCGGCTTCGCCCAGTATGAGGCATGGAAGGCGCCCCTGCTGGCGCCCGGCAGAGTCCAGAACTTCACAAGCTCCGTCCAGCTGGCCTATTTCCCAAAACTCCACTGGCAAAGATGAAGTGGACCTGCGGTTCCCACTTCAAGCTAACAAGAGCTTAGGGAAAGTAAATGCCCTCAGGCTTGTCATCCCGTTTCCCCACCACAAACCATCAGGTCCACAAGCACCGCACCCTTTGTCATCCCGACTGGAGCGTACCCGGATCCTGCCGCGCTGCCGTAGACAGGGCCGCGTGTGCGGCTTTCCGTAAAGAAAGCCGCATGAATCTCGCGGGACCCACTAATTTCAACAGGAAATCCGGGGGAGCGCAGTGGAGGGATCTGCGGTTTCGTTCTCTCAGATTTGTCCTGAGATCCAAGCAACTAGCTCTTCGAGTGCTTGGCAATTGCCTCGAGAACTACCTTACTATCTTCCTTCGGATCCACTTTTCTCCAAACCTCGGCAATCGTCCCGTCCGGTGCGATAAGAAAAGTATCGCGCTCGTCGAATTTCATATCCTTGAAGGTCATCAACGGGACACCATAGGCCGCCGGCCGCTTGCCGCTCTGAATCCGCAAGCAGCTTAAACGTCAGCCCATCCTGAGTGCAGAAGCTCTTGTGGCTTTCTGCCGTATCGAGACTAACGCCGAGCACGACGGCATTGTGCGCCTCAAACTTGGGCAGATCGCCCTGGTAGGCGTGCGCCTGGATCGTGCATCCGGTGGATTTGTCTTTGGGGTAGAAATAAAGCACCACCCATTTCCCTGGTAATCCGAAAGGCTGACCGGCGTCCCATCCTGGGAGGGAAGCGTGAAGGCTGGAGCCTTCGCTCCCGGTTGCAAATCAACATCTGCTGCGTGTGCAATGAGCAAATTCCAGGGCAAAGCCCCAGCAATAACATAAAGGGAGAAGAGCTTAGAAGAGTTGTTTCGCATAGTCCCTCACTTTGCAATAGGTTTAATATCCAACTTACTACTTTTCGTCTTCGTCACGATCTCTGCTCAGGCGCCTGATAATTCAACGAGCACACACAGCGCCGGCACGTCGGGTTCTCACTCACGCTGAGTGACTGCCTGAAAAGCCGAGCTGCCTCACCGTTCACAACCTCTTCCAAAGTGGAAGAGCTAATGTTTCCAACGGCACGATGAAAAAAGCACGGCCTGACCGATCCGTCGACTTCAACCACGGCAGAAACCCAGGGAGCATTGCAAATCGGAGATTCGGGAGAGGCTTGCCCTAGATGCTCGCGGAAGCGGCGAGGAATGCGCCTAAGCTTTTCCGCCGTCTCCGCTATATATTTGCGGCGAATATCGTCGGCATGCTCCACAATGAGCTGCTCGATTTCGTCCTCAAGCTCGGCAACTTCGCTCACGGTCAACGCAATCTCGCTTTGTCTCTCTCCCGGCCACACCAGAGGCCGATTGAAGGCTTCCGATGTCAGATCGGCCGCCAGAAAGGAGATGGAATCAAATCCGATCGTTTTGGCCGCCGCTACGGTAGCGCGAAGATGGCGGTGATTGGCTTTCTGGACCGTGGTGCGGCAGGCTATTCGCATATCCGGCTTGTTGCGCATGAATCGCCGCGACGCCTTGGGCGATTACATCGAATGCTCCGTTGACGCGCCGGATGGCATCATGGATCTCCCGCGGACCGTCGATCGAGACGATCACATCATCGAAGAGTGTGGAGACATCGTGTGCGCGCTTGAGCAGCAGCAGGCCTGTGGTTAAAAGGGTGAGGCGAATATTCTCCTCGACGAAAGAAGTCGCAGAGCGCGCGCAGATCGCTGTGCAGCAGCGGTTCGCCGCCGGACAGCACCACCTGGCGGACGCCGAGATTGCGCAGCGACGCGCGATGACGGTCCAGATCGGCGACTCTGACTTGCTCATGGGTTTCCCGCTTCCAGATGTCACACATGATGCAGCGGCAGTTGCAGTGGCTGTGGACATTCAGGATCAAGATCGGCATGGATGTCAGCTCGGACGCGAGCTGAACCGGCCTGGACGATGCAACGCCTTCTTCATGCAGCAGGGGCACGACGCACTCTCTTTCCGCCGACACGAAGATCGCTTCCCAGAACCTCTTCGGCTTCGGCTAATAGCTTGTCGATTGGAGCGCGTACCCATCGTGGCTGGCCATCCACCTCGAAAAGCTGCAGTCCCTGCCTGAGCGCGATGGGAAGACGCTCGAAGAGCGATGGACCGGCAAGCTGGACGCGGCCCGCCAACGATGACCAGTTCAATTTGGTCGATGGTCAGCTGGGCGAGCGTTTCGGCCGGGCTAAGCCCGGTATCGCGGACCACCAAGCATATCTGCGACCGAACCGGGCCTGAGGCGGCCTTCTCCCCGGCGCAGGCGAAGGACATCTGCCGGCCGATTGGTCACCATGGCATAGAGAGAGTTGGCATCGAGGCCAATCTGCGTGTGAGCAAATCTGATTTCATCGAGCAGATCGCCGGCGGCGGTGAGCGGCGAATCGCTGCCCAGGACCGCGGTGTTGAGCGAATGGATGAACGCAAGCGAAGGTGACCGGTGGAAGAGAAACTCGTTCGAAGTGGGGCAGAGAATGAGCAGCGGCAAGGCGCCGGTTGATCAGGGACACGGCTTCGGGAGTGCAGGCGAGGCCGTGGACAAGCACCGTGCGCTGGTCGAGAGCATGCATGCGATCGAGGTCGAAGACCTCCTGCATGCTTTCTTCATCGACTCCTTCCGCAGCATGCAGAATGAACGGCAGATCGGCTCGGCTCTCTGCGAATTTGCTCGCAAGATGCTGGCTCAAGCGAGAGCGAGTGTGCCCAGCCAAACTCTGAGACAACGCGGACCGGGAACCCGGGGCCCATTAACTCCGGGGTGACCGGGTTGTGATGGCAGACGGTGGTTGCGCCGCAGAGCAGATTGCGGATCGCTCCCCACCACAGGCGGATCGACCGCGGCACTTTGCGATGCTGCGCAATCAGAGGTGCCTGGTTGGCGTGAATATCATCGTGCCCATTGCGCCGCGTTTTGATAAGGCCCATCGCCGATATTGGGAAAGAGGCTGAATTCCAGATGATCGTGTGCGTTGATCAGCCCCGGAAGCAAGAGAAATCCCGACAGGTCAAGGCTGCTTCCCGAGAAGAGAGTCAGACTTCTCATCTGCCCAGGAGCTCCGTCTCGGATCGAATGAATGTGTCTCGCCGACGATCGAAACCGAAGCCGGTGCGGCTGCATCCGGTCCAAGCGCACAGCGGGCTCCCGTAAGACGAATAGATCCGGCGGCGTCGCTGCGCGACCTTGCGTGGCCGCGGGGAACTTGGCGGGCTTTCGCAACTGCAGTACGTAAATCGCCGGAAGAGCCGCGGCGGATTCGATACAAATCAAGCCTGCCGCATTCTTCGAAGATCTGCCTCTCTTCGAGACCGAAGGCTGGTTCAATGAGCGAAACAAGCTTAAATCCACGAGCTTGAAAGGCTCCGCGTGATCTGCTGGAGAGACCATCCGCTGGCCTTGAATCTGCGGTGCTCCGAGCCCCTCGCCTTGAAAGACCTCTTCCAGTTACAGGATGCCTCGGTATCCGGATGCATGTCGGTGAGAAAAATGGTTGCGCCTGGGCGGGCAACTCGATCAATCTCCTGCGCAAAGGCCTCCAGATCGTCAAGGTAGCTGACGACGAAGGAAGACAACACCAGGTCGGCAGCCGCGTCGCTGACCGGCAGGGCAGTGCAGCTCCCAAGGCGAAGATCACAGTTGTGGCTCAGCTTGACTGCCGGCCAGAAGCAGCATCGCCGGGGAGATGTCGACCCCGAGCAAGCTTCTCGGAGAGCGATCGGCTAACTGGTGCAGCCATCTGCCTGTACCGCAGCCGGCATCGAGCACATCCAGGCCGCGAACATCCGGCAACATGGGACCGAGGACACGCTGTTCCAGCGAAAGCAGAGGATTCGGCTGGGTGTCATAAACCTCCGCCCAGCTATCAAACACCTCGAGGCGGCGAGGATAGCGAGTTGGTTCATAAGCTCTCCCGCTTCGGCTTGCGAAGATTGATGAAGCTGTTGGCCCACTGGAGTTCAAACGGGAAGCTGTAGACGCGCAGCGCATAGCGCCACCAGCTCAGCAACTTCAAGAGCGCACGGCTCCATTGCGGAGCGCGGATGTCTTGCACCGTCGGCCAGCGCGACGCAACCACGGTTTCAAAGTTATCGATCAGCTTCTTGGTCCTGGGTTTCAGCCACGGGGCATGGGTATCGATGCGCAGCGTGTAATCCAGCCATTCTTTGCTGGCCCATCCGGCAGGACTATCTGGAAAGGCGATCTGGCTGTCAACATCTCCATACATCTTGCCCGGCTGGGGCGTGGGCGTGTAGTGCTGCACGATGATCTCAGAGTCGGGATTGATTCGTTTGAGCTTGCGAATAAAGCTCACCGTCTCTCTGCGTATCGCGCTCCGGATCTCCCGGGTTGCCGATGACAAACGAGAATTCGGGAATGATGCCGAACTGGCGCGTGCGATGGGCCATGGCCAGCGTTTCCTCGGTCGTGATGCCTTTTTGCATCTCTTTCAGTACCCAATCGGAGCCGGATTCCGCTCCGAAGAAGATCATGGTGCAGCCGGCCTTCTTGATGGCTTCCAGCGTCGCATCCGAGTAGCGCGACATAATATCCACGCGCGCTTCGCACCACCATCGAAGGTTGAGCGGCGCGAGCCGATCAGCCAGCTCGCGGGCGTGATCTTCGCGCAGAAAGAAGTTCATGTCGTAGAACTGAACCGAGTCGGCGCCATATCGGGCCGACCAGATAGTTAAGAATCTTGACCGTCCGCTCCGGAGACTCCATGCGTTCTGCCCTTCCGTAAGCGGCATGGACACCGCAGAAGCTGCAATTGAAAGGGCAGCCGATGCTGGCATGATGCACGGCGGTGCGCTTGCCGAAGAAGGAGGGCCGCAGGTACTTCTCGACCGGAAGGCGATGAAAGGGCGACCAGGGAAACTCGTCCGGGCCTTTCATCGGCCGCTCGGGGTTGGTGCGATGAAAGCCGAAGGCGTCTTTGTAGCAGAGCCCAAGGATGGACTCGAGCGCTCGCTTTCCGCGCAGCGCGTCGATAAGCTCAAGCAGAGTATCTTCGCCTTGGCCGCGGACCACATAGTCGACGTACTTGGCATTGAGCGCGGTATCGGGATAAAGAGAAGGGAAGTAACCGCCCCAGACAATGCGCACATGGGGGCGGAGGCGGCGTATCTCGCGGCATGTCTCCATGGCCGCCACCATCTGCGGCCCCGGCATGCAGGAAACGCCAAGCAGCTCAACCTGGTGAATGTCGATCGTGCTTAGGATCGCTGCGGTGGGATCATCCTCCAGATTGCCGTCGATAATTCTGTATTCTTCACGGCCTTCCAGCACGGCCGCAAGCGCAAGCACCGCCAGCGGGAGCCGGCAGTTGCGAGGCTTGGTTGCTCGGGGATGGAAGAGGATGATCATTTGGCTGGCCTTGGCGGCGTAGATTCGGAAGCGGGACGGTTTGCGTGTGCGGCGCAATTTCGCCAGCAGCGGCCGCATCTGCCAGCGTATTCCGTAATAAGGTTCATGCGTCTGCCAACTGGATACCGAAGCGTTGTTCCATGCGCTCCAATCGCTGGTCGGTGAGGTATTCGAGGCTTTTGAGCTCGTCGGAGGGAAAGCCATAACGCTTGATGAATAAGGCGCGGCGCTCTTCGAGCATGCGGCGGCCGCTCCGCTCATCGCTATACCACGGAGTGTCGGCGATGAGCACCGTGCCGTTTCTGCGAGCGCAGCGAAGCGCTTCGGCGAGTGTCTTTTCGTAATTCTCCGAGTAATGAAACGAGGCATTGAAGATCACCAGGTCAAATTGACCATCGGCAAAGGGCAGGTTGTCGAGTTCCGCCTGAAACCGCGGAAACAGAGAGGGCAGCCGCTGCTTGTAATGCTTTGCCGCGCCCAAGACCATCCTGATCATTGGTGAGTAGGTCGACAGCGACGGGTGCATGGCCCTGGCTTCGCAAGCCGATAGCTCATCCAGCCATTACCCGCGCCCAGGTCCAGAATGCGAAGCTGATGGCTGCGCCAGGGTAGTGATACGTGGCAGAATCTTCCGCTCGATGTAGCGAAACGTGCGCGCGCGGATGGCCCACTGCGAACTAAGACGGCCGGAAAGATCGCGATAGGGAAGCGCAAGGTAGTAGTCGTCGTTTGCACTTCCTCGGCCTTCCGATGCGCGAATGGATTCATAGTCTTCGACGAAGCGCGCGTAGTGAGCCACGCGCTCCGGCAAGAGTGCTTTCCATATACCCTGCTCACAAGCCAGCCTCGATCTGCAAGTCAGAGCAGATCAAGCGGCGTGGCATCCTCATCCGGCAGGTCGCCGATCGAGCCGCCGCATCGCGGGCATCGCAGCCTGATCCCGGTGCTTGCTCCGCGTGGCGGCTCTTGACCTGTGCTTGCTGGGCTCAACAGCATCGCCCCTCCACCCGCTCAAAGTGGAGAAGCATGTGATCCCCAATCGTTCGAAACCAAGGAAGGCGGGAAATGCCCCTATCGATCAGGCGGAGCAGGCTGAGCAGACGCGGATATTTGCGGACCATCGGTTCCAGATACGAAGGCGGAACCGCTACGCCGATCCCGGTGCAGGAACGCAAGACGAAAAAATGGCGAAAACGACCTCTTCACCGCCCGCAAGGTCGGGTAATGTACCTTCACCGTGAAACCGCCTACTTTCGCGTTGGCGACTCCTGAGGATCTGCGGAATGCTTTGCGAAACTGGCCATGGAGAACAAACCAGAGCATTTCTGACGAGGCAGAAGCGGGTGGAAAGGCAGATGAGGACGGGGGCGCGCATCGTAACCAGGGCTGCCAGGTCGCGGGCCGTCTGATTGAGGTCCGCAACACAGTTCAATCCGGAAAAGTTGGAAAATGCCCCATCGAACAGTTCTCCGGGGCGAAGCTTCGCCAGATGCTCTGTCGGAAGAAGCTCGAACTGGATTGGCGCCTCCGGGTCTTCGGCTCTGCATGCGCTGCCGAGCCGTCTCGATCATTCGCTTCCGATGCGTCACAGGCGACAACGGAAACGTCATGCTGTGCAAGGAAGAGCGCATCTTCGCCGGTACCGCAATTGAGTTCCAGGATATGAGAGCCGGGCTCAAAGGTGTCGAGAAGGACGTCCCATACGGCTCCGCGCTGGGCGCGGCCAATCATGGAGCGCGTAAACAGGTCGTCATATCTCGCGGCAAGGCTGTCAAACGCCAGGACTGTCTGATTCTCAACTTCGGCGGCGACGCTCATGCTTCCACCTCCGAGACCGACGAGAGCAGCCCCGCCCGCGACTGCTCAATGCTATGGCGAAGGCTGGCTGCGCTCTCGGAGTTTGCCGCCGGCGTGCCGGCCAGGCGGGCAAGCTGCACTTCCTCCTTGAGCAGCCTGTCAGCGTAGCTGTAAAACTGCTGCGAATGCCGGCCCTTGATCTTCAGCTCGCGATCAGAGCTGGTTGCCCACGGCTGCAGCTGAACCAGCCGATCAGACATCTTCTTGTAGTAAGGAGTTCCCTTGATCGGATAAGAGACCGTGGTGAAGAAGATATCCGGTTGTGAGGTGCTGACGTGCCGGATGGTCGCCTCAATGTCTTCCAGATCTTCTCCCTCGTAACCCCACATCAGAAACATTCCGCTTTGAATGCCGCGCTCCCGGCTCATGGCAACTGCCTGCTGAACCTGTTCGATCTTGACTCCGCGATCCATGGAATCGAGAATGCGCTGCGATCCGCTTTCCGAACCAATCCAGATGCGAAAGCAACCCAGCTCGGCAAGCAGATCAAGCATCTCCGGGTTCAGGCGATCTGCGCGCGAGATGCACTCGAAGGGGATGCGCAGGCCGCGCGCGCGCATCTCCGCGGCATACTCGCGAAGCCATTGGTGGTTAATGGTGAACACATCGTCAGAAACCCAGACCATGTCCGGGCGTGTAGGTATTCAGCAGCCATTCCACTTCGTCCACCACCAGCAGCGGGTTGCGCCGGCGGTGCGTCTGCCCAAAGACCTGGTGACTGCACCAGCGGCACTTATAAGGGCAGCCGCGCGCGGTGATGAAGTTGACCGATCCTTTACCGTGCGCGTCGCGCCAGGTCTTCACATAGCGGTTGATGTCGATGGCCTGGCGCGCCGGCCAGGGTTGGCTGTCGAGATCGGCGATCTGTGTGCGTTGCGCGGTTTCGTGCATGTCGCCCGCGGAATCGAGGTAGGCGATGCCGGCAGATCGTCGAGTAGGAGTCCGTCGCTCCGCAGCGGAATGACTCGAGTAATTCCCCCACCGTGAGCTCGCCCTCGCCAAAGACCACGAAGTCCGCTCCTGCCTGCAGGTATTCAAGAGCATAAGCTCCAGGTTCGGGACCGCCGACGATCGTCTTCCAGCCGGCCTCCCGCGCAACCTTGAGAATCTCGACCACGTTCTTGCGCGTCATCAGGTTCGCATAGATGCCCAGGACGGAAGGCTTCTCGCTGCGCAGATGGAGAAAGAGCGCCTCCCGGCTGGAGAAGGTGGTGTCGAATACATCGACATCAAAACCCTGTTGCCTCAGGTGCGAACACAGATACAAAATGCCCAGCGGCGCATAGGGCTTCATGATCTGAAGCTCTTTGGGATCTTCGTAGAGAAAGTAACCGTGTGCGAGTAAGAGCTCAGCCATCTATCCCCTTCCTCATCGCGCCGGTTGAGCAGCTTGCAGATGAACAAGCTGGTCCGCTGCTCTCTGTGGCAGCGCGTCATAGTGCGTGAAAACGGTCGCCTCAGAGTTTCTGCTGGTTTGTTCGAGTGCAAATACCTTCTCCCAAAGAGAGATCCAGTCCAGCCGCCGCTTGCGGAGCCGTTACTGTGCCAGGAGTCCACCTCAGCGTGGAGGGCATTGCGCAGCGCCAGGTAAAACTCGTCTTTGTAGGCCGCCTTGAACATCAGGCACAGGTCATCGCTGTCGGTCCAATTTCTCTTGGAGCCGATCTGCTCCTGCACCCGGTCGAAGAAGGCAGTCCCGGGCAGGGGATAAGAGAACGAAACACCTATGTCATCCGGGCGCGTGTTGCGGACCAGCTCTATCGTTTGCTGGATGTCCTCCCATTGCTCTCCCGGGATAGCCGAACTGCAGGAAATAGCATGCGCGAATGCCTGCGTCGCCCAGCCGCGCCCGCGCCGTCTTCTACTTCTGCGACGCGCAAACCCTTATCCATGGCATCGAGCACTCTCTGCGATCCGGATTCGACGCCCATCCATACTTCAGCGCAGCCCGCCCGTTTCAGGCTCGCGACTGTTTCCTGCGCTCATAAGGTCGGCGCGGGATTGAATCTTGAACGGCAATGCGCAGTCCCGCGCTTCAATCTCGTCTGCGAATTGTTGGACCCAGTGCTGGTTGAGCGCAAAGATGTCATCCCCGAACCAGATATGCTCCACTCCATATACTTCCTTGAGCTCACGAATCTCAGCCGCGACCAGCTCGGCGGGACGAAGTTGAAACTTATTTCCAGAAATCGGTTTGGCGCACCAGTTGCAGCGGTAGGGGCATCCGCGGCTGGCGACAACATTGGTGGAGAAGTGACCGTGCGCCGAGACCCACGCCTCCCGGTAAGGCTCGAGATCGATCAACTCGCGCGCCGGCTTGGGCAGGTTCTTCCAATTTGCGTTGCGCGGTGACTTGACCGAGCTCTGCAACAAGATTGCCCTGCGGCATCGAGGTGGATGACTCCGGCTATGTCTGTTGGGCAGCTCGCCTCCGGTAAGAATCGAAGCACAAAGTTCCACCAGGCTCTGCTCGGCCTCGCCCACCAGAACGAAGTCGGCCCCATTTTGCAGATATTCTTTGGCATGGTCGGTTGCGTCCGATCCGTGAGCGATCACGATCGCTCCCGCATCCCGTGCCGCTCTGCGCCAGTTGCCAGGCCAGCTCGCGCATCCGGGTCAGGCACATCTTGGAGAGAAAGTTGAAGTCGTCTTCATAGATGGCAAGTATCTTCGGCTTCTGGTGCCGCAGAATCTCCGGAAAGCCGGTGACCGGGTCTTGCAGCATGGGATCAAAGACGGCAACCGAGATTCCGTGCTCTCTCAGAGCCGTGGCCGCATAGAGCGTGCCGAGCGGCGGATACGGTTGCATCTTCCGTACCTGCTTGGGGTCGTAGGGGAGATGATAGGAGTGCGCCAGAAGGATATCCGCCACAAGTTACCTCAAATAGTTCATTTCACTAACACGCACTTGCGGGTAGTTTAGGAAGTTCCTGGCCAGTTACAAGCGAACGGCGCAAGGCCAGCCGCTCAGAGAGACGCTGCAAGCCAAAGCTCCCAGGGAAAAAAGCACTGGCTTGAATGCAGACGCCAACGGATCGGCGATCGAATGATGAATTGAACTGCATGCCGTAACCGCGAATGATTCCCGGTTTGGCGGCATATCTGGCTGTTGAGCAGGAAATACTCGACCATCCGTTCCAGCCGCGCCAGCTCTTTTCCTTTGAGCCAGGGAAGCATGTTCGCGCCCAGCGGCATCTCCATCCATTCCAGCAAGGAGTGCGGTTCGGGCACGCCAAGTTCCCGCAGCTGCGGCCAGATGGGAATCCCAGGATAGGGAGTGAAGATATTCGGCGAGAAGCTCACATTCGGAAACTGCCTCGCAATATCGCTCATGGTTTGAAAGGTGATCGTGCGATCGGCCTCGGTTTCACCGGGATAGCCAAAGATGAGATTGAACGTGACCCGGATGCCGGCGAGATTCGCCTTGCGCGCCGTCTCATACATCTCGTTCACGCGTTGATGGCGCTTGTTCATGAGCTTCAGCACCGACTCAGAAGTGGATTCGGTGCCGAAGCCCATATGCGATACGCCGCTCTTGCCCAGCAGGATGCACTTCCTCTTCGCTCATGCGGCAGAGAAAGTCGGTCGAAGCCTGGAACGTCCAGCGAAACTTGACTCCGGATGCGAATGATGCCGCGGGCGATGTCGAGCGCCCGGTCAAGTTGGACGGGAAAGTTCGAGTCGAGCAGAGCGACTTCTTCGATGCGATACTTGGTCACCAGTTCGGTGAGCTCAGAAACCACGCGCTCAGCCGAGAGGGCATTGAATCGCCGCTTGTAAAAGACCATGTCGGTGCAGTAGTTGCAGGCGTAGGGGCACCCGACGCTGGTGGCATATCCAATTTTCCTGGCGCCGCTGAGTTTCTCGTAAGCGTCAAAATCGGTCAGGTCAAAGGCTGGAATGGGAAGCGCATCCAGAGGCTCCACGCGGCGATCCAGGTTGTGCGTGCGCCGGCCATTGCTCTTCCACGAAACTCCGGGAATCACATCCAGGGACCGTTTCTGCAGCAGAGCTTCGGCCACTTCAACCAGGGTGACTTCGCCCTGCCCGCGAACCACGACATCGACGAAGGGCTCGCTCAATGTTTCATCCGGCAGCAGAGTCGGATGCCAGCCGCCAAAGATAATCGGCAGCCACGGAAGGTCGCTCTTGATCGCGGTGGCTACTTCCACGGCGCCGCGGATCATGGGGCCGGTAAGCACCGAGATCCCGAGGCACAGCGCGTCCACGCTTTCACACTCGATGCGCGTTCGATAATCAGGGTCAATGGCCGCGTCGATCACCACGACTTCAAAGTTGGCTTGGCGCAGCGTAGAGGCGAGGGCGAGCAGGCAAAGCGGAGCGCCGAGCGGCGGCCCGTCGTACGGCGGGTAGAAGAGGATGACCTTTCCCCGGCGTCAGCATGTGGCCTCCACCGCGTTTGGCTCCAGCCGCTTTGCATCGACGGCAGGCTTCAGCGCGGCGGTCCGCTCTTTCAGCTTCTTATTCAGCCAGAGTTCGACAGGAAAGCGGTAAGCGCCGTGGTCGAGACGCCAGCGTGCCGGCAGCGAGATGCATTTCTGCGCCAGCCGGGTAATGGGTTTGCGCGTGTCCGCCGAGATGGGAATGCGATCGAAGGCAATGCGAAGATAGTCGCGCATTACCTGCAGTTCCTCGTGATCGCGGCCGTTCAGCCAGGGAAGCTTGGTATAGCGGGGAAAGAAGTCGACCCAACCTTCAAGCGAGTCCGGCGTCTGGATGCCAAGTTCCGCAACCTTATCCATGATGGGAGCGCCGGGATACGGGGTGAAGATATTGGTCCAGAACTCAGCCCCGGGAAAGCGCCGGCACACGTCCATCACGAAATTGATGGTCTCTTTCCGCTCTTTCGCTCCTTCGCCCGGAAAGGCGAAGATGATGTTGAAGGATGGGCGAATTCCCGCGGCCAGGCAGCGGGCCGCGCTTTCATAGATCGTCGGGAAGTCCTGAAAGTCTTTGTTCATGGCCTTCCAGACTTTGCGAGACCCCGATTCGGCGCCCTGGCATATCTGGTGCAGTCCGCTCTTGTGCAGCAGCTTCAGGTCTTCGAGAGAGAGGCGCGCGGTGAGGTTTGTGGTCGCCTGAATGCTCCACTTAAACTGGGCGCCGGCGCGCACCAGCCCCTCAGAAATGGCTCGCGCCCGGTCAAGGTCGACCAGGAAGTTGTCATCGACGATCCACAGCATCTCCAAACCGTATCTGCGGCTGAGATCGACCGTCTCTTCCACAAATTGTTCGGCGGGCAGAGCGTTCCACTTGCGTCCGTAGACACCCGCGTTGGTGCAGTAGGCGCAATTGAACGGGCAGGCGAGACTGGAGGTGTACATTGCCCAGCGCTTTCCGCACAACCGTTCATACGCATCAAAGTCCGCCAGGTGATAGGCCTTCGGGGGCATATCTACCAGCGGCTTCAGAGGGCGTTCCGAGGTAAAGATCAACTTGTTGTCGCGTTTGAAACCGATGCCCGCAACAAAGTCAGGCGCTGACCCTTTCTCAATGTGGTTGACAAGTTCCAGCAGAGAATCTTCGCCCTGTCCGCGAACCACATAGTCGATATATGGGGCTTGCAGCGTCTGTGTTGGCAGCAGCGAAGGGTGCCATCCGCCCAGGATGATGGGGAATTCAGGATTCCATTCCTTGATGGCGCGAGCAATTTCAACCGTCTCCCGGATCATCGGTCCGGTCACAAGAGAGATACCAAGGCAGAGTGCATCGCGCACTTCTTCGAGCACGCGTTTTTTATAGTTTGGAGTGATCGTGGAATCGATGAGGCAGATTTGATATCCGGCACGAAGCAAAGGCGTGGCAACTGCCAGGATGCCCAACGGGGCCGTCGCATCGGAACTGGCGAACGACGGGAAGAAGAAAACAATTTTGCGGGACTTGGGCAACGCGTACTCCTTGCTTAAAGAGGACGATAGATTCTTTGCCGGGCGCAGTTGTCACATGGATGTCAGCGGTTTGTAACCTATCTTTCTCTTGCGCATCCGGCTGCTTCGCGCCTACTTGTCAGCTTGATGCTGTCATCACCTTGTCATTTCTTAGCGAACTGGCCCTCCAGGCGGCAGGTCAGGGATAAGCTTGATTGTGTAAATGGGCGCGCATCCACATTTTGCCCATAGCGGTTCGCCGAGGCCGCTGTGACTTAATAATTCCTTCTTCACCGTTGGCTTCAGGGAGCTTGGATGTCAAGGACAGCTGAGCGGGGTGTCACCGTGGCTAGAGCCAGAGTCCCTGGACTCTCTGCGGCGTGCGGTGATTCCGGTTCTACCGTGGCTGGAGATCAGCGTGTTGCGCGGTTCTTGCCGCTCTGTTGCTCTGGAAGGGAATCCTTCCCGGATGGCGTGTTCTCAATACCGATTTTCCCAATTACTATCTTGTTGCCCGCCTGCTTCGCGAAGGCTATGGTCTGGATCGGATCTACGATTGGATTTGGCTGCAGCGAATAAAAGATCACTGGGGGTTGGACCAGACCCTCGTCGGCTTTGCCGGCCTCACCCCATTTTCCGCCCTCCCCGTCGTGCCATTTTCCATCTTCTCGGCTCATCGTCGCAAAGCGGCTGTGGATCCTGGCCAATGTGCTGTTCCTATGTTCAAGCGTCGAACTGTTGAGCCGCGTCACATCCCTTGGCAGGCGTCGCATTTGGTTGTTAGCCCTGTTGGCCGTCTTCCCTCTGCGGACGAGCTTCTTGTTTGGACAGATGCACCTTCTGGTGCTGTTTCTTCTGGTCTCCGCCTACTACTTTCATCGAAGGGGAAAGCAGATTGCTTGCGGCGTCTGCCTTAGCCATCGCGGGCGTATTGAAGATTTACCCGCTCCTGTTTGGCGGATATTTCCTTTGGAAAAGGCAATGGCGGCCGGCGTTCGCCATGCTTGGTGCGACGCTACTTCTCGTAGGCGTTGGCTATTTATGGTTCGGTAGCGACGTAATTAATATTTATGCCACGCAGATTCTCCCCCGTAGCCTTCAGGGAGAAGTATTGGATCCATACAGCGTGCACGCTGCGTCCGGTGCTGCTTTGTTTCACCGGCTATTGATTGCCGAACCGGCGCTGAATCCTGTCCCGTTGCTCAACTCTCCGTCGCTCTATGCGGTTCTTTATCCTTTATGGCAGTTGGCTATACTTGTGCCTCTGCTTGCGGTTTTCAGCATCCGAGCCAATCGCGCCGACACCGAGCCAACTGGAATGGGCCGCCTTCGTGCTTGCCCTTCTTGTTTTGTCGCCTGTGCCGTCCAGCTATCACTTCGTGGTGATGATCTTCTCCATCGTTCTGCTCGTGGATGTCCTTCTGGCGCGCAGAGAGTATGGCGTTGCGGGCCTCGCCGTCGCGCTATACTGCCTCATTTCAGTCATCGAGTTCCTGCCCATTCTCGAGTCAGGGCGCTTCGCTTGGTACTCTTCTGGGATTCGCGCGCTTGTGGATCGCATTGCTGTTGTGGGCAGTGTTCCTCTTCTGCCTGTGGCCGGACCGAGCGAAAGCTCCTGAAAGCCGATTCTCTGCGTGCAGTGTCTCTGTGCGCAGTCGTCGCGGTGGCATGGACCGTGGGTGCATTCGGCTACCATCGCCACTTCGCCTACCTGAACCAGGAAATGAGTAGACGCATACCAGCATCCGTAAACCCCTATCTTGCGAGCGGCCCCCGGCCAACCTCCGGCGGCTACGTATTTACGGCCATGCTGCCAGACGGATATCGTGTGCTCGACCAAGCTGGAAGCGAGGTATGGAAGGGCGACAAGGGCCGAAGGCCGATGGACCAATTGTCCGTTGCTGTCGCCCAGAACAGTCCTGTCTTGCTCCTGGAACTCGCCGACAGTACTGGCTCGCGAATCGTAGCCATACCTTCCGGCGCGCCGTCTCGAACGATCCGGAGAATCCTCGGCCATTGATTCCCGATGCAGAATCTCCCGCCATTTCCTCCGACGGAAGATCCGTGGCGTTCATCCGGGAGACGCAAGGGAAGGGAACTCTTTGGATTGCCCGTTTGGAGCAACCACTGGGCAGATTGGAGAGTCTGCCAAACCAGATAGCCGACAATGCCTATGACGTTCGCGACGTAACCTTCGCACCCTCCGGGTGGATCATGTTCGCCGCCAAGGTGAACGGTCGAATCAGTATCTTCAGGATGATTCCGGGGGGTAAACCGAGAATGGTCTCGTCTCCGGACGAAGAGGTCGATTCTCCGGCAGTCTCTCCTGATGAGCGTTTTGTTGCCTTCAGAAAGCTGGTGCATAACCGCTGGCAGCTGGGCTACATGGATGTGGCAACGGGACACGAAAGGATGCTTACCTTCGGCGATTGCAATGTGTATAGCCCAGGTTGGGCTGGCCCGATAAGGATTGTGTATGCGACGGACTGCGGCCGGGGGCTCGGCCTGAGTGCGTTAGCCTCGGTTGGCATAGGCCAAGTGCAGGCTCTCTACAAATCCCCGCCGCAGCCATGAATTGCCATACTGCACGTTGTGTGATGTGGTCCACGGCCTGCATGCGGCTTTCCATGAAGAACCCCGTCAGTGCGCTCAGGTGACGTGCCGCCAAGACATGCGAGATAAGCCGGTCGCGTCTCCTGGCTCTTGGAAAGCCCCTGCCAACTAATAGGCTCCTTCCGAATGCACACCACTCTCGCGGTCTTCAGCAGTACTCTCATGTCATGCAGAAAAGACCACGTCATCACATATTTGATGTCGAGAGAGACCCGTGTTTCATAGGGGACTGTACCTCTGCCACTGACTTGCCAGAGACCGGTAATTCCAGGTTTGGCCGCGGCATAGAATGCAAATGCTCCACCGTAGCGGCCGATCTCATCATGCACGATGGGACGCGGTCCGACGAAACTCATGTGGCCGAGCAGAACATTCAGAATCTGCGGCAATTCATCCAGGCTTGTCCGCCGAAGCATGGCGCCGAGCGGAGTAACGCGAGGATCACGGCGCAGTTTGTAGTGCTCGTCCCACTCTTGCCGCGCGTCAGAATCGGTGGCGAGTAAGGCTGCTAAGATAGCGTCGCTGTTGATGAACATCGTTCGAAATTTGTATAGATGAAATCCACGGCTATCTTGTCCTACGCGAAGATGCCGGTAGAAAACGGGTCCTTTAGAACTGCACTTGATCAACAACGTCAGCAACAGGCAAATAGGCAGAAGAAAGGGAAGAAGAACAAGAGCAAGCACAACATCCAGCGATCTCTTGCCCACCCTGTAGGACCAGGAATGACGAAATGAGTACCATGGCACCGTAGTACATAGGCATGCTTGTATCCGTCCGGCGTCTCCTTGACTAGACAACTCAGGCGAGAGATGGCCGTTAAGGTAACCATCCGCCTGGCGCAACAACCTGGATAGCGAGAAACTCCTATGCACTTCGCAGAGTAGTGCGCCTGAGTCCATTGCCTCCTGAATTTGAGAGAGGCCAGGCAGATGCAGCAGGCGTGCGCTGGACGGCCCGTCATTTTCTGTCTTGGGCGTGTCTTGAGGGTACCGGTTTGAGACGCAGGCCTCGTCTATCCCGGCGGGGGATGTGTTTCGCGCCAGACTGTTAGAGGGCGATTGACTTCGCATCGTGACCAACAGGTTGTATCGCAGCTGCTGGTTCTCAGTGTCCGACGAAACTGCGTGTACTTTGTAAGGTGTATGTCTTTACATTGTCACTTCTTTACAGCAAGGGTGTTTGTGCCGGCCTCGGCTGGGGCAGCGCCTTTGGTCGCAATAATGAACTTGTCCCGCTTGCCTTTTAGCCACCGGCCAACGATCTCTTCCGTTCGGCCCACCAGTGAGAAGTCCGCTCCCATCGGATAGGCATCCGCTGAGTCAATGACGTTCACCCCTGCTTAGGTTGCCCGGTCGAGAATTTTCAAAGAGGTCTCTTCATCTGTCTGCTTGCCGAATGTCGCTGTCCCGATGTACAGCCGAGATACGGTCAGCCCCGTCTTTCCGAATTTTTCCGTCTGCACCTTTTTGCTCCTTTGTTGAAACGCCGTTCGTTCGACTGCGATGACAACGGCATAACCGACAACCGGTTCCTGGCCGATGAAGGGTCTAGCCGCCAGCCGCAGGTGGATCGAAGTCGAAATTTGTTATCGAATTCGGCGAGAGACAGGGGAGAGGTGCAGCCGAAGAGTAACCGTGACTGCTCAGTACCCAAGGAACTTCAGCGCAATTTCGGTGTACCTTTTCAACTCCGCTTTCGTTGCTCCGTTTGCTGCCTGGACTCCTAGGCCGGACATCAGTATGGAAAGGTAATGCGCGAAATCGGGGGCATTGATTGACTTGTCCAGGTCGCCCGATCGCCGGGCCTGCTGCACGCGTCTCTTGATGGCAATCTCGCCCTGCTTTCGCCATTCAATCATGGCATCTCTCACAGTCTCGGCATCGTTCCCGCAGGCCATCGCCGCCGTTATGGAAAGGCAGCCTTTCGGATTGCCCGGTGTCGTAAGAAACTCAACGCTGTTCTGCAATAGCGCGACGACAACTTCTTTGAGCGTCGGCAGCGCCAGGGCCTCCCTGATGTACGTCATCGGTCCCATTCTGTAGCGCTCGACAGCGCGCCGAAAGAGACTCTCCTTGTCTCCAAATGCCGCATACATGCTGGAGCGATTGATACCCATCGCCTCGGTCAGATCGGCCATCGTCGCGCCTTCGTAGCTCTTCGCCCAAAAGACACGCATGGCCGCCTCCAACGCGGCCTCCTCATCAAAGCCGCGCGGTCTGCCCATCCTGCCGCCACATTTTGTCTCCGTGCTTATACCTCCTTGACGCAGTTGTGGAACGAAAGGTTGAAAACTAATGCATCCGAGTCAAATATGCCACATCTGAAACGGTAAGTCCAGAACCGTATCGTTCGCGGACTATCGAAATAAGGAGATCGAAATGGCAAAACTCGCAGGCAAGGTTGCCGTCGTTACCGGCGGCAGCAGCGGAATTGGACTGGCGACAGCGAAACGGTTCGTGGACGAGGGAGCGTTTGTGTTCATCGTCGGACGGCGGCAGGAGGCGCTGGATGCGGCGGCTAAGGAGATCGGCAAGAACGTGCAAGCGATTCGCGCCGATGTCTCGAACCTCGATGATCTGGACCGGCTTTATAAGGAAATCGCTGCTGCCAAAGGTAAGCTCGATGTCGTTGTGGCAAACGCCGGAATCGTGGAAATCAAGCCCACGCCCCTGGTCACGCCGGAGCACTTCGATAAGACGTTCAACACGAACGCCCGCGGTGTGTGGTTCACCGTTCAGAAGGCGCTACCCGTTCTGAACGATGGTGCTTCCGTGATCCTCGTGGGCTCCGGCGTCTGGCTCAAGGGCTACCCGGGCTACGGCATCTATGCAGCAACCAAGGCGGCTCTTCGTTCGTATGTTCGTACCTGGACGACAGAGTTGAAGGACCGGAAGATTCGCGCCAATCTCATTAGCCCCGGCGCGGTCGAAACGCCGATCATCGACGGTCAGTTCGCTTCCAAGGCGGAAGCCGACGGAGCGAGGGAGTGGTTCAAGTCGATCATCCCGCTGGGCCGGATGGGCCGGCCCGAGGAGATCGCCTCCGCCGCACTCTTCCTGGCCTCAGATGACAGCAGCTACGTCCTCGGGAACGACCTTCTTGTGGATGGGGGCGCGACAGCAGTCTGAGTGCTGGTTTCTCGCACTCCGATTTCGAGGGCCACAGGTTCAACCGAGCCTGTGATTCCTTATCGGGCATTGAGGGGACAGACGAAGTAACCGCCACCCCGAACGGCCTCAGTGTGGTGCGACGAATGGTGGTTACTTCGTCCTGTCCCTTCAATGCCCGGGGGTGCGGCGACCTCGGCCGAAACCGCTCTGGGCTCGGGAAATGGCTAAAAAGTGCGTACTAAGCGTACTAAGTCCCGTTTGGTCACTGCCCGCCGGCCCACCCGAAGCGGTTTTCCAAGAAAAAGTGCGCCGAAAGAGCGATAAGCGCGATAACTCCTATTCGTTTTCCGCCGGGTCCTCATTTTCCGCTGCCGATTCCCTCCCTTTCTTCCGTTGGTCCCCTGCGATGCCGCTGCACCTCATGCGGAGGGGGGCGGAGGCCGATTGGCGGCCTCGGCTCCCCAGTTCCAGAGCGAATGGAGGATACCGCTGAAACCTCCTATTGAATTGTCAAACATCAACGTGTTAAAGCGGTTTCGCAATTACTGTGGCCTGATAAAGATCGCGAGGAGTGGTTTTCCTTGGGAGAAAACCACGAGAAGGTCCTTGGCTTCGGTCTACACCAATTGCGAAACCGCTGTAGCCTTGAGGCTGATCACCGCGAAGCGGCGCTTTGAAAACGACGCGAAATAAGCGAACTATGCGAACTAAGTTACTTTTGGTTACCACAACGTCCCATGGAAGCTGGTCCGGTTCATCCGTTCCTGATTATCACGTCGAGCAAGTTGCCCTCCAAGCGAGGCACCCAGATCGGACAGGATTCCCCTTAATGTCTTCAAAGCTTGCGATGAGTGGCTTTACCTATGGGCAAAAGGCCGATAAGTCCTTTGTTTCACGAAGGCGCTCAAAATTTGCGGGCCACACCCCCGTGTGCAGCGGTTATATTGCCTTCTGATTTGAGACGTCCTAAATTCGATTTGGGGTGCAGCAGCGCCGACGTGCTGAGGTTTCCTATCATAATTGGCCACTCTTACGGTTTCTAGTTTCCAACGAAAACAAGCGGTTCCATGGCGGGACGACCCGCCAGCGTGTGATGCATGCATCGTAGAGTCCGGGTGCGCTCCACAAGATGTTTGGTCTGTGGGGGCCACGGTACATTGGAGACGCACGACGGCGACTTACCCTTGAGACAATTTCTTCAAAGGGTAAGCGAGCTTAACCTGTTGCGGACAAGCGCTGATGCTTTCCCGGTGGTTGGCGGCAGATGCACGGGTAGAGCGCGCCGGTGCAAGGCCAAGCAGGGCCGTCGTGGCAAGACGGCGCCGACGTGTGGATACTTACTTCCACAGTAGTACGGTTTTTAAGCCGCGTCGAGTGTGTGAGAAGATTTTTTTGGTAACCAGGCAGCGCTCGGTTACCAGCCCATTTGTCGCATTCGCTCCAGGATGAGCGCGCTGTACTGATTCATGCGCGCGGGCCGTCGCTTCAGGGGAGCCGGTAGAATCGCGGCGAGCCGTGCCGCCTGTTGCCGGTCGATATTTCGGGCCGCGGTTCCGTCGTAGTCATGACAGGCGGCGTCCGCACCATAAATTCCGGGTCCCCATTCGACCACATTGAGGTAGATCTCCAGAATGCGCTGCTTGCCAAGAAAGAGTTCGGCGAGCGGCACCAGTGTGAACTCCGCGCCTTTGCGGAGGATCGAGCGGCCGGTTCCGAAGAAGAGGTTTTTTACGAGTTGCTGTGTAAGGGTAGAGGCTCCGCGGGTGCGGCCACCCTCCAAATCGTCGCCGGCAGCGATTTGGATCTCGTGCCAATCGAAGCCATGGTGCTGGTAGAAGCGCGCATCTTCCGCGGCGATGACAGCATGCTGAAGATTGGGCGAGATTTGACTGAGAGGAATGAATTTGTAGCGTTTGCGATACGGCGTGTGGTGAGCCCAGGCCTGCAGGCGACGCTGGATGTGCACTGCAGCGGTCGGTGGTTCGGATCGATCCAGCGGGCAGACAGAAGGAGTAGGACGGCGAGCAACCAGAGAGACGCCACACTGATGACAAGCCATCGAACAAATGATCGGAGGACATCCTTCTGAAGCGGGGTCCTGGGGTGTGCTTGGGGCCTTTAGTCACTTGTCAGGATCATAACCGGGGCAGGATTACCGCTTATGCCTGATCTTGCGTGGTCTGTCACGTAAGGCTTCCCACTTCGTCTGTGCCCCAAACTTCCAAGATGGGGTTTCCGATCCTGCAGCTCAGAACGATGGAGAGGTCCTGTTTGCCCAAAGTGTCAGGTCCGTCTACGAAACTAAGAAAAGCTTCGTCATAGGTTTGGCCCCTGCGATATACTGTCGTTCCCCCCTTAGCAAGCCCGGTCCTGGAGCGGCCAGACAATGCGTGCCCATTGTCCCACCTGCAATTTCGTTGTATCTGTTGCTCTTCTCTGCACTTTGTTCATTCTTGGATGCGGAGGTTCCGGTTCGAGCAGCAGCAAGGTCAGCAGCACACCCCCGCCCGCTTCCACCTTCACGCTGAGTGCCGGCACTTCCAAGGTCAGCGTTTCGGCTGGAGGATCGCCAGTAACCGTCTCTCTCGCGATCACAGGCAGCGCAGGCTTCGCCAGCACGGTTCAGGTCGTTGCAACGGGGGTGCCCGCAGGCGTTACCGTCTCACCCGTCTCCATCTCCGGTGCTCCTAACGGGACTGCATCTGTCTCAATCACCGCGTCTTCCTCTGTCGCGCCGGGAACGTATACCCTGACTTTCACCGCAACAGATTCTACGCAGCAGACGCAAAGCGTGGCGGTTTCATTGACCATCGCGGCTGCTGTCGCACCACCGGCACCCAGCTACTCTCTGAGCATTACCGGGCCGTCTCAATTAGTGCAGGGCGGCACGGCCACTGCTACTTTGACAGCCACCTATGTTGGAGGATTTGATAGTCCTGTATCCGTAGCGGCGGTTTTCCTTCCCACCGGCATATCGATCACCTCAGGTCCCATTGTATTCACAGCGGCAAACCTTTCTCAGACAGTTACTTTTGCCGCGTCGAGTTCTACGGCTATAGCGACTTATCCTATGACGTTTACCGGTACTGGAGGAGACTTGCCTGCTCAGACAGTCTCTTTTTCTTTGACGGTAGTTGCTCCTCCCCCGCCGCCATCGGCTTATGTGTACATCACTACCCCAACAGGCATAAACGCGTATGCTTCTCCGGGTCAAGGGGCAGCGTTAACTCTCGTACCGGGCTCCCCTTTCCAAGTGTCCGGAACCTTGATCGGAAATGCGGGTGTCCCACCGTACGACTCACCCGGCCCTTCGCCCCAGTATCTTGTCAGCTACGATGCAACCAACATTTACACCTACTTGATAGGATCTAACGGAGCCATCGGGCTACAAGCGTCAACACTCAGCACGCAATCTTATAACGGCAACGCGTGCGGGACCCCGGTCAATGCAGTCATTTCGGGGCAAATCGTTTACGTGGGACTGGCCAATACGACAACGCCTTCGTGCTATGCAACCCAGAGCTTCAATGTCTCCAATACAGGTCTGCTGACGTTTCTCGGGAGCACGGAACTCGACAAGCCGGTTACGCTCACCCCACCTGTATTCTCGGGTTTTTTTACTGATTCTTACGGCTATGGACTGGAGAGCCCGGTTACCGGCGCCTGCGAGGATGAGTTAGTCGGATACAATCTGGAGAGTAACGGTACATTAGATTTTGGCAGCAACGTCATAACATCGTTTCCGACGCCACAGCAAGGATGGACGTATGCCACTAAGGGGCCGATTGCCGCAATCGGCGCCCAAGGTGGGCTAGTGGCACTCGCCATGTACCAGGAGAACGAGCCGTGCGGTACGGTACAGCCAGCACAGCTTGCCCTCTTCAACCTGGACAATGCAGGAAACCTTATTTCTCAATTACCTGGTGCTGGCGCCCCTTGGGGATCTCCCCCCCCACAGACCTATGAGAACATGCCGACATTGACAGGCGTTCCTAGCTCGATGGCCTTTTCAATCAGCAACACCTTCGCCATACCCCTGGCCGTTGGGGGTACAGGCGGGTTACAGGTATACACAGAATCGCTTTATGAAGCTAACACCCAGGCTATCCCGGACAGTCCTGCCGTCTTATCAACCAGTCTAATTTCGACTCCTATCACACAAGTGGCCTGGGATGTAAGAAACCTTTACGCGTTTAATGGTCAACAGCTTTATGTCTTCTACTCCACTATGGGTTTACCGGGCGACGTTCCCAATGCTCTGAGTACAGGGGCTCCGTTCGCGATCAGCGGGTCAAACATGGTGGTCGTCCCCATCGGGGGGCCATAGTGAGGGGTTTTGGGATACACTTCAATGCCTGTCCCTTCAATGCCGGTCGCCGGTCGTGCATTACGGCGGCTACGCCCAAGCTTCACAATCGCCCGCGGAAGCGTCTCATTCCGCGCTCTGTCGAAAAACATTTCCAAGAAAGGTCCGCGGAACTGCAGATCCCTCGGCTGCGCTCGGGATGACAAAGTGTGGGCGGCGCTTCCATAGAGAGCGGTTGCTGGACAGAAGGCGTTTTTCATCTCCTTGGGTGGGCCGCAGACCCATGACCACTCTGTCAGCACTCGCCGCTGGGTCACGGGGTGGGTGCAAAAGGGCACGTTCGGGTTTGAGCGAACGCAGGAAATCAGCCGTCAGTCCGGGCGCAGCATCGCTCAGGCCGCTCAGGCCTTCGGCCAGGAAGACGACATCACCGTACTGAGGCTCGAATATGATGGCGCCGCGATCGCCTCGGCGCCGGCCAGTTAGCCATCCTCACCCGCAGCGGGATCGACCTCTACACCATTCCTCGCCAATTGATCGAATATCATTGACGATCTCCGGATCGAATGCTATCGGTAAGCATCCACTGAAAGCAGCGGCGGAAGGCTGTCGCATATTGAGAAAGCATGACTGACTTTCTGCAGAACGGAAACTCCTTCGAGACCACCATAAACCGTGGAATTCTGAGTACCCGGTCAAGACGCCTGGATTCGCTGGTGCGTGCAATCCATAACTTTCAGGCTAATCAGACACACGCCAATCTGCTGGAGATCGACAATTGTTGGAATGAGTGGCGCGAACAGGATCCCAAGGAGTTCGCGAACCGGTTCAAGCGCTATGAATGGGATATGCAGGAGGAAATCGACCGACTCGGGGGCTACCACTGGGGGTTTCCCCGGATCGTCGACGAATCCTCTCACCCTCCCTATCAGCCATGGCTGTGGAATGACTGGGAACGCTTTCTGCTGAGCACGAATTGTTATGCCTATGCCTGCGACGACCCCTTCGACCACCCCATGCATCAAAAACCTCAACCGGGACAATTGGGCGGCTCAAATCAAGGACAACTGCCGATGGAGAATTGGGCGGTGCGTTACGCCGTGCAGCAGGACGATCTCGCGCGAAGCAGCAGCTTGATTCCCGTTGTACGCCTGGCGGATGAAGGCGTCGGCAATCGCATCTTCAATCAGCCTGGCTACTATCTCATCGCACTCGTGGTGGCGCGGGGCGTCGACTATCACTGGCTCAGGCAGGATAACAATGGCAAATGGAGTCATAAGCCGGGTCATACCCGTGCCACCAACCTCGATGCGAGAGGAAACGTCATCCACGATCCGCGGATCTGCAACATGTACTACGGCCCCAACCTGAATTACGAGTTTGAGACGTTCTACTACGCACCGAAAGGCGGCGTTCGCACGGGAAAGCTGGGCCATCTGCCTTAGTGCGGCGGTCGCAATCCCGAGCGCAGGCCGTTGCGCCGCTGCTCAGAAGGGAATCGAGATGTGGAGGCGGCGGGAGTCGAACCCGCGTCCGAAATCCATGTCAGTAGAGAGACTCCATGCGTAGTCGAGTTCCGGAGATTTCGCGCGACGCGCTCAGAACCGACAAGATGCGCGTAACGCTAGTCCGATGATCTCGTCCCTGCGGCTCGGACCGCGCCCCAGGAACCAGCCCGCTGTGCGACGTCCTTCCGCAGCCCACAGGCGAAGCCACGGAGAACGGCTACTTATTTAATTAAGCAGCAAGTGCTAGTTGATTGTTAGCAATTATTGTTTTTGCAAGCGATTACGGGTGCTCACACCCCGGCATGCCTCTCCGCCTAATCGATCCCGTCGAAACCGTGACGCCCCCTCCTTATGAAAGAGCAAGCCTTTAACCTGCCCCTTCCAGTATAACGCCGCTATCCACCCGCTCCCGGCTACATGCCAATCGCATTCAGATCGATGCTCTCGAAGTCCTTGCGCATCACGCCGTCGCGAATCTGCTTCACCGTCTTGCCCTTAAGCGACATTTTGTAGGCGTAGTATCCCTCCTTGGCGCAGGTCGAACACTCCGCTCCATGGAGACCCTCGAAACAACTGTGCAGACTGGTATGGCCGAGCGCCCGGTCGCAGTGGCAAAAACAGGGAAGCTGATACAGCACGTTGGGCACCTTGGCCGCGTCCACATAGACCGCTTTTTGCCAGGCATACTGAAAGTTCGGCCCGGTAAGCTGGTTGCCAGAGAGAATCGCAGGCAACTTCACCCCGTGGGCCGGCGCTGCGGCGTGGTAAGCGGGAACATCGTCGTTGGGGAGCCACTGCGCGTACGCTGCTACCGTCAACATTCCCACCGCCAGGCACACCAGCATTCGCCGCATCGCAAGCTCCTCAAAAGCTCAGTGTAACGCGGCCGCAAGCGTTTCGGTGACTGGATTGCAACGGTTACGATGGAGCTGATGATCGGAATGACCGTCAAAAAGGCAAAAAAAGGCGGCACGAACGGTAAATTGTCCGTGCCGGGAGGCCAGTGACGCAACTTGAGAAAAAAACCTTGCCGCGAGAGCGATAGCTTCTATCGCGACTGAACCTATATTAGCAGATGCATCCTCAGAACTTCTAGCTGCAAATGCGGAATTTCGTGAAAAAACGTATTTCTTAAAATTTAAAATCCCAATTACTGTATCCGCGGGATTCAATAACAGCATAGACGCGGGTTGAGCGGATAAGTTTCTCTCCGGGTGCGCTTTTCCCAAATTAATCGAATCGGGTCCTCCATGCCGTTCCGCAAACCCCTTATTCCTATCGCAAAGACGGAAAGCACCGTCCCGCCGCGCCTCGTGGAAGTACCGGGCGAAACCCCTCCTGCGCCCGTGCGGCGGAGCTTCTGGCGCACGGGACTGCTACTCACCACCTCGGCGGCTCTCGGTGGAATCGCCGTCGCCATCTGGAATCGCAGAACCCTGGCGCACATGCGCCAGCAAAGCGACATCCATGACGAGGCGCCCTGAAAGGCGCGCCGATGGTCCATAAAAGATGGGGAATCGGTTTATGGGAGCGAATTTAGCGCCTGGGCCATCTTCATATCGCGCTCCGTCAGACCGCCCTTGTCGTGGGAAACCAGGGCCAGCCGCACCTTGTTATAGCGAATATCGATGTCCGGGTGGTGTCCGGCGCTCTCGGCCTTCTTCGCCACTTGATTCACGAAGGCCATGGCGGCTAAGAAGTCAGGGAACTGGTAGTGCCGTACGATCTCCTTGCCTTCGAGCTTCCACTCGGGAAGCGACCGCAACCTCTCCTGGACAATTTCCGGGGTTAATAGGCTCATTGGTGCTCCTTCCGTCGGGCCCTGACCCTTACGCCGCGGCTGTGCATCCGCGATTTCAGCCGAAGGGGTTGCGCAGCTTGGGCCGGTCTTTGGGAGGCTCAGGGTGCAGGGGCGAGAATCTCTTTGTGTGCAGCGTGATCTCCTTGCGCAGATCCTCCCACAACTGGTCGGGCAAGCTCAGATAGACATCCACCACCTTGGGATCGAACTGCGTACCGGAGCAGCGCTTGATCTCCAGTCGCGCGGCGGAAAAACTGGTCCCCGCGCGGTAAGGCCGGTCCGAGGTGATCGCGTCCAGGGTATCGGCGACGGCGAAGATTCTCGCCCCTAGCGGAATCTGTTCTCCCTTCAGCCCGCGCGGATAGCCGCTGCCATCGTAGTGTTCCTGATGGCTGTAGACAATCTCCGCCGCTTCCTGCAGAAAAGGGATTTTGCGCAGCATTTGGTAGCCCCGCGCACAGTGTTCTCGCATCACTTTTTGTTCATTCGCTTCCAGCCTGCTGGGTTTGAGCAGAATCGCGTCGGGAATGGCCATTTTCCCGATATCGTGCAGAAAGGCGCCGCGCGCGACCACGGGTATCTGTTGCGGCGGGACCCCCGCCCCCCGGGCGAGCGCGATCGTGAAAGCCGTCACCCGTTTCGAGTGGCCCTCAGTCTCTGCATCTTTCAGATCCAGCGCGTCGCCAAGCGCCTCCAGCGTGATGTCGTAGGATCGCTCCAGATCCACGATCGCCTGGTGCAGCATCCCCGTTCGGGCGCTCACCAGTTGCTCCAGATCTTGCCGGTACATCGCGTTCTGCTGCACCAGGCGGCGATACTCGAGTGCCCGCTTGACCGTTACCAACAGTTGATCTTTTTCAAACGGCTTCAGCAGATAGTCGTACGCACCCCGGCCGATAGCGGCCACGGCCTCCTCCACCTGTGGACCGGCCGTGACCAGCACCACTGGGGTATCCGGTTGCACCTGGCGCACCCGTTCGAGCAAGCCGATACCGTTTTCCCCAGTCACCAGCTCGGACAACACGAGGTCGTACGGGGGATCCCGCTCGATGTGCGTTATGGCGTCCTGGCCACCGCTCGAAAGCACGGTAGAGTATTCCGTTTTTTCCAGCATGCTGTCGATTGCCGCTCGACAATGCATGTGCTCATCGACCACGAGGATGCGTGCTGTCTCCATACTTGCCGTGCATCCGGGTTGCCCCGGAAAGCTCTTTCTCCCTGTCTCTGGTCTACCACATGTGAGCGCTCGTTCTTCGTGCGATCGATGCAGATCCCGCACCATTGATTCCGGAGCGGCCCTCCTGCTCCATGGCCTCTCTCGCAGGCTTCGCGGCCGCGCAACATTTAATCGCCACTCGCTGATGTCGAGTTTATCGCCAACCGTTGCGGGCGGTGTGAATTCTTCTCCGGTGAATTCTTCTCCGGAAGCCACACCCACCCGCAAACTGCTATACTCCGTCTCAGCCCCGACCCTCGGTTTCTCGCATGACCAAGGACGACAACCTCTTCCGGATCTTGACTGTCTCACAAAACTCAGGCTCGAGCGGTTCACTGTAGATGTAGAACGAAGGGAAAAACGTTTTCGTGGTTTTCTCCAAAGAAAACCACACCTCGCGATCCTTATGACGTCAGAGCAACTGTGAAACCGCTCTAAAATAGCCTAAATCGGAGGTGGCCTTGTTCAATTTTGAACGCGAGTTTTCCGCTGAATCGAATCTCGTCGTCTCCCAGGCCGCGGAACAGTCTTGCGAGCAGCGTCAGCGGGACATCTATGAAAGCCACCGTCATCGTACCTTTTCCCTTGCGTTTTACATGACCGGTAATGAAATTGAGGCGGAAGAGATTCTCGCGACTACCTTCGTCCGGGCCTTTCAACAAAACGAACAGCCCGATGCGTTCGCCGTCGATTCGGCGCTTATCGGCGAGCTCAGCGAGCGATTTCCGCTGCAAGAAGAGGAGCCCGCGGCGGTTATTTCTCAGGGGCTCGGCCTTAGCCACCGCAATGTTCGCCGTCCGGATCTTGAGGCCGCGGTGCGGAGCCTGCCCGCCAACGAGCGGCTTCTCTTCCTGCTGCGCGACGTGGAAGGCTATTCCCTGGAGATGATCGCCTGCCTGCTTGAGCTTCCGGAACCGCAGGTACAGCGCGCTTGCTTTTCCGCCCGCATTCGACTCTGCCAGGTACTCGCCGAGCAAGCCCGGACCGAAGCTGCCTGATCTGCGCGGAGAGCAGCTCCAGGTGTTTCCGGGCGCGGAGTGCAACAAATCTGCGGGTGCCCCATCCCGGGTCGTAAGCAACCCGAGCTCTTCTACTTCCTGTTGCGCCGCCCCACGCTCCAGCCTTCCTTGATGGTCTGTCTCGCCCGCCCCAGCGCCAGCGCATCTTCCGGCACATCTTCCGTAATGCACGATCCAGCTGCGATATAGCAGCCATTCCCCAGGGTCAGCGGCGCCACCAGGGTAGAGTCGCTGCCCACAAAGACCTGGTCGCCGATGGTTGTCTTGCGCTTGTTTGCACCGTCATAGTTGCAAGTGATGACCCCCGCTCCCACGTTCACGCCGGCGCCGATCTCCGCGTCACCCAGGTAGCTCAGATGGTTTGCCTTGGAGCCTTTGCCCAAACGCATCTTCTTGGTCTCGACAAAGTTGCCCACATGCGCGCCCTCCCCAATTTCGCTCCCCGGGCGGAGACGCGCATAGGGGCCGAGCACTGCGCCGTCATCCACGCGAGACTGGGCGATGATGCAGCCTTGTCGGACGAGCACGCGGTTGCCCAGCGTCGTATGCTCCAATACGGAATACGACCGGATGCGGCACTCCTCCCCGATCTTTGTCGCGCCCAGAAGCTGCACAAAAGGCTCGATCACGGTGTCCGCGTCCCACGACAACGCCGGCATCGATCACCGTGCTCTCCGGCTGGAAAATCGTCACCCCGCCGGCCATCAGCCGCTGTGCAGTGCCCAGCCGGAGTTTGGCATCGATACCCATCATCTCCTCGATGGTATTGGCGCCTAACACCTCGTCAGGGTCCTCGGCCTCGAGCGCCACCACCTTTTCGCCGGCAGCCACCAGAATGGCCGCCATGTCCGTCAGGTAAAACTCGCCGTGAGCGTTCTTCGTTCCCAGGCGGTCGATGTGCGCAAAGAGCAAGGGGCGGGAAAAAGCGTAAATCCCCGAGTTGATCTCTCGCGCCCTGGCCGTTTTCGGGGTTAAAGCTTTAGGTTCGATAATTTCTCGTATCTCATCGGAATTGCTTGACTTCCTGATCACCCTGCCATATCCGTGCAGGTCCTTCGGCGCAGCCGTCAGCACCGTCATCGCCGCCCCACGCTCGCAGATGGAAATCGCGGATCTTCGCGATCGTCTCCGGCCGGATCAGCGGCACATCGCCGTAAAGCACAATCACGTCGTCATATCCCTCGACCGCCTGGCGTGCCTGCTGCATCGCGTGGCCCGTGCCCCGCTGCTCGGTCTGCTCGATGAACTGGACACCGAGCCCGGCAACGGAATCTTTTACCAGGCCGGCTTGATGGCCCACGATCACATAGATGTCTTCCGGCGGAACAATCTGCCTCGCCGCATCGGCCACGTGCCGCAGCAAGGTCTTCCCGCCCACCTCGTGCAGCACTTTTGGACGCTTGCTATTGAGCCGCGTACCCTTTCCTGCGGCCATGATCACGATGGCGAATTGCATCGGCTACTCTCCTTTATATGCTTACACTTGCATCCAACAACATAAAATGGAGGTTGAAAGTTGGCCGTGTCCCTTTGGCCAGACGGGCTCATTGCATTCGTCTGCTGCTTGGCCCTTGGCAAGGATATAGCAACCCGGAGAAACGCTTTCGCGTCGCAGACCGGTAATCGTCTATCGTTTGCAATGTCGATACCAGTGAACAAGTCCACGGATTTTTCACCCCATATTCACGCTTACGGTTTTTCCCGGATACAAGAGAGAAGCGTAACGTTAAGGGAGAAGGAATCAGCATGAGCTCAGCGCCTGCGCCCGCATGGAACGCGCCTCTGCCATCCGCCGGCCGTCCCCCTGCGCGGCCGCGCCCGGGGATGATCAACCGAGCCGCGGTGCTGGGTGCGGGAACCATGGGGGTTCGCATCGCCGCGCATCTGGCCAACGCCGGCATCCCGGTAGTGCTGCTCGACTTGGCCGGCGACGCCGGCAAGCGCCCGGCAGCGCATCGGAAGCCGCGCTCGATGCCCTCAGCCGCGCCAAGCCGGCGGCCTTTTACGACCCGGCCAATGTCCGGCTGATCCAACCCGGAACCTTCGATCATGACCTCGCGCTGCTTTCCAAATGCGATTGGGTGATCGAAGCAGTCACCGAGAATCTCGCCATCAAGCAGGAACTTCTCGCCAAAATCACCCCATTTCTCAAGCCCGGAGTCATTCTCACCACCAACACCAGCGGGCTGCCGGTCGCGAGCATCGCCGAGCAGCTGCCGTCGGAGCTCCGCCGCTCCTGGTTCGGCACCCACTTTTTCAATCCTCCGCGCTACATGAGGCTGCTGGAGATCATCCCCACGCCGGAGACGGATCCGGCGGCCATGGCCGCCATTGCCGATTTTGCCGATCGTCCGCCTGGGCAAGACGGTCGTCTATGCCCGCGACACGCCCAATTTCATTGCCAACCGCATTGGCGTCTACGTCATGATGCAGGCCATGCGAGCTCATGCAGGAGCAAGGGCTCACCGTCGAAGAGGTGGACGCGCTCACCGGCAGCGCCCTCGGTTGGCCGCGCACCGGGCAGCTTCCGCCTGGCGGACATGGTGGGCATCGACATCCTGGCCCACGTGGTGGCGAACTTTTCCCAATCCCGCGCCGGCGAAGCACTTCGAGCTGCCCGCCTTTTGTGAAGACCATGCTCGAGCGCCGCTGGCTGGGCGACAAGACCGGCCAGGGCTTCTACAAGAAGGAGAAAGACGCAGACGGCAACGAGGTCCGCCTCGCGCTCGACTGGCAAACCGTCGCCTACCGTCCCGCTACCCGCCCCAAATTTCCCTCGCTGGAACTGGCCAAGAACGCCGAATCGCTTCCCGAGCGTCTGCGCATGCTCATGGGCCGGCCGACATCCGCAAAGACAAGGCAGCCGCTTTCCAGCGCGAGCTGCTCAGCCGCCTCTTTGCCTACTCTGCCAACTGCCTGCCCGAGATCGCCGACAGACCCGGCCAGTATCGACCGCGCCATGCGCACCGGCTTCAACTGGGAACTCGGTCCCTTTGAGATGTGGGACGCGGTGGGCGTAGAGCACCACCGCGCGCTCCCGGTGGGCGCATCAAGCTGCTATCGGGATACCGCGACGAGCCTGCGGCAAGCAGGTCTTCGATCCGGCCCGGAGCGAGTACGTGCCCGTCCTTCAGCCGCCGGGCATCGCCACCATCGCCGACTTTCGCAAATCGCAACGGCATCGTCAAAGGCAATCCCGGAGCGTCGCTGGTGGACCTGGGCGACGGCATCGCCGCCATCGAGCTGCATTCGAAAAAAGACGCGGTCGGCGAAGACATCACCCGCCTGGTGACCCAGGTCCTCAATCCCGGCAGCGATGCGGTCCGCGACTTCCAGGGCTTTATCATCACCGGCGATGGCGCCAACTTCTCCGTCGGCGCCAATCTGTTCCAGGTGCTGCTCCTCATTCAGGAAGGGGAGTGGGAGGACCTTGACTTTGCCGTTCGTGCTTTCCAGCGCATGACCGCCGCCATCCGCTTCTGTCCCCGGCCGGTGGTCGTGGCGCCCTTTGGCCTCTGTCTGGGCGGAGGAGCGGAGATCGCGCTGCACGCCGCCAGCCGCCAGCCCCATGCCGAGCTTTACATGGGCTTGGTGGAAACCGGGGTCGGCGTCGTCCCCGCGGGCGGTGGCACCAAGGAAATGGTTCTGCGCGCGGTGGATTCCGCCGTGGGCGTTCTCTCCGCCGCCGGCCGAGACGCGACGGCGCGCCTGGCCGGTTCGACGGAATACTTCGACGCCCTCAAGCGCAACTTCGAGCTGATCGCGATGGCCAAGGTCTCGACCTCGGCCGCCGATGCCCGCCTGCTTGGCTATCTGAGTGCCTCCGACCGCATCACCGCCCATCGCGATCGCGTGGTTCATGACGCCAGGCAGGCTGCCATCACGCTTGGCCGGGGCAGGCTATTCCGCGCCAGCGCCGCGCGAAGTCCCAGCCGCCGGCGAAAGCGCACTGGCGACGTTCAAACTCGGCGTCCACCTGATGCGCCAGGCCGACTACATCAGCGACCACGACCAGAAAGTCGCCAACCACGTCGCGCACATCCTCTGTGGAGGCGCCATTCCCTGCCGGCACCGTCGTAGGCGAGCAATATTTCCTCGATCTTGAGCGCCAGGCGTTTCTGTCCCTTTGCGGAGAGCGCAAAACCCAGGAACGCATCGCCTTTACCCTCAAGACCGGCAAACCGCTGAGAAACTAGGCAGTCGATGGGAAGCCAAATGAGAGATGCCGTCATCGTCAGCAGTGTCCGAACCGCCGTCGGCAAGTCTGGCCGGGGAGCGCTGGCCACCACCCGCCCCGACGATCTCGCCGCCACCGCGATCGAAGGCGCTCTTGCCCGCCTGCCCCAGCTTGACCGCAACGAGATTGAAGACGTGATCCTCGGCTGCGCCATGCCGGAGGCGGAGCAGGGAATGAATGTCGCCCGCATCGCGGCCTTGCGCGCCGGCCTGCCGGTCGGCTCCTCCGCCATGACCGTCAACCGCTTCTGCGCCTCCGGCCTGCAATCCATCGCCATGGCCGCGGAGCGCATCCGCGGCGGCGGCGCCGAGGTCATCGTCGCCGGTGGAACCGAATCCATGAGCATGGTGCCGATGGGAGGCAACAAGGTCAGCGCCAATCCCTGGCTCATCGACCACTACGCCGACTCCTACCTCTCCATGGGGCTGACCGCCGAGCGCGTAGCGCAGCACTACGGCATCACGCCGCGAACAAGCCGATGCCTTTGCCCTGTCCAGCCATCAGAAGGCGCTGGCCGCCATCGAGGCGGGCCGCTTTGCCGACGAAATTGTACCTGTAACCGTGACCAATGCCACCAACGGCGGCGGGCAAGGTCAAGCTCGCGCACCAAGCCGTTCACCACCGATGAAGGCCCGCGCGCAGACACTTCGCTCGAAGCATTGGCCGCGCTCAAGCCCGCCTTTCACGCCCGGGGAACAGTCACGGCAGGGAACTCATCGCAAACCTCAGATGGGGCCGCCGCCGCGGTCGTCATGTCTGCGGAGCGCGCTGCCGCCCTGGGCATCCAGCCCATGGCTCGCTTCGTCTGCCTTCGCCACCGCCGGCTGTTTGCCGGAAGAGATGGGAATGGGCCCGGTCTATGCCGTTCCCAAAGCGCTCAAGCTGGCCGGCCTGACCCTCGATCAAATCGACCTGATCGAGCTCAACGAAGCCTTTGCCGCGCAATCGCTGGCCGTCATCCAGCAGCTCGGCCTCGATCCGGCCAAGGTCAACGTCAACGGCGGAGCCATCGCTCTCGGCCATCCGCTCGGTTGCACCGGCGCCAAGCTCACCGCCACGCTTCTGCATGCCATGCAAACGCCGCAAGCGCAAAGTACGGGCTGGTAACCATGTGTGTTGGCGGAGGCATGGGCGCCGCAGGCATCTTCGAATGCACTCAACTAACAGACTAGGGAGCAAACAGTGGCCACAGCGACGGAAATTCTGCACCGCGTCGATTCCCGGCGGCAGCTTCCTCATCGAGGAGCGCTCGCCCGAAGACGATCATGACGCCGGAAGACTTCAGCGAAGAGCAGCGTCAGATCGCGCGCACCGCTTCCGAGTTTGTCCGCAACGAAGTGCTTCCCGCCGCCGAAGAGATTGAGGCCAAGCATTTCGACGTGACCCGCGCCCTGCTGAAAAAGGCCGGAGACCTCGGCCTCATGGCGGTCGATATCCCCGAGGCCTACGGCGGCCTGGCCATGGACAAGGTCACCTCCGCCATCGTCGCCGACCATCTCTCGCAACTGGCCAGCTTCTCCGTCGCCTTCAGCGCGCATGTCGGCATCGGCACCTTGCCCATCGTCTGGTATGGCACCGACGCGCAGAAGCAGAAGTATCTGCCCCAGCTGGCGACCGGAGATTGTATCGGCGCCTACGCGCTCTCCGAAGCGACCTCCGGCTCGGACGCAATGAACATCCGCGCCCGCGCCACGCTCTCCGCCGACGGCACGCATTACCTTCTGAACGGCGAGAAAATGTGGATCAGCAACGCCGGCTTCGCCGACCTGTTCACGGTCTTCGCCAAAGTCGACGGAGAAAAATTCACCGCGTTCCTGATTGAGAAGGGAACTCCCGGGCTCTCCATCGGCGCGGAAGAGCACAAGCTGGGCATTCGCGGCTCCTCCACCTGCCCGCTGGTGCTCTCCGACTGCAAGGTGCCGGTAGAAAATCTTCTCGGCGAAGTCGGCAAAGGCCACCACATCGCCTTCAACATTCTCAACATCGGCCGCTTCAAGCTGGGCGCGGCCTGCGTGGGCGGCGCCCGCACCGCGCTTGGCCACGCCATCGGGTACGCCAAGCAGCGCCAGGCCTTCGGCAAGCCCATCGCCGACTTCGGCCTCATCCAGCAAAAACTCGCCGATTCCGCCGCCCAGCTTTTCGCCGTCGAAAGCATGGCCTATCGCACCGTGGGCATGATCGACGACGCGCTGGCGTGCTCTCCAGGGCGAAGCCGCGGAAAACTCGCGTGAGATTCAGAAGCGCATCGAGGAGTACGCCGTCGAGTGCTCCATCCTGAAGGTCTGGGGCTCGGAGATGCTCGACGTGGTCGTCGACCACGCCGTCCAGATCTATGGCGGTTACGGATACGTCGAAGAGTACCCGGTCGAGCGGGCCTATCGCGACTCCCGCATCAACCGCATCTTTGAAGGCACCAACGAGATCAACCGCCTCATCATCACCGGCTGGCTGATGAAGCGCGCCATGGCCGGCCAGCTTCCGCTGATGGCCGCCATCAAGAAGCTGATGGACGAGGTCTTGGAGCCGCCCTCCTTCGAGGATGCCTCTGACCATTCGGACGATCCGCTCTACCGCGAGGCGCAGATGCTGGCCAGCGCGAAAAAGCTCGCTCTCTTCACCGCCGGCGCGGCTTCGCAGAAGTACATGAACGCGCTCGCCGACCAGCAGGAGGTGATGGCGGACCTGGCGGACATCATCATTCAGGTCTATGCCCTGGAGTCCGCCTTGCTGCGCGCCCGCAAGCTGCGGGCGCGAGGCCTGCCCCTCGCCGACACCGCCGCGGCGATGGTCCAGCTCTACGCGGCCAAAGCCATGGACATCGTCGAGCTGGCTTCCCGGCGCATCGTTGCCGCGGTCGCCGAAGGCGACACCCTGCGCGTCCAACTAGCCATCTGCCGCCGTCTGGCCCGGCACATTCCCGAGGATGTCTACGCGCAGTCGCGCGAGATCGCCCGCCACCTAGTGGAATACGGAGTCTGGGTATAAGCGGCAGCTTCTTAGACCTGCACGGACAGATTTCCTGTAAAGCTCGATGGGGTCAACCGAACTTCATGCGGCTTTCCTTATAGAAAGCCGCACATGCGACCATGGCTGGGTCGCGCAGCAGGAACTCCGGGTGTCCTTCGCGCTCTTTGCGAAGGGTGGGATACCACGAATCTCAATACCGACCGTCGCGTATCCCACCCTTTGCAAAAAACGCAAAGGATGGGGCACCCGCCTTTCGTGGTGCTTCCTGCCGTACCAAACACCAACGGTGGCTAATCGAGAACTTGTTTCTTATCAGAAAGCCGCACACGCGCCTGAGGCTGGGGTCCGCGCAGTGGGAAATCCGGGTCCTTCGCGCTTTTTGCGAAGGGTGGGATCCACCACGGCTCGGGCCATCTACTGTCGCTGTTGCAATTGGTTCGCGTCCCCTTGTTATTGCCGCGCGAGCCGCCCAGGTCTTCGAGGTGGTCACGCTGATGGGCGACTGCAAATGGAAGCTGACCAGCGTCTCCGATGGGTATCTGCACCTGCTGTCCGCGGGTAACCCCATTCACGCCGGCGCCGACGCCGCCGCCGGTCACCGCCCCGATCGCTGCGCCTTTGCCGCCTCCGGCAGGGCGCCGATGATGGCCCCAAGCGCAGCGCCGCCGCCGGTCTTGGCCGCCGTGTTCTTTCCCCGGCCGTTGCCCTGCTTGGTATACGCGTCGGTCACCACAGTCCACCGGCTGATCAACCGTATCGATCCGGGTCAGTTCAATCGATAATTCCGAGCTGCCGGAGAAGTGGGTTGCATCCTTGGCTGTGACCACGCGTCCCACCACCGATGCTCCCTGACGCGCGGCCACCATGCCATCCACAATCAGATCGCCAGCCAGCGAGCCATGGAACACCGTGTTCGGCTGCGTGGTCGCGCTATCCAGCGTATCGGTCATGCGAATCGGGATCACTGTGCCCGCAGGCAACGTCACTGTCTTGGCCACTGGCGGAGGCGGCGGAGGCGGCGGAGCGCGGCACAATTTGCACCGGCTCCTGTGCAGGAGGAGGCGGCGGCGGGGGCAGGCGGAGGGGGAGGGGAGGTGCAGCCTCGGCCACTACTTCCTTGTGCCGCCGCTCCGGTAACGGCGTGCCTTCGCCGCGCGGGGCGGCGCCACCACCAGGTTATTGACCACTGTTCTCACCCCATCGACCGAAGCGCTATCGGCTGCAGCCAGGGCACGGGAAGCGTCGTTGTCCACTTTGCCATTCAGCGTAGCCACGCCATTGGCCATGGTCACCTGGATGTTCTGCCCGTTCAACGCCGACTCGGCCGTGATCTTGGCCTGAATGTCACTGGCAATCTGCTGGTCGTCTCGTACGGGGGCGGCGCCGGCTGTGCGGGCTGGCGCAGCCTGCTGCGCCGCCGGGGCTGGTTCTGCGCTGGAGGAACGGATTGCTTTTGCAGCCCGCCCCCAGGACCAGGAAACCAGTCAAAACTGCCAGCGGAATGCTGCGTCGAATTAGAAAATCAGTCTTCATGGGGGAAATCCTCGGTTTTACGACTCTTTGCCTTTCAGGCCTGCGATCAGGACGGATGTCCTCTACCTTTGGACGAAGGAAACGCAACAGGCTGACGCATCGCTGCTAAATTTCCTGGCGGCGGAACTTGCCTGGCCCATATTCATCCCTTTTATCACCATCTCCGGGACGCCACCGGAGATTGCAGCATCTCATCATTGTGCTGAGCGCCGGGTTGGCCTGACGAAGTATCTTCGGCATGGTATCCGGGTGCTAACCTCGCGCGAGCCGCTGCGGAAGCAGTATATTGAGAGAAGATTCAGCAAATAAGGGGAAAATCGATGACAGACGAAAATCAAGACAAGGCGGCGGTAGCGGTTTCGGTTGGTTTCTGGTCGGGCTCGGAATTGGTGCGGCCATCGGTGTTCTTTATGCCCCTCAGGCGGGAGCTGAAACTCGCGAAAATTTGGCCGAGGAGGCGCGTGAACGGGCGGAGTACCTGAAGCAGAAGTCGAGAGCTGCGGCTGCCCAGGTCAACAACTACGTAGACGCCGGCAAGGAGCAGTTCGGCGAATACGTAGAGCGGGGCAAGCAGGCTGTCGACGGGGCCGTACCCAGTTGGAGACCTACGTCGAGCGCGGGCGCAAGGTAGTCGCCAAGCACGCCAGAAGAGTGTCCGCGGCGGTGGATGCGGGAAAAAACGCGTATACGGCAACGACCGCAACGCGAAGGGTAGATCCGGAGCAATCACGCGTTAGCTGTGCGGCAGCATCACGCAGTGATTGCATGCCAGTAAGCATCGCTCTGCCCGCTCAAGCGCTACTTGCCGGGCCCGCTCGCCTTACGCCAACTGTGTCGTTGATATAATTCCGGCGGCACGCTGAGCGAGGGATCGAAAGCAAATGGATAATTCCACGCAGACTCTATTGATCGTCTTCATCGCAGTGGCCGCGGTCAGCATGCTGATGCAGGCCGGCTTACGGTGGCCATGTTCCTCGGTGCGCGCAAGGCGCAGAAGAAAGTCGACGGCGTCTGGTGGATGACGTTCGTCTGCACGCTCTGCCCGTGATCATGTCGTCGCGCGAAGTCATCCAGCGACGTCTCTCCCAAGCTGAAAACCATCACCGAGAACCTGATGGCTACCAGCTACCACCCTGCGTAGCCAAGACGGAACAAGTCGGCGGGTTGGTGGAAGACGTAACCGACCGCGCCCAGGCTCAGGCTGCGCGGGTGGATGGCATGGTGAAGGGCACGCTCGACCAGGTCACGTTCGCCGCCCACGCCATTGAGCACGGGATCGCGATGCCCGTCCGCCAGGTGAACGGCATCCTCAACGGTCTTCGCGCGGGGGTGGACGTGATGCGGAAAAAGACTCCCGGCAACCATCTGCGACCCCGAAGACGATCTCTTTCCGTTTAGGGAATCTTCTGATGTTTACACGATCCAGCCGCCGCCAATCACCTCATCGCCAGCATAGAAGACAGCGGCCTGCCCCGGGGTTACCGCGCGCACCGCCTCATCGAAACGCACTTCGACTTCATCGTCGCCGGTTTGCCGGAGCGTCGCCCACGCGGGTTCGTGCCGGTGCCGGATCTTTACCTGGGCTCGCATCTCGCCCTCCAGCCCCGCAATCGAGATCCAGTTCAGCCTCTGCGCCCGCAGCGAATCGCGCATCAGCTCCTGCTCCGCTCCTACCGTTACCTGCTTGCTGTCGCGATCAATCGAGATCACATAAAGCGGAGATGGGGAGGCCAAGCCCAGTCCCTTGCGCTGTCCAACCGTAAAGTTGTGGATCCCATCATGCTTGCCCCGGGACTGCCCGCCGGCCGAAACCAGCTCCCCCGCGGTGTCCGGCACGGCTTCGCCCTGCTCTTCAAGATAGGCATCGATGAAGCGCTTGTAGTCGCCGCCGGGAATGAAGCAGATCTCCTGCGAATCGGGCTTGTTGGCAAGCGCCAGCCCATATCCGTGCGCCAGCTCGCGCACTTCGGGCTTGGTGAAGTCCGCCGAGAGGGAAAGAGCGTGCGCGCGAGCTGTTCCTGGGTCAGACCGAAAAGAAAATAGGTCTGGTCCTTGCTCGCATCCGCGGGCCGCTTCAGGATCCAGCGCCCTCGCTCAGGATCGTATTCATTGCGCGCGTAGTGGCCGGTAGCAATCCGCTCCGCCCCAATCTGCCTGGCGGTCAGAAGCAGCTGGTCGAACTTCAGGTGGTTGTTGCACAGGCTGCATGGAATGGGCGTTCGCCCGGAGAGATATTCGTCGACGAAGGGGCGGATCACATCCCGCTCGAAGCGCTCCTGGTGGTTCACCACGTAGTAGGGAATCGACAGCATCTCCGCCACGCGCCGCGCGTCGTAGACGTCGTCGATCGAGCAGCAGCGTCCCTGCACCTGCTCCGGCATTCCCTCCTTGCCCGCCAGCCGGCGCTGGTTCCACAGCTGCATCGTCAGGCCGACGAGGACGTGTCCTTCCGCCTTGAGCATGGCCGCAACGGTGGACGAGTCCACGCCCCCCGACATGGCCACTGCGATCGTCTTGTGCTGCTCACCGCATCATCGTCTTTCCTAGTATCACAGTCACCGCGCAACTGCTGGAACAGATTTCTTATAGCCATTCCCGTCTACGGAAAGCTCCCGCAGCCTGGCCACTTGGGCCGTGACCAACTCGAGCGCCTGGTCGATCTCTTCTTCGGTCGTCTGCTGGTGCAGGCTGAAGCGCAGGCTGGTGCGTGCCCGCTGCGCGGAGAGGCCCATCGCCTCCAGCACATGCGAGGGTTCGGTGGCGCCGGAGGCGCAGGCCGCGCCGCTCGAGACCGCAAGACCCTTCAGATCGAGCGCGATCACCAGCGCTTCTCCCTCCAGGTGATCGAACCAGAGGTTGGTCGTGTTCGGCACCCGCGGCGCCTGTCCGCCGTTGACGCCGGCTTCGCTCACGCGCTCCAGCAGTCCCTGCTCCAGCCGGTCCCGTAAGGCGCGCATACGCTCCGGCACTCCGCTGTGCAGACCTTCCATGGCGCATTCCGCTGCCTTGCCCAGGCCCACGATGCCGGCTACATTCTCCGTGCCCGCCCGCCGCTGCCGTTCATGGGCGCCGCCCGCAAAGAGTGGCTCCAACCGAGTGCCGCGGCGCACGAAGAGCGCTCCCGTTCCCTGGGGCGCATGCATCTTGTGCCCGGAAATGGTCAGCAGATGGCAGCCGATCGCATCCACCTCGAGCGGCAGCTTGCCCGCCGCCTGCACCGCGTCGACATGGAAGCGGACCTCGGCCTCGGCGGCAATGCGGCCGATCTCCTCCACCGGCTGTAAGACGCCGGTCTCATTGTTGGCCATCATCACGCTGATCAACCTGGTGTTGGGCCGCAATGCCTTGCGTACATCCTCGGCCGCCACGACTCCCTGGCCATTGACCGGCAGGAAGTCTACCTCGACCCCGCGATCGCGCAGTCTTTTCGACCGCATGCAGCACCGCATGGTGCTCGACCGCGCTGGTGATGACGTGGTCCCCAGGCTTCACCGAACCAAAAATGGCGAGGTTGTCGCTCTCCGTACCGCCGCTGGTGAAGACAATTTCCGCCGGGCGGCAGCCGAGCAACCGGGCCACGCTTGCCCGCGCCTGCTCGACTGCGGCACGCGCATGCTGTCCTTCCTGGTGGATGGAGGAAGCGTTGCCGAACTGCTCCAGCAAAAATGGGCGCATCGCCTCCAGCACCTCGGGCAGCAGAGGGGTGGTGGCATTCGCATCCAGGTAGATACGCCGCACAAAATGCTCCTTAGCCTATTCTACGGGAACGGGCGTCGCAGACCCCTTCGTTCACCGTTTTGAGAAACCTGCTAGGCTTCCTTGCGAGCGCGCCTGCGCCCAAGGAGGGTCGACTGTGAAAACCAAGTCCTGTTTCGCTGCTGTTCGAACGTTCACCATATGTACTTTGCTCAGCTCCCCGCTTTGTCGCCGGCATTCGCCGCGCCCGTGGATGTTCCCGTTCGCCTCGCTGGCGCCCAGGCATCGCCGGCGCAAGTCTACGGCAAGCTCTTAGCGGCCAGGAAGGAGAGGTAGTGGCTGCCGCTGAAGCCATGCCGGCTGACAAGTACAATTTCGCGCCCACCAACGGCACTTTCAGGGAGTACGAACCTTCGCCCAGCAGGTCACGCACATTGCGGCAGCGCAGTATTTCTTTTTCAGCGGATTCGGTATGAAGCCGAGCATCGACCCGAAGCGATTGACAAGTTGACCAGCAAGGACGAGATCGTCAAGGCGCTGAAAGATTCGTATGCGTTTGCCCAGCAGGCGATCGAAACCATCACGGCGGAAAATGCATTTGAGCAGATTCGAAGTGGACGGTACGAACACCCGCGCCAGCATCGCCGCCTTTGGGTTGGCCCACACCAACGACCACTACGGCCAGATGGTCGTGTATTTGCGCATGAACGGAATCATCCCGCCGGCCAGCCGCAAGTAGGGACAACCGTTCCAGCGGGTGCCACAGAAATTCTCACCCAGACACCGCTGCGTGCTGGGTAACCCAGCGCTTCGCTTACGCGCGGATTTGGGCCTATCGTTCTCGATGGGCATGTACTTCACCGGGTACTCCGGGCCGATGTATTCGGCGCGCGGCCGGATCAGGCGATTGTCATCCAGCTGTTCGATGACATGTGCCGCCCAACCCGAGATCCTGCTCACGGCAAAGATCGGGGTAAACAGGTCCAGGTCGATGCCCAGCATGGTATAGGTCGAAGCGGAATAAAAATCCACATTCGCGTTGAGTTTCTTTTCCGCCAGAATGTACTTCTCGATGGCGCGCGACATCTCGAACCACTTTGCGTTCCCCGACGACTCGCCCAGCTCTTCTGACATCTTGCGCAGGTGGGTCGCTCGTGGATCTTCGGTGTGGTAGACGCGATGGCCGAAGCCGGAGATCTTCTTCTTCTGCGCCAGCAGCTTGGCCACATACTCCACCGGGTCGGCGCCCTCCTTGTCGATGGCGAAGAGCATGCGCATCACCGCCTCGTTGGCGCCGCCATGCAGCGGGCCCTTGAGCGCGCCGATGGCGCCGGTGATGGCGGAGTGAATGTCGGAGAGGGTCGCGGCGATCACGCGCGCGGCAAAGGTTGAGGCATTCAGCTCATGGTCGGCATGCAGGATCAGGGCCACGTCGAAGGTTTTGGTCGCCGTCTCGGAGGGCTTTTCCCCATTCAGCATCCACAGAAAGTTCGCCGCGTGGCTCAGGGACGGGTCTGGCTCGACCACCGGCTTGCCTTTGCGCAGGCGGTCGTAGGCGGCCACCAGCATGGCGATCTGCGAGGTCAGGCGAAAACTCTTGCTCACGTTGGCGTCGTGCTCGTTGTCGCTTTCGTCCGGATCATAAAAACTCAGCGCGGAAACAGCGGTGCGAAGCACTTCCATCGGCGTCGCGCTCTTGGGGAAAGGAGCGCAGCAGATCGATGATCTTCGGGATCGAGCTGGCGCGCTTCCGTCAGCCGTTTGCGGAAGTCATCCAGCTCCGCCCGGCGGGGAAGCTGTCCAAACCACAAAAGGTAGGTGGTTTCCTCGAAGGTCGACTTCTCCGCCAGTTCATGGATGTCAATCCCGCGGTATGCCAGCACGCCTGCGTCGCCATCGATCCAGCAGATGCCCGAGTTGGCCGCAACGACCCCTGCAAGTCCCTTGCCCACCACCGCCGTAGACATACTGAACCTCCTCTTCCTCTAGATGCCGCGTCAAACCTGTTTGTTTTATAGCGCAGCGCATCTGAACCTTGTCACTTGCGCGGCTTTGTCCTTTGCATGGAAGGCGTCCCACGTGCGGCTTTCCCGATGCATGCGGATCAACGTCCCGGGACGAAGGCGGCCAGGCGAAACCTCGGGTGGGCTGCCTTCCAGCAGTTGGCGCACGATCAGGCCGGTCGCCGGAGCCAATAAAATCCCGTTACGAAAGTGTCCCGTCGCTACCCAGCAATGCGGCTGGCCGGCGCCCCCGATCAGCGGCAGCCCATCGCTGGTGCCCGGCCGCAGCCCGGTCCAGCTTTCGACCACCGCGGCGGAAGCAATGGGGGGCCAGAGCTCCGCCGCCAGGGCATGCAGCCATTCCACCGCCGGAAGGCTCCACCCGGCGGTCGAATCCCGCCCGCTCGACCGTGGCTCCGATCACGATCTGGCCGCCCCCGCTGGGCACCAGGTAGACCTCGGGCGCGCGCAGAACATAGCAAGATCGAGCGGCGGCTCCAGACGCACCATGATGATCTGTCCCTTCCAGGGTTCCACCGCCGGCGGCGGGTTGGCGCTCCAGGCTCAGAGTGCTGTACTTTGCCGCCCACGCGCCACAGCAGTTCACGAAGGCGCCCGCGCTCACCGTCCCGCTCCCGGTTCTGATCTCCGCCCGACCGTCTTGCCTGGCTGCGGACGGCGAGCACTTCCGTCTCCTCCTGCAAAACCACCCCGGCCGCGGCCGCAGCCAGAGGGAGCGCCGCGCAAAGATCCCGCGGATCGAGGCTCACTTCCTCCAGCCAAAGAAAGGAACGGCTCCTCGGTTGCCAGCCCTGGGATCCGCCTTTGCGCCTCCTGCGCGCTGATGGCAAAGCAGGTCGCGGTGCCGTGGTGCTAAACTTGCTGTCGTTCCCGCTCGTCTGATAAGGTGCGCCTGGGTGCGCAGCCGCACAGGGCGCCCCGAAAGCCGCTTCAATCGTGCTGAGATATTCCGGGTAAAGATGGATGCTCAGCGTCGGCAAGTTCGGCCAGCTCCGGTGGATGGGTGGGGTCATGGGCGGCCAACATGCCCGCCGCCGCCCAGGAGGCCTCCGACATGGCGCGTCCCTTTTCCAGCACGCGGACCCGGAACGCCGTTTCGCGCCAATTCGAGCGCAGCGGAGAGGCCGATAATCCCTCCGCTCCGGCGACGATGACATCCGCAGTCTCCACCCGTCCATTGTAGGATGAGGAAATACACACCCTTCGCAGTGGAAAAGAGGCAGATCGCATGAGCGACGAAAACTTGGAACTAGTCGAACGAACCCAATCCGGAGTCTTTATAGCCCTGGTTGGCTTCGCTGTGTTGGCGTCCGCCGCCGCGCTGATCTGGGCCTACACCCTGGAGAACCGCCTGGAAAAATCGCAGGCAGCCCTGGTAAACGCGCAACAGCAAAATGACAAGCTGGCCGAGAGCCTCAACGAGACCAACGCCAAGCTGCGCGTGACCTCCGAGACCCTGGGCCAGAGCGTAGGTCTCACCCAGCGGCAACTGGAAGCGCGTGCCAGCGAATTCCTCAAGCGGCAGCAGGCGGAGACCAGCCGCCTGGAGAAGGAACAAGCGGCAGCGCAGGCCGAAGCCCAGAAGCAGATCGGCGCGGTTTCGACTGACGTTTCCTCGGTCAAGACCGATGTAGGTGGGGTAAAGACGGACGTTGCTGCGACCAAGACCGAGTTGCAGCAAACGCCGAAAGCCAATTGAAGAGGGTGACTGGCGATTTGGGTGTGACCAGCGGGCTGGTCGCGACCAACGGCAAGGAACTCGAGATCCTCAAGCACAAGGGTGATCGAAACTATTACGATTTGAACTTGACCAAGGGAGCCAAGCCGACCCCGATCTCAGGCATCAGCCTGGCGTTGAAGAAGGCGGACACCAAGCATTCCAAGTACACCCTGGTGGTGGAATCGGACGACAAGAAGATTGAGAAAAAGGACAAGAACCTGGACGAGCCGGTCCAGTTCTACACCGGCAAAGACAAGCTCCTCTACGAGCTGGTGATCAACACCATCAACAAGAACCAGGTAATCGGCTATCTGGCGACGCCCAAGAACGCCCCCGCCCCCATGACCCCTGCAGGCCCTAGGAGCGTGAGTCCTGTCAAAGCTGGAAGATCGCACTGATCAGTCCGGTCGACCAGGGCAGCTAACCAGCGGTTCAGCGCGGAATGACAGCAATTCCAGATTCTTCTGGTGCATAAACGAGACCACGACCTTGGCAGTCTGCAGCTTATCCCATTGATCCTTGGTAATGGGAAAGTTGAAGATAGCCAGCCTTCGACGGACTGTCCAGGAGTCAGGGTTATATCCCGAGGAATCGAGTCTGCGCGCAGGTAACTCAAGGATGGATAGGCCTGGAAGACCCGGTCCATATCCTTATCGCCGGCAGCCACATTCACCTGCTCCGAGCCGTCCGGCAACTTGATCGCTGGCCGAAACATCCTGCAGGAAAAGGGGAATATCGGTCTGATTCCTTACTCTGATCTTGGTCAGGATCAGCAGCTGATCGTAAGACTCGGCTGAGCCTGCCATTCCGGATTGCTGCAACCCCGCTGTTGATGACGGTATGCACCGGATAGAGGTTAACTTGTAAAACCTCTCCAGCGGCTACTGGGGGTCTCTGTGCTCAGGTAAACATACAGCCCAAGGGCGATGGTCACCACGATGGCGGCGATCACCAGGGTTTTCAGGGCGCTTTTGAATGGGTGTGGCGGATCGATCTGCGCCAGATTGGGTCCGGGTCCAGAGTCTTGGGTCCGGGTCCAGTGTCGGAGAGTTCCGAGATTTCAGTCGATTCGCTCACTGTGGAGGGATTCTAGCCTATTGCCCGGGCGGGCAGAAGTTACTAAAGAGGGCTCCCGGCCGGGAGTCAGCGCGCAGGTTGAGGTAGCATCCGTGCCCAAGAAGGTTGGTGCCTCCGTCGATTGGCCTTACAATCCCTGCAGGTGGCGCCGAATCGCCGGTCATTCCTCTACACTACCTTCTGAACAGCATGCGAATCTTGATCACCGGAAAAAACGGACAGGTAGGGAGCGAGTTCTCCCGCTTGTACCAGTCTCGTGGCGATGTGGTTTTGGCCGGCCGGGACGAATGTGATCTCACCAGCGAGCAGTCCATCCGGGATCTGGTTCGGCGAGTGAAGCCCGCGGTCATCATCAACGCCGCGGCTTACACGGCGGTGGATCAGGCGGAAAAGGAACGCGACCTCTGCTTCGCCATCAACGCCGCCGCACCCCGGGTGCTGGCGCAGGAGGCGGCCCGGCTCGGATGCTCTCCTCGTCCACTACTCGACTGACTATGTCTTCAACGGAGAAAAGACAGGGCCTTATCTCGAAAGCGATCCGATCGACCCGCTAAGCGTATATGGAGCGTCGAAGGCGGCAGGGGAAGCGGCGATTGCGGCGGCCGCGAGCCGTTATCTGGTGCTCCGCACCAGTTGGGTCTACAGCGCCGCAGGGGAAGAATTTTCTTCGCACCATGCTCCGGCTGGGCGCCGAGCGCTCCGAGCTGCGGGTGGTGGACGACCAGGTTGGCGCCCCGACTTCGGCGGCTGCGATCGCCGCCGCCACGGCGCGACTGGTGGAACAATATGCTACGCCCGGCGCGCACCTTCCGGCAGGCATTTACCACATGACGGCCGCGGGTTCGACCTCCTGGTGTGGCTTTGCGCGCGCGATTTTCAGCTGCGGGTGTCCTCAGTGCCCAGCCGCGGGTGCAGGCCATGCCTCCTCCGACTATCCAACCCCAGCCAAACGGCCCGCCAATTCCGTGCTCGCCAATGACAAGTTCGCGCGCACCTTCGGTTTCCGTTTGCCCCCCTGGAAGCAGCAACTGGAAGAGGTATTGGCCGGCATGCAGGTTACCCGCTAAGGCGATTCATCGCATCGCTCTTGGCGACCGCAAAGTGAAGCATGCAGTAACGAATGGAGGTGAATCGATGAAGGCCGTAGCCACCGAGATTGCGGATGTGCAGATCATTGAACCCAAGGTCTTCGAAGACGAGCCGGGGATCTTTTTTCGAAAGCTACAATGAACGGGCTCTGGCGGAATTCGGTATTTCGGGCCGCTTCGTTCAGGACAATCAGTCGTTCTCCCGGCGCGGACGTGGTGCGCGGTCTCCATTACCAGATCCAGCAGCCTCAGGGAAAGCTGATTCGCTGTCTGAGCGGAGAAATCTTCGACGTCGCGGTCGATCTCCGCAGGCATTCGCCCACCTTTTCGCCAGTGGGTAGGGCAAACGCTCAGCAGCAGCAATCGCCGAATGCTATGGATCCCTCCGGGCTTCGCGCACGGCTTCATGGTGCTGTCGGAAAGTGCGGAAGTGCTTTACAAGGCAACCGACTTCTATGCTCCCCAACATGAACGAACCATTCTATGGAACGACGCGGCCATCAAGATCGACTGGCCGCGCAAGAACGGGGCGATTCTCTCCGCCAAGGATCTGGCTGGCAGCACCTGGAGCGCGCGGAAGTATACGAACAAATGGGCCAGCCCGTGAGCTGTCAAGGCCTAGCAGCAGTGAACTCCCGGGCGTGCACTGAGTTCTTTCGCGGCCAAGGGTAAGTGGATCCACCTACGAATCTCCATGTAGCACCAGTCGTGGCATCTGAGCATCCCGAAAGGGACGGCTGGTGGCATCTCTCTCAGAAAAGATCATTCAGCGCCTGCGCCGTTCTCTTCATCTCGTAACGCGCGCGAAAGCAAGCGCAGGCCATTGTTCACCATGCGCTGCCGTTCCTCTGGTTGCATCGCGAGCAAAGTCTCCATGGAACGGTACGTCCCATCGGCGGTGTCGGCGTTCACAATGCCGGCCTCGTCGTGCAAAATGTCCGGCCAGATATTTACCTTGTCGGAGATGAGCACGGGCACCCTGCAGGCAAGCGCTTCCACCACGGCGACGCCGAAGTTTTCCTGGTGGGAGGGAAGCACAAATGCTTCAGCCGCGTGGAGTGCGCCCCATTTCAGGTCGCCCTCCAGCATTCCCGTCCAATGCACGCGGTGCTCTATCTGCAGGCGCGTCGCTTGCGCCTCCAGTTGGGGCCGCAGCCCCTCTTCGTCGGGCCCAGCCATGACCAGGTCCAGATCCGGATGCGCCGCCGCCACCCGGCCGAGGGCCTCAATGGCCAGATCGCATCCCTTCTTGCGATGGATGCGCGAGAGGAAGAGAAAAAACCTGCGCTGGCGCAAAGCGGGAAACCGCGCCAGAAAAATTTCTCGCTGCGTCGCCCCATCACCCGCAGGCTCCGAGGTCCCAAACGAAACCACCACGGGATTCCATCGTTGTGGCCATAGCGTTCCGGCGGCGGAGTCACGCTCGATCGGCGTGGTGAAGCAGACTGCCTTGGCATCGCGCAGTACGCGATACTCCCGGGCCAGCCAATACAGCTGTTTCTTGAGATGCTTCAGGGGAAAGGCCCGCTTGAAATAGGGGTCCAGCATGCCGTGAGGAAACACCACGTAAGGAGTGCGGTGGCGAATCACGCGGTAGCTGCCATAGCTGTGGTATTGCCACAGGCCATGGATCACCACTCCATCGAAGCGCGACAGATTCTGCCGCAGCCATTCCCGCAGCCGAGGCGTGTAGCCATAGTTGCTCCGTGCCGGGCCCAGCGCGTGCACCGGAAAGCTTTGCCCCAGGACATAGGACTCCGCGGGATCATCCAGGCAGACCAACTCCATGGCTGCGATGCCAACCGAGCTCTCGGCAAGTTTGCGGATGCCCTCTGTCGTCCCTCCCGCTGCCGGCGCAAACGATGCAACGATATGCAGGAGCCGCTTGGGGAGAGGCGCGGGCGGATCGCGCGGCGGTTGGGAATTGTGTGCAGCCATCGTCTCTGCCGGCATACCAGTCAAGATACCAGCCCAAATTGCCAACACTGCCGCCGAACGCCGGCGCGGATGGCATCTGGCATAAAATGAGAGGAACTGATAATGCCCATCCGTCCAGGTACAGGAGCACTCCCTTTTGAAACGAGCTTTGATCACTGGCATCACCGGTCAGGATGGCGCCTATCTCGCTGAATTCCTTCTCCAGAAGGGATATGAGGTGCACGGCATCAAGCGCCGTACTTCCTTGCTGAACACCAATCGCATCGACCACCTGTACGAGGATCCCCACCAGGAAAGCGCCGCCTGGTGCTTTACTACGGCGACATGACGGATTCGACCAGCCTGATCCACGTGGTGCAGAAGGTTCAGCCGGACGAGATCTACAACCTGGCAGCGCAAAGTCATGTGAAGGTATCGTTTGAAGAGCCTGAGTACACGGCGAACTCCGATGCCCTGGGAACGCTCCGGCTGCTGGAGGCGATTCGCATTCTCGGGCTCACGGAGAAGACGCGTTTCTATCAGGCTTCGACGTCGGAGATGTACGGCCTGGTGCAGCAGATACCGCAGAACGAAAAAACGCCCTTTTATCCCCGCTCGCCTTATGGCGTTGCCAAGCTCTATGCCTACTGGATCACGGTCAATTATCGCGAGTCCTACGGCATGTATGCCTGCAACGGCATCCTGTTCAATCATGAGTCGCCGATGCGCGGCGAGACCTTTGTCACCCGCAAGGTGACCCGCGCTTTGGCGCGCATCAAGCTTGGCCTGCAGCAGAAGCTCTACCTCGGCAATCTTGATTCCAAGCGCGACTGGGGACATGCCCGCGATTACATCGAAATGCAATGGCTGATGCTGCAGCAGGAGCGCGCCGACGATTACGTGATTGCCACCGGCGTGCAATACAGCGTTCGCGAATTTGTCACCATGGCTGCGGCGTGCCTCGACATCCACCTCGAATGGAAGGGCAGGGGCACCGAAGAGCAGGCCTATGACCAGCACGGCAACGCCGTGGTTGCGGTCGATCCGCGTTACTTCCGGCCGGCCGAGGTTGAGACCTTGCTGGGGGATGCGAGCAAGGCGCGCAAACAATTGGGCTGGTCGCCCAGGACCGACTTCCGATCGCTGGTGGAAGAGATGGCCATCGAAGACATGAAGGCCGCCGAACGCGATGCCCTGGTGACCCGGCATGGCTACGCCGCCTACAACTTTCACGAATCATGATGATCGGGATCAATCGCCGTGGAGAAAAACAGCCCCATTTACGTTGCCGGCCACCGCGGTCTGGTGGGCTCGGCGATCTGCCGCAATCTCCGGCAGCAGGGGTTTGAACGGCTTCTGCTCAGAACGCGCGCCGAGCTCGACCTCACCGACGGATCAGCCGTACGCCGCTTCTTCGAGCAGGAGCGGCCGGCTCATGTCTTTCTGGCCGCCGCCAAAGTCGGCGGCATTCTGGCCAACGATCTCTATCCGGCGGACTTTATTCGCGAAAACCTGATCATTCAAACCAACGTGATCGACGCCAGTTATCGCAACGGCGTCGACCGGCTGCTTTTCCTGGGCTCCAGTTGCATCTATCCCAAGCTGAGCCCGCAGCCGATCAAGGAAGAGTATCTGCTCACCGGGCCGCTCGAGCCGACCAACCGCCCCTATGCGCTGGCCAAGATCGCCGGTATCGAGATGTGCTGGTCCTACAACCGGCAATTCAACACGCGCTATCTGGCGGCGATGCCGACCAATCTCTATGGTCCGGGCGACAACTTCGATCTGCAAAACTCGCATGTGCTGCCGGCGCTGATCCGCAAGGTGGCGGAGGCCAAGGCCCTGGGGCAAAAACACATCGTCGTTTGGGGAACGGGCACGCCGCGCCGCGAGCTGCTCTTCAGCGAAGACCTGGCCGAGGCCTGTGTCTTTCTGATGAACCTGAACGAAGCAGATTATTCTTCGTTGTTGGCCGGCGTTCCGCTGATCAATATCGGCACCGGCAAAGATATGACGATACGGGAGCTCGCACAGCAGGTCTGTGCAGTGCTCGGCTTCGATGGCGAGCTGGTCTTCGACACTTCCCGCCCCGACGGGACGCCGCAGAAGCTGCTCGACGTGAGCCGCATGCAGAAGCTGGGTTGGCATCCCAGGACGAGCCTGGCGCAAGGCATTGCGCTCACCTACGAAGCGGCGCGTCCGCAACTGGAAGCCTTCAGCACCCGCTAGCGATCGTCTGCTGTTCGCGATGCCCCTGGAGATTAGCGGGTGTTCGCTGCGACTGGCCAAATCTGCTTTTAAGCGAAGCGCTGGGTGCCCCAGGTTCGCACCAGCGTACCTGGGATGATGATGATTGGCTTCCAATGCTCTCCTATTAGGGTGCAACCGCGCTCAATTCCGCTTGGGCAAAAGCAATGGTCGGGCTTCCTTCGATTCGTCGGCGAAGCGGATCCATTCGTAACTATCAGACACGCCTTCGGGCCGTCAGTCTCACGGAAAGAACAGCGCCACCTGCGCGGCCTTCGGTGGCGGCGTCAACGCGCTCACCACGATGAGACATACAACGGCAGCAATCAACGCCGGGAAGATGGCATCGCGTTGCGCCAGGAGTGGGGGCAGGTGCTGCTTGACCGCCTGCATATCCCAGAAGAACGTGACCAGCGTGCCGGCAGCGATGGCGCTCACCGCTCCCTGGGCATTCGCGCGGCGGCTGTAAAACGCGGCCAGGATGACTGGCGTGAGCGCGGCGGAGTAGATGGTGTAGGCGTAAAGAGTCTTGGCCAGCACCGAGTGGGTGTTGAGCGCCTGGTAGAGAGCCCAGATACCGAGCAGGACCACCATCAGGCGGGAGACGATGAGGACCTCTTGTTCGAAGCCTTGGGGGCCAGGTAGCGGGTAAAGACGTCATTGACCAGGTTGGTCGCCGGCGAGAAAAGGTAGTTGTTAGCCGTGGAGATGATCTTGGCGAACACCGCTCCCATCAGCAGCGCGCCCAAGCCACGCCGGCAGGCCGTGCAACGCGGTATAGGCGATGATCTCCCGCGGGCGCTGTGTGAACCTCGCCCGAGGGAAAGAGTACCGAGCCGAAAACGGCAAGTGCAACGATGACAGTTTCGAGAATGATCGTGCCGACGATCCAGCCAACGACCGCGTTGCGCGCGTCTTTCTCCGATTTTGCGGAGAAGAACTTCTGATACATGGATTGATTGCCCAGCATCAGCAGCATGGTAGGCAGAAAAAGTTCGAATGCCTGGGTGAGGCTGAAGTCCCCCAGGACCTCAAAGTGCGTCGCCGGCAGAGCGTGGGTGACGGCGCTCCAGCCTCCCGCCGCGTGCAGCACGAAGGGCAGGGCAAGGATCAGCGTGATGGTCGCCAGCAGGCCGATGACAACATCCATGTAGGCCACCGAAGCCATGCCGGCGATAGCCGTGAAGGCGATGACGAAGGCAGCGATGATGTATTTGCCCAGGTCCGCGGTGATGAGGGCGGGGAATACCAGGTGCAGGATATCTCCGCCGCCGATGAGCTGATAGCTGGTGATCGCGGTGTAGGCAAAGAGGATGGCGATGACCCCGAGAACGCGAGCCGTTTGGTTGTAGCGGGCCTCGAGCAGGTCGGGGATGGTGAACTGGGCGAATTTGCGCGCCCGCGGCGCGATGAAATAAATGAGCAGCAGCCCGGCCCATCCACCGCCCGCCTGCCAAAGCGCGGCAAAGCCATGGTTGTAGGCGTTCTCTGCGCCGCCGAGCAGCGATCCCGAACCGATCCACGACGACAGCAGCGTGAACACCAGCACAAAGGCCGGAAGCGAACGGCCGGCGAGCAGGTAATCAGCCTTGGTCTTGGTCTTGCTCAGACGCGAGAGCGAGACCGTAAGCAGGGCAAGAACAATGACGCCCAGCACCCCGGCATACAAAGCATGACTCGGGGCGGGGAGAGTGGACATGGACTTTCCTTGAGACGCGGTCTTAACTTCCTCGGCTGGAACTGCCGGGTGCCCCATCCTTCGCGTTTTTTTGCGAAGGGTGGGATGCCACGAATCTCGATACCGGCCGTCGCGTATCCCACCCTTTGCAAAGAACGCAAAGGATGGGGCACCCGCCTGCTCGTGGTAATTCCTGCCGTGCCAAACACGAACCACGGCTCACGAGAGAACTTGTGCGCACTGAACAGCGGCCGCAAACGAACGGCTTTCGCTTCTAAACCGTAAAGTGGCCACGCAGCATCTGCTGCAGTTCCGCAGCGCTACGCCCGGCAATGCGAATCACTTTATTGCGCGATCTTATCCCGGTCACAACCTGGACCGCGCTTCGCGGCACAGAGAAAATTTCGGAGAAGTACTCCGCCAGGGCGATATTGGCTCTGCCCTCGAGTGGTTGTGCCGAAAGCGTGAGTTTGAGCGCATCGCCCACTGTGCTGGCGATGGCTGTTCTCGCGGCATGGGGATGAACGCGGACTTGGAACGTGGCGCCCAGAGGGTGATCGCTGATCGGAATCACTTGGAGTAGATCCGGGCTCCGAACAACGCCGTGCCGATGCGCACCTGGGTAGCGCCTTCGGCGATGGCGACCGCGAAGTCATGAGACATGCCCATGGAAAGCTCGGCAAAGCAAAGCCGCGGATGTGCCGCCGCGAGCTGGTCGCGCAGACTGCGCAGCCGGTAGAAGTAAGGCCGGACGGCGGCCGGATCGTCGAGGTAGGGGGGCACAGTCATGAGCCCACGAAGCTCGAGCGCGGGAAGGTCAGGCAGATGTTCGAGCAGCTTGCCAAGCTCGGCGGATTCCGGCTCGAGCCCTGCCTTCGATTGCTCGGGACTGAGCTTGATCTCGATCAGTACCGCCAGGCGGCGGCCGCGCCGCGCCGCGGCCTGGTTGAGGCGTTCGGCGAGCGGAAGGGAGTCGAGCGTATCGATCGAAGAGAAGAGCTCGGCGGCACGAGCTGCCTTGTTCGACTGCAGATGCCCGATCAGGTGGAACTGGGTCCCCACGGCACGGCCAAGCTTAGCCAGCTCAAGGCTCTTCTCCTGAAATTCCTGCACCCGGTTTTCGCCGAAGAGCCTGATGCCGAGCGACTCTGCCTCGACGATCGCCGAAACCGGATGCATCTTCGAGACCGCCATCAGGGCGACCTCGGCCCGCGGCCGCCCCGCCGCGCGGCAGGCCGCTGTGATCTCGGCTTCGATGCGAAAAAGGTTTTCCGGCAACGCCGGCATTTCCGTTCCGCGCCCGTAGTCATCCAGGGTCGTGCTCAACGGCCGTGTTCTTCAAGATACTTTTCCACTTCCAGAGCCGCCATGCAGCCGGAGCCGGCGGCGGTGATGGCCTGGCGGTATCTGCGGTCCTGCACGTCGCCGCAGGCAAAGACGCCGGGAACGCGGGTGAAAACCTGGTCTGTGCGTGACGATGTACCCGTCGTCGTCGAGATCGATGAGCCCGCGAAACATCTTGGCGTTGGGATCATGGCCAATGCCCAGGAACATGGCGCTTACCGGCAGGGTCGACTCTCTCTGGGTGAGCGTATTCCGCAGGCGCAGGCCGGTCACTTCCTTCTGCTCCACGCCCAGCACCTCTTCGACCGCCGTGTTGGTAAGGAACTTGATCTTCTCGTGCGCCATGGCGCGATCGAGCATGATGCGCGAAGAGCGGAATTGCTCGCGGCGATGGATCAGCGTGACCTTGGTGGCGAAGCGGGTCAGGAAAAGCGCCTCCTCCATCGCCGAATCGCCGCCGCCGATCACGGCGATCTCTTTGCCGGAGAAGAAGAAGCCGTCACAGGTGGCGCAGGAGCTCACGCCGTGGCCGATCAGCGCCTGCTCGCTGGGCAGCCCCAGCCAGCGCGCGGAGGCGCCGCTGGCGATGATCAGCGTGCGCGTGTGCACCGTCTCCTTGCCCAGATTGAGGGCAAAGGGCCGCTTGGAGAGATCGACCGACGTCCAGGTGACCCATCTGCAACTCGGCGCCGAAACGGGTGGCCTGCAGCTTCATGTTCTCAATCAGCTCCGGGCCCTGAATGCCTTCCGGCCAGCCAGGAAAATTCTCCACCAGGGTGGTGATGGAGAGCTGGCCGCCGGGCTCATGACCTTCGAGCACCAGCGGTTTAAGGTTGGCGCGGGCGGCATAGATGGCGGCCGTGAGACCGGCGCAGCCGGAGCCGAGGATGACGGTATCGCGGATAGTGTTGGACATAGGGGCTCAGTCTTTGATTCTACGCGGGAGCAAAGGACTCAGCGATTGGCGCGCGGCGAAAGCTGTCTGCGGAAGTAAGATGGCGGCATGGCAAATCTGACACTGATTTACGGCATGAGGCTGCTTCCTTCCGAGGAGGCGATCGAAGTGGGCGACGCCCTGGTGACGCTGAAAAACGGCAAACAGGCACACGTAACCATGCACGTGCTGGAGGGTAGCCGGGAGGAGATCGAAAACCAGCTGCGGCAAAGCATCGAAGCTTTCTTCGACTTCTATCCGGAGATCTAGCTTTGGGGCCATCACAGGCAGCTCGAAACTTTTACCTGCGGTCTGTAATCATAGAGGCTAAGAGCATCTCAATCGATGCAGCGAGGAGAGTGTCTGAATGGCCGAGATTCCTACAACTTCGAACTTCGACGCCGCCGCCCTCGGTAACGAATCTGCCCCCGCGCCCCCGGGTGGTGATCGTTGGCGGCGGCTTCGCCGGCTTGAGCGCCGGGATGGCGCTGGCGAATATGGCGGTCGACGTAACCCTGGTCGACCGGCGAAACCACCACACCTTCCAGCCTTTGCTCTACCAGGTCGCGCTGGCGGTGCTTTCGCCGGCAGACATTGCTCAGCCGATCCGCTCCATCTTTTCCAAAAAGCGGAATATCGAAGTGTTGATGGACGAGGTCGAGAATATCGAGCCCGAACGACCGCCGGGTGCTGCTGCGCAGCGGCGCGAAGCTCGAATACGACTACCTGATTCTGGCCACTGGCTCGACCCACTCCTACTTCGGCAAAGATGACTGGGCGCAGTATGCCCCGGGGCTGAAGACGGTTGAGGATGCAACCGAGATTCGCCGCCGCGTGCTGCTGGCCTTTGAGCTGGCGGAGCGGGAGATGGTGGAGACCGGCGCGCATCCGGTGCTGAACTTCGTCATCATCGGCGGAGGCCCGACCGGGGTGGAGTTGGCGGGCGCCATCAGCGACATCTCCAAGCTTTATATGCGCCACGATTTCCGCCACATCGATCCGGCCAAGGCGCGGGTGATCCTGCTCGAGGGCTCGCCGCGCATTCTGGCCGCCTATCCGGAGGATCTATCGCAGAAGGCGGTCGAAGCAGCTAGCGCAGTTGGGCGTCGAAGTGCGCACCGGACAAAGCGTGACGCGATGTGAAGCCCGGCTATGTGATGGTTGGCGGAGAGCGCGTGGATGCGGTGGTGACCTTGTGGGCTGCCGGTGTGCAGGCCTCGCCCCTGGGCAAAATGCTGGGCGTGCCGACGGACAAGCGTGGCTGCGCCATCGTCGACCGCTACCTGAATCCGCCCGGCCATCCGGAGATCTTTGTGTGCGGCGATCTGGCCCATGTGGAAGAAGCGGGACGGCAGATTCCCGGCGTGGCCCAGCCGGCGATGCAGATGGGACGCCATGCGGCGCAGATGATCGCGCCAGGACATGGCGGGCAAGCCGAGAACCAGCTTCCACTATTTCGACAAGGGTGACATGGCCACCATCGGCCGCCAGGCAGCCGTCGCCAACGTGCAGTGGCCGTTCAAGGCGCACTGGTCGGGCTTGCTGGCCTGGCTCGCGTGGGTGGTCGGTGCATATCTTCTTCCTGATTGGCTTTCGCAACCGCCTTGCCGTCTTCTTCCAGTGGGCGTGGACCTATCTCACCTTCAACCGCGGCGCGCGCCTCATTACCGGCAGCCCGTCCTGCCGGGTTGGGGACAGCAGGCGGGCATTCGGCCGCAGGTGATGCGCGCTCCGCTGGATTCCACCTCGCCCCTGCTGGGTCGCAGACCCGTTCCGCCCGCCACCAGAGCCGGCGCACGAAGCAAAGTCTCGCGAGGCGAGCTAAGAGGAAGAGAGCAGCCGGCGGCTGCTCTCTTTACCGTGTCCGGTGCTTGCAGGGCTTTAGACGGGTACCGGTTGGCTGGTGTTCACGTTGACCTGGGTCAGCCAGCCGAAGCGATCCGGCCGCAGCCCGTGGGCGATGCCCAGGAACTCCTCGGAGAGTCTGCTTGCTGATCGGTCCGATACTGCCGTCGCCGACGGGGATGCGGTCCACCGAGCGGATCGGGTGCACCTCGGCCGCGGTTCCGGTGAAGAAGGCCTCGTCGGCAATGTAGAGCAGTTCGCGCGGCATGGCCTGCTCCACGACCGGGATGCCGAGATGGCGGGCCATGGTGAGCACCGAGTCGCGCGTGATGCCGGAGAGCACGGAATTGGCCAGCGGCGTGGTGTAGAGCACGCCATTGCGCACCACGAAGAGATTCTCCCCCGAACCTTCCGACAGGTTTCCGAAGACATCGAGCGCGATGCCTTCCGAGTAGCCGTTGATGTCGGCTTCCATGCGGATCAGCTGGGAGTTCAGATAATTGCCGCCGGCCTTGGCCAGCGCGGGAAGCGTGTTCGGCGCCATCCGGTTCCAGGAGGAGATGCAGACATCCGCGCCCTCGTCGCCGGCGACGTATTTGCCCCAGGAGTAGTTGGCGATGAAGACTTCGATCGGCGTGCCCTTGGGGCTGACGCCCATCTCTCCGTAGCCGCGCAGCGCGATGGGGCGAATGTAGCAAGGCGCGACGCCGTTGCTTTCCACCAGGCCGACCACTGCGCTCGACAGTTGCTCCAGCGAATAGGGCAGCGGCATGCGATAGATCTTGGCTGAATCGAGCAGTCGCTGCATGTGTTCGGGAAGGCGGAAGATGGCCGCTCCCTGGGGTTGTGCGTAGCAGCGAATGCCTTCAAAAACGGACGAGCCATAGTGCACGACGTGGCTCATCACATGGATCTGGGCCTTATCCCAGGGGATCAGATTTCCGTTGTGCCAGATCTTGGCGGTGGGCTGGATGGGCATCGACAACAGCTCCCTTCGCATTGAAATTCGATTATAACTTCGCCGCGGATAGTTGCGGGCAAAGCCGTGCATATTCGGACATCGGTAGCGAGACTTCCTCGCTCCCACGGGCGCGTGGTTTAAGTTGAGTGCATGTACGGTCCGGCGAGCATGGCGATGGACACCCTGCACTCGAACTATGTCCGTTTCTCGGTGCTGGCGGTCAGTTCGTTTTTCTTTCTTGTCGATCCCTTTGCCGCCATTCCGGCATTTCTCGCCATCAACGGGGCATCATCTGTCCCCGCAACAAATCAAAGGGTGCCCGACATCTGACCCGTTTTTGATCAGATGTGGGAAACGCAGCCCTCCACCTGCAACCTTTTGGAATGCTGGTAGAACCGCGAACCTCCTTTTCAACAACAGCGTACCCTTTTCAACAACCGTACCCTTGCGGTTCTGCACCCAAGTTGCTACTCTCAACAGGTCGTTGCAAGCAGCGGGAATGGCAT
>CAWAII010000014.1:160000-732595 GCA_963782105.1 uncultured Acidobacteriaceae bacterium
CCAGGCATATGTTGCCCGCGCGGGCCTGTAGCTCAGTTGGTTAGAGCGCACCCCTGATAAGGGTGAGGTCGGTAGTTCGAATCTACCCAGGCCCACCACTTCTGGTGTATGGGGCTGTAGCTCAGCTGGGAGAGCACCTGCTTTGCAAGCAGGGGGTCACCGGTTCGATCCCGGTCAGCTCCACCAACACCGTCTCGATGGGAATCTTCGGACCGTGCCAGCGCATTGGCAAGCTCCGCTTTTAGAGCTTGAAGTGGTTCCCGCTACCAGCAGTCGAACTGTTCAAAGTTGAACGGCCTTGGCGAAGACCTTGAACTTTGAGCAGCGCTGAGCAATCACAGCTGTTCAAACCCACCCCAGGGTGGGCGCCGGCTTAACGTCCGGCGCAACTGGATGTTTGACAACGAAATCGATTGGGTAAAAAAATTACAAGGCTGAGCAGGCCTATCCTGCGCAGCAACGCAAGTTCGTGTGCGTGGAATGGTCATGTTTAGTTGAGTGTCTTTAGGATAATTAAGCGTGTGGCCTGCCTTCCGCAAGGAGGAGTAAGCACATGCAGGCGGCAATACAAAAGAGACTAATTAGAATCTCTGAGCCAGGTATCGCAGATCGCAAGATCATCTGACTGCTGCGCGAGAGTTAATTCTATGGTCAAGCTACTAAGGGCGCACGGTGGATGCCTTGGCAGAAACAGGCGATGAAGGACGTGGCAAGCTGCGATAAGCTTCGGGGAGCCGCACACAGGCGTTATATCCGGAGATTTCCGAATGGGGAAACCCACGACGGCAAAACCGTCGTACGGCCCGCTGAATACATAGGCGGGCACGAGCGAACTCAGGGAAGTGAACCATCTCAGTACCTGAAGGAAAAGAAAGAAACCTCGATTCCGAGAGTAGTGGCGAGCGAAATCGGAACAGCCCAAACCCGTTGCATTTCGGTGTTACGGGGGTTGTAGGGTCCGCAACAGTAGAGTTACCAATCTGGTCGTTAGTCGAATCCTCTGGAAAGGGGATCCATAGAGCGTGACAGGCGCGTAGACGAAAACGATCCAGACTCGAAGCGGATACCTGAGTAAGGCGGGGCACGTGAAACCCTGCTTGAATCCACGGGGACCATCCCGTAAGGCTAAATACTCGTTTCTGACCGATAGTGAACCAGTACCGTGAGGGAAAGGTGAAAAGAACCCCTGCGAGGGGAGTACAAAGTACCTGAAACCGTGTGCCTACAAGCAGTGGGAGGGCTATGCCCGCAAGGGAATGCCTGACCGCGTGCCTATTGCATAATGAGCCGGCTAGTTATTCTTGTCAGCAAGGTTAAGCGTAAGCGAGCCGTAGCGAAAGCGAGTCTGAATAGGGCGAATCAGTTGGCAGGAATAGACGCGAAGCGGGATGATCTACCCTTGGCCAGGTTGAAGGTGGGGTAACACCCACTGGAGGACCGAACCGGTGTTTGTTGAAAAAAGCTCGGATGAGCTGAGGGTAGGGGTGAAAGGCTAATCAAATTCCGTGATAGCTCGTTCTCTCCGAAATAGCTTTAGGGCTAGCCTCGGATGATTTGCATTGGTGGTAGAGAACTGGATGGACTAGGGGGCTTTCCGGCTTACTGAATCCAACCAAACTTCGAATGCCAATGACAACCAGTCCGGGAGTCAGACTATGGGGGCTAAGCTTCATCGTCGAGAGGGAAACAGCCCAGACCGCCTGCTAAGGTCCCCAAGTTACAGTTAAGTGGGAAAGGAAGTCGGAACGCTCAGACAGCCAGGAGGTTGGCTTAGAAGCAGCCATCCTTTAAAGAAAGCGTAATAGCTCACTGGTCAAGCGGTCCGGTGCCGACAATATAACGGGGCTAAAACTGTACACCGAAGCAGCGGATGCACAGCCTAGGGTGTGCGTGGTAGGAGAGCATTCTCAACAGCAGTGAAGCCAGACTGAGAAGACTGGTGGAGCGTTGCGAAGAGACCCTGCCGGCATAAGTAGCGATAACGGAGGTGAGAACCCTCCGCGCCGAAAGTCTAAGGTTTCCTGAGGAAGGTTAATCCGCTCAGGGTTAGGCGGTCCCTAAGGTGAGGCCGAAAGGCGTAGCCGATGGACATCCGGTTAATATTCCGGACCTCCCATACTCTCGTTTGACGATGGGGAGACGCAGAAGGATAAGCAGGACCTCCTATGGCTATGGGGTTCGATGCGCGTAAGCTGGTTCATCCAGGCAAATCCGGGTGAGCTTAACAGTGAGGCGCAAAGCAGTAGGCCGTATGGCCGAAAGCTGCTGATTTCACGCTGCCAAGAAAATCCTCTAAGGAGAGGGGATGGGAACCGTACCACAAACCGACACAGGTAGACGAGGAGAATATCCAAAGGCGCTCGAGTGAAAGCTTGTTAAGGAACTCGGCAAATTAGCTCCGTAACTTCGGGAGAAGGAGCGCCCCGTTAGAGTGCAAGCTCGAGGGGGCCGCAGTGAAGCGCGTACGGCGACTGTTTAACAAAAACACAGGTCTCTGCTAAGTCGAAAACGACGTATAGGGGCTGACGCCTGCCCGGTGCCGGAAGGTTAAAAGGAGAGGTTAGCCGCAAGGCGAAGCTTTGAATTGAAGCCCCGGTGAACGGCGGCCGTAACTATAACGGTCCTAAGGTAGCGAAATTCCTTGTCGGGTAAGTTCCGACCTGCACGAATGGCGTAACGATCGTACGACTGTCTTAACGAGTTGCTCGGCGAACTTGTAGTACCGGTGAAGATGCCGGTTACCCGCAGCTAGACGGAAAGACCCCGTGCACCTTTACTACACCTTTACTATGAGTTATGGCTCTTGCTGCGCAGGATAGGTGGGAGGCTTTGATGCCAGGTTCTCGGACTTGGTGGAGCCACCGGTGAGATACCACCCTGCGAGTGCTGTGATTCTAACCTGCTCCCGTGATCCGGGAGAGGGACATAGTAAGGCGGGTAGTTTGACTGGGGCGGTCGCCTCCTAAATTGTAACGGAGGCGCGCGAAGCTACACTCAGGCTGTTTGGAAATCAGCCGTCGAGTGCAAAGGCATAAGTGTGGTTAACTGTAAGACCTACAAGTCGAGCAGATGCGAAAGCAGGCCTTAGTGATCCGGTGGTTCTGTATGGAAGGGCCATCGCTCAACGGATAAAAGGTACGCCGGGGATAACAGGCTGATCGGAGCCAAGAGTTCATATCGACGCTCCGGTTTGGCACCTCGATGTCGGCTCATCGCATCCTGGAGCTGTAGAAGGTTCCAAGGGTTAGGCTGTTCGCCTATTAAAGCGGTACGTGAGCTGGGTTCAGAACGTCGCGAGACAGTTCGGTCCCTATCTGCTGTGGGCGTAGGAGATTTGCGGGGGGCTGTCCTTAGTACGAGAGGACCGGGATGGACGAACCTCTTGTGTTCCAGTTGTCCTGCCAAGGGCACGGCTGGGTAGCGAAGTTCGGTTGTGATAACCGCTGAATGCATATAAGCGGGAAGCACGCCCCAAGATGAGATCTCCCAACCCAAAAGGGTCAAGAAGGGTCCAGGAAGACCACCTGGTTGATAGGCTGGAGGTGGAAGCGCAGTAATGCGTGTAGCTTACCAGTACTAATCGCCCGTTCGGCTTGTCCATAGAATTAACTCTGCGCAGTATCAGGGAGACATTCAACAAGCCTTGATTCGATGATCTAGCCCAATCGGTTTCGTTGTGAAAAATCAGGTTGCATGGCGCCAGTTTGCTGACTACCAGTACGCAGGAAAAAAAGCCTGTCTGGAAGCTGGCTGCGGGGGAGACCCTCCGCCAAGCGCCCCATAAGCTCAAAGGTGTGTTCTATTCGCTCGGGTTAAGGTTGTTTGGAGCACACGCAAGGAAGAACAAGATCCTTGCAGCACACCTCGATTTGCCGGTGACCATACCGCGAGGGTCACACCCGTTCCCATCCCGAACACGGAAGTTAAGCCTCGCTGGGCCGATGGTACTGCACGCGTAAGTGTGTGGGAGCGTAGGTGATTGCCGGCATTAACTAAAAGGCCGCCAGGAAACTGGCGGCCTTTTTATTTGAAGCTTTGCGACTATCCCTCGCCGCAGACGTCCGAGGTACAGCCCACGCTCGCCGTCGCGGGCCGCCCCGTTGCGTCAGCAGACGCGTCTGCTCGATCTACTCGTGTTCGCAGGTGACGTGCGTGTTCCAGTCCACGAAGGCACCGAGAGGGTTATCCCGCCACGCCCAGACGTGCAGCTCAAACAACCCGGGCAACCCGTAGCGGTTGGGCGTGCCGATGTACTGCAGGAGCTGACCTTCGAGTATCGGCGGATTCTGCTGATGCGCTGCCAGCCAGTTGTCGGCAAGGGTAATGAACTCCACCCCTACCAGCCGCATCGCTTTTCCCTCCGGCTCGTATATCAGCGCTTGCGGTTCCTTGGCATTGATTTCCCCTCCGCTCACCAGAGCGCCGTTGATGTAGTGCACCCCCATCGCGCCGTCGTCCGGTCCGGTGACGCACCCAAAGGCCGGCGCATAGCCGGCGGCGGTGGCCGCGTTGACGTCAGCAAATCGCTGCGTAGCTTCGCGAACGATCTGAACCAGCGTGGACGGGGCGGAGTCGCTGGCCCCCGCACCAGCTGCCAGAAGCGGCGCGGCCGCGGCAAGACTGCTCAGCAATCCCAAACGCAGGATGCACATGGTTGATTTGTGAATAAGAGCGGTAGTTTTCGGCGTCATCGTCTTCCCCTCCGGGATCTGCTTTGTGACCTCGCTCCCCCATCCCGAGTGCGGCGGTCACAGTTGCGCAATCTAGCCACAGGCAGGGTCGCGAAGCAATCCTGGGCGCCTCCATTCCACCCCAAAATTTCCTCCATCCTTAAGCCTTTGCAAGGCAAGGGCTTGACAGCCGGATCACCCTCCTCCTTTGGTTACCCGTTGAAACGTCGCCACATTTCTCATGACGACGAGGAAATACAGCGACACCCCGATGAGTATTCCTCCGGAGCCGGCGAGCGCCCAGGAGACACCGAAGATAGGGATCAACTTTCCCAGCGCCAGGCTCCCCAGGGGCATGCCGGCGCGGAAGGCGAGATTGTAGACGCTCATCACGCGACCGCGCATCTGGTCGGACACGATCAGTTGGACCAGGGAAAGCATGAGCGACGCCGACCCCATGATCGCCGCGCCGGCGAGGAAGATCAGCACGCAGGAAAGCGGAAGCCATCGTGAAAGTGCGAACCCGGCGGTCGCGGCTCCGAGTGCGGCCAGGGTTAACAGCACCACATGGCCTAGTCCTTTCAACCGTTCCATGGCGGCCACCATCAGCGCGCCGGCGATGGACCCCGCGCCGGAACATACCAGCAGCAGTTCAAACGTCTGCGGTCCCTTGTGGAAGATGGTCTGCACGATCACCGGCAGGAAACCGGTGAGCGAAAACCCGAGCAGCGTGGTGCAGAAAGCGAGCACCACCAGCGGAGCCAACCCCTCGCGCTGGCGTATGAATCGGATCCCCTGCCGCATACTCTTCATCACGGATTCCCGCGAAATGGGCGGAACAAATTTCACCTGGATCATGAAGAGCGTAAGGATAACCGCCAGATAGGAAATTCCGTTCAGGGCGAAGCACCATGTGGCGCCCAGGGACGTATACGCGAGCCCTCCCAGCATGGGGCCGAGGACGCGCGCCAGGTTGAACTGAATCGAGTTCATGGCGATCGCATTGGGCAGATCTTCGCCCTTCACCAGCGTCGGCAGCAGCGCGGAATAGGCGGGTCCGCCGAAAGACTGCCCACAGCCGACGAGGAAGGAGAGCGTGAGGATGTGCCATATCCTCACCGTGTGGGAGAAGAAAAGGGCGGCCAGAACGAAAGCGCAGATCATCTGGATGTACTGCGAGTACAGCAGCATTTTTGTGCGATCCATGCGATCGGCAAAGACGCCGCCAAAGAGAGAGAACAGCATGATGGGAAGCTGCCCTAGAAACAGATCCAGGCCGAGATAGAACGGGCTCTTGGTGAGATCGTAGACCAGCCAACTTTGGGCGAACTGCTGGACAAAGGTACCCGTCGTGGAGACGCATGCCCCGATCCACATCAACCGGAAATCGCGATGCCGAAACGCGCGGAAGGTATGACGGACGGCGCTCCCGGGAGAATAGCGTGACGGCATACCTATGGCAGCAGCTCCAACTGCTTTGCGATACGTAACGCTGGCAAAAGCCGGGTGACGAAATAAACGAAATAAACGAAATAAGTTACCTAAGAGATGCTATCCCGGTTCGCGGGACTCAGGGCGTTTGCAAACGCCGCGTGACTTCCGGTCCGCACTGCGCATAATGCCGGCCATTCCAAGTGTAGATGGTCTCGGCCTGCGCTTTGATGGCGCAATGCGCAAGCATAGCGTCGTAGATGCCCCCGCCGACGATACCAAGAGACGCCGAAGCTCCCAGGGCCCTGGCGTATTCATCGCCGTCCAGCGCGATGAGGGAAAGCCGTTCGCATAGGCTGCCGATGAACAACATGGCCTGCTCGCCGCTGATACGGTGTTTGCCCGGCATCCGAGTCAACGTGGAGAAGATCTCCACCAAGCTGTGCGCTCCACAGCAGCCGGTTGATTTATCAAATTGGATGAACAGCTGCAGACTGGCCTGATGGTGGACGTGGTCCCCATAAAACACCGGGACCAGGACCGAGGTATCGAAGAACCCCTTCATTCGGCTTTGCCAAGGTTAGCCAGATCGCGTTGCTCGCGGATTTGCTGCAGCATTTGATCCGTTGCGGCAGCGGGCAGGTGCTGGCCGCTACGAAATACCCACACGCCGTGCTCCTTTGTGAGTGGCCCTGTTCCCCGGACCGGGCGCAGGGTGATCTCTTCTCCAGCGCTCTCCATTTCCAGGGCGTCGCCGGGTTCCAGATGCAGTTCTTCGCGCAGTGGCTTTGGAATCACGACGCGGCCTGCTTTATCCATGGTGAGGCGGATGTTCATTTATGGGATGATATCGTGGGTCAACCCATAAATCAATGGCATGGATGCGCGCGACGGCGGATGGTCGGCGCCGAGTAACTTTCGCTCGCCGTCGATATTACCGCCGCGCCATTTGAAACTTGGCCAACGTGTCGCTGGTCAGGGGCTCGATCATCGACTCTTCTGCCGCGGTCAGCTCGACGACGAGATTATCCTGGCAACGAAAGCGCGCCTTATACTCGCCGTCCTGCCAATAGATCGCTTCCACGATGGCAGGACCAGAGCCCGTAAGGCAGACAAACCTACCGCGACTTAAGCTGGTGAACTTCATCGAGATTCTCCGCATCTGCTTCCTAAAGCGGTTTCACAGTTACTGTGGTCTCATAAAGATCGCGAGGTGTGGTTTTCCTTGGGAGAAAACCACGTAAAGGTCGTTCGCTTCGTTCTACACCAATCGCGAAACCGCAATTACATCGGCTGAAGTTGGTTATAACCAGCTCAGCGGCGGAGAGCAAGCAACCTGTTGCGGTTTTCTGTTTTAGAAATCCGGCTATTCCCGATTTGATTCCTCTTCGGTTCATGTCGGGAAACAGATATCCTTTCCCCCTTTCCCTAAATACCGAACTCTCGTTTGACGTGCTCAAGAACAATCAAGCGTAGCCCGGGAATTGCAGCGAGCGCCGCATCATTCGTGAGAAATGCGGTGGCTCCTGCTTCTTTAGCAGTGGCGAGCTGAATGGCGTCCGGTGTTTTCAATTGATGAGCGGCTCGAATCCGGGCAGCTTCTGCTGCAATGGCCGGTGATAAGGCAACTGTCTTAAGATTGCGTGCATTCAGGAGCAGCTGGAAATAACGCTCTGCCAGGCCTTGATTTCCATCCCGGTAAGGATGAACAAGGATTTCGGTGAGCGTCAGCGTCGAAGTGACAACGTGAATATCACCCCGCTCTACGGCTTCAAAAAACGGCAGAAGCAGAGGCAGATAGGTGGAATGTTTTTCGATGAAGTAGATGAGTGGAGCGGTATCCAGGCCGACGACCGTTCCGTATAAGGCCTTCAGCCATTCCATGAGGAGCGTTCACGACTGACATATTCCTGGGCATCCAAGTGTTGCCAGATCTCCTGACCGAGACCGCACAACGCAAGCACACTGGTTTGCCCTTCGGAAGCCGCGCCCTTCGCGGCATTTACCGTCAATTCCCGAATCAGCCGCAGCTGTTCGTCACGGCTCAGGGACGCCGCCATCTGGAGAGCGTTTTCATAAGAAGCGGTAGCCATGACATATCTCCCACGGTCTATGATAGCCGCCCATACCATCCAATACAAAACCCTAAAGCCAAGGGGAAGGGTGGGGCACAACGAATTCCTCCGGCTCGCCGCGGAGGGGGGAAGTGTGCGCATTAAGCGCATTAAGCGCATTAAGCCTCCGCACCGGCGGGCTTTGTCTCTCCGACTGGGTCCAGGTACGGTGCAAAGCTCATGCCGGGCCCGGTTGCTTTGTCTACACCAGAAGTGAAAATGCTGTAAGTCCTTTGTTTCATGAAGGTGCTCAAAATTGCGCAAAATGCGCAGATGAGCATGTTGCCTCCTGCCAGGGCGTGCCGTGGGACTGTTCTGAAGGGCACGGGCTAAACACGCGGGGGGAAGTGTGCGCATTAAGCGCATTAAGCGCATTAAGCCTCCGCACCGGTGGGCTAGAAGTCCCTGCGGGCAGCTTTTGGCCGGAATGAGGTTCGCTGGAACCGCAGGTCCCTCCACTTCGCTCCCCCGGATTTCCTGTCGAGGTTGGTGGCGCAGGGGACTTCATGCGGACCCGGCAGGCCGGGACCGCACACGCGGCATTGGCTGGCGATGCGCAGTAGGAAATCCGGGTCCGCTTCGGTCCCACGGCATGCCCCACGGCATGCCCCACGGCATGCCCCACGGCATGCCCCACGGCATGCCGGGGCAGGCGGGGCAGGCGCGGGCAGGCGGGGCAGGCGGGATGACAAAGGGTAGGGCGGCAGCGGGTAAAGGCCGGGCGACGAAATAAACGAAATAAACGAAATAAGTTACCTAAGCCCGCTATTTTGGGTCGACTGCACTCCAAACGCGAATGGGGCGGCCTTCCGTCGGTACCTGGCGATTGGTGACCAGCCCAAGCGAGGTCAACTGCTGCAAAGCCTGATCGATGCGTTCGCTGCTGGCGTTGCGCTTGAAGAGGTCGCTGATCTCTGTCCTGGTCAGGCCATCCGAGCCGGCAGCATCCAGGCATTCGCGGATGCGATCGAGCATGGGGTCTCCTGTGGCGTCACCAAAGATCAGCCTGGCGCTGAGGTAGGAGTACTTCCACAGGCCGAGGGCGGCGCGCAGATGCTGCTCGCAAACGACCGGACTGCAGTCCAAGGCGGCGTAAATGGCGCTCAGCCGCAAGACCTGGGCTTCGCCTCTGCTGGTTGCCGCGCCAAGGAGGTCCGGCTGACCTTCGCTCAAGCTGGGGTAGACCTTGGCCCACAGTTGCCGGGCGTCATAGTCGCGGTGGAATTCACGCTCGGGCTCGCTCACCGTCCAGGCGAGGGCCCGCTTTACCTCCGCGGCTACCGCTGCGAGCTCGTGCTGAGGAATGCGTCCTCCCTCGGGCAGGCACTTGCTTCGACGGACACAGGTCCAAATGAGCCGGTTGGCGAAGCCATTGTGCGATTCGGTGTCGCTCAGGTAGCGCAACAACTCATGGCGGGTGATATGGCCCACCAGGCTGATGTGGGCGCCGGTCGCTTTCAGGGGGTCATGCTTGACCAGGGTGCGCAGGTTGCCGCTATCCCAGGCGCTGCGCAGGATGGGGGAGAGCGCGTTGCCGTCGCGGCCCATGACGCGCAGCACGGAAGCAAATTCGTCGGAGAGCGCGAACAGACGCCGATCGGTGGCCAACTCTTCATCGCGCACTTCGTTGATCAGACCCTCGGCGCTGGAGAGGCCGCCGGTGACTCGCTGGTTGACCCACTCGGCGTCGACCTCTTCGAACAAGCGGCGAATGTGCCCCCAGCTTGTGCCCTTGCGGGCTTTACTCGATTCGCCCACCAACACGACGAACAAGTTGAGGCTGTGGTGGGTCGATTCCACGACGCAATGCGGACCGGGGCCGATGAGGTTGCCGAAGGCGGCCAGGAACTGCATCAGGATGGCTGCGGGATCGGCCTCCGAGTGCGGCCCGATGACGCGAAGGACCTCCCCGGCGAGCCCGTACAAAGCCGGCGGGGAAAGTGCCGGCCAATTGTCGGGGACCTGTGAGTCGTCGCTCGAAGCGGCGGCGCTCTGGGCGGGCGTCTCGCCGGGTCGCCAAGCCAACAGTTCCGCTCGTCTGCGGGCAATATCTGCAAGCGATGGAAGGGGTGAAGGGGCCGGGTCCGGAGCGAAGGTCATGCTTTGAAGCTAGTGCGTCTGCTCTGATCCGTCGAACCTCAGCAGTGCTGGCGACCTATGGCCTAACGTAACTGCAACTTTTTTCGGATGCGGACTTTTGGTCGATTTGCTTCGGTCTGCAGAGGGAGCCGGGATTTGCTTCCCAGAAGTAAATCCCTGAACCGAGCCAATCGTAGCTGTTCTCGCTGGGTTGGAAAGGCTGGTTTAGTTGGGAGCAGACGTTCGCCGGTTTCTCGGTCACAACCGTGAAATCCAAGGACAAAGGAGGTAGAAAGGCTATGCACCCTGGCGGTACTGCTTGGTGAGCTCTCCGGAGGCGGTGACAATTCCAGCTTCGACAAGAAATGCCAAGGCTCTCTCCTTCGAGGAGGTCAGATCATTACGGAGGGTTTGCATGGCTTCGACAGACTTTTTCAGCTCTTGGCCGCTCATCTGCAATCCTTCCTTTCAAACGAAATCTGACTGAAATTGGGCTCACGGATTTGCAACGGCCCTGCCTGCCCTTGTGTCTGAAGTCGTTATAACATTGACCTCGCTGGGTTAGTTCGATGCAAGCTCGAGGCAAGAGTGCCACTTCATGGTAACGGCTGGACCCCACAAAACGTCACCAGGTTTGTACAAAGTTTCGGAACTGCCGCCGGGGCCGCGCGGGTTGATACCGATTTGGGAGAGGGGTACATCAAAGCTTTAGGAAACCCAGAAGGACCTCATATCCTCGCCTGCGAATTGGTTGGTAGCATGTTGGCGGACTGGCTCGGCCTTTCAACCCTGGACTTTGCATTAATCGAAGTAACCGCAGACGACGAGATTCCGTTCCTCAATGGAGGAAACGCAGCAGTCGGGCCAGCGTTTATAAGCAGGTAGGAGCCTAAAGGTTTCCCCTGGGGGGGAACGGCAGATGAACTCGAATCGGTCCACAACCGACCGGATATCAGTGGTTTAGTGGTTCTTGACACTTGGACATTAAACTGTGATCGGTACGCTCCAAACGGACAACGTGTGAATCGTGATAACGTTTTTTTCGTCCAATACCCAGGGAACAAAAAGGGAGTACTGCTTAAGGCTATGGATTTTACCCACGCGTTTACATGTGGACGGGAGATAAACAGACGCATCGCCTTCATTGACAACGTGAGAGACGAGCAGGTTTATGGTCTCTTCCCGCAGTTTCAAGGCTTCATTGAGCGTGAAGAAATCAGACGTTTCGCGACTCGTCTGAGGCAGTTTACTGCCGATGTCGCAAGTGGGCTCATTTCGCGCGTACCACAAGAGTGGGATGTAGGCAACGACGTAAAAGGCGCGTGGGCCGCTATGATCACCCAGCGGGCTCAATTCGTATCGGAGACTATCGAGATGAAGCTATGGCCCCAGCAGCAACTCAACGAGGGAGGAACTGCATGAATCAACACAAAGGCTATTACTCTCTGATCCAGTTCTGTCCTGATCCGTCACGTTTAGAAGGCATCAATATAGGCGTCCTTGTATATTCCTCCGAAACTGGGAAGCTGGAATTTCGGCTGACTCAGAGCAATCAAAGAATACGCAAAGTCTTTGGACAGCAAGACTGGAATTTTCTGGATAGAGTCAGGGAATCCGTTCAAAGTCGCCTGCAATTGGAAAAATTTGAGACGGTCGCGGACTTAGAGAGCTATATTTCAAAGCGAGCGAACGTTGTCCAGCTTACCCCACTTCGGTCACTGAAGATTGGGGAGATCGAACAGGACGCTTCTGCTTTATATCAGCGGCTTGTTGAGCCGGAGAGTGTTGAGCGTAGACCTCGTATAGCCACATACCTATCAAAGAAACTCGTCGAAGCAGGCGTTGAAGGATTGGTAAAGAAGTCTATCAGCATCGAGATCCCCACTTTCAAGCAGCCGATTCGAGTGCCCTATGGGTATCAAAATGGAAGATTCAATCTGATTTTGCCCATACAATTCAATTCGGATCGAGAAGATTTCTTAACCAAAGCAGGAAAGAATGCAATTGAGGGTCAGCTTCTTTACCAACATGCCGATCCGCAGCTTGGAGCTTTGCGACTCGTTGTAATCGCGAAATTTGCTGATCGAGGTGAAAGCTCTTCCAGCGAACTCGTTCGGAAAATTTTTGAAGAACACGACGTTGGGTTGCACACATTTGAAAATATTGATCCATTAGTTGAAGACATTAAAAGGTCCGCAATGCTTCACTCACGCTGAAATCAGGGCTCTCCTTGGAAACCCTGCGGTATAACGGTCAAATAATCGTTGCCCGGGTCACCCGGTTAGGATAGTGGACCGTGAATCTGACGTGTGGCCGATACGCGTCTCCGCGCGGGTCATTGGCTCTCGCGAGATACGAAAAGACGAAAAGACGTCGGTATCGAGCAGAACGGCGTCCATTTGGAATCTCAGCGATTCGAATAGATTTCCTCAAGGAAGGCGTCCAGATCCTGATCTGCCGGCCACTCACGCGCCAACGTTTTCGGGTTCTCGACAGGCTTTATGCCCTGCACTTCCGCTAATTGTTCAATGGATCCTCCGTTGAAGAAATCCTTTGCTCCCATCAAGAGTTGCTTGACAATACTGATCTTCTCTTTCGTCCACCTTACTTCCCCCTACTGCAAATACTGCTGCGGGCTGATACTCGCCAGTTGAGAACCCACCGCAGACTTGAATTTATCCCGCTCATTGAGCAAGTCAAATGTCTGCGCGTCAGCCTTTTCTTTGATCCAGTCCACCAGGGCGGCTTCGCCATTCAATCCGTTTGGCGACGCGAGGTATCCGACACACGTAATAACAGAAGCAGATCTATCCTTTGCTGCGCGGACCCGAAGCAGTTTGCTGACCAAGGCGTCGGCATCAGTTTCTGCATTCACAGATGCCAAATTCACCGCTTCAACGATCAGCAACCGGTCGGGCGCCGATTTGAAATGGCGAACCGGAACCGGCCGCCCCCGATATCCGGCGACCTCTCCCTTGTCCAGCTCCCTGGAGAGCTTCCCTAGAGCCGCGCTCAAAACGCCATCGATCCGAGCAGACCTTTCTTTTGTCCGCCTCCGAGGTCCCACAACAGCCTCATAGAGAGGTTCAAGTTCGTCAGCGGGATTCTGGCAGTCGATTGGACGCAGTTCAGACATCCTTATTTTGTGAACTAAGAGCCCCGCCAGATGATGCCACCACTCATCGGATTCCCGCGATTGAGACCGATCTCCGTACGGCAGCTCTCCCGATTCCATCCATCGATTCAATTGCTTCTGCACTTGCGCGATATAGAAGTAACTGATCTTGTCGAGTCCCTGAATGCGATCATCCTCGTGCGCGAGCTTTATCCAAGCTTGTCCCCGGTCTCTTGTCCAGAGGGCCACACCGACCGGTATGGACGTTCCTCGCATCTCGTCCGTGATGAGGCTAAACACGCAATAGCTAGAGGAGCGGAATTCCTTCATATTGTCCATAATCGAACGTTCCCCATTTTTCTATATCCAAGAGATTAGGAAGAGCGCGAACTCGATTCGACAAGACCTCTTCTATCTCGTCCGGGCTATAGCGGTTCCGCAATTGGTGTAGACCGAACCCCGGATTTCCTGTGGAGCTTGGTGGTGCCATTGAACTGCATGCGGCTTTCCGTGGAGAAAGCCGCACATGATTGCCCTCGGTGAGTGCCCCGCGCAGGAAATCCGGGGGAGCCACGTCGCCTTTCGTGGTTTTCTCCCAAGGAAAACCACTCCTCGCGACCTTTATGAGACCACAGTAATTGCGAAGCCGCTTTAATGGATGCTTTCGCCCACCAGGCGGCGGGAACCTGTTCGAAGGCGGACCGAACTGCCTTCAGTGATTGCGCGGTCACCTCTATGGCCTTAAGGATTCCGACTTGGCCTCCTGTGGATGCCACAGCTTCGATCAACAGCTTTGGCCCGACGGCACGCTCACGTTGCATTCTTGTACGCCAGCTGCCATCAGCGAACACACCTGACCCACAAGAGCAGTCCGATTGGTCTGCGGCAATCAACCGCAACTTCCCGGAGCGTCCTACCGGTTTAAGGAGTATGTTTCCCCAAACGTTGCGATCGAGATTGCACACCAAGGCACGCGCTTCGCTCCTTAAGATTGTCATCCCGCCTGTCCCGCCTGCCCCGGCTTGCCGTGGGGCGCGCCGTGGGACCGTGGGCGAAGCCGAAGTGGACGGACCTGCGCTTCTTTCAAATTTTTCGCGGCATGGCCGGCGAGGTCTGGATCGATCAGGCGCAGGAACGCCTGGCCCGCCTGGATGCCCATCTCATCGCGAATGTTAATTTCGGCCCATGTTTCATCCGCGCCTCCTCCCACCAAATGAATATTCCCGGCAACTTGGCTTCGGTTCGGCACGTGTTTCGGTATCAATCCCATCTCCAGACAGGTCAAACACGGTGGGGGTTACTCCGTCCCCGAAACTTCTGCCTGCGCCATCCGACTCACCGCGTCCTGCTTAAAATCCGCGCTGTAGCTCTTCCTCTTCTTGCTCATCGGCCTACTCCATTATGGCCGCTGAGTGTCCCCAATTTCCCCCCTATCGCCGTGTCTCACTTTCGGGGTGCACTACATGAGTGTGTCGGAGATAAGAATTTGTCATTGTATAAGTGACCTATTATCAATAACCTACTTAAAACAACAGATTTTGTAGGTTGTTGATTCTAAACAGTGAAAAATCTATCTCCGACACACTCACATCCTGTCCCCGAAACTTCCGTCCCCGAAACTTCCGTCCCCGAAACTTCCGTCCCCGAAACTTCCGTCCCCGAAACTTCCGTCCCCGAAACTTCCCGATAGGCATGCTGGAAGGTGTGAAAGATTCGATGTTCCCGGGACCTAACTAGGATTGTCGCGTTACGATGACGATAAGCCACGCATAGCCGAAACAAAAGCATAAGAGAGAACTGAAGCCGACCGCCTGATTCCTCGCATATTTGAATCGGGTGTAAGTGTTTCCCTGCGGACGGTGCCGATGAGTTTCGTAATCAAGCATCATGAACGTCATAAACAAAAGTCCGTAAATTGTGCTCAGAGTCAATAGAAACAAAGGGGAAGCGAACGACGCAGGTAAGCGTCCCGCAGAGTGGAATGCGGCAGAGCCGACCAGCAGTACAATCGAGCCGGACGCGAGGCCTAGCACAGCCTTTGCAATGTCCAGATAGTTCGTGAGAAGCTTTTCAAACGCGCCCGTTTCGCCTAGAGCATCAAACTCAAAAGCTCTTCCCTTTGCCCCCAGCCAAGCAAGCGACCACGTGACGGAGAGCAGGCCAATCCCAGCCACGATTCCATAAAAGCCGGGGAAGTGAAACAGGTTGCACATAGCCTTAGCTCCAAAAACCAAACCGCCCGTCTGCTAGTACTAGCTGACGGGCGGTATCGAAGGGCGGCTGTGAAACCCAATTTGGTGGTTGGGGTCGGGATCGAACCGACGACGCGCGGTTTTCTTGGAGCCGCCCTTCAGATGCAGACCGCCGCTCTACCTGCTGAGCTACCCAACCATCCAATGAGCTAACTATAGCACAGTCAATTAGTTAAGTCAATTGTTTGGATCTCAATCGACGCTATGCTTCGTCGCGCCTTCACCGTTCGCCTTCTCCGTTATGGTGCTCCTCCGCGTATGGGGCAGTTTAGAGCTTTTGAGTTGTTTCGGCGCAGGGTCGCTATTAAAGTCCTTCCATCGGGTGAAATTATGGCGACTTACAAACCAGGCGAGAAAGCACCGGATTCGGGCGAACTGATAGAAGTTGGACCTCGGGGTGGCAAGGTAGGAAACGGTCGTCGCGTGGTGATCGAGCGAGGCGAGACGGTCCCACCCACTTCGGAAGAAGGTAATCAGTTCAGGTACAAGCGGGGATCAAAAACGACTCACTAGAGACAGAACACCACTCTGATTCGCACAGTAACGACTGGATGGCAAGCCCATCGCGGCCGGGTGGGTGGCCCATCTCGTGCTGCTGCATATGCCACAGCAAAAGCGTTCCCGATCCTTGGCGGCTTACCGCCTACCCGTTGTCACCCCGCCTGCCCCGGTGTCGCGCCATGGACACGTGAGTTAAAGCCTCGCTGGGCCGGTGCTGCACGCGTAAGTGCGTGGAAGCGTGCGTGATTGCCGGCATTAACTGAAGCCCGCCCGGGCACAGCCCGGGCGGCCTTTTTGCGTCTGTGCAAATTTGTCGCCTTCCAAGCCGTCATCCCCGAAATGTCATCTCGGCATGTCCCGGTGCGCCGTGGGACCGAACAGAGCGCGGTTGAGAGGGTTGCGGTGCCCTCAACCTTTATTCACAAAGGCTTGAGATGTTTGTTGACAGATACCTGTTAACTTTGTTAACTTACATCTGTTCCTTTGTTCACGGTTGGATCGAGGCAATCATGACGCAATCACTCATTGGGGTTTTCGAGGTCGCGGAGATGGCGAACGTAAGCGCTTCTGCTGTCGCCAACTGGCGTAAACGGTTCTCGGATTTCCCGGCGCCGCTTGTGGAGCTGAAATCTGGCCCGGTTTTTTCGGAAAGCGACGTAAAGCTTTGGCTGGCGAGGCGACAGGCTGCGGACTCTACTGAGGTAGAACTCTTCTATGATCAGCTCGCCGGCAAGCGCGCGGACCCTCCTGAATTGCGCAAGGCAGTCGAGGAGGTTCTGGAACAGCTTCAGAAGGAAGCGACATCCACGCACCGGCCGGGAATCCTTCTGGGTAGGGTTCAGGGCGGAAAGACGCGCGCGTTTCTGGGCGTCATTGCGCGCGCTTTTGATCGGGGATACGACATTGCGATCATTCTCACCAAAGGTACGAAGTCCCTTGCCGAGCAGACGCTCAGCCGCGTGAAAGAGGACTTCCGTGATTTTATCAGCGCCGATCAGGTCGATGTGTTTGACATTCTCGCCGTGCCGGATCTGACTCCTTATGAACTGAATCGCAAGCTCATCTTCGTGGTGAAAAAAGAAGATGATAATTTTCGCCGGCTCCTAGCCCTCTTCTGCGAACAGTATCCGTCGCTACGGGATAAATCGGTGTTGATCGTTGACGATGAAGCCGACCTCGCCTCGGTCAGTTTCCGCAAGTCAAATGGCGTCACAGCGCCGGCGTCATATCGCAGCAAATCGACCGACTTCGGGAGTCGGTGGCAAAATCCGCTTTTCTGCAAGTTACGGCGACACCCTACGCTCTTTACCTCCAGCCTGAGGACGACGTCGTTCTAAATGGTACGACACTCTTTAAGCCAAAGCGTCCGGCCTTTACGGTTTTGTTGCCCACCCATAACAAATACGCAGGCGGGGATGAGTATTTTGAAAAAAGCGCGGAGGCTGATTCTCCCGCGTTCTATTTTTATCGCGAAGTGCCATTGGCCGAGCGCGACGCACTCAAGAAGGAGGACCGTCGCAGATTACAGATCGATAGGGTGCTGACAGAAAAGAATGCGGCGGTTCTCCGGGATGCGGTCGTTACGTTTCTCGTTGGCGGTGCTGTTCGTCGTCTGCAGCAGCGAGCAGCAGGCCAATGGCCTCAGAAGTACAGTTTCCTTTTCCACACGGAGCAGTCGAGTAGTTCACACGAGTGGCAGGAAAGGATTGCCATGGCGGTCAGGGATGCACTGGTAGATCAGGCCCGTGCGGAAAGCCCACTCTTCCAACAACTCGTGCGCGCCGCCTACATGGACCTTCGGAGATCAATTGAACTCGAAGGTATAGCGGTGCCCAGCATCGACGACGTAATTAAGGCCGTGTTCGATTCGCTGGAAACCGGCCAGCTCATGATCACGAAAGTGAATTCCGATAACGACGTAAAAAAGCTGCTGGCCGAGGACGGGCAACTCAAGCTGAGAACGCCCTTCAACATGTTCATTGGCGGCCAAATTCTCGATCGCGGGATTACCATCAGCAACCTGATCGGGTTCTATTACGGCCGCAATCCAAATCGCTTCCAGCAGGACACGGTACTGCAACACTCGCGGATGTACGGTGCCCGTCCCTCCGCAGACCTTGCAGTCACAAGGTTCTATTCCCCTCAGCATGTCTACCAGGTGATGAAGCGGATACATGAATTCGATGTTGCACTCAGAGAAGCTTACGAGTCGGGCGGACCCGAGGGCGGCGTCCACTTCATCCAAAAGGATCCCTCGAACAGGCTTATTCCGTGCTCGCCGAACAAGCTATTGTTCTCGGACGTCGTAAGCATACGGCCCGGCCGGCGCTTGGTACTCTCTGGGTTCCAGACGGTCTACAAGACGAATGGAGCAAAAAACCTGGAGGCGCTTGATAAGAAGGTTCAAGAGTTTGTCGGTTCATCGCAAGAGCCCGTTCTCATCGATGTGGCGAAAGCTGTTGAATTGTTGAAACTGGCATACGCGAATCTCGAATTCGATGACTTCATGGATGATGATCGAAAGGCTCACATCGCCGCTTTGGAGCACCTGTCGCGTACCTGCAAGAAGTCTTCTGAAAAAGGCAAGGTCTGGTTAATGGTCGAAAAAGATAGAGGCATGCGGCGATACCGGGAGGAGGGACGATTCTCCAACGCGCCCGATACGAAGCAACAGGGATTCGCAAGGGCAAAGGCAGAGAACATCCCAACGTTGATGCTCCTGCGACAGAATGGTGAAGAGGCGAAGGGCTGGCGCGGATTGCCCTTCTGGTGGCCTGTCATCGTGACCCCGCGTTCGGCGGCAACGGCGATATTTGCAACCGACGAAGCCGTAGCGCCTACCGCGCCTGCTCCTAGCGGCGGAGCCGCACGACCACTAGCGACAGAGGAACTTGCTTAACAAGCGATGGAGCCAATTGGTCCGAGGTCGAGTTACACACCGCAAGAAATCTAGGACTTCGCCGCCATCTGATTGATGACGCTGACGGCGATGCTAAGCACAAAGGAGAACTATGGCAGAGCATACGGTGGAAGTGAAGACACCCGCACTCGAAGTTGGGAAGGTTGATGTAGTTTTTACTGTGCGTCAAGACGGCCAAACCTATGGGAGGTTAAAGATATCGAGAGGCGGCGTCGAGTGGATGCAGCGCTCAGATAGTAAGAAAGCATTCCACATGTCGTGGAACAAGTTCGACAGCACCTTTTTCAAAGAGGGCGACAAGGGCCCCACCCGATCCGGCAAACGGAAGATCGGACGGTGAGTTGCATCCGCGTCAGTGGATGAGATCCTTCAAAAACTCCGATGCAGGTACCGTGCCGCTGACCATCAGCTGATCGCGGGCACGGGTGCAGGCCACGTAGAGAAGGTGTCGCTCGGTGTTGTACACGTCTTCAAGCTCGGCTTCGTCCGCTACTGTCTCCAGCCTCGCCTGCAGGGGCAGCACATCGTCGTCGCATGCCATGACGACGACGGCGCGAAACTCCAGCCCCTTCGCGAGGTGCATCGTACTGATCGAGAGCCTACCTGCTGCGCTCTCAAATGCCTGATCCAGAACAAGCGCCGGCTGCTCTGCTTGCCGCGCCGCCGCTGCCGCGCGCTCTAGCTGTGCAGAGGACCTGACGAAGACCGCCATCTCTTCGGGGTGATAGCCTTCTTCGCGTCTCGCGCGAAGCCAACCGGCGACCGCGGCGGTCTCTTCCTGCGTGCTTTTGAAAACACGAACCTCTGGCACCGGCCCGTTGAAGATCGAGATAGTACCCCGCCTGTCCTCCTTGTTTCCATCTACGTCGGCGACTTCCAGGCCGAGCAGACGGTCTGCCTGCAATCGGATCTGGTGAGACGTGCGGTAATTGATGCGCAGCGTCGCCGAGCGCCCGCGGATATCCACACCCAGCGCCTTCCATGAGAACGGTTGCTGAAAAATGCGCTGCCCCAGATCGCCTGTGAAGAAGAGCGAGTCAGCGCGATTGCCGTTCAACGCGGCTAGAAAGCGCAGCTGGCCGATGCTGATGTCTTGCGCCTCATCGACCACCGCGAAGTCGAAGGGAGATACACCGCTCTCGCGGTAATCCTTAGCAAGCGTATTGAAAATCCCCTGCCGCGTGATCTCGCCTCGCGTCCGGAGCCGCTCGCGAACGCCCTCGAACACTCGCCACAGGGTTGCGCGTTGGGGCTGAGTCACTCTTGACCGGCGGCCCAGCCGAGTTACATCGCGGTACGGCTCCCAGGTATCCAACTGCCACGCGTCGACCACTTCTTCCCACTCCGAGAGCAGAAACTTCTCTGAGAACTTCGCCTCCGGAGCGGCCGCCCGTGCCTCGCGGACCAGGGTCCCAATAGTCTCGTGCGAGGCAATCATCGTCTTTCCGAACTTCCGCTCATAAAGCCGAAGCCCGATGGCGTCCATCGACTCCACCTCTATCTGTTCGCCGAGTCTTGGCTGATTGCCGATCAGCACCCGCAGTCTGGACCGAAGCATATTGGCGAGGGCATCAGAGAAAGTGGTCAGTAGCACCCGGGTGGTGGGATAAGTCCGCGCCAGGTACACTGCACGGTGCAAGGCCACAATCGTCTTTCCCGTCCCCGCCGAGCCCCCGACTCGCGCGGGCCCGCTGTAGTGCCGTTCCACCAGCCGCCGCTGCGCCGGATGGAGAAAGACCGTCCACTTCTCCCACGGGTAGTCGAGCGCCCGCTGCAGCTCCTCCAGATCGCCGACCACGCGAAAGCGCCGCTGGGCATCGGGATGCCGCAGCGCATCCACCTCGCGATTTGCAGAGGCCGCTTCGCTGTCTGCGACAACTGCCGGCTGCGGCTGGCCACCGGTCGCAAGCGCCAGCAGGGCCTCCGCGGCTTCCGCCGGCAGATGTCCGGCAATCTCCAGCAGCGTGTCTTCGGTCGCGGCTCTTACATCTTCGAGCCAATCCGCAGGAACGCCCCAGCCCAGCAGTTCCTCATCGGAGAATTTCCCAAACAGTGGCGGCCGACGGACCTCTGCCTCGACATACTTTGGGATAATAACTTCCTCGACCCGCTCGCGGACCTCCACCAGTTGCGCTGCGCCGGTCCTGGGATGGGTCTCCAGCCGCCGCCGCTCGGCCCACTGGTACGCCTGATCATGGTGGGCGACGTAGCAAAGCAGTAGGCTGCCTTCGCTCCGGTGTACGATCAGACGCACGTCCTCGTTCACCCGCGCAGAAAGAAAACGCTGGTCCTTCGCCCTCTCCAGCTTGTGCAGCTTAAAGCTGGGATGTGCCGGATTCATCTGCAGGTCAAAAGCCGCGGTCTTCACTAACTTTTGCTCTTCGCCCGTTAGCCGGGCCAGGCTTTCGGTGAACGTATCTGCAATGGCGAACTGCATCATTTCACCCGGAAGATCTTCATCACTTCGTCGCCCAGGTGGTTGATCACTTTGACCGCGATGCGCCCCGAGGCCGGCTTGTCAAACGGGCGAGAGGTGTCGCTGTGGAGCGTTGCCCATGCATCCTCGTCGATCTCCGCCTTCAGCGTCGTTTTCAAAGCCTTGTACGGGTCGTTCGCGCCCAGAAAGTAAGCCTGCCGCACAAAAAAGCTTTCTTCGTTGTAATCGGTGTCGATCAGCCAGCAGGCGATGCCGTCAGCATCGTCGCTGCGCACTTCGCCCGTGCTCGGGTCAAACACATCGACTCCGTTTATCCGAACCTGGATTTGCCCGCTCTCCAGGTGCAGGATGGTGATATCCGGCTCGCCGAAGATGACGAAGAGATTGCCCTTGCCCGTATTCTTGAGCTCGCCGGCCATATGTAGGTCGGCGTTCATGCGCGCCTTGAGCACCGCGATGCGCCCCAGCTTGTTGAACTCCGACGAGTGCGCGTCGTAGTTGAAAGCGCAGGCGATCAGCACGTCAAAAGCTGCGTCGCCCGCCTCGCGGGCCGCTTGCACAAGGTCTTCGCGGGTCACGGTACCGAACTCCGGCCCGATCATAATGCCTGCGCGCCGCTCCATGCCTTTCTCATCCGGTATCGGCCTTGCGCACAGATCATCTGGCCCGGCCACAGCTCGATCGAGGTGAACTCGATCTTGTCCTGCTTGTGCGCCTGCTGCACACCGCTGGTGCGCAGGTTCTCAAGAATCGCTCTGGACGAAATTGGCCGGGTCGTCTTCGTCGGCGTCGACGCCCAGGCCGGCGACGGCGGTCGATGCGCCCACCAGTTTGTCGTTTTCATCGAGTGCCAGCACGCGGTGCGGCGACAGGCTTTCTACGGTGAACGGCCCGGCAACGCGCACTTTCTTCTTATCCTCGTAAGGCTTGTCGTAGAGATACTCGAACTCTGCCTTAGACGCGATGGAGCCATCGATCGCCCGCTGCCGCGCGATGCGCGCTTGCCACCAGGCCTCATGTAGCTTCTTTGCCTCATCCGGCCACGCTTCGTTGGCCTCGCGGGGAATCTGCCACTCCTCCCAGGTCTGCTTGAGCGTACGGTTCAGTTGCTCACGCAAGCGGCTTCAGAGCTGTTCTGGTGTTCCTCCCAGATCACGTCGATCTCGGCGTTGTTGGCGATCGATTTGAGCGTGATATGGGGCACACGCTCGTAGACGAAACCCTGGCGGATGCTGCCGTGCGTTGCTGCGGTTGAGGGTGCGCGGCCGCTGCACGTCTGCTTCCTTCTGTTGTCCCTCCGGCGTGTCGGCAAGCAGGTAGTAGGAATAGCGTGCGCCCATGATGCGTGCTCGGGCGAACGCCAGCGCAACTCGAGAGGTATCGATAGTGATCCAGCGCCGGCCCCATTGTTCGGCGACATAGGCCGTAGTGCCTGAACCACAAGTCGGGTCGAGCACGAGGTCGCCAGGATCGGTCGCATAAAGAAGACATCTCTCAATTACCGCGGGGCTGGTCTGTACAACGTAGACTGGGCTCAGTACCGGATCTGCCAATTGACTCCCATCCTATCATTCATCGGTAAGACCGGGAAATCATCCATGAAACGCTTATATCTAAGCGTTGTTCCTCCGCGAGGCTATTCGTCCGGCCTTCGCCAATCCGGTCCAAGGCCGCTCACAGTGGTTTTCCAATGGCTCCCGGTAAAGGTGTATATGCCTTGCGTTGCAATGTGAAAGCTTGCTCGACAGATGCTTGACCAGAACTTATGAGGCTTGTATGTCGAAAATTTTGCCTTCGTAACAGTCTTGAGGCGCGGCTAATCTCCTCCTTGGTTAATCTCCGCTTCGGCCATCTGGCAGCTCTATTCGGTCGTACTCGATCGAGTGAACGTGTCCCGCTCTCCGCTCGCTCATAAATGGTCCGGTATTTGGCCGTCCGCTGTGCTCTTCGCGAACCACAGAAGGAAATCCACCGTATTCGCCAAAAGCGCACTCGCTTGGCTTCCTGTCTTCTTGACATAAATTTCGCGACACGAAGTTCTCATCTCCAAAAACCTCATCTAGGACGAGTGGACCCGGTGAACGTTTTCATCCCCGATTTGCACGAAGATCGACCCCGAGTCTGAGTAAGCAAGTCCCGCGCGACCGTCAATCGATCTCGCAGATAGGTCAGATACGAGTGAATGCCATCTCGCCAAGTGTCCCGAAAAGCCTTAACCTGTTCCGGCTCACGCGTGATATGGTCGATATTCCCATCCTTCACATCCCGGCTAGTCGTCGACCATTGAAAATTCGAGTTGAACTTGATGCCATAAGGCGGGTCGAGATAGATGCACTGCACCTTGCCGCGCAGACCCTCGCGCTCAGCGAGCGAGGCCATCACCTGCAGGCTGTCGCCCAGGATCATCCGGTTTTGCCAGCGACCTTCGTGCTGGTAAAACTCGGTCCTGTCTGTCCCTTCCGGGAAGCCATTGAAGTCGGCGTAGAGATCCATTTGAGGGGCTTTGCGGTTTTCCGCGGAATGCCGCCGCAGATCTTCGATCAGCACCTGCGGTTTGACCTTCTCCTGGATGTAGAGCGGGGGCGCAGCAACCACCAGGTCTGACCAGTCCTGCTCATCTTTGCCTCGCCAGACGAGTTGCGGATCAAGATCGCGGTTTCGCCGCTCATACGCCACGCGTACCGGCGACATCTCCTCGGCACGCATCACTGACTGATATTCGGCCGTGGGAATGTTGCGGCGTGAGGCTTCCTTGTGTTCCAGCGCGACAACGTCCTTTTCCAACGGGGGTGCTTTTGGTGCTCTGGCCATGCCTTCCTTTATTACGACTTTGTCAGCGTGCACTCGGGGGCGACGGCGGAGATCATCTGTTGAAACAGCTCCTCAACTCGCGCCTTAAACTCGGCTTCAATCGCGTAGACGGATTGAAACTCCTGAAACGCCCAACGCCCGAATTTGCCGCTGTTATTGACGCCCGGCACCCAATAGGTCTGCATCGTGGAGCTTTTCTCCTTGGCATCCTCGCCGCGGTAGCCTTTGATTTCGACCACAAGATGGAGCGGATCATTGGCCCCATGCCCATCGTCGATTAGCACCAGAAAATCTGGCCGGTACTGCCGCTTGTGCGAGCCGTAGAGATAGGGAACCTCAAAGCCGAGCGAGTGATTCTTGGCATAGGCGATCACCTGCGGGTGCGATTCCGCTACGCGGCAAAATTCGCCTTCCCAGTCGCTGTCGAGAATCACCCAGTTGATATGGCAGCGGCGCGGGTCAGTCCGCCAACGGAGCGTCCTCGACGTGTTGAAGTTGACGTGGATGGTTGAACCCACAGGATTGTATGGGTCTACCAGGGCCTTGATCTCCGCCCGGCCAGCGGACTTGCGCGTTATGGCGTGGGTGATCCGTTCGCAAGCCATCTCGGCCAGGTCCTGGTAGAGGACCTGCGCCGGGTAGGTACCGCCAGTGCAGCGAAGGCAGGTCTCCACCCACTCCGTGGTAATGCGCTTGAGCTGCGGAAACAGATGCAGCTTCGGCTCCTCGCCCGTGTCGCGCCACTTGGTAAAAAGCAAATGCTTGGTCAGGTTCATCACGATGGTCGAGAAGCGAGTGTCGCCCAGATGCTCGACCGTCAGATTGACTGACTCGCCGATGATACCGGCATTCTGCGTAATCGAGGGACCCACTAGTTGCGGACTGAGTTCGAGAATAGAGTCGGGAGTGAACTCTGCCTGCCAATTCCTCCGGCGGCAGTTCGGCGCGGTAGCCCTGTACCCGCGGAAAGCGGATTTCGAGTGCATCTCGCTCCGGGCTGATCGCCTTCACTTGGATTGTATCGGGGGGCAGTTGCACCGGTGCGTCCACCGGTTTCGCCGTGAAATCGAACGGTATGCCAAGAATGTCGGCATATTCCACGTTGAACAGATTCTCTTGATTCAACGTGTAGGATCTGCGCCGCAGCGCGCGGCCAATCACCTGTTCGCACAACAGCTGTGTGCCGAAGGCGCGAACCCCGAGAACATGGGTGACCGTATTCGCGTCCCAACCCTCCGTAAGCATCGAAACGGAAACTACGCAGCGTATCGATTCGCCCAGCTGGCCTTTTCTCCCTACCGTGTTCATCGCTTCGCGCAAGATAGCCACATCGTCAATGTCTTCAGCTTTGATCTGGTTGCCGCTGCGCTCGACCATCTCGCGGCGAAAGCGCTCGATCTCATCCGCCGCCGCAGAACGGAAGTTGTCGTCCAGCGCCTCGCCCGATTCGAGCTGTTCGCTGTCGATCAGCAGCGTGCGCGGGCGAGCCAGCTTGCTGTCGTACTCGTCAAAGTTACGAAACAGAGCCAGGCGGCCAGGGGTGAGTCGCTCGGTGCCGTCCTCCTGCTTGCGGTAGAAGCCGGAGATGTAGTCGTAAACCAGCTTCGAGCTGGAAGTGTTGTTGCACACCACGATGAAGCATGGCGGAACCTCGCTGCCTGCTTCCTGCCACTTGGCAAACGTCTTCTCGTAATGGCCGTACAGCGCATCGAGGGCAGTTTTCAAGTCCTGCGGAATCGACAGCGGATCGAGCACTCCGGCCTTGGATTTCCCTTTCCTCGGCATCTGCCTGCGGATGTGCTCCCAAAGGTTGCGAAACCTCGGGACGGCCTCTCCAGGGATGTTGTCTGAGACGGGCACGCGCGGCAGCTTCACGATGCCGGACTCGATCGCGTCCATGAGAGAAAAGTCGCTCATCGTCCAGGGAAAGAGCGTACCCTCGCGGTAGCCTGAGCCGGCGAGGAAGAACGGCGTCGCTGAAAGGTCGACCACGCGGGAAATGCCCAGCTTGCGCTTCACGATCTCGAGGCCAGAAATCCACAGTCGCGCCGCCTCCCGGTTCTTTCTCATCTCCTCTTTCTCGTCAGCGTCGAGCTTTACTTGCTTCTTGCCGCCGGTCTCCTCATCAACCACCTTGTGCCTATAACAGTGGTGTGCCTCATCGTTGATCACCAGGATATTTTTCATGCTCATCAGCTCGGGCATGACGCGCTGCAGCATCTGGCCTTCGGTTTCGAGGGTCTTTATGGAGCCGCCTCGCCCTTCGAGCAGTGCCCTCGTTCCCTTGGAAACCTCCATCCGTTCGCGCAACTTGAAAGCGTGGTAATTGGTGATGACGATCTTTGCCCGGTCTATCTCCAGCAGCAGGTCAGAGGGCACGATCTCGCGGTGCTGGTAGTAATTCTCAGGGTCGTTGGGCTGCAGCACCCGCAGACGCTCCTTGATGGTGAGGCCCGGGGCAACGATGAGAAAGCCGCGTGCAAAGTTCGGGCTGGCCGGGCGGCGAACCGCATTCAGCGTCTGCCAGGCAATGAGCATGGCCATCACCGTGGTCTTGCCTGCGCCCGTGGCCAGCTTGAAAGCCATGCGCAGCAGTTCGGGGTTGGCCTCCGGTTGGCGTCTTCAATTTGCTTGATAAACCGTTTGCCGACCTCACCCCGTTTCGGCGCCACCTCGACCAGCCAGATAGCGGTTTCTGACCGCCTCTAACTGGCAGAAGAAAGGGCGCTGGTTGTTGAACTTGTAGTGCCGCCAGTGCTCAAGCAGCCGCGCTGTCTCGGGCGTAACCGACCAGTCGCTGGGATTCGGTAGCCTGCGCCACGCATCCACATGGGCGCGCAGGTCGTTGATGACCGGCGTCGGGTCGTACTCCTGCTCCTCCGAAAGCAGGCTTTGCTGCACCCCGTGCCCCTCCTGCTTGCGCGGCGCCGGGATGGGCGTGACGAATTTTGCCTGGCGGCGCGTCTTAATGATCTTGTGCGTCGGCTGGCCGTCGCGTCCTAGTTCCCAATGCCGTTGGGGCTCCTCGTACGGGCTGTTGAGAATGGGACGCTCAAAAAACAGGCTCGTTTCTTCCATCATTTACCCCCGACGCTCAGGCAGCCTCGAAAAAAGATCGGCGCCTTTCCGCGCGCGTTACGCAGCGGCGGGTCCGAAGTCTCATTCTGGCATAGGTAGGCAGTGGTGCGATTGGGTGACCACGCGAAAAAGCCATCAAAGCACCCGCCTTGCCAGCCAGGAGGGACCGATGGTGGTGCAGGAGGGGAAACCGACCATCGAGGCCTTGGCCGCGCTATGCGCCATCCGCTTCCTCGTTAGGTCGGAGCTCCCAGCCGCAACTCAGACAAGCAGCGCCATCGATGTTCGCTTCCGGCTTGTAGAGAGGAATAAGCCTGAGAGAACCACACCGTCCGCATCTCTCCGGGGTCTCCCGCTCATGACGAACTAGAGCTGTGCCAAATGACTCAAGCACGGCGTGCGTTGCATCAACGACCATCGCTCCATCGTGGCGGCTCGCGTTTACTGCATGAGTTAACCATCCTACGAGCTGCCAAGTCTCTTTTGCCAGCGCTTTCAAGTAGCTTCGGATGCGTTCATTGCTATCGCCTGGAGCAACGCTGTTAGCGATCAACTTGGACCAATCGACGAAATTCGATGCCTGTGGTGCCTCCTCTCCCGCGGGGATCATTTGCCTGCTGCTCGTTGATCTTACGAAGGCCACAAGCGTTTCGCGACACCGCATTCCAACGGCCTGTATCTCCTCTGACTCTTTGGCCTCGTCGAGGGCAACCGCTGCTTGCTCCCACCTACGAAATGCTGCTGCCAAGCGATCGTCGAGTCGAGGATCGTCAGTGCCACTACGCTTCGAATAGACCCGGAGCATTAGGCCCAGATGAAAGGAGAGGGTGTAATCAAGGCTTGGAAACAAGGTCTGAGAGTAAAGATTCGTCGGCTCCGTAATCACCCACCACTGCCCTTTGTTAGTGTGGACGTTCCAACAATCGTGCGATACACCCATCACGTGCTCGGTCTGGACTTTCTCGAGGAACGTGACCCTTTCCTTCTCCTTCCGCGATTGCCACTCGACATATTCGACAATCTTCTGAGCTTCGTCGCGGGTCCCCTTGTAAGTGAAGTGCTGCAGCACTTCATCGGGTACACGAGTCGGGATCAAGCACTCACCAGTGACCTTTGGCGCGGCCTTCTTTGCTGCGGATCTCCGATTCGCAGGTTTTCTTGTCGTAGGCATGGGGTAAGCTTACTGCTGAACCCGTCGCGGCGGAACACATCAATTCCACCGCGCTGGAGCGAACATACGGAGTTACTGCGCACTCGTTGCGAATGTGCGGTTTTGAACTTCAGACTCGACCGCACACCGGGACGGGCGGCGTGCCAAAGGTTAGGACGGAGCTTCGGTTCGCATCGGGTGCTGGGTAAGCGAACTGCAGATCCCTCCACTGCGGTCGGGATGACAAAGGGTGGGGCGGAGCTTCGGTTCGCATCGGACGCTGGTTGAGCGAACTGCAGATCCCTACGGGATGACAAAAGGTGGGGGCGGAGCTTCCGTTCGCATCGTAGACTTTCTCGTTAAACCGGCTGCGGAAAAACCCGGTGATTCGGGTGAAATCGGCGGATAGCATACCTCAGGGGCTGATATGGAGTGACCCTGTCAACCTCTGCACATTAGTGGGGTGGTGGTTGATGTTTTCGAGGACAGGGCCAGCGGCAGCCGAGTCAGATGAAAGCGACGATTGATCAGTCTGATATTCGCGGGTCGGAACCGCATAATCATGATCCGTCGGGAGCTGCCTCTGACTAAAGTCGCGAGTCCGGCTGAGCCTGTCGCATAGCCCCTGCGAGGATTCTCCTGCGTGCGTGGCTCGGCTGCGGCTGGCGCTGTGCTCGAATTGGTTTGCGCGGTTCATCGATGGATAGGTTTTTGCCTTTTTATTATTAGGAAAGTTTTTTGTTGTTGGCTAACGTCAGGCGGCGGTCTGATGTTGGCCTGCCGCTTCGGCCTTGATCCCGATGACCCAGATAAAGCCCAACAGCTCACGTCCCACCGCGGTGACGATCTTGCGTTTATCTTTTCCTGCCGCCGCCAGCCTGGCGTAGCGCTTGTAGAGCCGGATTTGCGCTTTCCAGGCAATCTCCTTGATCTCCTGCGGAACCTCCTGCTGGCGTTTGCGTAACCCCGGCCCAACGGCTGGCCGCAGCCGGTAGCTCCAGGCCGCCTCCACGACGATGCGTCGCAGGTGCGCGTTGCCCGTTTTGGTGATCGGGCCGCGCCGCATGCGCTTGCCACTGGAGTCCTCCCCGGGCACCGTGCCGCTGTAACCCATCAACTGCCGCGCGCTCTCAAAGCGTGATATCCGGCCCAACTCGGAAGCGATGGTTACCGCCGAGATCTCGGCGATGCCGCGCAAGGCTTGCAAATCGCGCACCACTGTCTGCATCTGGGGCGAAGCCAGCTTCACCGCTTCGCTAATGGCCTGCTCCAGACGGCCAACCCGCCCGCCCATGTGTTCCACCTCGTGCAAATAGTCCAGCAGAGTGGCCGTCTGCGCCGGCTGCGCATAACAGAGTTGGCGCACCCACACCAGGTAGCGCTGGGTCCACGCCTTAATCCCAAGCCCAGGACGTTGACCGGTACGCAACAGAAACTTGCTCAGACGATGGCGCGCGCGTAATTGGTCCTGCTTGGCCGCCTCCCGTGCCCGCACCAGATCGCGCAACGCTTCTGAGCCCTCGTCGGGAACCCACACCGCGGTCAAATCACCCGACCGGTGGTTACGCGCCAGCTTTTCCGCATCCCGCCGGTCGGTCTTCACCCGGTCACCGGCCTTGACCGGAACCAGCGTCGGCGCCACTACCTCGCACTGGACCCCTAACTCGCTCAACTGCCAGTAGAGTACGTAACCGGTCGGACCAGCCTCATAGCAAGCCCGCAAATGCTCCACCCCTCCAAGCTTCTTCACCAGCTTGCGGATCGACTCAGTGCGGTTGGGAATCGTTCCCAGGCTGCGCACCTCTCCGTTCGGCTCCGCTACTGCGACTGCAATCGTATCGGCATGGACATCCAAACCCAAAAATCGTACCTTCTCCTTCATGACCGGTTCTCCTCCGCTTGTGGCTCTGAGCTGCGCTTCTAGTCCAATCACAGCCTAACCCACGTACCGCGCAGAGTACCGGTCACTCCATCTTGACTAAACAGGCTGCGGAAAAACTCGGGAACGGGTAGGAAAGACGTACCTCAGGGGCTAAAGCCCGACGTATTCTCAATCATTTACGGCACGACTAAAGTCGTGTCCTGATACAAAACGGAGTTTTTCCGCAGCCTGTAAAGCGCGACGTTGATTACATTGCGTTTGCGCCGGGGATAAATCCCCGGCCTACCCTAAAACAGGGTTTTTTCCGCAGCCTCTGAAGCCCGTGCCCTTCAGCCTATTTTCATGCACTTGGGTGGGCCCATGGGCCCATCAAACACTCCGGTCCCACGGCGCGCCCCACGGCATGCCGGGGCAGGCGGGGCAGGCGGGATGACAAAATATGGGGACGAATTAACAGCTCAGGACTCCAGGTCCAGTCGTTCCATGCCCACTCTCGACATCGCGGCGCACAATCGCTACCTTGGTAAACAATTCCCACCGTGAGGACCGCCATGGCGCCCATCAGCGAAGCCCCCGCCGCCAATCCCTCCTGCCGGCTCGTCCGCGCGGGCCAAGCCTTCCAGGGCAAACAAGGCCTCATGTATGCCCCCGCCATCTCCGCGGAAACGGTTGGTTCCCAGGCCATCCACATGCAGCTGCTCACCATCCCGCCCGGCGGCCGCGCCAAGGCCCACAAACACGCCGCGCACGAATCCGCGATCTACCTGCTCAGCGGCGTTGGCTGCATGTGGTACGGCCATCAGCTCGAACACCACTACCAGCTCGAGCCAGGTGATTTTCTCTACATCCCGGCCGACATGCCCCACCTGCCCTACAACCCGAGCACGACGGAAAACGCCGTCGCCATCATCGCCCGCACCGACCCCAACGAACAGGAGAGCGTCGTCCTGCTGCCCCACCTCGACGCCCTCCACCCGCCAGACCTTGCCTGATGCCCCGCCTCGGCCTTGCTCAGCGAATCGGCTCCGTGCCCTCATTCAGAATTGCGAGATAAGACTCATAAACGAAAAGCCTGCGCCGCTCGCGGCCCGTCACCTCGCGCAAAATGCCCAGGAGCGTCATGTGGCCCAGCGACTTGGCAACCGTGGGCGCCGAGATGCCGATTTTCTTGGCCGCAGTTGGGATCGCGACAATCGGATTTCGCTGCATGTGTTGGAAGACGCGCAGCACCGAAGCCGCCGGCCGTCCGAGCGCCTCAATTTTCCTTTGATCCTGCTCGAAGAGCGCGATGATTCGACGCGCGGCGCTCGCGGCCTGGTCCGCAGTTTCCCTAACCCCGATAAGGAAGAAATTGAGCCAGGCCTCCCAATCCCCGCTGGTGCGTACCCGGTTGAGCAGCTCATAGTAGGCGGCTCGGTTTGCTTTGAGGTACAGGCTAAGGTACAGGATCGGCTCCCGGATCACCCCACGGGCAGACAAGAAAAAGGTAATCAGCAACCGCCCCAGCCTGCCATTGCCGTCGAGGAAGGGATGGATGCTCTCAAACTGCACGTGGATCAGGGCGGCTTGGATCAGTACCGGAAGACCCTGGCGCTCGTCATGCAGAAATCCTTCGAGACTTCCCATGCATTCCAGAACCAGCTCGGGCGGAGGCGGGACATAGGCTGCGTTTCCGGGACGGCTACCGCCGATCCAGTTCTGACTGCGCCGGAACTCTCCCGGCTGCTTTCCGCTGCCCCGCCCCTTGGACAGGAGAACTTCGTGGATTTCACGGATAAGACGGAGAGAGAGAGGAAATCCGGCGCGCATCCGTTCCAGACCATGGTTCATGGCCGCCACGTAGTTTGAGACCTCCTGCACGTCTTCGATCGGCGCTCCGGGCGCCTCTTCGTTCTCGAACAGCAGCAGGTCAGAGAGGGAGGACTGGGTTCCTTCGATCTGGGACGAGAGCACGGCTTCTTTGCGCACGTAGGCATAGATAAAAAGCGATAGGTCCGGCAGGATGGACGCGAGACCGTCCAGACGTCCTACAGCCTGGTTCGCTTGTTCGAGGAGCTGTTGCAGCCCCTCCATGAGGATCGGCGGGTCGGGCGGGAGCGGCGGCGGCACGAACGCCCGCACACTTTCATCGTCGAAGGTCTTCGTGACGTACCGACCCACTCGTGTTGGCGATTTTCTTGCCAAGAATCCTTTCGTTAGGTGAAGGTCTAACGAAAGGATAAGCCACTTTCCTTTCTTTGTGGGGCGTCCCTCGCTTCTGAGACCTGGGTGTGTACTTCTCCATTAAGGACCGGTGGCAGGAGCGGAACTGCAGATCCCTCGGCTTCCCCGGATTTCCCGTCGAGCTTGTTGGGATCAGTGAACTTCATGCGGCTTTCTTCAATGAAAGCCGCACACGTGGCGATCTCTGGTGCCGCGTATTAGAAATCCGGGGTTTGCTCGGGATGACAAAGGCTAGGACCATTGCTCACCGTTACTGCGGCACCTGGTACCGCGCTTTCATAATCACGCGGTCACAGCTCTGGTTCGCGCCCAATCCGGTTTCGGCATGTGGAGTATACTGTGGAACAGAGTCGACATATGGAAACAGTCCAAATTGTTCTCGATAAGAGCCTTCTGCAAGCCACCGACCAGGCGGCACGTCGAACGAAACAGAATCGTTCCGCATTGGTTCGTGAAGCGCTGCGGGAGCACCTCAAGAGGTTAGAAGTGCGCGCCCGCGAAGAGCGCGACCGCAAGGGCTATGCGAGGGAGCCGCAAACACGCGACGAATCCCGGCTGTGGGAAGCGGAGGCGGAATGGCCGGCGGAATAACCCGAGGGGATGTCCGCCTTTACCGCTTTGCTCCGCCCGACAAGAAGAGGCCGGTGGTCGTGCTCACACGGGATAGCGCCATTGCTTATCTGTCGACCGTGACCGTCGCACCGATAACGTCCGCGGTCCGCGGGGTGCCATCCGAGGTTGTCTTGCGTGAAGACGATGGCATGAAGGCGCCCTGCGCGGTGAACCTGCACAATACGGTTACGGTCTCCCAGGATCGATTGGGGAAGCGCGTGGCCCAGCTGAGTGGGCTGCGCATGGACGAAATCTGCGCCGCGTTGCGCTTCTCTCTGGGCTGCGATGTTAGCCAGTCGTAGCCACAGGTTGCAGAAGCGATGGGAACGACACAAGCGGTGGTCGCGCGCCTTGAGAGTGGAAAAGTGTTGCCCCGCACGCTGAAGCGGTTTGCCAAAGCCACGCGCACGCGCTTGCGTACCAGCTTTGAGCCGGACCATGAAGCTCTCATGGAACGCCTGACCACCACGGAAGCGGCAGTTGCGGCCGGAGTATCGGTCCCCCAAATCCACAGAATCATCGACGAGAAGATCCTGCCCGGGGATTTGTACAGCACTACCCAAATGCGGACATTCCGAACCGAGGCTAGTGTCCTAATCGCCTTCTACTTCGAAACCGCAGATTTGTTCGGGAACACCAGTGGAGCGAATCCTCAAGTCCTATCCGACCCTTAAGGACTGGCAGATCGAGCTCGCTTCCATCTACGCAAGAGCAGTCCCTACGCGGGGGCGCCCCAAGCGTGCCGCCTACCCGAGCGGTGTCAAAGTGTCAGTCACCAAAAAGCGACTACGCAACTCCTCGACAGAAGGATAAGTGCGTGCTGAAGTTCCTGATCGATGAGTGTCTGAGCGTGGATCTCGTAGAGGTCGCCCGAGACCGTGGTTTCCCGGAAAGCTCGCACGTTGCATGGCTGTTACCCGGAATAGCATCGACTTTCGTGGCCTCGCCGAAAAGCCCGGTGCCAAAGGTCAATACGCAGACGTGGCCCTTCACGCGGGTCTGGTCTGTGTCAATGGCCCGGACGGAATGACTGCGGATCCCTCCACTTCGGTCGGGATGACAAATTCGTTCTTGGCCGCACGGATGAGATAGGAAATGCGGATCAGCTTGTGAACGAGGTCATCGAGGTGGACCTGGACTTCCTAGAGACAGATTTCACCATTCGTCGATATGCCCTTCCTGAGGAGCTCGAATGAGGAGCTGGATCGGATAGACAGAATGGTCGCTCTTAGTAATCCCTTATGATGAGTGCCTGCTCGGCCAGCGCGAGAGTGTACAATCAGGGTCCCCCCTTTGAAATCCAGGAGACCCTCCTCAATGAAGCGCTCTATCCAGCTCTCTTGCTGCTTGCTCGCCACGCTCTCGACGGCCGCTGCCCTGGCTCAAACCGCTGCCGATCCCGCCTATCAACGTCCGAGCTCACCCGTTGCCTACGTCTACGTGTCCAGGCCGACCCATATCGACGCATTCGCCGCGTCCTCCACCGGGAAGCTCACCGCTGTGTCTGGTTCCCCTTTCCCAGGCACCGTTTCCAGCATGTCAGTGAACAAAAACTATCTCTTTGGCACCGGCGACAACGGCACAGATCTCTATTCGTACTCCATCGCGTCGGATGGCGCTCTGAAGCAGGTCGCAGTGACGAATGCTTTGAATTACGGCTACGGCGCTGGCTGCCCCGACGGTCTGGGGCCGCTGCAAATCGACTATTCCGGCACCACCTTGTACAACCTGGTGGCCTCGGATTGCTACTACGAGTCGTATCAATCATTCAAGATCGAAGATAAAGGCGAGTTGCAATATCTGGGCCACAGCACTCCGGGTGACTTCTACGATCCTTCGAATATCATTACCACCCCGCTCGTTCTCCTTGGCAACGATCAGTACGGCTACGGAGTTGGTTGTTATGAGGAAGATACTCCATTCCCGTTTAGTACAGCCTACAAGCGGGAGAGCAATGGCCTCTTGACTTATCAGAGCTTCGACGCCATGCGGTTTCCGACCCCGAAGGACTCGCAAAACGATTTCTACTGTCCCTATCTGCTGGCCGGCGACCCGGCGAATCACCTGGCAGTTGCTATGCAAGCCATCAGCGAGCTAGGCGGTTCTCAAGGACCCGTTGTGCTTGCAAGCTATACCGCGGACGCGCAAGGCAATCTGAGCACAACGAGCACCTACGAGACCATGCCCTCGACCGGTCTCAACTCCATCTCGGCAATCAGCATATCCCCAACGGGCAAGCTGGCCGCCGTGGGTGGGGCGGGCTTCCGGGTCTTCCACTTCAACGGAGGAAACCCGATTACGCCCTATACCGGCCTGCTTCAGGCTGCCGATCAATTCCTGCAATTTGGCTGGGACACCGCCAATCACTTGTATGCGCTCAGCAACGGGCAGTTGCGCGTGTACACGGTTACGCCTACAAGCTTCGAGGAGGACGCAGGTTCGCCCTACTCGATCCCGCAAGCGTCGAGCTTGATTGTTCTGTCGAAGTAGACCTTGACCTCTGTCAGCCAGGGCAGCGGGCTCTATCCTCGGAGCCCTTAGAGCGTTTCACTTCGGGTGTATGCAGAGTGACCACTCCCGGCGCAGCTTTTCCCCAGGAAAAGCTGCACCTCGCCGCGCTCGCCAGCACAGAGTAGAAGTGAAAATGCTCTAGTTTGATAGACTTTCGCGATGAAGCAACGACCCCTCTGTGCCGTCCTGAAAGCCTCGCTCCTCGCTGCCTGCCTACCGCTTGTCGCGGCTGCCCAGGTTCCGGCCGCCCCGGCCCCCGCGACCAACGCCCCCGCCCCCGCGCCTGCGTTGCCACCCTACCTCTCGCCGGAGATCCACCCCGACGACACCGTGACCCTCCGCCTGCGCGCGCCCAACGCGCAGAAAGTCGACCTCGTGCTCGAAGGTGCAGTCACGCCCATGCAGCAGGATGCGGACGGTCTGTGGACCGCGACCACTCCTGTGCTCGCACCCGAAATCTATGGGTATCGCTTCGTCGTCGACGGCCAGCCGATGCTTGACCCCAGGAACACCGATGTGCGTGACAACCTGCTGAGTCTCACCGAGCAATCTCACCGTTCCCGGCACGCCGCCCGAGCCGTGGGAACTGCAGTCGCTCCCGCACGGCATCGTGGAGCACCATTTCTACACCTCGCAGGTCGTCCTCGGTCTGCCCAACAATCAAAGCGATTACTACGTCTACACGCCGCCCGGCTACAACGCGAAATCCCGGCAGAGCTATCCCGTCCTCTACCTGCTGCACGGCTACAGCGACGCAGCCGACGGCTGGCCCTCAGTGGGGAAGGCCAACTTCATCCTCGACAGTCTCATCGCCTCTGGGAAAGCGAAGCCCATGATTATCGTCATGCCGCTCGGGTATGGCAACATGGCGGTGCTCAAGCCCGGGCGCACGCCTGCGCTCAGCACGCAGAGCGTGGACCTCTATCAAAAGGCGCTGCTCACCGAAGTGATGCCGCAGATCGAGGCCGCCTATCACGTATCGAAGAAGCGCGAGGACCGCGCCATCGCCGGTCTATCCATGGGTGGCCATGAGAGCCTGCTCATCGGTCTGACGCACCCCGAGCTCTTCGCCTGGATCGGCACCTTCTCCGCCGGCTTCAATCCCAAAGCCATCTCCGAGCTCCCGCCGGCCACCCCGCAGAAGGCAAATCTCCGTCTGCTCTGGATGGCCTGCGGCGTAGACGACGCGCTGCTCAAACCCAACCGGACCGTGATCGCCACCCTCAAAGCCGAAGGCCTGCCGGTGACCGCCATCGAAACTCCAGGTCACCACCAGTGGCCTGTCTGGCGCGACAATCTCATCCACTTTGCTCCGCTGCTTTTTCAGAAATAGCGGATAGACATTCCGGCCGGGCTGCCTGAGCACGGCACCACGTAAGAGCAGCCGCCAACTCAGCGCAGCTCCGCGGTGCACTGAGTGGGAGTGCACCGCGAACGGCCGGCCGCTTCTTAGTGCCAGCGGTAAATCGTGAGCTTGTGGATATAGGCCGTGACCGTTCCACTCTTGGAACTTGACCCTTCGATCTGGAATTGGGTGTTGAGGTCGCCCATTCCCCAGTCGAGGAAATGTGCAGATTCAAGCGTCGCATTATTGAAAGCGTGGTAAGCGCCGTCCAGGATGACATAGTCATGCGTGACGAACCCACCGGTATCGCGATGCTCACCGATCTGCACGTGATGCCACGTATTGGCCGTCCACTCCGCGGGGTTGCACTTGATACCCGTGGACTTCCAGTGGTCATGACTACCCACCGAGTCGCCGTATTCCCATTGGCCGATCTCCCCCGAGCATTGGGTGGACAAAATGATCGTCTCGTCATTCGAGGTCACCTGGTTGATATCCATCTCTATGTTCTTTACCTCCGACGGACTGGGGAGGAAGATGTATACGTCCAGAACGAAATGCGTTGACACCGTGTCATGGACAAAGGTGTTGCTCCAACGCTCGCCCGCTTGATCGGTGTAGGTCATGTAAAACTTGCGCGCATCGTCATACAAGGGAGTGCTGGCCGGATACACCGTCGATCCTTTGGATGATCCAGGTGTGCCACCATCATGATCCTCCGTCCACTTGCTGGAACTGTCCAAATCGCCGGACGAAATGGCATTGGAAGGAATGCTGGGAGACGAAGACGCCGCCTCCGCTGCGGGCACCGGCTCAACGCCGGCGGCTATTTTGAATGTAGTGTTGACGGTCGGGCACTCGCCGCGAGCGGTCCACGATTTGAAGTGGATGGTATGGGTTCCGGCAGGAATAGCCTGGTGGGTGACATCGATATCATAGGCAGTTTCGCCCATGACGATCCCCTTGGCATCGTCAATCGAATAGCCGAAAGAAGAAGGGGGAACTCCATCACATCCGGTGTTGTGCGCACGTATTAATGCGGGAGACGAGATCTGCACGCCGTTCACTGGGCTGCCGACAGTGATATCCGACGCGAATGCTTGAGGGGAGACCGCGGCGCCAGAAAAGGCCGCGAGAACAATCAGAGCCGCACTGCACGTTAGCGTGAGGCTCAGATGCCAATGATTTCTCTTGGTGAGGTACATGACGCTCCTTGGGGAAATAAGTTAAACAGGGAGGAGATAAGTAGATAGCAAGATAGGGGAAGACACAAGTAGGCAAAGATTGCATCTTCCGTGTAAAGAACCGTGTAGTTTTTGGGTGCCCGTAATTCGGCACAATCTCTGTGACTATTTAAAGGAGCGTTACCTGGAATCCGATTTCGTGGGTCACCAGGACACAGTCGAAAATGCGTACCACGGTAATGAAAAGTAATTGAGCGGGAGTTGTTGCGGCGCCACGATACCCGTTACACAGCCTCTTTACCTTCCGGGGTAACCTTGGCCATTAGCGAAAAAACAAACAACGGGAAAACTGAAATCGCCGATAGGGCACATCGCGCGGAACTCTTGAAATCGCGCACGCCGCCCAATCAAGTCCCAGAATTTTCGTTTTGCCTGCCACTAAACACTGCGAAATCGTATCTATAACCTTATGCCTCAGCCTCGTGCCGCCATCGTCTTCCGCCACAGCCAGGTCTGAAATACGGCTAAACTTTGGTACTCAAAAAGTAACTTACTGCGCTTACCGCGCTTACCGCGCACAAATCCCGCTCCTCATCACCCTCGGGTACGCGAAGCGGGCCTGGTTCGTTTCTGTGCCGGGGAAGGGAATCGGGCCCTGGCAGTGGATTCCCGCACGACCAGCTCCGGTTGCATCACCACCTGCTGGGGGTAAGGAGCTTTGGGATGGTTGATCCGGTTGAGCAGGAACTCCGCGCCCAGTTGACCCATCTCGCGCAGGGGCTGGCGAATGGTGGTCAGGCTCGGGATGCCGAAGGGGGCGCTCAGCACGTCGTCGAAGCCTATGACCGAGACGTCGTCCGGCACCCGCAATCCGGCTTCGTGCAAGGCGCGAATCGCGCCCACGGCAGAGATGTCGTTAAACGCGAAGAGGGCAGTGAAATTCCTGGTGCGCGACAGCAGCGCTTTCACCGGGCCATACCCCAGGGAGGGCGACCAGCTATTTTCCGTCAGACGGATGAGCAGCTCCTCGTGCAGCTCCATGCCGCAGGCGCGGGCTGTTTTCATGATCTCCCGCCAACGATAGTCCGTGTCCACCGTCTCTGCCTGGCCTCTCATAAACGCGATTCTGCGGTGACCCAGGTCGGCGAGATGTTTCAGCGCCAGACGAGCCGCCTGCTTGTGGTCCAGTTGAATATTCGTCACCCCGGCCACCGCCTCGTGTCCCGAAATGGAAACGATAGGGACGTGCACCAGCGACGGCGTTGGCGTATTCACCAGAAGAAGGCCATCCACGGATCGTTCCAGCAACATCTTCGGATACTTTTCCAGCAGCGATGGCTGCCAGTAATGCGAGGCCAGAAAGTAGAAATACTTGGCCGCCATCAGGTACTCTTCCACGCCATTCATGACCAGCGTGAAGTAGCCCTCGCTCATCTCCGACACCAGCACGCCGACCGACATGCTGTGTTTCTTGCGCAGCGACCGGGCGAAGTAGTTAGGCCGGTAGTGCAGATCGCTGGCCGCGGCCAGGATCCGCTTCCGGGTGGCAAGCGGGATCGCCTGCGCAGCCGGCGAGTCGCTCACCACAACCGATACGGTGGTGAGCGATAAACCAAGATGATTCGCCAGGGTCCGCAGGGTAACGCGCTCGTTCTTTTCCAGTAGTCTTTTGCGCATCAAAGGTGCGTTTCCAAAAAATCGCTTATTGAGTGTTGTTTTCTACTATCCCTGTCAAACCTAAAGCTGTCCATCCCCCCCGGTTTTCTCTTTGATTCGTCCTCCACCGGCAGTAAGTCCAGAATAAAAAATAATCCTTGACAGTTCCGGGAGGGCTGCGGTTTACTCAGGCCGGTCTATTTACAGAAACGGTTTTGCTTCCTAAAGAAACGGTTCTGTAGGCGTCTCGGGCGATCAAGGCATTTTCACTTGGGCGTAAATGGGAAAAGCTGGTTTTGGCGCAGCCGTTGCTCAATCAACGGCTGCCCCTAACCACTCTCTCCTGTCTCACAGCAAAAATGAAAATGCATTAGCCGCAGGCCCTGCAGGTACGAACCGTCTACGGGAAGGGCTCGGCCGATCGCTCGTGTAGCGGCAAAGGTAATGAAGCGGGAGGTTGAAAGATTCGATGAAGAGGGTGGGAAGCCAATTATCTTGCGCTAAGGGATCTCTATGATTGCGATGGTTGGTCTTTGTGCGTTCGCCCTCTTGTCTGCAGTTTGTAACTGGCAGTATTTCTCGGGAGCATCTCATTGCGCACTGGGATTTCGCTCCCGGCGAGCTGCTCCACGGGGGCCGGGACGCTTCGTTTCTCCCCCGGGAAAGTAGCTGAAAACAAGATATTTAGTGAATTGGCTCCCCCACCGCGGAAAGAACTAGGCTGGCGCCGCCTAGCCACCGGCGGCGGGCCTATTCCGTTTTGGGAAGGATCGGGTATGCAGTCCAGAGAGAGGCACTTAGATAGTTCACGGAATTAGCTTGACAGTGTCATAGCTGGAGTATTTACATACCATCGGTCTCAAATTATATGCGCGGCGTGCATAGGCGCTCGTGCAACAGAAGCTTTTTGCTGTGCTTTTTTGGAGAGGTGTGTCAGTGAACGTACGCAAATTGTCGTGGATTGCCGCGCTTCTTTTCCTTTCTTGTCTTCTGTGGACAACCCTTACTAGCCCAAGGCGTTTTCGCAACTCTCACCGGTGTTGTGTCCGATCCCACCGGCGCCGTCGTTCCCAACGCCAAGGTCACTCTGACTGACGCCGTGATCGGGTTCCGCGCGCGACACGGTCAAGCCGACTCGGATGGCTTCTACACCTTTGCTTCGGTTCCTGTCGGTACCTACAATCTGTCGGTCTCGGCCGGGGGCTTCAAGGATTACACGGCATCGAATATCACCTTGGGCGGCGGCGAAACAGCGCAACGTCAACGTCGCGCTTAGCGTTGGTACGGCCGACCAGACCGTTGCCGTCAACGCGGAGAATATCGCGCTGGCAGTCACTGACTCAGGCGAGCGGTCGTTTGCGCTGAGCACCAAGGAACTGGAAAACTTCATCCAGGTGGGCAGTAACGCCGCAGAGTACATCAAGATTGTGCCCGGTTTCAGCGTCAGCAACGGCACCCAAAACAATGCCAACTACACCGGCCAAACCATCGGTATCAACGGTAATGGAGATTCAGGCAGCCAGAGTCCGCTCAACGCCTCCTCCGCCTACAACGGTTTGCCTGCCAACTCGCTCGGACATCGTGGCCGACGGCGCGCACGTCTCCGATCCTGGGTGCAACTGCGATACGCCGGTCAACCCCAACTCTGATTTTCTGCAGGAATTTAAGGTGCTGACCTCCAACTTCAGCGCAGAAGACCAGAAAGGGCCCGATCGTCATCACCTCGGTCACCAAGGCGGGTGGCACCGCCTTCCACGGCAGCGCATTCTTTACCGCCCGCAATCACGTGCTCAACTCGAATGACTGGTTGAACAACAACAGCAACGTGAAACAGCCGGCGGACTCATACTACTATCCCGGGGGCACCATCGGCGGCCCGGTCATCATCCCAGAACCAGCTTCAACAAGAACCACGACAAGCTGTTCTTCTTTACCGGCTTTGAGTACTACTACCAGACTGCTGGATACAGGGTTGCTCCGGGCGACGGTGCCGACTCCCGGTGAGCTGACAGGCAATTTCTCGCCTGAAGAGATAGCCAAAGAAGGCAACATCACCGCGTCCGGCAAGGCTCCTGGGCAGCTCACGAGCGCCGCCATTGCGAAATTCGGCGGCACCACTCAGTTCAGCCCGTGCACCGGTCCTGCCAACGGCACTTGCATCGATCCCAATATGCTCGCCCTGGCCAAACTCTATCCCGCTGCGAACGCAGATCCCAACACGACCGGCGGCTACAACTACACCCAGTCGGAAATCTTCGCTCAAAACAACAGGCAATGGACGATTCGCGGGGATTACAGCATAAGCGACGCTACCAAGGTCTTTGTGCGCTACAACTACCAGCGCGAGATCCAGCAGTTCCCGGTTGGTCTCTGGTGGCGCAATGGTGACCAGGTTCCGTATCCGACCGCCGTCGAGGGCAAGAATAAATCGGACTGCATTATTCCGGATCGATCACCCACGTCTTCAGCCAAACCATGACCAACGAAACGGTCATCGCATACACCTTCGTCGGCTTCCCCAACGTGTTTGCGGATCCTGCGAAGGTTGATCGCTCGCAATGTTGGTTACAGCTACAAAGGTCTCTTCAACAATGGCGTCGCTCAGATTCCTTCCTTTGGCCAGTTTGGGCCAAGCGAAGCGGCGCTGGTCTTCAATCCCGGCGGCTTCGAAGCTGGAGGAGCATCCGAGGGCTTGTACGCGAACAAGTGGATGCCCAGCATCAGCGATACGCTGACCAAGGTCAAGGGCGATCACACCCTCAAGGCCGGCTTCTTCTATGAGTGGATTCGGAACTCGCAGCCGGCGAACAACAACACCAACGGTGAGGCTCTGGTTTCTGCGGGCAATACTTTCAGTTACGGCAATGAATACGCCGACTTGCTGACCGGCAATCTCTCCAGCTATACATGGAAACAAACAAAAACCGAATCAACGATATTCACTACGGTACCTACGAGTTCTTCGTGCAGGACTCCTGGAAAGCGACCAGGAAGCTGACCGCTGGAGTTCGGTGTTCGTTTCACCCACTTCCAGCCGTGGGAAGACGGTCTCGGGCTTCGGCTATTCGATCTTCAACACAGCCCAGTTCGCCCCGGTTGCGCGTCTTCGCCGACGTTACTGCGGGTTCGAGTGGCATGCCAAAGACAGCGCCGTTCCAGTGGGAGGATTCCCGACCCGAACGTTGTTCTATCAACCCCGGTTCGGGGCCGCGTACGACGTTTCCGGAACGGCTGCACGGTTGTCCGCGGCGGCTGGGGCCGCTTCTACTACCATTCTGGCCAGTTCACGAACGGCCTGGACGCATCTGCCGGGGTAGCGACAGGCCAATCTGTCGCCGAGCAACTGGGTCGGGGTCGACCGGCTGCCCGACCAATCCATCGACTGGGTCGGCTCTGTTTACCGCATACCTTTCATGCATGAACCTGGCTTCAACGCCGGCTTCTCCTGCGGCTGTGGATTCAACGGACAACAACCAACCGTATACGGACGGTTGGAGCGTTAACGTCGACCAGCAGACACCGTGGCAGGGCCTCTTCGAACTCGTCTTATGTAGGCAACCGGAGCAGGGACCTGCAGAATACCGAGGGTGGCGCCGGCAGCAACATCAACCTGGTTCCCTACGGCTCCATGCTCTCGGCCACCAATCCGGCGACTGCGAATGCCAACCTCTATCGCCCGTTGCAGGGATATGGCGACCTCAATCTAGCCACCAACAACCTCTACAGCAACTACAACGCCCTGCAGGTCAGCTGGGTCCGCCATGCCGGGCATGTATGCCATTCAGACCAACTACACATTCCAGAAGGCTATGGGGATCATTGCACCTACTATCGACCCCTTCAGCCTCGAGGCGAACTACGGCCCGCTGGCCTCGGACCGCAGAAATCTGTTCAACGCAGCCTACTCGTTTGACCTCGGCCAGCGGGTCCATTCAAACGCCCTGGTGAACGGAGTCGCGAACGGCTGGCAGCTCTCCGGCATCACCCAGTTGGAAAGCGGCGCGAATCTCACCTACGGTGGCGGCATGGTACCAACAGCTCTCAACGGCCAACTACAACATGGCATATACCTGCGTGGCGACGGCCGCGGAAACGGCTGCCGGTATATCGTGCCCGCAATCGGCTGCGATCATCCCGGGCTCGATCAGCACGGCGAACCCAACGGCATCGCCATCAACAACCAATCCATCCTGGGAACGAGTGGCCAGCAGTTGAACCCACTCGTACCTGCGATACTGCGCTGGACATGCGGTCCCGCACCAGTTCGTCAACGGAAACTGCTTGCACCGCGCCAACGGTGCCTGGCCAGAATGGCCCGAATCTGCTGCCTGCGGCTTACGGTCCTGCATTCTTCGATTCGGATCTGGCGGTGTTCAAGAACTTCTCCATCAGGGAAAGAATGAAGCTGCAGCTCCGTGCGCAGGCTTACAACTTCCTCAACCATCCGCTGTATTCGTTCCCCACCGGACAGCAACCTGACCCTGCAGTTCGAGCAGGATCCGGTCACCCAGGTGATCACCCAGGCGAATACCAAACTTTCGGCGTCACAACCCAAAAGCAGGGCAGCGCATTATCGAGTTCGGAGCGAAGTTCTTACTTCTAACTCGACAGGAGTACAGAGTGTGTATTTTATAAAGAGCAGACGGAAATTAAACCTCGAGGGCTTCCGACGTACCGTTATACTTGTTCTGGTAACACGAACAGTTGCCGGTATGCGGAAGCCCTCACTTCTTTTTGCTTTAATCCTCGCCCTAGTCCTCTCAGCCACCGCGCAGGCACAGATGACCCCCGCAGCAGCTGGTGCAGGACGCCATGCAAAAGCAGCAGGCGGGTGATCTTGCAGGGCGCGGTTACAGAATATAGAGCAATTTCTGAAGTTGCATCCCGAGGCCACTGCCATTCATTCCAACCTGGGCGCGGCTTTGGCTGGGTTGGGCCGGTTTGAAGAGGCTCTTCCCGAATACAAGATTGCTCTCAAGCAGTCTCCCAAACTCGCGGGCGCCAGGCTCAACCTTGCCCTTGCTCTATTACAAGATGGGTAAGATCGACGATGCCGCAACGGAATTGGAAAAAGTTCATCGCGGAGGATCCCGCAAACCACCAGGCGGTGCTGTTGCTGGCGGACTGCTATTTGCGCATGGGACGCGAGGACGATGTGATTCGTATCCTCGAGCCGGAGGAGAAAAAGTATCCCGACGATCTAGCGGTTGCTTACCTGCTGGGAACGGCATTGATCCGGCAGAAGCGCGTCGAGGAGGGCGAGGTTCTGGTCGATCGGATTCTGCGCAATGGCGACTCAGCGGAAGCGCACTTGATGTTGGGATCGCGCAAAAATGAATGTTCAGGATTATGCCGGCGCTCGGGACGAGTTCGCGAAGGCGGTTGCGCTCAATCCCAATCTTCCCGAAGTGCATGTCCTGTACGCCAAGGCTTTGATGTTCACCGGCGACTCCGACCTGTCGGCGAAACAATACCAGGCTGAATTGGCCGTGGATCCGTACAACTTTGAGGCGAACCTGCAACTGGGAGCGGCGGCAAGGGAGGAGCAAAACTATGAACGAGGCCGGCAAATACTTCGTGCGCGCCGAAGAGACCAGGCCGGGAGACCCGGGCGTTCGTTATCAGCTGGCGCTGATCGCTATCGACCAAGGCCATCTCGACGAGGCACGGCAAATTCTCGAAGGTCTGGTGAAGCAGTCTCCGCAATTTACCGAGGCGCACGTCTCCTTGTCGCTGGTTTACTATCGGCTGAAGCGGCCGGAAGACAGCAAGCGAGAGCGGGAAATCGTTCTGAAATTGACGGCGGAAGCGCAAGCCAAGCAGCCCGGCGCCAAGCTCCATTAATTTCCGGGTTCTTGCGGGGGGCAGGACCAATTTCTATTCTTAGCCGTGATGAAGAGGTATGCATTCCTGTTGTGTTTGCTCTTACCCGTAGCCACGGTGGCGCAAACGGACTCTGTGGCTCCGGCCGCGTGCGCGCGATGTCACGTGGAGGCCTTGACTCAGCCGACCACCTACATGGCGCACGCGCTCGAAGCGGTGGACAAGTGCAAGGTTCTCAGCGAGCATCCTGTGCTTACCACGACCGTGGGCAAGTACTCCTATCGAATTGAACGAAAGGGAAGCCAGAGCGAATATTCGGTCACGGATGGAACCAATACGGTCACCATGCCCATTGCGTGGGCGATGGGAGCCAGTTCGGCATTAGGCCAGACTTACATTCTGGAGAAAGACGGCGAGCTGTATGAGAGCCGCGTGAGTTGGTTCCGCGAACTGAATGGTCTTGGGCCCACAATGGGGTACGAAGGCACGACACCGGCTGACATCACCCAGGCTGCCGGGCGATTGATCCACATGGATGAGAAGCTGCGCTGCTTTGGATGCCATGCGACGAATGCCGTTCAGGGAAAGCAACTCACCCTGGACAAATTGATTCCCGGAGTGCAATGCGCGCACTGTCATCAATCAACCGAATCGCACCTGGCAGCGATGCTAGCCGGCAATCACGGGACCTGCGATACCAAAAGAATTGACACAAGCTGATCGGGCTCTCCGCGGACCAGGCTTCCAATTTCTGCGGTCAGTGTCATCGGACCTGGGCGGAAGATAGTTCGGCAGAACAACCCGAGCATTGCCAACATTCGCTTCCAGCCTTACCGCCTCACCGGCAGCAAATGCTATGACCCGGACGACGCGCGCATCAGTTGCCTGGCGTGCCACAACCCGCACCACGACTTCAACCCGCAAACGGTGAATTTCGACCCCAAATGTCTGGCCTGCCATAGCAGCGGAAAAGGTGGCGGCACAAGACCTGCTGCTGGAAAACCCGGCGCCAAGGCCTGCCCGGTCGCCAAAGACAAGTGCGTGTCCTGCCACATGCCGAGGATCGAGTTGCCGGGGGCCCATTACAAATTTACCGATCATCGCATCCGGATTGTGAAGCCCAATGAACCCTATCCGGGCTAGGGCCGCCGCTTTGCCCACGGGGTTAAGAGAAGCAACGGCTGATGCGCCAACAACCTGCGACAGCCAACCGGCGATAAATCCTCTAGGATAGGGTCAATGACTTTTTCCAGACGCGGGTTTCTGCGGTTTGGCATGCTTGCCGGGGCTGCAAAGGTTCTTCGTGTTTCCGCCCAGGCTCGCACCAGCTTCAAAGGGGCCGTTGTTCATCGAAGTGCCGGCGTCGGCGTCCGGCATCTCCTGGGTGCATGAAAACGCAATGTCCCCCAGCCGCTTCCTGCCTGAAGCGCTTGGCCCGGGCTGCGCCTTTCTGGACTACGACAACGATGGCTGGATGGACATCTTTCTGGTGAACAGTGGCCCCAGCGATTTCTGGAAGCCGCCCAAGCCTGTGCGCAACGCCCTGTACAAGAACAACCGGGACGGCACGTTTACCGACGTCACGGAAAAGGCCGGAGTGGCCGGGGCCTATTTTGGCATGGGAGTCGCCGTAGGGGATTATGACAACGACGGCTGGCCGGACATGCTGGTGACTGCCTACGGGCGCTGCATCCTGTACAAGAACAATCACGATGGAACCTTCACCGACGTGACCGAACATGCGGGCGTCGCCACGCCCGGTTTCACCACCAGCGCTGTTTGGTTCGATTACGACAACGACGGCAGGCTCGATCTCTTTATCTGCAGCTTTGTGGACTATGTCGGGCGTGCGCAAGCTGGAGTGCGGCAATAACCAGATCGGCAGAAATTATTACTGTGTCCCGCGGGTCTTCAAGCCCTCTACCAGTTTCCTTTATCACAACAATGGCGACGGCACGTTCACTGACGTCACCAAGGGAACAGCCATTGCGTTCAGCGTTAGGAAAGGGCCTCGGGGTGGTCGCAACCGATATCAACAATGATGGCCGGATGGATCTGTTTGTCGCCAACGACACGGTGCAGAATTTTCTCTTCGTGAATCGCGGTCCGGGGGCGAATGGCCAGTGGAAGTGGGATGAGATTGCCTTGCAAGCGGGCGTCGGTTTCAGCGATAGTGGGCGGCCTCGTTCGGGCATGGGAGTGGATGCAGCGGACCTCCACGGAGACGGATGGCAGGATCTGTTTGTTTCCAACGTAGACCACGAGATGTATTCGGTCTATATCAACAACAAAGACGAATCGTTTTCCGATGCTGCGCAGGCCGAATGGCGTGGCTCGCAGTACCCGGTTGATGAGCGGCTGGGGACTGAAATATTTCGATTACGACAACGATGGCCTGGTCGATCTCATACTGGCCAATGGCCATCCTGACGACATGATCGATTCTTACTCCATGCAAGTGAAGTACAAAGAACCACTGCTGCTGTTTCACCAGGGGGCGGACCACAAGCTGCACGATGTGAGCCTGGAGGCGGGCCCGGTCTTTCAGAAGGATTTGGCCGCGCGAGGATTAGCGGTGGGCGATTACGACAATGACGGCGCAGTGGACGTGATCATTGGGGTCAACGGTGGGCCTCCCGTGCTCTTGAAAAACAACGCGGCCAAGGGCAACAACTGGCTGGGAATTAAGCTGGAGGGCGTCACCTGCAATCGTGATGCCATCGGCGCGCGCATTGTTTGGAAAGCAGGCGGCAAGGTGCGCGAGCGGCTTAAGAATAATGGCGGCAGCTATCTCTCTTCGCACGATCCCCGTGAAGTGCTTGGGCATTGGAGCCGCCACGCAGATCGATAGCTTGGAAATCCACTGGCCAGCGCCCGAGCAAGCACATCGAAAAACTCAGCAATATTGCGGCAAACCGCTATCATCCACATCGTGGAAGGGAAGGGCGTGGTCTGATTAGAGCAGTTTCGCAATCACTGTGGTCTGATAAAGATCGCGAGGTGTGGTTTTCCCTGGAAGAAAACCACGAAAAGTTCCTTTCTTTCCGGGGACAGGAAATGCGGCCTGTCGTTCCGGTCTACACCAATTGCGAAACTGCTCTAAAGGACGCCGTATTTCATGAACACTTCACGGAGCGATTTGCCTTCCAGGAGTTCTTTATTGGAGAGGTTTTCTTTGTGCACCTTTTCCTTCGCCTGCACGAATACCGCTTGCTCAACCTCATTGGGGACGACCACGATGCCATCGAAATCAGCGAAGATCAGGTTGCCAGGCTTTACCAGCACGCCGCCACAGCTGATGGGTACGTCATATGCCATCACCATTCCGCGCCCCATGGAATCGAGTGGCCGGATTCCGGTGTAGTAGACGGGAAATCCCATTTCGATGATCTGGTTGCAGTCGCGAATCTGGCTGTCGCACACACATCCCACCGCGCCGTTTCTCTTGGCCACGGTGCTCATCAGTCCCCCCCAGGGCGCATTGGTGCCGGCGGCGTCGGTGGAATGTACAACCACGTCCCCGGGCTTGAGGGAGTCCACGGCTTCGATCTCGATTCCATAAGGGTCATCTTCCCGAATGTAATCCGTTTCCATCCAACGTACGGTTCGCGCGCGGCCCACAAACCCGCAGTTGTTTCGATCGGGCAGCAAGGGGCGCAACCGGTGGTGCATGGCTTGGTTGCGATAACCCAGGCTGTCCAGAATGTCGCACACCGCTGCGACGTAAAGGTTCTTGTCAATGAACTGCGTGATCTCAGTCGTGGTAGCAAGCATAAATAATTCTCCCTAAGTATCAGGACTCGCTAAAATCGACCATGATCGGCCGATCGCGGAACCAACGAGTCTTGATGGCGCAGTATATGAACCCCGCACTAAGCCAGAGGCCGCCCACAATTTTTGCGGGCATTTTAAGTCCTAACCATATCCACAGGCAAAACACGAAACCAAGCAGAGGCACCACAACGTCGGTCAGCCATTGGCGTTTGTGTCCTGGTTGCTGCACGATGGCGAATTGCCAGAAGGTGGCCAGATTCACACCCATGAAGGCGAGAAATGCTCCAAAATTCAGGATCTCGCCTGCCTGCTCATAACTAACAAACAAAGTCCCAATATAGGCCAGGATTCCGATCAGCCAGATGTTCCGCGTCGGCGTATTCCGCTTGGGATCGAGGTAGGCAAAAAGTTTCCGCGGGAGAACGTTGTCGCGGCCCATGCCGAAAAGCAAACGTGCGGCGCCCACCTGGCCAGTTAAGCCCGCCCCAACGGAGGCGAGAATCAACACAATTCCCAGGGCTTGGAAAAGCAATGGCCCACCCACACGGTGGGCCACATCCATGAAGGCAGTTTCAATGTTGGGGAAGGCGTAAGACGGCCAAACGCGTTGCCCAAGATAAACTTCAAGACCCCCAACGATACCGGTGAACAGGCAAACCAACACTGTGGCCAGCATGACGTTGCGCTTGGGATTCTTCACGTCTTCAGCAAGGGTAGTGACGCCGTCGAACCCGATATACGTCAGCGCGGCATAGGAGGTAGCCATCCAGATCAACCGAGGGTTGAAGGTCTTGGGATCGTAAAAGGGCTGGATAGAAAAAACTCCATGCCATCCCTGCAGGTGAAAAAGATAGCGGACCGCCAGGACCATGAAGACCCCAATGACCGCGCACATGATCGCTACGAGAACTATATTGGCGTTTGCCGTAGCACGGATGCCGCGCAAATTCAGCAAGGTCATGATTGCTACAAAAATCGCCGCCAGCACCGCGTAAGGAACGAAAGGGAAAAAGCGCTGGATGGTGAGTGCTCCGTAAACGCTATTCATAAGTGGCTGGATCAGGTAATCAAGAAACATGGACCAGCCCGCGAGGAAGCCCAAATGGGGGTTGAGGCCTCGTCCGACGTAAGTGTAGGCGGAGCCCGCTGTGGGGAAGAGTGTCGCCATCCGTCCATAGCTGACGGCGGTGAGCATCATGGCGATCATGGCAATCAGAATCGTGGTGACGAAGTGGCCATGCGAAAGCACCTCGGCGACCCCGAACATCGGGACCGGTGCGATGGGCATGACCAGGACGATGCCATAAAAGATCAGATCCCAAAGACCTAAGACGCGGCGCAGGCGCGGCGTGGAACCCGCTGAGTTGCGTTGCGCGTCGGTCGTGGATTCAGTCACCGGTTTTCTCCAGAATTGCACTTCGAGGCCGCCCGCACCCTTGAAAAGCTATCGACACAAATCCACTTTCAGAGCGCTCATCCAGAGCGCTCATGTTGGAGGCAACCCGGCCCCAATGCCGCCACTTACCACCACCGAGGAACTTGTCATGAAGGATGCGTCATCACTGGCCAGAAAAACGGCCACGCGAGCGACCTCTTCGGGTTGCCCAATCCGCCCCAAGGCATGGAGCTTGCCTGCCGCTGCCCGTGCCTCCACCGGATTTGACTGCAGCTCAAAGTATTCCTGCGCCAACCCCGCATCGATCCATCCCGGACATATGCAGTTGACTCGTATGCCGTCTTTCCCGTGATCAATTGCCATGGCCTTGGTCAACGCGATAATCGCGCCTTTCGAGGCGCAGTATCCGGCACACATCGGTTCCACAAAAAACCCGTTTACCGAGGCCATGTTAATCACGCATCCCCTGGTCTTCCTCAGATGGGGCAGGGAATATTTCGAACAGAGAAAAACTCCTCCCAGGTTGATCGCGATCTCACGGTTCCAGTCCTCGAACGTTGTATCTTCAATAGTCTTGTTGACCTGGATCGCGGCATTGTTAAACAGCACATTGATCCGTCCGAACGAATGGAGCGTTTGCCCAACCAGATGTTGCACTGATTCCGGCGTGGACACGTCTGTCTCGACTGCGAGCGCCACGCCGCCTGCAGTTTCTATCTGCTTCACGGTCTCCTGCGCGCCGGCCAGGTTGATGTCCGCAACGATCACCCGGGCGCCTTCCCTGGCGAACTCCCGGGCGCTGGCACGACCGATACCAGATGCGGCTCCAGTGATGATGGCGACGCGGCCTTCAAGCCTCATGCAGTACCCCGTTCTCGTAAATCGTGTTGACGAAACATCTGACCTTAGAAACTGCCCGTCATTGCAGCCGCTCCAAAGCCTCCTTACAGGTTTCTGGTTTGTGGTATAGGGTGGCGCTTATTTCCACACTAAACTCCTCGCCCGGTTCAAGGGATCGACTGGTCTTCTGTTCGAAGGCTTGCGCGAGATTTACAGGCACGCTTGTCCACGGTTCGAGGATGACGTGATGAAGACCTCGCCAACCGCCATAGTTCAGCCATAGCCACAAGCATGGGCATTGGTCGAGAGGAAATTTCAAGAGAAACCCCTCTTCTGAAGAGGTATCCTCAATGGCATACCACCCGTCCTCGAGATCGATGGCGTAATGGCCGAAGCAGAGATTGGTATCGATACCTCGAACTTTGTTCATTTCCGCCCGCCCGGCCGCCGCTTCCAGAATCGGCCAGTCATAGCGCTGCCCAGCTTCGCCCCAGCCGGGTTGGTTGCACTGCGCCGCAACGCCACGCTTCGCGGGAATGCGCAGAATCGTTTGCTCGGTGACCGCGATTGCCGGATGCGTCCCCCAAATAAAGTCAACACGCGCAGGTCCCAGATTGGTGATTAAGTATTGCACCCGGATAATGGGAGAATTTGCCTCCAGTGTCACCGTCTTCAATGCCTTCACCGGGCTGATGGGGCCGAAGGCCGATAGCCGCACCACGGCATCGCTCCCCACGCGGGATGCCGAATCTACATTCCACCGCAGGGATCGCAGCTCGCCCAGGCCCGGGTATCGTTGGCCCTGAAACACACACTCGTCACAAGTGGGGAAGCCATCATCCCATCCACCACACCAGTAATTGTCGAATTCGCTCTCAATAGGAAAGGACTGCGGAACGATCCTGGGGTTATGCCAAAGGATATTTTTACCGCTTGGTTTCCAAATCAAATCGTAGATCTTGGCCCCGACCTCAGGGAGGATCCGGACCTTCAGCCATTGGTTCTCAAGCTCCACGGCGGATAACGACGCAACCCGGCCGCGCCGGTTGATGCTCGTGTTTGGCCTAGGGCTCTTCGCGCGCCGCATTATCACACCCCGGTGTGGATTGCGTATTTCCTTACCGCCTCGGGGCTGATCTCAACCCCCAACCCCGGCTTCGTTGGGACGGCGACACGGCCACGTACCACTTGAAAAGGTTCGACCAGGAGTTCGCGGCGGAGCGTCGAGTCCGTCACCGAAAACTCAAGGAAAGCGGAGTTTGGAATCGCCGCAATCAGATGCAAGCAAGCGGCTACCAGAACCCCGGTTCGAAAGGCGTGGGGAACACACACGCGGTTTGCCTCGTGGGCCATATAGGCAATTCGTTTGGCTTCAGTAAGTCCACCTACCCGGGAAATATCAGGCTGAATCACGTCCAGATGCGCATCCCAGATCAACCGGCGAAACGCCCAACGGCCCACATCCTGTTCTCCGGCAGCAATCCGCAACGAGGTCGAATCGCAGAGGCGCTGATAATCTTCGATCGCCTCCGGCGGAAAGGGTTCTTCCATCCAATAGATGCCGAGGGTCTCGAATTGCCTGGCAGCTTGCAGAGCCATCTTTAAGGTGTATCCGTGACCGATGTCGATCATCACCTCAACATCGAGCCCCGCCGCTTCCTTCGCCGCGGCCGCGAGTGCAACATCCCTGCGCACATCTTTCCCCAATGGGCCGTAGCCAAACTTCATGGCGGTGAAACCCTGCTCGGCGTAGCGGTGAACCAATTCTCGAACTTCCTGCGTCGTCTCCGGCATCAACATGCTGGCATAAGCGCGAACATCCTCGCAGAAGCTTCCTCCCAGCAGCTTGTGGATGGGCTTCCCGGCGGCCTTGCCCAGGATGTCCCACAAGGCCATGTCCACACCACTCATGGCGTGCATAACCACTCCCAGGCGGCCGTAATAATTCGTCTTGCGATACATCGCTTCCCAGATCTGCTCGATGTCGAAGGGGTCCATACCGATCAGGATCTCTCGTAGACCGTAGCAAGTGCCATGCGACATCGCCGCATCAATCGCTGCCTTGCCGACCTCCGGCGAGCTATCCACCTCACCATAACCGACGATGCCTTCGTCGGTTTCGATGCGGATGAGCAGGTCATCCTGCGTCCCGTCGGCAACCGCCTGGCGCACGGGGAGACGTAAGATAATGCCTTCGACATGGGTGATTCTCATGAGATCCGGACCTCATCAACGCGAGCGCCCATGGCCAGGCGATGACTGCTTTCATAGAGAGAAATGGTCAGGTGATCACGGTATTCGAAGATAGGACCATGGCCATCGACAATCAAGAATGAAACCTCGTTATTAACAAAAAGCCGATAACCAGTGGTCCCGAGTGATGACGGCGAGGTCCCTAGCCCCGAGTTAGGAATTCGTAGGCGTATTGCCGCGTTCATTACTGAGTGTGATGCTGGCTTTATAATCAGGCTTTCCTTGGATGCCGAGATTGACGCAATAGAGCTGGCCGCCAAAATTGCCGGCCACCGGGTCATACGACTTAGGCATCATCGGCGAGGGCCAGGATTTGCCGGCGGAGGTCACGAAAACATCAGTCAAATCGTTCCCGCCGAAAGCAATCGAAGAAACCTGCTTAGCTGGAATCCTGATTCGGCGCTCCACTTTGCCCTCCGGGTCGTAGCGCACAACGCAACCACCATACCATTGAGCCGACCAGAGGAACCCTTCGGCGTCGACTGCAAGGCCATCAGGCAATCCTTCGTCATCCGGCACCTGGATCAAGACCTTGCGGTTGCGCAGGCCACCCATGCGCCGATCGTAGTCGTACGCGTAGATTTGCCGGGCAGCTGAATCAGCGAAATACATGGTGGTCTCGTCGGGCGAGAAAGCCAGTCCATTGGGCAAGAGAAAACCCTCGTCGGCAACATGTACGGTCCCGTCCCTATCCACGCGAATGAGTTTGCCTAATTCATATTCCTTATCCGGATCATAAAACGTTAGATCCGGCGAAGAAGCGTCCTTCCGGGTCAGCGATGGCATCATTCATCTGGCATTTTGAGCCGTCAACCTGATCGGCGATTAATCTCAGATCGTCGGCGCCATCCCATAACCAGATCCCGCGGCTGTTGGCGATGACAAAGCCGGAAGGCTGATTCATGCAGTAGCCGGCTATCTCCAGCCCTTGCTTAATAAGTTCATGGTGGTTGGCCGCCTGATGATAGCGATAAAACCTGTGACCGTCGATGTCTGTCCAATAGAGGCAGCCGGTATCGGCATCCCATACTGGGCCTTCACCGCATAGGTCGCCATAATTCGCTACGACTTTAATTTGACTCATGTGTCGGCCTCTCGCGGCGCCTTGCTCAAGCAGATAAAGGCCGCGGCATAGGGCCGACTCTACTGGTGCGCAATGTGAGCCATGATACAACTATAAAATCTCCCTTGAACCTGCGGGCTTGTCAAGAACGTTCTGGCGCGATATCGACTGCCGTTCAATGGGTTGAACACTTTCCGGGTGGGGTTGAAAATGGCTGGTCCAAAGCGTAATTTGCTGCCGTCCGTCGACCGGACGATCACCGTGCTTGAATTCATAGCTCAGTCCAAGAGAGGCTGCTCGGTCTCGGAGATCAGCCGGAATCTTGCGCTTCCCAAGAGTTCGACCTTTCTGGTTTTGGCCACCCTGGTGAACCGGGGATACCTCAAGAAAAACGCGGAAACGGACAAGTATTACTTCGGCGTCAACCTGGTCAAGCTCAGCCGAAAAGTACTCGGCAACCTGGATTTGCGCGATGTAGCCAAGCCTTTTCTCAACTCGCTGATGAAGAAAACCGGCCTCGTCGTGCACCTCGCCGTCCTTGCGGACGTTGAAGCTGTTCTTGTCGATCGTGCTTGTCCTCGAGGTTCGAGTGTTGGGGCCGATTGGATTGGCCGCGCACTTGACATCAATTGCACCGGAGTAGGGAAGGCGCTTGTTGCCTTCCTCCCCGAGGACCAGTTTAACCAGCTGATCGGGGCCAAGAGGTTCGCCAGGCACAACGAGAATACCATTGTCACGGCCAGGGGCTTAAAGCGTGAGCTGGCTCGGGTTCGGGAACAGGGTTATGCGCTTGATGATGAAGAGGACGAGCTTGGATTACGGTGTATTGGAACTCCAATTTTTGACGCGGAACACAAAACGGTCGCTGCAGTCAGTGTGGCTGGGACCACCGCAGATATCCCCCTCGACCGGGTGCAGAATCTAGCCGCCACACTGAGACAAGCCGCCGACGAAATATCGCGGCGCTTCCAATCTGTGCGCGTGTGAGACCTCGCAATTCGTGTTACAGCCCCACGGCGATGTCTCCCGCAGCGGTCCGGAGGACAAGAGGTGAAGCCATGTTATGGGAGTGGCGATGCGCCCCCGTACTTGCCCAGCGCATCGGTCCGCCATACTATGTTCGAAATCTGAGCGGCTTCACGAAAAGCCCTCTCTGTCATGGGCGTGGAAGAGGTCCTCGGTTGGCACTAGGTGCATGATATACAGGCTGCAAGGCGGGGTAAGTTAGCTTAAATCGGATTTAGGAATGCGCCTCCGGTGCTCTGCCCGTTGACCTATTTGTCGTGCCGCGGGAATGAGGCGCGAGACACGCCGCTTCCGCCGCCAGCAGAGCCAAATCCGTTTGTGTTCAACCTATTGAACATCGCTGTCCTTCCCGGCGAAATCCGCTTGACGATCCACGGCGCCGCTGTATTGTGGAATCAACCACTGGCCTGAATCTTCGATTTAGGCGCATCTGCAAAGTGGGGCCTCCGTTGTTTTCAATTGTCTTGTTCGTCTTGAGAACGATTAAGAGCTGGCTTTCGACGCACGGCCTGGGTCTGGGATTAGAGAACTAAAATCTGGGGACAACAGTGAGTCGTGAATGCACCGCGATCGACCTTGAATCCCACGTGGAAGCATTCAATCCGGCCAATCGCCCGAACTTCGCGGATCCTTATCCGTACATTGACATTCCTCATGGTGGGAAGTATCACGTCCACAACCACGACACCCCGCCAAATGCAATTTGCCTTGAAGCTGACGTTTCAAGCCCGAGCCAAGCTGCTGTTCATCCTTTTCGCCTTTTTCTCCGGGCGGGCCGACGAAATAGAAAGTGGCGGCTGTGCTTGCCCATTGTAATGAGAGACACCCCGTAAAGAGTGTCTCGATGCAAATCCTACTGCGACACTAGCACCCGCCAGGTACCTGGATCGGGCGTGCCTGTGAGCCTGGGCGTTCGCCCTAATTATATTTGCGGAAGGAATCTGTTAATGGCGTCCAAACCCATCGAGGGAAAGGAAGACGGAAGATGAGAATCACAGGAACGAAGGGACTGGCTGCTTTTTTCCTTTCAACATTGCTGATATTGAGCATGCCTGGTGCTTTCGTTTGCCGGGCGCAGTCGATGAACAGGCCGGAGCCTTCCGACTGGTTTGCAGGAGACGCGCATATGCATCGCAGTATCAATTGCGACCGCTCCAACGCGAAAGAAATGCTGACTCCACAGCAGCTTCGAGAAATGATGAAGGCGAACAACCTGGCTGTGATTTCTGTCCTTGCGGATATTGGTAATGGTGAAGGGAAATACCAGGAAAAGGACATCCCGCTTATCAATGGCCACGACAATCCGGTATCGACGCGCGATCACATCGTGCATTGGGATGCCGAATGGCATTTTGATCCCGAGGGCGTTACGTTTCAAAGGAAAGCGATCGGGGGGCACCTTATCGTTCTCGGCTTGAAATCCGGAAAGGCTTTCTTTTCCGAGTATACGTACCCGGTGTTCGCATGGGCAAAGCAACAGGGCGCCATCGTGGGATTTGCGCATATGCAGTACCTACCTTACGCTTTCTATCCGCCGCCCGACGGCATTCCCCAATCGCTCGACTGCTGCATGCCACTGGAGTATCCGGTGGAAACCGCGCTAGGAACTTCCTCATTTCTAATGGAGGACGTGCGCGGAAGCGATTCGGCGCTCCAAGGTTATTATAAAATCCTAAATACCGGTTTTCGTCCGGGGCTCGCTGCGGGTACGGACTACGCATGTAACAATTCGGAGCCCCTTGGAAACACCTTGACGTACGTCAGGATTCCCGACGGCAAGCTGACTTACGACAAGTGGATCGACGGTATCGCACAAGGGCGAACCGTTGTTTCGCGAAACGCTCACAACGAATTCCTGGATCTTAAAGTGAACGGGAAGGCGATGCCCGGAGACGAAGTTGGCCTCGCCGGAAAAGGTCCGGTGCGGGTAAGGATCGAATGGACGTCCTTCGAGAAAGCAGTCGGCAGGATCGAGCTGGTCCAGAACGGAACGGTGGTGGCTTCCAAGACTGCCGGGGTGAGTCCCGGCTCTCCGGCAGTTTTCGAGACCACGGTCGACTTTCGACAGAGTGGATGGCTCGCTGCCAGGCGGATGGACTGGGAGAATGGACACCAGACTCATACGGGCGCGGTTTTCGTCATTGTCCATGGACAACCCATTCGCGCCAGTGCCAGCGATGCAGAGTTTTTCGTCAAGTGGATCGATAACTTGATCCAGCAGACCTCGCCCGGCGGAGCATGGAGCACGTTTCTCGCCAATGATCGCGAGGCTGCTCAAGCTCGTTATCGAGAGGCGAGGGCGATCTTCGAGGAAAGAGCAAGTGAAGCTGAAAAACAGGCCACATCCAATCCGTGAAGACAAAGCGGCCATCATTTAGAAGCGAGCGGCGTGCAAGTGTGAGCAGAGGCGTGGGCCCGAATTGTAGACACGGAAGGAATCAGTTAGTTCTGTCTAAACCCATCGATCTAAAGGATGGCCGAAGATGAGAATCACAAGAGTGAAGGGACTGGCTGTTTCGGTCTTTTCAGCTGTTCTGATACTGAACATGCCGAACGTCTTCGTTTGTCTGGCGCAGTTGATGGAAAGGCCTGAGCCTGCCGACTGGTTTGCAGGAGACACACATCTGCACCGCACTCTTAAGTGCGCGCGGTCGAATGAGACGGAAATGCTTACTCCGGAGCAACTGCTCGAAATGATGAAACCGAACAACCTCGCGGTGATCTCGGTGCTCGCGGATATTGGTGATGGGGAAGGGGGATTCCAGGAACAAGACATCCCGTTTATTAATGGCCACGACAATCCAGTATCGACGTCCGATCGCATCGTGCATTGGGGTGGCGAATGGCACTACGATCCCGAAGGTGTCACCTCTCAGAACAAAGCGATTGGGGGACACCTTATCTTTCTTGGTCTAGATTCCGGAAAAGCCTCCTTTTCCGACTACACGTACCCAGTTTTTGCATGGGCAAAGCAGCACGGTGCGATCGGCGGATTTGCGCATATGCAGTATTTGCCCTACAGCTTCTACCCACCACCCGACGGCATTCTGAAGTCGCTCGACTGCTGCGCGCCGATAGAGTACCCGGTAGAAATTGCCCTAGGAAGCGCCTCATTCTTGATGGAGGATGTGCATGGAGGTGACTCGGCGCTTGAGGGTTATTATCGGATACTGAACTCCGGCTTCCGTCCGGGTCTGGTTGCGAGTACCGACTATCCGTGTAATGGTTTGGACCCCCTCGGAAGCTTGCTGACCTATGTGCGGTTTCCGAGGGCAAGTTGACTTATGACAAGTGGATCGATGGGATCGCCAAGGGACGAACGGTGGTCTCGCGAGTCGGTCACAACGAATTTCTGGATCTTAAGGTGAACGGGAAGTTGATGCCCGGCGACGAAGTTGACCTCGCAGCAAAAGGCCTGGTGCGGGTAAGAATCGAATGGCGGTCTCTCAAGAAAGCAATCGGCAGGATTGAGCTAGTTCAGAACGGGGCGGTGGTGGCTTCCAAGACTGCCGAGGCTGGTCCGGGCTCTCCGGCAGTTTTCGAAGCTACGGTCGACTTTCGACAGAGTGGATGGCTCGCTGCCCGACGGATGGATTGGCAGAATGGACACCAGACGCATACGGGAGCGGTTTTTGTCATCGTGCATGGACAGCCCATTCGCGCCAGTGCCAGCGATGCAGAATTCTTCGTCAAATGGATCGACAACCTGATCCAACAAACATCGCCTGGCGGAGCATGGAGCACGTTTCTCGCCGATGATCGCGAGGCCGCTCAAACTCGCTATCGAAAAGCCAGGGCGATCTTTGCGGATAGAGTGCGTGAAGCCCAGAACCAAGCCCAAGCCAATCCATAAGATTCAGCTCACAGGCGTTTGACGCCCCACAAAGGAAAAAAGCAATGAAGATGGATATGACGCGTCGTGAGCTGCTAGAGCTAATGGGAAAAACTACATTAGCTGCCAGCCTTTCCTCCATTCCGGCGGAAGGGGAAGCTGCACCCATGTTTAACGGCCACGAAGTGATGTTGGATGGTCAGAATAAGATCATACCGTGGTCTGTGCCGATCGAGAATGCTTACGACCACTTTCTCCGCTTGCGCTGGGACTTCATCAAGACCAAAGTGCCCAATTGTCCCGGACCGCCGCCCCGATCTTCGTATCCGCAATATTACTTCTACTGTGCGTTCTGGGATAAGGATGGAAAGCTAGACCCGGACACATGGATGAACGATGTAGCAGAGAAAATTCCGAATTGGTTCGAGTCGGCTCGTTTGTATTATGCCTACACCGGCGACGCCACCATCATGACTATCTTAAAGACATTCATGGATTACACGATTGCTCATGGTACGAGCCCTTCAACATTCGCCTGGCCGAATTTTCCCTATACGACGACCAACGCGGGAGACATGGAATTCCGCGGGTTTACAAGCGCCAAGAGATTTCTCCTTAATGAGACGCTCGTCGGCTACGCAGGTGATATGGGACTGGTGTATTACCGGATGTACCTTTACAGCGGTGACACCACATACCTGACTGCCGCCCTGAATGTGGCTAACAAGCTGGCCCGCGAGGTGCGCACCGGCACTTCCACCCAATCGGTCTGGCCTGACCGCGTGTTGATGGATACCGGGAAGGTGACGTCCGAATACGGAGCGCACTGGGCCGGATGTTATATGCTGCTCGACCAATTGATTAAGGCGAACCGTGGCGATGTGAAGGCTTACGAAAATGCGCGTGAGAAGACGCGGGATTTCCTGCTGCAATATCCCCTGAAAACAGGCTATTGGGCTGATGGACATACGGACAATTCGGACTACGGCAACACCTACAAAAGTAATACTCCTGCCAGTAACTTTACCTTAGCTCTATTCGATTACCCCGAATTGGATCCTGATTGGCAGACGGATGTGCCCAAGTTGATCAAGTGGACGGAAGACAATTTTGTTTTCCGATGCGCCCCCGGGGAGCCTGCGACCCAATGGGGAGCCAATATCGTGGGGGAGCAGGATTCGTTCCTCCCCAAGATGGACTATCAAACCGCACGATATGCAGCGGAGTGCGCCCGGTGGTATGCCGTTTCGCGTGATGAAGCTTATAAGGAAAAAGCTTATCGGTCCTTGAACTGGGTCACCTATTGCAATAAGCCGGATGGGGAAGCTATGGAAAGCCCGGTGAGCAAACACATCTCCAACTGGTGGTCGGACTGCTATGGCGAGTGCCCTAGGATGTTCTACGCTGCATTCGCTGGGATTCCCGAATGGGCACCCCCAAGGGAAAACCACATTCTCTATTCCGACGCGGTGCTCAAAGATGTTTCTTACGCTGAAAAGAAGGTCCAATATACCTCCACCCAGAGGGCAGGAATCGAGTATCTGCGGCTAGCATTTCGTCCGACCCACATTACTCTTGCGGGTGTCAGATTATCTTTGCGTCCTGACCTCGATGCCAAGGGGTACACGCTGAGAGGCCTCGGGAACGGAGACTATGCGGTGAATATCAGACGGATGGAAGGCGGCCAGGTTGTCATACAGTGAGTTTCATTGCAGTCACGACTGGCCATTCTGATGGTGGACGATAGTTAGTTTGGAACGACCTAGCGGATGAGTCTGTAAGCGCACTGCCGTTAACGGGATTTCCATGCCATGGGAAATCAGACGCGAGACGTTACTTCGCCCCGCAATCAAAGCTGAAGTCGTTTATGTTCAACCTATTGAACAGGGCCCTCCTCGCCGCCCGGAATCTGCTTGACGATCCCCGGCGTCACTGTATTCTCGTCTTTACAGAAAGCTCACTCGCCTTGGTGATCCGTTCGGGCACATCTGCCGCGCTGGGGCTGCGAACATATCTTGTCATCAGTTGTCTTGATTGCGGTGAAGCTATTTGGACTGCTTTTAAACGCACAGTCTGGGGCCGGGTTTCAGAAAATCTACAACCTGGAGGCGGCAGTGAATCGTGAATCCAACGCGACCAATGCTTTGATGAGCCCAAACGCAACCGGGCCTGAGGTGGGGCAGCGGGTGGGCGCAGTGCAAATGAGGCGGAATCCTCGGTTTCGGTTCTCTTGCTGCCGTTACGCGATCTTCTTGATCTTGTCACTCGTCGTCGTGCCACGGACCTGGAGTCAGCAACAGGCAACCGTTTCGGGCATAATTACCGACCCTTCAGGCGCGGTCGTCCCTGACGCCACAATTCGCGTGATCAATGATGGTACGCAAATTACAACAACGGCGCTAACTAACCCCACCGGCTACTATCTGGCGGTGAACCTCACTCCAGGAATTTACACGATTACGGTTCAGAAGGCAGGCTTCAAGACCGCAACGCGATCAGCTCTCACCTTGCAGGTGGCCCAGTCTGCAACGGTGGATTTGCGACTTGAACTCGGCCAAGCATCCCAGGAAGTGTCTGTAAGCGGGGCTCCTCCGCTGTTGACGACCAGCGATGCCACCATCGGTGAGGTGATCGGACCGACAACGATGGTCGAGATGCCGCTCAATGGTCGCAATTATTTTAATCTGGCTGAGCTTTCTCCGGGAGTAACGAGTTACGGTCTTCGCAGCTTTTATTCGGGTGCCATTAATGATTATGGCACCTCGTTTAACTCCGGGAGCGGCGGCGAGGACCGGAATGGTTTCACCCTGGATGGCGCTGACATCAAAATGTACCAGATCAACATCTCGTATGTTCCTTCCATTGACGCCATTCAGGAATTCAAAATCGAAACGACGCCTTATGCTGCGGACCTCGGGACTAGCTCAGGCGGACAGATTTTGCTGGTGACGAAAAGTGGAACCGATCAGTTCCATGGATCAGCTTACGAATTCCTTCGCAACGACTATTTCAATGCATATAACTATTTTGACGATCGCAGCCAGCCGATTCCGAAGCTCATTAAGAACCAGTTCGGAGGAACAATTGGCGGGCCGATTATCAAAGGCAAGCTGTTCTTTTTCGGAAACTACGAAGGGCAACGCGAGCGCGTTGGCGAAACCTATTTTGGAACGGTCCCGACGGCCCAAATGCGAACGGGAGATTTCTCCCAATTCTCGCAGACGATCTTCAATCCTTTCACTACAAGCCCGTGTTCGACTTGTACCGCTGGGGTTATGCGGCAAGCGTTTGCGAATAACATGATTTCCTCAAATCTCATCAGTCCGGTCTCGACTGCATTCTTACAATCGCAGTTCCCTTTGCCGACGGGTTCTGGCATAGCAAATAACTTTGCCGCGAATGGCGTCGATCGAAACGCGCGTAACCAAACGAACTTCCGGATCGACTACTCGATGCCCAGGGATGCCATTTTCGGTCGCTTTAGTTTCAATAACTCGGGCTTGTACGTTTCCCGTCAAACTTTCGGTGGGGCTCAACTGCCTGGCTTTGGAGATAATGATGTGCTCACCACAACGGACGTGACGGCGGCCGACGTCCATACTTTCAGTCCGACGATGATTCTGCAAGGACAGATCTCCTACCTTAGGGGATGGCAGAACCTCGTTTCCCAGCAGCTTGGCAACGACTTGAACTCAACGCTCGGTATTCAGGGGGTAAGTCCCGATGTGCCCTTCAGTACAAATATCTCCGGGCTGTCCAACCCGGGCTCGAACCCCTACATCCCGGAATGGATCGCGACCAATCAATATTCCTATGTGGGCAAGCTAACCAAGGTCTTAGGCAAGCAGACATTCAGGGCAGGAGGCGAGTACGACCGCTGGCAAGTGTTTCACGACGCCAGTCCAAGCTTTCCTCAAGGCCAATTCAGCTTCGACGGATCATTTACCAAAGACCCCAACGCGCCTTCCACTACAGGGATTCCCTTTGCCGACTTTCTGCTTGGATATCCCGTGTCCGCATTGACCCAAACCGGTTATACCGGCAGCTACCTGTTCCGGAATATCGGGCGATGGTGGCTTAACGATGAGTTTAGAGCAACGCCAAACCTCACCCTAAATCTGGGTGTGCGCTGGGAGTTCGATGGCCCCTTCTATTTGAAGTACAACAATTTCTCAAATTTTGACCCCGCAACTGGGCAACTCGTTATTGCTGGCCAGAACGGTGTATCCCGCACGGCGGGCGTTCGCCCCGATCATCATAGCTATGCGCCCCGTTTTGGATTTGCCTATACGATCCCCGGGCATCGAAACACAGTGCTCCGCGGTGGATATGGGATTTTTTATGACATCATCCAGGAAAACAATACCGAGATAGGGCGCACGAACCCACCATACGCGGCTTTCCCGCAATATATTGCCGGCAACACTACTGAACAGATTCCCACAGTTCCTATCCAGAATGTCTTCGCACCGGGCAATGCGGCATCCTCACCACCGGTCATAGGAGCCCTTGCCTTCAATATGACAAACGGGTATCAGCAGCAAGCCTCCCTCGGAATCCAGCAGCAGTTTGGGTCGAGCTTTGTCGCAGAGGTTAACTACGTCTGGCAGAAAAACACTGGGCTCCTGGCATTTCGGAACCTGAATGCTCCGGTTCAAAATGGCACGTACATCCTTCCCTATCCCCAGTTCGGCGCGATTGACTATTACACGAACCTCGAATATGGCAATTACAATGCCTTGCAGGCGAGTTTGGAGAAGCGGCTTTCGCACGGTCTCACTTTTACGACGGCCTTCACCTGGTCCAAGTACCTGGACAACATCTCATCAGGCGATGCTGCCGATGCCCCCGGTGATCCTGGGTTTCAGAACCCCTACTGCTTCACTTGCGATTACGGACGCTCTTCCTCTGACTATGAAAAACGTTATGTTCAGAGTTTGGTGTACCAGCTCCCATATCCCGCCGACCGGGGTGCGCTTGCCAAGAATCTAATCGGCGGCTGGGGAATTTCAGGAATCTTCACCTATCAGTCAGGATTTCCGGTAACCCCGCGTGTTTCATTTGACAACAGCGAGAGTGAGACGTTTGCCGACCGGCCGGACGTAGTGAAGGGGGTACCGATTTTCCCCCCAGGCACGAAAACCCCTACTCTTTGGTTCAACCCTGCGGCCTTCGTAGTCGCGCCTCCCCTCCAGTTCGGCAACGCCGGGAAGGGTATGATTCAGGGCCCGAATCTGATCGACCTCGATGCCGCAGCGATGAGGAATTTTCGGCTGTCGGACAGGTTCAACCTTGAATTCCGGGCGGAAGCCTTCAATCTGGCCAATCACGCGAACTTCGCGGATCCCAATCCGTTCATCGACATTCCTTCGGTGGTGGGGAGTATCACGTCCACAAGCACGACATCCCGCCAATTACAATTTGCCTTGAAACTGACGTTTTAAGCCACCTTGATCACTGGTTTGTCACCTTCAATGTGATACCCGCCAATGCGGAGGTTAGAAGCATGAAAACCATGCGAATCAAAGATCGGCCGCCTTTCCTTATACTTCTTCTTCTGGGATTTAATTTGCTTGCTCCCAACCTCTTCTATGGGCAAGCCGCTGTTCGACCAGAGCCGCCTGATTGGTTTGCCGGCGATGCCCACGTCCATCGTGGCATCGGCTGTGGTCGAGAGAATGAAAAGCAGATGCTCACGCCGCAGCAGCTTCTGGAGATGATGAAGCCTAATAACCTCGCGGTCATTTCCGTTCTCAGTGACATCGGGAATGGCGAAATCAAGTATGTGGAGAAGGATCTTCCCCTCATGACCGGAAAGGACAATCCTGTCTCAACTCCGGATCGCATCCTGCACTGGGATGCGGAATGGCACTACGATCCCGAAGGCGTCACCTTTGAGAGGAAGGTCATCGGCGGCCACTTGATCCTGCTGGGACTAAACCAAGGGGGACAACCGTTCGCCCATTACACCTATCCGATTCTCGAGTGGGCGAAGAGCCGGGGAGCGATAGGCGGCTTCGCGCACATGCAGTATTTGCCTTTCGCTTTCTATCCGCCGCCCGATGGCCTCCTTCATTCGCTCGACTGCTGCGCGCCGCTGGAGTTCCCAGTGGAGACGGCTCTGGGCACCTCCTCCTTCCTGATGGAGGACGTGCATGGAAGTGATTCAGCGCTTCAGGCTTATTACAAGATTTTGAATACCGGCTTCCGGCCCGGCTTGGTGGCAAGCACGGACTATTCCTGCAATTATCTCGAGCCGCTGGGGACGCTCTTGACCTACGTGCGAGTTCCTGATGGCAAGCTGACTTACGACAAGTGGGTCGATGGCATAGCCAAGGGGCGAACGGTCGTGTCGCGAAACGGCCACAACGAATTCCTGGATCTTACCGTGAACGGGAAATCGCTGCCCGGCGACCAAGTTGACCTTGCAGCAAAAGGCCCGGTGCAGGTAAGAATCGAATGGCGGTCTCTCAAGAAAGCCGTCGGCAGAATTGAGCTGGTTCAAAACGGCGCGGTGGTGGCTTCCAAGACTGCCGAGGCTGGTCCCGGCTCTCCGGCAATTTTCGAAACTACGGTCGATTTTCGGCGGAGTGGATGGATCGCCGCACGGCGTATGGACTGGCAGAATGGACACCGGACGCATACCGGCGCGGTTTTTGTCATTGTGCATGGACAACCCATCCGCGTCAGTGCAAGCGATGCAGAATTCTTCGTCAAATGGATCGACAACCTGATCCAACAAACATCGCCTGGCGGGGCGTGGAGCACATTTCTCGCCGACGACCGCGAGGCCGCACAAGATCGCTATCGAAAAGCGAGGGCGATCTTTGCGGATCGAGCGCGCGAAGCGCAGAGCCAAGCCCAGGCCAACCCATAAGTTCCAGCTCACCGGCATTCGACGCCGCGCAAAGGAGAAAACTAATCAAGATGGACATGACGCGTCGTGAGCTATTGGAGCTCATCGGCAAAACTACATTGGCTGCCAGCCTTTCCGCCATCCCGGCGGGAGCTCAAATTCGTTTGTGTTCAACCTATTGAACCCAAGCGTGCTTCCCGCCGGAATCGGCTTGACGATCCACGACGCGACTGTATCGTGAAAGGAAACTACTGCCCTGAGTCATCGTTCAGGCACATCTGCAACCGTGGGCCTGCCAACGGCTCAGAGCCAAGGTCGATCCAGTTTCTGGTTTCGCATGTTGCGTGGAAACCCCGGATTGTCTTGGACCGACCCAGGCTGACCCCAGACGATCCGGATTGCAGTTCGTCGCATCGCCGCGCCGCTGGCAACCTCACGGACGTTCGACGCTCCGCAAAGGAGGAAAGAAATGAATTGGGGTCCTATGAATCTGCGACCGGCCACTCGCTCTCTTCCTTTGATCGCCTCGGCAGTTCTCCTCTGCCTTACTGCCGTTCCCCTCGGGGCGGGAGTAACGGCGCGTGTGTCTGGAACCGTCAAGGACCAAGCTGGCGCGCTCGTTGCAGGCGCGGCGGTCACTGTTGTCAATGACGACACCGGCATTAAGGACACGAGACTCACCAACGGGCAAGGATTCTATTCCTTTCCTGCGCTCCCGGTGGGACATTACGATTTGGAGGTGAAAGATCCGGGCTTCAAGGATTATCGTCAAACCGGTTTCGCTCTGGACGTTAATTCAGTTCTGCAGCTGGACGTCACGCTCCAAGTCGGCGCGGCGGATCAGCAGATTACCGTCAGTGCCTCCTCGGTGAACGTGGAGACGACATCGACGCAGATGGGGGAAGTCATTAGCGGCACGAAGATGACGACCGTACCACTTAATGGCCGCAGCTACACCGATCTGTTGGCGCTGCAGCCGGGAGTGGCGCCGGTGTCATCTGGACAATATGCTACTTTACCGGTTTCCGGAAACCTTAACGCGGGGAGTTTGTCTATCAGCGGCGGAAGAGAATCATCCAATGGATTCATGGTTAATGGCGGCAATGTGGAGGAAGGAACCTACATGGGCACGGCCGTGATCCCTAACCTGGATTCGATCGCGGAATTCCGGATTCTGACCAACAACTTCGATGCTGAATACGGCAACTACAGCGGCGGCCAGATCAACGTGATTACCAAATCCGGAACCAACCGGATCAACGGAGACGTCTTCAATTTTCTGCGTAATACCGATCTGGACGCGCGCAACTATTTCAGTCCCACCCGAGGCACATTCATTCAAAATCAATTCGGAGGAACCCTCGGCGGCCCTATCCTCCGCGATAAGCTCTTCGTTTTCGGCGACTACCAGGGTACGCGGCAAAGCGTCGGCGTAAGTACGGGACTTATCCAGGTGCCGTCGGCCGCGGACCAATCCGGCAACCTATCCGACATGGCGGGTGAGTTGACGGGCGTTGTCACGGGCGCCAATTGGGCGTCTCAACTATCCCAGGAGTTAGGCTACACGGTGACGCAGGGTGAGTCTTACTACACACCCGGTTGTAGCGTGACGGCGACGTGCGTTTTCCCCAACGCTGTCATTCCCCAATCGGCGATCACCACCCCATCGCACAATCTGCAGAAGTACATTCCACTTCCCAATTCCGGGATTTATTTTTCCACGACATCGGACAATCAGGCGCTCACCGATAACAAGGGCGGCATTCGCCTTGATTCCAATAGCGTGGAAAGCCGCTTGGGGATGATTTCGGGTTATTACTTCTTTGATGACTTCATTTTAACCAGTCCGTATACCTCGTCGAGCTTTCCCGGCTTCAACACAACGACCCCCGGCCGCGCGCAAATGATAAATGTCAGTGACACGAAGGCGTTTGGCTCCTCCATGGTCAACGAGCTGCGCGCAAGCTACACCAGAATGGCGAACTTTTTAGGAAAACCCAGCGAAGGAGTAGGACAATCTCTCACTTCGCTCGGTTTTGCGTCGGGATCGGGAGGACAGCTGGGCATATTGCCTCTGCTTCCGCAATTCGAAGGCCCGCCATCGATTGGCTTCAACAACTACTCGATCGGACTCAACGCCTTCTTTCAGAAGCAAGCCAACAATACTTACCAGTTGCTGGACAATGTTTCCAAGGTGGTGGGTACGCACACGATGAAGTTTGGCGCGAATGCCCACTACGACCAGATCACGATCGATACCTATGGCGCGCAAAACGGCGCGTTCAGCTTCAACGGCCAGGAAACGGGCAGCGACTTCGCGGACTTCCTCCTTGGGGCGCCGATCGCTTTCGAGCAAGGCGCCCAGGAACCACTGCACACGCGGACTCGCTACGTAGGTCTATACGCGCAGGATAGCTGGCGTGCGCGCTCCAACCTGGTCGTGAACTATGGTCTCCGTTGGGATTTAAGTATGCCTTGGTATGAGGTCAATAACCAATTGGAGACGATCGTGCCGGGATTGCAGTCGGTTGTTTTTCCGGGAGCTCCCACCGGGTGGGTATTCCCCGGCGACACCGGCGTTCCCAGTACTCTGGCTCCTACGCGATACAACAACTTCGCGCCCCGGGTTGGGGTGGCATACTCGCCGACCGGGGACAACAGCTTTCCAGGCAGAATCCTCGGGGGACGAGGCAAGACCAGCATCAGGGCCGGCTTCGGCCTTTTCTACACCGCCTTTGAAGACGCAACTGGATTCAACGAAGTGGGTGATGCTCCCTTTGGCAATTACTATGTCAATCCCACACCTTCACTGTTCGTGACTCCGTACGTGGACCGGCAAACAGGCAACTCCGAAGGGCAACGATTCCCGGTCATCTTCCCGCCCAACAATGTGTCGCCCAGCCGTCCCGATAATTCGGTGAACTGGGCGCAGTTTCTGCCCATCTCCAGCTCTGCCGGGTTTTGGTACAAGAACCGGGTTCCGTACACGGAGAACTACAGTCTTTCGATCCAGCGGCAGGTTGGTCAGAATGGCCTTGTCAGCATCGCTTATGTGGGCACGCAAGGGCATCGGCTGCTGAGCAATATGGAAGCGAATCCGGGCGACCCGGCATTGTGTCTCAGCGCCAGTCAGATCAGTCAAGTGCAGCCGGGGAGTCCCACCTGTGGACCAAACGGGGAAAACGGAGTGTATACGCTGGCAAATGGGCAAGTGATTAACGGAACGCGTTATCCACTGGGCAATAATTTTGGCAGCAACGGCTACTTCATCGCTGTTGGAAACTCCAACTACAACTCGCTGCAGGCGACTTGGCGCTATGCCACCCCATCGCTTGAATTTCTGGCCGGCTACACCTACAGCAAGGCTATTGACGATGCTTCGGGGTGGGGCAACCAGATCAACTTCTTCAATCCCCGGCTCACCCGCGGCTTGTCGAGCTTCGACGTTCCGCAGAACTTCGTCCTGAGCTACAACTATGTGCTGCCCTTCAGCCGCATTTTTCCTCAGAATCGCCTCACCAACGGCTGGGGAATCTCCGGCATCACCCGTTTCTCTTCGGGCATTCCTATTACCCTCAGCGAATCAGACGACACGTCGCTGTTAGGCACTTTTGGCACCGGGCCGGGCGGTCCCGGACTGGATGTGCCAAACTACACGCCGGGCAACCTGCACTTTACCAATCCGCGCTCCGGCAATCCCTACTTCAATACGTCTCTTTTTACTCCCGAAATTCTCGGACAACTGGGCAACTCGAAGACGCGGTTCTTCCATGGGCCTGGGATCAACAACTTTGACATGGCTCTATTAAAGGATACCCACATCACGGACTGGGGGGTGCTGCAGTTCCGCCTCGAGTTTTTTAATATCTTTAACCACGCGCAATTTAACGCCGGCGGCTCGGGTCCAACCACTCTTGGTGCAACCGGCAATATCGATAGCAGCGTATTTGGAATTATCACTAACGCCAATGATCCGCGCATCGGACAAGTAGCGCTGAAATTCCTCTTCTGAATTGGTTTAAGACTGTTGTTCAAGCATATTGAGACAAGAACAGTCTGGGAGAGCACGATGACGAAGACTCGAAGAATTTTGTGCGCCGTCTTGACAGTGTCATGCATGGTAGCGTCAGCCAGTGCACAGGACCGTGAAGGAAACGCGCGAATCAGCATTACTCCCAGCCAGGAATATCAGCAGATTCAGGGCTTCGGCATCAATTTCACCGGTCCCTATTTCCGCAACGATCAGAAAGCAATGTTCGACAAGCTGATTGACGATCTTGGGGTCACGATGTTCCGCGTCGTTCCCTACCTTGTTGATAGCAACTGGGAGGAAACGAACGATAATGACGACCCCAATGTTATGAACTGGGAGTATTACAACGATCGTTACTCGACGCCGATTTTCGAGGCGACCTGGAAAGGGCTACGTTATCTGAACTCCAAGGGGATCCGTCCGGTGATCGCTCTGATGGGGCCGGTGCCGGGTTGGATGACCGATGACAAAGCACCCCCACCCAAGCACCGGGTTTGCCAGGAGAACGTTCCCGCTGACCGGCAGGGGCACTTGAGCCCCGCGATGTACGATGAGTTCGCTGAGGAAGTGGTCTCCATGGTTGAGTACGCGCGCAACCAGGCGCATGTCGATTTCGACTACTTCAGCCCCTTCAACGAAACCGACTGCTATCCGCCCGAGGGTCCGCGCATCGATCCCGAAGAGGCTCCGAAAGTTCTGGATGCGGTGGCGCTGCGGCTGCGGAAAGAGGGACTGGGTGACATCCGATTAACCGTCGCCGACAATGCCGTCATCACCAACGACTACACCGATCCCATCCTGAAAGACGACGAGTTGATGAAACAGGTGGGAGTCTTCACCTTTCACACCTACGGTGAGGACTCTGTGGGGCCGCAGGTGGCGCGTGTCAAAGCCAGCAAGTATCCCCAGGTTCCCGTGTGGCTGACGGAATACGGCGACTTGAGCGACCTGAATAAGACCTTTGAGAACCAGTGGAAGCAGTTTTCCCTGGCCGCCAACCGGCGTGCGCTGACGGCTCTCAATCAAGGCGCCAGCGCTATATTTTATTTCGACGCCTTTGACGATTACGAGGAGTGCGCGAAGCGGCTTTGTTTTTACGGACTGTTTCGCAGCGGTAGTCATGTCTATTCAGCCAAGAAGAGCTATTTCGCCACCCGGCAGCTTTACCACTTCGTGCGGCCGGGCTGGCGGCGGATTGGGGCCACAACCGACGCCGCAGGTCTCACCGTGTCCGCATTCAAGGGCCCGTCGGCGGCTTCTCTCGTGATCGTGGGAGTGAAGGAAGGCGGTCCTAACCATTTCAAGATTGAGTTGCCTCCGAACACCACGGGGCCCACCACTTGGGAGCTGTTTGAAACCACGCGGGAACTCGATTGTCAGAAAATAAAGGACGTGTCCGTGCGGGGCGGCATTGCAGAATTCGATCTGCCCGGTGAGGCGGTGTTTACTCTGGTGGGCAGCTCGAGCAAGTTAGAGTGAGTGGTGTGCGACCCGGCTGATCCCATCGAAGTACAGAAATGGTAAAAATGCTCCAGGGGAGACGTGTGCTAAGAGGAAAATCCATCCGGGCATGAGACGAGAACCGGTCTCATATATGGGTGTCTTGCGTTGGATACGACACGAGCCCCGCATTGGGGCGGGTCTCGCAAGCGGTCATCCCTTCATTCGGGCGATTATGAGACCGGTTCGAGCGTCTCGCTTGACGGCTTCCTTCGTGGTCATGGTCTTTCTGGCCGGCAGTCCGCAATCCTTTTCCCGCGAGCCTACCCGGAAATTTCTGATCGCTTCCGATCTCCACTTCAATCCCTTTGCGGACCCCACGTTGGTTGCGGATCTGGCCGCCGCCCCTGCCACGCCAGTGGGAGCCGATTCTCAACCGGTCCAAGCTGACGGCCTATAGCCCCTACGGTCAGGACACCAACTGGTGGCTCCTGCAGTCTGCCCTGGATGCCATGCGTACCACGCTGCCGCATCCCGCCCTGGTGATGATCACGGGCGACTTGTTAGCCCACGGATTTCCCCAGGCATATGCAAAGGCCACGCACGACAGCGATCGAGAGCACTACCGCGCTTTTGTGCTCAAGACGGTCGAATTTCTTGCCTGGGAGCTGCGCAAGCGATTCAACAAGTCGCAGATCCTGATAACCCCCGGCAACAATGACGATGAGTGTGGTGACTACGACATCCAGGCCGATGGGCCATTTCTGAGCGATACAGCAGAGCTGGCGCGAAAACTGGCCCGAGCCGGCGGCCCGTTTACCGCCGACTGGAAAGCTCTCGGCAGCTACACCGTCCAGCCCCGGGCAATTCGCGGGGTTCGCATCCTCTCCGTGAACTCCGTCTTTTTCTCCAACAAATATCATGCCGCAAACTTCGCCAACGCATGCTCGCAGGTTGACTCCACAGCCGCCAGCCCGCACCTTCACCTGGTTGGAGTCAAATCTTGCCCAGGCCAGACAAGCCCACGAGAAGGTGTGGCTCATGCTCCACATTCCTCCGGGGATCGACGGCTACTCGACCATGATGCAGTATCGGCCGAATGTCGCAGGCGCGCAGGCTCCCTGGGAGGACCTGTGCAGCAAGGCGATCGTCCCCATGTGGAAGCCTGTCTGGACCTCTCGCTTCGACAGCATCATGCGGGACTACCAAAGCTACGATTACGGCCAGTTTTGCCGGCCACGATCACACCGATGATTTTCGCGTCATCCATGCCGGTGCAACCGGCGGGGAATTTGTCCTGATCGATCCGCCCATCTCGCCCATCTACGGCCAGAATCCCGCTTTTCGCGTCGTCACCTTCGGGACGGAGGGTGGGCTGGCAGACCAATCCACCTACTATCTGACTAACCTCCAGGCTGCCGCGGAGCGAGGTTCCGGGCAAGTGGATGCGGGAGTACAGCTTTGCCGAGGAATGGCAGAGCCCGCAGTTGGACGCGAGCAGCTTAGAAAAAATCTACGACCGGATCAGAACCGACCCGAAGGCCCGTGCCCAGTGGTTAACGCTTACTCAATGTCTCGAGCTCGCACGACCCGGTGCCCGCGAACGGCGTCGGAAGCCTCGACTGTGCGATTGCGGCCCTTGATCCCGCCAGCTATCAGGCCTGTTACTGTTCGACGCAGAAGCGCCGGGCTCCTCGTCTCCGGTCCCCTGAGCCTGAGAGAGCATCTCAATATTCTGGTCGAGTATTCGAAGTCATGCTCCTCAACGTCCGACAAGCTGTCCCCGCCGATGTTCCCGGCGCTCCAGGAGTCTGATACGTGCCTCCGTCCTGGGCCTGCAGGCGGCGGACTATACGCCGGAGCAGCTGGAACTGGCGCTGGAAGCGCGTCTTTGGCGTGGATACCCAGTTGATTGAGGACGGCACCTATTTTGTGGTTGATGCCGAGGTTGCCGGGCCACAGGTTGGTGATAGCCGGCTGCGGAGGCTGGAGCAAGCGCAAGACGCTCTATGGAAGTGACCACTGCGCCGGCCGCGAAGATGCTCTGCTCGATCCTCAACACGATGCGGCAAAGATACGCGCCTTTTTCGTACATCCCGACTGGGCGCGGCGCGGAATCGGCAGCAGAATTCTCGAGGTCTGCGAAGCGGCTGCGGTGGCCGCAGGTTTCCGCCGCCTCGAGATGGGCGCCACGCTCACCGGAGTGCCACTCTACCTCGCCCGGGGCTACGTCGAGGGGGAACATCGCCAGGTTCCGCTTGGCCCGGGCCTATCTCTTCCCATCGTTCACATGGAAAAACACTTATGATTCGCACTCTATGCCCCTGAGCTCGGCAAAGCATAATCCGGCCCGTATTTTTGCCGCTTCGGCCGGGCTTATCTCGCTTGGCTATTCGCCCATCGTGTGGTCAGGCTACGGGCCGTAAGCCCCAGCGATCGGTTCCCATCTGCTCCGGGGTAACCCTGTCGGCAAGTTATCTCTCCGCGGTCGTCGCGATCAGGGCCCGGGCTTTCGTTTTATGCTGGTCAACCGCACCGGCCGGGAGATCAGGCTGGCCGAGCCGGTTCCCTCCAGCTCCCATTGGTATGCGCGCTCCAGGGCCGCTGGCTGTGGAGGGCATCGAACGGAGCCGGCGGAAGCCTGCTGGATGCAGGCAACGAACATGGCCGCGCTGGTCGTTTATCAGCCGGCGTCGGGCAAGGGCGAGACAGAGTTCTGACGCTATCGCCGCACCAGACCAGAGAGTGGATCGAAAGCCAGCAAGAGAACCCTGTGCTCGAGTACAAACCCGGCTGCGAGATCTGTTCTTATCCGGGAGAGCGCGAGTACCAGGTGATCTTTGCTTATGCTTATCTTGCCGGCGCCGGCGCAGCCAGCGGGCTGCTTTCCTGCGGTTTGCGTTCGGCTCCGGTGCCCATGCCGCCGAAATTGCTGACGCGCATCACCTCCTCGAGTCTTCAGCAACCATGCGCCGGACTGTGTGTTCTTATGACTGTGGTAGATATGCAGGAGAAACACCATGAAGAACCAGTTATGCCGTATAGCACTCAGTGGTCTTTTGGCCACTGGACTTACCCTTGGCTCGGCTGCCGCCTTTGCGCAGCAGGATAACCCCGCTCCCGATGCTTCAGCCCAGCAACGGGGCGGTCAATATGGGCCGCCAGCAGATGGACTCCAGATCGAACAAGTTGCGCGCATGACCAAACGCTACAACCTGTCTGCGGACCAGCAGACCCAAATCAAGCCTATTCTTGCCAACCAGCAGCAGCAGATGCAGGCGCTGCGTGAGGACAGCTCTTTGTCCCGGGACGACAAGATGGCCAAGATGAAGAGCATTCGCGAGGACTCGAGCACCAAGATCCAGGCGATCTTGAACGACACGCAGAAGCAGAAGTATGCTCAGGACCAACAGCGGATGCAGGAACGCATGCAGGAGCGCAGCGCGGCGCTGGCGCGGCGCACCCCCAGCCCAGTAACATAACCGCCCTCTGCACCGGCGGGTCCGTTCAGGACTTGCCGGTGCAGCTCGGCCTATCCAGCAGATCGAGCACGGGCTTCCACTCCCTGCCTAGCGATTGCGCCACTGCCTTATAGGTGAGTTGCCCGGCATAGGTATTCACTCCTTCGCACATACCTGGTCGGCCTTGATCGCGGCTGCGGCGCCGTGCTGCGCCAGCCGCAGCACGTAAGGGAAGGTGGCATTGGTGAGGGCCAGGGTGGACGTATTAGGAACGGCCGCCGGCATGTTGGTGACGCAGTAGTGGACCACTCCATCGACCAGGAAGGAGGGATCGCTGTGGGTGGTTGGCTTGGCGGTTTCGATGCAGCCTCCCTGGTCGATGGCGACGTCGACCACGACGGCGCCTTTCTTCATGCGGGAGACCATTTGCCGGGTCACGATTCTGGGAGCCGCGGCCCCGGGAATCAGCACGCCGCCGATGACCAGGTCGGCGCCTTGCACCGCCCGGGCGACGTTATAGGAGTTCGAGGCCAGAGTATAGACGCGGCCGTTGAAGATATCGTCGAGTTCGCGCAGGCGGTTGAGATTCAGATCAACGATAGTGACGTTTGCGCCCATGCCCAGCGCGATTTTGGCGGCGTTGGTGCCGACGATGCCGCCTCCCAGGATGCAGACGGTGGCCGGCGGCACTCCGGGCACTCCGCCCAGCAGCACTCCGCGGCCGCCCTTTTCCTTTTCCAGGTAGGTTGCGCCCACTTGGACGGACATTCTTCCTGCCACCTCGGACATGGGTGTCAGCAGTGGGAGAGTGCCTGCGCGGTCGCGGATGGTTTCGTAGGCGATGCCGGTTACTTTGCTGGCCAGCAGGCGGTCGGTAAGCGCGGGCAGGGGCGCAAGGTGCAGGTAGGTGAACAGCACCAGGCCTTCGCGAAAGAAGCCATATTCTTTTTCCACCGGTTCTTTCACTTTGACGATCATGTCGGCGAGGCCCCAGACGTTGTGGGCCGAGCCGACGATCTCGGCTCCTGCTGACTGGTATTCGTCGTCGGAAAAGGCGGAGAGATCCCCGGCCTGGGTTTCCACCAGGACGGTATGGCCTGCGTCGACGAGCGCCTTCACGCCGGCGGGTGTGATGCCTACCCGGGATTCATGGTCTTTGACTTCCTTGGGAACGCCGATGATCATCTTAGAAAATTGCCTCGCAAGGGAATGCTAGCAAAGCAGACTTTCCGGTTTGCGGGTGACTCTCATTCGACTGCGCGGTGAGGACAGTGGAACTGCAGATCCCTCGGCTACGCTCGGGATGACAAAGGGGAGGGCGGAGTTCGATCTGAGATCAGATGCTGGTTAAGGAGAACTGCAGATCCCTCGGCTTCGCTCGGGATGACAAAGGGTGAGGGCGGAGCTTCGATCTGAAATCAGATGCTGGTTAAGAGAACTGCAGATCCCTCGGCTTCGCTCGGGATGACAAAGGGTGAGGGCGGAGCTTCGATCTGAAATGAGATGCTGGTTAAGAGAACTGCAGATCCCTCGGCTGCGCTCGGGATGACAAAGGGTGAGGGCAGCTGCATGCACCAGCGGCCGCTCTGGGAGCTATCCTTTCGAACTACAGGAATGTATGAACCGCATACAGCGCTCCTAATCCCTAATCGGCTGATGGACGCTCCCTGTTCCGCCCACAACCGAAAGTCTCAGCGACCAGCCCTACCCTTTGTCATCCCGAGCGAAGCCGAGGGATCTGCAGTCTCCGTCCCCCACGCTTCGCTTAGATCAGCCCACGAAGGGTTTGTCTCTTCGATCAGCGAAATTTTCTTTGCGCGTGTCCAGTTCTTGATTTGCTTTTCTCTCTCGATCGCATTGCGCACATACTGGAAGTGTTCAAACCACACCAGCCGCTCGCATCTGGTAATCTGCCGTGAATCCTGGATGAGTCCCCGTCCTGTGTTCCGCCGCTCGGCGCTCAATACTGTTGGTAATTCCGCAATACAAGAACACGCGTTCGGCTGGCAACGATATAGACGTAGTAGTGATGGTCGCGCTTCTCATCGTCATCACTCGCCCGTATCGATCTGCGCCCTCTGCAGCCGGTCGGAGTAATCCACGTAGACCGCCTTCCACGAGGTGTAGAAATCAAGCGCGCCCGTGCCGCCTTCGCGATGCCCGTTGCCGGTGTGCTTGACTCCGCCAAAGGGCAGATGAACCTCCGCGCCAATCGTCGGTGCGTTGATATAGGTAATGCCGGCCTCCAGGTCGCGCACCGCTTTGAACGCCAGGTTGACATCGCGGGAATAGAGCGCAGTCGAAAGCCCATATTGAATTCCGTTGGCAAATGGCAATGGCCTGATCGAAGCTGTCGCACTCGATCACGCTCACTACCGGTCCAAAGACCTCTTCCCGGGCGATGCGCATCTCCGGCCCACTCCCGCAAAGACCGTCGGGGCAAAGAAAAATCCCTTGCCCAACCCATCCCCGCTCAAGCGCCGCCCGCCGGTCAGCAGCCGCGCGCCTTCCTTCTGCGCGATCGCGGTGTATCGCTCAGAGGTCTCCACCTGCTGCTGGTTGATCTGCGGCCCCATCTCCACCTGGTCGTCCAGGCCGTCTCCCACCCGCAGCGCCTGCGCTCGCTCCACCAGCCTGCGGGTAAATTCGCCGGCAATGCTCTTCTGCACAATGATGCGGCTGGTCGCCGTGCAGCGCTGGCCGGTGGTGCCAAAGGCCCCCCAGACAGCGCCATCCAGCGCCAGGTCGAGGTTGGCGTCTTCGAGCACGATCATCGCGTTCTTTCCCCCCATCTCGAGCGAGCAGGGCTTGAAATAACCGGCCGCCGTCTGGCCGACGATCCGCCCACCTCGCTCGATCCGGTGAAAGAAATGGCGTTCACCACCGGATGCGCAACCAGAGGCGCGCCGGCATCCGGACCAAAGCCGGTTACGATGTTGACCACGCCGTCCGGCAGCCCGGCCTCGAGCAGCAGTTCCACCAGGTTGATGGTCGACAGCGGAGTATCTTCCGCCGGCTTGATCACGCAGGTATTGCCGCAAACCAAGGCAGGGAAGAGCTTCCACGACGGAATGGCCATGGGAAAGTTCCACGGCGTGATCATGCCGCAAACGCCTACCGGCATGCGTACGGACATGGCGAACTTGTCGGGCAACTCCGAAGGGGTCGTCTGGCCGAAGAGCCTGCGCCCTTCGCCCGCCATGTAAAAGGCGGTGTCGGCCGCCTCCTGCACATCGCCCCGCGTCTCGCTCAGCACCTTGCCCATTTCCCGCGTCATCTGCCGGGCAAAATCCTCTTTATGCCGCAACAGCAGCTCGCCCGTCCGGTAAAGAATCTCTCCCCGCTTAGGCGCCGGAACCAGCCGCCAGCTGGCGATAGGCCGCCCGCGCCGCCTGCACCGCTCGATCCACGTCCGCTTCGCCGGAGGCCTGAAACTCTCCCACTACATCGTCGACATTGGCGGGATTGTGATTGAGAAAAGTCTTGCCGCTCTCCGCGGTCACCCACTTGCCGCCGATCAGGTTCTTGTAAATCTTCGTCGTCATTTCCACTTCTCCCTGGTGAACCTCCGAGGATAACTCATGCGCAGCAAGGCCGTGGGCCGAGCGGCGCCGCAGCTCGCGGAGTGCCCCAAAACGAGGCTTATGCCCTAAAAGTGGTGGTAAAGACTCAAAAGAGTAGCGGTGCAGGAATACAACCGTGGCCGTACAATGAAGGCGGGTTCGACAGGAAAAGTCCTGCATTCATGTCATCAAACGGTTTCCATTCGCGTTCTTCGCGGACGCACGGTGTGCGTTCGCTGTTCAGCGTCTTCTCGAGCGATCTGGCGATCGATTTAGGCACTGCAAATACCTTGGTCTATGCGCGTGGCAAGGGCATCGTGGTCAATGAGCCCTCCATCGTCGCCATCAACAAGAACACCGGCGAGGTGGAGGCGGTTGGCAAAGAGGCCAAGGAGATGCTTGGCCGCACTCCGGGCAATATCGTCGCCATCAAGCCCATGAAGGACGGCGTCATTGCCGACTTCAAAATCACCGAAAAGATGCTGAACTACTTCATCCAGAAGGCGCACAACCGCAAGATGCTGGTGCACCCTCGGATCGTGATCGGCGTGCCTTCCGAGATCACGCAGGTAGAGAAGCGTGCGGTTGAGGATTCCGCCTATCGCGCCAAGGCGAGCGAGGTGTTTCTGGTGGAGCAGGCGATGGTGGCCGCCATCGGCGCCGGCCTGCCCATTACCGAGCCCAGCGGCAACATGGTAGTGGATATCGGCGGCGGGACCACGGATATCGCCGTCATTTCCCTCTCCGGCATCGTCTATTCGCGTTCTGTCCGCATGGCCGGCAACCAGATGGACGAAGCGATCATGAACTACCTCAAGCGCAAGTACAACCTGCTCATCGGGGAGCGCACGGCGGAGCAGATCAAGATCGACATCGGCTCGGCCTACCCGTTGGATAAACCGCTGACCATGGAGATCAAGGGGCGCAATCTCATCGAAGGCGTGCCCAAGACGATCACCATCGACGACAGCGAGATCCGCGAGGCGCTTACCGAGTGCATTTCGACCATCCTGAACGCCATTCGCGTTGCGCTCGAGCGCACGCCCCCGGAACTGAGCGCCGACATCAGCGACCGCGGCATCGTTTTGACCGGTGGCGGCGCCTTGATCAAAAATCTGGATAAGCGTATTCGCGAAGAGACCGGACTGCCGGTTTCGATTGCCGATGATCCCTTGGCCAGTGTGGTGCTGGGCACGGGCAAGATGCTCAGTGACTTCCGTTTGCTGCGCAAGATCAAGATCGACTAACCAAACCAGCGGCTGCCAGTCGATCTCCTAAAACCGGGGCGTTCGCGGGAATGGTAAATCCGCCGATGAGGCCACGGTAATTGTGAAACCGCTTGAATAGCAGGGTCCTCAGGCCCAGCACATGGAAGCAGCAATGGACTTGTTTTGAGCCGGTATAAGAACATCCTGTTTCTGGTGACTGTTCTGGTGGTCCAGATCATTGGGTTGGCCGTGCAGATTCGAAGGCCGAATCCTACTTCCGCGGACGCACCGGCGGTGCGGTTGATACGATATTGGGCCATCGGTCTGATGTCGCCACCGGAAAAGGTTATCCACGGCAGCGGGACCGGATTGCGCGGGTTGTGGTCGAACTATCTCGATCTTCGCCACGTTAGGCAGCAAAACCAGGATCTGCGGGAACAGGTGGGCCGTCTCCAGCTGGAACAGGCAGCGTTGCTCGAAGATGCCCGCCAGGGACAGCGGCTGCAGCAATTGCTCGCCTTCAAAGAGCACTACATCTACACCACCGTGCCGACCCAGGTGATTGGCACCTCAGGCACCGACCAATCCCGCGTCCTGTATATCGATAAGGGTGCGAAGGACGGCCTTAAGCCGGACATGGCGGTCATCACCCCCGATGGCATCGTGGGCAAGCTGAAGGACGTGTTTGCGCACACCTCGCAGGTGCTGGTGATTTCGGATCAGACCAGCGGAGCGGGGGTGCTGCTGGAGTCAACGCGGCTGCGCGGAGTACTGCGCGGCAATGCATTGGGCCAGCCGCAGATCATCAACATGCTTCCCGATGATCGGGTCAAACCGGGCGAACGCGTGATCACCAGCGGAGGAGACCAGATTTATCCCCGCGGGCTGCCGGTGGGAGTGGTCGATCGGGTGGTCGCCGATACCCAGAACCCGCCTTACCTGGACATCATCATCAAGCCGGCCGCCAATCTCGGTCACCTCGAAGAGTTGCTGGTCATCACCCAGGCTTCGGACCAGATGCCGGAGAAGGAGCGGCAGGATCTGGCTCCAGAGCGCAGCCGAAGGGGCCGCCGCAAGTCAACGGCGGGCATCGGATATCCTCGCTGAGCGGCTCCCCGGCCTGAACGATCCCAACGCGGTCGTGGACCCGAAGCAGGGCCAGCAACAGGGCGCCGCTGCGGCTGCCGCCGCCGCTGCGGCCGCTCCCCCGAAGCTGCACCCGCCCCCGGCCTTGCATGCCGATCATTACAGTCCCGATGCGACGCCGCCGGCGAACGAGTTGACCCCAGGTCATGCAATTGTCGATCCCCGATATGCGCCGGAGCCGGCCGCCCAGCGGCAGGTCAGCAACACGGCCGATGGCAAGCCCGCAACGCCCAAGACGAGCGCCCGGAGCACGGAACAGAACGGCGATGAGGCGGCGCAGGGGGTTTCCGTAAAGCCTCCGGCCCATCATCCAGCCACCAGCCCCGCAGTTCCGGGACAGGAGGCTTCACCCGGCACGGCTCATCCGGCAGCTAAGCCGAAGGCGCCCAAGGCCCCACCCACGGACCAACCGGCTGGAGGGGTCCCCACTGCTGAGCCCAGCGCCGACCCACCAGCATCTGCTGGAGATGGGGGGCCCCCCCACTAATGGCAATGTTGGCATAGCAGCGCGCCGTGAGCTGGATGTACAGCGCTATCCCCTGCTCGTGGTGGTGCTGGTCCCGTTGTTGGCGATCTTTCTGCAGGCCCTGATCCCCCGTTACATCCCCAAGTTCGACATTCTCGACCTGCCTTTGCTGGTCACCATTTATTTCGCCGTAGGCTGGCGCAATCCGATCGCCGGAACCGTAACCGGCGCGGCCATCGGGTTGATTCAGGATGCGCTGACCAACCGTCCCCTGGGAATCAACGGAATCTCGCAGTGCGTCGTCGGTTTTTTCGCCGCCTCCCTGGGGGTCAAGATAGACGTTGAGAATCCGGGAACACGGCTGCTGATGAACTTCACGTTCACCTTGCTGAACATCGCGATTTACCTCTTCATCATGCATCACATGCTGGCGCTAGATCTTGCGACAAACTGGCTGCATGAGGTGATCAAGGCGGTGATCAACTCTATCGTGGGTGTCTTTTTCTTCGATATGCTGGACCGCGTAAGGCCGCGGGACTAGAACAAGCCGAGCGGCTGGGAGAAGCTATCAATCATGGTCAATCGGGAAGAGAAAACGCCGGCATTCAAGCTCACGATCGTGCAGTACGCGATCGTGGCACGTTCTGCTCGTGCTGCTCTCCGGCCTGTGGCGGCTGCAGGTCGTCGGAGCGCAAAACTACCGCACTCTGGCCGAGCAGAACCGTATCCGCAAGGTGCCCATCCTGGCTCCCCGCGGCAAGCTGTTCGACCGCGAGGGCCGTCTTATGGTGGACAACTATCCCTCGGTCTCCTGTTTTCTGATCCGCGAGCAGGGGCGCGATCTTCGCGCGGATTTCCCCCTGATTGCCCGCGGGCTGCACATGACCGTCGATCAGCTCGAAAGCACGCTGGAGCACTATGCGCCGCGCCCAAGTATCAGCCGATTCCGCTCAAGCAGGACATCACTCCGGATGAGGAGGAGTTCATCGAGGCGCATCGCGACGAGCTTCCCGAACTGGAGACAATCGACGAGCAGCGGCGGCTTTATCCCCGCAACGGCTTCGCCGCCCACCTGATCGGCTACGTCGGCGAAGTGAGCGACGACATGTTGAACGACCCGCGCTATGCCTACTACGAGCCCGGCGATGTGGTGGGCAAATCGGGAGTCGAGCAGTCCTACGATCAACTTCTGCGCGGGCAGGACGGCTCGCAGGACATCATCGTGGATAGCCACGGGCGGCAGGTGGGCGTGCTGGGCAGGGAACCCGCCGTGCCCGGGCAAGGCCTGAAGCTGACCATCGATCTCGACCTGCAGCGCGCGGCCGAAGCGGCCATGGGTGACCGCAACGGAGCGATCATCGCCATGGATCCGCACACCGGCGCAGTTCTCGCCATGGTTTCACGGCCCAGCTTCGACCCCAATGATTTTTCCGTGCGCGTATCGCGCGACGAATGGAACAAGCTCATCACCGATCCGCATCACCCCCTGATGGACAAGGCGATCCAGGCGCAGCTTGCGCCGGGATCGACCTTCAAGATCATCATGTCGCTGGCCGGATTGCAGGAGGATGCGGCGCAAACTATGCAACGTCGATTGCCAGGGCGGCGCCAACTTCTACGGCCACTTTTTCGCCTGCGATCGAGCGGCATGGACATGTCGATATTCAGCAACGCCATTCCCCTGTCGTGCGACACCTATTACTACTACTCTGGCGCAAAAGCTGGGCATCGAGAAGATTGCCTATTGGGCGCACGAGGTGGGACTGGGGCAAAAGACCGGCATCGATCTGCCCGGCGAGGTGAGCGGCACGGTTCCCTCCGAAGAGTGGAAGATGAGGAATTTCCACGAGAAGTGGTATGCCGGCGAGACCATTTCCGTCGGTATTGGGCAAGGCGCGGTAGCGGTTACGCCCATCCAGTTGGCGCGCGCCGTTGGCGGGATTGCCTCCGGAGGCGTGTTGAAGCGTCCGCACGTGGTTGTTCCCGCGCAGCTGCCGGCGGAATACCGCAAAGCGATGTACGACTCGTTTCCCGGCATCAGGCGACGTGACGGTTCCCATCGATCCGGCGAACTGGGAGACCATCACCGATGGCATGGCGGCGGCCACGACCACCGGCACCGCGCATCGGCGCGCACCTGGACGACATCGATTTTGCGGGCAAGACGGGCACGGCCCAGGTGGTAAACCACAGCGCCGGCATGAAGAGCATCGCGAAAGATGTCGCCGAGCGGCCGAATGCATGGTTCGTCGGGATTGCGCCGCGACGGAATCCCGACATCGTGGTCGTGGTTTTATGGGAGCACGGCAGGCTGGGGAGCGGCCTCGGCGCCGCTGGCCGCGCAGGTCATCGAGGCATACGTGGACAAGCAGCGGCGCCTGGACAACAATCTCCAGGAGGCCAAGGCGCCCTCGCCGGTGGAGGTTGGCGCGGTCTGGTCCGAGCCTCCGGAACAGGGAGGAGCGAGAGCCGGCTCGGCGCCGGTCACAACCGCCTCCAAGGACCATGAAGGCGGGTGAGGAGAGCCGCTTCATGGCGGGCACTTCCTGCTGCCGCCGCCGTCGGGTGGCAAACGAAAGCCCGGCCCGGCGGCCGGCGCCAGCCAAGTGGCTGCGGTACGGCACTAGGGAGACGGAGCGGCATGCGGCGATTTATTTCATTTCGCGATTTCGACTGGTTGCTCCTGGGCCTGGTCCTGCTGCTTTCGGTCATCAGCATCTTTGAGATCTACAGCGCCACCCTGCATACCAAGTTTGTCGGGTTTGAAACCAAGCAGGTCTTCTGGCTGATCGGCGGCCTGGTGGCCATGTTCATCTTCTCGCTCATCAACTACCACCGGCTGCTTGAAGCGGTCCACTGGGTCTATGGCTTTTGCCTGGTCTCGCTGGTCGCGGTGCTTATCGTCGGAACTAAGGTCCTGGGTGGGCGGCGCTGGATCAAGCTTCCCGGCGGCATCCACTTCCAGCCATCGGAATGGGTCAAGCTGGTGCTGATTGTCGCCATGGCCCGGTACTTCTCCAACCTGGCCGGCAAGGAGCTTACCTGGAGCGATATCTTCAAGGCCGGGCTTCTGGTCGGCGTGCCCATGCTGCTGGTTCTCAAGCAGCCGGACCTGGGGACCTCGCTGACCTACATTCCGGTGCTGCTCATCGGGCTCTTCCTGGGGGGTCTGCAGTGGAAGCAGGGGCTGATTCTCACCGTCGCCAGTCTCATCCTGGTCGTTCCGGTCTGGTCCAAGGGGTTGAAGCCGTACCAAAAGCAACGGCTCACCAGCTTCCTCAATCCGGACACCGATCCCAGGGGCAGCGGCTACCAGGTGAAGCAATCGCTCATCGCCGTGGGCGACGGAGGCGTCTGGGGGAGGGGGGCCACCAAAGGCACGCAGACGCAAGGGGATTTTCTGCCCATTCCCTATACGGACTTTATCTTTGCCGCCTTTTGCGAGGAACACGGCTTCGTCGGCGCCGTTTTTGTACTGCTGATATACTTTCTCATATTGATGCGTTTGATTCAAAATGCTCAGACAGCCGCAGACCTGTCCGGTACGTTCCTGATCATGGGCGTGGTCGCAGTGCTGATCTTTCAGATTGCAGTCAACGTCGGAATGGTTATCGGGTTGATGCCGGTCACGGGAATCCCTTTACCTTTAATGAGTTACGGGGGATCTTCGGTGCTGTTCACTTTTCTGGCTCTGGGCATGGTGATGAACGTTCGCATGAGCCGATTTGTGAATTAGAGCAGCTGGCCTAGGGCCAGGGTTTCCGGCCTACAGACAAGCTGCATTGCAGGCAGTGTCAATAAACTTAGAGTTTTAGATAAGCCGGCCAGGTGAATCACCGGGCCGGGCAGGATTAGGAATGAGCTCGCAGAGAAGGGTAACGGCCCCGCCTGAAAACAAGGCTGAAGTGGTCACAGACTCTTTGCGCCCGGACAGCCTCGGAATGCCCGCCGGAACAGAGAGCCGATCCCATCGGTGACCCGCGTCGCTGTACCGGTATCCCCGCACAAAGAATTTCGCTTGAGTCCATCCCTTGGACTAAGCGTCTTTGCCCAGGCTTTCTCTGACCTAATCCTTCCCGGTATTCCGGGAGCGGGAGAGTTTCCCCTCTGATCTGCCGCGCCGGCCGTCCGCCAGGTTAAACCTGCCGGACAGGAAGAGGCAGCATGTCGAAAGAAATTTGTATTTCCAGCACGCCGCATGAGACGCGGCTGGCCATCATTGAAGACGAACAACTTACCGAGGTTTACTACGAGCGCGAGAACGAATACACCCTCGCCGGCTCCATTTACAAGGGCCGCGTTACTCGCGTGCTTCCCGGGATGCAGTCTGCATTTGTCGATCTGGGACTGGAGCGGGACGCCTTTCTCTACGTCACCGATTTTATGGAGGAGCAGGAAGACTCCGCCGACTTCGAGCGCATCCCGGCGAACGGCCGAGCAGGAGGCGCCACAGGCCGCGCGGGAACCAGGGCCGTGAGTCCCAAAATCGTGAATCCCGTCAGCAGCGTGCTGCAAGCGTTGCACCAGTAAGTCCCGCTTCGGAAAGCGCGGCCTCCGCCAACCAGGCGCCCGCAGGAGAGTTTGAAGACGGAACCCGGCGTTGGCGGGGCCGCCGTGGCCGCCGCAAGGGCTTCCGGCCGCAGGGGGGACAGGGCGGTGGCCAGCAGGCAACTCAGGAGCCGCCAGGCGTAGCCCGCACAGAAATGGCCCGCACGGAAGTGCCCGTGGCGCCAACCGCTCCCGTCGAGGAAGACCTGGGGGTCAGGCGGCCCACGGCCGGGTTCGCTCTGCCGGGAGAGTCGCTTTCCAAGTATGGCGGTCAGACTGCCAAGACGCCTGCGCCGCAGGCCGAGAGCCGTGAGCCGCAACATCGGGCCAACGTCATCACCTCGAAGCCTTCCACGCTGATCCAGACGCCGCTCCAATGGAACGGTGGGGGGTTGCTCCCCGGCGAGTCCATCTCCCGCTATCGGGGTACCGGTGACGAGGCGCCTGCTTCTTTCCCGAGTAGTCCGGCCGCCTCTGCCCAGGTGCCGGAGACCGCCCTGCAGGAAGAGACTCCGCTTGCCCAGGAAGAGCCTGCCTCGCTCGAGCTGGGTGAAGTTCAGCCGTACGAAGCCGCTCATGAAGTGACGCAAGAGGTCGAGATCAGCCCGGTGGAAGATTCCCCAGCAGTAGCGGCCGTCGAGTTTGAGCCTGAAGAAGCTTCCGCCTCCTATCGTGTCGATCCATCCGCGCCGAGCGAATTTCGCTTTGCCGCCCCTTCCTCAGCCACAGTCGAGGAGGAGTTTGCTCCCGAAACAGAAGAGTATCCCTCCATTCCGGAGTTTGAGTTTGCCGCTGAGGTGCGGCCGTTGCACGAGCACCCGGAAGCGGGCAGCCATGAGCCTGCCGCGCCCCAACCCGGGGCAGGTGGAGCTGGAGACGGATTTCGACGAACTGGAGGAGGACTTTGACGCCTCCGGGCCGGAGACCGGGCTGGTGGAAGAAGAAGAAGTAGCGGAAGAAGAAGAATATGACTTCACGCCGCTTTACGCCGACAGCGAAGACCACGACCTGCAGGAGATGGAAGAGGAGACGCTCGACCAGGAGGTTTCGGCCGGGGGCCAGATCGGCGAAATGGTGCGCGACGCACATATCGATCAGCGCACCAATGGCGACGCATCCGCTCTGACGATAGAGGAAGAGGCAGAGGATGAGCTCGAGGACAAACTTGCCGACGAGGCGGAGGAAGCGGAAGGCGGGGAAGCGCCGGTGGCAGCCGCCCCGGGGCAGCCGGCTCGCCGCCCACGCGACGATCAGCGTCGCGGAGGCCGCGGCAACCGCAACGACGGACGCCGCCGCCACAACGGACGCCGGCAAACTGCCCAGACCAGCGACTGCCGATCATCAGCGAGCTCCTGAAGCAGGGCCAGGAGATTCTGGTGCAGATCGCCAAGGAGCCGATTGCGAAAAAGGGTGCGCGCATCACCAGTCATATCGCGCTCCCCGGCCGTTTTCTGGTCTTCATGCCGACGGTGAACCATGTCGGGGTTTCGCGCAAGATCTCCTCCGACGAGGAGCGCCAGCGCCTCAAGCGGATCCTCATCAGCGAAAAGGGAACAGTCGGTGGCGGCTTCATCGTTCGCACCGCCGCCGATGGCGCGAGCGAAGACGATCTGCGCGCGGATATTCGCTTCCTCATCAGCCTCTGGACCGAGATCAAGCAGCGTCGGCCGACGAGCCAAGGCTCCGGCGCTGATCTATCACGATCTGAATCTGGTGGAGCGGATCTTCCGCGATCAGGTGAGCGACAACTTCTCGACCATCTGGGTCGATAACGAATCCGAATACGAGCGCATCGTTCGCTTCCTGAACCGCTTCCAGCCCTCGCTGGTGCGGCGCGTCAAGCTCTACACCAAAGAGACGCCGCTCTTTGAGCAGTTCGGCATTCAGGAAGAGATCAGCAAGGCCCTCAAGTCCAAGGTCTGGCTCAAGTCCGGCGGATCGATCGTCATCAATCAGACCGAAGCTCTGGTCGCCATCGACATCAACACCGGCAAGTATGTCGGCAAGACGGCGCGTCTCGAAGACACCATCCTCAAGACAAATCTCGACGCCATCCCGGAGATCGTCCGCCAGATTCGTCTGCGCGATCTGGGCGGAATCATCGTGATCGACTTCATCGACATGGATGAGCGCAAAAATCGCAACAAGGTGATGCAGGCCCTCGAAGACGAGCTCAAGTTGGATCGGGCTCCGTCCAAGGTTCTTCAGTTCAATGACTTTGGTTTGGTCGCGATTACCCGCAAGCGGGTGAAGCAGTCGCTGGAGCGCACCTTGTGCATCCAGTGCGCGATCTGCGCCGGCACCGGCATGGTCAAGAGCCCGACGACCGTATGCAACGAAATCTATGTCGAGATGCGCAAGATGCAGCGGCATCTGGAGCGCCGCGACGTCTTGCTCCGCGTGCATCCGGAAGTCGTCAAAACACTGAAAGGGAACAATGCCCGGTGGCTCAATGAGCTGGAAGAGATGAGCGGCAAGACGATCATCGTCAAGAGCGATCCCGCTCTGCATCCGGAGCAGTTCGACATCCAATAAAGCGCGAAAACGGGCCTTGTCGCCGTAACCGGCGGCAGGGCCTCGCCATCCTGGTTTCAGGCCGTAAAAAAAAATGTCCCTGGCAAGGTTCGCTTTGGCTGGTCGCGTGCATCCTTCCGCGAGTCAAAAGCGTCACTTATGGGTTAACAGTTTAGAGGTCCTCTCGTGATCTCTAAAATTTTATCTCCCATGGGTGATTTCAAGATGTTGTCGCGTCCGGTTCATTCCCTCGGTTTGCAATGATAGTGGCGGCGCTTTCCTCGTGGTTGTTGGTTCCCTCCGTCCTCGCGCAATACAGTTCGAGCGCGGATAATCATGATCAAATTCAGACTCTGGTGCAGGATCAGTATCCCAATCAGGGCGGATATCCCAACCAGGGCGGATATCCCAGAGGGGGCTACAATGCCCACCATAAAAACTCCTTCACGGACCACCTGGCGATTGAAGCGGGCGCAGGACTTCAACGGCCGTTAGGTAATACCAAGACTTGGCAGGTTGTCGGCAATAGCATTAATTTGGGCGGCGGTTGGAACTTCAACGACAGAATAGGCGTCCTGGCCGAATACGGCTTTAACTGCGGCGCGATTCCGTCCGGCACCCTGACCAACGTGGGTGAGCCGGAGGGAAATATCCACGTCTGGTCGCTGACTCTGGATCCCATATTCTACTACAAGACCAGCGGACGCATTGGCGGATACGTAACCGGCGGCGGAGGGTTTTATCGCAGGCTCACGAGCTTTACCGAATCGGTTTATGAAGGAGATTATTGCAGCTACTTCGGCTGCTATCCGGAGTATGGTAACGAATTGCTCAGCCATTACTCCAGCAACCAGGGCGGAGTGAATATCGGCAGCGGCGTCACTTTCAAACCGAATGCGGACGGTAAGGCGAAGTTTTACGCCGAGGCGCGCTACGTCTGGGTGGACGCTAAGCCGGGCACCGCGACCAGTGTCGGAAAGGCACGTTCGGCATGATTCCGATCACCTTCGGGTTCCGTTGGTAGCGCAGGATCGCTGCGAATCCGGGGTTCGCATCCGCGATGACAAAATTTAGGTTTTGCTGGTAGATGACAGAGTGATTCAAGAGACTGGGGAATGCAGTCTGTCGGGACGGCTGATAGCGGAACTGATAACATGGAGCGGATAACTGCTCTTACACGCCCACAGGGAAGGGCTTGGGCGAGGATTCTTCCGCGTTGCCTCCCATGCGGAAGCGGTCGAATCTGCCTTCCAGCAGCGACATCAGGCCGGTGTACCAGTAGCCCAACACAAAGAGCAGCAGGAAGGGCACGGTGAAGTAGTTCTCGTTGACGATGGCATACCAGATCGTCAGAACAAAATAGCAGCCGAACAGCAGCTCAATCCAGGGAACGATGCCGAGACGCTTGCGGTACTTGCTGGCCTGCGGCTCTCTGGCCGCGCTTTTCCACCCGATACTTGGGGGTGCGCTTAAAAGCGCTCTTGATTCCGAAAAGCGCCTCCATCACCGCGATGGTATTGGTGACCGTCAACCCGATTCCGAGAGACATCAGGAAGGGCAGGTATAAAAACGTCCGATACCACTTCCCGGGAAACAGCTCTCTTTGGGAAACCAGGTAGAAAGAGGAAATGGAAAAGGACGAGGCCATGAAAAGCGGAACGTCGATCAGCAGCATTTGAAACCATCCCTGATAGAAGCGGATGATCATCGCCGGCATCAGCAGCGTGGAGAGCACGACCATAAGCGGATAGCTGATGTTTGCCGTCAGGTGGTAAAACGCTTCCAGCTTGACGTGGAAGGGCGCATCGCTGCGGAAGATCACGGGAAGTATCTTCTTCGAGGTCTGGATCAGGCCCTTGGCCCAGCGCGCCTGCTGCGTCTTGAAGGCGGTCATTTCGATGGGCAGTTCGGCCGGGCACTCGACATCCTGCAGATAGCGAAATTTCCAGCCCTTCAGTTGCGCCCGATAGCTCAGGTCGGTATCTTCGGTCAGCGTGTCGTGCTGCCAGCCGCCCGATCTCATCGATCGCCGTGCGGCGCCACATGCCGGCAGTGCCGTTGAAATTGAAAAAGGCGTTGGTGCGCGAGCGTCCGCCGTGCTCGAGAACGAAGTGGCCATCGAGCAGAATGGCCTCGACCTGGGTAAGGAAGCTGTAGTCGCGGTTGAGATGCGTCCAGCGCGTCTGCACCATGCCGATCTTCGGATCGGCAAAGTGATGCACAACCTGCATAAGCCATCCTCTGGGCGGCACAAAATCGGCATCGAAGATGGCGATAAACTCGCCCGTTGCCACGCGCAAGCCCTCTCGCAGCGCTCCCGCCTTGAAGCCATGGCGATCGGTCCGGTGAATGTAGGCGATCTTGTGTCCCAGGGACTGATATAGCTCGACGGCCGCCTGGGCGACCTCTACGGTGTCGTCGGTCGAGTCGTCCAGAACCTGGATCTCCAGCTTGTCCCGCGGATAATCCAGGTCGCAGCAGGCCTGGATGAGCCGGTCGATGACGAACTGCTCGTTGAAGATGGGGAGCTGCAGGGTGATGCGCGGGCAGCTCCGCGAAATGCGACTCGGGCTCCTGCGCGGCATTCTTGCGGTGCTTGTAATAGCGGTAAACAAGCTGGTAGCGATGGATGCCATAAAAGGCAAGAACCACCATCACGACGAAGTAGGGAATCAGCAGAGGCGGTGTCAAAAGGGTTCCAGCGATACAGATGCTCGAAAGTCTGATCCGCGTAATGCGTCCGGAAATAGTGCTGCAGACCGTGCTGCGGAGAAATCAGCCAGACGCCGGCCCCATGCGCCAACGCGCAGGGCCGCAACCGGCAAATCGCTTAAGCTGATCAGCAATCATTGCCAGCAGGGCGCAGCCTCCGCACGTATCCAGATTGTTCGCTAGAGCATTATCAGAGTTGGTGTAAGGAGCAACCGCTCTCTGCGCAACCGTTTCCTCAAAGAACGGCTGCACGTAGATGCTATGACCACATCACAGTCACTCTGATAGTACTCTAAGATGCTCATCTCACGTGAGTTCGATGCTGCTTCGCCGGCGTAGGATCAATTGAGAAAATAGGTGGTGTAAAGCGTATCCCGCTGCACCGGCCTGAAGCCGGCGCCGCGGATGACGTGCCGCAGCTCTTCTTCCGTAGTGCGGTTCGAGGTTCCAGCGGCCTTGACCACATTCTCCTCGAGCATCACCGAACCCACGTCGTTGCCGCCGAAGCGCAAGCCAAGCTGCAACACCTTCAGTCCCTGGCGTGACCCAGCTCGATTGCACGTTCTCCACATTGTCCAGGTAGAGGCGTGAGATCGCCAGTACTTTCAGGTACTCGACGGAGGTCGCCTCATCCCACTTGCGCCCCCCGAGGGCGGTGTTCGTGGGCTGAAAGCTCCAGGGAATGAAGGCCGTAAAGCCGCCGGTTTCTTCCTGCAACCGCCGCACCTGCTCAAAGTGGTTGACGCGCTGCTCGAAGGTTTCCCCGACGCCAAACATCATCGTGGCCGTGGTACGCATGCCGAGCTCATGGGCGGTGCGATGCACATTGACCCAGTCCTGGGTGGAGCACTTCAGCCGTGCAATGCGGTGCCGCACCTCGTCGTCCAGGATTTCGGCTCCGCCGCCCGGGAATCGAGTCCAGGCCTGCATCCCGCAGCCGGGCGATGGTATCCCGCACCGAGAGGTTGCTGTACTCGGCGATGGCCAGAATCTCCGAGGCGGAGAAACAATGCAGCCAAATCTGCGGGAACCGCTGCTTGATGCCTTTGAGCAAACGCTCAAACCATTCGATCTTGAGGTCGGGGTGCAAGCCGCCTTGCATCAGCACGCCGGTCCCGCCCATCTCCACCGTTTCCGCGATTTTCTGGTAGATGGTTTCGAAGTCGAGGATGTAGCCTTCCGCGGCGAGCTTGCCCTTGAGGGGCCGGTAAAAGGCACAAAAGCTACAGTACTCGGTACAAAAATTTGTATAGTTGATGTTGCGATCGATAATGTAGGTAACCACGCCCTCGGGATGCAGCTTGCGCCGAAGCGCATCTGCTTCCATGCCCAGGCCGATGAGGTCATCGGAGCGAAAATAGTCGAGAGCTTGATTCCTGGTAATCGCCACATAGATGATTTTACGGGTATGGCTGCCTACAATCCAGTGTTACAGTGCAAGAGGTCCTGATGCCGACTAGCGCTCCTGCCAAAGTCAGCCGGTGGCGGTCCGATTGCGCACGCCATTTCACAACCAGTTGAGAGGCTTTCCACGCGCTTCGGTCTCACGTCTTCGGCATGTTCGCATCAAAATTCTTACCCAATTGCATCCGGATTCGCGGCCCCGTCCGTTACCACGTAGCGCCAATGGTTCTTGCGCTACCTATCTCTCGAGGAAGGTCCCATCCCCTATGTCTCAACGCCAGACTCGCCGAGCCGTCTCATTTCGCGACTCTTCCTGCTCGCCTTGCCGTTGTGGTCCCCCTCTTGGCTCGTCTTCGCCTTGCCACTGTGCGCCCAGAGTGGAGCTGCCGGCAAACCCGCCGCGCCCGCTCCGGATGTCATCTTCTTCACCAACGGCGATCAGCTGACGGGCAAGCTGCTGCGCGAGATCGGTGGCAGCGTGACCTTTCACAGCGACATCGCGGGGGATGTGATCGTGACCTGGGACAAGATCAAGTCCATTCACTCCTCGCAGAAGTTCGCCGTGATTCAGCAGGGCCAGCATGTCACCCGCAAGACCCCTGACGCGGATGTCGCCCAGGGCAGCGTCCAGGTTCAGGACGACCAGGTCCAAGTGACTACTGCCACGGGTGGGGCAACCAAAGAGATTCCGGTGAAGAATGCCCAGTACATGATCGACGAGGATACTTACGGCAAAGAAGTGCACAGGAATCCCGGCTTCGGCTACGGCTGGAATGGCTCGTTGACCGCTGGAGCTACGTCTGGTCGAGGCGACACAGAACAGCCGCGGCTTTACCGGCGCCGCAGCGCTGGTAAGGACGATTCCCACCGTAACTTGGCTTGACCCGCGCAACCGCACTACCTTCGACTTCACCGGAGCCTACGGGTCTGTCTCCCAGCCCGGCAACGCGACGGCACCAAGACCAACATCATTCACGGCGATGCTGAGCATGATTGGTACTTCTCGCCGCGCTTCTACTTCCTGGTGGATGCGGCTTTGGACCACAATTACTCCCAAGGCCTGAATCTGCAGCAATCCTACGGAGGCGGCGTGGGATACACCGTGCATCAAGAGTCCGAAGCAGGAACTGGATGTGAAGTTCGACATACACTACGAGAAGCAGCAATACTTCGTCACCCCCGGCATTTTGCCTCCTCCTCCGCTCACCCCCAGCAAGAACCTGGTGGGAGCCGACTTCGGCGACACCTACATGTTGAAGCTGCCCCATGGGCTGGTCTTCAACCAGACGGCGCTGGTCACGCCGGCGTTCAATCATCACGAACGCCTATTCCGCACTGGCCACTGCGGGCCTGTTGTTCCCCGTGTACAAGCGCTTCGGCTTCACCGTGGGAACGCAGGACAACTTCCTGAACGACCCTGCCGCCGGCAGCAAGAAGAACTCGTTCCAGTTCACCGCCGGCTTAACCTACTCCCTCAAGTAGGGAAAGGGGCACGGCATCGAAAACCCGGACTTGTGCTATTGCTGTGCCCCGGGATCAGGATTCAGCGGCTGTTTCAACAGCGTCAGGACGCCAGGGGGTAGCGGCTTATCTGCGTTTGCCAGCAGCAGCGACACTTGCCACATCTCGTGTCTGGTTCAGAACATGGTTGAAGGCGGGCATGCCTGAAAGCCGGATGCCGTTGGCGACCTTCCAGTATGTCTCCCCGGGTGGATCGTCGCTGACGCCGACGACTCCGTCGCGGTGCGGTTCCCAAAGCTGAGGCGCCTCCGGGATACATACCTTTGGCGAAGCCGGCGGGAAGCCCATAGAGCCCGTGGCAGGCCGCACATTGCTGGCGGTAGATGTGGGCGCCGATCTCCAGGTTGGTGGGGCTGGCTTCGACCGGGTGGCGTCTTCACCATCTCGCGTTCGATGCGCGCGTGCAGGGGAAGGTGGACGATCCTGCCCTCGAAGGGAAAAGGCGCGTCGCTGGTGGCGACTGGGGGACTGCCGGCCGTGAGATAGAGCCCAGATCGCTAATGGTGGAATCAGCAAGCCGATCAGCAGCCCGACAACGAAACTTTCATTTTGTTCGCCTCATTTTTTTCGCGGCTGCCAGGAATGCTTCTCCAGGAGCAGGGCCCGCGTAAGGATGGAAGTGCCTCATCAACCAACGGCTGCACATAACCACCGTCCACTACACCACATTAAAAGTGAAAATGCTCTAATACTAACCAGGACATCAAGCGTATTTTCTTCGCCCAGGGCGGCAGGCAGTGGAGGCTTTCAGGTTCATGCATCATAGCAAGCGTTTTGGATGCCAAGTGTATCCGCTTCTTTTTTTGATTCATTCTTGCGGTATCAGGGCTCATGGCGCAGAATCCCAGCGGTAACCCTACCCCGGCCTCAGCCGCCGGCTCAGGCGCAGCCGGAGAATCCGCAGCAAAATCAGATTCGCCTGGCCCAGGAGGCTCAGGCGAGGATACGCGCACGCCGCCGGCAGCGAACCCAACGCGTTGTTCAGGATACCTACAGCCACAAGTTTGAGGTCTATGGAGGGGGTGGCTACACCCGCTTCCGGCCGGGCGGCCCGCTCCAGCACATCAACGAATCGGCCTGGAATGGGGGCGTCACCGATTATTTCTGGCCGCGCCTGGGGATTACGGTGGATTTGCGCGGTTATTACGGAACCGCCTTCATCACCCCCAATCCATACAACATCTTCAAGCCCAGCATCAGCGAGTACACCTTCATGGCGGGGCCGCAGTATCGCCTCGTGCGCAGGGAGCACTGGGCCATCAGCGGCCAGGTTCTGGTGGGTGGGGCCAAGGGCAACTTCAATGGCAAACAGTGCCGGGTTTCCCGGCACGTTGATCGGACTTTGGAGTAGCGGAACCAACTTCAGCCTGGCGGCCGGTGTGCCGGTCGACTACAACCTCGGTCCTGGGCTCGCTGTACGGATGCAACCAGGCTATTGGTTGACGACTTTCGGCGGCACGTGCGCAGGTGAAGAATCTTGGCTTCACCGCTGGCCTCGTGTATCGATTTCGGGCGCCAGTATGAAGCGGTCTTGCTGCGATGTTTCAGGTGACTAAGCCGAACTTCCACCAGCGGATGCCGGATCGTTGCGGCTTTCACTGTCGGACCACCAGAAACTATGACCGCCTCGAGGCTGCACACGTGCTTTATCGGCTAAGCTCGAGGAACAGACCACCCGTCAGGCGGCTCAGGCGTACGGCTTGTCGCGTTCTTTTGCCGCTTCGCAGCGGGATACTGCGGCTCGGTCATCCTGACCGGGTCCAGGATCTCCGCAATTTCTTCTTCGGTGAGCAGCTTTTTGGCGCGGGCGATGTCGATGATCGACTTTCCCGGTGGCCACCGACTCCTTCACGATCTCCGCCGCCTTGGCGTAACCGATGTAGGGGTTCAGCGCCGTGGCCAACGACACCGTGCTCTGCGCGTAGAGTTGGCAGCGCTGTTCATTGGCCGTAATCCCGCGAACGCAATGCTGGTCGAACTGGCGCAGCATGTTGCCCAGGATAGTCACGCTCTGCAGCACGTTGTAGGCCATGGTCGGCATCATCACGTTCAGCTCCAGTTGCCCGGCCTGCACGGCATAGGCCACGGCCGTGTCGTTGCCGATGACCTGGAAGCTGACCATGGCCGCCAGTTCCGGGATCACCGGATTGATCTTGCCCGGCATGATGGATGACCCAGGCTGCAGGCTGGGAAGATAAATCTCCGCAAAGCCCGTATTGGGTCCCGAGCTAAGCAGGCGGATGTCATTGGAAATCCGGATGGTTTCCAGCGCAATACCGCGCAAAGCCGAACTCACATCGGCCATGCAGGCATTGGATTGCATCGCCCAGCGCATGTCCTCGGCCGGCACCAGCTTCTGCCCGGAGATGCGGGCCAGATTGGCAATTGCTTTCACCCGGTAATCCGGATGCGTGTTGATGCCGGTGCCCACGGCGCTGCCGCCCAGCCCCAACTCGCGCAGCGTGCCGGAGGCCATCACCAGGAACTGCTGCCCCTTTTCGATGGCCAAGCCATAGGCCGCAAACTCCTGCCCCAGGCGCATGGGAACCGCATCCTGCATGTGGGTGCGGCCGGACTTCATGATGTGGTGAAACGCCTTCGCCTTTTCCGCAAAGGTGGCTGCCAAATTGTCCAGAACCGGGTAGAACGTATCCAGCGCCAGCAGCGTGGCCAAGCGCATCGCAGTGGGGAAGACGTCGTTGGTCGACTGCCCGTAGTTCACGTGGTCGTTGGGGTGCACATGGGCGTACTCCCCCAGCTTTCCTCCCAGGATCTCATTGGCCCGGTTGGCGATTACCTCATTGGTGTTCATGTGCAGGCTTACGCCCGCTCCGGCCTGGAAAACATCGACCACGAACTCGCCATTCCACTTGCCGTCGATCACTTCCTGGGCCGCCTGGATGATGGCATCCGCGCGCTTGTCGTCCACCAGGCCCAGCTCCTTGTTGGCTTCCGCGGCGGCTCGCTTCACCATCCCCAGGGCGCGGATCAGCTGCGGATGAGCACGCATGCCGGAGATGGGGAAATTCTCTACCGCGCGCGCGGTCTGCGCACCGTAATAGGCCTTCGCAGGCACCTCAACAAAACCAAGCGAGTCTTTTTCTTTGCGGAGATCAGACATAAGAAGATGGCTCCTGAACTGCCAGAACGCTCGATTATAGCGATTTCAGTCATCAGCTGGGAACGGCTGCATCGTCTAAGCTATAGACATGGAGCAGAAGCCGGGTGTCCTGAAGGAAAGCTTTGACGTGCTGGTTGTGGGCGCCGGTCCTACCGGTCTCGCCTGCGCCATTGAGGCCCAGCGCGCCGGCTTGCGCGCCGTTCTGGTAGACAAGGGCTGCCTTTGCAACTCCCTCTTTCACTATCCGTCGAACATGACGTTTTTTACTACGCCCGAGCTGCTGGAGATTGGAGACATGCCGTTTTCCAGCCCCAACCAGAAACCGAGCCGCAACGAGGCGCTGGAGTACTACCGCAAGGTCGCGGAGCATTACCAGCTGGAGCTTCGCCAATATCAGACGGTTTCCGGCCTTACCGGTGAGGACGGAGATTTCACCATCACCACCATCGACCGGTTTTCCCGTCACCGGTCCTACGGCGCCCGCAAAGTCATTCTCGCTACCGGCTACTATGACCTGCCGAACTACCTCGAAGTGCCCGGAGAAGAGCTGCCTAAGGTGCTGCACTATTACCACGACCCGCACCCTTATTACGACCAGAATGTTCTGGTGATCGGGGGCAAGAATTCCGCGGCCATCGCCGCGCTGGACCTATGGCGCCACGGCGCGCATGTGACCCTGGTGCATCGGGGCGAGGCCATGCACCACCACGTCAAATACTGGATTTTGCCCGACATCAACAATCGCATCAAGAACGGCGAAGTCACTGCCTACTTCTCGAGCTCGGTGACCAGCATCGCGGAGGACGTCGGTCGAGCTGCTCACTCCCAGAGGTAGCGTTACCCTCGAGAATGACTATGTCTTTGCCTTGACGGGGTATCATCCCGACTTTGATTTTCTGGCTGCTCTTGGCGTACGCATGGAAGGGCAGGACCGCTGCCCGGAGTGTGATCCGCAATCCCTGGAAAGCAATGTACCCGGTCTCTATCTCGCCGGAGTGATCGTTGCGGGCATGCGCACCAATGAGATTTTCATTGAGAATGGCCGTTTCCATGGCCGTCAGATCGCGCAGGATATTGAAGCCAAGCTCGCCGGCCGAGCTTCGGTGAAGGTTGGCTAAAGCATTTTTCCTATAGATGTAGACCGAAGAGAGGGTGTAAACGTGGCTTTTTATCAATAAAACCGCACTTCGCTCCTCTTAAGAGAACACAATCATAGGAAAAATGCTTAAAGCAAGGTTGAAGGGAAGGAGGGCCGCCATATGAGTTGGCTCAAACCTCGTTCGATTCGAGGTCAGCTCATCTCCGGTCTTATCCTCTTCGAAGGCCTGCTGGTGGTGGTCTTCGCTACCCTGCTGGTGCGCGAACAGGCCTCTGAAATTCATGAGCGGGCTCGCCTGCGGCTGGAATCGGAGGTGAACCTGCTGGCGCTGCAGAGCCAGGATTCGCTGGCCCAGGGCCAGGCCGGATACCTGGTGCCGATCCTGCGCGCCATGATCAACTCGCCCAGTATCCGTGCAGCGGTGGTTACAGATAGCAACGGCCGGGTGATCGCCAGCAGCGATCCCGGCATGAACGGCAAGGACCTGCTGACGCGCCTGGAAAAGAAGCACCTGGACGGACACCCCCGGCGCGGTGATTTTTCGCGCTCCCGGCGGGGCTCGTGAAGCGGTCGCAGGCGATCCACGTCGGTGGTCAACTCAGCGGATTCGCCTGGGTATATGAAGACGCGAGCGCGGCATGGCAGCAGATTTACTCGCTCATCCGCATCACCATCATCTTCGCCGGCCTGGGGGCTCTGGGCACAGCGATCATTGCCGGCTCTCTCGCCCGTTCCATCACCCGCCCGCTTCGTGCATTGCTGACGGCGACCCGCAAGTTGATTCGCGATCCGGAAACCAAGGAAGGATTTCCGCTGGAAGTAACCTCCGCCAACGAATCCGCGGACCTTACCCGCGCCTTCAATCTTATGGTGACTTCCATGGAGGAGCAGAGAGCCGGGCTCAGCGATACCCTGGCGCTGCTCGACTCCATGCTGGAAAACGCGCCGATCGGGTTCGCCTTCTTCGATCGCAAGTTTCGCTACGTGCGCGTGAATCAGTTTCTGGCCGAGATGAACCAGGTGCCGATCGGCAGGCACCTGGGGCGCACCATCGCTGAAATGCTCCCCGGGCCGGCCGCTGAGATGCTGCAGGGCTGCATCCAGAATGTCTTTGAGACCGGAGAGCCGGTGGTTCAATTTGAGCTGAACACGCCCTTGTCCGGGGACGATACCCAGGTGCGTAGTTGGCTCATCAATGTGTACCCGGTCAAAGACTACGTCGGAGGCGGTTCGATGGGTGGGAGCGATCGTGGTCGAGGCAACCGAGCGCAAGCGCGCCGAGGAGGCGTTGCGGAAAACGGAAAAACTGGCCGCCGCCGGCCGTCTGGCGGCTTCCATCGCCCACGAAATCAATAATCCCCTGGAGGCGGTCACCAATCTTCTCTACCTGCTGCGGCACCAGCCATCGCTCGATGAGCAGGCCATTGCCTATGCCGACCTGGCGCAGCAGGAAATCTCCCGCGTCGCCGAGATGACGCAGCAGACCCTGCGCTTTTACCGCCAATCGACCTTGCCAGTGGTGGCCAATATCGCTGAGTTGTTGGATTCCGTTCTGACGCTCTATACGGGGCGGTTGCACGTCGCTGCAGATACGAGGTTTCTCGCAAGCAGCGGGCCGGATGTCGATCTTTACTGTTTTTCCGGCGAGCTGCGCCAGCTTTTCGCCAACCTGATCGGCAATGCGATCGACGCCATGGCGCAGGGAGGGCATCTGTGGCTGTCGGTCCGCCGATCGCGTTCGTGGGTGGACGGCACACCCGGTATTCGGTTATTCGTTGCGGACAATGGCTGTGGCATGACGCAGGCAACGCGCCTGCGGATTTTCGAGCCGTTTTTTACTACCAAGGAAACGACCGGCACCGGCCTGGGCCTGTGGGTGAGCAGCGAGATTATCACCAAGCACAATGCCACGGTGCGGGTCGCCAGCCGTCCGGCCGAAGCGGCGAACGGGAGGCAGTCCGGCACCGTGTTCATGCTTTTTTTCCCTGAGGGCGGGATCGGTTCACCTCCGCTGCCTTCCCGATCTCTGCCACGCAAAATGCGTAGAAGCAGGATCCTGTTACACGAAACCGATGCGGGCTGAGTAACGGAGGGTGCCCCACATTCGCGCCAGGCTACGTGGGAGGAAAAGATGGGCCGCGCTCCATCATTGCTTTTGCCGTACAACCGCGAAAGTCAGTGCGGTTGCGCCCTTCTGGGAAAGCAATGGAAAGAAATCATCGTCATCCAGGTACCCCGGATTTCCTGTCGAGGTCTGGTGGCGTGACGAATTCTATGCAGCTTTCCTTGAAGAAACCGCATACGCGGTCCTGTCTGGTGCCGCGTAACAGGAAATCCGGTACGCTGTGGCGAACCTGGGGCACCCAGCGCTGCGCTCAGGAGCGGATTAAACAGGGTCTATCGACTGACTGTGGTCGCCGCGGACGCAGGGGCGCAACGCGGCGCTTGCGCCGCCGGGGCGAGTTTCGACCGCGTGACATGCAGGCGATTGATGCGCATGTAGCGCACCCGCAGACCCCCGACCACGTCCGGCATCGAGTGCGGAGTTTTCGTCAGGTCCACCAGCACCAGCAGCGCTGCTTCCGCTGGATTGTCATAGCTCTGGGTCACGCCCACGCCAAAAAATGCCGGATCTGCCATCAACTGCGGGGCAAATTGCCGCTGCACCGCGGCCGCGGCCCGCAGAACCTCGGCCGGCAGATGAATGCCTTCCACCTGGGTCAGAGTCGTGGGCTCGGTGCCCGCGTTCATGCTGGCCGCGTCCGTGGGGATCACCAGTGTGCGGACGCCGTTGATCACTTTGGGAACCGCGACGCCCGGCTTGTTCTTGTCCACGTAGACAATGACGGCGGCTTCGCCCGGGCTGTCCAGGCTCTTGCCCGGTCGCGATGCCCAGGATTCCGTTATCCGGCCTCAGCAGCAGGGCAGTCGCCGATTCGGCCGCCGACTTCGCGGCCGCCATCTGCGACTGGGCTCGACGCTGCGAGTCGCCGGCGCGGTGTGCTCATCGTAGTTGGAGCAGGTGATGGGATGCGGAGCCCCACCCGCGATCTGGAATTCCTGCCCGTCTGCCTGGCTCTTCTGCCCCAGTTCGCTAAGAACATCCTGGATCGGATTGGCTACGCTGAAGCCGTGGTTGCTGTCGTCGGCGCCACTGGCAAAAAACAGCCCCACCGGCTGTGCATTGCCGGCGTCGAGCACCAGGGCCCCGGAGTCTCCGCTATCCGCGAAGCTGGCCCCGGGCATGCCGATCTGGTTGACGTAGGTCTTGGTGTAGTAGGGCTGCGTCTCGGCGCAATCGTAGTAGTAATCCACCTGCACGCTCAGGTCCACGGTGTTCACCGTCGAACAGGTCAATCCGGTGGTTCGCCCGCTCTTGACCACGCGCAACTGGTTCAGCAGGCCGGCGGTGAGCGCCTCCCCGTCGCCTGCCGCGGGCGCCGCGGGGGTGAGCACGCCATTGATCGACGGTCCCAACTGCAGGATGGCCCCGGTTCCGTCGACCGCGGGTGTTGCCGCCGCCAGCGCCGCATCCACGTTGGTCTGAGTAGCTTTGGAGGGGCACCACATAGCGCAAAGATCCCACCGTCCGGCCGGCTTGCGGATTGCAGTTCAGATCGACCAGCGCGGGTTGCACGACGGTGTCGCCGGTCCGCGCCTGGTCCGATTCGGCGAGCACATGGTTGTTGCTCAGAATGTAAGAGATTGCTGTTCCGGTCCGCGACCAGCGCTCCCAGCGTTCCCCCGCAGCAGTCGTTCACGTACTCTTGTCCGCCGCCGTCCTTCCTGGAGTCGTAATCGTTGGCATTGCCTCCGGACGAGCCCATCTCGACGTAGCCCGTCTGGGCTGCCTGGTTCTGCAGGCCCGAGCTGTTGAATCCGGCCCCGTTCAGCAGAATGTGAAGCGCCGCGGCGGAGTGAGGATTTCCGGCGGCCAGCCCCACCACAAAGACGGAGGGGCTGCCCGAGGGCAGGGCGCGCGGGGCGGTATAGGTTGCGGTGCAGGTAGGTGTAGGTGCGGCTGGAGTGAGTAGCACCTGGTTTCGCTGATGCTGCCGTAGCTGTCGCCCGGATCGATTTCGCCCGCCGGGGTGGTCGCCAGCGACCAGTGGATCGAGCCGGAATTGACCTCAGCGATCTCTCCCTTGACCTGAACGGTGCCTCCGGGCGCCAGGCTGGCGGTCTCCGGGGTAAGCACCTGGACAAATCCGGGCGTAACGGTGAGCAGATAACTGGCGGTTGCCGCCGGGTCAGCTGCGGGAGGTCGCCATGACCTGGACTTGCACCTGGTCTCGCGAAAGCAAGGCGGGCGGCGTATACAGGCCATTGGCGCTGATCGTTCCCTGGCCCAGGGAAGCATCGTTTTGCCCCCCGGCGATGGACCAGTTCACGCTGGCGGAGGCGCCGGAAGCCAGCCTGGCGCTTAGCTGGTCGGTGGTGGTGGTATCGATGGTGGCTTTTTCCGCGTTGATGACCATGCGCGCCCGGGCTGGCGCCGACAGGGGAACTCATGGCTCCGCAGCCTGCGGCGAGCAGCAGCAGAAACGGTGTGGCGGCAAACAGGATCCACAGACTGTCCCGAGCCACTACACCATAGCCGCGCATTACCGCTCCATCTGCTTCCGCTTCTCCCGCATCGTCCGCCACCTGGCTATCAGACGAACAGGTTGCGGAAGGGCAACCGTAAGGATAAGCCAGCGCGAGCGGATTCATGAAATTACGCGCTTGAGGAAACCTCGGATACCAATCCCACCCAAAATGGTGAGTGACACCAGCAGGGCAAAAATGATAAGCAGCACCGGCATGGGAACTGCCGGGCGTGAGAGCCGCACGCAAACCCTCGCTCATGTACACGATGGGGTTGATCAGCACCACCTCTGGGGTGCTTCTTGCCCTATCAACACCAGCGCGGTTTTAATCGAGAACTTGTCTCATCTCAGTCGTCAGTCAGGAACCTCGACAATCACATGTCGTTGGTCATTTCCCACGCTTAGGCCGGCCCAAGCAGGACGTTCCGCCAGACATAGAGAAGCTCCGCTCTAGGCTGCATCACTGTGCACCTAAAGACGGTAGAGCATTTTCTCTTCTGCCTGTACAGGCAAGTGAAGCGAAGTGCGGCTTTTCTTGAGGAAAGCTGCGCCGAAGCGGTCGCTCTGCATAACCAGAAGTGAAAAGCTCGAGTCGTTCGGACGCCTTTGCTAAAGCTTAAGCGGCCGCGTTCGATTTATTCGCGCGCCGGGTGAGGAAGCCGCCCGTGGGCATCGGTGCAGCTGATCACGGTGACTGGGCCGGCTGCTGCCGCCTTCATCCGGCGCACTTCGCGTGCGCTCAGCGGTGTCATGCGCTCCCGCGAGTAGTAGATCTGTTTCCCGCAGTCCAGGCAAACCTTGTAGGTTTGTTGTTCCAGCGTGAACGGCCTCGTCTGACTCCAGTGACGGCAGCCAAAGAGAATATCGTAGAAAAAACCAAGCAGGCTTTGAATCCAAGTCATAAAAACGCTCCCCCTATCGAGCGCCGGGTTGACGTGCAAAATCGTACCGTTAAGATGCATTCTGCACGAAAATGTCGCGTTTGTCGTAGGGAAAATACAGCTTTCGTCTCGCTCGGCTCACCCGGAAGTTACTGACCTTTCTGCATAGCCCAACAAATTCAATCAGATAGCCGATATCAGCCAGATTGAGACATATGTACTGCATCATGCAACAACATGGATTACGATTTCTGCAAACCTTGACACCCCTTTTCCAGGGCCTTGACAGACTGCGCCGAATCTGGTTAGAGCACAAAGCTGGTGTCATTTGCCGGCACAGAGGCGTCGTCTTCGCTCCGCTGCAACTGCGTGAGTGAACAATGCCTGACGTGCGCGGATCGGACATGAGACCGAATCGTTTGCCCGCGGATATCGCTTCTGCTTGACGTACCATAGAGACATGGCGCGTGGTTGGGAAAGCAAGTCTGTGGAAGAGCAGCAATCGTCGGCGGATCTACTAGCGGTTCGGGCGCGGTCATTGACGCGCGAAAGCGAAACGACCTGGAACGGGCAAAGCGCGAGCGGCAAAGGCAGGAACTCGATCTGCAGCGTGAACGCATTCTCTCCGAGCGGACGTCGAGCCCGGTGCGCCGGGCTGCGTTGGAGGCGGCCCTGGCCGATATCGAATCCCGCCTGGCCCTTCTCTACCTGAGTCAGCCTACGGCCGTAAGCAATCTATGAGTTGGGATGGCCCAGGTCTGCGTCTGTTGACGACCTGGGTTTCCCACTCGAAGCTATTCTGGGGTGGGTTGCTCGTGCCCTGGGGCAGCGCCCTGCGGCTGGAGCTGCGGTTGGCTAGCCGAGGGCTGGCTTTGCTGAACGCCGATGGCGCTGCCCGAGACTACCAGCTTCACCCGGCGATTCTGCGCTCTTCCCGCGGCCGTCGCGTTGTCGGCGATGGGGTTGCTCATGCCGTAGCCGGTCGAGGTGATGTTGTCAGCGGCTGACGCCTTGCGAAACGAGATAGTCGCGCACCGCATCGCCTCGCTGTTGCGAAAGCGTCAGGTTGTATTGGTCGCCGCCTACATTGTCGGTGTAGCCCTCTACCTGCACTTTCAGATCTGGATAGGCGAGAAGAATTCCCGACACCTTGGCCAGCTTTTCCCGGGCTTCCGGCTTGAGCGTGTATTTGGCAGTGTCAAACAGAACGTCGGACATGTTCACGATCAATCCGCGCGCCGTCTCCTGGGTCTGCAGAACCTGGTTCAACTGCGCCCGCAGGCGCTCGCGCATCTGCTCGGTCTGGTCGGTTGCCTGCTGGGCGCTATGTTCCGCCGCTGCCTGCGCCGCCCTGGCATTGGCTGCGGCTGCTTCCGCCTGGGCCGCCTGCGGCATCGGCCTGGGCCCGCTGCAGGGCCTGCTGTTGGGCTGCGATCTGCGCCTGCTGCGCGGCCTCCTGCGCCTGTTGCATCGCCAGTTGCTGCTGCTGCTGCTTCTCCTCCTGCATCTTGCGCAAAGTGCTCACGCGCGCATCTTCCGCGTCCTGCACCGCGCCGCGGGCGTAGGTGATCATCACCTTGCGCTGGCTCTTCTTGCCGTCGAGCGCCTGCGCATTCTCCAGTTCCTGTTTCGCCTTGGCGAGAATGTCCGGGGCATATTGGGCCGCGCCCGTGGCCTCGGCGATCTGAACCGCATTGATGGCCTCGTAAAGCTGGAGCGGAGATTTGTCGCTTGGCTTGACCGGGTTCAGCACCGCATGCTGGCCGGCCGTCTGCACGTAGGCTCCCCGCGGCAGCAGGTTGAAGTGCACATTCACGGTGTCGATAATGCCCGTGGTCTTGTCTTTGTTGACCGTATTCTGCATCACCACCAGGTCGCTCGGCGTGGTCACGGCGAAGTAGGGCTCGGCGGTCACGATCAGCGCGAACTGCTGCAGATTGGTGGTCACGTTCATCTCGGCCTTGGACCGTTGCCAGGCATCACTTCACCCAGGTTCACCGGCCGGCCCTGCGGCGTGATCGCCCACAGCACGTAGGTCAGGTATTCCACACCGAAGCTGTTGGCGGGCACGAAGCCCTCGAAATTTGGCATCGATGAACGTCTGCCCCTTGCTGGTGACGTTGGCCTCGCCCTTTCCCTGGGGCAGGAGGCTGGTCCCGGCAAAACCGATCTTTGTGCTGCCGCTGCGGTGCCAGTAATTGATGGCCGGGATATCCCGGCCCACGACCTGGATGCGGTAGAGCGGAACATTGTTGCTCGGTCTCTGTCGGCATGATCGGCTGCTGTTGCTGTTGCTGCGCGGTCGGGTTCGCCTCCTGCCCGTGAACGGCGCCTGAGGCAGCGCAAAGCAAAGTAACGAGGAGCAGTCTTTCTGCGATCATCTTGTCGAAACTCCAGTTCCAAGGTTCAAACGCGTTCAACTGCGATGGACTCGATGCAATCGCCAGACCGCACGTACAGTCCCACGGCGCCAAAGCGGCGCCTCGTCAGATCTTAGATGCAGATTGGAGGATACGCGTTAGATGCGGAGTGGAACCGGCGCGGTCATTCCGAATCGGAACCGATTGCGGAATCAGCGCTTGAGGTACGAATGCCTGTCGGAGAAGGGAGATCTAGGTCTGCAGCGCAACCAACTGGTGCGCGATGGCAAACAGCGCCAGTTCCAGACGCGTGGAAACCCCGGTTTTGTCGAAGATGTTCGACAGATGCCGCTTCACGGTCTCTTCGCTGATGCTGAACTGCTTGGCGATATCCCGATTGCTGCAACCCTCGACGATGCACCCAACCACTTCCAGTTCACGCGGGGTCAGCCCGTAGGTCTTGCGCTCGGGAACGGCAGCCTGCTGCATCAGCTCATGCAGCGCGCCGACCAGGTTCACCACCCGTTTGCCGCCAATCCAATAATCCCCTGAAGAGACTGCCCGGATGGCGGTGGTGAGGTGGTCGGCCAAGGCATCTTTGAGCACGATGCCGCGGGCGCCAATCTGCAGCGCTTCAATGATCTGCTGGGTGGTGATGGTGCTGGTCAGCAGCAGAATCTTTACCGTTGGCGAACCACTCATGATGGCCCGCATCGCCTCCAGTCCAGGCAGACGGGGCATCTGCAGGTCAAGCAGGAGGATGTCGGGCAGCAGTTCCAGCGTTCCGGTAATGGCTTCATCGCCATCCGATGCCTCGCCGATTACTTCGAGGCCGGCATCGCTCTGCAGCATGTTCCGTACGCCGATACGAACTACCGGGTGGTCGTCGGCAATGACGATACGAATCTGGTGCAGGCGGTCGTTGCTGTTCTTAGGTGTTGCTGCGATTGTCGTTGTGGTCATGGGGGGCCCTAGGTTTTCGTTAAATTTGCCTGCCAAAAGCATACGCTCCAACTCACTGCAAGCACTCAGTAAATCGTCCAAAACACCAGGGGTGGCCGCTTCTTTGCTACCCCCCATTTCCAGGCCGGCGGCGAGCCGGGCGAGGTGGGTGGCGCCGATCATGGACGCCGCTCCTTTGATCCGGTGGGCGGACTGGCGCACGCCGGTCCTGTCCCCGGCCTGTACCTGGTTCTGGAGCGCGTCCACACAGGCCCGGGTATCCGCAATGCAGGCGGCGAAGACGTCATGCAGCGCCTGCATCGGCATCATGGCGAGCAGCTTCCCGATCACCGCCATGTCGAGGGCTGTCGCATCGGTAGCGGGCTACCGCCGTCGCTGCCCTTCCCGGATGGGCGACGCGAACTCCCGGCATGCGGCCGCGTTTTTTGGGTTTCAGCGCCCGGCGCAGGTCGTCCAGGGCAAGCGGTTTGAGCAAAAATCCATCGAAGGCAAGTAGCTGCTGCCGCTGGACTTCGGTCGCGCTCATGGCCAGCAGCAGCGGTTCGGGGCCTCCCAGGGCGCGGACTTTTTCCGCCAGTTGTCCGCCGGAGACTCCGGGCATCTGAAGGTCTACCAGCAGCACATCCGGGCGCGCCGCTTTATCGGCGGCGAGCAACTCGAGGGCGGCCCCGGCGTCGTTGGCGCGAAGCACCTGGTGGCCCTCGTGAGCGAGAAGCAGAGCCATGAGTTCAAGGCTCACGGCATCATCATCCACCAGAAGAACCTTGTGCCGGGTCTCGATTCCAGTCGACCTGGTCATCAAGCGGGGATGCCTCCTGAATAGGTTACCTTCCGAAGATTAAGCCATTCTGTGGAAAAAGGTACCACTAAGAGTTAAGAATACACCGTGGTAACGTATCACCGGCTGGGAGGGCCGGGGATGAAACAAGTTCTCGATCAAGCCGCGGCTTGGTTTGGCACGGCAGGAAGCACCCACGTGCTGCCATGGTGTCGGCTCTGCCCTGGCTCTGGCATGCCTGTTGATGGCCGCGCCGCTCACGAGCACCGAACGCGCTTGCTACCGCTACGCATCTTATCTTGGTCTCGGCAGTACTTTCGTCACCGTGGTGAGTTCGAGTTGGCATTCCACGGCACGTGGTGACCGTCTGCGGGCTGGGGACTCGACGTGCTGGCTGGCTTTGGCCGAGATTGCTCGCATGCTGGCCATGTGCGTCTTCGCGCACCGCGGTATTAACTCTTTCCGCCTGGTCACAGTGCTGGACTGGATTTCTCCACGACTCAGCCGTGGCGGGTTGGACCGCGCAACATGCACCTTCGCTACCAGCCTTACGGCGCACGCCGTATTTCGCCGCTGGTGACCGGCGCTGCAGTTTGCTGAGCTGTAGGGCGGATTCTTCGCCGGAGCGCGTCTTTGGCAGTTGGCGGCTTTATTTGGCTAGCTTCGCAGTGTCTGCTTTCAGCCTCCCGTCCTGGTTGCCGTTGAGCTGGAAAGAGTTCACCGACTACCTGGGTATCTGCAGGGCGTGGTTCTCGCTTCTGCGGCTTTCTGTGAAGCGCATACGTGGCCAGCGGATGAGCGCCGCGCATTGCAGCGGGTATCGGCTACAGCGATACCTGCTGCATGCTTCTAAGGATTCGCGCTCTCATGACCGTGGGCTTTCGCGGCGCAGCGCTTTTCTACAGGCTGGCAGGCTCTGGCTGTAGCTCGCCTTTAGTATCGCGATGGTTTTCTGGAGCGTGCGTCAGCCACGAGAGCCAGGCGATTTCATAGATGACTGCTAGTTTCGTCTTGTCCTGGGAGTGTTGTTGGGCTGGTCGGTGAGCTTCGGCTTAGCCGAAAGGGCTGGCTGCGTCCCGCGGATAGGGAGTGGTAGTTGCAGGCCTAACCCTGCGGTCCCGCTTGCCCGCTTGCCGTTGGACCGGACCGAGGACTGAGGGACCTGCGGTTCTACTCCAGCCGGCACTGTCGACTCGCGCTAGCGCAGCGCGGGTTCGATCTGGTTGAGCCAGTCGGGCGGTTTGAGGATCTCGCGGGGCTTCGAGCCGTCGGCCGGGCCGACGATTCCGTCGCGCTCCATCATGTCGATCAGGTGCGCTGCGCGGCCGTAGCCTATGCGCAAGCCGCCGCTGCAGCAGGGAAGTGGAGGCCTTGCCGAACTCCAGCACCAGCCGTACCGCATCCTCAAATAGCTCGTCGTTGCCGTCGCCATCCTCCGGCTCCGCATCCAGGTCGCGGCCCTTTTCGTCCCGGGGAGACTCGAGGAAGCCTTGCACGTACTCCGCTTCGCCCTGATTCTTCCAGAAGCCAACCACGGCGGCGATTTCCTTCTCGGTGACAAAGGGAGCGTGCAGCCGCTGCAGCCGCGAGGTCCCCGGCGGCAGGAACAGCATGTCGCCGCGCCCCAGCAGCGCCTCGGCTCCATTCGAGTCCAGGATCGTGCGCGAATCCACTTTGGTGGCCAGGCGGAACGAGATCCGGGTGGGCACATTGGCCTTGATCAGGCCGGTAATCACGTCGACCGAAGGCCGCTGCGTGGCCAGCACCAGGTGGATGCCGACCGCGCGCGCCATCTGCGCCAGCCGGGTGATCGCCTCTTCGACGTTGGCCTTATCCAACATCATCAGGTCGGCCAGCTCATCGATGATGATGATCATGTGGGGCAGCGGCTGCTCCGCTTCCCCGTCTTCGAAGAGGCTGGGCGTCTGGTTGTCGAAGAGCTTGTTGTATTGGTCGATATTCCGGACGCTGCGCGAGGCCAGCAGCTTCAGCCGCCGCTCCATCTCGCGCACCGCATTGCGCAAGGCATTGGCCGCCAGCTTGGGCTCGGTAATGATGGGCGTGAAGAGATGGGGAATGCCTTCATACATGCCCAGTTCTACGCGCTTGGGATCGACCAGGATCAGCCTCACCTGTTGCGGCGTCGCCTTGTAGAGCACGGACATGATCATGGCGTTGATGGCGACCGATTTGCCGCTGCCCGTGGAACCGGCGATCAGCACGTGCGGCATGGTCGCCAGGTCGGCGGTCACGATGCGCCCGTTGATGTCTTTGCCCATGGCCAGGGTCAGCTTGGACTTGGTCTGGGTGAAGTTCTCCGCTTCGATCACGTCGCGCAGCCAGATGGTTTCGCGGTCGTGATTGGGCACCTGGATGCCCACGGTGCTCTTTCCCGCCATGCGCTCGATCAGGATGCTCTCGGCGCGCATCGCCAGGCATAGATCTTCCGCCAGGCCGGTCACCCGGCTGTACTTGACGCCGGCTTCAGGGCGGAATTCGAAGGTGGTGACCACCGGGCCGGGATTGATCTGCACCACCTGGCCGCGCACATCGAACTCCGCGCATTTCTCGACCAGGATCCGGGCCTGACTGCGCAGATCCTCTTCGCGCACGATCTGCGACTCGTCGCTGCGGTGCAGCAGCGTGCTCGGCGGCAAGCTGGAAGCCGCTGACCGATCGCGGGGGCGAGGGTGACCGGCCTGGCTTCCGCATCGGCGCGCCCTTTTACGGAGATTGCTTGTGCGGCCTGCGCGGGACGCTGAGTCTGCGCCGCGAACGGCGGCGGTCGCGGGATCTTCCGCTTCGTGGGGCAGATCGGATTCAGGTCTCGAACGCCTCCGGCTCCCGATCGGGAATACTGGTTCGCGGCATCTGGTTCCAGAGCGACGGGGTATGCGGCCCGGGCGTCGGCTGCAGGCTCGCATCGCTCGAAGGCGCGCACGTCGCGCAAAGGCGCCTCGTCTTCCGCCGCTGGGCTTGCCTGCTTGCAGCTTTTTCCGCCGCCTTGCGCGCCGCCTTCTGCATTTTCACCAGCGCGCTGTCTTTCATGGCATCGCGCTTGGCGGCATTCTTTTCCGCGCGGGTCTTGGCCCAGGCCGAACGCCAGTTGCGCAAGCGGTCACGCCACGCGTAAGCGAAGGCGAAGCGAATCGCCATCCACTGCTGCGCCGTGCTGAAGCTGAAGGTGGTGGACAGATAGAGCGCAATGACCACCATGCTCACAATCACGATGGCGGCGCCGGGAAAGTTGAGGTAATGGACCAGGGTATCCACCACCAGCCGGCCGGTCAGGCCTTCCAGCGGCAGGGCGTGCATCCAGCGGAGATGGCCCGGGATCAGGCCGAAGACGGCGGGCGCAAATACCAGGTAGAGCAGAACGCCGGACACCTTCGCGGTTGGGGAACCGGCAGGGCGCGATCGCAGCCACGTCCAGCCCAGAGCACCCAGCATCAAGGGGACACAAGAAGGCGGCGACCCCTTCCAATTGCAGCAGCAGATCGCTGACGGTCGGCGCCGATCAGCCCAGTCCAGTTGTGTACCTGCCGGCCTGCGGCGTAGCCTCCCACGGTGTTGAAGGACGGGTCCGTTGGGTGATAGGAGGCCAGCGCAAGGAAGAGGAGGCTCGCGGCCACCAGCAGCACCATGCCGGTGACTTCATTCAGGCGACGGTTGCGGGTCGGGGTCAGTGCCAGTACGAGTGGCTTCATCAGGGGATACGCGGTGCTTGCCGCCTGCGCATACTGCCAGGAGCGGCCGCCAATTCAGAACGCCAGAGTGGGTTCATTATCCCAGAGATAGGGGCCGGAAAAACAAAAACAGCGCCGCGGAGTAACCCGGGGAACCGATTCCGTGACTCCCCAAATAATCTGAGGCCGAAGCTGCTTTGATGCGGATCGCAGGGACTCTGCGGTCCGTACTTGGGTCGCGGGGCGGGCAGCGGGACTGCTGAGCTGGAGGCGCCAGATGCCGTCTCGCCGGATGAGAAGATGGAGGACGTTCTCGCTGTAAGCGGCCTGGCTTCCAGGCTTGGTGTAGACCTTGGTGTAGGTCACGCAGGCCGTATCGCCAAAGAGGTGCTCGCCGCATATTGGTGGCGGTGATCAGGTAAGGCTCGCGGCGGCGTTCATGCCGGCCAGGTGGCTCAGGACATCCGCCTTGTGGAAGTTGAGCCATCCGGTCTCAGCCCGACGTAGTCATCGGCAAGAATCGTACCCGCGATCGCCGTATCGTCTTCAATCTCGGCCCGCAAATACTCTTCTTCCAGCCGCCGCAAGACCTCAAGGTCTCTCTGCTGGACTGGCCTGAGCCTGGTGCTTGGATTGGACTGTGGCTGGAGCTGGCGGAGCCTGGCCGGCCGCCTGGCCGGGAGGCAGAATCATCAGGCTCAGGAGCATGGCGGCCACGGCCATGCTTATGGCCGGTACGGCCATGGATCCTACTTTTCGACTTCAACTCCGCGCCAGAAGGCTACATGGTTCTTGACGTTGCGGGCTGCCGGCTTGGGATCCGGATAGTACCAGGCGGCATCCTGATTTTCTTGTCCGTCGACCAAGAGGCTGTAGTATCTGGCTTGCCCCTTCCAGGGACAGGTCGAAATCGTCGAGCTGGGACGGAAGTATTCCCGCTTAAGTGAGCTCTCCGGAAAGTAGAGATTGCCCTCAACCATCTCTATGGTGTCGCTTTCCGCGATTACTTTGCCGTTCCAGGTTGCCTTTGCCATAACTGGGTTAATTCTTGCGTTCCTTCCTACCCTCTCCCACCTTAGCAGATGGATGCCTGCTCTGACATCTGCCTGACGCGAGCTGATTGAGCATACAAATGCGCCGGAAACAGACCATAGACGCAGGAAACGCCCGGCGGGAAGCGAGGGATGTCGCGGCAGTGTCCGAGCAAAGCCGAGACACTGCCGCAGGATAGATGAAGGGTTATTACTGGTTTAGTGCATATCCGACGCGCCCTGGCTTGCCTTGGTCTGGCAGCATGGAGACGCTGGCGATGTGGATCGTCTTGGCGCTATCGTCCACCTTGCCGACAACGGTGACGTGGTGCCCATAGTGATCCTTTACCGAGTCGGGATCGTCGATGGTGTAGACCTGCTTTCTTGGCGTCATCCACAAAGACCGGCTTTGCTCCGCCGCCAATGCACTTCTTCACGCAGGCCGCATTCGGGGCGCTGCCGTTGTGCATTGCTCCGCACTTGGAATCGCTGATATAACCGTTGACCTTTGCGGCACTCATATCCGCAGCCATAGCCGGTATGGTCGAGAATGCTAAAACCACCACGAACAATTTCATATTCGGCTCCATGCGGTCGAATGGGGTGAAACAACCGCCCTTGGAGTTGTACGCCCAGCCTCGCATCCTGGCAAGGCCGGCGAGGCAGACGCCGGTTTGACAGGCTCAAGCGACTGGAAGTGCTTCTGCCTTGGTCTGGTAGCGCATGGCCTCGACGGATTCCATCTGCGGCTCGGCAATCTTCCTGGAGTAGGTGCAGACCACCTGCTCTGCCGGCTCGGCCGCCGCGCCCTTCTTGGCCCGCTTCTTGGGCGCTTCGTCCTCCGCGGCCGACTTGCGGTTATTGGGACAGACCAGGTAGACCCCGGCGGCGCGCGTCTTCTCCAGCAGGTAGGGGCTGCCGCATTCCGGACATTTCTCCGGGACCGGCTTGTTGTTCGAAGTGAAGTCGCACTTGGGATAGTTGGTGCAGCCGTAGAAGAGGTTGCCGCGCCGCGCTTTCCGCTCCGCGATGTCTCCGTCGCCGCACTTGGGGCACTTCATCCCCTCGATGATGTTCTGCTTGATGTACTTGCACTTGGGGTAGCCGCTGCAGGAGACGAATTCTCCATACTGGCCATTGCGCAGCACCAGCTGTCGCCGCACTTGGGGCAATTCTCGTCCAGCGGCTGAGGCGCCTTCTGCTGCTGTTTCTGGGTCAGCTTGCGCGTGGTCTTGCAGGGCGGATCTTCGCTGTAACCGGGGCAGGCCATGAACGCGCCGAAGCGTCCCCGCTTCAGCACCATGACCCGGCCGCAGGCTTCGCAGTATTCTTCCGCCTGCTCCGCGTCCCCTTCCTGGGTATTCATCTCCGGCTTCGCGGCAAAGTTCTCCTTGGTGAAGGTGCAGCTGGCCGGATCTTTCTTGTTGTAGGTGCTGCAGGCGAAGAAGCTGCCGAACTTACCCCACTTCAAGACCAGCGGAGAACCGCAGACGTCGCACTTCTCGTCCGTCGGCTTCTCCATCCGCTTGATGTTTTCCATGTGCTTGCCGGCATGTGCGAGCTCTTTTTCGAAATGCCCATAGAAAGCACCCAGCAAGTCGGTCCACACCTCTTTGCCATCTTCGATATCGTCCAGCTCTTCTTCGAGCTTGGCCGTGTATTGCGGGTCGAAGATATAGGGGAAGTTGGCCACCAGCAGATCGGTGACCACGAAGCCGATCTCGGTGGGGACGAATTTGGCTCCTCTGCCGGTGCCCACCTTCTGCACGTATTCGCGTTCCTGAATCGTATTGATGATGGTGGCGTATGTGGAAGGCCGTCCGATGCCGCGCTCTTCGAGCTCTTTCACCAGCGAAGCTTCGTTGAAGCGCGGCCGGGGCTCGGTGAAGTGCTCTTCGGGCAGCAGAGCATTCAGTGCCAGCGCCTGCCCGTTCTCGAGCGCGGGAAGCCGGTTCTTGAGCTCCTCGTCCTCATCGTCCTTCTTTTCTTTGGCTTCCTCGTAGACCTTAAGGAAACCGTCGAACTTCATCACCGAGCCGGTCACGCGGAAGTTATAGCTGCGATCCGCCTTGGCTACGATATCGACCGTCGTCTGGTCGAAGACCGCAGGCACCATCTGCGAGGCGACAAAGCGCTGCCAGATGAGCCGGTACAGGCGATACTGTTCGTCACTGAGATAGCGCTTAATCTCTTCCGGATGAAGCGCGACGCTGGTGGGACGAATGGCCTCGTGCGCATCCTGCGCGTCCTTCTTGCTCTTGAAGGCATTGGGCGCGGCCGGAAGGTAGTCTTTGCCGTGGTTCTGTTCGATCCACTTGCGCGCATCGGCGATGGCATCGGGCGAGACGCGGGTGGAATCGGTACGCATGTAGGTGATGAGGCCTACCGCGCCTTCGCTGCCCAGCTCAATGCCTTCATACAAGCGCTGCGCCACGCCCATGGTGCGGCGGACGCTGAAGCCCAACTGGCGCGAGGCATCCTGCTGCAGCTTGCTGGTGGTGAAGGGCGCGGTGGGATTGCGCCGGCGCTCCTTCTTCTCTACGTTTTGTACCGACCACTTTGCTTTCTCCAGCGCGGCCACCACGGCATCCATCTGCTGCTTGCCGGGCAGTGACGGAGCATCCACGGTCTCCACCGTAGCCTTCTCGCCATCGATGCCGATGAAGCGCGCAGTGAACTCGGTCTTCTCGCTTGCCGGAGTGAGCTGGGCATCGAGGGTCCAATACTCCACCGGCACAAACGCCTTGATCTCCCGCTCCCGTTCGACGATGAGCCGCAGAGCCACGGTCTGCACCCGGCCTGCGGACAGGCCGCGGCGCACCTTATCCCACAGCAAAGGCGAGATCTGGTAACCCACGATGCGATCGAGGACGCGGCGCGTCTGCTGCGCGTCCACCAGGTTGCGATCGACATCCCGGGTATGTTCAAAGGCGTCGTGAACCGCCTTGGCCGTAATTTCATTAAAGGTTACGCGACGAATCGAGTTGCCCTTGGAGAGACCGCGCAGCTCATCTTCAAGATGGGCCGCGATCGCTTCTCCTTCGCGGTCAGGGTCAGGAGCCAGATAAATAACAGTCGCCGCCTTGGCCAGCTTCTTCAGCCGGTCGACAACTTTTTCTTTTCCCGGGGATGACGATTAGCTCGGGCGCGAAACTGCCGTCGCTCAGATCCACGCCGATCTTGTTCTTCGGCAGATCTTTGATGTGGCCGACGGAAGCTTCGACGGTGAAGTCTTTTCCGAGATATTTGCTGATCGTCTTTGCCTTGGCAGGCGATTCGACGATCACAAGTGATTTACTCATTGCGTTCCTTAAACTCCATCCCTACTACTGATGACCAACTATAGACAACTTGAAAAACGCTCTTCCGATGGGACTGACTGTACCACCTGGAAGGTTCAGGGTTATTTACTTATCGTGATCCGCGTCCTGGCGGGAGCCTCCGATCCAGTGCTCAATAAGACGCGCTTTCTCCTGCCGCGTCTGCAACTTCCGCGTCTGCAACTTCTGGTGCAGATAAGCGCGAGAAGCTACATTCGTCTGACGTAGTTCTTGCCGGGAAGTTGCTTGATCCGGCTGGCCAGCTCGAGCTCGAACAAAGCCGTGAAGATCTCAGACGAGGTCAACTTGGACTCAAGCTTTTCCATCAGCTCATCCAGTTGCACGGCTTCGTCGTGCCGCAGCGCGCTGAGCACGACCTTCTCCGGCTCCTGCAGCGGAAGTTCCTCCACAATCGATGCAGCTTGCTCCGTTGGCGATGCAAAACCTAATTCCCCTTCCAGCTGCAGCCGCACCTGCGTGGGCAGTTCCTGCCACACATCCTCCCACGTCGCCACCAGCTTAGCGCCCTGTTTAATCAACGTGTTGGGTCCCCAGGCATTCTTGGTGGTCACGTTGCCCGGCACGGCATAGACATCGCGATCCTGCTCCAGCGCGCAGCGCGCAGTCACCCGGGTGCCGCTGTTCTCGCCCGCTTCCACCACCAGCACGCCGATGCTCATGCCACTCAGGATGCGGTTGCGCTTGGGAAAGTTTTGCGGCGCCGGGAAAGGTGCCCAATCTGTATTCCGAGACGATGGCTCCTCCGGCAACGAGAATATTTTCGGCCAGAGATTTATTTTCTTTAGGGTAGATCACGTCGATGCCGGTGCCCCAGACAGCAACGGTGCTGCCGCTTGCCGCCAGCGCGCCGCGATGGGCTGCGGTGTCGATGCCGCGCGCCATCCCGCTGAGAATCACCATCCGGCGGCTGGCCAGGTCGCGGGCCAGTATCTCCGCCATACCCGTACCATACGGCGTGGGGTGACGCGTGCCCACGATCGCGATCGCCGGGCGAGACAACAGCTGCACGTCGCCCAGTGCCCAGAGCACCGGCGGCGGATCGAAGATCTCGCGCAGCCGCTCAGGGTAATCCTGCGTCCTCATAGGTGAGGATCGCGCCGCCCTGTTCGCGCACGCGCTGCCAGCTCCTGCTCCGCCTCGATGCGCGCTTTGCCGCTGAAGAGGAACTGGGCGGACGGCGCGGGAAAATTCAGCGACTCGAGTTCCGTCAAGGAAAGCTGAAAGAGGCGCGATACATCCTGCAAGGTCTGCGCGGCTTTCAGGATGCGCTTCGGTCCCAGGCCCGGGCGTGAGCGTGAGCGCAACCCAGGCGAGCCGATTCTCCGATGCGGTTGCGGGCTGTGGTTCGGGTCCGTTCATCGCTGACTGCCAAGGTACACTAATGAGTGACCCTCCAACACAAGCGCCGCGTCCGTATGGCGGCGATCCACTTCCTCAATCCTGCTCCTTTGATGTGGGACTTCGAGCACGAGCCCGAGCGCAGCGATCTGCGTGAGCGCTACCAGATCGGCTACACCACACCTTCGCGCTGCGCCGCGGAACTGGCTGCGGGCGAGGCGGATATCGGCCTGGTTCCCGTCGCCGCCCACGCCACCACGCCATCGCTGGTGGTCGTGCCCGGCTGCACCGTGGCCGCGCTCGATCGCGTGCGTTCCATTATTCTGGTGGTTGCGTCCGCAGCAGGGGGTAAGCGGGGTGCGGACCGTCGCGGCGGACACTTCTTCGCGCACCTCTTGCGCTTACACGCGCATCCTGTTCGACATCTTCTGGAAAGTCCCGGCGGTGTTTATTCCCCACGAGCCCGATCTTGAATCCATGCTTGCGGTCGCCGATGCGGCTTTGCTGATCGGCGACCCGGCCCTGCTGGCGCTGGAGGATATGGAAGCCCGCGCGGCCCGGACCGGCGAGCAGTTGCTCTACCTGGACTTGGCGCACGAGTGGCACGGCTTCACCGGACTGCCCTGGGTTTCCGCCTTCTGGGCGCTCCGGCCGGGCGCCCTGGAAGAGACCGGGGTCAGTGCCGCGGAGCTGATCGAGGATCTGCAGACCTCGCGGGACCATGGGCTCGAGCACATGGAGGATCTGGTGGACGAGTGGTCGGACACGCATCGCGGTGCCGCGCGGAGACGATCCGCTTTTATCTGACCAAAAATATCCACTACATATTGGATGAGGCCTGCCTGCGCGGACTCGACGCGTTTTACCGCTATGCTGCTGAATGTGGCGCGCTTCCGCCGGCGCCCGCCTCTGACGCCTGCTTTAGGGCGTATTCCATTGGGATTGCGTCGGCTGAGTGCTCTTATCTGCGTCCAATAGGGCATGATTCAGATATCCAGCAAACATGAGGCCGCACAGGCAGGCCGTGAAGTCAGCCGAGGCTGGCCACTCTGCGCATGGATTGCACTGGCTCATGGGCTTCGGCACCATGGGGCTTTTTGTCGTGTCGGTGATCGATTCCTCGATCATTCCGCTGCCGCGTGCCGGGCAGCACCGATCTGCTGCTGATTCTGCTGGTGGCCCATCGCGCGAGATCCGGTGTTGGCGGCCATCGCGGCCATTGTCGGGTTCCATCTTAGGCGGGTATTTCACCTGGGGCACAGGCGCCAAAGGCGGAGAAGCGGCGCTCCATCGTTATCTGCCCAAGCGATTTGCGCGACGGCTGACCGGCTGGGTGGAGAAGAACGGCATGCTTGCCGTCACCACCTCGGCGTTGCTTCCGCCGCCATTTCCGCTGATGCCCTTTCTGCTGGCCGCCGGCGCTCTGGGGGTTTCGCGAAGGAAGTTTCTTCTTTCCTTCAGCTTGGCGAGAGCTTTTCGTTATTCGCTGGTGGCCTGGCTTGCCGCTGCCTACGGCCGCGCGATGGTCCGCGCCTTTCGCCACTATCTCGCCGGCTGGAGCACCATCCTCATGTGGGTGTATCTGGGCTTGATGGTGGCCGGTATCTTGTATGGGGTGTGGAAGTTTCGCAGAGAGCAGCGCCGGTCAACCGCGCCGCAGGCCGCTGTGCTCAGCGCGAAGTGAGGACTTGGAACGTTTCTAAATCGTCGTCATTTTAAGATGTGGTAGATCGTAGTGCCGTTCGATCCCTTCGTCTAAGCTTCAGTTGCCGCAGGAGCGGACGACTGAATTTGTTGGAATAGGAATGGCTCATGTGTCTAGAGGGTTTCGCGCAGGATAACAGGTTTGGTGCCGCGCCTACGGCGCTCGGACGATCCTTGGATCGACGTCCAGCCCTGCCCTTGCTTCCCCCCTTGGCTGCGCTGGAGAGGGTCGCGAGTGCGGTTTTCTTTACGGAAAACCGCATAGAGTGCAATGCGCCAACCAGCACCACGGGGAAGCAAGGTCCGGACTGGGCTGACGTCTGGCAGTCGGCCCTACGGGCCGGGCGATCGGACCGAGACATTCTTCCTTGTCCCTCACCATGACCTGTGGATTACAAGTTCTCAGACGGACTCTGGAGTCCTGGCCTACTTTCAAGCCGTCCCTCCGGGACGGCGTGGCAATAGCAAATCTACATCTCCCAGCGGAGCAGGCAGGCGCCTACAGTGAAGCCCGCGCCTACCGAAGCCAGCAGCACCAGGCTTTCGCGCTGCAGCCGATGTTCGTCGAGCGCGGTTTGCATGGCCAGGGGAATGGTGGCGGCGGTGGTGTTTCCGAAGCGATCGATATTGATGACCACCCGCTCCAGCGGCAGGCCCAGGCGCTCGGCGGTAGAAAGAATGATGCGCTTGTTTGCCTGGTGAGGGATGAAGCAGCCCAGATCGTCTGCGCTGATGTTGTTGGCCTGCAGCAGCTTGCTGGATGTCTCCACCATCTTGCGCACGGCGTACTTGTAAACCGCCTGGCCGTCCTGGTGGACGTAGTGCATTCTGGCCGCGATGGTCTCGGGGGAAGCAGGGTGCAGGCTGCCGCCGCGCCGGCATATTCAGCGCCGGCGCACCGGAACCGTCAATCTCATGGCGAAAGTCGATCAGCCCGACCTCGCCCTCTTCCGTGGGTTCGACCAGGACCGCACCGGCGCCATCGCCGAAGATGACGCAGGTCGTGCGGTCGGTGTAGTCGATGATCGACGACATGGTGTCAGCGCCGATGACCAGGACCTTGGAGTGAGCTCCGGACTCGACCAGCTTGGCGCCCACCTGCAGGGCGTAGAGAAAACCGGAGCACGCCGCGGAAAGGTCGAAGCCCCAGGCGCCGTGGGCGCCGAGCTTGTCCTGAACCAGGCAGGCGGTCGCGGGGAAGAGCATGTCGGGCGTAACCGTGGCGACAATGACCACCTCTACTTCGCTGGCCGTGATGCCTCGTTGGGCAAGGCAGCGGCGCGCTGCTTCCACGGCCATGTCACTGGTCGCCATGCCTGGCTCGACCAGGTGGCGCTCGCGGATGCCGAGGCGCTGCATGATCCACTCGTCAGAAGTGTCTACCATGGTTGCCAGATCGGCGTTGTTGAGGATGCGCGGCGGCACATAGGTTCCCAGAGCGCTGATCTTGGCGCGCCGTTGTGCACGCGGACGCAATTCGATGCTCAATATTCTTCTCCAGAACTAAACTGCCGGGAATCATGCGCGTGAACAGGGCAAGTGCCTGGTAGGCATTTGCAAATCGGATCGATGAGGAGTGGATGAGCTGGAAGGATCACGGGCTATCGTTTGTACCGGGCAACCTACTGCGCACGCACTGACCCGTTACCGTTGCTTCCTTCCGGACCTGGCGGGGTTGGCGGGGTTGCGTCGCGTAGGACCCGGCACATCCTGATGATAGCACCGGGAACGGGCCGGGATCGACCCCTCTGAAAGCACGAATTTTGAGGCATGCGTAATTTCCCAGCCTTCATCCGTATACACCACGTATGTTCGAATCCGACATGACATTTGCGGGAGACGTGAACAGAGATACGCAGCAAATTGCGCGCGGTCTTCGCCAGGGAGATGTCCTCCTCCTGCAGGCATTGGTCGAGCAGTATCAGTATCGTCTTGTCCGCTATCTCATCTACCTGCTGGGCAGGCGCGACGAGGTCGACGATCTGATCCAGGAAACGTGGCTGCGCGTCCTGGAGCGCGGCTGCTCCTACGATGGCCGCTCGCGTTTTGAGCCCTGGCTCTTCACCATCGCCCGCAATCTCACCATCGATCACATGCGCAAGCGGCGAAGCCTGAGCCTGGACTCGAACGACGATGATACTGCGGCTGTTTCGCCGGTTTCTCAAGCCCCTTCGCCGTTTACGCTCGCGGCGCGAACGGAAGATTCCCAGCGCCTTGCCCAGTCGCTGCAAGCATTGGATTTTATTTATCGCGAAGCGCTCGTCCTTCGCTTTCAGGAGGATTTATCGCTACAGGAAATAGCCACAGTGGTTGGCGCGCCAGTGAGTACTGTGGCTTCCAGGATTTATCGAGGTCTCGCAACGCTTGCGCGCGCAGTTGGAGGGAGGGAAGCATGAAAGCTGACGGTCACGAAACGATCCGGCATGTCATCGACAAATCTCTGGCGGGCGAAGCTTCGCCTCAGGAGGAGCGTTCTCTGCGGGAACACCTCCGGGCTTGCGCTCAATGCCAGGAATATCTCAGCGGGAGCAGCCGAGTGATCGCCAGCCTGGGCGGGTTCTCATTCGATGTGGATCCAGGCCTCCAGGCGAAAGTTTTCTCCTCTCTCAAGCTGCGTGCACAGCAACTCGAGGCCAGGCAGCCCAATCGCCGGCGAATCGTTTGCGGCTGGATGATCGCTTTCGTGCTCATGGTCATCGGCTCCTACATCGCATCGCAATTTGGCGGTGTTGCTGCCGGTGTCCTTGACCTACAGCCCATGCAGGTGCAGCGGGCATTGCTCGCCTTCTGGGTCGCACCCTCTTTGTGCTTTTGGCTGTTGTTTCCCTTATTGCCGCTGTTATCGGCAGGTTGGACGAATCGAAAAGGTAGGGTCCTATGAAACGTCGTCGCTTTTTGAGTGTTGTACCTAAGTCTTTTCAGGCTGGTGCGTTTGGCATCGTGGGTTGTGCGACGCTTGCCGGGCTGGTCATTGGATACGTACACGTCTACCAGCAAGGAGCCGCGCTGCACACAGTGTTTGTGACCGGCGGCCTCAGCTTCCTCGCCGGCATTGTGCTCGCCGTCTGGCTTCTCTGTCTCGGGTACGTCTACGCGGACGCCCGGCAGCGTGCTATGCCCCCCGTCCTTTGGACGCTGATCGCACTGCTGGTCCCTAACTTGCTAGGGTTTCTTCTCTACTTTGCTATACGGCAAAAAGCCAAAAGAGCTTCCTAGTAGCCGTTCGCTATCAGGTATTCCGACGGTGAGATCGAACCGGGTTTCGAGCGCGCGCTGCTCCATGAACTTGATCAGCACATCGGCCTCGATATTGACCGGCTGCCCGGCCTTCAGGGTGTGCAGATTGGTCCGCGCATAGGTGTGCGGAATGATGGCCACGGTGACCACGTCGCCCTCCGCCGTACCCGGTTCCCAGCGGGCAATGGTCAGGCTGATTCCCTCGATCGCGATCGAGCCCTTCTCTACCATGTAGCGGCTTAGCTGGGCGGGAACGGCAACCCTGAGCCACCAATCGGCGAGTCGCGGGATCGGCGTGCGCATCGACTGGCTCGAGGCTTAACAGCGTGCCCGTGCCGTCGACATGGCCTTGCACCACGTGGCCGCCGAGGGGAGCTCCCGCCGGCGTCGGCAACTCCAGATTACAGTGGACCCCGGGCGTAAGCAGGGAGAGGGAAGTGCGGGCCACCGTCTCCGCCGCCAGATCGGCATGAAAGCGGGCGTCGGCTCGATATCCAGCGCGGTCAGGCAAACGCCGCTGACCGCGATGCTGTCGCCGGTGCGCAGCGCAATGCCATGTCCGATGGGCGCGGCGATGGCAATCCGTCGCGAACCCTCGCGCTGCTCGACGGCGAGGACGGTGCCCGTGGTTTCTATCAGCCCGGTAAACATGTCAGTCTTGATTAGATCATCCTATCGGTACTTACCAGGGATCATGCAGGCGGGCTTCCAACGCGAAATCCTGGCCAAACTGTTTCAGCGAATACTGCTCAATCGGGGGCAGTCCGTCGATCGAGCTGAGCATCGGGACCGCCGCCTGGCCAAGAAACCTGGGCGCATAAAACAGCATGAGTTTATCCACCAGGCCCTGGTTGAGAGCGGACGTATAGACCTCGGCGCCGCCTTCGAGCAGCACGTTGGTGATCTGCATCTCCGCCAGCCGCACCAGCGCATCCTGCAAAGGAATGCGCGGGCCGCGATGCGCGATCTGCTGCAGGCGAACGCCGCGGGCTTCGAGCGCTTTTTGCGCCGCGACCTCGGCATGGCTGAAAAAGATAAGCACGTCCTGGTAAGCGGTCTTGACCAGCTGAGAGTCCAGCGGAGTGCGCAGCGTGGAGTCCAGCACAATCCGCAGCAACGGCCGCCGCCGCGGCAGGTCGCTGCGATCGGTCAGCAAAGGATCGTCGGCGAGATCGTTCCCACCCCCACAATCAGCGCATCTGCGGCGTGGCGCATGCGATGCACTTCGGCGCGAGCTTCGCTCGCCGCTGATCCAAAAGTGACCACGGGCAGCGCGTTGCGCGGGCGCGATGCGGCCATCGAGCGTAGCGGCAACTTTCATGGTGACGAAAGGAAGAAAGGTGGTGATGAATTTTGCGAAGCCATCGTTGAGCCTGCGGGCCGGCTCCTCCAGCACACCGGTGCTGACCTCCACCCCAGCCGCACGAGGCGGGCGATGCCCTTACCGTGAACCAGCGGGTTGGGGTCGGCGGTTGCCACCACCACGCGCGTCACGCCCGCGGCTATCAGCGCGTCCGCGCAGGGTCCGGTTCGTCCCTGGTGGCTGCAGGGTTCGAGGGTCACATAGGCGGTCGCGCCCTGGGCCAGAGGGCCTGCCTGCTTGAGGGCAACGATCTCGGCGTGGTCGCGCCGGTCATACTCATGGAAGCCTTCGCCCACCAAGTCGATCGCCCCGAACCAGCACGCAGCCGACCGCCGGGTTGGGAGAGGCGAGGCCGACGGACTGCTCCGCTTGCTGTAACGCACGCTCCATCCACTGCTGGTCAATTTCCGGCATCGTGATCTTTCTAGTTGCCGAGCATGGAATCTACAAAGGCCTTGCTGTCAAATGGTAAAAGGTCTTCCAGCTTCTCTCCCACGCCGACATAGCGGACAGGGACCTTGAGTTCGCGCGCAATGGCTACGGCGATGCCGCCTTTGGCTGTGCCGTCGAGCTTGGTGAGCACGATGCCGGTGACCCCGGCCGATTCGGTAAAGAGCCTGGCCTGCTGCAGTCCGTTCTGCCCCGTGGTCGCATCCATCACCAGCAGGACCTCATGCGGGGCGCTGGGAATGATCCGTTGCGCGGTTCTCCGCATCTTGCTCAGTTCGGCCATCAGGTTGTCTTTGGTGTGCAATCTGCCGGCTGTGTCGACGATCAGGACATCGATGGCCCGCGCCTGGGCCGCTCGCATGGCATCGAAGAGGACGGCGGAGGGATCTCCGCCCTGCTTGGTCTTGATCATCTCCACGCCCGTGCGCTGGCCCCAGACCTCAAGCTGCTCGATGGCCGCGGCGCGGAAGGTATCGGCGGCAGCACAGCAAAACGGTCTTGCCCTGGCGGCGGAAATAAGCTGCCAGTTTCCCGGTGGTCGTGGTCTTGCCGGTGCCGTTGACGCCCACCATCATGATGACCCGGGGCGGCGCCGTATATTGTGGCTTGAAGAAGTCCTCTTCTTCCCGGGCGTCCAGGATGGATTGGATCTCCTGCTTCAGCAGCTGCTTCAACTCCGCGCCGTTGCGGATCTCGTGCCGTTTCACCCGCGCGCGCAGGGCGTCGATGATCTCGGTGGATGTTCCAATCCCCAGATCCGAGGCCACGAGACTCATCTCCAGCTCTTCCAGAGCGGCTTCATCGACCTCGTGGGTCAGGGCGACGATGCCTTCGATCCGGTCGGCCAGGGTCTCGCGCGTGCGCGAGACGGCCTCCTTCATGCGGCCGAATATGCTCTTTTTTTCGGGTTCTTCCAGGCTGCCAAAAAGGGTTTGAATCACAAAGCATCTCGATACGGCATGACCTGAGTGTACTAGGCTGCAGACCGTGAACGACGAAGGGGAGAACCGCGGTTTTCGATCTTTACCTTCGTGGAAGCGAGAGAGCCTGGCTACGTCTGGAAGGGTCAGAGCTCGATTTCCGGGACGGAGTTCTGGCTATTCGTCGCGGCCGGGCCGGGCCATCAGTTCGCGGATCGCGTCCTGGGGCGACTTGCCATGCTCGAGGATGGCGGCCATCTGCTCGGTGATGGGCATCTCCACGCCGTGGGCTTTGGCCAGTCCGAGCGCCGCCGAGGTAGTCCGTACGCCTTCCGCGACTTTGCCCTGCAGCTGCGCCAGGATGGCGGGAAGCTTATGCCCCCGGCCGAGTTCGACGCCCGACCGAGCGGTTGCGGGAAAGCGGACCGGTGCAGGTGAGCACCAGGTCACCCAGGCCGGAAAGGCCGGCCAGCGTTTCCCTGCGCCCCCCGCAGGCCACCGCCAGGCGGGTGATCTCGGCGACTCCGCGGGTGATGATGGCCGCGGCGCTGTTGTGCCCCAGTCCCAGCCCGGCGGCGATGCCGGCGGCGATGGCGATGACATTCTTGAGTGCGCCACCCAGCTCCACGCCGATCACGTCATCGTTGGTGTAGAGCCGCAGTGCGGGCGCGCTGAGCTCCTCCTGCAGCCGGCTGGCGAGCCGGCTTTCCGCGAAGGCGATGGTGATCGCCGTGGGGGCGCCGGCTGCCACTTCCTGCGCGAACGACGGCCCGCTCAGCGCGCCGCAGGGCAGGCTGCCATGGATTGCTCCGCCAGAACCTGCTCGATGACTTGCGTCATGCGCAGAAAGGTCTGGTCCTCGATTCCCTTGGTGGCGCTGACGATGATTTGCCCCGGCTGCAAGAAAGGGCGCCATCGCCTGGTAGATCGCGCGCACATGCTGCGACGGCACCGCGCTGATCACAATATCCGCGCCCACCACGGCCGACGGCCAGATCCGTCACTGGATCGACCTGCGGAGGAATAGGAAACCCGGGAAGGTAGGTTCGCCCACGTCGCTCGCCGAATGAGACCACAGGGCGATGGAGTGGTCGCCGCGGCGAGCCAGGCTCAGGGCCAGAGCGGTTCCCCAGGAACCGCTGCCCACGATGGCAATGCGGCTCATGCTCCCGTCTTCCTCGATGCGCCAAAGCCGATGCTCCGTGCCTTGCATCAGGCGCAGGATATTTTGCCGGTGCTTCACGATGACGATCCAGCAGCAGACGAAGACAACCGCCCCGGATGCGTAGCCGTATCTGCCCGGCGAGAGCCACAGGGTCAGGAAGGGAAGCACGACCGCCGCCAGGATCGAAGCCAGGGAGACATACCGGGTCAGGGCCACGACAGCGAGCCATAGTCCCAGCGCGGAGAGCGCCGCCAGGGGGCATAGCGCCAGGAAGACGCCAAAGGCAGTGGCCACGCCTTTGCCGCCCTTGAAGCGCAGCCAGACGGGAAACATATGGCCCAGAATCACGAACAGTCCGGCCAGGATGGCGAGATGTGTGCAGTGTCGCGGGGCCCTGGTTGCGGGCCAGGAAATCTGCCACTGCCACTGCGGCATAACCTTTGCTGCCGTCGAGGACAAAGGTCAGGATGCCCAATCCCTTCGCGCCCGAGCGCAGCACATTGGTGGCGCCGATGTTGCCGCTGCCCTTGGCGCGGATATCCTCCTTGCGCACCAGCCACACCAGCAGGAACCCGAAGGGGATGGAACCCAGCAGATACGCCACGCTAACGACGATCAGAGACAGAGACATGGTTGCATCCGGTTTTGAGTGTAGCAGCGCCTGCTACTGGCGCAGCAACGATACCGTCGATTGCATCTGGTAGATTAGGGCGCCGATGTTCAGCAGGTTTATTCTCGAGGTATCTTTGCGCCGCGGTCGGGATCGCCGCGCTGGCGTTCGCTTGCCGGCTCACGCGAGCAATCCACTGGTGGTCAAGACGGACGCGGGCAAGGTCCAGGGAAAGATGAGCGCAGACGGGCAGGCGCGCGACTTTCTCGGCATCCCTTTTGCTGCGCCTCCGGTCGGTCCGCTGCGCTGGAAGCCGCCGCAACCTGCGGCCAAATGGCATGGCGTGCGCCAGGCCACCAGCTTCGGTTCCCGCTGTATGCAGCAGGAACACTTCTGACGACATGGTGTTCCGCGATCCGGGTGAGAGCGAGGATTGCCTCACCCTCAACGTTTGGGCGCCCGCCGGCAAACCCAAGGGCAAACTGCCGGTCATGGTCTGGATTTTTGGCGGCGGGTTTGCCGGTGGCGGCACCTCGGAGCCGCGTCAGGACGGCGAACATCTCACCCGCAAAGGGGTGCTGGTGGTCTCCATGAATTACCGGCTGGGCATTTTTGGTTTCTTCGCCACCCACGAGTTGGCCGCGGAGGATCCCCACCACGCAGCCGGCAACTACGGACTGATGGACGAGTTGGCTGCCATGCAGTGGGTGCGGCGCAACATCGCCGCCTTTGGCGGCGACCCGGACAATGTAACCATCTTCGGCGAGTCGGCAGGTTCCTTTGCCGTCAGCGCGCAGATGGCGTCGCCGCTGGCCAAGGGTTTGTTTGCCCATGCCATCGGAGAAAGCGGCGGAGCGTTTGCCAGCAAGGAATTGAGTTTTCCGCCGCTGCAGGAGGCTCGAGAAGACAGAACGAGGATTACTTTCACAGCGTTGTCGGCGACAGCAGTCTGGCTGCGCTGCGAGCGGCCAGCAGCGAGGAGATCCTCAAGCTGGCCACGCACAAAGGCTCCCGGCAGACCTCCCTTCGCGCCCGATATCGACGGCTACTTCCTGCCCGAAAGCGTTCCTGCGATTTTTGCCGCGGGCAATCAGGCCCACGTGCCGCTGATTGCCGGTTGGAACCAGGATGAAGGAAGCGGCGACGTTCTGAAGGCGCCGGAACAAGGGACGATGGAGGGTCTGCGGGCAACGGCGGTGAAGGAATTTGGCCCGCGGGCCGAAGACTTCCTCAAGGTGTACCACGCCAACGATGATGCTGAGGCGCTGCGCGCCGCGGAGGACTTTGCCGGCGACAACTTCCTGGTTTATTCCACCTGGGCATGGCTGGAGGCGCAGGTAAAGACCGGCGGCTCGCCGGTCTACCGGTATTTATTCGCGCTTCCCTCGCCGGGAGATCCTTTCCATCCCGTCTCTGCCGGAGCCTTCCACTCCGATGAGATTGAGTACGTCTTCGGCAACCTGGACTCGCGCAAGGGAGCGGCGTTCAGGCCGGAGGACTACAAGCTTTCCGAGCTGATGCAGACCTTCTGGACCAACTTTGCCCGGACTGGAGATCCAAACGGTGCCGGAGTGCCGCACTGGCCCGCCTACGATGCGGCAGGCAACTGGCAGGTGATGCGCCTGAGCCCGGATCCTGGAGCTGCTCCGGACCAGCATCGCGACCGGTATCTTTTTCTGCAGCAGGTTTGGGGACGATGAGCGGAGTCCGGACTGATAGCATGCTCGATCGAAGCAGTTTCTTGTGCCAGGTCGCAGTTTCTTGTCTGCAATGCTCTGGCATCCGCTGCTCCGTAAAATGACACATGCCCAATCCGCATCGTCCACCGGCCCTGGAGCCTTCGCTGAGGAGACCTTGCCCGTGAGTCTGCCTGATCACCGCGGATGAGGACTTTCAGGGAGAGATCGAGGCGGAGCTGGCGCCGTGGTACCAGGTGCGCCACCGCAACCACTACGGCGATGCCGCGATTTGGGTCCGCGAAGAGCGGGCCCAGGCGGTGCTGGTCGATATCGATACCCAGGGCGATGAGGCCCATGCCGGCGTCCGGGTGCTGCGCGAGCTGCGCATCCTGGAGCGCGGCCTGGTCCTGATCTCGCTCAGCCGATCGCGTGCCCGCGCAGTCGAGAAGCAGGCAATGGAAGCCGGCAGCGATGCCCACTTCCATAGTCCGATCGATCTTTCTGAGCTGCGCCTGGTTCTCAAGACCACGCTCGAAGGGCGCATCGAGGAGATGGAACGCGCGCGCATGCAGCAGCAGGTGCTGGAGCGCAGCAAGTTCCAGGACCTGGTGGGCGCCAGCGAAGCGATGCGCCGCGTCTACGACGCGATCTCGCAGGTAGCCGACAGCCGCATCAACGTGATCGTGCGCGGGGAGAGTGGCACCGGCAAAGAACTGGTGGCCCGCGCCATCGTTGCCTTGAGCAGCCGGCGGAACAAGCCGTTCATCAGCCTGAACTGCGCCGCCTTGCCGGAGAACCTGATCGAGTCGGAGCTCTTCGGCCACGAGCGGGGCGCATTTACCGGCGCCAACGAGGCGAAACCAGGCCAGATTGAGCTGGCGGACGGCGGCACGCTTTTTCTCGATGAGATCGCAACCTTAACCCTGCCGCTGCAGACCAAGCTGCTGCGCGTGCTCGAAGACCGCCAGGTGCAGCGGCTGGGTGGACGGCAGAGCCGCAAGATCGATTTCCGTCTGATCTGCGCCACCAACGAGCCGCTGGAAGAGATGGCGCGCAACGGAAAGTTCCGCGAAGACCTCTACTACCGTATTCACGTGGTGCCGATTCAGTTGCCGCCGCTGCGCGAGCGAACCGGGGATATCGCCCTGCTTGCGGACTACTTCTTGCGTGTCCACCTGCTGGCCAACGGCCTGGAGCAGAAGCGCCTGACGCCCGACGCGCTGGCGGCGCTGGAGGAGCACTCCTGGCCGGGCAATGTGCGCGAGCTGGAAAATCTGATCCAGCGGCTGGTGATCATGGTTCCCGGGCCCACCATCGGGCTCGAGCATCTGCCGCAGCAACTGCTGGCGCAGAGCGTAACCGCCCATGAAGCGATTCTGCTTCCCCAGGGCGGGGTGCGCTTCGATGACGAGATACGGGAGCTGGAGGTGGCGCTGCTGGAAGCTGCGCTGCGGCGCTCGGATGGCAGCAAGGCTGCCGCAGCGCGGCTGCTGCACCTTGACTCGCAGCGGATGAAGTATCTCTGCCGCAAGTATTCGCTCTGAGAAGCCTCGATCGCTGATGGTGGGGTTAATTATTTAACCCACAGGGGTTAAAATTTAACCCACTGTCGAGCCCGGCGGGAAAGCTCCAGTGACGCGACAGCCAGACGGATCATCCGTCTTTTCCATTGTTTTCAATGACTTGAAGATTTCTGCGGGATGGCGCGAAGTTTGGCCATCTGCTTGCACTAAGGTATTGCGTAAAGCAGTTAAATAAAAACCTGGAGAAACCACAATGGCTATGGAAAAGAAATCTCTCGTCAGCAAGAAGGCAGCCACCCCAACCAAGAGCAAGTCCACGAAGTCGAAGATTGACACCAGCAAGCCTGCGGCAAGCAAAGTCGTTGCTGCCACGCAGTCTCACGGATGCACTAGTATCCAAGGTGGCGGCGTAGCGCAGCTAGATTCGGCTGCAGACTGTGGCGGATTGCAGGCGCAGGGCCGGCTCGTGTGGCCCTGAATGGGTAAACGAATATGGCTATCCAGAAAAAATCGCTGATTGGTGCCGCTTCGGCAAAGCCAAGGAAGGCGACGGCAGCCTGATACCCGGAGGCAAACCAGCCGAGAGCGCAAGTCTGATCGCTGCAAAAGACTGGCGGTGGCCAAGCTGGCCGCCGCTAAGCTCTCGACAGCAAAGCTGAGGACGCTAAGGAAACTAAGCTAAAGGGCCAATCTGCATTGGAAAAGGCGACACGGCCATGCTGGCCGTGGCCGCCTTTTGGTTATTACCAGAAGTGCGTGCGCAGCACATTGCCGAGTGGTCGACAATCCGTGTCAGCCAGGCTACGGCGCCTGCCGAAGATTTTTGCCTGACCGCTCATGCCGGGCCGGATGCTGATCGCCCGCCTCTCCCAGGGGCATGCGCGTGGTGTAGAAGGTGGGTAGCGCAATGCCCTTGTACTCCTGGCCGGCCAGGAGGCCGGGCGGCAAAGGCAGCGCGGAGCCTTCCATCGTCCCCAGCCGCCCGTGGATTTCGGAGAACTGAGAAGGGAGCTGCAGGGAGACGGGATCCCCAACCCGAATGCGATCCATCTCCGAAACCGGAACAAACAACCTCGCCACCAGTTGCGAGGGATCGACGATGGTCAGCAGCGTCTCACCCGTGGTCACGTCGCGGTTCAGCAGGCTTTCCGGATCACTGGTCGCGACCACGCCGCCGGCGGGCGCGGCTACCGCAAGCTGTGCGCCTCTCTTCGCGCGCGGTCGCGCTGCTGCGGCGCGCGGCGTGCTGCGCAGCCAGCGCCTCGCCCAGCCCGGAATGCTGCAGCTCCGCGGCGAAGACCTGGGCTTGCGAGGAAGCCACCTGTGCCTGCCGCCTCTTCGCTGGCGCTGGCCTCATTCAGACTCTGCAGCCTGGCCATCACTTGCCCGCGTGCGCACCGTATCGCCCTCTTTCACATACACGGCCAAGACCTTTCCCGGAACGCCGGCATGCACCTGGTGGGTCTCCCTGGGCTCGATGACGAAGTAGGCATTCTCGCGATCGCGCATGATGGGCACAAAGAGAATGGCGAGCAAGGCGATCGCCAGCACAGCGCGCAAAGGCGTGAGACGGAAAGCGCCGTCGCCGCCTTGGTGCGGAAGAAGCCCAGAGCGAAGTTCTGCAGCGCGCGCAGCCGCGAGCGAAAGATGACGAATGCCAGCAAGGCCGCGGGCACCAGGGCGAGCTCGGCGAACCAGTGGAAGAAGACGTTGTAGCTGAAGCGGACGAACAGCAGCAGCAGCAGGTAGCTGTAAGCGCCGGAGGCCAGGGCATAGAGCACGAAGAGCGGCACCCGCCGCCGGGAAACCACGGGCACGTCGACGGGGAGGCGAAAGATATGGCGCTGCACCCAGCCGATGAGAAATGCAGTGGAGCGCTCTTTGAGATCCGGGAACGCGCACCCATTCCGTGAAAAAGTAGTAGCCGTCCAGCTTGATGAGGGGATTGAGATTGATGACGACCACGGCAATCCCGGTGAGGAGAATGAGCTTGTAGCAGAAGTCATGGATCCATTCGCCCGGCTGGGTGTTCGTCCATACGATGATCGCCACACCGCAAAGCATCATCTCGATCCATATTCCGGCGATGATCGTGGCCATGCGCTGCAGCCGGCTGGCCGAGATCCAGGATTCGGTGACGTCCACATAAAAGCGGGCGTCAGATAAAGAAACATCAGACCCATGCTGTGGACTTCGCCGCCGTAGTGCTTGCAGGTGAGCCCATGGGCGCTCTCATGAACGAAACCGATCACCATAGAAGCAGCACCAGAACTCCACCAGATCGGAGAAGGTCTTCTTGCTGAAGTCATAGTAGAGCAGGTATGTCCGGGCCGATGACATTCCATTTTGCCGATGAAGACCACGGCTTCAAAGAGGAAGAGCAGCACCGCCAACAGGACCATCCAGCGGTTGTAGACGTATTTGCCAATCTTCTGATCGAGCCGGGTAAGGTACCGGTCCGGATCCCAGGCCGAGAACGATATGTGCGCCACATTGAAGCTGGAGTCGCTCTGCACGCGGCGGCTGCGCTGCGCCGCGAGCTTCTCATTCATGGCGATATTTTTTTCCTGCGGGTTCTTGTACCAGAAGCCGCCCTCGTCCATATTTTCGGCGAAGGTCCGCACCTCCTCCGCGGAAAGCGGGATGCCCGTCTCGGCCTCGAACGCGGCGGCAATCTCTTCGTAAGAACGCACTCCGTCGAACAGGCGGGCGAGTTGCCATTGCGTCGGCTTCAGGCGTAACAGGTTGGCAGTACTTCGCTGATAGACGGCGACGATCGGTTCGCCGTCGGTTACATCTTCGCGAATGATGAGGTCGGGATCGATGCGCGGCGGGTTCTTGCGCGAGAGCCTGGTGCGGGGAATCTCGGGGAGGGCTGCGTCGAGTGCCTCGCTCAGGTTCATCGCGGGCTCAGCTTCACCTGCATCGACATGCCCGGCTTCAACAAGGGCGACGGTTTTTCCAGGCTGCCGATGACCTCGATACTGCCGCTCGCCGGATCGACGACCGGGCTGACGCGGAAGACGGTTGCCGGCTGTTTGAGGTGCGGATAATCCGCGGTGGTGAGCTCAAGTTTTGCGCCCGCGAGGGAAGAAGGCCATGGCCGACTCAGGCACGGTGAAAAGGACGCGCAGAGGCGCCTGCGCCGTGATCCAGAACAGGGCGTCGCCCTTTTTGACCGCCTGCGCCTCATGCACCGAGCGGCGGCCTACTACGCCGTCGAAGGGGGCCGTGATGCGCGATTGGCTCAGTTCGACATCCGCGGCACGCAACTCGGCTTCGGCGGCAAGTTCCTCGGCCTTGTAGCGGGCCACCTGGGACTTTGGTTTCGGTGAGCTTGTATTGCACATGCTCCCAATCCTCATCGTCGAGGATTTTCTCCGCGCGCATGGCATCGGCTCGCCGCAGATCCGCCTCATTGCTCTTTTGCTCGGCTTCCCAGGTCTGCACCTGGGCTCGCAGGGAATCGATCCTGGCCGCCTTTTCCGCGCGCGCTGCCTGCAGCGCGCGATCGTCCAGCAGCGCCAGCACTTCTCCCCGGCGGACATGATCGCCAATCTCAACGCTGACCGCGGTTACGCGCCCGTCGCGTTCGGCCACGACGTCGGCCTGTTGTTCCACGACCAGCGGGCCGACGGTGGTGAAGTCGCGCCCTTCGCCCGTTGCCGGGCCGGCGGGACGGGGAGGCGGCTCTGGCCCGGTCAGGGCCGACCGCGCGCCGCGGATTGCGAGACGGCGACGGCTCCAGTAACCGGACGGGAAGCCGACGGCTGGGGCCGCAGGTCCCTGATTACACCCGGCAAGACTGCACCGGCAAAGCAGCATAGCGCCGCGCCACGAACAATTGGCAAGCGTTACGGTTACTTTTACTTGATTTCGCGGCATCATGGTTACCAACCGATCCAATCCCATAGCTCTTTCCAGAGCCATAATGCCGGACGCGCGCAGCAAAACAAACCCGCCGGCCGAAAACCGGCGAAGATCTTGGCCCGGCCATCCATGCCGGTGCGCAGTTCCGCGCTCTCATTCGGCACCAGCACGTGGGCGTAAAAGACGCGGCCGTCGCCGCTGGGCTGCGCTTCGGGGCTGACGCTGAAGACCTGGCCGTGCAGGGTCTGCGCGGGAAAGCTATTCAGCTTGATGGCGGCCTTCTGTCCGGCCTGCACCAGGTTGGCATCTTCCTGATCCACGGCGATGTTGATCCGCGCGCTGGCCAGGTTCAGCACCTGGGCGAAGGTTGCGCCGGCGTCGAGGTGTTCGCCCACCGCATTCTGCAGATCGGGGGTCATTACGATGCCGTCGATGGGCGAGCGAAGTTGGGCATTGGCAATACGTAACCGTGTCCGCTCCATTTCCGCGTGCAGGTAGTCGGCCTGGGTCCGGTCTTCCCCCGCCTGTGCGGAGTGCCGGGCCAGATCGCCTTGCATGGCCAGCATGGCCGCTTCGTATTTGGCCTGCGCCGCGGTCAGCTGGTTACGCCACGACCAGTCGTCCATGGTTCCCAGAACTTCGCCGCGGCTCACGTGCTGGCCTTCCCGGGCGTACACGTTCGCGATCGTTCCCTCGACCGGCGCGGCGAGGGTGACGACGGATTGCGGAGCCACCACGGCCGTGCCGCTGATGCGCAGCGGCAGGGGGCAGAAGATGAGCAACAGGATCACCGCCGCCACGCGTGCCCAGGATCACTCCCTTGCCGCTTTCGGTCGCTGCGCAGAAAGGCCTGTTTTCGCTGCACCAGGGGCTCGAGCAGGCTGATGAGCGGCACTTCCCGGTACAACAGGGCGTTGCGGATCGCGACCGTGGTCTGCCCGGCCAGGACCTTGATCATCTCGATGTGCGCCACCTCGAGAAAATCCGGGTCGCTGCTCTCATAAAGCAGCAGCCCCACGCGCCCCTGGTCATCGGCCAGCGGGAGGGCAAAGAGGGCGCGATAGTCGCTGGCTTCGAAGTGCTTGCCGATGAGCCGCGCGCACCTGGGCATCCTCGGTCTCCGGCTCCTCCTCATGCTGGCGGATCAGCAGCTGCCGGTCATAGCTGGAAAGCCATTGCAGCAGTTCGCGCAGGCGCTCCACCTGGACGTCGCCGGACGGAATACTGGCCATGCCGGAAACCGCCTTCAATTGCAGCCGGCCACGATTGTCGAGCGCAATCGAACAGCGCTCGAAGGGCAACACCGACTGCGGGCTGTTGACAATAATCTGCAGCAGGCGCTCGAGCCGAAGCGTGGAGGTGATCTCGGAGCTGACATGAACCAGGGCTTCCAGAATCTCCAGCTTGCGCTCGGCGATACATCAGGCTGGCGTTCTTGAGCGCGCTGCTGACCGTCTCCGACATGCTGTTCATGAAGAACAGGTCATCGTCGCTGAAGCGGAGCGCCGCCCGCCTTGTTGACGGCCTCGAGCACGCCCAGCTCGCTTTCCCCGCCGCCATCTTGCTCATGCTCGATGAGCGGCACCAGGAGCGCATTGGTGATGGGCGGGCCCTCGGCGGCACGCTCATTGCGGGTGGCCAGCCTGGGGTCTTCAGGGTCGTTGATCAACAGCGGCACGCCTTCTTCCGCCATATCCCCGACATAGCCCTCGCCTGCGTCCTCCGTGGCGCCTACTTCGGCGGTTGCATCCTCTCCCCAGGCGGAGACCAGGCGCAGCCGGCCGCCATCGAACATCCACAGATGAATGGCCTGGCAAGGCAGCATCGCCGCTACTTTGACCGGAATCAGTTCCAGCAGAGGCTCGAAATCGAGCGTCTCGTTGAGCGATTTTTCCAGGTCATAGAGCTGGGTCAGGCGGTGGATGGAATCGAGCAGATTCTGCCGCTGCTCCTCGTACTGCTCTGCCGACTCCGAGGGCAATGACGGCCAGTTCCGCCAGCCCATCGAGCGACTGCAATGCGGCTTCGGTAAGTGGGTCGCTGAAGCTGACGATCTCGAAGGCTCCCACCAGTTGCTGCTCCCGCAGCAAGGGCAGATACCCGATGGACCGGATCGTGCGCAGTACGTGGATGTGGGCGTAGTCTTCGCGCGCCAGCTGGCTGGCGGAGTAGACCATCGGGCAGCGGCGATTCCAGCAGGGGAGCGAAGAGCGGCGCGTCGGCCGGCGATGGCCGGGTCGACCACCGAAATCTCGTCCGACACGCCGAGGGCGACCCAGGAAGCCTCTTGCGGCGAGCGGCGCATGCTGTAGAGTGCGCAAGCGCTGCCGGGAAGCGCCTGGCGCATGGCATCGGCCAGCAAAGCGGCGCGGGCTGCGACCTCGGGCGAGGCCAGCAGGGACTGGGCAAGCTCCGAGAAGTGTTGGCTGTTCAGCCGGATGCCGGTTTCGAATGTTCATGTCATTGACGTCTGCTTGACGTATATGGCAGGATAGGTTGATTGTTAATCTGGTCGGAGACGTAGCAAGCGGTATTTTGGGTGTAAAGAAAATTCTTGGCCGGGAGAGGACGACGTGGATCTCGATATTCGACAGAGCGGAAGCATTTGTTGCTTGAAACTGAAGGGTCCGCTCAAGTACGGAGAAGGTGTCAAGCAGCTTGACGAGGCGGTCGAAGGGCGCACTCAGCAGCGGGCACATTCAGCTGCTGCTGGACCTTTCCGCGATGCCCTACATCGATTCCAGCGGGATCGGTGCGATCGTCGACGCTCTGCGCCAAGCCAAGAAAGTTAGGCGGGGACGCCAAGCTGGTCAGCCCGTCTCCCTTCGCGGCGAAGACCTTCAAAATGGTGGGGATCCTCACCCTGTTCAAGGTTTATGACAGCGAGGCCGAAGCCGTGGAGGCCTGCCCCGCCTGACGCGCTACCAATTCGGGATTTCTTAATCGCAACCCAGCACTTCGTGCTGGGCCTGGAGTTTCTACATTTTTCCGGGTCTCAGCGTTTTTGCAAACATGCAGCCCCCATGCTCCTGTAACAGGGCATAGCTTTAGCTGTGCCGCTCGAATGCAATCAATGAGCGGGCTTTAGCCACTGCTCGCCTTTTCGCGGCGCCAACTACCGTGCCCAACACAACATCGAGGTTCCTCTCCTCGACTTCTAGCGAGAAATCCCGAATTCGGCCCCTGGTAATGCACTACATAAGCCGGCGGCGCACCATGTCGAGCGCCTGCTGGCTGGTCCAGGCGCGAATGTGCTCCCGGTCGCCGCCGAAACGCCGTTCCACCACTTCGGTCTGCTTGCCATCGGTAACAGCGACGTAAACGAGACCTACCGGCTTTTCTTCCGAGCCGCCCCCGGGACCCGCGATACCCGTAACGCCCAGGCCAAAGGTCGCCGCGGTTTTGCGCCGAATCCCCTCCGCCAGGGCCCCGGCTACCTCCTTGCTGACCGCGCCGTTCCTCTCAATCAGCGACTTTGGAACATCGGCGAAGAGGGTCTTGAGGTCGTCGCTATAGACCACGGCCCCGCCCAGAAACGATCGCGAGCTGCCGCTGATGCTGGTGAGGCGCTGGGCTACCAGGCCCCCGGTGCAACTCTCTGCTACTGCCAGCGTGGCCGCGCGCATGCCCAGGTAGTAGAGAACGATCTGTTCCAGGGACTCGGCCTGCGAAGAGTAGAGAAACTCTTCCATCTCCTCTTCGATTTTTTCCGCCAGCTCATCCACCCTCGCCTGCGCCGTCTCCTGGTTTCCCTTGGCGCAGATCAGATTCAGCGTGATGTCGCCGGTGTGCGCCAGGATGGTGGTTTCCACGTCCTTATACTTGGTGTAAATCGGAGCGATGCGCGCATCAGCCTGCGATTCCCCGATCATGGCCAACTTCAGCGTACGCGTGGCGATGGTTCGCCTGGGAACCATCGCCCGCAGCCGTTCCATGCACTGGGCGTCAAACATGGCCTTCACTTCCGACGGCGGCCCCGGCAGCAGAATGACCAGTTTGCGATGCCCACCATAGACCGTGTCCAACCATTGCCCGGGCGCCGTGCCCCGGTCGTTCTGAAGAATGACTGAGCCGTCCAGCACATCGGCCTGGCGGGCATTGTTCTCCGTCATCTGCGCCCGGCGGGCGGCGAAGCGTGCATAGAGTGCGCCGACGATCTCCGGATTGCGCCGCAGGCGAATGCCCAGCGCTTCTGCCACTGCCTGCCGCGTCAGATCGTCTTCCGTGGGGCCTAGTCCTCCCATGGTGATCACGATGTCGGTGCGGTCCAGAGCGATGCGAATCGCGCTGGTAAGATGCGCCAGCCGATCCCCAACAATGGTTTTGAAAACCACGTTCACGCCAAGCTGAAGCAGCCGCTCGGTCAAGAAAAGAGAATTTGTGTCTTGCCTGAAGGGCGTGAGCAGTTCTGAACCGACCGCAATGATTTCGCAATTCATCCCGACTTCGATGCCTGCCTATTTCTTACTAGATTTGTCATCCCGGCCCTTTGCAGCGCCTATCCCACTACGGCCGGTATCGCGCCATAGCATTGCATAAATGTGGGGATCTGCACAGGTCACAAACGACCCCCGCCACTATGAAACACGCTCTAAAGCATTTATCTTGTTGCTACATTCCTACCAAGGCAGCCAATTGCAGCTTTCCTCAGGGAAAACTGCGGAAGCATTCGTTTCCTGTCTAGAACAGGCGCACGCCCTCGATGCCCAACGGTACATCATAGACCGCGCCATTGGTGGCCAGGATCGCGTTGCCACCAGGCACGAAAGCGAGACCGACAATGCCCGAGCCGGCAAGAACCACAGAGGCTTCTCCGGCCGGCGTAATGCAAACGATTCCGCGGGTGCCGTGCAATGAGGCAGAGACATACACGTTGCCCGCGACATCGAATGCCAACCCCTGGGGGCGGCCCAGTCCGCGGTAATAGACGCGCACCACGCCCGCGTGATCGATGGCGTAAATCGAGTCGTAGCTGGAGGTGCTCGGTGCGGTCACAAAGAGCGTTCCATCCAGGCCAAAGGCGAGATGGTAGGCGGCAATGCTGGGTTCCAGCGTGGCGAAGACGAAAATCTGCCGATCCTGGGCGATCTTGAAGATGGTTCCGCTGCGGTCGCCCACATAGAGATTGCCCGCGGAATCGAACGCAATCCCGGTGGCTATGCCCATCCCCTCGGCGTACACCGAAGACGCGCCCTGGGGAGAGACGCGATGGACCGTGCCGTCCAGCCGGGAGGAGACATAGAGATAGCCTTGGGCGTCGAGTGCCAGGCCGGTGGCATTCGTAATCCCGCTGACCAGGGGCTGCATCTCTCCTGCGGGCGTGATGCGGTAGACCGAGACCGGAGTTTTTTGCCCCCGTGGACCGGAATCCGTGGAGAAGATGTTGCCCTCGGCATCCACTGCCGGATTGCCCACAGGATGCAGATTGCCGGTGATAAGGCGTGCAATTTTGAGACGGACCGTATTGCTGGATTGCCCATTCTGCCGGATCTCAAGTCTCCCGCTTTGCACATCTTCGGGAATGCGAACGATCATCCGGTTGGAACGGCTGAGAAGGACGGGAGCCACGATCCCGTCGAGCACGGCCACCGGCTGGCGGGAGCGCACGGCGCCCAGTTGTGTTCCGCGAACCTCGACTTCGCCGCCCGGAAGCGCCGCATCCGGCATCGCGGCTTCGATCCTGGGTGAGTTCGGAATGGGTGACTCTTTCGAGAATCGCATCGGCTGAATCCCTGACCGCAATGTACTGTTCGTATTCGATGGCATCTCGCCGTTGCGAGCTGCCGACCGCTGGCACTTTAGCCGATCCAGTGCTGCAGTGTCTGCACCACGAGCAAAGCATACACGCCTGCAGCGACATCATCGAGCATGATTCCCCAGCCCGCGGGCAAGTCCTCGAGCTGCCTTGCAGGCCATGGTTTGACGATGTCAAACAGACGAAAGAAGAGAAACCCGGCCAGCAAGTGACTCAAGTCTACGCGCGAATGAATCAGCGCAATCCATTGCCCGGCTACCTCATCGATCACCACGTGTCCGGGATCCTCCCGTCCGCTCTCCCGTTCCACCCGGGTAGCGGCGGGGATGCCGATGGCGATGGCGCCCAGCGCCGCCAGCCAGCGTAAGCCACGCCAATGGAGCGGGGGCAAGACGTAAACCCATGCCCGCCGCCAGCCAGAGCAGAGCCGCAGCGGCGGATCCCCAGGTGCCCGGACCGGGCTGGAGCAGCCCGGCGCCGAGAAAAGTCCCTACCGCCCAGGCCCAACCCGTCTTCCTGGTTACCGCCGGATCACTCATCGCCCGACGAGCGAGGCCGCATCCCTTCAATCTCTTCCAGCAGCTCGGGATCGAGCACCGGAGAGGAGATCCGGTAAACGCCACTCGCCCATTTGCCCAGATCGATGGTCTTGCAGTGTTCGCTGCAGAAGGGAAAGTCCGGATCCTTGGTGGTGACGATCTGCCGGCATGTGGGGCAGCGTAAGCTCTTGAGTTTTTTTCTTGGTTGACTCATCACGACATCCCGTTTCCTTGTTGCGGCCTCCGTGCCGGGGTTAGCACGACACGGAAGGCCGAAGCGGCTTCATTCGGCGACGATTCTGCCCACCAGATCGTAATCCTGTGATTCGGTAATCTCACATTGGTAAAAATGCCCCGGGTTCAGCTGGTCAAAGGGTCCAAAGTCGTTGATGTAGACTTTCCCGTCAATCTCAGGAGCGTGATGCTCCGTCCGGCCCTCCCATAAAAGGGGAGTTTCTTCCGATGCCCCTTCGACCAGCAGGTCGAAGCGGCGGCCGACCTGGCCGGCCCTGGACTTGCGGCTTATCGATTGTTGCAGGCGCATCAGGGAGCGGCGGCGTGCCTCGATGGTCCGGCCAGGGACTTTATCGCCCAGCCGGAACGCTCCGGAGCCTTCTTCGTCGGAGTAGCTGAAAACCCCCAGCCAGTCGAGTCTGGCTGCACGCACGAAGTCGCTGAGCACGGCAAAGTCCGCTTCGGTTTCGCCGGGAAAGCCGGTAATGAAGGTACTGCGAATCGCTACGCCAGGCACAGCCGATCGCACGCGCTCAATCGTCTGGAGAAAGATCTCGGCGTTTCCACCGCGGCGCATGCTCTTCAACACCGGGCCGGAGGCATGCTGCAGGGGCATGTCCAGGTACTTGCAGATGGTTTCATGCCGGGCAATGGTGTCGAGCAGCCGCCCCGTGATCTTGTTTGGGTAGGCGTACAGGAAGCGCAGCCATTTCAAGTCAGGGATCCGAGCCAGGCTGTCGAGCAATTGCGCCAAGCCGTCCTTCATGCCCAGGTCCTCGCCGTAACAGGTGGTGTCCTGACCAATCAGCGTGAGCTCGCGCACCCCCTGGGCGACCAGCTGCTCGGCTTCTGCGACCACGGATGCGAAGCGTCGCGAGCGGAACTTGCCGCGGAGATTGGGAATGACGCAGAAGCTACAGGGATGGTCGCAGCCTTCGGCGATCTTGATGTAGGCCGATGACCTGGGCGTAGCCCGCAGGCGCGGCGTCATGTGGTCGTAAAGATACTGCGGGAGCATCGCTTGCGCGCCCTCCCACTGCTCGCGCGCGAAACGGCCCTGGGACTCTCGCAGATTCCCTTCGGCACGCGAAGCGGGGGGGAAGCCGCACCCTGGCCGGAGAGGATAGTAAAGAGCTGCGGTTGACCCGGCGCCGCGATAGGAGCCTCCAGCCCGGCAGCTGCCAAAATTGCCTCGAGCTCGCCGGTGCCGACCACGGCATCTACTTCCGGCAGGTTCTTGCGGATTTCGTCGCGATAGCGCTCCACCAGGCAGCCGGCGACGATCAGCTTGCGCGCCTTGCCGGAGACTTTGTGCTGCGCCATCTGAAGGATGGTGCCGATCGACTCCTGCTTGGCTTTATCGATGAACGAGCATGTGTTTACGACCAGAATGTCTGCTGTCTCCGGGCGATTGGTCATCTCGGCGCCGGCCCGGTCAAGCAGGCCCATCATCACTTCGCTGTCGACCAGGTTCTTCGGGCAGCCCAGGCTCACGAAGCCAATGCGCGGCCGCTCTTCGAGCACTGCAACAGTGTTCCCCGTGACACTCGCCAAGCCTATGCCGGGCAATCGCTCTGCTGACTCTTGCTTCACTCCTCCATTCTAGTGCAATCAGGCAGTTACCGTGTGGCAGCAAGGATTGGTAAGGCGCCGCCGCTCTCCAACTGCGTGGAGTTTTACGCTAGCGGCACCTCATTTCGTCTCTCACACAACCCCAGCCGTGCTTTGCCCGTCTATTCAAGTAAGGGTTGTGAAAGGAGTGGCGCTATGCAAGTCCCAATCATCGCTGGCGCAAAACACACGCCACACTCCGACGCGATCGAAGCGATAAGATGCGCCGTAGTTGTCAAGCCGACTCGAGCCGAAAAGCACAGGAAAGAAATGCTGCGTTACCTCGTCCTGGTGATCGCGCTCCTGGCTGTGCTTGTCTTGATTGCGATCGTGTTGTTTTACACGCAAGCAAGTTCCGTCACCATTGAGCACGTCAGCTCGCTCGCTCCGCACTTTGCGTTGCGCGCTTGAGCTAAATCCCTCCGTCTCTGTTGCAAATGACCAGGAAGAAGCAGAGCAGGTCCCTGTGCCTGCGATCAAGCAACCTTGCTCTGAAAAAGGGGCATCCCAACTCTCCGAGGTGAGCAAATGAGTGAAGAGCATGTGAAGGGCGGATTGAAGAAGATAGGGGGCCGGATCAAGGAGGCCGCCGGCGCGCTGGCCGGCAATCAACACCTGAAGGCCGAAGGCCAATTTGACCAAGTTAAGGGCGGGGCACATCAAGCTTGGGGCGACGTGAAAGATGCCGCCAGGAACCTGGCCGATCGAGTACGGGACCACCGCCACTCGAGAGGCCGCTAAAAAGGAGCGGGGATCTTCCCTGGTTCGAACGCTACGCAAGAAAGGTACGAATGAAAGCTTTAGGTATTGTCCTGATCGTCTTAGGGGTGCTCGCGCTGGCTTATGGCGGATTCACCTACACGCACCAGAAGAAGGTAGTTGACCTGGGACCAATTCAGGCCTCGAAGAAAGAAACCAACACGGTACCGTTGCCACCTATTCTCGGCGTCGTCGCGGTCATCGGTGGTGGGGTTCTTCTTTTTATCGGAAAGAAATAACCAAAAAAGCGCGGTGGATAGGGCGAATGTTTCGCAATCTCGCTACGCTTCCGGGGGCCTGGCGAGCCTGGGCTATAAGCGAGGTTCCGGGATTGACCCGCTTGAGCACGACACAAACGGGCAGCCAATCTTCATCGGCTCGTCCGGCAGGTCGGATGGGGTTTCGCTGTGCAATAACAATCACTCTCTCCCTCTGAGAATTGCGGCCATCACGCGAGGGCTGCGTCTTCCGTGCATGACCGCTACAACCCACAACGGCTTTTCTTCCGGCGCATAAGCAATCAGATATTCACGTACGAGAATGAAGCGCAAGGGGCGTGAGGTAAGGTGCGGGCGTCTATGGCCCTGACCGGGAAAGGGCACGAGCGCGGCTATTGCTGCCAAAATTTCCGCAATCATCCGGTCGGCGGCGTCAAGATTATCCGCGCGAATGAATTCCCAAATCTCGTCCAGGTCAACACGGGCTTCCGGGTGGAAGTCGTATCCGGTCATGAACCGGGCTGCGAACGACGCGCGGCGGCGCTCTTTTCGCGGAAGTAGGCGACAACCTCGTCGCCGGGGATGGGCTTCACCCTGCCGTTTTTCAGGTCGTCATAGCGGCTGTTGAGCATTTCGCGCGTCTGCGCAAGCTCGTCGAAATATCCCTCCACGACGTCTTGCACAAGCTCATCGGCGGTTCCGCGTCCGCTCTGCGCGGCGAGGTCCTTGAGCTTCTTTTCCGTCTCGGGGGTGAAGTGCACTTCCATGCCGTTCAAGATACGGGAAAAGTGAGGCTCGGGCAAACGATGTTGAAACGGCTCGCAAGCTTGGTGCCCTGGACTTTGCGGCTGGAGCATTTTCACTTCTGGTGTATACGCAAACAACGCGAAGGATGGTACATTGCTGCCTGACTCATCCTTCATTGGGGAGTGATGATTCCGCCCGCACGATGCCGCACCGGCAAAGTCATTCCCCGGTGGTCCTTTTCCGCTTCTTCCCCGCCCGAAAATCCTGGAGTAGGCAGCGCAAGGTTCATGGCGGCGGCTATCACGTCAGCATATTTGAGACCTGCTCCGGTATTGAAAATGACGACTCTGTCCGCGGGCGAAAGCCATCCGCTGCCGATCAGATGATCGTATGCCGCGGTGGCGGCGGCTCCTTCAGGGGAGAGAAAGAGCCCTTCGTGGCGTGCCCAATCGAGAAGCGAAGTTAGAATCTGCCCGTCGTCCAAGTCCAGGACGAGTCCACCCGACTGCCGGACGATCTCCAGAATAAGACCATCCCCATAAGGCTTGGGCACACGCAGGCCCGAGGCAAAGGTGGCTGCGTTGGGCCACATTTGCGATGCAGCGTCGCCCTGGCGGAATGCCTTGGCCACGGGAGCACAGCCGGAGGATTGCACCGCGATCATCTTCGGCCGTTTCATCGCGCCGCGAGATTCCACCCAGCCAAGCTCTTCCATCTCTTCAAAGGCCTTCCACATCCCGATCAGTCCAACTCCGCCCCCCGTGGGATAGAAAACGGCGTCGGGATACTCCCAGCCCGACTGCTCCACCAATTCATACCCCATGGTCTTCTTGCCTTCGACGCGAAACGGCTCTTTGAGGCTGGAGATGTCGAACCAGCCCTCGGCATCCTTACGCTCAGCGACAATGCGGGCACAATCGGAGATGAGGCCATCCACCAAAGTGACGTTCGCGCCATAAGCCACTCCCTCGAGGTAGTTGGCTAAAGGAACGTCGCGGGGCATAAAAATGTGGGCCTCGATTCCGGCGGCTGCGGCGTAGGCAGCCAGGGCCCCGGCGGCGTTGCCTGCGGAGGGCACGGCGAGTTTCTTCAATCCGTAGTGGCGCGCCATGGTCACGGCCATGGAAAGGCCTCGCGCCTTAAAAGTGCCGGTTGGGTTGGCTGCCTCTTCTTTGAGGAAGAGGTTGGGATAGCGCCGGCTGCGCAGCATGGGAGTGAAGCCTTCACCGAGCGTGACTGGCGCCACCGAAGGGAGCACACCGGCATAACGCCACATGCCCAGGGAGGTAGGGGAAGCGGCGGCCCGGGCCTGGATGTCATCCCGCGAGGCAGATTGTCTCAGCGCGGCCATGTCATAGCGGACGTAGAGCACCCCTCCGCATTGAGGACAAAGGGTTTGCACGCCTTGGGCAGAGAGGTGGGCATGGCAGCGGGAGCACTCCAGGTAGGCGATTGAAGGCATAAACCCATGATATTTGAGCAGATACCGTCATGCGATGCCCCGCTCGTCATCTCGCCGCGCGGGGGAGGCAACAGGTAAACTAGAGGAGTGACTACCCGGCTAATTGCAATCGATATCGACGGCACCCTCATGCCCTCGACAGGCCCTAGAATCAGCCCCCGCAATTGTGCGGCTTTGCAGGCGGCCGAAGCCGCTGGGATTGAAATCGTCGTCGCCACCGGGCGCAGGCAGGCCTATGCGATGCCATTGATCGCCCAGGTGGGCCTCTCCGAAGAATTCGGTAATGATCTCCTCCAATGGAGCCGTAGTGCGCGGTTTTGACGGGGAGTTGCTGGATCGCCGCTTTTTGCCCCTCGAGACCGCCCGGCGGCTGTGCGTCGCGTTGCGCGGCTACCGGACGATGGTCTTCACCTTCGACCGCGAAGGAGCCGGCGCCATGGTGATCGAAAACCTGCAACAGCTCCACGCACGGGTCGACCGGTGGGTGGAGGCCAATCGGCCTTACCTGGTGGAGATCCAGCCGATCGAGCGAGCCTTCGATGGGGGCGAGGAGCCAATCCAGGGCATGATCTGCGGCACGGTCGCGGAAATGATGGCAGCGGAAAAGCAATTGCTGCTGAGCGACGTGGCCGGGGAGATTGCCATGCACCGGACCGAGTACGCGGCGCGCAACCTGAGCATTCTCGACCTCTTGCCGCCTGGTTGCTCCAAGGGTGCGGCGCTCGATAGCCTGGCCCAGCATCCGCGGCCTGGAGCGCGAGCAGATCATGGCTATCGGCGACAACCTCAATGACTTGGAAATGCTGGAGTATGCCGGGCGCGCCGTGGTGATGGCCAATGCGAGCGAGGAGATGCTGGCCCTGGCCCGGGAGCGGGCATGGGAGCTTACGGCCTCCAATGATGAGGACGGCGTGGCCCTGGCCGTTGAAGAGGTACTGCGCCAGGCAGGGCAACGCAAGATGCCGAAGGTAACGGAGAAGAGGAAATCGCCGACAGCCCCGTGGTAGAGTTTGCCCAATGAGCAAAATGTCCATCTTCGCGGAGCTGGCTGGGGGTCCTCGCCTTGCTGGGGACCGTGCCCGCCCTGCATGCCGCCGAAGAGATCACCCTGACGAATGGCTTTAACCTGCTGTGCGATCACCGGCGAGCAGGCTGACGACCGGGTGCGGCTCTTTACCAGCCAGGGCAGCGGCAATTTCGTCGAAGTGGATGCGGCGGAGATCGCCTCGGTGGACATGGTTCCCGATCCACCGGCGGCGCTGTGCCCAGCCCGCGGCGGAGCACCGGAGCCCAAGCTCACCAATGCCGATGTGCACCAGTTGATTGCCCAGGCCGGGGCCGTCATAATCTGGACGTGGATCTGCTGGCGAGCGTGGTGCGGGCGGAAAGCGGCGGCAATATCCTTGCGGTGAGCCGTACCGGCGCGCAAGGCCTGATGCAGTTGATGCCTGGAACCGCGGCGGAACTAGGCGTGGCAGACAGCTTCCGCGCGGATCAGAACATCAATGGCGGTACAGCCTATCTGGATGCTCTGCTGCTGAGGTATCACGATCATCTGGCCCTGGCGCTGGCGGCCTATAACGCCGGGCCGGCCGCGGTGGACAAGTACCACGGCGTGCCTCCTTATCGCGAGACCCGGGCTTATGTGGCGCGGGTGATCCGCGAGTTCAACCGCAGAAAGCAATGGGAGAGGCTGCACCCGGAGCGCGCGGATCGATCACCGCAGCGCGGCCGTCTTTCTCCATGCCAGCCAGCCAATAGGCAACGTTCCTGGCGTCGCATTTGGAGTCGCATTTGAAAAAGCATCCATGGATCATGTACCTCGTGGGAGCGATACTCCTGGGGGCGCTGGTGTGGCTGGTCCACACCCGCGTCCACTTTCAGTGGAGCGTCTTTCGCGATCAGTTGCAGCATGTGGATTGGAGGCGCATCGTTCTCGGCGTAGCCTTGGTGGTGTTCTGTTACTGGCTGCGGGCGGCGCGCTGGGCGGTGCTGTTGAAGCCGCAGAAAAAGGTCAGGCTCGGTCGCCCTGCTGGGCTCGCAAGTGATTGGCTTTACCGCGGTCGCTCTTTTCGGCCGTCTGGCGGATCTGGTGCGTCCTTATCTGGTTGCGCGGCGAACCAAGCTGCCGCTCAGTTCGCAGATAGCGGTCTACACGGTGGAGCGCATGTTCGATCTGGGCGCGATGGCGCTGATCTTCTCCAGCGCCCTGCTGCTCGCGCCGGACCGCGCGACGCTGCCCCATCACGAGGCCCTGCAGCACACGGCATTGGGCGGCTTGGTGGTCACCGTTGCCCTGGCCATTTTCGCCATCAGCGTGCGTGCTTCGGGCAGGGCCATTGCCGGCCTTGCGGAAAAGACCCTGGGCTCGCTCTCGCCGGCGCTCGGCCATTCGGCAGGAACCAAGATTCGCGCCTTTCGCGACGGCCTCGATTCCATCGCGACCTTGGGTGACTTTTTCCGCGCCATGGGCCTCTCGCTCCTCATGTGGGGCTTAATCACAGCGGCCTACCTCGAGACCACCCGGGCTTTCGTGCTCTCGCCCGAGCTCTCTTCGATGACCCTCGCGCGCTGCATGGTGTTGATGGCCGCGAGCATGGTTGGATCGGTGGTCCAACTGCCGGTGATCGGATGGTTTACCCAGATCGGCGTCACTACCGGCGTGATGCAGAAGATCTTCCATGTGCAGTTTGAACCTGCGCTTGCCTGCGGCACGATGCTGCTGATCGTGACCTTCATGTGCGTCATCCCGGTGGGCCTGATCTGGGCTCGGGTCGAGCATGTTTCGCTCAAGAAGGTCTCCGAGCAGTCGGAGCATTTCAGCGAAGAGGAAGCGGAGCCGGCAGCAGCGGTCAGCGAGGCATGAAGCGGTTATTTGTGACCATCCGGGGGATAGCAGAGTTCGAATCACTACTCGCGGCCATCGCCTAAACCTGGACCGAAGCGAAGCACTGGGTGCCCCTCGCACCAGCGTGCCTGGATTTCCTGTTACGCAGCCGCGCGGAATAACGACTGGTGGCTTTACCCTCCTCGCTCTGCTACCCTTCAGCCATGCGGATCACCGTCGAAATCCCTGACCAGTTTGTCGAGCACCTCGTGCCCGCAGGCCGCGATGCGGCCCGCTCATTATTAGAAGAGGCAGTGGCCGGAGCATATAGGGACCATCGGCTGACGATGGAGCAAGTGCGCCAACTTCTCGATTTCGGAACGCGCATGCAGGTGGACGCCTTCCTTCAGCAGCACGAAATATACGATTACACTGTCGAGGATCTGGATAAGGACATGGCCACGTTGGACAGGCTGCTTGCAACGAAGACCCGGTAATCGCCGGCATGATCGTTATTGCCGATACCAGTCCGCTCAATTACCTCATTCGCCTCGGCCATGCTGACGTTCTCCGAGAAATCTACGGCCGCGTGCTGGTTCCCCACGCTGTCTTGATCGAGATGCAGCACCCGGAAGCGCCCATTGAAGTACGTGATTGGGCATCGGCCCCTCCTTCATGGCTTGAGGAGGCGCACGTGCAGCAAATAGACACCAGCCTTGCGGTGGAGCTCGGCCCAGGGGAGCGCGAAGCGATCAGTCTTGCTCTTGAAGTCCAGGCTGACGTTCTTTTGATTGACGAGCGAGCTGGCCGACAGGAGGCCGAAGCGCGGCATATCGCAGTAGCCGGTACGCTGGCCGTTCTGCTGCAAGCTTCCCTGCGTGGATACGTCGATTTTCCAGAAGCCATGAAACAACTGCGCCAATATGGGTTCCGCGCTTCGCGGCCCATCGAAGCGGCTATGCTGGCCCGATATGAACAAGCGAGAAAGGAAAAACTATGAGGACCGAACTGGCCGGACACTAAAACAGTAATCTGAGCAACAATTTCCTGCATCGTGGCGAGCGTCAAATCATCTTAAAGTGAGCCGAAAAAGGCGCAGCCGGTTCGGTAAGCCCGGCCTCCTGCGGACCCTGTTCCGCAGCCTCTGTCTACCCGGAAGGGTAAGACCCACGGCGATGGCGGTAGTGCGCGTGCACTGCCTGACTGTCGCATGGGTCTGCAGACGGCGCTTTGCAATTGCCTGTTCCATGCGACTGCTTTCAACCGAAGGAGATCGCATCCATGACAAAACTGAACCACATCAATCTGGCGGTGTCGGACGTTCCGGAGCTCACCCGCTTTTTTCAGACGGGCTTTGGCTTCCGCCTGGCCGAGCAGCGCGGCACGGGCAAGTTCGCCGTGTTGCTGGGCCTCGATGGCTTCGCCCTTGTTCTCACGCACGACAAGAAGGTTACCTCCAGCACCTACCCAGCTCTCTTCCACGTTGGCTTTCTTCTTACCGCGGAAGAAGAGGTGCAGCAGCATCATGCGCGTATCGTGGATGCGGGCTTCGATGCGTCGGCGCCCGCTGTCCTGGAGCGGGGAGGAGACAAGACCTTCGGCTTCTACTGCCACGCGCCTGGCGGCGTCATGGTCGAGGTGAGTGCGCGCCCCGCATGAGGGGGCAACGACAGAACGGGTGAGAGCACAATGCTCTCACCCCATTCCTCTGAGCTGGCAAGTGCCCCGACTGCTAGAATTTAGCTACTGATGAAATGCCCTTATTGCGGTTTTGCGCAGGATCGGGTGGTGGATTCGCGCGAAAGCAAAGAAGCGGACTCGATTCGCCGCCGCCGCGAATGCGAGGGCTGCAACAAGCGCTTTACTACCTATGAGCGCATTGACGAAATCCCCTACATGGTCGTGAAAAAAGACGGCCGCCGGGAAAAATTTGAACGCCAGAAGGTATTGAGTGGCTTGCTGCGGGCCTGCGAGAAGCGCCCCGTCTCCGCAGCCAAGCTGGAGGCAATCGTCGACGAGACCGAAGCGTTTCTAGTGGATTCGCCGGAGCGCGAACGCACCACCAACCAGATCGGCGAGTTGATCATGAACCATCTCAAGACCATCGATACCGTGGCTTATATTCGCTTTGCCAGCGTTTACCGGGACTTCAAAGACGTCCGCGAGTTCAAGGAAGAGCTGGAGCAGCTGCTGAACACCAGGGATGCGTCCAAGACCAGGAAGCGGTAAGAGCAGGAGACCGAATGTCGGCAGGCTCACAAGGTTCGACCAGAACGCACACAATCACGCTGATCGCGGGCGACGGCATCGGGCCGGAAGTGGCCGATGCGGTGGTGCGCATCCTGGAAGCGGCCATCGAGGGAACCGGTGCGAAGTTCGCCTGGGAGCCTTTTCTGGTCGGCGCCAATGCATTCGAAAAGCATCAGAAGTACATTCCGCGGGAGATGTACGACTCGATCGAGCGAAACCACCTGGCGCTGAAAGGTCCGGTGACAACGCCGATCGCCGGTGGCTTCGCTTCGATCAACGTGCACTTGCGCAAGAGGTTTGAGTTGTTCGCAAACTTCCGCCCGATCAAGAACCTGCCCGGGGTGGAGACGCGCTACCCGGGTGTCGATCTGATCATCGTGCGCGAGAACACGGAAGGCGAATACGTCGGGCTGGAGCATGAAGTGGTGCCGGGCGTGGTGGAGTCACTGAAGATCGTCACCGAAAAGGCATCGACGCGCATCGCGAAATTTGCCTTTGAGTATGCGCGCAAGTTCAAGCGGCACAAGATTCACGCGATCCATAAAGCAAACATCATGAAGATGTCCGACGGGCTCTTCCTGCGCTGTGCGCGCGAGGTCGCAAAGGGCTTTCCTGAAATCACCTACGGCGAGCACATCGTCGACAACACCTGCATGCAATTGGTGATGAACCCGTACCAATACGACATGCTGCTGACCGAGAACCTGTATGGCGATATCGTCAGCGATCTGTGCGCTGCGTTCGTGGGCGGTTTGGGATTGGTGCCGGGCGCGAATCTGGGCACCGGCTGCGCGATCTTCGAGGCTGTCCATGGCTCGGCGCCCGACATTGCGGGCAAGGACATCGCGAACCCTACGGCGCTGCTACAGTCAGCCATCCTGATGCTGCGCTATCTGGGCGAGGTGGAGACGGCGGATCGGGTGCAGTTGGCCCTGGAGAAGGTCTACACAGAGAAGAAAACGCTCACGCGCGACGTGGGCGGCACCAGCGGCACCAAGGCGTTTACCGGCGCCATTCTGGCCGCGCTGTGACCGGTCGCAAGCATTGACCGTGCAGGTGCTGTCCGCGGACTGCAACCTTGGGGTAGGACCCAGGTGCGGGCGGAATGGTCTAGAATTTAACCATAAGATTTTCAAAACGATAGGTCCATGCAGACACGACATAAGATCGGCATTCTTGGCGCGACCGGAGTCATCGGCCAGCGCTTTATCCAGTTGCTCGAGGGGCACCCGTGGTTTGAAATCGTGTGGCTCGCCGCCAGTGACAAGTCCAGTGGCAGAAGTTATGGCGAGGCCGTGCGGTGGAAGCTGGATACTCCGCTGCCCAGCCGGATTGCCGCGATGAGCGTCTCGCCGGCGGCTCCTGAGGGCGCACCCCGCGTGATCTTCGCCGCGCTCGACACTGACATTGCGCGCGAGTTGGAGCCGAAGTTTGCCGCAGCCGGTTGCGCGGTGATCTCCAATTCCAGCGCGTTTCGCATGCAGGCCGATGTTCCGCTGGTAATCCCCGAAGTCAACCCGGAACACTTGAACCTGCTCGAGACGCAGAGCTGGCGCAAGCAGTCCGGCGGCTACATCGTGACTAACCCCAACTGCAGCGCGATCGGGCTGGTCCTGGCGCTGAAGCCGCTGGCCGATCGTTTTGGCCTGGAGAGCGTCTTTGTGAGCACCATGCAGGCCGTCAGTGGCGCCGGCTATCCGGGCGTCGCCTCTCTCGACATCCTGGGCAACGTGGTTCCTTACATTCGCGGCGAAGAGGAAAAACTTGAAGCCGAGACGCTGAAACTGCTGGGCAAGCTGGCCGGGGGCAAGGTGGAAGCTTTGAACGCAAGAGTGAGTGCGCACTGCAACCGGGTGGCGGTGGAAGACGGCCACACCGAGAGCGTCAGCATAAAACTGACTGCCAGGGCGACGCGAGAAGAGATTCTGGCCGCCTGGAGTGAATTTGCGCCTCTGGCGGGGTACGCGCTGCCTATAGCGCCCATTCAGCCAGTAGAGTTCAGCGCTGCCGACGACCGGCCGCAGCCGCGGCTGGACCGCATGCGCGGCAGGGGCATGGCGGCGACTGTGGGCCGCTTGCGGCCTTGCGGGCTGCTGGACTGGAAGTTCACCGTGCTCTCGCACAATACGATCCGGGGTGGAGCGGGCGCTGCGCTGTTGAATGGCGAGTTCCTGGCCGCGGTGGGTAAGCTCCTTCCGCCCGCCGGCGTACCTGGAGCGCCGGGCGGCGCGCGCGATCGCGTGGCTGTCTCCGCATGAAGCCCGTAGTCATGAAGTTTGGCGGTACCTCGGTCGAGGATGCTTCGGGCATCCTCCGGACCGCCAGAATTGTCCAGGGCCGGCTGGCACGGGGCCAGCGGCCGGTGGTCGTGGTCAGTGCGATGGCCAAGGTCACCGATCAGCTTCTGACCGCAGCCAAAGCGGCCGGACGCGGGGATCGAAGCGGAGCTCTGGCCATAAGCTCGCGGCTACGCCACCGGCACTGCGACACTTCGGCAGTCCTGCTCCCGGCTCGCCGCCAGGGGGAGATTCAGAATTGGATCCAGCAGGAATTTGAGTCGCTGGACGAGATTCTGCGCGGGCTTTCCGCGGTGGGCGAGCTGACACCCAGAACCAACGACATGGTGGTGAGTTTTGGCGAGCGCCTCTCCAGCCGCCTGGTGGCCGAGGCATTCTGCGATCAAGGCATCCCGGCAGTGCACGTGGATGCGCGGAATTGCATCGTGACCGATGGTCAGCATGGCAAAGCGGTGCCCAACGATGCTTTGATCGAGGCCCGCTGCGGGCAGTATTTGCGGCCCCTGGTCGAAGCGGGCCAGGTTCCGCTCCTGGGCGGCTTTATTGGTTCCACGGTCGAGGGCGCGACCACCACTCTGGGCCGCGGCGGATCGGACTTCACGGCCGCGCTGGTCGGCGGTGGGTTGGATGCCGAAGCCATCGAGATCTGGACCGATGTCAACGGCATCATGACGGCCGACCCCAGGGTCTGTCCTGATGCTTTGCGGGTCAAGACGATCAGCTTTGAAGAGGCGGCGGAGTTGGCTTATTTCGGGGCCAAAGTGCTGCATCCGGCGACCATTCTGCCCGCGGTGCAGAAGAACATTCCGGTGCTGGTGTTGAACTCCCGCAATGCGGACAACGAAGGCACGCGCATCACGGCGTTCGCGACCCACTGCCGGAGCCCCTTCAAGTCGATCGCGGCCAAGCGGCGCCTGACGATCATCGACCTGGTAGCCACCCGTATGCTGATGTCGCATGGGTATCTGCGCGCCGTCTTTGATGTCTTCGATCAACACAAGTGTGCCGTGGATATGGTGTCTACCTCAGAGGTGAGCGTTTCCCTTACCGTCGATTCCAACGAGCAGCTGCCGGCGCTGGCCGCCGACCTCAGCAAGCTGGCGGATGTGACCTACGAGGGGCGTAAGGCGCTCATTTGCATGGTGGGAGGCAATATACGCGGCCAGAACGGCATCGCCGCCCAGGTCTTTCATGCGGTCCGGCACATCAACGTGCACATGATTTCGCAAGGCGCTTCAGAAATCAACATGAGCTTCATGATTGACGAAGATGATGTAGAGGAGGCGGTGCGCTCTCTGCACGCTGCCTTCTTTGTCGATCCGGACCCGGAGGTCTTCGACGTATCGGTGAGAAGCGAAGCCGCGATCCAGGTCGGGCACGGGGCAGGGAAAACCTAGACAGAAAGCGTGCATCGGCAACCATGATCTTTTTAGTGCTCGGGCGCGGCAAGACGGGACGAGTAGTGGCCGATGTTGCCAGTGAGCACGGACATAGTGTCCGGGTGATCGGCGAAGAAGAAAATACCAACGCTTCGGCCCTCACCGCGCCGATGTTGGCCCAGTTCGATGCCGTGATCGACTTCACCACGCCCCAGGCCGCTATTTCCAACATGCGTGCCTGCTTCGCGAATGGCGCGCGCGTGGTCGTGGGCACGACTGGATGGTATGACAAGCTTGATGAAATGCGTGCGATTTGCGAACGGCGGAAGGCCGCCCTGCTGTACGGTGCAAATTTCTCCGTTGGTATCCACGCCATGTACCGGCTAGCCCGGGAGCTGGTGCCTCTGGTGCGTGGATATGAGATCAGCATCAGTGAGACCCACCATGAAGGGAAAAAGGACGCACCCTCGGGAACGGCGTTAGCCATCAAGCAGGCTCTGCTGGAGGCCGATCCTGCGTTGCAGGTTGAGATTGTTTCGTATCGCCAGGGTGAGGCTGTAGGCACCCACACCATCACCGCCAAGTCGGGAGACGATGTGATTCAGATCCGGCACGAAGCACTTTCTCGCCGCAGTTTCGCCGAGGGCGCGGTGCGGGCGGCCGAGTGGCTCTGCGGTAAGACAGGCTGCTACGACTTCAAGGAGATCTATCCCCGGTTGCTCTAGGCAGCTGCAATGGATGCATCTTTTGTCGAGGGGAACAATGATTCAGCTCCAATTACAACCTGAGATGGAAGCGCAACTCGCGGCAGAGGCTCGGGAGCGCGGCTTGGCGCTTGACCGCTACATCGAGAAGATCGTGGAGGCGCGGCCGTCTGCTCGACAATTGCAGGACGCGGAACGTCGTGAAGCCGTCGAAGCGATGATGAGTTTTTCCGGGAAACACAGCGCCACGCTCGGAGGCCTCTCCCTGAAGAACATGATGCACGAGGGGCATAAATACTGATGCCCTTTGTACTCGATGCCTCGATCACCATGAGCTGGTGCTTTGCCGATGAAAGTACGCCTTACAGCCGTGGTGTTCTGCAATCGCTTTTGGATACCTATGCTGAAGTGCCTGTCCTTTGGCCTTTGAGGTTGTCAATGTATTGGCTGTCGGTGAACGGAGACAGCGCATTACTGCTGCGCTCTCTGATGAATTCTTGAAAGCTCTTTCTGGCCTTGACATTCGCATAGAACAGCGCACTCTGCCCGTGGCCAGCGAGGACTTGCTTCTGCTAGTGCGACGTTATGGCCTTACCGCCTACGATGCTGCCTATCTGGAGTTGGCGAAAAGGAAAGACCTGCCGCTCGCTACCCTTGACAAAGAGCTGATAATGGCGGCCTCGCAGGAGAGCGTTGCATTGGTTGGCCAACGGGCTTGATTCGGTCGCCCAGTTGCCACACCGTAGTAAATGTGAAAATGCTTTAGTAGACTCCATTTGTTATGACCCTCAGCGGCTGTGGTACAGCACTCGTGACTCCGTTTCGCAGCGATGGCAGCCTGGACGAGGAGACCCTCGGGAAGCTGGTGGAGTGGCAGATTGATCGCGGCATTCGTTTTCTGGTAGCTTGCGGAACCACTGCCGAAACGCCCACCTTGCATCACGAGGAATGGCTGCGGGTGATTGGCATCGTGGCCGGAACTACCGCGGGACGCGTACCAGTTCTGGCTGGATGCACTCACAATGCAACTCTCGAGGCGGTCGCCCGAGCACGCGAGGCAGCGTCCGTGCCGGGGGTCAGTGGGCTGCTGACAGCCAATCCCTTCTACAACAAGCCGGGGCAGGAGGGACAGTATCGCCACTTCCGCGCGATTGCAGAGGCGGTCCCGTGCCCGGTGGTGCTCTACAACATTCCGAGCCGCACAGGCGCCAACCTGGAGCCGGCAACGATTCTCCGGTTGGCCAAAGATGCGCCCAATATCCAAGGGGTGAAGGAATCGAGCGGCAACCTGCAGCAGATTGCCGAGCTGATTTACATGCTACCCGAGAGCTTTACCGTTCTGGCGGGCGACGACCTGATGGCGCTGCCGGTGATCGCTCTGGGAGGAGTGGGGTTGGTGTCGGTGGCGTCGAACGAGATTCCGGGAGAGATGGCGTGCATGATCACCGCAGCAATCGGTGGCGACTGGACGACTGCTCGTGCTCTCAATCGCCGGTACTTTAGGTTGATCACGGCGAACTTCTGGGAATCGAGCCCGGGGCCGGTCAAGTGCGTGATGGCGATGATGGGACGTCTCGAAGAAAATTACCGCTTGCCCATGGTTCCGGTGACCTCGGCGACCCGGCAGAAGCTGGCCACCCTGGCCGGGGAATTAGGCCTGCTGGTGAAGCAGTGAAGAAACCGACTATCCAACTAAGAACGTGGGGCACCCGTCGGGTTTTGGCCGGGTTTTGGCACAGGGATGTGCGCGAATGATTGAGCTGGCCACGCTGCGCACGAAGATAGAACAGTATTTTGCCGCGGGCGCTGACGTTGCCGGCGACCGGGGCGCGATGGACGCCTTCCTCGAATTGCGCGCTGCATTGAGCGCGGGCCAGTTACGCGCCGCCGAGCCGGAACCCGAAAGCCCTCTGGGGTGGCGCGTCAACACCTGGGTTAAGCAGGGCATTCTTCTGGGCTTCCGGCTGGGCACGCTGGTGCAAATGGGCGGCGATGAGTTTTCGTTCGTAGACAAGAGCACTTACCCGGCGCGGCGATTCGGGCTGGAGGAGGGAGTGCGGGTGGTGCCGGGCGGCTCCGCCATTCGCGAGGGCGCCTTCCTCGCCCGCGGCGTGGTGTGCATGCCCCCGATGTACGTAAATGCCGGCGCCTACGTGGACGAAGGCACGATGGTGGACTCCCACGCGCTGGTCGGCAGTTGTGCCCAGATTGGGAAGCTGGTGCATCTGAGCGCCGGCGCGCAGATCGGTGGCGTGCTCGAGCCGGTCAACGCCACGCCGGTGATCATTGAAGATGATGTGCTGATCGGCGGCAACACGGGAGTCTACGAAGGCACACTGGTCCGCCGGCGCGCGGTGTTGGCTGCGGGAACGATCCTGACCCGGGGGACACCGGTTTACGACATTGTGCGCGGCGAAGTCCTCAAAGCTACCGGGAGCCAGCCCTTGGTGATCCCGGAAGGAGCGGTGGTAGTGCCGGGAGCAAGAGAGTTGAAGCGTGGAGTGGGCAGGGAGGGCGAGGCGGCCGCTTGGGGCTTGAGCCTCTACACGCCAGTCATCGTCAAGTATCGCGACGACAAGACGGATTTGAGCTCGGCGCTCGAGGATCTGCTGCGCTGATAGCTGCCCCCATCTACGTGATAGCATTGGAATTTGATGTCCTCAGGTAAGTTACAAGTCATCCCCCTCGGCGGTTTGGGCGAATTCGGAATGAACTGCCTGGCGCTTCGCTGGCAGGACGACATCATCGTCATCGACGCCGGTCTCATGTTCCCCGAGACCGAGTTGTTGGGAGTCGACATTGTTGTCCCCGACATCTCCTACCTGGTCGAAAACCGCCAGCATGTCCGGGCCATCATCCTGACCCATGGCCACGAGGATCATATCGGGGGCCTGCCCTGGATTTTGAGTGAATTGAATGTGCCGGTCTACGGCACAGAGTTCACCCTGGCCTTCGTGGAAGGCAAGCTGGAAGAGCACAAGCTGCTGGACGCAACCGAGCTGATCGAGATCACGCCGCGGCAGAAGTTTCACCTGGGCGCGTTCACGATCGAGCCCATTCGCGTGACCCACAGCCTGGTGGACTGTGTCGCGCTGGCGATCGAGACGCCGGTCGGCGTCATTGTCCACACCGGCGACTTCAAGATCGATCTCTCGCCCCCGGACGGCAAGGCATTCGATCTGCATGGCTTCGCCGAGTACGGGAAACGCGGCGTACTGCTTCTGCTGCAGGACTCGACCAATGTAGACCGGGCCGGATACACTCCCAGCGAATGGGCGGTGCGGCCGCGGCTGGACGAGATCTTTTCCCGCACCAAACAGAAGCTGTTTTTCAGTTGCTTTTCGTCTTCGATTTACCGCGTCCGGATCGCCCTGGAACTGGCGCAGGCGCATCACCGCAAAGTGGCCGTCGTGGGGCGGTCGATGGTGGAATCCTCAGAGATTGCCCAGGACCTTGGCTACCTGACTGTGCCCGCTGGTTTACTGATTCATCCCGGGCAAATTCGCGATCATGCGCCTTCTGAAGTGGTGGTGCTGATCAGCGGCACGCAGGGGGAACCCATGTCTGCCCTTTCCCGGGCGGCGGTCGACAACCATAAGCATGCGCACATTGACCGCGGCGACACGGTGGTGCTGAGCTCCCGCGTCATTCCCGGCAATGAGAAGAGCATTTATCGCGTAATCGACCACCTCTGCCGTCGCGAGGCTAACGTCATTTACGACGATGGCGAGTCCGGCCTGATCCACGTAAGCGGGCACGGCAGCCAGGAAGAGATGCGGCTGTTGATCAACCTGCTGCGGCCGAAGTTCTTTGTTCCGATCCATGGGGACTATCGTCACCTGCAGAAGCACGTGCAACTGGCAAAGAGCATCGGCGTGGTGCAACAGGCGCTGCTGCTCGAAGATGGCGACATTCTCGAGGTGGATGCAAGTACCGCCACCAAGGCAGGCAAGGTCACGGCGGGCCGGGTGTGCATCGACGCCGGTTCCACTACGGATGTGGTCGAAGACCTGGTGATCCGGGACCGCAAGCACCTGAGCGAGGATGGCATCGTGCTGGCCATCATCACCATCAACAAGCGCACGGGCAAAGTAGAGCGAGCGCCGGAGGTGGTGACCCGCGGCTTTGTGGCGGGTGAGATCGCGCTCAGCGATCAGGCACGGGAGATGGTCAACCGCACGCTCGAGCAGTCGTCGGCGGAAGAGAAGGCCGACTACGGCGTGATGAAAGAGAAAATTCGCCTCGATCTCAAGCGCTACATCCAGAAAAATACATCGCGCCGGCCGATGATTATGCCCATCATTCTGGAGATCTGACCCTGAAGGTTGTTCCTTTTTCCACGCCAGGATTCCTCCCTGTGGTGACGTCAAAAGCCGGCCGTGGAGTGAGCGTATCCTGAACTTTGCCGGTCTAAGTACTTATGCGCACTGGATACATTGCCTTTTCTGCTCTCCTGGTATTCGCGGTCCAAGCGACGGCGGCGCCGAAACCCCCAGCTCCCAGCAATGGTCCCAAGGCGACCGTTATTCGCAATACCAACCTCTACGTGGCGCCCGACACCACTTCTTCTCGCCTGGCTGAGATCTCGCCGGGGCGGGAGATGGTGATCGTGGAGCGCAATGGTCCATGGGTGCGGGTCTTCGCCAACACCGACGAGCAAATCTCCAAATCGCAGGATGCGCCGGTATTTGGCCACGAGGCGGCTGCTGTCCCGGTTTCCGGCTGGATGCAGGCTCCCGGCGTGGTCAGTGCGGAGACGCCCAAGGGAGACCTGATTCTCTTCGGCGCGGCCGCCAGCGAGGAGATCGATGCCAGCCAGCCGCACGCTCCCCAGGACGTCTGCCCAGGCAGCGCGGCTGCTCTACCAGCGCATGGCCGATTTTTTCCCGCAGTCGCCGCTGGCCCCCGAAGCCGCCTGGCGCTCCGCCGATATACGCTGGCAACTGCAAAAGGCCGACGTCTTCTCCCTGCCCTCGGCGCATGAAAAAGAAGCCTACTTGCGCGAGCAGATCGACGATGAGGAGTTGCGCAAGCTGAAGAAAAACTACCCCCACTCCAAATGGGCCGACCTGGCCGATTGGGACATGCTGGATAACAAGGTCTGTGGCGATTGGCAGGGCTCCACCAAATGCCCGGAGAAGGAAGCCGAGATGTATGAGAAATACGCGCAGGAGCACCCCGAATCGCCGCGGGCCGCCGGAGGCACTTTACAACGCCGTCTACCGGCAGGGCGCGCTGAACGACATGTACACCGCCAATGGAGACGACAAGAAGGCCGGCGAGGCCAAGGCGAGAGCCGTAACCATTGCAGGTACCATTGCTACCAAATATCCCCAATCGGACTATGCCGCCCGCGCCGCCGGTCTGGTATACCAGTTGCAGGAATCAATTCCCATCTACGGCACTGATCGCCAGTAATCTCAGTTGCGGCCGCCGGAGGGCCCTTGAACGATTACATCCTGTCGGTCTTGCTAGGGATCGTCGAAGGACTGACCGAGTTCCTGCCCGTCAGCTCCACGGCGCACCTGAGGCTGGTGGAGGCGATGCTCCACGTCGACCTGGCCAGCCCTTATTGGAAGATGTACACGGTGGTGATCCAGTTGGGTGCGATTCTCGCCCTGGTGCTGCTGTTCACGGGGCGAATTCTGGAGTTTTTCCGCACCTTTCCCCAGGGGGAAAATGGTGACCGCACGATCCTCACCCACCCTCTCTCACTGACCATGGTGGCGTTTGTCTGCACCGCGGTTCCTTCTCTGTTGCTGATCAAGGTGATCGGTAAGCATCTGGAAAGCCTGCGCTTGATGGCGCTGGCGCTGCTGATTGGCGGGATCGTGATGTGGGTGGTGGATGCGCTGAGCGTGCGTCGCGATCTCAAGACCAAGGATGTGGAGCAGATGTCGCTCTTCCAGGCGGTCTGGATCGGCCTGTGGGAGGTGACGTCGGCGGTTTTTCCCGGCGTCTCGCGATCCATGTCTACCATTGCGGCAGGCCAGGCAGTGGGCATGACGCGCACCGCGGCCCTCGAGTTCAGCTTTCTCTTGTCCATCCCGGTCATGATCGCGGCCACCGGCTATGAATTTCTCCGCACCGTCCATCCCAAGCAGGTGCCCGGGGAAGAGGCGATGGTTCCCCTGGTCATGACCACGCATGGCTGGATCGTGCTGGCCATCGGCTTTGTGGTTTCCTTTGTCGGTTGCCCTGGGCGTGGTGGAGTGGTTCCTGCTGTGGGTGCGGCGCCACGGTTTCGTCATCTTTGCGGTTTATCGTATTATCCTGGGCTCATTGCTGCTGGCCTTCGGCGCCAAACTTGTGGGGGCCTGATATCAATATCGGAGCGCAGGAAGGAAAGCGATGATATTCTACAAAGCATCTGGCCTGTGCTGTGGCTGCCGCGCTGACTTTCCACGGCCGCTCTGGCCGCCAGCACTGATCCAAACGGCGACCCTCAAAGATTTGCAAACCGTGGGCACCACCAGCAAAAAGCAGAAGCACCAGCAATACGATTTCGTCGTCGATACGCCGACCAACGAATACGTCTGCCGCACCAAACTGGGCAGCTCGTTCAAGCCGACGCAGTTTGTTGTGGGCTCCACGCGTGCAGTTCAAAGTGGACGGGCAAAAAGGCGAGGTGAAGAACACCGCAGGCAACAACGTGAAGTTGCGGAATCGTACGCGTGGCCGCCCTCCGCACCCCATAGCTGCCGCAGTCTCGCTTGCAATAGCTGCGTTCTAGTAAGCCTGCACCTGCTGCAGCGGAAGCCGGACCTGGAAGCAGGTACTGCCGGGCTTCGACTGAACGGTTACGTAACCGCGGTGCATGCGAACGATGCGGCTGACCACATCCAGGCCCAGCCCCAGCCCGCTTCCCGGAGCCTTGGTGGTGAAAAAGGGCTCGAAGATGCGCGCCTGCAGCTCGGCTGGAATACCCGGACCATTGTCCCAGATCTCAACCAGCAACATATCGCCGGCGGTGCGCACCATCAGCTTGATCTCACCCTTATCCTGAACCGCATCCAAAGCGTTTTCGATCAATGCGGTCCACACCTGGTTGAGTTCCCGGCCATACGCGCTGACGCAAGGCAGGTTGGGTTCGTAGTCGCGGATCACTTCGACCTGGCGCAGGCGGGAGGCAAGCATGGCCAGCGTATTTTCCAGGCCCTGAGGAATATCGACCTCCTGAATGGGCATCTGGTCCATGTAGGAGTAATCCTTGATGGCGCGGATCAAATCGAAGATGCGCGCCGTGGAGTCGAGCATGGCCTCGGCGATCCTCTCCGTGCGCAGGGAAGAGGTGAACTGGGAGAGCACCACGGCGATGGCGCCCGGGTCCAGATAGCCGGTGAGCGGCTCCAGTTGCTCGGGCACCACACCAAACTCGGCCAGCTCCGGAGCGATGTGCCATGACTCCTGGATTTCATGCTGTTGAAGCCAGCTGACAATCTCATCTTCGCGACGGGTCTGCTCCGTTTCGGCCGGCTTGCCCAGCCGCTTGGCCTCGGCGCGAACCTGGTCTTCCCAAGCCAGGACCTTTTCGGTCTTCTCGGCGTTCAGGCAAAGCCGCCCAAGATTGAAGCGTTCGTGTCCATAGACGCGCAATTCCTCCAGAATGCCGGCAGCGGAGCGCTGCGCTGCCGAAGCGGGATTGTTCAGTTCGTGGGCCAGATTGCCCGCAAGCTTGCCCAGCGCATTCAGCTTTTCCGACTGCTGCTCCATGCGCGTAATTTCGCGCACGCGATCCAGAAGAATGCCGACCACCCGTTCCGTAAGCGAGGGAATGGCCTTGAGCATCTCTGGAAAGAGGGATCGGTCGAACTCCAGCCCCCAGGTTGCGGCAGAGGTGTAACCCAGCCCGCCATAAGCCTTCATGCGGGAGAAGGGAAGCAGGCCGGTGATCTGCCCGGAGCGGCCAATAAAGAGAGCGGCCGGTCCTCCATGCTCCCGGCGCACATAAATCTCGCCCTTGAGCAGGATGGTCATCTTGGTGGCAGGATCGCCTTCGCGGAAGACGACCGCGCCCGATTCGGCAAAGACTTCGGTACCGTGGGTGGCCAGCCACTCGTACTCCGCCTCTTCCAGGCCGTGGAGCGGGCTTACTTTCTTGAGCGCGGCCACAATTTCGGGAACTCGCGCCGGGTCATGAGGGGCGCGATACGGGGGTGGAACCGTGGTAAAGCAGGGGTCGTGGCTTGGGTCGTCATGGCACCTCGCGGTGTTCTTTTGATGTTAGCCGATGCGGTGAGTCTCGCCCTGAATCCCGTCAGATGGCAGGACAGCGGTTTGAAGGGGAATACGGGGCCGGAAAGGAGAACGGTACGTTGGTTATGTTGCTGAGGCGGGCGACGAACTCGGAGTCTATTCCTCGCCTTGAGGTTCCGGTTGCATCTCGCTCTTGCGCATGGGCATGGAGTCGATCAGTTGTTTGAGCTGGTCCACCGCCACCGGAGTTCGGCTGTTCAGCTTTTCTCCTCCATCCTTGCCGATCAGGATCACCAGGAACTCAGCCGGTTCGACTTTGAAGTGGTGACGCATAGCTGCCAGCTCATCTTCGCTAAGGCTGGCGGTGTGGACCCTGGAGCCCGGAATGGGTTGGTTATGACCTTCCGGGACGATGGGAACGTACAGCAGATCGCGGCTCCTGAGTTCGGTTGCGTGGGCCTTGAGCTGGTTGAACTGCTCCACCAGTTGAGGATCGTCCATCGCGGGAGCGAAGACCAGCAGCGGGCGGTAGCAGTCGCGCATAGCGCGCAGGGTATTCGGCTGCGCAGGGCACCCTGCGCTGGGTTGTGCGTTCCGGGTCTGCCCAGTCATCGTAGCCAGGCAAAGGCTCGAGAGCAGAGCAAAAACGGAAAACCGCAAAGCCGGCGACACGCGCATGCAGAGTAGACTCGAAAAAAGCCGTAAGGGGTGCGTGAAAAACTGCAGAGCACCGTCCAAAGGGAAGCCAAAACGATACAGGGGCCGGGCTTCCCAGTTCGCCAAAACTCCCCTGGACGTACAGCACGGCTTCAGCCGCGCTCACAAACTTTGACTGTTGAGCGTCCGGGCTACGAGCCCGGACGCCAAACCCGGCCAGTCTGTCCTTTAGGCGCCGACCGGCTCGGCCAGGCGTGGTGCGGCGCCGGGGCTGTCTACCGTGACCGTTACCGGATCCAGGAAAGGCATGGCCGCGCGCAGTTTGCTGCCCACTTCCTCGATGGGGTGCGCGGCTTCCTTGCTGCGCATCTGGTCGAACTGCTTGCGCCCGGTTTCATTTTCCTGGATCCAGTTGGTGGCAAAGGTCCCGTCCTGAATCTCGGTCAGTATCTTCTTCATCTCCGCGCGCGTGGCATCCGTAACCAGGCGCGGCCCGGCGGTGTAGTCGCCGTACTCGGCAGTGTCGGAAATGGAGTAGCGCATGTAAGCAAGGCCGCCGCGATACATCAGGTCGACAATCAGTTTCAACTCGTGCAGGCACTCGAAGTAGGCCACCTCGGGTTGGTAACCCGCGTTCACCAGGGTTTCAAAGCCGGCCTTCACCAACGCGCTGACGCCTCCGCACAACACCGTCTGCTCGCCGAAGAGGTCGGTCTCGGTCTCTTCGGTAAAGGTGGTCTCGATCACGCCGGCGCGGGTGCTGCCGATGGCCTTGGCATAGGAGAGGGCCAGGGCGTGCGCCTTGCCGGAGGCGTCCTGGTGCACCGCGATCAGGGCGGGAACCCCGCCGCCTTCGGTAAAGACCTCGCGCACCCGGTGACCGGGGGCCTTGGGGGCAACCATGCTGACGTCGATCTCCTTCGTCGGGACGATGGTGCCGTAGCGAATGTTGAAGCCATGCGCGAACATCAGCGTCTTCCCCTTGCCCATGTGAGGAGCGATGTGTTCGTTGTAGATGGCTGCCTGGGAGGTATCGGGGGCCAGGATCATGATGACGTCGGCCCACTTGGCGGCATCGGCCACGGAGAGCACTTCCAGGCCGGCGGCCTTGGCCTTCTTGATGGACCGGCTGGTCGCCGGCAAGCCGACGCGCACATCGACGCCTGAGTCTTTGAGATTCAGCGAGTGGGCATGGCCCTGGGATCCGTAGCCAATGATGGCTACTTTTTTGCCTTGGATCAGCGAGAGATCGGCATCCTGGTCGTGATAAGTCTTGGTCATTCACTTTTCCTTTGTGTACAGAGGTAGTTACGTTTTTTGATGTGGAAGATCGCTATCGCTGGGGAAGCCTTCAGTCTCCTCTTCCTCAGGCAGTGCCTCCGCCATGGGCAAGGCCACCGCGCCGTTCTGTGATTCGACGTCGCCCAGGGCTTCGAGCACGCGGCTGGTATGGTGGCCGCGGCGCATCACCATGCGGCCGGTGCGCGAAATCTCCAGCACCCGGTCTTCATTCTCGTTCAGCACCTGCAGCAGGCCTTCGATCTTGCTCTCGCTGCCGGTGATTTCGATCATCAGCGATCCGGGCGCAAGATCGACCACGCGCGCGCGGAAGACATTCACCAGTTCAAAGATATGCGAACGCGTCTTGGGCGTGGTGGCCACCTTGATCAATGCCAATTCCCGGCTGACCGAGGAGAAACGGCCCACATCATCCACCTGGACCACGTTTTCCAGCTTGTAAAGCGACGCCATGATGCGATGGCCGGCCGCCGGCGGAGCATCGGCAACCAGGGTCATGCGCGAGATGCCCGGGCGCTCCGAACCGCCCACGGTGACCGAGGAGATATTGATGTTCAGCCGGCGGAACAACGACGCCACGCGGGTGAGCACACCAGGCTTATCTTCCACGTAGGCGACGAATGTGTGCTGCATGCTTACCTTTCTTCTAGACGTCCGAAGCGGTTTCCACCAGCGGGTTTCCCGACGGCCGGCGGATCATCTCGTGCAGCGCGGCTCCGGGCACGATCATCGGGTAAACCGTGTCTTCCTGCTCCACCAGGAAATTGATCAGGAATGGGCCCTTATGGGTGCGCGCGGCCTCGACCGTGCTCATCACCTCGGCGCGCGTGCGTCACCGCCGCAGCCCGGATGCCAAAGGCCTCCGCCAGCTTGACGAAATCCGGGGAGAAGATCGGTGAGCACTCGTAGTTCTTCTCGTAAAACGTCTCTTGCCACTGGCGAATCATGCCCAGGTAACCATTGTTGATGATGGCGATATTAATATCGAGTTTCTCCTGGGCGATGGTGGCCAGCTCGGGGCTGGTCATCTGGAAGCCGCCGTCGCCGGCGATCGCCCAGACTTCCTTGCCCGGGCAGGCGATCTTGGCGCCGATGGCCGCGGGCAGGGCAAAGCCCATCGTCCCCAGGCCGCCGGAAGTGATCAGAGAGCGCGGCTCCTCGTGCTTGTAGTACTGCGCCTCCCACATCTGGTGCTGGCCCACGTCGGTCGCGATCACGGCGTCGCCGGAGGTCGCATGCCACAGATCGTTGATCACGTGCGCGGCGTAGAGGTGACCATTGTCGGGCAGGTTCTTGATGTCGCGGACAGCCGCATCGCCCTTCATCCGGTCGATGGCGTGCAGCCACGCCGCGCCGTCGCGCGGGCGGATGCCGCGGCAAAAGCTGGTCCAGCACCTCGGCCAGGTCGCCAATCAACGACACCTGCACGGCGACGTTCTTGTTGATCTCCGAAGGATCGATGTCGATATGGATCTTCTTCGCTTTGGGCGCATAGGTTGCCAGCGAGCCGGTGACCCGATCGTCAAAGCGCATCCCGCAGGCAATCAGCAGGTCGGCTTCCTGGATGGAGTGGTTGACCCACGACTCGCCATGCATGCCCATCATGCCCAGGTTCAGTTCATGGGAGGCGGGAAAGCTGCCCAGGCCAAGCAGGGTGCAGGCGACGGGGATCTGCGCCCGCTCCGCCAGCGCGCGCACCTGGCGCATCGCGCCCGATTGGATGATGCCGTGCCCGGCAAGGATCAAAGGCCGCTTCGCGGCGACGGATCAGCTCCGACAGCCTCAGCGATGCTTTGCTCGCGAAACATTGAGCATGGGGTGAGCTACGCGAGCTTCTCCGGCGCCGCCGCGGCGAAATCAAACTCCGCCGTAGCCTGCTGCGCATCCTTGGTGATGTCGACCAGCACCGGCCCGGGGCGCCCGGAATTGGCCACGCGGAAGGCGTCGCGCAGCACCGGCGCCATGTCCTCGGCGCGGGTGACGACATAGTTGTGCTTGGTCACCGGGAGCGTAATGCCGGTGATGTCCACTTCCTGAAACGCATCGGTGCCCAGTACTTTGCTCCCCACCTGGCCGGTGATGCAGACCAGCGGAATCGAGTCCAGCATGGCGGTGGCAATGCCGGTCACCATGTTGGTGGCGCCGGGGCCGGAGGTGGCAATCGCGACTCCCACGCGGCCCGAGGCGCGCGCATAGCCGTCGGCCATGTGCACCGCGCTCTGCTCATGGCGCACCAGGATGTGACGGATGGGAAATTTGCGCAGCGCGTCGTACGCCGGCAGAATGGCTCCGCCGGGATAGCCGAAAACCTCGCGCACTCCTTCCCCTTCGAGCGTTGCCCAGAGAATCTCCGCGCCCGTGAGCCGGGTTTGTTCGCATCGACTTGGCTGCTCATAAAGCTCCTAGGTTGGTCTCGGTATCCGCCGGCCGCGGCGCAAACCAGAATTCCTTATCGTGGCCTTGTTCAAATTTCTCCAGCGCTCCGCCATGTTTGAGCGACAACCCGATGTCGTCCAGGCCCAGCAGCAGGCACTCGCGACGGAAGGGGTCGATGGAGAAGGGAAGTGAGAGGCCATGGTCATCGTGCAGCATCTCGTCTTCCAGCGAAACCGTGAGCTGGTAGCGCGGGATGGACGCGGCGCGCTGCCATCAGCGTCTGCACATGTTCCTCTGGCAAGGTGATCAGCAGGAGGCCGTTCTTGCCCGCGTTGGAATGAAAAATATCGGCGAACGAAGACGCGATCACACAGCGAAAGCCGTAGTCGGAAAGCGCCCAGGCCGCATGTTCCCGCGAAGATCCGCAGCCGAAGTTCTTGCCCGCGACCAGGATTTCCGCGTCCTGGTAGTCGCGGATGATTGAGGATGAAATCCGGATGCGGCGCGCCGGCGTCCGGTCCCTCCTGAATGCGCCGCCAATCGTAGAAAAGGAATTCGCCATAGCCGGTGCGTTCGATCCGCTTGAGGAACTGCTTGGGGATGATCTGATCGGTGTCGACGTTCTCGCGGTCGAGGTGCGCGACCACAGCCTTATGTTTGCGAAATGGCTTCATGGGAGCGACTCCACTCCTGGGTAGGAACGGGGTTGAACTGCCATTTGCGGACATCGGTAAAGTGGCCGGAGACAGCGGCGGCGGCGGCCATCATGGGGCTCACCAGGTGGGTGCGTCCGCCGCGGCCCTGGCGCCCTTCGAAGTTGCGATTGCTGGTGGAGGCGCAGCGCTCGCCGGGAGCGAGAATGTCCGGGATTCATGCCCAGGCACATGGAGCAGCCGGGCTCGCGCCAGTCAAAACCGGCGGCGCGAAAGACCTCATCCAGACCCTCTTCTTCGGCCTGCTTCTTCACCTGCTGCGATCCGGGAACGACCATCGCGCGCACCTGGGGATGAACGTGATATCCGCTGACTACTTTGGCCGCGGAGCGCAAGATCTTCAATGCGGGCGTTGGTGCAGGAGCCGATGAAGACGCGATCGATGGCCAGCTCTTCGATGGCCTTGCCCGGCTCGAGCGCCATGTATTCGAGCGCGCGTTCCCAGGCGCGGCGTTCCGCGGCCGAGTGGCTGGAGGCCGGATCGGGCACGCGATCGGTGACCGGCACCACCATCCCGGGGTTGGTGCCCCAGGTGACGAAAGGCGCGAGGTCTTCGGCGTGGAGCACCAGTTCGCGGTCGAAGCTGGCGCCGGGATCGGTGGCCAGCGACCGCCATTCGGCCACGGCGCGATCCCAGTCCGCGCCGGTGGGGCTGAATCGCCGTCCTTTGAGGTAGCGGAAGGTGGTCTCGTCGGGAGCGATCATGCCCGCGCGCGCGCCGGCCTCGATGCTCATGTTGCATAGGGTCATGCGGCCTTCCATGGAGAGCGCGCGAATGGCCGGACCCGGCATACTCGATCACACAGCCGCTGGCGCCGTCGGTTCCGATGTGGCCGATGATGCCCAGGGCGATATCTTTCGCCGTCACGGCTGGGCCGAGCTCGCCTTCCACCGTGATGCGGAAGGTCTTGGGGCGCGATTGCTGCAGGCACTGGGTGGCCAGAACGTGCTCCACTTCCGAGGTGCCGATGCCGAAGGCCAGCGCGCCAAATGCGCCATGGGTGCTGGTGTGGCTGTCGCCGCAAACGATGGTCATGCCCGGCTTGGTAAGGCCGAGCTCCGGACCGATGACATGCACGATCCCTTGTTCGGGCGACTGAACATCGTAGAGCGGAATGCCGAACTCGGCGCAGTTGGCGCGCAAGGCATCCATCTGTTTGGCCGCGATCGCATCTTCGATGATCAGCCGGTTGGCCGTGGTGGGAACGTTATGGTCCACCGTGGCCACCGCCCGGTCGGGGCGGCGCACGGTTCGTCCTGCCAGGCGAAGCCCTTCAAACGCCTGCGGTGAAGTGACCTCATGCAGCAGATGCAGATCGATGTAGAGCAGCGCCGGCTCGCCTTCGGGCGCGACGACCACATGCGATTCCCAGACCTTTTCGAAGAGCGTTTTTGCGCATTGCGACATACTTGATTTTCCCTTTGACCTAACCACTATCAGGATACGAGGGTGCCCCATTCAAGCCGTCTTTCGGCTTGCAGTGGGATACCACGGTGGTGGACCCGTCACTCTCAGTCATTGCGCTCGTTCTTCATAAAACAAGCGAAGCTAGGACCTGCGGTATCCAATAACGTCCCGTCTAGACCGCGTGCAAGGCCTGCCGGCGGTCGATGATTTCGTTGAGCGTCTGGTGCACCAGCCTGCCCATCTCCTGGGTGGATACATGCTGGCCGGGCTGTCCCGCGCGCAGCAGATCGGCGGTGCGATAACCCTGCTCCAGAACCTTGCGCACCGCCAGTTCGACCGCCTGCGCATCCTGTTCCAGATTGGCCGAGTGGCGCAGCATCATGGCCGCGGTAAGGATGGCGCCCAGCGGATTGGCAATCCCTTTGCCGGCGATGTCGGGCGCCGAACCGTGCACCGGCTCGTAGAGGTTGACCGCGCCACCAATGGTCGCCGACGGCAGCATGCCCAGCGAACCGGTGATGACCGCGGCCTCATCGCTGAGAATGTCTCCAAAGAGGTTCTCCGTAAGCACCACGTCGAAGTTGCGCGGCGTGTTCATCAAGTGCATGGCGCAGGCATCCACGTACTGATGCTCCAGCGTGATGCCCGGATATTGCTGGGCGATCTCGATCACCGTCGCGCGCCAGAGCTGCGACACTTCGAGCACATTCGCCTTATCGACCGAGGTAACTTTCTTGCGCCGCTGCCCGGCCAGCTGGAAGGCCACGTGGGCCACCCGGGCGACCTCGTCGCGGGTATAGCGCATGGTGTTCCATGCCGCTCCGCTCTCCCGGTCCCAGGCGCGCGGCTCGCCAAAGTACAGGCCGCCCAGCAACTCGCGGACAAACAGAATGTCGGCGCCTTCGGTCACTTCCGGGCGCAGCGGAGAGTTGGCGGACAAGGCCGGGTAGGCAAAGGAGGGGCGCAGGTTGGCAAACCCGCCCAGCGCCTGGCGAAGCTGCAGCAGCCCTGCTTCGGGCCGGCGATCCGGGGGCAGGGAATTGAATTCGTTGCCGCCCACCGCTCCCAGCAGCACGGCATCGCTTTCCAGAGCCGCGTCCAGCGTGGCGGCCGGCAAGGGCGTGCCGGTCTGGCGAATGGCGTGCCCCGCCGATGGGCATCTCGGTGAACTGGAAGTCATAGCCGCCGAACTCCGCCACCGAAACCAGAATGCGCACTGCTTCGCGAGTGACTTCCGGGCCGATCCCGTCTCCGGCGCCGACCAGCACTTTCAATTTCATTGGTGACTCCCCTTCTGCGTTCAGACCCTGCTGCGCAAGCGGTTCAGATCTGTCGGGCGGAACATCGATTCAGCCCGGCGATGGTGCTGCCGGCAGCAGCGAGATCAGGTCCTGGTCGAAGATGGCTTTTCTGCGATCCGCCAGCTCGTTGAAGCGGTGATAGACCATATCGAGATCGGCGGCATCGAGGGCAAAGCCAAGCTCCTTGAGGCGGTGCGCCAGGGCACGCCGGCCCGAGTGCTTGCCCAGCACCATGCGGTTGTTGGGCACGCCCACCGAAGCAGGGGTCATGATCTCGTAGGTCAGCGGGTGGGCCAGCACGCCATGCTGATGGATGCCTGCCTCGTGGGCGAAGGCATTGCTGCCCACCACCGCCTTGTTCGGCGCCGGGGCAAAACTGATCAGCTCCGAAAGCAACTGGCTGGTGGGGTAGAGCTGCTCCAGCACCAGGCCGTGGACGTAGGGAAACTTGTCCGGGCGGACCAGCATGGCCGCAGCCACTTCTTCCAGCGCCGCATTGCCGGCGCGTTCGCCGATGCCGTTGATGGTGCACTCGATCTGCCGCACACCCGCCTCCACTGCCGCCAGGCTGTTGGCCACCGCCATGCCCAGATCGTCGTGGCAATGGGAGGAAAGCGTGATCCCGGCTACCTGCGGAACCCGCTCCCGCAGCATGTGGAAGATGGCGCCATATTCGTTGGGAACGCAGTAGCCGACGGTGTCCGGCAGATTGATCATCGTCGCCCCGGCGTCGATGGCCACGGCGACCATCTGGCACAGAAAGTCCGGGTCCGATGCGGGTCGCGTCTTCGGGAGAGAACTCCACATCGTCCACATAGGTGCGCGCCAGGCGAACCGCGGCGTCGGCTTGTTCCAGCGCCTCCGCCCGCGTGATCTTCAGCTTGTGCTCCAGGTGAATGTCCGAGCTGGCGAGGAATACGTGGATGCGCGAGCGGTCCGCCCCTTCCAGCGATCGCGCGGCCGCCTCGATATCTTCGCTGCGGGCGCGGGCAAGGGAGGCGATGCGCGGGCCGCGCACCTCGCGGCAGATGCTGCTGATGGCGGCAAAGTCGCCGGGCGACGCGATCGCGAAGCCGGCCTCGATGATATCGACGCCCAGGGCTTCGAGCGCATGGGCCATGCGCAGCTTTTCCGGGGTGGTCATGCTGCAGCCCGGGGACTGTTCGCCGTCGCGCAGCGTGGTATCGAAGAAGAAAACGCGATCCTGGCCGTCATCCGTCTCTGGAAGCTTGGTTCATCGAGGCGCCACCTTCCGCATCCTGCTTACTTCATTTTCCAGGATTCTGCTGCTATAGATCAAATTTATAATTCTTCTAAAAATCATAATAAATACTTATACTAGTGCATAAGCGTACGCATAAGATTATGCGACTGTCCGACTTATGGATATTCATCAGCTGGAGACCTTTCTCGCCGTCGCCGAAGAAAAGGGATTCTCTCGCGCCGCCAAGCGGCTGCACCGCACCCAGCCCGCGGTCAGCCAGGTCGATTCGCAAGCTTGAGAGCGATCTGGGCGAGGTGCTCTTCGAGCGCAGCGCAAGGGACGGAACCCTTACCGCTGCCGGCGAGGTGCTGCGCGACTACGCGCGCAGAATGTTGAACGCTCGGGCGGAAGCGGCCAGCGCGATGGAAGAGCTGAAGTCGCTCGATCGCGGCCGGCTGCTGATTGCGGCCAATGAGTACACCTGTCTCTACCTGCTTCCGGTGCTGGACCGGTTTCGGCGGCTTTGCCCGCAGATAGGGGTGAGCATCCAGCGCTCGCTGGCCAGCAGGATCCCGGACGATCTGCTGCAGCGAACGGTGGAGATCGGTATTCTGTCGTTTCGCCCCGAAGGGGACCTCTTCAAGTCGATCGCTGTTTACACCGATGAGTTGGCCTTTGTGGTGAACCCGGATCATCCCCTGGCGCGCGAGAAGGGGGTAGCGATCGAAGATCTGGGGGCGGAGAGTTTCATTGCCCACAATGTGCCCTCGCCGCTGCGCCGGCAGGTGGTTGCGGCCTTCGCAAAAGCACAAGACGCCGCTGAACATGGGGGTGGAGCTGCCCAGCCTGGAGGCGGTCAAGCGCTTCGTCGCCATGGGCAATGGCGTGGCGTTGGTTCCCGGATTGACGGTGGGGCGCGAGCTCGCCAGCGGAGAACTGGTCCAGGTGCCGGTGGAAGCGCTGCGTTTTGAACGTCACCTTCGCCTGGTGCACCGCAAGCGGGCCAACCTGTCGCACGCGGCGATCGCGTTTCTCAAGGTGGTGCGCTCGCTTTCGCTGGAGCGCGGCTGCGCCCTATGAGTTTCGCGTCGAACGGACTGGTTAAGCGTGTACGTTGGGGCACGGTGTCGCCTCGAATGCTGGGCGCAGGTACAATTGCGAAAGTGGGTCAGGGATTCGACTCCTCAAGGAAAATCGACGAACCCGAGAGGCGGGTGAGCCTGCTGGCGGTGCGCAGGCGAGAGGTTCAGGAACGAATGAAGAAAACGCTGTTGTTATTTCTGCTTCTGCCCTTTCTGGCAGTGGCGAGTCAGGCCCAGGAAAGCCGTCAGGATGTAAGTGTGAGCGTGACCGGTATCTTTCCCCCGTTTATCACTGGCAATGATGTGCAGCAGACCGGAACCTATGGATTGGGCGGCCTGGTGAGCTACCGGTACATGCTGACTCCGAGGAGCGGCCTCGAACTCAACTATCAGTACGCGCAGAACGCGCAGAAGTATTACACCAGCTTCAACAACGTGAGAGTGCACGACCGGATGCAGGAGTTTTCCGGCGCCTACGTGCTGAACGCAAACTTCAAGAACTGGAATCCCTTTCTTGAGGCGGGTCCGGCGGCCTTCATGTTTGCTCCCCTCGACGACGCCAGCACCACGCAAATCGATGTGAAGGGGCAAACCATTCTGGGAGCGATGTACGGCGCCGGCGTGGCGTATGAGCTCAGCCCCAGCTTGGATATCCGCGCGGAGTACCGCGGCCTGCTCATGAAGACGCCAAATTTCGGTCTTGAGCCGCAGAAGACAGGCCGCTTCTACAACGTCTACAACCCGGTGATCGGTATCGCCTACCACTTCTAGATTGCTAAGCTCATCCGGGACGAGGGCACGGCTTCCGCCGTGCCCACTCTCTGTTGCGGGTGAGGCTTTACAGCTGGACGAACTCAGTGTGGCACGACTCCCCGGCACTCTGGCTAGGCGGATGACCTAAGACTGCGAGAACTCCTTGATCAGGGCACGGAGTCGGGCCGCACAGGGTCGACAAAGTGAGGGCAGCCTCGGGTACGCTCGATCCATAATCGCGATAGAATCAGGTCTTCACAGGACCAGCGCCTGTGCCGCATGACAAGCCATCAGGTTGGAACCAACCTAACGCTATGTCATCCCGAGCTGCAGTCGAGGGATCTGCAGTTTCCTTAGTTTCTTAGCCTAGTCTGCCCGACTCTAGAAAATCCTGTAGGCAATCCCGACTGCTGAAGCCATTCGGGGTCAGAGAACTGTTCTGGAAGTTAAACCAGTGCTGGTATTCATAGTCACCGCGCGGACCGTGAAGCGATGGAAGTGAATATCCAGCCCTCCGCCAGGAGCCAGCAAAAGGTAGCCGCCGTGGCCGTAGCTGAAAGGGAAGTTGAACTGGCCGTTGCCGATCATGAATTTCCCATAGGGCTCCCAACGGCCGAAACGCCACCGGTACCTGGGTCCGAGCTCGTAGTTATCTTCGTGCACGTCGTAAATCTGGTTGAAGCGGAGAAAACGCACTTCGCCTTCCACGCCCAGATGCCCGCGCAGGTTGAAATCCAGAAAGCCGCCGATGCCCAGAAAGCTGGTTGGGGCCATAGTCGGGGCTGTACTCGGAGAAGAAGCCGCCGGCCACCAAGTGGGCGCCCCCGCGGCCGGCAGCGACTACCTGTGCATGAAGAAGAGCAGCGTCATGGAGAGGAGAGAGCAGGCTTGCCAGCAGATACCTTTTGATCATGCGCACCACTCAAATGGTTTCCCCAGACACAAGCAAAAGGCGGGGTAGATTTTAGTCTACCCCGCCTCTGTCTCTGCGTAACGTCGGAAGAAATCCCCTTGGTAACTCTTACTAGGGTTTACTGTGGGCTCGGTTGTGTGGCCGAAGCCTGCGCCGGAGCCGCGCTCTGCTGCGTATCGACCGCCGGGGCAGTCGCAGTTCGGCTGCTCCTGCCGCCGGCGTGGGAGCTGCGGCGACGGGCGGCGTGTAGCGGGTTAGGCGGAAGAAGACCGGAGTGACCTCGAAGGGCATCTTATCCCGCGCGTTCATGATGGGAGGCGATCCTGGCGTTCAAGCGAATCACCTTGTCGTCCCAGGCATCGATCTTCAAGTTGCTGCCCAAGGGCAGGGCGGCGATTTGATCCAGCTTGTTCATATCCAGCTTCGGCGCTTTGGGCATCAGGGCATTCAGCCAGGGCTCCCCGGTGGGGCGCAGCAGCGAATCTCCCAGCCTCGGCGTATTGAGCGCCGTGAGCTGTTTCGAGCGCGCATCCAGCTGCGACGAGGAAGAGGCCCGGCTGCGAGAGTTGGTTGGCGTAGACGGAGTGGTTCAGCAGGTCGATGGCCTTCTTGGCAGCCAATTCGTTGTCTGCATCCGAGTGGGACATGTGGATGCGCTCAAAGGTCGCTTCATCCGGGAAGAGAAGACGATCGTTGAACGCGTAACGGGTGTCGATGTGGTGGCCCAGGACGATGTGCGCCAACTGGAAGGAGAGCACCGCGGCCAGATCGGCCTCGGAGGGCAGCACGTCGATCAGGCCCTTGCTCAGGATGATGGTGTTGCCGACCGCCAGCGATTCCAGCGGAGCGGTAAGCAGAACGCGGCAGCGAATCGCATCGCGTGAGCTGGATGTTGTTGCCGATGACGATGTTGTTGGCAACCTGCTCCAGGATCTTGTCAAAGTCGCTGGGCGGCGCCAGCAAGTCCGGCCTGCACCAGGCGATCGAGGACGTTCTCCTCGGCCTGCGAGATCCATTCCCGCTGGGCTTGCAACGGGCTCAGGTCCTGGTTCTGATCACTCTGATCCTGCACGTCGTCGATCTTGATCGACTCGTTGTCAGACTCGTGGGTGGGCAGCTTCAGGCTGTAGCCCCAGATGTAGGTCTGGGCCTTGAAGGAGACCGGGTGCTCGGAGCTCTTCTGCGTCTCTTCTACATAGACGCCGACCGGCAGCCAGAGGCCAGGCTGAAGATTTTCGCGCCAGCTGTCGAAGTGGAAGTAGCTGGAGCTGTCGTCGTCCTGGTTGCCACCGGTATAGGTGCCGTTGAAGCGGACGATGTTTCCGCCCTGGTCTTCAACCCAGATACGGCCGGTAAAACGGCCGCTGCCGGTGCCCGGCTTGGGGTGCACGTCAAAGACCAGCGTGCGCACCGCGCCCAGGAAATCGCGGCGGACATAGCTGAAGTCATAGTGCTGCTGGTCGAAGGAGATCGGGTCCAGGAACATCATCTCCATAAAGCCGGCGGAGATGTACTGCATCTTGAACGCCTTGGTCAAGCCCGGAGACATACTTCATCGATCCCTTGAACAGGCCCTTGCTGTTGCCTTCGCTCGGAATAGGAGGTGTCGCTGATCGACTTGCCGAAGTCTACCCGGCCCAGAAGGTACTGGTCCGATTCCGGCACCGCGTACAGAACCTGGTCCGGCCTCATGTTTTGGATATAGGTCTGCACCAGCGGAGAGTGCTTCTGGATCTGCTTGATGGTGACCTTTTCGGCCGCAATCGCTTTCTGCACCAGCGCGCTCTGTTCCGGCGACAGAGGCCATTGGGGGCTGATACTTGGTTTTGGCCTGTGCCGCGGACGCGGTCAGCGTCAGCAGCAGACTGGTAATCCAAACTCGACGCAGGGTCATTTCCTGGCTCCTGTAACCTTTGAACCGATTTCGTAACTTTTGCTGAACTTCATGGTACTGAAATCGTTGAACCGGGCGCAGCCACTGGCTAAGCCAGCTGGAAGGTCACGTGGATCAAAGTCGTGTGATCTACCGGATGCCCATCTTTTTCCGCGGGCTTGAACCGGATTTGCTCGGCAACATGCTTTGCCTGCTCATCCAGACCATGCCCCAGTCCGTTCACTACGCGCAATACCTCTACTTGGCCAGTCGCCAGAAAACGCACCTGCAAAGTTACCTCGCCCTGGATCCTCAATTGAGCCGCTTCCGGGGTGTATTCCGGATGCGGCTCCGAGATCACAACCGGAGGAACGAAGGCCGGTTCCGAGGTCTTGATGGCCACCTGGGTGGGTGCGCTGCCGATGCTGTTGCTAAAGCCGGCCGTCGCAACCGTACCCGTGCCGCCGGGTTTGCCGGTGCCGCCGATGACGCCGTTGGCAAAGCCGGCCGAAGCCACCTTGCCCTTGTCATGTCCGCCGGGAACGCCATTGGCTACGCCTGCGCCGAAGGAAGTGCCTGAAACCGCGCCCTTACGCGCGGCGCCGGCGCCGGTAGCCGCCCCAGGGGCGCTGTTGAAGGATCCCACCGCCACCAGCTGCGATTTGGTGGAGTTGGGGTTGGGTTTGGCTCCGATGCGGATCACCAAAACCACCTGCTTTGACCGTCCGGCTTGCACCTGGTTGTTGGCAACCTCCGTAGGTTTCGGGCTGGCAAACAGGCCGACCTTCGGTTGCGGCGGAGGCGCGACTGCCTTCGGCGGCGCCGGAGGCAGCTTGGGTTGATCCGGCGTATCGAGCTTTACCGGTTTGGGAATCTCCGGCGGCGGCTGGATCTTCGGCATCACAATCTTGGGCGGCTCCAGCTTGACCACTTCCGGTTGCGGCGGCGCGAACACCTTCACTTTGGGCATGACGATCTTGGCGGCGGCGGCGGCGGTTCTGCTGCAGGAAAGACCAGTGTCTCGATATACTTTTGCTTCTCAACCTTATGGATCGCCGCGGTCAGCAGAATCAGCAGCGCCATAATGATGATGTTGGTGACCATGCTGACCCCAAAGGAGCCCCAACGGCCCTCCGGTTCGGGGAGGAGTCCGAAGTTATCGCGAATCAGAAGATCTTTCGGCATAATTAAAATTCCCTAATTCTCTCTAGTCGTAAGGTGATGTGCGAGCCACCGGGGTGATTGATGAAGCAGCGAAAAAACTCGTACATTCAAACAGACGCACGCTCGAGACCAATGCTTCAACACTCCCGAGTTCCTGCCGAGAAACCTGCAGCCGTTATCGACTTCCGCCCCGTGCCAAATCTCGGTACCAAAGTACTTGCGGATATGCTCACGATAGACGAGATTTCACGGGGATGCAGTAACCCAAAGGTGGAGCGGTTGGAAACAGAAGTGTATGGATAAGGCATGAAGAGAGCCATAGCTTTTCCATCCCAGCTTCGGGGGCAGAACCCAAAGCTTGCGAAACCCTTGTCGGGGGCGCCCTGATGATACCTCCTCAGCGTCGCCCATAAACCACCACCATGTGATCGCAGCGAAGACTTTTCGTTGCTTGTTCGTGACGGCCATTTCGGCTCTGCACTAAGAGTACAAGAAGGGCATGTGAACTCGTGAAGATTTTAGTGACAGGCGGGGCAGGCTATATCGGCGGAACTGTGACCCAGCTCCTACTGGAGCGCGGACACTCGGTCGTGGTGTATGACAACCTGTGCCATGCGCGGCGTTCCATGGTGCCCGCGGGGGCCACCTTTGTTGAGGGCGATGTAGCTGACAGCAAAAGGCTTGAAGAGTTGTTCGCCGAGCGATTCATTTGCCGGCGTGATGCACTTTGCCGCGCTCATCGAAGCCGGTGAAAGCATGCGAAACCGGAGACTTTACTTCCGTAACAACACCGCGGCGACCCTGGGTTTGTTGGAAGCGATGCTGAAGAAAAATTTAAAAAGGTTGGTTTTTTCCTCCACCGCGGCGGTGTACGGAGAACCGGTGAGCACGCCCATCCTGGAGGATGCCGCCCTGGTTCCCACCAATCCCTATGGAGAATCGAAGCTGCTGGTGGAGCAAATGCTTTCCTGGATCCACCGCATCCATGGACTGCGCTATGCCAGCTTGCGCTATTTCAACGTCGCGGGTGCGATTCCCGGCCGGGGCGAAGCGCATGAGCCGGAGTCCCACCTGATTCCGCTCATTCTCGACGTGGCTCTGGGCCGGCGCAAGAGCATCAAGATTTTTGGCCAGGACTACCCAACCCCGGACGGCACCTGCAGTTCGCGACTACATTCACGTGCAGGATCTGGCCGAGGCGCATCTGCTGGCGTTCCAGGCGCTCGATGTGCGCGACCGGATGATTTACAACCTGGGCAACGGGCATGGCTTTACCGTGCGGGAAGTGGTGGAGTCGGCTCGCCGGGTAACCGGGCATCCGATTCCGGTCGAGGAGGTGCCCCGCCGGCCGGGAGATCCCGCGGTTTTGATCGCCAGCTCGGCAAAAATCGAAACCGAACTCGGTTGGAAGCCGAAGTACACCCAGCTCGACGAGATTGTGCGCAGCGCCTGGGAATGGCACCAGCAGCGCTACCAACGCGAACCAGTCTGAGAGTACATGCTCATGGTCCGAGACAATGCTTGAGTGAGCCTATCAGATTGCGCAGGTCCACCGTAAGATTCGTTGCGCATGGTAAGAGGAGCAAAAGCAATGGAATCCAGCACGACTTCGCAGCATCCCAATTTGAGTTCGATCCTGCGCGAGCACAGAGTCTTTCCCCCTCCCGCCGAGTTTGCCGCGCAGGCGCACGTGAAGAGCCTGGAGGAGTACGAGGCGCTCTATCGCCGCTCCATTCAGGATCCCGAAAGCTTCTGGGCGGAGGTCGCGAGCGAGCTGCACTGGTTTGCTCCGTGGACCAGCGTTCTCGACTGGCAACCTCCCTCGGCCAAGTGGTTCGTGGGCGGCAAAATCAATCTCTGCTACAACTGCGTCGATCGTCACGCCTTAAGCGACAGAAAGGACAAGGTCGCCATTTTGTGGGAAGGCGAGCCGGGCGAGACCCGCAAGCTGACCTACGGCGAGCTTTATCTCGAGGTGCAGAAATTCGCCAATGTGCTGAAAGGCCTGGGGGTCCGCAAGGGCGACCGGGTCGCGGTGTACATGGGCATGACGCCGGAGCTGGCCATTGCGCTGCTGGCCTGCGCGCGCATTGGCGCGGTGCATTCCGTCATCTTCGGAGGATTCGCGGCCAATGCCCTGGTGGACCGCATCAACGATGCGTCGTGCGTTGCCGTGCATTACCCAGGATGGATCGTATCGCCGGGGGCAGGAGGTGCGGCTGAAGGCGATTGTCGACGAGGCCCTGAACAACTGCCCGACGGTGAAGCATGTGGTCGTTTATCGCCGCACCGGCTCGGCGGTGAACATGAAGCAGGGCCGCGATCAGTGGTGGCAGGATCTGGCGGACAAAGCGCCGGCCGAGTGCCCGGCCGAGCCGCTCGACGCGGAAGATCCGCTCTACATCCTCTACACTTCGGGTACCACGGGCAAGCCCAAGGGCCTGGTGCACACCACCGGCGGTTATTCGGTGCAAACCTACCTGACCAGCAAGCTGATCTTCGATCTCAAGCCGGACGATGTCTACTGGTGCACGGCCGATGTTGGCTGGGTCACGGGCCACTCCTATGTCGTCTATGGCATCCTGCAGAACGGCGTCACCACGGTGATGTATGAAGGCGCGCCGAATTATCCCGAGGCGGATCGCTTGTGGAAGATCGTCGATGACCACAAAGTCACCGTCTTCTACACCGCTCCGACGGCCATCCGCGCCTGCATCAAGTGGGGCGACCAGTATCCGCTGCGGCACTCGCTGGCCAGCCTGCGCCTGCTGGGCACGGTGGGCGAGCCGATCAATCCCGAGGCCTGGATCTGGTATCGCGAGATCATCGGCAAGGGACGGTGTCCCATTGTCGACACCTGGTGGCAGACGGAAACCGGGAGCCATCATGCTGGCGCCGTTGCCCGGCGCGGTTCCCACCAAGCCCGGTTCGGCCACGCGTCCGTTTCTTGGCATCGAGCCGGCCATCGTCAACCGCGAAGGCGAAACCGTGCCTCGCGGGCAGCGGCGGATTGCTGGTGATCCGCAAGCCCTGGCCTTCCATGGCGCGCACCATCTTCAACGATCCCGATCGCTACGCCAAGACAGTACTGGTCGGAGATTCCCGGCAGCTACTTTACCGGGGACGGCGCGCGGGTGGACCAGGATGGCGACTACTGGTTGATGGGGCGGGTCGACGACGTCATCAACGTGAGCGGGCACCGGCTGGGAACCATGGAAGTGGAGTCCGCGCTGGTGGCGCATCCCAAGGTGGCGGAGGCCGCCGTGGTCGGCCGTCCGCACGAGTTGAAAGGGCAGGCCATCGCGGCCTTCGTTTCGCTCGAAAGCAGCCATCATCCATCGCCGCAACTCAAAGAGGAGCTGCGCGAATGGGTGGCCAAGGAAATTGGCTCGCTGGCGCGCCCGGACGACATCCGTTTTACCCAGGCTCTGCCCAAGACCCGCAGCGGCAAGATCATGCGCCGCTTACTGCGCGAGCTGGCGACCAGCGGCGAAATCAAGGGCGACACCACCACCCTCGAAGACTTCACCGTCATCGCGCAATTGCGCGGGTCGGAAGAGTGAGGTTTGGGCTCTTTCCTGGTACCACATCAAACTTGAGTCTGTCGTGACTTGTGGCGTTCTGCAGCGATCTACCGAGGACGATGACAGTAGGGACCTTCAGGTTTACTCGTGCATTGCTTCGGCGCAATCGAAAGTCGGGACTCGCGACGTGCTGATCCTACCCAGCTGCCACCAACTGGACAACTCAGGAGTCGTGGGACGCCAGCTCCTGGGTACTCGCAGGCAACGAATGCAGTCCCGTCAGGGACGGCTGATAATCAGAGCGTCGCCGAGGGTTCGCCTGCGATGTCTGCGCCGCCGCTACCTGGCTCAGTCTCATCATCGGGCTTGGGAACATACTGCTCCACCGTGAAGTAGAAAGTGCTGCCGCTGCCCGGACTGCTCTTCGCCCAGATGCGGCCCCCATGCTGATTGATGATGCCGCGGCATAGCGCCAGGCCCAGGCCGGTACCGCCTCGCAAGCGCGAATCCGAGGCGTCCGCCTGTTGGAAGCGCTCGAAAATCAAATCCAGCTTCTCCGCGGGAATGCCCGGGCCCTGATCCTGAACCTCGAAGGTGACTTCCTTCTCGCTGCTCGCCCGTCGCGGCCAGACGGATCTCGCCGCCCTTCTCGGAAAACTTGATCGCATTGCGGATCAGATTGCCCAGCACCTGCAGGATGCGATCGCCGTCCACCCATACATCGACCGGCTGCGCGTCGATGCGGAAAGTGAGGCCCGCGCGGGCGGCGCTCGATCGCTCCGGATCCATCGCGCGCCGCAACAGGTCAATGGCATTCCATTCGCTCTTGTGCAGAGGCAGAGTGCCGCTGCCGATGCGCTCGAAGTCGACAATGTCATTGACCAGGCGAACCAGCCGGTCGCAGTTGCTCAAGGCGATATCGAGCATTTGCGGAATCTTCTCCGGACGCTTTTCCAGCGCCCCGCTGGCGATCAGGCCCAGCGCGGCTCGCAGCGAAGTGAGCGGCGTGCGTAGTTCGTGGCTGACCGTGGCGATAAATTCGTCCTTCATCCGATCCAGGCGTCGCCGTTCCGTAACGTCCGTGAAGGCGACCACAATGCCGTCCACGTGGCCGTTTTCCACCAGCGGGCAGGCAACATATTCCACCGGCAAGCGATTGTCCATCTTTGCGCCAGAAGACATCGTCGTCGACGTGCAAGGGAGTTTCCCGCTTCACGCTGCCGAAGATGGGAGCACTCCTCCGCCGGGTACGGCGAGCCGTCGGCATGCGAATGATGGATCAGGGCATGCATGTTTTGTCCCAGCAACTCCTGCGGCGAGTAGCCCAGCATCTCCGCTCCGCTGCGATTGATGAAGGTGAGCCGGCCCTCCATATCCATGCCCCAGATGCCGTCACCGACCGAGTCCAGAATCGATTGATGCTGGCGCGTCAGTGCATTGAGCTCTTCTTCGGCCTGCGTCTGCTCGGTAATGTCGATGCCGTGGCTGAGCACGAACGGATCCACGCCCGGCAGACTGCAACAGCTTGTTGCGATAGGCGACGATGCACAGCTGGCCCGTCTTTCCCCGCAGATAAAAGCGCCCCTGGTGATCCTGATCCGGCATCTTGCTTCAGCGCCGCAAAGTACGCGTCGTAATCGGCCAGGTGATCGGGTCGATGTAGTTGCGCAGCGGAGTGCCGATCAGCTCCTCCGGCTCGTAGCCCAGGGTGGCGGCGGCATGCGAGTTGATGGAGAGCAGGATGCCGTCCAGATCGTGGGTGCAAATGAAGCCGAGGCTGCTTTCCACCAGCTGCCGGTAGCGAATCTTCACTGGTGCGCAGAGCGGTTTCCGCTTCCCGCTGCTCGGTCACGTCCACGCCGGTCATGATCACGAAGCCCACTTCGTCCTGCGCATTGGTCAGCGAGGTGGCGGTCCAGGCAATGCGCCGCATCCCGTCCTGACTTGGTGCGCCAGTTGATCTCATAGGATTGGTTCGCGTTGCCGGCGCGCACCTGCTCGAAGATGCGGATGGCGGTCTCGCGCTCCTCTGGCGGAAAAAGCTCTTCAGGAAAGGCGCGGCCGGCCAGGTCGGCAAAGCTGTAGCCGGAGATCGTTTCGCAGGCGCGATTGAAGCGCACGATACGGCCGGCGGTATCGAATACCAGCACCAGGGCGCTGATGGTGTTGAGCACCGCGGCGACAAAATTTCGTTCTACCGTGAGCGCCTGCTCGGAACGCTGGCGCGAGCGGACAACATTCTCCTGCGTATGGCCGGTGGCGTAGAGCTCCAGGCGGGTGACGACCTGGCGGGCGAGAACCTGCAGGCTCTCCAGGTTGCTGCGGCTGAAGGCGTTGGGCTCGGCGGAGCAAACGGCGAGCGTGCCCAGAATCGTGCCCGAGGCAGAGAACAGAGGAGCAGCCGCGTAGGAGCGGCATTGGATGCCGTCGTCGAGCACGATGCCCGACGCCGCAAAGCGGTGGTCCGCCGAGGCATCGCTGATGAGCAGTGGCTTGGCGTCGAGCAGCAGAAACTGGCAGGGCGAGCCGTTGCGGCGTATCTGGCGAGCCGAGAAACCAATGCGTGGACTTGAACCAGACGCGCGACCAATCAAGAAAGCCAATGAACGCATACGGTGCATTGCAGATCGAAGCCGCCATGCGCGCGATCTCATCGAAGGCGGGGTCGGGAAGCGTATCGAGAATGTCGTATTGCAGCAGAGACTTGAGCCGCTCAGTCTCGTCATGCTGCACAGTCGTGGAACTTGAAAGCATCGGAATTCTCTGCATCCTTGATGCAATAATCGAATCAACCACTTACCCGGGGGCAGATGGAATGCGAACGGAAAAACGTCCGGGACGCATCCAACAAGGGGGAACATGCAATCGCCTTGGGGGGTTAGCGACAAGACTGGGTACATCCTAACCTGAGATCGGTCTTCCTGTATGCGGGAAGGCTGTCAACAATCTCCCGAAGTTGCAGATAGCAGGTTACCTACGTCCGGCGCGTCTCACGATTCGGCTGCCTTTCTCACCGTAAAGTAACGGTGCCGGTAACAGTCGCGTCACCATGTGCTCAAGCCGTCAGCGTCGGGTGCCCGCAACTTCGCTGCTAACGTGACGTCCGGGTGACACGCTGCATGATGGGACGCATGACGGAAGCCTGGCGATTCTCCGCAGACATGCGGTCGCAGTCGCCGGGATCGGCTCTTTATTGCGCCGGGCTTATTGGCGCCTCTGAGCCACGCTGCAGGGCATATTGGGCTGCCGCTGCGGTTGGCCGGCCTGGTGCTGCTGGCTTGGGCCGCCTGGCGGCGGCGTTCGTTGACGGCCTGGATCTTCTGGGCCATGATCGCGGGCGGCGAATTGGGAGCGGATGCACCGGCCTTCGCCGTCAGCCTGCGCGTATTCAGCGACATCTTCCTGCGCCTGATCAAGACCATCGTTGCCCCGTTGATTCTGGGCACCCTGATCACCGGCATCGCCGCCCATGGACAGATGCGCAGCCTGGGGCGGATGGGATTGAAGGCCCTGGTCTATTTCGAGGTTCTTACCACCATCGCCATGCTGGTTGGCTTGGCGGCCATCAACATCACCCACGCGGGGGTGGGGCTTGCTGTTCCCCAGCAGCACACTGCGGCGACTGTCTCCGCCAGCCTGCCAGGCGCTCCGCTGCGCTGGGATGAGGTGCTGCTCCACACCTTTCCCGAGAACATCGCGAAGTCTGTGGCCGACAACCAGATTCTGCAGGTAGCGGTCTTCGCCATCCTGTTTGGCGTGGCCATGGGCCGGCTGAGCACGGAGAATCGCGCGCCTCTGCTGCGGGTCATCGAATCGCTGACCGAAACCATGTTTGCCTTTACCAATATCGTGATGTACTACGCCCCGGTCGGCGTGGGCGCTGCGATGGCATACACGGTGGGGCAAATGGGACCGGGCGTGCTGCTTCATCTCGGCCGCCTGCTGCTTACGCTTTATGCTGCGCTGCTGGCCTTCGGGCTGTTTGGCTTGCTGCCCGTCGCGCTGATCGCGGGCGTGCCCATCCGCAGATTCTTGCGTGCGGTCGCTGAGCCGGCGACCATTGCCTTCGCCACCAGCACTTCAGAAGCGGCGCTGCCCCGGGCCATGGAAGCGATGGAAGCCCTGGGCGTGCCGCGCAGGATTGTCGCCTTTGTCATCCCCGCGGGCTACAGCTTCAATCTGGATGGTTCGACGCTCTATCTTGCGCTGGCGTCGGTTTTCGTGGCCCAGGCGGCTGGTGTGACCATGGGTTGGAAGCAGCAGATCTTCATGGTGGGCACGCTCATGCTCACCAGCAAAGGAGTGGCCGGCGTGCCCCGCGCAACGCTGATTGTGCTGCTGGCGACGGTGGCCATGTTCCACCTGCCCGAAGAGCCGATCTTTGTGATCCTCGGTATCGATGCCCTCATGGATATGGCGCGCACCAGCGTCAACGTGGTGGGCAATTGCCTGGCCTCGGTCGTGGTCGCGCGATGGGAAGGCGAATTTGGCGCCGAGGCGCCGGCGGTTGAGACCATGGATGCCCTGCCGCATAAAGATAATGCAGGCCGCCCGGGCAAGCTTGGTATACTACGCATGATCAGAGCAGCTTCAGGCGCACCAGCAGGCCCCACTCGGGGTCTTTTTTGATGGGGCGATGCAGAAGCGTTGCAAGCGGTAAGGGCGTACACGAGACACCATGGGGAAACTACTCGATACGATTCACTCGCCCGCGGATATCAAGAGCTTTACCGTGCCGGAACTGGAGGCACTGGCTCAGGAGATACGCGAGCAGCTGATCCTCGTACTGTCGAAGACGGGCGGCCATCTGGGGCCGAACCTCGGCGTCGTCGAGCTGACGCTGGCCATGCACTACGTCTTCAACACTCCTTCCGACCGGTTTGTCTTTGACGTAAGCCACCAGGCCTACATTCACAAATTGCTCACCGGCCGCCGCGACCCGTTTCAACACCATGCGCCAGCCGGGCGGCCTGAATGGCTTCGCGCTGCGCACGGAAAGCGATCACGACTGCTACGGCGCGGGCCACGCCGGCACCGCGCTCTCCGCTGCCCTGGGCATGGCGGTGGCGCGCGATCTGGCCGGCACCAAAGAGAACGTCATCGCCTTTGCCGGGGATGCGGCGTTCACCAACGGCATAAGTTTTGAGGCGCTCAACAATATCGCCCAGCAAACCAAGCGCCTGATCGTGGTGCTGAACGACAACGAATGGTCGATCGACCGCAATGTGGGCGCGATCGCCAACTACCTGCACAAGATCGTCACCAACGAGCGCTACACCAATCTGCACGATTCCGCGGCCCGTCTGCTGGAAAAACTGGGCGGCAAGACCGCCCGGCAGATGGTGCGCAAGGCGGAAGAAGCCGCCAAGGGCATGCTGTGGCCCTCCATGCTCTTTGAGGAGTTTGGGCTCACCTATTACGGTCCGCTCGATGGCCACAACATCGGTCTGCTGATCGAAACATTTCAGTTCCTGAAGACCCAGGAGCGGCCTGTCCTGCTGCACGCCATTACCCAGAAGGGCCGCGGCTTCCAGCCGGCGCTCGACAAGCAGAAGAAGTTTCACGGCCTCGGCCCCTACGACCCGGATACCGGCGAGACCACGCCGGCCGGCCAACGTACCTATTCCGAGGTGTTTGCCGAAACCCTGGTCAAGCTGGCCGACGAGAACCCCAAGGTGGTGGCGATCACCGCCGCCATGCCCAATGGAACGGCGCTCGATCTCTTCCGTCCCCATCATCCGCGCCGGTATTTCGATGTGGGCATTGCCGAGGAGCACGGCGTCATCTTTGCCGCCGGCCTGGCCACCATGGGCTTCCGTCCGTTCTGCGCCATCTACTCCACCTTCCTGCAGCGCGCCTTCGATCCCATCGTGCACGACGTTTGCCTGCAGAACCTGCCGGTCGTCTTCTGCATGGATCGCGGTGGGCTTTCCGGCGATGACGGCCCGACGCATCACGGCCTTTTCGACATCAGCTATCTGCGCGGCATTCCCAACATCATCCACATGGTTCCCAAGGACGAGGATGAGCTGGCGGACATGATGTACACGGCGCTGCTGCAGCCGGGGCCGACCGCGGTGCGCTATCCCCGGGGCACCGGGCCGGGGGCGACGGTCAAGGCTCATCCGGTGGCGCTGCCGATCGGCAAGGCGGAAATTATCAGCGACGGCGATGAGGTGGCAATTTTCGGCCTGGGAGCCTTGCTGCCGCTGGCGCAGCAACTCGCCGCGGAGCTCCGGCAGCAGGGCTTTTCCGCTGCCGTCATCAATCCCCGCTTCGTCAAGCCGCTGGACCGCGACTTGCTCGCCGAGTACGCTCGCCGCGTTGGCGTGATCGTCACCCTGGAAGATCATGTTCTGATGGGCGGATTTGGCAGCGCGGTTCTCGAAGCGCTGAGCGAAATGCAGATCGAAGCGCCGGTGGTGCGCATCGGCTGGCCCGACCGTTTTATCGAGCACGGCAAGGTGGACCAGTTGCGCGCCAAGTACGGCATCAGCGTGGAAGCCGCGATGGAAAAGCTGGCGCCCTATCTGCAGCACAAGACCCGCAAACGCCTCGTCGCCCGCTAAGACGTCCACGAAGGTGCAACTGCGTCTCGCAGTGCGTCCGATCGGGATGACAAGGAACGCTTCCAGCGTGCTGACGCAGAGCCCAGCATGCTCGCATGGAAGCGCGTTCCTGCATCCCGACCGGACGCAGCGTAGTGAGGTCTGCTCGTCGTAGAGTCATTCGACAGTGCTGCCGGCAGCGACACCAGCCGTAGATGCCGGTGCGATCAGAGGCCCTCTCCACGCGGGCGCGTTGCCACTGGGCATCAGCGGCGGAGATTCGCCGGGTCGGCAAAAAACGCAAACACGTTCCCTGGGGTAGGGAAGCCACTGCTCGGTCTGGAAGCTGTGCCGCATCGTTCACCTGCAAACAAAAGCAGGCGCCGGTGAGCGCCTGCTTTCGAGAACCAAGATCGAACGAACAGACCGCTTAATTAGGCATCAGAACCGTATCGACTACGTGGATCACGCCGTTCGACTGAATGACATTGGCAATCGTAACCGTGGATGTTCCACCCTTCTCGTCGGTCAGAACCAGCTTGCCGCCCTGCATCATTGCGGTCAAGGTACCGCCCTCGACCGTGGTCAGCGTCGCCTTGCCCCCGCCTGCCTTGATCTGCTTGGCGATGTCCTTCGAGGTGAGCTTGCCGGCCACTACGTGGTAGGTGAGGATCTTCTTCAGTTAGCCAGGTTTTCCGGCTTTAACAGCGTATCCACTGTTCCCGCAGGAAGCTTATCGAAAGCTTCGTTGGTGGGTGCGAACACGGTGAACGGTCCGGGGCTTTCCAGGGTGTCGACCAGGCCGGCTGCCTTCACTGCGGCGACCAGCGTGGTGTGATCCTTGGAGTTGACCGCGTTTTCGACAATATTCTTGGTGGGATACATCGCTGCACCACCGACCATGGGATCCTTCTGCGGACGCGTGAAGAGCGGAAAATCCAAACATCAGTGCTACGGCAACGGCGAGCAAATTTCTCTTGTTCATGAGTATTTCCTTTCACTTCGAACTGCGTTTAGCTGCACTGTTAGTACGGGCCGCGATGCCAACGGATTTCAGCTTGACGGATGTCGAGTGGCTGCTGAGCGCAGCGGTGACTAGTCAGTACGCAACGGATCGCGCCATGAGCTGTTTCGATGTTCACGGCTTTACACGGATCCTGAGGGTGCCAACATGGCTCATCAGCCCCATCGGCCCAATCGCCAGGGTGTATCATCGGCTTGAATGCATGGTTGACTAATAACGGCGCTTTGACAACGCATTCCCATCCAAACCGCAATCGCTGGCTCATCGCAATTGGCGTCTTGAAGCTTCTGAAGGCGGTGCTCTTCGTCTCCATGGGTTTCGGCGTCATCAGGTTATTGCACAAAGACATCGCCGACGTCCTGTTGCGGACCATGACGGCCCTCCGATTCGATCCCGAGAATCGCTTCGTCAACGTGCTGCTGGAAAAGTCGGCCCTGCTGAGCCCTCACCGGCTCAAAGAGATCAGCTTCGCCATTTTTCTCTACGCGGCGCTGGACATCATCGAAGGCACCGGCCTGGTGCTGGAAAAGGTGTGGGCGGAGTACTTCACCCTGATCCTGACCGGTTCGTTCCTGCCCTGGGAGCTCTACGAAATCATCCGCCACGTCACCGTGCTCAAGGTAGTGCTGACCCTCCTCAACCTGCTCGTTTTCATCTATTTGGCCATCGTGGTCAACGAAAAGGTGCGCAGCCCGCCAGCAAACCCCGGTAGGCCCGAGCGTACTGATTAAGAAGGACTTCCGGCCTCATTCTGCCATAACAACTTTAGTGTCTATTCGGCTTGCCTGACTTCTGCCTACTTGACAAGTACATCTCGCGCAACCTGAATCAACCAAGTCAACACAATCTGTTGTAGGTAGAGCCTGGTTCCCCTACACAGATTGTATTTTTTGCAGCCAGCCCGCTGAAACCCCCTCTTTCTCAAGGATTTGCTGGAATTTCCCCTTTGACAGCCTCCTCCGCTGGGCTAAGATGTGGACAAAAGTGGTCGAAAGTGGAAACAAAGAAGCGGTTTTAAGCAGTTCCAGCCACGAAAGCGAGTGTAACTGATGTTTCGTGGCAATCACCCAACTCGCGTGGACGAAAAAGGCCGGCTCAAGCTGCCGGCGGAGTTCAAGCGCCTGGTGGACGAGCGATACGGGACGCAGTTTTACATCACCAGCAAGGATGGACGGTCGGCCGAGATTTACCCCTTGCCGGAGTGGCAAAAGATTGAGGAAAAGCTGGCGCAGATACCCAGCATGAATCCGGCCAAAAAGAAGTTCCTGGACCGGGTGAACTACTACGGGCAGATGGCGGAGATGGATGCGCAGGGGCGGGTGCTGCTTCCCCAGATCTTGCGGGAAACGGCAAAGCTGGCCGGAGATGTGGTGGTTTTTGGAGTGCAGACGTATCTCGAAGTGGCCAACCACGACGAGTTCAAGCAGTCCATGGACACCGATCCGTTGACGGCGGACGACCAGCAGACATTGGCGAACTTTGGACTTTAAGGTAGACCCCCCAGGGGGAGCACATGGTACCGAGTAGCGAGCGGCATGTGCCGGTTCTTTTACAAGATGCGATCCGATATCTGAATGTGCGCGCCGGCGGCACCTATGTGGATGCCACTCTGGGGTTTGCGGGGCACGCCGCAGCCATCGCCCGGGAATTGGGCGGCCAGGGCCGGTTGATCGGCTTCGACCGCGATCCCGATGCGCTGGAGTTGGCGCGGGCGCGGTTCCAGGCGCTGAGCGAAGAGCTGGGCGAGCAGATGCCGCAATGGGTGCTCCACGGGGAACCATTTTCCGCCATGAGCCGCTACATCGCGGAAGGCAGCCTGGATGGATTGCTGGCCGACTTTGGGGTCAGCTCCATGCAGCTGGACACGGCGCACAGAGGATTTAGTTTTCAGGCGGACGGGCCACTCGACATGCGGATGGATCCGCGGAGGGGCGCGACTGCCGAACAAGTGGTAAACCAGGCCGACGAAAAAGTTCTCGCCGACCTGATTTACGAATTCGGAGAGGAAAGGAGATCGCGGAGATTTGCCAGAGCCATTGTCAGGGCGCGGCCGATCAAGACCACGGCACAACTGGCCAAAGTCTTATCGGCCGCCGCCCCGGCGATGAAATCTGAGCGAGGCCGCCATCAGATCCATCCGGCGACCAGAATTTTTCAGGCGCTCCGAATTTACGTCAATGCCGAGCTGGACGAGATACAGGCGCTGTTGCAAGCGGCGCCCAGGCTGCTGAAGCCTGGCGGAAGGCTGGTGGTGATCAGCTTCCACTCGCTCGAAGACCGGCTGGCAAAAGATGCTTTGCGCGAGGGCGCGCGGCAGGGAATTTTTGAGGTGCTTACGCGCAAGCCGGTGACGGCGAGCGAAGAGGAGACGGATCGCAACCCGCGGGCGCGCAGCGCTAAGTTGCGGGCAGCAGAGAGAACCGAAAAACGGCATGGAACGCAGTACGTGAAAGCAGCAAATCGGACAGACATCACGAAGGCGGACGGAAAAATGGCAACACAGACAATCGCGGCATACGACCTCAACTACGGATCGCGACGGAACAGCCAGCAGGTGGCGGACCGGAACCTCTATCTATTCGCGGCGCAGCAGCGCGCCCGGCGAGGGCCCACCCCGGAGGTTTTCTGCTGCAAGCGGCTGGACAATTCCCGCCTGGTCAAGGCGGCCGATCCGGTGCGCGTGCGCGAGATGCGTATCTTCACCGCGGCGATGACGGTGTTGTTTGTGTTCGTGATGTTTTATGGCTGGCAGCACTTCAGCGCCATTGAATATGGATACCGGGTAGAGGCTGAGAAGCAGCAGCGCAACTTGCTCGAGGAGCAGAACCGCGAGCTGCGGCTGACCGAAGCGCAACTCTGCGATCCGCACCGCATCGATCGCATGGCCCGCCAGCTGGGACTGGACGCGCCGCAGGCCCGGCCAGGTGGTGCGCGGCGACAACGCGTTTGATCCCAACGCGCCGGTGATGGCAGAAGCATCGCCGCATGCCCCAGTTTGCGCTAGAGGTTCGCGAATCTCTGTCTCAGGTAAACAGACTGTCACGACGAGTCTCACGTGCTCGCTCAATTTGTATCACGCAGATGTCGGGTTTTCCTCGAACCTCAACGTCTTAGCCATCAGAGAGCCTCTGGCAACAAATCTTCAGCATGGCAGGTCCAGTTGAAGCAGTTCTTGTTCTTTCGCCAACCAAAGCGCACTGAGCCGCCGGCCCAGCGGGCGTGCGCTTCCGGCGCGCCCGGTACATGCGGGCACCGTCCATCGCCGCCTCGGCTTGCTGCATATCTCGCTTTTCTTTGTCTGCTGGGTCAGCGTTGATCTGTGGCCGTCTGGTCTGGCTGCAGGTGGTGCACCACAAGGATTTCGTGGACCGTGCCGCCAGGCAGCAACAGCGCACCTTTGAGGTCGCGCCCCGGCGCGGCATCCTCTACGATCGCAATCTGCATGAGCTGGCCATGACCGTGCTGGCCGACTCGGTCTACGCCGTGCCCTCGGAGATCGCCGAGCGGCAGGATCCGGAAGGGGAAGCCAAGCGTCAGGCGGTTGCCGCTGCCCTGGCCAAAGTGGTGCACACCGACCCCACCGACCGTTTCACTTCCGCGCATCAGATTGCCGCTCGCCTGAACGCCTCGAGAAACTTCGCCTGGATCGCGCGCAAGCTTGAGCCCGCGGAGATCGCGCGGGTGAAAGCGCTGAATCTCAAGGGCGTGTACTTCCAAAAGGAATTCAAGCGCTTCTATCCCAACAGCCAGCTCGCCGCCCAGGTCCTGGGATACGTGGGCACCGATGACAATGGTCTGGGAGGAATGGAGCGCAAGTTCGACCGCGATCTGCACGGTGTTCCCGGCCGCATGCTCACCGCGCTCGATGCCCGCCGCCACGTGCTGGACAGCCAGGAGCGCGAGCCTGACCCGGGAGAAAACCTGGTTCTCACCATCGACGAAAATATTCAGTTCATGGCCGAGCGCGCTCTCGATTCCGCGCTCGAACGCACCCATGCCCTCGAATGGCACGGTCGTGGTTCAGGATCCGCATACCGGGCAGATTCTCGCCTTGGCCATTCGCCCCACCTTCAATCCCAACGATTTTCGCCACGCCACCACCAGCCTGCTCAAGAACCACGCGGTAAGCGATGTGTATGAGCCGGGTTCCACCTTCAAGCTGGTGACCTACTCGGCGGCCCTGGAGCAAAAGGTCACCAATCCCGACCAGATGATCGATTGCCAGGGAGGCAAGATCGAGCTGGCGGGAAGGATCATTCACGACAGCCATCCCAATGGCGTGCTTACCGTCTCGCAGGCGCTGGAGGAGTCGAGCGATGTGGCTGCGGTCAAGCTGGCGCTGCGCATGGGCCCGGAAACGTTCAACCAATACATTCACGACTTCGGTTTTGGTGCGCGCAGCGACATTGAGTTGCCGGCCGAGACGCGCGGCTTGCTCGCGCCCACCCGGCGCTGGTCAGGATCGAGCATCGGCTCCATCGCCATTGGGCAGGAGGTCGCGGTGACGCCCATCCAATTGGTCACCATGGTTTCCACCATCGCCAACGGCGGCGTCTACCTGCCTCCTCACATCCTGATGCAGGAAGGCGATCAAGACCGCCGGGCAAGCTGCAGGCCGGCTGCCTTTCATCCCCAGGGAGAACTGCCCGACCCGCTGCCCGCCGGCGCGCACCGCGTGATCTCCACCATGACCGCCGCCCAGATGCGCAAGATGATGGAAGGGGTGGTGCTGTTTGGCACGGCCAAGAACGTGCGCGGCTCAATGGCTACTCTTCCGGCGGCAAGACCGGCACCGCGCAAAAGATCGATGTGGTGACCCATCGCTATTCCAAGACCAAGTACATCGCTTCGTTTGTCGGCATCGCGCCGGTCAACAATCCGGCCATCAGCGTGGCGGTGATCATCGACTCCCCAGAAGGGAACCACTATCGGCAACGTGAACGCCGCGCCGGTCTTCCGCGAGGTGGCGCAGGAAGTGCTCGAATACCTGGGCGTGCCCCACGATACCAATCTGATCCCGCAGCCGGAGCTGGCCAAGAGGCAGGCAGACGCCGGAGATGGACGACGCGCCATCAGAACACACCGGCGATCTCGACGCGCTCTTTGCCGAGGTCAACAATCTGCCCGCCGGATGATCCGCTTCGCGGCAAGGGAAATGGTCAGCAGCCGGTGCCTTCCGCGGCCAGCGAGCTGACGCCGGGCATGGAGCAGGCCGCAAGCGGCGCCGCCACCGCAGCCGAAAAGATGCCAGGGAAGCCATGCCGAGGATGCCGACCCGATGGCTGCGCCGCCTCCGCCCAAGCTCTCCCAGTGCATGCGGCCGAGGCGAAAAAAGAGACAGCCTCCGTTCGCGGCCGCTGTAGCCGCGCGCGAGCCTCATGTTCCCGGCCATGGCATCGTGGTCGATGCGGCGAGCCGGGTCGGAGTTCCCTCGTTTCTGGGTGAACCGCTGCGGGTGGCGGTCGAGTCGGCCGGAACGGCCGGCTTGGCGCTGCAGATTGTAGGCAGCGGCATTGCCCGGGAGCAGGTTCCCGCGCCCGGGAGCATGGTGCCGCCCGGTACCGAGATCGTGGTCCGCTTCACCCGCTAAGACTTCTCTTACACTAGATCTGCAATACAGCTGCATGGCGCCTGTCGAAGCCATGCCGTAAGTCGGCCGGCAGAAGCTGCAAGATCCCTCCACTGCGCTACCCCGGATTTCCTGTTGCGCATTGGTCGCGGTGGCGAGCTTCGATGCGGCTGTCTCTGAGGAAAGCCGTCATACGCGGTCATGAGTAGCTCAGCGTAGTAGGAACATCCGGGTCCTCTGCCGGTCGGCGATGACAAATCTCAGTGACGACGCTGCTCCGGAAGTACAAGCGTCGACCATACTGGCAACAGACCGATAAGGTCCTGACGAGTCAAGGCTTCCTTTGTCAATCCCGACCGCAGCAGTTGCGCAGTGGAGGGACTCTGCAGTTGCTCTATCGATCGTTATCCCAGGACCGCACCCTCAGGTGACAAATGCAGGTCGAGCAGCTTGTCACCAAATACGTCTATCCGTGCCAGGATGATTGCAGGCGGCAAGAGGAATAGAGTGGAGCTGGACGATAGCGTTTTGCGCGGTGTCGATCTCATCACGGCGCGCGGGCCCCAGCCCGGCGGTGACGGGCGTCGAGTATGATTCGCGGCGGGTGGGCGACGGCTCGCTCTTTGTCGCCTTTCGCGGCGGCACGACGGATGGCAATCGCTATATTCCGCAGGCGGTCGCTCAAGGTGCGCGAGCCATCGTCACCGACTCCGCCGCCGGCTTCGCCGCCGCAACCGCGTATCCAGCCATAGCGGTGATCGAGGTGGCGCATGGACGGCGCGCGCTGGCTGCCATTGCGGCAAATTTCTTCGCCCATCCCGAAGCGCAGCTCAAACTCAGCGGCGTAACCGGAACCAACGGCAAGACGACGACGGCATTTCTGCTGGAGGCGATGCTGCGCCATCAAGGGCGCAAAACCGTCCTGGCCGGCACCATCGAGTATCACGCCGCAGGCAGAATCTTTCCCGCGCCGCATACCACGCCCGAGTCGCGCGACCTGCTGGAGTTATTTCGTGAAGGCGTGGACGGCGGCGCGACCGAGGCGGTGATGGAGGTATCCTCGCACGCTCTCGACCAGGAGCGGATTTCCGGTCTGCATTTCGACGTGGCCATCTTCACCAACCTCACCCGCGACCATCTCGACTACCACGGCAGCATGGAGAACTACTTTGCCGCCAAGCGCAAGCTCTTCGATGGCTCCGCTGGACCGCCGCCGCGCGCGGCCATCCTCAACCATGACGATGAATACGGCGCCAGCGCTGAAAGAGACCGCGCGCGCGGCGGGGTCCGAGCTGGTTTACACCTACGGGCTGCGCCAGGGAGACTTCCGGGCCGACGGGCTGCAGATGGAGCCTTCCGGCATGCGCTTCGCCATGATCACCCCGCACGGGGAAGTGCCGCATCGCAACCCGCCTTACCGGAGGGGTGAATGTCTACAACCTGCTGGCTGCGGGCGCCGCTGCCGTTGCCCGTGGCCTGACGCTGGACGAGGTTGCTGCAAGGCGCAGCTTCGCTGGACTATGTGCCCGGCCGATTCCAGTCTGTCGATTGCGGGCAGAATTTTGCCGTGGTCGTCGACTACGCCCACACCGACGACGCCCTGCGCAATATCATCGCCGTAGCGCGCGAGTTTGTGAGCCAGAGAGGCGGCCGGGTGATCACCATGTTCGGCTGCGGCGGCGATCGTGATCGAAGCAAACGTCCGCTGATGGGCCGGGCGGCCGGCGCGGGCAGCGATGTGGTCGTGCTCACCTCCGACAATCCGCGAGGAGAAGATCCGTTGGCGATCATCGAGCAGGTGCTGCCCGGGCCTCAAGCGGCACTCCGGCCAGGGTCATCGTCGAGCCAGATCGCCAGCGCGCGATCGAATTGGCCATCGCCGAGGCGCGGCCGGGCGACCTGGTGCTTCTGGCCGGCAAAGGACACGAAAAAACTCAGACCATCGGCGAGCGGGTGATACCGTTCGATGATGTGGCCATCGCGCGGCAGGTATTGCTGGCCAGGGAAAGAAGCCAATGAAGCTGCAACTGCAGGACATCGCTCATTGGATGGGAGCCGAGCTCAGGCCGCGCGGAGGGCGATCCGGCGGAGCAGCCGGCGACGGGATACTCCATCGACACGCGCACGCTCGCGCCCGGGGACCTGTTTTTCGCCATCCGCGGTGAGCGCTACGATGCGCATGACTTTGTCGCCGCCGCGCTGGAGCGAGGCGCTCGAGCGGCGGTCGTCGCTCGCAGCAAGGTCGCCGATCTTGCTCGACCTGGCGCATACCCACACTCTGCTGATCGTGGACGATCCGCTGATCGCGCTGCAGACGCTGGCCACCGCGGTGCGCAGGCATTGGAACAAGCGCGTCATCGGAGTGACCGGCAGCGCCGGCAAAACCACCACCAAGGAGGCGGTCGCGGAAGTTCTCGGGGCGCGCTTCGCGGTGCTTCAATCGCAAGGAAACCTGAACAACGAATTCGGCATGCCCCTGCAACTGCTCAAACTCGAGCCGGAGCATGAAATTGCCGTGATCGAGATGGGGATGTCGCATGCCGGCGAAATCGCGGCGCTGGCCCGCATCGCTCACCCCGATTGGGGAGTCGTCACCAACGTCGGCAGCGCCCACGCGCAGAATTTTCCCGATGGCGTGGCGGGCATCGCGCGCGCCAAATATGAGCTGGTGCAAAGCCTGCCCGCTCACGGCGTCGCATTCCTCAATTGCGACGACCCCTACGTGGGCCAATTCGGGCGCGATTTTCACGGGCGTTCCATCTATTTCGGCATCGGGTCCGTGTGCCGATCCGCGCGCCGCAAACATCGAGGAACTTGGCGCCGAGGGAGTGCGGTTTCAAGTCACGGCCGGCGAAGAGCAGGCAACCGTGACGTTGGCGCTGCTTGGCCGCCACAACATCTGGAATGCGATGGCGGCGATCGCCGCCGGCTTGGAAGCGGGCATTCCGCTGGCCGAGTGTGCCGCCGCCGCCGGCCGGCTGCGCCCTCCTGACAAGCGGGGCGAGGTGCTGCGCATCGGCGGAGCCACGGTCATCAACGATTGCTACAACTCCAATCCGGAAGCGCTCAAGTCCATGATCGCGACCCTTGCCTCCATGCCGGCCAAGCGGCGCATCCTGGTGGCCGGCGAGATGTTGGAGCTGGGCCCGGAGCAGTCTCGCTGCACCGCGAGTGCGGTAGAGCTGCTGCCGAAAGCGGCATCGACCTGGTCGTCGGCGTGCGGGGAAACGCCCAACATCTTGTCGAAGCCGCGCGCGAGGCCGGCGCCCTGGCCATCTTTCTCGCCTCGCCGCAGGAAGCCGGCGAGTGGCTGAAAGCAGAGCTGAGAGACAGGCGATGCCGTGCTGCTCAAAGCCTCCCGCGGCGTCGGCCTGGAGCAAGCGCTGCGTCTTCTGCAGGAATAGCTGACTGGATCTCCGATCGATCCACGAATCACGAGTGACCCATCGATTAGCCTCGTTTGTTCGCGGAGGGACTCCACGAAAATCGAATGCCATCCTTCGGATCTTGCAGGTTGCCGGTGACAGTCGGGTATCCCACTCTCGCGAAAAACGAGCGAGATGTGGGGCACCCGTCGTTCTGCGGGTACAACACGGTCGATCCGGCTAGTTGCCGCTGTGGTTCGCGTCGAAAATGCAAACGCAGACATGCACGCGAACGCCTGTAAGATAGCCACAAACGCTGGTATTCTTGTGCGGGTGGCGGAGGAAGTTTGCTTTACTGGCTCCTTTATCAAAAGCTTTTTCCCTACTTCAGACCCTTCCGCATCTTCCGGTATCTGACGTTTCGCACCGCTTTTGCCAGTCTCACCGCGATGCTCATCGCCCTGCTCATCGGGCCGTTCGTGATTGAGAAGCTGCGCGAGTTTCAAATCGGCCAGTACATCCGCGAGGACGGTCCCAAGGACCACCAGAAAAAGGCCGGCACCCCGACCATGGGCGGCGTACTCATCTGTATCGCCATCCTTTTGCCCACGCTGCTGTGGAGCGACCTTTCCAATCCCTTCGTCTGGTTGGTGATGTGTTCCACGCTGGCCTTCGGCGCGATCGGTTTTGCCGACGATTACATCAAGGTCATCCAGCGGCGGAGTCTCGGCCTGACCGCGGCGCAGAAGATGGGCCTGCAGATCATCACCGGAGTGGCCATTGCGCTGGTGCTGTTGGCCATGCGGAGTGAGGGCATTTACTCCACCCATCTCATGGTGCCGTTTCTCAAGCGCTTTCGTCCCGATCTCTCCATCCACGCGCTGGGCGCGATTCCTCATCTGGGTGTGCTCGCCTTTCTGCCCTTCGTCATCTTCGTCACCCTGGTCATCGTCGGTTCCAGCAATGCGGTGAACCTCACCGATGGACTGGACGGGCTGGCCATCGGTTGCACCATCATCGCCGCCGCGGCGCTCACCGTGCTTACCTACGTCAGCGGAAATGCCGTCTTTTCCGATTACCTCGAGCTGCAGCGCATGCCGATGGTCAGCGAAGTCACCGTCTTCTGCGGAGCCATGGTGGGCGCCAGCATCGGCTTCCTCTGGTACAACGCTCACCCGGCCGAGGTCTTCATGGGCGACGTGGGCTCGCTGGCCCTGGGCGGCGCCATCGGCACCGTCGCCGTGGTCATCAAGCAGGAATTGCTGTTGCCTTTTATCGGGGGCATCTTCGTGCTCGAGGCGATCAGCGTCATACTGCAGGTAGGAAGCTATAAACTGCGCAAGAAGCGTATCTTCAAAATGGCGCCGCTGCATCATCATTTCGAGCTGATGGGGTGGTCGGAGTCCAAAGTAATTGTGCGCTTTTGGATTGCCGCGCTGGTGTTTGCGCTCTTTGCGCTCACCACCCTGAAACTGCGTTGAAATCAGGTGGACCGCTGGATGGAACTGAAAGGCAAAAAAGTACTGGTCGTTGGCCTGGGCAAATCGGGCCTTGCCGCGGCGCTCTTTCTGCGCCGTCGCGGCGCCCAGGTCACGGTCTCCGATCTGCGCAGCGCCGCAGGCGCTGAGCAAAGAGATTCCCTCCTTGCTGGAGGCGGGCATCGCGGTCGAAGCCGGAGGCCATGGACTGCTGACCTTTCGCCGCCAGGACCTGATCGTGGTCTCCCCGGGCGTGCCCTTGACTACGCCGGAACTGGTTCAGGTGCGCAACCTGGGCCTGCCGATCATCGGCGAGCTGGAGCTGGCGGCGCGCTTTCTCAAGGGAGAGGTTCTGGCGATTACCGGCTCCAACGGAAAGACCACCACCACCACCCTTTGCGGCGAGATCTTCACGCGCCGGCGGGTTGAAGACGCTGGTCGCCGGCAATATCGGCCTGCCGGTGATCGAGATGGTCGATCAGAGCGAGCGCCGGCGCCTGGTCGGTGCTCGAGGTTTCAAGCTTTCAGCTGGAGACCACGGAGAGCTTTCATCCCCGGATCGCCGTGATCCTGAACATCACTCCCGACCACCTGGACCGGCATGGCACCTTCGAGAACTATGTAGCCATGAAGGAAAAGATCTTCGCCAACCAGACCGGCGGAAGACTATCTGATCCTCAACGGCGATGATCCTGTCGTCCAGCAGGCGGCCAGCCGCGCCAAGTCGCAGGTCTTATGGTTCAGCCGCAGCAAAATTGTCCGCCGTGGCGCCTTCCTCATGAACGGCATGGTGATGTTTCGCGCATCGGAGCAGGCGTCAGCCGATGCCGGTCCTTCCCCTGGCCGAGATTCCGCTCAAGGGCGAGCACAATATCGAGAATGTACTGGCGGCGGTTTGCGCGGCCTGCGTGGCGAAGATACCGGCCGAGGTCATTGCCCGCGCGGTCGCATCTTTCCATGCCGTCGAGCATCGGCTGGAGTTCGTCGCCGCCATCCACGGCGTCGACTACTACAACGACTCCAAGGCCACCAACGTCGACGCCACGGCCAAAGCGATTGCCTCGTTTCCGGGAAATATTCACCTGATCCTTGGCGGCAAGGACAAGAACTCCGACTACACCCAGCTGAATGCTTTGCTGCGGGCGCGGGTCAAAGCGGTTTACACCATCGGCTCGGCGGCGGAAAAGATCGAAGGGCAGATCGCCGGAGTCACCACGCATAGTTCACGCGGGTACGCTCGAGGCGGCGGTCGACCAGGCAGCCGGCCAGGCGGTGGCCGGCGATGTGGTCCTGCTGGCGCCCGCCTGCTCCAGCTTCGACCAGTTTGAAAACTACGAACAGCGGGGAAGGGTCTTCAAGCAAGCGGTGATGGCCCGTCGGGAGCAGACGAAGGAGCAGGCGTATGGCAAAGCGCGTAGGGGTCGACAAATGGCTCTTCGGCGTGACTGTCCTGCTGGTCTTCATCGGCTTGTTGATGGTCTTCAGCGCCTCCGCGGTCATGGCCGAAGACCGCTATGGTTCGCCCTATACCTTTGTGAGCCAGCAGGTCGGTTGGGCGGTCCTCGGCCTGGTCACCATGACCCTGCTGATGCGCATCGATTACCGCAAATTCAACCGGCCGATCGTGGTCTTTCCCGCGGTGGCCGTCACCACGCTGCTGTTGCTGGGCGTCTTTCTCCTGCGCGACTCGCACAATACCCACCGCTGGATCCGCTTCGGCGGCTTCTCTCCTTTCAGCCATCGGAGATTGCCAAGCCGGTGCTGGTGCTCTTTCTGGCCTGGTTTCTGCAGGACAAGCTGCATTCCATTCGCGATTGGCGCAACACCCTGCTGCCGGCGGCTCTGCCCACCCTGGTGTTTATCCTGCTCATCGTCAAGGAGCCCGACCTGGGCACCGCCCTGGTCTGCGCCGCGGTGGCGGCGCTGATGTTCTACCTGGCCGGCGCGGAAACGAAATACTTCGGCTATGCCGTGCTCGCCGCCGCGCCGGTGCTCTACTTCCTGCTCTTCCGCGTGCCCTGGCGGCGGGCGCGCATGCTGGCCTTCCTGAACCCGGAGGCGGATCCGCAGGGATCCGGCTTCCACACCATCCAGTCGCTGATCGCGGTCGGCACCGGCGGGATACGTGGGCTCGGCTTTATGGAAGGCCGGCAAAAGCTCTTCTACCTGCCCGCAGCCGCACACCGACTTCATCTTTGCCAATATCGCCGAGGAGCTCGGCCTGATTGGCGCGTTGGCCATCATCGCCCTGTTCGTCGCCCTCGGTTATCGCGGGCTGCGGGCGGCCAGCCTTTCCAAAGACGTCTTCGCGCGCTTTCTCGCTTTCGGCATCACGGCGACCATCCTGATCCAGGCCTTCTTCAATATCAGCGTGGTGCTCGCGCTGGTGCCGACCAAAGGCATCACGCTGCCGTTCGTCTCTTACGGCGGCACGTCTCTGTTCATCACCCTGGCGAGCATTGGCGTGCTGCTGAGCCTCACCCGGGAGATCGACTGACGGGCATGCGGGTCATGATTGCCGGCGGCGGCACGGGCGGCCACGTGATTCCCGCCCTGGCGATCGCCGGCGCACTCAAGTCCGCCTACGCAGCGGAGGTCTGTTTCGTCGGCACCGCCCGGGGAATGGAAACCCGCCTGGTGCCGCAGGCCGGCTATGCCCTCGAACTCATCGATGTTGGCCAGCTCAACCGCGTCAGCCTGGCCACCCAACTCAAGACGCTGGTCGCGCTGCCGCGCGGCATCTTGTACTGCATGCGCCTGTTGCGCCGCTGGCAGCCGCAGGTGGTGGTCGGTGTGGGTGGATACGCTTCCGGGCCGGCGATGCTGGCGGCGCTGGTCCAGCGCGTGCCGACTCTGGCCTTTGAACCAAATGCCGTGCCCGGTCTTGCCAACCGGCTGATCGGCAAGCGGATCCGCGCCGCCGCGGTCAATTTCGCTCCCACGCTGGCTTATTTCCGCAATGCTGAGGTCACCGGGATTCCCGGTGCGCGCCGAGTTCTTCGCGCTCCCTCCCCGGCCGCCGGAAAGTCCGCCCCGGCTGCTCGTGATGGGCGGAAGCCAGGGCGCCCGCGCGCTGAACCAGACGAATGCCGGAGATTGCCAAGGCGCTGTTGGATGCCGTTCCCGGCCTCACCATCCTGCACCAGGCCGGAGCCCGCCACGCCGAGACTACCGAAGCCGCCTATGCGGCCAGTGGAGCGCCCGCAGACCGCTGGCAGGTGCAGGCCTTTCTCGAGGACATGCCCAACGCAGTTTGCGGCCTCGGATCTGATTCTCGCTCGCAGCGGAGCCAGCACGGTGGCGGAGCTTGCGGCCAGCGGCAAGCCTTCGCTGCTGGTGCCTTTTCCCCAGGCTGCCGACGATCATCAGCGAAAGAATGCGGAAGTATTGGTTGAAGGTGGAGCCGCCGAGATGCTGTTGGAGCAAGAGATGACCGGAGCGCGCTTGCTGGACGCGCTTATCCGGCCTGCTTGAGGATCGGGAGAAGCTGAGCGAGATGGCAGCCCGCGCGCGTACCTTTGCTCATCCCCAGGCTGCCGCAAGAATTGCCGAGATGGTCGCCGGACTTGCGATGCCTCAGCGCCAGCTGAGTTCCGCTATGCTGGCACAAAAGAAAACGGCTGGCAATTTCGCCAGCCGTTTCCCGTGGATCGTTCTAAATCGTTACCGGTGTCCACCACCACCGCCACCGTGTCCGCCACCACCGAAGCCGCCGCCGCCGCCGTGGAAGCCGCCACCGCCACCGCCATGGAAGCCACCGCCGCCGCCGAAGCCACCGCCGTGCGACCAGCCACCGCTGCCGGCACGCGTGCAAACGCCGCCGCCTGCGAATGCCGTGTCCGCCGCCAGCATAGCCAGTTACCGCCGCGAGCAAAGCTGTACCGGTGCGCGCATAGCCTACTCCGCCGCGATAGCCGACTCCGCCGCGTAGTATCCACCGCGACCGTAGTACCCACCGCGACCATAGTATCCACCGCGTCCCCAGTAGCCGTGATACCACGGGCCGGCGCCGATAAAGACGCCACCGACGAACCAGCTCGGGCCGTAGTAGCCATAAGGCGCGCATGCGTAGGGATAGTAGTTGTAGTAGCCCCACGAGCAGACCGGAGCAGGGATACCCATAGCCGTAATCCCCGTACCCGTAGCCGCCACCAACCCCGATACCGACACCGATCTGGGCGTTAGCCGGAGTAGACAGCAACGCTGCGGGAACCATCAGCGGCGCCGAGCAGCAGAAAATATCTGAGAAATTTCATTTTGGACCTCCGCGCCAAGGCATCATGCAGTGCGTAACCAACCGCTTTGGCGATACTTCAGCACCCCTGGTTATCTTCGGGTGCCTACTACTTAAAACCACACGTTTCTGTAAAAAGTTGCGCCTTTGTGAGGGCTCTGGCAAGCAAATTGCTTATCTTGCGATAGCGAAAGCTATCCGCCAGACGTCCTGCACTCGCCCATTTGCCCTCTGGCTCACCTTTACACATATTAGATGCACTACCTGCCAAAGGGGAAGCAGAACCTGCCGGCTGTTACAGTAGGGTGGAGTGAGCCTCACCACCCTACCCTCCCCCGCTATGTTTGCGAAAGCACAACGCGTTCATTTCATTGGTATTGGCGGCATCGGCATGAGCGGCATCGCGGAAATTCTGCTGACCCTGGGCTATGCCGTTTCCGGCTCCGACCTGCGCCGTTCCAGCATTACCGACCGCCTGGGGAGCCTCGGCGCGACCGTTTTTCAGGGCCACGCGGCCGGCAACGTCGTGGGCTCCGGCGTGGTGGTAACCAGCTCCGCCGTCAACGAGCAAAACCCCGAAGTGGTGGAGGCGCGGCAGCGCAAGATCCCCGTCATCCAGCGAGCCGAGATGCTGGCCGAGCTCATGCGGCTCAAATACGGCATCGCGGTGGCCGGCATGCATGGCAAGACCACGACCACCTCGATGATTGCCACCGTGCTGGCCGCCGGTGGGCTGGACCCAACCGTGGTGGTCGGCGGCCGGGTGGATGCGCTGGGTTCGAACGCCCGTCTGGGGAAGTCGCAATACCTGGTCGCCGAGGCCGACGAGAGCGACCGCTCCTTTCTCAAGCTTTCGCCCATTCTCTCCGTGGTCACCAATCTCGATCGCGAACACATGGATTGCTACCGCGACATGGAAGACGTGGAAGCCGCCTTCCTCGAATTCATGGAGCGGGTTCCGTTTTACGGCGCCTGCACGGCATGCATCGACAATCCACAGCTCGCGGCGCTGTTGCCGCGGGTGAAGCGGCGGGTATTTACCTATGGCATGTCTCCGCATGCCGATTATGTGCTGCGCATGCTTCCCCCGGCGGAGGGCGTGCGATCCCGCTTTGAGGTGGCTGCCGGCGGCCTGGTGCTCGGCCCTTTTGCTCTGAATGTGCCCGGCCGGCACAATGTGCTGAATGCAACCGCCGCGGTGGCCATTGGCACCCAGCTCGAGGTGTCGTGTGAAGATATTGCGCACGCGCTGCGCGGCTTTCGCGGAGTGGATCGCCGCTTTCAGTTGAAGGGCTGCGTTCGCGGGGTGAACGGTGGTCGACGACTATGGCCATCACCCCACCGAGATCCGCGCCACGCTGAGCGCGGCACGGGAGTCGGGTTATCGCCGCGTGCACGTGATCTTTCAGCCTCATCGCTACACCCGCACCCGCGACCTGATGGCGGAGTTCGCCACCGCATTCGATGACGCCGATACGGTCCAGGTGCTGGACATCTATGCCGCCAGCGAAGAGCCCATCGCCGGCGTCGATGCCCCTGCGTTGGTCCGTGCCGTGGGCCGTAAAGAGGTCCAGTATGCGGCCTCCTTCGAAGAGGCGGTCAGCCGAACCGTCGCCCAGGCCGCAGATGGCGACGTCATCGTCACTCTGGGCGCGGGAAGCGTGTCGCAGGCGGCCGGCATGGTGCTCGAAGTTGCAGTCCTCGCGAACTCGAGTTGACCGCAGCGCTAATCGTAGGCTTCCCGACAACGGATGCCCTCAGTTTAGATCGCGCTCAGAGCGGCGGCACAGATGCGAAAGCAGTTTTCCGCGTCAGCGAAGGACGCGGTGCCCGCACCATGCTCGCTCGCTTTTGCCTCGACAGACCGCCTCCATGTCGCCGGATACCATCGGCATCGTATGTCCCCCTGAGTCTCGGAAAACTCCAGCTCCTCAGGAAAAGTTCTGCCGCAGTGCTTTCACGGCAATCCTCTGCAACGCCGTGTGCGTCGCCCGCAGGCGTAGGAGGTGCTCGTCGAAGGTACCGTTCTCCAGCAACTCGGCCAGAGTGAGTTGCAGCAGCCCTTCGGTAAAGAGGTTGGCGCGCATCTTGATCAATGACAGTTGCTTGACCATGTGCGGAGGGGCCGCAATCCACCCCAGACGCAAGCCCGGCGCAAGCACTTTGGAGAAGGTGCTGAGATAGATCACGACGTTGTGCTTGTCCATGCGATAGAGAGACAGGCGGGCACCGATCCCTGACAGACGGGTACGCGAATAGACATCATCCTCGACGATCGGTACCTGGTAACGCGCAGCCAGCCGAAGCAGTTTCGCACGCTGCTCTTCGTCCATCGTTCGCGCGGTGGGGTTGTGATAGGTGGGCATGGTGAAGATGAACTTCGGCCGGTAAGCGATCAGCAGTCTTTCCAGCACTTCGATGGACCATTCCGCCGTGTCCCATTCCACCAGCCGCGCTCCGGCCGCCTGCAGGGCCTGGATGGCGCCGGGAAATGTAGGCCGGTCGATGATGACGCGGTCTCCCGGCTCGATCAGGCAGCGCGCCAACAGGTCGATGCCTTCCTGCGCGCCGGCCACGATCAGGATGTGGCTAGCTCTCCACGTCGTCGAGGGCGGCGATGGCCCGGCGCAAACGCGGCTGACCCTCAGTAGGCGCAATCGCCATCGCCAGCAACGCGTCGTTGGCCAGTACCTTGTTGACGGCTTTGCGGAAAGGCGCCAAGGGAAAACAACTCAGCGCCGGTGTGCCTGCCGAAAGCCGGTAGCGCAAATTCGGCAGCCGGCTTTGCGCCAGCATCTCGAGCACAGGCTCATCGAGCAGGTGGGCCTGCCGGGATATCTTGCTGCTCCAGTCAATCGGGTTTTCTGCCGGACCGGCGGGGCAGACGAACGCCCCGCGATGGGCGATACACGGCGAATCGCTCCCCGCTTCTCCAACACCAGATAGGCCGCGGTGACGGTATTGCGGCTAAGCCCAAGCTGCGCGGCAAGCGCCCTCTCACTGGGCAGACGATCGCCGGGCAGGAAGCCGGCCGAGAGCAATCTGTTGTTCGATATCCCGCGCCACCTGGGCCAGCAGAAAATCGCCTTGGCTCGCACCAGGTGCAAAGCGATTCGCTCGTGGCCGCCATGTCAGAGACCCGCGTACCAGTCGTAACCGAGCTTGGTCCAGTAATCGTCCGGCTGCTGGTCGGTATAGGCGATGAGCCCGATACGCTTGATCTGCTTGTAACCGTACTTGGTGGGCGCGTGCAGCCGCAGCGGGGCGCCATGATATTGCGTCAGCGGGCTGCCGCTCATTTCCGTAACCAGCAGCGTCTGCGGATGCAGGCAGACCTTCATATCGTAACCGACATAGTAGTCGCCGTTCGGCGTCTCCATGTACACGTAGCGCGGCAGCCGTCCATCGGGCCGTTTCTCCGGCGGGTAGGCCGCAATCAGGTCGGCCATCCGCACTCCGCCCCAATGCACGATCTGGCTCCATCCCTCGATGCACTTGAATTGCGTGACCAGGTCATGTTTCGGGAGCTTCAGAATATCGTCCATGGTCAGCAGCAGGCCGGGTGTGCCGGGGCAAGCGTGGATCGGCTTTCGCCTGCCTCCTCCAGCCCGCGCGGCATGCGGCCGGCGCGCTCCTGGCGGATTTTTTCCCCGGCAACCATGGATGCCGGCGCCATCTTCTCCGCCGTGTCGGCGCTGGGAGCCACCTTGGTGTCGTGGCCCTGGTCTTCGTTGGTCTTCACATCCGCATACCGATATTCCCAGGCCGTGACATCCGCGGCATATTGAGGATAGCTTTTCGCGTTCGCCACTCCGGTCAACTGCAGACGCCAACTCTCCGGAACCAGGGCTTGCTTCAGCCCGTAGACGCCGTTGACGCGCAGATCCTCAGCGCGCTTGAGCGGGTAGGTCGGCGCCAGCGCCCGGTCGTCGAAAATCGCGCGCGAAAGCCTGGCATTGGCCTGGAAGGCCCTGCGCAAGGGCTTCGGCTGCATGCTCAGCCGCTGGCTGTGATCGATCCACTGGTAGAGGCCCCAGCCGGCGGCTGCGCCCGACGGCGGCGATGGCGAAGCTGCGCCGGGTGTGTTTGCGGCTTTCCCGCAATACCGCTGCGTCGGCTGCCTCTCTGCTCCGCCGCCGAGCTTCCACTCGCGTCTTGTCGTCGAGATCGCTCATCCCCAACTCTTTCTCTCTGCTTCGAGCGATGGCTCCTGGATCGGCTTCACTTCCAGTCCGCTCACCATGCTGCGGAAATTGTTCCAGCCCGCCAGCACCACCTGGGTCACGTGAATGAGGAAGAACCCGCAGAAGCCCATGGTGAGCAGGAAATGCTCCCACCGCGCCATCTCATAGCCGCCCAGCAAAGTCGTCACCCAATGCGCCTGGGTCGGTTTGTAGATGGCCAGGCCAGTGATGAGACTCCCAGCGCCCATCAGAATCACAGAGGTGTAGGCAATTTTTTGTGCGCCGTTGTACTTGGTCTGCGGCGGAAGGTATTTGGTCAGGTGCAGGTCCTTCAGCGTCACCTGGATCGCTTCTATCAGGCTCTTCCGGTCGGGAACCACAAAGCGCCATTCGCCGGAGAAGATGGTGAACAGCACATAGAGGATCCCGTTGATGGCGAAGATCCACATAAAGAAGAAGTGATATCCCAGCCCCTCGGTCACATGGTAGGGAGCATTCATTGCCTTCCAGAACCACTGGGGGAAAAAGCGGAAAAGCGTGAACGGGTCCCACGCCGATCCGGTAGACCGCATGAGGATGCTTGTAGGCGTTGTCCGAATCGTTCCAATAGATCAGCAGGCCGCTCCAGATCATGGTGAAGAGCACGGGGAAATTGATCCAATGCATCCAGCGGATGGCGAGCGGATGCTTCTTATCCAGGCGAATGCTGGGCGAAACGAGGGGAGTTTCGGCCGTCTCGGCCGGCGTCTCGGCCGGCGTGGTGTTCAATGCGACAGGATTGCCTTCGAGCAGGGTATCGGACGGCTTCGCTAACGGCTGCGCAATGGGCTCGAGCGGATTTCCTTCCCCATTAGTCTGCGACCTAGTATCCTGTAAGCTACTAGTCTGCGATTTGGCGTTTTGAGCATCCGCAAGTGGCTGCCCGTGATCCGGTTTGCCGCTCTCCTCGCGCTCGTCCATGGCCTGTGCTCCAGGGACAGCATCTCGCCTTCTGGTCGTGGATGGCAAGGCCAGTTTTGGGCCGAGGGTGCCAGTTGGCTGGCTTGGTCTTAATACTTTGCCAGAGTGAGCAGACTGGAAACCCGGTCGTTTCGGATCCAACCACTTTATGATGGGCACGCCCGTATTGGAATGACGGGTAAATGCCTGACACCGGACCGAGGTAAGCTGATTGGCTCTGAAGCGATGGTTGGCGGCTGCATCTGTAGCTTCGGGTTTATTTCTCGCGGCGCCTTTGGGAAGATCACAATCGGTGGAAGCCGCGCTCAACCTGCCGGATGATCCGGTTCTGAGCCTGCAGCAAACCGCCGTTCCCGACAGCTCCACTCCGGCTGCGCCCGGCGATTCCGCTTCCCAGACCTCGTCCTCCCAAAGCACGACAAGCCAGAGCTCGGAAGAAGCAGAGCGAAAGAAGTCGCAGGATCAGCTTAAGCAGCAGGAGCATCAGCGGGTTCTGGGTGTGATGGCAACATTCAACACCACTAGTAATAAGGACGCACTGTCTCTGACTGCGGGCCAGAAATACCAACTCTTTTTTAAAAGCGCAACCGATCCGTGGCCCTTCCTCCTTGCAGGTTTTGTGTCCGGCATTGACCAGGCCGAAAACAGCTTCCCTGAATACGGACAGGGCATGGAAGGCTACGGCAAGAGATTTGGGGCTTCTTACACGGACTACTTCACCGGCAATTTGTTGGGTAACGCTGTCCTGACAAGCCTGCTGCACGAGGATCCGCGGTTTTTTCAGAAGGGCACAGGCAGCGCCACCAGCCGTGCTCTGTGGGCGGCAGGCAGCACGGTGTGGTGCAAACGCGACGCCGGCAGCTGGGGACCAAACTATGCCAACGTCGTGGGCAATCTTATGGGCGCTGCCGTTTCCAACCTTTACTACCCGGAGTCAGACCGAACTGCCAGCGGCACAGTTGAACGTGGATTGACGGTGACCGTCGAAGGGATTGTGGGCGCCGAAGTCATCGAATTCTGGCCAGACGTCGTGCGTCACTACAGGCAAAAACAAGCGAAGAAGCTAGCCGGGCAAGCAGCGCAGAAAATTCGCAGAACAGCTCCCACCCTCCCCAACCCGCCCCGGCGACTCCTAAGACAAACCCTCAGGACTAGCTTATGTACGTGCAACCGGCTGCAGGACGCGCTGGCGGCTTTCGCGAGGCTGCGGAGCTCTTGAAGATTCGTTTCCCATTTCCGCCGGCTGTTTGAGAAAACTGGGGGCGCGCAAGGCACCCCCAGTTCGGAAGGCTGGAAAATCTCCGTTTTCTAGAGCGGTTTCACAGTAGGTATACCCCGAAGCAAAAGCCGTTTTCGTGGTTTTCCCCCAAAGAAAACCACACCTCGCGATCCTTGTAAGGGCATAGTAACTGTGCAACCGCTTTAGTGAGAGCACTCTTTCTGCTGAGTAGTGCGGTTCCAGTAAACCGTGCCTCCGGTGACAGCGCAGTTGGTCTGGTTGATGGAGTGCGTTTGGATGTCCTGGTTCAACATCTGGTGCTCCGGAATTGAGTAGGGATTGGTTTTGTACTCCTTGAATGGCATCGTTCAGAGACTGCTGCGAGGCCAATCCATTGCAAGCGCCCGGGTGGCAAATGCAGGATTTGAAAATATTGGCGACGTTCTGGTTGCCGACGTTGTTCAGGTGCGTCATCCAGGCAAAGGGATTGCTTCCAGCCCGCTGGAAGGCATTGGTGATGGGCGGCATGCGGTAGGGGTACTTTCCCAGCTGAAGCCGGGGGAGAAGAATGTCATCGGAATGGAGAGCAAAGTGGCCGTCGACGGTTGAAGCATCATAGCGAAGTAACGGAGCGTGGAGTTTTTGCCATTGAACGGGACGTCTTTTTCCGCCCCATCGCAATATGTGGAACCAGGAGAAGGGAAGTCACAAAGCATGGCGAAAAGCAGCGATAGCCGTCGAATTGGCGTTTATAAGCGTTTCTCACATTCCCGTTTCGTGGCCAGAGCTCGGCTATGTGCCGGCCTCATCCCAATACGCGCAACTCAAAAATTCACCTGAGAATATTTCAGCTCACCTAGAGTCATTGACCCGCAGAGGATTTCGGCGCTATCGTGGAACACACTCAGCCGCAAGCCTGCACCCGGAGCGCCCTGTGTCCTCTTCCCACCAGGTGACTCAACTTCTATCCAACTGGAGCCGGGGAGATCCCAACGCTCGCGAAGAGCTCATGCCGCTGGTGTACAACGAACTGCGCCGTCTGGCCAACTCGTATTTGCGCCGGGAGCGAAGCGACCACACATTGCAACCACCGCGCTGGTTCATGAAGCCTATCTGCGGTTAGTGGATCAAAGCGATGTGCACTGGGACAACGAGGCCATTTCTTTGCAATCACAGCCCAGGTGATGCGTCGGATTCTGGTGGACCACGCACGCGGTCATCAAGCCGAAAAGCGTGGCGGCGAGCGGAGATAAGAATTCCTATTGAAGACGCTTCTTGCCATGTCGAATGACCGGCCGGACAAATTCCTGGCCTTGGATGAAAGCCTCAGACGTTTGGCCGAGGTCGACTCCCGCCAGGAGCAAATCGTGGAACTGCGGGTCTTCGCGGGTATGAGCGTTGAGGAGATTGCAGAGCTGTTGAAGATCTCGCCCGCGACCGTGAAGCGCGATTGGACCATGGCGAAGGCGTGGCTCTCATTGGAGATCGGAAACAAGAAAGACTCACCGTGAATCCCGAGCGATGGGCACACATTAAGGAGATCTTTGCTTCGGCGGTGGAGTTAGAACCAGATGCCAGGCCCGCTTTTCTACGCAACGCCTGCGGTCCGGATCAGGCCTTATTGGCCGAGCTCGGGGCGCTCATAGAAAGCCACGAGGCAAATATACGGCTTCCGCTGGGAACACTCCGGCCTCCTCTATCTCAAGTGGATGGGACGGCCGCAGGATCGGTCCTTTTCGCATTCTGCACCGCATCGGCTCCGGGGGAATGGGCGACGTCTACCTGGCCATCCGCGCCGACGACGCTTTCAACCAGCGCGTAGCCATCAAGCTGGTAAAGACCGGCTTTTACACCGAAGACATTCTCAATCGGTTCCGCCATGAGCGGCAGATTCTCGCCGCCCTGGATCATCCCAACATCGCAAGGCTGCTGGATGGAGGGACGACCGAAGACGGAACGCCCTACTTCGTAATGGATTACGTCGAGGGCACCCCTATCACGGAATATTGTGACCAGCGCAAGCTGGCGATTCCCGAGCGTCTTCGGCTTTTCCGCGAGGTCTGCCTCGCCGTTCACTATGTCCACCAAAATTTGATTGTTCATCGCGATTTGAAGCCTAGCAATATTCTCGTGACCGCGGACGGGGTTACCAAACTCCTCGATTTCGGTATCGCTAAATTGCTGCGGCCCGAATTCTTTTCCCAACCGGTGGAGGTCACGAGAGTCGACTCCCGCATGCTGACTCCTTGGTACGCAAGCCCGGAGCAGGTGCGGGGCGAGCCCATTACCACGGCCAGTGACGTATATGCCCTCGGCGTTCTTCTCTACGAATTACTCGCAGCCCGGCGCCCGTACGCGTTGCACACGGATACTCAACACGAAATTTTAAAGGCAGTGTGCGATCAGGAGGCGCAGAAGCCGAGCACGCAGCTTGTTCCGTGCTGAGAAGCCCTTGGTCGACGGAAAGAACGCGAACTACTTGTCTCCCGCCCAAATCGCCGAGACGCGGGCGACGTCCGCGGAAAGGCTTAAGCGGCAACTCAGCGGCGATATTGACACCATCGTTCTCAAGGCCCTACGCAAAGAGCCGCAACGCCGCTATCCTTCGGCGGAGCAATTTGCTGAGGATATCCGGCGCTATCTGGAAGGTCTGCCGGTCACGGCTCAACGCAATAGCGGCAGTTACCGCGCCGGTAAGTTCGTCCGCCGGCATAAGACGGGAGTTGCGGCGGCGGCATTAGTGGTTGCGTCTTTAATCGCGGGAGTACTGGCCACCTCATGGCAGGCGAGCGTGGCGCGTTCTGAACGCGCCAAGGCAGAGCGGCGGTTCAACGACGTTCGCAAACTCACGACAACGTTCTTGTTCGATTTTGATGCTGTCCATTCAGAATCTGCCCGGTTCGACACCCGCCCGGCAGCTTCTGGTCCAGCGCGCACTGGAATATCTCAACCGTCTGGCGGACGAGTCTTATGGCGATCCCGGTTTGCAGCGCGAATTGGCCGAAGCGTATTTGAAAGTCGGAGATGTCCAGGGAAACCCGTACGAAGCCAATCTCGGAGATAGTCAGGGGGCACGCGAAAGCTATCAGAAGGCGCTAGCGATCAGTAAGTCATTGAATCGGCTCGACGCGAAGAATCCGGAAACACAGAAAGTACCTGGCGCGCAGTTATTAATCGCTCGGCCAGGTATTACCTTCGTTGGGGAAACCGACCGAGGCTGCTGCCGATCTTCACCAGGCGACGGACATTCTGCAATCGCTCAAACCGGATACCGAAACCCGTTACCGCCTGGCCAACTCTTATCAGGTGCTTGGCGATCTTCAGGGGCATGTGGGAATTCCCAACCTGGGCGATGCGGCCGCCTCGCAAGCCAGCTATCGTAAGTCGCTGGACTTATACCAATCCATCATTACCGTAGACCCGAATGAACCATCGCGCTCGGGCTGGCTTGGCGACGGTGCAGATTCGACTCGGGGACGCCCAGCAGCAAGCTGACGTGCAGGCTGCCATGAAGAATTACCAGGGCGCGCTCGCTACCTTTGCAGGGCCTTCTCGCCGCCAATCCCAATAACCAGGCAGACCGCCGGCGGCTGGGACTTACCTACCAAAAGATTGGCGGCGTCCAGGAGTCTCTGGGAAACAATAAGGAAGCTTTGCAAAACTACCTCAAGGCATCGGATTTGGATCGAGAAGCCATTCGCGCCGACCCCGATAACGCTCAGGCCAGAATGAATCTGGCAATTTCGCTTCGCGACGTGGGGATCTGCTTTACAACATGCACGATCGTGCCGGCGCAATCTCCAGGTATCGTGAAATAGCAGATATTTTGCAGCGGCTTTCTGCATCGGAACCGGACAATGTGCTGGTGCGCAGCCGTTATTCTGAGATTTTGGTTGTGCTCGGCGGAACGCTTGCAGAGACCGGGCAGGCGTCAGAAGCCCACGAAATAACCGGACAGGGATTGGCCATTGGCAAAGAACTGGCCGCGCGCGACGATGCCACCGCCGACGAGCTCTATAGTTATGCTGAGAGCTTCCTGACATGTGAGCCGGCGGATCTACGCCGGCCGCTCACTGCATTGGAGTACTCCAGGAAGGCTCTGGTGAAATCTGGCGGCGACGGAGACGATTATCTGGACCTGCTGGCTCAAGCATACTTCCAATCGGGGAATGCAAGGGAAGCGGTCAGCACAGAAGAAAAAGCCTTGAGCTCGACGCAGGACGTACAGGGTCAAAAGACGCTTAAGCGGCATCTGACCCAGTTCATGGCCGCGGAAAGCATCCCACATTGACCGTGCCGGCCTGATCGATAAAGAAGGAGTAGGTTGGGTTATCCGCCATGACAAGATCGAGTCATGCCAGCAGATTTCTGTGCCGCAGCCTCTGCCTCCTAGTCAGTTCTCGCGTGCGGGCTCAGCTCCCTTAATAGACGGACAGTCCCGTGCGGCTGACGCGATGCGGAAAGCCCCGGCCGATGTGAAGCCGGGCAGTATCACCTACGAGGACGTCCCGTATCCATATCCAGTGATGTACCTGCCGCTGACGCTGTACGGCCAGGACGTGCGCATGGCCTATATGGATATTCCGCCCGCCGGCAAGCCGAACGGCCGGACCGTCGTTCTGCTCCACGGAATGAACTTCGGCGGCTTTTACTTCGGCGGCCCGATCGATGCCCTGCGCAAGGAAGGCTTTCGCGTCGTTGTGCCCGATCAGATCGGCTTCGGCCGTTCCTCCAAACCGATCATCCCTTACAACTTCCACGATATGGCGATGAACACGCGCACGCTCCTGCAATCGCTCGGCATAGCGAAGGCGGCGATCGTAGGACACTCGATGGGCGGTATGCTGGCAGCCCGGTTCGCCGCTTCTTATCCGGATATGACCGAGCGCGCCGTACTCTACGATCCGATCGGCCTGACCGATGTACGTTGGAGCCAGCCATGGCACAGTGCGGAGGAAGCGTACAAGGCAACCATGGCGCGAAGCCGGGATCAGATCTGGCAGGCTGCGTATGCCAATATTCAGCGCTACTTCCCGGATGCCTGGAAACCGGAGTATGAGCAGTACGTGCGCATTCTGTACGCCCCAACGCTCAGCAGCGATTGGCCGCGGCTCGCCAGGGTGCAGTCCATCTACCGGCAGATCACTTATCTGGATCCGGTCGTCGATGACTGGGCGCACATTAAGGTCAAGACGCTGGTGTTGGGCGGGGAGAGGGACGGCCAGAATTTTCCCGCGCTGGCCAAACACATCGCCGACACGATTCCGGGCGCCGAGCTGGTGGTTATTCCAAACGTGGGGCACGTACCTCACATTCAAGTGCCCGACACCTTCAATCGGGAATTGCTGAAGTTTCTGAAGTCGGCGGATTAACGCGGGGTGCAGAATTCCGGCCTCAGCTACTAAGGCATTTTCACTATATTGTAGTGTGGCGGGATCGTACTTTGTCTTAATCTCCCGGAGCCTCTACAATCTTCGCGTGTCAACGTTCCGTCTTGAAAGGACACCTTATGCGTCTCGTCCGCGGATTCACCGTTGCAGCCACCCTCGTCCTCTACTGCTCTGCGCTGGTCCCTGCCCAGGGTCAGGATGCTTCTCGCTCCATTGCGGGTGGCGGCATCTCGGTCCCAGGCTGGGTTGGACAGATCGACGCCAGAGCGGAGCAGGCCGGACAAACAATCAAAGACGCGAAGCTTACCCAGGATGGCAACGCGCTGCACGTTACGACGGGCCCGCAGGTGACCTATTGGAATCCTGCCAACAAGGCGAGTGGCAACTACACCGTGTCTGCGACCTTTACTGAGCCTCAATTCATGAACTTGAACAGCCATCCGCACCCATACGGCATCGTCATCGCCGGCAATGACCTGGGAACTGCCCAGCACAGCGAGCTGTATTGTGCAGGCCTACGGCAATGGGACTTTTATCGTGCGCGGATTTGGACCGGATCCGTTTCAGATGAACGGCCGTGGGGAAGCGAACGCCGCTGTCCACAAGGCTGCGGGCGTCGGACAACCGGTGACGCAGAAAATCGCGCTTTCCGTGAAAGGCGACAAGGTGGAGTGCGCCATTAATGGAACCGTCGTCGCTAGCTATGACAAAGCTCAGTTGGTGGCGGCTGGAAAGTTGAAGTCAACCGACGGCGTCTACGGGATTCGCTTCGCCCACAACACGGAAGGTACCGTCACCGACTTGAAAATGACCAAACCTTAGTGAGCGTCTGCAGTGCGCAGCGATCGTATGACCATGTCTTCCGAACTCATGATGTGGCGGCCACTGCGCCTGTAGCCTGCTGGGCATCCACCCGCGCCTTCCTCAGCGTGGCTACAGGGTCTTGTGTTGGGTAGAATTCCATGGTTATGAACTTGTTGTACTTCAGCTCTCCGAGCTTGCGGTAGATATTCGTATAGTCGATCTCGCCCGTCCCGGGCTCGTGGCGTCCGGGCACATCCGCTATGTGTACCAACCCAACGAGGTCGATATTTTGCTCCAGCTTCTCGATCAAGTTACCGTAGGCGCGCTGTTCGTGGTAGAAGTCGTATAACACTCTGACCTGCGGGCTTCCTACCGCGCGAACAATTTCGAACCCTTCGCTGACGCTGGTCAGATACATACTCGGACTTTCCAGGGGATCGATAGGTTCGATCACGATTTGCACATGGTTTGCCGCGGCAAGATCGGCGGCGCGCTTCAGGTTCTCGACACATGCCGCGTGCTGAACTTCTCGCGGCAAATTGTCCATACGATTGCCTGATTTGAGATTAATTTGTGGGCTCTCCAGCTCTTTTGCAGCTTTCATTTGCGTTGTAACTGCTGCCAGGAAATCGCTCGATCCGGCGGGATCTGCAAATCCGGCCTTGACGCCGCTCAACAGGTCAAAGGCCAGCCCCAACGAACGCATCTTCGCCATGACTCGCCGCGTCTCATCGCCCGGCCATTTCTGAAATTCACCCACCAGCTCTACGCCCTGATAGCCCGCCGCCGCAACGATCTCGAGACAGCGATCGAATGGCGCCTGCTTCTCCAGGGTCCATAGCATGACCGAGAACCGGGATCCGTTTGGAGAAGGTGAAGTCTGGGCATGCCCGCGGGAAAACACTTGTCCCAGACTCACCCCGGCCATCAGCTGGCTGAATTGACGACGATTCATAACGCTCCATGTCTTGATGCCGCAACTACCAGGCAGCGGACGCATCGGTTGCGCCGGAGTAAGCGGAACCGCAGGGTTTCTTTACCGGCAGCAACCTCCATAAACTCTACTCGAGTCCGGTCCGCATCGGTCAAATTCGATTGCATCTTCCCATCGACACCGAGTGCCTGAGGATTCTCCTTAGGAGGCCGATGATCTTGCTTATTGGCCCTGATAGATGATCTTGCCGTTGAAAACGGTCAGGTCAACGCGGGTGTTTTCAATCTCGATCGGGTCGATGTGAAGGATGTCTTTGGAAAGGACGACCAGATCGGCAAGTTTGCCGGGAGCCAGCGAACCTTTCATCGTCTCCTCGCCTTCGGCGTAGGCGGAGCCGATCGTATACGCGTGAATGGCCTCGGCTACTGTGATTTTCTGTTCCGGGACCCAGCCTTCGGGATTCTTGCCGTCGAGCGTGCGCCGCGTGGCCGCGGCATAAATTCCTAGCAGCGGGATCATAGGCGCGACCGGCCAGTCTGAGCCGAAGGCCAGGGTCGCGCCGGAATCGAGAAGTGAGCGAAATGCATACGTTGTCTTGATGCGCTCCGAGCCGATGCGCTTTTCCGCCCAGCGGCCGTCGTCGATGCAGTGATAAGGCTGCATCGAGGCGATGACATGCAGGCTGGCAAAGCGCGGAATGTCGCTTCTGAGCAGGTGTTGCGCGTGCTCGATGCGCAAGCGGCGGTCGCGCGGGCCATCTTCCTTTTCCAGCCGCTCGTACATGTTGAGGATGGTGTTGTTGGCCCGGTCGCCGATAGCGTGGGTGATGAGTTGCAGTCCGGCCAGATCGCCGCCCTTCATGTCGGCGTACATCTCTTCGGAATGAACCAGCTCGTCGCTGGCAATACCGCTGGTGTCAGGCGAATCGTTATAGGGCTGAAAAAACCAGGCGGTCGTCGATCCCAGGGCCCCATCCGCAAAACTCTTCAGGCCTCCGACACGCAAGGTGTCATCGCCGAGACCGGTGATCACGCCCACGTTGGCCAGACGCTTCCAATCCAGCAGTCTCTGGCCGCGGGAGATACGCACCGTAAGCTGGCCCGCGCGCCACAGGGTTTCATACGCCCGAAACGTAGCCGCGCTCTGCGTGTCGGTTGTAGAGCCGGGAAGATCCTGGATGCTGGTCACGCCGTTCTCCGCTGCGTATTTTTCCCCGGCCACGATCGCCGCTGTCATCTGCTGCGCCGTCATTGGCGGGATGACGCGCTCGATCAGCGCGACGGCGGCGTCTTTGAAAATGCCGGTAGGGTTGCCATCCGCATCGCGTACGATGACTCCCCCTGGAATGTCCTTCGTATCTTTGTTGACGCCGGCCAGCTTCATGGCCAGAGCATTGGTCAGCACCATGTGGCCGTCGAGACGGTTCACGCAGACCGGATTATCCGCAGTGACATCGTCGATCAGCTGATGATTGGGGAGTTGGGCCGGAACCCATTTTTCATGGTCCCAATTGCCCTGCAGTATCCATGCGCCCTTGGGCTGGGTCTTGGCGAAGTCGGCGATCCGCTGGCGAAACTCTGCCTGGCTGGAAGCGTCTCGCAGCTGCACGCTGGCCAGCGCGCTTCCACCGATCGATGAAGTGGACATGCGCGTCGTTGAACCCCGGCAGTACCCTCTTTCCACTCAGCTCAATCACCTTCGTGTCAGGGCCGGCCAGCTTGAGCATCTCCGCTGACGACCCAACGCCGGCGATCTGGTTGCCGAGGATGGCGACTGCTTCCGCCTCAGGCTGCTGCGGGTTCTCCGTCCAAACTTTGCCATGGACCAGGACAACGTCGGCGAAACGCTGTGCCAGCATCGGCGCCGGCAGGGTGGCTATGAAGAGGCAAAAAGCGTAATGCAGAGGGGTTTTCCCAAGGCGGTCTTTCATCATCTTCGCAGTTTACTTCGGGTGCCGGGGCCAGTCATCGCCGGACGACGGTCCCGGCTGGCCGGGACCGCATTCTGTTCGCTGCTCCACCGGTTAACCTGGGTTCGTGATATAACTTTCGGTCCGGTTCAGCGGAATCTACCTTTCTGCAAACCACCATGCGTCCAGTCATTCAAGTTTCAGGAGTCCGCAAGACCTACGGCTCAACGGTGGCTGTCGACGAGGTGTCGTTCGAAGTAAACGATGGTGAAATCTTCGGCTTGATCGGACCCAATGGTGCGGGAAAGACGACCACGATGGAGTGCATCGAAGGTCTGCGCACGCCTGACCGGGGCACCATCTCGGTTCTGGGTCTTGATCCCTTTCGTCACGTCTACAAGCTGCAGGACCGCATCGGGGTTCAGCTGCAGCAGGCGCAGCTGCAGAAGCGGATCAAAGTGTGGGAAGCGGTAGACCTCTGGGCCTCGCTTTACCGGAAGAAAGCGATAGACGGCGCACACTTACTGGAACAGCTCGGCCTCACCGACAAGCGGGACGCCTGGTTCATGAACCTCTCCGGAGGCCAAAAGCAGCGGCTGTTCATTGCCCTTGCGCTGATCAATGATCCGGAGGTGGTGTTTCTCGACGAGCTGACTACCGGCCTGGACCCGCAATCACGGCGGGCGATCTGGGATCTGGTGCGCGGCATCCGTAAGCGCGGCAAGACAGTCTTTTTGACGACTCACTTGATGGAGGAAGCCGAACGGTTGTGCGACCGGGTAGCCATCATCGAGCACGGACGGATTATCGACATCGATAGCCCTCAGAAGCTCGTCGACCGGCACTGCCCGGAGCGAACCGTCGTTCTCGTCACCAACGACCCGGCCGCTGAAGAGCGCCTCCGGGCGATCCCGGGAGTCGAGTCGGTAATCCGCACTGACATGCGCTTCGCGATTCGCGGCCGGGGCGACGACCTGGTGGCCGAGGTGATTCAGTGTCTGTCGGAGAATCGCATCCGGGTCACGGAATTCCGCACGATTCTCCCCAACCTTGAGGACGTCTTTCTCAAATTGACCGGTCATTCGATTCGCGAGTAGGCGCGATTATGATGCTGCGTGGACTTTGGAAACTGACTTGGATCGAGATCAAGATCTTCCTGCGTGAGCCGCTTGGCGCATTCGGCACGATCGGTTTCCCGGTTCTGGTTTTCCTCGTGGGGGGGCGGATAGCCGGCGGCAGACTCTCACCGTCCTCACTCGCCGCCAGCAATTTCATCCGCGTGGGTTTACCGGTATCTCGCGTCGCTTCTGATCGCTGTCAGCGCCGTGCTTTCGTTGGTCACGATTATCTCCATCTACCGCGAGGGTGGCATCCTCAAGCGGCTCCGCGCCACGCCGCTGCGTCCGCAGACGATCCTCACTGCCCACGTGATCGTCAAGCTGGTACTCACTGCGGTCACGCTGGGCTTAATGGTCCTGGCCGGTAAGCGCTACTATCCGGTCGCCGTTCATGTTCCATTGTTCTCCTTCACGATTGCGCTGCTGATCAGCACCTGGAGCATCTTGTCGATAGGCTTTCTCATCGCCAGCGTGGTTCCCACGGCGCGCTTTGCACAGCCCATCGGCGCCATCATCCTTTACCCGATGATCGCTATTTCCGGACTCTTTGCCCCGGTTGCATCGCTGCCGCCACTGCTTCACGCGCTGGCGCGCGTGCTGCCGCTAACCTACGCTGTGCCTCTGCTGCAGGGAATCTGGAACGGCGACCCGTGGTCGGCCCACATGGGCGACGTAGCCGCACTGGTCGTGGTGTTTATCGTTTGCACGGCGATCTCGGCAAAAGTGTTTCGTTGGGAGTAGCCAGATAACGTGCTGCTCTAGTGAACCTTGCCGGCGGAGTTCTCGAGAACGACGTTGGAGAGCACGGCGGTGTCGGACTTGTCCGGCAGGTGCGAGCAGAAGCCGATGCCGACGTAGAAGGGCCCGTCGATGTGCAGGTTGATGGGTGGGCCGAACTGGTGCATCGGTTCGCCTTCCAGGCTGACGAAGAGCGCGAAGGAGTCGCCATGCTTTTCGATGCCGATGCGCTTGGCGATGACGGTGACGAGGCTGTCGGGGCTGGCGCCGCCGGGACGGCCGCGGCCGCCGACGCGATACTCCATGTCCTTGACGCGGACGTCCTTCTCGGCACGCTGCGCCAGTTGGATCATGCCGGCGCCGTGCAGGGCGACGATGGCCTCCTTGGAATCGTCATCGAGGTCCTGGCGAATGATGAGGACGGCCTTGCGGTCGCCGTAGCCGTTCGGGTCCGGGTAAGGTGATGTCGGCCGCGAGGGAAACGTCGCCGGACATCTTCTTCCAGAGATAACGGAACTCGTCGCGCGTGTACCAGACGTTGTAGCCGGCGGAGTTGATGGTGTACTGCTTCGTGCCGGCGTCGTAACTGGCGCTGCCCGGCACCAACGCGCTGCCAATGTCGGACTGGCCTTCGAAAGATGCCGATGGGCGTATCGAAATTCTTGCTGGGCCGGTGAAAGTCCGGCGGTGGCGCTACCTGGACGTGCGTTGCGGAACCCGGCTGCGCCCATGCCGGCACGCCGGGTGTGGGCGCTGCCGGTGCGGCAGGCGCCTGCGCGCGGAGAAAATGCAGCGTGGCACACAGCATCAGGGCTAGCAGCGAGGGCCGGCAGGCGAGTTTCATGTGCCCATAGTAAAGGTTATTCGCCGGCACCCGACCGGAGCGTAGCGAAGTGGAGGGATCTGCAGTTCTCTTAATCAGCGTCTGATTTCAGATCGAAGCTCCACCCTTCCCTTTGTCATCCCGACCGGAGCGTAGCGAAGTGGAGGGATCTGCAGTTTCAGTCATTTGCGCTACCTCTGCTCTCTGGGAAATATGGTGCGAACTTCTAACTCAGGACGCTAGTGCATTACGCTCTAAGAGTTGAAACTTGTGAGTCGACTCACGTGGAGGATGATCGTCTTGATGAATCTCTTTGTGAAGAAAGCTGTCTTGGGTTTTGCCGTGCTGTTTCTGGCGCCAATGCTGTTGGTTGCCGATACGGTGCGAACCCCTACACAGGATGGCCTGGTCTACGGCGTCGCGGATGGCCAGACCCTGACCATGGACTACTATGCTCCCAAAGGGCCGGGGCCGCACCCCGTCGCCATCATCATCCATGGCGGCGGCTATCGCAGGGGAGACAGCAAGAGTGGCAGCGAAGCCTACTGTGCTGACTTTCTTGCCCCGGCGGGCTACGCCGTATTTTCCATCAACTATCGGCTCGCGCCCAAATACCCATATCCGTACATGGTGTACGACGTAGAGCGATCGATTCGCTACATTCGCTACAACGCTAAGAAGTGGAATGCAGATCCGAACCAGATCGCTTTGGTCGGCGGCTCAGCGGGCGGCTTTTTGAGCAATATGGTAGGGCTGTTGAATGCGCCGGGCGATCCAAAGGCCACTGACCCTGTCGACCGGGAAAGCGCGAGAGTACAGGCCGTCGTGACTCTCTTCGCGCAAAGCAGTTTCGCTACCGTTCCGCTGAACCAGGACGTCCATGCTCTGCTCGATCCGCTGATCCAACAGAAAGGCGAGGCCGAGGCCTTGAGAGAAGCATCGCCCATCACCTACGTCAGCAAAGATGCGCCACCCTTCCTGCTGATCCTTGGCGACCAGGATGAATACATTCCTTTCACCGAGGCGACCAATCAACAGGCTGCCTTGAGGAAGGTAGGGGTGGAGTGCGACATTATCCGCATTCCAGGAGGCAAGCACGGCACGGGCGGCTGGTATAAGCTCGCGAACGTGCCGGATTGGGAGCGGCAGATGGTGGTTTGGCTAAATACGCATCTCGATCATCGAGGGCCAATTGGCGAAGGAATCCGGCAGCGTGAACCCGCGCCTGCCTCGTAGAGCTTGTGGCTGCGGTTGTGCGGACGAGTTTGGAGGATTGCTGCCGTGTGTATCCAACGCTGTACCGGACCTGTCGACTACCTTCGCATAATGATATCGAGCCGCTCTTTCCAGGGGATGGCTGTCGCCGCTCTGAGCTTGGCTACATGGCCGGCGCCGGCAAAACAGGCCAATGGTACGGCGGCGATCGATCACCGCATTCAGGCCGCGATTCAGGGCTTTCCCGGCAGCGTCAGCCTGTATGCCAGGAACCTCGACACCGGCGTCAGCTATGGGCTTCGCGCAGACGCGCCCGTTCCCACCGCCAGCACCATCAAGCTCCCCATTATGGTCGAGCTCTTTGCCGAAGCCAAGGAGGGAAAGCTCGATTGGAACCAGAAGCTTGAGCTGACCGATCAGGACAAGGTGTCGGGCAGCGGTGTGCTCACGGAGCTCTCGGGTGGAGATGCCTTACCCATACGAGACCTGATGCACCTGATGATCGTCGTCAGTGACAACACGGCAACCAACCTGATCCTGGACCGTATCGGCGGAAATGCAGTCAACCTTCGCATGGCTCAGTTGGGGCTCAAGCAAACCGCCGTCATGCGCAAAATCATGCAAGCCGAAGCTCTTTCCCAATGCGGGCGCGAACCCCGGACCGGAGGGCCTGACGGACGAGGGCAAGAAACCAGGAAATGATCGCTGGGGCACGGGCAGAAGCTGTCCCCGCGACATGGTCGTTATTCTGGAAAAACTCTACCGCGGTGAGTTGGTCAGCAAAGCGGCTTCCGAGGAAATGATCAGCGTGCTCAAACGCCAGCAAGATCACGAGGGCGTGGGCAGAGATATGAAAACACCGTCATCGCCAGCAAGTCCGGCGCGTTGGACCACCTGAGAAGCGATGTGGCAATCGTCTATTCGCAGCACGGACCTGTGGCTATGGCGATCACGGTGAACAATATTCCGGAAGTCAACTACGGCGTGGACAATCCGGGCAATCTGCTGATATCGGCGCTCTCCGAAATCCTAGTGGAAGAATTGGCGCCTGCAAAGTAGGCTATGCGAACGAAAAGCCGTAGAAGACAAACGATTGTTACACTGAACGCCCGTCGTCAGCGAGCAAAGTCACCAGAAAAAGTGCTGTTTCCGCAACAATCTCGCTTGCATTGTCGTCAGGCTATGGATATATTTCAGAATACTGACTTCATAAGTTCGAGTAGAAAGCAGCCTGTAGAAGAGTTGCCGACTGTTCGTGTTAGTAGGGCCCGTGTAACATGTTGGCTTTGGAGGCGAGTATGAAACGAATTACCTTATGGGGCGTAGCCCTCGTAATGGTCCTAGCGGCTTTGTGCCGTCAGCCAACCCGTGTTGCGGTCAGCAGATCACCGCGGCGATCACCGGCACAGTCGAAGATTCGGCCGGAGCGGCTCTTAACGACGCTACCGTCACGGCCAGCGACACCGAGCGCGGCACGTCCTCCACCACCAAAACCACTCAGGGTGGCGTTTTTAACTTCACCAATCTTCCCATTGGCACCTACGAGGTAAAAGCAGAGGCAGCCGGTTTTGACACCGCCGTCCAGCCGCCCATCACCCTGGTGCTCAATCAGGTGGCGCGTCTCGACTTCAAGATGAAGGTGGGCGCGGTTACCAACACCGTGCAGGTGAGCTCCGAAGCTCCGCAGCTGCAGGCCGATACCACCCAGGTCAGCACCCTGATCGATTCCAACACCATCACCGGCATTCCGCTGGCGACGCGCAACTATGTCGAGCTGACTCTGCTGGCGCCCGGCAGCGTCACCCCGGACAACTCCACCTTCAACAACGGCGATAACACCAACAGCGGCGGCCGTCCGTCCATCAATGGACATCGCGAGCAGTCCAATAACTTCATCCTGGACGGGATGGACAACAACCAGACCTCCGAAAACGACTTGGCTGTCACGCCTTCGCCCGACTCCATCCAGGAATTCAACGTCATCACTTCCAACGCCCCGGCTGAGTTCGGCAACTTTTCCGGTGGTATCATCAATGCCTCGATCAAGTCCGGCACCAACCAGTTCCACGGCGATGCCTGGGAGTTCTTCCGCAACAACGTCCTCAATGCCAACCAGTGGGAAAACAAATTCCATGGTCCGGGCAACGAATTGCCCCGTGCGGCTCTGCGCTGGAACATGTTCGGTGGCACCATTGGCGGCCCGATCTTGAAAGACAAGCTGTTCTTTTTCGTCGACTATCAGGGGCAGCGCTTCGATCATCCGACGACCAGCTACGTTCATGACCGTGTTCACCAACGCCGAGCGCGCTGGCGATTTCTCGCAGCTCACGACCCAGCTAAAGAATCCGATCACAGGCGCGCCTTACCCGGGCAACCAGATTCCCGTCGGCACAGATAAACCCGGTGGCCGCGGCTCTCTTTGCCTCCAAGTTCTATCCCGACACCGATCAACGGCAACCTCACCAACAACGCGATCAACCAGACCAACTCGGCCTTCAACACCGACCAGGGCGACGCCAAGGTTGATTGGAATATCACCGCAAAAGGACCGTCTCTCCGCCCGCTACTCGCAGGAATATCAGAATGACCCTCCGACCAACTCGCTGCTGATCCTGGCCAACAGCTACCACCCATGTTCCGATCCACAATGCCGTCGGAACGTGGACCCACACCTTCAGCCCCAACATATTGAACGAAGCTCGTGTTGGCGCGTCCTGGATCACGATTCTCAACGGATACCAGCTTTATCCCCAGCATCGGCGACCTGGGCACAGAGCTGGGGATTGCCAATGCCAACACAGTCGGGCCTGGCCTGCTGTTGCTGGGCTTTGGCGGCGGCACGGCGCCCGCGCCCGGCAACTGGGACACTCACCAACGTTGGCAACAACGTCATCGACCAGAACTTCGCCGACACCGTGATCCAGTTTGACGACGGGGTGGCCATTACCCATGGCAAGCACGTCTTCAAGACCGGCTTCCAGATGTGGCGGTTCCGGCTGAACACCTTCTACAGCGGCAACAGCGGCGAGTACGGCTCCATCCTGTTCGGCGGCGCATTCACTGGTGATCCGGCAAGCGATTTTTTCACCGGCTATCCGGGGGCAACGGGTAAGGGTGTCAGCACCGGCGGCACCTGGCACCAGTTTGCCTGGAGATTTGGCGGATACGGTCAGGACGACTGGCGTATCACGCCGACCCTGACTCTGAATCTCGGACTGCGCTACGAAGCGAGCACTCCCTGGGTGGAACTGAACAACCGCCAGGACAACCTGAATCTGGTCACCGGCGCCATCGAGTATGCGGGCGTAGACGGCAACAGCCGCGCCCTCTATAACTCGGTTTACGGGTTGCCGGACTTCCAACCCCGCGTCGGCTTTGCCTGGTCGCCGGCGTGTCTGGCAAGGCAAGACGGTCCTTCGCGGCGCTTACACCATTTCCTCCTACCTGGAAGGAACCGGCACCAACCTTCGCCTTCCGCGCAATCCACCCTTCACTCCAACGGAAGTCACCGCTGTCCTACAACACGCCCAACCGTACCAGACGCAGTCAGGTCCAGGTGGCGCCGTTCCCGGCGATCCGTTCGCGGGAGCGGTCATGTACGTTTGGGCGCCTAAGGTTCAACCTGCGATGGATCAGCAGTGGAACCTGACCGTGCAGAGCGAAGCCAGCCGCGACCACGACTTTCCAGATTGGCTACGTCGGCGAGCCACGGAACGCACTTGATGGTTCCGACGCCCTACTTGCAGAGAACGCTCAATAATGGCGTGGTCGGGCCTGGCCTTTACTTCCAGGGCAATCCCGCTTTGATCAAGGACATCTCGCACCGTATCCGGGACCGCCAGCGACGGGTTTCCAAACCTACAACGCGCTGCAGGCTGTGTTGCAAAAGCGTATTTCCAATGGCCTGGAGGGGCAGGTTGCTTACACCTGGTCGCATTGCCTGACCAACAACAGCGGATACTACGGTACCTGGGGCGCGGCGACGCAGGCGACGCCGGCATCCCCGTATTACCAGAATCTCTACAACCCGCACGCCGATTACGCCAGTTGCTACTTTGACTCGAAGAACATTCTGGCCGCCTATGCTACCTACGATCTGCCGATTGGTAAGGGCAGGATGATCGGCAACAACATGAACTCGGTGGTCAATGCGGTTGTGGGCGGCTGGCAGGCTTCCACCATCGTCTCCATTCACAGCGGCTTTCCTCTGGCCGTTTACAACGCCACCGACACCTCCGGAACCAATGGGCGTGGACCCCGTCCCAACTGCGGACTGACACAAATGCAGTCTTCGGTCGCCAACCCAGCATTGACGGCGGAGCCTTCCAGGGATATCAGTGGCATGAGCCCGAACTGGATATTCGGAACCAGCGACTGGAACCTTTGGCAATTGCCCGCTGCAGGGACCCGAACCGGAGCCGGTTACACGGATACGGATATCGGTCTGTTGAAGGCCTTCCATCTAACCGAAGCCAAATACTTCCAGTTCCGGGGCGACTTCCTGAACGCGTTCAACAATGTTCAATTGGGGCATCCTCAATACCAATTTCCCAAGTTCAACCTTCGGATTGATCAATCACTTCGCAACCCGCAAGGAACATCCAATTCGCGCTTAAGTTCTACTTCTAGGCGGCCCTGATTAATCTGATCTATGAAGGGGTACGGCCTTTAGGCCGTCCATAAATGCTGTGCCATCGGCCTTATTCAGAGCTTTCCGGTGCCTGATAGACTCAGGGGCAGACGCTTTCCCAGCGTCTGCCCCTTTTCTGTTGGTAGGTCATGATGCGTAAATTGTCTAAGCTGGGCCCTCCGATCTGTCCTCGCATTCGCAGTCGGCTTCTCCTCCATGGCGCAGGTTTCCAGCAAGACGGCGGCTGTTACTCCCGCAGCCGCCGAACATGCCGCGTCGCTGGCCGAGAGCGGCCGTTGTGCCGAGGCGTTGCCCCTGCTGGCGAAGTCAGCCGCGCACATCACCGACAAAGAGCTGCAAAAGAGAGTCGGCCTCGACGGCGTGCGCTGTGCCACCACGCTGCAGCAGCAGGATGCCCTGCTCGACTTCCTGCGCATGTTGAGCCGGCAGTTCCCGCATGATCCCGAAGTGTTGTATGTCTTGACCCACGCTTATTCCGATCTATCCGCGCGCGCTGCAGCGAGAGCTGGCTACAACCGCTCCGAATTCGATTCCTGCGCTCGAAATGGACGCGGACGCGAGCGAACAGCAGGGCAAGTGGGACGCAGGCGGAGAAAGACTATCGCAAGATTCTGGAGCAAAATCCGCGCTATCCGGGCATTCATTTCCGCTTGGCGCGGCTGCTGCTATCCAAGCCAAATCCGGCGCCGGATTTCGCCGAGCAGGCAAAGAAGGAGCTGCAAGCGGAACTCGAAATCGATCCCGCGAATGCCGGTGCGGAATACGTCCTGGGGGAACTGGCGCGCCAAGCCCAGGACCTACCCGCGGCGGTAACAGCACTTCTCCAAGGCCACCCAGCTCGAGCCCAATTTCGCCGATGCCTACCTGGGGCTGGGCATGTCGCTCTTAGCCGAGAAGAAGTACGCCGAGGCCGTTGCTCCGCTGGAAAAAGCGGTCAAACTTCAGCCCGGCAATCCTGCTGGGCACTACAGCCTGGCGACCGCCTACGCGCGCACCGGACGCAAAGAAGATGCGGAGCGGGAATTTGCTCTGCAGCAGAAGACCTCGGAACACGCAGGCGGACAGGGAGCCCAGACTCCGCAGTGACCTGCAATAGCACACGGTTATCCCGCCGCTGTTTTCTCCGGACCCTGGCCGGCGCTGCCGGATCCGCTGCGTTGCACGCCGCTTCGCTGGCGCTGCTTCACGCCGGCCTATCCCTTCGAAGAAGTACCCGCGTCCGCCAGCCACATCACCTGGGTACATACCGCCGGCAAGTCGCCGCAGAAGTACCTGCCGGAAACCACCGGGGCAGGCTGCGCCTTTCTCGATTACGACAATGACGGATGGATGGACATCTATCTCGTCAACAGCGGCAAGTGTGACTTCTACAATCCCAATCCGCCTTTGCGCAACGCGCTCTATCGCAACAATCGAGATGGAACCTTCACCGACGTCACGGAGAAGGCCGGCGTCGCGGCCGGCGGCTACGGGCAAGGTGTCGCCGTGGGCGACTATGACGGCGACGGCTTTCCCGATCTGTACGTGACCCAGTATGGAAGAAGCATTCTGTATCACAACAACGGCGACGGAACCTTCACTGACGTTACGGAAAAGGCCGGCGTCGCGGCTCCCGGATGGGCCTCGAGCGCGGTGTGGTTCGACTACGACAACGACGGACGGCTGGATCTGTTTGTCTGCAACTTCGTCGAATTCAGCAAAGCCAAAAACCTTCACTTGCGTCGCCTACAACAAGCCCGGGTATTGTGTTCCGACGCTGTACAAGCCGTCGGCCAGCTGGCTCTTCCACAACAACGGCGATGGCACCTTCACCGATGTCAGCCAATCGTCGGGCATTGCGAAGCACCTGGGCAAAGCCTGGGGTGTGGTCGCGACCGACCTCAACAACGACGGCAAAATGGACCTCTTCGTCGCCAACGACACAGTGCAGAACTTTCTCTATCATGAACCGGGGCAATGGCAAGTTCGAAGAGATTGCCGCGCTGGCCGGCGTGGGATTCAGCGAGACAGGCCGGCCCCGTTCCGGCATGGGCGTGGATTCGGCGGATTTCAACCAGGACGGCTGGATGGATCTCTTCGTGGCCAACATCGACCACGAGAGATTTTCGCTCTACCAGAACAATCACGACGAAACGTTTGATGACCAGGCCGACGCGACCGCCGATCGGTGCGGCGACCCGCTTGATGAGCGGCTGGGGACTGAAGTTTTTCGACTACGACAACGATGGCAATCTCGATCTCTTCCTGGCCAACGGCAATCCCGACGACCTGATCGAGACCATGCAGAAGGACGTGACCTACCGCGAGCCGCTGATGCTGTTTCACAGCGACGGAAAGACGCTGCACAACGTGAGCGCGGAAAGCGGGCCGCTCTTTGCCCGGAATCTCTCTGCCCGAGGCCTCGCCATCGGCGACTTCGATAACGATGGCGCCGTGGACGTCCTTATCTCCGTGAACGACGATGCTCCGTTGCTGTTGCGCAACACCGCGGCCAAAGGCAACCATTGGCTGGGAATCAAGCTGGTGGGCAAAAAATCGAACCGCGACGCCATTGGCGCGCGCATTACCTACCAGGCCGGAGACCTCAAGCGCAGCAGAACGAAGGTTGGCGGCGGAAGTTATTTGTCGTCGCACGATCCGCGAGTGGTGCTCGGCCTCGGTAAGCGGACGAAGATCGACTGGCTGGAAGTGAAGTGGCCCGAGCCCAGCGGCAAAACGGAAAAGTTTACCGAACTGCCGATCGACAAATACATCACCATCACCGAAGGCGAGGGCCTCAAGAAGACCTGAAATCGCTGCCCCCCGCCCCTACCCGTGGGTGTTTAAACTACACTCAAGCCCACTTTTCTCCCTGAGGATTCATGCTCCACCGGCTGAGCTCGGTCGACCTATCTCTGGTAGCCATCTATCTGGCGGGCATCACCCTCTTTGGTCTGCAGTTTCGCAGCAAGGACCGTTCCTTAAAGAACTATTTCCTTGCCGATCGCAAAATTCCCTGGTGGGCCATTGCGCTCTCCATCGTGGCCGCGGAAACCAGCACGCTGACCATCATCAGCGTGCCCGGCCTCGCCTATACCGGAGACTGGGGATTTCTGGAGATTGTTCTCGGCTATCTCCTGGGCCGGATCGTTGTCTGCATCATTTTCCTGCCCCGCTATTTTCGCGGCGAACTGCTCACCGCCTACGAAGTGATCGGTGAGCGCTTTGGTCCGCGGCTGCACAAGCTCACCGCATTTCTTTTTCTCTTTCTGCGCGCGGCGGCGGAAGGCGTCCGCGTCTTCGCCGTTTCGATCGTGGTGGGCATCGCGATCGGCACACGGGATGTGGTTTCGATCGCCATCATTTGCGCCCTGACGTTGATCTACACGCTCGAAGGCGGAATGGCCGCCGTCATCTGGACCGACGTCGTGCAGATGGCGCTGTATGTTGCCGGCACAATCGTCGGCGTCATCCTGCTGGGACATCGCGTTCCGGGCGGCTGGCACGCCATTCATGCCATGGCGGCAGCCGCCGGCAAGCTCACCATCTTCCACTTTGCCTTCAGCCTGAGCCAAACCTATACCTTCTGGGCGGGTCTTGCCGGGGGCTGTTTCCTGACCATGGCCAGTCATGGCACCGATCAACTCATGGTCCAGCGCCTGCTGGCGGCAAAGAATCTGCGCGAATCGCGCATCGCCTTGCTCAGCAGCGGCGGGGTTATCCTGGTTCAGTTCGCGCTCTTTCTCGCCATCGGGACGGGGCTCTACTATTTCTACGGTAATGTGACCAATGGCATGCCCCCGGGAGTCCGGATCGCGTCTTTCCGGCATTCATCGTGACCGAGATGCCGCATGGCGTGGCTGGACTGATGGTCGCGGCGATCCTGGCTGCCGCCATGTCGAATCTGAGCGCAGCGGTCAACTCGCTGAGCTCCAGCAGCATGGTGGATTTCTATCTGGCCTGGAAGCCGGACGCCGATGAACGCCAGCGCGCTCGCTTATCGCGCGTCATGACGTTCTTCTGGGCGCGCTGCTGTTTGTGCTCGCATTGATGTCGCGCGGCGGCGGCCATGTGGTGGAAGTCGGCCTGTCGATCGCTTCCGTCGCCTACGGAGCTCTGTTGGGGGTTTTCCTGCTCGGTACCCTCACCAGGAGCGCAACCGAAACCGGCGCCATGATCGGCATGATCGGCGGTTTGGTGGCCAATATACTGCTCTGGAAGCAGCCTCATGCGTTGCCCTTTACTTTGGGAACGTGCAGATCCTGTTTCCTAAAATTGCCTGGACATGGTTCGTGCTGATCGGATCTCTGCTTACGTTTGTTCTGGGATGGGCAATGAGCAGAATCTTGCCCGGTAAGAAGCGTGCTCCGAAGATCGCGGTTCTGCTCGCTCGTTCTGCTGGTCTCGACCACGCAGTTGAAGGCGGCGGACGAGCCCGGAGTTTCGACAAATCGATCGGATTATTGAAGGCGGGATCGCCGCCAAAAAATTTCCCGGCGCGGTGGTGATCGCCGGTCACAACGGCCACATCGTCTTTCAAAAGGCCTACGGAAACCGCTCCCTGATGCCTGCGCCCGAAGCGATGACCGAAGACACCATCTTCGATGTCGCATCGTTGACCAAGGTCCTGGCGACCGCGCCTGCGGTCATGCAGCTTTACGAGCAGGGCCGCTTTCGGCTGAATGATCCGGTAGCAAAATATCTGCCCGAGTTTGCCGCCAACGGTAAGCAGGACATTACCATTCGCCAGTTGCTTACCCACTACTCCGGCCTGCCTCCCGATGTTTCGCTCGAAGATCCGTGGGTGGGCAAAGCAGGAGGGATTGCGCCGCGCCTTTGCTTCCACGCCGGTCACCGCTCCCGGAGTGCAATTTCGCTACAGCGACATCAACTTCATCGTCCTGGGTGCGCTGGTCGAGAAGCTCTCCGGTCTCACCCTCGATCAATACCAGCAGCGCTACCTGGCGCAGCCGCTGGGCGTGGAGCACATGCGATTTCTGCCTCCTGAAGCTGGCGCAGCCGCATCGCGCCCACGCAGTACGACCATGGCGTCATGCTCCGGGGAGTGGTCCACGATCCAACCTCGCGTCGCATGGGCGGCGTTGCCGGGCATGCCGGACTCTTCAGCACCGCCGGCGACGTCGCCATCTACGCACAAAACCTGCTCGACCGGCTTGCCGGCAGGCCGAGCCGCTTTCCTCTGCAGCAGCTCACGCTGGAAAAGATGACCACGCCCGGTCAGCCGGCTACCGGCACTGCGCTTCGCGGACTTGGCTGGGATATCGAATCGCCTTTTTCCAGCAACCGGGGCGAGCTGTTTCCCGGTCGGCTCGTTTGGCCATACCGGGTTCACCGGAACCTCCATCTGGATGGACCCAACCAGCGATACCTATGTCGTCTTCATGTCGAACGCCGTTTATCCCAACGGACCCACCGGGATCAACGCCATCCGTGGGGCGGTCGCGAATGTGGTTGCCGCGTGGGTGAAGCTGCAGCCGGATAACGGAAGCCTGGCCGCCAGGCTGACCGGCTACAACGAATCCATCGCCGGTGAGCGCCGTTGGCAGGACCGCAACGGAGCGGTCGACACCGGCATCGATGTGCTGGAAGAAGACCACTTCGCCCCACTGGCCGCTCTCGCCGCCAGGCATGGAGGCGCGTTGCGTGCTGGGGCTGCTCACCAATCAGACCGGCCTCGACGCGCAGGGCCGCAGAACCATCGACATCCTGGCCCAAGACGCAGAAGCAGCCGTTCCCGGTCTCAAGCTCAAGCTTCTCTTCAGCCCGGAACACGGCATCAACGGCGCGCTCGATAAGGAAGGCATTCGGGATTCGACAGACCCGTCGACCGGCCTGCCGGTGATCAGCCTTTATGGCTCCGCAGCACAGCGTCGTCCCTCACTGGAAACGTTGCGCTCGCTCGATGCCGTGCTCATCGACCTCGCAGGATGCAGGCGTCCGCTTCTATACTTACGAAACCGTAGTCCGCTATTTTCTCGAGGCAGCCGGCCAGACCGGCACAGACATCGTGGTCCTGGACCGTCCCGATCCACTGGGAGGCGCGTTTGTGCAGGGCCCGGTCTCGGACGCCGGCAGCGAGAGCTACGTCAACGTAGCGCCGATTCCTGTGCGCCACGGCATGACGCTGGGTGAGCTTGCACGCTATTTCAATGGAGAATACAAACTGCGCGCGCCGCTGAGTGTCGATCGCCATGAACGGCTGGCAGCGGGGCGACTGGTTCGATGCCACCGGCCTCACCTGGACGAATCCTTCTCCCAATCTCCGCAGCCTGCGGGAAGCGATTCTTTATCCCGCCCTTGGCCTCATTGAGACGACAAATATCTCCGTCGGCCGCGGAACCGACACTCCCTTTGAATATGTAGGAGCGCCCTGGATCGATGGCCCGGCGCTGGCGCACGCGCTGAATGCCAGATTCTTGCCCGGAGTGCGATTTGTGCCGGTGGATTTCACGCCCCGGCCGCCTTATCCGTATGCGGATCAGCTCTGCCATGGAATCGAGCTGATCGTTACCGACCGCAATGTCGTCGACTCGCCGGAGCTTGGCCTTGAAATCGCGGCGGCGCTGCACAAGCTGTACGGGGACAAGTTTCAACTGAGCAAGATCGACGCCTTGCTCGCCAATCGGAGTGTGCTCGACGCGCTGCTGGCGGGCCGCGATCCTCAGCGCATCGCCGAGGACTGGCAGCAGCAATTGCAGGATTTCGAGATCAAGCGAAAGCCCTATCTGCTTTACTGATAACGTTGTGTCCAGCTTGATGTCCGCCGACGAGCTTCCGACCATGAGCTTCAGCTTCTCGGCTTCGACCTCCAGCTTGCCCAGCTTCTGATCCCAGGTGGCCAGCGTCGAAGCTTTCAGCGGAATCGAAACGGTTCGGGTCTCGTTCGGCTGTATCGTCACGCGCTGAAAGCCCTTCAGCTCTTTGCTTGGCTCCGGGCCCGGCTTCAGATGGTTGACGTAGAGCTGAACCACCTCATCGCCGGCCCGGCCTCCGGTGTTGGTGAGATCCACGCTTACGGTGACCGTACCGTCTTTTGCGAGCTGCGGAGAACTGAGCTTCAGGTTGGAATAGCGGAATGTCGTATAGCTCAGGCCATAGCCGAACGGATAGAGAGGGTCCCCTTTGAAGTACATATAGGTGCGGCCATCGCGGATGTTGTAGTCCATCATGGGTGGCAACTGCTCGAGCGATTTTGGCCAGGTAGTCACCAGGCGGCCGCCCGGGTCGTAATCGCCAAAGAGAACTTCGGCGAGCGCGGTTCCTTCATCCTGCGATGCGTGGGCCATGTGCAAAATGGCGGGAACGTTAGCCTGCGTCCAGTTGATAGCGAACGGAAAACTGGAGATCAGGATAACCACAGTCTTCGGATTCACCGAATAGACCTGCTTGACCAGCTGTTCTTCCTGGCCCAGGTCGATGCTCTCCCGGTCGCGTCCCTCGCGCCCATCGCTGGGCGCGGTGCAGGGAAGAGTCGAACCATCGTGGTGGACGTTGTCCCAATCATGCGCCATGTCGGGACCGCATTTCGGATCGTTGCCCACCACCACGATGGCTACATCGGAGGATCGCGCCGCGTTAACCGCCGCGTTGCCGGTTTCTGTCGCAGCGTAGGTGACTTTGACCGCGGGGCCAACCAGATCCTTGATGCCCTGAAGCGGCGTGACCGCATAAGGCGGCGTGCCACCGTACCAATCCCACTGCACCGAGTCGGCAAGCGGTCCAATGACGGCAATCGACTTTAACGAATCCTTCTTCAGCGGAAGAAACTCATTCGCGTTTTTCAATAGAACCACGGATTCGAGCGCCATCTTTTTCGAGATAGCCTTGTCTTTGTCGGTATTCCAGGGTTCGGGAGAGTCCTTGATCGACGAGTAGGGAACCATCGCCGGTGGGTCGAGCAGGCCGAGGCGGATGGTGATCCGGAATTTTGGCCGGAGGAGCGCATCGATCTCCGCCTCGGTCACGGAACCATCCTTCAGGGCAGCCTTGGTTTGGTCTTTATATTGGTCGAGAAATTGGTTGATGCCTGCCTTGAGACAGGCCACCACCGCATCCTTCTGCGTCGGGAAGAGATGCCGCTGCGTAACCAGGTCTGTGACGGCGCCGCCGTCGCTCGAGAGCACATCCACTCCCCATTGCTTCACCACAATGCTTTTGAGGATGGGATTGATCGCCATCGGCACGCCGTTCCAGGCATTGTAGGAGGCCATGACCGCCTTCGCCCCGCCCTCCAGGAAGCCCATGCGAAAAGGAACCGAGTAATATTCCCAGAACAGGCGCTCATCGAAGTCCGAGGATGAGCTGGTGCGTTTGTCTTCGTTGCTGTTGGCAAGAAAATGCTTCAGGAGAGCAGCCGCCTGCCAGTACTTCGGGTCGTCCCCTTGAAGTCCATGAATAAACGACACCACCATGGTTCCATTAAAGAATGGATCCTCGCCATAGACTTCTTCGCTGCGGCCCCATCTCGGATCGCGCGCCAAATCGGCTTGTGGCCCCCACAACATCAGGATGGGCCGATGGTACTTCTCGCTCTGGCTGATAAAGCGGGCTTCATATCCTTCGACCCCGCCGGCTTGACGAACCAGATCGGGATCCCATGTCTCTCCCATGCCCGGAGGCTGGGGAAACTGCGTCGTCGTGATCGCGGCCCAGTTGGCCCGCCCGCCGCCTCGCTGCACCACCCCATGAATTCCCTCGGAGCCGCCATAGCTGGGAATTCCCAGGCGGGCAACGCCGGTTGGCACGCCGAGACAATCGATCTTTTCATCAATCGTCATGAGCGAAAGGATGTTGTCGATCCTCTGCTCCACCGGCAGCGTCGGGTCGCGAAATGGATAGTTGGTTCGCGCAAGACCAGCCACGCCTGCACAGGCGAACAGGAAAACCGCTCCAAGGCGAACAACGCTCTCCATTGGGTGCCTCCGGGACGCTTTCCCGTATGCTACGCCTGAAGGCGCTCTATGACGGATTGGGTGCCCAGGTTCGCACCGGCGTACGCATGGTTCGCGTGACACCGAAGGGGGTGCAGGCTGCAAAGGCCTTCTACGATGCGGTGATTCGGGTAAGCCGCGGAGCTTCGTGGGCGGCGAATCGAACGGGGAGTCTCTCATGACGAACAGCTCGGTCTATGGGTTGCATCCGGTGGGAACAGGCTCAGGCCTTAAAGTCATGCTTTCTTTGCCCAACTGGGATCTTATGGCTAATGCCAAATCTCTGGACGACGTGAGGAAGGATGGCTATTCAACCATCTTTACGACAATCTTTCAGGCTCACTTGCCTAATCCGGAGAAGCCACCGCTGTTCATTGATCTGGCAGCACACAAGGTTGGGGATCAGCTGGTCATCGATACCAGGCTCTGCGAACGCGTACGCGCCAATTTTTTCCTGGAGTCGATGATTCCCCTATGTGCCGAAAACCTTAAATCCCTAAGAGGGTTCAAGTTTGATTGGGGGCGCAGCGACCTGAATCAGGATCATGTTTACGCCAACCAGGCCTTTACCCATAAGCTGAACGAGTTTGGCATTGCTCACGAGGCAGAGGAGTACAACGGCACGTGGGGAGACAAAACCTGGGGTGACGACGGCCGTATCTACAGAGAGGTCCTGCCTTTCTTTCAGAAGCATCTGGTCTTCGACGTGAGTGCCGGCAACGGCCGTCGAAGTATGACACAGTAACGGAGGGTGCCCCACCTGCGTCGCGGAAGGTGTGAAGAAACCTCAAATGGAAATTCTGTCCTGCCCAAGGGACCACTGGGTGCCCCATCCTTCGCGTTTTTTGCGAAGGGTGGGATACCGCGGTGCCCGACTTAAGACTTCGCATCTCGACTCGTGCTTCGAGGGAGAAACCTTGTTGCTGTTATCCCACAGCCCGTGTAAGGGGCGCCGGTAACCATAGGTAATGTTTGCAACAAAAGCGACATAGGTTACCAAACGGGCCGTTATGTCGCTTATGTCGCAACCCAAGAAACCGGATTTGGGTTCCTTCTGCAATGGTTCGGATGCTGCCTCATCGCAGGCTCTTGCGCGATGGCGGTTACTACCAAGCCAAACGTCTCGCGCATCGAAGCACGAATCGAGATGCGAAGTCTTAAGTCGAGCGCCGCGGTATCCCACCCTTCGCAAAAAGCGCGAAGGATGGGGCACCCAGTGGTCCCTTGGGCATTGGGGGAAATTCCTCGGGAAGGTTTCTTCGCGCCTTCCGCGGCGTGAATACCCGCGCTATTCCATCCGCAGTGCCTGTATGGGTTCAACAGCGGCCGCGCGGCGCGCAGGAATTACAGAAGCAGCGAGCGCGAGCACAAAGATGGAACTCGCCGCCAGCGCAATGACCGTTGGATCCAGTGGATCGACCTGGAACAGCAGGGAACCCAGCAGACGCGTGGCAAAGACGGCCACTCCTGCGCCAAGGACGCACCCCACCAGGCAGAGCTTGGCGCCGGAGGCAAGGATGAGCCGCATCACGCCTGTCCGCTGGGAACCAAGCGCCAGGCGAATGGCCATCTCATGGGTACGCAGCGCGGCAGAGAAAGCAATCACGCTGTAGATGCCCAACATCGCCAGCAATACCGCGGCGCCGGCAAAGCTCGAGACGAGCGCGGCGTTGAAGCGGCGCGGCGCCTGGCCCTCCTCGACCACGTGCGCCATTGACTCCACCTGTGTGAGCGGAAGCTGAGGGTCGATGGACCGGACGGTGGCCTGCAGAGCGTTCGCCATCTGATCCGGCGGTATCAGGCCGCGCAGCACAATAGAACCATAGTTGCCATTCAGCATGTCGGGAGGCGCAAATCCGCCAAGCGAAGCCGTGGTCTGACCCACTGGCTGGTAGGTCTGCGGCTGCGTTTCAGCGTCAGCCCCAGTCTGTTTGATATTGCCGATCTCTCCCACTACTGTCATCCAGGGCAGCGGTGTCTCCGCCAGCCCCCAATGGAGGCGCTTTCCAATGGGATCCTGGCCGGGCCAGTAATGCTGCGCCAGGGCGTGGTTCACAATCACCACCAGCGGAGATCCTGCCCGGTCTGCTGCCGTAAAATCGCGGCCTCGCAAGAGAGGAATGCCCGCGGCGCGTAAGTAACCGCCCGCTACCTGGGCTCTCCAGGCGAGATCCAACCCGGCCCCTTTGCGGGGAACGTAGCCCTCCGCAAAGAAGGCACCAGCGGCCTTCTCCCCGGTGGCCGGCAACAGTGAGGTGATTCCCACTGCCTCGACTCCTGGCAGCTGTTCCAATTTCCCTAAGAGCGCTTGCTGGAATCCGTCAACGTCGGCCTGGGTCGCATATTGCTGCCGGGGCAGGCTGTACGCGGCGGTCAGTGTGTGGCCGGTGCGAAAGCCCAGATCGACCGCTCGCATCTTTTCAAAACTGCGCAGCAGCAGGCCGGAGGCAACGAGCAGCACCAGCGCCACAGCGACCTCGGCGACCACCAGGGCCGAGCGCAGGCGCGCATGGCCGCCGCCGCCGGTCCCGGTACGGCCACCTTCTTTCAGCATGTCATTGACGCCAGTGCGGGAAGCGGCAAAGGCCGGGACCAGCCCGCATAACGCGCCGGTCAAGACCGCCAACAAGAGAGCAAAGGCGGCTACCTGCCAGTCGAGACCGATGGCGCTAACGCGCGGCAGCGTCTCCGGCAGAAAGCGAATGCCCACGTGCAACGCAATCGACGAAAGACCAAGCCCGATCAGCCCGCCCGTAATGCTGAGCGCCAGCGTCTCGATCAGCGTCTGGCGCAGAACGGCCGCTCCGCCCGCGCCCAAAGCCAGGCGTATGGCGATTTCGTGACGGCGGCGGATAACCCGCACCAGCAACAACCCGGCGAGATTGGCGCAAGCAATAAACAGCACCACCGCGACTGCGAGAAAGAGAGTGCGGACGAGGGGCCGGGCCTGCGACACTGTGGCCTCATCCAGCGGCTGGACAACCGAACGGATACGCAAGCTGGCCACAGCCGCGGGAAAACTGCGCATGATCTCCTGGGCTACGCGCTGCGAATCCTCCTGAGCCTGCGCCGGGGTCACCCCTGGCTTGAGACGCCCAATCATACGAAAACTCCAGTCTGTCGCCCCTATACTCGCCAAGTCCCCTTGGGTTAAGCTCATGGGCACCCATAGCTCGCTGCGATTCAACTGCCCCGGAACCAGCGGAAACTCGAAGTCGCGAGGCATGACGCCGATAATCTGGTACGGCTTGCGGTCGAGCAGAATCCTCTGTCCGAGGATCTGCGCGTCGCCATGAAATCGGCTGCGCCACATCTGGTAGCTCAGCACGGCTAGCTGCTGGCCGCCTTCATCCTCCTGCTGCGTAAAGGTCCGCCCCATCAAAGGCGAGACGCCAAGTACGGGAAAGATGCTCGCAGTGAGCCGCGAAGCGTTGATGTGTGCAGGCTCGCCAATTCCGGACAGCTCGTAGCCGGTTTGCTGATAGCCGCCGAGGCCGGAAAAACCGTGGGTATCGCGGGTATACATGCGAATCCCTGGAGCCGTTGTTCCCAACACACTGCCGCCGGCGCCCTCCAGGACATCCGTCAGGGTCACCAGCCTGCCCGGGTCCACAAACGGCAAGGGGCGCAGCAACACACCCTCCACGATGGAGAAGATCGCTGTGGTCGCGCCGATGCCGAAAGCAAGCGTGAGCACCGCGGTCAACGTGAATCCCGGCGACTTGCGCAATTGGCGCAAGGTATGGCGCAGATCCTGGAACAGGGTCTCCATGGCAACCTCCATGCATTCTGTGGCGCGCACTAACCAGAGCATATTCCCGGCCAAACCGTCTCCGAGGCAAGCGGCTTATTTGCGGAGAAATACGCTCATGAGGCGATCCTTCGAGTACAGTCATTGTCCGAAATCGGCAACCGCTGTTCGAAATTGAACGGAGGCGAAGCGCGAGCTGCCCTGGCGAGGGCCCTATTTTCAACACAGATACCCCTAAGATTCCCTGAAATTGCCCAAGCACTTCCGGGGAAACCACGCTATAGTTTGGATGGCAAATCTCACGACCTGACTCGGGCGTGGCAAAAATCGACTCACAAGCAAGCCGTGTAACGGCGTTCGCGGATGATGAACCGATGGAGCAGTTTTATCGCCCCGCGGCTGCATCGACGGCGCGCGCCAAAATAGCCGCAGGAGATCGCATCCTGAGCGGAGCGCAGCCCGCAGGCCGGCGGAGCAGGCCAGCGGCGACGGCGAAGACCGCGAAGAAGATGCTTTTCTGCGCGCCCGGCGTCGCGTTCCGGTTCGCCGCGGGCTCATTCCCACCAGCCGTGTGGGTCGCATCGCCGCCGCAGCGGCAGTGGTCCTCGCGATCGGCGGGCTGGTGTTGCTGGCGATCGGCATACGTAACTTTTTCCGTGACGATCCCCGCTTCCGCATTGCCTCCTCTTCCTCCATCCAGATCATGGGCAACAGCCAGGTGACGCGATCCGAGCTCCTCTCCGTCTTCGGATCCGACCTGGGCCGCAATATCTTCTTCATCCCCCTGCGCGCAGCGCCGCGCTGCCCTGGAACAGCTGCCCTGGGTGGAGCATGCGACCGTGATGCGGCTGCTGCCCGACCAGTTGCGCGTCGCCATCGTCGAACGCACGCCGGTGGCCTTCGTTCGCCAGGGCAACACCATCGGCCTGGTGGACGCCCACGGCGTTCTGCTGCATCTGCCTCCGGCAGCGATGGCCGCAAAGCACTACTCCTTCCCGGTGGTCACCGGGATTTCCGCCGAGGATCCGCTGCCGGTTCGCGCCGCGCGCATGCATCTGTACCAGCAATTCATCAGCGATCTCGACTCCGGCGGAGCGCAAAGTTTCCACCCAGCTCAGCGAAGTCGACATCTCCGATCCGGAAGATATCTGGGCCCTGTTGCCGGCCGAGGGCTCCGACATCCAGGTGCACTTTGGCGATTCCGATTTCCTGGCCCGCTACCGCAGCTACCAGCAGCATCTGCCCGAGTGGCGGCAGCAGTATCCTCATCTGGCCTCGGTCGATATGCGCTATGAGAACCAGGTGGTGCTCGACATGGCGCAGCAAACCAGCCACCGACTCCGGGCAGGATGGGGCAGCCGTCAGGCCCGCAGCCATCGGCGGCCGCCGCAGCGAAACACCCAGCAGCGAAGCCGGCGCAAATCGCCGCGAAAGCCGGCCGCAAAATCGCTCAAAGCGGCGAAGAGCGAAGGGCTGATGAGCCAGAAGAGCGAAGACCTACTCACGGTACTGGATGCCGGCAGCTCCAAGATTCGCGTGCTGGTGGCGGAGCTGCACGAAGGTGCGCTGCGCTATCGCGCGCACAGCGTGGTGAATGCGGAGGGGATGCGCAAGGGGCTCATCAGCGATCTTCATCCGGCCAGCAGAGCCTTCAACCAGGCCGCTACCGAAGCCGAGCAGATGGCCAAAGCGGTGATCGCCAACTGTGTTGTCGGGCTGGGCGGTCCCCACGTGCGCGGCGTCAACAGCCAGGGCGGCATCAGCCTGGGAAACCGTCTGCGCGAGATTACGCGCGAAGATGTGCGCGCCGCCGTTGACCGCGCCCGCTCCGTCTCCCTGCCCGCCGATCGGGAGATCATTCACCTGTTGCCGCAACAATTCATTCTCGACGAGCAGCCCGGCATCCATGACCCCGTCGGTATGGTCGGCAACCGGCTGGAAGTGAATCTGCATATCTCAACCTGTTCGGCCAGCGCGGCGCAAAGCGTCATCACCTGCGCCAACAAGGCCGGCCTGGAAGTGACGGACACCGTTTTTGAAGGCATCGCCGCCGCCGAAGCCACGGTCTCGGCGGACGAGCGCGAACTCGGCGCCTGCCTCATCGATATCGGCGCCGGCTCGACCGAGCTGGTCGTTTTCTTTGAAGGCGCGGTGGCCCACACCGCCGTGGTGCCCATCGGCGGCGACCACTTCACCAACGATCTCGCCGTCGGCCTGCATATGTCGGTGCAGGAAGCGGAAGCGCTCAAGCTGGAGTACGGCCATTGCGTGGTGACCTCGGTCCCTTCCTCCAGCGAGCTGGAGTTGATCGCCGGCGGAACCCAGGTGATCCGCACCATCAAGCAGCGCTACCTGAGCGAGATTCTTGAGCCGCGCGCCCGCGAGCTCTTCCAGCTGCTGCGCGAGAATCTGCGCCAGGGCGGCGTGCTCGGTGCGCTGGGCGCGGGCTGCGTGCTCACCGGCGGCGGCGCGCGCCTGGCCGGGCTTGCTCGAAGTAGCCGAAAGCCTGTTGCGCGTTCCGGCGCGTCTGGGCTATCCTGTGCCGCTCTCCAGAATGCCCGACGAGCTGATCCAGCCGGAGTTTTCCACCGCCATCGGCATGCTGCTTTACACCCATCGCACCAGCGTGCTGCGGGCGGCGGAAGATCAGGGCCTGCGGGCCAAGCTGCGCGCCATATTCGCAGGGAGTTTGTAGTCGCCAAGATCGGCAAGATCGGAATACGATACGAGAGAATGGAGCTGAACCCGATGAGTCTTTCCGACGAAATCCGCATTCAATACAACGATGAAATCGCTCGCGGAGCGAAGATCAAGGTCATAGGCGTTGGCGGAGGCGGCGGCAACGCCGTGAACCGCATGATCGCCGCCAAGCTGGAAGGCGTCGAGTTCATCGTCGCCAATACCGATGTGCAGGCGCTGCAGCTCTCCCAGGCGCCGGTCAAGCTGCAGTTGGGCGTCAAGCTCACCAGCGGACTGGGCGCCGGCGCCAATCCCGACGTAGGCCGGCGCGCGGCCCTGGAAGACTCGGAAAAGATCATCGAAGCCCTGGAAGGCGCGGACATGGTCTTTGTGACCGCCGGCCTGGGCGGCGGCACCGGCACCGGCGCGGCTCCGGTGATCGCTTCGCTGGCCAGCGAAATGGGCGCGCTCACCGTCGCCGTCGTGACCCGCCCCTTCGGCTTTGAAGGCAAGCGGCGCATGCAGCAGGCCGAGCGCGGCATGGAAGAGCTGCTCGAAGGGGTCGACACCATGATTGTCATCCCCAACGAGAAGCTGCTCGCCGTGGCCAAGGATGCCGGCTTCTTCGAGTCCTTCCGCGTCGCCGATGACGTTCTGCTCCAGGGCGTGCAGGGCATCTCCGACATCATCACCATCCCGGGCATCATCAACCGCGACTTCGCCGACGTGAAAACCACCATGGCCGGCATGGGCTACGCGGTCATGGGGACCGCCGTCCGCAGTGGCGAAAACCGCGCCATTGCCGCCGCCCAGGCAGCCATGGCCTCTCCGCTGCTGGAGGCCGGCGCGATCGACGGCGCCCGCGGCATCCTCATCAACATCAGCGGCTCCAGCTCGCTCAAGCTGAGCGAGGTGAACGTGGCCTCTACCCTGATCCAGAACGCGGCTCACGAAGACGCCAACATCATCTTCGGCGCGGTTCTGGACGAAAACATGGGCGACGAGGTCAAGATCACGGTGATCGCCACCGGCTTTCGCCAGGATCAGCTCGGCCGCCGCACAGCGCTCGGCCAGTGATGCGCTGGTCGCCCCGCGTCTCGGTCCAGGGCCAGCCCTCCGTTCCGCGCTTTGCCAGCGAAGAGCTTGCCGAAGAGGAGTTTTCCCCGCTCTTCGAGTCGCAGGAAAGCCGGCGCAGCCTGCCGCCAGCCCACGGAGAAGCATGCACGTCGAAGGAAGCGGCGCCGGAACCAGCGCCGTTCGCTCTGCAGCCCCAGCCGGTCCTGATCGAAGAAGCCTTCCGCGAGCCGCCGCGCTGCGCCCGCTGCTCCCCCTGAATCACCCCTGTCGTCCACATCAACTTCGACGAGCCTTTTGAAGAGGAGTACGCCCGCCTGATCCCCAGCAAGCCGCCGACGAGCGCGAAGCATGTCTGCCGAGCGAGCTGCCGGCCAGGAAGGTGCCCATCGTACCGAAGCTGAATCGCACCTGGAAAACCTGGATATCCCGGCATTTCTGCGCCGCCCTGTGAATTGAACGGCTCATCGACCCAGCCAGGTAGATTCGGCGCTCTAGCGTTACGGTCGTGTACCCAATTGTGGTACGGACATCGGCGAAGACTTTCGTTGGAATATGGAAATGCGGACAGAATTTATGTCAAAGTAGGGTTGAATAAAGTTAGGTTCGCAGCAGGGAATCGAGGGTCTCTTTAGGGAACTCGACTCGCTGGTGAGTATGGATTACTGGAGTACCCGGATCTTCGGGGCACGTATCATCTTTAAAGCCATGGTTTCGAGAGGACAACACGCGGTGAACAGACAACTTCTGAAGCGCATCTTTTATTTTCTGCTGATCCTTGGTCTGGCCTCCGCTGCCTTCGCGAAACCTGCCCTGCGCGTCCCACGCACCCTACCCACCGCGCCCACGTTGCCCATGTGCAGGAGAGCGCCCACGCTCGCCGGCACATGGCGCAGTTGCGGCACACCCACCCGGTGGCTACTGAGCGCACGGGTGGTCACGGTCCGCACCCGATCGGGGCATGTCCGCCGCGCGGTGCTGGTGCGCCACCGTTCTTACGAGCATTTCTCCGCCAGCTCGTTTACTGACTCCGACATCACCCAGGGCGATGTGACTGCGGGAGAAGATCCAGTGGTACGCCAGGCGGCGATCGACGCGCTGGGCAACATGTATGGCACCGTCGTAGCCATCGACCCCAGCAATGGCCGCATTCTGGCCATGGTCAATCAGAAGCTGGCCCTCTCCAGCGGCGCTGAGCCTTGTTCGACGATTAAGGTTTCGGTCGCCCTGGCTGCCCTGCAGGAGGGCATCGTCACCAAGGACACCCCGGTAAACCTGGGCGGCAGCTACCACGTGAACATGACCGAGGCTCTGGCTAACTCCAACAACCTTTATTTTGAGACCCTTGGCCGTCGTCTCGGCTTCGAGCGGGTGCGCCACTACGCCAATTCCTTTGGCTTGGGCGAGCTGGCCGGCTGGAACATACCCGGCGAGCAGCTGGGCATCTATCCCGAGCAGGTATTGCCCGAGAGCGAGGGCGGGGTCGGCCGCATGTGCTCCTTCGGCCAGGGTATCTCGATGACGCCGCTGCAGTTGGGAGCGCTGGTGGCCTCGATTGCCAATGGCGGAACGCTTTACTACTTGCAGCACCCGACCACTCCTGAAGAGGCTGCGAACTTCCAGCCGCGCGTGAAGCGGACCCTGGATATCGCCAACCTGATTCCCGGAGGTTACTGTTGGCATGGAAGGCGCGGTCGACTACGGCACGGCCCGCTCGCTGCACGCCAACTTTAATCAACTCCCCATTCTCGGCAAGACCGGCACCTGCTCCAACAACGGCACCCGTTACGGCTGGTTTGCTTCCTTTGCCAACACCTCTCACGGCCGCATCGTCACCGTCTTCTTCCTGGAGGGAGGCCGTCCTACCTTCGGCCCCAAGGCAGCCGAGTTGACTGGTGTTTTCTACCGCAATCTCTGGGACCACAGCTATTTCGCGGACAAGGCCGCGGCTGAGCCGGAAACCAGCACTGCACCGTCCAACACCGTCAGCCAATAGCTGGCAACAGGAAAGATCGCACTAATAAGGGCCTCCCTTACGGGAGGCCCTTCTTGCTTAAGCCACAGAATGGTGTCAGCCCACGCATTCATGCGTGCTCAGCGGCCTTTGCCCCGCGTGAGAGGAGGCTCGACTTTGTCAGTGCTTCCGGAGTAGCGCGGCGATGGCGACACCCATCGACCGTTACTTCGACGCCGCGTGACAGCATCTCTGCCCGATTGGATGTCACGCAAGGAATGCTCTACGATGCTTATAAATGAAGATACTGACCGCTGACGAGATGCGGGTCGCCGACCGGGTCACCACCGACCGCTTCGGGATCTCTTCGCTGGAATTGATGGAGCATGCCGGGCGCGCCGTGGCCCGCTTCGTTCTGCGTGAATTGCCCCAGTGCCGGCGCATCGTGGTGCTGTGCGGCAAGGGCAACAACGGCGGCGACGGCCTGGTGGCGGCGCGGCATCTGGCGGAAGCCGGCTGTGCCGTCTCCGTCGTGATCTTGGGGGACCCCGCCGCGGCGCACGGCGAAGTAAAGGTCAATGCTGGACGGCTTCCCAGTGGCGCCGATCGGCATCAAGGAAGAAGCCGACCTGCACCGTGACGGTTGCAAAGGCCTCCTGGAGCGTGCTCAGCTCTTTGTCGACGCGGTCCTGGGCACCGGTTTTCGTCCCCCGATGCGCGGTCTGGCAGTCGCCGGCCGCAAGCTGCTGGAACGCTATCCACAAACCCCGGTGGTCGCGGTGGATCTGCCCTCGGGCTGGGATGCGGACTCGCGCGAGTTCTTCGCGCCCGACGCCTATCGCGCCGATGCCGTGGTTACCTTCACCGCGCCCAAGCTGGCCCATGTTTCGGGAATGCTCACCCGCGGCGGCCACGCTTCCCGGCAATCATCAGCAAGGACCCATCGTGGTGGCGCCCATCGGTTCGCCGGCGGAGGCAGTCGAGTCCGCGACCGGCCTGACCTGGGCGGGCAGCTCCAAAGCGATTGCGGACCGTCCTCGCCCCGCCGACTCCAACAAGGGCCGCTTCGGGCATGTCCTGGTGATCGGCGGAGCCAGGGGCAAGTCCGGCGCCCCCTCGATGAGCTCTGTCGCCGCGTTGCGCGCCGGCGCGGGCCTGGTCACCGCCGCCATCGCGCAATCGATTTTGCCCACCGTCGCCGCGGTGACGCCGGAGCTGATGACGCATTGCCTTGCTGGAGGGAGATCAAGGGCGAAATCTCCAGCCGGAACCTCGAAGCCGCCCTGCTCGACCCGGTTCTGGAAAAGAAGTCGGTCATCGCCGTGGGCCCGGGCATGGGCCAGGAGGAGGAAGCGGTCAAGTTCTTCCTGGGCCTGCTCGAGCGGACCAAGGTTCCCATGGTCATCGACGCGGACGCTCTCAACGCGCTGGCCGCGCATCCCGGCCATTTGAACGGCCGCGGGCGGCTGCTCGTGCTTACTCCGCATCCAGGCGAGATGGCCCGGCTGGCCGGGATGAGCATCCCGGAGGTGGAGGCGGACAGGGAGGGCATTGCCCGGCAGTTCGCGACCAGCCACGCGGTCACCCTGGTGCTCAAAGGGTGGCGCACGCTCATCGCCCATCCGGATGGCCGCATCGCCATCAACACCACCGGCAACCCGGGAATGGCCAAGGGGGGAAGCGGGGATATTTTGACCGGGATCGTCGCCGCCATGATCGGCCAATATCCCGAGCAGCCGGCCGAGGCAGTGGAAGCTGCGATATATCTTCACGGACTGGCAGCCGATTTTGCGGTACGTTGGCAAGACCAACATACTCTGCTGGCCATGGACACGGTGTCGCATCTCTATGAGGCATTCCGCTTCCGGGCCGAGGACCAGGGAGGATATGTTTGGTTGCAGGGAATCCCAGGCATGTTGAAGGAGAGGGAATGAGCGTTCGACGATTCGTCAGCAACAGCCGCAGGGAAACCATCGAGATCGGCGGAGAGATAGCCCAGCTGCTCTCATCGCCCACGTTGCTCTTTCTTCGCGGAGACCTGGGCGCGGGCAAGACCACGCTGGTGAAGGGAATCGCCCAGGCCCTGGATGCCGCCGATCCGGATGAAGTGACCAGCCCCACCTTTACCCTGGTTCACGAATACGACGGCAGGCGCAGGGTGGATGGCAAGGAGCACGAGATCAAGCTCTACCACATCGACCTCTACCGCATTGAAGACGAGCGCCAGCTGGAAACCATAGGCTTTGATGAGCTGGCCACGGAAGACGCCATCCTGCTGGTGGAATGGGGCGAAAAATTTCCCAACGTGGTCAAGCGAAGCGACGGCGAAATCCTGATCGAGCATGCCGGCGGGGACACGCGCAACATCACCCTCACCTTCAAGGAAAAGGGAGCTGGCGTGTAACCCTGGAAAATGAGCCCAAAGCTTCTGTAGCTCTACTTCTCAAATGCCGCTCATGTTTCGCGAAACCAACCCAGGACCGCTGCTTTCTCGGATGAGCGTCTTGCTGTAAGGGCAAACAGAGCTCCCGAGCTAATTTGGCAGTGCGATCTCAGCCGTCCCTCCGGACCACTGGACAATGCTCTCACGGCTTTCAATCCCTGCTGGACCTAAGCTGGCACCTCTTTCATTCGCAAAGCAAAAGAAAAGCCGGAGTTGGCAAGCCAACTCCGGCTACAGTGTTGTTACAGAAATCATTACTAAAAGTTGAACAGGCTCATGAGGTCGTCGATGGCCGGACTATTGGTCGGCACATAGGGGTTGTCTGACGTGGCAATCGGGTTGGGGAAGTTGTCGCGGCTGCGGCTGGTGACCGGTCCGACCTCCAGTTGGCCTCGATGAACTTCAGGATAGAAACGTGGTCAGCGTAGTCGTGGGTGATGTGACCTCGCCGTTGGCATAAGGAGAAACAACGATGAGTGGGATACGGGTGCCGTCGCCGAAGTAGTCCAGCGGCTGCACGTATCCGGAATCGTAGTAACCGCCGCCCTCATCCTCGGTGATAAAGATAGCGGTGTCCTTCCACAGTGCCGGATTGCTTCTTCACTGCATCAATGATTTTCTTGGTGAAGCCTTCGAACAGATCCAGCTTGGAAGAAGATGGGTGACCATCGACCAGTCCACTCGGCTTGACGATGGAGACTGCCGGCAGTGTTCCCGCCTTGATGTCGCTGTAAAGATTCGCAGTGTCCTGAATATGGGCAGTGCGGACAGCGGCGTTGGCCATGATGGAGGTGTCGTACTGGAACGGGTTGCAAATGTTGCAGTACTCGTCCGTGTCCTTGCCGATGGCGTTGTAGTTGAGCTGATAGGGATCCGGCACATAGTTGTTCCACTGGTCGCCGTAATACTTCCAGGAAACGTTATTGGCGATCAGGTCGTCGCCAATGCTCGGGACAGAGGACGGAGGAATGGTAAAGACCGTGTTGTTGGCGTTGGTGTCGGTGTAGGCATTGTTGCCATTGCCGAAGTATCCCGGGTTGTAGTTGTTCAGCAGGTAGTAGTGGCCCGCTTCGCAGCGTGGGATTGATCGGGTGTCGGCAGCGACTTCAGGTAATTCACGATCGGAGCAACACCCGGCTGGGTGGTGTCCGCGCAGTTGGTGTAAGAGCCGCCGCCGTACGATGCTGCACCATAGGAGCCGCCGCCGTAACCGTCTTCCGTGTACCAGTTGTTGGTAGCAGCAGCCGGGTTCGGGTTCTCAACCTCGTCCACGACTCCCGCATTGGCTGTGCCCGGCGCAACTTCAACATTGTGAGGAGGGACCGCCGGGTTGCCCTTGCCGTCGCTGAACCAGATCGCGTCGCCGTGGCCGAACATGATGTGGTTGGCGCCGGTTCCGCCGTTCACCGACTGGTGGAAGTTGTCACTCATGGCATAGGTATCCGCCAGGTACTTGAAGTAAGGAGCGTCACCGTTCTGCACGTTATAGAAGCCCATGGCGGTCGAACCTTCGCCCGTGGTTGTGGCATTGGGCGAATAGTCGGTGCTGAAGTTCGCCGGTTGCTTCAGGCCGTTTGTGCCCGCGCCCACGGTTGTTTCCACCCAGGGAAACAGTGCCGCGTCGCAGCCGGAAGGATTGGTGGCGGTCGCGTGGGCGACGCTGCAATCCAGCTGCTGCCACATCTGGTAGAAGCGGTGCACCGGGCTGGCCGCGTAGGAGTTGTAAGTAAACGTGTCTCCATTCGTCAGCTGAAACGGTCCGGGAGGAAGTGCAGTCACGTTCTTGATGCGCGTATCGGGAACCTTACCTGTCAGACCCGAACCGCCGGTCACCAGGTAGGCGTAATAATCTGACGGGAAGGCCGTTTTCAGATTGCCACCGCCAGGGTGAGGCTGTCGTCCTTCACGTAAGAGTCGGTGGGTCCGCCATTCAGCGGGGCGGGAAGCACGGATCCAGTGAACGAGCTGGTGCGTTGGGCTCAACAAGAAAGCGTCGGGCGCTTTATCGTTGGCAGCTTTCTGTTCCGCCAGCGGAAAGTTCGGGCCGGGCGTTCCATCGGCCTTCACAATTCCCTCGGAAAGAAGATTCCAGACTGTCTCGCCCTTCTTGCGGTACATAGGTAGCGAAAATGTGATCGAAGCTGCGGTTCTCGCCAATGATGACGATCACGTGTTTGATCGGCGTGGTGGTATCGTTGTCGCGTGATGGCGCGTTGTGCCGTCTGGCCGGCAGCGAATGCGCTGCCAATTGCGAGCTGGAACATCGCGGTGGATATAAGTCCCGTCCGTACAGCCCGCATGGCTGTGGATGCGACGTGCTTTGCAGTCATACTTCCTCCCGAGTCGGAGCTCTGAGCGTTCACACGCTGTGCCGAGACCCGAAGATCGCGAGATGTGTGTCCCAATGAATGGCGGACCACGTCAAGGTTTTCGCTTCGATGTAAACAGCAGTGGTGAATTCGCTTTGCCACGACCCGTTCGAGAAATAGGCTCGAAAATTAACATCGCATCTTTATCAGGTAAACACGCGAAGTGAATTTGCACGTCGGATGTTCCTGACAGCAGTCACATTGTGGAAATCAGCGTGACGTCCCGCATTATGTTCTGACGTGCGGTGGTCGCCGGCTTCACTCGTATCGACCCCATCATCCCTTTGTCCTCGTGTTCCAGAAGATGACAGTGATAGACAAATGTGCCCACGATATTCGGATCGCGAAAATCCATGCGCAGGCGAACGCTGGGATAAGCAAGCGAGCGGCCGTCGTAGTAGGGCACGTTCACCGTGTCGCGCAGAAAATCTTCATTGACTTGTCTTCCCAAATAGTCGAGCAGCAGAAAGTGCAGCTGATGAATGTGAAAGGCGTGCAGCTCTCGCGAACGGTTTTCGATGATCCAGTCCTCGACCGTTCCCTGTTGCGCAACGATGTTCGGGATCTCCGAACTCATATCGAACATCTTGGGTTCCTGCCCGTCCACGGTGAGATAAAACTCCACTGCGCTCGTCGGATCATTGGGATCGATTAATTTTTCAGAAAAATATAAATGGCGTACACGCACCGGTAGACACAGCTCCGAGCCATGCCTCGCTCGGTGGAGGAAGAGGTTCCGGCGAACTTTGTAGCTTCGATCGGGATTCTGGTGCATTCGGCTGAAGCGACAATCTTCGCCAGCATCCGGTTGGGATCGTTTTCCCCGCCGGGGCCGGTGTCCACAGTTCTCGTGACCAGCAAGCCGGTCTCGCCTTCAGCCGGACCCGTCACGATAAATTCCACCCGCGCGCCCGGTGGCAGGCCGATATGCGTCTGCGGGTCTACTGAATCTTTCTGCGCGTCATTCTGGTTCATGGGTACGCCGTCCATGGCCACCAATCCCAGAGGTTGCGGCGCACGGTTAAACAGAACTGCGAGATTGAGGTAGGTGATGGCCGAAGCATTCAACACTCGCCATAGCTGCCGTTCTCCCGGCTTCATCTCGATCGTTGCCGGAGGGTAGTCCGGGTAGGGAACCGGCACGTAATTGATCGAGAGATCTTTCGCCGGTTTGCCGAAGCCGGTGCCGTTGTTGGCCGCGTCTCCGTCGCGGTCGATCATGAATTTCGGCACCACCGGTTCCGATTTAGCCGGCGGCGCATTGGGATTGATCAGGTCCAGGTCGCGGATGATGAACACCCGCTCCGGCAAGCCGGCTGCGGCTTTCTTCGCGCGCTCGATTCCTTCCACAATCAGCGCGCCGGAGGCTCCGCCGAGAAGCTGTTGCTTTGCTGAATCCGTGGATATGAGGGTGGTACCAGTAGAGGCCCGGCGGTTCGTCCTCGGGAATACGAAAGCGATACTCAAAGGGAGCATCGCCCGGCTGCACAGACGTCTTCATCACGTCATCCTGATGACAAACCGGAGGAATCGTAAGCCCGTGAAAGTGAAGATTGGTCGAGACCGGGCTCATGATTCCGCTGGTGCAGGGATTGTCCTGCAGAATGAGCATGTGCGTGCATGGGCGCAGTGCTATGTTCCGTGGCTCAGGTCGGTCAGCGCATTGGTCAGATGGAGAATGACCAGGTCGCCAGGATGCACGCGCAGATTCGGTGACTCGTGGCCGGCTGCATCGGTGTAGCAATAGCGAACGGAGCCGTTCGCATCGCGCGGCATCATTCGCGGTCAGCTGCACTTCCAGAACACCATTCTGGCTGCGCAGGTCTTCCGGTTCTTCGACGGTGCTCCCGGGCTCCGGGCGCGGACATACGCTCTTCGCCTGTGGTTGGGCACGCAACATTTGACACCAAAGGTGCGACGCATAAAAAGACCACAGTGGTCCATACGGATTTTTTCATTCGATGATGTGCTCTCTGCCGCCCAGTGGCCGATTCAACTTGTTAGTGCAGTGCTCGACTCTTCTCCGTCATTTTTCGTCAGCAGCATTAATATGGAGTGAATTGAGGCGAAACTTCACTTGAATTAACAAACCAGTATGCGAGGTTGCATCGGCCGCAGCATCCCTGTGTTGCGTACCAGACGAAAAGAATGATAGGTTTTAAGCGGTCTGTGAATCGAGGGGTCGCTGATCGAGGGCGACAACGCACCACCAAAGTGGACCCTATCCCACTAGTATCCTGTCGCAGTGAAACCGTTAGTAGCGTAATTGAGACGGGTGCCCCACGTCTCGATTCTGAGACGTGGGTTCATCTATTTGTGCCACTAACGTTTTCTCCGCGGCAGGCCGCTAGTCTTCTGAGTCATTGATTTCTTGCAAAAAAGTTGTCATCCCTCCCGCCCCGGCGTGCCGTGGGACCGGAGTGCAGCGACTCTACTCATCAACTTGCGATCGACACGTCAGACAAGGTCTCTCGAAGTAAAGGCGCAGCAGCGAGCGTGGAAAGCGCTGCGCGCGCCGTACTGAGCTGCGCCATCGGAATCCTTGCTGGAGAGCAGGAAACGTAGTCCACACCGATTTCTTGAAAGAATTCGATCGAGGCTGGGTCGCCTCCATGTTCACCGCAGACGCCGATCTTGATTTGTCTGTTGGCCTGTCTGGCCTGTATGCATTGCGAAGAGGATCAGCGAACCAACGCCCTCGCGGTCGATGGTCAGGAAAGGATCTTGCTTGAGGATGCCGAGCTCGAGGTAGGTATCCAGGTATTTCTGGGCAGTCATCGCGGGAGAATCCGAAGGTCATTTGGGTCAGATCGTTGGTGCCAAACGATAGGAAGTCTACTTCCTTCGCGATCTTGCCCGCGCAGACCGCCGCGCGGGGCAGCTCAATCATAGCGCCGACGCGATATGCGATCCGATGCGCCCCGCGCTGCGAAATACTTCGCCGGCGGTCCGATCGATCAGCTTGCGGATGTAATGAACCTCTTCCACGCAAGCGACAAGCGGGACCATGATTTCAGGCTTGGGGACTAAGCCTTCAGCCTCTACCGTGAGCGCAGCCCGCATGACTCGCCGTGACCTGCATGGCAAGGATTTCCGGGTAGACGATTCCCAGACGGCAACCACGCAGCCCCAGCATGGGGTTAGACTCACTCAATTGCTGCACACGCGTGAGAAGCTCTTCAAGCGGACGCACATCTCCCTGATCCATCTTCTCCTGCCGGGCACGGGCAAGCTCCTCTGTCACCGCCAACTCCGTGGGCAGGAATTCATGGAGCGGAGGATCGATCAGCCGGATGGTGACTGGCAAGCCTGACATTGTCGCGGAACAGCTCTTCGAAGTCGGCCTGCTGCGCAGGGAGCAGCGAATCGAGAGCACGTTGGCGCGCCTCTGAAGTCGAGGCAAGAATCATGGAGCGGACCTGGGAAAGGCGATCCGGTGCGAAGAACATGTGTTCCGTGCGGCATAGCCCAATTCCAGTCGCCCGGGCGTCGCGGGCGCGTATGGCATCCTGGGGAGTATCCGCATTGGCGCGCACGGCGACTTTTGCGGATCTCCTCGCCCAGGTCAGGAGCTTATCTATCCAGGGATTGTCTGACGGCCCCATTGGGCATAGGTCCAGCTGTCCGAGAAACACTCGGCCTGTCGAACCGTCGAGCGACAACCAATCCCCTTCCCTGAGAGTTTGCTCGCCAATTCTTAGCAAACCCCGGGCCTCATCCACCATGATCCCGCTTGCGCCCGTGATGCAGCACTTACCCATTCCGCGGGCGACGACGGCGGCATGACTGGTGGCCCCCCCACGCGCGGTAAGAAAGCCAACTGCCGCATCCATGCCATGGATGTCGTCGGCGGTTGTCTCTTGACGCACCAGAATGATCGGCGACTCGCTCGTGTTTGCCGGCGAGTGCGACCGCGCGGTTGGCGGTCAGAGCTACCTGTCCAACAGCCGAGCCAGGGGAGGCTGGCAGACCCTTCGCGATCGGCTGCAGACCCTCACGGCTCAAGTCGAGTTGCTGCGAAGAGACTTCTTCGATGTCAGCAGGGGTCACCTGCCGCAGCGCTTCCGCCTGCGAGATCAGACCCTCCTCCGCCATCTCCACCGCGGTGCGGATTCTCGCCAGTGCGCTTCGCTTCGCCGGCCTGGTCTGCAAGAGGAACAATTCGCCGTTTTGTACGGTGAACTCAAAATCCTGCACATCACGATAATGAGACTCCAGCTTTGAGGTCACGGATCGAAGCTGCTGGTAGACGCGAGGCATGGTTCGTTCGAGTTCGCTGATGGACATCGGGGTGCGGATTCCGGCCACAATGTCCTCCCCCTGTGCGTTGGGCAGGAATTCTGCAAAGAGCTCCTTCTGGCCGGTCGAGGGATTACGAGTAAAGCCAACGCCCGTACCGCTGTTGCGTCCATAATTTCCAAAGACCATCGCTTGAACGGTAACCGCAGTGCCGGAATTTTCGCCGATCCCCTGGATGCGGCGGTAATGCCGGGCGCGTTCATTGTTCCAGGATTGGAATACCGCGTCGACCGCTTGCCGGAGCTGTGCGCGGGGATCCATGGGGAACGTATGTCCTGTGTGGCGTTCGATGATCTCATGGAAGGACGCAACCATCCGCCGGAGGGCTACTTCGTCGAACTCGAAATCCAACTGCTGGCCGCTACCGTGTTTCGCGTCTTCCATTGCACCGTCGAATGCCGCCTTGGGTAAGAGCAGGACAACGGATCCGAACATTTGTAAGAGACGCCTATAAGAATCGAGAGCAAATCGCATGCTCTGATGTTTCGCGGCCAGGCCACTAACATTTGCATCATTGATACCTACATTTAGGATCGTGTCCATCATGCCCGGCATGGAGACTGGCGCACCCGAGCGGACGCTTACCAGCAGCGGACTCTCTTCATTCCCGAAACCCTGCCCCTGTTCCAGTTCAAGCCATGCGATTGCGTCTTCGAGTTCCTCGTTGAATCCCTCCGGTGTGGTCCCATATTCAAGGAAGAACCTGCAGGCACTGGTAGAAATGGTGAAGCCTGGAGGCACGGGAACTCCGAGCTTTGTCATCTCTGCCAGGCCCGCGCCTTTGCCCCCCAGTTCCTGCTGCATGCGGCCGTCGCCGTCCACTCCTTGGCTGCCAAAGCGGTAAATGGAACGCGATCTCGGTTTCTTCAGGTTCATGCGAAGCCTCCCAGGTTGTCGGAATGCGGTTTGGATCACTTCTCCTGTAGCTGTGTCCCAAACAAATAAGCTGACGCAGCTTTTCAGGTTAGAAAAGCTGCAGCCAGCCTCTCGAAGAAAGGACACTGCAACAGGACAATTGATCTAATAAGCTCTACTGCACTCATCACGCTGCGCATTCGTTGTCTCTCTTTGCTGAGTAGAATCTGTAAACATGTTGGGTGCAAATCAGATGGTTCGAAGCGGGCAGTCGTCCGCTTTGGGCCGCGATAAGGAGCCCAAAAAATTGGTCTCGCCGGCCGAGACCCAAGAAAACGACATGGCTTATTCAGCGGGAGTAGCGCAAAGCAGGGTCAGGAGAGATAAACGTAGGCGTGAACTGCGAGCGGCGTGTCCAAGCCATCACTACAAGCGTCTAGAAGAAGTTTGGCCGCCAGGGGGAATTTGGATGCGGAATAATCCGCCTCTCCGATCCGGCGTTCCTGGGCTGCCAACTGGTCGCGGACAACGCATTCAATCAGGTTCCGATCGACCTTGCGTCCGCATGCGAGACGAACTGAGTAACGCATCCACTGCCAAAGTTGCGCGCGATATAGCTCGACATTCGCCATGTTCTCCATCCGATTCCCTATTCGTATGGAGCCATTGCCAGTGAGCCACGCATCAAGATACTCCAGGGTGGATTCCACGTTCTCCCGGAGCGAAGCCATGGTAACTTGGCCGAAGGCGCGGGAAAGCAAATCCGTGGAGGAGATGTAGCATTGTGGTTTGGTCAAGCCTGTTTGTGGAGCTTTGATGCGCTCCTCAAAGGCAGAGAGCGCGGCTGGAACAAGATCTATATCGGCGACACAAATCCCGTCGAATCCCATCTCGATTTCACATTGCGCATGGGGAAGTGGGCTCGACCTCACCCATGGATTCCTCGACGGATCATTGGGCGCGATGAATAGCGGGAGGCCGGCACTGAGCGCAGATACTCCACGCTTGTGACAAGTGTGAATCAATAGCTCCTGATATGCGCGAAGGAATGGCTGGTTCATGGTGATGTCATTGCGCTGAGGGAGCAGAGCCTCTCTGTAGGCGCGGCAGGATTTCGCCAGGCTCGCAATGTAGTTCGAGGGAGAACACTCCAGGGCAGCGGCGTAATCCCGCAACTCAAAGAGGATTTCCTCAGTTTCAGAGACAGCGGGAACCGTTTCTATCGTGATGTTGACACGAATCGAGCCACGCGAGATGTCCAGTTGGTCTTCTGCGAACCGAAAAATGTCTTTCCACAACCGGGCCTCGAGGTGGCTTTCAAGTTTGGGCAGAGAGAAGTAAGGAGCGGTCCTGCTTCCGAGCAGGGTGCGAGCGTTATGAAAGAAGTGAAGCCCAAAATCAAAGAGCGAGGCCGAGATCGGGCTCCCCTTCACCAGGAAATGCTTCTCTTCAAGGTTCCAGTTTCGCGGCCGGACAAAGAGAGCGGTACGGTTTCCAGTGCGGTCCTCAGCGGCATGCGCTTCCATCGTGCCGGCAAACTTGCGCAGGTTGTCATGGTATTTCAGGCAGTTGGCCCACGTGGGGGAAGAGCGATCGTCAAAATCGGCGACGAAGGCATCAGCGCCGGCGTTCAAGCCACGCGAAAGGCTGTCCCAGTCAGGTGGCCCAGCCACCACGATTCGCTGGTTCCTGAGCTCTGGGGGAAGCGGCGCAACCGTCCATTCCCTTTCCCCCAGATCGCCCATCAGGTCAAGGAAATCCGCCAGGTGCCCCAGGTCAAACTGGCGCTGGCGTTGTTTGCGTTGCGTCAGGCACTCTTGGCGTCGGGCTTCAAAGTTGTGGTGCAATGCGGTGATAAATCCGATTGCGTCCCGTGTCAGTAGGCATTCTTCCGCTGCTTGCTGGTCTACCTCCACATCGGAGCACGTCATCGAGCGAAATCTCCCTGGAGCAAGGACTTAACCCTTAACCTCCCCCAAGGCTAATAACAAGTGGAGAGGAAAGCAAAAAGTGTCGTCCGAATCGGACCAGTATCCGATATGGCCGTAAAAGTGACGCCATATAGCTGCAATAAAACACATATTCGTGGCCAAAGCATGTGGAAAACAGGGTGATCTGCTTTGGTCATGCCGTTAGCTTTGAACGACGAATTAGGTCGACCGTTTCGGATCATCTGCCTAGAATGGTGAAGCATATGCTATTCCTTCATCTTCTGGAGCAATTGGATGACGCTCTAAAGAGCCGCCGCATTGGAGACGGAATCCGCCTATTGGATCGCGCTGGTTCTGATTGGTTGGCTCCGGACCTCGAGCGTGTCGGCGCCGCGGTCGCACTGCGCGCCACGCAGTGGCTGGACGTGGGGTATCGCGATCAAAAGCGTGTGGCCGCATTGCTGGCCCAGTTTTCGCCCACGTTGCGCGCGAAGATGCCGTTTCGGGATTACCTGTGCCTTCGGCTCGCCGAAGCCTTTTACTCCCTGACGACTGAGGACGCGGATACGGCCATCGAGTTGCTGGAATTCGTCCTCAAGGCGGAGAGAGAACTTGGCGACGAACATTTGATGGTCCTGGCCCACTTCTGGAAGGGAAGATCCCACCGCAAGAAGGGAGAATACGAAGCGGCGCTCAAGCACATCGTTGAGGCGCGCCGCAGGGCAGAGACCATGCAAGCGGACAAGCTGGCGGCCGTTATCGAGGTGCAGCAGGCGTGGCTGATTTTTCAGAACGGCGAACCCAAAAAGGCATTGGAGTTGCTGAATCATGCCGCACAGCAACTCAAGGATACGGACGATGTCATCGCGCTGGGAAACATCGAGTCTGCGCGCGGACGGATCGTGCGCAGAACCGGCGAATACAGTTTAGCCCTGGAGCATTATGAGCGGGCGATCGACATCTACGCGCAGCGTGATCCCAACCATCGAAATCTCGCGCGTGCCCTGGTAAATTCCGCGTATGTCAAGCGCTTGCTGGCGCTGCATTTGCGCAAACGCATTGACTCCCGATCTCCTCTTCTGAAGCGTCACGCGCCCGCCAAAACCGGGGATGGTCGAAATTACCACGCGCGATATGCCGAAGTTTGTCGCGAGGCATTGGAGCAGCTCGCCCGAGCGGGCGAGATATACGCTCTTAACGAGCATCATGGCGGAACGGGTTCCGTTTTAGTGAATACGGGACAGCTGCATCTTGACATGGGAGAGATCGATCGCGCCATTGCCGAGGCTTTGAAGGCATACACGTTGGGGCACGAAAAAAATGATCAGATTCTCATGGGACGTTCGCGCATTCTCGACACTTTCGCCGAGAACGCTCGAGTAGATGAACAGCTGGGCGAGGATAGTGACACGGCGGTCTACGCCAATGCGGCTCGGCGCTATGCCGAAGAAGCGATTGCGCTGGCCAAGCATACCCAGAACCGGCGCTTGTTAGCTGGAGCCTACATAGCACGCGGTATGACCGCGGCGAACGACTTCTTTCAGGAGTGGGACGATGCGAAACAGTGTGCCTCCCGCGCAGCTGCGCTGCTGCGCTCCGACGACAGAGATCATCTCTGGGATGAACTCATCACTTTGAAGGCGAGGATCCTGCGTGCTTCCGGCGTTGACGAGACACTACGTGCATGGTCGGACGGCACGGTGGGAGAGAAGACCTTTCAGCAGATCACCGAAGAGTTTGCAGAGATTGTCATACCTAAGGTTTGGACCCGGGAAGGGAAGAAGATTTCCCGGGTCGCAGAGCGGCTGTCGATTTCGCCCAAGAAAGTCAGGCGCATTCTGCGCAACGTTGGGTTGCTTTGAGCAGATTTGGCCGGCACCCAGCAACGTGTTCGGCGCCAACAACGGCTGCGGATTCGAGATCTGCGGATTAGGGCAAAACGAATTAGCAAATCGTCTCATTGGCGTGGCATCATACTCCGACTGCTTGCCGAGCTCCCTATTCTATTCCTGGCGCCCGGATAAGAGTCGCCATCCCATTACGCTTTGGAGCGTTTCATGAATCGTAGGCAGTTTTTAGGCACCACGGCGGCTGCGTTGGTATCCGCTCCGCTCTCCGTATCCGCTTCCGCGCAGCTGCCCTCGCAGGACAAACCGGCCACTTCCGAAAAAGAGCTTGCCCATCGGTGTCTTTGATCCTCCATTCAACAAGCTCTCTCTGGACGAGATGCTGGACAAGTTTGCCAGCCTGGGCATCGAGGCGGTCGAGGTCGGCGCGGCTGGTCCGAACGGCTCGCCGCATTGTCCTCGCCCGGAGCTGGTAGCGGACCCGGCGAAGGCGCGCGCCTGGAAGAAGAAGTTTGACGACCGCGGCATTCCCGTCATGACCTTGAGCTGCCACAACAATGCGCTCTATCCGGACCCGGCCAAGGCCCGGGAGGCTGCGGAGGAGTTTCGCCAGACCCTCCAGCTCGCCGGCATGCTGGAGATTCCTACCGTGGTGGGATTTTCTGGCTGCCCCGGCGGTTCGCCGACCGAAACCGTGCCCAATTGGGTGGTTTATGATTGGCCGCCTGAGCACGGCGCCGCGCTCGCCTGGCAGTGGAAGGAGCGCGTCATCCCCTATTGGCAGGAGACGGCGAAGTTCGCGCGCGAGCATGGTGTTCATCGCATCGCGCTGGAGATGCATCCGAACTTCGTGGTCTACAACCCACGGACCCTGCTGCGCCTGCGCGAAGCGGCAGGCGAAGAGATCGGGGCCAACTGCGATTTGAGCCATCTCTTCTGGCAGCAATGCAATGCGGTCGAGGTCATCCGTTTTCTCGGCAAGCAGGGAGCGATCTATCACGCGCACATGAAAGACACGGCATTCTTTCCGCAGAATGTGGACCGTTTTGGCGTCTTGAACTTCGGCCAGGGAGAGACGACCATGAGGCGATCGGAATTCTTTCAGCGCTGTCGGCTACGGCCATGGCGCGAGCGCAATGGAAGGACATCATCGCCGCCTACATGGAGGTCGGCTACAACGGAATGCTGAGCATCGAGAACGAAGATCCGATCCTGAGCGGCGAAGTCGGAGTGCAGCGGTCGCTGGCTGTGCTCAAGAACGTGCGTGAAGAGATACTCGACGAACCAGCCGAACCCCGGATCTGTTGTTGGGGGCTGAGTAAGCCGCCGTTGGCGTTTGGCACGGCAGGAGCACGACGAAAAGGCGGGTGGGATACGCGACGGTCGGGGATGACAACCCTGTTGCAAAACGCGGTCCTGTCTGGTCCTGTCCCCAAATAAAAATTGTCATCCCGAGCGCAGTCGACTGTCCCGGCGTGCCGCGGAGGGATCTACGGTTACGCTTTCGCAACCGCAGAGCAACAGGAAAGCCACCAATCTACCCTTTGTCATCCCGAGCGCAGTCGAGGATCCGCAGTTCAACCTTTCCCTCGAGTAGCTTGTCGCAGTGAAACCGTTAGTAGCGCAATCGAGATGGGTGCACCCACGTCTCGATTCTGAGACGTGGGTGCCACTAACGTTTTCTCCGCGAGAGGCCTCCAGGAACTCTACCCGCGGCTATGTGCTCCAGCTCGGAGCTGCTGAAGGCCACCACGTTGTAGCCGCAGTCCACGTACAGAACTTCTCCGCTCACGCCCGAGGACAGATCCGAAGCCAGGAACAGCGCCGCGTTGCCTACTTCGGCGGGCTCCACGTTGCGCTTGAGCGGGGAGCGTTCGGCATGCACCTTGAGCATTTCCCCTAACCCTCCGATGCCGCGCGCCGCCAGAGTCTTGATGGGGCCGGCGGAAATCGCGTTGACGCGGATCTTCTTCCGGCCCGAGATCGGCAGCGAGATAGCGCACCGTGGCCTCGAGCGCCGCCTTGGCCACGCCCATCACGTTGTAGCGCGGCACCACCTTTTGCGACCCGTAGATAGGTCATGGTGATGATGCTGCCGCCATCCGTCATCAGCGGAGCGGCTCCCCGGCTCAGGGCAATCAGGGAATACACGCTGATCTCGTGAGCCACGCGGAAGCCCTCGCGGCTGGTCAACAGAAAATCGTTGTTGCAGCTCATCGGCAGGGGCAAAGGCAACGCTGTGCACCAGGGTGTCGAGCTTGCCATAGCGCTCCTTCAGTTGCGCAAAGACCGCGTCGATCTCTTCGTCGCTGGAGACATCGCACTGGAAGATGGCCGCATCCGGCAGCTCCCCGGCCAGCGCTTCGGCTTCCGCCGCAGACGCTCATTCTGATAGCAGATAGCAATCCGCGCCCCGGCCGCCGAAAGCTTCTGGGCAATCGCCCAGGCGATGCTGCGCTTGTTTGCCAGGCCGAATACCACTGCCGTCTGACCCTTGAGATCCATCATGCTGCTCCTCTTCTTCCATGCGCTGCTAAGGATATATCAGCCACCCAGGTCCACCAGTTCGACCTCGTCAATCGCGCTGCCCAGAAAGCGTGCGCCCAGACTCCGGAATTTGGCCACCGAATCGGTGGCGAAGAAGCGGCAGCTGGCAGGATCCGGCGCCCGCGCGTGTCGCCATGGAGCCGCGATGGCCGGCCAGCATCCGGGCTGCCTGGCTGGCCGTCGCCTGGGCCGAATCGATGACCCGGATGGCCGGCGAAACCGCCGCTTCCATCATCGGACGCAGCAGCGGATAATGCGTGCAGCCCAGCACCAGCGTGTCCGGGTCAAGCTCCGCTTCCTGCGCCTGCTCCAGCAGCTCGGTCGAGATAAATCCGCACCACCTCAGCCGTGACCGGATGATCGACCCAGCCTTCTTCCACCAGCGGCACCAGCAGGGGACAGGCTTTCTCCAGGGCGCGCAGGCCTCGCTCTCTGCAGGCCGCGGCATAAGCATGGCTGGCGATGGTTGCGTCGGTGCCGATCACCAGGATGTCTCCGCGTCTTCGACCGGCTGCGCGCCTCGTTGGCCCCGGTCTCGATCACGCCCAGAACCGGCACCGCGGTCGACATCGCGAATCTCTTTCAGGGCCAGCGCAGCTGGCCGTGTTGCAGGCGATCACCAGAAAATCCGCGCCCTGGTCGAGCAGAAAGCGGGTGCTCGAAAGCGCATAGCGCACAATGGTCGCGCGCGACTTGGACCCATACGGCAGCCGCGCCGTGTCGCCCAGGTAGAGGAACTCCGCTCCGGGAAGCAAAGGCAGCAGCGCCCGCAGCACGGTCAGGCCGCCGAAACCGGAATCGAATACGCCGATCTTCAAGCGCCCGTCGTCACAGATGCTTCACTCCCGGGGCATCGGAAGCCAGATAGACCCGGGTCAGATCGGCATGCCCGGCGAGTGTGTCGCGCTGTTGCCCATCCACCAGAAAACGCACCTGCGAGATCTGGGGAAAGTTGGCGTGCAGGGTGCCGATGATCGAAAGCAGGGTGAGCGTCTCCGGCTCGATGCCGGAAGGGTGGGCGTCGACAAACGATCCGCTCAGGTCGACGATGGCCATCGGTGCCCGGCACGACCTGGTTGGCCTCCAGCGGCAGGGTCATGAAGAAGATCTCGTTCACGCCTTTGTTGGCCGCAATCGGGTGCTTGGAGTTGGGCCGCGCGTAGTCAAGGATCAGGTGCTGCAGAATCACATGCGCGCGCGCGTTGGCATCGACCGGCAGGGCCAGGTTCTGGGTTGCCGGGCTGCAGCGACCCGTCCATATCATTGGCAATCATCATGGTTACACTCTGCACCGGGCGTGCCGGCCGGAGGATTGAGCGGCATGGTCTCGGCGGAAGCGAGCAGGCGGTCCATGCGCCCGCTCCCGCATGCGCAGCAGGACCACCGACATCAGCACCGAGCTGACCAGCAGAGTCCAGAACAAGATGCGCTGTCCGCGGGAGATCACGGTTGTTGCCTCCAGTCGCGCTGCCATTGTTCGACGGCTGCGGCCAGTGCCGCCACAATCCGGTCCTGGTACCCAGGGTCGGAGAGCGCGGTCACCTTCCCGGAGTCGTTCAACGGCGACAACTCCACCGCTACCGCCGGGCAGGTGAAGCTGTCCAGCGGCTGCAAGCGCCGTGCGGCCCAGGGTCACCGGAATCTCCGCATGCGTCATCGCGGAATCGAACTCCGAGGAGAGCCGCAAACTCTGCTCGGCATAGGCGCCCTGGGCGGTCTCCCAGGGCAGAAAGCGGGTCAGCGGGATTTGCGTCAGGGACGAGGTAAAGAGATGGACTCCGCTGCCGCTGGTGGTGGCATGCAGAGTGATGCAGGCGGCCGCACCCACGTGGTTGGCCGTCTCGGCGCGGTTCAACGCCGGGATGGCGCTATCGGACTCCCGCGTGGTGACCACAGAAATGCCATGCGCGCTCAACATGGAGCGCAACCGCACCGAAAGCGTCAGCACCAGGTCTTTTTCCAGCAGGTGGTCGGACAAGCGCGCTCCGCTGTCGGCGCCCCCATGGGCGGCGTCGATCACCACCACAAAGCGCGGCGCCGGCTTGAGCAACCGAGGGCTGGGCCGGCGGAGGTGCCGGCGGAGGTTGGACGGCGGCTGGAGTTGCCTGGCGCACCGGCGAGCAGAGGCGCCAGAACAAGACCAATTGCGAGGCAGGCGCGGCAGCGCTCCTCAATCCAACGCATAGATGGCAAGACCGCTCAGCAGTTTGGGATAGAAGTCGGTCGACTTCTGGGGCATGACATCGCCGGCGAAGGCGACTTCGCGCAACTGACCCAGGGTGATCGGATTGGTCAGGAAGGCCACGTCCGCCTCCCCGCGTGCAACCTGCTCCATGGCTTCGCCGGCATCGCGCACATAGCGCAGGTTCCGTTGCTCGCGAATCGCCTCCGGGGTAATGCCCAGCAGTTGCTCCAGCACCAGGGAGTGCAACTGCGCCAGGTCCAGCCGGCGCTGCCGCTCGGGAAGCTTAGCCAGCGCCTGGGCGACCGCTTCGGGCTTGGCCGTGAGCAGGTGGTAGCCGAGCTTGGTGACGGCGACGAAGGCCGTACCCGGTTGGCGGGCCAGCAGCCTGGTCAGCTGCGACCGCATCGTCCGCGGTCACGGGCTGAATGTCAAAAAACTCCTTGCGCCCGCTCGATAAACGCCGCCGGCGAGAAATCCTTGAGCCCAAAGACCACCCGATGGGTGGGCAGGATGGTGATGCCGGCCGAGTCCATGTTGACGAAGGTCATCATGACGGCAGCTTCCGGGTAGGCGGGCTGGGGCGTGGTGTTGGCCAGGTTCCGCTCCGTCCGGGCGACGCTTGGCGGGGCATGCTCGAGCGAATAGGCCAGGGCCGTCTCGTACCGGTGGTGACCGTCGGCGATGATGAGCTTCTTATCCTCCATCGCCCCCAGCAGGATGTTGATGGTGCTCATGTCGCTGACCTTCCACACCCGGTGGGTCACGCCATATTCGTCGGTCACTTCGATCTCGGGCGCCGTGCGTGCCGGAAAACAGGATCTTTTCCGCGGTCAGCGCCGGATCCGAATAGAGCATGAAGATCTGTCCGAAGTGCGCCCGCGTGGCGCGCAGCAGGTTCAGCCGGTCAGACTTAGGCTTGGAAAGCGTCTGTTCGTGGCGGAAGACCACCTGCTGGCTGTAATCGCATACCTCGCCCAGGGCGATAAAGGCGCGCCGCTCGTGAACCTCTCCGTCTCCGCCCGGCACGGTAAAACGCTGCGAGTAAGCGAAGATGCAGGCGTCCTTTTCCTGGGCCAGAATCCCCATGCGGCGCCAGTCCGCGAAATCCCGTGCCGCGCGGGTGTAGACGTCGTTGCTCCCGGGTTCGTCGAAGAGCTCGGGCAAGCCCAGGATGATGCGGACCAGGTTGTAGAGGCTGCGCTGGTAGTAAGCCTGCTGCATCGCCGGGGTAATCTTGTCGTAGGGCTGGGTTACGACGTCTTCCACGCGGACCATGCTCGGGTTGTAGCGCAATGCGCGAAAGGGATAAATGCGGGCCATGCTTTGGGGTCCAGCTCCAGACATCGGCAACCTCAGCCTGCGCTGCCAATTGCTTTGCTCTCTTATACCTGCCAGATTGTACCTGACCAGGAACAGCCTCGCCGTCGCTTCCTGACGCTGCCCGTCCCATGGGAGGCAACACCCGATAAGCGATGGTAGCCATATCGTAAATCCGCAGTCTGAATAAGGCGAACGCAGGTTTAATGCTGACGTGCTACCATCCTGCACACGAACACTGGGACCCGGATTTCCTGTGGAGCTTGGTGGGGCGGCCGAACTGTATGCGCCTTTCCGTCAAGAAAGCCGCACATCCTCTGGCTGGTGCCACGCTCAGGAAATCCGGAGACACGAGGGCTGGGACTATGGCGCTCTCCATCGAGCGCAGAATGGGGATAAATGGTTGCGCTGGGCCCATTCCGAGTTTTCACACAACGGCCGCAAGAAGGCTGGGCGCGTGGATGACGGTGAAGATTGCCATTGCACTTGGCTTTGGCTTGCGCTCTCGCAGGTTTGCTGGGCCCAGGATCCGCTGAACGACGTTCACGTCAAGCCTCCGCCGCCGGCGCCCGCCGCGCCCATCGTCGGCCCGCAGACGCCAAACGCCGTCGACGACAAACTCCCGGCTCCGCTGGAGGGCAAGAAGGCGCTCATGCGCGCGGCCCAACGAGCGCATGCGGGTCGACGTAAACCTGGTGCTGGTGCCGGTTACCGTCACCGACCCGCTCAACCGTCTGGTCACCGGTCTGGAGCGGCAGGATTTTTTCGTCTACGAGAACAATGCTCTGCAGAAGATCAAGAGCTTCTCCTCCGAGGATGCGCCGGTCTCGATCGGGATCATCTTTGACCTGAGCGGCAGCATGACGGACAAGATCAACCGCGCCCGGAACTCGATCCTGGAGTTTCTGCGCACCGCCAACCCGCAGGACGAATTTTTTGTCATCGGCTTCAACGACCGGCCCGAGCTGATCACGGATTTCACCTAACAATGTCGACAACATCGAGGCTCGCCTGCTCACCGTCAAGCCCGGGCATCGGACCGCGCTGCTGGACGCCATCTATTTCGGCTTGAACAAGATGAAGCAGGCCAAGAACGAGCGCAAGGCGCTGCTGGTGGTCTCCGATGGGGGCGACAACCGCAGCCGCTATACCGAGAGCGAAGTGCGCGCCGTGGTGCGCGAGTCCGACGTGCAGATTTATTCCATCGGCATCTTCGACCAGTACGCTCCCACGCGCGAAGAGCAGCTGGGGCCGATTCTGCTGCACGACGTGAGCGAGGAGACCGGCGGCCAGCTCTTCCGGGTGGACGATCTTGCCGATATGGCCGACATCGCCACCAAGATCAGTGCCGAGTTACGCAACCAATACGTGCTTGGGTATAGGTCGGAGGATGCCAAACGGGACGGGAAGTGGCGTAAATTGAAGGTAAAGCTGGTTCCGCCCGAGGGGCTGCCCCAGCTTACCGTTCACGCCCGTACCGGATACTATGCGCCCTTGCAGTAGATGGCTGTTCATTCTACCGATCTTCCTGCTTTGCAGCTTGCCGGCTCCCGGCCGTGGCGCAGGCTGGCTCCTCCGGCATCTGCCGCCTCGCCGTCCAGCCGGAAAAACAGCAGCCGCTCAATGTCGACCGTGACCCCGTCGCCTCGCCCGACGGGCCGAGAAACGGCGCCGCCCAAGGCAGCCCAGAATCCGGCACGGTGCATCGGCCGTGACAATGGGCAGATATACCCTGCAGCGCAACGTCGATGAAGTGGTCTTGAACGCCACCGTGCTGGACGACAAACAGCACATGGTGAACACCCTGGCCAAGGACGACTTCAAGGTCTCCGAAGACGGCGTGCCGCAGACCATTACCTCGTTTCAGCACCAGGACATTCCCATATCGCTGGGCATTCTGGTCGACAACTCCGGCTCCATGCGCACCAAGCGCCAGGCGGTGAATACCGCTGCCCTCGATCTGGTGCACTACTCGAACCCGGATGACGAGAGCTTCGTGGTGAATTTTTCCGACGAGGCGTACATCGATCAGGATTTCACTTCCAACGTCAACAAGCTGCGCGACGGCCTCTCGCATATCGATTCCAAGGGCGGCACGGCCCTCTACGACGCCATCATGGCCTCGGCCGATTACCTCACCAAGAATGCCAAGCGCCCCAAGCAGGTTCTGCTGGTCATCACCGACGGAGAAGACAATGCTTCGAGCACCACGCTCGAGGAAACGGTGCGCCGCATTCAGGACCTGCAGGGGCCGATCGTTTATTCGATTGGGCTTGCTCTACGACGACACTGGCGGCGGCCGGGAGGCCCGTCGCGCCAAGCGGGCGCTGGAAATGCTGGCCAATGAGACCGGCGGGATCTCCTTCTTCCCCAAGAATCTGGACCAGGTGGATGAGATTGCCGGAGAGGTGGCGCAGCGATATCCGCGAGCAGTACACCATCGGCTATCACTCCACCAAGCCCATCAGCCAGGGCGGCTTCCGCACGGTTCACGTGGAGGCGAAGGCCAAGGGATACAACAAGCTGATCGTCCGCACCAAGACCGGCTACTACCCGAACATCAAGAAGGCGCAGCGCGGCGCCGCAACAACGGGTCACCAGGCGGCATCCAATTGAATTCCCGGCTGCTACACTTGTCAGTTGGCCTATGACCCTTTTTACTCGTGAGGTTGCAGCGCGCGCGCTGCATGTCGCCGAAGATGTGACGGAGTTGATGGGGTCCACCCCCATGCTGCACCTTCACCGGGTGGTGCCCGCCGGGGCGGCCGATGTTTACGCCAAACTCGAGTTCTTCAATCCCGGCGGCAGCGTCAAGGACCGGGCCGCGCTGGGCATGATTCTGGACGCCGAACGGCGTGGTCTGCTGCAGCCGGGCGCAACCATCCTCGAGGCGACCGCCGGCAATACCGGGGTGGGGCTTGCCCTGGTGGGCGTGCATCGCGGCTACAAGGTCGTGCTCTTTGTGCCCGAAGGCTTTGCGGAAGAGAAATGCATCCTCATGCGTGGCTTTGGCGCCACCGTGATCCGCACTCCGGAGGCAGAGGCCATGTCTGGCGCCATCCGCCGCTGCCGCGCCATGGCCGCGGAAACCCCGGGCTCGTTTGCCGCGCTGCAGTTCGAAAATCCCGCCAATCCCGACTTCCACTATGCACACCACGGCCCGCGAGCTCTGGGAGCAGATGGAGGGCCGGGTGGATGCCTTTGTCGCCGGCGTCGGTACGGGCGGCACTTTCTCCGGCGTCGCTCGCTTTCTCAAGGAACAGGACCCGGCCATTCTCACCGTCGCCGTCGAGACCCAGGGCTCCGTCCTGCAGGGGGGTGAGCCGGGCCACCACAAGGTGGAGGGGATCGGCGTTTCCTTTATTCCCCGGACCTTCGACCGCGAGTGGTGCGACGAGATCATTGTGGTCAATGACCCGGAAGCCTTCGCCATGGTCAAGCGGCTGGCGGCGGAGGAAGGCTTGCTCGCCGGCTCGAGTGGCGGCGCCGCCGTGGATGCAGCGGTGCAGATCGCTGTCCGCCTGGGCGAAGGGAAGCGGGTGGCCACCATCATTCCCGATTCCGCCGAGCGCTACCTTTCGAAAAAGATCTTCGAGGGCGGTCTGTGAGCACCAGCCGCCACGGCTTTTCCACCCGCGCCATCCACGACGGCCAGCCTGCCGATCCGCTGACCGGCGCGGTCAACGTGCCTATTTACGCCTCCTCCACCTACGCCCAGGAGGAGATCGGTAAGCACCGCGGATACGAATACTCCCGGGTTTCGAATCCCACGCGCACGGCGCTCGAAGAAAACCTGGCTTCGCTCGAAGGGGGCGCTTCGGCGCACGTTTTTTCCAGCGGCATGGCGGCCATCGCGGCCCTGGTCACCATGCTCAAGACCGGCGACCACGTCATCTGCGGATCCAATGTCTACGGGGGAACGCCGCGGCTTTTCGACCAGATCATTGCCAACTACGGCATCCTCTTCACCTACGTCGACACCACCGACGTGGAGCAGGTGCGGCGGGCGATCCAGCCCACCACCAGGCTGGTGCATATTGAAACCCCGACCAACCCCATGATGCAGATCACCGACATTCGCGCCATCGCCGATATCTGTCATGAACGGCGCAGGCGGGTCAGGCGATCGATCTGAGCGTCGACAACACCTTCATGTCGCCCTACTTCCAGCGGCCGCTGGAGTGGGGCGCGGATATCGTCATGCACTCGACCACCAAGTTTCTCAATGGCCACAGCGATGGTCTGGGGGGCGTTCTGGTGGGGACCACTCCGGAGCACAAAGAGTCCTTTGCCTTCGTGCAGAAATGCACCGGAGGCATTCTCTCCCCCTTCGAGTGCTTTCTGGTGTTGCGCGGAGTCAAGACGCTGGCCGTGCGCATGAAGCAGCATGAAGTGAATGGCCGTGCGGTCGCCGACTACCTCGCCGGCCACCCGAAGATCCCGCCGGTTTTGTATCCCGGCCTTCCGCACCATCCCCAGCATGAGCTTGCCCAGCGGCAGATGTCGGGCTTCGGTGCGCTCATTACTTTCGAGACCGGTTCTTTAGAGAAGGCCAATGCGGTGCTGCGCCGGCTCAAGATATGCACCGTCGGCGAATCGCTGGGCGGGGTGGAGACGCTGATCTCGCATCCCGCCACCATGACGCATGCGGCGCTCGGCGAAGAAGGCCGGGCCAAGATCGGCCTGACCGACGGCATGGTGCGCATCTCGGCTGGTATTGAAGATGCCGATGATCTGCTCGAGGATCTTGAGCAGGCGCTCAGCGTGCTGTGAGACCGGGTGATAGATCAAGGTTTACTCGATGAGCGTGACACGTCTCAAGCAGACCGGAGCCCACGCAATGAGTGCCCACGCAGCCGATACCACCCTTCCCCGACCCATTCCTTTGCCCTGACCGAGGAGCAGGAGCAGTTGCGCAAGGAGATTCGCGATTTCGCCGCGCGCGAAATCGCTCCCAATGTCATGCGCTGGGACGAAGCCAGCGAGTTCCCGCTCGAGGTGGTGCAGAAGCTGGGCGAGATGGGCCTGATGGGCGTCATCTTCCCGGTAGAACTTGGCGGCGCCGGTCTGGGCTACGTGGACTACGCGCTCGCGGTGGAAGAGCTTTCGGCCGTCGATGGCTCGATCGGGATCATCGTGGCCTCGCACAACTCGCTCTGCACCAACCACATTTTTGTCGCCGGCAACGAAGAGCAAAAGCGCAAGTACATTCCCTTGCTGGCATCCGGCAAATGGCTTGGCGCCTGGGGACTGACCGAGCCTGGTTCCGGCTCCGACGCCGGAAGCGCCCGCACCACCGCCGTACGCAAAGGCGACCGCTGGGTGCTGAACGGGAACAAGACGTTCATCACCAACGGCCACTATGCCGATGTTTCTGTCATCATCGCGGTTACGGATAAGAGTCAGGGCACGCGCGGCCTTTCGGCTTTCGTGGTGGAGAAGGGAACTCCGGGCTTTCGCGCCGGGCAAGAAGGAGAACAAGCTTGGCCTCCGCGCCAGCGATACCTCTGAGCTTATTTTTGAGGACTGCGAGATCCCGGGCGAAAATCTGCTGGGCAAGGAGGGGGAGGGCTTTATCGACTCCATGCGTATCCTCGACGGTGGCCGCATCTCCATCGCTGCGCTTTCGCTGGGCATCGGGCGCGGGGCCTTTGACGCCGCGCGCCGCTATGTGAAGCAGCGCCACCAGTTCGGCAAGGCGATCTCGGAGTTTCAGGGGATTCAGTGGAAACTTGCCGATATGGCGACCCAGCTCGACGCCGCGCGGCTGCTCACGCTGCGCGCCGCGGTGATGAAGGATGCCGGCCAGAAGACCACGCTTGAATCCTCCATGGCCAAATTGATGGCCAGCGAAGTAGCGGTGAGGGTATGCGATGAGGCGGTGCAGCTTCACGGGGGTTACGGCTTCATCAAGGACTATCCGGTGGAGAAGTTCTACCGCGACGTCAAGCTTTGCACCATCGGCGAAGGCACCAGCGAAATTCAGCGCCTGATCATTGCCCGCGAGATCCTGAACAAGTAGACGTTTAATTGCGAAACCCTCGCTCATCAACGACTGACGGGTGCTCCATATCGTCGCGAAGAACGAGCTCGATACGGATCACCTGTCGTCCCTTGTATCCGGAGCGAAGCGCAGTGGAGGCGATCTGCAGTTCATCTTCCGAGCAATCGTATGATCGGGAGGGATGAAGATCGACAGCGGTGACGTCGTGGAGCTGATCGGGCGCATGCGCCAGGGAGACGTACGCGCGCTGGCGCGGGCAGTTTCGCTGGTGGAAGATGACGCGCCATCCGCGCGGCAGATTCTTTCCTGCTGCTTTCCCTATAGCGGCTCCGCGATGCGCATCGGCATCACCGGCTCTCCCGGCGCCGGTAAGAGCACGCTGGTCGATGGGCTCGCTCGCCGATACCGCGCGCAACAGGCGACCGTCGGAGTGGTTGCCGTCGACCCCACCAGCCCCTACACCGGCGGAGCCATCCTGGGCGATCGCATCCGCATGCGGGAGCACGATGCCGATCCCGGCTTCTACATGCGCAGCATGGCGACCCGCGGCTCGTTGGGCGGCCTCGCCCGCGCCTCGGCGGATGTTGCCGCCGTGATCGAGGCCAGCGGCAAGCAGCGCCTGCTGCTCGAAACCGTGGGCGTCGGCCAGGATGAAATCGACATCGTGCGCCTGGCCGACGTCACCATCGTTGTGCTGGTGCCCGGCATGGGCGACGATGTGCAGAGCATCAAGGCCGGCATTATGGAGATTGCCGATATTTTCGTGGTCAACAAGAGCGATCGCGACGGCGCCGACCGGGTGGAAAAAGAAGTGCGATCGATGCAGTCGCTGGCGGCGCAACACGGAAGCTGGATTCCGCCCGTGGTCCGAACCATCGCCACCACTGGCGCCGGCATCGAAGAACTGGAACAGGCAGTGGACAAATTCTGGTCGTGGCTGGCAGAGGACGGAAGGCTTACCGCCCGGCGGGAGGCGCACTGGCGAGCGCGGGTGATGGAAATGGTGCGCCATGAACTGCTGCGCGCCATGCGCGGACATGGCCTGAGCGACCAGGCGCTGGCGGCGATCGGCCACCAGGTCGTGCGCAGACAACAGGATCCCTACCAGCTGGTACCGCGAGTTGGTGGAGCAACTGCTACAGCGAGGAGAGAAAGATGGCAAAGATCGACCACCTGGGCATTGCGGTCAACAGTATTGAGCAGGCCCGGCGCTTGTATGAGGCCCTCGGTCTCACGGTGCTGGAGGAAGAAGAGGAGGACGAAGGCGTGCGCAGCGTGATGATTCCGCTGGGAGAGAGCCGCCTGCGCCTGCTCGAACCACTGGATAAGGGGACGGCCGTAGGCAAGTTTCTGGCGCAGCACGGCGAAGGCCTGCACCACCTGGCGCTCCACGTGGACGACATTTCGGGCACATTCGAAGAGATGAAGCAGGCGGGCGTCCGGCTGCATCTCCGATGAAATCGAGATCGGCGCCGGCGGCCGGCTTCATTTTCTGGTGGATCCATCGGCTGCGAACGGCGTGCTGCTGGAAATCTGCCAGGATCCGATTTCCGCGGTTTAAGGCGCCCTATGCTTCTATCCCTGAATACCTGCGGAAACACGGCCAGCGTGGCTCTTGGCGTGGCCGGCACGAATGAGATCCAGATTGTCGCCACTGCCGAGCTCGCGGTGCGCACCTATTCGGCGCGCCTGATTCCCGAGATCGCCGCCATGCTCGAGAGCCAGCACGCGACGCTGCGCGATATCGAGGCCATCGTGGTGGTGAACGGGCCGGGCAGTTTCACCGGCATCCGGGTGGGTCTAAGCACCGCCAAAGGCCTGGCCGAAGGCGCCGGCATCCCCCTGATTGCGGTCTCCCGTTTGGCGCTGCTGGCCGGCGCCAGCGGCTTGCCCCATGTGCTCGCCGCCGTGGACGCGGGCCGGGGTGAGTACTACGTGGGCGAATACCAGAACGGCAACAACCTGGGAGAAGTGCTTCTGAGCGGAGAGGAGACGGTGGCGCTGGCCAAGCAGCCCGGAGCGGGGGTGCTGGTTTGCGATGAGAGCCGTGCCGGGGATGCCTCCGCGGCCACCAGCGCTTGTGCCGCCCTGGCTATCTGCGGGCCGGTCTACGTGCAACCTCCCGACGCTGCCGAGGCGCTCCGTTTCGCGCTGGGCCGCTTTCGCGCGGGCAAATTTGATGACGCCGAAACCCTGCAGGCAAACTATCTCCGCCGCTCCGACGCCGAGGTTTTGCGTGCCGCCAGAGCCGGGGTTGCGACGTGAGTTTCAGCGTCCGCGCCATGGCGGCGCAGGACCTCGATCGACGTGCTAGTGCTCGCCGGCGAGATCCGTCGAGGCCCCGCGCTGGACCCGGCGCGACTACGAACAGATACTGCTCGCCCGCCGCCGTCGGACCCGCTCTGACCCGCTGCGCCCTGGTTGCGCTGAGCGACGGCAACCTGGCCGGCTTTGCCGTGGCCAGCTGGTTACCTCAGGAAACCGCGGCCGAAGTGGAGGGCCTGGTGGTTGACGAGAAGTATCGCCGGCAGGGCATTGGGAGCGCCCTGATCGGCGCCTGCATGGCCTGGGCGGCCAACGCCGGGGCGTCCAGCATCCGCCTGGAGGTGCGGGCATCGAACGCCGCCGCGCTCGCGCTTTATCAGCGCCACGGCTTCTCCGCCGTGGGGGTCCGCCGCGCCTATTACTCTGCTCCAGTCGAAGACGCGGTGCTGCTGCAGGCGCCATTGGTGTCGCCAACCACCGTCACCTCTATAATTCTCCAAGGGTTTGGTCTCATACATGGTGCGTGACGGATATTTCTATGGTTTTGGGTTTATCGCGGCTGCCGTTCTGGTATTGCTGGTAACCGGGAATTGGATCTGGGCAGTCGTGCCGTTTCTGCTGGCATGCTTTTTTTTCTGGTTCTTTCGCGATCCCCAGCGTCCGGTGCCGGTCGAGGCAGGCCTGGTGGTTTCGCCGGCGGATGGCAAGATCACCGAGGTCGCGCGCATTCAAACGCCGGCTGGAGAGCGTATCCGCTTGAGTATCTTCCTCAGCGTCTTCGATGTTCATGTCAACCGCTCGCCCATTGCCGGCACGGTGCGCGAGGTCCGGTACCAGAAAGGCAAGCACCTGAATGCCCTCAACCCCGAGTCAGCCGAAAAGAACGAGCAGAATGTGGTGACCGTGCAGGGGGATGAGTTCGATGTGACCTTTAGCCAGATCGCCGGGATACTGGCGCGCCGCATCGTCTTCCGCTTTCAAGGTAGGCGATTTTGTGGAGCGCGGCCAGCGTGTCGGCCTGATCAAGTTCGGCTCCCGGGTGAACGTTCTGTTGCCTGGCCATGCGCACGTCCGCGTGGCTCTCGGGCAGCGGGTCAAGGGAGGCGCTTCCGTGTTGGCCGATATCCAGCCGGCCGCAGGACGAGCCGTCGCTCGACGTTCTGGCGGAGAGTTTCGCTTGAAGCACGCCGAGGCTCTCGACGCAGCCGCGCCGAGCGCAAGAGAAGGGGCCGGCTGCGCCGGGGCATGTATATCGTGCCGTCGCTCTTCACCTCAGGCAATATCGCCGCCGGCTACTTCGCCATTACGCAAAGTCTGCAGGGATCGGTGCAGGAGCCGCGGCATTTCGACTATGCCGCCCTGGCCATCGGCTTTGCCATCCCTTTTGACGCCATCGATGGCCGCATCGCGCGCATGACCAAAACCACCAGCGACTTCGGCAAGGAACTCGATTCGCTGGCGGATGTGATTACCTTCGGCGTCGCTCCCAGCCTCCTGGCCTTCACCTGGGGCTTCCAGATGCTTCCCACGGCCATGGATCCCGTGCGGCGGCAGCACGTGGTGCAGTGGGGCGCATTCGTCTGCTTTCTTTTTCTGCTCTGCGGCGCCGGCCGCCTGGCGCGCTTCAACATCGGCGCCAACCTGTTGCCCACGAATCCCGGCCGCCCAGGGCGAAAATACTTTGTCGGCATGCCCATTCCCGCGGCCGCCGGCGTGATTGCCGCCGTGGTCCATTTCTTTTCCGGAACGCCGGTGCCCAACTGGCGGGTGGCCATCATGTGGATGATGCTGGTCTTGCTGGTTGGCCTGCTGATGGTCAGTACCTGGCGCTTCTGGAGCGGAAAAGAAATCAACCTCGCCGATCGCCATCCTTTTCAACGGATCGTGCTGATGGGACTGGCGATCTACGCCACCGTATTTTTCTCCCAGATCGTTCTCTTCGCTGCTGGCCTTCTTTTATATGTTTTCCGGCATCTTCGCTCGTGCAGCCTACTCCTGGCAGCGCCGCCACAAAGCCGCCCGCCGGCTGCCACGAGCCCCGAGGCAGTGTGCTAGCGAGGCCTCCGCTCCCTGCGTTGCACCCTCCATCCCAACCGCCCGTTCATCCATGAGCAGGCAAGTCGATTGATGACCACCAACTACCGTATTGCGATTGTTGGCGCCGCTTCCATTCGCGGCAAACAGCTCAACGAAGCACTTTCCGAGTCGAGCTTTGCCGCCTCCGAGTTCGTGCTGATGGACGATCAGCAGGCTTTGGGACAACTGGAAGCGGTGGGCGATGAGATGACCTTTATCCAGCCCATCACGGCCGACTCGTTTGAGCGCATCGATTTCACGTTTTTCGCCGGGACGGCGGAGTTAACCCGCCGCCATTGGCAAGCCGCGCAGCGGGCCGGCTCCAGCATCGTCGATCTTTCCGCCGGCGTTGGAGGGCGAAGCCGGCGTGCTGGTGTGCGCACCCTGGGTGCAGGAGGCGATGGGCGAAGCGGCCGTTGCCGGCGCGCCCAATCTGCATACGCCGGCCGTCGTTTCGGCTCACCCTGCTGCGCTGGTGCTCGCCCTGCTGCTGGAGCGTCTGCAGCGCGCCGGGGCCATTCGCCAGGTCTCCGCCACCGTACTGGAACCGGCTTCGGAGTATGGCCAGGCTGCGCTGGACGAGTTGCACCAGCAGACGGTGACGCTGCTTTCGTTTCAGAGTATCCCGCCCAGGTATACGACGTCCAGGTGGCCTTCAACACCGTCGCCGCGTTTGGGGAAGCCGCCAAGGTCAGCCTGGCGGAGAGCGAAGCGCGCATCCGGCGCCACTATGCGCTGCTTTCCGGCGGACGGCTGCCGCAGCTTTCGCTGCAACTGATCCATGTGCCCGTCTTCCATGGTCATACGTTTTCGATCGCCGTGGAGTACGAGCGGCAGGTGACGCTGGAGCAGATTGAGGCGACGCCTTTCCGCTCCTCACGTGGAGGTGATCCTTGGCGATGCCGATGCGCCCGGCAACCTCAACTCCATCGGCGACCAGGATGTTTCGGTCCGAGTCCGCTTCGATGAGGAGGGCGTTTCGCAGTCGCGGCGGTTATGGCTTTGGGCTTCCGCCGACAACCTCGAACTCTCGGCGTTGAATGCCGTGGAGTGCGCGCAGGAGCTGCGCAAACTGCGGCCCCAGGGCAAGGTTCAGTAGCTGGACCATGGCTCAGATACGCGGATTGATGAGAACCTTGCTCGCGATGGGACTGGCGCTTGCGTGCAGCGGGTTGCGGCGTTCACTTTGCTCCCCTGCCCCCGGTTCTATCGCCGGAAGAATCGCAGCTCTACGATTATTCTCCGTCCGTCATACAATCCGGCAATCTGCGGCAGGTCTGGTGGTGTGGCGGGGATTACAATCCCTCCGACACGAACGCAGATACTCCGACACCATCCAGTATGAGTCCATCGACCTTTCCAACCAGGCGCACTATGGGCCAGTGCCCGTACTGGGCGAAACCCCGTGCGCGTGGGATTCGGTATACACCTGCAACCCGAAGGTCGTTCGGGGCTCCTTCGCCAATCCGCTCGGCGATGGCAAGACCTATACGCTATGCCATGTACTACGTTGCCTCGCCACTCGTCGCAGGGAAACAACAATCAATCGGCGTTGCTTTTTCCAACGACGGCATTGCCTGGAAGAAATATCCTCAAGCCGATCATCTCCCCGGAAACGCAAGCGGTTACGGCGTCGGCCAACCGGCGGTCTATAACAGCGACCATGGTGCAGCGATCCGGATGTTCTATGAGGACTGGAGCTTCTACTTCCACCATGTGGAAGCGATCTCCAGCGATGGAGTGCACTTTCGTACGCTGGGCACACTGACCACCAACGGGCTGGACCCAAACAACCCGCACCGACCTGGGGTGACATGGCCTATGACCCGGAGAACGGTTATTGGTACGCCGGCTTCAACCTTCCCACTCGTGAATCCGTCGACCACAGGAGGGGTGGTGGAGCGGGGTCAGTACGGCATCGAGCTGTACCGGATTCCCGACGCTTCCCTTTTAACGGGAGCCACTCCGTGGCAGCTGCTCACGACAGTCGACACGAACCTGACCGGCTACGAATCGAATTTTCTCCCCGGTTTCCTGCGCGACCCGTATGGCAATCTGATGTCGGCTCGTATCCCACGATAGAGATGTACACCTCCATATCGAATCCGCCACCGCCGTGGAATGCATCTCCCGCCGCTCGCCGGTTCATCGGCGGACATCGCAAACTGGAATATATCCTCGGCTGCCTGGGCGCCAGGCCATCCCTTGAGCGCGCTCAATCGATATTTCAACAACACCGTGCATGAGGTCACGACCGGTTGGATCGATCCCAATGGCGGCTTTTCTCTGCAATTTACCCTGGGGCATCTTTATCAAAGCCCGCAACAGGGCGCCACCGTCCCGATTCTATAGCTGTAAGGGCGGGTCCACGGACTATTTCGTCTCCCTCGATAGCTGCCTGCGAAGGCTATCGCATCCTCGGCATCGAATGGTTACGGCTACTCTAAGCCGGTTGCGGGTCTCAAGCTGGTCGCTCTTTACCGTTGCAACTCCGGCCACGATCATTTCGTCAGCAACGGATCCCGACTGCGAAGGCCAAGCGACCAGGAGCTTCTCGGCTATGCCCTCCCTTAAATCGCTTGCAAGGATTGGCTTCTTTCGATGAAGAATCTGCTGCAGATACGCAACTGGCTTGCTGAGTGCAGCGCTCGTCTTACTCGGCGCTCTGCTGGCTTTCTCCCAGGTCCGCGGTTCCGCACCACCGCCGTTATTGAAGAGACCGTGCCGCCCCATCCGATAACTATCCATTGGGGCCGGACTCACAGCCCCATTCCTCTGTTGCCGGCGGGAAAGACCTTCACTTTCGAGTTGACGGACTCCAGGATCTTTCCGGGCACATCGCGGACCATCACCGTCTATGTGCCCGCTGCGTACCACGGGGACAAACCGGCTTGTGTTTACGTCGGTCTGGACGGTCTCGGCTTCAACGCCGCCACCGTTTTCGACAACCTCATCGCCCAGCATGCCATGCCGATCACCATCGGCATCGGTGTTTCTCCTGGAGTCGTCGCTTCGGCCAGCCCGCCGGATAATCCTCGCTTCGATCGCAGTTTCGAATTCGACAGCCTCAACGACCGCCTCGCCCGTTTTCTGCTCGAGGAAGTGATCCCGCAAGTGGAGCAACATCACCACTCCTGACGGGCGCGCGATCACGCTTTCTAGACGACCCCAACGACCGCGCCATCGGCGGGGGAAGCACCGGGGCGATCGCCGCCTTCACCGTGGCGTGGGAGCGCCCGGATGCATTTCGGCGTGTCTTCAGCGCAATCGGTACCTATGTAGGCATGCGCGGCGGAGAGCAGTACTACGTTCTGGTGCGCAAGACCGAGCCGAAACCCCTGCGCATCTTCATGCAGGACGGCGTACACGATGAATGGCCCGGCGGTCCCGGAGATGGGCGATTGGTGGATGTCGAACCAGACCATGAATCGTGCGCTCGAGTTTGCCGGCTATGACGTTCGCCATACCTGGGGCGCGGGAACACACAACGGCAACCAGGCTGCAGCCGTCTTCCCTGACGCGATGCGCTGGCTCTGGAGGGATTGGCCGGCGCCCATCCGAGGCGGGGAACCGGGCAATCCCGTCCTCAAGGCGATCCTGCAGCCGGGCGAAGACTGGCAGGTTGCCGCGGATGGCTGCGCATCTGTAACCAGTCTGGCTGCCAATCCGCAGGGGCAGATTTTCTATCCGGCCGACGGTGATTTCGCAGATCGTTGCCGAAGGGAAGCCAATCCAATGCGGTCAGACAGCAGGGGCTGCAGCGCTCGCCTTTGGAGCGGATGGGGAGCTCTATCTCGCGCGCGCCGAGGGTGGGGTGAAGGTTACGGGGAGCGCCGCCGATGGGCCAGGCACGGTCCTGGGCGAAGGTCTTCACATCCGCAACCTGACTGTGCGCAATAACGGTGACATTTATGCGGTGACGCGAGGGCATTGGAAAGAACTATGGCTCATCCGGGCGAACGGGAGAAAAGGTGCGGTTGGACGAAGGTCTGAAGGGAGCATCGGGGGTCGCTCTTTCACCCGATGGCCTCTGGCTGTTCGTCGCCCAGAGCAGCTCGCGCATCCGGCTTGAGCTACCGTGTCCGATCCGACGGAACGCTCGATGCCCGGGAGCCGTTCTATGACTTCTATGTTCCCGCCTGGGCAGAGGACAGCGGCGCAGGCGGGATTGGCATGGATCGCGACGGACGAGCCTATGTTGCCACGCGAATGGGAGTTCAGGTCTTCGATCGCAATGGACGAGTCACGGCGATTCTTCCTTTGCCCGGCAACGCCGGCGGCGAGCCTCTGTTTCGGCGGACATGATTTCGATACGCTCTATGTTGCGGGCGGCGGAAAAGTGTATCGCAGAAAGCTTCATATCGTGGGCGCGCCCGCCTGGGCTGCTCCGATCAAACTTCCTCCTTGGGGTGCGGGATAGGCCAGCCGGAACCAATACAACCTTTGTCGTCCCGAGCGCATTCGAGGGATCTGCGGTTCTCTCAACCAGCATCTGCTCTGGATGGAAGCTGCGCCGTAACCTTTGTCATCCCGAGAGGTTGTGACTTAATTCCGCTTCAGTTGGACGGCGAGAGTAAGGCATTTTCTCTGTGGCGGACGGTCAGCGGGAAGATTGTGGCCGAAGTGCGGTGTCAAACCGGGCTTGTAGCTTCGATTTTCTTGCCGGGGCGGTTTCCTTTGTCTTTTCAGGCCGGTTTAGCTTAGTAATGCCTTTCCAAAATGCACCAAGTTGTGCGCCAAGGCGCACCACAGCGCCACGCACGTGATCTTTTCCAGCCCGCGCACCGTCAGCGGCACCAGCCCGCGGTACGTTCGTAGGTCGGCATTCACGGTTTCGCTGGTGGCGGCTCTGTCTTTGTAGATTTTCTGTCCCTCTTCGCTGGCCATGCGCTGCTTCCATGCCCGGACCGCGTCCGAGTCGCCCGGCTTGGGTTCCAACTCCCGGCCCCGGTTCTGCGGATTCCTTGCCGGCTTAGGTGGGACGAACAACTCCACCCCTTGCTGGTGCGCCTGCACGATATCCTCGGTGCGCAAGTAGCCGCCATCCACCAGGTGTTGCGCTACCTTGCCACCCGTGCGTTGTTCCACTTGCTGGCGCATGGGTTCACTCAACCCCGCCGAATCGGAACCCTCGTTGCTGACTTCCACCCCTAAAATGGCACGGCTTTCCGTGTCGGTGGCCAACTGCACGTTCACCCCAGGGTTATAACCACCGTTGGCCATCTTCATCACACGCGTGGCCGCATCCGTCGTGCTCACACGCGGCTGCCGGGCGCGAATCTGCTCTCCACACTTACCCTGGCCAGCCCTCTGCGCCGCCTCTGCCTGCTTTTGCTTCAGCTCCGGCAGCTGCGCAATCGCCTGCTCCACGCGACGCTCCCGCGACTCCGCCGCTCGTCTACGCGCCGCCTTCTGCCGCGCTGTCATCGCCGCTGCTTGACCCGGCGACTCCAGCTGCTTGCGCAACTCCAACACTTGCTGCTGGGCTTGCACCAACAGCAGCTGCAAACGCTCTTCCCGACGAAAACTGTTGCCCCCCGCACTGACTCGCACCCGAACCCCATCCTGGCTGATGCGACTCACCCGCACCAACTTCTTGTCTACCAAACTCACCAGCACCTGGGTAAACAAGTCGTCCAGCGCATCTGCGTGATCCGTGCGAAAGTCTGACAGCAAACGATGATTGACGGTTACACCGCCGCACAGCCAGCGAAAAGGTGCGCTCTCTTGGCATCGACGCGCCAGCTCCCGCGCCGAACCAATCCCTCGTACACAGGCATACAGCCATAAACCCACCAGCAAACGCGGATCGGTCGCATCTCGACCCGCTACTCCTTGCCGAGCTCGGATCGGCGTACAAAAACCGGTCACATCCAGCTGCTCCACCACCCTCATCACCGTGCGTACTGGATGAAGCAATCCCACCAGATCATCCGCGCACTGCAATACCATCCCCACCTGACTACGCTCCGGCTTGCGCAACCGAACCGCACCCTGACTCACTACACCTTTCACCGCCCCGCTCACCATGTCTCTACTTACTACTTCAGCCGTCCAACAACTCCATTGATTCAGAAGGACGTACCAAAAAAGTCACAACCTCCGAGCGCAGTCGAGGGATCTGCAGTTCTCTCAACCAGCATCTGCTCTCGGATGGAAGCTGACGCCGTAACCTTTGTCATCCCGTATATATAAGAGCGCAGTCGAGGGATCTGCAGTTCTCTCAACCAGCATCTGCTCTGGATGGAAGCTGCGCCGTAACCTTTGTCATCCCGAAAACAAAAGCGCAGTCGAGGGATCTGCAGTTCTCTCAACCAGCATCTGCTCTGGATGGAAGCTGCGCCGTAACCTTTGTCATCCCGATTATAAAAGAGCGCAGTCGAGGGATCTGCGGTTCTCTCAACCAGCATCTGCTCTGGATGGAAGCTGCGCCGTAACCTTTGTCATCCCGAGCGCAGTCGAGGGATCTGCGGTTCTCTCAACCAGCATCTGCTCTGGATGGAAGCTGCGCCGTAACCTTTGTCGTCCCGAGCGCAGTCGAGGGATCTGCGGTTCTCTCAACCAGCATCTGCTCTGGATGGAAGCTGCGCCGTAACCTTTGTCATCCCGAGCGCAGTCGAGGGATCTGCAGTTCTCTCAACCAGCATCTGCTCTGGATGGAAGCTGCGCCGTAACCTTTGTCATCCCGAGCGCAGTCGAGGGATCTGCGGTTCTCTCAACCAGCATCTGCTCTGGATGGAAGCTGCGCCGTAACCTTTGTCGTCCCGAGCGCAGTCGAGGGATCTGCGGTTCTCTCAACCGGCATCTGCTCTGGATGGAAGCTGCGCCGTAACCTTTGTCATCCCGAGCGCAGTCGAGGGATCTGCAGTTCTCTCAACCAGCATCTGCTCTGGATGGAAGCTGCGCCGTAACCTTTGTCATCCCGAGCGCAGTCGAGGGATCTGCAGTTCTCTCAACCAGCATCTGCTCTGGATGGAAGCTGCGCCGTAACCTTTGTCATCCCGAGCGCAGTCGAGGGATCTGCGGTTCTCTCAACCAGCATCTGCTCTGGATGGAAGCTGCACCGTAACCTTTGTCATCCCGAGCGCAGTCGAGGGATCTGCAGTTCTCTCAACCGGCTTCGCTCTTTGACGGTTATGATCGAAAGCGCAGGGGCGGCGGAGCAAGCTTGTTCAGCCCAGCACCAGTACCGGTGAGGCGAGCACGAACGAATGATGGAAAACCCAGCACCAGGCAATACCGTTGCGAATTGCGTCTCTCAGCCGGGCGTCCAAGGTCAAACAAGGCTGGTCTTGGGTATTGCTACTTGCGGACGCCCCACGATTCTTGCCGAGACGATTGCCTTTCTGGCAAACCAGAAGAGGCAGCCCGGACAAGATCGTCGTGGCGTACGCGGACCCAGCGGATGTCGGCGATGCGCCCTGCTCGATTTCCAGCACGTCACGTTCATCCAGGCGGAGCTGGGGCTGACCCGGCAGCGCAATGCGATCCTGAGTCTGGCCCGTGACTGCGATATTTTGCTTTTCATCGATGATGATTTTTATCTTGATCCGCATTATCTGCGAGATCACCGAGCGCTTTTTCGTGGAGAATCCCGGACGTAGTGGCTTCCACCGGTAGAGTGCTGGCAGACGATGTGAAAGGACCCGGCCTTACAGTGGAGCAAGCCAAGTCGATTGTGGCCGGCAACACCGGCGCGCAGTGCGAGCAGCGGATAACCCAAGCCTTCTTTGCCTACGGATGCAATATGTGCCTCCGCGTGGCTCCCATCCGGGAGCATGAGCTTCGCTTCGACGAGACACTTCCCCTCTATGGCTGGTACGAGGATTGGGATTTCTCCCGGCAGTTGGCGGCTTTTGGGTCGATCGTTCACATCTCGAATGCTTGCGGTGTGCACCTTAGCGCCAAGGTTGGCCGCATCACTGGAGTGCGCATGGGTTACGCGCAAGTGGCCAATCCGATCTATCTTGCGCGAAAAGGAACTTTTCCGCTGGTCCCACGTGCTTCAGGTTTATCGTCGGCCCGTGCCTGAAGAACCTGGTGCGGAGTCTAGCGCCGGAAGCACACGTGGACCGGTTGGGAAGGTTTTATGGAAATCTTGACAGCGTTCCGCGATCTTCTCGCCGGCACGCTCCATCCGGCTCAGATCACAATCTTTAGCCCATGAGAGTTCCGGGAATGCCTGGCAACAGGACCCTTTAGGCGCCCGGCTGTTTAAGCCCGTCGGCATACTGCTGCAGGATGTAGTTATCCGTCATCCCCGCGATATAGTCGGCGACCACGCGCGGCACGCCCTGGCTGGCGACCTGGGACTGGTAGGCAGGCGGTAACAGCGACGGATCGTTCACCCAGCAGGCAAACAGATTCCGCACCACCATAGCCGCCTCCTGCAGGTCTCGCTGCAACTCCTCGCTGCTGTAGAGCGTGGCATACAGATATTGCTTGGCTTCGCGCCGGAGCTCCTCGATCTCCGGGGAAAACGCCACCAGCCGTTGCGGCGAGCGGCGGACATCCTCCAGGGTGGTCACACCCGCGGCTTTGACTCTGCGCGCAGTCTCGCGGATAAGATCGCCCACCAGCGTATTCAGCATCCTCTTCAGGGCTTCGTTGGAGAGCAGCTTTTCCGCGGCGGCGGGATACTCACGCTCCACCGCGCGCAACGATTGATCGAAGATGCGCACATGCTGTGCGGAGATCTTCCGGATGGAGCATCCCCGCCTCCATGCCGTCATCCATATCGGCCGTGAGGTAGGCGATCTCATCGGCCAGATCGATAAGCTGCGCCTCCAGAGGCGGTTGCTGGTCAAGGAAATAGGCGCTCAGCTCCGGGTGCTCGGCCGCGGAGTAATTCCGCGAGTGCTTGACGATCCCTTCGCGCACGCCGAGCGTGAGATTCAGCCCGCGAAAGGCGGCATAACGAACCTCGAAGTATTCAACGATGCGCAGCGCATGCAGGTTGTGGTCGAAGCGCAGGCCAAATTCCCGCATGGCTTCGTCCAGCGCCCGCTCGCCGGCATGTCCAAAGGGTGGGTGGCCGATGTCATGCACCAGCGCCAGCGCTTCCGTCATGTCTTCGTTCAGCTTCAGCGCACTGGCGATGGCGCGCGCGATCTGCGCCACTTCCATGGTGTGGGTGAGCCGGCTGCGAAAGTGATCGGAGTAGCGGTGGGTGAAGACCTGCGTTTTTCCCGCCAGGCGGCGAAATGCGCGCGCGTGGATCACCCGCGCCCGGTCACGCTGAAAAGGGGTGCGATAGGGATGGGCCGCTTCGGGATGCTCCCGCTGGGCAAGCAGTGCCCTCGGCGTCGTCCGGAACAGCACAGCCGGGCGGCAACGCGAGGCATCTCGGCGGCAGCTGCGCTCGGCCGTCACCGTCTACTGCTTCGGGCTGGCGCCCGCCGATTCTTCCTTGGCCAGCTTCACCCGCGCGCTATCCAGCTTCTTCTGCACCTTGCTCACGTCGCCGGGCTCGGCATCCGCGGGCACGGTGCGGGCGTACTCCTGCAGGCTCTGCTCCCATTGCGTGGCGGCCATCTTCAGGCGGCCTGTCTTCTCGTAAAGCTCGCCCAGGTGGTCGTGCACCGCCGGGTCCTGCCACATGCGTTCGCTTGCCTTGCGCAGATTGGCTTCGGCCAGCGCATACTGGCCCATCTTGAAGTACACCCAGCCCAGCGAATCCAGATAGGCGCCGTTTTGCGGATCCAGCTGCACCGCCTTCTGCACCATGGCCAGCGCATCATCCAGCTTGACGCCACGATCCCCCAGCATGTAGCCGAGATAATTGAGGGTCATGCTGTTGTTGGGGTCGATGGCCAGGATCTTGCGGAATTGCTCTTCGGCGGAATCGTAGTGCTTCTGGCGTTCATCGAGCGCGCCGCGCAAGAAAGTAAATGTAGATCTTGTCGTCCGGCTTGGTGGAGAGCGCGTCGGCCGCATCGATCTCGTCGGCTGCTTCCTTCCAGCGGCGCAGCCGGGTGTAGATCTGTGCCAGTACCAGGTTCACATCGCGGTCGCCCGGCGTTGCCGTGGAGCTGCGCCTTGGCCAGCTTGATCCCTTCCTCCGGCTTGCCGGTATCGGCAAGCTGCCCGGCCAGCATCAACTGGACGCTCTTGTCCTTGGGCATGGCCAGCGCGGCCTGTTGGGCCACCTGGGTTGCCTTATCGTATTGCTTGGCATCGCGGTAGGCATCCACCTGGCCCTGGTACCCGCGCTCGGCGTAGTCCCCGCCCATGGCGACCATCAGCTGGTAGGTCTGCACCGCCTGGTCTGTCTTGTTCTGCTCGCGGTACACGTTGGCCAGCCGGTCGAGGAAGATGGAGCGATTGTTCTTCTCCGCGTCTGAGTATTGGCCGTCCGGATGGTTGGTCTGCTTCACCAGGCTCTGCAGGGTCTGCGCAGCTTCGTCGTAGTGGCCGAGCGAGTCGTCGATCAAGGCCTCATTGAAGCCGATTTCAAGCGAATCCGAGGCCAGAGCCTTGGCCTTCTTCAGCGTGGTAAGCGCCTGCTCGTAGTGACCCTGCCGGCGCTCGATCTCCGCGATCCGCAGATAGGTCTGCGCGTCCTGCGGGTCGGCGGCGGAGATGGCCTCAAAGTGCTTGAGCGCCGGGCCCAGCTGGTTGTCATTCAACAGCGCCTGCGCCAGGCCGCGTTCCGCATCCAGGTTATCCGGCTCCATATCGAACGCCTTGCTGTAGGCGTCGATGGCGTTCTTGTTTTCCTTGAGCTGGTCGTAGCTCATGCCCAGCGCGTAGTCCATTTTGGCCGTGCGGTCGTCTTCCGGCACGGCGCTCAGCACCTGCGATCGCGTGCGTCATGTCGCCGGAGTCGCTGTACAGCCGCGCCAGATTCAGCACCACATCTTCTGAATTGGGATCGATGCGCTGCGCCGCCTTAAATTGCTCTTCCGCGTGCGGCGTGTCGTGGGCCAGCGTGTAAAGCTGGCCCAGCAGCAGCCGGCTCTCGATATCGTTGCTCTGCAGCTGCACGATCTTGGTGTATTCGGCGATGGCCAGCTGCAGCACCTTCTCCGAAGGACCGCCATTTTGAACATTGCCCAGTGACTGCAGGTAAACACGGCCCAGCAGCTTGTGGGCCTCCAGGTTGTCCGGCTCGGTCTTGAGTATGTCCTGCGCCGCCAGCACGGCATCCCGTACCCGGCCGGTGCGCAGATAGAGTTCGGCCAGCCCGCTGTTCAGGTATTTCGAGCTGGGATCGGCGTCGAGCGCCAGCTTGTATTCCTCAATCGCGCGCGTGGCGTACTCGGGCCGGCCGTAGTTGGTGGCCATGTCCTCGTACATGTGCGCCAGGCCGAAATGGTAGTAAGCCGCCGCGCGGTCTGGTTTTTGTGTTGCCGGTGCGCCGCGCCCGCCACGCTCGCGGGAGGCTTGGCAGCCGCGGTTTGGGGATCGCCAGGTGGCGTGGTCTGCTGCGGCGAGCCCGCGAGGGGGTGCGCCAAGGCTGAGCTGGGATAACGATCGCTGCACAAGCGAGCGCCGCATGAAGAGGGTCGCTTCGCGAATCTTGCGGCAGAGTTCAGGCTTGATGGTCATTTATGGGAGTTCCTGTGCCCGGGCTTCTGTTCCATTGAACTGACGCCGGCGGTCCAAACGCGGTGCAGAGGAACCCGCATTTTTTTGTCATATACGCGCTCGCAGTAGCACCGCAGCGCACCATCTGGTCTAAATCGATTGTAACGCCGTCCAAAAAGTCCAGGCACTCCCCAATTCGTTCGCCATCAAGCATCGCGAGAGAGCGTCGCCGTTACTTTAGTTCTCTTACTAAAGTAAGCGCGATGAGCCGCCGCTTTCGCACCGATCTACTCAAGTTTAGACTATTTTCCTTGCGCGCTGGCATGGCGGAGCAGGTTCCGTTCCGCCGTTTTCCATGTGGTCGTAATCATAGAATCCCGCTGCCGGGACGGCTGAACCTATCCGCCATCCCTCGCCTTTGCGGACCTTGCTTTACCCTGTCTGTCGTCGCCGCGACTTTCTTCCTCCAAGCTAGTGCCGGAAGTGCCGCATCCCGGTAAAGACCATGGCCAAGCCCAGTCGGTTGGCCGCTTCGATCACTTCCTGATCGCGCACCGAGCCGCCGGGCTGAATCACTGCCGTGGCTCCGGCCGCCGCCACTGCTTCCAGCCCGTCCGGGAAAGGGAAAAACGCGTCGGAGGCGGCAACGCAGTTGGCCAGAGGCAGCACCGCTTTCATGGCGCCAAATTTCGCCGCATCCACCCGGCTCATCTGGCCCGCGCCCACCCCTATCGTCTGGCCGTCGCGGGCATACACGATGGCATTGGACTTGACGTGCTTGGCCACCCGCCAGGCAAAAAGGAGCGCCTCCATTCCTCCGCCGACGGCTGGCGCGCGGTCACCACCTTCAGTTCTGCCGCCGGAGACGCCCTCGGTATCCGCGTCCTGCAGCAGCAGCCCTCCGGAAATCTGCTTGACCGACCTTGCCTGGCGGCGCGTGCTTTACCGTCAGCAGCCGCAGATTCTTCTTGGCGCTGAATCTTGCCTTGGCGCCCTCGCTGAAGGATGGAGCCGCAATGGCCTCGACAAAGAGCTTGGCGATCTCCTCCGCCGCCGCCTCGTCGACCTCGCGATTGATGCCAATCACGCTGCCAAAGGCGGATACGGGATCCGTCGCCAGCGCTTTCTGGTAGGCCTCAACCACCGAGGAAGCGATCGCCGCGCCGCTGGGATTGCTGTGCTTGATGATGGCCACGGCCGGCTGCTCAAACTCCTGCACCAGCTCCCAGGCGGCGTCCAGATCGACCAGGTTGTTGTAGCTAAGTTCTTTGCCTTGAAGTTGCTGCGCCCCCGCGACCCCGGTGCCCGTGCCGTCTCCATAGAGCGCCGCGCCCTGGTGCGGGTTTTCCCCATAGCGCAGGTCCGCCGTCTTGGAGTAGGCGAGCAGCAGCGTAGGAGGGAAATGAGCGCCTCTGCCGGCGGGTGCGAGCTCCGGGTCATGCTGCCGTTCCGCTGCGATCTTGTTGAAGGTCATGGCGATGGCCGAGTCGTAGGCTGCCGTAAGGGTGAAGGCTTGCCGCGCCAGCCTCCACCGGGTCTCCAGCGAAAGTGCTCCCTGGTTGGCCAGCATCTCAGCCGCCAATGCTTCGTAGTCCGCGGCCGCGGTGACCACGGCGACGTCTTCAAAGTTCTTGGCCGCCGAACGCACCATGGAGGGGCCGCCGATGTCGATGTTCTCCACCAGCTCGCCGAAGGACGACGCCGGGCTTGCGCGCGGTCTCTTCGAAGGCGTAAAGATTCACCACCACCATGTCGATGGGTTCGATTCCCTGTGCGGCCACGGCCGCCCGGTGTTCCTCGCTGCTCGCGCAGGTGCAGGATGCCGCCGTGGACCTTGGGATGCAGCGTTTTCACCCGGCCATCCAGCATCTCCGGGAAGCCGGTGAGGTCGGAAACATCGCGTACCGTGAGCCCGGCCTCGCGCAAGGTCCGCGCCGTACCTCCGGTCGAAACCAGTTCCACGTTCATGCCGGCCAGTTGGCGGGCGAAATCGACCAGGCCAGTCTTATCCGTAACACTCAAAAGGGCCCGCTTAACCTGCTTATATTCCACTCAAAACCTGCCCTTATCGCAATTTGTAAGAGTCTGCAATGTCTCCGCACAATAGATGAGATGAAATGGACCGGATCGACCACGGATCGCCCATTTGTCAGAGACTCTCGCTCAGGATAGCTTAGCCCTATGGCGTCGAACTGGGGAGGAGACAGACCGTCGCAAAGCTCCAGCGGAGATTTTGCCGCCGGAAGGCCGCGCTGACCCTCGTTCCTACGGCAGAATGCCCGGCTACGACGGGGATCCCGGGCCCGCTCCAGCCGGCTCCGCCGAGACGCCCCCGAGGCAACCGTTGGGCCTCCGCTCCGGCCACGTACACCCTGGTGGGCATCAACTGTGCGGTCTATCTGGCCATGGTGTTGCGCGGCGTCTCCCCCACCAACCCCACCGTCCCGACCTGGTGCACTGGGGCGCCAATTTCGGCGGCTACGTGCTTGCCGGGCAGTGGTGGCGTCTGCTCACCGCTGCGTTTGTCCACGTCGGCATCCTGCACCTGGCGACCAACATGTGGTGTTTATGGAATTTAGGGTTGCTGGGCGAGCCGTTGCTCGGCCCCGCCGGGGTGGTTGCCGTCTACGTGCTGACGGGGTCGCAGGGAATCTGCTCAGCACCGCCGTCCATCCGCAGATTGTCGGCGCCGGCGCCTCGGGCGCGGTCTTTGGGCTTGCCGGCGTCCTCATCCTGCTGCTCAAGGCGAAATTGCTTCCCGTGCCGCCGGAGGAGATTCGCCGCCTGCGCAAGAGCGTGATTTATTTTGCCCTTTTGAACTTTGTGATTGGTGGCACCACGATGTTCTTGCGCACCAGCATTCAGATCGACAACATGGCCCACCTGGGCGGGTTTCTTTGCGGCCTCGCCTTGGGAGCGCCGCTGGTGCCCAGAATCGGCGCGGCCAGGAGCCAATTCGCCTTTCGCTCCTGGGCGGCCTATGGCGGCATGGCCGTGCTGCTGCTGGTCTTCGCCTTCGGCATCGCTCAGTTCTGGCGCTAGAGGCTACAGCGGTTTCGCACGATAGGTGCAACCGAAGCGAAGACCTGATCGGATTTTCCCCAGGAAACCACTCCTCGCGAGTGTAATCAAACCATAGTAATACGAAGCTTAGCGCACTGCGGTCGCGGCGAACTTCTTGACCATGGCCAACAGCAGCTTGCGGTCGCTGTCGTTCAGGTTGGTCGCGTAGCGCCGTATCTGGGTTAAAAACCGCAATTCGTCATCGGTCAGCTTCTGGGTGTTCATCTCCCGGCCCAGCGAGTCTTCGGCAAAGAACTGGGCCAGCGGGATATCCAGGGCCTGCGCGATCTTGGCGAGAGTGTCGAGCGAGGGAACGGTATGCCCGTTCTCCACTCGCGACAGGTAACAGCGCAGCAGGCCGGTGCGCTTCTCGATATCTCCCTGCGACAGACCCTTCTGCAACCGGTATCCCCGGATGGTAATTCCTATCTTCATAAGCTAATGACCTTCGTTCACACTTTCACCCCAATGGAGCCAGAAGCAGTCTAAGTACATCTTTCAGGTGTTGGCAGCATAGTTAACACGCCGAAGAGACGACTAGCAAGAATTTTCTTCAGGACGTGACTCATATTTTTCCGAAATCGGGATTTTGTATCTGCAATGGTTCATCGAAGCGGCTGGTCTAGTTCATGAACAGGCCGCCGTTCACGTCCAGCACGTGCCCGGTGATATAGCCGGCCTGCGGGGAGGCGAGAAAAGCCACCGCGTGGGCCACATCCTCATCGGTGCCCGGCCGTCCCAGCGGGATATGGCTCAGCAGCGCCTCGCGCTGCTTCTCCTCCAGCGCCGCCGTCATTGCGGTTTCGATATAGCCCGGCGCCACCGCGTTGACGGTGACCGAGCGCGAGGCCAATTCACGCGCCATCGACTGGGTGAATCCGATCAGCCCGGCTTTGCTGGCGGCGTAGTTTGCCTGTCCGGCCTGGCCGGTGCGTCCCACCACGCTGCTGATGTTGATGATTCTGCCCCAGCGGGCGCGCAGCATGGGATTCAGCAGTGCCTGGGTCAGCAGAAAGGCGCCGGTCAGGTTGGTGGTCATCACCGCGTCCCAATCCGCGCGTTTCATGCGCAACAGCAGCGTGTCCCTGGTGATTCCGGCATTATTCACCAGGATTTCCACACTGCCGAAATGAGCGATGGCGGCCTTGGCTGTGGCTTGGATGGAGGCTTCGCGGCCACGTCCATGACGAAGGACTTGGCTTGCCCGCCGGCGGCGGCAATTTCTGCCGGCCACGGCTTCCAGCTTGGCCTCATTGCGCGCGGCCAGCGCGACGCGGGCGCCCATCTTTGCCAGCGCCAGCGCGCAAGCGCGGCCGATTCCCTGGGATGCGCCGGTAACAAATGCTGTCTTGCCTTCAAGATTTTCCATGCGCGTCTCTCTCTCGCGAAAAAGTGAGGTTACCAGAAGAGCGTCGCAGCGGATTGCGCCAGATGGACACGACGCATCCCTGGCCAGAAACTGCACGACCCTCCAGTATGCACAGGGCAGTAGACGGTAACTAGACGATCTCGGCCGTGCGCACCCCTGCTGCCTCCAGGACCGGCAGCTTGCCCCAGCACTTTGTCGAGCGACCAGAGATAGACCACCAGCTCCCGCGAGTAGTGCAAGCAGCGGCGTCGTGTGCGGGATTTCGATGCCATAGGTGGCGGGAAGGTCATTCAGTTCGATCTCCGCTTCCGCGGCTTCGAGCGGCCAGGGCATGTGGTGGATATCCCCGCGCAGCAGTTGCCCGCTGCGGTTGGTGGTGAAGAGACAATAGCGCTCGGTGAGAAAGTGCTCGATCGTTCCCGGGCCGGCTTTGGTCGATCGTCGCGTACCTGCCCCAAGCCTCGATAGTGGGCGCGGAAGCGTACCGGTTTGGCGCTCAGAAGGCGCTCGCTCTGGTAGGTGAATTCCCGTTCGCTGCGTACCTTGATCGACATGCGGGCCCAATGATAGGGCAGATGGAAGACCGCCTTGGCCACGATGACCGCCAGCGGATTGGAAGCTTCCAGGCAGAAGAAATAGACCCCGGCGCGATTGGTATTCCGCTCCCGGACATAGGTTCTGAGGTTCAGCTCGGGAAAGCGGCTGGCGCCGGGAATGCGGGGTACTCCGCGCAATTGAACCCGGTCCATCCAGAAGGGAACGACGCCCACCCAGGCGGATTGATCAAAGGTATCCACTTGCAGGCCGGAGGGAAGCAACGATTCCAGTTTGGCGGCGGGGATCGGCCAGTGGGCAAACAGCAGGTCGTTCCAGCGCTGCATCATCGTCCAGGGACGCTTGGGCAACGCGTAAGGCCGGTGGTTCACCACCGACAAGGTTTCTTCGTCAGGCTCGGAATTGCGGCTCGTGGCCATAAGAGCGAACTCACTCGATAAAAGGCTCAATCCGCACCGCGGTTGCAGCTCAATCTTATCCTAGTTCGCCCCGCGAAGCATCGAGCATTACTCCCTTGGTAAGCGAAGGTACCGTGGCCGCACGCCATCGGCAGGAATGCTCTATCCTGAAGCTTCAACCATGGCTCAGAGCGAAATCGCAACCGCAGCTTCCCCAGTCCTGCCCGAAGCACCCCGAAACCAGACCGAGGTCTATGCCGTCCATGGGGCCGACCCTGAAGTTCTGGCCTATGCCATGGCAAAGTACTCCCGCTCCGCGCTTTCGATGAAGGAATCGCTGCGGGAGATCTCCAGCCAGCGCGCCGAGCATTTCCTCAACACCTTTTACTTTCAGTATGGCCACCGCTCGATTGCGGATCTGGCGCACGTGGCCTTCGCCATCGAGCGGCTATCGCTGCTGGCGGCCATCATCCTGGTCGACGAGCAACGCTGGGATGGCCAGGAGCGTTCCACCCGCTATCAGAATTTCCGCAAGAGCGGCTGGTATCTGCCCGATTTTTCCCCGAGCCCGGCCAGCCGGCCATGTCTTCACCGAGGCCATCGAGGCGCTCTTCGCCGAGTATCACTCCAGCCACCGAGACGCATGTTCGAGTACCTGAAAGGGCGCACCCCGCGGCCGGCGGAGATGAAGGAGGAGGCCTACCACCGCACCCTGCGGGCCCGCGCTTTCGACGTGTCCCGCTACCTGCTGCCGCTGGCCACCAACACCTCGCTGGGCCAGATCGTGAACGCGCGTACGCTCGAAACCCAGATCTCCCGCCTGCTCTCCGATCCCCACGCGGAAGTTCGCCAGCTGGGCGAGCGGCTGCGCGAAGCCGCCGCCGGTTCGGCCTGGAATGTGCAGGGCGAGGCGCTGAGCGCGCTGCAGCGCGAGATCGCGGCCCTCGACCCTGTCCTCGGCGCCAGTGCGGAAGCTCTGCTGACCCGCGAGGTGAAGACCGCGCCCACGCTGGTCAAGTACGCCGCGCCCAACGACTACGTGCTGGCCACCCGAGCGCGAGCTGGCCCAGGCCGCCGCCGACGCTGATGAAGGGCGCGCCCATCGAGACCCCGGCCGGTCCGGTCGATCTGGTCGACGACCAGCCGCTCGAAATCGATCTGGCCACCACGCTGCTCTACGGCGCCAGCCATTACTCCTATCGCCAGATTGCGCCGCCAGGTCGCCTCGCTCGAACGAGGCGCGCCGCAACGAGATCATCGCCCTGGGCGCCCGGCATCGCGGCCGCCACGACGAACTGCTGCGCGAGTTCTCCGCCGGCCAGGGCCTGCGCTTCGACATCCTGATGGATATCGGCGGCTTCCGCGACATGCACCGCCACCGCCGCTGCATCCAGATCCTGCAGCCGTTTACCAATGCCCACGGCTACGAGGTTCCCGAAGGGTTGGCCGAGGCGGGACTGCTGCCGCAATATGACGCCGCCATGACCCAGGCCCATGCAGCCTTCGACAATGTCTCGCAGGCCGGCCTGGTGGAGAATGCGCGCTACGTCCTGCCCCTGGGCACGCGCACCCGCGCCCTCTTCAAGATGGACTTCGCCGAAGCCCTGTACATCGCGGAGCTGCGCTCTACGCCTGCCGGCCATTTCTCCTACCGCCGCATCGCCTGGGAGATGTACCAGGCAGTCGCCCGCAAGCACCCGGCGCTGGCTCAGTACTTTCGCGTCGCCGACATCCACCAGCCGGTGGACCTGCTGCAGCGATAGCGGTGTATGATCCTCTACAAGCTGCCGCGGTGTTATGATCCACCGTACCTGATTCCCACTGGAGACTCCCCCATGGCAGATGATCGTTCCCGCGCCATTGACCTGGCATTAGCGCAAATTGAAAAGCAGTTCGGCAAGGGCTCCATCATGCGCCTCGGCAACAAAGAGGCGATCGTGCCCATCTCCGTTATCTCCACCGGCTCCATCTCCTTCGACGCCGCGCTCGGCGTGGGCGGTGTTCCCCGCGGCCGCGTGATCGAGATTTTCGGTCCTGAATCCTCGGGCAAAACCACCATCACGCTGCAGATCATCGCCGAAGCGCAGAAGGCGGGCGGCATGGCGGCTTTCGTCGATGCGGAGCACGCGCTCGATCCGCAATATGCCAAGAAGCTGGGCGTCGATGTCGACAACCTGCTCGTCTCGCAGCCCGATTACGGCGAGCAGGCGCTGGAGATCACCGAAGCCCTGGTGCGCTCCGGCGCCATTGATGTTCTGGTGGTCGACTCGGTGGCTGCGCTGGTGCCCAAGGCCGAACTCGATGGCGAAATGGGCGACTCGCATATGGGCCTGCAGGCGCGCCTCATGTCGCAGGCGCTGCGCAAGCTTACCGGCACGGTCTCGAAATCGCGCACGTCGCTGATTTTCATTAACCAGATCCGGGAGAAGATCGGGGTCATGTTCGGCAATCCGGAAACCACGACCGGTGGCCGCGCGCTCAAGTTCTACTCCTCGGTGCGCATCGACATTCGCCGCATCGCGGCGGTCAAGGAAGGCGACGTAGTGGTCGGCTCGCGCACCAAGATCAAGGTGGTCAAGAACAAGGTGGCCGCGCCTTTCCGCGAAGCCGAGTTCGACATCCTGTACGGCGAAGGCATCTCCCGCGAGGGCGATGTGCTCGATCTTGCCGTGGCGCAGAATATCGTGGAGAAGTCCGGCGCCTGGTACAGCTATGCGGGCGAGCGCATTGGCCAGGGCAGGGAAAATGTTCGCAGCTTTCTCAAAGACCATCCGGAGATCTTCGCCCGCATCGATGGCCAGCTACGGCAAAAGCTCGGCCTCACTGGGGTGAAGCCGGCCGAGATCCCGGCGGTTCCGGTCAACGGATCGGCCCAGGCTGCGGAAGCGGTGAAGGCGCCGGTGCGCTGCGGCAGTAAGATTCTTGAACACAGTCAAAGCCATTTATCCGGGCAGCTTCGATCCTTTGACCAACGGTCATCTGGATCTGGTTGCGCGTGGGGCGAAGATCTTCGACCACCTGGTGGTCGCGATCCTGAAGAATTCCGAGAAGGCTCCGCTCTTTTCTGTTTCCGAACGGATCGAGATGCTCACCGAGGCGGTTCAGCCCTTTGGCAACGTTTCGGTGGCGACCTTCAATGGTCTGCTGGTGGAGTTTGTTCTCGAGCAGCATGCCCAGGCCATCCTGCGCGGGGTCCGCGCCATCAGCGACTACGAATATGAACTGCAGATGGCGCTGATGAACCGGCGGCTGGCTCCGCAGGTGGAAACCGTCTTCCTGATGGCCGACGAAAAATATTCCTACGTAAGCTCGCGCCTGATCAAGAACGTCTTCGAGTTGGGCGGCTCCGTCGAAGGGCTGGTCCCGGAGACCGTCATCAGCCGCCTGCAAGCCCGCGTGGTGCCCAACCGCCGCTAGGATAGAGAAGTGGAGGGTATCTGCAGTTACGTTGTCTCAACCGCAAAGCAACAGGAAAGCCCCTTATCTACCCTTTGTCATCCCGAGCGCAGTCGAGGGATCTGCAGTTCAGCCCTTCCTTCCCTCTGAGGATTGCGAAGTAAAATCAAGTCATGCCGCAGCACATCGGTATCGTTGCCTGCTCTGCGGAAGGCGCGGCTCTTTGTTATCGGACCATCTGCGCGGGAGGCGCGGAGCTTCTCGGCCCGCACGATCATCCCGAAGTCTCGATGCACACGCACTCGCTCGCCGAGTACATGAAGTGCATTGACCGCGACGACTGGCAGGGCGTGGGTGAGCTGATGCTCTCCTCCGCCAATAAGCTCGCGAAGATCGGCGCCGATTTCCTGATCTGCCCCGACAACACCATCCACCAGGCGCTGCCTTACATCGAATCGCGATCGCCGCTGCCCTGGCTGCACATCGCCGAGGTCGTCGCCGCACAGGCCGTCGGGCGCGGGTTCCGCCGCCTCGGTTTGACCGGAACTCGTTATCTCGTCGAGAGCGAGGTCTATCCGGAAAAGCTCGCAGCGCGCGGCCTGGAGTATGTGCGCCCGAACGCCGGCCGAGCGCGAAGAAATCAATCGCATCATCATGGATGAGTTGGTTTACGGCGTCTTCAAGCCCGAGGCGATCGCGACCTTTCAGCGGGTGATCGAACGCATGAAAGATGAGGGCTGCGATGCTGTCGTACTCGGCTGCACCGAGATTCCGTTGATCATGAATGACTCGAATTCGCCGCTGCCGACGCTCGATTCCACGCGATTGCTGGCGCGGGCGGCTCTGCGCCGTGCGGTGCAGAGCCGGGCTGTGCCAGCGTAAAGTGGCTGGTACTCTCTCTGGAGGATCACTTATGCGGCGAAGAGATTTTCTGATGTCTATACCGCTGGCCGTTCTCTGCCGCAGTTACGCTCTGCGGCCCAGCTCAAAATCACCGGCATCCGGATCGTGAATCTGAAGGTCGTTCGCGAAACCGGCAAGATGGAAGCGGCGTGGAATCCAGGCACCGTGACCACCTGGCGGATCGGCGGCGGATCGATCGTGGAGATTCAAACCGATCAGGGACTTTCCGGCATCGGGCCGGGGATCGACTCCGCTGCGTTGGAGGCGGCCAAGTCTCAGCTCATCGGTAAGGACCCGTTCAGTGTCGAGCAACTGGCCGGTCCGCTGCGCTATTACGTGGGTGGAAGTCCGCGCACAGTTTCAGCTCTGGAAATTGCGCTGTGGGACCTTATCGGCAAGGCCGCCGGTCAACCCCTCTACAAAATCTGGGGCGCGGCCAAGGATCGCGTACCGGCCTATGCCAGCATGATCCAGCTTTCCACTCCGGAGGAAAGGGTCCGCATGGCGGTCCAGCTCAAATCGCAAGGTTGGAAGGCGATCAAGCTTCGCGCGCATTACCCGACATTGAAGGAAGACGTGCAACTGGTCGAAGCGGTGCGCAAGGCGGTAGGCGACGACATGGAGATCATGGTGGACGCCAACCAGGCCCAGTCCTTTGGCACGTGGCAGCCGGGCGTGACGTGGGATTTCCGCCGCGCGCTGGAGACCGCGCGAGAACTCGAGCGTTTGAACTGTCTCTGGCTGGAAGAACCGCGGCCGCGCTACGCATTCGATGAGCTGGCCGAGTTGAGCCGCCTGGTGGCCATTCCCATCGCCGGGGGAGAGAACAATCGCGGCGTGCACGAATACCGCTGGATGCTCGAACAGAATGTCTTCAGCATCCTGCAGCCCGATATGATGGTGGCCGACGGCGTCACCGGCTTTCGTGAGATCGCGGCCCTGGCCCAGGCGCACCACAAGAGAGTGATTCCCCATCACGGCGGAGGCAATCTCGGCACCATTGCCCAGCTCCACGCCATCGCCTCCTGGCCGAACGCGCCGTGGATCGAGATCCTGCACGACCCGCCCGTCGCCGCGTATACCAACGGGTTCGCCATGATGGAAAACCCCCCACTGGTGGACAAGGAAGGCTATCTAAACTTGCCGCAAGGTCCGGGTTTGGGAGTGGAGATCAACAAAGATTTGATCGTCGCTTAGACGCGATTGCTCGCGGTGCCGGCGTGAAGTCGATAGGCAACAAAGACGGATTTCAATTCCTTCGAAGCGATATAGCTCTAGGAGCTTGTTGGAGATTCATTTCTTTGCACGGGCACGGCTTTACATGCTGCGAAAAACTTCGGTTGTGTAGGCAGGCCGGGGCTTTATCCCCGGCCTACACGCAATGTAATCATGTGGGCTTTACATGCTGCGAAAAAAACTCACATTTGTGAAGGGTACGGCCTTCAGGCGGTGGAGAGAGTCTGCGACCATTACCACCGCCCTTCCCTTTGTCATCCGCCCAGCCCTGTGCCCGAGCGAGGTAGCGGTGATGGTGGACGGGACATGGCTTTGTGAAGGATACGGGTTCGGCGTGGGAGCGCAGCCGAGGGATCTGCAGTTCGCCTAACCCCAAGTGGACCTCGAGCGAGGTAGCGGTGATGGTGGACGGGACATGGCTTTGTGAAGGATACGGGCTTCAGGCGGTGGAGAGAGTCTGCGACCATTACCACCGCCCTTCCCTTTGTCATCCCGAGCGCAGCCGAGGGATCTGCAGTTCGCCTAACCCCAAGCGGACCTCGAGCGAGGTAGCGGTGATGGTGGACGGGACATGGCTTTGTGAAGGGTACGGCCTTCAGGCGGTGGAGAGAGTCTACGACCGTTACCACCGCTCTTCCCTTTGTCATCCCGCCTTCCCCATGCGAGCGCAGCCGAGGGATCTGCAGTTCGCCTAACTCCGAGCGGACCCCGAGCGAAGTAGCGGTGACGGTGGACGGGACATGGCTTTGTGAAGGGTACGGGCTTCAGGCCGTATCAGGGCACGACTTTAGTCGTGCCGCAAATGATTGAGAATACGATGGGCTTTATTATAGCCCCTGCGGCTCTACCAAATCAGCTGTTACAGGCCTCTAGGAGAAGACGGGGCGTGTACTTGGAAAGGATTCCCAAAATGAGTTCATGGCCGAAAGACGAACTTCAACGCATATCTTCCGCGGACGATCTCCACATCTCACCGTTTCGCGAAGACGGCGTAACGTATGGAACGCCGGCATGGATCTGGTCGGTTGCGGTGGACGACAATCTGTATGTACGCGCCTACAACGGGCCAAACTCCAGCTGGTACCAGGCCGCGATGAGGCAGAAGGCGGGGCGGATCGCTGGAGCCGGCCTGACCAAAGAGGTTACGTTCGAGGCGGTGGGCGGCTCGATCAACGACCGCATCGACGATGCCTATCGAGCGAAGTATCACGCAAGCCCTTATCTCAAGCCGATGATCCGCACACCCGCTCGCTCTGCAACGGTCCGGATCATTCTTCGAGATGGCAATATCTGACGAGTTCGACACTCAGAAGGAGAAACAATGCAAAAGCGTACGTTGGGAAATAGCGGTCTGGAAGTATCTGCACTTGGCTTTGGAGCCATGGGCATGAGCTTCGGTTATGGCAAGCCCGGAGACAAGCGGGAGATGATCTCACTTCTGCGGGCGGCAGTCGACCGCGGTGTCACGTTCTTCGATACAGCGGAGATATACGGCCCCTTCACCAACGAAGAACTCGTGGGTGAAGCTCTGCTCCGGTTCGAGGTAAGGTCGTGATCGCGACCAAGTTCGGCTTCGACATCGACCCTCGGACAAAGCAGCAGAAGGGCCTGAACAGCCGGCCGGAGCACATCAAGGAGGTCGCGGAAGCTTCGCTCAAGCGGCTCAAGATCGATGTGATTGACCTCTTCTACCAGCACCGCGTCGATCCGGATGTACCGATCGAGGAAGTCGCGGGAGCCGTCAAGGAGCTGATCCAGGACAGGCAAGGTCAAGCACTTCGGCCTGTCGGAGGCAGGCGTGCAGACGATCCGTCGCGCGCATGCGGTGCAGCCGGTCACGGCGGTGCAGAGCGAATACTCGCTGTGGTGGCGAGAGCCTGAAGCAGGAGATCATCCCGACACTCGAGGAACTCGGCATCGGCTTCGTTCCTTTCAGCCCCCTCGGCAAGGGCTTCCTCACCGGTAAGATCGACGAGAACACGGAGATTCGACAGCACCGACTTCCGCAATATCGTACCGCGCTTCACGCCTGAGGCCCGGAAGGCGAACCAGGGCATCTGGTGGATCTGCTGGGCCGCATCGCCGAAGGCAAAGAACGCGACGCCCGCGCAGATCGCGCTCGCCTGGCTGCTCGCGCAGAAGCCATGGATCGTGCCAATCCCGGGCACCACGAAACTGCATCGCCTCGAGGAGAACATCGGGGCATTGAATGTCGAGCTGACGCCCGGACGACCTGCGTGAGATCGACGAGCGCGGCGTCGAAGATCCAGGTTCAAGGCGATCGCTACCCCGAGCACCTTAAGAAACTGGTTGGTCGTTAGCTTGGCCGCACGAAGTGGGCTCTCAGAAGATTTCACCTCGTGCTCAGACATCTAGGGGCATAAGGCCCAGCGGGGAGCCTGACGACCGATCTCCGAAGAAAGATCGATGGAGGAAAGACAGAAGGCGAGCGCAATCGCTCGCAAGCCCAGCCCCCGGTGAGGTCTGCCTCTAGCGCAGAGATCAGTCCCCATGAGTCTTATCGGAAAATCCCGCCCGCCCGAGGATCTGGTGAGGCAAGTTAATACCGAAATTCCCGGGAGGCTTCGGCCCCGGCAATAATGATCCAACAAAAGACCCGTGGCAAAGACACCTCCCCAAATACCTCCCTCCCCAAACACGCTGAGATACAACATCGCGTTTTCCTACTCGTGTCTCAGCACGTCTGCGGCTCAACAGCCGCCGCTCGGTGTGCCGGAAGCCAGCAGGCTATTAGGGCCACCACGGCTAGAAAGCACGGCACTCCAGTAAACGTCACCCAGTCGTAGGGAGCAATTCCATAGAGTACTCGCGCCGCAACCTTCGATGATGCCAACGAGATGGGTAGCCCAACGCCCAAAGCAACACACGCGAGTACCATGCCTTGACGCACAATCAGACGCTGTACTCCGCCCTGAGTCGCGCCCAACGCCAGGCGAATTCCGATCTCCCGAGTCCTGCTATTGACCGCGTAGCTCATGACGCCATACAGCCCTACTAATGCGAGCAATAGTCCAGTAAGCCCGAAGATACAAAAGACCGTGGATGCCACTTTTGGGAAAAACAACGCTTCACTCAAATGCTCATTCATTGTTTTTTCAGCAAAGATCGCAAGCGCCGGGTCTACGGCGTGAATCTCCCTGTGCAAGGCCCCAGCCAGTTCTGCGGGGTTTCCTTCGTAACGCACCACCAGCGAAAATCCCATGAAGGGCGCAGCCGCACCCATATCCTGCTCCAGGAAAAGGTACACAATCGGCTCATCAACCTCACCAATGGTCGTGCTTTTTGTATCTTTTACTACTCCCACGATCTCGTAGGTTTTACCGGCGCTTGTGACATGCTCCCCGATGACGTTGCCACCGCCGAATACCATGCGGACGAATCTTTCGTTGACTACAGCCTGTCTCGGAGCATTCGGGCCGGTGGTGGTAAAGTCCCGGCCGGCGACCCATGGGATTCCCATCGTCTCGAAAAACCCTTCTCCTACTCCGTATATCTGGGGACGAACTTCGCCGTCAGGGTTCACTTTGCTGCCCGACTTGTGGAACTCACCATCCTGTCCTCCGTAGAACGAAAGGGGCACTTTGTCCGTCCAGGCTGCGGATATCACGCCCGGTATTTCCATGGCCCGGTCGTGGAGACGCCGTAACAGCAGCGACGTTTGTTCCAGGGTATAGCCGTTGTGTGCCGGATCGATCGACAACATCAGCACGCCACTGGTCCGAAACCCGGGGTCAACTCCAGCTGACTTTTGCAGGCTGCGCAGAAAAAGTCCGGTCGTACATAACAGCACCAGGCATAACGAAATTTGCACTACCACGAGCACAGCGCGTAAGCTCCAGCGCCGGCCGGGACGGTTCAATGCGCTCTCTCCCTTTAGCGAGTTGGGCAGCATCGGCCGCGATGCACTGAAGGCAGGCGCAATCCCGCACAATATTCCAACTCCCGTGCTCAGCACAAATGCGTAGAGGGTCACTCTCCAGTCGAAATCCAAGCTCAAATCGATAGGGACCGCCAAAGGCAGATGAATTGCTGTGAAGCCACGCACCGCTGCCAAACAAAAGGCAACGCCGAACACGCCGCCGGCCAGGGCCAGCAGTGTACTCTCCAGAAGCATTGGCCGTATCAGCTGAAACCTTGTTGCACCCAGCGCAATCCTTACCGCCATCTCCCTATGCTGTGCAGCGGCGCGGACCAAAAGCAGGTTCGCGACGTTGGACGCAGCAATGCAGAGTACGAGAAACGTGACTACGGACAACGCCGTGAGAAAAGCGCCAAACATCGCCCTTTGCGTCGGCAGTAAGCTACCTGCCTGCTCGATGTGAAAGCCAAGACCCTCATCTTCTTTCGGGTAAGCCATGGCAAACCGTTTCGCCACGGCATCCAACTCGGCCTGCGCCTGGGTTCGGTCTGTGCCGGGCTTCAATCGCGCAAGCACGTCGAGGCGCCCTCCCAAAATGGTTTTCAAATCGTTCAGCGCATCACCCGATAGCTGCTCTCGCTCGCCATCCGGTACCCAGAACCTGGAGTCGAACAGCTTATTGATTCCGCGAAATCCGGGCGCCGTAACACCGACGACGGTAAACCTCTTTCCCGACAGCAATATCGTTTTCCCTATGATCCCGGCATCCTGGTTGAAATACCGTCTCCACAGGCTGTTGCTCAGCACTACGACCGGCTCCCGCTCTTCACTGCCGAGGAAACCGCGCCCGAGGACCATGGGCAGAGCGGCAACTTCAAAAAAATTTGCCGTCACACTCTGACCAAACGCCCGCTCTGGCTCGCTCTGCCCGCCGATCGTCGCGGGCAGGAGATAGATCGTATGCCGCCAGACCAGAAAACGACTTCGCTTGCCCACGCAGGTCGTCAAGCATCTGCTGCGTAAATCTTCCGTAGCTCTGACCATGGTGGGTCGTGGGATAGAGGTTCAACAGCGTCGCCGGGTCGCCCACCGGAGGCCCTTGGAGCACCAACTTATTCACGGCGGTAAAGATAAATAGGTTCGCGGCTATTCCCAGCCCGAGAGAGATTGCGACCGTTAGCACTGTAGTTGGCGATTTCGCTAACCGCCGGATTGCGTGGCGCACATCCCGCGCGAAGCTTTCTACGACCATAAGCGAGCCTTGCAGCCAAGCTTCTTCCCTCACCCTCTGCGGATTGCCAAATTTCAGGTAGGCTCGCCGCCTCGCCTCCTCTGGCTGCATTCCTCGCTCGATGTTCTCCACAATTTCCTCCTGTATGTGAAGGGCAATCTCCTGCTGCAGTTCTGCATCTCTCTTCGCACGCCCCAAAAACCTCCGCCAATTCATTTACCTGCCCTCGTCCTTCACAGGCGATTCCCCCATCACCAGGCCAATCGCCCTAGCCATCTGCCGCCATCTGCCGGTCTCTCTACCACTAATCGCTTTCTCCCCTTGGCCGTGAGGCGATAGAACTTCGCCTTGCGATTGTTTTCACTCGTCCCCCAATACGATATAACCCATTTCCGGTTTTCGAGCCGGTGCAGAGCCGGATACAACGATCCTTGTTCCACCTGCAGGACGTCCTCCGAATTCCGCTCGATCACTTTTGCGATCGTATGCCTACGAAGACGTACAAAGAATGCTCCAGGTTGCTCCGCGATATGGCCTAGAATCTGTCTTACCGGAAAGACAGTGAACGGAATCTCCTCTGAGGAGGAACGCATATGGCACAACAAACGGCCGATCATTGCACCAATCCTTCCGAGGAGGTCATCCGAGTCGGACACCTCACAGTGCATTTTCTCGTCACCGGCGAGAACTCGGCTGGCACCATCGCGGCCTTTGAGGTTGTTGTCCCGGGCGCGCAGCGCCTGGCGGCTCCAGCCCACAGCCACGACCACTACGAGGAGACGATCTACGGCATCGACGGCGTGTTGACCTGGACCGTGGACGGGAAACAAATCGTCGTTGGGCCCGGGCAGGCGCTCTCCATTCCGCGCGGCGCCGTTCACCGCTTCGACAACAACACGACCGAGGACGTGAAGGTGCTCTGCCTGATCACGCCGGCGGCGATCGGTCCACAATATTTCCGCGAGTCTGCCGAGGTGATCAACGCCGCAGCCGGCGGCCCGCCCGACCGGGCAAAGATGGCGGAGATCATGCGCCGCCACGGGCTGACTCCGGCCCCGTCCCCGCCTCAGGCCTAGGGCGGCGACCCGTGAAAGCAAGCTGGATGAACCTGTAATGCAGGATGGTGGTTTATCCGACAAACTTGTCCTGAATAATGTCAAGCACATGGACCCCCCCTCTAAGCAGCTCCGCGCCGGGAAACGAAAACGGTCAGCAGGCCCAGATTTGGGCAAACAGGACGGGGGTTCACCAGAAGATACGTTTGACAGAATCGCCCGTTCTCATCAACAGACTCATGCACCCGGGGATCGTCACGGAAGCCGATCCTCCTCCGGACCTTTACAAAGTGCCGAACCCGAAGGGCCGCAGTGGATTACCGTTTCCCTGCCCCAGTGACCGTCTTATGTAACTAAATAAAAGTCAATTCTCATAAACTAAACCACCCCGAATTGGATCTATACAAGTAACAACCTCTAACGATGAAATCCGGCTGTCCGGAGAACCCCGCATGACACCGAATCGGCAGAGCCCTGCCTACGCACTCTTCGCCCGTCGCCCCATCGTGCCACAGCCGCCGGATGTCCTCGCTGCGGATCCACCCGCCAGCCAGGAACCGCTCCGGGCGTCCGGTACCGAAGACGCTCCCGTCACCGAGTGCCCGCTTCCCGCGACGGCTGTCGCCGCCGCGTCAGCGCCTATTGTTAAGCGGCCTCCCAGGAAGCCGCAAAAGCCGATCTGCACACGCGGGTGTGGCCCGCAAATTTTGAGCGCCTTCGTGAAACAAAGGACTTATCAGCCCCGTGGCCATAGGCAATTCCATGCATCGCAAGCTTTCAAGCCATTGAGGGGAATCCTGTCCGATCTGGGTACCTCGCTGGGAGGGCCACTTGCTCGACGTGATAATCAGGAACGGATGAACCGGACCAGCTTCCATGGGACGTTGTGGTAACCAAAAGTAACTTAGTTCGCATAGTTCGCTTATTTCGCATCGTTATCAGCGGCCGCTTCGCGGTGATCAGCCTCAGGGCTAAGGCCACGTTGATGTTTGACAATTCAATAGGAGGTTTCAGCGGTATCCTCCATCCGCTCTGGAACTGGGGAGCTGAGGCCGCCAATCGGCCTCCGCCCCCTCCTCTGCAGGAGGTGCAGCGGCACTGAAGCGGTTTCGCAATTGGTGTAGACCGAACCCGGATTTCCTGTGGAGCTTGGTGGTGCCATCGAACTGCATGCGGCTTTCCGTAAAGAAAGCCGCACATCATTGCTCTCGGTGAGTGCCGCGCGCAGGAAATCCGGGAAAGCCACAGTCGCCTTTTCGTGGTTTTCTCGCCAAGGAAAACCACTCCTCGCGATCTTTATCAGGCCACAGTAATTGCGAAACCGCTTTAATCCTGGCCGCCGGCCAGTAGCTCGCTGAACGGAAATTGCGTTTACCCGTCTTGCTTTGTAACTCGGACCGGCCGTCCCCCAATCAAAATGGAGACTTAGTGCGCTTAGTGCGCTTAATGCGCATACATCCCCCCGCGTGTTTATAATAAAGCCCTGAAGTAGATGTACCGGAGCGTTCTCGCGGGTTTGAAAACCCACTCCCCGGACTAAAGTCCGGGGCTGGCACGGATCAAGTGTAGCCCGCTACAAATATGGTGCTGAAAATGTAGAAACTTCATGTACGGGCTGAAAGCCCGTGCCCTTCAGGACAATCTCACGTCACGCCTTGGCAGGAGGCAGCATGCTCATCTGCGCATTTTGCGCAATTTTGAGCACCTTCATGAAACAAAGGACTTACAGCGCTGAAATTTCGAGGTTTTGAGTTTGATGCAAAATGTATGCCGGCGCTTCAGCGATCCCTTATTGGGCATCCCGGCGCGGCCTTTTTTAACACCGAACTCACTCCACATTCTTTTGTCAATTTTTTCAATGCAGGCCGGCTCCACAGCGATGGAATAACTTCCGGATTGCCGACCATCCGGCCGCGATGACTAAGCCTTCAAGCGCTGAACTCCCCGCCACAGTGGCTACTTCCGCAAAAACTACTTCAGGGTTTGAACAAACATGCCCCCGGCATTGGTTATCGAGTAGGGTGAGCCGGGCGCTTCCGTGACGCTGGTCGGGGTGACCGTATAGATCCACAGTTTTCCGGTGCCCTTTGCGTCGCTTCCCAGCGCATACATGTGATTGTCGTTATCCCATAAAATCTGGCCGATGCTGTCCGTGCTCAGCAGCATTTTGTATTTCGTGACCGGACTGCCGCCATTGAAGTGGAAAATCTCCAGGCCCGATCCGCCAACAGCGAGAAGCTTGCCTGACGGAGACATTCTCATCGTGCCGCCGCCGTTTCTGCTACGGCCATGTTCTTATACGTGCTGGTTGTTTTTAGATTTCCTCTTGCGTCTGCCGTAAAGGTCGCGATGACCACAGGTCCATAGAAATCGCCCTCGCCGTCGTCGCCGTCGACGCTGTCGAACGCATTGAGCGTCATGGCCGCGTGATTTGTCGGGTCCGTGGCCATCGTCAGGGGACAGTAATATCCCGGGACCGGCCCGCCTGGATAGGAAGTATCCATCGGTGCAGCCGGTATATCGGCGCCCGCATTTGCAGTAACCAGCTCCCCACTGCTTAAACGCTGGAACACGGTGACACTGGGGGACGGACTATTACCGAATGCAGCGGCGCAGTTCGGCGAGTATGCGTATTCATCGTTTCCAAGAATACTCAGTTGGGGACCGCCGTAGAAAATCTTGTCGGTCTCGCCTAAATAGGTCAGCTTTCCATTGGCGTCGTTGATTTTGAATGACTGGAAATTCGAGTAGCAGAACAGGTCCTCAGGGATCGCCGCGTTATACAAATCCTCCCCGGAATGGTCGATTCTCAATCCCTGTCCATTCCAGTAGGTTAACGGGCAATCGCTACCCAACGGCCAATAATCCTCGGTGTTTGTGGTTGCCGTCTTTCTCAACGCGCCATTTGCAGCCATGGAGAGCGAGTCGATGATCACACTGCTCGGCTCAAAGCCAAAAAGATAATGCCCGTTCGCTCCCATCAATGAAAGGCTGTAATTGAACGGGGAGCCTGATACCGGCGTCAGCTTCCCGTTCGCAGCCGCGGAGAAAGCCAAAATCTGATTCCCGCTCCCTACGTAGACATGCGCAACGGGTGTGGAGGTCGTCTCCGCCGCGTTTTCATCGGTTTGGGCATCAGGGGCCTGAGCCAATGCACCTCCCGTAGATAAAAGAGCGGCCAGACAAACCGCAAGTCGAATTGAACGTGTCATCGATAAACTCCCCTTCAAGAGCTGGTTTCAAGGCAGAGAACTCTTCTTGGGGGAGCGATTGAATACTAAACGCGGCATGGCAAAACCTGCAAGAATAAACGGCCTGATCCGGAGCCTCCGTATACCCTTCTGGCCAGGAGAATCTCAAGAACGCCCGCGCTCATCGGATGAGATTGCCACTTTCGTGAGCGCGCCTTTGCTCTCTTGTCAGGCTGTTGAGCTATTCGGCTGCACCAACGATCCGGAACCGGGCGTCTGTGCGCGGACCCAGACATCGCGGGACGATTAGCTAATTCTCCGAAGGCCGCTCGACGTGGTCGATGACGAGGATGTCGATGGGAGCGTGGGTGGGCTTGAGCTCAAGGCCGAGCTGACTCTTGAGGGCTCCGCGGAAGGACGCGGCGGTGTCACCGGTTTCTGGATCGGGAGACCAGTTCCAGTGAAGGGTGAAGTCGTAGAGGCCGGCGAGGCCGGTCTGGTCGACGACGGGACGAGGGATGGTCGCCATGCCGGTCATGGTGGGGAGCGAGGTGGCGAGCAGGCTGAGGGGAATGCCGCGGCCGCCGAAGCTGCTGTGCGGGTTGTTGGAGGATAGGACGTGGGCGATGATGCCGCAGAGGGGAGGCAGGTCTCCGACGGCCGAGGGGGTGCTTGGCGATGCGGGCTGGTCGGGCTGGGGAGTGGACGTGGGGCAGGTGTCGGATGGCGGATGGGGCTGGAGTTTGGGGCCGGGCGCGCCGGGACGGACGAGAACGAGACCGAAGGCGGGAGCGTCGCGCGTTTCGTGGCGTACGACGAGGTGGAAGCGGTCGGCGAGGAGGGCCTGCATCATGAGGCGCATCTGGTCGATGGTGGAGTTGCCGGGGGCGCGGGCCTCGATGTTGAATCGATCCGCTGAAACGTCGAAGCCACCGGTGACCCAGCCGGGTGCCTTGGACTTGAGTCCGTCGAAGTAGCTGAAGCGGAGCGCCAGTTCCTGCGTGCCGGATAGCTTATATGCGAAGACGATGTATTGCCAGAGCGGCTGGTTGGTCGCCACGAAGTAGCCACCGGCGGAGGTACGGGCTTCGCTTGGATCGATCGCGGAGTAGACGTTTCCTGTATCGAGGGGAACGTTGCTGTGTTGCGTGCCTTCGGTCTTGTTCTGCTTGACCGAGGCGACGTCGAAGGTGGGCGCGGGCGTGGGATTTGGTGCCTGAGCCGCTGCGGCGAGGGCGAAAGACGCGACGGCGGCGAGGAGCAGCTTGCGGACGATGGGCATCGGTCGAGGCTCTTGGTTGAGTGTACAACTGAGACGGATCAGGTTGGATTGCCGAGCCTGCCGCCCTTTACCGTCGACTGAGTGCTCTCTACCGTAGAATTGGCGGCCTGTAGCGTAGAACCGATCAAACTCATTCCCAAAATCTGCCCAAACTCCCGTCTCGAATACATTGCGATTCTCCTGTTAGCTTTGCGGGTGGTTCACTTTGCCGGATCCTGCAATTTGCAGCGCCTAGAAGTTCAGAGCGAAAGCATAGAGAGAATCGCCAGAGGCCGCCAGGATGTACTGGCGTCCATCAAGCATGTATGTTTCCACTGCATTTGATACCTGGCCGAGGTGGGTATGCCATAGCGGCTTTCCATTCGCTGGATCGTAAGCGACCAGGTTGCCGTTGGCATCGCCACCGAAAAGCAGTTTTCCCGCGGTCGTGGTCAAGCCGGTATTGCCGGTGCCCTCTCCGGCAGAAACCTGGAGGTGCCGCCACGCGATCTTGCCCGTCTTGTAATCGATCGCGGTTATATATTTCCCCGCCGTTCCCACTCGCTGCTCTTGAATACCGTTAAGACCCTGCAGGGCCCGGACGTTCGGTTCGGTACGGTAGTAAACCGAATATACCTCGTCGGTGGCGACGTAGAAGAGCCCGGTTTGCGGATCATAAGTAGGCGGCTCCCAGTTTACGATGCCGTCGGAGTCAGGCGATACCAGAGAACCACCCGGCGATGCGTCCTTTTCCGGATTACGGATAGGCCGGCCTAACTTATCAATCCCCGTCGACCAATTAAGGGAATCCGCATAAGGGATAGTTAGTAAGTGCTGGCCGGTAACTCGATCGAGGACAAAGAAGTAGCCGTTGCGGCTGGCATCGAGCAATAGCTTGCGCGGCTTGCCCTTGAATTCCCCATCGACGAGGATCGGAGTTTGAGCCGCGTCCCAATCGTGCGTATCATGCGGCGATGGCTGGAAATACCACGCGAGCTTTCCCGTATCCACGTTCAAAGCGACAATGCAGGAGGTATACAGGTCGTCTCCTTCGCGGGTCACACCGGAGAAAGCCGGGGTCGGGTTGGCGGTTCCGAAATAGTAAAGGTGCAGTTTGGGATCATAGCTTCCTGGAACCCACGTGCCCGCCCCGCCATGACGCATGGCATCCAGGTTCGGCCACGTCTCCGATCCGGGATCACCCATCTTTTCAGGTTCGCTGTACCACTTCCATTGCAGGTCGCCTGTTTCCGGATCAAAGGATTGCAGGAAGCCCGGCGCATCCAAATCGTCGGCGGTCCCGACAAGCAAGTGATTGCCGATAACTATGGGTGCAATGGTCGAGAAGTATTGCTCATTGAAGTCTGAGATCACCTTGTGCCAACGTTCCTGGCCGGTTTTGGCATCGAGCGAAACCAGGTAATCGTCCGGGGTCTCGAAGTAGAGCCAGTCATGGTACATACCCATGCCGCGGTTCCCGATGTGGGTGCCACCCTTGGTCTTCCAGAAGTAGTGCCATAGCACCATGCCATCGCGGGCGTCGACGGCCCAGGCATTGTCAGGTACAGATACATAAAGGATCCCGTTCACTTGCAAGACCGCGCCCGAGATGCGCCCGGCGTTGCGTACAGGAACCGCTTCTTCCGCTTCACCGCCGATGATCGTCGCCGGGTTTCCCGGACCGGATCTTGCAAACGGTCCAGTGGCGCCCGCTCCGGGGACCAGGCGACTCACCCAGGCAAGCCCCAGATTCTTTACATTCGTCTGATTAATTTGCGTCAGCGAACTGAACCGCCGGCCCGAATAGTCGCCGGAGTAAGTCGGCCAGGAATCCGTCGCCGGTTTGGTAAGCAACACAGGATCGAGCCCTTGCCCCTGTGCTGCCACCGCCGCAGCCGATGAAACCATGGCAATCACGAGGAGCAGATTTCTTGTCTTCTTCATTTCAGGGTCACCAGATAGGCGGTCAGGTTATGGATGTCATCGTCTTTTGAGGTCCGAAGCATGTCCAGGTGCGGCTGCAATGGATCTTTAATCACCACCTTCGGATAATCACCGTGGCGGGGATAACTGTGATAATTGCCGTCGGCATCGGTGAGAGAAACGATGAAATCATCGATCTGATCCAGCTTGCCCTCTACCGTTTGTCCGTTACGGAGGGTTACGGTAACCGTCTTCGGAACCTTCGCTAACGCGGATGCCTCTCCTCTTCCTACGCCTTCGCCGGAAAGCATTGCACCTTGCAGGGCCCTCACGTCAGTGTACTTTGCGCCGATCCCAGCCAGGTCTCCCGACACGGAGTGGCAGGTGGTACATTTTCCAGGTCCATTGAAGTAGGCTTCGCCGGCCTTCGCATCGCCCACCAACGGATTAACCGTACCGGTAGTTGCGGCGCGGCCGCCGACCGGCATGCTATGAATAAACGCTGCGATGCTCGATATTTCTTCTGTCGTGAGATCAAACTTTGGCATGCCCTTATCCGGCCGGCCGTTCTGCACAACCGTAGCTATCAGTTCGCCATGGTCATCGTCCATCACGATTTGACTGCGGATCAAATTGGGGCCTCCTTCGCCGCCGCGAGCATCTGAGCCATGACAGAAACTGCAATTGGCGCTAAAGATCTGGTGGCCGCGCTCAACGGCGGCAGAGTCGGCAGGTGGCCTGACCGGATAAGCTTGCCGGGGAGCAGCCGGTGGTTTTGCCGGGGGTTGGGGACTCCCTTGGTTGGCGCCAGCTTCCTGGGCCGGGAGGGGAACCGAAGACTGCTCTGCTACCAGGGCAGCCGCGCCAAGCCCCAGTAACGTAAAAAGGACAATTTTCACCCGCGACAAAATGACCTCCAAGCTGAGATTGCGACGAAGGTTGAGACCTTTCCTATTTATCTTATCGTTGAGCGGCGTCTGCTGTGGTCAGGGTCGGCTGGCTTCCGGTAAGAGCAGCATTGAGTCACGCGATCTCTTGCAAAGCGTAAAGCAACGCGGTGACCCGATCATTGCCGAACGTCTCCCGCCAGCTCGTCTCTACTGTGTGGATTCGTTGCTCATACGCGCAGTGTACTGCGAGGCCGCGGGGGGTAAGGGATGCAATCTCCCTTCCTCTGGCGCCACTGACGCGCACGAAGCCATGACGAAGGAGCGCAGACACACCAGGCGAGGTGCCAAGTTCGCCTAGCGGCCGGCCCCCGGCGGGAATCCGCCGGATCACGTCTGTGCTGAGCGAGAGCGCAACCGGCGATTGTTCCTCGTACTGCATGGCAAAGGCGACCAGGGTTTGGGAAATGAGCGCCGAAAGCGGAAGATCCGAAACCGTATCGCCGTCTTTGCGGGGCACCGCTTTCCAGTCCTCTCCGTTCCCACCGGTCGAGTTCTTCATCCAGTCTTCTTCTGCGCAACACCGCCGCACAGCGGCTGAACAGAATACGAATCCAGTCCATGTGTGGCTCCTCAGTTGGACTGTTCCCGCCGTTTGCGTCGGGTGAAAGTTACTTCCAGTTTTGTATCGATGTCTCAAGGCAGGATATCCTTCGGTTCGACGTTTTGCGTGAGCAGTCCAACAGAACGATAGAGCTCGATGGTCTTTTCCCATCCCTCTTCGTCCTGTTGTCCGGGGATTCGGACCCACCATCACGCAAACACGTCTCCAGGCTTCTTGGACAGATGCTGGATGCTTATCCGGGAACTGCTTTAGAAACGAGTCAACTGCCTGTTGTTGCTGCGCACACCCTGTCCGATAGCCCTGGAAGACGGCATCAGCGATTTTCCTTATCTTGTCAGGTTCCTGCTGCAGTGCTTGGCGGCTCGTCACGACGTTTAATCCATAGCCACTCACTCCGTAGTCGGCAAGAGGAAGCTCAAAAACCTTACTCCCGTGTACGGCTGTCACCTGAGGATTCGTGCTGAGTATGACAGGACTTAGCTCCGTGTAATTCAAGACGGCATCCACCTTACCGGCCAAGAGCAATGGAATGTCCGGACCGCTGAGAGAGACAATCTTCAATTTCTTCGGATCGAGTTTTTGAATCTTCAGAAAAGCATCAAACTCGTTTTTCGTAATGCTCCCCGGATAAATGCCGACTGTTTTTCCAGCCAGGTCCCTCGGTTGGTGAATCCCGGATTTCGCGAGACCAAAGATTACTGTTGGGACGTGGGGATAGAGGATCCCAAGAGAAACGATGCGGGCGTCGTTATTGTACGCGAGAACAGTTGCCCCGCCCGAGGCAGTGGCAATCTTGTAGCGGCCTGCGGCAACCGCGCTTACAGCTTGATTTGCTCCCCAGGACTGAACAATAGAAACGTCCAGTCCCAACTCCTGGAATAATCCCAAATCCTTTGCGTAATAGACACCGAGATAGGTGGGTTCAGCCTGCCAGTCAATGAGTAAGTCGAACTTCTCCAGCTGATTGGCAGGCCGCTGTTTTCCTGGCCCACAACCTTCCGCCAAGAACGTGGCGAGGAGACAGCTAAGGAATACCAACAAGCGTGCCTTTCTGCGCACGGCAATTTCTCCATTACTGCCGATAGAACCTCTTTAAAAACAATCGCTCGATGAGTTGAATTGAGACTAGTAACAGCAGTCCTATGAATGCCAGAAACACGAGCGCCGCAAAAATCCGGTCCGAGCGAAAAGCTGAACCAGAAGACACAATGATATAGCCAAGTCCATGGTTTCCCCCGATGAACTCTCCAAGTACAGACCCAATGAGCGCCAGGGGAAATCCAACCTTGACAGCGCTGACTAGCATCGGAACCACAGCCGGCAATCGGCAATACAGAAATTCCTGCGCTCGAGTAGCGCCCCATCCTCGGATCAGTTCCAGGTAATCACTTCGCACATTAAGCAGACCGTTCAGGGTGAGGACTGCAACCGGAAAGAAGGAAAGCAAAGAAGCGCTTACTACCTTTGTGGCAGCACCGAACCCGAGCCAGACAACGAACAGCGGAAAGAGCGATTCCCTGGGAAAACTTTGGAAGACGATGAGATAGGGCTCGATGATCCACTGGAGAGTCCTTGAGTATGCTACAAAGCCTCCAATAAGCATTCCACAAAGAATACCCGCAGTGCCGCCAATCAAACAATTTTGGACCGTATAGAGAGCCGCCCTGGAGAACACTTGACTTTCGCTGGTCAAAGTCTGAAATACATGTTCTGGAGGTGGGAGAAGATAAGCGGGAAGGTGCAACAATCCGGTCAAACCCTTCCACACTACTAATAGAAGTATCAGCGACCCGCCGTATTGAGCCACAACTCGGGACGCGAGTTTAATGGCCATTTGCGCACCTCCGAAGTAGCTGATGAATTGTCTCGAGCGCCGAGCTGTCTGAAGTGACAACCTCAGCCAATACCTGGCTGACCGGCCGGCCGCCCAGCACTAAGACCCGTTGCGAAAAGGACACGGCGTCGTTCAGATCATGGGTTACCAAGAGAACGCCGATGCGGTCATTTTTCGCAAACGCAAATAACGAGTCGGCGACATCTTCCTTTACCAGGGTATCGAGCCCCGTAAAAGGCTCGTCCAAAAGGGCCAACTTTGGATTCCCTACAGCAGCCTGCGCTAGGCTTGCCCGGCATCGTTCACCACCCGATAGGCCCTTGGGATAACGGTTCGCAAGATGCGACGCCGAGAACTGCTCCAGCAGTCCGTCGACACGATCAACCGGCATCCCGCGAATCTTGCAAGCCAGTTCGAGATTCTGGCGAACTGTCAACCAATGAAAGAGAGGAAAGCTTTGCACCGTTCTGGCTGTGTTCTGAGCTCTCCAACGAGCTGTGCGGGTACTGCCAAGAATTTCCAGGCTCCCAGCAATCGGCTCGCGCATGCCAGCGATCGTCGAAAGCACAGTCGACTTCCCGCAGCCTGATGGCCCCACCAGGGCCACAACCTCGTGGGAATGCAACTCAAGCTTCTCAATTTCCACGATAGGCTCAGCAGCATAGCCGAAGCTTGCCCGCGAAATGGAAAGGATTGGATCCGCAGGGGAACTCTCATCCGGCGATGTTGCATTCTCCATAAGAATTTTTCCCGGCCATTTTGTAGTTGTCAGTATCGCTGAATTTACCCAGGGCATCTTTGCAAATTGATCACGAGCGCCTCCGAACCCCTCATTGGTGCCAGACCCGGTCGCGCTCCGGGAGTCGAGCAATGCATCGCGCGGCGCCGTCGCTCAGGAGATCTTCGCTCAGCCGCCACTTGTTTCCGAAGAACGCGCTGCTCGCATCAGCATCGATGCGGATGCTGGCCAGCAGTTCTCCGGAGTCCCGATGGGGATGAAGAAATTCGGAATAGATCACTCGCTCGTTTTCTCCGGGATATGCCCATGCGGGCGCAGGCGCCCGGAAGAGCCACCCGAAATATTGAGTGGCCAGACTGCGATATCTTGGCTGCAGCACTCCAGGATTAATGACCACGAGACGGTTCCACTCCTTCTGGGTCATACTGCTCTTCCACGTCATCATTTGAGCGTGCATTCCCTGGATGGCATAGCACGCGGCGTTGTCCGCATTCTCCAGCAAAAGTGGCGCCATCGAGTGCGTATAGCCCTCGAGCGTGGAGCGCGGGATGCGCTTCGCCTCGATCGTCGTGTGCAGAAATGCGAGAGACCTGTCAATGATCCGCTGTTGCCGTTTCGTCTGGACATCATTGAAACCGCCTGTCGAAAGTGCATCCCGCGCAGCGGAAATTTTCGCCGAGAGCGTCTCCAGCCCTGCAATCTCGGTTTCAGAAAGCTGCTCGTTCGATGAAAGCGGGGCCATTCTCAGGTAGAGCAGAAAAGGCACATGCGAGACATCTTTGAGCGCGTGCAAAATATCCGGTATAACGCGCTGCGACTCCTCCTGACCGTTGCGGTGCAGGATCAGGTTGTTGCCTGAGACCTCGACGTACAGCGGGTGTTCCTGGGTAATGGCGTCGATCCTGGCGACGTATTCGTTCAGGAACAGCGTATTTACCTCACCGAGCGGACTGGGAGGTATAGGCGGCGGACCCGTTTGAGCCAGCGAGTTTCCGATAAGAACGACGCCGGAGCAGAAGAACAGCAGCAATGAAGCACGCTTCACGATATTCCTCCCTTAAATTCGAATCTGAGATTGCCAAGAAAGAGTAAAGCATTATAGCGGATTCGGCATTTTCAAAATTACAGTCCTCGGTCGCAAAGAAGCGGCACGATGATACATTGTTCTCGCGCGTTGACAAAAAGTGAAAACATTTTGTTCTGCCGTGGTCGGCAAACCAGGAGTAATCCAATTGCCGAAGCGTTTCATCATGTCGGTGACCGTCAGACGGGTTACGTACTTAACGCTCTTGTAGCCGAGTCGGCGGGGCACGCGCATGCGGAGTGGGCCGCCAAAGGACACGGGAAGATCGCCGTCACACGAGCGCGTGCCGTCCCGTGAGGGACTGAGTGGGCGAGGCGGACCCAACCAGAAGGCGCCGCTGACCATGGCCATAGACAGCAAATGCTGGTTTTACAGCGATGGGCGGAATGCTGCGGATGCCTGTAGTCAATGGCAAACCGGTATGGGTTAAGTGTGAGGTGATTGGGTGTGTATGCTCGCAGATGAGTACAGAGAGGAGTAGAAGGAACGATGCGAAAAATAATCAATGGTCTATTTGCAGCAGGTGTAGTCTGCATGGCATTTGCGCAACCGCCGCAAGCGCCGCCGGCCGGCGCGGCACAGCCTTTGAGCAACGCAACTGTACCTGCCCATTCGCGTCCCACCTATCCGCCGCCGAACCCTTGGCAGCAGCGCCTTATGGACACCTTTGCCAATGATTTTGGCCAACTGGCCTGGTATCGCGATGCCGATAATTCTCTGTCACCCCCTGCGAGGGGCGAGAAGCGCGTGATTTTCTTCGGCGACTCCATTACCGCGATATGGAAGCTTGACCAATCCTTCCCGAACAAGCGATACATCAATCGCGGAATTGGTGGTCAAACCACGTCGCAGATGGTGCTTCGTTATCGGCAGGACGTCCTGAACCTGCATCCGAAGGTCGTCGTCATTCTCGCAGGCACCAACGACATTGCCGGGAATACCGGAGCGATCGCAGTCAAAGATATTGAAAACAACTTCGAGACCTTCGCGGAGTTGGCCCAGCTTCAAAAAGTTCACGTAATCTTTTCTTCGGTAACACCGGTCAACAACTACACCGCCCGCGCGAAGCCGCTCTTCAATGACCGGCCCATCCCGAAGATTCTTGAGCTGAACCAATGGCTGAAGCAATATAGCGCAGTCCACAAAGGTGTGTCTTACCTGGATTACTACGATGCGATGGTTGACAAGAACGGCATGATGCCCGAAGACATGGCTGTAGATGGCCTACATCCAAACCAGAAGGGCTTCGCCGTGATGGCTCCTCTCGCAGAAACGGCGATTGAGAGAGCCCTAAAGTAATTGTCGCCGCCTTGCATGAATATGGCTGAAGAGAGGAGATGCTGCTTGAGACACTCACCAGGAGACTGCCTGAAAACAGCCTCGGCCGCCGGCAATTTCAGACGGAATGCCGGGGAAAGACGAGACGATTACCTCTGTGGAAGCTCTCTCCTGTGGGCAGTGGATCGATGCAGCCTGGTTTTTGTCACGCAGACCGTCGTGGCTGTTAACCCCTGACGCTTTTCGGCAGCAGGCAATGGGCGCCCCGTGAAACAAGCGCCTTGTCAAACGTCAGCAGAATACCCTCCGCTGCCTGGGCAACCGCGAGCAGCCACGCATCGGCCCAAATTTTGGGAGACGCTGTTCGCCCCGATGCCTTCTCGCGAAACCGCTTCTCCACCTCTGGCGGTTCCGAGAGGAACGTCACACGGTCGTCCTCATACAAACGGTCGTAGACGCGCCATGCTTGGGTGATCGTCAGCGGTTTTCCGTCCATCACCGCAGCCGTAGTCATAAGACGGAGGAAGCCAAGCTGAGTTAGGCGAGAAAACGCGATGGTCCCGGTTTCCTGTTCCCACCATCGCCTCGCAATCGCAGCATGAATGTGTTCGGGCGCCGCTATCGCAAGCCATACATTGATGTCAGGGAAGCTCAATGAGTTCATAAGCCTCTTCATTGGTGATGCGGATGCGCCGCCCCGCAGGGCGGATCAATGGCGGGTCGAGACTGAGCCGCTGGCTGGGCCGAGTCGGTTTGGCTTCTTCCACGGCGCGCTCGATCCCTGCGAGAATGAGCTTGCGGGCGGAGCAGCCCTTGCGGGCAGCGGCCTCATGGACCCGGCGGTGAAGATCGCGAGGCAGGTCAATCGAGGTACGGACGGCATCGGGCTTCATACACACAGATTATGCCCAACCGACTTAAATAAGTCAATCGAAAGCAATGCACGCCCACTCCCGAGTTTCGACAACTCTTCGAAAACCGTAATAGTGTCAAATCATGAGTGTGAACACCATCTCCGCGGAACCGCCCCGCTTTTTCCGCAGCCTGAAAAATAGAATTACGCGTCCTTCCTATCCGCGGGTTATCGGCGCGAACGCGAGTTCCAGGCCCTCATCTCCAGGCAGAACCGTGATACCAACTTTGGCCAGCGATTCGACGATCCAGTCTGCCGCCGCGAGCTGGTCCACGCGGTGGGAAAAGGTTGTGGCCAGAACTTTGCAACCCGCAGCGTGGCCGGCTTTACTGCCCGAGGGAGAATCCTCGATCACGATGCAGTCCGCCGGCGCCAGGCCGAGGATCTGCGCACCCTTGAGATAGGGTTCCGGATGAGGTTTGCCGTTAGCGACCATCTCGGCGGTGACAATGTGCTCCGGCACGGGAACCCCGGCAAACGCCAGGCGGCTGCGCGCCAGCCGTTCGGTGGCAGAGGTGACAATGGTCCAGAACTTCTGCGGCACCAAGCGAAGAATCGAGGTCACGCCTTCCAGTACTTCGAGTCCTTCGTTGTCCGCAATCTCGAGATCTTCAATGGCTTTGAGTTCCGCCGCATGGTCGGCATCCGGCCGCAGCGTGCGCACGGTTTCAATCGCCCGCATTCCATGGGCGGTCTTGATTGTCTCCCGCACGTCGAGACCATGGCGCTCGGCCCAGATCTGCCAGCTGCGTTCGACCGAGCCCAGCGAACTGATCAGCACTCCATCCATATCAAAAAGCAGACCGCGGGTTCTTACCTTGATGACTGGTGCATTCATACTTGTTGGTTTCAAGCCGAGTCTCCCAGTGCAAAATTTCGCCCCGCTTCGAGCAGAGCATGGACCGATTCGCGAGAGCCGCTCTCTGCGTAAACGCGGAGCAGCGGCTCGGTGCCCGAGGCGCGCAGCAGTAACCAACTCTCCGCGGCCGGCGGCTTGGTCCCGATACTGGCGGCGGGGTTGTCGAGATAAAATTTCAATCCGTCCAGCGTTTCGAGGCGCAAGACGCGCATTCCGGCGAACTCGCTTACGCCGGCCGCTGCGCGGCGTATGGCTGCCTGTTTGATCTGTTCCGGGATGTGCAGGTCGAGCCTCCCGTAATGATGTGGGCCATATTCTTCTTGCAGCGCGTCCACCAGCGAGCCCAGGCTGCGGCCTTCCTCCGCCATGATATTGGCTAGCAGCAGTGCATTGAGCAACCCGTCCCGTTCCGGCAGATGTCTGCCGATGCCAATACTTCCCGATTCCTCGCCGCCGATGAGGATCTCTTTTTCGAGCATGAGTGCGCATACATGTTTGAAGCCGATGCCGTGCTCGTAAAGCTTGCGGCCGTAGCGGGCGGCGATCCGGTCCAACATCTTGGTCGTGTTGAAAGCCCGCGCCACATCCCCCGGCCACTGCTTGCGTTTGAGCAGCCACTCGAGCAACAAGCAGTAGATTTTATTGGCGTCGACGAAGCGGCCCGCCTCATCCACTGCGCCGATCCGGTCCGCATCGCCGTCGGTGGCAAAGCCGGCCTGGCAGTGGTGCTCCAGCACCGCGACCTCGAGCGCCCGGATATGGGGTGGTATCGGCTCCGGCTGAATACCGGGGAAGAGCGGATTCAACTCTCCGCGGATCTCGACATGGTCGATGCCGATGCCGGAGAAGATGCCTGAGAGCACGCCTCGTCCCGCCCCATACATGCAGTCGATTGCGTATTTTTGCCCGGCTGCTCCGATCCGTTTGAGGTCGGCGAAGACAGAGATGGCCTCGATGTAGGGGCTGAGAAAGTCGGCCTCGGTGATTGCGGCGCTGCGGGCCGCTACTGGCAGTCCTTGCCCCAGGTACCCTTCGATCGCGGCCATGATTGCCGGGCTTCCCGAACCTCCATAGCTCGCTTTAAACTTCACTCCGTTCCACTCAGCCGGGTTGTGGCTGGAGGTGATCATCACGCCGCCGGCCGCGCCCAGGTGCTTCACCGCGTAGGAGAGCGCCGGCGTGGGCGTGATGCGATCGGCGATGCGCACGGGAATGCCCGCCGCGGCTGCCACTTCCGCAACGATGTCCGCGAACCGCCGCGACATGAATCGGGTGTCGTAGGCGATGCAGAGGCCCTGAGCGGAATCCTCTTTTTCGCTAACATAGCGCGCGATCGCCCCCGCCGCGAGGCGCACGTTTGCATCGGTGAAGTCGTCGCCGAGGATTCCCCGCCAGCCATCGGTCCCGAATTGAATTGCTTTCGGCATCGCTGGAATGAGCCGGATCAGATCAATTCATCATGGCTTCCGGCGAGCTCGTTCACCACGCGGCGTATGTCCTGCGAACGCTCTCGAGTGGTGATCAGAATGGCGTCATCGGTTTCCACCACCACCAGGTCCTCTACCCCGACCAGCGCGACAAATTTCTGCGGGCTGTAAACGTAATTGTTGCGGGCATCGATAGCCAGCATGTCTTTGGCTTCGGTGACGTTGCCATCCTTGGCGTTGCCCTGCGCCAGCTGATGTTCGTAGAGCGCTGCCCACGAACCCAGGTCGTTCCAGCCGAACTCGGCGGGCAGACAATAGATGTTCGATTTGTGCTCCCCCTTGGTCGAGCGGGGCTCGAGGACGGCGTAGTCGATGCTGATGTTTTCGCACGCCGGATACAAATCCCGGAATACCTCCTGGAACCGCGGCGTTCCATAAGCGTCGGCAATCTGCTGCAGAAAGGGCGCGGTCTCCGACAGGTGCTCGCGGATGGCGTTGGCCAGCGTGCGCGCCGTCCACAGGAAAATACCGCTATTCCAGTAGTAGTTGCCGGCGAGCATGAACTCCTCGGCTCGCTCCCGGTTGGGCTTCTCGGTGAAACGGCGGACCCGCATGACGCCGTGCGGCAGGGTGTCGCCGACCTCGATGTAGCCGTACCCGGTCTCCGGCCGGGTGGGTTTCACACCCAGCACTACGATGTTTTCTCCTTCGGCGGCCAGGGCGATGCCTTGCGCCACCACCGCTCGATACTTTTCCTCATCGGTGATTACGTGGTCAGAAGGAAAGATGCCCAGCACGGCTCCGGGAGAGGTGCGCTCGATCAGGAAAGCTGCCAGGCCCGCCGCGGGCGCGGTGTTGCGCGCCGCCGGTTCGCAGACCATCTGCTTGCCAAGCAGAGTTTGCAGCTGCGAGGAAACGGCTTCGGAGAGCAGGTCATTGGTGATCACCCAAAGCTCTTCCGCGGTAGCCAGGGGGCCGAGCCGGTCGACGGTGCTTTGGATCATGCTGCGCGCGCCGTCCAGCACCAGAAGCTGTTTGGCTCGCCAGCGGCGGCTCCGCGGCCAGAAGCGCGTCCCGCTGCCACCGGCCAGGATGATCGGTCGAAACTCTACTTTCGGTTTCATCGGCTCCCGGCTCCTACGAGAGCTTGGCGAAGAAGCTTTTCATCCTGGCCAGCCCTTCTTCGATATCGTTGTGACACACAGCGTAGGACAACCGGATATGCTCCTGGGTACCAAATGCCTCCCCGGGCACCGCGACCACGTGCGCCTCATGCAGCAGGCGTGCTGCCAGTTCGGTCGCGCTCTTCGCGCCCGGCTTACCCAGGAACGCCGACACATTGGGGTAGACATAAAACGCGCCCTGCGGCGTCGTGCAGGTGATGCCGGGAATCTCCGCCAATCCGGCCAGGATGCGGTCACGCAATTTCAGGTAATCCGCCCGCATCTCGGCCACGCACGCTTGCGGCCCGTTCAGCGCGGCAATAGCCGCCTTCTGCACGAACGCGGCGGATGAGGATGTCGACTGGCTCTGCAGCTTGCTCATTGCGGCGATGATGGGCTTGGGACCGAGCGCGAAACCAGCACGCCACCCGGTCATGGCATAGGTCTTGGAAAGGGAACCGACCACGATGATGTGCTCCTTTGCCTCGACAAACGAACCTCCTGAAACGGGAGTACCGGCATATTGCAGGTACACGTAGCACTCATCGAGCAGGAGGAAGATTCCCCGGGCGTGCGCCAGTTTCACAATGCGTTCCAGGTCGCTGGGGGAAATGACGGAGCCGGCCGGATTCGACGGCGAGTTCAAGATAATCACCTTGGTTCGAGGCGTAATCGACTTTTCGATGGCATCCGCCGTGATGCGAAAATTTTCCGCCTCTTCGGTCGGCAGATAAACGATCTTTCCGCCCGCGTACTGAACGATGTCCTTAAAAGAAACCCAGTAGGGAACAGGAAGAACGACCTCGTCGCCTTGGTCGACCAGCACCTGGATGGCGTTGAAGAGCGCCAGCTTGCCGCCGGTGGTGAAGACGGCCTCATCCGCGGCGTAGTCGGAGCCGAAGTCGCAGGCGTGGCGCTGCACGATCGCTTTTCTGAGCTCGGGGATTCCTGCAACGACCGTATATCGGGTGAAATTGGCTTCGATCGCCGCGATGGCGGCGTCTTTGATGTGACGCGGCGTGGGGAAGTGCGGCTCGCCGGCGCCAAAGTCGGCCAGCTGGACGCCCTGCGCGCGCAGCTTGGCAGCTTCCGCGGTCACGGCCATGGTGGCGGAAACCTCAATGCGGCCAATACGGTCGCTGAGGATGCTGGTAGCGGTCTGTGGGGTCATTTCTACTATCTTGGCAGATCGGCGCCCATTCGCGGAAGTTCAAAGTGAGAAGGGGGTTACTCCCTGGACTGCCGCTGCAAAACCCGCTCGGCGGCCAGGAGGTCCTCCTCCGTATCGACCCCGATGGTATCGAAGGTCGTGTGCACCACATGGATGCTGATCCCCTCCTCCAGCAAGCGTAGTTGTTCCAGCCGCTCGGCCGCCTCAAGCGGGCTCGGTGGTAATTCCGCGAAGCGGCGCAGGGCTGCCTTGCGGTAGGCGTAGATGCCGAGGTGCTTGCGCGGAGCCAGGGCAACCCCTCGGTTGTATGGAATGGTGGCGCGGGAGAAGTAGAGTGCCCGGCCGTCCAGTGCGGCGACGACTTTGACGGCATTCGGGTCATTGATCTGCTCCGGTGAACAAGGAGTCGACAGCGTGGTGACCTCGGCCCCGGTTTGGGCGAAGGGACGCAGCAAGGCGTCAATGTGCTCCCGGCGGATCAGCGGCTCGTCTCCCTGGATGTTGACGTAGATATCGGCGTCGACAATTGCAGCAACGGCATGGACCCGGTCCGTGCCGCTGGCGAGGGTGGCTGAGGTCATGATGCTGGGCCAACCCTGTGAATCCGCGTAGTCGGTCACTTCCTTGGAATCCGTTGCGATCAGCACTTGGTCGAGCTGGGGGCAAGCGAGCGCCGCGCGATAGACCCAGCCAAGCATGGGAACACCGGCGATCAGGCGGAGCACCTTACCCGGCAGCCGGGCCGAGGCCAAACGTGCCGGGATGACCGCAACGATGCGCTCTCCAGCAGGCCGGGAAGGGTTAGACTCAGTCATGATGCGCTCGCATGGAACGGATCGGAACCCGACGCGTCCGTTCCGTCGTCAGGGCTGGGAATATCCAGGTTGACGACGACAGGTGCCTGTCCGCTGCGGACAATGACGGCCTCCACCGGCTGGTCCGCTCGGGCATTCAGTTCCTGGTGGGGCGCGAAAGGGGGAACAAAGACAAAGTCTCCCGGTCCGGCCTCACCGGCAAACTCCAGGCGTTCTCCCCAACGAAAGCGGGCGCGCCCGCGGACGATGTAGATCACAGTTTCCAGCTCTCCATGGTGATGAGGACCAGTCTTTGCGTTGGGATGGACGACTACAGTGCCCGCCCAAAGCTTCTGCGCGCCTACGCGAGCGTACGAAATAGCTTCGGCACGGGTCATGCCAGGGGTTTGCGGGGTGTTGGTGTCAAGCTCCCCGCTGCGGATGATACGCAAGCCAAGTGGATTCGGGTGAGACGGGTTGTCGGGTTGAGGCATGCTCTGCTCCGGTGTATGGGCAAGTGTAAGCGTTTCGCACGGGAGCATGTCTCCCTGGGTGTATATACGTAAGCAAGCGGAAGAAGGAGACTCTTCGAATGGGGGACAGCACCACCGGTAAGCCCGATTATGGAGTAGATGCACCTCATGTCCTGCGCAATCTCTTTCTCTTTGGCGTTCTTTGTCTTCTTTTCGGAATTTTCTTACCTCACCATATCCATCTCGGGCAAGTCGATTTTCTTCCGCGGCCGATGTTCTTCTGGACTGGCTTGTTGTTAGTCCTCGAAGGTCTCCTCTTTCTTCTCTATGTGAAATTCGGCAAATTTCGTCATCGCGATTTAATGCTCTCACTGCACAAGTGGCGCGGTGACGAGGAAGTGCTCGATGTCGGCTGTGGCCGCGGTCTTCTCATTGCCAAAGCAGCGAAGTTGATGGCCGGCCTTGGCGGCAAGGGAAAAGCCACCGGCATCGATATCTGGTCCAACGAGGACATGGGTGACAATTCCGAAGCCGCCACCCGCCACAATCTGGAGCTTGAGGGCATCAGCGATCGCTGCACGCTGCTTGGGGTTCCGGCGCAGGAAATGCCCTTTCCTGACCAAACCTTTGATGTCATCGCTTCCAATCTGTGCCTTCACAATATCTATGATCGCGAAAAGCGCCGTCAGGCCGTTCAGCAGGTTGCTCGGGTGCTGAAGCCGGGAGGCGTCGCAATTATTTCCGATTACAAGCTCACTGGGGAGTACGCCGAGCAGCTTCGCCGCGCGCGTCTATCCGTCGAAAAGCGATGGGGAAACCCCCTCTATACCTTTCCGCCGCTGCGCATCGTAGTCGCCCGTAAACCGCTGCCTGACGGGCACGTCTCTTTGCCAGCGGGGCGGCCGAACGGGAAGGGTTGTCTTCCGCCTATCTGATCACACCCCGATGGGGCCCCCAAATGGTAACTTATATGTTACTATAGCCGATGATCGACATTCGAGAATATCTCGATCCCCAAGGCCACAGTCCATATGCGGCTTGGTTTGACCGCCTGAGCCCGCAAGCTGCAGCTAAGGTGGCGACAGCCCTGACCAGGCTCGCCGGTGGGAATTTCTCGAATGTCAAGGGCGTAGGATCCGGCGTGTTCGAGTACAAGATCGACTTCGGGCCTGGCTACAGAGTTTATTTTGGCAAGGATGGCGAAAGTCTAGTGGTCTTAGTCGGTGGCGGGACCAAGAAACGCCAGCAACGCGATATCGAGGTCGGGCGCGCCAACTGGCAGGACTACAAACGAAGGAAGCAGGAGAGCAACAATGCCCTTAACCCGTGAATTTAAAGAGACGATCCGTGCTCGAGTAGAACGCGACCCGAAGTTTCGGAAGGAGCTTCTGCGCGAAGGTGTCGAATCCATGCTCACTGGTGATATCGCCACGGCCAAGACCATCCTTCGTGACTACATCAACGCTACAGTTGGCTTTACCGAGTTGGCTGAGGCCACGAACATTCCCTCCAAGAGCCTCATGCGAATGCTCGGCCCTGCCGGAAATCCGCGCGCGGCCAATCTTTTCGAAGTAATCAGTTTTCTACAGAATCGTGAGGGTCTGCGTTTCCAGCTCAAGGCTGCACGCCGGTAAAATCGGCCTCAAGGGCGGTGCTGTCGCGATTCCGAAAAAACCCACGCCAATGTAGTCGACTCCGTCGAAAAGCGATGGGGAAACCCCCTCTACACTTTTCCGCCTCTGCGCATAGTAGTTGCCCGCAAACCGCCGCCTGAGGCTCAGGTGGCAGCTTAACGTGATTAGTTGCCTTTCCGACCGGAGACGTTCCCGCAAGAACCGGTCAGCCTATAAGCGCCCGGATCTTGGCCCGCACATCCGCAAGCTCGGCTGACGAGACCGTCCCTTTCCGGCTGGCGCGCCGCTTTCGCCAATCGAGGCTCTTGACTTGGTCCGCCAAAACTGCACTTGGAGGCGTACCGGCAATGTCAACCTCGAAGGGATAGTTCTTGGTCCGCGTCGTCATTGGGCAGCAAACCATTAAGCTGGTTTTCTCGTTATAAGCTGCCGGACTCAGTACAAGCGCGGGTCGGTGCCCTGCTTGCTCGTGTCCCACCTGCGGGTCGAAACTGAGCCATACGATGTCACCCGCGTCGGGGACATAGGACTTGGACGTCACCATGTCTCTTTCCCAGCGGGGCGGCCGAACTCCACTTCCTGATGTACATTCTTGCGGGTGATCTTCTTCAACAGCTCATCGAGGTCATACTCCTTGCGCCTTACCGGCTCGATAATAATGCAGCCTGATTCCTCGCGCACATCCACCGGTTCGTTGAGATCCAGATGCGCCGCCTGCATGACGGCTGCGGGAATCCGCACGGAAGCGCTGTTCCCCCACTTCTTAACTACCGCTCTCATATCGGTTCCTCTTCGCCATTGTGGCTACATGCTGCTCATGTGTCAACATTGTCGATACATGCCGTGCGAAAGACCAGCAAGTCTGCGGATGCCCCATCCCCCCGGATTTCCTGTAAGGCTTGATGGGGTCAACGAACCTCATGCGGCTTTCCTTAAAAGAAAGCCGCACACGCTGCCATGGCTGGGGCCGCGCAGCAGGAAATCCGGGGTCCTTCGCGCTTTTTGCGAAGGGTGGGATACCACAAATCTCGACACCGACGGGTGCCCCACCCTTTGCGAAGAACGCAAAGGATGGGGCACCCGTCGGTTCGTTGGCGGCAAATAGTGAGTGCCTATCCTACCAGCAACCTCCCGCGCAACTGTTGTAGAATCAACGCATGGCGGCGTAGCTCAGATGGTTAGAGCGACGGACTCATAACCCGTAGGTCGGTGGTTCGATTCCACTCGCCGCCACCACTCCCCGCCCTATCGTGGCGCCATTGGTTCCTCGTCTGCGTCTAACGCAGTAGTATTATTTGCTTAGACCGTTCCTTTGGTCCAGAGTGGAGCTATGTCCCGAACCTTTAAGCGTGCAGTATTTGGTCTCTCGATCTTGTTGGTGGCCCTGGTCTTTCTCGGGGGGTTAGGTCCGAGCCGTGTGCGCGCGGATTCGCAGCCGGATGGCGCCTACCCGGAGATGGAAGTCTACAGCGAAGTGCTGAAGAAGGTTCAGACCGATTACGTGGTCGATCCCAACATGACCAAAGTCACCGTCGGCGCTTTGCACGGGCTGCTCGAATCACTGGATCCCGACTCCAGCTACCTGACTCCGGACGAATACAAGGCCTACAAGGAACGAAGCAACGAGGGTTCGGCGCAGGTTGGGTTGAACATCTCCAAACGCTATGGATACGCGACGGTAGTCTCGGTCGAGCCGGGAAGCCCGGCGGAAAAACAACAGATTGAGGACGGGGATATCGTCGAAGCCATCGAGGGACATTCGACGCGAGAGATGTCCCTGGTGATGATCCGTCTGCTGCTTGAGGGCAAGCCGGGAACCAACGTGACTTTCTCCCTGGTCCGCCCCCGCAAGGCAGAACCGGACAAGATTACGTTGACGCGGACCGCGTCGCCGGCCCCTCCGCTGGCGGAAACGCAGTATGAGAGCAGCAGCATCCTCTATCTCAAGCCGTCGGTGCTCACCAAGGAACGCGTGCAGGAGATCGCCAACCGCTTAAAGGCGATGCAGAAGAACGGCAATAAGAAGATCTGCCTGGATCTGCGCGACGTCGCCGAAGGGGACGAGGCACAAGGCGTGCGCCTGGCCAATTTCTTTCTCCAATCGGGGACCATCGCGACTCTCTCCGGGCAGAAGTACCCAACCGAGACCTTTAACGCGGAACCCTCCAAGTTCATTACCGGCGCTCCTCTGGTGGTGCTGGTAAACCATGGCACCTCAGGGCCGGGCGAGATTGTCGCCGCGGCGGTGCTCGATAACAAACGGGGCGACGTTGTTGGAGACCGAACCTTCGGCGAAGGCTCGGTGCAAAAGACCATGGAGCTTCCGGATGGCGCTGCTCTGATTCTCTCCGTCGCCAAGTATTCCTCGCCGTCGGGCAAGAAGATCCAGGACGAAGCGGTGACGCCGAATGTCGTGGTCGCCGCCAGTCAGGACACTGACGATCAGACTGGCGCGAGCGCGCGAGAAGGCGCCCAAGCCGGATGATCAGCTGAACAAGGCGCTCGACATCCTGAAGCAGAAAAGCGCCTGATCCGGACATGTCTCTCTGCCGCTGTGGCGGAACGGCGTGACCCTGGTGATGCCTCCTGTCCGTAAGCGGCGGCGCAGCTTCGCAACCGTGCTATTCTCGGCAGCAAGCGGATATCTCATTGAGTGGGCAAGCTCCATCTTCGGGCGCCGATCGCTTTCGCCCGCCCAGTGCGTCAGGCTACGTTAGGGCCCATGAAGCTGGCGGGCAACATTACTTTTGTTGCGCTGCTGGTCCTTGCCGTCATCGCCGGATCGTTGACCGGCCTCATGCTGGTGTACTCGGTAGACCTGCCGCAGATCGCGGACCTGGAACGCTACCGCCCCATCACCACGACCGACCTGCTCGACGTGCACGGGCGCGTCTTCGGGTCTTTCGCCCTGGAGCGGCGCATCGTTGTTCCCTACGAAGCGCTTCCCCCCGTGCTGCGCCAGGCCGTGATTTCGATCGAGGATAAGAACTTCGAGAGCCATTGGGGCGTCAACATCTTCCGCGTGCTGGGCGCGGCCTATCACGATCTGACCTCGAATGGCCGCGCGCAGGGCGCTTCTACCCTGACCATGCAACTGGCGCGCAATCTTTTTCTGTCTACCCAACAAACCTTCGGCCGCAAGCTGCAGGAGGTTTTTCTCTCCATTCAAATCGAGCGGGCCTTTACCAAGGAGCAGATCTTTACCCTCTACGCCAACCAGATTTATCTGGGGCAGGGTGTTTATGGATTCGAGGCGGGATCGGAATACTACTTCAGCAAGCATGCGCGCGATCTGACGCTGCCGGAAGCGGCCCTGCTGGCCGCATTGCCCAAAGGGCCGGTAGCCTATTCTCCCATCCTGAATCCGGATCGCGCCTTCCGGCGCCGCAACATGGTGATCAACTCCATGCTGGAAGACGGAGTGATCACCAACGCGCAGGCGAACGCAGCCAAGGCCGCGCCGCTCGGCTTGCATATTGAGCCTCCGTCCAACAGCGTCGCTCCCTGGTTCGTGGAGGACGTGCGCCGCGAACTGGAACGGCAGTTCGGCAGCGAGCAGGTGCATGAGGAAGGTCTGCGGGTCTACACCACGCTGGACCTGGATCTGCAGCAGGCGGCCAATCGCGCCGTGCTCGATGGGTTGGCGGCGCTGGAACGCCGTCACGGATGGAAGGGCAACCTGCTCAACGTGATCGCGGCCGGAGGATCGCTCGACGAGTTCCGTCATCCGGATTGGCGCCAGCCGCCGGCGCCGGGATCGTACATGCACGCCCTGGTGACGAATGTCTTGCCCTACCAGGTGACCGCGCGCATCGGGCAGCAGCAGCTCATCCTGGGCCCGGATGATTTTGCCTGGACCGGGCAGCGGGATGCGGAGAATTTTCTCCAGCCCGGCGACATTATCTACGTTCACATCGTGCCCTCGGCCGATTCCAACCTGCTGCTGCACGCTATGCTGGAGCAGGATTCCGGCGTCCAGGGATCGCTGATGGCGGTGGACAACGCTTCCGGCGAAGTGTTGGCCATGGTCGGCGGCCGGGACTTCAATCTCTCGCAGTTCAATCGCGCCACGCAGGCCGAGCGCCAGACAGGCTCTTCCTTCAAGCCCTATGTCTACACGACTGCGATTGAGGAAGGGGCACGCCCGGAGGAGACGATTGTCGACGCGCCGGTTACGTTTTCGACCGCGGTCGGGCCCTACACGCCGCACAACTACGACGATACCTTCGAAGGGCACGGTATCGCTGGTGCACGCGTTTGCCGATTCGCGCAATATCCCGGCGGTGAAGCTTGCCGAACGCGTGGGGATCCGCAAGGTGATCGCGACCGCTCACCAGTTTGGCCTCAGCAGCAACATTCCGCCCTTTCTTCCCGTCGCGCTGGGGTCGGTGGAGGCTACGCTGCAGGAGCAGGTGGCGGCTTACAGCAGCTTTCCCAACGACGGCGTACGCATCGCGCCGCACCTCATCCGCAAGGTAACCAATGCGGATGGGCTCACGCTGTCGGAGAGCCCGGCGAATGTGGCCGAGTCCACCAGCGTGCGGACGGCGCGCATCATGATGACCTTGTTCAAGGCGGTGGTAGGGCCGGGGGGCACGGCCGCGGCCGCGGCGGTGCTCAAGCATCCACTGGGCGGCAAGACGGGCACGACGACCGACTTCAACGATGCCTGGTTCATCGGGTTTTCGCCCTCGGTCACCTGCGGCGTGTGGGTTGGCTACGACAGCCGCCAGTCGCTGGGCGATAAAGAGAGCGGCGGCCACGCGGCGCTGCCGCTGTGGATCGACTTCATGAAAGTGGCCATCGCCGACCGTCCCGACGAGCATTTTCCGGGAGACGTCCGCCCACCGCCGCCGACCAAGTTAGCCAGCGGGCACACTGCGCTCGATCCCCGAAGACGGCAATTGCCGGTTCGGTAAGCGGGCAGTCGCTTCGCACCCGCTCCCCGCGAATGCCGCGGCCGCGCCGGCCAGAGTGCCGGCGAGACCGGTGGCCACTCCGCCGTAGATACGGTAGGCTGAGTGGCAGAATCGGACGGGTGCCTCACGTTCGCCTCAGCGTACCCGACATTTCCTGTACGCAGCATCGGACAGGACCGGTGTGCGGCTTTCTTCAAGGAAAGCCGCATGGAGTTCGACAACGCCACCAATCTCGACAGGACATCCGGGGTACGTGGGACGAAGACGGGCGAAGCCCACGAACGCTTTTGCTGGCTTTCCAGGCACCGTCGGAAATGAGCAAAGCATCAGAACGATTTCTTCGGACGGCGAGAGATTTGTGAGCCCTCAAGGAACAGCAGTGGAAACAAATCATTATATTCCCACGTACGCTGGGGCGAACGTGGAGTACCCGTCCAGCTCCGCTGTCACATCATCGTGGCTATGACCCAGTGGTTCCGTCGGGCGCTTTTCCCAGCAGGCGCATCAGGTGCAGGTAGCGTTTCGCCTGGGCGACATCGCGCATGATCTGCTCTTTCAAAGCCTCGGGAGAGGGCCAGCGCCGTTCCTCGCGAAGCCGGCGATGAAACAGAAGCCTGAAGGGCGTCTGGTCGTCCAGCGCAATCGGGCGAAAATCGAGCAGGTGCGATTCCACCGCAAAGGAGTCCGCGCCAAAGGTTGGCCGGTTGCCGACATTGGTCACGGCATCGAACCATTCCCCGGCGACACGCAACTGTGTGACATACACGCCATTCGGCGGCAGCAACTCCCGGTAGGGCGCCAGGTTGATGGTGGGAACGGTGAGCGTGGAGCCGATCCCGCGTCCATGCGCCGGCGTGGAATCGACAAAGAAACCATGCCCCAGCAGTGCGCGCGCGGTGCGAATCTCTCCCCGGGAGAGCAACTCCCTGATCTTGCTGCTCGAAACGGTCAATCCTCGCACCTGGCAGGCGGCGTGGATCACCACCTCGAAACCCAGCGTGCGGCCCAGCTCGCTCAGTTCGGCGATGCCGCCTTCGGCGCGGTAGCCAAAGCGAAAGTTGGTCCCTTCATGAACCTCGACCGCCCCCAGCGCATCATGAACAATCGCAGTGACAAATTCCGCAGCCCGCATGCGAGAGAGCTCCGCGGTGAAGGGAAGCACCAGAACCGCATCGATGCCGGTGTCTCCCAGCAACTCCAGCCTCGTCTCCAGCGGCGTAATCAGCTTGGGGCAGGTTTCCGGACGCAAGAAACGCAACGGATGGGGATCAAAGGTAACCGCAACAGACCGCAGCGATCGCGCCGCGGCGCTTTGCCTGAGCCGCTCAAGAATGAGCCGATGGCCAAGATGGACACCGTCGAAGTTTCCAATGCTCACGACCGTGGGCCCAAAGCTGCGGGATATCTCGCCGAGATTGCGAAAGACGTGCATGGTCAGATCTCGAAGGGGATACGCAACCCGTCATAAGCGAGCTGGATGTGCTCGGGAAGTTCGTTGTTGGTTTCGGCGTGGCGGCAGATCGTGGGACATGTGGGTAAAAAACGCGCGCCGCGGCTGCATGCGGCGCACGAATTCGAGCGCCTGTTCCAGCGTGGCGTGGCTGGGGTGAGGCGTCTTGCGCAAGGCGTCGAGAATGACGACATCAAGGTTCTTGAGCAGCGGCAGGCTGCTTTCCGGGATGTCGCTCATATCGGTCAGGTACGCGGCATTGCCAAAGCGGAAGCCCGCGACTTCAATCTTGCCGTGGGTGAGCGGGACGCGGTGGAAGACCGCTCCCTCGACCTCGACCGACTGCCCCAGGCGATGCATCTCCACCCGGGCGCGGGTCGGGTACCAGGCATCGGGATCGAAGGTGTAATCAAAAATGCGTTCGATCACATTGGCCGCGGCATCATCGGCATAAAGCGGGATTTTGTTCTTGTTCTTAAAGCTGAGCGGCCGCAAATCGTCCAGGCCGAGGATGTGGTCGGCATGAGAATGGGTATAGAGCACCGCGTCGACATGATCGATACCCTCGCGCAGGGCCTGCATGCGAAAGTCCGGCCCGGTGTCGATCACCACCCGGTGTCCATCCCAGGTGACGGCAATCGACGGCCGTGTGCGGCGATCGCGCGGGTCAGGCAGAGGTGCAGACCCGGCAGGTGCAGCCAAGCGTCGGCACACCCATCGAGGTGCCACTGCCAAGAATGGTGATCTCTGCTTGCACGGATGAAACACGCTCCCTGCGAAGTGCTCTAGTGGGGTTTCCTCGGCTTGGGGCGGCCGCTGGGCAGAATTGGCAATGGCATTCGTGATCTCGAGAAACGACATGCGCAGATCGAAGAGCGCATTCTGCAACAGGCGCTTCTCCTGCTCGGTAAGATTGCCCTTGGTCTTTTCATCCAGCACGCTGAGCATGTCAATGCTTTGCCTGGCGCCCAGGATGTCGATGCGCGGCTGCTCGTTGGGAGCAGTGCCTGCGCCCATCTGCACCGCCGCCGTCATGTAGAGCGACTGCACCAGGCGATCGAAGTTCATCGCCGGCGGGGCCGGTTGGCCGGGATTGGCCTTCAGCAACATGTCGTCCAGGCGGCTGCGCGGAGGCGTGGTATTCCTTGCGCTGCTGCGCGGATTCTGCCGCGGTCGGCTCAGGGATCGTTGTCCTCTCCATCCATCGCCTCCGGCTCCTCCAAATCGCTTGCACCGCCTGCGGCTGTTGCCGCTTGGCGGCGGGCTCGCGGCCTGCTGGACGCGCTCAGCAACGGCGGGCGGGGGCTGCTTTCGCTTGCCTTACCTTCGCCTTCGCGCAGTTCGCCTTCCGCGGTGAACTTGCGGCGGTCGGTTACGGTGAATTGCGGTTCTTTTTCACGCATGGTGTTTTCCAATCGTCTTTTTGTAACGCTGACTGACACTTACTCTCGTCCGGCAGGCTAGGGTTCAGGTTCAGTCTAGCTGGTTGAGGCCAGGGGCCGGGCGATCTGCGGCGGCGCGGCCAGCGCGGTTGCCACTCCTCCGTCGTAGGCGATCTCCTGGTTGCGTTCCATGACTTCGACCCGGACAAACCCGAGCGCCAGGACTTCCGGCAGGCCGGCGCTCGACAGCGACGCAGTACTGGTGATCCGGCCCACCGACTGGTCACTGCTGCGCAGATCGAGAGGCAGCGTATCAGGCCGCGCGCCGTGCAGCGCAAATTGCCGGAACTGCCGGTTGACTTTCCCCCGGGAGCGGATGCGCTCCACGATTTCCTGGCCCAGATAGCAACCCTTGCTGAAGTTGAGCGCGCGCGTCTGGGCGGTTTCCTGCGGCAGGTCGCGATCGTTGAGGTCGACACCGTACAGAGGAATTGCCTCGAGCACGCGCAGCGCTTCCACCGCTTCCAGTCCGCACGGGGTGGCCCCGGCAGCCTGCAGCGTCTCCCAAACCGCAAGCACATGCTCGGGGGCGAACCACAACTCATAGCGCGGCACGGAGACGTGGTAGGCCTCGATGATGGTGCAGGCGACCTCGCCGATCCTGGCGCTGCTCATGCGGGCGTTTTCCACGCTCGGTGCGAGCTTCGGAATTGGCGGTGCAAAGCCCAGCGTGGCCAGCACCTGGCGGCGCACGCGGTCCGGCCAGCGACAAGGCCGTCCATTGCTGGCTAACGTCTGCCAGCTCCACATCGTCCATTATGACGAAGTGATCGAGATGGCGCATCAGGGCCGGGACCTGGTCGAAACCCGTATCGAGCAACAGATCGCCGGCGCGCCGGTATACGTAGCAGTCGCCCTGAATGCGCCCCTGGACGCTGAGCAGAAAGCTGTAATTTCCCTGTCCTTCGGGGAGCGATTGCACTGCGTTCGATACCATGCCGTTGAGCCAGCGCAGGCGGTCGCCGCCGGTAACCAGAATCTTGCCCCGCCAGCCCAGGTCGCTGACCCCGGCGGAGTGCAGAAGGGAATCAAGCTCCCCCGGCAAACCGTCAAACACGCAGGGCGTGAACGCGCCGCAATGCAGGCCAAGAGCCGCAGTGCGGCCGGCCGAGTGCGGCGCTCGAGCGGGGTCGAGGGGCCGGTTTACCTCTGGGAGGCATGCGGAGCGGTGATCGGATCCGGATGGTTCATGGCAGAAAGCACAATAAAATTATAGCCTTGCAGCAGAGCAAGTGCGGCGCGGCGCCAGGGCGGAGCCGGAAAAGGGTCGAAGAATGAAGCTTATCTGCAGGAAGTCATGCGCATTTAGTCGCGGCGGCGCTCCTGCTGGCCTTTGCGCTATGTGCCTTTGCCCAGGACAGCTCGTCGCCCCGGACTCGCAGACGACGACCCACCGCAAAAGGATACCCGCATCACCCCGGAGCAGACCAAGGAGCTCTTCCGCTCTTTGAATCAGATTCTTTCCTTTGCCAGCGATGACACCAAGTTGCCCATACGGCACGAGGTAAAGCGGCGGCTCATCACCCGCGAGCAGGTGGAAAAGTACATTCTGGAAAAGTTTCACGACGACAAGGACGCCAAGCGCATGCAGCGCGAAGAGATCGTGCTCAAGAAGTTTGGGCTTCTTGACCGGGATTTTCAGTTGCAGCCCTTCCTGGTGAGCCTGTTGAAGGAACAGATTGCCGGCTACTACGACAACAAGACCAAGACAGTGAATCTGCTGGACTGGGTTTCGCCGGAGGAGCAGAAGCCGGTCATCGCCCATGAGCTGACGCATGCGCTTGCAGGACCAGCATACGGATCTGGACAAGTGGGAGCCCGATGAGCCGGATACGATTTCCAAAGAACGTTACCGAAGACAATCAGCGCCTGGCCATCGATGAGCGGGATACGGCGCGGGACGCGGTGCTCGAAGGGCAGGCGATGGCGGTTTATCTGGACTACACCCTCAAGCCTGCGGGCAAGAGTCTGCTCACTTCGCCCGACGTGATGCGCACCCCCAAAGACGACCTGGATGCTTCCGGCAGTTCGCCGGTCATGGCCCGGGCGCCTCTGTTGCTGCAGCAATCGCTGCTTTTTCCCTATCGCGACGGGCTGGGATTCGAGCAAAGGCTGTTGAAGGATAAGGGGGCGCAATATGCCTTTGCCGGGGTGCTGGACCGCCCGCCCTCAACCAGCTACGAGATCATGAACCCACGCGCCTATGAACGAGCGGTGACGGTTCCCCTGTTGCACATGCCCGATGTGCACGCCGCTGCTCGACGCCGACTATCAGCCTTATGACATCGGCGTGATGGGCGAGCTCGATGTGCGCATTTTGACCGAGCTTTTCGGCGGTCCGGACGATGGCCGCGATGCTCACCCCGCAATGGAAGGGCGGTCTCTACTACGCGGTGCAGAGCCGCAAGGCCGTCACTCCCGCGCAGCAGGCGGCGACCTCCTCGGTTGCGCTGCTTTATCTTTCCGCCTGGCGAAGCGAAGGCGCGGCGAGGGAATTCGCCAAGCTCTACGCCCGGGAGTTGAGCAAGAAATATTCCGGCGTGGTGCGCGATCCCGACTGCGGAATCATCTCCGACGAGCAGGTTTACAACGGCGAGTGAGGGGCCGGTGCTGATCGTGCGCCAGGGCAACCAGGTGTTCGTGAGCGAGAGCTTCGATCTGACGACGGCGCGCAAACTGCAGTTCCTTTTCTTCGGAGCGCAGCAAGAACGGAGAGACTGCAGCAAGCGCGCGCAGGCCTGACGGTCCCCGCCGACGAACTCACACGCCACCTGACGCGGCTGATGGCCAGCTGCGGCATGATGAAAGCCTCCCTGCGCCACTAGGGCTTTGCCTGTTCGTCCCTGGAGCAACCAGTTGCGGTAGGCCCGCGAGTCTGTCGCAACCTAGCGAGCAGGCTAGTCACTGTACCGAGACGAGATCTACAGTTTATTCCCTTCAAAGAGATCGCGAACCGAGGTATCTCAGGGACGCGTTCGGAGCCGGTTTGCAGCAGGCGGAAATTGGAATCATAGGCGGCAGCGGGCTCTATGCGATGCCCGGCCTGAGCAATCCTCACCAGGTTGAGGTAAGCACGCCCTTCGGCGATCCCTCGGATGTCTTTATCGCCGGCGAACTGGAGGGGCGGCAGGTGGTTTTTCTGGCCCGCCACGGCCGGGGCCATCGGCTCTTGCCCACCGAACTGAACTTCCGCGCCAATATCTTCGCCATGAAAAAGCTGGGCGTGGAACGGATCATCTCCGTTTCCGCCGTCGGCTCGCTCAAGCTGGAGCATAAGCCGACCGAGTTCGTTGTTCCCGATCAATTCATCGACCGCACCATCGCTGCGCCGCTCCACTTTTTTCGGGGAGGGGATCGTGGGCCACGTGGCGTTTGGCGATCCAGTCTGCGCGACGGTCGCCAAAGCCATCCAGCAGGGCGCGGAGAGCGCCGGGGTGCGTGGCAAAATCGGGCGGCGTCTATGTCTGCATGGAAGGCCCGCAATTCTCCACCCGCGCCGAATCGAATCTCTATCGCAGCTGGGGCGCCGACATCATCGGCATGACCAACCTGCAGGAAGCCAAGCTGGCCCGCGAAGCAGAGATCTGCTACGCCACCATGGCCATGGTCACTGACTACGATTGCTGGCACGAGGGGCATGACGCCGTCACGCGTCGATCAGGTGGTTGCGGTGCTGCATCAGAACTCGGCCAACGCCGCCAAGGCGGTGCGGGCCGCGGTTGCGGCCATGCCCGAGGAGCGCACCTGCGCCTGCGCAACGGCGCTTGCAATTCGCCATCCTTACCAGCCCGGAAGCGATTCCCGCGGCAACCCGCAACAAGCTTGGATCTGCTGCTGGGCAAGTACTATTTCCTGAAGCAGAAAGAAAATCCATGTCCATTCTCGTAGTAGGCAGTGTTGCATTTGACAGCATCGAGACGCCGCAGGGCCGGCGCGACCGGTGCCTGGGCGGCGCGGCAACCTATTTCGCGCTTGCCGCGAGCTACTTCACCGACGTGCGCGTCATCGCCGTAGTCGGCGAAGACTTCACTGCCGGAGCACGAGGCCGTGCTCACCGCGTCGCGGAGTGGATACGCAGGGCCTGGAGCACACCGCGGCAAGAGCTTCCACTGGACCGGGTCCTATGTGAAGAGCCTGAACGAGGCGCAGACGCTCAAGACCGAGCTGAATGTCTTCGAGAGCTTTGCCCCCAAGGTGCCGGCGGCCTACAAGGATAGCGAGTTCCTGTTTCTGGCCAACATCGACCCGGTGCTGCAAAGCAGTGTTCGCCAGCAGATGCCGAAGGTCCGCATGGTCTGCGGCGACACCATGAACTACTGGATCACCGGCCACCGCGGAGAACCTGGCCAAAGTGCTCACCGGGCTGGATGCGCTGCTGATCAACGACGGAGAGGCCAAGCTGCTGGCCGACGACAGCAACCTGGTTCTGGCCGCGCGCAAGATTCTGGCCATGGGTCCCGAAGGCTCTGATCGTCAAGCACGGCGAATACGGCGCCACGGCGTTCTTCGGCGAGCAGGCCTTCAACGGAGCAGGCGCCGACAGAGTGACGTTGCCTTTCCGTGCCCCGGCTTTGCCGCTGGACAGAGGTGGTCGATCCCACCGGCGCGGGCGATTCCTTTGCCGGCGGCTTCTTCGGATATCTTGCCTCGCAGCCGCGAGGTCACGCTGCAGAACCTTCAAGCACGCCATGTTCTACGGCGGCGTGATGGGCTCCTTTGCGGTGGAGCGCTTCGGTACGGAACGGATGCAATCGCTCACGCGAGAGGAGATCGATCAGCGCTTCGCTCTCTTCCGTGAGCTTTCTCACCTTGACTGAAGACGAGCAGCGAGCCGGAGGCGATCCGGCGGGAAACCCTGCTGGTGGCATGGGCGGCCCTGGCCATCGCCCTGGTGTCGCTCGCCTATTGCGTCCGCCACGGCACGCTTCTTCTTTACGGCGATGCGGTGGCGCATCTGCACATTGCCCGCCGCGTCTTCGATTCCATCACCCCCGGCTTCCGCCAGCTGGGGTCCGTCTGGTTGCCCCTGCCGCACATTCTTCTCTTGCCTTTTGTCTGGAATATGGCCTGGTGGCGAAGCGGTCTGGCCGGAGCCTGCGTTTCCATACCCAGCTACGTGCTGGGGTGCGCGGGCATCTACCGGCTGGCGCGCATGTGGCTGGCTATGCCCGCGGCCGTCGTGGTTGTGGCCTTTTACGGGCTGAATCCCGGCCTGCTCTACATGGCCACCACGGCCATGACCGAGCCGCTCTTTCTGGCCGAGATGATCTGGGCCGTGCTGTTGATCGTTCAGTTTCAACGTGCGTTGAAGCGAAGCGCAATGACGTCGCCTGCTGAGCGCGAACCACAAGCTTCTGCATTGCTCAGCCGGGCTGGTCCTGGTTTGCGCCATTTTCACCCGTTACGACGGATGGGTCTACGCGGCCGCCGCCTGGCTTTTCGCAACCTGGCCGCTGATCGTTCGCTTGCGATGGACCGCCGGCGCTGGAGAGGGCCTGTGGTAGGCGCATGGGTGTTGTTTACCGCCCTGCTGATTGCCGCTCCCTCGTTGTGGCTGGCCTACAACGCCAAGCAGTTCGGCGATCCGCTGGACTTTATCCGTGGTCCCTACTCGGCCCGCGCCATCGAAGCCAGAACCACGCCGCCCGGTTCGTCGCCTCATCCCGGCATTCACAACATGCGTGTCTCGGCGCTCTATTTTCTCAAGGCCGCGGAGCTGGGCGCGGCTCCGCTGCCGCTGGGAAAGCTGCTGTGCTGGCTCAGCGCCGCGGGCACGCTGGCGGCATTGTGGGCCTTTCGCCGCCGGCAGATCTGGCCCGTGCTGCTGCTGTGGCTGCCGCTGCCCTTCTATGCCTACTCCGTCGCCTATGGATCCGTGCCCATCTTCATTCCCATCTGGCGGCCCTTTTCCTGGTACAACACGCGTTATGGCATGGAGCTGCTGCCCGCCTTCGCGCTGTTTGCCGGTTGCCTGATTCCGGTGCTGATCGTCGCGCATGCCCAAGGTGCGGCGCTACGCGGTGCCGGCGAGTTTGTTGTTGGTGGTGGCCAACAGCGTGGTGCTGCTGCGAGCCCGGCCTTTGGTCTTTCAGGAGGCGGTGGTCAACTCGCGTACCCGCGTCGCTTTTGAAACCGCGTTGGCCAAGGCTCTGGCGAGCATGCCGGCGCAGGGATTGATCCTGATGCGACGTCTCCAGCGACGTCGGCGCGGTGCAGCAAGCGGGCATCCCGCTGCGCCGCATGGTGAACGAAGGAGATTACCTGACCTGGCAGCGTGCACTCGAAGATCCGGCGCAAGACGCGTCCATGGTGGTCGCACTCGACGGAGATGCCGTTTCCCAAGCCGTTCAGCGCCATCCTGCAAGGCTTGCAGCTGATCAACGTGATCTGCTCCACCGGCCAGCCCTGCGCCCGCATCTACCGTTCCCAGCTTGCGGGTAGCCGCTAGGCCGAAGGAAAGAAACTGCAGATCCCTCCGCTGCGGTCCCACGGCACGCCGGGACAGGCGGTATGACAAAGGGAAGAGCCGGCGCTTCGCATGGAACCGATGCTGGGATCATTCTGTCCCGGCCACGAATACTATCGATGAAACCAACGTCAAATTTGTCATCCCGCCTGTCCCGGCGTGCCGTGGGACCGGAGCGGAGGGATCTGCGGTTCTCTCAACCAGCCACCGATTCGAACCGAAGCTCTACCCTCCCCTTTGTCATCCCGACTGGAGCGAAGCGCAGTGGACCTGCGGTTCTCTCAACTAGCCACCGATTCGAACCCAGCTCCACCCTCCCCTTTGTCATCCCGACCGCAGTGGAGGGATCTGCAGTTTTTTCTCGGCTCAGCTAGAGCCACCCGGCAAGCAGAACAAAACTGGTTACACGCCACTCGGCAATGCGGCCAGTAGCCGCGCGATGGTAGCATCACGCTCAAGCCATGTTCCTGAGCGTATTTGACTTCAAAGACCCGGTCGTCCGCAGCTTTCACTTCGATGAATCTGGAGCAGATGCTGCTTGCCAGTGGAGTGGGCAAGCGGCTGCTCGTGGCCTGCGTGTTGGGCGGCGCCATCGGGATGGAGCGGGAGTATCACAAGAAAGTCGCTCGGCTTGCGCACCAACCTGCTGATCTGCTGCGGCTGCGCCATGTTTACCTTTCTCTCCGCAGTTCTGGCAGGCGATAACAATCCGGACAAGGGACGCGTGGCCGCGAACATCGTGCAGGGCATCGGTTTTCTAGGGCGCGGGTCTCATCATGCGCAACCGCTATCGTGTCAGCGGACTGACCAACGCCGCGACGGTATTTGTGGTCGCCAGTATCGGCATGGCCTGCGGGGCCGGGACTTTATGTACCGGCGGTGCTGGCCACGGTCATCGTGCTCATCGCTCTCACCGTCATCGGCATGCTGGAGACGCGATTCAACATCAAGATGTTCTCCCTGGTTTATGAAGTCCGGGGCGAAGACAGCAATGCCATCGAAGGTTGCCGTGCTCCACGGCTCTCGACTCACCAGGGAAAGCGCCTCGTGCGAGCCGGAACGGGATGTCGATCGCTCAAATCCAGCGCTTCAGCTTTTCCGTGTTGGGCACCCTGAGCCAGCACAAGGTACTCGATGGCGGCTCTGCGTGCGTCGCCGGTAGTGGGCCAGTTGCTCACCTATCACGATGCGGAGGACGAGTGATTCCGTTCGTGAAGGCGCACGCCTGCGGAAACGACTTTCTGGTGGTCCAGGAGAATCTCGCAGGCGTCGAGCCCAGGGATGAACTGACGCGGAGGCTCTGCCACCGCAACCAGGGCATCGGAGCCGACGGGGTGGAGTTCCTGACCTGGGAAGGCGAACGCCAGGGCAGGATCCGCCTGCATAATGCCGACGGCTCCATCGCCGAAATCTCAGGCAATGGAACTCGTTGCGTCGCCGCCTGGATTGCCTACGAAACCAAGGCCGGCCCGGGCGACGAAATCGTCCTCGAAACCGATGCCGGCCGCGCGTATCTGCCGCATCGACGCCCGCACCGGGCCAGGTCTTTCGCATCACCTCCTCGATGGGCGTGCCTGAGGTGCACGCGGCCAACTTGCAGCTCGCCGGCGGAGCACGGATCGAAGGCGCAGTGGTCTCAACCGGCAATCCCCACTTCGTCATTTTCGTCGACCAGCCGGATTTCAGCATGCACGGCCACGCCTGGCAGGCGATCGGGGCAGAGATCTGCAGCCACCCGCAGTTTCCCCAGCAGACCAATGTGGAATTCGTGCGCATGACCAGCCGTGATGAAATCGAGATACGCATCTATGAGCGCGGCGTTGGCCCCACTTCCTCTTCCGGTACCGGCACCTGCGCCGCGGGGAGCGCGGCCATCGCGCTGCGCGGCGCCGCGCCGGTGCTGCGCGTGATCGCTCCCGGGGGAGCGCAAACCGTGGAATGGCAAGGGCGCGGTTCCGAGATTCTGTTGACCGGTCCAGCGGAGCTTATTTGCTTCGGGGAGACATGGTGAAAGTTCCTGGCTGAAGTCGCAACCTGAGGATTCCCGCCGTGCGCCGCGGGCCAAGAGTGGCAGTGCTCTCCCCGGCCAGCTATCCCCAGCCGGAGAGGCTGGCGCAAGGGAGTCGAAGCGCTGGGCCGTCTCGGCTTTGTGCCCTGGGTGGGCCGGCAAGCGCTCAGCAAGGCGCATCATTATTTTGCCGGCACCGCGCAGGCCAGGCTCGAGGATCTGCATGCCGCCTTCCTCGATCCCGCCGTCGGCGCGATATTTTGTAGCCGTGGAGGTTACGGTTGCAACTATCTGCTCGGACGGCCTCGACCTGGGGCTGGTGCGGGAGCATCCCAAGCCATTCATCGCCCATTCCGACATGACCTGTATGCAGACCTGGCTGTTGGATCAGCTCGGGCTGATGTCTTTCCACGGGCCCATGGTCGCCGGCGATTTCTCCGCAGCCGGAGGGAGTCGATGAAGCCAGCCTGCTGGCCGCGCTGGGCGGGGAGCGCTGGTTCGTGGGCGAGGCCTCGGGCCTGCGTACGCTGCAGCCGGGAAAGGCCACCGGAATCCTCTACGGCGGCTGTCTCACGCTGCTGGTGGCCTCGCTGGGCACTCCCTATGCGCCGCGGACGGAAGGCAAGCTGCTCTTCCTCGAGGACCGCGACGTGAAGCCTTATCAATTGGATCGATTGCTGCGGCAAATGATTCTGGCGGGAAAATTCGAAGGGGTCACCGGAATCATTTTTGGCGAGATGCTGGACTGCGTGGCTCCCGGGCAGAAGCCCGGCATCTCTGGACGAGGTCATCCTGCGGGTGTTGGACTGGTTCCAGGGCCGATCGCGATCGGTCTCCGCTCCGGCCACGTGTCGCGCCGCAATGTGACCCTCGCCTTTGGCATCGAAGCGGAGTTGGACCTGGTGCGCGCACCGGTGCTGAGCTTTCTCGAGCGGGCGACTGAGAAATAATCCTATGGCACAAGAGAAGCACATTCACCTGATCGGCATCTGCGGCTCGGCGATGGCGTCGCTTGCCGGCATGCTGCAAACCAGGGGCTATCGCGTAACCGGCTCGGACGCCGCCGCCTATCCGCCCATGTCTGACCTGCTCGCATGCCCTGGGCATCCCCATCAAGGAGCCCTATGCCGAAGCCAACCTCTCGCCTCGTCCTGACCTGGTGATCGTGGGCAACGCGATCTCCCGCGGGAATGTGGAATTGGAAGTACGTGCTCGATCAACGCATACCCTTTCGCTCCCTGGCCGAGACCATCCAGCACGAGTTTCTTCCCGGAAGGGAGTCGCTCGTGGTTGCCGGAACCCACGGGAAGACCACCACCACCAGCATGTTGGCCTGGATCTATGAAGTCGCTTCGCGGAGCCAGACCGGAGGTCGCGCCATCCTTTCTGATCGGCGGCATCGCGGAAAATTTCGGCACCAGCTTTCGCGTCCGCGAGGGCAAGCCATTCATCCTCGAGGGCGACGAATACGATACCGCCTTCTTCGATAAAGGGCCGAAGTTCATGCACTACTTTCCCGATGCCCTGATCCTGACCCATGTGGAGTTCGACCACGCCGACATCTACGACAATCTCGACGCGGTGAAGACCGCATTCCGCCGGCTGGTCAACCTGGTTCCGCGCCGCGGCCGGGTGGTTGCCTTCGACGGCAGCGCCAACGTGGATGAATGTGTTGCGCGCGCCTTTTGTTCCGTCGAGCGCTACGGCTTCAAACCCGGCTCTGCCTGGCAGCTTGCAGGATCTAACCCACGACAGCCGCAACTCGAGCTGGAAGATTCTTCGCTCCGGCCAGGAGTGGCTGCAGGTAACCCTGCCGCATGCCGGGGAGCACAACGCGCTCAACGCCACCGCGGCTGCGGCCCTGGCTGCGGGGCAGGGAATCGAACCGGCTGCGATCGTCGAGGCCCTGGCCACCTTCCGCAGCGTGAAGCGCAGGCTCGAGGTGCGCGCCGTCGCCGCCGGGGTCACGATCGTCGACGATTTTGCCCACCACCCAACCGCGATTCGCGAGACGTTGAAAGCTTTGCGCGCCGCCTATCCGGGCCAGAGACTCTGGGCGGTGCTCGAGCCACGGTCGAACACGCTGCGCAGAAATGTCTTTGAGCGCGAGCTGGTGGAGAGCCTCGCGCTGGCGGACGGTATCGTCGTGGCCGGAGTATTCAAGCAGGAGAGCATTCCTGAGGCGGAGAGAATGCATCCGGAAAAGGTGGTGGCCGCGCTGGCGCGCGCCGGCCACGATGCCACCTTCTATGCCACCGCGGACGCCATCGTGCAGGGGCTTACGCCGCGGCTGAAGCCGGGCGACGTGGTGGCGATTCTTTCCAACGGCGGCTTCGACGGGATTTATGAGAAGCTGCCCAGGTAACTCGAGCAGCGGAGCCAGGTCTAGATGCGCGTCACGGTACCTGATGCTCAGTTCGCTCACCATGCTTGTTACGTATGTGGTTCTTGGCCTGCCCGCGGGCGCTGATCGGCATTCCCTGGGCGTTGTTGACCGGGGATATCGGCCCGCTTTACCGCTGGAGCATGTGGATCGTGCGCACTGGGGTGAGGCTGGCGCGCATTCGTGTCCAGGTGGCGGGCCGCGAGCATATACCCGCCCAGCCTTGTATTTTCATGGCCAATCACGTCTCGAATCTCGATCCGCCGATCCTGCTGCCGTTGCTTCCCTTTCGCACTGCCTTCTTTATCAAGCGTTCGCTGCTCAAGATTCCCTTCGTGGGTTACGGCATGCGCCTGGCCGGATTTATCCCGGTGGACCGCGATGGACGTTTGGAGTCGGCGCGGGAGAGCGTGCAAGCCGCGAACAAGGTGTTGGCCTCCGGCGTCAACATCTCCACCTTTCCCGAGGGCACGCGCTCGCGCAACGGCAGATTGCTGCCCTTCAAGAAGGGACCCTTTTATCTGGCCATGGAGTCGGGCGCCCCGGTCATCCCCATCTCCATCTGGGGATCGGAGCACATGATGACCAAGGGCAGCCTGCGCATCAAGCCCGGAACCGCGCACCTGACCTTTCACCCGGCTCTTTATCCGCAGCAATTTGCCACCCGCGAGCAACTCGCGGCGGCGGTTCGCGCGGCCATCACCTCAGCCTTGCCGCAATGGATGCGGGGAGACGACAGACATCAGGCTGCTCCGTGCTCGTCGCAACTAGGGACGGTGCAGCGATGAATCGACGCCTACTGCTTGATGATGGCGTTATAGCCGTCGGAGAGCAGCTTCTGCTTCATCGCGGTAGCCTGCGTGCGGTCGGCGAACGGGCCCACCTGAACGTGCAGCAGCTTGTCCTGAGGCTCGTTGCGCACCACCACGCCATAGCCCCGCTGACGCAGAGCAGAGACCAGCACATCGGCATCCTCCGGGCGGGCAACGGCCGCGATCTGGACCATCGGCTTCCCAGTACGCGGAAGCCGGACGGCACTCGGTCGTGGCGGCTGACCGTAGCCGGGGCGCGATTCTTGCCGTGGGCTTTGGCTGTTGGCGGGCGGTCGCTCGGCTGCAGCCAGCGCCTGGCTCACGTGCTTGGGCGCGTCGCGGCGTCGTCTCCGGACGCGTCATCGGCATCATCAGGTTTCGCATGCTTGACGGCAACTGGCGGAGCGGCTTTTGCAGGCGCGCTGCGTCGCCTCGCTGCTGCTGACGGCGGTGCCGCGGCTGGTGGTTCGCTGCGCTCGTCTGCTGTCGTCTGATTCGCCGGCGCTGCTTGCGGGTCCAGTGCCCAGGCTAGCCGCCTGCGCTCCCTGTTCCGTTCCCCGGCCCATGGAGTAGCCAAAACCAAAGAACACGCCACAGATCAACACCAGCCCAAAGAAAATACCCAGCAAGGAAGCCGTGCTCAGCGTAATCTCCGACGCTTTGCCTTCTTCTTCTTCTTCTGTATCGAGCAGGGATCTCATAGCTATTTCTCCGGCTTGATTTCGGCAGTGCCGCCAGCCGTCGCAGGCACTCGCATGTCTCCCATTTTATTGAAGAGCGTCATCATCTCCAACGGCAGCGGGAAGACGATGGTCGTATTTTTTTCCACGCCAATATCCTGTGAGCGTCTGCAGGTAGCGCAACTGCAGCGTCATGGGCTGGGTGGCGAGCAGGGCAGCGGCATCCACCAGGCGCTGTGCGGCGCTGAACTCGCCCTCGGCATGGATCACCTTGGCGCGCTTCTCGCGTTCCGCTTCGGCCTGTTTGGCGATGGCGCGCAGCATCGATTCCGGCAAATCCACCTGCTTCACCTCGACGCTGACCACCTTTACGCCCCACGGCGCGGTGTGCTGGTCGATGATGCTCTGGATCCTTTGATTGAGTGCTTCCCGATGCGAGAGCAGTTCGTCCAGCTCCACTTCACCCAGCACCGAGCGCAGGGTTGTCTGGGCAAACTGCGAGGTCTGGTAGACGTAGTTCATCACCTCGATCACGGCTCGCGACGGGTCGATGACCTTCAGGGTAATGACCGCGTTCACCTTCAGGGTCACGTTGTCGCGGGTAATGATGTCCTGCGGCGGTACTTCGAGCACTTCCTGGCGCAGCGAGACACGCACCATCTGATCGAAGGGACGAAAGATGAGGATGACACCCGGACCCTTGGGCGCGGGCAAAATGCGTCCCAGGCGGAAGACCACGCCGCGCTCATATTCTCTGAGAATCTTGACGGAATTGATCAGATAGATGGCAATAACGAAAATAAGAATCAGGCCGGGAATGCCAATACCCATCATAGGTGGGGGCCTCGCTCAGCAGAATTGTACAGGAGCGCTCGGCAGACTGCCGCAACCCGCGGTGCAGCGGTCTAGGGAACCCGCTCCACTAATAACGTGAGGTCGCGCAGCCCGCGCACGCGAACCTGTTCGCCCGGCGCTGCGGGCGTGGCCGATTCAGCCTGCCAGAGCTCGCCGTTCACCATCACCTGGCCGCTGGGCGCAAGCGGCTGGGTGACCACCGCGATCTGGCCGATCATCGCGTCCCCTCCCATGCGCACTTGCTTCGCCGCGCCCGCAGGGCAAGCCGCAAGAGAAAGACCGTGATCAGCCCGAAGGCCAGACCCAGTGCTCAGCGCGGTGGCCAAGATGCACCCGCAGCTCAGGAATGGGACCATCCACCAGCGTCAGCGCCCCAATCACCAGGGAGAGCGATGCCCGCGGCAGCCAGAACCCCGTGGGTGGCAAAGTGGGCTTCCAGGATCAACAACACAAAGGCGGCGACCAGCAGCATCACCGAGGTGTAGCGCACCGGCAGCAGGTTCAGGGCAAAGAGCGCGAGCAGCACCAGGATGGTTCCCAGCGTTCCGGGAATGATGGTGCCCGGGGTATTGAACTCCACGTAGATCAGCAGTCCGCCGACCACCAGCACCAGGACCGCCAGGTTGGGATCGGTGAGCCGGTCCAGAATCTCCTCCCGCAGGGTTGGATCGACCGCGACCAGCCGCGCGTCGCGGGTGTGCAACACCACCTTGGAACCGTCGAAGCGGGTGATGGTGCGGCCGTCCATGGTATTGAGCAGGCCGGCGTCATCGGGCGCAACCAGATCGATCAGCTTCAGTTGCAGCGCTTCCTGGTCGCTGTAGGACTTGGAAGAGCGGACCGCATCTTCGGCCGCCTGCACATTGCGTCCCCGGCGCGCGACATAGGAGCGCAGAAATGCAGCCGTATCGTTCTCCAGCTTCTGCTTCATGATGTCGTCGAGCTTGGCCTCCCTCGACCACCGGATGCGCCGCTCCGGCGTTGCTGCCCGGAGCCATCGCGGCCACATCGGCGGCTTCCAGCAGGAAGAATCCCGCCGATCCGGCCCGGCTTCCCGAGGGCGCGACATAGACGATGACCGGGACCGGCGAGGCGATGATCTTGCTCACCATCTGGCGCATGGAATCGAGCAGGCCGCCGGGCGTATTGATCTCGATGAGCACGGCGTTGGCATGCTGGGCTGCGGCCGCGTCCAGCCCGCGCGCCATATAGTCCGCGCTGATGGGCTGAATGGTGTCGTCGAGGTGGATCACCACCACTTCGCGGTCTGTTGGGTCTGTTGGGCCTGACGCAGGCGAGCGTCCAGCAGCAGGTCAGAATGCAGCGCCGAACACGCCAGCAGGAGGCGGTTCATGGAACCGGTTGCCCCTTGCTCTCGATCTGTTGTCTTCAGCGCCGCGCGCGGCCGAATTCTGCGGCTCCAGCTTGAGCGCGCTGCTCACGTCCGCGGCCGCCGCGGGCTTTTGGTTGGCCTGCAAGTCGAGCCGGGCCAAGACCAGGTAAGCGGTCACGTTCGGCTGCATTTTGAGCGACTCGTCGGCCTGCGCGCGCGCTTCCTTGGTGTCGCCCTCGCGCTCCCTCACCAACGCCAGCCCGGCATGGGCGTCAGCGTTACCGCTCTCGGCTATCGAGCGCTGCCTGAAACTCGCGCTCCGCCTCCAGAATCAGACCCTGGTTGAAAAAGCGCATGCCTGCCTCGGTAAGCGCGGCCGCGTGCTTTTGCGGCGGCAGGGTGGCCAGGCGCTCCTCTTCCATCTGCTCCATTTCAAAGGCGGCCTGGCGGAAGGAGGCTTCGTTGAAGGTCCGCTTGATCCGCTCCAGGGGCACGTTCTCTGCCTGCGCGGTTGGATCGAAGGCCGCGTTCACCCGATTGCTGGCCGCGGCGGCAGCGGCCGACGGGATGCTGCGGCTCGGCGCGAAGCGTGGCCTGGAAGGCCTGCGGCCTCGGTATCCTGAGGGACGAAGCTTCAGCGTTTGCGCGATGGCCCGCAGGGCTCCGGCTACGTCTTTCTTGCGGCTCAAGGCCACGGCGAGGTTGAACTGGTAGTCCGGATCGTTGGGATCGGCCGCCACCGCCTGTTGGAAAAAGGAGGTGGCATCCAGGCCCCGGCGGCTGGCTGCCACGCCCTGGTTGTTGACCACTTCCGGCAGCGGCAACTGCTTGCTCACAAAGGCGAAGGCGTCTTCCGCCTTGACGTAGCTGCCGAGATAGAAATAAGCCAGGCCGCGATCGAAGTCGGCTTCGCGGGCGTTGGGGTCGTTGCGCGGCAGGCGTCCCAGGGTGGTGGCCGCCAGCTCGAATTGCTGGTTGGCAAAATAGGCCTTGCCCAGAGCCAGCAGCGCCGGCGAGAAGCTGGGGTCCAGCCGCACCGCCTCTTTCAGGTGGCGGATCTGTTCCGTCGGGATCGGGCTCCACCAGCCCGCGGATATAGTTCTCAAAGGCGTCCACCCGCAGCCCGGCGCCGGCGGCGACAAAGGTACTTCGGGCCACCGCGAATTGCGGATCGAGCTGCTTGGCCAGCCCCCAGGCAAGGCTGTTCAGCACATCGAGCAAATGCGTCATATCCGCCTCTTCCTGAAGCGGAGCGGACATGTGCAGAGCATCCACATTCAGGATCTGGGCCTTGGCTTGAAAGCGGGAGCCGCTGGTCGAAAATGACCCCACGATGACGTAGTCCGCATCCAGCGTCTGCGCCAGGCGAATGGCGCTGGCGCGGGAAGGTTGAAAGGTGGAGGGCAGCCCCAGGTGGTCGAGTGCATACAGCCGGTCGTCGCGGCTGATGGGCATAAAGCCGGCCGAGGCCAGACGCCGGTTCAGCACTTCCGGGACAGCTTCGCTAATCCAGTCCAGGTTCGGCTGGTCGGTGCGGTTGTCGAAGGGAAGCACCAGCAGCAACCGTCCCGGCGATCGTCGGCGCGGGGCTTTGCGCCATCATCCCGCAGGGCAGAACGACAACAGAGCATGCCAGGATACCTAGCAGCCAGGAGCGCGCATTGAGGATGGCCGGGGGAAGCACCCGTCCTCAAGTCATAGTTCATGGGAACCGGGGTAGCACGACAGTATAGTTCCGGGGTACGTTCAGGGGATTATCGTCTGCTCGTAACCACATCGGCATGCAAGCTCGCCACCTGGGGACGATTGAAGTGCAGCACCGCGGCCCATTCACCCTGGCGCTCGTCGCGCCAGACGATGTTGCCATCCAGAAGGTGAGCGATCGCGCCCGGCTCCAGATCGCGATGAAAATCGAAGAAACGGGTGTCCAAGGCCTCGTTGCGTGCACCCAGATCCAGCACAGGTGCGGAGGGTCGTATTTGGTCGAAAAGGCGAAGCCGACGCTGAAGTCCTGAGGCGGAGGCGGCCGCCTTCTGTATCTCGGGCAGGGAGAAATTCGCCACCGTAACCACCGCCAGCGGCTTCTTCACGTAGCCCAGCTCCGGTTTGGTGAGCTCATCGGTGGCCGGCCAGGCGGTCAAGATCGTGCTCCCGGGAAAGCGGGTCACGATCTGCCGGATCGCCTGTTGATGCAGACGGATCACATCGGCATAGTTCAGGTTGTCTTCGGGCGCGAACTTGTAGGGCGGGTTGACGAAAAGCCCGATCAGAAAAGCGGCCGCGCTCAGCAGAACCAGGCCCCACCAGTAGGGCACGCGGCGGTAAAAGGTGGAGACGCACAGCAGCAGAACCAGCGGATAGAGGGGGAGCAGATAGCGCGTCAGCAGAGCGCCCCCGATCACGGAAAAGAAGAGGATGTTGGCCGCCATGACGACATAAAGAATGGCCTGGTCCGCCGGCGAGATGCGCGGCCGCAGGGTTCCGTCGCGTTCCCGCAAGGGCAGCAGGAGCATCGCCCCCAGCATGCACAGCACGGGCACGAACATGTTCATATGCGCGGTGAGTTGCAGAATGCGATGCGCCAGGGCCAGCAGGATGCGCAGCGGCGAGAGCGTGGAGGTCGCGTTGTAACGCAGGAATTCCGGATTGCCGAAGAGATACCCGGTGCGGTGGCGATAGTAGGCATACCAGGCCAGCAGCGGGATGAGCGGGGATAAGCAGCAGCAGCCCGGCGCGGAGGTGCGCGCGGCGATCTGCTGCGTCGGGCTGTCGCGCGCAAGCAGAGATAGATCTCCCACAGCGCGATCGCCAGGGGTGTAACAATGGCTGTTTCTTTACACCAGCGGCCACGGCAAAGCAGGCCGCCGCCGCCCACAGGGCCGGCGGCGCGGCGTCGGCCGGCGAAAGACAAAGACCAGCCCCCACAGGGTTGCGGCGGCGGCGAACATATCCGCGTGCGCCAGGGTGCTCTGGGCAAACCAGACGGGATAGATCGCGGTCAGCAGAGTGGTCGTAGCCGCCACCCGCGGGCGGCCATTGAGCAGAATCGCCGAGGCGGTAGACGGCCAGCAGCGCGATGGCGGTGACCAGGCACATGGCGGTGCGGGTGACGGCGGGCGTGAACCCGGACTTCCACCACAGCGCCAGGTAGAGGGAGGGAAGCGGCGGGTGAGCATTGGCCAGGGTGGTCGACGGAATCACGTCGCCGGTGCGAAAGAAGTCGTAGGCCGCGGGGATGTAGTAGCCCGCCTCGTCCCAGTAGTAAGGCAGGCGCAGCAGGGTCAGGTGCGAGAGGTAGACGCCGACGAAGAGCAGGGGAAAGATGAGCCTGAGGGGCAGCGGGCGGTCGAACTGTGTTGGCTGTTCGGGAAGTACGGCCACGAGTCCTCTCTCTCCCGGCAAACTGCTTTAGTGGACTGGGCCTTGAGGCATGATCGGGGGCCGTGGTTCGAGGGAGATGGCGCCAAAGGTGTGCTCATATTGGACCAGGTTCTGCTCCAGCACACTGCACAATGCTTTGGCCTGTTGCGGGCTGAGGTAGACGGTTTGAAAGGTGTTGATGGTGATCTGCTCGGCCGTTTCCTGATAGGCGGTGCCGAAGGTGAGGCGGAAGTCCCACACGCTCTTTTGCACCTGAACGCTGTTGGCATAGCCCTCGCGGTAATCGGGCGTCCGCTCCAGAATGACGTTCGGTTGAGAAGTGTCTTGGCTCATGAGCTATAGACTAGATCATTTCGCTCTGCGGAGAAAAAGAAACCTGCGAGGTGCTGGTGCACGGAATGACTCTCTGCTCACCCTGCTCGATAGCGGCGGAAGATGAGCGAGGCGTTGGTGCCCCCGAAGCCGAAGGAGTTGGTCATGGCATACTCCATCGTTGTGGGCAGCCCCTTGTCCCTGACCAGGCAAAAGCCGCAAGCCTCATCGACATCCTGCAGATTTGTCATGGGCGGAGCCATCTGATCCCGGAGCGCCAGCACCGTGATCCCCGCCTCCAGACTGCCGGCGCCGCCGAGAAGATGGCCGGTCATCGACTTGGTCGAACTGACCAGCAGGCTTTTCGCCGACTCGCCAAAGGTCTCGCAGATCGCCCTGGCTTCGGCTCGATCGCCCAGGGGCGTGGAAGTGGCATGCGCGTTCAGATACTTGATGTCGCTCGGGTCGACCCCTGCATCCAGCAGAGCCAACTGCATCACCCGGCGCACACCCCGGCCATCCTCAGGAGGAGCATTGGTGTGGTAGGCGTCGCTGTTGGCGGCGTAGCCCACGAGCTCGGAGAGGATCGTCGCTCCGCGTTTTACCGCGTGCTCGTATTCTTCCAGGATCAGTACGCCGGCGCCTTCCCCCACCACGAACCCGTCGCGGCCCTGCATCCCACGGCCGCGAGGCGGTAGCCGGGTCGTCATTGCGCGTGGACAGAGCGCGCATGGCGGCGAAGCCGGCGACCGAAAGCGGGGTGACCGCAGCTTCGCTTCCACCGCAGATCATCACGTCCGCGTCGCCGCGTTGAATCACGCGGAAAGACTCGCCCACCGCATGCGCGCCCGTGGTGCACGCGGTGGCGCAGGTCAGATTGGGTCCGGTCGCGCCATAGCGAATCGAGATCTGGCCGGCGGCCAGATTGGCGATGGTGGCGGTGATGAAGAAGGGTGATACCCGGTTCGGGCCGGCGGAGAGCAACTTGCTGTGCTCCCGCTCAATCACTTCGAAGGCGCCGATGCCGCTGCCTACGTACACCCCGACCTTGCCGGCATCTTCCGCCGCCATGTCCAGGCCGGCCTGCTCCACGGCGAACTCTGAGGCCGCCAGGGCAAACTGGATAAAGCGGCCCATCTTCTTGATTTCTTTGCGCTCGATGTAATCTTCGGGGCTGAAGTCCTTGACTTCGCCGGCGATCCGGCAACTGAAGCCCGTGGCATCAAAAAGACGTGATCGTGGCCGATGCCGGACTCCCCCTGCAGCAGAGCCTTCCAGGTAACTTCCGTTCCTATGCCCACGGGGCTTACCAGACCCACCCCGGTCACCACCACGCGACGCTGCTGAATGTTCATCCTAATAAGGGCGCAGGGACCTTCCTCCACATGCGGCCGATGTCTTCGGTGCTGAAGAATCTTTTTCCATGGAAAGTCGAGGGAGTGCTCTCAGCGTTGGAGACTATCCGAGGTCGGTTGGTGCGAAAGGGGGGACTCGAACCCCCATGGGTTGCCCCGCCAGATCCTAAGTCTGGTGCGTCTGCCAATTTCGCCACTTTCGCATTTCGGTGCCTTGATTCTAGGTGCTTAGTCATGATAATTGATGCATTTCTCAGACGTAGCGCATCGGAGGCTTCGTCCGTCGACCCGGGCATATACGTAGGGGCCTTCCGGCACCAGCGCCACCCGAGCGCCGGCGGGAGGCCATCGAGGACAGCGGCAGTCGGCCGCCCTCGAGATCGCGAAAAGCAGCGGGATGCAAGGTTCCCCAGCTGTCGTTTGCGATCCCCGGCATGTAAAAGAAAAGCTCATTCTTTTGCCCGGCGAGCGCCAGCTTCTCCAGCTGCCACTGGTCTATCTCCACCTCAGCGCTCCGGATCTCATCGAGAAAGCTGTCGTAGCTCGGAGAAGCCCGCGACCTTCTCGGCAAACTCCGGGGAACCCACACCCTCGGCGCACTCGCCCAGGATCAGTATCCGTCCGCCAGGCTTCACGATGTGCTGGGCGGCGGTGAGGCCCTTGATGGTCTGGTAAAACGTCAGGTCCAGGGGATGGCCGGCCGCGCTGGTGATGACGGCGTCCGCCAGTCCGGAGAGCCGCTCGAGGGATGTCGTGCGCAGAAACTGGACCCCGGCCGCATGCGCCTCGACGGGATCGCCGGCGAAGATGCCCGAGACCTCGCGGCTCTGGGTCAGGGTCACGTCCAGGATGAAGTCGTGCCCCGCCATCCGGGCAATTTCCAGCAGCTCCGCATGCAGAGGGTTGTCGGTGATCGATCCTTCGGTCGCCATCGGTTCGCGCATGAACGTGGGGGAGTGGATGACTTTGATCGTCTCCTGGGCCGCCAGCCCCGGGGCCACCAGCTTGCGGCCGCCGGAAAACCCGAGCATCAGGTGCTGCTCGATGAAACCCAGGGTGATGTGCAGATCCGCCGCCATGAACCGTTCGTCGATATAGACCGGGATGCCCCGGCGGGTAGTTCCCAGCCAGCGATGCTGCGGCCAGCGCCCGCGCATCGTGGTTCACGACGCGATACTTGGCGGCGATCTCTGGCCCGAGAATGGCCTTGATCTCGTTTGGGGTGGCTTCGCGGTGCAGTCCGGTCGCGATCAGGATCGTCACGCCCTCTACGGGAATGCCTGCATCGTGCAGGCGCCGGAGCAGCGGCGGCAGCGTCAGCCAGTTTGGCGCAGGCCTGGTGATGTCGCAAACAGAGATGGCCGCGGTCTTCTTGCCGGCCGCCAGAGCCGATAGCGGCTTGCTGCCGATGGGATGGTCGAGCGCCGCGTCGAGCGCCGCGGCCACGTCCGGCAAAGCAGATGCGGAGCGGCTCTCGATCACCTCGTACCTGGGCCCTTCGGGCAACGTGACGTCCAGTCCATGTCGGCCAAATGCAAACCGTATCTGCATGCTCTTCCCCACCTGCTTTACTGTACCGGGTAGCGAGTGCTTTTGAGAATCTCAACGACGAGGGCACTTTGACGGCTGGCAATGCCCAGAACTGCAGATCCCTAGTACGCTTGGCTGGTCGGGATCTGCAATGTCTCAACCAACAACCAATTTGGGCGACAAGCATCGACCCTCTCCTTTGTATCCGACGAACCCCGGATTTCCTACTACGCGGCGCCACCAGTGACCACGTGAGGCGGCTTTCATTGAAGAAAGCCGCATGAAGTTCGTCAACGGCACCAAACCGGACAGGAAACCGGGCGAAGTGGAGGGATCTGCAGTTCTCTCAAACGGCAACCAACTCCGGACGGAAGCACCGACCCACTCCTTTGTCATCCCAACCGAAGTGACCGGCGGTTCAGCGATCGCCCCTCTACGTCTTGAGGAAGCCGAGCAAGTCGGCATTCACCTTGTCCGCTAACGTGGTACACATTCCGTGGGGAGCACCCGGATAGACCTTCAGCTTCGCGTTCTTCACCAGTTTCCGACAACAGGCCTGCGGCGGCAATGGGTACGATCTGGTCGTCAACGCCGTGCAGGATCGAGGGTAGGCACATCGATCTTCTTGAGATCTTCGGTGAAGTCCGTCTCGGAGAAGGCTTTGATGCAGTCATATGAGGCATGATGCTGACCACAGCATACCCTGCAACCAGAAGAACTCCCGGACGCCCTCGGAGATCTTTGCGTTCGGCCGGTTGTAGACCGTAGAAGGGCATGCTGAGATCCCTAAAACTGCGATCGATCCGCGACAACGGAGCACGGAGTTCGATCGAAAGCAGAGATCGGCAAGCCGCCGGGGTTCTTGTCCGTCTTCAACATCAGCGGCGGCACCGCCCCGATCAGCACGGCCTTCGCCACCCGCTTGGTGCCATGCCGGCCCAGGTAGCGCGCCACTTCTCCACCGCCCGTGGAATGGCCGACCATCGATGGCGCCTTTGATGTCGAGCACCTCGAACAGTGCAGCCAGATCATCTGCGTAGGTGTCCATTTCGTTGCCAACCCATGGTTGACTGGAGCGCCCATGACCGCGCCGGTCATGCGCGATGACGCGGTAGCCTTGTTGACCGAGGAACAGCATCGGCGAGTCCCATGCGTCCGCATCGAGAGGCCAGCTATGGGAGAACACAACCGGCTGTCCTGTTCCCCAGTCTTTGTAGTAGATCGTTGAACCGTCTTTGGTGGTAATCGCAGCCATGAAAGTTTCTCCTTAAACTAACCTGGTGAGGTTTAGTAGCCCGCAGCCTTTCCGAAATTGTGGCGCTTGTCCTGGCCGCCTTGGATCAGTCCGGTCTTTGGATCTACGGCGATGCATTCCCCGTCGCTCCAGCGTCGGTCGCCGCCATCGCCACCCTTGATGGTGTAACCCATGCCCTTGAGGGCCTGGATGGTGCTAGCCGGAAAGCCCGGTTCAATATAAAGCAGATCGGGGAGGTATTGCTGGTGAAAGCGCGGAGCATCCACCGCCTGTTGGATATTCAATCCACCATCGGCGACGCTGAGAAAAATGTTGGCAACCGTGGTGATGATGCGCGGTCCGCCCGGAGAACCGATCACGAAGCGAACCTTGTTGTTCTCGAGCACAATAATTGGCGTCATGCTGGACAAGGGACGATGGCTGGGAGCAATCGCATTCGCCGCACCCTGGATAAGCCCGTACATATTCGGCGCGCCCACCTTGGAGGTAAAGTCGTCCATCTCATCGTTCAGCAGGAACCCGAGACCTTCCGCCGTGGCTCCCGAACCGAAGGAATTGTTCAGCGTATAGGTAACTGACACTGCATCGCCCGCTTCGTCGAGGACTGAATAGTGTGTTGTCTGTTTCGATTCGGCGGGAGGCTGTGGCGCATTGGCCTCTGCGATGTAGCCCGCCGGCCGGGTAAGGGCATCGGACGGGGTCGCCCGTGTCATGTTGATATCTTTGCGCCAGGCGGCGGCGTAGCGCTTGTCAATGAGCTGCGAAGTAGGCATGGATTGGAAATCGGGATCGCCCAGGAACGACGTCCGGTCCTTGAAAGCGCGCCGGAAGGCCTCGGTGATCAGATGTATGGAGGCCGGGGAGCGATCGCCCAGCGCTGCCATGTCATAGCCATCCAGGATGTTAAGCGTCTCCAGCAGGGCAACGCCGCCGGAGGAGGGCGGAGGCGGGGCAAGAATCTGATATTGGCGATAGCTGCCGATGAGAGGCTTGCGATCTTTTACTTGGTAGCTGGCCAGGTCTTTTTTGCTGACCAGCCCACCATGTTTCTGGATGGCGCGCGCCAACTTGTTGGCCATGGCGCCATGATAGAAGCTCGCAGGATCCCGCTCGATGCGCTTGAGCGTGCGGGCCAACTCAGGTTGGCGGAATACCTCTCCTGCCTGGTAATAGTTGCCATCGCGTTGGAAGATGCGCCGGGAGTCGGGGAACTGGGAAAGCACGGGATCGTGAAGCATTTCCGCTTCCTCAGCGCTAAGGACGAATCCTTGCTCCGCAAATTGAATCGCGGGAGCCATCACTTGCTGCAGCGAGAGCTTTCCAAAGCGTCGCTGCGCCTCGACCAGCCCGGCCACGGTGCCGGGAACGCCGACCGCCGTATAGCCAACGGTCGAAGCCTGCGGAATGATCTTGCCATTGCCGTCCAGATACATATTGGCGGTCGCACGTAGCGGAGCTTCTTCGCGAAAGTCCAGGAAGTGCGAATCGCCGTTGGCCATGCGCAGCATCATGAAGCCGCCGCCTCCCAGATTGCCTGCGTCGGGATAGACAACCGCCAGCGCGAAGCCGGTGGCGACCGCGGCATCTACCGCATTTCCTCCCGCCTTCAGCATCTTCAGGCCGGCATCACTGGCGTCATGATGAATGCTGACCACCATGGCGTGTTCCGCCTGGGCCGGTGCAACATCGGGCAACGCGCCGGATTGGCCATGTGTCGGCGCAGTCAGCAGCAGGCTGAAGGAGCAGAGTACGAGCAGAAAATATGTGCGCGCTTGGCCAAATCTCTCTCCGATCGACAATGGCTTTCGACAAACAACCTGAATTGCACCGCGCTATAGAGAACGAAAGAGAATCTCGCGTGCGGATTCGATTTCGCGTGGCAGGACGGTGTGTGGGCGGCCTTCGTATCGCCGCGTGCTGACCACCGCGCCCATCGCGGTGAACTGTTCCGCAGAGGCTACAACGCGCGTCCAAGGCACGTGTGGGTCCGGATCTCCGGAGCTAAAGAGCGCGGGCATTCCCCCGAGATCGCCCGCATGGTGCAGGTCCGCGTCAGGTGGTCCGATCAGTCCGCCCGTAAGTGCGATCAGGCCGCCATAACGCGCGGGGTGGGTGGCGACGAACTCGGTCGAAACGCAGGCGCCTTGGGAGAAGCCACAGACCACGATGTGCTCCCGCGCTATGCCGGCATCCAACGCGAGCCGTACCGTCTGCGCCACCTTCGCCAGGGCCGATCCAAGCCAGGGCTCGTTCTCCTGGATCGGCGCCATGAAGGAGTAGGGATACCAGCTATGTCCCGCGGCCTGCGGGGCAAGATACGCAATGCGCTCGTCGTACATCTCCGTGGCGAGCCCGAGTATGTCCTCCGCCGACGCGCCGCGGCCGTGCAGAAGAATCATTGCCGCGGCCGCTTGGTTGAGCGTTGCTCCCAATCTGCGGACGGGCTGATCACGATGGGGATCACGCACCAGATCTTTCTCCATGGCTATTTGTGCTATTTGTGATGATGCAGCTCGATCGCAGGCAGTGCGCGCTCCACGCGCGCACGTTGTGGCTCAAGCCAGGGGGGCAGTTTCAGAGTTTCACCGAGGGATTCGACTCGGCTCATCGAGGGTGAACCCTGGCGGATCGGTGGCGATCTCGAACAGAACACCACCTGGCTCGCGAAAGTAGATCGAGTGGAAGTAGGTGCGGTCCAACACCGGCGTCACATTCAATGAGGTCGCGGCGATCACTTCGCGCCATTCCAGTTGCGATGCATCGTCGGTTGCACGGAAGGCGATATGGTGAACACTGCCCGCGCCCATTCGCCCGTAGGTGAGCTGCGGCTGGACCAGCACGTCGATGTAGTTGCCGAGTGCGTTTCCCTCGGCGGCAAAGCGGAAGCGAGTGCCGTGCTCACCAATCTTGCGCAAGCCCAGGATGGTGAGCACATCCACTGTCGATTCGTACCCTCCCTCGCAAAGCGTCACCCCGAAGAAGCCGCGAATCGCGTGCTCGGCCGGAACGTCGCTGGTGCGCGGGATCTTGGCGAACCCTGCACCCCCATGGCCGACGATCTCCAACCGCAAGCCGTCTGGATCGGCGAAGCTGAGTACTTCCTCTTCGAACCGTTCGCCTGCGCGTTCCGCCGGAACCCCTGCTGCCAATAAGCGATTCTCCCAGAATTCCATGGATGCGAGAGGCACGCTGAATGCAGTCTCCGAGGTTTCTCCTACACCGAGACTACCGCGTGTGGCGTGCGGCCAGGGAAAGAAAGTAAGGATTGTGCCCGGCGAACCGGCGTCATCTCCAAAGTAGAAGTGGTAGCTTCCGGGATCGTCAAAGTTGATCGTGCGTTTTACGAAACGAAGCCCGAGCACTTGGGTATAGAAGTCAAGATTCCGCTGTGGGTCTGAGGCAATCGCTGTGACGTGATGTAAGCCGACGATCGGTTTTGCCATGGATATCCTCAAATCGAAAGAACGCAATCAGTAGGAGGGAAGCAGGATAGCCTTGCCGGCGCCACCCGCCGCAACCAAATCGAAAAGTGCCCGTCCCTCGGCGATAGGCCTCTGCACGCCAATCGTCGGGGCGGCGAGTTCACCGCGCTCGAAAAGTGGCCGCAGTTGATCCAGCAGCTTCGCCGATGCCGCTTCACTCATGGAGCGCGAGTCTACGCCGTAAAGAGTCAGCTCGCGATGGTAGAAATCGAGTAGGTCGAAGCTGACGCGGCGATCGCCGACGGAAGTGATTGCGACCTGTCGCCCGCCGTGACCGAGGGTTGCCAGAACCTGTTCGAACAGAACGCCGCCGACGCAATCGAACGCCACATCCACGCCCTGGGCAGCGGTTAGCTCCTTTACCGCGGCTGCCAGCTCACCTTCGGCTGTGTTGATGAAACCCAGCAACTTCAATCCCAGGAAAGCTTCCTGACGAAATGGCTTCCGGTCGACGGCGATCAGCTTCGCGCCGTTGGCGTGGGCCAATTGCAGCACAGCGGACCCCACACCACCCGCCGCTCCGGTAACCAGCACCGTGTCGCCTGCGCGCAAGGCCGCTCGCTCGATCAGCCCGGCATAGGCGGTGGTAAAGGCCACGCCCACGGCCGCCGCCTGCGCGAAGCTGAGATTGCCCGGCTTCTCCGATACTGCATTCGCAGGGAGAAGCAGCAGCTCAGCGTGCGAGCCATCGCGCTTGTAGCCGAGATCGCCGCCGGAACCCCATACCTCTTTGCCCAGCACGGATGGCGGTCCGTCCACCACGACACCGGAAAAATCTCGCCCGGGTATACGCGGCAGTGTGGTGCCAAGCATCCGCCCCTGTACGTTCTTGACGTCGCTGGGGTTGACAGCGGCCGCTTCCACTCTGACCAGCACCTCTCCTTCGCGAGGGCTTGGCGCCGCTATGTCAACCAGTTCGAGACGATCCAACGATCCAAACTCTTTGAATTGCAGAGCCTTCATTTGCCTCCTCGCGGCGTCCACAAGGAACCGGCCGCCGTGACCCGGAAAGATCCTCGCCAATACTCTGTGTACCGCGCCCATTGCAAGTGTAAGACAACGTCGCAAGTGACGCTGTGCGCGCTCGCGGCACCCAGCTGATTCCGTGATGGCAACAGAAAGGGCACCCTCCCAGGGTGCCCTTCCTGCTGCTTGCTGGTTGATGCCTTTATGGGAGGTAGTAGCGGAAGGAGGTCCAGAACATGTTGTTGGTTGCTTGCGGGGTAGCACCTATGCCTGACCAGATGTTGCGCTGGAAGTATGCGTACTGCACCCCCTGCCGCAGACGTCCCCTGGGCCCACTGTAGAAGTTGTACCAATAGCCAGCGGTGAATTCCTGGACATCCTTGGTGTCTGCGGTGCAATTGCTCTGGGAACCGGGCGTAAAGCCGGTGTTGGTGGTGGGCGGAGGCGGCTCGGTATCGCATCCTGTTTCGACGTTGAGGTAGGAACCGTATCCAACAGACTTTGTCGGACTGGTGAGGAAGAATCGCCGGCCCACGTAGTCGCCACCATAATTGGCGTAAACGTCGAGGCGTGGAGTCACATGGAACTCCAGCGTACCGAGGGCGGAGAACCCGTGGATCAAAGCCAACTGACCATCCGGGCGGGCAGTTGTGTCCGCGATGGTACTGCTGCCATAGCGCCCGATGCCGTCGCCCCACAGGCCCTTGAGACCCACGTCCAAGTGCTTTTGCAAGGTGGGAACCCGCAGGCTGCCGCCGATGCCTCCACCCGTGGTCGTATCGTTATACGCACCGGCCGCGGAAGGCGGAGTAGCGGTGGCATTCGGGTAAATGCGGGCACGGAAGAAGCGGCCGATGCCAAAGACTTCATAGTGGCCCCAACCCGGTTGAAAAGCAATTTTCGCGATGAAGTCGGGAGCCACGTTGGAAGCGTAGTTCCCGCTGTAGGCGTTGTACAGACCGCCGCCGTTACCTGCCTGACCGATGACGACATTGGAAGGTATACCGTGACCGGCGATGCCCAGAATCTGCGCGTTTTCGGCGGACGCTGCCAGTGAGAGCTTGGTGCCAAAATCCTTGCTTACGCGAAAGCCATATTGGCGCTCCCAAACGAAGCCGGCGGTATATTGCGGATCGATGGTGGAGGGAAGGATCTCGGACCTATTTTGCGTTAAGTTAGTGGTTTCTGTGGCCAGCGACCACATCTGGCCGCCGGTGAAGGTCAGGCTGTTCACACCGCGCCTGCGCCCAGAGTTGCCGTTGCCGCATGGTATAGCTGTTGCTCTGGTTGTTGTTGGAGGTCGCACCCGCGCTCAACCAGTCGGCCTCGTAGTAGCCGTGCAACAGGAAGCGGTCGCTTACGTTGCCCGTGGCCAACAATGCGACACGAGATTGGCGGCCTGATCCATAGAATTCCGAATAGTGGCCTTGCGCCGAGTCGTTGAGCGGAATGCCGGTGAACTGGGTATTGAGACCACCGCCGGTGGCACGCTGCCGGTAGACCGTTTCCGCCGCCAGGAAGCTGCCGGTTGGCGAGAGAGTAATACCCTTGAAGTTGATCGCGTCGGGATTCCCAATCTGCTTCTCTACTTTTGCCTGCTCGGCCTGGACAGTGGTTGCCAACGAAACATTGTTCGTCTTCAGGTCGGTAACGGCTCCCTGCAGATTACTCACCGCCTGGGTGTTCTGGGTGAGCGCATCTGATTGCTGTGCCGCCTGTTGTTGAGCCTGGGTCGCCGCGGCCTGTGCTGCCGCTGCCGCTTGCTGTGCCTGCTGCAACTGTTGGTCGCGATCGTTCAGCTGTTGCCTTAACTGTTGGATCTGCGTCTGCATTTCTTCCCGCAGTCCTTGAATCTGGCTTTCCACCGAAGGCTTGGGAGGTGTCCTCCGGGTGGTGGTCCGCTTGTGCGCTGGCGAAGAGGTACTCTTGGTACCGGTCGCTGTGGTCTGTGCCAGCCCGGCAGACAGTGCCGAGACAAGCGCCAGCGTCGCCAGCGTCTTTAGTTGGTTCTTCATTTGACCTCTCTTTGCTGTTTAACCGCAGGCAGAACAAAGCTCAACGCAAGCAGAACGCCGCGCGGAAACCGGTTTTGCTGCAGTGAGGTTCGCAGTTGCCTGTAAACATCTGAAGAATTTGCCGTGAAAAACAGAAGAAAGAGCCTCTTGCCGTCTTTCCGAAAAGGAAACAAGGCCTTTGTTTTGAGTGGGTCGCGCTTTTCGTGAAATGGCGGGACGGCGGCTAGCCCGTAGCTGGAATTCCAGGACAGCCGCCGCAGGAGGATCCAATCCTTCCGCCGGATCCGTTACTCCTTATAGGCCCGCAAAGCCGGCGCTTCTCGCGGCGTCACCCTTTCGGCAGGAGCAAGACCGAGTGCTGCGAGCGTAACCTAATAAGTTAATGAGCGTCAGACTCTGTACCAAGGGCCGGGAAGAGAGATCCATGCTGATTAAGAAATCGAACGGAATTCCATCCTCTGAAATCACCCCTAAGAGCGTCTATCTCAACCGCCGGACCTTCATGACCGGCGCGGCTGCGCTGGGAGCCGTCGGCTTGGGCGTTGATCGTGTGGCTGGGATGCTTGAGCCCCAAGATGCAGTGGAAGCGGCCGCCGCCAAACTGCAGACGGTGAAGAGTCCGCTTTCCACCACCGGGTTGACGCTCACCTCGTACAAGGACATCACCACCTACAACAACTTCTACGAGTTCGGCGTGGAGAAAGGCGATCCCGCGGCGAATGCCGGGCGAATGAAGACTCGCCCGTGGACTGTGACGGTGGACGGGTTGGTCAAGCAGAAGAAGAAGGCAGGGATCGACGAGTTGCTCAGCTTCCGGCCCATCGAGGAGCGCGTCTATCGTCATCGCTGTGTCGAGGCCTGGAGCATGGTCATTCCCTGGGCCGGTTACTCGCTTTCCGAACTGATCAAGTGGGCCGAACCTCTGCCCAAAGCGAAATACGTGCAGTTTCTGTCGCTCGACGATCCTTCCGTCATGCCGGGCTTAACAGAGATAGACCTGGACTGGCCCTACTCGGAAGGCCTGCGCATGGACGAGGCCATGCACCCGCTCACCCTGCTCACTTTCGGCCTGTACGGGGAAGTGTTGCCCAACCAGGATGGTGCCCCGGTGCGCATCGTCGTGCCGTGGAAATACGGCTTCAAATCTGCGAAGTCGATCGTGAAAATACACTTCACCTCCGACCAGCCGCGCACGGCATGGAACGAGATGGCGCCGCGGGAATACGGCTTCTATTCCAACGTGAACCCCAATGTCGATCACCCACGCTGGAGCCAGAAAACCGAACGCCGCATCGGCGCGTCGCTCTTTAACCAACGCCAACCCACGCTCATGTTCAACGGCTACGGAGACCAGGTCGCCAGCCTCTACAACGGCATGGATCTGAAAAAGAACTTCTAATGTGGCGCCCGGCGATGGTATCTGTGGTCAAGAGAGTGGGACCGCAGATCCCTCCACCACGCTATCCCGGATTTCTGCGGGACTTGGTGGGGTCAGCGAACTTCATGCGGTATTCCTTAAAGAAAGCCGCACACGCGGGTCATCGTTGGTGCCGCGCAGCAGGAGATCCGGGTACGCTCCGGTCGGGATGACAAATCGTATATCGGCTCCGGACCTTATGTTTGTCACCCATCTAACCTTTGTCATCCCGACCGGAGCGTAGCGCAGTGGAGGGATCTGCAGCTTCTTCACTGCGCTCTATCTGCAGCCAGACTCTGAGTGATCATCGTCCCATGTACGCCTCTGCTGCTCTACTGACCTTCACTCAACCATGATGAACAAACGCGTCCTTCTCGCCCTCAAGGTTGCCGTCTGGCTCGTGTGCTTGGCTCCACTCGGGTTGCTGGTCTACCACGGATTCGAAAACAATCTGGGACCCGATCCCACTGCGACGGTGACCCACGCCACCGGCTTTGCTACCCTTCGTCTTCTGGTCATCACGCTGGCCATCACTCCGCTGCGCAGGCTCTCTCCCCGGCTCGCCTGGCTGGTGCGCTTCCGCCGCCTGCTTGGCCTTTTCGCCTTCTTCTATGGCTGCCTGCATCTGCTCACTTATCTCTGGCTCTATTCCGGCTTCAATGTCGGCGCCATGGTTGACGACATCGCCAAGCGCCGCTACATCCTGGCGGGTTTCACGGCCTGGTTGCTCTTGGTTCCTCTGGCCGCCACCTCAACCAACTGGTCCATCCGAAAACTGGGCGGAAAGCGCTGGCAGGCCCTGCATCGGTTGACCTATCTCGCGGCCATCTGCGGGGTGATCCACTACTGGTGGATCGTCAAGACCGGGGTCCGCACACCCATCAGGATCACTCTCGTACTGGCAGTCCTGCTGCTGGCGCGCGCCGTCTGGTTGGTGCGCCAGCGTGTCGAAAGGCAAACGCGGGTTGCAGCCTGACCTAACAAACCCATCTATTCCTCGATCCCTTCGAACATATCCGTTTCGAGCGGCGAGGATCGAAAGCCCCGCGCGGCTGCCAGCAGGTATTTTTCCTCGCCGCCATGCGTTTCAAAGACGGCCTTTACCTTGGCCATGATGGGAGCCTGGGTGGCGTGCTGCAAGAAGGCCTCGATTTTCTTTGCTTTCAGATCGCCCAGCTCCAGCACCAGCGATGCGGGCATCAGTGCGATCTGGCGCGCTTCCTTCGCGTCCGCATGGGCCAGAAAGTTGGCCGCCGAGTAGTACAGTTTTTGCGCACGGTAGGGAACCAACCCCAAGCCCATCTGCTCCGGGGCAAAATTCTCGCGCCCAGCCCAATGAAAGGCCGCGGTGGCAAAGCAGGAAACCATGGTGTGGTCGGGGTGCAGGTTTACGTTGCCATCGCCAGCGAAGGTCAGCACCACGTGGGGGCGGAAACGGCGAATGTGCTCGACCAGATCCGCGGTGACCTCGGAAAAGTCCTGTTGCGCCAGTTGGCCGTCGGGGTAGGCGAGCACCTCGCCGTGGGCGACACCCAGCACCCGGAGGGCGGCGGCAAATTCCTGCCGCCGCAGGTGGGCCAGTTCCTCGCCGTTAAGGGCATCGCCCCGGTGCGATGCAGCCCGTCCTTCGGTCAGGCAAACCACGCTGGTCTCCACACCACGCTGGTGCGCCAGCATTAATGCACCGCCAAAGGCCCCGCACTCGTCATCGGGGTGAGCGGTAAAACACATCAGCCGCAGAGGCAAATTGCTTCTCCTCGAGGATTTCGGTCAGTCCCAGGGCAGGCAATTTTCGGCTACCGGGCGAAAGCTTCTGCGATGCAGTGGACTCGGCCCATGCGCCAACAGGGCCTGCTTGTGCTCTGGCGTGCTGTAGCCCTTATGAGAAGCAAGACCATATTGCGGATACTCACGATCCAGTTGGCACATGCGGTCATCGCGGTAGACCTTGGCGACCACCGAAGCCGCAGCGATCGAGACGCTCAGGGAATCGCCATAGATGATGCTGGTCTGCGCGCATGCGAAGTCGAGTCGCATGGCATCCACCAGCAGATGGTCCGGCAGCAGCGCCAAACGGCAGACCGCGGCGGTCATCGCCCTGCGCGTCGCCTGGTAAATATTGATGCGATCGATGGTCTCGGCATCTACTTCCTCGATCGCGATGGCCAAGGCTCGGCGCTCTACGATGCGCGCCAGCCGCTGCCGTTCTTCGGCGATCAATTGCTTGGAGTCGCGCAGGCCCGGAATGCGGCATCCTTCGGGCAGAATCACCGCTGCTGCGACCACCGGGCCAAAAAGCGCCCCGCGTCCGACCTCGTCGACGCCGGCCACCACCTTGGCGCCGGTGGCGCGGGCAGCCCGCTCGTAGCGGCTTCCACACACCAGCGTCCGCAGCATCCGCATCTTGCGCGCCGAAGGAGAAAGTTCACGCTCGAGCGCTTCCGGCTCAATCATCTCAGGCTCGTGCATCACCAAAATCGAGTGTAGATCATTTCGCCAACTGCGCGGCCCCTTGGGTATGTACTTCCTCACTTCACCGTGACCTAAGAGTCCCGGCATTGCCGGGACGGCCGAAAGTAGCCCCGCACGAAGTGCGGGGTCTGGATCAAGAAGCACGACGAGTCCCGCCAGGGACAGCTGAACTTAAAAACGGTGGTAGTTCGCAAGGAGAAGACAACAAAAGAAGCGCCCCGGCAGCGATTGCTGCCGGGGCGCTCTCAGAAAATGCTCAAGGGATAGACGCTACTTGCGTTCCACTTCTTTCAGACGAGCTGCCTTGCCGCGCAGGCCGCGCAAGTAGAAGAGCTTGGATCGCCGAACACGGGCAGACCGCACCTTTTCCACTTTGTCGACCACCTTGGAGTTGAAGGGGAAGATGCGCTCGACACCCTGGCCGAAGCTCATCTTGCGTACCGTGAAGCTGCCTTGCGCCCCGTTCTTGAGCGCGATGACGATGCCTTCGAACGCCTGCAGACGTTCCTTGTCGCCTTCTTTGATCTTGACCTGCACGCGTACCGTGTCGCCGGGCACGAATGCGGGCAGATCGGTGCGCCGGAGCTTCTCGGCAAGACGTTGCATAACTGGATGAATAGACATAATTTGTTCCTGGTCGCGATGAAAAAAACCTGGGTGATGCCGAAGTTCTTAGTTTACACGGAATCTTTGCTCTGCGCGCCCCCGAGACGCTGTTCCAGCGCGTGCAGAAACCTGCGGTCTTCCGCGCTCAACTCTGCGTGGGGCAGCAGATCGGGCCGGTTGCGCAGCGTTTTTTCCAGGGCGCGCTCCCGCCGCCACCTGCGAATCTGCTCATGGTTGCCGCCGCTCAGAACTTCGGGCACGGCCAGCCCACGAAACTCGGCCGGCCGGGTGTAGTGGGGATAGTCCAGCAGTCCGCCGGCGCCGTGCGTCGAGCAAAGCGCGGTTCCCGTCCTGTTCAGCAGCTCATCAGACTGCCCAAAGCTTTCGTACTCCGAGGAAGCCTCGTTGCCCAGCACGCCCGGCAAGAGGCGCATGGTGGCGTCCAGCACCACCGCAGCCGCCAACTCGCCTCCGGATAGAACATAATCCCCAATCGACAGCTCCTGGTCGGCCACGAGTTCGTTTACCCGCTCGTCGACGCCCTCATAGCGCCCGCACAGCAGCACCACTCGCTTCGTCAATGCCAGGTCACGGGCCATTCCCTGGGAAAACTTTCTTCCCTGTGCGGAGAGCAGAATCACCGTTTCCTGCTGCGCTGCCCTTGCTGCTTTGGGGGCCAGCCCCAGGTGCTCCACAGCTTCCGCCAGAGGCTCGGGCTTCAAGACCATGCCCTCGCCGCCGCCAAAGGGCCGGTCGTCCACCGTTCGATGCCGATCGTGGGCGAACTCCCGCAGATCATGCACCTCCACCGCCAGCAAGCCGCCTTGGATCGCACGCTTGACCACGCCATGTTCGAAGATGCCGGCGAAGAATCCAGGAAAGATCGTGATGATGTCGAAGCGCATGGCCCGCTACTCCGGTTCTTCCCGGTCAGTTTCCTCCTGCGGGGATTCGGCCAGCCGCTCCTGCTCCGTCATAGGAGCCTGCATGGCCAGCAACCCCACGGGCAACTCCATCTCCAACCGTTTGGCTTCGATATCGATCTTTCTGAGATAGGCCCGGACAAAGGGAATGAGGCGTTCTTCGCCGCGTCTGGGTGCGCACCACCAGCATCGCCGGACCGGCTCCTTCCGGCTCCACATCCGTGATCTCGCCTGCTTCCTGGGCGCCGCCGCGGCCCACGTCGATCACCCTAACCCCCAGCAGGTCGCTCACATAGACGGCATCGCCCGCGAGCGGCATGCGCTCTTCGCGAGCAATGACCACATCGAAGCTGCGCAGCTTCTCCGCATCGGTAATCGAATGGACATCGGTGAACTTCAGCACCACGCGTCCTTTGTGCAGCCAATAGGATTCGAGCGTCGCTTCCTGCATTCAGCCCCGGCTGGCGGTCGAAGCAATAGCCGCTTGCGCTCGGCGAAGCGCTCCGGGAAGTCGGTAAAGAGGTCCGCCAACACCTCACCTTGCCGCCCCTGCGGGCGCACAATGCGGGCGAGAAGGACCCAGCTGTCATGATCCACTGTCATTGCGGTGTTGACCGGGCCAGAGCAGTTCTCCTGCTCATTTCTCCCGCATCAGGAATCGATCGGCTTTCCGGAGTCATCCTCTTCGAGAATGTCCAGTGTGTATCGATGGTGCAGCTTCATGCTCACCGCGCTCAAAATGGTACGCATCGACCGCGCCGTTCGGCCCTGTTTGCCGATTACCTTGCCCACGTCCGCGGAGGCGACACGCAGGCGCAGAACCGTGTTCTCATCTCGGGCCACGGCCTCCACTTCCACCGCTTGCGGGTCATCGACCAGGGCTCTCGCGATCTCTGTCACCAGTTGTTGCATGTCATCATGATTCTCGTCTTGCATCATTGGAAGCGGCCTCACTGTCAGAGACCGGCGTTGGCTGGGGTCCCTTCATGCCCGAGCATTAGACCGCTTTTGCTGTGGTTGTGTCCAGAGGGTTTTCACGGTTCGTCCAGGGCGGTCGCGGAACCGCGGCCTCCTGACCTGCGAAGGACGCCGGGATTCGACGGCGAAAGTCAAAAGTCTGGAGATGTCAACAGGGGAGAAGTGTTCTACGCTGCGGTGGCCGCCGGGGTATAGGCCGCGAGCAGCTTGGCCACGCGCTCAGAGAGTTGCGCTCCCTTGCTCGTCCAGTGCTCAATACGCTCACGCTTCAGATCGACAGTGGCCGGATTGGTGCGCGGGTTGTAGGTGCCCACCACCTCAATCGACCGGCCATTGCGGGCACGGTCCTTTTCAATCACAACAACACGATAATACGGCTGCTTCCGTGCACCGAAGCGAGCCAGACGAATCATCAACACAGGCGTAAATCCTTTCAGATTCTCTTCCCTAACGGGTGAAATTCAGATGAGGTCGAGGCAGTGATGAGCGGGGCAAAACGAGCCGCTTGCGCGCACACGAGCCAACTCCTAAGTATCGCTGGATCGAGCCCATTCCGCAAGTTGCTGTCATGGCGGCTGTCCGTTGGGGGGCATTTCAACGGTTCGGCCGTCCATAAACGCCGCAAAAGCGCGCGGCTTTACCGGCTGCGAAAAACCTCTCTGGTTCGAAGGGTACGGGCTTCAGCCCGTACATAAAGGAAACAACAACAATGGGCTTTATTGATGATTGCAAAACTAATATCCGGGTCAGTCTGTTTCGATCCAATTTCAAAAAGTGCTTTGTATCAGGGCACGACTTCAGTCGTGCCGAAAAAGGCCAGTAGGACGGGGGCTTTAGCCCCTGCGGCGCTATTTCCCTCTCAGTTCGGCTTCGGCCAGCGTTCGGCAGCTCAACCTGCGAGGAGGACATTACCTTTGCAGCATTCAATAGCCCCTGAGGACAGCTTTTGGGGCGAGATATGCTGAAAAGAATTCCCTCCGGGCCTAAAGGCCCAATGATTCCGTTCGGTCTACGTACGGGCTGAAGCCCGTACCCTTCCTCGATAGTGTTTTTCCGCAGCCTTTTATGGCAGGATTTGACGGTTGCGCGGAAGAGCACCAGGCCACGACCCGGACTTACAGGAAATCCGGGGGGATGGAGCACCAGCAGATTTGTGGCACTTTCCGTTGTGGTGAAACTGCTCTAGGCGACAGCGTCCAGATAGCTGGGGAAGAGGGAGGTCGAATACTCCTGAATGAACGCCGTGAGCCGGAAAAGCATTGCGCTGTAGGTTGCGGTCGCGCGATGCGCATTCACTGACGCTCCTGCTGACGAAGCGGACAGCACGTGTTGTGCCAGGGCCAACATGACGCAGAGCCGGATCTGGAATGCGTCGCTGCGCAGCCCTTCCAGTAGCTCCTCATCCACGCCTTCGCCGTGCTCCGCGGCATAATCTGCCAGCTGGACCAGCACTGGGGCGTTCTTATACATGGCCCACAATCCTTTGCAACCATCGATGCGCTGCCAAACATCTTTAGGGGTTGCCCGGATTTCGCTCTTATAGAGATAGCGCTCGGTGATCTCTTCGATTCCCCAGTCGTTGTCACGCAATTGACTGATGATATCGTTCCAGCTCTTACCGCGACGCTTCACCTGTTGCCGGCGCCAGAATCCGGCATAAGCAATCAACAGCGCGGTAATTAATACCTGGAGCAACGGCAATACCATGTCGTTATTTCACCTGCATCCGTACCACTGCTGACCGTGCGAGCTTAGCCCGTCCAGCAAGTGTAACCAAAAACTGTTCCATTTGTGGACTAAATTCGCGCCGTCGTACCTCTTTAGTTGTAAACACCCACAGTAAAAAGCCGAGCTCGAACATGAAATTTGCCGCCCGGAGCCGGTCCAAAGTCTCGGTTGGGCCAGTGTGGCTCTGCACCAGGCTCAGGATTAGGGACACAGCGCTGTAAAAGGAGAGAGCGGTGGCTAATCGCAGCACCTTGTTTTTCCAGCCGATCCCCAGTAACTGGGCGAAGCCGGCCGTGACCGCGAAGATCAGCATGCGCAGCAAACCAACCGTCAGATCGAGCGGGCCTTTGACCTTCTCGTAGATCGGGCTGCCCGTACTATCAACGTGCCAGGCGAGCAGGGTCCCGCACAGCACAGCGAGCGCCAGGAGCAAGCCAAATATTTGCAGCGCTCTGCGCGGAAGACTGACCTGCACGGGACGCAGAACATGCCAGGCGATTTCCAGCAGAACCATTACTTCCAGAAAGTATTGCGGGGGTAAAAGGCTGATCGACACGGATTGCGCCAGGCTCTTCGAAGCCCCAGTAAACAGTATGCCGATGCCGATGTCGGTCAATACGTCGAAGGCGATGTAGATGGTGAAAACAGGAAAGGTACGATACTGGCGGCGAACGATCAGGACGATCAACAAAACGATCTCGGTTACGAGACCTAGAACAACCAGCGCCGAATACAATACTTGCAGACGCATATTGCACCCTTATGGATGCAGCATAGCGTATTTATGCCCGCCTTTTAAGTATTTAAAGCGACATGATCCAGCGCCAAATCTCGGTAGCGTGCGCAGCGTTCGTCATGGCCAGCAAGCCGGCGATAGTCAGGACCCGCAGCAGAGTCATTTTCATAAGAAACTCCCAGGCGCAAGTGGCGCCTGAAGAGAGGTTACCTTTGATGGTGCCCACCGGCTACAACTTTCGTGTGATTACTACTCAGTATATAACTTGGGCCTATAAGTAATGCCGTCCGGCCTGTGTAAAATTTTCTTTCTTTGCACGCGGAAGGAAATCGAGGTAAAACCAGTAGCAGATGGTGTGAACTCAAGACACTACAAGACTGTAACTTTAGTACTATCGTTCGGGCGTAGTAGCCTTTTAGGGGATTCCCGTTCTTCCCTGGTTCTGATTATTATCAGGACATGGACATCTCCCTGGCGTCGGGTACTGAACGGTCCGTCGAACTTCGCGCTGCAGTCCGCTTCCCTTTGTGCGTGCCGATTACCATTTGCACGGCAATGGGAGACCTGCCGGCGGTTACTGAGAATATCTCGGCCAACGGCGTTCTCTTCCAGCTCGCCCACCCTTTACAGGTGGGCAGTATTGTAAGCTTCACCATCAAGATGCCGGCCGAAGCAATGGGCACCCCCACCGATGTTGTATTGCACTGCACAGGCCGCGTGGTACGCTGCACACCAGACGTAAAGACGACACACGTCGCAGCGGTTATAGACAAATATCACTTTAGTCACTGAATCTACGTTGGTCTTTGAACTTATGGTATCTGCCAAACCAGAATTTCTCGATGCCGGTTCTCCCGATGCGGCTTTCGATCCCGACGAAGGCGCGGAGAGCGCTGCGATTCGAATCATCCTGGCCGATTCGCAGGCCATTTACCGCGTGGGCATCCGTAAGATTTTCGCGCTTGAAGACGATATCCGAGTGATTGCGCAGGTCGATACGCTGGCGGGTCTGCACGGCGCCATTCAGCGCTTTCCCACCGACATGATCCTGCTCGAGGGCAATTTGATCTCCGGCACGGTCGATGCCATCCCGGAGCTGGTACGCCGCGCGCCCCAGCTGAAGATTATTGTCCAGTCGGCCCAGAATGACGAGACCAATACCGTCGAGCTGTACCGCCGGGGTGTTCGAGGCATCATCCCTCGTTCCATCTCGCCCGACCTGCTGGTCAAGTGCGTCCGCAAGATCGCCGCCGGGGAGACCTGGATCGACAACCAGTCCATTAACTGGGTGATCGAGGCTTACCGCTCGCAAGCCTCTGCGCTGACCAGCCCGCGAACCCAGCCGCGGCTCTCGCCCAAGGAGCTGGCGATCATCACCTGCATCACGCAGGGCAAGCGCAACAAAGAGATTGCCTATCAGCTCGGTACTACCGAGCAGGTCATCAAGAACTACCTGCGCAAGGTTTATGACAAGCTCGGCGTTTCCGATCGACTCGAGCTTGCGCTTTACTGTCTGCACCACCAGCTGCACAAAAAAGCAGCCGGCACTGTGCCCGCGTCAGGCGCCCCGGCTACTGAGCCGCTCGCGGTGAATAGCGGCAAGCCCTAGCTTCTTCCCTTTTGGCGCAACCCCGTCATTTGGCCTGATGGCGGGTGCCCCTCCTTCCCAATAGCGTGAAGGAGGGGCACCCGTGCGTATTCTCCGTCTAACGCCGCACGCCAAAAAGCATCCAAAGAATCAGACTGAAAAGCGCAACAAAGAAGATCAGCAGGAACCCACCTAGCGCCAAGGCCACCGTGCGCTGCTGCTCCGGCTTCGGCCTGGTAACGCCGAAAGCGCCGATGAAGCTCTCCACCAGGAAATTCAGCAATTTCATAGTATCTCTCGAGGTTCTAGTATCGCCGATTAAGATGTTGGCTGTACTTCGTCGGGCCGCCGGCATAGGCTCAGAGGCCAACCTCAGAAGGGTGACAATCCGTCGTGAATGATGAGGTAGCGCAGCAGTTCGCATCTCCAGATCGAGACAACACCGAACGGGCCCCAGCACCGTCCCCTGATCCCGCTCGCGAAGCGCTCGACGAGCCTCCTCTGACCGCCGAAGAGTTGGAGAGGGAAATAGGCGATTCCGAAGCCTGGGATGAAGCCTCGGAAGGCGCAGAAGAAAGGCCCTAGCGCCCTGGCGCGATGGTTCGGCTCTCCCATCGCGGGCGCGAAAGTAACCTATTGGATTGCGATAAAGAGCCTGGTTCCTGAGCTGGAGTACTGCTCAAAGTCGGCGGTAAAAGCCCTATGCTCCTTTTTGTGCTGCGCGAAGTATTCGTAGACCTGCGTCCACGCTGCCTTGATCGCATCGGGTGAGCTAGCCGTTGCGGTGAAGACGAGATAGCGGGCCGCTGGGATCGAAATGCTTTTCATGGCAGGCGGAACCTCTTGGCCGGGCTGGACAGATTTGCCGAGTATCAGATCGTAGGCACCGGTTTCGTCACTGTCGTAGTGGCTATAAACGGCATAGATAGTTCCCCGCTCAATGACCCCCGGAATCGCAGCCGCGCCACCATGCATGAACTGGTTCCAGAGCGGACCGATCTGGCCATCGCTGGCCGGACATTTCCCGCGCGTTGGTAGTACGGACAGCGAGACCAATCACGGAGAATGCGGCAACTTCGGCACGGGCGAGGGGGATACAACGGGAAGCGACATGAGATTGCCAACCAGGAAAACGACTGTGAGCAGGACGGCCGAGAGTCGCAGCATGAGCAAGTTCCTTAATGCTCATCGTAGCTTGACCAGGCCAGATAAGGGCGTCACATCGAATGCCTAAAGCAATCTACGGAGCCACTTGAACCCGATGTTAAGGGTGTTGCGCCGATCAGAGTAGTTCCCTAAACTGATACCGTTCGATGGAATCAGGTGGCTAGGGTTCCGGTCACACGGATCGGTCCAAGCGCCACAGAGGACCGGGCGGTCCGCACCCAAGGGCAAAAATCCCAGAGGGAAAAGTCGACGACGACTTCGTGTCTCTGGGAGCCTACCTTGCCGATTACCGCATTTCTTCTCGTTGTTATAGCGGCTTTTGCCCACGCCACCTGGAATTTTCTGGCCAAGCGGGCCGCCCATAGCAAAAACCTGATCTGGTTCTCCTCCGCGACGGAAGCGGTGCTGTTTGCGCCGTTGCGATCTGGGTTTTGTTGAGTGTGGCCGAGTCTGGGTTGAAGGCTGCCATATTTCTGTTGGCGACCGGCATCCTGCACCTGCTGTATACGGAGAGCCTGCTGCGCGGCTATCGAGCGGGCGATCTTACCGTGGTGTATCCGCTGGCGCGTGGCACGGGGCCGCTGTTGTCATTCGTTGGAGCGGTTCTGGTGCTGCATGAACGTCCGTCGCTGCTGGCCGCGAGCGGGAGCGCTGATGATCACCTTTGGCGTTCTGCTTTCCTCCGGCGGACTGTTCGCCTTTCGTGACCAAGCCAATCACGCCGGACTGTTCTGGGGCGTCGCCACGGGTTGCTCATAGCGTGTTACACGCTGGTAGACGGCTACTCGGTCAAGGTGCTTTTGCTTTCGCCTTTGTTGGTGGATTACGCCGGCAATCTGTTTCGTACGATTGTGCTTTCGGTCGGAGCGTACTGCAAGCGTGGTTCGCTCCGGATTTCCTGTTACGCTGCACCAGACAGGACTGCGTGTGCGGCTTTCATCAAGGAAAGCCGCATGGAGTTCGACAACGCCACCAACCTCGACAGGAAATCCGGGCTCTGGACCGAATATCTCCAATGCTGGAAAGAAGCGTCTGCCATTGGAATCCTTACACCGGCCGGATACATCCTGGTGCTCTTCGCCATGAGGTTGGCTCCAATCAGCCATGTAGCTCCGTTACGCGAGATGTCGATGATGATCGGCCTATTCTTTGGCGCCAAATTTCTCAGTGAAGGAGACATGGTTCGCCGCATCACTGCGTCGGCGATCATTGCTGGCGGTGTGGTGGCCCTGGCATTAGGCTGATCGCTCCCTATCACCGAATTCATCCTGACTGAGCTTTCGGGTTTCCATCTCGTTAGTCTGGCTGATTCTGTGAATGGTGTCACCGGGTAAGCTCCCGCAGCCGTGAACGCTGCTAAATTAAAAGTGAGACCCATGATCTATCCCACAGATGATCTTCGTATTCAGTCGACCAAAGTCGTTCTGCCTCCCGTTTTTCTTGAAGAAGAGCTGCCGACGACCGAGCGGGCTTCCGCCACCGTTTTTCAGGCGCGGAAGGAGACGGTCAATATTCTCAGAGGCAGCGATTCCCGCCTGATTGTTGTGGTTGGCCCTTGCTCGGTTCACGACACCAAAGCGGCGCGGGAATATGCGGCTCTGCTGCGGAGCGCGATTGCCGAGTTCTCGAAAGAGCTTCACATTATCATGCGCGTTTATTTTGAAAAGCCGCGCACCACGCTCGGATGGAAGGGGCTGATCAACGATCCGTATCTCGACCAGTCGTTTCGCATCAATGACGGGTTGCGGCTGGCACGGCATCTGCTGCTGGATCTCGCCGAAATGGGCGTTCCTGCGGGGACTGAGTTTCTCGATATGATTTCGCCGCAATATGTCGCCTCGCTGGTGAGCTGGGGGGCGATTGGCGCGCGCACGACGGAGAGCCAGGTGCATCGCCAGCTCTCATCCGGGCTTTCATGCCCGGTCGGCTTCAAGAACGGAACCTCAGGCAACGTGCAGATTGCGATTGAGGCGATCGTCTCCGCGGCCAATCCGCATACGTTTCTCGGGCACTCGAAGAATGGGCAGTCGGCGATCCTGTTTACGACCGGCAATCCTGACTGTCACATCATCCTGCGCGGTGGTAGACAGACGACCAATTACGCCGCCGCGTCGGTGGCTGAGACTGCGGAGCAGATGGAAAAGGCCGGTGTCTCACCGCGCATCATGATCGATTGCAGCCACGCCAACAGCGGCAAGGACTACACTCGGCAAGGCCTCGTGTGCCGCAACGTCGCCGCGCAGGTTGCCGCGGGAGACCGTCGCATCCAAGGTGTGATGCTGGAGAGCAATCTGGTGGCCGGCGCGCAGGCACTCGTGCCGGGTGTGCCGCTGGTGTACGGACAGAGCATCACCGATGCCTGCATCAATTGGGACGAAACGCATGGACTGCTCGCGGAACTGGCCGCAGCCGTTCGCTCCGCCCGGGGATGAAGACGGGCTGTTCTATTAGAAGTGATAAAACTCCTGTCGCAGTGCCGACTCGTAGGCCGTCTTCGCGGCCTTGGCTTTGTTTCTCGCCTCTTCCTCGCGGTCGCCGGCGAGCTCCCATTGATCGACTTGAGCCACGGTATGGTTCACCGAAGCCAGGGCTTCCTCCTGCCGGATAGCGGTAACCCACTCGTCCACTGCCGTCTTGTAATTGCTCTGCATCTGATCAAGTTCCGAGATATCAATGGCCATATCCTGCTTTGTCCTCAGGCCGCAGAGTATAGCTGTGCAATGTGAATGAATGATGTATCTGGACCAAATGGGAGCTGGATTTCTCGCCGCGACTCAGCGCAACGGAGAGGAGCGCTTGATCTTCCTCTGCGAAAGAGCAACGAATCCCCCGGGCGCCCGCCTTTTCGTGGTGCTTCCTGCTGTGCCAAACACCAACGGCGGCTTAATCGAGAACCTGTTTCTTATCAGAAAGCCGCACTATCCACCATTGAACCCAAAGAACGCTCTGCTCTCAATTGCTGAGAAATCCGTTCTAGCGAGGGAAGAGCGCTTCGCAGGCTGCGCGCAGCCAGACGGAGATCGCCTTTGCGCCTGGATCGGGATGGCCGAGCACTCGATCCCCAAGATAACTGGAGCGGCCCAGCCTGGGCTTCATTTGCGCCGTCGCTTCGGCGCCGCGTTCCGCTGCTTCGACCGCGGCGAGGACTGCTTCGCGCGTTGCTTTCGCGCCTTGGCCCTGCTGCAATGTCTTCACGAAAGGATCGAGCGCATCCAGCATGGTGCGGTCGCCCGGCTTCGCGCCGCCCAATTCGCTGATGGCCTGGCAGCCCTGATCGAGCGCTTCGGCCCACTGCGCCAGTCCGGTTGCGCCGGCGCCCTCAAGAACGCTGCCGCAACGCAGAAAAAGCACCCCATAGAGCGGTCCTGATGATCCACCCAACTCACGCCGCAGGGTATGACCGAGCGCTTTGAGCGTGGCGGGAATATCGTCCAAAGGATAGGACGCTACCGCGTCTTGCACCGCCCTGGCCGCACGCGCCATGCTGACGCCCAGGTCGCCGTCGCCGGTAACGCGGTCCATTTCCGTAAGCTCGTCTTCGGCAGCGATCAACGCCCTGCACGCGGCCTCGATGGCCTGCTTTGCTTTTCTGCCTGCCTCCGTCTGCGCGCCGCTGCCGGCCGCCGACTTGCCGCTGGTGCTGACCTCCGCTGCGATCTGCGCTGCCGGCTTGCCCGGAGCGCTGTTTCAGCACATTGGGCCATGCAGGAGCCGTGGTCGCTGCATCGAGCCAGCGCAGCCGCTCATCGTTCAGGCCGAGAACGGAGATCGAGATTCCCGCCATATCGAGTGAGGAGAGGAATGTTCCGGCGTAGATCCGCTCCACCGTGAATCCCTTGCCTTCGAGAAAGCTCACTGCATGGCGGGCCACAATCGCGAGCTCCATCTCGGTGGTTGCTCCCAGATTGTTCACCATCACCGCCACGCGCTTGCTCGTCGCCAAATTTTCCGTGCTGCAGAATTTCGGTCAGCAACGTCTCTGTCAGTTCGTCCGCGGGCTGCAACTCCGTCCGCTTCACGCCGGGTTCTCCATGAATGCCGAGGCCAAGCTCCATCTCACTGCTCGCCCAGCTCAAAGCTGGGCTTTCCGACTGCGGGCGAGGTTCCGGCCGAAAACGAAACACCCATCGTCGCCAGGGACTCAACCGCCGCTTTGCCCGATGGCTGCCAGGTCGGCCAGGCTCTTGCCCTCGGCGGCGGCAGCCCCCACCAGCTTGTGAATGAAAACCGTGCCCGCAAGACCGCGCGCACCGGTGGCCTGCCCCGTTCCTTTCAGGGCAACGTCATCATCCACGATGACCATTTCGACCGGAATGCCTTCCGCGCGCGCCATCTCGGCCGCCAAACCGAAGTTCAGCCGGTCGCCGGTGTAGTTCTTGACCACCAGCAATGCTCCGGGCTTTCCCGCGACCGCCTTGATGGCGGCAAAGACGGAGTCGCTGCTGGGCGAAGTAAAGACTTCTCCGGCGACAGCAGCGCTCAGCATGCCCGCACCGATGTAGCCTGCATGCGCCGGCTCATGGCCGCTGCCTCCGCCGGAGAGTACGGCGACCTGCTGCTCACGGGCCTGCGCTGCATCCGCGCGGATAAGGGCTTTGTGTCCCGGCAAGCGGGCGCGAGCCTGGGTGCAGCACGGCCAGGCCTTGCAGCATTTCTTCCACCACGTCTTCCGGGCGGTTAATGAACTTTTTCATGATGCAGCCAATGTACAGCGTTGTGGCGTCAAACTCCGTCTTGACAATAGTCGTTACAACGAGTAATGTCTATATTGCATGAAGGAAACGATTCAGTCGGGGAACCAGCGGCGGCGCACAGCCTGTCCCGAGGAGGCCGCTTTCCTGGATCTGCTGCGCGCGACGGACATGCTGTCCCGCGGCCTGATCACGGTTCTCAAGACCGAGGATCTTTCCATGACGCAGTACAATGTGCTCCGCATCCTGCGCGGGGCGCCCGAAGGGCTTCCCTGCGGCGAAATTGCCAACCGCATGATTACGCGGGATCCGGACATCACTCGCCTTCTCGACCGCCTGGAAAAGCGCGGCCTGATCGCTCGCAGCCGGGAAACCAAGGACCGGCGAATGGTGACGGCCCGGATCACGCCGCACGGGCTCAAACTCCTGGGCCGCCTCGATGAACCAGTGCAGGAAGCCCATCGCAGGCAACTCGGCCACCTGGGACGGGAGCGGCTTCGGGCACTCACCGAGCTGCTGCACGCCGTCCGTAGCCGAGCTGAGTTGATTTTTGGCACTAATATATTGTTGCAACGATTATCGTGTTAACGCATCTAAGCAAGCGAAAGGACAACCACCATGAGCACACCGCAAACCACCACCCCCGCCAACGACAACCTGGAACATTGACCCGGCTCATTCCGCTGCCGAGTTCAAGGTCAAGCACATGATGATCTCGAACGTGAAAGGGCACTTCGCCAAAGTCACGTGGCGTCTTGACTCTGGACGAGATCTGATCTGGCAAACTCCCGTGCAGAGGCCTTGATCGAAGCGGCCTCGCTCGAAACCCGCGATGCCCAGCGCGATGCGCACCTCAAGAGCGCCGACTTCTTCGACGTGGAGAAGTTTCCCACGCTGTCCTTCAAGTCCACGCGCATCAGCCTCGTCCGCGACGGAGAACTGGCCGTAGAAGGCGACTTGACCATTCGAGGCGTCACGCGCAAAGTGGTCTTTTACTGTTGAAGGCCCAACCCCGCCTGCCAAGGATCCTTGGGGCAACACCCGAGTTGGGGTATCAGCGACCACAAAGATCAGCCGCAAAGACTTCGGCCTGACCTGGAACGCAGCGCTCGAAGGCGGCGGCATTCTCGTCGGCGACGAGGTGACCATCACGCTCGACGTGCAGTTCCTGAAGGCGTGAATTTCCGCCGCCGGGCGAACGTCTCAAGCAACGTCCCGGCGTAGAAAGGGAATCTATGTCACTCCGCGCCAGTTAAACAGATCATTGAAACAAAGCCCACGATCGAGGGCGCGGGTGTGAAGTTGCAGCGCGCCTTCGGTTTCGGCAAAACCAAGGATTTCGATCCGTTCCTGCTACTGGACGATTTCCGCAATGAAAATCCAGAAGATTACATCGCGGGATTTCCATGGCATCCGCACCGCGGGATCGAGACCATCACCTATGTGCTTGCCGGCTCCGTCGAGCACGGCGATAGCCTGGGCAACCGGGGGAAAATGACCGCCGGCGACGTGCAATGGATGACTGCCGGCAGCGGCATCCTGCACCAGGAGATGCCCAAGGGCGATCAGCAGGGCCGCATGCACGGCTTCCAGTTGTGGGCCAACCTGCCGTCGTCCTTGAAGATGACCGACCCGCGCTATCAGGACATTCCTGCGAGCGCGATCCCCGAGGTTACCGATGACGACGGCACCCACGTGCGCATCATCTGCGGCGAGTTCTGGGGTAAGCGGGGACCGGTGGAAGGTGTAGCCGCTGATCCCAATTACCTCGATATCTCGGTCGCCCCGGGCCAGCGGAAGCGGCTCAAGGTCGAAACGACACGCAACGCCTTTGCCTATGTGTTTGCGGGCTCGGGCACATTCCGGGACAGCTCGCATCCGCGAGCGGTTCTGACCGAGCAGGCCGCGAAACCGGAGGCGCCGCCCGTCTACGATGTCGGGAATCATTCGCTGGTGCTCTTTGACCGCGGAGACGAGATCGTGGTGCAAGCGGGCGACGAGGGTATCCGATTCCTGTTGGTGTCGGGCAAGCCGATCGAGGAACCGGTCGCATGGTATGGGCCGATCGTGATGAACACACAGGAGCAACTCCGGCAGGCGATTGCCCAATTACAGGACGGCTCTTTCATCAACCACCGTTGACCGTTGCTAAACGTGAGGTGGGCCTCCGCCGGGCCCGCTGGTTCGGCGGAGAGCGCTTTGTGATTCGACATTTGCGAAGACGCCTGAGTCCCCCCGTCCGCCTCGCCGTGCCGGGGGAGCGGAGTGGATCTGCAGTTCCCTCAACCAGCATCTTGATTTGGACCGAAGCGCCGACTCTCCCCTTTGTCCTCCCGCCTGTCCCGGCGTGCCGTGGAACCGAAGCGGAGGGATCTGCAGTTCCCTCAACCAGCAACCAATCCGGACCGAAGCGCCGACTCTCCCCTTTGTCATCCCGACCGAAGCGGAGGGATCTGCAGTTCCCTCAACCAGCATCTGATTTGGACCGAAGCGCCGCCCTCCCCTTTATCACCCCGACCGGAGCGTACCCGGATTTTCTACTACGCGGCACCGACCATTGTCCCGCGTGCGGCTTTCCGCAAAGAAAGCCGCATGAACTTCGCCAACGCCACCAAACTCTACAGAAAATCCGGGGTTAGCGCAGTGCGGTTGTTCGTATTTCTACACGGAACTTCAGCCTCAGGGGACTAGAACGTCTTAGTATAAAGATGTCTTAGTATGCGAAAGCCAGACGCCCTGCAGGGTTCACTCAATGTCTTAGTGCGGCGGCGCAGAATGTGGCACACACAAGATGCATGATCACGACCATCAAGCCGTCCCTTCCGACCCAGCGTTGCGCGTGAAGGCGCTCGAATCGCTGCTGGTTGAAAAGGGGCTGGTAGATCCGGCGGCGCTCGATGTGTTAGTGGACACGTTCGAACACAAAGTGGGTCCGCGCAATGGAGCGCGCGTGGTGGCACGAGCCTGGGTGGATCCCGTTTACAAGCAGCGTCTGCTGGCGGATGCTCCTTCAGCCATTGCGGAGCTGGGTTACACCAGTGGGCAGGGCGAACACATGCTGGTGGTCGAAAACGGTCCGAAGGTCCACAATCTGGTGGTGTGCACGCTCTGTTCGTGTTATCCGTGGCCGGTACTTGGACTGCCTCCGGTTTGGTACAAGTCGGCGGCTTACCGGTCGCGCGCGGTGATCGACCCGCGTGGAGTTTTGCGCGAATTCGGCACTCAGGTCGATGAAGACGTCGAAGTGCACGTCTGGGACAGCACTGCGGAGCTGCGCTACATCGTGCTGCCGGAGCGTCCGGCGGGCACGGAAAATCTGAACGAAGAAGAACTCGCCGCGCTGGTCACGCGCGATGCCATGGTGGGTGTTTCCAGGGTGCCACCTTGGGAGAGAAAGCATGAACGGCATCCATGATATGGGCGGTCTGCAAGACATGGGTCCCGTTCAACACGAAAGAGAAGAGCCTGTGTTCCATGCGGCCTGGGAAGGACGCGATCTATGGGATCAGCTCAGCGCTCCGCGCCATTGGCAAGTGGAACCTTGATACGTGGCGTCATCAAATCGAACTGCTTCCTCCCGTCGACTACTTGCAGATGTCCTATTACGAGCGGTGGTTGAAGATCAATGAGCAATTGCTTGTGAAGCACGGCCTGGTCACGCCGATGGAACTCGCAACCGGCACGCCGGATCCCGGCTCGGCGAAAGCGGTTCCGGCCTTGACCGCTGCCGTCGCCGCTCGCCGTTTTGGTCGCCGTATTCCTTCGAGTCATGATCCCAACGTGACGCCTGACTTCAAGGTTGGTGAGCGCGTACGCGCACGCAACACCAACCCAACCGGGCACACCCGGCTCCCGCGTTACGCCCGAGGTAAGGCCGGTACCATCGCGCGCGATCACGGTGTCTACACGTTTCCCGATACCAACGCGCACTTCCAGGGCGAGAAGCGCCAGCATGTCTACTCCGTAAACTTTTCTGCCCGCGAACTTTGGGGTGAGCAGGCATCCCCCCGGGACTCCGTTCACCTGGATATGTGGGACGACTACCTTGAGCACGCCTGACCTCGATATGCCGCGTCTGCCGCGCGATCAGGAAGGATCCGCGTTCGCCGAGCCCTGGCAGGCGCAGGCATTCGCCCTCGCCGTCAGGCTCTCCGAGGAGGGTCACTTCACCTGGAAGGAATGGGCGGCGGCGCTCGCCGCTGAGCTAAAGGCCGCCGCAGATCGCGGCGAGCCTGACGATGGCTCCCATTACTACCATCATTGGCTGGCGGCTTTGGAGCGTCTGGTTATAGCTAAGCACTTAACCGACGGGGCTGCATTGCTTGCCCGAAAGGAAGCCTGGGCCGACGCCTACAGCCACACACCTCACGGCAAGCCTGTCGAGCTTGCGGCAGCCACCGGTCATGAAGAGCATGAGTAGCTGAGACCGCATCCAGCTGGCCAAGCTTCGTGCCTTAGTCTACCGGCGTTGCCGACCCGCGGGATATGAAACGGGGCATTTCTTGTACTCGGCAGGAAGCGCAACAAATCCCCGGGTGCCCCATCCTTCGCGTTGTTTGCGAAGGGTGGGATCCCACGAATCTCGATACCGACGTTCGCGTATCCCACCCTTTGACAAAGAGCGCAAAGGACCCGGATTTCCTACTGCGCGGCCCCAGCCATGGGCGCGTGTGCGGCTTTCTATAAGGAAAGCCGCATGAAGTTCGTTCCCCCCACCAAGCCTTACAGGAAATCCGGGGGGATGGGGCACCCGCCTTTTCGTGGTGCTTCCTGCCGTGCCAAACACCAACCGCGGCTTAATCCATAACTTGTTTCTTATCAGAAAGCCGCAAACGCGACCACAAATGGTGTCGCGTATAGGAAATCCGAGTCTGAGCGCGCACTGTGCGCCCACGTCGAGCGCAGCGGTATCCCACATCTGTCCAAAAAGGTCCAAAATCGATTGTGCTTGACAGAATCGCAGATTGCGATAATATTATCTCGGATTGCAATAACCATGAAACTGGGCGAGAAATTACGGTATCTGCGGGAAGTGGAAGGCAGCTTGCGCGGAATGGCCCGAGCGATGACCCAACAGGAGCTGGCGCGCGCGATCAAGGCCGAGCTGAAGACTTCCATGAGTCAGTCCTACCTGTCGCAGATCGAGAGTGGTGCGCGGCCGCACCTGACAAACACCACGCGGCAGATGCTGGCGAAGTTTTTCAAGGTGCATCCGGGTTACCTGGTGGATGATCCCGGAGGGCTACCACGCGGAGCTGATGAGCGAGGCGCGGGTGTTGGACGACAAGCTGGACCTGTGGCTGGTGAACGGAGCGGAGCGGTTTCCCCGCGATCCTGAGCTTAGAAAAGCGCTGCTGACCTTGGCCAAGCATCGCGAGTCGAGGCAATGCTTGCTGTTGCTCGAGTCATTGATTGAGACGCCAGGGCTGGTGGAGCGGCTGGTCGAAGTGCTGCGGCCTGCCGCCAAGAGCGGCAAGCATCTCACGGTGCGGCCTTGGCGGCAATTTCTCAAGTTAAGAATCCAGCGACGGCAGGGAACTCCAAGCGTCGCGGAAAGGAGAGAGGGCGATGACCTGGGAGATGTTCTACCTGATCTGTTTTGCGGTTGGTTTGGTGCTGACGGTGCTGTCGCTATCCGGCGGGCTCCATCATCACATGCACTTTGGGCTGCATCGTGTAGCGCATACGAGCCACGCCCATAGCGCCGGCGGCCGCGGCATTTCCCCGGTGAATGGTTTCACCCTCACCGCCTTCCTCTGCTGGTTTGGAGGGGCAGGGTATCTGCTGGAGCGTTATGGCGCGCTTCGTGACGCCACTCGTTCTGGCCTTGGCGACGCTAAGCGGGCTGGCAGGTGGGATGCTGATCTTCTGGTTTCTGGCCAAGGTGCTGTTGCCGCATGACAAGTCGCTGACCGCCGAGGAGACGGAGATGACAGGCGTCATGGGGCGCGTAAGCGGAACGATTCGCGGCGACGGCACGGGTGAAATTCTGTTTTCGCAGAACGGCGCCAGGCGCTCGAGTCCGGCGCGCAGCGACAAGGGCAGCCGATTGCGCGCGACGTGGAGGTGGTGGTGATGCGCTACGAACGGGGCATTGCTTATGTGCGCCGCTGGGACGAGGTCTGCAGATGTGCTTCGCGAGGGCGGATCACTGAGCGATGGACATTCTACGTCCGAGAATCCTGATGTGGAGCATCCGACAGGAGTCGATAGTGATGCAGGGTTCCTGATGAAAGGATCAGGAGGTACTTATGATGAACACAGTGGTGGTTGTCGTTGGATTGTCCGTTCTTGCAGTCATTCTCCTGCTGGCCATGATCGCGAAGATGTTTCGCAAGGCCGGCCCGAACGAAGCGATCATCGTTTATGGGTTTCGCGGACCCCGGGTCATGAAGGGACACGGCACGGTGATTTTCCCATGGTGGAAAGCAGCCGCCAACTTTCCCTTGAACTGATGTCGTTTGACGTTGCGCCGCAACAGGACCTCTATACCAAGCAGGGTGTCGCGGTGACGGTGGAGGCGGTAGCGCAAATCAAGGTGCGCTCCGATCAGGAATCGATCCTGACCTCTGCCGAGCAGTTCCTCACCAAGACTCCTCCGCAGCGGGAAGGGTTGATCCGGCTGGTGATGGAGGGTCATCTGCGCGGCATCATCGGCCAGCTTACCGTGGAACAGATCGTCAAAGAGCCGGAGATGGTTGCCGATCGAATGCGCTCCACCTGTGCCGATGATATGAGCAAGATGGGGCTTGAAGTCGTGTCCTTCACCATCAAAGAGGTGCGCGACAAGAATGATTACATTACCAACATGGGCCGTCCCGACATGGCGCGGATCAAGCGCGATGCGGACGTAGCGGCGGCGGAAGCCGAGCGTGACACCGCGATCCGCCGGGCGAATGCACTGCGTGAATCGGCGATTGCCAAGGCGCAGGCCGATCAGGAGCGCGTGATCGCGGAGACCGCTTCGCTTGCCAAACAGGCGGAGGCACAGCGCGACCTGGACATTCAGAAGGCGCAGTTTACCGAGCAGAGCCGCAAGCAGGAGGCGACCGCAGACAAGTCCTATGAGCTGCAGACCAATGTGATGCAGCAGCGGGTGATGGCCGAGCAGGTGAAGATCCAGCAGATGGAGAAAGAGCAACAGATCAAGGTGCAGGATGCGGAGATTCTGCGTCACGAGAAGGAGCTGATCTCGACCGTGTTAAAGGGCGCGGAGATCGAGCGCCAGCGGATCGAGAACATGGCATCGGCCGAGAAGTCGCGGCATAACGACGGAAGCCGAAGGCCACGCTGCGGCGACGCGCATGCAGGGTGAAGCGGAAGCCTCGATCATCTTCCAGAAAGGGGAGGCGGAAGCCAAGGCGATGAACGTCAAGGCGGAGGCCTATCAGGAGTGGTCGCAGGCTGCGGTGGTCGACCGGCTGATCGCCGCCATGCCCGAACTGGTGCGGGCGATCACCGAGCCGCTGTCCAAGGTAGACAAGATCACCATCGTCTCGACCGGAAGCGACAGCACGACCGGGGCCAACAAACTTACCGGAGACATGATGAAAATTGCGTCTCAGGTGCCGGCGCTCTTTGAATCGCTGTCCGGAATGGACGTGGCGAATTGATGGCGAACGTTAAGAGCATGCAGCCGCGCAAGGGCGGAGACAACTCCGCAACGGCGGGTAATTAACAGCAGTATACAGAGCGATCGAAGGGGAGGATGGTATGGCACTGATCGAAAGGGTGAGCACACTGCTTCGCGCGAACCTGAACGACCTGATCGACCGGGCCGAAGATCCGCAAAAGCTGTTACGGCAGCTGGTGCTGGATATGGAGAACCAACTGATGCAGGTAAAGACGCAGGTGGCGATCGCGATTGCCGACCAGCACCTGCTGGAGAAGAAGCGAAAGGAACACATGGATGGCGCGGCGGAATGGCGGCGCAAGGCAGAGATGGCGGTAGGCAAAGGGCACGATGACCTGGCGCGGGCAGCGCTTGAGCGTTCGTTGAGCCAGGATCACATCGCGGCCGGTTTTTCGCGGCAACTCGAGGATCAGCAGGCGGAAGCGGACACGTTGCGGACCGCATTGCGTAAGCTGGACCAGAAGTTAGTCGAGACGCGCAGCCGCTGCGAAATGCTCATCGCGCAGGACCGCAGGACGCGCGTGGTCAGCAGGGCCACCGAGGTCCGGCAAACGATCAGCACCCAGCAGAAGTCCGTGGTGCTGGACCGCATGAAGTCGCGCATTGTGAGTCGCGAGGCGCGGAATGAAGCCGATGTTGAATTGCTGGGCGGAGATTCACTGGAAGATCGGTTTGCCGTACTGGAGCGGGAAGAACACATCGAGACGCTGCTTAAGGATCTGAAGGCAAAACAGGGTCAAGCCCGCCTGACCGATAGAGCCTCGGGCTAGAGCGGTTTCGCAATTGGTGTAGACCGGACCCGGATTTCCTGTGAAGCTTTGTGGGCCACCGAACTGCATGCGGCTTTCCGTGAAGAAAGCCGCACATCACTTCTCCCAGCCAGTCCCGCGCTGCAGGAAATCCGGGCTCACTTGCTCTGAGTCGTTGTGAGAAATCCGGACGAACCCGGCGCGCTCCGGCGATTCGGCTGGATTTCCCGCGATCACCAACTCACAATTGCGCATCATAGTCTTAGCCAAGGACGCACGGCCACTTCAGCCGAGGAGAACCAGAATGACCGAAACGAAGAAATGTGCACACCCTGCTTGTGACTGTGTTGTCGCAGACAAATCGAAATACTGTAGCGAGAAGTGCGAAGACGCAAAGAAAATGATAGAACTCGCGTGCCAATGCGACCACCCGGCTTGCCGTGGCGAAGCTCTGAAGGCCTAGCTATCCATTGCCCACCACACCCTAGACCGCCCTTGAGAGCTTCTGGCGCCGTGCTGCCCATTCTGCCGTCGAGAAAAGCCCCGGTCCTATCTCGATCAATCGCGGCAGCATCTTGAAGACGGAGACCTGGTTCCATCGCTTCCCGTCCCGCGTTCGAAATCCCTTCTCGTTCAGATCGCTGGCTATGCTCGAGAAGGGGAAGTCCTGAACCACCAGATCCATCATCTGGGTGAGCACCAAACGCTCACGAGGATCAAACTCCAGCCGCTGGCAATCGTCAGAGATGCGTAGACCATAGGGGATGTCTTCGTTGAAAGCGCCCTCACTCGGCGCTTCATCCCCTGGCAGCTCGCGGCGCCACTCTATCGACACCAATTGCCACCCGGCGGCTGCCCGCTGCTGCATAAGGGATGGGCTAAATGGCCCGGAAACGACATCTCTTATCCGTTCAAAATGCGCCATGCGTGCTCTCCTCTGAAAACTAGACTTGGATTCGTTTCCTCAGGCAGCAATTGAAGCACCAAGCCTCACATGCAGGCAAGCACTGCCATGCAAATGTTTTTCAGCCACTTACACAGGATGGACTATCTGGGGCAGCAGCGCGGGTGTTCAAATTCGCGAATGGGTGTTCGGCTATGGACAGGGGATCTGCGATGCGGGTTTCAGGCGGGCTGTTCTTCTGCCCCAGCGGGTAAGAAGAAGCGGAAGACGGTTCCCCCGGCGGCGCCCGCAGATTGCTGGCGGGAGCGGAGCCGGATGCGGCCGTGGTATTTGATGGCGATCTCTTGTGAGACCCAGAGACCGAGGCCGGTTCCGGTAAGTCCCTTGGTGGAGAAGAAAGGCTCAAAGATGCGCTCGCGGGTTGCGGAGTCCATGCCCATGCCATTGTCCGCCACAGTGATGGTTATACCTTGACGATTTTGCTCCCAGTCACGGGCAGAGGATGTACGAACGACGATGCGTCCCCCCTCAGGTACGGCATCGATGGCATTTCCGAGGAGGTTGGCGAGCACCTGCCGGATCTCTCCGTCGTGGGCGAAGATCAGGGGAGCGGCGCGGAACTGGCGGACCACTTCGATCCTCTGCTGACGAAAGCGTGGTTCCAGCAACGAGAGAATGGTGCGGATGAGGTCGTGGATATCGGTATAGCCAGGCCGCGTCGAGGCGCGGTAAAAGCGTAGGGTCTGGACCGTGATCTGGGAGACGCGATTGAGCTCTTTCTGCGCGAGATCGAGATAGCTTCGAGCGTCGACGGGAAGATTGGTTTGGGAGACCAGGTAGAGACAGTTGACGATCGCTTCCAGTGGGTTGTTGATTTCATGAGCAATCGAGGCAGCCAGGCGGCCGGCGATGGCGAGTTTCTCGGTGCGGCGCAGGACCTCCTCGCTCTTCTTCTGAAAAGAGAGGTCGGCAATGAAGGCAGCAAGTTGGCGTTCTTCACTGGGGGCATCGGGGTTGAGAAACGCAACCCCGATCAGGACTTCGACAGGGGTGCCATCGCGCGTATTGCAGACGCCCTCAAAGGGCTCGGTGGAGCTGGTGTTGTACTCGAGCGCAGTGTGGACCTCGGCGAGCGATGGACAGATCGACAGAAGCCCGATGGGGCCCGACGCCAGAGCATCCTTGGGGTAGTGCAGAAGGCGTTCGGCGGCCTGGTTCGCATACGTAATGCAGCCGGCGGAGTCGCTAATAAGCAGGCCCAGGGGCATGGCTTCAACGAGGGAGTGAAAGCGGGCTTCGCTGGCGCGAAGAGCGAGTTCCGCCGCCAGGCGATTGCGGCGGGTGGAGGCATCCTTCAGCTCGCGATGGACAGCGGGGACAAGACGGGCCAGGTTCTGCTTGGAAACGTAGTCGTGGGCGCCGGCACGCAGTGAAACCACCGCGGTTTCCTCAGAGACGGCGCCGGAAAGCATGATGAAGGGCAGGTCGAGACCCGCGGACTTGAGCAACTGGAGCGCGGCGGGGCCGCTGAAGTGGGGAAGATTGAAGTCGGCGAGGATGACATCCGGAAGGTCTGGACCGCAGAGGGCTTCGCGCATGCCCTCTGCCGTTTCGACCCGCGTAATTTTGGGCACAAACCCGTTGCGGCACAGATGCCTTTGCAGCAGGGCCGCATCGTCGGCGCTGTCTTCCACGAGCAGAACGTAAAGTGGAGTTGATTCTATATCTGCGGCGGGCATTCGTTGAGCACCAGCCAGTACATCCCGAGCTGTCGCGTAGCCTCTGCAAAGTCGGTGAAGTTCACCGGCTTACGGATATAGCTGTTAACCCCAAGCTGATAGCTGCGGACGACGTCACGTTCTTCGTCCGAGGATGTGAGTACGACCACGGGCAACAAGCGGGTGCCATCGTTTTGGCGAATACGCCGCAGCACCTCGAGACCATCGATCTTGGGAAGTTTGAGGTCGAGCAGAACGACCTGAGGGCGAATCGCATCTGCTCCAAAGAGGAGTTCGAGAAGCCTCTTCGCCGTCGCGGGCAACCCGAATGTCATTGGCGACGTTGGACTTCTTCAGGGCCCGAATGGTAAGAAGTTCGTGGTCAGGGTCATCCTCGACCAGGAGGATCAGCTTAGCACTATCGATCATTCAGCCTATCCTAACGTAAACCAGAAGGTCGCGCCATGGTTGATGGCGCTGTCGGCCCAAATGTCTCCATGGTGGCGGTGAATGATGCGGGCGACAGTGGCGAGTCCGATTCCAGAACCCTTGAAGTCTTTGTCGCCGTGCAGGCGATTGAAGGCGTTAAAGAGCTTGTCAACGTAAAACATATCGAAACCTGCGCCGTTATCGCGCACAAACCAGGCTTTCTTCTCTCCATCCCAACCGAAGTCGACGACGGCTTTAGGCATTCTGGAGCTGAACTTGATGGCGTTGTCCAGAAGATTTTCCAGGGCTATGCGGAGGAGCCCGGGATCGCCGCTAGCCTGCAGGTTGGGCTCGATGTTGATGGTGATGTCGCGGCCGGATTTCTCTTCGAGGAGGCCGGAGGCGACGGACTGGGCAAGCTGACTGATGTTGAAGGTATCGCGCACAATCTCGGCTCGGGTGATGCGGGAAAGTTGAAGGAGTGCGTCAATGAGCGATCCCATGCGTTGGACCCCATTACGGACGCGGCGGATATAGTCTCGTCCCGTCTCGTCGACGGCCCCGGCGTAGTCTTCTTCGAGCGCGAGACTGAATCCGTCGATCGTGCGCAGGGGAGCGCGGAGGTCGTGCGAGACCGAATAGCTGAAGGCCTCGAGTTCGCGATTGATGGTCTGTAACTCCGCAGTGCGTAGCTCGACCCGTCGTTCGAGCGTTGCGTTAAGGGAGCGGACCTCTTTGGCGCGCTCCTCGGTTTCGGCGCGGGCCACGGCGAGGCGCTCCCCGGCGAGTTCAGCCGCAACCCGCAAGCCCCGCTCGTGCGCGAGGTAACGGAACATAAGTACGATGAGCAGAAAGTCCAGAGCGCTGGCGATCGCGACGGTGTGGCGGGCCCGGGAACGATTGGATTGCGCGGCGGCCGTGCGTTGGGAGAGTAGCCTGCGCTCTTCGGATTGCGCATCGTCTGCGATCTGCCGTAGGTGATCCATTTCTGACTTGCCGGTGCCGCTGAGTAGGAGAGGACGGATGATGTCTTTGCTGCCGCTCCGGCGCAGATCGATACCCTGCTGCAGCAGAGCGAGCCTCTGCTCGATTACGCCGCGCATCTCAGCGATTCTCGACTGTTGCACCGGATTGTCCGCGGTGAAGGCCTGAAATCGATTGATCTCGGTAGGCAGATCGCGCCTGGCTGAGTTGTACGGCTGGAGGTAGTCTTCATCACCACTGATGAGATAACCTCGATTGCCGGTCTCAGCGTCCTTGACCGAGCTCATGATGCTCTCGACCTGATTGATGACCTGCCAGGTATGTTCTACCCGGTGCTCGCTTTCCAGAAGAGCGTCAATGGCTTGAAAGGCGAACCACGCATTGAGGACAACAACAACCGTAGCGGCTAACAGCAAAGCGGGAACGAGGATACGGCTCGGCTTAGGCTTCATCGTGTGGCTTCATTCTACGTTGGGGCACGACGGTCGATTGACGCCCGGATTCGGAATCCTGCGCGTCGCGGAGCTATATACCCGCTTGAGTGTGAAAAGATGCAGAGGAGTGTATCCACAAACACAGGAGGACCAAAGGATGAAGCAGAAGTATTCGTCAATGGCTACGCGAGGCCTCTTATTGGCCGGGCTCATGGCTGTTTTCACCTCGGGCAGCGCTTTTGCCCAAAACCAGGCGATAGGCTTTACGAAGGGCATGCCCTTCAGTGAGGGCTACGTTGCGGGCAATACGCTCTACGTCGCAGGTCAGCAAGGACCTGATTCCGGTGGCAAGGTTACGGGCACTGATATCACGCTTCAAACTACGAATGCTATCGCCGCAGTGAAAAAAGTAGTTGAAGGGGCGGGCTTCAAGATGGCTGACATCGTTTCCGTAACGGTCTATGTCACCAGCCTTGATGACGTCCCAAAAATGAACGAGGTCTACAAAAAACTCATGCCGGACCCCAAACCGGCACGAGCCACGGTTCAGGTTGCCGGATTGATCGGCGGTGCCAAGATTGAAATGTCGGCGATCGCCGTAAAGCATTAGTGCATTTTCACTTCTGGTGTATGCAGAGTGACCAATGCGCTCTAAGACGGATTGGGTGCCCCAGGTCTCGCTTTTGAGACCTGGGTATCTACTTCTCTGCACGGTCACAGGCTCTATGGCATCATGGCGTACGACGTGGCGCGGCGGACGAGCGAGATCGGCATCCGCATGGCGCTGGGCGCGAGGGCCGGGCAGATGCTGCGGATGATGTTGCGCGAGGTCTCGTGGATGGCGGCTATCGGCATCGGCGCAGGGGTGGGCGCAGCGTTGTTGCTGACACGCTTTGTCAGCTCCATGCTCTATGGGCTGAAGGGAAACGATCCGATGATTCTTGTGGGTGGAGGCCGGCTCGAAGAGCGTCCCGCATCGGGCCGATGGAGGCCCTCCGGCACGAGTGACGCGCCATGCCGTTTCAGGGGTTAGAAACAGAGCGGTCTATCCAAAGGATATTGTCCCAGCTAAGAACCTTCACCGTGCTGTCGAAGAGCTTGGCATAGCTGCCGCCGGAGGTTTTGAGGGTAAACTCTTTCACGCGGTTCGGGGGATTGGTAGTGGCGTTGCGCAGAATGTCCAGCACCTGTTCCTGGTGCGAAATCTGGTAGAACGTCGGATTCTTTGCCGAGTAGAACCTGACGTCGGTCGGGTTGCTTCGATTGCCCGTGCCTCGCTCGTACTTGATGTGCAATTCGAGGTGCTCGCCCGATTTGGCGGCGAACACCCAGTCTTGCGTGTCGAGGACGGGGTTGGCGCCGGCGACGAAAGTCGTGCGGCGCATCTCGTGCGTGGTTGCAAGCAAGTAGTTTCCAAAGACACCGGGCGCGTCAGCCGGATCCTCGGTGAGGCCACCGATAACCAGCTGCACACTGTTGCCACTAGGGTCTTTGGCGGGCGCCACAAGATAGACGAGGCGATTCGACCCCTTGCCGATGGGCTTGCCATCGGGGCCATTGATGGTGATGCGGTCGATAAAAACGAGACGGAGATTGCAGTCCTTCGCTGGTCCCTGCGGGGCTACACTGGAAGTAAATCCGTCGGGGAAGAAGGAATTGAGGGCGGCATCCGGTACCTTGAGGTCGATCTGGAAGCGGGTTTCGAGGCTGTTCTCAACAAGCATCTGCGCATGGGCGCGGCTTGCGAAGAGGCAGAGTGTGAGCGCAGTTAGCACAGGGTAGATCCTGCGGATCCTGATCATGGTTTCTCCTCATTCAACGAAAGCGCAAATGCGAATTAGGGAGCACAAAGCATGCTACAAGAAGGACTCAACCACTATAAGTGAACCGCGCCACGATTATGACGTGGCGCAACGCCCATCTGCCCAGCCCCTTACGCGTCTAAACGGTATGACCATCCGCCGCAAGCTGCTTGCCGCGCTCTTCGCCATCTTCTCCGTGCTAAACCTTGCGGCGCAGGCTCCCGCTCCCGCCCCGCACCCCACCAGCACGCCCTATACCGGCGACCTGAGCATATTCGAGACCCCGGGCCGCGACCAACGCCTCCAGATCGACCGCGTCATGGACCTCCTGCACCTCAAACCCGGCAGCACCATCGCCGACATCGGCGCCGGCGGCGGCTGGTTCAGCGTCCGTGCCGCTCGCCGCGTTGGTCCAAACGGCCGCGTCATCGCCGAGGACATCAACGCCAAAGCGATTGCCTACATCCAGCAGCGCGCTCTGCGCGAGCACCTTGCCAACATCGAACCCCTCCTGGGCACACCGGACGACCCGAAGCTCGCGCCCAACTCCCTCGACGCCGCCCTGATGCTGAAGGTCTACCACGAGATTGCCCACCCCCAGCTCGTACTCGCTAACCTGCGCACGGCGCTCAAACCGGGTGCCCGCTTCGGCATCATCGATAAAAACGGCAACGGCGCCGACCACGGCCTCAACGAGCCCATCGTCCGTGCCGAAGTCGAGCGTGCCGGCTTCCACCAGGTAGCCCGCTACGATTTCACCAAGGCCGACGGCCAGGATTACTTCCTCATCTTCGAAAAGAAATAGCCTCGACCGGGGCTTTGCGGATTTCTCACGAGAGGTCAGGAGGAGCATAAGGATCTGCAGTTCGCTCAACCAGCATCTGCTTCGTATCGAAGCGCCGCCCTTCCCTTTGTCATCCCGACCGAAGTGGAGGGATCTGCAGTTCTCTCAACCAGCATCTAAGAATCACCCGCGAGGGACGACTCCTTCTGAAACGGTAACCGCGGTCGAAGCTCTCATTTATGTTGATAATGAGAGATCTATGTCGAAACGTGAATTTCAGACCGAAGTCAATCAGCTGCTGCAACTGATCGTCCACTCCCTCTATTCCCATCCTGAGATCTTCCTGCGCGAGCTGATCTCCAACTCCTCCGATGCGCTGGATAAGCTCCGCCACCTGACGCTTACCGACGAGGCCTACAAAACCATTCCTTTCGATCCTCGCATCGATCTGGAGCTCGACGAGGAGAAGAAAACCCTCACCATCGCCGACACCGGCATCGGCATGAACGAGGAGGATCTGGTCTCGCACCTGGGCACCATCGCCCGCTCGGGCACCAAAAACTTTCTCTCCCAGCTCTCCGGCAGATGCCAAAAAGGACTCCAACCTCATCGGCCAGTTTGGCGTCGGGTTTCTACAGCGCCTTCATGGTCGCCGACCGCGTCGAGGTGGTCTCCCGCAAGGCCGGCGAAGACAAGGCCTGGCGTTGGGCCAGCGATGGCAAGACCGGCTTCGACATCGAGCCGGCAGAGCGCTCCGTCGCCGGCACCACCGTACTGCTTCACTTCAACGAGGAAGGCAAGCAGTACGCCAATAGCTGGCGCCTGCAGGAGATCGTCAAGAAGTACTCCAACCACATCGCCTTCCCCATCTTTCTCACCTACGACAAGAGCGAATGGAACGAGGCGGAGAAGAAGTCGGTCAAGAAGCCGCACCACCGAACAGGTCAATGCCGCCAGTGCTCTCTGGCGCCGTCCCAAAAGCGAGCTCAAGGACGAGGACTACAAGGAGCTCTACAAATCGATCACCGGCGATTGGGAAGATCCTCTCTTCTGGTTCCACACCAAGGCGGAAGGAAGCCTCGAATACACCACGCTCTTCTACATTCCGTCGAAGGCTCCGCTCGATCTCTACCAGGCGGAATACAAGACCGGCGTAAAGCTCTACGTGAAGCGCGTCTTCATCATGGACGACGCCAAGGAGCTTCTGCCGCAGTATCTGCGCTTCGTTCGCGGCATCATCGACAGCGAAGATCTTCCCCTGAACGTCAGCCGCGAGATCCTGCAGCAGAATCGCATACTCACCAGTATCCGCACCGCCAGCGTCAAGAAGATCCTCTCCGAGCTGAAGAACATTGCGGCCAACCAGCCCGAGCAGTATCTGAAGTTCATCGCCGAGTACAACCGTCCCCTGAAGGAAGGTCTGTACGGCGACTACGCGAATCGCGAGACGCTGCTCGATCTGGTCCGCTTCAAATCCACCAAAGTGGAAGGCCTCACCAGCCTCGCCGACGTCAAGTCGCGCATGAAGGAAGGGCAGAAGAGCATCTACTACATCACCGGCGGCGCCGAATCCCTGCTCCGCACCTCGCCTCTGCTCGAGATCTACAAGAAGAAGGATCTCGAAGTTCTCATCCTCGATGACGAGATCGACGAGATCGTCTTCTCCGGCGTCGAGAAGTACGGCGATATCGACCTCAAGGCGGTGAACAAAGCCTCCACCAGCGAAGACCTGAAAGACGAGGCGGAGCCCGACAAGGCCGAAACGCTGAAGCCGCTGATCGACAAGCTGAAAGCCACGCTGGGCGACCGGGTGAAAGATGTGCGCGCCTCGGTGCGGCTGGCGGACAGCCCTTCCTGCATCGTCTCCGATGAAGACGGAGCCCTCGATGAAGATGCAGCAGATGCTGCGCGCCATGGGGCAGAAGGATATTCCCGCGCTCAAGCCCACGCTCGAGATCAATCCCGATCACGAGATCGTCAAGAAGCTGCTGGCACGTTCCGATGACGCCGTCGCCGAGGATGCGGCCTGGCTGCTCTTCGATCAGGCTCTGCTCATGGAAGGCGTGCCGCTCGCAGGACCCGGCCATCTTTGTGCAGCGCCTCAACCGCATCCTGAACCTATCCATCTGATTTTCCTGCGGCGGCGTGAGTGCGCCGCCGCAGGAAAAAGCTAGCCACCGATGGCGGTGAGCTCGAGCACATGTTCGCCAAGTACTTGATCGCCGGTGATGGTGAGTTCGCCGCGTGGCAGATTCACGATCGATTCCCTTGGTGAACAGGCGCCAGGCAAGCATTCGCATACGGCGTATATGACGAGCGAAGTGTCCCTCACGGATGTGAGCTTCTGCCGTGAAAATGTTTTTGGCGTACTCTATATAATAGAGTACTCTATTAAACGGGAGCAAAGCCAGGGAATATGCGGTAATTCGAGCTTCGTCAAAGGAGAACTGCCATGCAGGACCACACCACTGAGCAGGAACTAAAGGACAGGCTGAGCCTCATCGAGAGCATGATCGCCGCGGGACGCCGGAAAACAGAGAGCTGGGGATGGACGTTCGTTCTGTGGGGCGTTGCTTACTATCTCGCCATCGCCTGGTCCGCGTGGGGTCACAGCGTGTGGGCTTGGCCGGTCACTATCTTCGATCGCGGTCATTGTCACCGTTGTGGTTGCTTCCTTGAAGGCCGGCAATCATCCGGAGACCACCCTGGGCCGGGCAATCGGTTCTATCTGGATTGCCTTGGGAATTTCGATGTTTCTGCTCTTTCTAGCCCTCGGCCTGAGTGGAAGACTGACCGATCAGCATCTCTTTGTGGCCGTGATATCGGCCATACTTGGCATGGCCAACGGAGCCTCAGCCCTGATTCTTCGCTGGAAGGTTCAGTTTGCGTGCGCAGTCGTGTGGTGGGTGGCGGCTGTGACTACGTGCTTTGGCACCGATGCGCAGAGCATGATCGTGTTTCTGGTCGCCATCTTTCTCTGCCAGATCGTGTTCGGCATCTACGGCATGATCGCCGAAGCGCAGGAGCGCAAACGGCGCGGTCCAATCCATGCCTGATTTGCCCGAGCTCAATCCCGTGGTTCACGGCAGGCTGCGGCTGGCCCTGCTTTCGCTGCTCAGCGGCGTCGAAAAGGCTGAGTTTACATGGCTCCGCGCCAGGACTGAGGCCACAGACGGTAACCTCGGCGCGCAACTGCTGAAGCTCGAAGAAGCCGGATACGTGGCTGTCGAAAAGAAGTTCGTGTTGCGCAAACCACAAACCCTCTATCGCATCACCGAAACCGGCCGCCAAGCCCTCACCGAATACGTCCAGGCATTGAAACAATTGCTTGGCCCAGCCATCGACGCGTAGAGCGTGCTTCATACTTGGCCTTCGTGAGCGGCAAACCGGCTCGATGTTGGGCACGGTCAGCAGGTCTAACCGGGAATGAATCTCCTTGGCAAGACGAACGTTTTCGGCCGACGGCTTCATTTTGGGCGACCAATCCCACTATTTCCTAGCTCTGGTTGCGCGACGGCCACACCGGATCGCGCTTTTCCAAAAAGGCCCGGATCCCCTCGCGGAAATCGGGGCTGTTGCGGATCTTCTCGTTCCACCGCATCGCCCGCGACAAATCGCGATCGAGGCGATCTTTGGCATAGGCGCTCAGCAGTTTCTTGACCGCACCCATCGATTCCGGACTGTTCTTGAGCAGCAATGCTGCCAGTGCAAGGGTTCGAGGGATCAACTCGCCCTCGGGCACCACTTCGTTCACCAGCCCCAGCGACAGGGCTTCTTCGGCGTCCAGGACCCGGCCGGAGAGCAGTAGGCTTTTGGTCTTCTTTTCCCCGACCATCTCCAGCAGAAACACGGAGACGATGGCTGGAATGAAACCAATTCTCACCTCCGTATAGCCGAACTTGGCCCGTGGCGCGGCGAGGGTAAAGTCACACAAGGTCGCCAGGCCCGCCCCACCCGCGATGGCAGCTCCATTCACCGCCGCGATCGTAGGTTTACTGAGCTCATACAGCCGGCGCATCATCCACATCGTCGATTCGGCGTCCGCCCGTTGATCTTCCGGGCGCTGATCGCTGATCGACTTGAGACTGTCCAGGTCCATGCCGGAGCAAAAGGCCGTTCCCGCGCCCGTCAGCACGACCACCCCGCAAGGGCAAGCCGCGGAATCGGTCAATGCATGCGTAAGCTCGGCGATCATCTGCGGGTTCAGGGCGTTCCGCCGGTTGGGCCGGTTCATTGTGATGGTGTGGACGCCGTCGGCCTCCTTGATTTCCAGGGTTGCGTAACTGATTGCCACGGTTTCTCGAATGCTCCTTAGTCTCTTAACAGGGTATGGCTGCACCGAATCTATCAGCGATGGCCCGGCTCATCGTCAGCAATTCGTCGAGGTCGCGCAAACGCGGCAATTCCGCGCCTAGCCGGGTTAACTCGGCTATGGCTGTTTCGGTCGCCACATTGCCTACCAGCGCATCCTGGGCAAAGGGGCAGCCGCCCAGCCCGCCCAGCGCCATATCCAGGCGGCGGCAGCCCGCCTGGTAGGCCGCCGCGATCTTGGCTGCCGCTTGTTGAGGGCGAGCGTGCAGGTGCGCGCCCAGCCTGATCCCGGGGACCTCGGCGAGCACCGCGCTGATCAGCGAGTGGATCTGTTTTGGGCTCGCCATCCCCACCGTATCGGCCAGCGAAATCTCTTCCGCGCCCATCCTCTTCAGCGTGTGGCAGGCCGCTATCACGTCCTCCTGAAGCCAGGGGTCGCCATAAGGATTCCCGAAGGCCATCGACACATACGCCACGACCCCCAGGCCTGCTCTCGAAGCCTGGGTGCATATCTTTTCCAGCGTCTCCCCCGCCTGCTTCAGGGTTTGTTTTTGGTTGCGCGCCAGAAATGTGGCCGAAATGGAGTAGGGAAAACCAAGTGTGCGTACCGCTCCGGTGCGAATGGCCCGTTCCGCGCCCTGTTCATTTACGACGATACCGATGATCTCCACATCGACGCCTGGGTCGAGCAGGGCGAGCACACGCTCCGAATCGGCCATCTGCGGCACGGCCGATGGGGAAACGAAGGAGACAGCGTCAATATGCATGAAGCCGGCCGCGGCCAGTGCGCGCAGGTAATTGGCCTTGACCTCCGCCGGAATCTGCTGCGGCAAGCCCTGCCAGGCATCCCGTGGGCACTCAATGATCTTGACCGGTTCTGTAGTCACGTCCGCGTCAATAGCCACAGAACGCCGAAGCCCAGCAGGTGAATTGCAGCCACCTGCGTCAGCGCCGTCCACAGCGGCTTCCACTTCATCGCCAGGCTTGTGTACAGCCCATAAAGAGGGAACTGCGCGTACAACATCATTTGCGACAGGCTATCACTCGTCTGCTCCGACAGGCCTAACTGGGGCTGCCGGAGCAGCAGCGCATAGGGATAGAGAAGCCGCAGCTTGAGTAACCCTTCCGCACCCATCAGGGGCAGGATCTCCGCAGTTTTCACCGTCACTAAGGTCACCGCGATCCCCACCAGGAGCGGCCACCATCCTACCCAACCAGCGCCCCAACGAGGCGCTGCGGCCTGCTTTTGCTTCCTCTTCCTGGTTCCGGACCTTTTCGGACGGGCCAGTGTCTCCGAGTTCATGCTCCGAGCATAACCCGGGGAGTAGGGGAAGGTTCCGCAATCCTCTTGGCCACGATTCCTGTGCACCTTCCTGATCACATCACTTGCGGAATCCTCTGCCGGGGATGGCGGGGGCAACAGTTCTTAGCGGGGGACCAGAAAACTATCTGCTACGGGGGCCTCGTCGGATTCCTGCCGCTTGTTCAAGCCGCCGTAGCGCCGTTCGCGGCGCTGGTAGTCGGCGATGGCCTCGAGCAGATGGATGCCGCGAAAGTCAGGCCACAGGCGTTCGGTGACGTAGATCTCGGAATAGGCGATCTGCCACAGAAGAAAATTGGAGACGCGAAACTCGCCGCTGGTGCGAACCACCAGGTCGGGATCGGGCATGTGCGCGGTGTAGAGATGGCGGCGGAGATCTTCTTCGCTGATCTGCTCCAGGGAAAAGTTCTTGGAGGCGGCTTCCCGGGCCAGGGCGCGGAAGGCATCCACCAGCTCGGATCGGGCGCCATAGTTGAGTGCAAGCGTAAGCACGGTGCCGTTGTTGTGGGCGGTGGCTTCTGCGGCCCAATCGCATCTTTTCCTGCACTTCGGCAGGGCAGCTCATGCGTGCGGCCGATGTAGGCGATGCGCACATTGTTGTCGTTCATGCGCTGCACATTGTTGACCAGGTAGGAGCGCAGCAGCCGCATGAGAAAGTTGACTTCGGTTTTAGGACGGCGCAGATTGTTTTCAAGCGAAAAGGCGTAAAGCGTCAGCCATGGCAGGTTGATGCGCGAGGCAGTTTCGACCACATACTGCACTGACTCGGCGCCTTGCTGATGCCCGAGAAATCGCTTGAGGCTGCGCTTGCCGGCCCAGCGCCCGTTGCCGTCCATGATGATGGCTACGTGCTGCGGCAGGCGAGCCGGATCCAGTTGGCGATAGATGGCCTGCTCTTCGGGGGATAGTTCGTCTACGCGGTTCGCTAGGCAGGATCGCAAAACGATTGCCTTTCCTTACGACCGTAGCACATGGCTCCCTCCCACCGCAAAACCCGCTGGCGCCGGCAGCGCGAGGGTAACCGGGCGAAGGCTTGCTAACGGACTTTGCCCGGTTACGCAGCGGCAGGAAAGGGTGGGCCAAATGCTTCGCTAGGGGCGGACGGGTGCCCAAGGTCTCGCTTGAGACCTGGGTGCGGACTGGTCACAGCACTAGTCAATAGGCTTTAAGCGGTCCTGCGGCGTCCGAAGGCCATGTCGCGCACCTGGTTGAGGAACATCGAGCGCTGCAGCGGATCCATTGTGTGATGTACGGAGCGATCTCCGCGAGGAACGGATCGCGCAGAATGGACGCAGTCTCCTCGTGGCGGCGGCTGCGCGCATCGCGCAGCAGGTTCGCAGATGTCGATCTCCAGCGCGCTGGCCAGATCGTGCCAGCGAAGAGAGCGTCGGCATCGCCTTGCCGTTTTCGATCTTGGAGATGTAAGTGCGAGGAACCTGCATGCGGCCCGCGAGCTGGCGCTGGCTCAGATTGCGGGCCTTGCGGATATCGCGTACCGCGCGGGCCACCTGTAGCCCGTTGTCTTCAGCCACAGCCTCTTCCGGTTCGCCGGCGAACTGGGGGACCAGCCGTTCCGGCTCCTCGACTTCCAGCGGTTTGTGGCAGCGTCTGCAAAGAGAGTTCGAGGTGCGAAACTGAACCAGCGTGCAGCGTTCACACCGAAGAACCTCACGCGCCTCTACGGTAGCTAGGGTAGTTGCCATAATTTGTAACGGAGCGCCAGAGCGGGCGATCCCAGGTAAGAAGCGCCGCTTTAGATCACTTTGCACCGCCTGGTGCCCAGGTATCCAGTTTGGCGACGGTCCTTACTTGATTCATGATTACAGTGATGCAGGGGTATCTTGATTGTCAAGTTAAAAAATAGGGTCAACACGGAAAACGTGGTACGAAGTTCTGAATAAAGCCTAAGAAACCCGGAGCAATAACGGCTGACCTGTGCAAAAAAGGGAAATAATGACCGCAAAAAGGCACACACGAACCGAAGCTTGGACCCTCCTGAACGCATACACGCAATCGGCAAGTCTGCTCAAACACGCGCTCGCTGTCGAGGCCTGCATGGCCGCGCTATGGCGAAGCAGAAGCAGCCAGCCGCGGGTTAAGCGGAGAGGAGGCAATGGAGTTGACTCGAGACCTATCGCATCACCGGTTTGCTGCACGACTTCGACTACGAAAAATATCCCAGTGCCGCGGAGCATCCCTTCGTCGGAAATAGGATTCTGGCCGAGCAGGGATGGCCTGAGGATATTCGCGAGGCGATCATGGGTCATGCGCAATACTCCGGTGTTCCGCGAAATACGCATCTCGCCAAAGCGCTCTTTGCCTGCGACGAACTGGCCGGGTTTTTTGACCGCCGTATCGCTGGTCAAGCCGACCAAATCCATCTTCGACGTAGACGTGGCGAATGTGCGCAAGAAGATGAAGGATAAGGCTTTCGCACGCGGTGTAAACCGCGAGGACATAGTTTCCGGCGCCCAGGAACTGGGGGTGGATCTGGATGCCCATATCGCCTTCTGCATCGCCGCCCTGCGCCGCAGCGCGGCCGTGCTGGGGCTGGATGGAGTCGCACCATCACACCCGCGAGCGGAAGACAAGGCGGCTGTCACGGATCCGATTGCCTGACAGAGCGGGCGGCGCGCTTCGTTTAAAAAGTGCCTGTAATTGTTACGTTATCGGGAGCGTTTCGCTTTTGTCAGGGCGGGGCAAACCCTGGTCTTGTGCAGGGTTTCTTTCCCCACCGGAAAGTTTCGCTCGCGGGGATCGGGATTTACTGCAACCAGGGGCGCCGAGCTGCCCCTTTTCCACGGAAGATCCGCGCTTTTTCCGGTATCAATTTACGGGAAAAATGCGCTCGGAACGGCGCGGCGCACGCCGATAAAATATTTGCTCAATGAAACGAACTTCTTACACTTTCGTGTTATTGGCGTTTATGGGTCATTGCAGCGGTTTCACTGTTGCTGTGGGCTCTCCGAGTAGAACGAGGCTTGGTTTTCTCCAGGCGAAATGAAGTGTGCGGTTCGGTCGAACTCCCCCTGTGAAACCCCTCTAGGAGCCGCGGTATTGTTCGGAGCGGAGCGGATCGGAGTTTTCTGGCGCTTGTGGGTCGACGGCGAAATCGAAAATCTCTCCCGTGGCAAAGCCCGGGCTGGAGGGCAGGGGAACGAGGGCATACTCGCCCGGGGTGAGGACTTGCTCTGGGGACAGCCGGTACCAGTCCGTCGTTCCAAGGCGCTGCTGCTTGAGGCCAATCACATCCGGCGATTGAGAATCCCGCCGCTTTTCCTCTAGCTTCAGATGCGCCATGGCCTCCTTCGTCGCCGAGCGCCGTTGCCCGGTCACAGTCAGGCGAACGATCGTCAGATCGGAGCGAGCATCGCCGCTATCGCTGCCGGAGACCCCGCGCAGGAAGAACAGCGGAGCAGTATCGTGCATTCGGACCCGGGCTGCCTCGCCCTTGAACTCGATCGTGCGTCGTAGTTTGAGCGAGAAGACGGGCTCGTCCGCGGTAGTCGTCTCCGGGGGCCGCAACCGTACCAGCTCTCGCACCCCCTTCCAGGTATCCAGCGCCCAGACGTGCCCGTAGGTTGGGAGCTGGAGCCCTTCCGCGACGCTGATGTCATCGGAGGAGACGCTATCCGGGGGAGGAGGGGCCTGGCTGAGGGCGAGCCCAGGGTAGCTGAGAGTCAGAGCGAGGAAGAGGATGCGATGGGCTTGCATAGACCGTTGTTCTTCTCACTGTGACGGCGAGGTTCGTTCGCAGTCCAGCCCATCCTATCCATAGAGCAACCTGGGACGCAAAACAGCCATGCACCGCAGTGGCGTGCCTGACAGGGAACAAGCGGCAAAAAGGGAACTAGAGCCGTTTCACAATGGCGCAGACGGCAGGAAAAGACCTTTTCGTGGTCTTCTCCCAGGAGAACCACACCTCGCGTCGCGATGAAGCCAATAGTGGGTGAAACCGCTTTAAAAGGTGTAGAGCACGTAGCCGGCCAGCAGGCCAAAAACCGTCATAACCAGGATTGCTTCCAGCTTTTCATAGTTAGGGGTGGCGCCGCTAAAGTGATGACGCCCCGGCTTTCTCGGGTCATATTGTATGGAAAGCCGTTCGCCTACAGAGTAAGGCGCAATGTGCTGGGTTCCCAGATGACAGAATTCGCCGTGGTTCACCTCTCCCTGGGCGCCCGCCCGATAGGTGAACTTCACGTCGTAGTGACCCGCGACTCCCCCCAGGTAATCGTGGTCTCGGACCCAATCGCAAGATTCAACTTTGCCTTCCGTGGTAGGCCAGGAACGACCGGGTGTAAATCTCCAGAATAGATTGGTCATCTTCGTTCTCTTTCGATCAGGCATCTTTCGGACATAGGGGTTGGCCGAAAGATAATTCGTGAGAAGTATGTCACGTTTGTGGGATTGTTGCCAAGGGGGAAATTATGCCAGGGGCCAGCTCGGACCGCTTGAATGAACCCGCAGGAGCCTAAGTCACCATAATACAGTAACTTTGGTAATCTTCAACGGGTTTTCCGACGTGGCGGCGCCTGAGATGCTATGCTGGCGAGTTTCTCGTGGCCAAACCAAAGGAAGACCAACCCGTGAACCCAGCCCCGCCTGATCCGCAGTTCTCCAATGCGCTCCCATCCAGACTTGACCCGGAGAGCAGGAAAGCCCGTAGCAATGCGGCCGGTATGCGGGCGCTTCTGCTGGCTTTAGGCGAGCAGGAGGACACCATTCGCCAAGGCGGCGGCCTGAAGGCGATCGAGGGCCAGCACGGCAAGAACCGGTTGACGGCCAGGGAACGGCTGGCCTTGCTGCTCGATCCCGGGGAGGAGTTCCTGGAACTGGGACTCTTCGCTGCCTACGGCATGTATGAGGAGTGGGGCGGTGCTGCCGGCGCAGGGGTAGTAACGGGCGTGGGTCTGGTCGCGGGCCGGCTGGTGATGGTCATTGCCAACGATGCAACTGTCAAAGCTGGCGCGTTCTTCCCCATGACGGCAAAAAAGGTTCTCCGGGCGCAGACGATAGCCATGGAGAATCGGATTCCCACCCTCTATCTGGTCGACTCTTCGGGTGTGTTTTTGCCCCTGCAGGAGGATGTCTTTCCCGACCAGGACGACTTTGGGCGAATTTTCCGTAACAACGCCGTGATGAGCGCCATGGGCATTCCCCAGATCACAGCCATCATGGGCATGTGCGTGGCCGGCGGAGCGTATCTTCCGGTCATGACCGACCACGTATTGATGACCGAGGGCAGCGGGCTTTTTCTGGCCGGCCCGGCTCTGGTGCAGGCGGCGATTGGCCAGAAGTACTCGTCAGAGGAGCTGGGCGGCGCCACCATGCACGCCGAGATCTCGGGCACAGTGGACTTCAAGGAGCCCAACGATCACCTGTGCCTGGCCAGGCTTCGCTCCCTGGTTGCCAGGCTGGGCCATCGGCCGGGGGCGCCGTTTGACCGGGCGGTTTACGACCCGCAGCGCGACGCCCCAAAGTTTGCCGCGCAGGAGCTATATGCCCTGCTCGATCCGGATCCGGCCAAGGCCACGGGCAACAGCTACGACATGCACGAAGTCATTGTCCGGCTGCTCGACCGTTCGGAATTCGATGAATACAAGCCGGATTACGGCAAGACGATCCTCTGCGGTTATGGGCGCATCGGGGGGTTCGCGGTCGGGATCGTCGCCAACCAGAAGACCCATCAAACGCACACCAGCCAAAGCGGAGAAAAGCGGGTCGAATTCGGCGGCGTGATCTACGCCGAGAGTGCCGAAAAAGCGGCGCGCTTCATCATGGACTGCAATCAGAACCTGATTCCCCTCATCTTTCTTCATGATGTCAACGGCTTCATGGTTGGGCGCGATGCGGAGTGGAGCGGGATTATCCGCGCCGGCGCGCAGATGGTCTCGGCTGTAGCCAACTCGACTGTGCCCAAGATCACGGTCATTGTCGGCGGCTCGTTTGGCGCCGGCCATTACGCGATGTGCGGCAAGGCATACGACCCGCGGTTCCTCTTTGCCTGGCCTACCGCCCGTTACGCGGTGATGAGTGGAGCCTCCGCGGCAACGACGCTGGTGGAGCTGAGGATCCGCCAGATGGAACGCGGCGGCAAGCATTTAAGCGAAGAGGAGAAGAGCCAGGTCGTCGCCTCCATCAAGGCCGCCTACGACGAGCAGACGGACTGCCGTTATGCGGCTGCCCGCCTGTGGGTGGACGCCATCATCGATCCGGCAAAGACGCGGGAAGTGTTGTTAACGGCCCTAAAGGCGGCGGCCCTCAACCCCGAGGTGGCGAAGTTCAATCCAGGCGTGATTCAAACCTAAGGTGTGTCATCCAGTGGGTGGCATGGACCGTTTCTTATATACCCAGAACGACCACGCTTTCGTTGCCGGCGGCTGCGCGCAAATCGATACCGGTCGGTTTCGGGGTCAGCCTGGTGATTCGCCATTAACGCCGTCACCACGGATGTGGGCGGAGTAGCGGCGGGTGCCCCACGTTCGCCGTGGCGTACGTGGGACGAAAAAGTTGGGCGACCCGGATTTCCTGTACGCGGTACCACCCATGTTCGCGTGTGCGGCTTTCTGTAAGGAAAGCCGCATGGAGTTCGACAACGCCACCAACCTCGACAGGAAATCCGGGGGAAGCCCACCGTTGCTTCTGGATGTGCTACTGGTGTGCGCTGAATATCCCCTGGAGTTGTAACCTTACACCTCCTCCGCAGTCTCATAGTCCGATACGTTATTCCCAGTCATCCGGAATAGGGATGGGCGAAGACTCCGTCTGATTGCATACACTACCGGAGAAAGGAATGAGGGGACGGAAGGAGTGACGGAGCGGTATGCTTCTGCTTTTCCTGGCGTATCTCGGTGGCGTTCTCACCATCCTGAGTCCCTGTATCCTTCCTGTCCTCCCGTTCGTCTTCGCCCGCGCAGACCAGCCCTTTCGCAAGAGTGGGCTCCCGCTCCTCGCGGGCATGGCGGTAACGTTCGCCCTCGTAGCTAGCCTGGCAACCGTTGGAGGAGGCTGGGTTGTCCGGGCCAATCAGTTTGGCCGGATCGCCGCGCTCATCCTGTTCGGGATTTTCGGACTCACGCTGCTCTTCTCGTCACTTGCCGAACGTTTCTCACGTCCCTTCGTCCGGCTAGGCAATAAGCTCTCGCAGAACTCCGGCACGAGCCCCAGCACTTTGAATTCTTTTCTCCTCGGTATCGGGACGGGACTACTGTGGGCTCCCTGTGCCGGCCCAATTCTTGGACTAATTCTGACGGGAGCGGCCCTGGGCGGCGCCAGTGCCCGTACTGCAATCCTTCTTCTTGCCTATGCCGCCGGGGCAGCTACTTCACTCGCGATTGCGTTATTTGCCGGTGGCCGAGTCTTTGCCGCCATGAAGCGCTCTCTCGGAGCCGAGGAGTGGATTCGCCGTGCTCTTGGCGTCACTATTCTAATTGCTGTCGTAGCTGTGGCTTTTGGTCTGGATCGGGGCCTGCTCACCCGTCTCTCTCTGGCCAGCACATCGAACCTCGAGCAGGGCCTCGTCGATCGCTTCCATCCCGCGAACCAGCCGAAGAGAATCGTCCTCAATCAAACTCTTACCATAGCCGACGGCAGCTCCGACGGTGGTCCGGCCACCCTGCCCGATCTCTACGGCGCCACCGCGTGGATAAACTCTCCGCCGCTTACGCCCGCATCACTCCACGGCAAGGTTGTTCTTGTCGACTTCTGGACCTACTCATGTATCAATTGCCTGCGAACCTTGCCCTATATCAAGTCGTGGTATGACAAGTACAAAGACAGCGGCCTGGTCATTATTGGCGTTCATACTCCGGAGTTTCCTTTCGAAAAAGACGAAGCCAACGTCCGCAAGGCAGTTCGCGATCTAGGGATCTTGTATCCCGTTGCGATGGATAACGACTACCGCATCTGGCAAAGTTTTAACAATCAGTATTGGCCCGCGGATTACTTTATTGACGCCACCGGCCGCATCCGTTACCACCACTTCGGCGAGGGTAGTTACAACGAATCCGAGCAATGGATCCGCACCCTTCTGGAAGAGGCCAATCACCGGCCGCTGCCCAACACGCCCACCAAGATCGCGGCCGTTGGCGCCGAGGCTCCGCCGGATTCAGACGATGTCCAGTCGCCGGAAACCTACATTGGATACGAACGAGCGCAGAACTTTGCCTCCCCTGGGGGCCTCAATCAGAATGTCCTTCAGCTCTATCGTGCTCCCGCGCGTCTGGATCTCAATCAGTGGGCCTTGATCGGTACGTGGAAGGACGAAGGGCAGATGGCAACGTTGCTTTCTCCGGCCGGCAGCATCGTCTATCGCTTTCACGCCCGAGACCTTCATCTTGTTCTTGGACCAACAAAAGATGGAAAGCCCGTCCGCTTCCGGGTCACGCTGGACGGTAAAGTTCCTGGCGCAAATCACGGCATGGACACTGATGCAGAGGGGTTCGGTACCGTAACGGAGAACCGCCTGTATCAACTGATTCGTCAGCAGGACGGAGTGAAGGACCGCACCTTCCGAATCGATTTTCTGGTTCCGGGAGTACAGGCCTATTCGTTTACCTTCGGCTGACGGCATCTCTTTTATTCGAGTCGTTCTTGATTCAGGAAAGGAAGCATGATGAACACTCAGGACGTATTGGGTGCCCCAGGTCTCGCCTTTGAGACCTGGGTACATATTTCTCTACCCGGTCACGGTACTGGAATGACGATAGTCTGACCCGTGAAAGTATCATGCCGCTCGTAAATCCGACCCGATATCTTATGGCTTCAGTCAAGAACTAAGCGCCATTAGAGGACCGCTTGCTGAAAGGGTTCCGTGAGGCCACACTGAATATGGTACGATTGTGTACGCAATGGTACACAAGGGAGTCTCATGTGGAAATGCTCAAGATTGGAATCCGTGAGTTTCGTGACAAACTAGCCAGCTATCTGCTGGAATCCGATACGCCGGTGGCGATCACGCGCCACGGGGACACAGTGGGCTACTATATTCCCGCACGCAGGAAGCGTAGTGAGGCTGAACGCGCATCGCTCAAGGAAGCGGCGGTTCGGATGCAGGAAATACTGGCTAGTGAAGGAATTTCTGAGGAAGAGGTGCTCAAAGACTTCAAGCAATGGCGCTCGCGCAAATGAGAGCAGCGAAGAGATTGGTCCTCGACGCAAACATCCTGGTACGTGGGGTGTTTGGAGTCCGAGTACAAATCTACTCGAAGCCTATGAAGATGTGGCCGTCTTTTACAGCCCTGACGTGTGCTTCCAGGATGCGCGGAGGTATGTACCAGAGTTCGCGGTACGCCGTAACTTCGATCCCAGTGCTGGTCTGACGATACTCGATCAAATCGCGCGTATCGTAGAAGTAGTGGATCGTAGCCTCTACGAGGGCTATGAAGAGTTGGCCCGCCCGCGCATTCTCGGGATCCAGAGGACTGGCCGGTCGTGGCAACAGCGCTGTTGCTTGATTGTCCGATCTGGACTGAAGACCAAGACTTCTTTTTGGCGCGGGTATAGCCACGTGGACCAGCAACCGAATTGAACTGTATCTGCAAAACTCATAAATCAACCGCTTCAAGTTTTGCCAAGTTACGGATACATCTACAGCAGAGATGCCTACCGTGTATCCTTTTCTGAAATCATGAAACGGGTCATCACGGCGGCCGTCCTCATCCCCTTGGTTCTGCTGCTCCTATTAAAGGGATCCTTTCCCTTGGTGGTCGTAGCGACGGCGGTGGTTGCAGAACTCGCCACGTGGGAATACCTCTCCATCGCCGATTCCTGTGGGTCGCGTACCCCCCGCCTCCTGGTCCTGGTTGGCATCGCAGTCCTCTTTGCCGCGGCGTTCTTTAGCCCCTCTCTCATCCTGCCTGCGATCGGTCTTTGCAGTCTGATACTGCTTGTCGTCTGCAGCTTTCGCTCGCCGCTGAACCGCGTTCTGCCCGATACCGCCTTTTCGGTTTTCGGCCTCCTCTACATCGGTCTCACCCTGGCGACCGTGCCGCTGGTTTGGGTTCAGGAGGATGGCCCTTCGCTGGTGGTTTTCCTGTTCTGCATTGTCTGGACAGGCGACATTGCCGCCCTCTATGTCGGTCGCAACTTCGGCTACCACAAGCTGGCGCCGCGCATCAGCCCGAATAAGAGCTGGCAGGGAAGTGCCGCTTCGCTTGCCGGCAGCCTGGTCATCGCCGCGGGGTTGGTGCCCTGGCCCGCAGATTGGCCCGGCCGCTCCATTACCCAGGGCCGTTCGCCCGCTGGCTCGCGCTGGCGCTACTGTTGAATCTTGCCGCCCAGGTGGGCGACCTGGTCGAGTCCGCCATGAAGCGGGGCGCCGGGGTGAAGGATTCGGGTACGATGCTTCCCGGCCACGGCGGTATTCTGGACCGCATCGATGCCCTCCTGCTGGCCGCGCCCGTGCTGTGGTACGCTCAATGGATTCAACAGTATTACCAGCGGGTTAGCTTGCGTTGAAGCACATCTGCATCCTCGGTTCTACCGGTTCCATCGGAACCAGCACACTCTCCATCATTGAACACTATCCGGAGCGATTCGCGGTCGCCTCGCTCGTCGCCGGCCGGAATGTCGATTCCCTCTTTGCGCAATGCCAGCGATGGCGTCCGTTGGTGGTCTCCGTGGCCACCGAACTGCTGGCTCGCGACCTGGCGTCGCGGCTCAAGGCTGCGGGCCTTACGTCCACTGAGGTGGTTTACGGCGCCGGCGGAACAGTCCACGCGGCCACACTGCCCCAGGTGGACTTCGTGGTCTCGGCGATCGTCGGCCTGGCGGGACTCGAGGCGACCTATGCCGCCGTGGTGGCAGGCAAGCCCGTGGGCCTGGCCAACAAAGAGGCCATGGTTGCCGCGGGAGAGATCCTCACCCGCGAAGCGCGCCGCGGCAATGTGCCCCTCCTGCCCATCGACTCCGAGCACAACGCCATCCACCAATGCATGCGCGGGGGCGCCGCAGAGGAGGTCCGCCGCATTTGGCTGACCGCTTCCGGCGGCCCCTTCCGTCAGCTTCCCCCGGACCAGTTTCAGCACGTTACGGTGGAGCAGGCGCTGCGCCATCCCACTTGGGTAATGGGGCGGCGGGTTACCATCGATTCGGCCACCTTGCTCAACAAGGGACTGGAAATTATCGAAGCCTGCCGTCTCTTCGACCTGCCTCCCTCCGCTGTCCGGGTTACCGTACATCCTCAATCCGCCGTACATTCGCTGGTGGAGTTTGTCGACGGCAGCATACTGGCGCAGATCTCCGTTACCGACATGCGCCTGCCGATTCTGTACGCGATGAGCTATCCGGAGCGGGTTTCGAGCGATCTAACCTTTGACATGGCGGCCCTCGGCCAATTGAGTTTCGAGCCTCCTGATTTCAAACGATTCCCCTGTCTTCGCCTGGCATACCAGGCTGCCGAGGCCGGCGGCGCCGCCTGCATCGCCCTCAATGCGGCCGATGAGGTCGCCGTAGGGGCATTCCTCGAAGGCACCATACCGTTTACCAGCATCCCGCGTACAATTGAGACTGTGCTTGAGGCAACGCCTCTCAAGGCATCCTGAGAGTATTCAAGAGGTTCTTCAGCTGGACGAGGAAGCACGGCGGGTCGCCCGCGCCGTGGTGGCAGGGTTTACTCCTGTCTTAAATTGAACTATTTCCGCTGCAAGCGGTTCTCCAGCCAATGAATCCGGTGGCTTCGATGCTCCGGCAAATCAGGCAGTGTCGGGCAGAGAGGTAAATGAGCAGAGAGCTATGTCCTTTTTCCTAACCAGCACGGTTTCCATGCTTATCGTGCTCGGCATCATGGTTCTGGTGCACGAGTTCGGTCACTTCGCGGTCGCCAAGCTGTGCGGCGTGCGCGTCGAGGTCTTCTCTGTCGGCTTCGGCAAGCGTCTTTTCGGCTTCCGTCGCGGCGACACCGATTACCGGCTCAGTCTGCTGCCTCTCGGCGGATACGTCAAAATGTCAGGCGAGTCTCCGGGCGAAGCGCCCACGGGCGATCCGGCCGAGTTCAACGCCCATCCGCGCTGGCAGCGCATTCTCATCGGACTGGCGGGTCCGGCCTCGAACTTCCTGCTCGCGTTGTTGCTCATGACCGGCTTTTACATGATGCACAACGAAGTGGAAGCCTTTCGCTCGCAACCGGCCGATATCGACTTTGTTCCCGATCACACCGCCGCGGCCAACGCCGGGCTGCAGCCAGGCGACGTCATCACCCGCTTCGACAACGTCAACAACCCCACATGGGAGCAGGTATCGATCCGCGCTGCGCTCAATCTGGGACAGACGATCGCGGTCGAGGTCAAGCGCGCCGGGCAGACGATCGACACGCAGTTGGTCATTCCCAATCCCCACGGAGGCGAAGACTTCGACTTTGACACCATCGGTTTTGTGCCGCGGATGCAGAACGAGCCGATCCGTGTCCGTCAAATCGAAGCCGGTATGCCCGCGGGAAAGGCCGGTCTGAAGGAAGGCGACCAGATTGTCTCCGTAGATGGGCTGGCGCTCCATTCCGTCGATGCCATGCTCGCCTTCTTGCAGCAGGATAATGGCCGCCCCATCAGCCTGACCGTGCTGCGTGGCGGACAGACGTTCCAGCTGGCGCTCCAGCCCGTAATGGCGGATGAGCCCAATGGACACAAGCTCTACCGGATTGGATTTGCCCCGAACCCGGCACCGTTTAAGATCCAGCAGCTTCCTCTGCCTGCGGCCCTACGGCAGTCGGTGCATTTCAACCTGCGCAATTCCGGCTTGATCCTCGAGGTCCTTCAGCGCATGGTCACCCGGCGCTTTGCCGTGCAGAACCTGAGTGGACCGATTGGGATTGCCCGGGAAACCGGCTTGGCCGTTGAGCAGCCTGGCTGGCAGCCACTTATCGGCCTCATGTCCATCATCAGTCTCAATCTGGGGATCTTCAATCTTCTCCCCATTCCGATTCTGGATGGTGGGGTCATCGTCCTGCTGCTGATCGAAGGCGTCTTGCGTCGCGATCTCAATCAGGAGTTCAAGGAGCGAATCTACCAGGCAGCCTTCGTTGTTCTGCTCATCTTCGCCGCCTTCGTGATGTTCAACGACATCTCCAAGCTCTCAGTCTTCACCAAGCTCAAGCCGTAAGTTCGGATTCGGCGCTTTCCCGTCGCTTTGCGGTTAAGAAAGCGTAACTGCAGATCCCTCGGCTGCGCTCGGGATGACAAAGGGAGAGGCGTGAGCGAGGTTTCGCGCATGTGGCAGGAGCAGGAACGCAGATCTGCAGTTTCTGCTCCCGCCACAGGCACTAAACCTCGCTCACGCCGCAGGAACCTGCGGTTTCTTTTCGCCACTGCGTAGAGCCTACCCAATGGGCAGACCGCCTGCATTCGCTACACTGGTCTTCACCCATGCCAGTCTCCCAAACCCGAATCCGCGTGCGTTATGCCGAAACCGACCAGATGGGAGTCGTCTACTATGCCAACTTCTTCATCTGGTTCGAGGTCGGCCGGGTCGAGCTCCTGCGCCAGCTCGGCTTCCATTACAAGCAGATGGAGATCGACGACGACTGCCGCATCCCGGTCGTCCAAGCCACTTGCCGCTACAAATCTCCAGCGCTCTACGACGACGAACTGCTGCTCCAGACCCGCGTCCTTGCGTTACGCCGTTCGGTCATCAAGTTCGGCTATCGCCTCCTCCGGCCCGAGGGCGAAGCTCCCGCAGCGACTGCTCTGGCTGCCGGGACCACCCTGCTCGCCGAAGGGGAAACGACCCACGTCTTTGTCGACCGGTCGATGCGCAAGGTGCCGTTGCCCGAGAAGTATGCGGTCGTCCTCGAGCAATTCATGTCTCGCACTCCGCGTCGGGATAAGAGCGGCAGATAACTGGTCCTTGCACCTGCCCTTTTCCTTACGCCAGCGGGAGAAATGATCTAACCTGCACTCATGTCCCGCGGCCAAGGCGTGCTCGGAGCGGCCCGTGCTCCAGAGGCCTTCCTCTCCCCGATGCGAATTTTCTCCCTGCTGCTTCCTGCCGGGAGCTTATGTCTCGCCATTCTGCTTGGCCTCCCGGGGGCCATCTACGCTCCCGACGCCTTACACTATCGCCTGCTCGCGCTCGGCCAGCGGAATGGCGTGCCCGCGCCTTTTTCCGCGCGCATCCTGGGCCCGGCCATTGCCGGCTGGTTAGGTCGCGTCAGTGGCCTCGGAGTCGACACCGGCTTCTTGCTGCTGGGTATCGTTTGCCTGGTCGCGCTGCTCGCCCTCATCGCCGGGCTGCTCTGGTCCTGGCGCGCTCCCATTGCCATCTTTGCCGGGATCTTCCTGATGCCTTTCTGGGTCGATATCTTCCACGATTACTACTTGCCTGACCTGCTTCACGCCACGATCCTCGCCGCGATTCTGCTGTGCCTCCTCTTCGGCCACACGTCGCTGGCGATGCTTCTGCTCTTTCCTGCCTATCTGGCGCGTGAGTCCACTGTTTTGGTGGCGCTGTGTCTGGTCTTTGCCGCTTGGCGGCGCATCCCAGTCCGCCCCGCCGTGATTGGGGTTCTGGCGATGTTGTGTGGGGGTCTGGTCAGCCGGCACTTCGGCCAATCGGGCCCCGCCAGCGTCCACGGTCTGACGGGCGGGTCCTATATCTTGGGCAAGCTGGTGTGGAACTTCTTCAGAAATGTTATCGGAGTCCCGTTGTGGAGTAACACGCTGCCGGAGTGTAGCCCCATCTGGGTCGCCGCCTTGCCGCACGGTTACCATCTCGGCGCCGTTCGTCTTATCGGATTGTGCCAGCCTTCCCTGCTGGGGACCTGCCCGCACTGTCCTATCCTGGTTTGGCATTTTCGGGATCGGCCCGGCCCTCGCGCTGGCTCTTTGGCGCAGGCTGGTTTCCCCCGCGGCCCTCTCCGGCCGCCTCTGGCGCCGGCCCGGATTTTCCGCTGAGCGGGAGCCTTCCCATTCCGCGCCTGTCTGCACGGGGCCCGGAGAACCCCGGTTTTCCACCGGCTTCGTTATCGTTTTCCGATTTTGTTTCGTCTATGGAGTGATCAGTTTGGCGCTGGCTCCCCTCCTGGGCGCCAGCGTTGATCGCCTGGTCGACTACGGGTGGCCCTTTTACTTCGTCCTTTTGCCCTGGTTTATCGTTGCGTCTCGCACCCTCCCGGACCGTCGCTCTGCTTGGATCCTTCTGCTTCACCTGCTCGCGTGCTGGATGGCGTGGTTGGGCTTTTGGCATCACGGCGTAGGCGATCTTTCCGCTGCCCTGGCCGTATTGGTCTTGAATGGGTTGGGTTACGCGCTTGTTAGACGCTATTATTCTGTCTCGTGAACCGATCCGCCTTGGTAACTTACTCTTTTATCCACATGTGGATAACCTGTGGATTCAAACCACGAGAAAAACCGTCACTGTGATAATTAGCCCGTCCGTTTTATATATGTACTCGATATTGTTTCATATAGGCTGAGAGGTGCTTCATTGCTTGTTCCCGCGTGCATTGCTCCGCGGCGCTGGCCGCCGGATGAGCGGCCACATAACGGCCGGGCGGAGCGTGCTTCTCGCCGGGTGTGGATCAGGTCGTTGCGATCGCAGCGGACAGGGCCGGCTATACCCCCGCGCGCCAGCGGCGGGAGTAACCCGATTGCAGTCGACGTACGCGGACCGGGAAGTCCAGGGCGGCATCCCGTGAGTACTGCTCCAGAGGAGCGCAGACCTGTCAGGCTATGGAAATGCCGCGCGGTTTGATGTGGGCCCGGATGAACGCCACAGTACTTTCCAGCGGGGTGCCGGGCCCGAAGACCTCCGCCACCCCTTGCTCTTTCAGGGAGGCGATATCCTGTCCTGGAATGGTCCCGCCCAAAACGACCAGAATGTCTCCCGCGCCCCGCTCCTTGAGCAGCGCCAGGACGCGGGGAACAATCACATTGTGCGCGCCGGAAAGGATGCTCAGCCCGACACAGTCGACATCCTCTTGGACGGCGGCATTGACGATCATCTCCGGGGTCTGCCGCAGGCCGGTGTAGATCACTTCCATTCCGGCATCGCGCAGGGCACGGGCAATCACTTTGGCGCCTCTGTCGTGGCCGTCCAGGCCGGGCTTGGCCACCAGCACGCGGATGGGGGTGATTGGATTTTCAGTTTCGGGCATGGCTTATAGCGTTTTCACAGAAAACGCTTCAGAACGGAGCTTCGCGAACGGCTGAGAATATCACAGCGGCCGGCGTTACTTGTCGCGTGCGACGACGAAGTCCGGCATCCAGAGGAGAGCACGCTTGTAGTCGGACTCAGGCAGCCCGGCGATGGCCGCACGGGCTACTTCCGCATATTGGAAGGCGGCCGTCAAAGCATACTGAACCGACCCGTGCCGGTGCAGGATCTGCAGTACTTCCTGGTGGCTCGTACGCTCGAAGCTGAGATCATCGAGTACCCTCCGGATCGCTTCGTGCTCGTGCGCCGTTCCATGCTCCAGCGCGTGGACGATGGCCAGCGTTGCCTTACCCTCCCGCAGATCGCTGGCGACCGGCTTGCCCAGCACTGCTTCGGTGGCCGTCAGGTCCAGCACGTCGTCCACGATCTGGAAGGCGATGCCCAGGTTACGGCCGTATTCCCCCAATTGCTCCTCGGTCTCTTCGGAGGCGCCAGCCAAAACCGCGCCCAGACGCATCGAGACATCGAACAGGCATGCCGTCTTGCGGTAGATCAGGTCAAAGTACTCGGCTTCGCTCACCATCCGGCCCAGCTTTTCCATCTGCACGAACTCGCCCTCGACCATTTGCTGGGTCAGACCGATCAACAGGTCGAGCACCTTGAACTTGCGCTCCTGGAGGGCGATGTGAAAGGCCTGCATGTAGAGCCAGTCGCCGGCCAGCACGCACTTGGAATTGCCCCAGGTCGTGTTGGCCGAAGGCCGCCCCGGCGGGTGTCGGCTCCGTCAATGATGTCGTCGTGCACCAGGGTCGCCGTGTGCACCATCTCGACCACGGCGCCCAGCCGGATCATGCCATGCCCGTGGTAGCCGAGCGACTTTGCCGCCAGCAACAGCAGCGAAGGCCGGATCCGTTTGCCCCCGCCCTCACGCAAGTGGTCGGCGATGTCGGTGATTGCCCCCACGCTGGAGACAGCCTCGCGAACCAGTTCGTTCTCGATGGCGCTCAAGTCGTCGCGCAGCAGCTCGAAGACTTCCTTTGCCGTCGCTATCGCTTGTGTGCTCACTCGTTCTCCAGGTGCTTGTTCTTGAATACGAGAAAACTCCTGGCCCGGCACTGCGTCCGCGAAATGCTCGAGGAAATCTCGATGATCTTCTCCGCGTTGAAGGGTACGGGCTTTAGCCCGTACATAAACCCTGCATATCAACGGGGCTTTAGCCCCTGAGGGACGGCAAATGAACCTTCTTCAGTTTGACCGGTAATTCGTAAACTGCATATCGATGCCGAAGTCGTGACCCTTCAGCAGTGCAATCGTCTCCTGTAGAGTATCGCGATCCTTCCCCGTTATGCGCACCGTATCACCCTGAATCGAAGCCTGGACCTTCTTCTTGGATTCCTTAATGAGCTTGACAATCTCCTTGGCCTTGTCGCCGGGTATGCCCTGCTGCAGCGTGATCTTCTGCCGGACGCTGGAACCCGAGGCCGGTTCGACCTTGCCGTACTCCAGCGATTTCAACGGTACCCCACGCTTGACGAACTTCTGCTGCAGAATCTCCGTGACTGCCTTGAGTTTGTACTGGTCCGCCGAGGCCAGCTCGATCGTCTCGTCATCCTCGAGCTTGATCTCGGAGTGGGAGTCTTTCAGATCGAAGCGCGTCCGCACTTCCTTGATGGCCTGTTCCATCGCATTGCGTACTTCCTGAATGTCCACCTTGCTTATGACATCAAATGAGTTGTCTGCCGCCATCGTGTTGCCTGTCCTTCCTCGATTATGACCGCAAAAGCCGTTGCGTACCCTCGACTTACGGCGTTGCGTCCGGCGCCACGCCAAAAAAACGGAAGAAGTTGTTGGCCGTGCTGGAAGCAACCTGCTCCGCCGGAACGCCGCATACTTCCCCCAGCCTGTCCGCTACCAGGCTTACCCACGCCGGCTCGTTGCGCCTACCGCGATAGGGAAGCGGGGCGAGAAACGGTGCGTCGGTTTCGATCAGCATCCGGTCCAGCGGCACCCTCGCTGCCACCTCGCGTATCTTCTCCGCCCGCGGAAAGGTAACATTTCCAGCGAAGGAGATCAAAAATCCGCAATCCATCGCCCTCCTGGCATGCTCCCACTCACCGGTAAAACAGTGCAGGATGCCGCCCAGCGTGGTCGGCATCCAATTGGCCTCGATCATCGCCAGTATGTCATCCCATGCATTGGTGCTGCCATCGGAGGGCCGGCAATGGATGACGATCGGCCGCCGGTGCGCGGCGGCAATCTCCATTTGTTGCGCGAAGGCTTCCTTCTGTTGCTCACGGGGTGAGTGGTCATAATAATAATCGAGACCGATCTCCCCCGCGGCCAGCACGTCCGGGTCGGCAAGCAAGCCGTCTAGTTTTTCCAGCGCCGCCTGGTCCGCAAGTTGGGCCTCGTGGGGATGGATCCCGGCAGTGGCCAGGATGCGGGGTACCGCCGGCCTGCCGGCGTACCTTCGGCTCAACTCCAGTGCCTGCTGCATCGTATCCGGGCCATCTCCGATGCCGATGGACAGCACCGTGCGCACACCCTGTTGCCATGCCCGCTGCAGCAGTTCATCCCGATCGGCGTCATACCTCGGGCTGTCAAGATGTGCGTGAGAGTCGACCAGCGCCACTCCTTGGGTAGTTCATTTAAGCCGCGCGCCCACTTCAACATCTTCCAGAAAGCCGGCCAGGACGGGCTTGCCTTTCTCTCCAACCGATGCCGCTACGATCATTCCATTCGATTCCAGCCCGCGCAACTTCCGGGGTTGCAGGTTGGCCACAATCACTACCTTGCGCCCGATGAGTTTCTCCGGTTCATAGGCCCCCGCAATGCCGGCGACAATCTGCCGCACTTCGTCGCCCAGGTTCACTTCGAGCCGCAATAGCCGGTCGGCGCCCTTTACTGGCTCAGCTACCTGCACTTGGCCCACGCGCAGCTCAACCTTGGCAAAGTCGTCAATGGTGATGGTAGCTGGCTTGGCTGCCGGATCCGGCGCCGGAGAGGCGGTTCCCAGGGATGCCGCCGCCGTCAATGCCGACGGGCCTTTGCCAGCGATCCCTACCGCCGCTTGCGGCGCTGCGACGGATGTGGCCTGCTTCGCCGCTTCAAGTGTGGGCTGCGGCGCTGGTTCCGGCGGAGCTGGAACGCTCGTGATGACCGCGGCATCCGCCGTAGTCTCTGCTTCGGCGCTCTGGCCGGTGTTGCTCTTCTCCAGTTCGTTCATGCGTTCGACGGTGTCCTTTTCTGCGCGCGGAAAGATAGGGCCTGATTCCCCCAGCTTGGTTCCTGGCGCCAATTGTCCCCAACGCACCGCTTTGAGATCTGCATGGGCGATATCGCCCAGCCCGAGTTGCGCCCATATCCTGGCGGCGGCGTCGGGCAGGACGGGATAGACCAGGGCGGTGATGATACGAAGCGCTTCTGCACACGTGTAGAGAATCGAGGCCAGCAGGCTCCGGGCAGCCGGATCCTGCGAAGCCGCCAGCTTCCACGGAGCTTTATCCGTAATGTAGCCGTCGACCACCGCGACCAAAGCCCATAAAGATTCGAGCGCGCGGGAAAAGTCCAGGGCATCGAAGTGCTGGGCAAACTCCCGCGCTGCTGTCTCGGCGGCGGCCGTGATGCGCGGGTCAGCGTCCCCTGCCGGCACCAACCCGTCGAAATACCGCTTGATCATCGCCAGCGTGCGGCTGGTCAGGTTACCGTACCCGTTGGCCAGATCTGCGTTGTAGCGCTGCACCAGCGCGTCAAAGGAAAAGCTGCCGTCCTGCCCGAAGACGACTTCGCGCATCAGGAAGTAGCGCAGCGCATCGGCGCCCAGCGTCTCGACAATCGTTTCCGCGCGTACGATATTTCCCCGCGACTTGGACATCTTGCTCTGCTCGAAGAGCAGCCAGCCATGCGCCACAACGCTCTTGGGTAGCGGCAAACCCGCGGCCATGAGAAAAGCAGGCCAGTAGACGCAGTGAAAGCGGCTGATCTCCTTGCCGATGATTTGCAGGTCGGCAGGCCAGAAGCGCGCGAAACGCTCCTGGTCCTGGGGCAGATCGCTGCCGTAGCCGAGCGCGGTGATGTAGTTGGCCAGCGCATCCATCCATACATAGATCACGTGCTTTTCGTCGCCCGGGACCGGGATGCCCCAATCGAAGCTGGTGCGGCTGATCGACAGATCCTTCAATCCGCCGCGCACGAAGGAGATGACTTCGTTCCGTCTCGCCTCCGGGCGGACGAACTCCGGATGCTTTTCGTAGAGTTCCAGCAGCTTGCGCTCGAAGGCGGAGAGCTTGAAGAAGTAGTTCTCTTCGCTCACGGTCTCCGTGATGCGCCCACAGTCGGGGCAGGGGGAACCCGGAGGCGCATCGACATACAGCTCGTCGGAGACACAGTACTGGCCGGTGTAGCTCCCTTTGTAGATGAAGCCGCGCTGCTGTAGCTCCAGGAAGAGCTTCTGTACGCCCTTGCGGTGCCGCCCCTCAGTGGTCCGTATGTAGTCGTCGTAGCTGAGCCCCATGCGATCCCACAGGCCGCGGAACTGGCTGGAGACCGCATCGGCAAACTCCTGCGGCGTTTGTCCGGCCGCCCGGGCGGAGCGCTCGATCTTTTGCCCGTGCTCGTCAGTCCCCGTCAGCAGCCACGTTTCAAAGCCCAGGGCTCGCTTGCGCCGCGCGATGGCATCGGACACCACCGTGGTATACGCGTGACCGATGTGCGGCCGGGCATTCACGTAATAGATCGGGGTGGTGATATAGAACTTGGGGGTATCGAGCATGAGAAGGGCGGTGGTGATGGTGCATCGTTAGACACCACACTGATCACAATCTTAACAGGCCATATTCTGGCTTCACTTCGCGTGCTCCGCCAGCACGGCGGCCATGCGTGTCTGGTAGCCGCGGCCCCCGGCTTTGTAGCGGCCAGGGTGTCCGCATCGACGCGCAGCAGCACGGCGACCTTGCGCGGCTTCTTCTGCGGACCACGCTGTCCGCGGATGCGTTTCTCCGAATGTGCAACTAGATCCGGAAATACCTCCGCCGCTGGCTTCGCCTTCGCGAACATGGCGTCGGTCCACTCAGGATTGTCCTTGCCGACCAGCTCAGGATCGGGCTTCTTCATAGCGTTTTACCTCCGCCTTGCTGGCGCGGCGCAGACTGATAACGCGCACTGCCCTGCCGATTTTATTGAAGACCAGGGCGTGGACGCGGCTCCCGATATAGCCGAGAGCGAAGAAGCGAGTTTCGCCCTTGCGGTCGGAGCGCACGACCAGCGCGGTGGTCCAGTCGAATTCGGCAGCGAGAATGAAGGGCAGTCCCCTGTCCTTTATGTTCTTCGCATTCTTCGCCGGATCGAACTCAATCTCCAAGATTTAATTGTATATATAAATAAGAAGGAGGCAGGGATGAGGCGGGCAATCGCTGGCGGGGCGGGCTGAGCCTTCTGCTAAAATCGGCAAGAAAATCAGGGGTTTTGCGCGACCCACGCGGCGCGCGGCCGGCCGGTGAACCTACGTGTATCGCAAACAGCAGAGACTTCTTCGCGAGCGCCTCCGCTCTGTCCTTCGCGCCAAGTATCAGATTGAGCTCCCTCAAATCGCCATCGAGCAGCCGCCCGATCTGGAGATGGGCGAGTACGCGCTGCCCGTCGCCTTCGAGCTGGCCCGCCGTCTCAAACGATCTCCCCGCGCGATCGCCGAGGAACTGGTCGCGGAGCTGATGCCGCTGACCGGCTTTGCATCATTTGCTGTCGCTGGCGCCGGCTATATCAATGGCAAGCTGGACCGCCAGGCTGCCGCCATGGCGATCGCACGCGACGAAACCGTAGAAGAGCAGACCCATCTTCATTCCCTGGTTGAGCACACCAGCATCAATCCCAACAAGGCCGCGCACATCGGTCATTTGCGCAACGCAATTCTCGGCGACACGTTTGTTCTCCTGCTGCGTGCCGCCGGGCAGCATGTGGACGTACAGAACTACATCGACAATACCGGTGTCCAGGTCGCCGATGTGGTGGTGGGCCTAACCCACTTCGAGGGTTTCGATCTGGCCGGCGTCAAGCAGTTGCTGGCCGATCTCAAAGCACAGGGGCAGCGCATTGACGATTACTGCTGGGACCTCTATGCGCGGGTCTCGCAGTGGTATGAAGCAGACGCGCAGCAGAAGGAGCAGCGAAAGAAGATCCGTCTGGAAACCCTGCATGCCATAGAGGCCGGCGGCAACGAGATTGCGGAGATCGCCGATCTGGTTTCGACCGCCGTCCTGCGCCGGCACCTTGAAACCATGCTGCGCCTGGGCATTGAATACGATTTTCTCCCCCGCGAAAGCGAGATCCTCCACCTCAAATTCTGGGACCTTGCCTTTGCGCAATTGAAAGCCAAGGGCGTTCTCTATCTGGAGACCGAGGGCAAGAACCAGGGCTGCTGGGTGATGCGCCGGGCCACAGGCGAGGGAGACTCTGCGCATTCGGAGGTTGATGGAGACTGCTCTCGACGAAGATGCCAAAGTGATCGTGCGTTCGAACGGCACCGTTACCTACGTCGGAAAGGACATCGCCTATCACCTGTGGAAGTTCGGCCTGCTGGGCCGAGACTTCGGCTACGCTCCCTTCTTTGCCTACAGCGATCATGTGTGCTGGATCTCGACCGAAGCCGGTGAGGCGCACCATCCCGATTTCGGAGGTGCGCAGGCCATCTACAACGTCATCGACAGCCGCCAGGCCGACCCCCAGGCAAACGTGATTGAAGCTCTGCGCGGTCTTGGCTATGCCGAGGCCGCAGCGCACTACATTCATTTCTCCTATGAAATGGTCGCGCTGACGCCGCGGTGTGCTATGGAGCTCGGCTATGAGATTTCAGAAGAAGATCGTGGCCGGCCTTACATTGAGGTCTCCGGGCGCAAGGGATTCGGCGTCAAAGCCGACGCGTTGTTGGATAGGCTCACGGCTGCCGCGAAGGAAGAGGTCGATAGCCGCCATCCGCAGCGCAGCGATGAGGAAAGGTACCGCATCGCGCACCAGATCGCCGTCGGCGCGTTGCGTTACTTCATGCTCAAGTTCACCCGCAACACCGTCATCGCCTTCGATTTCAAGGAGGCCCTCAGTTTCGAAGGAGAGACCGGACCTTACGTGCAATACGCTGTGGTCCGCGCGCGCAATATCTTCCGCAAGGCCGGAACGACGCCGGAAGCGGCACTCGTGGAGGTTAATGTCGCAGACTACTTCGAGGGTAAGGAAGCTACCGGCCTATGGGAGTTGTGGATCATGTCGTCCCGGCTAAGCCTGTTGCTCGAGCAGTGCATTGCTGCCGCCGAACCCGCTTATCTGGCCAGGCATGCTTTCCAGCTGGCGCAGCTTTTCAACAATTTTTATCATCGCCACCACATCCTCACTGAAGAGGATCCCGGGCGCAGGCAGTTTCTGTTGGCGACTGTCGCGGTTGCCGAGCGTGCACTGGTCCGCTCGCTGGCGTGGCTGGGAATTGCTGTCCCCGAAGTGATGTGAGCCTACCGGTATTCTCTGTAGATTGATGGGAGGGATCTCTTATTTTACCGGTCCCAGATAGCGATCCAGCCAATTCAGCGTTTCCTTGATTATCCCCGTGCGGGGAAGGTCGTGGCCGGTGTCAAAGAGCACGCGGCGTTTTTGCTCATTGGGCGTTCCGAGCAGGCGGAACATCGGTTCCTGCGAGGTCGTTGGTGGGAACAAGTAATCGAAACGCCCATCCAACATCAAGACCGGAACCTTCACCCGCGGTGCAAAATTGATTTGGTCCACCTCCGGCAAAGGCTTGTCAGGATAAAAACCGGGGATATGAGCACACAGACTTTGATGCGATCTTCGACTGCTGGAAGCACGGCTCCCATGGCTGCTCCCCAACTTGCGCCCTCAAAGGCAAGCTTGCTGCGATCGATGTCAGGACGGGTTTCAAGGTAGTCGATGGATCGGCCCAGATCCTTGGACCAATCAATCACGTGATCGCGGTAGCAATTGGTTGTGTGCAGGCTACCCCGTTTTGTACACCGTCCCCCCGCTCATAGGATCCTTTGTACAGGGGAACCATAACCGCCCGTCCGCTCTTGATAATAAAATCGTATGCTCCCGGTTGCAGTGCGTCCGCGCTGGAGCGATCTAGTTTCAATGGCGTCGCCGCCGGGAAAATACAAGACGGTTTGGAACGGCGGTTGTCCCTTCTTGGGCAGAAAGAGATACGCGATCATGCGCTCTTTTCCGTAGGCCGCATCGAAGGTGATCTTCTGCTGTGTCCAGTCGTCGGTCTGTTCGGTGGACTCGATGACAGCATGCAGCGGCGTCTTGTCGTACGAATAGAGACTCTTAAAGGCCTTGAACACTTGATCGGAAACTGGCTTCTCCTGGCTGAAATCCCGCGCGTGCGCGATCACGGGTTCGCTAGCCTTGGCCGCTGCGCTGAGGAGCATACCTGGCGCAACGGAATCCGAAATTGGCAGAGCGCTCGAACGGCGAGCGGGCATCGGGATCGTTAAACATGTAGGCTGGATCGTCCCAGGCGCCGCCCATGATGTATCGTTTGCCCGGAGTCGCCTCGTTCAGACACCACTCCTTGACATTGCCGGCCATGTCGTACGCGCCAGACCAGCTCATCCCGCGGGTATGCTCCCACGCGGGTCGAGCCCTTGCCCGGAAAAGTTACTGAGCAGGAATGATGCTCGGGCCGTCCCACGGCGAGGCGGCGACCGCCCAGTGATAGATCGTGGGCAGCGATTTGCCTGCGAACTCCGCGTAGGCGGCTGCCTCGAACCAGCTCACGCCGGTCACGGGAAAGTCATCCTGGCCGCGCGGGTACTCGCCCGCTACCCAGCCGGCGGGGCCAGGCCGATCCGTCGTATCGCGGAATAACGCCATCGCCTCTGCCCAGGAAAGCGGATGACCATCCTTGAGGAATTGCTGCTTCCAGTACTCTTGTTTCCGATACCCCCCCTGGTCGAGAAACTGCTTGAACTCTCTATTCGTCACCTCGTATTTGTCGATCCAATAATCTTGCAGAGGAATATCCGGCAGAAGGTCGAGACCGTTGCTGAATCCATAAAGCTTTATCGGCGTGGTCTTAGGCGGTGGGGCGTCTAGGTCGACGAAGACCATACCCGCCGGAGCCTTGCCTTCCTCGACCATCTTCACCGTGAAGGGCCTTCCGGTGCCACGCCCTCGGAAAAGACTGCGGTCTCCACAGTGACAAAGCCTTTTCGCTCGAACCTCCAAACTGCATTTACCAGAGGAACTCTCGCTTTCGCGATAGGCGTGGTTCCCACCAGCTCCCATGCGGAATCCGGCGCCTTGTAGCCCCTGCGAGATACGGTGGCTCCTGGCGGAGTGGTTATGATCGAGGTCGTCCAGGAGACTTGCGGCCAGAACTTAGCAAGCGCTGCGTCATGCGGGATATACCGCTCAGCCTGAACGGCAATGTCATAGGCATTGCCGTACTCTTCCTGGTCGATCAGCTTCGCGATCTGAGGCAGAGCTTGCTCCTTGGCCCAATGCACCCTGGAACTATGCTGCAACCACCAAGCGGCCAAGCCTGCCACACCCAGCAGGATCAAAAAGAGAGGAATAGCTACCCGCGGCCGTGTGCTTTGCCGCAGTAGCACCTCTCAGGTTGATGCCGCTTATGGGTCCGGAGGTGAGCGCGCGGCACTCTTCCAGTTCCCGCTCAACCTCGGCGATGCTCGCGTACCTGTCCTCAGGCAGTTTGCGCAGGCAGCGCTTGACAATTCGCTTCAGCTCCTCCGGAATATCCTTCACCAATTCGCGAAACGGCGTGGGTTCCTCGCGGGCTACGGCGATGATGATGTCGGAGCTGGATTTGCGCTCGAACGCTCGCTTGCCGGTGAGCATCTCGTAGAGCACGGCGCCGAAGGCAAAGATATCGCTGCGCGCGTCGGCTTGTTTCCCTTGCAGCTGCTCGGGCGACATGTAGAGCAGCGTGCCCACGACGTGGGCTTCGCCGGTAATCGACCGAGTCAGGGTTTCTTCAGTGACCGGGCCGCACCGGCTGGACTTCGCCAGCCCAAAATCGAGCAACTTCGGGCCGCCGGCTGTAAGCATGATATTGCCGGGTTTCAAGTCGCGGTGGACGATCCCCCTGCGATGCGCCGCGCCCAGCGCGCCGGCCACGGCGATGGCGATCTTGATCGTTTCGTGCAGCGGCAACGGCCCCTGCTTGATGCGCCCAGCCAGGGTTTCCCCTTCGAGGTACTCCATCACCAGGTAGTTGGGGCCAATATCGTGCAGCGCACAGATGTTGGGATGGTTGAGCGAGGCAATCGTGCGCGCCTCTGTTTCAAACCGTTGGCCAAAGGATTCGGCCACAATCTTTATCGCGACCGTCCGCCCCAGGCGGGTATCAACCGCTTGGTAAACCTCGCCCATGCCTCCGGCGGCGATGAACTGGACAATGCGGAATCGCTCCGCCAGCAACGTACCCTCGGCTAATTTCCGGGACAGGGCCTCAGGCTCAAATGCCAGGGTGCCAACCGCCGGCTTGGAAAGGAACGTCCCCGCCTCGTTGTGCTCGGCGAGCAGCCGCTCCACCTCGGCGCGTATGCTTGCGTCCGAAGACTGTTCCTTCACGAATGACGAACGGCGTGACGGGTCCTGTTCCAGGGCGGACTCAAAGAGCGCTTTAACTGCGGCCCAATTGTCCTTTTGCGTCGCCATGGCTTGCTTTCAGCTCTCCGTGGAGCCACGCTTTGGCCATACTCCAATCGCGCTTCACCGTCTTGGGGGAGATTCCCAGCAAGTCTGCCGTTTGTTCCACGGTTAATCCACCAAAAAATCGCAGTTCCACAATTTTGCTCTGCCGCGGGTCAAGTTCGCCCAATCGTTGCAGGGCCTCGTCAAGTTGGCTGGACAAGCAGGGTTCGGGATGTCCCCCGGTTTTTTATAAAGTTCGATAAAATTCGATCTTTTTGGGTCTTTTGGGGCAGGCGGAGCGAGTGCATGGGTTTCGGTTTTCTCAGAAGGTCAGCGGCGCCGGGCAAAGGGGTTCTTTTCGATAGAGAAGGGGACCTTGGTGTCTGGAGCAAAAGCGGCATCAGGCGGCGATTGCGTTTCCGAGAGGCTCAAGCGATTGGCGAAGGTGGGCTCGCCGGGGTCAAAGATAGGGCTGGGGTCCGAAGACTCGTCTGCCGCCAAGCCGGGAGCGGGTTCGGCCTCGGGAATGGGGAGCCCATCTTCTTCCTGGGCTTCTAGGTCAAGGGCAGGGTTGGGCTGGGGGCCGGTGGTTTTCCTCTGCTGCCTGCCACGCCAAGCGGCGGCATAGATCTCCGGTTCGGAGGGCGGAGGAGCGGGGTTCTTCTCCGCGGAACCGGCACGACGGTCCGGGATCAGGCCTTGTATGGCTACGATCATCGAGAGAGCCTTGACTTGGCCGGTAATGCTGCCTCGGGTCATTTCGGGGCCCAGGTTGGCGATTTCCCAGAGGCGGGCCAGGACTTGCTCGCGGCCCAGGTTCAGCCGGCGCAAGCCCTCGGTTTCCTGCTCTACGAGTTGTTGCTGCATAACGGCACGGTGCTCGAGCATGTAGGCGCGGACACGGGGTTTGGATTTGGTGTAGGCGGCGGTAGTGGGGTTGAGGCCCACGGCTTCGGCGGCAAGTTGGTCGGTCATGGTTCCAGAGAGGATCAAGCGGGCAAAGGCTATTTCCTGATCGGTGATGGGGTCGCTGACTTTATTTTTGGGCATAGGTGGCTCCGGGAAGTTGGGAAGTTGAGTGAAAGAGGCTATGGGCGGAGGTTTCTATAGCGGTTTCGCAATTACCATGGTTCCAAAAAGTTCGCGAGGAGTGGTTTTCCTTGAGAGAAAACCACGAAAGGCTTTTTCGCTTTCCCGAATTTCCTGCGCGCGGCACTAGCCGAGGGCAATGATGTGCGGCTTACGGAAAGCCGCATGCAGTTCGATGGCACGACCAAGCTCCACAGGAAATCCGGGTTCGGTCTACACCAATTGCGAAACCGCTATACTGCGCAGCGAAGCGCGGTGGAGATGCAATAAAAAATCCCGCCGCGGCGGGATGTCTGTGGTTGGCTGATTTGTGACAAGGATCGGGTGGGACACCGGACAGCGGTAAAACTGTCCTTTGCTCGCATGTAGGCCGAAACTACCGGCACCTGCCGGCCAGAGAGCGGTGACGCGAGAATCCGCTGCCTGCCGAAATCGTGTTTTAACAAGGTTATATCCGCTCCGGGATCGGATAAAGGCGCCGGGACGCTATTTTGAGCCGGGGGTACCGTTTCGGAAGTTACTCTTGGTGTATTCGGGAATGGGCGAAGCGAAGTGCCGCGCCTACGGCGCTCGCTTTTTCGGATTGGTCCCCAGCCCGGACCTTGTTTCCCCGTGGTGCTGGTTGGCGCATTGCACTCTATGCGGTTTTCCGTAAAGAAAACCGCACTCGCGACCCTCTCCAGCGCGGCCAAGGGGTTAGAGCAGTTTCGCAATTACTGTGGCCTGATAAAGATCGCGAGGTGTGGTTTTCCTGGGGAGAAAACCACGAAAAGGGCCTTCGCTTCGGTCTACACCAATTGCGAAACTGCTCTAGATGGGATGAGACGGCTGGCCGCTGAGGAAGCGATTCATCCTCACCGTAGCGCAACCGGTGAAGATCCGCGGCTTTACTGAATCAGCTGTTACGGTCCACTAGGGGGCGGTTCCGGCAACCCAGAGGGACTACCTGCGGCTTTCCTTACAGGAAGGCCGCATGCGCTATCCGGAGGCGGCAAATAGCGTTGCGGTCTTCTCCTGAAACGATCGATTTCGTGGTGGCGGGGTCTACACAGAGGGAGTATGTTGAGTACTCCGTTACCACCTTAGCGGCGGCCCGTAGATCACGCCGGGCTAATTCAGCGGGCCTCGTTCGTCGAAGGGTGCTGGTAGCGCCGCGCGATCTTTCTCCGGACCTTGGGTGGGGATGGCATGTCTTCAATCAATCGCCGGGCGTTTTTCATTAAAGTCGCTAACCAAGCCTGCGTGTTTTTCAGGCCCCTGTTTCTTTCCTCCCTAATCCTGGTCCTCGCCATTTTTGTCTCGAATTCGCTCAATGCTCAAAACGCGACTTCTGGTGGACTAACCGGCGTAGTCACCGACCCGAGCGGCGCTTTGCTGCCGGACGGGGCCGTCGAATTGAAAGACAACGCGAAGGGAATCGTTCAAACACAAAATACAAATGGTGTTGGAGAATATTCTTTTTCGTTTGTAGCGCCAGGGAGCTACACACTCAGGGTCACGCATTCGGGTTTCCGAACAACGAGTGAAGTCCTCGACGTCAGCTTGGGCCCACCTGTCACGCTAAACCTTAGGCTGGAAATTGCGGGCGCCCACGCCACTGTGAATGTGACAGACGAGGCTCCGCTGATCCACGCGGAGAATGGAGATGCATCCTCTACGATGAGCGCGCTGCAAGTTGCCCAGGTACCGAACCCGGGCGGCGATCTGACCTATGTCGCGCAGACCGCTCCTGGCGCGATCATGAACACCGATACTGGTGGTAACGGTGGAAATTTCTCAATTCTTGGCATGCCGGGCACTTCAAACAATTTCACCTTGAACGGCATGACCTACACCCACCTGGGCTCCGATACGAATATGAGCGGCGCCACCAATTTGCTCCTGGGGCTCAATGCAGTGCAGGAGGCCACGATCGTAAACAATAGCTACACCGGCCGATCCGGTACCCTCGCTGGTTCTGAGGTGAATTACGTTACCAAATCCGGCGGCGACGAATTTCATGGAAACGCTTTGTATTTCTGGAATGGCAGCGCGTTGAACGCGAACGATTGGCTCAACAACGCAACCGGGACCAAACGCCCCCGCGACAATGCCAACCAGTGGGCTGCTTCGATCGGCGGCCCGATCGAGAGGGACAAGCTGTTCTTCTTCTTCGACACCGAAGGGCTGGATTTGCTGATTCCCGTGACCCAGCAAGTGGTTTTGCCAAGCACACAATTTGAGACGGCGACCATCGCGAACATCGACTCAATTTTCGGTTCGACTTCCGCTTCCGATGCGTTTTACAAGCAGATATTTGCTCTTTATAACGGCGCACCTGGCGCGGGCAGAGCTGCTCCAGGCAGTACTTCGGATCCCCTGGGCTGCACGCAGCGCTTTAACGGACCGAATGGCCTGGGCACGGCGACACCCTGTGCGGTTCACTACCAGGAAACTCTTGGCAGACCGACCTGGGAATCGCTGGAATCCGGCCGCGTCGATTGGCATATACGGCCCGAGGATAGCGTATTTTTTTCGCTAGCCTACAGCTATGGCCATCAAAGTTCTTCGATCGATCCGATCAGTTCATTGTTTAACCTAATCAGTAATCAGCCGTGGTGGCAAGGCCAGTTGGTGGAGACGCACAGTTTTGGACCATCAGCCGTGAACCAGCTGGTCGTGGCGGGTTGGCGGATCAACACCTTCTTCGAGGTGGGAAATCCGGCGGCGGCTGTTGCAGCGATGCCGACATGGCTGAACTGGGGCGTTGCGGAAACCTTCACCAGCGAGGGCTCCAGTGGCCCTGCCCGCAGTGGAGCCTCGATTCACCAGTATCAGCTATCGGACGATCTGGTAAAAACCTGGGGTAACCACAAGCTGGGCTTTGGCGGCAGCCTGATCTACCACGACGCCAACAACCTGAGCGCGCCTGATCAAGGGACTTTGTACCCCTTGAGCCTGGACGCTTTCTATCAGGGCGGCACCGATCCTGCCACGCCATCGACCGATACCACGGGAATGTATCAATCGTTTATCTCGCAGCTCTCCGAGTACATTTCCTATTACGTTCTGGGGCTGTATGCCCAGGACGAGTTTCATGCGCGGCCGAACCTTACCATCACCCTCGCCTTAAGAAACGAGCATCAGTCCAATCCGGCTTGTGGAACCCGCTGCTTTGCGCGGCTCGCGGGGTCGTTTGACTCCGTCAGCCATGATCCAAGTCAGCCCTATAACCAGGCGATTTTGGTCAACCTTAAGCGGGCTTATAACGGCTTCAATAACCTGCTTTGGGCGCCGCGACTCAGTTTTGCCTGGCAGCCGTTCGGCGTATCGCACAACACCGTCCTCCGGGGCGGAGTGGGCATTTTCTATAACACGCTTCCTGGGCAAGCCGCTTTAGAGATGGGCAGCAACACCCCAGTGGTGAACGAGTTCTTCCTGTTCGACGACAATATTGCTCCAGATGAGACGACAAGCCTTTTCAAGGATGCCGCAGCTTCGAACGCCGGCCTGCTGAGCGGCTTCGCCGCGGGAGAAAACCTGGCTGAAATCCAGTCACAGGTTCCCGCGTTCACCCCTCCGTTTGTGACCAGCCCCCACCGGTCCCTCAGATCGCCGCAGTATCAGAAATGGAGTCTGGAAGTGCAGCAGGCTTTTGGCGCCGACACATCGCTGAGCGTCGGCTATTTCGGTAACCATGGCATTCATGAACTGATACAGAACCAGGGGGTGAATGCCTATGGCTTCGGCACATTGCCCGCTACAGAATGTACCAGTCCACCTGTGCCGCCCTGCTCCGATCCGCGCTTCGGCGAGGTAAATGAGCTGACAACTGCCGGAGTGTCGAATTACAACGGCCTGGTAGTCTCCTTCGAACACCGGTTCACTGGTTGGAGCCAGGGTGTACTTCAGGCTAACTATACTTACGGCCATGCGTTTGATGAGACGTCGAATGGTGGGTTGTCCACATTTGCCTCGGGTAGTTCCGAGGTGCCCCAGGATCCACACAATTTCCGCGGCAGCTATGGAGCGGCGGACTATGACGTAAGGCACTCTTTCAATGCCAACTATGTGTGGCAGCTTCCGCTAACGGCAGCGGTGCGCCATCATGGCCCCGACGCCCTGGTGAAAGGCTGGCAGATTTCGGGGACCATCTTCGCTCGCACCCCTTTTCCTTACACCGTATATGACGGTCAGCTGGGCTCCGATCTGCAACAGCAGAATTATTCGGGAATTCTCTACGCGGTGCCGGTCGGCCCTCTTCCGCGTGGGGGATCGTGTGGGAAAGGAGCCGTCTTCACGCGGATAACTCATTTGTGCCAGCCGGCCCAAGTCTTATCGAACGGGGATCCCAATCCAAGTGCGCTGTTCGTGCAAACAGGATGCGAAATAGGCTTCAACACCGGAACCCTCCCCGGGTCTGCAGGCCCGTGCTCCGGGACCGCCGTTTCTATTGCGCAAGGGCGAAACCGCTTCCGTGGACCCAATTACTTCGATACGGACTTCGGCGTCATGAAGAATACGAAAATGCCCGGATGGGAAAAGGGGCAGCTGGGCATCGGCCTTCAGCTCTTCAATTTTTTCAATCATCCAAATTTCGGACTGCCCGACGGCTCGAGTTCTGACCAGGGCTTTGGCCAGATCTCTTACATGGAGAGTCCCCCAACCGGCATTCTGGGGTCTGGTCTGGGGGGCGATGCCTCACCCCGCAATATCCAGCTGAAGGTGCAATTGCAGTTCTGAGCCAACGACACTGTTGCCCGTATCCTTCACTGTATCGGGCTGCCGTTGACCGTCATCTGGCTCAGCGTCCGGGCATCCTGCTGTTTCACCGCGTCTGGTAGAGGAGCGTAGTTCAAGCCCCCCGCCGCCTGTTGCCCGTCCGTCACCACATACTGAATAAATTGTTTCAATGCAGCGCGCTTCTGAGCGTCTTTCCCGTCTTTGGGGATGATCAGGAAGGTAAGCGTGGAAATTGGATATGCCTCCGGCGCGGAAGCGGGTGGGTTGGCGATTGGAGTGCGCGGATCCTTGGCCAACTGATCTTTGAACGCATCGATGGCCGCCGTTGTCCCGGCAGTGCTGGGTAGTACATAGTTGCCCGCTTGGTTCTTGATCGCTGCCACCGGCAGCTTGTTCTGGGTCGCATACGTCAGTTCGACATAGCTGATGGCGCCGGGGGACTGCTTCACCTGGCCGGTCACCCCCTCACTGCCCTTGGCGCCGAGTCCCACTGGCCAACTTACCGATTTGCCTTTGCCGACCTTCTGCGACCACTCCGGGCTTACGGCGGAAAGGTAGGTGGTAAAGGCGTCCGTAGTGCCGCTGCCGTCGGCGCGATTAACCACGGTAATCTTCACGTTGGGAAGTTTCTCGCCCGGGTTGTCGTGCTTGAGCAACGGGTCCTGCCAACTGGTGATCTTGCCCAAAAAGATTCCGGCGACAGACTCAGAGGAGAGCTGCAGCGGCTTCTGCAGTCCAGCCAGATTGTAAGTGATGCAGACTGGTCCGGCAGACTCCGGAATCTGGATCACCGGAGGCATCTGCGCCAGTTCCGCATCCGAAAGAGGCGCATCAGAAGCGCCAAAATCAACTGTGCCGGACTTTACCTGCTGAATTCCGCCGCCGCTGCCAATCGACTGATAGTTGATCTGCACGTTCGGATGAGACTGATGGAAGTCCTGAATCCAACGACCCATGACTGGATAGACGAAGGTGCTGCCGGCTCCATTGAGCGTGACTGTGCTCGGTCCGCTATTGCAGGCGGTCAGCAAGCCGAACGTCGACAAAATCGCAATGACACAAACCGTGGTTCTGCAGATCTTTTCGCAGGCCATTAGAAATCCTCCACACCCGACTGAGTTGTCAAACAGCATACCCGGAGATGCCCAAAGGGGACGGATCTTCATCCAAATTTCACGGAAGGGCTCTCTACATCGCGAAGACCTGATTGCGGGGGCAACGAGCGTCAGAGAACGAGCCTCTAAAAAAAGGTAAGACGAGAACGAAGCAAGCGTAGTGCATGAGGATCCGACAACCAAGGGGTTTTAAACTATGAATGCAAAATTGCAGGGAAAGAGAATCGCGATACTGGCTACAGATGGCTTTGAACAAGTGGAGTTGACGGAGCCGAAGAAGGCTCTGGAAGAGGCGGGAGCTACCGTCGATGTAATTTCTCCCAAGCCGGGCCAAATCAGGGGATGGAAGTTTACCGAGTGGGGTGAGAACACCAAGGTGGACAAGACCTTCGATGAGGCTAAGCCTTCGGATTATCAGGGGCTGGTTTTGCCGGGTGGTCAAATCAACCCGGACAAGCTCCGTATAGAACCCAAGGCTGTAGCTTTCGTGGCCGACTTCTTCAACTCAGGCAAGCCCATTGGCGCCATCTGCCACGGCCCATGGATGCTGGTCGAGGCTGGGGTGTTGAAGAAAAGAACTCTGACCTCGTGGCCTTCGGTTCGTACCGATATTCGCAATGCAGGTGGTCACTGGGTCGATGAGGAGGTAGTAACCGATCAGAACCTTACGACCAGCCGAAAGCCGGATGACCTCCCAGCCTTCAATGAAAGACTCATCCGGGAGTTCAGCCAAGGGAGGGCGTCCCAGGCCAAACATACTCTGGAGAAACAAGCAGCGAGAGCCGCCTCCTAGCCGTCTCTGGTGCCACGCCTGACACAAGTCAGGTGTGGCACGTCCTGGTTCCTTGCGCACGGCCTTATTTTGCGTAGCTGCGCACCCACTCGGTGATCGTGCGCACCGCAATGCCGGATGGGCCCTTGGCCATCCACGGCTTCGCCTCTTCCGTCCACGCCACGCCCGCGATGTCCAGATGTATCCAGGGTGTGTCTTCGGCAAATTCCTTCAGGAACATCGCGGCGGTAATCGCTCCGCCCCAGCGGCTGCCGCCGGTGTTCATAATGTCGGCAATGCTCGACTTGATCTGCTCCCCGTATTCATCCTCGAGCGGAAGGCGCCAGAAACGCTCTCCCGAAATCTGCAGCGCATCGGCAAAGTGCTTATAAGTCTCCTCGTTATTAGCGAATGATCCCGCGTTGACCATGCCCAGCGCTACCACACAGGCGCCGGTCAGCGTCGCGGCATCGATCAAATGGGTTGCGCCGAGCTGCCGGGCATAACTCAGCCCGTCGGCAAGCACCAGCCGCCCTTCGGCGTCCGTGTTGATGATTTCAATGCTCTTGCCGGACATCGCGATCTGGACGTCTCCCGGCTTCATGGCATTTCCGGAGGGCATGTTCTCTGCCGCACAAACGATGCCAATTACCTTGACCGCCGGTTTCAACTGCGCGATCGCCTGCATGACGCCGATCATGGCTGCTCCGCCCGCCATGTCATATTTCATCTTTTCCATGCCATCCGCAGGCTTGATGGAGATGCCGCCGGTGTCGAACGTAATGCCTTTCCCCACCAGGCCCAGCACCGGAGTAGCAGGTGCATTCTTCGGCTCGTAGGTCATCACGATCAAGGCAGGCGGCTCTTCCGACCCCTTCGTCACCCCCCAAAAGGCGCCCATCTTCAATTCTTTCAGCTTGTCTGCACCGTAAACCTCACACTTCAAGCCGAACTGGCGGCACATCTCCGCAGCTCTCTCGCCTACCACCGTGGGTGTCATTACGTTGCCCGGCTCATTGACCAGGCTGCGGGTAAAGTTCTGCGCCTCGCCGATAATCACACCCTCGCGCAGGCCAGCCTCGATGGCAGCCTGGTCAGCCCCACCCGTAACCACGCTAAGCTGCTCGATACTCTGGTCTTTCCGGTCCGAACGATAGGTATCCGGATCGAAATCTCCGATATAAGCGCCTTCCACGAGAGCTCGCGTGGCCGCGAAGGGATCGAGCCCCTCCCCCGACGGAATCGCAATGGACAGCTCGCGCAGTTTGCGCGGCTTGGCGAACCGGACGGCTGCACCCGCCGCCTTGCGCACCTCAGAGGGAGTGACCTTGCCCAGGCCTACCAGCAGGATCCGCTCTGCCTTGAATCCGGCTGGGGCATGGAGCAGGACAGTTTCGCAGCTCCCGGCGGCAAATTCACCGCTGTTCAGGATCGCCCCGGCCACCTTCGCCACCGCCTTGCCGGTGGTCAACAGCTTGATCGCTGGCTTGGTCTGCTTTGCCGGCTGCTTTTTCTCTGCAGCATCGAAAGCGAAGACCACCAGCAGCTCGCTGGCCACGCGCTCAAGCTTGCCGGATACGAGTTTGGTCTTCATGTTGCCATTCTCCATAAGTATAATAAATTGTGTGATTTACAGGCTTCGCTCGCTATCGCCCAACGCCTCGCTTTACTTGTGTTGGGCGCGGACGATTGCGGCCCGAGCCTCGCGCTCATCTTCCCGCCGCCGCTCGGTCTCCCGCTTGTCCCAATCCTGCTTGCCCTTGGCTACTGCCAGTTCGCACTTCACTCGCCCTTGGCGGAAATAAAGCCTGGTGGGAATGAGCGTCAAACCCTTCAGTTGCGTCTTCCCCATTAGCTTTTGCAGTTCTCCGCGGTGCAGCAACAGCTTGCGGGTGCGCAATGAGTCGTGGTTGGAAGAGTTTCCGTGCGAGTAAGGACCGATATGTGCATTCAGCAAGTACGCTTCGCCGTCTTTGATGATCCCGTAGGCATCCTTGAGGTTGGCCTGCCCTTCGCGGATGGACTTCACTTCCGTGCCTCGCAGCGCGATCCCAGCTTCGAACTTGTCGAGGAGAAAGTAGTTATGTCCCGCTGCACGATTCACAGCAGCGTCTCGCTCACCGGCGGCCACCGGTTCCCGGGATTTCGGTTTTTGAGGGGATGAAGTAGTGGGTTGACTCTGTCGCCGGGGCATACATTTGGTTACGAATCTTAATGCTAGCACGCGAGTTAGGACGGGGGATCCGCTCCCCGCGAATGTTATACTCGGGCCATATAGGCAAAAGCAAAAGCTCCTGATCTGGAAAGAGTTCGCGCTGATTCAGGACCCAAAGGAAGCGCGTGCTGTGACTATTTGGACACGTCGATTTCCCCCTAAAATAAAAGCGGTTTCGCTATCTGGAGTGCAATGAATCGGCGGAAGATGAAGTGGGCTTTGTCCACCGGGTTTACTCTGCTCTTGGGCCTCGGCATGTGCTGCGTTGCAGCTTCTGGCCCCAAGGCCAAGACGCTGTTTGAGCGCGGCCAGCTGGCCGAGGCCAAAGACGACCCCATCACGGCCTACGAGGATTATTACCAGGCCTACCAGAAAGAACCCAAAAATCTTCGCTATAAGACCGCGTATGAGCGCTTGCGCTTTCTGGCGGCGTCCGCGCACGTCAGCCGCGGGGAAAAACTCAGCAATCAAGGCGATGTGACTGGCGCGTTGACCGAGTTTATGCGCGCCCTCGAGATCGATCCCAGCAACGAGTTAGCGCACCAGGATATCCAGCATGCGCGGGACAAACTGGCTACTCCCAAGGCCAATCAGGAAACCTCGATTCCCGAGTCGAAGGAAGCCGAGCTCACTGAAGTGGGTAGCCCGGTCCAGCTCAAACCCATCTCCAATGAGCCGCTCACGTTGCACATGACCGAAGACAGCAAGGTAGTTTACTCGACGGTAGGCAAAGCGGCAGGCATCAACGTGCTCTTCGATCCCGAGTACACCTCCAAGCGCATCCAGGTTGATATCGCGAATGTCTCCCTCTTGGACGCTTTGCGCATCGTTGGCATATCCTCGGGCACATTCTGGCACCCAGTCACTCCCAATACGATCTTCGTTGCCATGAACACGCGCGCCAAGCGCCAGGAGTTGGAAGAGGAGGCGGTGCAGACGTTCTATCTGGCGAACACTGCCCAGCAAAACGATCTCAACGATATTCAGACCGCGCTGCGTAACCTGCTGGTCAACGCCAAGCTGTACGGGGTGCCCAGCCAAAGCGCCATCGTGATGCGCGCTACACCGGACGAACTGCTGCTGGCACAAAAGCTCATCAACGATCTGGACAAGTCGCGTCCGGAGGTAGTCGTCGACGTAGCGCTGTTGGAGGTGAATCGGGACAAGACGCGGACCATCGGCGTTCAGCTCCCGGGCAGCTTCGGTCTGCAATTGCAGCCTCCCAACGCCACCACCACGACCACCGGGACAACGACTACCGGCACCACGACCACCGGGACAACGACCACCGGCACCAGCACGACCAATCTGACGTTGAACAATCTCGCTCACCTCAACGCCACTAACTTTGCGGTGACTGTAGGCCAGGCTACGGCCAACCTGCTGCTCTCGGATTCGGACACCAAAGTCTTGCAAAACCCCAGTATTCGGGCGACGGATGGGCAGAAGGCAGATCTGAAGATTGGCGAACGCATTCCGGTAGCCACCGGGTCATACCAGACCGGCGCGGCGACCGCCGTCGTCAGCTCGCTGGTGAACACGCAGTTCACCTACCTGGACGTTGGCGTGGAAATCGAGATTACGCCCGTCGTCCACTACGACCGCGATGTAACTCTCAAAATCAAGATCGTCTCCTCGCAGGAGGAGGGCTCGACCAATATTGGCGGCATTACCGAACCGATCATCAGCCAGCGTACGGCCGATCAGGTGGTCCGCCTTAAAGAGGGTGAAGTCAACATACTGGGCGGATTTTTGCAGAAGCAGGATCTCACCACCATCGGCGGAACGCCGGGTCTGGGCGAGCTCCCGATTCTGAAATGGATTTTCAGCTCTACGCAGCACGAGGTGCAGGACGACGAAATCATTTTCATGCTGACCCCGCATGTCGTCCGTGCCCAGGAAATCAGCCCGCTAAATCTGCAGGAGATCGATACTGGAACCGGCACCAACGTCGAACTCCGCCGCATCTCCGCGCAGGCGTCGGCCAACGCGCAGCCGGGTGGAGTGGGTTCTCTGCCCCCGGGGCTGCAGCCACATCCCGCGCCGCCTCCCGCTGGCGGTCCACCGGTTGCATCCGGAACACTACCAGCTGTCCCGGCCCCTGTATCGGGATCCGTGACCCTGCAGGTCACTCCGCCGTCGGCTGTGCCGAAGGTTGGCAGCACCTTCCAGGTGGCCGTCAACCTGAGTGGAGGCCAGGATGTCTTCTCGGTGCCGATGCAGCTGCATTACGACGCCAGCAAGCTGGCATTGATCAACGTCGATAGCGGCGACTACCTCGGTCACGATGGCCAGGCCATCGCGCTGGTTCATCGCGACGACGGCGCGGGAGGCGTTGTCATCTCCGCTTCCCGTCCGCCCGGTGTCCGCGGAGTAAACGGATCCGGAGTCGTCTGCCTGCTGACCTTTCAGGCCAACGCGGCTGGGGACTCCAATGTGCAAATCACCCGAGCCTCAGTCAAGAACAGCACACAGCAGGCCGTCAACATCGCCGGCTCGCAAACCACGGTACACGTGCAATAGGGCCCCTGAATGCGGTACAACCTTCGTCAGCGCAGAGCAGCAGTCACGCCGGGCCATCAGGCGGGACTGACTTTGGTCGAACTGATCGTGACGGTTGCGATCCTCGCCATCCTTGCCTCCGCCGCCGTTCCCCTGGCCCGCTTTCGCGTGCAGCGCGAAAAGGAAAGGGAACTGCGCTACGACCTGTGGCAGATGCGCGATGCCATCGACCGTTACAAAGACGCCGCCGATCGTCACGCCTTTCAGATCAAGCTCGACAGCCAAGGCTATCCGCCGGATCTCGATACGTTGGTCAAGGGTGTGGACGCACAGGGCAAAAAACTCAAATTTCTGCGTCGCATCCCGGTCGACCCGATGACCGGCAAAGCCGAGTGGAACTTGCGCTCCATGCAGGACGAGCCGAACAGCGATTCGTGGGGAGGGCAGAATGTCTTCGACGTTGGCTCCAAGTCGCAAGCCACTGCGCTCGATGGAACGAAGTACTCCGATTGGTAGGTTTGTGAGAATATCCGGCTTCCGCTCTCGTACCGAACTCGCGCGCTCCACCCCGCTCGCCCCCGCGTCTGGCTTCACTCTGGTCGAGTTGATGGTGGTGATGCTCATCATCGCGATTCTGGCTGCAATCGCGATTCCTGCGTATATGTCATCCATTCGCGCCGCTCGGGAAGCGGTGCTTAAGGAGGACCTCCACGTCCTGCGCAATGCCATCGATGCCTATACCAACGACAAGAACAAGGCGCCTCAGACGCTCGATGATCTGGTCACCGGCGGATATTTGAAATCGATACCCAAGGATCCTGTGACGGAAAGTGACAGCACCTGGGTACCAACCATGGACGACACGCTGCAAAGTCCCGACCAAACCGACCCGGGCATGACCGATGTGCACAGTGGGTCGGATCAGGTGGGCAGCGACGGGCAGCCCTATTCCACCTGGTAGGCATCCGAACCCGCAACCAGGCCCGGGTGCCCCATATCTGACACGTTGTTTGTGTCAGATGTGGGAAACCACGCGGCGCTTACTCGTGTGCTTTTAATCCAAGCGAGAATGCACGGCGCTCCGGCGCTCACGATTGTCTAAGTGGAACTTCTCAGATGCTGGATTTTTCTTCAGTCCGGGAGAGGATCTGCGTCCACAATTCTTTCAGCCCAGTTCCCGTCTTCGCGGAACACAGCAGCATATCGGTAAGCCCCAGCCCCTGCTTGAGCCGCGTGACAGCTTTGGTGCGCTCGTTCCCTGAAAGTCGGTCTGCTTTCGTCCCAACCGCGAGAAAGCTGCGTTCCATTCCCTTCAGAGACGCAATCAGTTGCTGGTCACTGGCTTGCACTGGAATATTGCTGTCGACCAGGCAGATGCAGAGGACTAGATTAGGCCGCTCTTCGAGATAGGGGTTGATGAATCTGGGCCACTCCGCAGAGATGGACTTGGAGATTTTGGCATAGCCATAACCTGGGAGGTCGGCGAAAAGCAGCCGCGGCTCCCGTGCGGAGGGTGAATCCGACAGAGCGAAAAAGTTGATAGACCTCGTCCGCCCCGGCGAGGCGGAAACCTTGGCCGCCTTCTCGCCTAACAATCCGTTGATCAGGCTCGATTTTCCGACGTTGGACCGCCCAAGGAAAGCAAACTCCGGCGCCGAGGCGACAGGGAACTGTTCGGGAGACATCGCCGAAAGCAGGAACTTGGTAACCAGGCGCATGCCTACTGTGCGCGTGGCTGATCGGCTGCTACAGGCGGCTTAACGGTTGCCAGTACCTCGGGAGTCTCCTCGTGCAGCTCCGGAAGCGGACCCTCAAGCGCGATCTTCAGCACTTCGTCCATCTGGTCAACGAAGTGGAGTTTCATCACGCTGCGCAGGTTCTCCGGAAGGTCTGCCAGATCCTTCTCGTTGGCTCGCGGCAGAACGGCCTCAAAGATGCCGGCCCGGTGGGCCGCCAGCAGCTTCTCTTTCAACCCGCCAATGGGCAGAACCTTGCCGCGCAGCGTAATCTCGCCGGTCATGGCAATATCCCGCCGCACGCGTACCTTGGCCAGCGCACTGGCCAGCGCCGTGGCGATGGTGATGCCCGCTGACGGGCCGTCCTTGGGAATGGCGCCTTCCGGCACGTGTACGTGAATGTCGAGGTTGCGGTAAAAGTCCTTGGGGAGGCCCAAATGCTGCGCCCGGCTGCGGATGTAGGAGAGCGCTGCCTGTGCCGACTCCTGCATCACGTCGCCCAGTTGGCCGGTCAGGGTCAACTTACCCTTGCCATCCAGCACCTGCACCTCAGTAGAGAGAATGCTGCCGCCTACCTCAGTCCAGGCGAGCCCGGTAACCAGTCCTATTTCGCTGGTCTCGTGAAGTTGAGAATCGCGAAACTTGGCCACTCCCAGAAACTCGTTCAGGTTGGTGTCGGCAATCTCTTCTTTGTGCTTGACCCCGTTCCGAACCACACGGCGGGCCACCTTGCGGCATACGTTCCCGATTTCGCGCTCCAGGTTACGAACGCCGGCTTCGCGCGTATAGCCGCGAATGATGTCCACCAGCGCCGCGTCGCTGAAGACAGCGTTCTTATCGCTCAGACCCGTGGCTTCGCGCTGCTTCTTGACCAGGTACTGCTTGGCAATCTCGAGCTTTTCCGCCTCCGTGTATCCGTGCAGGCGCAGGATCTCCATGCGGTCCTGCAGCGGCGCCGGGATGGTGTGCAACACGTTGGCGGTGGCCACGAAGAGCACCTGCGAGAGGTCATACTCCACGTCGAGATAATGGTCCTGGAAGCTTGTATTCTGCTCCGGGTCGAGCACCTCGAGCAGCGCCGAGGCGGGATCTCCGCGCAGGTCGGAAGCCATTTTGTCTACTTCGTCCAGCATGAAGACCGGGTTCTTCGTTCCTGCCTTCTTCATGGACTGGATAATCTGTCCCGGCAAGGCCCCAATGTAGGTCCGCCGATGCCCGCGGATCTCCGCCTCGTCGCGCACCCCTCCCAGGGACATGCGCACGAACTTGCGGCCCGTGGCCTTGGCGATCGACATCCCCAGCGAGGTCTTGCCGACGCCTGGAGGTCCGACAAAGCACAGGATCGAGCCCTTGGGATTTTTCACCAGCTGGCGCACGGCCAGAAACTCGAGAATGCGCTCCTTGATTTTTTCCAGGCCATAATGGTCGGCATTCAGCACCTTCTCAGCGTGATCGATGCTGCGTGTTTCCTTGCTTCTCTTCTTCCACGGCACCGCCAGGAGCCAGTCCAGATAATTTCTGGAGACGGTCGACTCGGCCGACATCGGCGGCATGGCCTCCAGCTTCTTCAGCTCCTGAATCGCTTTGTCGAAGACATCCTTGGGCATGCCTGCACTGTCGATCTTCTTGCGTAGTTCATCAAATTCGCTCTTCTCGCCGCGGCCCAGTTCCTTCTGAATCGCCTTGATCTTCTCGTTGAGGTAGTACTCTTTCTGCGCGCGCTCCATCTGCCGCTTCACCCGGCTTTGCACGCTGCGATCCATATTCAGTTTCTCGATTTCGATATCGAGTACGTCCGCTACCCGCGCCAGGCGCTCGCTGGGGTCGAAGATATCGAGCAGCTCCTGCTTTTCTTCGATCGAAAGCTGCAGGTTGGCGGCGATCGTATCGGAAAGCTTCGCCGGCTCATCCATGCGCACAGCGGCGATCATCGTTTCATAATTCAGGGATTGCTGCAGCTTCACGTACTGCTCAAAGAGGGAAGTGACCCGCTGCATCACCTGTTCGATTTGGGGATTTACTTCCAACTGCCGGTTGGCGACCCGCACCGTGGCCACAAAGAAGCCATCCGCGTCGTTCATCTCGACCGCCTTGGCCCGCTCCAGTCCCTCCACCAGCACCTTGATGTTGCCATCCGGCATCTTCACGCTCTGGACGATGTTGCCGATAGTTCCTACCGAGTAAATGTCTTCCGGGCGCGGTTCATCGATGCCCGCGTCGTGTTGCGTGGCCAGGAAAATCTTGCGGTCCCCGGTCAGCGCCTCTTCCAGCGCCCGCACGCTCGACTCACGCCCCACGACAAACGGCGTCATCATGTAAGGAAAGATCACCATGTCCCGGATGGGCATCATGGGGAGCTTGCGAAGATCGCTTTTGTCCCGGGTTTCTTTTGCTTGTGTCACGCGATTTCCTTTCACTTAATTCCCTTATACAGAGGAAAGGGAACTTGCGCCAATGCCCCGGTCGATGAGGGCTTCAACCAATCAACAGAACAGAACCGCTTCTGCCGATTTGGTAAGCGCCCAAGGATCTTATGGTTCGCCTCCGGGGACGAATCGAGACTCAGTGTTCATACGAGTTCCCGCGTTGCCGGCTGAAAGTAGCCAAGCACGAAGTATGGGGGTAGACTCCGTATGCTGAAGGGTACGGGCCTTAGCCCGTACATAAACGCTGCAACATCAACCAGGCTTTACAGGCTGCGGAAAAACTCTGTTTTGTATCAGGGCACGACTTTAGTCGTGCCGTAAACGATTGAGAATACGTCGGGCTAGGCGCGGCAAAATCTCTACCCGGCCTTCTCCAGTAAGGTCACGGAAAGATCACGCTTCTGCACCATCTCCGCCGTGATGTCCAGCTCCTTGATCTTCTTATTGCTTGGGAGGTGGTACATAAGGTCCAGCATCAACTCTTCGAGAATCATGCGCAGGCCGCGTGCTCCAACCTTGCGATTCAGTGCTTCGTGGGCAACGGCCCGGGAAGCGTCCTCGGCAAACAGGAGTTTCACGCCTTCGTACTCGAAGAGCCGTTGATACTGCTTGAGGATGGCATTCCGGGGCTTGGTCAGAATCTCCACCAGGGCAGCTTCATCGAGCTCGTCGAGGATCCCGATGACCGGCAGACGTCCGACAAACTCGGGGATTAGACCAAACTTGATCAGATCCTGAGGTTGGGCCTGGCGCAAAAGCTCGGTGTCACGCTGTGCAGGCAGGGTGCCTGCTTCCTGTGCGTCCTTGTCTGAAAGCGCCTTGAAGCCCAATGCCTTCTTGCCCACCCGGCGCCCGATCAGCCGCTCCAGCCCGACAAAGGCGCCACCGCAGATAAACAGGATGTTGGTGGTGTCGACCGGTGTGAATTCCTGGTGCGGATGCTTGCGGCCGCCTTGGGGCGGCACGTTCGCTACCGTGCCCTCGAGAATCTTCAGCAGGGCCTGTTGCACACCTTCGCCGGAGACGTCCCGGGTAATGGACGGGTTCTCGTCCTTGCGCCCGATTTTATCGATTTCATCAATATAGATAATGCCGGTCTGCGCTCGGGCCACGTCCCCATCGGCTGCCTGAAGCAGCTTCAGAATGATATTCTCCACGTCTTCGCCCACATAACCGGCTTCCGTCAGCGTGGTTGCGTCGACGATTGCGAAGGGTACATCCAGCATCTTGGCCAGCGTGTGCGCCAGCAGAGTCTTGCCGCTTCCGGTTGGACCTACGAGAAGAATGTTCGACTTGGAAAGCTCGACGTCATTGCCGCGCGTCCGGTTCATCTGGATACGCTTGTAGTGGTTGTAAACGGCTACGGCCAGCTTCTTTTTTGTCTGCTCCTGGCCGATGACGTATTCATCGAGAAAGCCCTTGACCTCCTGCGGTTTGGGCAGGTGCGCCGGCGCCGCCCCGGGCTGCGTCTCGCCCCGGTCGTCTTCCAGAATAGAGTTGCAAACCGCTACGCATTCATCGCAGATGTATGCCCGCGGATAGTCGCTCGGTGAGGAGATCAGTTTAGCAACGGCGTCCTGCGATTTATGACAGAACGAACAACGGAGCGTATCATCTGTTCCCCTCGGCGTTTTCATACTGCAACTCCTTTTGCCCTGGCGGCCGTTCAAGTTCGTGGCCGGTCTATGATTTCGTCAATAATGCCGTATTCTTTTGCTTGTTGCGCGTTCATGATGAAGTCTCTCTCAACATCTCGTTCAATGCGTTCCAGCGGCTGCGCAGTGTGCTTCGACATCAGCTTGTTGGTGATCTCGCGAATGCGCAGAATTTCGCGCGCATGAATATCGATATCGGTCGCCTGGCCCGAAAGGCCGCCCATCGATGGCTGATGGATCAGGATGCGGGAGTTGGGCAGGGCAAAGCGCTTGCCCTTGTTGCCGCTCATCAAAGAAACGCTGCCATGCTCGCCGCCTGCCCGATGCAATAGGTCACCACGTCGTTCCTGATGAATTGCATCGTGTCGTAAATCGCAAGACCCGCGGTGATCGAGCCGCCGGGGGAATTGATGTAAAGCTGAAGATCTTTCTCCGGGTCTTCGCCGGAGAGAAACAGCATTTGGGCGATGACCAGGTTTGCGATCTGATCGTCGATCGGCGTTCCCAGAAAAATAATATTGTCGCGAAGCAAACGAGAATAAATGTCGTAGGCTCGCTCGCCCCGACTCGTCTGCTCGACCACCATAGGTACAAGTGCCATGCGCTCCCTTGCTTACTGCTTCCGCAGGCTCTTGCGCCCCGGTCTGAAAGTTGCCCGTTTCGGGCTGACATCCTTGTTTCAGCCCTGTTTGTCCCTGTTCAGGACGCCAAGCGTTCGTACAACAGCGCGCCCGTCTTCTCCCTACGTAATCGTTCCCGGATTCTAGCGAGGCTGCCGTCCTCAGTCAAACGCGTGCGCAGGGCATCCACCGGCTCGCGCATTTGCAAGGAGATAGCTTGCAACTCACTTTCGACATCTTCTTCCGCCACCCGGATATTCTCGGCATCCGCAATGCGGTCGAGCAGAATCGAACCCTTCACCTCGGCCGTCGCGGAGGCTCGCTGCGCCGCGCGCAGCCGATCGAAATCGAGATTGCGCATGTCTTCCGTGCGCATGCCCTGGGCGGCAAGCGCCCGCAGTCCGCGATCCAGCCGCGCATCGATCTGCTGCTGCACCAACGACTCCGGAACGGGAAACTCGAAGCGGGTGACCAGCGCGTCCAGCAGCCGGTTGCGTCGTCTCGCTTTCCAACGCGGCGCCGCTTGTCGTCGGCCAGGTGTTCGCGCAGCTTGCTGCGTGAAGTCCGCCAGGCTCTCGATAGTGCCCCAGCTCCTTGGCAAAGTCGTCGTTCAGTTCCGGCTCGATCTTTTTCTTGATGCCCTTGACTTCGAGATCGTAGGCCACCCTCTTGCCGGCCAGTTGCCGCTCGCCGAAGTCCTGCGGATAGCTCACCTCGAACTTTAACTGTTGCCCCACGGTGGCTCCGCGCAGCGCGGCATTAAAGCTGTCAAGCGTATTCGGGCCGCCCACCTCGACGATGACATCCTGCCCCGAGATCGGTTGCTGGGCCGCCGTCTGGGCTTCGCTATCAGCTTGCGCTGGCTGCACGCTGCCGGTAAAGTTGATCTGGGCAAAGTCGCCATCGGCCAGGGCGCGCTCTTCGGTCACCGGCTCCATGGTGGATCGGGAATCACGAATGCGCGCCAGCTCGGCGTCGACCTCGGCATCGGTCAGATCCGTCGCCGGCTTCTCCACCTTCACATCCTGATAGCCGTCGATGGAGAACTCGGGCAGCCACTTCGAAGGCAGCCTTGAAGCGCAAAGGCTTGCCCTCTTCGAGATCGATGTTGGTCACCTGAGGCTGCGAGATGGGCTTGAGCTGCTGCTTCTGCGATGGCGGTGCGGAAGTGCCCGGCAGAACCGCCTCCATCACATCCTGGCGAATCTGTTCGGCGAAGCGGCCGCGGATCAGCGACTCCGGAACTTTGCCCGAACGGAAAGCCCGGGATGCGCGCCATCTTCTGATAACGTTTGGTGACTGCCCGGAAATTGCGGGTAACTTCGTCAGCGGGGATTTCGATTTCAACTTCTCGCGTGCAATCCGGGTTCAGGGTCGCCGTCGCGTGGGAGTGGTCGTGGCCCTCATGGTCATGCCCGGCAGGTTCTTCGGTGGCGGTAGACACTCCGCCGGATTGCGGTGTGGTTTCGATCATTTCGGTTGAGCTCAACGTATGCCTTCCAGATTTGCTCGCTCTCCGCGCCGCTGCAATGGCGAAATCGATGCGTGCGCGGAGGAGCCTCTAAACAGCCTGCTTTCATCGTATGAGGCTTTGCCGGGAGGGTCAAACCCGCAGCGCAAAGAATGCGAAGCCGCTATTAACTACAATACACCCTTTTCGGTTACCTCGTTGATCCTACGCCTCCACGCCGGAGATGCGTCTAACGCAGACGTCGCTGTGCAGCCAGACTCCTCCTGCCGCGGCGTGCGTACGTGCGCAACAAACCGCGGATCGGCAGCCTGGTAGTGCTTGTAATTGCGGCGTCCCTCGCTGAGGCAGAGGTTGCCGTTGACGGTTCTGCGGACCACGTCCGCGTCGCGGTCATCCTGCCCATCGTCCTGCCACCAGCAGACCTGGCATAGCTCCAGGGCTTCGGGCACGGCTAGCGTTTTGTACCCGCAGCACGAGGCAGCGGGCCGCAGTCGCTCTTCGCATCACAAGTATGCGCCGGATAGGCGAAAGCAGGCGAGCTTGCGTACGAGCCATTACGGCGGTAATTCGGGGAGCTTTCGCGCTTACGACCCGGTGAACGATGCCTGCTAGCCGGCTATTTCCGGCGTAAACAACTCCAGCCGAACCTTCCAGGTAACCGATTGGCCGGGCCGCAGCGTCACCATGCCGGTATCCATGCCCTTCCACTGCTTGCCGAACGGGTCCACGTAGTTGAACTGATCTTCGATGGCGACAAAGGAAGTATTTTCGGCGAATACACCTGCACCGTCCTGATCTCCGGCGAAAGTGCAGACACCGTCAATCCGTAATTCGACTCCGGATCAATCAGCTTCACGTCGGCCGCGCCGCCGGTTCGCTGCAGGTGGGAGAAATTGTCATCGAGAAAATGGTCGTCGAGGGGCACACCGCCGGGCGCGTTGTAGTCGTACTCCGTGCCCTTGACCGGCTTGAGTTGCCCGGTAGGAAATACGTCACCGTAATTGTTCACCAGCGCCATCATGGAGGCCGGGATATGCAGTCGCGCCTGGGCGCGGTGGCCGCTCGGTATCTGGAAGTAGGGATGCCAGCCGATGGACATCGGCTCCGGCTCTTTGCCCACGTTTTTGGCCGTGATCGTGGCCTCGACCGCGTCCCCGGTAAGCGCGATGGTCAGGTTCAGGTCGGTATCGGAGAGCCAATGGCCGCCGAAATCTCCCGCGTGGATGACGCCGGTTACTGTCTGTCCGTCCGCGGTGGTTTGGGTCTGCAGGTCTTCCACCTTGGCTTGGGTAATCAATCCATGAATCGCGACTGCGCGGTCCGCCGGGTTTCTTGCTGGGAAAGTTTGCCGGGAGAGCCAGGGTGTGGCCCCGCCAATGCGTGATGACCGACTTGCCATCGGAGGAGGGTTCGCCCATGATGCGGTTGGGGTAGGGAATCAGAAAGGCGCCGCCGAAGCTGAAGGACGCGTTGCCCAACTGATCTTTGCCTGTGCCGGTGAGTTGACTCGCGGCATCCTCGACCGAGGGCGAGTGCATCAGTGGTATCTCCCCTTTGCCCGGGATGGCGGCGGTGACCTGGAACATATTCATGCCCCGCCCCGGAAGCAGGGTCACGGAGAGGAACTCCGGTTTGCTGCCGCTGTTGGTGGCTTTCCGCGACAGCGTCAACACGTCCTCGCCCCCGATCTGGATGGCTGGCTGGTGCAGCTGGCTGCGGTGCCGGTTCGCTGGCGTGGCCGGCTGTTGCCGGCAGCCGGCTGCGAGCAGAGCGAACGCGGCCAGAATTCCACCTAACCGTTTGTTTCTGTTGTCGCATAGATATCCTCAAGAGCTGCCTTCCCGTTTTGCTAAGGTTGCCATTCCCACTTCCGGCCAGCGCCGGCGAGAAAAAGCAAAAATCATATTACGCTGTCTTTCCGGATGGGCCTTACAATCGGGCTATGAGCTCCATCCCCCAGCCGAACCCAGGTTCGCTGCATCCTGGGCCGCCTGCTGCAAATCCCGGTCTGCCTGCGGCCAATCCTGGTCTGCCCTGGCCCAGCTCCGCTCGTTCTTTTCAACCAGGATGTCATCGCTTGCCAACGCTGCAGCCGCCTGCGCAAGTATTGCGAAGAAATCGCCACCAGCAAGCGCCGCGCCTATCGGGATTGGATTTATTGGGCCAAGCCGGTTCCGTCTTTCGGTGACGAGAAGGCCCGCGTGCTTGATCCTGGGGCTGGCTCCGGGCGCGCACGGCTCCAACCGCACTGGCCGGCCTTTTACCGGCGACGGCTCCGGCGACTTTCTCTATCCCGTTCTCCACGACGCCGGCTTCGCCTCGCAACCCAATTCCGTCTCTCGCGGCGACGGCATGAAGCTGCATGGATTGCTGGATCAGCTCCGTCGTCCGCTGCGCGCCTCCTGATAACACGCCCAAGCGCTCCGAACTGGCGAACTGCGCGCCTTATCTTGATCGAGGAGATCTCGCTGCTGACCAATTTGCGCGTGGTTGTCTGCCTCGGCCGCATCGCCTTCGACAGCTATCTGCAGCACCTGGCGCGGACCGGTCAGATGTGAGCGCAAACCGCGCTTTCAAGTTCTCCCACGGCGCGGAATACGCGCTTCCCGGGGGCCGCTACCTGATCGCCAGTTTCCATCCCTCGCTGCAGAACACCAATACCGGCAAGCTACGCGCAGCATGTTCTTCGAGTCTTCGAGCGGGCGCGTGTTCTGGCTAGCTCACACGGAAGCCCCACGGACGCTTCGCCGATGAGGATCCTAGCGATGGCCTGCGACCATTCTAACGACGATGAGAAGCGCCGAGACGACGTCAAGTCTGAGTGCGGTGGCCGTAGGTCTCGCTGTTCGAGGGACCTGGGGTTTCATTCCGCGGGCTTCAGTCACACAATCCATCTGATGTCGCAAATTCATGGAGCGGGAGACGGGGATCGAACCCGCAACCAACGGCTTGGGAAGCCGCTACTCTACCATTGAGCTACTCCCGCCCGCTGCTACCCGCTTATTCTAACCCCAAGCCTGTATGATTTGGGGGATGCCCTCCCTCCGCCTCCGCACAATGCTTTCTCGTCCTCTGCGCGCTGGCGGCGGGAGCTGCGCTCCGCCTGTGGTTCATTCATGCTTTTCCCGCAGATCCAGGGAGACTCCCTCCTCTACGCGGACATCGCCAGGAATTGGCTGACCCACGGCATCTACGGCCGGTCCATCATTCACCCGGGCGGGTCGCCGACCATCGCGCCCACCCTCGTTCGCTTGCCCGGATATCCCGCCTTCCTCGCCCTCTGCTTTGCCATTTTCGGACAGCAGAACTACCTCGCCGTTCTCTACCTGCAAGTGGTCATTGATCTGGCAACCTGCCTGCTGATCGCGGGATTCGTTCGCCGCATCTGCGGGCGCCGGGCCGCGATGGCAGCGCTTTGGCTTGCGGCGCTTTGTCCCTTCACCGCAAATTACGTGGCCATGCCCCTCACCGAAACGCCTTCCATCTTTTGCGTTGCGCTCGGTCTCTACGCATTTGCCGCCGTGCTCGAGCGCCCGCGCTGGAGATGGATGCTGGCCCTCGCCTTTGCCTGGAGCTATGCCGCGCTGTTGCGGCCCGACGGCGCCCTGCTGGCTGTCGTCTTCTTTCCCGCGCTCGTTCTTCTATGGCCGACCGCTCTTTCGGCTTCGCGCGGTCGCTACGCATCGCGTTGTTCTGCGGGCTGGTCTCGGTGCTGCCCTTCGCTGCCTGGACCCTTCGCAACTGGCACACCTTCCACGTCTTTCAGCCGCTTGCGCCCGCGTTCCGCCACCGATCCCGGCGAATTCAAAGCCACTCGGATTCCAACGCTGGACGAAAACCTGGATGGCCGACTTTGCCTCCACCTATGAAATCTATTGGAATGTGCCTGGGGACGACATCGATATCCATGCCCTGCCCGCACGAGCCCTCGATGGGGACTGAGCAGCAAAACACTCGACCTGATCTCGCAATACAACGCTGCGGATGTGCTCACGCCGCAGATCGATGCCGGCTTTGCCGCGCTGGCCGCGAAGCGCATCCGTGCTCATCCCGTTCGCTATTACGTGACGTTGCCACTGCTGCGGCTGGCGGATATGTGGCTTCGGCCCCGGGTAGAGATGCTCAACATAGAACTGCGTTGGTGGCAATATCAGCCAGCACCGTGCGGAAACCCGCATCGCCTATGCCTACGGCGCCCTGAATCTGGTCTATCTCCTGGCGGCGCTGATCGGAGCGTTTTACTGGCCGAGGTATAGCCACCGCGCATGGTGGCCTATATCGTGTTGCGCAGCATCCTGCTTGCGACCCTCGAGGCGCCTGAGCCTCGTTACACGCTGGAGTGCTTCCCCATCGTCATCGCCTTCGCGGCTGCTGGCTGTTTCGCGGGTCGGGCGAGCCGGCCGTCCCTTCTGTAACGCTACCAGCGCGGTCACCGGCGGGCGACCTACCGGCTCTGAGTCATCTTGACTGGCTCTCCGCAGCCAGAGTCAGATGTCAGAATGGTGACCGCCTGCCATGGTGACGACATGATGAAGTCCTGGGCGCTGTTGTTCTCCTAACTTGCGGCTCTCTGCTTTGCGGCGCAGACCGCTCAGGCGATCCCCGGCTGCGCTCAGCCCTTCTTTCTTTACTGCTGACCAACCCGGCCAACTCAGCGATCCTCAGCGACATCATGCCGCCAAGCCCTTCAGCGTGATAGGCCCCCGCGGAGCGCTGCTCGGCCAGCAGGATGGATCGTTTGAAGCCTGGGTCTTTCCCTGGAAAATCTTGAGCAACATGCGCATCACCGCGAAGATGAAGGACTACCCGGTGCCCATCGACGTCAACGAGCAGGCGGCCGACCATCGATGTTCAGCCGGGCCACACCATCATCACTTTCTCGCACGCCAATTTCACCGTCCGCGAGATCCTCTTTGCACCCCAACACGCGCCCGACGGCGCCGGCGCTCTGGCCTTTTATCAGATTCAGGCAGTGCGGCCCGATGACGCTCACCTTTAGCTTCACGCCGCAAATGCAGCGCATGTGGCCGGCGCTGTCCGATGATCGTCCCTCGCCGGAGTGGGTAAAAATGGGAAGTCGGGTTTCTATATGTTGCACTTGAATTTTCCCGACCATGCCGCCGCTATCGCGATGCCCACCGCCCAGTACGGAATTCTGCCGCCTTACCAGGAGCGCCCCAAGAATTACCCGCTGCAGTTTGTGCTACATTTTGATCCTGCCACGGATCGCGACAAATTTATCCTCTGCTGATGACTACTGCGGACACGGCGGCGGCTGCTACTACTGCCGCATTCGCGTCAAGGCTGCAGGCCTCGACAGCGGACTTTCACGAACTCTACAGCGACACCCAGAACCACTTTCACAAATTCCTCCAGCAACACCTGAGCATCGAAACTCCGGATCAGAAACTGAATCAGGCGTTCGCCTGGGCCGAGGTGGCAATCGACCAGCTGCGGGTCGAAACCACCCCTTCGCATGCCGAGACCGCTCTGGTCGCAGGCTTTTATACTTCGGGGGATTCCGCCCGGCCGGGCTTCGGCTGGTATTTCGGCCGCGATGCCTGTGGACTCTCTATGCGGTGAACAGTTACGGCGATTATCAGTTGACTCGGGATGAACTGAATTTTCTGATCAAGCGGCAAAGCCCGGAAGGCAAGATTATCCACGAGTGGTCGCAGACGGCGGACTTGGTGGATTGGAAGAGTCTGCCCTATGCCTACGCTTCCGCCGATGCCAATGCGTTGTTTTTGATGGCCAGCGAAGACTACCTCAAGATAAGTGGCGACACGCAGTTTATCAAGACCAACTGGGATGCGCTGGAGCGGCCTGGACGTTTGAGACGTCCCATGATTCCGACGGCGATGGAATCTACGAGAACACGGAAGGTTCGGGATGGGTTGAATCCTGGCCGCCCGGCATGCCCCACCAGGAAATCTATCTGGCCGCGCTCGATCAGCAGGCCAGCACCGCCATGGCGGACTTGGCGCGTGCCACGGGACACACGGACATCGCCCAGCAGGCAGCGCGCGGGCCGCGAAGATCGGCGCCGCGATCGAGAAGGAGTATCTGCTTCCCGGCGGTGGGTTTTACGCCTTCAGCCGCAACGCCGACGGCAGCACGGACCCGAGCCCTACCATCTTTCCGGCGGTTGCTTCCTGGGATGGCAGCTACCGTCTGCAGCATGCCCAGCCCATGTTCGACCGCTGGGCAGCGCCGGAGTTCTCGACCGACTGGGGCACGCGCGACCTGAGTCCAACGGTATCTTTTTACGATCCCATCAGTTATCACCAGGGAACCGTATGGCCGCTCTACACCGGTTGGGTTGCGGTTTCGGAGTATCGCAACGGCCGCAGTCTCTCCGCGTATGCCCACCTGATGCAGAATGCCGACCTGACCTGGGCGCAGGATCCAGGTGCGGTGACGGAGTTGCTCTCCGGCCAATTCTTCGCGCCCTTGGGCGCAGCACCTCGCATCAGCTCTGGTCCTCGGCCATGGTGATTTCGCCCGTGTTCGAGGCTGTTTGGCCTGGAGTGGGAAGCTGCGGCGAACAAGCTCACGGTGACGCCCAGTCTGCCGGCGCAGTGGGATAAGGCGGAGCTGCATCATGTTCCTTTAGCCGGCAGCGATGTTGATCTGGAAATGACGCGCGACGGAACCATGCTGATGGTGCGAGCGGCCGGCCCTTCTGCCCAGCAGGTGGTTTTGGCTTCGCACGCGCCGGGCGCGAAGTGGGGCTGGCGGCATTTTGCGGATTCCGTTGCCCGCCGTGGAGGTGGCTCTCACCCACGCTCTCCCGAGCCTGGCGCGACGACGCAACAGATGAAGGTGATTGATCAGCAGTCCACGGCCAACTCGTTGACGTTGACGTTGTCGGCCCTGGCCAACAGCCATCAGACCATCATGCTGCGCATCAACGACGCTGCACGTCAAACTTCATATCGATGGTGCTGAGGCGCCGCCGGAGACCAACTCGTCTGTCTAGCCCGTGCAAGTTGATTTCGGCGCCGGCGAAGGCTACGTTGAGAAAACGGTAAGATTCTCCTGGTGACCTGTCGACTCAACCAACGATCTATGGCGGCGAGTGGATGGTGAGCCCTTCGCGGGAACTGCAACAAAACCCAGGGTGCCCCATCCCCCGGATTTCCTGTAAGGCTTGGTGAGGTCAACGAACTTCATGCGGCTTTCCTTAAAGTCATTCACCGGCGTTGCCGGACCCGCGAGGGTGTGAAACGGGGCATTTCTTGTTCTCGGCAGAAAGTGCAACCAATCCCCGGGTGCCCCATCCTTCGCGCATTTTGCGAAGGGTGGGATACCACGAATCTCGCTACCGACCGTCGCCTATCCCACCCTTTGCGAAGAACGCAAAGGATGGGGCACCCGCCTTTTCGTGGTGCTTCCGGCCGCGCCAAACACCAACCGCGGCTTAATCGAGAAATCGTTTCTTCTCAGAAAGCCGCACACGCGTCTATGGCTGGGGCCGCGTAGCAGGAAATCGGGGGTCCTTCGCGTTTTTTGCGAAGGGTGGGATACAACGAATCTCAATGCATCCCGTCGAGTATCCAACGAACAGGGTTCAAGGAGGGGCGACAAACATCGAAGTTCCTCTCCTCAACGAGAAATTCCGGTTAACCTTGATCGTCTCGACCAAGGTAAGATTTGTCATCCCGACAGAGCATGGAGAGATCTGCGGTTTCTTGTCATTCACCCATCGCTTATGCGAAGCGCCGGGTACTCATAATCGCGCTAGGCCAGACGATGCTCACGATAGTCACAACTTTCGCTCGTGATACCCGGAAGGCGATTGCCCCCGGCCTGCTGCTGATTTGGCTGATCTCGCTTGTGTATCCGCCTATGGCGCCGGCCCAGAAAGCAGTTGAGGCGGCGGCCCCCTCTATCTTTTCAGACCACTTCCGTGGGCCCCGAACGATTTATCAGTGCCCACGGCCGCCGGGCGCTGGTCATGGGCTATGCGGCGAGCGGCCTCGAAGTATGGGCCTACCCGCTGCAAATCGTCCGCGGGTATCAACTGGGCTTTCGCTCCCAGGGAACCACGACGGAGATCGGCGCGGCAACCCTGCTTCGACGAATCACCTATGAACCGGAAGCCGTCACCCGCACTTACATTGGTCCCGGCTTCATTGTTCGCGAAAGACTCTTTGTTCCCCTCGATGAGCCCGCCGTCTATTTTTACTTACACAGTGGAGTGCCGGCACAGCGTTGACATCGTCATCCACTTCACCCCGGTCCTCGATCTTATGTGGCCGGCCTCGATCGGTGGGCAGAGTACGCGATGGGACTCAGCGGCATCGTCCTATCTCCTCGCCGAGGCTACGCATCGGTACTCTGCCTTTATCGGCTCTCCCGATGTGATCTCTCACGATGAAGTTCTGAACAGCGCGCAGCCGGGAGCACTGGGGAACCGGTTGGCCTTTGCCGTGCGCGCCGGCGGAGAGGCTAAGCATTCAGTAACTGTGTTTGTTTCTGGTAATGGACCATCCGCATCTGGGATAACGATGAAGAGCCTTCAGGGTTCGCAGAGAGACTTGGAAGCGGCGGCGAGCGTCCATTATGCCCAATTGGCAGCAAACGCCCTGCGGATAGAAACTCCCGATCGCGAAGTGAACCAGCAGCTTGCCTGGGCGCAAATTGCGCTCGATCAGGCGTGGGTTTGCAATCCTGTATTAGGCTGCGGGTTGGTGGCCGGTTACGGTCCCTCGCGCGATGCCCGGCGTCCGCAGTACGCATGGTTCTTTGCCGGCGACGCTCTCATTGCTATCGACGCTCTTCTCAGCACGGGTGAATATGACCGGGCCCGTGAGGCTCTCGCCTTCATCGCCAAATACCAGGACGCCGGCACCGGAATGGTATGGCATGAGCTCGCGCAGAGTGCCGATCCCGCCACCTGGGCAACCAACTATCCCTACATGTTTGTCCACGTCGACATAACCTTCCACTATCTGATCACCGTGGAGCGCTATGTCGCGGCCAGCGGGGATACACAGTTTCTTGAGGAGCATTGGCGTGGACTCGAAGCGGCCTATCGGTATTGTGGTTCGTTACTCGATGCGCAAGATGGACTTCCCCGCATTCCCTCCGCGAAAGAAGGGGGGCGATGAACAGGACAAGATGACCGATGACTTGGACCTTTCCGCAAGCTGGGTTGCGGCTTCGGCGGCCTTTGCCCGGTTGGCCCGGCTCAACGGGCATGAACCGGAGGCGGAAGAAGCCATGCGGGCTGAGTGAAAGAGCGCGCAGTGCCACTGCCCGTCGTTATTGGGACGATCAGCGGCACTCGTGGATCGATGGCTATAACGAATCAGGCCAGCGCTATAGTCCGCGGGAGCGACGCTGGGGTTCGTCTGGTTGCAGACCGCATTCTGGATCAGCGCCGGAGCGACGCTGTTCTCGATCAGCTCGCTTCCTCTGATTTCGAGACAGACTGGGGGACCAGGGGAGTAGCCGCGAGCTCAGCCCGATTCGACCCGGGTTCTTACGCCAGTGGGAGCGTTTCGGCGCCCGGCACAGCGGGGGTGGCATCGGCATTTTGGTCAGAGCACCGGCCCGTTATTGCGTACCCTATCTGGAGTTCGCTGCTTCCCTGGGGCACTCTCGATTCCATGGGGCATATGGATGAGGTGCTCGCAGGCGATTTCTACCACCAGCAAACGGAGTCCGTGCCCGAACAGACCTGGTCCTCGGCGGCATTTCTCTCCTCCGCCGTGCATGGATTACTGGGGCTGACAAGGGAAGCGCAGGCCAATCGGTTGGAATTTTCACCGCATCTGCCGCCTGGCTGGGACAGGCTCTCCATTGAGAACATCAGGACCTCCGGCGGCAAAATAGACTTGACGCTCGCCCGCGTGCCGCAAGGATTGGACCTTGAGATGGAAAACTCCGGCAGTCCCGTGGATCTTCTCTTCTCTCCGGAGATTCCACTCGGCGCTCATCTCAGCGGCGCGGAATTGGATGGAAAACCTGTTGCCGCGCAAAGGGAAGAGCACCCGCAAGACACCCACGCGGCCCTCAGATTCACGGTACCCAGCGGGAAAAGCCATTGTCGAATCCGCTACGAGGGTGGAGTTTCCGTGAGTGTCAGCGGTTCTCCTCCACTTGTGGGTGAATCGAGCAGAACGGTGAAGATAACCTCCGTCGCCTATAGAGCAACAAGCCTGGTGCTGGACGCCGATGTCTCGCCAGACGCGCCGATCTCGAATATTGAGTTGCGAACGCACGAAAAGCCGATGAAGGTGCATGGAGGAAAGCTCAGCTTGGTTTCAGATGGTTTGTACGACTTAGTGATCGATCCGGTCTCGACTGAAGGTGCATCGGGCCGCAAATTCGGCTGCCAACCCTGCACCCGCGCCGGGTGAATATCGCCACACTGAGATCGTTATCGATTTCGCGGGCAGAGAAGGGAAGTAGGAAATCCAGCGCAGCGGAGCCAGGGGTCAGGAGTCTCCGAGGGCTCGTCGCTTGGGTTCTGTCCCTGCCATATGGCGCGTCATTTTTGACACCGTGTCAGCAACGGGCCTAACATGGATGCATGAACGAGACTGCGGCCAAAGCATCTGGCGCCCCATCGTTTGCCCCTGCTAAGCAGCGCGCCGGCCGTTTCCGCAGGCGTGGAGCCAGCCTCGGGCTCAGCGCCGGCAACATCTCCGATCTCATGCGGCAGATCGAGCGCGGGTTTGCCTTCGACGTCCTCCTGAGACTCGAAGCCAACAGCGGCGTATCGCTCGCTCTCCTGGCGTCGGTTATCGGCATTCCCGAGCGAACCCTGGCTCGGCGAAAGGCTGCCGGGAAACTCGAACCGGACGAATCCGAACGTTTGCTACGTGTCTCCAACCTCTTCGAAAAGTGTGTGGAACTGTTCGAGGGCGATGTGACAGCGGCCGTCAATTGGCTGACTTCTCCCAAGAAAGCGCTGAATCATCAGCCTCCCCTGCTGTATGCCCGGACGGAATTAGGAGCCAGAGAAGTAGAAGACCTGATTGGCCGTGTGGGGGATGGTGTCTTTTCTTGACGCTTTCCGCCTGGCGGATTACCAAACAGAAGCATGCCAGATCCGCGTTCAATGGGGAAGGCGCCCGCCTATACGGCGGACGCTGGAATAGTTCCGGCACTCCCATGGTCTACACTGCACAGTCGCAGTCCCTGGCAGTGCTGGAGGTATTGGTACACCTGGAGTCCCCCGAACTTCTAAAGAGGTATCTTCTTTTTGAGGTGGCGATCGACGTTTCCTGCATGGGCGAACTCGACTTATCTACCTTGCCGAGGAATTGGAAAGCCGACCCAGTACCTCTTAGAGTGCAGGCGATAGGAGACGAATGGGTCGCCGGCGGCCGTTCAGCCGTACTGCGCGTGCCGAGCGCCCTGGTTCCTGGCGAATCCAATTTCCTGCTGAATCCCCGGCATCCAGACTTTCCTAAGTTGCGAATCGGCAAGGCGCTGCCGTTTCAGTTCGATCCCCGCTTCGCGCGCCGATAACGATTCTTATGTACCTTCGGAAGGGGCATGCGTCCGGTGGGCGCTGATCCCGCCGTTTCATGCACGGTCTTAGCCATCTCTCCGGTTGCTATGTCCTTTCTAACGGGCCGCGGCAGCGGCAACGGTTGTTGATAGACTTGCCTTTACGTCGGAGTCTGGAGCTGGCCAAACCGTTTGACAAGCGCGGACGGGCAGCACAAACTTCACCTGAGCGGAGCCAACCAAAACACCACTTTCCCATGGCCTCTTTAGACAAAGTAGGGACACTGTCGTTCGCAGCCGGTGCGCCGGTCACGCGCTGCGCGGCGCCGGGGCGCGTGAATCTTATCGGCGAGCACACCGACTACAGTGGCGGCTTGGTCATGCCCGCGGCGATCGATTTCCGCACCATCGCCACCATTCGCTCGCGGAACGATGCCCGGATCGTGCTCTACTCGCAAAACCTGGCCGAAGAGGTTGCCTATCCGGCGGACCCATTGCCCGCGGCTGCCCGCAAGCACTGGAGCGACTACCCGATGGGCGTCGCCTGGAGCCTGGCGCAGGAAGGTGTGCGCGTAGGCGGATTTGAGCTCTCCCTTGCCGGCGACGTTCCGCTGGGCGCCGGGCTAAGTTCTTCGGCGTCGATCGAAGTTGCTACGGCGCTGGCCCTGCTGGCCCTTGCCGGCGCTAGATGCCGCTGGCGACCATCGCCCTGGCCTGCCAACGCGCGGAGAATGCCTTTGTCGGCGCGCGCAGCGGCATCATGGACCAGTTCATCGCTTGCGCGGGGCAGCAGGACCACGCCTTGCTGCTGGATTGCCGGTCGTTGGAATATCGCCTGTTGCCTATTCCCTCTCATGTGCGGCTGGTCATCTGTAATTCCATGGTCAAGCACGAGCATGCGGGTGGCCAATACAACGCGCGCCGCGAAGAGGTCGAAGAGGGTACCCGCATCCTGCATCGTCACCGGCCTGCAATCCTGACCCTGCGCGATGCCAGCGAAGCGGACCTGGTGGCGTGTAGGCGACAGATGCCCGAGAATGTCTTTCGCCGATGCCGCCACATCATTACGGAGAACAAGCGCGTGGAAATTGCCGCAGCGGCGCTGGAGCGCGCCGATCTCCATGCCTTCGGCGCCCAGATGGCCGAGGCGCATCGCAGCATCCGCGATGATTTCGCGGCCAGCTGCAGCGAGCTGGATACGTTGGTGGCGATCGCCGCCCGGCTGCCCGGATGCTACGGAGCTCGTATGACGGGTGGCGGCTTCGGTGGTTGCACCGTCAACCTGGTCGAGGAGAGCAAAGCGGAGCAATTCCGCCAGGCGATTCATCAGCAGTACCGCGCAACCACCGGGATCGATGCCGACATTTATCTCTGCCGGGCATCAGCCGGGGCGGCACGCCTCACCTGATCTGCAACATGAAATTGGTAATCACCTGTGGATAACCCGGGAAATCCAGAGCACGTTCCAGAGTTACTTTTGATGAGGTGATATTGATTTCTAGTGTCGCTTTATCCTTCAGACGTGCTTCAAGTGCAGCCTTCTTAGAGCATGCGTCGCCTGGATTCCTGCGGCCCCGGAAGCTGAAAATCCCGCATTGAGAGCGTTTTAACGCTGCGGTCTATCTGACACGCTGTTGGTTCAGATAGGCGCAGCCCTGGGCCTAAAGTCATTACCTACCTCGATTCCTCCCTTGAAAAACCCATATTCCCACAGCGACAATCTTAGGAACCGATAAGTACACTCTTACCGAAGTAACCCTAGAGCTTTTCGCCGTTGTTGACTGATCCGAGAGGTCTTACATGATTTCCCAGTGTATGAATCCGGAATGCCGCAAAGAGCTTCGTTATCTTCGCGATGGCAGGGTGATACGCACCATGCATCGCAGTGCGGGCCAAGTTAAGGTTGAACATTTCTGGCTATGCGGCGATTGCCACATAGATTACGACTTCCTCCTCGCCAAGGATGGCCGTGTTTCGCTGATCCGAAGGCCCGGTTTCGTCGAGACCGTCAAGCCCATCCTCGACCTGATGCTTGTCTCATAGAGATACGGGCCCCTCGAGGTTATGGAGATCGCGCAGCAGGTGAGCCCTGCCTTCCGCACCAGACATTGGTTCTCTACTTTAGAGCCACGCCCTGTCTAGACTGAACCGACCCGCCTCGCGAAAAAACAAGTCACCGGCAGACAACGATATACAGCTCTCCCTGATAGCGAATTCATCCCCCCTTTTCCTCAACCGGTCTCGGTTCTGCACACTCGCTCTCCGCGTGATTTCAGCCTGGCAGACTAAACTAGAACTATCCCATGGCAGAGTTCACCCACCTTCATTTGCACACCGACTATTCTCTGCTTGACGGCGCCTGTGATGTCGAAAAGCTGGTCGCCCACGTCGACAGCATCGGTCAGAAGGCCGTGGCCATTACCGATCATGGCAACATCTACGGCGCGGTGCATTTTTTTGACGCCGCGACGGCCAAGGGCGTCAAGCCCATCCTGGGTTGCGAGCTCTACATATGCGGCCAGGAAGACCATCGCGCCGCCCCGGAAGGGGATAAGTATAACCATCTGCTGGTGCTGGCGGAAAACGAAGAAGGGTACCGCAACCTGGTGCGCATTACCTCCGAGGCTTCGCTGTACGGCTTCTACCGCAAGCCCCGGATCAGCAAGAATTTTCTGGCTAAGCACGCCCAGGGCCTGGTGGGTTTCTCCGGATGCCTGGCCGGTGAGCTGTGCGGCCATCTGATGGCCGGCAAGTACGATGCGGCGCGCGCAACCGCCAGCCAGTACCAGGACATTTTTGGCCGGGGCAATTTCTTTCTCGAGATCCAGGACCAGGGACTGGAGCTGGAGAAGAAGATCCACGCCGACCTCTTCCGGCTGGAGAAAGATCTGGACATTCCGCTGGTCGCGACCAACGACAGCCACTATCTTTGCGAAGACGATCATCACGCCCACGAAGTGCTGCTGTGCGTGCAAACGGCGGGTTCCATCCATGATCCCAAGCGCTTCAAGTTCGACAGCGACCAGTTCTATGTCAAGAGCGCGGCAGAGATGGAACGGCTTTTCTCCCATGCTCCGCAAGTGGTCAGCCGCACCATGCAATTCGCCGAGCGTTGTTCGTTCAAGCTGAGCAAAGTCACCAATCCCTTTCCGGAGTTTGCCGTTCCCGCCGGCCACACGATCGATAGCTATTTCGCCGAGGTTTGCCGCGCGGGTTTTCGCAAGCGCCTCGACACCGCCATTCGTCACCTCAGTGACCGGGGCTTGCGGCGCCGGCCCCTCTCCGACTATCGAGGAGCGGTTGGAGCGGGAGATCGACTGCATCAAGCAGATGAAGTTTGCCGGCTACTTTCTGATCGTGTGGGACTTCATCAAGTACGCTCGCGAGGTCAATATTCCTGTCGGGCCGGGCCGCGGTTCGGCAGCCGGATCGTTGGTCTCGTATGCGATGGAAATCACCGACATCGATCCCCTGCAGAACGAGCTGCTCTTTGAGCGCTTTCTGAATCCCGAGCGCGTTTCCATGCCCGATATCGACATTGATTTCTGCATGAACCGCCGTGGCGAAGTGATCGACTATGTCACCCGCAAATACGGCCGGGAACAGGTAGCGCAGATCATCACCTTCAACACCATGGCCGCCCGCGCTGCCATCAAGGATGTCGGCCGGGCGCTCGATCTGCCCTACGGCGAAGTGGACCGCGTGGCCAAGATGGTTCCCGCCACCATCGGCGTCACCATCTCCAAGGCTCTGCAGGATTCGCCGCAGATGCAGGAGGCCTATGACAAAGAACCCCAGGTAAAGGAGCTGGTCGACACCGCCAGAAAGCTTGAAGGGCTGGTGCGGGGAGCGGGCTTGCATGCGGCCGGCGTAGTGATCGCGCCCCAGCCTCTCACCGAGCTGGTGCCGGTCTGTCGCAGCAAGAATGATGAAATCGTCACCGCCTATGACATGAAGGCGGTGGAGAAGCTGGGCCTGCTCAAGATGGATTTCCTTGGGCTCACCACGCTCACGGTGATTGACGACGCGCTCAAGCTGATCGAGCGTACAGCGCGGCAGCGCGCTGGATATGTCCCTGATTCCGCTGGACGACACGGCGACCTACGAGAAGGTCTTTCACCGCGCGCTCACCTCCGGTGTTTTCCAGTTCGAGTCGGGCGGCATGCGCGATGTGCTGCGCCGCTATAAACCCGTATCTGTGGAAGATCTGACCGCGCTCAACGCGCTCTATCGGCCAGGCCCGATTCAGGGCGGCATGATTGACGACTTTATCGAGCGCAAGTGGGGCCGCAGGGAAGTCAGCTACGAGTTGCCTGAGCTGGAAACGCTGCTCAAGGAGACTCTGGGCGTGATCGTCTACCAGGAGCAGGTGATGCAGATTGCCAACGTGCTCGCCGGCTACTCGCTGGGTGAAGCCGACCTGCTCCGCCGCGCCATGGGCAAGAAGAATCCCGAGGAGATGGCCAAGCAGCGCGACCGCTTCGTCGAGGGCGCCATCGGGCGCAAGCACCCGAAGGAAAAAGTAATCCGCATCTTCGACCTCATGGAGCAGTTTGCCGGGTATGGCTTTAACAAATCTCACTCCGCGGCCTACGCGCTGCTGGCCTACCACACTGCCTATCTGAAGACGCATTACCCGGTGGAGTTCATGGCGGCGCTTCTGAGCTCGGAGATTTCCAAGCCTGAGAATGTGGTCAAGTACATCAAGGAGTGCCGCGAGATGGGAATTGCCGTCGAGCCTCCCGATGTGCAGATCTCCGGCGCCGACTTCACACCCGGTCCCACGGGCATTCGCTTCGGGCTCACGGCCATCAAGAACGTGGGCCGCAATGCCATCGATTCGATTCTCGCCGCGCGCGCTGTGCTGGCGGAGGAGAAACGGCGGCTTTGCCACCTTTTGGGAGTTTTGCGAGAAGGTGGATCTGCGGCTGATGAACAAGCGCGTTCTCGAATCGCTCATCAAGAGCGGAGCGCTCGACTCGCTGGGGCGCCGGTCACAACTCATGGCCGTCGCTGACCGGGCGATGGAGCGGGCACAGCAAGCTCAGCGTGATCTGGTCGCCGGCCAGCATGGGCTATTTGCCGGCTTGGCCAGCGCGTTTGATCAGGGAAGCAACGGCACAAAGAGCGCCGACGACCTGCCCAACACTCCCGACTGGGATGAGAACCAGCGGTTGCAATCGGAAAAAGAGGTGCTCGGGTTTTTCGTCTCCGGCCATCCGCTGGACAAGTATGCCGAGAAGCTGCGCAACTTGAACGTGGTCGACACGGCGACGGCCCTGGAAATGAAGGCCAGCCCTCCGCCTGCGGGCCGCCGCACGGGACGGCCCACCGGAGAACCTGCTGGCGATTGCCGGCGTCATCGTCGGCCTCAAGATCGGCAAATCCAAACGCTCTGGCGAGATGTACGCTCAAGCCTCGCTCGAAGATACCGTCGGCAAGATCGATATCATTTGTTTCCCCAAGGACTATTCGCGGCTTTGCGAGAGCCTCAAGATTGAGGTGCCGGTCCTGGTCAAGGGTACGCTTCGCGCGGATGACGAAGAGTCGGCGCCCAAGCTCTCCGTTTCCAGCGTGCAGCCATTGGAGGACATTCGGATCAAGCTGCCGCAGAACGTCCGTATCCGCGTGCCGCTGGAAAATGCCAGCGAAGCCATGCTCGGCTCACTGCGCGCCATGATCACGGCTGCCCCTGGTCCCGGCAGGCTCATGATCAATCTCGAAAGCCGGGGGGAGTACTGCGTTATGTTGGAGCCTGAGGGCCTTTCCGTCGCCGCCGACAGAGGCTTCATCGAACGCGCCGAAGAGCTTCTAGGCCAGGGAACTGTGCAAGCATTCGAGTGATGTCTCCTAATGACAAAGGGACGGTCGGTTTAGTGCCGCACCTACGGCGCTCGGCATCATCGTCCATCGATACCCAGCCCTTCCCCTTGCTTCCCCCGTGGGCTGCGCTGGAGGGGGTCGCGAGTGCGGTTTTCTTTACGGAAAACCGCATAGAGTGCAATGCGCCAACCAGCACCACGGGGAAGCAAGGTACGGGCTGGGCTGACGTTTGGCGGTCGGCCCTCCAGGCCTTGCATCCATGGCGATTTTTGCCCTGTCATTTTCCCTCAACTTGCCGCAGGCAAGTTAGCTGCTCGGGATGGCAATTTATGTTTTTAGGTGCGTTCTACCAGGGACCTCCGGGTGCCCCATGTCCCGGATTTCCTATAGGGCTGGGTGAGGTCAGCGCACTTCATGCGGCTTTCCTTAATCGAAAGCCGCACACGCGGCCATTGTTAGTGCCGCGCAGTAGGAAATCCGGGTCCTTCGCGCTTTTTGCGAAGGGTGGGATTCGCAGAGGTTGATAGAGGAACTCTAGATCCCTGCGGATCCCACCCTGGCAGTGGCATCGCTCCGGCCGGAGTGACCACTTCGCAACCTCCGCCACATCAAAGTAACTGTGAAAACGCTATAATCCATACAATCACAGAAGCAATGGCCAAGCGGCAGGCTTTCCGCGCTGGCGTAGGCGATGCAAAGTCTCATGACTGACCAGGCAGCGGCAGCAAATCTTGACCAGATACAGGCAGGCGCCGAATCGTCGAATCCGGCGTGGATCAAGACTCAACTCGCGCGTCACCCGCAGCGGCCCTATCCCATGGATTTCATCCAGCGCATTTTTACCGATTTCTCGGAGATCCACGGCGATCGTGCTTTCGGCGACGATCTCGCGATGGTGTGTGGCCTGGCGCGCTTCCATGGTGAGGAAGTGATGGTAATCGGCAACCTGAAGGGCCGGGGCACCAAGGAGAAGGTGCGCCGCAACTTCGGCATGCCCAATCCGGAAGGGTACCGTAAGGCGCTGCGCGCCATGAAGATCGCGGAAAAGTTTCATCGGCCGGTCTTCACTTTCATCGATCTTACGGCGGCCCATCCCGGTATCTCCGCCGAAGAACGCGGCCAGGCGGAAGCGATCGCTCGCAATCTGCGCGAGATGGCCCGCTTGCGCGTCCCGACGATTGCAACCATTACCGGGGAAGGCGGTTCGGCGGGGCATTGGCGCTGGCCGTCGCGGATCGCGTTCTGATGATGGAAAATGCTATCTACTCCGTCATTCCTCCGGAAGCCTGCGGCTCGATCATATGGCGGGATGCTGGCAAGCGTGCCCAGGCCGCGGCCGCCCTGAAAATCACCTCCGAGGATGTAAGCCGTATGGGTTGTGTGGACGACGTGGTCCCGGAACCGCCCGGGGGCGCCCATAATGACCCGGTTGTCGCCGCCGCGCTTCTCGATGAGAAACTTGTGTGGCATCTCAGTGAATTGCGGGCTATGCCGGCCGAGAAGCGAATCGCGAGACGTCTCGCCAAGTTCCGTGAGATCGCCCGGTTCTACAAGAACGCCTAGAGCGGATTTCCTATAGGTGTACACGAAGTCGGCGAGGCCGGCGGCAAGGCCCGCTTTGCGTGGTAACTCTGGTCAGGAGCCGCTCATGGTGAGAACCGGGAAATGCTTTAGCGCCACCGCAGGGGATTGCCGCCGGAAGCGGGGGGCGCGCGCTTGACCCAGCTCACATCCGCCGATCGTGTGCGCGCCTTTGGCTACGTCATCATCGCCGCGATCTACTTCTATTTTGCCCAGGGCGTTTCGGTGCACGCGGCCAACGGCCTCTCGAGCGGCGTGTGGTTCGATCTGATCGAGCGCGCCATTCTGCTCTTTCTGCTCCTGGCCGGCTACGCCGCAATGGCGCGCGCCTTCAGCCGGCAGCGTCAACCCTTCCGCAGCATGGGGCTGGTCCTCCGTTCCGGGTGGCAGCGTGAGTTTGGGTTGGGCGCCGCGCTAGGCTGGGGCATGCTCGTTGCGAGCATCCTGCCTATGGTCCTCATCGGCGGATTGATCGTCACTTTCTGGATGGTTCCGCGCCAGTTCGGAATCCTTCTCATCGACCTGCTGCTGCTCGCCGTTGCGTCGTTGGCAGAGGAAGTCGCTTTCCGCGGATATCCCTTCCAACGATTGATCGAGGCCATCGGGCCCACATTGGCCACGATCGTTTCTTCCCTCGTCTTCGCTGCCGCGCACATCCTCAATCCTGGCTCCAGCCGAGCCAGCTTTATGATCACAGTCTTCAGCAGCTGGTTGCTGTCGGTGGCGTATCTACGCACCCGCGCGTTGTGGGTCTGCTGGGGTTGGCACTTTGCCTGGAACGCTAGTATGTGCGTTCTGTTCGGACTGCCGCTAAGTGGCATCACCCAATTCTCCCCGGTGATTCAAAGCAACACCGTAGGTCCTATCTGGATCACCGGGGGCGACTATGGTCCGGAGGCCAGCATGGTGACTGCCATCGTCCTCCTTATCGGCATCTTCATCGTTTACCGGACGACCCGCGGGTATGCGTACCTGTATGCGCAACCGGTCATTATCCCTGCGGGCATGCCCATTGACCTCGACGCCATGAGCCGCTCCCTTGCTCCGCATCACCCCGTTGCTCCTCAGCCTGCGCCGGCAGGGGCCACGCTGGTCCAAATCGATACCATCCCGCCATCCCAGCCGGCGCCGCTGCCGGTCCCTTCTCCCCTGCCGCATTCTGGCCCCGAGCCTCAAGAGCCACCTTCCTAGGCAGAGAGTTTGGCGTTGGCGGTTCCGATTTGCTTTCCTCAAACTTTCTTACCTGCGCGCCCGAAACGTTACTTGCAAATCACCTGTGAATAGGACGATTATTGGCGTCATGAGGGAACCGCCATGGTTGGGTTCACAACCAAAGAATTCGTTCCTGCCAGGCCCAATGGCGTAGTGTGCCGCGCCTTCGCTCTACTGGCCGCTTCGGCTCTTTGCGGCTGCGCTTTAGGCAATGCTCAAGTCTTCACAGTGCAGCGGGAACATCTGGGCACAAAGGAAGCCAATCTCACCACCGTCCAACCCACGTCGGTTCAGCTGGAAACTAAACCCCTCACGGAGCGGACACGGCAGCAGCTCATCCGCACCTTCCAGGCCGACGAAGCCTTTGCCGTGCGTCCCCTTCCGCTGGGCACTCGAGGCGTCGTGCTCCATGCCAATGGGCAGCTCAACCCTTCCGGAGAGGCCTACGCGCAGGAGCTGGAGAAGTACGGTATCTCGTCCAAGCCGGGAGACCGCGTCGTTATTTCCAAGTTCGAGGTTAAGCCGGACCGGATCGTTTTTGAATTCAACGATGGTCCGGAAAAGCACCATCACATAATGCAGCACATCGAAGTTGGGGGCATGGGCGGCATGGCGCCGATCGCTCAGGATGACGGGCATGTTCCCATCGGTTCCCGGATGGTGTTGGTCTTCAACAAGTTTGTTCCCGAGATGACTGCTTTCCAGGTCCGCAGCCTGATCGCTCCGATGATCGATTTTTCGCTCAAGACTCCGGTCGAGGCCTTCGCCGACACGCTACCGCCCAAGCTTGAAGAGTGCGGTCATGAACCACGAAGTTCTGGTCGGCATGAACCGTGAGATGGTACTCAAGGCCGTGGGCCAGCCGGACCAGAAAGTTCGCGAAATGGACGGCCAGATGCCGTTCGAGGAATGGATTTACGGTCAACCGCCGCATGAGGTCCAGTTTGTGCGATTCAACGGCAACCGCGTGATCCGCTTGGAGATTGCGGATGTCGGCCAGCCGCCTGTGATCCGTGACAAGGATGAAACCGACGGCTACTTTGCCGGGCAGTTCGTGCACCAGGTGCGCCTCGGGGATGCGCCTCCCGCTGCGGCCGGTCAGGAACATGCTCCCGCGCCTGCGCCCAGCCTGCGCAAGCCAGGGGAAGATCTGCCAGATGCCGTTGACAAGGACCATCAGATGAAGCCGGTGCAGTATCCGGATGATAAGAAGCCCGACCCGATCCCGCCGCCTCCCAGTCCTGGATCGCCGCAGTTGGTAAGCGCGCCGGGTCCCGCCGGAGCGAACTGGAGCAGCGGCCAGGATCGTGTAAACTAAGCGGTAGCGGCTTCTTTTGTTTCGTCCCTGCATGGAAACTGCGTGGGATCCTGGCCGCTGCAAGTGATTTTCACGCCCACTGTATCCCCGTGACGCCGAAGCTGGTCCGAAGTTCAGGCGGACGTGTGTGAAAACAGGAAGCCTGTTGGAAGAGGAGAGATAGACCATGGCAAAAGTTGCCAAAACCGCCGACCGTTCTAAGATGATGGACACTGCCAAGGGCATTGAATGTCCCAAATGCGCCAAGGCGACTCGCATTGTGAAACGAGTGAAGGATCGTGAGCGCGGAGTTCCCGGGGGAGTCTACATCTCCTGTTCGGCCTGCGATTTTTACGAGAAGCTCTAAGCCCAAGCGGGTCCCACACCGGAGCCGGACGGGTGCCCCAGGTTCGCACCAGCGTACCCGGATTTCCTGTTAGCAGCACCAGACAGGACCGCGTGTGCGGCTTTCTTCACAAGGAAAGCCGCATGAAGTTCGACAAAGCCACCAACCTCGACAGGAAATCCGGGGTACCTGGGACAATAATGATTTGTTTCCAATGCTCTCTCTGGACGGCTCAGCTGTACTCAACCTCCCGCCTGTCATCTGCTATTTCCCAGTCGCTCCCTGTATCTCTGCCAATATGGCTCTGGCCGCCGCGCCCGGGTCCGCTGCCCGGGTGATCGGCCGCCCCACCACCAGATAACTTGCGCCGGCTGCGATGGCTTCAGCTGGTGTCGCCACCCGTCGTTGATCGCCGTTGCCCGCGCCCTGCGGGCGAATTCCCGGGATCACCAGGAGTGGTCCACTGCCGAACCGGCTCCGTAGGCTGGCCACTTCGACAGCGGAGCAAACGAAACCCTGAACCCCGCAAGCCAGGGCCATGCTCGCCAATTTTTCAACTTGTCCCGCCACGCTCCCGTGCACACCGGTTGCTTCCAGTTGTGCCCCATCCATGCTGGTCAACACGGTGACGGCGAGCAGGGCGAGACTGGCGTCCGTTTCCCCTGCCGCTTGCACCGCTGCCGCGAGCATATCTGGACCGCCTGCGGCGTGCAGGGTAAGCATACTCACGCCAAGCCGCCCCGCGGAACGCACCGCAGAGGCCACAGTGTTGGGAATGTCATGGAACTTCAGGTCGAGAAATACCGAAAACCCGCGCCGCTGCAGCTCGGCGACCAAACCGTTGCCTGCGGCAAGATAAAGCTCCAGGCCAACCTTGAACCATCGGCTGGCACCCTCCAACTGATCCACCATGGAGAGCGCCTCTGCGGCGCCTGGAAAGTCCAGGGCCACGATAAGGCGCTCCGTCGGCAAGACCGGGGCAATCCCACGAATGTTGGTGTACTCCTTAGTTGCCGGACCTTGCACCCCGGATTTCCTGTAGGGCTTGGTGGGACCAGCGAACATCATGCGGCTTTCCTTGAAGAAAGCCGCACACGCGACCGTTGCTGGTGCGGCGAAGCAGGAAATCCGGGTAAGGCTGCCATAGAGGGTGCGCGGTGCTTGGTCCTAAAAGATCAAGCTGGCTCAATTGTAGAGAAAGCTGGAGCCCATCATCTCTGAAATTGCGCAGGCCAACTGAGTTCTCCGATTTGCGTCGGGCTAAGCGACGGATCAACCAGATCCAGCCGTACGGAAGCCAGGCCGCGGAAGCCCAAAGCCTTGGCGGCTGCATACGACAGGTCGACGACTCGTGATTCGGATACGGGGCCTCGGTCATTCACGCGGACCAGCACCGATCGATGGTTGCGCAGGTTTGTCACCAGCACGGAGGCTCCGAGCGGGAGGCTGCGATGGGCGCAGGTCATGGAATTCATGTCGTAGAGTTCACCGCTGGCGGTCGCTTGACCCTGAAACGGACGTCCATACCAGGAAGCGCGCCCGAATTGATGCCAGTGATGACGATTGGGAGTTGGGGTAGCCACTTGAATGTCTGCTTGTGGATCTACTTGGGGGGCATCAGGCTGGGCAGACGTCGAACCGGGGCTGAAGCACATCGCGGATAACACAGCACCGGCAAGGATTGCGGGCCCTATGGGCCAATGAGAATTGGTTGCGATAGTTGACATTGTTCTCCTGTCGTTATTGTATGGAGTGGTTCACTCCTAAGTCAAAATCTATCAACCACTTATTCGAGTTTTCCTCCTTGCATGAATGGCCCTTTTTATGCTAGGCCCGGGGGGCGGGGGCGACCTGTATAGGTCACAGTATTTAGACGGGATCCGTGAGCCCTCTGTCGCTCCCTACCAAGGATTCTTTCTGACGAAAGTCACCGGCCAGAGCTACAGACTTTGTGCACCTCGGTGGGGGGGATGAAACCCTCTTCAGCGCAGGGAAGAAGCATACACTTGCGCCACCGGTTTATGCTTGGACGCGAGCCGAAACCTGTGGAAAACGCAAGATTTCCGGAGCCCCTCCTAAAAATGAAGAAAGAGTCCCAAGCGACGCCTGCGGTTCCGGTCGCGCTCACCATCGCAGGTTTTGATCCTTCTTCCGGGGCTGGAATCACTGCCGACCTCAAGACCTTCTCCGCCCACGGTATCTATGGAGTCGCCTGCATCTCGGCCATGACGGTGCAATCGACGTTGGGTGTCCGCGCAGTCGAGGCGCTCCCGCCAATCCTGGTGCGGCAGACACTGGAGTGCCTGGCCGAGGACCTCGCCTTTTCCGGAATAAAGATCGGGATGTTGGGAAGCCCCGCCGTGGCGCGCGAAGTCTCCTCGTTTCTGATGGCCCAGACCGGCGCAATCGAACGCGAGCGAATTGTTCTCGACCCTGTGTTGCGTTCCACTTCGGGTGCGTCTCTCATCGAAGGGGAGGGAATTCGGGTCATCCGCAATGAGCTGCTCCCTCGTATCGGGTGGATCACACCGAACCTTCATGAACTGGTCCTCCTTGCCGGCGAAGATGCGGTCGCCGCCGGAACCTTCGGGCGGGAGCAAATACCGGCGGCCGCAACTCGCCTGAAAGAGATCTCGTCGCGGTTGGGCAACGACGAGCTGAATGTGGTGGTCACCGGAGGTCACCTCGACCGGCCTGACGATTTTCTGCTCACGGCCTCGGGGGAGGAGCTCTGGTTGCCGGGCGAGCAGATCGTCACCAACGCGACCCACGGAACAGGTTGCGCCTTCTCAAGCGCATTGTTGTGCGGGCTGATTTCCGGCCAACTTCCACGCCAGGCCGTTGCCGCTGCCAAGGCCTATGTCACGGAAGCGCTGCGATCAGCCTATCCCGTGGGCAAAGGGAAAGGGCCTATGAACCATCTCTTTCGGTTACTCTGATGCGTGTTGGTTGATTCACCTTGAGATTCCTCGTTGGGATTGCCGAACTCCGTTTGTGTTTTGCATTTGGCGAATGCGGTTTGCCGTTTCCGATTTGCGGTTTCTTTAATTTCTTAGCGGTTGCTGTTACCAGGTGCGATTGGTGGGTTAACGGTTCCGGTTGCTGATCGACCGAATGCTATCCCGGGGGAGGACGGCCAGCCGAACAGGTGGATGTAATCGCGATGGTCTTGCTCATCTAAGAAGTCTCTTGAACCTTACGGGGGAGGGATCTGCGTTTTTTTCGACCGAAGCGGGTGTCGCCGTTTCGATCAGCGACGCCTATCGTTGCGCGAGTTCGATTTCGAGGCGGGTGTTCTTGGCGAAGACTACCTCGTGCCCACGCGCAATCCACGTGTCGAAGACGACCTTACCGACCTCGTAGTAGGCGAACCCGCTAATCAGGCCTCCATTGGCCGATGCTGTTCCCACCACCCGGGCTAGCAAGTCGAGGCCGTTGCTGCTGAGGGCTTCCCTCATCAGGCCGGCGCCGCTGCTGTCTCCCACCGCAGCCAGCGACCCTAGAGTAATCGGGGCGAGAAAGCGGTTGGGACCGTTCGCTTTGACCTCGCCTTCGTCGTCGATCTGGACACGAGCGCTCTTGATGCTTTCGGCTGCGACCACGCGCCCATGCACAACTCTTTCGTCGCCCGCGGGCAGTTCGACCTTGCGGAAGGTCAAGCGTAAGTCGCCGTTGTGTCCGAACATTCCTGCGGGCTTCGCTTGCACCACGGTGCCGATCAGATGGGTGCCCTCTGGCAGCAGTAGCTTCCCGTGGGCCTGGTCCGAACTTGGTGCCGTCGTAACTGTCGATTCTGCGGGTTGCGCCGATTCGCTCTCAAAGAGTGGCTGCGTTAGCACGGCTTCGACGGGCATTCCCGGCCTGGCGGTGCCCGAGTCCACCGGATCAACCAAACGTGCCTCGATGGTGCCGGTCAGCTTCAGCTCGCTGAGCTCAGCGACGGGTTCGGGAGCCGGCACATCCTGTCCAGTTAACTCCAGCGGCTGCTTCAGTTCCGCATCATATTGGGTGCCTGCCCAAAGCTCCTGCGGATGGACGGGAACCTGCGCATAGAGAGATTTTTTCGCCATGTCCCACTTGTGCGGTGAGCGTTGAATCCAGCCACGGTTTCCCGCTTAGTCCAACTAAACGCTGCGGCGATGCGTTGGCCCAGAGACCGGCGCGGGGCCTCGTCGGGCGCGACCATGCGCACGATCTTCGTAGTCCGCTCGGTGGCATCGGTTTCAATCTCGAAATGGCGCCCATCCGGGGTTTCGAGTTCGTTGAATGTGACGTCGGCATCCTTAAGCGGCGTCAGGTCGCCGTTGAACATCGCAGCTGTGCGCACTTGACGGCTTACGGGATGCTTGTCGGTGATGATGCCAAAGACCTTGGAATCGGCTGGAACAGCCACGTGGTCGATGAGGTACACAGGCTCGGTGAGATGGCCTTCAATCCGGGTGCCCACCCGCATCCGATAGCTCTTGTCGAGTTCCACGCGCAGAGGAACACCTGCGGGGACGCTCTCCGTAGGCAGTGGCGCCAAATCCTGGGCCCATGCTGAGCCGGTGGCGGTGGCTACCGTTGCCGCGAGCAATGCTGCCAGAGCTATCTTCATGATCGAATCCCTCACAGCAGACATGCAGGGCCAGATTGAGGATTCCGTATCGCCCTTCGCTTAGGGCGTTTTCATAAATGGTGGAAGCGAAGAAGCGGCAGGCGTTCTGTCAAAGAACGACTGCACTAACTACTCTCTCGACAGCAACCGTATTTGTGAAAACGCCATAAAGGCACCGAAAGCCAGTCTTCTGTTACCGTGACTTGGAGGAGGGCGAAATGCGGTTTTGTCGGAACAGGCGGGGGAAAGAGCTGTGATGGATTACCGCTCCGTAGCTTCCCGACTACCTTTCCTCTGCCGATTTCTACATGCCGAGAGTAGGCTGTCGGGGAGCGGGAGTATATCACCCACAGGTTGCAAAAGTGCGGCAAAAAAAATCACCGAAAGGTAACTAGGAAGAGACACTTTTCGATTGCTGAACGTCACCTTCTATAACCAGGAACCGTCGAATATATCGGAGTGGCTCGTCGTGAGCTGCCATTTCCCGCAAATGATACTGCCAGACGTCGGCCTTAAGGGTCCGGCGGGTAAACGGCTTGCGCGTCACCGTCACGATGTGGCCATCCTTGTCCTTGCGGGTGTAGCTGGCAGAGGGAACGACGAAGCTGATCTGAGAACCCTGCTTCCAGAATGCCCGGGCAAACTCGTGGGAAAAGAGGAGAGCGTAGTAGCGCTGCCGTTGGGAAAGCAGCTCCACCGCCCCGTCAAAGCCGGTCCAGGAAGGGTGAATCGCGGTCAGAAACCATCTGCGAAATTCGAAACCATTTGCGCGCGCCCGGCGAATGACAATGCGAAGAACCTCCTGCCTGGTCATAAGCCCCTCCTGGCTTCCGCAGACACCCTGTGGGTGTCCATTTACTGTTGCCGAACATTTTTTGAAATCGGTTAACTTCTAGTCACCCTTATTTATGCGCCAAGCGTCTTGCTAATTGCTACTAGTTTATGGATTTTAATCCAAAAATCCGCCGGCTCATCCGTCCGAGGGCTCCCTGGAGTTCGTCCCGCCTGTGGGCTGGGAAAACCGCTCCATGGTATGCCTTTCAGACCACGCCTAAGTTGAGCTCAGTCATTCGTTTAGCTATTCTTCTCGTGCTTTTCGTGGCCTCCTGCCACGGGGCCGTAGCCACGCCCGCGGGAGTAGATACGGACCCCCTCAACCTGGACCCGTTGGTGCGCCAGGCCTATCAGCGCTTCTACATCCTCGATTACGATGGCGCGTTGTCGCGCTTCGAAAAAGTCCAGACGCAGAATCCCACCAATCCGCTGGCCGTCGATTATGTGCTCGACGCGGTCGTCTTCCGCGAGCTGTATCGCCTCGATCTGCTCGACACGACTCTCTATGCACACGACGGGTTTCTTAACGGAAAGCGCGCGGTAGCCGCCGATCCGGCGGTGGCCGAACAAGTTAACTTGTTGTTTACAAAGGCAATGGAGCTTGCCGAGCAGCGGTTGAGCAAGAACCCGGAGGATGTCGACGCACTCTTCGCGCGGGGCTGGGCGCGCAGCCTGCGCGCGGTGTACATCGGCCTGGTCGAACGGAGCTTTGTCTCCGCGCTCCATGTCGCTTTGCAGGCCCGTAGTGACAACGAGAAGGTGCTGCGCCTCGATCCTCGATATATCGACGCCAAGCTCGTCGTCGGCGTCCACCAGTATGTCATCGGAAGCCTGCCCTTGGGGTTCAAGATATTGGCGGGTGTAGCCGGCATCACCGGCTCCAAAGCTAAGGGCATACAGGACTTACGGGACGCGGGAGGGCGCGGTGTGATCACTTCGGTGGAGGCGCGGACCGCGCTTGGGCTGTTCCTGCGCAGGGAGGCGAAGTATGACGAAGCGATTGCTGTCATACGATCGCTTACGGAAGAATATCCCCGGGATTTTCTCTTCCGCCTTGAACTGGCCAATCTTACCAAGGATGCTGGTCAGGGCAAAGCAGCCATTGCCGAATACCAACAGCTGCTCGATCAGGCCAAGAAGCCTGGTTTTTTCCCTACCGCCCATCTCGAGCTTGCCTGGTTTGGTCTCGGCGATACGCTCCAGGGCCAGAAAAACTACGCCGAAGCTGCCGCAGCCTACAACCAGGCCACGGCTCAGCCGGCCATCAGTGCGGATCTCAAGGGACGCTGCGACCTCAATTCGGGAAAGATGTACGACCTTTTGAATGAACGAGATATGGCGCGGAGGCAGTATGAAGTCGTGCTCCGGCAGGACGGCGATTCGGCCCAGGCGGATTCCGCCCGAAAGTATCTAAAGTCTCCCTTTACGGCGCATTAAAGTGCTTTCGCTGTTGGTGTATATCTGTAGAAAGCATGTTTCCCTCCATGGGAACATGGCGGCCACGGGAAATGCTCCAAACCCTTTGGCCGCTGTCGATTAAGTCGTTCATTGCAATGGCTCTCTGGAGGTGTCGTATGGCTCTGTATTGTGCCGGTTGTGGTGCTTCGCTTTCCGGCGACGCACGCTTTTGCTCCGCTTGCGGGAAAGCCGTGACCGAGCCGCCTTCTGCCCCTGGCAGCTACTCTTCCGGGCCCGGATCGCGGCCAGCCGGACCGTTGATGCGGCCTCTTGCCGGGAGGAAGGTGGCCGGGGTCTGCCGGGGACTTGCCAACCAGTACGGCTGGGATGTGACATTGATACGAATAATCACCGTGCTGCTGGCGGTGGCGGCGTTCCCGATCGGCTTCGTGGTCTATCTGGTATTTTGGCTCATGGTTCCTGAGCAGCCCCGCCCTGCTCCAACAAGCCATTTGGATACTGTGATTTAGCAGCGATTCTGCAGAGACGCACTTGAAATCTCCGGCGCAGAACCCCCTGTTCGCCAGTCGATGGGGCCTTGGCATCCGTTCCTGCTCTTCTTCGAGAGCCTTATTGATGGAATAAGTTGTCCACGATTACCGTACCCGTCCTGGCTCTGGCCGGCGGCGAGGCCCGGAAGCAGCCCGGAGGAGATGTCGGTTATCCGCGACCTGTCCCCGGACTGCGAGTGGCATGTACTGCCCGAACGCCGGCCATTACGCGCCGTACGAGCAGCCGGAGACAGTGGAGCGCATTCTCCGCCAGTTTTTCGATCATGTCTCTCTTTAGACACAATCGGCTGGTTGGAAAATCCTCTGAAGCCGGGTAGGCTGAAGTTCAATCAGCGATTACTTTCACCCGAGGCCTCCCGCTTTTGAAATACCAGACTGCATTCTCTGACCATCCCTTCGTCTATCCCAGGAACAAAGCGGCTTTGCATTGTGAGAACGTTTCTCTGGTCTCGCTGGCGAAAAAATACGGGACCCCTCTGTATGTCTATTCGGCAGGCCAGATTCTTAATCGCTATCGGCTCTTCTCCAATGCATTTGGTCATAGGGATCACCTCATTTGCTATTCGGTAAAGGCAAACTCCAATTTGTCTATTCTCAAGCTGCTCGCGCGTCAGGGTTCGGGATTCGATATCGTCTCCGGAGGAGAGCTCCTGCGCATCCTCGAGGTGAATAAGAAGGCCGCGAGCCGGGTGGTGTTTTCGGGTGTGGGCAAGACAGTTGCGGAGATGGATCTCGCTCTCAAAGCCGGCATCCTGATCTTCAACGTGGAGAGCGAATCCGAAGTTGCGCTGCTCGCCGAGCGGGCCGCCAAGTTGCGCATTCGGGCCAGAGTCGCCTTGCGCGTGAATCCTCACGTCTTCGCCGAAACCCACCCTTATATTTCAACCGGTCTGCGCGAGCACAAATTCGGGATCGGTATCAAGGCCGCCCGGCCTGTTTACCAGAAAGTAAAGCGATCACGTTACCTCGATCCTGTTGGGATCAGCGTGCATATCGGTTCCCAGATCCGGACTGCCGAGCCTTTCGGGGCCGCACTCGAGGGGGTGGCCGAACTCATGCGCGAACTGCAAGCCGACGGTATCCAGATCAGGTTCGTCGATGCCGGGGGCGGACTGGGGATCGACTACCAGGGGCGCCCAGTCCCGTCGGCGGGGAATGGTCAGGCGGGACTTTCCAACTTCGACCCGGCGGCCGAAATGGGAAAATATGCAGCCGCCGTCGAGCGCGCCCTCGAGGGTTTCGAGGTACGCCTGCTGCTCGAACCAGGGCGCTTCCTCATTGCTCAGGCCGGAGCCTTGCTGGCCAAAGTCCTCTATGTCAAGCGCAATGGAAGCAAGACCTTCGTGATCACCGACGCGGGAATGAACGATCTCATCCGGCCTGCGCTGTATCAGGCCTACCATGAGATTCTGCCCGTGGTTCATAATCCGTTGGCCAAACCTGGCATCGTTGACGTTGTCGGGCCGGTTTGCGAGACGGGCGACTTCTTTGCCCGGGACCGGCAGATGCCAGAGGTTAAAGAAGGTGATCTGGTGGCCATCCTTGATGCCGGCGCCTATGGGATGTCCCTGAGCTCGAACTACAATTCCCGCCCTCGCCCGGCGGAAGTGCTGGTCGAAGGGAAGGGAGCTCGGCTGATCCGCCGGAGGGAAACGATCCGTGACCTGGTGCTGCCAGAGATCCGGCTGGTCTAGTCCGGATTTAGGCCTGATGTCAAACAGCGGAAACTGCAACCGGCCACCCGCCTTTTCGTGGTGGGTCCCGCCTTGCCAAACACCCCGGGCAGCTCAATCGAGCAGATTCTTTATCTGGTTCATATCAAAGACGATGCCTCTCGCGATGTGGGAGAAGGAGTCGCTACGCAGAAGCTGCCTCTCTTCATATCGGCAAAAGGAGCCGTCCTGGGGGTCGACCACCCAGATCTGCGGAATACCCATCATCCTGTAGTCTTCCAGCTTCCGCTTAAGACGCTGCAGCGTGTCCTCCGGCGAGAGGACTTCGAATACAGCCAGTGGCGGCAACGTAATGATTTGCTCAATCGGTTGGCTGCGGTCGAGCACGGTGACGTCGGGAACGCGGAAGCGCGTCGTTGCAACCTGTACCCGCAAATCCGGCCGCACGCGGATGTTCCATTCCCTCTCGTGCTGCCAAAACCACTTCTGGATAGCCTGCTGCCAAGAGGCGTGATCGAATTCTCCCATCGGACGTCGCTCGATCTCCCCGTCCACGTACTCCGCATCTGGCTCGTAAGAGGAACGCAAATAAACCTCAACCGGAATATGCGTTGTCGTTGCCATGGCGATCCTTGGTACAAGACAGCATACCGCCAACCCATCCGTCCGCACAGGCCCAAACGGCAAAATGCCCGGGCAACCGCCCGGGCATTTTTGCATCGCTGCTGCGAATCGGCTACTGCGAGATGGAGTGGACGGAAGCCAGCGTGTTTTCACCCGGATCAGCCGACTGTGCCTGGGCGGTTGTCTCTGCCTGTACTGAAGGAGCGCTGCCGGAGACGGCGTGGCCGATTGCCGGATCTTGAGTGTGGTTGGGACCAAGTCCCAAGCTGATCAATGCTCGACTATCAGGCATGATCTTGGTCTGCCAGCCGTGGTCGGACTGATATTGCCGCATGGCTACTTGGGTTTGTGCATCCCATTGCCCGCTGGCCGCGCCATTGAGATACTTCTGGCGGATCAATGCGTTTTGAATTTCGACCGCCCGATTGGAATCGATCGTCCGCTGGCCGTGGATACGGCTCACTTGTTTCTTCTTACCTTTGTGCGACGAAGTCATCCTGGAATGCCCCGATGTAGGCGCCCGATGAGTTCGGCTGCCAAATGCTGGAGTGATCGCCAGTGAGGAAAGTAATAGGAGAACCTGGCTTGCTCGAAAAGAAAGCATTAGTACCTCGGTCGAGGGAAGTATTTCGTTCTCGTTACATTATAGGGGGACCGTCGCGATTGCAATCGAAACGGTGACCGGTGGCCAATATTTCACTCCACCGGTAACCATTACTAAGCAGTGTGGCCGATTTTACCTCATAACTGCACTTTTGTGGTACACAGTTTTTCAAGGTAAGGCCAAATTATTTTTTTCGTTCCAAAATGTGCGCTAGACAGGCCCAGCTACCACCGGAAGCGAAAATGCACTAGGGCAGCGTTCCTCCAAATAGCTCCCACCCACCGACGGATTCCGCGAATCAACCACCCGGAAGCCCACATCCTGGCCCGGCTTCAATGCGGACACCAACGACTGGAACTGGTCGACGCTCGTTACCGGCTGCTTGTTGAGTTCAGTGATCACTAAGCCCGCCACCAACCCGGCCTCGTCGGCGAAGGAACCCGGCTTGACCTGTGTGACCAGAACGCCATGGACCCCCTTGCTGGTCAGAGGCCCGGGTACGGCCTCAACCGTGATGCCGAGCTTGCCCTCGGAGGCGTTCGGTGCGCTTTCCGGCCCATTCTCCCCATTTTGCGTTGCTGGTTGTGCGGCGTACAGCTTAGCCCGGTCCGCAATGGTCAGGCTGGCGGTCGCAGTCTGGCCGGCGCGGACATAGCCCAGATGGACAGTGGTCCCCGGTTTACGAGCCGCAATGTCCGTCACCAGAGCGTCCCCATCCTTGATCGGCTTGCCATCCACAGTAGTAATAATGTCGCCCGCCTTCATGCCCGCCTGATCGGCAGGGCCATGGGGTGTAACTGCGTTGATCAGCACTCCAGTCTTAAAGCCATAGACACGTTGCACTGCAGGAGAAAGGGCGGCCTGGAACTGGACGCCAATCGAACCACGGATAACCTTATGCTCCGGCCCAATCAGATCGTTATAGACTCCGATGACGGTGTTAGACGGCATCGCGAACCCAATTCCCTCGTACCCCGCTGACTGGGTCAGAATCGCCGTATTGACGCCAATGACCTGATCGGCCATGTTGACCAGGGGTCCACCGGAATTCCCCGGGTTGATGGCCGCGTCAGTCTGGATGAAGTGTTGAAATTGGCCGGACGGTCCCTGATCGACCGTACGGTTCTTCGCCGAAACGATCCCCGCCGTCACCGTCTGCGAGAGCGCGAATGGACTGCCAATCGCAATCACCCAGTCGCCTACCTGGCCGGCGTCGGAATTGCCCATCTTTACCGTGGGTAGAGGCTCGGTGGTGGGGATCTTCACCACCGCCAAATCGGTGTCCTTATCAACACCCACTACTTTTCCCAGCCGCCCCTGGAAGCCTTCCGGGTCGGTGGAAAGCTTCACGTAAATACGATCCGCCTTCTCCACCACGTGGTTGTTGGTGATGATGTAGCCCCGGGGATCGACGATGAAGCCGGAGCCCAGAGACTCGCGCTTCTGGTCGCCTTGGTCGCCACCCCCCGGGCCCTGTCCAAAGAATCGATTGAAGAAATCCTGAAAGTTCTGGTCAGGCCCCTGGCCCCCACCCTGATCCTGGTCGTCGTCGTCACCACCAGGGGGAATGGCGGGCGCCGCATGAGGACTGCGGCGGCGGGAGTGGGTATCCTCCTGCGGGAGTGTCTCGGTGTTGATATTCACCACTGCCGGACCTACGTCCTTGGCGATCTGCGTGAATGTCGTCGACAGAGTGACCGGGTTGGGAATCTTCAGCGGCGTGGCGTCAGAGCTATCAGTTTGAGATTCGTTTCCCCGAACACCATGGACAGCAACAGATCCGATCAGAATCCCGGCTGAGAGTGTGGCAAGGATAGTAAATATGGAAGCGAGACGGCTTACGCGAAGCCGTTCGAGCAGCGGTTTCATCTGGGTCTAACCTCGTCGTTGGGGAAACATCCAAGGGCTGCGGCTCTAAAGCATTATCAGAGTTGGTGTAATCGGAGTGACCGCTCTCTACGCAGCCGTTCCATCAAAGAACGGCCGCACATAGTTGCTATGACCACATCGCAGTACTCCGATAATGCTCTATAAGGGCGGCGCCTAACAACTAATCCTTGCTGCACACAGCCACTCTGATTCTCTAGTATAGCCAAAAGCCGCCGATTGGGGCGGCCGCGTGTTGAAGCGGTGCTGCCGCAGCCAATATCTGTTTAGACGTAGCTCACCTGCCATCGGTTCAATGCATAGCTGCAGGGCCAATAAACTCCGCCGCCAGCATGCCAGCCAAAATGAGCACCGCGCCGCAGCCGGCGCGAGCGGTCAATCCCTCGTGCAGGATGGCGAGCGAAGTCAGCCAGGCGACAACCGGCTCGAAGGCATAGATCAGGACGAGGTGGGTGGGCGGCAGAAACTGTTGCACCCAGCTTTGCACGGTGAAGGCCACTGCGGTGCTCAAAACCGAGGATACGGCCAGCGCCACCACGACTATGCCGGAGAGCTGAAAATGCGGTCTTTCCAGCAGCGGCGTCGTTATCGCCATCACCAGTGTGCAGAAGCCAAGCTGCAGGAGCGCGAGGTGCTCGAAGGGGATCGGCTCCGCGGCCTGGGTGATCGGCGCGGCAGCTTTGTCGGAAAAACGGGCTTTATCGGAAAAGCGATCTTGGACAATGATGTGGAAGGTGAACCCAAAGGCGCACCCGAGCGTGAGCAGATCACCCTGTCCGATTCCGGCTAGGTCAGGAAGCAGAAAGCCGCCGACTCTGCTTCCGGCCTCCGCCGGCGCCGCCAGCAGAACCACTCCGCCGAAGGCCAGCAGCACCCCAAGGCAGACATTCCAGGATGGAGCCTTCGTCCCGAAACGGCGAATTCCAGGAAGCGCTGCGAACAAAGGTACCAGTACGAGAGTCAACCCGGTAATGAAGGCGGATTTGGACGGCGTCGTGCGATTCAGCCCCGCTGTCTGGAACTGATAGGCAGTCGCCAGGATAAGGCCGAGCAAAGCTCCGCTCCTCCACCCCGCCGGGCTGATGTGCTTCCATTGCCGGCGATAGACGATCGCCAGGCATAGGAAGGCGATGGCCATTCGGATCAAATTGAAGAGCAGGGGAGAGACGTCGGCGAGCGCATCCTTGACCAGGACGAAGGTGGAACCCCACAGGGCGACCACGCAGAACAGCAGAAGATGGGCACGAAGAGATCGCGACATAAGTAAAGAGCAAGCCGCTGTCTCTCGGCCCCTCCGGCCCGGGGTTACCTCAGTACATTACTTTAGTTACTCTACAGCGCGGACCCATCACAACCTCGCCAATCAATCTTCTCACTTGTCAGGCAGCACAGGACGATCGCTCCGGGAGAAAGGTTGCGGGGCGCATCGCCAGCTCGAGCCGGGCGTGTTCACGGTTGACCGGCGGGCTCGCCTGCCGGGGGCGGGGAGACGTGATCCAACGCCAGTAGGAGAAGAAGCAGAATGCGCTTGAGCGCCAGCTCGCGGCCGCTGGCGTCGTACCACTCGCCGCGCGTGTGGATTCCGCCGCCGTCTCCTCCCGCCCCGATGCTGAGCGCCGGGATGCCGAGAGACAAGGGAATGTTGGCGTCGGTCGAGGCCACGCGCTGCTCGGTGCGAATCCCCAGGTGCCGGTCCACCGCGTGCAGGGCTTCGAGCAGCGGGGAATCGTCGGTTAGCCGGCCAGCGGGGCGGTCGCCAATCCGTTCGATCAGGAACTGCAGGCCTCCGCGCGCTTTGCTACCCTTGGTTCCCGCCGCTGTCATTGGCGGCCAGCACGGCATCTTCGACCGCGCGATGCAGTTCCACTTCCAGCCGGACTAACTGCTCCGCTTCCAGGCTGCGCAGATCGAAGCGAGCCGTGGCGCGTTCGGGGATCGAGTTCACCGAGCTGCCGCCCTCGATGGTGCCGATGTTCAGCGTGGTGCGCGGCGAGGCCGGCAGAGCGACCTCGCTCATGGCCGCGATGGCCCGGCTCAGCACCACAATGGGATTGGGAGTTCCGGCATCCGTCCAGGAGTGGCCGCCCGGGCCCTGCACGGTGACCAGGTAGCGGCGGCTGCCCAGGGCCTGGGTTACCACCACCTCGCAGCCCGCGCCGTCGAGCACCACATTGGCGCCAATTCTCTCCCGCCACGGGGAAGCTCCATATAGGTAGCGCATGCCGCGCAGATCGCCTTCGCCTTCTTCGCCCACATTGCCGGCAAAGAGCAGGTCGCAGGGAAGCTCGATGCCGCAGCTCTCGAGCGCGGCCGCCACGGCCAGGATGCCGGCCACCCCGGCGCCGTTGTCGCATGCGCCCGGCGCCTCCAGGCGGTTGTGCTCCACCAGCGGGGCAATCGGAGTATGGAGGGGAAATACCGTATCGATGTGGGCCGACAGCATCACGCATGCGTGGCCGGCTGCATGAGCGATTGCCCGGATAGCAACCAAGCACATTGCCTTCGGAGTCGATCTCGACCTGCTCCAGCTTGAGTTCGCGGAAGCGTTCCGCCAACCACTCCGCGCGCCTGCTCTCGCCAAACGGAGGCGCGGCGATCGATACCAGCTCCTGCTGCCACTGCATCATCCTGCGTTCATGCAGATGGAACCACTGGAACGCCGCATGAACGCGCGGCAGCGAAGCCAGTTGGCCGATGCGGGAAAAAGCTGAGTGGGCGATGGCGCCGGGCATAACAGATTCTCAGAGTAGCATCCTCTCTGCGGGGTCAATTATTGCAGGTAATCGACGTTGACCAGGAACAACCCTCGTGCCGGCGCGGTCGGGCCGGCTCGCTCGCGGCAGCGGGATTCGAGAATCGCCGGAATCTCTGTCTCTTCCAGATTTCCCCGTCCCACTTCGAGAAAGGTTCCCACCAGATTCCGCACCATGTGATGGAGGAAGCCATTGCCCCGCACGCGATAGAGAAGCAGACCGGCTCCGCCTCTTGCATCCACTGCGAAGCATGGAGGCAGCGCACATTGCCGCGGCGCCGTCGCCGGTCGACATCGCGTTCCAGCCGATCGGGATCGCTGGCGGCAAAGGAGGTGAAGTCGTGTTCGCCGCAAACCCTGGCGGCGGCGCGCTGCATTGCATCCACATCCAGCGGTGCGTTCAGCGCATAGACATAGCGTGCCTGCCAGGGCGGGCAAATCTCTCCGCGAAAGATTCTATATTCGTAGGTTTTTGCCTGCGCGCTGTGCCGTGCATGAAAATCGCTTGTCGACCCGGGCTGCGCTGAGCACGCGGATGGAGGCCGGTAGCGTGCGATTGAGCGCGCGGGCCAGATTCGCCTCGGGAATCGGAGCCGCCAGCGCAAACGATGCCACCTGGCCCAGCGCATGCACGCCTGCGTCGGTGCGCCCCGAACCCTGCGGCAGCACGTCTTCGCCGGTGATCCGGGCCAGTGCGTCGCGCAATTCGCCTTGCACGGTCACGCGGTCGGGTTGCACCTGCCAGCCGTGGAACTCGGTGCCGTCATAGGCCAGCACCAGCTTCCACACCCGATTCGTACTCGGCTGCTCCATCTGGTCCATCGCTCTCCGAATGCTCAGCTGTCGCGGGGCCTGCGATATACTTAGCCGTTCAACCGGCAAGGCAGGCGAACAAAGTTACCGCCCGCGGATCCGCACCATCGCAGACCAGGACTGCGAGACCGCGCGCTCGAAGTCCATGGAACGAATCCCCGGCCAAGCGCGTAATGGTTTTCATGCCGGGAAACACGGCTTCTGACCGCCAGATCGCCCGCCAGAAAGGCGAGCGAAAACTAGAGTCATCGGGCGACCATGCCGCATCTGCCATGCTAGCTCCTAACTATTGAGACAGAACGGCGAGGGCCTGAGGCCTGACCCCCGAGATTTTGACCCAACGATGAAAAATTCAGAATCCCGTTGCAATTCCTATCGCCTTCCCAAGCTGCTCTGCTTGTGGTCTCGCCAGCATGGAAGGCGGTTTTTCACAAGCTGCAAGCGACCGTGGCGATCGTGTCCGTGCTGAGCGCCTATGTGCCGCTGCCGGCAGCGGCACAGCAGCAGCCGCCGGCCGCGCCTGCCGCCGCTGCCGCGGCTCCACCGCGCCGCCGGGCCTTCCCCCGGCGCCCCAGCCGAATTACACCCAGCCGCTCTTCATGCGGCCCGGCGGCACGGGACTTCAGCAAGCCGCACCAGGCTTTTCCCAACTTCCTCAAGACCTAGGAACCCATCACGGTGACGGCGCCGGTGACCACCAACTCCCAGCGTCTGGATGCGCTGGTGCACAACGGCAAGATTTACCTGAGCCTGGCCGATGCCATCGTTCTCGGCCTCGAGAACAACTACGATATCGCCATCCAGCGCTACAACCTTGATATCGCGGACACCGACCTGCTGCGGGCCCGGGCCGGCTCCAATCTTCTGGGTGTCAGCAGCGGCCTGGTCGAGGGCACGCTTGGTGGCTCGGGCACCAGTTCGACCTCGCTCAGTTCGGGCGGTGGTCCAGGCGGCACATCCACCGCGGTTGGCGGCGCCGGTTCCGGTGCCGGGGGCATCGTCAGTCACCACCAACGGCACCGGTCCGACGCCGGAGGCAATGGACCCCGTGCTCACGGGAACCATGCAGCTGGAACGGACAACCACGCCCGAGCCGACGCCTTTCGCCAGCGGCGCCCCCACCTTGAATCAGAACACGGACGAATACAATTTCAATTACAACCAGGGTTTTATCACCGGCACCCAGCTCCAGGTTGGCTTTCAACAACAGCCGCATCACCACCAACAGTATCTTCAACGCCTACAGTCCGGAGTTGCAGTCGACCTTCCGGGCGACCGTGACCCAACACCTGCTGAACGGTTTTGGTCCGGGAATCAATGGCCGCTTCATCCTCGAAGCCAAGAACGACCGGCCGCATCACCGACTCTGCGTTTCGCCAGCAGATTCTCTACACCATCAACCAGATCGAGAATATCTACTGGGTTCTGGTGGGCGACTACGAAGATGTGCAGGCGAAACAGCGCGGCTCTGGAGCAGTCCACCCGGCTGGCTTCGGACAATCGCAAGCAGTTGCAGATCGGCACCCTGGCTCCACTGGACGTGCTGAATGCGGATAACCAGGTGTCCACCGATACCCAGGCGCTGATCACGTCACAGACCAGCGCTTGAATATCAGCAACTGATCATGAAGCAGGCGATCAGCCGCAATTTGAGCGATCCGGTTCTCTCGAGCGCGCCGGTCATTCCCACGGATCGCGTCTCGCTGCTCGAAATGCCGGAAGAGCGGACGCCGGTTGAGGAGCTGGTGCAAAAGGCCTATGCCAATCGTCCGGAGATCGAGCAGAACATCCTGAATCTCAGGAACAATGAGATTACGCTCCGAGCGGTCAAGAATAATCTGTTGCCGACGGTGGATCTCTACGGCTTCTATGGCGCGGCGGCTCTTGGCGGCGCGAAGAGTCCCTTTTGCTCGACTGAATTCTTTGGTCGCTGCGGCCTGCGATGTTCCCACCGTCGGCTACGGCACAGTCTTCACCAACCTCTTCAATAGCTCGGGTCCTGATAAGGGAGCGGGCGTCAACGTGAATATTCCGCTGCGCAATCGCACCGCGCAGTCGCTGCAGGCTCGCGCTCTGCTCGAATATCGCCAGGCGGAAATGCGCCTGCAACAGCTCTATATCCAGGTGCGCATCCAGGTCATCAATGGGCAGTATGCGCTGACCAACGACCGGGCCGCGGTGCAAGCGGCGCTGGCTGCCCGCGAGTACAACTTCCAGTCCTACCAGGCGGAAGTGAAAAAGCTGAGGCTGGGCGCGTCGACGACGGCGAACGTGTTGCAGCAGGAGAGAAATCTCGCCACGGCGGAAAACAATGTCATTTCCACTGAAGCCACCTACGCCAAAGACCGCGCTTCGCTCGAGCAGCTCCTGGCGGAGACCCTGGATCAATACGGAATTCAGCTCTCCGATGCGGTCAGCGGCACGGTAACCAAGGAGCCTGTCATTCCCGGGTTGGAACCTGCAAAGGCTGCGCCGGAAGCTGCTGTGCCGGGGCAGCAGCAGCAATTGCAGCATACCGAGCAAATGCCCCCGATGCCGGTGATGCCGCGCCCAACCCCAGCTGACTCCGCAAGAGCAGCAGAATCTGCCCCCGCAGCAGACGCCGGCGCCTAACACCCCGCCACCGCCGCAATACTTCGCTATCTGGCACAGCCTGTGCCGATAGGATAATCGAGGAGACCTGCAGTTCCTCGATCTGACACAATTGTATCACATCAAAGTGACATCAAGCAATCAACCGCCGAAGGAAAGACCCGCGACGTCGCAACGCCCTGGATATACTGCCGCCCTTCGTGTACTCCGCTTCGCTGTGCAGATGCTCCAACATGAGCGGCGCATCCGTCCCCAGCTGCGACAATTCCTGCAATAACGTCTTGTAGTCAATCAACCCGGTTCCGGGAATCCTTCCTGGATCCAAACCTGCGACACCTGGTCCCCACTTCAGATCTTTCGCTGGCAGGATTTTATCCATGGGCCGAGCTTGGCAAAGCACTCCCGTATCCCCTCCTGTTGTTGTACAAGCGAACGGACTATTCATGGTGTTGCACACATCCAGGTGACCCAAAGCCTTGCGACCGCCTTGCCGGACGTACTCGTCGGCCGTGGAAAAGCTCACCACTGTTCAGTGCGCGTAGTCACCGACATCAGCTTGCGGCAGTTTTCCACCGTGGTCGATAAATTCCTGGCTCAGATTCCTGGTTTTCCGCGACCGGTTGCGATCAGACGCATTGCGATGGCGATATCGACGCAATTTCGCGCCACCCAGTCTTCCGCAGTGACATGCTCCACGGACGTGCCCCATCTCCGGTCTCTCGTGTCTTCCAGGCCACCTCGCAATCACCACGTCCTGGCGGGCAAATTCCCGACCAGGCCTGCAATCCGATCCTTGTCGTTTACGGAAAGGTCGCTCGGGGCATAGGCGCGCGATAGCCAAGATCACGATGCGCTTTGGCCAGCACCGCCGGGTCATCCGATTTCACGAAGAGGGACCCCCGAGCCGCATCGCTTTCTCCGATCGCGTTTAGGGCCTCTGCAGCCATGGCACCGGCGACGACGGAGCCGGTCCCGGCCATGAATCCGCGTCTCGAGATCATCGCGCCCGACTCCTCGGTAACATGACTAACGTTCCGTGACATGCTCCAGCAATGCAAAAAACTCAGGAAATGAAATCGCCGCCGCATCCGCTCCCAGGATCAGCGTGTCCCCCTCGGCGCGCAGAGCAGCCACGGCAAAAGCCATGGCGATGCGATGGTCGCCGCCCGAATCGACCACCGCGCCGTGCAGCTGCTGGCCTCCCGGCACATCGAGGCCGTCCTCGAATTCCTCCACCTCGGCGCCCATCGCGCGCAGATTCCTCGCCACCAGCGCGATGCGATCGCTCTCCTTCACCCGCAACTCGCGCGCATCGCGAATGCGGATGCCTCCACGGGTGTACGGCGCAATCGCCGCCAGCACCGGCAGCTCATCGATCAACTGCGCCGCCAGCGATCCACGGATCTCCGTGCTGCCCAGGCCTTGCGGCGGCGCCGCCAGCTGCACGCTGCCGATCAACTCGCCCTGGTTCTCTTCCAGGTTCAGCACGCTGATCTTCGCTCCCAGGGCGGTCAACACATCGAGCAGCGTCGCCCGGGTGGGATTCATGCCCAACTGATCAAGCACCAGGCTCGATTCCGGAAAGAGCGCAGCAGCGCACAGGAAGAAAGCCGCCGAAGACATGTCTCCCGGCACCGTAGCTTCGATCCCGTGCAGCTTCTGGCCGCCGGCGATCGTCACCGAGTCAGTGCGTTCGCCGAATCTCGGCTCCAAAGGCGCGCAATGCCAGTTCGCCGTGGTCGCGTGTGCGCACCGCTTCGCTCACCGTGGTCGTGCCCTCGGCCTGCAATCCGGCAAAGAGCAATGCGGTCTTCACCTGGGCGCTGGGCACCGGCGTGCGGTAGGCGATCCCGCGCAGCTTCGCGCCCTGAATCTCGACCGGCGCATGACCATCGTGCAAGTTGATGGCCGCGCCCATCTCCAGCAGCGGCTTGCGCACCCGCTCCATCGGTCTGCGGTTCAGCGAGGCGTCTCCCTGCAGGGTGAAATCGCCCGCCTGCGCGGCCAGCAGTCCCGACAGCATGCGCATGGTGGAGCCGGAGTTGCCGCAGTCCAGCAGCGCGCCCGGCGGAGTCAACACTGCCGGCGCAGCCCTCGACCTCGACCGTATCTCCTGAGCGGGTCACCTTGGCGCCCAGTTGCTGCATGCAGGCGAGACTGCTGGCGCAATCCGCGCCGGTAGAAAAATTATGAAAGCGGCTGGCGCCTTCCGCCAGCGCCGCCAGCAGGGCATAGCGGTGGGAGATGCTCTTATCGCCCGGCAGGCGCAGGGTGCCGAGCAGGTTGCGCGCCGGATGGATGATCGCGTGTTTTCGATTTCAGGGTGTCGTCAATCTTCAGGCTCCGGTCAGGCAATGAGTTGAAACTCCAAGGCTTATCCTAACCCGGGCCGGGTTCAGAACCTTCAGCACCACGACGGTTTCGTCATCGAAGCGCTCGACGCCGCCCTGGAAGGCGGAGAGTTCCTGGTAGATCGCGTCCACCATGCCCTCTGCCGTGTTCTTGAGTTGGCTGGCGACCAGCTCGATCAGCCGCTCCGTGCCGAACATCTCTTCCTTCTCGTTGACCGCATCCACAATTCCGTCGCTGAAGAAGACGATCGCGTCGCCGGGGCGGGTGGAGAGCGTGAATTCCTCGTAGCTGACGTCCTTGAACATGCCCAGCGGAAATCCTTCGGCCTGCACCGTTTCCACCTGTCCTGCGCGGCAGAAGAGCGGCTGCACCGCGCCCGCGTTGGCGATCTGCAGCGTCTGCTTCTCATCGTTCCAGACGGCGAAGACCATGGTCACGTATTGCGCATCCATCTTGCGTTCCTGCAGCGAGTCGTTCAGCTGTTTCAACATGGCGGCAGGAGAAAGGGCCTGGCTGGTGGCCGCGCGCATGATCCCGCTGATCAGCGCCGCATAGAGCGCGGCCGGGGCCGCCTTGCCGCTGACGTCTCCCATGGCGATGCCGATGCAGTTGGTCGTCATAGGGCAGGAAGTCGTAGAGGTCTCCACCGATGGTGCGCGCGGGCAGAAACCTGGTGGCGAACTCGGCGTGCGGCTTGCGCGACGGCGTGGGCGGCAGCAGCCGCAACTGTACTTCGCGCGCCATGTCGAGATCGTGCTCCAGCCGCTGTTCCTGCTGCGTCACCCGCTGGTAGAGCCGGGCATTCTCGATGGCCACGGCGATCTGCGAGGCCAGCGTCACCAGGGTGCGCTGGTGATCGTCGTTGAAGTAGTTGACCCGCACATGCTCCAGGTCGAGCACGCCGATCACCTTGCCCTTGTAGAGCAGCGGCACCGCCATCTCCGAGCGGGTCTCCGGATTCACCATGTAGTAGCGCGCATCTTTGCGCACGTCCCCGGCGTGGATCAGCCGGCGCTCGCGCACCGCCGTCCCCACCAGGCCGCGGTCCAGCGGGACCTTCTCCGACGGCACCACCGGGTGGCCAAAGCGCACCGCATACTGGATCTCCAGCACCTGCTCCCGCTCGTTCAGCAGCAGGATGCTGAACATCTGGTAGTCGATGAGCCGCCGCAGCAGTTCCCCGATGCGCTCCAGCAGGGGATCGAGATCGAGAATCGAGGTAACCTCGCGGGCGATTTCATTGAGCACCGCCAGCGTCTGCGCCTGCCGGGCCACCCGGGTGTAGAGGCGCGCATTCTCAATCGCCTGGGCCACGCGGGAGGCGGTCAGCTCCAGCAAACGGCGGTGTTCCGGCTGGAAATAGCCGACCTGCTCGGATTGAAGATCGATCACGCCGATGACCCGGTTCTTCACGATCAGCGGCACCGCCAACTCCGAGCGGACATCGGGATTGGCGCTGATGTAGTTTTCTGCCGTGCCGCACATCCTCAGCAGAATGGATTCGCGCTGCTCCGCGGCCCGGCCGACGACTCCCTTGCCCACGCGGATCCTCAGCCGCTCGACCTCGGGCGTGTGGCCGATCTGAAAGCGCATGCGCAGGTCGTTGGTGCGCTCATTCAGGAGCAGGATGGCGAAGATCTTGTAGTCGATGACGGCGCGCACCAGGTCCGCGGTGCGATGCATCAGGGTTTGCAGATCGAGGGTGGTATTGAGGGCATTGGCCAGCCGCATGAGGAACTCGGTCTGCAGCGGGTCCACCCGCACCGAGCCGGGCAGCGGCGGAGCTTCCGAGCTGGGACGGTAATCGCCTTCAAACGATTGCGTAGCAATGGCTTGCGCCGGTTTTTTCTCGGCTTCGGCGTCGTCTTGGTCGCGAGGAGGAGTCATACAAATATCGAGTCATCATAGAGCATTTCGGTCGGCCAGGAAGCTGGTGTCAGTAGGGGATTGCGTGCCGGTAACGAAGCTGTGCGCAGGCCCGGACTTTTCCAGTCGCGGGGACAGCGGGTCTTTCAGAGCGGACTGCGAAGCGCGGTCCACAGGCATGTGCTGTCACGACTCGCTCGTGTACCCGTTTGTGGAAACACCGCGACAAGGCTCCGGCATCCAGAGATTCAGCGGCCTTAGTCGTGGTGGCGGGTTCGTCGCCTATCCATTCACGGACCTGACGTCCTTCACGCCAACCTCGCGGGGTTCAGCTGCTTCGTTCTGATACTCGCGCAGGATGGCGACGCTGGCGCTGGCGCCGATCCGGGTGGCGCCCGCCTCCAGCATGGCGCGGGCATCGCTCAGGGTGCGAATGCCGCCGGAAGCTTTGACTCCGCAGCGATTTCCGGCCACGCCACGCAGGATCGCAACATCGGCCGCCGTGGCTCCGCCGGTAGAAAAGCCGGTGCTGGTCTTGAGGAAATCGGCGCCCGCGGCCAAGCGCCAGCTCGGAGGCGCGCAGCTTCTCTTCCACGCTCAACAGCGAGGTTTCCAGAATCACCTTGACCAGCGCGCCGGCTTCGTGCGCCACCTGCACCACTCCGCGAATATCCTGCTCCACCAGCGCGTTCATGCCCGACTTCAGCAGGCCCAGATTCATCACCATGTCCAGCTCGTGCGCGCCCAGCTTAATCAGCGCCAGGGCTTCTTCGCGCTTGGTGGTGGCGAGATTGGCTCCCAGCGGGAAAGCCGACCACCACGCCACCGGCACGCCGCTTCCCGCCATGACCGAGTGCGCCAGCGAAACCCACGCAGGGTTGACCATGGCACAGGCAAAGCGGAAGGCGGCCGCCTCCTCACATAGCTTCACCACCTGATCCCGGGTCGCCTCCGGCTTCAGCAAAGTGTGGTCGAAAACCGCGGCCAGGGCAGGTGCGCTCGCCAAGGCAGCGGTGGCAAATCCAGCGACGTCAAAATATCCAGAGTCGTGATCGATCTCCGGCTGCAACAGTTTCATGGTCATGAAACAGGCTCCCTTCTCCTGGGTAGGCTCCGGTGGGACTCTATGCCCTTCCGCTGGCAAAGATCAATGTGAATTTGGTGCTTCATCCGGATTAAAAATGCGGATGTCGGGCAGGTTACGAAAGCGCTCCTGGTAATCCATTCCGTAACCGACGACGAAATGATTGGGAATGGTGAACGCTACATAGTCGGCGTCGATCTTTTCCAGACGCCGCGCCGGCTTATCCAGGCAGGTTGCGATCTTCAGGGTCTTGGGTTTGTGCTGCTGCAGCAGCTTGCGCAGAAAAACCAGGGTCAGGCCGGTATCCAGGATGTCTTCGACCAGGATCACGTTTCGTCCCCCGATCGGAGTATCCAAATCCTTGATCAATCTTACCGCGCCGCTGGTCTTTACCCCCTTGTAGCTGGAGATGGCCACGAAGTCGAAGGTGGTCTCGACCGAGATGCTGCGTGCCAGGTCGGCAAGAAAGACGGCGGCTCCCTTCAGCACTCCTACCAGCAGGATGCTCTCGCCGGCAAAGTCGTGGCTTATCTGCGCGCCGATTTCCGCCACCCGGGCGGCGATCTCCTCGCGGCGGAACAACATGTCGTGCTCGTGCTCTCTCATTGGCTCTGTCATTCTTCCACGGATCCCTGCCAAGAGAAAGCACCCGGCTATACTGTAAAGAACAGACGCACGCATGTATCCCTTCATTCACATCGGACACTTTTCCATTGGCACCTTTGGCCTCTGCCTGTGGTTGGCGTCCGTCTGTGCCTGCTGGACGCTCTATCGCAATTTTCGCCGTTTTGGCATCGATGCGGACGCCGTCGGCGTGGCTGCCTACACCACGGTGGGTGGCGTGGTCGGGGCCAAACTATGGCATGTACTGGAAGATCCGGCGTTGCTCATGCACCAGCCGTTCCAGGTCCTCTTTGACCGGGCGGGATTTGCCTGGTTCGGCGGACTGCTGGCCGGCATCGCGGTGCTCGTGTGGCAGGGACGGCAAGCGAAAATCGGCGGCTTGGGCATGCTGGACCTGGCCGCTCCGGCCGTCTCGGTGGGCTATGGTGTGGGCCGCATCGGCTGCCTCGTCTCCGGCGATGGCGACTACGGCATTCCCACCCAGTCTGCCCTGGGGCATGAGCTTTCCCCACGGGCTTGTTCCCACCACCCAGAGGGTGCATCCGACGCCGATTTATGAACTGCTGGTTGCCCTGCTGATTGCCGGCTATCTGTGGCGGCGGGGGGCGAAATCCGGCGACGGTCGCACTCCGCCGCTGGGCCAGATCACCGGCGAATATCTGGTGCTGAGTGGCGTGGCGCGCTTCCTGGTGGAGTTCATCCGCATCAATCCCGCGCATCTACTGGGGCATGAGCAATGCTCAGGTCGCCAGCCTGGGCTCGATCGTCGCCGGCATTTTGCTCATCGTCTGGGCCCGGCGCCACAGCACCACGGTGAGCGCTGCCGAGGTGATGCCGATCGAAGCTGCATCCCGGCAGGCTGCGAAGACGGCGCTCGAGCGTACAGGGCACTAAAGCCACACTTTGCAGGCTTGATGAGGTAACGCTCGCTGCGGCTGAGAGCCACTCACTGCCCTTCAAGATCCGGCCAGGAGCGTTCAGCCGAAGTGTTGCGCTGTCGCCCGCACCGCTCAACCGAGAGGAGAACCATGGCTCAATCCGATCAACTTCGCGTTCCCGAACCTGCCCGAACCGACGCCAAATCCTTCGAACTGCTGCGCGTCTGGATCGCGCATCAGGATCAGCACATCAGCCTGCGCGTCGGCGTGTGGAAGGAACCCGAAGCCTGGGGGATGATGCTGGCGGACCTGGCCCGCCACATCGCGGCTGCCTTCGAGCAAGCGGAGAAGCGCGACCCGATGGAGATGCTGGCGCGCATCAAGGCCGGTTTTGAGGCAGAGATCGAATCTCCTACGGAGGAGGTCCACGGCGAGCTTGCCGGTTGAGACATTGAACGATCAGATCATCATCCGTGGCGCACGAACCCACAACCTGAAGAACATCGACTGCGATCTGCCCCACGGCAAGCTCACCGTGATCTCCGGCGTTTCAGGTTCGGGCAAATCCTCGCTCGCCTTTGACACCATCTATGCCGAAGGCCAGCGCCGCTATGTCGAGTCGCTTTCGGCGTATGCCCGGCAGTTTCTGGAGCGCATCGAGAAGCCGGACGTGGACCTGATCGACGGTCTGGCGCCGGCCATCGCCATCAAGCAGAAGAACACGACCCGCAATCCGCGGTCCACCGTGGCCACGGCGACCGAGATTTACGATTACCTGCGTCTGCTCTTTGCGCGCTGCGGCACGGCGCATTGCATCGTTTGCGGCGGGGTGGTGCAGGCGCGACACGGTGGATGAGATTGCCGCATCCATCCTGGCCCTGGGCGAGGGACACACGGCTCTACGCGTTGTTTCCCGTGAAGCCGCGCGTCGCGGTCGAAGCGGACGGCCAGGCTGAGACTGCGAGCGCCAAGCGGCGCAAAGAAGGCCGCGGCCAAGACCTCCGTCAACCCGGCCCTTCCCAGCGATGCGTTCAAGGAGCGGCTCACCGAACTGCGCGCGCGCGGCTTCAATCGCCTTTACCAGAACGGCAAGATCGTGGAATTCTCCACCCCCGAGTCGCTGCTCGATCTCGACTTTCGGCAGGCCGTCTACGCGCTGGTCGATCGCCTGGTGGTCTCGCCCGAGAACCGGGCGCGGATCGTGGATGCCGCCGAGATCGGCTTTCGCGAGTCAGGGGAGATCGTCTACGAAACGGTTCCGCGGGATGCGGAGACGGAGCCCAGACGGCTGCGCTTCTCCCAGGCCTTTGAATGCAAGCTCTGCCACCGCATCTACCGCGAGCCCGAGCCCAGGCTGTTCTCGTTCAACAACCCGTATGGCGCCTGCGAGCGCTGCCAGGGCTTCGGCAACACCATCGACTTCGATCTCAACCTGATCATCCCGGACAAGCAGAAGACGCTGAACGAAGGCGCGATCGATCCCTGGACTCGGCCCAAGTATCGCCCCTACCAGGCAGAGCTGCAGAAAGGCCGCGCGTGCAGCATGGCATTCCGCTCGACACGCCCTGGAGAGAGCTGACCGCCGGCGCAGCAGGAGTTTGTGCTCGATGGCCACGGGTCCTTTCTCGGCGTCCACGGCTTCTTCGCCTATCTTGGAGCGCAAGAAATACAAGCTGCACGTGCGCGTGATGCTGAGCAAGTATCGCGGCTACGCGACGTGTCCCGACTGCAAAGGAACGCGCCTGCGCGCCGAAGCGCGGGCGGTTCGCATCAACGGCAGAAATATCTGCGAGGTGGCCGCGCTCACCATCCGCGAGGCGCAAGCGCTTCTTCGAGGGTCTCACCCTGACCCGGCAGCAGCAGGAGATTGCCGGCGGCATTCTGGTCGAGATACAACAGCGGTTACATTTTCTCGATGCCGTCGGCCTGGAGTACATCACCCTCGACCGGCTCGCTTCCACGCTCTCCGGCGGCGAATCGCAGCGCATCCAACTGGCCACTTCGCTGGGCTCGCGCCTGGTGGGGGCGCTCTACGTGCTCGACGAGCCGTCGATCGGCCTGCACACCCGCGATACCGCCAAGCTGATCCGCATCCTCGAAGAATTGCGCGATCTGGGCAACACCATCCTGGTGGTCGAGCACGACCCGGACGTGATTCGCGCCGCCGACTGGCTGGTCGATCTCGGTCCCGGCGCGGGAGAGTTGGGCGGCCGCATTCTGGCCTCGGGCACGGTGGAAGAGGTGGAGAGAAATCCCGACTCCCTCACCGGCCGCTACTTGAGCGGGCAGCTCACCATTCCCATTCCCACCCGGCGGCGGGAGCCGATGCGGGAGAAGCTGGTGCTGCGCGGCGCGCGCATTCACAATCTGAACGGGCTCGATGTCGAGATTCCCATGGGCATGCTGGTCTGCATCACCGGCGTTTCCGGCTCGGGCAAATCCACCCTGGTGCACGACGTGCTCTACCCCGCGGTGGCGCATGCGCTGGGAAAGAACGAAGGCGGCGACCCCTCGCACCTCTACCGGGAACTCAAGGGAGCGGAGCGGCTGAACGACATCGTTCTGGTCGACCAGGCGCCCATCGGGCGCACCCCGCGCTCCAATCCGGTTACCTACATCAAGGCCTTCGACGCCATCCGCGAGCTTTTCGCGGCCCAGCCCGAGGCCCAGCGCCGGGGATATACCGCCGGGCACTTCTCCTTCAACGTGCCCGGAGGACGATGCGACGTCTGCGAAGGCGACGGCACGGTGACGGTGGAGATGCAGTTCCTGGCCGATGTCGAGCTGCCCTGCGAGGAGTGCAATGGAACCCGCTACAAGGCCAGCGTGCTGGAGGTGAAGTACAAGGGCAAGAGCATCCACGACGTGCTCAACCTGACCGTCAAGGAGGCCCTGCGCTTCTTTACCGGCCAGACCGCGGATCCTGGAGAAGCTGGCGGTCCTCGACGAGGTCGGGCTGGGATATGTGCGGCTGGGCCAGTCGGCGACCACGCTCTCGGGTGGGGAGGCGCAGCGGGTCAAACTGGCGGCGCATCTTTCCCTGGGGCGCAGCGCCGCCGGACGAGCCGGCAACGGGACGGCGAAGAAGGCCGGCAGCCGGGTGCTCTACATCCTGGACGAGCCGACCACCGGACTGCACTTCGACGATGTGAGCAAGCTGTTGACCGCCTTCAAGCGGCTGATCGACGCCGGCGGCTCGCTGGTGGTGATCGAGCACAACCTGGACGTGATCAAGTCGGCGGACTGGGTGATCGACCTGGGTCCGGAGGCGGGTGCGGGCGGCGGCCAGGTGGTGGCGGCGGGAACGCCGGAGCAGGTGGCGCAGACGCCCGGCTCCCATACCGGACTATTGGCTGGGGCTTGCGCTGGCGGCGCAAGAGGTGCGGGCTGGGCAATGAGGCTTATCGCGTATCTCTGCGTCTTGGCTCACGGCGGTGCTGCTGGCGGCAGCGAGCGGCCAGGCGCAGAATCAGCTCCCGCCGGGAACCCAGGCTCCGGACAGCGCGACTGTCCGGCGCCAAGGGACGTCGCGGCCAAGCCTGAGCGGGAAGCGGCCGAAAGCAAGATCGAGCAGCAGGATTTCGAGGGCGCCCGGCCGCTGCTGGAGAAGTATCTGAGCCAGAATCCGGGCGATGCCCGCGCGCTCTTCGACCTTGGCTATGTGGAGGATGCCGGCGGCCACGAGGATGCCGCCGCCGCCGACTACCGCAAGGCCATCGCCGCGGACCCAAAGCAGTTCGAGGCGCGGCTGGCTCTGGGGCTGTTGCTGGCGCACCAGGCGAAGTACGATGAGGCCCGGGAGCAACTGCGAGCAGGCGACGCTGCTGACTCCGGATCCGCCCAACCCCGCAGCCCAGGCAGAGGCCTTCCGGACGCTGGCCGAGCTGGACCGCACCAGCGATCCGACCGCGGCCCGGGATGCCCTGGTGGCTGCGCTCAAGCTCAGCCCGGAAACCCCGGACGACCTGCTGCTGACGGCCCAGATCGCCGAAGCCAATGGCGACCTGGAACTGGCGCAGACCGCCTACCAGCGCCTGCTGGCGGGCCATCCGGCGGCCTCGGCGAGCCTGGCAGTCGGCGGCCAACGGCGGGCTGGCCCAGCTGCTGATCAAGCAACAGAAGTACGGCGACGCCGAGCCGCTGCTCAAGAGCGCGTTGGAGCGCGATCCCCGTGATCCGGGGCTGAACGCGCAATTGGCCACTGCTTTGCTCGCCCAGGGCAAGAACGACGAGGCGTTGCCGGTGCTCGAGACTTTGCGCCAATTGGAGCCGGGCAATGCCTCGGTCGACCAGATGCTGGCCGACGCCTATTCCCAGGCCGGCCATCCCGAAAAGGCGGATCCGATCTATGCCAGGATGGCGCTGGCCCACCCCGGACGATGAGGAAATTCTGGCCGCGCAGGGCGAAAACCTGATCCGGGAGAGGCTTTATCTCCAGGCCCAGAAGGTGCTGGAGCGGGCGGTCAAGCTCAAACCCGACGACGGGGACGCCTGGAGCGGCCTGGCTTTCGCTGCATCGGAAAACAAGCAGTATTCAAGTAGCACTGCACGCTCTTTCCATGAGAGCAAAATATTTGCAGAGACTCCAGCTACTTACTTCCTTTGGGCAACCTCGTACGATAACCTGCATCTGTCGAAACAAGCGCAGGAGTACTACCGCAAATTCCTCGCCGCTGCCGACGGCAAGTTCCCCGACCAGGAATGGCAAGCCAAGCATCGACTCGTTGCTCTTGGTGGAAGTCATTAACGCAAGACGTTCCGTAAGCCCTCCGAGAGGTGCCCTATGCGGTTCGTGGCCACGACCCTCGCCGTTTCTGCTCTAGCCTTCAACCTTTCCTGTGCCCGCGCCTTCGCCGTCGATGAAAGAGTTGTCGATCCGCAGGCCATGGCCGCGCTCATGGCCAAGGCCGACCAGGCCCAACCCAAAGATCAATGTTTTCTCTATGCGGAACTGGTGCACCAGATGACCGAACTCGCCGGGCAGCAACTGAGCTCCGGCGATGATGATCGATGCCTCGGCGACACTGCAGCTGGTGCAGAAGTATGCGGAGAAGATCCACATGGGTGTCGCCGAGGACGGCAAGAAGATGAAGAATGCCGAGCAGCTGATGCGGCATACATCGTTTCGGCTGAACGGTATCCTCAACGCCGCTTCCTATGAGGATCGGCAGGTGTTGCAGGCGACCTTGAAGCAGCTGGAGCAGGTGCAAACCGAGCTGATGATGCAGGTCTTCAAGAAATAACTCCCCGTTTACTTGCGATGAAGAGAACCGTGGCCATCACGGGCGTCTGGATGTTGCTGGCAATTGCTCCGCCGCTCTTCGCCCAGTCTAAAAAAGACCCCTTAACCGATCAGCAGATCGAAGACGTGCGCGAGGCCGGAGACCAGCCCCTGGAGCGGATCAAGCTCTTCGTCGGATACGTCGACGAGCGGGCCAAAGGAATCCACGACCTCAATGCGGATGCCCATCGCGCAGAACAAGACTGTGCGCATGCACAACTTGTTCGATGAGTTCACGCGGCTCTCCGATGAGCTGCAGGACAACATGGACAACTTTAACGAGCAGCATGCCGATCTGCGCAAGGTGCTCAAAGAGATCGTCGACAAGAGCGGCCGAATGGGCGAACCGTGCTGAACGAGCCCAAACCCAGCACCCAATACGACTTTGTGCGCAAGACGGCGCATCGATGTCCAACCAGAGCGTGCATGAGGCGGCCGCGCAGATGCTCGCCGACGAAGAGAAATATTTCGCCGAGAAGAAGAAAGAAGAAAAGGCAGCAGAAAAAGCAGGAGAGAATCAGAAACAGGTGAACGGTGCTTCTGCTTCTGCGCAACCGTTTGCCTCAGGTCAAGTCCTGCTAGGCTGAAGGCGGTGAATTCCGAATTGCACTTGCTGTTTGCAGAAGAGTACCGTGCCCTTCGGCCGCGCGCTCCGATTCCTTCTCTTGAGATTCGTTTCCGCCGCTTTACCAGCCTGAACACCACCATCCGATTGCGCGAGGGACGAGTGCACGTGCACTTATCGGATCTGCTGGAGGGCGCGCCGGAAAGTGTTCTGCGGGCCATCGCTCATATCCTGTTGGCCAAGCTTTACCGCAAGCCGCTGAATGCGGTGCAAACCACTCGTTATCGCAGATTTGCTTCCAGCGAAGCGGTGATCCGGCAGACGGAGTTGATCCGCCAGTCGCGCGGCCGCAAGAAGATGCTCGGGCCGCAGGGCCAGCACTACAACCTGGACGAGGTTTTTGAGAGCCTCAACCGCCGGTTTTTTCACGGGCTGATGGGCCGGCCGCTCCTCACCTGGAGTGGGCACATGGCCAAGCGCAGCCTGGGTCACTACGATCCGGCGCACAACACGATTGTCGTCAGCCGCGTCTTCGACCGCAAGAACACTCCGCGTTACGCGGTGGAGTATCTGCTCTACCACGAGATGCTGCACTTGAAGCATCCGGTAAAGGTGCGCGGAGGCCGCCGCTGCGTGCATCCCCGCGAATTTCAGATCGAAGAGCGCCTCTTCCCCGAATGGCAAAAGCCAAGGAATACCTGAAGACGATTTGAAGGCAGCTGCAGGTCTCTCCACTACGCTACGCTCCGGTCGGGATGACGATTCTATAGTCCATGGGTTTCCTGACGGCAAGCGCCATTCGCACAACGAATGGTCATCCCGGCCGTGAGCGTGCGCAGTTGAGGCACCTGCTGTTTCCTTTCCGGATCGAACTGCCAATTCTGGCTTTCTTAATGAAATGCGCACACGCGGTCCTTTCAGTACTGCGTGCAGGAAATTCGGGGTCTCGCTCGTCTTTCGCGAGATGCGGATAGAGCTGGTCTTACCCTCAAGCCTGCTACGGGTCCCACAACTCCGTAGGGATGCCCCATGTTCGCACCAGCGTACGTGGGCCAAAACGAACTTCTTCGAATGCTTTCCGTCGACCTGACTCGATCTTTGAGAACATACTAAATCCGAGGCTCAACTAACCGTGATGGTTACGAATACAGGCTCGCTCACCGGCGGCTGTTCCTTGCCGCTGAACAACGCATCGAAGAAGCAGCAAAATTCCGCCAACCACAATAGCCGAATCGGCAACATTGAAGTCCGGCCAGTGGTAGTGAACGATGTGCACTTCGAGAAAGTCGATGACGTAGCCGAACCGCAGCCGGTCATAAGCATTGCCCAGAGCGCCTCCGAGGATCAGCGCCAGCGCAACCGTGGTGGCGGTGATTCTGCGGCCAAGCTTCAGCAAAGCAACCAGCACAGCAACCGCCGCCAGCAGAGAAAAAACAAGCAGCATCCAGCGCACGCGCGCAGGCGAACTCGAATCATTGAACAAGACTGAACGCCGCGCCCGGGTTTTCCACGTGACTGATGGCGAAGACGTGGGCAATCACCACCACGATGACTGCCCAGCTCAATCCGTGTGGACGCCAGCCATTTCGTGACTCGATCGGCGACGATGACGAGCAGCGAAAGCAGCAGCAGCCAGCCCCTGGAATCCTTCTGATGCTGGTCATGCGCTGGATGCGCTTTCTTCCGGAGGAACGCCCATCTGATCGAGCGCCGCCGAGCAGCGTTCGCAGACCGTCGGCCAGCGCCAATCCTCACCCACGTGCACGGAGTAGTTCCAGCAACGCTCGCATTTCGTGCCATCGGCCGGCAGCGTGGTCGCGATGACCTGCGGCGACGGCCCGGTCAGCACTTCCACCTGGGAGACGTTCAACAGCTCTTTCAAGCTCCCCCGGTAGCGCTCCAGCAGAGCGCCCATCGTCTGCCGGAACCTCCAGCACCAGCCGGGCATCGAGCGCCTTGCCAATCTGCTTTGCCTTGCGCGCCTCCTCCAGGCTCTTCAGGGCTTCGTCGCGGATCAGAAGCAAGCTCGCCCAGTCGCTCATGAATTCCGCATCGATGGTCGCCGCCAGGCTCGCCGGCTCAGGGAAAAGCTCCAGATGCACGCTGGGCAGGCGGTTGCTCACCTCCGGCATGTATTGCCAGATTTCGTCCGCGGTAAAGCTGAGCAGCGGCGCCACCAGGCGCACCAGCGCTTCGGCAATCATCCACAAGACGGTTTGCGCGGAACGGCGCGCGGGATTCTGCGGCGCAAAGGTATAAATCCTGTCTTTGACCGCATCGATGTAGAGCGCGCTCAGCTCGGCCACGGCGAATTCATTGAGCGCGTGATAGATGCGATGGAATTCAAAGTCCTCATACCAGCGCAGGATCTTTTCCGTGAGCTCGCGCGTGCGCGCCAGCATGTACCGGTCGAGCGGCGGCATTTGCTCCCACGGCGACCGCATGCTTCTCGGGCTCAAAGCCGTTCAGGTTGCTCAGCAGGAAGCGAAAGGTGTTGCGCAGCTTGCGGTAGGTCTCCGCGACCCGCTGCATCAGGTTTTCGCTGGCGGCTACATCTTCGCGGAAGTCGACCGAGGCCACCCAGAGACGGACAATCTCCGCCCCCAGCCGTTGCGCGATGTCGACGGGATCGACGCCATTGCCCAGGCTCTTGGACATGGCGCGCCCCTGCTCGTCGAGCGTCCAGCCGCAGGTGGCGGCCATGCGGTAAGGCGCGGCGTCGCGCGTGCCGACGGCGCAGAGCAGGGAAGACTGGAACCAGCCGCGATGCTGGTCGCCGCCCTCGATATAAAGATCGGCAGGCCAGGGAAGATCCTTTTCGACGCCCAGAACGGCTGCCTGGCTGGCGCCGCTCTCGAACCACACGTCGAGGATATCCATCTCCTTCTTGAAATCAGCCGCAGCGCCGCACGAGGGGCAGGTCGTGCCCGGAGGCAGAATCTCCGCCGCGCTCGCGCACGTACCAGGCATCGGCCCCTTCTGCCGCAAAGAGCTCGACGATGCGCCGGTTGACCGCCGGATCGTTCAGCGGCTTGCGGCACTTGAGGCAGAGAAAGACCGCGATGGGCACGCCCCAGATCCGCTGCCGCGAGATGCACCAGTCGGGACGGGAGGACGACCATGTTGGCGATGCGCTCCTGCCCCCACTGGGGGTCCCATTTCACCCGTCCGATCTCCTCCAGCGCGCGCTGGCGGAAGGTGGTCACCGAGCCGTCCGCGCGCGATCATCGGCGTTTCCATGCCGATAAACCACTGCTCCGTGGCGCGGAAGATGACCGGCCGGTGGCAGCGCCAGCAGTGCGGGTAGGAGTGATAGACGTCCTGCCGCCCCATCAGGGCGCCGCGTTCCGCCAGCAGAGCGATGATGGGCTCGTTGGCCTTGAAGACGATAAAGCCCGTCATACTCCGGCAGCCCGTGGCGCAGGTGCCCGCCGTCGTCCACGTCGCATATCTGGCTCAAGCCATAGCGCGCGCCGGTGGCGAAGTCGTCGACGCCGTGCGCGGGCGCGGTGTGGACGGCGCCGGTGCCCTGGTCGGTGGTGACGTAGGTGGCCAGAACGCCCAGAACCGTGCGATCGAGGAAGGGATGGGCGAAGGTGACGCGCTCCATCCGCGAACCGGGAAAGCGGGCGATCTCCTGGGCGCTCTTCCAGCCCGCAGGCAGCGCGGGTGGCGGCCGCCAGGGCCTCGGCGACGATGTAGACCTCCCCGTCCTGTTCGAGGGCCACGTACTCGAAATCGGGATGGAAGGCCACCGCCAGCGAAGCGGGCAGGGTCCAGGGCGTCGTGGTCCAGATGATGGTCGAGACCCGCTTTCCGCCGAGCCGGGCGTCGATCGCCTCCGGAGGGCTGGTCAGCCGATAGCGCACATAGACGCTGGGGCTGGTGTGCATCTCGTATTCGATTTCCGCTTCGGCCAGCGCCGTGCGGTCGTGCATGCACCAGAGAACCGGCTTCAGACCCTTGTAGACAAAGCCCTTTTCCAGGAAGTGAAAAAGGGTTTCGATGATTTTGGACTCGTACTCCGGCGTCATGGTGGAGTAGGGGTGGCTCCAGCGGCCGAAAACGCCCAGGCGCTGGAACTGCGCTCGCTGCAGGTCGAGATACTTCTGGGCGTACTCGCGGCAGGCGCGGCGCACCGCGATCGGCCGGCATCTCCAGCTTCTTGCGGCCCAGTTTTTCGTCGACTTTGATCTCGATGGGCAGGCCATGGCAGTCCCAACCGGGGACGTAGGGGGCATTGAAGCCGGCCATGGTCTTCGACTTCACGACGAAATCCTTCAGGCATTTGTTGAGCGCGTGGCCCAGGTGGAGCGGCCCGTTGGCGTAGGGGGGGCCGTCGTGCAGCACATAGCTGGGAGCATCCTGGCGCACCGCGCGGATCTGCTCGTAGAGCCCGTCCTGCTCCCAGGCGGCCAGCCGCTTGGGCTCGCTTTGGGGCAGATTTGCCTTCATGGGGAAGTCGGTTTGGGGTAGGTTGAGAGTCGCCTTGAGTTCGGGCGGAGCCGGCATTGTTTCTCCAGTCGAAAAACGAGCAAAACTCTTATTGTATCTTTGCCACGCCAAAGAGGATGCCTGCGGGGCTAAATGTCTCGTTGATCGTAAAAGTTAACGAGCGGCTTACCTCAAGCCGGAAAAAGGTGTCTAATACTTTTTAATGGATCTTCAACAGATACGGGCTCCGTATTCCTGGAGAGAGACAAGCCGGGCGAGAGTCGTCCATAATGAGGAGATAGGCGGAGAGAGGCTTACACGCCCTCTTTTCTCATAAGTTCTATGGCCAATCAGGTTTTGTTACCTCCGGAGCTGGACCAACGCGATCAGCCAAGAGAGCCCAAGTTGCTTGCCGAGATCATTGATGAGCCGGCGTGGAAGACGATTGCCGGCAACATCTATGACCTCCTTTACCCCAGGAAGCTTCCGCCGCTTGTACTGACGTCCAAGCCGATTCGCGGTCATCGACCCGATGAAGGAGAAGCGGGGTCGCGCCTCCTCCATCATTTCGATCGGCCTGCACGTGGTGATCATCGCCGCTGATCCTGTGGGCGTTCCTCGCGGTCAAGAAGGCAGTGACCAAGAAGAACCAGCTGCTGACCAACATCGACGTGCCCCAATACATGCCCATTGCCCCCAAGGGACCGCAGATGGGTGGTGGCGGTGGCGGCGGCTCCCACGACATTCTGCAGGCGCCCAAGGGGCGTTTGCCCAAGTTCGAGGAGCAGCCGATCGTGCCGCCGATGGTGATCAAGAACGACCATCCCAAGCTGGCGGCCGATCCGGCGATCATGATGCCCAAGGACATCCAGTTGCCCAACAACAACCTGCCCAACCTGGGAGACCCGCGGACCAGCGTGGTTGGTCCGGCTTCCAACGGCAGCGGCAGCGGAGCGGGCATGGGTACCGGGTCGGGCGGCGGCATTGGGTCGGGCAAGGGGAACGGATATGGTCCGGGTGAGGGCGGCGGCTACGGCGGCGGCCTCTACCACGTGGGTGGCGGCGTTTCTGCCCCGCAGCTGATGTTTGCGCCGGACCCGGAGTTTTCTGACGAGGCCCGCCGGGCGAAGTATCAGGGCGTCTGCGTGGTCTCTTTGATCGTTGACGCGCAGGGCAACCCGCAGCGGGTTCAGGTGGTGCGCCACCTGGGCATGGGGCTGGATGAAAAGGCGGTGGAGGCGGTGAAGCAATACAAATTCAAGCCCGCCACCCTGCAGGGCAAACCCGTGCCCGTGGAAGTAAACATCGAAGTGAACTTCCGCATTTACTAGCAGCGTAGGATCCTAACTGCGTCTACTGGCCCGACGGATGAAACTCTGGGTGCCCCGACAATTCGCTGTTTAGCTCGCGAGCAACTGCGGATTTCACCCGCTGGACCAGTCGCCGTTGAAGGACCGAGTCACCACTGCCTACAGTCTTGCCAAGTACCGTCTCATCTGTCCAGCAAAGAGCGCCGCCGGAATCTCCTGCTCACTCGAAAGCATGGCCTTCCACGGATCCTTGCGCAGCCGGTCGCTCCAGTCAGCAAACTCGGGCAATCAGGAACTTAGGCGCCTTTGACGACTTGAGTTCAGCCCACTCCAAAGGCAGCGCCGCAGCCATCCCCAGTCGAGCGCGGCTGGAGTAGGGAGCAACCGCCGTCGCTTCCCGCTCGTTACGCAGGTAGTCGACAAAGATCTTGTTCTTCCGCGCCGCCTTGGTCATTTTGCTGATGTAGAGCTTGCTGTTGTCCTGCTCCATCTGCAGCGTAAAGGCATGGGTGAACGCTTTGATCCGCTCCCAGTCGAGCGTGGGCCGGATCGGCGCCACCACATGCAGGCCTTTGCCGCCGGTCGTCTTGACAAAGCTCTGCAGCCCTAATTTCTTAAGCCGCTCCCGCACCTCCAGCGCGCCTTCACAAAGCGTTGGCCAGGATACCGCCTCGTCCGGATCGAGATCGAAGATGATGCGGTCGGGGTGCTCGAGGTCGAGCATTGGTCGATCCCCAGGGATGTATTTCGAGCACATTCATCTGCGCCAGCCCGGCCAGCGCCTTCCGCACTATGCACGGTGACGTAGGTCTCGGTGGCGTCGCCTTTGGCCTTCGGGAATCTCAACCCCTTCGATTCCAGGCGGCATTCCCGGTCCCAGCTGCTTTTGATAGAAGCATTTCTGTCCCGCGCCGTTCGGGCAGCGCACCAGGGAAAGAGGCCTGCCGGTGACGTGGGGCAGCATGCGCGGCGCGACCGCCAGGTAGTAGTCGATCAATGCCTGCTTGGTGACCCCCGTCTCCGGATCGACAATCTTATCGGGATGAGTCACCCGGAAGCCAAGCTTGGCGGCGGCGGCCTTAGTCGCGGATCGGGCCGGCTCTGTTTACTCTGTGGTGACGCGGCCGGTTCGTCGCGGCGCTGGCGCCGTCTTGGTCGCAAGACTCGGATCCGGAACCTCGCGCCGCACTTCCGCCGCCTTCTTGTCTTCCCGCAGACCCTTGAAGCTGGCTTGGCGCACCAGGTTATCGGCAGTCCAGGTGCTGAACTGAACCTCCGCCACCAGCTCGGGCCGCACCCAGAGGGCACCCTTGGCCGCCGCGGCCGGCACCTCCACGAAGGGCATTTTGGTTTGCCGCATGGCCTCCAGCTGCTTGCGCAGCTTGCGCGAGTTGACCTGGGTGAAACCAGTGCCCGTCCGGCCCGCATAAATCAACTTCTTGTCCTCGTAATAGCCCAGCACAAGGGCGCCGATGCCCTCGGTTCCATTCGCAGGCTTGGTAAAGCCTCCGATCACAAACTCCTGCCGGCGAACGCACTTGATCTTGATCCATGACTTGCTGCGGCCTGAGGTATACGCGCTGTCGGAGCGTTTGGAGACGATGCCCTCCGCGCCCAGCCGGCAAGCCTCGGCGAAGATCGGCGCGCCCTCGGTCTCGATATGCTGGCCGTAGCGGACGACCTCGTGTTCCGGCAGGCTATCGAGCATCTGCGCCAGGATCTGCTTGCGCTCGGCAAGCGGTTCCTGGCGAAGATTATGCCCATTGAGGTGCAGCAGGTCGAAGACGAAGTAGGTCAGAGGATGGGACGCGCCCTCCTCAAAGGCCGCCTGCAGGTCGGCGAAGCTGCTTTGCCCGTCTGCGTCGAGCACCACGACCTCTCCATCCAGAATGGCGCTCTCGACGGAAAGCCGGCCTAACTCGCGCGCAATCAGCAGGCATGCGATGCGTCCAGTCCAGCCCGCTGCGGGTGAAGAGGCGAACCTTGCCGGCTTTGTCGATGTGCGCCTGGATGCGATAGCCATCCAGCTTCAGCTCATGGACCCAGTGCTCTCCCACCGGCGGCGCGGCTGCTTCCGAGGCCAGCTGCGGAGGAATAAACGCCGGCAGAGCTTCCTTCTTTCCCGGCAGCTCGGCCGGGGCGAAAGGGGACACGCGCGGTTTGCGCTGATCTTGTGCCGGGCTGGAGGTCTCCGGCCGATTCGATTGCCACACATGATCCCCGTCACGGGCAATGGCCTCCATGTCGCGGTTGGGTGAGGACGCTGTTGGGCTCCTTCTCGACGATCGGCTCGTCCTCCGCGGTCTGTTCGTACTCGTCATGTTCCTTGATCAGGAGCCAATTCGGCTTGGCCTCGTTCGCGGCCTTTCCGCCCATGCGCACCAGCACCCATTTGCCCTGCAGTTTCTTGCCGTGAAGGATGAACTTGAGATTGCCTTTGGCCAGCGCTTCGTCCGCGTCGCCCAGCGGTTCCCAGGTGCCTTCATCCCACAGCATCACCGTGCCGCCGCCATACTGGCCCTTGGGAATGGTGCCTTCGAAGCCGCCGTATTCCATGGGGTGATCTTCGACCTGCACCGCCAGGCGCTTATCGCCGGGCACGTAACTCGGCCCTTTGGTCACCGCCCAACTCTTCAGAACCCCGTGCAACCCGAGGCGAAAGTCGTAATGCAGGCGGGTGGCGGCATGCTTCTGAATGACGAACGGCAGAGACTCCGGTCTTAGCCGGCCGCGTCTTGCCACCGTCCTTGCCGCTTGGTTCGGCTGTCTTGCTGAAGTCGCGCATCGCGCGATAGCGCTCCAGTTGCTCATCGACGAGGCTGGAGGACGATTGAGCCGCCTTGCGCCCTGGCGCTTTCTTGTCTTGCTTGCCATGCTTGAATACGTCTCCTACGAGCGGGGCTTTACGCTTTCCTGCGCGTGATGAGGAGAGCGGCAACATAGCTCAGTAGGATGAGGATCACGGTGAACAGGCTGTGTCGCAGATCGCCAATCACCGATCCAATCAGGAAAGCCGCCGAGGCGATGAGAACGCACAGCGTGGTCCACGGATAAAACCACGCCTTGTAGGGGCGGGGAAGATCCGGTTCTCTTCTGCGCAGAACCAGCAAGGCGGCGAAAACCGGCAGATAGTTGGCCACGAAGAGGATCGCGGCTATGGCAATCAACGACTCGAACGTGCCCGTGAGCACCAGGATGATGCTGGCGAACGAGCAAAGGAAGAGGGCCACCGTGGGAGTCCCTCCCTTATTCACCGCTGGTCACGCTTTGCGGCAGGAGTCCGTCGCGAGCCATGGAGAAAAGAATGCGCGGCGTGAGCATCAGCCCCGCGTTGATGGTGCTGAGCACCCCAACCACGGAGATGAGGAGAATGAACTGTCTTCCGTAGCTGCCGAAGACCAACATAGCGGCATCCGCGGCCGGCAACTTGGAACCTGCGAGATGGCCCATTCCTAATGTGTGGAGTAAAGCAGCATTCACCAGCAGATAAATGGCGGTGCAGGTGAGCGCAGTGCCTATCATGGAGCGGGGCAGGTTCCGCGAGGGGTCTTGATCTTCCTCCGCAAAGTAAATCGGTGCGTACCAACCGTCGTAGGTAACGACGACGCCTTGCAGGGCAAGAATCAGTCCCAGGAAGAGGCTGTGTCCGGGGATGGAAAATTTCGTGACCACGGAGGCGCCGGAAGCAGCGGGGGAGACGAAGCAGGCGATGACCAGTCCGATAAGTCCGAGAGCTTTGGCCGCGCTGGTAAATTCCTGCGCCCGGCTGCCCGGCCGCAGGCCGATCCAATTTAACAGCGTCAGCAAGATCAAGCCGCGTGACGCCTACCAATTGGACGTGCCCCGCAAGACGGGGAAACAGCCCAGCGGCAAACTCTCCCAACGCCACTGACAGGTAGGCCATCGCGACCGATTCCACCATCGCATTCAGGCAGCCAACGACGAACCCGATTCGTTGTCCGAACGCCCGGCTGGCATATGCGTAAAACCCACCCGAGTTGGGTAGCATGGTGGCGAGTTCCGTCACTGAGCTGCAACAGAGAAGTGCGTAGACTCCTCCCAGGATCCAAACCGTGAGCACCAGTGAGGCGCTACCAGATGGCCGGCGACTTCCCCAGGGGTGCGCAGAATGCCGGAGCCGATCGTGGTTCCGACACCGACAGCGATGCCAAAGCCTGCACCGAGCATGCGCAGCAAGTGTCCCGAGCGCGGGGCGTGCTGTATTGTGTATCGCTCTTGATACAAGCCCACCTTGGTGTTTTAATCTGAATTGCTAGCCGGGAGAGCACATGGTAGAGGATGAGTAGACGCAGGTCAAATCAACCGTGAAAGCCGGCTCACAGAAAAACTCATCTATCTGCTCCCGTGACTCTCATCCCGTAACCTGTACTTTCTCCCTAAGCCTTTCGCGACCTCGAGAATGAATTGACTATGAAGACCAAGGATATGCCTCCCTCCGCAGCATCCGTACCCGAACTTCTCCGTTGCCACGCAAGGGGGCCGCCGGCCCACTCGATTCAGCCTGGGTCCGCGCCCAATTTCCTTCTCTGTCGCAAACCGTCAACGGACATCCCGCTGTTTTTCTCGATGGACCAGGCGGGACGCAAGTTCCGCAACGCGTCATCGACGCAATCTCCGATTATTTGCGCACCAGCAATGCCAACACAGACGGCGTCTTTGCCACCAGCCAACGTACCGACGCCATGCTTGTCGGCGCCCGTGCCGCCATGGCGGACTTTCTTGCCTGCGATCCGGAAGAGGTGGTCTTCGGCGCAAATATGACCTCGTTGACCTTTGCCATCAGCCGGTCGATCGGCCGCGAACTGAATCCGGGAGATGAGATCGTAGTCACTCGCCTGGATCATGGAGCCAACTTTTCCCCCTGGGTGGCTCTCGAGGAACGCGGCGTCACCGATTCGCATGGCCGAAATTCATGACCAGGACTGCACTCTCGACATGGATGATCTGGCGCGAAAGATCACCAGCCGCACCAAGCTGGTAGCCGTGGGTTACGCCTCGAATGCTGTGGGAACGATCAACAACGTAAGAGAAGTGGTTCGTATGGCGCATCGCGTCGGAGCCATGGCCTACATCGATGCTGTGCACTACGCGCCCGCACGGTCCCATCGATGTTCGCGCCCTCGATTGCGACTTCCTGGTCTGCTCCTCTTACAAATTCTTCGGCCCCCACATGGGCGTGCTGTATGGCAAGCAGCGAGCATCTCACGCGCCTGCAGCCTTACAAGGTCGCGGCCAATACCCATGCGGTTCCCCTTAACTGGGAGTGGGGCACGCTGAACCACGAGTGCATCGCCGGGATTACCGCCTGTGTTGACTACCTTGCCGATCTGGGACGGCACATCGATCCCTCCCGTCCGCCCGCCGTATCGCCTTGCTCACCGCCTGGAAGGCAATTCAGAAGCACGAGCGGATCCTGGTCGAAAGCCTCATTTCCGGGCTCTTGAAGATCCCCGGGCTCAAGCTTTATGGCATCAGCGATCCTGAGCGATTCGAGGAGCGCTGTCCCACGGTAGCGGTACGCATCGCAGGCCATACGCCACTGCAGTTGGCAACCGAACTAGGACGGCGCGGCTTCTTCACCTGGGATGGCAATTACTACGCGCTGAACCTGACCGAGCATCTGGATGTAGAGAAAGACGGCGGCTTTCTGCGCATAGGTTTGGCCCACTACAACACGGCAGAAGAAGTGGATCGCTTTCTGGCCGCCTTGCGGGAGATAGCACAGTGATAAAGACAGAGAGAGCAGGGGAAGTGAAGATGCGAGAGGAGTTTCGCGCAGCAAGAGTCGCTACGCCGTCTTGCTGCGTTTGCCGGCAACGAGTTTCAACTTGCGTTTGGCCGGCGGGGCTGCGAGGTCTTAGCCGCGTGTTTGGCAGGCTTTGGGTGCCTGTTTCGCCGCCAGGCTCTGACGCAGGGCAGACATCAGATCGACGACCTTGCCGCGGCCCTTCTCGGGCTTTTCCTTAGGCAACGGCTTGTTGGCCAATTTCGCTTCCACCAGCTCCCGCACCGCGGCTTCATAGTTATCGGTGAACTTATCCAGCTCCAGCGGACGGGTATAGGTCTTGATCAGCTGCTTGGCCAATTGAGTTGGGCGGCATCCAGTTTTGCGGAAGAAATCTTGCCGAAGTATTCGCTGGGATCACGCAGCTCTTCCGCAAAGCGAAGGATGTACAGCATCATGCCCAGCTGCTTGCGGTCAGGCGGCGGTGCTAACGCGACCAGGTGTTCCCGGCCGGCGAAGGCGATTTCGCCCAGTCGCAACCATGTCAGTATCGACCATCGCCTGGCGCACAATCGCGAAGGCCGTCGCTTGCGGGCCCTTCTTGGGCACAACGAAGTACGGCTTGACATACAGCGATGGAGGCACCTCGCTCGGCCGAGGAAAACTGAGCGATCTCCAGCGTGTCTTTGCCCGGAATACGAAGCCGCTTGAGGTCATCCGGTTCGATGATGGCGTACTTGCCCTTCTCGTATTCGTACCCTTTTACGATCTCTGACTTGTCCACCGACATGCGGCTCTTCCTGCGTCATGAGCCTCATGTCCCCTTGCGGCGACATGCAGAGTCCCTGACTTCGTGCGTTGTCCGGATTCTTCCTGTTCGTCACCGTCGGCAACAACGTTTTGATAGTGGATTCGTTGCCCGGTCGCCCGGTCAATCTGGTGGAATTGGAATGGCGCGAGCAGAGGTGCTCGCGGGATAAATTTCAACCGCGAAACTGACCAACGAGAGGGAGATTTGTCCTGACCAATAAGGGCGTGCCATGCAAGATTTTCGATGCAAGACCAGGCCACTGGGTCTACCTCAGTTCAGGTGATTTCGACTCCTGAATTCGCGACTTCCTCCACAACTGTCCGGTTCGTTGGCTATTGCGCGCCGATAAGTCCACTATTGACGATGGTTTCTGAGGATTCGGGGGTGTCCACGATTTGAAAAAGGCGATACGGTTTTGCGATGCTTTTGGGGGTTGAACGACCTGGAGGAAAGAGGGAGACTGCAGATCTTTCCACTACGCTACACTCCGGGCCAGCAACCGCTCTCTATGGAAGCCTCGCTCTCCCCTTTGTCATCCCGAGCGGACCCGGATTTCCGACTACACGACACCAGAGATGGCCACGTGTGCGGCTTTCATTGAAGAAAGCCGCATGAAGTTCGCTGACCTCGCCAAGCTTGACAGGAAATCCGGGCAGCCGAGGGATCTGCAGTTCTGCGGACCTTTCCTGGAAATGTTTTCGACAGCGCTTAGTTTTAGTAGAGAGATCTGCGTTGACATGAGCGTAGGCTAGACGCTGTTATCTCGTCATCGCCATCATCCGAAGGAACTCCAACTCGACGCCTCGCTCTACACTTCTCTACAGATTCCGTCTGTCTCCGTCTTCGAGAAAACCCAGATTTCATGCGCCTTGCAGCGGCCTATTTTCAGTCCGATCTTGCTTTTTGGACAGTTCCCCTTGCTCGTGCGCTCACCGCAGGTGGCCGTCTACATGCGTTCGAGCCTGTCTCAGCAAACTTTGTCCGCTTAGGCGAAAATATCTTCTGCTTTCCCTCGGAGGCTGCGGAGGCTCTGGTTAAACGTCTGAATCGATGATTTGGCCCAGCCGAGGGACCCATGCAGCTCTGGAACTTGGAGTTTCTGACCCTGTTTGGTAGTCTGTTCAGGGTACGCATGCGCGCGTAGCTCAGTTGGATAGAGCGTCTGGCTACGAACCAGAAGGTCGGGAGTTCGAATCTCTCCGCGCGCACCAGCGAAGTACTCCCCGCCCACCTTCTTTTCCATCCATGCCCGCTCGCGGTAGCGGCCAGAGGTCTTGTCGTTCGTGTCCCCACCTGGTGCAAAATGACCTGATACCCCCACCCTTCGCAAAAAGCGCGAAGGATGGGGCACCCGGGGATTTGTTGCACTTCCGATGAGAAACAATTGGCGCAAGAAATGACAACACCATTAGAATCAATAATTTACTTAAATATTACCACCTCAGCTTCTCCCTCCTTTGTGTGAACCTTTGGCATCTCCACTCGCGCCGGCGCAACAAAAACCGCGATCGCTGTCCGTTTCGCCGCGTTCCGCGTATGTGAATAACGCTCGAGCATCTTGTTCGAAACGTGGGCTGGCGGCCTCTTCCACGCTTATTTCTGGAAGAGATCGTTTTATTCCACCGCCAAATTGAGCCAGTCACACAGGAGAGTCGCCAAGGCGAGCAGGGGAGCCACGACAAGGGGAAAAACCATCCCGTAACCAACGATGAAAAAAGGACTCACATCTACTCCGGCGCTTTCAAACATGAATCTACCGGATCCATGGGAAATCCACGGGATTGAGGCCAAACCCAATCCGGCGACGAGCGCACTGGCCAAAGGTGCGGTTGCTAACCTGGATTCTGGCATCTTAATCGCGGTTGCAGCGACGGCTCCGCAGGCTCTTGCGAACACGTCCCATACGGTACAGGCTAAGGCAAGACGCGCAATTGTCATGACACGACCCTGACCGTTAGCCAGCAACCAACCTGGGCTATCGCCGGTAAAGAAGAAGAGCGTTCCAAACGAGACGATGAAGTAGAGAAAGGACAGTCCAACGCGAACCAATTTCGCTCTCGGCCGCATGGCGCAATAGTAGACCGATGCGATCAGGCGGGAAATTGAAAAAACCGGCCTTTCTTAAGAGCACGCCCAGTGGCTCCAGAAACCCCGTTCGGAGCGGCTTCGTAGGTCGGTGATTTCACGAGTTTCGCGGGCCATTTTTGGGCGTTCCGGGACTTGGCGTTTGTGGAAGGCTGGGCTTAGGAGATTGAATCCGGCCAACTGGGGCCTACTTTGGGGGACTACCTTTGGTATTTTCTCGGGGTTGACTCCAGTAAAACTGTTGCCAGAGTATGCTAACGGAGTGCACGAAAGGAGACGGTTAGTGCTGGAGGGAAACTGATTTTGCTCAGTGTTTATGCGGCCTTGAGTCCAATTGTGGCGTTTTGCTGGGGTTTATGGCAAAACTCGGGGGATGCGATTCCCACGGCTACGAACCAGAAGGTCGGGAGTTCGAATCTCTCCGCGCCCACCACGCGGAATCAACAACTTAACATTCCATCACACCGCGAAGCTGACCGCCCCGTGCGCCCCGTTTTTTGCGCTCTGCAGAGGAACCGACCGTGAGATTATCCGTCCGCAGGCTTGCATGGATGCAGCGGATAGCCGCCTTGGCCATTGGCTTTTTCTGGATCTCGTTCTGGACGGACCACAATCAGCTTCCCGCCAACGTAGTCGATTTCGAGTGGTGCTTTCTGTTGCCCGATATCTTGTGGATCTCGGCAGCATTTTGGCTCGCGAGCAACTGGCTGATCACCCGCGATCCCCGCGCCGGAATCGCTACCGCGGTAGCCGGCGGTTCGATGGTCTACCTGGGCCTGCTGGACGCAGCATGTAATTTCCGCCACGGCCAATATACAGATTCGTTTTCGCGAGGCGCTTTGAATGCGGCCGTCAATGTCGCCTGCCTGCTGTTTGGCGGCGCCAACATCTGGTATGCGATGACGCGAAGCAAGTTTGAATAACCTAATCTGAATACACGAGATCCGATACGACGGTTCGATTCCGTCCGATCTCCTTGGCCCGGTACAGCGCGGCATCCGCAGCCGCCAGCATTTCCGTATCCGAGGTCGTGCCGCGGACTGCAACCGCCGCGCCGATGCTGACGGTGACGGAGATTTCCGAGCCATTGGCGAGGATCGGTCCGCTATCGACCGCTGATCGAACCCTCTCGCGCGCTCTGGTCAATCTGATCCCTGCTGCAACCGGGCAACACGATCAGGAACTCCTCTCCGCCATAGCGCCCTACCGAATCGTATGCTCGGACAGCCTTGATAATGCGTTGCGTTACTTCCTTCAGCACTCCGTCCCCAGTCAAGTGCCCGTAGCGTGTCATTAATCGTCTTGAAGTGATCTACGTCGAGCATCAAAAGCCCGGTGGCAGTCTCGGTACGAGCTGCGCGCTCAAGCTCGCGGCGCAGCGTCTCCAGGATTGCACCCCGGTTCCACGACACCGGTAAGCGGATCATGGGTTGCCTGAAAACGAAGTTGCTCGTGAGCTTGGATCTGATCGTCCTGCAGCGTGAGGATTCGGTTGCAGGCCCTCAACCGGGCCTGCAATTCGCTTTTGTCGAAGGGCTTGGTCAGATAATCGTCGGCCCCCGCCTCCAGGCCCCTGACCAGATCCTGTTTCGCATCTTTGGCTGTCGCCAGAAGAATGTATTGGTAGGGAACTCGGTTCCGTTCTCGCACTTTGCGGCATAACTCCAGGCCATTCATTTCCGGCATCATCCAATCCAGGATGAGTAGTTGCGGTGGAAGCTCTTGCTGGAGGATCGTTCCAGGCTCTCGCGCCATCTTCCGCAAGCGTGACCCGGTACCCCCAATTTTCCAGCCAACTCTGCAGGATCCTGCGGAACATGGCATCGTCTTCGGCAACCAGGACTCGGTCGCAGGAACTACCCGGCCGCTCAAACTCCGGGAAATTCGCATTCGCTTGCTCGATGATCACTCATTGGCTTGCCCCTGAGCATCGCCGCGACCATCTGCGTGTCAGGCCTCTGGCTCCAATCTTCTGCGCATCGAGGTAAGCACTTCGCGGAGCTCCGACTGCAAAGTTCTGTGTATATGCTTGCGGCACGCTCGAAGATCAGACTTCTGGCCGAGCTCCTCCAGTTCACGTGCTTTTCGCAAGACTTCTGAAATTCCCAGGTATCCCAACTCTCCTTTAAGAGTATGGGCCACCTCCTCGATGGCTTTTGCATTCCCCTGCGCTATGGCCTGCTCTAAGGCTGGCCATATGTTTGGGAACCTCTTCCAGGAAAATCTCAATGACTTCGTGAAGAAGCTTTTCGTCGCCACCCAATCTTTCCAGGGTCTTGCCCATATCCCAGACAATCACGCTGGCCGGCGTGGCATGCTCATCTGCTGGGTGGTTCGAGCTTGTGAGCGGCGTCTGACGCCGCCCGGCCAGCGGAGGGCGCTGGCAATCGCTTCTTCCAGCTGTGGACTGCTGATTGGCTTGGAGACATATCCGTCCATCCCCGCGTCGATACAACGCTCACGATCTCCCTTCATGGCGTGCGCCGTCATGGCAATGATCGGCAAGTGAAGTGGCGTCGATTGCTCACTCTCGCGAATCTTCCTGGTCGCCGTCAGTCCGTCCATCTCCGGCATCTGAACATCCATCAACACCAGATCGAAGGGCTGCGTTGCCAGCAGCAGAGAGGGCGTCTTTGCCGTTGCCGGCGACCACCACGGAGTGCCCCATCTTCTCCAGCCATGCGCGTGGCGACGGTCTGGTTGACCCGGTTATCTTCTGCCAGAAGGATATGCAGGCCCTTCGGCTTGCACGGTCGCTCGGCCTTGATGACGGCTACGGATGGAGAGGCAGTCTGGGATTGCCCCAGCGCCGTCAAGATCGCTGCCAGCAATTCCCGTTTCCGGACCGGCTTGTAAAGATAGGACAGAATTCCCAGCTGCCGGCAGCGCTCCACATCTCCCCGATGACCGGCTGAGGTGAGCATCATGACGGTCACCGGCAGATAGTTCCGGGTTGCGCCGGATTTGTTCGACCAGCGCGAAGCCGTCCATCTCCGGCATGTTCATATCCGTCACCACCAGCTGATAGGGCTGTCCGGCTTTGCACGCGGAGACCAATTCTGACAAAGCCTGCTCTCCGCCCTCGGCGCACGTTGTCTGTGCCCCCCAACGTTTCAATATCCCTTCGAGTGATCCGGCGATTCGTCCGGTTGTCGTCGACCACCAGGATCCTCAGGCCGTTCAAGGCTTCCAGCGGAACGATGAGTCCTGATTCAGGCCGCTTGTCGAGAACCTTCAGCCGCGCGGTGAAATGGAATTGGGTGCCTTTTCCCACCTCGCTTTCAAGCCAGATTCTTCCTCCCATCATCGATACCAGGCGCGCCGAAATGGATAAACCAAGCCCGGTGCCGCCATACTTGCGTGTCGTCGATGAGTCGGCCTGGGTGAAGGGAGAGAAGATAGACAGCTGCTTCTCGGCAGGGATGCCGATGCCGGTGTCGGCTACCGTAAACCGTATGACTCGCGTGTCGTGCTCTTCGCCTTCGATTTCCACCTTCAGCATCACCTCACCGTGATGCGTGAACTTGATCGCGTTACTCACCAGGTTGAGAATGATCTGGCGCAGCCGTCCCGGATCTCCCTCTACCAGTTCCGGCACTTCGGGTGCGATGTCACAGAGAAGCTCCAGACCCCTTTCATCGGCCCGCGAGGCGAATGTCTTCAAGGCTTCTTCCGCGCAGTCGCGCAGGTTGAAGTCGATGGCTTCCAGTTCAACCTTTCCCGCCTCGATCTTGGAGTAGTCAAGGATGTCATTGATCACTGTGAGCAGGGAATCGGCGGACAACTTTACGGTTTCCAGGCAATCTCGTTGTTCCGCGGTAAGCTCCGTGTCCAGCGCCAGATCGGTCATGCCGATGACGCCGTTGAGCGGCGTCCGGATTTCGTGGCTCATGTTGGCAAGGAATTCGCTCTTGGCCTGGTTGGCCACTTCCGCAGCGTCTTTGGCCAGGCGCATTTGCTCCTCCGCCCGTATACGCTCGGCCACCTCTCTTTGCAGATCGGCCGTCCGCTGTTCCACCCGCTGTTCCAGTCCGTCTTTCGCGTTCTGCAAGGCCAGATCCCGTTGTTCGATGCGCTCCAGCATCTGGTTGAACGAGCTGACCAGGATTCCACTTTCATCGTTTCCCTGGGCGATCGCCCGCAGCGAGTAGTTCTCCTCCGCCGTTACCCGCCCGGCAATCTCGGCGAGTTGCACAATCGGGTCGCTCACGATGTCGCAGCAGGCGCGAGGAAATCAGGTACGTGGCAAGCGTGGAAATGAAAAGAACCAGAATGGCGATCTTGGTGTATTCCCAGAGTCTGGCGCTGAGTTCCACTCAGGTCCGACACGATCGCGATGGAGCCGGTCTTGTCCCTCTCCAGCAAAACGCTGCGGAACAGGGTGATGGAGTGTCGCTCGAAGTAGGCTCCATCGCCGCGCAGCGACGGCATCGTGAATTCGGCGCCCAGGCCGGCCCGGCGATACTCGGCAAAAATATTGTCCGTGGTTGTCGTATAAGCAGGCGCCTAACACATGGTGTTCTGCTCGCAGTGCTGCCAGCATCTCCCGCGCGGTCTTCGGATCGTTGAAGGCCAGAGACGCGGCCGTATTGGCTCCAAGAGTATCGGCCAGCGTCGGCAGTTCGTTGGCGGTATTGGCGCGAAAATTCTGCCGCTCGTAGATGGCAAATCCCAAACAAGCCAGAATGACTGCCAAAACACTGGAAGTCAGGATCAGCAAAGCAAGTTTGCGCCGAATTGGAAGATCTCTGAAGTTCATGCTCTTACTTCTCCCGGCTTTCTCCAATCACGGTTTGGGCCAGGACCAACAACCGCGACCCGATTTTGAGTTTTGCGGATTCGGCTGCATCCAGATTGATCTCGAAGCGAACTTTGTTGTCTTCCAGGAGAAAGCAGATCATTCCACCCGCACCGAGAAAGCCGGCGCGTCTCTCCCACGGTCAGAACCGGAGCATTGTGCAGATCCGCCAGCAGCGTTGGAATGCGCTTGCTTTGCGCCCTGCCGAGAAAAAGGATGTGGCAAGCCTGCATATCTTCCGGCTGCCCAAGGTGACGAATGCGAATGATCCGATTCGCCGATCGCTTTGCCCGCTACCGTACTTTCCAGCGCTCCCTGAAAGGGGTCTTCTCCGAGGGTGCATAGAAACAGCGAATTGTCTGTGCCTGTCTGCGTGTCCGGAGGCCAGTCCACAAGTTGCGCAAAATGGAAAATAAAGGCTGCCTTGACCCGATATTCCTCGTCGGTCGACTGCGCTCCGGCTTCTTTCCCCACTCCCTGCCAGCAAGAGAGAGAAGAATCGCGAGCACACGCGACGGAGCGCGTGGCCCACGCGTTCGACAGCGGATCCGCGCTCCCGTGCGCCTGCAATCGGGCCGCACTGTCGGCATCGACACGATGACCTCATGCTCATTCAGAACCGCCACGTAATCCTGGCATAGGCGCTGCGCCGGACCAGGCTCGGCAGCACCGTCAAGTCAGGGCCCGCGTACTCCTGGTGAAGATTTCTGAGTAAGTTCTGCCCCACCAGGCCCAGCGATATTTTGTCCGACGGCTGCCATGCCAGATTGGTGTCCAGGCGGGTGTAAGACGGGATTTTCGGTGCGGCAAGGCGTCCTACGAAATAGGCCGAGGTGGTCCACTGCCAATGCCAGGGAAGGTTCACGTTCGAGCGCAATTGAGCTTGCTGGTTGGGGATGCCTCCCTCGGTTTCGGGGCCGGTGGTCAGATCCAGGCTCGCCGCGTCCCGGTGTAGGTGCATGGTGAGGAATGTGTACCCCGGGCTAAGCGTCCATCGGCTGGCCAATTTCACATTGGCGAACATCTCGATGCCGTGGGTCTCTCCATGCAACAAGTTGGCGAAATAGGTGGGGATGAGCAGATGCACCGGCGGAGGGTCCGCCTCCAGGCGCGGAGCTCCCGGTTCCTCCGAAGCGAGGTCGTGATACTGGTTAAAGAACGCGCGTCGAATCGAACGATAGCCTGTCCGATAACTGCTTCCGAAAACCTGCTTCGGTGGCGATCAAGCGCTCATTCTTCTGGTCAGGGTTCCCGAACACGCTGATCAAAATCGGAAGATTGTCCGGTCCGGGAAACGCGGCTACATTGTACGCGAACCGACAGTTTCGCCGCGCGACGGCGTTCGTTGGGCGCCAGAGATCGCCGCCCAGAACATGTCTCGATCGTCTGGCGTCCAGGTGATCCGAGCGGTCGGTTGCAGGTTAAATCCGTTATAGTATTCGTGCTCGAGTTTTGTTCCCAGGCTGACATAGAGGCGATCGGGACGGATTGCGATCTCGTCCTGAACAAAGGAGCTGAAGATCTGAGTGGTCAGGTCCTGCGGATTGGAACGAGACGCGCAAAGTTGCCGCCGTGTCGTCGGAATTCAAACGGTAGCCCAGTCCCCAGACAAAATCCTGCCGCCGGCCCCAGTGCACGTGGTGCTGAAAGTCGATGTCGAACGTGTTCAGTCCGATGCCGTAGGTTGTATCGCCGCGGTTGCTGCGATCGAAATAGACCTGGAGCGAGGTTTCCGAGCCCGGCGACAGCACACGCTTCCATCGCGCGAGAACACTCCAACCGGAAAAACGGTCACGCAGGTCAAGGGTCGCATTTACCGGCGGGAGCAGGGAGACAATGGAAGTTGGCCATTTCTCCCGCATTCCCTCGGATCGCTTCTCCCTCCATGGTCAGTGAATCTTTAGCAGAGACATCTGCGTCGGCCCGAAATCCGCCGTGGAAGAGGTACCAGTCATCTTCGCCGTTCTGGTGATCTGGAGTGAGAAAGTGACCCATTTCGAAACCATCTGCGAACACGCGATAGGCCCCACGGCTGCCGATCGTTCCCCCATAGCGGACCATCCCGCCTCCGTGCTCAAGCGTCCCTCCGTCGGCCGTTGCCATGCCACTCTGCGTCTCCCGCGCGCTTTTGGTGATGATGTTGATTACGCCGTTGACCGCATTTGCCCCCCAGACCGCAGCGCCTGGTCCGCGAATGACCTCGATCCGCTCAATGGAATCGAGTGGCACGTCCTGAGCATCCCAGAACACTCCGGAAAAGATGGGCGTGTACACAGTGCGGCCGTCGATCAAAACCAGAAGCTTGTTGGAATACTCACCGTTGAAACCGCGCGCGCTGATCGCCCATGTGCTGGGATTGATCTGGGCCACCTCCAATCCAGGCACCATCCGCAACAAATCGGGAATGTTGGTCGCACCCGAGCGGCGGATATCTTCCTGCGTGATCACGAAAATCGCTGCCGGCACCTGGGATAGCTTCTGCTCCTTCTTCGAAGCCGAAGTCACATCGACATTCATGAGGTCTTCGATCTTCAGGGCCGTAAGGTCGGGCTGCGCGTCTCTGAGCTTGCGCGGCGAGGAGCGTCAACGCAGAGAGCACCGACTCGCAGGCCACAGCTCGCATGAGGACTGGCTTCATTGCGCTCCAGTTCCGGGTTCGCCATGTCGTCCTGGCCATACCGAACATAGACACTCAATTAGCCCTATCGGCATACTTTCGACGCAGCTTCAGGTCCCGGTTAGAGAACCGGAAAAAGGAGGTCACAAGGCGGGTTTTTGCGGAAGGTGGGGAAGTAAGAAGTGGCTTGTCACTTTTGGCCAATCAAGAGCACCGGGCAACACTACGATTCGCCGGATAGGTACATTCCAGACTCGAGAACAGGGATCAGGTGCTATCCGCGGCTATTGCTGGAAAGTGGAGCCGGCCGGCAGCATGCCGCAAAAGCAACCGCTACTGATTTCTGTGCATCCGTAGTATGGCTACAGCCTGCGAACTTTTGTAACCACTTCGTTGCAATTCGTTCATCGAAGCCACCCGCGTTACCTTTCCATTCGAGACCAAGGGCACGGTTACGCTGGCATGGCCTCGATAACGTCATAATCTACAGAAGCCGGATACACCTGGTTGAGGCGGAAGCCCGCGGTGGAGAGAAGGCCGCGATACTCCTGCTCGGTGCGTTCTTTGCCGCCGGTCAGGACCATGCATATCTCTAGGCTTTCAAGTGCGCCGTCTGCGCCTTCATCTGAGCCTTGATGGCCAGCTCGGCCGCTAATAGACATTGCGTCTGGTCCTGCGCGGTATGCGTGCGGTTGACGATGTCGGAGACAAACTGCGGCCCGAACGGCAGAGTCAGATTGTTGCAATCGATATAGCGCGATTCCTTCTGGTCCACCAGAAACAAGTTGTTCCCAGCCTTCTTGACAGCGACATCGATATACTTACGTAGCTCGATATAACCTTCTGTTCCCAGAACAAACAGCCGGCCATCCCCCCACGTGCCCAAACCTTTCGGCGTAAACCAATCCAACCTTACGTAACCAAAACCGCGATCACCCCGCAGCATCATGTCGCCGAAATCCTGGAACTTTGGATGCTGCGGATGATTCACGTTCGCGATTTGCGCCGCGACCACCTCGGCCTCAGCCGACCCGGTGTAATACAGAAATTGATCCACCTGATGCGATCCGATATCGCAGAGAATCCCGCCATACAGGGCCGGATCCCAGAACCATTCCGGACGGCCGGACCCTCCGCCGGCATCACCACCTGGCGCCTGATTGATTTGGTGCGGCGCGATGTTGATGGTCTGAATCACCCGTCCAATCGCCCCGGCCTGGATCAGCTCGCCCGCCTTTACCGCCGCTTTTACTTCCAAGCGCTCGCTGTACAAAATGCCGTAGATCCGGTGTGTCTGCGCGATTGTCTTTCGTACAGCGGCAAGCTGATCGAGCGTCGTCGCCCCAGGCTTATCGCTCAGGTAGTCCTTGCCATGCTCCATTACCCGAACACCCAGCGGAGCTCTATGGTTTGGAACCGTCGAACTAAGAACCAGCTGAACCGGCTTGTCATTCAAAATCTCGTCTTCGGAGTTCACCATCCTTGCCTGCGGAAACCGCTTGGTGAACGCAGCGACTTTGTCCGGCTCCTCCCCGTAGGCTGACACCAGCACTCCCCCTCCGCGTTGAATCGCTCCGACCATGCCGTAGATGTGGTCATGGCTCATTCCGCAAACCGCAAAATTCACGGAATACTTCGGGGTTGCTCCCCCATCATGAGCTGGCTCCATAACCTCGTGCACGACAGGGCCTGCGCCGGGGTGTACCCCTAACGCTGCCTCTGGAAGGGCTGAAAATAAACCCGCCGCTCCCATTTTCCTGAGAAAGGACCGGCGATTTGCTGCTTGATTTTCCATTCTGTCTCCCTACCCTGGCCTTGCGCTGTAACAGGTTTGTAGGGACCAGGGACCCGCATTGAATACGACGCGGCCCTACTTGCCTGGCAGCGGCGTGGCTGGTTCCTTGGGCGCTGCCGGCGTGGGAACCAGCGAGATCTCTTCGACGATGTCGATACCGGCGCTGCGAAGCAGCTGCGCAACCACAGCCCGGTTGAGCCTGGTGAAGTCGAATTCCACTCGCATCGTTTTCTGCTTTTCGTCGAGCACGATCTTGCGAATCCCGTAAACGCCGCGAGCCTTGCCCAACGCGATCATGGCTGCTTCCGTCGGGTGCAGCTCGTATCGATAAAGAACGTCAAGATTGGTCGTCATGAGGCCATCATAGCAAGCCGGGTTACCGCACGCGGCTCTAGAGATGGGAAAGGTAATCGAGAATTTCCGGCGAGGTCCAGTCCTGCGCGTTGATGAACTTACGCCGAATGTCGCCGTTGCGATCGATCGCGTAGCGTGTCAGGGAAAACAAAGGTCCCATAAAGCGCGTTGCTGTGCCGCTGCGGATCGCGGATGGTCAGGTAATCGACTTCGTGCCGGGCAAGAAATTGCCGGTAGGCGTCTTCATCTTCGTCCACATCCACGCCCAGCACGACCAACTGCGGCATCTGGCGCTGGAGCTGGTTCAGCGAGGGAATCTCCTCGATACACGGGGCGCACCAGCTTGCCCAGAAATTGAGCAGCACCACCTTACCGCGGTAGGTGCTCAGCTGCAGGCTGCGGCCGCCGTCGGAGATAGTAAAGTCAGGTGCCGGCTTTCCGATCTGCCTCGGATGGTCACCGCGGTCGCAGCCCGCGGCCAGCAGGAGCGAGAGCAAGAACACAGAAGCGCTGATCCGCGTACGTCACGCTTTCTATAATAATGCCAAGCGGTCTCCAGCAGGGCGCCGGCGACGTTTCCGAAGCCCGGCTGCGGGAAAGGAAGATTGGCCATGCGTCTCTCGGTCATCGTGCCCGCCCGCAATGAGGCCGATGTCCTCCGGCCATGCCTCGAGTCTTTGCTGGCCCAGTCGGAAGCAGATTTTGCTCTGGCAGAGGATTGGGAATTGTTGCTGGTGGATGACGGCTCGACCGACGCGACGCGCTCCATCGCGCTCGGACTGGCCGCCGTGACCGTCCTCGATCCTGAGCCGCTCAAGCCGGGTTGGACAGGGAAAGCCAATGCGGTCTGGACCGCGGCCAAAAAGGCGCGGGGAGAATGGCTCCTGTTCACGGATGCGGACACCATCCACGCAGCCGGCAACCTGCGGCGAGCCATGCATGAAGCGGAACATGCGCAGGTGGTGATGCTCTCCTACTCCCCGCGGCAATTGGTGACGGGCTTCTGGCAGCGTGCCCTCATGCCGCTGATTTTTTCCGAGCTTGCGCTCGCCTATCCGCCGGAAAAGGTCTCCGATCCGGCGTCGCGGGTGGCTGCCGCCAATGGGCAATTCCTGATGGTTCAGCGAGCCGCATACTTTCAGGTGGGCGGCCACTCGGCGGTGGCCGGCTCCCTGCTGGAAGACGTAGATCTGGCGTTCCTGTTGAAGCGCAGAAAGTATCCCATCCGCTTCCGCTACGCGCCCGATGCGCTGAGTACCCGGATGTATCGCAGCTTTGGCGCCATGATTGAAGGTTGGACCAAGAATCTGGCCAGGCTTTTCGCCTTTCCCTTGATGATGGCGGCCTGGAGGGCGCTCGATCTGCTGCTGCTGATTGGCCTGCCGCTGCTGCTGTGGCATTTCTTTGCCCTGCCTATAGCTCGCTACGCCTTGGCTGCCGTCTGGCTGAGAGTGCTGTGGAGGTTTTATGCGCGGGTGGCGAAATCCAATTTTTCTGCTGTCGATTGCGCCCTTTCCGTATTTGCTTTGCCGCTGTTCTGTCTGCTGCTGGTGAGAAGCTGGTGGCAGCACACGGTGCGCAACCAAGTGGCATGGAAGGGCCGAGCTTACTCCACTGCGAAGCAATGGAGCGGTTTTGCTAATGGTGTCGAGCAGGAACTGAACCCGACGCGGCCATTCCGCCAAAGAATGGCCGCACAGAACTGATCCACAGGACCCAGGATTAGCAAAAATGCGTTAAAAACCCGGGCCCGCGGCCGCCCCTTTACTTCCATCGAGGCCCTGTTTTTACTCCGGAAATCAGCCATCAACCTCCAAATAATGAAGAAGATAGCCCTGCCCGCTGCATCACAAGCATGAGCCGGAACCGCTATACTCTTAAATAGACTGCTCTAGCCCGTGATTAGTTGCTTATGATTCTGCTCACTCGAAAGGCTGAATTTTCCTCCTCCCACTACTACTGGTCGGACCAGTTGTCGGCGGAGGAAAACCTGCGTCTTTTCGGCAAGTGTGCGAATCGAAACGGCCATGGCCACAACTACACCCTGGAAGTGACGGTAGAGGGAGAGGTGGACCCGGTTTCCGGCTTTGTGGTCGATCTTAAAGAGCTGAAAGAGGTGATGCATCGCGAGGTGGTGGATGTCTACGATCATCGCCATTTGAATCTCGAAGTTCCGGAATTCAAGCACGTGATTCCGACCACCGAGAACCTCGCCATTGCCATCTGGAAGCGCCTGGAGAATCAAATCGAGGGGGCCAAGCTGCACCGCATCCGGGTTTACGAGATGCCCGACTTATTCTCCGACTACTACGGTGAAGCATGAGAGCTTACTTATCGCGAAGATATGTCCTCAGTGCCTCGCATCGCCTCTACTCGGAGGCTTACAGCGAGGAAAAGAATCGGGCGGTCTACGGCAAGTGCAGCAATCCCCACGGCCACGGCCATAACTATGTGGTTGAGGTAACGGTTGGCGGCCAGGTGGATCCGGTGACCGGCATGGTCTGCAACCTGGCTGACCTGGATGGTTGCGTACAAACGTACAGTGATCGACCGCTTTGACCACACGAATCTAAATTTTGATGAGCGCTTCACGCATGAGGTGCCCACCACCGAGAATCTATGTATAGCCATTCACAACCTGCTCGCGGAGCACTTTGTTCACGCTGATCTGGAACGAGTGAGGGTGGAAGAGACGCGGAACAATTTTTTCGAATATGCGGGAAAGGGAAAGCATGGCACACCCAGCAGTCGTTCGTAAGCCTCCAGTCGGCAGAGGGTTGAGTGGATACTCCACCGAGGATCTCTACACCGAGCTGATCACGCGTTTGGGCGAAGACCCGCAGCGCGATGGCCTGCTGAAGACGCCGCAGCGGACCGAGCAGGCGATGAGCTTTCTCACCAAGGGCTACCAGGAGGATGCGGAGAAGATTCTGCGCGGCGCGCTCTTCGATGTGGATTACGACGAGATGGTGATCGTGCGCGACATCGAGGTCTTTTCCCTTTGCGAGCATCATCATGTTGCCCTTTTTCGGCAAGGTCCACGTGGCCTACATCCCCAAGGGAAAAGTGATCGGCCTGAGCAAGATACCCCGGCTGGTCGAGGTCTTTGCGCGCCGCTTGCAGGTACAGGAGCGGCTTACCCGGCAGATTGCCGATGCCATTCAGGATGCGATCGAGCCCCAGGGTGTGGGCGTGGTGATCGAGGCCAGGCACCTGTGCATGATGATGCGCGGGGTGGAGAAGCAGCACTCCTCGACCGTGACCTCTGCCATGCTGGGAGTCTTCCACCAGCAGAACACGCGCGCGGAGTTTCTCTCCCTGGTCCAGTCCCGCCCGCAGAGCGGCCTGTAGGGCGGCCAGTGCGGCAGCTCAAGTCTCTATAGTAGAGAGTGTGAATGGGCTCCTGGTGATCGATAAGCCGAGCGCAATGACATCGCACGATGTCGTGTCACGGTTGCGCCGCGCCACCGGCGAGTCATCGATCGGGCACCTGGGTACCCTTGATCCCATGGCGACCGGAGTCTTGCCGGTATTGCTGGGGAAGTACACCCGCCTGGCCCAATTCTTTGGACCGCTGACCAAGACCTACACCGGAGCGATCCGTTTCGGGTTTGCCACCGACACCTACGATGCAGACGGGATCCCGGCGGCGCCGGCCGAGATGGGAGCCGGTTGCCCACAAACGACGAAATCCAGGCCGCCGCCGCGCGTTTTCGCGGAGAGGTGGAGCAGACCCCGCCGCCTTTCTCCGCCAAGAAGGTCGACGGCAAGCCCGCCTACAAGGCGGCGCGGCGGGGGGAGACCGTGGTGTTGAAGCCCGTGTCGCTCCTGATCGAGGAGTTCGTCATCGGCCAGCTCGAAGGCGAGCTATGCGGAGTTCACCATCCGCATCTCGTCGGGAGGCTACGTGCGCTCGGTGGCGCACGACTTGGGGAAGGTATTGGGCTGCGGTGCTCATCTGGCGCGGTTGCGCCGGGTTGCGGCGGGACCCTTTACGCTTGAGCCAGGCGCTGACGCTGGAGGAACTGTGCGCGCAGGCGGCCGCCGGAACGCTGGAGCAAAGCCTGCCTCATCCGCGGACGCTGCTGCCGGAACTGCCCGCCACCACCGCCGATCTTTGGGTTGCCGGCCGCCTGAGAAACGGCAACGCCGTGAATCTGCCCGAGTTCTCCACCGCTCCGCTGGCCAAGGTATTCGCCGGCCAGCGCGATCTGGTTGCCATTGTGCGCCGCGTGGCCGGCACGCTCTTTCAACCCATCGTGGTTCTCGGTTGATGGCCGCTTACGATTTCTTGAGCAGGGGCACGATCAGCGGGAGAAGATTTTTCGCCACCTGGGCATTGCCCTGGTCCGTCGCATGAATGCCGTCGGCCTGCATTCCGCCGGCAACTCCATACACGTCCTTGCAGCAGGAACGGCAGCAGCGGCACGTGATACTTCGCCGCCAGCAGCGCGTAGGTCTGGTTGAATTGCCGGATGTAGTCGGGGCCATAGTTCGGCGGCAGCGTGATGCCGCCCAACACCACCTTGGCGCCGGAATGCGAGCAGCGTGGCCACGATGCGATCGAGATTCTCGCGGGTGCTCGCGATGGGCAGTCCGCGCAGGCCATCGTTCCCGCCAAAAGCCACGATCACCAGCACTGGCTTCAGACGCAATGCGTCCTGCAGCCGGTCGACTCCGTCTTTGGTGGTGTTTCCACTGATCCCTTGATTGATCACCTGGTAGCGATAGCCCTTCGCGTTCAAATCCTTCTCCAGGTAATCGGGATAGCTGTCGCCCGGGTCGGCGCCGAAGCCGGCGGTGAGGCTGTCGCCGAAAGCGACGATCACCGGCCGCCCGTCGGGCGTCGGTGCTGGTTCGCTGGCCGCAGGTTGAGGAGTCGCCGTTTCAGGAGCATTGGAGCGGCAACCGGCAAGAAGCGACGCCGCTAACAGGAGGCTGGCAAGGATCGGTGCAGCCAGGCAAGCGGCGTCGGTCACAGCTCACTGTAAAGCATAGAGAGCGCAGGCGAGTCCGTCGAGGTCAGGTCACACAGTCCTCACTGCTAGAACATTTTGCGCAAAGCAGAGAGTCCATACTCGGCAAAACTAGGCATCGATAGGGGCAGTAAATGATTGAAGTTCGTGGACTGAAAAAGTCGATTCGCAATGGCAACAGGACGATCGAGATCCTCAAGCACATCGATCTGCTGATCCCGGCCGGGCAATTCGTCGCCATCATGGGCGCGTCGGGAAGCGGCAAGAGCACCCTGCTGGGGCTTCTGGCTGGACTGGATTCTCCCACCGAAGGCGAGGTCTTGATCGATGGCACCGAGATCAGTCGTCTGCCGGAAGACAAGCTGGCCGAAGTGCGCGGCCGAAAGCTGGGCTTCGTCTTCCAGTCCTTTCAGTTGATACCGACACTCACAGCATTGGAAAACGTCTTGCTGCCTCATGAGCTGAACGGCTCCGGGGACGGCCGCGCCGCGGCCGCCGATCTGCTGCGCAGTGTGGGCCTCGCGGATCGCATGCATCACTATCCGATTCAGCTTTCCGGCGGCGAGCAGCAGCGGGTGGCTCTGGCCCGCGCCTTCGTTCTGCAGCCGCCCATCATTTTTGCCGACGAGCCCACCGGCAATCTCGATTCCGAGAACGGCGCCCACGTACTCGATCTGCTGCTCGAAAGGAATCGCACCAGCGGTGCGACCCTGGTGCTGGTGACGCACGATGCGCAGGTCTCGTCCCACGCCGATCGCCGCATCGTTCTGCGCGACGGCATGATCGTGGAAGACACCATGCAGAGGCCGGCCTGATATGGCGAGCGAACGCAAAACCTTCATTGACCTGGGCCTCGGCCGCGAAGATCGCCTGGCGCGAACTGCAGGCCTCCCGGGCCAAGTTTCTCTTCGTGATCCTGTCCGTCGCCATCGGGGTTGCCGCGCTTACCGGCGTGCGCGGCTTTAGCGATTCGTTTCAGAAGACCCTGCTGGGCGAGGCGCGGACCATCATGGCCGCGGATCTTTCCGCGCGCATGTTCCGCCAGCCGACCCACGAAGAGGAGCAGCAGCTGAATGCGATGGCCTCGCACGGCATTCAGCGGACCGAGGTTACGGATACGGTTTCCATGGTCTCCTCGCCCGGCGATCCGGTGCCGCTGCTGGTTTCTCTCAAGGCCGTCGATCCGCAACGGTATCCCTTTTATGGCACGGTCGATCTGCAGCCGGCGGGAGATCTGCGCCAGGTGCTTACCGATTCGACCGTCGTCGTCGCCGAGGACCTGCTCATCCGGCTGCACACGCAGGTGGGCGCGAGCCTGAAGATCGGCGACTCCACCTTCCGCATCGCGGCCATCCTGGTGCGCGAGCCTGACCGTATGAGTTCGGGCATGGGGCTGGGGCCGCGCGTGATGATGACCCAGAGCGCGCTCGAAAAGAGCGGCCTGCTGCAGCAGGGCAGCCGCTCCGGCGAGCGCTTCCTCTTCAAGCTGTCGCCTAACAGCGGGAGCATCGCCACCGTGCGCGCCCGCCTGGAGCAGGTTCTGCCGGATGCGCAGGTCACCGACTTTCCGCGAAAGCAACCCCGCGCTGACCGACGGCCTGAAGCGCTCGACCGGGCTGCTCAGCCTGATCTGCCTGGTGGCCATGGTGCTGGGCGCGATCGGGGTGGCGATGGCGATGCGCGCGCATCTGCAGCAACGGGTCGAGGTGCTCGCCATCATGAAGTCGATCGGCGCGCGCTCCTCTGACATCTTGCGCATCTATCTTTTCCAGACGGTGCTGCTGGGGTTGGTGGGTGGGCTGATCGGCGTCCTCTCTGGGGCTGGGCGTGGAGTGGATTTTCCCCGCCTTGTTGGGGCAAGTTCTTGCCCATGCAGACTGGATCTTCGTCTTCCCTGGCATTCCGCGCTGGCAGGACTGGGCACCGGCATTCTGACCACGGTTCTCTTCTGCCTGCCGCCGCTGCTGCAGATTCGTACCGTCCGGCCCAATCTGGTGCTGCGCAGGATGGTGGAGGAGCCGAGCGCGCAGCAGAGTCTGGTGGGTGCGCCTGCGTGAGAGCAAGGCGCAATGGATCACCGCGATCGTCATCCTGCTTGGGTTTGGGCGCCATCGCTGCCGCGCTCTCTGATTCGGTGGTGGTCGGGCGCTGGTTCGCGGGAGCCTTGTGCGCGCTGCTGGTGGTCATCCTCGGCGTGGCGGCGCTCACCCTGCGGCTGGTGCGGGCATTCCTGGCGCGCACCCGGCTGCATCTGCGATCGTCCGTTCGCCATGGCCTGGCGAACCTGTATCGGCCGGGCAATCAATCCGCGGCCGTGCTGGCTGCCCTGGGCATGGGCGTGATGCTGATCCTTACCGTCTTTCTCATGCAGCATGGCGTGATTGGGGAGATGAAGACTGACGTCGGGCCCTAACCTGCCGAATGTTTTTCTGGTCGATATCAGCAGCAGGGAACTGGACGGCGTCAAGCACCTGTTGGCGCAACAGCCGGCGGTTCAGGGAGATGTGGAGACGCTTCCCTCGGTCGCGGGAAGGATTATTTCGGTGGATGGCACGGCGGCGGAGGGGCTCAAGCTGAAGAATTATCCCCAAGCGCTTGCTCCAGACCGTTTCCCTGACCTGGTCGCAAGCGCTGCCGGTGGGATCCACCATGGTGCAGGGAACGTGGTGGGACAAGGACGATGGGCAATCGCTGGCCGTGACCGAACATATTGCGCAGCGGCTTCATTTGCATCTCGGTTCCCGCATCGTGCTCACCTCGAATGGAAGAACCATCCAGGCCAACGGTCGCTGCGATCATCCGCCACAATGGCCAGCATGTGTACTGCGCGCAGCGAATTCATCCTCACGCCGCGGGCGCTGGCCGGCCTGCCGGTGGTCTGGTATGGCGCGGTGCATGTGGACCCCCGGCAGGTGGGCGCGGTGCAGAGGGCGCTCTTTAACGCCTACCCACGGTGACGGTGATCAACATTGCCGATGTGATTGAGACCATCCAGGGAGTGGTGCAGCAGATCACGATCGTGGTTCGCTTCCTGGCCGCGTTTTCCATTCTTGCGGGCGCGGTCATTCTGGCATCGAGCATTGCCAGCACGCACTTTCGCCGGGTGCGCGAGGTGGTGGTGCTCAAGACCCTGGGCGCCAAGCGAAACCACATCGCCGCCGTCTTCAGCGTGGAGTTCATCGTGCTGGGGCTGCTCGCGGGGTTGGTGGGCGTGATCTTCGCCAATCTGCTCTCCCGCGTGCTGCTGCATCGGCTGGATGTAGCCTTTCACGTGGAGTGGCTGGCGACCGCGGTAGCGCTGGTGGGAACGGCAGTACTGGCCACGGTGACCGGTTGGGCGGCCAGCTTTCGCATCCTGGGCCAGAAGCCGTTGCAGGTGCTCAGGGAAGAGTAGAAACCGGCCCCTCGTTCCATGGTAGGACAGCTGCCTCGGGAGCAGCCGCAGCAGAAGGTTTAGCGCGAGCCGGGCGCACTGCGGTAGGGTTTCCTACACCTGGAAGCTGTGAAGAAATCTTGTTTTGAACCGAAATCGTGTGCAACGTGGTTTGAGGTTTGCGATGCTGCGATTTGGAGTAAGACTCGCGGCCCTGGAGCGGCGTAAAGCGGAGCTGGAGCGATCAGTGCGCGTGTGCATGCTGCGGGAGACGAAGCGATAGTTTCACGCCCAAGCAGCCACTTGAGCTTTAAAGTTGCGGCGTATGCTGAACCGGCGAATGAGATTGTAGCTAAGACATGCCCAAGTTGCTTCTATCGAGGTCTTAAGCCTTCCACGGCAACGGAATTGCCTTAACCCGCAACGCTCCTTGAGCCACGCATGTGGGAACTCAGCTATCTGGGAGCGCTGACGATAGATTCGCTTTGCTGCTTCGGTTTCCATCTTGGCTTTGAAGGCGGCACTCGCCGGCGGGTCTTCGTTGCGGCTGATCGAGCGAGCCCATCCTGGCCTTTGCTTCTTCGGTCCGCATTGGTCTCGGAGCGCACAACGGCGGCAAGTCGCCTTGGATGCACGATAGACGTGGGTCCGTACTCCATTCTCTTGCTCTTTGATCTTCAGCAAGGTGAGTAGATTTCCCGCCGGGCAAGAGTACACGTCACGGGCTGCGTCATAGGGAAAAGCACTGCTGATGAAGTTTCCACAACGACCGTGCGCGTCCTGCTCAGAGGGCTTCCAGGTATCATGCCAGGAGCCGTAAAAGTCCACTCCTGCATCGGCCGTCGCTTGCACGGAGGCGTGGTTGGTGTAGTCGCCGTCGGCTACCAACTGTGTCGGCAAAATTCCCAGTTGCTCCTCGCAGCGCTTCAGGGCGGCATCGACCTGACGGTAGTCGATGGCGTCTGTGGTCGCTTCTACATTGACCACCAGGCCGTGAGCAGTGTCAGTCATAAGCTGCACATTGAAGCTGGGAACCGTGCCTCCCTCCCCGTTGCGCATAACATGAGCTTCTGGATCGGTCGTCGAGGCGCGAGCAGTAGATTGACCCCGAGTATGTCGCTTTCCCTCTTGTAGTCGTTCCACTTCGCGCAGCGCCGCTTCCAGACGGCTAACTCGCTGTCGCGCGGCACGCCGCTGCGCGGCCGCTCTGCGCGCTGATAGCTTCTCTTCTTGCGCCGCCTGCTCATTCATCGTCTGCACCTGCTCACGCGCCAACGCCAGATGCGCTTCGATCTTGTCCTTGCGACGAAATGTGTTCCCGCTAGCGTTCGCCTTGATTTTGGTGCCATCTAACGTGAACCGCTCCATGGTGATCAACCCCTCGGCGCTGAGCATGCCCACTACCTGCACGAACAGGTCATCAACGGCTTCCTTATGATCGGAGCGAAACCCGGCAAGGGTCCGATGAGAAATCGGCTGCAATCCGCAAAGCCATGCAAAGCCAGGTTCGTATGCGCATTTTCGCGCTACCTCCCGAGCCGAACTGACTCCCCGGCTATAAGCGTATAGCCATAAGCTGATCAGTAGCTGAGGTGCTGTATGATCACGACCAGCATGACCTTCCACGGCAGAGATCTCGCTGTAATAATGACTGAGATCCAGGCGCCCGACTAGCTCCCATATACCTCGCGCACTGTGGTCTGGTTCGATCAGGTTTTCCACGTCGACGGAATGGAGAAGTAGTTGGGAGCGATCAATCGATGCCAGGCGAGGTGAAGGACGTGATGTGTTCACCACCGCAGTCTAGCCGCAACCACCCGCAAGCAATAGTTCCTTATCGGGTCCATCCCCGTCGATTTCTTCACAGCTTCCTGTCCCATATCCCACGGCCAGCGAGGGTCAGCCGGCCCAAATTTGCTCCCAGGGAGCATAGTGGCCAACGGCAGCCAGAAATGCATGGACGCCGATTGCGATTGCTAAAGCAACCAGGGCAAACAGGCCGATGGACACGAGAAGCACGCTGAAAGCTTTCACCGGTCGCTTCTTCAAAGAAGCCGACGCATGGCGTAAGCGAGGATTATTCCACCCGGCGATTGTCAGCATCGTAGGCTCAGCGTATCTGCCGCCGGGATACCGCGAAACATCACCGACGCGGGTTACGAGGGGGCGGAGGATTACCCTAAAGTGCGGGGATCGCGGAAAAGTGACCTGGACGACGCCAGTCTCCGGATGCGGATTGGCTGGCAGGAGCGGCACAACCTCCAGTGCGTGGGAGGCTTGCGGGGCTGGCGGGTGTAATCTTCGCCAATCTGCTTTCCTGCTTTTCGGCGTGCTGCTGCATCGGCTGGATGTAGCTTTTCACGTGGAGTGGCTGGCGACCGCAGTGGCGATGGTTGGAACGGCAATCCTGGCCACAGTGACCGGATGGGCGGCAAGCTTTCGCATACCGGGCCGGAAGCCGTTGCAGGTGCTCAGGGCCGCATTGACCGGAGTGGGTCCTGCTCTTACTATAGAAAAGTCAGGCGTGTCTGCCGGCTTCCTGTTTGCCGCATTGCCCCCTCGTTCAATGGTAGGACAGCTGCCTCTGGAGCAGCATATCGGGGTTCGAATCCCTGGGGGGCAACCAATATGATAGTAAAAGGTCCCCAGCCCCGCCTGCCGTCTACTCGTCCAAGACTTTCTATCAACGTTGATATCCGGGCTCATCCAATCGTTCCATGCCAAACGCGGCGCACGATTACTAAAGCTTTGGTGCCGCGCCTCCGGCGCTCTGGTTATCGTTCAGTGTTGAGGACCAGTACCGTGGCAATGGGATCCAATGGTTTTGCCGGAAGTTCCGCGTCGAGGCCGTCACTCGTTGCCTTCAGCTTCAAAAGCGGGTGAGCGGGATCGGCGAGCAGGTATGCGCTGGTGACTTTGCGTGGTAGCTTATCCAGATGGAACGCGCCCTTAGGCCAGGTGAAGAGCTCGATGTAGATCTTGTCGGCCGTGGTGGTGGAGCGCCAGTTCCACGCGGGGATGAACTTGGGCTTGCCCTCTTTGTCCTTCTCAGTGCGTACTGAAGCTGCCGGCCTCAGCGCCGAAGAGGGTGGGCTGGGTGCCGTAGATGGCCTCGCCGTTGACCGCCAGCCACTCGCCCATCTGGTGCAGGCGCTCGACCTCGGGCGGCGGGACGACGCCCTTGGAGTCGGGGCCGATGTTGAGCAGGTAGTTCCCGCCCTTGCTGGCGATGTCGATCAGGTTGCGCAGCAGGGTCTCGGTGGACTTGAAGTTGGTGTCGTAGGACTTGTAGCCCCAGGTGTCGTTCATGGTCATGCAGGCCTCCCAGTCGCGGCCGGGAAAGCCCTTGCGCGGGGATGTATCTGCTCGGGGGTTTCGGTGTCGCCTTTGTAGCCTCCGCCGAGCCGGTTGTTCCAGATGAGGTTGGGATGCTGGTTGAGCAGCGCGACGATCTCGCCGGCCAGGTCGGGCGTCATGTCCTCGGTCGGCGTATCGAACCAGATGACGACGGGGAAATCGCCGTAGTTGGTGAGCAGCTCGTTGATCTGGGGGATGGCCTTGGTGTGAAGGTAGGTGGCGAAGTCGCCGTCCTGCGCCTGGGTCCCAGTGATGGGTGGGCGGTTCATGATCGGTGCGAGTCTTGTAGGCCGCGCCGCCGGGGGCGGTCCAGTCCTGATCCTGCGAGTAGTAGAAGCCGAGCTTCATGCCCTGCTTGCTGCACTCCTCGGCGAGTTCGCGGAGAGGGTCGCGATTGAAGGGCGTGGCGGCGACGATGTTGAAGGGGTCGGCTTTGGAGTCGAACATGGCGAAGCCGTCATGATGCTTGGCGGTGATGACGATGTATTTCATGCCGGCGGACTTGGCGAGGGCCACGATGTCGTGCGCGTTGAAGCCGGTGGGATTGAACTGCGGCGCGAGCGCTTTGTAGTCGGCCACGGGGATGGAGGCGTTGTTCATGATCCACTCGCCGATGCCGGGGATCTGCTTGCCGTCCCAGGTGCCCGCCGGGACGGAGTAAAGACCCCAGTGGATGAACATGCCGAAGCGGGCCTCGCGCCACCAACTCATGCGGGCATCGCGCTGGGCAATTGTCTCGCTATCCTGCACGGCAGCAATCGGGTGCTGAGTGGGCCGTGTATCCGGCTTGCTGCCTTCAACTTGTGCGCGGCTGGAAGAAACGCTGACCAAAACGAAAACGAACAAGATGGTTCGATGAATCACGATCATGCTGGTTCCTCAGCGGCTAACCATAGATTTGCGACGTGGTCTCCCCTGCGCCGCGACCCTTCTTCAGCGCCTGTCCGGCACGGATCATTTGTGCACGCGCTTAACCGGAAAACCCCCGGAAAGAATTGCCTGCTAGGTCTGATTTGACAAGTTATTCATGTGCAATATACGCTGCGATATCAGTTTACACCAGACTGGTTCGAGCCGCGTATCTAGTTGATTCTGAAACAGAGCTCAGCACTGGCCGACTTTCGGCTGTGAGAGATGGGAACATGCGTCTGACGAGGCGGGAAGTGATCAACATGCTCGCAGGAACGGCCGCCGCCACAGGCCTCACATTCCCACAAACGAGAATTACGGCTGAGCAGCTGCCCTCCGCGGCACCAACGGGATCGAAGCCCGACCTGCGCAATATCGTGAATGGTTGGCAGATTCCGCGCGAAAACTACAGCGATCAGCCCTACGTTGTTGTTACAAAAGATGGCAACTGGCTTTGCGTTCTCACCACCGGCGTCGGGCGTGAGGGTATGCAGGGCCAGCACATCATTTCTACCATCAGCTCCGACAAAGGGCGCACCTGGTCCAAGCCAGTCGACATCGAGCCTGCGACTGGGCCCGAGGCTTCATGGGTCATGCCGCTAGCCGTTCCCAGCGGGCGCGTATATGTGTTCTATACCTACAACGCAGACAATTTGCGCTACGACGCGAAGTCTAACGATCCTAAAATTGCTGCGCGTGTGGATACTCTAGGTGGCTACGCTCTGAAGTACTCCGACGACTATGGGCGAACTTGGTCCAACCAACGCTATTTCATTCCCATGCGGCAAATGCGAATCGACCGCGAAAATGCATATAGCGGAAAGGTTTTGTATTTCTGGGGGGTAGGTAAGCCAATCACGACCCGTTACGGCGCCACGTTTGGATTTGCGAAGGTCGGAAAATGGGGAAGCCCCGGCGCCATGGTCACTTCTCAGGGCTGTTTCATGCAAAGCCCAAATATTCTGAGGGAACCCGACCCCAGAAAGATTGAGTGGAAGCTGCTTCCGGAAGGTGACGAAGGGTTGCGTGCGCCAAAGGGACCGATTTCCGACGAGGCAAACCTGGTTGAGCTAAGCGATGGATCGCTCTATGCCACTTATCGAACCATCGACAGCTACAATTGCCATGCCTACAGCCGCGATGGCGGCCGCACCTGGACGCCTGCTGCATACGCGACGTACACGCCAGATGGCCGTAAGATTAAACATCCACGAGCCGCAAACTTCGTCAAAAAATTCAGCAACGGAAATTACTTGCTCTGGTATCACAACCACGCGGGCGAGTCGGTGCTTGCGGGCCCATGGAATTACTATTTGAATCGGAATCCGGGGTGGGTGACGGGTGGGATTGAGAAGGGTGGATACATCTATTGGTCTCAGCCGGAGATTCTGCTTTATGACGTGAATCCGAAAACCGTAATCAGCTATCCGGATTTCGTGGAAGACAGTGGAAACTTTTACGTTACTGAGACCATAAAGACGTTTGCTCGTGTACATCTAATCGATCCGTTGCTTCTACATGGTTTGTGGAACCAGTCCGAGGTTCGCGAGGTCTGTCAAGATGGGTTGTTGCTCCAGGCATCTGCGCATGAAGTGCCTCCAGGTTCTGCGATTGCTATGCCTCAGCTACCTTCTTTGAGGGACGGCGGATTTACGATCGACTTCTGGATTCGTTTGCGGGAGTTGACGAAGGGGCAAACGGTCCTGGATACGAGGACCGCGGACGGAAAAGGAATCGCCATTGTGACCACCGATCGCTCTACACTTTCACTGATCCTGAATGATGGCACTCGAGAGTCCTCCTGGGACAGCGATCCGGGTGTGCACGAGGGCACTCTGCAAACAGGCAACTGGCAACACGTTGCGTTTGTCGTAGACGGAGGACCAAAAATCATCACGGTGATAGTAGACGGAGTCCTGAACGACGGTGGACCTGTCCGGGATTTCGGCTGGGGACGATTCGATCCCGATTTGCAAGAGGTGAACGGTCAACCCACGGCGCAAATTGCACCTGCGATCTTTGGCGAAATCAAGCTGCTCCGAATCTATAACCGGTATTTGAGAACTTCAGAAGTTGTGGGCAATTGGCAGGCTGGTATGTGAGCTCAGGCTTGAACCCGACACAGCGGAGGACAAGTTTCTACGGCGGAATACGGTCCCGGGTATTGGGGATGACCGTCGCACTGGCATTTCTAACCTATATGGATCGGGTCTGCATCTCGGTCACTGCCCCAGCCATAATTCACGATCTGCGGCTAACATCGGTGCAAATGGGGTTCGCCTTCAGCGCTTTTACCGCGGCTTATGCCGTTTTCGAACTGCCGACTGGCTGGTGGGCTGATAGGAAAGGAAGCCGCTACGTTCTCACCAGGATCGTCGTTTGGTGGTCTGTATTTTGTATGTCACTTGGCTGCCCGCCTATCTTCAACATGAAAAGAAATTATCTGGTACTGCCCTCGCGGTTTTCGCGGGCCTTCCTCTGCTACTCAGTGTGCCCGCGGATTTGCTGGGTGGCATTGTTTCAGATCGCTTCAGCAGCCGCTTGGGGCTTCGCCGCGGTCGTTGTCTGGTAGGGTTTGGTTCCTTATTCATGGCGGCGCTATTCTTGATCGGCGGGTCGTCTTGCCGAGGCGTGATCTCTGCCGTTTTGATCGGACTCGCTGCAGCATCTGCGAATTTCCTGCTTGGGGCTAGTTGGGCTGCGTGTGCGGATATAGCAGGCGATCATGCGGCGACACTTGGAGCCGCCATGAACACCTCGGGACAAATCGGAGGTGTGTTGAGTCCAATCATTTTTGCTCTGCTAATGCGAAACCGCGTTGATTGGTCCGCTCCACTTTTTGTAACTGCGTTTCTGTACTTCGTGGGTGCCTTGTGCTGGTACTACATTCACCCGGAGAGACCCTTCGGGACCGACTGCCAACTAAAATCTGAGGTTCGTCAGGAGACGATAAGTGCAACTGAGACGGACACACCAGTCGAGATGCATCGACGCGGAAACTGAACGATGGCTTCGCCGAAAACCTCGTCTTGGAGCCCGTCAGGTGAGCGGACATTTGAAAGATGAATACTTTGACTATAGTATAGGGCGGACATTCTGCCTGGTACTCGAAGATCTGCCGGCCCGAAAACGCGTTGCAAACGAGTAACTGTCTAAGTTGGGAAATCGCATGGCCAAAATCGTTGTTATCGGCGAAATTCTGGTAGAGATCATGGCAACCGAGATAGGGCAGACTTTCTTGCGTCCTGGCCAATTTCAGGGTCCTTATCCCAGCGGCGCGCCGGCTATTTTTGCTGATCAGGCCGCTCGCACGGGCGCAGACGTGGCATTGGTAGGCTCTGTCGGAAAAGATGATTTTGGCACAGTAAATCTTCAGCGTCTTCGGGCCAGCGGCGTAGATATCGGTCGCATTCAGCGGCACCCGGACCGGCCTACCGGAAGTGCCTTTGTCACCTATGCAAAGGATGGCAGCCGCTCTTTTGTTTTCAACATTGCGCACTCCGCCGCGGCTTGCGTCAGCGTGGATCAGTTGGACCCCGCTCTTTTTACCGGGTGCCGATTCTTTCACGTCATGGGATCGTCTCTCATCGGCAGCCAAATGACGCAAACCATCCGGCATGGCATTGATCTTGCCAAGGCGGCTGGCGCAGAGATCTCCTTTGATCCAAACGTTCGCAAAGAACTATTGTCAAACCCGGCTATGGCTGAGACGATCCGTGAAATTCTCAGCAAAACCGACATCCTATTACCCAGTGAGGATGACCTCAAGTATCTCTTTGCTGAAGCTTCCGAGCTTGATGCAGCCCGCCAATTGCTGGCGGGGAACACACGCCTGATTCTGCTCAAGCGGGGAAAGAACGGCTGCACATATTTTGATCGGGAACAGAAAATCGATGTACCTCCACTCATTGCCGACGAGGTCGATCCAACCGGCGCGGGCGACTGCTTTGGGGGTACTTTTATTTCCTGCCTTGCCCAGGAAATTCCTTTGCCGCGTGCACTCCGCCTGGCTAATGCCGCTGGTTCCCTTGCGGTAAGGATGCGAGGACCCATGGGAGGAAACTCGACCCTGGAGCAATTGAACACTTGCCTGGAAAACGAGAGCGGACAGCAGAACCCGGTTTGCAAATGACGCGACACCAAGCGATGAATGAATCGTCAGCCGGAAGTTGATTCGAAAGCCGGAGAATCTCCCGAAAGAAGAAAACTTCGTGAAAACAAGGATGTCAATCTCTTCAACAGATCCTCGCAACCGTAGACGACATGGCTCCGCATGGCGGCGTGGGCTTTTGCTACGTCGCCATGACACAGCGCCTCGGCCAGCGTGCCGTGGTGAGCGGGCGGAAAATCCCTTCGGTTGATTGCTGAGTCATAAAGCCAGTTGAAAGTTAGAATCTGATTTCGCTCGATCGCCTGACAGAGCGCGCTGTGGCCGCCGCACTCGGCAATACGCATGTGAAATTGGAAATGCTGTTCGTGGAGCCGAAAATCTTGCTCTTGGGAGAGTTCGCCCAAGGCGAAATGGTGATACTGCTGGTCCAAATTCGTCGCCGCGCGCAAAATCTCGTCCCGTTCCGCAGGGGACGCTTTTTGAGCGAAAAGACGCGCCGCCTGTGACTCCAGAGCCTCCCGAACAATGTAATGGCCCCGGACATCCTGCATGGTGGGAATTCTGACTCTCGTTCCAACCCGCGGCCAGCTTTCAACTAGCCCTTCCGCTTCCAGCCTTTGTAGCGCGTCCGAGACCGGCACAACGCTCATTCCGAGTTCTTCGGCGACTTTCCGGCGTGAGATCGGGCTCCCAAGAGCCCGGCGTCCGTTCAGTATACTGGTGCGGATTTCGAGATAAGCCTGGTGCGATAAGCTTATAGTCTCTAGTTTCCTCTTCATAAGCGGAACTCGCTGATCCTAGTTTATCTCAGCTATTGATCCGCACTTCAGCTCCGGTCGGGTGCACGCCCATCATCCGAACGTCACCCTGAGCGCGATCGCGTAATCGGTTGGTCGCTCCGCCGGCAACTCTACCTCCAGAGCGTTTACTTCTTGAACCCAGCGAAGACGACTCTGATGGCCGAGAAGCGACACATCTACGATTTTTCCGGGTTGCTGCGGGCTTGCTGTCCCTAAGGCCTCTATCCGCGTCTGGTTCTTCGGCCAGCCCATGATGAAGGCGTAAAGCGTGAATTCCCTTGGTCGTAAAACGGACGTCCTCGGCGGTGAGAGCTTTCCGTTTGCTCTCGGTGAGAGCGCCGCTCTGATTTTGGAGTCGCGTGCTTGGGCCTTCTCCGTAGATCTTCCAGGGTCTGGTGCCGTACATACCTCCGTTCACAGGCATCCATTCGGTTATGCCGGCCAGGGTCTTCAATTCATCGGCGTCGAGCTGCCCGCTGTTGGGTAGCGGAAAATTAAGCAGCAGATTTCCATTCTGGCTCACGACGTCGACCAGCAGATCGATGACGTTCTTTGGAGTTTGTACTGGTGTTGCTCATAAATCTGGCGATCGTAGTGCCACATTCCGACGCATGTGTCAGTCTGCCATGGCCGGGGCCAAATCTGACTGGCCTGTCCGCGTTCGAAATCAAGTACGCAGGTGCCGATTTCCGAGTCTTCCGGCCGCTTGCTTGTATACACGGCCTGAAACTGCCACCGTGCCGTTTTGCACTCTGATTATAAAGATTCGCCACCACGCTGGAACCATAATCCTCAAAGGGCAGCGGTCCGTCGGTATAGAGGAGGTCCGGTTGATAGTTGTCTATCAGGTCCCGCATTCTTAAGTACCATTGATGCTTCCATGTTTCGGGAACGCCGTCGTCCTCCCAGCCAAATGCGTGTGCGAATTGTTTAGCATTACCCTCGGAGTCGTGCGCCCACCTGGTACAACCCGAGTCGTGGTAAAGGTCTGAATAAGCCGTTAAGACGCCGTCATAGGGCACACCTGCCATCGGCCCTGTCATGTCACTCCCGTGGTTCACGGCAAACCACTTGTAACTGATCCACAAGTGCTCGCTTACTCCAAAGCGAAGTCCTTGTTGCACCGCTTTGCCGACAGGCCCAATATCTTTATGAGGACCGACTTTGACCGCATTCCTCCGTGTATTTGGAGTTCCAAAGATCGAAGTTGTCATGGTGCACGCCCATGGTTACGAAATATCGGGCGCCCGCCCGTTTGTAAAGGCCGATGAGATGATCCGGATCAAACTCGGCTCCCGTCCACTGGGACATAGATCCTTGAAGCCCACTTTGGACGGATGTCCGTAGCGTGCTACATGATAGTCATATTGCCGTGTTCCCTGACGGTACATGTTTCGGGCATACCAGTCACCCTGCTCTACCGCCGATTGTGGTCCCCAATGCGCCCAAATGCCGAACTTGGCATCACGAAACCACTCTGGAATCTGGTACCCCTGCAGAGATTTGCGCGTTCCTTCGAAGGGGCCTCTTTGGATGGGAAGAGCCAGCGGCGCACACAGACCGCGGCCAAGAGCCAACGCAGGGGCCGTCGCGGCCAACAATTTCATCGCGGTTCGTCGATTCATGTTTGTTCTATCCAGCGCCGTTGCAGGCGAGACAATTGTTCAGGGAATGGTATTGGTTGTAGCCGGATGCTCCTTGCCAACCGTGATCAACTAGGGGTTGTAAGCCCAATTTTGCGAGCGTCCCAGACCACAAAACCAACGAAAAACGAATAAAGCACGGCGGGATTATCTGCCTTGACCCAAGCTGGGTAGGCCAGGAAGATGGTCGGTATGCCGATCAGAAAGCCGAGGCCCCATGCGAGATAACCTGCCCAATTGACTCCTCGCCGGGGGCCGGTCCAAGTCTTTCCGGCAAGCAGGTAGTCGGCGGCCATGGCGCCGCATATCGGACCGAACGACGCACCGACGATCACGAAGAAACCAATGAGGTTGTTCACGGCACCGGTGATCGCCAGCGCCGCATCTATCGCGACACCGGCCAGGGTGGCAGCGCGCGGATCTGGGGCAGCATGCTGCGAAAGCTATTGGAAGCAATGAAGGTGGCAAAACAGGTTGGAACGAGGCAGGCAGCAGCAAAGAGAAAAACATCACCGGCGCCAGCCCGCCACACTTGCGATTGCGCTGGTGTACTTTAAGTTCGGCGTGCCTCCGCTGCGGCCAAACCATACCCCTGCGACGGAAAGTAGTGGCAGGCCCCCGGCAATGAGCACTCCTCCGAGAATTCCGAAAATACCCCCCAGGACTACGTCCCTGCGGTTTCGGTTGTGCATTCCAAAATCGGCGCGGCAGCACCCCGGTCGCGAAATAGCCGATGACGATTGCCAGAACATTAACAAGCCGAAAAGGGATGGTGAGAGGGTGGTGTGTAAACAGGGATGCCGCCTCTATTCTCCCAAAAGCAATGAGGATCATAGCGAGGGTCACGCAGTTGAAGATATTGGCGAACGCGCGACGTGGTGAATGCCCTTGATTTGCGACCCATGCCAGGCCGTAGATCCACGCGAGTAACAGCACCACCGCAAGCATTTTCGAGTTGCGGTTCAAGCCCTTCAAAACGAAATCTATGGCGACGGAAGCGGTCGCCGCGACCCATCCTACTGAAGCAGTCCCATCAAGAGACCGGGCATGACATAGCCCCCTACTGCGCCGAAGGTTGAACTGCCCACGACGTAGAGTGGACAGCCGCTCTTCATCCCCAGCATGGCGGGAACATAATAGTAGAGCGCCACATAGGCAGCCGGCGGTGAAGAGTGCCGCAAGACAGACACCGATGCCCGCATACGCGATCGTTGGCCTCCAAAGTTGAATAGAAGCCTACCCGCAGGAAGACTCCGGCGTAGGTGGGAAAGGTGTTCTTGTACCAAGGCGTCCGATCGGCGGAGGGAACGGACACGGAAGACCGGATGTATGGAGGTGTCATCTTCTCGCCTGCTTGTGCGGCCGCGCAAAGGCGGACATTTCCAATCGACGGAGAAGCGTATCATAAAATATTCTGATATACCAGTTCCTTCGTTGACAGCTGGAAGTCATAACCCGTAGAGGTGTGGTGACATTGACATATCAGCGTATAGCAGGGCTTGGGAGGCGACAAATACATGATTCCGCGGAAGTTAAATATTGCCATAGTTGGACTTGGCTTCGGTAAGGAGTTCATTCCGATCTATCAAAACCACCCCAACACCTGTATGTACGCAATTTGCCAGCGCACCCGGGAAAAACTGGACGCGGTCGGTGATGAATTCGGGGTGACGACCAGGTATCAGAACTTCGAGGATGTGATTCAGGACCCGAAAGTAGACGTGGTTCACATCAATTCACCCATTCATCTGCATGCTCCCCAGGCTATTGCGGCCCTCAGGGCGGGCAAGCATGTGGCCTCCACTGTCCCCGCAGCCACTTCCATCGATCAATGCCGGGAGATCGTGCGCGCTGCGGCTGACTCCAAGAAACACTACATGATGATGGAGACCGCAATCTATACCCGCGAATATCTCTACGCTCGAGAACTCAGGGACAGCGGCAAACTCGGTCGAATACAGTTCTTGCGTGGTTGTCATCAGCAGGAAATGGCGGGATGGCCGGGCTACTGGGAAGGCCTTCCGCCCATGCACTATGCCACCCACGCGGTGAGCCCTTGTCTGGCGTTGGTGAATGGGGAAGCGGAACATGTTGCTTGCTTCGGATCGGGTCGAATCGCCGATAGCCTGATTGCCAAATACGGCTCTCCGTTCGCTGCCGAGAGCGCACTCTTCAAGGTCCGCAATCAACAGCTTGCCTTTGAGGTAACGCGCTCACTCTTCGAGACTGCGCGCCAATTGAAGGAAGGCTTTGATGTATACGCCGAGAAAATCTCTTACGAATGGACTCAGGTCGAAGGCGAAGAACCCGTGATGTTCGTTGGCGAGACGCCGCATCGGGTAAAACTGCCGGATTATGCCCACCTGCTGCCGGAACCTATTCGCAAGTTCACTACCAAAGGCGTTTACGATGACGATAACGTGCACCGGTCTTTCATTCAGGGCAGAGGGCACGGTGGCTCTCACCCGCACCTGGTGCACGAGTTCGTATCTAGCGTGATCGAAGGCCGGCCTTCATTTCCGGATATCTACCAGTCAATGAACTGGACGTGCGCCGGGATCTGCGCCCACGAATCGGCCATGCGGGGAGGAGAAATCGTCCCAGTGCCGAATTTTCGGCCGCGAGTTGTCTAAATGGCAAATACTAGCGTCATCGGGTTGTCTTGGTGACCGCGAGTGACACCACCATCAGCCGTCGCTCGTTGCTTGCCGCGGGGATAGATGTCGTTGTCTCCGCCTTCGGCTCAAGCACGCGTCTGCCGGTGATTGATGCTCATACTGATTTCTTCAACCCGCTGCGTTCGACCGGGCGGGCAACAAACGGCGATGGCTTTGCCCGTCTCCCCGAAGACTACAGCAAGATGGTCGAGCCGCTGGGCATCCGCGGCACGATCGTGGTGGAATCAAGCCCTTGGGTAGAGGACAATCAATGGCTCCTGGACCTGGCGAGCCGGGAGAAAATCATTGTCGGATTGGTCGGCCACTTGGAGCCGGGTACGCCCCCGTTTCGAGGCCAGTTACTCCGCTTCCATGAAAATCCGATCTTGCGCGGCATCCGCTATGGAAACCTTTGGGGGTGGGATCTTGGAAGGGCCTTGCAGCGGCCAGACTTTATTTCAGATGTAAAGTTTCTGGCCGAAACAGGACTCGAATTGGATGCGGTCCTGGACGCCCCGGGTTCGACGCCCGACCTGAAACAGGTCGTGAGACTCACAGATATAGTTCCAAGCCTGCGGGTTGTTATTGACCATTTGCCGTTCTATCCCGACGAAAATGCTCGCGCAGAATATCAATGGGGGCTACGGGAACTTTCCGGGCGTCCCCGGGTCTGGGGCAAACTTTCAGGCGTGCTGCGCCAGATAGGCAACCGAATATCGATGGATATGATCGATTACCGGCCCGCGTTGGATGAAATGTGGGAAACCTTCGGACCAGACCGGTTGATCTACGGCAGTAACTGGCCTGTCAGCGATCGTCTGGCGCCATACGAGGTGGTATTCAGAGTAGTTCGTGACTACTTCGCTGCGAAAGGCCAAAGAGCGAGCGAGAAGTTTTTTAGGGAGAATTCAGAGCGCGCCTATCGCTGGGCGATACGGAACTGAATCCCGAATCAACTTTCGATTAAAGTCTCCCTTTCGATTTGTCGGCAGCCTTCACGAAGCAGACGCGCGCCAATAACCTAACAAATTGTGGTTGACTCACACACGCCGTGGTCTGTATAGTCTGCTTCGCCCTAGTTTGTATCCTTCTGCAACAAACAAATTAAGGCCTGGCGCTCACAGGATGGATGGCCAGTGCTCGACGTATATGACTGAAACAAAGCAAGTTAGGGGAAAAATACGAAACCGAATTTAAAACCAGGAACTCCATACGTTTCGAGCTCCACCATCGTCAGAGATCTCGTCAAATCTGGGATCTGCATTCGGGCATGTTCGAATTTCCTTCTCTTACTCGTTATTTGGGCGATAACCACCGCGGCGCAAGCACAGCTTTCCACCGCGACGGTTACTGGAGTGATCCGGATTCATCCGGTGCGATCGTTCCCGACGCTAAAGTTGTGCTTCGAAACGTCGATACGGGCGTTGAAAATATCGGATCGTCTAACAAAGCCGGGAACTATGTCTTTGTTGACGTTCCGCCGGGGCACTACTCCCTCGAAGCCAGTAGCAACGGGTTTGGCAACAGCCAAGTCGCGCCATTTACCTTGACCGTCGATCAGACCGCTACATTCGACATTGTGCTCCAGGTCGGTAGCGTGTCGCAGACTGTAACTGTGGAAGGACGTGGACAGCTGCTTGAAGCGGCCACAGCGGAGTTGGGATCGGTCATCGCCCAGAAACAGGTGAATGACCTTCCACTCAACGGCCGCAATTTCACCGAGTTGCTTTCGCTGACACCTGGCGTGGTTCCGATTAGCGTTGCACAAAATAGCGGGGGAGGGAATACGGCTGTCACTATCGGGAGTGCCTTTGAGTTCCCCGCGGTTAACGGGCAGAGCAACCGCAGCAACTACTTCATGCTGGACGGAGTGAACAACAACGGAACTTACAATGGAACATACGCGATTCCCCCAATCATCGATTCTATTCAGGAATTCAAGGTAAACTCCCATAACGATCAGGCGGAGTTTGGGACTGCTCTCGGCGGTATCATCAATGTTGTCTCGAAGTCAGGCACTAATGCTCTGCACGGCTCCGCTTGGGAATACCTCCGCAACAATGTGTTCGATGCTCGCAATCCTTTCTTCACCAAGGTCACACCGTATCATCAGAATCAATTCGGCGCCTCTACGGGCGGCCCGGTTATCATTCCTCATCTTTATCATGGGCGTAACAAGACTTTTTTCTTCGGCGCATATGAAGGCTTCCGCTATAGCAAGCCGAACGAATCGTTCTATTTAGTACCAACCTCCAACGAGCTATCTGGAGACCTGAGCGCCATTACCACCCCAATCTACAACCCCTTCTCGACCCGGCCAGACCCTGCCAATCCGGGGAGGTTTCTGCGAGACCCATTTCCTGGCAATCAAATTCCGGCCGACCTTATCAACCCGTCCATGGTCGCATTTGCAAAGGCCACTCTTCCCCAGCCAGTCGATACAGGTCAGGCTAATTTCAACGCCATCGACAACACACCAACCATCGAAGATCAAAATCAATTCTCCGTGCGCATCGATCAGGCTCTTGGCCAAAAGGACTCGTTCTGGTTTCGCTATAGCGGGCTCTACCAGACGCTGACACAATCCGGTGGTCGTCCTGAAATTCCCTCGGTCGGCGGAGTGCCGGCGCAAAATTACGGCTTCAATTGGGTACATAATTTCAGCCCCTCGTGGATATTACAGGCGCAATACGGCCGGGCACACATCGTGTCCAATCTGTTGGAGCGCTTCCGAAATGTGCCCGCTAATTTTGCGCAGAGCCTTGGATTCTCCAGTAGTTTTGTTGGCCCCCTCTCCGATGGCCAGGTTTATACGCCTAACATTACGGTCACTGGCTTCTTTTCGGGCGGGGAAGAGAAGAAGGACTTTCCCGATGCCGCGAGCATTCACCAGGTAAAGGCGGATGTCACCAAGCTGGTTGGCAGGCACACCATTACCTTCGGAGGTGAACTCGACTCAAGCAATTCCGAGCAATATGTACTTGCTCCCTCACTCACCTTTAACGCACAGCAAACAGGTAATCCGGAGAATCTGGCCCAACAACCTGGGAGCCCGCTAGCCTCCTTTCTCCTCAGTGTTCCCGACACGGAAGCATATCTAAATCTACTTGAGGCTTTCCGCTGGGGCGGAGTTATGAGCGAATATGTTCAAGATTCCTGGAAGCTCCTGCCACAATTGACAGTGAATATCGGTATGCGCTACGACCGCACCTTCATTCCACCCTATGGCAAAGAGAACTCGGTCGGTAAGTTGGGTGGAATTGAAACCGGTGATCTCAACCTGAATGACGGCACATACGTGGTACAGAAACTGCCGCCTTCCTGCGCCGTCCGCGGTTATGCGCCCTGTATTCCCACGCCCAACGGTACCCTTCCGGCGAACGTATATGTCGACCCGCGGGGCAAAGTTCTACACGACACGACGACCAATTGGGGTCCCAGGGCCGGTTTGGCGTACCGGCTGCGGCCGGACACCGTGATTCGCTCGGGATTCGGAATCTTTTACGACAACTGGAATGCCGTGACTCAAACAGCTGCAAACTACTCGGGTTCATGGCCGGATGTGGGAACTCTCCGGGCAAGCAACTCGAATACACCAACCAGTCAGCAGCCGACACCCTCCGTATCGGCCCTGAATCCCTTCCCCAACGGGGCCATTCCCGCGCCTACACCATTCACACAAAATACTTATTTCCCTGATCCCTACATCAAGAACCCTTATTCCATCCAATGGAACTTGGGGTCGAGCACCAGTTCACGAACACGACAGCTTTGACCATCAACTATGTTGGTTCCGGAACACAACGCACCGATATCGGCGGATACTGGAACGTGGCTTTGACAGCTGGACCCGGTACTCCCCAACTTCGGGCCCCTTACCCGTACATCACGCCAACCCATTATGACCGGAGCCTCGGCCGAGCCTATTACGAGGCTGGTCAGGTGCTCTTTGAACGCAGGTTGTCTCGCGGGTTTACCTACCAGGCCGCTTATACGTACTCAAAATCAATTGATACCGGGTCATCGGGCTCCTTTGGTGTAGAAGGCTTCTCCATCCAGGATCCTTACCACTTCGCCAAAGATCGAAGCGTATCTTCTTTCGACTTAACTCACGTTTTTTCGCTGAATGTTCTGTATGTGCTCCCCTTGGGTGTGGGCCAGCCTTTCTCAACTGGCAATCGTCTGGCCGATTACGTAATAGGGAACTGGCAGATCAACGCCATCAACATAGCCCGTTCCGGCCAACCGTACAGCATTCAGGTTTCGGGGGACATTGCCAATACCGGGAATTCCAATTATGAGCGCGCCAATCTGGTTGGCAATCCAAAATTGTCAAACCCCACCCGGCAGGAGTGGTTCAACACCGCCGCCTTTGCACCTCCGGCGACTTATACCTTCGGCGATTCAGGCCGGAATCTTCTCCGCACAGATGGCTACTTCAACGTGGACTGTTCCGTCTTTCGTCAGTTTCCGATAAAAGAAGGACGCCAGATCGAGTTTCGCGCAGAAGCATTCAACATCTCGAACTCGGTAGTATATGGGACGCCAGTCAACAACATGACCACACCCGGGTTTGGCCAGGTCACAACATTGGCCAATTCACCCAGAACACTCCAATTCGGACTGAGAATTGTCTTCTAGTTTGTTGCCAATGATTGTGAGGATCCATCCATGCTACTCATCCAGAGCGGACATTTCGCCCGGAAAAATGCGGCGCTTGCTGGTTCAATCGTGAAGGTCGTGGCTTCGACGCTTTTGACTTTCGCTGCTTTTGCCTGGGCCACAGCCGGGTTTGGTGAGACCGATAACCACGTAACTCTGACCCTTGGTTCGTCGGCTCCCGATTTTGCGCTTCCCGGGGTAGACGGCAAGATACACCGGCTCAGTGATTATGCCGCGAGTCGGGTCCTCGTCATTGTGTTTACGTGCAATCACTGCCCAACCGCACAGCTTTATGAAGACCGGATCAAGAAATTGGCTGCCGATTACCAAAATAAAAGTGTCGCTCTGGTGGCTATCAATCCCAATGACGGTGATGCTGTCCATCTGGACGAACTCGGATATACGGACGTTGGCGACGGGTTTGAAGATATGAAGATCCGGGCCGCCTATCGGCACTTCAATTTTCCCTATCTCTACGACGGCAAAACCGAATCTGTGGCTGAGGCTTACGGGCCCAAAGCAACGCCCCACGTCTTCGTGTTTGATGAACAGCGAAAGCTGAGGTTCGAAGGCCGGATAGACAACAGCCTGCGGGAGTCGCTGGTAAAGTCTCACGACACGCGGAACGCCATCGACGCGCTGCTGGCAGGAAAGCCGGTCCCACTCGCGCACACCGGTGTATTCGGCTGTTCCATTAAGTGGAAATCGAAGGAACCTGGAAAGGTTGCGGAGTGGCAGAGCATCGAGGCCGAGCCTGTGAGGCTCGAAACCGCCAACGCGGAAGAGTTGAAAAAACTGCGAAGTAACCCCACTGGGAAAGTACTGCTGGTGAACTTTTGGGCGACATGGTGCGGACCCTGCATGGCTGAATTCGAAGGCCTGGAAACTACCTTTCGAATGTATCGCAAGCGTGACTTCGATCTTGTAACTGTATCTACCAACCTCCCGGATGAAGCGCCTGGTGTGTTGAAGGCGCTCGAAAAGCTACATGCTTCGGGACGCAACCTGCAGTTCGCCTCGACCGATACCTATGCCATGCAGGCCGCCTTTGATCCGAAGTGGGAATCAGGAGTACCCTTCACGATGGTTCTAGGGCCCAACGGCGAAGTGCTTTACAGCAAGGAGGGTGAGGTCGACATCCTGGAACTGCGGCGTGTTCTCCTGGCGAATATTCCTGATCTGGACTATCTAGGCCTGCGCGCCTATTGGGCAACCAGGTAAAGCACAGCCACAACTGGTATTCGTCTGGCGCTCAGGAGTCGGAGCGCCGGGAGCTGATCGAATCATTGTTTTCTACTGCATCTGTCGGCACTTCAGCGCCGCTGGATACCGGGGACTTCACGTAACGTAAAAAGTTGGCTGCCATTACGATGCCCGAGCTTTGAGAGCCTTCTACTCTGACCAATGTCCCCGTTTCTGCAAACGGACCCGATCCTTGGATGAAGGCCCCTTTCGTGTTCTGAAAACGGATGAGCGATTCTGCTTCAAGGTCCCCTTGCACTTGTACGCGGGACAAATTCACATCTTTAGCGTCATCGAATACGATTGCAGGCCGGAGATCTTTCGTCTTAGTCTCGAGGCGAATGCCGTCCAGCGTCAATCCCTTTACGTGCCGGCCGTAGAACCCGTAAGTAGGTAGGGCCGGGCCGAGCGGTCCATGTTCCGGTGCTATCCCGACCAGTTCCGGAATGTTTCTGCGGGCGTCCTCTTTCGTTCCGCCTCCAAATGCGGTGAAGTGAATGTTGTTGAACGTAAAATTTTCTACCGGATGTTCTGGAAGCCCGATCACCGCAATGAACGAATTACGACTTTCCGGATCAATGTCGCCTCCGTCAATGCGTATATTGCTAAAGATGACATTCCTTAGTGAGCGCATTGGGGGAGCCTCGGCCGGAGCGTCAACCAGATAGGGTCGGCTGCAAAAAGTAACAAAGACGGGCCTGGCGACGTTGGTCATAACAAGGTTCGAGAACAAGATATTGCTCATGAGGCCGCCCTCGACCAATTGGATCTTCAACGCCTCGCCTTGCACATCGTGAATGGCGCAGTTGGAAACTGTTATATCCTCAAAAACGCCGCGTGAGAGTGGGCCGATCCCAACCGCCGCCCACTTGCTTTTTATGATGCAGTTAGTGACCACGACATTCTTTGTCGGTCTGTCTTCTCTTGAGGTTTGCAGCGCGATGGAGTCGTCGCTGTTATCCAGACTGCAGTTGGCGATTCGAACGTTTTGGCATCCATCGAAGTCCAACCCATCGCCGGCGCTGTTGGCCCAGCTTGAAATATTAACTCCATCGACAAGAACGCCATCGCAGTAAAGAAACGAAGTGGTCCAGGAGGCGGGATTCAGCAGGGTTATGTCCTTCATCGAAATGCCCTGGCAGTCAAGAAAGCGGAGCAGAATGGGCCGGTTTCGCTTGGGATCATCGTGTTTCGGAAAGGAGGCACCTTGGCCGTCGATTACCCCTTGACCCTCCAGAGCAATATTGACAGCGCCCCGGGCAAAAATCAGGCATCGGTCCATGTGGGTTGAATGAGAGTACATATTGCGGAACGTGTTAGTTGAGTAGTCGGTAATTTCCGAGCTTCCAACCAGTGCGGCGCCCGCCTCGATCCGAAGAGTCACATTGCTCTTAAGGAACAGCGTGCCGGTCAGGTATCTGCCATTCTGGATCAACACGGTTCCGCCGCCAGCGGTAGCGCAACTATCAATCGCCTTTTGAATAGGCGTCGTATTGAGTGTTTTGCCGTCGCCGATGGCTCCGAAATCATCAATGTTTGCTCGGTTATCCGTTTTGGAATGGGGCCGGATTTGAGCGTCGAGCTTGGAGACAGATCCTGTAGCACTCAAAATCGATGCAGCAGCAGAGGCTAGGCTAATCTGCGAGAATCGACGACGGTTCAAGTTGCAGATTCCCACGTTAGCTGCTCCTGGTACGCGCTGATTTCAATTGACAGGCTAAACACCGGGCGCGCTAAGGTGGGCGGGAACCGGTATCTTAGGGAGTTTGTCAGTCTACCGAACAAAAGTATCTCACCAGGAATAATTTGTCAAAATATAATACAAATTAGAGTTCAGAATTCTAAGGAGTGCGGAGGCCGTTCATGCAGCCAATTGGCGTCTTGCTTCAGCGAACGCTTTACATTTTCGTATTGATCCGAGGATCTCGCTGAAAGGCGATATCCTGCTTCCAATGCGCGCGATACGCTACCTGGGCGCAAAAATTCCTGTTCGCGCCTCATTTGAATTTATCCCTGGAACCTTGCTATGGCCACCTCTCAGTCAGTACGTCATCTAAATAAAGTTCGTGCCTTGAACGTGCTCTTGCGCGAGGGTGGTATGAGCCGCGCTGACCTCGCTCGGGCGCTCGGTCTGAACCGATCGAGTACGGGACACATCGTTGCCAACCTGTTAAGCGAACGACTGGTGGTTGAGAAATCTCTGCCGACCAGGCGGAACAGCGAGGCTCCCCCGGGTCGGCCGGGAATTGAACTCGGCATCAATCCACGGGGCGGAACCTTCATCGGAGCAGACATTGGCGTGGATCGTCTGAATGTGATTGCAATCGATCTTACCGCCCACGAGATCCTTCGCCGGTCTGTCGAATTCGCAACCGCTTTGCAAAGCCCCCAGGACGGTGTGCGACGGCTGGCCGAAATCGTCAGTTCAGCGATCGAGGGTCTCGTCTCCAAGTCCAGTGTGCGGGGAATCTGTGTGACGATTCCGGCACTGCTGGACGATGACGGCCAGGTGCGGAACGCCCTCACCCTGGGTTGGCACAACGTGCCTCTCTCGTCCATGCTTCGGAAACACCTTGGCTTGAACATTCCGATACTGGTAGAGAACGATGCCAATGCCTTCGCGGTGGCGGAGACTTACCGCGGAACGTCGCAGCGCTCGGATGTGGTGGCATTCCTGCTCATCGAGAACGGTGTTGGCGGCGGCATCGTTCTGGGTGGCAAGCTATTCCGCGGGGGCTTTGGATTCGCTGGTGAATTTGGCCAGATAGTGATCGGAGACAGGGGTTACTTCGCGGGCAGGCAGACCCCGGGGCATTTGGAAAGCTATATAGGTAAAGACGCGATACTAGCACGATACCGGATGAACGGCGGTCCGGCGACAGCAACGTTGGATGAGCTGCTCCTGAGCCTCGAGCGGGGTGACGGTGCGGCGCGAAGGACGGCATCGGATTGGGGTAGTCGATTGGCAAATGGACTTACACAGCTCACCATGGTGCTTAACCCCGGACTGATCATCCTCGGTGGCTCTGTGGCTCCAGTTTTCCGCTATGTGGCTGACGAAGTGAAGGACGCTATGGGTCGGGAGTTCCTCGACGGCTATCCCGGTCCCAAGGTCGAAATCTCAACCTTCGGATCGGAGGGTTCGGCATTTGGCGGCGCCTGCCTGATTCATCAGCGAATGTTCTCTATCGACGAACGCCGGATCTCTCTGGATGGGATTCATTCTTTCCCGCATCCGGTCGCTTAGGTAGCGTAGGGTGCGTTGGAAACCTTCGCGCTCTCCTGCCCAAACTTACGAGCCTCAAACTGCTGAGTCGGCCGGATGAGCAAAATGTCAATTTAATCAAGTTTAGGGCAATTTGTTGGTTGCAACACGAAACAAATAGCCGTTAGGATAGAAAGCTGACCTGCTCGGCTCTCCTGGCGCTTGATGCGCCGAGCGTGGGCGCCAGTCAAGAGGGTGAGGAAACATGGAGAAGCTTGGTATTCATGCCTTCGTATGGACCGGAAGTTCGGACGCCAGGGAACTGGAGGTAGCAGCACAGAAGTCCCACGAGCTGGGCTACCGATTGATCGAGTTTCCACGGCTTGACCCCGCTAAATTCGACGTCCCAGCGTTGGCGCGCCGCCTGCAGGAACTACATCTGGACGTAGTCGTGACGATGGGTCTTCCACCTGACGCAGACGTTTCTAGCGAAGATAGCGCCGCGGTGAAACGAGGCCAACGCCTGCTGGAGGATGCAGTCGCCGTGGCGCGCGACTTGGGAGCGAGCAAACTCGGAGGAATCATCTTCTCCGCCCACGGGAAGTATTACTCCCTTCCGACCAAGAAAGGATGGGATAACAGCGTGACGACCCTGACCCGCGTGGCTGAAAAGGCGCGCCCCGCGGGTGTTACCCTCAACTTGGAGATCGTCAACCGGTTTGAGAGCAACCTACTGAACACCACGGCTCAAGGTCTCGCTTTTATCCGTGATACCGGTATGGATAACATTTACTTACACCTTGATACTTTCCACATGAACATCGAGGAAGCAGATCCGGCGCAGGCCATCCGGAGCGCCCAAGATCACCTGGGATACTTCCACATCGGCGAAAGCAATCGCGGCTATCTTGGTTCCGGCACGATAGATTTTCCCGCTATCTTCGACGTGCTGATCGAGACGAGCTATGACGATTTCATTACTTTCGAATCCTTTTCATCGGAGGTCGTCGATAAAGATCTGTCGATCACTTGCGGCATTTGGCGCAACACTTGGACAGACAATGTAGATTTGGCGCGCCACGCCAGGGATTACATTGAGGGCCGTCTCGCCGAAGCACGCCGGAAAGCTCATGCCGTTCTCCAACCATAACGTTTTCCGGGATTTTTACGATAACTTGCCCAGTCAAGTTGGCGCGTTTGACCACGCCCATCGCGCCCGGACGTATTTGGCTAAACGGTCCGGTGCAATAACAAATTGGGGTTGACTCCGGCCCAAAGGACTATATATATTTCAAACGCCATATTTTGTTGTGTGCGGCAACATACAAAATCTGGAATTCAATGCTGTGCGGTTGGTCTCAAACCGGGAATGGAGCAAAGATGAAGTGGATAAGGCTTATTGCAGTGGCAGGGTCGGTTGCGTTGCCGGTTTGTATCCATGCTGCCGAACCGATTCGTGGTTTACCGCAGGATGCTCCAGCGGCGACCATCGACCTTATGACGGAAGCCGGTTTGCAGCAGGTGAAGGGACAGTGGCGGCGCAGCGATGTTAAGGTCTTGCCTTCTGATATGCGTGGGACTACTGAAGGTGTCTTCGATTACACCCCGCACGCAGGCGCCAAAGATTATGACGATTCGAATTGGACGGTGATACCTCAGGATATGTTGGAAGGGCGGTGGGGAGAAAGTAAGGGCCACGAAGGGCGCATCAGCTTCGAATGGTATCGCCTTACGGTGACCGTTCCAGATCGCGTCGGAGACTTTGATACCACGGGTTCAACGGTCGTATTTGACACTACGGTCGACGATTATTCCGAGATTTGGGTGGATGGGGAATTGCCTCGCTGGGTGGGGCAGACCGGAGGAGGGGTTATCTCTGGTTTCAATGTGCCCAACCGGATTGTCATAGGCCGCAACGTGAAACCGGGGCAGAAAATCCAGATTGCCGTCTTCGGGATTAATGGTCCACTCTCTGCAGCTCCTGCCAATACAGTTTTCATGCGCAAGGGCACGAGGCTCGACTTTTATTGCTGCCTTACCGGTCCTGTCGCTTTAAACCCGGCTGAGTTCGGTGCGGAAGTTGATGAGGTCGATAAAGCCGCGATGGTGTCTATTGTCAGTCCAGAGCCCAAGCTCTATAAGCTGGCCGACGGATTCAAATTCAATGGCGGAGCAGTGTGGTCCAAGGACGGGCACCTTTTATTCGACGATATGGAGCAAAACACAATTTACACCTACGACCCTCAGGCAGTGCAGCTCTCCATATTCCGAAATTCAGCTTACAACGCCAGCTCGCCACGTGCCACAGCTTCCACACCGAGGCAGAACGGGCTGACTCTCGATCCGCAAGGGGACCTGATTGTGGCTCAGGAGGGTGATCACAGCATAGTCCGCCTGGGGAGGGATGGCTCGACGACGGTAGTTGTGGACAGCTACGAGGGTAAGCCTCTGAACGGCCCGCACGGGCTAGTATATCGTTCTGACGGCACCCTCTATTTTACCGATCCACGGACGGGTCTCCCCAAATGGTTCAATCCTCCTCAACCGAGTTTGCCTTACAGTGGAGTTTACTCACTCAACAAAGGCAAACTGCAATTGCTCAGCAAGGATCTTCCCTATCCCTTCGGAATCGCTCTTTCTCCTGATGAAAAGTATCTGTACGTTGTTGAGCATCTCAAGAAGGCCGTTATGCGGTATGACGCGAATGCTGATGGCACAGTGTCCAACGGCAAGATGTTCTTCGACCTCTCTGGTCTCCCCGGCAACGAGCACCCATGCGGCATGGTGGTGGATCAAAAAGGTGATATTTACGTCGCTGGTCCAGGCGGGATAACCGTAATTTCATTGGAGGGCAAACGGCTGGGAACGATTCTGACGCCGCACAAGCCGCGTGATCTCGCCTGGGGCGATGCCGATGACAAAACCCTGTACTTGACTACTCCAGATGGGCTCTACCGGTTGCGATCGGGTGTTGCCGGTGTGAGGCCTGCGGGAACGCAACCGTAATAGCCATGCGAAGATTATTCACGTCCTGGAGCGGACGGATGGCGGAATTGTCTCTCGCCACCAAATTCGCAAAATTCTTCCGAAGGTCGTGTTTTCGAGGCCGATGCACAATCCAGTCCAGAAAAACCGTGGTCTTACACGATTTAAGTGATCTTTCGTGTTCCCCACGGGCTTCGTTGAAAACCTAAGAGTGCAAGAGTGTCACGGCAGAGATCACGATTTCGTTTCGCGAACAAAAAGATCATCGAGTTCGGCAGAGCTGAATACTGAATACGAGTTCCAACGTGATAGGTAAAAGCGGTTCCAAATCGTGCGATTTGGTTCAGTTCCATCCAGGATATTGTTGGGGTACTAAAAGGGGGTACCAAGGCCATCTCAGTGTGCAACTCGTTTAGATTCAAAACGTTCGAATCCCTGGGGGGCAACCAATATTGCGGTTCTAAGGGGTTTAGCGCATTCCAGGGAAGTCCGAAGAGGTTCATCATTCCACCCTACAAATTGGATCGGTCAACTGGGGCTTGCCTTCTGAATTCCTGCCGCCATGCCGACTTGAACGGTACTGATCATCCAGCGACTCTACGTGAGTACACTGCCGTTGAGTACCATTAGTGAATGGTCGCACTGGTCGAGATGACACAAGAGGAGTTGGACGAATACTTGGAACACGCCATTCAGGGCTTAGCTGATGAACTTATGCAAGCAATGCGTGGTCTGCCGAGCAAAGCTTGGCGGCTGCGGTCCAGTCTTTCGATACAGCCTTGCCGGGCCGTGTAGTTGGATCAGCGAATCAGTTCCTGAGAACAATTATTGCTGATGGACGGAAAGTGGGCGTTCTCTGGTATGGCCTCCGCGGCGACCGAGAGGCGTTCGTGTGGGATCTAGTCATCTACCCCACATGGCGAAATCAAGGTTTCGCAAAATCGGCAATGCTTGCAATGGAGCAGGAACTGCGAACCATGCCGGTCACTCGAATCACTTTGAACGTCTTCGCTCACAACTCCGTCGCTACTCGCTTGTACTCGACTAGGGGGTACCGGGCACTGGCCATAAGAATGGCCAAGGAGCTGACCTGGCAGGATTCATAAACTCAGGGCGCAACCGATGACCGATTGCGGACCACCAGCAGCGCGTTGCGGGATGGATATCAAAAAACGTGGTACCGCCGGATAGGTACCGAAAAACGTTAGGACTCTATCGTGACTGCCCCGAGGCGAAATCGGCTAGCCAGAAGTTTTCTGGTGGGCAGTTTCGATGGAGCCGTTTCAAGTGGGTCGCTCGCGTTTGCGGCGGACGCGTTCTGCTATGGGAATTCAATCGTACTTTTGCTGCTTGACCGCTTCACTACTGCCTGGGAACGGTATGGCTGGGAGAAGCAGCAGGTCACGATGGCTCCATTATGCTCCAGGACTGAAGGTTCTAAGCATAAGAAAATGCCTGATTGTCGGCACGCGTAGCGTCCGCCGCGCCAGCGGCTTACTTGAAACGCGCTTTCTCGGTCTTCAGGGTTCGTTTCGAAAAGATGAGTCGCATACAAGGGAAGGTGGTTCGGGATTGGGATCGATAGCCGGCTCATTGCGGTGAGGCGGGCGAGAGTGGAGCGGCCCTGGTGGTGGGATCCTAGCGGGTGAGGGAACGGCGCGGAGGCTGAAGCTCGCGATAGTGGCGGGACTGGAGTTCGGATGCACCTGGAGGGTGCCGAGAACCTCGGTCGCCGAGGGGGTCCGCCGACTGATCAGTACCCGAAACTCCTTGGGCCGTCTTGCGGAAGTTATCGACGCGGATGGACGGCTCACACGAAAAAATGACGTGGCCATTCCGAGACGACGGGCCGCTCCCAACCCATCCGTTTCGCGGGCTCATGCCCACATTGACTTCGATCCCGAGAGGGCTGTGTCTCGCCTCTTCGATGATTGGAGCGCCCATGGAACCACCGTCATCAGGGATGGCTCCGTGATTCCAGTCCCTCAGGGCCCAAGCAAGGGGGTCGCTCTGCGGCACGGGGATGAAATCGTGCTTGGACAGGCGAGCCTCCGCTTTGAAGACGGCTGTTCCGAATTCCTTTCCGGTTAGCGAATTGTTTTCATTCACTCGGGAGGAGTATCGAGGCTGTTACGAAACTCACAATCATCCCTCTTTCCAATCCCAAGCGCAAATCTAACGCAATCGGCGCGAAACCCGAATTTCTGCCGCGGCATTATTTGAGCGTCAGTTTCTGCATCCGGTAGTTGCCGATCTCCGCCACGTAAAGCTGGTTGGGCGTTCGGCAGTCGATCTCGTTGACCGTACCGAATTCCTTGGGCAGTTTTCCCGCCCGGCCAAACTTGCCGACGACCGTTCCGTCCAGTTCCAGCTTGTAGATCTCTCCGCCGCTGTCGATGTCGGTCACCGGATTGGAATTCGAACTGTAGAGATAGGGATGCGCGCCGGTGGTCAGGCACAGCGCGGCCGGGGCACCCACATTGGTGATCTGGGTCTTGAATGTCCCATTATTGTCGAACACCTGGATTCGATGGTTGCCCGAATCGGCGGCATAGACATTGCCTTGAGCATCGACCGCCAGCGAATGGACGTCGGCGAACTGGCCTGGTTCAGTGCCTTTCGAACCCCAGGATTTTATGAACACTCCCTCCTTGGTGAATTTGGCGATGCGCGTGTTGTTGCCGATGCCGTCCGCCACGAAAATGTTGCCGTCCGCTGTCCCAGGCCACGTCGGCGGGATGATCGAACACATCCTGCGGCGCGCCCGCGCCGGGAAGCGCGCCATTGCGCGGCGCCGGTGGCGGCGGCTGGGGAACGTCGATGGATTCCGGCTTGCGGCCCAGCAGCATCAGGACGCGGCTGCCGGTGGGATTGAACTTGATGACCATGCCGCTATAGGCATCGACGGCCCAGATATTGTCCTCGCGGTCGATGCGGACTTGCTGGGCGACGAGGAAACCGTAAAGAGTCCTGCCGATCTCTCGGATGAAATTGCCGGCGGGATCGAACTCAAACAGCTTTGTCCCGCCGCTGATCGCGAAGGTGCGCGAACCGCCTAGCGAGGCGCTCGGACTGCCGGTCCGCGTGAAGACGAAGACATCGCCCTTGGAGTTGGTCGCGACTCCGGCGACCTCGCCGAGATAGGTGTCCCGGGGTAGTTTCAACGTATCGGCGGAGGTGAACGAAATTTCCGGCGCGGCGTTCTGGGCGGCGGCCGGCAGCCCAACGAGTAAAGTTGCGGCTAGAGCAGTTCCGCAATGGGTGTAGACCCAAGCAAGAGCCCTTTTCGTGGTTTTCTCCCAAGGAAAACCACACCTCACGACCTTTATCAGGCCACAGTAATTGCGAAACTGCTCTAGCAGGGCCAGCAAGATGCGATTCACGGACAGTCTCCCCTCTGATAGCTATTTGCCGTATTGCGTGCCCGGTTATTTAGGCTGTAGGACAAATTTCTGTACACGCCAGGATTCGATCTCCCCCACGATAAGCTGGTCGGGATTGCGGCAATCGATCGCGTGCACGACCTGGAACCCGGGCGCCAGCTTGCCGGCATAGCCGAATTTGCCCAGCACAGTGCCGTCTAGCTCCATCTTGTAAATCTGGCCCGTCCTTTGCCACGTTCCCGGCCCGTTGCCATTGGGATTGGAGTTTGAGGCGAACAGATATTGGTGCCGGCCCTGCGAGATGCAGTCAGTCCAGGCCGTGCCCACATTCGTGTAGGCGGTTTTCGGCTTCAGGTCATTGTCCAGCACTACATAGCGGTTGTTGCCACGGTCCGCAACATAGACATTGCCCTCATGATCGACCTGGAGCGCGTGCGGCAGGTTGAATTCGCCAAGCTCCTTGCCGCTCGCCGCACCGCCGACCTTGGCGAGGAAACGGCCGTCCCGGTCGTATTTCACGACCCGGTTGTTGCAATAGCCGTCGGCGACGAAAATGTCGCCCTGCTGATCCCAGGCGACGTCGGTCGGCCTACAAAACGTGTATTTCTCGTCCGGCGGATTGGGACCGTGGCGTGTCGCCACAAGGCCGTCCATGACGGACGGGCGGTGGCCTAGCACCATAAGAACCTTGCTGCCGTCCGGGCTGAATTTGGTGATTACGTTGGTGCCCTCATCCACGGTCCAGATATTGTCCTGAGGATCGACGCGTACCATATGCGCGAACAAGAAGCCGTAATAGCCCTTGCCGATCTCGCGGATGAACTTGCCCGTCTTGTCGAATTCCCATAGCCGCGACCCCGGACTGCCGCGAAAGAAGACGAAGATGTCGCCTTTGGAATTGGTCGCGACACCCTGGCTCTCGCCCAGATAATCGCCCGGCGGCGTCTCAAAGAAGTTCGGTACCGCCTTATAGGGCAGGCTGGGCACATTCTGTGCCGTGGCCGCGGCTTGTGGGAAGGCAGGGGCGGCGCACAGCAACAGGGCAGCGGTGGTGGTTAGCGACCACAAATTGAGCTTCAAATGACCCTCCGGATTTATTGGACAGCCTTCAATTTAGAGCGTGCGTCAGGGCTTGGGTTGAAGCCGCGTAACTTATACAGCAAACAGAACGTTGCAGGAAAGGGTTCATTAAGAGCGGCTCAAACAGTGAGTCTTATTGAATAGCGCCCCTAGTCTTTGCTCCAGGGTGACCAATCGTCGTTGCCGGTCAGTGTCCGACGCGCTCATAGAAGCGGTCATCGAAGGGGGATCCAAGGAGGGCCGCAAGTTGGCGACGGAAATCCTCCGCCGGTCCGGTTGCCGTATAGGCCTCGTAAGCGGTGCGGCTCTTCCATACCTCGCAGACTGCGAAATGATTTTCGTGCTGGTCCTGAACCGCGTCCTCATAGCCGAGAGCATCTGGCGCTGCCAGGACCGAGTCCCGCTGAGCCTGCAGCACTTTTAGCGTAGCGGGTCCGGCTCGACTCATATCAACATGCATCAAGACGACGAAAGCCGTGGATGCCATCTGGGTGAGGGCGGGTGTCAGGGGATGATTCACACGGCGATCCATCGGCGCCCGCACGTCCGGCTGTACCATGGCGGCAAGCTCGGTTTCAGATTTGGCGAAAGCAGGAGAGGACGAGTCCGGCCATTGTTCGATGATCACCATCCGGTTGGGGCGTCCGAACTCCCTCAGCACCGTCACTCTGGGCTTACCGGGGCCGTTTTCGATTTGCCCCGCATAGGCATGAAGATCGACAGCGAGCGCTGCGCCTTTTGCAGGAGGCGCTTCAACATAGGTGACGATCAGGACGGGTCCGGCCTCTGGGGTCTGCGCGCTCGCGCCCAGAGACACCCAGAGCATAAGGAGGAAAGCTGCCAGCCGGCAAACTTTCGGAAGGCTCATTCGGGATTGCATACCGTGATTGTAGGGTAAGGAATCACGTGTAAGCCGCTCGGGCCGCATTGCCGGGCCCGCCTGCGATATTGTTGGGGCTAGTGGCCTGTAACAGCTGATTCAGGAGTAGAACCAGATCTGCGAAAAATGCGCGACTCTTCCAGGGGTCGCGGCTCTCATGCTTTGTTATCAGGGCCCGACTTTAGTCGGGCCGCAAAAGGGCTAAGAAAGAATTGGGTTTTGGCCCCTGCGGCTCTACCAAATCAGCTGTTACAGGCCACTAGTGCCAAGCCGGAAGTTACTCATCGGAAGGCGGGCGCCGTGACCGCAGGCCTCAATGATAGGTAAAAGTCACCTGGTTTGTCTGAAAGATCTTTTCTTTTATGGGAGCCGGCGGAACGGTAAATCGGTTCGAGGTCGAGGATTGGTGCATGGGCCGGTCGCGGCGATTCTGATCCAATGCTGTCATTCGATACGGAGGGCCTGCTGCGGGTCGAGGCGGGAGGCGCGCGTGGCGGGCAGCCAAACGGCGAGCAGCGCGACCAGGCTTAATACAACCGGTACGGTGACAAATACCAGCGGGTCCCAGGACTTGACGCCGAAGAGGAAGCTGGCGATGAAGCGGGTGAGTCCGAAGGCCGCGCCGATGCCAAGGACGACGCCCACGATGGCGAGGCGCATGCCTTGCCAGACGACAAGGTTGCGGATGCGGGAGCGGTCTGCGCCGAGGGCCATGCGGATGCCCATCTCCTGGGTGCGCTGCTGGACGGAGTAGGCCATGAGGCCGTAAATGCCGATGGCGGCAAGGATCAGCGCGGAGGCTCCGAAGATGGTGAGCAGCAGCATGTTGAAGTCCTGGCGCGCGGTGGATGCGCGACGACCTCGGTCATAGGGCGCACGCGGGCGACGGGAAACCCGCCGCTGGCCTGGCGAAGCTGCTCGGTGACCGCGGAGATGTACTGGATGCGGATCGCCGTGGGTGCGGACCAGCCAGACCATGGGGCCGATGCTCGCGTTCAGCGCGGTCATGCCGTCGGTGACCTGAGCGCTGGGAACGATCATCAGAGGGCGAGGATCGTTGTTGAGTCCGCCATCGTGGATGTCGCCGGCAACGCCGATGATCTGCCGGCGGGCTCGGCGAACTGCGGGCCGACCCCTTTGCCGATAAGGATCTGCTGGCCGACGGGGTTCTCTTTGGGCCAGTATTTTTTGGCCATGGTCTCGTTGATGATGACGACGCCGGGGGCGGCGCCGGTGTCCTGCTCGGTGAAGTCGCGGCCACGCAGGATGGGAATATTGAAGACGGAGAAGTATCCGGGGGAAGCGCTCATCCAGCCGGCGCCGCCGGTCCACGGAGATTTAGCCTCCGGGGCCGGCCGATGATATTGAAGGGCAGGCCGTAGCCGCCTTCCAGAGGCAGGCAGCAGGTGAACGCGGAGAGCTTCGACGCCGGGAATGGCATTGAGCCGCTCGCGGCCATCGTGCGAGACCTGCGCGACGCCGGCGGTCTTTTTGAACGATCGCCGGTCAGCGACATTTCCAGAGTGAGAACGTTGTGCGGGTCGAAGCCGGGGTTGACATGGCGCAGCGCGACAAAGGTGCGGATGAGCAGCGCGGCGCCGATCAGCAGAACCAGGGCGAGAGAGACTTCGCTGATCACCAGCAGGGAGCGCGCTTTGCTTTGGCGGAATCCGGTGCCGGAGCGGTTGCTGCTCTCCTTGAGGGTGGTGTTGAGGTCGGGACGCGAGGCGCCGATGGCGGGGAAGAGACCGAAGAGGATGCCGGTGAGCAGCGAGATGCCGAGCGTGAAGAGCGAGTACGCGCCAGTCGAGGCCGATGGCGGCGCCATGTTCGCCGATGCGGGGAAGGCCGGCGGGACTGATGGCCAGCAGCGCGCGCACGCCAACGTAGCCGAGCACGAGGCCGAGGACGCCGCCGGTGACGGAAAGCACCACGCTTTCGGTGAGCAGTTGGCGGACGATGCGGGCGCGGCCGGCACCCATGGCGGCGCGGATGGCGAATTCGCGCTTGCGGCCGGTGGCGCGCACGAGCAGGAGATTGGCGACGTTGGCGCAGGCGATGAGCAGCACGAAGCTGACCGCGCCGAGAAGGACCAGCAGCGACTTGCGCGCGCCGGCAACGATGGAGTCGCGCAGAGGCTGCACGCCGAAGCCGTCTTTGGGTCCCATGTCGTCCGGGTAGCGGCGGCGGTACTGGTCGGCGGCCAGTTTGAGCTGGGCATTGGCCTGGGCAAGGGTCACGCCGGGTTTCAGCCGGCCGGCGGCCAGGAAGTAGTGGCCGTGATTGGTGCTGTTGGGATCGATCTGGAAGGGAACCCAGATATCGGCTTCGGGGTCGGTGACGAAGGATTTTCCCAGGACGCCGACGATGGTGTAGGGCTCATTGCTCAGCGAGAGCGCGGTCCGACGATCTTGGGATTGCCGCCGAATTTGCGCTGCCAGAAACCATAGCTGAGGACCACGACATGGCCGCCGTTGGGCGAGTCTTCCTGCGGCGTGAAGGTGCGGCCCAGCATGACGGGCGCGCCGAAGAGGCGGAAGTAGGCTTCGGAGACGTGGATGCCGTGGACCTGCTCGGGACGAGCGCCGGTGAGATTGAAGCCGGGACCCCCGAAGTCGTAGGCGGCAACGTCCTGAAAGACGCTGGTCTGTGCTCGCCAGGTGTTGAAGTTGACCGGGGAGGCCGACCGGGCTGTTGCCGTCAGGAAAGGTGTTCATGAACTGGACCATGCGGTCGGGTTCGGGATAGGTGAGCGGCTTGAGCAGGACGGTGTCGACCACCGTGAAGATGGCGGTGTTGGCGCCGATGCCCAGAGCGAGCGCAGCGATCGCAGTTAGGGTGAAGGCCGGATTCGCGATCAGCATGCGGAGGGAGTAGCGGAGGTCGCTGAGAAAATCGCCCATGGTGGAGTGTCGCCTTCGAAATGGAGTTCCGAACCGGGGCCCAGTGCGTATGCGACATTCTACCTAGGTCGGGCCAATGGCAACCTGTGAATGCGAGGGGTTGTAACAGTTGGACGGGTGTCGCGCTGGACTCAAATCGCGAATGGCGGGTGGCCCAGGTCTCGCTTTTGAGACCTGGGGTTCTTGGAGGCCTAGGTCTGATTACCGCAGAAGATGAACACCGCATGCTCGCCTACGGCGTAGCAGGCAGAACTAGTTCGGCTTCCAATGCGTCATCCAGGCTGATTCAACCCGTACCCGCCCTTCTTCTCCGTTGCAATAGGATCGGTAACTGGACCATGGCCACTGTTCCATTCTCTCCACCAAGCCTCGTCTCACTGGATTCCAGTGCATGTAGTCGAGTTTCTCTACGCGCTTGTTCTCGGTGAATACGTTGAAATCGTAGTAGCGTGCTTGCCAGAATGGCCTCTGCTCGCTTCGACGCGCAACCGAGAGTTTCAACGCCTGTAGGCCACCGCCAGAGATTCTCTGCGCGGCTCACTGACAAGCAGATGAACATGCTCCGGCATTGCGACATATCCGACCACCTGAAAGTCATAACGGTAGCGAATTCGTTCCAGCGCATCCTCAAAAAGGTCTTTCGCCGTAGCCGCTTCCAGGTGCGCTTGCCGCCGATAGCAACTGAAGGTCACGAAATGAAGGTGCCCCATTTGTTGGTAGCGCTTCAGACCCACAACCATGTTGCTATCTTATAGGCCTACGTACACGAAAATCCCAGGTCTCAAAAGCGAGACCTGGGCCACCTGGGGTGTGACTTGTGCGGCGTAAGGTCCTTCAAACCGGTTACGTCTGGGATTTTCAGGGTCGTTGCGGAGCAAGATGGCGGTGGCCCCTCAAGAAGTCCTCTCTTGTAATTGCCTTGGTTCGTATGTTTCCAAAAGCCACGGGGTGAAGAGTTACGCTGATGCTATGGTAGTGCACCCCCTCAGAGTCCCTCTGCTCCGTTGAACTCGAACGTCCGCTCAAATTCGTTGTACGAAGGGTGCCAACTAAAGTCTGTCCTGCTTTTCCGTGCTTTTCCCCCAGTCAGCCAGCTTGAACGGACGTCCACGGCAACACGCCTGGTTAACGCATTCAGAAATAATGACGCGTGGCACACTGAAGTTAGATCTTGATCCTCAACCCTCCGCGTGGGGCGAGACGAGAAACCATCTCCGATTGAGCCTCGTCCCTGAAATTTCGCGCGGTGAGAGCCCGGGGATATTTCACTGTCTAAGGGCGAATGGACGCAACGGTCATCTCGAGGGTTCTGCGCACCCGGTATCCCCTTCGATCGGACCATCGACAAACTGGTTGAACGGATGCGGTTTCCAGTCGTCGCGTGAGGTATCCGGCGTGTAGGTCAAAGGCAGGCCGGTGGCGGCGGGATCATAGGTCTCCGCATTGAGGCTGGACATCTTGTAAATCACCATGTCCAGCGAAGGAATCATGTAGAGGCCAAAACCGCCCGCACCCGACTTGAAGAAAGCATCGCGCGGCGCGCCGGCTACGTGGCCGTCCGCATTTACCTCGTGCTGCAGGCTGAAGGGCGAATGTGGATTGAAGGGTGACGGCCTGCTCAGCAGTTCGACATACTCCCGCGGCACAATTGCTGGTTCTTCCACTTGCCTTGCTTGAGCAGCAGATATCCAAAGCGGAGCGCGTCGGTGGAATGGAGAGCTATGCCGGCCGCGCCAGGAGTATGAGGCAGGGTCACACCATCGTGATGCATCGCATATCCCCATGCGCCCCAGCCCATCGGTGCTGCCAGTTTCTGCTTGATGTATTCCTGCAGCTCCATGCCTACCACCTCGCGCAGAACGATGGAGGCTATGTGCGGATCCTGACCGTAGAGATATCCGCCCCCCGGCAGCGCCCACATCTTTCCATGAAGCGTGCTGCCGTCCTGATCGAGCACCGGGTCGGGCGAGGTCCAATAGGGTATGTTCACGTTCTCGCCGTGGATAATTCCGGTCAGGTGCCCGGAACTCGTGGCCTGGGGCGGAAGAGCGGGCCGTGAGTTCTGAAGGCCCGAGGTCATAGTGAGCAGGTTGCCGAGGCGGATGTCTGCCATCTCCGGGTAGCTCAAGGGAAAGGCTTGGGGTAGATATTCCTGAGTGAAGACCTTCTGCGACAATCCGTCGGGAAAACGGTTGCTATGCTCCGACAGCATGATGCCGCATGAGGCGCTGGTAAACATCTTAGCGATGGAATACATATTGGGATTGGCTTCCCGGTTTGCTCTGCCGAAGTATTTCTCGTAGACCAGGTATCCATGGCGGAGCACCAATAAACCTCCGTGTTGGCTGGTGGTCTGCGTATATTGGAAGGCTTCATCGAGTCTGGCTTTTATCGATGCCAACACGCGTACGGATTTCCGAAGGCTGGTTCAACGTCCGCCAGCCGCCCTGGGCGTCAGGAGGTGGAAAGTAGAGATCGTCGCCCACGGCAGATTTCGTTACCAAGTCTAGGAAAGGGGCAGCTATGGGGAGCGAAAGGAGCATTCGACGTGTTATGGACATTGCTATTCCTCGGTCAGTGACAGAATTCGTGTGCGCGTGCCGACGCCGATGTTGGCAGCGTAACGATGCGGCCAATCGGGACTGAGGGCGAGCAAAGGGAGAAAATAGTCAGCCTATTACCAACTTCGATCGGCTGCACCACTCGAAATTGCATCGAAATCCCGGAATTAGGCCCCCTGAAAAGAGAAATCCATCAAACGACAAGTGCAATGCAAGCTGTATATCTCTAGGCGTGGTCCCTGTTGCCGTAGAGCTGATGGCTCCGAAACTGCTACTTCCTTCCACTGACGCTGCGGGACCGAATTGAGTCGTATTGAAAGCATTGAAGGCTTCGAGATGAAAGGACAGCGTTGCAAATTCGCGAATAGTAAAGTTCTTAAACACCGACAGGTCGGCCGTTTTCAACCCGGGTTGTCTTGTGCTGGGCAAGGTTCGCGGAGCGTTGCCGAAGGTGTAGGCCGGCGCGAGGGAAAATACAGAAGTATCGAACCATTCAGCGACGTCTCTATTCTTTAGGTTGGCGCTCTTTTGGCTCATGTTTGGCCGTTGCCCCGCGGAAAATACTCCCGTCTGGTTGGGGGTTTGCGACATGGGAATCGGCACTCCGTCCTGGAAGGTCAGGAGGCCGTTGAACTGCCAGCCTCCGGCAAAGATATTGGCAAGCGAGGATGTTCGCCGATGAATTTCCCTCTGCCGAACGGCAGCTCATAAGTGAAGTTTCCGACCAGGCGCCTCGATATGTCCTCTGACGAGACCGCCCAATCGGCGGCCTGATTGTAAAAATCCTGATGCACGGTGGCGCCTGCAGCGTTGAGCGTCGAGCCAAATCCAGAATTATCCATGAGCTTGCCGCCAGTGAAACTTGCCAGGATGCCAAACCCGTTGTCAAACCGCCGCTGCAATTGTGCGATCACGGAGTGATAGATCGAGTGACCTAATGGGAATATTGTTAACGTACAGGGTGGGAGGATATGGCGCCAGCAAGTAGCCGCGCTGGACGGTTGCCTTGCTGAGCACTGAATTCGGGTTGGTGATTACTCCATAGAATGGGTTCGCAACCGGGCTGATAAGACCGGTTCCCAGAGCCATAGCGCTGTCCGGCAATTGGTTGTAAGCAAGGTTTTCACCTTCGTCGAGATGATCTCCCTCATTGCCGACATATCCCACCTCGCCAACAAACTTACCCGGTAGATCTCGCTGAATATTAAAGTTCCATTGGGCAATCGTGGGTGTGGCGTTGGATACGAACCAATTTCCGCTAATCGTCAGCCCATATCAGTAAGAGCCCCGCTGTTCGGACCCGGAGTCGGTCCCAGGGCGGGATTAAATCCATAGGGGAAAGGGTTGCTGAGATAGTTCAAAGGGGTGAGTCCGTCATTGGAAACAATCATAGAGGTTGAACTCGCGAGCCCCGCTGTTCCCGTAGAGCCTGCCTCCATCACCGAAGGGCCAAAAAGCCGCGCGAATCCGGCATGAATGACCGTCTTACTGTCCGGAGAAAAAGCGAGGCCGAATCGAGGACTCACGTCGTTCCAATCTATCGAGTTTGTCGCCGGGCACCGGGCTTGGCAAATTCCATACCGCCGACCAAGTTGGGGAAACCTGCTACCTGGCCGCCCAACGGCGAAGCAACCGACCCATTGAAATAGGAAAGCTGATTATGCCGCTCGGTCTTGGGTGTATCCACGTCGTAGCGGATACCGAACATTCAACGTCAAGCGTTCGTTCACCCGGAAATCATCTTGAACATAACCGGCATAGTAACTGCTCGCGGTGGAGACATACGGGTTATCACTCTGCGCCCCGGTGGTCGGGATCCCCAGCAGCAGCGAGGCAAGCCCAAATCCCTGCGTAGAAGAGGATTGTGTCGGCGACTCCTGCGACCATGTGTTATCAAAGCTGAACGAGCCTGCAGGGTTGGCTTCAGCCCATTCGTTATAAAAAAGCTTGCGGTACTCGAAACCCGCTTTGATCGTGTGCCGGTCTTTGATTTTTGTGATGGAGGCTAGGATGTTGTGGCTCGTGGGCACGATATGGTTTCCCGCGCTGCCCTGCTGGCCAAGTGAGGTGAGACTGTTGACGGTGATGAGCGGAAATCGCAGTTCATTCGTTGCTTCCTGAGTATCCATGTAACTGGGGAAGCCCAATGTGCTGGCTTTAAAACCAATGGAGAGCGGAGAGATGCGCTGGTCAAATCGGGCGAGGCCGTAACGCAGTTCCACAATCGTGGTTGAGTTTAGCGAGTAGACATTGTTCCACACGAATGCATGACGCGTAATATTCTCAGTTCCGCGGCCTTCTGGACTGGCGGGACTATCAAAGAAGTTATACAGCTTCACTGACTGTGATCCTTGAGCATAACGAACGAAGCTTCGCCAGGACGAACTGAAGTTTTCGTCGACGCGCATAGCATAATCGGAGCTGCTTAAAGCGTCAGTCCCAGACCCAGTCCAGTTATTTAGTTGCGTGTAGGTGTTGAGAGGAGTGGTATTCGGCTCCGGAAAATACTTCATAATGTTCAGCGCGACAGGGTCCATACGACTCGCGGGAATCACATTTCCAGGAAAGGGCGACCGCACGGACTGTCCGTTTGTATTGAGGGTCGCTGCGTCGGGTCGTAGATTGTGATGGGTTGTCCGGCGGAATTCATTAACGACGAAAAGTCGCCTTGCTTCCAGGCGTCAAGGGGAACTGTGGTCGCAAACGTATCGGCCGCGCGGGCCAGGGTGGTCTCTGTGTCAAAGAAGAACGTTCGGTCGCGTCCGTCATATATGCGAGGAATATATACCGGGCCGCCAACCGTGCCGCCGAATTGGTTACGCTGAAACACGGGCCGGGCGATGTGAGAACGATTGTTGAAGAAATTGTTAGCGTCCATATCGCTGTTACGCAGGAATTCATAGCGTTCTGTGGAGTCGATTCGTCCCCCCTTTGCTTGCGATATTCACAATACCCCCGCCGGTGCGGCCATACTCTGCCGGGAGACTGTTGATGAGGACAGTGAACTCCTGTTCCGCGTCGATCGTTGGACCCGAGTAGCCCATGTCAAGAGTGCCGCTGCCATTCGATACGCCAAGCGGAACGCCGTCCATCAGGACGTCACTGGTAGCGTTGCGGCTCCCGGCAATCCAGGGCGTGTAGGAGGTCATGGCAATCTATCCGTTGATAGCACCGATCGAACTTCCAGCAGCACCACCGCCCGGTATGACACCCGGCACCAGCGTCGCCAGCCCTAAAGCGACGCGCCCGTTGAGAGGCAGGCCGACAACCTGCTGATTCTCGATCGTAGTGGACACGGAGGAGGAACTGGCATCAAGCGTAGGGGGAGTTCCATTTACGTTCACTGTGGTGCTTGCAGATCCTACTTCCAATAGAATGTCCAGGGACAACACCTGTTGTACATCTAACGTAATGCCGGTCTGCTCGAAGCGCTGGAAGCCGGGGTCCTCCGCGGTCAGCGTGTATTGCCCAGGAAGCAAGTACGGCACGACGGAGTTTCCATCCTGGCCGGTAGTCGCCTGAACAGAGGTTCCTGTGAGGCTATTCACAACGTGTACGGTAGCGGCGGACTGATGTTCGCTGGGGTCTTTGACGTGGCCGCGAATTGTGGCAGTGCTTGTCTGGCTGCGCAGCAGGGGGCAGCAGAGAAGCAGAATGAGAAACAGGTAACGAAATCTGCTAGGCATGATCTATCTCCAGGGGTCCCTGAACGGCTCGATAGCCGTTTTAGAAAAGCAGTTAGCGAAG
>CAWAII010000015.1:0-222298 GCA_963782105.1 uncultured Acidobacteriaceae bacterium
TTTTGGTCTCGGTTGTCTTGCGCTCGATAGCGCCATGGCGCCTCTCCGGAGCGCTTTTCTGCTTTGCCATCATGCTTTCTCCCACCCGATCTCGTTCAGCGCTTCGGCCATGGCGGCCACCGCCTGCTTCATCTGCGCCCGCGTGCCCACCGTCAGGCGAACACACCCATCGCAGCCCTGGTCCTTCGACCGGTCGCGCGTGAGCACCCCGCGGCGGTGCATGGCCTGTACGAACTCGGCGTGCCGGGGCCCGATCTTCACCAGGATGAAGTTGGCCTGGCTAGGCCACTGGGGCACACCCAGTTGGCGCAGACTCTCCACCATCTCCGTCCGCGCCGCCTTTACTTCCTCCACATACCACTGCAAGTACTCTTCATCATCCAGCGCCGCCGGCAGGCAGGCCAGCGCCAGCGAGTTCACGCTGTAGGGGGAGATGACCGTTCGCAGCCACTGCTGCATCTCCACCGGGCGCGGCGAGCATCCCCAGCCGCAGCCCGGCCAGCCCATACGCTTTGGAAAAAGTGCGCGCCACGATCAGGTTCGGCACCTGCCCCACCAGGTCGATCACCGTTTGGCCGCAGAAGTGGTAGTAGGCCTCATCCACCAGTACCGCGGCCTGCGGAGCGCGGTTAAGAACCTCAAGAATCTGCTGCCCGGCTGGCCACGGTGCCGGTGGGGCTGTTGGGGCTGGCGATGGCGATCAACCGGGTCTTCGGCGTGATCGCCGCCAGCAGGCGCTCGAGCGGAAAGGCAAAATCCTCGCCGGACGGGACCGTCTTGACCGTCGCATCGGTGCAGGAACCGTAGACCTCATACATGGAGTAGGTCGGGGTAGGGAAGAGAAACTCGTCTCCGCGATCCAGATAGGTCTGGCAAAGCACATGGATCGCCTCGTCCACTCCGTTGGTCAGCAGCACCTGCTCAGGCTCAAGCCCCAGGTGCTGGGCAACCTTGGCCTCCACCTGGCCTCGCTCGGGATACTTCGCCAGATCCGCGGCGGCGATCCTCGCCCAGCGCCTCGAGCACCCGCGGGGAGCAAGCGACGGTGTTTTCGTTAAAGTCCAGCCGCAGCCCCTGCCGCCCACCCAGCGGAGGATGATATGCGCGCATTCGCTGCACCGCGGCCCGTGGCTCCGGTGTTTGTTGCAACACAATCTCAGCCATCGATCCCCCTTGCCCGCACCGCTTCGGCATGGCCATGCAATCCTTCCGCATTGGCCAGCGTGATGGCCGCCGGTCCCAGCTTCTGCAACCCGGCCAGCGTGTATTCCTGCACCGTGATCACCTTCAAAAAGTCCATCACGCTCAGCCCGCCCCGCACCTGCGCCACGCCGCCGGTCGGCAGGGTGTGGTTGGGGCCGGAAACGTAGTCCCCCATGGGCTGCGGCGAATAGCGGCCAATAAACACCGAACCTGCATTGCGCACCCAGTCGAGGTCCTCGTTGGCATCGACGGTCAGATGCTCGGGGGCCAGCCGGTTGGTAATTTCGCGCGCCTCCTCCACCGAACCCGCGACCACCGCCAGGCCATTTCGCTCGATCGCCTGCTTGGCGATGGGATTCGTCTTTGACCCGCTGCGTCAACCTCCTTGACCACCTCGCGCGCAAGGGAGCCGTTGGTCGTGATCAGGATGGCCAGTGCTTCGGGGTCATGCTCCGCCTGGGCCACCAGGTCTGCCGCGATCCCTACTGCATCGCCGCTTTCGCTGGTCACGACAATCTCCGTCGGGCCGGCCAGCATGTCGATCGCGCAATCGAAGGCGACCATTTTCTTGGCCGCGGTCACATACCAGTTGCCCGGGCCCACGATCTTGTCCACCCGGCGGATGCTCTCCGTGCCAAAGGCGAGCGCCGCCATCGCCTGCGCGCCGCCGATGCGGTAAAACTCGCTCATGCCGAGCAGCGCCGCGGCCGCCAGCGTCTCCTTTGCCGGTTTCGCCGAGACCACCACGATTCGCTCCACCCCGGCCACCTGCGCCGGGATCACCGTCATCAGCAGGGTAGAGGGCAACGGATAGCGCCCGCTGGGCACATAACACCCCACCGCGCCCAGGGCCCGCACCCGTTGTCCGGTGGTCAGCCCGGCGGCTGGTCGCGCTCCATTCCTTCGGCATCTGCCGTCGCGGCGAATCGCCGGATATTTCCGGCCGCGGTCTCCATCGCGGCCTGCAGCGGCTTGGGCGTCGCCTCCCAAGCCTGCTTCCATCTCGGCACGGCTTATCTCGAGCGGCTGTTGCGGCGCCAGGCCGTCCAGCTTAGCCGCGTAGCGGCGCAGCGCCTGGTCCCCGCCCTTGCGCACATCGCCCACAATGCGCTGCACCACCGGCATCGTGCGCGCCGTGTTCCGGGCGCCTCGCAGCTCCAGTTCGCTCAGCATCTGCCGGGTCTGCTTGCCGCCCGGCCCTGTGTCCTCACCAGCCTCATGCAGAGCTCCTTGATGCAGTTCCCCAGAACTCCGACAACGTCGGTCCCCATTCAGCCCGTTCCGGACTCGATGCACGCGGCCTAACCTGCGTCTTTCCGTAACGAATGCCGCGACCGCGTGCCCACCCTTGTCAGCGCCTGCGGTTCCTTCGACATGCGATGAGGGATCTGCGGTTCATCTCCCCGGATCTAAAAAACAATCTTATTCAGCGGATACTCCACGATCCCCGTAGCCCCCGCACTCTTAAGCTTGGGAATCACATCCCGCAGCACGCTCTCTTCGAGCACCGTATTCAACGCCGCCCAGCCCGCATCGCTCAGCGTCGAGATGGTCGGCGAATCCAGCGCCGGCAGCATCGCCAACACCTGGTCCAGGTTCTTCTTCTCGACGTTCATCATCAATCCCACCCGGCCTTGCGCCGCAATCGCTCCATTCAGCATGAGCGAGATATTGTCGATCTTCTGCTTCTTCCAGGGATCGCCATAAGCGGCTCGATTGGCAATCAGATGGGTTTCGCTTTCCATCACCGTATCGATGATGCGCAGCCGGTTTGCCCGCAGGGAGCTGCCCGTCTCGGTCACTTCCACAATGGCGTCGGCCAGCATCGGCGGCTTTACTTCCGTCGCGCCCCAACTGAATTCCACTTTCACCGGAACGTTCTTTGCCGGCGAAGTAGTTCTTGGTCACCTCTACCAGTTCGGTAGCGATCACTTTCCCGCTCAGCTCTTCGGCCTTCTGAAAGGGAGAATCCTCAGGCACCGCGAGCACCCAGCGCACCTTGGTCCGCGTCGCCTTGGAATAAGTCAGCGCAGGTAACGCTGACCACGTCGAGCCCGCTTTCCACTACCCAATCGATGCCGGTGAGGCCTGCATCCAGAACGCCCTTCTCCACATACCGCGCCATCTCCTGGGCGCGAATCAGCATGCACTCGATCTCGCTATCGTCGATGCCGGGAAAATACGAGCGGCCGTTGGCATAGATGTGCCACCCCGCGCGCTCAAAAAGCGCGATGGTTGCGTCCTGCAGGCTTCCCTTGGGAATGCCGAGCTTCAGCTTACCTGCCATTCCGTGCCTCCATCTTCGCCGCCGTGGGCAGTGCGATGGCACGTGTAAAGCAGCTCACCGTTCCCTCGTGGCAGACCAGCCCGTCGCCTTCGACGACTACGCGAAAGAGCACCGTATCCTGGTCGCAATCGGTTGCGGCGGACACCACGCGCAGCCGGTTTCCGCTGGTCTCGCCCTTCATCCACAGCTTCTGCCGCGTCCGGCTCCAAAAGGTCACAAAGCCTGTCTCCAGCGTCTTGGCATAGCTTGTCTCGTTCAGAAAGCCCACCATCAGCACCTGTCCGCTCTCCGCATCCTGCACGATTGCAGGCAGCAGTCCATCCATCTTCGCAAAATCGAGTTTCACTGCTTCGGTCATCGCCGCCTTCTCCCTCTTCTTCACAACACCGTAAACGCAAAAAAGCCCGCGTGCGCATCTCGCGCCGGCGGGCTTTTCCTGATCCTGGCTTCCTGGCCTTTATCGCTGGCCGGAACCGTCCGCCGACACGCTCGTCACGTGATGATGGTGATGACGATGATGGTGGGTGCGGACTTGCATAGCTAATAAAAAGCTAACCGTCTCTTCCCCCGATGTCAACTTTCGCCGCTGATCCGGCTTCCGATCGGTCTGCTACCATGCCGCCTGAAGCATTTTTACTTGGCGTATCGAGGAGACTGCTCTCAACGCGGCCATTCCACTGAAGAATGGCCGAACCTGGCGAATCCCGCCAGATCACCGTAATAGTAAAAATGCTTTATCGGCTCCATGCAAACCAACCTCGCCAAACTTCCGTATCTGTTGCTGGCCATCTTGGTTGTTGGTTCTACGCTCTTTTATGTCGCCAGCACCGCTGCGAACTTCGACAGTTTCCTCAATCCCAACCGCGCCCGGCCGCCGCTTGAGTACTCCCACAGCGCCCGTTTTCTGGTGCAGCCGCTCCCCGAGTCGCGACGCGCCGGCATGGATGCCGAAGACGAGGTCCTTTCCGTGAACGGAGTGCCGTTCACCGGCATGGCCGGGCTGATTCGCCAGACCTTTCACGCTCATCCGGGGCAGATCGTCTGCCATCGTTTATCGCAATCATGGCAGGGGAAATGCATACGGCGCAAGTGGAGCTGATGGCGCAGCGAAGGGCTCCTCCAACGTTCACCGGCTGGCTGATCAACATCGTGCTGGTTCTGCTCTTTCCCGCATTCTGCCTCTTGCTGGGATATTGGGTGGTGCTGGCCAGGCCGCTCGAGTGGAATGCCTGGTTTCTTCTCGGCATCATGAACGTGGTTCCGGCCTTTATCGGCCGAACCGGATACTTTCCCGGCTTCCTTGCGCCCTTCACCATCTTCTGGCAGATCTTCGCCTTCCAGTGGATGTTCATCTCGCTCATCCTGTTCAGCATCTACTTTCCCGTCCGCTCGCGCACCGACACGCGCTACCCGTGGATCAAGTGGCTCATCATTATTCCCCAGATCCCGATCGTCCCTGCCCAGTTCGCGCTCGAGTACGGCCTGCTTTATCACATCCGCTTCATCCAACCTTATCTCTCCGCCATCGATCCGCTGGAGCTCGCGGGAAATGTCTTCGCCGCGATTTCTCTCTGCATCTTCATCGCCGCGATCGTCGGCAAGCTCTTCGCCGTTCCCGCCCGCGCCCGATGCCCGCCGCCGCCTGGCAGTGGTGGCTGCCGGTTCGCTGCTCGGCCTTGGCCCGGTGCTCGTCCTCCTGGTGACCTCCACCTTCTCCGAAAAGACCGGTCATGGAGATGGCGCCTTCCTGGGCCCTCCTCACCGTGGCTGTCCTGTTCACCTTCTTTCCCCTCTCCCTCGCCTACACCGTCATCGTGCAGCGCGCCCTCGACCTGCGCATCATCCTCCGCCAGGGCACGCGCTACGCCTTTGCCCGCGGCACGCTGTGGGTGCTGCAAGTCATCGTCTTTGCCTTCCTGGGCTTCCGCTCTTCCACTTTGCCCATACCTCCGGCCGCGCGGCCCAGCTCATCGCCCCCGTGGTATTCGTCGTCGTCGTTCTGTTTCTGCGTCTGCGCATTGCCCGGCCTCTTTCCCTGTGGATTGACCGGCGCTTCTTTCGCGAGGCCTACTCCGTCGATCAGGTATTGATGGACCTCTCCGAACAAGCGCGCAGCTTCACCGAAACCGAGCCCTTGCTGCGGACCATCACCGAGCGCATCAGCCAGACCCTGCACGTGGAGCGGATCGCCTTCCTTTTGCGCCAGGGAAAGCTCTTTCAGCCTGCAGTATGCGCAGGGAATTCCCGCCACGATCGACGTTTCCCTGGCGGAAAACTCCTCCACCATTCGCGCCCTGGCCATTGACCGCAGTCCCAAGCAGGTCTACCGCGAGCATCCCGACCCCTGGCTGGCATTGGCCGCCCGCCGCCGAGGTCTCAGTGCTCGACCAGCTGGAGGCGGAGCTGCTGCTGCCTTTGCCTGGCCGCTCCAGCCTGATCGGGGTGATGGCTCTGGGACCCAAGCTGAGCGAAGAACCATACTCCCGCTCCGACCGGCAGTTGCTTTCTTCCGTCGCCTTGCAAACCGGCCTGGCCATCGAAAACAGCGCCCTCGTCCACCACCTGGCGGAGGAGTCAGCGCAGCGCCAGCGCATCGATCGCGAAATCGAAATCGCCCGCGAAGTGCAGGAGCGCCTCCTGCCGCAGATCTATCCCGTCGTGAAGGGCCTTGACTTCGCCGGCTTCAGCCGCACCGCGCAGGAGGTTGGCGGGGACTATTACGACTTTATCGCCCTCGAAAACGGCCGCCTTGGTATCGCCATCGGCGACGTCTCCGGCAAAGGCATTTCTGCCGCCCTCTTGATGGCTTCCATTCGTGCCGCTCTGCACGGGCTTACCTTCAGCGGCACGCTCAATCTGGCCCGGCTCATCGAGGGTCTCAACCGCATCATCTACGATTCCTCCACCAGCAATCGCTTCGTCACCTTTTTCTTTGGTGAATACGATCCTGCTACGCGCACCCTTGACTACGTCAATGCCGGGCACAACGCGCCCGTACTCTTGCGTCCCGCGGCTCCGGGCACGATAGTTTTTGCAACCCGGAGGCGCCCTGCACGGTGCAGCGCCTGGAAACCGGCGGCCCGGTGCTTGGCATCTTTACCGAAGTTCACTATGAGCAGGGCCGGCTCCAGTTGCAGCCCTACGACGTCCTCATCGCCTTCACCGACGGAATCAGCGAAGCCATGACTGCCGATCTTCGAGGAATGGGGAGAAGAACGCCTGATCGCGGCAGCCAGGATGAGCACTCACCGTTCCGCGCAGGAGATCGTCACCGCGGTGATCGCGAGCGCCGACCAGTTCACCGCGGGCGCGCCACAGAATGACGACCTCTCGCTGGTCGTCCTGAAGGTGCTCTGAGATGCTTCTTCGCCGGCTGGTTGCGTTCGCTTTGTTCTGGTTGGCCGCCGCCGCTCTGCAGCCCAAACGCCTGCCGGTGGAGTATGCCACCTTCATGAGCCATGGCAAAGCCGTCTCCTGCGCGGTTTACGACGCCCATGACGCCACCGCGACCATGATCTTCCTGCGTGGCTCGGGCCCTTCCGATCTCGCTCTTGGCCGGCTGGAGGCGCGGTTCTTTGCCGAGCACGGCTTTCGCGTCTTGCTGCCCGACTATTTGAGCGCCACGCCCACCGCCGAACCCACCGCCGCAAACTATCGCCGTTGGGCCCAGGTGGTGGAAGATATCGTCGCCGATCTGCGCTCGCGCCCATTCCGCGGAAAAGAAAATTGCCCTTGCCGGGCAGGCCCTGGGGGCCTCTGTCGCCCTCCTTGCCGGCTCCCAGAAGCTGGGCGTCGAAGCCATCGCCGAATGGTCCGGCCTTCTCCCCAACGAATTTTTCTCCCAGGTGCAGAGCCTGCCTCCGCTCCTCATCCTTCATGGCGAGCAGGACAAGCAGGTCCCGATCGTCAACGCCCGCCAGCTGGTCCGTCTCTGCGAGCTCAAAGACTTCACCTGCGAAGCCGGAATCTATCCCGGCGAGGGCCACGTCTTCAGCACCCAGCGCCATGGACTCCGCCAACCAGCGCACCCTGACCTTCTTCCGAACCTATCTCTGGGCAAGCCTGCCCGAAGCGCGCCGAGTAACGACGCTGAAGCAAGTCTGCAGATCTCACGAGCGTGTGACCCAGCACTGGCCTTGTCATCGACGTGCAGCTATGCCTCGAGGGACGGCTCACGGTCACCCTTGTCATCCCGACGAAGCGTAGCGTCAGTTGAGGGATCGTGCCGTTCAGCGATCCTCTCGAGGAACTGTGTTCTCGTCAAGCGTGGCAGTCGGGATGAATCCGCAGTCTGCTCAAGCGCTCACCGGCAACCACTACAGCAACCCGGCAAGATCCTCGGCGGGATCCTTGAGCCCCAGTCCGGTCATGCTGGCGCCGCGACGACTTCCTGCATGTAATAGTGCAATCGGCTCGCCGCCGCCGCATAGCCCAATCCCTCTTCCCGTATGTTGGAAATGCAATTCCGCTCCGCGTCTTTCCTGCCCCGCCGCGGCTCCCAGGTAATGTAGACCCCGAGAGAATCGGGCGAGCTTAATCCCGGCCGCTCCCCAATCAGCACCACGGCCAAAGGCGCGTGCAGCGCCTCGCCGATCGCGTCCCCAATGGCAACCCGGCCCTGCTCCACCACACACACCGGCGCCAGCCGCCAACCCGCGATCAAAGGCAAGACCGCTCGTAACAAATGCAGCGCGTGCCGCTCCACTGCCAGCGCCGAGAGCCCATCCGCGATCACGAAGACAACGTCATATTCCCCTGGGGTGAGCAGCGTCGCCGAATCCTCGCTCAACGCCCGGCCCAGGTCCGGCCGCCTCAGGTAGGTCGCCCGGTCCTTCGGCCTGGCTTTCCAGCGCCAGCGCCGCCAGTCCGCACCGGCGCAGTTCATCGCACAGCATGCGCACATCGATGGCCGCATGCACCGCATCGCGCGCCCGCGCATGCGCCAGTTGAAAGTCGAGCAGAGGACGCGTCGCCAGGCTCACCCCGGTTCGTTCCAAGGCCAATCCGCGCCGGGGTGTAACTGCGCAAGGCCTCGCGCGCTGCGTGGAGACATCTCCGCCGGCGTCAGATCCAGCACCGGTCCTGATTCGTCTTCGATTCCGTTTACCAATCCATCGATCTTACGCGAGAAACGCCGGTACACTCAGCCGCAACCGCGCATCGCTGTTGCAGCCAGGCCTCAAACTCCGGCGCCGGCCGCAAGCCCAACGCCCGCCGCAGATACAGCGCATCGTGAAACGATGTGCTTTGATAATGGAGCATCACATCGTCGGCCCCGGGCACGCCCATGATGTAGTTCACTCCCGCGGCGCCGAGCAGCGTCAGCAGCACATCCATGTCGTCCTGGTCGGCTTCGGCGTGATTGGTGTAGCAGACATCACACCCCATCGGCAGTCCCAGCAGCTTGCCGCAAAAATGGTCCTCCAGCCCGGCACGAATAATTTGCTTTCCGTCGTACAGATACTCCGGCCCGATAAAGCCCACCACGGTATTGACCAGCATCGGCCGATAGCGCCGGGCAACCGCGTAGGCCCGTGCCTCACAGGTTTGCTGGTCCACCCCATGATGGGCATCGGCGGAAAGCGCGCTGCCCTGTCCGGTTTCGAAGTACATCACGTTATCGCCCAGCGTGGGTTTGCCGCCAGTGGTCCCCGGACCGAAGGACGCCCCGCGCTTGAGCTCCCGCGCTGCCGCGCAGGCCTCATCCAGCAGCGCCAGGTTCACCCCGAACGAATGGTTGGCGGCTTCCGTGCCGGCAATCGATTGAAAGACCAGGTCGACCGGCGCGCCCTGTTCGAGCGCCGCCATGAGCGTCGAGACATGCGCCAGCACGCAGCTCTGCACCGGGATTCCATATTTCTGCCGCACATGGTCGATCAACTGCAGCAGGGTCTGTCACGCTGCTCACATTGTCCGAGGCGGGATTGATCCCGATCACCGCATCCCCTGAGCCCAAGCAGCAGGCCATCGACCATCGCCGCCGCGATGCCTGCCGGGTCGTCCACGGGATGGTTCGGCTGCAGCCGCGTCGAGAGCCTGCCCGGCAAGCCCGACCGTGGTCCTGAATCGTGTCACCACGCGTATCTTGCGCGCCACCAGGATCAGATCCTGCACCCGCATCAACTTGCTGACCGCCGCGACCATCTCCGGCGTCAAACCCGGTGCTCACCGCCGCCAGCACCTCGCCCGTCGCGGCATCGGAGAGCAGCCAATCGCGAAAATCTCCTACCGTAAGCGCCGCTACCGGAGCAAAGGCAGCCGGATCGTGGGTATCGATAATCAGCCGGGTGACTTCGTCGTTCTCGTAGGGCACCAGCGCTTGCTGCAGAAAGGCGCGCAGCGGAACGTCGGCCAGCGTCATTTGCGCCGCCGCGCGCTGCTCGGCGCTCTCCGCGGCAATCCCGGCCAGCGCGTCCCCCGAGCGGTAAGGGCTGGCCTTGGCCAAAAGGTCGCGCAGATCCTCGAAGTGGTAGGTGACCTCGCGGATCGTTCGTGCGCAGCCGCATCGTGTGGTCCATAGTAATACGCGTCGCCGCGCCAGACTGCGCTCCTGATATCCTGCAAGCCATCTTGGCCACCAGAGTCGATCCGACCATATTTGCCGCGGCGTCCTCACGCTGCATGCCTGCTTGTTCTTTGCAGCCGGCATCTCGCTCGGGCCTCGCATCCTGGCCCAGACTCCCGCAGCCTCTCACCCCGTCATTCTCCATGCCGCGCGCCTGCTCGATATCGAAGGCGGCCGCATCGTTGCCCCCGGAGAGGTCCTGGTTGAAGGAGAGAAGATCGTTGCCGCCGGCTCCTCCGTCGCCCATCCCGCCGGGGCGGAGACCATCGATCTCGGCGACACGACGCTGATGCCCGGCCTGATCGACGCCCACGTCCATCTCTTCCTCCATCCCGGAGCGGAAGATCTCCAGACCGTGACCGAGTCCGTACCCCAGCGCGTGATCACTGGCCACGCTGGCCGCCAAAGCCGACCTTCTGGCCGGCTTCACCGCCGAACGCGACATGGGTACGGAAGGCGCGGGACCGGCCGACACCGCCGTCCGCGACGCCATTGACCAGGGACTGATCCCCGGACCGCGCATGCGCGTCAGCGGCAACGCCATCAGCATTCTCGGCGGCCACGAAGACGCGCTCCACTACAACCCCGAGCAGCACGTGCTCTCCAACGCCACCTACGCCAACACCGGCGATGAACTGGTGACCGTCATTCGCCAGCAGATCAAGGACGGGGCGGACTTCATCAAGATCTACGAAACCGGCCGCGACTTCTTCAAGGACGGCCAGTTTCACACCATCGTCCAGTACTCCGAGCCGCAGCTGGCGCAGGCCGTCGCCGAGGCGGCCCGCCTGCAGACGCGTGTTGCCGTGCATTGCAAGGTGAGCCGGGCGCTCTGTACGCCGCCCAGGCGGGGGTGGCCTCGATCGACCATGCTTACCAGCTCAGCGACGAGACCATGCGCCTGATGCGCGAACGGCAGATCTACGCCGTTCCCACCTTTACCATCTCCGAGTATTTTGCCGCCCACGCCAGCTCGCCTCAGGCGGCGGCGCAGGAGCACCAAATCCTCGACTATCACGTGCAGGAGTTTCACCGCCAACTGGAGCACGGCGTGCCCATGGCAGTTGGTTCCGATGTCGGGCCCTTTCCCCACGGCACCCAGGCGCGCGAACTGGAGCTGATGGTGGAATACGGCATGAAGCCGCTCGATGTGCTCAAGGCCGATTTGCTCAATGGCGCCCGGCTGCTCGACTGGGAGCACGACCATCGGCGTGCTCAAGCCCGGCTACAATGCCGACATCATCGCCGTTCCCGGCAATCCGCTCGACGACATCCGCGTGCTCGAGCATGTCTCCTTCGTGATGAAGGGCGGCGTGGTCTACCGCCGCTAGCCTCCTGATGCCAAGTGACCCACTGAGCCAATGATTCCTTGCAAAAGATTTGTCATCTCGACCGAAGGGATCTGCGGTCTGAGCGATTTGTCCCGCTTCACCGGACGTTAAACCAGCTACGAAGGAGTCACGACACCAAAACCGCTCTCATAACATCGCAGCAAGCCCAAAAGGCCGCCAATATCGGCGGAATCCAATTCCATCTGCCACAAAAACGCATCAAATGATAATTGAAAGCTCGAAGCAAGCTGCGATTGATCTTCCCAGAAAACTTGTATAGTATCCTCAACGGTTACCGGAGAAGTTACTCCCGATTCGTTTCCGGGCTCGGTCGCACGCAATGTTGTCTTGCTGCAATGATATCGAGATAACTCTTAAGGAGAGAGCATGAAAAGAACAGTAGTGGCGCTAAGCCTGATGGGCCTGATGGTTCTGCCCGTTTTTGGACAGGATAAGGAAGAGGATCGAGTAAAGGCCGCGGGAACTGTAATTTCCGAGATCATGAACGTTCCTGACGACATTCCGCAGAGCGTGATTGATAAAGCGGATTGTGTCGTCGTGTTGCCGTCCGTCCTCAAGGCCGCCTTTGTTGTCGGCGGCAGCTACGGCCGCGGAGTGATGACTTGCCGCAGTGGCAGGCACTTTCAGCGGTCCCTGGAGTGCGCCAACCATGATGGCTCTCGAAGGCGCGAGCTTCGGATTGCAATTGGGCGGCCAGGCCACGGATTTCGTCCTCCTGCTCATGAGTCCCACCTCTGCAGCGAACATTCTTAAGAGCAAGGTCAAGATCGGTGGAGACGCCTCCGCGGCGGCCGGTCCGGTTGGCCGCAATGCCTCAGCGGAAACGGATGTAACCATGCGGGCAGAGATCCTCTCCTACTCGCGCGCGCGTGGCCTTTTCGCCGGGGTCTCACTGGCCGGTTCCACTTTGCGTCCTGACAACGACGCCAACAAGAAGCTTTACGGGAAAGATGTATCCGCCGAGGCGATTGTCTTCGACAAGGCGGTACCCCCTCCACCCTCCGCGGCAAGGTTGTTGCGGAACTCTGAACAGGAAGTCGCCCAAGAACTTGTCCAAGGAGTAACTGGTTCGAATGCCGGGCTGACCGCGTGCGAGACGCTAGTGCGCGGTCAGCCCAGTGTCTTGCATCGGCTCAGGCCTTGTGCGGCAATGCTCTGATGTACCGATGGGCCTCACAGTCTTCCAGGCAAGCTAAGGATGGAATTATGTTTAGCCTGTTGTGGGAAGCAATCATCGGCCTCATCGTCGGCGCGCTGGCAAAGTTCATCATGCCAGGCAAAGATCCCGGCGGCATCTTCATCACCATGTTGATCGGGGTCGCCGGTGCTTTACTGGCCACTTTTATCGGAAGCCACGTGGGGCTATACCAGGAAGGCCAGCGCGCCGGCTTCTTCATGTCGCTGGTGGGCGCTATCATGCTGCTCGCCATTTACCGCTTGATCAAGGGCAATGACGGCCACCATCTAGCCGATCCAGTAGCCGCTGTCCCAACCTCTCAGGGGCTCCCATTTCACCTCCGTGCGTCCAGGCCTATACACTGGCTTGACAGGCTGCGGAAAAACTCGGTTTTGTATCAGGGCACGACTTTAGTCGTGCCGTAAATGATTGAGAATACGTCGGGCTTTACAGACTGCGGAAAAACTCTGCTTTGTAACAGGTACGGGCTTCAGCCCGTACGTAAGTGGTTAACAACCAAGTCCGGCTTTAGCCGCTGAGGGGCTCATTTCCATCCCCTTCCCGAGTTTTTCCGCAGCCTGTTAAACCCCCGTTATCCACTGAATCAACAGTTCTCCACCCGGAGTACCGGCCTGGAACCTTGTTCGATCCCCCTGCCGGGCGTAGCTTATTTCAGGCGCTTTCTTCTTCCCCCTGTCCCGCTTTGGGAAGCCCAGCGGGGAGAATATGCATATAAACTACTAGATGTAGTGGTTCTGGCTTGACACACGCCATAGAGAGCGGTACTTTCGCATCTCACGGTCTTATTACTTTTATCGTCGGTTCCACCGTTGTGTGGTTTTCGCCAAGCAAAAGCCTGGGTTGGTGTGTGTTCCGGGAAGGCCGGTTTCACCCCCTGTGTTGCAAGGCGCCAGGTTACGAGCGTCCGGGGGCGGCTTTTCTGTCATTCTTAAAATTGTGAGGAGATCTATGGCCGAGGCCACCAATTCCGCAACTTCCGCCGCTTCGAACGGCTGGGCCGCCCACTATAGCCAATCTGTGCCAAAGCCCGAGTCCGCCACCGGCGTGCGCTGCACCCGCTTCTTCTCCAAGCCCGGCATTTCGCCCTACAGCGAGGTCACGTGGGAGCGCCGCACCGCCTCGATCACCGATGCCACCGGGGGATCGATCTTCGAGCAGAAAGACGTCGAGGTTCCCGCCGACTGGTCGATGACCGCGACCAACATCGTCGCTTCCAAGTACCTCCACGGCCACATCGGCACTCCCCAGGGTGAGTTTGGCGCTCGCGAAACCGGTGTCCGCCAACTGGTCGCCCGGGTCGCAGAGACCATCCGCGACTGGGGTATGGCGGGCGGCTATTTTGCCACCCCGGAAGACGCGGCCATCTTCCACGACGAGCTGGTCCATCTGCTGATTACCCAGAAAGTGGCCTTCAACTCGCCGGTCTGGTTCAACGTCGGCTGCGACCGGCTGGAGCCCAATTCGGATGCGCAGAACTGGCATTGGAATCCCCATACCTGCGCGGTCGAGTTCTCCGTGACCGGCTACCGCAATCCGCAGTGCTCCGCCTGCTTCATCAACTCGGTGGACGATTCGCTCGATTCCATCCTGACCCTGGCCAAGACCGAAGGCATGCTCTTCAAGTGGGGATCGGGTACCGGGACCAATCTTTCCAGCATCCGCGGATCGATGGAAACGCTCTCCGGCGGCGGCACCGCCAGCGGGCCCGCTCAGCTTTATGCGCGGCTTCGATGCCTTCGCCGGCGTCATCAAGTCCGGCGGCAAGACCCGGCGCGCGGCCAAGATGGTCATTCTCAACGTCGACCATCCGGATATCGCCGACTTCATCGAGTGCAAGGCCAAGGAAGAGGTCAAGGCCTGGACGTTGATGCAGGCCGGCTATGACGGCTCCGGTCCGGACTCGGAAGCCTATAGCTCCATCTTCTTCCAGAACGCCAACAACTCCGTTCGCGTGACCGACGAGTTCATGCGCGCCGTCGAGCGCGACCAGGACTTCACCACCCGCAAGGTAAAGGGCGGCGAGCCGGCCAAGGTCTACAAGGCCCGCGACCTCATGCGCAAGATTGCCGAAGCTACCTGGCAATGCGGCGACCCCGGCATGCAGTACGACACCACCATCAACAAGTGGCACACGTCCAAGAACTCGGGCCGCATCAATGCCTCCAACCCTTGCTCCGAGTACATGTTCCTCGATGACTCGGCCTGCAACCTGGCCAGCTTCAACCTGCTCAAATTCGTCACCCCGGCCGGCGCCTTTGACGTGGACGCCTATCGCCATGCCATCGACATCATGATCACCGCCATGGACATCCTGGTCGACAACTCCGGCTACCCGACCGAATCGATCGTGCGCAACTCCCACGACTATCGGCCGCTGGGGCTGGGTTATGCCAACCTGGGCGCGCTGCTCATGGCCATGGGCCTGCCTTATGACAGCGACGCCGGCAGAGACTTCGCTGCCGCCCTTACCGCCATCATGTGCGGCCAGGCCTATCTGCAGTCCTCCGTCCTGGCCGAAAAGGCGCCGGCGCTGGTCTCCGCCACTGCGCTTTGCCAGCAGGCGCAGTATGCAGACGGCGCCACCGGGCCAGCCCAGCGCGGCGGCGCGTGCCCCGGCTTCTACGTCAACCGCGAGCCCTTCCTCGACGTCATCCGCATGCATCGTGCGGAAGTGAACAAGATCGGCCATGCCAACTCCGCCGAGCCCTTCACCACGCCCCAGCTCGCCTCGCTCATCGAGGCCAGCAAGGATTGCTGGGATCAGGCCCTCGCCCACGGCGAGCAGCACGGCTACCGCAATTCGCAGGTCACCGTGCTGGCTCCCACCGGCACCATCGGCTTCATGATGGACTGCGACACCACCGGCATCGAGCCCGATCTCGCGCTGGTCAAGTACAAGAAGCTGGTCGGCGGGGGAATGATCAAAATCGTCAACAACACCGTGCCCGTGGCCCTGTTCAAGCTCGGCTACACCAATCCCCAGGTCGATTCGATCGTCAGCTACATCGACTCCACCGGCACCATCGAAGGCGCGCCCGGCATCAAGCCGGAGCATCTCGCGGTCTTCGATTGCAGCTTCAAGCCCAGCAAAGGGACGCGCTCCATCCACTCCTCCGGCCATATCAAGATGATGGCCGCCGCCCAGCCGTTCCTCTCCGGAGCCATCTCGAAAACCGTCAACCTGCCCCACGACGCGACCCTCGACGATATTATTCAGGCCTATACGGAGGCCTGGCGTCTGGGCCTCAAAGCGGTTGCCATTTACCGCGACGGATCCAAGGGCGCTCAGCCGCTCAACGTCTCCGACGGCAACAAGGCCAAGGTCATCAAGAATGCGCTGGGCGCGGAAACCAGCTGCGGATGTAGCCGTCAGCGCTGCCGCCGACCGCGTTCTCGCCGCCATGGCGCAAGGCGACACCGCCTCGATCGGCGACGACCTGCGGGTGCTTGAGGACAAGGTCTCGGCCCGGCTCGAGGTCACTGCCAACTCGGTGGTGACCGCCGCCAATGCCTTTTCCGCGTCCATCGCCAACGCCGTCAACCTGGGTCAGGCCGCCGCGCTGCGCGAAGATCCGGAGCCGACGCAGGGGCCGCCCCGCGCTGTCCGCCATCGCCTGCCGGAGGAGCGTCGCTTCGCTCACCCATAAGTTCTCCATCGCCGGGCACGAAGGCTACATCACGGTCGGCCTTTACCCCAATGGGCAACCGGGTGAGATCTTCATCAAGATGGCCAAGGAAGGCTCCACTGTCTCCGGGCTCATGGACTCCTTTGCCACCGCGGTCTCGCTCTCGCTCCAGCACGGCGTTCCGCTCAAGGTTCTGTGTCGAGAAGTTCGCCCACACTCGCTTTGAGCCCTCCGGCTGGACTGGCAACGAACAGATCGGCTTTGCCAAGTCCATCATGGATTACATCTTCCGCTGGCTGCAGTTGCGGTTCCTTTCCGGGCATCAATTGAGCCTGTTCTCCGGCTTGGCGGCGGGCGCGCAACCCACCGCGGCGCCTGGCTTGGCGGCTGACCGTGGCAGACGAACCGCTGCATTCCGGGCTCGAAACCGCAAGCTACGAAACCAGGCCGCCGGCCAGCGGCATCGTGCCCGAAGCTGGCGCTGCCGAGCCAGGGCCGGAGCATCCTGCGTCCAGCTTCAACATGGAAGACCGGGGAATCTTCGGAGCGCCCGAAACCCGCAAGGGTGGCGGGGCAATCTTTCACGCGGCCGACGCCATGAAGGAGTATCTCGACATGGGCGACGCGCCCAGTTGCCATACCTGCGGCGCCATCATGGTCCGCAACGGTAGCTGTTACCGATGCATGAGCTGCGGCTCGACCAGCGGCTGCAGCTAGATGGATAGGTGCCCGTATCTGGTACGTTCTGTGCCAGGTACGGGTACTTCTAGAGCGTTGGCGCATACAGCTGTTTCAGATCGCGCATGCGGCTGCGCGTCAACTGGATCAGGCAGCGCGTCTGTGCGCTGGGCTCGGTTGACCCCGGATGTTTGACCGTGCCTATGTCGTAAACCTTCACCATCGCGTCGCACGCCGTAACCCGGTATTTCTCCCAGACCACTTCCGTCCCATCCAGCGCCAGGGCATTGGCATCATTGGGCGAGCTCTGGATCAGTGCCTCCCGTAGCGCGTCGAAAAACTGGGCGTAATTTTTGTAGGTCTCGACGCGGGCGTCGTTCAGACATACGTTGCGGTCGTCCAGGGTCTCCGCATTCCGGGCAAGCGCTGACCTCATGAGTCATTTCTGCTTCATAGGCCATATCCGCAATGCGCTGCTGCTTGCCATCCTGGGCGGCGCCTTTCATGCTGTGGCCCAGCGCCAGCAGCAAGAGCAGAATCGCAGCGGTCGCGCGTCTGTTCATCGCTCCATACCTCCGCCACAATCTTATTCTTCAGCGGCTTCTGTGGGACGGAACCGGGGAAACACGGCTCGCAGCGAATTTCCCCAGCGGGGGAGTGTAGGGGAGGACGGGACATCCTCTGATCAGGAGAGAGTTCTTAGTAGCCCGAGGAATTTGCCCATGGTGCCGTAGGTCGGTTCGCGCCGCTCCTGGCACTTCGATCGGTACCGCGGTGTCCTGCCAGCGTCCCGACGTTTCCGGCTGAACGGGCTTTTTCGCGGACAGTGGCTGACCTTTTTGCGACCAGTTCCCGATCGCGGTCACGATCCGGGCTGCGGCCAACCGCCTCGATGCCGCATCACCCTTGGTGCCGCCCTTGAAACTCTCCCAGGGATTGCGGCGCACGCCCATCTTCCAGGGCGTTCAGGGTCCAAATACCTTCAGGCTGCGGCGACAGCACGAAAATCGCCCTCAGACTGCGCACAATAAATTCCACTGTGGGTTTGCCGTCCTGCAGATCCAACCGGGGATCGAGTTCCAGCTTTTCCTTGCTGGTGAAGTCGAACGCTGCCTCGATCAGGGCGGACAGCTCCAGCAGCTTGGCTTCCCGTTCCTTTTCCCGAATCCGGTCGTTTTCTTCCGCCAGTCTGCGGTCGGTCTCGACCACCAGCTTGCGTGCCTGCTCAAACATCTCCAACAAAACCTGCTCCATGCTCATGACCCTCGGGAGCAGTATGCTGGCTAGAGATGTATGCGGCCATACAACTTATAGGCACATTCCAGTGGTGACTGGCGAACTGCTCAGTGCCGCCGGCGATCCCGGTCGCGGTTGCCGCCGCCGCCCCCGCCCACCGCTTCCGCCGCGGCTCTGCCGTCCGCCGCCACCGCCCCGCCACCGCCTTGTTTGGGCCGATAGCAGCTCTTGCAGTAAACCGGACGGTCCCCACGGGGTTCAAAGGGCACCGTCGTGGTTTGTCCGCAACTGGCGCAGACCACGGTTGTGCCCGTGCTCATGCCCAGCGCCCGAACCGGTGCTGTAACCGCCCTCGTGTTGGGAATGGGACGGAGCGTGGCCAGCCTCCGCCGGAGCTCTGCTTGGCTTGGCGGCATGGTTTGCAGCGCCGGGGCGAGGAGTAGCCGCGTTCCTGGAAGAACTGCTGTTCACCAGCGGTGAAAATAAATTCCTGACCGCAGTCGCTACAGGTAAGTAACAGGTCGCTGCCGCTCATGGCTTCGCCCCCTTCAGCGAGTGTACTGCGAACGCCCCACGCGCAATGGAATGTTACACGCAAAATCGCTGCGTCACACTTGTCTTTGGATAAGGCTGGCTGGTTGCACAAGCTGGTGGGCAGGGAAACGATTTAAACTGAGCACTTCTACCAAGTCGAGGAAGCGAATCGATGAGGAAGAGATGGATGCTGGCGCTGCTGATTCTGCTGTGCGCCGCAACGCTGGCGCCGGCCAAGCAGCTTGGCTGGCAGCAGCTTTTCGACGGCCACGACCTGAAAGGCTGGAAGCACGTAGGGCCGGGCGGCTTCACCGTGGAGCATGGACTGCTGAAGACCCAGGGGGGCATGGGTCTCCTCTATTGGACCGAGGCCCGTTGGGCGATTGCGAGATCAAGGTGGTGTACCGGATGGAGCACGAGAACGACAACTCCGGTGTCTTCATCCGCATCCCGAGCGAGCCTACGGAACCCTGGATGCCGGTCAACCGCGGATACGAGGTGCAAATCGACAACCATCCCGAGCGCGGAGACGAAGACGACTATCACGTAACCGGCACGCTCTACTCCTTGACCCAGCCGCTGGCCAAGCCGGGCAAGCCGGGGCCGGAGTGGAACACCATGGTGATTCGCATTGAAGGGACCGCGCACCCAGGTCTTTGTGAACGACGTCAAGGTGACGGACTACACCGAAGGCCAGCCCGTGCCACCCAAGAAGCTTTCCTTCGAACCAGACCGCGGCCCGCGCCCCGACAAAGGCTGGATCGGCCTGCAGAATCACAGCGACAAAGACATCGTCTACTTCAAGACCGTAGCCGTCCTGCCGCTAGGCATCGAACAAGATCTAGGCTTTTACCGAACGACTCATGCGAGGGCACCTAGCCATCGATTATGCGAAATGGGCGAACCTGCGGTGCGCCCTAGTTCGCGACTCGCAACGTCATTCCAGCGCAACCGACTGGATCTGGCCGCCCCTAGCGTGTTCCGCACTCACATCCCGTCGTAATTAGGCCCGCCGCCCCCTTCCGGCGGCACCCAGGTGATGACCTGGTACGGGTCCATGATGTCGCAGGTCTTGCAATGGACGCAGTTGGCGAAGTTGATATGGATCTGCTTACCTTCCGCCCCGTCCACCATCTCGTACACCGCCGCAGGGCAGAAATGCTGGCACGGATTGCCAAATTCCTGCACACAACGATGGTTACAAATATCCGTATCGCGGATCACCAGGTGCACCGGTTGGTCATCCTCGTGACGCGTGCCTGAGTGGTAGACGTCGGTCAGCTTGTCGAAGGTGAGTTTTCCGTCGCCCTTCGCCGGCCCCAGCGTCGCTTCGCGGCCGTAGGTCGATCGGCCGATGGCATCCAGGTGGCGCATGTTGCTGATAGCCGGCGTGGTTCTTGAAGTCGGGGCCAAGGTTTCTGCCGCCCAGCACCTGCTGTATGCCGCTCTGCACCAGGCCCGGGCAACAACCCGTGCTCGAAGCCCTGATGAAAGTTGCGTACCGGGTACAGCTCCTCTTTGATCCAGCTGCCCTCGACCCGGCTCTGGTAGGCGCCGAGAGCCGCGCTCGAGTTATCCCCCACCCGCATCGATTCGAAGGCTGTTTCCGCCGCCAGCATCCCGCTCTTGATCGCCAGATGGATACCCTTGAGCCGCTGGGAATTGAGCAGGCTGGCCGAGTCGCCCAGGATCATCCAGCCCTTGCCGGCCAGCTTCGGCATGGTGAGCCAGCCGCCGTAAGGCAGGCTCTTGGCGCCGTAGCGAACCATCTTGCCGCCCTCCAGCAGCGGCCGCACCAGCGAATGTTCTTTGAACGACTGAAAGACGTGGTGCGGGTCGAGCCGCGGATCCTGGTAATCCAGGCCGACCACGTAGCCAACCGAAAGCAGAGTGTCGGAGATGCCATAGATCCAGGCCCCTCCATACTCCTGCCAGGTGAGCGGATATCCCAGGGTGTAGATCACTTCCCCTTTGGCCACCCGGCCGGCGGGAATCTCCCACAGCTCCTTGATCCCCACCCCATAGGTCTGCGCGTGTTCCGGGTCTTCCAGCTGGAAGCGCTCGATCAGTTGCTTGGTGCACGAGCCCGCGCGCGCCCTCGGCCAGGATGGTGATCTTCGAGTGAAGATCGTAGCCCGGGCTCAAAGTTGGCCTTGGGATTCCCCTGCTTATCGACCCCTTTGTCATCGGTGCGCACACCGGTGACCCCGTCCTGGTCGAAAAGCAACTCGCTGCCGGCAAAGCCGGTAAAGATCGTGATCCCGGCCTCTTCCACCTTGGCCGCCAGCCACTTCACGAACTTGTTGATGGAGATCACATAGTTGCCATGGTCGCGCAGCGGCGGCGGCACGATAGGGAACTTGTAGTGGCCCTTCTCCGTCAGGAAGTAGACCGACTCCTTGGTGACTTCCGCGTCAATGGGAGCTTCGGCCTCAAAACCGGGCAGCAGCTCGCGCATGGAGCGCGGGTCCAGCAGCGCTCCGGAAAGGCAATGCTGGCCGGCTTCGCGCGCCTTTTCCAGAACGTAAATGTTTTCCTTGGAAAGGGGCGGAGCGGTTGAGCCCTTGAGCGCCAGCTGATCGTTGTAGGCGTCGATCAGTTGCGCCAGGCGCAGCGCACAGGCCATCCCGGCGGGGCCGCCGCCGATGATGACCACATCCGCCTCCATCTGCGGCCGTTCGATGCCCTCGATTGGTTGGCGGAAGTGAATCATGGTCTTTGGCGGGAGCCGTTTGCAGACTCAGGCTTTCGCCTTCTTGATCTCTTCGGTCAGCGCCGGGACCACATCGAAGAGGTTGCCCACGATGCCATAATCGGCGATCTCGAAGATGGGCGCCTCTACGTCTTTATTGATCGCCACAATGGTGCGCGCGCCCTTCATGCCGACGATATGCTGGATGGCGCCGCTGATGCCGAGCGCAATGTAGAGCTTGGGCGCCACAGTCTGCCCCGAACTGCCGATCTGCCGCTCCAGCGGCAGCCAGCCGTTGTCGCAGATGGGCCGCGAGGCAGCCACCTCGCCGCCCAGTGCCTTGGCCAGATCTTCGGCGATGGCGACGTTCTTCTGCTCCTTGATGCCCCGGCCAATGGCCACGATGACCTCGGCCTGCGAAAGGTCCACCGCCTGCTTGGCTTCCTGAAAGACCTCGTGCGGCGTGATGCGCAGCGCCGGCGGCTGGGCCGCTTCGACCGTCTCCACCGGCGCCGAGCCGGCCTCCGCCTGGTCCGCGCGATAGGTCCCGATCTGCAAGGTCGCGAGCCACGGAGCTTCTCCGGCAAAGGCCACATCGGCCACGAATTTCCCTTGAAACATCTGCCGGGTGAACAGCAGCTTGCCGTTTTCGTACTTGTAGCCGATGGCGTCGGAGATCAAGGTACGGTCCAGGGCCAGAGCCAGCCTGGGGGCAAAATCGCGTACCTGGTAGGTGTGGGGAAAGAGCACCAGCTTCGGCTGTTGGCTCGAGATAAATTGCTTCAGGGCGTGTACGTAAGCGTCCGAGGTATAGGCCTCGAGCGAGGGCGCTTCCAGGTCGTATACCTTCTCGACCTTGTAGCCCGCCAATTCCTGCGCCAGGGCCGCGGTGTGGTAGCCCGGCAAAACCACTTCGACCGGCCAGCCGGTCTCTTTGCCAATGGCTTGGGCGGCGGCCAGGGTTTCCAGCGAGACGCGGTTCAGCTTGCCTTCCCGCTGCTCCGCGACCACCATGATCCGATCTGCCATGGAGAGCTTAGAACTCCGGGGCGCCGCGGCGCAGGTAAGCCCCGGCTAAGCCCGGAGAACCCCGAGACGACCAGCGAGAAGACGAAATAGTAGGCGACCGGATGCGCCCATCCCGGCGCATAGGTCAGATCCTGGACCAGCCAGAGCAGCAGCACAGTGGCGATGATCGCGAACTGGCCGGAGATGACCATGAGCATGAAGCCGCGGTTTCTGCGCTTATCGAGCAGCTCGACCTGGTCGGGGGTCAGATTCTGTTCTTCTATCGGAAGCAGTGTATTGGCCATGCCGTATCCCTCGTGCGCAACACTGAATTGTACGAGATCACAAGTCTGCGGCGAAAGACCCGCCTTCAAATCACGCGTGCTTGATTCTTGAGTTGCTCAACCAGCTTCCTCGCCACCTCGGCGGGAGGACCCTCGAGCATCTCGGTCTTCTTTTGCTTCACCGGCACATAGAGCCGTTCGATCTGCTGCTGGTTCTTGCCCAGCTTCGGCTTCAACCTCGGCCCAGGTAACCTTGCGCAGCGGCTTCATCTTGGCCTGCTTGATGCCGATCAGCGTGGCATAGCGCAGCTTGTTGATGCCGCTCTGGATGGTGAGCACCGCGGGCAGGGGAACGTCCACATACTGATAGCGCCCGGCTTCGAGTTCGCGCTTCAGGCGCAGGCCGGCGTCGGTCTTTTCGATGCCGATGATGATGGTGGCGTGGGGCCATCCCAGCACCTCGGCCAGCAGCACACCGGTCTGGGCATACCCGAAATCGTCCGACTGCAGCCCGGTCACGATCAGGTCGAACTGCTTCTCCGGCGATCGAAGCGGCCAGGGCACGCGCGACATTGGCCGCATCCAGGGTGGCGAAGCGGTCGTCTTCCAGATGAATGGCGCGGTCGGCGCCCTTGGCCAGAGCTTCTCGCAACACCTGCTGCGATCGCGCCGGGCCGGCGGTCACCACCACCACTTCGCCGCCGTGCTTTTCCTTTTGCCGCAGCGCTTCTTCCAGCGCGTAGGCGTCCGGCTCATTCACTTCATAGGAGACGTCTTCGCGAATCCAGGTGCCGGCCTCGTTCAGCTTGAGCGGCGCATCTTTTTGCGGTACCTGCTTGATGCAGACGAGTATTTTCATGGTACTTATCTAGAGAAACGCCACCGACTGCAGGCTCGATACCTCGAACCGCTTGCGGCAGCGAATGTTCTTGCAGCCGACCACGTCATCTTTGCGCACCATATAGGACTGGGCCTTGGCAAAGCGGGCGCGGTCGCGCTCGTCGGGTCTGCCAGGCAGTTGCGCTTTCTTGCGCCGCACCAGCCATGCCACCTCATATTCTTCGGCCTTGCCGCAATGTGGGCAGGTCAGCGTGTGTTTCCGCTGTTCAGCTTTTTCCTCGAAGAAGTCCCGTTCTTCCATTGGCCTGAGACCCGCTTTCTCGGCGCTGGAGAAAACTCCTGCCGACCGAAACCATAAGAAGTATTCCATACTTGGACAGGGATTCCATAACCGCCCGGCTGCGGAAAAGCGCGAGCGAGAGATCGTTCGATGGCGAAGAGAAAGCGGCGGCCGGAGAAGTTTTCCATCGTCAAAGCGGTCAAGGCCAACGCCCGGGAGCGCGTAGGGCAGCCCCGGCCGGAGCGTGTGATCGACGACCAGAAGCGGGAACAGCCGCAAGCCAAACACCGGCAAACCATGCCGCAGTTATTGACGAGTGAATGATCGGAGCGACGATGACGCGAGCTACCGGTGTAGGCGGGGTCAGACCACCAAGCGGCGGCATCTTAGAGCGGCTCTCCACGATTGCAGGAACGGCCAATCGTGCGAGGACGCTCAGCTCGCCCTCGGAGGCGAGAACTACTCGATGGCTTAGCGACCGCATGCGTGGAACTGCTGTGGGCCTTGATGAGTGCTCGGGCCAGAGACTCATGCTTGGTGCTCGTGGCCCGATTTGTAGTCCGTGCCGTGATGATCTGCAGACTCGTCGGTGCTTGTGCCTCTGATGGTCTGGGGTTCACGTGAAAATTGACTTTCCGAGCATCCCCAGGACTGCGATTCTCGCCGCATGTGAGTTTTCTGCGCGTCATTAAGCAGCGGAGACGACGAACGGATCGACGATCAAGGGCTCGATCGCGGCCTGGGGCAGAATCTCCGGCATGCACACATCGGTGTACCGGCCGGCGGCGACGTCGACAAACACCACATTCGCGGTATCTTCCGTGCGGGTGGTGCTGATGTGCAGTTTACGAACGGCCTTGATTGCCACGGTCGCGAGAAGGAACCGGTTCGCTATCTTAATGCCGGCCGAATAGACCAGTTCAGAGCGCATAGAGCCTCACGTTTTTCAGGTTGAATATCCTCTAAGGGGACTCAGGCTCAGGGAGACAGGACGCAAGCCGAAGCGTTACAAGCACTCTTTCCAGCATACAGCGGCGCGCCGGATTGTTCCTATCTAATTCGTGACCAGCGGCCACGGCTACCCCATTGGTAACCAGCTGTGTCACCGCATGCGGTCGAAGCGCCGACCACTCCTCCTTGGCAACTGCCTGTCCCGGCGTGCCATGGACCGAACGCGGAGGGTCTGCAGTTCCTCGACGCACCGCTTCGGATCAAGCTCCGCTCAGCAGCGTCCGGCCAGAACCTCAGCCAGATGCACCGCATGGCGCGGCGTATTCTGCCGGATCTGCTCCCGGCAACTGAAGCCGTCCGTGACCAGGATCGTCTCCGGCGCGGCAGAGCGCACCGCGGGCAGAAGCACCCGCTCGCCCAGCGCCTGCGAGACCTCAAATTTGTCCTTCTCAAATCCGAACGGGCCCGCCATCCCGCAGCAGCCGGAATCCAGCATGCTCACCTGGGCGTTCGTTGCCTGCAGCAGGGAGAGCTCATCCTGCATGCCCATCAGCGCCTTATGGTGGCAGTGGCCGTGAAGCACCATCTGCCGCCCGGTCAACTGCGGAGGCCGGTAGCCGGGCGCGTGGCGGGTGAGAAATTCGCTGAGCAGAAAGGTCTGCTTCGCCAGCCGCAGGGCGCGCTCATTGGCAGGAAAGAAATTGATCAGCTCGTCGCGGAAGACGCTGGCGCAGCTGGGCTCGAGCACCACGAAAGGCATGCCGGAGTCGATCTGCGGGCCCAAGGCGCTCCAGAATGCTCCTGCAGGTACTTGCCGCGCCTGGTCGAGAAAGCCGAAATCGTAGAGCGGGCGGCCGCAGCAGATGTGCTGTGCCGGGAACTGCACCTGGAATCCAGCCGAGGCGAGCACCTCGTGCGCTGCGCCCAGCACCTGGGGATGAAAGTAGTTGTTCCAGGTATCCGGCCACAGCAGCAGGGGCGTCCGCCTGCGCAGCCGTTCGCCCGCGCTGCTTGCTGATACTCCGACTGGAAGCTCCGCCGCGGCAAACTGCGGCAACGTCGCGCTGCGGCGCCACGCCGGCGATGGCTTTCACCAGGCTGCGCAGTCCCGGGGTCCGCATCGGCAGATTGGCCAGCCCCGGTGCAATCGGCAGCCAGGCTGCGCCCAGCGGTCCATGAAGCCGAAGAGGTAGTGCTGCAGCGGGTGCACCCGGCCCTGGTAGTGATGGCCCAGAAACTCGGCCTTCCAGGTCGCCATGTCGACGTTGACCGGGCATTCCGTCTTGCACGCCTTGCAGGAGAGGCAGAGATCGAGTGCTTCCTTTACCTCCTCATTGCGCCATCCGTCGGTGATCACGTCGCCCTGCAGCATCTCCCACAGCAGGTGCGCGCGGCCGCGGGTGGAGTGCTTTTCCTCGCGCGTGGCCATATAGCTGGGGCACATGGTGCCGTGGTCCTGTTTGCGGCAGGCGCCCACGCCCACGCAGCGCAGCGTGGTTTCTCCAAATCCGCCCGGGATCCTGCGGGTATTGGAACCAGGTCTCCACTTTCTTCGCCTGGTAGCCCGCCCCCAGGCGAAGATTGTCCACCGGGTCGTAGACCGCGACCGGATCGATCATCTTGCCCGGGTTCATGCGGTTCTCCGGATCCCACAGCGCCTTGAACTCCTGAAACGCCTTCATCAGCTCCGGGCCGTACATTTTCGGCAGCAGGGCCGCCGCGCGCTTGCCCGTCTCCGTGTTCGCCGGACAAGCGATCCGCCGTGGGCCAGGACGATGTCCGCCGCCTGGTCGATGAACTCGCGATATTTGGCGATGCCCGTCGGCGGTTTCCAGATCGAAGGTGATGCGCAGGTGAACGCAGCCCTGGCCGAAGTGTCCGTACATCGGCGTCGTATACCCATAGCTGTTCGAGCAGCCGGTAGAGCTCGCGCAGATAGCTGCCCAGCTGCTCCGGCGGCACGGCGGAATCCTCCCAGCCTTCCCATCCATGCTTTTCCCCGGGAACGAAGACGGTTGCGCCCAGCGCGGATTCGCGCACCTGCCAAACCCGCCGCGCCTCTGCATCGGAGTAGCGCCGCACGCGTGCACGTCTTGCCGAAGGCGAGCGCCGCCTGGGTGAATGTCTTCCGCGATGCGCGTCGGCCTCCTCCGCGGAGTCGGCGCCAAACTCGCACAGCAGAAAGCCGCGGCCTTCGGGCAGCAGCAGCACGTCGTCGACCGCCAGGTGCTTGCGCAGCATGTAGTCGACCATCAGGCCATCGAAGCCTTCGAGGCCGATCGGCTTGTACTTGAGAACCGCGGGCACGTGATCGGCGGCGATGAAGGGATCGGCAAAGCCGAGCACCACCAGGCGGCGATGCTGCGGGCTATGTTTGAGCGTCGCAGCGCGACTGCAGCACGGTGACGCAGGTGCCTTCCGTGCCCACCAGCGCGCGGGCTACGTTGAAAGCCGTTTTCCGGCAGCAGCTCGTCGAGGTTGTAGCCGGAGACGCGGCGCGGGATCTTGGGAAAGCGCTGGCGGATCAGGTCGCTGTAGGTATCCCGGATGCGCGCCAGGCCGGCATAAATCTCGCCCCGGCGTCCGCCGCCGGCGATGATGGCCTGCAGTTCCGCCTCCGTGGTAGCGCCGACCGTGAGCCGGGTGCCGTCGTAGAGAAGGATGTCGAGCGACTCGATATTGTCGACCGTCTTGCCGCCCATGAGCGCGTGTACGCCACAGGAGTTGTTACCGATCATGCCGCCCAGCGTGCAGCGGCTATGCGTGGCCGGGTCGGGGGCGAAGGTAAGGTCATGTTCTTCGGCGGCATCGCGCAGCCGGTCGAGCACGATGCCTGGCTGGACGCGGGCAAATTTTTGCGCCGGGTCGAGTTCCAGAATCGCGTGCATATATTTCGAGAAGTCGATGATCACGGCCACGTTGCAGCACTGGCCGGCCAGGCTGGTGCCGCCGCCGCGCGAGAGAACAGGCGCGCCCAACTCACGGCACGCCGCCACGGTGGCCACCACGTCGGCCTCATCCAGCGGCAGCACCAGCCCGATGGGCACCTGGCGGTAGTTGGAAGCGTCGGTGGCGTAGAGCGCGCGAGAAGCCTGGTCGAAGCGGACCTCGCCGCGCACCACCTGGCGCAGCTTGGCTTCCAGCTCGCGGGAAGCGGAAAAGCCTTCGTGGGCGTGCGCCTGCGCGGGGCGTCTGCTGCAGGATGGGAAACGCGGTAGGGGCGGCCATGGTCAAGGAAGATGTTACCAAGACGGGGTGATGAGTGGGGCAAGCAAACCTTCGTCATCCTGCATGGGGCGCAGAAGCTGAGAAGAAGACGCTCCAGGGGACCTCTGGATTAGGTTTTTGAAGGGGACGGCCTTGAGTCCGTCCATAGACGCCGCGAATGAGCGAGGCTTGAGCCCCTGAGGGCCTTCTCAAGAATTTATTCAGAGCTTTCCTGGACAGCTTTAACGCGAGAGCATTTTAGCTTTTGGTGCAAAGGGTAAAACGGGGCCATGCGAAGCCATCCCATCACCGAAGGCTGCACATACCCGTCTCCCACTCACGGTAAATGTGAAAATGCTTGATAGCACCCAAGCCAAACTAAATCAGAGATCGGAGTCCCGGCTTTTGCGGGACGGTTGAAAGTAGCCCCGCATGAAGTGCGGGGTAGGCAAAGGAAAAGGCGTTCAGTCCCGTAAGGGACGGCTGAATCGCGTTGGGCAAAGCATACAAAATACAAACTCAGCTCCCGCCCACCCTTTGTCATCTCGCCGGAGTGTACCCGGATCTCCTGCTGCGTGACACTAACAATGGGCGCGTGTGCGGCTTTCATTAAGAAAACCCGCATGAAGGGTAACGGCGACAGCATACCTATTGCGGTGACTATCATTTATATGGGAGGTAGGTATCGTGTCGGGTATCTTCCAAAATCAGCCGCGGTTCCGGTCAGTCCGCGCATTGTTGATTATCGCAATACTGTTCTCGGGGGAGCCCAGACTACTCTCCAGCTGCGGCGAGAATCTTCGCTTCCAGCGACAGACACAAAAAAGTGGGCTTTCGAGCGGAGAAGATCAATTTCGGGCTTTAACGCAGCAATTTCGCCAGCGCGTCTGGCGCGCAACAGGATTCCTGGAACGCCAGTAACAGCAAGGCCGGTTCTGGAGGCAAGCTGCCGTCCCTCCAGTTCGTCGAGGAGCACAATATCCGCTTTGAGGTCCGTGGCTAATGCGTAGCCTCGGCCTCACCCGGGTGAAGTTGCAGCAGGAGAACGCGGAGCAAACGGGAATCCTCCGGGGTACCAACTCGTACCCACGGTTCCTGGGTCGCGCTCCGGATGAGGTCGTGCGCAACCGGATCTGGATGCGCTGTCAGTTCTTTGGCAACCGCGTCGGGTATCCAGACAGTGGAGAACTGCGACTTTAGGAGTTCAAGGCGGCCATTGAAAGCAAGATTCGAAATTGGAGAGGTATTACTGACCGCCAGCATATTCGAGGTCTTGGGCCAGCTCCTCATCGGCATAGTGGCGCGGAAGCTTCCGCTCGTCAATCAGACCGCCGAATGCACAGCGGGAAGTCCCTGCGAGTTCGGATGCCTTACCGAAAGACAAGATGCCCTGGGCGTAGAGGGCGATGGCAAGCTCGGTGCGCAGCCGCGGCTCGACTTCCTGCAGAGGCAGCCGCAAGCTGCTGGCCACGGATTCGGGAATATCGAGATGTAATGCCATGTGTTTAGCTGCTCTTGTTAAATGCTCCCATAACTCAATGTACTGCCGCGATCCGCTATTTGGCAAAAAGTCTCAACTACAAAACGGCTTGTGATCCATAGAGATGGCGCTCCACATTGAGTGCGAGGTCAGACTTGAGCTCCCCCCGCCCCCGCTTGAGAATTCCCCTCCAGCAATTCTCCGACCTTGCCCTGATCCGCTGATATCAGGCGAGTTATTCAGACAGCCAGGAGGAGGTAACGGCGACAGCGTACCTATTGCGATGACTGTCATTTATAAGGGAGATAGGTATGGTGTCGGGGTATCTTCCGTTCGCTGCAGTTTATCCCCATTTTTGCTGTCTCAGCAGAGGGGTCCACTTCAGACGGAATTTTCCCTAGTGCCAGCGAGGCCGTCCTGACCATCGCTGGAAGGGGTTTGCTAAGCACCCAGAGATGAAATGCTCTGTCTTGGGCCAGCGCTGGTGTGCACGCGTCGCCCATTAGGGGAAATTCCGTCTGTCCCCGAAAAGGGTCCCGCTCCTCCCAGCCAGGTGCTATTATTCTCTACCCGAGGTATGCCATGAAAGTCCTGGCCTTCCTGATCTTACCGCGCTCGATCTCTGCCTACGCTAAGAGCAAGCACGCGCTTCGGCTCCAACCCCGATGATCAAGATTGACGTATCAAAGGCAATTCCGCAACGCCTATGGACTTATCTACTGGGTCTGATTCCGGGTTTGCTTTTCGAGTTGAGCATTGCAATCGCCAATCCGCAGCTCGCCCACTCGATGATCGACCGAGCGCGGCAGATTTATCCGTTTCGGCCTTATTCTTTACTCGCTCTCTTCATGGCGTCGTGCTTGGTAGTTGGTCAGGTTTTCTTCCTTTCTTCATGGTTCGTCGACATGCTGATTGGATTTAGCTACGGTCTTAAGCGGCAGCTCGTCAGAATTACGTTTGGATCTTGGTGGCTGTACCGGTTGTTCGCAAAAATACAGAGGTTCCCGCCCAGACGGAGCATCTTCGTCCGGTCACTGTCGTGGATCATCTTTCGAGCACGGCTGGATAGACCCTCCTTGCAGGCACGACCTGTTCTTAGGTGTTGGCGTTTGGCGGCGGAGCAGTTGCTTAAGAGGGGCTATGGAATAGATCGAAGTAAACACCATTGGCCTGAGGGAGAGTCGGAAGTCTGGTACATGGTGCTCGGCAAGCCGTCCGCAACATTTCAGGAAGCGTTGATGACAACGCGAACGTTTATTGGATGTGGATTGGCAGGATTCTCGGCTCTCTATGTTTCGCCAGCCCTTCGGGATCGGTATTTCATTCCGCTGTGTGTGGTATTTACCTTCGTTGGCTGCTACCAGTCCTTCGACCTGGCTAAATGGAGGCAGCATCCAGTGAGAAATAGTATCGCCCACTTAGATCGGTCCTATCGGAGCTCTCAGAAACGCAAACCGCGGCAAAAAAAGAAGAAAGCAGTCCGACGGAGAAGACCGACCTAGAGATAGACCCTAGTGCCGAAGCCGAGTAAGTAGCTGACAACGCCGCAGTGGATAGTTGATATGCGTACTGCCGGTCTCGTGAAGCGGCCAATTAGCAAGAAAGTCCAGAAGCGTAAATCCGGACGCGAAGCCTGGAAGGCGCATAATCGGGCGATATGGGAGCGCAAGAGGAACTCACGTCCGGCATGGCATTACACGGCGATCTTTAGACAAAAATCGAGAAGCAGCAAGCCTGCGTTATGTTCTAGTAAGATCAGGTGCGAAGGGGTTTTGCTGCGTGGAGACGCATCCCGAGTTTCCGCTGGATGAGGTAGGAGAGAGCTTCAGCTCCTAGAAAGTGGCTCGGTCGGCGCACTCACAGAAGAGCAGCTCCTTTTGAAGATTAGAGCCCTTCATGATGGATTTCAAATCGTCACCCCATTGTTTCCCGCGGGGACCGTTTTCTATCGAGCCGTCAGGGTGACCCAGCGCCCGACGGAGAAGCTCCGAGTTAGCTACGCTCCACCCGAGTTCACGAAAAAGAATGGCAGGTTGAATCGAGCCGGCGAATCCATGTTTTATGGAGCCTTCAGTCTGTTCACGGGTCTCATGGAATGCGGATGTCAGGTCGGCGAGTTCTTTGCCGTTTCCGGTTGGTTGACGAATCACGCGATGGCGTTCAATCATCTCGGCTACTCTTCCGAGACACTCAAGGCGCGCAATTCTGGAAGGGAATTTGCCGGCCTTTGCGGCGGAAAAGCGTGAGTCAGATAAGAACCGAATGCTGCGGGAGTGGCAAGCGCGAGTTTTCACGCAACACGTCGCAGCTGGGAAGGAAGAGCTATATCGGCTTCCGATCGCGCTTAAAGACTTCGCGATATCGGACATGAAACAACCCGATCTTTCAGCACCTCAACAATTCTCGGGGATTATCTACCCTTCGGTGGCCTTGCATCTGTTTGGAGACAACGTGGCGATTCTCCCCTCCGAGGTGGATGCAAACCTAGACTTGTTTGAGGTCGCTCTGCTGACGCTCGATGCCGTTGATCGGGTGACAGATGGCGAAGGCAAGACCAAGACCAACTGGCGCTTGAAGCCGTATGACTACGCTCGTCCAAATCCTGAGGGCAAACTCGTCTGGGGGCAAAAAAGCCAGATCGTGTATGCGGAAGGGATTGACGCCAATCAATTCCAGCCAATGCTACTTCCCCCTGATTAGTTATGCTCTGTCGATGCTAGCGAGTTGTTCCACCGGCATTTTCCGAACTTTTAGGGTTCACTACCAGCCCTTGTTCTATTTGGACCTACAATGTGTCCACCTCTAGGGAGGAAATACTGTGGCCGCCAAGATCCGCTTTAAACGACAGTACAAACCCAACGGCTTCGGCGATCCGCCCGACGCTCGCACGGGCAGAGTAGCGAATGGAGCGGTCTGTTCGTTGACCGGCTGGCTGCCGTCCGGCCAAGCTGCCCCGGTGAAAGGCATAAGTACAGCGCGACAGCAGGGCACAAAGCGGATTGAGTGATAATAAAGATTACGAAAAGAGGGGGCAGGGAACTCAGTTATTCAGAGGCCGGAGACGCTGTCAGGAAAACCATCCCGTCGTTCAACGGCGATCGCTGTGCATTCCGCGATAAGCAGGTCGAGCACCGCCTCAATCTTGCTCACGTCATATGAGCCGTCAGCTATGGTCTCAGGCGTCTGTTCCGAAAACGCTTTGTCGTAGGATTCCTTGTATTCCAGTGAGCCTTGATAGATCTCTGACGCTTTCTTGTAGTTCGCCCAACGTATTTTCGCCGGCTCACTGCCCGGCATATTGAGATCCAAATAGCATTCTATTGCTGCGGCGCGACGGTTGATATTTGCCATCCGAAGACCCTCCGGACCTTCAGCTGGAAATTCCTTGAACACCTCCAACTCCGGCAGCATCGCCGCGCGCATGTTGGCAGGTAGCGAAATCCTCGACAATCGCTGATGCGCCTCGAAGCCCTCGGCATCATTGTCGAATAGAAAGAGCACTTGGTTCTGAACATCGATTTTTGCGAGACCTTCCGCGAACTTGACCAGATTGCCGGTTCCCGGAAACGGATGGCTTTCACTTACGTCGATAAAGCGGAAGAAATCTGCTATTCCGGGCCGCAGGAGTGCCAGAGCGTGTTTCAAAATGCGCACATCGGAAACGCCCTCGGTCGCTATGAGAAATCTCTCGGTACGCCGGGCACCCGCGCGAAATTCCCGCTCATTTGCCCAACCGGCCTGGACGAGAGGTCCATACTGCCAAACGACAGAAGCGTTCTCGTTGGCTTTCGTGCCGGCAAGGAGACGCATCATCGAGTATGGGTTCAGGATATCCACCAGGCCGCTAAAAAAAGTGCGCTCCGAATAAGCAGGGAAATCCCAGGATTGGTATTTCGGGATTCGGTCGAACTCTATTTTGGCGAAGCGGCCGCGGATCTTCTCTTTGCTCGCGTCTGAGTCATAGATATCATCAAGGCTCTTCGAGCGGGTGCTCAGTTGCGAACTGTCGAAACTCGGCAAAGCTCATCAGGTCAGCTAAAGGCTGCGTAACATCATCTAACAATGTCACCCTCTCCTGCCCCCAGCTTTCTGCGACGCTTTCATATTCCCGCCGGACTCGGTCGAGATTGAATCCGAGCAGTTCCAGACGCTGAGTGACATCCTTCAACGGTCGAATGAATGCCATCTCGGCAGCTGTCGGATCCACACCCTTCTTCTTGTAGTACTCGTAATTAATATGTTCGCTATGAACCGGCTTCCGGTCTCGCTCCTGAAAAAGCGATCCATGATCCATCCCGAAATGATTCTTGCTGGATGTAAGCTCCACTCCGCCGACATCCAGCGTTATCTCCGTACCCATGATATCCTCCAACCGGCACCTTACAGACCAGGTTCAATGTAAACCCGGAAGTGGCGCAGAAGTAGGGCAAAGCAGAAGTAACCCGTCGCGGCAGGAGCGTCTGGTTGCCATAGACAGCCGACGAAAAGCGGTGACAGGTTGGTGTGGACCCCTCGGTTGAGACAGCGTAAATGGGGACAGGTTTCCTTCAACGGCATTGCGGCAGCGCGTGCTGTTTAGGTCCTGCCGTGGGCCTCGGAGAGCGTGGATCACGATCGTCGAGCCAGACATAGCGTAGCGACGCCAACCCGCGTCACCTTCACATTCAAAATAGCAATCTCGGAAACATCTTCAGCCGCAGCCGCCAAGTATGTCTCGCCATCTTTCTCGAAGAATTTCACCCCCAGTCCCAGGTCGACCGGTGGCGCTATCTTCCATAGATTAGCTTTCCCATAATCTCGCCGCTGGTACTTCTGGTCTTCGTCAAACTTAAGGTATTCGCCGAGCGTTCGCCATCTCCCGTCTTGGACTAGTCCTAAAGCATCCTGCATCGATTTTATATCTACCACGGAGGAAGCGCCGATAATCTCACGGAGGCGCACGGCAAGCTCATCCAATTCGTCCCAGCGCAAAAGCATAAATTTTGCCAAGATCTCAGAGCCCTCCGGCGGAGGAAAATCAATCCCCCCCGCTTTGCTGTTTTCCCTAGGGGCTTCTCGAATCTTGGCTGCCCGCTGAACAGCCTGCTTAAGAGCCGACTCCACGTCGTTCTTCGTAATCGAGAACTCTACATCTCTCGATAGGCGCTCCTTGAGCAACGCCTTCAATTTATCGAGCTTGGATTCAAATGATGGCGGGCTAACGAACCAAACAGCATCGAATCGTTCGGCCCGAGTTATCGCCTTATCGAAGAATTCGATATGGTTCGTCGCTACGAAGTAAAGAACTTTTCCATTCTTCCAGAGCTCCGCCAGTTTTGGGAGCATGCTGGTCGTCAAGAAGCGCCCGGAGGCCTCGTCTTCTTTCTCTCGTTCTCGAACTAGCTCGTCGATTTCGTCGAACAAAATGACGGCATGATCTAACTCGTATAGACGTCGAAAGATAGCATCCGCTGTCTTTTGCACGTTTGGCAGACCGTCAGCTACGAAGTGGCTTGAATGTAATTCGACATACCGCCATCCAATCGCGGCCGCGAGATTCCGAATCATGGTAGTCTTGCTTGCGCCAGGGGGGCCAAAAGAGGATGGCGGAGCGAGCGTAGTCCTTGCTGATGGGTTGGTTATCAGGATCATTCCATGCGCCAGATTCCTCCTGGATTCTCGGATTGACGAATAACGTGAAAAGCCGGTCCGTTAGGCCCTCACCGAGAGTCCAAGTCGCGCTACGGGATGCCAAAGTGGAACGACCTCTATCGCGTGGGATCTCGATACCGTCGACAGGTAGCAGTCTTAACGCTTCCTCGCGGGTCCAGATTCCAACTAACTTCCGTAGAGCCTGCGCGTACTCAAACACGCTCGCGGTCGCCCAACTCTCTGGCTCGGTGTGACTAAGTCGGTGACCCGACGACCAACCTAAAATGTGACTGTCGTCTGGATGCTGATTCTGCGTAGCGCGCGCGTATGACCAAAGCTTTAGCAAGCCATCGCAGTGATTCTTCAGGCTACTGCGTAGAAAACCTGCGTTGGGCTGAAGTGCGCATTCCAAAAGGGCAGCGGAGCCTTTTCGGGGACAGACGGAATTTCCCCTAATGGGCGTCGCGTGCACACTAGCGCTGACCCAAGACAGAGCATTTCATCTCTGGGTCCGTAGCAAACCCCTTCCAGCGATGGTCAAGACGGCCTCGCTGGCATTAGGGGAAATTCCGTCCGTCCCCGAAAAGGGCCCGTCCCCGAAAAGGGCCCCCGAAAAGGGCCCGTCCCCGAAAAGGGCCCGTCCCCGAAAAGGGCCCGTCCCCGAAAAGGGTCCGGGGACAGGCAGTCCAGCCAGTGGTTTAGCGAAATTAAACGTAAATAAGCCAAACTGGTGTCTGTACCCGAACGTGTACCCGAAAGTGCAGGAAGAATTTGGACTCTGCAGTTGCCAAAGACTGTTTGGAGAACACAAGACAATCAAGATTGCCAGCGTTCTCGAAGACGTTCGCTGATCGCCGCACCTAGCGAGACGCCGATCCGGCAACAACCAAGGATGATCGGGCTTCCTAACTTTCGAATAGCCGACATCCACCCGGAACACGAACCAATGACTCCTCGATGAGCGAATTCGCCTGTTGTCAGGAGTTGAGATTCAACGTCGGAGAATCGCTGGACATTGGCCGTAGTCAGGGGAGCTTTCAACAGGCCCTTTTCGGGGACGTCCATGATAGGTAAAAGTCAACGGGAAACGGAGATTCCCCTTGACTCGGCGGAATGGGTTCTCCGAGCGGGCAGATAGTCAGTGTTGCTGAACTGTCCTCGATCCCTTAGCAAGACCAACGCAATGGCAGCGTGGCCAGACATCCATTTGCGGGAACAACGCCGATTAGGCGCCGTCCACGAAGATTGAGTTAGGGTAAACCGGCCGACCTTGAAACAGACGGTAGGGTGTATTGGGAGCCGAGAGCTCCCGTGCACAGTCCCCGAAAACGCAAGGACCGGCCGGTGGATCGCTGACAGATCGAACATAGAAACTCTGGTAGGCTGAGTGGATCGAGGAAGCGGAAGCAGGCTCTGCTGAAGAGCAACCTGCCAGGAATACTCGATCCGACTCATCTCACCGATGTGTCATCAGGGGAATCTTCGACGGAAGATTCCCCTTTGTGTTGCGCCAAACAGAAGTGACCATCGGGAGATAGATCGGCATGCCTAAGAAAACTTGCAGTGGCATGTTCGGTTTTCATCGACCCTGACGGTTAGGAGCGTACCAGCCGGCGGTGTGTTTCCCTTTAAGCTGCTGGCGCTAAAGCTGCTGCCTTTTTTCCTTTCTCTCTGTTGTACTTCGTCGTGGTGCTTGCAGGCGGAGGCGGAGTGTGTGAGCTGAAAGGGCTGGCCGCTCTTGTCCACAGCCAGCAAGTAAGCCACCAGTTTTCGCGCCACTTGCAAGGTGGCGCGATTGGCGTGGCCGCGCTTCAATTGCTGGGCATGCAGTGCCGCCAGTTGCGGATTCCAGCGGGGCGCCAGTTTGGCGGCTTCGATCAACACCGTCTGCAGCCAGGCATTGCGCTGCTTGGAAATCGGACCACGTTGCTGTTTGCCGGCAGAAGAGCGGAAGGCTGCGCTTAAGCCGCAGTAGCTGACTGCATCCGCAATGGAGGAAAGCGGTGCGGATCGGCGATTTCCAGAGCCCAGGTCAGAGCCGTGATAGGTCCGACCGCGCCGATACTCTCCAGCCGTTCGACGCGTTGCTCCAAGGCGGGTTCGGCATAGCAGTCTTTTGATGAGCTGCTTCTGCGTGGACTCGAACATCTCCATGGAGCCGCGACTCATGCGCAGCAGATCTTTGACCGACTCCGGTACTTCCTGCAAGGTCTTCATCAGGCTCGGAGAAGTATTTCTTCCCGTGTAGTTTCTGCTTGTTGAATGCGGTTCCGCTCTCCATCAGCAGCCCGGCCATCTTGTTCTGCATGCGCACCGATTGGTGTACCACCAGGTTGCGATAGCGAAGCAGGCGTCGCAGATCTCGTAACTCGGCGCTAACACATAGCAGGCGGGCAACAGGTTGCAGCGCAGTAGGTCGGCAATCATGCGTGCATCGATGCGATCGCTTTTCTTCTTGCCTGCGGTGATGGCCTTCATCTTGGCCGGATGGCCCATGGAAAGTTGCTGGGCGTATGGTTTCAGGGTGTCGTAGATCCAGGCACTGAACAGCGTGGCTTCCATGGCCCCATGCCAGGCCTGTTTCCGGCCTGCCGCCCAGCGCCGCAACGCTGTACGCTCCGCTTGTAGTGTGCCTTCCTCCACAATCTGGCCGTCTGCCGTCTTTACGCAATAACTGATAGTTTTCTTGTGAACGTCGAATCCGATATAGTGAATAGCATTCATGGGGTTCTCCTAATCGAGATTTCTGAGTCGGCTGCTGCGAACAGCCGATCTCAGCAGTGTAATCTTGAGGAGAACCCTTTCTCATTGGGCAACAATCCCTTCTTCCAACACCTATACATTCAAACAGACGGAATTTTCCCTAATGCCAGCGAGGCCCTCTTGACCATCGCTGGAAGGGGTTTGCTAAGCACCCAGAGATGAAATGCTCTGTCTTGGGTCAGCGCTAGTGTGCATGCGACGCCCATTAGGGGAAATTCCGTCTGCCCCCGAAAAGGGTCGTCCCCGAAAAGGGTCGTCCCCGAAAAGGGTCCGTGAAACGCCGCCCTATTCGAAAAGTGGAATTCGCCTTGCGCACGCAAGACTCCAGGTTGAGAGCCGGGTTTCGTTTCGTCCCCTAGTGGCCCGTAACAGCTGATTTAATAGAAGCCGCTGAGGGCAGCAATTCCCCCTCGAAGGAGTTGCTGCCCTCAGGGGCTAAAGCCCAAATCATGCTGGTGAGGTGATGTACGGGCTGAAGCCCGTACCCTTCAGCCCATCTCCATTACCTGGGTGAGCCACAAGACCATCCTCACGACAGCACAGCGGGGTGGAGACATCCGTGGCTCTACTAAATCAGTTGTTACAGTCCACTAGTATTTATCTCATTACCGGGCCACGGGCCAATTCTAAGATGGTCCAGGCTGGAATGGCTCTGGTTATAAAACGAAAGTGAACGACCCCGAGAGGTAGGAGATGTTCCGTCTGGTCCCGCAAACTGTCCAATTGGCAGCCATTCGTCGTAGTACCTATAGCGGCTGCCCGCTGGGGTCACAGGAGTTCACCCGCACGCTGGAAAAAGAAATCAAACGCCGCCTGGCGCCCCAAAAACGCGGACCCAAGAAGAGGACCGATAAGAGCGAGAACCAGGAGACATTTTCCTTTGGTGCTTAGTTGAACATTTGTCCTTGGTCGAGCCCATTCGACCAGCCTTTGCAGGTGCGCGGCATTTCCGATGGTGCAGTCCAGTCCGTCACCGCTTTTTTTGTCACCGCTTTTTTGTCTAACTTATCCCCAGGGCCCCCTTGGCGCGGCCTGTAGGTTTCCTATGCTTGAATTACCTAGCTTGCGGATAGGCCTCGTGACCCTTGCTCTTGGTATCAGTTCACTCACGAGGTCTACTGGTACCTGGAACAAAGGTTTTTTAATCTCCCTGATGGGCGGTTGTGGCGAATGTAGCGATCCCCCGTTGGAAGCCGAACGTGAGTAGCTACTACTAGGACGACATGCGACCGGCAGGACCCCGGCTCACCCATGACTCATGACCCTAGCGTGCTCCTGCGTCCCTTCCGGCGTAGAGAAGTTTGTTCTTTGAAAGCGTATTTCTTAGTAGACCCCGACGTTTTCTACACTTTTAAAGTCGGTTACAAAGAGGGGATGGTAATGATGTATCGACCACTGCTACGATCTAACCAATCGTAATAGGCCTTCAGAGGACAAACCGAGACGAACCCAACGAGCCAACGGACCCCGCGGAGACTGGAAGGTGCAGCGGACGGACGATTTCGTTCTTTGAAAGCTACGCAGGGCGATTCCCGCCAATAACAAGCGTTGAAATAGCACAAGCCGAGGGAGATTGGGTGGGCATTCAACCGCAATACGTCCCAGTCGGCACTTGTGTCTGGGTAGCTTTCAGAGCGCGAATGAAAAACCGATTTTCCCGCTAAAAAAGAGAGACCGAATACGGCTCTCTCATTTCCTATATCCACCCTCATGAACCGAGGTGAAGATTCAGTGGTTCTCTCCGTGCAGGAAGTAGGCGTGGGTACACCACGGATAGCAAGTAAGCGTTGCAACGCTCTTGTGGGTAGAGCTTCCTGCGCCGAGCGAGTCAATTAGATTATTCTCTCTCCAGGGAGAACGGACGTGCTCGACTACAAGAGATTTCTAACGGCGGTGCTTTTAGGACTCCTCATCTTTACTGGCTGCAAAAAGCCGGAGCCGGAAGGCTATCGCGTTGTCGGCTACGATGCGGCGACGCATCAATGGACCATAATGCGCAACGGGAATTTCAACGGCACATATCTTCGCAAGCGCCTGACCGTTGTCTGTGAACTCTCCCAGTGGGGAAACCAGGAAGCCCTTTTAGGTAAGGATGTATGCCACTTGCAAGTGGGGGAATTGATAATCCCCACCATGAAGGGTAAAAGAATCAAAGACCAGGCACCCGTCCGTGTTTACGAGATGCCAGATCAGGTGCTATCCATTTCGCAAGGCGACGGCGACAACCAGCGGAGGCAACTATTCAAAATCATTACGTATGAAGTCTTGCCGGACGAAAAATAAATCTGTTACCACGTCCCCTTGACCGCCGCTTCGAGCGCGTCCTGTTTGGTTTTGATCCACGGGTCGCCCAAGCTTTCCGCGAGCGACATGGCGACCGTGGTCTTTCCCACCTGACGTGGGCCAAGCGGGGCCACGGCGGGAAATTAGTAGTTGCGCGACTTTGGGCTGTACCTGAACGCGGAATTTACCGTGCAATTATGCCACAACGATTCACGATTGCATGGTAGATGGAAGGAGTGGGTGTTTTAGCGGACAGGCCATACGCCATGTCCTACGAGACAGCCATCAACCGGCGAGAAACGCAAGACCTGTTTAAGCCAACAGCCACAAAAACAGCCACCCAACGAAAATAACCTTCGAGAGCGAGAGTGCATTTTACCTATAAACCTTTTAGATTCTTGGTGCCGGGAGGGTCGAACCCCACGAGGTTGCCCTCGGCGGATTTTGGGTGCCCTAGATTTTCGTCCACCTGCGTCCACCGCGTTCTATCTTGTTGGATTTTTATAAGTGGGCTTGTCTATGCCGTGCTGTGCCGTCCATCAGAATCCATCCGTGTCCCACCAAATCTCCCACCAAGCTGTGGCTCACAAGGGAGCCACAGCTTTCTATTTCGATTCGGCACGCCAATAATCGCAATCGAGGTCAACTGTCGCGCATGGTAGCTGCGCCAGCTCTGTGAGCTGTTGAATTCGTTTTAGGCGGGGCTTGTATCGGTGAATCAGGGACCTGGTTTCTTTAGCCAGGCTGTACGTCGACGGGTCGATGGAACGAACCGACTCCCAGTTTTCCTTCTCTCCCGGGGAGCCCGCCGCGTTCTGGATTCTTTCAGCTATGTATTTATCGACGCTGTCTTTGTCGAAGACATGGAGGGCAAGGGCAACTCTCTTCGCCACAACCCTGGCCTCGGTATCGCACGGAGTCTTCCATCCGTGTTTCAGATCGTCGTAGGCCTCTTTCGGCAACCATTGCAAAAGACGGTCCATAGTCCACAGTTTCGGCTCATTTGAGGACTGCAAAAAGTGCTGCAATTCGTGCGCGAACGTCATTGTCGCCCCTAGGTCGCTTTTCCAGGCGCTCTCGAATATGACGATCAAGGAGTCAACGGAAAGCGGGGTGGCAACAATTCGGATTTTTTCTGGCTGCTTTTCAAGTTCGATCTGTTCGTAATATCGACCCCTGTTCTCAGAAAAACCCCATCGGAGAGCGTCGTCACCTGCGAAGAAACACAGCACTCTACGCGAACGAGGCACGCGGAGATTTTGCATAAAGTACTCGCGAACTTTTGTCGCCACCCTCCTCCTGTGGTCTCTCAGGCCAGGGATCTCGCATTCAACGTGAATTTCGATGGGATCATTCACCTGTCAAGCTTAAACCCAGATCCGGGTTGCCGGAGTCGAGACCCAACTCTCCCCGACCTAACGCTCCCGGAGGCGTTCCGTGCGTGAGGTGGCTGCGCGAAATCCATCACCACCAGTGGCCACACCAACTACGATCGACGCTGGCGCGGCCGCCGTCGATTGTGAGGGATAGTCCAGCGACAGGATACCCATTACCCGTGCCCTTGGACAACACGGTAAGGGGACTCCATGCAATAGCTATGCCTCGCCCTTGGATCATCTTTTACTCTTGCCCACCTAAGCAAACCTAAAGCCAACCCGGTTTTCCAGTCGCGTCAGCCAATACGGCGACATTAAGCCGTCGCCCAATCCCCGCACATAATGTAAAACTTGTTTGTGCCCACAGACCCCAGGATCGCCGAGTTTATCGAGAAAGCCTTGGCCGCCGGCATCCCGCACGACTCGCTGGTGGGGGTTCTCGCCGCCCACGGCTGGCCGGAAAAGGAAGTCTACGAAGCTCTCGGCGACCACTATCGCCGCCTGACCGGCATCGATATCCCGCGCCGGGCCGCTGCCGGCGCTTCTGCCAAAGAAGCTTTCTTCTATCTGCTCATCTTCTCTACCCTGGCTACATGGACGATCGGCTTTGGCTGCCTTGCCTTTGCCCTCATCGATCGATGGATGGCTGACCCGCTCTTCTACGGTTACCAGCAATCCTTCGATACGTACACCATCACTTCGTCTCTGGCCGCGCTCATGGTTGCGTTTCCGCTCTATCTGCTGATCTCGCGGACCGTGGTCCGGGAAGCGGCGGTGCGTCCGGAAAAGCTGGATTCCTCGATCCGGAAATGGCTCACCTACATGGCCCTGGTCGTCGCCGCCGGCGTCTTCATGGGCGACCTGATCGCGGCCCTCGCCTACCTTCTGCGCGGCGAACTGACGTCGCGCTTTCTGGCCAAGTCGATGGTCGTCCTGGCGCTTTCCGGCGGCGTATTTTTCTACTACTTTGGCGGACTCCGGAAGACCGATGCCACTCCCGGCAGGCTGGGCCGCGACCAGCTCATGGCCGGACTAAGCTCAGCTGGGTGGCGCTCATGGTCGTTCTCGGTTTTATGCAGTTAGGACCTCCCAGTGCCCAGCGCGAGTTGCGCGCGGACGCCCAGCGTGTCCGCCAGCTTCACCAACTCAGCACAGAGATCGAGAACTATTGGACTGCGCACGCTTCGCAACTCCCGCCAGGCATCGATCAGCTTCCCAGTAGCGCATACGTGGATCCCATCACCCACGCGCATTATGAGTACCGCCCGAGGCAGGGAAGCCAGTACGAGCTCTGCGCGTTCTTCGCGCGGAGCAGCGACCGCCGGGAGATCGCTTCCTCCAGCCCAAATCCATGGATCCACCCCGCCGGACGCCATTGCTTCGCGCTGGACGCCTCGGTGGTTACGCAATCTCCGCAGGCGTACCCAGGGGCACCCTAGGCCGCGTACAGCGCTCTCAAGGTAGTGGGTAAAAGTTCAATTCAGGGAGCGGAAAGTCCTTGCGGTTGTCCGTCATCAACGCGAGTCCATGTTCCAGGGCTGTTGCTGCGACGATCATGTCCGCCAAGGAAAGGGTCTTGCCTTTCTGCGCCCAGGCGCTCTTGAGGGAGCCGGCTCGGCGCGCGATTGCCGCGGTGATTGGGTAGCAGTCCAGGCTGGAAAGAAAAGCCTCGGTCCTCTTCTCTTCCCCAACCCGCATGCCGGCATAGACTTCACCTACATTGATGGCCGCCGTTGCGAGGAGGTGGCCGCCGGCGACGAGTTCTGCCAATAGAGATCGCCGGTTCCGGCGCGCGCGAAGTACGTCGAGCAGAACCGTGGTATCGAGCAGAAGAATCATTTTGCTCGTTTTTTGGGGGGCGCCTTTGGCATGCGCTTATCGCTTTCGGATCGAACGCTCTTTACCCATGCTCCAGCTCCCGCAGCTAGTTCGGGATGGTCCCGGTCATTCCATGCTGGCTGGTCGTTGCGCAAAAAAGTGAGCAACCGGCGGCGGCGCAGCTCGGCACGTGCCGTTTCCACCAGGAAGGCACTCCGGCCACGAGGACCGACGACCGAATCAATCTCCGCGATCAGTTCCTGAGGTAAAACGATATGTGCTCTCTGCGATCCCATAGGCCGTGCCCATTATTAGTGTGCCATATGTACACACACAATGACTAGAGCGGCGGGTGGCCCACTCAAGCCTTGTTTTGGCTTGAGTGGGGTAGTTCCACTGGCAGACAGAGTCTCCCGGCCGCCCGTTCGCGTCTTCTCGCGGTCCACTCGGATTCAATCTCCACGCGTCCCTCGATTCCCGTCGCGTAATGGCGAAAGAGGCTTTTCCCCAAAAAAAGGCCATCTCACTGAGGCTGTCTCGCGTTGGTCCGCGGCTGCGCACCGTCTTCGGGCTGCCAGGGAGCCGAAGCGGAAGGAGTAAACTACGAGGATGATCACGAATTTGCTGGATTTCGCCCAAAGGCTCGCGCAAGGGGGGAGAGCAAAGGTGGTTGAAGATCGCCAGCGACTGGAGAAGATGCAAGCACAACCGGCAAGCGGACAGCGGCAAAGCGAAATGCCAGCTTCCGGACGGTGAGCCCTTCTGTCTTCACGCTCATTGCCGGCGCAAACGGGGCGGGGAAAAGCACCCTTACCAGCGGCAATCCGGAGACTTTCAGCATCTCTCCTCTTTTAGACCCAGATACCTTCACCGATTCCGCAATAAACGAACCACACTCCTGTCGACACCGGCATTTTTACACCTTAATCCCCTCCTCCCGATCAAATTCCCCTCTTTTAAAGCCCCTTGCGGCCATCCCTCCACTGCGGTCGGGATGACAAGGGGAGGGTTGGTGCTTCCGTCCGGAGTTGGTTGCTGGTTGAGGGGCAGGGCTCGGCGCCCGCACGACGCGCACAGATATATTGACAAGTGACAATTATTACTTTACAGTTTGCCCGGATGATCAAGAGCTTTAAGCATCGAGGCCTGAAGCGTCTCTATGAGCGCGCCGACCGCAGCGGGATACGCCCAGACCTCGTGGAAACCCTTGAACGCATTCTCACCGTTCTCGATGCCGCCACGACACCGAAAGCACTCGATCTGCCCCGGTATCGCCTGCACCCGCTTAAGGGTGACCTGAAAGGGCTGTGGTCCGTAACGGTACGGGCCAATTGGCGTATCATTTTCCGCTTTGAAGCCGGTGATGCTTTTGACGTTGAACTGATCGACTACCACTAGGGAGAAATACCATGCCCATGAAAAATCCTGTTCATCCCGGACTTATCGTTCGGCGTGATTGTCTTGAGCCGCTGGTACTCTCGGTCACCGAGGGAGCCAAGGTGCTTGGCGTCACTCGCCAAGCTCTCAATAACGTGGTGAATGGCAAGGCCGGCATCAGCCCGGAGATGGCCATACGGTTATCGAAGGCCTTCGGCAGTACGCCCGAGACGTGGCTGCAGATGCAACTTGCCTACGATCTCGCCGCCGCACGTAAGAACGAAAGCAAGATCAAGGTTCGCCGCCAGCACGTCGAGGAACTGCACATATCCTAGAGGTTTTAGAGGTTGCTTTTCTGTCTCCGAAACTCCCGAAACGTCCCGAAGAAGCTTTCGGATCACAGCTCTACACCGTGGCTCTGTTCATGGGACCTATCCTGCCGGGCACTATCGCCAGTTGGGACGGGTACGGGCATATCACGAGATTTGTGAACTACTCGCAGCTCGTGCATCCGACCTCGATCGGATTCCGCAGCACAGCCATTTTGTACTTTGACGGAAATGAACTTCATCCGGGCCGAGCCCGGGCCATCCGAGTAAGCGCTCAAGCCCGGTGACGAACTCGGCAGTGCCTGGAGAGACGATGATACAACCCCAAAGAGGTTCTCAACGCTATCTGGCGTCTGCCGCGGTCGGATCGAGTCTAACAGTTGCGATCCTGTCGACCAGCGAGCCCCGATGAGCCCGGCACCACGCCTCCCTTAACGTCGCAGTTAACAAACTTCGCATCTCGGCAAAAAGTTGCAATGAAATTAAGTCACGCGCGCTAAGTGACTATTGATCTGGAAAAAAGCACATCAACCCCTGACGCTCAATTCGAAACCGTACTAGTGTCGTATCATGACACCCGTAACCAACACCATCGCCTCTTCCCCTTCCCTGCCCACCCTCGCCGCCATACAACGCCGCCGCAGGGAGCTGCTCGCCTTCCAGTCCTGGCAGCGGACGGCGCTTGCTACCGCGCCGCCCGACGACCCCCTCGATCGAAGAAGAGTCCTGCCTTGAAGAAGAGTCCCGCCTTGAAGAAGACTCCTGTCTATGACCGGGAAACCGAAGACACGATACGCCGAAGATCCCGAGCCGCCTCCCACCGCTACCGCCCACACTGGCCGATCCCGCTCTATACGGCCCGGCCGGCCTCGCCGTCCGTAGCCTCGCCCCTCACACCGAAGCCGATCCCGCTGCCATCCTCCTGCAGTTCCTGGCCGCCTTCGGCAACCTCGTCGGCCCCGCGCCTCACTGCACTCGTGGGCTCCACCCGTCACGGCCTCAATCTCTTCGTCGTACTGGTTGGCGAATCGAGCAAGGCCCGCAAAGGAACAAGCTGGCGCCAGCTCTCCAGTCTCTTCACCGAAGTCGACCGACTCTGGGCCGCGCGCCGCGTCACCACCACCCGCCCCACAGTCAACGGCATCATCCACGCTCTGCGTGATCAACAACCGGCCACCGATCGCCGCCTCTTCTTGCTCTCTGAGGAGTTCGCTTCCGTGCTCCATGTGCTCGGCCAGCGGACCGGCCAGCTCTCTCCTCTGCTCCGCTGCGCCTGGGACGGCGGCGATCTTTCCGCCCACGACGGCCACCGTCCCCTCCAGGCGACCGGCGCGCATATCAGCATCGTCGGTCATGTCACCCAGAGCGAGCTCGCCCACCACCTCAGCCGCACCGAATCGCACAATGGCTTTGCCAACCGCTGTCTCTGGACCAGCGTGCGCCGCAGCAAATCCCTGCCCGAGGGCGGCAGCCTCCCGCCGGAGGAGCGGGCAGCCGTGGCCCGCGAGCTGCGCCGCGCCCTCGACTGGGTGCACAACCAATCCGGGATCGTCTTCCGCCGCACCGCCAGCCGCTCGCGAGCTGTGGAATGATCGCTATCCTGCCTTGAGCCAGGGCCGCCCGGACGTATACGGTGCCGCCACCAGCCGCGCCGAAGCCCAGGTCCTGCGCCTCAGCGCCATCTACGCCGCCCTCGATTGCAGCCCCCTCGTCGAAGCCTGCCATCTCCAGGCCGCCCTGGCCGTATGGGACTACTGCCTGGCCAGTGCCCGCCTCTTCTTCGACGCCTCCCCCATCGATCCCACCGCCCAGCGCATCAGCGAGGCCCTCGACGCTGCCCCGGAAGGATTGACCAGAACCCAAATCAGGGGACTCTTTCACCGCCATGTAAGCACAGAGCGCATCGACCTTGCGCTGGAGCAGCTAACCCGCCTGGGGCTGATTAACCGCCGCACCGAGACCGGGCGTGGACGGTCTTCAACCCTGTGGACCGGAGTCGAAGACACCAAAGCGGATGATGCGGGGGCTTAATGCGCATAGTGCGCTTAATGCGCACACTTCCCCCCGATGCGGGGGCTTAATGCGCATAGTGCGCTTAATGCGCACGCTTCCCCCCCGATGCGGGGGCTTAATGCGCATAGTGCGCTTAATGCGCACACTTCCCCCCCGATGCGGGGGCTTAACGCGCATAGTGCGCTTAATGCGCGAATGAAGCCGGCTGGGTTCAAACAGATTACTTGCGGGATAGCAGATACAGGTCAAACTGGCCGCCGGGGCGCGCGTAGACAATCTTCGAGAGATCGCGCGCAACGTCGTAGCTGTTGCCCTCAAAGAACTGCGAAAATGCGAAAGGAAGCTTCAAGACCAGTTGCGCTGGTCCGGTTGCGTGGCCATTGGACCACGGAAGGCGATACAAACTTACCTCTCCGCGCGAGGAAATGGTGTAAAGGACGTACTTTCCATCGTTGCTGAACCGGGGATTAAAGGCTGTGATCCCGGGCACGAGGACGGTGCACTTCTTGTCAGGAATCCCGAGTTCGAAGATTCCCAGTTTGTCTCCGCGAAGAGAGGTCATTAACAAGTATTGGCCGTCCGGCGATTCGTCCATGACGTATCCGCAACCGTCATGGAAGGGTTCTGCTCCGGAGCCATCGCTATTGGTTTTCCAGGTGCTCAAAGTTGTGGAAGAGTTTTCGGAGCCGCTTGCGTACAGATCCTTCCCGTCCCGGCTCCAGGTGCCTGAATCAATGTGCGCTAGAGACCGCGGGAGTTCGCGGAGATGACTGCCATCCCAATTCACGATGTAATGCCGATCAACATCGCCCACCTGCACATAATCCAGTTGCGAACTATCCGGGGACCAATCGCCGGTGCTCAGCCTTGTGGAGGAGGCCAGCTTCGTCCTGTTGTTTCCGTCTATGTCGGAAACCCACAACTCAGTATTCTGTGGTTCGGGGAGGGTAATATACATCACCCGTTTCGCGTCCCGGGAAAGGGCCGGCTGCGTGGCCAGCTCCGAGACAATGTCGGTGGTGGATTTCGATTGGAGCTGGTAAACGGAAAGAAACCCAGACTCCCTGCCATTGATGAAGAATATCCCGTTGCCTGAGGGATCCCTCATCGGCCACAGATCCGGGCCTGGGCCGGAAGTGAGCTGCACGGCGGTTTTGGTTTCAATATCGTATTCCCACAAATTGAAAATCCCGTTGACCTCGCGCGAAACAAGGAGAGTCTTACCTGGCTCTCCCCAGCTCGCGACATCCAGGCCAGGCCGCTCTCCCAGATCCATGGCCTTGCGGCTGGCGACATTCACTTTGTATATCTCCGAATCTGCTTTTGCGTTTGAGGTCTTGTGGCCGGTAAGCAGAACGTCAGCTCCATCAGGGGACACCAGCAGCCGCGGAAAGGTGAATCCCAACTCTTTGAAGTTGTAGATCACTTTGCCGACACCGCCTGACGCCGGCGCCTGCAGCAGCTCGCTGGTTTCAGGATTGATGTAGAACAAGCTCTTGCCATCCGCAGACGGCTGGACAGAACTGCCCTCAACCACGCGTACCGGAGTACCACCCAGCGTGGGTACAGCCCACACTTCCGTGGCGCCCAATTGCCGCTCGTAGTAGATCTGCGTTTCATCCGCGGAGAAGCTGTCCAGAAACTTGCCACCTTCGTCCCGGGTAAGTTGCAACGGTTCTCCGCCCGAAGTCAGCATCACGAAAAGCTGGTCGTATCCTTCTACATACGAAGTGAAGGCCACGGTATGCCCGGTAGGAGAAATGATTGCCTGCTCGATGGGCTTGTGCCAGTGACTGATCTGGGTGATCTTGCCCGGGACACCCGGCGTGTGATGAGAGAAGAGATTGTAGCCACCGTAACCGGCGGCAAGCAGAAGCAGCAGGAGGGCCCCCGCGATTCCGGCTAGCTTGCCCTTGCTGTGGGATGCTGCTGCCAGGACTGCTCCGCTCGACGGCCTCACTGCGGCGGCGCCTGACGAAGAAGCCCGAGCGGCGCGGCCAGAGGAGGGAATCGGATCTTGCGGCGAGGCCCCGGTCCAGGAGGATGAGAGCGCGGGTGTATCTCCGCTGACATTCCGCCCTGAATCGGAATCACGCTTAAGGCGCTTCAGGTCCGCCCGGAGCTCGGAGGCAGTCTGGTAGCGCAGGTCGCGATCTCTTTCCAGAGCTTTCCCGATGATGCGCTCGAGTTCAGGCGGGAGGTTCGGATTGAGCCGAACCGGAGGCGTGGGAGTTCGATTCAGGATGGAATCGAAGATTACTCCAAAAGTGTCGCCCCGAAATGGCAGCACGCCGGTGCTCATTTCGTAGAGCACGGCGCCAAAGGAAAACACATCTGTACGAAGATCGAGGTCTTTGCCGCGGACCTGCTCGGGCGACATGTAGGCAACCGTGCCCAGAGTCGTGCCGGGACTGGTCAGATGCTCTTCCTTCTGCAATGTTTCCTGAATGGTCGCCCTCGGGCCCTGGGCATCTCCGGTATTTCGAAGCGTCACCTTGGCCAAACCGAAATCCAGAATTTTGGCATGGCCGCGTTCGGTGACGAAGATATTCGCCGGCTTGATGTCTCGATGGATGATTCCCTTTGCGTGCGCTGCGTCGAGTGCGTCGGCGATCTCAATGGCCAGACCCAGGAGCACCTCGGTCTCCAACGGTTGCGCTGCGATGAGGTGCTTCAATGTCACCCCCTGGAGAAACTCCATGGCGATGAACGTTTGGCTGTGCTGATCATCGATCTCATAGATGGTGCAGATGTTGGGATGGTTCAGGGCTGAAGCGGCCTTGGCCTCGCGCTGAAAGCGGCTGAGAGCCTGCTGGTCCTTGGCCACCTCATCGGGAAGGAATTTGAGCGCCACAAAGCGATCTAGTTTGACATCCTCGGCCTTGTAGACGATGCCCATCCCGCCACCGCCGAGTTTCTCGATGATGCGGTAGTGCGAGATGACGTGGTCGATCATTCAGCAAAGGTGTGCCGCTTATGGGAGGCTCCATTTTAAGCTGCTCTGACGTAATTCGTCGAACTGGTTTCATCCCTGGGCAGATAGATGATGCGGTGATCGTCATTATCTGTGGGACTAAGGGGTTCTCTCTTTCGCTGAGTCAAGGCTTCATAAATTCCAGCCAACTTTCGTTCGGCCGTATTCAGATCAATATCAAGCCACGGCTTGTCCTCCGTGTAAACGTGGTGATGCCGGAGCACGTCCACCTGCTGACCGGAGAACCGCTGCGTAGGACACCAGCCGACGCGCTCAAGTCGCTAAAGCAGGGTGTGTCGCGGCGATTGATCGCCGAAGCGGAACACTTCTGGCAGAAGCGCTATTACGACCTCAACATCCGCAACCACCAGCAGTTCGCGGAAAAGCTTCGTTACATCCATCGCAATCCGGTGAAGTGTGGGTTGTGCGAGCGACCCGAAGACTGGGAGTGGAGTAGTTTCCGCCACTACGCGACGGGAATCGAGGGACGCGTAGAGATTGAATCCGAGTGGACCGCGAGAAGACGCGAACGGGCGGCCGGGAGACTCTGTCTGCCAGTGGAACTACCCCACTCAAGCCAAAACAAGCCTTGAGTGGGCCACCCGTCCACCCCTATCTTCTTCGTCTTGAGAACGTTGCTTCGGCAGAGCCCATCACAATGTGAAGACGGCCCGACTCGGATACTTATGCTTACCAATGGACAGCTACGCATATGACGCAGTCCATCGTGTAGTCGTCCGGCGGAGCATCTGGCGTGGACCCCAGAAAAAGAGAGCTTCAACCGGGCTGACTTAGTACAGGAGGTTTGAAGGAGGGTTCGCGGGGCCTGACTCCAGAGCCGAACTCCCCCCCTCAAGATCCAGCAAATACGATCAGGCGGTATGGCATGCGTTCATCCCGCGATGGCGCGATCTAGCCGCGCCACCGAGAGTATCCCCAGCCCCCGCCACCGATCAAAAACAGCACCACGAGAACAATCAATACGGTTTCCATCTTGTACCCTCACTTGTAAGAGGAAGCGGGACTGGTTCTGTAACGTTCGTCTCACTTCTTTACTATTCACCATCATAGAAGCGGCTAAGACGAATGTCTGATCAAATTGGATCATTGCGACTGCGCGGCCGGAACATTTTATCCACCTCTTGACGGCCATGCAGTATGGGCTCAAGTACGATGAGTTGTGGCTAAATCGCCGACCACGCCGTTGGAAACAGAGCTACGACTCACACCACGTCGTGGCGTGCAGCAGTTTCTTAAAGAGCTTGGCCCAGGCTTGATCACCGGAGCTGCGGACGACGATCCGTCGGGCATCTCGACTTACTCAGTTGCAGGCGCGTCCTATGGCTACGCAACTCTTTGGACCGCACTCTTGTCCTTTCCGCTGATGGCGGCTTCACTTCTTGCCATTACAAAACTATGACGAATGAAGCGGTGCAAACGATCATAAGATCAGTAATGGTGATCAGAGTCCCATCCCTTGTTCCGATTCAAACCGAGAGTGCCCGCACCGACGTTGGCGTGCTGTCTACCGGTCAAGACCATCCGGTCGCGCTGGCGCCTGGGAAGCCGAAACCGGCGATGCTCGCGCTCTCGCGCGATGCACAAACGCTGTCGCTGAATTGGCTGATACTGGGCTTCATGGTTCTCTTCCACGTAGGAGCCATCGCAGCGCTCTTCTTCTTTAGCTGGTCCGCGCTTATTGTGGCCGTCACTCTTCACGTAATCGCGATCAATGTCGGAATCGGCATGGGTTACCATCGCCTGCTCACGCACCGAGGCTACCAAGTGCCACGGTGGATGGAGCATCTGCTGGCGGTATGCGCCACACTAAGTCTGGAAGGTGGACCGCTGGTGTGGGTTGCCACCCATCGCGTGCATCATCAGAACACCGACCGGCCGGGAGATCCTCATTCTCCGCACGAAGGCGGGTGGTGGTCCCACGCAGGCTGGGTCATCCACGGATCAGGCGCAAACGCCGAACCTGCCCTGCTCGCCAGGTATGCCCCGGATCTGATGAAGGACGATTTCTATCTTTGGTTAAATCGCTATCACTGGGTTCCACTTACTCTGCTCGGCTTGGTCCTGCTTGCGGTTGGAGGATGGCGGTTGGTTCTTTGGGGCATCTTCTTACGAGTGACGCTAGGGCTTCACGCTACCTGGTTCGTCAACTCGGCAACCCATATGTGGGGATCCAGACGCTTTGACACGCGCGATGACTCACGGAACAATTGGTGGGTCGCTCTACTTACAGGCGGTGAGGGCTGGCACAACAATCACCATGCACACCCCGTCTCGGCCCGCCATGGCTTAGCTTGGTACGAGTTTGACCTGAATTACTACGGTATCTGGATAATGGGCCAGCTCGGTCTGGCCAAAAAAATCAATGCGCTGACGATCGCACAGACGACGATTGGCTCCCCAAGCTTTTCGGCAACACGCTCAACTCTTTGATTGCGGGCCGGGGGATTTCCCCGCCCAACGCGGCTCGGTATCCACTATCGTTACGGACTGACTCCGTCAATCGCGGCATCTCCATCTCTTTTTTCACGCTGGCGAGTGATGATGATTTCCAAGTCCGCTGGTTCTTAAAACCCTCCTCAGGATCTGAGTTCATCGCTTCGTCCGGCGCTCCTGCGTCACAGTCTTGTCCGGGGCTTTACCCTGCGAGGCACAGATTGGCCATGGCGTCGTGCTTGGGGCGTGGAGACTGTGCCTCCCGGCCCATTGTTCCTATCTTAGAGAGAAGCTCGGTGGGGTGAACAGGCTTCAGGAGCAAATGGAAGTCGTGGCCCTGATTGCGTGCATCCTCGAGTAAATCCAAGGTGGCCGCCTGTCCCGAAAAGAGCAGTATCTTGCACTCCGGGTGTTGCGCCCTCATTTGAATTGCGAGATCAATTCCGGAAAGGCCTGGCATTGCTACATCCGATATCAGTAGATCTGGAATGTCCGACTGGGCGGCGGTCAACGCTTCCAACGGCCGAGTGAAAAATCTAGCAGAGAAGCCATTCATATTAAGTATGACGGCGAGGGTGGACGCGATTACATGTTCATCGTCAACAACGAAAATGCGTGGAACCGGGTCGGAAGACACATTTATCCTCTTTCGAGTACCTTTCCGTGAATGGCAAAAGCGCTAGCAAGCTTGAGGCTCTTGGCTGGCGTCTCGATAATTTCACCGGTACCACAAAACACCGGGGGATATGTGAAGCTATTATGTTCCTCGCCCTGCTCCGCGGACTGTTCAATATTGCACACCACGGAGGAAGGGGGATTCTTGGGGAATGCGGAGAATGGCCAGACTTAGTTGGGAGTTTTCCTAGCGAAGCAGCGCGCCATTGGAGCCCGTCCATTCATCCACCACGATCCCGAGATCGTTAAGGATCTGAATGGCGGCCTCGACATTACGGCGGATGGCGACTCGTTCCTTCCTGGGGGCGGTCGGCGACTCTTCGATCGCAACTACGCGGCCGTAAGGCCAGACCTCGGGCGGAAGCGAGGCGAGCGCCTGGGGCAGATCTGCAAGACGCACGTCGACTTCCTGCTTGCGCGCTTTGGCAGGCCGCAGGATTCCTCCAGCGTCGAAGCCATTCGGATTCTGATCAGGATAGAGAATGGTCACCGTAACCGTCTGCGGATGAACGACAAGAAAGGGATTACCGTACGCATCTTTGGTGCGCACGCTGAGATAGCGGGTCTTCGAAGGCGGCGGAATCTGCTCCAATTGCTGGCGCTCCGCGTCCTCTTTACTCTGCGCAGCCTGGCGGGCCTGGCGGACCATAGCCCGGGACGGCTGCTCAGGGCTTGACGATGCTGTCTTGCAGCCAGTGGAACCGGGAAGAAAGCGCGCAGAGCAGAGCGAGGGGAACGGACAAAGCCTTCCAGCGCCGTTGCCGTTCTATAAAGGAGACCATGAGGGAGTGCGGCCGGGCCACAAAATCAAGCATAGCAAGCTGAACGATGCGCTGCCGTGAAGTGTGCGTCCATCGGTTGGTGACCATGGTTCATTTCCCGCTCCAGATCGCGGCGCGCTTTTCCAGAAAAGCACGCGTGCCTTCCTCCTTATCGCCGGTCGAGCAGGCTAGACCGAAGAGCGACGCCTCCAGTTCGAGGCCGCTGGCGAGAGGCAGATCGTAACCGGAGTTCACCGCACGGATCGAGTCACGGACGGCAAGCGGCGCCATCCCGGCAATGGTCTGGGCGATCTGCTCGGCGCGTGCCAGAAGTTGGTCCGGCGCGACCACTTCGTCGACCAGGCCCAGTCGCAGCGCCTCATCGGCGCCGATGGGCTCGCCGGTGAGAATCATCTTGAGAGCGGCGCCCTTGCCGATGAGGCGCGGCAGGCGCTGGGTCCCCCCATATCCGGGGATAATGCCGATCTTAACCTCGGGCTGGCCAACCCGGGCAGTCTGGCTGGCAATACGAAGCGTGCAGGCGAGGATAAGTTCACAGCCGCCGCCGAGAGCGAAGCCGTTGATGCACGCGATTACCGGCTTGCCGCAGTTCTCGATCAGGCTGAAGATGCGCTGCCCCCGGGTAGCGAGCCGCTCTCCTTCGCGGGCCGAGACCTGCGCCAGCTCGGTAATGTCGGCGCCGGCGGCGAAGGCCTTCTCTCCCGCTCCAGTGAGGAGCACGGCCCGCACGGAAGGGTTCTGGCGAATGTCGAGGAAGACCTGCTCCAGTTCGGTCATGCTGAGATGATTGAGCGCGTTGAGAACCTTGGGCCGGTCAAGGGTGACGACCGCGATGGGCGGCCGCAGTTCGTAGCGAATATTCTCCAAAACCATGGCGTTTCGACTCCGGGGGCGAAGCTGTGAGTCTACCAAAGCCGGGAATGGAGGCGTAATCAGGGTGGTAAAGTCAGAGAGATGATTAAGGGAATCACAATCGTGCGGCCGGCCGGCACGCCCGAGGCCTATGCCAAGCTGGCCAGCTTCTTCTCGGCGCTCGGATTTGAGGGTGGCCCGGGGTGGGAAGAGGAGCTGAGCCGGGGCGTTTCCTTCCTTGCCCCGATGGGCAATCTGGAGTTCGCGGACGGCATCGCGCCGGCTGCCGCGGAGATTATGGTGGAAGTTACCGGTCTGGAGTCCGTTCAGGCCGTGGCCCGCGATTGGATGGTTCGGAGTTGGGGCGAGCAGGAGGCAGCGCGCCGGCTGAGCGCGGTGTCCGAGACCCGCTGGAAGGCGCGCCAGTTTACGGTAGAGCCGGCGCCCGGTCATCCCCTCGCTTTCTGGGAGTGGGACGACCCGCACAAGGGCCGGCCCGTTGCCGTGGAGGGCGATCTGAGCGCCCACGGCATGCGCTTTGCGGTGGTGGTGGCGCGCTGGAACGCGGTGATTACCGACCGGCTGCTGCAAGGAGCGCTCGACGGCCTCTATCGCAGCGGTGCGGCCCGGCGCGATGTGCAGGTAATTCGCGTACCCGGCGCATGGGAGATACCGTTGGCAGCCCGCAAAGCGGCCGGCCAGGTGGATGCCGTGATTACCCTGGGAGTGCTGCTCCGCGGGGAAACCGCGCACTATGAGGCCATCTACAACGAGGTGTCGCGCGGCATCGGGCAATCGCAGCAGGAGACGGGCGTTCCGCACGCCTTCGGGGTGTTGACCTGCGAGAACCTTGGAGCAGGCACTGGACCGGGCCGGGCTCAAGGCCGGCAATAAAGGATTTGAGGCAGCGATGGCAGCCATTGAGATGGTCTCGCTCGACCGCAAGATGGCCGCCCACACGCCAGCCGGCGACCAGAATCATGTGCGTCTTCCATGAGCGCTACCGGTAAGCGGCGCAAGTCACGCGAGCTGGCCATGCAGATGCTTTTCCAGGCGGATATAGGCAAGCACACTCCCGATCAGGTGCGTAGAACCTTCTGGGAGGCTCGCGAAGAGGTAGATGCGGAGACCCGCGGCTTTTCCGAAGATATTTTCCGCGTGGCAACCGCTCGCAATGAAGAGATCGACGAACTCATCCAGTCTCATTCGGCGAACTGGCGCCTGAGCCGGATGCCGGCAGTCGACCGCAATGTGCTCAGGGCGGCAATCGCTGAAATGCTGGGCTTTCCTGACACTCCGGTACCCGTAGTGATCAACGAGTCGCTGGAGATCGCCCGCCGCTACTCCGCCCCGGAGTCGCTGAACTTTCTTAACGGCGTGCTGGATGCGATCGCACGGCAGAGGAAATCGTCAACCTCTTCGTCTCTTTCTCCGTCCATTGAAGAGGACAAGTGCTCCTAAAGTGGGAAGTGCCCTTCTGTAGACGCGCGCGACCTCTTCGTGGCCAGAAGCAACGGAATTCGCGGAGGTCAGTCTAAGCTTGGGTCTAGCTCACACCTCGGAGGAGACGTGCGCAGGATGTACCTGGTCCAGTGACGAGGTCGCCGCCCGGTCTAAAGATCTGCTTGCCGGAAAACTGCAGGAAGGTGGACGCCACTCGGGGTCCTCCGGATGAGTGTACGTGTCGAACATAGGAACGCTTAGAAAAATTGGGGGAGATCGAGCAATGGGGCCATCCGAACGACAAGGACAAGCGTGATAACTTCCCGTTCGTTGCGGTCTCCCACACTGCCAACAGCGCTTTTGGTGCTGTGCATGGCAGGCGGCGCCGCGCAAGCTGCCGCCCAGGCGCAATCACCGGCTCCTACCACGCCAGACCCCTCCGGCCCGGCCCGCCCACGACCTCAGTGCCCGATGCCCCTGTGCCGGTCACCGGCACCGACATTACACCCGGGGCGAAGCCAGCCAACTGGTCACGCCACCGCCAAATCGCAACAGGAAAAAGCGGCCCAGCAGGTCAGGCAGCAGGAGCATCAACGAATCCTGGGCGTAGTGCCTAACTTCAACACCTCTTACGTTCAAGATGCAGCCCCGCTGTCGCGCAAGCAGAAGTTTAGCCTGGCCTTTAAGAGCGCCACCGATTTTGGCACAATTCTCGTGGCGGCTGTGGATGCAGGCTACAACCAAGTGACGGATCGTTTCCCGAGTACGGCAGGGGATGAAGGGATACGGAAAGTACCTGGGTGCTTCTTACGCGGATACCTTCGACGGCACGATGTTGGGGAACGCGATCTTCCCCGTGCTCCTGAAACAAGATCCGCGTTTCTTTCGCAAGGGGACCGGGAGTTTCAACTCTCGGCTTTTTTATGCCATAGGGACCACGTTCTGGTGCAAGAACGACAACGGAAGCAGGGGTCCGAACTACTCCAATTTGCTGGGAAATCTTGCCGCCGGGGGGATTTCCAACCTCTACTATCCGGCGTCGGACCGGGGCGTGTCCCTGACCTTCGAGCGAGGTTTCGTCGTCACCGCGGAAGGCGCCATAGGAGGCGTTTTCGAGGAATTCTGGCCTGACATCGCGCACAAGGTGCTCAAGAACCGCATGACCAGGCTACAGCCAAACGTTCCTCCGCCGACGCCCACGTCACTCCGCACCCCCTGCGCCGCCCCGCTAAGAAATCAATCCGCGTTTACTTCAGATCCATCACCACGATCCGGCCATCGGATTGAAAGCTGCCGCCGGTCGCGGTCTTCGCCGTCGTCAGGGGATTTGCGGGCAGTCACATAAGCGGCGCCGGCCAGAACACCGGCTCCGGAGAAGCTCTGCTCCAGGAAGTCGCGCTCCTGGTCGACATTGGCATCGATGTGATGGGTGATTCCGCCGTTGCGCTGGTCTTTCTCAAAGCCATTATCGTGGGTGGCGGAGCCCACCCAGAGCGGCTCGCCGCCCACCGTCTCCGTGGTCTTCCACACCCGCAGATGGTGCCGGATAGCGGCCACCGCGAGCGGCGCGGCGCGGGCAAACGACAGATCCTGCGACCTGCCAAAAAGGTAGAGCGTGCTCATCGGCATCTCGGTGTAGGCCGCGTGGGAAAAGTTGGAATCAAGCCGTGCACAACGGCGTCTTGCGTGGTCTTGTCCACCTGCACCCATCCGGCGGCAGCAAAGCCTTGGTTACCTGGTCCTGGGTGCCGATCAGGGCGAAATTCACCATGTCGCCCGGATTGCCTTGCAGGTCCCCAACCCGGCGGGGGATGTTAGCAAACAGTTGCGGTGACAGAAGGTGAGCCAGATCCGGCGCGGAGACGGTCTTTTGCGCCGGCTGCTCGGGTCAGCTTCATCTTTACGTCGATGCTCCCGGTTCCGGAGAGGTCGGAGGTGAGGTTCAGCCCGCAAATAGAGATGGCCGGTGGCGGAGACATCCATATCTTTGCTGGCGCCGATCAGGAAGGGAACCGCCGCGGCTTCATTACCGATACGCCCGATCAAGGCGCCGCTGTTGGCGGAATTCAGCGGAAAAACGCGGATCAGGTCTTTCCATCCCCGGGTAAGGCCATCGGGCGGCGCGGGCTTTCCGTCGGCCAAGGTCAGGGTGCCGGTGGCGGTGAAGTTGAGGTGGTCCGCCGGGGTGACCATGACGCCGGTGTCAGTCCAGTCGCCGCTATCGACTTTGAAGGAATAGGAACCCTTGCGCGCCTTGAGCACCGAGGCATCCGGGGCGGTCGCCTGAATCACCTCCACCGGCGGATGTGTGGCTGCCGGCGCGGCGCTGCGCCTGGGCAACGCAGGAGCCCCGAGCAAAAAGAAAATGGTGCAGGCCACAACAACAAGGCTCGCTTCGCTAATAGCACTGCTTCCTGTTTCATGCTCATAAGACGTTCGAATTAGTGAAAGAGACATTCTACGCTCTGTGCTTTGAGCGCGGGCAAGAGAAGGGCCCCAGCCGCGATGGCTGGGGCCCTCTCGATTGTACTGTAATTTGCTTAGTAGCGGTAGGTTTCGGGCTTGTACGGGCCTTCCGTCGCCACGCCCAGGTAGTTGGCCTGCGCCGGGCTCAGAGTGGTCAGCTTCACGCCGATCTTCTCCAGGTGCAGACGCGCTACTTCCTCGTCCAGCTTCTTGGGCAGGGTGTAAACATCCACCTTGTAGACATCCTTGTTCTTCCACAGGTCGATCTGCGCCAGCGTCTGGTTAGCGAAGCTGTTGCTCATCACGAAGCTCGGATGTCCGGTGGCGCAACCCAGATTCACCAGGCGGCCTTCGGCCAGAACGTAGATGGTGTGCGCCGGCTTTCCCTTGGCTGCGGGAAAGTTGTACTGGTCCACCTGGGGCTTGACGTTGATCTTCTTGACGCCCGTCGCGCTGTTCAGGCGATCGATCTGGATTTCGTTATCGAAGTGGCCGATGTTGCAGACGATGGCCTGATCCTTCATCTGCGACAGGTGTTCCAGCGTCAGCACGTCCACGTTGCCGGTGCAGGTCACGTAGATGTCGCCGCGGCCCAGGGTGTCTTCGACGGTGGTGACTTCAAAGCCTTCCATCGCTGCCTGCAGGGCGTTGATGGGGTCGATCTCGGTGACCACCACCCGCGCGCCCATTCCGCGCAGGGAGTGGGCGCGAGCCCTTGCCTACATCGCCGTAGCCGCAGATCACGGCCACTTTGCCGGCCACCATGACATCGGTCGCCCGCTTGATGCCGTCCGCCAGCGATTCACGGCAGCCATAAAGATTGTCAAACTTCGACTTGGTGACGGAATCGTTGACGTTGATCGCCGGAACCAACAGCTTGCCCTGTTCCTTCATCTTGTAAAGCCGGTGAACGCCGGTCGTGGTCTCTTCCGAGACGCCGCGCCAGTGCTTGGCGACCTCGTGCCAGTGCTTGGGATCTTCCGCGTGGATCTTCTTCAGCAGATCCTTGATCACTTGCTCTTCATGATTCGAAGACGGCGTGTTGACCCAACTGTCGCCTTCTTCCAGTTCGTAGCCTTTGTGGATCAGCAGGGTCACATCCCCGCCATCGTCCACCACCAACTGCGGCCCCTTGCCTTCTCCATGATCCAGGGCCTGGGCGGTGCACCACCAGTAGTCTTCCAGCGATTCGCCCTTCCAGGCGAAGACCGGAACGCCCGCCGCCGCGATCGCCGCCGCCGCATGGTCCTGGGTGGAAAAGATGTTGCAGCTTGCCCAGCGCACCTTGGCGCCCAGCTCCACCAGGGTCTCGATCAGCACCGCGGTCTGGATGGTCATGTGCAGCGAGCCGGTAATGCGCACGCCGGCGAGAGGCTTCTCCGCGGCATACTTGCGGCGGATGGACATAAGGCCGGGCATCTCGTGCTCGGCAATCGAGATCTCTTTGCGGCCCCAGTCGGCCAGGGAAAGGTCAGCCACCTTGTAAGCGGGAGCGGCGGCGGTGCGGTCGATCGTAGCTGGTGACATGTTTTATACCTCATATCGATACATCAGAATATATTGATACAATAGTCTGTAATAGCCATGGCGTCAATCGTAAAATCTCTGCGCGTTCTGGGCGATGCAAATCGCCTGCGCATGTTGTTGCTTCTGGCGCGGGAGGAGCTCTCCGTGGCGGAGCTGCAGGAGATTCTGGGCATGGGGCAGAGCACGATCTCGACTCACCTGGCGCAATTGAAGCATGCCGGCCTGGTGGAGGACCGGCGCACGGGCAAGAACATCTGGTATCGGTTCAAGTCTGGAGGCGAGGTGTCCCGCAGCTGCTCGCCTGTTGCAGCAGGCCCCGGAGGAGCTTCCGGAAGGCCCAGCACGACCAGGCGGCCCTGGAGCTCGTGCTGCGCAAGCGGCAGGACAAGACGCGAGCTTTTTTTGACGACATGGCCGGGCGGCTGGGGCGGGAGTATGTTCCGGGGCGCTCCTGGAAGAGTATTGCCGAGGCGTTGTTGCAGTTGCTGCCGCCGATGGTCATCGCCGATCTTGGGGCGGGCGAGGGAGCCTTCTCGCTGCTGCTGGCCCAGCGTGCGCAACAGGTGATCGCGGTCGACAACTCGGACAAGATGGTCGAGCTGGGGAGCGCATTGGCGCAGAAGCAGGGGGTCACGGCGCTGGAGTATCGCAAGGGAGACCTGGAGGCCGTGCCGATTGCCGATGGTTCGGTCGACTTGGCGTTGTTCAGCCAGTCCCTGCACCACGCGCTTCATCCCGAGCGCGCGGTCGCGGAGGCGTGGCGCATTCTGAAGCCGGGCGGACGCATCGCGGTCCTGGATCTGGTGCAACATCGCTTTGCCGAGGCGCGGGAGTTATATGCCGACGTGTGGCTGGGCTTCAGCGAAGTGGAGTTGGAGCTGCTGCTGGGCAAGGCCGGCTTCCGGAACGTGCACACCGCCGTTGTGCACAAGGAAACGGAAGCGCCCTTTTTCCAAACCGTGCTGGCGACGGGAAACAAAGAGTCGTTAATCTAGAACCGCTCAGTCGCTAGGATCCACATTCCACTTCGCGTTCTTTTAGGCGACAGGGCTCGTGGAAATTGCCAGCTAGGCGTTCGTCTAGTCGCAGGCGTTCTATTTTTTCCAGTTGCTAACAGGTTTTCTTGCGCTCGATGCCCCAGCGGTAGCCGGTAAGCGAGCCGTCGCTGCCGATCACACGGTGGCAGGGAACAGCAATGGCCACGGGGTTGGTGGCGCAGGCCCGGCCACAGCCCGCACCGCACTTCGGTTGACCGACGGCCTCGGCCAGTTCCGCATAGCTGCGCGTCTCGCCGCGAGGAATCTGCCGCAGAGCCTGCCATACCCGCGCCTGAAATGCGGTTGCGCGCAGATCGAGCGGCAGATCGCCGGCCGCCGGATGATCGGTCATGGCGGCGAGAATGGCCGCCATCTGCTCCGCCATCCCGGTGGCATCCGGGACGACCTTCGCCGCGCTGAAACTGCTGCCGCAGCAACTGCTCCAGCGCGGCCGGTTCGTCGCCCAACATGACAGCTGCATACACCGCGTTCGGTGGCCGCTACCAGCAGCAGTCCCAGCTCGCAGGCGCGCGTAGCAAACCGGATGGTCTCGTTTAAGCCGCCGCTCCCGAAAGCGTGTGGGGCTCATGCCCAGATCAGTTGCCGCCTGCTCGTAAAAGCGGCTGGAGGATCCGTACCCGGCCTGGTAGATGGCGTCGGTGACGCTTGCTCCAGGCGCCGAGAGGCTGCGCCGCATATCGACGTGCGACCGCAGTTGCGCCTGATACTCACGCGGGCTGACGCCCAGCACCCGGGTGAACTTTCGCTGGACGGTGAATGGGCTGCTCTGGGCCACCCTGGCCAGATCGGCCAGGGTCACGGCGCGGTCGCGGTGGGCGGCAAGATAGCGGCACAGCCGGGCCACCGTCGCCGCCTCGCCGCGCTCACCCAGCGGAGCACATCGCTTGCAGGCGCGATAACCCGCCGCCAGCGCTCCGGCTGGGTCGGGGAAAAAACGTACATTGGTTGGGGCAGGACGCCGGCTGGGGCAGGAGGGCCGGCAAAATATCCCGGTGCTGGCTACGGCATAGACGAAACTGGCGCTCGCGTCCCGTGCCAGAACCTGTTGCCACGCCTGGGTTGGATTGAGATCGGGTTGCTGATTGCTTGACATGCCAGAATCATGAACCCGAAGCCGAGCGCGACGCTATCCGTATCTTGCCGGCGAAATAATCTTTGCGGCAAGATATCGCTACTTGGCCGCGCCCGCGAGCTGAGCTTTTCCCTTGAGACCAGCCGCCTCGCGCAGCGCTTGCGCTTTGTCGGTGGCCTCCCAGGTGAAGTCCGCATCGGCACGTCCGAAGTGGCCGTAAGCCGCTGTCTTGCGGTAGATCGGCCGGCGCAGGTTAAGGCTCTCGATAATGCCCTTCGGGGTCAGCTTGAAGTTTGCGCGAACCAGCTTCTGCAGCGTGGCGGAATCGACCGCTCCGGTGCCAAAGGTCTCCACCAGCACGCTGACCGGATCAGCCACGCCGATGGCGTAAGCCAACTGCACTTCGCAACGCTTCGCCAGCCCTGCCGCCACGATGTTCTTGGCAATGTAGCGGGCCATATAGGCCGCTGACCGGTCGACCTTGGTCGGATCCTTGCCGCTGAATGCGCCGCCGCCGTGGCGTCCCATGCCGCCGTAGGTATCTACGATGATTTTTCGCCCGGTCAGACCGGTGTCGCCCATGGGCCCGCCGATCACGAAACGTCCGGTCGGGTTGATGTGGTACTTGGTGTCGGCATCGAGCAGGCTGGAAGGCAAGCGTGGCCTGGATCACGTGCTTCAGGATGTCGGCCCGCAGCTCCTCGGTAGAGATGGTCTCGGAATGCTGGGTGGAGATGACGACGGCGTCGATCCGGACCGGGTTCATGATCCTTGTCGTATTCCACCGTCACCTGGCTCTTGCCATCGGGCCGCAGATAGGAAAGCAGCCCGCTCTTCCGCACTTCGCGTCAGCTTCTGGCTGAGCTTGTGGGCCAGGGAGATCGGGGTCGGCAGCAGGTCTTCGTTCTCGTTGGTGGCGTAGCCGAACATCATGCCCTGGTCGCCGGCTCCGCCGGTGTCCACGCCCATGGCGATGTCGCCAGACTGCTTATTGATGCTGGAGATGACGGCGCAGGTATTGGAGTCGAAGCCATAGAGCGCGTTGTCGTAGCCGATCGAAGCCACCACTCCGCGCACCAGGGACTGGAAGTCAACATATGCCTTGGTCGTGATCTCGCCGGCAATGACCACCAGGCCGGTGGCGGTGAGAGTTTCGCAGGCTACACGGCTGAAGGGGTCCTGCGCCAGGCAGGCATCGAGGATCGCGTCGGAGATCTGGTCGGCGATCTTATCGGGATGTCCTTCGGTCACCGACTCGGACGTAAATAGAAATCTATCGTGTTGTGGCAAAGCAGCTTCCTCCTGTTTTGATCGGGTGCTTTCAGCGGTCTTTCCCATCGATCGGCACACCGTGATCTATCCGGCGCTCGCGAGCTGCGGCGGTCGCTATAAGCCTTCTTAAGACGGTATCAGAGGGGGATCAGCGAGGCAAAGGCATCTGCTAGTACTCAGTCGCGATGGAGCGTTACTGCGTTGGCCGGAGGCGTGTGATGCCGCTGCAGTGGTATGGGTCACCTGCGCCGGCGTGACCAGCGAGATTTTCTTGTGGACGTAGCTCCATACAAACCAACTGAGACCGGCTACCAGCAGCAGCAGAACCCCAATGCCCGTCCAGCGCAGCCGCTGGTCGGGACGGTTCCCGGCTCCGGCCTCGCCGCGGGCTTTGCTGGCATTTTCGGCAAAGCGCATCCAGCCGTCTTCATCCGTTATGTCCCCGGTCGACTGGTGCGCGGAGAGGTAGCGTCCGACCCACTCCTCCTGATCGAGGCCTACGACCCGGGCATACTCCCGCACCATGCTCTTGTTGAACACCCCGCCCGGGAGAACATCGAAGTGCTCCTGTTCGAGGGCTACCAGGTGACGGTTGCTGATCTTCGTAACCCGGGTAATGGCGTCCAGCGTGATCCCGCGGAACTCCCGCTCCTGCCGCAATGTGTCGCCGAAATTCCCCATACATTACACCCATCGATTCAAAGCGATGGCTCCATCGAAGAAGAACGCGGGTCGCGGCGCGGGTGAAGGAACGTCAGCCACGGACCTGTAACCACGGAATAGCTTGCCCGCTATCCATAGCAGACCCTACGCTGACATTCTCAACCATACGGCCGCACTCCTGCCAGGTCAAAAGCAAATCCCTATAGCCCTTTAGTTTGTGCGCGCTACAGCATCTTTTGAGTTACTGGACCGGTGTTCTCCGCGGGAGCGCGATTAAGCTACCAGCGCAATTTTGCTACACTCGGCTCAGTCAGGCGAATAGCATGAATAGGTTAGTCATCGGCAATCTGCTGCACCGGCCCTTGCGGTCGTCGATCAGCATTCTCGCGGTGGCCATCGAGGTCACCATGATCCTATCGATCGTGGGCATCATGGTGGGCATGATCCAGGGCTCCCGCACCCAGACAAACGGCATTGGCGCCGACCTCATCGTCCGCCCTCCCAATCAGACCTTCCTCGTCGGGGTGAGCGGGGCGCCGGCTCCGGCAAAGATTGCCGACGTGCTGCGCAAGCTGCCCCACGTCGCCGTCGCCTCGCCCGTCATTCAACAGATCTCCGACCCAAACCGCGGTTGAGACCATTTGGGGCATCGATTACCAGAGTTTCAATGCCTTGCGGCCTTTCGTCTTTCTCTCCGGCGGGCCATTCCAGGGCCCGAACGACGTGATCGTGGATGATTTCTTTGCCCGCAGCGGCAAGGGCTACCGCGTGGGCGACATCATTCCGATCCTCAACCACACCTTCCGCATCTGCGGCATCGTCGAGCACGGCAAGGGTGGCCGCAAGTTCCTGCCCATCAGGACCCTGGGTGCTTTGCTGGGTGCGGAAAACAACGCCACGCTCTTCTACGTGAAGAGCCGACAATCCGAAGAACGAAGCTCTGATCAAGCAGGAAATCCACGCACGTCCGGGACTTTCCGCAATATCAGGTGCAAACCGTGCCAGGAGGTTCTCTCCATGTTGACCCCGGAGCACCTGCCTGGTTTCAACATCGCGTTACATGTCGTGATCGGCATCGCCGTGGTGGTTGGCTTTCATCGTCATTTTCCAGGCGATGTACACGGCCGTGCTCGAGCGAACCCGGGAGATCGGAATTCTGAAGTCGTTAGGCGCTTCCCAGATCTACATCGTCAATCTTGTCTTGCGGGAAACTGCCTTTCTTTCCCTGGTTGGCATCGTTCTGGGCATCGGCGCTGACTTTCTCATGAAGGCAGGGATGGACGTTCGCTTTCCCACCATACCGTTTCCCGTCAGCTCCTGGATGGATGGTTGCGGCCACGCTGATCGCCTTTGGCGGGGCGCTGGTGGGCGCAAGTTACCCCGCCCTGAAGGCCGCCCGCAAAGATCCCATCGAGGCCCTGGCCTACGAGTAGAGCCTTGAGCCCAGGATCCAACTAAGAAATGCAGGTCGCTCCGCTTCGGACGTGATGGCAGTTAGCGTGAAGCTGAACCAGATTTCCTTCAGCGGAGACGCAGTACCCGAGGCTTCGTTACAGAGCCGCATAAAGTTTGCATCATCCCGACGGAAGCTGGAGGGATCTGCAGTTTCTTTTCCACTACTGACGTGTAAGCTGCTGCAACACCCCGTCATGATTGCGCTCGCGAGCATAATCGGCCGGAGTCTTGCCCTGGTCGCAGAGCATGGCCGGGTCCGCCCCTGCCTCCAGCAGAATCTGAGTCAGCTCTTCCAGCCCCGCGGCCGCTGCCTGGTGCAAGGGGGTGTAGCCTCCGGCCTGCGCCATGTTCACGTCCGCTCCCTGGGCAATCAGGATGCGCGCGGTCTCGCAGATCCCGGCTCAAGGCAATACATGCATGCAGTGGCTGATTGCGCATCGGGTTGTGCGAGAAGCGGTGCACATGCGCTCCGTGGGCAAGCAGCAGAGCCGTTGCCTGGGGTCCGCCAAACGCGGCTGCCAGGTGGAGAGGCGCCCAGCCGTCGGCCGAGGTCTGCATGAACCAGCATGGCATCCTGCCGCAGCAGCGGCTCCAGGCGGACGCAATCCCCCAGGGCGGAGGCCTCGAATATGTCCAGAGCCGGCAGCTGGGTGAGCAGGAAGTCCCTGATCAGCGGCTGCCGGTGATAAATGCTCCACAAAAAAGCAGAGACGCCCTGGGCGTCTCTGCAGGTAACAAGCGATGGATCTTCTTCCGCGGCGGCGGCGACTTCCGCCGTTTGCCCGCCGCGGATGAGGTTAAGAAAGCGTTGGCTCACCGACCTCAGACTAGCATCGCCCGATGACGTGTCCGTGTCGGCCACAGAAGCGGCCAGAACCGTCGTCCTTCGATCCCTTTGGTCACCGAACCCGGCTTGGTCCGGTTGGAGTAGATGCGGAAGGTGACGACCAGTCGATCACCACCGGTACGGCCTGACCGTTCAGCGTCGCCGGCTGGAAGTGCGAGTTCTTGATCGCCTCCACTGCTTTTTCGTCGAGCCCGAAGCCGATGGGGCGGGCGATCGCGATCTGCCGCGGAATTCCCGATGGCGTCGACCACCGTGCGCAACAGCTCCATGCCCGCGATCCCGTATTTCTGGGCATATTCATTCGAGCTGGGATCGATGCTGTTCAGAACCTTGGGCGGCGTCATGCCTTCGCTGACAACCTTGATGTTGGCGTCGGCGGGCATGAACTGGCGGTGCTGGCTCTTGCTGTTGAAGTATTCCTGCCAGTAGTCGGGCAAATGGGACATCATGCGCCGGTCGATGTCGCTGGCAAAGATGTTGTCCAGCGCCTTATTCATCAGCATGGCGCTGTGCGCCGGAGAGACGGCTGCCAGGGCTTCTAGGTCTCGGCGGCGGCCCGTTGGTGGCCGGTGTGGCAGGTGCCGCGGCTGGCGCGTCATCCCTGGTCTTCAACGTCTGGGCCGCCGCGATCTCCTGCGGCGTAGGCTCATTCTTCTTCTTTTCCTTCTTCACCTTGGGGACCACGATCAGCTCGCGGTCGATGGAGATGTGGACCGGCTTCTTGAAATCTTACCTTATCAAAGGACTTGGTTTCGTCTTCGTAGGGCAGCGCGCCGAAGAAGTGCAATCCGTAGCGATCGGCCTCAATCTCCAGCTTGTGCTTGGAAAGCTTCACCTTCCTGACCTCGAAGGCGGAAAGCGTAAAGGAGCCGACGGTGGGCGAGCCGTTGACCTTGCCATTCCTGGTCGAAATTCAGATCGTCGCCCAGGTAAGAGCCGCGCAGGAAGATCAGCTTGCCGACGTAGCGGGCGCGCAGAGCATCTTCGGTGAGAGGAGGAGTGGATTTAACCAGGGCCGCGTCCGTCGCCGCCGTCGAAACTGCGGGAGCTGTGCCGGCGCTGAGGTTGCCACCGGGGCAGGAGCCACCACTCCGCTGCCGGCCGTCTGCTGGGCGCTCGAGAGTGTGGTAAAAGTGCCGCAGAGTAAGGCTGCGGTCATAAGCGACGAGAGTTGCTTTACGAACTTCATACGGTCTCCTTGCTCGTACTTGCCGGCGCGACGACTGCTACGCCGTCCGGTGAGTTCGAGTGCCGGCAGCATGGTATCTGCGGCTGCAAGCTTGTGGGATTGCCAGTCCGGGATGGGTGCGACCCGGCGCCGAGAACAGGAAGCGGTTGGGCCTGGGCATTTTCTGCCATCAGCATGATGACCAGGGCCAGCAACAACCCGATGCGGATAAGCGCAGCTACCAGGGATTCAGAGGCACGTTGTGTCATACGAGGGGGATCCTCCGCTATATTCCAAGGAGAGCGTATGGTGTTTGGAATGAGGCGGAAATGCCTCTTTTGTGCGCGCATGTAGTAACCCCACCCCCGTTGACTCCCTTGCCCGAATGCGTTACTCTGAACTTCTTGCGCAGTGCCGCGTCCGGCCCTCTGTAGTCGCCGTCTGATCCGACGAGGTGAAGTCCCGGAAGTCCGGGAAGCCACTTCACGGCAAACCGATCTGAAGATTGAGCGAGCCCAGGTAGCCTGCCAGGAAAGCGAACCCGAAGAAGCGCTTTGAGCGATTCCATTGAAACCGCTCTAAATCTAATCTTCGCCACTCAAGCGATTCTGAACCTTTCGTTTGCGGGAGAGCAGTTGCCGGCCGCGAGATTTTTGCGTCGGTGTGCAATGCTCGTCCGAACGAAGGTTCCCCTGGGAGAACTGGTAACGATGTCTACGTATTTTCCGAGCTCGCACGATATCACCCGCAAATGGTTCGTGGTCGACGCCAGCGGCAAGACGCTGGGACGTCTGGCGACCGAAGCGGCCAGCATGTTGGCCGGCAAGAGAAACCCCAAGTACACGCCCTTTATCGACATGGGCGATCACGTGATCATCGTCAATGCGGAAAAGGTCGTGCTGACCGGGCTCAAGAGCCAACAGAAGGTCTATCGCCGCTACACCGGGTTTCCCGGCGGCCTGCGGGAAGAGTCCTTTGTGCGCCTGATGGCGCGCCGGCCGGAGAAGATTGTCGAAGAGGCGATCAAGGGCATGCTGCCCAAGAGCAAGATGGGCCGCCAGATGGCTACCAAGCTGAAGGTCTACCGGGGCGACAAGCATCCCCACCAGGCGCAGCAGCCTGAAGTGTTGGAGTTGGCGGCGCGCTAACACGGCGCTCCGCAGGACACAGCAAAGAATAGGACGGACATGGCAGATTTGGTTCAGTACTACGGAACAGGGCGTCGCAAGGCGAGCGTAGCGCGCATTTTCTTGCGGCCCGGCAGCGGCAAATTTATCGTCAATCGGAAGCCTTTCGAGACTTATTTCGTTACCCATCAGCAGCGGGTTTCCGCCAAGCGGCCGCTGGAGCTGACCGAGCATTGCCGCCAATTTCGATGTGCTGGCCACGGTCAAGGGTGGCGGAGTGAGCGCCCAGGCGGATGCGGTGAAGATGGGTATTGCCCGCGCTCTGCTCGAGTTCAACCTCGAGCTGCGCAAGACACTGAAGGCTGACGGCCTGCTGTCCCGCGACGCGCGCATTAAAGAGCGCAAGAAGTACGGACAGAAGGGCGCCCGCAAGCGCTTCCAGTTCAGCAAGCGCTAGAGCATCTGCCGGGACGGTCATCGTTCCGGAGATGCATGCAGTGAGTCGATGCCATTGCGTCAAAAATCTTCCCCGCCCCGGCTTGCTGGAGCGGGCGAGGGAAATCAATTCCGGCCACGCCGGAATGCAATTCAAGAGGAGGTAGTTTGGCCACTATCACAATGAAGGAGTTGCTCGAAGCGGGAGTTCACTTCGGGCATCAGACGAAGCGCTGGAATCCGCGGATGAAGGAATACATCTTCGGCGAGCGCAACGGGATTTACATCATTGATCTGCAAAAGACCTTGAAGATGTTCAAGGAAGCCAGCAAGTTCGTCACCGACCTGACGGGGCAGGGTAAGGTCATCCTTTTTGTCGGCACCAAGAGACAGGCCCAGGACGCGATTGCCGAAGAGGCGAACCGCTGCGGCATGTTCTACATCAACCAGCGCTGGCTGGGTGGACTGCTGACCAACTGGATCACGGTACAAAAATCCGTGAAGCGCCTTCAGGAATTGGATGAGATGGCCACCGACGGCCGCTACGAGCTGCTGACCAAGAAAGAGGTCATCCGGCTGGAGCGCGAACGCAAGCATCTGCAGGCCAACCTGGCAGGCATCAAGAACATGCGCCGGTTGCCCGACGCGCTCTTCGTGGTCGATTCGAACAACGAGGCCATCGCCGTCAAGGAAGCCCGCAAGCTGGGCATTCCGGTGGTTGCCGTGGTTGATACCAATTGCGATCCCACCGTGGTCGACTACGTGATTCCCGGCAACGATGACGCTCTGCGCGCCATCCGCCTGTTTACCTCGAAGATCTCCGATTCGGTCGTGGAAGGTGTGCAGATGGCCGGCGACAAGCGCGCCAGCCGACGCTGGCGTCACCGCCGATGCGCAGCTTGAGGCTGCTCCGGTGGAGGTTGCCGGTCTTGAAGCCGGCGCCGATGAGCCGTCCGGCGAAGCGCGAAGTGGTCGATCTGGAAGCTGCTCTTGGGGGAGGCATCCGCAAGGCCCCTGGCGTGATCGCCGCGGTCGACGAGCCGGAAGCCGCCGAGCGGACCATCTAGAGCTTTACCGCCAGCCGTCTCGAAGCTTCCCTACCATCGTAACCGGGGACACAGCGGTTTAACATTGGTGTGACCGATGCAAAGCTGACATGCCTCTGGACCACTCTCGCGGTCTGATCGGCCACAGGTGCCGCAATAAGCTCTGGCCAGCAAAGGAATCGCAAGAGGATGTCAACCGTGACTGAAAATATCTCTGCCGCACAGGTCAAGGAGCTTCGCGAGAAGACTGGCGCGCCGATGATGGACTGCCGCAACGCGCTCCAGGAAGCCAAGGGCGATCTGGACCAGGCGGTTGTCGTTCTGCGCAAGAGGGGCATGGCGTCGGCTGCCAAGAAGGCGTCGCGCAGCACCTCCGAAGGGGCTGTCGGCACCTATATTCATGCCGGCGGCAAGATCGGCGTGCTGATCGAAATCAACTGCGAGAGCGACTTTGTCGCCCGCACAGAAGATTTTCAGGAACTGCTCAAGGACATCTCCATGCATATCGCGGCCACCGATCCTCGCTATATTCGCCGCGAGGACGTCACCGCCGAGGATCTGGAGCGGGAGAAGGATATCTACCGGTCCCAGGCCGCGGCCACCGGCAAGCCGGCGCCAGGTGATTGAGAAGATCGTGGAAGGCAAAATGAGCAAGTTTTACGAAGAGGTTTGCCTGCTCGATCAGCCCTTCATCAAGGATCAGTCGTTCGCCATCAAGGATCTTGATCGCGCAGAAGATCGGCAAGCTGGGCGAGAACCTCAGCGTACGCCGCTTCGCCCGCTTCAAGGTCGGCGATCCCGTCTGGACAGTGGCCCAGATCCGGCCAAACAGCGCAGAATAGCCTCTGCCAGTAGAACTTAACACGAGGGCCGGGTAGATTCCGGCCCTCTTCCTATTTGCGCGTCGGATCTAAGCACGCCGTGCCTACGAGTCTGTGTGATTACTGCAATCACCCAGGTCCCGTGGCACGGTCGAGATGACAAATGTCTAGTTGTAGGCTCGCAGTTCTCACGGACGCTCCGTAGGCGCACCAGAGTTGTCATCCCGATTGGCAGCGAAGCGTACTCAGCGATCTACGCTTTGCTATGCCCGGTACGTGTCCCTAGCCCGTCTAACGGTCACCAAATTTGTATCAAAATAGATCGCAAATACCCCCCAAACCAAGGGATAGCAGCCCGTCCGAGATGTGCGATACTTTGCTTGAATGTACAAGACGAGTTCTGCTCAAATTGTCGGGCGAAGCGCTGGCGGCGGACCGCGGCTTCGGTGTGGACGTTGCCCAAGCTCCATGAAATTTCACAGGAGATTTTGGCAGTTCGGGATCTCGGCGTGGAAGTCGCTATTGTCGTCGGCGGAGGCAATTTCTTTCGCGGCGTGGCCGAACAGGCGCGCAATGATGGACCGCGTCTCCGCTGACCACATGGGGATGCTGGCTACGGTGATCAATTCGCTCGCCCTGCAGGATGCTCTGGAAAAGTGCGAAGTGCAGACCCGCGTCATGTCCGCCATCGAGATGAATCAGGTGGCCGAACCGTACATCCGGCGGCGCGCCATCCGGCATCTGGAAAAGGGCCGGGTGGTCATTTTTGCCGCCGGCTTGGGCAACCCATACTTTTCCACAGATACGGCCGCTTCGCTGCGCGCCATGGAGATCAAAGCGGACGTCCTACTCAAGGCCACAAAAGTGGAAGGGATTTACGACGCGGATCCTGTTATTACCAAGGATGCAGTTAAATTCGAGCAGATTACCTACATGGAAATCCTGCGGCTCGGTTAAAGGTAATGGACAGCACGGCGGTGAGCCTGTGCAAGGACAATAATTTGCCCATGATCATCTTCAACATGAACCGCCCGGGAAACATCCTGCGCGTGGTGAGCGGAGAAAAGGTCGGTTCCCTGGTGACCGCCTGACTCCCCAGAGCACACTCGCGGAACGCCCCCCGGCTCCCGCACTTCAGGCCACAGAACGATCGGCCCTTCCGGTGGATGACGCCGGCCCAGGCTCCAGCAGGCCCAGTGCTGGTGCCGCCGGCTGCGGCTGCGGCTCCGCGGCGCTCACAATTGCCGGCCCTCACCGGCATCCGCTGTTTTGCCGCCCTCAATCTGGTCTTTTTCCATTTTTCCGATCCCCATTCGTTTGGACCGTTTAGCCCCGTGGTCAACGGCGGATACATTTCGGTCAGCTTCTTCCTGCTGCTCTCCGGCTTCATCCTCACCTATAACTATGCCGAGCGCGCCCAACGTGGAGCGCTCACGGCGCGAAGCTTCTGGTCTGCTCGCTTCTCCCGCCTCTATCCTGTCTATGTCTTCAGCCTGCTGCTCTCGGCGGGCATGCTGATGCAGGAGTTCACGCGCACACCCGGCTGGACTTCGGCCTGGGAGTGATTCTCACCCCGTTGCTGCTGCAGGGATGGCATCCGACCTCTGTCGACGTTTTGGAACACGCCCGCGTGGACCATGTCCACCGAGGCTTTTTTCTATCTCTTGTTTCCCTGGCTGGTTACGCGCCGCCGCCCGCGCCAGGCGCGGACGCATGCTGCTGCTCCTCTTCGGTCTGTGGCTCTGCGGCCTGGTGCTTCCGGCTCTCTACATGCACTTCAATCCCGATGGCGATCCGTCACCCCGACCGCTATTCCGTCGGGATCTGGATGCGGGCGTTGAAATTCATGCCGATGCAGCACCTGCCCTCCTTTCTCTTCGGCATGGCGCTGGGCTTTCTGAATGAGAGGATTCCGCCGGAGAGCCGCAAGCGCCTGGCGGCAGGGATCTTCGCCTTCGCGGCTCTCTACCTGGTTCTTTGCTTCGGCGACCGGCTGCCGTACGTCATGATGCACGATGGTCTGCTGATGCCCCTCTTTGCCGGGGTCATCCTCTGCCTGGCCGGCCGTAACCTGGTTGCGCGCTTCTTTGGGCTGCTGCCCTTTATCGCGATCGGCGAGGCAAGTTACTGCCTGTACCTGCTGCACTTCAATCTCTGGAAGCTGCTGCACGATTCGCATTTTCTGGAGAAGAGCGGCCTGATCGTCTTCGATCCCTGGATCTCCTACCTGCTGTTGATCATTGCTGCGCTGCTCACCAAAAGGCTCATCGAGCGGCCGGGAAGAAGCTGGATCATCCGGCAACTTCAGCCTAGCGCGTGTCCGCGGAACTTAATGCTCTCAGTAATGGAAGATCAGGTCGCAGGCGACGGTGAGCTGGCTCTTTCGCGTTCCGCGATCATATGATTTCCGATCCCATGCGTGATCAAAACGCATCTCCGGGCGAATCTGCACCGTCGATCCGATCCAATGACTCAGCATCAGCGTGTTTTCCGTGTACTTGGTATTCACCCCGGTACGCTGGCCTTTCTTGTCATTGAGCAAGTCGCTTCGGAAGCCAACAAAGTCGTGCGTCGGATAACTGCCTCAGGATGTAGTTGGTGGCGGCATACTCAGGTGCGAAACAAGTCTGCAGGCCGGGCTGGCAGGTTGCTCCATAATTGTTGGCCTGCGGTTTGATCGAGCCGCTGGTGCTGGGTACGTCACGCTGGTACATGACGTACGCCTCGGTTGCCGTATGCCAGGTCTTGGAGAACTTGTGATACCAGGTGCCATCATACTGTTGAAGGTTGTTGTATGCGTACTTGCCGTCGTTGATGCCGTTTGCGCAGAGATAGAGATTGTCGTTAACCGAGGCCGTGGTGTAACTGACGCAAGCCGTTGCCGAGGGTTTCGCATCGTTCGTCCATAGTGCGACATCATGGCTTCCGGTAATCCCTGCCTGCACCAGCCACTGATCGCTCAATTTGACAGTGGCGAGAATCCCTGTGTCGGTGAAGGGATCGACTGCGTACAGCAGGGAATGACTGAACATGTAGTTATTCGGCGTGAGTTGCGCCTCGATTCCGGGTATGGAGATAAAGCGGCCCGACCCGGATGTTCATGCCCTGTGCCACCTTCGGCACATAAATGTCGATGTATTCAAGAATCGGATCGAAACCGTATTGGTGGTTGTGCACCAGCAACTGGCAGCTGAAGTAGCCCTTGTCGGTGGTGTACTCTATAATCCGTTCCGTAAAAGGCAGTCAGGTGATAGCCGACATCTACATGTTCCCTCTGCACTGAGTCGGGCAGGCGCTCCACGTAAAGAATGAGCTGGTTCATCTCGAAGCGGTTGGAGTAGACATCGTTGGCCTCGGGCGCGTTGCTGTTGGTTGAAGTGCTGAAGTTCACCGTGGGTTCGACCCACCCATAGACTTTGGTGCGGCTTCGCGCATCGTTCCAGGCAGTCATCAGTGGATAGCTATTTGTATCCGGTTCGCCGATGACAGGGGATCCTCCATAGGACCAGTCGGAGTTGGGGAATGGCGGGGAATCCAGCGGAGAGGGCAATCCACGTCTTGGCGGGGCCGGGCTTTGGGGCGCCGTTCCATGCCAGTCCTCGCGGTAAAACTCAATTAGTTTCCCCAAGAAGCTCTGAGGTTTGGCCTGTTGTGGTGATGGGCTTTCCGGCAATGCGGGTTGGTCCTGGGCGGAACAGTGCGGTCCGCCCAAGAACAGCCAGATGAAAAGCAAGAGTAGAGACGCAGAAGCCAGGAAATCATGGCGCAAGTTCAAATTATTGGGAAGAATAAGATCTGAGGGTTTCGGGAACATCTCTTCTGTAGGGTACATGCTTAAATTTCGGCCGGGTGCCGGGTGCCCCATCCCCCCGGATTTCCTGTAAGGCTTGGTGGGGTCAACGCACTTCATGCGGCTTTCCTTATAGAAAGCCGCACACGCTGCCATGGCTCGGGCTGCGCAGTAGGAAATCCGGGGTCCTTCGCGTTCTTTGCGAAGGGTGGGATCCGCAGAACCTTGAGGTCCGACTCTACTTCAGCCGCCACAGCATTGGAGAGCAGCCGCCCTCCCCTTTGTCATCCCGACCGGAGCGGACCCGGATTTCCTACTGCGCAGCGCCATCCAAGGCCGCGTGTGCGGCTTTCCGTAAAGAAAGCCGCATGAGGTTCCCTGCGCCACCAACCTTGACGGGAAATCCGGGGGAGCGCAGCGGAGGGATCTGCAGTTCCCCTTTCAGCCGCACCGAAGCTGTCCAAAAATAACCTCATTTTAATTTCGGCGGCGCCAAACGCTTTTGCGCAGACTTCTTCATCTTCAGATTCAGCATTTCTGTGAGAGCCGAGAACGCCATCGCAAAATAGATATAGCCTTTGGGAATCTCCTGGTGAAGACCTTCGGCGATCAGGGCGACCCCGATGAGCAGCAGGAAACTGAGTGCCAGCATGGTGACGGTGGGGTGGCGCTCAACGAATTTGGCGATGGGTGCGGCAGCTGCCATCATGCAGGCGACACCAATCACCACCGCGATGACCATGATGGCCATCTCGTCCACCATACCCACAGCAGTGATTACCGAGTCCAGCGAGAAGACAACATCCAGCAGGACGATCTGCATTAATACGCCGGCAAAGGCCGGTGGCTTGCTTTGGTCGAGGATCTCCTCTTCGCCTTCGAGGCGGGAATGGATTTCGCTCGTGGTCTTGGCAATGAGGAAAAGCCCGCCCGCAATCAAAATCAAATCGCGGCCAGAAAAAGGTTGTTTCAGCAGGGTAAAGAGCGGGACCGTCCATCGCATGACAAAGGTCAAAGAAAACAAGAGGACGATCCGGAGACCCATTCCGATGCCCAGCCCGAGCATTCGTGCACGTCCACGCTGGCTGGCAGGCAGCCGTGTCGCCAGAATGCCGATGAAGATGATGTTGTCGATCCCCAGCACCATCTCAAGGGCGGTCAGCGTGAAGAGAGCGATCCAAGCCTGCGGGTCCGTGATCCAGTGCATCGACGTCAATAGATGGAGTCCTTCCAGAGTCACTACAACATGGATTGAGTACTCGAGCGGCGCAACAGCATCCGGCTTTCCGCTCCAGGGGGCAATTATATGTGGGGGACCAGAACAGGTCTTGCCGCTATCATTGCCGCATGCACGGCGACGCGGAGTTTGAGCATCTATGGTTTGAAACCGCCGAAGTGCGCCTTCACGCCGTCGCGGCCGGCCCGAGGAATGGCTCTCTGCTGATCCTGTTGCATGGCTTCCCGGAGTTTTGGTATTCCTGGCGCAAGCAGATCCGGCCACTCGCGCAAGCTGGGTTTCGTGTGGTCGTTCCCGATCAGCGCGGCTACAATCTCAGCAGCAAGCCAGTCCACCTCAGCGCCTACGCAATGCCTCATCTCATCGCCGATCTCATGGCGATTGCCGATCAGCTCGAAGCGGAAAGCTTCTTCCTCGCCGGCCATGATTGGGGAGCGGCCGTTGCGTGGATGACCGCGCTCAGGTTCCCGCAGCGTCTACGCAAGCTCGCCATTATCAACGTGCCTCATCCGAAGGTCATGCTGCATAATGTCCTGACCAATCCGCGGCAGTCCCTGCGGAGTTGGTACATCCTTTTCTTCCAGTTCCCCTGGATACCAGAGGCGATCTTCGCCGCTCGCAATTTCAGCTATGGCGTAACCGCGCTGGTGAAAAGCAGTGTGCCGGGAACCTTTACCTCCGAAGATCTATCACGCTATCGCGAAGCCTGGGCGTATCCCGGCGCACTCACTGCCATGGTGAATTGGTATCGCGCATTTGTATGGCACCGCCCAGGCATTGGCGATCCACGGGTACGTGTGCCGACGCGCATTCTCTGGGGCAAGCTCGACAAGTTCCTGCTGCCCGAGATGGCGCAGCAGAGTGTCGCTTACTGCGACACTGCCGAGCTGACATACTTTCCTGAGAACACACACTGGCTGCATCATGAGCAGCCGGAAGCAGTGAATCAAATGCTGATCGACTTCTTTCGCTAGCGGCGGTTTCAGTTATCCAAGCTAGGGCTGGAAACCTGGAGCTTTGCATGGCTGGCGTTCGACCCTGCCTCCCGGTTCGCCAAGCTTGAAGTAGAAAGCACAGTTCAACCTGGAATTGCCTACCGCCGCGGGTTGGTAGACATAGATAGTCTTTTGATCGGGATAGTAGAGCGACAGCGCGCTGTTCGGATCGAGCGACTCGAATTGGAAGAGCACGTCCGAGCTTTGCGCATGCACCGTTCGGCCCGTGTGGGCCCACCAGCCTATGGCAAATGCTATGGCCATCAGCATTCCATTACGCAGCCATGTCGCCGTGCCGCCGGATCCCTTACCTTGAGTCTTTTCTTCCATCGCATGCCTCCTTTTTCCTCACTGGCACTGAGAAGGATATAGGATTGGCGGAGCTTTGCGGCAAAGGATCCCCCGATCCGTGGACTGCTGCCGATCGGAAAATCGGCATCCCATCATGGTCATTCGCGAAACCGAGCCACCAAAGGAGCGTTATGCGTCATAAGCAGATTGCGGAGATACCCAAGACGTTCATTCTCATCTTTGAAACGGGTGATGAGCTTCTGGCTGGCCTCAAACAGTTTGCAGTTGAGCAAAACCTCTCGGGGAGCAGCTTCAAGGCCGTCGGCGCACTTTCTCACGCAAAATTTGCCTGGTTCAATTGGGAGATCAAGAAGTACGAGGTGGCTGCCGATTTGAACGAGCAGGTCGAACTGCTCTCGCTGATCGGGGATATCGCCATGAAAGGTGGGGAGCCGCAGGTGCATGCTCATATGGTTGTCGGACGTCAGGACGGAACGGCTCATGGCGGCCACATGATAGAGGCTCGAGTACGACCAACCTGCGAACTCGTTTTGACCGAGAGTCCCGTACACCTGCAGAAACGGATCGACCCCGAATCAGGTGTGGCGCTGATCAACCTGTAGCAAAAACCGGTCTCTCGGCGGTTGCCGGAAGGCCATCACCGGCGCATGCGACGCAGAACAGATAAAATCAGAGCCTCTTGAAGATCGCTGCCGGCGAATTGAGGAGCATGATGGAACATAACCTGGAGCACACAATATCGCTTCTCACTCGCACTCCCGCAGTTCTCAATGCGCTTCTGCGTGATCTACCGGAAACGTGGACGTCACGAAATGAAGGGGAAAACACCTGGACCGCCTTCGACGTCGTCGGCCATCTGATTCACGGCGAACGCACGGATTGGTTGCCGCGGGCGAGGATGGTGCTGCAATTTGGCGAGGCTCAGGCGTTTGCGCCCTTTGATCGTTGGGGACAGGTACGTGAGTGTCAAGGCAAGTCGCTGGAGCAGTTATTGGATGAATTTGCTCGTTTGCGCTCAGAAAGCCTGGGCGAACTGCGTGCATTGAATCTGCGGCAAGAGGACCTCGAGCTGCGGGGACGGCATCCTGCCCTCGGAGTAGTTACTCTGTCCGAGCTGCTGGCCACCTGGGCAGCTCACGACTTAACTCATCTGCACCAAATCTCAAGGATTATGGCCCACCAATACCGGGAGACCGTGGGTCCGTGGAGCGAATACCTTGGGGTGCTTCAGTGCGCCGGCCACAGCTCTCCATAACACCTGCCGGCTTTAAGTCTAGAATGCCATCTGACGACATTCCGAAATATTGGAGAGGCCGATGGCTCTAACCCGGAGAACGCTGCTTTCGCTTCCTATCGCTGTGCCTTTCCTTAACCTGGCGGCGCGTGCCGCTCCGAGCGAAGATCTCTACTTTCCACCTTCCGACGCCCAAGGCGGCTGGCGGACACTGGAGAACGCGTCCGAAATCCGCACGCTCACGGGCATCGACAAAGCCCGATTGGATGAGGCGTTTCAATATACGCAGACTTCGAGCCAACACGGTGGGTTGCTCGTCGTCCGCCACGGCTATCTGGTCTACGAGAAGTACTTCGGCCGAGGCAATAGGGAAGCCAATCCCAACATGTATTCCATCGGCAAGATGTTTACCAGCGTCGGCGTGCGGAATCATGTTATCTGAACATGCCAGCCGCTTTCCCGATGGACTGGCACAGAAAGTCTTCACCCAGGAGTATCTGCCCGAAGCGTTTCCTTTGAGCGATCCGCGCATGGCCGGCATTCGGCTCGGGAACCTGCTTACCATGACGTCCGGTATTCAGGAAGCGCGTTACGCTCCACCAGGCATGGAAACCATAGCGACTGCCGGGCACCTTACCGCGATCGTTCATGGGGAAAATGTTGAACTACCGAATTGGGTTTCGCCCGATCCGGTCCACGATCAAGTGCAGGATCAGGACGGGAGCGCTCTCCACGGAAAGATGTGGACCTTGCCTGGCGACGGATACCTGTATTCGCGCGATCCTCACGTCGCATCCATTGTTCTTCGCCGGGTAGTGGGAATGGAGCTGCAGGAGTTCTTGAACCAGAAGTTGGGTAAGCCCATGCAGTGGGGCCGATGGGGATACGCAACCCATCGACCCGGTGGGAATCTCCCTCATACTCCCGGTGAAGGAGGCATTGCCCTTCATTCCACAGATGCTTTGCGTTTTGGCTATTTGCTTATGCAAAAGGGCCGATGGGGGAACCAGCAATTGATTCCACGGGAATACATTGAACTGTTGAGCCGTCCCTCGCCTTTCAATCCACATTCTCCTTTTAGCTTGCAATTTGAGGTGAACACAGACGGGCATGTCGCCGGCGCGCCGCGGGATGCCTTCTTCAAATCTGGCGCGGGTGGATTTGGCCTGTACGTGATTCCTTCGCTGGACATGGTGATCTACAAGATGTCTTCCCTGGATCAGGAAACGTATGATCCAGCCGCTACCGGTCTGCCTCTCACTTACACGCCGGATACTTCGCGCGACGCATGGAAGCCGCATCCCTTTAACCAATTCGTCGATGGTCCAATCTCGGGGGACGTGGGCGTGCGGAGAACACTCGAAATGGTCGTGGCCGGGGTTGTCGCGTAAGGTGCAACCCCCGCCGCTCGAGAAGGATTTGCAGCTCTGTAACGCTCAGTACTCCCCCTGCACTAAAGGTGTAGTGGAAAGATTCTTTTTCCTCCTCGAATCAGTCGATAATTTCAAGCAATGAAACAGGTTCCCACGCCCCCGCCCGCCCCCGCCGGTCCACCTGGCCAGACGCAAATTGCACCCCCTCCACCGGGCGGAAAACGGGCGGTTCGCCTCCTTTGGATCTTCGGCTTCCAGGCGCTGGCCGTTCTCCTCGCCATCGCCCTGATCTTTATGTAGAGACTCTGCCGGGCGGACGGATCAAGAGAAACAAGCAAGCAGTCGCGAAGAGGGGCATCAGACCCGCGACCAGAAACGCCGGACCATAAGAAAATCGATCGACCAGAACCCCTACGGCAAAGGTGAAAACCGCGCTCACCAGCCCTGCCGCCAGCCCGCTGAGCCCGGTAACCGTGGCCACCACATCCTGCGGGAGCAAATCGGACGGCAGCGTCAAGCCCATCGTGGACCAACTGGCGTAACCCCATAAGGCGATACAGATGAGCGCCAGCGCAAGCGAGACACTGTGCACGCGAGCGGCTGGGATTCCGGCCAGTATGGGCAGGCAACTGAAGGCGCAGACCCAGGTTCGGGCGCGGACCACGGAGACGCCCCGGCGAACGCAATAGCCGGAGATCAAGCCGCCGGTGAAGTTGCCGATATCGGCGGCAATAAACGGCATCCAGGCAAACATGGCGATCCGCTTCAGGCTGAAGCCCCGGGCATCGCTCAGGTACTGCGGCAACCAGAAAACGTAAAACCACCAAATAGGGTCGGTCAGTGCGCGGCCCAGGACGATGCCCCAGACATTGCGGTTCCTGGCGAGGTCGAGCCAGCGTTGCAGGCCCCGCGCCGGCGAGGTGCGGGGCACGTCCTGGCCCGCGCGGATCAACGCTACCTCCTCCGGCGTTACGCGCGGATGACGGTCCAGCGGACGGTAGACGCGCAGCCAGAGCACCAACCAAACGAAGCCGAGCAATCCTGAAAACACGAAGGACCATCGCCAGCCAAAGGCCAAAGCGATCCAGGGAATGACCAGCGCCGCCAAGGCGCCGCCCACACTTGAGCCGCTGTCGAAGATGGCCACGGCGAGACTGCGCTCCTGGCTGGGAAACCACTCGGCGACCGTCTTGCTGGCTGCCGGCCAGGTGAAGCCTTCGCCGATTCCCAGCAGAAAGCGGAAGGCAGCGAACCCGAAGACCGACGAGGCAAAACCCGTCAGGATGTTCACCACCGACCAGAAGATTACGGCGAAAGCCAGGCCAATCCGCGTTCCCACCGCATCCAGAAAGATGCCACCGAGAAGCCACGTGATCGCGTAGGAAATCTGAAATGCGCCCAGAATCTTGGCCAGGTCCGTGTGGTTGAGATGATATTGCGCCGTAATCAACGGCGCTAAGACAGAGAACGTCTGGCGGCTGATGTAATTGGTGACCGTGGCAAGAAACAGCGTCCAAACGATCCACCACCGCACTCGCCCCGCGCTGCGAACCGTCTGCGTGGCCCTCATTCGACGTTCTTGATCTTCGTTGGCGCAGCGATCGCCACAATCGAATCGATATCGAAGTACTTGTAAAGACCAAGGCAGAAGAGATCGGGCGCGGAGCGGTAAGGTACGGGCGCATCGAGAAGATAACTCAGACTGGTCATCGCATGGTGGTTGGTGACCGCAAAGAATGCAGCAGGTTCCAGGGCCGCGGCAACTTCTGCGATCACTGCGGTACGTATACCCTCTGTCTCCACTTGAACCGGCCGGCGGCCGCTGTTGGCCCGCAGCCAATTCGCAACCCCGATCAACTGTGCCGCCTCCATCCCGAGGGGACGGTCACCGGTGGTCGCAAGCAATAGCGCCCAATCCGCCGGATTTGGAGCCTCCGGGCGAGCAGAGCCGGTGAAAAGCAAGTCGAGCGCCAGCACTTGCTCCCCACGGTTCACGTGCTCGGCAACGACGTCTCCCGCGGCTGCATATCCCTTGTCGTTCAGGACGATGGTCACTGGAGCATCGTCCGTAGCGCCGACTGCCTGCAGCCAAACTCCCGAAGCACTCAGCCCATTGCTGAGATCGAAGCGGTACGACAGGGTGCGAATTGCCATCCGCTTGGTGTTGCTGAACCTCCATGCATTCTCGACCGAAACCGGCGTATAGCGAACTACCTGCTCGGCTGTCAGCACAAGAAGCATGGCTGCAAGGGCAATTAGAAAATTCCGTTCTGTTGTCTTCATTGACCCACCCGTTCCCTAGTCTGCATTTCTCACCAGATCAGAGCAATTAAGAGAAGGCTCGATGTTCCTGGGTGGCAGTTGCAACAAATCTGCGGGTGCCCCATACCACGAATCTCGAAGCACACCGTTGCGTATCCCACCCTTGAACCCAAAGAACGGGTTCAAGGATGGGGCACCCGTCTTTTCGCTGTGCTTCCCACCGTGCCCAACACAATATCCTAGCTCCTCACCTCACCTCTGGTGAGGAATCCGGGCTAGGATCTGTGATGGTTACAATTGGATAGACGCCGTTCAATTCGGCCGCGGAATCAGTATCCAGATAAATCGTGACGTCCGGGTGGGTGCGGAGAAGGGTCGAGGGGCAATCGGTTGTGATCGGGTCTTGGAGCGTCCGGCGGATCACTGGGGCCTTGCGGCTGCCGGGTACCGAGACGATCAATTTCGGTATCTGGAATAGGGTCGGTATGGTGAGCGTGAGCGCACGTTCAGGCACCTCTCCCCAGCTTCGGAACCAGCCCTCCGCCGCCTGCTGCTGCCGGCACAGCAAGTCCAGCTTGACCATCTTCATCGCTTGCGGGTCGTTGAAGTCGGCTTCGGCGGGATCGTTGAATGCCAGGTGCCCGTTTTCCCCGATGCCCAAAAGGCATATTTGCGGGCCGGCGCGGTACAGAGCCTTGATATATTCCCGGCATACCGCGTCAAGATCGTCCGCACTGCCATCGATCTCGAAGAATTGGCGCATGGCCACGCGTTGGGTCAACTTTTCGCGCAGATAGCGACGAAAGGAAGCTGGATGGTCTTTTCCCAGTCCCACATACTCATCCAGATGAAATCCCAGCACGTGATTCCATGGCAAACCAGGAATCGAGGTCAGCGTTTCGAGCGTATCAAACTGCGAGGCTCCGGTGGCAAAGATGACTCCAATGTCTTTGCCCAGTTGGTCTAACCGGCGAAGCTCTTCTGCTGCCGCACGGGCTGCTGCCGCGCCGGCGCCTTTTTTATCCGGGTGAATCTCCAGCTTTACCGTCCCTGAGGTGAAGTAGGTGACCCGATTATTTAGCGTTTCCATAAACCCTTTCCCAGCCTGAAGTCAGATGGTTGGGGCATCCGCGGGGGAAGCGCAGCCGGAGCAGCTCTGCAGGGCGCGATCCATAATTCCACATCCTCGCGTTCGTCAGGTGCTTCACCGCCTCGCGTTCCCTTCCTGTCACCTCGTTCGGGAATCCCTCATAGCTTGATGCCGAACAGCACAAACAGTGTGACACGATCCTCCGTCCTTTGCAGCGGACAACACAGCCCTTTATGAAGATTTAATTGTGCCGTCTTGCGCGGCGCCGATAGCATTAAACTCATGATGACGGTTGTTCAGCCTAAGAACCCTGCAGCGCCAAGTAGGATTGCTCGGCGCGTTGTCCGCACCGGCGTGCATCAGAATCGACCGATTCGTGAGTGTAAGCGCACAGATGAATAAATCGCTACAAAACAGAAAGGAAATGACCATGACGAGTAAGACTGAGCTCTTAGCCCGACGGGAGGCTCCGCTCAAGACCCCCTCAGATATTGAACCGGAAGCGGTCAAAGACATTACAGGAGCGCTCAATGCTCTGCTGGCAGACACATTCGTGCTTTACGTAAAGACCAAGAACTTTCACTGGCACATGAGCGGTCCTCACTTTCGTGACTACCATCTGCTGCTCGACGAACAAGGCGATCAGCTATTTGCCATGACGGACGATATTGCCGAGCGTGTGCGCAAGATCGGCGGTACGACAATCCGCTCCATCGGCCATATTGCTCGTTTGCAGCGCCTGGCGGACAACGATGCCGACTATGTAACGCCCATCGACATGTTGAGCGAACTTCGCCAGGACAACCAGGCACTGGTTCTGAGTATGCGTGCCACGCACGCGCTTTGTGATGATGCGGGTGACGTGGCCACGGCGAGTCTGCTTGAGAACTGGATCGATGAGACGCAGCGCCGCTCCTGGTTCTTATTCGAAAGTACACGGAAGTAGAGATGCACTGCGCGCCGCGGACTACTGTGCACAGTTGTGGGGAATTTCGGTCGGTGGCGCCTGGCTGCCAAGGCTTCGTGCACGGCCGGAATTTCCTGCAGCGTGACGCTAGCCGAGGGCAACTGCGTGCGGTCCCGGCCAGCCGGGTCTGACCGCCTCGCCGTTATCACCGAAGGTAAATGTGAACGACGGGCCTCATGCTCGTACCGTCATCCATGCGGAAACCTCATGGCGTAGAGGAGCCATGAACTGGGCAATAGGAAACCGCTCTCGTCAGCCGGGGGCTTGTCGCCTAAAGGGGGTATGCCACTCGCGCCTGCGGCACTTTTGCCTGCTCCGCCCGCTCGTATTCGATACCGGCCTGAGTGGGGGTCATCTCCGAAGCATAATAAACCTTGTTGACGATAAAAAGAGGCCGCCGGCGCACCTCGTCGTATACACGTCCAAGATATTCGCCAAATACACCTAAGCACAGAAGCAACATACCTGCTACCAACAGCACCGCGGCGACCACACCGAATCCTATGGAGCTCAATGGACTTCTCGAAAGTACCGTCAATATCACCAGGAAGGCAACCATGCAGTATGAAAGACAAGACATCACAAAACAAAGCCGCAGCGGGTTGTCGCTGAAGCTTGCAATTCTATCCATCGCGTCCTTGATCCGGCTTAGACGGCTGCTTTCTCGGATGGAATGGATCGAGTCAACGGCCCCTCGATCCAGAAGGCTGAATATTCCCGCTAAGGAGGTTGCTATGAGCTTCTGCATCAATGCTCCTTCGAGGCCGGCTTCTCGTCCCAGCATTAATTGCCAACTGTGAACGCCCTGTAACAAAGCAATGAATGGGGTGGTAAATTCGGGAATCCCCGTCAGGTAACCTCCATCGTCGACGTAAAGCGCCAACCCAAACAGGTTGCCGTGGTCCGCTCTCTTTCGCATGCTCTTGATAAGAACGGGGTTCGAGCGATGGAGCAGGATCGTTTTTAGTCCCCTGCGCTGCAGGGCAACCCGTTTCGAGGCAACGGAACCTCCGTTCGACTTGCCCGTCTCTACAGTCTGAAAATGCTTGACCGGCAAAGAGCCTGGGCGTCGCTTTCCGCCCCAAGAGGCACCTAGCCAAGTCAAGGTGTCTCTCCCACCCTGATGCTCGCGCTTGCGCCGCCTTGTGCGTTGGTCCATACCCAGGCTGAAACCTTCGGCCCTTGGTACGGACGGCGACGCCTGGCACGCCAAACGTCAACGGCTCTTCTTGAGGAAAAGCCGCGAACGGGGCCGGCTGCTCTGTAAAGACCAGAAGTGAAAAGGCTCTAACGGCCATATCGTAACTCCCACACCTACATCCAGCCTGCCTGCAGCAATTCCTCGCGGGCAGTAGCAACTCGATCTGATCGCCTGTCCGATTCTTGGACATCAGCTTGTCGCCCTGACGAAAGATGGTCATCTGGGTCACGCCAGCGTCGACATACTCGCCCTGATATGCGTCGTACACACTGGGATCCACGTGAATGGGCGGGGGATGGAGAGGGATGAGGCGCTTTTCCGCATACGGTTTGGTGCACGACCGAGTCCTCAGGTCTTGCGTGCACTTCACTCTTCTGTTTCCGCAAAGCCTCGTAGTCAACAGCCGGCTTGTACGTATGAACAGGCTCAGAGGTTTCCTGCGCAAAAGAAACATTCTTGCAGTGAGATTGCCGGAGTTGCTGGTCACATTTATCTTGACAGTGGCTGTTGATAAGGTCTATTCGTCTACGCGAAGCATTTTGTAACAGTTTCATGGACGGAACACGCATTGCCTCGTAGAACACCGAGGGTGTCACGGAGCAACGGAACTGCCCGGGCGATCGCGCACATCCGGCCCGCCCATGAACCGCGATGTTGGGCTCATTACGAGAGCACCCCCTTCGCCACGGTGCACTCAACTCCTACGAAATGAACCGTTTCGTAGTCGTTCGCGAAACAATTGCGTGTTTTTTGGGGAGAGCAATCATGCAGATTACGAACCGGACCTCGATGTTCAGGGTGGGCTTCATCGCGCTACTGCTTCTCAGCTTTAGTGTTTTGTGCCGGGCACAATCGGATCGCGGCAACCTCACTGGAGCGATCACCGACCCGTCGGGTGGGGTCGTTCCAGCTCTCCCAGTCGTTGCAACGAATGAAGCTACGGGGGTTCAGACCCGGACCGTCACCACCGGCGATGGGTACTACACGATTCCCAGTCTGCCCGCCGGCAGCTATTCCTTGACGGTTCAAGCGCCAGGCTTCGCGAAGTTGATCCGAGGGGGCATCACGGTGTCGGTGGATTCGACCGTGCGCGTGAATCTGGTCTTAGCGGTCGGCTCTACAGCGGCAACGGTCACCGTCAACGAAGATGCTCCGCTGCTCAAAACCGAGAATCCCGAGAATGATGTCGTGGTCACAACGCAGGACATCAACTCTCTTCCGCTGAATATGGCGGGGATGGGCGCCATCCGGGACCCACTGGACTTCGCCGAGCTCGCGCCTGGTACCACAGTTGGCGGTTGGAATGACATTCACATCAACGGATCGCCGGGAAATACCTTCCGGGTCATCCTGGACGGACAGGACTCCGGTAGCGGCTTAAACCCGCGTGTCTCCGACGAAGAGCAACCCTCGGTGGACGCGCTGCAGGAGTTTGCCCTGGTACAGGACAGTTTTCCTGCGGAATTCGGGCAAACCGCCGGAGGGATTTTCAACTACACGACCAAGTCCGGCGCGAACAAGATTCACGGAACGCTCTACGAATACTTCGAGAACGAAGCTCTGAACGCGGGTCAGCCGTTTACCAGCAACGGCAACGGCGGCCTCCTGAACCCGAAGGTCCGGCAGAACGACTTCGGCGGAAGTTTCGGTGGACCTGTCTGGATCCCCAAGGTCTACAACGGCCATGACAAGACCTTCTTCTTCTTCAACTACGAAATGTACCGCGATCAAGTGGATACAAACAATGGCTTCAGGAGCGTTCCCACCGTGGCAGAACGTGGCGGAGACTTCAGCTCTCTTCTGACCGGAACGCAGATTGGCACCGATCCTCTTGGCCGCCCCATCATGAACGGCACCATCTACGATCCAGCAACCACCAGGACGGTCAACGGCCAGGTGGTTCGCGATCCCTTTCCCAACAACCAGGTTCCCATGGGCCGATATGACCCGGTGGCCACCAAAATTCTTGCGCTCATTCCCAACCCGGTCAACGGCCAGGCTACGAATAATTATCCGTTCATTTTTCCGGCCAATAAATTTCAGTGGATTCCCAGCATCAAAATCGATCACGCTCTCACCAGCAATATCCATCTTTCGGGCTACTACGCGTTGACGGCCACGGACAAGGACAACGGTGGAGACGGTCTGCCTGATCCCATCTCCGCGCGCCGCTACCAGGTGATCCGGAGCAATACCGTTCGTATTAACATGGATGACGTAATCAAGCCCACGCTCGTGCTCCACGCCGGCATCGGTTTCCAGCGTTATCACAACCCGGATACGACCCCGATCACGAACTTCAACCAGCAGAGCGAGCTCGGGTTGCCCGGCGCCCTGGTCGGCGGATTCCCAGATATCACCGGCACTCCGCAAGTGAATGGGGTTACACTCAACGGGGGAAGCTTAGGCCTGCTCTCGGGACTGTCGGTCAGCGGGCAACCAACCAACGGCACGGAGCTCCTGGCCCTTGGCCCATCCAATTACCAGCTCTATATACTCAACAAGCCTACCGCCGTGGCCTCTGTCTCCTGGATCAGGGGAGCGCACGACCTGAAATTTGGTGGCGAGTTCAAACATGAAACATTCCTCAACCGGGTCGCCAACCAGGCGGTTGGCAACTACTCGTTCGATCCCCAACAGACTGGTCTGCCGTCGACGAATGGCCAGAACCTGAACGGCGGCTACGTGGGCAGCAGCTTCGTCAGTTTCCTGCTGGGAAACCTCAACACGGAGTATATCGGCAACGTTGCGGCCCCCTGGTTTGTACGAGGGTCGGGTGGCTTTTATGCCCAGGACACCTGGAAGGTGACGTCGCGTCTGACTGTGAACTACGGCCTGCGTTATGACCTGCTGCAAGCGTCGCATGAGCAGCGGTTCCGCACGACTCAGTTCAATCCGGCGATACCGAATCCATCGGCTGGCAATCTTCCCGGCGCCGCTCAGTTTGAAGGATATGGAGCTGGCCGCTGCAACTGTACCTTCGAGCACAACTATAAATTCGCGTTCGGCCCACGGCTGGGCATTAGTTTTCAGGCCGACCCCAAGACCGTCTTTCACGGAGCGGTCGGTTTGTTTTATGCCCAGCAGCCATCCCTGAATTATCCCGGATCGGGCAATAGCATTGGGTTCGAGTGGAATACCGTGACCTACAACGCGCCGGGGTTCGGATTGTCTGCCGCACAACTGGCAAATGGCGTAAAGTACACAACCGCACAGTTGTACAACACGAACTTCGATCCCGGCATCTACCCAGTCGCCGGCCAGCTGAACAACCTGCCTCCGTGGAACTATCCCACCACGGGCAAGCCGCCCCGTACCGTGCAGACCAACGTCGGCATGCAGCGCGAGATCACGCCAAGCACGACGTTTGAGGCTGCCTATGTAGGAACACGCGGCTCGTGGTTTGAAGCGGATGGAATCCTGGATCCGGATCAACTTGGGCAGGCGCAGCTCAGTCCTTATGGCCTCAGCTTGGCAAACGCGAATGACAGGGCACTGCTTGGTACACCCATCTCCAATCCGGCGGTGACGGCTCGGGGCTTTACCGCTCCGTATCCGGGCTTTCCGTCAGGCGCGTCGCTGGCCCAGGCACTGAGACCCTTTCCCCAGTTCAGTAGCGCGAGTGTAAGCACGGCGATGATCGGTAACTACTGGTATGACGCTCTTCAAGTTAAAGTCAGCAGACGCCTGTCGCGTGGCTTGTGGACACAGGCGTCCTACACATGGTCCAAGGATCTAGGGACGGTCAACGGTGACGGAGGCTCGGGCAGCGCTGTGCCGATAGGGGAAGCCAACCTGCCGCCCAAGAGCTACAAGACGTATGTTGGAATCGATACACCCCAAATCCTTTCGGTCAGCTACAGATGGCAGATTCCGACCTTCGGTCTGGCTAACAATCACTGGAAGTCACTCCTTTTGAACGGATGGACAACAGACGCCATTCTCATCTATTCGAGCGGCGCCCTCATCCAGGTCCCAAATGCGCAAAATGGTCTTACCAACATAACGTTTGCGCCGGGCAACTTCGCCAATCGCGTATTCGGGCAACCGCTATTCCTGCACAGCGTGAACAAGCATGACGTGAATCCGGCAACCACGTTTTACTTGAATCCCGCGGCGTGGTCCGATCCGGCTTCAGGTACGTATGGCGTCTCAAAACCCTTTTATTCCGACTACCGTAATCCACGGTATCCGAACGAGCAAATGGGGCTGGGAAAGGCGTTCGGTATTGGAGAAGGTGTAACCTTTTCACTCCGGGCGGACTTCTTTAACGTTTTCAACCGCTGGGCGTTGCCCAATTTGAGCGGTACGACAAATGCCCTGCAGCCGAGTCAGTTTGGGTTTGTGGGGACGAACATTTCCAGTGCGGGCAGCAACTATCCACCCCGAAGCGGTGAAATCGTGGCGCGCATACAATTCTAGGTGGAATGAAGTGGGTTCGAGCAGCGGTATTGTTTGGCATAGCAGGTCAAGTGTTCGGCTTGGCCTGCATTCCCCAGTCCAGCCGGGATAGCCCGTACTTCGAATCGCTCTCTCCCGAGAAAACAGGCATCGTCTGGAAGCATGACAATGCCATGTCCACGCGCAGGTATCTTCCGGAGTCGATGGGGCCAGGCGTGGCCATCTTCGACTATGACAATGACGGTTGGATGGATTTGTATTTTACCAACAGCGGGCCAGCCGACTTCTTTCAACCCGATCATCCCCTACGCAACGCGCTCTATCACAACAACCACGACGGTACGTTTACCGATGTGACGGAAAAGGCGGGCGTCGGCGGGAAAGACTTCGGTATTGGGGTCGCTGCCGCAGACTATGACGGCGACGGTTGGACGGATCTGCTGGTCACCACCTACGGCCGCCTGATTCTCTATCACAACAACCATAACGGCACCTTCACCGACGTAGCGAAAAAAGCCGGGCTCGATGAGCCAGGGCTCTTTACCAGCGCGGTGTTCTTCGATTACGACAACAATGGAACACTGGATCTCTACGTAGGGCATTTTGCCCGGTACAACAAATCTCTGGAACATGATTGCAGCACCAACGGGATTGCTCATTATTGCTATCCGAAGAGTTACGAGCCGTGGCCGAGCCGCCTCTATCGCAACAACGGCGACGGCACCTTCACCGACGTGAGCCTGTCCTCGGGGATAGGTAAATATCCCGGCAAAGCCTTCGGGGTGGTCGCTACCGATATCAATAATGACGGGCTGCTTGACCTGTTTGTGGCCAATGACTCTGTTCCCAACTTTCTTTTTCTGAATAAAGGTGGCGGCAAGTTCGAGGAGATCGGGCTGGCGGCGGGGGTAGCCTACAGCCCTGACGGAGCTGCACGCTCGGGCATGGGCGTCGACGCCATAGACTTCGACCAGGACGGTTTTCAGGACCTGTTTGTGGCGAATATCAGCCGCGAGATGTATTCGCTCTACCGCAATAAGGGAGATAACACCTTCGAGGATGTGGCGGGCGCGACAGGAATCGCGATGGCCACGATCATGGATACCGGGTGGGGCATTCGATTTTTCGATTTTGACCTTGATGGTTGGCCAGACATAATCATGGCCAACGGTCACCCCGACGATCTGATCGAAAGCATCTCCAGCTCGCTGCGGTATAAAGAGCCGCTGATTCTCTTTCACAATAATGGTCACGGCTTCGACGATGTAACTGCGCTCGGCGGGCCCGCCTTCACTGCGCGATATCCGGCGCGCGGGCTTGCGGTTGGGGACCTGGACAATGACGGACGCCCTGATGTTGTTATCGTAAACAATGGCGGCGCGCCTGTGATTCTGCACAACATCCTTCAGAATGGGAACCACTGGCTGGGACTGAACCTCACCGGGCTGGCGGTGGGCGCCAATGTTACCTGGTCGGCAGGCGGGGTGAAGCACAGCTTGTTTCATCGTGGAGGCGGCAGCTATCTTTCCTCGTCCGATCCGCGAGATCTTCTCGGACTGGGACGAAGTGAATATGCCGATTGGATTGAAATCAAATGGCCTGGGGCTGTGGGACGCACCGATCGTTTCGAGCACGTTGAGGGAGGAAGATATTACTCGTTGGCAGCGGGAGGCAAGCTCAAATGATCTGGCTTCTCGCTTTGCAACTATCGCTGCCCCCGCAGCAGCAGCACTATGACAACGCGAGAGACGCTCTCTCCAGGATGCAATTCGGCCCAGCCGATGCAGAAGTTGATTTGGCCTTGCACGCCGATCCAAACTATCGTTCCAGCCTTGATTCTCAAAGCCAGGCTGGCTCTCTTTGCCCACCAGCCGGATATCGCCAAGAGCTGTCTTATCAAAGCGGTGATCGTCGATCCCTCCTCCGAGAGCGCCCAGTTCTTCCTGGGGATGTTCTATTATCTGCAAAACGATTTCTCGCTGGGCATTTCGCCCCTGGAAAAGGCGCGGGTTTTGTCTCCGAAAGACCCTTTGCCGCCCTTCTACCTAGCGATGTCAAAGGAGGCGATAGGCGATGCACCCGGTGCTCTGGAGTTCTATCAGGAGGCCGAGGCTCTCTCGCCGGAAAAGACTCCGCAGACAGCGTCGATCCTGGTCGCCCACGGCCGCCTGTTGTATTCGTTAGGCAGGTTCGAAGAGAGCATCGCCAAGGATCAACTCGCCATTGAGGCAGATAGTCAAAGCCGGGACGCATTCTATGAAAGGGCAAAAGGTCTTGAACACCAAGGCAAGTATCAAGCTGCCGTGGAGGACGGCGAGAAAGCGCTGACCTTACCAGAGTTGGGCACCAGCGACAGCCAGATTCACTTTCTTTTGGGAAATGTATATCTCAGGCTGAACAAGCCAGATCTGGCGGCCGCGCATTTAGCAAAGTTTCACGCCGCTCCGCAGACCACCCAACGATGAACTACAACCGAGGCAGGCCGGGGCTGGGACAGGGAGGACCAGGTCGTTTCGTTGCCATTCTGAGCTTGCTTCTTGCGCCCATGCTGCCGCTCGTCGGCCAGATGCCAGACGCGCCGGCGCCGGCCAACAATAGTGTGAGTTCTCGTAACGGGTATGTTGGAGACGTGGCGTGCAGCCCTTGTCATCAAGAAAAATTCGATACCTATCTAAGCTCGGCCCACCACTTAGCTTCGCGCTTGCCCAGTCAGACTTCGATTGACGGAAAATTCACTCCAGGCTCTAACATCCTGCGGACTTCGAACCCATATCTTTACTTTGTGATGAGTACGACCAAGGAAGGCTACTTTCAGAGTGCGGTCGCCAATCTCCCGCCTTTCGAGACTATTTCTCACAAAGAACGCTTCGATCTCGTGATTGGCTCGGGGCGAAAGGGGCAAACCTATCTGTATTGGAAGGGCGATGAGCTCTTTGAGCTGCCTGTGTCTTATTGGACAGAAACCGATCAATGGATGAACAGTCCTGGTTATCCGGATGGGCTGCCTAATTTCGACAAACCTATTATTCCGCGATGCCTGGAATGTCATACCACCTTTGTTGGATCACTCCAGCCTTCGCTGAACCGGTTTGACAAGACGAGCATGGTTCTTGGTATCACATGTGAGAAGTGCCATGGTCCAGGCCGTAACCATGTCGCGCGCAACCAGTCGAAAACTCCCCTACGACCGGGGGAAACGGAGGACATTGTTAACCCGGCAGCGCTTTCCCGTGACCGGCAAATGGATCTGTGCGCGCTTTGTCATGCTGGACCAGGAACTCCGAGGGCTCCCGCTTTTTCATTTTCAGCTGGGGGAGTGTTAGGACAGTATTTATCCATAGCCGATGACGCACCGGACAACCCTGCCGATGTTCATGCTCACCAATTCCAGCAGTTGAGGAGCAGCCGCTGCTTCAGGTCCAGCAGCATGACGTGTACAACCTGCCACGATGTCCACAAACCGCAGCGGGACGCGTCGTCTTTTTCAGGGCATTGCCTCACCTGCCATAGGGTAGAGAGTTGCGGGGAGTACTCGACCATGGGTTCTCAGATTCTGCATAGCTGTGTGAATTGCCACATGCCGCTAAAGCAATCCAATCAGATCGTTTTCGATGCATCGGGCAGCCAAATAAAGCCGCGAGTCCGTAATCATAGGATCGCCATTTATAAAGAAATCCAGCGGCCTTGACTGGGCTCCGATTGAAGGGGAACTCTGCCCAGAGCAGACATTCGTTCGGTGTGCGCACAGACAATCTTGACAATCTTCATGTGCGGTCGTAGTTTCAAAACTCGCATGAGCGTAGCCCCGAGGAGCTGAACTTGCGTTGGCACCTGAACCTAGACCTCTCTCGCCTGCTGGGAATTTGTCTCGCGATGGCGTTTTTTCTGCCGCTGCACCCTGATTCTGCCGGTCAGGAGATGCCGAGGACGCGGAAGCCGAATCCCATGACAAACGAAGATGTAAAGCGAGGGATGGCGCAATTTCAGCAGTCCTGCGGAATATGTCATGGGTCCGAAGCAAAGGGCACCGGCTCGGCTCCGAGCTTGATTGATTCGTCCCTGGTGCGCCACGATGAAAACGGCAACCTGATTGCGAAGGTAATCCAGGAGGGACGCCTGGATCGAGGTATGCCGGCGTTTCCCACGCTAACTGCCACGCAGATCGCCGATATTGTTGCTTTCCTGCACGCGAAGATCACCGTATCGGACAATAGATCAGCGGCGGGAGGTGCTGCCGGGTATTCGCTCACACGGCTACTCACGGGAAATGCGGAAGCAGGAAAGCAATTCTTCAACGGTGTTGGAACCTGCACAAAATGCCACTCCGCTAGCGGAGACCTTGCCGGAATTGCAAAAAAATATCCTCCCGCGGAGCTTGAGTCCCAAATGCTCTATCCCCGTGTCAGCAAAGAGACGGGCACAGTGTCCCTGCCTTCGGGGGAGAAGGTGACAGGACAAATCATTCATCTTGACGCATTTGATGTGGCCGTCCTGGACGCCAACGGAAACTACCGCTCATGGCCGCTACGACCGGGTGTCAAAGTCGAGTTGGACGATCCGTTGCGCCGGCACCTTGAGCTACTCAAAACCTACACCGACAAGGATGTCCATGATCTTTTTGCATACCTGGAAACGCTCCAATAAGTTTCTGTGGGCCAGTACTCAGCTCATTCTGAGCGCCGGGATCCTTTTCGCTCAAAACGCCAGGGCGAACTCAATTCCGCCGGTAGGTGACTCGTGGCCTACTTACAATGGAGATTTTTCCGGCAGACGCTATAGCAGCCTGAAGCAGATCAACCGCAACAACGTGAAATCGCTCACGTTAGCCTGGGCATATCCAACCCACGGTTCTTCGCTGAAATCGACTCCTCTCGTGGTGAACGGCATCTTGTATTTCACGGCGCCAGATCGCGTCTGGGCAATCGATGCACGAACCGGATTCAAAGTGTGGGATTTCAACCGGCCTTCCCAGGGGGATCACATCGGCCAGCGCGGCGTCGCGTTCTATAAGGATCGAATTTACTTCGGAACACCTGACGCGCATCTGGTATGCCTGAACGCAAAGGATGGTAAGAGGATTTGGGATGTCGAAGTAGCTGACGTGAAGTTCGGCTATTACGTGAGTGTCGCCCCAATCGTTGTGAAAGGACGAATCATCGCCGGCACATCGGGCGATCAAACAAACATACCGCACTTTCTGGAAGCATTCGATCCGGACACCGGAGCAGTCGTGTGGCGCACCAACAGTCTGCCAGAGCCTGGAAAGCCCGGATCAGAGACCTGGCCAAATGCAAAGTCGATGAGCCATGGCGGCGGCCCGATGTGGATCAGCGGTACCTACGATGAAGGTCTGAACCTGATGTATTGGGGCACGGGAAACCCGCACCCGGTACTGGACGGCAAAGGGCGAGCGGGCGACAACCTCTTCACCTGTTCCATCCTCGCTCTGAATCCTGACACTGGAGCAATTGTCTGGTACTTTCAGCCATCGCCGCATGATACCCATGACTGGGATGCAGTGGAAACTCCAGTCTTGTTCGACGCCGAGTTCGATGGTAAGCCACGCAAACTGCTGGCACAGGCGAGCCGCAACGGTTATTTCTTCGTACTGGATCGAGAAACGGGGAAAGATCTCCTTACCACTCAATTCGTCAAAACGAATTGGGCCCTTAAGGTGTCGGATAAAGGACAGCCGGTTTCCAACCCGGCCAAAGAGCCACAGCTGGACGGAGCTCTCGTGGAAGGGGCAAGCGGTGGCGGCACGAACTGGATGCCGCCGAGCTTCGATCCTGAAACCAAACTGTTCTACGTCAACGCACAGGAAGGTTTCACCGTGTGGTATCTCTCCCTCGACGAAAATGGAGAGGCGGCCGATCACCAGGGCGGAGGAGCTGCCCCACTGATCACCAAGTCAGTGCTGTTGGCCATTGACTATGAGACGGGAAAAATCCGCTGGCGGCGTGAGAGCGGTACCGGCCGGGCCAGCCCGGGCATTCTCACCACAGCGGGCAATTTACTCTTTACTGGAGATGCATCCGGAAACCTGCTGGCGCTCGATCCAGCAGACGGAAAGGTACTCTGGCACTCGCGACCCGGAGGCTCTATGAACAATGGTCCTATCACCTACCAGATTGATGGACGGCAGTTCATCGTCATCGCGGTCGATGACGTGCTGTACGCATGGAGCTTGCCGGAAGATTGAAGGGACGGAATCAATGCCGAAGGTTGAAGTCAATGGAGCGCGGCTTCACTACACGCTGAGCGGCGCGGAAGAAGGTCCCGTGCTCATGATGTCGAATTCATTGGGGACCACGCTCGAGATGTGGCAGCCGCAATTGGCAGCGCTCGGGAGCTGCTTTCGCATTTTGCGCTACGACATGCGCGGTCACGGAAAAAGCGACGTGACGGAAGGAGCATGCTCGATCGGTACCCTCGGCCAGGATGTTGTGGCGCTTCTCGATGAGCTTGGGATTGAGAAAGTGCATTTCTGCGGATTGTCGATTGGCGGAGTCATCGGGCAGTGGCTCGGCGTACAGGCCCCGCAACGCCTCAAATCTCTTGTTCTATGCAACACGGCGGCCAAGATCGGTTCAGCGGAAACATGGAACAAGCGCATTGCGGATGTTGAGCAAGGCGGCGTGGCTGCAGTCGCCGAAGCCATTCTGCAACGCTGGTTCACGCCCGCCTTCCGCAGGGAATTTCCAGGCGCTGTCGCGCCTCTGCAAGCAATGTTGCTGGCCAACGATTCCCGGGGCTACATCTTGCTATGCGAAGCCATACGCGACATGGATCAGCGAACACTGGTGGAAGGTATTCGGGTTCCCACGTGCGTGATCGCCGGCGAGCAGGATCCGGGGACCACGGTTGAGGACGCAAAGTTTCTGCAGACCAGGATCGCGGGAGCCACGCTTGTTGTTTTACCAGCGGCACATATCTCGAATGTGGAAGCTGCGGGCCTCTTCAACGCGGCGGTGATCGAGTTTGTTCAGCGGGTCGAGGACAATGGCTGAGAATGGACCTCTCGACCGTGAGTGTACCGGAACATCCGTTACACTTTGGACCAAGGACGTCCATTACAACTCCCTTGAGGTCTAAAGGCCTTGAATTCCGGTCTCTCTTGCTTTCGCTTGTTTCGTGAACGCGCCTTCAGAGCTGCTTTGAGGAATGGAGCGGGCCAAAACGTAAAGTGGCGTTTCAGGTTTTTCGTGCGTGGTCAGTTACACGGCATGGCGCCGCGAAGGTGCCCGGCGATCGGGAATTGTGCGGTATTCCGGCCCGCCGGGCCCAACAGGCTAATTAAGCCTATATACCTTCAGTCATAATCGGAAGGTGTAAGGCTCGCCTCGACGTCCTCCCTTTACGTATACGTCTTCTCTCCGCCGACCTGCGAATCCCAATACGTCGTAGGATCGGTGAAGAACTCACCCTGCCTGCAGAGGGGGCGCATCGCTTCTTCATTGACTTTGATGCCCAGGCCCGGCCCCGTCGGAACGGGGATGTAACCCTGAACCACGAGGTCCCCTTTGTCGGTTAGGTCTTTGTGCCAGGCTGGCTGCGGCTGGTGCCATTCCATGGCGAGGAAGTTTTCGCAGGCGGCTATCGCGTGCGCGCCGGCCGCGTAGCCGATCGGGGTAGCGTTGCTGTGGACCATCATCCCCACCGAATATTTGGCCGCCATGTCGGAGGTCTTCTTCAATTCGAGACAGCCGCCGATCACAAGGTGATCCGGGTGGATATAATCGACTGCACGCGCTTGGCAAAGCGGCTCGAGCGATTCCACCAGATAGGCGTCTTCGCCGGTCAGGGTGGGCACCTTGACCGAATCGGTGATGAGCTTCCACTCCTCTACCCGGAACCACGGGACCATGTCTTCCAAAGTCGAGGGAGTGACCCTCTCCAGCGCATTAGCCAGCTTGATGCAACTTTTCGCGGTGAGGTGCCCGAAATGGTCGTGACCCATGGGCACGTCAGCAGCGTCGCCCATGGCTTCCTTAATCGCAGCGACGTGGTCCGCTACGAGTTCACATCCCTTGTCGCTGATCTCTAATCCCTCATAGTAGTTCTCGGGGGGAAAATCCCCCGGTTCCCCGTAATAGCCTGCCGGAGCATAGATCGTGCCCGGCTTGCCTCGGAGGATGGGAGCTACGGGCAGATCGTATTTGAGCATCGTAAACCCCGAGGCGACTCTCTCCTTATAATCGGCGGCGATGTCTGCGATGGAGTTCGATTTCGGGTCACCCTCGCTGTACATGCGGATCTTGTCGCGAAATTTCCCGCCAAGCATCTGATAGATCGGCACGTCATAAGCGTGGCCGGCCAGATCCCACAACGCGTTCTCAATCGCGTTGACGCCGCTCCCTTGACGGTTATATCCGCCATGCAACTTGATCTTGCGGAAGATTCTGTCGACGTTGCAGGGATTCTCGCCGAGTAGTCGGGCCTTATGCATCAGAAGTAGTTCGGCTGGGGGCCGTCCCCGATCGCCTGGCCGTAACCCGAAATTCCCTGATTGGTATCGATTCGGACGATGATCGTGCCGCCAGATGCCGCTCCCGCTCCGGGAGTCGCAGGAGGCATCGGTCCCCTGGGGGGGCCGCCACGGCCCATGGGGCCGCCGGGGCCACCCACGCCGCCGGAGCCGCCCACGCTGCTCACGCCGCCCTCGCCCTCGCGGGCTGCCTTGCCCCCCGGCCCTCTCAGAACGGCGATGCGCATGTCAGTGACTTTCAAGTCCGACGGAATTGAATTCCGGTTGACATTCTGGGGATACGCTTCCAGGTCGGCCAAGAGGCCAATCCCCGCGGCTGCCGCGCCCATGCTCAGAAACGAACGTCGCCCAATTTCGTTTTCTTTTGTAGACATTTACTCTCCCTTTCGCCACCAAGACTGACTCGCGTCTGGAACCGGTTCATTGTATCCAAACATATGTATCCGAGCTTGAATTTCGAAGCAGATGCTCGCCCGCCCGGAAGTTCATTCCTGGCACCAGTACAACTTCGCCGGCTCGATTACGATGGTGTTCGCAAGTGGGGTCGGCCTCCGCTCTGGACAGCCTCAATTGCGCGGTAAGCGGCGCTTCGAGCGGCCGCGGCGAGGGACGGGCGATCAAGGACGCGCCGCTCGCACGAGAAACGGTGGAACAGTTGGACGACTTCGCCGGCTGGGTCAAGGCGAAGCGCGTGGAACTATTTATGTTCCTACCGCAAAGCCGTATTCCCGCGAAACTGTTGACGTGCTCGCGCGTATGGATTGCGAGCAAAGTGGAGAAGGTGAAGGATCTGCACCGCACCGACGGGGATTTCCCCGTGGCGTGGGTCAAGCAGTATGGAAAGGGCCGCGTCTTCTACAGCACCTTCGGGCACCCCGATGCCTCCTGGGATAACTCCAGGACTCAGGAGATGTACCTCCAGCCATTCGCTGGGCGATTTCGCCGTACTCGGGCCAGCTATAGAAGGCATCGATCGCGGAGTGCGCGCCCACGAAGCCTTTGCCGTCTTCGTGGACAAAGGAGAGAAGGTCCTGCTTCTGGCTGTCGGACAGTTCTTCCTCGCCCAACCCATAGAAGAAGATCGCATCGAAGTAGTCGAGGTTCCTGGCATTCACGGACCGTGTGCCATTGGGCGGCGCTGCGTAGCGGCCGCCCGAGGAGCCTGGGGACGTCGCCTGCCCCCACAGAGCTGTTCCCCTGGCCGCGGCCAAGCTGGCCATGCCTTGAAGAAACGAGCGCCTTGGCATCTGACTGCCAATAGGGTTCTTCACGTCCTGCTCCTTCTCAACTCCATGCGGTTTCAATATCCAGAGGGGATACAGGTTTGCTATTGGTGCGCGGAGACCTACCAGGATGAGGGCATTGATGGCCTCCCCCGCGCACCTGCAACGTGATTTGGTTCGAAGCTGATATTGCGGAAGCCGTTGGTCAGAGCCTGGCGGCGACAGCCTTGGTTTCGGTGTAGTGCTCCATGACTTCCTTGCCCATTTCGCGGCCCCAGCCGGATTGTTTGTAGCCGCCGAACGGCCACGCGGGGTCACCGTAGTTATGCGCGTTGATGCAGACCGTGCCCGCCCTGATCTTGCGCGCCATCATGTGGGCGGCCTTCAGGTTCTGCGTCCAGACACTCGAGGACAGCCCATATTCGGTGTCATTGGCGAATTTGGCGACGGCGTCCAGGTCGGAATCGTCGAAGGACTGGACGCATACGACCGGCCCAAAGATCTCTTCGCGCACCACCTTCATCGAGCGATCGGTGCGGGCGAGAACTGTAGGCTCGACAAAATAGCCCTGGTTGCCCATGGCCTTTCCGCCCGTAACGACCTCGGCGCCTTCCTGGCGTCCCGCCTCAAGAAAGCCGGTTACGCGGTTGTGCTGCTCCTTGGAGACCAGCGGCCCGAGATTGACCGACGGGTCGAGTCCGTGCCCGACCTTCAGCTTGCCAGCCTCGCGGGAGACGCCGTCGACGATCTTTTCGTAGATCGATTTATGGGCGAACAGCCGCGAGCCCGCGGTGCAGCATTGACCCTGATTGTAGAAAATTGCGCTTGCAGTTCCGGCGATGGCGAGTTCGAGATCGGCGTCGGGGAAGACGATGGCCGGCGATTTGCCGCCAAGTTCCAGCGAGACGCGCTTGAGATTGCCCGCTGCCGCCTTGACGATGAGCTTGCCGACCTCGGTCGAGCCAGTGAAGGCGACTTTATCGACATCGGGATGTTCTGCAAGGGCGGCGCCGGCCGTCTCTCCATAACCGGTGACGATGTTCACCACTCCGTCGGGGAAACCGGCCTCGACGATGAGCTCCCCCAGGCGGATCGCCGAGAGCGGAGTCTGCTCCGCGGGCTTCAGCACGATGGTGCATCCCGCCGCCAAAGCGGGCGCCAGCTTCCATGCGGCCATCATCAGCGGAAAGTTCCAGGGGATGATCTGCCCGACAACCCCGACGGGTTCGCGGATGGTGTAGACGTGCCAGTCGCCCGGCGGTCGAGACCGCAATCTGCTCGCCATTCAGCCGCGTCGCCCATCCCGCCATGTAGCGAAACATTTCGATCGAGCCGCCGACATCATCGCGGCGTGCGTTGGTGACCGGCTTGCCATTGTCGAGCGCTTCCAGCTCGGCAAGTTCGTCGGCATGACGCTCGAGGAGATCGCCGAGCGACCAGACGAGACGCTGCCTTGCGGCGGGCGAGATGCGGGACCAGGGTCCCGTCTCGAAGGCGCGGCGCGCAGCGGCGACCGCAAGATCGATATCCGCCTTATCCCCCGCCGGGACGTGGGCAATGATTTCTTCGGTCGCAGGGTCCTCGACCGCAAAAGTCTGGCCGCTGCGGGCGTCGACCCATTTGCCGTCGATCAGCATTTGATGTTTTTTAGCCAGGAACGCCGCCGCGGCTGAACCGAGGGCAGGCCTGCGTATGGTGATCGTCATCTCTGTATCGGTCGTGGGCATGGGGCATCTCCTTGCGCTAATAATTCTCCAGGCCCTAATGTTCCCCCCACCTGCCCGGGATGTCAATGGACGGCGCCGGCCTCTTGCAGGCCGGAAACTAAAGCAAATTCGGCGTTTTCCTGGTCCTTTCATGTTATGGATCGGAATGGTGTTGTTGGAACGAAGAGGAGACGAACCGCGGACCTTCTCGTTGCGAACGGTAGGCCCCGAAGAAATCAGGAGATACCCGGGTCAACCACCAAGCACGCATGAGCCCACGAGATCAACAACCCCTTGAGAGCGGTTCTCATCTGACAAGTCGGCGCACAGGAGGCCTAAACCGTCCAGCTTAATCCGGAGAGGCAACTTTACCGGCCGTTTGATCTGCTGCACGGCCGGGCCAAGACGGTAGAAGGACTATGGTTTGATCCGCCTTCGGGCAAAGGCTCGCAATAAAGAGAAGAGCTGTATAAGTTAAGGACACCGCCGTTGGCTCGGCGCCATATCCGGGAAAAAAGAGAAGTGCGGTGGTGGCATTCTGTTGAGCGAAACTGGCGACAATTTAAAGACAACGGACAGTGCGCTGGTGACCGGCATTCTGGTCGCGGCGGTGCTGTATTTTGCCCGCGAAGTTTTCATTCCCCTGGCGCTGGCCGGGCTGCTGGCGTTCTTTCTCGCTCCGCCGGCGACCCGTTTAGAGCGATGGGGAATGAAGAGGACGCCGGCTGCTCTTCTGGTCATTCTTCTTTCCCTGGCCGGAGTGGCAGCTTTAGGCTGGGTGGTGCTGGGACAAATCTACAACCTTGCGGTTGAGCTTCCGCAATACCAGCAAAATGTCACTGCAAAGATTGGCTCTCTGCACTTGGATTCAGCGGGGCGGCTCAGCCGGACAGTGGAAATGTTATCCAATGTCAGCAAGCAGCTCAAGAGCGGGAGCGCCGATACGACTCCCGTGCTGTCTGTCACTCCGCGGCCGCAAAGGTCCGCCCGGTCGCGTAAAAGTCCGGCCGCCCTGGCCAACAAGACCCCTGAGCCGGTCACGGCTCAGCCGGCAGCCGCTGAGCCCGTCTCGGTGCGCATAGAAGAACCGGAGGAGCCAATGCTGGCGGTGGCGGGGCGGACGATGACCCCGCTAATCCACCCGCTCACGACGACGTTTATCGTCGTAATTTTTCTGATTTTTATGCTGGTGGGACGGGATGATCTGCTGGACCGCGGACTCAGGCTTGCGGGAAGCGGACGTATGCACGTGACCACGACAGCAATCGAGGACGCCAGCCGTCGCGTGACCCGCTACCTGCAGATGCAACTGATCGTTAACCTCTGCTATGGAACAGTCGCAGGGATCGCATTACGCTTGATTGGAGTCCCGCATCCGCTGTTGTGGGGGGTGCTGACGTGCGTATTGCGCTTTGTGCCTTACATCGGAATCCTGATGGCGGCCGCCGGCCCCCTGCTGCTTTCTGTTGCGGCTTCACCGAACTGGAGCGAGCTGACCTGGACCGTTGTAACGTTTGGCGTGCTTGAGACGGTGGCCGCAAATTTTATCGAGCCCATGCTATATGGTGCGTCCACGGGAATCTCTGCGATTGCGATTCTGATAGCGGCCGTGTTCTGGACTCTTTTGTGGGGATTGCCAGGGTTGCTGCTGTCAACCCCACTCACGGTGTGCCTGATCGTGATCGGACGTCAGGTTCCGCGCCTACATTATCTGGAAGTATTGTTCGGAGAGGAAACCGGGCTGCCTCCGTCGGAGCGCTTTTATCAGCGCATCCTGGCTTCAAACACGCGGGACGCAACCGCGCTGATCAAAGAGCTGTTGGCAACTAAGTCGAGCGCGGAGGTCTACGACAGCATTCTGATCCCCGCGCTGTCGATGATCGAAGAGGCGAGGCACTCCGAGCAGATGACAGCCACACGCGCCGATGAGATGTTGCAGTGCATCGAAGAATTGGCAGAAGACATAAGTAGCATAGGTTTGACAGATCCGGCGTTCGAACCGAAACCAACGCAACAGATCATCGCCATGCCTGCCAGGGACTTCGCCGATGAAGTGGCTTGCCAGCTTGCGGTGCAGGTGCTTTCAGAAACAGCGTCGGTGTATGTCATGTCCCCGGATTGTTCGATGGCAGATCTCCAGCAGTCAGTAGACGATCGGAGGCCGGATGTTATCTGTGTGGCGGGGGTTCCACCACGTGCGATACGTCACATAAGAATACGCTGCCATCAGATTCGCACACAGTTTCCCGATGCCGTGCTGGTTGCCTGCGTACTAAGTAAGGAAGTCGATCTATCTAACCTGCGGAGCCGGATACCCACGGAAGACGCACAGCACGTCGTGTCCTCGCTGCAATTGATGAAGGATTATCTGACCTCTCTCTTGCATCCGGCAGCCGTTGTGGATGACTCGGCGCCAGAAGCGGCAGGGGAGCCAAAAGTGAGCAGGGAACGGAGCGAGATCTCGCGGGAGATGCAGCGGGCGGATGTCTTCGATGGACCGGAAGAGGGGGTGTTCGACCGGCTGGCGACGAACCTCGCCAGATCTCTCGAAGCCCCCATTGCGCTGATCACCGGGACGGAGGGGGAAAAGCGCTTTTGGGAGGCACAGTGTGGTCTACCGAAAGATACGCCGCTGGCGACCCAAGCTGAGCAAGACCTCTCGATCTTCGGCAGGGTGGTGTTCTCCGATTCGAGCCTCGTGATCGCCGACACCGAGGAGAATGAACAGTTCGCGGCCGATCCCTTTTTCCGGAACATGGGAATAAGGTGTTACGCTGGAGCTCCGCTGAAGGCGCCCGATGGCCAAGTGCTTGGCTCAGTATGCGTGCTGGACACTCGCCCGCGGCAGTTCACGGAACAGCACACGGAGCTTCTCGTCTCGGCGGCAAATGCGGTGGTGATGGCTATTGAACTGCATGACATAATGTCAACAAATCAAGCGCCACTAGAGCCCAAATCTTGATGTGCTGTGGAACGGACCGGTTTAGGGCCAACCCATTGAGAAGATTTGTGTCGAGAAATCGATGGATGATCTCGTAATTCGCATCAAGGCAGCACTGCCGGCAAATCTGCCCCAAAATACGCCTTTCGAGCGCCAGGGTTACTATAGTGCCCCGATTCTCCCCCTCGGGGTAGGTTCTTTGTGAAAAGAGCTTTGCCGACGATGTCATCGGTGGGGAGAATAGGTATCGATAGTGCCCCGATTCTCCCCCTCCGGGTAGTTCTTTGCTGAGCTTTGCCGACGATGTCATCGGTGGGGAGAATAGGTATCGATGAAGAGATCTTTTGTTCTACTTGCAGCGCTCGCCTTGTTTCTTTCAACATCAGCAGGGTTCGCCGAAGATTTGCCGGAATCCCCGGGAATGGGATTGATGCAGCCGTCCTTATCGCTCACTCCTCAAAACCATCCGCCGCTGCGAAAGCGAATCTCTTGGACCGACTATTCGCTGTACGGTGGTGTGATCGCCACCCACGCCGCGGATTGGGCAACGACTGAGCAGTGTTTGCGAACCAGCCAGGAACAAGAGGCGGCGGGCTTTGTCGGCCGATGTCATGAAGGACTTTTGCCTACTGCCCTGGTTGAAAGCAAAGTGGGCCTGGGAGCGTACGAGGCGACGACAGCAGGGCTGGAGATCTATGCACAATACCTGCTCACCAAGCACCACCACGGGCGTATTGCCCGCATCGCTCAATTGGCCAACATAGGTGCCACAGCGTATGTGGTAGCACACAACTACCATACGATCCATGTGGCGACAAATCCGTAAAAGAGGAAGTCTCAGGCACTGTCTCGTAAAGGCGGCGATAGGCGCAGCACGGGCTGATAGAATTCTCCCGGTGCACGCTCTTCAATCCTCGACGAGATACCCGCATGGCTTTCAGAGACCATCGTAGTTCGCGTGCGTTCCGCTCCGACTATTGGCTTCTCGCAGCCGCTTTGATCCTGGCCGCGATGGGGATCCTCTCTTGTGCCGCCAGAGCCCTGGAAAAGGCGCAACTCCCTGGTGAAGACTGGATCCCGCTATTCAACGGGAACGATCTGAGTGGTTGGACGAAAATCGGCAATGAGAGCTGGACTGCGGAGAACGGGCTGATCCACGGCAAAGGTCTCACCCAGGATTACGGGTATCTGCAAACCGAGAAAGATTATAAAGACTTTCAGCTTTCCCTACGCTTCAAGTGCGTAGGTGACGGCAACAGCGGAGTCTTCTTCCATACTGCATTCAAACCTGGAACCGCGGATGTGACGCAAGGCATGCAGTTTGAGATCGACTGCAAAATGATGCATCACACCGCCGGCGTGTACGCCGAAGACGGGCGCGGGTGGGTGGTTTGGCCGGCGCCGGAAAACGAGGGCGTGGTGCGTATGGGCGAGTGGAACGACTATCTGGTAGAGGTCACCGGGAACCGTTACCAGTCCCGCCTGAACGGGGTGCCCATGGTGGACTTCACCGATCCCAAACCGACCTCATTCGACGGCAAGATCGCCTTGCAACTGCATGCCGGCGGACGCGGCAACATGGAATTCAAAGACATCTGGATACGAGATCTTTCTCACCGGTAGCGCCAAATAGCTGTCACCGAATCCGCCGGCTTGTTGCACTTCCCGCAGTTCAGATCCTCGTGTTTTGTGTCAGGGATGATCGAACCGCAGATCCCTCCACTTCGGTCCCACGGCACGCCGGGGCAGGCGGGATGACAAAGGGGAGAGCGGTTTACCCAACAGAGCGTAGCGCTGATGAGAAATCCGGGCTCGTGACGCGCGGTGTTATCGAGCACTCGCTAGCTAGTGGCGTCTCGCCATGAGTTCGTTCGTACCCGCCTTGGAGCGATGGGACGCGCCCATACGGCATGCGATAAGGAAGGCCTGCACGGTCGCCTCGACGTTGGCCTTGTTCTGACCCGCAATGTCGAAGGCTGTGCCATGCGCCGGCGTCGTGATCGGGATCGGCAAGCCGCCCTGGATCGTCACTCCCCTTTCAAATCCCAATAGCTTGAGCGCGATCTGCCCCTGGTCGTGATACATCGTGACAATGCCATCGTATTGACCGTCGCGGGCTTTCAGAAAGATGGTGTCCGCCGGGAACGGCCCGGCAACGGGATAGCCCTGCGCTTTCGCCTCGCTCACGGCTGGCGCGATGATGTCGATCTCCTCACGGCCGAAGGCGCCACCCTCCCCGCCGTGGGGATTAAGAGCGGCCACTGCCACCCGCGGATGCTCGAACCCAGCCAAATGCAGGGCATCGTAGAGCAACTTGACGGCGTCGATGATCCGTTCCTTGGTCAGATAAAGAACAACGTCTTTGAAAGGCACATGAGAAGAAATACGAGAGGTCCACAGGTTGCCCAACGTATTGAACTCGCAGAGATAGGAGCTGACCTTGAGGTGGTCGGCAAAGAAGTGAAGCTCGTCCGAGAACTTCATGCCGGATATGATCATGGAGCGTTTGTTCAGAGGGGCAAAACAAATGGCGTCGATCAGGCCTACCGACGCGGCGTCCAGGCACATCGCTAGAACCTTGAGTACCGAGGCACCGCCGGCGATGGACACCGTGGAGCGCGGAGCTTCCCCTGGGCGGATGCTCTCCACCGGGAGAAACAGCGGAGAACCGTCTGGGAACGAGCGCACCTCCTCGAAACGATCGACGGTACGAGTGGCAACGCTCACTCCGGCAATCGCCTGACCTTCTTCCCACAGCCAAGCGTCACCAACTAAAACCACTTTGGCGCGCTCGATGACGTCGCGGCGGGTCAACAACTTGGCGATCAACTCGGGACCGATCCCGGCCGGATCACCAAGAGTAAGGGCCACCGTCGGTTTCTGCGAAATATTCACCAGATCCTCCTTCCTTTCTTCACTGGAAACCTTCGTATGGCTTTATAGATGGAGAACGATTTGCGCCGCTGCGCAGCGTCCGCCGGACAACCACTCTCGCATAAAATCCTGATAGATAGCAGGATAAGACTATGACGACCTTAACGGCGACCACTATCACTCCAATTGAAGTGTGCTTTCGTTCATCCCTCGACATCGATCTGGAGCTTCTTGCCGCGAAGGATTATGGCATCAAGGCGATTGATGGGTGACTACCGGCATCATTAGCGCTGGTGAGCGTGTGACTTGGCAAACCAAGCGGTTTGGATACTGGATGACACATACCACTGAGATCACTGGCTTTGACGCACCCGTCTTCTTTCAGGACCGCCTTCGTCCATGGAAGGCGCTCGTCGTCCGCTGCGCGGACTCGCTTGCGTGGCGGGAAGCGTCGGACGCTGGTAGACTTCGGGCAACCGCTGGAACCTCTTCTGTCGTTTGTTTGCCCGGGGCGCATGACGATACCGCAAGGCACACAGTTCGGGCCGTACAAGATCGTGGAACAGATCGGCTCCGGGGGTATGGGCGATGTTTACCGGGCGGTGGATACGCGGCTGGGCCGCGAAGTCGCCATCAAGCTGGTCTCCGACCGCTATCTGGCCGAGGCGTTTGGCAGCGGGAGCCCGACGCCGGGAAGCGGCACTCCAGCCACGCCCGGAACGCTGTCGCACCGGCGGTTTCTGCGCGAGGCGCAGATCGGCCAGCGCGCTGAACCAGCCCATATCTGCACCATCCATGACATCGGGGAGCAGGACGGCCGGCCCTACCTGGTGATGGAGCTGCTGCGCGGCGAGACGCTCAAAGAGGCCCTGGCGGCCGGCGGCCGGCTTATCTGTATCGCGAAGTGGTTACGTTCTCGCGGCAGGCGGCAGCGCGCTGGCGGCGGCACATGCCAAGGGCATTATTCACCGCGACATCAAGCCGGCAAATATCTTTGTGCTGGGGCCGGATCGGGGCGAGCGGCAGATCAAGATCCTGGATTTCGGCCTGGCCAAGCAGCAGGGCGGCGGGCGATCTGCAGAACTCGCGGGCGAGGCGACGGCGACGTTTGGCGGGCAGGCGACCTGACCGCGGAACCGGCATGCCGGGAACGGCGAAACCATGGAGCTGACCGCCCCGGGTCGACGCTGGGCACAGTAGCCTATATGTCTCCCGAGCAGGCTCGGGGCGTCGCCGCTGGACGCGCGGACGGATCTCTTCAGCCTGGGCACGGTGATGTACGAGATGGCGACGGGGACGACGCCGTTCCGCGGCGGCTCGACGGCGGAAGTCTTTGCCGCGCTGCTGACAAGGAGATCCTCCGCCGGTGAGCCGGGTGAATCCCGCGATGCCGAAGAAGCTGGACCCGATCGTCGAGAAGCTGATGGCGAAGGACCCGGCGCAGCGGTACGCGAGCGCGGAAGAGCTGCAGAAAGATCTGGATGGGCTGGACGCTCCCGCCACCCGCCGCGGAAAGGCGCCGCGGACGCCGAAGTGGCCGTGGGTGGTGGCTGCGTCGTGCTGCTGCTGATGGCCGGGCTGGCGTGGTGGAAGTTGAAGCCGGGCGGGGCGACCGCGAGCGGCGGTGCAGCGACGGCGACGGGTGCAGGCGGGGCGGCCGCAAGCGCGCCGAAGGAGCTGAAGGACTCGATTATCCTGGCGAATTTTGTGAACCAGACGGGCGACCCGGTGTTTGACACCACGCTGAACCAGGCGCTGCGGATCGATTTGGAGCAGTCGCCGGTGATCAACATCGTGAGCCAGGAGCATCTGCGGCAGAGCGTGAAATATCTGGGCAAGCCGGAGGACACGGTGGTGACTCCGGCGATCGCGCGCGAGATCGGCGAGCGCGAGGGGATGAAAGCGATCCTGACGGGAACGATTGGCAGCCTGGGCAAACAGTATGTGATTACTCTCTCGGCGCAGAACACGGCGACGGGCGATGAGATCGCGAGTGAGCAGGCGACAGCTCCCGACAAGGAGAATGTGCTGGGCGCCTTGGGGACGGCAGCGGCGGCGATGCGGGCGAAGCTGGGCGAGGACCTGGCGAGCATCAAGAAGCTGAACACGCCCTTTGGCCAGGCCACGACGCCTTCGCTGGAGGCGTTCCGCGCCTTTGCGCTGGGCGATGAGGCGCATGAGAAGGCGTTGGACATTCCCGAGGCGGAGGGGCACTACAAACGGGCTATCGAGCTCGACCCGAATTTTGCCATGGCGTATGCGCGGCTGGGAGTGGTGTATGAGAATTCGGGCCAGGTGGCAAAGGCGAAGGCGTATTACTCGAAGGCCTACGAGCTCTCCGCCCACGTCAGCGAGAGCGAGCGCCTCTACATCTCATCCCACTACGACCTGACCGTGACCGGCAACCTGCCGAGGATGATTGAAACGCTGCAGGAGGCAATCCAGACCTATCCGGCGCAGTTGTCAGGCTACATCAATATCAACGTGGCCTACCAGACGCTTGGTCAATATGACGAAGGCGCTGCCCTATGCGCAAAAAGCGGTGGAGCTGCAGCCCGAGGATGCGATCGCGGCAGAGAATCTGCTCGTCGCGCTGATTGCGCTGGGCCGGATGGACGACGTGGAGCGGGAGCTGGCGCGCCAGCACAAGCTGGGGATGGACAGCAGCACGGATGTCGCGTCGCAGCATCTGATCGCCTATTTCCTGCTGGGAGACGCGCAGCAGGTGCAGCGGGTGGTGGCGGAGATGGCCGGGCATCCGGATGAGTTTGTGACGACGCAAAATCTGGCGGCCACACAGCAGTATGCGGGTCAGTACCGGAAAGCGTCGGCGACTTTCCAGCATGCAATTGAGCAGGCGGGACACGCCAAGGCTCCGGACGCACAGGCAGCAAACTTGCTGACCGATGCTCTTGGCCGTGGCATGGCAGGGTTGTGCGATGGCAATGAGGCTGCGGTCGAACAGGCGCTCGGGCTGGATAAGAGCAAGCAGACCCAGGAGGCGGCGGGGCTGGCGGCGGCAGTATGCGGCAACGGCAAGCTGGCACTGCCGATGTTGGAGGAGTTGAGCAGGAAATATCCCGGAAGACACGCTGATCCAGGATGTCTACCTTCCGCTGTCCAAGGCTTATGTGGCGCTGGCGGCGGGCCAGCCGCAACAGGCCGTGGCGGATGCCGAGCCGGCGAAGCCGTATTCCGCGGTGTACCCGGCATCGTATTTGCAGGGGCTGGCTTATCTCCAGATGCATGATGCCGGCAACGCGGTCAACGCGTTCAAGGCGGCGACGCAGTACCGGGCAGCCATGCTGGTGTCGGGGATAGGGGTTCCTGCTATCCCGTGGCGCAACTGGGGCTGGCGCGGGCGTATGCGATGGCAGGAGACAAGGCGGACGCGAAGAAGGCGTATGAAGCGCTGTTTGAGACCTGGAAGAACGCGGATGCAGATTTGCCCATGCTGGTGGCGGCGAAGAAGGAGTATGCGGGGCTGTAGCTGCAGGCTGCCAGCTAGCCGGCGTACGTTTGGGATTCCTCGCATCGATGAGGAGCCGGCCTGTCTGAGGAAGTGCCTTGAAAGCGGGGTTATCGGTAAGTTCGCCAAACGTTGGCCACGCTCCATCCTCGTGCGCAGGGGCTGGGAAGCTCCGTTGAGCCAATGCAAGACCTGAACCTTGAGGCGTTCCGCCACAAGGTATGGCGTAGGTCATCCGCTCGTCTGCGAGATGGAGACGACATGCCGCAAATGATTGATTCTTTGGTGGAGCTAAGCGGGATCGAACCGCTGACCTCCTCGTTGCGAACGAGGCGCTCTCCCAGCTGAGCTATAGCCCCACAAGACGGGAACAACCAGCATCAGTTTAAAGCATTTTCACGATTACTGTGATGTCGACAGAGGTGGCCAGGCGCAGGAATTCTCCCCACCGCTACGAGCGGTCGCTTGCCCAGGACCCCGTGGCGGGACCCCCGCGTGCGGTGCTATTTCCTGGCTTGCACCAAGCGTGCCAGAGCGCCTTGAGCGGCCCGCCCGCAAAGAGCTCAGAGCCTGGCTGAGACGGCCTTCGATGCTCGCGAAGAGCGCATCCAGATGGGCGTTGGGAATCTGACCCTGCGCCATTCCTGGCGATCCGCCGCCCCGCAAACCGTAGACCGCAAGCGCCTCCCGCAGCAGAGTCCCACAATCGATCTTCAGATCAGCGGCTTGCCGCCACCACCACCCGGGCTGGTTCCTCCTGGGTGGCGGCCAGCAGCGCGCAGGTCTGCGGAGCCGATGCAGTCAGCCGCGACGCCAGCAGCTTGAGGTACGCCGCATCATGATCGGTAAAGGTTTGCCGCACCACCCTGCGTCCCGCCTCGATCGGATGCTCAAGAATCAGGCGCGCGGCATGATAGCCGGCCAGCTCCTCGGTGAGCTTCTGGCGTGCCTTGTTCGCCGCCTTGCCCTCGGCCAGCAGCCGCTCAACCGCTTCCGGTACCTGAGACGACCCACCGACAGCGCAGCGGCCGCACGCGTGAGCGTCGCCAGATCCTGCCGCGCAGTCACGACCGCGCGCACGCCGCAGACAAACTCCACCCGAAGGCCCTGCCGCATGCGTTCTGTCCCGCGGATCAGCAGGCCGCCAATCTGGCCCGTGGCCTGGACGTGGGTGCCGCCGCAGGCGTTGAGATCGATCTCGTCGATCTCGATGAGCCGGATGGCTCCTTCCCTTTCCGGCAACTTATGAAGCGTGCCGGCGGCCAGCAGCATCTCCGCCTCATCCCGCGGAGATGGTGCGCATGGTGACCGCGCGATCTTCGGCGATGATCTCGTTGACCGCGTCCTCGACCCGCTCCAACTCCTCCAGAGAAATGGCTTCGCGGGCAAGATCGATGGTCGAGGTCATCTCGCCCAGATGGAAGGAAACGGTCGGCGCGCCGAGCTGGCGATACAAAACCGCGGAGAGCAGGTGCTGGCCCGAGTGCTGCTGCATGTGGTCGCGGCGGCGGCTCCAGTCGACGTACCCGCGCACCGCGGTTCCGGCCAACAACGGCTTCGGCGTCGTGTGCCAGACCTCGCCCTGCTCGTCCTCTTCCACCGCGAGGATGGGAGCCTCGAGCAGAGCGCCGCCCGAAGAGGTAGCGGTGAGCAGGCCGGTGTCATGCGGTTGGCCGCCGCTGGTGGGATAAAAGGCGCTGCGGTCCAGGGCAATCTGCCACAGCGACTGCCCCTGGCTCCGGGAAACCTCGCGGATGTCGGAAACATGCGCCTCGAAGAAGGCCAGGGACGGGTCAGCGTAGTAGAGCCGGTCAGACATACTGCAAGCTATTCTATCCGGTGGGCGCAAAGCCGGCCCGTTCAAGGGAGATTCAGGTTGTCACTTTTCAGGGTTCGTGCGGCCTGCGGTGGGCTGCCGCTTTTGTTAGGCCTCGGAGTGGCCCGGGGCAGGCAATGAGTTCCAAACCCGGCGGCGATGCTCAGGGCCGGCCGAGCTGCACGGAGTTGTTGCAGGCGCAGGATGTAAAAGCCGTTGCAGCCTGCAAGGCGCAACTCGATGAGGCCGAAAGCGCTCCTTCCACCGAGCGCATGGCGCGCATCGTCGCCAACGATGAATATGGCGTTGCCTTGCTGGCCGTTGCGCACCAGCCAAAACAGGCACTGGATGCTTTTGACCGCGAGATCGCGTTGTTGCCGGCAAGCACCGTCAAGCCCGACAGCCTGCAGTGGGCGGTAGCGTTCTGGCACCGCGCCACCGCCTATCAGCAACTGGGCCAGTGGGCGCACGCGGCCGGCGATCTGGCAACGGCAGAGGATACGTTGACCAGCGGCAATCGCAGCCGCCGCCGGCGATGATGCCGCTGCACCCGGCATTTGACCCAACTGCGCCAGCGGGTCCGCGCAGCAGCACGCGGATGTGCTCGAGCAGCAGGGCAAGCACAGCGAAGCGCAAAGAGTGTTAGCTACACAATAGTGCTATGAACCGAGGCCACGTAGCCGGCCACACCGCGTTGCTCATCCGGCATAATCAATCTGTAGACGGGGGTATTATGCGCGTTTGCATCTGCTGCTGTGTGGCCCTGCTCATGATGGCCGGGCAAGCGCAATCCTTGCTCTGTCAACAGAGCGGGCGCCAAGCCGCGCATGCCGCCAACCTGGTGAACCTGCCCCCGCAACCCCTCCCATGACCGACGAGGACAAAGCCAACCTGTTGAGCGAACAGGTGGGCAAATTGATGGTGAAGTGCGTCAACCTGCTCACCGCCCAGGATCCGCTCTCGCTGGACTATTGCAAGCAGCAGCGCGATCTGGCCGACCAGTATCCTCCACAGTTGCGTCTGGTCGACAAGATGATGGCGCATGATGAATACGGCATCGCGCTCGCGGCCTTCGATCATAAGCAGGAGGCGCTGGAGGAGTTCGACCGGGAGGTCACGCTGGTGCCCAAAGCGGTCAAGCCCGGGTCGCCGGAGTGGAGCACGGCCTACTGGCATCGGGCGATGATCTACTCCCAAATGGGCCAGACCGATAAGGCCGACCGCGATTATCGCGCGGCCGAAGAGAATTTCCGCAAGCCGTCGAAATGCCACCGGACACGCAGCGGCAGAGAAGAAACGGCGGACCATTCTGCGCCAGCATGCTGCCCTGCTGCAAAAAGAAGGCAAGACCGAAGCGGCGCATCAGCTTGCTGCAAGAGGCGGCGAAGTAGAGTGCCATGACAGAAGAAGCATCACGACAAAAGAAAAGCCACGGATGAAGGATATTCCTCGTGACATGGAGCCTTACTTCATCGCTTTTCTGCTGCAAGGGCGAGCGGTGGAACGATACCCAGGGCGCGGAGGTGGCCGACTTGGTGCCTCGCCACCTGGCATTCATACGGGAACAGGTGCAAGCTGGACGTTACCTGCTGGCGGGGCCGATTACCGATGACGGGCCGCTGGTGGGGATTTCGATCATCGCCGCCGGGCACCGCCGCAGAGGCATTGGCAATCGCCAGCGCCGATCCTGGAGTGCAGGCAGGACGATTGAAGGTGGAGGTGCATCCTGCCTTTCTGCCCTCGTTGAAGGAATTGAAAATCAATTATTCTTAGTCTGTGTCCTTTCGACGCGCTGCACTGGCCGCCGCCATCGCCTCGAGGTAGCGCTTGGGCTTTTGCTGCAGCAGCGAGTGCTCGACCGCCTTCCTGTAACCGCCGGAATAGATGGCGTAGAAGACGGCAAGCGCGGAGCCGACCCCCAGCGCGAAGCCAAAGAAATATCCCAGCATGATGTTGTAGAACGCGCCCATGGTCAGAGGCCGCCTTAGCTCGGGATCGACATCGGTGGCCGCGGATCGAACGGTGAAGGACGGGCGGTCCCGCCCTGCCCCACTCACTCGGATCCCAATGGATGGGGCTGAGTTCGTGGTCGTGATGACGAAAGGTTATGGGGTGGGGCGGCCGGTTGGGTCCCATCGCGTCAAAGGTAAGCAGGATTTGGCTGCCGCTCTGCGTCCAGCGGCCATGCTGCGTCGCGTCGTTCTTGCCGATGTACAGGGTAGTGAGAATCGCCGTGCCATCCGCAGCCAGATTGAGGGTAAAGACGCGTCTCGCCGCATCCGCCGCCGGCGCATGGCCCTGATAGGTACCTGAGAGATCAGCCTCTAGGCCCGCGGGCAAATCACGGTGAAAACGCAGGCGGCTGCGAAGGATCCAGCAGAGCGCCAGCAGGCGACCACGCGAGGACGTGAAGCCGGCCTGGACGAGGGCAGGACATGACAGAATGATCATAGATGCCACCAAGGGCCGTGCAACCGGTCACAGGAAATCGAGTACAGCGCGCATGACGAATGATGAACTCTGCCGCCATCGCAGCCGAGCGGAAAGCAGGTATTATGCGTCTCTATATGCGACGTCTCTCTGTTCGGCAACGGCGCACAGAACAACGAAGCTATGGGAACCGTTGAAGGACAATTCGTCGGATGGCTGGAGGCCGAGCGCAGTGGCCAAACCAGAGCAGGATACGCACGCCCGGGTGACCGCGCTGGTGGAAGAGTATTCGACCACACTTTACCGCGTGGCTTATTCGGTCACGCGCAACGCAGCCGATGCGGAAGATGTGGTGCAGGAGACCTTTCTGCGCGTTCTCCGCCACCGAAGCAAGCTGGCCGAGGTGCGTGATTATCGCGTCTGGCTGGTTCGCATTGCGTGGAACCTGGTCCTCGACCGCAAGCGGCGCGCCAAAACGCGGCCCCAGGCCGATGATTTCGAAGAGTTGGCGCGGGTTCTGCCGGCTGGCGAGCTGAGCGCGGAAAAGATGGTGATCACCGCCCAGCGCCATGCCCGAATTCTTCGTCTCATCGACACTCTGCCGGCAAGGGAGCGCGAGGTTTTGCTGCTTTCCGCTGTGAAGGAGCTGTCCACAGTGGAGATTGCCCTGGTTCTCAAGACAACCGAATCGACCATCCGCTCCCGGTTGTACCGTGCGCGACACGCGCTCGCAGCCTTACTGGAGCAGGAAGGGAGCTTGCAATGAGCATACATTCGGAAATCGACGAGACACTGCGTTTGCTGGGGAGTGTCGAGCCGCCCCCCGGCCTGGAGAGGCGTGTCAATCTGCGGCTGCAGATCTCCCCGCAGCCGTTTTTCCATCCTGACCAGGCGTTCTATGCCGCCTGCGCGTTGGCGGCGAGCGTTGCCCTGTCCGCCGTAGCGCTGAATCCTGCGCTGCGCAGCCTGGTGTTTCACCAGCACTCCGCCGCCCAGGCCACGCGGGCGATCGACCGCCCCGCGAGTAGTTGCCCCCGCGCCCGGGGGGTTTGGGACCGCTTCTGCGGTTCACGTGCCCGTAGAGCCGGTTCCGGTGCAGCCCACGCCGGTTAACCAGGGACGCGGGCGATCCAGATCGGGCCGAGCCGTGCTCCCTAACGGTACCCTGGCGCCTTTGCCGCGCGGCGTTGCCGCGCCCCGCGAGCGCCTCTCCGCTGCTCCCACAGCCGACTCTCCGCCAGCGCCTGATCCGATACAGCAATGAGGGGTTGGGCACCCTCAATCCGCGGCAACCGCCACCGTCCACCGGCGCCTCTAGATTGCAGCCTAGAGCACCGCTTCGATAATCACGTGGACCACAGCCAGCACCAGCGCTCCAATAAAGGCCGCGCCGAAGCTCGCGATCTGCAGTCCGGGAGTGATCTTGCTCGCCAGCATGAGCATGAACGCATTGATCACCAGAAAGAGCAGACCCAGGGTGAGAATAGCGAAGGGAAAGGTCAGCACCTTCAACAGCAGCCCCAGCGTCATATTGAGAAAGCCGATCACCAGTACTGCCACCAGGGCGGAGGGCAGGCTCACCACCCGGAAGCCCGGCACAACATAAGTTACCGCCAATAGAGCCAAGGCACCCAAAATCCATTTCAAGAGCAGATGAATCATCGTCGTGTTTTCCTTTCGAAGGCAAAAAACCGCGAGCCTATCGAGTGAAAGCGAAGGACCTGCGGAGGCACTCCGGTAACAGCCTACGCTAAGATTAGCTCTAGAGCGTTTTCACAAATGGTGTAATGGAGGAAGCGGTACTTTACGCAGGCGTTTCGCCGAAGGACGCCCGCACATAGCTACTCTCACCAGATCATAGTATTTGTGAAAACGTTCTAAGGGGCAAGTTGTCTCTATGGGCTCGAATCCATGGCCTGCAATGTTTGCTTTGCTGGTCTCGTTGGGATGGTGGGGAGTTCTGCCTTCTCCGTCCGCCCCTGCCGCGAACGAGCCGCAGACCACTTTGCCGGATGCCGCAACCCTGCTACGGGAGGTTGAGGCGCACCAGAAGGTACTGGATAAAGTGCGGGAGAATTACACTTTCCGCGCGATCCAGACCACCCGGCAATTAGACAGCAGCGGGAACACGAAAAAGATTGAAACAGAAGAGCACGAAGTCTTCTTCGTGAATGGCCAGCGGGTGGAGAAGCTGGTGCGCAAGGATGGCAAGGATCTGACCCCGGACCAGGCGCGCAAGGAACAAGCCCGGGTCAATAAGGAAGTGGTGAAGGTTTCGCAGCCAGGTTATACCAATCCTGACAAGGATGAGATAACCGTTGCGCGCCTGCTGCAGATCGTTACGTTTTCAAGGCCCCGCCCAGCACGCCTGAACGGGCGCGATACCGTCGTATTCGACTTCGTTGGCGATGCCCATGCCAAGACTCACGGCCGGGACGAAGAGGCGCTCAAGAAAGTCAGCGGGACTATCTGGATCGATCAGGCAGACCATGAGGTCTCACGTATGAGCGCGACCCTGGATGACAATTACCATATCGGCTTCGGCTTGCTGGCATCGGTCGCCAAGGGCAGCAACGTGGTCTTTGATCAGGCGCTGATTCGGAATGAGGCGTGGCTGCCCACAGGCGATTGCGTTGCACCTGCAGGCGCGGGCCTTCCTGGTTGCCGGCTTCCGGGCCGAGATCGACGTTCGCTTCGACCAATATCGCAAATTCCAGACCGACGCCGTGCAGCAACCAGGAGCAACAGTCACTCCTTCCTCGCCGCGCTGATGGCCTGCGTCATTAGGCGACCAAAGACTGGGCCGTAGGTTTCCGGCCAGCGTTTGCTATTTTTGCTGCAGCTTTTGCGCAGCGATCTGGCCGGCGGCAGATTTCGAACTCTTGAGCTGGGCGTAGATTTTATTCGCTTCGGCGGGATTGGTCTTCTCGTAAAGACCTGCGAGTTGCAATTGCGCCGCATCGGCCGGCACGGTGCTGGTTGGTTTGGCGATGAGCTGCTTGTAAAGCACCACCGCCTGACTATCGCGGTTGCTCTGCTGGTACAAGTTGGCCAGAGCCAGCTTGGCCAGCGACGCCAGTGGCGCATCATGTGCGTCCGCAATCTTCTGCAAATCGGTTTCAGCCGGCCCGGTCTGGCCCAGGTCCATCGCAGTCAGGCCCGCGAAGTAACGGGAGGTCTTGCCTGCCAGAAAGAAACTGTATCGGCTGGCAACCTGCTCAAACTGCTGGTTTGCCAACTTGGCCCGCGCAGCGGCAGTAGGGAAGGTCTCTTCCCCGGCGCCGTCGGCTGTCCCGGCTGTGCCAGGGGAGCGTTGTAGGTATCCATTGCCTCGCCGAACGCCAGGTCGGCAGCCGCCGAGCGCTTGCTGTAAACCACCAGAGCGCCAATCGCGATAGCCAGGCAGACAATCGCGGCTATCCCGGCACGGATGACTGTCGATCGATTCTCCTCAAACCAGTCAACACTGGTCTTGGTAGCTTGAACCAACTTGTCTTGCTTGAGCGCGTGACGTGTTCTGTGTGTCCACGGATTTCCTTCGGAAGCCTTGCTTAGGAGGGGTCGCAGTCCCCGGATTTCCTGCTGAGCGGGCCTAATAGCCACCGCGTACGCGGTTTTCCATAAGGAAAACCGCGCGAAGCTCGCCAACGCCACCAACCTCGACAGGAAATTTCGGGTTCCAGCAGGCTATATCCTTTGCCGTCTGCGTGGGCACCTAAGAGTTTAGCAGTGCCAAAGTTGGCGGGTCAAACGGCGCGGGCGCGCAGTGCAAAGCGACCGGCAGCGTCAAGCGGCACGGACGGGATCCTCGATCTCGCCGTTTTCGATTTTTTCCCGGCAATCGATGCAGTAAGGAGTCCAGGGAAGCGCTTCCAGCCGCTTCAGACCGATGGTCTTGCCGCAATGAATGCAATCGCCGTACGTACCCTCATCCAGTCTTTTCAGGGCCAGACGAACGAGCGAGAGTTGCTCGTGCCCGCTGGTGCCCTGGCTGAAAAGCATCTCTTTCTGATAGGACTGCACAGCCTGATCGGCTGCGTCCAGGGCAGGGTCTGCTGCAACTTCGCGGCCTTGCTCAACCGCCGAAAGCATAGACTGTTCCAGTTGTTTTTCCTGGCGGCGGAGGCTCTCTTCAAATCGTTTTATGGTTTCTGGATTGTGCACCACGTTTCGCTATCCCTCAAAATATCGCTATAGTGTCGCTCAATTGGACGCGGTTTGCTTGCGGAATTCTCTTTCTTTTTTAAAGTTTTTTCAATTTCTTTGCCGTGCCCACCTTCGGGACCAAATTAGATGGCCGCGGGGTATTGCCCGGTTGTCTTCCCGGCACAGAATAAAGAATGGCTGAACATGACCTCCCTAAAAGGACGCAACAAGGGGAGAAATGCTCTACGCTAGTAGCCATGTATGAAGACTTCCATGTAACGGATCATTGGACCCAGGAGGATCTGCACTGCCGGTGGACGGCAAATGTGGTTGCCATCGCGACGCGCCATGCGGACGCAATCGACGTCCGGTTTGAGGTGAATGGCCGGCCGGTCTGGATAGCCATGCCGGCACACGCCTGGGTGGAGCAGAAGAAGCGCAGCGGCCACGTCATCACTGACAGGCTGGCGGCCCAGGTGGCGGGCCACTATCTAAAGCAGGCGGTGGAAAGTGGCTACGATAACGGCCGGGAGATGTACACCATGAGCGTTGCTGAAGTCCTGGAACATGTGGAAGTCGTGATGCGCGAAGCTGGGCACTCCTCTCTGCTGCCGGAACTGCCGGTCATGCCTCGATCGTAGCCGCCCTGACCCGTAAGAACCATTAACAAAAGGGTTGCAAAGCGTTGCTCCAATAAGTGCGCACGGGTAAACTCATGCATACCCAGCCGCCCTCCCAGGGAGCGGATGCTGGAGCTTTCGGGGTGTGCACCGAGCCGGGAAAGGGGCGCCGGCCGCCAGGGAGGAGCACGCGTGAATTCAGTCAGGGCAAGCGCATTCACGGGAAAGCTGGTGGAGGGATCCCACGTCCACCGGAACCTGTCGACCCCCCAACTGGTGGAAGCGGCGATCGCGCGGGGTGAGGCCAGTCTGGCTGACAATGGCGCCCTGGTGGCGCTCACCGGTGCCCGGTCGGGGCGTTCCCCACGGGATAAATTTACCGTCCGGGATGCTGTTACCACCGACACGGTGGACTGGGGCAAGGTAAACCAGCCCTTCGATCCGGCCCAGTTTGAAGCCCTGCTGGCGCGGGTCGCCGCGCACATGCGGGAGCGCGACCTTTATGTCCTCGATCTCTATGCGGGCGCGGACGAGCACTATCGGCTTCCGGTGCAGGTCATCGCCGAGTATGCCTGGCACGCTCTTTTTGTGAAGCAGTTGTTCGTTCGTGTGCCGGCAGAGGAACTGGCCAGACACCAGCCGGAATTTACCGTGATCGCGGCTCCGGAATTCGAGGCTGTGCCGGAGCGCGACGGCACGCGCTCCAGCACGTTCATCATCACGGATTTCACCCGCCGCATCATCCTCATCGGGGGAACCAAATACGCCGGCGAGATGAAAAAGTCGATCTTCGGGGTAATGAACTTCCTGTTGCCCGCTCGTGGCGTCTTCCCCATGCATTGCTCGGCCAACCTCGGGCAAGCGGGAGACACTGCCCTTTTCTTCGGCCTTTCCGGCACCGGCAAAACCACGCTCTCCGCCGATCCGCTGCGGCGGCTTATCGGGGACGATGAGCACGGCTGGAGTGAGACCGGCATCTTCAACATTGAAGGTGGCTGCTACGCCAAGTGCGTCGATCTGTCCCTGGAAAAAGAACCCCAGATCTACCATGCGATCCGGTTTGGCGCTGTGCTCGAGAATGTAGTCATCGACCCCAGAACCGGGGCTCCGGATTACAGCGACATCCGTTACACGGAAAACACCCGGGCTGCCTATCCGGTCGAGTTCATTGCCAATGCGGTCATTCCTGGTGTGGGTGGGCACCCCAGCCATGTGGTCTTTCTCGCTGCCGATGCCTTCGGCGTGCTGCCGCCGATTGCCAAGCTTAACCCGGCGCAGGCGATGTATCACTTTCTCTCCGGTTACACCGCCAAGCTGGCAGGAACCGAAGCTGGATTGGGGAGTGAACCGGTGCCGGAGTTCTCCACCTGCTTTGCCTCGCCCTTTCATCCCCTTAGCTCCCGGCGTCTATGCGAAGATGCTGGGCGAACGGCTGCTCCAGCACAACGCGCAGTGCTGGCTGGTGAATACCGGCTGGACCGGCGGCGCCTTCGGGACCGGTGAGCGGATGAGCCTGAAATACACTCGCGCCATGGTAAATGCCGCATTGGACGGCCGCCTCAGCAAAGCCGAGTTCGTCACCGAGCCGGCGTTCGGCCTAAGCATCCCCGTGAGTTGCCCTGAGGTGCCTGCGGAGCTTTTGAATCCGCGCAATGCCTGGAAGGATCCGAGGGCTTACGACACCAGGCCGCGATGCTGGCGGGGAAGTTCGAGAACAACTTCACCAAATTCGAAGCGCCAGCCGGAGTGCGCGAAGCCGGGCCGGCAACCAGGAAGCCGAAGAGCTAAACCTGGAGACAAAGGGCAGAGTGGCGCTCCCATCCGAATCAGCTGCCGGTTGAGAGAACCGCAGATCCCTCCACTTTCGTGTCCCACGGCACGCCGGGACCACGGTCGGGATGACAAAGGTAGGGAGACGCTCCTATCCGAATCAGCTGCCGGTTGAGAGACCCGCAGATCCCTCGGCTTCGCTCGGGGATGACAAAGTTTAGCGGCTATTGCTAAAGATACGGATCAGTCGATCGAATGACAAACCATAACTAACGAGCCGTGACCACGGGAACCCGCGGCGTAACCGTGCGTCCGTCGTGGTAGATGGCCACAATCGATCGCGTGTTCGTGATGTCGTTCAGAGGATTGCCGGCCAGCACGATCAGGTCCGCCCGCTTGCCCGGCTGCAGCGTTCCCCTTGTCGCCTCGATTCCCAGCAACAAAGCGTTGTTCCTGGTAGCGCATTCGATTGCCTGCATCGGGGTGAGCCCCGCCTGCACCATGTCTTCCAGTTCCCGGTGCTCGGAGAATCCGGGAATGCGGACCGGCATTGCGCCTGAGTCTGTTCCAAAACCTACATGAACGCCAGCGTCGAAAAGCGTCTTGAGGTTTTTCTGGTCCATGGCAAAGTCCGCCTGGTGCTGCGCTGTACTTGGGTCGTGACTTACCTTCTGGCTATATTCATCACTGCTCAGCATGGCCAGTAGCGCCGGCGGCAGGGCCGCCTTGAAGAAATTAAGTTGCATGAACCCAGGATGCTGGGCGTAGATGTAGAACGATTCGTCGACAGTGAAGGTGGGAATGTACCAAACGCCCCGGCGCTTCATCGTAGAAATCAGCTCCTGGTCGACGGGTTTGTCGCGGACGCTGTGGGCCAGCACATCCACGCCATCGTTGACCAGTGACTTGGCGTCAGCCAGGTAATAGATATGCGCGGCCACCCGCAGGTGCTGCTTGTGTGCCTCCTTGATTACCGCCCGGTAGATTTCAGGCGACATAGAGGGCTTGGTTCCGCCAACGCTGTCGACCCAGATCTTGACCATGTCTACGTGTTGCTTGGCCATCGCGTCCACCGCCGCGCGGGCTTCTTCCGGCGTTGCTGGCCGGTAGAGCTGGTCAGGCGCAACCGGCAAGCCAGGGGCAGCGCCCGGGACGCCGATGCCCCGGCCTGCAGTAAATACCGTCGCGCCATCCAGTTTGCCCTCCCGTTGCTGCTGCCGAATCGGGTACAGAAGATCGCGGTTCAGTCCCAGCGACAACATTGTGGTCACGCCGTAGCTCTCGTATTGCCGCAGTTCTGCGAGCACGTTTTCCGCGGTGTATGCCGTGGCTGAGTTTTTGCCATCTGCGATCAATGCCAGATGGCCGTGCGCGTTGATCAGACCTGGCATGACCGTATCGCCATGGAAGTCGAGAACCCGCGCACCGGCAGGGAGCGCAGCCCCGCCCCTTTGAATGGACCGGATGTGGTTGCCCTCGATCACTACGGTGGCATCTTCAAGCGGGGTGCGGCCGGTGCCGTCGATCACCCGCACATGGGTCAGAGCGGTGATCCCGGAGGTGGTCGCGGATTGCGCTACGGCGAGCGCCGCGGGCCAGGTATGCGAGCCATATCGCGGCCGAGGCCAAGCCGGCTTTCGCTCGCCGGCTCCCCAAGCTCGGAACGTCACTATGAGATGTGTGCAGAAGCATCGTCGCTCATCGCTCCTCTTGGCAGACGCAAGCCGCCGTCCGCTGTCATGAGATCCTACGTCTTCTGTATCTTACGTCTCCAAGATAGATCTTCGCGGATAGACCTTCGCGCTATGCGTTCACCCGCCGGCGATGAGATACTCTGCGCAAGGTGCGCTGGCAATGTGGCTGGCGATTGCAATTATCCTCGTCTTGCTCTGGGTGGGCGGCTTTCTGCTCTTTCACATAGCCGCATTCGCCCTGCACCTCCTGCTCATCGTCGCGGCGGTGGCCCTGGTCATCCACCTGCTTCGCGGCGGCCGCAGAGTCGTATAGCACAAATAAAACGCCGCTCCTGACTACTCGCTGTAATGCAGCAGGCTGAAGACGTCGATAGTCCTTAAAGCGGTCGCGTCCGTTGAGAAAGTCGAGCTCGACGGCAAAGGCCAGACCGACGATCCGGCCCCCAGCTGACGAACCAGCTTCACGGTTGCTTCCATCGTCCCCCCGGTGGCCAGCAGGTCATCCACGATGAGCACGTTCTGCCCCGGCTCGATCGCGTCCAGGTGGATCTCGAGCGCGTCCGTCCCATATTCCAGATCGTAGGTTACGCGCGCCGTTTGCGCGGGCAGCTTATCCGGCTTGCGCACCGGCACAAAACCGGCATTCAGGCGATAGGCGAGCGCGGGACCGAAGATGAATCCGCGCGCCTCGATGCCCAGAACCAAATCGACATCCTCCATGCCGATGTAGTGCGCGGCCAGAGCATCGACCAGCGTGGCATAGCCCTTCTTGTCCTTGAGCAGCGTCGTGATGTCGTAGAAAAGAATGCCCGGCTTGGGGAAATCGGGAACCGTGCGGATGAGCGATTTCAGAGGCTCACAATTAATCGGCGGGTGAGGTCATGCGTACTTACCAGGCTCCTTCAATCTGAAATGATTTCAGGCCGTCGGCCATCGCTTCATCCAGTTCGCGTTCCTGGACGGCATCGACGCGGCTGCCACGTGAGCCGCGTTCGAGACCGCACGAAGTTCCGCCAGTTGCTCCGCGACTGCCCGCGGCCATGACCTCGACCTCGCCATCCTCGGTATTGCGAACCCAGCCCTTCAATCCGCGAAGCGCCTGCCTCGCGATGGACGAACCAGCGAAAGCCAACCCCCTGCACGCGGCCTTTGACGAGGTAGTGACGAACCATATGCAAATGTTCTGATCGCCTCATGCCCGGGAAAGATAGGCGCCTTCGGCCGTATCCACGCGGATCTTTTCGCCTTCGTTGATGAACGGGGGCACCTGAACCACCAGGCCGGTTTCCAGCTTGGCCGGCTTGGTCACGGAAGAGGCGGTGGCCGATTTCAGCCCCGGCTCGGTTTCTACCACCGTCATCTCCACCGTCTGCGGCAACTCAATGCCCACCGGGACGCCATCGAAAAACGAGACCTTGATCTGCAGATTAGGGATCAGATACTCGACCGCATCGCCCAGCGTCTGCCCTTCAGGTGGGTCTGCTCGTAGTTTTCGGTATTCATGAAGTAGTAGTCGTCGCCGTCGGCGTAGAGAAAATCCATCGGAGATTTCGTCGACGATGACGCGCTCGATGGGGTCCGGGGAGCGGAAACGGTGCTCGAACATGGCGCCGGTGCGCAAGTTGCGCAGCTTGGCCTGGATAAAGGCGCGCAGATTTCCCGGGGTCCGATGCTCGACGCTGAAGACCGTGTGCAGCTCGTTGTTGTGCTTGATGATCATGCCCGGGCGCATCTGTGTGGCGGGAATCGCCATAAAAGAAAAACTCCTTCATCTCTCACTGGATTGGTTGAGGCAGAACGATAGCCCCAACAACCGATTGTAGCGCCTCTGCCGGCTCAGCTTGCCGAAGATTCTGGAGAAGAAGTGGCCGATGCGGTGGAAAAGCCGTTCTGATTCGATGACGGATTGGCCGCGCGGAGGCGCGGAGGCTTACCTCCGGTTGCGGGGCATGGCGCGGCGCGGGCGGTGGGACGCGACGCGGCTGACGCGGTTGAGGCGGGAGCCGGCGCGGCTGGCTCCGGGCGCGGAATCGGCGCGGAGCCGCAGCCGGCGCCGCGGGAGGATGCTCGCCGTTGTAAGTCAGCGGAACAGTCACTTCGGCGTGCGCTTCGCCGGCGGGAACGACCGGCGTGGACGCGGCGCGGGAGGCGGGGCGAGCCCCTCGCTTTCCGCGATGGGAAAGCCGTATCCGCCGGCGTGGAGGAGGGACCGCCGGCCGGTTGTCCGGGCTGCGGGTTCGTCGCCGGAGCGCCGGTGCTCGCCACGGAAGTGACCGGCATCGCCGGGCAGCCGCAAGGCTCCGGCTCATGGTCCACGACCTCACTCAGGCTGCCATGCTCGAAGGTGACACGCTGATCGGGCAGCACCCGGTATACTCCGCCGTCGAATTGGCTGCTGACCGTAACATAGGGCGCGTTGGTGCCGTGATTGTCTACGCAGGTATCGCCCTGGGTATTGACGCGGATGCTGAGGTCGGCTTCTCCCGGGCCCGAGATAAGGATGCGCAGGTCGGGGGTAAGCAGCACATCGGAGTATTTGCCTACGACATAGTTGGCCTCGATCGCGCCGCGGTCGAGCGCCATCATCAGCGCGCTGCTGGCCGGGTCGGCGATCGAGCGGTCCTTCGCCAGGTGAACACTGGTGGTCGAGCACAGCCGCAGTGCGCCGCCGCGTGTCAGCGCAATCTTCACCGGCTGGCTCTCCGCGGTCATCGTGCTGCCGTTGCCCAGCAGCATCTCGCCATGGAGAGTCGACGGCGCCCGAGACTTGAACCTCGGTGGCGGAGGTATCGTTCCGATGGGCTGCTGGGCCGCCAGCTGCGCAGTCCAGCCGACGCAGTCAAAGAGCGGCGATGAGCAGGAAGCGGCCCGGCGAGAGTGACAGGAGCTTGTCGCATGAGCATTATCCCACAGACTGCTCTCAAAGAGAGAGAAAATTCCGGATCAGGCGCTTGCCGTCTACCGTGAGCACGCTCTCGGGGTGAAACTGGACGCCTTCAATGGGAAAGCGGCGATGCCGCAGGCCCATGATGGTTCCTTTGCCGTTGCCGTTCTGGACTCGCGCGGTGATTTCCAGCTCGTCCGGCAAGCCTTCTTCGGCGACGATCAGCGAGTGATAGCGGGTGCAGGTCATGGGGCTTGGCAGGCCGGCGAAGAGATTGCGGCCGTCGTGCTCGACCTGGCTGGTTTTGCCGTGCATCAGCTGCGGAGCGCGCACCACATTGCCGCCGAAGGCGGCGCCGATCGCCTGATGGCCGAGGCAGACGCCTAGGATGGGCACCTTGCCGGCAAAATGCCGGATCAGCGGAATGCTGATGCCGGCTTCCTGCGGGGTGCAGGGTCCGGGAGAAAGGACAATGCGCTCCGGGTTGAGCGCCTCGATCTCTGCGAGGGTGAGCTGGTCGTTGCGGCGGATGGTCATCTCCGCGCCCAGCTCACCCATGTATTGCACCAGGTTGTAGGTGAACGAATCGTAGTTGTCGAGAACGAAGACCATGCGGCACCACTTGTTTCAGTGTAGCTCCAGCGGGCGAACAGGCCTTCGGACCTTCCGGCTCCGGACGTCGGTGCGAGACCAGATGAAACTGCAGCGTCCCTCGCCACTGTTCGGCTTCATGGCAAAGGGAGCGCGGTGCTCGGTCCGAATCCCAGCATGCCGGTTGAGTTTGAGCCGACCGTCGCCGGTTGACGCCCTGGCTTACTTCCTGACGTGCTCTGAGGCCGCGGCCCGCGCCCTTTCGATGGCCCGCACCACTGCCTTGGCCTTGTTGACCGACTCCTCATACTCTTCTTCCGGCACCGAATCGGCGACGATGCCGCCGCCTGCCTGGATATAGCCCTGGTCTCCCCTTGAGCAGCATGCTGCGGATGGCGATGCAGGAGTCGAGATTGCCGGAAAAGTCGGCGTAGAAAACGCTGCCGCCGTAGATGCCCCGGCGCGTCGGCTCCAGTTCTTCGATGATCTCCATGGCGCGAATCTTGGGCGCGCCGCTCAGGGTTCCGGCCGGGAAGCAGGCGCGGAAGGCGTCGACTGCGCGAGAGGCCCTGCTTGCAGCTGGCCTTCAAGCGCGCTGACCAGGTGCATCACGTGCGAGTAGCGTTCGACAAACATCAGGTTCTTCACCTGGACGGTGCCGAACTCGCTTACCCGGCCGACATCATTGCGGCCCAGGTCGACCAGCATCACATGCTCGGCCCGTTCCTTTTCGTTCGCCAACAGCTCCTGCTCGATGCGCAGGTCTTCTTCTTCGTTGGCAGAGCGCGGACGCGTTCCCGCGATGGGGCGATACTCGACATGGCGCTGCTTGCACGCGCACCAGCAACTCGGGCGAAGAGCCGCACCAGATCGAGCGCTGGATTCGATGCCCTGCGCCTCCTCCAGGCCGAAGCGCAGGAAATACAGGTACGGCGAGGGATTCACGATGCGCAGAGCCCGGTAGATCGAGAAGGGATCGACTCCCGGCTTCACTTCAAAGCGTTGCGAAAGCACGGCCTGAAAGATGTCTCCGGCGGCAATGTATTCCTTGATCCTGGCCACGGAGGCCAGAAAATCCTTCTTGAGCGGTGTGGCTGGTCGACGGTGAGCTTGCCCCGGGGCGATGCGCGCCGGGGTTTGGGGATGGGTCTCGCCAAGCGCTTTTCCAGCCGGGCCAGCCGCTCGTTCGCATCCGCATACGCGGCTGCGGGCTTCTGGCGGGAAAGATCCGCGGTGACGATGAGCAGAATCTCCTTGCGCACATGGTCGAAGGCCAGCACTTCATCGAAGAACATCAGGCAGGCATCCGGCACGCCGAGATCGTCTTCGGCCAGCTCGGGCAGACGCTCGATCTGCCGCACCACGTCATAGGCAAAGAAGCCGACCGCGCCCGCGGTAAAGGGCGGCAGCCCGGCGATGCGCGCGGGCTTATGTCCCGCCAGCAGCTCCTTCAGCAGCGCGAAGACGTCGCCCTTGCAAGGATCGGCGCTTGCCGCGCTCGTTGATCGACGATGGTACGTCCGCGGGCCAGGATCTTGCGATAGGGCCGGACGCCGATAAAGGTATAGCGGCCGACTTTTTCGCCGCCTTCGACCGATTCAAGCAGAAACGACTCCGGCTCGTCGGCAGCGAGCCGCAGAAAGGCGGAGACGGGCGTTTCGAGGTCGGCGGTGAGCGTGCGGTAGACCGGGACCAGGGTGTGCGTTGCCGCCAAGCCGCAGGAATTCAGCGCGCGGGGGCGAAATGGCGAGGTCTGCCGGCATTCCTGCTCATACTAAATGGCCATAGCCGGAAGCACGTAATGAGTAGAGCATTTCTCCTGTATGGGCATCTAAAGGGTTGAAGCCCCGGGCGTGGAGTGCTTGCCCGGGCTTTTTGTGACGCCTATACTCGATAGGTTTGGGGTAGTAGAGAAACAGGTCCCGGCCAAGCTGGCGCGATAAGCGCACAGGACTCGCCGGGAGCGGAAACTGGAAGAATCTTTCACCCGGTTTCGCCCCGTCGTAGTGCCTGCGCCGTCCCGCCCGGGTGCGAGCGGCTCAACCGTGGTGGGACTTGGCGGACTGCCAACGCAGTCCATGTTTGGAGATTTGGTTATGCAAACTGTATCCCTCGAGCAGGAAATCAATCCCTGGGAAGCCCAGGCTGCCCGATTTGACTTTGCCGCGCAAAAACTCAACCTGGATGAAGGACTATGGAAGGTCTGCGCTATCCGTCGCGCGAAATCATCGTGCACTTTCCCGGTGATCGATGGACAACGGCAGCATCGAAGTATTTACCGGCTTTCGCGTGCAGCACTCGATTGCGCGCGGTCCGGGCAAGGGCGGAATCCGCTATTCGCCCGATGTGACTCTGGACGAGGTTCGCGCGCTGGCCAGTTGGATGACCTGGAAGTGCGCCGTGGTCAACATCCCATTTGGCGGCGCCAAGGGCGGCGTGATCTGCGATCCCAAGAAGATGTCCATCGGCGAGCTGGAGCGCATGACGCGCCGCTATACCTCCGAGCTGATCGAGTTTATCGGACCGGAGAAGGACGTTCCCGCGCCGGACATCAACACCAACGAGCAGGTGATGGCCTGGATCATGGATACCTACTCCATGCACATGCGCCAGACCGTGACCGCCGTGGTGACGGGAAAGCCGCTCAACATCGGCGGCTCGCGGGGGCGCCGCGAAGCGACGGGCCGCGGCATCGGCGTGGTGTGCGATGAGGCTCTGCGTTACCTGAATATGCGGCGTGAAGGCTGCCGCGTGATCATGCAGGGCTTCGGCAACGTCGGCTCCAACGCCGCCAAGCTGATGATGGACAAGGGTTACAAGATCATCGGCATCGCGGAGATACGATGGCGGCCTCTACAACAGCAACGGCATCGACATCCACCTGCTGCTTGAATACCGCCAGCGCAACGGAACCGTGCTGGGCTTCAAGGGCGCCGAAGCGGCGGATCCTACCGACTTGCTGCTCGCCGATTGTGAGATCCTCATCCCCGCGGCGACGGAAAACGTCATCACCAGCCGCAACGCCGACCGCATCAAGGCGCGCATTATCTGCGAGGGCGCCAATGGGCCAACCACAGCCGTTGCCGATGAAATTCTGGCGCGACAAGAAGATCTTCATCATCCCGGACATTCTGGCCAACGCCGGCGGCGTCACGGCCTCTTATTTCGAATGGGTGCAGGACCGCCAGGGCTATTTCTGGAAGGAAGAGGTCGTCAACGAGCAGATGGAAAGCATCCTGGCGGAGAGCTTCGACGACGTGTCTGCGCTACGCGGAAGCGCACGCCGTCAACAATCGCATCGCGGCCTACATGTTGGCGATCGACAGGGTTGCCTTCACCATCAAGCAGCGCGGCATTTACGCCTGATCGCGGTGATTCGCTCGGGGTGGGCCCAGCCCGCTCCTCACGCGAGCCGTGCCACAGGCGGCTGGTGCATAATGACTAGAAGGGCTACCCCCAGGCCTTTCCTCAACCAGCCGAGTCGATCGTGAACCTGCCGAACTCCATCACGATGAGCCGCATCTGTTGCGTTCCGCTGCTCATCTGGATGCTCTCCGTGTCTTTCCCTTTCGCAGCATCCACGGCGAGCAGGAGATTGCCGCCTCGCTGGTATTCATCCTGGCCTCGATTACCGACGGCGTCGACGGCTATCTGGCGCGCAAACGCGGCCAGATCACCACCATGGGGATGCTTCTCGATCCCTTGGCCGACAAGCTGATGATCACGGCCGCCTACATTTGCCTGGTGCAGTTCAACCCCCACCTCATGAAGGCCTGGATCGCGGTGCTGGTCATTGGCCGTGAGTTTCTCGTCAGCGGTCTGCGCTCCATCGCCAGCTCGGAGGGCTTCACCATCGAGGCCAGCGATCTGGCCAAGCTGAAGACTGTGATCCAGATCGTCTCGGTGGTCGCCGTGATCCTGGCCCATGGCTGGTATGAATGGCATTTCGGCTGGTTTATCCTGCCGGTGGAGTGGATCGCGATCGCCGCCATCTACTTCATGGTGCTGGTGTCGATTATCTCGGCCGTGGATTACTTTGTGGCTTTTGGCGCAAGATCGACCACGCAGCCGCGAACCGGCGTTCCCGCGCCAGTTTCGTATTGAGCCGCAGCAAGAAGAACATGCCTGCCGCGAACAAAGTTTCCTAGAAAGCGTTCTTGCAGCCGGGGGGAAGTGTGCGCGTTAAGCGCACTATGCGCATTAAGGCTCCGCAGCGGCGACTTTTCTCCCGTTTTCAGGCAGTTTCTTGGCGACGTAAAGTGCGAATCACGGCAGAACCCTGCGGGTTCTTTTCCCGCAATGATGAGGAAGTTCACTGCGGCTTCTCATGAACATAAACCAAAACCCCGGCTGACTAGCCGGGGTTTTGGTTGAATCCACACAATCGTCTTACGCAGGTACCGCATGGGTTTGCGGATGCACACCGGGCGAGTCAACCGATGCACGAAGTGGTACGGCGGCCAGGGGCCGGAAAGCTGCATATGGCAGTCCTTCAATTGCTGACTGGCGCTTGAATATTTGTTCTGGTAGCGCTCCACGCCCTTGTGATCGATAAGGTGAGCGATGTCGAGCAGCATCTTGCCGGAATCCATTCTGCGGCAGGTGATCTCTTCATCGAGTGGGCTGAACATGCGGTGCATCTGCACCGAAACAGCACGCGCCTTGGTTTGGCGTTCCGTCTGGCGGGTGGCACTCTCCCGCAGGCTCGATAGATATTCTTTGCCTACACGATCCAGCGAACCGGCTTGCCTTGTTCCCGGCTGCAGTCATCCAGAAGAACTTTGAGGTGCATCTCCGCCTTGCCGCGCAAACGCTCGACGTTGGCAAGAAACTGCCGTTGATTGGACCGGATCGATTTGCGCAAGGCTTCGTCATCAGCGAAAACCGTGCCAAAGCGGAAAGGAAGAACAGTAGAAACTTTGAAACAATCGCTGATCACACGTGCGTGTTCGACGGCTGCTTTTTGGTCTAGATTTTCTGAGGGATGTGTTCACTGACGATAACTGCTAAGTCACTGGCTGGATAGAGGAAGATTTGATTTCCTGAGATTCCCATCACCGATTCCATCGGAATGGGTTTTCGATGGCGGCTAAGTTCAGGAAACGCCTGCTTTTCACTAATACAATAGGCATACCATGCCATAGAGAGTCACTCCACATACGCTGGCGAACGGAAGTCGTCAGCTTTCTTTGCTATCATGAGGCCTGGAACGACTTCGTAGGGGAGATCTGGCACGTCCCAGAAGACGGACTGCACCGAACTATCGCGTATCCTAGTCCCGCATTAGAACAACTGGCAACAGAAAGGCTGGAGCGGTAGCCCTAGAAATAGGTCGGCTCTATAAATCGAGTTGATGTCAGATAAATAGTTTTTGCTTCCATCAACAAACAGGTGGATTCGGGCTGCGACGGCCCCATCACCTACGGACGGACGACCAGGAAGGCAGCCATCCCCACCGAAGCCAGGAGCAGCAGGACGATCACGACCGCGAAGGTGAGCATCCAGCGGCGGAGCGACTTCATACCCGCAGCGAGGCTGCGGGTTTCCTCGATGCTGTTCTCGTGAACCACGCGCAGACGAGCCATTTGCTGCTCGATTCGTTCGAGCTGGAGCGCCTGATTCCGGGCCTGCACTTCTAAATCACGGCTGCTGGTCTGCATTTCGACGATTCCCGTGCGCAGATCGGTGAGGTCTGGTGCAGCCTTGAGCAGGCCTCGATCGAGCTGCGGAACCAGCCGGACAAGGTAGGGCAGCAGAACGCGCATTTGGAGTAGAAGTTCCCACATAGATCGGGTTGAGCCTTTCTCTATCTTCTGCAGAGAGATCGGGGATAGGGCCGGGTCGGGGGCAGGGTTTTCTCTGCCAGGGGCGTCAGGGCTGTGCATCGGAACGTCTGGAGTTTGATTTTTAAGCATTGTGGTTGCGGCAGAAGAGCGGCTGCCTTCGCTCATGGTACGCAGTTGGCCAAAACTTGCCTAGAGCGCTTCACGGCGGGTGTCGTAGGCGAAAAATGGCCCTTCGCGGGGGATTTTCGTCAAAAAAGCCCACTTCGCTTGGCTCGGATCGGCATAGGAATCGTGAACGCGCTCTCGGAAATGTGCCACGGGGCGGCCATAGACCGAAGTGCGGGCCCCCTATAGCGTCCTCGCAAGCACACATTCGCAGCCCAGCGCCGGTCCATGAGGCTTTTTCCGCCCTATTCCATTTTTGGGAACCATTCGAGTAATTTCTATGAAAAAAAGTGTTGACCCCCACTTTCGATCGCGTTAAGTTCTACATGGCTTAGCGAGAACGCCATTTCCGGCCATGAACCTTACGCCATCACCAGTTTGGCGGCCCGCTTCCCGGCAAAGGCGGGAACTCAGATACGGAAAACCAGGCAGGTTTGAAGCGTCGGGTATCCAGCTTTAGTGTCGGGCGTCCGGAAGATGTAACTCGTTGGTCACAGAGGTCACAGCAGCGCGACATGCAGGTGGTTTTGAGGCATGCGCAACCTGAGAGACAGAGACCACGCCCTTAAAGTGTCTCTGCATGAGGGTTCCGCGCGACGGAAATCCGCCGGGAGCGCCGGCTTTGCGGCGCAGGGAATGATTACCAGTATCCGGTTGGACAACAAGAAACCCAGACGAAAAAATTGTTCCCGCAAGCGAACATTTGCGTCTAACAGATAGAAAATCGACCGACGCTGCGCGAGGCAGACATGCAGAAGTCTGAAAATGCGCAAATGGACGGTCAAAAGATGAAGGAGAATCGAGATGCGCTCTGATCTTATCTTTGGGGCACTTGCCCACGTCACGAATCGCTACACACTATGTCAGCTGGCTTCCAAGGCTACGCGTAAGCTGCACAAGCCCAATACCCGGCTGCAAGACACCACCAACGAGGTTCTAGTCCGCTTCCACCATGAGAGCCCGGCGGCGGCACCCGCCTCTACTCCGGAAACATCTCAGCTCCAGCAGCGCCGCGCAGCTTAGCGCGGCCCTGTTCTGGGCCCTCACCCCTCCCCCCGAAACCCGAACCCGCTCACACCGCAAGCTTCCTTCCCGGTAAACCCCCCACAGCTTCCCACCCGTAGGTGACAATGACCATTTCCGAGTTAAAAGAAAAAAATATAACGGAGCTCAGCCGCATCGCGCGCACCCTAGAAATCCCGGGTGCCAGCGGCCTCCGCAAGCAGGACCTCATCTTCAAGATCCTCCAGGCCCAGAGTGAAAAAGAAGGCCACATCTTCGCCGAGGGCGTGCTTGAAATTCTGCCCGACGGATACGGCTTTCTCCGTTCGCCGGACTACAACTACCTTCCCGGCCCCGACGACATCTACGTCTCACCCTCGCAGATCCGCAAGTTCGATCTGAAGACCGGTGACACCATCAGCGGCAATGTCCGTCCTCCCCACGAAGGGGAGAAATATTTTGCCCTGGTCAAAATCGAGGCCATCAACTTCGAGTCTCCCGAAGAGACGCGGAACAAGATTCTCTTCGACAATCTGACCCCGCTCTATCCGCAGGAGCGCATCAAGATGGAGACCGTCCACGAAAACACCAGTGGGCGGGTCACGGATCTGCTGACCCCGATGGGCAAAGGCCAGCGCGGGCTCATCGTCGCTCCGCCGCGCACCGGCAAGACCATGCTGCTGCAGTCGATCGCCAACTCCGTCACCACCAATCACCCGGAGGTCGCCCTGATCGTCCTGCTGATCGACGAGCGGCCCGGAGGAAGTGACCGACATGCAGCGCTCGGTCAAGGGTGAAGTCATCAGCTCCACCTTTGACGAGCCCGCGGCCCGCCACGTGCAGGTGGCCGAGATGGTGATCGAGAAGGCCAAGCGGCTGGTGGAACACAAGCGCGACGTGGTCATCCTGCTGGACTCCATTACCCGCCTGGCCCGCGCCTACAACACCATTGTTCCGCCCTCCGGCAAGGTACTCTCGGGCGGTGTCGATTCCAATGCGCTGCAGCGTCCGAAGCGTTTTTTCGGCGCGGCGCGCAACATCGAGGAAGGCGGCTCGCTCACCATCATTGCCACCGCCCTGGTCGACACCGGTTCGCGCATGGATGAGGTCATCTTTGAAGAGTTCAAGGGGACCGGCAACATGGAAGTCATCCTGGACCGCAAGCTGGTCGACAAGCGGGTCTTTCCCGCCATCGACATCCAGCGCTCCGGCACCCGCAAGGAAGAGTTGCTCATCCCCAAGGAAGATCTGCAGCGCATCTGGGTGCTGCGTAAGGTACTCAACCCGCTTTCGCCGGTCGAAGCCATGGAGATGCTGGTGGACCGACTGGGCAAGACCCGCAACAACGCCGAGTTCCTGCTCAAGATGAACTCGCTGTAGCGAAGGGCTAGAAAAGAACCCGCAGTATCCCTCCATTGCGCTACCCCGGATTTCCTGTCGAGATTGGTGGCATCTGCAGACTACATGTCGGCTGTCCTCAAGGTCATCACAGCGCTGCTGACCCACGGGTTGCCTGTACGGGTTCGTGTCGTCTCGTTGGCAGGCGTTGCCGATCGCGGATCCCTCCACGGAAAGGCGGACGGGCGGCGTCTACGGTCAGCGCAGCATCGAAATGCCGGTGTAGCGATCTGCAGATCACACCATTTCGGTCGGGATGACACCGGGGAAGTGCAGAGCCTTCGGTCTGCAATCGGAATGCCTGGTTGAGAGAACCGCATGGTCCTTCCACTGGGTCGGGATGACAAGCGGCGAGGGCGGAGCTTCGGTCCTTGAATCAAAGCTGACGGTTGAGATCACTTCGGATCCGCTCGTGCAAATCCGGTCGGGATGACAAAGGGGAGGGCGACGATAGCTGCGGTTCGGGATCAGATGCCGGTTTACAGCTACTTGGAGGGGCTGATACGGGCCATGCTACTCCGATCGAGAAAGCCGCACAGCTGGCATGGCTTGGGCTGCGCAGCAGGAAATCCGGGTACGGTCCGGTTCCACGGCACGAGTACCCTAACCCACTTCCTTAGTCCCGGCCTGTCTAGCGTAATCTGTTAGACAAGCGAGGAGCCGCATGGGAACAGAGGCCCAGCACCGCAGGGGGACAGTCGCAGCGCTCGCCGGAGGCATGTTTCTGCTGCTGCTCGCCCTGGCCGCGCTGAATGCCTTCAACCCCCTGCCATTTCTGCGCCCCCACGGCACCGGCCAGATCTTTCTCTTCACCGCGCTTTCCGTAATGGTCTTTCTGCTCCTGCTCACGTTGCTGGTCTTGCTCTTCCGCAACATCGTGAAGCTGCTGGCCGACCAGCGGAGCCGGGTGCTGGGCTCGAGAATTCGCGGCCGCATGCTGGTGGGCGCGCTCCTGCTCTCGTTCACGCCCGCCGTGTTCATGTTTCTGTTCAGCTTTCTGCTGCTGAATCGCTCGATCGAGCGCTGGTTTTCGCAGCCGGCGTCGCAACTGCGCCAGGACTCGACGCGCGTGGCTCTCGAGCTCTCACAATATGCCGCCGCCAACGCCCGGGCGGAGGCCGAATCGCTGGCCAGTTCCTCCACCTTGATTCACGCCATGCAAACCGGAGAACCACGAAGCCTTGCTGCGGGAGCTGGCTACCCACCGCATCACCCTGGAGGGGGGCTTCGCGGTCGTCTACCGCAACGGCGCTCCGGTCGGGCCAATATCAGTTTCCCCAGGATGATGGCCGGGCGTTTGATCCGCCCCTGGATGGATGACTACGGAGCGGGATGTCCCCCAGGGACCGGAGCCGTTAACTACCACCGTTCTGCTGGCCGCCCAGCGCAGCGACCTGCCCATGCTGGTGGCCGGGAAGAACGAATATATGCTGGGCGCGGCCAGCACCGAGGACGGCGGAGTAGTGGTCGTCGGCCTGCCCATGCCGGCAGGGCTCAGCGCAACGGTTGCGGACATTCGCTCCGGCGCGCGCGACTACTGGACTCTTGTACAGTGCGCGCAACCGGATGCGCAGCACCTATCTGCTCTTGCTGTTCCTGCTGACCGCGCTGATTTTCTTCGCCAGCAGTTGGCTGGCGCTGTTTCTTTCCAAGCAGGTTACCCGGCCGGTGGAAGCGCTGGCGGATGCCATGGACGACATCGCCGCCGGGCATTATGCCCACCGGGTCAGGGTCGAGGCGACGGAGGAGCTGGGCGAGCTGGTGCGCTCCTTCAACCGCATGGCCGCCGATCTGGAGGAGAGCCGCGCTCTGGCGGAAACTTCCACCACCCAGCTCTCCGCCGCCAATCGCACGCTCGAGGAGCGCCGCAGCGAGCTGGAAACCGTTCTGGAAACCATCCCCAGCGGCGTGGTCACCTTCGACCCGCAGATGCGCGTGCTGCAGGCGAATCGCGCCTCGCGCAACTCTGCTCACTCCGCGCGACCACCACGACCTCTCCGGCATGCCGCTCGAGGCGATTTTTCCCCGCGAGATCGCCGACGAGCTGATCCTGCTGGTGCGCCGCAGCCAGCGGATGGGCGTGGCGGCCACCGAGATCGAGCTGCCCGGCCCGCGCGGCGTCCTGCAACGTAACCGCAACCGTCGCCACGGCTGGAGCTCGGACAACGACCGCCAGGGATGCATTCTGGTGCTCGAGGATGTCACGGAGTTCCTGCGCGCGCAGCGCCAAGTGGCGTGGAAAGAAGTTGCCCAGCGCGTCGCGCATGAAATCAAGAATCCGCTCACGCCGATCGCGCTTTCCGCCGAGCGCATCCGCAAGCACGTCGATCGCGCGACGCCGGAATCGCCGCAGTCATTCGCAAATGCAGCGAGGTGATTCTCGCCTCGGTCGAGACCATGCGCAGGCTGGTCGATCAGTTCGCCGCGTTGGCGCAGTTCCCCACCTCGCAGCCGCAGGTCTGCGACCTGAACGACGATCGTCAAAAGCGCCCTCGCTCTCTTCGCCGGAAGACTCCAGCAACATCCGCATCGTCCAGCGCCTGGGGGCGAACATTCCGCCGGTTCTGGCGGATCCCGAGGCGATGAAGCGCGCTCTGGCCAATCTGATCGACAATGCGGCCGAGGCCATGCAGAGCAGTCTGCTGCGTGAGCTGACGATCGAAACCGGGATGATCGAGGGGCACACCATGGCGGAGATCGTCGTCGCCGATACCGGCCACGGCTTGAACGACGAGATGCGCGAGCGTCTCTTCCTGCCCTATTTCTCCACCAAACAGCGCGGCACCGGGCTGGGCCTCGCCATCGCCGCAAAGATCATCCAGGAGCATCAGCGGAGCCATTCGCGCGGAGCAGAACAGCCCCGCCGGAGCGCGATTCATCATCGAACTGCCGCTGGCCGAGCCGAAGAGCGCCGTCGAAGCAGCTCTGGTCGGGCGCTAACGGCAGGACGACGTCATGAACCACGTCCTGATCGTCGACGACGAAGCGGAGATCCGCGAATCGCTGGGCGAAATCCTCAGGGAAGAGGGCTACATCGTCACCAGCACGGCCACCGCCTCCGAGGCGCTGGTGCTGCTGCGCGACGCATCCTACGACGTGGTGCTGCTCGACATCTGGCTGCCCGATCGCGACGGCCTGGAAGTTTTGACCGAGATTCGCTCGCTCGAGATCGAGAGCACGCCGGAAGTCATCATCATCTCCGGCCACGGCACCATCGAAACCGCGGTGCGCGCCACCAAGCTCGGCGCCTTCGATTTTCTCGAGAAGCCGCTCTCGATCGATCGCACGCTGATCCTGCTGAAGAATGCCATCGAGGCCCGGCGGCTGCGCAGCGAGAACCAGGAGTTCAAGCGCCAGCTTCCGATGCACACGCCCATCACCGGAGAAAGCGTTCCGATCAAGGCGCTGCGCCAGCAGATCAGGCTCATGGCCCCGACCAACGGCCGCGTGCTGATCTATGGCGAATCCGGCGCCGGCAAGGAGCTCATCGCCCGCGCCATTCACGGCGAGAGCCTGCGCAGCGACCGGGTCTTTGTCGAGCTGAACTGCGCCGCGATTCCCGAGGACTACATCGAAAGCGAAATCTTCGGCTATCGCCACGGAGCCGTCCCGGGCGGCCCGGCGGAAAAGCGCGGGACCTTCGAACGCGCCGACGGCGGCACGCTCTTCCTCGACGAAGTCGGCGACATGAGCCTCAAGATGCAGGCCAAGGTGCTGCGCGCGCTCGACGAGCAGCGCTTCACCCCGGTCGGCGCCACCCAGGCCATCCACGTCGATGTGCGCGTGATCGCCGCAACCAACAAGGATCTCGAAGAGGAGATCGCCAAGGGCAACTTCCGCGAGGACTTTTTCTACCGCCTGAACGTGATTCCCTTCTACGTGCCGCCGCTGCGCGACCGGAAAGAGGACATCTCGCTGCTGGTGCGCGAATTTCTGCAGGAGTTCGGGCGCCAATACGGCCGTCCGCGCATCGAGATGAGCGACGACGCGATCGCCGTGCTCAAGCAATACCACTGGCCCGGCAACGTGCGCGAGCTGAGGAATGTCATCGAGCGGGTGATGATCCTGAACCCGCAGACGATGCGCATCGAACGCAAGCATCTGCCCATGCTGGTCTATCGGGGGAACAGCCGCAAGGGGGAGGAATTCAGCACGCTGCAGCAGGCTCGAGAAGCCTACGAGCGCGACTACATCCTGAAGAAGATCGACGAGTGCCACGGCAACGTAAGCCGCGCCGCGGAAGCGCTCGGCCTGGAGCGCAGCCACCTCTACCGCAAGATGAAGACCCTCGGCATCAGCGTCCGCGAATAGCCGGTGCGGCCGGGTGCCCCATCCTTCGCGCTTTTTGCGAAGGGTGGGATCAGCAGAACCCCCGAAGTCTTGCTGTATCCCAGCGACCGCAGCAATTGTGAGCAACTGGTCTAACCTTTGTCATCCCGACCGGAGCGAAGCGCAGTGGAGGGATCTGCGGTTCCCACGTTCTGCGACGGCCGCGCAGGTTTGCCGCGAGGGGGGCTCTGCGTTACTTCCGCGCTTTCCTCAGAGCCATGCTTGCCACTGGCAAGATCTTCCAGTTGCTTGCGCCAATCGAGCGAGTCGACAAAGTACCTTGACTCCCGCCAGTTCTCTTCGACGATCACATGCAGCTCAAGATAGACCCGCGTGCCCAGCAGGGACTCGATCTCTTTGCGCGCAGCTGCGCCTATGCTCTTGAGTTTGCTGCCGCCTTTGCCGATCAAAATCGCCTTTTGTCCCGAACGCTCGCAGTAGATCACCGCCGAGATGCGCGTCAGCGGCAATTTTGCCGTACTGCCTGGACGGGAGCCTTGACGACAGGCTCCGGCTCTTCAAAACGCTCCACTACCACCGCCGAAGCATAGGGAACTTCTTCCCCCGTCTCCAGCAGTATCCGTTCCCGGATGAGCTCAGCGACCAGGAAACGCTCGGGCTGATCGGTGAACTGGTCCTTGGGGAAATATCGCTCCCCTTTCGGCAGATACTCGACCAGTTTCATCAACAAGCTGTCCAGACCATCCTTCTTGCGCGCCGAGATTGGGATCACTTCCGCAAAGGGATACAGGGCGCTGAATCGTTCGATCAGGGGCAGAAGCGTGGCCCTGACAACCAGGTCAATCTTGTTGATCACCAGAAAGACGGGGCAGTCGAGCTTTTGGATAAGCTGCAAAACGAATGCGTCTTCGCTGCTTTCTTTTTCCGCCCGGCGCGATCGGTTCTCGGGCTCGCTGTGGCGGGCAGCGTCCACCAGCAGGATGACAATGTCCCGGCTCTCCAGGGCCTCGTACACTTCCTGCATCATGCGCCGGTCCAGTTGAGAGCCCGGCCTGTGCACCCCAGGCGTGTCAACAAAGACAATCTGCGCGGCGTTCCTGCCCTTGCGCGCGGGCACTTCCACGATTCCCTGGATGCGGTTGCGGGTGGTCTGCGGCTTGTTGGTGACGATCGCGATCTTCTCGCCGATGAGCGCATTCAGCAGCGTCGACTTGCCTGCATTGGGACGGCCGAGGATGGAAACAAAACCGGATCGCACGCCGCACTCCACATCTTCCAAGCCTAGTGTAGCCCCAGGCTGCCTTGACGGCCTGCGCTCTCAATAGCCGAGACGCGAACGCGTTCAATGCGGCGGTCCGTCGATGCGACCACCTCGAAGCGCAACGAGTCAGCAACGATCACCTCACCCGGAAGCGGGATTCGTCCGGCAATCTCACTCACCAGGCCGCCGACGGTGGCCGCCCGATATTCCTGCTCGATCTGGTTGCTTCCACTCAAAAGGTCTTCGAGCCGCGCCACTTCCAGATCACCGGGAACCAGCCACGTACCCCCAGCCTCGTGCACCGGCACGTCCTGCTCGCTGTCGTGCTCGTGCTCATCGCTGATGCGGCCGACGATCTCCTCCAGCAGATCTTCGATCGTCACCAGTCCGGCCACCCCTCCGTACTCATCAATCACAATGCGCATGTGCTGCTTCTCGCGCTGCATCTCGCGCAACAGTTCGTTGACCCGCTTGGTTTCCGGGACGAAGGCGGCCCCACGCTGGATACTACCCACGGTCTGCGTGCTCGCAGCCGCATCGGCGATATGGAGCAGGTCGTGGGCGAAGGCGATCCCGGTCACGTGATCGAGCGAGCCTTGAAAAACAGGCACGCGCGAATACGGATGCTTCTTCAGTTCGGAGATAAAGCTTTCCACCGTCATGTCGACCGGAACAGCTAAGACGTGCGGCCGTGGAGTCATGACATCACGCACCACTTTGTCGCCAAACTCCACCGCGGACCGGACCAGATCACGGTCGCCCTCTTCAATAATGCCTTCTTCCTCCCCCGCCTCGATCAGGGCCTCGACCGCTGCCTCGCTTGGGTCTTCCTCAGCTTTGCCGGGCCGCGGTTCCGCCAAATCTGCGATGGAAAGCAAAAATGCCAGCAACAGCGTGACCGGCAGGACGAGGTAGAAGAGTACACGGATAGCGAGGGTGAGGCGCATGACCCAAAGTCCGCGCGTGCGCGTGAAAAAGACGAAAGGCAGAAGCTGGTTGAAGAGAACGATGACCAGCACGACCCCGAGCACCGCCTGCGCCATCTCCGCCGTGCTGGGACGAGTGTTTCCCGCAAAGAGCAGCACACCGAAGTACAACGCCAGCGACGCCAGGGAGAATTCGCTCAGGACCGCCGCGGAAAGCGCGACCCGCTCCCGGCTGAGGCCCAGGTGCGGTTCCACCTTCACCTCCCAGACGTCGATGTTCTCCTGGAACTCACCGGAAAGAAACTTGCCCGTCTCCGCATAGAGTCGAGCAATGTAAGACGAGAGAGTCAGGACGGCAAGCAGAATGGCGATGGCCAACGCGGAGACCAGAGTCATGGCTTGCCGCCCCGCTCCGGGCGCTGCGCGTGGCTGCGCTCGACCAGACCGGCGGGCAGAGCAAACTGCTTGCGCAGCAGGCTTTCCCGGCGGCGCATCTGCCCTCGGTCGCGTTCGTGATCATAACCGGCCAGATGCAGTAGACCGTGCAGGATCAGTACCTTAACTTCGGTTTCCAAAGTGTGCCCGCAGTCCGCTGCCTGGCGCGAAGCGGTGTCCAAAGAGATAGCCAGGTCGCCGCCCTGACCGGAGTCCTCTGGCAATGCCGGGAACGAGAGCACGTCGGTAGGCTTGTCCTTGCCCCGAAACCGGAGATTCAAAGCGCGTAAGCGTTCATCTCCAGCGAGAAGGACGGAGAGCTCACCGGTAAGACCAAGCGCCTCAGCTGCGCAGGCCAGAAACCGGTTCAGGTCACGCTTACGCAGAGCGGAGCCGGCGGGGAACTCTTCGCTCGGGCAGGTTCGATAACGATCATCTTGCCATGGAATTAAAGCATTTCACTCTTACAAATGCTTCAGCGTCGCCGCGGGGGCTCTAAGAGAAAAAATATCGGACGGCTGGAAGTCCAGCCATGGAGATCACTTCTAGTGTATGTCACGCTTGGAATCGGAAACTCAGGATTTTCAATGACGGCCAAGACTGGCCAATGCAGCACAGTGGTTCCCCTATCCCATAGAAAAAACGGGCGACGAGGAAACCATCCGAGTTCGTTGGTTTGACGCCTCTCCAGAAAGCCTACTGCGGCTTTGGAGCTGGTTTGACCGGCGTGCCTTCGCGCAGGTTAAGCGGCAGCTCCCGCTGCGCCCTGCCGAAGCTGTCGTACGCCCGGATGACCCGCTGCACCAGGTGATGACGAACCACATCGCCGTCTTCGAAATGGCAGAAACGGATGCCATCTACGCCGCGGAGAATCTCAATGGCCTCCACCAGCCCACTCTTCTTGGGGTTCGGCAGATCAATCTGGGTCACGTCGCCGGTGATGACCGCCTTGGAATTACTGCCCAGGCGGGTGAGGAACATCTTCATCTGCTCGCTGGTGGTGTTTTGCGCTTCATCCATGATGATGAAGGCATCGTTGAGCGTCCGGCCGCGCATAAACGCCAGCGGGGCGACCTCGATCACATTGCGCTCCATCATTTTGTCCACGCGGTCCTGCTCCAGCAGATCGTAGAGCGCGTCGTAGAGCGGACGAAGATAGGGATCGACCTTTTCCTGGAGCGTTCCAGGCAAAAAGCCCAGGCGTTCGCCCGCCTCGACGGCGGGTCTTACCAGGATGATCCGGGTCACCTTCTTGGCCAGCAACGCCGAGGCCGCCATAGCGACTGCCAGATAGGTTTTGCCGGTGCCCGCCGGCCCGACGCCAAAGACCATATCGCATTCCTCGATGGCTTCGACGTAGCGTCTCTGGTTCATGGAACGAGGCTGGACCATGCGCTTGATGCCGGCCGAGCGCTGCTTTCCGCTTTCCACCAATCCCCGCAAGGTCACTGCCGGATCCGCGGTCACCAGCTTCAACATTCCGTGCAACTCGCCATTGCACAGCAAGGTGCCATTGCGCCGCAGATGCTCATAATCGGCAAAAACCTTCTCGAAGCGGGCAATCGCCTCCGGAGCGCCTTCCACATGCAGAGCATCGGAACGCAAATCGATGCGAATTTGCAGGTTTTGCTCAAGGAGCCTGAGGTTCTCATCGCGAGTCCCGAACAGGGGCTCCAGGTTGGGCGTGATTTCCAGCGCTTTTTTCATCAAGCGGAGAAATGACCTCCTAGCAGATCAAAGACGGGTGACATGACGGGTAGGGTTGCTTCTAGACGATCCATTTGGAAAGGCAGCGGAGCAGGAAACTGCGCGTGCATCCTATGCTTGGCCGGGTTGGCGATAATCACCAGATATTTCCCGTGGATGGGCACAGAGTAGCGTTTGGCGGCGATCACGTCAACGCCTATTTAAAGCATTTTAATTTTTGCAGCCGATCTTTCCACCCATCACGCAAAAGAGCGCGTGCCGGGGGCCCCGGCCAACTACCGGCAAGAGATTGACCCGCGCCGTCAAAGTCCGTAAACTTAAGCTTTGCGGGCGATTCGGCGTTTCTCTCCGCCTGCTCCCATTTTCAAGGAAGCTAAGGGTTTACGATGGCAAACCATGTGTCGGCGCTGAAGCGCGCCCGTCAGACAGTAAAACGCACTGCAGTTAACCGCTCCAATAGGAGTCAGGTACGCAAGTCACTCCGTGCCCTCCGCGAGGCTATTACCAAAGGCGACCACTCAGCGGTTGCCGAGCAGTATGGCAAGACCGTCTCCGCGCTCGACAAGAGTGTGCAAAAGGGTGTGCTCCACAAGAATACCGCCTCCCGCTACAAGAGCCGCCTGCACGCGCGGGTGAAGGCCCTGACCGCCGCCTAGGGTTACCTGTGGCGAAAGATCATGGGGCACCGGGCCTTCGCTGAATAACCGGCTTCGTTACTTCCTCTGCGGCCCCGGGGGCTCGCTCGCCGCTTTCACTTGGGTGGACGGTGCGGGAGGCGACGGCACCTTGTCGATCTCAATCGCGCCATCGCGCAGGACAGCCAGGCGATCTCCATCGTCAGACAGGGCGAAATTCTGGCCGGCGGTCAGAATGGGCGACGCGGTGGTGGTCATCAGAAGTGCCCCCGTTTCCGTGTCGAAGACCTGCACCACCTGTTCCTTCACATCTTCGTCGACAAGCGAGGCTGTCAGGTCAACGAACCTGGATACGCGCAGCAGGCTCACGGCAAACCGATTGCCCGTCCGCGAAGAAACAAAGGTGGGCCAGACCAGATGGCCCTCACGACGCCCGCTCCATAGCTTCTTTCCATCGGTGCTCCACGCATCGAGATAGATATTTTGCGACTTGGGTCCGCAACTCTCGATGATCAAAGCTTTCTGGCTCAGAAAATTCTCGTGTGGCGTGCACGTGGATGACACCTTGCCCAGGGGAAGCACCTCGCCTTGAAATGGAATGAACCGAACCACGAAGTCGTCGCCCGTGTCCCGCGCCACTCCGACGTACCCATCGGAGGTAACGGGCACGGCGACAGGCGACGGCGTCCGCAGGGCGGCCAGCACATCTCTTGAAGCAACTTCCAGCAGCGTAATCTGGGTATCCTCGGCCGGGGGTGGGTCGCCGTACTTCGCGGCCTGCGCGGCCAGCTTACTGTGCTCCTCGGGGGTATGCCGTTCATATTGGTGCTCGATCACCAATATGCGGCCATCCGGGGAGACTTCCGTTTCCAGTACCGGAGTGGCCACCTCGACATAATGGTGGAGCTTCAAGGATGCGTTCGTCAACGAGTAGGTATTGCGCTGGCGAATGAGGAACTTGCCGTCGCCCACTGACCACAAATACCTCGATCGATCGCGCATCCGCCAATCCGCGGACGCCGAGACGGTCCCGTCAGAAAGATCGAGAACCACGGCGTGGATCATCTGGCCGTTGTCCGGCCCGCCGGCATCTACTTCGCGCCGCAGCAGCCGGGGCTCGTGAAAAGTGAACAACAGGTGATTGGCGTCGACGAAGTCCAGCGAACTGAAAGCCCTTCCCGAGAGCAGGTAGAGCGGGCCCGGCGGCTGATATCCCAGCGGCCCCACCAAAATGCGTTCCTCGGGGCCCGGGGCGGCGGCTGGCTCTTTGCTATGCGGTGACCCCGCAAGCGCGTGGTTCAACGGCGCCCCACCTAGCCACAGCACCACCATCATCACGGCGGGCGGGAAATAGGCGTTTCGGCATCATCCTGCAATCCCTGGAGTGAGTGTAAAAGATCCTCCGGGAAACTGCTGCGAGCCGCGAAAATGTCCGTTGGTGACAGCAACAGAAGTCTGCGCGTCACGGGTCCATGGTGTACTGGGCGGCGTACTGGGCTCCGGCTAAGGCAGAGCCCGGGGACGCGGTTCGCTGGCCAGCTCCATTACCAGGCGCTCCAGCACCAGGCGCTTGTCCGGCGGCGAGGAGCGCAGCTCGAGATCGGCGTGGGCGATGAGGCGAAGCATTTGGGTGAGCTCCCGCCGCGAGCTATAGCGGCGGGCCTGGCGAATGAGATCCTCGGCGGCGAATGGCGGCATGCGGAAACCTTGCCAGAGAGCCTGCCAGATGGCGCGCGAGTCGCGCACGTTTTTCTCCAGGATGACCAGCATCTGGCGAAAGGTCCGAGCCAGCATGTAGAGGTGCCCGATGGCCGAGTCCTCGCCGCCGTCGGAGGCGTTCAGCAGGCCATGCAGCAGGGCAAGCGCCCGTGGTTTGTCCCGCGCTGAAATGGCGTCCGTGAGCTCGTAGAGGGAGCGCTGCTTGGCCGCCAGCACCATGGTCTCCACATCGCCCAGAGTGATGCGCCGCCGGTCGGAAGCGTAAAGCATAAGCTTCTCCAGCTCGCTGGCAATGAGCATCATGTCCGCGCCCAGGGCATCGGCAAGTTCGCGTGCCGCGTCCGGATCGAACTTCATCGCCCGGCTCTCCGCAGTCGCGATCAGCCAGCGCACGGCATCCGCTTCGTCCACCCGGGCCAGCTCCACCAAGCCGCAATCGTCGCCCAGGGTCTCGCGGATACGCTCATAGCGGTCTTTATCCTGCAGGTCCATCCGCCTCAGATCGGCGGGAATACGCAGATGGTCGGCGACAAAGATGAGCACGGCCTGGGGATTGGGCGAACGGAAGTAGTCTTTCAGCGCGGCAAACTCTTCCTTTTTCGCTCCCCGGGTGTAGAGGTTTTTCAGGTTTCTGACGAAGATGACCTGAAACGGCGCCATCAGCGAGGGCGTGCGGGCCAGGTCGAGCACATGAAAAATGCTGGTCTCGGCCAGATCGAGATCGCTGAGCGAAAACTCGCGCAGCGTCGGGTCGATCAGCGAGTCCACGATGGCGCGGCGGCAGCGTTCGTAGAGAAAGATCTCGTCGCCCGGCGAAAACGTAACCGGGCCGCAGCGGGGCCCTTGACGCAGCGCCGCTTTCACCTCGGCCACGAAGCGATCCGAAGAGGCGAAGCTGCGAAGTTTGCTTCCGTCATCCGTAGGCATTTAGAAGGATTCCAGAATATCGCTCACCAGGGCCTGCGCAAAGTCCTGTGAGAGCCGCTGGACGGCAGGCGAATCTTCTTCGATAAAGCTGGCCAGATCGGCGGTGGTCTCAAATTGCTCATGAAAGACATAATTGTTGTGCTGATAAAGAACGCGGTTATCGCGGTCGGTCACGAGTACGTTCACGTTGATGGTGACAGGAAGCTGGAGGTGACACTGGTGGTCTGTCCCGCGCTGGACGGTGGTGGTCTCGGTTCTATAGGTCAACGGCTGCACGGATTCGGAGATGATGGTCCCGCTGACAGTGGCGTCGGCGGCATCGGTTGAGTCTGGCCGAGACGGTGAGGCGGGTGCGATCCGTGAACTCGCGGACCACCGCCTGCGTCATGGGAATCTCCGTGTGATAGAACTGCGTCTTGTTTTTGAAGATGGGCACAGCGAGGGTATGGACCGTATCCGGCAGATGCGCGGCGGAGCCGAGGGTGTGATATCCGCAACCGGAGACGGCAAGCAAAGCAAGGCAACCAGCAAAACAAGAAGACCGCGCATGCTGTGGTCTATTGTCGCATTTAGGCCCCGAGTGCCGCGCCTACGGGCTCGGGTGGAATGTGCGCCATAAGCGCCCTATGCGCCGTATGGGTGGAATGTGCGCCGTCAGCGCCTTATGCGCCATAAGGGTCAGTTTCTGGGTTGTTAGTGACGGTTTCCGGGGTGACGGACTCGGACCTTCCATGGTGAGCGGACCTGCGCTCCATCTTCAACGAAAAATGCCCCATTTCGTCAGAAATGGGGCATTCGGTATCGCTGTGCTGAGACGCGGGTTAGGCGGGTGAAGGCTGGCTTTCTCCGCCGAAACCAGGAGCGCGTCCTGGCTCAGGCTTGATCACATGCTGCACGTCGCCGGTGGGATTGCCGGGCGGCGGTCCAAGCGGCGGCAGCGGAGGCAGTTCCTCGCCTTCGATGATCATGCGAATGTCATTCGCATCCAGGGTTTCACGATCCAGCAGGGCCTGCGCCATGCGGTGCATGGTGTCCTTGTGGTCGCCCAGGATCGAATAGGCGGACTTGTAAGCCTCGTCCACCAGGCTGCGCACCTCGGCATCGATCTGGCGCGCCGTTTCCTCGGAGAAGTCGCGGTGTTGGGCGATCTCGCGGCCAAGGAAGATCTGCTCTTCCTTCTTGCCGAAGGTCAGCGGACCCATGCGGCTCATGCCGTACTCGCAAACCATCTTGCGGGCCAGATCCGTTGCCCGTTCGATGTCATTGCCCGCGCCGGTGGTCTTGCGGTTCATAAAGATCTCCTCGGCACAGCGGCCGCCCATCAGAATGGCGAGCTGGGTTTCGAGGTAATCCTTGGTGACGGTGTGCTTGTCCTCTTCCGGCAATTGCATGGTCACGCCCAAGGCCATGCCGCGCGGGATGATGGTGACCTTATGCAGCGGGTCGGCATGATCGCGCATGGCCGCCACCAGAACGTGGCCCGCTTCGTGATAAGCCGTGTCGCGCTTGTCATCCTCGGAAAGGAGCATGGACTTGCGCTCGGCGCCCATCATGACCTTGTCCTTGGCCAGCTCAAAGTCGAACTGGTGCACTGCCTTGCGGTTGGCGCGCGCCGCATTCAGCGCCGCCTCGTTGACCATGTTGGCCAGATCGGCGCCGGAAAAGCCCGGGGTGCCGCGAGCCAGAATCCGCAGATCGACATCCTCCGCCAAAGGAACCTTCTTGGCATGAACGCGGAGCACTTCCTCGCGTCCCCGTACGTCGGGCCTGCCCACGACCACACGGCGGTCGAAACGGCCGGGGCGCAGCAGCGCGGGATCGAGCACATCGGGGCGGTTGGTGGCGGCAATCAGAATGACGCCGTCGTTGGATTCAAAACCGTCCATCTCGACCAGCAACTGATTCAGTGTCTGCTCCCGCTCATCATGCCCGCCGCCAAGACCGGCGCCGCGGTGACGTCCGACGGCGTCGATTTCGTCGATGAAGATGATGCAGGGCGCATTTTTCTTTCCCTGCTCGAACAGGTCGCGTACCCGGCTGGCGCCGACGCCGACGAACATCTCCACAAAGTCGGAACCGGAGATGGAGAAGAACGGGACGTTGGCTTCTCCCGCAACTGCGCGCGCCAGCAGGGTCTTGCCCGTGCCCGGAGGTCCAACCAGCAGCACGCCCTTGGGAATGCGGCCGCCCAGCTTCTGGAACTTCTGCGCTTCGCGCAGGAACTCGATGATTTCCTTCAGCTCTTCCTTGGCCTCATCCACGCCGGCCACGTCTTTGAAGGTGATCTTCTTCTGCTGCATGGAGAGCAGGCGGGCGCGGCTCTTGCCGAACGAGAGGGCCTTGTTGCCGCCACTCTGCATCTGGCGCAGCATGAAGAACCACAAGGCCGCGATGACGATGATGGGAGCGAAGTTGAGAAGGATGGGAAGCCAGGAATTGCCCTGCGTGTCCTTTACCGTGATGCTGACATGGTTGTCTTGAAGGATCTTGAACATGTCAGGGTAGTTGGCGGGCACGGTGGTGTGGAAGGCTTCTTTGTCGCTGGCGTAGTGACCGTGAACTTCGCTGTTGATGACGGTCACGTCGCTGATTTTGCCCTGCTGGCCATCCTGCATGAATTGAGAGAAGGAAATCTCCCGGTCATGACTCATGCCCGTGCTCTTCTGGACGATCTGCCAGAGGAGAACCAGGCAAGCCAGGATGAATACCCAGAAAATGATTGTCTTGACCGTCGAATTCACGAAAAACCCTCTTTCCACTGCGCCCTCATACATAAAAGAGAAGGGACCATTCCGGGCGGGGCCAGACGCTTCACCCGAGAACGTTCTTGCAGCTCTTACAACTATTAGACGACAGTAACCTGCCGAGGATTCCAAAGACTTGTCTGGTATTTGGATACGGCCAATAACCGTATGCGTGCCACACTCCGCCCATTGCGCCTGTCTTATTCTACTCCGCGCAAGCGAGAAACGTCTGCGAAACCCGGGAAAGCGCTGTCCGAAGTTATCCGCGGAGGGTACCACAGCAGGTTACTGCCTCGGGCCGGTCATAACTTCACGGCAGCATCTGAGCGGTAAACCGGAAACCGGGCGCATCCACCTCGACCCCGCGCATCCAGACGATTTTTCCCTCCGACTCGACCACCGGCCAGTTTTTCCGCGCCGCGCCCACCACGTGGAGCCGGTCCAGAACCTCTGCAACTTTCTTGGGACCTCGGCTGTGGCGAAGGGTCACCCGATCCCCGGCTTTCCAGGGCCGTAATGTCGCGGCACAGGCGAGCGGTCGCTTCTGGAGCCGCGGAGCTCGCCACGCAGACACACCCCGTACTCGGGAGCGCGAACCTCGCCCGGGATGAGAAACGCGTGCGCCGGGCCGGGAGCGGGGGGCGCCGGGCTCGCACTTCGGGTCAAACGGATTTCCCGCAGGCTGCGCTCGACCGTGATGCCGCCGGGGAGATCGAATTTGCCGGCGCGGGAGGCTCCCGGAATGCTCCGCCGAGCCAGCCCCGCCATCGCCAGCAGCTGTTCGGTGTGCTCGAAGCTGAGCCGGGCACCCAGGCGGCGCGCGGCCGCGCGCAAAACCCGCCGGGCCACGGCGGGATGCAGCTCGCCCAGGCGTGCTTGCTCGATCCCCACGGTTTCTTCCTCGGGATGCGTGCTGGCCGAACGGCCACCGCCCCGGGTGGGCCGGCCAGGCAGCAGCAGAGCCGGCAGAAGGCGGTGCAATTCTCCCTGCCAGTAGGCCTCTTCGTCCGCGGAGATCGACGCCAAACGCGCCAGTTGCTCGGCAATCTGGGGATTGAAGGTGCGCAGCAAGGGCAGCAACTGGCCAGCGGATGCGATTGCGCGTATGCGCCAGGTCCTGGTTGCTGGCGTCTTCGCGCCATGGCTGCTGCAACCGGAGCAGCCAAGCTTCGATCGCGGCATGGCTATTCTCGAGGAAGGGGCGCAGGATGCTTCCGGGCTCGGCTGGCAAGGACCGGATGGATGCCGCTCAGCCCCTCGGTCCAGGCTCCGCGCAGAAGTTTATGCAGCACCGTTTCCGCCTGGTCGTCCAGGGTGTGCGCGGTGGCCACCGCGTCCGCCTGGCCGTCCGCCATCAACTGCCGGAAGAAGGCGTAGCGAAGGTTGCGGGCGGCCTCCTCCAAGGTCTCATGCAGGGCCGCGGCGGCGGCAGGAGCGTCGGTGCGATGGAGATGGAATGGCAGGTCATGGGCTGCGGCCAGGCCGGCAACAAAGGCGGCGTCTTCGTCGGCTGCGGCTCCGCGAATGCCGTGATGGACATGGACCACGGAAAGCACGATGCCCAGCTTGTGGCGCTCCTCGAGCAGGCGGCGCAGCAGGGCCACGGAGTCGGCGCCCCCGGAGACCGCGACGGCGATCCGCTGGCCGGGACGAAAGAGACTGCTGCGGAGAGTGGGCGGAGGCACCTGCATCGCTGCGCACTATGTTAGAGCAACGCCCGCGATCTCCTGTATGAGTGGATGCTGTTTCCACGAGCGGATCTCCCGTCGGCTCTTTGCAGGAAGATGGTCGAACAATGCCCTTCGGCCTTCGCCACCAGTGAAAACCATACCTCAGGATCTTCATGAGGCCACAGTAACCGGTGAAACCGCTCTATACTGCGGGCATGTACCAGATAAGAGCAGCGACGCCCGCAGACGCGGCTGTCATCACCCACCACAGGCGGCGCATGTTTGTGGACGCCGGGCGGCAGGACAACAGGGTTCTGGATGTCATGGCGGAGCACTTTAAGCCCTGGGTGGAAACCAGGCTGGCGGATGGAAGATACATGGGCTGGCTGACCACCGAAGACGGCACGGTGATCGCCGGCGCCGGCTTGATCGTCCTCGACTGGCCGCCGCACCCGCTGGATCCGCGCCAGGATAAGCGCGGCTACCTGTTGAATGTTTACGTCGAGCCGGAGCATCGCCGCAAGAAGCTGGCCAGCCAGCTGATCGATCAGGCACTGGCTGAGGCCCGCAGGCAAAAAATTCGGGTGGTCGCGCTCCATTCGACCGATGCCGGAAAGCCGCTGTACGAGAGCAACGGCTTCCGCCGAACCAATGAAATGTTCTACGTGGAGCCGGTGGAAGGCTGACGGCACCGAGACCGCTTCCTGCTATACTCCGATGTTTATGCGGGTTTTCGTTATTCTACCGGCCGCCGGCATGGGCACACGGATGGCGCCGGGCCACGCTACCCCGAATGCTCCCAAGCAGTTTCTTGCCTTGCAGGGCCTGCCGATTCTGGTCCACAGCTTGCGCGCGTTTGCCGCTGTGCCGCGCGTAAGCTGCATTTACGTCGCGGTCCGTAAACCGGAAATGGGCCGCATGGAAGCGATGATTGCCGAACATGCGCTTGGGCTCGCGGGTGCGGGTGGTTGAAGGTGGGGACTACACGGCAGGAGTCGGTGAGCCAGGCGCTCAAGGTCCTCTCCGGCCGCCGACGATGACATCATCCTGGTGCATGATGCGGTGCGGCCGCTGATCGACCCGGCGACCATCGAGCGAACCATCGAAGCGGTAGAAAGTTATGGCGCGGCGATCGTAGGCCTGCCGGCCGTGGATACTATCAAGCAGGTGGAGCGCACCGCCCGCGGGGCCATCGTTACCGCGACGATTCCCCGGGAATACATTGTGCAGGCGCAGACGCCGCAGGGTTTTCGCTGGAGCGTTCTGCGTCAAGCCTTTGCCGACGCGGAGGCGGATGGATTTATTGGAACCGATGAAGCCAGCATCGTGGAGCGGTCGGGCGTACAGGTCGCAGTGGTGATGGGCTCACCGGCAAATTTGAAAATCACCCATCCTGGCGATCTGAAGCTGGCAGAGTTTTATTTGCAACACCGGTCCTGAAGGCCGCGACGCATTTTTACGATAGGTGCTTCTGGTGTGATGCGAGGTAACCAAATCGCGATGGGGCTTTTCCTCAGGAAAAGCCAGACTTCGCTACACTCGCCGGAAAACAGTCGAAGTGAAAATGCTCTAATGAGAGAACGATGAGCATGAGAATAGGCTACGGCTGGGACTCGCACGCATTCCAGGCGGGCCTGCCGTTGAAAATTGGTGGCATCGCGATCGATCACCCGGAGGGCCTGGCCGGCCACTCCGATGGCGACGTGCTGTTGCACGCAATCACCGATGCTCTGCTGGGCGCGCTGGCCGTCGGAGATATCGGCAGTTTCTTTCCGCCCGGTGATCCTCGCTGGAAGAATGCCGATTCCGCGATTTTCCTCAACCTCGCCCTGGAAGAGGTGCGAACCGCCGGCTATCGCATCGTCAACGTCGACACCACGCTGGTGCTGGCCGCGCCCAAGATCGGGCCCATCTCCGGCGATATGCGGCAGCGCGTGGCGGAACTGCTGGACATCCAGCCCAACGCGGTGGGAATCAAGGCCAAAACGCCTGAGGGCCTGAACCAGGATCACGTAGCCCAGGCCCACGCCGTGGTTCTGCTGGAAGCGATCGATGACACAGACGGGATCGGCTTGCTGGAAGCCGAGATCGACGATCCCGAAACGGTGGAAAAGGTACTGACCGAAATAGTGAGCGAGGGCCGCGGCGGCAGCAAGAGCAGGCGCATGGTGCCGCTACCGGCCTTCGATACCGAAGACATCACCTAAAGCGGTTTCGCAATTACTGTGGCCTGATAAAGATCGCGAGGAGTGGTTTTCCTTGGAAGAAAACCACGAAAAGGCCGTTCGCTTTGTCTACACCCATTGCGAAACCGCTCTAGAAACCGGATTTCCTCTTGCCCCCGCTCGGCGTGAGGGGTAAGCTGCGAGCACCTTCCTGTGGAGACTTAAGCCATGCACCCGATCTATGGATTCGGTCCCGCGCATTCGCTGATTTATCTGATGTTCTTTGGCTTTTTCGGAACAATCATTTCGATCATTGTGCTGATTCCCTACTGGTTTATTTTCAAGAAGGCCGGCTTCAGCCCCTGGTTGGCGCTGCTGATGTTCCTGCCGCTCATCAACCTCATCATGTTGTACTTCCTGGCCTTCGCGCGCTGGAATGTAGTTCCCGCGGCCTGGTCTATCCTGCGCCCCGCCGGTTCCCTATCAGCCGCCGGCATAGAAAATGCATCTGCCGTTGAAATGATCCAGCATCGTAGCTTGGCCACCAGACCTCGTGTTCGTTTCGCGCCCTCGCCTACCGGCTACCTGCATGTAGGCGGCGCGCGCACTGCCCTCTTTAACTGGCTTTTTGCCCGGCACGCCGGCGGCGTCTTCATTCTGCGCATTGAAGATACCGACTTCGAGCGCTCCTCCGAGGACATGGTGCAGGGCATCCTCGATGGCATGCGCTGGCTCGGCCTCGAATGGGACGAAGGACCGTTTTTTCAATCCAGGCGGCTCCCTCTCTATCAATCCACGGCGGAGAAGCTGCGCCAGAGCGGGCACGCGTACTACTGCTTCTGCACCAAAGAGGAGCTGGAGCAGCGGCGGTCGCAGGCTGCCGCTGCCGGCAAGCCGCCGATGTATGACCGGCGCTGCCGCGCCATCGATGCCACGGTGGCCTACGAGCGGTTCAGGCCGGGGAGCCTTGCGCCTTGCGCTTCGCGGTTCCCGAGGGCGGAGTGACCGCCTTTGAAGATGCGGTCTTCGGGCGGGTGGAATTCGCCAACGCAGAGCTGGAAGACTTCGTCCTGCTGCGCTCCGACGGCAGTGCCTACTTATCACCTGAGCGTGGTCGCCGACGACCTGGATATGCGGCTTACCCACATCATTCGCGGGGCCGACCACATCTCCAATACGCCCAAGCAGGTGTTGCAGTACCAGGCCCTGGGAGAAGCTCTGCCGGTCTTTGCCCATCTCCCGCTGATTCTCGGGCCGGACAAGAGCCGCCTTTCCAAGCGTCACGGCGCCACCAGCGTGCTGGCTTACCAGGAGATGGGCATCGTGCCCGAAGCCTTCCGCAATTTTCTGGCGCTGCTGGGTTGGACGCCGGGCAACGCGGAAAAGGATCGCGAGATCTTCAGCTCCGAGGAGCTGATCGAGCTGTTCTCGCTGGAGGGCATCGCGCGGTCGAATGCCGTCTTCGACAACGACAAGCTGGCCTGGTTCAACACCGAATGGATCCGCCGCTACTCCCCGCAGGAGCTGCTGCCCTTGATTGAAGAAGAGTGGGCGAAGACCGGGTTCCGGCCCGACCGGACCGCTGAAGAAATACTCGCGGCGATTGCTCTGCTGCAGCCCCGAGCGCGCAGCCTGAAAGACTTTGCCGGAGCATTTCGCGGCTACTTCAGCGATGCCTATGAATACGATACAGCCGCTGTGGCTAAATTTCTCACCGACGAGCGGAGCCGCGCGCTGCTGGTGGAATTGGGCGACCGTTACCAGCGTCTGGACGAGTTTACCGAGCCGGCGACGGAGCAGTTGCTGCGGGCCTTTGCCGAGGAGAAGGGCGTCAAGGCCGGCGCGCTGATCAACGGATCGCGCGTGGCGCTCACCGGGCAGGGCGTAGCCCCGAGCCTTTTCGCGGTGATGACCGCATTGGGCAAGGAGCGGGTGGTCAAGAGGCTAAGGGCGGCCGGCTCGATACCATCTCCGAATCGGGCAGAATCTTTAGGCGTGGTCAGGGAGTAACCGGGAAAGACCGGAGGCGGACTAGCCCAAAGAAAATCCGGGGTACCTAGGACGATGATGATTTGTTTCCGTTGTTTTCCAGCCAGGACGAAACGGCGCTTCATTCCACATCGTGATCGCGAAAACAAACGTGGGGCGAAGCCCTATAAGCGCTGACTTGTTTAGGATGTTTTTCGTCAAACTCCCACAGAATCGTCATCCTGAGTGGAGCGCCTGACAGATTGACCGCGTAACACAGTGCTTGTGGCGCGGAGTCGAAGGACCTCGGCGGTACTTATCTTACCCATGCTGCTCGGAGCTTTTCGACCACCGAAGCCCGACAACAGGATCTGCTGCGATCCGCACTTGATGGTCACGGGTACATCTTTTCATGCACTGTAATCATCTTCCATCCCCAGGTCTGTGCAAGGTCTTTGCACTCGGGATTGATGGTGCGAATGAGGTTGAGCTTCTTTGCGCGCCGCCGGCCTTTGAGTTGTTTTTCCCTGGCGATGGCTGTGCGAATATCTTCGTAGCCTTCAAAGTAGAGCAGGCGCTTGCAGCCATAGGTCGCAGTGAAACCTTCCCACATGCCCTCCTCCCACATGCCCTCCTTATGTTGCATGACACGGAGATACAGGTTGCTGGTGACGCCAATGTAAAGCGTGCCTGTATGGCTGCCGAGAATGTAGATGTAGGCGCCGGACATAGCAAGATGCCAGCAAGTTCTTGGTTCTCGGCCCCAGGGGAAAAACCGTAGCGGGCCCGCCCGGTGCGGGCTCGGTGATTGAAAAGCTCCGAACAGCATGGGTAAGATAAGCACCGCCGGGGTCCTTCGACTCCGCGCCAGCAAACGCTGTATCACGCGGTCTATCGGTGAGGCGCTCCGCTCAGGATGACGATTTTGTCGGAGTTTTGACGAAAAACACCCTAAACAAGTTAGCGCTTATGGGGCTTCGCCCATCTCTATCGTCCCAGGTACGCTGGGGCGAGGGGCACCCAACGGGGTTCGGAAATGCCGCGTTTCATATCCCGCAGGCCGGCACCGCCGGTGTACGGCTTTAAGGAAAGCCGCATGGAGTTCGACAACGCCACTAACCTCGACGGACCATGACGATTTGTTTCCATTGTCCCAGCGGGTTTCGGCTTACTTGCCGGTCACGGTAATTTCGACAGGAATGGTATGCGGCGGCATGCAGGAGTTCGCGTCGCAGGCCTGGTAGTGAAGGCCTCCCTCCAGAACATGCTCGCCCGGCTGCGCCGTCAGGTGCGCATGCAGAACGAACTCGCCCGTGTACACACTGAGCTTCTCCTTGGGAGAAAACTGCAGGGCATAGTCGGTACCCGGCGGGAAGTCGACCGCGGTGACGTTGAGACCCGGGCACTTCGACCACCGCCAGCCGGGCCGGGATCAGCGACTTCTCCAGAGGTGCGTGCGAATTGATGTGCAGGCCGTCGGCCACGCGGAAGTGAAGATCGATCTGGGCCGCGCGGTGCGCGGGAACGGTCACCTGCGCTGGGTAAAGGAACTGGACGGCCGCGGCTGGGTCGACCCGTTACTCGCGCCCCGGGCAGCGGCAAAGGCGGGTCCTTGATTCACCTGCAGCAGCACTAGAGACGCTGCAAGCCCCGCGAAAACCAGCATGGCGGCAGCGGAACATCCTATTTGCCTCCGGCGGCCAGCGCCTTCTTGATGCTGGCCTCCACTTCATCTTTTGAAACCAGCCCGGCGGTTTCCGCGACAATCTTTCCGTCCCGGCCTACAAAGTAGGAGGTGGGAAGGAACTCGACCCCGCCGTACTTGCGCGACATGGCGTCATCGCCCACCAGCAGCGGGTAGTTGAGACCCTGCTCCTGGCCGAATTTGGCCAGCTTCGTGCGCGGGGTATCGGCATCATCCTCGGAGACGCCGAGGATTTCAAAACCCTGCGGGGCGTACTGATTGCGCAGGGCGAACAACCAGGGCATTTCAATCTTGCAGGGCGCGCACCAGGTCGCCCAGAAGTTGATCAGCACCGCCTTGCCCTTGTAGTCGGAGAGCGAGACCTTCTTGCCTTCGACGGTTCGCAGGCTGAAGTCGGGAGCGCGCTTGCCGCGCAGATCGGGAAGGCCCTCGTCGGCGGCAACGTCCTGCTGGACAGACTGATTATTGGCGGTCTCCGGAACCAGCGTGCCTTGCGCCTGGCGCTGCGCATATTGCTTGCGGCGCTTGTAGTTGGCATATCCCGACCACACCATGAGCGCGAACGCGGCGAGAACCAGAACGATAACCCATTGATTGCGCTTCACGTCGATCCCATTCTAATGGACGATGCCTGCCTACGAGTCCGAACTTCATGGTGCTGTTACGATCAATTGTTTGCTTGATGAGCACACCCACTCCAGCTCAACTGATACGCATCGAAGCCGAAGCGCTGCTTAGACTTGCGGCCCGTCTGGAAGACGGCATGTCGGCCGACTTCGCCCGCGCGGTGGAGCTGGTGGTGGAGTGCGGGCAGCGACGCGGGCGGGTGGTGGTCACCGGCATCGGCAAGAGCGGCATTATCGCGCAGAAGCTGGTCGCCACCTTCAATTCAACCGGAACACCGGCCTTATTCCTGCATCCGGCCGAGGCGATGCACGGCGATCTGGGCATGCTGGCCAAAGGCGACCTGGTGCTGGCACTTTCCTCCAGCGGCGAGACCGAGGAGATCCTGCGCCTGCTGCCCACGCTGAAGAGAATCGGCGACGCCCTGATCAGTTTCTGCTGCGCTATGAATTCAACCCTGGCGCTGGCCAGCGACGTGGCCCTGGATCTGAGCGTGGAGCAGGAAGCCTGCGGCATGGGCCTGGCCCCTACCGCGTCGACCACGGTGATGCTGGCCCTGGGCGACGCGCTGGCCATCGCTGTTTCGCTCAAAAAGGGCTTCCGCGCGGAAGACTTCGCCGACCTGCATCCGGGCGGCAAACTGGGCAGGAAATTGGCCCGGGTGCGGGAGCTGATGCATGCGGGCGATGCTGTGCCGAGGGTATCCGCGGCCACGCCGATGCCGGCGGTGATTTACGAGATGAGCCGCAAAGGCCTGGGAATGACCACCGTGACCGAGGGTCAGACCCTGATCGGCATCATGAGCGACGGCGACCTGCGCCGGCTGCTGGAGTCGAAGGGACCGGACGCGCTGGCTATGACCGCGGGCGATGCCATGAATGCCGCGCCCAAGACCATTGCGCCCGGATGAGTTTGCCGCCCGCGCCCTGAGCATCATGGAGGAGAAGAAGATCACCTCGCTGGTGGTGGTCGACCGCGGCCGCAGCTGTGGCCGGCGTTCTCCATCTGCATGATTTGTGGGGACTTGAGCTGATCTGAGCCGAGTGAGAATGCACCTGCGCTAGAGGTGGCGGCTTCCGCGGCTTCGACGCTGTCGTAGGTTTTGATCAGGGTGTGGGCGCTGGTAAGTTTCAGCAGTTCGGCGACGCGGTAGTTGACCGCTACCAGGCGGAGAGAACGGCCGCGGCGCTTGCCGGAGACATAGTAGTTGAGCAGGGCGCCCAGCCCCGCCGAATCCATGTATTCCGATTCCGTGAAGTCGACGATGGTGACTTTCTCGGTGCCGGCATTAAGAACCTTCTGAAAATCGAACAAATTGGCTGAGGGTAATCGGTCCGTGCAGGCGAAAGATGCGGGTGTCCGCCGTATTGCCGGGAACAACTTCGAAGGTCAAAGGTTCGTTATACATAGCATCCGTGATTGTAAAAAGCGTGCCGCCCGGTTTGATGACAGTCCGGTGAATACCGCCGGATCCGTCCCTGAACCATTTAGAATTGACTGATTGCCCGAGAAAGTACCCGAATGCATCGTTGGTCGAAGCTGTTTATCCCTACTCTGCGCGAAGCCCCGGCCGATGCCGAGGTAGCCAGTCACAAATTTCTGTTGCGCGCCGGATACATTCGTCAAGTGGGCGCGGGAATCTACTCCTACCTCTTCCTGGGCCAGCGCTCTATCAACAAGATTCAGGCCATCGTCCGCGAGGAGATGGACCGCATCGGCCAGGAATTCCTTTTGCCGGCGCTGCATCCCCGCGAGTTGTGGGAAGAGAGCGGGCGCTGGACGGTCATGGGCCAGAACCTGTTCAAGCTGCAGGACCGCAAGGGCGCCTGGCTGGCGCTGGGCATGACCCACGAAGAGGTCATGACCGATATCGCCCGCAAGGAGCTGCGCAGCTACAAGCAGTTGCCCCAGATCTGGTACCAGATTCAGACCAAGTTCCGCGATGAGCCGAGGCCCAGGGCGGGCCTGCTGCGGGTGCGCCAGTTCATCATGAAAGACAGCTATTCCTTCGACCTGGATGCGGCCGGGCTGGATGAGAGCTACAACAAGCACGACGCGGCCTATCGCGCGATCTTTACCCGCTGCGGGCTGAACTTCGTCGCCGTGCAGGCCGACTCCGGCGCCATGGGCGGCTCCCAATCGCAGGAGTTCATGGTCTACGCCGATGCCGGCGAAGACCTGATCGCCAGCTGCCCCACCTGCGACTATGCGGCCAACGTGGAGAAGGCTACCTCGCAGCTGCCGCCGGTCGAGGATCTGCCCGGGGACGGCGCGCCGGAACTGGTGCACACCCCGGGCAGCGCACGATCGAAGATGTGGGCGCGTTTCTCCAACTGGAGCCCGTCCACCAGATCAAGACCATGGCCTACATGGCGCTGACGCGCGCAGGCGAAGGCGGGCGCCGCGGAGATCGCCAGCCCGGTCGTGGTCCTGCTGCGCGGCGACCACACGCTCAACCAGGCCAAGCTCGCCGGGCTCTTTCCCTCCGCCAGGGAGCTGCGGCCGATGCTGGCCGAGGAGATCTGAACTACTTTTCATTCGCCCGCCGGTTACCTGGGTCCGATCGGTCTCGACATCCTGCCCGCTGCCGGCGAGCAGGCCGAGGCCGGCGAAAGTGACGGTCATTCTTGGATCGTGCTCTCGAAGGCCGCGCGCAACCTGGTCGCCGGCGCCAACCGGGAGGAATATCATCTGCGCAATGTGACGCCGGGCCGGGATTTTCTTCCGACCCTGACCGCCGACGTCCGCAACGTGACCGAGGGGGAAAGTTGCCCCCAATGTCCGCCGCTGCCCGGCAGCCCGCTGAAGGTGGCGAAGGCCATCGAGGTGGGGCACATTTTCAAGCTGGGTTACCGGTATTCGGATGGCATGGGCGTCCGCGTACTGGACCCCAATGGCAAGGAAGTGACGCCCATCATGGGCTGCTACGGGATCGGCATCGAACGCATCCTGACCGCAGCCATCGAGCAGAACCATGATGCCAACGGCTTCTGGCTGGCGCGCTCGATTGCGCCCTTCGATGTGGTGGTGACCGTAACCAATATGGGCGATGCGCAACCTGGCGGCCACCGCCGAGCAGGTGGCCAGGCAACTGAGGACGCGGGATTCGATGTCTTGCTGGATGACAGGGACGAGCGGGCGGCGTCAAATTCAAAGATGCGGACCTGGTGGGAATACCCTACAGGATCAATGTAGGCAAGAAAGCGGCAGAAGGGCGGCTGGAGCTGGTGACGCGCTCCACGGCGACCAGCCAGGATGTTGCCATCGCGGAGATCGCGAGGATGCTGCAGCGAATCACGCAACCGCAGAAGCGCATCTGAGTCGAGCAGCGGAGTTTCTCATTTGGCAGTCAAAATCAAGGTTGTACGGGCAAGCTTGCTGAAACACCCGGTGCGCAACATCGATCCTGATCGTGGTGGGTGGCACGCTGCTGCTCGGCCTGGTCGTTTGCGGATCCATCTTCGGCTACTACTACTTCAAGTACCGGCACATCGTGGATGAGCGGCTGCAAAAGCCGCTCTTCGAGCAGACGGCCAAGATCTACGCCGCGCCGAAGGAAGTGCGCATCGGGCAGAAGCTGAGCGCCGCAGATCGGTCGCCCAGCGAGTTGCGCAACGCGGGCTACAGCGGCGACGGTGATCGCGACCGCTCGCGGATGGGAACCTACTCGCTCAACGATGCGAGCATCACCATTCAGCCCGGGCCGCAGTCGTACCACTCCGAGCAAGGCGCCACGGTCTCTTTCAACAAGGGCCTGGTCAGCCAGATCTCCGGCGATGGCGGCCAGGCGCTGGACGCTTATGAGCTGGAGCCGCAGCTCATCACCGGGCTCTCTGAGGGCCAGAACCGCACCAAGCGCCGCCTGGTCACCTATAACGAACTGCCGCCGAACCTGGTGAACGCGGTCACTTCGATCGAAGACCGGCGTTTCTTTGAGCATGGCGGCGTCGATTACTATCCGTCTGCTGGGGGCCCTGCGTGACGATCTGCGGCTGGGCCGGCGGCGGGAGGGTGGATCCACCCTGACCATGCAGCTCGCCCGCGGCTTCTTCCTGACGCCGGAGAAGCGGCTCAAGCGCAAGATCATCGAGATCGCCATCACCTTCCAGCTGGAGCACCGCTTCAACAAGCAACAGATCTTCCAGCTCTATGCCAACGAGATCCCTCTGGGGCAGCAGGGGAGCTTTGCCATCAACGGCTTTGGCCAGGCGGCGCAGACCTACTTCGGCAAAGATGTGAGGCAACTGGACCTGGCGCAATGCGCCTTGCTGGCGGGCATGATCCAGCATCCGAGCTATCTCAACCCCTACCGCCATCCCGATCGGGCCATCCAGCGCCGCAACATGGTGCTCGACGCCATGGTGGAAACGGGCAAGATCACCAAGGAGAGGCGATACGGGCCAAGGCCGAGCCGCTCAATCTGAGCGCCGATGAACATCGATGCGGGCGAGGCGCCGTATTTTGTCGACCTGGTGCGCGACCGGCTGGTGCAGCGCCTGGGGGATACGGATTTCAATCATGAAGGCCTGCGCATCTACACCTCGCTCGATCCGGATCTGCAGCGGGTGGCGACGGAAGCGGTGGCCGAAGGCATGAAGGGGGTCGACGCGCAGGTGGAGAGGCTGCATGCGCGGCGGGTGAAACAGGGTGATACTCGCCCATCACCTATCCCCAGGTGGCGCTGGTGGCGCTGAATCCGCACACCGGGCAGGTGCTGGCATTGGTTGGGGGGCGGAATTACGGCGCCAGCCAGCTCGATCATGCGGTCGCCCACCGGCCAACCGGCTCCGTTTTTAAGCCCTTTGTCTATGCCGCCGCGTTTAACACCAGCCTCGCCGGCACCGTACTCACCCAGCCGCGCCGCCGGCAGCTCCGCCCGGCGAGGAGCTGGTATCCGCCGATCCTGCGCCGCCCGATCCCGGCAGGCAGAGCGGGATCTTTACCGCCATCACCATGCTCAACAACGATCCTGACGACGTTTGAGGGCGGCTATCGCCGGGCAATTACCACTACGACCAAATACACGGGGAGGTGACCGCCCGCTTGGCGCTGCAGTAGTCGCTCAACAATGCGACCGTGGAGCTGGCGCAGATGGTTGGTTACGACAACGTCGCGGCGTTGGCCCGCGATGCCGGCATCAAGTCCGCCCGGGGAACGCCCGCCGTGGCGCTAGGCGCCTATGACGCCACGCCCCTCGATATGGCCGGCGCCTACACTACTTTCGCCAACGGCGGGGTCGAAATCGATCCCTGGTTGCTGGCCTCCGTCCGCTCCGCCGATGGCGACGTGCTCAACGACTACACGCCCAACTCCAAGCCGATTCTCGATCCGCGTGTCGCCTACCTGACCCTTGCGCTGATGGAGAACGTGATCAACGCGGGCACTGGCGGCTCGGTGCGCCGGCTTGGGTTTTACCGCCCCGGCGGCGGGCAAGACGGGCACCTCCCATGATGCATGGTTCGCCGGGTTTACCAGCAACCTGCTTTGCGTCGTGTGGGTCGGCAACGACGACTATACCGATCTGAAGCTGGAGGGCGACGCAAGCCGCGGCCCCGATCTGGGCGGAGTTCATGAAGCGCGCCGTCCCGTTGCCGCAGTACTCCGATACCCGGCAATTTGTCCGCTCCCGATGGGGTCTCGACGGTGCGGCTGGATAAGGTCACCAACCTGCTTGCGGATAGCAGCTGCCCGGTGGATTATGACGCCGCCTTTCTCGACGGAACCGCGCCGACGCAAACCTGCGATCAGGGCGCCGGCGATCAGCGCAATCTCTTCCAGAAGATCTTTGGGATTGGCAAACAGGCCACCGTAGCCCCCGGCACTCCCGGTCAACGGGCAGCCGGCGCCGCCGCCGCCACAGGCGGGCATGCAGCAGACGGCGCAGCTCCCCCGCCGGGATCTGCCCCGCCCCCTGCCGAGCAGCAGCAGAAGAAGAAAGAGGGGCTTCTTCGGCAGGTTCTTCGGGGCTAAAAGCGACGACAACAAGCCGCCGCCGCAGCCGGACCCGTCGCAACCCCACTAGTCTGCGACTCGGACGGGTTCATGGGCAACGCGGCCGAATGAAGGTGTCCCGCATAGTCCTTCTGACTGCGCTCAGTCCGGATTTCGTGTGAATCTGCAGGATTCCGCTTAGTTGCTCCGCTTCGCAACAGCGCTTTGGATTGCACTCGGGCTGGCTGTTCCAAGGGACGCCAGTAGAGTCAAGTGCAGCACAAGCGATGGCTCTCTACTGCACCTTGGAGCTGACGCCGGTCCCGGCCCCAGCGGTGAGAGGGGCCTGGCAGCAGCGCACGGCGAAAATTGAGACCGTGCGGCGCGGGATGAAAACCCGCATCTTGCAGGAATCGGGCCAGGAAGTGGTGCGCCGCCGGCTGGCCGTTAATTACAGAGATCAGCATGCCGCCCCGCCGGTCTTCGCGGCGCTACATCTCTTCTTGAGCCAGGGTGGCGAGAAAGAGGCTAAGGTCGCGCGCCGTCGTGGAGCGCTCCGGTTCCTCGCCGGGCACCCAGACCTGCAGGTTCGGTTGATTGCGGCGCAGATAGGCCACCAGTTCGCCGTTGCGCAGGATGACACTCGCGGCGACGCTGCGCGTAAGCAGGCGCGGAGCGCCCTCCGCCGCCTCTTCACCGGCTCCAGGCCAGCGCAGAACCGAGCCATATAGATTGGCTGGATCGGTGGCCGCGAGAGAAACCATTTCAGGCTTTTCCAGCGGCGGACCGTTGCGCAGCGAGCGCAGCAGATCGACCGCCGCGGGCAGGGCAAATTGCGTCGCTCCCAGGCCCGCCACGAAATAGCCGCGGCGAATGCGGCCGCTCTCTTCCAGCGCCTTGAGCACATCGTAAATCGCGCTGAAGCCGCCGGGCAGGTTCTCCACGCGCAGCCGACTCCCGGGTGAGCACGCCGTAGCGATGGAGCAACTGGTTGGCGATGGCATGGCTCCATTCCGTCGCGCGAAGCGAGGAGCAGCGGGAACCAGCGTCCAGCGGCCCTGGCCGCTGGGCGGCGTGGTACGCCGGGAGCGGAAGGAGGGCAGATTGTGCTGGCGCTTGGGCTGGCGAGAAGTAGCCGGCCGGGCAACATAGGCGCGCAACGCGTGAAAGGTGTCATTGGTGACCAAGCCGCGCCATACCAGGTTCCACAGGGCATCGAGCGTTTCGCCCGGATATCCCCCGCCCGCGCGCTTCATGCAGTTGGGCGAAGAAAGCGGCGCCGCTCGCGGCCCAGTTGCTCCACCAGCGCAAGCTCTCGCGGGCTCAACGGAGTCTCTGCCGCCGGCTCGACGCGCGGGGGCAGCAGCGTCGTTAGCTTGTCGGCCAGAAACAGGGCGATGCGGCCGTCGTGCTCGCCCAGCGAATCGAGGCCGCACCAGACCACTTCGCCCGCCGCGATCAGCGTATCCAGCTGGCGGGAGAGATAATTGGCCAGCCGCGCGGGCAGGATCGCGGTCTCGATCAGCGACGCGGGAAGCGGCGCGCCCTGCAGATGCTCGATGGTGTCCAGCAAGCGCATCGAGACCACGCCGGCGCTGCAGCACGCCCTGCCAGTGGGTGGCCAGACGCGCCAGCGCCGGCTGCTCGATCGGTTCGACCTCGCGGCGCAGCCGGGCCAGAGACTTTCGCCGGATCAGGCGCAGCACCTCGGCGTCGCACCATTCGCGGTGGACGCCGCCGGGACGGAATCCTCCTTCGACAATGCGGCCGCTAGCAACAGCGCTGCAAAGCGCTCTCGACCTGCGGCGCATCGAGCCCAAAGCGCGAGGTGATCTCGCGCAGGGTAAAAGGACCGTGCGTGCGGGCGAAGCGGCGAACCAGTTCGAGCACCGGCGCCGCCACCGGCTGCAGCAGCGCGTGCGCGAAGCCCGGGCGGCAGCGGAATGCCGAGCGCATCGCGGTAGCGCGCCGCGTCTTCGACGGCGATCAGGCGCTTTTGCTCCGGCGATCTTGATTTCGAGCAGCGCGGCGCGCGCGCAGCAGCCGCTCCAGCTGACCGGCCAGCTCCGGATCCGCGAGCCGCTCGCAGCGATCTCCGCGCGCGACAGATCGCCAAGACGCAGCAGCAGGTCGTGGATGCCGTCGGCGGAGCGCACGCGCTGCGTCTCCCGCAGGCCCTGAAGCTGCTCCTCCACTTCGGCGATCGGCATCGGCGTCGAGCAGCTCGCGCAGGTCGGCGTCGCCCAGCAGGTCGCGCAACTGCTCCTGATCGATCGAGAGCGCCTGCGCGCGGCGCTCGGCCAGCGGCGCATCGCCGTCGTAGATGTAGTTGGCCACGTAGCTGAAGAGCAGCGACGAGGCGAAAGGGGAAGGCGTGCGCGTGTCGGCGACGTGCACGCGCAGCGTCGCGCTTGCGGATGGCGCGCAGCGTCTCCAGCAGCGCCGGCATGTCGAAGACGTCGCGCATGCATTCGCGATACGCCTCGAGCAGGATGGGAAAGCGACGGATAGCGCGCGGCGACGGAGAGCAGATCGTAGGCGCGCTTGCGCTGCTGCCAGAGCGGGGCGCGGCCCTGCGCGCGGCGCCGCGGCAAGCAGCAGCGCGCGCGCGGCGCTCTCGCGGAATTTCGCCGCGAAGAGCGCGCGTCGCGCTCAGCTGCGCGCAGCACCAGGTCCGTCACCTCGGCCGGATCGAGCAGAATGAGGTCGGAGTCGGGCGGCGCGTCCATGTCGGGAAAGCGCAGCACGAATCCGTCGTCGCCCCACATCGCCTCCACATCGGGGCCGCCATTGGCGCGAATGCGCCCGGTGATGGCCATCGCCCAGGGCGCATGAATGCGGCTGCCGAAAGGAGTGAGCACGCAGACGCGCCAGTCGCCCAGCTCATCGCGCGTGCGCTCGATGACGATGGTGCGGTCATCGGGAACCGCGGTGGTGGCAATTTCCTGGTCGGCCAGAAAGCGGATGAGGTTCTCCGCCGGCCAGCGGATCGAGATCGTGCTCGCGCGCCAGCCTGCTGAGCGCGGCATTGCGCGGCATCGCGCGCAGCTCGCGCACCAACTGGCCGATGCGCCGGCCAAACTCCAGCGGCCGGCCGGCGGCGTCGCCATGCCAGAACGGCATCTTGCCCGGCTGGCCCGGCGCGGGCGAGACCAGCACCCGGTCGTGCGTGATCTCCTCGATGCGCCAGGTCGACGCGCCCAGAACAAAGGTGTCGCCGGTGCGGCTTTCAAAGACCATCTCCTCGTCCAGTTCGCCGACGCGGACCGGCTTGCCTTCGGCGCCGGAGAGAAAGACGCCATAGAGCCCGCGATCGGGAATGGTGCCGCCATTCAGGATGGCGAGCAGCTTCGCGCCCTCGCGCGGCGTCAGCGTGTCGCGCGTGCGGTCCCAGGTGATGCGGGGACGAAGCTCGGCGAATTCATCGGACGGATAGCGGCCGGCCAGCAGATCGAGCACGCCGTCAAAGGCCGCGCGGCTGAGACTGCCGAAGGGCGCGGCGCCGCGGACCAGCGCGGAAGAGCTTCTTCGACGCCGAATCTCGGCGGCGCCGGTCTGCTGCTGCGTCTCCTGCGGCGCGGCAATGCCTCAGCGACGCTGGAGGCTGCGCGACGATGGCCACGATCTGCTGCGCCAGCACGTCCAGCGGGTTGCGCAGGAAGCGGGTCGATTCCACCAGGCCCTCGTGCATGGCGCGGGTGACCGCGGCGCAGGCGACCAGGTCGGCGCGATACTTGGGAAAGATGATGCCTTCGCTGGCGGCGCCCACCTGATGCCCGGCGCGGCCGATGCGCTGCATGCCGCTGGCGACCGAAGGCGGCGCCTCGATCTGAATCACCAGGTCGACCGCGCCCATATCGATGCCGAGCTCGAGCGAGGAGGTGGCGACCAGCGCGCGCAGCTTGCCCGCCTTCAACTGCTCTTCGATCTCCGAGCGCTGCGCCGCGGCGAGCGAGCCATGGTGGGCGCGGGCGAGCGGCTCGCCGGCAAGCTCGTTGAGCGCGCCGGCCAGGCGCTCCGCGATCCGGCGGCTGTTGACGAAGATGATCGTCGAATGGCGCTCGCGAACGATCTCGACCAGCCGCGGATGGATGGCGCTCCAGATCGAAGTCCGCTTCGGGCCCTGCGAAGCCGCGCCGCTGGGCAGTTCCTCCCGCTGGCCCAGCCGCGCCATGTCCTCGACCGGCACTTCGACGCGCAGCTCCAGCTGCTTGGGCTCGCTGGCGTCGATGATGGTCACGGGCCGGTAGGCGACCGATAGGAAGAGTCCTGGTCAGCCGGCGGCAGGCTCTGCATCCGCTGACTCCGGTCCTGCGCCGGCAGCTCCGCCAAGGAAGTGCGCCACCTCCTCCAGCGGCCGCTGCGTGGCGGAGAGCCCAATGCGCTGCACGCGGCCGCTCGGTGATGGCCTCCAGCCGCTCCAGCGAAAGCGCCAGGTGCGCGCCGCGCTTGGTGGGCACCAGCGCATGGATCTCGTCGACGATGACCGTGTCCACCCTGCGCAGGCCGTCGGCGGCATCCGAGGTGAGCAGCAGATAGAGCGACTCCGGCGTGGTGATCAGGATGTCGGCGGGATGCCGCCGGAAGCGGCGCGCTCCTTCTGCGAAGTGTCGCCGGTGCGGATGCTGATCTCCGGCTGGATGAAAAGCGACGCCGGCCTGCCGCGCCATGGTGGCGATGCCGGCGAGCGGCGAGCGCAGGTTGCGTTCCACATCGACGGCCAGAGCTTTGAGCGGGCTGATATAGACCACGCGGCAGCCTCGCGCTTCGCCGCTTCGCGCGGCTCGCAACATCAGCCGGTCCAGGCACCAGAGAAATGCGGTCAGCGTTTTGCCGGTGCCCGTGGGCGCCAGAATCAGGGTGTTTTCGCCGCGCGCAATCGCCGGCCAGCCCAGGCGCTGCGGCGCGGTGGGCCGCTCGAAGACGGCGCGAAACCAGGCTGCCGTGAGCGGATGGAACAGCTCCAGAACATCGTCGGGCAGGGGATTTCCCGGACGATTTGTCTGGCTGTCTACAGGTCGAGTTCGCATTCTAGCCGCCATAAGCGCTCTGTCAAGGATAGCTGTTGCACCGCCGTTTCACGGGCCGCAAATCGCGATCGGGGGAAAGCCAGCTCCTGCCACAAGCTCACAGCACGGATTTTGTTGCGTCGCCGCCCGGCTGCCAGTACGCTCAGGGGCACGATGCATGCAGGCGAACCTGAATTTTCAGGTTTACAAGTGTCGCAATTGACCGGGGCGGCGGCCGATGCCGCCCGCCAGGCGTACGCGCCCTACTCCGGCTTCCGCGTGGGAGCCGCGCTGCTGCTCGAAGACGGAACCATCGTCACCGGCGCCAATGTGGAGAACGCCTCCTACGGCCTTACCATCTGCGCGGAGCGATCCGCCGTAGTTCGCGCCGTTGCGCAGCACGGGCCCAAGATGCGCGTACGCGCCTGCGCGATCACCAACCTGAACCAGGCAGCCAGTCCCCCATGTGGTGCTTGTTTGCAGGTATTGAGCGAGTTCATGCAGCCAGCCTCCAGAGTCATCTTTCTCGGCGAGTCCGGCTGGGAAGACCATTGCTTCGATGAGGTTTTTCCCCACCGTTTTGCCCTGCGCAGGGAGAAGTAAGGAGAACAGCTTGGGACGATTGACCGGGTTGCTGGGGCTGGTGGCAATCTTATTGCTGGCGTGGCTGCTTTCGACCAACCGAAGAGCCATCCGCTGGCGACGGCAGTCTGGGGACTCGGGCTGCAATGGTCTTCGCCGTGCTGGTGCTGCGCTTTGACGCCGGGGAGCGAGCCTTGCCGCGGCCGGAGACGCGGTAAACCGCATGCTGGCCTATGCCTTCGTCGGCTCAGGATTCGTCTTTGGCGAACTGGGCAAGCAGCACTCCTCCTATGGGCTCATCATCGCCTTCCAGGTGCTGCCCACCATCATCTTCATCTCCGCCTTCTTCGCCGTGCTCTATCACATCGGCGTGATGCAGATCGTCATCAAGGCCTGGCTCGGCTCATGCAGCGGACCATGCGCATCAGCGGCGCCGAGTCGCTGAACGTGGCGGCCAGCATCTTCATGGGCCAGACCGAGGCCCCGCTCACCATTCGGCCATTCTTGCCCGGAGCAACGCGCTCGGAACTAATGACCATCATGACCAGCGGCATGGCGCACGTCTCGGGCGGCATCATGGCGGCCTATATTCTCTACGGCATTGAGGCGAAGCACCTGCTGGCCGCGGTGATCATGACCGCGCCGGGGACCGTGCTCGTCGCCAAAATGCTGGTGCCGGAGACCGAGACTCCGGCCACCATGGGCCAGGTCACGATGCCCGTCAGACGAGGAGCACCGCAACGAAAATCTGCTGGGCGCGATTGCCCGCGGCACCATCGACGGCGGCCGTCTGGCCTTCAACGTGGCCATCATGCTGATCTCGTTTCTGGCGCTGATCGGGCTGTTGAATGGGATGCTGCGGCGGCATGCACAACTGGCTGGGCGGCCATCACATTCCGTTCCCTTCGAGCCTGAATGCTGATCCTGGGGGTGATCTTCGCGCCCGTCGCGTGGCTCATCGGCATCCCGTGGCATGAGCGCGCATCTGGTCGGCAATCTTCTGGGCACGCGCACGGTGATCAACGAGCTGGTGGCCTATGCACTGCTGGGCGCCCAGAAGGCTTCGCTCGACTCCCGTTCCTTCACCATCGCTACCTTTGCGCTCTGCGGATTCGCGAACCTTGGCTCCATCGGCATGCAGATCGGCGGCATTGGAGCGCTGGCGCCGAACCGGCGCAACGACCTCGCCCGCTTGGGCCTGCGCGCGATGATGGCCGGAACCATGGCCAACCTGATGTCGGCGGCCATCGTCAGCGTTTTGCTGCGTTAGTCTGGCGGTGTAGCGAAGGGGTGCCCCACGTTCGCCCCGGCGTACGTGGGACGAAAGAGGCGGGGCAAAGCGCCATAAGCGCTAACTTGTTTAGGGTGTTTTTCGTCAAAACTCCGACAAAATCGTCATCCTGAGCGGAGCGCCTCACCGATGGATCGCGTGATACAGCGTTTGCTGGCGCGGAGTCGAAGGACCCCGGCGGTGCTTATCTTACCCATGCTGTTCGGAGCTTTTCAATCACCGAGCCGGCACCGGGCGGGCCCGCTACGGTTTTTCCCCTGGGGCCGAGAACCGAGAACTTGCTGGCATCTTGCTATGTCCGGCGCCTACATCTACATTCTCGGCAGCCATACAGGCACGCTTTACATTGGCGTCACCAGCAACCTGTATCTCCGTGTCATGCAACATAAGGAGGGCATGTGGGAAGGTTTCACTGCGACCTATGGCTGCAAGCGCCTGCTCTCCTTTGAAGGCTACGAAGATATTCGCACAGCCATCGCCAGGGAAAAACAACGCAAAGGCTGGCGGCGCGCAAAGAAGCTCAACCTCATTCGCACCATCAATCCCGAGTGCAAAGACCTGGCACAGACCTGGCACAGACCTGGGGATGGAAAATGATTACAGTGCATGAAAAGATGTACCCGTGACCATCAAGTGCGTATCGCAGCAGATCCTGTTGTCGGGCTTCGGTGGTCGAAAAGCTCCGAGCAGCATGGGTAAAATAAGCGCCGCCGAGGTCCTTCGACTCCGCGCCAGCAAGCACTGTGTTACGCGGTCAATCTGTCAGGCGCTCCGCTCAGGATGACGATTCTGTGGGAGTTTGACGAAAAACATCCTAAACAAGTTAGCGCTTATGGGGCAAAGCCCCCACCATCGTTTTTTGCCGTTATGACGGGGAATTAGGTGCGGTTGCGCCCTTCTGGGAAAGCATTGGAAACAAACCATTATCGTCCCCGGGTACGCTGGGGCGAACCTGGGGCACCCAGCACAGTCCACAGCGCTTCGCTTAAGGGCAGTTTTGGGTACAAAGGGGAGCCATTGGCAGAAAGCATCTTCACCAAGGCGGAAGAAGCAGCCGCTGCGATCCGCGAGCGTATCGCAGTCACGCCGCGGGTAGCCATCGTGCTCGGCTCCGGCCTGGGCTCGTTCGCGGAACGGATCGAATACCCCGTTGCCATTCCCTACACTGCCATTCCACATTTCCCCCAGCCCACCGTGGAGGGGCACAGCGGCCGCCTGGTGGTGGGAATCGTCGCGGACACGCCGGTGGCGGTCATGCAAGGCCGCGTCCATGCCTATGAGGGATATAGCCCCGATGAAGTGACCTTCCCGGTGCGCGTCCTGGGACGCCTCGGAATCACGACCCTGGTGGTCACCAACGCAGCCGGCGGCGTCCGGCTGGATCTGAAACAGGGTCAACTGGTCCTGCTCTCCGATCACATCAACCTTACCGGCCGCAACCCCCTGGCCGGCCCCAACGATCCCCGGCTGGGACAACGCTTCTTGGACATGACCTACGCCTATGCCAAACGGCTGCGCCTGCTGGCGCAAACCGTGGCCAAAGGCCACGGGATCGACCTCTCCGAGGGAGTCTACCTGGGCCTCTCCGGCCCCAGCTTTGAAACGCCGGCGGAGATCAGGGCCTTCCGCAGTTGGGGAGCGGATCTGGTGGGCATGTCTACTGTCCATGAGGTCATCGTTGCCCGGCATATGGGCATGGAGGTGCTTGGCATATCCTGTGTCACCAACATGGCTGCCGGCATTCTCGATCAGCCGCTCAACCACGAGGAAGTCATGGAGACAGGAGCGCGCGCCCAGACGGATCTGACTACCCTGCTGGTCGCGCTCCTGCCCGCGCTAACCGCGGAATTTAACAACCGCAGCGCCTGAAAACGAATATCCTTGAAGAGTTATGCCTACGAAAAAAGAGCTTTTGACCTCCCCTATCCGGCACATCGACATCAAGCAGCACAATGTCGTTTCGCTGGTTGACGCGATGCAGTCCATGGCCTACAGCTCCCGTGATCTTGCCCGGGCAGCTTCCATCTACGAGCGCATGCTGCGCGACCAGGATTGCGGCGTGATTCTCTGCCTGGCCGGGTCGCTGATCAGCGCCGGGTTGAAGCAGATTTTCGTCGACCTGCTGCGCAACAACATGGTCGACGCCGTGGTTTCCACCGGCGCCAACATCGTCGACCAGGATTTCTTCGAGGCGCTTGGCTACCAGCACTGGATCGCCGACGACCTCTACCGCCAGGGCACGGAAGACGCTACCCTGCGCGAATTGATGATCGATCGCATCTACGACACCCTGATCGACGAAGAAGAGCTGCGCCTGTGCGACGAGACCTGCAAAATCATTGCCGATTCGCTGGCCCCGCGCCCTTACAGTTCGCGCGAATTTATCCGCGAGATGGGCGCTTACCTGGAGAAGCAGGGCAAGACGCCGGCGAAAGGAGGGGTCGACAGCATCATCCTCGCCGCCTATCAGAATGGATGTGCCGATCTTCGTGCCGGCGTTTAGCGACTGCTCGGCCGGCTTTGGATTGGTGGCGCACCAGCATGGCCGCGGCGACAAACCCAAGGTGTCGATCGACTCGGTCAAGGACTTTTACGAGCTGACGCAGTTGAAGATCGCCAACCCGACCACCGGCCTGCTGATGATCGGCGGCGGCGTGCCCAAGAATTTCGCCCAGGACATCGTGGTTTCCGCGGAGATTCTCGGGGTCGATGCCCCGATGCACAAGTATGCGATCCAGATCACGGTCGCCGACGTGCGCGACGGCGCTCTCTCCTCCAGCACCCTGAAGGAAGCCAGCTCCTGGGGCAAGGTGGACACTACCTTCGAGCAGATGGTCTACAGCGAAGCCACCCTTGCGCTGCCGTTGATCACCGGCTATGCCTATCATAAGAAGGCTTTTGCGGAACGGCAGCAACGCCGCTGGTCGCGCTTGTTGGAGCCGGTCACGGCATAACATCCGGGGCGGCGCGATGCGAGTTGGGACAGAAAGCTTGCCCCGGCGGCCAGGCCGTGTGTTTGGTCCACTATGGCGCAATCTGTCGTAGTACTAAAGTGGCAGGCAAGCCCGTTCTTTTTCTATGGTTTCCACGTATACTTCGAGGCATCCCCCAGATGAGTTGTCCATCAACTTCCCGGGGGTTCCACCGTGTCTCTGACGCTCACGATACTGGGTCTGGTTTATGTCGTGCTTTTCCTCTCATTCTGGTCCCTGGGCCGTATGTCGGCCCTGTCTGACAGGTTTGTTGAGAGCCGTGCTAATGTAATTCCGTTCCACCGCCGTTAACGTCGAAGAAGAGCAAGTGCGTCAGCGACCGTAAGCTATAGAACGCGCTGCTCATCCATTGCAGGTTTCCCCCGATCCGATCCGTTGATGGTGCGTGAGTTCTCCCTGCATGCTTACGTTGACTACATCTAGGCACTTTGGGTCCAAAATGAGTCGCCGTATACTCCGGATAGATACCGATAGCATGGGCCAGGGCCGTCCCTCCCGCTGGGACGGGCTGACTTGGCGAGAGCTCATCAATTAGACCCGCATCGATCGAGTAAGCGTGACCTGGCTTCGAGATAGGCTCCCGTCCACCATATTTTTCGCGGTTGCGCTGCTGCTCTCCGCCTACGGCGGATTGGTGCTGCTGCTCGGTCACGGCGGCACTTTCTCCGCCGCCGTGATCGCTTGGGCCTGTGCCCAGGTGCTGTTGATCGCTCTCTGCGTCCACACCTTTCTCGACGCTTCCCGGCAGGATGAAGAGGAATTGCAGGTGCAACAGGTCGCCCAGTTGCAGCGAAGCATCCTGGACTCCGCCGGTCCCATGATTCTGGCGACCGACCTCGCAGGCAACCTCCTGATCTTCAATCCCGCCGCCGAAAGGATGCTCGGCTACCGTTTTTACGAGGTGGTGGGACAGCTCAACGCCCACGATCTTTTTCCCGAAGGCGAACTGGAGCGCGTGGGACAGCTGCTGGTTTCGCGCCTGGAGCGTTCTCCGGCCATCGACCTGGAAAGCGTCTCGGCCGAGCTGAAGCACTACGTACAGTACGTCACCAGCTTCCCGGTTAGCCGGGTACGCGGTTTTGAAATCCTCTGCCGCCGCAAGGACGCGACCACCTTTCCCGCAATGGTTTATCTCTCCGCGGTAAGAAATGCTGAAGGTGCGTTGACCGGGCTGCTGGCCATTGCGACCGACCTGACAGCGACCAAGCGGGCCGAGCATGCGTTGCGCGAAAGTGAAGAGCGCTACCGCGACCTGTTCGACAACTCGCAGGAAATGATTGCCACCCTGAGCCCGCGCGCAAAATACTTGTACGTCAATCCGGCCTGGCAGACATGCTTTGGCAAGAGTGCCGCCGCCTTTGAAAGCCTGGTCAGCTTCGAGGCTGCCTTTCCGCCGGAGATGCAAAACGATGCCGCGGCCCTGTTTGACCGCGCCCTGCGCGGCGAGCGCATCGATCGCGCGAATCTAAGGGTGCAGGATGCAAACGGGATGTATCGCGAGCTGGAAGCCAGCATGAGCTGCCGCCAGAACCGCGGCGAACCTGTCTCGGTACGCTGCATCTTCCGCGATGTCACTGCCCAGTATCAGCGCGAGCGCAGATTGGCGATGCAGCTCGCGGTCAGCCAGGTGGTGGGTGAGTCCACCACATCCGACGAAGCGCTGCCGGCGATGCTGGAATCGCTGGGAACCAATCTGGGCTTCGATATGGCGGGGCTCTGGTTCGTCAGCAGCGACCATCACACGCGCTATCTGGCGGGCTGGTACGCTCCGGATCGAGCCTGTGCGGAGTTTCATCGCGACAGCATCGGACGCGTGCTGCAGAAGGGCAAGGACCTGCCGGGCCAGATCTGGGCGGCGGAGAGCCCATGCTGGATTGAAGACCTGCAGGAGAGTGGCAATTTCCTGCGTGGCAAGTCTGCCTTGGCGGACGGGCTGGTCACCGGGTGGGGAGTTCCCGTCCGCGTCGGCAACCAGGTCATCGCCGTGGTCGAGTTCTTCAGCCGCCAGAAGCAACGGGAAGATAGTGAAATGATGGCCACGGTGGAAACCGTCTGCGCTTCCATTGGCCAGTTTATGGCCCGCTCAGCGCAAGAGAGCCGCCTGGAAGAGTTGAACCGTCAGAAGGAATCGATCCTCAACTCGGTGGCCGACGGTATCTTCGGGACCGACTCCGCCGGCCGTATTGTCTTTGTGAATCCGGCAGCGGCCAGCATGCTCGGCGCCCACGCCTTCGATCTGATCGGCCGCACCGTGCACTCAGTGGTGCACGAAGAGCGAAAAGACCGCGAGAACTGTTCCGATCAATGCCGCACCGGCCGTGCCTTTCTGGTGCGCGAGGGCACCAGCGGGCAAGATGTGTTTTACCGCAGAAATGGCGCTTCCTTCCCGGTTGAGTTCTCGGTCACGCCCATGGTCGAGCACAACGTGGCGGTGGGCAGCGTGCTCAGCTTCCGCGATATCAGCCAGCGCTACGCCCTCGACCGCATGAAGGATGAATTCGTCTCCACCGTCAGCCACGAACTGCGCACCCCGCTGACTTCCATTCGCGGATCGCTGGGCCTGCTGTCGACGGGACTGTTGGGCGAGATGGGCGATAAGGCGTCGAACCTGCTGCGCATCGCGGTCAGCAACTCCGACCGGCTGGTCCGCCTCATCAACGACATCCTCGACCTGGAGCGCATGCAGTCGGGCCGCGCGCCCCTCACCTATCGCAACTGCGACCTGGAAGAGCTTGCCAAGCAGGCCATCGATGCCATGACGCCCATGGCGGAAGCCGCCAAGGTGCAACTGCTACTTGACTCCGGGCCGGTGCAGGTAGAAGTGGATCCCGATCGGCTGCAACAGGTGATGACCAACCTGCTCAGCAACGCCATCAAATTCTCCGCGCCCCAGTCCCAGGTTACTGTCTCGCTCGAGCGGCTGCTCGATGGAGTCACCGTCAGCGTGCGCGATCACGGCCGTGGCATTCCCAAGGACAAGCTGGAATCGATCTTTGACCGCTTCCAGCAAGTCGACGCCTCGGACGCAAGACAGAAGGGCGGAACCGGGCTGGGGCTGGCTATCTGCCGCACCATCGTCATCCAGCACGGCGGCCGCATCTGGGCGGAACGCAATGAAGATCGCGGTTCCACTTTCCGCATGTTCCTGCCCTCGGTCACGCGGGAAGGGGATACGTTGCGTCATGCCGGCAGCTCCACCTCCCCTACGGTAAGCACAACTTCCGTCCTGGTCTGCGATGAGAACCTGAAAACTCGCGCCGTTCTGGTTGAGAGCCTGCGGCAGCATGGTTATTCCGCGCTCGAGGCGGCCACCGGCGAGGAAGCCCTCATCGTGGCCCGGCAAACCCCGATCCATGCCATCCTGCTGGATATGAGCCTGCCCGGCCTTCATGGCTGGGAAACGCTGCGCCTGTTGCGCGACGATCTGCGCACGGCGTCTATTCCCGTGGTGGTGCTGAGCGCCTTCGGCGCCCTCAACGATCCCGAGGTGGAAAAATCCGCGGATGCCTGGCTGCAGCAGCCGCTGGAGACAGATTCGATGTTGGCGGCGCTTTCCCGGGTGTTGCGGGGGGAAGAGAGACCCCCGCGCGTGTTGTTGGTAGAAGATGATGCCGATCTGGCCAAGGTCATCCTGGCCACCTTCGAGCGCGCCGGCGTCCAGGTACATCACGCCGCCACGCAACGCAAAGCCATGGAGCTGTGTATCGCGTCGCGACCGGACTTGCTGATCCTCGACATTAGCCTGCCCGATGGAGATGGCTTCGCCATCGTCGACTGGCTGCGCCAGCAAAACGAGATGAAAAAGCTCCCCTTGGTGGTTTATTCCGCCCAGGACCTGAGCGAAGGAGAACGCAAAAAGCTTCGCCTTGGACCCACGCAGTTCCTGACCAAGGCGCGGGTTCAGCCACAGGATGTAGAGACGCTGGTACTATCCATGCTGCGCCAGCAACCTGAAACAACCGAGGTGCCCCTGGGATGGGATGGGAACGCTCCCACCAGTCTTTGAAAGGTTCTGGGGAACGCCGCCGAGAACCTGAACACCACTCAGAAAGACCTATGACGCGCCGTATCCTAATCATCGACGACGAAGACGATATACGCCAGGTTGCCGCCATGAGCCTGGAGACGATCGCCGGTTGGGAGGTTCTTCTCGCCAGTTCCGGCAAGCAGGGGATCGAACGCGCCCGCAAGGAGCAGCCGGATGCGATTCTTCTGGACGTCATGATGCCGGAGATGGACGGGCCCACGACCCTGCTCAAACTCAAGGCGAGCGGTCAGACCTCCCACATTCCCGTTTTGTTGCTGACAGCGAAGGTGCATGGCCCAGATCAACGCAGATTTGCCGAAATGGGAGTGGCGGCCACCCTGTTCAAGCCATTTGATCCTCTAACCTTGGCGCGGCAGATTTCCACGGCGTTAGGCTGGAGAGAGGATGGTTGACCCTTTGAATAAGAGAGACGAGACCGCTGCTACCCTGCCGCCGTCGCCGGAGGCGCAAAGCCCGGAGCAAAAGCTGCAGACCATGCTCTCCGCCCTGTGGGAGCGGAGCAGGCACACCGTGGTGGAACGCGCAGCGCTGCTCCAGGAGGCGGGGGAGCTTTGGAGCAACGACCGGCTGGACGAGGCGACACGGCTGCGCGCGGTGGACTCCGCCCACAAGCTGGCGGGGGTGCTGGGCACCTTCGGCCTACCCCGGGGTACAGAGCTGGCGCGGGAGGCGGAACAGGTCTTTGGCCAGCCGATCCTGCCGGGCAAAGTCGCGACCGAGCAGCTGCTCGTCCTGCTCGCGGAATTGACCAGCCTGATCGACAGGGGACCCGTTGGCCCCCGCTGAGACGAGTAGCGACAACGTAAGGTTCGCCGTTTGACCTCCGGGCTAAGCCAAGGCTAGGCCTCCTCAAGGATCGAGCCATAGGATAGAGCCATGAATGATTTGGGCCGGCTGCTCATCGGTTTGGGATTGGTCCTGCTCGTGGCGGGGGGCTTGCTGCTGTTGCTGGGCCGCACCGGCATTCCCTTGGGCAGGCTTCCCGGAGACATTTCCTACCGGGGCAAGAACGTTTCTGTGTACTTCCCTTTGGGAACCTCGGTTTTGGTGAGTATCCTGCTGTCCCTGGTCTTCTATCTATTCTCCCGCTTTCGCCGATAGGGGTGACCGGGGCCCGCGGAGCGGGTTTTCTGTTCGGACTGCACCGCGTGTAGACTCGACGTTTGGTGGAGGCATCTGTGGCCAATCCGGAGGAGTCACTGAGCCAGCTTGGGCTGGTTTTCCCGGAGGCTGCGGCCAACCTGCGGCGGGTGTGGCGCGTCGGCCAGCTCGTCGGCGAAGTAAGAAACCACATCGAGCGTGAGTATGCGGATGTGTGGGTGGAAGGCGAAGTCTCGAATTATCGCCCCGCTCCTTCCGGCCATCTTTACTTCACGCTGAAGGACGGCGACGCCCAACTGCCGGTGGTGCTCTTTCGCCGCCAGGCGATGCTGCTGCGCTTCCGGGTGGAAGACGGCCAGCAGATTCTGGTGCGCGGGCGGGTCTCGGTTTACGAGCAGCGCGGCCAGATGCAGCTGGTGGCCGAGTTTGTTGAGCCGGTGGGCGCGGGCTCGTTACAGATCGCCTTCGAGCAGTTGAAAGCGAGGCTGCAAAAAGAGGGCCTTTTTGCCGCGGATCGCAAGCGGCCCCTGCCCGCCTTTCCTCACTGTATCGGCATCATTACCTCTCCCACCGGCGCGGTCATTCGAGATTTCCTCAATGTGGCTGGGCGTAGACACCTGGCGCTCCACGTACAGCTCTATCCTTCTACGGTGCAGGGCGAAACGGCTGCTCTTGAAATTGCGGCGGCCATCGCATTTTTCAACCAGTCGCGGACGGTGGACGTGATCGTGATCGCGCGCGGCGGCGGTTCGCTCGAAGATCTGGCTCCCTTCAACAGCGAGTTGCTGGCCAGAGCCATTGCCAATTCGCAGTTGCCGGTGGTCTCCGCCGTGGGCCACGAAACAGACTTCACCATCGCCGATTTTGCCGCCGATCTGCGTGCGCCCACACCCTCGGCCGCCGCGGAGCTTCTGACCGAGGCTCAGCATAAGGTGGAGGAACGCCTGGAGCAATTGCACCGGCGCCTGACCCACGCCTGCCGCTACCTGCTGATGCGCGCCCATGAGCGCTTCGCCCGGCTTTCCGCGCCGGCGGCTTTTGCGCGCCTGAGGAATGCCTGGGCGCGCCGCCAGCAGCGCGTGGATGAATTGCAGTACCAGCTGGACGCAGCCTGGCGCCAGCACAGCCGCGATATGGCGGAAAGGTTGCAGAAACTCGAGTCCCGTCTGCTGCGTCAGGATGTAAGCCACCGCATGCGCATGGTGCGTGAGCGGCTGGTCATGCTGGATGGACGAATCGGCCGGGCGGAAAAGGAACTTCTCATGCGATGTAATGCCCGGCATGCGCATGCTGAGGGGCGGCTGCAGACCCTCTCTCCCCTGGCGGTATTGAATCGTGGCTATGCCCTGGTTTTCGACGAGGCAGGAGTCCTGATCCGTGACGCCTCGGCTACCCGCGAGGGCAGCCTGCTGACCACGCGATTCGCCGGCAGTACGCTCACCAGCCGGGTCCTCGAAAGGAAGTTACCGCCAAGCGACTCATGAGAAAACTCTTTGGAACGGACGGTATTCGTGCAGTCGCGGGAGAGGCTCCGCTGGACCAACCGACTATTTTTGCCACCGGCGTTGCGCTGGCATTCTCCCTGAAGAAGCTTCTCCCTGCGCCTCGAGTGCTGCTGGGGGCGGACACTCGCGAATCGAGCCCCTGGATCTCGGCTGTAATTGCTGCCGGCCTGTCTCGAGGGGGTGCCGAAGTGCTGAGCGCCGGCGTGATCACCACGCCTGGCGTGGCTTATCTGACGCGCAAACATCAGTTCGCTGCCGGGGTGGTGATTTCCGCCTCGCACAATCCCTGGCAGGACAACGGGATCAAGGTATTTGGGGGCGACGGTTATAAGCTGCCGGACGCCACGGAGATGGAGATTGAGCAGGAGATTTTTCGCCGCCTGGAGGAGATGCCCGCGCCGGAAATCAAGAGTCTAAGCGCACCGTCGGCGGGCGATGATTTTCGCCGGGAATACGAGGCCTTTCTGCGCAACGTTGTCCCCCGGCTGAACCTCGCCGGCAAGCGGATCGTGATCGATTGCGCCAATGGAGCCGCGGCGGTCATTGCGTCCGAGCTTTTTCCCTCGCTTGGGGGCGACATTCACTTTACGCATGTGACCCCCAACGGGCGAAACATCAATGAGAACTGCGGCGCCCTGCATCCTGAAGTCGTGGCCCGGGAGACAAAGTCCTTGGGCGCGGACCTGGGCATAACGTTCGATGGCGACGCGGACCGTGCGTTGTTCGCCGACGCGCAAGGCCGGGTGGTGAATGGAGACGCGGTGATGCTGGTGGCGGCGCGCGATATGCAGACCAAGGGCGAGCTGGCCGGCGACCTGGTGGTGGCCACGACCATGTCCAATATGGGGCTGGAGGCCGCATTGCGAAGCAGCGGCATCCGGATGTTTCGCGCTCCGGTCGGCGACAAATATGTGTTGGAGATGATGCAAAAGCACCAAGCCAGCCTGGGAGGGGAGCAGTCGGGCCATATTCTCTTTCCCCGCCGGAGCACCACCGGCGACGGATTGCTGACCGCGCTGCTGTTGCTCGATCTGCTGGCCCGTTCCGGCAAGCCCCTGCACGAACTCCTGGGCGATCTGCGCGTCTTCCCGCAGGTGATCGTGAACGTGCGGGTGCGCGAAAAGCGGCCGCTCGACCAGATCCCTGCCGTGGTCGAGAGCATCCTGCAGGCGGAGACGGATCTGCACGGCAATGGCCGGGTGGTGGTGCGCTACTCCGGCACCGAAGCCCTGGCGCGAGTGATGATTGAAGCGGAGTCGGAGCAACAGATGCGCGAACATGCGGAGCGCATCGCCCAGGCCATCCGGGTGGAGATTGGGGTTTGAAAGCGGCTAGAGCGGTTTCATAGTAGGTATAGACCGAAGCAGTAGGCCTTTACGTGGTTTTCCCCCGAAGAAAACCACACCTCACAATCCTCGTGAGCCACAGTAACTGTGAAACCGCTCTATCATTGAAGGAGGAGAGCGCCATGATCACCGTGTTACTTTTGTTCGCCCTACTTCAGACACAGACTCCCGGTGTGGCTGCCGCTTCTGCGCCGGACACAAGCACGCCTCCGATACGCACGGAGAAGTTGACGCCGTCTGAAGTGAAAGCGCTGGCCGATGCCAACCAGGCCGTTGCCGACGCCCAGTCCAAGTTGATCCAGGCCAAGGCTGCCCTGCAGGGGACGACGGAGGGCATTGAACAGGCCCACCACGCGAACACCGACTGCGGCTGTTACATCGATAGCGTGGGACGCGACTATGACAAGGTTGAGTTCAAAGGTGACACGATCATCATCCACCACATCCACGAGCCCCCTCCAAGCCTCCACTAAGAGAGCCGGACGGGCGCCCCACGTTCGCCTCAGCGTACGTGGGAAAGAGAAAGACGGGGCGCAGCCCCATAAGCGCTAACTTGTTTAGGATGTTTTTCGTCAAACTCCCACAGAATCGTCATTCTGAGCGGAGCGCCTGACAGATTGACTGCGTAACACAGTGCTTGTGGCGCGGAGTCGAAGGACCTCGGCGGTGCTTATTTTACCCATGCTGCTCGGAGCTTTTCGACCACCGAAGCCCGACAACAGGATCTGCTGCGATCCGCACTTGATGGTCACGGGTACATCTTTTCATGCACTGTAATCATCTTCCATCCCCAGGTCTGTGCCAGGTCTTTGCACTCGGGATTGATGGTGCGAATGAGGTTGAGCTTCTTTGCGCGCCGCCAGCCTTTGCGTTGTTTTTCCCTGGTGATGGCTGTGCGAATATCTTCGTAGCCTTCAAAGTAGAGCAGGCGCTTGCAGCCATAGGTCGCAGTGAAACCTTCCCACATGCCCTCCTTATGTTGCATGACACGGAGATACAGGTTGCTGGTGACGCCAATGTAAAGCGTGCCTGTATGGCTGCCGAGAATGTAGATGTAGGCGCCGGACATAGCAAGATGCCAGTAAGTTCTCGGTTCTCGGCCCCAGGGGAAAGACCGTAGCGGGCCCGCCCGGTGCGGGCTCGGTGATTGAAAAGCTCCGAACAGCATGGGTTAGATAAGCGCCGCCGGGGTCCTTCGACTCCGCGCCAGCAAACGCTGTATCACGCGATCAATCGGTGAGGCGCTCCGCTCAGGATGACGATTTTGTCGGAGTTTTGACGAAAAACACCCTAAACAAGTTAGCGCTTATGGGGCGCAGCCCCACCGTTGCTTAGACCTGTACCCGGGTGAGCCCTCCAGGGAAAGCAGTGGAAACCAATCATTATCGTCCCACGTACCCCGGATTTCCTGTCGAGGTTGGTGGCGTTGTCAAACTCCATGCGGCTTTCCTTAATGAAAGCCGCACACGCTGTCCTGTCTGATGTCGCGTAACAGGAAATCCACGTACGCTGGCGCGAACGTGGGGCACCCAGCGCTTCGCTTATATCCCAACGCAGGCCGAGCGTTACTTCATGTCGCGCCAGTTTGGGCCCGCGCCGCAGTCGACCACGATCGGCACTTTCAGTTCGATCACCGTCTCCATCTCATGCCGCACCAGTTGCTTCACTTGCTCGACTTCCTTCTCCGGAACATCGAAGAGGAGTTCGTCATGCACTTGCAGCGTCATCCGCGCTTCAAACTTTTCTTCCCGGAGACGAAGGTCAATGCGGATCATGGCTATCTTGATCAGGTCCGCCGCTGTTCCCTGCAGGGGAGTATTCACTGCCGTGCGTTCCGCAAAGCCTCGCAGATTCGCATTGCGGCTCTGCATATCGGGGATCGGGCGAACGCGGCCGAAGAGCGTGTGGACCCGCTGCTCTCTGCGCGTCTCTTCGAGCAGCCGATCGATGTAGCTGCGCACCCCGCTGTAGCGCGCGAAGTAGGTTTCGATGTAAAGCCGGGCTACGTTCTGCTCAATGCCGAGTTGTTGCGCCAATCCAAAGGGAGAGATTCCGTACACGATGCCGAAGTTGACGGCCTTGGCGCGGTCGCGCGTTTGTTTGTCCATTGCTTCGGGCGCGATGCCAAAGACTTCCGAGGCAGTCAGCGTATGAATGTCTTGTCCCTCAGCAAACGCTCGCACCAGGAGAGGGTCTTCGGAGAAATGCGCCATCAGCCGCAGTTCGATCTGAGAGTAATCCGCGGAGATGAGCACATTTCCCGGCGCCGCGATGAACGCCGCGCGGATCTCCCGGCCCAGCTCCGTCTTGATGGGAATATTCTGCAGGTTCGGATTGGTGGAAGACAGGCGGCCAGTGGACGTGCCCACCTGGTTGAACGTGGTGTGGACACGGCCTTCAGCATCGGCCAGCAACGGCAATGAATCAATATAGTTGGACTTGAGCTTGGCCAACTGCCGGTATTGCAAAACCTGGCGTGGAACTTCGTTATGCTCCGCCAGCTCTTCCAGAACATCGACGGCCGTCGAGACCACCTTGCCCTTGCCGTATTTCAGGGGCTTGGGCAGGTGCATCTTGTTGAACAGCACATCTCCCAGCTGCTTGGGTGAATTGATATTGAAACGATGACCGGAGCCCTCGAAGATCTGCTCGCTCACCCGTTGCATCTCCACCGTGAGCCGTTCCCCCATCCCGCAGAGAACGGACCGGTCGATGCGCACGCCGGCCTCCTCCATCCGCAGCAAGACCGGAACCAGGGGCAAGTCGATGTCGCGATACACCTGCCCGGCTCCCAATGACTCCACATCTTCTTTGAGCACCGGCGCGAGGGCACGGATGGCGTGCGCCGACTCGGGGAGCAGATCATCACCCGGTCCCGGCAATGCCCGGCTGCTGAAGCGTGCGACGACATCGGCCAAGGGGTGCGTAGTGTGGGTTGGATTGATGAGATAGGAATAGAGCATCAGGTCATCAACCGGCCCCGCCAGGCGCAAGCCGTGGCCCGCCCCATGCGGCCCTAGAATGCGCAACGCGGCCTTTAGATCGTGCAGCGTCTTTGGTGTTTGCTCGTCTACCAGCAACAGACGCAGGACGCGCAGCGCCTCCGTTTCCTGAACTCCACCAGCACGATCCTCCTGGTCCGCATCCAGACAAAAGACCAGTGCCCGGCCCGGCTCTGCGGAAACCGCGATCTTCAATCCCCTGGGGGCCGGTTTCTGGCCGGCAGCTTGCTGGGGTTCATCGAACAGGCCGAGCGACATGGTCTTCAGCTGAGGCTCTTCCTCCTCAATCGCCTCGCTCTCCGCCTCCCCTACCTGTTCCGAAGCGACCTCCAGCAGCGTGGTGTCAAAGGCCAGCGCGAAGCCCTGGTTGCGGGCCAATGAGAGAAAGCGGCTGATCTCTTCCGGCGACGGGTCGCGAATGATGGCGAGCGGTGTCGCTTGCTCTTCCGGAGCCAGCTCCTTGAGCATGGTAGTGAATTCAAGCTCGTTGAAAAGAGCACGGCAGGCGCTCACATCCGGTGCCTGCGTGCGCATGTTCTCGAGCTCGAGGGGGACCGGCACCTCACAGTGGATGGTCACCAGCTCCTTGCTGAGCAAGACCGTTTCCCGATTGTTCTCGAGCGATTCACGATAGGTTTTGCGCTTGACCTCGGAGGCATGCTCGAGCACCGACTCGACGCTGCCAAACTGCTGGATCAGTTCCACCGAGCCCTTGTCTCCAATTCCCGGAGCGCCCGGAATATTGTCGATGGAATCTCCCCGCAGAGCCATCACGTCGATGACCTGCTCCGGCGCCACTCCCAATACCTCCACCACTTTCTCGCGATCGAGAATGAGGTTGTCCTTGACGGGATTGAGCACCTTGATCTGGCCCGTGACCAGTTGCAGCATGTCCTTGTCATTCGAAACCACGAAGACATCGTGGCCTTCTTCGGCGGCCTGCCGGGCCAGGGTGCCGATGACATCGTCGGCTTCGAAACCCTCGGATTGGAGGATGGGGATGCGAAAGGCCTCGAGCGAACGGCGGATGAATGGCAACTGTTGCGCCAGGTCCGGGGGCATCTCCTTGCGGTTCGCTTTGTACCCCGCGTAATCAAGTTCGTCAAAGGTCTGCGTCTTGATGTTCCACTTGCGCACGGTGCCAATGCTGCGCGCGCGCTCATCGCGAAAGACGGGAGCGCTCATATCGAAGACGGCGGCGAAATACTCCGGCTGGAAGTCGCGGCGGAGTTTGTTGATCATGTTGACGAAGACAAAGGTGGCGGCCGTAGGCACGCCGCTGCGCGTGGACATGGGGCGCTGCCGCTGCATGGCGTGATAGGCGCGAAAGATGAATGACATCGCGTCCAACAGGAAGACAGCGGGCTTCTTTGCCTCTGGCGTTGTTGGCTGCGGGGAAGATTTGATCGGCGAGGCCATCGTCTGACGAGTTTATAGCGAAATCCGGTTCCCGGACATCCGCTGGCATCCTGTTGCCCCGCCAGCTCCTCAGTCGAGCAGATTCTTAAGCTGATTCATGTCAAACACGATCCCCTTTTCGGCGTGGGAGAAGGAGTCGTTGCGCAGGAGCTGTAGGTCTGCATAGCGATAAAAGGTGCTGTCCTGGGGATCGATGACCCAAATCTCGGGAATTCCCATTGCCCGGTAGTCTTCCAGTTTTCGCTTCAGACGCTGCAAGCTGTCCTCGGGCGACAGAACCTCGAAAACAGCAATCGGCGGACGCGTGATGATCTGTTCGGTGGGTTGGTTGCGGTCAAGCACGGTGACATCGGGAACGCGGTACCGTGTCGCAGCGACCTGGACCCGCAACTCCGGCAGGCCACGAATATCCCATTCTTTTTCATGCTGCCAAAACCACTTTTGGATCGCTTGTTGCCATAACGCGTGATCGAATTCTCCCATGGGGCGTTCCTCGATCTCCCCATCCACGTACTCCGCATCGGGCTCGTATGAGGATCGGAGATAGACCTCAACGGGAATATAGGTCGTTGTCCCCATAGTGACCTCATCTCCCTCTTTGAGGATACCGCGACGTTTTCATACAATCGGATCTGTGCTGGTCTCCGACTTCGACTTCGAGCTTCCACCAGAGCTGATCGCGCAGCAACCGCCAGCCGAACGCGGGGGGAGCCGCATGCTCGCCTTGAACCGGGAGAGCGGAGCATGGCAGGATTCGTGGTTTGAGGACCTGCCTCAGTTGCTCCGCGAGGGCGATGTGCTGGTATTGAACGACAGCCGCGTGATCCCGGCACGGCTATTCGGAGTGCGCCTGGGGAAAGCCGGCAAACTGGAAGTGCTGCTGACCGAACAGGTCAGCGAGTGGGAATGGCTTGCACTGGCGCGCCCCGCGCGCCGGATGGCAGTGGGTCAGGAGTTGGTCTTCGCGGCGCCGGATGGGCGCGAGTTATTGCAGGCCACTGTCGCAGCCGACGGCGAGTTCGGCGAACGTCTTCTTCGCTTCGCCCCGGTAGACGATTTCTTCGCCCGGCTGGAGCTTCTTGGGCATGTGCCGCTGCCCCCGTACATTCGCCGTCAGGACGAGCCGCTGGATCGCGAGCGTTACCAGACTGTCTTTGCGCGTCCCCGCGGCTCGATCGCCGCGCCGACCGCCGGACTGCACTTCACCCCTGAAATTCTGCAGCGGATCCGCGCGCGAGGCGTTCTCATCTGCTTACTTGACGCTCCATGTCGGCCTGGGGACATTTCAACCGGTGCGGGTGACGGAGGTGTCCGAGATCCGGCTCCACTCGGAAAGGTATTCTCTGCCTGCGGAAACGGCCCGGGAGGTGAATCGGGCGCTGCTTGAGCGACGGCGCGTCGTTGCCGCCGGCACGACGACGGTGCGCGTGCTGGAGCACTGTGCCAGTATCGGCAGGCTGGAGCCGCACAGCGGCACGACCAGCATCTTTCTCTCCCCGGGCTCTCGCTTCCGCGTAGTCGGGGCACTCCTCACCAACTTCCACCTGCCCCAGTCGACGCTGCTGATGCTGGTGAGTGCGTTTGCCGGGACGAGACCACACACTCGCTGCCTATCGGCACGCGGTGGAAGCCGGCTATCGCTTCTTTTCCTACGGCGATTGCATGTTCATCGCCTGACTAAGCCAAAGTGCTGCTCGGCATTCAGGCGCGCGCGTTCCAGCGCGGCTTCCACCTCGAGCCTCTTGGCCTCGATCAGGATCGGGTCGCTCGCTCTGGGGCACATCGATATTCCGCCCCCAGCTGATCGCCACGCGAGAGAAGGGCTTGGGGATCAGGAAGCGATCCCAGGACCGCAGCAGCCAGGCGCTTTTCCGGATGCGCGTAGAAGATGCCGATGGCGTAGCCGGTGAGCTGGGCCAGTTTCACGGCGCCGGGCTTGACCTTGTACACCGGGCCGCGTGGGCCGTCCGCGGTGAAGACCGCCGGGTGCCCACGCTCGACTGCCTTGGCGAGCGCCAACAGGCCGCTGCCTCCGGATCGCGTGCTGGATCCACGCGCGGTCAGAAAGCCGAGCTGCTCAATCGTGCGCGCAATCAATTCGCCGTCGAAACTGCGGCTGATCAGGACCGCCGGCTTAAATCTGCGTGAAAATAGCAAGCGCACGGAATAAGGCAGCGGTGCCAGAAACACCACACCTGGAGAGCCGGCGGTGTTGCCGGCTCGGCCCCCGGCTCCACAATTACTTCGTAGCGCAAGGTTCGATGGAGTACCCGCAACAGCAAAGCCACCAGCCGCGGAACAATCGCAATGGTGATCCGCTGGCTGCAGCTAAAGCTCTGGGCGGAGTCATTCACCGTGCGATTCTACAGGCTGGGAATCGGCGCCGGCGCCGCGCCGCGAGCTAACCGTTGCAGATACAGTCTCATGAGTATCCCGGGGAAGAGGCGGCTCACCCCGAGGTAACCAGATTGGCGATCGAACGGGGATCCTTGCTGCCCCCTTTGGCGCATTTCCGGGACGCCGGTGCTGACGTATACAAGTAATCATTATGAGTACACACAAAATTGCTCTGTCTTCGCGTGACTATCTCTGCTGCTACGATGTGGAAGTAAGCCGTCCCTGGACGGATAAACTCGATAAGGTTTTCCAAATGGCCGAGCATATGGACGCCAAGTGCGTCTGCATGCTGGACGCTGCTTCCCAGAAGCGGCGGCCCGGCATTGTTGCCAGGGAGTACCGCTGATCCGGTCCTTTCTACCTGGCTGAGACAGGCTGTGGGCCTTCGGTGGCACGTCGACCGTGGGCCGAGCGGCAGAACCTCCAGGATTTCCCTGTCCCGAGGGACCGAGGCTGCCCCGCTCCCTTTGCTGCTTCAGCCTACAAGGCGCGGGTGCGACCGCGCCCCGGACCCGCGCCCCGCCCACTGATAGCATCTCTGATGTGCTACTGACTCTGGAAACATCGCTGCAGTTCGTCAAGGGCATCGGCCCCGCATCGCCCAGACGCTGCAGGAAAAGCGCATCGCAACCATTGAAGACCTGCTCTACCACCTGCCCTTCCGCTACGAGGATCGCCTGCGCCCGCAAGCCATCGAGGAATTGGTCCCGGGCGAAATGGCCAGCCTGATCGGCGAAGTGCGCGGCATGACTCTGCTGCGTACCCGGCGCATGCCCATCTTTGAGATGACCGTGAGCCAGGGCCTGGGCAAGGTGAAATGCATGTGGTTTCACGGAACCTACATGAAGGACCGGTTCAAAGCCGGACAATGGGTGGCCCTATACGGAAAAGTGGAGGCCTCCCGCAGCAGCAATAGCTTCAAAATGATCCAACCGCAGGTGGAAGTGCTGCCCGACGACCACGACGACGAGGAGTCCAAGCTGCTGGAGGTAGGCCGCATTACGCCAGTCTATGAGATCGTTGGGCAACAAGCTGGCTTCGCGTTGGCAGCGGCGCGTCATCTGGAGAGTGCTGGAAGAGATGAAAGGGCGAATCCCGGAGACCCTTCCCCAGGCGCTTTGCCGGCGGTTGGAGCTGCCCAGCCGCGAAGATGCGCTGCGCTGGGCGCACTTCCCGGAGGCGGGAACCCCTATGAGCCAGCTCCAGTCCTGGGCCACGCCGGCGCAGAAGAGATTGATATTCGAAGAGCTCTTCTACCTCGAACTTGGCCTGGAGTTGAAGCGGAAGAAATTTCGCCAGCGGCAAGGGATTCCCTTCGAGACCAATGAAGCCGTGCGGTCGGCGCTACGGCAGGTGCTGCCCTTCCACCCCACCAAGGCGCAAAAGACCGCCCTGGGCGAGATTGTGGCCGATATGCGGGCGCCGGAACCGATGCGGCGGCTGCTGCAGGGCGATGTGGGATCGGGAAAGACCATCGTGGCCCTGCAGGCGATGCTGGTGGCCATCGAGAACGGCTACCAGGCGGCCCTGATGGCGCCCACGGAGATCCTGGCTACGCAGCACTTCCTGGGAGCGCGCAAGCTGCTGGAACGGTCGCAGCAGCGCTACAAAGTGGTGCTGTTGACCGGGTCGCTCGACGAGGACCGCAAACGCGCCAACCGGGGGATGATCGCGCGCGGCGAGGCACAATTGGTGATCGGAACCCATGCCCTGATCGAGGAGCGCGTGGATTTCGCCAAGCTGGGATTGGTGGTGGTCGATGAACAGCATCGTTTCGGTGTCTTGCAACGTTTCCGGTTGATGAAGAAGCCCAACGCGGGCGAACCGGATGTCCTGGTCATGACCGCAACGCCCATCCCCAGAACGCTCGCTCTTTCTCTCTACGGCGATCTCGATCTCAGCGTGTTGGACGAATTGCCTCCCGGCCGCACGCCCATTCTCACCCGCCAGGTCTCCGACGACATGGCCGACGAAGTATGGGAGCAGGTGCGGGAACAGGTGCGGCTGGGGCACCAGGCGTACGTGGTCTATCCCGTCATCGAAGGCGCGAAAGAGGATCAGCCGGAATTGGATTTCGCTGCCGGCGAGGCGGAGCAGGAGGCTGGAACGGCCCCGGCCCGGCGAAAAAGAGGGCAAAGCCGGGAGCTCCGGTTCATTGTTCAAACCAGTTTCCTCTCGCTTCGCCCGTCGCTGAAGGCCGCAACCGAGATGTATCAGGAGTTGAAAGCGGGCGCCCTGAAGGGTCTGCGCCTCGGTCTGCTCCATGGACGGATGGATGCGGACGAGAAGGAGATCATCATGCGCCGCTTCCAGCGGCGGGAGCTGGATGTGCTGATTGCCACCACCGTCATTGAGGTCGGGGTCGATGTGCCAAACGCAACCATGATGGTGATTGAACATGCGGAGCGGTTTGGGCTGGCGCAGATGCATCAACTGCGTGGGCGCGTGGGGCGCGGAAGCGCCAAGTCCTATTGCATCCTCATGACGGGCGGAAAGATCTCACCCCAGGCGGTGGAGCGTCTGGCAGCCATGGTGCGCACGCAGAACGGATTCGAACTGGCCGAGCTGGATCTGCAACTGCGCGGGCCAGGAGAGTTTTTTGGCACGCGGCAAGCGGGGATCCCGGACTTCCGCGTAGCCAACCTGGTACGCGACCGTGCTCTTCTGGAGCTGGCGAAGGCGGAGTCAGCGTCGTTTGTGCCGGCTGCCGGCGAGGTGACGGAGGAGGAAAAGAGCAGGGTCTGGAACCGGCTGCGAGAGGCCTGGCAACGCCGTTATGGGCTGGTGGATGCCGGGTGACACGACGCTATTCAGGCGGCGAAGCATTGGTTGCTGCGCGAGCTGGGTTTCCAGTCTCGTCCTTTGACCATCCAGATCTGTAGTTGCACCTTGATGATTTCGCAGCGAACAGATGTAGCGCGTGGCGGCGTCCAGAGTCGCTCCATCCACCGCCGGGAACTGTCCGCGAAGAGAGATCGAAGAGATGCGGGGTGCAGCGGCAAAGCTCCGTCAGCAGGAGATGAGAAGCTCGCAGTGAGTTGAAGCCCGACCGAGACCAGCGCACTGTAGATTTCAACGCAGATGTCGCGGGGAAACTCAAAAACAAAGCGAGCCGTGCCCGGCTCGACGTAAGAGCGGCTGCGGATCCAGGCTCCACAATCAGGAATGATTCCGCTGAGCCGGGGCACGACCAGGGACTGGTCTTCGCGGCAAGAGCGCGGTCAAGTAGAGAACATCGTCTAATAAAGTATCGGACATAAGTGTGTCAGCAATCAGCTGCGCGAACTTTGAATATACCTCGCTGGTTAGCTTGATCGGCCTCGTACGAGCAATCTTGAACAGCAGGACAGGTACGTCGGTTAGCCGTTACGGTTACATTTCGGGTGGGCTAGGATGACCGAAAGTGATCCCATGGTAATGTGGTCAGCATGTTGATCGGCACAGGCGTGGATTTGATCGAGGTGGAGCGCATCGCGCATTCGATCGAACGCTACGGCGAGCGCTTTCTGCGCCGCGTTTATACCGATCGATGAGATCGCATACTGCAGCCGCAAGCGGGTCAGCGCGGAAAGCTTCGCGGCCCGTTTCGCGGCAAAAGAGGCGGGAGCGAAGGCGCTGGGCACCGGCATCAGCCGGGGGGTCACTTGGAATGAGTTCCAGGTGACGCGGCAACCCGGGAGGGCGGCCGGTTCTCGAACTTCGCGGGCGGGCTGCGCTGTTGGCCAAGGAACTCGGCGTGCGCGCCATCTCGCTTTCCCTCACCCATACCGGCAGCTTGGCCATGGCGACCGTGGTGATGGAAGGCTAGAGGGCTCCTCCGGCTTCCTTGCACCGGCGCAAGAGCCGGGCAAAAGCGCCATTTGATATGCTCAGTCGCAGCGGGGAATACGCCGCTGCACTCGCTTCAACCCGAGGGGGTCTGTGCCAAGCCAGCAGGAAGTCCAGTGGTCACAACTAAAGGTGGGCGTTCTGGTCATCGTGGCGTTGGCAGCCTTGACTGCTCTCATCTTTCTCATGACAGGAAGCACGGGCGGCATATTCCCGGGAAAGATCGTCCTTCGCTCCTATTTTGAGAATGCCGCCGGGCTCAAAGAGGGCGCTCCGGTCAACCTCGAAGGCTATACGGTCGGCACCGTGACCAAAATTGGGATCGTGCCCGCGCGCAAGCTCACCCCGGTCGAGGTGACCGATAAGGTCGGAGCCAAGTATAGACAGCGGTGCGTACCGATTCCACGTCCAGCCTGGAGACCATCGGCGTTCTGGGCGATACCGTCGTGGACATCAACAGCAAGACCGCGACCGGTCCGCCAGTGCAGAACGGCGCGGAGCTCAAAACCAACGAAACTCCCAACCTCTCCGATGTCATCAAGTCCAGCCAGGGAACGATCGAGCAGTTGAATACCATCCTGGCCAAGGTCGACCACCTTGCCGACTCGCTCAACTCGACCAAGGGCTCGATCGGCGAGTTGATCAACAATCCTGACCTTTACAACAAAGCAGTGTCTACCTTGAACGAGTTGTCGCAACTGGTGGATTACGTTGCCAACGGCAAAGGCTCGATCGGCAAGCTGGTGGCTGACGACACCATGTACAACCACATCAACGACACCGTGGCCAAGCTGGACAAGATGACCACTCAACTGGACGAGGGGAAGGGTACGATCGGCAAGCTCCTGAAAGACGAGACGCTGGCCAACAACCTGAACCAGTCCGTAGCCAACGCCAACCAGCTGCTCGCCGACATCAATGCCGGCAAGGGCGGCCTGGGCATGATCGCCAAGGATCCCCAGTTCGCTGCCAAGCTGCGAGACACAGTCGACAAGCTCGATTCGGTCTTGAACCGGGTTGACAGCGGTCAAGGAACCATCGGGCAACTGGTGTGTCAACCCTTCTCTTTACAACAACCTCGACCAGTCGCTGACGGAGACGCGGGGGCTCGATTGCGGCCATCCGCGAGAACCCCAAGAAGTACCTGACCTTCCACGTGAAGATATTCTGATCAAGTTCACAATTCCTACCCCCCAGGCAGCTATATGAGGTCACTCCAAATCGTCGTTGCGCGTGTTGCTTTGTGCCTGTCTGGCTCATGGGCAAAACAAGCCAGCCCAAGCCCCGCCCGAGCCGAAGGCTCCGCAAAGCTTCGACCTGACCGCTATCGACAAGACAGCCGATCCCTGCACCGACTTCTATCAGTACGCCTGCGGCAACTGGAAGAAAGACAATCCCATCCCTCCCGACCAGGTCCGGTGGGGCCAGTTCGATGAGCTCAGAGAGAGAAATGACTGGCTTCTCTATCGCGAGCTGGAAACAGCGGCGAACCCGGACGTGAAGCGGACTGCACTGGAACAGAAATATGGCGACTTCTACGCCGCGTGCATGAATACCGCAGCTCGCCGACCAAAAGGGAGTGGCGGCGCTCCAGCCCGCTCTGGACGCCATCAACGCGCTCAGCGACAAGAAGCAACTGGCTGCGCTGCTGGGTACGCTCGAGATACCGCATGGCATCAGCGGACTCTTCAGCTTCGGCGTGGGCCAGGACCAGAAGGACTCCACGCGGCAAATCGCACAAGCCGGCCAGGGAGGTCTCAGCCTGCCGGACCGCGATTACTACCTGCTGCAGAATCCGCGGCAGCAGAAGATTCGCGATCAATACGTGGCTCACATGACGCAAGATGTTCCAGCTGGCCGGCGACACGCCCGAGAAAGCCGCCAGCGAAGCGCAGAGCGTCATGGCGATCGAAACCGCGCTGGCGCAAGGCTCCATGAGCCGGACGGACCTGAGAGACCCGGCGAAACGCTATCACATGATGACGCTCGCGGATCTGGGCAAGCTGACGCCGGACTTCGACTGGCCGGCCTACTTGCATGGCATAAGCATGGGTTCCTTCGAGACCCTGAATGTGATGACCCCGGGCTTCTTCACTGCCATGAACGCGCAGATTGACACCCAGAGCCTGGAGGCGTGGAAGAGCTACCTCCGCTGGCGTGCCCTGCACGACGCCGCCCCATGGATGTCGCAAGCATTTGTGCAGGAGAACTTCAATTTCTTCTCCGGTGAGCTGCTGGGGCAGAAAGAGATCGCGCCCCGGTGGAAACGCTGCACCCGCGCTACCGATGAGGCGCTGGGGGAAGCGGTGGGGCAGGATTGGGTGAAGAAGTACTTCAGCCCGGAAAAGAAAGAGAACATGGTCAAACTGGTCACGGCGCTGGAAGCGGCGCTGGCTGAGGATATTCAGCAGTTGCCCTGGATGTCGGAGGCCACCAAAAAGAATGCGGAGGAAAAGCTGGCGCTGATCCGCAACAAAATCGGCTATCCGGAGCATTGGCGTGACTACTCGACCCTGGAGGTCAAGCGCGATGATCTGCTGGGAAACGTGGCCCGCGCGACCGTGTATGAGGATCGCCGCAACCTGGACAAGCTGGGCAAGCCGGTGGACGAGACGGAGTGGGGCATGACTCCGCCGACGGTGAACGCCTACTACAGCCCAGGCATGAACGACATCAACTTTCCCGCCGGCATTCTGCAGCCGCCGTTCTACGACTTCTCCAAAGACGCGGCGGTCAATTTCGGAGGCATCGGGGTAGTGATCGGCCATGAAATGACGCATGGCTTCGACGATCAGGGCAGCAAATTCGACGGTCACGGCAATGTGCGTGAGTGGCAGAGCCCGGCCGACCGCAAGGCCTTTACCGAGCGCACGGATTGCGAGGTGAAGGAGTATGGCAACTTCGAGGCTGCGCCCGGGCAAAAGCTCAATGGCAGCCTGACTCTGGGCGAGAATACGGCGGATAATGGCGGGCTTCGCCTGGCCTACGCGGCGTTGATGGCTACTTTGGCCAACGCACCCGGCACGGTCGCGCCGCAGATCGACGGCTATACGCCGGCGCAGCGGTTCTTTCTCGCCTTTGGCCAGGTTTGGTGCGAGAACGTGCGCGAACAAGCCGCGCGGAGTCGAGCCCTGACGGATCCGCATTCCCCCGGGCAGATGGCGGGTGAACGGCGCGGTGCAAAATTTCGACGAGTTCGGCAAGGCATTCAGCTGCAAGAAAGGCGCGCCGATGTACCCGGAGAACTCCTGCCGCGTATGGTGATCCGCGCCGCACCGGCGGGATCGATGGTTTCCAGCCGTGGCAAAAAATGCGCAAGCTCGACAACCGGAGACTAGCGGACAGCGTGGTCCCGGTCTAGAAGTGGAGGCTCAAGAGCGTCTCCCCTGTTGCGATATGCTTTCGAGGGCTGTTCAGCTTTTCTTGACGGAAAAGCTGCGTGAGCATGCTCTCTCCGAGCAGACCTGCAGGAGACGCTAGCCGAAAGTGGTTCTAGCTTTTACAATTAGCACTAGGATCAATTTTTATACAGTTTTAGCTGCAAAGGCAGCCCTAGACCGCGACAGCGACGGGGATGAAGGAAACGCATGAAGTTCAGGAAATTCGGCCGGATCAGTCTGGCCTTGGCAGTATCCCTGGGAATGGGATTGGGAGTGACCTCTTGCAGTACGGATCATACAGTCGGTTATTTATATGTCACCGGCCAGCAATATAATCAGATCTCCGGCTTCAAGATCGATAACAACCTTGGCAATCTGACCGCCACACACAACTCTCCTTATAGCTCTGGCGGCGCCAATCCCATCAAGGCGCTGGTGGCCAATGCGGGAAAGTTTCTCTATGTGCTGAACGCAGGCTGCGGCGGAACCGGGCAGGCGGCTTGTTCCTCCGCGAGTAAGCTGCGGATAATACCGTCGACCAAACATCTCGCTCTTCACCGTCGGCGGACAAGGTGCACTGAGCTTCCAGACAACTTATACCAGCCAGGGCAACTATCCGATCTCGATCCAGACGGACTCGTCCGGCACTCATCTATTCGTGCTTGATTCCCAGGTCCCCGATCCCACGACTTGCGTGGGCTATGTGAGCTGGGAATCCCGCCACCATCTGCGGAGACATCACAGTCTTTCAACATCGACCCCAATACCGGCCGGCTCTCGTTGATCACCAACCAGCAGTTTAAGAATCCAACGACTGGCGTCAACCTTACTTACTTCCCGGTAGGCAGCTCACCGATCAACTTTGTCGTGGTTCCGAGTAACTCGTACATCTACACCATCGAGAAGGGCAGCGGGAGCGCGTTCGATCCCTTTCAGGCAGTCTTCGTGTATGCGAACAGCAGTGGCCAGCTGACCCTGACGCAAAATACTCCCATCCCCACCGGGGCTGAGGATCTGAGCTTTATCTATGCCAGCACCAAGTACATATACCTGATCGATGCGGGGCAAGGTGTCAACCCCCCGGGCTTGATTTTGCCCTATACGATCGGCACCAACGGTGCGCTCCAATCGCTGGTGGGCGGTGCCGTGAACAACTCCGGCACTGTCGCCAATCCGGGACCCATGATTGTCGACCATCAGGGCAAGTTCCTCTATCTCGCGAACCAGGGACCCAATCTCACGCCAACCAGCCCGGCAAGTTCCGTAAGCGCATTCTTCATCGATCCGACTACGGGCAGATTGACGACCCTGTCCGGCGGAGCCAGCGGGACCGCCACTATCTTTGGCGCAGGCTCGGCTCCACAATGCATTATTGAGGATCCATCGAACCAGTATCTCTACACGGCCAATTATGCCGACAGCACCATCACCGGTGCGGTGATCAACTCGCTCACGGGAACCCTGACTACGCTGCGGAAGAACACCTCCTTCACCGGTCCCGGCAACCCGACCTGGTGCACCGCCAGCGGTACGTTGTTCTAAGGCTTTCAGGCTTCAGGGCTCAGGTGGCTGAAAGCGACCTGAGCTTTTACAATGCAAGTGGGACTCAAAAGACTCTCTATCCATAGCTCTGCTGCGAGCTGCAGCCCTGCTCCATGGTTCGTTGGGCCAGGATGAAGGAAGCGCATGAAGTTGAGTAAATTCGGCCGGATCGCACTGGCCTCGGTTGTATCCCTTGGTCTGGGATTCGGTGTTACTGCGTGCGGACCCCCCAATACGATCGACTTTCTTTACGTCACATCCTCCAAGAGCAACCCGGGGCAAATCAACGTCTACAAGGTGGATAGCAAGCGGGAGCGTTGATACCGATTCTGACTCGCCCTATTCTTCCGGCGGCCGGAATCCCGTGGCCGACGTAGCTTCGGCGAATGGCAAGAACCTCTACGTGGTCAATCACGACAACAATACGGTCGTGGAATTCGCAATCGGCACCGACGGCAAGCCTTACCCACAGCAGACTTGCAACATGCCCGGCAGTTACCCGACTCAATTGGCGATCAACAAGGCGGGCACCTACCTCTATATTGTGGAGACTTACCAGCCGGACTACAGCACCAATATTCCCGGGCCTGGGGCGCTGGTGGTCTTCCCCATCAATTCCACTGGGGGCCTTGGCCCTCGAAATAATTGCACGCCGGTCGCGAATGGCACCAATGCCTTCTTCCCCGTGGGAAATAATCCGGTAGCCGTTAACGTGCTGGCCAGCAGCAACTACGTCTACGCGGTTAACGAAACTGACGCCACTATCTCTGCATTTCAGGTCGGCTCCAGCGGCGCCCTCAGCCTGATTGGGACCTATCCCGTCGGCGTGGCTCCCAATGCGATTGCCAGCGATCCCACGAGTAAGTTCCTCTACGTCACCGATGGCGCCGCCAATCAGTTGATCGGCTTTCTGATACAGCTCAACGGAACGTTGATCGCCATGCAGACCCCCTTCAAGACGGACAATCTTCCCGATGCCGTCGAGGTCGATCCCCGCGGCATTTATGCCTACGTCGCGAACTACAATGCCAACGACGTGAGCGCCTATGCCATCGATCGCGCTACCGGAAATGCCACGCAGATTGCCGGTTCGACAACTTATGCCGTGGATGCCGGGCCGCTCTGCATTCTCATCGAACCGTCAGAAGGTCGATTTATCTATACCGCGAACTTTCTCGGCAACACGGTATCGGGCCTGTTCCTGAACCCTGCCAACGGAGTGCTCTCAGCCGTGCAGAACACACCCTTCAAAGCGGCCGGACAGCCTACATGCTCCGCCGCCATCACCCATGGCAACCATGCGGTCGAGACCGTGCCGCAGTAAGTCAGGCCTATTCAGCAAGAGCCACACGCTTCCGTGTGGCTCTTTTTCTCTCCCCAGCCTACTGACCAGTGGCGCGAGACAAAACCACGTAATTTCGGTTGATGTAAAGCCGGTATTGGTTCGGCGTCGTATCGGCAAGGACCTGCAAGGGCATAGGCCGCCTCAACCCGCCATCGCTTTTGCTGCCGACAGTGAGCAGGTCGTGCGCCCCGAGATCCATCACGACGAATCTGTTTCCTTCGATAAAGCCAGCGCCGTAAGCACCAGGCTTCAGCGTCCGCCCGTTGATGTTGAGGGTCACCTCAGTGATGAGGTAGGCTTGATATTTTTGCTGGATGCCGGTCGAGTATCCCGAGGTGTCGACCAGCGCGGCCAGCACAAACATGCCATCCGGCAGTTTGATGCCACCAGAATTACGCGCCTGGACGCTCGCTACCTGACCGCGGAAGAAGACCGTAGCCGGCATCAGCTTGTCCATATCAGGCGCTTTCAATATGCTCACGGTCGAAGCCCCGGAGGAAGATGCTGCCGTCTGCGCGGGAAGGGATGAGGGCGAGGCGGCCACCATGGCGCACAGCAGCAACGGCGCGATGTGGCAGCGATTTTTGCAGGAAGTAAGAGCGGCTGCACGAAATGTTGCGAGTAACAAGGGCCCTCCTTATCAGCTTGCCTGGGCGTGGAATCTAACAGAGATGAATGTACCACCGGGAAGCGGCTTCATTATTTGGCGCCACCCGCCTGAGCTTGCGTCGAGAGCTGTACTAGCCGATGATTCCTTAAAGCGATCAGACAGTTGGTATAAGCCGAGGGAGCTGCGCGATGGAGAGAACGGCGGCACACAACCAATCCTTGCTGGCATATCGTACCTGTTTGATGGCTTTAGACCGGAGCGTTCGTGCCCCTACGCAGGTTAAGTAAGAAGCCCGAACCGCAGGGCGGCGCGGGCGGAGCCCCGACACAAACCGATCTCGACCGGCCGACGGCGGACGACATCTATGAGCAGGTCTCGCGCAACGCGCGCCATGAGCTGAAGCGCTCGGCGATCGGGCTTTTTATCTCCGGGCTGGCCGGCGGAATCACCATGGGGCTGACCGCCCTGAGCACGTCGATCGTGATCGCTCAGCTAGGGCAAAGCCCAGCCGCCAGGTTCATTGCCGACCTCTTGTATCCCATCGGATTCATCGCCGTCATTCTCGGCCGGGCTCAACTCTTTACGGAAAACACGCTCTACCCCGTCGCGCTGATGCTGGCCGAACGGCGTCATGGCCTGAAGACTTTGCGTTTATGGGCCATTGTTCTTCCCAGCAACGTTATGGGAGCCTTCCTGTTCGCGCTGCTCGCGGTGCGAACAGGGGCTCTTCGTCCGGAATTCGTAGCTGCGATGACGCGCATCGGGCTGGAAGCTGCCGGTGTGACCGCGAGCCACGTCTTCTGGAGCGGTGTCATCGGCGGCTGGATCATTGCGCTCGTCGCCTGGCTGGTGAGTGGCAGCCACTCCATCACCGGCTCGGTGATGCTTATCTGGCTGCTGACGTTTGTCGTCGGACTGGGAGGGTTTGCCCATTGCATTGCGGCCAGTGGCGAAATTTTCGCGGCCGTTCTCGATCATCAGCTCGCGCTCTCCCGGTACTTCGCATGGCTCCTGCCGGCAACGCTGGGCAATATCTGTGGCGGGGTGCTGATGGTTACTCTGCTGGAGTACGGCCAGGTGAAGGGCGGAGAGAATTAGAGTCTCTTATTGCCGGCGTAGCGGTTCAATCCGCCGGTTCCCGTATGTTGCTCGAAGAACAAAGAACGCAGCACACGAAGTGCCCGCCGGTTGGTGCGAGAATTGAACTCACAACGCTTTTGAACCAGGGTCGAGGATCGTAAAAAGAATGATAGATATCGAGAAATCGACATATGCTCCGATTGAAAGCTACGCCGTCATCGGCGACTGCGAGACAGCCGCGCTGGTCGGCCTGGACGGTTCGATCGACTGGCTTTGCTGGCCGCGCTTCGACTCGGATGCGTGTTTTGCCCGCCTGTTGGGATCGGAGGATAACGGCCGCTGGATGCTGGCGCCTGCGGGCAAGGTGGAAAAGACGACGCGCAAGTACCGGGATCATACCCTCATCCTCGAAACGACGTTTGAGGCGGATGATTTCGCGGTGATGCTGATCGATTTCATGCCGGTTCGCGGCACCAATTCCGACATCGTGCGCATCGTGAAGGGAATTCGCGGAAGGGCGCCGATGAAGATGGAACTGTCGTTGCGCTTCGATTACGGGACCACCGTGCCCTGGGTTACGCGGGGTGAAGGCGCGATCCATGCGATCGCCGGGCCCCGATCTGGTGGTGCTTCGGACGGCGGCGCCGCTTACCGGCGAAGGTCTTACCACCGTGAGTGAATTCACCGTGAACGCAGGGGAGAGTGTCGATTTCGTGATGACCTATGGCCCTTCGCATCTGCATGTACCGCGTGCCATCGATGTGAGTAAGGCGGTCGAGGAGACGCAGAGGTTCTGGGAGAAATGGGCGGCTGCCAACAGCTATGAGGGAGCTTACCGGGACGCGGTGGAGCGCTCCCTGATCACTCTGAAAGCGCTAACCTATAAGCCGACCGGGGGGATCGTCGCCGCGGTGACCACGTCGCTACCTGAGCAGTTGGGTGGCTCCAGGAATTGGGATTATCGCTATTGCTGGCTGCGCGACGCGACGTTCACCTTGCAGGCGTTCATGCACGGCGGGTATTACCAGGAGGCAAAAGCCTGGCAGCAGTGGTTGCTGCGCGCGATTGCCGGCAGTCCCGATCAGGTTCAGATCATGTATGGCATAGCCGGCGAGCGCTATCTCCCCGAACGCGAAATAAGCTGGCTTAGCGGCTATGAAGACTCCAAACCCGTGCGCATTGGGAATGCAGCGTCAGAACAGCTGCAGCTCGACATCTATGGAGAAGTGATGGCCGCTTTCTATCACGCGTTGAGCCGGCTCGGGAAAGAGGGGGAACTTTCGTTTGCCATGCTTCGGGGCATGACGGAGCATCTCGAAACCATCTGGCAGGAGCCCGATGAGGGCATTTGGGAAACACGCGGGGGAAGACAGAACTTTACCTATTCCAAGCTGATGGCCTGGGTTGCGTTCGATCGGGCCATCAAGGCGGCTGGGCTGTTGCATGCCGGCGCTCCAGTGGAGAGGTGGCAGCAGGTGCGGACAAAGATTCACGATGAGATCTGCAAGCAGGGATATAGCGAGAAATTGGGCAGCTTTGTGCAAAGCTACGGCTCCGAACACCTCGATGCATCCTTGCTGCTTATGCCTATGGTGGGATTTCTTCCTCCTGAAGATCCGCGCGTGCGGGGCACGCTGAAGGCGATCGAAGCCAGCTTGATGTCCGGTGGCCTGGTGTTGCGCTACAACACGGAGAAGGTCTCGGATGGTCTTCCTCCCGGCGAAGGAGTCTTTCTCGCTTGCAGTTTGTGGATGGTGAGTGCCCTCAAGCTGCAAGGCCGGGACGCCGATGCCAAAAAGCTTTTTGAGCGGGTATTGTCGCTGGCCAATGACGTTGGGTTGCTTGCCGAGGAGTACGACACCGGGGCCAAGCGCCTGGTGGGAAACTTTCCCCAGGCGCTTTCCCACATTGCGCTCGTGAATGCTGCTTTCGAGCTGGCCGGTTCCCGAGCCGGCATCGAGACGGCACAGAAGTAATTTTTTCTTTCGTCTGCATCCAACCAGGTGTCATTCATCTCTGAAGCCCGCACCGGAGGAAATTTGCATGCACGTGTTTGAGGTCTGGGCTCCTCGAGCCGGCACCATCGAGGTCAAGGTCGGAAAAGAGAGATTTGCCCTGGCGAAGAAGGAGCGGGGTTGGTGGTCCGGAGAAATGGCCACCGCTGGGCATGGCACGGACTATGGGTTCGTGATCGATGGTCTGGAGCCGGCGCTCCCCGATCCTCGCGCGCAGTGGCAGCCGAACGGTGTGCACGGCGAGTCGCGGGTCGTCGATCACGCCTTGTTCGCCTGGAGCGACAGCGGGTGGCAAGCGCCGCCGCTCTCCAGCGCGCTCATCTACGAGCTGCATATCGGTACCTTTACGCCGGAAGGAACGCTGAAAGCAGCCGAGTCGCACCTGGACTACTTAAAAGATTTGGGAGTGACGCACGTTGAGTTGATGCCCATCGCAAATTTCCCTGGGAAGCGTGGATGGGGCTATGACGGTGTGGATTTGTACGCGCCGTTCAATGCCTACGGGGAGCCCGGCGACCTCAAACGTTTCGTGGATGAATGCCATGGCAAAGGGCTCGCCGTGCTGCTGGATGTGGTCTACAACCACCTTGGACCGGTGGGCAATTACCTGGAAAAGTTTGGTCCGTATTTCACCGGCAACCACTCCACACCCTGGGGCGGAGCGGTCAATTTCGAAGAGGCTGGCGCTACCGAGGTGCGCCGGTTCCTGATCGACAATGCGCTGATGTGGCTGCGGGATTACCACATGGATGGATTGCGCCTGGACGCCGTGCACGCATTCAATGACCGCTCCGCCATTCATTTTCTCGAACAGCTTGCCGGTGAGGTCAAGAGACTGGAAGCAAGCGCTGGGGAAGCATTTCGTCTTAATTGCCGAGAGCGATCTAAACGATCCGCGGCTGGTGAAGGCGGAAGAGGCAGGCGGATACGGTCTCGACGCCCAGTGGAGCGACGATTTTCACCATGCCTTGTTCTCCGTCATATCCGGCGAACGCGCGGGATATTATGCGGACTTTGGCTCCCTCGCAGCTTTGGCCAAATCGTTGCGGTCTGTCTTCGTCTACGATGGCAACTACTCCGAATATCGTGGGCGAAACCACGGACGCCAGGTAGTGGGCCTGTCAGGGCATCGCTTCATCGGGTTCGTTCAGAACCACGATCAGGTCGGAAACCGCGCCCAGGGCGAACGCGTCAGCCATGAGGCGGGCGTGGGCCGCGCCAAGATTGCCGCTGCGCTCGTACTCACCTCGCCTTTCGTGCCCATGCTTTTCCAGGGGGAAGAGTTTGGCGCTTCTGCTCCCTTTCTGTACTTCACTGACTTCGAAGATCCCGAGCTGGGGCGGTTGATTTTCGAAGGACGCAAGAAAGAATTTGTGGCCTTCGGCTGGAGCCCGGATCAAATTCCAGATCCTCAGGACGAGCAGACTTTCAACCAATCCAAGTTGAATTGGGCCGAACTAGCCGACCCACCGCATGCCTCGCTGCTGCAGTGGCACAAGGACCTGATCAGCTTGCGGCGCAGTCGAAGCGAATTGTCGGATGGGAACCTCAACGCTGTGCAGGTGCGGTTCGACGAGGAGGCGCGGTGGCTGGTATTGGAACGGGGCAAACTGCGCATCGCCTGCAATCTGGGGCAACGCGCCAGTCGATGTGGAAATGGGGAACGCGGCCCAGCTGCTGCTGGCTTCCGATGACTCGGCACATCTGAACGGCGCGCGCATCGAGCTGGGGCCGGATTCCGTGGCGGTGGTGTCGCTCTGAGCGCGGTAACAGTGAAAATGCTTTCGATCAATGCAATAATCCTCGATGCGGTAGGTGCGGCGACACGATGGGTGCGAAACAGTGAGGAAGTTGCCTGTTCGGTGGTGGATTTCGCTCGTATGCGTGGCTGCGGGTTTACCGCTCGCGGCGCAAAGTCAAAGTCCCTCCTGGCAGCCGAATCCAACCCTCCAACAAACCTACACCCTCCATCGAGCTTCGAGCGCGGATCCCACCGGGGCCAATGCTGACAGCCGCAAGGTTGAGCCCGGTGTTGCGCTGACCGTGCTGGACGTAGACGGGCCCGGCCGGATCACGCACTTGTGGTTTACGATTGCCAGCTCGGAGGCCTACCATCTTAAAAAAATCGTGCTGCGCATCTATTGGGATGGCGAGGAAACGCCCAGTGTGGAGGCTCCGATCGGTGATTTCTTCGGCCTCGGTCTCGGCTACTACACCAGCTGGGAGTCTGCAATGCTCTCAGTGGGAAGTGTCAAAGATCTAAATTGCTTTTTCCCCATGCCCTTTCAACGGCATGCGCGGATTACCGTAACCAATGAGGGTAAGAAGCTTATCAAGGCCCTGTATTACAACATCGATTACCGCACGGATACAACGCCCCTTGCGCCGGGCACATTGTATTTCCACGCGCAGTATCGCCAGGCACAGCCCAACCGCGGGTGGACGAATCGGTGGACATTGAATCGTGATCGGCTGGTGAATAAGAAGTCCAACCTGACCGGCCAGGATAACTACGTGTGGTTCGAAGCAAAGGGAAGCGGTCAATATGCCGGCGTGACCATGTCCGTCTTGCAGAATCAGGATGGGTGGTGGGGCGAGGGCGACGACATGTTTTTTGTTGATGGTGCAAAGAGACCGTCAATCGCCGGCACCGGCTCAGAGGATTACTTCCTCGGCGCCTGGGATTTTCGCGGCAAGCCCTTTTCCTACCAGCTTTACGGGGCGCCGGTCGTAGGCAAGGAAGTAGCGGGCGGCCGATCGAGCGTGTACCGTTTTCATCTCGATTCTCCCATTGTCTTCAAGACATCCTTCAAGGCAACGATCGAACACGGAAATGCAAATCATCGCTCGGACAACTACTATTCCGTGGCCTATTGGTACCAGACAGAGCCGCACGCTCCCTTTCCGCCATTGCCGCCAGTGGAGCAGAGGCTGCCCCTGCTGGAGCACGTCGGGGGACCTGGAAGTGTAGGCAGGCCAGTGCCGGCGAAGTAGCTCGGCATCGCGCGGTCCATGCCTCTACTGGGATGGGAAACGAAACTGCAGATCCCTCCACTGCGCTACGCTCCGGTCGGGATGACAAAGGTTAGATTGCTTGTCACCTCTACCGGAGCGAACTGGAGAGACCTCCCCTTAACTTTGTCATCCCGACCGGAGCGTACCCGAATTTCCTGCTGCGCTGCCGTAGACAGGGCCGCGTGTGCGGCTTTCTGTAAAGAAAGCCGCATGAAGCTCGCGGAACCCATTGAATTCAACAGGCCCCAGCTGCAGTCCGGACCTTGTCAATGCCTGGGAGCCGGTAGCTGTGGACCACCAGAGAACCGCGCCCAGCAGGCCAAAGCGGACGCCCCATCGGTCCATGAGCCAGCCCATGGGGAACTCCCCTGTCATCATGCCGAACTGGAAGGCGGCGACGATTCTTCCATACTGCGCATTGGAGAGATGCAGCGAAGCGCGCAGCACCGGCGCCAGCACGGACACCGTCTGGCGATCGATGAAGTTAATGATGGTGATGAGGAGCAGCAGCCAGAGCACCAGCCATCGCCGCCTCGATCCATACAGGATGGAGGCAGGCGCGGCAACCTCGCGCAAGGAGCTATTTGATGGGGCGGAATTCATTGCCTACGAAGTTCTCCGCTGCCGGAGCACGGCTCTCCTTTGTACTGGAATCTGCTGGAGAAAGAGGCAAGAGAGGAAAGAGCAATTCCGCTACGCGATACGCTTCTTCGAGATGCGGATATCCGGAAAGGACGAAGGTATCGATACCAAGGTCGGCATATTCCAGCATGCGTTGCGCAACGGTCGAAGGATCGCCCACCAGCGCTGTTCCCGCGCCGCTTCGCACCAGCCCGATGCCCGCCCATAAGTTCGGGCTTATCTCCAGGTTGGAGAGGTTGTCATGAACCAGTGATGCCATGCGCTTCTGGCCTTCCGAATCGAACTTCGACAAACCCTGCTGGGCTCGCCTGGTGACATCGCGGTCGATGTAGCGGATCAGATCGTTGGCCGCCTGCCATGCCTCATCGTTCGTCTCTCGAACGATGATGTGAAGACGCCGTCGGCAGCTGCTTCGTGGGGATCGCCCCCGGTGACTACGTTGATCAGAACCCTGCCTTGCGAGAGCCGATCGAAAGTTGCGGTCATGCGCGCGGCGAGCGTCGGGGACATGACTCCGGGACGCACAGCGACCAGAAACTTGAGCCGTTTGGTGCTCGGCATCAGTGAGGATGCGACCACCCACGCGTCCTCGCAGGAGTTGCCTGTGGGCAGAAGCACAGCACCGTAGCCGAGTTCATCGACGGCGATGGCGATCTGCCGCAAGTAGGCATAGTCCGTTAGCCGCGAGCCATGACTGGACCCGAGATAGCGGCCGTCTCCTGTCGTGGGGATGAACCAGAACATTTCCATAGCAACTTCTCCTGTTACAACAGCTGCGCCTGGGAGACAGTTTTGCGCGGCCAGTAAGAATGCAACGCCATTTGAACCGGCAGCGACGCTTCGAGGCCCGCCTTGAGCGGCGCGTTGACCTGCGCTCCCGCAACGATGGCGTCAATAAAGTTCCTGGTGTGCCTTCCCAAACCGATGATGCCAAGGCCGACACGGTCGTTGGCTCCTAGAATGCCTCCGTAGGAGCGGGCGCTCATAGATGCGGCAGTCGCAACGCTGGCGTAGAGAAAATTTCGGCGATTCATCGTGGAACGCTTTCTGGGTCGGAGAATACTGCTTTAAAGAAAGCCGCATGAAGCTCGCGGAACCCACTGAATTCACCAGGAAATCCTGGGGAGCGCAGTGGAGGGATCTGCAGTTTCTTTCTCTGTCCTAACCAGGAATTTCCCTATCTGACACAGAGAATGTGTCCTATCAAATGACCAGGGACAACCCTAATGTCAACAAGAGTGCAATGACGGCGATCAGGGTCTCGCTGATGGACCAGGTCTTCATCGTATCGCCGACGCTCATGTTGAAGTACTCCTTGACCAGCCAAAACCCTCCATCGTTGACATGGGAAAAGATGACCGATCCTGCGCCGGTCGCGATGGCCAGCAATTCCGGCCGCACGCCGGGGCTATGCAGGAGAATGGGAGCGAGGATGCCCGCGGCCGTGGTCATGGCGACGGTGGCGGATCCCGTTGCCAGGCGAATGAGCGCGGCGACCAGCCATCCCAGCAGAAGGAGCGATACATGGGCATGCAGCGCAACCGCCACAATCGCCTGGGAGACGCCGCTGTCCTGAAGGATGCGCCCAAATCCGCCGCCCGCTCCGATCACCAGCGTGATGTGGGCGGTGGGCGCCAGGCATTCATTGGAAAATTTCAGAATCGTCTCCCGGCTGAAGCCGCGCATTCTGCCCAGCGTGATAAAACTGACCAGGACCGCGACCAGCAAGGCGATATCGGCGCTGCCCAGCAAGTGCAGCGTACGGTTGGCCGCGCTGCCGGGCGCAGCCAGCACGCCGGCCCAGCTGCCAACCAGCATCAGCGCGACCGGCAGCAAAATGGTAGCCAGCGACAAGCCAAAGCCGGGCAAAGCACGATTCGCGTCATGCTCGGCAAATTGTTCCGCCATGGGATTGTGCGCGTCGAGGACAATCCTGGGCGCGATGAGTCGGGCATAGATCGGGCCTGCAATCACCGCCGTGGGAATGCCGATCAGCAGAGCGTAAAGAATGGTACGTCCCACATCGGCGTGGAAGATTGTAACCGCCAGCATGGCCGCGGGATGCGGTGGCACCAACCCGTGAACCACGGAAAGGCCGGCGAGCATGGGCAGACCGACCAGGATCAAAGAGGTACGGGTGCGCCGGGCAACGGTAAAGGCAATCGGTATGAGAAGAACGAAGCCCACCTCAAAGAAAACAGGCAAGCCCACGATCAGCGCCGCGCACATCATTGACCAGGGCACGCGCCGCTCACCGAAGAGGTGAATCAAGGTTTCCGCGATGCGGTCCGAGGCTCCGGATTCCGCCATCATCTTGCCCAGCATGGTGCCCAGGCCAACCACGATGGCGATGTGTCCGAGGGTATCGCCTGTCCCGTTCTCGAAGGAGGCAACGATGTTCTCGAGCGGCATCCGGGTGGCGACCGCTAACCCCAGCGAAACCATCATCAGGGAAAGAAAGGCATTGAGCTTGACCGCCGCGATCAGCAGAATCAGCGCAATCACAGCACTGGCGGCGGCAAGCAGCAGGAAGAGTCCGTGGCTGTCGAGCATAGGCGGAATGGTCAAGGGTTGGCTCAGTCACGCATAGCAAAGTTAACGTGGGAGAAAGCGCCCGCCTCGTTGCCCGGTGGCATCCCCGTCTTGATAGGACAGTACCCCATTGACCCAAACCGCGGCGATCCCTTCGGCGCGGCAGACCGGATTGCTGAAGGTAGCCGTATCTCTGATCGTCTCTGGATCGAAGAGCACCAGGTCGGCGTGACAACCCTCGCTGATGCTTCCACGTCCCGCCAATCCGAACCGCTGTGCAGGCATGCCGGTCATTTTATGCACGGCTTGGGTGAGCGGAAAGATTCCTTGTTCGCGGCAGTAATACCCCAGCACGCGAGGAAAGGTCCCCCACAGGCGGGGATGCGGCAGCGGATCGTTGGGCAGCCCATCGGAGCCGATCATGGTTGCCGGATGTTGCAGGATGCGGCGCACATCCTCTTCCGACATGCAGTGGTAGATAGCTCCCGCGGGTTGCAGGCGCTTCGCTGCTTGCCCCTGTTCCAAACCCCAGGCAAGCGCAATCTGCTCCAGAGTTTGCCCGGCCACCTCGGGGTGAGGTTTCGACCAGGTGATGACGATACGGACGCGTGCATCCACCTGGCGTAGATCCAGTGTGCTCGACGAGGCCGCGTAAGGATAGCAGTCGCATTGCACAGGCTGTCCGGCCCGCGCCGTGTCCAGGGACTTGAGGACTTCTCCGCTCCGGCCCCAATTGGCAATGCCCGCGCATTTCAGATGGGAGAGGATGACCGGCACATGGCATTGCCGGCCGACCTGGAACGCTTCGTTCATGGCTTCGAGGATGGCTTCGGCTTCCGTGCGCATGTGCGAGGCATAGACGGCGCCGGCAGCCGCCAGCGGCGCGGCCAGCGACAGAATTTCCTGCGCGGGCGCCGCGTTGGCCGATAAGTAGGCGAGGCCCGAGCTCAACCCCAGGGCGCCGTGGTCCAGGGCCTCGATCAATTGCGATCGCATTGCCTGGATTTCCGCCTCGGTGGCGGCGCGGTCGAGGCGATCCATATGGTTATTGCGGAGAGCCGTATGGCCAACCAGCGCGGCCACATTCACCGCCGGCCTGGCCGCGTCGACCGCCGCGGCATAGGCCGCGAAGGTGGGGTAGCGGAAGGCGCCGGCGTCTCCCAGCAGATTCATCGGATCGGGAGGGTCTCCTGCCAGTTGCACCGGCGCCGCGCTGATGCCGCAGTTGCCGACGATCACGGTGGTGACGCCCTGCGACAGCTTGGCCAGCATCTCCGGAGTCGCGTATAACGCTGGTATCGTCATGCGTATGGACATCGATGAAGCCGGGAGAGAGCACTCGTCCGGCTCCTTCGGTGACCTGCCGGGCGGTGTAATGAGAAAGTTGCCCGACCGCGCAGATCAGGTTGGCATCGATGGCGACGTCCGCCACCTGGGGCTCGCCGCCGCTGCCGTCGACGACGCACACGTTTCGGATAAGAGTGTCACAGAGAGGCATGGAGCTTTCTCCTGTAGGTGTATACCGGAGAACGAATGTTTACGCAGCTTTTTCGTTAAGAAAAGCTGCACCTGACCGCCCTCGAAAGGATATAGCAACAGGAGAAATGCTCTATGGGCACTTTAAAAGATATACGCTCCGTCCGTTCCGCAAAACCGGAGACGGCCATCAAGCCCTTCCACAAAGGCCTGGGGTTCATGGACCAGGCGATGGAACCGGGAGAGATCGCCCAGCTTGGTTGGAATCTGCTGCGCGAGGACCTGAGCTTGCCGGCAGCGGTCCTCTGGGACGAGAGGCTGCGCAACAACCTGCATTGGATGGAGCAATTCATCGTCGCCTACGGGCTCAAGCTGGCGCCTCATGGCAAGACCACCATGGCGCCCAAGCTGTTTGCTCTCCAATTGCAGGCGGGGGCCTGGGGCATCACGCTGGCCACCCCGCATCAGACGCTGATTGCCTACAACCACGGCGTGCGGCGGGTTCTGATGGCCAACCAACTGGTAGGCAAACAAAATATGGCCCTGATCGCACGGCTGCTTGAGGATCCTGATTTTGAGTATTTTTGCCTGGTGGATAGCGCGCAGCAGGTGGAGCAGCTCGGCGCCTTCTTCCGCGGCCGCGGAAAACGGCTGCGGGTGTTGATCGAACTGGGCGTTGACGGGGGGCGTACCGGCGTACGCGACGCCCAGCAAACGCAAGCTGTGCTGGCAGCGCTGGCTCTTTGGCGCGAACACATTGCTCTAAGCGGGGTCGAGATATACGAAGGCGTCCTCGATACGGAAGCAGCGATTCGCGCCTTGCTCGAGCGTGCGGTAGCTATCACCCGGCAACTACAGCAGGAGCGGCGATTCGACCGCGATCCGATCGTGCTTTCGGGGGCGGGCTCGGTCTGGTATGACGTGGTCGCCGAGGTCTTCTCCGCTGCTGGTTTGGGTGATTCCGCCGACATCGTCTTACGTCCCGGGTGCTATCTGACGCACGATGCGGGTATCTATCGCGAGGCGCAACGGAAGATAGAAATCCGCAACCCAATCGCGCAGCAGATGCGCTCAAGCCTGTTGCCGGCTCTACAGTTATGGGCTTACGTGCAATCGGTTCCGGAAAAGCAGAAGGCCATCATCGCATTAGGAAAGCGGGATGCCGCATTCGATTCTGGATTGCCGGCCCCGGTGCTGCACTACCGGCCTGGGAACAAAGCCCCGGCGGCTGCTCCCGGCGGCTGGAGGCTGGTCAAATTGATGGATCAACACGCCTTTCTGCAGATTGGCGAGGGAGACGATATCAAAGTCGGAGACATGATCGGCTTTGACATCTCGCATCCATGCCTGACCTTCGACAGATGGCGTTATCTGCCTGTACTCGATGCCGGATACAACGTGATCGATGTGGTAGAGACGTTCTTCTGATTCTGCGCCTTGCGCGGTTTTGTCTTCCCGACACGATGACCGATGGGAGCTTGTCCCTAACCTTTGTCATCCCGACCGCAGCGTAGCGCAGTGGAGGGGTCTGCAGTTTCTTTTCAGGTTGCAAAGCAACTCAACAATCGAAACCATCCCTCCTGCGTCTCCATCGTCGCCACTCAATCCCACGTTCTCTAACCGTCAATAGACCCAACTCAGATTCTCGAGACTGCGGCGCCCCACGGTTTGCTGCTAAAGCTGACTGCAATTCTGCCGATGCCCTAAGGGTGACGTGCAATCGCCCGGCCAAGTAAGCGAGAGCGAAAGATTCGGGAGCGAAGTCATGGTAACCACCGTGCCGTCCGGGGATTGCAAGCGAGTTCTTTTGCAACAGGTAGGCAGGATCCAATCCTACGGGGCCTTGATCGCGCTGGATGCGAACACCCATTTGATCGAGTACTGCTCAACCAATGTAGGCGAGCTGCTGGGACACGAGCCTCGTCAGCTCCTGGGACGAACCGGCGCGCAACCGTTAGGAACGGCCTGGCCGAGCCTGCTGCGCTTGGCCGACGAGGAAAATTCACTTAAGCTGGGTCAGTTTTCCGGCGCGCGACCCTTGACGGTGATTGGCCATCGCCGGGGCGCGCACCTGTTGCTGGAATTCGAACCGGCTGGGGAGACCAACCCGCCATGGTGGACGCACGCGACCCGGGTAAGCTTTCTCGATCAATTGGCGGCGAGTGAGTCGATCGCACAGTGGCAGGATTGTCTCCTGCGCTGGATACACGAACGTTCCGGTTTCGATCGTGTCATGCTCTACCGCTTTCTGCCCGAATGGCATGGCGAGGTGGCGGCGGAACGTTGTTCCCCGGGAACGCAGGGCTTTCTCGGCCTCCGTTTTCCCGCCAGCGATGTTCCGGCCAACGCACGCGAACTCTACACCCAGAATTGGGAGCGTCTGATCTCCGATGTTGATGCTCCGACCGCGAGTGTGATTGCCTTTCGCCCGCAAGCGCCGCCACTCGATTTGACGTACGCTACGCTCCGCGCGGTCCACCCCGTGCACATTCAGTACCTGAAGAATATGGGCGTTCGGGCGTCCTTCAGCCTGTCGTTGATTGTGAACGGAAAGCTGTGGGGCTTGGTGGCATGTCATCACTGGACCCCGCGGCCCATGACCATCGAAGACCGGCTGTCACTGGAAGAGATTGCAAAACTGGCATCGCTGCACCTGAGGAACCTGCTGGGAAGGATGGAACGGGATAGCCGTTCCGACACGCGTTCGCAATTGTCGCGCATGCAAGGAGCAATGGTTGCCTCGGGACAGGACGCGAAACTCGGGCTGTCGAATGGAGTCGGAATCATCCGCGAATCGTTCGACGCCAGCGGCGTTTGGCTGCGCTTTCAGGGCGAAGACATCTTCGATGGCGCGGTGCCCGACGCTTTGTCGTTGGAACCGCTGCGGGAATGGCTGCAGGCGCTTCCGCGCGGAGAGATCAGCCAATATCACACCTTGCCCCAGGTGCTCGACTCGCACCCTGGGCTGGCCGCCAACGCCAGCGGCTTGATGTTGCTTCCGCTCGCCGGCACGGACTTTGTTGCGCTGATGCGGCCTGAAGTCGTGCAGACCATTCGCTGGGCGGGCAAGCCGGCATCGCCAGAAGACGATCTCAAGGGCGCGTCGCCGCTGACACCGCGCGCCTCCTTTGCCTTGTGGGCGCAAGAGCTACGCAATACCGCCGAGTGGTGGACCGATATCCAGATCGAGTTTGCCGGCGAAGTACGCCAGTACTTGCTGGATTTCATCGTCAAGAGCCAGCTCGAGAAGGTCGCCCTCTACGACCCATTGACGGGCGCGGCCAATCGCATGCTGTTCGAGAGGCGGCTGCGGCAGGAGGTACACAATGCCCTGATGAACAACAGCGCCTTTGCGCTGCACATGCTGGATCTGGACCACTTCAAGCCGGTCAACGACACCTTGGGCCATGCCACCGGCGACAAGCTCTTGAAGGACGTCGCCGAGCGATTGATCCATGTTGTGCGCGCCCAGGACACGGTGGCACGTATGGGCGGCGATGAATTCGCCGTCATCCAAACCGGCATGATCACCGAGAGCGGCGCGGCATTGATGGCGGAAAAAATCGTCAAGACGATTAGTGAGCCTTACCTGATAAACAGAGAGCGGGTGACCATCGGGGTGAGCGTGGGCTTTTCGCTCTGTCCCGTGCATGCCGCTGAGGAGCGTGAATTGTTGGAATACGCCGATCTCGCTCTCTACCAGGTCAAGCGAACGGGCCGGAATGCTTATTCGATGTTTCAACCGCGAATGCGCACGGCGAGAGCGCACAGCAGCGATACCGCAGGTATCTTGCGGGCACTCGAAAACAATGAGTTCCGCATGAGTTACCAGCCGATTGTGGATGCGGGCAGCGGACAATTGCGCGGTCTGGAGGCTTTTTTGCGCTGGCGGAGGGGTGCAGACGATGAACGAGCCGCTTGTGAATTCCTACCGCTGATAGAGCAGATGCACCTGGCAGCGGCGGTGGATGAATGGGTGATGAATGCCGTTTTCGAGCAATTCGCCCACTGGCAGAGACAAAAATTGCCAACGGTTCCGATCACCATCAATATCAGTCACACGCAATTTGCCACGCAGGATCTCGTGGGACAGATAAAAATGCTTGCCGCGCGATACCAGTTGGCATGGCATTGGCTCCGGCTCGACATCAAGGAGCAGACAGTTGTAGCCGATGTGGCCCATGCTATCCGCACCCTGCGAGGATTGCGAGACTCGGGTGTGGCCGCCAATCTGGACAATTTCGGGCAAGGTCTGGTGCCGATGGGCCACCTATCGCAGCTGCCATTTGGTGGCATCAAGCTGGATGCGTTGCTGCTGGAAAACATCAGCGATCGTGAATATTTCGACTCATTCTTCAACATCGTTCAAGGAATCGCCCGGGTCTTGCATGCGGAACTGACGGTTACCCGGGTGGAACGCGATCAGATGCGGCAGGTACTGGCTGGCCGCGGTCCCGACTTGATGCAGGGGAATGCCATCGGGCCGTTATGCGACGCCAAAGAGGCGGCAAAATGGCTTCGCGCGAGTCGGGTCGTGGCAAATAACGCCTAGCCCTTGGGTTAGCCCTTGGGTTAGCCCGCATTTCTGTGGAAAATGCCCTGGTGTCCTGAGTTAGAAGCTCGCTATATATCCCAGAGAGCGGAGGTAGGGCAAATGACTGAAACCGCAGGTCCCTCCACTTCGCTTCTTCCGGCCGGGATGACAAATATGTGTACGAATTAACAACTCATGACACTAGACTGATCAGACGAGTTGCGATTAGGAGGTTGCACCATGTCTGACGAGGATTTGAGGGCGGAGATTGAGAAGCTGCGCGCGGAAAACGATCAGCTCAAAACCAAGGCTGTCCGGGGGCTGAGTTTGAAGGTGAGTGAAAAGGGAGCGGTATCGCTGTATGGTGTCGGCCGGTTCCCGGTGACACTCTACAAAGAACAGTGGGTAAAAATACTTGGCATGAAGGGTGAAATCGAAACCTTTCTTCGCGACAACGATCACCTGTTGAAAACTAAGGAATGAGGCCGAAACCGTTAGGAGCATTTTCACTTCTGGTGTACACGAAGTAACCAATCTCGTCGCGGCTTTTCCTCGAGAAAAGCCGCACTTTACGTGCAGAGTAAGCTCCCAGACCTTTCCGCTGAGCTTTCTCCGGGGCCGGGCCGCCTCAAGAAGCGCGAGAAGGGGAAGCACGAGAAGAGGGAGAAGGATGCGAAGACTGAAGCGGCTTTCCTATGGGTGTATCCCGAACCCTCTGCGCGTGGCGCGGCTTTTTATTGTAACCGGATCGGTTGCGACACTCCTGCTGTTGTCCTCGTGCAAGAAGCACGCCACTCCGGATGAAACAGCCGCGCCGCGCGCCTCTGGACCCCGGGATCCCAACCTGAGCGTAACCGCGGGTGGGTATCACGGCAATCATTTCACCGGCCCGGTCTACATTCCCCGCTCTTCTCCCATGGAAGATGGCACCACAGCTTACGAGGTGACCTATCAGGATGGCGTGACGGTGGTCAGCAAAGACGATACGATGCGGCACCTGGTCACCATCCGGCAAGACGGGAGCTACATCTTTGACTCGTCGGCGAATCAGATTGCCACGCTGAAACCCGGGGGCGTGCTCCTGCTCTCCGGCCTGGCGCTGCGCACGGTAGTCGGTGTGCAAAAGACCGGCGAGGGCTACTTGCTCAAGACGGGACCAGCCAAGATTACCGACGCGATCAAGGACGGCCGGCTGGAGGGCACTTACAAGATCGATTTCAGGCGAATGCAAGCGAAGAGCTCCGCATCCGGGCCGCGCTGGCTGCCCTCCCGGTTCTCGCCCTTCGGCACGGTTGATGCCGCCAACTCCCAGACGACGGTTGCGGGTGGAGTGGTTGAATTCGATGTGGACTTCGCGGGTTACAACTACCACGTCAAGTTCACGCCGGGCAACGACCGCGTCGACGTTCAGGCGACCATTAAATTTGGCGGGAGCCAGGGCACGCTGGCCTATGAAGGCGTCGGTTATCTCAGCAACTTTGTTTCAACCATCAAGATGCAGATTAAAGGCGGCCAGCTTACCAACCTCGACTTCACTAATTCCAACCTTACCGGTCAGGTCGAGTTGAAGTGGTTCGCTGTTGCGAACGACGCCATGAAGTCGGGGGCCATGGCCAAGATCACTTCCTGGCCGGCCGAGCTCTTGAAGAGTGTTTTGCTTTCCAAGGCGGCCTATCATGTCCCAATTCTGGTGGGTGCGGTGCCCTTTGACCTGAGGATATCGCTGGGCTTTAGCTTTATTCCAGCTTTCACCGCGAAAAACACGATTGTTGAGGGCAGCAAGATCATCAAGTACAGTGGCAGTGGCGGTTTCATCCTTGCGGATGGTCAGACGAAGCCCTCCGGCTCCATTCATGTTCAGGGAAACGTCACTGGACAAGATAACCGGGTGCTGAGTGTCGGGCCGGTGGGTTTTACGGCGGCTACCGAGGCGCCGCGGCTGGAGCTGACCATGGGCTGGCCGCCCGCGACCGCGCCGGTCGCAGGCTTTCTCAACTTTGTCGCTTCCTACGGCATTGTCACCAACGGCATGGTCAGTCCGATTCCATGTCAAACCAACATCATGGCCTTCAGCGTGAACGCCGGAGCTGCCTACACGTCGCCAAACACCTTCGCTACCTGGCTTGGCGTGGCCACGGGAGCGTCTTCTTCCGTCTCGCTCTGGCAGAAGACCATCAGATCCGCGGGCGCCGGAGGCTTGATGTGCCCCAGTTGATTCCTGTGAAAAGCAACTAACTCCGGGTGCCCCACCTTCGCCCCAGCGTACCCGGATTTCCTGTTATGCGGCATCGCTTACTCTTCACCGATGTCTTCGTGCCATATTTCGGGATGTTCGCGGATGTAGCCTTGCATCAGCGTCACACACTCCTCAGAGTTCAGATCAATGATCCGCACACCGGCCGCGCGTAACCAGTCGAGACCGCCGGCAAAAGTTCTGCTCTCCCCTACAACTAACGTACGGATGCCGAACTGACGGACGAGTCCGCTGCAGTACCAGCATGGCGCCAGTGTCGTCACCATGATCACGTTGCGATAAGAGCGCAGCCGCCCCGCGCGGCGGAAAGCGTCCGTCTCCGCGTGGACGGAGGGGTCGTTCTGCTGCACGCGCCGATTGTGTCCGGAACTGAGCAACTGCCCCTGGCTATCGAACATTGCGGCGCCGATAGGAAGGCCGCCTTCCGCCAGGCCGGTCCTGGCTTCACCGATTGCAATCGCCAGCATCGAAGCCCAATCCTCTTCCACGTTCATTCCTCCCACTTAAGAAATTCAAGGCCGATCCGCCATCAACCATGATAGTGGTTCCTTCCCGTTCCACTTACAACGGCAAAGCACCCAAAAGCATCTTACCGCGTGCTCCATGAGAACCCGCATCACGAGCATGGAAAGGGACAAGTCGATGACGAAACACACTCAGTACAGGACGGCGCTCCTCTGTGGTGTCACGCTTCTTTTCGCAGGTTGTAACAAGAAGGACGACTCCAAGGCAAACTATCAAACGGCAATCAACGACTACTACAAAGCACATCCCGCCTGCCTCTGGCAGGAAACAAAGAAGTTTCCCGTGCAGGCAGCCACCTCCGACGACGCCAAGACGGAAGGCTTTGACGCCTTGACGGATGCTGGGCTCCTCAGTCGCACCACCGGCGAGAAGAAGGTCTTCATCATCGCTTCCAAGCAGGTGAACAATTACGATCTGTCGGATCAAGGCCGCTCCGCGTGGACACCAGACACGGCCCAGCCGGGGTACGGCAACTTCTGTTATGGCCACCGCTTGGTCGATTCGATCGATAGCTTCACCGCAGGCGTCAACGGTTCTGGTCTGAAGACGGCGCAAGTGAATTACCACTACGACATCGTCGACGTCCCGGGCTGGGCAAAGTCCCAGGAAGTGAAAACAGCTTTCCCATCCGTGAGTGCCTCACTGGCGCAAAGCCAGGCCGGCCAGGATTCGCTGGTGATGAACGGCACCGCATGGCAGGTGGCTAAATAGATATAATCCGGAAATCGTCCCTCCACACATTCACTCCCTTCCTGCCGTTACTTTTCCGGCGTGCGGGAAGGGATATCCTTCACTGCCCTCTCCGCCTGCAGGGCAAAGACAAGCAAAGAGCGCGCGGTGACGCCGTAAGTCTCGCCAACCTGGAAGCCGCCGTGCTCGCTGTTGTCTGTGATATTGGTGTCGATCAACAACAACCAGGTATCGCTCCCGTTACATTCCGGCAGAGTAAATCTGACCAGATCGTGATGGTCGTTGATCACGATCAACAGCGTTGCTTGCCGTCCGCGCTGTCTTATTCCGGTTACTTGCGCCCGGCCATCCAGCAGCATGCCGAAACAGCGCATGCCTTCGTCACTCCAATTCTCATACTGCATTTCGGAACCGTTGGCGTTGATCCAGGTCAGATCTTTGACGCCTAACTCTTCGTTGTACTGGCCGGTGAGAAAGAGATTGCGGCGCAGGATGGGGTACCTGTGACGCATGGTAGTCAGCTGCCGGGTAAAGCCAATCAGCTGCTCGCCTTTTTCACGAAGGTCCCAGTTGAGCCAACTGATCTCGTTATCCTGGCAATAAGCGTTGTTGTTGCCGCCTTGCGTGCGGCCGAACTCGTCGCCTGCCAGCAGCATGGGGGTTCCCTGGGCCAGCAGCAAAGTGGCCATAACATTGCGTATCTGCCGGTTGCGCAGAGCAATAATATCGGGGTCGTCCGTAGGCCCCTCAGCCCCGCAGTTCCAGGAGCTATTGTTTGAGCTGCCGTCCTTGTTGTCCTCGCCGTTCGCCTCGTTGTGTTTCTCGTTATAGCTAAAGACATCGTTCAGGGTGAATCCATCATGAGCGGTGACAAAGTTGATAGACGCCCATGGTCTGCGGCCCTGATGGTTGAAAATTGAAGCGGAAGCGCAGAGATTATCGGTCAGCGCCGCCGCAGGGGCTTGTCCGATCCAGAATTTGCGCGTCGTGTCGCGGAATTTGTCATTCCATTCTGCCCAGCCTGGCGGGAAGCCGCCCACCTGGTAGCCGCCTGGCCCTAAATCCCAAGGCTCGGCGATAAGTTTGGCCCTGGCCAGGCATGGATCCTGGCAGCAGGCCTTGAGAAATCCACTCTGGTTATCGAATCCGTTCGGCTCCCGCGCCAGGATGGTTCCGAGATCAAACCGAAAGCCATCGATACGGGTCTGCTCTACCCAATAGCGCAGGCTGTCGGTGACCATCTGAATCACCCGTGGATGACTGAGGTTCAGCGTGTTTCCGGTGCCGGTGTCGTTGATGTAATAGCGCGGCTCGTCGGGCAGCAGGCGGTAGTAGCTTGCGTTATCGATTCCCTTGAACGACAGCGTGGGTCCGCGCTCGTTTCCTTCCGCGGTATGGTTGTAAACCACATCCAGGATGACTTCGAGGCCGGCATTATGAAAGCGGGCGACCATCTCTTTGAACTCGCGCAAGACGTGCGCCCGGTCCGCCGCATAACGCATATCAGGGGAAAAAAATCCGATACTGTTGTAGCCCCAGTAGTTGGTTAAGCCTTTCTCCAAAAGATTGCTGTCGTTGATGAAGAAATGGATCGGCAGCAGCTCAACCGACGTCACGCCAAGATCTTTGATGTACTTGACGACTGGCTCAGCGCCAAGGCCGGCATAGGTGCCGCGCAAGTGCTCCTCCAGCCCCGGGAAACACTTGGTGAAGCCCTTCACGTGAAGCTCGTAGATAATTGTGTCGTCAAACGGCACGCGGACTTCACTCAGCACGTCTTGCCCATGCCAGTCGAAGTTGGGATCGACGACCACGCATTTGGGCATGAAGGGGGCGCTGTCCCGCTCGTCGAATGTGGTGTCATCCCCCGACTCCATCTTGTAGCCGAATACCGCGGGATTCCACTTGAGCTCACCGAAATGAGCCACCGCGTAGGGATCGAGCAGTAGCTTGTTGGGGTTGAAGCGATGCCCAGCCTCAGGTTCATAGGGGCCGTGTACCCGATAGCCGTAGATCGCGCGCGGCTGCACATCGGGGAGATAGCCATGCCAGATCTGGTTGGTGTACTCGGGCAGTTCGATCCGCTCCAGTTCCTTCTCCCCGTTCTCGTCGAAGAGGCAGACCTCCACCTTGGTTGCGTGGGCGGAGAAGATTGCGAAGTTCGTGCCTTTTCCATCCCAGGTGGCTCCTCGGGGGTGGGGAAGGCCTTCTCTGATCGGAGGGGTGCGCTGTCCGGCCATGGTGATGTGCGTTCCTTACGGCTCCGTTGTAGTGCAGACCAGAAAGAGCACCTGTGCGCTTCATGGACTGGCGTTGGGGGTTAATGCAGGCGGGGCCCCCCGCGGCTTCGGCCGGCGGTTCCTGCGGCGGCACAACCAGTCTTAACGACAGGTGCAGACTCATGTAGATGCAGATTGATGCGTTTTTGCTGTTACGCTGCGTCAGACAGGACCGCATGGAGTTCGACAACGCCACCAACTTCGATAGGAAATCGGGGTACCTGGGAAGACAATGATTTGTTTCCATTGCTTTCCAAAAGGGTGTAACCGCACATACTCTCCCATCTGGCAAAGGCAATGGCGGCGAGGCAACGCTGGTCTGGCAACAACCATCTCTGTTTAGGGGCGAATGAAAAGCGTAGGAGGAAGTCATGGGAGTGCAGGAAAATGCTGTGGATCAGACTGTGCGCAACCTGAACTCTCCTGACTCCATTTACAGCCACACCAACGACTGTCAGGAGCAAAAGGTGAGCGCGGAGTAAGGGTAGCCTGGTGTCAGACCTTTTCTGTGAGTGTCGGCTGCAGAATGGCTTCTTGCGTTCTCGCGGGATTTGATCTGCGCCGGATGATCAGCACCAACATGAGCAGAGCGGCCCCGGCCGGCACCAGCAGCCCGATGCGAAGAGAGCCGGTGTCGGTGGAAACAGTCCCCGTCAACCAGGAGAGCACGGCTCCTCCCAGGCCGGCGGTAGCGAAGACCCATCCTGCGTTGCGCGATTCTCCCATCTCCGCCAGGAGGAGCGAGAGGATGAGCGGGAAAAGGGGCGCCAGTGCAAGCCCGGTAAGAACCGATCCTGCAAGCACGATCTGGGGACTATGCGCCGCCAGCAGTAATGAGATCCCGGCTATGGTGGCAACGACCGAGACCCGATAGAGACGCCGTTCCGGCAGGATGGTCAACATCGCTGGTGTCAGCAGCCGGCCCAGCAACAAGGCTGCCCAAAAAACGGAAACCGCCAGGCTGCTGCCGGAGAAGCTCCAGGCAGCGGCGCGAGTGGCAAACGTGCTCATCCAGTTCCCGATGGCAGACTCCATCCCCACATAGAGAAAGGAGAGAAGCGCGAAGTAGGAGATTGCTCGTACCTCTCTGAGCCCGCCCAAGGACGGTCCTAAACCTGCCGGCGCATCCAAACCGCGCTGATCCGCAAAGAGCGGCAAGAGGACGAACGGGAGCACACAGAGGCCGAGCATGCCAAAGGTGGCGCCGCTTCTTGCATGGCGTAGAAATTGAGCGGCCAGCAGCGGACAAGCCACCGCGCCTGCGCTCCATGAAAAATTGAGAATAGCCAGCGCAGCTCCCTTACGGTGGGGATTGCGCCGGGCGACGAGCATGTTGGTCGACGTCATGGCCATTCCGAGTCCCACTCCATACACGGCAAACGCCGGCAGGGCTCGGCTCTGCAGCAGAAAAATAATGATCGATCCTGCGCTGAAGAGCGCGTAGCCACAGACCAGCGCCCGCCAAAGGTTGCGCCGAACCAACAGCGCTCCTGAGGCTGCAGTGGCAAATTGCACCAGAAGCAACAGGCCGGCGTCTTTATCCCGCAGATGCCATTCGGCAGAGAGCCGTGGGAGGATGCAGCCCAGCAGCACCGCGCCGACGCCAGTGAGAGCGAATCCAAGATGGAGCAGGGGCTGGAGCAAACGGAGGCGGAGAGCCTTGGTCGCGCTGTGATTTGCGTCAGACATCCAGGAATGCGCTCTTTGGAGGGCCGCCTTCCGCCCCCCATCCTCTTCACTGTAGTCTTTCGGGGCTCTGGTAGCAGGCAACGCTGCTGAGACCGGCACCTTTCTCCTTGCTCCGTCCCAGCCCCAACCGGAGATCAGGCGCCCTTTGCCGCGGGAAAAATTCCCTAGAGCGGTTTCGCAATCGGTGTAGACCGGACCCGGATTTCCTGTGGAGCTTTGTGGGGCCACCGAACTGCATGCGGCTTTCCGCGAAGAAAGCCGCACATCATTTCTCCCAGCTAGTGCCGCGCTGCAGGAAATCCGGGAAGCGATAGGCCTCTTCGTGGTCCCGGCTGGCCGGGACCACACCTCGCCATATTTATCAGGCCACCGTAATTGCGAAACCGCTCTAATTGAGGCCGCGACGATCGCGCAAGCGGGACTCTACGTGGTTTGACCCGGTGCGCTGC
>CAWAII010000016.1:0-184495 GCA_963782105.1 uncultured Acidobacteriaceae bacterium
CAGAAACTGGATGATTATGGCCTGGAGCACAACTTCAGCTATCCCGCCATGCTGAGCCGCATGACCGGTGAGCCCGATACCTTGCCGCTTCGCGTCTTCGGCGATGTGATGCAGCCTCCCCGGCAATACGCGCGGGGGGAACTGCGCCACTATGACAGCTTCACACCCCTGAACCGGATGGTCGACGCCATTTCTCCAGAGAGCGACACGGCGCGTCAGTTCCTCGATCTGGTCAACCGCATCGTCAGCGGAAAACCTACCCAGGAAGACTGGGAGCAGGCGCAAGAATGGTTGGTGCTGTGGCGCGACAACAATGCGCAGCTGCAGCCGCTGCTGCCCAGGTCCGAACTAACCCAAGAGCTCATCCCGGGCTCGACGAATCTGCACCATGTCTCGCAGATAGGCCTCGACGCGATTGGCTACCTGCGCGAACACCACAACGCACCGGCGGAATGGCGGACCCAACAATTGGCCTTTCTCAAAACCTCTGAGCAGCCGCAGGCCGTGCTCCTGAACATGATTGCTCCAGCAGTCGAAAAGCTGGTACAAGCAACGACACCCGCAACGACACCCTCATCCGGTTCATGAACCTCGTCGACCCGCTTCGCTAAGGATTGACATGGCAAAAGCAATGGTGGGCTTCGCCCGGATTTCTCATCCCACGTACGCTGGGGCGAACGTGAGCACCTACCGTTGGCGGTCCGCGTGGATCGCGGCAGAAACGGCTGATAGGTTAGTCTAGGCAGTGCGTTCCGACCTATGCCCAGTGAAAGCCGTCCCTCTCACCTGGAAGTACCGAACCGCCGATGGCGCATCGCTTTTCTGCTCGGAGCCGGCGTCCTCATCAACTACTTCGATCGGGTCAATCTCTCGGTGTCCCACGCCGCTCTCAACACGACCTTCGCCATTTCGAATGTCACCTTCGGCTATCTCTCCGCCGCCTATAACTGGACCTACGCACTGTGCCAGCTTCCCGTCGGGGTCGTGTTGGACAGATTCGGTGTCCGCCGGGTGGGGCGCATCAGCAGCTTGATGTGGAGCATCGCTTCTTTCTGCGCCGCCATCACGCCTAACCTGGGCGGCTTCTTCGCCGCACGCCTGCTGCTGGGCATCGGAGAGGCGCCCACCTTCCCGTCCAACGCAAAAGCCATCGGCTATTGGTTTCCACCCAAGGAGCGAAGTTTGGCTACGGCGATCTTCGACGGAGCAGCCAAATTCGCATCGGCGATTGGCGTTCCGCTCATTGGAATCCTGCTGTTGAAGGTCGGCTGGCGCTGGAGCTTCGCTGCAACCGGCCTGGTAAGCTTCCTCTATTTCCTGCTCTTCTACCGCGTCTACCGCGATCCTGCGGAAGATCCCGGACTCACCGCCCGCGAACGAGACTACATCCTGGAACGAGACACCGCCGCCGCTGTGTCCTCTTCCGCCCGCGGAGACAGCATCCTTGGGCTACCTGATACGGCAGCCAAAAGTAATCGGGATCGCCCTGGGCTTCGGCGCCTATAACTACATCTTTTACCTGCTGCTCACCTGGCTGCCCAGTTATCTCTCCTCGGCCCTTCACATTGACCTGCTGCACTCGTTTCTTTACACCGGCTTTCCGTGGTTGATTGGCGCCGCGAGCGGAATGATTATCGGAGGTTGGCTGGTAGACCGGCTCATTCGGCTGGGATGGAATGCCAATCGCGTTCGGCGCACCGTGCTGATCGGGGGGACAACGTCTGGGACTCGGCATCTTCGGCGCGGCCTACGCACACCGCCACCGAGGCGCTGATATGGATCAGCATTTCGCTGGGAGGACTCTCGGCGGCGTCACCCGTCGGCTGGTCCATCCCTTCGTTGATCGCGCCCCCGCGGCAGCGTCGGCACACTGGGCGGCATCATGAATTTTTCCAGCCAGATTTCGGGAATCGTCGCGCCGATCGTGACCGGCTACCTGGTCACCGCCCGGCATTCCTTCACCTGGGCCTTCGGCGTTTGTGCGATCTACCTGCTCATCGGGATATCGGCATACATCTTTCTGCTGGGCCGCATCGAGCCGGTGCCCAGCGAGCATCACCGCGCCGCGTAGTCCTTCGTCTGCCGGTGCGCGAGTTGAACACGGCGAAGCTGCCTTGGGACTGGCGGTCAGCTTGAGGAAGTTCGCGTCCGCCCCCAGTGGGATTGGCAATGTATTCCGCGGCGGAGTTATGCGCATCACCCGCCTCCTTGGAAAAGTGAAGCTGCCATAGCGTCTCAAGCCCGGGCGATTTGGCAAACGTTTCGAAGGTGGGAGTGGAGCCGCCCTTGATCTCGCCGTTGTTCATGATCGCCACGCGCGGCTGAATCGCCTCGACCAGCGCCGGGCTCGAACTCTGAAACAACCCATGATGGGAAACCACCAATATGTCCACCTTGCCCATCCTATTTACTGGGCACATCAACTCCATCTCTTTATCCCAGGTGAGATCGCCAAGATCGAGGATCCTGAGCTTGCCAAAAGTAATCAGGATGCCCAGCGAGCGGCTATTGTCGGTCAGGTCTGCCGGCCTGGTTTCGGAATCCTTGCAATATGGCATTCGGTTCCCGGCCCCGGGCAACGCGTGGCCGAGGAGCTCGCCGTTGGAGCTGATCACCACCGCCTTGATCCCTTTGATTTTTAAAGCGTCTCCCGGCTTGGGAACAAGATGGCCATAGTGGCCGCTCGCCAGAACCTTCTGATAGGCGTCGAAACCCTTCGTGGTCGATGGGTCTGTGGGGCTGGGGGGCCCATGGTCGAGGAACGTACCCACGGGAATTTTCTCGACCAGGTCCGGTACACCGCCAACGTGGTCAGCATGGTAGTGGGTCAGCAAGAGGAAGTCGATCTTGCTCACGCCTGCGTCTTTCGCCGCGGCGGCGATGCGGCCGGCATCAAGGCCGTTGCTTGCCCAACCGGTATCGATCAGCAGCGACTTCCCTGCCGGGGTTACAAATAGCGTCGATTGACCACCGTCCACGTCGATGAAGTAGACTTGCAGCGGTTTGCTCGCGGCCCAGGCCGCGTGGGCGCCCGCAAGCATGGACCATCCCAGAACAGCGGCAAGGAGCCACCATGCCGGCCGCCGATGGGTTGTCGATGGCAACGTTTGATTCCTTGTCATGGCTTGTCCTTCTTTGGCGGAGTTGGCAGCGCACGCATAGCGCCGGTGGAAATACCCCCATCCACCAGCAGCGTTTGGCCGGTGACGTAGCAGCTGGATTCCGACGCAAGAAATACGATCGCACCATCCAGATCGTGCGGCTGGCCGGGCCGCTTCACCGGAATGCGCTCGGTCAGATATTCGACCCATTCCTGGTTTTCATACATCACACGATTTTGCGCGGTCTGAAACCACCCGGGGGCCAGGCAGTTGACTGTAATCCCCTGGCTGCCCCAATCATCAGCGAGGCTCATCGTCAGTTGGCGTATGCCGCCCCGGCTCGCGCCATACGGGGCCAGCCCGGCATAGCCAAAGACGCTGGTGACCGAACCGATGTTGATGATCCGGCCATACCGGCGAGGGATCATGCGGCGCGCGACGGCCTGGGCGACGAAGAAGCTTCCGCGCAGGTTGGTTTCGACCACCAGGTTCCAGTCATCCCAGGTGATGTCCAGCGCCGGCTTGCGAACGTTGCAGCCGGCGTTATTCACCAGGATCTGGATCTGACCTATCGCAGCCTCCGCTTCCTCGACCGCCTGCTCGATGCTCTGCTGATCGCGCACATCCAGTTCGACGGTGACTGTACGGCGGCCGAACGCATGTATCTCCTCCGCAAAGGCGGCTAATGTCTCGCGCTTGCGGCTGGTCAGCACCAGGTCTGCGCCTGCCTTAGCCAGCGCGCGGGCAAAATGCTGCCCCAGGCCGCGGCTGGTACCGGTAACCATGGCCACATGCCCGGTCAAATCAAAAAGTGAGTTTGTCATTGATCAAGTGGACTATGCGCCGGGATCCAGCACAACTTTCATCAGATTCGGCTCGCCCGCGTGGAGCCGGGCAAACCATTGCGGGCCTTCGCTCAAAGGAGCGACAGCCGTAATCAGTTGCTTCACCTGTATTTGCCCGTTGGCCATCAACTCCATTGCCTGCGGATATTCTCCGGACGAAGCGCATGAGCCCTGCAGGCGAATCTGCCGTGAGACCACAACCTGCAGCGGGATCTTAACCTCGGGAGAGATATTGCCAATCAGCGTGACCGTTCCGCCTTTGCGTACGCTGGCAATCGCGGCGGCAATGGTTTCGTCTCGTCCCACCGCTTCGAGAACCAGGTCCACGCCTCTGCCGCCGTGAGCCGGCAGATCTCCTGCACCAGCTCGGCTCCGGAAAGCAGCAGCGTTTCGTCTGCGCCGATGTTTTTCGGCCGTCTTCAGCCGGGATCGATCAATGTCCGCCACCAGCACCCGGGAAGCCCCTGCGGCCTTCGCCGCCTGTAGCGTGAGTAAACCGATCATCCCCGCGCCAATCACCAGCACCGTCTCACCGCCCTTCATCTCTGAAACCCGCACGGCGTGCAACGCGACCGAGACCGCTTCGAGCATTGCCGCCTGCTGGAACTCAAGGGCGTCAGGAAGGTGATAGGCGATGCGCTGCGGCACCACGACGAACTCCGCAAATGCGCCGGCGCGGCGGAAGTCTCCGCAGGAGACGCCAATCACCTGCCGGTTATTGCACAGGTTGATGTCTCCTCGGAGACAGAACTCACAGTGGCCGCAGTAGACGGTCGAGTCGAAGGTCACCCGATCGCCGGGCTTGAACTTGCTCACGCCGGAACCTGCCGCGGCCACCACTCCCGCCGCTTCATGCCCCATCACGATAGGCGGAATCCGCCTGCCGGAGGTACCGTCATAGCCATGCACATCACTGCCGCAAATGCCACAGGCGGCGACGCGCACCAGGATTTCGTCCACACCGGGCACGGGCGCGGGAAGGTCCGCGATGTCCAGCTGGTTGTATTCGGAAAGAAGCAGAGCTTTCATTGCGGCCTTGACCGTCCTGTGAGTGAGCAACCTCGCGATAGCGGTTCACAATAGGTGTACACCGAAGCGGAAGGCGTCTTCGTGGTTTTCTCCCAAGGAAAACCACACCTCGCGGATCTTCAGGAGGCCACAGTAATTGTGAAACCGCTTTAAGGGTACATCGTTGGCATCCGCATCCTCAAGCAGCCGCCATACGATCCATGTACCATGGTGCTACCAGCGCCGGTCGCGCCCATACTGACTCGCCCCATGAGCACACCCAGTCTTAAACGCAGACTGATTGCCGGGTTCGGCGCCAACACCTTCAGCCGGCTCTCCACCACACTGACCCAGATCTTCTCCGTTCCTGTCTTCCTCAGCCACTGGGGAGTGCACCTGTACGGCGAGTGGATTCTGCTCAACACGATTCCCAGCTACCTCGGCCTGAGCGATGTGGGCTTCGGCAGCGTTGCCGGCAACGAGATGACCATGCTCGCCGCAGCGGAGGACTTCGACCAGGCCCTGGTCGTCTTTCAGAGCGTCTGGGTGCTCACTACGGTCATCACCAGCCTGCTGGGGCTGCTGCTGATTGGAGCGGTGTGGTTTCTCCCGTTGGGCACGTGGCTGCACATGCATGCGATCAGCCCCCGGACGCCAAGCTGATCGTCTTGCTCCTTGGACTGGCTGTTCTGTTGGGCATGCAGGAGACCTTGTTTCAGGCGGCGTTTCGCTGCGTGGGGAAATATCCGCTGGGGACGATGGCCAAGAGCCTGGTGGTGCTGGCCGCTTTTCTGAGCACCATGATTGGCGTTTTTCTGCGCCTGTCTCCTGTCCCCGTCACCGTCTTGTATGTCGCGGTCAATGGCATGGGCGTACTTGCGCTGTGGATTCTACTGAAGCGCGAAGTGCCGTGGATTCGTTTCGGCATTCGGCACGCGCAATGGGCGGTCATTCGCCGCCTCACCGGCCCGGCGCTTTCCTTCATGAGTTTCCCGCTGGTCAACGCCCTCAACCTCCAGGGGATCCTGGTGGTGATCGGTTATGTGATGGGTCCCATCGCAGTCGTGACCTTCAATACTGCGCGAACCATCTCCCGCAGCGCGGCCCAGGGAATGAACCTGATCAACAATTCGATCTGGCCGGAGATGTCGGCCGCCTTCGGCGCGAAGGCGATGGACATTGCCCGCATGCTCCACCGGCGTGCCTGCCAGATCTCGCTGCTGCTGTGCCTGAGCATCACCCTCGGGGTCGCGTTTCTGGGCGATTGGATCTGGAGAGTCTGGACCGTCGGCAAGGTGCCGACCGACCCGGTGCTGCTCAACATCATGTTGTTGCAGATGGTGGTTTCGGCCTTCTGGTTCACCAGTTCGGTGGTGCCGATGGCCACCAATCAGCACCAGCGGATGGCGCGAGCGATGCTGGCCGCTACTTGCCTGGCACTGGTGCTCGCCTGGCTATTGATGCACGTGGGGTCGCTGGGGCTGCGCGGCGCGGCGATCGCGCTGGTGGCAGGCGATCTCTTCACCGCATTTTATGTGTTGCGCGAGAGTCTGCGGCTGCTGGACGACAACCTGGGCGACTTTGCGCGCAGCATGCTGGATTTGTCCGCTGCTGCAGGGGCTGTGGAGAAGACCGAAGGTGCCCGTCGCCAATGAGAAGTAGCGCGCGAATATTCCTCCGCGACCGAGCCAGAACGCGTCTTTGCCGGAGGGGAACCGCTCAGGAAGTTCAGCGCCGCAGGAAACAGACTCTATCCGTCCAATCCCAATTGCGTGCTTCTTTCATCAATATGCCCAAGGATTGGACCAAGCCGCCGATGTCGGCCGGAGAAATGGTCTTCTCATCAACAAAAATCACGCCTGCGTGTTGACGCCCTTCTTCAGCCCAAGCTTTGAGCAGAGGTGGAATCGTTCTGCGGTCGTAGGTAACAAGAGTCAGCCTCTGAAGAGCGGCTTCGTGCAGGCAGGCCGAGTCTTCCTGGCCGAGAAAGCTTCCATCTTCCCATTCGACCATGCCGCGGACAGTGACCTTTCGGTCGCGACGGCGCATGCCCTCCGCCACCTCAGGCGAGATGTGCTCATCCAGAAGAAGCTTGAGCATCTCAGTCTGTTGCCGGCTTTCCAGCGTCGAATTCGACGGCTTGCGGCAACATCCGCCTCAGCACTGTAAAATCCGATGCGCCTTGTTCAGCCAGCGCCTGATTGATCTCGTCAGGAAACGCCTCGGCGTAGTTGATCGCTGCTCGCACCTTCGCTTCCGGCCACCGCAGATGTTTGGCTATAGCCGTCAGGACATCCTTGTAGCTATGGACCAATAGCATGACCTCCCAGACAGCGAGACTGCTGCCCTGGATGCATGCTTGCCGACCTGCGGTTGAATCACGAAAATCGATAAACGCAAACTCCGATCGCCGCAAGCCTTCCTCCACCAGACGAGCGCTTGCGTCGCTGGGCGTCCATCCATAACGGTTTGCCATGCGTTTCAGCCGATTCCCGCTTGCTACCGGAAGACGCATACTGATGACGGTCGAATGAGGCGAACTCATAGCAGACCTCCCCGCGAATGTAGCTCTTGTAAGTATTGTAGCGCTCGGAAGAGGAGCGGGAAATTGTGTGCCCAATGGACATCTTCAGCAAATATAAGAGGTAGACGCACCCACGGCGCGCGTGCAGTTCAGACTTTTTCGCGGGACTCCGGGACAGCCGCTGCCGCTGCCTGGAAGCCTATCTTGGAGTGGGTTCCATCGCAGAATGGCTTTTTCGTCGATGCTCCGCAGCGGCAGAGGGAGACGGCGGGCTTGCCGGCGAGATCCAATTGTGTGCCGTCAGCGTCCACCAACTTGATTGGACCTTCCACGCGAAACGGTCCGTTCGGTCGCACCGTAATTGTTACTTCATCGTCAGCCATGCACACTCCAGTTCAGAGATTCAATTTCCTACTTGAGTCTAAAGCATTATCAGAGTTACTGTGATGCGGTCATAGCAGCTATGTGCAGCCGTTCTTTGGCGGAACGGCTGCGTAGAGAGCAGTCACTCACCTTACACCAACTCTGATAATGCGAGCAGCCGCAGCCGTTAGTCACTGTCAAGGTTCTGCGTCGCTTTGGGTTCATCCTGCGGCGGTTTTGGCTGGGGATACTGAGTATTTCCCGGGGTGCCGGTGGTTGAGCTCGGGACAGGGCCCGAGGTGACGTTCGAGCTCTTGCCAACTTTTTGGCCCTTCCAGCCAGTCGTACTGACATTCTGCGCAGTGCTACCGGTATCACAACCCAATACCACCCCGCAAAACACCAGCAGCAAGAGGACAGACGCTCTGTACATGATTTCTCCTTGATCTTGGCTAAGGGCAAGAGCCTTGAACGCGATCTTAGGCTACCGGGTTTCGATTCGGGTCACAAGTTTGCACTGTCAGGCTGGAGGAATATAGGTAGCAATAAGCTCAGATAGGCGGAGGTGATAAAAGAGCCGGTCCGATGAGCATTGAGCAGGCGCGCGAAGACGTGCCGGAGATAGACAGATGAGAAGAGCCAACGCAGGGAAGGTTTCTTCATCCAGAAGCATTCACCGTCCTAAGTCTGACGGCTTGGCCATGATTACGAACACGAGATTATAGGAGGGCGCAACCTGCATGACCCGGGGCGCCCGCTTGGAAGCGGCCACTTAGAACATGAGGGAAAAGACGGCGCTAGGCCGTCTTTTCCCTCTTAAAGCTGACTACAGACTACAGAACCTGAACGTTCTCAGCCTGCCAACCCTTAGGGCCTTTGGTTACGTTGAACTGAACCGCCTGGCCTTCTTGAAGAGTGCGGAAGCCGTTTGCTTGAATCGCTGTGTGGTGCACAAAAACATCCTCACCATTTGCACGGCTCAAAAAGCCGAACCCCTTGGCATCGTTGAACCATTTCACTGTACCTTGTTCCATTGTGTTTCTTCCTTAGTAACGAGATGACGCTGAATTCAATCGGGGTATCTGCAGGTAGTGCGGACTCCTAAAGCAGAACGAGCTGAGAACCAAAATCGTATTCGACGCTCTTTTAGGATATACCGCAGATGCGAGAAGTGCAATGAAAAATTTGCCCGCACTGGCTAAAAAATGCTCGCTTTTTCGCCCCCCGAAGGGGCCCCAAAGACAGCCTATTCCGTCCCCTAGCCTACTCATACTTAAGAGATTCTACCGGATCCATCCGCGCCGCCCGCACTGCCGGGAAAGTTCCAAAGGCGATTCCCACTGCGCAGGAGACCAGGATCGCGATCACCGCCGATAGCCAGGAAACCTGCAGCCGGTAATCGGTAAAGAAGGCGATCGAAAGCGGCAGGGCCATCGCCAGCACCGTTCCCACCACCCCTCCGCTAAGCGAGATCAGCACCGCCTCGGCCAGAAACTGCAGTTGAATTTCCCGGAAGGTCGCTCCCAGCGCCTTGCGAATGCCGATCTCCCGGATCCTCGAACGCACCGTGGCCAGCATGATATTCATGATGCCCACCCCGCTGACCATCAGGGTCACCATGGAAAACAGGAGCAGGACAATGCTGAACGCGGTGGCCGTCTTCCCGGCCATGGAAAGCACCTCGGAGAGATTGCCCACGTCGTAGACGGATTCGGAGCGATGCCTGGCCTTGATGGCTTTCAGGATGGCCTGCGGTGGCCCAGGGCACACTGCCCGAGTCGGTCATGGAGAAGTAGATCTGGTTGACCGCATCGGTGCCGGTGAAATAGCGCGCTACGGTGTACGGGATGAGAACCGTTTCATCGACAATTTCCGACTGGCCAAAGGTGTCCACGCGCTCGCGAAAAACACCGATGATGGCGAACGGAACACCGGAGATGGCCAGCGTCTTCCCAATTGCTTCATCGGGGCTGCCGAACTGGGTCAAAGCAAACTTCTCCGTGACCAGCGCCGCATGACTGTGCGTCAACGAGTCCTGCTGATCGAAAAAGCGCCCGGCGATCAGGTAAAGCCGGCGTATGTCCGCGTACTCCGGGTTCACCCCAAGGATCAGGACATCGCGTTCCTTGCCCGCCGCCGCTGGTGAAGAACTGGTGCAGGTTGAGCACCGGCGATGCGGCCTGGATGCCGGGGACCTGCTGCTCGACTGCGCGCATATCGTCCACCGTCAGGTAATCGCGCACCGAAGCGATACTGGCATCCGACAGCCCGGCGTACTCGGCCCAGATCAGGTTGGTGCCGATGTTCTGAATGGAGGTGAGAACATACCGCCTGCCGGAGAGCCCGATGGTGACCACCAGGATCAACGAGGCGGTCCCGATCACCATGCCCAGGGCGGTCAGGGCGAAGCGAATCTGGTTGAGGCGAAACGAGTCGATGGCCAGCATCACGATCTCGCGAAACGCAATGCTCTGGGTGCCGCGAACTGCTGGCGCGAAGTCGCTCATCGATTGCCCAGGAACACCAGGGTGACCCCAACCGCGACCAGGCAAACACCCAGCCCAACGCCGCGGGCTAACGCGCTCGCCCAGAAAGAATACCGCTCCGCATGCACCGGCCACGTAGCTCAGGGCGGTTACCGGCACAACAAAGCTTACATTCAGAAAGGAAAGCGCGCCCAGCAGGGAGAAAAACGCCAGAGCCATCATGCCCACTCCTGCCCACATCCAGCCCACGCCGCATGGCGCGAAGAATCACGCGGGCGATCGCCTGGGGACGAAAATCCTTCACTTCTCCAACCGCCTTCATGGCGCGGGAAACGCACAGCTCCCCGCAAGTGCCGGCCACGACGATGAGCGAAAAAAGGATCAGCCTCGACCAAACTAGCTGTGCTCCAGACTCTGGCTGCGGGTTGGTCTGCCCGACGACAAAGACGCCCAGGCAGATGATGGCGATACCCAGCCAGCGCAAAGGCGAAACCGGCTCGCCCAGCATGAAATATCCCAGCAACGCGACAACGCCATAGGCCACCGAGGATGCGGGCTGCACAAGCTGTAATCCGCCCAGGACAAAACCAGCACATTGGCGAGGAAAAAGGTAAGCAGAGAGGCGACTCCAAGCCAGATGGAGCCGGTGCCGAAGACGCGAAGGGCCGTGTGCAGCGCTTCCGTGGGCGGCCATATCGAGAGCCTGCCGGCCTGCTTCATGCCCTTGCCCAGCAAAACATTCCCTAGAGGGCCCGCGATGACCATCACCAGGATCAGCAAAAACGTTTTAAGATGCAGTGGTTTCTGAGACGTCATTCACTCCCGGGCGGCAGACTGCAGCCTGCAAACCTCACTTCGATTGTACTAGCTGTATTCGCATGCCCATCACGAAGACCCCGGGCGCAGTTTGCGTTATAACTATAGATTGGTGAAATGCTTCACCTGTCTCGAGAGGTGTTACCACTTTGTGTGGCATTGCTGGCTTTACCCAGAAAGGCTGGACTTCCGATCCTGATCGGATTCGCGCCGCTACCGCGACCCTGACCCATCGCGGACCAGACCAGCAGGGAGTCTTCTCCTCCCGCTTGTGCTCCCTGGGCGCAACCCGATTGAAGATTCTCGATTTGGCTGCAGGCGATCAGCCGATCATCTCGAGCGATGGCGACACCGTCATCGTATTCAACGGCGAAATCTATAACCACCTGGAACTGCGGCCTGAGCTGGAAGGCTCTCGGCTACCAGTTTCATACCCATTGCGATACCGAGACAGTGCTCTATGCCTTCCTGGCATGGGACACCGCTTGTTTTGCCCGCCTGCGCGGCATGTTCGCGGTCGCCCTGTGGCGCAAGTCGACCCGGCGCCTCGTTCTGGCTCGAGACCGCATGGGCATCAAGCCTCTCTACCTGGCGCAGTACGGAGAGGACCTGCTCTTCGGCTCCGAACTGAAGGCGATCCTCGTCCATCCCGAAGTGGAGCGCCGCCTGAGCATGGAAGGGCTGGACTGCTATCTCTCTTTGAATTACGTTCCCTGCCCCTGGACACTGGTGAACGGAGTGGAAAAGCTGCCACCGGGCTTTTGGTATGAGTGGCACGACGGCCAGATCCGCTCCGAATCCTATTGGACGCTGCCCGCCTCCGACGCCGCGTCGTTCGTGACCTCGAGAGCGCGAAGCAGGAGCTGGATTTTCTGCTGCAGCAATCGGTTCGCGAGCACTTGCTCTCCGACGTACCCCTGGGTGTCTGGCTGAGCGGCGGCATCGATTCCTCCACCATCCTGCATTACGCGGCCAGCACCAACCATGCTCGCCTGAAGACCTTTTCCATCTCCTTCAACGGCCGCAGCTTTGACGAGACGGAGCATATCCAGCGGGTGGTATCGCATTACGGAACCGATCATGAACAGCTCGACCTGAACCCGCAGGAGGATCTGCAGGGCGCCATCGAGCAGTTCGCGTACTACTCCGATGAGCCGAGCGCCGATGCGGGAGCGTTGCCGGTCTGGTTTCTCTCCCGCATGTGCAAGACGCACGCGACCGTGGCCTTGAGCGGAGAAGGCGCGGATGAGATCTTTGCCGGATACCTTACCTATCGCGCCAACCAGCTTGCCCGGCAGGCGCGAACCATGCCTGCGCGCGCGATCGAGCTGGCGCTCGACGGCCTGCGCTTCTGGCCCGTCTCCGATGAGAAGATCAGCCTGGAATACAAACTGAAGCGCTTTCTCGAGGGCTGCCTGCTCTCCCCGGAACGGGCCCATGTCCACTGGAATGGAACCTTCTCCGAGCCGGCCAAGGCGGCCTTGCTGCGGCGTCCGCTTGCCCGGCGCCATGGGCAACATCCTGGACGGGCTGGCGAGCTCGCTGCGCACAGCGACGGCCTGTACCCATATCTTGCGTTCGATCAACAGTACTATCTGGCCGATGACATCCTGGTGAAGTCGGATCGCATGAGCATGGCCCATGCGGTCGAGGTGCGTCCTCCTTTTCTCGACCACCGCATCGTCGAGTTTGCCGCCACCTTGCCTGACACGCTCAAGATGCGCGGCTCGCGCCAGAAACTGTTGCTCAAGGAATTGATGAAAGACAAACTGCCGCCATCGATTCTCAACCGCAAGAAAGTCGGCTTCGATATTCCCGCGCACGAGTGGCTCCGCGGCTCTCTGCGTCCGCTGCTGCTTGATACTTTGAAAGAAGGCCTTTCTGAACACGCTGACCTCTTCCGCGCCGACACGATCGAGAGCTATCTGCGGCTTCACCTGGAAAGGCGAGCCAACCTGGGATACCACCTATGGGGTTTAATGATCCTGTTTCTCTGGATGAAACAATGGCGCATTCAGTCGACGCCCGCGTCGACAGCAAGAACTACCGGTCCTGGTGGCCGAAGGGGCTGGCACACCTATCTAGCCATTCTGCTTTTGATTGCCGCGGCAGTCTACCTGGCTTGCATCCTCTCTCCGCCCTCGCTGATGGATGACGTCGATGCCGTGCAGGCGCAGATTGCGCGCAACATGCTCGACCTCCGGCGATTGGGTCACGGCGCGTCTCGACGGGGTCATCTACCTGGAGAAGGCGCCGCTCATCTATTGGCTGATGGCCATCTCCTACAAAGTCTTCGGCACCTACGACTGGGCGGCGCGCATTCCCATCGCGCTTTCCTCGATCGGCGCTCGCCTGGTTGACCGCCGCTTTCGGCAGATGGGCCTTCGGGAAGATGGCCGGCTTCTATGCCGGCCTGTGCATGGCAACCTGCATTGGCCTTTTTCTCTTTACCCGCATCCTGATCCCCGACGTCATGCTGACCTTCACCATCGCGCTGGCGATGTGGGCCTTTTTGCGGGTCCTGGACGAGGAGGAACGCATCCCCGCGCCTGGGCCTACACTCTGGCCGCGAGTCTTGGCGACAGGCTTGCTGCTCAAGAGCCTGATCGCCCTGGTCTTCCCGCTAGGGGCAGCGGTTCTCTACCTTCTCATCACCCGCCAGCTCTTCTCCGCTGTCACCTGGAAGCGCTTTTACCCCTTGCACGAGCGTAGCCATCATCCTGCTGATCGCCGCGCCCTGGCACATACTGGCGACGCTCGCACAATCCGCCCTACTTTCGCCTTTACCCTGCACAGCGGCGGCGGCGTGTATCACGGCTTCCTCTGGTTTTACTTCATCAACGAGCAGCTGCTGCGCTTTCTCAACCTGCGCTATCCGCGCGATTACGCCACCGTGCCGCGCCTTTATTTCTGGCTCTTTCACCTGATTTGGCTCTTTCCCTGGAGCGTTTATTTCCCGGCTGTCCTCAAGCTCTCCTATCAGCCCGCTGGACCGCGCCGGGCGCACCCGCCTGCTGGCGCTCTGCTGGACCGGGTTCATTCTGCTTTTTTTCACCTTTTCCACCACCCAGGAGTATTACTCCATGCCCTGCTACCCGGCGCTGGCCTTGCTGCTGGGATCGGCCATGGCCGTGGGAGGAAGCCGCATCCGTTGGGGAACACGCGCACTCACGGTCATCACCGCCATTGCGGCGATCGCGGCGATTGCCATCCTGATCGCCGTGCGCCACGTGCCCACTCCGGGAGACATTACCGCGGCTCTCAGCAAACATCCCACCGCTTACAAGCTCTCCCTCGGCCACATGGAAGATCTCACCCTGAACTCATTCGCTTATCTGCGTTTCCCTCTCGCCCTGGCCGCAATCGCCTTCCTTGTCGGCGCTGTGGGCACGCTGCGCGCCGGCAGCCAACGCGCCTTTCTGGCAGTTGCTGTGATGATGGTGCTCTTTTTTCAGGCAGCGCGCCTGGCCATGGTCACCTTCGACCCTTTTCTCTCTTCGCGGCCCCTGGCTCAAGCCATCCTTAACTCGCCGCCAGGCGCCATCATCGTCGACAGCCAGTACTACATTTATTCTTCCATCGCCTATTACACCGACCGCCCCGAGCTGCTGCTCAATGGGCGCTGGAATAACCTCGAATATGGCTCCTACGCTCCTGGGGCCCCCAACGTCTTTATCAACGATGCCGAGTTCAAGCGCTATGGCTCAAGCCGGCTCGCTACTACCTGGTGACCAAAGGCCTCCGCATGCCCCGGCTGGACACGTCTGGTGGGCCAGCAACAAGCTTCACGTGGTCGCAACCGGAGGCGGCAAGATCGTCTACACCAATTACCCTCTCTCTGCCCTGATCGTGGCCCAGCGTCTGGAAACCAAGTGCCTGCTAGACTTGGCTTTAAGGCAGCCATGCCTAGAATCCGTACTGCACGGGAGGATCTATGAAAATTGCCGTACTTGGAGGCGATGGCTACTGTGGCTGGGCCACCGCTCTCTATCTATCGAACCGCGGCCATTCCGTTGCCATCATCGACAACTTCGTACGTCGTCTTTGGGACCACGAACTCGGAGTGCAGTCGCTGACCCCCATTCGCCCGCTGGCCGATCGCCTGCGCGTCTGGCACGAGCTTACCGGCAAGACGATCGAGCTGTTTGTCGGCGATGTGACGGACTATGAGTTTCTGGCCTCGACCATCAAGACATTCGAGCCGGAGGCCGTGATTCACTTCGCCGAACAGCGCTCCGCGCCCTATTCGATGATCGATCGCAACCACGCTGTCGGCACCCAGGTGAACAACGTCGTCGGCACGCTGAATCTGCTCTTTGCCTTGCGCGAGTTCCAGCCCGACTGCCACCTGGTCAAGCTCGGCACCATGGGAGAGTACGGCACGCCCAACATCGATATCGAAGAGGGATACATCACCATCGAGCACAACGGCCGCAAAGACGTGCTCCCTTATCCCAAGCAGCCGGGGTCGTTTTATCACCTCTCCAAGGTGCACGACAGCCATAACATGATGTTCGCCTGCAAGATCTGGGGCACGCGCGCCACCGATCTGAACCAGGGTGTTGTCTATGGAACCATGACGGACGAAGTTGCCCTGGATGAAGCGCTGATCAACCGCTTCGACTACGACGAGGTCTTCGGCACGGTACTCAATCGCTTCTGCGCCCAGGCGGCACTTGGCCATCCGCTCACGGTCTATGGCAAGGGCGGTCAGACGCGCGGTTTCCTCGACATTCGCGACACTGTCCGCTGCGTCGAGCTTGCCTGTCTGAATCCCGCGGCCCAGGGAGAATTCCGCGTCTTCAATCAATTCACCGAGCAGTTTTCCGTGTTGGATCTGGCTCATCTGGTGCAGAAGGCCGGCAAGCAGATGGGATTGAAGGTGGAGATCGACTATTCTGCCCGATCCTCGCGTGGAGGCCGAGCAGCATTATTACAACGCGAAACACTCCAAGCTCATCGATCTTGGACTTGATGCCGCACTTTCTCTCCGATTCGCTGTTGGATTCGCTCATCGATATTGCTGTTCGCTACCGGGATCGAATCGACACGGCGCTGTTTCTGCCGCGGGTAAACTGGCGCCACACCAGAAATGACCGGCGCGTGGAAAAGCCTGTCTTCGCCAAGACAGCTCCTTAGAGCATATTTTCGAGGGCAAATTGGCCGCTGTGGATCCCATCCTTCCGTTGTTTGCGAGGGTGGGAACCGCAGATCGCTACGCTACGCTACCCCGGATTTCCTGTCGAACTTGGTGGCGTCGGCGAACTTCATGCGGCTTTCTCTAAGGAAAGCCGCACACGCGGCCCTGTCTACGGCAGCGCAGCAGGAAATCCGGGTACGCTCTGTCGAAAAACATTTCCATGAAAGGTCCGCGGAACTGCAGATCCCTCGTCTGCGCTCGGGATGACAAAGGGAGGGCGACGCTTCCATAGAGAGCGGTTGCTGGACAGAAGGCGTTTTTCACCTCCTTGGGTGCGCCGCAGGCCCATGACCACTCCGGTCCCACGGCACGCCGGGACAGGCGGGATGACAAATTTGTTTGGGTGGCGGACCGACCTAATCGAAATGGATCCCACCCTTGCCGGAAAAACACCGTCAAGGATAGGGCACCCGGAGCTTTTTCATGCGTTTAAACCCGCTCGGGAGCCTTCTCTGCCGCTCGAATGGCCGCGGCTGGGTCTACCGGAACCAACTCGCCATTGCGAATGTAGTAGTAGCCATCTCTCCAGCGAATGCTGTTGCGGGTAAAGCTGGCCAGCCATATGCAGGCAGCCAGCAGATCCCAGACCGGAAGCAGCCACAGCTTCTTGTAGATTCCCGGCTGCTTCAAGCCCCACCTTCCAATCACTTCCATCATGGCAATGCGGAATGCGAAATATGCGCTCAGATAGGCGAAAGCTACCTCTGGCGTGGGCTGTACAAAGATCGCTGCCAGAGCCCAAGGCAAACCAAGAGTAAAAATCAGGCCCAAATGTCCCCACGGACGCATGATGCGCATGACCACGGTCCAGCGCAGGCGCTTCAGGAAAAGGTCGCGCAGCGAATGGAAGTCAGACACCGTTTGGATGGAATAATTCAGCAGTTCGACTTCATAGCCTTGCTCCGCGATCAAGCGTCCTACCAGCAGATCGTCTGCCGGGCGGTTTTCAATCGCGGCATAGCCGCCAAAGCCGGCCAGATGCTTACGCGTGGTTGCAATCGTTGGCCCTAGAGCGAACTTAACCCCATCCAATTGCCTGGCAACCAGAATCCCGGCATAAAAGTCAGAGAGCATCCCCACGGATTGAACGCGCTGTACAAATGTCTTTTCTTCGCTGGGAACCGGCGCGTAAAAGCACGTGACTGCTCCTACTTTTGGATCCGCCAAGCCCGGCAACGACGGTGCGCAGGTAATCCGGTTGCACGCGAACGTCGCTGTCGCTCATCACCACGGTTTCATATTTTGCTTCCGCAGTCAGTCGCGCCAGCTTGGCGACTTTATCGTTGGTAGCTACCCGGCCGGAGCCGATCAGGACGCGGATCTGGCATTCGGGGAAGTCGCGGATGAGCCTCTGAATCGTCGGCAGTGCAGGCTCTGATGCATCGCCTACGCAAAAAACAATTTCGTATTCCGGATAGTCCTGGCGGCAGAAACTGGCGAAATTTTCATAGGCATCGGGATCGAGTCCCCGAATGGGCTTGAGATTACTCACTGGAGGGGTATAGCTGGTCGAGACGGGGTCTGGTCTTGTGCGAACGTGCGAAAGAACTGCCATGCGCTGAACAGAGCAAGGGAGTAATAAATCAAGGGGATAGCAGCCATCCCCAATATCGCGAAATGAATAAAACTCAGGATCATTCAGCCCCTAATTTCCGTGATGGATTGATTATCTCCCAAGCCTGCGATGCACATCGGGCGCTAGCATTGTGCCATGACTTTCTTAATCGCGTGCCTTATGACGCATGCGGTTGTTTGCACACAGCTTGTGTACTTGAGACGAACGCAAGAGCCGTGCTGTTTCACCGCGACTCGCTTGATCTGCTGTCGGCAGATGCCTATCGAAGTGCAAGAATCCTTCACCTGCATGGAATCGAATTTATTAAGTATTTTTATTTTCATTCACTTGAAGAGTCATATCCGGACTTTTCCCACAGCTGCGGTTGACATGAACGGCTCGCAATAGGCGAAAATAAGGCGAAGATTCCGTCCATGCCCACCGCCCAACATCTGCGTGCCCAAATAGAAGCCACCCTGGCGGAAAAAATTCCTTCGGCGCTCACTCCGCTGCCGCGAATTCCCTACCCGGTGGCTCCCACAGGTATTCGCGAGATCGATGCCCTGCTGCATGGCGGATTGCCGGTCGGCGCCATCAGCGAGATTGTTGGACCGGAATGTTCCGGACGCACCTCGCTTGCGCTCACATTTGTCGCCGGCATGACCCAGGCAGGCAAGGTATGTGCCTGGGTAGACGTTTCCGATACGCTGCATCCTGAATCGGCGGCAGCCATGGGAGTGGACCTCTCGCGGCTGCTCTGGATACGCTGCGGCGTCGTCTCCTCCCGATACTGCGCCTTTGCCACCCTCTTCCCTGCGTGGATTCCGAAAAGCAGACGAGACCGCCTATGGCCAAAGCCGGGGTTACCCCAGGCGGGTGGCGGCCATCCCCGGATGGAGGCCAAAGGACTTTCTGCCGCAGTCAGCGATTTGCTTGGTTCCGACTCCTCGCTGCGCGGAAGCGCTACACAAACCGCGGCCGCAAACGAATGCTACATGCGCCTGATCTAAGCCGCCAGCCTGCGCAATTCGCGTCTACCGGCAGAAAGCCGGTCCCTAAAGGTAAATCCTGGTCGCGGCTGGAACAGGCACTGCGGGTTACGGATCTACTGCTCCAGGCCGGTGGCTTCAGTTGCATCGTGCTGGACATGGGCAGCCTGAACGCGGAGTATGCCTTGCGTGTGCCCCTGGCGACATGGTTTCGTTTCCGTGCCGCGGCCGAGCGCGCAATCGAATGTCTTGTTGCTGACCCAACACGCCTGCGCCAAGAACAGCGCCGGCCTGGTGCTTCGTCTTGACCCGGGCAAGCGTGCTCAGCCAGGACTCGACCATCTTCACCGGCCTCGAACATCGGGCCGAGTTAGCCCGCCAGCGCTTTCCCCAGCTCCCGGCAATGTATTTGCCTCTGCGCAAGCCGCCGCAAAGCGTGCAAACAGCACAGTGGCAGGGCAGAACCGCTTGGGCAGGCCGCAGATGACGACTGCACGCTACGCTTGCCTCGATGCACAGAGAATTTCCGCTCCAGGCACTGCTTGCGCTTACGGCCGGAGTTGCAGCGCAAACCGGTGGCCGTGCTCGATGGCGAGCCGCCCTTCGAGCAGGTGTGCTCGCTCAACGGTCCTGCGCTGGCGCTGGGGATAGCCCCAGGCATGACAAAGCTGGAAATGGAGATGTTTCCCACTGCCGCTGGTGTTGCCGCGCTCGCGCGCAGAGGAGGCAGCGGCCGATGCAGCCTTGCTGGAGTGTGCCGGCGCCTTCTCCCCACGCGTGGAAGATCAGAGCAGCGACGGTTGCTTTACCTGCGTGATCGACATTGCCGGCACAGAAACGCTATTCGGCAGCCCGGATGCGCTGGGCGAGAGATTGCTCAAAAGGACACGGGCGCTTGGCATACACGCATCCATCGCGATCAGCAGCAATTTTCATGCAGCCAGGTGCCTGGCCCGCGGCCTCTCGCTGCGTGCCGGCATACGCGTGGTGCCGCGTGGAATGGAATGCGCCGCGCTCGCGCCTTTACCGCTCGATGTTCTCGATCTTTCCCCGGAACACGCGGAAACCTTCTCCATGTGGGGCATCACTACCCTCGGAGCACTGGCAAATCTGGAGGAAACAGAGTTGATTGCGCGGCTTGGACAAGCAGGCAAAGAGCTGCGCCTGCTGGCACGCGGAGAATCGCCGCATTTATTTACCGCGCTCGAGTCTAGCTTCGACCCTGGAAGAGCGAATGGAGCTGGACTCACCGGTTGAACTGCTCGATTCGCTGCTTTTTGTCATGGGAGTGATGCTCGATCAGCTCATTGTGCGTGCCCAATCGCGCATACTGGCGCTGGCCTCGATCACTCTCCATCTGGATCTCGAAGGCGGCACATCGCATACCTGCACGGTGCGGCCCGCACTGCCGAATAACGATCGAAAGCTATGGCTGAAGCTGATGCATCTGGATCTGCAGGCGCATCCACCCCAGGCAGCAATCCTGTCGCTTACTTTGAGCGCACAACCGGGCAGCACCAGCAAAGTGCAGCTTGGGCTTTTTTCTCCGCAGGTGCCAGAGCCTATGCGGCTGGATGTCACCTTGGCCCGGATTCGCAGCATTGTAGGCGAGGGCTGCGCGGGCCAGGCGGTGCTCAAAGACACGCACCACCCGGATGCCTTTCGCATGGAACCTTTTGTTGTGCCCTCTTCTTCTGCCAGCGAAGCGAAACCGGGAACGCAGCGCATCGCAATGCGGCAACTCAGGCCGCCGGAAGTGGTGGCCGTCACCCTGCGCAACCGGCAACCGGAATCCTTCGTTTTCCGCGAGAAGCGACTACACCGTCGAGCGTGCCTACGGGCCCTGGTCTTCAGGCGGGGAGTGGTGGAAACCTACCCTCTGGTCGCTTGAGCAATGGGATCTGGTCGCCACGGGCTCATGATGCTCCTGGCTCTGTTGCTGCCTGACGCGCGATCTAACGCGAGAATGTTGGCAGATAGAGGCGTTGTATGACTGAGCGATATGTCGAACTCCATGCGGCCAGCGCATTCAGCTTTCTGGAAGGCGCCTCCCTGCCCGAAGACCTGATCCAACGCGCTGCCGAGCTCAACATGCCGGCTATGGCTCTGCTGGATCGCAATGGGGTTTACGGTGCGGCGCGATTTCACACCCTTGCCCATAAGCACGGTGTACGCGCACATGTCGGCGCGGAAATTGCGGTATCCAGCCTTGGCCGGCGTCTCATGCCTCCGGCATGGTTGCCGCATCAGTCATGCTCCCGAAGCCGCGCGTCTTCCCCTGCTATGTACCTCGCGCGCTGGATATCAGAATCTCTGTCAACTGATTACCCGGTTCAAGATGCGTGAGACGACCAAGTGCGAAGGCGCAGCTACGCTCGAGGACCTGGAACAGTATTCTTCCGGGCTGGTCTGCCTGACCGGCGGCGATGAAGGCCCAGTGGCGGCGGCATTGATGAATGGAGGCGAATCTGAAGCCGTAAAGGTTACCGAACAACTTGTTCGGCTCTTCGGGCGGCAGAATGTCTATGTCGAACTTCAGCGCCATGGTGAGCGCGAGGAAGAATGGCGCAACCAGGCCGCCATATGCATTGCGCATCGCTTGCACTTGCCTCTGCTGGCTACCAACGGTGTCCGTTATGCGGCTGCGTATGACAGAGAGATTCTCGATGTTTTTACCGCCATTCGCCACCATACCGACCTGGAACATGCGGGTCGCCTGCTCAGCGTCAATGGGCAACGCCATCTGCGCGATGCGCGAGAGATGACGGGGAAATTCAGCGATCTTCCTCAGGCAATCGCACACACCGTGGCCTTGTCTGAGCGGCTGGAATTTGAACTCGATGATCTCGGCTATGAATTTCCTCGCTATCCGGTTCCGGATGGCGAAACCATGGATAGCTTTCTGCGCCAGCGTACGGCTGAGGGCGTCATGAAGCGCTACGGCGCCAAACACAATCGCGAGTTACTGGAAAAAGCCAAATAGCAGATTGAGCATGAGCTGGCTTTGATTCAGAAACTCGGTTTTGCCGGTTATTTTCTGATCGTGTGGGACCTGGTGGAGTTCTGCAAGCGGAACGACATCCTGGTGCAAGGCCGGGGCAGTGCTGCAAATTCCGCCGTCTGCTACGCGCTGGAAATTACTGCTGTCGATCCCGTCGGCATGGACTTGCTCTTTGAACGCTTCCTGAGCGAAAGCCGTGGGGAATGGCCTGACATCGATCTTGATCTGCCCTCGGGAGATAAGCGTGAGCAGGCGATTCAGTACATCTATCAGCGCTATGGGGAACTTGGCGCCGCTGTGACCGCCAACGTGATTACTTATCGCGGCAAGTCGGCCGCGCGTGAAGTTGGAAAGGCAATGGGATTCGATCCTGAGACGCTGGGGCGCCTCTCGAGCCTGGTGGCCCAGTGGGAGTGGAAGGGAAAAAATGACACTCTGGCGCATTCCTTTCTCAATGCAGGCTTCGATCTTAAACACGCGCATATCCACAAATTTCTCGAGCTTTGCATGCGCATTCAGGATTTGCCGCGGCATCTTGGCCAGCATTCCGGAGGGATGGTGATATGCCAAGGCCAGTTGGACCGTGTCGTGCCGCTGGAGCGAACATCCATGCCCGGCCGCACCGTAGTCCAGTGGGACAAGGAAGACTGCGCCGACCTGGGCATTATCAAGGTGGATCTGCTGGGCCTGGGCATGATGGCGGTCATCCAGGATTCTCTAGCTCTGGTCTCACAGCATTACGATCAACCCATCGAGCTGGCGCAATTGCCGCAGGATCCGCTGGTGTACGAAACCCTGCAGCGTGCGGATACAGTGGGCATGTTTCAAGTGGAAAGCCGTGCGCAAATGGCATCTTTGCCGCGCAATCACCCTGACAAATTCTATGATCTGGTGGTGCAGGTGGCCATCATCCGGCCGGGGCCGATCGTCGGCAAAATGATGCACCCATACATGCGGCGCCGGCAGAAAAAAGAAGAGGTCACCTACCCGCATCCATCGTTAGTGCCAGTGCTCAAGCGGACACTGGGGGTTCCTTTATTCCAGGAACAGCTGTTGCGCATGGCCATGACGGTGGCTAATTTTTCCGGCGCGGAAGCGGAAGAATTGCGCCGCGCCGTCGGTATGCGCCGTTCGTGGCAACGAATGGAGCAACTGGAGGTGAAGTTGCGAAGTGGCATGACAGCGAACGGCCTCGATGCTGCCACCCAGGAAACCATTATTCAAAACATCACTTCCTTCGCGCTCTACGGCTTCCCCGAATCCCATGCCGCCAGCTTCGCGCTGATTGCTTACGCTTCCGCCTATTTCAAGGTGCGTTACCTGGCTGCGTTCACCTGCGCGATTCTCAACAATCAGCCGATGGGTTTTTACATCGCCTGCCGTGCTGGTAAAAGATGCGCAACGTCATGGGCTGCGCATACGCCCTATCGATGTGCAGGCCTCACACTGGCAATGCATGATCGAGCATGAATGCAATGGCGAGCTCTCGCTGCGCATGGGCCTGATGTACGCCAAGGGACTGCGACAGGACCTGGGGGAAGCGATAGTCGAATCCCGCAGGCAATCCGGCCCTTTCCGCTCCGCGGAAGATCTCGCACTGCGCGTGCCGCTGCTGCAACGCAACCCACTCACGCTGCTTGCCCGCATCGGTGCCCTGAACTGCCTTGATGGCATCGATCATCGGCGTGACGCCCTTTGGCAGGTGGAAGAGGCAGCCAGGCCAGTGGGTCCTTTGCTGAAACAACACGATGTGAAGCAAGGCTCCAGCTCTTCGCCCCTTCGGCAGATGACGACGGAGGAGCGGCTGAGCGCGGACTACTCCGGCACCGGCCTGACGGTTGGACGGCATCCGCTGCACTATCGCCGGCAAGAACTGCAGGAGAGGAATGTTCTGGCTGCGCGTGAATTGCAGAATTGCAAAGACGGCGAATATGTGCGTGCAGCCGGTTGTATCATCGCGCGGCAGCGCCCAGGCACGGCCAAGGGATTCATCTTTCTCTCCATGGAGGACGAGACCGGCATCGCCAATGTCATCATTACTCCGGATCTTTATGAACGGGAGCGTCTGGTGGTCACGCGCAGCAAATTTGTCATGGTAGAAGGTGGATTGCAGAATCAGGATGGCGTCATCCATATCAAGGCCAGACGGATTGTGCCGCTGGCTTTCAGCAACCTCGAAGTACACTCACATGACTTCCATTGAGAAGAGTGAGTATTTCACGGTCATTGCCCAAAACTGATCCTAAGCGAAGCGCTGGGCGCCCCAGGTTCGCGCTAGCGTACCTTGCAAATGATGATTGGAAACAATGGTGGGCTTCGCCGTCTTCTTTCCTCCCACGTACGCTGAGGCGAACGTGGGGCACCCCCATAGTACCCCTGGTTACTCAGCTCGCTTAGCGAGCCGTCCAGCCGCCGTCGATCATCAGCGTGTGGCCGGTGATGAGGGAGGCGGCCGGCGAAGCGAGGAAGACCACAGCGCCGGCCACTTCGATCGGCTCTCCGATACGATGCAAGGCGGCGATGCGGTCAATCACATCCTGGCGAAACTGGGGATCGGCAAGCGCGGATTGTGTGCCCGGGGTGTGGATAAATGTAGGCGCTACTGCATTCACGTTGATATTGTACTTACCCCATTCCACCGCCAGGCACTTGGTCAGATGGCTGATGCCCGCTTTTGTCATGCAGTAGACAGACTCGGTCGGCAAGGCCGCGAATCCTGCCTGCGAGCTCATGTTGATAATGCATCCACTCTTCTGCTGGATCATGATCCGCCCCGCAGCCTGACAGGCGAAAAACGTGCCCTTTAAATTAACGGCAACGGTCTGGTCGAAATCCTCTTCGGTGTAGTTCTCCGCCAGGTTATCCGGCGCGATCCCCGCGTTGTTGACCAGAATGTCCAAGCGGCCGAAGTGCTGCACAGTGTGATTGACTGCCTGGCGGATCTGCTCGGGATTGGCCATGTCCATCTGCAGCGGCAAAGGGCGCCGTCCACGAGCAGCGACCTCGGCAGTTACGCCACTGTCGCTGGTTTTCTCACGTAAACCAAGCGCGACATCCGCACCAGCCTCGGCGAGTGCGAGCGCAATCGCCCGGCCTAATCCGCGCGCCGCTCCCGTAACCAGCGCGATCTTTCCTTGTAGGTCAAATCTCGGTAGAGCTTCCATTCGTCTCCCTCTTTTGCTGAAACATCTGCTTGATGCCCCGCAAAGCCTGCCTCGTACGCTCTTCGTTCTCAATCAGAGAAAAGCGCACGTGCTCATCGCCATCCTCACCGAAGCCGACCCCTGGGCTGACCGCGACCTTGGCGTCGGTCAGGAGCTTCTTGGAAAACTCGAGCGAACCCAATGCTTTGTATCGCTCCGGAATAGAGGCCCAGACGAACATCGTGGCCTTCGGCATAGTTACCTGCCAGTTCAATTGATTCAGCCCCTTGACCAGGACATCGCGGCGCTTACGGTACGTCTCACATATCTCCTGCACACACTCCTGCGGCCCCTCCAGGGCGAGGATCGAAGCAACCTGGATGGGCGTGAAGGTGCCGTAGTCAAAGTAACTCTTGAGCCGTCCCAACGCCGCCACCAACTCGCGATTGCCCACCATGAAGCCTACCCGCCAGCCAGGCATGTTGTAGCTCTTCGACAAGGTGAAGAACTCGACAGCGATATCTTTCGCCCCCGGCACCTGCAGGATCGATGGCGCGCGATATCCATCGAAGACGAGATCGGCATAGGCCAGATCGTGGACCAGGTAGATCTGGAATTCTTTGCACAAAGCGACGACGCGCTCGAAAAAGGCGATGTCCACGCACTGGGTGGTGGGATTGGCCGGGAAGTTGAGGATCAGCATCTTCGGACGGGGGTACATCAGCGGGACGGTCTGTTCCAGCTCCGCCAAGAAGTCATCGGTGCTATGCACCGGTATGCCGCGAACGCTGGCTCCGGCGATCACTGGCCCATAGATGTGGATCGGATAGCTGGGACTCGGCACCGCCACCACGTCACCACGATCAAGCGTGGCCAGGCACAGATGGGCAATGCCCTCCTTGGAGCCGATGGTGACAATCGCTTCGGTCTGAGGATCGAGCTCCACGTCAAAGCGCTTGCTGTACCAATTGCAGATCGCCTTGCGCAGCCGCGGGATACCTTTGGATAAGGAGTAACGATGGGTCGAGGTCTTGCCCGCGGCTTCGATCATCTTGTCGACGATGTGCTTTGGCGTCGCGCCGTCAGGATTGCCCATACCGAAATCGATAATGTCTTCTCCACGGGCCCGAGCGGCAGCCTTCAGTTCGCCAGTGATGTTGAAGACATACGGCGGCAGCCGTTTCAACCTTAGAAACTCTTGCATTGGCCTGTTCCTATCGTTTGAGGGTTCACATCGGAGCTACTGAATACGCTCATATCGGTAGCCTTCCTTTTCCAGAGCATTGGCAATCGCTGTGATATGCGCCGGGCCGCGCGTTTCGAGCGTGATGTCAATCACGGTGTCGCCCAGATTGACGCCGTAGTAAGCGCGGTTGTGTAACGTCTCGACGATGTTTGCCCGCTGATCGGAAAGAATCTTGGTCAGTTGATGGAGTGCTCCCGGGCGATCGGCGAGGTGGACCCTAATGCGCACCCGCCGGCCGTCCTTGACCAAGCCGCGTTCGATAATCCTGGCTAGAAGACTTACATCGATGTTGCCTCCGCAGACGAGGACCGCGGTTCGTTCCCGGCGTAGCGAAGTTTTCTTTTGCAAAAGAGCCGCCAGCGCCACGGCTCCGGCTCCTTCGGCCAGGGTCTTCTCCTTTTCGAGCAGGAGCATGATTGCATTGGCGATTTCCTCTTCGTCGACGGTGACGATCTCATCGACAAAGCGCTCTACCTGAGGTAAGGTGAGCTCTCCAGCGCGGCGGACCGCGATCCCGTCCGCGATGGTTGCTTCTGCCGGCAGCGTAACCGGGCCTCCATTCGCGATGGCGCGCAGCATGGAGGGGAGACGCTCCGTCTGCACGCCAACCACCCGAATCGCCGGGTTGCTCTCTTTCAAGGCGCAGGCGACGCCGCTGATCAGTCCTCCACCGCCGATAGGTACGACCACCGCTTCCAAACCCGGAACCTGCTCGAGCAGTTCGAGGCCGATGGTTCCTTGACCGTTGATCACGGCATAGTCATCGAAAGGATGCAGAAATGTCATCCCGTCCGATGAGCAAAGCCGAAGCGCCTCGTCGCAGGCCTCATCGTAGTTTGCCCCGTGGAGGATGACTTCGGCTCCAAATCCACGGGTGGCTGAGATTTTTACCAGGGGAGTCATGAGCGGCATGACTATACGCGCCCTGATGCCGCGCTGCGTAGCATGGTAGGCCACAGCCTGGGCATGATTTCCCGCGCTGGCGGCGACCACCCCACGCTGCTTTTCGCCTTCGGTCAGCAGGAGAATCCGGTTGAGAGCACCGCGCTCTTTGAAGGCTCCCGTTCGCTGCAGGTTATCCAGCTTGAGATAGACCTGTTGACCGGTCATCCCGGAGAGATCGGCCGAGAGTTGACAGGGGGAAAAGTAGATGAAATCGCGGATTCTCTGTTCTGCTTGTTTTATCTCGGCGAGGGATACTTCCACAGATGGCATTCTCCTGTTGCGATGGCCCTTGAAAAGGATATAGCAACAGAAGAACCGGCTACTCAGCTAAGCCGGGGTGCCCGGAAGAGTACCCGCTGTCTCCGCGAGATCGCGGTAGACTGAGAATCACGATGAAGGCACAGGAATCCGGTACTATCGCGGTTCTGGCCGAAAAGCCTTCGGTCGCGCGTGACATTGCCCGTGTGCTCGGAGCAGACAAGCGGGGCAAAGGCTATCTCCAGGGAAATGGCTACGTGGTCACTTGGGCTATCGGGCACCTGGTTTCCCTGGCCGAGCCGCATCAGATCAATCCCCAGTGGCGGCAGTGGCGCTTGGAGACATTACCCATGCTGCCTGAGCAGTGGCCCCTGGTGGTGTACGAGCGCAGCAAAGACCAGTTCGACGTGGTGCAACAGATACTCAAGTCTCCACGAGTGTCGCGCATTGTGTGTGCGACCGATGCCGGGCGCGAAGGAGAACTGATTTTCCGCTATATCTACGAGGCGACGAAGAGTGAAAAGCCGTTCAGCAGACTATGGATCTCATCGCTGACGCCGGATGCCATCCGCAAAGGATTCGCCAGCCTTCGTCCTGGAAGTGACTACGATCGACTGGCCGACGCGGCCAGTGGCCGCAGCCGGGCCGATTGGCTGGTGGGCATGAACCTGTCACGCGCCTATTCGATCGTCTACAACGAAGAGCTCTCCGTCGGTCGGGTTCAGACCCCGACACTGGCCATGATCGTCGATCGCGAACTCACTCTGCGGCGCTTCGTGCCGGAGGATTACCTTCAGGTCGTGGCCACCTTCCAGGCCAAGGAAACGTCCGCAAAGGAAAGCTATGAGGGTACCTGGTTTCGCCCGCACACCAAGTCCAGCGATGCTAAGGAAGAAGCAGCCAGCAACACGAGATTGGCCGCCGACGGCAAGGAAGCGAACGAGATCCTGGCGAGGGCGCGGGAGGGCCATGCCGCCATCAAGACGCTCACCTCGGAAACCGTGCGCATACCGCCGCCCCTGCTGTACGACCTCACGGAACTGCAGCGGCACGCCAACCGCCTCTACGGCTTCAGCGCGCAAAAAACACTCGATGTGGCTCAGGCGCTTTATGAGCAGCACAAACTCATCAGCTATCCACGGACCGACAGCCGTCATCTCTCGACCGATATCGCCGCGACGGTTCCCAGGATAGCCGCGGCGATTTCCGGACCCTACAGCCAGCAACTGGCCCCGGGAACCGGGGAACGCGCTCTGGGTAAGCGGTATGTCGACGACAGCAAGGTCAGCGACCATCACGCCATCATTCCCACCACGGTGGCAATGCGGCAAGGCACGCTCTCCGCGGAAGAGGGCAAGATCTACGACCTGGTCTGCCGGCGCTTGCTCATGGCGTGGCATGACGACCACCTGCAGGCCGTAACCACGGTGATTACCGCAATCCGCAGCCAAACGGAACCAACCGTGGACAGGTTTCGAACTACGGGGACGGTGGTGCAACGAATCAGGTTGGAAGATTCTCGATGCCGGTACGGAAGGTCGAACGCGCGAGCCGAAGGAGGATCAGAAGGCGACAGGCGCTCCCGGCAACTCTCGCTCAGGGGCAACCGCAAAAGGTAACCCACATCGAAGCCCAGAAAAAGAAGACCCGGCCGCCGCAACGATTTACCGATGCCACGATCCTGACCGCAATGCAAACGGCCGGCAAAAGCCTGGACGAAAAAGAACTATCCGACGCCATGAAGGAGACCGGGCTCGGTACCCCTGCCACACGGGCGGCAATCATCGAAGTGCTGTTGAAACGCGGCTACGTTACCAGAACGGGCAAGAGCCTCGAGGCTACCGACAAAGGAATACACCTGATCGAGGTGGTGCACCCTGAAGTGAAAAGTCCCGCCATGACGGGCCAATGGGAGGCCTTTCTTAACCGGATCCAACAGGGCGAGGCGCAACTGGCACCTTTCCTCGAACGGATCAATGAGTACGTTCGCTCCGTGGTGGGCCGGGTGAGTCAGACCACGCCTGTAGCCCGGCCGGCCGCACCGGCTCAGTCCGCCCGAGATTGCAGGACTCAAGGATTCTCCCGCACGAAAGGTCATCGCCAGCGACGCAACCCTCAACCAACTGCTGCAAAGTGTATTCGGCTTCTCCAGCTTCCGGCCGAATCAGGAGGCGGTCTGCCAGGCAGTCACCGCGGGCGAAGACGCGCTGTTGGTCATGCCCACCGGGGCGGGCAAGTCGCTCTGCTACCAGTTGCCAGGGCTGGCGCGTGGTGGAACCACGCTAGTGATCAGTCCGCTGATCGCCTTGATGGATGACCAGGTAAACAAGCTCAAGGAGCTTGGCTTGGCTGCCGAGTGCATTCACTCTGGCCGCGACCGTGAGAGCTCACGTCGAGCTTGCGTCGAGTATCTGAACGGCAACCTTCAGTTCCTGTTTATTGCCCCCGAACGGCTCCGTGTTCCGGGCTTTCCAGAGATGCTCGCCAAACGAAAGCCCTCGCTGATCGCCATCGACGAAGCGCACTGCATCTCGCAATGGGGCCACGACTTTAGACCGGACTACCGCATGCTGGGCCAGTACTTGCCGATCTTCCGCCCAGTCCCGGTGCTGGCGCTCACGGCGACCGCGACGCCGCTGGTCCAGAAGGACATCGCGGCACAACTTGGGCTGAGCCAGATAAAGCACTTCATCCATGGCTTTCGCCGGGCGAATATTGGCATCGAGATCGTGGAAGCTCTGCCCTCCCAACGCCCTCTGCTCGCCAGGGCGATCCTGCTCGACGCAAAGCACCGCCCGGCCATCGTATACACGCCTACACGCAAACAGGCCGAAGCTTTGGCCAGGGATTGGGCGGGGGAGTTTCGCGTGGCCGGCTACCATGCCGGGCTCGATGCCCAACGGCGGCGACGGGTACAGGAAGAATTCATGGCGGCCAAGCTGGATGTGATGGTAGCCACCACGGCCTTCGGGATGGGCATCGATAAAGCCGGACGTCCGGACCGTGATCCATACCGCCTTTCCGGGCAGCCTGGAAGGCTATTACCAGGAGATTGGCCGCGCAGGACGGGACGGAAAACCAAGTCGCGCCATTCTCATGTACTCCTACGCAGACCGCCATACCCATGACTTCTTTTTTGGCCGGGACTACCCGCCGGTTGCGTTGCTGGACCGCATTTTTGCCGCGCTTCTCGCCCACCCGCAAAGCAAAGAGGCGGTCCGCAAGCTGGCCGCGATGGAAGAGGATATCTTCGACAAGGTTCTGGAGAAGCTCTGGATTCACAAAGGCGCGGTAGTCGATTTTGCGGAAAATGTGAGCCGTGGCGTAGAGAGTTGGCGGGCTTCCTACACTCTCCAGGCGGAGCAGAAGCAGGGCCAGCTAGAGGAGATCATCCGCTTCGCGGAGAGTCATAAGTGCCGGATGACGTCGCTGGTCCATCACTTCGGCGACACGTCGGACACCGGCGCGAGCTGCGGCGTGTGCGATTTCTGCGCACCCGCCACCTGCGTGGCCCAGAGATTTCGCGAAGCCACGCACGCGGAGCGAAGGGCTTGCGATCGAATTCTGCATAAGTTGCGATCCTTTCCCGCGAGATCCACCGGGAAAACTGCATGCCGACCTCTACCCGGAAAACGAAATGAGCCGGGACAAGTTCGAAGACGTGCTGGGAGCGATGGCCCGCGCCGAACTGCTCGCGCTTGCCGATGCCGTCTTCGAAAAAGAAAGGTAAGCGGATTCCCTACCGTGACGGTCAGCATTTTGCCGGCCGGTTTGCACATCGATGAGAAGCAACCTGCTGCTTTCCTAATGAAAGATGCGGCTGTTCCGGCCGCCCTCGGCCTAAGCGCAGCAAGGGTCGGGCCCTCCCCCCCCGGTAAGACGTGCCTCAGCTGCCCTTCCGTCAGACCGGCAGGCTCGCCTGGAGCAGGCATTGCGTGCCTGGCGCCTGACGGAGGCGAAACGCAGAAACATGCCGGCTTTCCGGATCTTTGGCGATCGCACGTTGCGCAGCATCGCAACTGCCTGTCCTAAAACCGACTCTGCGCTGCTGGCTGTGCCAGGCATTGGGATGGGCACCGTAGAGAAATATGGCGGGCAAATCTACCATTTGATCGCCAGCGCCGAGTAACGTGGGCACGGCAGGAAGCACCACGAAAAGGCGGGTGCCCCATCCTTTGCGCACTTTGCAAAGGGGTGGGAACGCGACGGTCGGTTATCGAGATTCGTGGTATCCCACCCTTCGCAAAAACGCGAAGGATGGGGCACCCGGCCGGTGGACGACTTTAAGGAAAGCCACATGAGGTTCGTTGACCCCCCCAAGCCTTGCAGGAAATCCGGGGGATGGGGCACCCGGAGATTTGTTGCACTTTCCGCCCAGGAACATCGAGGCCCAGCTCTCAATTGGTCTGATCTGGTTAGAAATGCAGGCTAAGCCTGGTTAGTGGACTCCCACTGATGCCGAGGTTTACACCAGACTGTGTGATTGCTTAGAGTGGTTTCAACATTCAAAACCTTGCAACCGAGGATCCCATAGGCATCCATGGATGGCGTAGCTATGCAGGACGAGCATAACGAAAAGGGCCAGGGCATGATGAGCCTGATCCGCGAATTGCTCCGCCCTTACCGGGGCAGCCTGATCATTATTCTTCTAGCGATGCTGGTCCAGAGCACCATGACCCTGGCCGCACCGTGGCCGCTCAAGGTCATCCTCGACAACGTGGTCGGCGATCACAAACCGGATCCGTGGTTCGCGTAGCTTGCTGAAGCCGCTGCTGGCTCATGGCCACGCGCATGCATCTTGCGGCGTTGGCGGCATTGGCCGTGGTCTGCATCGCTATATTGAATGCCGCCGCCTCGTACGCCGCCAACTACTTCACCGAGAGCGTTGGACAATGGGTGGCCAACGACCTCCGCATGCGGACCTACCATCATCTTCAATATCTCTCGCTGCGTTACTATGACAGCCATCAGTCCGGCGTCCTGCTAAGCACGATCACCGCCGACGTTCTTACTATCCAGAACTTCGCCTCGTCCGCCACACTGGGCATCGTGGTGGACATGTTCACCATCCTGGGCATGCTGGTGGTGATGTTGTACATGAACTGGGACTTTACGTTGATCGCGGTCGCGGTGACACCGTTGCTGCTTCTGCTGGCCTCCAGGTTCAAGAAGGCGGTTAAAAAATCAACCCACGAAGTACGCAAACAGCAGAGCAATATCGTGGCGGTTGTCCAGCAGGATCTCGAATCCATCCGCGTGGTCACGGCCTTCGGGCGGCAGGAGCTCGAACAGGAAGCACTTGCGGCGGTCAGCCGCGCAACCATAGCCGCCGCTCTCAAAGCGCGGCAAGTCAAGGCCCTGCTGTCGCCCATCGTCACCGTCATCGTCTCTCTTTGCGTTGCCTTCGTACTTTGGCGCGGCTCCCTGCTCATTCTCGGCGGATGGATGACAGCCGGAGAATTGACCGTTTTTCTCTCTTACCTGGCCTCGTTTTTCAAGCCGGTGAAGGATCTTGCCAGCATGAACAACTCCATTGCCCAGACTGCGGTGGCTGTGGAACGAATCCGGACGATCCTCGATGCGGACGCCATACTCCCGGAACGGCCGGAACCAAGCGAGCAAGCGATTCGCGGTGAAATCGTCTTCGATCATGTGGCCTTCGCCTATGATGCAAACAGCCCGGTGCTGCGGGATGTAAGCTTCACCGTCAAGCCCGGTCAGATGGTCGGCGTTGTTGGGCCTACCGGGGGTGGGAAATCGACGATCATGAGCCTGATTCCCCGATTTTACGATCCCATGGCGGGCACAATTCGGATTGACGGCATTGACGTTCGCGACTATCGATTGAGAGCGTTGCGGGACCAGATCGGCTACGTGCTCCAGGAGACTGTGCTCTTCCGTGGAACCGTAAGGGATAACATCGCTTACGGCCGCGCAGGCGCGACCGAAGAAGAGATTATCGAGGCGGCAAAGCTAGCCAACGCCGACGAGTTCATCTCCCGCATGCCAGATGGCTATGAAACGATGGTTGGCGACCGAGGCGACACCCTTTCCGGCGGCCAGCGGCAGCGTATCGGGATTGCCCGCGCGATCATACGCAACAACCCGATCCTTATTCTCGACGAACCGACCGCAGCCTTGGACACCGAATCGGAGAGACTGGTGATTGAAGCACTCGAACGATTGATGAAAGGACGAACCGTGCTCACCATTGCACACCGGCTGAGCACCATCCGGGATGCGGATACCATTATCGTGCTGAAGGACGGTGTAGTAGCGGAGCAGGGAACGCACAGCCAACTACTGGCGCTGGGTGGAACCTACGCCGAGCTTTACAATATACAGTTCGAAACAGCACCGGCGAAGGCCGCTCCGCTAGCGGCGTTCCCGCGCAGATGGGAGAGCGTAGATGTCCCGTAGCTTACTTGTTCTACCAGATGATTCTGCGAAGCCGATTTTGGACGCAATCGATCATGCGGCGAAATCCCTTCGCATCAAGATGTTCGTCTTTACCGATCCGTCGCTGATTGCCGCCGTGGTGAAAGCGCATGGCCGGGGTGTGACCGTGCGGATCATGCTGAATCCCAGGCGCCGCAGCGGAGTTTCGGAGAACGATGACAGCCGCAACACATTGCTGGCCGCCGGCGTCGACGTGCTGGACAGCAACCCCGCCTTCGACCTTACCCACGAAAAATCGATGGTCGTCGACGATACCACCGCATTTGTGAAATCGCTGAATTGGCAGAGCGAAAACCTGACTGAAACCCGCGACTACGCCATCATTACTTCGGACCCTCACGAAGTAGCGGAGATTGTCCAGTGCTTCGAAGCAGATTGGAGCCGCCAGGATTTTGCATCGGGGAAGACTGCTCAGCTGATTTGGTGCCGCGGGAATGGCCGGGAACGGATTACCGAGTTCATTGACGAGGCTAAACACTCGCTGTGGTTACAAAACGAGCGTTACCAGGATCAGATGATCATCGAGCACCTGGTTCGGGCAAAAGAGCGCGGGGTCAAGATTCACGTAATGGCGCGTCCTCCGCACACACTCAAAAAGGAGAAGCTGCTCGAAGGTGTTGGCGGACTACGCATTCTGCATGACGTGGGTGTGAAGGTGCACAAGCTGAAGGATCTGAAACTTCATGCCAAGATGCTTCTGGCGGACGGAAAGCGGGCTATTATCGGGTCGATCAACCTGGCGCCCGGCAGCTTTGACAGCCGGCGCGAGCTGGCTATCGAAGTATGGGATAAGCATATCGTCGACCGCTTGCACGACGTCGTGCGCCATGACTGGGAGCACTCTCATGCGCTTGACCTCACGGACGAAGGGCTGCTGAAGGATCTAGAGAAGCACGGAGGCAAAGGCATCGAAGAACTTGGACTCAGCGAGGAGCAGGAGGACGAAATGGCAAACGCTCCGAAACCCCACCCTATATCTGGGAAAAAGAAGCCGGCCTGAGAATCAGGTTGGAAATGTTGCCTACGATTGCCTCGGAACTGTATTTCGGCAAAGCCGACAGCTTTTTCCATTGCGGATCAGAACGAAATGCATTCCACTTCACGTCCACTTCCGACACGTCGGGGAAACTGACCATGTAGGTCAGTTGGGGCAAGCGGGGGCCAACCAAAGTGTCGCCGAAGAAGACCTGCCAAAAGCCAGCACGCGCGAATATCTCGAATTCGCCGTTATGGAACATATCCACCTTGCGTATGTGGTCCTGATTGCTTGGGCTTTCGTAGGTTCGCAGCTGAAAGACTCGCTTGCCATGTTCCGCAGTAACCGGCGGAACGACCAACCGCGGCCAGCCTTCGAAAGCAATCATGAGCGAGCTTTCCACGCGAGTGAACGCAGGTGCGCTGGCCGGCGCGTTCCAGAAAGGCGTAGCGGCCTTCATAAATTCCTCATCGTTCGCCAGGCGCAGCTCAGCACCGACCAACGCATCCAGCGCGACCGACGGGATGAGCAGGTACAAAGCTGGGGTCTCAGATCCGAAGTCCAGGTTGAAGGCGCCGATGGGCGAAAAGCCGAGCCGGTTGAGCGCGGGGATAAGGGCATCCGCCATGTAGCTCTGGGTCAGGGTCGATTGTGGGCCCGACTGCAGCTGATACTTGCGAAGCACATAGTACTCGCGAGCTTTGGTTGCAGGCGCCTGAGCTCTGGAATCGCTCGCCGTCAAGCTAACAGCCGCTGCGGCCAGGGACGAAGTCAAGAAATGTCGTCTTTGCAATGCTCCTCCGGACAAAGGAGCATTTTAAAGCATTTCTCCTGGCATGCGGCCTTCTTGCCGGAACGGCACAGCCAGGGTGGGCCCAGCATCTCGAATCTTTTTTGCTAGATGTGGGATTTCCTGTACGCGGCACTGTCAGCGACGGCGTGCGTGCGCGGGGCTCTGCCGGTAAAAGCAGCTATCATCAGAAAAGGTCAGGAAAATGCCGGAGAACCCGCCTTATGCCCGTGTCCCTTTCGTCTCCCAATAGCGTCAGCCGCCGCCGGTTTTTGCGTCAAAGCTTTGCTTTCAGTGCGCTGGCCAGCCTTGGATCGTTCTCAGGCCTGGCTGCTTCCGTGCCGCCCGACCCTGCGGCCGCGCAACTTCTGATCCTTGGAGACTGGGGATATGAGGACCATACCGCACAATCCCAGGTAGCCGCGGGGTTGCGCGCGTATGCCAAACAGCATTTGGTTCGCCCACAGGCGCTGCTTATGTTGGGGGACAACTGGTACGGCGAATTGGCTGGGGGCGCCAGCTCCGCCCGCTGGCAGAAACAGTTCGAGGAGATGTACCCGGCCAACGAATTTGCCTGTCCCGCCTATGCCGTACTGGGAAACCACGATTATCAGCGCTACCCTGAGAGCAAGGTCGACGCGGAGCTCCAGTACGCCCGCAGCGGACGGAACGGCGCAGCCGCGACCCGCTGGACGATGCCATCGCGTTGGTATCGCTTTGAGTTCCCGGCGAAAGATCCGCTGATTACGTTTCTGGCGCTCGACAGCAACATGCCGAGAGCAGACGGCAAGCAACCGTCAGGGCGGGACTTTACTCTGACCCCAGAGCAACAAGCGGAACAGCTTGCCTGGTTCGAAGCCGAGCTCAAGCGTCCCCGCACGACTCCCTTTCTTGCCGTGATAGCGCATCATCCCGTCTACTCGGATGGACCGCATGGAGATCATCCGGTGCTGATCCGCGATTGGGATCCGTTATTCCGCAAATACAATGTAAACCTGTATATGGCAGGCCATGACCATGATCTGCAGCACCTGGAGTTCGAGGGGCATCCGACCAGCGTTTTCCTTTCCGGCGGCGGGGGCGCCGACTTGTACACTCTCAAAGTTGATCCCTCGCAGCGCGGGCCTTATGCGCAGAAGGTGTACGGCTTCAGTCATCTCTCCGTGACAGCGCGGCAGATGACGCTCCGGCACCTGGATCAGAATGGCAGAACGCTGCATGCCTTCACCAAAACGCCGCAAGGTAAGATCGCGATCGTGAGCTTAGGTCACGGTTCCGTAGTTATGGCCGATCGCGCTCCACTGGTGCGTAGCCGAACAGGCGCAAACGCTCGCTCTCACGCTCCACAGATCGGGTACGGCCACGAAGAAGGTCGCTGAGCGAGATCGTTCCGCAAATCTGCTGGCTTTTACGGTCGACTACCGGAAGCGTTGCCAAACCTTCTGTCGCCATTAGTCTCCGCTGCCCCGCGCGCCGTGCCGTCCGCGTACGTATAGAACTCAGGTAAAGCTACCTTCGTTCCTGGAACCGTCGACGGCGTCATCAACTCCCGCACGATCACAAGCTCCAGTGGGTCCACACCATATTCCCGGGTCAGGTGGTACCCTCGCCGGCTTAGCTTCTCCGTGAGGATCGACCTCGGCATCAGCAGCGCCGTCACCAGGTAGGACGCAATGCATGCCATCGTCAACGGCAGCAACGCCGGGAGAGAATGCGTCACCTCCAGGCTGAATAGGATTGCCGTCAGCGGAACACCGAGCGAGCCCGCAAGCATCGATCCCATCCCAATCAGCGCCCAGAATGCCTGCACTTCGGCAGTTGCATGCGCCAGCTGTCCCGCCAACGCACCCACCGCTCCACCGATCATCAGCAACGGGGCCAGCACGCCGCCTGAAGTTCCCGACCCCAGCGAGAATGCCCACATAAGAGACTTTGCAATGATTAATCCGGCGATCAGGCCGATCGTTGCTTGGCCACGCAGCAGCTGCGCGATATTGTCGTAACCCACCCCCAGCCCCCGGGGAAAGAACAGTCCTCCAACTCCAATGCCGATTCCGCCGAGCGCCGGCCACCACATCCAGTGAACGTGAAGATGCTCGAACATATCTTCGAAGGCATACATCATGCGGCTCATCCCAGCAGACGCCAGACCCAGCACGGCGCCAAGCAGCAGCGCACCCACGGCAAAGATAATTCGGTGGGTTCCGGTGATGGCCGGCATCGGGAACAACGGACCGGCGCCCAGCCAATACACGCGCAGGATGCCTGCGGTTGCGCTCGCCATCGCCACCGGGACCAGGCTGCGGGGCCTCCATTCAAATAGCAGGAGCTCGACAGCCAAAAGGATAGCCGCCACCGGTGTCGCAAACGTCGCCGACATGCCGGCTGCCGCTCCGGCTACCAGAAGGGTGGTCCGTTCCGCATCGGTCACCCGCATCCATTGCGCGACCAGTGATCCAACGGCTCCGCCGGTCATAATGATCGGCCCCTCCGCTCCAAAGGGTCCGCCCGATCCGATGGCAATCGCGGCGGAGATAGGCTTCAAGAGAGCGATTTTGGGATCCACCCTTGCGCGATGCAGGAGAATCGCTTCAATCGCCTCGGGGATTCCGTGCCCACGGATCTTGTCCGAACCGAACCGCGCCATCAACCCCACCAGGAGTCCGCCGACAACCGGCACGACGACCATCCAGTACCCGAGCGGACTGCCAGCCGGCGAAACCCCAGCGATGCTGAATCGGTGATAGTAAAACAGATTTGTCGAAAGCGCGATGCAGCGTAAGAGCAGTACCGCCAGGGCCGTGGCGCACCCACCGATGCCGATTGCGACCCCGGAGAGCAGCCAAACCCTTCGATCCACGGTGAAATCTCGCAGAGCAGAAGGTTCAGACTTCATTTGCTGCTCCGCTTATTGGCCCGCGGTTTATTTGAGCTGCGGATCCGCGTCAATGCCTTGATAAGCCGCGGCGCCAGCTCATACAACTCTCGCGCATGATCCTCCGATAGAGATTCAAGGAGTTGTTGACCCTTCGGGGTGACCTGCAACACCACGCATCGCTGATCGCGCATGTTATGCGTGCGATGAATCAGGCCTTCCTCTTCACAGCGTTTGCTCAATTCCACGACGCTGTTATGCCGCAAGCCCAACTTTTCTGCCGCATACGAGACGGTCGCCACCACTCCGTCGGGAGCTCCACTGATCTGCAGCAAGAGCTGGTGCTGTTGCGGATGCAGGCCGGCTCTTGCTGCGGCTCCCTCGCTGAAGTGCAGGAACTGCCGGAGAGTGTAGCGGAACTCCGCCAATGTTTGCAGCCTTCGCCGGGCTGCCACCTTCGCGTTCTTCTCCATGCGCCCAATTATATCGTAGTACGATGTATTTTTAGGAAAAGGATAATGGAAGGCCGATGCGTTCGGGGACGAAAGAGGCAGGCCCGTAGGGGCCGGAAGCCAAACGGGTTTGGTGCCGCGCCTACGGCGCTCAGACGATCCTGGGACCGACGTCCCAGCCCTGCCGGACTGGGCTGACGTCTGGCAGTCGGCCCTACGGGCCGGGCGAAACTGAAAGATCGCAAACCCAATCCAGGTTTGGTACCGCGCCTACCGCGCTCGGACGATCCTGGGATCGACGTCCCTGCCCTCGCCAGTCCTGGGTGGGATTAACAAAATGAGTCTAGTCCCGCAAGAGACGGCTGAATTGATCGCACACATCTTTCAGCCGTCCCTGCGAAGGTATGAAGAAACCTCACCTGAGGATTTTCCTGTACCAACGGACCATGGGTGCCCCATACCCCCCGGATTTCCTATTGGGCTTGGTGCGCTCAACGAACTTCATGCGGCTTTCCTTACAGAAAGCCGCACACGCGCCCATGGGTGGCGCGCGTATAGGAAATCCGGGTCTGAGCGCGCACTTTGCGCCAGATGTGGGATTCCGCGAACCTCGACCGTGCGCCCCAAGGATGCATCGAGATATGGGGCACCCGTGGTCCATTTACACGGGGAAAATTCCAAGGCGATGCCGGGGCTCTCAGCTTACTTCTCGCTGCTGGGCGGTACTAAACCCTTCAATCGCAGATACAACGACAGCGTCGCGTATTGCTCATTGTCATGCGAGACGTTCCCCCATAACAGACCCAGTCGTGACCGCTTCGCCGGCCCGGCCTGCAGCATCTCTGTCATGTTGGCATCGGTCAGGGCGGCATACGCTTTGTCACATTCGGCAAACGAAGCCTTCAGCGCCTCGACGATTGCCGCCTTGTCCGCCGTTTCCGCCGGCACTTTCTGCACCGCACTGGGGTCTGTATGGTTCGCCGCGCCACAACTGTGCATCTGCGCCTCGGTCACATGGTTCACAACCCGCGCGAAGGTCCGAATATCCGGCGTGGGCTTGAAGCTATAGTCTTCCGGCGGCATCTTATCCGCCGCTTTGATTATGTTCGCTTTAAGTCGCGCATAGGTTCCTTGCACTTCACTTGCCAGCGGGTTCGCGGACCGCTGCCTGGGGACTTCCCTGCCCCAGCGCCACTCCCGAAATCATCAATCCCGCCACTGCACACGCCATCCGTATCCGCTGCATTATCTTATCCTCCCAGTGCCAACCAGCCTACCTATGCCCGGTCACTGCACAAGTGTGAACACGTCTTCGCCACGGCGTAGAGCATTTCACTTCTGGTGTTACAGAGTGCAATCACGTCGCGGCTTTCCTCAAGATGACGCACTTCGTGACTCGCCAGTACATCGTAGCAGTGAAAAGCTCTAACTACTGGCCGCCGATGTGCGTCGCCGCTCGTCCGGTTGCCCTGAGCTCTGCGGCAGAGCCCAGGCAAACAGCACTCCGCCGCTGCCGGTTAACACATATTGGCGCCCGCCAAGTTCGTAGGTGATGGGCGAGGTGGCCATCCTCCCACCTGAGCCGGCATGCCAGAGTGTCTTACCCGGTGCTGGTCTCGAGAGCAAGAACATTGCCTTTATGATCTCCGGTGAAGGTGAGCCCCGAGCCGGTGGTCAGGATTCCCGCAGCTCGGCGTTCCGGTACCCAGCTCATGCGTCCAGCGAATCTTGCCCGTCTGGTAATCAATCGCCTCGATCACGCCCTTGCCCCACAGATCATAGTCGGCCCCGGCCCAGCCGTAAGTGCCATCGGCTGGCTTAGCGAAGTAGATGCTGTAGCTGGGATGGGCAGAGACGATGAAAAGTCCGGTCTTGGCATCGAAACTGGGAGAGCGAAAGTTCGTCATGCCACTCTCGTCGGGCGCAATCAACCGTCCATCGGGCGCCGGTTCCTTGGCCGGATTGGGAATCGGACGCCCCTGCTTGTCGACCCCAAGCGCCCAGTTAACCGGCCCAAAAGGAACGGTGAGCAAATCTGCTGCCATTCGTTCGGTCGAGCACAAAAAAATAGCCGTTGCGGGAACTCTGCAGCAACATCTTCCGCGGTCTTGCCCTGAAACATTCCGTCCACCAGCACCGGGGTCTCGGCAGCATCCCAATCATGGGTATCGTGGGGCGACGGCTGAAACGCCCACACCAGCTTTCCTGTGTCGGGATTCAAGGCGACGATGCTGCAGGTATAGAGATCGTCTCCGGGACGCGTCGAGCCGGTGAGCACCGGGGTGGGGTTTCCCGTTCCCCAGTAGACCAGGTTGAGGTCAGGATCGTAGGTGCCGGTCATCCATGTGTTGCCGCCGCTGGGCGCCCCAGGGGTTCCCAAAGGCGGCGTGGCATCCCACTGCCACTGCGTCTTCCCCGTTTCAGGATCGACCGACCGGATATATCCAACCAGGTTATCGAAGTCGCCCGAGGTACCAACCAGCACGTGATTGCCCACCACCAGCGGGGCCATGCTTGTCCAGTATCCCTTTGCTTGCGTCCGCTACCTGGACAATCCACCGCACACTGCCATCCTTGGCGTTGAGGCGATACCAGATGCCCATCCGGGACCAGAAAATACAGCCATTCTTTGTACATCCCCAGGCCACGGTTGCCAATATGCAAGCCTTGGTTGGGCGGGTAGGTGTAGTGCCAGACCTGTTGACCCGAGAGCGCATCGACCGCCCAGATGTTGTCCGGGACGGTAAAGTACAGCACGCCATCGGCCAGCAGCGGAGTGGATTTGATTTCCGCGGCCTGATCGGTCTGAAAGGCCCATGCCAGGGCCAGACTCCCCACATTCTGCAGCGTAATTTGCTCGAGCCGGCTGTGGCGCTGCCCGTCATAGGTCCCGTGGTACTGAGGCCAACTGTCCGCCGGTGGATGAAGCAGCGTGGAGTTATCTACTCCCTGCGCCCAAAGCGGACGAGAAAGAGTAACCAACGCCGTTGCACCCGCGGCGAGCAAGAATGCATTCTTGACCAGCTTCATTCGTGTTCGAACCTTTCGAGCGTGGCGCATTGGTTCAGGCCAGCGTGACTTTGAAGGCGAGGCCGATGTCAGACATGTTGGCTGCCGGCATGCGCACGCTTAATCCTTGTTTGTCCTGCTTCCAATGCAGCTTGTCCTTGTATCCAAGAAGTTCCACGTTGAGGATTTTTGCCGGTTGCTGCGGACTGTCGGTCGCTAGCGGCTCGATGAGCACATCCGCCGCCGGTTTCCCCATGACGTAGGCGTAAAGCAATTTTCCCTTGGTGGTGAAGCGCACATCCTGCGCAGTCAAACCGGGCTGCTGGCTCTCGTTGAAGCCGGTCTTTGGAACCACCACTTCCAGCGATGGTCCAGCGCCATGGATCTTCCACGGGCGTGAGCCATAGATGCCTTCGCTGTTGACGGCCATCCAGCCGGTGATGCCCTCGAGCACCTTCATCTCATCGGCATCCAATTCTCCGCTGTTGGGCAGAGGAAAATTCAATAACAGATTGCCGTTCTTGCTGACGATGTCCACCAGCAGATCAATGACCTTTTTCGGGGTCTTGTATATCTGTCCTCTTTTGTAATGCCAATCGCCAATGCAGGTGTCGGTCTGCCATGGGGCAACGGAGATCTCGCCGGAAACACCGCGCTCGTGGTCGACGATACAGGTGCCTACCGCGCAGTCGCCGGCTAACTTGCTGCAGTAAACCGCTTCCACTTTCCCTTGGTGCAGGCTGGCGCTCACGTTGTACACCTCGGCCACGGTGCTCAGCCCATATTCTTCAAACGGAATGCCTCCGTCGGTATAAAGCAGATCGGGTTGATGCTGGTCGACCAGGTCTTTAATGCGGTTGAAGTACTGCAGCTTCCAGTCGTTGGGTGCGACGCGTCCCATGGCTTTCGCAGTCTTGGCAAAGTCCGCAGGCATCTCCGCATAGCTGTGGTAGAGGTCGGCGAATTCCGGGTTCGCGCCGTCGTAGGGTACTCCGGCAAGCTCGCCCTTGCTGTCGCTGGTATGGGCCGGGGCGAACCAGTCAAAACTATTTGAGAGGTGATCGCTTACTCCAAAGCGCAGTCCACGCTTGCGCGCCGCCTGCTTATAGAGCCCAACGATGTCCCGCCTGGGCCCGATGGCCGTAGCATTCCAGCGCGGCTGGTATTTGGAATTCCACATGTCGAAGTTGTCATGGTGCACCCCCATGCTGACGAAGTACTTGGCGCCTGCCTTCACATACAGGTCCATCAAGTGCTCCGGGTCCCACTCGTCAGCCTTGAACAACGGGATCAGGTCTTTGAAGCCCACCTTGGACGGATGCCCGTAGGTCTTGAGGTGATACTCATATTGCGGGCTGCCCTGGATATACATATTTCGCGCATACCAGTCTCCATCTTCGACGCCGGACTGCGGTCCCCAATGGGACCAGATACCGAACTTTGCGTCGCGGAACCACTCGGGTATCTGGTAGGCGTCCAGAGAACCGCGCGTCGCGTGGAAAGGCCCAGACGTGATAGGGAGCGTGGCCGCACCTGTCTGACCAAAGGCGCCTCTTGTCCCTGCCCAGGCCGCCGAATACCCCAGCAATTTAATTGTGTCGCGCCGTGTCAACCGCATCAATCGTCCCCATCCGATTTCTGTTTCGTTTCAAGTTGTGCTTGAAGCGTCAAAGTGTACTGTTCATGGTTATATCTACGCGAAACACCTTTATCAACCCTGGAACCGGGATGGGCCTGGCGGGCGAAAAAGTGCGATAAACTAAACTTCACTCCACGTCGAGTATTTGCTGTTGCACAGCAGACCAATATTTGCCCGGTAGGACTCTCCCTCCTCGCTTAGAGAGCTTTCTCCGCGGCTCTGCAGGATCGCATCCCAAACTGTTCGATCTCAATTAGGCCAGGTGCAGCAGTACACCGAATTCTTTGCTGGAAGGGGAAGGTGAATACGATGACGGTTACCCGACGGAATTTCTTGAGGCGCGTTGGACAGGCAGGTGGATACAGCGCTGCGTTCCTGGTGATGCAGGGGATGGGCTTGATGGATGCAAGGGCCGCGCAGCCTGAGCCGGTTTTCGCGGCGCCTGGTTCAGGAAAAGGAGTGAAAGTGGTAATCCTCGGAGGAGGGATCGCGGGGTTGGTGGCCGCCTATGAACTTCGTGCCCTGGGGTACGAGTGCACCGTTCTGGAGACGCGGCAGAGACCAGGAGGACGAAACTGGACGGTGCGCGGCGGGGACAAGGTGACCTTCCTGGATGGGACGACGCAGACCTGCTCATGGGACGAGGGCCACTATCAGAACTTTGGACCCGCGCGGCTGCCGTCCATTCATCACACCATGCTGGGTTACTGCCAGAAGCTGGGCGTCCCAATGGAGGTGGAGGTGAATATGACGCGCTCCGCCTTCCTGCAGAACGATAACGCGAATGGCGGCAAGCCCGTGGTGCTGCGGCAAGTCGAAAACGATACCCGCGGACACGTAAGCGAGCTGCTCGCGAAGAGCATCAACCAGGGAGCGCTCGATCAGGAACTATCCCAGGAGGACCGGGACCGGATCCTGAGTTTTTTGAGAAACTACGGTCCGCTGGATGACGCCGGCAAATACGGCGGAAGCGATCGTGCGGGGTACGCCGAGACGGCGGGCGCAGGCGACCAGGTTGGCGTGTTGAGTAAGCCGATTGACATGCATACGCTGCTGGACGAGGACTTCTGGCAGGGCATGCTGTTCGATGAGCAGTTCGATATGCAGGCAACGATGTTCCAGCCTGTCGGTGGCATGGATCGTATCCCCTACGCGTTCGCCAAGGCGCTGGGCGATGTCGTGAAGTACAGCGCGCCGGTTACGGAGATTCGCAAGACAGCGAAGGGCGTCAAGGCCGGCTATATGAGTAACGGGTCGGCGAAAGCGATCGAGGCGGACTACTGCATCTGTGCGCTGCCGCTCACCATTTTGAAGAAGACGCCGAACGACTTCAGCGCGCCTTACAAGAAGGTAATCGACGAGTGCACTTATGCGAGCGCCTACAAGATCGCGTGGGAGAGCCGGCGATTCTGGGAGCAGGACTACAACATTTACGGCGGTCTGGAGTTCGTCAACGTAGGGTGTAGCCCGATCTGGTTTCCTTCGGCGGGGTTGTTTACACCACGGGGTGTGCTGGTGAGCGGATACACGGATGAGTCGCGGTCAGCCTTCGGTGGACTCACCATGGCGCAGAAGTTTGATGAGAGCCGTAAGTCGATCGAGCGGCTGCATCCGGGCCACGGCAAGGAACTGGAGAAGCCGATGTACGTGAGCTGGGGCAAGATCCCACACAACGAGGGTTCCTGGATAAGGAGCTATGGGCCGGGGCAGGAGAGATATCCGGGCTTTCGTCTGAGGGGGCAAACGGGGCAGGGACAGTCTCCGGCAGCGGCGCGGACGCGTACCAATCCCGGATACGAGACTCTGATCGAGCCGGATGGGCCAATCATCTTCGCCGGCGATCACGTGAGCCACCTCGTCGCATGGCAGGAAGGAGCGGCGCTGAGCGCTCTACGTGCGGTGCGGCAGGTGTGCGACAAGGCTAAAGCAGCGAAGCTGGCGTAGGAGGGAAAGGCCGGGGCCGCGCAGGTAGGAAATCCGGGGTCCTTCGCGCCCTTTGCGAAGAGTGCGATACCACAACAGTTTGTATTGAGATTCGTGGCTTCCCACCCTTGCCGGAAAAACGCCGTCAAGGATGGGGCACCCGCAGATTTGTTGCACGGAAATCAGGCTCTGAGACGGGCTAGCAGCAATAACACTTGTGATCGGCGCTGCGTAAGCTTCCTCTTTTCACGCCATTCTTCGGCGGTAATCTCCCATGTCTCCGACAGGAATCGGCCGGAGACATAGTCACGCTCCTCGGTGGCAATCACTCGCATTCCAGTCTTATCTGAGATCCGCCTCGATGCGATGTTCACGACTGCCTTTGGAGCCCGCAAGACGCTGAAGCCAAGAACATCGAACCAGTAGTCATTCACAGCCGTCACGGCCTCCGTCATCAGGCCTCGGCCCTGCCACGGCAGCCCAAGCCAGAATCCGCGATTGCCCCACTCACCCTTGTGCAGAATGATCACGCCGATATGCTGCTCCGGCGATTGTTTCAATCGCAGTGTCCAATGCCACTCCTCTCCCCGCTCGATCGCGGGAAGCGCCACATCGCGATAGTAGGCAAGCGCTCCATCTGAAGGATATGGCCATGGGACGATCACGTTCAGGAACTTTACGATCTCCCATTGCGGAAAGAGACGTTGCGTCTGCTCTGCATCGGCGAGCCGAAGTGGCCGCAAGAAGAGCCGATCGGTTTGCAGTTCGCCGCCCATGGACAAACACTATACAACGGCCGTTGCCCGCGAACCGCCGCAGTGGGCAGCTTACGGGCTTAGAAACGCCAACGCTCAGGCGTGCTCGCCGCCTCGCCACTGCTCACCCTTGCGTTCCAACGAGATCAAACCCACTGGCAGCGTCTTCTCGAAGCCTCGATATACCGTCACGCTTTCCGGCAAACGCAGCAGATCGAGACACGACGACGGCTTCGGCGACCGTTCGCCTCTGTCAGCGGTGGCTGCATTTGCGTCCAGACTCGTCTGCGCCCCGCTGGTCTCAAACCCGGCCGCCGATACTACGGTTATGGCGCTGATCGCCGCGGCTCCCGTGCGCAGAAACGAGCGCCGTGTGACCGCCTGCTTCCTTCCCGATCAACGGCTTAGACGCGTTCTGTCTTTCTTTCCCGTGTTTCATCCGGATCCTCATCGGCTATAAATAAGAGTGGTCGCAACTGTGTCCAGCAGCAATCCAAGGAGTCATCTACGTGTCAGCCCTGAACCGGCGAGAATTTATCGCAGCCTCAGCAGCCACCATGGCTATCAGCTCTGCCGGCAAGCTGGTGGCCAAAACTCCCAATGCCGAGACTTCCGACCGGAACAAGACCTGGTATTCCAGTATGCTCCGCTGCGGGCAGGTCAACTTCAACGAACAAGATCCTCTCACCATGGACGCCGATGCCTGGATGGACTATTGGGCGTCGTTGAAGGTGAATGCAGTGATGTTGAACGGCGGCGGAATTATGGCCTTTTATCCCACGAAAGTTCCCTACCAACATCGCAGCGAATTTCTGGGCTCGAGGGACCTGTTTGGAGATATGGCCGCGGCAGCGCGCAAGAGGGACATTCGTGTGGTCGCACGCATGGATTGCAATTTTGCCTACGAGGAGGCATTCCAGGCTCATCCGGAATGGTTCCAGTACAACGCGGATGGCTCGCCGAGGAAGCATGCGGAATGTCCGTGGCTTTACGCCACCTGCATGTTCGGCACTTACTTTACCGAGCAGATGCCAGCGATCTACCGCGAAATGAATCAGAACCATGCGCCGGATGGCTTCTATACCAACGGCTGGCCGAGCACCGGCCCGCTGGAGATCTGCCACTGTCTCAATTGCCAAAAAATATATAAAGAGAAAACCGGCGGCGTTCCCCCCGAAGGCACAGATGCGGCGAGCGCCACCTACCGCAAATACTATGACGTTTACATGGATCGCATTGCCGAAATCTGGGGCCTTTGGGAAAAGACGGCAAAGGAAGGAAATCCCAACTCTGTCTATGTTGGAAACCTGGGTGGTGGCATCAACACCGTTAAGGATGTCAAACGCCTGAGTGAAGTTGCGGCTTGGTTCAATGCTGATAACCAGGGGCGGAGGGGGAACACACCCATCTGGGAATGTGCACAACAGGGCCGCGTGGCGCGGTCAGTGATGGATGGCCGTACGGTCACGAATGTGGTTGGCGCATACAGCAATAGCAGCATCAACTGGAGGCACGCGGCAAAGGCGCCTGCCGAGGCGACCATGTGGATGGCACAAGCTGCTGCGAGCGGCATGGCGCCCTGGTATCACTGGCTGGGCGGCCAACCTCAAGATAACCGCTGGCGCGAAAATGGCCGGGTGTTCTTTGACTGGCTCGCTGCCAACCAGACTCATTTTCGCAACCGCCGGCCGCTGGCCAATCTCGCCGTGCTTTACCCGCAGAGCACCATCGCCTTCTACGGCTCGAACGGCACTCGTACGCGGAAATTGAATGCAACGACGATTGATCAGACCGATTATCTGCAAGGGCTCTACGCTGCCTTGCTCGAAGGGCGATTTCTATTCGATTTTGTGCACCAGGAAAATCTGGACGCGGCAACGCTCAAGCCCTACCGTGCGCTGCTCCTTCCCAATGCCGCCTACCTGCGCGACAGGGAATGTGAGGCAGTCCGGGACTATGTGAAGTCCGGAGGCTCCGTGCTCGCTACGTTTGAAACCTCCCGCTACAACGAGTGGGGTGTGCAGCGGGAAGATTTTGGTCTGAGCGATGTCTTCGGAGTCAGCGTAGCGGGCGAGGTCATTGGACCTTTTGGCAACAGCTACATGCACATCGACCAACCCCATCCGATACTGGAGGGTTTCACGGGCACTACCACCCTTCCTTGCCCTGAATTCAGAGTACCCATCACTCACTTAAAAAGTGAAGCCCGCAATCTGAGTCTGATACCGCACTATCCCGCGTTTCCTCCGGAGATGGTCTACCCTCGCATCCGGCAGACCGAGGAGCCCGCGGCCGTATTCCGCGAGCAAGGGTCTTCGCGGATTGTGTATTTTGCAGGGGATATCGCAAGGTCGTTTTGGATCTCCGGAAATCCCGATCTCAGTCAACTTCTCATCAATTCAGTGCATTGGATCCTGAACCGGCAAGCCCCAACCGCCACGGTCGAGGGCAGCGGCATGGTGGAGATGTTCGCCTGGGAGACAGAACCGGGGTTCGCTCTCCATTTGCTGAACTACACCAATCCCAATATGACGCGTCCATTCGTGACCCACTTCTATCCCACCGGACCATTGCAGACGCAGTTTCAAGTCTCCGATGGCCGCAAAATCACCTCGGTGCGTGCCTTGCGTGCGCTTCGCGATCTTCCGTTCAAGCAGGTTGGCTCTACATTGCACTTTGAAGTACCTTCGGTGCTCGATTACGAAGTCGTTGCATTGACCTAGTTACAGGCACCAGGAGCCCGGCCCCGTCTGCATCTGAGCTGGAGAGCAATCCGGGCCAGTCCACCAATCATCTCCGCGCCTTTTGGTAGGCGCTTCCAATTTTCTACTTTGAGGATGCAAGGCATGTTGCGCTTCGCCGCGAACCTGAGCACGATGTATGGGGAATATCCATTTCCCGACCGCTTCGCCGCCGCCGCCAACGACGGATTTACGGCGGTGGAATATCTGTTCCCCTATGAGTATCCCGCTCAGCAGCTGGCCGCATGGCTGCAAGCGCAGGGCCTGGTCCAGGTGTTACTCAATGCCCCGCCAGGTAATTGGGCGGCGGGCGATCGAGGGCTGGCTTGCCTTCCGGGCAGAGAGGAAGAGTTTCGTGCCGCAGTGCACACCGCGCTCGAGTATGCGCAGACTTTAAGGTGCCCACGGGTGCATGTGATGGCTGGTGTGCAGCCTCACGGGGTGGAACGCATTGTCCTGCGCCGCACCTTCTTAGCCAATCTGGCATGGGCAGCTGAAGCTCGCGTCTTCCGCAGGCACCGAACTCCTGATCGAGCCGATCAATCCACGGGATATGCCCGGGTACTTTCTGAACCGGCAGGATGAGGCGCACGCCATCGTCGACGAGATCGCCAGCCCGATGCTCAAGGTGCAGATGGATCTTTACCACTGCCAGATTGTTGAGGGCGATGTGAGCATGAAGCTGCGGAAGTATCTTTCCGGGCAGAAAAGCGTAGGCCACATCCAGATCGCGAGCGTTCCCGAACGCAATGAGCCCGACCGCGGCGAACTCAATTACGACTATGTGCTCGACTTGATCGACGAACTCGGTTTCGACGGCTGGATCGGCTGCGAGTACCGCCCGAGGGCCGGTACTTCCGAAGGCCTCACCTGGCTGCGCAAACGACTGTCAAAGAGCTTCTCCACACAAACGACCGGCGCAATGCTGTTCGGAGATGACAAATCTGCACCTCAAAGTTGACGCTCCGCAGGACGCGGATGTGACACGTCCTGGGGATCGAGATTCTAGACGCCCGGTACCGGCGGACAACCTGGAAATTCGCCAGATAGCCATTCCCGATGTAACCCAGATACTGGATGCCAATCTTGCTGGTGAAGAACCCGTCCGCGGTCAGGTTGCGCAGAAACGAAAAGAACTCGACTCCCTGGCTCAGGCTCGCATCCTGCGCGATGCTCTTGCGATATGCGATGCGATCGAGCATCTCCGTCTGCTGCTGCGCCGTGCAGTCCAGGTAGGCATTGCCATAGCGATCGACACATGCGGAGTCGAGCCACATCAGGCCGCCGCCGAGAGTCAACTGGTATTGCGGATTCTCACTGGTGAGCAGGTCGATAAACTCCGGAGCCCCGGCCTCGATGGCGCCCCCGAATCCGCGTCCGCAGGGAAAATCGACTCGCATAGCGACTGCAAGGTCTTGTACTGCTGCGGCGGGAAAATACTTCGGCGTGTACACGCCCGCCTTGCTCGCCGCCTTTTCCGACGTCGATCATGTGGTGGGCATACTCCGCCGCCTGCAGCGGGATGACTCGCAGCACTGAGGTCGCCGCAGCCCCCATGCTCAGGGACTTCAATACATCGCGCCGGGATACCAGACATGCTATATCTCCCCTTTTTTAGCCTGATCGAGCAGGTACTCTGAAGTTCTCCACGAGAGTGCCGTGATCGTGAGCGTCGGGTTCTTTTCAGGACCCGTAACAAAACATGCCCCGTCGCCAACGAACAAATTCTTGACGTCGTGCGCCTGGCAATTCTTATTCAGAACCGAGGTCTTCGGATCGTCTCCCATCCGCACCGTTCCAAGCTCATGAATGATCTCTCCCCCTTCGGAGATTCCGTAGGGTGCCTCTTCGGCCGTCCGGCGTTGGCTGTTGGCTGGTCGACACGGTTCCTCCTGCCTGCTTCGACGATGGCGCGAAAAGTCTCCTGCATATCTTTCGCCATCTTGATCTCGTGGTCGCTCCAGGCAAAGTGGAAGCGCAGCACCGGGATACCCCACTTATCGACCACCATCCGGATCGATCTCGCAGTAGGTATCGGGATTGGGGATCATCTCGCCGCGCCCGGAAAATCCAATGAAGTTGCCATATGTGCTGCGGCACGTTCTGCTTCAACGATGCTCCGTAACCCTCAGTGCTCCTCGCATATCCCATCGAACTGGCCTACACCGGGCATGTGGCGTCCTCCGCCGAACTCGATGTGATAGCCACGCGGAAAATCGTTCTTGCGGTCGGCCCTCCACCACGGCATGTACATGTGCATGCCGCCGACACCGTCATGATTGTGCGGCGCCACCGCTGCCAATTGAGGAAAATATCCGGTTACGCTGGTGCCGACGGAATCGGTCAGATAGCGGCCGACCACCCCGGATGAATTCGCCAGTCCATCGGGAAAGAGCGTGGAGCGCGAATTGAGCAACAGACGCGCGGATTCGCAGGCGCTCGCCGCCAACGACAAACGCTTTGGCATGGACGCGCATTTCCTGGCGCGTCGTCTTGTCGATGTAGGAGACGGCTTGCGCTTTGCCGTCTTTGCCAACGACGATCTCCCGAGCCATGGCGTTGGGAATCAGCGTGAAGCGGCCGGTGGCCTGCGCCGGCGGAATCATCACCTGGCTGGAACTGAAGTTGGATGCGCTGATGCATCCTCGTCCGCATTGCGCGCAGTAGTGGCAAGGCGCGCGTCCATTCACCGGCTTGGTCAGGATGGCCATGCGCGAGGGAATGCAAGTAATATTCAGCTGATCGCAGGCCTTCTTGACCAGGGTTTCGGTGCAGCGCGGCTTGGGCGGCGGCAGAAACACTCCGTCCGGAGCGCTGGGCAAGATTTTCTTTCGTTCCAAAGACGCCAATAAACGATTCGACCTTATCGTAATAGGGCGCGAGATCTTCATAGGTGATCGGCCAGTCGTCTCCCAGGCCATCCCTGGAGCGGGCCTTCAAGTCCGCCGGCGAGACGCGCAGCGAATGCGTCCGTAGTGATTCGTGCGGCCGCCTTCGATCCGCGAGCGGAACCAGCGAAAGTTCGAGCCTGGAGCCGTGGTATAGGGCTCGCCTTCGATTTCCCAAAATCCATTGGGAGCCAGGAACTCGCCGTTCAGCTCGTGGCGCGCCCGGCCGCCGATGTCGGCTCCGCGATGGGGCAGCGCGTACGGCCACACATGCTCCTTGTAGTCCTTGCGGGGATTCAGCAGTGGCCCCGCCTCCAGCATGACAACATTCAACCCACCCTCGGTCAGCACCTTGGCGGCGGTCCCGCCTCCCGCGCCAGAGCCTATGATGCAGACGTCGTACACCTTCGGTGAGCGGATTACTTGCGGCATTCAGAATCTCCGAGGAAAACTATGGGTTTGCGAGTCGAAGTCGCATCCTTCGCAAATATAGACGAAATGACCGGTTCGCGAGGACTTTGAAGGCCGAACAGGACGCGCGGGACGCCGGTCAACAGGCGAAACTGTCCCATCTCCAGCAAGAAGGAGGGCCTCAAGTTATTGATTTAATTCGTTCATTAGGGACCTAATACTGGCGGACTCCGCCACGCTTTTCTTTAAGAACTTAATGCCTTCGAAGGCGATCGATGGGCAGCAGGCCGAAATGGGATGGATCAAACGTTTCGGACCAGATGAAGGTGTTGACCCCGAATTTCATCAGATATCGCTTTCGGGACCTAGGAATAAATCAGCCGGTCAGTTCGGTCCAGTTTTCGATGTGGAGGCTTTGGACGCGTTCAAATTCGCGAGTGTTGTTGGTCACAAGCGTGAGCCCGAGACAACGCGCATGCGCTGCGATGAACAGGTCGTTCGCACCGATCGTGGTTCCACGCAGCTTGAGATCGGCGCGAATCTGGCCATAGTGAAGTGCCGCCTCATTGGGATAATCCAGAACCTCCACATGCCTCAGATATACATCGAGTGCAGCTTGGTCCTGCCGCCGCCGCGGCGACACCTCGATCCCGAACATGAGCTCGGACTTTGTGATGACAGAGATACAGACATCGCCAACTGGAACCTTCTGAAGTCTCCTCAAGACTGCATCGTGAGAACGCTTCATGATATAGGACGATATGTCCGTATCGATCATGTAGACCGCCATCAGAGTGCGCGCTCCTGCACTGGCAATTCCTCAACCCCCTCCATGAACTCCTCCGACGCCACGGGACCTGAGGTCAGGTAAGCAGACCAGTCCTTGGGGCGAGCGGAGAGAATCACTTCGTCTCCCTCTTTGCGAATGAACACCTCAGTAGTAGTGAACTGAAACTCCTTCGGAAGCCGGACTGCCTGGCTCCGGTTATTCATGAATATCTTGGCTGTGCGCTGCATGGCATTTTCCCCGAAATCATGGCATATACATCAGTATATGCCATGACTCCAGGCCTCGCAAAGGCAGTCAAAGAACCTCTGGCCGTTCGGTTCTGGCCCGTAAATGGGGCCTAACTGATTGATCCGTAAAGCCGGGTGCTCTGGCGTAAGGGGCAGTTGTCGCGGCCGGGAGGCCGTGCGAAGTTTCATCAACCCGGTAATTCACCGCCCCTCCTCTGGCGAAGACCCGCATGTGAGTCGTTGCCGTAAACTGGTCGCAGGGTCACCTGAGCAAGGAGAGTGGCAATTGGCGCAACTGATGAGGACATCGAATCCCGTACTGAACGAGAAGCGTTTTGAGGCCTCCGGCGAGCTCGGCAGCGGCATGACACTCGAGGGGACGGTCAACAAGACCGGCCTTCTTCTGTTTTGCTCGATTGCAACAGCAGCCTGGACATGGCATCTCTTTATGCAATCGCATTCGGCTGCCACCGTACTCCCTTGGCTGTGGATCGGGTCCATCGGCGGACTTGTCTGCGCGCTGGTTACGGTGTTCAAGAAGGAATGGTCTCCGGCGACCGCGCCGGCGTACGCGCTGCTGGAAGGGCTGGCGCTCGGCGCCATCTCGTCTATTCTCGAGCTGCGCTTCCCCGGAATTGCGATCCAATCGGTCAGCCTGACATTTGGCACTTTGCTGGTTCTTTTGCTCGCGTATCGCTCGGGGCTGATTCCGGTGACCCAGAAGTTCCGGCTGGGGATCGTGGCTGCGACCGGCGCAGTCATGCTGTTTTACTTACTGGAGTTTGGGCTGGGTTTCTTTGGGGTTCACTTTACTTCAATCAACGGCTCAGGGCCGATCGGGATTGGGTTCAGCCTGATTGTCGTAGGAATCGCTGCGCTCAATCTGGTCCTCGATTTTGACTTCATCGAGAATGGCGTACGAATGGGCGCTCCAAAGTATATGGAGTGGTACGGCGCCTTCGGGCTTATGGTCACGCTGGTGTGGCTGTACCTCGAAATTCTCAGGCTGCTCACGAAGATTCGCGGACGCGACTAAAGCGCCGGGGGCTTTCATGCCCTGAGGAGGACTTGATCATGAATCGACGTAGCTTTTTGCGCTCCGCTGCCGCTACAGCCAGTCTTGCGCTTACCAGGCCGGTTTTCGGCAAAGGCACGGCCACGCTAACCCACAAAGAACGTGTTGACCGTGCATTGGCGGGACAGGACCTAGACCGGCCCCCATTCACCTTTTACCACCACTATAAGAGGCCAACCCCACAGTTAGAGGCCCAGGATCATTTGCAATTCCATCGCGCCTACGATACCGACATAGTCAAGGTAATGAATGACTTTGACTATCCAAAATCGACCACCGGCAAGTGGTATGAGCTCAAGCCCGTGGACTCTCCATTTCCGGAACAACTAACGACCCTCAAAATAATCCGCGACGGGCTGAATGGGGATGCCTACTTCATCGACACGATCTATGGCCCGTACATGACAGCCATGATCTTGTTTGGGGCCGAACCGCAGTTTGCCAAACTGCCAAAGTCGGACGAGACGCAAGACGAGACCATCAACGGCCTCCATGACTTCCAGAAAGAGAATCCGGACGGATGGCATACTGCGTTGGAAGCCATCACGCAATCAACCCTCAATCACATCCGGCATATCAAGGACATTGGCGCATCTGGAGCACTGGTCAGTATCTACAATGGGGAAAGCAAATTCGGTTCCGTTGCCGACTATGAACGCTACAGCCGCCCCTATGACAAGCGGGTTTTCGATGCACTGGCTGATACGAAATTGACCGTCCTGCACCTGCATTATCTCGAGCGGCCCTATATCGGCCAGTTCAAGGATTTCCATGCTCCAGTCGTTCAATATTCCGTAAAGACAAGCGGCATCCCCATCTCTGAAATGCGAAAAGTGTACTCACAGCCAATCGCAGGGGGAGTCGATGAGATTGATTTCGACAAGCTGACAACAGCGGAGATCCGAAAGCAGTGGACAGGAGCAAGGGAGCAGGCCGGGAGCAAATACATTGCCGCGCCGGGCTGCTCAGTTCCGGATGCCTCGACACCGGCCGAGCTTGCGCGCTTTCCGCGTTCTCTCGGTGTATGAGCGCAGGAGCCCAGGACCCCTACGCCTGGGGGGAGCCTTTGCGGCTTTCTGGGCGAAGACCGTCCATAACATGGTGAAAGATATCGTCCACATACGCCTGGGATAATGGTCCAGCGCCGATCAGCAGCCGGTAGTAGAGTCCGCCGTACAAAACATCGATAGTTGTGTCAAGGTCAATATCGGAACGCAGTTCCTGCTTGCGGATGGCGTCTCTTATCACTGCCTTTGCAGTTTCCCGTCGAGGCTTAATCCATCGATCGCGAAAAGCTTCTGCCAACTCAGGATCAAATTGTGCTTCTCCAAGTAGAGCCTTGATCAGCGGGCCGAATTTGCCCCTGAATGCTTTAGCAACTGCTCGCATCTGGATCTGAATGCTGTCGACTGACCTTTCACAAGGAGGAAATGCGATTTCGGGGCCGATCTCGTAGAAGAAAGCGTCCATCACGACGGCCGCCTTGTTGGGCCAGCGGCGGTAGATAGTAGTCTTCGCCACCCCTGACCTAGCAGACAGTGAGTCGATGCTCACTGCACGAAAACCGAGTTCATGAACCTCACTCAGCGCGGCTTTCAATATAGCCATATGAGCTTCATGGCTTCTTGGGCGTCCTTTTGGTTTAGGTGCGTCGGATATTTCTCTCAAGTAGGGCACCCTCCGGTTCACGGTTTCTGCAAATATAGGTTTGATTCCCAGAAGCGGGAAACGTAGCGACAGAGTGACGTATTCTCAATCATTTACGGCACGACTAAAGTCGTGCCCTGATACAAAACAGAGTTTTTCCGCAGCCTGTAAAGCCCGTACCCTTCATTGTTCGTGTTTTTCCGCACGGTTCAACCCTGGTCTTTTTGCATCGTTAACGCTCCTACACGTATCGTATATGAGTATTGACTGGATTTCTGGGGCTTGCCATCGCTCAAAGCCAGGAAGGTCTATTGAAAGGACAAAGCCTGATGAGGACTTTCTTTATTACGGGCGTTGAAGGCCCGCGGCGAATCGCAGCGGCCGACCGGCTCAGATACTGGTCGAAGGTTACAGGTTTTTTTTAGATCCCCGGGATTCCTGACAGATCAGATAGTTAGACTCTTTAGAATTACGACCCTCTTCAATATCGTTCGCTCGCAAGGCTCGAGAAGCCCCTGTAGGGAACCGAGGAGATCACGATGTGGATCGTCAAAATAGCGCTGAGCCGGCCTTATACATTTATCGTTCTGGCGCTGCTCATTCTTATCCTGAGCCCGGTAGTGATTTTGCGGACGCCGACCGACATCTTCCCCAACATCAATATCCCTGTGATCGCCGTGTCCTGGACCTACACCGGCCTGAACCCGGAAGAGACCGAAGGGCGCATCACTACGGTTTATGAGCGCGTCCTCACTACGACCGTCGACAACATCGAGCATATCGAGTCCACGACGGTAAACGGAACGGCGATCGTCAAGATGTATCTGCAGCCGAACGCCAGTATCGATCGTGCAAACGCGCAGGTCACCGCGGTCTCCCAGACCATCCTGCGCCAATTGCCTCCGGGCTCGCTTCCTCCGCTGATCCTCAATTACAGCGCGTCCACGGTTCCCATTCTGCAGCTCGGCCTTTCGGGAAAGAATCTCACCGAGCCCCAACTCAACGACATCGCGTTGAACTTCTTGCGCACCCAGTTGGTCACCGTTCCGGGCGCCTCGGTTCCGTATCCCTTTGGCGGGAAGCAGCGCCAGGTCATGGTCAATCTGAACCAGGGCTTGCTGCAGGCGAAGGGTCTTTCGCCGAACGACGTGCTCACCGCGCTCGGCAACCAGAACCTCATCTTGCCGGGCGGCACTGCCAAGATGGGCGACTTTGAATACGACGTCGACCTGAACGCAGATCTGAAGACCGTCCAGGAACTGAACGATCTGCCCATCAAGACAGTTGGAAGTTCCACCATCTATCTTCGCGATGTCGCGACGGTCAGCGACGGCTTCGCGCCGCAAACCAACATCGTCCGCCAGGACGGCAATCGCGGCGTGCTTGTTGACCGTGCTCAAGGCCGGCGACGCCTCGACGATCGACGTGGTCAAGGGTATCCGCCAGATCTTGCCGCGCGTCGCGCAGACCCTTCCTCCCGAACTCAAGATTCAGCCGCTCTCGGATCAATCGATCTTCGTTCGCGGCGCGATCAATGGCGTCATCCGTGAAGCCATCATCGCCGCGGCGCTCACCGGCCTGATGATCCTGATCTTTCTGGGAAGCTGGCGCAGCACACTCATCATCGCCATCTCCATTCCGCTCTCCATCCTGACTTCGGTGATCGTGCTCAGCTTCCTGCACGAGACGATCAACATCATGACGCTCGGCGGCCTTGCGCTCGCCGTCGGCATCCTGGTCGACGACGCCACCGTCACCATCGAAAATATCGAGCGTCATCTTGAAGAGGGAGCTGCGCTGCACGACGGCATCCTCGATGGCGCGGCGCAGATTGCCGTTCCTGCGCTGGTCTCGACATTGTGTATCTGCATCGTCTTTCTGCCCATGTTCTTCCTCAGCGGCGTGGCCAAGTACCTCTTTGTTCCGCTCGCCGAGGCGGTCATCTTTGCCATGATCGCGTCCTACATCCTGTCCCGCACACTGGTGCCGACACTGGCCATGTACCTGTTGAAGGCCAAGCAGCACGGCGGCAGCAATCGCGCAATCCGTTTGCCCGTTTCCAGCGGGGATTCGAGCGGCTTTTTGAAAGCATCCGCTCAGCCTATTCCTCGTTGCTTGCCCGGCTCGTTTCCTTGCGAATGGTCTTTGTTCCGGTCTTCTTGTCGTCTGCCTCTGCGCCTTCGCCCTCGTTCCCTTCCTCGGCCAGGACTTTTTTCCGGATACCGACAGCGGGCAGTTCATTCTGCATGTGCGCGCCAAAACCGGAACGCGTATCGAGGAGACCGCCCGTTTAGCCGATCAGGTAGAGACCAGCATCCGGCAGACGATTCCGCCGGCGGAAGTCGACAACATCCTCGACAACATTGGCCTGCCGTTCAGCAACATCAACTACATCTACAACAACCTCGGGACTTACCGGGGCGGCCGACGCAGACGTCCTGGTCTCGCTGAAAGAGAAGCACCACCGGACCGCGGACTACGTGCGCACGCTGCGCGAGAAGCTGCCCCGCGAATTTCCCGGGGTTACGTTTTATTTCCTTCCGGCTGACATCGTGACCCAGACGCTTGAACTTCGGTCTGCCTGCCCCCATCGACATTCAGATCGACGGTGCGGACATCGACGGGCAATCACCGCGTCGCCGACAAGATGCTTACCGAACTCAGCCATGTCCGCGGCATTGCCGACCTGCGCATCCAGCAGCAGGCCGACTATCCCAAGTTCCACATCGTGCGTCGACCGCACCAAGGCCGCGCAGGGCGGGTTTACCGAACGCGACATCGCCAACAGCATGTTGATCTCTCTCAGCGGCAGCTTCCAGGTGACGCCCATGTTCTATCTCAATCCGAAGAACGGCGTCTCCTACAATCTGGTTACGCAAACGCCCCAATACGATATCCAGTCCAGCCAGGATCTGCAAAATATTCCTATCAGCGGCCCGAACCAGAAGCGGCCGGCGATCCTTGCCGATGTTGCTTCGATTCAGCGCACCAGTGAGCTTGCCTCCATCAATCACTACAACATCCGCCGCGTGGTCGATATCTATGCTTCGGTACAGGATCGGGATCTCGGCGCCGTCGGCCGCGATGTGAACCGTATCGTCGACGCGAATCGCAAATTGCTTCCGCGAGGGAGTTTCGTGACCCTTCGCGGCCAGTACGGCACGATGCGCAGCTCCTACATCGGCCTGATCGGTGGCCTGGGCTTTGCCATCATTCTGGTGTACCTGCTGATCGTGGTGAACTTCCAGTCCTGGCTCGACCCGTTCATCATCATCACCGCGCTTCCCGCGGCGCTGGCGGGAATCGTGTTGTTTCTCTTCATCACGCACACCACGCTCAGCGTTCCCGCTCTCATGGGCGCCATCATGTGCATGGGTGTTGCCACCGCCAACAGCATTCTTGTCGTCTCCTTTGCCAAGGAGAGGCTGCTCCATCACGGTGATTCGATCATGGCCGCTATCGAAGCGGGAACCACGCGCTTCCGCCCCGTCATCATGACGGCATTGGCCATGATCATCGGCATGATTCCGATGGCGCTCGGCGTGGGCGATGGAGGTGAGCAAAATGCGCCCTTGGGCCGCGCCGTCATCGGAGGTTTGCTCTGCGCCACAGTGGCCACACTGGTCTTTGTCCCGTCGGTCTTTGCGCTGCTGCACGGACGGTTCACTTCGCCGGATGCACAGCCGATAGCAGACCCTGAAAACGAACCTGATTCACGCGTAATCGCGACGATGCGAATGGAGACATGACATGAGACACCATCGAGACCGAACCAGCTGAAGTTCCCAAACCGATGCGGCAACGAGCATGCAGCCGGCGCCGTCAAAGCCGTCGTCCCCGTGGTTGTTGGTCGGTCTGGCGGCCGTGGTCGTTGTTCTCGGGGTTGTCATCTATTCGGGCATTCACGAACGCGCCGCAAGCAGAGAGCAGCCTTGGCGCTAGCACAGAGCGAGCAGCGGTCCCGACAGTGAATGTCGTCCAGCCAACGTCAGGCGCGCCAGTCCCAGGAGATCGTGCTGCCGGGCAACACGCAGGCATTCAACGACACGCCCATCTATGCCCGTACCAATGGCTATCTCAAGCATTGGTATGTAGACATCGGCGCCCACGTCAAGCAAGGTCAACTGCTGGCGGAGATCGAAACCCCTGAAATTGATCAGCAACTGGATCAGGCTCGCGCAGACCTGAAGAATGCGCAGGCGAACGAGCAACTGGCACAGATCACCGCGGCTCGCTGGCAGAACCTGCTCAAGACGAATTCCGTCTCCAAGCAGGAGACCGATCAAGCGGTCAGCGATCTCAGCGCGCGGCAGGCGTCGGTCGATTCCATGGCCGCAAACGTTCACCGGCTGGAGCAATTGCAATCCTTCGAAAAGGTCTACTGCTCCGTTCGCCGGCGTCATCACCGCACGCAACACGGACATCGGCGCGCTGATCAATGCCGGAGCAGGCGGCGTGCCGCAGGAGCTGTTTCACATGGCGGCGGTGAACAAGCTGCGCGTCTATGTCGCTGTGCCGGAAGTCGATTCGCAGGCTGCGCAGACCGGAGCCAAGGCGACGCTGACGCTGGATGAGTTTCCGGGCGAGACGTTTCCAGGGCACCATCGTCCGCAATTCGGATTCCATTGATCCCGCCTCGCGCACGCTGAATGTCGAAGTCGATGTCGACAACGCGCAAGGCCGCATCAAGACCGGTGCCTATGTCTTTGTGCATCTCAAGCTGCCGCCAACGACGCACACGTCCGCGCAATCGCCATCTCTGACCATTCCAGCCAACACCTTGCTTTTCCGCTCCGAGGGCTTGCGTGTAGGCGTGGTTCGCAATGGCCACGCGGAGCTGGTTCCGATCACGATCGGCCGCGACTTCGGGGCTACTGTCGAAGTCGTCGCCGGTCTTCAGCCGACAGACCAGGTCATTGTCAATCCATCGGACTCCCTTACCAGTGGAACTCCGGTTCGAGGTGGGTGCCGCTCAGACGGGGGCCTCCAAATGAAACGGCATTTCGTCCTGACGATTGCTTGCGCCGTGAGCTTGCTTGCTGGCCGGATGTATGGTTGGTCCGAAGTACGTGAAGCCCACGGTTCCCATGGCTCCGGCCTTCAAAGAGCAGCCGCCGGATTCTTTCAAGAAGAGCTGATGGCTGGAAACCAGCTCAGCCGGGCGATCAGACGCTTCGCGGCAAGTGGTGGGAGATCTTCGGTGATCCACAACTCAATGCGCTGGAAGAAGAGGCTGACCGTATCCAACCAGGACCTGAAAGTGGCCGAGGCCCGCTTCCGCCAGGCGCGCGCCGATGATTCGTTTCAATCGCGCTGCCGAGTTTCCGACCATCTCCACCTCGCCCAGCATCGTCAATGAACGGGATTCCGCGAATCAGCCTTACTTTCCGTCCTCGCTGGCCAACAATGGCACGGGCGACTTCACCCTGCCCTTCGATCTTTCGTATGAAGTCGATCTATGGGGACGAGTCCGCCGCACGGTGAGCGCCTCGCGCGAGGAAGCCCAGGCGAGCGCAGCCGATCTGCAGACCGCCAATCTCAGCCTGCATGCGGAATTGGCAGTCGACTACTTCGAGCTGCGCAGCGCCGATGCGCAAAAGCAACTTCTCGACGACACGGTGAAGGCGTATACCGATGCTCTGCAGCTTACGCAGAATCGCTTCGAGGGCGGAGCTGCTGCCAGATCCGATGTGGCCCAGGCGCAGACACAACTCGACGGGGCGCGGGTTCAGGATACCGACGTTACCGTGATGCGCGCTCAGTATGAGCACGCCATCGCCACGTTGATCGGCAAGCCTCCGGCAGAGTTCAACATAGCGCCGGCACCGCAACTGGGCTTCAGCTGCCACCCATACCGGTAGGTCTGCCGGCCGACTCTGCTCGAACGCCGGCCCGACATCGCTGCCGGGGAACGGCGCGTGGCGGAAGCGAACGATCAGATCGGCATTGCTCGCGCCGCATTCTTTCCCTCACTGATAATCGGTGCCACGGGCGGATTTGACGGGAACCTCGATAACAAATTGGTTCAACTGGCCCAGCCGTTTTTGGGCGGTTGGGCCGCAGATGACGCAGACTCTCTTTGACGCCGGGCGGCGCCGCGCTGTCTCCGAGTCGGCAACCGCGAACTATGACGGGACCGTTGCTGCTTATCGGCAAACGGCGCTCTACCGCCTTCCAGGAGGTCGAGGACAATCTCGCCGCGTTGCGCATTCTCGAGCAGGAGGCGCACCAGCAAGAGCAGGCGACAGTATCGGCAAAGGACTCACTTCAGCTCTTCACCAATCGATATGAAGGCGGAGTCGACAACTATCTGCAGGTCATTACTGCACAAACCGTGACCCTGGCCAATCAGCGGAATGAAATCGACATCACACGGCGGCGTATGGATGCCAGCGTTCTTCTGGTCAAAGCCGTCGGCGGCGGGTGGGATACGACGCAATTGCCGACGTTCTCCCATCCTTGACGGTGTTCTTTCCCGGCAAGGGATGGAGGATACGAATCTCGATGTATACAGCCGTGGTATCCCACCCTTGAACCCAACGAACGGGTTCAAGGATGGGGCACCCGATCTTTCTCGGCGCCCCCACGGCGCCCAACACAACGCGATCGCGAGGAGATACCATGCCAGAAAACAGACTCAACAAGGACACAGCCAGAATTGGGTTCATCGGACTGGGGCTCATGGGAAGCCGGCTGACACGGCACTTGCACTCGGCCGGTTGGAATATTCGAGCCTGGAATCGTAGTCCCGAGCCGGCAAAGGCGCTAAGCCGTGAGGGGGTAATCATCGCAGCGTCGGTTGCGAATCTGATTACGAGTTCAAATGTAGTTCTTTCCTCCTTGGCCAACGATGCAGCTGTCCGCTCGGTGTATTTCGATGACGGCGGTGTATTTTCTCTGGCAACGCCTGGGACCATCGTTCTCGAAATGAGCACGATCTCGCCTGAGTTGTCGCGCCAACTCCATCAAGAGGCCTCCAACCGGGGAGTTCACCTCCTCGATGTAGCTATCTCCGGATCGACACCAGCGGTGGAAGCGGGAACGATCACACTGCTGGCCGGCGGCGATCAGATCACCTTCGACAAATGCATACCCATCTTCGAATCTGTTGCCAAGCAATGGTTCTTAATCGGGCCTGGGTCTTCCGGCATCCTGATGAAGCTGGTTGTCAACCTTCTCCTGGGCATCGATATGCAGGGGATCGCGGAAGCTGTCTCCCTGGGAGAGCATCTCCGGATTGACCGGACCGTTTTACTCGATGTTCTATCCAGAACGACTGTGATCTCTCCGGCATTTGTGGGGAAATTCCAGAAGATAAAGAACAACGACTACTCCCCGGAGTTCCCGCTGCGGCTGATGAGCAAAGACATGGATCTGGTGATGGACGCCGCCAGGGCATCCGGTGCGGATTTGCCCGCGGCGAAAGTGGCCCAATCGGTGCTCGCCGCCAATCTTGCTTCAAGTGGCAATCTGGACTTGTCTGCAATAACGCCAGCCGTAGTCGGCCTGGAAACGACTCGATAGCAGCCCGCAAATTGGTATACATTTTGCCACGATATTTCTGGCATAATGTAGGCAGGCAGGAGTCCAAAGCCATGAACCCGGCCAATGTACAGATCGGTGACTGGCTCGGCCTTCAGCCCCCGCTGACAGAGACGGAGATTCTTCGCCTCGTGGAAGGGCAACTTGCTCTAGCTGTCATCAAGCGCTTGATTGCGCTTGGCCTGGAGCAGGCGGAAATTGATGCGGCTATTATTCCTCGAAGAACTCTTCAGCATCGCAGATCCCGCCGGCAGAAATTGACGGTGGAGGAATCCGACCGTGTGTTGCGTGCGATCCGGGTACTTTCTCTGGCAGAATCCGTCTACGGAAACCGGGAGCGCGCCTTGGCTTGGATGCGCAAGCCACATGCGCGCCTCGACGGACGCGCTCCGCTTTCACTTCTGAACACAGACACTGGAAGCCGGATTGTTGAAGAACTGCTGGTACAGATTGACGAGGGCATGTTCGTTTAAATGGTTCTCTGGAGAATCAGCCGCCATCGCGATCTCAGCGGAATGGGTGGGCTGAAGGTTCCGGGCCGTTGGCACTATGCGGGGCAACCTGTCGTCTACCTGGCAGGAACTCCGGCTTCGGCGCTACTGGAGGTATGCGTTCACACCAGCGCGAATGACGTGCCGCCGGAATTTACATTGCTCAAGGTTGAGGGGCCGGATGTAGAATTCCCCATTGTTGAACCTGAAGAGCTGCCGAACGACTGGCGCACAGACCAGGAAGCAACTCGCGACCTGGGCACGGCTTGGCTGTGCAAGAAGCAGCCGGTTCTGCTCCAGGTACCCAGCGCCATCGTGCCGGAAACGGCAAACTTTCTCTTCAACCCCTCGCATGTTGATGCCGCAAAGTTTTTTGTTGCCGAGGCTTTCTCTTATCCGTTTGACTACCGTCTTAAGACGTAGCAGAAGAGATGTTGAGAACCATCACATCCCGGAGGACCACGGCAGCGGTCATCACAGGTTGCGTGCTGGCTCTCGCCGGAACTTTGTTTGGCGCGCTTTACGCCCAGCGTCCCTTCCGCCAATACCCTTCCGTGGAATACGGCGAATCCATACCGCTGCCGTCGGACTGGCGCCGGCCAGCCGAATGGACCTTCGCCCGCTTGATGTATCCTCCGGGCCCTCTGGACGGCTACCGCGGCAGATTCGATGGCGACTGGCGGGAAGGACTCTCGCTTTGGACTCAGGACTATCCGCGCGCGGACCGCGCGTTCGCACAGTCAGTCCGGCGTTTGACCCGTGTTGACGCTCGCTCCGTGGAGCAGCCGGTGAACCTGGACGATGGTGATGAGATTTACAACTGGCCCTGGCTCTACGCCGTCCAGGTGGGCGAGTGGGGCCTGACGGAGCGCCAGGCAAAGAAGCTTCGCGACTACCTGCTTCGCGGCGGCTTCTTCATGGCCGACGATTTCCACGGATCCGAGGAACAGGCCTATTTCGAACAAACCATGAAGATGGTTTTCCCGGAGCGCCCCATCGTGGATATCCCGAATAACGATCCGATCTTTCACACCGTCTTCGATTTGGATGATCGCTACCGGATCACGGGCGCGGAGCATCTGGCCGTTGGGTACAAGAAAGATGGAAGGGTCGCGCGCTGGGAAGGCATCTATGACGATAAGGGTCGCGTCATGGTGGCGATTTCCTTGAATTCGGACATTGGCGATTCCTGGGAATGGTCAGACACCCCCAGCTATCCCCTGAAGTTTTCCGACCTCGGAATCCGCATCGGCGTGAACTACGTCGTCTACGCGATGACCCACTGAACCGACAGCGGCCTTCTCTGACGCAAAGCGCAAGAATGAAACGCATCGTTTGCCGGAGCGGATCATGGTGAAGCAGAGTTGCAGGTGATTGTGGCAATCATGAAGAGGAGAGAACCATGAAGTATTTTCTGTTATTGGCAAGCCTGATGATGGCCGTGAGCACTGCCTCGGCCCAATCGCCTGCAGAAACAGCAACCGGCAAGGTCGGCAACGCAACGCTGGTGATCAAGTATGGCGCACCGTCAGTTCGAGGACGCGAGATCTTTGGCGAGGGTGGCCTGGTGATGCGCGATCCGACGGCTCCGATCTGGCGGGCAGGCGCAAACGACGCTACGTCTTTTCACACGGACGCAAATTTGGATATCGCTGGCCTGGCGGTGCCCAAGGGCGACTACACCCTCTTTGTCAATGTGAAAGATCCCAATGCCTGGGAACTCATCATCAACAAGCAGACCGGCCAGTGGGGCTTGACCTACGATCCTTCCCGGGACCTCGGCCGAGTGAAGATGGAGATGAGCAAGCCCCCGGCTCCCATTGAAATGCTGAAGTACACGATCACCAGTGCCGGCGGCAACAAGGGTACGATCGAACTGGCCTGGGAGAAACACGCCGCTTCGGTTGCCGTTACGGCAAAGTAGCCGCCACCCACGGCGTCTCACCTCAAAGAAACAAAGGCGGCCTGGGCCTCGACGGCGTCACCAGGATTCGCTTGTGAGGCAATTGACAGTACGCACTTTGAAACCGCTTCAGCGTGGATCGACAAGCCCCATGGAAATCATTCCCAGCGCGGTGATGCTTGGCAGAAAGAAATAATCTCCGCCGCGCAGCTCAACGAAGTTCGGCAGGCTGCTGCAGATAAACGGAGGGTTCGCCGAGCTCGCATCCCCCTGGAGAACAAACCTGCCACGTCCGCCGTGGTTGCCCATCAGAATATCTTTGTCGTTGCCCAGATGGGCGTCGTTGCCGTACTCGATCCACTGCTGCTGCACGAACTCAAACTGGCGCGAGATGCTTGCATCGAGCGCCATGAAGATGACGCCGCGGTCCTCTGCATCAGAGGCGGCCTCGCTCTCAGCGACAAAGCGCCCATAAGGGAGACCGCGGCGGGTGATGCGGCGGCGATTGATCAGTCTGCCGTTGAAGCCGAAGGCATCTCGCGGATGGACGCGCCGGATGTGCGCGCCTATGGGACAGCGCGTTCCTCCGGGATCTGCGCCATAAGTGAAGTTCGTGCTGCGGTTCGGGTCCTGTGCAATGGATGGATCCGGTTGGTCCGGGGATAGCTCCAGTGGCGTTCCGTCTCTCCAGCGACCGAGAAATTTAGCGGCCAGCTTCTCCGGGCCACCTCCGTACCGTGCCGCATGATCATGGAGATAGGCGCGGAACGTCGCGACGTTCTGATGCAGTTTGCGATAGACCATGAACGTGCCGTTGCTGGCAAGAAGGTGCGGCACGGGTGCGACTGGCAACTCGCCTGCCTCATCGGCGTAGCCCAGCAGCAGTTCGCCCGTCGCCAGCGGGGCCCAGGTTCCGTTGGGCATCAGCTTGCCTTGTCCAGGCTGCGAGCTCCGATCCACACCCAGGTAGTCCGGGTTGCCAAAGCCATCGGTAAAACCGAAGTGTTCGCGCGTGGTCGGCTTGCCGTCGATCACTACGGATGCGGCATCCTGTGAGGCGAGCACAGTTGCTCCACCGGCCTGCTGCAGAAGCCCCAACATTTCCGTGCATCGGCTTTCCAGAGCCACCGGCGATACGGCATTGACTCCAAGCCAGGCATGCACGCGGTCCTCGCGCCAGAGCTCGTCCCAGCGCTCCGGGGAGTTCAGCCCGATATCCCCCAGGATGCCGGCCCGCTTCCTCATGCCTTGCTGAAACTCGACTGGAAAACTGAGCAGCGTAGCATCCGGCAGATCCATGGCACTCAATCCACGATGAGTAAACGCGATGTTGACCGTGCTCTCAGGTTTTCCGCCGTCCCAGCGCTGGCCGGTAGTCACTTCGTGAAGCAGCCGGCCCACCAGGCCGCGGGCCCGTGTTGCGTCTTCAAAGTGGAGGAAGATATACCGCGCGAGGGGCAGATTGTAACCTCGCAGAACAAATCCCTGGATATCCGTCTCGTTTAGCTTACTCATTTCGGCCGCCCGTCTTGATGTCGCGGTGGGGACCCATCGAGCCCGCCTTGAGCAGAGGCTCGGACTTCAGTTCAGTCACGAACTGCGCGAACTCCCGCTGCAGCCGCGCCGGCTCCATGCCCTGGTGATTTGCAATGAAGTCGGTGACGGCGCGTTGTGTCTGCAACGCACGCAGCGTCTCCGGCACCGATTTGTCGTTGATGGCTGCGAAGAAGAAGGTAGTTTCAATCTGACACGCTTTCATGTAGCCGATGAACGCCTTCCGATCAGCCGCGCCAGGGTATCCGACACAGTGGCTCCAGATGGCATCCAGCTGCTCCGGAACGCTGGCAGCGAGTCCGCTCATATAGCTTTCCAGATCGCTGTCGCAGTTGGATTCGAATACCAGATATTTCGACTTCAGATGTTCTTCGCACGCGGGCATGCCTACATAAATGACATCATCCATCACCACCAGCCGGGCAAGATGTGTTCCTGGCGCGAGCGCAAAGGGACTCTGTTCCCCCGTAGGCATTGTGGCGAGATATTCGCGGATTTGCAGGTCATGCGAGGGCGTGGCCTGATCATCATCGATGATGGGCGAGAGAATCGTGAGTCCGTAAACCTTGCCGTTCTTGTTTGGCATCGCTTTCTCTAGAACACCGTGGGAGCTTCACCAGTCTCTCCAAGGTGGGCCTGCACCTCAAGGACAAAGCGTAGGTAGGCGTCGCCGAACTGCTCTGGACTGCAGCCCTGCGCGCGCTGACTGAGGCTGTCGAGCGACGCCTGCACGATGTGTGCCGACTTCAGATCGTTCGCCGAAGCATGAGGATAGGAAGTGTAGTAGTAATCCGTGTCGAACTGTACGCGCGCGATATATTCCTTGAACGGAGTCACCGGAACCGAGCCGGGAAACTTCTCGCTCCATCGCCAGACCAGATTCAACCCCTGACTAAGCACCGCCGAGAACGCGTCGATGTATTGGTTCCAGGTTCCGTTGAAGTTGCTGAAGAAAAGCAGATAGTCGTATTGGAGATCTTCCTTCAACTGCCCATTTCCCAGAAAAGGTAACCGCTTGCGGGGCAGAACGACCCAGCGGGCGAACTCGATGAACGAAAGATTGATTAAGTCCTGCTGCAGCGGTTTCACATGCCAGAGTAGAAAGAAGAATCCCCGCAGCACCCAGGTCTTCCATGGCTTCATGGGCGTGATGGCGTTCAAAGCGTAGACTTTCCCGTTGATGTTGCTCATAAGGCTCCGCTGCAGGGCCGAAGATCATCCACCTGGGCGAGAGCCGGACGACACCGATGAAACCGGAACCGCCGTTCGGGCGGATCTGCATGGTAGGATCCAAGGATCTTGCCACGGTCTGACAATCTGGGCGTCAACGTGACTCTCCGCAAGAAAGTTTCCCATTATCGCTCAAAACTCGACTGGCACAGATAGAAAATTTAGTCCCGATGGCGCGATTGGGGCAGCACGAAACCGCTCAGCACGTCGTCAACGGGCCGGGAGTAGAATGACCCGCACGTAGTACATCCGGACGCGGCTCCACGCCACGCCCACATCCAAGAGACGGACTGGCCTTTTCGTAGTTTGGTGCCTGGAGTCCATCCAAACTCCGGGCCGTCGCGTCCGGAAGGAGTTGGTATGAGTAACGCCCCAAAGAATCCTGGCCTGGACGGCCGTGCCCGCGAAAAAAGTGGGCAGATTGACCACAAGCATCCCACCACCAAAATCAAGCACCTGCGCGAACACTACGGCCAGCACTTCGCCCCCGATTGGGACGGCGAGCGCACTCTGGGTGAGCTGCTCAAGGAAACCAAGTTCGAGTCGCTGACCCAATACGTCAAACACCACGGCCATCAACCTGTGAGCCAAACCTAGTGGCCTGTAACAGCTGATTTAGTAAAGCCGCAGATCTCTCCACTACGCCACGCTCCGTCGAAAAACCATTTTCAAGATAGGTGCTGGGTGGGAAAAGAAGAACTGCAGATCCCTCGGCTACCCCGGATTTCCTGTGGAACTTGGTGACTTTGGCAAGCTTCATGCGCCTTTCTTTACGGAAAGGCGCACACGTTGTCGTGTCCAGTGCCGCGTGGCAGGAAATCCGGGGCTACCCCGGATTTCCTGTGGAACTTGGTGACTTTGGCAAGCTTCATGCGCCTTTCTTTACGGAAAGGCGCACACGTTGTCGTGTCCAGTGCCGCGTGGCAGGAAATCCGGGTACGCTCGGGATGACAAAGGGGAGGGCTGCGCTTACCTTGGCAACTATTACCGCGGGATCGAAGAGTCGTAGGCTATCCACGATTTTCATTACCTTGGATGGGCCACAAGACATCCTCACGGGAGCGCAACCGGTGAGATCCGGAGCAGCCTTGCTCTACTGCGCATCAGACGAGTATTCCACATCCCGCCACGCCCTGATGGGCACGGCCTAAAACCAAAAGAGGTTAAGGTTTGATGGGTTGAGGCGGGAAACTGGTGCTTAAGAGACAGATGGGTGTGTGAGAAATGGAGGCGCGGGATGGAATTGAACCACCAACCAAGGCTTTGCAGACCTTCCCCTTTTCGTTTTGGGTTCCGCGCCATTTGAGACGACCGACTCACCACCATCGAGAAAGAAAGGCTGGCAATCGAGTCCGGTTTAGTAAATGTAATCGAACAGTGTACGTATGGCCCACCATTTTTCAGAGACCGATGAGGCTATCGTAACCAGTGACAGGGTACTGAAGTAGGCAGGCGCGAAACGCCGGTGTAAGCTTGATGTTCCGCACGAGGCAAATACGGGTTTGAGCGGTTGACGTCATGAACAGTTACATTCTGCGTGGACTACCTGGAATCGGCTTATTGTTGGTGCTTTCGACGATAGGTTGCAGAAACCCCGCCCCCTCAACTGTTGCTCCGCATAGCGATACGGAGGCGCGTCCAAGCAGCCGTGCGTATCAGCCACGAGACAACTCGAATTACGCCAGGAACGATGAGCGGACGGAAAGGCGCCGGTCGCGCCGCGGACGTCCGGAGGAGCAGGCGGCGCCGGGGCAATTCGACTTCTACCTGCTGAACCTTTCGTGGTCGCCGGAGTTCTGCGCGACCCACAGTGACAGTCCGGAGTGCGGGCGTAACCTGGGGTTTGTCGTGCATGGACTGTGGCCGCAGGATGCGAGCGGCGACTATCCCCAGCATTGCAGTGATGCACCCGGCCCGGCCAATCCGCAAGCCGACACAGATATTATCCCGACAATGAGCCTGGTAGAGCACGAGTGGCATACGCACGGCACATGTTCAGGGCTAGGGGCCGACGACTATTTTGCAGAAATTCATAAGGCATATGCCGCGGTGAAGTTGCCGGCGAACATTGGCGGGGGCAGTGATGCCGACGGCGTTGCTCCAGACGACCTGCTGTCACGATTTGCGGCGGCGAATCCAGGCTACCCGGCGGGGAGTTTCGCCCTGAGCTGCGGCAATAACCGGCTCACAGCGATAGAGATTTGCCTGACGAAGGACCTGCGTCCTGAGGCATGCGAGGGAGTGCGGTCCTGCCGGGCTAATGTGGTGAAGGTGACGCCACGATAGGGCGGCGGATCGAGGTGGAGTGTACCTACTCAAAGGCTACTTACTTGAATAGCGAAAAGTTCGCGAGATAGCTGGAAATCTCTTAACGGCGTCTGCGGATCTTACCTTATTCCTTGTTTGCGATAGCCTTCCGCGGAAACAGGAACTTCAGCATCGGACCGACGCGTTGGGCCCAGGCGGATTCCGTGTGTTTCGCATCCTCTGCTTCAAAATAAGCCAGGTTTTCGCCGAGTTGCCAACCTTTCTTGATGAGGCAATCACGCAGTCTCCGCGCATCCGGCACTGCTCGCGTTGATTCTTTCGTACCGATGTCCAGCCAGATTCGCAGCTCAGGCCTCTCTGGAAGTGCCGCAATTGTCTTGAGAATCGCCCGCTTCCGCCACCAGACCGAGGGAGACATCACGGCCAGCCTGGAGAAGACCGACGGATACCGTAAACCCAGGTAAAGAGTGACCAAGCCGCCAAGGGAGGAGCCTCCCATTCCGCAGTTCTCCGCTCCGGGCAGCGTCCGGTACTGCTCATCGACGAAGGGCTTCAGCTCCTCGACCAGCATCCTGCCATACACATCCGCCTGCCCGCCACCCAGCCGTCTGTCTTCGAACGGCGTGTACTCATCGATCCGCCTATCACCTGCGTTGTAGATGCCAACGATGATGAGCGGCTCAATCGCGCCAGCCTCGATCAATGCGTCCGCAGTTTCACCCATGCGCCAATAGTTTCCCTTGATGAACGAGGTTTCGGGATCAAACAGGTTCTGGCCATCGTGCATATAAAGCACGGAAAAGCGGCGTTCCGGTTCGGCCTCGTACATGGGCGGAAGATAGATGAGCAGGTCATGGTTGTCGTCCACCAGCCTGGAGGCAAATTGTTCGTGCTTGTGCAGGCGCGCCGCTAAGCCGCTCGGGGCGATGGGAGATTGGCCGTTAGAAGGTGGAGATGCAGCTCGGTCGTTGGCTATGACGGGTTCCGTCGACATTCTGTAGAATAGCCGAACCATATCTTGCTGAGCCACGCCATTCCCGGCCCCTCTCGCTATGGATTCGTGCACCGTGGTTCTTTAGATTAGCGTACCCGGATTTCCTACTGCCCCCCTAACCCCGACAGGAAATCCGGGGTAAATTGAATTCCGTTCCCAAGAGAGCCACAAGCAAGGAGCAACCAGGTGCAGCGCGAATACCATCGCTGGTGGTCCAAGGATCTCGGACGCGACATGGAGCTGCTGTGCTTTGGCCACGCGGGAACGAAGGTGCTGGTCTTCCCCACTTCCATGGGCCGATTCTTTGAGTATGAAGACAACGGCATGGTTGCAAGTGTGGCCGATCGCATCGATAGCGGCCAATTGCAGCTTTATTGCGTCGACAGCGTAGACGGGGAGAGTTGGTACAACAAGCATGCGCATCCCTATTGGCGCGTGCAGCGGCATATGCAGTATGAACGCTACATCGTGAACGATGTGCTGCCTCTGATGTGGAAGAAGAACCAGACGCCGCGGCTTATCGCCACCGGTTGCAGCTTCGGCGCCTATCACGCCGCGAACTTCGGGTTCCGCCACCCCGATGTGGTCACGGGAATCGTAACCATGGGCGGGGCCTTTGACATGAAGGACTTCGTCGACGGCTGGTATAGCGAAGACCTTTACTTCAACAATCCTCCCGACTATCTCGCCAACTGCACCGATCCCTGGAAGTACAACCACATCCGCACCGTGCTTGCTACCGGCGAGTGGGACATGTGCTGGGAAAAGAATGAGCGCTTTGCGGCGGTCCTGCGGAACAAGGGCATCCGGCATGAGCTATACGTCTGGGGCGATCACAGCTTCCACGACTGGCCCTGGTGGCGGCCTATGGCAAGGATGTATCTGGAGTAGACTCGCAGGCAGGCCGATGCGTTCGGGGCCGAAAGAAGCAGGCCCGTAGGGGCCGGAAGCCAAACGTGAGCCCAGTCCGGCAGGGCTGGGTATCAGGGGGAACCCCAACATCGCGGAGCGCCAGAGGCGCGGCACTCGATTCATCCCAACACGTATTTGGGGTCGCAGGGTACGCCAGCCTTTTTCAAGAGTGCCAGGAACTCCTGTTCGAACGTCACCCTCTTGTGATGCTCGCGCTGATTGCGGATGTAGGCGGTTACCTTATCGAGTTGCGAAGGACTCACGCTGAAGGCCCCGTATCCGTCCTGCCATTGAAATGGGAGGCCACGTTCATGCATGAACCGCGAGGAGTTTGTTTTGAAGGCGTTGATCGCGGATGCCAACGATATTGTTGCAGGCAACAGAAAGAGGAGATGGCTGTGGTTCGGCATTCCTCCCGCAGCCAGAAGCGGGATTTTACGCTCGCGCGCAGTAGATGCAATAAACGAATCCTTGGATCGACGTCCCAGCCCTGCCGGACTGGGCTGACGTCTGGCGGTCGGCCCTACGGGCCGGGCGAAACTGAAAGATCGCACACCCAATTCAGGTTTGGTGCCGCGCCTACGGCGCTCGGACGAACCTGGGATTGACGTCCCAGCCCTGCCGGACTGGGCTGACGTCTGGCAGTCGGCCCTACGGGCCGGCGAAACTGAAAGATCGCACACCCAATCCAGGTTTGGTGCCGCGCCTACGCCGCTCGGACGATCCTGGGTGACTGACGTCCCAGCCCTGTGTCGTCCTGGGCTATTTTCACGCCGTCCCTTCGGGACTCGGAGGTGGTGTCGGGTACGTCAGGGCGCACCAAAAAAGTAGGCATCGAGCGCAAGGTGAAGAACTCCAAGTGCAATTTGCACCGCAGCAGTTCAACAGAAGCAACCTGCTTTTCGTTTGGCCAACCGCTCCTCAACGGAATCAGCCGACTACCTCCTCCAACAACCCGGCTTCCCGCTAATTTGGACAGCTCTGATCTGGAGTAGACTCGGCCTTGGCGCAGCTATTCCCTGATGGACGGCTGCACATAACCACCATCTCCGACCCACAGTAAGAGTGAAAATGCTTTAGAATTGGGCTGTTTCGGGCCTTGTATCTGTTTCTGCGAGCGTTCATGCATTGGTTTCGTGCTCGCCCGCCAAGGAGCCGCCGTGAAGAAAATCGGAATCATTTTCGGCATGGAGACGACCTTCCCGCCCGCGCTGGTCGACAAGATCAACTCCTTCGGCGACGCCGGACGTGCAGGCCGAGCTGGCCACCATCGGCGAAGTTCGGATGGCGGAGCCCTCGCCCTACCACGTCATCATCGATCGCATCTCCCACGACATTCCCTTCTATCGCGGCTACCTCAAGAACGCGGCGCTTTCCGGATCGATCATCATCAACAACCCCTTCTGGTGGAGCGCCGACGACAAGTTCTTCAACTTCGCGCTGGGCACCAAGCTCGGGGTGGCGATCCCCAAAACCGTGCTGCTGCCCCACAAACACCATCCGCCCGGCACCACCGACCGCTCCATGCGCAACCTGCAATATCCCCATGCCCTGGGACAGCATCTTCAGCTACGTGGGCTTTCCCGCATTCCTGAAGCCCTTCGACGGCGGCGGCTGGAAGAGATGTGTACAAGGTAAATTCGCCGGACGAGTTCTTCCATGCCTACGACCAGACGCGCGATCTCTGCATGACGCTGCAGACGGCGGTGCAAATTCAAAGAGTATTTCCGCTGCTATTGTGTCGGCCAGGAGAAGGTCCACATCATGCAGTACGATCCTTCGGCGCCTTTTCACGAGCGCTACGTGAAGAATCCGGCGCCGGTCGACCCCAAGCTTCTGGAGCGGGTCGAGCGCGACTGCCTGACGCTGTGCCGCGCCCTGGGCTACGACTTGAACACCGTCGAATTTGCCTGCGAGGACGGTATCCCTTACGCCATCGACTTTATGAATCCGGCTCCCGATGCGGATATAAACTCCGTGGGCCAGGCAAACTTCGACTGGATCGTGAACCAGGTCGCCGAGCTGGCCATGGAAAAGGCCAGGAAACATACCGGGAAGGCTCCTGAATATCGCTGGAGCGCCTTCCTAGGCGGGCCCTCATGACGCCGCTGCGAAAGGCAAGACGGCAACAGTCAAGCCAGCACGCAGGCAAGTCAGCCAGGAGGTACAGCGGATGAACCGTCCAAGCTTCAGCATCGGGATCGAAGAGGAGTATCAGACGATCGATCCGGAAACACGCGATCTTCGCTCGCACATCCAGTCTGAAATTCTCCCTAAGGCCAAGCTGGCCACCATGGATCGCGCCAAGCCGGAGCTGCACCAGGCGGTCGTCGAAGTGGGCACCAGAGTTTGCCGGGACATTCAGGAAGCGCGCGAAGACATTCTCGATTTGCGGCGGCAGATGATCACGCTGGCCGAGCGAAAGCGGCATGTGGCTGGCCGCTGCCAGCACCCACCCTTTTGCCGACTGGAGAGCGCAGGAGATCTATCCCGACGAGCGCTACAAGCAGGTGGTGGAAGATTTGCAGCTGGTCGCGCGCGCCAATCTGGTCTTCGGATTGCACATCCACGTCGGCATCGAGGACCGCAACACCGCGATCCACATCATGAACTCGATGCGCTACTTCCTGCCGCACATCCTGGCGCTGTCGTCGAACTCACCCTTCTGGGAGGGCATGAAGACGGGATTCAAGTCCTATCGATCGAAGGTTTTCGAGCGCTTCCCGCGCACCAACATCCCCGACGTCTATGCCAACTGGGCGGAGTACGAGACGTTTATCAACCTGCTGGTCAAGACCAACTGCATCGACAACGGCAAGAAGGTCTGGTGGGACATTCGCCCGCATCCCTTTTTCAACACGCTGGAAGTGCGCGTATGCGACATTCCCATGCGGCTCGATGAAACCATGGCGATTGCCGCGCTGATCCAGGCCACCGTGGGGATGCTCTACGACCTGCATGCATGCAACAAGAGCTATCGCATCTACGGGCGCGCGCTCATTATGGAAAACAAGTTTCGCGCCGCCCGCTATGGCATCGATGGCAAGCTGATCGACTTCGGCAGGGAAGAAGAGGTGCCGATGCGCGACCTGATGCTCGAATATATCGACCTGATTTCCGATGCGGCGAAAGAGCTTGGCTGCGAGCGGGACATCGCCTACATTCACGAGATGCTCAAAATGGGCACCGGCGCAGACCGGCAGCTCAAGGTCTACGAAGAAACAGGCGACCTGAAGAAGGTAGTCGACTACATCGTGGCGGAGACGCGCGTCGGCGTGATGCAAGAGGCGGCGGCATTGCACACGTAGAATTGCGTAGGATGAAGCTTACAAGTAAAGAAAGGAAGTTGCTTGGCCCAACCCGTTTTGACCGATATCACCAGGATCGAATTCGATCCCGAGTTCTCGCCCGGCGCTTACAACGCGGTGAACACCTGCCTGCGCATTCAGCCGTCGGAAAAGGTCACGCTGATCACCGACAACGCCTGCCGCGAGATCGCCGCCAGCATCGCGCAGGAACTGATCAAAGGTCGGCTGTGCCTTCAAGGCCTTCGTGCTGGAAGATCTGGCGCCGCGCCCGCTGACCGGCTTGCCCCGCGAGATCGCGGAAGACATGGAGACCAGCGACGTGAGCATCTTCGCCGTGCGGGTGCAGACCAACGAACTGAAGTCGCGCATGGAGATGACGAGCATCGTCAACCGGCGGCGCATGCGCCACGCGCACATGGTCAACATCAATCGCCAGATCATGCTGGAAGGCATGCGCGCCGACTTCAACCACGTCGACGCCCTCAGCAGCAAAGTGATGGAGATCGTCAGCAAGCGCGAAAGAGATCACCGGCAAAACCGCCGCCGGCTGCAACTTCACCGGCGCGCTCAACCCGGACTATCGCTGGATCAAGACCAGCGGCATCATCAGCCGCGACAAGTGGGGCAATCTGCCCGGCGGCGAAATCTTCACCTCTCCGGGCGAAGTGAACGGCGTGTACGTAGTCGACGGCGTGGTCGGCGATTATCTCTGCGACAAATACGGCGATCTCGAGCGCCAGCCGTTGACCATCCGCATGCAGAACAATCGCATCACCGAGGTCTTCAGCGAGAACAAGGCGCTGGAGCAGGATTTCTGGTCCTACACCCACACCGACGAAAACAGCGACCGCGTCGGCGAGTTTGCCATCGGCACCAATATTGAATTGAACCGACGTCATCGGCCAGATCCTGCAGGACGAGAAGTTCCCCGGCATCCACATCGCCTTCGGCAATCCTTACGGGGAGCACACCGGCGCGAAGTGGTACTCCGGCACGCACATCGACGTGGTGGGCCGCAAGTTCGATATCTGGGTAGACGGGCGGCAGATCATGGAGAAGGGCCGATTCCTGATCGAGGACTGACCATGATTCCCGCTCTGCGCGAGGCATTCAACCGTAACTTTCTCCCTGAGAAATACCAGCAGTTCCTCAAGAAGCTTGACGACGAGCGCCGGCACGCCCATCGCATTTCGTGTCTCCGAGACGCCCTGCTTTTTTCCCAAAGCCCTGCTCGACCAGATGGCGGAGTATGGCCGTGACTTGGTTCTGCAACTGGTGAACAATCCGGAATACCGCCGTGCCTCCGACGTCACTGTCCCGCCGCAATACAACGTTCCCAACGAGTCGCCGCGGCCGATGTTCCTGCAAGTCGACTTCGGCCTGGTGCGGAATGCGAATGGTGAGCTCGAGCCCAAGCTGGTTGAGCTGCAGGCCTTCCCTTCCCTCTACGGATACCAGCCGGTGCTGGCGCAGCAGTACATTGAGTCCTATGGATTTGCCTGCCGGCCTGGGGATCTATCTCGGAGGCTACGACCACGATTGCTATCAGCAACTGATGCGGGAGCTGATCGTCGCCGGCCACGATCCTGAGAACGTGATTCTGCTGGAGATCCATCCGGAGAAGCAGAAGACACTCTGCGATTTTCTGATTACGCAGCGCGACCTGGGCATCGCCATCGTCGACATTCTCAACGCTGAAGAAGCGCGGCAACCGGCTGTTCTACGAAAAGGACGGCCGCGAAATCGCGGTGCGCCGCATCTACAACCGCTGCATCGTGGATGAGCTGGAGCGAAAGGATATCGAGCTGCCTTTCGACCTGACGGAGCCACTCGACGTGGAATGGGCCGGCCATCCCAACTGGTACTTCCGCATCAGCAAGTTCTCCATTCCCTATCTCAAGCATACGTGCGTGCCGAAGACGTGGTTGCTTGACCAGAACAGTATCGTGCCCCGCGACAACGAGAATTATGTGTTGAAGCCGCTTTATTCCTTTGCCGGACATCGGGATCAAGTTCGATCCCACGCAGGCCGACGTGGATGCCATACCGGCAGAGCAGCGTCACCACTACATTCTGCAGGAGCGTATGCGCTTCGAGCCGGTGATCGAGACGCCGCACGGCATGACCCAGGCCGAAATTCGCATGATGTATGTTTGGCCTGAGGGCGGAGAGATCACGCCGGTATTGCCGCTGCTCCGCATGGGCCGCGGCATCATGATGGGCGTCGACCACAACCGCAATCTGGAATGGGTCGGCGGATCAGCGGCACTCTGGGTGTAGACTGGTTTTGATACAATTTCTGTATGCCGCGCGCGGCTAAGCACGAGCGAGATTCCGTGGACCACCAACCTCTGAGACAAGCGTTGGCTCGGTGGTGAGCGCCACGACCCTCCGCAGGCGGAAGAGGAATTCCTCTCCGATTGCCGTGGATGCATTGTCCTCCTTTGCGGATCATCTGCTGTGACCCTTATCACAGCAAGTCTCGATTGGACTGACTAAGATTTATAGACATGGGGACAACGGCTATGCCGGACCAAGTTCAAGAAGGGCATATGGGCTTTCCGCGCCGAGAGCCGCTATCGGCAGGGATCACAGCAACCGGCCGGCGCCGCGCCGCCGCACGAATTTACGAAGAGCATCCATGATAGGGCATTGCTTCAATCCGGAATGCAACGAAGAGTTACGCTATCTCCGGCAAGGTTCGGTTTATCAATGGGAGACGGGTGTTGGGCGAGAGTTTCACTCGGAATTCTTCTGGCTGTGCCCAATCTGCTCTTCCACGATTAAGGTAGGCTTCCGATGATAATGGGGGACCCTTGCTTGTACCACTGCAGCTCAAAGAGAGAGGGCGACCAGAAGTGCTCCCGAATCAGGAGAGTACTCAGGGGCGTGTTGCAAGAATGTGTGGTTGCCGAATGCCCGGCGCGGCTGATGTCAGACCTTCGGGACATCGGTCACCGCGGGAGTTGACGCGGCGCAGATGTGCGGGCGAGCACGTGTGATGTCGATCACAGCTTCCCGGATAACAATATCGGAAGCTTGAGACATGCAAGGCGGTGACCATATATGACGCAAAATACTACACTTCCTGTTTACGCAGAATCGATTCAGTACGATTTAAAGGAATTACTCGTAGCCTACGATTTCTCTGAAGCGGCGGACTCCTCGCTGAAGTATGCGGTGATGTTGTCCAAACGGTTTGGATCGTTCATTCACCTCATCGGCGTGCAGAGCCCAGCCGAATACGCCAGCGCTCTCGAGGCTGGGCCGCTGGCGATGGAAATGTCTCAACGTGATCTTCAATTTGGTCTCAAAGGAATAGAAGAGCGCCTCCGGGCAGAAGGGATATGGAGCGATTCTGTTCGGCGGATTGGCAACATCTCAGACACCATCGAAGGAGCCATACTCGAGCATACGCCCGATCTTCTTCTGCTTGGCGCCTTTGGTTACGGTCCAATTGACCGGCCACGGCTTGGCTCGACAGCGGAGCATCTGCTTCGAACAGTCCGCTGCCCGGTCCTCGTTGTGGGACCAAACGCCCTTCTCCGCGATCGCGAGGCTCCTCCTATTCAGCGCATTCTCTGTCGCTACGAGCTCACTCGACATTCCTGACAATATTTTCTGTTTTGCTGGCCATTTTGCCAGCCCAAATGGGAGCGCACCTGGAGCTCGTCCATGTGGTTGATCCCACACAAAAGCATGTGCGACATAAACATCACGAGCAGCGGTGCGAAGAATGGAGTACCAAATTGCGTGATCGAGGCGTCACGGTGAGTTGGACCGTGCTCCACGGTCGAGCAGATAAGGTGCTTGCGGCAGCGCGCAGCTGAGTCGAGATCCTCTGTCATTCTGTTTGGCCTGCACCGCAGCGGCAACCACATGATCGATTGTGCCGATGGCGTAGTGAGCGCCACGATTCGCCAGGCCCCACTGTCCGGTGATGACAGTTCCTCCCGACCTTCCTCATTGATATGCGGTAGCCGATGTTCCGTGTCACGAGGTGGTGTGGCGCGCGTCACAGATCCTTACCGACGTTCAGATAGGGTCAGAATCATCTGAGGTGTAGTATGACGATTCTTGGAAATCCAGTTGAGGTGAGCCTGGAGAATATTCTGTTTGCCACAGACTTCTCTGCGAGCGCGGAAACCGCCAAGCTCTATGTGCAAGCGCTCGCAGAGCGCTATCGATCGCGGGTTCGCCTGATGCATGTGGTCGATCTTGCTGCGGCCTTCAAGGCCCCGGACGCGGGTCTCAGCATCGACATCTTTCGCAGGATTGGAGAAGAATCCTCGGCCGCCTGCAGAGCGAACTGGCCTCGGAGAAGATACGCGTAGAGACCGTCCTGTGCGAAGCAACGGATCCGGCTCAGAGATTCTGCAAGCGGCACAAGACGGGTCCATCGACCTGTTGGTGATCGGTACGCGGGGGCACAAAGGATTGGCCAGGCTGGTTCTTGGATCGACAGCGGAAGCAGCTGATTCATCAAGCCAAATGTCCAATTCTCACCATCGGGCCCGGAGTGCCGCCGCCAAAGCAGCCGGTAAGTTTTCAGAGGATCGTCTACGCCACGGACTTTTCTCCGGAGGCCGCGAAGGCATGCGTGTTTGCCTTATCGTTTGCCCAGGATTTCGGCGCCCATCTCTACCTTTGCCATGTGCTTCCAGAACCTGCCGGCGTTCATCAAATGGATGATCATGAACTGAATGCCAGGTTTACCAGCGCGCTGCAGAGGTTGGTTCCCGACGTGGCCCGGGAATGGTGCGAACCGGAATGTGTTCTCGAGCATGGGTTTGCGGCTGATGGCATTCTGTTGCTCGCCCAGCGTGTGAAGGCCGATCTCATTGTGCTGGGCACTCGCAGAACTTCGCACTGGTTCGACAATTTCAAAACCGGTGTCGCGTTCCAGGTGATCAGCAGCAGCCATTGTCCCGTGCTTACCATCCGAGCGTAGCCTGGACATTGACCGGCCAGATGGACAGATTCATAAGAGCGCTCTAAGCGTAGTCGCTTCTCTCGATGCCCAGCTTTCTTAAGCTTGGAGTTCAATGTCGTCCGCTTGAGTCCAAGCTTCTCCGCTGCCCCGCCACTTCCGCCGATCATTCCCTTGGTCTCCCTCAGGACACGAAGAATATGTTCCCGCTCCGCCGCGTGAAAGTTCGGGTCAGATGTAGCTGGCGTTTCTTCTTCAAGCATTTCCAGCTCGGCCAAGGGGGCACGCAGAGTGGATCCGGGGGTAAGAATCACGGCCCTCTCAATGAAGTTCTCCAGCTCTCTTACGTTGCCGGGCCATTGCCAGGCGCAGAGAGCGGCCATCGTTTCCTGCGGAATCGATGCAATATGCTTGTTCATGCGCTTGGCGTGCTTGTTGACGAAGTAGTTGACGAGCAGGGGAATGTCCGTGGACCTTTCGCGTAGCGGCGGAAGCGTGATCGGGAAAACCCTGAGACGGTAGTACAGATCGCTGCGGAACTCACCGGCCTTGACCATCTTGGTAAGGTCGCGATTGGTAGCGGCGATGAGACGAACATCGACCGGGATCGTTCTTCTGCCGCCAAGCCGCTCGATCTCCTTCTCCTGCAGCGCACGCAGGAGCTTGGGCTGGAGTTCCAGCGGCAGATCCCCAATCTCGTCCAGGAACAGCGTGCCCATATGAGCCAATTCCAATCGTCCGATTCGCTGCGAGATCGCGCCGGTGAAGGCGCCCTTTTCATGGCCGAAGAGCTCGCTCTCCAATAGTCCAAAAGGGATCGCCGAGCAATTCAACTTGACGAAGGTCCGGTCACGGCGCGGACTGATGGTATGAATCGACCTGGCGATCAATTCCTTGCCGGTCCCGGTCTCGCCCAGGATCAGCACGGTTGCGTCGGTGGGAGCGACGGTTTCCACTTGCTTCAACACGGCTCTTCAGACCATGGCTTTCGCCGACGATTTCCTCGAAGTTGTATTCGGTGCGCAGCTCCTCCTCGAGATAGCGCTTTTCCTCTTTGAGCTTGCTGCTGAGCTGGACAATTCGCCGGAAACCGTGGTCGATCTTGATTATCCCGGCGATCTGGCTGGCCGCCTGGAGAAGCGTCTCCACATGGCGTTGGTCGAAGGCGGCTTCGCTGCCGGCTCCCGACGAACAGAGTGCCGATCACTTCACCTCGACAGTTCAGAGGAACCCAGCAACCCGACTTGATTCCCGCCTTGAGTTGGCAGGCCGGTTGACCAGCCTTCTTGTCGTCGATTTGGCTCATCAGAAGCGGTTCCTGGTTGAGTGAAAACCCAGCCTTCCGGCGTGCCTTCGATGGGAAGAATTGCCTCCTGAGCGAGGCTCGGTTCTTCCGCCGAAGATAGCTCCTGCACTTGCAGCTGATGCGGGCTGCTGACGTCATAAAGCGCAATGGATGCATAGTCGTGAGGGATCAACCGCTGAATGACTCGCCTCAATCGCGGCCAACATCTGCCGGATGTCAGGGTTGGCCAGTACTGCTTTGCTGAGTTCAAGAACGCAGCGACTCTTCGGCCCTCTTGCGATCGGTGAAGTCGCGCGTGACTTTGGAAAATCCGATGAGCTGACCGTCCTTCCCGCGCAAGGCGGTGATGATCACATTGGCCCAGAAGCGTGAGCCGTCCTTGCGGATCCTCCATCCTTCGTCTTCGAATCTGCCTTCGGCGGCGGCTACTTCCAACTCGTGCTGTGGTTTGCCGCGTTCTACGCTTTCCTGCGGGATAAAACTTCGAGAAATGCTGGCCGAGGATCTCTTCCGCGCGGTATCCCTTGATTCGTTCCGCGCCAGAATTCCAGGTAGCGACTCTTCCTTCAGGATCGAGCATGAAGATTGCATAATCACTGGCGCCTTCCACCAGCAGGCGAAATCGCTCTTCGCTGCGGCGAAGGGCTGTCTCCGCCTGCTTGCGCTCTGTGATATCCCGCATCACCGTCAAGACGGATTGTTCGCCGCTTGCCTCGACAGGGCTGAGCATGATGTCGACCGGAAACTCGGTTCCATCTTTCCGCCGCCCATAGAGTTCGAGGCCGGTCCCCATGGGACGCGCGCTGGGCGCGGCGACATAGGCACCGCGGTGCTGGGGATGATGACCGCGAAACCGTTCGGGGATGAGAATTTCTACAAGGTTCCCGATCAGCTCTGTCTCGGAGTAGCCGAAGAGCTGTTCCGACAGCCGGATTGGCCGCGGAGATATGGCCATCGACGGTCCGTTACGACAATCGCATCCGGGGAGGCGAGGAAAAGCTCCTCGAACAGCGCCTGCGCATGTTGCAGAATCGTCTCTGTTGGCCAAGCCGGTAGTCATCGGGCGTCCTTTTTACTGGATGCTCCACCAAGGAAACCACTGGCGTCGATGGACGCCACAGGAAAGCTACCTCTTGGGGATCATTCGTTCCAGCTTTCCCCTTCGCAGGATGAACCGCGCGTTTACGGCCAGATCGCAAGCATAGGTGGCGATCACGCAACATTATCGTAAATGCCAGGCTGAATTGTAAAACAGGCTGGATTGGCGCAACGGGCGCGTTCCCGGCAGAGGGTCCCGGAAATGCGCCTTGCCGCTTCAGATGGGCGTCGGCAAGGGAAATTTCAGTCTCCGCTGATCGCCATCAGGGCGGAGCGATGGGGATCATCACTGTTGTTCCTTGAGCGTAACCAGATGTTTGTTCTTGAAATCGCTGAGCGTCCGGGTGATAGTTTCGCGTGTAGAACCTACGCATGCGGCGATCTGCTCATGGGTCAGCGGCACTTTGATTTGCGTTGCTTCCGGGGTCTGCTTTTCCCCGAAGACCAGTGCAGGAACAGGCGGGCCAGCTTCTCATGGGCGGTGGTTGATAGGCCAATGGTGCGCAATTGCTCACAGGCGCGGCATATTGCGAATTCAGCTGCCGGATGACTGCCTGGTAAGCCTCCGGGAACCGGTGAACGAAGCGGAGGAAATCCTCTCGGCGGATGAACACGACCTGTGACGGATGAAGGTTTCCGCGGTAACTTCGTAGGGAATTCCAGACATCGACGCGCTCAGACCGATGATCTCGCCGGGCCTCGCAATTTGAAGGATCAAGGTCTTCCCGCCCTTTGAGCTGACCGAAAGCTTGACCTTTCCAGAGCAGACAAGAAAGATTCCCCGGGCTGTTTCGTTCTCAAGAAACAGGATGGATCCCGCGGGATAGAAGGAGGAGAACTTGATCGATTCAAATTCCTTTGCTGCTGCAGGCGTGAGATGGCAGAGGAATCCGTTCTCCTTCAGCTTGCAGTTTTCGCAGATTGAAGTTCGTGTGTTCCTTGGGTTCGGCATGTTAGCTCTCCTCGGTCGGCTCCAGCGCCATATCGCGCTTAGCTTGACTGGCAAAATATTGAGTTAGGGGAGAGTCGGCGAAAATCTCCGCGCCGGTCGCCTTGACAATTTCTCGAAGAATTTGAACTCCGTTTGAGTCAACAAAAGTGACTCCCCGAATGTCCAGCCGCAACGACTTCTGTCTGGCCGAAGCCCACAAGTCGTGCCAGGTCTTTCCCAACTCCATGGCCCACGGGCCGACCAACCTGCCCTCGACCTTCAGTGTTGCCAACGACGTATCGTCATTTATCGAGATTCTCAGCACTTGTGTTTACTTCCTTGTCCTCCTATAGAGCACATCGGTTACCAAAGGGAGGAGAACGCCACCTTGTCTTGAGGCCTATTGAAGACAAATGACTTAAAGGCAGAAATGCCACTAAGGACGCCAGGGGGGCGAAATCGGTTGACGAGAGCCGGAGACGATATGTCGTCTCCGAGACGAAGGATCGCCTGCATACAGTCTTGCGTCTGTGATCGATATCACAAGCATTTGATGTAACGAGCTTGTGACCGCTGTGACTAGTGTCACTGCGGCTCTCCTCTCTTCCCGCGCATACTCAAGCATAAGGAGCATAACGATATGAATCCCAGCATCCTGAAATTCAAAACGATAGCCGTAGCCACAGATCTGAGCGGCACGGCGTCTTCGGCGCTCCGCTACGCGCAGGCAATGGCGCGGATGTACCAATCGGCTCTTGTGATTGTGCATGTCATCGATCCGCTCGCCTATGCATTTCCAGACGGAGCGCCGTCCCTTCTAACCGCAAACCTTTCCGCGCGTGCGGAACTGAAGAAGATAGAAGACGAAACAAGTGCCCTGGGCATTCCGGTTCATTCGGTAGTTGAAAGCGGGATCGTCTGCGAGAGCATTTTGCAGGCGGTGAGCGATCATTGTGCAGACCTGCTCGTACTGGGAACACGCGCGAAGACCGAAGCCGGACGCGTCGCGTTGGGTACCGTAGCGCGGCAACTGCTGGCCAAGTCGCGGTGCCCCATCATGACCGTCTCGCCAGATGCAGTTAACTCTCTACCGTGGGCTGGCTGTTGGCAGCATGTTCTTGCGGCGACCGACTTCTCGCCCGCTTCTATCCGGGCCCTGAAGTGCGCGCATCAGATTGCGTTGCGGCAATTGATACTTCTGCATGTCTCGGAATGCCAAAAAGATAATGCCTGTTCGCGTTGCCGAGAGAGACTGCGCTTTCTCGCCCCCTTCAATGAGTCGCACACGGTTCCTGTGGAGCACATTGCCGTCCCGGGTAAGGCGAGCGAAGTGATTTCGGAGTATGCCCAGAGATTCGGAGTGGACTTGGTCGTACTAGGCTCTCCCGAAAATGAGCTTACAGAAGAAGACTTCCACAAAAGCACAGTCTTGCAGGTGATCTCAAAGGTCATGTGCCCCGTCCTCTGCCTGCCCTTCATAAACGACTCCTCTTCAGCAGAGTTGATTCATGAAGTTGAGACTGTGGGCGGCGTTCGAATATGACCTCCCTGCCTACATCCTGATCTCGTTCCATCACCCGCGGTCTTTGTTGCATTTTCAGTCATTCACCGGCGTTGCCCGCCATAGGGGATGAAACGGGGCATTTCTTGTCCGCGGCGGAAAGTGCAACAAATCCCCGGGTGTTTCCTGCCGTGCCAAACACCAACCGCGGCTTAATCGAGAACTTGTTTCTTATGAGAGCCGAAACTTGGCTTCCCGGATACGGGGATTCCTGTTTCAGACGCAAAATAGCCGCACGCAAGTCCCCGCGTCGAGGGGTTTAGCGTACTATTTTTGTTTGGCTGGGTGCAGAGGCTCCGGATTCCACCTCTGAACACAGGCTCGGGGACTTAGCCCATCGCGAGGCGATCAAATCGTGGGCCTTGAAGAGGGCGTGTCCGCTGCAGTAAGGAATCTCGTATTCGCCAAGGAGCATTCGCTTGAAGCTGCTGGTAAAATTCAACCTTCTGCTGATCGTGGTCTTCGGTCTGGGCCTTTTGCTGATCGCCTACCAGGCGCGAAGCTTTTTACAAGAGCAGGCGCAGGCCGAGGTGCTTCGCCAGGCCGGGCTAATGGCGGCCAGCGCTTTAGCCACTCGAAACTACACCGAGCACTACATTACGCCGGTGATCGAGAAAACGACGGAGCACACAACGACCTTCCTGCCGCAGGCAATCCCGTTCTTTGCGTCAACCACTACCTTTGAACAGATCCGCCAGACCTATCCGGACTACACCTACAAGGAAGCGGCGTTGAACCCGACCAATCTCCGCGATCGCGCCACGGATTGGGAGGCGGATATTATCAATTACTTCCGCAATTCCCCGAAGGAAACCGAGTTGGTCCGGATGCGGGAAGGAGCTACCGGACCAAGCCTCGCGCTGGCTCACCCGATTCGGGTGGAGAGCGGATGCCTGCAGTGCCATAGCCAGCCCGGCGCAGCCCCCAAGGCACTCATCAAGCATTACGGAGCGCAGAATGGATTCGGCTGGAACCTGGACGAGGTCATCGGCGCCCAGATCATATCGATTCCCACCTCCTTCCCCATAAAGATGGCGCGGCAAGGACTGACTCGGCTGCTGATCAACCTATCCGTGATTTTCCTGGCGGCGATTCTCTTGATCGATATCGGGATTGTATTTCATCGTCATCCGGCGGCTAGCGAAAGATCTCCCACTCTGCAGACCGGATCAGCCAAGGCGAGATGGATCTCGAGCAGCTCCCTGTCCGCGGCAATGACGAAGTCGCGCAGGTAACCCGATCCTTCTACCGCATGCACACCAGCCTGAAGAAGGCAATCGATCTCCTCAATGGATGAAGCCGGCGAAGTCGTTAGGCGCGGCGGCCGGGTGCGTAGGAATTTCTTCCGGTCGGCCTCATTCTCGATCTGCTTCGACGCTTCCACATAAAGCCGGTCGAGATCGGTGTACTGCTTCGCCAGCCGGGCCACGACAACCTTTGCGATCGGCCCGATAAATGATGCCAGGTGCCGCACCAGCTGCTCGACCAGGTGGAGCGAAGCGATGCGGTAAGGGCAGGTTGCTTAACCTCGCCGGTGCGTCACTGCTTGCCAACGGGCGCGGTAGGGCTGATCGCGGTCGTCCCGGCAAGATCCGGCATATTCTGAGAGCGGAGCGCACCAAGAAACTCCGCGGCAGTAGCGAAGCGGTTTGCCGGATCCTTTTCCAGCGCCCTGGCGATCACGTCCGACAGCCGCGCCGGGATGTCCGGCCGCAATTCGGCAAGAGGCGTGGGCGTTCGGTTGAGGTGGGCCATCATCAACTCATAGGTGGTGGCGCCATTCAGCGGTGGCCGGCCGGCGATGAGCTCGTAGAGGGTCACGCCGAAGGAGTAGATGTCGGACTGCTGGGTCGCCTTTTCACCGCGGATTTGTTCGGGCGACATGTGCAATGGGGAACCGATCAGGGATCCGGCCATTCGTAAGGTCTACAGAGCCCTGGGCGATGGCGATGCCGAAATCCAGCACCTTCACCAGGCCGGCAAAAGAAACCATGATGTTTGCCGGCTTTATGTCGCGGTGAACCACGCCTCGGGCATGCGCGTAGTCGAGGGCGGCGAGCACTTGCGTGGCAAAATCCATGAGCATCGGCAGCGGAATGCGAGCGCTATGGCTGCGCGATGCGCAGATCCTCCCCTTCCACCAGCTCCATGACCATAATGAGCTGATCTTCGAAGTAGAAGGCGTTGTGCAGCCCGGCGATGTTGGGATGATTGAGGCTGGCGAGAAGCTGGATCTCCCGGCGGAAGCGTTCCTTCATTTCCGGGGTGCCGGTCTGTTCCGGCAACATCACTTTCATGGCTTCGGCGCGTTGCGAGATCAGATGCATCGCCTCGTAAACGGCGCCCAGGCCGCCACGGCCCAACACCCGCACGATCTTGTATTCCCCGACTACCTGCCCAGCCTCAAACGTCATCGACTGATGATACCGCCAGCTCTCTGTCCCAAGTGAAGCTGCCTTCTATCTGGCGGAAACTTCCGGCGTAAACTCGAAGCTGCATTTCAAGGAGCCGGATCATGCCTCTACAAGTCTGTATGGGAGCGATGATGCAATGCAGCTTCGGGATGGCGCCGAGTTCGCTGGTGGTGCTGCCCACCAATAAGGTGATGACCAACATGGTGCCGGACGCCAACATCATGGACCATATTCCGATGACCAATATCATGCCCTTCGGCATGTGCCAGTCGCTCGCAAACCCGACCGTCGCCGCGGCGACGGCCGCTGCCCTGGGCGTGCTCACGCCGATGCCATGCATTCCGGCGACTCCGGCTCCCTGGGTCGCCGGCGCACCCACCGTGCTGCTGGGTAACTTCCCCACGCTGGACAACGTTTCGCAATTGATGTGCATCTGGGGCGGTGTCATTACTTTCACCGATGCGGGCGAAGAGACCGTTCAGGTTCCCTAGATGGCTCATAACCGGTGCGAGACCTTGGTCCTTCCTGAGCTCGTCGTTCGTTTTCTTATCCTTGGATTCCCTGAAGAATCCTGGATTCTCAATAAACTGCTTGGCGTGTCCGAGCTCGTGCAGGAAACCGATGTAGTTGTGCAGGGAAACGTTGCGTTTTGGCCCCATCGCGAACTTCGATGCCGTCTCTGTTGGGCCGGGGCCGTTAAAGCCGATTTCCATCTTCAGCCCGAGGTTGTAGTAGACCGTTCCCGCACCAAAGTTGGGGTAATCACTGTTGAAGCAGGAGAATCCGCCCCCCTTCATCCCCACGACATAGATATTGGGTTCGCAATTCTGAACGACATACAGGATCTCTTTGGCCACTTTGGAATTGGACGCCCAGGCTGCAACATCCAACAGGTACTTGCGAAGCTCGAGTTCTTTTGCCAGTGAAGCGATAGGCGGGCTGTTAACCGGTCCGTTTAAATCACCCGCGCACAATTGCATTGCTTGTTCACTACCAAGTAAGACCAGAGGCATAGAAGGATTCCTTTCCTGGTTTTGTTTCGCTAACCTACCGGCCCACGCGACACGTGCGCGCTGGACCCGTCAAATCCCGAGAAGAGCGGTGCGACGAATCTGACTGGGAAATGTGGTATTTGCCCCCACCGCTTCTCTGAAACGGGGATGCTATGGCCCGGTGCCTATGCATTACGAGCCGATTTCATCCTCAGGAAGTCGATTCCAAGGTTCTGTTTTTTCAGTAGAGATTCGCTGGAGTTCCACCGTGCTCTGGGATTATTACGAGGCCAGGGCCGCTTCTGCAATCGAAAAATGACGCATATTCCTGCTGCGAGGGGCGCCGCCCAGATTGGCGCAGGCGAACTGGCCCGGCCTGAGAGGAAATGAGAGCAGCACTTGCTGTTGTCAGGCGGGAAGTGCAGCCGGTGAGAAATCGAGCCTAAATGCGAATGGCGACAAGCCTCCCGCAAATTTCGTCGATTTCCAACGAGAAATGGTTTAGCTTTCATGTTACCTTCGCTTCGCTCACGGGACTCACGACCATGAACGAACTTGCCACACTTTCCCTGGCCTTTGCGGCCGCGACTGACATCGGCTGCAAACGCGCCAATAATGAGGACAGTTTCGGCTACAACAACGACCCGCATCTCTACGTTGTCTGCGATGGTGTGGGTGGCGGCGCTGCCGGAGAGGTGGCCAGCAGCACCGCGGTACGGATCCTCATTGAATCCTTTGAAGCGCAATCTCTGGCCACCGATGGAGCGCCGGAGCCTGCCGGTAGAGAGCAGATTGCTGCACTCGATTCGGGAAGCGAATCGCGTCGTCCGCGAGACCGCCCAGAGCAACCCGCAGTTCCAAAATATGGGCACGACCCTGGTATGCGCCTGCCTCGACGGCGCTCGAATCCTGATTGGAAACGTCGGCGACAGCCGCGCTTACCTGGTTCGCAACGGGGCTTGCCTGCAGATTACGCAAGACCACTCCCTGCTCGACGAGCAACTCCGCAGCGGCATGATAACGCAGGAGATGGCTGCCACCTCAAATCTGCAATCGGTGATTACCCGGGCCATCGGCGCGGCGGAAACCGTCCAGCCTGACTTCTTCGCCGCCGAACTTCAGCCCGACGATATGTTGCTGCTGGCCACAGACGGCCTTACCCGTTATCTGCAGCCGGCGGAGATTGCGTCGATTGCATCGGCCCAGCGTGGAACTGCCCGCGATCTGTCAAAGCCTGGTGGAACAAGCCAAGGAACGAGGCGGCGCGGACAACATCACTTGCATTGTGCTGCGCGCCCTCGAAACGACGCCTGCCGCCCGGTAGCCTTGCATCTTGTCCGTTCCATCACTTGATCACGGACATGACGCAAGGCTGTCCGGACAACCCTCCCGGCGCCAGCACCTCCGCCCCCGGACCAGAGAGCTCGAAGCGGACTACTACCGGAGTGCCATCCGGCAGTGTGCTTGGGCGGCCTGATACCTCGAGCGGAAACTCAAGCTGCAGCCCTGCAGCGGTCCGCGTGACATGGGCTATGCCCACCAGCTGGAAGAGCGCCCAGGTTCCCTGGAACTGCAATGCTTCGGCGGAGTTGTACGCCAAGGAAGCCTGATGGGCGGTCGCGGCATTCCACTTGAACTGCTGAACGGTTGAGCCGCTGGAGATTCGCTGGCCGTCAACCACCAGGGTGGCGTTTTCAATACCCTTGCTGGGCAAGGAACGAAGGGTGAAGTTGAAAGCCAGCGATCGTCGCTCCGGATGGGTAAAGCGCAGAGGAGATACGTGCTGCCCGGTTGAAGAACTGCGCGAACGCAGGACCTACGTGCCCGGCCGCATTGGGAGCGAGAACATACTGCGTGCCCTGCAGGACCAGCCACTGCTTAAGGTTGTCGTTATAGTACGTCCAGAGTTTTCCCGTGCCCGGCGCAAAGAGAGCATTCACCTCTTCCAGGCTGGCCTGTTCGCTGTTGGTCAAATCCCTGCCGGCTTGGGTTTTGGACAAGGACACAAAGGGGAACTTGCCCAGGACGGTGCATGTCGATGCGGGCGGCCCCGGAGGTGGAGGGGGCGGCGGGGGAGCGGCGCACCTGATGGGCGACTCCAGCAGGGCGATCACCGTCTTCTCCGTGTGCATCTGCGGATCGACGTTGAAGGCCTGCGCGGTCTGCTGTACCGCCAGACCCGGCGGCCGAAACCGCCGCGTTCAGCTGATCTCTCGACGTGTCCGGGTTCTGATTGAACTGGTTCACGGCGCCGGAGAGAGACAACAGCGCATTCACATAGTTGGTGTTGCCCGGCCCAATGAAGCGGGCGGTCGCGTTGGGATCGACCAACGCCTGCGCCGGCTGGAAGATGGCTTTGATCTGCGGGTCGGCTACCGCGGTGTTGGACGAGACGGTGTAGAAAAACTCCAGTATCGGCGACTCCGGTCCCGCGAGCGCGTTCAGCTTGTCGGGAGCTTCTTTAAGGGATCCACAACCGACAACGCGTGCCTCGGTCAGGAAGGCGTGCCACTCCTTGATGAAGTCACCGGAATACATCGCCGCCAATTGCTTGCTGACGCTCGCAGTATCGAGCGAACGCGCGGCCTGATCGCCCAGCACCCAGGTCTCGCCCTGGAAATAGCGAGCGGGGTGTTGGATTGCGTCCTGCATAAAAGCGAAGCCGGAGCGAGTGAACGCGCCGCGCACAAAATGCGGCTCGACGACCGATGCGGCCGAGTTCGCATATTGCCGGTTGAAGTCGATGCCGGGGCTGGCCTTCTCCGCCGCTGTGAGCATGTCCTGATATATCCGCGGCACGGCGCCAAAGTTAGAAAGATACGTACGCGCATGATCCACCGCGGCGGTATCCGGATTGATAGCGTAAGGGTTCTGGCGGAGAAGCTCGCTCGCGTAGAAATCGATCTGCTGTCGAGCAAGTTGCGATTGCGCGGGATCGACAGCCCTGGACTCGGGTCCAATACTGCAGGAAGACGGGGGTAAGGAACTGGGGCACGCTCCTCTCGGGATTGCTGGTCGTAATCAGATACGCCTTGAGCGGGTTGTAAGCGGCGGTATAATCTGCGCCGGGCGCCGGCGCATTTGGCAAACCGCGCAGATAGCTGACGAGGTTCGCCTGCGCGGGATTGAGCAGCATCGGCCGAAAGCGGTCGAAGTAGATTTGCCTCGCACGCGCGGCCAGCTTGTCTCCCTGGTATAGCCCAAAGCGGTAGCTCAACGGCGGACCGTTCTGTTGGTAGCCGTCCAACTGGACAATCGTAAGACGCAGCTGATCAAGGGCCTGAAGGTCGCCAAGGCTGGGCGCCGAAGCGGCGGCCGCGCTGGTGACGGCCGGCAATGCCTGGGCAGCGCCCAGCAGCTTGTCTTCGAGCGCCGAGTTATTCAGATAAGAGACCAGCAGAAGGACGCGTATAGATGCGAAGATCACCGCCAGCGAGGCAAAGAGAATTCTGCGAAAGAGGCGCGCGGGCGCGGTCTGCTGCGTGGCCGACAAAGCGCTCTTATCGCCCAGAATTATCTCCGGAAAGAGCCGGGGCAGAAATGTCCATTGCGGCGCGCGGGTCGAGACCCTCACTGGCTGAGCCGCGGGGCGGTTAGCCGCCTGCACCTCCTGCAGCGGAAAAGATTCTCGTCGCGCCGACATCCTGCAGCGGCACTCTGGACAGGGCGCGGGCGTCGCACCGACGATTTGCTCCACCATCTGTGCGCGCAAGCCAGTAAAGTAAAAGCCCCGCAGATAAGGATTGGCGCTCAATTGGCTGGGCTTGCACAGCTCGAGCAGATACTGGCTCAGGTTCTTGCGCAGCTTGCCGAATTCACGCGGAAACTCGTACACCCCGGGAGCATTCTTCGGCTCGGTCTCCCGGTCCAGCATCTCGACCCGAAACTCGCCCAGCGCAAAGACGAGCAAATCGAGCGCGCTCCCCAATTCGCGCGAGACCTTATCGGCATAAACGCCGGCCGAAGCGTCACTCCTGGCAAGCGTCGTGCCCAGGACCTGGCGTACTTCGTCATTGGAAAGATTGCGGACGTACTCGGCAAAATGGGGTACGCGATCCAGCTTGGTGACAATGACATAGACGGGCAACGCCGCGCCGAGCAAGCCGGCTGATCTGGCGCAATTGCGCGCCGATGGCGCGGGCAGAGGCCAGGGACGACGTGGGGGCGTCGCCCACCAGGAACTGCTCCGCGCTCACGCAAACGACCGCCGCGCGAGCCGGCGCACCTGACCCGAAGGTGGAGCGGTAAGCCTTGGGGCGGGTGCGCGCAATCAGCCGGTTGAGCATGCTCGTGCTCTGCCGAATGGCCTCCCCGGCTTCGAGGATTGCCGCCTGGCGGGTGAACCATAGGTTCAGCAGCGGCGTAGGGGAGACATCACCCTCCCGCGGCGCCGTGCCCGCGATCAGTTCCGGATCCAGGCCGGAGCGTAAGACGATGGTCGTCTTCGCGGAGCCGGCTTCTCCCAGAAGGTAAAGGAGCGGCAGTCCATCGAGCGATTTTGGTCCTTGCTGTTGTGAGGTCCGCAGTTTGCGATTGGCGTCGTTCAGTAGAACGTCGAGTTCATTGCCCCCGCCGTCGCCGGCTGCTTCCTCTCCCTGGCTTTTACGCTTCTTGGCGCGGAAATGAATGACCAGGATGGCCACCGCGGCAACCATCCCAGCAAGCACAATCAAGCGTCGCGAGCACGATCAGCGGAGTGCCATGCAGATGAAGCAAGGCTCCGGCGCCATAAGCCACCAGCACGGCAACTAAGACAACGGCAAGAGCGAGCAGATAGATCAACAAAAATCCTCCAGGCGCAGGTCAGTGTTATCCCAGCTGGGATACCCCGGAGCTTAGAGCCAACCAGAAACCGCCAAAGGCCAGCAGCATTGCCAGCAGCAGGCAAAGCGCGGCGATGCCCAGTCCCCGGCTCCAGCGGTCAATCGCCGCTGGCTTCGCTTTACCTCCGGCGGAGGGGCGCCGGCGCGAAGAAAGAGCAATTGGCCGCGAAAGCGTCCCATCTTCTCCCGTATCTGGCGAATGAAGGTCTCGATCTCTCCGCCTCCCCCGAGCGCGTAACGGCCCCGGTAGCCGAGCAGAAGGCAGATGCAGTAGACCTCGAGGCAGTCGGCGGTCTCCTGCGAGTCCTGGCGGCTGAGCAGGCCGCGCAGGTTCTCAAAAAAGACCTCACCCATCCTGATGGTGCCCGAAGAGTTCCTCCTGCAGAGGCCGCTGCGGCCAATCCGCGAAGATTGGGCTTTGCAGCGTAAGCACGCTCTCGTCGAGAAACGCGACCACGGCGGAGAATGACAACTGGATCATTTCACTGCGAGTATCCCAGAGTCTTGGCCTGCTCCATTGCGGCTTTCAGCGCGGCACGGATATTGTTGCGAAAAACCTGGGAATTCTGTACCGCCTGCTGCTGCGAACCAAGCCGCAGAATGGTCGTAATCGAGTTTTCGTAGCAGGAGGCCAGGCTGTGGGTGCGCGGCGGGCTATCGTTCATGCTTGCGTTCTCCAGCGAACGCGGTGTTCGCTCGATGTTGCGAAAATGCCGTCATCGTGGCGCGGCATTAAGCGGTTTCACAGTAGGTGTAGACGAAGCGACAACGGTGAGCATACCTCAACCACGCGCAAGGCAGCGAGAAACTTCGGGCACCACCACAAACTGCTGCCCTTTCCCCCAGCTTTGGTAACCGTGCCCCATGCCGCAACACGCTTGCGTTTGCGTGTTGTATTATTTACCGTTTAACCGCCGGGTACGCTTGGTAAGGAAATGCATTCCGATGACTGAAGCAGATGGCAAACCCGGGGCGAAGCCCACCGGCCAGAACGATCCGCTGAGCGCGACGGGGATGTTTCTAGACGCTTTCCATCGGCAATCGGACCCGTCTCAGGGCAGGCGCCAGAGAGTCTTGGGCCGCCTGCCGCCGCTAAGCCGGCGACGACCGAAGCCAGTCCGGTGGCGCAAGGCGAGTTCACCCAATTGTTTGGGGCTCTGAACCCGGTCGCACCCCCAGCCCAATCGCAGTCAGCAGCGCCGGCGCCGCGGGCGAGTGCCGCACCTCAAGAAACTCCCAAACCGACCTCGGGAGACGTCACCCGCATCTTTATGCAGCAGGCTGCTCCACTCACCGAGCCACCGGTGAGAGCCATACCTAGCCCGGCCCCTCCCGCTCCCGCCAATCCACCGCGGATGAAGGGTTATTCTTCGCCTGGTGCTTCCGACTCAGCATCCGCCGAGGGAAGCTTCACCCAACTTTTCCGGACGGTGACTCCCTCTCCCGCGCCTTTGCCCCGGATCCAGCCCCTGGCGGCGCAGGCAAGCAGTTCGCCTCCCGCCGTGGAGAAGACGGAGTGGCCGAGATTCCACTCCGAAATCTCTGGGGGCAACCGACCTTTTTCGCGCGCTCTCTGGGCCCGAGGGGTCACCAGGCGGATCGAAACGCCCCCCGGCCTGAGTCATTCTCCGACCTATGCCGGCCCGCCTGCGCCAGGCAGCGTGACGATGTGGATCCAAAAGCTGTCAGAGGATGTTGAGCGGCCTCAACGGAGCAGGCTTTTGAGCCGCCGCCCCCGACCGCAACGCCTGCGCCAGGTACCCTTTCAGGCCAGGGGGAGTATACCCGTATCATCTCTGGCGTCCCCGCACCGCCTGCTTCTGCGGTGCCAAAGGTTCAAGCTCCGCAATAGAGCCACCTCAGGTTGCGGCTCCCAAGTTAACTCCTCCGGCATTAGCCGCCCCGGCGGTTCCCGCGAAGCAGACCAAACTGCAGGAGATGCTGCCGATCCTGCTCGTGCTTAACGCCTTTCTCCTGGTCGTGCTGATTCTCGTGGTGATCTTCGCTCTCATGCGAAAGTAGTCAGTGGCCATATCTGGGTTAAGCGAAGCGCTGGGTGCCCCACGTCTCGCATCAGCGTACGCGGGCCGCAAAGCGGGCGGAGCCCACAATCGCTTTCTGCCATAGGGAAATCGAAAAGGCCAACGAGAGCAATGGAAACAAACCATTATCGGCCCACGTACGCTGATGCGAACGTGGGGCACCCGTCCGCTCCGCCCGGCCTGTATCTAAGCTTTGTACGATGCCCCCTGGCGCTCAGGCCAGCAGGCCGTTTTCCTTCAATTGGAGCTCGGTCCGCTCAACGCCGGCAATCAGGACGACCCCTGCGTGCGCGCCTTGCCCGCCCATCGGGTGGCCTCATCTTCGCTGATCTTCAGGTTCATCAGCAGGGTAACCAGGTCGTCGAGATTACTTACCCTCACCGGCTTGGTGTTGAGCCGGCCGGCATAGGGAACGAAGACAACTTCAAAGTGGCCAGCCGTACCTGACGACCCTGGATTCGCGTTAATCCGGATGTTACCGGTGACCTTCGCCATGGGCCGGCTCCTTCAGCCGTAATTCGACGTCACAGCATATCTTTTCATATCCGGAGTGGAAATCAGTCCGGCGCCACCACAACAAACCCACGCTCGATAAGTTTGCGGATCATCGCCAGGCATTCGCGCCTCACGGTATCAATGGGTGCGTTCGCGCTGACTGCGAGTGCCTGAATGGCCTGCTCGGCGGTGCGCGTACCGTCGCAAGTCGCCAGAAATTCCGCCACCAGGGGTTGAACTTTCCAGTGGAAAGGAAAGCCGCGGGTGAGCCGCAGAGTAAGCGATTCTGCGTGCCAACGGTCGCCGGCCTGGTTGCAAACCTGCTCCAGTCTCACGTGAGCGGCGAGCTTGGGCTTGATCGCAAGCAGCTTTTCGTCGCTCTCCATCTCCAGCAACAGGTCATGCGCAGCAAAGGTGGAGAGGATCAGCTCTCCCAAGATCGCCATTTGGTGTTTTGGGCACTTCTTCAATGCGCACCCAGTTTTCCCGCTGCGCCGCCGCATCACGATCAGGCCATCATGGATCGCCTCCACACCGCGACCGCGGTAGTAGGCCATATAGCCTTCGTACAGCTCCTGGTCACGGCCGGTGTCCTGCGTGGTTTCGCGAATGCGATGCTGCGCGTATTCCTCAGGGTATTGGGTCAGCCCTTTCATCACCCATGCATCGCAGCCGGTGCCATCGAGCCATTCGGCGATCCGCTCCTCCCAGGGTTGTCCGCTCACCTGCGCCCATTCGCACAGCATTTGCATATAGCCGCCTTCATTGAGATGGGCGGGCGCTTCTCGAACCAGCTGGCGGCAGAGCTGGTCCAGCTCCATCGGGTTATCGCAAAACAAGTAGTCGCTCTTGGGGGTAATGAAGAAAGGCGGGTTGGAGAGGATCAGATCGAAGCTGCGTCCCGCGACTGGTGAAACCCATCCCCCATCAGCATCTCGATGTTTTCTATCCCGTTAAGCCGGGCGTTGAAGGTTACGAACGAGGGCACCCTGGGATTCACGTCGGTGGCCACCACCAGGTCGCTGTGCCCGGCCGCTCCCAGGCTAAGAATCCCGCTGCCGGTCCCAAGATCCAGGGTGGCGCGCGAGTGCCGCCTGACCGCGAACCTGGCCAGGAATTTGCTGGTGGGGTTGGGCCAGAGCACCATCTCCGGAGTCGCCGCCGTTCGATCGCTGCCGGATGATCGGAGGCGACCAGAAAGTTTTCCACCGGCAGCAGCATGGCTGTTGGCGTCAGCAGGTTTCCGTCTTGCTCCAGCAAACCTGATTCCAGCAGCAACTGCAGAAGCGCTTCCGGCACGACGCTGGCGAGCGTCCTCCGCGGTTTGACTGCGTCCCAGCCAAAACCAGCGCAGCAAAGCGTTGAGCAGCGTGACTTCGCGCGTGCGATCGAGCAGCCGGGGTTCGTTGCGCAAAGCCGGGAAGGTAACTCCGCGGCACCAAGGTACCTGAGAGGTTTACTTCGGTGTAACCTGCCTCCTCGAACCAGCTACGAAGCCGCCGGGAAGCATCAACGGACAAAGGTTTAAGCATGCGCTTTAAACCTTAACATCGGAGCAACGCCATGCGCTGCGGAGAACAGTCCAGCGGTCATTGCCGCTGCGACGTCGTCCAGTTTTTTGTTTGACCAGTGCGCTAGCTGAGTGGTATCAACGTAGCGCACGATTACATCGAGTCCCAACCAGGCTACGAACTCTCTGCTCGATCCTGAACGGATTTTCGAGCAGAGATTCAGCTGAAACGATTCATCCGCTCTCGATCACTATTCAGTGGAAGGAAGCAATTATGGCTAGACAAAGCGCGCAGCACAAACTTGACCGCGTGCGTCCTCCCCGCGTGCAAATCACTTATGACGTAGAAGTGGGCGGCGCCATCGAGATCAAGGAGCTGCCCTTCGTCGTGGGGGTACTGGGCGATTTCACCGGCAACCCGGAACAGCCCTTGCCCAAGCTGAAGGATCGCAAGTTTGTCGAGGTGAATCCGGACAATTTCGACACCGTGCTGGAGGGAATGAAGCCGCATCTTTCCTTCGCCGTGGAAAACAAGCTGAGCGACGACCCCGACGCCCCGCAATTGAAGGTCGACCTGAAGTTTCGCAAATTCGAAGATTTCGAGCCGGGCAACGTGGCCAAGCAGGTTAAGCCACTGAAGGAAATGCTCGATCTGCGGAGCAGACTGGCAAACCTTCGCGGTTCCCTGCAGGGCAACGACAAGCTCGAGGAATTGCTCCTGGAGGCGGTGGGAAATACCGAGAAGCTGGAAAAGTTGAAGGGCGAAATCGGCGCCAATGACGGAGGCTCCAATGGCTGAAGCGACGGCGGCTCAAACAGGGATCGGCGCCCGCGGTTGCGACCGAGGAATCCAGTCTGCTCGATCAGATCGTCGAGCAGGGCCGGTTCGGCAAAGAGACTGCGTCGCGCGAGCGCGGCAAGGACCTGGTGAAGGAATTTGTAGCCCAGGTACTCGACGGCTCGATGACCGTCGCCAAAGACGCGGAGATGATGATCAATGCGCGCATCGCGCAAATCGATCACCTGCTCTCGCTGCAGTTGAATGAGATCATGCACCATGCCCAGTTCCAGAAGCTGGAAGGCTCATGGCGCGGGTTGAAGTACCTGATGGACAACAGCGAGACCGGCGTCGGACTGAAGATTCGCGTCTTCAACGCCACCAAGAAGGAACTGCTGCGCGACATCGAGAAGGCTCCGGAGTTCGACCAGAGCGCTCTCTTCAAGAAGATTTACGAGGAAGAGTACGGCGTTTTCGGCGGGGCTCCCTTCGGCGCGCTGATCGGCGATTACGAGTTCGGCAAGCATCCGGAAGACATGGCCCTGCTGGAAGGCGTCTCGCACATCGCCGCCCAGGCGCACGCGCCGTTCGTCAGCGCTGCCGCATCCGACCTGCTTAACCTGGAAAGCTATACCCAACTCGACGCACCTCGCGATCTGGCGAAGATCTTCGACAGCACCGAGTACGCCAAATGGAAGTCGTTCCGCCAGAGCGAAGATTCCCGCTATGTCGCGCTCACCCTTCCGCGGACACTGGGGCGTCTTCCCTACGGCGCGGAAACCAAGCCGATCGACGAGTTCAGCTATGAAGAGCAGGTGGACGGCACCGACCACTCGAAATACCTGTGGATGAACGCGGCCTATGCGCTGGGCACGAAGATGACCCAGTCCTTCTCGCTTTACGGCATGTGCGTGGCGATGCGCGGCGTCGAGGGCGGCGGGCTGGTGGAGGGTCTGCCGACACATAACTTCGCTACCGACGAGGGCGATATCGCGTTGAAATGCCCCACCGAGGTACCGATTACCGACCGTCGCGAAAAAGAACTGGCCGACCTCGGCTTCGTGCCCCTGGTTCATTGCAAGGGCACCGACTACGCTGCCTTCTTCAGCGTGCAAACCTGCCAGAAAGCCAAAGATCTACGACACCGACTCGGCCAACGCGAATGCCCGCTTGTCTACGCAGCTGCCTTACATCATGGCGGTTTCGCGCTTCGCGCACTATCTCAAGGCGATGATGCGCGACAAGATCGGCAGCTTTATGTCTCGTGAAGAGGCGGAGAGGTTCCTGAACCGCTGGATCACAAAGTACGTTACTCCGGATGATTCGGCTTCTCCGGCAGCCAAGGCTGAGCGGCCGCTGCGCGAAGCGCGCATCGACGTGTCGGAGGTCCCGGGCAAGCCCGGTGTCTATCGCGCGGTGGCTTTCCTTCGTCCGCACTTCCAACTTGATGAACTCACCGTTTCTCTGCGGCTGGTGGCTGAACTGCCCGCCGCGGTGAAGTAAACCTGTGCGCACCTATCCTGGACACAAGCTGATGTGCTGCAGTTCCTAATGCCGGGTCCCTGAACGCGAGACTTTGTTAAGGAGAAAGAAAATGGCAGTCAATGCGTATCTCATCATCGATGGCCGTCCAGGACCCAGCACCAGCAAGCAGGACGCGATCGACATCCTTTCCTTTAGCTTTGGCGCCAGCCAGACCTGCGGTGATCGGCGCTGGTTCCTCGGGAGGCGAGGCCCGGGCGGGCCGGGCCAACGTTGCGCGATGTCACGATCATGAAGGTGGTCGACAAGACTTCTCCCGCTGCTCTTTGACGATTGCGTCACCGGAAATTACCTGAAGAAGGTCGACATCATTTACGACAAGCCGATGGGCGACGATCAGCAGGACTACTTCAAGATTCACATGGAGAATGCGCTGATCACTTCCATCCAGCATTCCGGTTCGAGCGAGAACCCTATGGAATCGATCAGCTTCGCTTTCAGCAAGGTCAAGGTCAGCTACAACCCCGAAGAGGGTGGCACCCTGAAGGGCTTCATCGACAAGGGCTTCGACGTACTCAAGCTCAAGCCGTGGTAAGTCACGGGCGAGCAGGGACAAGGTGCCGGTAACCGCCAAAGAGCTGTTCGCGGCAGGCAAGGTGCGGGAGGCGGAAAAGTGGCTCACGGCGCACTTGCGCGAGCACCCGGCCGACACGGCGCAACGCGTTTTTCTGTTTGAGCTGCTTTGCTTCGCGGGGGAATATACCCGCGCGGAAAAGCAGCTCGCGTTCTCGCGGGCAAAAACGCTGAAGCGGAAACCGGGGCGATCGTCTACTACGCAGCTCTCCATGCGGAGAAGACGCGGCACGAGATTTTTGAAAAGCAGACTTTCCCGGCGCACCCTACGACCTCCCCCAGAGGCGAGCTGAATGGGAAAGCTTTCACCGAATTGCGCGATGCGGATCCGGATATAGGCGCACGGCTCGAAGTCTTCGCCGCCGGCGCCTATGTCTGGATTCCTTTCGAGCACGTGGCCTCGGTCGAAATGGGACCGCCGCAACGGCTGCGGGACACGCTCTGGGCTCCGGCCCTGGTGCAGACCGCGCCATCGTTTCAAGGCATGGACCTCGGAGAAGTGCTGATTCCGGCGATTTATCCATTCTCCTGGAAGCATGCGGACGAGGCAGTCTGGCTGGGGAGAATGACGGATTGGGCGGCTGACGACGAGGGCCGGGAATATCCATCGGGCCAGAAGATGCTGCTGGTCGACGGCGAGGAAGTTCCCTTCCTCGAAGTGCGGTCGCTCGAATTCGCCCAACCGGCGGTTGCGCCGTCTGAGCAGTAAAGCTCGTCGTAGTTCAGGTCGCTGCCACTATGCCGCTTCGCGAAGATATCCTCGCTCCGATTGCCGGTGAAAACCCCAGCGGCATCGATCTTCGCTACGACACCAAGCTGCTGATCTACGACAAAATACAAGGAAGCTCGCCGCAAGGACGATGAGCTGGCGCAGGGCGACTGGCAAAGCGAACGGAAGACGGCGAACTACCCGCTGGTGATCAAGCTGGCGCAGGACACGCTGGCAACCGTCTCGAAAGATCTTCAACTGGCCGCATGGCTCACCGAAGCTCTGCTGGTGACAGAGCATTACGGGGGTCTTTGCCAGGGGATCACTTTATGCCACGGTTTGTTGACTAATTTCTGGGAAACGGTTTATCCGGTCATCGAAGATGGAGACCGCGAGCTCCGGGCCAAGCCGCTCTCCTGGATCGGCTCCATGCTCGACTTTCCTTTGCGCTCCGCGCCTCTGGTCAGCGCCGGATACTCCTGGTTCGCCTACAAGGATTCGCGGATCGTCGGCTACGAAGACCAGGCCAAAACCGACAAGGATCGTAAGACTCGATCCAAGGTGATCGAGGCGGTAAGATTCCGCCGGAAGATCTTCGATAAAGCCTTTGCTGAGACCCCGAAAGCTTTTTATCTCACAGCGGAGAAAGATCTCGATGCCTGTCTCGAGGCGCTTGAGAGCCTGGAGAAGTTTTGCGACGAGAAGCTTCGAGGACGATGCTCCCGCCTTCAGCAAACTCGAAGACAGCGCTTACGGAAGTCCGGCACACGATCCACTCGTTGCTCAACAAGAAGCGCGAGAAGGAGCCGGATCCGGTCGAAGAGGTTCCGGTTGCCGAGGCTGCAGCGGAAGCTGCAGGCCGGAAGACGGGGACACCGTCGCGCCGGCTTCGACTGCAGTCGCTTGGCCAGCGTGTGTTGTGGCGGAGCCCGCGGACCGCCGCCAGGCGGTGGCCAGCATCGCCGCAGCGGCAGCCTTCCTGCGCAAACGGGAGCCGCTCAGCCCGGCGCCCTACCTCATTTTGCGAGGTCTGCGCTGGGGTGAGTTGCGCACCGCATCGCGATTGGGCGACAGCACACTGCTCGAGGCGCCGCCTACCGAGCTTCGCCAAAAGGTGAAGCGGTTGGCGCTGGCCAAGAAGTGGAGTGAGCTGCTCGATGCCTGCGAAGAGGCCATGGCTCTGCCTTGCAGCCGCGCCTGGCTTGACTTGCAGCGGCTCTCCGTCGCTGCCTGCTCGGCCCTGGGCGCTGAGTACCAACCGATCGCCACCGCCATCCAGTCGGAACTTCGTGCTCTGCTGAATGATCTTCCGGAGTTACTGGATGCGACTTTGCTCGACGATACTCCGGCTGCGAATCCAGAGACCAAAGCATGGCTGCAGCATTTGCAGGACGCCTCCGCAGGCTCGCGTGCTAGCCCGGCGACGATGCGAGATTCCGTGTCAACCGCCAGCCTCAATGGAACACCCACATGGCTCGCCCAGGCGGCCGACGCCTATGTCCTGGCGAAGGAAGCGTTGGCTGCGGGACAGGAGGAGAAGGCATTCGCCATCATGCGTGCCGAGATCGCCCGCCAGCGCTCCGGGCGGGGCCGCTTCCGCCGCACCATGCAGTTGATCGAGCTGGCGGTGGCTGCAGGGAAAGATGCCATCGCTCAACCGCTACTCGACGATGTAACGGCCATGATCGAAAACCACAAGCTCGACGCCTGGGAAGACCCTGAGCAGGTCGCCAGCGATCTGCTGAAGCTGATGCGTAACAGCAAGAAGATTCAGGGCAGCTCCAGCGATAAGCAGGAGATGTTCGAACGTATCTGCCGCCTCGACCCTGTCCAGGCATTGAGCGTGGGGTAAGCGATGGCAAGGAACCTCGGCGAAACGACCGTCACCATCCCCGTACTCGACCGTCTCATCGATCTCGAGCCTGGGAATCAGACGGAAAATCCCCCGAGCCGCTCACAATCGGAGCGGCTGCTCAAACGCGCCGTGCGGCGCGACCTGGAGTGGCTGCTCAACACGCGCCGAATCTCCGATCTGCCCGACGAGGGCTTGAAGGAAGTGAATCGCTCCGCCTACATGTACGGGCTCCCCGATCTCTCCGCTTTGACCATGGCCACCTCCGGAGACCGCAACAAGCTGGTACGGCAGATTCTGGCGGCCATCAATCTCTTCGAGCCGCGGCTGGCGAACGTTCGCCTGGCGTGGGTCGAGAACCCGCAGACGCTGCCAAGAGCGAAGTACGTCTGCGCATCGAGGCCATGCTGCGCATGGACCCGTCGCCGGAACCTATCTCCTTCGATACCGTCATCGAGTTGAAGAGCGGCAACTGCCGCCTCTCCGGAGGCGACGATGCGCGATGACTTGCTGCTCTACTACGAGCGGGAGCTGGACTACCTGCGCAAGTCGGCCGCGCAGTTTGCGGAAAAGCACCCCAAGGTTGCGTCCCGCCTGGTGCTGGAGCCCACCAAATGCGAAGACCCGCATGTCGAGCGGCTGCTCGAGGCCTTTGCCTTCCTCGCCGCCCGGGTTCATCTCAAGATGGACGACGAGTTTCCGGAGATCACGGAAGCGCTGCTCACGGTCGTCTACCCGCAGTTGGTGCGTCCGCTTCCGTCCATGTCGGTGGTCGAATTTCAGCTTGATCCGGAAAAGGGCAAGCTCACCAGCGGACTGAAGATCGAGCGGCATTCGCCGCTCTACTCGAAACCCGTCGGTGGCGTACCCTGCACCTTTCGCACCTGCTACGACACAACGCTTGTGGCCGCTGACCGTCAGCTGCCGCGGAATGGCGCGCGCCCAGCCGATTGCAGCCGGCGGTTAAGACCAACGATTCGGCCTGGGCCATCCGCCTGGAGCTTCGCTGCGCGCCCGACGTCAGCTTTCCAGGCGCTGAAGCTGGACAAGCTGCGCTTCTACCTCGATGGCGAGAGCGGCCTGGTCAACATACTCTACGAACTCCTCTTCAGCCGCCTCAATCGCATCATGGTGCGCGATCTTTCCCCGGGATCGCGGCTCGCCCCGGTCACGCTGCCCGCCTCGGCGCTGAGCGCCGCCGGCTTTGCTCCGGATCAGGGGATGGTCCCTTATGCGCCCTCTTCCTTCGCCGGCCATCGGCTGCTGATGGAGTACTTCGCCTTTCCGGAGAAATTCTTTTTCGTCGATCTGTGCTGGTTTGGAGAGCGTCGCCGCGGCCGGCTTCAAGAATGCCGTCGAAGTCGTCTTTCTCATCTCCCAGGTGGAAGGGGACGGCCGCATCCAGCGGCTCGAGCTTGAGCTCTCGAAAAAGACCTTCCGCCTGGGATGCACTCCGGTCGTGAACCTCTTTCCCCAGGTCGCCGAGCCCATCCAGCTGGATCGGCGCAAGTATGAGTACACGGTCACGCCCGATGTGCGCCGGCCTTACTCCATGGAGGTCTTCTCCATCGATGAAGTAAGCGCCATCAACTCGACCAACCAGAAGATCACCAGCTATGAGCCGTTCTACTCCCTTCGTCATTCCGCGCGGAAGGAGGACCGCGCCTGCTTCTGGCTCGCGCGCCGCCGCGCCTCCAGCCGGCCCAACGATGAGGGGACAGAAGTGGCGCTCTCGCTGATCGATCTGTCCACCGCCAATGTCGAACCCGGAGCCTCGGTGCTCTCTGTCCGCACCACCTGCACCAATCGCGACCTGCCTTCGCGTCTGCCCTTTGGCAACCAGGACAGCGACTTTGAGATGGAAGGCACGGCAGCCATGAAGCGGATCGTCGCGCTGCGCAAGCCTACGCAGCCGGTGCGTCCCGAACTGGGCAAGAGCGCGCTATGGCGCCTGGTTTCCCACTTGTCGCTCAACTATCTTTCGCTGGTTGAGCAGGGCAAAGAAGCGCTGCAGGAGATTCTGCGCCTTTACGACGTTGGCCGCACGGCCTACTCGCAGAACGTGATCCAGAGCATTCTCGCAAATCCGCAGCCGCCCGCATTTCACGCGGCTGGTTTCCGAGCAGGGAGTGAGCTTCGCCCGCGGGCTGCGCATCGAGATGGAACTTGACGAGGACCAGTTCACCGGCGGCGGCGCATTTCTCTTTGCCAATGTGCTGGAAAGATTCTTTGGCTCTCAGCGCATCGCTGAACAGCTTTACCCAGCTCAGCGTCACGACTCCGCAGAGAAAGGGGGCACTGCACGAATGGCAACCGAGATCGGGCCGGAAACTTCTCGTCTGAAGGATTCGCCGCTGGGCGAGCAAGCTCGCCGAGGACGCGTGTTCGCTTTGAGTTTTTCCAGGCGGTCACGCTTCTGCAGCGGCTCAGCGCCGGCCTGCGGCCGGTGGGAGGCTTCTCCAATCCCGAGGAGGAGGCGGTGCATTTCCGGGTGAATCCCCGGCTGGGCTTTCCCGCCAGCCAGATCCAGAGCCTGGAATTTCCCGAGGATGCTCCGCCGGAGATGATGGTGAACTTCATGGGGCTCACCGGTCCCTTCGGGCGTGCTTCCCTACACCTACAGCGAGTTGATCCTGGAGCGGATCCGGGCCAAGGACCACGCGCTGGCTGCGTTCTTCGACATTTTCAATCATCGCGCCATCTCGCTCTTTTATCGCGCCTGGCAAAAGTCCCGCTTTCCGGTCACCTATTCCGCCGGCCCGCGCGATCTCTTCACGCGCTATCTTCTCGACCTGATCGGGCTGGGCACGGACGGTCTGCGCGACCGCCAGGAGATTGAGGATGAGGCGTTGCTTCACTACGTGTCGCTGGTGGCGAATGCAGGCGCGCTCAGCGGCGGCGCTGGAGCAGATCATCGAGGATTACTTTGAGGTGCCGGTGGAGATTCAGCAATTCACCGGCGCCTGGTATGGTCTGGACAGTGCGACGCAATGCGCCATGACCGAGATGGACACGCCGTCATGCCAGATTGGCGGCGGGGCGGTGGTGGGCGACGCGGTTTGGGACCGGCAGGCGCGCGTGCGTATCCGTCTCGGCCCGCTGGGCATGGAACGCTATTGCGACTTCCTGCCCGAGGCGAGCGCCTACAACGCCTTGCGCGCCCTGACCCGGTTCTTCAGCAACCAATGCCTGGAGTTTGAGGTGCAGCTGGTGCTCGATCGCGCCCAGGCGCCGGGCACCGAACTCGATTTCGATGCGGCCAATCCGGTGCGGCTGGGCTGGGTGTCATGGCTCAAGAACCGCGCCGCTGGGCAGTCGATCCTGACGACACGATTCTGACTTTGTAAGGGGAACAATATGGGACTGAATCTGAAAGCACTCATCGGCAAGTTGAATGACCCTGCCCGCCTGGCGCTCGAGGGGGCGGCCGGCCTCTGCCTCTCGCGCACCCATTACGACGTCGAGATCGAACACTACCTCACCAAGCTGCTCGATTCCACTTCGGGCGACTTCGCCGCGATCATCAAGCATTTTGAAATCGACAAGTCGCGGCTCACCGCCGATCTGGCTCGCAGCATCGACAAGCTGAAGTCCGGCAACGCGCGCACGCCGGCCATCAGCCCCACGGTGCTCAAGATGCTGACCACCGCGTGGACCATCGGCTCCATCGACTTCAATGCCGGACAGGTGCGCACCGGCTTCACCATCCTCGCGCTGGTCTCGGACGAGGAACTTGCCCGGCTGGTCAACGACGTCAGCCGCGAGTTCCAGAAGATCAACGCCGACGCGCTGCGCAAAGACCTGCTGGGCATCGTTGCTCTCTCCAGCGAGACGACCACGGCCGCCGCTGCTGCGGCGGCGCCCGGCGATGCGCGCGAAACCAGCCGGCGGCAAGACGCCGAACCTGGACCAGTACACCGTCGACCTCACCGGCAACGCGCGCAAGGGAAAGATCGATCCGGTGCTTGGCCGGGATGCGGAGATTCGCCAGGTCATCGACATCCTCACCCGCCGGCGGCAGAACAACCCCATCCTCACCGGCGAGGCGGGTGTGGGCAAGACCGCCGTGGTGGAGGGCTTTGCCTTACGGGTCGCCCAGGGCGATGTACCTCCGCCGCTGAAGAACGTGCATGTGCGGACGCTCGACCTGGCGTTGCTGCAGGCCGGCGCCGGCGTCAAGGGAGAGTTCGAGAATCGGCTCAAAGGTCTGATTGAAGAAGTGAAGGCCTCGGCCACGCCCATCATTCTCTTCATCGACGAGGCCCACACCATGATCGGCGCCGGTGGCCAGGCCGGGCAAAATGACGCCGCCAACCTGCTCAAGCCGGCGCTCGCCCGCGGCGAACTCCGCACCATCGCCGCTACCACATGGTCTGAGTACAAGAAGTACTTCGAGAAGGATGCGGCGCTCGCCCGGCGCTTCCAGGTAGTCAAGGTGGAGGAGCCCAGCGAGCACCAATGCCTGATCATGATGCGCGGGCTGGTGGCTTCGCTCGAAAAGCATCACAACGTCCGCATACTCGACGAAGCGGTCTATGCCAGCGTCCGTCTTTCGCACCGGTTTCTCGCCGGACGCCAGTTGCCAGACAAGGCAGTGAGCATTCTCGACACCGCGTGCGCGCGCTTGTCGCTGGGACAGAACGCCACCCCGCCTGCTCTCGAAGACACCACTCGCCAGATTGACGCCCTCGAAGTGCAGAAAGCGGATTCTCGACCGCGAGACGGTCGTCGGCGCTGACCACCAGGAGAAGCTGGCCGAGATTGAGGAGCAAAAGACGGCGGCCGACCACCAAGCTCAAGGCTTTACAGGAGCGCTGGGACAAGGAGCGCGAGCTGGTGGTGAAGATTCGCGAACTGCGCGAGAAGCTGGAGGCAGGGCCATGCGGCGAACGGGACCGGCGGACGCAGCCGCAGCCACTTCGGCCGCGCTCAAGTCGGAGCTGCAGGCCCTTGAAGCCCAGCTGGCTGCGCTGCAAGGCGAGACCGGCCTGATCCGGGTCTGCGTGGACGCGCAGATTGTGGGCGAGGTGCTCTCCGCCTGGACCGGCATTCCCGCCGGCAAAATGCTCAAGGATGAAATCACCACCGTGCTCGCGCTGCAGGAGCACCTGGGCCGGCGCGTCATCGGCCAGCCGCACGCCATGGAGATCATCAGCCAGCGCGTCCAGACCTCGCGGGCATCGCTCGACGACCCCAACAAGCCCGTTGGCGTTTTCATGCTGGTTGGTCCCAGCGGCGTGGGCAAGACGGAGACGGCGCTCGCGCTTTCCGACTTGCTCTACGGCGGCGAACACAACCTGATCACCATCAACATGTCGGAGTTCCAGGAACCGCATACCGTCTCCACGCTGAAGGGATCGCCTCCGGGCTATGTCGGCTACGGCGAGGGCGGCGTGCTGACCGAAGCGGTCCGCCGCCGGCCCTACTCCGTGGTGTTGCTGGACGAGGTCGAGAAGGCTCATCCCGACGTGCTGGAGCTCTTCTTCCAGGTCTTCGACAAGGGCAACATGGAGGATGGCGAAGGCCGCCAGATCGATTTCAAGAACAACATCATCATCCTGACGACCAACGCCTGCACCGATCAATTGATGAAGCTGGTGGCCGATCCGGAGACCGCGCCCAGCCCGCGCGGGCTGGTCGAGGCGCTCAAGCCGGACCTCAACAAGATCTTCAAGCCGGCCTTCCTCGGGCGCATGGTCGTCATCCCCTATTACCCGGTGCGCGACGAGGCGCTGAAGCAGATCATCCGGCTGAAGCTGGGCAAGATCCAGCGCCGCATCCTGGAAAATCACAAGATCAAGCTGACCTATGACGACGCCTTCCTGAACGAAGTGGCCAGCCGCTGCACCGAAGTGGAGAGCGGCGCGCGCAACGTGGACAACATCCTCACCAATTCCCTGCTGCCGGATATCTCGCGAAAGATCCTGGGCGGCATGGCCGAGGGCGAGAAGATGACCGCCATCCATGTGGGCATCGGGGACAATGGGGATTTTGTCTATGAGCTGCCCGGAGAGCACACGGTCGCGTGTCGAGACGATGGCCTGAGAGAGACGTTAAAGCAAGGCGATTGGCTCTTTAGGTTGATCGATGCCATATTCTCAAGAAGACCGCCTGATTGCCCTCACCACGCCGCTGGGCGAGGATGTATTGCTGTTGGCCGGTTTCAGCGGCCATGAAGCCATCTCGCGCCTGTTCAGCTTCCATCTCGACCTGCTCTCCGAGCAGGGCCCGATCGACTTCACCCAAATCATCGGCAAGAACGTAACCATCTCAGTAACTCAATCGGACAACACGCCGCGTTATTTCAATGGCATGGTAAGCCACTTCGCGCAAAGCGGCTCCGACGTCGACTTTACCCATTACCAGATGGAAGTGGTTCCCTGGACGTGGATGCTGACCCGCTATGCCGACTGCAAGATTTTCCACAACAAGAAGGTCGGCGACATCATCGAGCAGGTTTCGAGGACCGCGGCTTTCAAGACTACAAACTCTCGCTCAACGGCAGCTACTCGCCGATGGAGTACTGCGTCCAGTACCGCGAAACAGACTTCAACTTCATCTCGCGGCTCATGGAGCAGAACGGCATCTTCTACTTCTTCCAGCATGAAGAGGGGAAGCACACCATGGTCATCGCCGACTCCTCCAGCGCCCATGAGCCGTGCCCCGGGCAGAAAAGCGCCGGATACAACCTGGTAAGCGGCGGCATCGACGAGGCCGACGTCATCAACTCCTGGAATCTCGAGCAGGAGCTGCGGAGCGGCAAATACACGCTGACCGACTATAACTTCAAGACCCCTTCCGCCAGCCTGCTGGCCACAGAACCGACCATCGTCTCGGTCGGGGGCAACGCAGGTTTCGAGATCTTCGATTATCCCGGCGAATACGCCGACCCGCGGAGACGGGACGAGCTTCGCCAAGCTCCGCATGCAGGAAGAAGAAGCCGGTCACCTGGTCGCCAACGGCTCGAGCGTCTGCCGCGCCTTCACCACCGGGTACAAGTTCGACTCTCGCCGACCACTATCAGGACTCGATGAACACCTCCTATGTGCTCACCGAAATCCAGCACATCGCTTCGGTCGGAGGCAGCTACAGCATGGCAGCAGTGGCGGCGGCGGAGACAGCTACTCCAACCACTTCACCTGTATTCCCGAGACTGTTCCCTTTCGGCCGGCGCGCCTCACTCCCAAGCCCTTTGTGCAGGGGCCGCAGACGGCGGTCGTCATCGGCAAGAGCGAGCTACGCGGACGACCAGCGGCGACGACGGCGGCGGAGACGGCGAAGAGATCTGGGTGGACAAATACGGCAGGGTGATCGTTCGCTTTCCCTGGGACCGCGCCGGCGCATGCTCCTGCCGGGTTCGCGTTTCGCAGGATTGGGCGGGGCAGGGCTGGGGCGCGATCACCATTCCTCGCGTTGGCCAGGAAGTCATCGTCAGTTTCCTTGAAGGCGATCCGGACCGCCCGATCATCACCGGCCGCGTCTACAACGCGGACCAGACCGTTCCCTATCCGCTGCCTGACAACCAGACCCGCAGCACCTTCAAGACCCGCAGCTCCAAGGGCGGCGGCGCGGACAACTACAACGAGCTGCGCTTTGAAGATAAGACGGGGAGTGAACAGATCTTCCTGCGCGGAGAGAAGGACTTCGATACCCGGCTGAAAAACGACATCCGGGAATGGGTCGGGAAACAACCGAAGCCTGATCGTCACCCAGGACCAGATGGAAAAAGCCGGAGGGGACCTGCATAGCCAGGTCACGGGGAACGTTAACCAGAAGGTCGGCCAGAATCTATCTCTTGCAGGTCGGCCAGAATCTATACGAGAAATCGGGCACGAACTTTGCCCACGAAGCCGGCCAGGTCATTCACTTAAAAGCCGGAATGACCGTCGTTCTGGAGGCGGGCACCGAGTTAACGCTGAAAGTTGGCGGCAATTTCATCGATATCAATCCGGCTGGCATCTCCATCGTCGGGACGATGGTGATGATCAACAGCGGCGGCGCGGCCGGCTCCGGCTGCGGATCAAGCCCCACCGACCCAAGGACCCCGACCAGGCCGACGACGGCAGCAAGGGCGGAAAAATGAATTGAGGGACAGGTGGACCCGCCTTTTGCTCTGCTCGCAGTGAATTGCTGGAGCATTTTCACTTCTACCCTGCACTGGAGGCCATAGCAAGGTGCGGCTTTTCTTGAGGAAAAGCCGCGGTGGGAATGGTTGCTTTGTAAACACCAGAAGTGAAATGCTCTATCGTTAAAGTCCGGTTAATCGCCCATGAAACAACTGCAACCCGTTCTCTGGACCAAAGGCACCTTCCTGACGCCGCAGCACCTGCAACTGCAGGACCGGTTCCTCGAAGACAGCTTGAATTTCCGGCTGCAGGCGCTCAAGTTCTGCGCCTGGGGCTTCAGCGAAGTCGTGCTCGACCAGGAATTGCTGGCGGACGGACACCTGGCGGTTTCCCGCGCCTCAGGAATCTTCCCCGACGGGTTGCTCTTCGATATTCCCGGCTCGGATCAGCCGCCTCCCTCCAAGGCCCTGGCGGAGTTCTTCGATCCTGGCGTTCGCGACCTCGACATTTATCTCACCGTGCCCGACTACCGGCAAAAGGGTCTGAACGTCTCGCCCGGTGGGCCGGTCCGCGGGCTCCCGCTATCTGGCGGAGATCACGACCGTCATCGACGAGAACACCGGGACGGGAGAGAAGCCGATCCAGATCGCGCGCAAGAATCTGCGCCTGCTGGCGGCCAACGAGACCCGCGAAGGAAGCTCCGCCCTGCGCATCGCCAACGTGGAACGCACCGATGCCGGCGTCTTTCGCCTGAACACCCGCTTCGTTCCTCCGCTGCTCGAGGTGCGCGCCAGCGACTTTCTGCTCGGCCTGGTCAACGGGCTGCTGGAAATTCTCTCCGCCAAGAGCACGCAGCTCGCCGCCAGCCGGCGGCAGAAGAACCTGAGCCTGGCGGACTTCACCGCGTCGGACATCGCGAATTTCTGGCTCCTGTATACCGTCAATTCGCATATTCCCGTGCTCAGCCACCTGCTGCAGGGGCAACGCTGCCATCCGGAAGAGCTCTTCTCCGCGCTCACCGCGCTCGGCGCTTCGCTCACCACCTTTTCCGCGACCATCCGTCCGCGCGACCTGCCGTTGTACGACCATCTCGAGCTGAGCAAGGTCTTCAACGATCTGGATCAGAAACTGCGCCTGTTGCTTGAAACCGTGGTGCCGACCAATGTCGTCTCCCTGCCGCTCAAGCACGTAAAGAACACCATCTACGCCACCGCGATCGACCAGGACAAGTACCTCAACAACACCCGAATGTATCTGGCCATCTCGGCCGAGACCAGCGAAGACTCCATCATCCGTAAGGTTCCGCAGCTGGTGAAGGTATGCTCGGCGACCCACATCGAGCGGCTCATCAGCCTTGCTTTGCCCGGGGTTGTGCTCAGTCACCTGCCCAGCCCGCCCAGCGCGATTCCGGTTAAGATGAAGTATCAATACTTCAGTCTGAACCAGTCCGGAGCGGCGTGGGAGGCGGTGACCCGCGCGCGCAATTTCGCCGCCCATGTTCCGGGAGATTTTCCAAATCCGCAAATGGAGTTGCTTATCCTGTTGCCGCAGGCGGGTTGAAAGCCATGAAACTACTGAACAAACCCGTCTGGGCGGAAGGGATGTATCTCGGCCCGCACCACTTTCAGGCGCAGAGCCGCTATTTCGAAGACTCGCTGAACTTCGTCACCACCAGTCTTTGGCGCGATGCGTACGGCTTCGCCGGCCTGCAATTTGACAGCGACGCTCTGCGCAACGGCACACTCGCCCTGACCAACGGCCGCGGCCTGTTTGAAGATGGGCTGGCGTTTGATTTGCCCGGGTCGGATGCTGCTCCGCCACCGCGGGAGTTCGCGCGCTCTGTTTTCCCCGGTCGCCGATCATCTGACCATGCACCTTGCGGTTCCTGTAAATCTGCAGGAGGGCCGCAATACGAGTCTCGACAATGGCGCGCCCGCGCTCCGTTCGCTATCACAGCACGGAGCAGGCACTCCCCGATGAAAACACCGGCCGCGACGAGAAAAAAATCAAGATTGGGCGCAAGAACCTGCAGCTGCTCGCCGAAGGCGAAGTGACCGATCAGTTCGTGAGCCTGCCCTTGTTACGCATCGTGCGTGACGGCTCGGGTCGCTTCGAGAGCGATCCTTCGTTCGTGCCGCCCTGCCTTACGCTGAGCGCCAGTGGGTCTCTCACCGGCATGCTGCGCCGCCTCATCGACATTCTGGATGACAAGAGCGCCGTCTTTGCCCGGGAGCAGCAGCAGCGCCATGGGCAGTTCCAGGCGGGTATGTCGTCGCGCCACGTAGCGCAGTATTGGTTTCTGCACGCGCTGAACTCCAGCGTTTCCACGCTGCGGCATTTCCTTCTGTCCAAGCATGTACATCCTCAGGAGCTCTTTCGCGAGATGTCGCGGCTTGGCCGGCGCTCTTTGCACCTTCGGTCTCGAGGTGCATCCCCGATCGCTGCCGGTCTACGATCATCGCGACATCGGCGCATGTTTCGAGGCCCTGGACGAGCACATCCGCCGCCATCTGGAGATCGTGATGCCCTCCAAGGCGATCACGATTCCGCTGCGTCCGGTCGGGAACTCTCTCTACGACGGCGAAATGAAAGATGAACGCTGCATCGGGCCCTCGCGCTGGCTGCTGGAAATTCGCTCGCCGATCGGCGAAGCTGACTTGATCGCGCGCGTGCCGCAACTGGTAAAAGTCTGCTCCGCGCGGTTTGTGGTTGAGCTGGTCAAGCGCGCTCTGCCTGGCCTTGCGCTCAGCCACCTGCTCGCTCCGCCGGCTGAGGTGGCGGTGAAAGTGGAAAGCCAGATATTTCGTCATCAACCGGACCGGACCATGCTGGGAGAACATCATGCAAACGCGCAAGGCTGGAGTTTATGTGCCCGGCGAGATTCCGTCGCCCGAAATGAACCTGATCGTATTGCTCGACGATCAAGGAAAATAGGTTGTCGCGTAACCATTCCGCACGCTGTTTGACGGCGTGTGTAATCTGCATTCCCGCCTTCCGGCGCTTGCAGAACCGGCAATTCTGGCGCACACTCGCGTTGGAGAATTCTCAATGGCTGGACCACGGCATCCTGTCTGCGGCCATACGCAGGGAACGGCTGTCAAAGATGGCACATCGGCCCTCCACGCCGCTCCAACCGCCGGCCCCTATGGGCGAACATCCGATCGCCGGATCTATCTGAAGACCATGGTCTTTGACGGCGAAATGCTGCATCGCCTCTTCCGCTCTACCGCCTACAGCATCGCCCTTGCCCGGCATATCAAGATCAAACCGATGCAGAGCGAGCCCAACGACCCAGTCGGGGTAAAGGTATTCATCGCCATCCTGCCCAACCGTTACCTCACCAAAGAGATCGATTTGCCCAATGCATCTGTACTCGAAAAGGAGGCCGACGACGGCGCCAACGAATTTGGAAACCTTTTCTGGCAAGAGCTGGACGAGCGCGGCGCACGCGGCGGCGTCGCGTTTCTCAAGGATGTGGAGGCCCAACGGGAAAATGCTCTCGCAAAAGTCGCCAAGACCTATCGCGAGGCAGCGGATTACAACCAAGGTGCCGACAAGTCCCAGGAAACTCTCCGCCACACCCTCATAACCGTCAAGTGCGTTTCGACCATTGTCGTCGCGGGCATCACGCTGCCTTTCGTCTCTGCCGCGACCGGAGCTGCTGCTGTCGGTAGCGCTGCTGCCTTCGGGGTGGGCACTGCGTACTCCATCGGATTGGAGCTAATAAAGGATTGGGATACCGCGGACTCGTCCCAGTTGGTGCTCGTTGCCCGAGATACGGCCGGCACAGAAGCTGGAAAGGAACTTACCCAAAAAGGCTCGGAGTTTATGCAAGAAATCTACGCAGCGGAAAGCCAGGGTATCAAAAAGGCTGAGAAGACACTCGCGGGACACCATTGGCTTGAGAAAAGGATTGCCGCGGCGACAGACGCCTCGGAAAGGGCTAGGCTATTACGCCGTCTTGGGCGTGCCAAGGTTGGCGCGCAAGAAGTCAAGAACACGGCGCGGCTAGCGACCGCTCTGAAGGCCGTTCCCTATCTATTTTTTGCGTGGAGCGCTAAGGATGCTCTCGTCGATGCCTACCATGAGTGGTGAAATCAGCAACCTGGATTTCCTTCTCTGACAAGCTTAATTGGCACAGGTTTCGAGGGTTCAAATTGCCGTGTAAGTCCTCACGACCTGTGGCGAAGCGGTGAGCCGGAACTGGTAACCACCGCCACCATACCTCTTACCGCCGTATGCGGCGCTTTCTTGCTGGGGAGCCGCGCGCCCTACATAAATCAGAGACCCCGCCGGAAGGTCAGCTTCCAGATAGAAATCCAGCCGGTTCCACTCCAGCTTGGTTGCTGTATTGGCTCGATCCTCTGCGCGGTGCATTGCGGAAAGCTTCAGATCGTCAATGCTCATAGCGGGTCTGGTAGGTGTCCACCACAATCCGTCTGGTTTGCCTGGCCTCCGGAGGCTCAATAGGTTCCGAATGAAGCTGGGATGTTCCTTCCCAAAAGGAGCTTCCAAGCCCGCTGTCTCGTAGCCACGATAAATGGACATGCTCCGCTTTGTTTTGAGCAGGATATACACCCCCTCAACAAATGTTAGTGAGAGATCGAGGGATAGGGGAGTCGGGTGGCCCGTTCCGGGACCACCTTTGAAAAATTGCTGGTTGCCCTTCCAGCCGGCGATGGGGGTGCCGTAGCCATCTTGCCCACCGACGTCTTGCAACAGCACTTGCTGATAGCTGGTTAGCATCGGCCTCTCCTCAAGCGACGCTACTTTATCACATTGGACGCTTCAGATCCTTTTCTTTCACATGTCGGCACAGGGTAGGCTCCTTCCCCGCACCTTGCGTCTCGCATTAATAGGTGACCTGCAGACGTGATCGAGAAAATAACGCGATCCCGAGTGCGTTGGCAGAGGCTACGGCGAATCCGAACTGATCCGCGATAGCTATTGCGGAAGCCGGGAGAGATGCACATAATCATCTCCAACAGGCACTCTTATGCGCAAAGTTGAAGATCAGTGTGCCGAGCTCAATCGAGCACTGGGTGAGAAATACGAGGTCATTCGGCGTATCGGCGGAGGCGGAATGGCCGACGTGTTTCTAGCCCGGCACGTAACTCATGGAGCGCTATTTGCCGTCAAGGTCCTGGCCGAACACCTCGCGCAAAACGATCGCGTGGTTGCGCGATTTGAAGAAGAGGCGAAGCTGGAAGCTCGCCTCTCCGGGCACCCCAACATTGTCCCCGTCTTTGACATCGGGGCCAGCAATGGACTTCATTACATTGTCATGCCTTACATCCAGGGCGAAGACCTGGCCAGCTTTGTCCGTAGAGCGGGGAGGGTGCATCCCGAAGATGCGGCAAACATCGTGGCGCAAGTCGCAGAAGCCTTGAGTTGGGCGGAAGCCAAGGGAGTTGTCCATCGTGATCTGAAGCCGGCAAACATACGACTCGATACCTCCGGACGCGCTATTGTTGTCGATTTCGGGATTGCCAAAGCATCCTAAGGTTCCGGCGAATTGACACTTCCTGGAGAGGGGCTCGGAACACCCTTCTATATGTCTCCAGAGCAGTTTCTGGGGGAAGCATGTGATGCACGCAGCGACCTGTACTCGCTCGGGGTAGTGTTCTTCGAGCTATTGACCGGGGAGCGCCCTTTCAAGGGAGATAGCTTCGCATCCATACAAAAAGCGCACCTCTCGCCGAAAGCCCCTCTCATCCGCTCTTATGATCCCGAACTGCCCGAGCCCTATGAAGAATTGGTTCAGAAGTTGCTCCAGAAAGATCCAGCCAATCGCTTTCAAAGCGCAAAGCATCTCCTGGCTGCGCTATCCCATCTCGGGATAAGTTCAGGGCGCAGCGCGTTGCTACCCCAGGTGGACGAAGTCTCGAGTCCTCTGGTAACACAGAAAAGCACCGCCTCTGAGCCGTCTCCCAGCGTTGCTCATCCCTCGAATCCTGAGGTAACACAGAGAAGCACCGCGTCACTGCCGTCTCCCAGCATTCGACGTCCGACAAAGCATCGGTCGCAAATGATCATCGCCCTGAGTCTGGTAACTCTCACTCTGCTTGCGGGAATCGCCGCAGCCCTTGTCCTGAGCCGTCCCAAGACAGTCATTGCAGACGCCACAGGTACCATGGTGCTGGTCCGGGCGGGCGACTTTATCTTTGGAGACGATTCGTCCATCTCCCCACATCCTCGGAGGAGGATCTTTCTGAAAGGCTTCTATGTGGATCAGACTGAGGTGTCAAACGCACAATATAAGAAGTTCTGTGATGCCACGGGGCATGCGCCACCGGGCTCCGCGAATTTCCTTTCGAAACCCGACTATCCCGTTGCGGATGTGACATTTGAAGACGCGGCCGCATATGCTGCGTGGGCCGGGAAGCGGCTGCCCACGGAAGAAGAATGGGAAAAAGCTGCGCGTGGGAGTGACGGCCGCCCCTATCCTTGGGGTCGGGACCCATGGACGGAAGGAGTTCCTCACGATCTGGAGCCCGTGGATTCATTTAAGGCTCGACAAAGCCCGGCAGGGGCGTTCAATATGTCTGGTAACGTCTTCGAATGGACACAATCACTTTTTCCTGCGGGCGCGCTGGAGTACGCGGACATGGATAAGGCGCTCGGCACCAGACCTGTTTTCCAGGAAGTGGTACTCCATCAAAGGCGGCAGTTTTTCTCCCAGGAGCGATCCCCGTCTATTGCTTTCCTATATGCGGCGGGGTTTCCCGGAGGATCAACGATCAGCCTACATCGGCTTTCGCTGTGTTCGTGAAATTCCCGCGTCGCCTCTGTGGGCTAAGTTGAAGTCGGTACTCGCAAGGTAAGGTGGACCGATGAAGAAGCTGATAGTCCTGTCCGTCGCCATCGTATGCTTTACTCGCAACGGCCAAGCCTCAGGAAGCACTCACTCCCCGCGACTCCTTTTGGTCAGCCAGCGATCTTGTCGAGGTGGCTCCAAACCCCGCGACTCAGGTGAAGCGCGTTTCCGACAAGCACCGGCGATGGCAAGAACAAAAAGACCACTCGGCCTCTGCCCCATCAGTAACTCCACAAAGCAAAAAGCGGTACAGATTGCGGCCAAGGGTTACGGCGTGGAGCCGCATATCGTCAGGTTACCAAAAGCCTCTCAGCAGCCACTTGGACTTCGCTATGCCCTGCTCAAAGTCGGAGAGAGTGGTGAACTTTCCGAGGTGTTGCCGGAAACCACCTTCCACAGCGGCGATAAAGTGAAGATCAGTTTGATGGCGAATCAGCCGGGTTACATCTACATCATCCAGCAAGGGTCAAGCGGCAATTGGCGTCCTTTGTTTCCGGCCCAGGGTGATTTGCCTGAAGCGAACCGCGTAGAAGCTGGACGGATTTATGAAGTGCCGAGCGGAAAATCTTTCCAGTTCAATCAGCAAACAGGCGAAGAGCGTTTGTTCATCTTGCTGAGCCGCCAGGTTGTCTCTGACCTCGACGGAGTCATTTTCACTTTGCGGCACCAGGGAAGATCCCGCAACAACCTACGACTCCCAGTTCGGATCAAGTAGAGGCCAGCAATCGGATTAGCGACGAACTGGTGCAGCATTTGAAGAGCCGTGATTTGATGGAAGTCGAAGATCCGCCGCAGGAAACGAAAGACACATCTCTAGGGGAGAACGCTATGTATGTCGTCAGCCAGGGTAAGGGGAATGGCTCTGCCTCGCAGGTATTTGCCGACCTGGTTCTGGATCATAGATGAGACCGTACCGTGGATTCGCTGAAACCAAGTGCCGAAGCGCTCTGGCTGGTGCTGATCATCGGGGTCAGTGTCCTCAATTGCTGCGCGCAGCAATCCGCTTCGCCAGGTCAGGACATTCAAATGCGGATTGTTCTGGAGCAGCAAACTGGGTCTACATTCCGCGTAGTAAGTCCGCAGCACGTCTTTAAGACCGGCGACATGGTTCGATTTCGAGTACTCTCCTCATCGGATGGCTTTCTCTATGTGAGCGATCGCGCGGCTTCGGGAAAGTATAGCGAGTTGTTTCCGGTCAAGGGAGCTGACAGCGACAACAGGCTTGAGCACGGCAGGGAGTACCGGATCCCTGCGGCAAGCCGATCATGGTTTCGCATCGAGAAGCCCGCAGGCTATGAAACAGTCTTCTTTACCTTCACTTATTCACCGTTACCGCGAAGGAGCGAGGCTGCACCTACCTTCCCAGCCACTGCCCCTAAAGAACCTCTACCGCAGACTCGCCCAGCTGAGCTGATCCCTCGTTGTGATGATGCATTGTTCCGTGCCCGAGGCGAATGTCTCGATGTAAATGCGGGCCCGAGTGCGGTTCCCGCCCGGCACTCTTGGCGGGTTCGGACGCTCTTACGCCGAGAGACGTCACCATCTTCCGGGGCCGGACATTTCGGTCGTGACACCCGCTACCCCCGGGGACACGCCGATCATCTACGAGTTTCGGATTGCCCACCGCTGACCTATGAACGCTATCGCCAAGTCGTTAATTGTTTTCTCTTTAGCGATCGGCCTCCAGTGCCAGGGACAAACTCCGGCGCCTGACAGCAGCAGAGAGATTTGAACGAAGTACCCGACCAGCCGGCGAATCAGAGCGCTCCGCAAATTCCTCGGAGCTACGCGCTTGTCGTCGGCATCTCCAAATACAAGAACCTCCCGGTAAAGGCGCAGTTGCAATACCCCGATCGTGACGCGGCGGATATTTATAGCACCCTCATCAGCGAGAAAGCGGGTCAATTCCCCGCGGAGGGTGTTCACAAGCTGATCAACGAACAAGCAACGCTTGCGAACCTGAAGCAAGAGCTCGAAACCTGGCTGCCGAGCGTAACCGGCCCCAACGATCGCGTCGTTCATCTATTTTGCCGGCCATGGCTTTATTTCCGGGGGAAAGGCATACCTGGCGCCATACGATGTGGACCCAACAAAGGTTGCATCGACCGCCTATCCCATGGACGAGCTGGGTCAAGTTATAGGGAGCCGGATCAAGGGCAAATGGAAGGTCCTACTGACAGATGCCTGCCATAGCGGCGCGATTACTCCCGAGGATGATACGGCTCAGGTAATCGATAGTTTATTGGATCTGAACAGCTCCATGTTCTCCCTGACCGCGAGCCGCGATCGTGAGCAGAGCTTCGAGAGCCCGCAGTGGGGAGGAGGACACGGAATCTTTACTTACTACGTGATTCAGGGCTTGCAGGGGGAGGCCGATACTTCGGGAGACGGCGTGGTGACCGCCGACGAGCTTGCGGAGTACGTACACACCAATGTCCGCCTGGCGACGCATATGCTGCAAAATCCAACTTCCGACCGCGGCAGTTTCGATCCAAACATGGTGCTCGCCTTCAACCCCGGTTCTCGCGGCCAGCAAATGCACGGACCCGAACTGCGCTGTCAAGCTGCGTTATGGAACCTTTGTGATTGAGACCAACATGGATGACGTGGAGGTCTGGCTTGACGGCAAGAGCCTGGGGATTTTCAAGAAGGGCGTTCCACAGCGCTTTCCAGGGCTTACTCCGGGTCCGCATACGTTAAAAGGGGCACACCAGGGCTATGAACCGGATGGTCCACGAGAAGAACAGATTTATCCCGGCCAGGACACAACAGTGGCGGTCCGAATCCTGATTGCCCAGCGGCGTAACCACGCGGCCCAGGAGATCTTCGACCGCGGACTTGATCGCTACACCCGGGGCTTTGCGGCGAACTATAAAGTGGCGGCGGAGGACTTTGAACAGGCGCTTGCGATTGACCCTACATACAGCCAGGCAGCGCTTTATCTTGGGCGCACCTACCATGCGCTGTATGAAGAAGACAAAGCTAAGGATGCTCTTAAGCGAGCGATCGAGATTGATCCGGCATATCTTGAAGCCAGGCTTAGCTATGCCGCTGTGCTGCTCGACACCGGAGAGCTGGATGAGGCCATCCGTCAACTTGACGCCGTGTCCAAGCAGGATCCCACCAATGGCATGGTTTGGTACCTGCAGTCGCAAGCGTTTCTGCGCAAAGGAAGCTACGGACAGGCGGTCGATTCAGGCGAGCAGGCGGTCAAGATCACGCCGGCAAACGCGGAGGCGCATCTTTGGCTGGGTGAGGCTCTGCGAAGAAATGGCCAATGCGAATTGGCCACAAGCCAATACGACAACTACTTGTCTTTGAGCAACTTCAACAGCGCGCTCGCGGGAAAGTTAAATTACTACGTCCTCGGCAGCCTCTTTGGAGTGGGCACCAAGAAGCGTGCTACCCAGCAGGATATATGGCGCGAACTGCGGGCGCAGGCATACGAGGGGATCTGCGATTGTGACTGGATGCGTAAAAGTTACGACGATGCGGCAATCCAATGCCACAAGGCGCTTTCACTTGTTCCGGAAGATCTTTTCGCCAATTATCGGCTCGGCCTCGTATTCACCGAGCAGTACAACTCCATTGGAGGCCTGGCACTGCTGCAAGAGGCACGGAAGTATTTCGATGCCGTGATCGCTATCAATCCTGATACGGATGAGGCTCAAAGATCACGGAAATACGTCGCCAACATTGACTCCGTGCTGGCGCGGACGCAGCCGTAGCTGAAATTTGTATTGACCATGGATGGTGCACTGTCCTACAGATTCATGAGTCCAATGTCGCGCCTCCAGCGCTCTACCAATTTGTATTGCCCAGTCCTATGGACTGGGCGGACATTGTGCCCTACCAGCCTTGCGGGTGATTTGCTTATTTCCCCCAAGGAACATCCGGCCTGTAGCGCTCCTCACTCCCGCGCCGGGGATTTCCAGCCTGCGGGTAGAGCAAGGAGTCGGCTCCGTTGCTACTTGTAACGATCTCGGCCAAGTCTGCACCATACAACCAAAGGAGCGAACTTATGAACAGATTGCTCGTTTTTGCTATTGCCTTAAGTCTGTCGGGTCAGACCGCGGTTGGATGCCCAAGCCCCACCCCCGCCGCAACTGCAGATCACGATACTCGATGGTGAAGGGGCTCTCAACAACATCAAGCAACAAACTGCGCGAGAGCCGATCGTACAGGTGGAAGATGAAAATCATAAGCCTATCGCGGGGGCGCTGGTTATTTTTTCGCTTCCCCAATCGGGCCCTAGCGGCACCTTCTCGACAGGAAGCACCGTGTTCAATGGGGTGACAGACGCCAAGGGTCATGCGACTGCGACCGGGCTTACTCCAAATAACATCGCCGGAAAGTACCAAATCCAAGTGACGCCAAGTACCACGGCCTTACCGCTCACACTTCTATCAATCAATCCAATTATGTGGGTTCCGCCAGCCCTGGTGCTAACCAGCCAGCAACCCACGCCTTTCCGTTCAAGGCTGTATTGATTGTCGCTGCTGTGGCAGCGGCTGCAGCGATTGCCGTGGTGGCTTCCCAATCCGGAGGGGGTCAATCAACCACCATCACTGCTGGCTCGCCCACTGTAACCGCGCCATCGGTGCGACGCCGATGAGAGGAAAGAAAGGTCAGGAAATGCAGGGAGGCTTCTGTTTGCCGCGGGCTCGAAAGACATGTGGATTCGCAGCTGCATGCTTTGTGATCTTCCTGGTCTGCGCAGGGTGTGGAACCAGCACTGCTTCGCGTAGCGCTGTCTCTGGTGCCTTTACTGGATCCGCCGGTGAAGCGGCCGCTTCTCAGCCGATTCTTGGCTACACCTGGGACTCGAGTCGTGCTGGTCTCCGGACCATGCTTGGCGTTCCCGGAGCCGCAACGCTGAGCGACAACATTGTAACCACAGGGACCTTTTACTTCCGCGATTTTTTGTCTCCGAAAGAGCTATGTTCTACTTACCGATTCCTCCGGCAGTGTGTATATCATGTCCCTGCCGAACGGCGAACCAACACTGCTCACCTCTCCACTTGCCAACCAGCAAGTGATCGTGAGTCCATCGTGCTCAAAGGCCCTCGTGTATGCACGCGGAAGTTCCACCGGGATTTTGATCGGCGGCCTTCCGTCCACGCCGGAAATGGAGCCGTTGAATTTCGCCGCCCAGGGTTCAATCGTCGGAGCGGCCGTCGGAGATTTAGGCGATGTAGCACTCGCCGTTCTGCGTTCCGACGGATCGACGGCTATCCAACTCCTATCCGTCTTCCGGAAGTCTGTCGGCGCCGTTTAGCGTCCTGCAAACATATGGCGCGATGACTTTTGTGCCTGGGGGCGATACGGTTCTGGTAGCCGATTCCAGGCGCCAACAGAGTAGTGATGGTATCGCATCCCTCCACAAATCCCACCTCTGTTCAGCTTGCATCCTCCGCCGACGGCGTGTCACAACCGCTCGCGATTGCGAGCTCGGCGGATGGGCGTGAAGCCTTCGTTGCCAACGCTGTTGGCGTGCCGCTGTTGCGGCTCGATCTTGCTTCAACATCCGCCCCGGCAAAAGTGCCCTGCACATGCAGACCTTCGGAACTCGTTCCCCTATCCGGCAACGCCCTCTTCCAGGTGAGCGATCTCTCTTCGGGAACAATCTATGCCTTAGATGGAGCTCCAGCCGTACCAAGGACCCTTTTTATTCCTGCCAGCAACAGCGCTAGTCTTAGTGGAGCGGCACGATGAAAGGGATCGCGTTGCTTTGCTTACGATCACTCGGGTTGGCGGCGGCCTTCGCCGCAGCGGCAACGCTCACGGCGCAAACGCTCCTGCCAAGCACCGTTTCCATCACGGCGACTCCTTCACCGCTGATTCTTCCCGGAACTTTGACCCTCTCCTACGATCGTCAATCAGGTACCCGTCGCGGGCGGGGTTCCTACTGGTATGGCAACGTTCTTCTATGACGGCGCCAATTCCTTAGGCAGCGCGCCGCTCAAGATCCTTCCAACGTCGGAGGCGTTTCCTGCATCGGCCTCGGCTACGATCCAAACGCCGGATTCGAACCCTGCCGGTATCGCCTCTTTGATCCGTGCCGGCGCTCCTCCAGCCTTAGTAAGCCTAGACTCATCGAGCGGCGAAGTTACACTGTACAGCTTCACCAGCACGGTCAGCACCCCAACCCTGTATTCCTACACTGCGGGTCAGGCGCAATTCGATGCCATCGCCAGCGGTTTCTTTCTCCAGCCGGAGTCCTCAGGAAGTTCAGAGCTTTCTGATCCATGCGAGTACCCCTACCGCTGCCAACGTCGGGACATACTCTGTATTCGACGGTAGCGTCTTGCAAGGGTACCGCCGCTCAATCCACCGAAGCAGATAAGCGCCTCCGGCTGCAACTGCGAGACGGCAGACTATGAACAGATCGCCATCGACGATTTCGACGGCGACGGGTACTCGGATGTTGCCGCCGAGTCATTGGTGGGACCGTCGCTGGGGTCGTACTGAACGTGGGAGCCAGTAACCCCGGAAGCCTGGGAACATTCATTCAAGCCCCGCTCCCTGACACATTTTGCCCGGTAGGCGTTACGACTGGACACTTTACCTCAGCCGCTGGGGCGCAACTTGTTGTTGTGGGAACGATTCCAACGACGCGGAACTTGCGGCGACTTCTCATCCACCAATCCCAGCACCATCTACTTGTTTGCGCTTAATGCCGCTAAGACCCAACTGACCTTGATCAGCAGCACGACGACCGCGACGGGTGCAAGCGGCCTGGCGGCCGCTGACCTCAACCTGGACGGCAAAACGGACCTCATCATCGTAAACAATTCACAAAACGGTATCCTGACTGCATTCGGAAATGGAGACGGGACTTTTGCAGCACAATCATCACTGATTGCCACTTCAGGATCTCCCTCAACCAACATCGATGTAAGCGATCTTAATGGCGATGGATATCCCGATATAGCATTGATGGTGGGCAGTCTGACGAGCTGAGTCGGAAAATCTGTCCATCCTTCTCAATGATGGTACAGGTAACTTCAAGAACGTAACTCAAATTACTGGTCTTGCTCCGTACTCGAATGTGCCGGCCAGTATTGACCTGAATGGCGATGGTCTGCCCGATCTGGCCTTCTTTTCACAGAACGCGAATTCGCAGGTTGAGCAATCTCTCCATCCTCATCAACTATGCCAGCGCGCAGGCAACCCTTACGACCAAGTCTTCGCCTCTCCCCGCCGGGACGCACACGCTTACCGCGTCCTACTCCGGAGACAATAATTTTGCGGCCGGCACATCGACAGGTTTGACCGAACAGGTCAATCAGACCACGCCGAGTGTGACTTGGCCCGCCCCTGCGCCTATCGCTTACGGTACCCCTCTCAGCAGCACACAGTTGGACGCATCGGCAAATGTTCCTGGTACTTTTTCCTACAGTCCGGCATTCAACACGATACTTCCTTTGGGAAGTGCCACTCTCACGGCGACATTTACACCAACAGATACCTTTGACTATTCGGTAGCCAGCGCGACGCAGTCGCTTATGGTGATTCTGCCGCCGGTAGCGGTGACCATCTCCGGGCCGCCGACGATAGCCGCTGGTGAGCCCACAACCGTCAATTTGACCGTGAACCCTTACCCACACGCAGTCACGATAACCGTGACCCTTAGCTTTGTTCCGGCGCCGCCCAATACCGTAGGGGATGCCACGATTGTCTTCTCCAACAACATGACGACATATTCAACGCCTTCCATAGCCGCTAACACACCGGCGGCTACTATTCCGATTACCTTTCAAAGTGGTTCGACCGCGGGCACGATCACGGTCACAACCCACGTCATCGACGACGTCACGAAGGCAGATGTCACTCCGGCCAGCCTCGCGCCCATAGAGATTACGATTCCCGCCGGCCCACCTGTCATTACCAGTGGAACCGTGACGCGATCCGGGAGCGGCCTGCAGGTCGCTCTCCTGGGCCTGTCCTCTACTCGGGATATGACGCAAGCGGAATTTCACTTCTCCGCCGTCCCCGGTAAGTCGCTCGGTACCACTGACCTGACAGTGCCCGTAACCTCAGCATTTCAGGCTTGGTATCAATCTGCGGCCTCCGATGCTGACGGCACTACATTCACCTACACGCAGCCTTTCACCGTCAACGGAGATGCTTCTGACATCCAGAGCGTCACGGTCACGCTGACAAACTCGCAAGGCGTCTCTGAGCCCACAACGGTTCAATAGCAAATAGCCGTCGTCCTGGACATCCCGACATCATGGCGATGGCGCCCGGCAACCGGGTTTCGAACGGGACACGATGCGCTTAAGTGGCATGCAGGATCCCAGGGGTAGAAGGGCTCCATCGCTGCCAGGGGGTGTAGTACCCTTAGTGGCAACCATGACCAGGCAAAAAGGGCCCTGTTCCGGCTGTGAAAGTCAATGCGGAAGTGAGCCCTGGCTCATGGGGTAACTTCCGATTCGACAAACCGTTCAAAATCGGCCGCCTCAAAGACTGCGAACTTTCCATCGACAATTCTTTCGTCAGCCGAGCCCATGCGGAGGTTGTCTTTGAGGACGGGCACTGGTCTATCCGCGATCTCGGCAGCGCGAATGGACTCTTCTTGCGGGGAGAGCGGGTTCCGTCTGTGCCCATCGCCGGTCTCGACAACCGTGAGACTCGGGATAGAAGGTCCCGAACTCAAGTTCGAAGTGGAGAAGCCTCTACCAGAGCCGGCAGCCCCGAAAACACTCCGCACAAAAGACCCGGCCCTTGCCCACTACATCAATCACTATTTCTCCAAAGACTGACCGCCGATCAACCCGCGGGCGAGCACACCATGTTCATCCGCCAGGCCTTCGCCCATGTCGAAACGAAGCAGAAGAGGAAATTCGGTGTCGTCATCTGCTGCCCTGGTTGCCCTTATTCTTGCAGCGGGCCTGTTCGCCTATCACGAGCATCGGCAGCTTCTGCAGCAAAGAGCGACGGCGGAGGAACTCTTCTATGCCATCAAGGCGCAGGACATCGATCTTGCCAATCTCGATCGGGCACTTGGCAATACAGATAGCCAGGCCGGCGTCGAAGAGCTCAGCCAAATTTCGTGCCAGACGAGAGGAAATGGAGAAGAGCTACGACAAATACCTCGCGACGCTGCACATCTATAACCCAAAGATGACCGAGCAGCAGCGGCTGGTATTGCGAGTGGCCCGGATATTCGGTGAGTGCGAGCTGGACATGCCGCCCGATTTCGAAGCCGAAATCAACCGCTACATCGAGAAGTGGAGATCGTCTGGCCGGCTCAAAGATGCAATCGTCAATCGCCCAGCAGAATGGATACACCGAGACGATTTCTCGCGACCTGCTGGCGCGCGGTCTTCCCCCGCAGTTCTTCTACCTTGCGCTTCAGGAGAGCAACTTCAATCCCTATGCGGTTGGGCCGCACACGCGGATGGGCTTCGCAAAGGGAATGTGGCAGTTCATTCCCGCAAACGGCTGTCAAGTACGGCTTGCATCTGGGTCCGCTGGTGGACCAGCCACGACCGGACCCCGCCGACGATCGCCACAACTACAGCAAGGAAACCAAAGCAGCCGCTCTCTATATTCAGGACCTCTATGGCACGGATGCGCAGGCCTCAGGATTTCTGGTGATGGCTTGCTACAACTGGGGGGAGAGCCAGGTCCTGCCGTTGATCCGAAGCATGCCGGCAAACCCGAGAGAGCGCAATTTTTGGAAGTTGCTGTCAAAGCATCGCGACAAGATACCTCAGGAGACTTACGATTACGTTTTCTACATCGCCTCGGCCGCGGTCATCGGGGAAAACCCCAGGCTCTTCGGGTTCGATTTTGACAATCCGCTCGCCGACACCGTAAGAGCTGTGATGCAAGAGCAAGGCGTGAAGTAGCGATGATCCCCTAGCGGCGCGAGCCTCTGCGGAAGCGTAAAACCTTTTTTGCCGCGGCGGCTTCCGCCTCCAGAGCGCGCAGCTCTTCTTGAGCTTGCGGAGGGGCAAGCTCAAGCCAGGGCAGTCGTCTCCTTTAGAATCGCTTCGGCACCAGACTGTCGTCCTGGCCGAGTAATTCCCGGGCTGCGGCAATCGCGGAGGACGCCTTCTCCCCGTAAATCTGCTCGCAGCGCCGGCGCAACTGCCTTTTCGTCGCTTCCTGCGAGCTCGGGGTATCGGCTGTCGCCGGGGTGTTGAGGGCTCGCTTGAGGTCTGCGATGCCTTGGACAGTTCCCATCTGCGCATAACAGCGGCCAGTCAACAGAGAGAAGCTTGCTTCCGCCTCTTGCAGCTTCCTTGCCCGGCCCAGTGCCTGGTCTACTCGCGGCAGCCGCTTCACGCCAGCCGATTGCTCCTCCAGCAGGAGCACCGCCTCGGCAAACAACTCCATGCGCGTCAAGTTCTCGGCGCGTTCCAGCGCAGCTGTCAGCTCTTTGTTCGGTGGCCAGTTGCTTCTGCGTGGCCTCTTCCAATTGCCGGTGCAGAACCGGCTCATCGACCTGGCGAAGCGCCCGGCCGAGCAGTTGCACCGCACTCTCGTAGTCTTCCTCATCGATCAATCGTTTCGCTTGACTGTAGGTGCGCTCGAGAAGTTCCTGGGAGATGCGCTGGGAGGCCGCGGACTTTGCCAGTTCGAGCAGGCCGTCGACCTCATACGAAGAGAAACCCTCTGCCTGGCAGCGCTCCAGAATTTTCACCGCTTCAAGGTAGAGACGATCATCGATGGCCTGACGAGCCTGCCCCAGCCGTTGCGCCAGCAGACGCTCCCGATCTTGCCGCGCTATGCGCTCAGAGAGTGCAGACTCCAGGCCGAACAATTGCTCATTTCCAGGCACCCGTATCAAAGCCGCGCGAATACGCCCGACAGCTTCTTCCGGAGGCAGCTCCGCGGCACTCTTGCAAACCTCCCGGACGAACAGCTCGTCTTCCAGCTGCTTAATGCGGGGTTCAAGATTAAGCCTGAGCCGGAGGAGCGAAGGGTCATTGGGAAATTCCTTGAGCGCCTCCGCCAATTCCGTTGAGACCAGTGCGCAGCTTGTCCACGGTGGTGGTGAGTGCTGCCTTCTCTTCAAGCCTGCGCACAATGGATTTGCGTTTCTCTTCAGCCAACGCGACGGCAAGTTCATCTTTCGCGCGGAGCACTTCCGCATTGTCCGGAGCAATGGACCCGGCTTTATCCAGCAACACAAAAGCCTCTTCGAACTCACGCGCCGCCAGATGTTCCTTGGCGGCAGCCATCACGTTTCGAAGCTCTTCTTTGACGCCGTTTCTCCTCAATTTCCTGCTCCAACAGCCTGACAAAGCGCCAGAATCTGGGAGTTGTGCGGATCAAGCCGATGCGCAGAGGCCGCATGCGCCTGGGCACGGGTAAGTTCTCCCACTTTTCGCGCGTTGGCGCTCTCGGCCAAAAGCTGAGAGACCTTCTCCTGAGTTTGCTTACCCTCAACCACGGATTTGCGCAGTGCGACCAGCGTGGTATTCGCGGGACTTAGCCCTAGCGCTTCGTCACACAACGCGAGCGCCCGTTCCCATTCCCGCTCACCGGCTGCCTGCTGCGCCAGCCGCGCCAGTTCCTGGGCTTTGCGTTCCTTTTCCTGCTGCGTTAAGCGCTGATCGACGAGCGACAGCAGACGCTTGCCGGCGACGTGCTGAGGATCCAGGCGCAAGAGCTGGCGTAGAGCGCTTTGGGCTGCCAGAAAGTCGCGTTCATTGAAGTGCTGTTCCGCCTGGGCCAGCAATTCGGCGATATGGGCGCGGGTGATGCCTTCGGCAACCTCGTGCAGATCCATCGCCATGTCATCCGCATTGGCATACCGCTCCGACCGGGGACTTTGCCAACGCGCGCGCAACGATCGCATCGAGAGCGGCGGGGCAATCCGCTACCAGCTCCGAGGGAGCCGGCGGATCGAGAGCGCATGATCTGATCAATCACCGCGGGATAATCGGCATCGAAGGGCAGCTTTCCGGTGAGCAGCAGATAAAGAAGCACGCCGGCAGAGAAAATGTCGGACCGGCCATCGATCGGCCGCTCCGCGAAATCGTTCGGGAGCCATGTAGGGTGGCGTGCCAACCAGAGATCCCGTGCTGGTAAGGCTGGTGTCGACGCGGGTTTCATCGCGGGCGATCCCAAAGTCAAGCAACTTGGCGGTCCCGTCCGCGTGCACAATTACATTCGCCGGCTTTACATCGCGATGGATGACGCCATTGCGGTGAGCGTAAGCCAGCGCCAGGCAAATCTGCTCCACGATACTGAGTGCAAGCTCCAGCTGGAGGCGTTCGCGCTTGATGGTCTTGTCCAGGGGTTCGCCCTCGACATATTCCATGACGATGTAAGGCTCGCCATCCTGATCGCCGGCGTCAAAGACGATCACGATGTTGTTATGGCGGAGCGCGCCCGTCTGGCTGGCCTCACGGTAAAACCGCTGCAGCATTTCTGCGTTGCCGCTGAAGCCCTCGGTCAACATCTTGATGGCAACAACGCGCCCTAACCGGGCGTCACGCGCGCGATAGACAACGCCCATGCCCCCGCGTCCGAGAACGTCGAGGACATCGTATTTGCCGATCTTCTCTGGCTTTTGCGTGTTCAAGCGTTTTTCCGGAATTGAGCACTCATCGAGCGTCACGTCTCGCTGGGTGCCGCGGGCGAATCATGATTTCGGCGGATCACCGTAAGCTCGAAAGTTATAGTTATCCAAGAGGAATTTCTGCGCCCTTTTCCTCTCGGGCGTGGCTTGGCTCTCGGTCGAGTCCAGGTAGAGCATGTACAACTCGGCGGCTCCATCGTTGTCGCGCTTCGGCGCGCCTTACGGTCCGCGGTCTGAAGGATCAGCGGAGGCAGGCTGATGACTTTTTCCTTGGCTTGCTGTGAGCAGACGATCGCGAGCCGCATTTTCAACTTTTTCCAGGAACTGGGTCTCGCTGGGAACCTCGCCCGTCAGCGCGTACTCCCATGGTGTCGTCCGGCTTCACATTTTCCAGGATGGTAAAGGGTTTCTCCTGGGTTTCGAGTATCGGGACGGTGGGAACGATGGCAGCTTCCGAGGTGTCCTGAATGCGAATCCCAGTTCGACGGTCGCTTTCAGATGATTGATCTGCTCGGTATAGGTATAGGGCCGCTCAACGTCCACGTGACGAAATCTTCGGCAACGCGTCGAGCTTGACCCGCGCTGCCAATACTTTCTTTTGTCGCATCCGCAGCTTGCCTTTGTCGCATCGGCAATTTGCCTCTTCTTGCCTCGAGCCATCGGCGCCCTCAAGGACTCGCTTGGGCGGTTCGCAGAGCGATGTTGGCGCTCTCATATTCACGATCGGCTGCGTTCCAATCTTCGTTTACCTGGTCTTGTTCGCCGGAACGATATTTTGACGTCTTTGCATTCTTCTCAACGAGTTCGATTCAGTGTTCTGCAGCACATCGCCGACCAGGGCGAAAGTTCGGCTGCACGCTTGGTCGTCGTCGTTGGGACGAAAGACCTTGATGTTTAGACCGGAAGACTCCAGACCCGCGGCCAGCGAGTCAGTAAGCTGTGCAGCGAAATCAACCGCCTCCCGCCGTGAAGTCCGGTCACGGAAAAGTGACGCGTAATCGACAACTTGGATCGCAGCTGATGAGCCGGATTGGCGACGAGTCATTTCGTCGCGGACGGCGTCCGCGTCTGCGCGGTTGTACTTCAATGCCTCTTCAAGGTAGGCCCACCCCACATTGGCGCCGGTTCCGTCCGGGCGATCGAGGTAGTGTTTCGCCTGCGCCAGATAATAGTCGCTCAGGACCTGGCCCAGGACGTCATCCGGTCCTCAATGCCAGGGTCGTTGGTCAATGCATAGCAACGGCTCAGGAGATCGTAGGCACGCTGGACTCCGCTCTCATTCGCTCACTCCCTTGATGGGAGTATTGATTCGTTCCAGATCCTTCGCCTGTGCGAAGCTGCCTGAACATAGCGATCCTTCAACGAATCGAGCCGCTCTGCGACCATTTTCTGCTGTGACGGCGTCAGGTCAGCGAGGACCTCGTAGGCCTTTACATAATCCTTGTCTTCTTCCGCTGCGGCGCTCATGGTGGAAGCGTTGGTGATCGCCGCCTTATCGGTGCTTTCCTGGAGTTGCTGCTCGCGCGTTCGCAGCAGCTCGGCGATCTCCGGCGTTGACTCCACTTCGGCGGCTTTTTGAAACTGCTGCCACCTGCGCCTTGCGGGTCACTTTTGGCGGCGTCGTTCTTGCCCAGCTCGACATAGTAGGAGTAGAGGCCTGGAGGGCATCCTGAACTCTGGGATATTCGCCGGCGAACGGGCGAAGGGGCTTGATCGCCTCATACGCCTCGTCCGGGCGGCTGTGCGGACAGCTTGTTGGCAAAGTCCACAAAGTGATGATCGAGAATGGTTCTCTCTTGAATGCAGGCCTGGCTCAGCGAAGCCGTCTCAGGCGACTTCGGGATCCAGATCCAGAGTGAGCTGGGAAATCGTCTCCGCAGCGACCAGGTGGGAATAGCCGCTGACTTGTTTTGCCAGTGCCTCCCGGTAGAGCGCTGATTTCACCCAGACCTTTGCTGTTGAGGTTCCTGGTTTCCGGCGTTGATTCCTTTGGCTAAGCGCGTCGGTTTCCGCGTTACTCGGGCGCGTTGGCCTTGGCCGCTTCTAACGCAGACTTCGCTGCCTGCAGTTTCTCGTAGTTTGGCTGACCAGACCTTCAGAGAGGCTTGATAAGCGGCCAGGTCGGTTTGTCCATCCTGGACGTAGAGAACCGCCAACGCAGCTTTCGCTTCGCCGGCGTGGGGACCGGCGGGATATTTGCCCAGGTAAGACTTCCAAGCCGGCAATCGCTGGCTGTACCTCTGGGCGAGCAGGAACTCGGCCAATTCCGTGTCCAGGGTGGTTACCAGGACAATCTTGACGCCCGGAGCGAGCGGAGGAATGCTGTTGCGTGGAGCTGATCGATTTCGACGACAATCTGCCCCTGCAAGTCGGTCTTGGTCGGCTAGTTCAGAGGGCGTTGCTCCCTCGGCTTTCTCCAATTTCAAATTGGCCGGGACGACGCACTCCGGCGCGCCCCCACGGCTGAGGAGAAGCACTCCATCTTTCGCCCGTTCGAGCGACATGCCGGGGCCAGGGTTACCTTGGGAAGTTTTCCGTAGCTATTTTTGTTGATGGTCTGCACGCCGGTGCAGAGATGCACCTCGTTTTTCGCGTTCAGGGTGAAGCCCGAAATCTGAACATAGCCCTGCGCATCGCGCGGTTGGATACACCTCGATCGCTGACAATTCCGGCGTTTTTGCGAAGGCCGAACCTGACAAGAGACCAAGGAGCACAACCGCGACCGTGGTGCGGCAAAATGGTACCCTAGCAAACGAAAAACCTTGACGACGCCATACTTCCTCGGCATAGATTTGCTTTACTGCATGAGGAGGCTGCGACCAAAAGGGGATTTACTTAGTGGCTAACCGGGGGACCGACTCAGAAGCTATCATTTCCCCTATTCCGTTTGCAACCAAAGTTCTCATGCACCTTCCCCCTTCCTGGCTCTGCGTTGCGGCCGAACTGGTAAGACCTGGATACCTATGCCAGACTGTCACCCAACACGCCGAACCGCCAAAGACCAGTTTGAGTTGGTGATACGCCTGCAGCAGTCCAGGAGTAACCATCCGGCGGACGCGGCGGCCTGCGTTTGCGGGCGCAGGCGCTGGTCAAAGACATCTTGATGAGCAGGTTGGAGGTAGAGGCCGAGATAAATGCACATGAATATGTGCATACCCAGGGATTCGGCGATTTGGGAAGGGCGCTGGCCGCCAGCCGGGCCTTGCAGGTTGCATTCGAAGGCTTCCGCAGCGCTGTTCCGTCCGGACGGGCTAACGTTTCGGTGGTTCTCGACTCGTCCGCGCCAGAGGAAGCGCCTGCAGCCCAAGCCAGCCTCTCGGTCGAGCAGAAAGACTCTGCTGGACTCGGCCAAGCCATCTCAGGTGCTGATTACGCAGGCGTTTTACGACAGAATCGCGCATTACCAGCCCGCCTTGCGATCTTTTCCTCTGCGCGCCGGGGTCTATGAATTTCTATGGACGAGTGAGCAGCGGCTGAACGAACTGCAGGCCGAAGCGGAGTTCATGCCGACTCTGGTCAGCGAGGCGGCGCAGGCCGCGCCTATGGTAAATACCGTCATCGAACACCCGGCTACTCCCGCTTCCGAGCCCCGTCCCAGAGACTTCGAACCGCCATCCGCATTCCAGCGTCTTTCCGTCCTTGTGCATCAAGCATTGGCCAAAGTGCAGTCTCATCAGCGAGTTATCACCATCGGCAGTGCGGCCGCGATACTTATAATTATTGGCTATTTGGTTATTTCGCACGCTTTCCCTGGTCACCGGCCTAATGAGATGGGGCGGAGGTTGCCCACGCCAGATTACCCAGCAGCGCACTCTTCCCCGCCCTCGTCTACCAGCGGGCCGTCGATCTCGCCAAGTCCTAATCCCCCCGCCGCGCTTCCAAGTCCCAAGCCCCCCGGTGAGTCGAAGCGGCCAACGGTTGCTCCAACTGCCGTCCCCCACGCTCTAAACCCAACGTCTCCCGACGGAATTCTTAAGCCGGCGCCGCGGGTTCACGATTGCTCCATCGCCGGCCTGATACCCAACTACCTCAGCCTGGCTGAAACCAATAGAGATAGGGGTCAGTACGATGCCGCGATCCGGCAGTACAACGAGGTGCTCGGTTGTGAGCCCAATAACCGCGAGGCCCAAGAGGGTTTGCGGCGAACGAAAGAAGCTGAGCGGCTCAACGGGATCCGCTAGAAGCGGCCGGCCTATGGCGGAGGGAAAACGCGTAAGACCATTGACTATGAAGGTGCACACAATTGCGGTAGACTCCCAGTCCAGGATGAGCATGTTGCCGCCTGACAGGCTCGCTGATCTCTTCCGCGGGCAGCAAGGTCCAATACCATACGCCGGTTTGTCATCTTTGGAGCTTTTGACGCCGGGATCGGCAAAATTGAATGCTGTGGGCGTGGTCTATTGAACGTCATCAAGGCACTTCGCACATGTAGAGGCTTCTGCTAAAGCGGTTTCACGATTACTGTGTCCGATCCGGCCTCAGTGAAGTGGGGCTTTTCCTGGTGAAAAGCCCCGTGGGAGGCGTTTTTACCGGATACACCTATCGTCAAACCGCTATAGCGAGGGGATACCGTCTATTGATGCGATCTGTGATGGTTTCGTTCAGGGAAATTAATCTCTTGTTCGGTTGCCAAACATGCCGGACGCAGATGAGAGCATTTTTCTCTTCTTCTGCGAGTAAGAGAGTTATGCGTTCTTTCCACCCCATCACGCAAAGACCGCGCTGGTGCGAAGAAACTTGTCAAGACTGGACGTTCGCGTGAACACCCAAATCCGTGCTGGAGGTTGGTCACAGTTGCCCCAACACGAAAGCTACCAGGAGATCGTGCTGTCGGTCCCTTTTTTGCTGTCGGTAGATCCATCGGCCGCCGCCAACAGCGCGGGGGGAAGTGTGCGCATTAAGCGCACTATGCGCATTAAGCCCCCCCGCACCGGTGGGCTTTTGCCCCTGAGGTATGCTTTTCTGCATTCGACGCGAGGCCGTTGCGGTACAGAAAACCAGGCCGGACAAATCGCTTCATCCAATCCATTCACCGCTACGTGGTGAAGAGCATGGTTGGTGAAGCGGTTGAGCGATGCTATCTGACCGAGGCCGGACTGCACGGCGACCGGCTCTATGCCTTTGAAAGCTCCTGCGCACCCACGGGCATGCTCCGTCTCACCGGCCGCGAGCGCCGGGAGATGCTCCGTTACCAATCTCTTCTTCGCTCGGACGGAAGAGTCGAGGTTCGTGTCCCCACAGACGAACAGTCCCTCGTGGACTCGCCGGCCATAGGTATGCTGTCCCTGTGTCCTCCTTATGAGATGGATGTTCCAGAACCAGGCGTGCCCACAATACTATGTGCATAAGCGATACGCCTTGCCGTGCCAAATCTGGTTCCGTGGTATAGAACTCTGAATAGCCCAGTGCGCAATTTCGAGAAAACCCGAACGGAATTCCAGGAGATACTCGCCAAGCCCATTCGCGAACTCGGGCTCAAACTCGAGGGTTCTCCGCTCGAACGATTCGTTCAGCAGCTTTATCGCGAACTGGAAGCCAAGGGCATCCACAAGTTCCGTCCGCTTTGTTATCTCACCGATGAATGGGGATGTCCCTCTGGCGAGCCCGTCATCGGCATTCCGTTCTATCTGGCCAACCCGGACCTGGCACAGCTTGAGCGCGATATGAACGACCTGGAAGACGCTCGCGAGATCATGATGTACATGCGTCATGAGGCCGGACACGCATTCAATTACGCGTACCAGCTATACAAGTCGGCTGAGTGGCGCGATCTCTTCGGTCCGTTTCGCCGCGCATATCGCGATAATTACCGTCCCATACCGTTCTCGCGGAAGTTTGTTCGCCACATGGCCGGGTGGTACGCGCAGAAGCATCCGGATGAAGATTTTGCAGAAACGTTTGCGGTCTGGCTCACGCCTCGCTCGCAATGGCGAAAGCGCTACGAAGGTTGGGGCGCGCTGAGCAAGCTGCAATACGTCGATCGCATGGCGCGAAAAGTCGGAGATGTCGAACCCATCCGGCGTCGCGGCCGCACCGACATCACCGTCGATGAGATGGAATCGACGGTCGGCGAGTTCTATCGTCTCAGCCTGCCGGAGGAGATTCCGGTGGAGGAACTCGCGCTGGATACCGACCTGGCGGACATCTTCAATATCTCCCGCAAGCGACGTAAGGGCGTGCGGCCCGCCCAGGAGATGTTGCGTCAGCATCGCAAGCCCATTGTCGACAAGGTCGCGTATTGGAGCGGCGTGCAACGTCCGATCGTCAAGCGACTCGTGGAAGCCATCTGCAAGCGTGTTGAGGACCTGGGTCTGCGCGTGGACGTTCGACGCGAGTCCGAGTACCTCACGGAGTTCACGGTATACACAACCGCACTCTCAATGAATTACCTGATCCGTGGGAAGTTCATTCATCCCTGAGGCGTGGCCGGATTTCCTGTTGAGATTGGTGGCGCCGACGAACTTCATGCGGCTTTCCTTAATGAAAGCCGCACACTTGGTTGTGTCCTGTGCTGCGTGGCAGGAAATCCGGTGCCGGCAGCTGCCGTCACTCCGATTGGAGGTCGCATGACTGGAACGAAGTTGAAAGTCACCGTGCTGTACGACTTGTGGGAAGAAGAACCTGCTGAAGTGCAGGAAGAAGTTCCTGCACCGCGCAAGCGCAAGGGGCAAAAGGAACGCAAGAAGAAGCCGGTAAAGCACGACCGCGAAGAGATCTTCGAAGCCCTGGAGAAGCTCGGTCATGAGCCGTCGTATTACGTTCTCAACGGCCGCTCGCAATCACTGCTCGGACTCGCCAAATGTGGCGCCGATCTCATTTTCAACCTCACGGAATCCTATGCGGGCGATAACACCAAGGAGATGCAGGTCACTGCATTCCTGGATATGCTCGATATCCCTTACACCGGCGCGGGACCGCACGCGAACATTCTTGCGCAGGACAAATCGATCGCCAAGAAGATGTTCGCTTTTCACGGGATTCAGTCGCCCTACTTCGCGACAGCCTATCGCGGCACCATCGACCACGCACATGACATCTCGTTCCCACTCATCGTGAAACCCACCTCCGAAGATGGATCCATCGGCATCGATGCCGCTGCCGTAGTTACCAGCGTGAAGGAGTTGATGGAGCGCCTCTCCTATATACAGACGGAATTCGATTCTCCTGCGTTGATCGAGGAGTACATCGAAGGACGCGAGATCTACGCCGCCATCCTCGGCAATTACGAGAACGCACATGCACTTCCGCTGGTGGAACTTGACCTTTCGAAGCTTCCCAAGGGCATGCCCAGGATCGCCAGCCAGGATGTGAAATTCGAGAAAGACACGGAAGCCTATAAGCTGACGAAATCGGCGATCGCCGAAGACCTCGATGAAGAAACCGTAACCAAGCTCACCGAGATCGCGATCAAGGCCTATCGCGCCGTCAAGCTTCGCGATTATGGGCGCATCGACATGCGCATATCGAGCAAGGGCGAGGTTTATGTCATCGAAGCGAATCCGAACCCATGGCTCTCGAGCGCGCAGGAGTTTGCCATGGCCGCGAAGAAATCCGGCCTCTCCTATACCCAAATGATCGGGGAGATCGTGGACCTTGCGATGGCTCGGCAGGCGTGAAAGATGGCAAAAAGTTCAGGTAAGTGGCGGCGCACGGATCTACTCGAATGGGATGATACGAAGGGCACACCAAAAACGAAAACCGCCCGGAGGCGGCTGACAAGAAACGGTTAAAACGCTTTGCCCGGTCATTTTCTAGCAGTACAGGCGTCTCAACAGACAGGACACGGATAGAGGAGTTTCGGGACAGGAAGCTGTGAAGAAATCGACGGGGATGGACCCGATAAGGAACTATTGCTTACGGGTGGTTGCGGCTAGACTGCGGTGGTGAACACATCACGTCCTTCACCTCGCCTGGCATCGATTGATCGCTCCCAACTACTTCTCCATTCCGTCGACGTGGAAAACCTGATCGAACCAGACCACAGTGCGCGAGGTATATGGGAGCTAGTCGGGCGCCTGGATCTCAGTCATTATTACAGCGAGATCTCTGCCGTGGAAGGTCATGCTGGTCGTGATCATACAGCACCTCAGCTACTGATCAGCTTATGGCTATACGCTTATAGCCGGGGAGTCAGTTCGGCTCGGGAGGTAGCGCGAAAATGCGCATACGAACCTGGCTTTGCATGGCTTTGCGGATTGCAGCCGATTTCTCATCGGACCCTTGCCGGGTTTCGCTCCGATCATAAGGAAGCCGTTGATGACCTGTTCGTGCAGGTAGTGGGCATGCTCAGCGCCGAGGGGTTGATCACCATGGAGCGGTTCACGTTAGATGGCACCAAAATCAAGGCGAACGCTAGCGGGAACACATTTCGTCGCAAGGACAAGATCGAAGCGCATCTGGCGTTGGCGCGTGAGCAGGTGCAGACGATGAATGAGCAGGCGGCGCAAGAAGAGAAGCTATCAGCGCGCAGAGCGGCCGCGCAGCGGCGTGCCGCGCGACAGCGAGTTAGCCGTCTGGAAGCGGCGCTGCGCGAAGTGGAACGACTACAAGAGGGAAAGCGACATACTCGGGGTCAATCTACTGCTCGCGCCTCGACGACCGATCCAGAAGCTCATGTTATGCGCAACGGGGAGGGAGGCACGGTTCCCAGCTTCAATGTGCAGCTTATGACTGACACTGCTCACGGCCTGGTGGTCAATGTAGAAGCGACCACAGACGCCATCGACTACCGTCAGGTCGATGCCGCCCTGAAGCGCTGCGAGGAGCAACTGGGAATTTTGCCGACACAGTTGGTAGCCGACGGCAACTACACCAACCACGCCTCCGTGCAAGCGACGGCCGATGCAGGAGTGGACTTTTACGGCTCCTGGCATGATACCTGGAAGCCCTCTGAGCAGGACGCGCACGGTCGTTGTGGAAACTTCATCAGCAGTGCTTTTCCCTATGACGCAGCCCGTGACGTGTACTCTTGCCCGGCGGGAAATCTACTCACCTTGCTGAAGATCAAAGAGCAAGAGAATGGAGTACGGACCCACGTCTATCGTGCATCCAAGGCGACTTGCCGCCGTTGTGCGCTCCGAGACCAATGCGGACCGAAGAAGCAAAGGCCAGGATGGGCTCGCTCGATCAGCCGCAACGAAGACCCGCCGGCGAGTGCCGCCTTCAAAGCCAAGATGGAAACCGAAGCAGCAAAGCGAATCTATCGTCAGCGCTCCCAGATAGCTGAGTTCCCACATGCGTGGCTCAAGGAGCGTTGCGGGTTAAGGCAATTCCGTTGCCGTGGAAGGCTTAAGACCTCGATAGAAGCAACTTGGGCATGTCTTAGCTACAATCTCATTCGCCGGTTCAGCATACGCCGCAACTTTAAAGCTCAAGTGGCTGCTTGGGCGTGAAACTATCGCTTCGTCTCCCGCAGCATGCACACGCGCACTGATCGCTCCAGCTCCGCTTTACGCCGCTCCAGGGCCGCGAGTCTTACTCCAAATCGCAGCATCGCAAACCTCAAACCACGTTGCACACGATTTCGGTTCAAAACAAGATTTCTTCACAGCTTCCAGACGCAATAACCCTCAAGCGGTGCTTGGTTTCTCTTTCCAGTGCGTGCGTGAACTCCGCCGATCCCAGCAGCCGGCCGGTGTGGGTGTTAGGGGATAGGTATCATATCCCTTTATCTTCCGGTTTTGATTGGCGACCCTCAGTAAAAGTTAGGCGGCGGAGGAGACACTTGCCGATCGAAATAAACCCAGTAAAGATCACCGGAGCATGGGATGATGGCTACTGCTTAGATCGGCACACGATTTCCGTGCGCAGCACGAAAATCTGGGCTTCGAATAACTCCCGCCTTGCAGATCCCCACCAACTGGCATCCCACCCTTACAACCCGGCCGGATCGCCCGACACAAATCCGTTGTACCCCCACAGAAAGGCCTGCGTGGGAATCACAACAGCAGCGGGCGTGTTGCCGTAGCTATGCATTTGAACCGTGACGTTGGCGACGCCGGCCTGTAACTGCTGGACCAGCATCCAGTGCAGATCCATGGAGCTTCTTGGAGTTGCGGTCAGAGCGGTATATTGCGGAACGGTGATCTGGTTGTTTACAAGGCCTCCCAGGGTTACGCTTCCCAACAGAAATACGGTTCGGCCGCTTTGAATATCGAGAGCAAGGTTTTGCAGATGATTCAGGTTCAGGTTCTGCGTTCCGGTGCTTTGGCTGTGGATCGGGTGCGGCGTCAGCACGTCCAAGATCATCATCGGAATCGTGACATTGATCTGGGTGCGATCGAGAACCAGGCTGTAGCCTGCCTGCTTGAGCCAGTTCACCATAAGCCCCGGCTTGGTGAGAATCCGGATCGGCTCCCAGTAGCTCCCTGCATCCGTGATGACATTGGGCGAATTGCGGAGGCTCGCAATGGTGATGTAATCCGCACAACTAATGGCAGTCGGCGTGCGCGTGAGAATGCCTCTCGATGGCTGCACCGGCCGGTTAAAAAACTTGCCGGAGCCGGTTTCAAACAGGCTGACTGCGTATCGTACGTATCCCTCGATATCTCGCTTGGCAAAGTCGAGGATCGCCATGTTTGGGCCGCACAGGTTCATGCCGTTGTTCGCATCGCGATTCTGCGAAATCAGAGAAGGTTGATACAGCCGCAAGGCCATCTCAAACGCGAACCAGTGTCGATCGATCTGTGCAAAGTACGGTGACCCCTGCCCGTTGTTCAGATTTCTCAGCAGGGGCACAATGCCACGCAGCCTGATTTGCAGCGTCCTGAACAACACATCGAGAAAGTCATCGACGGAATCCTGGTTCGCCGAATCAAGCATCTGATTTTGATAAAGCGTGATAGCACTGTTAATTGGATTGGGATTACCGACAATCATCGGCATCATGTTTTGGAGCGACGCCATCCTGCGCCTCCTGATCCTGTGAATTGTATAGAAATAGGCGGAGATACCGATCGCGGTAGGGACGCATATTACGATGCGCCCACCGCACAGAACCGAACGTGCGGCTTTCCCGCATACGGCTCCCACCTCGGTGTGTGACGGCGAAGCGTTGGAGAGCCATACCGCTCGGTCTCTTAGCTCCGGTCTCCCACTCCTCCACCGTGGATTCGCTTGTATTTAACTAGCCGGCAAAGACCGGCTGGCTGACGCGATGGGTAGCAACGTCGAAAGAGGTCAGATTCAGCTACTCCGGTCACAGACTTAAGTGTACAGAAGGTGGAACGCGCCCCGCTAATGATTGGCTCCCGATCGCCGCCATTCGAGCATAATCGCCGGATTGTTCTCCTTTTGAGCGCCATGTGCAATATTGAACATTTATATCCCTCTTAATGCGCTTGGACGCAGAGATTTCTATTGTCGTGACGCTGCAGCCCAGGGAATTTGTACCGGCAAGTCGGCGAACGCATCGCGCTCTTTGGGGCGGGATCGGACCTATACTGGGAGTGATGGGAATGAAAACTGGATCGTTTCGCGCCCTTACCCATCGACTACGATGACCCCGATCAGCCGACGCAGATTTCTCGCCACCGCCGCTTTTCTGTCGCCGCAACCCGCCTTCGCGCACAAAGCCAGCCGGGAACCCAGGTCACTCTCAAGATTCCCGCTGAGGCGACAGGCGCGCACATGCCTGCCGACTTTGTCGGCCTGTCCTACGAAGTGCAGCAACTCGCCGATCCGAGTTTCTTCTCTGCGGCAATACCGGATTGATCGCGCGTTCAAAGCGCTGGCCCTCGCGGCGTGCTGCGCCTGGGCGGCAACACCAGCGAGTTTGCCTATTGGAAACCCACGCCCAACTCTCCGGAACCCGAGCACCCGCACACCCGCGAGGTCGAAGGCGAGCCCAAAGCCCAGTACTACGCCGTGACACCCGAGGCGGTGCGCAACCTGGCGGGTTTTCTGAAGGCGACCGGCTGGACCTGCCTCTATGGCATCGGGATGGGAACCAATACGCCCGAGCGCGCCGCGGAGGAAGCCGAGTTCGTGGCAAAGACCCTCGGCCCCAGCCTGCAGTACTTCCAGATCGGCAACGAGGTGGACCTGTTCGGCCGCCACTTGCGCGATCCGAAGACATGGTCCGCGAAAACTTATCTCGACGAGTGGCTCACGCTCGCTCGCGCCATCACGGCCCGCGTGCCGGAAGCGAAGTTCGGGATGCCGGACGTGGCCGCCAATGTAGCGTGGCTGACCGAGATCGCCGACTTGTGGCCTTCGATCGAGAATCCGCCGCAGGTGACAACGCTCACGCACCATTACTACTTCGGCGGGCCGGCCACCAATCCTGAGGTCAACATTCCCAACCTGCTGAAGCCGGCGACCATGGCCAAGGTTCAGAAGACCGCGGATATCGCGACCGCCGCGGCCGACAAGATGGGCGTCCGCGTGCGCATGACCGAAGGCAACACTTGCTATCGCGGAGGCAAGCCAGGCGTGTCGGACGTCTTCGCGGCGGCGCTGTGGTCCGCCGACTATTCGCTCTTGCTGGCCAGCAACAACTATTCCGGGATCAATCTGCACGGCGGTACGGGCAAATCCGTCGCAAACTCGGTTGGAGGTTTTCTGCCCGGCGACGTCCTGCTCAAAGACAAAGGCGAAACCCCGGAGCAGATCGCGGCGCATCCTCACCCCTTCTACACGCCGATCGCGACCTTCGGCTCGGAGTACGTGATGGAGCCGGTTGCCTATGGGCTCAAGTTTGCCGGGTCGCTGAGCGGAGGCTCGTTTCTCCAGGGCGATTTCTCCTCGCAGCTTCAGGCGGCGGGAGTCGACGCGACCGCCTACGCGGCCAAACTCCCCGGCGGGCAGCTATCGGTCATCATCCTGAACAAGGACGCGGAAAAGGATCTCGATCCTGAGCCTGGACTTTGGAAGCGGCAGAAGCGGAAAGGTGGAGACCGAAACCCTGCATGCGCCGGCTCTCGATAGCCGCGAAGCTCACATCACGCGGTCTGCCCGAACCTGGCCGTCTCAAGCACGGCAAGTACACCGTCACCGTTCCACACGCGACCGGCCTCCGCTTGACCCTCAGCTGACTAAGACTCATGCTCATCCCCGGTTTGGATGTGTTTGCGCTCGGATTTCAATTGGCGCCCGCTGTGCTCGAGGAGCGCACAGGAATCCAACCTCCATGTCCAGATACCCACAGGCGGCGTGGACGAGACGTTTTCGCTCAGCCCTCGTCGGCTGAGGGACCGTACATGCCGGGGATGGGAGCGCCCAGCGCACGAAGGTCGCGGCCCAACTGCGCGCGGTGATGAATGAGGTGATTAAGTACCCAGGTACGGAAGACGACATAGCGCGAATCGTCGATCCAGATCTGGTCGCCAGCCGTCATCTTCCAGTTGTCGTTCCATCTGGCTGGATCGATGCTGGCGAGAATCTGCTTTACTTTCGACGTGTCCTGGTCGAACCTATCCAGGACTTCAGCTTTGCTTGCTGGGTCCCAGGGCTTGTAGCTGGCCATATCGAAGTTCAGGCCGTTTTTACATAGCGTGTCAACGCCCCATGCTCCTGCCGTTTCTGCGACATGAGCGGCAAGACGGCCCAGCGTCATGGATTTCGGGTTGGCCTTCCAGTTCAGATCGGCATCGGCTGGAATCGAATCCAGCATCTTTCGCGTCGAGACAAGTTCACGGCCGTACTCGGCTATCAATTCTTCTTGTATGTCCATCGCCAACCTCCGGAATTCGATAGGGACAAGCATACGGGAAGTTTCCACCAAAGGGAGAAGTAAAAACGAATATCTCCGGCCGGCTGAAGAGGGCAAAAGCTCGCCGAATTGAAGTTACCGATAAGGTGACTTTTTGGGAGCTGCCCCTAATAGCCGTTTGCATCTTGATATTTAAAGATGCGTTTAAGGACATGTTGGAAAGGAGCTTTCGACGACAACTCTCGCGAGGCCGTATTCCTTGATGTGCTTTTGTTCAAGGGGCTTTGCGCTCTTGTTATCCTGCTGTGCTTCCTGGCAGGTACGTTGCTCGATGCGAAACTTAGAGGCGACGAACAGCGGCTCCAGATAGGTGCCGATGTAGTAGTGCCGACCGGAGACAAGATCGATCTTCAGGTGTCCACCGGCTTCCGGGCTCGGTATCATCCACGAATTTGCAGACAGGATGTGCTGGCCCGGGTCAAGATTGAAAGTGATAAAGTGACCGGGCGTAAGCATCGCGAGTTGACCTTTTTCGTCCATGATCCTGCCCGAGAATTTCCCATATTTATAGCCAGGCATAGCAGACTTCAGGAAGCTCCCGCTGGAATAAAAGGTGACCTGCACTTGCGGGACCACTGCGGTTGTGCCCTGTGCTACCCCGGTAAGGAGGGCCGACGCAAGGCAAACGGCGAAGCTTGAAAATAGAAGTAACGCGCTTGATCGCATTCGTTTTCTTGTTTCGGCCTGCCGGCGCCCGCTATTGCAGGATGGCGTGGCCGATCCTGACCCACCACCATGAACCGCTGCGAAATGTGTGGACGACAAAAGCCTGAGAAACCACCAGCACCGGCAGCGCGATCCGATACACCGGGTGGATGCGGCGGTTCACGAGAAGATCGCGCGCGACGCCGAGAAGGATGACACCGTCCAGACACACAAACGTGAGGTCGTGGTTGTACAGATAGTCGGTCCGGCCGAAAGCTGCATCGAGCAGCCCGCAGGTGGCAATGAAGATGAGCCGGCGATGAAGCTCGGACTTCCTGCGCCAGTAGACGGCGAGGCCGAAACAGGCGGCAAAGGCGACCATGTCAAAGAACGGGACGATCAGAAATGCGTCCGCGTCCGGCACGTGCAGCCGGACGGTATCGAAGCGCCCCATCACGATGGCCGTGGCCGTGCCAAGGAAAACCATGGTGGTCCCGAGCGCGGCGCCGAACCAGCCCATGGTGCGGTGCCAGCGCACACGGTGCGTGCGGATCAGCGTGGACTGGAAAATGAAGAAGACAACCCACCCCGAGAATACGGCCGCATGAATCCAGAGGAGCAGGGGCCGGGGCACAGCCGCATGGAAGAGACTGGCGTTGACGGAGTGGCTGAAGCCCCAGACCACGATCGCTGCGACGAACAGCGACATGGCGAAATAGAAATACCTGTCCAGCAGACCGTTTCGGCCAGTGAAAGGGCTACTAAGCGGACGCGCGAGCGATTCCTGAGGGATTGAAGCCATGGTTCAGATCCTCTGCCGGTTGCTCGTTGCGGGGGCAATCGAGATGAGCTGTGTATGTGCCGGAGTGGCCGAAGTCTAACACGACAGACATTTGCCGTTCAACGAACTTCTGGTTTCAACCTGCCTTCAGCGCAAAGCACTGTCGACGCGCGATATTGATGCCGAGTGGCCTGCATAACGAAGTGCCCGCAAAACGATTTCATGCTCAGCGCAACCGGTCTCAAGATTGAGCTGCCGGAGTCGCTGCAAACGAAAAGCCGGCGGCCTAACGAATACGCCTGGGGACGGAGCATTCAACCCGCTTGAGGTTGCAACGGTTCAGGATTTGAGCTGAGAAGAAGATGCCGGCCACTTTAGATGCCGGCGCAAGAATTCAAATGTGCCCACCCCGTGTATTGTGTGTGGCCCGTTGAAGAACTCTATCTCTGTCTTATCCCCAATACCCATCTTGTCGTAGAACTGCCGGACCCTGGCGTACTCGTAAGCGATCCACTCGTCCATGCCCACCGGATCATCGTGTCCTCGCTCAACCATGAAAGGCCGGGGCGCCATAAGATTTGCCAGATCCGCATAGTTCACAACATTCGCGAAGTTGAATTCGTACATGTCGTATTCTTTCGTCAGCAGATAGCTGTACGATGTCTCCACGTTTGTTGTTTTCCAGACCCACTCGTTAAAATCACCGGCACAGATCGACAAAGCGTAACGATCCAGGAATGGCGGTACCCGAACCGCCGTCTTTCCGCCATAAGAAAGACCGTAGAATCCAATTCGTTCGGGATCGACAAATGACTGCTCAGCCAACCAGGTTAACGTCTGTTCGTGCTGGCCAATAATGAAGGAGAAGAGAGATAACTTGAGGGGGTGGCCCATACGCTGAATGATGCGGAAATTGTCTTCTCCTATGTAAGGGTTCTGTGGCGCATAGGTAACAAAGCCTTCGTCAGCCAGGCTGGCAGCGAAGTGATGGTAGAAGTGTGAGTCTATCCTGGGATCGGCAACATCGCTCGACCGCCCCTCCAGACCATGCTGGCAGACCACGACGGGGCGCCGCTCGCCGCTCTTGATGTCTTTGGGCAGGAGCAGTATTCCGTAAGCGAATACGTCGGGCCATACATCCAAAAGAACCTCATAGCCTCGGTACCTGGGTTCCTCCAGGATCAGCCGCGTGCGCGCTTGAGGCGGCAGACTGGGTGATGGCATGCGGCCTATGACATGATCCCAGACGAATTCGCGATAGAACTGGGTCGTCGCTTTCCAGGTTTTAATCGAAGAGGCATCTGCGTTGGCCCAAAATTCTTTCCGTCGCGTGGGTGACTTTTGGACCAACGCCTGGGTGAAGCCCACCATCTGGTCGAACTGTCGATGGAGCCGCGGCATTGGATCATAGTTTTGACGGTTGTCTACGGGTGGGCCAGCCTCCGCTCCCAAGCCGGCTTTCACGCCCATGGAGCGCAAGAAGGACCGCAAGGCGGCATCCGAACCGGGCAGGCCCTTACCTTCTCCACTTATTACCAAGGCCAATTTGTTTTCGGCTTTGAGAGCGGCAAAGAAAGTTCGTGCACGGGTGCAATTCTTCTTTTACCCGATCAAGCGCGGGACCTATGAGCTTTCCGTTGGGACAGGCTGCCTGCTTGTGCACCTCGGTGACCGGTGGGGGTCCGTCTACCTGCGGTCCCTGGCTGGCTTCAATAATGAGCGTTCGGGGAGCGATCAGACTGGCCAGTTCGGCATCGCCGAACTCCTGCACCAGTCCCCATATGTCGCGGTAAATCGGCTCCTGCCATAGGTTTTCTCGCGGCTGGAAGTAGCCGCTTACCAGGGATACGTCAATTCTTTGATCGATAGCGGCGCTATAGAGCGCCAGCAACCCTCCCTCGCCGTATCCAATAATTCCTACGGGTAAGGAACGGCTCTTGTTCTCGCTTGCGAACCAATCGACTGCGGCCAAAATTGCTTGTACTTCAAAACCAATCAGGTGATGGCCGGCTTCGTACGCCATGCGGTAGATCCACTCCCGGTGCGGTTCATTGGTCATTTGAATACCAGGAATGCCGGAGAAGGTATCGGCGCGGTTGATGACCAGGGGAACGACGACCTGGCAGCCGTTCTCGACTAAGCGCCGGGCAAACTGAGCCGCGGGTGGGACTCCTGGCGCCAAGCCAACCAACATCTCCGGCGACCAGTCCGCATCAGGAACGGCGATGACCCGGGCGACGGGTGGTTGGTTGGGCTCGAGAAGGAGTCCTTCCACAGCCAACCCAGCAAAGCCTTCCACCACGGCATCAAACACAGGCCAGCGTATTGGATATATTTTGTAATACTTAGTTTGCGAAATGGGAGCCGGCGTCGAGATGGTCTGGAGTATTTGCGGCGAGCTGGGCTCGACTCGGGGGTCCATCGCCCCGATGATCTCGCGGAAGCGATCACGGTTGGATGCAACGGATAAGTTGTACTCCGCTACCGATCGATAGTCGTGCTTCCAAAGACTTTTCCGGTCCGCCGCGGCCTGACCCGTCTTGTGCAACAGAAAATGTCGGATTCCCTCTACCATCTGGGCCGCCAAGTCGCCCTCTACTGTTAGCGGCGCAGTGCCGGCTAGAGTTGCGCCCTCTGTGGCAGCGGTACTTGTGGATTGTTCGCCAGCAGCCAAGGTGCTTTCCTCAGCTGCCATGCGGCTTGGGACAAGTTTTGTCATGAAACTAAAACCGATCGACGCGCTGCTGGTGCGGGCAAGAAAATCACGTCTGTTCATTTAGCTATGCTCCTCGGCGAAGCCGAACGCAAGGAATAGCGTGAATCCTAAGCGTCGCGTCAAAGCAAATCTCCTTGGGGACGAAACTTAACTTATGCACGGCCCCCCGTACCCTCCGAGCCGGCGTACTTTCGCTGTTCCTTGGCACTCTGCTTTCTGGAACGGCGCAAGTGCCGGGCCAGAGCAGCGGCGCCGCCCGGAAAGGGGTTACGGAGGGGTTACGGTGTCAGCATTTGTCAGCATACCTATTGCAGACTCTCATTTTACGGGAAATCGGTATCCTGTCGACGTATATCCCGGACATTAAGGAACGGGAAGTCGTCATGGCTCCGGAAATCCAGAACCGAGATCCCCGTGCACAGGGCCCTGGGGCGTTTCCCATTACTTACGCCACTGATCAAGTCCGTTAGTTTTCGGACAGTCGGTTTGGGGCAGATAATATGGTCGGAGAGTAAGCAGGCCCATCAGCCAGTTTTCTTTAGCTTAAGACCCGCTCTTTGGAGCCGATGTCATTCGTCTCCCGAATGCGTGGTGCCACAAGGCCGCATTGATAAGCAACCCGAGAATCATCCCGGGAACGGCTGCATCGGGCCCGAACGTTCCACCGGTGAGCCATGCTGCCGCACCTGCTCTTGGTGTATTGACAAGGAACCCATGGTTGCTGCCGATACCGAGCACAGAGGTCTCGATGAAGTCATAGCCCAGGTGCATGCCAATCGACATCCATAGGCGTCCAGTAATCACATAGAGAAGTCCCATCGCTATCCCGGCGTTGATGATTATTCCGAAAATGCCGAGCCAAGAACCATGCGCAAAGTGAGCGAGGCCGAAGATGATTGAAGAAAGAATAATTCCGGTCCGGACACCCCACACCCTCGCGAAGATACGAAGAATCACGGCGCGAAAAGCGAGTTCTTCAAGAACTGCCGATATATAGCTATCAAAGAGGAGGTCATCAAACCACCGTGACCATACCCCGCGATGTGTGAAGTACAGTCTGAGACTCCAAAGAACGAGCCACATCCCTGTAATGAAAACGCCTCCTACGAGAAAGCCGAAGGGAACTTCAGAGAGCAGCCGAAGGCTGATCTGGATCTCCCACGGTGTCCGCCGTTCAAATTGTCGGACCAAGATAGCGTAGACCCAGCACGCAAGAAGCGGTAAGGCGATCGGAGGAAGGTAGAACCAGTCCCCACGCAATCCGATCCATTTCGCGCCTAAGACCGAAGTGAAAAAGAACCCGAGAACGATCGCGAAGAGAAGCGCTCCCCACAGGAATGCCCGCGTTTTTAATAGCCGACCTGGGGCAAGAATTCCTGACGAGCCGGGGTCGAATGTTTTGTTCTTCATTTGAGTCATATTCGATTTGGTCAATGTCTCCATCAGAAATTTCGGATCTGCGAATTGCAGTTAAGAGTGGTTTTAGCGGTCATGCACATTTGACTACTGCTTTTCGACAGCGGTTCTGTGTCTCGCCGCACGATCCGTCGTTCGCTATGAATGCATGCGTGCAATTCTACAATCGCAGCCCCTCTCGCGGTTGACGTAACTTTAACGAGACGCATCATCGCAAATCCACTCATCGAGGCGGATTAGTAACGATATGTCAGGGCTGTGTTTACTAATAGGTTGTTTGCCAAGCGATGCGATCGCGATCAACGCGGATGCGTTGGCTCAACGAGTGAATTAGCCAGGCTTGGCAAGTTACCGAAACCCCGTTTTGCCGGCACCTCGACAAAGCTTCGCGAGGTTGAGAGGACGTCGACGGGGAAACGATGCGTGTGCCGACAACCCTCCCTATGTCTTCGGTACTGATTGATCCGCTCCAATTCGGCACGGTCCAGTGCACCCTTGAAAGGGACTATTTGCCAGCAGCGCCCTGATCATGCCAGTAGCTTGTACGGGCCAAAATGTCGAAGCGAGCCTGATTCTGCACCCTTTGGACGCCTTATTCCGTCCAACAAGCCAAGCCCACATCTATCATAGCTTTGCACCATGGAGAACGTCACATGACACTGCATGCATCCAATCGAGGCTTGACTGACCTGACCAGTCACTTCCTGCTTTTAGCGGCCGTACTCGCCGTCGCAACCCAACTCCTCGCGCAGGGCCCGCCTCCCGGCAACCAGCCGCCACCGCCGCCGCCGACTGCGGGCATCAACGCTACCCTTGACTCCGATGGGTCTTCGGCAACTTACATCGTCACCGAGCAATTCGTCGGCATTAACTTCCCCAATGACGCCGAGGGCACCACCCCTACCGTCTCCGGCAACCTCGTCATCGCGCCGGATGGCAGCATCCCTGCCGGCTCCTCTAAGCTCATCGCCGACCTGCGCAACCTCAAGAGCGACCAGGATCAGCGTGACGGCTACGTCCGCAATCGTGTACTCGAGACGGACAAGTTCCCAACCGCTGAGTTTGTTCCGACGAAAATTGACGGCCTGCCAAAGATGATCCCCTTCACCGGCCAGGCCGGCGTACAGATTACCGGCAATCTCACCGTACACGGCGTGACCAAGGAGGTCACCTTCCAGGGCATCGCCACCTTCAATCGTAATGGCACGATCGCCGGCCGCGCCAAAACTACCTTCAACTTCGCTACCTTCGGCCTCAACAAACCCACCATAGCGCGTCTGATGAGCGTCGACGACAAGATCACCCTCGAGCTGGTCTACAGACTTAAGCGTAGTTAGAGGGTGTTTGGAAAGTCGGGAGGTATCTCGTGGGCTAGCCTCAACCCCCGCCGAATGAGCCTTCCCGGCCTGCACTTCTATTGACATTCTTTATGAGCGTTCTCTAGACTCCTATCGTCATTCAATAGGAGAGCAGCATTGAAACGAAATCAGGCAAATCTTCTGCAGGGAACGCTGGACCTGCTGATCCTCAAGGCGATTGGCGATGGCGAATTCCATGGGCTGGGGATCGCCCGACGTGTCGAGCAGATCACTGACGGCACGTTCAAGGTCAGGCCCGGTTCTCTCTTTCCGGCTCTTCACCGAATGGAAGAGGCTGGATGTATGAGTTCCGTCTCGGGGGGAGTCGGAAAATAACCGGCGTGCACGATACTACCGGCGGACCAGGAAAGGAGAGCGAGCTGGGCGTCGAAACGGAACAATGGACGACGATCTCGCGCGCCATCGCCAGCGCACAGAAAGCGAACTAGTGGCCTGTAACAGCTGATTTAGTAGAGCCGCGGATCACTCCACTACGCCACGCTCTGTCGAAAGACCATTTCCAAGGTAGGTGCTGCGTGGGAAAAGAAGAACTGCAGATCCCTCGGCTGCGCTCGGGATGACAAAGGGGGGGCTGCGCTTACCTTGGCAACTATTACGAGGGATGGAAGGGTCGTAGGTTATCCACGATTTTCATCACCTTGGACGGGCCACAAGACGTCCTCACGGGAGCGCAACCGGTGAGAACTGCGGCTCTACCGAATCAGCTGTTACAGGCCACTAGGAGGCCATATGAGGATGGGCTCGCGTCTCACGTCTGCGCTGCGGACACTGCTGCATAAGCAACGGGTTGAGACGGAACTGGATATGGAGATTCGCAGCTATGTGGATGCCGTCGCTGACGAGAAGATTGAGAGCGGAATCTCCCCAACCGAGGCGCGCAGGCAGGCTTTGGCGGAATGCGGGGGGCCCGAACAGGTGAAGCAGGCCGTGCGCGATCAACGTGCGAGTACGACCGTTGAATCGGTTATCCAGGATATTCGCTATGGGCTGCGCCAGATGCGGCACAATCCCGCGTTTACCTGGACAGCGGTGATCACCCTTGGATTGGGAATCGGAGCCACCACCGCGATCTTTTCGGCGGTGTACGCACTGCTGATCCGCCCTCTTCCGTATCCGGGTTCAAGTCGCCTGATGGAAATCTCGGTGGCATGGCCCAAGGAGAACGGTGGGCCTCTCGTTTCGCCGGACTTCGTGGCCGCGCAGTCGAGCCTCAAGTCGTTTAGCTCGGTTGCCGGATATGTATTCAACCCATTCCATGGATACAGCGGCGACCAGAATCTGACGGGTACGGGTAATCCTATACGTGTGAAGGTCGTTGGGATTACCGCGAACTTGCTTCCTGTGCTGCATGTCACTCCAGCGCAAGGGCGAAATTTCCTGAGCAGTGAAGATCGCGAGGGTGGCCCCGCCGTCGCTCTCCTGAGCCACCGCCTCTGGGAAAGCGAGTTCAACAGCAACTCCAGGTATTATCGGCGGTTCGATCACGCTTGGGGAAAAGGCGTGGACCGTCGTAGGAGTGCTCCCCGCTCACTTTATCTTCCCCGATCCCGCAATTGAGCCCGATGTCTACATCCCCGCCGGTTTAAGCGCCAGCACGAGTCTCGTGACTACCGAAATCACCGTTGAGTCCGTACAGACCATTGGGCAGCTGCGCAACGGCGCGAGTGTCCAACAGGCACAGGCGGAGCTAAAGCTATTCACTGAAAACCGCGTCAAAGGCTATTCGGCGTTCTTTGCCCAGTGGGCGGAAGGGCGGCAGATGCTCGCCGAACCTCTGCATCGTTACTTGACCGGGGACGACCGCGAACCGCTGCTGATTCTGCTGGCCTGTGTCGGAGCGGTGCTGCTGATTGCGTGCGCCAACGTCGCGAATTTGCAATTGGCTCGTACCGTGGCACGGGAGCATGAGGTGGCGTTGCGCGGTGCACTCGGGGCGGGCCGGTTGCGGCTCATACGTCAATTTCTGGTCGAAAGCCTGACGCTCGCCGCCATGGCTGCCGTCCTGGGACTGGGAGTCGCAGGGGCGGTGACCTGGCTGATTCGCCGGGGCGGAATGCCGGGCGAGTTTTCGTCAGGCTCGTACACAGCGGAGCTGCTTCAGGCGCCTTTTGGCAAGTTGAGCGCGGCTGTCCAGGTCAACGGCTGGGTTCTTGCATTTACGGCAGGGCTGACTTTATTGACAACGATTCTGTTTGGTCTTGCTCCGGCGATCGGCGCATCGCGGACCGATTTGCGAACGGCACTTCAGGGGTCGGCGCGGCGCACTTCCTCCGGTCGTCAGCAGGGGCGCTTGCGTAGCGTTCTGCTGGTGGCGGAGATCGGACTGGCGGTGGTGCTGCTTACAGGCGCGGGACTGCTCATCCGGAGTTTTGTGAATGTGCTGCGAAACGACTCCGGCTTTGACCCCCGCCAGTGTCTCACCGCTCAGATACAACGCAACCGCTCGGAGGCGCCGGAAAAGCTGAGTAGCTTTGTGCAACAACTGCTGCCGCGATTGCAGGCTCTCCCCGGTGTGCAGGCGGCGGCAATCGCCAGCGCTCTTCCGCACCAATCCTGCCTTAGGACACCACGTCTCGCGTTCGGAGACGGACCTCCGCTTTCCTACCTGGTGCAGCCCCGCGCCTGTGCCATCAGCGTCAGCCCTCAATACTTCCGGGCTGCGGGCACGCGCGTGCTTCAAGGCCGCCCATTCAGCGACGACGACAACGCAGATACGGTTCCGGTTGCTATCGTGAACCAGGCATTTGCACGTCAGTATTTCAACGGGGACGCACTTGGCCGACAATTCCGGCAACACAGCGCGCATATAGAAGGCCATGATAAATACACGCGCATGACGATCGTCGGCATAGTGCAGAACGTCCGCTACGACGGTCTGACAGGAACCGTCAAGCCTGCGATCTATCTGCCGTTTGATCAAATGCCTCAGAAAGAATTAGACATCCTGCTGCGCACCACCGTCGAACCGGGTTCGCTTACCTCCGCCATGCGCAAGGCGGTGGTCGATGTCGACCCTGACCAGCCGCTGTTTGATGTGGAGACGATGGACGAGCGTATGTCGCAGTCGGTCGCTCAACAGCGACTCATGATGCTGTTGATTGCCTCATTCGCTGTGCTGGCCATGATTCTGGCTGGGGTGGGCATCTACGGAGTATTTGCCTATTGGGTAAATCAGCGCAGGCAGGAAATGGGGATCCGGCTGGCTCTTGGCTCGTCGCGACCTGAGCTACTGCGCCTGATCGTGATGCAGGCGATGCGTCTGATCCTGGCTGGCGGCGTTGTGGGCATTGCCGGAGCCTGGTTCCTGGACCGCCTTCTCGCGAGCATGCTCGTGGGCGTCAAGGTGCATGACCCAGTCTCCCTTGCGCTCGCGTGGGCTCTGATGACCCTGATCGCCCTGCTGGGAAGCAGTTTGCCCGCCAGGAATGCGGCGCGGACTGACCTTATTTCCGTGCTCCATTCAGAATAGGGCCGGCGGCTCGGCCGCTCGATTCGCTTGATCGGTGGATGAGGCCCTTGCATTGATCAAGACGGATCGCTTCCCATATCGGCCAGTGTTTACGAATGCGGTTGGATCCACTTGGCCGAGAAACCGACTCGGCAACGTGGAATTGTACCCATCCACTAGCGAAACGATGGAAAATCGATGAGACTGCCAAGTTTCAACGGAACCTCATTGATAAAGGCTTCCCCGTGATGGACGCTAATCAGCGAACCGAAAAATCGGTCGCGAGATTCAAGCCCGAATAGGTAGTCGTTCATTCCAAGCGGCAACACCCCGAAGCCCTCAGCGGTTTTTGCAAATTGCGAAGCGTGCATCCGAAGCAGTTCGAGTTTGCTCTGGTAGACGTCGGAAATGTCGACGACGATGCTGGGACGCTTGAAGTGGTGCAACAGATAATACAGGTAAGCCGAAGGCTTGTGTGGTGGATTCGGGTCGTTCGACTTTCTCAATGTGCAGTGGACGGCGGCATTTCGAATGAGGCGCCCCGTCGCCGCATGGTCGGGGTGGCGGTCTTTCCAATAGGGCGCCAGTACCAGCTTCGGACGGTATCGTCGGATAACGCTCGCAATCTGCTGCCGATTCTCTACCGAATCAATGACGCCGCAATCAGGCAGGCCGAGGCTTTCACGAAACCGGACACCCATCCAGGATGCGGCGTCCTGCGCCTCTTTGTCGCGCTCCTCGCTCGTGCCTCTCGATCCCATTTCTCCTCGGGTGAGATCCACAACACCGCATGAAGTGCCCGTCGCCCTTAACGCCAGTACGGTTCCGCCGGCCCCCCATTCGACATCATCAGGATGCGCCCCGAAGAGGAGAACGTCTACCAGCATCCCGTCACCGCGGTGTGGGTTCTGTTTATCATCTGTCATCTCGTCTCGATATTACCTCTCGGCCTCGCGACAGCGCAGCGAACCTCCGTTACGATCAAACCGAGCCAGGGAAACGAAAAGGAAAGGTCCCTTCTGGATTTGTCGTCGGAATAGCGCCAAAATTCCTGTTGTTTTCCAAAAGGAACCGTGCCATCATTCCTGTTGGAAACCTAAAGGTTGAATTTCCCATGAAAGAAAAGCCGGACGTCTTGCAAGGAACGCTTGCGCTGATGGTGCTCAAGACACTTGATGTCCTGGGGCCGCAGCACGGCTACGGTATTGCCCGGCGCATTGAGCAGATTAGTGGAGATCTTCTGGCCGTCAACCAGGGCACCCTTTATCCCTTACTGCTGAAGCTGGAGCATGAAGGCTCGATTGCTTCGCAATGGGGCACATCGGAAAACAACCGGCGAGCCCGCTTCTATCGCATAACCGGGGCCGGCCGCAGGCAACTGCAGGCAGAGACCCGCGATTGGGAGCAAACCGCGGCCATCATCGCGCGCTTTTTCAAGGTCAAAGCGGAGGATCTGGCATGAAATTCCTGCGACGCTTCTTGATACGCCTGTCGAATTTCGCGACAATGCGGCGTGCCGACCAACGCTTGCGGGCAGAGATCGCCGAACATCTTGCGTTCCAGACAGAGGAGAATCTACGCGCCGGTATGTCACCCGCCGAGGCGCGGCGGCAGGCCGCAGTCAGGCTTGGTGCGGTTGAAGCGATACGCGAACACCACCACGCTGAGCAAAGCTTCCCCCTCATCGAGAATCTGTTTCTCGACCTGCGGTACGCGGTTCGCATGCTGCAAAAATCGCCTGGATTCGCCTTCGTTGCGATCGCCACCATGGCCTTGGGCGTCGGAGCCACGACCGCGATCTATAGCGTTATCGACGCCACGCTGTTGCACCCTCTGCCGTACCCAAACCCCACAGAGTTGGTGCGCCTCGAGGACAACCTTCCGGGCGTAGGCGCGCAGGACGTCGGCATCTCCATCCCTGAGTTGAAAGACTTACAGAACTCCGGGATTTTCCAATATGTGTCAATTTACGGGTTCGGGTCCGTGAACCTCACTGGCAGCGCACAGCCCACGCGTATCGTCTTCAAGCCGGTTACTCCTAATTACTTCGGAGTGCTGGGTGTCGAAGCGCAGTTGGGCCGCACGTTCGATGCTCACGATACCACCCCCGGCTTCAACCTGGAGGTCGTGATCAGCGATGGGCTCTGGAAAAGGGCATTCGGAGCCGACCCCCACATTCTTAGCAGAACGTTGCGCCTGGACAACGATGCTTATCATGTCGTCGGCGTCATGCCGGCCGGTTTTCGCGATCAGGGCCGAACCAGTGAGGAGCGGAATACCGAACTGTGGGCGGCAAGCGGTTTTGCTGCTCTGCCGGCTCCGCCTCCGGTGCGCAGTTCACGTTTGACTGTGGGGACCATTGCGCGCCTGAAACCTGGTCTCTCGATCGCCGCGGCGCAGGGACACCTCGATGCACTCGTTGCAGCGTTGAAAATGCAATTTCCAGAGGAGTATCCGCCACAAGCCGCATGGACGATACGCCTTATTCCGCTCAGCGAAACTGTGGTCGGCAGCGTTCGCCAGGCTCTTATTATGCTGTTCGGCGCGGTGGGATTGGTCCTCTTGATCAGCTGCGTGAACGTCGCCAATCTTCTGCTTGCCCGTGCCAGTGCGCGAGGACGTGAGATCGCGGTTCGCCAAGCTCTGGGAGCCGCAAGAACGCGTCTCATCCGCCAACTCCTGACCGAGAGTTTGCTGCTATTCCTGCTGGGCGGGATCACTGGTTTTGCGATTCTCTTCTGCACCAGGCAATTCCTGCTGCAACTTGTTCCAGAGAGCCTCCCACGCCTCAATGACATATCGATCAACTGGGGCGTGCTGGGGTTTGCCGGCGTCGTCTCTGTCACAGCCGGAACCATCTTCGGGCTTGCTCCCGCGTGGCTCATGAGCCGTGTTGATTTGACCGGCGTGCTCCGTGCCTCCAAGGGTTCCCCGGAACGCTCGCGCACCCGCCGCATTCTGGTAATCAGTGAATTGGCGCTCTCGTTGGTGCTGATGGTCGCCGCGGGCCTTCTGCTGCGCAGTTTCTGGGACTTGTTCAAAGTGCGGCTCGGTTTTGATCCCGACCGCGTTATGGCGGTCCAAACCTGGTTGCCGGTGCCGAACGATCCCAAGACGGACATTTACGGAACCGCCACCCAGGAATCGGTGTTGCTGCGCGAGATTCTTCGCCGTAGCCGGACCCTGCCGGGCGTAGAAGAAACGGCCGTCGGCGATGTGGCGGCTCTTCCCCTGGGGCACGGCCGCAGCGATCTCAACTTGTTTCCATTGATCCGCGAAGGCCACGAGACGAAGAGCAATCAGGTTCCGCGTATCGATACTGCCATCGTTTCGCCCGAATACTTTCACCTGTTGGGCATGACGGTATTGCGCGGACGCCTTTTGAGCGACCAAGACCTTGAGGATAAGCCCTCGATCGCGGTCATCAATGAGGCCGCGGCTCGCACCTACTGGCCCAACCAGGAGCCGCTAGGCCAACGCTTCCGGTTGGACCCCGCCAAGCCAGTCTGGACCACGATAGTCGGCCTGATTGCGGATGCGCGCACAGAATCGCTGGCGGATGCCGGCATTCCGCAGATCTACCTCAACGTGTACCAGCGCCCAGCCAAAGATCTCGCCATCTTCCTTCGCGGGCAACTCGATCCCGGCGCCATCTCTGCGCAAGTGCGTAAACAGATCCAGTCCGTCGATGCCGAACTACCGGTCTTCCAGGCGGAGACACTTGATGATGTGCTCTCCGCTTCGCTGTCAGTGCGGCGATTCACGATGGAACTGGTTGCGTTGTTTGCCGCCACTGCCTTGCTGCTCGCCGGACTTGGAATCTACGGAACCATCTCCTACGTGGTCAATGAGCAAAGACGGGAGATGGCCATTCGCCTGGCACTGGGCGCACAAAGAGGCAATATCCTCAAGATGGTCCTGCGTCAGGGCCTCGGTCTGGCCACCGCTGGCGCCGGTGTGGGTCTGGTGGGTGCGCTCATCGTCTCTCACCTTATGGCCGGCCTGCTCTACGGCGTGTCGCCTACCGATCTGCCCACCTTCGTGGGCGTCACCCTTGTGCTTGCCACCGTCGCGCTCGCCGCCAGCTACATCCCAGCGCTGCGCGCCATGCGCCTCGATCCGATCACTACGCTCCACTCCGAGTAAACTCCTGAAATCGCTCGAGACTCGTCTTCGCCAGTTGTTGCCATTCCAAAGGTACCCTTGGGACACTGATGAATTCTCTCCAAACCAGGATCCGACGGATTCGTACCTGGAAACGCAGATGTGACCAGTAGCGATTCTCGAGTGACGACAAACCGCCAAGGCACTCGTCCGAGCAATGAGAGCGGATGACCGGCGGCTCGGAGGTGATTCTCCATAGGGCCTGCAATAGTCAGCTTTTCGGAAACCTCGACCACGGGGCCCCATGAAGTTTTTCAGTCACGAAGCATATATCCTGACCATAGTCATGGGTATCAGACTGTCACTGCTGGGCTTCATGCTCATCGTATCGAGCCACTCGTACGTGTCTGCTGCCTCTAATCCCCTCGGACGGACGGCCGAGCAGGACAGCGCATACACGCTTACTGTGCCGGTGAATGAGGTGAGCATTACCTTCCACGTCTCTGACTCTCGAGGCTCGGCTATAGACAACCTAACGCAAGAGGATTTACGACTCTTCGATAACGGACAACCGCAAAAGAAATTGCTCTCGTTACAGTCGTATCATAACCTGCCCATTCGCGCCGGTTTCCTGTTTGACACGAGCGGATCCATGCTCGAAGACTTGGACCACAATGCTTCCATCGCAAACCTTTATGCTACTCATTTGCTCAAGAAGGGGACAGACAGGGCGTTTGTAATTGGCTTCAACACCAAAACGAATTTGACTCAGGACTGGACTGATCGCCCTGAAGCGATTGCACTAGGCATACAGTCGGTCGCGGAAAGCCAGGGAGTCGAGAATTCGGGTACCGCTATCTTCGATTCGCTCTATAAGACTTGTCGTGATCGGTGGAATATTGATCGTGGGGCTGTGACCGGCAACTTCATCTTGCTGTTTACTGACGGAATTGACAACGCCAGCCATGCTCGAATCGACGATGTCATCGACATGTGCCAGCGGACGCGAACGGCGATTTACATTTTCACGAACCAGTGGAATTCCAGGGGAGCTTCTAGAGGTGGGAAGACCTTAAACGAGCTCGTGACCAAGAGCGGAGGCCGACTTTTCCTGAATCCAAATGATGACCAAATATCGCGAGATGTAGAGACGATCGATGCGGATCAAAGAAATGAATACCGACTCGTTTACAAACCTTCCGATCTAACCCCGAACGGATCGTTCCACCGAATCAAGCTTCGCTGCTCGGTACGAGGGACGACAATCTTGACCCGATCAGGCTATTACGCTCCGGGACGATCTTGATAAGAATTTGAGTTGCATAAGCCGGCACAACAAGCTCCAAAAGAAGTTGGTCTGGAGCGCCTGAAAAGTCGCATTTTCGCTAAGTTGCTCCCGGTGTCCAGCCTGCTGTTCTCACAGTGGCCCCTCATTCGGACGTGTCCAACCGTGGCGGTATCCGAGGGAGTAACTGCGAGAATATCCCTCGTTTAGTAGAACGATCCAAGCGTGTTCATTCTTGGCCCCCCGAAGCCTGTCAATCCGCCCGTTCTTTTGACCTTCCAACCATGCGTGATCGTTCATCGTTGCACCCTCCCCGTTCAAGGCTTCCCGCTCATGTTCCGCTATATTTTGTGCCGACTGCAATCACCAGACGGCTTAGTTGAAGGTGCTTTTCGGTGATTCGTTTACCTGTTTGTTGTAGGTATATGGATCGAAAGCCAAAGCCTCGGTTCGCTTGCCTTCAAACGCACCTATGCATTCGCAATAAATGACTTCATTGGCTGGTACGGCTCGGAACCCAGGCTGGGATTCGCCCGCACCGTCGTTCTCCGGTACCGCTATCAACGTCTCGCGAGCTGATTTAGTCGTGCAAACGTGCTCAAGGAAACGGATTTGGACTCCGCCCGATGACGCGGCTACTTCTTTGCTGGCCGGATCGCTCCACCCGTTGACACACGTGGTGTCCGGTAAGTCAATGTGGCCTGCTGGGGACTGGGGTTCCGCACTTTGGACACACGTCCACTCGCGCGCATCCGTTGATCTGCTTCCGTCCAGGACGGCAGGGCAGCTTCCGCCTGTTCCCAGTGGACAACGGAAGCCTCATCACACCAGTTCAGAAGGCGCGGCATCGCGGCCCTATGAGCGCCCGTCGTCATGAAGCGCCGCATACTCTCCTGGTTGTCCCAAGCGGTCATCGTCCAGAAGGTCCAGCTTCGATCGGCCAGAAGCCCCCCACATTGAAACCCGGACGATGTCTTGACCTGGCGCAGGGACCGGTAAGTATAAAGTACGAAGAACGGCAGGAAGCGAATCGATCGAACTCTCAAGCGCGTGATACTGATAAAAGACATACATTCACTCCGGGGTCTGCTCACCCGCCCCACCCAATCAGCACTTCCGTCTTCTTACCTCTGTGAATAAGGTACTATTTTCGCGGGCAGCTCTGGGCGCATGCAGGCTGTCGGATAGCGTGTTCTGCGCGATCAGCACACAAAGAAGCGCCTGCAGACCGACTCCGGCCCATACGAGCCGGGCGCCTGGAAAGGCCGCCCTCCGGCGTGCCGGCCCGGCAAGAGAGGCTAAAGCGACTTGGTGATCAGCACGTAGGATCCATGACGGTGTAGGGCGGTCCCGGTGCCTTCGAGATGGACGTTGGAGCGACCGTATAGACGAAAAGCTGATTGGTCCTGGTCGAGATAGCGTATAGGTGGCATGAGAGCTGCGACCCCTAGAAGGTCACAATGGCACGCAAGCGCTGTCACGTTCTTTGAGTCCTGGCAGACTTGCCTGCAGTGGTTTTGCTTGTCCGGTGCGATACAGCTACACCCTGGCGCTCTCTTTCATCGACGAGTAAGGTGTCCAGCCTGACGGCGTCACTTCCCCGTGTATTCTGTTGACCGCGTGGGCCCTACGTCCAGCTTACAAGCAAGAAGCCGGAAGGTCTACAAACGTTGGCCCTTTCCCGAGACGCGTCAATGCCAGGACACGATTAGCTGAGATTTCACAGGAGTCACGCCTGAGTATACCTTCGTGGTTAGTACTCGCGTGGAGGCTTTACATGAAGGTGAGTAGGTTGGTACTGGCTGGAGCTGCGGTGGCTTTAACGTTGTCGTCATCGAACTATGGAATGGCGGCCGACACGAGCACGGTGGGCTCGGAAAAGGTCAAGCATGTGCTGCTGTTGAGCATTGACGGCATGCACGCGGTGGATTTTTACAACTGCGCGCATGGGATTGCGGGCGCCAACAGCGGAGAATCCCTACTGCCCGAACCTGGCCGCATTGGCCAAGACGGGGATCAACTACGTGGCCACCTCGTCCTCAAAGCCCTCGGACTCTGCTCCCGGACTCATGGCGCTGGTTACCGGCGGCACGCCGAGAACGACCGGCATTTACTACGATGTGGCGTTTGACCGGACGCTCGATGGACCGCAAATAACGACCGGCACCGGCCTGGCTGCGGCGCCGTGCACGCCCGACGCGGCACCGACAGGAACAACGACCGACAACGATCAGGGCATCGACCTGGACGATACCAAGCTGAACGGCGGCGCGGATAGCGCACCGCGGCGCGCGATCGACCCTAAAAAGCTTTCCCGCAACCCGGCGGCGGGTTGCGCGCCGGTCTACCCGTGGAACTTCCTCCGCACGAACACCATCTTTGGCGTAATCCATGCAGCGGGCGGATACACGGCGTGGATCGACAAGCACCCGTCGTATGCGATGGTGGCTGGGCCCGGCGGCACTGGCCTGGATGACTATTACGCGCCCGAGGTCGACTCGAATGTCGTGGCGCTGCCCGGCATCAAGACCTCGCTAGGCGCTCCTGCGCCACCGTCCGCGATGCGACCGCGCCCTCGTGGAACGCCAGCTTCGAAGACATCCAGTGCTATGACGCGCTCCGCGTGGATGCATTGCTGAATGAGATTGCGGGCAAGAGCCACAACGGCTCCCCGGCGGTCACGCCTGCGATCATGGGCATGAACTTCCAGTCGGTGTATACCGGAGAATCGGTCAGTGAGCCCAGCGTAGGCAACGGCGGTTATCAAAACGCGGCTGCGTTGCCCAGCGCAGTACTGCTGCAGGAGATCGAGTCCGTGGACACCTCGATCGGCGACATCGTCAACGCTCTTAAGGACAGGGGCATTTATGACGACACGCTGATCATCATCACCGCCAAGCATGGCGGATCGCCGATCGATCCGACCCGGTACGTGGCCGACGGCGCCAATACGCCGGCAACGCTGATGGGCACGCGCATTCCCTACTCGGAGTCACCGCTGAACCCGACCGGCATTGGCGCAACCGAAGACGATGTCTCTGTGCTCTGGCTGAACAAAGGCGAGAGCGTACCTTCGGCGGTGGAGCTGCTCGAACAGAACGCAGCCGCCATTGGCCTGGGGCAGATCTACTACGGGCCGACACTGGCGCTGAACTACAACGTGGGCGGTTGGGCAACCGGGGCAGGATCCGCGGACGCCGGACATCATCGTGACCCCGAACGTAGGCGTAACCTACTCCGGCAGCACCACGATGATCGCGGATCACGGCGGCTTCGCGCATGACGATACCAATGTCATGCTGCTGGTGTCTCATCCATGCTTTCAAGCCACAGACAGTCTTCGCCGGAAACCGCAACCACGCAGGTGGCGCCGACGATCCTGAAAGCGTTGGGGCTGAATCCGTCAGCTCTGGACGCGGTGAAAGCAGAAGGCACGCCGGTGCTGCCCGAGGTTTGGTCGCAGCTCGCAAAGTAGTCGTTCACAGCAGAAAGAGGGGCCGCTGTGCGCGGCTCCTCTTTGTTTTCGCAGACAGTAATGCCGGAACATCGCGGAAGTCCGGCAATAGACGCGCGATCGCATCAAAAGTCTTACCACTTTAAGATTCATTCACCGAATTTTCACGCTTCCGCAATGCAAACCGCCTACAGGGTCTAGTAACCATTGTTCCCGGAGGTAGTAATGAAAAAAGCAATTGCTGTACTTTCCCTCGCGGCTGCGTGTTCGGCAGCTTCCGCGATCGCGCAAGACAATGACTTCGCCAAAGGTCCCATTAAGCACGTTCTTCTGATCAGCGTCGACGGCATGCATGCTGTCGATTTCGCGAACTGCGCCAACGGCATCAGCACCGTCAACAATGGCGAATCCCTACTGCCCGGCGCTCGCTGCTCTGGGCAAGACCGGCGTCAACTACGTCGCCGCCAGCACCTCAAAACCCTCGGATTCCTTCCCCGGCCTGATCTGCGATCGTCACCGGTGGAAGCCCCGCCCTGACCGGCATCTACTACGACGTCGCCTATGCCCGGAATCTTGACGCCCCTGCAAAGACCACCGGCAACGGCCTCGCGGCCGGCCCCTGCACTCCCGGCGCGGCTCCGACCGGCACCACCAGCGAGTATGAAGAAGGCATCGACATCGACCAGACCAAAGTGAACGGCGGCGCACCCGGCGCGGCGCTCACCGACGGCGGCATCGCCTCCATCGATCCCACAGAAGCTTATCCGCGATCCCAGCAAGGGCTGCAGTCCCGTTTACCCGTGGAATTTCGTCCGCGCCAACACCATCTTCAGCGTCATCCACGGCGCTGGCGGATACGCGGCATGGTCCGACAAGCATCCCGCTTACTCGGCGGTCGCCGCCGGTCTTGGTCCCGTCGCCCTCGACGACTTCTATGGGCCGGAAATCAACTCCAGCGTGATCGCCCTCCCCGGTGTTACGACACCCACCGGCGTATCCTGCGCCACGATCCCGGATCCAGGCTCCGATCTGACCGCCTGGACCAACAGCTTCCAGAACATTCAGTGCTACGACACCTTGAAGGTCAACGCAATCCTGAACGAGATCGACGGCAAAGAACCACCTCGGCACCAAGACGACCAAGGTTCCCAACATCTTCGGCATGAACTTCCAGGCCGTCAGCGTGGGCCAGAAGCTGATTGAAAAGAGCAACGGCGTTACCGGCGGATATCTGGATGCCGCCGGCACGCCCACCGAGGCGCTGCTGGGCGAATTCAAGTTCGTCGACGCCTCGATCGGGGCATTCGTCAACGAACTGAAGGCACAAGGGTCTTTACGATTCGACCCTGATCGTGATCACCGCCAAGCACGGCCAGTCGCCCATCGATCCCAGCCGCTACGTCTCGCAGCTCATCAACGGCACTTCGCCCGTCACCCTGCTCTCCAATGCGGGCTATATTCCATACTCTGAATCCACCAACAACCCCACCGGCATTGGGCCGACGGAAGATGACGTCTCGCTGGTCTGGCTGAAGAGCTCCGCCAATACCGAAGCCAGCGTCAAAATCCTCGAAGACAATGCCTCCGCCACAGGAATCGCGCTCGGGCAGATCTACTACGGCCCCACGCTTGCCCTCAACTTCAACGACCCAACCGTGGACCCGCGCACGCCGGACATCATCGTCACCCCGAACGTCGGCGTCACTTACTCCGGCAGCAAAGCAAAGCTGGCCGAGCACGGCGGTTTCGCCCATGACGACACCAATGTCATTCTGCTGCTGTCCAATCCCTCCTTCCAACCCAAGACGGTCCGCGCCGGGGTTGGAACCGCCCAGGTGGCGCCAACCATCCTCAAAGCACTCGACATCGATCCCACGGCAGCTGTATGCCGTTCGTGTCGAAGGGACCCCCGTTCTTCCCGGCGTCAACCTCCAATAACTTGCCCGCAAGCACGGGATCAGTTGACAGAGGACGCTCCTTCCTGGGGCGTCCTCTGTTTTGTTGGTCAAGCCACGGACCGCAGCCAACGTGCTCTGGAATGGTTCCTTATCTCGAGTGAAAGAAGATTTGTTTTTCCCGCGGTGAGAACTCAAATCGCGGGGTCCGACGACCATCGATGAGCGCGGCTTTCGTGATCGAAAGCATCTCTGGGCCTCATCACCGACTTCAAACGGATTGGAGGCTCGGAAAATGGATGCAACATACTATCTCTATATGCCTTCTCAAGCGAAGCGAGGGCGGCGCCGACTAGATCGCGGTTCGTTAGTTCGAAAGTGCACCAATCCGGGTCTTGGCAAGCCTGGTCTATAGGAGACGCTCTGAATGAAATCGCAGTGGAGCTATCTAGACTGCGCTCGCCCGGAAGCATGGCAAACATGACGTTCCGGTGGTAAAAAGCGCATGTACCAAATAGGTGACACATCTTTACACCGGGCCAGTGCAACATCTCCTGACCAAGAAACGAGCACCAGTCTCGCATTTGCGGTGTAGCCGGTAGCAGCGCGTGATACTTCATAGGCTAAGGGTATCCTAAAAAGCGGAAATTTGAGTCATCAGCGTTCGAGCCACATCCATTTCACCGGATTTTAGAACCGTTGGCTTGTGGAAAACTCGAGGGATCTGCTCGGTTCCCGGTCACGTTCAGACTTTTGTCTCGCAGATGAGAAGGCGCGCACAAAGCACTCAGGCTTCAGCGCACGCCTGCACGCCATGCGAATTGACACGACCTTTAGGACCACGGCCACGCAACTACCGCTGCGACGATTCACACATGACTGTAATCAAGACTGTCATCCCAGCTATTCCAGCAGCCCTTCTGTCATATCCGTTCCACACACTCGAAGTTTTCGAAACCAGACTTTTCAGGGCCAAGTGGGGCGGCCGCTTCTGGAGCCACCCTCCATTCGAAAGCAACCGATCACTTCCGATAAGCTGGGATCCCATTACTGATCCGGCCGAGCATGGAACGTTCCCGCCATTATCATTGTCCAGGACCTCTACCGATTGAGTCAAGATTGGCGATCATTTTGGAAGGAACCTGTAGCGTTGCTGCCTCAAGATTCTCACGCAGATCCAGTCCACCTCACGAATCCGCAATGCCAAGTCTTGCTGCTCCATTGACATTCTACCCATAGTCATTCTATGGTATCAGGCATGGCTAAGAGACCCGATCTGCTCCCCGGAACGCTGGACATGCTCATCCTGAAGACGCTGACCCGCGGCTCGCTCCACGGCTACGGGATTGCGCTCTCCATCAAGCGCCTCTCGGAAGAAGTGCTGACCGTGGAGGAAGGATCTCTCTACCCGGCGCTCCAGCGTCTGCTGCTGCAGGGATGGGTGAAGGCGGAGTGGAAGATGACGGAAACCAACCGCCGCGCCCGCTATTACACCCTGACTGCTGCCGGCCGGAAGCAGCTGGGGCTAGAGCTTTCGCAGTTCGAGCAGATGATCGTGGCCATCGGCGCGTATCCTGCAGGACGCATAAGCGAATTGAGGAGAATGCAATGGACTGGCTCGCCCGCATCTTCAGGAAATTACGGCTTCTCACTCCGCCGCGAAAAGATTCAACCGCGAACTGGAGGAGGAGATGACCTTCCATCGCGAGCAGGCGGAAAAGGAGCTCATCGCCGATGGCATGCACGCGGACGAAGCGCGCATTTCGCCGCCAGGCGGCGATTCGGCAACGACGCCCGCATGCGCGACGAAGTCATCGGATCACCGGCTGTGGTTCGAAAGCATCGTGCAGGACTTCCGCTTCGCTCTCCGCCAGCTGCGCAAGAACCCCGGCTTCGCCGTCACCGCCATCCTTATCCTCACGCTGGGCATCGGAGCCAGCGTCGCCATCTTCAGCTTTGTCGACGCCGCGCTCATCAAGCCGCTGCCCTACAAGGATCCCTCGCGCCTGGCCGTCCTCTTCGAAAGCGTCCCGATTGGCCCGCGCTTCCATCTTTCCTATCTCGATTACCTCGACTGGAAGCGGGAAAACAGAGTCTTCCAGTCGCTCGACGTCTACGCGCCATACGGTTTCATGCTGCAGACCCCCACCGGCGCGCAGCCGGCCGATGGCGCCAGCGTGAGCGCCGGTTTCTTTCGACACCCTTGGCGTCGCTCCGATTCTGGGCCGCGATTTCCGCCCCGGGGAAGACCAGCCTTCCGCGCCCCGCACCGCGCTGATTAGCTACTCCGCATGGCAGCGCCGATTCGGCGGCCGCAGAGATGTCCTCGGCCAAACCGTCATTCTCGACGGCAACCCGACACCATCATCGGCGTGCTGCCGCGCGATTTTCACTTCGCTCCGCGGAGCCTGCCGATTTCTGGGCCAGCGAGCGCTCAACCGGCGGGTGCGAGAAGAACCGGGGCTGCCACAATCTCTTCGGCGTGGCGCGGCTCAAGCGCGGCGTCTCTTTCGCCACCGCCTTTGCCGATATCAAGACCATCGCGCAAAATCTCGAGCGCCAGTATCCCGACTCCAACCGCGATCAGAGGGCTTTCATGATGACGCTCACCGACGTCATCGTCGGCGAGGTCCGCCCCATTCTGCTTGTGCTCCTCGCCGGAGCCGCATTGCTCCTGCTTATTGCCGCTGTCAACGTCGCCAGCCTGCTCCTCGTCCGCTCCGAGCAGCGCAAGCGTGAGATGGCCGTCCGTGGCGCGCTCGGTGCTTCGCGCATCCGGCTCGATCCGCCAGTTCGTCACCGAGGGCGTGGTGCTCGCCGCCTCGGCCGGCGCGCTCGGTATCGCCTCCGCCTCCGTGGTCATGCATCTGTTTCTCCGCCTCATCCCGAAGGACATGCTGGCTACCATGCCGTACCTCCAGGAGCATCGGCCTCAACGCGCGCGTGCTCGCTTTCGCCGCGCTGGTCGCGCTCACGGCCGGCGTGCTTTTCTCTCTCTTGCCCGCGCTGCGCGTTTCCCTCTCCGATTTGCGCGAAGGCTTATCCGAAGGCTCGCGCGGCTCATCGGGCACCGTCTGGCGTCGCTTCGGCGCGAACCTCGTGGTCGTCGAGCTGGCGATGGCCGTGGTGCTCCTCGTCGGCGCCGGCCTGCTCGGCAAGAGCTTCTATCGTCTGCTCCACGTCGACACCGGCCTCGAGCCGGACCATCTCGCCACGCTGCAAGTCGCGGCCGTCGGCGATTCCTATAACAATGACCAGCAACGCATCCAGCTCGAGCGCCAGCTCCAGGCGCGGCTTTCGAGCCTGCCCGGCGTCAAGTCCGTCGCCTTCTCCAGCCGCCTGCCTCTCGGCGACGGCGACGGCACCACCGGCTTCCGCATCGTCGGCCGCCCATACCACGGTGAGCACAATGAAGTCGCCTACGGGACGTCAGTGCGAACTACTTTCCACGCTCGAGGCGCGGCTGCTGCGCGGCCGCTACTTCGCGGAGGATGAGGACGAGTCGAGGCCCTCGGTTGTCGTCATCAATCAGGAACTGGCGAAGCAATATTTTCCTGGCGAAGATCCGGTCGGCAAGCAGATTTCCAGGGGTGAGTCTGCCCACATCGAGATCATCGGCGTCGTGAACGACATCCAGGAAGGTCAGCTCGACGCAGCTCCGCGCGGCGCGATGTACGCGCCTCTTAACCAGAATCCCGTGAATTATTTCGCCGTTGTGACGCGCACCTCGCAGAGGGAAGACTCGCTGCTCCCCACCGCGGCTGCCGCCATCCACAGCATCGATCCCAGTCTCGCTGTCTATGACCCCATCACCATGGCCGAGCGGGTGCACGACTCGCCTTCGGCCTCACTGCATCGCTCCTCCGCCTGGCTCGTCGGAGGATTCGCCGCTCTCGCCCTGCTGCTCAGCGTCGTCGGCCTCTACGGCGTCATCGCCTACTCCGTCAGCCAGCGCACCCGTGAAATTGGCGTTCGCATGGCGCTGGGAGCGCAACGCGGCGCGGTCTACCGTCTCATCCTGGGCGAGGCGGGGTGGCTGGTAGCCGCTGGGATCGGCGCAGGATTGCTTTGTTCTCTTGCGGCCACCGTACTCATCCGCAAGCTGCTCTTCGACGTACGTGCGTGGGATGCATCCATACTTGCCTCAGTCTCCCTTGCTCTCGCGGCTGCGGCGCTGCTGGCCAGCTATCTTCCAGCTCGCCGGGCTGCGTCCGTCAACCCAACGGAAGCCCTGCACGCGGAGTGACGGTCCTCAGCGGTCTTCCAGAATAATTACTGAGTTCTTGAAATCGAAAGCTACGGACTTAAACAGCCTGAGAATGTCGAGTCCGACAACACCTTCCGGATTCAAGAACTTGAATTTGCCCACAATCGCGTTCAAATGAAAGGCGCATTGCTGTCCTGGAAGGCCAGAGTCTCCCAGCGCCAATCCAACTGGGAGACGGGATGCCAACACACTTCCTTTCGCCATGTTGATCGTAACGGTTGAGTCCGCAATGGGCGTCGGAACCGCCTTTTCGGTAAATATGGTGAAAACGGCTCCTGTGTCCACAAGGAGCGTCGTGCGACTCCCGTTCACGCGCGCGGGGATGTAAATAAGGTCATCGCGCCCCTGGAATGGGAGACGATGCTCGCCTGCTCGAATTGCTGGAGGGAGCTCCTGAGCACGCTCATAAGGCGGCAAACTGGTGACGACCAAGAGCCCAAGGACTGCAATCGGTAGGAGATACGGCGACAGCATGCGAGTGTGTCGGAGATAAGAATTTGTCATTGTATAAGTGACCTATTATCAATAACCTACTTAAAACAACAGATTTTGTAGGTTGTTGATTCTAAACAGTGAAAAATCTATCTCCGACACACTCATGCCTATTGCGGTAATTCCAGCTACGGGAGGCTGGCGGCGAGTGAGATCGACGCCAGCCCTGGAGTTACTATTGGCAAACGATGACGCCATTCATCCCGTCGGGATAAAAGCCCCCCGAGCATCTGCCTCCTGCGTACACAATGTTGAGAACCTGCGCCGGGGTCCGCGGAATGCTCAAAGCACTGCTGTTGACATCGAAGGGATGTGAGTCGGTCGGCGGCACATCAAGTGAGTCGACCGCGGGACTGGAGACCCCGTTCCAAATGCAGGCGATTCGAATGGCGCCTGAATGCTGAGCTTCGGTGGATAAGATAGCAGCAGCGGCAGCGAGATAGGCGCTGCTGCTGATAAGAGGAGCAGCCCCGAGATAGGCGCTGACACCCACATCCTCAAATTGCCGTGCCAGCTTCAAGAAGCTGGAGACACTCGAATACCCATAGCCCAGGGCATTAAGGTTGATCGCAGGTTTCTTTGCCGCAGCCGAGCCCAGAGCTTTGCGCAGCAGAAGAACATGGTCGATCTCATTTTCCCGCAAAGCCGTGGCCACGTACGCCACGGGCGAGGATCCGAAGTTCGGAACCTTGCTCCCTCCAGTGGTCGGACCGGTTTCCTCGGAAGCGCTGATGACCCCGAGCTTCACTAAGTTTGCTCCGTATGTCGACATGGCGTAAAACTCGGCTTCGAGGTATTCAAGATTGAGGGCAAAATTCAGAATGTCGCCATCGCTGTATGAGGCAGCTGCTACTTTCTGATCGTTCAAGCCGAGTTTGCTTCCGATCATGGCGGCGCCCGCCAAGCCGATGCCAGTCATTCCTATACCTTTTAAAAAGCTGCGACGGTTTGCTGCGATGCCAGCTACTTCTTCGATTTTCATTAGGGTCTCCTGAGGCAGGTTGGTGGTTCGTGGGCGCGAGCGCGGTGAGCGGGAAGGTGAGCCTACACGCGCACAGTGTTTATGCAACGTTCTGAGGGGCCCGTTGTTACGTGGAACAGATTCCGATGCTCCCTGCCTACGTTGAAGCCGCTGGGGAAGAAGCCGCCCTGGTAACGCCCGTTATGCCAGGAGCCGCGTAGACGATCTGCGGCACCTAGCAAGGAGTGCGAATCAGGGTAGCGAGTTCTTGCCAAAGGAAAGAACGCAGCTTCTGTCGGAGGAAGCCTCCTAGTGAAGAACGCGGCCAGAGCGCAACTGGATTTCGGGAATCGCGACCCCCTCCGGGATTTCTTCTGAAACTTCCAACACCCGGCAAACGAGGGGGGCGGATATTAGAGGAGTTTCGCAATTACTGTGGCCTGATAAAGATGGCGAGGTGTGGTTTTCCTTGGAAGAAAACCACGAAGAGGCCTATCGCTCCGGTCTACACCAATTGCGAAACCGCTCTAGCGTTATGCAAACCGCGATTGATCCCGTCAATCGTCTTGAGTAGAACAGATTGCTATCGATTCAGACCTTGGCGGACTCAGGCAGTTCAGGAGGGAGCATTCAACATGGAACGACGGCGCTTTACCCCGGTTCTTCCACCCCAGCAAGCTCGCTTGCCGGGGACCGCGGCTTTTCTTGAGGAAAAAGCTGCAATGGGAGTCGTTGCTCGACATGAAAATACCGTAGCGGCGGTCCATGCCGCAACCTGCTTTAGGGGTGCGAGTAGGAGATTTCGGCGACGCTAGTAAACAACGCTGATCGATTCCCGGAGTCTCCGAACGAAAATAGTGTCGCAGCCTCTCAAGCAAGCGAGATGGGCGTAGAATGATCCAGTTTCTGAAGTTAAAGAGGAAATCCCAGTCTCTCGATGGATACCCTGGGATACTTGACGAGTAGGACCGTGAGGAAGAAGCCACCTCGAAAAGTCATGGCTAGAGGACTAGGTCAGTATCCGCGAGCTTGCCTCGCGCATTTCATACGAATAAAAGTGGAACAGTTCTTCAGCAGCCGTTTACACCGTTATTGTGGTCAGGGAGGGCAATCCCAGTGAGAAATGGAGCGAAGGGGGGTCTCCAAACCAGGCAACCAGAGCTTGTGCGGGGGACGACGCGTACAACGGGACGCATGCCGGGTGCAAACGCTTTTGAGCGCAAAGCACTAGAGGTAAGCCAACACTTCAGAGTGCCTGCCGTCGATCGCGCTATGAGCCTCTTTGAACTTCTAGCGAACTCCAACAGCGGCTTAACCCTTTCGGAGTTGAGTCGAAAACTGAACATGCCGAAGAGCGCAACCCACTATCTCATCTATACCTTGGCGACGCGAGGATACCTGCTGCGAGCAAGCGACGGACGCCTTTCCCTGGGACCTCACCTCGCCGATGTCGCGAGTGCGGGCAAAGCCGAGGGGCCTTTGGGCGACTTGGCAATGCCCTATTTGCGACAGCTCTCCGTTAGATTCAATCTCACCGCTACCCTAGCCGTGATGCGAGGTGCTGAGGCGCTCATCATCGCCAGAGTGATGTGCGCTCAAGATCGGGCTGGGGGAGCCTGGGTGGGTCATCACCTTGATTTACACTGCACATCACAGGGGAAAGCTTTGATTGCCTTCTTGTCCGATGAGGAACTGAGCACCTTATTCGGGAGACGCGAACTCGCCCAATTCACGCCCAAAACGATCGTATCACTCTCTGCATTGAAAATCCACCTGCCTGAAGTGAGAGCCAACGGCTTCTCTGTCAACGATGAAGAGCATGAACAGGGTGTAAGAGCGGTGGCTGCGCCGGTGGTCGATTCGCTAGGCCTGGTTGTCGCCGCCATTTCCGTTCGCGGTACGCCGGAACAGATCCCAACTTCGCGTTTGCGTTACTTCGGCCAGGAGCTGATCTTTACATCCCGCGATATCACCACGCAGCTCTCCGGTCGCTGAAAAGCCACGCCTCCGGAAGCAAGACAGCATTCCTGAATCGTCGGTACTGAACCTTCCGAAGGCGGTCTTCCCTCGACGGAGCAACCATGCTGCAGTCCCCCAAAAGTCCTTCCATAGTACATAAATACATGCCAAATCCCATAGAAACCCGCTCGCCACTTTCTCCTTCATTTCTCGTTCTATATCCAGAACGGCGATTGACGCGCGGTATCAGCAAGACTTCAACTGGATTCGAGGACGAGATTTCCGAATGAATTGTGCAAGTGTTTCTCTTGGGAGGACCAGATATGGAGTGGTTGGCTCGATGAGAGCTACAGAACGGCAGGTACAACTGGCTATCAAGCGTATTTTTGAGTCGTCCGGAAACGAGGGTGGAACGCCAAAGCGCTTCGTTGCCTGACAACCCGCTACCTGAGGTACGCATGACCACAGAATCTGCTGCTCTGAATGGACAAGTGGTCCTTGTGACCGGAGCGGCCCAGGGACTCGGTAGAGCAACCGCGCTGGCGTTTGCCCGCCGCGGCGCTAAGTTGTCCTTAGTGGACATGAATGAAGCTTTGCTGAACGATACTGTCCATGAGTTGCACGACAATGGGGCCGAATGCCTTCCCATCGTTGCCGACATCGCAGCCTCTTCGGCGGCTCACGACATTGTTCAACAGACCACTCGGCGATTCAGCCGGCTCGACGTTCTGGTCAACAATGCCGCGGTCTCGTCCATCCAGCCGCTCTTGGAGGTGACCGAAAATGAGTGGGACAGAGTCTTCGCTGTCAACGTTAAAGCTCTTTTCTTTCTGCTGCAGGCCGCGGCGCGTGTCATGAAGGAGTCCGGGGGCGGCAGGATCGTGAATGTGTCCTCCCCGGCTTCTCGCTTGACCATGAACAATAACGGTTCCTACGCCACGGCCAAAGCAGCAGTGGATTACATTACGCGCACAGCGGCGGCCTCCCTGGGAATGTACGGAATTACAGTGAACGCAGTTTCTCCCGGCAGAATGGATACTCCTATGCAGCGAGCGAATGAGGAGGCAGGCGCGGCAGCTGCGGGAATTGATCTTTCCACCTTTATCCAGTCGCGCACCGTAGATATCCCCCTTCGCCGACGCACTACGCCGGAAGAGGTCGCGGAAGGAATCGTATGGCTCGCGACTCCGTCAGCCTCATATGTGACTGCAAACCGTCTCAATATCTCCGGCGGTTTGGAGTTGGATTGATATCCATGATGGGATCGACGATGAGTGGCCCATCCTCGTTCGGCAGACGTACCAGTTTTCTGTCGATATCGCAGCACACTAATACAATTGCGATGTGCTTTGTCAACAGGCATTCCACAGGCTCCTACGGAAATATGCGCGACAATCTATGACTTAGTGGATGGACCCTTGCCAATGCAAGGTTCATTTGAAAATCCAAGAATCTAGCATCAAAGACTGATCCAAGTCTCTTGATGCGAATCGCCAGGCAACTGCGTGTTTATCGTTGACCGCGACTGCAACGGGTCTGCGCTCGAATTGTCAGCAAAGAAAGAAAGGACTCACCCAACATGAGATTCAGCCGTTTGCTTTGCCTATGTGGAGGACTGGTCGCTCTGCAGCTGTCTTTATCTGAGGGCATTCATTCGCAACAGACTTCAGACGGCATTTTTTGGAAGTTTGACGAACCCGCGGGCTCAGTTGTGCACGATTCTGCTGGCAATATCGATGATAGGGTTGACGGATTTTCGCGTCGCGTGCCAGGAGTGGCAGGGCAGGCGCTGGAATTCGATGGATATTCGACCAGAATAGTGCGCGACGCAAAGAGTGTGCCTCATCTCGGCGATGCGTTTAGCCTTTCAGCATGGGTGGCGCTCAATAATTATCCGTGGAATTGGGTTCCCATTGTGGACCAAAGTGCTGACAGCCAGATTGGCTATTTCTTTGGAATTGATGCGTTCGGACACGTTGGATTTGATGTTGCGGTAAACGGAGTGTGGCAGCAGTTGGTATCCAAGCAGAAGCTGCCGTTGAAGAAGTGGATGCGCCTTACCGCGACATTTGATAACAAGAACGGGCTGACAATCTACATCAATGGTGAAGGCGTCGCAAGTCTTCAAACGATTGGCTCATTTGCGCAGGCTGAGAAAACCGATCTCTATGTGGGCAGGGTCAGAGCGCCACGGATTCCTTTCGAAGGATTGGAAAGCCCGGAACCTGTTAAGTACTCATTTGACGGGTATCTTGATGAGATAAGGATTCAGAATCGCGCCATTTCGGCCGAGGATGAGAAGTCAGCTTTTGCCGAGGCAAAAGTTTCTTCAGAAGACGTAATTCCTTATGCGGTTCTGCCGTCAGGTCCTGCAGGCGCCGGCCCCTTCGGCGCGTTTTACGCATCGCTGAAGTTCTCTCCCGCATGGGATCGGCCGCGAAGAGTCGGACCCGATTCCGATGTCGTCGTGCGATTTGAACAGTCGCCGAAGCGTCTTGTGTTTTGGCAGGGTTTGAACTATGTCCCTGCCTGGGTAACAGGAAACGGTAAATGGTACACGGACGAGTTTCTAGAAACATGGGGGCCGCGGTGCCCTGGTACCGGAGACTGCGAGCCAATGTCAGATAAGCAGAGCCGATATTCTCGCGTCAGCATTCTTGAAAACAGCCCTGCTCGAGCGGTGATTCATTGGCGATATGCACTTGCGGAGGCTGGCAATTACAAGGGAGGGTACGCAGATCCCGAGACAGGATGGTTCGATTGGACGGACGAGTATTGGTACGTATACCCGGACGGTGTGGCATTAAGGAAACAGGTCTTATGGAGCTCTGAACTGGACCCCAAAAAACACGAGTGGCAGGAGACAATTGTCGTAAATGGTCCTGGACAGAGGCCGGAAGACGACATCGAAGCGGATGCTTTGACTCTGCTCAATATGGGAGGAGAAACGCACACCTATCACTGGAATCCAAAAACCGACGATACATTTGATTATCCAAACGGACCCGCTACCCTAGATAGGCCTCCAGGTGCCAACATTCAGATCGTAAATTTGAAATCAGCTGAGAAGCCCTTCCTGATCGTCTGGCCCAAGGGCACCCATTTGGACGTTTACAGTCACGACAGAAGTATATCGATGTTTGGATGGTGGAATCATTGGCCCGTCGCGCAAATCGACTCAAGTAACCGCAAAGCAGTCGCGGCCGATCGACCTTCCCATACATCCTTGTCCCATATCTACTGGGATGAATACCAGAAGACGGATCAGACAGTAACGAAACTCCTGCTAGACGGCCTGACGACTTCGGCGCCGTCGCAGTTATTACCGTTAGCGAAGTCCTGGATTTCACCACCCCAAATACGAGTTGCCCAGGGAGTCGCCATTGCTGCAGAGTACGACCCATCGCAGAGGGCATTCGTTGTCCATCGAAGTGGAGGTGCGAAAGCGAGTGGACTCACGCTTAAGCTCGCGGCAAGCGCAGAAAGCCCCCTGCATAATCCTGCATTTGTGATCGAGAATTGGAGCGAACCTGCCAGGGTGACCGTCAGTACCAAAAACGCAAAGTTAGCCGGCTCAATTCGGACAGGGTACCTGCACCGTCTGGAAGGGGATTGCCTGGTGCTCTTTCTGATGGATATAAATACCACTGAGGAAACTGAGGTTCGAGTTGACCCGGTTGTGAAATAACACAAGTGTCACCGAGCCGCTCTTCCAGCACCTGAATCTTCAGCCGTGCGTATGCCAGTTCTTTCCTCTCCGACTCAAGTTGCTTCTCCAGTTGCGCGACCGCGTGGCCAAGCGCCAAAACTCATTGGCCGGGCGGTTTGCCGGCTTGCTCTGCTTTTTGCCAGAGTAGTCTCAGGAACGAGTCCTCAGGAAACAATTGGGCTGAACTCCGCAACATGTTCAATGCCTTTTCATATTGGTTGCTCGAAATATAAAGAACGCACAGCTTCTGATAAAAGCGCTCGTCATAGGGAAGTAACGATTTACCTTGCAAAAGAACCTTCTCTGCGTCAGCTTGTTGCCCTTTCTTCACCAGAATTTCAGCTACCGCGAGGAAGTCTTCTGAGCGCGTGCTTCCCATCTGTATTCCTCTTGATAGGTAATCCTCGGCTTGATTCTCATCGTAGTCCCGCCCCTTTGCGAGATGGAGCCAACCCAGACCGGAGAGTACCTGGGGGTCGGTGGACTTTTGTTTTTCCAGGGACAACAGCTCCTGAAGATAGCTTGGCACATACAATGGGTCGGTCGTTCCTATTTCGCCAAGCGCGTGAAGAAGCGTTAGCGGAGGAACCTGATCTGGTTGGCCAGGAATCGCATCCAGATGAATCAAGCCACCCAGCTGCTGTTTGTTTGCGATGAAGCTTTCGGTGGGAAACGCTTCGTCCGGGGTCTTTACGATCCGGTGACTGGTTAGGGTCGAATGTGCAATGCCAGTGACGGGCTGCTTTGGCATGTGGCAACCCTGGCAGTCATCGGCAGGCGTCTTTAGTTGACGATCATGCAATGGAAGCCGGCAACTTTGCTCGCTATGGCAGGTTAAGCACTTCTGCCTGTAATATTCGACGGAATTTGTAGTTGGCTGCACGTGCGGATCATGGCAGGTTAGGCAGCTCATGCGCCCCTTCGCGGCGGTATAGCATTTGCTAAGACTCATCAAGCTAAAATGCTCGAGTAACGGTGATATGGGAGCAGATCCTCGCTTCGGATCCAGAGGCGCCGCAAAGATGGCCATTACGTTATCAAGAGGCGTTCCGGGGCGATAGTCTGCATAGCTCTTTCCGGGTTGCAGAACCCTCAAAGCAAGGCCCTGATGACAGCTCATACAGATGTTATCTGCGAGCCAAGGCTCGAGCCGCGCCGGATTGACGATGGAGGGAGTGTTGGCCCTCGCTGTTACCTGACCCAAGTGTTGGGCCACGTGCAGGCTCCCCGGTCCGTGGCAATTCTCGCACCCGATTGCCAGTTCTTTAAATGGAGGATTTGCGTAGGATCCCAGCCCAGGAGCAGTCGGCCGTGCGAGCCCGCTGTGGCAGGTCAGGCATCCCGGAAGGGCGGGTCGATTGAACGCCAGATCCGCTATCTCGAAACCTGGAGACAGTTCCCATGAGCTTGTTTTTGCATAGAAAGATAGGGGCGCCTCGTAGAGATAACCATCCCGCGTCACCAGGTAGGAAGTGCCATTTCTTCCAGAACCGATTGCATAGGCCAGCTTTTGCATGTTGCGGAATATCTCTGAGCCATCCGGAGCTTTTTGATATTCAGATTGATAGACGCCGGTAGGCGTCGACTGTACATCAAAGTAGCGCTTCAGCCGCTCATTCCAAACGGTGATCGTATGTCCAGCTGGAACTGACGGCAAATCGCCTGAAACGATGGACATCGATCGGCCCATATCGGTCTTTTTGAACGAGTCATAGATGGGGCGATGGCAGTTCGCGCATACTTCCGCACCCACATACTCAGCTTGCACGCTTGAGGTCGACAGTACATTGGCTGTCGCCTGAACCACATCGTGCGGCTCGTACGCAAAATAGAACGCTAGAAGGATGATCGTGAGGCAGCTTAGAGAGCATGCTAATAAAACCGTGCGATCCACCGGCCGTTTCTTTGACAGAGAGATGCCCGGTCTCTGTTTGCGGTGCTGCGTCCACAACGCCATGGTTACAAACTCTTCTTTCTTGCCGCGCCCATCTGCTCCGATCTGACAATTCCTTGCCCTTCCTTGACAACGACCAAGCGGCAGGCACCCACTCCCGAGACCTTCTCCTTGAGCCCACTCGTCCAATGGATCTCCAAGTCCGCGGAGCTATTTTCCCCGATTCCAAAGTGAAGTCGCCGATCATTCACGGAGTAAAAGCTGGATTGTGCCATCACCGCTTGCGCTTGAGATTTCCCCCCATAACGCGCGATTACCCGGGAGCCAATCGCGCTCCGGTTCGACTTCGTGCCGACAAGAAGCACCTTGATCCACTGACGCTGGCCTTTAAGGTCATTTCGGAGAAGGGAGGGGGGCTCATTCAGATTGACCACCAGGATGTCGATGTCACCGTCGTTGTCAAAATCACCGAACGCAGCTCCCCGGCTGCAATGTGGAGCCGCGATCCCCGGCCCCGCTTCGTCGATCAGTTCCTCAAAGCTTCCATTCCGGAGATTATGAAAGATAAGCCGCGGACACTTCATCGGATACTGCGGAAACCTCTTCTCAACTTCCGGATAGACTGCGCCCGCCGCGATAAACAGGTCAGGCCAACCATCATTGTCAAAATCCGCGAATCCTGTTCCCCAACTTACGTAACGCGTCTCTACTCCGAAGCCGGCTCTGATCGTTACATCGCTAAAGTAACCGGCGCCGTCATTGGCATATAGAGAGTCGGTGTCATCAGAGAAATTCGTCCTGAAGATGTCGAGGTTACCCTTGAGGTTGTAGTCACCAACAGCGACGCCCATTCCGGCCTGTTCGACCCCGTCGTCGCTCAGGGCAACGCCACGTTCTATTCCCTGTTCTTTGAAAGTTCCATTGCGTTGATTTATGAAGAGCAAACTGGGCGTCGAATCCGAGGCCACATAGATATCTGTCCAGCCATCGCCGTCAAAGTCAGCGGCAACGGCAGTCATGCCGTAGGTGGCGGTTGCGCTGGAGATTCCAGACTCCTGGCTAACATCGCGAAAAACGCCGTTCCCCTGGTTGCGGAAGAGCAAATTAGTCGTTGGCCGAAGTCCACGAGGCCCGCAATGGACGGGCACTCCCTTGAACGTACAGCCAGGTTCCTGACCAGCCTTGGGACGGTCTTCAATATCCAGATCAATGTAATTGGTGATGAAAAGGTCGAGGTTGCCATCGCGGTCATAATCTAAAAAGGTACACCCCGCCCCCCAGCGGGATTTTCCCTGATGCTGCAGGCCTGCGGCGGCCGTCACATCGGCAAAGGTTCCATCACCGTTGTTTCGGTAAAGAACATTCTGCCCGAAGTAGGTGACGAAGATATCTTCATAGCCGTCATTGTTGTAGTCTCCCACCGTCACCGAACTCGCCCAGCCGGTGCGAACAAGACCTGCCTCGACGGTCACATCTTTGAAGGTGCCATCCCGGTTGTTCTTATAGAGACGGTTCGTTGTTCCCGGCGGTGGACCCTCAAGCCGGGTTCCACTCAACACGAAGATATCGAGCCAGCCGTCATTGTCATAATCAAGAAAAGCGGCTCCGCATCCTACCGTTTCAACAATAAGGCTTTTTTTATCGGCCTCTCCGTAAATCACCGGTTGGGTCAATCCAGCCTGGAGCGCCACATCGGTGAATGTTGCGGCAAATGGTATACCTGAAGGCTTTCCTCGGGGGACTGGTTTCAAATTGCGAGAAGAACTCCCGTCCTGGGCGGCGCTGACCACGCTACCGGCAGTCAGACCAGCGAGGGACAAGCTCACGGCTTGACGAAAGAAGTGACGGCGAGTCAATGCACCGTCTCCTTTCAGCAGGCATAACAAAGCATCGAGAGCCATGAGCGGTTTCATTGGCGGGGCCCCTCTTTTGGATCGTCCACCATCGCGATTATTTGGGCGGACCATTCAAGGGTAACGCACCTCACCGGCTGGCAATCAGAATGTGCTTTCGCTGAATTTTCTCTTCCATCGTAGCCTACCCCGAGACCGTCACTCGTTTCCAGTCCCGTGGCAACGAGAGCCCTTCGTGTGCCCTGGCAGGGGCTAACAGGTTGCCCTCAGCACCGCAGGCGCGTTGCTATCCCAGGCCGATGACCTGGACTGCGTCCTGGGCTACCCAGGATGAAATCCTGGGTGTTCTTGGATCCCACGCAAAGGCTCGCTGCATCGCCGAACAGTGGATTACAAGCAAGGAAGAGAGCGGACCATGACCGATCGTCCGCTCTCTTCGTCCTGGCTGTTCTGGCTAGAACATTATTTTGAGCGCGAATTGAATCTCGCGTTCCGTTTGGGCAGTACCCGTAAAGAGGCCGAAGTTGGCATCCGTTACGGTGTTATCAGGTTGAGCGGAACCTTGAAACGGACCAAAGGCCGCCTGGTTCCACGCGTTGAAGAAGTCGGTCCTAAAGATGACACTTCGCCCCTCTTTGCCAAGGGAAAATAACTTTTCGAGCGTTAAGTCCATATTGGTGACATGGGGGGTTCGCAGGTCATTCCGGGACTCGTTTCCAAAAGTATATGCGGCGGGGTTCGCAAAACACGATGGCTTTAAGTACTGCACACTCCTACCCCCGTTATACGGATTGGAACATGTGCGTTCCGCTCTCTCCGTCTGGCTACCGGTATTCTGCAAATCGTCGTTACCGGCATTGTTGTTAAATACGATCCCGGAATGGGCTGTATAAATACCCTGGAAACTCCACCCTCCAACGGCTTCGTTAAGCAGAGAATTGGAAACATCAAAAGCCTGCCCTCTGCCAAAGGGCAATTGATAGACCCAACTAAAACTCAAGTTTTGGGGAAGATCGTATCCCGCAACACTTCTGTCAGCCTTCAAGTTATAAGGATCTTGTATACTGCATCCTTCTGCCCCGGAGAACCCGTCGCAACCCAGATTAATTGTCTTTGACCAGGTGTATGCGCCTAAAAGGGTCAGTTTTTTCCCCACTATGGTGCGGGCCTGGAACTGAAATGCATTGTAATTGCCATTGCCTATGCTCTTGTCGTAGAAGGTCGGAGTAATGTAAGAGAATGGTGTCCGGTCGCTGATCGGTCCGGGGGCCGGATACAGAGCTGTGTTTCGAACCGTACCAGAGTCAGTGCGGAGGGTGTGGGCTCCTACGTAGTTGGCTTGCAGAACGGTGTTGTTCTTGACCTGCTGCTCAACGCCAAAATTGTATTGGATGGAGTACGAATTCTTGAAATAGGGGTCAATCATCCAATTGCCTTGGTTGAACGGAGTTGCTGCCGGAAGGATCTGAGTTCCGCCGGTCCCCAGAGAGAGGGGGTTTTGGCCCGTAGTGGGGTCGGGAGTGGTAGCGTTGAGATTTTGCACTTCCAAAAGCGAAGTATCTGGCCAGTTACCTTGATAGTTTGTTGCCAATTGCTGAATGGAGGCCCAGTTATCGAAGAAGCGTCCTCCTCCTGCGCGGACCACGGTGTTGGGCATAACCAGATAGCTGAGTCCTACTCTCGGCTGCCAATTGTCGTACGTGTTATGAATGATGGATTCATTGTTCTTCGGAGTCACGATGACGTTCGCGGGCAATGAGCCGTCGGCTGTCGGTATGCACGGAGTTACGCCGGTATAACATCCAGGGGGAACGGCCTGCAGGATGTATTGGCCAGTGTCCATGTCGGTATCCCCGAGAAAATTGTTGCCGAGAACGTGACTTCCATAGATAGGCCAGAGCGTGACGTCATAGCGGAACCCAAGGTTAATTTGGAGCTTGTCGGTTGCTTTCCATTGATCTTGGATGTAAAAACCGTCCTCCCAGCCCCCATGTGTGGTGATGTTTACGTTGCGGCGATTCGCGCTGGATGGCAGGCCGAGAACAGCCGATGCGAGGGCGTCTCCAGTCGGCAATATGCTTTCCAGATCGGATGTGGGGGTTGCACTATAGGTATCGCTGACGAACAGGATCGGTTGGCTATTGTCGTTCGTATTGATGTCGAGGCCCGTTTGCAGGGTGTGTCTTCCAAAAACTCGAGTAAAATCTGCTGCACCTTCATAGATATCGGCTATTTGATTGCCTTGGAACGACCCTCTTGGAAGACTCGTATAGCCGCTGTATGACTCGCCCACATTGAAGTTTCGATTGCCGACATAGCCTGTCACGGTTTGCAGATTGAATTTCCCGATGGTGTAGGCATCAGCCAGTGCGGACGGGAATTCTGTGGCACTAACAGAGTAGGCGATCGTCTTGCCAAAGCGTGCCGTCAGGATCTTGTTTCCGACCTTGGATGTCCAAGTGCCCGATCCGCCATAGTTATAGCCGCTGGTGTTGGCGACACCGAGAATACCGGGAATTCCGCTAGCGCTCGATGAAGGCGAATAGAATTTGGAAAAACGGAAATACGAAGTGATCTGATCTGTGAACTGGTGGTCCACTCTCATCGAACCCGTATCGTTGTTCAGAATATTCGGCGTAGGGTCTACGAAGTTATGGCCGTTGGCCGGAAGTTGGTTGACGACGGGAAACATCGCCTTACGATAAGCCTCAAGCGGCTGGTTCACCAAAGACGCTGGAATGATGTTATTGGGAAAAGGATCCCGCAGAAGTTCGCCCGGGTTTGCAGGATCTGGCCTGGTGGTAAACGGGTTATAAATAGGAGTTCCCCCGCTAAAATCGCCCCCTAACTGAGCTTGCGTTGGAATGATGTCCAGGGTATTCGCAGATCTTGTGGATCGGAAGCCTTCATAGGCTAGGAAGAAGAAAGTCCTTGTGGGCCCACTTTTCTTTCTGAAAAGGCCGGGAATCGCAGGTCCGCCGAAGACAGCGCCATACTGGTTCTGTTTGTAAGGGGTCACAGCCGTTTGGAAGTAGTTTCTAGCGTCCAGAGCGCTATTGCGAAAGAACTCCCACACACTTCCGTGATATTCCTGCGTTCCCCCCTGGTAACTACATTGATGATGCCGCCCAGGGAACCGCCGTAGGCGGAGCTGTCGTTGTGAGACTGAACCTTGAACTCCTGGATGTCATCAACGATGGGCGC
>CAWAII010000017.1:0-210180 GCA_963782105.1 uncultured Acidobacteriaceae bacterium
CCCGTCCCGCCGGGACAAGTATCCAACTCGATGTAGTGGTCACTCCGAGGTCAGGGCCGCCCGTCGCCGGCCTGCAGCAACAGGACTTCACCGTCTTCGACAACAAGGTTCGGCAGCCCATCACCACTTTTCATGCTTCGGGCGGTAGCCAGTCTCCGATCGAGGTCATTCTCCTCGTCGATACCGTCAACCTTTCCTACGAGAGAGTCGCCTGGGAAAGAGGAGAGATTGACAAGTTTCTGCGCGCGAATGGAGGCCGCCTGGCGTACCCTACCGCACTTGCATTCTTCAGCGACGACGGCACCAAGATCCAGGAGGGCTTCTCCACGGACGGCGTCGAGCTCAGCGCCTCTCTTGATCACTACGCTGTCGGTCTCCGCAACGTCCGCCGCTCCTCTCAATATGAGGGCTTCGAGCGCTTTAAGCTCTCCATGGCCGCCCTTCAGGAGCTTGCCGGGCGCGAGGCCGCTCGTCCAGGCCGCAAGATGATCCTTTGGGTCTCCCCGGGCTGGCCGCTCCTTTCAGGTCCCCACATCGAGCTTGACAACAAGCAGCAGCAGCAGATCTTTGCCAACATCGTCGACCTCTCCACTCAGCTTCGACAGGGCCGCGTGACTCTCTACAGCATCGATCCTCTGGGTGCCAGCGAAGGTGTAGGCCGCGATTTCTACTATCAGACCTTCCTCAAAGGCGTCAGCAAGCCGAGCCAGGCCACATTTGGCGACCTCGGCTTGCAGGTAATAGCCACTCAGACCGGTGGTCTCGCCCTCAACGCCAGTAACGATGTCGCCTCGCTCCTGCACACATGCCTGGCCGACACCGAGGCATATTACGAGTTGTCTTTCGATCCACCTCCAGGTGATCGTCGCGACGAATACCACCATCTGGAAGTCCTGGTGGCAAAGCCCGGCCTTACCGCCCGCACCCGGCAGGGGTACTACTCGCAACCCTAGCCTGCATTTCCGCGCGCCGCGGCGAAAGCGTAAACTGCCTTTCACACAAATGTCGAGTGGTTGCACGTCTTCGTATCGGTCGTAGTCGAGTGCCATCGGCAAGAAAGAAGAGAATCGAATGAAAGCAAACTGGAAGATCGGGACGACTCCCGGGATCTTGTTGACCATCGCCCTGGCTGCCTGCGCGGGGCAGTTTTCCTTAGCACAGAGCTCGGCGCCCGCGAGTCCAGCGTCGCCTGCGATTGAGCACTACTCACAGGCCGACCTATTGGGAATGGAGAAGAAGCTCGAGCAAAAGAAAGATGCTACCGGAGCCGCTTCGGAAACCCTGCAAAAATATCCCATCGACTCCACCATGCTTAGCTTTCGCAGTCAGGACGGGAAGGCTGAGCTGCACGAAAAGATCGCCGACTTTTTCGTTGTGCTCGAGGGCACGGCCACGCTAGTCACCGGCGGGAAAATCATGAACGGCGCCCCTTCGGCCCCGGGCGAAGTGCGGGGCGACTCGGTCCAGGGTGGTATGCGGACCCAGCTCAAGAAAGGCGATATCGTGCACATACCGGCCAACACCCCGCACCAGCTGTTGGTGCCTAAAGGAGGGACCTTCCAGTATTTCATCGTCAAGGTCCAGGAGGTCAAGTAGGCCCGGAGTTCTCATCCGCTCAGGCCGTATGCCGGGGCCGCGAACCTGTTCACGCAGCGCTTCGCTTAGATTAGGGGGTGCCCGCGTTCGCCCAGCGTACCCGGATTTCCCGTTGCATCAACCAGCGTCCGGCTCGGACCGAAGGCGCCACCTTTGTATCCCGGAGAGTGGAGGTAGGCAGCCGACGGGGACCGGCAGCACCCTCCCCTTTGTCATCCCGACCGAAGTGGAGGGATCTGCAGTTTTCTTAACCGGCATCTGATTTGGATCCCTATCTTCGATGTGACGTTACAACCTAGATGGCGCGGAGTAAACGTACCGGCAGCGAGATTAGGGCGACGACCAGTTCCAACGCTCCGTGCACAGCGATGCCGGCCAACCGGAACGGCAACACAACCAACCAAACCAGCGGATACAAGAAAATCGCCAGCAGGGCCAACGGCCAGCACAGGATGAAGAGAATACACCACAGCAAAAACTTGATCATAGTCGTCCACTCCGGTGAGCGGGCCCTGTCCCGCCCCTCTGAAGAATACGCAATTCGAGGGTCACAGGTTCCGCAGGAACTGTAGCGAACATCGACGGCGTCAGCGTTGCCGACCTGATGAAGAGTGCGGGCGAGTGCGCCTCCTCTTCGACTCCCTGTCTCGCGTCTTGCCGGGTAGCTCAGACTCTGCCCGCCATCAGAAGGCCATTTCCACTTACGCGCTTCTGGTTGGCGGACTGGTGCTGGCTCGTGCCGTAGACGATCCTGTATTTTCCAGCGAGATTCTGCACGCAGCCGCCGCTTCGCCCCCGGATAGCCATCCCCAACGCCCGTTTCCTCGTAGCGTAGATCGGGGCAGAGAGACTTATCATGGACTCGGCGCAGCCTATATTGGCAAATCCGCGCCAGGAGAAACCTATCGTGTCCACCAACGGAATCGTTCACAAGCCCAGTAATCATTCGGTCGATGAAACGCTGCGGAAGCTGCAGGCGATCCTCGAAGGGAAGGGAATCGCTGTCTTCGCCATGATCGATCACAGCGGGGAGGCGGAGAAGGTGGGGATGAAGATGCGCCCCACCAAGCTTCTCATCTTCGGCAATCCAAAAGGGGGCACTCCCCTGATGCTGGCGGCGCCGAGCATCGCCATCGATCTGCCGCTCAAGATTCTGGTCTGGGAAGACGGCCAGGGGAAAGTCTGGGCCTCCTACAACAGCCCCGAATATTTAGGGGAACGGCACGGGCTACCCCAGAACTTGCTACAGAACATCGCCATCATAGAGACACTGGCGGCGAACGCCGGGCTCTAAACCGAATCCGGAAGCTTATCTTTTGAACCTTCTCCCCGCGTAGCAACATCTTTTGCCTTATATATGATGGCAATCATGTATAGAACGCAGACCGGGGGAGCGAAGGCGGGTTCCGTGCGCCATCGCTTAATAGCCGTTTCTTTCGTCGTGGGCCTCCTTGTCCACGCCAGCCTCGCAGGGATGGGGCAGACCACCGCAGCAGCAGACGGTTCCATCGCCACACCACGCCCCATCAATCCCGCAGCAAGCACCACCAACCCCAGCGCCCGCGCGACCCAGAGCCAGAACCCTTATCTTGGGAGCGTCCCGGAGGAGCAAGTAACCAACGGGCTCTTGGAACTGGACCTGCAGCAGGCCGTCGATCGCGGGTTGAAGTACAACCTGGGACTGATCGACAGCGTTCAGGCGGATGCGGATGTGCGGGCCGCAACGGTACGCGCCTGGCGACGCTTCTTCCTAACATCTCCGCACGGGCTCACAAAGCTTCGAGACATCAGCTACTCGGAGACGGAATCAAGTTGCCGCCGCTCCAGGTTTGCCGGCCTGCCGCAACAGCGGCAACTTCGCATATATGGATGCGCGTGTGACCGCCACCAGGCCTGATCTTCAACGCTGAGCTGCGAGACAGGTATCACGCCAGGGAGCCTTGAGGCCGCTTCGCTGCTGACACGAAGGACGCGCGCGATGTGGTGGTTTTTGCCGTCGGCGCGGCCTTCTTCCAGGTGATCGCGAGTGAAGCGCGGGTTCACACGGCCAGGCACAGCTTGCCTCCGCCCGCGAACTCGACATCCAGGTCTCAAACCAGTTCAAGTCCGAGGTCTCACCGGAAATCGATGCCATCCGTGCCAGGTGGAGCGCCAGACCGCGGAGCAGCGCCTGATCATGCGGCAACGATCTGGAGAAGGATAAGCTCACGCTGGGGCGCATTACCGGCATCCCGCTGGAGCAGCAGTTCACGCTACGCGGCTCAGCCGATATTACCCGATGCGCGCCAATAGCGATCCGCGGGAACGCGGTACGACTTGGCGGGAGCTGCGGCGACAGTGCACGCGGCGGAACTCACTCTCAAGGCTGCCGGGCGCAGCGCCTGCCGTCTCTTTCGCTAAACGCGACTACGGCGGGGCGGGAACATTCGAGGCCATTTCAACCAGGTGTACACCGTCAGTGCCGGTGTCTCCGTACCCCTCTACACCGGCGGCCGGATCAAAGCGGATATCGAAGAAGCCGGGCGGACCTGGTCCCCGCCGCGCCGAGTACCGGGATCTCGGAGGCCGAGTGAAGTACGACTCCGGGTCGCACAGCTGGACGCGGCCGCTTCCGATCGAGCGTAAAGGTGGCCATCCAGACAAAGCCTTGGCAGAACGTGCGTTGCTGCAGTCTCAGGATCGCTACAGCAACGGAGTCACCGATTACCTGGAAGTTGTCCAGGCCGGAGGCGCTGGCGGCGGCAAACGAGAACTATATTCAAAGCCTCTTCTCGTTCAACGTTTCCAAGATCGCCTGGCGCGAGCTATGGGCGGGGCGGAGACCAGCTTCAAGACCTGTTCGGAGGAAACTGACATGACACGGCAGACAACGTTGGATGTCGAGGAAACAGCGATGCCGGCGCAAGCTCAGGCGGAGGAGTCTTTGCTTGCCGATGGCGAAGTCACCTCGCGGAAGCGGCTCATCAAGCGCGTTGGGATCATCCTGCTGCCGGCGCTGTTGCTGGTTGCTCGTTGGGGTGGTGGCTGCATGCAAGAAACTTTGAGAGCACCGACGACGCGCAGATCGATGGCTATTTTGACGCCATCAGCACGCGCGTGAGTGGAACCGTCATTGCGATCGATCCCCAGGTAGAAACGATCGCTTCGTGACGCCGGCATGTTGTTGATGGTAGCTCGACCCGCGGGATTACCAAGCGGAACTGGAACATGTCAGGGCCACCTGGAGACGAAGGAGGCCGAAGCTACTCCGCGCAAGTGAACGTGCTCATCACCGACATCACGGTGTATAGCTAGCTCCGGCTGGCGGAAGCCGCGCGCCAGGAGGCGGCCGCCAGCGTAAAGGCGGAAGAGGTCGGCTCTCTTGGCAGCGCAGCATAAGGTGCAGGAAGACGAGGCTCGCGCATCGCGAGCGGAGCGAGATCGCGTTCGCTATCAGGCCTGGTGGAGAAGCGCGAGATATCCAGATCCGACTACGATGCCGAGAGACGGAAGCGATCGCCACCGCGCAACCCTCGCGGGGGATCGCGCCGACGTCGTCGCCGAGCAACAAAAGATCGCGCAGCTTCAGAGCTAGGTGGCCGAGCGCCAGGCCGACGGATGCCGCTCACGCCGCCCCACAAAGGCCGTGGACGCTCGTCTTATCCAGTCTGCGATCGGCGAGCGAGACGAGGCGCTCGCCGACCTGCACACGTCTGACTGACCTGAGCTACCTATTCTATGCTCCGGTTAGCGGTTTGGGAGAAGACGGTGGACTGGGTCACCGCGTGCAGCCGGTCAATGTTGCTCATGGTCGTGCGCTGGACGACATCTGGGTCACGGCACTTCAAGGAGACCACTGAAGCGGATGCGCCCGGGCAGCGGTCACCATTTCCGTCGACACTTCGGCAAGAATATACGGGCACGGTGGAGACATGGCGGGGCCGCAGGACCACTCTTCAGCTCTTCCCCCGGAAAATGCCAGCGGCAACTACGTCAAGGTGGTGCAGCGTTTTCCGGTGCGCATCGCATTGACAAGGTCAGGATCCGGAGCATCTGCTCCGGCCCGGCATGTCCGTCGAGCCGACGTGAGATTTCGTTAATGGCGACCCAGTCGACTACCGGAAGACTGGCGCGCCACGGCCAGCCGTCAACCCGTGGATTATCGCCGTAGCGGTTACGCTCGCCACCTTCATGGAGCTGCTCGACACCTCCATCGCCAACGTCTCGCTCCCCTACATCGCCGGCGGCCTCGGCCGCTCCTACGACGAGGTCACCTGGATCCTCACCACCTACCTCGTCGCCAACGCCGTCATTCTTCCCATGTCCGCGTGGCTCTCCCGCGTCTTCGGCCGCAAGAACTACTACATGGCCTGTGTCGCCCTCTTCACCATCACATCCTTCTTCTGCGGCATCGCGCCCACCCTCGGCATCATGCTCATGGCCCGCGTCCTGCAAGGCATCGGCGGCGGCGGCCTCGCCCCAGTCGAGCAAGCCATCCTCGTCGACACCTTTCCCCCGGCCAAGCGAGCCTCGGCCTTCGCTCTCTACACCGTCGCTATCGTCACCGCTCCCGCCATCGGCCCTGTCCTCGGCGGCTGGATCACCGACAACTACAACTGGCGCTGGGTCTTCTTCATCAACATTCCCATCGGCATCCTCTCCCTCTTCCTCACCGGCCGCTTCGTCCACGATCCCGAGTCCTACGCCGAGGAGCGCAAGACCGTTCGAAGCGCCGGCAGCAATGGAAAAGCCGGGAAGCTTCGCGTCGACGGCATCGGCATCGCCCTCATCGGCCTCGGCTCCGCCGCGCTCGAGGTCCTCCTCGACCGCGGCCAGATCGACGACTGGTTCGGCTCTACCTTCATCATCTGGATGTTCGTCATCGGCGTCGGCTGCCTCGCCACCGCCGTCTCTGGGAGCTGCGCCAGACCGATCCCGTCATCGACCTCCGCATGCTCAAGTCGCAACTTCGCCATCGCCAGCATTTTCTACTTCGTCTTCGGCTTCGGACTATTTGCATCCACCACGATGATCCCGCAGCTCCTCCAGTCCCTCTACGGCTACCGCGCCATCGACGCCGGCCTCGTCCTGGGGCCCGGAGCGCTCTGGTCATCACCTTCCTCGCACCAGTAGGCGCACAGCTCGTCCAGCGCGGCCTCATCCGCCCGAAGATCTCTTCTTCTTCGGAGCCTGTCATGGTCGTGGGTATCTCTTTCATCCACTACAGCCACTTCAACCTCGACACCGACTACCGACACTACGCTCTGGCCCGCGCCCTGCAAGGCCTCGGCTACGCCTTCTTCTTTGTGCCGCTCTCCGTCATCGCCTACTCGCAGCTCAGCCCCGACGCAAAACAACAGGGCCTCGTCTCTCACCAACTTCTTCCGCAACTGGGGCGGAAGCTTCGGCATCGCCTTCATCACCACCGTCAGCGAACGGAAGTGCAAAAGTCGTGGTGGGCAGTCGCAGAGGAACAAGTCAGAGACGGCGGGATATTAATGGAGAAGGGGTTTTCGGCTGCGGATGGTGCGGGAACGTAGATATTACGGAATGTGGGAGAGAATTTGTTTATGGATGTTTGGTAATGGTGGTTAGCTGGCGCGTGGGTGTTCTGTAAAGAAGTTAAGGGGGCATGGCGCCCGCGGGACACTAAGATGGATGCATGCATCAAGCCGCCCTTCCCGATCAGGTTGCCGCTCTGGCTCAGGAGGCGGGATTTTCCAAGGCAGGCATAGCCCCGGTTCCGTCCCCCGGGGATCAGGCGGACTATCCTGAGCTCAGCCATTTCGAACCTTGGATCGAGCGCGGCCGCGCAGGGGAGATGCAGTACCTGAAGCGCCGCGACGACGGCCAATCGCCTGCTGCGATCTTCCCTGCGGATTGCCTTTCCGTGGGCGCGATCCGTGATCGTTTGTGCCGCGAATTACAACGCGGATGCACCGAAATCTATTGATCCGGCTGCCGAGGAAAGTGCCTGGATTGCCCGCTATGCGTGGACCGGTTATCCTCCGCGCCGAGGGCAGAGTTCAGGTCAGCCGAGCGATTACCACGATGTCCTGCTGGCCCGCCTGAAGAATCTGGAGCAGAGTTTGCAACAGGCGCTGGGCCCATTCATTTCCCGCTGCTATGTGGATACGGGTCCCCTGGTAGAGCGGATTTACGCCAAATATGCAGGGATTGGCTGGATCGGGAAGAATACCTGCATCATTGATCAGGAGCTGGGATCATGGTTTTTTCTGGGCGTAATTCTTACCGGGCTCGAGCTGCCGTCCGGAGAGTCCAATCCAGCGTGCCCGAAGATCGCTGTGGCAGTTGCACGCGATGCATCGATGCCTGTCCCACCGGCGCGCTGGTAGCCCCGTATGAGATGGATGCAAGCCTGTGCATCGGATACCTGACGATTGAGAAGCGCGGGTCCATTCCCGAGCCATTGCGTTCTCAGATGGGCCGCCAGGTCTTCGGCTGCGACATCTGTCAGGATGTATGTCCCTGGAATCGCCGCGCGCCGGTGAGCCGAGATGCGGAGCTGGCAGTTCGTCCGGAGTTGGTGAACCCGGCGCTTTCCTGGCTGGCGGAACTGGATGCGGAGAGCTTCCGTAGGCTGTTTCGGCAATCTCCCGTGCAGCGCGCCAAGCTGGGCGGCTTATTGCGCAATGTAGCCATCGCCATGGGGAACAGCGGCCTTGAGGAGCTACTTGCCAAAGCTGCGCGAGTGGGCTGCGAGCCCAGACCCGGTCCTCGCGGAAGCGGCTCAATGGGCGCTCAGGTCGTAGCGAAGGCCCGGCGGCCGACGATGTTGGGTCCGGGGAGCATGACGAACCCGCGGTTTCCTTCTCAGGCGCTACGCACAACGTTTGCCGCGTTGAGTCCCTTGGGGCCTTGCTGACATTCGAACTCCACCGCGTCGCCCTCGTTCAGGGTTTTATATCCATTTTCCTGAATAGCGGAGAAGTGTACGAAGACATCCTCCCCGGTGGATCGCTGGATAAATCCATATCCCTTGGCTCCATTGAACCACTTCACCACGCCATTTTCCTTCAACCGAAATCCCTTTCTAGACTTTATTGACCTCTCATGCTCCTTGGGGACACCGCGGAACCGCCGTTCATCGTAAGAAAAGGACGTAACGGCAAATCACCGGAATCTTTCAGAGCGGTGAAACAATTACACCAATCTGGCCTTCCGAACGTTAGCAACTATGAATTTTTGTTCAAGCTTGATGATGTTATGGCAGGAATTCGAATTCAGTGCAAGAAAAATTTGCCTTGCGCCCGCTGAGGAGAATCTGCGCGGGGCATCAAAGTGGTAGGCACCGGGTCCTGTGGGTCATTCCGAGCGGCATGCCGGGCTGATAGCATCAAGTGGCATGCAGATAGGCATATCCATCCCGCCGGTCCTGGGAACGCCCGAAAAACGACGCGCTTGCCGGTGTTCCCGCCGCACCGCATCCGCCGGCAACCTTAGCCAGAAATGCGAGCCCGTGGGTTCAGACTTGCAAGCCTTGCCCGCTACATGGCACAGACCGAAGTGCACACCTATGCCTTCAGTGTGGCCGCGAATGCCATCCTGTCTCTGTTTCCGTTCATCGTGATGATGTTCACGATTGCCCGCCTCGTCTTCCATTCCCATGCCATGGAGAGTGCGATCGGGGATATGATCCGATACTTCCTGCCTACCGGTCAGGAATTTGTCACCAAGAACATGCAGATTGTGGCCCATGCGCGCAAGGGGGTGCAGTTTGCGTCGGTGCTTATGTTGTTGATTTCATCGACCGGAATCTTCCTCCCCCTCGAAGTGGCGCTGAATCGGGTCTGGGGTGTAACCAGGAATCGTTCCTACATCATGAACCAGCTCGTCTCGCTGGGCCTGGCCGCAGGCATTGGCACCTTGGCCATGATCAGTGTCGCCGTCACAGCGGCGCAGCAATCGGTTCTGCAAGTCGTGTTCTTTGGCCACACAGATAATTTCGTATTTGTCTTTATCTCCCACTGGCTGCTGCAAATTTCGGCGGCGGTCGCCAGTATCCTGCTCTTCTTTCTCGTCTATTGGATTCTTCCCAACCGCAGGCTGCCCGCCCGCGCAGTGTTGCCGACCGCCATCGTGATTGGGCTCTCCTGGGAACTGGCAAAGATGCTGTATGTCGCGGCGCTGCCCTGGATGGACCTTCATTCCGTCTACGGGCCCTTTTCCGTCTCGGTGAGCTTGATGCTGTGGGCGTTCGTGACCGGACTGCTTCTGCTTGCGGGAGCGCACTACTCGGCCTCGCGTCATGCGCTGCGTCTCGCGTCAGTGGCGGATTTGAAAGATCCCAAAGCGAAAAAGCCGCGCGTGTAACTTAAATCATCACTTTCAATGTGGCGTGGTAGAGGCCGGTTTCCGCTGGGATTGGCTGAAGCCCGTACCCTTCGAACCAGAGGGTTCTTCCGCAGCCTGTTTAGCCAAAGCCTAATGAACCCGGAAGGCCTTCACTACGATGTCATTCGGCGCTCGGCCTGCCGGGAAAAGGTGAGCAGGGAAGCAGGAGTGGTACCCGTGCGCACGACGGCAATATCCCCCGACTGCGCATTCACCACCAGAAGAAGACGCCCGTCGGCGGAGAACGCCAATGCATCGGGCCCCTCGCCAACCCTGACCGAATTGATCAGCTTGCCGTCGTCAATGCTGTAGACCCCACCCAGCCCGCGCTGAAATCGCTCACATAGAGAAGAGAATTGTCCGCGCTGACCAGCCCCCGTACCGGGTGCGCGCCCACCAGATACGCGCCGCCTACCTCATTGGACGAAGTGGCGATCTCCGAGATCGTGTCGCTGTCGTAATTGGAGACGAACGCCTCGCCCGCCATCCGGCTTCAGGGCGATCTGCAGCGGGGTCTTTCCTACGTCGAGAAAGGTGAGGAGAACGTCGGCAGGCGCGGGGTCGCTGCCGGTGGAATGGGCCAGCCCGATGACCATGATCTGGTGTCCTCCGGAGCAGGTGACGAAAGCCTTGGAGGAGTCGGGCAAGATGATGGCGTCTGTCGCCCCCGGGCAATGGTCGAAGCTGCTTCTTACCTTGAATGAGTGCGTATCGGCGATGCTGACGCTGCCGCTGACACGGTTGGTGATCACCAGTGTTTTTCCGTCGTTCGCGATGCGGGCCATACCAGGCGCCACGCCGGCGCCAATCACGCCAATCTCGACGGCGAAGCGCAAGGTCGAGCACCGATACATTGTTGGAACCGGAGTTGGCCACATAGGCGCGGCGGCCCTGCAGCATCCACGTCGATAGAGTAGGGCTGGCGCTGAACCGGGATGGCCGCGGCAACGGTATTGGTTTCCGCGTTGATCACGCTCACCGTATCGCTGCCGGAGTTCACCACATACACCTCGTTCCGCCGCGGGTTGACCGCCAATCCGGAAGGATTGGCGCCTACGGCGATGACGCGGTCCTGGCGCATGTTGACCAGGTCGAGGACGGTTACCGTGTTGCTGCCGCCATTGCTGATGTAGGCGTACTCGCGGTAGTCCGGCGGATAGTTGGTGAGGTAGCGTTGCTGGCAGCCGCCTGCGCCGAGCGCGACCAGGACCAGAGCGGTTCCAAGCCCCACATCACTGAGGCCGGATCGGGCACAGAAATCGCGAAACCGCTTCAAGTTCTCGATGGAGCTTACCGCCTCCAGGCAGTGGTGGGCTCGGCCACCGTGATGCCGCGTGGCAGCGAACGGTGTACCGCCGCGGCGATCAGGGAAATCTCATCCATCAGTTCAACAAACTGGTCAGGATAGAGCGATTGTGCGCCATCGGAGAGCGCTTTATCCGGCTGGTGGTGCACCTCGATCATCAGGCCGTCGGCGCCCACCGCGGCAGCCGCGCGAGCGAGGGGCAGAACCATGTTGCGCTTTCCGGTGCCATGGCTTGGGTCAACGATGATCGGCAAATGGCTTAGCGCGCCGCACCGCGGGCACGATACTGAGGTCGAGAGTATTGCGCGTGTGATCGGTGAAGGTGCGCACTCCGCGTTCGCACAAAATGACCTGGTAGTTGCCTTCGCTCATGACGTACTCGGCAGCCATCAGGAGTTCGTCCAGAGTAGCTGACATGCCCCGCTTCAGCAGAACAGGCTTGCGTACCCGCCCGGCGCGCTTCAGCAGGGAGAAGTTCTGCATATTGCGGGCGCCGATCTGAACCACGTCGGCGTACTCCGCCACCAGGTCGAGACTTTCATTGTCGAGCGCTTCGGTAACAATCCGCAGGCCAAAGACATCGCGTATTTCAGCCATGATCTTCAGCCCCTCTTCGCCCATGCCCTGGAAGGCATAGGGCGAAGTGCGCGGCTTATAGGCGCCCCCGCGAAAGAACTGGGCTCCGGTGCGGGCGATCTGCTCCGCCACCGCGAAAGCCTGCTCCCGGGACTCGATGGAGCATGGTCCGGCGATCACCGCCAGATCGCGGCCGCCAATGGCTCGCATTGGTGCCAGGGAAGGCTATGACTGTGTCCTCTTGCTTTACATCGCGGCTGACCAGCTTGTAGGGTTTGGAGACCCTGATCACCTCTGCAACGCCGGAGAGTTCTTCGAGGTTTTCCTGGTCGACGGCGCTGTTGTTGCCAGTGATTCCGATGGCCGTGCGTTGCGCGCCGGGCATGGGATGGGCGCGAAAGCCCAAGAGCTGAATTTGTTCACAGACCGCCTGAATTTCTTCCGGCGTTGCCTGCGGTTTCATGACTACGAGCATGGGGGCCAACGACCTTTCCTGCAGCTTTAAGTGTACTGGGTGCAATGAACTGGCGGCAAACATCTGGTGGACTGTGGGATTGCCACCTCAGTCCTGATATACCTGAGCTGATGGATCACATACTCCGGCTCCGCGCGCTGCGCCGGCAGATGAAGCAACAGGGCATTGAGAGCTTGCTTATCACGCAGCTGGCCGACGTGCGCTACCTCTGCGGGTTCACCGGCTCCAACGCCGTGCTCGGGATAACCGCGCATCGCGCCGTCATGTTTACCGACGGCCGGTACACAGCGCAGGCGCGGCAGGAGACAAGCGCCGCCCGGGTGAGGATCGCCGCCAAGTCCGCGCGCCAGGAGGCCTGCCGGTGGCTTGCCTCCAGCGGGGTCGAGCACTGCGCCTTTGACCCGGAATCGACCACCGTCGCCGAGCTGGCGCTTTACCGCAAAGCCGTGCCCGGCCATCGCGGATTTTTTCAACCGCTGGCCGAGCCCCTGGTCCGGAATCTGCGCCTTATTAAGGATAGTGAAGAACTCCGCCTCATGAAGCAGGCCGCCCACCTGGGCGTCGAACTCTTTCGCGAACTGCTGCCCCACCTTCGCCCAGGGGTACCGGAGACGACCGTTGCGGCGCAGCTGGAATACAGCGCGCGTCTGCGCGGGGCGGAGGGCATGTCCTTCGATACGATCGTGGCCAGCGGTCCGCGTTCGGCGCTTGCCCCATGGCCACGCCACCGCTCGGCGGTTACCGCGTAAGGGCTTCGTAACACTCGACTTCGGTGTTATTCTCAAGGGTTATTGCTCGGATATGACACGCACCGTTTTCCTGGGCAAGCCAACAGGCCGGGAACGCTTCACGTATGATGCTGTGCGGGAGGCGCAACATGCTGCCGTGGAAGCAGTCAAGCCCGGGGTTTCCTGTGGAGAGGTAGACGAAGCAGCGCGCAGCGTTCTTCGCAAGGCTGGCTTGGCTGAGTACTTCACTCACTCCACCGGTCATGGGGTCGGACTGGAGATTCACGAAGCACCGCGCATTGCCGCTGATCAGTCGCAGTCCCTTTTGCCCGGGATGGTGGTTACCATCGAGCCCGGTGTCTACATTGCAGATCACTTTGGAGTTCGCATCGAGGATATGGTTGCCGTTACCCAGAAGGGTGGGCAAGTGCTGACACCGGCATCCACCGGATGGACGCAACTTTAGAGCCCCGAACTTGGCCAATCGTACAACGCATACGAGAGATTCATGACGCCTGAAGAAATCAAAGAGTTGAGGGAACTGATCGAGTTCCTGAAGGAAAACAGTATCGGCGAGTTCGAGCAGGAACGCGGCGATATCAAGCTTCGCATCAAGTTCGCGTCAGCAGAGAGATCGCCTGTTTCGGCCATGGATCTTGCTCGTCTCGGACAATTGTTGGCCCCCGGGCAGCAAGCGCCGGCCGCCGGCTCGCATGGCATTCATGCCGTGGCGTCCCTTGGGCCGGCTGCCGCAGCGGACGCTCAGGCTGAAGAGGAGCAAGCGCTGCACATCGTCAAGTCGCCGATCGTGGGCACGTTTTACGAGTCTTCTTCTCCTGGTTCCCCGGCCTTTGTCAAGATTGGGGATGAGATTGAAAGCGGCCAGGTGCTCTGCATCGTCGAGGCCATGAAGCTCATGAACGAGATCGAATCGGATGCTGCCGGCGAAGTCGTCAAGCGTCTGGTCACCAACGGTCAGCCCGTCGAATACGGCCAGCCCCTCTTCGCCCTGCGCATCCATTCGGTCCCTGATTGAAATCTATGTTTCGAAAACTGCTTGTCGCCAACCGGGGCGAAATCGCACTTCGCGTGATCTGCGCCTGCAAAGAACTGGGGATCCGTACGGTTGCGATCTACAGCGAGGCGGACCGCAACTCGCTCCATGTCCGTTTTGCCGATGAAGCGATCTGCATTGGGCCGCCGCGATCGTCGGAAAGCTATCTGAATGTGCCCGCCGTCATCTCCGCGGCGGAAATCGCCGATGTCGACGCCATTCATCCTGGATATGGACTGCTGAGCGAAAACGCCAACTTCGCCGAGGTTTGCCGCGCCTCGAACATCAAGTTCATCGGACCTACCCCCGAAGTCACGCGGCTGATGGGCGAGAAGGAAAAAGCTCGCCAGGCGATGAAAAAGGCAAAGGTCCCGATCCTGCCCGGTTCGGAAGGAGTGCTGCAGAACGAAGAGGAAGCGCTGGACTGGGCGCGCAGCATTGGCTTTCCCGTCATCCTCAAAGCCTCGGCGGGCGGCGGCGGACGCGGTATGCGCGTCATTCGCTCGGACGCAGAGCTGCCCCAGCTCTATCAGGCGGCAAACATCGAGGCCGCGAATGCCTTTGGCAACGGCGACCTGTACATGGAGAAATTCATCGAGCGGCCGCGTCACATCGAGTTCCAGATCCTGGCCGACGAGCACGGCAACGTTGTCTCCCTGGGCGAGCGTGAGTGCTCCATCCAGCGCCGCCACCAGAAGCTGATTGAAGAGGCGCCCTCGCTTCAGGTCACGCCCAGAATGCGCGACGACATCGCCAAGACGCTCAAGACGCTGCCTGACCGCCATCGGCTATCAGAATGCCGGCACGGTCGAGTTCCTGATGGACGAGGACGGCAAGCTCTACTTCATCGAGATGAACACGCGCATCCAGGTGGAGCATCCGGTCACCGAGATGGTGACCGGCATCGACCTGGTGAAAGCGCAGCTGCGCATTGCCGCCGGCGAACCGCTGAGCAGCATTCTTCCCGATTCGGTGCCCGTTCGCGGCCACGCCATCGAATGCCGCGTCAACGCCGAACACCCGGAGAAGTTCACACCCTCGGCCGGCCGCATCACCGCCTTCAATGTTCCCGGAGGCAACGGGGTACGCGTGGATACGGCGCAGTACGCCGAAGGCATCGTTCCTCCCTATTACGATTCGCTGATTGCCAAGCTCATCGTCCACGGCAAAGACCGCGCGGAAGCCATGGCCCGCATGTCCCGTGCCTTGGAGATGTTCGTCGTCGAGGGCATCCACACGACGATTTCCCTGCACCGCCGCATCCTCGAAGACCCTGAGTTCCGCGATGGATCCTTTGACACCAAGTTCATGGAGCGCTTTTTCGAGCGCGAGAAACTTCGCCGCGAGCAGCTTCTCGCCGAAGGGTAACCATGGCCCGGCGGCGCGCTTTGCCCCGCTTTTATCCCATCCTCGATGCAGGCCTGTTGTTGCGGTCCGGGCTTTCCATCGAAGGCTTTGCCCGCGAGCTCCGCGAGGCCGGCATCCGCTTCCTGCAATACCGCGACAAGGAGGCAGCGGACGAAGTGGTGCTGGAGCGGGCAGCGCTTCTGCGGCGGATCTTCCCCGCGCCGGATAGCTGTCTTATCCTGAACGATCGCGCCGCGCTCGTGCTCTCCGCCGGCTACGACGGGATTCATGTGGGCCAGGAGGATCTTTCTCCTGCCCAGGTCCGTGCCATGCTTGGGGCGGATGTTCTCATCGGTGTCTCGACGCACGGTGAGCGCCAGCTCATGAGCGCAGGAGAAGGCCCGGCGGATTATGTTGCTATCGGGCCGGTCTTTGCTACGACGTCGAAGCAAAATCCTGATCCGGTGGTGGGCGTCGAAGGGGTCCGCGCAGCGCGCGCCATAAGCTCTAAGCCTATGGTCGCTATCGGAGGCATCAGCCGCTCCAATTGCGCCGCTGTGGTCGAGGCGGGGGCCGACTCCGTCGCGGTCATCTCCGATCTGGTCCCGCATGAGGGTCGTTCCACGGGCAAAATCATCGAGGAGTTCTTCTTATTGTTGGGGGATCACGTTGCCCCGTAAAGGCGGCGCCCAGCACTCTGCTTATACGCAGGTTTGCCCTCTTTCAGACGCGGCTCGCGAGCGAGGCGTTCGAAGCGGGTGAACCCACCATCCTTGCCGGGGGCGGCGCGGGGGAAGCCTGCTCTTTAAGCGCATTATGCGCATTAAGTCCCCGCATCGGCCGCTTTGGTGTCTTCGCCTGGGGAACCAGAGGGTGGAGGACCGTCCACGCCCGGCCGCGGTGCGGCGGTTAATCAGACCCAGGCCGCTTAGCTGTTCCAGCGCAAGGTCGATGCGCTCTTTGCTTACATGGCCGTGAAAGAGTGCCCTGATTTGGGCTTTGGTCAATCCTTCCGGAGCGGCGTCGAGGGCCTCGCCGATGCGCCGGGCGGTGGGATCGATGGGAGCGGCGTCGAAGATGAGGCGGGCGCTGGCCAGGCAGTAGTCCCATACGGCCAAGGCGGCCTGGAGATGGCAGGCTTCGACGAGGGGGCTGCAATCGAGGGCGGCGTAGATGGCGCTGAGGCGGAGGACCTGGGCTTCGGCGCGGCTGGTGGCGGCGCCGTATACGTCCGGGCGGCCCTGGCTCAAGGCAGGATAGCGATCATTCCACAGCTCTCGAGCGGCTGGGGTGCGGCGGAAGACGATCGCGGTTTGGCTTTGCACCCAGTCGAGGGTGCGGCGCAACTCGCGGGCTACGGCGGACCGCTCCTCCGGGGGGAGGCTGCCGCCCTCGGGCAGGGATTTGCTGCGGCGCACGCTGGTCCAGAGACAGCGGTTGGCAAAGCCATTGTGCGATTCGGTGCGGCTGAGGTGGTGGGCGAGCTCGCTTTGCGTGACATGACCGACCATGCTGATATGCGCGCCGGTCGCCTGGAGGGGACGGTGGCCGTCGTGGCGGAAAGGTCGCCGCCGTCCCAGGCGCAGCGGAGCAGAGGAGAGAGCTGGCCGGTCCGCTGGCCGAGCACATGGAGCACGGAAGCGAACTCCTCAGCGAGCAGGAAGAGGCGGCGATCGGTGGCCGGTTGTTGATCACGCAGAGCACGGATGATGCCGTTGGCTGTGGGGCGGGCGGTGGAGACGCGGCGCGCGGCCCAGAGCGGGTCGGCCTCGGCGAAGAGGCTGGAGATCTGGCGCCAGCTTGTTCCTTTGCGGGCCTTGCTGGATTCGCCGACCAATACGACGAAGAGATTGAGGCCGTGACGGGTGGAGCCCGACGATGCAGTGAGGCGCGGGGCCGACGAGGTTGCCGAAGGCGGCCAGGAACTGCAGGAGGATGGCAGCGGGATCGGCTTCGGTGTGCGGGGCAAGGCTACGGACGGCGAGGCCGGCAAGACCGTAGAGGGCCGGATCGGCGAGAGTGGGCGGGGCGGGTGAGGCTGCGATGGCGGGAGCGGGATAGGGTCTCGGGGTCTTCGTCGTGTTCGTCGTTGCTTCGGGTCTGTTCTTGGGCAAGACGGCATCTTCTTCAAGGGAGGACTCTTCCTCAGCGAGGGACTCTTCGGGCGGCGCGGTGGCTGGCGCCAGCCGCTGGCCGGACTGGAAGGCAAGCAGCTCCCGGCGGCGGCGTTGGATGTCGGCGAGTGGTGGGCAGGGAAGGGGACGAGTCGAGGGTGTTGGTTGCAGGTGTCATAATTCGACACTAGTACGGTTTCGAATTTAGCGTTAGGGGTTGACGTGCATTTTTCCAAATCAATAGTCACTTAGCGCGCGTGACTTAATTTCATTGCAACTTTTTGCCGAGGTGCGAAATTTGCTAACTGCGACGTTAAGGGAGCGTGCTGCCGCTGCATTGGTTGGAGGATGTTCACAGGGCTTTGGAGATTAGCGGCTTACCATTCGTCGATTCGATGTGTAGTAGACAACATTTCGTTTTTGTAGACGGATGTATTTCCTTTAGGGCCATTTCCGTCCCTTTAATTCTCTGTCCCTTTAATTCTCGGTTCCGCGTTTCAGCCCGAGGGTGTAATCCCTGATTCCACTCACTCTCGCCTTGACGGAAGCGAACAAAAAGCGAACCATATAGGTGATGGGGATCGAATCAACCGAGCTGCGGCATCTCAAACGGGTCTCTCGGATCAAGCATCAGATCCTAACGCGCTACCTGCCCAGCTGGGCTGTTATTCTCGGTAGTACCTTCGATCTCCTTTATTACGTCGATTGCTTCGCCGGCCCGGGGCGGTACGAATCGGATGGTGAGCAAGTGGATGGATCACCTATTATCGCAGTAAAGGCAGGCAAGGAATTCGCAACAAAGAATTCAGGCAAGAAACTGGGCGTCGTTCTGGTCGACGACGACCATGCCCAGCTCAAGCAGCTCCAGGAGTGCTTAGGCTCAACATTGCCGTATCCCAAGAATTTCGATGTACGCACGCGGCTGGCCGACTCCCACGCCCTTATTCCGAAGATCATCGAACAGATCAGAAGGCGCCGAACAGCGCCGAGCTTTTTCCTCGTTGACCCTTACGGTCACCCGCTCTCGATCCCGGTAATGAACGACATGCTGGCGCTGCCGCGTAGCGAGCTGCTAATCAATTTCATGTGGTACCGAGTCAACATGGACATGACCAACGATGCGGTCCGGCATCACGTTTCCGAGCTCTTCGGCGACGAAGAATGGAAGCAGCAACCATTCATGAACCAAGCACGGAAGGACGAAGGAGGAGGGTGTCCTGAAGTATTTCTCTGGGCAGGCTCACTGCACAGTATGTGCTTCCCTTCCGCATCCGCTACGATGCCCGTGAGGATCATGTCGGCGGCAATAGAACCAAGTATTACCTGATTCACGCCAGCAACAACCTCAAAGCGGTGCTACTCATGAAGGAGGTAATGTGGCCGCTAGGCGACGAAGAGGTTACTTTCGATTTTTCAGCAAAGTCACAGGGCGTGCTGATTTCGCAGACGCCGCAGACGGCCGAGCTGCGTACGATCCTGCTCCGAGATTTCGCCGGCCAGCAGTTGGCCTTTGACGATATCCGCGGGAAGACGTGGGCTTTACCCTTCATTGAGAAGCACTATTGTTCGGTGCTTCAGGACCTCGGGCGTCCGGCACCGTTGAAGTGACACCAGTCACATCGAAAGCCGAGGGATTGAAAGGACGTGATCTGTACAATTTCCGAGGGAGCAACGATGAGCGTACACAGCGCAATTGAATGGACTGACGCAACCTGGAATCCCGTGCGGGGCTGCACCAAAATCAGCCCAGGCTGCAAGTTCTGCTATGCCGAGCGATTCGCTGAACGATTTCGAGGAGTGCCAGGACACCCTTTCGAGCAGGGCTTTGATCTTCGGCTGGTCCGGAAAAGCTGGCCGATCCTCTGCGCTGGCAGTCTCCAAGGAGGATATTCGTGAATTCAATGAGCGATCTGTTTCACCCTCAATTCCGGACTCCTTCGTGGTAAGAGTTGCAGAGGCGATGATGCAAGCGAACTGGCACACGTATCAGATCCTCACCAAGAGAGCGGAGCGCCTGGAGCGCCTTCTTTCAGGCCCACTGGCATTTGCGAGAAGACACCCCACATCTGGTGGGGCGTCAGCGTCGAGACGTCAAGCATGGGTAAACCGCGGATTGAACATCTCCGCCAACCCCCGCCGCCATCAAGTTCCTATCGGTGGAACCGTTGCTGGAGGACCTTGGAGAGATCGATCTGACTGACATCCATTGGGTGATCGTTGGCGGCGAAAGCGGTCCGGGGGCGCGCCCCCTCAAAGAGAAATGGGTCCTCGGCCTTCTTAAATCGTGCCGTGAACAGCGAGTTCCTTTCTTCTTCAAACAATGGGGAGGGGTGAGCAAGAAGAAAAATGGCAGAAAACTGCGGGGCAGGACGTATGACCAGTTTCCTGCCATCGAACAGTCGCCGGTTCCATCTCTTGTCGAGCGTAAAGAGATGATTGCGAAACCTGGAAAACGGGTACGTCAGAAAACAGGTCATTTGCGAAATCCAGTGCTAGGAGTGGCATAGGAGAAATTTTGAAATGGTCAGGTCAAGAGTGGCCTTCGACGGCCCGCGTTCTTGCGCAACTGACCGAACTACATCTAAACCCTGAGCTAAAGCAGGACAAACGGGAGCTTGTCGGAAATAGATCCTTTTGCTGTTTAGAATCAATAACTTACAAAATATATTGTTTTAAGTAAGCTATTGATAATAAGTAACTTATAACTACAAATTCTTATTCCAGACAGATCCCGGACTACCCTAAAGGAAACATCGGGGCGCAGCATATTGCATTGACCTTCAAAACATGAGAATCTGGATAGGATGGATTACCTTCCGCGTGGAAGCATAGAACCTGTATTAGGAAAGTTCTCGACACTGGCCCGCGCTGGGTGGAAGGATCGCGCGTATGCAGGAGGAAAACAGCGAGAACTGCTGGATCGCTTGGGGGCGTGCGGTCTTCGCCGTAGGTTGAGGACCATCCTCGGCGGTCCCTATTGGGGCGCGGATATGGTGGCGCTTGGCGCTTCACTATTAATTCGAGGTCATTTCCTGAGTTTTTCGAGTCTCGATTCAGGAACAATCTATGTTGTTGTTATTCGTGCTCTTTACGGGATGGCTCCTCGGCGCACGCTATCAATGGTTTAGTTCACGAGCCATGAACAGGCTGCTAGAAGTTCTGTCAGACACCAACCCGCAAAGACAAACAGTCCACCGAAAGCAAACAAGCAGTACGAAACGCCTTCCAGGTCGCAGATTATCGAGGGATTCTTGTCGAAGAACACAATTGTAGATGTAGCTCCGAAATGTGGCCCGGCTGTGAAAAGGAGGAGTTTTCAGTTAAACATATGGGGGCGCAAAACCTGCCCTAAACGTGAAGTTTGGGGATCGCGCAAGGAGAAGCACCTCACGTTTTTGTTTTCAAATCTTAACATCAACCAGAGCCGGGAAACGCGGATCGAGCACTATTTTATGGGCACAATGCCCATCAATAGACGGCGTACTGCATTTATTTTTTACTATCGATGATACTGATGGGCGCGTCAGTCGAGGAGCTCATTTTGACGAGAAAGGCAAATCAATATGGGATGGCCTCGCGGTAATTACGGCAAAATCAAAAAAGACCCTGTTGTCCTGTAAATACCCATGGGGTCGGCGATCTAGTTGACTACTTCGTGGTCAAGGTTCCGACATGCCTGATTGCGGCGGAATGTTACAGAGGCAGCATTGTTGTGGTACTACTGCTACGCCGTACCTGGAGGAACATTACCGGAGGGGGACCTGTTCCCCGATGGGGATCCTCCTTACCGCGGTGGTTTTTCTCTTCCTTGTTTTCCAGATGCTCAGCGATGGCGCCGGTACCTTCAAAACCTGCGACGGCAGCCGCGCCTTCGGTCAAAATCGATGCGTTCGGATCCGCCTTTTAACACCCTCTACGGCGATCACAGCTCCAGCAATCTTTTCGGCTCCTTCCAAAAATCCCATGACGCTTCTCCTCATCAAATGGATGAACGTGCTTTACCGGCTGCGGAAAACCGGTTTCTTTCGACAGGTACGGGCTTCAGCCTGCACGCAAAAGATACCATGAGGGAGCTTCCTGCCGGGAGGACATTTTCTGCACCGTCGCCGTCAATGAAGTTGGAGCCTGTAATGGCGAGTGTTGCACCGTTGAAGACTCCGGTGTCTGACTGACGGCGGATCTGGCAACGTTCCTATACTTCTTCCGACTCGAACCGTTGGTTCAGGGAGGAAGTCTCATGTTAAAGCGTTCGCTGCTGGTCATTCTATTGATTGCAACCACCTCTACCTCGGGTATGCACAAGACGCATGGAAAGGTCATCAACCCGCCCTCATCCCACAGCAGAGCGCACCAAGCAGCTGCTGATTGCCGTCAGTCCGGTGAACTCGAAATCGTCTGGGCAGCCGGAACCGGTGGTACGTACGTGGTTACGACCGATGGCGGTTCGACCTGGAAATCCGGGGTCGTGCCGGGAGCCGAAGCTCTGCAATTCCGCGATGTGCAAGGCGTGAGCGACCAGGTCGCCTATCTGATGTCCATCGGGAACAACACCGGAGATTTTCGCATCTACAAGACGGAAGACGCGGGCGCGCACTGGACCATTCAATTTAAGAATAAGACGGTGAACGCCTTCTATGATTGCTTCGCGTTCTGGACGCCGGATCGCGGCATCACGCATAGCGATTCAGTCAACGGAGTATTTCCCGACATTCGCACCACCGATGGCAAGACCTGGCACTCGATCGCCCGCAACATGCCACCCGCCCTGTCAGGCGAAGCTTCGTTCTCTTCGAGCGGAACCTGCATCACGACAGCAAGGATGGCAAAACGCCTGGATTACCACCGGCGGCTCAAGCGTCGCACGGATCCTGGCGACTCGGGATGGCGGCGACACGTGGAATGCGTACGATACTCCGCCGTGAGCAACGCCAACGCGGGCGGGTTCTCGGTGGCGTTTCGCGATCCCTGGCATGGCATTGTGGGTGGCGGCGACTTGACCAGCAACAGCGATGCCCAGGCCGCGACCTCGGATAATGGCGGCCAGACATGGACGTTTACCACCAAGCCTCCCATTCCAGGAGCGATCTTCGGTCTTGCCTATGTGCGTGGGCTGGAACACCGCGATGATCGGAGCAATCAAGACGAATTCGGCCATGAACATGACCGAACCGTGGTGATCACTACCGAGACTCAGCCGAACTTCGAATCCGGCGCGCCGCCTGGACTCCCGATGAAGGACAAACCTGGTTCAAACTTCCGCAGGTCAGCGGTTACTGGGCGGTCGCTTTTGCGAATCCGGAAGCCGGATGGTTCGTCGGCAACAACGGACAGATTCTCAAGATTAGCTTCTAGTGCGCTAGTCTGTTTCGCACGAGAGAAGCATTAGTAACCTTCATAGGGACACTTCACGCAATGGGGGTTTGGGGACAGGATTCTGCCCTGACGGTAATGCGGTGACAGCTTTACCTATTGCAGCAATTTCAACTGCTCGCCTTTCGGGGTCGCCGTTGCTTTCCGCCCTGGGGCCCGGCGGACGAAACCCGGTGACGGACGAAACCCGGTGACTGGAGGATGTGAAAAAATTGAAAAATAAATGTGCGGCGAGTTGCGCTAAAAAAGTCGCACCAGGATGCCCTACAAGCGATCGCTGAACCGTCGGCATACATTTTGCATGAAGTTAGAAAACCCCGAAATATAAGCGAAATCAATTTCTTCACATCTTCCTGTCACCGCCTCTCATTACTAAGCCATAGGAAGCCTCGGTCATCTGCGCTCTAGGCCTCGACCAGCTCACGCCGCGCCGGGTTGTTCAGCTTGGCGTCGGTGGCCCACAGGCCTGCGCTCGGCGTGGAGATGTAGAAGACCTTCTCGCCGTCGGGCATGGTGTTCCAGCCCTCCTTCATCACCGCGGGGTCATAGCGGCGCTGCATCTCCATTGCGTCGGCATATTGGTAGCCGACCTGCTCGATCTCTTCCTTGCCGATCTTTGGCCCCGGCGCGTAGGTAATGGTAAAGCGGCCCTCGCTGGAGCCGTGGATGAGGTGCGCGACGCCGTGCGGGATGGCCTGCATATCCGCCTCGGTCTTGTAGAGCGCCAGGGTTCGCGCCGTACCTTTGTAGCCGTACTTGCGGATGAGGGCGTCGACCTCAGGTTGCTCGCCGAAACGCTCGACGCCGGGCGCGATGATCAGCAGCTCGCCGCCGTCAGCGATGGCCATGCGGGTGCGATAGACAGCCTTGTTGGCTACCCACGTGGCACGGAACTCGTCGGGCTGCATCACCGCGACCATCTTCTTCACGGGCTTGTCAAAGACGGTGATGTTCTGCTCGCGCGAGAGGCGCGCTGCCTGCAGGTAGGTCTCGAGATCATTGCCAATGAACAGGCCACTGGTCACGAGGCGGTTCTCCGCATCGCGCTGCATCACGATCTGCAGGTAGACGTCGGGCAGGTGGCCCAGCATCTTCTCTTCGGCGTAGTTGTAGCAGGCGCGCAGCGGCGTAACCAGGCAGCCTAGATTGTTCTCGATGCCGTAGACCGCGGCGGCGATGTGCGAGGCGCAGATGGTCTCTTTGCCGCCCAGTCCGATGAAGTAGTTCTTGTTGTGGTTGGCGAAGCCCAACACTTCGTGCGGAACTACGTGGCCGAGGTTCACGATCAGGTCCCACGGTTCGTTCATCAGCGTCGAGTTCAGGTCGACCGGAATCTCCCAGCCGGCTACGCCGCCTGTGGTCTCCTCAACCAGCGAGGCTGGTATGGTGCCCACATGCGAGACGCCGTTGCGCCAGTCGTGCCGCAGGATGATCTCGTTCGGGATGGGGCCGAACATCCATTTGTTCTCCGCCTCGGTGTGTGGAAGATGCTGACCGAGCGTCGGGATGACGCGAACATACGCCTCGGGGTTGCGGCGCATGACCTCCTCGTAGACCCACTCGGTGATCTTGCCGACCCCGGAGTGCGCTCGTGTGAGGTCAGGGGGCAGCAGAAGCACCCGGTCGAGCTTCGGCGCGATACGGCTCTGCGCCTCGTTCACCAGCTGTATCGCGGCCTGCTTGATCTGTTCTTCGGGGATGGCGTCGGCTTGGATGGCAAACCAGGGCATGCAAAAACTCCTTTACAGGCAAGAAACTAACTTTAGTGTATCGATTCATTACGGCGTAGGCGCGCCAGAAGTTTCGCGGAAGTTTCGTGGACAGAGAGCGCCCGGATAAACCGGGAGATTGTAGGGGATGAAAGAGCCACACAGGAAAGGAGAAGCGAACCCGGTGACAGGAGGATGTGAAAAAATTGAAAAATAAATGTGCGGCGAGTTGCGCTTTAAAAAAAGTCGCACCAGGATGCCCTACAAGCGATCGCTGGGCTTCGGCATACATTTTGCATCAAACTAGAAACCTCGAACTCTGCGGGAATCAGACCCAGGTCCTGCTGAAGAAACCCCAGGTCTCAAAAGCGAGACCTGGGCCACCCGCGGCGCGGCACTAGCTGGGAGAAATGATGTGCGGCTTTCTTCGCGGAAAGCCGCATGCAGTTCGGTGGCCCCACAAAGCTCCACAGGAAATTCGGGTTCGGTCTACACCCATTGCTAAACCGCTCTAGCGGCTTACCATGTGACTTGCGCGGCGTAGATCTTTCAAACTACGTTTCGTCTGTGCCCTGGTATTCCTGGAAATGGCGCCTCGTTACCGCTAGCGTTGACCGAAGAAGAACAACGACTCGAAGACGGAGGTCAAAGTTTCCTGGAAAATAGATTTGGTCGTACCATTCATGGCTATAATAGCCATAACGAGGTATGCTATGCGCAGCGTCAATGTGGCGGAACTTAAGAATCGGCTCAGCACCTACCTGACCTTTGCAAAGAGCGGCGAAGTGGTCGTCATCCGGGATCGAAATCTGCCCGTCGCCAAGTTGATCCCTTTCACCGCCGAGGATGCGAGTGAAGAGGAGTTGGCCCTGGTTGCCGCGGGAGCCATGCGCTTACCTGAAAAACCGCTGGACCTTGACCAGCTCTGGAAGATGCCGCGGGCGACCGTCAGGGGAAATGCCGCGGTGCGAGCAGTTCTGGATGAGAGGGACGAAGGCCGGTGATCCGCAGCACCGCTTTCTGGGATTCCAGCGCTCTGATCCCACTCTGCGTTCAGGAGCGGGCAAGTAATAAGGTTAAGACGCTGGCAAAGCAGTTTGCTCCGGTGGTTTGGTGGGCCACGACGGTGGAGATACACAGCGCGATTGCGCGACTGCATCGTTCCGGCAAGTTAGACGATGCCGGCCGGCAAGCTGCACTCAACCGGCTTTCCGTCTTAAGCCGAGGCTGGCGTGAAGTCCTTCCCAGCGATAAGCTGCGTGACCAGGCAGGGGTTTTAGTGGAGACGTATTCCTTACGCGCTGCGGACAGTTTGCAACTTGCATCTGCCATGATTTGGTGTCAGCAACGGCCCGCCCGACGGAGGTTTGTCTCCAGCGATCTCCGTTTGTGCGAAGCCGCCGCCCAAGCGGGCTTTGCGATTCTAAGGCCGGTCCCGTAGCTGCTTCGATACGGTGCTCCTCGTATCGCGTTGGAAATTCTTTTGTCTCCGTACTGCTGACTCGTCGGGTAGGGAAGGCTGAACGGCGGCAACACAGTGTGAAATTCGGATCGGAATCTTGCCCGCCGCTACCGCCACCCAGAGTTATTACTAGCGGAGAACGACTACTGCGAGGGTTTCCACTCCAGGCGCCGCGACGAGTTCCTCGTGATAGCAGAGCGGAGACACAAGGGATTGACCCGAAAGGCTTTATAAAACTACAAAAGTCTTGATATCACACCAACTAGTAGGTATGATTCATACCGATTGGTTGGTTTGCAGTGACTCCGACGGAAATAAGACACGAATCGAAGACCAAGATGCTCGACGCGGCCCTGCACGTAATCCGCGCCAAAGGATATTCCGCCGCGCGCATCGAGGACATCTGCGAAACCGCCGGCCTGACCAAAGGAAGCTTCTTCCACCACTTCGATAGCAAGGAAGAGCTGGCGCTGGCCGCAGCGGACTACTGGACCGAAAGCACGGGTGCGTTCTTTGCCTCGGCATCGTATCACGCACTCGCTGACCCGCTCGACCGCCTGCTGGCCTATGTCGATTTCCGCAAGGCCCTGCTCATGGGAGAGCTGCCCGACTTCACCTGCCTCGCCGGCACCATGGTGCAGGAGGTCTACGGCACGCACCCTGCCATCCGCGACGCCTGCAATCGCAGTATCAGCGAGCACGCTGCGACGCTGGTTCCCGACATCGAAGAAGCTATGCGCCAGAGGGACATGCTGCCGGACTGGACCGCGGAGAGCCTGGCGCTCTACACCCAGGCCACCATCCAGGGCGCGTTCATTCTCGCGAAAGCGAAACACAATCGCGAGGTCGCTGCCGCCAGCATCGACCATCTGCGGCGTTATCTGGAATTGCTGTTCAATAAGCGGTCAGGCGCTGCTCTCCATCGAATGAAACGAGTGCGGCGTCACATACCTTCCCGGAGAACCCGATGAGCCGAAATGGATTCCCTGCAGTCGCCCTCCTGATCCTCGTCCTCAGTTCTGTCTCTGGAGCCTCGCGACAGACGTGGGCGCAGGATGCCAAAACTCGATATCCCAGTATGGCGCCGCTTGACCAATATTTGATTGCAGATCGGAATGCCGAGATAGCCCTTGCGCGGAGCGCGGCCCCCCCATCCATATCACGCGATGCAACGGTTCTCGTCTTGGAGAAAAGTGGCTACCAGACCGCGGTCAAAGGGAAGAATGGGTTCACGTGTCTGGTTGAACCCGCGTGGATGTCTCCATTTGATAGTCCGGAGTTCTGGAATCCTAAGATGCATGGGCCGATTTGTTATAACCCAGCTGCGGTGCGGACAATTCTTCCGTACACAATGAATAGAACGAGGCTGGTATTGAGCGGATTATCCAAAGCACAGATGCGTGAAAAGATCACTGCCGCGGTCGCGAAGAACGAACTTCCGATGCCTGAAGCTGGGGCTATGTCTTACATGATGTCGAAAGCAGGAAACCTTGGCGATTCCGCCGGACACTGGCGCCCGCATCTGATGTTTCAGGTTCCCAAGACAGACGACGCGAATTGGGGAGCAGACGTGGCAGGCTCACCGGTGTTGTTCAACGACGAATATCGCGACGTTCCGGAGCCGGAAACCATTTTCATGGTGCCCGTTTTCTATTGGTCAGACGGCACCCCTGCGCCACATCAGGCATTTCAGTGAGATCCCGGGTAGCGGAGGCAATGATTAAGAGAGTGCTCGCAAATTGTTCCGCAGGCGATCAGTATCGCCATCGTGAAGGAGTGCCTCAACTTCTGAATGCGTGCTCTGCCAGACTGGAACGGCGCGAACAAGCAAGCTTCGCCCTCTTGCGGTTAAGGTCATCAAGCGGCCGCGGCGATCCCTTGGGTCTGCCGTAACTTTGATCAGGCGTTGGCGCTGCAATGGCTTGAGCGCGGCTGTAAGTGTGGTTCTATCCATCGCCAGTAGGGATGCCACCGCCGCCATACCGGGTGGTTCCGGGCGGTTCAAGGACATCAGGAGAGAAAATTGGCCGTTCGTCAGGCCAAACGGGCGCAGCGCATCATCGAAACGCCGTGCCAGCGCCCTTGCCGCCCGTTGGACATGAAGACAGAGGCAGCAGTCGCGGACTTGAATCGTTGTTTCGAAAGGAAGTTTCGCCTCGGTTGACACAGGCAAATTATATTGATATCAACCTATCATGTCGAGCATAGGGCCACTTGCGGAATCTCGATCCAATCCGGATTGCTAGGCAAAGGTGAGAGCGAGGCTTCCAATCATGCACGTATTAATTGTGGATGACGAACCGCTTGCACAGATCGCATTGAGGAATATTCTGGCCGGCCGGCGCGAGGTCGAAGGGGTTGATACAGCCAACGACGCAGTAGAAGCGCTCGACAAGCTAATGCACCGGAGCTTCGATGTTCTTCTTCTGGATATCAGCATGCCGGAAGTTTCCGGCATCGAACTCCTGGACCAACTAACAGCACATGGCCGTCTCCTACCGTCCGTGGTTTTTGTAACGGCGTATCAGCAGCACGCGCTAGCCGCGTTCGAGAAACATGCCGTTGATTACGTTCTTAAGCCCTTCTCGAACGAACGGATCGAGGAGGCACTGGATATAGTGTTCCGTAGATCGGCGGCAGTGCGAGCTGTCAGGTTGGTGGAGACTCTTCCGCAGCTGCAAAAACTCTCTCAGCAAAAGCGCGAGAAGATCGCGATTAAAGCCAACGGAAGAATCCTGTTCATTGCACCGGATGATGTAATGGCCGTCCATGCTGAGGGAAACTACGTGTTGCTGCAAGCCGATGCCGGCTCCTACCTCTTGCACGTTTCGATTTCTTCCATCGCCAAGAAGTTGAGACCCTACGGATTCTTGCGGATTCACCGGTCCGTCCTGGTCAACGCATCATTTGTCGAAGAGCTCCAGCCGCTGTCTACGGGCGAGTACACACTTCGGATCAAGGGTGGCAAGGAATACACAGTGACGCGGACATATAAGAGCAATTTGAAAGACCTCGCTGGCTGCTGGATCGGCTTTGATGGATTTGTTGAATAAGGGGCGCCTACATCAGGCTTACCCGCGAATCCAAGCCTCGGTACTTGTCTGAAGACGGTCAAAGCCTACCGTTTTTGGAAGCAAGCTCTTGCAGTTGGTCTAGTTGGATGACGCTACATTTTGCGGTTACTAAGAGAAGAGATCAGAGTTTGAAGCGACAATTATCGTTCCTCGACCTTTCAAAATCGGTATTCCATAAAGCATAATCGCCTTCCAGAAAACGATCGATATATATAAGAAAAATAGGCAAATAGCGTTTGGTCATCCAGGTGCACGCCACAGCTCAAGCGGAATCTGTGCAGCCGGCTACTTTCATATTGTGGTCTCGGACGAAGTATTCCCAAGCGACGAAGTGCATGCTGTTAACTTACGGGTGATCCGTAAGTCCTTCGATCATCCGGTAAAGCTTCGCCGTGCGCTTGTCGAGCAGTCTTGCTGCCGACTGCAATGCCGGCTGCGCTAGCGAAACGGAGGAATCAAATGCTGAACTTTAGACGATTTCTTATGGATGCCACGGCGGTGCGGCGGCTCGGACTATTGATCGCTCCTCCCCTATTGTTTGCTCGGGACCGTGGGCGTACCACAACCCGCGGCCGCACAGAACATCTACGCGGCTGTGCACGGTACAGTGACAGATACGAGTGGAGCGGCCATCCCCGGCGCCGCAGTATCGATTACCAATACGAGTACCGGCATCACCACAACGGCAACGACGGATAGTCACGGCTACTATATTTTTCCCCAACTGCAGATCGGCGGTCCTTACACCGTCGCCGATAACCTCCAGCGGCTTTCAGAAGTTCTCCTCGACCGGACTCACGCTGAATCTGAATGACAATCGCGAGGTCAGCGCCAAGCTGCAAATCGGCTCTGCCGTGCAAACGGTTGAGGTGCAGGCCGCGGCGGTGCAGGTGGAAACTTCAGATACCCAGTTGAAGCAGGTGTTTACCGCTCAGCAAATGGAAGAGGCGCCTCTCCTCGGCCGGGACGTGACCGGCTTGCAAAAGCTCGCGCCTGGCAACATGGAATCAAGTGATCGGTTCGGCAACTTTTCTGCCAATGGCAGCCAGACGCAAAGCAATACCTACCTGGTCAATGGCGCCGATATCACTGACTCTTCTCTGCAGAGCGAGGGGCTCTCAGTCAATCCGGATGCGCTGGCAGAACAGAACATAGTGACCAGCACGCTTAACCCGGAGTTTGCCCGCAACAGCGGCGCGATCGTCAACCAGGTCCTCAAGTCCGGAACCAATACCTTCCATGGCAGCGGCTTTGAGTTCTATCGCGACACCTTTTTGACCAACGGAAGTTATTTCGCGCCCAGCCGGCCTAATTTTCACCAGAACCTATATGGGGGAACGCTGGGTGGTCCGGTAATCAAGAATCGTCTCTTCTTCTTTCTCGCCTACCAGGGGTTTAGGAACCGAGTGGGCGCAACCCAGCTATCGCCGGTGTTCAATCCCTCTCAGCTGAACGGAAATTTCAGCGCGGACAACAATGTCGCCAACGACGGCCTTAACAGCGTCGTCGGCCTTTCTGCCAATCCGATTCCATTTGCCATTGCAGGTTGCGCGGCTGGAACTCCATGGAACGCCTGCTTTCCCACGGGTAACATTCAACTCCCATCGAGCAGTTTCAATCCGATCTCGGCCAAATTGCTGCAACAATTTGTTCCTGCGGCGAACACGACGGTCGGCGGTGGCTCCTACTATGCCTTCAATGCTCCCAACACTGCGGCTCAGGACCAGGGAATCATCCGCGCAGATTATCATCTGTCTCAGAACGATTCCCTCTGGGCATCCACGCATTTTCCAGTCGAGCCCCAGTGCCACAGCCTTGAGCTTCGGCGGCTCTGACTTGCCTGGGTTCGGGGCAGATGAGGCGGAGCATTACAAGATATTTATGGCGTCCTGGACACATACTCTGGGTTCCACGGCTCTGAATGAATTGCGCGCCGGTTATTACCGTCTCAACTTCGCTGATGTGGAACCCACCCATGTTGTACAGCCCAGCAGCTATGGCTTCAATATTTCCCCGCAAAGTCCCATGGCTAACCTGCCCCTGATCAGCGTGAGCGGCTTAAACGGCAATACTGCGTCCGGCGTCGCAGGTGGCTTTCTTGGGTTTACCAACGAAGGGCCACAACCGCGTAAGGATGCAAACCTCAGCGCAGCGGATAACTTCAGCAAGATTTTCGGCAACCACACCTTGAAGTTTGGCGTGTCGTACGAGCAGTTCGGCGTAAGCAATCCTTATTACGCCAACAACAACGGCAACTACAGCTTTTCGGGCGGCGGTAGCTACAGTTCGGGCGACCCGATCGTCGATTATGTTCTCGGCATCCCCGACTCTTACCAGCAGGCTTCCGGCAGCTTTATCCAGGCTATCGGCCATGAGTATTACGCCTACGCCCAGGATAGCTGGAAGGTCTCGAACGACCTGACCTTGAATTATGGCATCGCGTGGGATACGGAGGCGCCCTACCAGAACCATCAGTTCAACGGTCTCGGCATTGTTTGCTGGGCGCCCGGCGGGACCCAGACCTCCAAGGTCTATCCTGGCGGGCCTCCGGGGCTAACCTATTCCAGGGATCCTGGCTGCAATATCGCGGGCGGCGTCACCACAAAATACAATCATTTTGGTCCGCGTCTCGGTTTTGCCTGGTCGCCAAGCTCCGGCCCTGCCAGCTTGCTGGGGGCCGCGGGCTCGCATAAATTTGTTGTCCGCGGCGGCTTTGGCATGTACTGGAATCGCGACGCGGAAGAGGGCCAGTTGCAAAACCTTGGCGATCCTCCGGGCTTCAAGAATTCCTTCGGCGCGGGCGATTTCGGAGGCAGCCCCTCCTTCGCCAATCCCTTCGCGGATATCGCCACCGGCCAATCAGAGACGAATCCATTTCCATATTCTTATCCTGCTGCCGGAACACAGTTGAACTGGCCCAGCTATGCGGAGTTATCGATCAGCACCTATCCCACCAACTACACTGTCCCGTACGTATACAACTTCAACCTCAATTTGCAGCGCGAGCTGCCGAGCAACATGGTCCTGCAGTTGGGCTACGTGGGCTCGATAGGCCATAAGCTGGTGCGGGCGTATGAAGGCGATCCAATTACTGCAGCCGGCCATGCGGCCTGCCTGGCAGATCCCAATTGCTCTGCGGATGGAGGCAGACTTTCCATCGACTTCCCGCAATACTTTACTCAGCCGGCGATCGTTCCTGGGAGCGCAGGAAGCGGGGCCTTCGGAAATGGCATTCCCTGGTTCATCAGTGTCGGCCAGCAGCACACAGACGGAGCTTCAAACTACAACTCTTTCCAGGCTAGCCTGACCAAAGGGACCACCCATGGTCTCTACTTCACACTCGCCTACACTTACAGCCACGCACTCGACAACGCTTCCGGTTATGAGAGTTCGGGCGCCAACGGCCGTGGCGTCAACAACGTTCCCGGTTTTGAGTATCTGAATTATGGGGACTCGGATTATGACGCGCGGCAACGCCTGGCTACCTCCTATAACTACGAGGTGCCGATCTTCAGTAGCTGGCAGGACAAGCTGGTCCTCCGTGAAGCCCTCAGCGGCTGGCACATCTCAGGCGTGACCGCACTCCAGACCGGATTTCCCGTGACCATTCAAGACAAAGGAACTCCCGAACTCGTTGTACTGCAATGCCGGCCAGTTCCTGTCTTATTACAACTGCCCGGATACGCCCGATGCCTCAAGCTTCAACATCAAGACGTTCAATCCCCGAACCTCGAATCACCAGTGGTTTGATCCCACGCTGTTTTCCCAGGAGCCGCTTGGGAGTTTAGGCAATGTGAAGCGTAACTTCTTTCATGGGCCTGGCTTTAACTACACCAACCTGAGTCTCTACAAGGATTTCCCGTTAGGTGCGGAAAAAGCTCGTTATATCGAGATTCGCATGGAGGCCTTCAATGCGTTTAACCATGCCAACTTCGGGCAGCCGGATGGCAACTACACGGACGGTCCAGGATTCTTCGGCGTGGTCACCTCTGTGGCGGGTTCGACGACAGCGGACCTCAATGCAGATCCACAGCCGGGCCGTGCAGTCCAGCTTGTCGGCAAGTTCTTTTTCTGAGGATACTGAACCGATGACGGGCTGCGCACGTTGAAGGGCGGAAAGAAGATGGCCAAGCGATTTCTCTCCGCCCTTCAACAGTGCCCTTACTTCAAGGTGCAACTGACCTCACTGCGCCCGCACGCATTGATCTACGCATCTGCGCTTCCGCATCGTCACTCCAGTATTTTCGATTAAGTTGCAGGAAGACAGAGGTATATGGAACCGTCACGGGTGTATTAAGAGCGAGGATGTGAAAGGTCTTTCCTACCTCATCGACTTTGGCGATGATTTGCTCGTGCGGTGGTGAAGTTATCTTCTGCCCCGCGAGTGCGGTCTTAATTCCTTGCCGGTAGGCCGTCACTCCGGGCGCGTCTTTCTCGGTCCCCAAATGGGAGCTCCGCATCCGGGCTCTCGGAGATTCGCTCCCGAGCCAAGGGTTTCCATCCGCTTCAAACCTGATGACAAACGGAACGTAGCCGCGCTCGAAATAGCTCGCAGCAATTTCCCTTTGCCAGAACGGTATCAACGGTATCGGTTACGCTCCCGCCGGGCACCTCCTTTTCTGGTTCTAGGCGGACCCGGTGGCTTGAGACTCAAGGGCGGATGCCGGGAAATTCGTCCTTCCATTAGCTTTACCGGGGATAGCCGGAAGTTACTCAAAATCCCGTTTTGCGGCAGGTTTGGATGGCCACTTCTGACGAATCCGACTTCAGGGTTTCGTTTGTAGGTTCGGACGTGTTTCAAAATGGCTAAAAAGGGCTGGCGTGGCGTGGGCGGCGGTACTTCCGTCTGTCATCGATTGGTCTCGGATCGGAATCTTGCGCGCCGCTACCGCCACCCAGCTTGTTCACGCTGCCTCAGAACAGGAGCAGTCATCGCGAAACCGAAGAGCGATTCTCGTCGCAAACGCGATTCTTTCACAGCTTCCTGTCCACGAAACCTCAAAACCCGAGTGATAATTCCCCCTGTGGAACAACGCGGGCAAACGCGCACGCTGGGTTCTGTGGGAGCCGGAGGCGGGTGACCGCCTCCGGCCACCCGGTGGCGCATCGCGATATGCGTCCCTACCGCGATCCTTTATCTCCCGGGTCATTCCCCGGGACAGCAACTCAGTGGCACTCCGGTGTCGCCGGGGGAGGCGAGCTCAGAGCCCCACCGCAGGGCCTATCCCTGGTACACATGCCAAGGTGACCCTTGGCGTTGACCCACGCATAGCCGATTGTTTCAGGATCGGTGTTGTTCTGCTCGGACGTCGGGAATGAGGTTATGCTCGTCACCTCACTGTCGTTACCTCCAGAACTACCCCAAAACGGCGCGGCCCCGCAGGAAAGCACACCACCATCGTCAAGTACCAGCCAATATCCGTTAACCGCGCCAGTGGTGTCGGTGCTCAAAGCAAGGCCGGTTATGTTATGACCGCCAGGCTTGTGTCCACCGGTAGAGCCAAAAAAGGCGGCATCGCCGAAGGTGTGTACTCCGCCATTCTCAAGCACGATGTAGTAACCGTTTCCCGACGGCGTCCCGACGATTCCAGTCGGAACCTCGTCGCCGATCGCATCTCCGAAAGAGTTTGCGTCGCCAGCTGTCCACACAGCGCCGTCTCGTCCGACTGCCCAAAATCCGTGGCCGGTGGGCGTCGCTGCGACCCCGGTTAAAGAGTGCCAGGCGCCCCCAACAAAGCCGGAGCAGATTCCTAGGTGGCCATTGCAGAGATTGGGTGCGCCACCGCGCGCATGGATCTCACCGTCCCCGGTAACGACCCAATAGCCCTCCGTCTTGGGGACCGAGGCAATCAGCCCTGCGTGGTGGATGTTGTCATATACGGGAGCACCATCGACCTGAAGCGTGAACCCAGCGGGTGTGGTCGAGCAGTCCGGCGGGCACACGTTCTCCGACTGCCTTTGTATCCAAAACCCGCCGCTCGGGGCGGGGGCGACGCTGGTCAGTTGATCTTCCTTAAGTAAGGGCGTGCCTGGCAACGAGGCATAGGCGGTGGCCAGTCCCATGCCCAGAATGGTCAGGGCCAAGAGGCCCGGCATTACGGCGATTCGGGCTAAGCGCCGGAGAGGACCTGAAAGGTCCCCCTTTCCGGCGCGGTTCTCACACCCGGCAAAACGGGCCGCCGGGCGCCGGTACGACAGTTCCTTATGGTCAGACATTTTGATTCTCCTTGTTGATAGGGTTGAAATTGTTTCCAGATATCCGCGGCCGAGACCGCGTTGACGGGTACGGCAGTCACTTCTTCTCGGCCAACGCACGAAACTTTTTCAGCTGGTTAGGTGCGTTCCATTTCCGGGATGGGTCGCGCCGCATCCTTCCGCGTCTTTGCGTTTCGCATCGAGTCTTCAATTTGTTTCATCATGGGAACGCTTGTTTCCTCCGGCGTCCAATCGCGCCCCAGGCCGCCCCTGGGAACACCGTCGACCAGGCCTTGCAAGTAGTTCTCGTCTCCGGCGTGCTGGGTGAATTCCAGCGCCAGAACAAGCGGATCCAGGTTGAGGGTTTCCACGCACATATTGAAGAGAGCCTCGGCGAGGCGTTCGCGCTGTTCCGCGGGACGTCCGCGGCGAATCTCGCAGGCCAGAACGGCTCCGGGCACAGGTTGCGTTTTTGCGTCGCGGCAGCGCCACATGTTGCCTTCTCCCAGTTCTCGGAAGGCAACGGCCACCAGATCGGGTGTGGTTTGCATGATTTCGGCGTAGACGTCCCCCATTCTCTTGGCCAAGTCCTGCTTGACCGAAAGGGGATAGCTTCGGGGAAGATCCAATTGAAGGTAGGGCATGATTTCGTCTCCTTTATTGTTTTTTTCGTCGAGCGCATTCAGTTTCCCTGCTGCTTGACACTGTCAAGATAACCCGGGAACTGGACACTGTCAAGATAAAAAACAAATAAAGTTGCCCCAAAATCTTGGCAGTGGCCAGATAGTGTGGCAAACTAGGAGTTATGAATAAATCCGCAATCTCAGACGCGTTCGTTCGAAGCCCGGATTCCCCATACCATCACGGGGATTTGCGCCGTTCCCTCATCGAGGCCGCGCTGGAACTGGTGAGGGAAGGACGGGAGGCGTCTTTCTCGCTGAGGGAGGTAGCGAAACTAGCCGGTGTGAGCCACAACGCCCCGTACTATCACTTCGCCGATAAGCGGGACCTCCTCATCGCGGTGGCGGTGGTTGGCTACGAGACCCTGACTGCCCGCTTTGTCGAGGCGGCTGCTTCCAGTGAGGAGGCGAGAAGCGTTCTGTTCGCGAGCGGGCGGGCCTACATCCAATTCGGCTTGGAGAATCCCGGCCTTTACCAACTCATGTTCAGTGCGGCGTTAAATGGTCCCGAAGGCCGGCCCAAGGCCGTGGCGGACGCAGGAGCTGCTACGCGGGCCAGGCTGGAAGACATCCTGCGGCGGGGGGCGCGGGCTGGTGTCTTTTCGAGTTCGCTGCTACACACGTCGGAATTGAAGACGGCCGCGTTTACGGCTTGGTCCACGGTCCACGGTTTTACGATGCTGGTCATCGAGGGACTACCGACACCTCACCTAGCTATTGCCAACCTCGCAGACAAAGTAGTGCGACTCGCATGCCGGTCCTTCCTGCGATGACCTCAACTTTTCTCCCTAACTGCTCGCTTCAAGCGGGCCAAGTTCGCGAAGTGCCTTGGTGAGATCTTTAAGAACACCCCACAGTTTATGCGCGGCAATCGATCGCGCAGTGTATCTGAGCCTCCCGAGCTTCTGCCGGCGGAAATGCGAGAATGGCAACCCGCAAACGTGTCGCAGCATGAAGACATAACCCTAATCCTTGTTGACGTGCTGGAGAGTGTGCCCTGATACAAAACAGAGTTTTTCCGCAGCCTGTAAAGCCCAATTCTTTCTCAGCCCGCCACGCGACCCCCAAGGAGGGCTCCGGGGACAGAATGCGCTAGGTACGCCTTCTCCGTATCCTTCTGTTGTTGTGAGAAGCCCCAGATCCACCCCATACCAGGATCGCGGTCACCAGGTGTATCCAGAACCACAAGCCGAACCCCTGATGCGCATGAATAAAGATCAGGACGAGCACCCTTGGAAGCAAAGCCCACAACACAGCAGCCCAGGGCTGAGGGACAAAAAACCACCACATGTGGATCCATCCGATAAACAGCGAAAGCCTGGGCAGAAACAAGCTTAAAACAAGGAACCAGAAAGGGATCCCGTGCGTCAGCGTAAATATGGGCATTGGCATGTATTGGCTCCCGGCCAAAGTGTATCGTCCCCACCAAACGGCGGCAACCTACCCTTCAGCCTTCAGGGACAAAAAACGTAACCCTAACTGAGCGTACGCGACAGTTTGACGTAACGTTCAGTGGCTAGTGGCTTGCCGCCCCGCACCCTTGCATAGAGCGTATCCCCGCACACGCCGACAATCCGAACAACACACCCGGGCTCGATTCCATGCCAAGCCGGGTAGGCACCAGCACGGTGATTTCGTCCTACTGGCCGCACATCGGGACATCCCGGCTTTGCCGGTCCTGCGCCCGGCGAAGGATCTATATATAAAGGAAAGAGAAGTCTGGAATCTGCCCTGCTGCAGCGGAGGTGAAACTGCGATGTGGATCGTCAAAGTAGCGCTCAACCGTCCTTATACATTCATCGTGATGGCGCTGCTGATCCTGATTGCGCCCGGTAATGATTCTTCGCACCCCCACCGATATCTTCCCCAACATCGATATTCCGGTGATCTCCGTGGCATGGCAATACACCGGCTTGAATCCCGAAGAGCTGGAAGGGCGGCTCACCGCGCCATACGAGAGATCGCTGACCGCCCTGGTCGATAATATCGAGCACATCGAATCCACCACCTATAACGGGGAAGTGGTGGTGAAGGTTTTCCTTCAGCCGAACGCCAACCTGGCGAATTCCAACGCGCAAGTCACGGCCGCTTCGCAACGCGTTGCGGCAGCTTCCGCCCGGCGAACAGCCTCCGCAGATCATCAACTTCAGCGCCTCCAGCGTGCCGATTCTGCAGTTGGGCTCTCCGGCAAGGGCATCGGGGAAGAGCCGCTCAACGACCTGGCTCTTAATTTTATGCGCACGCAGATTGTCACCGTTCCCGGCGCGGTGGTGCCTTATCCTTACGGCGGCAAGCAGCGGCAGATGATGGTCAACTTGATCCAGCCTGCTGCAGGCCAAGGCCGACTCCCACCGACGTGCTGAACGCCGTGGCCTGCAGAGCCTGGTAGTGCCCTCGGGCACGGCGAAGATCGGACAGACTGAATATGACATCCGTTTGAATGACAGCCCCAGAACTCGCGGAGTTGGGCGATATGCCGGTAAAGCGGGTAGGGCAGCCACCATTTATCTGCATGATGTCGCCAGTGTCGCCACGGGTTCACGCCGCAGACCAACATCGTCCGGCAGGACGGGCGCCGCGGCGTGCTGGTTCTGATCGTCAAGTCCGGAAACGCGTCCACGCTGGACGTGGTCAACGGCATGCGCCGCCTGATGCCCGCGTAGCGCTGACACTGCCTCCGCAGCTCAAGATCGAGCCGCTGGGGGATCAATCTATCTTCGTGGAGGAGCCGTAAGCGGCGTGATCCGCGAGGCGGTGATTGCCGCCGCGCTCACTGGATTGATGATTCTCCTGTTCCTGGGTAGCTGGCGCAGCACGCTGATCATCGCCATCTCGATACCGCTCTCGATCCTGACTTCCGTAATCGTTCTCGGTTTTCTCGGCGAAACCATCAACATCATGACGCTGGGCGGCCTGGCGCTGGCGGTCGGCATGCTGGTGGACGATGCGACCGTCACCATCGAAAACATCGAGCGGTATCTCGAAGAAGGCCACGACTTGCGCGAGGCGATCCTGGAAGGCGCGGGGCAAATCGCCGTGCCGGCGCTGGTTTCCACGCTCTGCATCTGCATCGTGTTTCTGCCCATGTTCTTCCTGGGCGGCGTGGCCCGCTACCTGTTCGTTCCTCTGGCGGAGGCGGTGGTTTTCGCCATGCTCGCCTCGTACATTCTTTCGCGCACGCTGGTTCCCACGCTGGCCATGTACCTGCTCAAAGCGGAAGGAGCGCGCCGGGCGCTCTCACAATCCTTTGGTGCTTTTCCAGCGGGCATTCGAGCGGCTCTTCGAACGGCTGCGCGCAGCCTATCGCGACCTGCTGGCGCTGCTGTTCGCGCGGCGCAAGCTCTTCGTGCCGGTTTTTCTCGGCGATGCCTGTGCGCCTTTCTTCTGGTGCCGTTCCTCGGCCAGGACTTTTTCCCCAACACCGATAGCGGCCAATTCATTTTGCACGTGCGCGCCAAAACCGGCACGCGCATCGAGGAGACCGCGCGCCTGTGCGACCTGGTGGAGAATTCCATCGGCAGCGTAATTCCCGCGGGCGAGATCGGCTCCATGCTCGACAACATCGGCATGCCCTACAGCCAGATCAACACGGAGCACATGACTAATGGCACCATCGGCGCGGGCGATGCCGACGTGATGGTGTCCTTGAAAGAAAACCATCACCCCACGGCGGGCTATGTGCGGCGATTGCGCAAGAGACTGCCCGGCGAATTTCCCGGCACGACCTTTTATTTCCTGCCCGCCGATATCGTCACGCAGATTTTGAACTTCGGCCTGCCCGCTCCGATCGACGTGCAAATTGAAGGCGCCGACATCAACGGCAACCGCACCATCGCCGATCGCATCCTCCAGCAGCTGCAGCAGGTTCCCGGACTGGTGGACCTCCGCCTCCAGCAGCCTGACGATTATCCCGTCTTCGACGTCAAGGTGGATCGCACCAAGGCCGGGCAGGGCGGCTATACCGAGCACGACGTGGCCGTAAGTATGTTGAACACCCTGAGCGGCAGTTTTCAGACGCAGCCGATGTTCTTTCTGAACTGCGATAACGGCGTGAATTACTCCCTGGTGGCGCAAACTCCGCAGTACGAGATGCAGAGTTTGCAGGACCTGAAGGGCATTTCGATCACCGCCGGCAACCGCGCCGAAACCGGAGATTCTGGCCGACGTCGCCTCGGTTTCGCGCGCGATGAAATGGCGGTGATCTCGCATTACAACATCCGCCGGGTGTTGGATATCTACGGCGCCGTCCAGGGCCGCGACCTGGGCGCTGTGGCCGCGGACGTTCACGCACATCGCCGCCGAGACGCGCAATCTGCCCCGCGGCAGCTTCCTGCACGTGCGCGGGCAGGTGCAGACGATGCGCACATCCTATATCGGCCTGCTGGCCGGACTGGGATTCGCGATCGTGCTGGTCTATCTGCTCATCGTGGTGAACTTCCAGTCGTGGCTGGATCCGTTCATCATCATCACCGCCTTCCGGCGGCGCTGGGAGGCATCGTACTGTTTCTCTTCGCTACTCATACCACGCTCAGCGTGCCGGCTCTGATGGGCGCGATCATGTGCATGGGAGTGGCCACCGCCAACAGCATCCTGGTGGTGTCGTTTGCCAAAGAGCGGCTGGAGCACCATGTGATGCCGCCCGCGCCGCGCTCGAAGCAGGGGCCACGCGCTTCCGTCCGGTTCTGATGACGGCGCTGGCCATGATCATCGGGATGATTCCCATGGCTCTGGGGGCGGGCGATGGCGGCGAACAGAACGCCCCGCTGGGACGCGCGGTGGTGGGCGGCCTGATGCTGGCCACCGTGGCTACCCTGATTTTTGTCCCTGCGTTTTTCCCTGCTGCACGGACGCGGCATCGGGAGCTGGGCAGTTGGCGGGGGAGCGCGACCGCGAACCTATTCACGCGTAAACCACGCAGGGCGCACGGCGTAGTGTTCCCGGGCAAACCCTTTTGGAGAAGGATGCGATGACAATGGGGCAGATCAAGCAGACCGAAGGCGAAGCCGATTCCTCGAGGCGGCCGTCGACGGAGCAAGGCGGCAACAAGCCTTTCCGCGATGGATATGGCTGTGCCTGGCGGCTGGGGTTCTGGCCTGGGCTTTGTGATCTATACCGGCATCCATTCCCGGGGCACGGCGGAAGGGAAGCTGGTTCAGGCCGCCGACGAATCCGCGGTGCTCACGGTCGCGGTGATTCACCCCGCCCCGAGCGGGTCAGCCGCACAGGAGATCGTGCTTCCCGGCAACGTGACGGCATTCATTGACACGCCCATTTACGCCCGGACCAGCGGATATCTCAAGGCCTGGTATGCCGATATTGGGGCACGCGTCCAGCAGGGGCAATTATTGGCAACGATCCGCTCCCCTGAAGTGGATCAACAACTGTTGCAGGCGCGCGCGGATCTGGTCACGGCGCAAACCAATGCCGGCCTGGCGCAGGCCAACGCAACCCGCTACCAGGGACTGTTGGCGCAGAATGCCGTGACTACGCAGCAGACCGAAACCTTCGCCGCCCAGGCGCAGGCCACCAGTTCCACGGTCAAAGCGGCCCAGGCCAATGTCCGGCGGCTGGAAGAGATGCAATCGTTTGAAAAGATCTATGCTCCGTTTGACGGAGTCATTACCGCGCGTAACACGGATATCGGCAGCTTGATAGCTGCCGGAGAAAACACGGCGCCCCAGGAGCTTTTCCATCTTGCAGCCATACGCAAGCTGCGGGTCTATGTATCGGTGCCCGAGGCGGATGCACAATCCGTGCAAACCGGCGCCACGGAAGCGCTGACCCTCGATGAATTTCCCGGCCAGGTTTTCCATGGAGCGATTGTTCGCAACGCGAATGCGATCGATCCTGCTACCCGCACGCTCAACGTCGAGATCGATGTTGACAATCCGCAGGGCCAGATCATGCCTGGAGCCTATGCCTTCGTGCATTTCAGGCTTTTGCAGAAGGGGCATGGGCCCGCCGAATCTCTAATCATTCCCGCCGACGCGCTGCTCTTCCGGGCGGAAGGTCTGCGCGTTGGCGTTGTTCGCGATGGCATCGCCCAGGTGATCCCTGTCACCATCGGGCGCGATTACGGCAGCAAGGTTGAGATCGTCCAGGGGTTGCTCCCCGGCGACAGCGTCATTTTGAATCCTGCCGACTCGCTCGTCAGCGGCACTCCCGTGCGCATGGCTGCTTCCCACCCCTGAGGAAAAACAAGTGTTCTCGCCGCGCTGCATGCCAGACAGCTTCATGGGTAGGTGATCGCAAGGGTTTTTGGCGGCGCAGTTGGCCGGAAGTGAGGGCTGAGCTCTGGTTACGCAGTTCCGATAGCCTGCCTCTCCGCCTTGTCAGGGCTTAACATGTTTCCCACCGGGCCATGCTGTTGGGGTGAGATATGGATATCGATCTGAAAAGCCGCACAATTCTTGTTACGGGAGCCGCTCAGGGCCTAGGTCTTGGAATTGCCCGCCGGCTGGCTGGTGCCGGAGCCCGATTGGTTCTCGTCGATTGTGATCCGGTTGTCAAGGACCGCCTTGCCGATCCTCTCCTGGCAAATTCGGCGATCGCTCTGGTGAGGGATTTGGCTGAGCCGGACGCTGCGCGCGACCTGATGCGCTCGGCGTTGGAAAAAGTGGGCGTGCTGGATGGTTTGGTAAACTGTGCGGCTTGGAGTTTCCACAAACCATTTTCCGAAACGACTATCTCGGAGTTCGACCGCGTTGTCGCGATCAATCAGCGAGCCCCATTCTTTCTCAGTCAGGAGTTCGCCAAGGCGCTTCGCGACGGCGTCTCCAGATCCCTGCATCGTAAACATCGCCTCCGTGAATGCTGTCATCGGGAATGCAAATTTGATTGCGTACGCGTCCACCAAAGGGGCCCTGGTCGCGATGGGCCGAGCCATGGCGGTGGAGTTAGCGCCGCGCATACGAGTGGCAACCATTTCACCCGGCGCCGTTCTCACCACAAATACCGAAAACTTGATCGCCGAAGGTCAGATTGTCGTCCAACCCATGCTTGGACCGTCTCTTGGTGAAGAGGTTCATTACAGTAGAAGAGATAGCAGACTGGTTGCCTTCTTGTTCGGTCGGTCGGCTATGTCGATCACTGGCTGCAATTGGATCATTGACGGAGGACTTACCTCGCAGTGAACGTTACTGCGTTTCTAGCCGGTAGTGGTTCGACTCACGTCATTGAAGCATTCGCGGGAGCAGGTGACGCGCGTTTTCCTCACGAAACTCAAATTTCCGGGAACAACACATGTCTTTTTCCCTCGGTTTAGTCGACTGGTCCATTTGTCTCGTGGTCCTAAGCTCGAGTATCCTTCTGGGCCTATATCTTGCTGTCCGGAAGAAATCGTCCACGAACAGCACTCGCTTTTTCCTGGCTGACCGCAGCCTTCCCTGGCCACTCGTCGGCGCCTCCTTGTTTGCGACCAATATCGGGGCAGAGCACCTAGTTGGGCTTTCGGGCGATGCCTATAGGTACGGACTCTCAGCCGGAACAGTCGAGCTCACGACCTGTTGGTGCCTCGGCTTTGCTGCCATGTTCCTGTTTCCGTTCTACATTCGCAACCGGGTGTTCACGACGCCCGAATTTCTCGAGACGCGCTATCACCCCGCGGCTCGCGTTCTTTTTTCCGGGCTGATGCTGGCGATTTCCATCACCACAAAGTTGGCGTTCCATCTTTACGCAGGCGCACTGGTATTACGCGGACTCATTGGTTGGGACGTGATGACGGTGGTCTGGGTCATGGGAGCGGTTGCCGCGTGCGTAACGATTATCGGCGGATTTACCGCGGTCGCATACACCGATTCGATCCAGACCGGAATTATCATTCTCGGCTGCACCATCATGGTATTCACAGGACTGCACCGAGTGGGAGGATGGCACCAGCTTGCCCTAAGCGTTCCTCATGCGGTGCACATCGCGAAACCTTACACCGACCCGAATTACCCGTTTTGGGGCGTTATCCTTACGGCGATATACGGTGGCACGTTCTACTGGGGAGTTGACCAGGTGAATGTCCAGCGCGTGCTGGGCGCGCGGAACATCGAGCAGGCGCGCTGGGGCGCAATGTTTACCGTTCTTCTGAAACTCTCGCCCGTGTTCATCTTCGCTCTGCCGGGGGTTATCGCCTTGGCACTCTTTCCCGGGCGAGACAGCAAGACTACATTTGTGACTCTGCTCAACGAACTGCTGCCCACTGGAATTCGCGGACTGCTACTCGCCGCTCTGCTCGCTTCTCTCATCGGTTCGACGCTGTCGGTGATGAATTCGGTTTCCACGCTCGCGGTGCGTGACTTCGTCCTTCATTTTCGCCCGCGAACCGGCGAGCGAGCCCAAGTCTTACTGGGAAGGATTGCGATCGTGGTGGCAACGCTGCTCGGCATCATGGCGGCCTATGCCGTCTACAAAACGCCAGATGGGCTGTATAAATACCTGCAGGCCGTTACCCTCTACCTCGAATTGCCAGTTGCTCCGGCAATCGTGTTCGGCATACTGAGCAAACGCGTGACGGCAGCGGGCGCACTGGCCTCGGTTTTGGTCGGATCCGTATTTAGCGTTGTATTTGTGACGGACCAGTTGATCGGTCCCTTAGCGGGCAGCAGGCTTTTTCCTTTGCTCCATCCGAGTCCACTGACTCTAAATTACACGTACCGTGGACTTTGGGGAACGCTTGCTGGCATCACGACATTGTTTGCCGTGTCCTCGTTCACGAAGAAAACCGACCCGGCAAAACTTGAGCGGCTTACAATCAATTGGAAAGGTCAAGCGGAACGCTTTCGCGGGATATTCGATTGGCGCTTGCAGCTGGCGGTCCTACTGCAATCACTGTTGTACTTGTATTGGCTTCTTTGGTAAGGATTGGGGATTCATGGATTGCGAGTCGTTGATTGCTGCGGATCGTCTTCGCAGTTCGAATTGGGGCCCGGCATTCGGGTCGAGAAATGGAGAACAATGGATGAGTAACCTACGCAGTCGCGCCTGGTATGGAAGAAATGATCGCGACGGATTCTCGCACCGAAGCTGGATGAAGAATCAAGGCTGGCCCCACGATGTATTCAGCCGGCCGGTCATTGGGATCTGCAACACGTGGTCTGAGCTGAATCCCTGCAATGCGCATTTTCGCGAGCTTGCGGAATGGGTAAAGCGGGGCGTGTGGGAGGCGGGTGGTTTCCCTCTGGAATTTCCCGTGATGTCGCTGGGCGAATCGCAATTGCGCCCCACCGCAATGCTTTTTCGCAATCTCGCCAGCATGGACGTGGAGGAGTCGATCCGTGGAAATCCGATCGACGGAGTCGTCCTGCTGATGGGATGCGATAAGACCACACCATCCCTGCTCATGGGAGCGGCTTCGTGCGACCTGCCTACCATCGGCCTATCCGGCGGCCCCATGTTGAACGGTAAATTCCATGGCCGCGAACTTGGTTCCGGCACGGGCGTATTCCAGATGATCGAGAAGGTGGGCGCGGGCACAATGCCGCTCAGTGAGTTTTTCGAAGCCGAGAGCTGCATGAACCGGTCCAAGGGGCATTGCATGACCATGGGAACAGCCTCGACCATGGCCAGCATGGTTGAAGCACTGGGCATGAGCCTGCCCGGAAACGCCGCCATCCCCGCGGTCGATGCTCGCCGTAACACACTCGCTCAATTGACTGGCCGGCGTATCGTCCAGATGGTGCACGAGGACCTTCGCATTTCCAAGATTCTGACGCGAACCGCAATGGAAAATGCCATCTTCAACAACGCCGCTATCGGAGGGTCCACAAACGCAGTCATTCATTTGATCGCGATCGCCCGGCGGGTTGGCGTGCCGCTTGAACTTGATGATTGGGATCGCCTGGGATCTGGTCTGCCTTGCCTGCTTGATCTGCAGCCTTCGGGCAAACACCTGATGGAAGATTTCTACTATGCGGGAGGGCTTCCCGTAGTGCTCCGGGAATTGGGCGAAGCCGGTGTGCTGCATCGTGAGGCTTTGACCGTGAATGGGCAGTCGATTTGGGAGAACGTGGCGAATGCAGAGTGCTGGAACCGGGAAGTGATCCGCCCTTTTGCCGAACCGTTCAAATCTCATGCCGGCATTGCCGTGCTGCGAGGCAATCTCGCGCCGAATGGCGCTGTGATCAAGCCTTCGGCGGCGGGTCCACACTTGCTTCAGCATCGCGGGCGCGCCGTAGTTTTCGAGAACATCGAAGAATTCCACGCTCGAGTCAATGATGACAGCCTGGACATCGATGAAAATTGCGTGATGGTCCTTAAGAACTGTGGCCCTCGCGGGTACCCCGGCATGGCGGAAGTTGGGAATATGCCGATACCGGCCAAACTGTTGCGCAAAGGCATTACCGACATGGTCCGGGTTTCGGATGCGCGCATGAGTGGTACCGCTTACGGAACCGTCGTGCTTCACGTGTCTCCTGAAGCTGCGGCCGGTGGACCGCTGGCGCTGGTGCACTCGGGCGACATGATTACGCTCGACGTACCGGGCCGGCTGATTCAGCTGGACGTGGACGACGCAACCTTGAGTCAACGCCGCGCGCAGTGGACGCCACCACCCGCTCCCCAACGTGGGTGGGCAAAACTGTATTTCGACCATGTGCTTCAGGCACATGAGGGAGCCGACCTCGACTTCCTGGTGGGGTGCAGTGGTGCTCCAATTCCACGAGACTCCCATTAGAGCGGTTTCACGATAGGCGGGTTGGGGTGAACCCCTTGAGTGAGACAGTTTTCCGAAGACACAGTTGCCGTTTAGTGTGATTGTCTGTTCAAGGCGTTGCTTCTCCTTGAGGATAGTCGATAGCCGGTGAAGCGGAGTCGGGTTCTGCTGGAGAGCAACCCGCCAAGGAATAGCCGGTTGGAGACCCATCGATGGGATGGGCCGGGGTGCTAAAGCGATTTGGCTCCCCATGCTCCTCACCCGTTTCAACGTATTCACCGAGAGCAAGCGCGCGGAGCAGCTCGACTAAATGCACAGGAATCCAGTGAGACGAGGCTTGGCGGAGAGAATGGAACAATGGCCATGGTCCAGTTACCGCTCTTATTACACCGGAGAAGAAGGGCGGGTAGGGGTTGACTCAGCTTGGATAACGCATTGGAAGCCGAACTAGTTCAGCCTGCTACGCGGTGGGCGAGCATGCGCTGCTCACACTCTGCGGGAACCAGACCCAGGCCCTCCTGAAGAACCCCAGGTCTCAAAGCGAGACCTGGGCCACCCGCGCAGAGAGTGAAGAGGAACCCTCCTGTACTCAGTTTGGTTTCTTGAACTCGGTTTCTTTCGGTGCCGCGCTAAACCGCGCTTGCAATGCCATCCCGACCAATGTTGCGATCAGGATCGCGGGGTACAGTTGTCCAATAAGCGCTTCCGCTATGGCCAGCGATCGCGCAACGCGATGTACCGGATACGCGTCGCCGTAAGTTACGGTGGTGAGGGTTGCAAAGCTGAAGTAGATCAAACGGGCCGGTTCCCCGGTGGGAACTCCGGCGGCGAAGGACGATTGGAAGTGGATTGCGTCGGGGACCACTTCCAAGAGCAGCTTGTAACCGAACGCCCAGGTAACGCCGATCAGCAAGTAGGCGGCGACGCCGCCCATGACCCGGTGCACATTAACCGGGCCTGGAAGAAATGTCTGCTTAAGCGTCATGACCACGAGTATGGCCATGCCAAACACCTTGAGCGCCGTGTCCCAGCCCCTGGGGCTGAACGAAGGATTGAATTCGACGATCAAGTCCGCCGTGAATTCCAAAATGGTCAGCGCGAAAATGAGATACATCAGCATCCGCTTGGATACGGTCGCGATTGCGCCGGAGAGGAGCATGAGCGCGAAAATGAGGTCGATTGCAATTCGCCCTGGGCGTGACAGGCCAACCATCGGAACGAAAATAGTCATAAGCACCAGAAATGCGAGGAAGAAACTCAGATGTCGATCCTCACGCCAGAAACCGGGCAACCGCCGATCTATATCAGTCACGTAATTTTCTCCTTTCGGATTCAGCTTGCTGAGTTTGTCCGAGGCACGAGATGAGCCGGGGTGCCGCTGCCGAAGCGAAGCGGCGCTTGATCCGGTATCTCAGAGAGCATCTATGAGCGGAGACCCAGGGACAGACGAAACGTAACCCAATAAGAAGAGCCGTTCTGCAATGCGCCTTGATGGGGGTACGTTTCGTCTGTCCCGCTGTTTCGGTTCAGCACCTGCCGCGCAGGCGTCGGTAGCATTATGCTACCATCTACTGTATGAGCCAGCCAGTCAAGCTCTCCGACGCTCTCGTTTTGGACGCCCGGCTTGCAGGCGAAGTTATGGAACGCTCCATTGCACGACAGGTGGAGTTCTGGGCGCGGCTAGGCCGGTCCGTCGAACTGCTCCTGGAGGGACAGCAGGTCTTGACACTGAGCCGCAATGCAGCCTTGCAGCCGCTCTCTGCGTGTCTTGAAACCGTCAATTCTCCTGCGGGACGGAGGCGTGTGGCTGCCTACCTTCAAAGTCAGCCGTTTCCCCACTACCAGCCATATCCCGGCAAGCCAGGTCTGCAGGAGCGCATTTCCGAAGATGGAAGCCGCACGGTGGGACGATTTGTGAATCGTCAGTTCAAACAGGTAGTACGCCCGTCCACCAAAGCCGTCGCTGCCAAGTGACGTCTTCCCCACTTGATCAACGTCCGATTGTCGTTGCGCTCGCAGGACCGAACGGAGCCGGCAAAACTACTTTCTCTTCACGCTCACCTGCAACCGGCAGGGTTGCGCTTGGTCAATACCGACGTAATTGCGCGTGAACTGAATATCGATTCGTACGGCGCGGCGAAAATTGCAGCTTCCATTCGCGAAGAGTTGGTCCATCAGCGCGAGAGCTTCGTCTTCGAGACGGTGTTCTCCGATCCGGTGGGCGCCAAGCTTTTGTTCCTCCGACAGACGGCTCAAGCCGGCTATGCCGTGCTTCTCTGTTTCATCGGAACCTCAGGGCCGGCGGTCTCTGAGGAACGTGTGGCCATGCGTGTCTCGCAGGGTGGACACGATGTCCCGACAGAGAAACTGTTTTCGCGCTATCCACGCATATTGACCAACCTCAAGAGCGCAATCCATGATCTTCCGCATGTGTGGATATTTGATAACGACGATCTCAGGGAGGCCTTTCGACTCGTCGCCGTGTGCGAAAACGGCCAGATTACAAAACTTCAGCGGCCTGTTCCGGCGTGGCTGCGATCCCTGCTCCCGCCAACAAAATCGGTGTAGAAATGGGGCGGAGAATCCTCCGCTTTGTGCTGAAATGCACAAGAGGAGCGCAGGCACGTCATCTTCCATGGAGAGAACCAGTCCTTTCGCCAAGATCATTTCAGATTCGTGGATACGCCGGCTGGCCGGCGATCTCTACTACCAACGTGGTCTCGATTACTTCCAGCGCAGACTGGTCTCATCCCTGGAGGAATCCGGCGACAGCATTCGTTCCATCGTCGCTGGAACCGAGGACTATGCCGTGCTGCTTACCGCGACGGCGAAGAGGCTTGATTATCACTGTGAATGCCCGCTTGGGCTCGACGGTGAGTTCTGCAAACACTGCGTCGCGACCGCGCTGGCATGGCTGCATGGCCAGGCGGTTCCGGGAACAGTCAAGAAGACCGCCGCATCTAGGGAGATCACGGACGAGGATGTGGCCAAGGCGCTTCAGGAAGAAGACAAAGCAACGCTCATCAACCTGCTGCTCGAACGGGCAGAGGAAGATGAGACGCTTCGTGAAAGGCTGCTGCTTCTTGCCGCCGGGCAAAAGGGCGCCGGGCCTCTGATTGCACAAGCCAGAAAATCTTTGGAGAAGGCGATCCGTATTCGCGGCTCTGTGGACTACCGCGAAATGCCGACCTACGCCGCGAAGGTGGAAAGCGCGATCGATGGTGTCGAAGCATTGTTCAAGAGCGGTCAAGCCAACGGCGCTATCGACCTGTGCGAGGCCGGTCTACGCGACCTCGCCGCCGCAATAGAAAAGACTGATGATTCTGATGGATACATGAGCGGATTGATGGAACGGCTGCAGGAACTGCATCTGAGCGCCTGCGAAGAAGCCCGGCCCGAGCCGGAAGCGCTGGCCGGGAAACTCTTCTTCTTCGAGATCAATAGCGAGTACGGCGAGTGGTCCAACTCCGCGGAAAACTATGCGGATGTGCTCGGAGCGCAAGGGCTGGCGGCCTTCCGGACGATCGCCGAGGCGGAATGGGCAAAAATTCCTGTGCGGACGGAGAGGGGAGGAGGCGATCGCGAAGATCATCATTACCAGCTCACAGCCATCATGGAGTCGCTGGCCCGCCAGTCCGGCGACGTGGAACAACTGGTTGCGGTGCTCGAACGCGATCTCGGCTCCGCACATCAATATCTGCGCATCGCCGGGCTTTATCGCGAAGCAGGCAACCATGACAAGGCGCTCGCATGGGCGGAGAGGGGCGCCGCATTCGCTTCCGGCTATGACGGCGCTCCGCTGCGGCTGTTCCTGGCCGAGGAGTACCAGCGCCGCGAACGCCATGCCGATGCGCTGCGCATTGTCTGGGTCGAGTTTCGCAACAGCCCCGAATTTTCCAGATATAAAACGCTCGGGGACTTTGCGCGCAAGGCCGAAGAGTGGGACGACTGGCGCGCCCAGGCCCTGGCTTATATCCGCCGGACCATCGCCGAGAAACCCGTGCAGGACGGTGGCAAGCGTGTGACAGGCATAGGCCATCGTTGGTGGAATCGGGATCACTCCTTGCTGGTTGAGATATTCCTCGACGAGCAAGAGACCGAGGAGGCCTGGCAGGAAGCCCAAGCCGGGGGCTGCAGGAACGATCTATGGCTTCGTCTTGCCGCGAAGCGCGAGATAGAGCATCCGGAAGATGCTGTGTCCGTCTATCTCCGCCTCGGAGAGCAGGCCATTGTCCATGCGCAAGGCAGCCGCTATGAGCCTGCGGTTCAGCTGCTGGAAAAGGCCGCGGCGCTGCTGCATTCGCAGGGGAGAAGTGAGGAGTTCGAACAACTGTTCGAGACTCTGCGCCAGAAATATAAGGCCAAACGGAACCTGCAAAAGTTGGCCGAAGCGCGGCGTAAGTTCTTGTATCTGCGCTAGGCAAGTTTCCAAAGCATTCTTCTCGTTCGCTTGTGACAAGAGCAAGTCAAACGCGAGGCTTACGCTTCCCCGTCGCGGTAGGACCATCCAGGAAGCACCTTCCAGGTCCCCCCCGCCATTTGATTTGCTTTTACTTTACGGGCAACTTCCCAGCCGGAGAAAAGCGTTGCAATGGTATGCTCATCGGCAGAGGTCAGACCACTCCATTTTATTGGGGGAAGGGGGTCACAAATGGCGGGACGTGAGCGAGCAAAGAAACGGACTTTTAGACGGATTTCGGTTGTAATTCTCGCCGGTGCGGCCGTCCTGTGGTGCGGAGCCACGGGAAATGCCGAAACCGTGTGCGATGTACGCGCCTACGGCGCGAAGGCAGATGGGCCGACGATGAGTACAAAGGCGATCCAGACGGCCATCGATGACTGTGCAAAGAAAGGCGGAGGCAAAGTCAGGCTTGACGGTGGCGTCTTTCTCAGCGGCCCGATCGTGCTGAAAAGCAATATCGATCTGGATATCGAGAAGGGCACTACGCTGCAAGGCTCCAGCAATCATGACGATTATCCAAAGAAGACGGAGTTCCGAAACCCTGGCCTGCAGTCGCTGGTGAGCGCGACCAATGCGAGCAACATATCGATTACCGGGGGCGGCGTTATCGACGGCGCCGGAGAGAGTTGGTGGAAAGAAGCCCGCGCCAGCGGCGACCACGGCATCATGGGCCAAGGCACGCTGCGGCCCCGTCTGATTGTTTTTGATCACTGCCACAAGATTCTCATGAAGGATGTGACAGTGCAGAACTCTCCTTTCTGGCAGATTGTTCCGTACTACTCAGACGATGTTACGATTCGCAATATCAGGGTGCTGGCGGACCCGTCCTCTCCGAATACGGATGCGATCGATCCCTTCTCCTCCAGCAATATCAGAATTGAGCATGTCTATGCCGATGTAGGAGACGACGATGTGGCGATCAAATCCGGCCAGATCAACTCGCCCGGACCGGATGCACCGAGCAAAGATATCACCATTTCCGACTGCATCTTTATGCACGGGCATGGTCTGTCCATTGGCAGCGAGGTGTCCGGCGGCGTGCAAAACGTTCGAGTAGCCCGTGTGCACTTTAAAGGAACGGCGAATGGGATTCGAGTAAAATCAAACCGCGATCGCGGCGGCGACATCGGCAATTTTGATTTTCGTGATCTGACCATGGAAGACGTGGGAACGCCCGTTCTCATCACTGAGTACTACCCGCGAATTCCGGACCGGGACTCCGCGCAGCCGATCACGCGGCTCACTCCGCGGTTTCACGATATCAGCATCACCAATCTAAACGCGATTGGCGCTAAAACTGCCGGATTCATCGTTGGCCTTCCCGAAAGTCCTATCACGTCGATCACCCTGACCAATGTGCATATCGGCGCGGAGAAGGGAATGACGATCAGCAATGCGACCGTCACCGCGCACGACTTCGCGGTCAAGGTGCCCAGCGGCGCTCCCCTCATCATGCTTGAACACGCGAAGGTGCAGGAGAAGTAAATTGCGAAACGGCCGGGGAAATCAGCGGTGGTCGCTTTCCTGCACGCTCTGAGAACCCTTTGCGCTCGTCCGCCGGCGCGCGCCATTCCGGGTTTGTAGCGCAGGCTCGCTCACCTGGGCGCTCTCCGCCAGACGCAGATGCTGCTCCATTGCTTTTCGGGCGGCGGCCCCATCTCTGCCTCGAATCGCGCGATAGATCGTCCGATGCATCTCCGCTGACTGTCTCAGGTCGAGCGATCGTTCCACGGTCCGCTGGCGTTCATCGTACATGGCACTCACCACCGTCTCCATCAGCACCCCCAGGATCGGATTCCCCGCAGCATCAGCGATCGCCCGGTGGAAGCGGACGTCATGAATCAGATATTCCTGAGGATCATCAAAGGTGGCGTACATTTCCGTGACCTCTTCCGCCATTACGGCAAAATGCTCGTCGCCACCACGTTCCGCCGCCATGGCGGCGAGGTTGCTTTCCAGCACCAGGCGGGCTTCAAACATCTGCTTTGGTTTGAATCCTTGCAGCGCGCTTAGCAAGTGCAGCGAGAAAGCGTGCAACGCGGGCGCTCCTTCCGCTACAAACGTGCCCACCCCATGCCGCACGTTTAATACACCCATTGCGGCCAGGTAGCCGATGCCCGCACGCAAACTGGCTCGGCTGATCTTCAATTGATTCGCAAATTCGCGCTCCGGAGCGATTTTGTCTCCGGCCTTCAGGACTCCGCTTTGGATAAGCCTCTGAATATGGCCGACCACTTTCATAGTCAGCTGCTTGTCAGCGGTAGCGTTTCTTTCGCTCGGCATAACTACCCCGGTGCTCCTCCATCGCGCGCATTGCTGAGGCCCGCAGCAAATTTCCTGCAGATGTGTTGGTGCATCCGCTATCGGTAGTACAGTTGCGAGATTAGCACCTGGATTCGCTCCTGCTCAAGATTTCCCCTTGGCCAATGCTGGCCATGCTTGCGTTCCTAGAAGCTCAGCTTCACTCCTCCCTGGAAGACTCTGGCGCCAGTGGGGCTGGTGACGGTTCCTGTGATCTGGCCAAAGTTTCCTGACGCGGGGTTGCTTGTTGCCGCGGCCTGGCTTGCAGTCGTACCCGTGCCGAGGATGAAATTCGGATGGTTCAACACATTGAAGGCTTCCAGGCGAAGATCCAGGGACAGTCGTTCATGGATTGGAAAGATACGGGAGATCTGAGAATCGAACTGGAAGAACATTGGGCCACTTACGGAGTTTCTGCTGACATCTCCGTACGTTCCAGGCGTGGTGTTCACAGCGAAGGCAGCCTGGTTGAGGTACGACCGCGTCGCCTCACTCGCGGCTCCTGACCGTATTTTTGCAAAGTTATAGGGGCTGACTCCGGCCACCCGGTTCGGGCGATCATTGCCAATGTCCGTGAGGGAGACGTCCGATCCTGCGGTCACATTGAGTGGGAACCCGCTCACGATATGGAACAGCGGCGCCAACTCCCAATTGTTGGCGAGCAGAGCCGCGATGCCGTGAAGTGGGAAGGCACTCCTGGCTATCATGACAGTGTTGAAGATGTGCCGGAAATCGGAACCGCACCTGCCGTAATCCATTTGCGGGTTGCTGGGATTCTCCACGACGTTTCCTGGATCGCCATTCGAGTCCGCGATGTTCAGGCACTTGGAAAATGTGTAATTGGACAGCAGGCTGAAGTTGGCCGAAAGGCGATGCTGGAGGGTAGTCACCACGCCGTTGTAGTTGCTGTATGCGCTGTCAGTGATAAGGAGTGAGCCGCCGCCGCCGCCCTGGATCCCGTTGCCCTGGAGAGGATTCGCCTGTGTGAGCACAAAACGCGAATTCTGGTTTTTGGTGGTGGAACACGGTGTTCCGGCTGCGCCTGGCTTGACCGCGGCCGGACCTGTGGTAACGATGCCGGTACAGCCAGTGCCGTTTGCCCCCCAGTTTCCGGGGATGTAGGTTGCAGGGTTCGGCGGTAAAGCGATGGGAGCATGGTTGGTCCTGTTCCCGATATAGTCAATCTGCAGTTGCCAGCCGTGGCTAAGGTCCCGCTGGACGCTCAGCTGTCCACTGCAGGGTATTGGACGCGTAGAACTGGGTAGGCAAGGTTTCGAGTTGGCTCTGTGCGGGGAAGATGGCCGTAGCGGGAGTCGGAATTTCCGGGAGTGGAAAAGGACTGGTATTGGTGCCGCCGATCTGGTTGCAGCCGTAGCCGGTGCCCCCGACGAGCCACGGCTCGCTGAAGCACAACTGGGCACTCGTATTAGGGTTGGCGTTGGTGGCATAGGGCGCGTTCTGTTGCACGCGCTGGGCGGTGAAGAAGTTTACCTGGTCATAGGCCAGTTCTACGCCCCCGCGAATAACCGTTTTGCCGTCGCCCAAGGGGTCCCATGATGCACCGAAGTTGGGTGACCACTGCCAGGGCGAATTCTTTGTAAACTGCCTGGAAACACCCGGATCGCCATAGAAGAACATCCCCGCAGGGGCCTTGGGGTAGACCGAACTGATCTGGTTGGCCAAAAATGCGCTCATGTTGAATATGGCTCCGCGGTTAAAGACATCCACGGGCATGAATTGGGGCTCCCATCGCAGGCCGGCTACCAGGGTCAGCCTGGTGGAGGCGTGGAAGGTGTCTTGAAAGTAGAGGCTCGGAATGGGAGCACGCAGCGCGTTCTGCTGAAATTTGCTCTGTGCGAAGCTGTTCATGGCTCCCTGAAGGAAGTCCAGGTTTGCGTCACCAACCAGGGTTCCTCCGGCTGGTCCGCTCGCGCTGTATTCGCCGTTGAAGGTGGGCACACCGTTGCCGTTAAATGCGTTGGAGATATTGAGTTGGTTCTGACGTAGGACCCGCCGAAGACGAACTGGTGCTTGCCGCGCACCATGGTGACGTCATCGTCAAAGATGAAAGCGTTGTTGTTGAAGTGGGCAACCGAGTTTGTACCGCCGCCGGTCGCCCATCCATGGTTCTTGCCCGACGAAGCAACTGTCAATTGCAGGCCGTTGGGCTCGGCCTGATAGACATTCACACCGAGAGTCGTGAGGTTGATGACGGCGGGGTTGTATCCGCGGTTGTTACGTCGGCGGGTGGCCGAGATGTGCGCCGAGTTCACGGTGTTCGAGTTGATCGTGTACTCCTCACCGACGGTTAAGCTCTGCACGCGCTGAAGGTTTCCACTCGCGGTGGTGATGAGAATGTTGGTCGGAGAAAAGAAGGCCGGGGCCTGATAGCCGTCAATGAAGTACCGGCCAAACAGGTTGTTCTTCGGGTTGATGGTGTAATCGACCCTGGTCACAAACTGGTTATCAGACCACCTCAGACGGGATGGCATAGGAAACCTCCCCGCAGCCGTATTTGTCAAAGGCCGGGTTGATTGGGGGCAGGTATTTCGTCAGCGCCAGGGCCTGCGGGTTGTAGGTCGGAGCAGTCGCATATTTGTTGCCCGGAAGGGTCGCGCCGGTAAGTGGATCGAACAGTTGCTGGGGCTTCCCGCAATTGTTGGTGGCTGCGCCGGGTGGTGGATCTGTGTTGGACCAATCCCCTGCCAGGTTTGCCGCCGTGGGCACATATACCTGAGTACTGGCGGTGGACTGGTCATTCTTGAGGTGCTGGTATGCGGCGAAGGCAAAAAGCTTGTCCCGGATAATTTTGCCTCCGAACGTGCCGCCGTACTGATTCTGGTGCAACGTGTCCTTCGAGGTGGAGAAGAAGTTGGTGGCGTCGATGTAGTTGTTGCGGATAAACTCAAAGGCCGATCCGTGGTAGCTGTTCGTTCCCGAGCGGGTAACGACGTTAACCAAGCCGCCGCTGTGCTGACCATCCTGCGCGCCCAGCGCCGTGGATTCCACACTGAACTGGCTGACGGCATCCGGGAAGGGGAACGGGAGGTTACCGTTGGCCATGTAGTCGTTATTGTCGCCTCCATCCAGCTTCCATTGGGTCGTGTTGCCGCCGCCGCCGGCAATCGAGACCGCGATGGTGGCGTAAGAGTACTTGCTACCGGTGAAATCGCCGCCAGGAGCTGCTGCGGCGCCTCCTGAAAGAGTAATCAGGCTCGTCATCTGCCGGCCGTTGAGCGGCATCTCTGTGACCTCCCGCTGGTCGATGGTCTGCTTGAAGGAGGGTCCTCGGTCTGTAGCGCCAGGCCCTCGGCCTTGACCACAACCTTCTGGTTTGCCGCGCCAACGGTCAGGTTCACATTGATGGCGATGCTGCTGCCAACTTCAAGGGCGATGCCCGTCTTCTCGTAGGTCTCGAAGCCTGGAACGGAGACAGCGACCGTGTACGTGCCAACATCGATATTGGGGAAGGTATAGACGCCGCTGGTGTCGCTCTTGGTTGTGTGCTGCACCTGGGTTGACGCATTCGAGAGGATGACCGGTGCGTCCGTGACGACAGCCCCGGTGGAGTCCTTAATGGTTCCCTGGATGCTACCCGTCCCTGCGATTTGCGCGCGTACCGTGCAGGCCAGCTGTAGGAGAAGCGTTAGAGAGAAGACTCGCAGGTTGACTGCAAGTCGCCGCATGCCAGGTTGGATTGGATGCATCGTATGCCCCCATAAAGTTGAATGGAACCAGCCATTCTTGATACCGCGGTCCGATACGTTTGCTAGCTTCGAATCGACATGCTCTGGACCGCCCAATGACAAAAACGCGAAAAGCGAAAGATAAAACACACAGCCAGGAAGGGCGGCCGCGAGGGCGGCCACGCTTCTTCTTTGTCAACAAAAGGTCTGACCACGTAAAATCTGGCATAGAGATTCCTCTCTTCGATCCACATCTGTCAAGCAGTAAATAAAAAAAATGGATGGCCACCGCAGCTGTGGAAGTGGACACAAGGAGGGCTTCGTGCATGCTGTTTTACGGGACCGCGACCGGGTATATGGCGCATCCAGGGCGGTCTTGCCTGGGTAGGAAGGTGGTTCTACCTCATATAAGAGGGGTGGGCCGCGGTCTGTTCTGGACTGGCCGCCCAACCTCACTCCCGGATACTAGTTAAAATGCTTGAGAGGCGGGGAATGGCATGTCCAGCAACGGTAGATTGCGTCCTCTGTGCATCCAGGTCCATGCGCAGGACAATGTGGCGATCGTCGCCAATGAAGGTGGGCTGCCGGCCGGGGCGCAATTCGACTCCGGCCTGACGCTGTTCGAGGCGATTCCCGGAAGCACACAAGGTGGCCTTGTCGACATTGCGCAAGGCGCGCCCATCGTTCGCTATGGCGTCGTCATCGGATATGCTGAAGTCGCCGATCGCAAAAGGCAGCTGGGTGCACGAGGGGGTGATGAGTTTGCCGGCGGCCCCGCCGCTCGACCAGCTCCGCTCTCGCAACCGCCGTGCCCGATCCGCTGCCGCCGCTTGAGGGATATACCTTCGAGGGCTTTCTCAACCAGGATGGCTCCGTCGGAACCAAGAACATCCTCGGCATTGCCACTACGGTGCAGTGTGTCTCGGCCACGGTAGAGTTTGCGGTCAAGCGCATCCGGTCCGAGATTCTGCCGCGCTATCCGAACGTCGACGATGTGATTGCGATCACTCATCCCTACGGATGCGGGGTCGCGATCAATGCTCCCGGATCCGAAATTCCCATTCGCACCCTGCGCAATCTGAGTCTGAATCCAAACCTTGGCGGGGCTCCGATGGTGGTCAGCCTGGGCTGCGAAAAACTGCAGCCCGCGCAGATGCTGCCGGCAAGCAGCCTTCCGATTCTGTCCAGCGTGCCCTACGTCATCCGCTTGCAGGATGAGCAGCATCGCAGCTTTGGCGACATGGTCACGGCCATTATGGAGATGGCGGAAAAGCGGCTGGTCCAGCTGCATGCTCGAACCCGCGTAACCCGGCCGGCGGCCGACCTGGTGGTTGGGTTGCAATGTGGGGGAAGCGATGCATTCTCCGGAGTGACCGCCAATCCGGCGGTGGGCTATGCCGCGGACCTTCTGGTGCGCGCCGGCGCCACCGTGATGTTTTCAGAAGTAACCGAGGTCCGCGACGTCATTCATCTGCTGACCGCCCGTGCAGCCAACCAGGAGGTCGCGCGCGATCTGATTCGTGAAATGGCCTGGTACGACGCTTATCTTCAACACGGAGGGGCCGATCGAAGCGCTAATCCAACTCCCGGAAACAAGACCGGAGGGCTGACAAATATCGTGGAAAAGGCGCTGGGCTCGACGGCAAAGGCAGGCAGCAGCGCGCTGGCCGGCGTTTTCGGTCCTGGGGAACGCGTCACCACCAAGGGACTCATCTTTGCCGCCACACCCGCAAGTGACTTCGTCTGCGGAACCCTCCAGTTAGCCGCGGGGATGAACATGCATGTCTTCACCACCGGGCGCGGAACTCCCTATGGGCTTGCCATGGCTCCGGTGATCAAGGTTGCTTCCCGCAGCGCGCTGGCGGACCGGTGGTCCGACCTGATCGATATCGATGCCGGCCGCATCGCCACCGGCGAGGCAACGATTCAGGAAGTTGGCGAGCAGATCTTCCACCTGATTCTTGAAGTGGCGAGCGGCCGCAAACAAACCTGGGCCGACCATTGGGGTCTGCACAATGAGTTTGCTTTATTCAATCCCGCGCCCATCACGTAGAGCGGCTTATCGATGCAGGGCGCATCCGCACTTTCTTCTGCTTGACAAGAGTTCAATCGTGGGAGCTTCGCCCGTCTTCATACGTCGCAGGTACCGACGAGCATTATCCTGATCGAGGTTGATAGCCGTGTCGAGCTGCCCGACCGCTTTGCCTGTGAAGAAAGTGTCCACCAGCATCCCGATCCGCGGGATATGATACGGGGCATTTCTGCGCTGTTCCGTTCGGCAGGAAGTGCAACAATCGCCTGGCGTGCCTCATGCCGCCAGATTTCCTGTTACCTTGGTGTGGGTCATACTGCATCCTCATGCGTGCTTTCCTGATAGAAAGTCGCACACGCTGCCATGGCTGGGGTGCGCGCAGTAGGATCCGGGTCTTCGCGCTTTATGCCGAGGGTCGGAGACCACGAATCTCGGTTCCGATCCGTCGCGTATCCCAGCCGCTTTACAAAGACCGGCAAAGGATAGGCGCACCCGCCTGTTTCTTGATGCTTCCTGACTGCGGCTTAATCGAGAACTTGTTTCTTCTCAGTCAGACCGCACATGCCGTCCCTTTTATCGCTGTGTAACAGTGAATTCACGTACTGCCGGTGCGAACGTGAGGACACCCTCCGCGATTATCGCAAGCCTACGCAATGCCAAGCTTGCGTTGCAGTTGCTCGAGCGTGATCCCTTTGGTTTCCGGATAGACGAACAGCACAACAAAAAACTGCAGCGTCGTCATGGCCGCAAAGAATGCGAAGGGCAGTCCGCCCGAATATTTCGCGAGGACCGGAAAAAGAAGCGAGATGATCGCGTTCATAATCCAGTGCGCAGGATGACCCGAGGCTCTGGCCCTTGGAGCGGACGCGGTTGGGAAACACCTCCGCGATATACACCCAGATCACTGCGCCTTGCGAGACGGAGAAGAACGCAATATAGGCGACCAGCAGCCAAACCAGGGCTTCGGCGTGGGTATGGGTGAAGAAGACAGCCGCGACGCCAGAGAGGCAAAAGGTCATGCCCACGCTGCCGATAAGAAGCAGCGTCTTTCGCCCCAGCTTATCGATGAGCGACATACCCAGTAGAGTCGCGAGCAGATTCATCAGCCCAATCAGCACCGTCTGCAGGGAACTGGACAGTTGGCTGAAGCCGGCCGAGGCGAAGATGTAGTTCGAGTAGTAGAGGATGGCGTTGATTCCCGCGAGTTGATTGAAGAGCCCGATGCTGATGGCGAGAAAGATGGGCAGGCGGTACTCGCGCTTGAACAGCGGCTCGGCCGCCATGCCGCGCTCCAGGTGGATGGAATCGATGATCTCGCGCAGCTCGGCTTCAGAGTCCGGAGAGCCCATCATCTTGAGGATGGCGAGTGCCTCGTCGGTTCTGTTCTTGGTTACCAGCCAGCGTGAGCTGCGGGGGATTCCGTACAGCATGATCAGAAAGAGCAGGGAAGGAATCGCCGCGACCCCGAGCTGCCAGCGCCATTGCAGCGGGCCCAGATTGAGCAGAGAGATGAGGTAGTTGGAGAGGTAGGCAAGCAGGATGCCGACGACCACATTGATTTGAAACAGGCCCACCATTCTGCCCCGCCACTTGGCCGGCGCCAGTTCCGCGATGTAGACGGGACCAAGCACCGAAGAGCCGCCGATGCCGAGTCCGCCAATGAAGCGGAAGACCATCAGCGCGGGCCAGTTCCAGGCAAAGGCACAGCCCAGGGCTGAGACGGTGTACAGGATCAGCCATGATGCGCAGCGCCTCACGGCCGCCGATCCGCTGGCCGAGCACCCCGGCGGTCATGGCTCCGATCACTGTGCCGACCAGTCCGATAAAGACCGTCAGGCCGAGAGTGAAGGGAGTGAGGTGATAGACCACCGTCAATTGCTGGGTGGTGCCGGCAATGACAGCCGTGTCAAAGCCAAACAAGAGGCCGCCCGAGCGCCCCGACGATCGTACTTTTCAGAAGATATGAGGTCATCGCCATGCGTAGGGACCAATTTAAGCACACCAAGCCCACAACAAGGTTCCATTGATGCCGCAGGTATCGCGGCCAATACGAACAGCAGTCGGAGGTTACGGGATTACGACGGGGCGGAAGCCTGCTCCCCTGCTGCGCCAGAACCGCCTCCGCCTCTTCAAGCAACCTTTCCGCCTCGTCCAGACGGCCTTGCTGCTGGTAGGCGCTGGCGATCAGGCTAAGAAAGCCCGGATCGCGGCGAGGCGCATCGTAAGCCGGATCGCGGCATTTGCTCCAGGGTCTTCACCGCGCCCGCATCGTCGTGCATGAGGTGCTGGGCAAGAATTAAACCTTGCCAGGCGCCTGAATTCGGACGCTCAGAATCCGATGGGCATTTCCACAATGATTACATCATTTCCACACCAAATAATGCGTAGGAACCCACACTTTCCCAGAAGCCATCGAGTAATATCACTTCAGCGGAAGAGTGATCTTCCAGAAGAAGAGAGCCGACTATAGCCATCAAGGGAATCGGTAACGAAACCCATGAAGCCTCCGGGCAACTGGAAGCCTATGCATGGCGGCAAGGAAGCTCTTACAGCGAAGTGATACTGGAAAAATGAAGGAAACGCGGGCCTGGCTCGCGGGACCCGAATGATTTCGGAATGACGGCGTTGTGATTTGGAAGCCGAACCAGATCTTCGACAAATGCGGACAGGAAGGGCGATATCTCGCAAGAGAAATCGCCCTTTCGCTTTTTCCGGCCTTCGACCCTGCCTTGCGCGTCTGCTCGGCCAGCAGGTCGCGATCGATCTCGCCGTCCTCAAAAAAGTTTGCCTCCCGATCCCGCGCTGCCTCGGGTGTGCGGAAGGCCCGGAACCACCATACCGGCCAGGGGTGTCATGAACCCACCGGCAGGGTACCCTTTACCTCATGACCAGGCACGGAGTGGATGTCGATTCGACAGAGCGCCGCAGGGATACTCCCGTCGAGGTGTATTCCCATCAACTGGAGAAACTGCAAAAGCTGCAGATAGAGCAGCAGCGGCGAGAGAAGCTCCTGGGGTACGCCAAGTTCGCGACTGCCTTACTGACGGCTATCTCAGCGGTTTTGCTGATTCACCACCCCGCCGCTCTCTTTCTCTTAGTGACGTCCGTAGCCGGCTTCGTTGTGTTCGCGGTGCTGCATGAGAAGGTTCTTGGCTCAATGCGCTATCGCTCTCGGGCCATAACCTTTTACCAGCGCGGGCTGGCAAGACTGAATGGTCACTGGGCAGGAAGCGGGGAGACTGGCGAGCGCTTCCTGGATCCCATGCATCCGTATGCACGAGATCTAGACCTTTTCGGCACGGCCTCACTCTTTGAATTCCTCTGCACTGCGCGTACACGTGCCGGCGAGGAGACGCTGGCCGATTGGCTGCTGGCCGCGGCGCCGGTCGATGAAATTCTTGCCCGGCAGGCCGCCGTGCGAGAAATGGAAAGCCGTGTCGACTTCCGGGAGAACTTGTTTTCACTGGGTGAAACGGTACGTCTGGGCGTGCGGCCGGAGACGCTTTCCGCATGGGGACAAAGCAAACCAATACTTATGCTGGGATCAGCCCCTTACGTAACCACAGCACTCACTCTATTTTGGATCTTGAGTCTCGCCGCTTGGGGCGTCTGGCACACGGGCATCTTCGCTCTGCTTACTACTGTCCTGAATCTGGTCTACTACCTTCGATTACACAGGCGCCTTGAGGCTGCCGCGAAGTCAGTGGAAGAGGCTTCTGAAGATTTGCGGCTGCTGGCCGAAATTCTTTCGCTCTTGGAGAAGGAGCAGTTCTCTTCTGCGAAGTTGCTTGAAATACAAGCCCTCCTGAAGCGTGACGGAATAGCGCCGTCTGTAGCCATCCGGAAGTTGGCTCGCATTGTCGAGTATCTCGAGTCTCGCCGCAGCCCGGCTATGCAGCTATTCGATCTCCTTACGTTCTGGAGTACCTTCTGGAGCGCCCAGTTGGTCTTTATGGCCGAACGCTGGCAGCTGGAGTTTGGCCCTGCGATCCGCTGTTGGGTAGCAGCGGTGGGGGAGTTCGAAGCGCTCACATCGCTATCTGGTTTCGCCTATGAACATCCCGGTTATGTCTTGCCTGAGTTTGTGATGAAGGGTCCACTCTTTGACGCGGAAGGTTTTGCTCATCCGCTACTGCCAGCATGTAAGGCAGTGGAGAATGACTTGAAATTAGGCGATGGACCTCAATTGATCATCCTGAGCGGCCCGAATATGGCGGGCAAAAGCACGTTTATCCGGAGCGTCGGGGTAAATGCGGTTCTGGCGCACTGCGGCGCCCCCGTGCGAGCGCGTCGTCTTAAGCTTTCGCCGCTGAACGTTGGGGCTTCCATCTGCATTCTGGATTCGCTCATGGGAGGTACGTCCAGGTTTTATGCGGAAATTCACAGAGTAAAGCTCATCTCCGATCTGGCACATGGACCGTTACCGGTACTGTTTCTGCTCGATGAGCTGCTTTCGGGCACGAACTCACATGACCGCCTTGTAGGTACGCAGTTTGTTGTGCAGAGCCTGCTGGAACAGGATTCGATCGGCATCGTAAGTACTCATGACCTGGCGTTGACACAGATTCCGCAAGTAATCGGCGCAAGAGCAATAAACTGCCACTTCGAGGATCGGTTTGGAAATGGGGAGTTGATATTCGATTACAAATTGAAGCCGGGAATTGTGCAGACCAGTAACGCTCTCGAACTCATGCGATCCATAGGATTGAAAGTCGCCGGTTAAGTAGCCGCGTAACCGCTAGTAGAATTGGGCTCGAGCTTGAAGGCCATTTTCGCGCACGCTCAGAACGCGGGGGCATTTCCACACTGATTACATCATTTCCACACCAAATGATGCGTAGGAACCTACACTTTCCCAGCAGCCATCGAGTAATATCACTTCAGCGGAAGAGCGATCTTCCAGAAGAAGAGAGCCGACTATAGCCATCGAGGGAATCGGTAACGAAACCCATAAAGCCTCCGGGTAACTGGAAGCCTATGCATGGCGGTAAGGAAGCTCTTACAACGAAGTGATACTGGAAAAATGAAGGAAACGCGGGCCTGGCTCGCGGGGCCCGAGTGATTTCGGAATGACGGCGTTGTGATTTGGAAGCCGAACCAGATCTTCGACAAATGCGGACAGGAAGGGCGATCTCTCGCAAGAGAAATCGCCCTTTCGCTTTCTCCGATCATTGTTTCTTCAGCGCTGCCCGTAAGCGTTTCTGTGCGCTAAGGTTTGATACTTCGGGCTGGTACGGAGCGGTTAGGGCAGTGGTTGCTTTTCTATCGTTGTCTCCCACACTTCCGTTGGGATCGAGCTCGGGTTTCCATCCTGATCGATGTACTCTACGGTAATCGACGGGCCATCTACGGTTAGCATGACGAATGAGCTTATCGCATTGCCCGACCCCCAGGTTCCTGTGTTCACGCAGGTAAATGGAGTGCAACCATCGTCCGGTCCGACCTCGTCCTGCGGGTCGTGGGGAATTGCCCCGTTGCCAATCAACCGCCCCTTGTATCCCGTAACAGAATCGTCGTAAACGACTGCCCGGTGTTCATGACCGAAAAACCAGCCGTAGATAGCATCTGCTCGCGTTTGATTCAAGAGCTTTGCAACGTCGTCTCTTAGTGGCTGGGAATCCTGGGTCTCCTGACTATGGGCCGATATGGGTTGATGGTGGGTCAGAAATATGGCTGTTCGGGGGTCGCCCTTCAGATTTGCCACAAGCCAGTCCCATTGAGCCTGGGTTTCAGGGTGGGAGAGCGATCCTCCGGTATAAGCCGTATCAAGACCCAGAAGCTGCCAATACTCAGTCTTTAGCTTGAAATAGCTGGCGCCTTGGTTGAATGCACTCAGGATGGTATCGAAGTAGTTCCGCGCTCCGGAGAACATCTCATGATTCCCGTTAAGCGCAAAACTTCGGTCCTTGATGGGTGTTCCGCCGGCATCACAGAGCGGCCACATTCTGAGCACCCCTTCGCATTCCGCTTTGGTCCCCGCATAGTAGATGTCGCCCAGATGGATCACATAGTCCGGCTGTCTTTCCTGTATTCGGTGCGATATATCCCGAGCGCTGGCGTTGGCAGATCCCCAGTCAGCCATCAGAGCAACGGTAAACTTTGCCCTATGTTCCACATGAACATAACTGTTCGCATCGGCTGACCCTATGAAAGGATGTCGTGGCTTTCGCCAGGAAAAAAAGGAAACGATCGGGCACAAAGCCCACCGTGGATCCGCCTCGCCGTACTGTTGCCAGTCACTCGCCAGGTTGGCCAGGGCCGGAGGGTTCAGCGTTTGCGCCACTTGCGATATGTTGGTTTGGACCAGCCCGACGAACGGGTCACGAGATGCATATTGTTCGATCGTTGCCTTTGGATCGGCGGCCAGGTGGTCTTTTGCATGTTCGATTTGGCTGATGATCTGTTTGCGATAGTTTTCAATGATCGCCGGATCAATCGTGGCCGCGCGATCCGAAATCTCCTGCATCATGGCGGGATCTCTGGCCTTGAGCTTGGCGAGCGTTATGTCAAGCACGTTGGCGACGTTTCCATGCTTGCTGCTGAATAGATGAAACAAAATGCCCCCCAAATTGCGCCTACATCTTACCTCGACTTCTTAAACCAATCTGGCAGAGGATCTATTCCCAGGCTCGCGCAGAGCTTCCGCACGTTCGTGTTGCTGAACTCGTGAGCCTTTGCCTCAGGCATTTGTGCGCCCGCAATGCGTTCGACAAGCTGAGGGTTAAGTCAGCGATGGGCAATGGATGGAAGCATGCTCACCCTGCTCATTTGTGCGCGGCTATGCCCGTAGGTATGGCTTCAAGTAAGTGTCCAAGTCGCGCCTGATTTCATCGGGACTTGTGACCTTGCGGCGGGATATCAGCGCCGGGCGCCGGCGGAGCAACGCGCGTCGTCGTGCCTGGGCGGAAAACACGCCGGGCAATCAATACGTCGACGTCGCTTTGAGGAAACATTGAGCTGGCCGCCTCGATGCGTCCGAATTGATCGAACGCGTCGCGGACCTTACCCGCGTGATACGAGTCATAGGCGGAAGCGTAGAGATCGGCAAGGCTGACGAACGGGCAATGGCCAACGAAGCCCCGTTCCATCTCCGTGATCATGGTGGTGACTCCCTTGCCGGAAAAGCAATTGAGTTGGTCGTTGGTGCGTCTTCTGATTTCCGTCACCCGCTCGAGAGGATCGCCCGCTTCATCTTTCACATAGCGAAACGTAGGAATGGTGTTGAACATCTCGACGATCAAGTCGACGCTGAAGTCGCCTCCGGTCTGCGCAAACAGCGGCAAGGATGTCACCTTTCCGAGCCGCTGATAGTAAGAGCAGCAATTCTGAGGCAGCGGTCACGCCGGGCGGGGCGATACAAATGATGGCATCCGCACCAAGCTTCTCCGCTTGCCTGGCATAGCGCTCGGTTTCCTTGAAATCCGCGGTGCGGCTCTGCACGCCGATCACGATCGCCGTGGTGCCGCCCCGGGCAGCGGAGATGATGGTCTCCGCACCGTGCATCCTTTCCTCTTCGGTCAGCGTCGTCCATCCACTGGCGATCTGTGGCCACGCCAGGCCATGCACGCCGCCTCGCCTGCAAAATTGCACCTGCGCAGCCAGGCCGTCGAAATCGACTTGGTTCTGCGCGTTTACCGGAGTAAAGCCAATCGGGAAAACGCCTGCCAGCCGCTTCGCCGCCGTCTGTGCATGGATAAGCTGTGGGACCGCTAACGCGGCCGCTCCTAACGAGAGAGCCCCGAGAAATTGCCTTCGATCCAAACCGGAAACCCCTGTCATCATTCCTCTCCTCCGCGTCATTTCTGAGGCCGTAACAAATCTTGAAAGCCGATTCATTTGAAGAAAATCAACCGGGCTTTCGCATCCACAGTGGACGCATCGACGCCGGGAACAGACTTCAGGTCGGCCAGGCCGGTGAATTTCTGCGTGCTCCGCCGCGCAATGATCGCCTGCGCCGCTGCTTCCGGCACATTCAGCACGATCTCCAGTTCGTCCGCATCGGCCGTGTTCACGTCGATCGTGGTCATGGTGCGGTGGAGATAGTCCATGATGTCATCGAACTGCTCGTCGGTGCCGCTGGCGCCCCGATCCACCATCTTCTGCACGGTGTCGTGCCAGGCGTCATAGCTCATGGGCGTGTCCATGACGATTTGCAGATTGTGGCACTTGGCGCAGACCGCTTTGAGCGATTGGCCTTCCCGCGCCAGGTCGGGAGCCGGAGGCGCGACGCTCAGCGGCCCAGGCCGCGGCGAACAGGATGCCACAAGCAGCAGCCCGCACTAAGCCCAGCGCCAGCGCGAGGCAAGAACGTGTTCGAGCAAGTGCCATCGGTTGAGTCGATTACTGATTTGTGGCCTTTGCACTGGACGGCGTTTACACCCGTCAGGGTGATGGGCGCGCTGCCCGGCATCGGCGTGACATGCGGACCGACGCCCAACTGCTCCGCGGTCTGGTAGTCGCCGAAACCATTGGCGAACTGGTTGGAGACCCGCTGCGCGTGACCATTGTCGAAGGTGATGTCCAGCAGCTTTTCGCTGTACATGGTGTGTCCATATTCGTCCTTCATCTGGCCGATGATCTTGTGCGTCTTCACCTCGATGATGTCGCCCGACGAGGCGTAGGCATATTTGCCGTCCAGGCCGAAGGTCATCCAGTAGGTGCCCGCCGGGGTGTCGATGGTGTCGATTTCCTTCGGATCATCGGTATTGGAGAAAATGTGGATCTTCTTGAAGATGCCGTCGGCCAGCCAGATCTCCTTTTCATCCGGGGTCAACGCGATGCCGTGGCTGGGGCAGCCATGGGGGATGCGCGGACGCGGGGTCGTGTTCCATTTCGACTTCCAGTCCACGCTGGTCACCTCGACCGATCTTGATGACCTGTCCGGCCGCGACGTCGGCAATCAGAAAGCCCAGGAAATTGTTGTTGTTGGCGTAGATCCTGGTCGAGTCCTTGTTCAGCACGAAGACGCGCACATTGTCGGGGAAGCGGATGGTCTTGATGACCTTGCGCGACTTGACATCGGAGATCGTCATCACCTTGTTGTTGGGCGACATGAAGGCCGTCTTGCCGTCCGCGCTCAGGTTCAGGTTGTGCGAGTTCGGGCTTTCCGGCGCTTCGAGCTTGCCGATCAGCTTGCCGGTCCTGGCGTCGACTTCGTACCAATAGTCCTGCAGGTCGCCGCCGACCACCACGATCTTGCCATCGGGGGTGACCTGGGGACGCTCGCAGCATTTGCCGTCCAGCGTCACCGACCAGACCATCTTGTCGGTGCCCATGTCGATCGCGCCCAAGCGGCCGCGCGCCGCGACATAGATCAGGTTGGTGACCGGGCTGGCGGCCACTCCGGAGACCTGTTCGGGGCTCATGCTGCCGGCGTACTCCCAGGTCGGAATGCGCTTGACGAAGCGGTAATCGTCGTTGGCGTCGAGCACCACGATGCCTACGCCATTGAGCCAGCCGGCCCGCTCGAGCGAACCGGGCAGCGCGACATAGATCAGATGCCGGCCGCGAGGACGGAAGCTGTCATTGACCTTGGCAGGCTTGCCGGAAGCGCCGGGCCCGGGCGACTGGGCCATGGCGGCAAGCACACCGCCAAGGAACAAAGCAGCCAATCGTTGAGGCGTCGACCTGAGTTTGATTGCCATTTTTCCCCAAGAGAAGGTTTTGCGCAGGATTTTATCCATGGCTTTCTGTCGGCGACCTGCTTTTAAGGTCTTCCGCGTCCTCTATGGGTACTTTTCCAATAGACATCTTGTCAAGAAACATCGCTCTGGGGCACCCGGATTTCCTGCTGCGCTGCACCATGAGTGGCCCCGTTTCCTATCCCGCGGGCCGGCAACGCCGGTGGACGGCTTCCGGGGAAACAGGGCGTACCTATGGCAACAAATCCAACTGCTCGGCTGCGACGCTTGCCTGCGGACCCCGCCCTGGACCGCATAGAATCTTTTGAGCGAGGTGAGCTGGATGAGCACTGATGTGGAACTGAACGAGATCGGAGTTCTGAAGCGGCGTGAGATCGAAGCTCGTCTTCTAGCACCCATCGTGGATGCTCTCGGCCAGAAGTTTGGACGGCAGGAAGTCCTTGAAGTGGTCAGAAATGTGATTACCGGAATTGCCCGCCGGCAGGGTAGGGAACTAGCGATTAGCCTGGGTAAGAACGATCTGCCAGCCTATGGAAGGTCGGTCGAGCCGTGGAGCAGAAGCGGCGCATTACAGCTGCGAATTCTGGATCAAAACGAAGACGTCCTGAATTTCGATGTGACGGAGTGCAGGTATGCGGAACTCTACCGCAACCTGGGCATTGAGGAACTTGGCAGCATACTCTCCTGCGGCCGCGACGCAACCTTCATCGAAGGCTTCAACGAAGAGATCGTGCTCGAACGGAAACACACGATCCTTCAGGGATCCACAGCTTGCGACTTCCGCTTCAGCAAGCGGCCAGATACTCAAGGGGTAACCGAGTAATCGTACAGTCATAGGCTGCCGAAAGCTGACCATTCCATCGATTCAGAAGTTGAGCCGCGCGGAAAGCTGAAAGGTCCGTCGAGTTCCGGTCGGGGCGGGCATCTGCTCCTGGGTGCTGGGCAACGAAGATCCCGAAATTTGGTCGGTGCTCCCGAAAATTCATTGGTCTGCGCGGACCGCACCCAGCGAGATCCGTTTTGACCATTTTGATCACTTTAGGCCATCGAGCCTATGCTGATGACCCCCAAAATATGCGCAAATCCAGATAACTTGTTCGATGTGCGCATTTTTAAATGGACACATCGATCATTTGTGGCTTATTGTTCCTGTACTCGCGATTGCGAGAAAGTGGATCTCCGAAGCCTGAAACGTCCGGGATTGAAGACCTACGCATTCGCGAGCTTTGCCGGAGCCTTTCGCCAGTAGTCCGCAACCAGTCTGGGGAGCGTGAGGAGCTCACGGGCCGCAAGGAGACCTGACAGCGGCCGTTTCCCATCAAACAACAGAAGCCCATTTGAGGCGCAATGAGAGAAGCGAGGACCCAATGAAGCTCTTTAAGATGCTAGTCGGATGTGCAGTTGCTGTGTGGATGTGTATGGCAGTCGGGCGGGCGCAGACGGTGACCGGTACCGTGACGGGCACGGTCACCGACCAGAGCGGCGCCGTGATCCCAGGCGCAAATGTGGTCGCCCTTAATATGGATACGGGCGTGAGCTCCGCCGCGACGTCAGACTCAGCGGGGCTGTACCGTATTAGTTTTCTCCCCATCGGCCGCTACCAGGTAACGGTGGCCGCACAGGGCTTCGGCAAGGAGACTCTCCCGGCGTTTCAATTGGAAGCTCTGCAGACGGCCACGTTCAACGTGAAGCTGTCGACGGGAAGCGTCGAGACGACGGTGCAGGTCTCAGCAGCGACGCCCATTCTCAATACGAATGACCCTACCTTGAGCAGCACCTTCACTGCGAACACAATCCAGAACTTTCCTTTGAACGGGCTCGATTTTTCGGCTTTGACACTTTACGTGCCTGGCTCAGTGAGTACCGCGGGGACATCCGGCACCACCAGCATCGAGCGCAGCACCTACTACACCGATTCGGTGAACCTGAACGGAAATCGAGCCCAGGCGAACAACTACACGCTGGATGGTATCGATATGAATGAGACGTTCAACAACCTGATCTCGTACAGTCCCGCACCGGAATCCTTGCAGGAAATCAAGGTACTGACCGCGAACTCGCCGGCAGACTACGGCAACGTAAACGGGGGCGGCGTGGTCAGCATCCTCAAGAGCGGCACCAATCAGTTCCATGGTTCGGCCTACGGTTACGTGCAGGATTACAGGTTCAACGCCAACTCGTGGTCCAACAATCATGCCGATCCGATCATCCCAATCAATGCTTATTCTCAATCGCAGTTCGGAGGAACCTTCGGCGGCCCGATCAAGCGCGACAAACTGTTCTTCTTCGTCGATTACCTGGGAGCGCGATATCACAGAGGCGGGACTGCCCAGGCGAGCGTCTTTACCCAGGCAATGCGGAATGGCGATTTCTCCGCACTGCTTGCCGGCAGCAACCCGATCCAGCTGTATGATCCCGCAGAACGGCTTTGCGCCCTTTTCCGGGAACATGGGCGTTTCCATCGTCAACCCCGTGGCCAAGTTCCTCTTTGCGAATCCGACCCTCTACCCACTGCCCAATGCGACCCCTTCCGACGGGATTGCCGCCAATGACCTGCAGGGGCAGCAGCGCAGCTACAAGACCAACAACCAGGGCGACATCAAGATTGAGTACGATCCCCACGCCTCGGACAAGATCACAGGATTCTATTGCCATCTCAACAGCGTACGACGGACAAACCGCGTTGCTGGGGATCACCTTCCCCGGCGTGAATATCTATCCCACCAAAATTAGCGGCGCTAACTGGGTACATATCTTCTCGCCATCGATCGTCAACTCGGCGCGTATTGGCTTCACGCGCACCAAGTGGAACCAGGGCCTGCCGCAAGACCCCACCGGGCAGTTCAGGACGGCAGGTAATGCCAAGGTCGGAATTACTTTCCCCAACCAGGCATATAACGGCTTTTCCTTCCAGAACATCAGCAACAGCGTGGGATCTAGCGGCGTGGGCACGCCCGCTTTCGATGGCGGCCTCATCGACAACACCTACAGCTACATCGACAACCTGACGTGGCAGCGCGGCAAGCATACGCTCAACTTCGGGGTGCAGGCACTCCGTTACCAGAACAACTACCCGACCAGCAACAATAACGGATACCTGGGATCGCTGCTCTATACCGGCGCCTTCACCAGCAATCCATCGCTCAGCAATGCGGGAGGATATGGGGGTGCGGACTTCGTGCTGGACCGCGTGAGCTCAGCTGCCGCGACCCTGAGCAGCGTGAACGTTGGACAGCGGCAATGGCGCACAGCGGGCTTCGTGAACGACGATTACAAAGTGATGCCGAATCTAACCCTGAACCTCGGCGTGCGCTACGAGTACGACGAGCCCTGGATCGAATCGAACAACAAGACCGGCAACATCGACTTAAGCCACCGGGCAGGTCATCTACGCCGGCCAGGTACCTACCGGGGCGCCGGCCGGCTCGGGAATCTGTAGCAATCGCGGTTGCTATGACAGTAATTTTCGCCAGATTATGCCCCGACTGGGCTTTGCCTATTCAGCCAACGATCGCCTGGTGATTCGCGGGGGCTACGGCGCGACCAGCTTCTTTGAGGGCAACTCTTCCAATCAGCGTTTGACTTCCATTACTCCCTTCATCCAGGCAGTGAATGTAAGCACCGTTACGCCGACGCCCGGCAACCCGGGAGATCCGCGCACAGCGGAGCAGGGCTTTACCGGCGGCAGCGTGAGTTATGGCGGCACGTTCAATGTTTATCCGAAGAATATCCAGCCGGCGTACGTGCAGGAATGGAGCCTCACCAGCGAATATGCGGTGAGCCGAACTCTGTCTCTGCAGGTTGGATATTTGGGCGAACAGGGCCAGCACATTGAGGACTACGGCAACGTCAATCAATATCTGGTGAACGGCGATCCCACGTCCGCTCCGTTTTACAACAACCCGTACCTCGGCGTGAACGCGATCGACCCGTCCGTAAGCATCGGATCCAACTCCCTGCTGATCACGGAATCCCGTGCCGCGATGAACTACCAGCGCGTTGCAGACAGTTCTGCGCGAGCGCGTAAGCCATGGACTGGAGTTCACGTTCAACTACACCTATGCAAAAGCGCTGACCAATAGCCTGGGCAACTATGCCTTGAATGTAGCCGGAGCCTCAGGGCGCCTTCCAGAACTACTACAACAGCGCCGCAGACTGGGGTCCGGCGGGGTACGACGTGCGCCATAACGTAAGTGCTACCGGAGTCTATGCCTTGCCTGTCGGGCGCGGTAAAGAATACCTGTCCGGCGTCAACCGCTGGGTCGACGAGGCGATAGGCGGGTGGAGGATCGCGGCCGCCGGCGTAGGATACAGCGGCTTCCCGGAAACCATTACGGGCCCCGGAAACAACTCCAACAGTTACGGTAACTCGCGGCCCAATCAATATCGCAAGCTGAAGATCGTGAACCGCAGTATCGATAACTGGTATGGAACGGATCCCTCGGCAACTCCGTGCACCACGCCCGGTGTTGACAACGGTCATATGCGCCTTCGGCGCCCCTGCGCCGAATGCTTTTGGAACGGCGAGCAATGGCAACACGCGCGGGCCCGGATACCTCAACGTAGACATGTCTGCGTTCAAGGACTTTCATATCGTTCGCGAGCAGACGGTGGGATTCCGCTTTGACGCCTTCAACGCCTTCAACATTGCCAGCTACGGGAATCCGGATACCGGCATCACCGACAGCAATTTCGGCAATATTTCCAACCAGGGGAACGGGGCCGTCCGTTCAGTGGAGCGGCATCTGCAGTTCTCCGCTAATTACAGGTTCTAGGAAACAGGAGGCCGCCGGGGTTGATTCCCCGGCGGCCTCTGCACGCTTACGTGCGTCGGTTACCATGTTAGTTCGCGGCAGACGAACTTATTCCGAATACCCGTGTATGATTTTCGAGCGGCGGGGCCGAATCTTGGTGGATCAGGGACCTGGTGAATGATGGATCTTGAAATTTGTGTCGATTCGGTGGAGTCGGCAGCAGCGGCCGAGTCCGGCGGAGCGCAACGGGTGGAGTTGTGCAGCGGCCTCATCGAGGGGGGCTTGACGCCGAGCTTGGGGTTGGTTCGCGCCGTGCGGTTGCGGATCGGGATTGCCGTGCACGTCATGATCCGCCCCAGGGGTGGAGACTTTCTTTATTCCGATGAGGAACTGGCGGTGATGCGCGACGATATAGCGCAGGCAGGGCAATCGGGAGTGGAGGGCGTAGTGCTGGGTTTGCTCACCGCCGACGGGTACGTGGATGTGGAACGGACGCGTGAGCTGGTCGAGCTTGCCCGGCCAATGGAGGTCACTTTCCACCGTGCGATCGATATGACCCGCGATGTCGAAAGGGCGCTTGAAGACGTCATTGAGTCGGGTGCCGATCGGGTGCTGACCTCCGGCGGAGAGCAGACCGCCATGCTGGGATGCCGGCGTATCCGCGAACTGGTGCGGGCCGCGCAGGGGAGAATTGGGCTGATGGCCGGCGGGGGCGTGCGCGCGGAGAATGTGCAGGAAATTGCGCATGCGACGGGAGCGGTCGAATTTCACGCGGCGTTGCGGAGTACCATTCCGAGTCCCGTCAAGTATCAAGTGCAAAACGTTCACCTGGGCGATCCAGGAGTCGATGATTATGCACGGAGTGTGGTTTGGAAAGCGGATGTTCGGATGCTGCGGCAAGCCATGGACGCGACTTTCAGCAGGGACCGAAACACCATCTGACGTCTGCTGGAAATGGCGAAGAATGGCGAGGCGCAACACGTCCAGGCGCGTTGCGGCTCGGCGTGGAAACCGTACAATGGGCACGCCACACTTCGCAAATCTTACGGACCGAGCGGCGGAGCATGTCTTCGAAGACGGACAAACGCGCGAAAGAGATTCTGCGGCTGCTGCTGAGCCGGGGCAAGACATCGGTCGAGGAATTGACCGGGTTATTTAAGACGTCTCCTGCTAGTGTGAGGCGCGACCTGGTGCGGCTTGAGGAGCGAGGGCTGGTACATCGAACTCACGGCGGAGCGATGCTTGCCGGCCAGGTCTACGAACCTTTCCGATTCGACGCATCCTTTCACATTCGCGAAGAACGCTTTGCGCCGGAGAAGAGGCGGATCGCCATGGCGGCGGCGGACCTGGTTCTGGAGAATGAGACCATCGGTTTCACCGCGGGCACGACCACCACGCAGGTAGCGCGGGGGTTGCGGCTGCGCAAGGGACTGCACATCATCACCAACGCGGTGAACATCGGTATGGAGTTGAGCTCCAGTAACGGGCTCGACACAACACTTACCGGCGGCTGTATGCGCTGGCCAGGCGCCTTTTCTCTCATTGGCCCAACGGCCCTCGAGTCTCTCAATACCGTGGTGATGGACAAGGTTTTCATCGGCGTGTGCGGGGTTGACCCGGAGCGCGGCGCGACCACCATTGAAGCTGACGAGGCGGCGGTTTTTCGAGCGATGAGCAGGCGCGCTAAGCAGGTGGTCGTCGTCGCCGATTCCAGTAAGGTGGGTATGACCAGTCCTGCAGTGATCTGCCCGGTGACAGACATCGACATTTTGATTACAGATGATGGTATCTCGGATGACGCCGTGAAGGCCTTTAGACGTTCCGATGTGGAGGTCGTGATTGTATAAAGCGATCTGGATTTCCCGAGGAACCTTTGTTGAATAAGACGTCCGGAGCACTTTCGCTATCCCGTCGTATGACTACCTTACTAAGCTGGGCCTTCACCTCTTCCGCTGTCCGGGTGGTTGCGAGTTTGATTGGCTCGATGGCTGTGCCGGTGTCGCCCGGTGCGAGGGCGATGGGTGCCTCCTCACTGTGCGCAGTCCAACTGTTTGGATTTCTCTCGATTTTGTCGCGGACGCGGTCCACGGCCAGCGGTTTATGACGCGCGGCGAACGGTTCGTCTTGATGACCGATACCGGTGAGAGCGAGAGATTTTAAGACTTCTTCGGTCCAACGGTCCTCAGTTTGCATGAAACTGCCCGCATATTCAGTCGCCTTTTCCGCGCTGAGATTGTTGTTCAGCGCCGGCGCCGCTGGTTCAATGGCCCGGTATCGCAGGATCGCACCACCCAAATACAGAAGGCCGCAGAGAATCCCCGCCAATGGCCAGTACCACAATGAGCCGCTTTCGCTTTGAACCGCGCCGGCATCTCCCGCAAGCCGCACCAGCGTGAACGGACGTTGCCAGATCTGTCCCGCGACCGGGTTTAGTGACGGACGAACAGGCGGGTGCCGTGGTAAACGCGGAGAAACCGTCTGCACAGCCAAGGCCGAATCTCCCACACTCGGCGCAGTCTGATCCCGCAGCCCCGCCTCACGGCGCTTTTCCGCCACAATCGCCTGCATCAGCCGAACCCGCTCCAGGCGCAGTCGAACTGTTTCGTTCGCGTCAGCATCCAGCTTCGCTGAGCTGGCGCCGCTCGCGGCACGGCAGCATTAGCCTTCTGCGATGCAATTGCCCGTGCGTACAATGCAGTGAGTTTCCGATTCGTCACCGCCAGCTGCATCTCTAACTCACGTAGCGTGGGAGACCACGCATGCGAACGGCGCCTCTGGTGACCCGATTTCGCGAATGCGGGCCCTGCTAATGGCGCACTTGGCCGGCCGGGAGCAGACGTCGCAGTTGCGACGCCGGGTGTGGGCGTCCAGGCCACCAACATGTTCGCGAAAGCATTCGCCACCGCTGCCGAAAGCTTCTGATCGGTGTCTTTATAGTTCACGCGCAGCAAACTTGCCGGAGTCTGCGCCATGTCGAGACGAGAGCGAAACTTTGCAGCGTCGCTTTCACTACCGGTGAAAGGTACACCAGCCTGCTTCGCCAGCTCCCCTACCACCTCATCGCTCAGGATCGACTGCGCAATCGCTACCGCTGGCTCTTTCGCAATAGCATTCATGATTCCAGGCTCAGCCTGCCGCACGGCGTCTGCGTCGAATGACAGCACAGCCGTTGCCGCCGGCGGCGGCGCGCTGTACCGCGACCAGACAAACAATCCGCTCCCCATGACAACTGCAATGCCCACGGCAACAAGCCTGTGTCGCAGCGGTACAGCAAAAAAGTGCAGGAGAATAGTCCTCTCTCGCATAGCTCCCTCGATGTGCTTTGACACGAAAGACAGATCTAACGTGATGAAGCACGCGCTAAGGTAACTTTCCGCAGCACGATGCGAAGTCCACCACAGCGCAAAACAGTAATCGTCCGATTGTTTGTAGGCGTGCCTGCAAGGTCGTAGTGGCGAGTTTCCAGCTCTTGCGAAAAGTCCCGCGGGTTCCGGTAATGCCAGGCTTCCTGTGAGCAGCATCAGAAAGCTGCACAACTGCGCTGCAAGAGACGCGCCATTGCTCCGAAGTATACATACGGAATTTTTCTGGGGATGCGGGTGTCACCAAAGTGCGGAAAAAGCAAAAGTACCGGTTACGCTTGCCCCTCAAAATTGGTTACGAAAATGGTATGGCGGAGAGGGAGGGATTTGAACCCCCGATACCCGTGAAGGTATGCCTGATTTCGAGTCAGGTGCGATCGACCGGACTCTGCCACCTCTCCACTTCTGTTGGCAACAGATTCAGCTTAGCAATGATAAATGAGGGGCCTGCAGTTGTGCTTGCGACAATTCTCCTCAATGCTGGCCGCGGCGAGGAACTTCCATTACACGATCCTGCAACCCCGGTTGGTTACCCCGGACCAAAGGTCGTATGGCGGGGTTCCGCGCGAGCGTGGCATCCTCTTTGTACGATGCGAGTCAACATCAAAGCCCGTATCCCCATGCATCTGTATCAGGAGTTTCACACTTTACCCCTCGTGCTGACGATTGAAACGGCACACGGCCTGGCTGCTCGTTGTGAACATCGCACTACTGCCGCGCAACTGATGTGGACCCTTGACCAGAAGACCGATATCAACTCCGGCCTCCTGGACCGTTTCCGGCAAAAACTGAGGCAGATCGAAGAGGCCAACCTGAGCGACGTTGAGATCAGCGACGAGGTCCTCGATATGTTCGGCTTTTTCGTCTAGACTCACGGTTTCGCCGCGCCACCCAGTTCCTCATTCAACAGTCTCGCCAGGCGCAAGCCGCCCAGGGCGAGTTGCCGGTCCACCACCGGCCGCTCCCGCAGGTAGTAGGCTTCGTCGATATCCGCCTGCGGTTGCACCCAGGCCTGCTTTGCTAACTGCAGCGACTCGTTTGCCCAAGCCACCGGATCCGCGGAATCGGCCTGCAAATGATCGGCGGCGATCATGGCCTCCAGCGCGCGGGCATACTGGTGTTCGCGCAATCCGGTATGGGCGATCAACTCGCTATCCCAGACACTATGCAAATTGCACTTGTAGTCGCCACACTGGGCGGAGCCAAAAGCAGAAACGGGAATGTCGTTTCCGCCGCGCGCGTCGGCCATCGCGTGAAAGGGCTGGCTAAGGTCCCCGACAAAATGAACCAGGAACTTGAGCGCTTCGCTCCGCGCCGCAAACGGCTGTCCAGGATCGCCCAGGATTTGGGCAAATCGATTGATCCGGGCCACCACGCAATTATCGTCAGGGCAATCCTGCGGCCGATACACGCCTGAATCCGAAGGAATATTGACGTAATGCCATGGGCCGGTCTCCGGGCGGTCATTGCGAACGTCATCCGCCCAAGTGGAGATGGACGCCAGATCGTTCTCGCCCAGGAATGGCCGCAACCTCTCACGCGCCGCATCGTTGAGGTGGACCGAGGCGATATCAGCAATGATTCTGTGGCCCTCACTTCCCCAGGCAAAGGCCTGAGGGTGAGGCAAGATCAGTAGAAAAGCGATAATGGCAGCCAACCGCGAGCGAAGAGGCATGGCCTCGATGATAGCGTAAAGCTGTGGATTGTGTTCTCCTTTTGTTCCCCCTCGTTCGGCTCCATTCCAGCGCATCCGCCCGGGCAGAACGTTGTCGTTCGGCGAGCTCGGGCCTGTCCGAAGCGAACAGGTCCTCGGAGCCCACCCCGCGGAGGCACCGGCTGAACCAGCGGTTGGAGACGACGCAGTTGGCGGTAAGCTACCGGCCGACGGTCGAATCGCAATACGCTCTTGCCTGAGGGCGCCTCTTGATGCCAACGATCGTGTCCGGATAGCGCAGGGCCGTCCAGGCCGTCGGCGCCATTTGCATGTCGTCAATGTTGTTTTCAAACCGGGAGCCGCATGGATTTACTCAAGTGATATAGTTCCCGGCTCAGGGTCTTTTCAGCTCATCGGAGATCGCAAATTTGTCGATTTCCCAAACTTCTGTTTGCCAACAAAACCTCTCTTCGACAGACTCCTAGGTCAGATTTACGTAACTGAGAAAGCGACTAATACTGGGAGGCCACTCTTGATTAAGAAAACATCAGTTTATTGTTTTTGTTTCGTCCTGCTGCTGAGCCCATTGTTCCTTAAAGCCCAGATCGCCAACAACACCTCACTCGTTGGCACCGTGACCGATCCAAACGGTGGCCTCGTAAGCGGCGGCAAGGTAACGGCGGTTGAAGAGAGTACTAAAGTTCAGTCGGTAGCCACCACCAACGCTTACGGCTACTATGCGATCACCTTCATTCAACCCGGAACATACGACATCACAGTCGAGCAGTCAGGCTTCAAGACGATGACAAAGACCGGCATCGTCGTCCCTATAGATCAGGCAGTCCGCACCGACTTCGGGCTGCAGCTCGGCTCAACCGAAAGCGTCGTCACCGTCAGCGCCTTCATGGCGCCAATGGCTACCGACGACGCGACCCTGGGCGTGACCTTCGGCACGCGCGCGGTAGAAGACCTCCCGATCAGCAGCCACAACGCACTCGAGGTCGCGGCCGTTGCCTCAAACGTCTATATCGAATCGGGAACCAACTACCAGGGCAACCCTCCCGGGGAAGCCTTCTTAGGCGCCGGCCAGCGCTATATCCAGAACAGCCTCTCCCTCGATGGCGTCTCGATCATGAACGACCTGATCACGACCACGCCGGACCACCCGGCCGCGGACATGATCGCGGCCACGCAGATGCAGAGCGGCAACTACACGGCGCAGTACGGCTCGTACCTCGGTATCCACATCAATCTGGTCAGCAAGAGCGGTACGAACGATCTTCACGGCGCGGTCTACGACTATGTTGAAAACACCGCCCTGAATGCAAATGTGTTTACTGCCGCTCCAGGCAGCAAGAAGCAGGTTCTGCACTACAATCAGTACGGCTTCGAGGTAGGAGGTCCGGTATACATCCCAAAGCTGTACAACGGTCGCGACAAGACGTTCTTCTTCGGCTCCTACGAGAAACTCAACCAGGTTGGCCAGGGATCCAGCATCGTCTCCGCCCTCACACCCGCGATGGAAAGCGGCGACTTCAGCGCCCCTGGAATTCCGCAGATCTTTGATCCTTCTACCGGTCAGCCTTATCCCAACAACCAGATTCCAGCGGCCGAGTTATTAACGCCGGCCGCCGCGATCGCCAAGAAGTATGAAGCCTACATGGTGACTCCAAATCTGCCGGGCATCGCCAACAACCTGAACAACGCTTATCCGAGCACTCTGATCATCCAGCAATCCATCGATCGCGTCGACGAGAACATCGGCGAAAATAACAAGCTCTTTTTTCGCTACTACCTCCAGAATCTGAGCTTTGTCAACGGCTCGAACTTCGCGGCCAATGCCTCGAGCGGACCGGCCGACAGCCGGAATTATGCATTTGGCTACACCCGCATCATCACCCCGAACCTCATCAACGATCTGCACCTCGGCGTAAACAAGCTGATCGCGGAAAACCTGAACTACTGGTACACCAACGGCCTCAAAGACGCCGGAACCAGCCTCGGCATCCCTGGTTTTAAGGGGGACACGCTTTACAACAACCCCGGCGTTCCAGTGCTGACCGTCGCGAATTTCACCGGCGTCGGCAATGCGGGCAGCAACTGGTTCCAGGATGATCGCACCTACGACTTATACGAACAATTGAGCTACCCAAGGGCAGGCACAACATTATGGCCGGCGCAGAGTTCCGCCGCCTGACCCTCGGCCGCGAAGCCACAAACGACCCGGTCGGGGTCATCAATTTCTCCGCAACCACGTGCAAACCTGGCCTTTCAGGCGCGTGCTCCGCACCGCTTGTCAGTAGCGGATACTCCGCGGCGGATTTCGTGTTGGGCTATGTCAACGGCGACACCACCCCGATCGATACGATCAAGGGTTCAGTGGGTGAGTGGCGCGATGGCTTCTTTGCCCTGGATCACTGGGAGGTAGTTCCCCAAGTTGACCCTCGACTATGGCCTCCGTTACGACCTTCCGACGGCGCCCTACAGCCTCAACGGCTATGGCCGGCTGTTGAACGATGCTCAAACCGCCCTGATCCCGGCTACGACCGCGACCTCAGGCGCGACATACACTCCTACGCCGGGTTACAAGTTTACCCCTACACAATTCGACAACTGGGGACCGCGGCTAGGTTTAGCCTATCGTTTTACAGATCGAACGGTGCTCCGCGGCGGTTTCGGCTTCTACTACAACGCCAACCAGCTCAATACGTATACCCTCCTCACCTCAAACTACCCCTTCGCCGCGGCGGTGAACTACAGCACCACCGCAGCCAATCCGATGACCTTCACGAACCCGACGCCGGGAGCCGGCACCGCTGCTCCCGTGGCGGGCACGCCCGGCACCTACGTCTCGGCCTACACGCCGGAGCCCAACATGAAGACACAACGCAGCTATCAGTGGAACGCGGACGTCGGGCAGGAGCTCTGGCAGGGATCGGCATTCGAGCTGCAGTATCTCGGCTCGCACACGCTGCACCTGGACCGCAGCTACTATGCCAACGAGCCGATCAATCCCGTCAACACGACGATCAAGTCGCTCAACTCGCAACGTCCCAACCAGCTCTTCGGCAGCATCCGCGTCTTCCAGGAGGATGAGTACTCGCACTATAACGAGCTCACCGCCATCCTGCGGCAGCGGGAATCCCATGGGTTCTCCGGCCAGCTCAGCTACACCTGGTCGCATGATCTCGACCTCGGCACCGACTCGAACGACGGCGGTACCACATCGCAGCAGTACAACCCAGGCGCCGACTATGGCGATGCCAACTGGGATGTTCGCAACCGCGTCGTGGGTGAATTCACCTATGCCATGCCAACGCTGGCCGGCATGAACATCATCAACCGCGAAGCCCTGGGCGGATGGCATGCCAGCGCCATCGTCAACCTCCAGTCCGGCATGCCCTTCAACATTTCCATGAGCAGCAGCACCATCGCAGCAGGTGTCGATCAGGGCACCCAGCGTCCGTCCTGGGTGCATTTCGAAAGAGCCAATTGCAATCTGAAGAACGCCTATGTCGGCCTCAGCCATTCGTCCGCGTCGTGCATCGATGAAAGCGCCTACACGACTGCCGTCAACTACTCGACGGGGGCTGTCGGGTACGGCGATGTCCGCAGAAACAGCCTGGTCGGCCCCGGTTTCCAGTATGAGAACCTCGCCGTCTTCAAGGACTTTCCCATCTGGGAGCGGGTGAACTTCCAATTCCGCGCCGAGGCCTACAACGTCTTCAATCATCCGAGCGGAGCGAATCCCCTATCCAGCGGCCTTACCATCAACACGACAACCGGCTCCTGCGCCACGAACTCATGCCTCGTCTTCCCGAGCGGCTACGGTAACATCACGGGCGTCCAGTCTGTACCGGGCACCTTCAGCGGAGCTCGCATACTCCAACTGTCGGGTAAGGTGATCTTCTAGCCGTTCAGGCCCGCTTCTGCGTAATTTGGCGGAAGACGCGCAACAGGTTGCCACCCCAGAACTTGTCGATGCGCTCCTCCGAATAGCCGCGGCGCAGCATGGCGTCGGTGATCATGGGGAGATCGCGGACATCGCGCATGCCGCGCGCCAGGGTCGGACCGCCGTCGAAGTCGGTGCCGATGGCCACGTGATCCTCCCCCACCATCTGGATGGCTTTGTCCACTACCGCTACCCAGTCGTCGACCGTCATCATGACCGAGTCCGGCACGTGAGCGCCCGGCATCGGGAACTGCGGCGCCACCAACTGGTCCACCTCGTAGATCGTCTTGCCCTTGACCCGATCCGGGATGCTGGTGGTGTCCCAAAACGTCTTGTTCCGGTGCGCGGTGAGGTAGGCGTATTCCTCGGGGTAGTTGAACTCGCTTCCGATCTGGAAGCCGATGATGCCGCCTTTGGCCGCCAGCTTCTTCAGCAGCCAGTCCGGCATGTTCCTGGGGATATTGTTGACGCTGCGCAGGCCTTGGTGAGTGGCGATGACGGGGCCGTCGCTGACGTCGATCGCCTGCGAAATCGTGTCATCGGAGGAGTGGGATACGTTGATCACCATGCCCAGCCGGTTCATCTCGCGGATTACGTCGCGGCCATGTGCGGTGAGACCGTTCCATTTGGGCGGCGAGCAGCAGGAATCGGCGTAATTCTGGTTCCAGTTGTGCGCCGAAAGCTGTGCCGAACGCAGTCCCAGCCGGTAGAGGTCGCGTAGAACACCCAGATCGCCGTCCAGATCGTAGCTGCCCTCGATATCGAGCACCGCGGCCATCTTACCCTGGGCATGGATGCGCTCGACATCGTCGGCGTTCAGCGCGAGCTCAACCTGGTCGCGGTTCATCTCCAACTGGCGGAGCGCGTGATCGACCCGGCGGAACGCCTGCTTGGTCTCGAATCGGCCGGGGTAGTACTCCTCGGGGATGAATACCGAGAGGAAGAACGCGCTTTCTCCACCTTCCCGCGCGCGCGGCAGATCCCATTGGCCATCGGTCTTGCGGGTGCCCATGCTGCCGCCGTGGTAGAACTCGCGGTCCAACGCGTGCACGTGGCCGTCGAACACCAGCGCGCGCTTATGGATGGCCAGCGCGCGCGCGGAGATCTCGGGGGCCGGCTGATCGGCAGCGGAGCCCTGCAACGGAGATTGGGCCCAAAGGGTGGGGCTCAGCACGGCGGGCGCAAGCGCGGCGTAGCCGAGGAATCGGCGGCGGGTCAGCATTAGGATTCGCGTGAAAATAACATGATGCTTCCTCTCGGTATCCACCGAGATCACCGATCGATCTGTCGTATCGCGGACGCGTCAGGCACAACCACTTACAACACATCCGGCAATAATGGTCAATTTATTTTCGACGCGGCTTGATAGGGAGCATCTTTGCTACACTTGCTCGCAAGCACCTATCCCAGAGGACTTGCTATGGCTCAAGACGAGACATCTACCAAGCGCCCCCGGCTCGCTGCCGTGGTCACTGCCTATAAGAAGATTACTGCATCCCCAACATGTCGTGGACCGGTTCCTCGATGGCTATGGATGGAACGGAACCTTCCACCACCCGGCGATGGACGTGGTATCGCTGTATGTCGATCAACGGGGCGAGGGCGATTTGTCCCAGGACCGGGCGGATCGGCATCCTACGATGAAGATCTACCCCACCATCGCGGAGGCCTTAACCCTCGGCACGGGCAAGCTGGCGGTCGATGGAGTGGTCGTGGTCGGCGAGCACGGCAACTATCCGCTCACCGAGAAGGGGATCATGAAGCATCCGCACTTCGAATTCTTCGAGGCAGGTCACCAAGGTGTTCCGCGACAGCGGCCGGTCGGTCCCCTACTTCAACGACAAAGAGCTCTCGTGGAAGTGGGATTGGTGCGAAGCAGATGGTCGACACCTCCCACGAGTTGGGCTTTCCGCTCCAGGGCGGTTCGAGCCTGGCGGTGACCTGGAGAGTTCCGTCGGTGGAGTTCCCATTGGGGGCCACCGTGCACGAGGCCGTCTCGGTCGGTTACGGCGGCATGGCCAGCTACGATTTCCACGGCCTGGAGACCATCCAGTGCATGGTGGAGCGGCGCAAGGGCGGGGAGACCGGGGTCGAGTGGCTGCAGACCTATCGCGGCGACGGCTTCTGGAAGGCTTACCAGGACGGGGTGTGGTCACACGGCTTGGTCAAAGCGGCGTTGAGCCGCAGTTCTACCTTGACGCCTGGGAGTTCTACTCTTTACCGACATTTTTCCCACGCATCGAACAGATGCAGGCCATTGGTGCGCAACCCGATCGCCTATCACTATCAGCATCGCGACGGGCTGCGCTGCACGATGCTGCTCATGAACGGGCTGGTGCGCGACTTCACCTTCGCGGCGACGATCGAGGGGCAGTCGAAACCCTTCTCCACCCAGATGTATCTGCCCATGCCGGACGGCCGCACCACGCTGGCGAGTTTCTTCAGCCCGCTGGTGTACAACGCCGAGCAGATGTTCCTGACCGGCAAAGCGCAGTATCCGATCGAACGGACGCTGCTGACCAGCGGCCTGCTGATTGCCGGCGTCGATAGCGCTTTCCAGGGGCTGCAGCGCTTGCAGACGCCGAACCTGGCGGCCGTAAACTACCAGCCCAACCCCGAATCCACCTTCTGGAGGAGCTAATGCTGACCCGCCGCCGTTTTGTAGGCTACTCCGCGCTGTCGTCCGCCATGTTGGCGTACCGCCCGCTGCTGCGCTTCGGGCTCGGCCAGACGCCCGCCGAACCCGCACAGCGCCCGCTGCGCCTGGCGATCCTTGGCAGCGTCTACCGCCAAGGGTCGGATATGCAGACCATCGCGGACCGCTTTCTGGTTGGCTATCCGTATGAGGGCGAATGGCGCATTCCAAATGTGCAGGTGGTCTCCGTGTACGTGGACCAGCAAGCGCGGAGAGCCGAAGCGGCGCCCTCGGCATACCAGCTTGCGATGACTGGGGCTAGGGTAGCCCAGGGGGGGCTGAGCGGACGGGGAGCAGCGGGCGCCCAGGGCAGTGAGCGCGCCGCCGGGGCGCGGCGTTCCGAGGCCGTACAGCCGCCGGAGGAGCTGGGGCCGATGAGCGATTTGAGCCAAGCGCGTTCCCAGCAGTTCGGCTTCCGCTTGTGCCGCAATATTCCAGAGGCGCTGCGCTGCGGCGGAGACCGGATCGCCGTCGACGCCGTCCTGACGTTAGTCGAGCAAGGCGATTACCCTAGCAACGACAAGGGGCAGATCCTGCTGCCCGGCTACGATTTCTTCCAGCAGTGCGCCCAGGTCTTCGAGGAGGAGGGACACGCGGTTCCCTACTTCAACCACAAACAGCTCTCCTTCAGCTTCGACGGAGGCGCAGAGCATGGTGAAGACCGCCAACCGCCTGAAATTCCCGCTATTGGCCGGCTCCTCGATGCCCGTTACCTGGCGCTTGCCGGACGTGGATATACCGCTGGGCGCGGAGGTGCAAGAGGCGGTAATGGTGGGCGTGGGCGGCTTCGACGGCATGGATTTCGACGCGCTTGAGGCCCTGCAGTGCATGCTGGAGCGGCGCAAGGGCGGCGAGACGGGCGTGAAGGCGGTGCAGTTGCTCGAGGGCGACGATGTCTGGGCGGCCGGGAATGCGGGGCGCTGGTCCAAGGACCTGCTGAGCTCGGCCCTGTCCCGCAGCGACACGCCGTTGGGCTTGACCGTGCTGGACGGCCGCACCCAGGACTTGGTTGCCTCCGGCGTTTTGCCCCAATTGGTCAAGGATCCGGCCGCTTATTGCATCGAGTACACCGATGGGACGCGCGCTACGCTGCTCATGCTCAATGGCGCCATCATGGATTTCAACATCTCGGCGCGGGTGGCGGGCCACGGCTTGGTCTCGACCCAGTTCTTCCTGCCGCCGGCTCCGAACCAGACCTACTCGGCGTGCCTGGCGGCGAAGATCGAGCAGATGTACCAGACCAGGAGCGCGCCCTATCCGGTGCAGCGCACCTTGCTGGTCACCGGCGTATTGGAGGCGTGCCTGAATTCGAGGCGCCGGCTGAACCAGCGGTTGGAGACGCCGCAGTTGGCGGTAAGTTACCGGCCGCCGGTCGAATCGCAATACGCTCGCACCTGAGGGGCACTATGCCTTCTGCTCTGCGCTGAAGATTTCGACCAAGCGGTCCGCGATAATCTTGTCCTCGCCGTCCTTGAGCTGCCAGACAGCAAAGCCGAAGCTATTCGGGTCGTTGGCACGTCCATTACGGCCGCCGTGACGGCCCCCTGCACGCGGCAGGCGCGTCCGGATTGCGTCCGCGCATGCCGCTCGCGCCGGCGCCCATGCTGCCGATTCCGACCGGCCGGGTATCGGCCAACTTCTGCATGACCTCTGGCCCGGTGATCTTGAGCTTGGACGGATCGATCTGCCAGATGTAGTGAGGCGTCACATTGCCCAGAGCCTGAGGGTTGAACTCCCGCGGGAGCGCCGTCACGCCGAACTTCTTCACTGCATCGGTAATGACTTGTGCGCGCGTGTCATACATCTTCAGCGTGGCATCGTAGTCCTGATTGACGAAGATCTCCAGCGCCTTCAGCAGGCCGAAAATGGTCTCCTTGCCAACCTTGCAGCAACGGCCGATGCGATCTTCCTGCGGGCTCATGTTCAGCAGGGCGTAGTGGATCAAGTCTTCCTTGCCGATCAGGATGCCGGATGCCTGCGGTCCGCAGATATCCTTGCCTCCGCTGAAGGTGACCATGTCGAAGCCGATTGCCGGGTACTCCCAGAGCCGCTCTTTCGGCGGCACGTCCGCGGAGGCATCGTTGAAGGTGTAGATGTTGTGTGCCTTGGCGATGGCGACGGTCTCAGGGCCGCTGACCTGGCCCTTGTCGGACAGGATATTGGTGAAGTGGATCGCCACGGTCTTCGGATTGATGGCGGCAATCATCTCTTCGCGGGTCTCGACCTCGACCAGCTTCGCGCCGGTCTGGCGGATCTGGTGGTCAAACGGATATCGATGACTCTTCTGGATGATGACTTCGTTCCTGGGGAAATTGCTTACGTCGGGAATGTCGTGCATGCGGGGCTCGAGGTCTTCGGTCATCATGCCGGCATAGCCGACGACCATGGCCGCGGCTGCGCCGCCCGTCACCAGACCGGTGTAGCCGGCGGGCGACTTACACAGTTTCGCGATGAATTTACCGGCTGCGATCTCGAGCTCGTCGATCAAGACGAAGTGCTCGTTGCCTCTCCGGATCAGCTCCATGACCTCCGGCTTCATCACCGACCCACCGATGACGGTTACCGTGCCATTGATGTTGATGAGCGGGGTTACTCCAAGCTCGGCGTAGATGTCGCCGGTAGAACCAAGCCCGGTCGTGATGGGCACGATGGGGTTGCCGTCGACACCGTGCAGTGGACGCTTTGACCTTCTTGCCAAAGAGGCCCGCGGCGTTCAACTCAGCCGGAGCGAACAGGCTGCCTGTGGCGGCCCCCAGCGCGGCTAGAAATGAACGGCGACTCCAACCAAACTTCAAATTCATCCGTAGTTTCCTTTCAACGTCTTTGGCGAAGTTAGTCATTCAGCTACGCTGTGGTTGGGGTGGGCGGAGTGACGACCATTGCGCTGCCGACGATTTCGATCAGCGAATCGCCAGGAATCCATTCCAGAGCCATGCAGGCGCGGGACGGAGCTTTGCCCGGGGAGAAATAAGTCCCGTAGATCTTGTTCAACGCATCGTACTGCGCTTTATGTGCATCGAACCGTGCCTTGCCGGTGGGCATGGGGATACTGTCGGCGAGAGGCAGACAGAGAAAGACCTCGAGATGGATGATGCTGTCCATGGTGCAGCCTGCACGCTCGACCGACTTTTTGAGCGCGTCCATGGTGCGGGTGACGTGTTTTTCGAAGGGGTCGGTTACGAGGACGTGATCTGTCCTTGGGATAGCCGTCATTGGAACCCGTGCCGGAGAAGTAGTAGATCCCATTGTGCGTGTGGTTACCGCCGCCGGGACGACGAGGCGTCTCTCTGCCAGGTCCGCCCACGGATGCGGCTACCAGGCGTGGGTGCGCCGGCAGGCGGAGCCTGCTGAGCGAAGAGCTTCGGGATCCCGGCTACGACAGCCGCCATCGCTGCAATCGTGCCGAAGAACCTACGTCGAGTATTGATCTCCATAAAGTTTCTCCTTCGCGGTCCTCCGCGGATTTACTGCACTGAGTTGGGACGCACAACAAGCTGAAAACTAAAGATTTCATGGGGTGGAACTCATGACAATCGTACAATCTTAAGCCTGAAATCCGAAGTTGGGCTTTCGAGATCCTCCTTTTCGTGGGGGCGAGGGAATCGCCGCTCGGCCCGACCGAGGATGGCGCCTACCGCCGCCCCCTCCCCGCGAGCTCTCGGATAGCTCTATGAGATTTTTATTGCGGTGTTATATTATGGTGCCTCCAGATCCACATCCTGTTCGGCGATGGTTGATCTTCATCCTGCTTCGCTTCTGTCGCACACGGAAGAGTCGATGCAGGAACACCCCGAGGCGCAGTTCGCAAGTGAGTCCAAACGGCCCAGGTTGAAACTCGGTTAGCCGGCTCTCGGCTGATCGAGATCGTAAAAAGCGGAGTAACAAGCTACAGCGCGACGGCAGGGCAGAATGGAATCCCCAAGCCTTTAGTAATCGCTCCTGTCTTTGCTATACGGTTTTTGCGGTCTCCGGCCTCAATCGATCCACGCACATGCATCAGGAGAAAACGATGAAATGTTACATGCGCGTCGTCCTTTCGCTTACGTTGGTCCTTGCGCTTCTCATCCCCGCCTACGCAGCCATTACGGGCACCATATCCGGCACGGTGACGGACCAGACTGGCGCGGCCGTACCGGGGGTCACCGTAGTCGCACAGAATGAAGATACCGGGGTTCAGCAAACTGTCGCCACAGACGGCAGTGGCTTCTATAGCTTTCTCGCGCTGGGAGTTGGAAGCTATACCATCACTGCGTCCCAACCGGGGTTTGAGACCTTTCACGAGACCGGCATCAAGGTGGACGCAAACTCTTCGATACGTACCGATGTGCGGTTGAAAGTTGGAGCTACCTTGCAAACGGAATTGGTCCAGAGCAATGCAGTGCAGGTGGAAACCCAGAGCACGCAGCTCGGGGAGGTCATTGGCAGCTCGAGGATCACCTCTGTGCCGCTGAATGGCAGATCGTTTACCGATCTCCTTGCGCTGCAGCCGGGCGTTTCCCCCTACAACGCAACCACTGAGGGTGCGGCAACTGGTGTCTCCGGTGACTTGAACCCAGGCAACGTGTCGATCAACGGCGGGCGCGAAGCATCGAACGGCTTTATGGTCAACGGCGGCGATGTGAACGACGGCCTCAACAATGGCGCAGCCATCATCCCCAACCTCGACTCCATCTCCGAGTTCCGCATCATCACCAGCAACTTCGACGCGGAATACGGCAACTTCAGCGGCGGCCAGGTCAACGTCGTGACCAAAAGCGGTACCAACACTTTCCATGGCTCCGGCTTTGAGTTCTTTCGCAACACAGATCTTGACGCCGCGAACTATTACGCCCAAGGCAAACGCGGCGCCTTCAACCAGAACATCTATGGCGGCACCGTCGGCGGCCCCATCAAGAAGGACAAGGTGTTCTTCTTCGGCGATTTCCAGGGCACCAATCAGACCGAAGGCGCGACACAAAATTATCCAGTCTACTCAAACGCCGACCTGACAGGTAATTTAATGGATCAGGCAAGCGTTTTGACCGGCGCCGTGTCTAGTACGGGCCTGGCCACCTTGCTTTCCAACAAACTCGGCTCCACGATTTCTGAGAATGAGCCCTATTACCAGTCCACCTGTACCGGCACTTCATGGACGCCCGGGAGTACGACGGGATGCGTCTTTCCTGGAGCTGTCATCCCGCAAAAAGCATGGGATCCCGCCGCAGCCGGAATGTTGAAATATATCCCTATCTCAAACACTACCGAGGGTGGTCAGCCTTTCTACGAGACCTCGGCTTTTTCCGAGACGCTGCACGACTACAAGGAGGCGGGCCGTGTGGATGCCAGCTCCCGGTATGGCACTTTGTTTGGCTACTACTTCCTCGATAACTATTCCTTTACTAACCCGTATGCCGGTTCCTCGGTGCCGGGGTTTCCCGGTGTCACCACCGGCCGCGCGCAGATGGCCAACCTCGGGTTGACCACGACCCGCAAGAGCAGTGCGGTGAATACCTTCCGCTTTACCTACATGCGCAGCGCGACGCACACCAACAGTCCCACTGCTGCGGCGGTGCAGCTCTCTGCGCTTGGATTTGTCACCCCGTGGGGCCCGACCGGCGGCATCGACACCATCAATCCGGCGCTGGCAGGCGTTCCCAACGTCAATTTCAATAACTTCAACTTTGGCAATCCCACAGAAACGCAGGCCAAATTCAATAACACTTTCCAGTGGCTTGACGATTACCTTAAGGTTGTCGGCACGCACACCTTCCAGTTCGGCGGCAACTATCACTACGACCAGATCATGGAACGTAACAACTATGCCGTCAATGGATTGTTTGCCTTTAATGGCGCTGAGACAGGTCTCGATTTTGCCGACTACCTGATGGGCGATGTGGAATCTGCCGGCGGTTTCGTCCAGGCTTCCAAGCAACTCCTCGATAGCCGCAGCCACTACGTAGGGGCCTTTGCGGAGGATTCCTGGAGAGCCTTCTCGAACCTGACGTTGAATTATGGTGTGCGGTACGAGATCATCACGCCCTGGTATGACACGACCAACAAACTGGAGACCGCAATTCCCGGGGTGCAATCGGTGGTCTTCCCGGGCGCGCCTCTGGGCTATCTGGTTCCCGGTGATCCGGGAGTTGCCAGAACGCTGGCCCCGATCAAATATAATCATTTTGCGCCGCGCTTCGGCTTTGTCTATGCGCCCAAGGCAACCGATGGCTTCCTCGGCAAACTGATCGGTGAGGATAAGACCACGATTCGTGGTGGTTTTGGCATCTTCTATACCAACATTCAGGATGAGTCCGGATTCATTGAGGTGGGCGATGCTCCGTATGGCGACTACTACTCCAGTTCGTTTCCGGTGATTTTGTCGACGCCTTTTGTCGAGCTGTACCAACCTGCAGGTTCTGCCCTCCCCGTTCCCCTTCACCTACCCGCCAACGAACGTGTCCGCCAAGAATCCGGACACCACGTTCAACTGGGCCGCCGTTGAACCGATCAGCGGCTCCGCCTTGTACAACGTCCACAACACCGTTCCCTACCTGGAGAGCTACTTCTTCGGTGTTCAGCGCGAGGTGGCTAAAAACACTGTCTTTACCGCGAACTACGTGGGCACCCAGGGCCGCCATCAATTATCTATTGAAGAAGCGAACCCCGGCAACCCTGCGCTTTGCCTCTCGCTTACCGCGGCCGTACTCGCGCCCGGACAGACGCCATGCGGTCCGTACGGCGAGTCGGATGCGTACACCCTCGCTAACGGCACTGTCGTCAACGGTACGCGTCAGGCATTCGGCCTCGCCCTGGGCAGCAATGGTTACATGTCCACAATCGCCACCACCAACTACAACTCGCTGCAGTTGAACTTCAAACATAGCACCGAGTTGTGGGACGTTCTCCTGGGCTACACCTACGGGCGGTCCTTCGACAATGGCTCCGGACTGACCGATGTGACCAACCCCCTGAATCCGCAACGCAGCTACGGCCTTTCAAACTACGATTTCACTCAATATTTCGTAGGCAGCTATACAATCCATTCGCCCTTTGACAAGTTCGTCGATGGTTGGAAGAAGCAGGTTGTCGGTGGCTGGGCTGTCTCCGGTATTACGAAGTTCGCAACCGGAACTGCAGTCAGCATTTCGGAGAACGATGACCGCTCTCTCATTGGCACAGGCGGGGTCGATGAGCCCGACTACACTCCCGGAAAACTGGTCGGGAACCACAATCCAAGGAAGAACCTGCCCTATTTCAATACGTCGCTCTTTACCCAAGAACCGCTCGGTCAGGTTGGTTCTTCGCAGCGCAGGTTCTTCCACGGGCCCGGCCTGGATAACACCGATCTTGCCTTGCTGCGGAATTTCCATATCCACGAAAGCCAGACGGCGCAGTTCCGCGCGGAAGCCTTCAACGTCTTCAATCACGCGCAGTTCAACAATCCGAACGGCAACTGGAACAACACTTCCGCCTTCGGACTCGTAACCTCGGCAAACGCCCCACGCATCATGCAGATTGCGGTGAAGTACCAGTTCTAGAGCCTTTCACGATGGCACGCGGCCTGTACCCAATCTACTTTTAGAGATGGGTACATGGCCGCGGACAGGCATGTCTGCTTGCAAAGAAATGATCATGGGGACAGCCAATGCATTCCACTCTTGCCAGAACCAGGAAGTATGCTCTGGGATTGTTTTTCTGTGCGGTAGCACCAGGGTCGCTTACGGGCTCGCCCTTGCCGGCGCAGGCGGGTTCAAAAGCCAGCTGCACGGTGCAGGCCGCGGACTACCTGGGGTGGAAGGCCGAAGAGCTGGCCAACCAGTGGGTGAAGCTGGAGATTGTTCCGCAACTCGGCGGACGGCTGATGCAGGTCACATTCGGTGGGCACGACTACCTTTTTGTCAATCAGCAGCTCAAAGGACAAGTGATCCCACCTGAAACCGCGGGGCAGCATTGGAACAACTACGGCGGAGACAAGATCTGGCCGATGCCCGAGGGGGAACAGGACGAGCAGCATTGGGCGGGCGCAGGCGGAGAGCCTTTGGACAATTCGCCCTTTTCGCTTCAGGTGTTGTCGCAGGGCGAACAATGCACGGTGCGATTGACCGGCCCGGTTGATCCAGCCATCGGGCAGCAGTATATCCGCGACATCAGCATAACCGCCGGCTCGCCAGTCATCTCCTTCCATGCCGTGATGAAGAACGTGACCGGATACCCGCAGACATGGTCTGAGCAATCCGTGTCAGAGTATAACGCTGCAGCGCCAGACGATCCCAACCAGTTCAATCCAAAGTTCTGGGGCTTAACCCCGGCGAACCCGGCGAGCGTTTTTCTGAAAGGCTATCAAGTGGTTAGCGGGATGGCGCAGAATCCGAGTTATTCCATAAGCGGTGGCCTGTTCCGGCTGCATTGGGGCGATCTCGGCGGAGAAGTCTGGGTGGACTCGCCCGCCGGCTGGTTGGCAGTCGTGGATGGTTCCACCGGATACACAATGGTCGAGCGCGCCCGCTATCAGCCCACGGCACAATACCCGGGCAAGGCAACCATGCTTTTCTTTACCACTGGCACGCACACTCACAACCCACCTGCGCCTGCTCATGCCGGGCCGCCGATCTATTACATGGAGGCGGAGGTGAACAGCCCGATGATAGAACTCGCTCCCGGCGCAAGCTACGCAATGGATACGCAGTGGTTTCCCACGCGCATGGGTGAGGATTTCGAGACAGCAACCTACAGCGGTGTAGTGGGCCAGCCACTGGCTGTTGCCGGCACACCGAAGGGGCTGGTGCTTACTGGAGAGTTCGGCGTCTTCTATGCAGGCAAGCTGGTTGCGCGTTATTACAGCCGTGGTGGTTCAGCGCTCGGCACGGCAACACTGGACTCGGTGACGCCGTTGCAGCAGATCAAGCTGCAAACAACCGTGCAGGCTCCGGCGGGTACAGCTCGTGTCTCTCTGCATGTGCTGGACCAGCAAGGATTGGACCGAGGGCCGCTGGGCGAAACGCTCGTGAATCCTCCACCGCCGCCAGATGACAGGTCTCAGTGGTGAGCGAAAAACAGGGCGCATCCGATCTATGCCGCAGCCAATGACATCGACCCAGCTTAGAACGATGTTGGTTTTCTCCTTCCTGGCTCTGTTCGCAGCGATGCCCATCTTCGCCCAGGGCGGACAGAGCGGCGGACCCAATGATGCCGGCCGGAATCAGGGAGCGCAGCTGTATGCGTCGAATTGCGCATACTGCCACGGCGCGGATGGCAAAGGCGGCAGAGGCCCGGCCATCGCGACGATGCCCAAAGCGATAGCGCTTTCGGACACGGACCTGGCCGGCATCGTGCATAACGGCGAGGCGGACCAGGGTATGCCATCGTTTCCCGATCTCGGCGATCAGGGCACGCAGGCGGTCGTGCGATATCTGCGCATGCTGCAGGGAGTGACCGGCGCTTCGCCTCCCACTCAGGTGACGGGAGATGCCAACGCCGGCCGTGTACTTTTCTTTGGCAAGGGACAATGCTCAAGCTGCCACATGATCAACGGGGAAGGTGGTTTTATCGCATCGGACATGACGGCCTACGGCCAGAACCGCGCGGCAAGCGACATCCTGCAGGCGATTGTGAATCCGGATAGAAATCTGGCGCCGACATCCCGTGTGGTGGAGGTGCGGACCAAGGCAGGGCAGAGCCTGACTGGTGCTGTGCGCTCGGAAGACAACATGAACATAACGCTACAGACCGAGGACGGCCGATATCACTTTCTCACGCGGAGCAGCCTGGCTGCCGTGAATTACACCAACCACTCCCTGATGCCGCACGACTACGGAACCCGGCTGACGGCCAAAGAACTCGATGATCTGGTGAGCTTTCTGATCGTTACTGGAAAAAATGCTCCAGCTGAGCCGGCGCCTACAGGTCGCAGACGACACGGCGGCAACTAGCTGAATAGGAAGTGACGATGACGAGGTTCTGCGAGAGCGTTTTTGGATTGGCGACGGTGGCCACTCTGCTGATGACAACAGCCGCCGCGCAGGGCGCGGCAAAGCCGACGTCAAAGTCCAGCGCTGCGAAGGACACCGGATTGGGCCTGATCGATGTTCAGGAGAGCGACCTGAGGCAGAAGGCGATCAAGGACAACTGGGTTTCGTACAACGGCGACTATACTGGCCGCCGTTACAGCAGCCTGACCCAGGTTACGCCGGCGAACGTCAGCCAGCTGGCAGCGAAGTGGGTCTTCCATACGGAGAACGCAGGCGTGCTGGAAGTGACTCCCGTGGTGGTGAACGGGGTGATGTTCATCACAGGTTCAAACGATGCGTATGCGCTGGACGCGAAGACGGGCAAGCAACTGTGGCACCATGAACGCGCCATTTCTTCGGGGCTGATCGATGACGCCTCCGGCCATATCAATCGCGGCGTCGCGGTTCTGGGAACACGCGTCTATATGGAGACGGACAACGCGCACCTGCTGTGCCTGGATGCGCGCTCGGGCAATCTGATCTGGGACGTAGCGTATGCCACGGGCAACAAGAACTATGGTGCCACCAGCGCTCCGCTGATCGTGAAGGACAAAGTGCTGGTGGGCACCTCGGGCGGCGACGACGGCGTGCGCGGCTTTGTGGCGGCCTTCGATGCGCAGACGGGCAAGGAGGTGTGGCGGTTCTGGACGATTCCCGCGCCCGGCGAGAAGGGATCAGAGAGCTGGCCGGGCGAAATGTATATGCATGGCGGCGGGACCACGTGGATGCCGGGCACCTATGATCCGGAACTGAACACGCTCTACTGGGGCACGGGCAATCCTTCTCCGGACTTCGACGGTAGCGTGCGGCCGGGTGACGATCTGTACACGAGTTCTCTGCTGGCGCTGGACCCGGATACCGGCAAACTGAAGTGGTACTTCCAGTACAACCCGCACGACCTGTATGACTATGACGCCGTGCAGACGCCGATACTGATCGACGCAAAGTTCAAGGGTCAGCCGCGCAAGCTGGTCGTGTCGGCAAACCGCAACGGCTTCCTCTACATCCTGGACCGGACGAACGGAGAGTATCTCTACTCCAAACAGTTCATCATGATTATGAACTGGGCCAAGGGCATCGACGAGAACGGGCGGCCGATCTCCAACAACCTGATTCCCGATGAGAAGGGCGTGACCGTGTGCCCGAGCTACGCTGGCGGGACGAACTGGTACTCGCCCAGCTATGATCCAGCAGACGAACATGTTCTACTTCCGCTCGCTGGAGGCATGCAGTTTTTTTCAGGCAAAGACCGAGCCCTTCGTGGAGGGACGCGCGTTCTACTCGACCGGAGCGCGAAGGCCGCCGGGCAATACTCCCAACGCGGGATACATCAACGCCTTCGATCTTAATACGCTCGACTTTGCGTGGCGCAACAAGCAGATTGGCGGAGGCCGGCATCGGCGGGCGTGATGACGACCGCGAGCGGACTGGTGGCCTTCGGCAACGACGCCGATGAGTTCGAGATCGACGATGCACGCACCGGCAAGCCGCTGTGGGCTTTCAACCTTGGGCAGGCGATGCATGCCTCGCCGATGTCCTATGGCATCGAGGGCAAGCAGTACTTCGCCGTGGCGGCCGGGGACGATGTGTTTGCCTTTGCGTTGCCTTAGCGCGCTACTTCTTCAGGTAGCCGAGAATTCCGTGCGTCTTTGTTTGCAGGATATAAACCGTATTGCCGGCGGTGATGTACAGCTTGGAGTAATCCGCTCCGCCCCACGTCAGGTTGGCCATGCCATGGGGCATCTGTACGGTGCCGATGTGCACACCCTTGCTGTTCCATACCCAGATGCCATTCGGCCCCGAGACAAACAAATTGCCCTTCTTGTCGACCTTGATTCCGTCCGGAACGCCGCGATTCAGGGGATCTTTCATGTCGCCGAAGTCCATCCCGCCGGAGATCGTTCCGTCCTTGTGGAAGTTGTAGCGCCGGATGTTCTTGCTGTCGTCGTCATCGATGTAGAGGTACTTGCCGTTGGGTGAGAATGCCAGACCGTTGGGCGCCGTTTGTTCCTTGGTCAACAGTGTCAGGCTGTTGTCTGCGCCAATGCGGTAGACGGACTGGGGCAGCTCCTGCTGCTGGCCGGGCGTCATGTCGATGATTGGATCGGTGAAATAAATTGCGCCATCCGGCCCAATGACGATGTCATTGGGCGTGTTCAGTCTCTTGCCCTGGTAATGATCGACGACCGTCGCGAAGCTCTTGCCGTCTGCCGAGAGCCGAATGACCGCACGCAGTCCGCTCGCCGTACTCAACAACCGGTGCTGCCTGTCATAGGTGCTGCCGTCGGGGTCCACAAGCGAGACCATCTCCTCGATGTGGCCGTCCTCGTAAAGCTTGACGATCTTGTTTTTTGACTCGTCGCTCACCCACAGAAATCCGGCAGGGTCCCAGACTGGTCCCTCGGTAAAGCCAAAACCGGTTCCCATCGTCTGCAGCTTCGCGTCCTTATCGAACAGCTTCCAAAACTCCGGCGTCAGTGCTTGCAACTCGAAGGGCTGGTCTGGCCGTGGTGCATGCGGAGGCGGCGCCGGCGTCTGGGTTACCGGCGCCGCCGGCGGTTGCTGCGCCATTACCGCGCCAGAGCAAACAGAGAGAAGCACTGCGAACGCCGAGAGGAGGCAACGGGAAACTCTCATGATTGTGCTCAGGTCTCCATAATCGGGATACTTGCGAGGGGTACAGGCCGGCATAGAGTTCATTTAAACAGGCAATTTTTCCTGCATCTTCCGCAGGGTGCGAGCATTGCAGCTCGAAGATGCTATCTCGTTGGTATATCACAGCATCTCGTTGCGGTTGACGGCGCCACGGTAAGAGTTAATCGAAGCAGGTGTTTCCACCCCAGCACGCAAAGGTCGCGTGCCGGGGACCCCGGGTTCTTTCCGCGGGAGGGTCGTTCCACGGGCAGAATCATCGAGGGGTTCTTCTTATTGTTGGGGGATCATGCTGCCCCGTAAAGGCGGGCGCCCAGCCGAATTAAGCGCGGTTGCGCCCTTATGGGAAAGCATTGGAAACCAAACATCCTTGTCCCAGGTACGCTGGGGCGAACCTGGGGCACCCAGCGCTTCGCTTACTATCGCGGCGGCGGCGGGGGGAAGTGTGCGCATTAAGCGCACTATGCGCATTAAGCCCCCCTATCGTCCGCTTTGGTGTCTTCGACTCCGGCCCACAGGGTTGAAGACCGTCCACGCCCGGTCTCGGTGCGGCGGTTAATCAGCCCCAGGCTGCTTAGCTGTTCCAGCGCAAGGTCGATGCGCTCTGTGCTTACATGCCCGTGAAAGAGTCCCCTGATTTGGGTTCTAGACAATCCTTCCGGGGCAGCGTCGAGCGCCTCGCCGATGCGCTGGGCGATCGGATTGACGGGAGAGGCGTCGAAGAAGAGGCGGGCACTGGCCAGGCAGTAGTCCCATACGGCGAGGGCGGCCTGGAGATGGCAGGCTTCGACCAGGGGGCTGCAATCGAGGGCGGCGTAGATGGCACTGAGGCGCAGAACCTGTGCTTCGGCGCGGCTGGTGGCGGCACCGTATACATCTGCGCGGCCCTGGCTCAATGCAGGATAGCAATCATTCCACAGCTCGCGAGCGGCTGGGGTGCGGCGGAAGACGATCCCGGTCTGGCTGTGCGCCCAGTCGAGGGTGCGGCGCAACTCGCGGGCCACGGCTGCCCGCTCCTCCGGCGGGAGGCTGCCGCCCTCGGGCAGGGATTTGCTGCGGTGCACGCTAATCCAGAGACAGCGGTTGGCAAAGCCATTGAGCGCTTCGGTGCGGCTGAGATGGTGGGCGAGCTCGCTCTGCGTGACATGACCGACCATGCTGATATGCGCGTCCGTCGCCTGGAGGGGACGGTGGCCGTCGTGGGCGGAAAGATCGCCGCCGTCCCAGGCGCAGCGGAGCAGAGGAGAGAGCTGGCCGGTCCGCTGGCCGAGCACATGGAGCAGGGAGGCGAACTCCTCGGAGAGCAGGAAGAGGCGGCGATCGGTGACCGGTTGTTGATCGCGCAGAGCATGGATGATGCCGTTGGCTGTGGGGCGGGTGGTGGAGACGCGGCGCGCGGCCCAGAGACTGTCGACTTCGGTGAAGAGGCTGGAGAGCTGGCGCCAGCTTGTTCCTTTGCGGGCCTTGCTCGATTCGCCGACCAATACGACGAAGAGATTGAGGCCGTGACGGGTGGAGCCCACGAGTGCAGTGAGGCGCGGGGCCGGCGAGGTTGCCGAAGGCGGCCAGGAACTGCAGGAGGATGGCAGCGGGATCGGCTTCGGTGTGAGGCGCGAGGCTACGGACGGCGAGGCCGGCAAGGCCGTAGAGGGCGGGATCGGCCAGTGTGGGCGGGCGCCTGATAGCTTGCGATGGGGGAGCGGGAGAGGGCTCGGAGTCTTCGTCGTAATCGGGGCCTTCGGGTTCCTGGTCAAGACAGGCGTCTTCTTCAAGGGAGGGCACTTCCTCATCGAGGGGCTCGTCAGGCGGCACGGTGGCTGGCGCCGTCCGCTGCCAGGACTGGAAGGCCAGCAGTTCCCTGCGGCGGCGTTGGATGGCGGCGAGGGTGGGCAGGGAAGGGGAAGAGGCGATGGTGCTGGTTACAGGTGTCATAATACGACGCTAGTACGGTTTCGAATTTAGCGTCAGGGGTTGACGTGCATTTTTCAAAATCAATAGTCACTTAGAGCGCGTGACTTAATTTCATTGCAACTTTTTGCCGAGATGCAAAATTTGCTACTGCGACGCGAAAGGGAAGCGTGGTGCCGCTGCATTGGTTGGAGGATGTTCACAGGGCTTTGGAGATTAGCGGCTTACCATTCGTCCGGACTCCAGCGCGGCGCCAGTTTGGCGGCTTCGATCAGCACCGTCTGCAGCCAGGCATTGCGCTGCTTGGAAATTGGACCACGCTGCTGTTTGCCGGCAGAGCGGAAGGCTGCAGTTAAGCCGCAGTAGCTGACTGCATCTGCTATGGAGGAGAAGCGGTGCGGATCGGAGATTCCCAAGGCCCAGGTCAGAGCCGCACAGTTTCGGTGACACCGAAACTCGTCGTCTAGTTCTCACCCTTGTGTCTGCAATCGGAGAACTTTATCAGGGGAGAGCTTTCTTCGCTCTTACGTGAGATACAGGGCTCGCCTCCTGATCGAGATTCTCCATCGTTATATCCCGCGTCTCCCGGATAAAGAGTAGCGACAGCATGGCTGCGGCGCAATAAACGCCGTAAACCACCGGCATGTAATACCACTTGCGAAGAACATCATTGCCGATCAACACGGCCAGAAGTGATGGAGCAATCATCCCTCCTAGAATAGCGGAGAGATTGAACGAGATTCCGGCACCAGAGTATCTAAATTTCGTTGGGAAAGTCTCCGAGCTCAGGATAGGAGCCAATCCGTGCAGTAGTCCCATCCCGAAGAACGCAACCAGGAACTGCAAAACCACAAGCAGCAGAATACGTTTGCTCACGATCGCCAGAACAAGCGGATACGATAGAAGCGTCGTGACGCCAATCGCTGCGTAGGCGACAGCTTTCCGTTTCAGCAGGTCGGCCAAGGGTCCACAGAGAATCACTCCGAGAGCATCGCCAATTCGGCTGAGCAGCAGGATACTTGCCGTCGTGGCCAGCGGGATGCCGGCAAACTTCATGAAAGAAATGGAATAGGTGCCGCTCACGTAGCCGTCCATTTGCTGAAAAGCCCCTGCCAAGGCCAACAAGAAAACGGGCGCCGCATGCCGCTTGAAGATGGCGAGACTGGGCGCACGGACAAGCTCGTCTCGCAGTTTAACCCGCATGAACAGAGGGCTATCGGCCAGCTTGGAGCGCACAATGACAGCGGGGACAACGACGACGGCAGAGAGGAGCATAGCCACCCTCCACCCGGTGGTTGCGAAGGTCTTATTCAACAGAAGCAGAGCCACCGTGGCGGCCATGCCCCCCAAGGGGATGCCAAGATTAGACAGGGAGATCCACAAGGCGCGCGACCTCCTTCGGGAACCGAATTCTGCGAGCAAAGCCGACGCGCCACCAAACTCACCTCCGAGTCCCAGGCCTTGAACAATGCGCAGCAGAACCAACAGAATAGGGGCAGCAAGCCCCCACTCTGCGTACCCAGGCAGCAGGCCGGTCAAACAAGTGGTGACTCCCACAATTAGGATGTTGGTCACGAAAGCAACCTTCCGCCCGGCACGGTCGCCAAAGTGTCCGAAGATGAACGCGCCCACCAGACGCGCCGGAAAACCCGCGCCGAATGCGAGGTAGGAAAGCACCAAGGCTTGGGCGGGTGGCAGTTTGGGGAAGAAGATCGAGGGGAAGGCGCTGGCCGCAGCGAATCCGTAGATGAAGAAATCGTAGAACTCCACGAGCACCCCGGCGGTCGCGGCAAAAGCAAGAATCACCAGGGCGCGCGTATTAACATTTGGCTCCGACCGCTCCGCCACGGCACGTTCCCCCCAAATTAACAGTAGTTCTTTCCACGGCAAGAGGGATGGATTCTACACCCTGCACGTGTCGTGTCCCGCAGGCGATGCATCGCCGGCATCCCGTCAACACTCATGCAGCACCAGGAGCTCGGGAGCGTCATACTATCATTCATCTGAGTGGGGAGGATCCATGCACCACTGGTTACAGGATTTTCGCTATGCCGTTCGCATGCTTCGCAAGAACGTGGTGTTGACTGTGGTGATCGTGGCTTCCCTGGCCATCGGAATCGGCGCCAATTCTGCCATTTTCAGCGTGGTGGACGCGCTGCTGTTGCGTCCGCTCCCCTATCCGCATCCCGACCGGCTGGCGGCCGTGTGGCTGCATTCTCCCGCAATCGGTATTCTGCGCGATTGGCCGTCTCCCGGCCAATACATCGACATTCAGAACCAGAATCATTCGTTCGAGCAGATGGCCCTTGCGCAAAGCCGCACCTTCACGCTTGACGGGCCGCGATCAGCCGCAGCGGGTTGACGTACTACGCACGCAATCGAGCCTCCTGACGATGTTAGGCGCAAAGGCTCTGCTTGGCCGCACGTTGTTGCCGGAAGAGGACAGACCAGGTAAACCGCCCGTAGCCATTCTCAGCAATCGCGTCTGGCAGCGCCTGTTCAACTCGGATCCTGCCATCATCGGCAGGAGCATTACGCTCGATGGGATTCCCTATGCTGTCGCAGGTGTCCTCCCGCGCGGCTTCATCCTTAATGCTGAAGTGATGCCCTCGGAAGGACCAATGGACAAGGTGGACATCTTTCTTCCGTTGCCATTGGGAGCCGATGCCGCACAACGCAGAGGCGACGAAAATTACAACATTGTCGTGCGCCTCAAACCTGGCGTTTCGGTGCCCCAGGCCCAAGCCGACATCGACATCATCGCCAGCCGCATCCGGCAGAAAGACAAGCGTGACGCTTAGCTTCGGTATGGATGTCGTCGGCCTGCAGGAGCAGGTGGTCGGCGATGTACGACGCGCTTTGCTCGTGCTGCTGGGCTCCGTCGCGCTCGTCCTGCTGATCGCCTGTGCCAATGTTGCCAACCTTCTGCTCGCCCGCGCAGCGGGCCGCGAAAAAGAAGTCGCCATCCGCACCGCCCTGGGAGCGGGCTGGAAGCGTCTGGCGCGGCAATTACTGACAGAAAGCATTCTCTTGGGGCTCCTTGGCGGAGCTGCCGGACTTGCTTGTAGCTCAACTGAGCCTCTTCGTGTTGCGCACGATCAATCCTGGCAATATTCCTCGGCTCGACGACATTGGAATCAACGGCACGGTTCTGGCCTTCACATTCGGCCTTTCCCTTGCCACTGGCATCCTCTTCGGCCTGGCGCCGGCGTGGCGTGCCATCAAGGTGGATCTGAACTCCTCCCTAAAGGCCGGCGGTCGCAGTGGACAGTCCAATGGCGGTCTGCACCTGAAACGCCATCATTTGCGCGGCTTGCTCGTCATTTCTGAACTCGCATTTTCACTCATCCTGTTAATCGGCGCCGGACTACTTATCCGAAGCTTCGTTCGATTGCAGAGCGTGGCTCCTGGGTTTACCACGGATCACGTATTGACCATGCAGGTCGCCGCCAACGACCCGAAGTACCGCCAGGATAAAGCCCTCGCCAGTTTATGGCGCGAAATCGAAACCCGCATCGCCCACTTGCCAGGAGTCGTGGCCGAAGGTGCGGTTTCGGCACTTCCGCTGACTGGATCGGTGGGATGGGGAGGAATCCACGTGGAGGGATACACTCCGCCTCCAGGACAGGAGTTGCAAGTCGACGAACGAACCGCAAGCGTGGACTATTTCCGTGCCATGCAGATTCCTCTGGTGGCAGGCCGCTTTTTCTCGCAGCAGGACACCACGGACATGCCGCAGGCCGTCATCATCGACGAGAAATTCGCGCAGCGCTTTTGGCCACATAACGACGCTATCGGAAAACATCTGTGGTTCGATCCCAAAAAGCCCATAACCATCGTCGGCGTCGTAGGCGTGGTCAAACAATACGGTCTGGAGACCGACGGCAAGATCGCAACTTATTTCCCGCTGCAGCAAGGACCTGACCGCGGCATGTTCCTGGTGGTCCGTTCCTCATCCGACGATGCGGGGCTCTCCACCGCCATCGTCAGCGAAATCCACGCGGTCGATCCCGCCGTTGTTGTCTACGGCTTTCGCACCATGCAGGACCGCTTGTATGATTCGCTGGCTCGCCAGCGCTTCTCCAGTACCATGCTGGGTGCATTTGCGGCCTTCGCTTTGCTGCTGGCCGCCGTGGGCCTCTACGGCGTGATGTCGTATCTGGTCACACAGAGCACGCACGACATCGGCATTCTGCTCGCGTTAGGTGCGCGGCCCGAAAATATTATCGGCCTGGTCGTCCGCCAGGGAATGCAATTGACCTTGATCGGCATCCTCGCTGGACTCACAGGCGCGGCCGCCCTGACTCGCGTGATCGCCAGCCTGCTGTTCGGCGTAAGCACCAGGGACGTCGCAACATTCTTGGCCGTGCCCGTATTACTAGCCGCGGTTGCATTCGCCGCCACGGTCATCCCAGCGTTGCGGGCCACTAGCGTAGATCCCTTAGTAGCCTTGCGCGAGGAATAGCGCCGCTGACCGATCAGAGGAAATGCCAATCCCAGGTCGAGAGGCAGTCTTTGACCGACTGCATAGTTGCCCCTCGGAGGTTAGCGAGCAAGTGCGGTGATTCTATTTGGTGATAGATTCGTAATATAAGCGGACTGTGACTTTCACAGTCCGCAGGTTATAGCGTTCTGCTATACCCTGCGTCAGCAATTGATCGTCATCGGGTTACCTGCATAGGCCTAAACCGTAGAGCTCCAACATCGAACTCTAACCCACTGGCACGCGTTACCTTCCGATTGGTGACGTTTATATTCTCCGCGCGGGGCTACGCCCTCGGTGAAGGCGCCTCCGGGCGGCTCCGTCCATACCACGAAATCCGGCGGGGAAGTTGCTAGGAACTCGCGAGGCCAAGTGACGGCCTACAAAGGTCCGAATGGCCACGAGGCCAAGTTCGACTCCAATGGCGGCGTCAGAGAAGTTCATGCCAACGGCATGACAATCCGCCGAGGACCTGGCGGCGAGCGGCGCATAGAGATGGAGCGCGCCGACCACTCCCGTATGGTGGCTTATGGACATGGGCGCGGCTATATCGAGCACCGGTATGAGTACGGCGGACATCCTTATTGCAGCCGTGCTTATATTCTTCCGAAAGGCCTCGCTCCCGCTGTTCTTCCTCCTCTAACTCCAGATCGGATTGCAACTCCCGATCGAGATCAGCTCGCCTCTTTCCGATCTGCCACCATCGCATCTCAGCTGTCCTCCGCGGTGGGCCACATGACACGCGCCACGGCTTCTGTCATCTGTTTCCACTGCGATTCCTCGGCCACTAGCTGCTTTTTGCCTTTCCCGGTCAGCCGGTAGTATTTGAATTCTCGATTGCTGTCGGGGCCAGTCTCCCACTTGGAGGTAACCCATCCTCTTCGCTCCAGCCGATGTAACGCGGGATATAGCGATCCATGCTGCGTCTGCAGAAAATCATGAGTGGTTCGCTGAATATGCTTGCCGATCTGATGCCCGTGCGCCGCGCCATAGAGAAGGGTTCGCAGGATGAGCATATCCAGCGTGCCTTGGAGAAGGTTCTGCCTTTGCTGTGCCTGCTTCGCCATGGAAGACTATCTACCCTCACTGAAAAGCGATGGTAGATGGTCGACCATCGGCTGTCAAGCGGTGATGGGCCACCCACCGGTTCATTGCGGTCCTGGTTCAACTCATCTGTTTACCATTGATTGACTCACGATGAGGCCACCACCCGACCAGAACACGGAAAGCCGCGCGTCTCTTCCTTTCGCTCAGCAATCGCCCTAATTCGGAGAAGGGTGCTCCACGTGATCGATGACGATCACGTCGTCAGGAGCCCTGGTCGATTCAATCTTGAGCCCAAGCTGTTCCTGCACCGCTGTGTACAGGCCCGGCGGAGCATTTGGGTTGTCGCCAGCAGGCGGGGTTATAGGACCATTCGTCCCCCGGAATTGCCCGAATTGCGAATCATCCGGCGTCCATTTCAAATTGAAGTCATACCGGTCGGGCAATCCCGTCTGATCGACCACCGGCTTGTCCATCACGCCCGATTGCATCCATGTTGCGAAAGTCGCCATGGTCATGTTTCTCACCACCAGATCACCGAATCCCCGCAACCCAAAGCCCGACGGATCATTCGCTCCCGTTGAGCTTACGGTCATCTTAGGTCCGCCGCTGGCAAGACGGATGGCATAAACGGATAGCGGTCTCTGCTCATGATGAAACTTCAGCTCGCATCGGTCAGCCAGCAGCTTCTGTACCATAGCCGCCATCTGTTTCATATTCGGCCTGCCCGGCACATCCGGCTTTCCATCGATATCGAACAGATCGGCGCCAAACCATGCCGGCGCATTGATAATCTGTTTGGCGTGAAGCCCGTAGGCCAGGGCAATCAGATCGTTCATGTTCGTGTTGAACGTCTTGAATTGGCTACCTTGAAACGTAAACAGCTTGCCCGGCCTGCCAGGCTGGCTCGGCTTAATCGTGGCCACCTCCAGGGTTGGATTGGCATCCACCGCCATTGCCTTCGGCGGTTCAGGAATTGCCCAGGCCGTATCGGGAGTGGCCCGCTCCAGAGGTAGCGGCATCGGCGTCGTGCCTTCCATCCATGTTCCCGCAATCGACTTGCCGTCTGCGGACATCTTGCCTTCATAGCTGCGGTCGACCACCGTGACCTTGAATTTCAGCACACCGCCCTGAAAGCTGACGGTCGCTATCGGAACGCTCTGACCGCCCTGGTCGATGCTGTACCACACGGCCTTAAGGGCGCCGGCGTCCGTCCTGGAAATCTTCACCACAAGCCGCAGGTCGAACTGGGGATGTTGGTCTGTCTTGGAAAAGTGCAGCGTCCCCTGCCAAACCCCAACAACGTCTGCCGAAGAAGCCGGCGTCGATGGCTGCGTTGCTGCCGCCGGCGCAGCCGTCTGTGATGCAGGCGGCGCGGCCTGCGCGCTCACCCAAACGCCGTTGGCTGCAAGCAGCAAAGCCATTGCTCCGGCTGCACAACATGGCAACCAAAACAGTGCCTTCCCGCAATAAAGGAATTTGCGCCCGATCCGTTCCATCCTCATCGCAGTGAACCCTTTTTCTCGCCCATCCTTAGGCTTGCGAAAGACGCTAGCCTAAGGATTTCTTGAATTCGAGAAGGATACACCCGCAGAGGTGGGTGAAGTTTTCTTAGCCGAGCTACCTGAGTGGCTGGTTAGAATCGAGTGCATGATGCGCCAGTCTGTCGCCCTGCTTAGCTTGTTCGCCTTGACTGCAAATGCAGCGGAAGCAGTTCATCCGTTGCGCGGGTATACCTCCGCCAATTCCGCGAAAGAAGTTCAATGGGAGGAGAAGTTCAGGCAGATCCCGGATACGGCTAACTTGAGAGAGTACATGCGCCGACTCTCAGCACGTCCTCATCATGTAGGCTCTGCTTATGACAAGACCAACGCGGAGTGGATTCTTGCGCAACTGAAGTCTTATGGTCTCGACGCGCAGATCGAGACGTTTGATGCCTTGTTTCCCACTCCTCAAAGAGCGATCACTGCAACTGCTGGGTTCCAGCCCATTTACCGCAAAGCTCGAAGAGCCCACGCTGGCTGTGGATCCGACCTCGGGCCAGAAGAGCGAGCAGCTGCCAACCTATAACGCATACTCCAGAGACGGTGATGTCACAGCGCCGTTGGTCTATGTAAACTATGGCGCTCCCGACGACTACGAACAACTGGAGCGTTTGGGCATCTCGGTGAAGGGCGCTATCGTGATCGCACGCTATGGCGCTACATGGCGCGGGATCAAGCCCAAGGTTGCCGCCGAACACGGCGCCGTCGGCTGCCTCATTTATTCCGACCCGCACGAGGACGGCTACTTCCATGGCGATCCCTACCCCGAGGGAGCCATGCGGCCGGCAGAAGGCGCACAGCGCGGCAGCGTTATGGATATGCCCGTCTATCCCGGTGATCCTCAAACACCTGGTGTCGGCGCAGTGCCCGGAGCGAAAAAGATCCCGCTCAGCGAAGTACAAACCATCACCAAGATCCCGGTGATGCCTATCTCTTACGCGGATGCTGTGCCCTTCCTCAAGTCACTGAGCGGCCCCCTGGTTCCGGAGCCGTGGCGCGGCGGCCTGCCGATGACTTACCACGTTGGTCCCAGCACCGCGAAGGCGCACTTGGTGCTGAAGTTTAACTGGGACCGCAAGCCACTCTATGATGTGGTTGCGCGCATTCCCGGCTCCAAATATCCGGAGCAATGGGTTCTGCGGGGTAACCACCACGATGCATGGGTCAACGGTGCGGGAGATCCCATCTCTGGAGCCAGCCCCGAGCTTGAAGAGGCGCGTTCCCTCGGAGAACTGCTAAAACAGGGATGGAAGCCCGAGCGTACGATCATTTATTGCTTCTGGGATGGAGAAGAACCAGCCCTACTTGGCTCGACGGAGTGGGCGGAGACCCATGCCGCTGAGCTTCAGCAACACGCGGTTGCCTACTTCAACTCGGACGGGAACGGGCGAGGCTACTTCCACGCCCAAGGATCGCATTCGCTTGAGAACTTCGTGAACGGCGTTACCAAGGACATTGTCGACCCTGAAACGAAGATGTCGGTATGGAAGCGTGAGCGGCTGGTTGCGATCTCTCGCGCAGATGCTGAGGCACGGACGGAACTGAGGTCTCGTACCGATCTTCGCATTGGGGCTTTGGGTTCTGGGTCCGACTATACAGTCTTTATCGATCACCTGGGGATCGCGAGCGTCAATCTCGGCTACGGCGGTGAGGATCAATCAGACGGCCAGTATCACTCAATTTATGATGATTTTTACTGGTATACCCATTTTCAGGACACCGACTTCGTCTATGGCCGGGCACTCGCACAAACCGCCGGCACCATGGTGATGCGGATGGCCGATGCCGATGTGATTCCGTACCAGTTCACTAACTTGGCAGAAACGGTTCACGGATATGTCGCGGAACTTAAGAAACTGGCTTCGACCGCGCGTGACAAAGCTAAGGAAGAGAATACCGAAATTAGCGAGGACGTCTACAAAGCGCTCTATGACCCAAAGAAGAAGTTCGTTCCGCCCACGACGCAGCCGCTTCCACCCTATTTCAACTTCGCACCGCTCGAACAAGCCTCCGACGATCTCACGCGGGCCGCGGACGAGTACGAGAAAGCTGTTACCGCTGCTGGAGACAATTTGTCGCCTGCAGTCAATGAACAACTGATCCAGACAGAGCGCATGCTGATCGACTCGGCCGGGCTACCCAATCGACCCTGGTTCGAAAACCTTATCTATGCCCCCGGCTTTTACACTGGATACGGCGTAAAGACGATGCCGGGAGTCCGCGAAGCTATTGAGCAGAAGCAGTGGTCCTCTGTCGACCCGCAAATTGAGCGCGTTGCAAGCGCCCTCGAGCGGGAGGCTTCGCTGCTCGAGAAAGTGACCAAGTCCCTCCAAGGGAAGTAATCAGGTCGAGAAGCCAGGCCTGCGTTAACGAAGTGCCCGCAAAACGCGTTATAGGTAAGTCGCCTTATCAGCTCCGGCATACCCTCCGGGTTAATCCTGGGTCTAATGCGGCGGGTCTAATGCGTCGACAGGATACCTATTCCCCCTCAGTTTTGGTTCGTGTTAAGTTTGCGCTCATGGCGCGTTTGGCCCGCATGTCCGTATCCGGTCTCCCGCACCACGCGACGCAGCGTGGCAATCGTCGAGTGTTCGAGCACATGCCAATTGGAGCAGACGATGGGCTGGTGACCGTTCGTCCAGTGCTCGATCGCATACCACATTTTGCTGAGTTGCTATCGGCGACTCAAGATCGGGACTTTGGGGATCTACGGCTAGCTGAAGGAAGTGGGCGACCGCTTGGCACAGCAGAGTTTGTCACCGGTCTTGAACGTTTGCTCGGTAGGCCCCTCACACGCCGCGTATCGTGTCGCCGTATCCGTGTCGCCGTATCCGTGTCGCCGTATCTTCTTACCAACGGACTCTTTTGGGTGCTCTATGCTGAGGACGCGGTATCATACATAAGGGGCGAGCCATGCGAACCACAATCGAGCTACCTGATTCCGTCTACCGCAAGGGCGAAAAGGTCGCACGCACGCAAGGCGTAACGATTGAGGAGTTTATTATCCGCACCTTCGAGCGCGAGCTGAAAAACGAACCTGAGACGCCCTCCCATTCCAAGAGGGTAACGCTGCCGCTCGTCCCGTCGAAGGAGCCGGGCACCTTGGATCTGAAAGACTTCAACTTCGATGATCTACTTGCCTGATGTCAATATCTGGATCGCTCTCACTTCCAACCGGCACGTTCACCATCAAACAGCTACCGAATGGCTCCAGGGCGTAGACCATGACACGGTAGCCTTCTGTCGCGTCAGCGAGTTGGGCTTTCTTCGCCTCCTGACGAATGCTCACGTCATGGGGAAGGACGTTCTAGCTCCGGCTCAAGCCTGGGGTGTCTACGAGGAATGGCGGACGGATGACCGGGTAGTTTTCCTCGTGGAGCGTGCGGACTTTAGTGACCGATGGCGACTATTGGGACAGCAAATCGAGGGAGGCTCAAACGTCTGGACAGACGCTTATCTGGCTGTTTTTGCCGGGGATAACAACGCAACCGTCGTGACATTAGACCGTACATTCCGGCCAATCGGAACGGCTGCTATCAAGTCTCTCGCCTAGGGAAGAACAGAACCAAAGATGGCTTCCAGATGCACGGTACGGAGCTGAGAATTGAAGCTAATGCGAGATGACTTTTCTTCAGATACGAAGCGCAATCCGGCGGCACGGGTTGGTCATCGCTGCTCGAACCCAAAGTGCCGTGCGCTGACCGCTGGACCACAGGACGAAATGGAAATGAGCCCCTCAGTGGCTAAAGCCGGACGTGTTTGCAACTTTGCAACCGCTTACGTACGGGCTGAAGCCCGTACCTGTTACAAAGCAGAGTTTTTCCGCAGCCTGTTTCAGCGCGTACATTAACCCTGCAATATCAAGAGGGCTTTAGAAGCTGCGGAAGAAGTGCCGCGACAGGATCGACAGGATCCCTATTACTTACGGACACTGTCCAATCCAGTCCTTGTCACCGAAATGTGTCCTATCTCTTTTCGTAGTTGGTATTCTGAATCTGGATCGTCAGCTCTTTCCTGACGCCGTTGATCGTCTCCGATGCTACATGATTCGGCCCACCGGGAATCTTACCAAACTGGACAGAGACGTTGACCGCATCACTGGGATCATCCATATAAGACGCAATGGAAATGCTTGCCAGACTCTTCTGCGCCTTGTCGATAACAAGCGTTATGTTGTCGCCCTTCTTGATGTAATTAGAAATCACCATGCGGTATTGCCCCTCAGCCCTGGGCGCAGGCCCGATCATGATGTTCCCTTGCTGAAAGGCTTGCTCGAGCAAGTCCTTCTCAGGCGGAACATACTGCTGGATCAGTTCCTTGATCTGATCGGCGTATTCCTTATATTCTTCCTTCTTTTTTTCCACGATATGCTTTATCAGCCGGCCGCCGCCTGGTTCAGTACTGGCAGGAGAGTCAAGAGAAATTTTGTGAGGTTTGTCATCGGGGCCGAGTTGCACCTGGAAGTGCTCCTGCTTCTTTTGCTCGCCCTTAAGGATGATGTTCACCTGTTCCTGCCAGGTGTATTGCATGAGCTCTTGCTTGTTCATTGCCGCCGCTTGTTTCATTTCAACAACCCGCTGCTGCAGCTCGAGATTTTGTGCAACTGCCAGGGCGGTGCAGCATACGATGGCCATGAATACGGACAGGAGTCTCACGTGACTATTCTGTATTGTGCTATTCATACAATCTCCTCAGCGTGATCGGGCAGATTTTGCCGTTCTATTTCTGCCCGGAACACCGAAAATGCGCGCCGGCTTTTTCAACACCCACGTCTGTTCTCGCTAACGGGCGATCCGTCAGTCCGAAACGGTCTCCTGGGCATGCGCAGGGCGGTAAGTGGCGGCATTCGTCGTGAATCCTGCGTGCCCGTAACTTGCCAGCACCTTGGTCAGTTTGCGGACTAACGAGCGGTCTGCCGCATCGCGGATCACGGGTATGCGCGCGGCGACCGCATAGGGCGCCATCCTTGCAGCGATCAGGATGCCGGCTGCCGCGGCGGCAATGTAGTCGCCCAGGCTAGCCCGGATTCCGACCCTGGCCGCTGCCTGTTTGCCCCCGCGCATGAAGTTTGCGACGAAAAATACCTTGGAGAATCCGCGCTCGAGCCATGCGTGGAAGCGGCCAGGCAGGGAGCGGTCCGAGATGAGATCGGCGGTCATCGTCGCATGAACGAGAGCCCGGCAGGTGTCGTCGAAGCCTTTTCGGAGCGTGCCGAAGCGTGTCAACAGGATGTTGACAATGCCCTGCGGCGTATTCTCGAGCAACTCCTCGGGCAGGCCCAGCAGGAAGCAGCGGTAGCGGGCCAGTTCGACGCGCGCTCGCTCAGCAGGGGTGAAGGCCGTGCGGCCCTGGCGAAGCGCCTTGAGAGCAATCGGGAAGATCGATACAAAGCCTACCGGCATCTGGTCGACCTGGGGAATCGGGATGCCGTACGTCTTGACGTCCCACTGATCGCCGCGGTGAAGGAGGTTGAACCGCACCATCGAATGCATGAGGCGGACCATCGCTGCGGCTTTGAAGCCGGCGCCGTAACGCTCAAGTGCGCCGGGCATGACCGTAGTGGTGAAAAAACTCGCTGTCTCGTGCACGCGGCGTCCTGCCGTCTTGTTCGCCAGAGAACCGGTCAGGGCCATCGGCAACGCAGAATACTTGTTCATGAAGGTTCCGATGAGGCCGGCCCGGATCACGTAGGGGGCTCTGTGGGCGTATGCGTTGCGCTCGACCCGGGCGCCCTCTTCGATCAATTTCATGTCCAGCCATGCGGGGAAGCGCTCCATTTCCCGGATAAACCGAACCAGCTCCGGCGGAGCGGAGGGGACATTCTCCACCCCGTGGTCGCAGGCGTCCTGCAGCATCACGATAAGCCTGTGGAATCCGTGCCCCGGCGTCAGGGCGGCGTAGGCGTCGGCGACGGGATCTCCATGCATGGTGTAGGCCTTGATACGGGCCACCTGCTCCGCATTGGCGAGCAGCTCCGGCCGCCGCGCTGAAAACTCCGGAGCAAGCTCAGTCTGGTCGCCAGGCTCTGCTGCGAAGCGCTCCGGCGTGACCGAAAAATCCACGCGACCATAGATGGAGGGAATCTGTGCGGCCTGGGCCGCGATTTTGTCGTTCAGCTGCGAAATCGAAGTGCTCATCTTTCACGCTCCTGTGCGCCGGGGATGTGATCGGCCGGACGCAATATCTATCAACCGATAGATAAATGTCTATCACATGATAGTATTTATTTGCAAGTGGAAAATCCGGCTCTGCACGCGCCCGAACAAGCACAATCCAGGGCGAGGACGGTGTGCGGGGTTGCCAGTGGCTCCGGATGGGTACAAAGCAAATGTCGAAAACCGTTACAGCTCAGCGGAAAACGCCGAGGGTAAGAGCGGCCGCGAACGGCGGCTACCAGAAGGGTGAAGAAACCAAGGAGCGCATTCTCGATGCGGCGCTGGAGGAGTTTGGCGAGGCTTCTTTTCTGGCCGTAACCACGCGCCGCATCGCCGAAGCCGCGTGCGTGAGCCTGCCGACGCTGCAATACTATTTTGGCAGCAAGGAGGGCCTGTACCTCGCCTGCGCCGAGGCCATCGTCGCACAATACCGCCGCAACACGACGGCGGCCTCGGAGGCAGCTGAAGCCCTAAGGAAGGGTTGCGCGGCCGAGACTGCTCGCGCTCACCTGAAAGCTGTAATTGGAGCCCTGGCCGGATTCCTGGTAGGGTCGCGGAAGGCAGCACGATGGACTCATTTCGTGGCCAGGGAATTGCGCGACCCTGGTCCGGCATTTGAGATTCTTTATGCGAATCTCTGGCGGCCGGGCGTTGAGATCACCGCACGGTTGATAGCCTGCATCCTGGGCCAGCCTGAGAACGATCCGGTCGCGCGCATTCAGGCGTTGCTGCTCATCTCGAGCCTGCTGGTATTTCAATCCGGACGCAGCATGTCTTTGCGCGCTATGCAGTGGACGACCATCGGGCACGAAGAGCTGGCGATGGTCCTGTCCGGTCTGAAGGCACAGATCGATGCGATTGGCCGCGTTTCGTCGTAACAGTCTGATCCCTGGGCTTGGAGACAAATCGGCAATGGTGTTTCCAGGCGTTACAGTTCTGGAAACGTGCTAAGGCTGGAACTTTCGCTGACAGAGGGAAGTGGCACTTTGGAAAACACGACAATAGCAAAGTGCCACTTCCGTCACCGAAATATTGTGTCACCGAAATATTGTCCGGTTTGTCTTCCTTCCTGTACTTATCCTCTCTGGACTTTGGATGTGGAAAGGCCATGTCCTTCGACGACTTGTTTCGAAGAGATGGCCCAATAAAACTACTGGCATGAAAACGGGACAAGGATTGGAGGCATAAAGATCCAATGAATCCATCGGAACGTATCGACCATCTGATCGCAGGACTCACAGACTGGCGTGGCAAAACGCTCGCCGGCATCCGTAAGAGTATCCTTGAGGCCGACCGGGAGATCATCGAGGAATGGAAGTGGATGGGCAGCCCAGTGTGGTCTCGCGACGGAATCATCGCGGTCGGCAACGCCCACAAAGATAAGGTGAAGCTTACCTTTTCCCACGGGGCCAGCCTCCCGGATCCTGACCAGCTCTTCAACGCTGGCCTCGGAGGCAACGCCTGGCGAGCGATCGATCTTTTTGAGGGCGACAAGATGAATGACCGTGCTCTAAAAAATCTCGTCCGTGCCGCCGTTGATTACAATCAGATCAAATTGAGGAGGAAAGCGCCCGCGGGCACTCCAGCGAAAGTACATAAAGGGAAAAAGTGATACAAATTCCAGGGGCCGCTACTTCCGCCTAACGTCGCGGACAACGTGGTGTCGAATGCGCCGGCCTAGCCGAGGCCTAGCCGGGACTTCGCGAACGATTTCAGAAAAGGCTTTGCATCCCACTCAAGCCAGAAGGCTTGAATGGGCCACCTGTCCACCCGTCGCTTCGTTCAGGAAAAAGTGCCGCTTTGAGGGAAGACTATTCCTCGGCGGCCAAAGCCGAGTTCATTTCAATGCGGTCCGGTACGACTTAGCGAGGGGAGCGCAGTTAAACCGGCCATTCGTGGCAGCCCGACGTATTGTCAATCATTTACGGCACGACTCAAGTCGTGCCCTGATATAAAAGAGAGTTCTTCCGCAGCCTGTAAAGGCCGTACCCTTCCAGGAAAATGAATTTTTCCGCAAGCTGTCTAGCCCCTGAGGTTGACACCACTGGCGTGCGCAGTGGTGTATTGCTTCGACACTGACATCTCGGGCCCGGCTCAGATGGTAACTTGATCCGGGATTTCCTTGCGAGGTCAAAGACGATGCCAAATTTGCATTGCGGTTGCGCTCTATGAGTCGAATCCTGGTAACCCTCACGCTAGCGTTGACCGCCAGCGTGTGGAATGGCGCCGCATGGACGCAAAAGGCGGCCTCGCGCACGATTCCCAGCCGCATCCTTCCCGTGCCCGACACCGTCAGCCCGGCGCTGCAGAAGTTACTTGGGCAGGCTCCGAGCCCGCCTCCCAACTTTCCCAAGACGGCCGAGGAGTGGAAAGTCCTGGTGAAACCACCGCCGGACGTCGCGCAGCAGCTGGCCCAAGCGAGCGAGAAATTCGGCGTCACCGTCGTTGCGCAACGTATGGGCGGCGTCCGCTGCTACGTGGTCACACCCAAAGTCGTCAAACCCAGCAACCGCAACCGCCTTCTGCTCGCCCTGCACGCAGGCGGCTGGGTGTGGGGAGCGGGCGAGTCTGCAGCGGACGAGTCCATGGTGATGGCGAGCGTAACTGGGTACAAAGTGATCGCCGTCGATTACCGCATGCTGCCGGAGCATCCGTTTCCGGCGGCGATGGATGACGCAATGACGGTTTGGAAAGAAGTCATTAAGTTGGCAAAACCCGGCAATATTGCTGTCTTTGGAAGCTCCGTCGGGGGCAGCATGGTTCTCTCGCTTGTCCAGCGAGCCAAAAAGGAAGGTCTGCCGCTGCCGGGGGCAGTGATGTCCGGCACTCCCTGGTCGGACTTGAGCAAGACGGGCGATAGCTATTACGCCAACGACGGCGTCGACGGCACCCTCACCTATGAGGGTTTCTGGGAAGCAGTAGCGAAACTCTATGCCCACGGACGGGATTTAAAGGACCCGCAGCTATCGCCGGTCTACGGTGATTTTAACGGGTTCCCGCCGACCTACCTGGTAACGGGAACGCGCGATCTGTTTCTCTCCAATACGGTGCGGGTGCAGCAGAAGCTGCTGCAGGCGGGAGTGCCGACGCAGCTCGAAGTCGAGGAAGGCCAATACCATATGGGCTATTTCGATGCGACCGGCGTGGACGCGCCGGAAGGCGTGGAACTGTATTCCCATGTCGCTCAATTTTTCGACGCTCATCTAGGTCACTGATGCCTGCGAACGTACTATGGTCTTGCTTTCTCCTGATCACCTGACTCCAGATCACGATCAGTCGCCCACGTCGAAATTCTTCCGGTTCCGGCGGCACAGGAAAATCAAGCGAACAGGCCCTCGTTCACAGAAACAACGGCGCCAGCACCAGCGTAACCGTGGCCAGCAGCTTGATCAGCACGTGCAGCGACGGGCCGGCCGTGTCTTTGAAAGGATCGCCCACGGTATCGCCCACCACCGCCGCCTTGTGCGCCTCCGAACGCTTGCCGCCGTGGGCGCCGGTCTCAATGTATTTCTTGGCGTTGTCCCAGGCGCCGCCGCTGTTGTTCATCAGCATGGCCATCAGGATGCCGACGATGGTCCCCACCATCAGCAGGGCGGCGACCGCCTCCGCGCCGGCAAGGTCGATGGAGTGGCCGTTGAGGATGGGCGAGTACTCTCCCGGAATGTGGATGTGAAAGCTGCCACTCAAATTCTTGAAGACCAGCCCCACTGCCAATGGCGTGAGCACGGCCAGCGCGCCGGGCAGAACCATCTGCTTGAGCGCCGCGCCGGTAACGATGCGGACGCAACGGCCATAGTCCGGTTTGGATGTGCCCGCCATGATGCCGGGGTTCTCGCGGAACTGCGCGCGCACATCTTCAATGATGTATTGCGCCGTGCGGCCGACCGCTTTGATCGCGAAGGAGGAGAAGAGGAAGATCAGCATCGCGCCCAGCAGCGCCCCGACAAAAACGGGCACGCTGGCCAGGTTGATGTTGGTAAAGCTCCAGTCGGGGTCGAGCACCTGGTCGGCATCCGCGAAGCGTTGCGCCACGATGCCGTGGACCGTCTCCAGGTAGGCGGAAAAGAGCAGAAAGGCGGCCAGCGCGGCGGAGCCAATGGCGTAGCCCTTGGTCAGCGCCTTGGTGGTGTTGCCGGCCGCGTCCAGCTTGTCGGTCTTTTCGCGCACCGAGTCGTGGCTGATCCGACATTTCGATGATTCCGCCGGCATTGTCGGTGATCGGGCCCAAAGGTGTCCATGGCCAGGATGTAGGCGGCGGACGAGAGCATGCCCATGGTGGCAATGGCGGTGCCGTAAATGCCCTTGGCGTAGTCGGAGATAGTCGGTATCGGCCAGTCCGCGCACGCCGAAGTAGTAACTGAGCAGCAGGGCGGCGCTGATCACGATCACCGGCATGGCAGGTGTCTCCATGCCCACCGCGAGGCCGCTGATGATATTGGTTGCGGGGCCGGTGAGCGAGGCGTTGGCGATCGATTGCACCGGCCGGTAGCGGGTCTCGGTGTAGTACTCCGTGATGCGGACAAAGAGAAACGAGGTCACCATGCCGACGACGCCGCAGCCCAGCAGCCACCAGCGGCCCTGCAGCATGTAGTACACCGCCCCGGCAAAGCCGGCCAGCGCCAGCAGGGTGGTGACGTAATAGCCGCGGTTCAGCGCATCCATCGGGTCCTGATCTTCGCGGCTATGGACCACCAGCACGCCGATGAAGCTGGCCACCAGGTTGATGGCGTGCACGATCAGAGGAAAGAGGATGCCCTTGATGCCGAAGACCGGATAGAGCGCCGTGCCCAGGATCATGGCGCCGACGTTTTCCGCCGCCGTGGATTCGAAGATGTCCGCGCCGCGGCCGGCGCAGTCGCCCACGTTGTCGCCCACCAGGTCCGCGATGACGGCCGGGTTGCGCGGATCGTCTTCCGGGATGCCGGCCTCGACCTTGCCCACCAGGTCGGCGCCCACGTCGGCCGCCTTGGTATAGATGCCACCGCCCAGCTGGGCGAAGAGCGCCACCAGCGAAGCGCCAAAGCCAAAGCCGACCAGCTGGTAAGGAACGTGCTGCGGATCCTGCAGTCCGCCAAAGAGGAAGAACAGGCTGCCCACGCCGAGCAGGGAGAGGCTGATGACCACCATGCCGGTGACGGCGCCCCCGTGCAGGGCAATCTTCAAGGCCTGGCCCAGGCTGGCACGGGCGGCGCTGGCGGCGCGGATGTTGGTGCGGATGGAGACGAACATGCCGGTGTAGCCGGCAAAACCGGAGCAGATGGCGCCGATCAGGAAGCTGATGACCACCTTGCCCGCCAACGGAGCGGTAAAGTCGGAAAACTTGTAGCCCACAAAGAGGGCAATGGCAAGCACCACGGCCAGCGCGGCGATGGTCGTGTATTGGCGCGACATAAACGCTTCCGCGCCCTCGCGGATGGCGTTCGAAATCAGCCGCATTTCCGGCGTCCCGGTATCGTAAGCAAGCACAGAACGGGCCAGAAAAAGGGCAAAAACAAGGCCGAGCAGACCGGCAAGCAGAGCGATCCAGAGAAAAGTGCTGCCACTGGTGTCGAGGGCAGCGGTCAAGCCCTGTCCTAGGACAGTGGCCGATAGAGAGAAGAAAACCATTCAAACGCCTCCAGAGGTACTTGCTACTGGGGTTACCGAGGTGCCGCTGCGGCTGCTCCGCCGCCGCGAGCGCAAACACCTGCAAACCGGCTGATTAGAGCACGCTGAGAAAAAGATGGTCAACGCCGCATCGTCATCATACCGGCAGGGTGGTAAACCGCCAAATGGATGCCGGACGGCGCTGCCTCAGACGTGTTAGACTGCCACGAGCAGTGGCAGCGGATCGCACGAGTTGCAACTGCTTGGACATCGCCAGAGCGTTAACCGTACAGCGAAGGATTCAATCGCTGGCATCCCGGATTCCTGTCGAGATCAGACTTGGCGAAGTTCATGCGGCTATGGTCAACGCGAATCCTGCAGGACAACCGGTCGGGCATTTATCCTTAACAGATCGTCATAATGAGGTGTGCATGGCGAAGGCAGTCACGGCCAGTACTGAGCAGCCAGCGCCGCGTCCTACGCCGGGTTGGAGCCGGAGCAGTTGATCCGGATGTACCGGCTGATGTATCTGTCGCGCCGCACGGACGATCGCGAGATCCTGCTCAAGCGGCAGCAAAAGATCTTTTTCCAGGTCTCCGGCGCCGGCCACGAGGCGTTGCTGGTGGCCGCCGGCATGGCTCTGAAGCCCGGCTACGACTGGTTCTACCCCTATTATCGTGACCGTGCACTGTGCCTCACGCTGGGCAACACGGTGGAGGAGCATGCTGCTGCAGTCCGTGGGCGCGGCGGCGGACCCGTCCAGCGGCGGACGGCAGATGCCCTCGCATTGGAGCAACCCGCGGCTCAACATCGTCAGCCAGTCTTCTTCGGTCACCACCCAGTGCCTGCAGGCTGTCGGTTGCGCGGAGGCGGGCCGATACCTCGCCACCCATCCCGGCTGCCGCCGAGCAGCGGCCAGGGGGACTACAGCGCGTTCAAGCCCACCCACTTTCATGGGGACGAGGTGGTCTATGTCTCGCTGGGCGAAGGCGCGACCAGCGAAGGCGAGTTTTGGGAGGCGATGAGTTCGGCCTCGAGCCCTGCGCTTGCCGGTGTTGTTCGTGGTCGAAGACAACGGCTACGCCATCTCCGTTCCGGTGGAAGTGAACACGCCGGGCGGGAATATCTCGCGCCTGGTGGCCAATTTCCCTAATTTCTTCTTTGCCGAGGTGGATGGCACCGATCCTGTCGCAAGCTATGCCGCGTTCACCCAGGCGGTGCGAGCATTGCCGCTCCGGCAAGGGGCCGGCCTTTGTCCACGGGCACGTGATCCGGCAGTATGCCCATTCCTTTTCCGACGACGAACCGCTCTACCGGTCAGAAGCGGAGCGCAAGCGGGACGCCGCTCTGCGATCCTCTGCCCAAGCTGCAGATGCGCCTGCTGCGCGACGGCATTCTCGATCCCGCGGCCATCAACCGGCTGGAACAGGAGGTCGACGAAGAGGTGCGCAGCGCGGCCGAGAAGGTGCTGCGCGCGCCGCTGCCCGAGGTCAGCTCCATCAAGCGGCATGTCTATTCCGAAGACCTCGACCCCACGCGCGAGGACCTGGCCCGGCCGGCGGTGCAGACGCCGGACGCGCAGGAGCGCACCATGGCCGACCTGATCAACTGCCTGCCTGAAGGACGAGATGCAGCGTGATCCGCGCATCGTGGTCTTTGGCCAGGACGTGGCCGACACCAGCCACGACCAGGAGCTGCGCCAAGGCCTGGTGAAGGGCAAGGGCGGCGTCTTCAAGCTCACGGCAGGGTTGCAGCGGGAGTTCGGTCCGGACCGCGTCTACAACGCGCGCCTGGCCGAAGCCGATATTGTCGGCCGCGCGATCGGCATGGCCACACGCGGACTCAAGCCGGTGGTCGAGATGCAGTTCTTCGACTACATCTGGCCCGCCATGCACCAATTGCGCAACGAGCTCAGCCTGTTGCGCTGGCGCTCCAATGGCAGCTATTCGTCGCCGGCGGTGGTGCGGGTGGCCATCGGGGGATACCTTACCGGCGGTTCGGTCTACCACTCCCAGTGCGGCGAGAGCATCTTCACCCATACGCCTGGGATCCGCGTGGTCTTTCCCTCCAATGCGCTGGATGCCAACGGCTTGTTGCGCACCGCGATCCGCTGCGATGATCCGGTGCTCTTTTTCGAGCACAAGCGCCTCTATCGCGAGACCTTCGGCCGGGCCGCGTATCCCGGGCCCGAATTCGCGATCCCCTTCGGCAAGGCCAACCTGTTGCGCCAGGGCAAGGACCTGACGCTGATTACCTACGGCGCCGTCGTGCCGCGTGCGCTGCGCGCCGCGCAGCAGGCGAGCAGCGAACTGGGACTGGAGGTCGATCTCCTCGATCTGCGCACCCTCAGTCCCTACGACTGGGAGGCGATTGCCACCTCGGTGCAGAAGACGGGCCGGGTGATCGTCGCCCACGAAGATATGTTGAGCTGGGGATATGGAGCGGAGATCGTGGCCCGCATCGCCGACGAGCTTTTCGAGTACCTGGACGCCCCCGTCAAGCGGGTGGCCGCCATGGACACCTTCGTGGCCTATCAGCCGATTCTGGAAGATGCCATTCTGCCCCAGCCGGAAGACCTGTTCCGCGCCATGGCCGAGCTGGGCAAGTATTAGCCACCCGTTCGGAGGCACGTTACTGAACTGCACGCGGGCTGTTTCAGGCCATGAAAATCGGGCCTCGCCCTCAGATGTCGCTTTGGCCTGCCGAGACCGAGGCCGATAGCCTGGGCTGGTAAGCTCGCACCTTCGGTGCTTGGTTTCTGGACTTACGGCACCGGATCCGCAGTTGACTCGCGAAATGGCTAGAAAGTACGTGTTAACGCGCTAGTCGGTCTCAGTCTCGCGAAATCGCTAAAAGTCGCGTTTTGCGCGCTGGCGGACTACGCGATACTTTAGTGCCCTTGGGTACGCTTCTACGCAACGGCTTGTCGGACTAAAATCGTCCACTCTTCGGAACCGGGTACGTGGCTTTCATGCCAGTTACGTAAGTCGTTGCTAAATAGACTGCGGCTATTAGCCGCTAGAGACCTGTGAAGCCGTGCCTTGGCGCTGTGGCAGAAAACACCTCGAAAGCTGCTCCCAACGCACAACTTTCCTGCCCATCCCGCGTTCGAACGGGTGTGCCCGCAAGCGCGGGCCGGGTTGGAGCTGCAAATGGCAACACGTCGGGCATTCATGAAGGGCGGAGCGATGGCCCTGGTAGGCACCTCGGTGGTGCCGACATTCCTGCAGCGGTCGGTGCTCGCCCAGACCACCAGCGCCCAGGCCCAGGGCAAGAAGCTGGTGGTGATCTTCCAGCGCGGGGCGGCCGATGGGCTCAATATCGTGGTGCCCCACGCGGAGAGCAACTACTACCAGCTCCGGCCGACCATCGCCATCCCGCAGAACCAGCTCATCGACCTGGATGGATTTTTCGGACTGCACCCGGCCATGCAATCCTTCAAGCCCCTGTTCGATCAGGGCCATCTGGCCATGGTCCAGGCCGCCGGCTCGCCCGACACCACCCGCTCCCACTTCGACGCCCAGGATTACATGGAGAGCGGCACCCCCGGCGTAAAGGCGACGCCCGATGGCTGGTTGAATCGCGCTTTGCAGGCGGAAGATCTTCGCCGGCCGGCAAGCCATACCGCCTTTCGCGCGGTCGCCCTCGGGATCCCAGGTGCCGCGCACCCTGGATGGAAAAATCCCCGCAGTCGCGGTCAACCGGGTGCAGGATTTCGCGGTGGCCGGGAAGAGCGCGAATGCGGCGCCGATCAGCTCCGGCCTTTGAAGCCATGTATGCCGATTCCGTCGATTCCGTGCTCCACGGGACTGGCCAGGAGACCTTCGAAGCGGTAAAGATGTTGAAGGCGACTGACCCGGCGCACTACCAGCCGGGGCCGGGCGCGAACTATCCCAACGGCGCTTTCGGCGACAATATGAAGCAGATTGCCCAGTTGCTGAAGGCGAATCTGGGTGTGGAAGCGGCCTTCACCGACATCGGCGGCTGGGATACGCATCAGAATCAGGGCAGCGTCAACGGACAGCTGGCCAACTGCCTGCGCGACTTCAGCCAGGGCATCTCCGCTTTCTGGACCGACATGGGAAGCGACGCGGAAAATGTAGTGCTGGTGACCATGTCGGAGTTCGGGCGTACGGCGCAGCAGAACGGCACCGGTGGAACCGACCACGGGCATGCCAACGTGATGTTTGTGCTGGGCGGCACCGTCAAGGGTGGCAAGGTCTACGGCAAGTGGCCAGGCATGGCGACCGAGCAGCTTTATCAGAACCGCGACCTGGCGATCACCACGGACTTCCGCCAGGTTTTGGGTGAAGCAGCTTACAAGACCCTGGGAGCGCGCAACCTGGAGTTGGTTTTCCCCGGATCGGAACTGAAGACGACGCAGTTTCTGAACTTGATATCGAGTTGACCGGGCCCGCAACATTGCAGATCCCCCTATCCGGCACGTTCGCTGTGTCAGATGGGGAAACCGCGAATTCTCGGGCTCCTGGACCTTACAGGCCGAATCGAAGTCGGGGGGCTTGCGACGATGGCCGGAGGTTTATGGGTTTGGTAGTCGTGGGATCCCTTATCTGACACAGCGAAGGTGCCGAATAGGGATCTAATCTACTAACGGCCTGACCACCTTGGCGCGCGTGCTCCCCGCCTCTCCCCACAAAATCATCCAGCCCCAGCCAACCGCAGCCGGTGAAGACCAGCATCAGGGCGATGGCAAAGCAGCGCCAACGGAAAGGCGAAGGAGTTGGGCCCCATCAGCCCGCCATGGAGATGGACTTTGATGATGGCCACCGCCATATCGATGGCCGTCATGAACGCGGCCACTCGGGTCAACAAGCCGACGATCAGAAGCATGCCGCCAAAGAATTCAGTAAAGGCGGCAACATAGCCAAGCCAGACCGGCAGGTGCAGGCGGGTGACCATATGGCTGAAGTTGTAGAGCGCGCCTGAGGGAATGATCTTCGTGTATCCGTGAGCGCACCATGATGACGCCCAGAACCAGCCGCATGACCAAGGCGCCAAAAGACTGAAAGCGGTTAAGCCAGCTAAACAATGGGAACTCCTGTTCGTGTCAGTGTTGTAGGCAAGCTTAGCAGGGAACTTAACCGCCGGGCAGATATTTGCCCAGAAAACTCCGCAGGCAAGGCAGATAATTTTCATCCCTGAAGCGATCGCCGCGCACAGGATTGCTCTCTGCTTTGGCTCCGCCGCCTGATCGTAGTAGAGCCGCTCGCATCGTGCGCCGGGTACAGCATCAGCTTGGGCGTCCGCAGACTGGGCCAGCGTCTCGGTCGGGTCGAAGCGGTCATGGAAGAGCAGGCGGATCGGCAGCAGGCGCATGCGCGGATCGAACTGCAGCGAGTCGAGGATCGGGCGGCTTGAGGATCTTCGAGGATCAGCGCCGGCGCCTGGGGATGGCGCCGGGCCGTCTCGGCTGCGATCGCCGCGCCCAGCCCGACCCCGTCGAGGACGATCGTGGACGGGGACAGATGACGCGTGTCGGTGAGGTAGCGCCAGGCGGCGTCGGCATCCTCGTAGGTGCTTGCTTCCGAGGGATGGATGTTCACGCTCTTTCCAAAGCCGCGATAATCGAAGGCAAAAATATTCATGCCGAGGTTGTGCAGGGCCTGCAATTGCGGCAGCGTGTCCGAGAGGGAGCCGGAGCCGTCATGCAGGAAGAGCAGGGTGTCGGCGGCATAGGCGCGTGGCGATCGGCGGGAATCCACCAGCCGTTGAGCTGGAGAATGCCGGTTTCGGTCGCGTCGAACCGGATCTCGTCATACTTCAGGCCGACCGAGGCCGGAGTGGCCGTGATGGTGCGTGATGGTTTGAAGACCAGTTGCCATTGGCCCTGCCAGAAGAGCAGGCAAAAGGTGACGTATACGCAGAGCGCCGCCAAGAGCAGGGTCGCCGCCACGCCGCCGAGGATCCAGCGAGCGCTGGCCAGCGGCTGCTGCGGGGCCAGCGGGTTTTTCCACCCGGGTGGAGGCGTGTGCTTTGCGGGCAGATTCGTTTGCGCCGGATCGGCTCTTCATGGCTAGCCGAAGGCGAGTTCGTCAGCGGATTCCAGCGGGGTTCCACAGACGCGGCAGAGGACTGCGGAGCAGTCGCCGCACACCAGCGGGATCATGAACGGCCCGCGCGCACGAAGGGCACCAGAGGTCTGCCGCTGGTGGCACTTGAGGTACTGTTGGGGGTGGATACTGCCATCATTCGAGCCTAGCATTTTCACTCGGTGTATACGCCCTGAACGTAACTGATGCTCAGGTGATCAGGTGATCGAACGATGAGTGAATTAGTGAAGATCTGCGTTAGGGGCCAGCTGCCGCGAGCCGGAGAGGCCAAGGAATTCAGCGCCGGCGCCAGGACGCTATGTATTGCCAACGTCGATGGGGTAATCCGGGCCCTGGACAACGAATGTCCCCACCGGGGTGGTCCGCTGGCCGAAGGGATGATCGAAGACGGCAAGCTGATTTGCCCCTGGCATGCCTGGTCCTTCGATCCCGCGACCGGGGCCACGCCGAACTCTCAGGAAAGAGTTGCAGTTTACCCGGTAAGTGTTGAAGGGGAAGAGGTTTTCGTCAGGATAATTTGCATTTCAGAGCGGACGCGGCCTGAGCTCCGGTCGGCCACCACCATTGCTTTGTCTCGCGACGCGGGGAGGGTGACTGCGGTTCGCTCTTCTGTAAGCATGAAAAAAATATATAGTCCAGGTCGCTGGTGCGGACCTGGGGCATCCAGCGCTTCGCTGGAGCAGTTGGAAATGCCCGTCAGTGCCACTCCTGGTAAAAACTCCTGGTCAGCTGACCGCCCGGCCTTGACGATGGCGGCGAACGAATGCGGGTCCAGGCTCGCACCCCAACCAGCGCGCCGTCGATTTCCGGCTGGCTGAGCAGCGCTTCGGCATTCTCCGGCTTGACACTACCGCCGTACAGGATCCGCAGCGCATCGGCCATCGGCCTGCCAACCAGGCGCGCCACCTCGCTGCGGATGATGAGATGAGCTTCGGCGGCAATCGCCGGGCGTAGCCGTTTTTCCCGTGCCAATGGCCCAGATAGGCTCATAGGCGACGACCATCGGACGCAGCTTCGCGGGATCGATCTGATGGATCGCCCGGCTGATCTGCCGGCACACAACCTCTCTGTCATGCCGCTTTCCCTTTCTTCCTCGTGCTCGCCAATGCAAACAATGGGCACCAGGTGGTGTTTGAGCGCAGTGACCAGCTTCCGGTTGACGGTGTCGTCGGTCTCGCCAAAGTACTGGCGGCGCTCGGAGTGGCCAAGGATCACGTGGGTGACCCCCAAGGCAACCAGCATGGGGGCGGAGGTCTCTCCGGTAAAGGCGCCCTCCTCGGCAAAGTGCATGTTCTGCGCGCCCACCAGAACCTCCGAACCTTTCACCGAATGGAGCGCGGTCGCCAGATCGACCGTGGGAGGGCAGATCACGATTTCTCCCTGGGTCTGGTCTTTGACCAGCGGCAGGAAGGTATGAAGGAAGCTCTGCGCTTCCGTGGGCGTTTTGTACATCTTCCAGTTGGCGGCGATAAGGAGCTTGCGCATGCTTGGGTCTCGATCTTCAGGCTAGAAATGTACACGGCGTTCAGAGGAGAGTGCTGGGAAATACGTACCGACTCGCGTCCCGCTTCTTGTGTTCTTTGACCAGATTGTAGAGCACGGAAAGGGTATGTTTCCGATCCAGCCTGCCACCCACGCGCACCGCGGTCCAGCAGCCGAGAAAACCGAATACCAAATAGCCGAAGCCGCCGATGGCGAACAGGAAAGACATCGGCTTGCCCGCGAGCCAGTCGCCGAGCGACGCTGACCGCGAATTGAGCTGGAAAAGAAGCCCATCAGACCACTGAGCGGGAAAGCGATCAGGCCCAGGGTGACGCGATAGCGATAGCCGCGAAGGAAATGGGTAAAGGTTGCCGAGCAGCCACGCGATCAGCGCGCAGGCGATCCCGGCGAGGAGGATAAGCAACGGCAGTTCGAGCGTTAACACAACAGCCATAGTCTCCGTCGCTCTACGAACCCGGCGCTTCCGAGAGAGCCTCGACGCCGGGAAGCCGTTTGCCTTCGAGAAACTCCAGCGACGCCCCGCCTCCGGTAGAAATGTGCTTAATCTTGTCTGCCACGCCGGCCTGCTTGACGGCGGAGACAGAATCGCCGCCGCCGACGATGGTGATCGCGGCGGCATTCTCAGCCAGTGCCTCCGCGACGCTGGTTGTGCCCCGGGCAAAGGCCGGCATTTCAAAGACACCCATGGGACCATTCCAGATGATGGTGCGGGCCCGGGCGATTTCTGTGGTGAAGAGACTCGACCGTTGCGGGTCCTATGTCGAGCGCCATCCAATCGGCAGGGAACGCCCCGTTGCCTTCGAAGATGCGGGTATTGGCGTCGGCCGCGAATCGATCGGCAAGCACGTGATCGACGGGCAACAGAAAGCGCACCCCCTTTTCATCGGCTTCCTTGAGCGCTTCACGAGCCACTTCCAGCTTGTCGGATTCCACAAGCGACTTGCCCACGTCCTGCCCCTTGGCCTTGAGGAAGGTGTAGGCCATGCCGCCGCCGATGAGCAGCGCGTCGACCTTGCTCAACAGGTTGTGGATGACCTGGATCTTGTCCGAGACCTTGGCTCCGCCGAGGATAGCGATAAAAGGCTTCTCCGGAGATTCCAGCGCTTTGCCCAGATAGTTCAGCTCTTTTTCGAGCAGCAGCCCGGCGGCGGACTGAGAAACGAAATGGGTGATGCCCTCGGTGGAAGCGTGCGCCCGGTGAGCGCTCCCGAAGGCGTCGTTGACATAGACGATTGCAAAGCTTGGCGAGTTGTCGGGCGAAGTGGGGGTCGTTGGCTTCCTCTCCGGCGTGGAAGCGCAGGTTCTCCAGCAGCAGCACCTGCCTCGACTCGAGCTGGCGCGCCAGCTCGGTGGCCAGGTCGCCCACGCAATCGGGCGAGAAGGCGACGTTGACCGCCTCGCCCAGCGAGTGATCCAGCAGGGTGCGCAGGCGGTCGACCACCGGCCGGAGGCTGTATTTGGGATTCGGCTTCCCCTTGGGACGTCCCAGGTGTGAGGCCACGATCACTTTGGCGTGATGGCGCAGAGCGTATTCAAGCGTGGGCAGCGTTTCTTTGATCCGGGTGTCGTCGAGAATCTGCAGGCCGTTCTCCGAGAGCGGTACGTTGAAATCGACGCGGAGAAAGAGATATTTGTTGTTCAGCTCCAGGTCGCGGATGGAAAGTTTCGCCATGGGAGTTCCTTCAAGAGAGCTAGCTTTGGGGGACGACCGCATCCGCCTCGATCTCGATCCGCCAGGCTGGATTGAGAAGTTGGGCCACCACGACCATCGTCGCGGCCGGCCGGACCTCGCCGAAAAGCCTGCCGTGGACTCGAGCTACCTCTTCCCAATCCGCTGCGCGGGTAAGATACATGCGGGTCCGCACCACATGTTCGAGGCCGGCGCCAGCCTCGGCCAGCGCGGCCCGGATGATCTCGAAGACGCGGCTGGTCTGCGTCATGACATCGGCGTCATCGGCTCCAACTGGCCCCGTACCCGACACGTGTACAGCAGAGCCGATACGGACCGCGCGCGAGAAACCGATGATGGGTTCGAAGGGAGAGCCGCCGCTTATATTTTGCCGCATAAACTGGAACCCTTAGGGCGTTGACTTCCGGCAAGGGTGGGAAGCCACGAATCTCGATACTCACCGTTGTGGTATCCCACCCTTGAACCCAGAGAACGGGTTCAAGGATGGGGCACCCATTTTTCGCGGCGCTACCTACCGTGCTACGCTCTACAGCCCCGCCTTCTCGAGGAACAGAACCAGGTCCATCACCCGGTTGGAATAGCCCCACTCATTGTCGTACCAGCTGATCACTTTGGCCATGTTGCTGCCGACGACCTTGGTCAGGGCACTGTCGACGATGGAGGAGAGCGGATTGCCCTTGAAGTCGCTGGAGACCAGCTCGTTGGTCTCGTAGCCCAGGATGCCCTTCATAGAGCCGAGTGATGCGGCCTTGAGCGCCTCGTTGATCGATTCCTTGGTCACCGGTTTTTCCGAGACAAAAGTGAGGTCCACGACCGAGACGTTGGGCGTTGGAACGCGGATGGCGAAGCCGTCGAGCTTGCCTTTGAGTTCGGGCACGACCAGGTGCAAAGCCTTGGCGGCGCCGGTCGAGGTGGGAATCATCGACAGCGCGGCCGCGCGTCCCCGGCGCAGATCCTTGTGCGGGAAGTCGAGGATGACCTGATCGTTGGTGTAGCTGTGGATCGTGGTCATGATGCCGGAGGCGATGCCGAAGGTGTCGTTCAGAACCTTGGCCAGCGGCGCCAGGCAATTGGTGGTGCAGGAGGCGTTGGAGATGACATGGTGCTTTGCGCGGTCGTACTTATCCTCGTTGACGCCAAGCACGATGGTCAGATCTTCGTTGGTAGCGGGCGCGGAGATGATGACCTTCTTGACCGTGCCCTGCAGGTGGGCCTTGGCCTTGGTCGCATCGGTGAAATGGCCGGTGGATTCAATCACCACCTGAGCGCCGACGGAGGACCAGTCGAGCTTGGCGGGATCGCGCTCGGCATAAACCTTGAGCTTCTTGCCGTCGACGGAGATGAAGTCTTCGCCCGCGGTGATGGTGTGGTGCAGGTTGCCCAGGATGGAGTCGTACTTGAGCAGGTGGGCCAGCGTTGCCGGGCTGGTCAGGTCGTTCACCGCTACAAATTCAATTTCAGGATTGCCGAGCGAAGCCCGGAAGACGTTGCGGCCAATACGGCCGAAGCCGTTGATGCCAACCTTTACAGCCATAAGTTTTGGGATCTCCTTGAGGGTGGGTCAGGTTTTTACTGCCGTGGGTCAAGCATCTCTCCGAGCGACCGCGCGGTGAGCGCGAAAGATGAGTGTACCAAAGTGCGGGAGCGGGAAATGGGGCAGGGCATTTGCTGCTGTGGCAGAACTTGTGTTACATCCTCGATATGCGCCTATGGACGCGCGCCCTAATGAGACGACGCAGCAAGCGTGGTGTGAATGACTCGGAATCCACCGGCAAAATCGGGCAGGAGATTCCAGCCAACCAGCCGACGCCTTTACAGCCCATGTACCCGGAAGACCAACGGGGAAGGGCGGGGAAATCCGGGCCCGTAGTCGACGGCCCAAGCGTTGCCAAGCCAGACCAGAACCTGGCGGCGGAACCGGTCCAGAAACCGCCGCCTCAGCCGTCTGAGGTCAGCCTTGCCGGCACCCAGGAAGCGGCGGCCGAGAACGCGCCCGGCAATGGGGTTACCGCGGTCCCGACCGGAGAGGGAAAACTGGTGGTAGAGACCCAGCCGGAATCTCCCTCCGTGCCTCCTCCGGAGCTGGCGTCGCCCAGCCCAAAAGATCTCAAAGGCTATGTCGTGCTGGCGATCGGATTGCCCGGCTCGGGAAAAACCACCTGGTTCAAGCGCCGTGGAGTGACGCCGCTTTCCAGTGACATGCTGCGCAGCATCTTGTTCGATGACATCACCGAACAGCGCTACCAGGGACTGGTCTTTTCCACCCTGCGTTCGCTGTTGCGGGCACGCCTGATCGCCAAGATGCCATGGAATTACGTCGACGCGACGAACCTGTCCGCCCATGAGCGGCGGCAATGGATCAAGATGGCCAGGAGTTTTGGCTACGAGGCGCAAGCGGTCTTTTTCGACGTTCCGTTGGCGGTATGCATGGAGCGGAATAGCCGGCGGGAGCGCACGGTGAGCGATGACATCATGCGCAAGATGGCAGAGCGCCTGCGTCCGCCGAGCTTCAAAGAGGGTTTTAGCAAGATCACCATCGTGCGGGTCAAGGGTGCTCCGCCGCTCGCAGAGCCGCCCAGTTCCTCGAATTGAAGTCAGCATCCAAGCTTTGCCTCAGAGGCTAAAGCTTCAGTATCTGGGCAAGATCGTGTCCGAAGCAGCAGTTTTGTCATCGATCCGGTGGAGCTTCGAGGCATCAGACTGTGGACAAACCGTCGCCGATGGAGAGCTCCTCAATGACCGGAAGCGCACAGGAACAGGCCATTGCTTTCGATCAGGTAGGTCTGACTACGCCCGATGGGCGCGTGATCCTGGAAAACATTCAACTCCAGATAGCAGCCGGCGCCACCACTGCGTTGCTCGGGCGCAGCGGGTCGGGAAAGACCACGCTGCTGCGTATGGTGAATCGGCTGATCGAGCCGACCGCGGGCCGGGTGATCGTGCAGGCCAAAGCCACCACGGATTGGGACGCGATTGCCTTGCGCCGCTCGATCGGGTACGTGATTCAGGAGACGGGTCTCTTTCCCCACTTCGACGCGGAGAGAAATATCGGCGCCGTGCTCGAAATCGAGGGGCGGTCGAAACAGGAGATCGCCCCGCGCGTCCGCCAGTTGTTTGCCCACGTCGGCCTGGACTATGAGACGTTCGCCCGCCGTCTGCCTTACCAGCTCTCAGGCGGCCAAAGACAGCGCGTCGGCCTGGCGCGGGCGCTCGCGGCCGAACCTAAACTGCTGCTGATGGATGAGCCTTTCGGAGCTTTGGACCCGCTGACCCGGGCCGAAATGCAGGACATGCTGCGCGGCCTGCTGCTGCGCCTCGACAAGACGGTGCTGTTGGTCACGCACGATCTGAACGAGGCGCTCTACCTTGCATCCCACATCGTGCTGCTCGAAGGGGGCAAGATCGCGGCGAGCCTGCCGGCGGAAGAGTTTATGGGCTCGCAAATCCCAGCAGTGCAGGCTTATGTAAGCGCCGTGGATCGGGGCACGAAGCAGGGGGCAGGGAAACAATGTCCGGTTTCTTAGCCCAACACGCTTCGGAGATTGGGGAACTGACCCTGGAGCACCTCTGGCTTACCGGGTCGGCGATGTTGCTGGCAGCGGCCATCGGTGTGCCTACGGGCATATGGTTAACGCGGCATCCACGATGGGCAAAGCCGGTGCTGGGCGTCGTGAATATCATTCAGACCATTCCCAGCCTGGCGCTGTTCGGCTTCCTGTTGCCATTGCCGTGGATTGGCGATCGCGCCGCGCGCATCGCCATCGCTGCTCTGACCGCCTATGCGCTGCTGCCGATCGTACGCAATACCTACGCAGGCATTGAGGGAGTGGATTCGACGGTGCTGGAGGTGGCCAAGGCCCTGGGCATGACCAGCGGGCAGAGGCTGCGCAAGGTGGAACTTCCACTTGCCGCGGGCTTCATTCTGGCCGGCTTGCGCACGGCGACTGTGCTGGCTGTGGGCATCGCGACCATCGCGGCGGCGGTGGGCGCCGGAGGATTGGGCGAGTTCATTTTCCGCGGCGTGGCTTCCGTCGACAACCGCCTGGTGCTGGCGGGAGCCATCCCGGCGGCGTTGCTGGCCCTCGCGGCCGACGCTGGGCTGGGATGGGTGGAGAGCCGGCTGCGCGTGCCGGCGCCGGGACGCACGTGATCATGCGGGCGGTGGTTGGTTGCCAGTCTCGTCCTGCTGGCGATTGCCGCCTGTGCTCCACCGCGTCCGGATCATCCGGTGATCGGGTGCAAGAATTTTACCGAGCAGGTGGTTCTGGGCGAGCTGCTGGCCCAGCATATCGAGGCCGTGACCGGCTTAAAGGTCGAGCGCCGCTTTTATCTGGCCGGCAGCTACATCTGCAACCAGTCGCTGATCGCGGGCCGCATCGACTCCTATGTGGAGTACACCGGCACGGCGCTGACAGCCATCCTGAAGCAACCGCTCGATAGAGACCCACAACGGGTGCTGGATACCGTGCGGCGGCTGTATCAACAGCGGTATCACGTCGTTGTCACGGCCCCGCTGGGCTTTCAGAACACCTTTGCCATGGTGATTCGCGGTCAGGAGGCCGAACAACTCCATCTCAAGACGCTGAGCCAGGCGGCGCAGTACAGCCCGCGGTGGAAACTCGGCGTAGGCTACGAATTTGAACAGCGCCCGGATGGCTTGCCCGGATTGCAGCAGGCCTATGGCCTGAAGTTTGACGGCTCCCCGAGGGTGATGGATTTGGGATTGCTCTACCGGGCACTGAATGCGCACCAGGTCGATATCATTGCCGGGAACTCGACCGACGGCCCCATCCAGGCTTTTCATCTGGCGGTGCTCGAGGACGATAAACACTATTTTCCGCCCTACCAGGCAGTTCCCCTGGTGCGACAGGAGGCTCTCGATCGGTGGCCGCAGCTAAGCGCAGCCTTCGCCGGCTTGGCTGGTAAGGTGAGCGCCGAGGAGATGCGGTCCATGAACAACGCTGTGGACGGGCAGCATCGCGATCCGGCGCAAGTGGTGAGGGAATTCCGCCAGGCCCACGGTTTGTAACCGCCGCCGATCGCCTATAGGTTGGGTGCCCCAGGTTCGCACCAGCGTACCTGGGAGGGAAAAGGTGGGCGAAGCCCGACCATTGCTTTTGCGATAGCGAAGCGGAGGTGAGTTCGGTCACGCCCTTTTGAGAAAGCAATCGAAAAAAATCATTATCGTCCCAGGTACGCTGGTGCGAACCTGGGGCACCCATCCACGCGACTCGTCTTGTGGTCGAGGTCCGATTGGGAGAGGCAGATGCCGTTAGAAAATGCCGAACCGTTGCCTGAGCCCTGGTTGAGGGGCACGCTTTCCGATCGGCCCGTGCTACAGCGCGCGCTGCTTCATTCGCTGCAGATGGCGCAGGAGGACACGGCCAAGTGGTGCGGCGGCCTCGATGACCGCGAATTGCATCTGCGGCCCTTTCACTTACCCTCCGTCGCCTTTCAGCTGCGGCACATCGCCCGTAGCCTGGATCGTTTTTGCTGCTATGCGGAGGGAACTCCGCTGAGCCCGGAGCAATTGGCGGCGCTGGCCGGCGAGATGGACGGGAGCGGGGATCGGCAGACCATTTTTGACGAACTGGAAGAGAGCATCGAGAAGACGCGCCGGCGCCTGGATGCGATCGTGCGCCGGCCGCCTGACTCGCCGGTGAGAATCGGACGCAAAGGCCTGCCTACAACGCTGGCAGGACTGCTGGTACACGCCGCGGAGCACACCCAGCGGCACGTGGGGCAGGCGATTACAACCGCGAAGGTGATTGTGGCGCAACGGGCCTAGCCCAGCTCCGGAACGCGGTCGACGATGTGGCCCATCTTCTCCTGCTTGACCTGGACGTAGCGCTCGAAGGTTCAGCGGCTCGACCTCGGCAGAGATCCGTTCCACCACCCGAATACCGGCGGATTCCAGCGCCTCGACCTTCTCCGGGTTGTTGGTGATGAGCCGTACGGAGTGGATGTCGAGTAGTTTCAGGATCTCGGCGGGCAACTCGAACTCGCGGCAATCGGGCTTAAAGCCGAGTCTAAGATTGGCTTCGACGGTATCCAGTCCCTGGTCCTGCAGTTCGTAGGCGCGCAACTTGGCCATCAGGCCGATGCCCCGGCCCTCCTGCTGTTCATAGAGCAGGATGCCGGCGCCGGCCTGGGCGATCGTCTGCAGCGCCAGTTCCAGTTGCAGGCGGCAGTCGCAGCGCAAGGAACCGAAGACATCGCCGGTAAGGCACTGGGAGTGAATGCGAACCACCGGCGGCCCGCTATGGATATCGCCCAGCACCAGCGCGACCGCGCCTTCGATCTTTCTGCTGACCGAGTCGGTTCCCGGGCTGCACGGTTCCGGGTCGATCCGCGTACCTTCGAATCCCAGAATGCGGAAATGACCCCAGCGGGTAGGGAAATCCGCATCCGCCACTTTCTTGACACTTTCCAATGGCATAGCTCAATTAGAGCCTCTCTACCGGCCTCATGTCCAGCGGGGCAAACTGGCGTAAAGTAAGAGCGTGAATGAGCCTAAGCTCGTCCTCATCTCACTGCTGATCAAGCTGGGCGTGGCCGCGGCGGTGTCGGCGGTGACTGCCAGGGCGCTTACCTTTCAGCGTCTGTTGTTCGCCGAGCGGCGCACCACCGGTCAGACCCTCGGACTGCTGGCCTTCCTCTGCATCCCGCTGACGCTGGGCGTGTGGATTCGCTTCATCGTGCCCAACTTCTATGCGGCGGACATCGGTTTCGAAACCGTCATCATTCTTGGCATCCTGCTGGGGCCGTTCTCCGCGCTTTTGGGCGGGGCGGTGCTCTCGCTGCCGGCCATGTTGCACCACGAGTATCTGACCTTGCCGTTTTTTCTTGCCGTCGCCGTCGATTTCCGGGCTGTACGGGCGGGCGGTGGAGCCGGAAGAGGTCTGGTCGTTTTCCCCGTTCGTCGACCTCAGCATCTATCGCTGGGTGCGGCGGAACCTGCGCGAGCCACGCTTCGATCGCCAGATCCTGCTGCTGATGCTGATCGTCGGCATGCAGATGGTCCGCATGTGGCTGGCGCGCTTTACCCGGGGCGCCTGTTTACTTTGAATTCCCCGAGCTTGGCCGGTGAAGCTCGCGATTTGGGTCTGCCCCGCGGTGGTCGTGGCCATCCCGCTGAAGATCTGGAACGCAAGCCGCATCGAGATCAAGCTGAAGGAGCAGAAGCGGCTGGTGCTGGAGGCGCGTTTCGACGCACTGCAGCGGCAGATCAACCCGCACTTCCTGTTCAACACGCTCAATTCCATCGCTTCGCTGGTGCGCTTCCGGCCGGAGATGGCGCGGGAGATGATCGTGCAGCTGGGCAACATCCTGCGCGCGCTGCTCAAGGATCACGATTCGTATGTGCCGTTTCGCGAGGAACTGACCTTTACCGACGACTACCTGGGCATTGAGGTGGTGCGTTTTGGCGCGGAGAAGCTGCGCGTGGTGAAGGAGATCGATCCCGCGACGCTGGAGCTGCTGGTGCCTTGCATGGTTCTGCAGCCGTTGATCGAAAACAGCATCAAGCATGGCCTGGAGCCGCGCCTGCAGGGAGGAACCATCACCCTGCGCAGCCGCATCCAGGGCGCCAAGATGATCGTCGAGGTAGAAGATGACGGCGTGGGCATGGCGGAGGGCCGGGCGCGGGAGGTAGGCTTTGCCAGCCGGGGAGCTGGCATCGGCATGCGCAATGTGCGCGAGCGGTTGGAAGTGCTCTACGGCAACAGCGCGCGCTTCGAAGTCTTCAGCCGTCCCGGACGGGGAACACGCGTGACGCTGGAGATACCGATGGCGCCCAACGTAGTGGTGCTTGCGGATCAGACCTCGGCGCGAGCCAGCACCCTCTCGTAGTAGCTGCTCGTAGACGGGAATGATGTGCGAGGCACAGTAGCGATCCTGGGCCGCTCGTCTGCCGGCGTCTCGCCATGGCAGGCGAGGCGGGCCTCGTCGGCCAGCAATTCGATGGCCGCGGCGGCCATGGCAGTCGACATCGCCGACAGCGAAAAGGCGGCCGGTTACGCCGTCCTCGATCAATTCCGACACGCCGCCGACCCGGGTGGCGATGGTGGGAACCTTGCAGGCCATGGCTTCCAGCGCTGCCAGGCCGAACGACTCCAGTTCGCTGGGCATGAGCATCAGGTCGGCTACCGGCAGCAGTTCGTGGACCCGCTCCTGTTTGCCCAGGAAGTGGACGCGGTTCTGGATGCCTTTGCTGTTGGCCAGCCACTCCGCCGCGGAGCGGTCCGGCCCGTCGCCGACCATCAACAGCCGTGCCGGCATCTCTTGCGCGATGCGGGAAAAGACCTCGATCACATCGAGGATGCGCTTGACCGGGCGGAAGTTCGAGAGATGGAGCAGGATCTTTTCTTCCGGGTCGGCATAACGCGCGCGGGCGTCCGCGCGCTTTTCGCCCAGGGGCTTGTACTCGTCGCAGTTGACGAAGTTGGGAATGACTTCGATCGGCCGCAGAATGCCGAAGTCGTGCACCGTTTTCTCGCGCAGGTAATTCGAGATCGAGGTGACGCCGTCGCTCTCTTCGATGGCGAAGCGCGTAATGGGCAGATACGACCGGTCGAGTCCGACCAGGGTGATGTCGGTGCCGTGCAGCGTGGTGACAAAGGGCAGATGCCTGCGTTTTGCCAGCATCTGGCGCGCCAGCAGCGCGCACACCGAGTGGGGAATGGCGTAGTGAACGTGAAGCAGGTCGAGCTCATAATATTCGGCCACTTCCGACATGCGCGTGGCCAGCGCCAGATCGTAAGGCGGGTACTCGAAGAGCGGGTAATTCGAGACCGGCACCTCGTGATAGAAGATGCCTTCTTCGCGCCCGGTAAGCCGGAAGGGTTGCGAATAGGTGATGAAGTGCACCTGGTGGCCGCGCGCTGCGAGCTCGATACCGAGTTCGGTCGCAACCACGCCGCTGCCGCCATAGGTCGGATAACAGGTAATGCCGATTTTCATTCTCACAGCCCCTTCGAACCTAGCAGAGTTAGACAGCAGTCCCGCACTATGCGCTTCGCGATGCCTAAGTTGACCGATAGAAGACGCACCCGATTTTGTCATCCCAACCGGAGCGCAGCGTAGTGGGACTGCAGGTTCTTCGATCCATGCCGCGATGAAGCACCGCCCTCCAATTTGTCATCCCGAGCGAAGCGAGGACCTGCAGTTTCACTCTTAACCGCCACAAAACACTCAAGCTCCGCTGCCCGAGCTGGTGAAAATCAGTGAGCGACAACTCCGGGTCCTTCCTGAGCGCCTCGGGAATGACCTCGAGCAGAGCGCTGCGTTCCGTCTCTCGCGAGGCCAGCAGGCGAGTATGCGCCTGCTCCAGCGCGCGGTCGCTATATCCCGGATGGCAAACCAGCTCCCAGGTACCCTAGGCATGGCGTGAAGAATAGAACGAAGCACATGCTCATCGAGACTCCCGGTAGCCAGGACGCCGATCGAGCCGTCGGTGGTCAACATACCGTGTTCTCTGGTTAGCCTGGAGAACGCTCGCCGCTGGCTTCGCATGGCGTGCACTTGCGCCCGGCGCCACGCGCTTGCGACCCGGGTAGCGCGCAGGCTCCACGACGGCTCGAAGGGATTGCGCACGCAGTCCACCCCGCAGTGCTGCGCCGCGCGGAGCAGGGGAGCCAGCACGCGGGGAAAGGCGTGGATATGTTTGTGCGAGTCGATGTGGCTGACGGTGACCCCGCTCGATTGGATGCGCCGTATCTGGGCGATGGCCTCGGCCTCGATTTCCTGCTCGCGGATGCGGCCGCGCAGCAGAGTCACGCAGAAAACTTCCCACCGTGGGCCGGAAAGATGACGAAGCCGGACGCCGCGGATCGAGCAGGGAAGGCACTTCGTCCGGGCGGAGCAGGGTGAGCCGTCGACCAGAACTACGTGGCAGCCGACGGCGAGCGCCGGTTGCGCAAAGGCCAGATGAACCGCGGGTGAGAAGTAAGGAGCAGTGGCCATCAACGTTGTGGAGCTGAGGGCGCCGGCTTGCTGAAGCTCAATGATGGCACGGTTGACGCCTGGAGCCAGACCAAAATCGTCGGCGTTGATGATCAGGCGCTTCATTGCCGCAAGTGTACCAAGCGCTCCCTTGTTCCTCTTCGTGCATCAAAGGCTCAATCGAAAGTTGCCCCTGGGTTGGACGCGGAGCGCTCGAGCGCGGCTGTGAACTATTAATACGGTCGTCCGGCGGAGAGCGCTACAATAGGTTTTCTTTGAGCGGGGGAGGATCCGCGGCAATGTTTGGAGGATGGCTGCAGCGCAAAGGGCCCGGCTCAGCCGCTTATGCGTTGCTGCTCCTGCTCAGCGGAGCCGGACATGCAGCCTGGGCGGTACCCACCGACAACATCGTCTACCAGACGCCGAACACGTTCGATCCTCACTCCGGTCCGGCGCTGTTGATTCACCATTTGTCGCTTTTTGTGATTGCAAATTACGGGCGCGATTTTTATCGTCGTCGCCTCCCTTTGGTTCTATGTCGTGGTCCGCTTCCGCCAGCGTGATCCCAGCGATGACAGCGAGCCGCCCCAAGTCTACGGCAGCACCCAGATCGAGCTGGCCTGGACAGTGATGCCCATTATGATCGTCGTGGTTCTCTTTCTGACGACTGCCCGGATTCTCTTTGCCATTCAGGATCAGAAGATGCCGCCGGCCGCGCTTCAATGGCGGACGTCGTGGGCCATCAGTTCTGGTGGGAGTTTCGCTATCCAACATATGGTTTCACTACGGCGGATGAGCTGCATGTGCCGGTCAGCACGGAGCGGGTTCCCATGACAACCTCGCTCCGCTTGCTCTCCGCCGATGTGGACCACAGCTTCTGGGTGCCGGCATTGTTCGGCAAGATCGATTCCATTCCCAACCAGGTCAACAGCATGTGGTTTAATCCGGATAAGGTGGGCATGTACGTGGGGCAATGTGCCCAGTTCTGCGGCGTGGAGCATGCCAAGATGCTGCTGCGGGTCTACGTGCAGACGCCGGAGGATTTCGCGGCCTGGGTGAAGAATCAGCAGCAGCCGGCAGTTCAGGATCCGGCGGTTGCCGAAGGCAGGCAGATGTTCGAGTCGCAGGCTTGTATCAGCTGCCATGCGGTTCGCGGTACCTCCGCCCAGGGACGTTTTGGGCCAGACCTGACGCATTTAATGAGCCGGGATACGATCGCGTCCGGCGCGGCCGACAATACCCCTGCGAATCTCAAGCTCTGGATTAAGGATCCGGACTATGTGAAGCCGGGAAGCCTGATGCCGGCAATGCAATTGAGCGAAGCTCAGATCGATCAAATCGTCGCTTACCTCACTACTTTGAAGTAAGGCTTAAGTAAGTTGTCAGCACAGACAGGAGCTTGCGGGCATGGCTGATTCGACTCTACCGATCGGGGGCGCTATCGACCTCACTCCCCGGGTGAGGTCTACGGAACGTGGCTCGAACAGGTGCACGAATGGGTGGTCACGGTGGACCACAAGAAGATCGGCCTGATGTACATCGCCTACGCCCTGATCTTTCTCCTGGTAGGGGGTGTGGAAGCGATACTGCTCCGTATTCAGCTGGCCGTGCCGCACAACAATTTTCTTTCCCCTGAGGTTTTTAACCGAATTTTCACCATGCACGGCACGACCATGGTCTTCCTGATGGGAATGCCGTTGATCATCGGCTTTGCCAATTACCTTGTGCCCCTGATGATCGGCGCCAGGGATATGGCTTTTCCCCGGCTCAATGCCTTCAGCTTCTGGATGACTTCGCTGGGCGGTTTATTCCTGTATTACAGCTTCATCGGCGGCGTGGGCCTGCAAGGAGCGGGCAGCGCGCCCGACGTCACCTGGTGGGCTTACGCGCCACTCACCGAGAGGGCGTTCTCGCGCGGACACAGCACGGACTACTGGGCGCTGGCCCTGATCGTCTCCGGATTCGGCACTATCGGCGCCGCGGTCAACCTGATCGCCACTACCCTCTGCATGCGTTGCAAAGGCATGACGCTCTTTCGCATGCCGCTGCTGGTGTGGCTCAACCTGGTGGTCGCGGGAATGATCCTGGTGACCATCAGCCCCTTGACTGCGGCGCAGATCATGCTGGTCATCGACCGCTACCTCGGGGGGCACTTCTTCGATTCTCAGGCTGGCGGCTCGCCCGTCGTCTGGATCCACTTTTTCTGGATCTTCGGGCACCCCGAGGTCTATGTGCTGGTGTTGCCGGCGTTCGCGATCGCCAACGAAATTATTCCTGTCTTCTCGCGCAAGGCCATCTTCGGATACCCGGCGATGGTGGCCGCCTCGGCGGGCATTGGCTTCATCAGCCTGAGCGTGTGGGCGCACCACATGTTCACCGTCGGCATGAACTCGGCGTCGAACGCCTTCTTTGTGCTTTCGACCGGACTGGTCGGGGTTCCCACGGGGATCAAAATCTTCAACTGGCTGGCCACGATGTGGGGAGGCAAGATACGCTTTGCCACGCCCATGCTTTTCTGCATGCCTTTTTGATTCAGTTCCTGTTCGCCGGGTCTGACCGGAATCATGCTTTCCGTCGCGCCCTGGAACTGGCAACTGCACAACTCCTATTTCGTCGTGGCTCACTTCCACTATGTTCTCGTGGGCGCCATCGTCTTCGCCTTCTTCGGAGGGTTCTACTACTGGTATCCCGAAGATGACCGGCAGGATGCTCGACGAGCGGCTGGGCAAGTGGCATTTCTGGCTGTTCGTGATGGGCTTCCACATGACCTTCGACTTCATGCATATTCCCGGGCTGCTCGGCATGCCGCGGAGTATTTACACCTATGAACCCGGCCGCGGCTGGGACAGCTGGAACCTGATCGTCTCCATCGGAGGCTGGTTCAGGCAGTCGCCACGCTGATCTTCGTTTACAACCTGATGCATTCGTACTTCAAAGGCGCGGAGGCCGGACCGGACCCCTGGGACGCGTGGACGCTGGAGTGGGCCACCACATCGCCGCCGCCCGCTTACAACTTTGCCAGCGATCCGGTGGTGAGCAGCCGCAGACCGCTGTGGGACTTGAAGCATCCGGAAGATCCGGACTCCCGATACGAATGATTTTGATCGTCAGAGGATATGATTGACGCGATGAGCGCCAGCACGATTCCCTTGGCTCACGAAGCGGCCGACGAACGACTGGGTGCTGCCCTATCAGGGGCACGGTCGCGATGTTGGCGCTGATCGTTGCCGAGAGCGCGATCTTTACGTATCTTCGTCGTCGCCTACGTCTACTACATGGGCAAGAGCATCTCCGGACCACTGCCGCGCAGGTGCTGGACATTCCCATCTTCAACACGGTCTGCCTGCTCTCCAGCAGCCTCACGATCTGGCTGGCCGAACGCGCCCTGAAGAACGGCGCGATGCGGGCCTTCAGCCTCTGGTGGGCGCTCACGATCGTTTTAGGCGTGATCTTTCTGGTCGGCACCGGGCTCGAATGGTAGAAGCTGATCTATCACGATGGGCTGACCATCAGCACCAACCTCTTTGGCACAACGTTTTACTCGCTGGTGGGCCTGCATGCGAGCCACGTCATCATCGGTCTGACCATGCTTTCGATCGTGCTGATCTTTTCGCTGACCGGGAAGTTAAACAGGAGCACTCGCGAGCGGTCAGGTGCTCTCGCTCTATTGGCATTTTGTCGACGCCGTCTGGGTCGTGGTCTTTACCGTGGTCTATATCATTGGCCGCTGAGCAGACAAGAGAAGAGAAGCGATAAGAGCACAGGCACACACGGCGGTATCCGATGAAGTAGTGCAACTGCCGGCACCGACCGCATGGCCCCTCGTGTTGGCGTTGGGCCTGACTTTGGCCTTCGCCGGCTTGGTCACGAATCCGGGGATAAGCGTCCTCGGCGCGGTTCTGATTGTCGCCGGTGCGTGGGATGGTTTCGCCAGGTGCTGCCGCATGCAGCATCAAGATTGCCGTGCCGGTCAAAGTGCAGAAGTTCGAATTCGCCACCGTCCGCGCAAGGTCGCTCATATCGGGTCGACGAGAGCCACCGCGCGCGCCTGCCGGTAAAAACACCCTCGGTTATGGCAGGGGTGAAGGGCGGCATTGCCGGCGGAGTCGCCATGATCGTGCCGGCGCTGCTGTACGGCCTGATCCGCTACCACAGCATCTGGTATCCGGTAAATCTATTGGGAGGAGCCGGAGTGGCCAGCTGGTCCGATCCCACCACCGCGGAGATCCCGCATTTCCGGCTGAGCGCTCTGATCGTCGCCACCATCATCCATGCCGTCAGCTCGCTGCTGGTGGGCCTTCTCTATGGGGCGATGCTGCCCATGCTGCCGCGCCTCCCATTCTGCTCGGCGGCATCGTCGCCCCGCTGTTGTGGACTGGCTTGCTGCATTCCACATTGGACTCGATCAATCCCTGTTCTCGATCAGCGCATCGACTGGTGGTGGTTTGTCGCCTCGCAGGTCACCTTCGGGCTGGTGGCCGGCTGGGTGGTCGCGCAGCAAAACCACATTGGACCGAGCGCCCTGCCCTTTGCCCGCGCATGGGACTGAAACGCCAGGACTGATGGAAGAGCCCACCGGGAGGACGGACCGAATGATCGCGCGCCTGCTTGCAGCAGCCTCATGCTGGTTTCATGTTTGGCTGCACTGCTTGGCTGCGACCGCTGCCCGGCCGCCAAGCCCGGGCCGGAGGTGCCGCGTCCCGATTCGGTGTCGGACTTTGCTACGCTCTACAGTCAAAACTGCTCCGCTGCCACGGCGCGGAGGGAATGAACGGCCCGTCCTACCCCTGGCCAATCCCGAATATCAGGCGATGGTTGACGAGCGATCCTGCATCAGGTCGATGGCCAATGGCGAACCGGGCACGTGATGCCCGCATTTGCCATCAGTGCGGGCGGCAGCTGACCGATGAGCAGGTGGACGCGCTGGTGCACGGTATGCGCGCTGCCTGGTACAAGGCCCGGCACTCTCGATGGTGCGAATCCGCCGCCGTACCAGCGCCGCCCAGCCGGCTGATCGCGGCTCGCGGCCAGCAGGTTTACGCGGCCTTCTGCGCCGGGTGCCACGGGCCGCCGGAGCAACAGGCAAGAGCAAGGCAGGGTCGATCACCGAGCCGGCGTTCTCTGGCGCTGATCAGGGACCAGGCGCTGCGCACCATCATCATTGCCGGGCGTCCGGATCTTGGCCAGCCGGACTGGCGGAACGATATGCCCGGGCATCCGATGAGCGACAGGAGGTGACCGATGTGGTGGCCTGGCTCTCCAGCCAGCGGCCGGCGACCGCGGCAACGCAAAACCATGGCGCGCGAGGAGGCTCGCAATGAGCGACGACAAGGACAGTAACCCGACGGTGGCTGTTGATGTCAATCGGCGTACTGCTCAATGGGCGGTTGCCCTGTTGATCGCCACTCCTGTGGTGGGCTACCTGCTGGGCCCGATTCGCAAGAAGGCGGTTACGATTCCTGGATCGACTTGGGGGAATTGTCGCAATTTCCCGTGGGCCAGACGCGGCTGGCCAGCTTCGTGAATCCCCAACATGCCTGGGACGGAGAGACGGACAACACTCCCTGTTGGGTGCGCCGGGTGCAGGGCAGAAGTTCCAGGTCTTCGCCATCAACTGCGCCCACCTGGGCTGCCCGGTCCGCTGGTTTCCGCAATCGGGGCTGTTCATGTGTCCGTGCCACGGTGGCGTCTATTACTCGCGATGGCTCGCGCGCCTCGGGCCCGCCGCCGCGAGGCCTTTTCGAATATCCCTACAAAGTGCAGAACGGCCGATTGATGATTGATGCCGGACAAATGCCGACGCTGTCGACCAGCGCGCCTGTGCGGAAAGGGATCCGAATGCACTGGTTAAGCAGACGTGCGACTGGTTTGAGCAGCGGCTGAAGTTGGAAGGGCCGGTCCAGGAGACGGCTCTGCATCCGGTGCCGCGCCAACACGGCCAGTTGGTGGTACGTCTTCGGCAGCGCCAGTTCGTTCTGTTCATGCTGCAGATCGTCACCGGCATCATGCTGGCGATGATCTATGTGCCTTCCGCCGGCGAGGCCTGGAACAGCCTGCAGGACCTCAATCATCGGCTGACGCTGGGATGGTTTCTGCGCGCGATGCACGGGTGGGGATCGAACTTCATGGTCGCCGTCGTGCTCATCCACATGGTGCAGGTCTTTATGTTCGGCGCGTACAAGTTTCCCCGCGAGCTGACCTGGATCCTGGGCGTCTTCCTGCTGCTGATGACGCTGGGCATGGCGTTCACCGGGCAGGTGATGCGCTTCGACCAGGATGCGTACTGGGGGTTGGGCATCGGCGCATCGATCGTAGCCCGCGTGCCGTTCATTGGCGGCTCGCTGGTCAATCTGCTGCTGGGCGGCCCGATCATCGCCGGTGCCACCCTGTCGCGCTTCTTCGCCTTCCATGTCTTTGTCATTCCCGGACTGCTGATGGCGTTCGCCGGGTGCACATCTGGATGGTGATAAGCTGGGCATCAACGAGTGGCCCATGCCGGGCCGCCTGGTCCGGCGCTCCACCTACGTCCAGGAGTACGAGGAGCTGACGCACAAGGACGGCGTGCCGTTCGTGCCCGGCGCGGTGTGGAAGGACATGATCTTTTCCGCGGCGATCCTGTTTGCGGTGGCCTTTGCGCCGCGTCTTCGGCCCCTTTGGGCCGACAGGCTTGCCCGATCCAACGATCATGCAGACCGTGCCCAAGCCGGACTATTTCTTCCTGTGGATTTACGCCATGCTGGCCTTTCTGCCGGCGAACCTGGAGACGCCGTTCATACTGATTGCTCCCATCGTGGGCATTGGCTTTCTGCTGCGCTGCCGTTCTTTGCCGGCGAAGGGGAGAAGAGCTGGCAGCGGCGGCCGATCGCCGTGCTGTCCATCGCGGTGCTCGCGGTAGGCTTTGCGGTCTGCCAACACCTACCTACACGCCATGGAGCCCGAAGATGCAGGCCTGGAGCGGCGATCCCGTGCCGGTACAGTATCTGCATAGGGCCACGCCGCTGGGGCGGCAGGGGCAGATTGTTTTCCAGGAGAAGCAGTGCCGCAATTGCCACATGCTCGGCGGCGTGGGTGGCTGCGCGGCCCGGCCCTGGATAGCGTGGCGATGCGGATGACGCACGACCAACTCGTGCGCCAGGTGGTGCAGGGCGGCGGAAACATGCCGGCGTACGGCAAGAACCTGTCCCCGGCGGAGGTGACGGCGCTGGTCAGCTTTCTCGAAACGCTGCATCCCGAGGGCCAGCGGCCCGCGCGGGATGCTTCTCAGCAGTACATCAGCAGTGGGGAACTCGACCCCCGCCAGATAATAGATTGTCGCTCGATGGAAGCAACGGCGGGTCCCTACACTACGCTAGCTTTGGGTGGGGAACAATCTTATCTGGGTGCTGGGAGTGCTGGTACCCAAGCGACGGAAAGTGTGATCTAGATTCAGGGAGCGTAGCCCAGGGAGGGACCTGCGTGCGTGTCGTATCCCATAAGCTTCGTCAGTGAGATAAGAAAGTCATTCGTCGCCTATAGAAAGAGTGATGTCAGACGGGGTAGCACAGGCCGCATGGAGTTCCTGGGCCTTGCCTTTTTGGGCCACATCGGGTTTGCTCGCGGCCGCGTCTGGTTTATTTGAGGGGCTGGCGCAGGATCCGCCGGTCGCGGCCGCAGACTGTTTCCGCCTTGGCGCGCCTGGTGCTTTCTCGGCGGTCTCTTTGCCCTGTGGATCGCGGTCGCCTCACCTCTCGACACGCTGGACGGCCTGCTGCTGGTCGCCCACATGACACAGCACCTGATACTGATGTCGGTGGTGCCCCCGCTGCTGCTTCTGGGCGCGCCTGCGGTTCCACTGCTGCGCGGGCTGCCGCGTTCCGCGGTTCGCGATGGTCTGGCCCTTTCTTCAGCACCCCGATCCTGCACCGGGTGGCCCGCCTGGTTACTCATCCTGTATTCGCATGGCTGGCCATGAATATCGCCTACCTGGCCTGGCATGTGCCGCAGGCCTATGAACTGGCGCTGCGCTCGCCCGGCTGGCATGAGGTGGAACACGCCTGCTTCCTGGGTACTTCCTTGTTGTTCTGGTTTCCGGTAATCCAGCCCTGGCCCAGCGTGGGCCGTGGTTCGCGCTGGATACTGTTGCCCTATCTCGTCGGCGCGGACCTGGTGAATACGGGGCTGGCCGCGTTTCTGACCTTTTCCGGCAGGGTGATCTATCCCAGCTATGCCGCCGGCCCGAGGGTCTTCGGCATCTCCGCATTGGGCGACCAGGCAGCGGCGGGCGCGCTGATGTGGGTGATCGGCTCTATCTTCTACCTGGTGCCGCTGGCGGCGATTGCGATGCATCTGCTCTCGCCCCAATCGCACCGCGTGGCCGCGCGCCGCGTGACGGGCACCGCGGGGAATCTCGCGGCCCAGCATCGCCAAGGCCGGCGCAACGCTTTGACCTGCTGCGGCTGCCCCTGATCGGCCGGTTGCTGCGTGCGCGCTACGGCCGGATGGCGCTGCAAAGCGTCGCGTTCGTAATTGCGGTCCTGGTGATTGCGGACGGTTTCATGGGCCATCCCATGGGCGCCATGAACCTGGCCGGCGTACTGCCCTGGACCTATGTGCGGGCTTTCGGCGTGATTGCTCTGCTGGTGCTGGGGAATATCTTTTGCATGTCGTGCCCCTTCATGCTGCCCCGGGAACTGGGGCACCGGTTGGGTCTGGCTCGCCTCAAATGGCCGCGCTGGTTGCGGAGCAAGTGGTTGGCAATCGCGTTGATGATCCTCTTCTTCTGGTCTTACGAGGCCTTTGCCATCTGGGACCATCCCGCGCGCACCGCCTGGCTTCTGATCGCGTACTTCGCTGCGGCCTTCGTGGTCGACACCTTCTTTCGCGGCGCCAGCTTTTGTAAGTATCTGTGCCCGCTGGGACAATTCAATTTTGCCGGCTCGTTGCTTTCGCCCTTCACCCTTGAGGCGCGCAGCCAGGCAACTTGTGAGCGTTGCACCACCCATGACTGCATTCCAGGAAATCAGCAGCAGCGTGGCTGCGAGCTGCAGCTTTATATGCCGCAGAAGGCCGGAAATATGGATTGCACCCTTTGCATGGACTGCGTCAAGGCGTGTCCCCATGACAACATCGGGCTCTTCGCCGTTTCCCCGGTGCGCGATGTACTGCGCGACCCGGTGCGATCATCGATCGGGAGGTTCTCGTCGCGCATCGACATCGCGGTGCTTGTCCTGGCCGTCGTGTTCGGCGCCTTCGCCAATGCCGGGTTGATGGTGGGGCCGGTTGCGGCGCGGCTGAGCGCTGTCGGTGACTCTCTGGAAAAATCTGTGCCGCTCCCATTGCTCGGCCTGGTAGCGGTGCTGGTGTTTTCGGCAGCGGCCGTGGCGGCTCTGCTGGCGGTGGACGTGGCCGGGCTTTGGCTCAGTCGATTCGCTCGCGGCGTGAACGCGCCAACCCATCAAGAAGGGAAGTCTTCTGCCGCTTCTCGCAGGCGCTCCTGCCTTTGGGATTGGCTATGTGGGCGGCCCATTTGCTCTTTCACCTCTTTACCGGCTGGGCCACCCTGGTGCCTGCCATCCATCAGGCCGGGGCGGACTTTGGCTGGCATTTTCTGCCGCCGGCTCGATGGGGAATGGAGCTGCCGCTGCTATCCGCCAACACGATGCTGTCGGTACAGCTTCTGCTGCTCGATGCGGGCTTGCTATTGACGCTGTACCTGGGTTGGAGGCTGGCGCAGCATTGGACTGCGCGGTCAAGCCGGGCCATCTTGCTGCTGTTGCCGTGGGCAACCGCGGTCGTTGTAGCCTATGCGGCGGGTTTTTGGATCGTGTTGCAGCCAATGCAGATGCGCGGCATGATGATGAATCCATGAAGCTTTTCTGCCGGCTCGCGGCTTTCTCGTTCTGTGGATGTGGGCGACGGGGGCACGTGGTGACGGCGGCACGATGCTACTCCACCAGGATGCTGGTCCTTTCACCATCACTCTCTTCGCTGCGCCACAGCCATTGCAGGTGGGCGCGGCAGACTTCAGCGTGATGGTGCAGGATCGTAACAGCGGGGAAGTGCTGCTGGACTCCGCGATTGATTTAAGCGTTGCCCCGGAAACGAAGAGGGCAATACAGCAAACCGTCCGGTTGGAGCGAGGGCAGGCGAGCAACCGGCTCTTGCAAGCGGCCACCGTGCATTTTTCAAGAGCCGGCAAGTGGCGCGTAATGCTGCTCGTCCGGCGTGGCAACGACGTAGCAAGCCTGAGCACGGAATGCATGGTCGAGCCTAACAGCTCACGCGCCATGCTGGTGTGGTTTTATATCCTGCTGCCGGCTGGCATCATTTTGCTCTTTGTCGTGCACCAGGGCCTCAAGCTTCGCCAGAAGAAGACCATTGCCTAACTCTGCACACGCGACCATATTCTCTAAACTGCAAACTCTGTCCTCATTGCGGATCGCACTAGGCGCGCAGCGGAAAAATATCTACCGTTTGGTGTTGCGTGATGGCCTGGCGCCGGTGCTGGCGGGTGCGGTTGCCGGGATCGCGGTCGCTTTCGCCTTTGCGGGAGTCGTGGGCGATCTGCTGTTTCAGGTAAGCCCGTACAACTCGGTTATCACTACCGGCGCTGTCTGCGTGCTGCTGGCGACGGGAATCGCTGCGTGTTTGCTTCCCGCAAGCCGCGCCGCTTCGGTCGATCCCATGGAGGCTTTGAGAAGCGAATGAGACGATCATGGCAGAGAACGGTCAGGAGAGGACGCGCCGCAACCTGGCTAGACGGTCAGGTGTTGCGCATTTTTGATGTTGTTCAGGGTTCTTTCAACCGCTCTCAGAACGGCTTGATCGGCTTCCGTGACCGGCTTCTCCGCCAACAGCCCCTCATATGACTTACGGAGCCGCCGCAATGCTTTGATCGCGTTCAGCGGCGCCTCAAACGGTACAGCGTCATCTACCTTGGGCATGATTTCCTCGCTACAACGACTGAAAGCTACGAAAAACGGCGGGGGAGAACGGGACACCGATCTCCGTGATAACCGGTAAAAAGTCGGAGAATCGCCTTAGGACAAGAAGCATACAGATCCTGGCTTAATTCCCCATCCTTCTTGAGTAATCCTCGGACAACATTCTAGTACCCTCGGTACCGATAAACGTTACCCTTCTTCGGCTAAACCTCAAAAATCCGGTGCAAAAGGGAGGATCAGTGCTTTTGCAGGCTTATCGCCATGGCATCGGTACAGGCGCTTGGCGTTTCCATCGATCCAGGCGCTATCCGCGGTCCCTAGTAACTCCGTTCTCACGCCTGTCGAAACAGTCAGCGAACCGCAAATCACATAAACCAACTCGATTCCGGGAAACATTTGCGGCCGAAAAGCCGCATCCCTGCCTCCCGGCAGGAATTCCGTAACGCAGGGAGCGATGGTTCGATCGGGGACGAGCATACTCATGCTCTCCGAAATCAGGAGAGGAGCGCCTTCATCTCCGACGAAAAGGCGGTTTCGGTCCTTAGCTCGAGAAATACGAAAGGGCGTTTCGTTCTCTTCGCCAAGAAAGTGAGAGAAATCCGCATTGAGTTCCAGCGCTAGACGTGCCAGATTTCTGACTGTTGGAATGACCCGTCCTGTCTCCAATTGGGAGAGGAAACTGGCGGAAAGTCCCACCCGCCGGCCAAGCTCAACCAGTCCCATGGAGCGCTCCAGCCTGAGGCGACGTATTTTCCGGCCGATACCTTTCGCTTTGATCGAGGCTTCAACGGCCGCCTCGTTCATCGTATCGAGCGGTGAAGTTTTGTCGACAGGTTTGGCCATTAGGTACATACCGGACGACGCCGTTGCCAACGCGTTATACATCCGGCACCCCGTCCGCGGTCATCCTTCACCGTCATAGACGAACAGGAGTTTCTCTCTGAACCCCGTCCTGAGCACACAGTACGGTTTCTACCGCGACATAATGTCACGCCCGGGTCACGACTTTGTCATTCGTTGGTTGCACAATCGCGCTTGGTTGTGCGGCAGACGCAAAAAGTTTCTTGAGCACTTTCACCATTTCTGTGCTCGATTTCACCCGCGAGACCCATCGTGAAACCGCTCTAACGGCGATTTCCGCCGTTCCATTTCATCGAGTCCCTCCCCCGAAAGAATCGATGAAAAGGTCCCTCGCAAATCGCCGTTAGCGAGATGGCAATGAACCGGGTTGGGTTTCACGCCATCTATCGAACATCAAAATAGTGATGGCGATACTCCAAACGTTACACACCTCGGGCCGAGGATTCGCGGAGGAAAGGCCGGCATCGATTGCAAGACTTTGTGGCATGAAATCTACTGGTCCAGGGCTCTCGGCAGATTCCAATGCCGCCATAAGCTGATGACTCGCAGAAGAAAGCAAATGACGGCGCCAATGGCGGCGGCAGCGTTGGACGAAAAGCGTATCTTTCTGGCAGCGATCATGCAGGCGGAGCCCACAAGAGCGGCGGTTGCGTAGATTTCCAAACGCAAGACATTGGGTACGCGGCTCAATAAAACGTCCCGGATGGTGCCTCCGCCGACGCCGGTGATGGTGCCCAGCATGACCGCGACCAGGGGAGTCATCCTGTGCAGCCTCGCTTTCAACGTGCCCGCCATGGCAAATATCGCCAGACCAGCAGCGTCCAGCACCTGTATGGCTGGGGCAGGGATCGCCCGCACCTCGCGATGCAGAAAGAAAACCAGCACCGCCGCGGTGATGGGTATGGTGGGGTAACGCCAGTCGCGCAAGGCGGCAGGGGGGAGAGCGCCGAGCAGAATATCCCGGATGAGTCCTCCTCCCAGCGCCGTGCAAAAAGCCAGGACGACTATGCCGATGAGATCAAGATTTCCGTCGACCGCGGCCATGGCGCCTTCTACTGCGAAGACCAGTGTTCCGGCGATATCCGCCGCGAAAAGCAGACGGTCGGCGCCAGCTGTCCCAAATGGGTGTTTAGCATGTGCCACGGGAGCCTTTCCTCTGTGCATGATAGATGAACCCACGTCTCAGAATCGAGACGTGGGGCACCCGGCTCAATTGCACTACTAACGGTTTCAGTGCGACAAGCTATTAGGGGCGAGTGCGTCAGAACAGCGATAACAGAACTCGAGCGGCGGAGAGGGAAGCGTCCCAATCTCCTGCGTTATCCGCGATGGTCCACCATGCAGCGAGTACTGCGTGCACCAAAGCCCATCTCACAATCCTCTGCGCATCCATCTTGAGCTGATCTGCAAGGATATTGATTCTGGCCTCCTGCAGTGGCCGGTCGAGGAAAACGGCGGGATCAGGATTGAGAAGAAATGGCCCAGGCTCGTACGACGGGAACGGCAGATATCTCAGATCTCTGTTCAAAATTGACCGCTTGAGCGTCCCGATTGTTATGCGCCTTTACAAGGCCTGGGCGGGTTCGCCAGACATTGACCGCATTGGGAACACAAAACGTGTTTCGTATTGCTCAGACACGGCGCGGTCCCTGCCTCTATAGTCAAAAACGTAGAGATAGGTAGATAACAGCTCTGACATATGTGGGGAGGAGTGAATCTAACATCCTTGTGGTAGCTGCTGTAGCTGAATTGAACATTACAGCGGCTTCGTATCTCATGCAATTCCAAAACCGCAGACACCTTAAGGGGGGTCAAGAAATGCGCGGACTCAAGGTTCTACTCGGTGCTACAGCGTTGCTCGGATCCTTGGCATTGGTGCCAAAGGCTAATGCGCAAGTTACGGTTGATATAGGTGTTCCACCCGCCTGTTCCTACGGCTACTACAACTATGCCCCATACGCCTGCGCACCTGTTGGTTTCTACGGGCCGGGCTATTTCTACAACGGAATCTTCCTGGGTATGGGCCCGTGGGCTGGCTGGGGCTATAACCACGGCTGGGGTAGCCATCGCTTCATCTCTTCCGGCGGTGGAAGGTATAACGGTGGAAGCGGTTTTGCGGCCGATCGTGGACGTGCCGGCGCCCCAACGGTAGTACGCGCCAACAGCAGTGGCAGGTCAAACGCTAGAGCTTCCACAGGTGGTTCCCATGCCGTAGCAGCACGTGGTAGCGCCTACCATGCTGCCCCCCACGCCGCAGCACCGCGGGGTGGCGTATCCCATGCCGCCTCCCACGCGGCGGCGCCGCGGGCTGGCGCATCCCATGGCGCCTCCCACGCCGCAGCAGCGCATGCTAGCGCAGCTCACGGCGGCGGCGGAGCCCATGATGGCGGTGAACACCGCTAACCGTAGTTGCTGGGGGCATCATACAGAAAGCGACGGAGCCCAAGAAGCTCCGCCGCTTTGGAATTGAACCCTCTCCCATGGGTGTAACCCGGCGGCGTCTGATTTCGAGACCGCAGCTAGCCTCTAAACTACCGCAGCTTGACAATGGTGGCGCACAAGCTTAGCGTGATCGTTAAGAAAGTATTTCTTCTCTCTTTTTCAGGTTCCCTGAACTAAGCCGGCCCACCTGAAGTTTTCCTCTCCTTAGGCGCTCGAGACATTCGGGTACGCAATGCCTTCGACTGCAATTCTGCGCGAAGCCAGGAAACTCTACGACATAAGTAACCGCCTTGACTCGCTGGCGGACCAGCATCCCCTCATCTCAGAAGCACTCATCACCATCTCAGGAAGCATTCGCAGCACGGCCACGCTGCTTGAGGTGCTGGTGGTGACGAAAATTGGACCGCCCTCAGGATCGGACCCAACAAATGCGTGATTTACGGGAAGCATTTGTGGCAGGGATTGCGGAAGCTGCACCGCTTCGATCCAACGGAGTGGTGAGCTATTGAGAACAGATTCTTCGCGCGATCGATGTCATTCTATTCGAACGATGCAGAAGAAGAAAAATCCGATAAAAGCCGCAAGGACGACGATTGCCAGCGTGAAAAGAGAGATGCAGAAGCCGCGATTGACGGAGTCAGTCCGCAACTACGGGATAGGCTTGGACGTTCCGGTGGCCGTAGAACATCCTGCTCGTTCCGGCAGAGGGTGAACTCCGATCTTCGGCCCAGTGCACGCCAATTCCTTGGGGAAGGCATCGGCGGCACCTCGTGCTTGTGCTGTGGAGCTTCGCCTCGGCAACCGTACAAGCGAAACTGAAGAGAGAGTTGTGCCTTGCTTCGAGTTTTTGCGGCAGTTGACGCCTACCGGGCCTGGCGACCCGGATTCAGTCGTGCAGAACGACGTTGAGCAACGACCTGTGAACGCGGATGCGGCCGTTGTATTCAATAAAGCCGAGCTTGCGAAAGCGATTCATGAAGAAGCTAACGCGTGACCGGGTGGTTCCAATCATTTCCGCCAGGGTTTCCTGAGTGATCTCCGGTATCAACGATTCGGGATCTCCCGGCTTGCCAAACTCGGCCAGCAATAAAAGAATTCTTGCCAAGCGCTTTTCGCTGGAGTTGAAAAGCTGATCGACAAGATCGGCCTGGGTTCGCATGCTGCGGTCCAGCAAAAACCTTAAGAACAGGTCGGAAAACGCGTGCTCTTCGTGCAGGACGCGGATAATCTCCTCTCTCTCTATCTTGAGCGCTGTGCAGGCGGTAATCGCCGTGGCGGTCGCCAGTCGAAACCCGACCGCTCCGGCAATCGACTCCTCTCCCACGAAGTCGCCCGCTGAGATAAGCGCCAGGGTGGCTTCCTTACCGTTTTTCGAAACGACGGTGAGTTTTGCCCGCCCCTTCTGAAGATAGAAGATGGAGTCGGCGGGCCCTCCCTGCAAGAAGAAAGGCCGCTTTGGCTTCAATTCGAGGATTTTCCGGCCGAGTCCAGCTTTTTCCAGAAAGGCGGCTGGATCAAAGGCAGTTTCTTTGGGCTCAACCACGCGAATGGTCCTTCCCGAAAGCGGTCGGGTCGGGCGATAATCCAACAAGTCCGCGGCCGCTACTGATCTGAAGTAAACGGGAATCCTGCAAACATTATAATCCTGGTCAATTCTGACCGGTTTTTCCCGGGTCTGAAACCTCGTCCACTACCAAAAGAGTCCAAAACTTCACTTTCCTGCAGCCAAACCTGTCGGTTTGGCCCCCAACTGTGCCGGATTGCCGCCAAAACCCGCAATTTGTTGCGCAGGAAGCCGTTTCCGTTACTGAACGTTCACCGTGACCGACATTGTCGAACGTCCATACTGGTTGGTTGCGTTCAGGGTGTAGATGGTCGTAGCTGCCGGACTCACCGTTTGGCTCCCTCCACGCACCGGACCAACTACATCGATGTAATCGTAAGAGTCGTTGCTGACCGTCCAACTCAGAGTCACGGGAGTGCCGGCTGTTACCGTCGTTTGCGAGGCAGTGAAGCTGCTGATTGTAGGCACGGCGCCTGTAGGAGCGGTGGAGGCGTCGTACACCGTCCCCATCTGCACCACATCAAATTCCGAAGCATCGATGGCCTTCAACGCATCCAGGTCGTTATCGTCCCAGCGTGCATCCGGACTTCCCTGGAAGTACATGTTGCTGCCGTTATCAGCAACGATCAGGCCGTAATTCTTCATGGCGGTGAGGATCACCCGATTGGCGGCGCTGAAGCCGGAGATGTCAAAGCTCGCCTTGAGCCGAAGCCGCATTCCCATGATATTGTCCGTGCTCGAATTGTTTCCCGCTGCGTGGGTAGCCGGAGCCACAAAATATCCGCCATTCGAATCGCTCTTGGTTTGCGCCAGCGTCATGCGAATTGCATGGTTGATCGCTCCCGCTGCCACTTCGTCATATCGCACCAACCCAGGAAAGATGGGCAGGCCTGCCGCATCCGCTGATGTCCACCCATAAGGACGCCGCTCGCTGCTGGTCAGGTCCCAGATCGCTCCGTTTGCCGCCGTCCAGGCGCCGTTGCAGAGCTGCGTTTGCCAGGTTTCATAAATCCAGCACTTTGTTTTGTCGATAACGAGGAGGTGATTGTCTCCCGTGGTCGTACAGTTTGCCGGGAAGCCTTCAATGGGGGCTGTAATGGGGATCGGGTACAGGGTGATGTCACTTTCGCTGGCGTAGGTGTTCATCGTCACCGGTACTCCTGGAGTGACACTGGAGTCCACGACCACGTAGGGTATCCCGTAGTTTCCGTCGACAACGTTGGAAAAGTCCGGGTGCAGATTGCTCCCCGTAAGCGCAGTAATGATGGCTGCCGAGTTAGGATCAATCGCGGACGAGGCAATGTTGGTGTTCCAGGCGTTTGAGGATGGGAATGGGACGTAGCCGTTGAGACTGGCTCCATTTCCCGTGCTCATGTTGCCGCATGCTTGTCCGGCGGGGTTCACGGTGATGCTCAGGTTACCTGTCTGGGAAAGCGGCGTGGGTGTGGTTGAATCCACAACATCCACGGAGAAGGCGGTGCTGCCCGCATTCGTGGGTGTGCCACTAATCGTGCCCGCGGAGGAAAGCGTCAACCCTGCGGGCAGGGAAGTAGCATTTCCCAGGCTAAAGGTATACGGTGCCACTCCACCCGCCGCCATCAAAGCCGCCGAGTACGCCACATTCACGGTGGCGTTTGCCAGCGTGGCCGGTGTCAGGGTCAGACCGGCCGAAACGCCGCCAGAAATTGTGAGCGTGAGCGCAGCCCGGGCGGTCTCCGGAGTGGTGAAGGAATCCGTTACTACGAAGTTCAACGGATAAGAACCGCTGGACGCGACAGCCGGCGTTCCGGCAATAGCTCCCGCTGGCGACAAACTCAACCCGGCAGGCAAATTGCTGCCCGAGGCCAGCGCCCATGTATAAGGTGGGACCCCACCGGAGGCCTGCAGCGTGGTCGATGGATAGGATGACCCGGCAACGCCGCCGGGTAGCGAAGTGGTCGTCACTGCAAGGGAAATGGGGCTGATCGTGATGCTCAGGTTGGATGTCGCAGACTGCGACGAAGGCGTGGTCGAGTCTGTTACCTTGATCGCCGCTGACGCAGTGCCGATGGAGCTTTGTGCCGGTATGCCTGTGATTGCGCCCGTCGAACCATTGATAGTCAGTCCGCTCGGCAGGTTGCTCGCACTGTATATATACGGAGTCGTGCCACCGGACGCTGTTACCGGGCTGCTATACGCGATGCCAACCGTTCCGCCTGGAAGGGAAGTCGTCGTGACTGTGAGATTGCCAGGTGGGACGGTCATGGCAGGGGTTTTGCTGACCGAACCACATCCCGCGAGACAAGTTACTGCCACGACAATTAGACCCGTGCCTAAGTTGTGCATGTTGAGCATTCCTATCCAGATCTTTCGCAGAAAGGTGGTCTCTTTGCCGGTTAGTTCCTGGCGATGAAGGCACAAGTCAGGATCGAAGGAACCGCAGTTACTCTATGTTTCCTGATGCTAGACCAGGAATCTATAACAAGTGAAGGTTGTATTCACGCCAGCACCCACGCCAAAGTTGTAGTTACAACTTGAGCAACGGCTCTCATGACATGGTGTTTCGTTATCTTTGTCCGCAGATCGACCGAGCGTCTGGATTAGGGAAGGTGAGACCGTGAGAGCTCCGGGGCTGGTGGAAGGGTTTTACGAGAGCATTTGGAATGCGGGGGACCTGGAGGCAATAGCCGGCTTGCTCGCCGAGGATTTCTCGTTTCGAAGATCTCTGGGCGTCGAGCGGCGAGGCCGGGAGGCATTTAAGGATTATGTGTGCACCATCCGCAATGCGCTCGGCGGCTACCGTTGCGCGATCCTTGAGTGTGTCGCGGAGGGGAGTCAGGCTTTTGCCAAAATGCATTTCTCGGGAATACATGTGGGTGAGTTCCGGGGTTATCAGCAGCACGCGAAAGCATAGTCCCAGACATTGGCTGCAATGTCTGGGACTTGTCATTACTTTGTCTCTTTGACTTCAGCGCGGGTGGTGAAGCCGCTTTAACGCATTTTCACTTCTACTCTGTACTGGCGAGAGTAGCGAAGTGCGGCTTTTCTTGAGGAAAAGCCGCGACGGGATTGGTCACACTGTCTACACCAGAAGTGAAAACGCTTTAGCGCCGCGCAACCCTCTTCTTCTTGGCCGCCCGCATGCGGACCGGCTTCTTCGGCTTCTTCTTGGTTGCCGTGGAAGCACTAAGCAGCGTGATCAGCTTGCTGCCGACGGGAGAGCCGAGGCCGGTGCAGGCATCCCAACCCGGGCCGGCGGAGAATGCGCCATTGTTGCCGGAGACGATGTCGTTGAACGCAGACGCGGCCCCGGCGGCGTAGATCTGGGGCTGGATGAAGCCGGCGCTCTTCCCGTTCTGTCTGATTGTTGAGCGCGATGAGCCCGGCCCAGAGCGGCGCAACCGCGCTGGTGCCACCGATGACCAGGCTCTGGCCGTCGACACGCACCTGGTAGCCGGTCGTAGGGTCGGCGTCGCCGCAGACATCCGGGACACCCCGGCCGCCAGTGCTTCCGGAGGGCGCCGGCACGTTGGCGTTGGCCTGCCAGACAGGCAATGGGAATACGTTGCTGACGCCGCCGCCGGTCGCGCCCTCATTGTTGGCCAGCTCGTTCCACACCACCTCTGAGGTGATGGCGCCACCGCTGGCGACGAGCTTGGTTCCACCGCAGGCCAGGACGTGCGGGCTGGAGGCAGGGAAGTCGACGTTATTGCCAGTCGCTCCGTCCGTCGAGCCATTGTCGCCCGCGGCGACAGTTATGGTGATGCCGAGGGCGGCTGCGGACTGGCAGGCGGCGTCGAGCGCGTTCATCGCCTGTGTGGTCCAGCTGGATTCCGGGCCACCCCAGCTGATCGAAATGACGCTCGGGTTGTTGGCGGTGTCGTGAACGGCGCTGCTGACGGCGTCGATGAAGCCCTGGTCGGTATTGGGCGTAAAGTAGACAACAATGTTTGCGCCGGGGGCGACGGAAGCGGAGACTTCGATGTCGAGCATAACCTCGCCGTCCGCACCGTTGGCGTTGCTGGGAGAGTTCTTGCCGTTGTCGACCGAGACCGCGGTCACCTTGGGCGCCTTTTGCCCCAGGCTTTTGAAGTAGGCGGTAAGGTCCGCAGTGCGGTAGCCGCCGCCCAGTTCGATGATGCCGATCGTTTCTCCCGCAGCGGTCGAGCCTTGGGGAAACTGGTAAAGCTGTGCGACTTGAACGGGAGTGAAAGAGCTGTTGGCGGCGCTGGCATGGGCGCGGGCGAAGCCTTCAGTCGCAGCCGTGTTGGCGTTAATCTGGGACCCAAAGACGCGGAAGTGAGGCGTTGCCTGAGGGCGATTATCGAGCCCGAGGACGGCCTCTACCGCACCGTCGAGCTCGGCGGGCAGAAGGATGCTGCCTTCACGGACACGATAGGTATTTCCGTCGAGAGTCTTCTGCACGAGGCTGACGCCGAAGGCTTTCTGCATCGCAGCGACGGTCCCGGTGAGCTTGATCGTGCGTCGCTCCGGCTTCGGTGTTTCTTTAGCGACGGTGAGCCCGAACTCTTTCGCGAAAGCGCGCACCAGCTTGATGGCGGCAGGATCGGCGCCGTATTGCTGGCGATATTGTGCGCGTGTGACGCGATCTTTGCCCAGGCGCTTGGTATTGAGGGAGTTTTTGCGCCTGATGATGACCGAAACGGTGATCGAACTGCCGGGGCGCGCCGGCTTCTCGCCGGTTGCTGCCGTTAAGGGCGCTTTCTCGCTCCCGGGCAGAACGACGCGATTCTTGGAGGAGAGGTGGGGGGTAGCTTTTTTGGTGGCCATTACGGGGTTCTCCGAATCGATAAAGTTGTTTGGGATCGCTGGGCGACCAACGAAATTAGGAGCAACCATAGTATTCCGGATTAGCTTATTGGGAAACTTAGATCGCAGGGCCATTTGTTACGGCTGGGGGAGTGGGCCGCACAGTTGGGCGGAAAACAACGGAAACTCGCCGGACGACCTCGTCCTACCTCAGGTCAAGGGGCACCCTGGCCATCCGGCTGCTTAAAGATCAATTAGAGCCGTTCCTGAGAAAGTATAAGACCACTTTGTTTGTGTCTTACGGTGTCGTTAAGAAGGACTTCGTGACCATCCCCGACGCCTTGCTGCAAAATGCAAAGGAGTTAAAAAAATATTTATAAATTAGCTTCGAACACGCTAAAAAGCTGAAGCCAAAATGAACCGGCAGCCCAAGCAACTTACGGATAAGTGCTAACGCCGGCCGCCTTGGGAAAAAATCCACAGACGCTGGGCGGGGATGACCCATGGTATACATGGCCTATTCATTACTGCGAGGGACGCATGGCAAATCCGGTTGTAGCAGATGGTCAGGAAGTTGGGCACTGGTACTTGGAAATGGTAAAGACCGATTGGTCTTCCACACGTAGTCTCCTGGACCCGGCTCCTACATTTGAATTGGGCGACCAGGATGCCGATCGTCCAAGAGAATATGAAGGGGTTGTGAATTCGCCAGGCAACACAGTCAAGATTGAGTTTGGCCCGGGTCCCGTATTCCACTGTAGCCCGGGGGATGCTCCCGCCGAGACCAACCCGTGTGCGTATATTGACTACGTCAACTTGACCCAGATAAGCGACCAGAAGATTCACTATCACGCGAGAAATCACGGTGGACGTTGCGTAGCCACCCTGGTGATCTATAAGCGAGACCAGGTAAAGGTTACGCAGCAGACGCGGCAGCAAAGTTGGATTAAAGGCGCCAGTTTTCTCGTCATGGTGCCCGAAGATGTGGTCGACGCTACCGTCATCGGAAAGATGGGACCAAGCGATATATTTTTCACTCCATCCATAGCCCTTACCGGCGATGATGCGAGGAGATTCAAGCTGTCACAAAGTAAGCATATCGATGGCGTCGGAACCTATTACAGTTTTATCGTCGTGGATCCATTTCCAACCTAGACTTGGTGTCGCCTAAGATTGCCCTCTCGTCCATCGTCCGCAGGACCATATTCTATTCTGGATCAGGACGGAGGAACGGATGAGACATCTCTTGGCGATCACTCTCGTGTTGGCCGGAACGCTTGCGCCCGCCGCGGACACGCCCAAACGTCCGGTGGCAACTGCCCAATCCTGTGAAGGCATGGTGCGGCTGGTATTGCCGAATGCCTCGATCACCCTGGCGCGGGTCGTCGACGCGGGAGCGTTTACGCCTGCTACTGCAAGCAGCGGCACGCGGACGTTCAGTGATCTACCGGCATTCTGCCGTGTGGCGGCCACGCTGAGGCCGTCGAGCGACTCCGAGATCAAGATCGAGGTGTGGCTCCCGATCGCCGGGTGGAATGGCAAGTTTCTGGCGGTGGGCAGCGGCGGCTGGGGCGGAGCGATCGACTATAAGGCGCTGGGCTACGCACTCCGCCGGGGCTACGCCACCAGCGCAACCGACGATGGTCACGAGGGCCAGGGTGGCGCTTTGTGCTCGGGCATCCGGAAAAGTTCATCGACTTTGCCTACCGCTCTGAGCACGAAATGACGATCAAGGCAAAGGCGATCATCCGCTCCTTTTATGGTCGCGACCCGCGATACTCCTACTGGGATGGATGCTCAGGTGGCGGCAGAGAAGGGCTTTTGCAGGCCTATCGCTATCCTGACGAGTTTGACGGCATCATCGCCGGCGATCCCGCAACCTTCCGGCGGAACGCGTGGGCGCTGTGGTTGGCAAACGTAAGCTTCAAAGATCCCGCCGGCTATATTCCACCGGCCAAGTACCCCATGATCCACCAGGCGGTGCTGGATGCCTGCGACACGATCGACGGACTGAAGGACGGGCTGATCGATGATCCCACCCGTTGCCATTTTGATCCCGAGGTGCTGCAGTGCAAGGAGGGTGACGCGCCGTCGTGCCTGACCGCGCGTCAAGTGCAGACCGCGCGGAGCCATCTTGAGCCCTGCCACTACGCGCAGCGGACAGGAGATCTTTCCCCGTCTGGAGCCAGGCACCGAGCTACGCTGGGCTCGCCTGGCCGGAGGCCCGGCACCTGCAGATCTATTTCTCGATTACTTCAAGTACGTGGTCTTCAAGGATCCGCATTGGGATTGGAGAACCTTCGACCTCGAGCGGGACGCGGCCTTGTCCAACGAGATCGACAAGAACACGATTGCGCTGGAAGCCGATCTCACGCCATTTGCCCATCATGGTGGCAAGCTGCTTCTCTACCACGGCTGGGCCGATCAACAGGTGGCGCCGGGCGCTACGGTTGAGTTCTACGATTCGATGGTCAAGGTGAGTGGCGACCCAGCGCCCGGGTGGGTGCGGTTGTTTATGGCTCCCGGAATGGCCCACTGCGCGGGCGGCGAGGGACCAGATACTTTCGACAAGCTCAGCGCGATGGAGCAGTGGGTCGAGCAGGGCAAGGCGCCCGATCAGATCATCGCCTCGCATAGCACCAACGGAAAAATCGATCGCACGCGCCCCTTATGCCCTTATCCGCAAGTCGCCAGGTACCAGGGCACGGGCAGCAAGGACGAAGCTGCGAACTTTACCTGCAAGTCGCCCCGGCCCGGAGACAAATAAAGATTCTCTTGTGACCCGGCGTGCGGCCTTCAGCCGTCTCTTCATCGTCATTGAGCAAACACCCGATCACAATTCTCCACATCACAAAATGATCGCCTTCCTATTGCCTACCCATAGAGAATATGCAAATATACCTATGGCAAAGCAATAGGACGGATATGGGCGATAAGGCAGACGTTTGGCAAGGAACATTGGCGCTGATGGTCCTCAAGACCCTCGAGGTCATGGGGCCATCGCACGGCTATGGCATTGCTCGCCGCATTGAGCAGACCAGTGGAAACCTTCTGTCGTTAAACTACGGAACCCTATACCCTGCATTGCTTAAGCTCCAGCAGGAGGGAGCCATCTCCTCGGAATGGGGGGTATCGGAGAACAACCGTAAAGCCAAGTTCTACAAGCTGACGCGTGCGGGAAGAAAACAACTGGACAGGGAAGCGCAGGAGTGGGAGCAAGCAACCGCGATTCTGGCACGCTTTCTCTCCCCGGCTGAGGAGGCGTGATGGGAAGGCTGAGAGTGTTATGGAGACGGCTGCGGGGCACCGCGGGCGCCGCACCCGTCGACGATGAATTCGCTGCCGAGCTTGAGAGCCATCTGCAGATGCATACCGACGACAATCTTCGCTCAGGCATGACACCGGAACAGGCGCGCAGGAACGCCATACTTAAGCTGGGCGGCTTGGAACAGACGAAGCAGGCCTACCGGGAACGAAACACCATCCCATCCATCGAGGCGCTGCTGGCGGACGTACGCTATGCCTGGCGGCAATTACTGCGGTCGCCCGGATTCACCATAACCGCAATTCTCCTGATCACGATCGGCATCGGGGCGAACGGTGCCATCTTCACCCTGGTGGATTTCGTGTTAGTACGGCCGCTGCCTTTTCCCGAGCCGGAACGCCTGATAAAAGTCATGGAGAAGCATCGGGGCTACTCCATGATGGAACTTTCGCCGGCGAACTATCGCGATCTTAAGTCTGCCAACACTTCGTTTGCCGCTTTGGCGGCATACACCGGCAATCCAATGAATCTGGTTGGCCAGGGCGAGCCGCTGAGGCTCGAGGGAGCCTCGGTGACTGGAAATCTCTTCTCCACCTTGGACCGGCCGGCCTTAATTGGCCACTATTTCAGCGAGGATGACGACAAAGCGGGCGCCCCGGGCACAGTGGTGCTGAGCTACGCGCTGTGGCAACTGGAGTTTGAAGGCGACAGAAAGGTGCTGGGAAAGTCCATTTTCCTCGACAATAACCCCTACACGGTCATTGGGATCATGCCTCCCGATTTTCACTTTCCCTCTCGCGAGACACAATTCTGGACGACGTTCAAGTTCCAGGAAGGCGATTATCAGGACCGCGACAACAATATTCTTGACGGGATTGGCAGGCTCAAGCCCGGTGTCTCGTTAACCGAAGCGCGCAGCGAGTTGATGCTGATCGCTGCCCGGTTGCAACGGCAATATCCAAAGGAGAACCAGGACGTAGGCGTGACCGTGATCGCTTTGCGCGATGACCTCACCGCGCAATCAAAGGTTTTGTTGAAGGTATTGTGTGGAGCAGCGTTATGTATGCTGGTGATCGCTTGCGCGAATCTGGCAAACCTTTTGCTGACGCGCGCGCTGGCGCGACAAAAGGAACTCTCGATCCGGCTATCGCTGGGCGCAAATCGCAGTCATATTCTGCGACAGTTTCTATCCGAGAGCCTGCTGCTTGGATTCGCCGGAGGCGCGTGCGCAGTCGGCGTTGCCACGGCAGCGTTGCCCTTGCTCTCACGGCTGGTGCCGAACAGCCTTCCCACCCAGCAGGTTCCTCCTGTGGACCTACGGATGTTGCTGTTTGCTCTTAGCCTTACCTTGACCATAGTCATCCTCTTTGGTGTTGCGCCTGCACTATGGGCATGCAGAACCGCGGGCTTCGGCGGCCTTCGGGTTGGCGTGCGCACGGGAGGAGCCGGTCATCACCGGCTACGCTCTGTGCTGGTGATGGCGGAAGTCGCAGTGTCCGTCGTGCTCCTGATTTCGTCAGGTTTGTTGATTCGCGCGCTGTGGAAGGTTCAGTCGACAGATCCTGGATTCAGAACCAACGGCATTCTGACCCTGCATACGGAGTTACCGTTTCCAAAGTACGACAAGACCAGCATTCGGGACCAGTTCTATCGCAAGGTGCTGGCGGATGTTCGCCGGCTGCCCGGTGTGACCAATGCCGCGTACATCACCGCTCTTCCTATGGAGTGGCGCGGCGGCATTTGGCCGGTTGATCGTCGGAGGACGCGACCAGATTCTCACCGAAGGTAATTCCGCCAGTGCGCGTTTTGTGACGCCGGGATTCTTTTCAACGCTGGGCATTCCCATCCAATCCGGACGTGACTTCAGCGAAACCGACACTGCGGATCGGCCGTATGTAGCAGGTGGTGAGCGAATCGTTTGCGCGGCGATACTGGCCAATGAACAGCCGATCGGGCAGCATTTCGGCTTTGCTATGCACGATCGTGAGGTCATCGGGGTAGTTAGGGACATCCGCGTGCGAGGACTCGAGAGGACCAGCGAACCCCAGGTGTATCTCAGCTACAAACAGGTATCCCGACGGGTGGCTCACCTACTATGCGCCCAAAGATCTGGTGATCCATTCGTCGCAAGCACCACAGTCCCTGCTGCCCGCGATCCGGCAAATCATCCGGACAGCAGATTCCGAGCAGCCCATCTCGAACGTGCGAACGATGGAAGAGATCGTCGGCGGGGAGACTGAATCGCGAGCCATCCAGATGCGAGTGCTGATCGTGTTTACCGCCGTGGCGATCCTGCTCGCCGGCGTTGGAATTTACGGGCTTCTGTCATTCGCGGTTTCCATGCGGCAGCAGGAATTTGGCATTCGCATGGCTCTAGGTGCCGGCCAAGGCGACATCTTCAAAATGGTGCTAGGACAAGGCGCCGTTCTGGCAGTGGCCGGTCTGCTGCCGGGACTGGCCCTTGCTTATATGGCAGCGAGACTGCTGGAAAGTCTGCTCGCCGGAGTGAGGCCGGCCGATGCGCTGACGTTTTCAACGGCCATCGCACTGTGTCTTATCACCACGTTGCTTGGGAGCCTGGTTCCGGCGCTTCGTGCCGTCCACGCAGATCCTACTGCCGTGATGCGTGCCGAATAGCAGCCAGCTACTTCGCAGCTTACCACGGCAGTTCCTGCCCCGCGTGGATAAAGCGGCCATTCGGGCCTTCGGGTCCAATCAGGGCCAGCTCGACGCTCGTCTTCGCACCCTCAGGAACCTCTAACGGCGCGGCTTCCGTACCTAGCTCCGTCCTCACCCAGCCCGGGTGCGCGGAGTTCACTTTAATTGCCGTTCCTTTCAACTCATCGGCCAGATGAATCGTGTAGGCATTGAGTGCCGATTTCGAGGAGTCATAGGCAAAGTTCTTGAAGCTTGCGATCGGGCTCTTGGGGTCCGCGTGCAAGCTGAGCGAGCCAAGAATGCTGGAGAGGTTCACAATGCGCCCGGCAGGGCTCTTCTTCAACAGTGGTAAAAACTCCCTGGTGACCGCCACCACCGAGAAGAGATTGGTCTGAAACACCTTCAGCAGCTCATCGTCCGGAGTGTCGCTGGTGCGGCTTTTGAGTCCGTCGGACGAAGCAATACCCGCATTGTTAATCAGGATGTCGAGCTTGCCGAATGTCTTCTCTACATACTTGGCCGTGGCCGATCGATCCGCGGCCTTGGTGACGTCCAGCTGCACGCCGTGGGCGTCGATTCCTTCAGCTTGGAGCTTTGCCGCCGTCTGCTCGGCATCGCTCAACTTCCGTGCGCCGATAATAACGGTGATGCCTTTCTCTCCCAACTGCTTAGCGGTCTCGAAACCGATACCACGGTTTGCCCCAGTAATGAGTGCAATCTTCTTGTTCGGTGCCATTGATGCGTTCTCCTGTTCACAGGAATAGATGACCGCACCCCAAGGACGGGATGCAATATGTGCGGCCGAAGCTCGATTAAACTAAAATGAATCCCGTCGAACGTAGTCGCGTCACAGGCCAAGCCGTGAGGTCGCAGGAAATGTGCCGGAATATCAAGATGCTTTTCAACTTCGATCCTCCCGTGACCGAAGAAGAGATTCGCGCTGCGTCGCTCCAGTACGTGAGAAAGATCAGCGGCTTCACCAAACCGTCGAAGGCCAATGAAGGCGCGTTCCTGGCCGCAGTGGATGAAGTAGCCAGTGTCTCGACTCGTCTTCTCCGTTCGCTCGAAACGAATGCGCCTGCCAAGAGCCGGGAAGAAGAGGCGGCCAAAGCAAAAGCTCGCGGCGCAGAGCGATTCCGGGTTTACTAAGAGCTGCTTTGCCCGGATTCAGCCGCCCCAAGGCGAATCCAAGGCGAGTAGGCATCGCTCGTGGCAGCCCATGCCAAGGCAAGACCAACCACACCGAAAGGTGGAGAAATATCTCCAACCTTTCATTCAGGACAAACCCTCGCCCAGCCGCTACTGTTAGTTCCGTTCCTAGCGCGCTTCTCCTTTAGCTGTGTACCAGTGAACATCCGGGGTGGTGCAAACTCCCCGATCGATGCGACGGGTGAAACACGCTCGAACCCTCAACGGATCGGCAGATAAGAAAGCGATCTCGGTATTCACCTGCCTCCAAAACAAATGCAACCAACGACCGGCAAGCAACCGGGAAGGAATCAATGCGCAACATTATTGCAGGATTTTTCTTGATGGCCACAAGCACGCTGCTCTTTGCCCAGCTTCCCACTGCCACAATTAACGGCAGGGTGACGGATCCTCAGGGCGCGACGATTTCCGGAGCACAGGTGACGGTTCCGAGCGTGGCTCATGACGTCTCAAGCAATACCTCCACCAACGCGGACGGGCTCTATGTCTTTCCGTCGCTGCCGGCAGGTAGTTACGACAATCAACGGAGCGAGCGGTTCGCGTTTGCCTCTTCTTCCCCGCAATGCGCTCGCTCGTGAGGTCAAGAACAGCAACCAGCTCAACGCCGTCATCGACCGATGGAATGCCCTGCCGGCCTGCCCCGCGGCATTTCCCTGTCTTGCCGGGGGCACGCTGCAGAATGTTCCCGCTAACATTAACTTCTACAGTCCCTTCAGCTCGCTCGATCTGCGATTGAAGAAGGACTTCGCACTCCGCGAGGGGATGAGCCTCAGCCTGATTGCCGAGGGCTTCAATATGTTCAATGAAACAAATATTCGCGGCACCACCAACAACAACTTTGCGGGGCGTAACTTCTCCATAGGCCCGTATCAGGCCGCACAGGATGGAGAACCGGCGCAAGCGGTGCAGGCCAACTTCTATTCTCCGGTGACCACGGCGGGTGGCTTCTTCGGCTCTGGAGGTCCCAGGGCCTTCCAGTTCGCGGCGCGATTGGCGTTCTAAGTGCAGAACGACAAGGTTGGGTTGTGCACAGCGGGTAGCGCCAGAGAAGATCGGGTGCCCCATCCCCCCGGATTTCCTGTAAGGCTAGGTGGGGCCAACGAACTTCATGCGGCTTTCCTTAGAGAAAGCCGCACACGCAACGCTGGCTGGGGCAGTGCAGTAGGAAATCCGGGGTCCTTGAACACGTTTTTGGGGTTCAAGGGTGGGATACCACAACTGTGAGTGTCGAGATTCGTGGATTCCCACCCTTGCCGGAAAAACACCGTCAAGGATGGGGCACCCGCAGAGTTGTCGCGCTAGCCGCCCAGGAACATCAACACACTCTTGCGCAAGTTTTCCTGGTACCGCAAAGGCAGAGCATGACCGCACCGGAATACGAACTTCTTTCGAAACTGCCTCGGCCTGCGGTGGGTGCAGCGCGGACGAATCTTCCGGTTGTCGAAGAGAGCGAAGCCTCCGGCGAGACGGCCGAGGCTTACCAGTACTTTCGGGCAAATTTTGGCCGTCCCGAGGTTCCCGGGATTTTAAAGTGCTTCAGTTCCTCCCCGGCCATGCTGAGAAATATCATGCAAATCGCGTCCACGCTCATCTTCTCTGAGGGAGTCCCGGGGCGGCGGACGAAGGAGATGATCTCCACCTATGTCTCATTCCTCAATGCATGTCCCTATTGCCTGGATAGCCACGGCTTTTCCCGGCTGGTCCATGGAGGCCCTCTCGCATGGCAGTGAAAGGATATATTCGCGGATGAGACGTTTTGCGAACTGCGCAACGATCGCAGCCATACTCTTTTTTATCGCGGCCTCCCTGGCAAGCGCCCAACAACAAAGCTCTCCTCAACACATCTTCTTTCGCGTCACCCTGGGGCCGCAGTTCGATCATCCTGTATCCGGACGGCTGCTTCTCTTCGTCTCCCGAGGGCATGGCGATAAGGAAGTCGACATGGATATGATGGCGCCTGCCAAAACCTACATTGCGGCGAGAGAGGTTCCTTATCTTGCGCCCGGACAAACAGTAGAGGTGGATGCGGACGATCTTGTCTTTCCAGCACCCTTGTCGAACGCGGTCCCCGGCGACTACGAAGCACAAGCAATTCTCGATGTCGGGCATACCTACAATTATTCGGGGCGCACACCGGGCGACCTGGAGAGCGATGTTGCTGCGCTGCCGGCGTGGGATCCCAAGCAACAAAAGCCGCCCGCACTCGCGCTCACGATGACCGTGCCGGAGCCTCCCGATCCGCTCAGCAAGTCCCTGGACGTGATCTCTGCCCTGGAACTGGTCAACTTCCGCAGTCCCGCGCTGAGCCAATTTTGGGGCCGGGATATCCGCATGAAGGCTTGGGTGTTGTTGCCGCCAGGCTACAGCTCACATCCGCAGGAACGTTATCCGACCGTTTACTTCACGCACGGCTTTGGCGGTACCCTGGCTGGGCTGCGTGCCCGGTTCGCTCCGATCCTTTACCAGCGCATGAAGAGCGGCAAAATGCCGGAAATGGTATGGGTGCTCCTCGATGAGAGCAGCGCCACCGGAACCCATGAATTCGCGGACGGCGTTAACAACGGCCCATGGGGTACCGCGCTTACCACCGAACTTATTCCTTACCTGGAAAACCATTATCGTATGGACGCGCGCGTCTCCGGACGGTTTTTGCAAGGGCACTCTTCCGGCGGCTGGGCAACGCTCTGGCTGCAGACGGCGTACCCGCAAATCTTTGGGGGAACGTGGTCCACCTCTCCGGACCCCAGTGACTTTCACGCGTTCAGCACGGTCGACTTATACGCCGCGAACGCAAACATGTATCACCGTCCGGATGGCTCTGCGCAACCGATTATCCGCATGCATGGGACGGTGCTGGCCACGATGGAGCAGTTGGCGCACATGGAGGCGGTCCTGGGAGACTATGGTGGTCAGCTTGCTTCCTTCGAGTGGGTCTTCTCGCCACGCGGCCCGGACGGACGTCCGCTGCAGATGTTTAACCGCACCACGGGGGCTGTCGATCCGCAGGTGGTTAAGTACTGGGGAGATCACTACGACATCGCCCACCGTATTGAAACCAATTGGACCATTCTCGCACCGAATCTCAAAGGCAAGATTCATCTCTTTGTCGGCACCGACGACACCTTCTATCTCGATGGGGCAGCTCACCGGTTGCAATCCTTGCTGGATCGGCTGAATGGGCAGGCGCAGTTCACCTTTGTTCCTGGACGAACACACTTCGACCTGTATTGGAAGGGCGACGACCATTACGCGCTTTTCGATCAGATTGCCGCTGAGATGTACGCCGTCGCCAGACCTGGCGGAAAGTCTAACTAGCCTGCGCGGCCTTCGTGGGGTGGAGAAAGGTTAGGTTGGTTCTGGACGTGAAGGCTTGTTTGCCGGAACAGAGCTCATCAGGAGGCCGCGAAGTTGATTGCGGTGGTTTAAGGCTTGGTGGTCACGCGAATTAGTCCTGCGGCCTATTCGCCAGCAGGGGTCGGCGGCAGGCCGAGCGATGAATAATAGGATCACGTGCAACTCGTATCACCGATATGGGCCCAGGGAAATGACCAGGATCTCGGCCAGCGTGTCAGATTCATTTCGCCATTGGCGGCCCGTCCCCGCGACAACCGTCACGGAATCGCCGCGTTCGAGCGTCTGCTCGCTTTCTTTTAGCTTCAATATTGCCTTGCCCGCGAACACTATGGCGAACTCGTCAGAAATGGACGGCGTGATGTCCTTTCCCGTCAGGCCGCCGGGCTTGATGTTTATCATGGAAGCCCGGAACTGCGATGAGTTGGAAAGCGAGCCCAGAGAAGCAATCTCAGCCCGTGCCCAATCGAGCGCCATATGGGCGCGGTCGCTGGCGCGCACGATATTCACAACTTGCTGATTTGCGGAGAGGAAGAACTGCCCCAGCGTAACCCCGAGCGCGTTCGCGATCTTCTCCATCGAAGAGATCGAGGGTGAGCACTGCCCATTCTCAATCTGCGATAGAAAACTGGCTGAGAAGTCGGTCCGTTCGGCAAGTGCCCGCAGTGAAATGCCGTTCTGCTCTCTTAAGTGACGCAGGGAACTCCCAAGAGTGTGTTCGATCATTTAATCTGACTCGAAAACGCAATTTTTCAACCTGTTTCGGTACGCGAGAAAACCGGTCGCAAAGTATACAGCAAAGCCATGTGGAAAACTCTGTCGTGCCGGCTATCTATCGATCTCCGAATGCCTATCTATTGGATGCAATGGCAAGCTAACCCGGCGAACCGAAACTTTATGGATCGCTTTGAGAGTTCGTGTGACTGTCACTTAGTGGCTGCTCCAGGTCTTATCGCTTGAGTTACACAGAGTCTCCAGCGTGCAGTCGGGACACCGCGGTTTGCGGGCAATGCATACCTGGCGCCCATGGTGGATCAGCTCATGGGAGAAAGCAATCCAGTGGTCTTGCGGAATAACCTTCATCAGGTCCTTCTCCACCAGGACCGGCTGGGTCTCCTTGGTAAGTTCAAGGCGCTTGGATAGACGTAGTACATGTGTGTCCACCACTACGCCCACCGCTTTGCCGAAGGCCACACCCAACACCACGTTAGCCGTCTTGCGCGCGACTCCCGGCAGGCTCAGCAGCTCGTCCATGGTCTGCGGGACCTTACCCCCATACTCGCCGACAAGCTTGCGCGCTGCCCCGTTAAGAGATTTTGCCTTGTTGTGATAGAAGCCGGTCGACCGGATCTCCTCTTCGATCTCCACTAGCGGCGCGTGCGCAAAGTCAGTCGGGGTCGGGAACTTCTTGAATAGCCCTGGGGTGACCATATTGACGCGCGCGTCGGTACATTGCGCCGAGAGGATCGTCGCCACCAGTAGCTCCCATGGATTGCAGTGGTGCAGGGCGCACTCCGCATTGGGATAGGCCTGCGCCAACCGCTCCAAAAGTGCGAAGATGCGCTCCGGAGCCAGCGGATTGCGCCGCGGCTTGAACGGCTTCTTCGCCGCCGCCTTCTTCGTCGCGGTGCTCTTGCGGGCTGTTTTCTTAACTGCGGCCTTCTCCCGCTTCACGCTAGCCCAGCCGCGCCAGCATATCTTCCGGCGTCATGCGAATACAGGTGAAGATCGGGGTGTCCCTGAGCGTGTAGGGGCTGATCTCCGTCTCCCGCAACTGCTGCACCAGGTCGAGGAAATCCTCCGGGTAGTTGGTCTCGAAGGCGACCACGAATTCCTGGTCATCGATGCCGAAGGAATAGGTAGTGTTCAATTTGACCCGGGGATAAAGATGGCCGACCCGGATATGTTCGTTCATGAGCCGCTGGCGCTCTTCGGGCGGCAGAAGATACCACGCGCGCGTCTTCCAAAAGGGATAGATGAAGATATACTTCTGGCCGCCGGGCCGGATGCTTCCCCGCGAATCGTGCTGGCCCTCATGCTCGTGTCCGATCAGGTACTGCGAGCGCTTGGTCATCGACAAGTAGCTGTAGGCCGTTTGCAGATAGCCGCCCATGGGCGTCGCCATCAGCTCAGCCGTCATTTGGTTCAGGTCTTCCGGCGTATAGCAGATGCGCCACAGGACCATGTCGCAATCGCCGCGGAGCCCAACCGTCGAATAGGTCAGTGTGAGCAGCCGTCCGGGCTGATTCCAGCGTTTGATCACCTCAGCAAAGGCCTCGCGGTGTTGCAGCTTTTCTCCGCCCGGCAACCGGCGCCATTCGGGCAGAACCTTGAAGAAGGTAAAGCCGACGGTCTGGCGCTTCACTTCTTTGGCAGGCGCGGCGGCGCGCTGCGGCTCAGCGGTGGCCCGGGTCTGCTCGGAAACTTCAGGGGTAAGGGCTTCTGCCATGGTGTACTCCTCGTAAACTCCATGGTAGCAAAGCGAGCGGGGGCAGAGCGGTTTCACAGCAGGTCTAGACCGTTTGGCCGGATGTTTTCGTGGTTCTCCTGCAAAGAAAACCCCAGCTCACGATCTTTATGACGGCATAGTAACTGTGAAACCGCTCTATACTGCCTCCGGATGACTGAGAAAATACTAGCTGTCCTCGCCCACTTCATCATCGCCGTCATTTCGGCCTCGGGATACCTGGGCGTAGCTCTGCTGATGGCCATCGAGTCGGCATGCGTTCCGTTGCCCTCGGAGATCATCATGCCGTTCTCCGGCTACCTGGTCTACACTGGCCGGTTCCAGCTTCTTTGGGTGGCCACGGCGGGCGCGATCGGCTGCAATCTGGGTTCCGCCCTGGCTTACTGGGTTGGCGCCTATGGCGGCCGGCCGCTGGTGGAGCGCTTCGGCAAGTACATTCTGTTGAGCCGGCACGACCTGGACACCGCCACCCGCTTCTTTCTGAAGTATGGGTCGATCACCGTCTTTGTGGCGCGCCTGCTCCCGGTGGTGCGGACCTTCATTGCCTTACCCGCCGGAATCGGCAGGATGCCGCAGTTGCGCTTCCACATTTATACCTTCCTGGGCTCGTGGCCATGGTGTTTTGCCCTGGCTTACGTGGGGATGCGGCTTGGCCGGTCGTGGGAAACCGATCCCCGCTTCAAGGAGGTCTTCCATAGGTTTCATCTTGGCGTTGAGGCGTTGCTGCTCGCCGCGATTGTATGGTTCGTATGGTCGCACTGGAAGCAACGCTCCGCCCTGACCGGGCCCACCGGCGCAGCCTGAGGGAAAGCGCTGCTATCCCACTCAAGCCAAAACAAGGCTTGAATGGGCCACCCATCCATTCGTTCAGGAAGAAGTGCCCCCAGGTTCACCGTAATACAAAAACGCTATAAAACGCCCGTGGCTACCATTAACCCACGCTTTCTTTCCTTTGGGCGGCGTCGATTTGCCAAAGCAGAAACGAAGGGCGAGACTTAATCAGGAGTGCTTCCAATCACAGATAAAGACGCGAGAGGACGGACCCGCAAGAAAATGTCTACGCCTACGAGCAGCAGCCAAGCCTCTGCTGACACCTCACTGATTCAGCCCGCCAATGGAAAACTAGGAATCATGATCCCCGGAATGGGAGCGGTTGCGACCACCCTGGTGGCGGGCGTCGAAGCTGTGCGCAAGGGGATTGCCAAGCCCATCGGCTCCCTTACCCAGATGGGAACCGTTCGCTTGGGCAAGCGCACGGATGCACGCAGCCCTCTGATCAAGGACTTCGTTCCCCTGGCGAAGCTGGATAATCTCTGCTTCACGGGCTGGGATATTTTTGCCGACAACATGTTCGAGGCTGCCAGCACGGCGCGAGTCCTCGATCGGGATCAATTGGAAACGATCCGTCCCTTCCTCGAGGGGATCCGGCCCATGCCCGCGGTCTTCGATCAGTATTACGTCAAACGTCTGAATGGCTGCAATGTAAAGAAGGGAAAGAACAAGCGGGACCTGGCCGAGCAGCTTCGTGCAGACATTCAGGCCTATAAGAAAGTAACCCAGCGCCAGGTCATGATTTGGTGCGGCTCGACCGAGATCTTCCTCAAGCCCACGGCGGTGCACCAGTCCGTGGCCGCGTTTGAAAAGGGTCTGGAAGAGAACGACATAAACATCGCCCCCTCGATGATCTACGCCTACGCCGCGCTTCAGGAAGGAATCCCTTTCGCCAACGGAGCACCGAATCTGACCGTCGATCTCCCGGTGATGCAGGAACTCTCGCGCAAGAATAACGCACCCATCACAGGTAAGGATTTCAAGACCGGGCAAACCTTCATGAAGACCGTACTGGCGCCGGCCTTCAAGGCCCGCATGCTGGGTGTGAGCGGTTGGTACTCCACCAATATCCTGGGCAATCGTGATGGCGAAGTGCTGGACGATCCGGAGTCCTTCAAGACCAAAGAAGAATCCAAGCTGAGCGTGCTCGACTTTATCCTGCAGCCCGATCTCTATCCTGACTTGTACAAGGACATTTATCACAAGGTGAGGATTAACTACTATCCTCCGCGTGGTGATAACAAAGAGGGTTGGGACAACATCGACATTTTTGGCTGGCTCGGCTACCCGATGCAGATCAAGGTGGACTTCCTTTGCCGGGACTCGATTCTTGCCGCTCCCATCGCGCTCGATCTTGTGCTCTTCCTCGACTTGGCCGCGCGTACTCCGGAACTGAAGGACCTGGGCATCCAGGAGTGGCTGAGCTTTTACTGGAAATCGCCGATGACGGCTCCCGGTCTCTATCCGGAGCACGACCTCTTCATCCAGCTCATGAAACTGAAGAACACGCTGCGTCACATCAAGGGCGAGTCTCTGATTACCCACCTGGGCCTGGAATACTACGACTAAGCGGCATTGAAACAAACGAATTAAAGAGGCAATCTTCAAGCGATCATTGCAGGGAGTTTCCAGTACTTTATCTGCTGGATCAAGATGCAGGGGGACGCTGCAAAAAACAGTGAGCCAGCAGACGACGATCTCGAGCAAGCTACGAGTAGGACTCTTCGGTATCGGACTTGACGCCTATTGGGCGCAATTTCCCGGCCTCAAAGCGCGACTCGAAGGATATGTCGAGCGTGTGAGCGAACAGTTGCAAGGCCCTGAAGTCGAGTTGGTGAACCTGGGACTGGTGGATACACCACAAGCCGCCGTGGGGGCAGGGCACGCTTTTCGCCAGGCCGATATCGATCTGCTCTTCCTCTATGTGACCACCTACGCCGTCTCGTCCACCGTGCTGCCGGTCCTGCAGCGCGCCAAAGTGCCAGTCGTGGTCCTGAACCTGCAGCCGCGAGCGGCGATCGACTACGCCGCGATGAATCAAATGCACGACCGCGCCGCCATGACCGGCGAGTGGCTGGCGTACTGCTCCGCATGTCCCGTTCCGGAAATTGCCAACGTCATGTCTCGCGCGCGCATCCCGTTTCACCAGGTAACGGGCGTGCTCGAGCAGGATCCGGTCTCCGAGCAGGAGATCCGCGAGTGGGTGCAAGCCGCGCAGGTGGCCCGTGTACTGAGCCATGGCCGCATCGGCTTAATGGGCCACTACTACAACGGCATGCTTGACATTGTGACCGACCTCACCCAGCTATGCATTACCTTCGGCAGTCACGTCGAGCTGCTCGAGGTCGACGAGCTGACCAACATGCGGCTGCAGGTCTCCGAGCCCGAGATCGGCCGGCGCCTGGCGGAGTTTGCATCGCACTTCGAGATACAAGCAGATTGCTCAGCCACGGAATTGCGCCGTGCGGCAGGCACTTCGGTGGCACTTGACCGCTTCGTCACGGAGCACGAGTTAACATCGCTGGCCTACTACTACAAAGGCTCCGGAGTAGAGGCGAATGAAGATACGATCAGCTCCATCATCCTGGGCAGCTCGATGCTGACGGCGCGCGGCATACCGGTCGCGGGCGAGTACGAAACAAAAAACGTCGTCGCCATGAAGATCATGCAAGGCTTCGGTGCGGGCGGCTCCTTCACCGAGTACTATGCCATCGACTTCAACGACGATCTGGTTCTGATGGGGCACGATGGTCCGGGTCACACCGCGATCGCCCAGGGTAAGACCAAGGTGCGGCCGCTGGGGGTCTATCACGGTAAAGTAGGCCGGGGGCTCTCGGTCGAGATGTCAGTCAAATGCGGACCGGTCACGCTACTCTCGGTAGCCGAAGAGCGGGAGCACGGTTTCAAACTGTTGCTGGCGGAGGGTGAATCGGTGCCCGGCGAGATTCTGCAGATAGGCAACACCAACAGCCGCTATCGCTTCTCTCTAGGAGCGAGAGGCTTTGTGAATGCATGGAACGTGCAGGGGCCGGCTCACCATTGCGCTGTCGGCATAGGCCACCTTGGGTCGCGTCTGGAAAAGCTGGCAAAGCTGCTGGGGATCGACGTGGTGCGCGTCTGTTGAAAGCGATGGAAACCAACCGTCATCGTCGGCCTATAGAGGTGGTAGCCATGAATCATGCAAGCGGAACGTTCGAGGTAAAGGTCATTCCTCAGGCGCCGAACGGAGAAGCGCCGATCGTGGGCAGAATGTCCCTCGAGAAACAATTCCAAGGCGGCCTCGCGGCGACCAGCAAGGTGGAGATGCTGACCGCAATGACGCAGGTGAAAGGCTCCGCAGGTTATGTCGCGATCGAGTGGGTTAGCGGTGCGCTTGATGGCCGCAGCGGAGCCTTCGCGCTCCAGCACAGCGGAACGATGACCCGAGGCGTTCCCCAATTGAACGTGACGGTCGTACCCGACTCCGGCACGGAGGAACTGACAGGGCTTATCGGTGCGATGACCATCAAGATCACTGACGGAAGACATTTCTATGACTTCGAATACACGCTTACCCAAACCTCGTGAGTAGTTTGAATCCGATGAAACGTTTGCCAGTCCGCCGCATTTGCCTTGGTGGTGTTCTTCTTCTGCTGCAGCTGGGCTTCGCGCAAGAGGCCAGCTTCCGCATCACGCCTCTGCGTCCGGTGGAGGAGTTGCGCGCAGAGGCGCTTAAAGCGCAGCCGCCACGGGAGCAGGGAAGGTTCCGCAAACCTGAGCTGGTGGAATTGGTGAAGCTCGATCCCACAATCAAGCTCGATATTCGCTATGCCACCACGAACAATTTTCTGGGCACTCCCGTGTATACCCAGGCGAGGGCGTTCCTTCAGCGTCCGGCTGCGGAAGCGCTGGTCCGCGCCCAACACGAGCTCAAGGCTCGCGGATATGGTTTGATCATCCACGATGGCTACCGGCCGTGGTACGTAACGGAAATCTTCTGGAAGGCTACGCCTGACGACAAAAAGATTTTCGTAGCCAATCCAGCAACGGGTTCCAACCACAACCGCGGATGCGCCGTAGACCTTTCCTTATACGACTTGGCAACAGGAAAAGAAGTGAAGATGCCCAGCGGATACGACGAGATGACCGCACGCGCCTATGCCGACTACGCTGGAGGTACGGCCGAAGAGCGTGCTCGACGCGCTCTGCTGCGCCAAGCCATGGAAAGGCAGGGTTTCAAGGTGAACCCCACCGAGTGGTGGCACTTCGACTACAAGGATTGGAAAGAGTATCCAATCCAGAATGTGAAGTTTGAAGATCTCGGAAATTAGGGCTCTTTCTCCGCTGCTTAACGCGGGAGTGCCGGCAACTTCCAGAGATGGATCAACCGCCCATATTCCGGCGCCGGAAGTTGTACCAGCAGTGGCTTGCGTATTGGATCGAGCCAAGTGAGCAGGGTCTCCAACTCGACTTGTGGCATGGCAGTGCAGCCTGCGGTGCCTTGGCCGGGACCGCGCCAAATGTGAAGAAAGACGCACGAGCCGCCTCCCGGCGTGGGCGGACGAGCGTTGACCTCCGTGACCGTGCCATTGTGATCCACAACCATGCCCCAGCGGTAGAGGTCGACGCTCCGCATGTGCTCAGAGCTGTTCCAGTCGGGAGCGACGGCGGAGCGGTCGACTACGCGGTTGTAGTACTTCGAGCCAATGTCGTCCACGCATTCGATCGATGGGGTCAGGCTCAGATAGGGCATCTTTAACCCGTGCATTGCTTGCGGCGCGTAGCCGAAAGCGGTGCCCAGGGCGAAGACGCCGGCGGGCGCCTTGCCGTCTCCTTCCTTCTTTACCGGGTCGGAAGCGGCGCGAAGCTTGGGGTCATCGGTCGCGATCATGCCGATGCCCCAGCCCAAGCCATTCTTGCCGACCACAATGGGGATCGGCTCGCCTATGGGCCGCCATGGCTCACGCCGCGTCGCGCGCTCGTATCGCACCAACCGTCCTTCCACTGCGTTCCAGTCCGAGGTGGTCACCACGATCATCTGTGTTGACCGCGCGAATGGGCCGGGTTCAGCAGCACTGGCGACCAATAGCAGGCAGAGGAGAAAAGACATAGGCTTCATCAAACGCAGTCTATGTCAAAAGCAGCCTGATACGGTTTGCCACGATCCGGCACAGAAAAATTAGTTCACCCCGAGTGCCTCATGCGCTGCCTCATCCCGCCGGTAACTCCGCGAAGTATTGGGGAGGAATGCCGTCAATAATCCAATTGCTGGAAGATACGCGCACAGCCGGTACACGAAGAGGATGCTGGTTGCGTCCGCGACCCGGCCGAGAACGGCTGCGCCGATACCGCCCATGCCAAAGGCAAAGCCGTAAAAGAGTCCGGAGATCATTCCCACTCTTCCGGGAACGAGTTCCTGCGCGTAGACAATGATTGCCGGGAAGGCTGAGGCAAGAACAAAGCCGACGATCACGCTCAACACCCCGGTCCAAAAGAGACTGGCGTGCGGCAGCAGCAAGGTGAAGGGCAAGACACCAAGAATGGAGCACCAGATCACCGCCTTGCGCCCGATGCGATCGCCCATCGGCCCTCCAATCATCGTTCCGGCGGCGACCGCGCCCAGAAAAGCAAACAGATGGATTTGCGAACTGCGCACGGAAACGTGAAAGCGGGTCATCAGATAGAAGGTGTAATAGCTGGTAAAGCTGGCCAGATAGAAATACTTGGAGAAGACCAGCGCGACCAGAACGGCGATTGCCGAGGCCACGTTCTTACGCGGCAAACCAGTGGCTCCTTCCGCGTGCTTTGCGGGCTTCCTTTGCAGATGCTGCAAGCGAGCCTTGTACCAGCGGCTTACCTGCGTCAACACGATGATTCCCAACAGAGCCAACAACGAAAACCATGCCACCGACGCTTGCCCATGCGGCAACACAACAAAAGCAGCGAGCAGCGGCCCGATCGCGGCTCCAGTAGTTCCTCCTACCTGAAAGAGCGACTGTGCCGTTCCGTGCCGGCCGCCGGACGCAAGACGCGCCACGCGCGACGACTCGGGATGGAATACAGCAGAGCCCATGCCAATCAACGAAGCAGCCAGCAACAGCAATACGAAGCTGGGTGCAACGGCCAGCAACAGCAGACCCAGTAGCGTAAAAACCATGCCGACGGGTAGCGAGTAGGGCCTGGGCCTGCGATCGGTATAGTGGCCGATAAAAGGCTGCAGGATCGATGCCGTCATCTGGAAAGTCAGGGTCAGCAGACCAATCTGGCCAAAGTTCAGATGGAACGAGGTCTTCAGAATGGGATAGATGGAAGGAAGCAGCGATTGCATCGTGTCATTCAGCAGATGGCAGAAGCTCACGGCGGTGAGCACACGAACGACCGCTCCTTCTTTGATCAGGCCGGGGCGCTCGACCTCATTGTTGGCGACGATCTGAGTGGTCATGCCCCGAAGGGTCTCCTCTATCTATGCTACAGAGACTTGTACAAGGAACCTCTGATTATGTCTCCGGTTTTGTAGCGAACGGGCTTGAGCATAGGGGAACGGGCTTTGTGCGTAAGGGGATGGGCTTGAGTTTCGGGCTGCTATCCCACTCAAGCCAAAACAAGGCTTGACCCCGGATTTCCTACTCCGCGGCCCCAGCCATGGCAGCGTGTGCGGCTTTCTTTAAGGAAAGCCGCATGAGGTTCGTTGACCCCACCAAGCCTTAAAGGAAATCCGGGGGATGGGCCACCCGTCCGGTACCCTTCATTGATCGTGTTTTCCCCAGCCTACTTCGTCCTGAAGCAGCGGCCTGTCAGCAACCGGGAGCGGCGTTCCTCTGGTAACGGGAGCGAGCTTCGGCCAGTTGTTGCAGATGGTCGCAGGAGAGGGGCTGGGGGCAGCCCAGCTGGCGCGCAACCAGGCAGATGTGGGCAAAGTGCTCCACCGTTTCCATGCGCATGAAGGCATCTTGCAGCGTGTCGCCGGCGGTGACCACGCCATGGTTGGCGAGCAGGACCGCGTCATGATCGACGATCAGGGGCTGGATGCTGGAGGCAACGTCGGCCGTTCCGGTGGTCGCGTAGGGCGCCAGCGGAATGGAGCCGAGCGCCATGACGATCTCCGAGCACAGGGGTTCTTCGAGTGCCAGGCCGCAGGAGGCAAACCCGGTGGCGATGGGCGGATGGGCATGGACCACCGCCTGCACGTCTGGCCGTTGGTGATAAATCGCCAGGTGCATGCCGATTTCGCTGGTCACGTTGCGGCTTTCGCCGACCCGATGGCCCTCCATGTCGACCACCACCATGTCCGACAGCCTTGAGCAGGCACTTGCTCATCCCGGTGGGCGTGGCGAGGATGCGGTCATGGCTCAGGCGAACCGAGAGGTTACCCGCCGTGCCGGGCACGAAACCCAATCGATACAACCACTTACCGAAACGGGCGAGCTGCTTGCGGTGCAGCATTTCGGCTGACCGCTCGGGAGCGGTGGAGCTTAGGGCCATGTTAAGAGTTGTGGTGAACCCACTCTTCTCCAAAGCCGTTGGATGCATACGTCACCAAATCCCCGTTTAAGCTCTTCCTCGCAGTTTCCGACGGAAAGACGCGAAACGCAACAGGGAAAACGCGGATAATGATGAATTCCGTGGTCCCGGGCCCCGGACCGCACCGGGTAGCTGCCTGCGGGAGCGGTAGAATGCAGCGCCGGGATAGGCCACGGACGCAGATAATCGGGCCAGGGTTCTGCTTTCGTCCGCAAAGAGCTGTTCCGATCCCAAGGAAAAAACCGGGCAGCGACGCTATTCGGCTTTGGTTCTTCCTGACAAATATTCATAGATTTGACGCAGAAGCTGAAAGCTTTGGTTGAGGCTGCCATGACAGGTCCATTGGGTGTCGTTCCGAATTGCCAGGACAGATGTCCGGGTTGTCAGATGTTTGAGCAGGCATGCCGAAGCCGGTTGTCCAGCTGTTTTGACTGTTGTTGCAGTGGCCCGTATCAGTCTGGCCAAGTTGTCGCCCAACCTCTTACGATGGTCAGCATGACAACGGGTCTCACCCTCGGCGTCCTGGAACTGAACGGGCAGCCACTCTCGCTCGAGCAGATCAGCCAGGTGGCCAGCGGCTCGATGGACGCAGCCATTGCGCCGGCGGCGCGGCCAGCGAATTGCGGCGTCGCAAGCCGTGGTGGAGCGCATTGTCACCAGCAACGAAACGGCCTATGGCATCAACACCGGCTTCGGCAAATTGTCCGATGTGCGCATCGGCAGCGGGAGACCTGCAGCAGTTGCAACGCAACCTGGTGCGCAGCCACGCCTGCGGGCTGGGCGAGCCGCTGGAAGAGGCCGAGGTGCGCGCCATGCTGCTGCTGCGCGCCAACGTCCTCGCCAAAGGATTGAGCGGCGTCCGCTACCAACTGATCGAATTGCTCATCGGCTTGCTCAACCGCCGCGTGCATCCGGTCATCCCGGCCAAAGGCTCGGTGGGCGCGAGCGGAGATCTGGCGCCCCTGGCGCATCTTGCCCTGGTGCTCATCGGGGAAGGCGAAGTGTTTTTCCAGGGCGCGAGGATGCCGGCCCAGGCGGCGCTTGCCAAGGCCGGCCTCACTCCGTTGGTGCTCGAAGCCAAGGAGGGCCTGGCGCTGCTCAACGGAACCCAGGCCATGGCCGCGGTGGGCGGTCTGGCCGTGCTGCGCGCGGTGCGCGTGAACCAGCTCTTCGATCTGGCCGGCGCCATGGCGCTGGAGGCCTTGCGCGGCACGCCGGTGGCCTTCGATGAGCGCATTCACCAGGCACGGCCGCATCCCGGCCAGATGCAGGCAGCCGCGCACCTGCGTGCGCTGCTGCGCGACAGCGAGATTCGCGAGTCTCACCGGATGAACGATCCGCGAGTGCAGGACGCCTATTGCCTCCGCTGCATGCCGCAGGTGCACGGAGCGGCGCGGGGCGCACTGCAGCATGTGCGCGAGGTGATCGAGATCGAAACCGGATCGGCGACCGACAATCCGCTGATCTTCTGCGGCTGGCCGGACCGGTGAGGTGCTCTCCGGAGGCAATTTCCATGGCGCGCCGCTGGGCCTGGCGCTGGACTATGCCGCCATCGCGGTGACCGACCTGATGAGCATCAGCGAACGCAGGATCGACCGGCTCATCAACCCCGACGTCAACGAGGGCCTGCCCGCCTTTCTCTCGCGCAGACGCCGGGCCTCTCCTCCGGGCTTATGATTGCTCACGTCGCCGCGGCTGCGCTGTTGAATGAAGCCAAGGTGCTTGCCCATCCCGCGAGCGTGGACAGTGTGCCCACCTCCGGCGGCAAGGAAGATCATGTCTCCATGGGCATGACCGCCGCGCTCAAGCTGAAGCAGATTGTCGAGAATGCGGAGAAGGTTCTGGCCATTGAGCTGATGACCGCGGCGCAGGGACTCGAATACCGCCGGCCGCTCAAGGCCGCGACGGAGATCGAGCGGGCGCGCCAATTCGTGCGCACGCTGGTTCCCCGGCTGGAGGAAGACCGGGTCATTGCAGGAGATATCGAACGCTTGGCAAAGGGGATTCGCGATGGAGACTTTGATAGCTGGTCCGCATAAAGGACGCGATTCGCGCGCCGCGAGGAACCCGGCTGCGCACCAAGGGCTGGCAGCAGGAAGCTGCCCTGCGCATGCTGATGAACAATCTCGATCCGGAAGTGGCCGAGGCCCCGGAAGAGCTGGTGGTCTACGGCGGGACGGGAAAGGCGGCGCGCGACTGGCCCTCCTTCCACGCCATCGTGCGCGCGCTCGAGAGCCTGGAGAACGATGAGACGCTGCTGATCCAATCGGGCAAGCCGGTCGGCATTCTGCGCACCCACACCATGGCGCCGCGGGTGCTGATCGCGAACGCCAACCTGGTCGGCAAATGGTCCAACTGGGAGGTCTTTCGCGAGCTGGAGCAAAAGGGGCTGATGATGTACGGCCAGATGACCGCCGGTTCCTGGATCTACATCGGAAGCCAGGGCATCGTGCAGGGCACCTACGAAACCTTTGCCGAGGCCGGCCGCAAGCATTTCGGCGGCAGCCTGGAAGGCAAGCTGATCGTCTCCGGCGGCATGGGAGGCATGGGTGGCGCGCAGCCTCTGGCCGCCACCATGACCGGCGCGCGCTTTCTCGGCATCGACGTGGATCCGAAGCGCATTCAGAAGCGGGTCGAAAGCGGCTATTGCGACCGCATCGCGACCACGGTCGATGAGGCGCTGCAGTTGCTTGCGGAAGCCGAGAAGGGAAGGCGCCGCTCGCTCGGTCGGCCTGGTAGGGAATGCCGCCGACGTTTTGCCCGAGCTGCTGCGCCGCAATGTGATTCCTGAGATCGTGACCGACCAGACCAGCGCGCACGATCCCTTGAACGGATACGTGCCCAACGGCATGAGCCTCGACGCAGCGCTGGCGCTGCGCCAGCAGGACAGCGAGCAAGTATGTTGCCCGCTCCATGGCGGCCATGGGCAAGCACGTGGAGGCGATGCTGGAGTTGAAGCGCCGCGGCTCGGTGGTCTTCGATTACGGCAACAATCTCCGAACCAACGCCAAGTTGGCCGGCGTCGAAGATGCCTTCGAGATTCCCGGCTTTGTGCCGGAATACATCCGGCCGCTGTTTTGCGAAGGCAAGGGGCCGTTCCGCTGGGTCGCGCTCTCCGGCGATCCGGAAGACATTCGCAAGACCGACCAGCTGGTGCTCTCGCTCTTTCCTGAAGACGAAGGCGCTCAAGCGCTGGATCAAGCTGGCCGGCGAGCGCATTCACTTCCAGGGGTTGCCCGCCCGCATCTGCTGGCTGGGCTACGGGCAACGGGCCAAGCTGGGGCTGGCCATGAATGAGCTGGTGCGTTCGGGCGAAATTTCGGCGCCCATCGTGATCGGCCGCGACCATCTCGATACCGGATCGGTCGCCTCTCCTTATCGCGAGACGGAGGGCATGCTGGACGGCTCCGATGCGGTCGCCGATTGGCCGCTGCTGAACGCGCTGGTGAACACGGCGGCGGGCGCATCCTGGGTCAGCATCCACAACGGCGGCGGCGTGGGCATTGGCTATTCGCAGCACGCCGGCATGGTGGTGGTGGCCGATGGAACAGACGAAGCAGCGCTGCGCCTGGAGCGCGTCCTGACCACCGATCCAGGAATGGGCGTGCTGCGCCATGCGGACGCCGGTTATCCCGCAGCCCGAAGCTTCGCGGAAGCCAATGGTCTGCGGATTCCCATGGAGGAAGAGGATACTGGACAATAAGCCCGATTCAGACCATAATGATCATATTAATCATTATGGTCGGAGGGCGGCATGATCACTGAAGTGAGCGCCGTTAATTTTCGCCAAAACCTTGGTGAGATGCTCAACCAAGTGCAGTATCGCAATGACAGCATCGTCATCAATAAGGATGGCAAGCCGGTGGCGGCGTTGGTCGATGCTGAGCTATTTGCCCGTATCCGCCGTATGCGCGACCGCTTTGATGCACTGAGCAACCGGATTGCGGAGGCTTATGCCAAGGTGCCAGTCGAGGAAGGTCTGGCTGAGATCGACTCCCTGGTGAACGAAGAACGATCGAGTTGATGTCAGGTTTACGAGTGGTTCTGGACACCAATGTTCTGGTGTCAGGACTGGCATATCCGGGGAGTGTTCCGGGACGGATCGTCAGCATCTGGCGTCAAGGCGGACTCGATGTGGCGTTGTCGCGCTACATTCTGGATGAGACAGCAAGGGTGCTGCCGCGTCTATCCCGGATGCATCTGAGCCCCGGCGAAATCCGGGATCTGGTTGACAGCCTGATGTTCCTCGCTGACATCGTCGAGCCCGATGCTGAACAGAATGCGACGCTGCGTGATCCTGCCGACCAGCAAGTGCTCGGAACCTTTCGGGCATCAGGGGCAGACTACCTGATCACCGGAGACAACGATCTATTGGCGCTTGCGGAGAATTACCCGATCGTGACGCCGGCCACATGCTGGGCACGGCATGGTTGATGCTGGTTATCGGCGCTTCTTCCTGATCGACGTTGAGGGGAATGGCTACGATGTTTTGTTGGGCACAGTAGTTAGCGCAACAGAACGACGGGTGGCCCATCCTTGAGTCCGTTCATTGGGTTCAAGGGTGGGAAACGCAAATGTGTGCATTGAGATTCGTGGTATCCCACCCTTCGCAAAAAGCGCGAAGGACCCCGGATTCCCTTTTCTTGAAGAGCAACGCAAATTTGGAGATGAATTGTTCCAGCGGCTTTTGCCTCTCGCCAATTGATCCCTCCGCTGCGCGACGCCAATGCGACTCAAATCGGAAGTGTAGAAGGAACGTATGCCTGAAATCTTGAAATTACTGACGGATCATTTCGAGACGCCCATCGGCGAGATGATGATCGCCGCGGATCATGATGGAAACCTGCGGGCTGCGGAGTGGACGGATCACACGGAGCGCATACGAAATCTTCTGCAGCGTCACTATGGCAAGAGTGGTTTTGTGCTTGAGTCCGTTCACAATCCTGGCGGCTTGACGGATGCGCTGCAAAGCTACTTCGCGGGAAAGCTTGCAGCGATCGACGCGCTGCCTACGCAGACCGCCGGTACGTCGTTTCAGCGCGAAGTGTGGCGCGCGCTACGAGAAATCCCATGTGGCACAACGGTCTCCTATGGGCAGCTCGCCGAGCGGATCGGCCGGCCAAGCGCAGTGAGAGCGGTGGGACTTGCCAACGGTGCAAACCCGATCGGAGTGGTGGTGCCATGTCACCGCGTGATCGGGGCCGGCGGCGCACTTACGGGATACGGCGGCGGTATCGAGCGCAAACGCTGGCTCCTGGACCATGAATGCAAGAACCGCCAATTGTCATTCTAGAGAGACGGCGCTCTACACCCCGATGGTCACGAGCGTTCACCGCGGCTCGCGCTGCCCCGGCCTGCGCTTACAGTCTGAACTCGATACTTCGCGATCAAAGGTCCGAAAGGCCGACGAGTCGGCTCTTACGTTTGCGTTCATCGGTACGAATCTGGAAGGTGAGCAGATTATCTCCGAGTTTCCGCTTTGGAGCGGGGCAGGCATAAGATTGGAGGCTGGAGGTATTGAGATGCTATACAAGAAGATCAATCTCGAACTGATCGTCGTCGCTGATGAGGCCGAGGCAGTTGTCGCGGAGTTGAACGCCGCGCTCGATCGGCTGGAAGAGAGGCACACGCTTTTCGGTGGTGGGATCGAGACCGTCGCTTTCGAGCACCCGGGAACACGGAAAAGATCGGCACTCGCGCATACGATGGCCGCAGGCGAGACGGTCGCTGTTGCTGTCAGGGCGGCACGTGAGAGCGTGACTGTTGCTCTCCGCGCAGTGATCTGATATTACCGTTCTTGAGCAGAGTCGGCCGACGCCCACTGGAATCATTTGGATGAGTCAATCCAACACGCATCGCGCAGACTATGGCCGCCCACCACCTCCCGCCCCTTTCCTCTATGAAATCTCCTGAGCATCCTCCATCTCTCTCCCTCTTCCATATCCAGATGGATTTTGCTATACGCCCCTTCGATCTCCGCGTCGACAGCCTAACGTGCGCTGGAACCTACCGATGTTCTCCAAAAGTTTGCTTAACCGCCCATGACCTCCCCCTCGGATCACCGCGCTCTCTCACTTCCCGCACACCCTCTCATCTCTCTATCCCATACCCCGCTCGAACTGTTCCAGCCTCAACGCGTCAATTCGTTCAACCTTCTGGCGAGAAACCGCCGCGCCGGTTCTGGCCGGGCGAGGCTGAGAGCCTTTTCATAAGACGCGCGAGCTTCCGCTGTTTTTCCCAACCGCCGGCACAAATCCGCCCGCGCTGAGTGCGCCAGGTAATAGTCTTCCAGAAGTCCGCGTGCCAGGATGGCATCGATAAGCGTGAGACCTGCCCGCGGGCCGTCGCACATCGCGACCGCAACCGCACGGTTCAGTTCCACCACCGGTGATGGGCTCCGCGCAACAGCGCGTCGTAGAGTCCCACGATCTGTCGCCAGTCCGTCGCCGCTGCTGTGGGCGCCTCGGCGTGGACGGCGGCAATCGCCCCCTGCAGTGTGTAGGGGCCGAACCGGCGTGACGTGAGGGCACGCTCCACCAGCGCGACGCCCTCATCGATGAGAGCGCGATCCCAGAGCGAGCGGTCTTGGTCGTCCAGCAGGACCAACTCGCCCTCGCGCGCGGTACGCGCGCTGCGGCGTGATTCGTGCAACAACATCACCCCGAGAAGCCCCTGCGCTTCGGGCTCAGGGAATAATTCGACCAGCAGCCGGCCCAGACGAATCGCTTCGCGAGAGAGATCGGCCCGTGTAAGCGACTCGCCGGAGGATGCCGCGTATCCCTCCGTAAACACCAGATAGATCACGTGGAGCACGGTGTCGAGCCGTTGCGGAAGATCGGCTCCTTCCGGCACTTCGTAGGGAATGCGCGCATCGCGAATCTTGGCTTTGGCGCGCACGATGCGCTTGGCAATCGTAGGCGCGGTGGTGAGAAAGGCGCGGGCGATCTCTTCGGTGGTGAGGCCACACATTTCGCGCAATGTCAGTGCGATCTGGGCATCCGGCGGCAGGGCGGGGTGACAACAGGTAAAGATCAGCCGCAGACGATCGTCTTCGATGCTTTCGTCATCCCACTCCGCGGGGTCGATCGTCTTCCCGTCAAGCTGCTGCGTAAGCTCGGCCAGGGTTGCATCGAACCTGGCGCGACGGCGCATGCCGTCGATGGCTTTGAATCGTCCTGCCGAGACCAGCCAAGCGCGGGGGTTGTCAGGCACGCCGTTCTGCGGCCATTGTTCCACCGCCGCGGCGAAGGCATCGTGCATGGCTTCTTCGGCCTGATCGAAGTCGCCCAACAGGCGAATGAGCGTGGCGAGCACGCGGCGCGAGTCAGAACGGTAGACCGCGTCCACAATCTCGCTCACTCGTTCGGCGGCATCCTCACCTTTCCGCGGCAGGCCCATGGGCGGCTCCTGATCGAACTCCATCATATCTGGAGCCATTGCCACGCAGTCAGATAGGCTCGTGCGTACACGCCACGACCCGGATTCCTGCCACGCAGCTCTAGTCCGGATTTCTCCCAACGACTCAGAGCAAGTGAGAACAGGACTTCTTGTCAAACTGCGGAAAGTGCAACAAATCCAGGGGTGCCCCATCCCCCCGATTTCCTATGAGGCTTGGTGGGGTCAACAAACCTCATGCGGCTTTCCGTAAAGAAAGCCGCACATGCAACCATGGCTGGTGCCGCGCAGTAGGAAATTCGGGGTCATTGACGGTGCTTTTCCGGCAAGGGTTGGGAGGCCACGAATCTCGATGCACACGGTCGCGTATCGAGGTTCGTGATATCCCACCCTTCGCAAAAAGCGCGAAGGATGGGGCACCCGGAAATCCCGGCTAGCGAACGGCTAGCGATGGCCGCGTGTGCGGCTTTCCTCAAAGAAAGCCGCATGCAGTTCGCTGATTCCATCAAGCCCTGACAGGAAATTCGGGGTCGTACTTGTCATGATGCCGCACCCAGTCGCCCAGGTTGTAGTGAGGACCGGTTTCATTGCGGCCCATCGGCGTGAGATCGAGATACATATACGTGGTGTCCACCATCTCGTCCCCCCGCCCGTAGGTGGAATAGGTGTGAAAGATCTTGCCGGTCTCGTCTTTGTAGAAGACGCTGAGGCCAGATAGTTCCTCGCTCACGAACCCGCGAGATTCATAGTTGTAGTAGACCTTTCCCGTTGCGGCTTCCTCTTTAGTAAACGACACGTGATAGTCGTAGTTGAAGTCGCTGCCATACGACGAGAGCCAGGGGAAGCGCCAGCCCATGCGTTTTTTGAAGGCCTCGATCTCTGCGAACGGTGCTCGCGAAATCGTCACCAACGACACGTCGTGATGCTCCAGGTGTAGCAGAGCGCCCTCCACGTGGTCGGAGCGGAAGGAGCAGCCTACACAGCCCTCCTTCCAACCGGGACCGAGCATGAAATGGGAGATGATGAGCTGAGTCCGGCCGGCAAAGAGATCGGCTAGAGTCTGCTGTCCATTGGGACCAGCGAAGAAATAGTTCTTCTCCACCTTGACCCAGGGTAACTCGCGGCGCTGGCGATCGATCTCGTCGCGTTGACGGGTCAGCTGTTTTTCCTTGATTAATAATTCCTTGCGGGCGGATAGCCATTCAGCGCGCGAGACGACCTTCGGGCGCTCAGTCAGGTTCGTGGTCATGACGGATTGTCTCCTTGGATGCAGATGGTTGCGTTTTGTTTCCCCGGGGATGCGAGCGAAACTTCGCGCCACGAACGTGCTTACGGCTCCAGCTGAAGTTGCGCCGGCGACCGCCAGGGCCATGGATGAGATACATAGTGGACACATCGATCTCCTCCTTATTTACTGCTGGTTAGTTCCTTGATGGGGCGCACTTCAATGCCGCCGAGGCGGATTACCGGGATCTTTGAGGCCAACTGGATGGCCTCATTCAGATCTTTCGCCTCGATAAGAATGAAACCGCCGATCTGTTCGTTGGTCTCGGCAAAAGGCCCATCGGTGACGGACACTTTGCCGTTGCGAAGCCGCACGGTGGTTGCAGCTTGAACGGATTCCAGCGCCTGAGCCGCCAGCAGGTGGCCATGCTTCTTGAGCGTTTCGTCATGGGCCAGGCTTTCGTCATCCAGAGCTTGCAACTCGCTTTCGGACAACGCGTTCAGCTTCTTCTCGTCAAAAAAAACCATGCACAGGTATTTCATTTGCTTCCTCCGGAACGGTGTACGGCTGCTCGTTCGTAAGATAGTCGTTGGGGAGAGCCCAAAATGGACAATCGATTCTGAAATTTAATCTGCGCACCTCTAAAGTTGAGTTCATTTCAAAGCATTTGCGTAGGGCCTAAAGGCCGTACCCTTCAGAAAGATGAGTTTTTCCGCACCCTGTAAAGCCGCACTCGTTCTGCGGCTTTATGGACGGCCTGAAGGCCGTCCGCTGGAGTTGCTACATTTTTCCTGGCCGAAGGAGGCTCCTGACACAAAATCATCTTCGATCCATTCCATCGGGTGTAGGATCCTCTGGAAATACGTTGGCTTTGTATCAGGGCATGGCCTTTAGCCATGCCGCGCATCGCTGAAAGGAATCGGGGCTTCAGCCCCTGGGCATGGCGAGACCTAAGCGCAATGCACGTAAGGATCAGATCCTGAGTCCCTCGCGCACATTCTCTGCAACCACGAACACAAGCATGGGGCGGGCGTTGTTACAGTCGGAACGCCGAGCTCGAGCGCCGGCGATGCCCCTCGATGAGCGGTTTCGGTGACCCCGGCGGAACGATTCAGGCTCTTTCCCAGGTCAAGCGGCCCGGCTTGCCTAAATCGGGTTTGAGGCCCAAGATGGACGCGTCAAGTTTTCGATGCGGCGCTGCGTTCCGCATGGAAAGGAAGCCATTCTCGTCATGGGACCTGCTCGCCGCTCGGATCGCAAATCGTCACCCATTTCGGAAATAGACGTTCTATGGATCACCGCAGGCCTGGGTTGCGACGGGGACACAATCGCGATGACGGCGGCCACGCAGCCCAGTATCGAGGACATCGTCCTGGGAGCCCTTCCCTGGATTCCCAAGGTGCATTTCCATAATCCCTTTCTCAGCCTCCGAGGTTGGCGACGACTTCATGAAGCATTTCCATCTGGCGGCGGAAGGGAAATCGAACCCTTTCATTCTCGTGATGGAGGGCTCGATTCCGGATGAAACCAATAAGGAGGAAGGCTATTGGGCATCGTTCGGCACGGACCAGTCAACTGGTCAGCCCATTACGACATGTGAATGGATCGACCGGCTGGCGCCGAAAGCATGGGCGGTGATTGCTGCGGGAACCTGCGCGACCTACGGCGGAATTCATGCCATGGAAGGCAATCCGACCGGATGCATGGGGCTGCCCGATTATCTTGGTTGGCAGTGGCGCTCGCAAGGGCGATATTCCCATCGTTTGCGTTCCCGGATGCCCCGTTCAGCCGGACAATTTCATGGAGACGCTGCTTTATCTGCTCCACATGGCTGCCGGGCGCGCGCCCATGATCCCGCTCGATGACGCCCTGCGTCCTACCTGGCTCTTCGGCAGCACCGTGCATGAAGGCTGTGATCGCGGCGGCTACTATGAGCAGGCGCAGTTTGCGGAAGAGTATGGATCGCCGCTTTGCATCGTAAAGCTGGGATGCTGGGGGCCGGTGGTGCAGTGCAATGTGGGCAAGCGTGGCTGGATGGCGGGCATCGGCGGATGCCCCAATGTTGGAGGCATCTGCATCGGATGCACGATGCCGGGATTTCCGGACAAGTTTATGCCGTTCATGAATCAGCCCCCGGGCTCATTGTTGTCTTCCGCCGCCGTCCAAACTTATGGGCGGGCCATTCATGCGTTGCGCCGCTTTACCCAGGCATCGCTCAATAAGGAGCCAAGCTGGCGGCAAAGGCGCCATGCTCCGGGCAATCAGAATGATTCCGGGACAACTCGCTGATGGCGGGAGACGAGCGAGCGAACATGCGGCTTCTGGAGTGAAAATGTCTTCGTTTGCGCGAACCGTTCGAAAACCGAAGAGCAGCAAAAGTCAGCTCGCTGACGCCGAGGCAGGCCTGCCGGATATTGCCGAAGCGGAAGCTGTCCTTCTCGATCTGGCGAGAGTATTTGCCGACCCGGCCTTGAATCCTGCTCCTGTCCTGGATCATTTCATTGAAAATGGGCGAGAACCGGCTGCGGATGCGCAAGCGCCAAACCTTGAGGCCAAATACCGTGCTTTGTTGGAGCAGATACCGGCGGTGGTCTTCATGGCTTATCTCGACCGGGGTATCAGCGAGGCGTATGTGAGCCCGCAGATTGAAGCCGCCCTCGGATATTCGCGAGAAGAATGGCTGGAAGATCCGGTTCGCTGGTATCAACACATTCACCCCGATGACAAGCAACGCTGGAGCCTGGAAGCTGCCGAGATGTTCCTCTCGGGCAAGCCGCTGCGATCCGCATATCGAGTGATTGCGCGCGATGGCCGCGTTATCTGGTTTCATTGCGACGCCAGAATGATGCGGCGGGAAGACGGCCGCCCCTGGTGTATTCATGGCGTTGCCTTCGACATCTCAGATATCAAACGCATCGAAGAGGAGCTCCAGGAAGAACGTAACTTCGTCTCCGCAATCCTGGACACGGTAGGAGCACTGGTCGTCGTCCTCGACAGCGAAGGACGTATCTTACGGTTCAACCCGGCTTGTGAACTTACCACTGGATATTCGATGGAGGAGGTTCAGGGCAAATGTATCTGGGACCTGTTTCTCCTTCCCGAGGAGACAGATCGCTTCCGGGCCACTTTTGAGGTGCTGCGTACGGATCTTCTTCCTCAGGACTATCAGACCTGTTGGGTTACGCGGCATGGAGATCAGCGGCTGATTGCCTGGTCGAGTACGCTGCTTCCGGGCAATGGAGAGACGGCCCAGTACATCATCGCCACCGGTATCGACATCACCGAACGAAAGCATCTGGAAAAGGCAATCCTGGATATAAGCGCGAGAGAACAGCGGCGAATTGGGCAGGACCTGCATGATGGTCTGGGCCAGCATCTGACCGGGATCGCATTCATGGCCAAGGTGCATGAAGCGAAGTTGGCAGAGCAAAAGAGGTCAGAAACTGAGGATGCAGCCAAGATTGTGAAGCTGGTGAACGAAGCGATTCATAAGACTCGCGAATTGGCCAGGGGACTGCTTCCGGTAGTTTCCGATTCCCAGGGCCTGATGTCCGCATTGCAGCTGTGGGCGGCTGAAGTAGAAGACCTGTTTGGAGTATCATGCCGCTTTCAGTGTGAAACGCCTGTCCTGATTCACGATGACACGATGGCCACGCATCTCTATCACATCGCTCAGGAAGCGGTGAATAATGCGATCAAGCATGGCGACCCACGGAAAGTCCTGATTCAGTTGACGGCCGAACAGGGCCGGGGCACATTGCTGATAAAAGATGACGGTAAGGGCATTGCGGAAAATCCTGCGAATACCCAGGGCATGGGCTTGCACATCATGAATTACCGGGCAGGAATGATCGGCGGGACGCTTGAAGTACGGCGAGACACTACGCGAGGAACGGTCGTCACCTGTACCTTTCCGGTGAGAGACAGTGGATAGCATTCGCATGGCTCGAGACCACCAAGTCGCAAGGTGTCACCGCGAGTTAAGAAGAAGACTGTCTTCATAGTGGATGACCATCCCCTATTGCGTCAGGGGCTGGCGTTGTTGATTAACCGGGAACAGGATCTTACGGTTTGCGGCGAGGCTGAAGAGGCGCAGACCGCCATGAGGGAGATCGCGGCGAAAAAGCCGGACATCCTGATTGCGGACATCTCGCTGAATGGTCCGGACGGACTGGACCTGTTGAAGAACCTCCGGACGTTATATCCGAACCTTCCCGTGTTGATCCTCTCCATGCATGACGAGTCAATTTATGCCGAGCGCGCGCTGCGGGCCCGCGCCAATGGCTACATCATGAAGCAGGAGGCCACGGAGAAAGTCCTGGTCGCCGTGCGGCGTATTCTCGGCGGAGACATCTACCTCAGCGATCGAATGGCAAACAAGCTGCTTCACCAATACATCAGCGGCGCTTCGGCGGACATGAATTCCCGCCTCTCCGCTCTTTCCGATCGTGAGCTTGAGGTGTTCCGCCTGATCGGCGAAGGCCGCAGCACGCGCCAGATTGCCGAGAAACTGCACCTCAGCATAAAAACAGTCGAAACCTACCAGGCTCATATCAAAGAGAAGCTGTCTCTGCACAGCGGACGCGAGCTGGTCCAACACGCCATTCAATCGAACATCAGCGAAAAACATCGTAACGGCCGGTATTCATTCACGAAGGCCGCGGGAAATCGCCGGACCTTGCAGATCGTACTCGCCACGGTGCATTTGTCGCGTTCGGGGAAGCGGGAAACTGCGCAGATCCCTCGACTTCGCTCGGGATGACCAAGGGCTAGGATGATGGCCTTCCTGATGCTTTTGCGGCTCTAACCGCGTTTGGGGATCCCATCGGGGAATCCCTTATACCGCTGCAAGTATTTGGTATGAAGAAGAAATAGGGCCAGTCCTGCTTGTGAGTCGAAGCCGGCTTCTGTTTTTATGGCTTGTTCGCTGGTGGCGGCGACGTGTGGCACTCTGCCTGCCATCCTTGCGAAAAGCGTCACCAATTCGAGAGGAGAGTCCAGCATATGGCAGAGCAAGCAGCGCCTTACGGTCGAGTTACGCAGAAGAAACCCGCCGTGGCGGAAGTACACATACTCTGGATTACGGCCGGTCTGGGTTGTGATGGAGATTCGGTATCGATTACCGCGGCGACGCAGCCCAGCGTCGAAGATGTTCTGTTAGGCGCAATTCCCGGCTTGCCGACAGTGCATCTGCACAATCCTGTCCTCGCTTACGAGAACGGCGACGATTTTCTCAAGTACTGGTACATGGCGGAACAGGGGAAACTTGATCCGTTCGTCCTGGTCGTAGAGGGTTCCATTCCCAACGAGAAGATCAAGAAAGAGGGCTACTGGGCGGGACTGGGAACCAATCCCAACACCGGCCAGCCGATTACCACCAACGAATGGATTGATCGCCTGACTCCGAAGGCGCTCGCTGTCGTCGCCTGCGGCACCTGCGCCACCTATGGCGGCATTCACGCCATGGAGGGCAACCCCACAGGATGCATGGGCCTGGCCGATTATCTGGGCTGGGACTGGAAATCCAAGGCGGGACTCCCCATCGTGAATGTTCCTGGTTGCCCGGTGCAGCCGGACAATTTCATGGAAACGGTTCTCTACCTGCTGTATCAGGTCGCCGGCCTCGCTCCGATGATCCCGCTGGATGATCAACTGCGGCCCACATGGCTGTTCGGGAAGACCGTGCACGATGGCTGCGACCGCGCCGGGTACTACGAACAGGGCGATTTCGCCACTTCTTACGGCTCTCCCAAGTGCATCGTGAAGCTTGGCTGTTGGGGACCGGTGGTGAACTGCAACGTGCCCAAACGGGGCTGGATGGCCGGAATCGGCGGCTGCCCCAACGTGGGCGGCATCTGCATCGGCTGCACCATGCCCGGCTTCCCGGATAAATTCATGCCCTTCATGGACGAGCCTCCCGGCGCGAAGGTCTCGACCGCGGCGATCGGCATTTACGGCCAGGCGATTCGCGCTCTCCGGTCGATGACCAACGACACTGTGAATCAAGAGCCTAAGTGGCGGCACCCGCGTGCTGAACTGACAACCGGCTATCACCCAAGTTCCTACTAACCCAAGACTGACAAAGGAGCCACCAAGATGGGCACGATTACCGCTGACACTAAGGAAGAAGCCACGAAGCCAAGGCCAGTTAGTAGAGATGAATTGGGATCCGATTACACGGATCGTCGGCAGCCTCGGCATCTTTACCAAGATCGACTTCGGCAAACGGAAGGTTGCTGAATGTCACAGCACCTCCTCGATCTTTCGCGGTTACAGCATTTTCATGAAGGGAAAAGATCCCCGCGACGCTCACTTCATCACCAGCCGCATCTGCGGCATCTGCGGCGACAACCATGCCACCTGCGCCACCTATGCGCAGAACATGGCGTTTGGAGTAAAGCCGCCCCCGATTGCCGAATGGATCGTCAACCTGGGTGAAGCGGCCGAGTACATGTTCGACCACAACATCTTCCAGGACAATCTGGTGGGCGTGGACTTCTGTGAGCAGATGGTGAAGGAGACCAACCCCGGCGTCTGGGAAAAGGCGGAAAAAACCGCCGCGCCGCACGCTGAACTGCACGGTTACCGCACCATCGGCGACATCATGACGGCGCTCAATCCCTTCAAGGGAGCGTTCTATCTCGAAGCGCTGCAGATGAGCCGCATGACCCGGGAGATGTTCTGCCTGATGGAAGGACGCCACGTGCATCCCTCCACGCTGTATCCAGGCGGGGTGGGTACCGTGCCGACGGTTCAACTCTTCACCGATTACATCGTCCGGCTGATGAAGTACGTGGAATTCATGAAGAAGGTTGTGCCGCTGCATGACGATCTCTTCGATTTCTTCTACGAAGCCCTCCCCGGTTATGAAGAGGTCGGAAGGCGGCGGATTCTTCTCGGTTGCTGGGGATCGTTCAACAATCCCGATGTCTGCGACTACACCTACGAGAAAATGACCGATTGGGGCCGCGGCATGTTCGTAACTCCCGGCGTGGTGGTGGACGGCGAGCTGGTTACGACCGACCTGGTGGACATCAACCTGAATATCCGCATTCTGCTGGGCAGCTCGTACTACGACGATTGGCAGAACTCAGAACCTTTTGTGAAGAAGGACCCGCTGGGCAATCCCGTGGATCAACGGCATCCCTGGAACCAGAGCACGTTCCCGAGGCCGCAGAAGCGCGACTTTGCGGGCAAGTACACCTGGGTCATGTCTCCCCGTTGGTACGACAAGCGCACGGAAGACTATCTGGCGCTCGATACCGGCGGCGGCCCCATTGCGCGCTTCTGGGCGACCGCACTGGCCGGCATCGTGGACATCGGCTACATCAAGGCCACCGGCCACAGCGTAAAGATCTATCTTCCCAAGACGATGTCAAAGCCCGAAGTCGAGTTCGAGTGGAAGATTCCCAAGTGGAGCAATGCGATTGAACGCGATCGTGCTCGCACTTACTTCCAGGCCTATGCCGCTGCGGCCGCTCTTCACTTCGCCGAACAGGCGCTTGCCGAGTTGCATGCCGGCAGAACCAAGACGTGGAATGATTTCAAGGTTCCGGAAGAAGCGATCGGATGCGGCTTCCACGAGGCCGTTCGCGGAGTGTTGTCGCATCACGTGGTGATTCGCAATCACAAGATCGCCAACTATCATCCGTATCCTCCAACCCCCTGGAACGCCAATCCGCGCGACAGCTTCGGCACGCCCGGCCCGTACGAAGACGCGGTGCAGAACACGCCGATCTTCGAGGAAAACGGTCCGGAGAACTTCAAGGGCATCGATATCATGCGGGCGGTCAGAAGCTTCGATCCATGCTTGCCCTGCGGCGTGCACATGTATCTGGGGAATGGCAAGGTGCTGGAGACGCATCATTCTCCGATGTTCGGGCTGCAACAGCATTAAGTGACTGCAAGACTCACATCGAGGAGATGGTGGGCGATGAGCGAGACGTGTAGGGCCTGAATCATGGATTTGTCTCATTGGGGCCGCGTTCTCGTTCTGTGGCGCTCAGAGAAGGAGTGGCGTGGCTGAGCGAAAAAGAATTTCAGGAAAAGATGCGGCGGCTCGGCACCCTGGTCGGCGAACTCGACCAGATGCCGGGCGGCGGTTCAAAAGTTGCGGCCCGGGAGCTGGTCCAGCTTCTTATGGAAGTCCATGGCGCGGGGCTGGAACGAATGATGGAGCTTGTCTCTGAATCAGGAAGGGAAGCGGGAGCGCCGGGCAAGGCGATCATCCACAGATTCGGCCAGGACCCAATCGTCCGCAACCTGCTTCTTCTCTATTCTCTGCATCCCGATGACCTGGAAACCCGCGTTTTGAAGGCACTCGACGCCGTAGGAGGGCGTCTGCGCAAGTTCGATAGCGAAGTGAAGCTGGTCAGCATTCATGACGGAGCCGTTCAACTCCGGCTTCACACTTCCGGTCATGCCTGCGGTTCCACCACGAAGGATCTGCGGTCCATCGTGGAAGGAGGCATCTATGATCTGGCGCCGGATTTGACTTCGCTGACGATTCTCGGATCGGAAGACGAGTCTTCTTCCGGCTTTGTTCCCCTGGAGAGCTTGCTGAAGCACTCATCGGCTGCGCACACATTGGCGGTTCACGGCGCGCAAGTGGATGGTGCCGATTGAGACCGCATCGTTGTTGGGCGGAGAGAGGCTGAAGATGCCTGCTGCTGGAACATCCTTCGTTCGATCAGGCGTTCGCTACGCTTCGCCAGTTCGCCCGGTCGCCGCGGCCAGCCGAGCGTTGCGAATTGTGCAGCGCTGCCTTGGCGCATGAACATCCGCACCTGGTTGAGATTCGATTGCGACAGATTGTTTGTGCCTGTGAAGCCTGCGCCACCCTATTTGATGGGATGGCGGCAGGGAAGTACCGGCGCGTGTCCAGGCGCGCTCAGCTTCTGGCTAATTTCCAGATGACCGATGCGCAGTGGGAAAACCTCTTGATCCCCATCAATATGGCGTTCTTCTTTCAATCGAGCGTGGAAGGAAAAGTTGTCGCACTCTACCCCAGCCCCGCCGGAGCGGTTGAATCCCTGCTGCCACTGGATGCCTGGAACGAGATCGTGCAGGAGAACGCAATCCTCAGCCAGTTGCAACCCGATATCGAGGCGTTGCTCGTCAACCGGGTGGGCCACGCGCACGAATTGTCGCGGGCCGAGTACTATATCGCCCCTATCGATGAGTGTTATAGGCTCGTCGGTCTGATTCGGGCCAACTGGAAAGGGCTCTCCGGAGGCTCTGAGGTTTGGGCGGAGATCGGGCGTTTCTTCTCCGAGTTGCGGTCGTTGGCAGACGTAGTCAGTGGAGATGTAGTAACGAACTAAAAGTTCGCAAGCGAAAGGAGATGTGCCGTGGCTCTGGAACTGTTAGAAACTACCGCGAATGGAAACGCTGGTGACAAGGAGACTCTTTACATGCTTGGAGGCGTGGCCATGATCGTCTTTGGGGCGGGATTGATTCTTTCCAATCCTTTTGTCCGCCGCTACATGTCGCAAATGGGAGTCGGCAATCTAGCCGAGCGCTGCCATGCCCGATATCCAGCGATATTTCAAACTGCGGGCGATGTCGGAGCCGAAGCGGAGATAACCGCATGGCCGAGACTTCGATTGCCGCTGAGGAAGCGGTGGAGACTCCGACGGACCGCTACGTAATCGATGGCCGGTCAAGCCGGTTCACGGTGCGCGCCTTTGCGACTGGACTGCTGGCCAAGATGGGGCACAATCCAACCATTGGCATTCGTGACCTCAGCGGCGAGATGAAGTTCAATCCTGACAAACTCGAAGCCGGCTCTTTTCGCCTCGTCATCAAGTCGGCTTCCATGAGCGTGCAGGATGACATAAGCGACAAAGATCTCCGTGAAATGGAACGCCTCATGAACCAGGAGGTTCTGGAGACGGCAAAATTTCCGGAAATTGTCTATGAGGCTCCCAGCATCTCGGTTTCGAAAATGGCGGATATGCTTTATTCGGCCACGCTCAACGGAAACCTGACCCTGCATGGCGTCACGCGCAATCAGCCAATCACTGCGAGGGTCGCGTTATTAGGGAGTATGCTCCGGGCGTCCAGTGATTTCACGTTGAACCAGACTGACTACAATATCAAACTGGTTTCTGTTGCTGGGGGCGCACTCAAGTTGAAGGACGAGCTAAAGTTTTCCTTCGAGATCGTGGCTCGGAAGCAAGAATGAGAGCCCGCCGCGTAGAAAATTCAGCGGAACGGTCTGCACCGAACCCCTAGCAAAGTGCGCGTGTGACTGGAGCGTTCGGCGTCACACCGTCAGCGCTTTGGACCTGCGGGCCAGCCACAGCAGCATGACGCCGAGCAGGATACTGGCGAGGATACCGGTGATGGCGTCGATGGCCAGGCTACCGGCGATTCCTCCGCGGGCGAAGCCGAAGGCGTCGACATAGAGCATGTACGAGATGGGCACGCCATAGGCCGAGGCGATGAAGCAGAAGGTCGTGGAGGCCAGCGGGTTGTCGCGGCCGATGGTGTCGAACGTGACCGCGATGCTGGTGGTAATGGCCAAGGATTGGAAGAGGTTCTCGGTGATCAAAATGATGGCGAAAGACGCCGGAGTGTGCGGCAGCAGGATGAGTCCGAGCGTGCACAAGGCGCCGACAATCCCCACGGTAAGGTAAAGGGGCCGCAGGGGCATAAGGCGGCTGAGCGCCGGAAAGACCAGACAGCCGACGATCCCGCCGGCGGCCAGGCCTACGCCTCCGACCAGGCCGACGAATCCGGGCGAAGCGTGGAAGTCGCCGCCTCGGCCGCCGAGAAAGTTGGTGAGCGAGAACGTGGCGGCGGGAGCGGCGAACAGGATGATGGCGACGAGCACTTCGCGCCGCTTGACCAGCGAGACAAGGTCGCCGAAGAACTGCGGGAAGGACTCGCTGGCGAGGCGGCGGTCCGGGCCAGGCGCCTGCATGAAGGGAAAAGCGATCATCGGCAGTAGGATGAATGCCCCAAGCAGCAGCGCGACAGCAATCGGCGAAAGGTAGCGCACGAGCTGGTTGCAGCCGATAGCCATGACGCCAAAGCCACCGACGTTGCCGATCGTCATCCAGACGCTGACGGACTTCTCCTCCTCGCCCGAGGTGATGGACGAGAGCCAGCCGCCGATCGCGCTTTGATAGAGATAGGCGGCGAAGAATCCGACGGTCAGTACGGTTTCCAGCAGCGCGAGGTGATCGAGGTTCAGAAAGGCCACAACCAGTGTAAGCGAGGCGACGACTGCCAGCGCCACCGCGTACGAACGGCGGCTGAATCGGACATCGAGGATGGGGCTGAGGAGAAATGCCCAGAAGCCGGGCGAAAACGCGACGGCGGTCAGGCCGGCGATCGCTGCCTCGGGGACGTGGCGGTTGCCCAGCAGCTGCGGGACCGCGAAGGCGACCGCTCCGCCGTAGAGACCGTACGACAGGTTGGTGAGACCCATGAGCCAGACGGGAACCCGGTGGCGGCGTGGCATGCTGCAGGGCTCCGGTGCAATAGGTTAGATCAGGTTACCACTGGCCTGGCGGCCTGGGACCAGTCAGGTGGAATTTGAGGTCACGCCTGCGGATCGGGGTGACGGCACGGCCTTTATAATCCAAGCATGCCGCCTGAGCGCTTTCCCGTGGATGCGATGGCGCGGCGGAATCTAAACTACCCGGGGAGCAGGCATGGCGCAGCCTTCGGGTGATTCCGCGGCCAACCAGCAGGACATCGATACCGATTTTCACTACGAGCACTGGACACCGCGCTTCAACCCCTGGGTAATCGCCTTTACGGTGACCCTGGCCACGTTTATGGAGGCGCTCGATTCGAGCATCGCCAACGTGGCGCTGCCCCATATCGCAGGCACACTCGGCGCCAGCTACGACGAAGCCACGTGGGTGCTGACCTCCTATCTGGTTTCAAACGCGATCGTGCTGCCGATCAGCGGGTGGATCGCGAACCGCATCGGCCGCAAGCGCTTCTACATGAGCTGCGTGGCGCTATTCACCGTGTTTTCGTTTCTCTGCGGGCTGGCCAACTCGCTGCCCATGTTGATTTTTTTTCGCGTGATCCAGGGAGCGGCGGGCGGCGGCCTGCAGCCCAGTGAACGCTCGATCCTGGCCGATACCTTTGCCGCCGGAGAAGCGCAGTCTCGCGTTCTCCCTGTACGGCATGGCCGTAGTGGTGGCTCCAGCTATTGGACCAACGATCGGCGGCTGGATTACCGACAACTACACCTGGCGCTGGATCTTCTTCCTCAATATCCCGGTGGGCATCGCGTCCATGCTGCTGACCAACCACATCGTGGAGGATCCGCCGTACCTGAAGAGAATGCGCACCCGGCGGGTGGGCAGCGTGGACGGGATCGGCCTGGGCCTGCTGGCACTGACGATCGGCGCCCTGCAGATCATGCTGGACAAGGGACAGGAAGATGATTGGTTCAGCTCGCACATCATCGTTACCTGCGCATTTCTTGCCGCAATCGGCCTGATCGCATTTCTCTACCGGGAAGCGACCGCCAAGCACCCCATTATCGATCTCTCGCTATACCGGAGCCGCAATTTTGCGTTAACTCAGTTCGTGATGGTGGTGATCGGCGCAGCCCTGTATTCGACCACGGTGATGATTCCGCAGTTCCTGCAGGAGATGCTGGGCTACACAGCGACTGAGGCGGGCCTCGCGCTCTCGGCGGGCGGCGTGGTGCTGATCTTCCTGTTGCCCATGGTCGGCTGGCTGGGACAAAAGATGGATCCGCGGCTGATGATCACAATAGGATTCACCCTGCTCACCTTTGGTATCTGGCGGATCGGCGATCTGAACCTGGGAATCAGCTTCTGGAATGCGGCCAGCTGGCGAGTGGTGATGGTGCTGGGAATGCCATTTCTCTTTGTGCCCATCAGCGTAATGTCCTATGTGGGCGTTCCCCAGGAGAAAAACAATGAAGTCTCGGGACTGACAGCGCTGGCCCGCAACGTCGGGGGGAGCATTGGGGTGTCGTTCATCAGCACGATGCTGGTGAGGCGGGCCCAGGTCCACCAGGAGTTTTTGTCGGCGCACGTCTATAGCGGAGCTCCCCAATACCGCAATCTGCAACAGTCGATCTCGCGGGCGATGGAGGCCGGCGGCATTTCGTCGGCCAATGCGGCGAACTCCGCCGCGGGGCAGATCTATAACATGATGCTGCAACAGGCGCGCACGCTGGCCTATGTGGATACCGTTCAGGTTCTGGTGGTCATGCATCGGCTGCCTGATTCCGATTGGCTACCTGATGAAGAAGCCGCGTTTCCGCGCCAAGCGAGTGGAAGTAGCGGAGTGACGCGTGCGATCCGGCCGCCGGCTACTGAACGGTGAGCGAGACCGTTATGCTTTGCGAGAGCGCTGTCGCGCCGGAGCCGGAGGTAGCCGTCACCATCACGGCGCTGGTTCCGGCGGGTGTTCCGGAGTTGCCGCTTGATCCCCCTCCATTGCTGCTCGAGGAGGGACCGCTGCCGCCGCAGCCGGCCGCGATTCCCGCGACACCAGCGAGAAGCAGCAGGCAAATGAGGCTCGACACGCGGTTTCCCCTTCTGAAGAAAAAGAGGGCGCAGGCCGCGGTAAGTCCGCCGCCCGCCAAAGGCCAGAGCAGGAAGCTGCTGGTGGGGGCCGTGGTGGCGATGGTCAGACTGGTTGTGGCTGCAGCCGTTCCATTGAGCGTGTCGCTGGCCGGCGAAAACGAGCAGGTGGCCTCGCTTGGCAGTCCGGAGCAGGAGAAAGAGACCGCCTGGTTGAAACCGTTTGTGGGGGTGACCTTGAGGGTGGTGGAGCCGCTCTGGCCAGGAGTCACGGAGAGCGTGGTGGGATTGGCGCTGACAGTAAAGCTTGCCGGGGCAGCGGGTACGGCGACGCTCAGCGAGACGGCAGAAGAGGTGCTTCCGCTGTAATTGGAGTCCCCGCCATAGGCCGCAGTGAGGGAATACGTGCCCGCGGCAAGCGTGCTCGTGCTATAGGTGGCCTGGCCGCTGGCGTTCAGGGTTCCGGAGCCCAGCTGCGTCGTTCCGTTCATAAAATTCACGGTTCCGGTCGGCGTCCCGGTACCGCTTGCGGGGGACACCTGCGCGGAGAAGGTGACCGCCTGGCCCGCCGTCGCGGGGTTGGGCGAGACGGCCAGGGTCGTGGTAGTCGCCGTAAGACCAGGCGTGGTGGTGACCTGGCCGTAGAGGTTGAGCAGGACTTCGATCGAGGTTCCGCCTAAGGGGCCGGAAGTGAGGAGGAGATCGGGACGCTTGTCGCCGTTGACATCGACGGCGGTGAGAGACTGCGAGGAAATACCGACTGCGAGCGCGTATTGGCTGGCGATGGTGCCGTCGCCCTTGCCAAAATAAACGCTGCTGAGAGTGTTGCCGCAGCAGTCGCCGATGGCCACGTCGGCATTGCCGTCGCCGTCGAAGTCGGCAACGGCGAGATTGCTGGCGAACGTATCGGGCAGGGCGACGTTCGTGGGCGTCTCCAGGGTGCCGTCGCCGTTGCCGAGGTAGATGCTGAGAGTTCCGGTGCTGTCGGACTGGTCGACGCTGGCCACAATCACATCGGGCTTGCCGTCGTTGTTCATATCGGCGATGGCGACCGCGCCGGGGAAATAGCCGGGAGAATACGAGACCGGAGCGGCGAAGGCGCCGCTGCCATTGCCCAGAAAGACGAGCAGCGCGCCTTCGGGATTCGTGGTGCCGTTGTTCGAACCGTTGTCGGACAGCACGAAGTCGAGTTTCCCATCGCCGTTGAAGTCGGCCACGGCGAGCCCCCAGGGCGTGACAGCGGTGCCGATTTCGTTGGCGGTGCCGAGCGTGCCATCGCCGCTGTTGAGGTAAAGATACACAGCGTTCTGATGAGCGCCCGTGGAATCAACGGCGGCCACCAGAACGTCGGGCTTGCCATCGCCATTGAAGTCGCCGAGGGCGATGTTCATGACGGTTTCCGAGTTGGGGACAGGGTAATCCTTCATCGCCTGGAAGGTTCCGTTGCCATTGCCCAGCGCAATGCCCACATGGGAGGGTCCGTCGGCGACGACGGCGTCGAGTTTGCTGTCGCCATTCATGTCGGCTGCGGCGAAGATGCTGGGTGCATTGCCGGTGATGGGAGAGCCGGCGGTGAAGTTGCCCTTGCCGTCGCCGGTGAGCAGCACCATGCCGCTGGAAGTGAGCACGCCGGTGTTCTGAGCCAACGCGGCCAGGATGTCCGGTTTGCCGTCGCCGTTGAAGTCACCGGCGGCAAAGGCCGGTGCGACGTTGTAGGTGCCCAAAGCCGTATTGGGAAAGGCGGGTGCAGCCTGGAAGGTGCCATCCCCGTTTCCCATGAGCACCTGGATCAGGCCGCTGCTGTTCAGGTCCGGGCCGAACATGCCGAGGTCGGCGATTCCGGCGACCAGGTCCAGGTTTCCGTCGCCGTCCAGATCGGCTGTGGCGAGATTCGTCGTGCCATAAATGCCCGCATAACTTGCGCCCGCGGTGAAGGTGCCATCGCCTTTGCCGGGAAAGATGGAGACGAACGGTCCGTTGATGTTGCCTGCGGGAACGTTGAGCGCGATGTCGAGCTTGCCGTCGTTATTGAAATCCCCGACCGCGGGCGCGCCGGGGGCGGTGAGAGTGCCGGCGTCGACCGGCAGAGGCAGAGTGAAGGTGGACGCAGCGAAAGTGCCGTCGCCTTTCCCGAGTTGAATGGCTCCGTTGGCAAGGACGATGTCCTTGTTGCCATCGCCGTTGAAGTCGCCGGTCGCAACATAGCTGCCTCCGGCACTGGGGCTGGTGACGGCGGCCTGGAAAGTGCCATCTCCCTTACCCAAAAGAACCGCGATGCCGGTGGTGAGTCCGACCTGATTGCTGGCGACGACAAGGTCGAGTTTACCGTCGTTATTGACGTCGTCGATGGCGACGGCGGTGGGAGCGGTACCAGCGGCGTAGAGCACCGGCGCCTGAAAGGTGCCGTCGCCGTTACCGAGCATGATGTAGACGCCTCCTTTGTCGCCGTTGGAGGAGTTGGCGTAATCGGTGATGACGAGATCGTTGTTCCCGTCGCCATTGAGGTCGGCGGTGGCGACGGAAGAGGGGTCGGGAATGGAGGTGACCGCCGACAGCGTCGGTGTCCCGGTGGCTGGGTTGACCGTGCCGGTGAAAAAGACGTTGGCGTTGTTATAGGCCGCGCTGCTGCTGCTGTCGATGCCGGCCCCGATGAGCAGGCTGCCATCTTTTGAGGGACCCACATAGACTCCCGCAGAAGAGGTAATGCCCACGGGACTCTTGCAACCATTAGGCCAGCGATTGGGAGTGGTGGTCAGGCCGGCCAGCGCGTGGAGCGTGTTCTGGTAATTGGGAACGTTGCTCTCGACGGAGGCCGTGAGGGTGGTGCTGTTGACGCTGAGGGAGAGCAGGTATTCCGTAAGAGTGCAGTTGGCCTGCCTTTCGAGGCCGACAGAATAGAAATCGCCGCTGCCGCCGACTGCTGGAACGACGGTGGTGAGATTGCCCTGAAACTGCAGGCGGGGCGTCGTGGACAGCGTGCCGGAAGCCGCATCGGCAACACCGAGAAGGCGGCGGGACATCTCTCTCGCCTTCTGCGCGCGGACCAGGAACGGTACGCTGTCCATTGCTTCCTTGCACGAGGAGACTAATTCGCCGCAGCCAAACAGCGCCGTAAAGACCAGAAAGATGGCGACACCGTGGGCCACGCGCGCCCGCCGGCTCCACGAAGGCGTGGGATGGCAGAAGACAGTCCCAACACCCAGCAGAAAGAGAACGAACAGAACTGGCGACATAGGATACGCGGCTCGCAATTGCAGAAGATACGAGAGAGCATGCATGGGAAGGTCTCCAGGCGGGAGTGGGAAAGTCTCGCACTAAAGTGAAGAATTTCGCCGCAATATCACGGAGATATTTTCCTCGAGTACTGTGCCGGCCCCGGGGCACGGTTCTTGCCCCACCCGGCGAACCCGGGCGGGGAGTGATATTGCGCGCTTGCGCGCATTGAACCTTCAGGAGAAAATGGGGTGCCGATTTCCCCCAGCGGACCACCCCATGGAGCGCATTAGGGAAGGTGTGCCACCGTGTCCGGGACATACCATATCGAGTTGCTTCGAACCGCTTCCGCGACTGCACGGCCAGCCAAACGCGGAAATTCGGGCGGCTGGTCCGTCCGCGGATGGAAATGCCGGACTCCTGCGTGGTTCCTTTGCATTCTTTTGCTTCCTGTCTGTTCCGCTCAGCCTTCAGCGCCTGCGCAGAATTCCGCTGAGTCCACTCTGACCCTCGGGGCCGGCGAATCGGTTATCTCCGATATCCCCGCCGGTCAGAAGCGCACGGTTTCCTTTTCTCTCTGTTCCGGCTGCTTCGTCGAGATTCAGATCGAACAATCTCGCTGGATGGTTTCCGCGGCGCGTCACCGGGCCCGGCGTTACAGATCCGTTGCCGCATGCCTTCGATGCCGGCCTCCATTCGTTGATCCGAATTCCTTTCGTCGCAGAGCAGGCGGGTAACTACTCGGTCGAAATCGGGCCGCGGGATTCGGGTATTCCCGCCACTGTGCGTGTAACGCTCACGCCTTCCCGCGCGGCTTTGCCTGCGGACCGTGATCGGGTCGCTGCCAGCGATGCCCTGGCTCGCGCAGAGAAGTTGCGACGCTCCCACGGCAACGACTCCCAGCGCCAGGCGCTCGACGCCTATGACCAGGCGATCGTGCTTGCGCAGACGATCGGCGACACGCGGCTGCAACAGCAGGCATGGCTCGGAAAAGCACGGGTATTCCTCTATGGCACGGGCGATTATCTGGCCGGACTGAAAGCCGCGCAGACGGCTATGGCTGTCGAAGGGAAGCAGGATGCGCAAGATCCGCTCGAAGAAGTCGCCCTGCAGGCATTTACATGGAAAGTACTCTCGTCGGGATACTACTTTCTGGCGCGCTATCCGGAGATGATCGACGCCACCGGCCACTCGTTGGCTCTCTATGTCCAGCTCGGCGACTTGTACTGGCAGGGCATCCTGGAAGGCAATGTTGCCAGTGTCTACATGGAAACCGGAGATATGCAGCATGCCCTGTCTTCGGCAGAGAGAGCGCTGGCCATCGCCCGCCAGCTCTCAGACCCGTGGGGCATCGCCTTCACCGAGGCCACCATCGCGACGATTCATCAGCGGCGCGGGGAATATCAGGCCGCGTTCGACGCCAACGAGGCGGCTCTCGAAGAAATGCGCCTGCAACCCTATCCGGACGAGGAAGGCCAGGTGTGGATGGGTCTGGCCGAGCTGTACGACGAGCTGAACGATCCTGAACGCGAGCGCGACGCACTGAACCAGTCTCTGCCCTTTCTGCGCCGGGTGCGGGACACGGCCAATGAAAGCGTCGCCCTCGGCGACCTAGCCATGCTCGACCTCCACGAAGGTTACTTACATCAGGCGGATCAGCCGCTGCAGCGGTCGATGCAGATCGCGCAGTCGCACCAACTCCATCGGGAACAGGCCATCGCGCTCCTGGGAGAGGCGGAGCTTCTGGCTGCGGAGCGGCGAACCTCGCGGGCGCTGCAAGCTATTGGCTCCGGGCTGGCACTCGCCGCGCAGACCGGCGAAGTCCAAACCTCCGCACTGCTGCTGCAGGAGGAGGGGGACCTGCGGGCTCGCCAGGGCGACGCGTCTGCTGCACTCGACGCGTATCGCAAAGCGGAAGCCTCCTGGTCAGGCGTTCCCAATCTGAAGCACGCCGCGCTGGCAAGGGCGAGCATGGCCCGGGTCGAATTCCGGTCCGGAGAACTGCGCGCGGCGCACGACGATATTCTACTTGCCCTCGACGGTTTCGAAGCCTCCAGAGGAAACATCGCGGGCCGCTCGCTGCGCGAATCGTTCTTCGCCTCGGTTCACGATTTTTACGACCTCGCGATCGAGATCGATATGACGCGGGGGCAGGGGAGGGCCGCGGCCGGCTCCGGCTACGAGGCGTGGCAAATCGCCGAGCGTGCACGCGCCCGCTCGCTGATGGATGCGATTCGCGCTTCCCGCGCTTTTTCGGCGCAGGATCTTCCTCGCAGCCTTATTGACCGGAGCGCCGCAGTTGAAAAGAGTGTCGGGGAAGCGCAACAGACGATCGCGCGGCTGCGCGAGACGGGGAGCGATTCCGCCGCTCTGCGGCGCGCAACCGATCGACTGCACACCCTGGTGTTGCAGGCAGAGGACATGGAGGACAAAGAGCGAGAAGCTTCTTCCCCTTCACTCCTCGCCTCCGGCATGCATCCGCCATCGCTCGCCGCCGTGCGCGGCAGTTTGCTGCCGCCGGATACAGCGTTGCTCGAATACTGGGTGGGCGGCAGCCACGTCGATCTCTGGATTGTCACGGCAACGTCTATGCGCGGCCTCCGGCTCTGCCGTTCTTCTGCGCTCGAAACCGCTGTTCAGGCCTATCGGAAATCGCTGCTGGCGCGCGAAGATTTTCCACCCAATGAGGATCTCGCCGCCCGCCAGGCGCGCATTGTCGGCGCCGACCGCGAGATCGACCGGCAGGCCGCCGTTCTCGGCCGCCTTCTTCTGCCTGCTCAATTGCCTGCGGCTATCCACCGGCTTATCGTGGTTCCTGACGGAGTCCTGGCGTCCGTTCCTTTTTCGGCGCTGCGCCTGAAATCCTGGCAATACGTCATCCGCGAATATGAGGTTGTCGAAGAACCCTCCGCTTCGATCGCCATCGAATTGCTTGCTCGCCGGGCTCCCTCCCGCAACCAGGACCGCATCGCTGTCTTCGCCGATCCCGTCTACAACCAGTTCGATCCGCGGCTGGCGCGCTCCGGCGAAAAAGCCGCATCTCTTCGCGTTGCATCCTCCAGGCAGGGGAGTTCGCCGGTGCTCCGCGCTGACGCTGGCGTCGATCTGACCCAGTTGCCGCGTCTCAGTGCTTCCTCCCTGGAAGCAAGCGCCATCGCGTCGATTGCCGGCAGGGATCATGTGAGTCTTTATCTTGGCTTTCAGGCCACACCCGAGCAGGCCATGCGACTTGACTGGCGGAACTTTGCCATCGCGCACTTCGCCACTCACGCCCTCGTCGATTCCGCCCACCCGGAGCTTTCCGGCATCGTTCTCTCCACGCTCAACCCGCAAGGAGCGCCGGAGGACGGTGTTCTCTGGCTGCACGATATCTACCGCACGCCCATGCCGGTGTCGCTGGTGGTCCTGAGTGGTTGCCGTACTGCCGACGGCAAGTCGATCCCCGGCGAGGGAATTTCCGGGCTTGCCCAGGCCTTTCTTTCCTCCGGCGCCTCGGGCGTGATTGGCGCCCTCTGGTCTGTCGACGATGCCGCCGCCAACCAGATGATTCCGTGGTTCTATCGGGCTCTGCTCGGCCAGCATCTCAGCGCGTCCGGCGCACTTCGCTCCGCACAGCTCAAAATGCTGGCGATGCATCGTTCGCCGTATGATTGGGCTGGATATCTCGTTGAGGGAGACTGGCGTGCCGGAACGATTCCGGTCGCACCCTGAACCTCTCGGGAGACTTGCCACGAGCGAGCCGAATGCCACATGATCTCGACCACACTTCCTTGCGTGCGCTTCTCGCTGCTTTGGGACCGGATTCCATCGAGGCGGGCGTGGCGTACGAGAACCTACGCCAGCGGTTGATCCGCTTCTTTCTCTGGAATCGCTGCCTGTCTCCCGAGGATCTGGCCGACATCGCACTGGACCGCCTGGCAGGAAAGCTCGCCGCCGGTACCGAACCCATCCTCGATCCCGGCAAATTCATCGCTGGGATCGCTCGCATGTTGCTCCACGAACAGCATGCCCGGCAGAGCCGCGAGCGAAAGATGCTTTCCTTGCTCTCGTGGGTCGCCGAAAATCGCGGTGGCACAGACGATTCGCAACAGGACCGCGAAGAGGCTCTCACCTATTGCCTCGACCGGCTCGCCGCCACCGACCGCCGGCTGCTGGAGCGCTACTACGCGGGCGACGCGAGCGAGCGCATTCGCAACCGCCAGTCCCTGGCGGCGGAACTCGGCATTGGCATCAACGCGCTGCGCAACCGCGCCCTGCGCATGCGCCGCCAGCTCGAGGACTGCACTTCTGGATATCTCGCCAGACTTTCCGGGCGTGATGGATTCCGCCCGTCCGTCACTGATAAAGGTAGAACCTCCTCATGAACGAATCCCCCGACGCTCGTCAGTTGATCCTCGCCTATCGGCTCCGAGAGCTTTCGCCGGATGACCGGCGGGAAATCGAAGAGAGAATGCTCGTCGACCAGGCCTTCTCCGATCAGCTTCAGGAAACCGAATACGACCTGATCGACGATTATCACGCCCTGCGCCTGAGTCCCGCGGAGCGTCGCCGGGTAAGAGCCGCTTTCAGCCGGGAACAGCTCTCCGTGGGACCGCTGAGCGCACTCCAGCCGCGCCCATCCCGATCCGCTTTGCGTCCGTGGTTGCGCTCACAGAGCGCCTGGCGATTCCGTCTTGCCGTGGCAGCCGCCATTCTCGTGTTCTTCACCGCCACTGGATGGCTTGCCGTCTCCCGGTATTTCCGGGCGCCGGCAGTTCTGCGGTCTGCTGCACCGGCAACGCCTGCTCCCCCATTCGCCGCCCCGGGCGAAACTGCAAGTCCGCCTGCGTCCGCGCATGCCGCCTCACAGGCGCAGGACAACACAACCGCTCTGCTCCTCCTTGTCGCGGACGTCACGCGCGGCGCGGAAGGCGCTTTGCTGGAACTGCATCCTTTCACGCGCGTAGTCCGCGTGCAGTGGACGGTTCCACCAGGCATCTCAGCCCAACGTTTCAGCCTCACGGTCGCACAAAGCGGGAAGATCCTTGCCAGAGTCCAGCAGCACGAAGCACTGCAGACTGTCGGTAACACGCGAGTTGCCGAGTTCCGCGTCGATGCCTCCACCTTTGCCGGCGTGCGATCCGATCCGCACTTCCTGTTGTTGGTCAGTATGAACGGCAGCTCCGGTTCACTCGAAGCCGAGTATCCCGTCTTCGTTTCGAGAAGAAAGCAATGAAATTGCCGACGCGCCGGCATGCCTT
>CAWAII010000018.1:0-195907 GCA_963782105.1 uncultured Acidobacteriaceae bacterium
ACCCGTCCCCGAAAAAAACCGAAGGCTACCGACGCTGCCCCAAGTGCGGCGATACCAAACCGTTAGCTTTCCAAAAAGCGTCCTCAACCCCTTCCGCAGGAGCAACGTCATTGAAATTGATTCTTGGTAAGACGCCCACCCCACCGCCGACAAGTTGGTTTAAGCAGTTAGAAGACGCCCTGGCCGAGCATCCCGACGAATGGGTTGGTGTCAGCGTCTACGATGCACCCTGGGAGTTTGTGATCGACAACGATGTCTACTTTGTTCGCTATAAACCAGGGCATCCTGCTGCCACGCTGCCCCAGGACGAGCCCGCAGCCGTCGAAGCACCGGTCGCACCCACCAAAGCGCCACAGGTCAGCCTGAGCCTGGCGGAGATCGTAAGGATCAACGTTGAGCAGCATCGATCGACCGGCGATCCAGCACCAGAGTTTGTCTCCTGGCCGGATAACCCGCCACCGCCCACCATTGGGCACTTCGACGAGACGCCAGAGTATGTCGCCGCAGCGGAGAAGCTGGCTCCGGTTGAGCCGTTGCCAGCGAAATCCAGGCGCTGCAAAGCATGCGGAGAGGAGAAAGAACTTAACGAGAAGAATTACAGCCGCAGCGAATCCTCAAAGGATGGATATCTCAGCAAGTGCCGACCGTGTGCCACCGCCCGCGCCAAAGAACTCTTCAAGAAGACTCAGAAGGACACAGTTGGCTACGGCATAGAGCCCAAACCAGCAGTGCCGCCGATCTATGAGAAGCGCTTCTTCAGAACTGCCGCCAGGCTCGGACCTGTGACGCCAATCGAGCAAGAGCTGAGCGAGAGCGATCGCTACGCCCGCAAGGCTCAGCGCAAGGGCAAATCGCATGACCCCATCATCCACTCCGGCGAGCCACCATCACTCCCGATCGTGGGTGATACACCACCGGTGACCAAGCTACCAGCGTTCGCTCCGGAGCCGGTGTACGAGGTTGCCAAGCCAACACCACACCCAGGGCAGCGTGATCCAGCCGATGTCGCCGAAGACCTGGAGCGCGTACTTGATGACCTGCCCAACAGCGATCAATGGCGGTCGATCGACTTAGGCAGCGATGCATCCTTCTGGCGCACCTTCGAGCGGGAGTGCAAGCGCACGGCGGAAGAGCGCGACATCGCCTGCGAGTGGGATCGTGATGGGCAAGAGCTGTTCGTGCGTGCCATCCCTGAGCCTGAATCCGACGACGAATCACAGTGAGTTACACAAACTGAACTACCGCTCCCCTCTTACAGAGGGAATTATTTATGGGAAAACACGATCCAGCGGGCAAAGCAGCAGCCAAAGAAGCAAAGCGCATCGAGCGTGAGGCGCGCCGCGCATACCGGCAATCACCAGAGGGCAAAGAGGCACATCGCATTAAGACAAACGAGCGCAATGCTCAGCGCCGCGAGCAAGAACCTGCCTGGCATCAGCGCCGCCTGGAGTATCAGCGGCAAAACAGCGCCGCCACCGCCTCCGACCCAACCCTCAAGGCAGAGCGGAACCGCAAGATACGCGAGCGCCGCGCCCAACTAAGGCGGGAGGATCCAGTCTGGCAGGCAGCCCAATTGGACTATCACCGGCGGTACAACGAAACACATGCTGAGGAGTTCAGTCTGGCTGCCAAGGAACGCCACCTCAACCGCACCGAGGAGGAAAAGGCACGGGATAAGGCGCAGCAGAAAGCCTGGCGCGCGACGCCCAAAGGCATTGCTTCCACACGGAGCTATATGAGGGAGTACGCGCAGCGGCCAGAGGTCGTGGCGAAGATCAAAGCCCATTTAGCCAAGCCGGAAGTCAAGGCTGCCAGGGCTAAGTACACTCGCGAGCGCTACCACAGGCTGATGGCTACCTCACCAGAGTTCCGCCTCAAGCAAGAGGAAAGGAGTCGCCGACATAACGCAAAACGCACGGCGGCTGCGAGGGCAGCCAGGGCAGCCACGCAACTGGAGCGTGGAAGGCGGGTGAACGATGGATTATAGAGTCCTCAAGCAGATCAGCTTTCAGCAGCCAGGGTCGAAGCAGACGATCCATGAGAGCCCATTCACATATACGGAGCTGAACGACGGCGACACCGTATCGTGGAGCCCGCGCCTCAACAGGCTCACAGTGCTCCGCTGCACAAAGTACACCAAAGAGCTTCCCATTTACTCGTGGTGGCATAATCACGCTGCTCAAGCTTGGCATCATCGTGGAGCTGATCGATGACTACGATGATCCAGACATCCCGCTGGCCGATCTCGATGAGTCCGCCTTGGAGGAGGAGATCAAAGCGGATAGTGCTCGGGCTCATGCCAGGGCACACTACGATCGCAACAAGGATGATTCGGCTTTCAAGGCGCGCAGAGCCCGCGCCTGCAATAAGAGGCACCAGGCGAAAATCACAGCCAAGACGAATGTGGCTATGCAAGTCACCGGATCAGATCGTATCCGAGCTGGAGCAACTAATGAGCGACCTCGATAGAGCAATCCCCAAACCACAGTTCAGCCAGGTCGAATTGCGCTACCTGGTCGCCGTCGAGATACAGATGCGCTTCGGTCCGCTGATCGGCGACCCGATGCCGCTCGAACGCGCCTACGAGATACTCGCCGAGCTGGAAGCTGCTGTGATCAGCTATCCGACTTCCGCACCCATTGTGGAAGGAGAAACCAATGCACCAACCCAATGATGCAGAGCGCCGCGAGCGCCGCGAACGCCGCCGGATGTATCGCGAATATGCGCTGCGGAAGAACCTCAACCTGGCAAAGGCTGAGCCAGAGATGCCAACGCGCCCGCTCACACCGGCGGATTTGCAGGATATGCCTCCTCTCGGAGCGGACGAAGCCGACTACCTCAAGCGGCTCTGCGACACGTTCGATGATGTGTATCCAGAACCACAGCCGCGCCGCCTGGTCATGAGTCGCGGGCAGACCATGGCGAGCAAGGCGCTGGCCGAGAAGCGCAGGCTGCGTCGGCTTGGTGATCCGGCGGCGATGGCGGAAATCACCAGCTTCACGCCCAAAGACATCAGACTACTTAAGCAGATGGGGATAACGCTGTGATCCCCGTGTCCCGCATCGTCAACGTCCATGTAATCAAACCGTCCGGCGACCGTGCTTAGTACTTTATCCCTGTCCCCCCTGGTACTTGGGGCTGTTCGAATACCCTCCGCAACTTTGTTTCTCTTTCCCCCAGTGAACTCGGCGAAAATAACACATGATGCCCGCAGTCGTCACAGGTGAATAGCCGAAGCCGGACCTCGCTATTACTGTTCCCACTTCCACGGTACAGGTCAAATCTCACGAAACCCCCATCCAAGGTGACGGGCCTGTAGGTACCTTTTCCGCACATGAGGCAGAGAAGACGCAACTGTCCGTTGGGAAGAAAGCGATTATCGTCACTTAAGTCTCTGATGGTCTGATCAACTAATGCGAGCAGCTCCGTTGCAGAAGGCAGACACATTCGTTCCTCCGCGACCACACACTGATCGAGGATCAAGCTGATTCTCTCCATGTGCGGTGAGCCGGGGAACATCTGCACGAGATCAAACTTGGCTTGCCGGTGAAACTGCTGGGGTAGCCTCATCTTACCCGACACCATGCACCATAGAACCTTGCCCAGCATGTAAACGTCCGAACAGAGCGGGACATCTTCAAGCCGTTCGTCAATATCGAGCCAGGGAGCCATGAAGTCCCAAGGGCCAACCAGTTCGTTGGTTTTGGTGACTCGCTGAGCCGCGTTTGGTAGAAAAACAATTCCGAAGTCGCCCAGAACCAAGTCCTCGACGCTGCGAACGAAGATATTCTGGGGTTTGATGTCACGATGAACCATCCTGAGATCATGGAGCCGCTTTACCGTAGTAACCAGAGATCGGAACGCTGAAAGAGCAAGAGCGCCATTTCCCTTGTACTTGGATAGCTTTCCTTCCAGGTTGCCCTCGCGGAAGTATTCCGTAACGATCCAGAACTCGCTTTCACTGGAAGCCAGGAGCTTCGGCAGATCTGGATAGCCTCTTTTGAGTACATCGATTTCATTCTTTAGGCGCTGAACCTCTTGACTTCCCGGGTCTAAAGGCAAGCCGCCTCTGCTCTTGAAGACCTTCAGCGCACCTAGCTCCGAATCCTCATCCTTGCGAGCGTATTCCATGAAGAGTGGAGGTAGATCCGCCAGTAAGGCGAGATGGTCCTGATCGCGTGTCAGGCTCGTCACAGCCCTCAGTTTTAGCTCTATCGCTCGAAGGTAATCCCGGAGTTCCGCAGCCCTCTCAGGGTTGCGGACGAGAAACACGTCGCTTTGTCCACCGCTGCCCAGCGGATTGAGTTTTTCCCACCCGTCGTACATTCCCGCCTCCCTAAAGCAATCCAGTGTACCAAGGGTTGAAGGTTTAGCTTTTTAACCAGGCTCGCACCATGAGCCCGAACACGAACATGCCAAACAGAGTGACGAAACCCGTGACGCACAGGAGAAAGAGCATCAAGAGACCCACCAGAGGAGAGTAGTCGGTAGTTAGTAGATTCCAGGCAACCCAAATGCCCGTAGCAAAGCACAACAGAATTGAGAAATAGGGGAATTTTCGGAAATCGCTCTTCACGTCGGGCACGTTCGTCAGTCCCAATCGTCGATGGTGCAAACCGGATCAATAGTCCAGCCGGAATGTTCGTGGCTCTCAGTGAACCGCTTACTACACGCCTGCGCTTCTTCCTGTGTCTTCATACGCTCAGGCGGGTTTGAAATAGGAAAATCGTCCGGCGGCTGCGGATCCTCGCAGGAGAACTCAAAGTAGACGATCGTAACCGGATCACCATTTTGTTCCTGATATATGTTGTGAGTTCGAGTGATCTTGGCGGATCGGCCAAACGGTCGCTCTTGAACCTGACCCGATATCAACCTGTCCTCTTTAGTCTTTATAAAACACCGCTCCCATACCGTCTTTTGCATAAAATCCTCCCTTCTACCAAAGCCACATTAGTCCTCCGAGTGCCCACGCGCAATACCCAAACTTCGCTGAATCTCAGTTAATTTGAAGCATTTGGACTATTGGATCGTTAGATATGACCTTGACTTTACCCCCTGAAACACCCCCGACCAACTCGATGCAGCTTCTCAACCTCATCTCAGTCAAGCTGCAAGCAAAAGCTGAAACCGATCCCAGCAGGCTATTTCGCTGGCAGCTACTCCGGAACATCGCCTTCATGCGCTGGCCGCTCAACGACGGTGCCAGGATCCAAGCCATAACCGATGCACTCACTGCAAACATCCTGGAGGATTTCGATGGTGAGAAGCTCTCACAGATATTCGACGACATCGATCGCCTACTCCAAGAAGCCGCCGCCTGCATGGCGCGCGCTGAAGCACTGATCATCACCGATATGGAGAGCGCCAATGTCTAATAAGCCAAGCAAACCCAGGAAGAAGTTCCGCGCGAAGCTCCGGATGCACCACGGCAAGCGCGCCGAGATACATGCCAGTTGGCGCTTTTGGAACGATGAGCAGCTTCTTGGAAGGAACAAGGAAGTTTGGGCTACGGCTGAATCGCTCAAGCCCAACGACCACACCATGCAGGATTTCGCAGATGGTTCACCCCGAGCCAAAGAGATCGTTCACTCCTATCGCCTGGTCGTTCCGGTGCGCACCATGACAGCCCTGGACATGGCGATCATCCAGGATTGCTCCGGCATCTGCATCACCCGCACGAAATTCAATCCATAACTCTATGTGCACACTCAACCACGCCTACGAGCAGTACCGCGCCGCGCCCAGTGACGCCACCATGGAGCACCTGCTGGCCGAGGTGCGGGATTACACCATATCGATGTTCGCCGCTGAAGAACTAACCGACCGCGCAGAGGAAGTGGATGATATCGCCCAGACGGTTGCCACCCAGGTATGGCGCTCTCTGGACAAATTCAAAGGAGATAGTAAGTTTTCGACCTATGTACACCGCATAGCAATGAACGCCAGATCCAACCATCTCCGGTGTAGCTGGCGGAATCCTGTGGAGCGGTATCCGGAACTGAAAGACAACAAGGGTCCTTTTCGGGGACGGACGGAATTTCCCCTAATGCCAAGAGACCCGTCTTGAGCTTCCTTGGAATGGATTCTGCTAGGTATTAAGAGATAAGACGCTCTGTCTTGGGTCAGCGATGGCCCTTGGTGGCCTGCCACGCTTTTGCGGCGCCAAGGGTCGTTGTGTTGACCGTTCCAGCGCGTGCACGAACTCCGCAGTCCCGAGCGGGCGTCCCGTGTGCGTCGACAGACGAATCGCGGCTAGTTCGGACGCACTTTCCTTTGCCTTCAGAAATGCTCGCCAACCGTCCGCAGTCCAGCGTGACTGCCACATTTCCAGAGCCAGCCACCCCGAGTCGAGCACTCGAGCGCAGTGGACGGCGGCACTGGACCACATCCAGGATTCGGACTCGGCCACCAGGCCGGCGCGCACCGGATTCAGCTCCGTATAGCGCAACGCCTCCCAGAGGTGCGGCTCATCCAGAGGGCAGGAATAGTAGCGCCCCTGCCAAACGTGACCACTTGAATGATGGGTGGCGTTCCAGTAGGAGGCATAGCGGCCATGCGCGTGCTTGAGCGCCAGCCCGAGCGACTCGGCGCGACGCGGCACAAGCACCAGATGGACGTGGTTCGACATGAGGCAGTACCCCATCATCGCCACAGCGTGCAGCGCAAGACTCTGCTTCAGCAAATCAAGATAGACGCTGCGATCTGTATCGCCGTCGAGAATAAACCGGCGCGCATTTCCACGCTGGGTCACGTGGTGGGATCCATCGACTGCGATCACACGAGGCAGACGAGCCATGGATCCATCCGGATCGCGGCCATTTGCCGCATCTGAACTGTAGGTCTTCTTCCATACCCCCGAGCGCGCAGATCACCAAGCGGCCAGGCACGTCGTACTGAGATCGCTCCGCCCGCCATGCACACAATCATGCTGGCGAGTTGGTAAATTCCTTCTGTCCGTAACATGAATTAGCTTTCATGATCCGGACCTACGGCTCCCGGGCCTTGTCCCTCGAAACCTAAAGGATGACCGGTCACACACGCCCGCCGTCGCAATCGCAAAGCGCCCTCGATCGACCGTGAGCAGCGGTACGCTAGTAACTCAGGAGCATTCTGTGATGCTGGTATGCACGCGACGCTCATTAGGGGAAATTCCGGTCACGGTAGGGACAGCTATCGCTAGCTGCCCCCCGTACAGATCCGTGCGAGCGGAACTACCGCACACGGCTCCTACCTTGGATGAGTGGCGTCAAAACGCACGCTCGGGTAAGGATGCAAGATACGAGGACGGGGAATCCAACGTTCGAAGGTCGGGCGTATGCGCGGCCAGCTGGGACGGCTACGCTGACTGCGACGGCCAAGCATCGACCGCCACAGATCGCACAGCCGGTCACGAAAGCGCCACATAGCCCGCTGGTTGTCGGGGACCGCGTGATAGCGATAGTAACCAGTAACCACACGTTTCAGCCACGCGCCCACCGCGTTAACCGGCTCATGCATCCGCTGACGCAGCTTCGCCTTAATGGCGCGAAGCGTCGCTCGCATCCGCTGAGGTACAGTCCTACGCTGTACGACGAAATGGCCGTTGGAGGTCGTCGCACAGTAGTGCGCGAACCCAAGAAACGTGAAGGTCTCTGGTTTGCCCTCGCCGCGCTGTTTCCGATTGACCTGCGCGAACCGACCAAACTCGATCAGTCGCGTCTTCTCCGGATGGAGTTCCAACGCGAAGCTCGCCAGCCGTTTCCGAAACTCCCGCAGAAACCGCTCAGCGTCTTCACGCTGCTCAAAGCCGACCACCAGATCGTCAGCGTAGCGGACAAACACCATCTCTCCGCTGGCTACCTTCCGGCGCCATGCCTCAACCCACAGGTCGAACACATAGTGCAGATACACGTTCGCTAAGAGCGGTGAGATCACTGCTCCCTGCGGCGTGCCTGCCGTCGTCTCTGACCACTTACCTTCTTCCGACACACCAGCCTTCAGCCACTTACCTATTAGCCGAAGAATGCGCCTGTCGGCCACTCGATGCTCGACAAACTTCATCATCCACTCGTGGCTCAAATGATCGAAGAACCCACGAATGTCCGCATCAAGTATCCAGTTCACTCGCTTCCGTTCGATGCCCACGTTCAGCGCATCCAGCGCCTGATGGGGGCTGCGTCCCGGTCGAAACCCATACGAAAAGCCCCGAAAGTCCACCTCGTATATCTGGTTGAGGATCGTGACCACCGCCTGCTGGACGATTTTGTCTTCCAACGAAGCAATGCCCAACGGCCGTTGCCGGCCGTCGGCCTTCGGTATGTACACTCTTCGTGAGGGTTGCGCACGGTAAGCTCCACGGTGCACGCGGCCATGGAGTTCGGCAAGCCGAGCCTCCAGGCCTTGTTCATACTGCTGCCAACTCACTCCATCCACTCCGGGTGCTGCGCTCCGCTGTAAGGCGTAGTAGCTCTCCCGCAGTAGGTCGATCGTGAGATGGTGCAGCAAAGCGGAGAACCGTTCCTGCTTCCTGGCCCGCGCCGTCTGGCGCACGCCACCTAGCCCCTGGGACACGCGCGTTCCGCCCTGTGTCGGATGCGTGTGAGGCTGGGCGTCGTTCTCCTTGGTCTGCGCCCTTCCCTCCGCTGGCTCCGCGGAAGTCTTATCTTCTTTGTTCGTCAGCTTCATCGGTACTATGGCGCAGTCCGACTCCTCCAAAACGTACATGCCCGGATCATGGATCTTTCACCTTCCCGGGCCGGTCTGCTCGCGCAGACGCTCTGGAGGTCTCCCGGTTCTCGTGCACACTGTTTTCTGACGTGCCTGGATTCTTCGACTACGCCGAGCCCAACGGCCACTCGCGATCTAACGCGGCTCGTTGGTGTTGCCTTCCCACTGACAGAAAAGGGTCGGCACCCGGATTCAGGTTTTCGGAGCTCAATCATCCCGCCCGCCAGTTCCTCTGTCTACGCTTCGCTGCGATCCCTCGCGAGATCACAGGCAAGACTCGAGGCCAGAATGGAGTCGCTTCTCCTTTTCTGTAGGGCTCTTTCATCCCCTACAATGTGCCGGTTTATCCCGGCGCTCTCCGTCCCCGAAAAAAGCCCCAGCATTTATGCAATCACCCGGTCGATGCGACCGCTTTCTTGGGTCTTCCACCCTTGGCCCCATTCGCCTGCGACGCCAGCCGCTTGGCCTCCGTCTTTGCCTTGCCGCCCTTACTGCCGAGCCGCGCCATCCAGCGACGATTGCCGTACACGCCTTCGATGAGCGAAGGCACATAGAACGCTACGTCTATATCGGGGAAATTGATGCCGGTGCCTCGGCCGAGTATCTCGATGTTCTGAAGTTGCTTCGCTGTAGCGTTCTCCAGGCCCTGCAGGTCCTCGATGGGGAGTACAAGCCTGCGGCCATTGGTCAGTTCCACGATGAGCAGCTGAGACGCGGGACATACATGGACGTCCGGGCAAGCGGTTCACCTTCAAGCAGCTTGGCCCTTTCCAGAGCTGCATCAATCTCGGCATCAGTCGTGATCATTCGCGCTTCTTTAGTCATGATTATTTCTCCAGGAGAGCTACCAGCTCATCGAAGTGTTTGTTGGCAACGACGAGTACGTGGCGACATCAGACCTGCTCCCATTGCGAGGTCTCACTGCGTCCTTTCGGTCAGCCAGTAGGACAGTTCTGTCCCTGCGAAGTTCAACGATCACCTCGACCTCCGCGTAGAACCCATGTACATGCATCGGTTCATGATCATCTGAGAATGCAAAGAACCGTACACCCTCAAACCTGATCGAACCCATTACATAGATATTAACCTAAGCCGCTTGGGTTGAAAAGGATTAAAGTGAGGACGAATAAGACTCAGCAGCGTTCGTGAGGGATCATTCCCGTCTCCTGCTATGCGGCCATCTTGTGGCCTGGAGCATTCAACGGGCCGAAGTGCGATAGGCGATTATCTCCGACTCCGAGGCGGTTCCGTTCACGTTGTTCGATTGAAGCAGTAACTCGAAATAAGGAAGCGAGCCGTTCGGGTTCCTGATCTTCTCCAGGAAGGGCAGCAGACGTCCATTTTCGAAGACGAAGTCCGCAGCCGACTCGGTTCCAGCCATAGACGTACCCTCCAGAATGAGCACCTGGCCGGCTCCCTCAAGATTGGGCCGCAACGCAACCATGCCGTACACCTTATCCATGGGATCTGCCCCACCGGAGTCATATTGGGCGAGTTCATTGCCGCGCGGTGCACGGTTGATCACAAAGAACGAATGTCTTTGATGATCATGCCGGAAGACAAAGTTCACTCGATTTCCAAACAGCTCGACCCAAGGTGTTCCCTCCTGCGCGCCTAGCAGGATGAGCCGGGTGGATCTCACGAGCTCCCCGGCGCCCCCTCACCCCTTCCATCGCTCCGTCTTCCATCACTTTCGGATATCGCCCGTAGACGAGCGGAACTGTTGGCCACGCAAGCCGGCGAGACGCCCGGCAGGAGCCGGCGCCGCAGCGCGATGCAATCCCGTCAACGCCCCCCTTCGTGCTCGAATGATAGGTTTACGCCACCAAGCGCTCAGTAGGGCTCCTGCGGCTGATTGCATCGCGCACCCTGCCCTGCAACGCGGTTCAGCGCACCAGCAGCAGAACTTTTCATTCCTCGTCTTTGTCTAACCCTGGATTCTTAAGAACCTAGGCCCGTCGACTGGGACACCGGGGGTACCTGACTCTTTTCCTGGCGAACAAAGATGATTTGTACCACGAATAATAGGAAGGCGCTGATAGGAAGGAGCCAGATCCCGGCTCTGACCGTGGATGCCTTGGCAACATAACCAATGGCTGCGGGTAAGATCATGCTGCCGGTAAAACCAGCGGCCATAAGCAGCCCAAAGATTGTCCCGAAGATCTCCGGGAAAAGACTGCTGGTGATTCCCGCCGTGGTGGGGAAGATGGGGGCATAGCAAAGACCGGCAACACTGCGGCCGCGATGGTCATCTGCAAATTCCATCCCAGGGCCAGAAATACCAGTCCGACGACCGCTCCCGCTGCACACGCCGCAACCACGATGGATCCACGTACTCTCTTCGTGATCTCGCTCGCTGCCAGCCGTCCAACCAGCATGGACGGCAAAGAACGCAGCGAGTACCATCCCGAGGTTCGCGCCGACGATGAGAACTCCTGCTCAAAGTAAGTACGAAGCCAACCCGCGGTCGACGCCTCCAGCGACGAATAGAGCAGAATCACCAGCGCGAGCAGCAGAATCGACTTGTTCAAGAGTGCGTTGCGGATGAGCGTCCAGTTAAGTCCACCCTTGGAACGAGCAGCAGGAAACGTCTGCGTAAGGCTCAGAACTCCGGGGATCGCATTCGAGGCTCCCACCAACACCAGCGCCGGCGCCAAACCAAAACGACGGGCCATCAATGTAACCAGCACCGGGAAGCCCACGGTTCCCAGGCTAAAGAAGGAATTCGCCAGATTGAGCGCTGCAGAGGGGTTCTCCGGGTAAAGGTCCGGGCACCAGGGTGTTGGATCCGCTGTTGATGCAACTGCCTCCCAGGCCGACCGCGAACACAAGCATGGCCAGAACCTGGTAGCTGGGAGCGACGCTGATGCGAGGCAAGGGCAACGGCGCAAAGCAAAGAGCCACTGGCCAGCACCGGCTTTTTGCCGAAACGGTCGATCAACGGCCCGGCGACGAACGACATGGGAATCTGCGGCAGGAAGAGCAGGCTTATGAGTGTCCCGCTCTGTGCAATGTCGAAACCAAAGCGCGCGCGCAGTTCAGGCAGCGTAGCTCCCAGAAAGGCCACCAATGTGCCGAAGGCGAAGGTCCCGGTACACGCGGTCGCCATCAGATACGATCTTGCGGTCTGCCGCGGGTGTCGTGAGCCGGCATCATGTCAGCGTTTCTCCTTGCATCGCAGATCTAGTACATCATTGCGCGAGACGGTAATATCTGCGGTCAGCGCTACGAGATCATGGCTTTTGTGTATTATAGCCTTGGTTTCGGAACATAGTTCTGAATTACGCGAGGGAGATGAAGTGAAACTCAGCCGCAGTGAATTCCTGAAATTGATGGCCGGGCGTGGCCGGCACTGCTTTTGTCCCGAAGGTTTGGGCCAATCCCTGGGGTTTACCACTCGGCATTCAACTTTATACCGTTCGCAATGATCTCAAATCCGACTTTCGCCGGCGTTCTGGGAAAGCTCGCCGCGATGGGATACAAGGAAGTCGAAGCCGGCTTCACCGACTCCGGAGAGATAGATTTCAATGGAGGTCCGGTGACAGAAGTTCCGCAAGATGCTTGAGGGTGCCGGGCTCGCGCGTGCCTAGCTGTCATTTCCCTGTGCCTGACAACGATGCGGAATGGAATGCGAGCATCGAGCGAGCGCACAAGCTGAATCTTCAATATATGTTGTGCGCCGGGCCGCCGGGAGGAACCGACTCCCTGGACGCCTGGAAGCGGGCCTCAGACTTTTTCAATAACCTGGGCAAGCTTTGCCGAAACGCCGGAATCCAGTTCGCTTATCACAATCACAATCACGAGTTCCGCGTTTACGATGGCGTGATTGCCTACGATGAGCTGTTGCGTTCGACCGATCCGGCCTGGTGAAAATGGAGCTGGATTGTTTTTGGATGACCTTCGCGGGTAAAGATCCGGTGGAATATATGCACAAATATCCCGGCCGGTTTCCTCTCCTGCATATCAAAGGTCTGAAGGCCGGCTATAAGCCGACAACCGGACATTTCGAAGGCAATCCCTTCACTGAGGTCGGAAAAGGCGTCATTGACTGGAAACGTATCTTTGAAGCCGCCCGGGTGGGGGGCTTGAAACACTATTACGTCGAACAGGATCAGTGGGATCGTCCTTCGCTGGAAAGCGCGGCCATCAGCGCGGCCTATTTGAAGAAGCTCCAGGTTTGAAAGCTGAGAAAATACGATGAAACTGGGACTTTTTACCGCGGCGCTTTCGAAGGTCAGCCTGGATGAAGTGATCTCCGCGCGTCAAGGCGCTTGGCATCGAGGCGGTTGAGCTCAGCACCGGAAATTACGGCTCAGCCTGCTCACATTCAACTGGAGTTGGTCGACCAGCCTGCAAAACTGAAAGAGCTCAAAACGAAATTGAAGGATGCCGGGCTGTTTATCAGCGCGTTGGGATGCGGAGGAAATGTTTTACATCCTGACAAGCGGATCGCGCGAGGCGCACGCGACAACCATGCGGCGAAGCATTCTGCTCGCCGAAGCCCTGGAGATTCCTACGGTCATCAACTTTTCAGGTTGTCCGGGGGACTCTGAGCATTCCAAGTATCCCAACTTCGTCACCGTGGCGTGGCCACCGGATTTTCCCGAGATCCTGCGCTGGCAATGGGAAGAGAAGGTGCTTCCCTTCTGGCGGAAGGAGTCGCGGTTTGCCGCCGACCATGGCATACGCATCGCGCTCGAGATGCATCCGGGGTTTGTGGTTTATTCGCCGGAGACCCTGCTTCGGCTCCGCTCGGAGACCGGGCCCAACATTGGTTGCAACTTCGACCCAAGCCATCTTTTCTGGCAGGGTATCGATCCTTGTCTTGCGGTTAGAAAGCTCGGAGAACGCGATTTTTCATGTGCACGCGAAGGATACGCGGATTTATGAAGCTAATTCCCGCGTGAACGGCGTTTTGGATACCAAGCCCTATGGCGATGAGATCAATCGATCCTGGATATTTCGGACGGTCGGTTTCGGGCATGGTCCGGAGTTCTGGACTGATTTTATATCTACGCTTTCCATGATTGGATATAACGGCGTGATTTCTATTGAGCACGAGGATAGTCTCATGTCGTTGGACGATGGACTGGAAAAGGCCGCGGCGTTTCTGCGGCAGATTCTCATTCGGGAGAAGCTGCGGGAGATTTGGTGGGCGTAGCTGATGGCTCTGAAGAATGCGCTGACCCTTGCTGTGAGTGCGCTCGCTCTGCTGTCCTCGCCCATCGGCTGATGGCCCAGGGTGTAACGAGCGCGATGCTGCTGCATCCCCCGCCGGATAGCTGGCCCGGCTATCACGGCGACTACTCCGGAAGACGGCACAGCGCGCTGACGCAAATCACTCCCGCGAAACGTGCATGAACTCAGCCTCGCCTGGGCTTTTCAGTCGGAGCAACCGGCCAGCATCAAAGCTTCGCCCCTGCTGGTGGATGGCATTATCTACCTCACCGCGATTGATCAACGTGTGGGCGCGTGGACGCGCGAACCGGCCACCCGATCTGGCAGCTATACCTACCCGCCCAATAAGGGAGGAACCATCGGCCAGCGTGGTGTGGCGATGTATCACGACTCGCTCTACTATCTGAGCCCCGATGCGCACCTGGTCTGTCTGAATGCCAAAGATGGCAAGCCAGCGATGGAAGGTCGAGGTGGCGGATTCCGACAAGGGTTACTGGTCAACGGCGGCTCCGGTCATCGTGGGTAATCATGTGATCGTTGGCATTGGCGGCGATTCCGATAACATCCAGGGTTTTCTGAAGTCGATGGATGCCGACACCGGCGCGCTGCAGTGGGGATGGGACGCGACGCCGCCGGACGGCACACCGAACGCTACCACCGGCGGCATGACATGGATCCCGGGAACCTACGATCCGGAGTTGAACCTGCTGTACTGGGGAACCGGAAATCCAACCCCGGTTTTGAATGGCGCCGTGCGTCCCGGGCGATGACCTCTATACCTGCTCGCATCGTCGCCTTGAACCCCGATACCGGAAAACTTGTGTGGGCTTTTCAGCCTTCTCCGCACGATACCCACGACTGGGATGCCGTCGAAATTCCCGTATTGGTGGACGGCATGTTTCATGGAAAGCCGCGCAAGATGCTCATGCAGGCTTCGCGCAATGGCTATTTCTTCGTGCTCGATCGCACCAATGGCGAAAGTCTTTTGACCGTGCCCTTTGGTCCGACGAACTGGGCGCTGGGCATCGACAAGAAGGGCCAGCCGATTCCGAATCCCGCAAAAGATCCGGCGCCCGATGGCCGGCTGGTCGCGCCGGATGAAGGCGGCCTTACCAATTACCGTTCGCCGAGCTTCGACCCAAAAACCGGGCTGTTTATCGTGAGCGCAAGTATCAGCTACGGTATCTATTTCACCAAGCCCGCGGACGGGACATGGGGTTGGGCTGGTGCGGATTACGGCGTCGTCGGGAGCGGGGCGATCTGGATGCCATCGATTACCAGACCGGCAAGATCCGGTGGACCCATCGCATCGGCTTTAATGATAGTTCGGACGCCGGGGTCCTGACCACGGCTTCGGGGCTCACTTTCACCGGCGACGCCACAGCGAATATGCTCGCTCTCGATACAGCGACCGGCAAGACGCTTTGGCATGCTGGCTTGGGAGCGGATATAGAGACCTCTCCAACGACCTACGAACTGGATGGCCGCCAATACGTGCTGGTGGGCGCAGGCCCAACGCTGTTTCGCCTGGGCCCTTCCCGAGGGTAGCGGTGAGGTGCAGAATCATGAAGAGATATCCGGAAGATATGCTCGGTCGAACCGTGATTGTTACGGGCGCCGGGAATGGACTGGGACTAGGGATAGCCAAGCCGTTTTGCGGCGGGTGGGGCGCGCGTTCTATTCGTCGATCAAAAGAATCCCCCTCTCTCCGCCATAGTTCGGTTACATCCCAATCGCTTACGCTTTATTGAATCTTAAAGAGGCCAACCTGCCGATTGTCCCGCTGCCGTCTTCGCCAGCCTAGATGCGGTCGAGTAGCTGGCCGGCGGCACGCTGGCCTTCGGCGATCGCGGTGGTGTGGCCGGGATCGCCGGAGAGATCCGTATTGGCGAAGGCAATGCGCCCGAAGGGCGCGCGGCGCAGGATCTCGCGCGGCGCCGGTTGCCCATCCTTGCCGAAGAAGAAACCCGGCTGCGGGCTGCAATAGGCGTGGCCCCAGCGGTTGAGGACAATGCCGGCGATGTCCCGCTTGGCGATCGAAGCCCGAGGCGGCGAACATCTCGGTAAGCTGCTCGCGCACCCGCCGCTCATAGTCGCGGAAAGAGGTCGAGAGGAGCTCCGCGCGCCCCGCGGTCTGCTGGTCCACCAAGGGTAGTCCCGGGCGGCAGAAGAGGACCTTAATCGTCATGACCACCGGCGAATCCGGCCCCATGGTCTTGTCCTCGGTGGAGAAGGTCGGAACCTTGCGGACCGAGCCATACTCGCCGAGGCCGCCGTACCAAAACGCTCCGGAGATACCGAGTTTATAAAGGAAGCGCCAGTTCCGCAGGGCGACATTCACCAGCATGCAGGGCGAACGGAAGAACTGCGCATAGGCGTCGCGCTGCTCCGAAGGTAAGTCAATCACAATGTGCTTGGTCGTCCAGCTGCCGCCGGCCATGACTGCCGCCCGCGCCTTCAGGCGATAGACCTTACCGTCGCGCGTGTAGGTGATGCGGACAAACTCGCTGCTCTCGGGCGGACCCTCGTGTTCGACCCGCACCACGGTGGAGCCGAGACGGATTCGCGTGAGTTCGCCGGGCTGGTCGAGCGCGTCGAAGTTCACCCGGCCGCGGCAGACGGCCTCAAGCGTGCGTGGGCCCGGTATCGCCGCCGGAAGCAGCGTCTTCACGATGTGGCGCGCGAAACCGCCATTGCCCCCGGGAAACGATTGAAGATTCGTCTCCTCGCCGTAATTCATCGGATCGCCGCCGAAACCGAAAGCATAGGCGGAGAGCGCATCCGGGCCGATGCCGAAGCCGTCGCCCGGGCCGGGAACGAGAAACTTTCGGATCGTGTCCTGGCTCAGCCCGAACTTCTGCATCATGTACTCTTCCATGGTGATGGCATCGAGTTCGTGCGGTCTCGCTGCGCCGCTGGAGCCGGCGCATCGCACCTAATTCCCGGTACTTAAGGATCTCGGCTCGCATCGCCGCCGGCATCGGCGCGCCGTCAAGCTTCTTGGCCCACGGATCCACGACCCACATGCCGGGCCGTTGGCCGAAGCTAGCGCCGAAATAGATGCCGTAGGGCGATCGAATGTGCTCGAAGCTCCGGCCCACGGGGATCTCCGGCGAGGAGCTTTGCCACGATTGATACTCGAATTTGCTGGCATCCACGCCGATGGAGGCATAGAAGTCGGCCACCGGGCTGCCCGGGTGCGGCGTATCAAAATGGTCGGAGCCCTGCGGCGCTATCAGCCGGTGGCCGTCCACGATGAATTCGTTCCGTTTTGCCTCGCCGCCGAAGATGGGATGGTTTTCCAGCACCAGGCACTTCGCCCGCGGCGCGTGTTGCTTGCAGTACAGCGCGGTTGCCAGGCCGCTGAGGCCGCCGCCGACAATCACGAAGTCGAAGACCTCGCCCGTATCCTCAGCGTCGTGGGGAGGATTGGCGAAGACATGGTCACGGATCTGATGACCGGCCGTCATCACCTCGAAGGTGTTGCCGTGCGATTCGGCATAATCGCCGACGCCGCCGTAACCCGTCCAGTTGTCCTTGCCCATCTGGGCCAGTAACTGGTGCGGCGTCAGCCCACTCAGCAGCGCACCGCCGGAGGCGAGCAGCGTGGCATTCATGAAATCGCGGCGGGAGATCTCATGATCCATCCCCAGGGCGGTATCGTGCGATTGCTTCCTGGTCTCTTCAGTCATGCTGAGGTGTGCCTTCCTCTCTCCATTATGGCGCCCAGGCGCGGATTGCTTAGCTGTGCAACTCAGACGGCCTACGTGAACGAATGGTGGCGTTTTCTATCAGTGGCCGGCTCCAGATGCCAACGCTCAAAACGAATCCAAAAGTCACAAAGAGAAATGCCAGGCCACTGCGTAACCCCAGGGAATCTCCGATTCTGCCGATAATCAGCGGGACGACTGCGCCACCGATAACCGCCGTGCTTAAGATTCCCGAGAAGGAGCCGTGGTGCTCGGCGACGGAATTGAGGGCAAGCGAGATCACGATCGGCCACATCACCGACGTGAAAAGACCGATGAGCGGGAAGGCAACAACGGATACGTTTGCGGGTCCCAGCAATGCGGCCGACAAAGCAAGGAGCGCCCCGACGCCTGCCGCAATCAAAACCTTACGGCTATCGAAAAACTTCAATAACAGCATCCCGATCAAACAGCCGGCAGTCAGCAGACCCCAAAACCAGGAGACTGCCGAGGTGCCAGTCGTATGGGGATCGAAGCCGTGATATTTGTAGAGAAAATTTGAGATCCAATCGGCGGTGCCTTGCTCGCAACCCGTGTAAGCAAACATCGCGAGAAAGTACATCCAGACCACCCTTCTGCTAAACAGGCTGCGATACATCGTCCAGGAGCCGGCACTCTCTTCGGCAGTGTGCTGGAAGCGGGGAAACTTCAACCAGATAAGCACCAGGATCATGAGCAAGGTGCAAAAGGCGAAGAGCCAGTAGATAGAAGCCCAGGGCAGCCCGGGCGGGGTAAGCCTCGCGAGCAGGCGCAAGGGAGCACCCTGGCCCGGATTATGGCTCTGCAGGTTCAGGACAAGATAAGAGTAGATACGCGGGCTGAGAAAGGATGCGCTCCCAAAAACGAGTTGCGCTAACGCTGAATTGAATGCATAGTTCTCTTCGCCTCCAGAGACGCGCAGGAGTGGATTGACAGCCACCTGCAGCATCGCCATACCTCCGCCGATCACAAAAAATGAGGCCATTGCGACACGGTACCCGGGGAAGAGAGCAAAGCTCAACGAGCCTGCCATGCTGACCAGAAAACCAACAATCATCACCGGTTTTTCGCGGAAGCGCTCCACCAGAAAACCGGCGGGGATAGACATCACTCCATAAGCGATGAAAAATGCGAAGGCAAGAAATCCTGCACCGGTCAGACTTACGTGAAAGCTGGCGATGACATCGGGAACAATCGGTCCCAGAATGTTGGTCAACAACGACATTACGAAAAACGTAAGAAAGACCAGGAAGACCATCGAGCGGCTTCTTGCCATCAACTCCACCTCCAACGACGATTTGCTTCCGGTCCCACCTGCCTCATGCGTTACGCACCCCAGAGCCGGCCGAAGCTTCGAGCCCGAACCGGGAATACCAGACGCGCGCGGCGCCAATGAGGTTGGCGTCCTCTCCCAGTGAGGCAAGTGTCAGAGCTACTTTTTCCAAAGGGACAAATCGGCAGCCGAGACGAAGCGTCTCGCGGATGTTCTCAAGAAAGGGGCCCGCGCCTTTCATCACACTGCCTCCAAGCACGATCACGTCAGGGGTGAAGAGGTTGATCAGATTCGCCAGGCCCAGGGCGAGGTAAAAATTCTCCCGGGTCACTGCAGAGATTGCCAGCGCATCCCCTTCGCCGGCCAATTCGTAGATTCGTTTGGCAGTCAGAGTTGCGCGGCCCGGATAGTCCGCAGGCGCGTGGCTCTGCAACCATGCCGCCATGCCAGGACCCGCCGCTATCGACTCCCAACAGCCGTGAAAACCGCAAGAGCAGAGGGGTCCAGCAGGGTCCACCACATGGTGGCCAATCTCGGGATGAGCTCCTTCCACACCGCGATAGAGTTTGCCATCGAGGACGATGCCGCCTCCGATTCCCGTTCCGACCGTTACATACACCAGCCTCGACTTGTTCTTTCCGGCGCCCCATCCCCACTCCGCGAGAGCCGCAGCGTCGGCATCATTCTCCAGCGCAACCCGCACCTTGAAGATGCGCGCCAGATCTTCCACGGGATTCTTGCCTCGCCACTGGGGAAGGAAGTCAATGTCTCCAAAACAGCCCGTGAACGGATCGACAGGCCCGGTCGATCCAATGCCGATGCCGCGGAGCTCGACGCTTGCGGTTGCGGCAACGGCACGCAGCATTTCCGCTACTAACTCCAACCCCTGGACGTAACCCCAATTTGCTCCCGTGGCGGATTCCAATTTGGCCAACACCTCGCCATCATGATTGACAGCGCCCACCGCTATCTTCGTTCCACCAATGTCCACTGCTCCGATCGCGCTCATAATCCTCACTTACGCCGCTGTGATTCGCCAACGGCATCCAACTACATAGAAAGGACATCGCATACGAATGCAAAAACCACTTGTCAAACTCGAGAATTGAGCGGTTGTGCGAGGTCTAACTATGAGTTATCAAAAGCTGAAACCAGGAAGTCTGCTGGTGGGCAAGGTATTCGGTCATCCCAGGATCAAAGAGGCATCGTTCATTTTCACATCTCCGATCGTGAGCATTGATACGAATAAGAGAGTAGTAGAAACAAAAAATACTGCTTATTGCCTTGGCGAGGCCAGCGACGAATACAGAACCTGGGAACAAACGGGAGCCGCAGCATAGTCAGGGCCGGCGGCTCTCGATCTGAGTCTCCGTTAACGGAAGCACTCCGATTCCCGGCTTTCAAAGCGCAGTACTCTGCAACCGCAATTCATGCTTCAATCTCCACTCACGCAAGGCTTCCCGAATTACCTCGCTGGCGGAGGCGTAGTCGCCACCCGCCACGGCTCTCTTCACCAGCAGCGCCATCTCAGTTGGTAGAGTGATGGTCAAACGCTCGATGCCAGGCATGATCGTCATACTTTATCATACTTATGAAGCACGCTAAAGCCGGTCTCTCCCACCTTCCCCATGAGCCAGGGCTGGTTTTTGACATCTCGCATACCCTAACCGGCGTTTGAGTCGCATGCCGCCGATTTATAATCGGCCACCATGAAGGCTCATGTCTACGTCACGCTGAAGCGAACCGTTCTCGACCCCCAAGGGCAAACCATCCATGGCGCGTTGAAACGAATGCAGTACACCGGCGTTGAGGACGTGCGGCAAGGGAAATACTTCCAGCTCACGCTGCGCGGATCATGGAGCGGCCGACGCGCGGGCCGAAGTGGAACGCATCGCCCGCGATGTGCTGACCAACCCGGTCATCGAAGAGTTCACTTATCGCATCGAAGAGTGAGCAGGATAGCGTGGCCACCACGTCCGCATCGTGGACCCGGTTACCAACCGTACAATGAAAGATCTATGTGTGGAATCGTTGGGTATGTCGGCCCGAAGGACGTGGTGTCCGTCATCCTTGAAGGCTTGCGCCGGCTGGAGTATCGGGGATATGACTCGGCCGGCATCGCCGTGGGGGCCGCGGGACACGGGCTGGAACTGCGCCGCGCGCCGGGCAAGCTGCGCAACCTGGAAGAGGTGATCCGGCAGCATCCGCTGCACGGCACCTATGGCATCGGCCACACCCGCTGGGCGACGCACGGCCGGCCAACGGAAGAGAATGCCCATCCTCACCGGGACTGCACCGGGCGCATCGTGGTGGTGCATAACGGCATCGTCGAAAATTATCTGGCGCTGAAGCATGAGCTGGCGGAAGAAGGCCACGACTTTGTCACCGAGACCGATACGGAAATCATCGCCCACCTGATCGAGCAGGAACTGCGCTCCGCGGAGAGCTCGGGCAAGACGATGTTGCTGGAGGACGCGGTGCGCCGGGCGGCGCGCCGGTTGACGGGCGCTTACGCCATCAGCGTGATCTCCGCCGATGAGCCGGACAAGATCGTTTCCGCGCGCAACGGGCCGCCGGCCGTGATCGGCGTGGGGGAAGGCGAATACTTCGTCGCCTCCGATGTGCCCGGAATCCTGCACCACACCCGCATGATGTATTTTCTGGCCGATGGCGATGTGGCCATCCTGACGCCGCAGGGAGTCAAGTTCACCAATCTGGACGGCGATCCCGTCGAGCGCAAGGTGGAGAAGATCCTCTGGGACCCGATCCAGGCGGAAAAGGGCGGCTACAAGCACTTCATGCTGAAGGAGATCTTCGAGCAGCCGCGAGCCGTTCGCGAAACCACGCTGGGCCGGATCTCGATGGAAACGGGCGAGGTCTTCCTGGGCGAGATGAAGATCAGCGACGATGAGTTCCGCGCGGCAACGCCAGGATCAACATCGCCGCCTGCGGCACCAGCTGGCATGCCGCCCTGGCCGGCAAATACATGATCGAGCGTCTGGCGCGGATTCCCGTGGAGGTGGACTACGCCAGCGAATACCGCTATCGCGACCCGATTGCCGATCCGCACGCGCTGGGCATGCTGATTACCCAATCCGGCGAGACCGCGGACACGCTGGCGGCGCAGCGCGAGATGATCGCCAAGGGATCGATGACCGTTGCCATCTGCAACGTGGTGGGCGCCATGGTTGCGCGCGAAGCGCATGGCACGATCTATACCCATGCCGGCCCGGAGATCGGCGTGGCTTCGACCAAGGCATTCACGGCGCAATTGACGGCGCTGTTTCTCTTTGCCCTGCATCTGGCGCAGAAGCGCGAGAACGATTTCGGGCGGCGAGAGCGCGCGCTGGTCGACGCGCTGAGCCGGATTCCGGGAAAGATTGAAGAGGTGCTGCGGCAGCGCGATGGCGAGTGCCGGCAACTGGCCAAGATCTATTGCCACCGCGTCGGACTTTCTCTTTCTGGGCCGCGGCATTCACTTTCCCGATCGCGCTCGAAGGCGCGCTGAAGCTCAAGGAGATCTCCTACATTCATGCCGAAGGCTATCCGGCCGGCGAGATGAAGCACGGACCCAATGCGCTGATCGATGAAGCTCTGCCGGTCGTGGTGCTGGCGACGAGCGATGCAGCCAGTCCGGAGTCCGTGCTGCGGTATGAGAAGACGCTCTCCAACATCCAGGAAGTGACGGCGCGCTCGGGCCGGGTGATCGCGGTGGCGACCGAAGGCAACGAGCAGATTCCGCGAGCTGGTGGAGCATGTGATCTACGTGCCCCACGCGCCCGAACTGCTGCTGCCGCTGATCGAAGTGGTTCCGTTGCAGTTGCTGGCGTATCACATCGCCGTGCGCCGCGGCTGCGATGTGGATCAGCCGCGAAACCTGGCCAAGTCGGTAACCGTCGAATAGATGGGGCGCCGGTTGGGCTCGTAACCGCTGCAATGTTGTAGGCAAAGTTGTATTCCACCGAGGTGAGCGGATATTGGCACGACAACTCTATACTGCGCGGCTTACGCGCAGGCTCCTGCTCTCGGAACGGGCCGCATGTTTCCATCTTGAATTCACCGTAGAGGAACTGGAAAGGTTTGATTTCCAGCCAGGGCAGTTCGTCTCGTCCGTTGCCCATGACCCCATGGGAAAGCAGCAGACCCGGGCCTACTCCATCGCCTCGGCGCCCCGTGCCAACCAGTTCGACGTTTGCGTCAATCGCGTGGAGGGCGGGTTCTTTTCCAATCTGCTGTGCGATCTCGAGGTGGGACAGAGCCTCGAGTTTCACGGGCCGCATGGGTTGTTCCTGCTGCGCGCGCCGCTGACCGACAGCATCTTCATCGCCACGGGAACGGGCATCGCACCCATGCGGGGCTTTGTCGAACACCTCTTCCCGGACGACGGCGAGGACCGGAGCCAGGGGCGGAAGATTCTGGCTGGTGTATGGAACGCGGCATGAAACCGAGCTCTATTACGAGGAGTATTTCGAGAGGATCGCTGCCAGCCGGCCAAATTTCTTCTACCGCAAAACGCTGAGCCGGCCGCAAGATGGATGGGAAGGCGGCGCGCGGCTACGTGCAGGAATTGGTGGGAGCAGATCGCTGCAGAGCATGCGCGCGAAAGCGCGCAGGATCCGCGGCCCATCGACGGGTCGGTCTACAACATCCACGCCTATATTTGCGGATTGAACGAAATGGTTTCGGCCAACCGCGACTGCCTGAAGGGCCTGGGCTGGGAGAGAAAACAGATCATCTTCGAACGCTACGACTAAGACTTGGCCAACCTAGGGTAGCGCGAAGGCGACGTACACACCGCCCGAGGGCTTTTTGCTCGATTGCCCTCCGCCGGCGGCAATCACGACATATTGCTTCCCGTTCACCATGTAGGTTGCAGGCGTCGCCAGACCGGAGAAAGGCAATTCGCGTTTCCCACAGCAGCTTGCCCGTGGTCTTGTCATAGGCATGGAACTTCTGGTCGAAAACGCTGGCGCCGATAAAGAGGAGGCCTCCCGCGGTGACCACCGGGCCGCCGTAGTTATCCGAGCCGGTAGTGAGCCATGCCCTTGGCCACCAGCTCCGGATACTCCCCGAATGGAATCTTCCACAGATACTTGCCGGTATTCATGTCGATCGCGCTGAGCGTGCCCCAGGGCGGGGCGGTCGCCGGATAATCCTCCGGATCAGTGAACCGGCGAAAGCCGATGGTCTTGTACGGCATGTCGTTTTTGCCTGCTCGCTGGCGCCCTCGGCAGCCACCGGTTCCGCGGAGGCCGCCGCCCTGGCATTCGGCCGACGGGCCGCCCCTGCTGTTGCGGAGCCCTGGTCAGGTAGCGCACCACGGCCTTGCACCTCATCGTCACTCAGGCTGTTGAAGGGAGGCATGCGGCCCTTTCCCTGGCGGATGGTGTCTGCGATCTCCTGATCGGTGAGGATGCCCTCGATGCCCGCGCAAGGCAGGAATCGCGGGCGGGGAGCCGGCCCGGTTGATGCCGTGGCAAACGCTGCACTGGTTCTGGTAGACGCGCTCGCCCAAACTTCCCAGGCGGTGGAGGAACCGTCAGGCCGACCAGCCATGCGGTGTCATTGGCGTTGACGTACAGCACCCCGTGGTCGGGGTCGACTGCGGTACCACCCCACTCCCCGCCTCCGGCAAAACCCGGCATGTCGATGGTCAGCTTGTCCACGCTGGGCGGAATGAACTGCCCGCCGCCGATCATGGTCTTGAACTGCTTCACCGCCCATGCGTGCGCTTCCGGCGTGCGGTTGGTCAGGGTATCTTCCGTGGTGCTCTGCTGGGTATAGGGCGCGGGCGCGGTGGGCAGCGGCTGCGTCGGCGAAGTGACTTCGCCCGGAACATTGCTGGCAGGATAGGGCGATTCCTTGATCGGGAAAAGCGGCTTGCCCGTTGTGCGGTCGAAGAGGTAAAGACAAAGCCCGACTTGGTCGTCTGCGCTATGGCGTCGACCCGCTTGCCGTCGCGCGTGACCGTCAGCAGCGCTGGAGGCGCGGGAAAATCGCGGTCCCAAAGATCGTGGTGCACGCCCTGGAAATGCCAGATGCGCTTGCCGGTCTCGGCATCGAGCGCAAGCAGCGTATCGGCAAACAGATCGTTGCCAATGCGATCGCCGCCATAGAAGTCGAAGACCGCGGAACCGGTCGGCACATAGACGATGCCGCGCTTGGTATCGACGCGTCATCCCCGCCCAGTTGTTGGCGGCTCCGGCATCCTTCCAGGCGTCTTTCGGCCAGGTGTCATAGCCGAACTCTCCCGGATGGGGAATGGTGTGGAAGGTCCAGCGCACGGCTCCGGTGCGTACGTCGAAGGCGCGAATGTCCCCCGGGGGCGCCGGATGGGTTTCAGGATTTGAGCCGCCCACGATGATCAGATCTTTGTATATGCTTCCCGGCGTGGTGAGCGCGACCGATTGTTCCTGGTAGGGTTCGCGCAGGCCCTTGCGTAAGATCGATGCTTCCGTTCTCTCCGAAGCTCGGGAATCGCTTTGCCCGTGGCCGCATCGAGCGCGTAAAGATAGTTGCGAGAGCCAGCGAAGATGCGGCTCTCGATGGCCGTCGGTCCAGTAGGAGACGCCGCGCGATGAGCACGCTGCCAGGCACGTCCGGCTGCGAACTTCCAAAGCAGCTTGCCCGATGCGGCATCGAGCGCGATCACGCTGCGGCCGGCGTGCAGGTATAGAGAACCTTGCCGACGATAATGGGATTCGCTTCCAGGCCGCCCTTTTCTCCGGTGTCGTACTTCCACGCCACCACGAGATTTTTCACGTTGCCGCGATTGATCTGCGACAGGGTGGAGTAGTGAGTCCCGTCGTGCCCCCCGTAAGCCGGCCAGTCCTGCGTTGCCTGTTCCGCCGGCGCTGCCGCGCACCTGAACCATAGCCGGAGTGAACCGGCGATATAAACGCCCAACCCCAAAGCGATCGCCGCAAGTGCCCGGAACTTCCCCATCTGCGCTGAACCCCTACGTCAAAGCTCGACACCCAAGAATTCCCGCATTGCCGGTCAATTTGAGCCGCGAAAGCAAGCCTTCTACTGGAACCGCTCGATTTTACAGGATGCTAAGGCAACGGGTACGGGAGAGGCGCATTCACCCAAGAGCTACCAAATGCATCGATGCACTCGTGCATAACGCGAAATTTATGCCACTTCGGCGTTGCGCCCGATTGAGCAATGCCTTCATATATGCGAATCCATAGGCCTGTTCGGCGTAGTGACCCCCTTCGACCGAGGGCGTGTGATCCAGGATCACGATGCCGTCAAAGTTGACCTCGCACCAGGCCGTCCATGATCTTGGACATGTCGTAGTAGCCGTTATCCATGAAGGTCTCGACAAAGTGCGGAAGCGGTGCGCTCACGTTGCGGAAATGGATCTTCCAGATTTTCTCCGGGCCAAAGGCTCGGATCATCTCCGCCGGATCCTTGTGCATGAGCTGCGGGCCGCCTTCGTTCCAGCATTCCGCAGCAGAGACAGATGCCGACGTTGGGGCTGTTGGCGATCTCCATCGCTCGCTTGTAGCCCTCGTAGTTGGCGAAGATACAGCGCGGAACGCCGGCCAGCTCGGGCTCCGGTGGATCATCCGGGTGAATCCCGATGCGGACGTTGTTCTCTTCGGCGACCGGCGCCACCTGCTTGATGAAATAGGTGTAGTTCTCCCAAATCTCATCTGTTAGAAAATTTCCGGCCGTGGGAAAGCGGCTCGTAGAACATCTTGCCGTCCCAGACGCCCACTTTGTTGGGGCTCGCCATATCGAATTCTCTGGCCGGAGGCTCCCCGAATGGTGGCTCTGCCGCTGCTCCAGATGCCGTTGCCCATGTGGGCGTAGGTGGTGTAGTAGATCCCTGCCTGGCCCAGGATTACGCAGGTATTGCTTGTATTCCTCAATTTTCTGGTCGCGCCCGGGCAGGTTCAGGGTGACCTCAGGCATGTTATGCACGCTGGTGTTGCCGATGTTCCATACCGTGATGCCGGCGTCTGCATAGCGCTTCTTGATTTGCAGAAAGCCTTCCGCGGTCCTCAGGTCGGGGGTGGAACCCACGCTCACGTACTCGGCGCCAATCTGCTTGAGGAAGAGGAGCTCATCGTCGCTGGGTTTGGCCGAGCTCTGCGCGCAAAGTTTGATTCCTGGGGCATTCTTGTGCACCGCTGCCGAGGCGGTAGCGCTCGATGCCAGGAAAGCGCGCGCGCCCAAGGCGCTGCCAACAGCGAGCTTGAAGAATTCTCTTCGGTCAGGACCAGCCGTTGTCTTCTCCGTCTCCGATATCTGCGGATCCGGTTCTTGATTACCCATGCAAAATCTCCTTCAAGCTTTCTTCAACTATTGTATGCCTGGAGTTGCGCGGAGGCGATTCGACTATCGAGTGCTGATTTTCGCGGCGCGGCCTATGGCCACAGATCCGGGCTACCGCTATGAGGGGCGCTGCGGCTTCAGCGACTTGCGCTGCTCCCCGATCTCTTATGATGCTGCGAACCTCCGACCGACCCAGTTAAGGCGCCGGTGCGCCCGAAGGAGGGGTGCGGGGCCGGCGCGGCTTCAGCGCTTCCGCCAAAAGCGCGTCGAATTCAGAACGCGGCATCTTCAGCTTCTCAGGATGCGCATCGACCCATTTGGCAAGGCCGTTAAACTTAGCAGGCGTCCAACCTCCTTCGAATTCAGCGCCGTTCTTGCCTTCCTGATTTAGTTCGAAATTGTAGTCGTCCATCAGGCCGGTGAATTCCGCGTGACTGACCGCGTCTTCTGCTAAGATTGCGGGGATAAACAGAACCCCGTCCGTCTTCGCCAGAACCAGATCTCCCGGCAAAACAACGGCACGGCCGATACGGATCGGAGAGTTGATCGCGGTCAGCTCCATTTGCGCCCAAGCCGAGGGATCATACCCCTTATAAAATCCGTTGAAGTTGGGGATTTCCCGGTTTTCTTCCTGGTCCCTTATGCCCGCGTAGAAAACAAAACCCGTATGGGTGTGCGCGGCGATGCCGTTGCCCAGGTTGGAACCGATCAACGTGCCTTCAATGATCTTGCCAAAGCCGTCGGCAACATACACGTCCCCAATCTGCAGTTCATTGATAGGCCAGCTATTGTTTCCGCTGACACGCCCCTCCGCCTTACCTTCCGCCGCGATGGCCTTGGCCATGTCCGCACGCGTCGGCATGTATTGTGCCGTGAGCGCGCGGCCGGCAAAGGGCTTCTCGATGTGCAGAGCTTGCCAATCCCCTTCAAACTGGTTGGCGTAACCTTTACTGCGCAGATAACCCCACACATCTTCGATCGAACAGTCCACAGCACGCTTGAGCAAGTCGTCCGGCACCTTCGGGCGCCCATCAGGAAAGCGTTCGCCTTTCCAGTCCGAGGTGTAGAACATCATTTGATCCTTCGTCATCTTTACCTGGGAAAAGGCAGCCGAAGCTCCCAGCACAGTCCAGGCAATCACCGCAGCCGCAAACACTTTTTTCATCGGAGTCTCCTGCCTCGACCACCATACCATTCAGCAAAAATCATCGCCAACCTCAGGCACCCGGCTCTACTCTCGCCGAACAATCGTTTCGCCGGCCCGGACGCAAGCGCACAACTATAGTAAGCCGCTCTTGAAGCGACGGCGTTCCTGACCTCAACTTTGTTGTCTCTCTCCTAGCGGAGTTTGGCCACCCCTTCGGTAAGTTCCTAATCGTAACCGTCGAAGATCGTCCTGCCGCTCAAAATATGATCTTCCCTGCAAGATTGATCTGGCGGTTGCCCGCATTACCAGTTAAGGAAGTGACCAGGCCGAAGGATGAGCTCCCATATTCCGTATTGGGGTTGGCGAACTGCGGTGTATTGGTTGCGTGCAGCCATTCACTGCGAAGTTCCAGATTGAAGCGCTCCGTGAGGCGCACTCGGCGGAAGATTGAGGCGTCGAGGTTGAAGAGTCTGGGTCCCGCGGATATGTAGTTGCCCACGTTCCCCTGCGTTCCTGCCGGCGGCGCCGAGAACGGACTGGTATCAAACCAGGGATTCGTTTTAAGGCCATGCAGCTTCGTAATCGGGGCGCTCATGTTGGGAAAGGCCTGATTGCCCGGAGTGTTGAAAGCGGTGCAGGTGCAAGAGAAGTTCAAAGGCATGCCGCTTGCGGCCTCCCACATTCCGCTGAGCTGCCAATCGCCAAGAACCTTGCCCGGGATACCGGAACTGGCGAGATGCGAACCTTCTCCAACTGGCAGATGCCAGAGGAAGCTTTCATTAAAGATGTGGGTTTGGTTGAAGTCCGTCGCTGCATAGTTGCGCCGCTGGTTGACGTAATCCAGCAGCCCATTGGGGTAGTCGCTGGCTTCGCTGGCAAACCCAAGGGCCTTTCCATAAGTGTACGAGTTGGTGACGGAGAAGCCGCGAGCGAACTTGTGATCGAACTTGACCTGAAGGGCATTGTAATTTGAGTTGTAACCCACAAAATACTCGGTTGTGCCAGCCGTACGGCCAACATTTGCATTCGGGCTACCGCATGCGGCGCAGGGCCCGTATTCCGGCTGGCCCGCCGCTCCTATTCCATACACCGTCGCGGCGTTCTGGTTGTACTGGATAGGAGTATGGACGCCATGATTCCCAACGTAAGCAACATCCATCACCCAATTTCCAGGGAGAGTTCGCTCGTAGGCAAAATTCCATGACTCGAGATACGGGTTTTTCCAGTTCAAGTTGATGGCATAGTAACTCTGGTTGAGCAGAGCAGGTGTATTGGCCGGGATGATCCCGTTCGCCGGCTGGACATAAGGCGGCAGTGCGGGGATTCCCTGCTCGAAGCTGGCCGCGGCGTTGCTGGAAAGGACCGCGGGGCCAAAACCGCTCAGGCTGTTGTACGATTGGGTCGGCTCGAGCGGGTAGTTGTAGGCGAAAAGATCGATGTTCCAGGCCAGCGTACTCATCCCAAAACCGGCGCGCACCACGCTGTTGGGGGAGACGCGATAGTCCAGACCGAGACGCGGACCCCAGTTATTATAATCGGGCTGCGCTCCCATATTTCTTGGGACAACACCGATTCCCGCCAACTCGAGAGAGTTGACGCTGGGAACGTAGTTGGAGAAGCCACCCGCAAAGTGCGGGGTGGGGGGACCGTAGTACTCCCAACGCAACCCTGCGCTGACCGTGAACCGCGGGCTGGCCTGCCACTTGTCGCCAAAGTAAACGAAGATCTGGTTCTGGCGGAGAGCGGGAAAGACGTTTACGTATCCGCGATTGACGGAGTCAGGTACCCCCAGGAGGAAACTTGCGAATTGGTTGGCGAAGGCACTCGCCGGAGCTCCCGTCCCATTGAGCGCGGCCGTGCCAGCGTCGAACGCAAAGGCGCCAGGAGGATTGCCGACCAGAAGCAAGTCGTCGCGCCAACGATGATAGTCGGCACCCCACTCAAGGATATGGTTGCCTTTCACTTTGGTCATGTTTTCCACGACCTCGATATTCGTTCCCGCGCGGTTCCAGGGGCAATTCCCGCACCCTCCAATCATAGGATCGGAGAAACCTTCACCGCTAAGGGAGCTGATACCGCTTGTGAACTGACTGACGTTTGCGCCAGGGATGCCAACTTGCTCGGCGAGGTTCTGTCCGTAACCCGTGGGATACGCGAGGTTATTGTACCGGCTAACACCGAAGCGAGCTTCGGAGAGCAGTTTCGATGCAAATGGGTGGATCCAGTTCACGCCCGTCGAATAGGTCTTTTCGTGCCCGTAACCCTCCTCCCCCGAGAGGCTGCCCGGGAGCGGACCGCCGAATGCGCCGAAAAGGCCCGGCTGGTTGAGCGTCGGCTTTTCATAACTAAAGCGCCCGTAAACGTGATCGTTGCTTTGGAAAAAACGATCAATCGTCACGTCAAAATACGGAGTGTTTTGGGTAAAGAAGCTGCTGGTCAGCAGGTTATTTTGGTACTTGAGCACGCCGGCAGCAGTCTGGTTGTTGTTTGGCAGAGTAACGTGCGCCAGCAGTGCTTGAGCGACAGGATCCAGACGATTTGGAGGAATTACATTGAGGACGCCGTTGTAACTGAACTGCGTGCGCCCGGTTCCGCATAGTTTGGCATTGCCGCCCGGCAGACAATCCGCGGTATCTCCGGTGGTTGGGTCGAAGATCGGCGTCAGGGAGGGGTCGCTGAAATCGCCGCTCCGTATTGCCGCGGTGGGCACGCTAACCTGTTCGAACTCTCCAACGTGCTGGGTGTACTCCAGATAGTCGACGAAGAAGAACATCTTTCCCTTCTGAATCGGACCCCCGAAGTTACCGCCGAAGTAGTTGTATACGGCGTGAGTTTTTGGCGTTGTCTGGAAGTATGTCCTGGCCGAGAGTGCGCTGCCCTGGTAGAAGTAGTAGGCTTCACCATGAAACTGGTTCGTCCCCGATTTTAGAATGACGTTGGTTACTGCTCCGAGCGCTGTTCCCTGTTGCGGATCGTAGTTGCTGGTAGTGATCTGAACCTCCTGGATCGCTTCGATCGGTGGAATGTAGATCTGCAGCATCTGGTTGCGCTGGTTGTCGTTCACGCCTTGAATATTGAAGGTGTTGTACTGGCTGGATTGGCCGTTCACCGTACTGGCCATGCTGAGCTGAGGGTTGTAGAAGGTCGAGTGGTCCTTGGTGGCGACTCCTGCGCCCGGAACAGTATTCAGCAAGCTCTGAAAATTGCGCCCGGTGGAAAGCGGCAGTTCCGAGACCGCGGCGGTCTCGATATTGCGCCCCGTATCCGCGGTGTCAGTCTGGAGCGCCGGCGCGACTGCGCTGCTGACATTTACTGTCTGGGTAACAGCGCCCGGGCTGAGTGTCATATCGGCGCGCGCGGTGGTGTCCGCGAACAGGCTGATCCCGCTGTTCACGGCCGTGCTAAAGCCGTCTTTCTGGGCCGTGACCTTATAAGTTCCCGGAGCAAGATCGGGAACGGAATAGTAGCCGCTCGCGTCCGTCTGCGCTACGTGGTTGACCGTGGTATTCACGTCGGTGATGGTGACAGTAGCGCCTGGGATTGCGGCGCTGGTCGAGTCGGAAACGGTCCCGACGATTGTACCGTTGACGTTCTGGCCATATGCGCAGAGTGCTGACAAGAGCACTCCGAACCCGAAAAACCGCAGCCATTTAATCATTTTATTCATTGTGTTCTGCGAGTTGGACCGTAGTCGCATGTCCTTCCCCTCCAGGAATGACTTGTTTTCGTGTTCAATCAGATCCTTTGGCTCTGTAGATCTGAGTGGCGTGAAACAGTTTTTTCGACCTTGAACCGCCACGAAGTCTATGCCTGCTTTCACACATGTGTCAAGGGCATATCACTATCTAGGGTGTGCCTGTTTAGGTTATTAAGATGATTCGGCCGAGGTCGAAAAAGTAAGGCCGCGGTGAGACGCGGAGCGGCATGATGACTACTTGTGCGAGAGCTCCTGCTTCCGCAAAGTTACTATGGAGTAAGTTCCGTAATGAACTACTTGCTATCGATTAACGTTTTGACGAAGCGCCGCAGGAACGTAATTTGACTGAAGCCGGAAAGTTCCAGATGCAGGAAGCATAGTTGCCGATAACAGGTACTGCCTGAGCAACTACCAAAAGGTGTCCTGATCGGAATAGCTCATCAACGGCAGACTTGTACGCTTTGCCGAAGGCGGCTATTAAGTGCAAGAGGAACATATCTATGGACGGGAGAGGGATTCTTGTGTTTGAATTCAGGGCGGAGTTTCGTTCCGCCATAAATCAAACCGCAATCATGCGCCTGAATTCGCTCCCGGCGGTCGGTCCCCAACATAACCAAACTATTCGGAAGTGTGAGGAGCGTCACTTATGAACTCGTATTTTTCCCGGCGGAATCTTATTAAAGGCTTAGCGGCTACAGCCTTGGCGCCCTCACTCGTCGAGGGCCGGGCACAAGCGCCAGCGGATGGACAATCGTGGTGGATCGGTAACGGCATGCCTCAGGAAGGACCGGATACGCCGAAGATAGCAATGGGCATATCGATAGACTATGCGCCAAATGGCCTGACCGTTACCAATGGCTTGACCGATGAGGCGATGCGCAGGGTTGTCCAAATCGGTGTTTATCACGTTCTATCTAACGGGCCGAAAATTCCGTGGACCGTCGAACAACTCCAGCCGATCGTGGACAAGCTTAAGGCCGGCGGCATCACGCTGGGCAACCTGATGATCGGCGGTTTCAACGACACTATCTACGGCCGGCCCGGCCGCGACGAAGAGATTGAAAAAGTCAAACAATCCATCCAGGCAGCGGGCAAAGTGGGCATTCCTGTGGTCGAGTACAACTTCTATGCGCATCGGGCGATGGAAGGCTACTATGAGCAAACGGGCAGAGGCGGCGCCGGGATCACAGGCATGGACTACGACCGAATGAAAGACCTTCCCCCGTTGCCTGAGCAAGGCGCGCATACCCTCGACGAAATGTGGGGCAATATCACGTACTTCCTGAAGGCGGTCGTTCCCGTCGCTGAGAAATCGAACGTCCGTCTGGCGTTGCATCCGAACGACCCGCCTGTTCCCCTGAGCCGTGGCTCGCAGCAGATTATGGCATCTCTCGCCGGATGGAAGCACTTGATCGAAATCGTGAACAGTCCTTCGAATGGCATAACCTTCGACTGCGGAGTTACCCGGGAGATGGGCGAGGATCCTGTTGCGGTCTGCCGTTACTTTGGGAGCAGAGATCGCATCAACCATGTTCACTATCGCAACCCCCACGTCGTAACGCCGTACGTAAAGTATGACGAGGGCTTCATCGACGAGGGAGACGTCAATATGCTGGCCGTCATGCGGGAGCTTTTGCGAGTGAAATATACCCGCGAATTCTATCCGGAGCATCCCCGCGCCCTGGACTACGATCGCGAACGAGGTCCAATCCGCGGGTACCCCGGCGGGGGCGGGTATAGGGGCGAGCTTTACGACATCGCGTACGCAAGGCGATGCTTCAGGCCGCCTTATCCTGGAGAAGGTAAAGTCCTGAGCTGCAGGAACAACGCGTGAAGTAGCGCGTTGCGTCGCGCGAGATCTCTGCCGATTACGGATCGTCTTGAATCATTCTGTGCAAATTGCGGCCTACGTGCGTCCGATTTAGAAGCATGGCCCGTCCATATCAGAAGTAAACTGAGAATTTAATGGCAGCATCGCTTTGGTTCTGCCAGGCATGAACCGCGGGGAAAGAATTGAGGAGCATAAACGATGAATTCCGAACTCTCACGAAGAAATCTTATTAAGGGGATGGCATCCAGTGCCTTGCTCCCGGCGCTTCTGAACGGTGCCCCGGCGGAGGCACAAACCGCGGGCGCGCCACCGGTGGTCCACGAAACGCCGGAAGAGCTGGAAGCGCAAGTGCCGGATCCGAAGAGAGGGGTCTGGTGGCTTGGCCACGGTATGCCCCAAGAGGGTCCGGACACGCCTAAGATCGCCGCTCCGATCGGCGGCCGCAGCGGCGGCGACCTGACTCTCGCGATTCGGCGCGTGACGCAACTCGGCGTGACGCACGTCCTGGGGGGCGGAGGGCGCATCCCGTGGACAGTGGAGCGGCTTCAGCCAATGGTGGACCAATTGAAAGCTGGAGGCGTCACCCTTGGCAACATGATGATCGCTGGCTTTCCCAACACCATTTACGGCCGGCCTGGGCGCGACGATGAGATTGAGAAGGTGAAGCAATCGATCGAGGCGGCGGGCAAGGTCGGCGTGCCGGTTGTGGAGTACAACTTCTACGCGCATCGCGCCATCGAGGGTTACTTCGGCGAGATCGGCAGAGGCGGCGCCGGTCTGACCGGTATGGATTATGAGCGCATGAAGAGTCTGCCGCCCCTTCCCGACGAAGGTACGCACAACCTGGACGAAATGTGGGCCAACATCACCTACTTCCTGAAGGCCGTCATCCCGACCGCGGAAAAAGCGAATGTACGGTTGGCCCTCCACCCCAACGATCCGCCGGTGCCTCTTAGCCGCGGGTCGCAACAAATCATGGGCACGGTCGAGGGCTGGAAAAAGTTGATCACCATCGTGGATAGTCCTTCGAACGGCATCACCTTCGACTGCGGCGTTACGCGGGAGATGGGGCATGATCCGGTTGAAGTTTGCCGTTACTTTGGGACCAGGGACCGCATTAACCACGTGCATTATCGCAACCCGACCGTCTTCAAGCCGTACGTGGACTACGTGGAAGGCTTCATTGACGAGGGCGATAACAACATGCTGGCGGTGATGCAGGAACTGCTGCGCGTCAAGTACACGCGGGAAGTCTATCCCGAACACGAGCGTGCGCTGGACGTGGACCGAGAGGCGGGCATTCGTAATCAGTATCCGCAAGGCGGCGGATACACCGGCATGGTTTTCGACATCGCCTATACAAAGGCGATGCTGCAGGCCTCGCTGATCCTGGAGAAGAAGAGAGCGTAGGCGGGTTAGAACACGTCTAGGGTTCCGGTGCGCCGGCAGGCGGCGTTCGCCGTTCGCGCCGCTTGAGCGCTTGAGCCATAAGAGCATCGAATTCAGAACGCGGCATCTTCAGCTTCTCGGGATGCGCATCGATATATTTGGAAAGGCCCTGAAACTTAGCAGGTGTCCAACCTCCTTCAAATTCAGCGCCGTTCTTGCCTTCGCGATTGAGTTCAAAGTTGTAGTCGTCCATCAGGCTGGTAAATTCCGCGTGGCTGATCGCGTCCTCAGCTAAGATTGCGGGGATAAAGATAACTCCATCCGTCTTCGCCAGAACCAGATCTCCAGGAAGGACAACGGCCCGTCCGATACGAACGGGAGAATTGATCGCGGTCAGGGTCATCTGCAGCAAGAAGGAGGGATCGTACCCCTTGTAGAATCCGTTGAAATTGGGGATTTCCCGGTTTTCCTCCTGGTCCCTTATCCCACCGTAGAAGACAAAACCCGTATGGGTATGAGCGGCAATTCCGTTCCCGAGGTTGGAACCGATCAAGGTGCCGTCAATGATCTTGCCCATGCCGTCCGCAACATACACATCCCCGATCTGCAGTTCATTGATAGGCCAGCTATTGTTTGCGCTGACACGCCCCTCCGCCTTTCCTTCAGCAGCAATAGCCTTCATCATGTCAGCCCGCAGCGGCATGTACTGAGCGGTGAGAGCGCGCCCAGCAAAGGGCTTCTCGATGTGCAGAGCTTGCCAGTCCCCCTCAAACTGATTTTGGTAACCATGCCCACGGAGGTAGTCCCACACGTCCTCGATCGAGCAGTCTAGAGCGCGCTTGAGCAGATCGTCGGCCACCTTCGGGCGCCCATCCGGGAAGCGATCGCCTTTCCAATCCGAGGTGTAGAACATCATTTGTTCCTTCGTTACCTTTACCTGAGAGAAGGCAGCAGAGGCCCCCAACACCGTCCAGACGGTCACCGCCACCACAATCAATTTTTTCATAGGAGTCTCCTGCCTCGAACACCATACCACTCCAGGGAAAATTCTCGCCAAGCCCGTCCCGGAACCCTAACTAAGTCACTTTTCAAGCGACCGTATCCTGACGTTTCTGAACTCAATTTTGTTTCCTTTCTGGCACTGGAATCCGATCACCCCTTGGGTGTGTTTCGAATCATGACCATCAAGGATGGTCTTGCCATTGAGGATGATCACGTAGTGGTCGCCATCGGCCGTGATGTCGTAGTTGTTCCACTGCTCATCCAGGATGGTGGCGGGAGGCGCCTTGAGCGACCCAACCAGGCTTCCGGTGTTGTAGCCGGCCGGCTGGTAGTCCCAGATTTGCACCTCGTAGCCGGTCTGGTGCGGTGCGCCCGCTTTGGTTGAGCGGAGGAAGACGCCGCTATTCACCTTCTCGCTGCCGCGGAACTGCAGTTTGAGTTCGAAATTTGTATAGGAATCATTGCTGGCCAGCCACCCGGAGCTGGTGCCCGGACAAACGATCGCGCCATGTGCGACACTCCAGTCGCCCGTCGCCGGCGGTGCAGAGGTGCTGTAGGGCTGCCAGCCGTCCAGATTTTTGCCATCGAACAGCAGCTTCCAACCCTGCGCGGCTTCATTGGCAGTAAGCTTATTGGGCCGATCCTGTGCCCCGGCGCCGGTCGCCGCCACGCTGACCAATCCCATTCCCAGAATTAAACAACAGCTCGCGATCGATCTCATAATTTTCCTCTCATTGCGACGCGGGTTCTTTATATCAGGCTTTGCCGGAGCGAGCCGTTCACTCCATATCAGACAGGCATTTTCCTCTTGCTGTATTCGCGGCCGACAATCGCCGCCGACTCAGGCGCCTCGAGCACCATCGCACCATCCTGGATCTGTTTGACGACATAATCCGGGCTGTTCTGATTGGCAGTGCCGGCGTTGAGGAACATGACCTTGTTCTTCTTGCAAGCGTCGAGAACGGCCTGCCTGTACTTTGACCATCTCCGGCCGGGTTCCTACATCCACCGGCGAGCCGTCTTCGGGAAAGATGGAAAGACCGTAGAGCCAAAAGCTATGGTCGCCCGGTCCCCATTCCGCCATCGAGATGCCAGGCAGCGCGAGCGTCTTGTCGACATCCACATCGGCAAAGGTGTCTTCGATCTTGACGCCGAAGATCATCTCGCCCTTGGGATTGAGCGGCCACAGATCGGCCACATGCAGGTACTTATTGTGGTTGACACCCCAGACTTCGGCCGCAAAGTTCGCACTGGAGCCGCGAAGACCCCGCATCGGCAGTTTGGGAACACCGGGATAATCAAACGGATAGCGCATCGCCATCTGGGTCGCGACCTGGATCGCCCCGGCATCGCGCGCGTGGCACATGTGAATGCCATGCACACCGCAATCCAGCAGCTGTTCCAGGACCCAGGTGTTCGCCCGCATATAGGCTGGGTCGAGACCGATGATGCCCGTCTCCACAAATACCGCCGGCGTGCGATGGCCACTTCGCGTCGGGCCGCCGTCCACAAGACCGCGCATGAACTCGCGCAACCCCGCAAAGTCGAGCGCCCCATGCTCCATCTCACAGTTGATCGCGTCCATATAGGTCCGGGCCATCTTGACGCCCTGCGCGTAGTTGTCCACGCCCGGTCCCATGCCGGAGCCGCCGTAATAGATCGGTTGACCGTCTTCCCACAGCTCAATCGCCTTGTTGATGCGGCGCGGCTTGTAGTTCAGGTCGACCGATGAAGGCTGAGTGTTACTGTTGACCGGTGCGCTGGCCCCGCGTCCACCGCGGCCACCGCCGCCCGCCGGAGCCTCTTGCGCCATCACACCCGTGGCTGCCATCCCCACGCCAATGGACACGCCCGCCGTGAGCAGATCTCTTCTCTTGATCTTCATATTTCCAGCCTCTCTTAAGTACTTTCATTCATTTGTGAAGCGGCAACAACGTGATGTCTCTGAACTCAATCTCGTTTCCCTTCCGGCATTCAAATCCGATCACACCTGCGGTGTATTTTGGAATTTAGATCAAGCCTCCTAAAACGAATATTCAAAGCGACCTGTCGCCCTGAGAGTCGCCCCGGCCACAAGCGCTCCCGTAGCGTCGGCTACCGTTCCTGTTACTTCGCCCGTCTGCTGCCCATACGTCCCGAGAGCGGGTAGTGTCATCAGCAAGGCAATCAAGAGCGCCATGAAGATTCTCATTGGCTTGTCCCTTTGCAACCGATGGTTTCTGGCGAATGGGCCATACTCTTGCGTTCAGAAAACGAACGCTGGTCCTAATAAGGCTGAGGCCTGTTGGTGTATTTGCGCCCAATGGCAGCAGTCTCAGCGCTGGCTGGTCCCACCATGACGCCTTCCTTGATCATGTCCACTACGTCTTTGGCACTGAGGGAGTTCAGGAAGAAAATATGATTTGCCTTGCAGGCAGCCAGGACCTTGCTGCGCGCGGCCACCATCTTCGGATCCTGGATCGCTGCCTCGCCTTGCGCGCGGACGCCGAGTGACATGGCCATATCTCCGGGGCCCCACTCGGCCATGCCGATGCCAGGAACTTTCAGGTTTTCATCGACATTGGCAAGCGCGTACTTGTCTTCCTCTTTCACACCGAGGAGGAGTTCGCCATTAGGATTGAGCGGCCAGGGGTCGGCTTTCTCCTCATACTCTGCAACTGAAACTCCCCAGATTTGAGACGCTGTCGCCACCCCGTGAACGCCGCGGCGCCCTTCAGGAAGCCCGTCTACTCCTACCCCTTCGTGGTGGATCGGAAAGCGGACGGCTTCGACGAACGCGCGAATGGCTCCGGGGTCGTCCGCATGGGTCAGCATGACGCCGTGTACGCCGGTGGCTAGCACCTGATTGAACATCCAGGCGTTCGCGTGGACGGCTTCGGCATCCATGCCGTTCACAGGCACGTTCACGATCACGGCCGGCGTGCGATGCCCGCTCCTGCTGGGTCCGCCCGCGACAAGGCCGCGCATGTACTCCTGCAGTCCCTTCACGTCGAAAGGAGCGTGCTCCATGTCGTAGCTGATGTAATCCGCATAGGTCTGCGCGTCTTTCACTCCTTGCTCATAAGTGCCTGTGGTTCCCGAGTGCGAGCCGGTGTAGTAGATAGGCTGGCCTTCTGCCAGGAGCTCGATTGCCTGATTGATGCGCTTCGGTTTTGCCGTTTGGCCCACGATGGTGGCAGTGACGGCAGCCAGCAGGAAAGACGCCAGCGCCAATGTCGCTTGCTTCTCAATCTTCCTCACGAACACCTCCGATTTAAGGTTGATCTATCATTGACTATTTATGGCAGGCGGATACTATTCCCACGAAGCGTCTGCGCGCAAAAGAAAATTACGCCAGCAATTCATGAAGGAAACATTGATTATGTTTTGAGTTGCGTCTGCCAGGTAAGCGGGGAGGCACACCCCTGGCTCGTCAGCGAGCCTATTATGCTGTCTACCTCACAAAGTGGTACGTTTCTTTATTTCAGATCGCGGGGCATTTTCAAAAACTCCTCCTCAGCCAACCATCGCCGCGTAAATCGTGCCTCAAAGACCGCGCCCTTGAAGTAGTCTTTAAGATTAATCCGAACTCCCACAGACGAATGGCCCGGCCGCTGCGGGACCAGCTCCACATCGCCTTCGCCCTGTAACTCATCTCCCACATAGTTCTTGAGCGTCTTCCCGTTGTACACCGCAGTCACTCGATACCACTTCCCGAGCGGATGCAGTTTCTCGCAATTAAGCAGGGCCTTCGAGTGCCCATCCGCCATCGCAAAGCTATCCAGGCACCACTGCCCGTTCACAATCCGTATCTCAAACAGCAACCGGTCATCCAGGTCCTTTCCCGTCGCCGGATCCAGCACGGATAGATGGAAGAACCTTTGCGCCGGCGCGCCATCCTCATCAGGCCGAAAAATCACTTCCCACGTCCACGTCTCCGCGCCTGCCAGTGGGTGCACTCCAACGAATAGCGCATCATTGACTCCGTTGAACTGAACCGCCTTCCCACCCGGTGTCTCGATCACCTGAGGATGCCCGAGTACCTTCGCAGGATGACCGCCAACCGCGGAAGTCTGATTAAACCTCCAGACCTCCGCACTCTCGACTCCTGCACTCTGGCCTCGCAGGAGCGAGCCCACTAACGTCAATAGCGCAAGCACAGCTCCCAACAGAAATCGCGCTTGCATCGTGCTTCGCCGGTACCCGGCGCTCTTCTCATCACGCACGATGGCCAGGCTCCTCGCGACTGAGCTAAATGTTAACCGATTTTCGCTCAAGGACGCGTTCAGGAACGCCCGCCGAGCAGCAGCCGTATGGCGTAGAATAAACCGGCAAGCCGCTCGACCGTCTTTAAGCAACTATAATAAAGGCAATCCTGCGAAGTCTTTATGACGCCATTAGACCCTGAAGGGATTCGTGAGCCGAGGCAGCCGGCCCGCCGTGACATTCTCAAGCTTCCCCTTGTGGCCGCTGCTTACGGGTTGGTTCCAAGTTTCGCTTTGGCGCTTTCCCTTGCCCCGTCTCCCGGAGCGGATGACGCCGAAGGCACGAAAATAGCCGTAAAACTGACCGTCGAACATACCACTGACGAAGAACTGCTCTTCCTGAAGCAGATCGGGCTGCGCTGGCTCCACGCCGACTTCGGCAAGCCGCCTCCTATGATCTCATCAGAAGACTCGGGAGCTTTGCCCAGAACGGCCTTAAGATTGACGCGCCCTGATGGAGGGCTACCTCCACAGAGAATTCAGCTTGGTCAACCGGGAAGAGACGAGGATATCGAAAAGTTCAATACTTTTCTTACCGACTGCGGCCGGTTAGGCATCCGGACTTCACACATCGATTTTCACCCCGGAAATACCTATACGACCAACATGATCACGACCCCGCGGGGCTACACGGCGCGGGAGTTCAGTGTGGTTGATTTTCGGCAGAATAGAAGAAAGGATGTTTGATCGGGACTACTCCGCCGAGGATATCTGGGCGAACTATACCTACTTCCTTAAAGCTGTTCTACCCGTCGCTGAGAAAGCGAACATTAAGCTTGCTCACCACCCGGATGATCCGCCGATTTCCCCGATGAATGGAGTGGCCAAGGTCTTCATCAACTATGCAGGCTACAAACATGCCGAGGATGTGGTTTCGGGCGGCAGTAAAAACTGGGGACTCTGTCTATGCCTCGGCACCTGGTTAGAAGGAGGCGACACCATGGGCAAGGATGCGGTCTCCATGATCAAGGACTTCGGCAGCCGAGGAAAGATCTTCACCGTCCATTTTCGCAACGTGAGCTCACCTCTCCCGCGATTTCATGAGACCTTCCAGGACGACGGCTATCAGGACATGTACCTTCTCATGAAGGCGCTGCGCGAAGTGCGTAGTACCGCCTCACTGATCCCCGACCACTATCCCGGAATCGTGGGCGACGCCAATCATCGCATCGCGAATGCCTACATGGTCTGCACAATGCGCCAGATGCTGCAACGCGCCTGCGAAGAAGTGGGCTGACAGTGTCTGCTGCAAAATCGAAATGGGTCTCGTTGACTTTTTGCAGACGGACATTAATCATGTCGGCGGAGTCACAGGGCTCTGGCGCCGCATGCGTGCGAAGGGCCCAAGTATCCGTTCGGCGGGTCAAAGCCGATGCCGCATGTTTTCAACCAGCACGGTTCCGTTGGAGAATAGTGATGCCATGACACAAGATCTGTTATCACTGGACGGTGTATTCGCGGTTCCGCCGCTCGCGCGAATCCCCGGGAAACCCGAGCCATCGATTTCGAGCAGAATTCGCGCATCGTTCGCTACATCGCCAAGGCGGAATTTCCCGGTTCATCTATGGCGGCAATGCCTTCCTCTACCATTTGACGCTGGATGAATATGAGCAGCTGCTGGAATGGCAAGCGGGGATACAACGGGATGGGCTCTGGTTCATTCCGAGCGCGGGTCCTTCCTACGGCCGGTTGATGGACCAGGCCAAATTGTTGCGCCGCTTTGCCGTTCCCTGTGTGATGACGCTTCCCTGCGGAGATCCGCGCGATGCAGCCGGACTGGAGCGAGGCCTGCGTGAGTTTGCCGAGGCGGCCGATGCTCGCCTGATGCTCTACCTCAAAGAGGAAACGAACATGGGAGCGGATCTCATGGCGGGTCTCGATACGGTCGCCAAGCTGGTCGACGAAGGGATCTGCGTCGCGATCAAGTATGCCGTGGTCCGCGAAGATCCCGAGGCAGGATCATCTATCTCGACGAACTGGTAAAGCGGGTAGACCGGCGCAAGGTGATCAGCGGGATCGGCGAGCGCCCGGCCGTGATCCATCTTCGCCAATGGGGATTGCCTGGATTCACTACCGGTTCCGGCTGTCTGGCCCCCACATTGAGCGCGGCGGTCTTCTCGCTTGCCGCGCAGGCGATTACGCGGAAGCCGAACGCATCCGCTCCCGTTTCTTGACCTGGAAGATCTGCGGGATGCGTGGGGACCGGCCCGTGTTCTGCATCATGCACTGGAGCTTGCCGGCATCGCTCGCACCGGGCCCATTCCCCCTTTCGTTTCAGAACTTTCTCCGGAGCAGAAGAATCGTCTAAAACCTGTCGTGCAGGAACTCTTAACGCAACAGCAAGAGTTGGTTGCCGGGGATTGAAGGAGCACAGAGCATGCAGGAGGGAATGGTGGTGGAGGTAAGTGAGCGCAACTGGTCGCGGCGTAAATTTCTCAGAGCCGCAGGCGGTGCTGCCTTTCTCAGCGGAGCGGGTTCACCGGTCTTCTCCACTCGCCGCTGCGGAAAGAGTGCGGGCAAAAATCAGCGATATTCAGACCATGACCATTGACCGGGCCTCGCACCTATGTGTTGGTCAAGGTTGTTGCCGACGATGGACACTACGGAATCGCCGAGGCATACGGCAGCCCGAGCATCGGGGTAAAGGAGCAGATTCAAGCGCTCAAACCGCTGCTGGTGGGAAAGAATCCTCTGGAGATCGATGCCATTTACACCTACATGGGGATCGGAGGTCCTGAGCTTTCGGGCACGCGAACGGATGGCTCGGCGCACTCACTCATGCGGGCGGCCAGCGGCATCGAGATGGCTCTTTGGGATCTGGCAGGAAAGATCCTCGGGGTTCCCACAACGACGCTCCTGGGCGGAAGGTTCCGCGACAAAGTCCGGGTATACGACCACGCATCGCCCCGCAATATGCTGGACAAAGCGTCTTGCCGCGAGTGGGCGCAAAAGATCAAGGCTGATCCCAGCGGCTTTACCGCGCACAAGATCGGGTTTCCGTCATACCGACCCGGCGACAGACAACGCCCGCGACCCGGGTAATCGAGTTCTTACTACCAAAGAACTGATCGGAGATTGCTCAGGGATTTGAGAATTGCCGCGAGGCCATCGGATGGGATCACGACCTGATGGTTCACTGCCACTGGGAGTACGATCTGCGAACCTCCATTCAGTTGGCAGAGGCGGTTGCGCCGATAAAGCCGTTGTGGCTGGAAGATCCGCTTCCCGTGGACTACTCCGAATCATGGAGAAGGTTATGCGCGAGTTCTCGGTGCCCATCTGTACCGGCGAGAATCTGGAGCGGCGGGCAGGGCTTCAAGGATTTCATCATCTATCAGGGATGTGACATCTTGAATCCGGATCTACGCAATAGCGGCGGGATTCCTGGAGACGAAACGCATCGCGGATATGGCTGACACCTTTGGCTTGCCGATGGCGACCCACAACACCGGGAGTCAATTGCACACCTGGGCTAACTGCCAGTGGGCTGCATCCATCCGCGACTATATTGCTTGTGAAACGATCACCGGCCAGGGTGGTTGGATGGACAAGGTGCTGCTGCTCGATGGCCCTTATATCAAGGACGGGCACATCAGCGTAACCGATAAGCCTGGGCTCGGCGCCGATTTGAACCCTGACGTGGTGAAGGCTCATCTGGCTGAAGGCGAACATTGGTGGGGATGAGACTTGAAACCGGAGGGTTCTGATATGTCCATGAAACGTCGTCAATTGTTGAAGTCCATCGGAAGTGCGGGCTTGCTCGGCGCTGGCTTCGCCTCTCTTGCGATCGCAGGAGCAGGTTGCGCGCGCCACTCGCGGCATGGCAACGCCGCGCATCAAGGATATTAGCGTGATCGAGTGTGAGCCTGCCGGCACGCGGCTCACCGTGGTTAAAATCACCACCGACCAGGATGGGCTCTACGGCTATGGCTGCGCCACATTTACCCAGCGCGCCGACCTGGTCAAGCCGGCGGTCGAAAAATATCTGAAGCCGTTTCTGCTCGATAAGACCACGGACCGGATCGAAGATATCTGGCAATCGTGCTACGACAGCTCTTACTGGAAGAACGGTCCGGTGCTGAACAATGCCATCAGCGGTGTCGATCAGGCCCTGTGGGATATCAAGGGCCGCCAGGCGGGGATGCCCGTTTATCAGCTTGCCGGCGGCAAATGCCGGGAAGCTGTCGATGCCTACGCGCATGCCGACGGCGCTGACTTTCAGGACGTGGTCGAAAGCGCGAAGGGCTATTATGGCCCAGGGCTTCCGCAATGTTCGGGTGCAGGTTGGCATTCCCGGTATGTCGGGCTATGGCTCGAGACATGGCGGAAGACACCACGCTCAAGGCGCTGCACGACAAACCGCTGTACGAGCCGGCTTATGATTTCCGCCGCGTCGCTGAAGCTGCTGGAGATCTGCCGCCAGGAACTGGGCGACGAGGTGGAATTGCTGCACGATATGCACGAGCGGCTGACGCCGAACCAGGCGGTGCAGTTCTGCAAGGAAGCGGAGAAGTTCCACATGTTCTTTCTGGAAGATCCGCTCTCGCCCGAAGACCTGGGCTACTTCCAGCAGATCCGGCAAAACTGCGCCACACCGATCGCCATGGGCGAACTCTTCAACAGCCCGCACGAATGGCAGCCGCTGATCGAGGGGCGGCTGATCGATTACATCCGCGTGCATGTTTCCCAGGCAGGCGGCTTCACCCCGCGCGCAAGATCGCGATCCTGGCGGAACAGTATGGCGTTAAGACCGCATGGCACGGTCCGGGCGACGTTTCGCCCGTGGGCCACATGGCCAACGTCACCCTGGATATTGTCAGCTATAACTTCGGCATTCAGGAATATTCGCCGTTCAACGAACGCACCCAGGAGATCTTTCACGGCTGCCCGGAGATGAAGGACGGATACCTGTGGGTGAGTGAGAAGCCGGGATGGGGAATCGAGATCGATGAGCAGGCGGCGGCCAAGGCTCCGTTTACGCCCGGGAGCAAACAACCTGAATGGCGGATGGGGAGAGATACGGAAGCGCGATGGCACGGTGATCAAGCAGTAGGTTGCAGGCCGAGTGTCCTTACAGCGTCTACAAGCTTGAAGAGTTCGCGCAGGCGGCGGGTCTGGGCGCGGCTGACCGGAATTTCGGTCTGCTTGCGATCATCCATGCGCAGCTGATAGCTGCTCTTGAACCAGGGCACGACTTCCTTGATGTGGTTGATGTTCACCACGAAGGAGCGGTGGGCTCTCCAGAAGATCGACGGATCGAGCAGCTCGAGCAGCTCTTCGATGGTCCGGCACTTGGAATGTCCTTCGAGAGTGGGCGTCACCACGGAGATGATGCCCTCCTCGATGGCGGCGAAGCAGATATCCTTCTGGTCGACGAGGAAGAGCCGGTTATGAGCCTGCAGAATAATCTTCCCGCTGCGGGGACGCACTCCCGCCTGTTGCTGTTCGATCAGGCGGAGCAGCGCATCGAGACGCGCATCCGATGGCTTGACGTCGGCCAGAAGCACCGTTCTCCGGCAATGGCTCCTGGTCGAGCTGATGCGCCTCCTGCAAGCGCTGGCGCGCGCGCTCCAGGGCCTGCATCACCCGGGCACGATCAAAGGGCTTGAGCAGGTAATCGATGGCGTTGACGTCGAAGGCGCGCACCGCATACTGGTCGAAGGCGGTGGCAAAGATGATCTGCGGCATGCGGTCGGCGTCGTCCCGCTCCAGCAGCTTCTTGAGCACGGCAAAGCCGTCCAGGCCGGGCATCTGCACGTCCAGAAACACCACATCCGGATGGTGAGTGCGAATCAGATGGACGGCCTCGATGCCGTTCTGGCCCTGGGCGATGACCTCGACTCCTCCCGCGGAGTCCAGAAGGTATTTGAGCTCTTCGCGCGCGAGCCGTTCATCGTCGACGATGAGCGCAGTCATTGGCATGTTATTGAGCGCTCTACGTACGACTGTGAGTATAGGGAGTCGGAGACCGGCAAGCGGCGAGCTCAGGATTGAAAGGCACGCAGGCGGGAGGGCATGTTATCCGCGGCCAGGTTATGGCCGCAGTAGACGCAATAGAGGTCGGTAATGCGCACGCCGCGGTAGCAATTGCCGCAGGCCGCGGAGACCTGGTAGGCGCACTGAGGGCAGAAATGGAACTCGGTGTGAATGCTGGTGCCGCACGAAGGACAGAGCGCAACCACCGGTTGGCGAAGCAGAAAATAAAGCACCGATCCGATGCCGCCCGGCATGAGCCAGGCAGATCACTACCCACAACCGCGTGCTCATGTTGCGGCGCGGCGCATCACGGCTCACATAGCCGACCATGAGCACATATAACGCCGCCAGCGTGCTCCAGGAGAGCGCGAAGTAAAAGCGAACGCCAAAAGGAGCCGCGATGGGACGAAATGGGGCGAGCCGGTAGGCGGGCAGAATCACCCAGAAGAGGTACTGCATGAAGACAAACGCCAAGGCCGCCACCGCGATCGACCAGCGCGGGATGAGCTTGACCTCTTCCGTGATGGAAGAGGCTGCTTTGAGCGTTGTGTGACGGGCTGGTCATTTCTCTATCGGACGGAAAGGTCTCAAAGCCGCCGCCTGTCGTGCTGCACGTCGTGTTGTCCCTTCCAGACAGCGATCAGGCCGCCAGCATCGCAAGAAAGAGCATCAGCGATGAGAAAAGCGATCTGGGTGGGCAAATCGAAGAGAGTTCCTCGCCCAGAAGATCTTCCACGCCGTTCCAGATGGCCGGCCCCAGCAACACCAGCATGAAGACAAAACCCAGCAATGGCGAAACCCAGATTCCGGCGTTGGCGCATGCGCTTTTCCTGGGTGGAGATCACGGCATCGCGCACCGCACGGCGGGTCTTTTGCGACCAGCCGAGATTGGCATCGAAATCCAGCCAGGCAATCGGAGCGCGCCAGCATCTGCCGAGGCGCTCGCCCGCGACTCCCTGTTTGCGTCAACGTTCATCGCGCCCCTCCATCCGCGGCTGGCCGCCTCGGCTGCACGAATGCGAGGTTTGAGCGCGGAGAGCCCGCGGTAAAGCCGCGATTTTACCGTGGAAAGCGGGGAATGCGTGACCTGTGCGATCTCTTCGAGCGAAAGCTCTTCATGGAAGCGGAGAACCAGCACTTCACGATGGAGCGGCTCGAGCGTCAGCAAAGCCTCGGCGACCCGCTGCCCGTTCTCGTTCGTCTGGTACATCTCAAAAGGAGACGGACCGTCGGCAGGCCACATCAAAGGAACGGCCGTCTTCGCCTGCTTCGCGCATCGCTTCCAGGCTGCTCATCGTGCGCTTGCGCCGCACATCGATGACCAGGTTGCGGGCGATGGTAAACAGCCAGGTATCGAAGCGGGACTTGCCGTTGAACTGGTCGCCGCGCTTCAGCACGCGCATCCAGGTTTCCTGAAAAATATCTTCCGCCGTCTCCCGGTTCCCGGTGAGGTAAAGCAGGTAGCGCAGCAGGCGATGCTGATACTGGACGATCAGCTGATCGAGCAACTCCGGGTCGTGGCGCTTGAGTCCCTGGGCAACGATGGTGTTCTCGTTGCACGACTGGTCCGCGAGGGTAAGCGAGGCTGCAGCGCATGTCATCTCTGAGAGACGTGGGCAGCTTCCCCAAAGACGCCCCTGGCGACTACATTTTTGAGCTTGCTGGCAAGGACATGCAATTGCCCTCCTCCGGCTGGCTCAGGTAACGTCCAGAATATAGCATTGGGCTAAATCCCGCATCCACCCGCAGGTATAGGAATGGGATGCACGGTCCGCTCCCAACCTCCATGCGGAATCGACCCACGGGTCTCCACGTACGTCTAAACTTGGGAGTATGGAGATTTTGTTCGGCCTGCATCCTGTAGAGGAGGCTTTGCGCTCCGGGACGCGGAAGTTCGACCACATTTGCATCGCCCGCGAGCGGCAGGATCGTGCGCCTGGAGAAGCTGATCCAGGCCTGCCGCGACGCGGGGGTGCGGCTGCGCCTCGACACCCGCGACCAGCTCACCAAGCTGGCCCGGAGCGAGGCGCACCAGGGGGTGGTGGCCATCGTCCGGGAGCGGCAGTTTCTGGACCTGGACGACCTGCTTCAGGGCGCCAAGCGCAGACCGTTTGCTGCTGGCGCTCGACGGGGTGGAAGACCCGCAGAACCTGGGGGCCCTGCTGCGTACCGCCGAGGGCGCGGGCGTGGACGGGGTGGTGGTCACGGAGCGGCGGTCGGCGCCGCTCAGCCCGGTTGCGGTCAAGGCTTCGGCCGGCGCGGCCGAGCACGTGAAGATCGCCCGGGTGGTGAACCTGGTGCGCACCCTGGAAGAGCTGAAGCAGCGCGACCTGTGGATGCATCGGCCTCGATGAGCGCGGCACCATGGACTATGACCAGTTCGATTTTTCCGTGGGCTGCGTGCTGGTGCTGGGCCGGGAAGGCGCAGGGCTGCACGACCTGGTCCGGCGCACCTGCGATCACCTGTTGCGCATTCCCATGGCCGGCCGGGTGGCCTCGCTGAATGTGAGCGCCGCCGGGCGCCGTGGTGCTCTACGAGGCCGCGCGGCAGCGCCGCAAGGCATTGCAGGCGCAGCGATTCCGCGCCGCTCACCGGCACGGGCGAAGAAGCAGAAGGGTTTGGGTTCATGAGGTATTTGTGGTTTGCAGCCGTTGCTGCTGTGCTGGCTTCTTGCGCTGGGGCGCAACAGGCATCTCCTCCGGCCGCAGTCCCTCCGAGGTACCTGCGGAGCATCCCGGCACGGTGATTTTCTCCCGTTCCGTCGACGAGCACGGCAGCAGGCCGGCGACAAGGCGCCGTCCGCGGCGAAAGCGTCCACGGCGCCGGCAACGGCTCCAGCAACCGACGCGGAACGGCAGGCGATCACTTTCCTCTCCTACGATCTGGATGTGCACCTGCAGCCCAGGGAGCACGCGATGGCCGTGCGCGCGCGCATCCTGTTGCGCAACGACTCGGGGAGTCCGCTGCAGCCGGCTTCCCTTGCAGATTTCTTCCACCTTGCAATGGACCAGTGTCCGCGTCGCCGATGCTCCGGCTAGCTTTCTCCCAGCAACTGGTCAACAGCGATATTGACCATACCGGGGCGCTGCGGGAGGCGGTGATCCCCCTGGCACAGCCTCTCGCTCCGCAGCAGAGCATCGCCGTCGACCTCACCTACGAGGGAACCGCCGCACTTTCCGCCACCCGGCTGGAGCAGATCGGCACCCCGGCGGATGTGGCGGAAGCCTCCGATTGGGACCGGGTCTCGGACGAATTTGTCGGGCTGAGGGGCTTCGGCAACGTGGCCTGGTACCCGGTAGCCTCAGTCCCGGTGGCATTGGGAGATGGAGCCAAATTCTTCACCGAAGCGGCAGCTGAACGGCAACGCCAGAGCCAGGCCATGGTGACCATGCGGGTGACCGAGGAGTTTTTTGGCGAAGCGCCCAACCTGGCCGTTTTGGATGGAGAGACCTTGACGGTGACTCCGACTTCCCTGCCCGTGACCGCCTCGGTGCCCGGAATCGTGACCTGTGCGCTGCCGCCGACGCGGTTGGGCTTTGCTTCACCGAGCCTGTTTCTGCTCACCCGTACCTGCCCGCGAGGGCAATGGGGTTAAGGTCTTCGCCCGGACCGAGGATGTGGCCAACGCGCAGGCCTACATGACCGCGGCTACGCATGGTGGCCCCGCTGATCCATCGCTGGCTGGGCACGGAGCCCCGGGGCGCGCTCGAACATCGTCGATCTGCCGGAGCAGGACGACGCTCCGTTTGAAGATGGCGAGCGTGCTCTTCACCGATGTGCAGAGCACTGAGCCGGAGAAGCTGACCGACGTTCTTATCCATTCGCTGACCCATCTTTATTTCCGGTCGCCCTATGCCTGGCTGCAGGAAGGCGTCGCCTCCTTCATGGGGTCGCTGTGGCTGGAGCAAAATCGCGGCCGGGACGTTGCCATTCAGCAATTGGATAACGACCGCGGGGCGCTTTCGCTCGCCGAGCCAGGCGATGCTGCTCCCGATGGCGCGTCGAGCCGCCAGGCTTTGCTGATCGCGAGAGATCCGGTCTACTACCGCACCAAGGCGACTTATGTTTTCTGGATGCTGCGCGATCTGGCCGGGGATGAGGCTCTGGCGCGGGCGCTGCGCGAATATCAACCCGGGTCAGATACGGCAGGAACCGGGTTTGAGCAGGTGCTGGAGCGGGCGAGCGGCAAAGACCTGAAGTGGTTCTTCGAGGACTGGGTCTACCACGATCGCGGCCTTCCTGATCTTTCGATTGCCGGAGTCTACCCCAACAAGGCCAGCGTGCCGGGCTCCTATATTGTCGCCGTGGATGTAGCCAATAGCGGCACTGCCGAGGCGCAGGTTCCGGTGTCTGTTTCTTCCGGCACAACCACGGTCACTGAAAGCCTGCGGATCCCGGCGAAATCGAAGGGTAAGCCATCGCTTTCTGCTTCAGGGCCAGCCGGCGGAGGTCGCGGTAAACGATGGCACGGTTCCCGAAGTGGAGGCCAGTGTCCACCGGCAGACACTGTCCGTGCCGCCGACCTCGGAGTAGGACACGTTTGCCCACGTGGTGAAGCGGAACGACTAAGGTTCGCGCAGGACTCCGGATTCCAACTGCGCGGTCCCAACGATGGTTGCGTGAGAGGCTTTCTGATATGCAACGATTCCTCGATTTAGCTGCGGGAGATATAGGGCACGGCAGGCAGTTCCACGAAAAGGCGGTTGCTGGATGACGCGACGGTCGGTATCGAGATTCGTGGTATCCCGACTTGCAGAAGACGCGAAGGATGTGGCACTCGGCAACCGGACCTTTGGTCGGAAGCACTCAATTTTCGACTTCCTCGGCGATCGCTTTCACTTCAGGGTGTTGCAGCGTGCCGGTGATGGCGAAGGCGTGCGCGGCCGATCCGCCTCTCAGGTCTATTTCGCGATCGAAAGAGATCGTGCCCGAAAGCGGAATCGCCTCCTGACCGCGAGCGAGCAGGCTGTGCGTGATCTTGATGGTGCTGTCCGCAATGGTGGCGTCGGCGCTCCATTGATCGAAGTGGATGAAGGGCTGGGCGGCGACAGGCAGCGGATTTTCCGCGGCCAGGCCCCCTTTGGTCCAGTCCCAGTGCAAAGTACCCGTGGCAGACTGGGCGAGATCCTGCGCGTCGAAGCCGGACATCCGGAGTTGGGCGGAGAAATTGGCCACGCCGCTGCCCCAACGCTCCTCGAAGATACTGGCCAGCGCGCTGGGCGCGGCGTTGGTCACCTGCACATCGAGCTGATACTCCGGCTGGTCACCGGATGCGTCCACCGCGCCGGCCAGATGCATCGTTCCGTTCGCAAGGTGGCCGTTCAGCGACCGGATCCTGATCGAGTTTCCGCTGATGTCGACCGCACCGATCGCGTCATGCACCACCAGCTTGCCGGTCGAAAGCTCGCCGATCTGGACGGTGCCGGAGAGATCCGGCCACTTGACGGAATGGCGGTCGATACGATCGAGAAGCTGGCGCAGAAGCTCACCGCCTTCGCTGGTGCCCAGCAACGTGGATTGAAGCGCGCCCAGGTCCAGGTCCGGAGAGATGAGCGCGAAGTGCCCCGCGCACGGCGTGCTGCCCAGTGCATAGCGTCGGGTACTCCAGCGTTCCCTGTGCCTCCAGCTTGCCATAGCTGATGGAAGCATTGGTCCAGGCAATCTGGGTGGGGCTCAGGATTCCCTGCGCGGACGCGATCTTGAGCGGCTGGGACAAATACGACGTGGTCAGCTCGGCATTCCTGATGGCGATGCTGCCTTCCGCCGTCGATGAGGCGATCGGATGATCGGAGTCTGGCACCGGCAGCAACCACATACCGCGCAGGTCAAGATCCAGAGTGGCCGTCCCCGCGCCGCCGAGCACGACCGGGAAGCACCCACGGCGGGGGCCCGCGTCGTATGTGCGCCGAGCAATCCGAAAGCCTTATTGAACGCCTGCAGCCGGGCCAGACTGCTGGCGCCGCTCAGGTGGAGATCGAAGCCGGCAGGTGTGAATCGGCCATCGACCGTGACCGGAACCGGCGCGCCCATCGCCAGCCGCACCGGCTGCAGCACCAGGGCGACGGATGCGGCTGTGGGGTTCCCAGCCTCCGGGCTCTCGCATCGCAACCGCACCGGGGCAAGAAGGAACGGCTTGCCTGAATCGGGCGGGGTCAAGCTCAGCGAATCAAGCGCCATTCGCCCGAGATCAAAGGCTGGCGGCCGCTTTGTGATGTGTAGTGGAAATGTCCATCGAGGGCTCCCGTGGCCTGCACCCCGGCGCCCAGGTCGCTGCGCACCTCCTGCAGCCCGGCCAGCACCGCCGCGGCGGGAACACGATCAATCTCCAGCGTGAGGTCAGCCTGGGGCAGGGTTTGCACTTCCTGGATCGAGCCGGTGAGCAGAAGCGCTCCATCGCCCACGGGGGAGGCGCAGGAGATGTCTTCCAGCGATCTCGATTCTTTGCGGAACGAGGCCCGGCAGGAGGTCGCAACATCCAACGGGCTGGGCTGGAGCAAACTCGGAGCGGTGCAGTCCAGCCACCTTCATCCTGGCGTTGATCCGCGCCAGCTCGGCGGTACCAGCCACCTCGGCCTGGACATCAAGACCGCCGCGCCAGCCTATATCGCGGCCGATGGTGAGCCGGCTCAACTGGCCCAGAGGCACGCCGCTCCACTCCACCTTGAGATTCAATGGCATCTCGCCCAGCAGGGCGGCCCGATGCAGCGTGCCGTCGATGCGCAGCACGCCGGTGTCGGCAAGATCGAGATCGAGATCGGTGCGCACCGGTTGCGCCCGGAAGTGCAGCTCCCACTCATCCGCGAGGCGCCAGCGAAACGGAGAGGTCGGAGTTCAGAAACGAGAGCGGCTTCTTCTCGTTGCCTTGCTTGAAATTGATGCGCGAGTTGTCCGCCTCGATATAGGGAAAGCGCGGAGCGCTGCCGGCATAGCGCTGGCCCGTGGGCGCATTTGGGATGTGCGCCGCCTGCACCAGAATCGAAGCAAAGTTCCAACCGCCATTGGGTTCGCGGACAAGGTTCAAACTGGCGTCGTCGAAATGGATGCGGGAGACTTCGAGCCTGCCCTCGCCACAGCGACAAGAGCCGCAGGTAAGCAACCACGCTGCCGGAGCGAAGGATGGGCTCGGAGCCGAACTGGGGATTTTCTTCTACCGAAAAATCGGAGAACTCAAAGCCGGGCAGCGGCAGCAATCGCAGCTTGACGGAAGAGATATGCACCTGGCCGGCCGATGCTGCGGCTGATGCTGTCGGCAATTCTGTGCTGATAGCGGCTGATGTTGACCAGCGGCGGCAGCACAAAGGCCACCACCGGCAGCACGACGGCTGCCAGCAGAATCCAGCGCCTGGGCGAAGGACGCTTCTCTTCGCCACCCATCGCTAACGCACCAGATGGAACGTTCGCCGCCAGCGGGTCTGATCGAAGAAGTGAAGGATCACGTGGGTATAGAACTGGAGTCTTGTCTCCCAACCCCTCTTTTTCATACTGATTGTCCGGCTCGATGAATGACCAGTAGACGAACAGTGGGCGGCCGACGATGTTGGCTCGCGGCACAAAGCCCCAGTAGCGGCCGTCGAGGCTGACGGTGCGGTTGTCGCCCATGGCAAAGTAGCGGCCCGGCGGGACCACGAGGTCCTGTCCCTGGATGTAATTGGGAAGATCGAGCGGCCCAGGTTGGGGTCACGTCCCCGCTCTGCGAGGGGGGCACGGCGGGAAAATCATCGCGGTAGGGAAAGTAGTTGCCGTAGTCAGGCATGGCCGCCTGCGGCTCGTGTTGCGGCTGTCCGTTGAGGAAGACCACGCCGTTGCGCAGGTGGATGCGGTCGCCGGGAACGCCGATGACACGCTTGACCAGGTACAGGTCGGGCTCGCCTGGCTTGAAAAAGACGATGATGTCGCCGCGGCGGACATTGCGGTAGTAGACGAAAGGAGCCCACGCGGTGCGCGGCGCCAGCGTGATCCGGTCCACCAGCACGTGGTCGCCGACCAGCAGCGTCTTTTCCATGGAGGACGAGGGGATCTCGAAGTTCTGGAAGATGAAGGTCAGTGCAAAGAGTCCGATGACAAGCACCGTGCAGATGGAAGCGAATGCTTCCAGCGGCGTCTCTTCCCTTGCCTGCTCGGTTTTGATCTCGGTTTCCGTGGCTTCCATGATAATGGCCATCGCCTCACTCAGTGAATGACCCGGAACATGCGGCTCCAGCGTGCGAAGTCCATGACGGTGTCGAGCGGGCTCTTCTCGTGTCCGAGTCTATCATCCGGAAGCGTGGTGGCATCGGTGGCCGAGGGCTCGTGCAGGGAGAAGTAAATGAAGAAGGGCAAGCCCACGATATTGGCGCGGGGAACAAAACCCCAGTAGCGGCTATCGCGGCTGTGATTGCGGTTGTCGCCGAGCACGAAATATAGACCCGGGGGCACTACCAGTTCGCCGTTCTGGACATCGCGGCGCATCTGCATCCACCAGTGCGTGTCCACTCCCGGGTCGGTGTAGAGCTTGGCGGGAAACTGATCGCGGAAGTTGTCCTGATACGTGCCTTCAAAGATCGCGAAAGGCTCATTCTGCTTCTGCCCGTTGACGTAGACCACGCCATTCTGCAGCCGAATGCGGTCGCCGGGAACGCCCACGACTCGCTTGACGACATGATCCGATGGATCCAGCGGGAAATGGAAGACGATCACATCGCCGCGCCTTACCTGCTCATAGGGCAGCAGCCAGTGCCAGGCCCCGGCGGCCCGTAAACGGACTTGTTCACCAGCAGGAAGTCGCCCACCAGCAGAGTCCGCTCCATGGATTCGGAGGGAATGCGAAAGGGCTGCACCACAAAGGTGAGCACAAAGAGCGCGATGACGATGATCGACAGCAGCGAGCGGAAGGTGTCGAGCAGGTTGGGAAAGATGAGGTGGGCATGGACTGTGGTGCTCTGCCTGCGTGCGCGCGACCGCAGGCGCAGCCGCAGCGGCTGTGGCACACCGGACGCTCCTTCCGTCGACACTCGGAAGAACTCCGCTGGTGGTTGCTGGGTCAAGAACCGTTACCTTCCGCCAGCGGTTCCGCCAGCGAGGGAACCCTGCTTCCGGAGCTTCTCAAACGCCCGCCGGGCGGCCTCCTGCTCGGCGCGTTTCTTGGTGGTTCCTACGCCGCGCGCAAGTGCCCTGGCGGCCGCTTCCCTCCGCCACTCTCACTTCCACCAGGAACCGCTTGCGGTGATCGGGCCCGCTCTCTGCCTTGAGCACATAATCCGGCGGCCCGGTCTTCTGCGCTTGCAGCAGCTCTTGCAACGCAGTCTTGTGGTCGCCCAGGGAGACCCACGATCCAGCGCCTGGCGCAAGTCATTTACGTAGGGCGCGACCACGTGCTCGTTGACAAAGGCCTCGACCGGAGCCAGACCACCGTCCAGATACAGCGCGGCAATGATGGCCTCGACGCAGTTCGCCAGCAAGCGTAGACTTCTTCCGGCCCCCGCCTCGTTCCTCTCCCCGCCCCAGCCGCAGATAACTTCCCAGGTCGAGCGCCGAGGCCACCTGCGCCAGATGGCGCCGGCTGACCAGGCTGGCGCGGAGGCGCGTCCACTCGCCTTCATGAAGATCGGGAAAACGGCGGAAGAGGATCTCTGCGACGACCAGGCCCAGAACCGCGTCTCCCAGAAACTCCAATTGCTCATTGTCTTCTTCGCGCGAGCGGATTGGCTCCCTCCGCCTGGCGGCATTCGAGGGTTTGCTCGTAAGCCAGCGAACTATGGGTCAGCGCCTTCACCAGCAGTTGCTGCTCGCGGAAGGTGTGACCCAGCGCTGCCTGTAGCGTGTTGGGAGCCGGCTGTGCCATCAACTTGGTTGCCCTTTCTCCTACTCTATTGCATAGCGGAGAGAGATCGCCGGCGCCGATAACACGAGGCTAGGGGCAGCTGAGGCCGTCAATGGGGCTGCGGCGTCTGGCGCTGGACATCATCGTCGCCTGCCGGCTCGGTGTGCTCCTGCTGGGGAACCGCATACGGCTGCTTCAGACCTTTTTCCGCCGCCAGCCTGGTATCCGCCTGGCCGTCGCGCACGGTGAGCGCGGCCCGGTACTCGTTGACCGCCTGGTCGCGCTGGTCCTGGATGTCGTAGATGCGTCCCAGGTAGATGTGCGACCAGGCCAGCATGCGGGGATCCTTGGAGAGCCGGATCGTCTCTTCGAAGTCGTGCTGGGCGACCGGGACATCGCGGTGCATAATGGCCACCCGGGCCAGAATGAAGTTGGCGCGCGCCGGCATCGCCGGACTTGTCGGCCACCGACTGTTGCGCCAGAGCGCCGGCGCCATCGGTGTCGCCTTTCATCAGTTTCATCTCCGCCAGGTCGAGGCCTCTCAGCTCTCGCGGCGACCGATGAACTACGTCGGAGGAGCTCTGCTGGTTGAAGGTGATGCTGCTTCACCCGGTTCAGTTCCGCGCTCACGTCCATTCCATAGACCATCTCGCCGATACTTTCCTTGAAGCTCTGCGGCTGCCTCTCGAAGGCGGCGAAGGCGTTATAGAAGTATTCCGTGAGCACATAGCCTTCTGCCATGGCCTGCTGGACGGCGCGGCGGCGGACCGCTTCGGCTGCCTCGACCGAGGCATTGTGCTGGTGGGTGGCCGCTTCGAGATCGCTGCGCCGGACATCGGCGGGGATCTTGTAAATGGTGACGCCGGTATCCATGGTTCGGGCCTCGACCGCCCGAATCATGCACTCGATCACCAGGGCCACGATGTCGCTGCGATAGGTGTAATCGAGGGGCGCATCGCGAACCGTCTTGAGAAAGGGCAGAAGCCGGTCCAGCGCCGTGGCGCGGGCGTACAGCAGCGGCTCAATCTGGTAATGAAGGTAAGCGTGGCGAACCTCCCGCATGTGGATGGTCCCATTGACGGGCGATGCCACCACTACATAATCGGCTCCGTAGACCCGGGCATTGGTCTGCGCGGGGTCGAGCAGCGGCTCGACCACCACCAGAAAGCGCCGGCCGCCGGAGAGTGCCGGCCGGCGTCTTGAGGTAGATGCCGGTATCGTCAATCATCTTGGTCAGCGAGTCGTGGAGCTGGCCCAGCTGCTTATCGTATTGCGGGCGAACGTGGAGCCAGATCACGATGCAGATCGACCAGCTGGCTAAAGCGGCGCAGCAAAGGCAGAATGTTTTCCACCCCGCTCGCGTCCGGAGGCATGTCGGCGCCTTCGGCGCTGGGCGCGAGATCAGGGGGCGGCGTGATGTAGAGGGCGAGCGAAATATACTGCGCCAGATCGGATCCGGTGTCGGAAAGCCGATGCTGAGCGATGAAAGTGCAAATCTGTTCGTGCGCGTCGCGCGCATCCGCCGAAGCCTGGAGCGCCTGGTTGACCTGCTCCCGGACCTGCTGGCGCAGCGGGTCGGAGGCGGCAAGCCCCTGATCATAGCCGCAGGAATTCAGCGCCGCGGCAATGTCGAAAAGCGCCTCGCTGTTCTGCAGGCTGATGTCGGGACCGGCGGTGTCCACCAAAGCCGGTGCTTTCGGGGCGGCAGGCGGGCCGCCGGCTGAGGCTTGCGAGTCGGAAGAGCTCTGCGCGCGGGCGCGTCGGACGCGCCCAGCAAGATCAGCACAGCAAGCACAGCGAACCGGGCGGCTGAGGGCGCGGGGAGGGACTGGCGGCGCGGGATAGCGGACGTGCTTGCCATGAGACTGCATAGAGTGCGGCGATTGACCCTCACCAAGTCTATGCATTCTGCGCAAGGGAGGGTCAAACCCGGAGATCATCGTCCCGGGTACGCTGGGAGAGGGCGTGAAGAGACCTCGCAGGAGGACTTCGTTGCACCCAAAATCCGTGGTCAGGACTGTGTTTCGGACTTGGAGTCCTCTGAGAGGGGTCTAGCCGGGCACCGAAACTCCGGAGAAGGAGAGGAGTACGGTGCCCCGCACCGGCTGTCCAAAGACCTGCGCCGGGGCAAAAACACTGAAAAGCAGCGTATCTTCCAGTTGGGAACGGGTCTTGGGATCCGCGCTTCCGGAGACGATCTTGTAGTCGTACACCCGGCCTTCTCCGTTGACGAAAGCCTGAACAACGACCGGGTTGTTACCGATCCGCAACGCCTCCGGCGGGCTCGAGGGAGGTGTAAAGGAAACGGGGGCTGGAAGCCATGCCCAAGGGGCTCGTCACGCGCCAGCAGCGGCTCCGGGGACGCAAACATCCCGATGAGCAGCGCCACCCCGCCCAGCAGCGCAACGGTGCTGGCGAAGCCGGCCGTAACCTGCCACACCAGGGGCCGGAAGGTATTCTGCCAGCGAACTCGCCCGCGGGCGAGTTTCTCCTGGGCGGTGTTGGCGGCTTCCTGCGACAGGGCAACCCGAAGCCGAAGACCCAGATTGGGCGGAGCTTTCGCCGGCCCGATGGAACTGATCAGCGATTGCGCATTCCGCCATTGCGCGAATTCAGCCGCACAACCGGAGCAGGCTTCAAGATGCGCGGCAATCTCGTGCATGGCTGCGCCAGTCACAGCGCCGTCCAGGTATGCCGAGAACTGCTCGCGAAAATGAGCGCACTTGTTCACTTGGCCCCCTTGGCGCTCAGTCGAGAGCGCTTCCATCGGCGTGAAAACCGGAGCTTGGCCGTTTTGCCGCCGCCTCAGCGAAACCCGCCAGCCGGGCCTTCAGATGCGCACGCCCACGCATCAGACGCGACTTGACGGTGCCGAGATTCACCCCGAGGATCTCCGCCACCTCCTCGTAGGAGAAGCCTTCGATATCGCGCAGGACGACCACGGCATGGAACGGCTCGGGAATCTGGCGCAACTCCTCCTCTACCCGGGCGCGCACCTCTTCCTGGGCGGCCCGGTCAAAGGGCGATTCATGAGCATCGACCAGGGTGTCTTTGAGGCAGAGCGGCTGGCCGTCGTTGGTCTGGCCGAATTCGGTTTCGATGGTGACTTCCTGGCGCTTGTGGCGGCCCCACCAGCGGCGCTGGTTGCTGGCCTCGCGCAGCGCGATGCGATAGATCCAGGTGCGCAGGCTGGAGTCTCCGTTGAAGCTGCCGATGCCGCGGTAAATCTTGATGAAGACGTCCTGGGTCAGGTCGGCGGCGTCCGCCGGGTCGGGAATGGTGCGCGCGATCAGGCTGTAGATGGGCTGGTGATACTTGGCGATCAACCAGGCGAACGCCTCCTCGGAACCGGCTTTCAGTTCAGAGACAATTCCGGCTTCTTCTGACGGTACGCTGAGGACGCTGGCGATATTTCCCAAAGCAATGCCTGCCTGCATGCAAAAGTTCTCCATAACATAACAGGAAGCGTCCACTTGCGTCTCCCAATTCGCGCTCAGATGCCGCGCGGCGGCCGGCAGCCCCGCCCGCCATTAGACTCTCTCTTTACTTTAGACACCGCCGGACGGATAAGCGGCTCCGGGAAAAGAGATTACTGAGGTGCCTGGGTCGGGGGCTGGTTTCTTCTTGTGCGGTTTCGGATTGTCGGGGCCATCGTCGACCACAATCTTGGTGGGCGCGGCGGCGGCGCGGGCTGCCGGCTGCGGGGCGACGGCGGCCTGCAAGCGGGCAATCTGGGCGTCCTGGGCGCCGATGGACTGGAGCAGCCAGGTGCCAAGTTTGGCCCGGCCGTCTTCGAGCCCGGCGCGGGCGTCTTCCAGGCTGCTCGCATCGGACGCGGAGCCGGCCAGCGCCGCCGTTTCCGTGACCCGAAGCAGCACGTCATAGAGGGCATCCAGATTGCGGAAGACGGCGAAAGACGGGGAGAGTGCGGCCGGACCATTGCCCGCGGGGCGTCTGCCTGAGCCATGAGCGCCGGCAGGGTGGTGTTGAGGTCTCGCTGCATGGAGGCGACATCCTGCTGGATGGCGGCGCGGGTCGCGTTGGGCGCCTTCCAGTGCGCAACGTTGAGGTTGGCGATGGCGGTCTGGACATTGGCCAGTGCCGGGCGCAAGCTCGCCATCGCAAACCCGGCTGGCGCGGGCGCCGCTGCGGCGACCGCGGGTGCGGCTGGCGGCTTGGGCTGCTTGCGCAGCAGACGGGCCAGCCGGTGCCGACTAAGGCCAGGGTCAAAAGAGCGAGTTGTGCGGAGTTCAGGGGGATGGAACATTCTTTCTCCCGATGACAACGGTGAAGGAGTGGTTGCCACGTGCGGAGCGTTTGACGGATTAGGCATGCTCCAGCAGAATAAAGGATGTTCTTCCCTTTGTGGGCCTGTGGCGCAGCTGGGAGCGCGCTTCCATGGCATGGAAGAGGTCATCGGTTCGATCCCGATCAGGTCCACCAATCAATTCAACAACCTAGACAGGCCAAAGGTTCCGAGGCCGGCCGCTTGTGCCATCGTTTTTGTCATAACCCACCGTTCTGGTGCTGGGGAAAAAACTGCCCTCGCTGACCACTTTGCTTGAGTACCTCTCCAGCATACGGTTGGTGCGTCTTGCCAACAAGCGACCGGAAGCCGCTTTCTGGGTCGAGCAGGGCGTAGCTTGCCAGGGTTCGATCCAGGCGCAGAAAAGGCGTCTAGTTATGTGCGCCTACTTGCGGCTATAAAGGAGCTCGCGTATCGCTTGCCTCCGAGCCTCGTTCGCTTCCGTCACGGTCTTGCGTTCGTCGGCATCCATGCGCCGGTTGGTTACGGGGTCAGTTGCTTCGGGGGCGCTGCACTCCGGGCAGCGGTTGGCGAAACCCGGCTTATCCGGCTTCAGCTCAAACTCTTCTTCGCAGACGATGCAGACTTTGATGGGAAACGGCATACATCCTCCATCGTAATATTACGCTGTCAACCGGAAGCGACAGCACTGCGCGGCGCACCCAGCTTGCCCTTAATTTTATGCATATCGACCGCAGTTTAAAAGGTTCCCTGCGCTGCTGCATCGAAAAAGTTAGGCTGCGGAGATGGTGCCGGTAAACCTTTACTCACCGATGCCTAGAGTACCTGATCTTCTGGTCCGGCCCTCTCACCAGCAATCCCAGTTATCAAAGGCGGCTCAACAGTCGAGCTCGCGATGGAAAAGCTTTACCCTTTTCCCCGATTTTGCTAGGATTACGGCAAATCCTGTAAAGACCAAGTAGACTAAAGCAGTTCCAGCCTGCTTGCCAGAACGATGACAAATTCTCCGCGACGTGCCCGGTCAACCAAGAAAAAGAAAACTCTGGACATACGCGATGTCGCACGTCGCGCCAAGGTTTCGATTGCCACTGTTTCCCGCACCATCAATCGAGTCCCGTCGGTCAACAAGAAACTTGCCAAGCGAGTTTTGGCCGCCATCGCGGATTTGAACTATTACCCCAACACCCAAGCGCGTACGTTAGTTTCCGGTAAGAGCAAGATCTTCGGGCTTCTGATTTCCGAGATTACAAATCCGTTCTTTCCTGAATTAATCCAGGGATTTGAAGATATAGCGATCGAAAACGGCTATGACATCATGGTCAGCTCCACCAACTACGACGTCACTCGAATGCGAACGTGTGTGCGCCGCCTGCTCGAGCGGAGTGTTGAAGGAGTCGCCGTAATGACCTTTGGCATTGAGGCTCCCCTGCTCGATGAATTAGCTTCGAGAAATATCCCGTTGGTCTTCGTCGACGCCGGCATCCCGAACCCGCTGGTCAGCACGCTGACGGTGGATTACAAAAGAGGTATCCGGGAAGGGGTTCAGCACCTGGCAGCACTGACGCACCGCCAGATTGCATTCGTGAGTGGCCCCTTACAGCAGCTGTCGTGCCAACTCAGGAAAGCTGCCTTTATCGCCTCGCTCGAGGAAGTTGGAATTATCCCGGACCCGCTGCTGCTGCTTGAAGGAGATCACACTCTCGAAGGCGGCATTCGGGCGACCGAACATCTCCTCCAGGGCAAGAACCTTCCCACCGCCGTGATGTGCTCAAACGACATGACGGCCATCGGAGTGTTGCGGACATTCACACGAGCCGGCGTGCGTGTTCCTGAGGACGTGTCCGTGATTGGCTTTGACGATATTCACTTAGCCGAGTTCGTTCATCCTCCTCTCACCACTGTTAATATGTCGCGTGTGGCGATTGCTCGAGCGGCCTTTGAGGCTCTTCGCGCACATGTCGAGGACCTCCCGCTATCGGCCAAGCAAAAGACAACGGTAATTCCTACCCGTCTCACAATCCGTCAGTCTACGGGATTTCCGCGCGGTACCGCGGCGCATGTCAACGCCCGTACTGAACCCGGCCCTAAAAAAAAGGCGGCTGCCTCGCGAATACGGCCTACCCGCGCCACCGCCAATTAGTCCCCCTGCTGCCGGTAGCTAGATGCAATCCCCCATCACCTCGGCTAGCGCTCTAGGGAAGGAAACTTTTACTGTGACGAATATGCGGCCGCCAGTCAGCGCCGCACCACATTGGGAGGATACTTCGGGCTTCCATCATTTGTCTTGGGTTGATCGCAGCCCACCGGCAGCTCCGCAGCAAAGCCACGTCATCCTCTGTAAAGCCAACGGGTAAGGTCAAGATTGTGCTGGAAGTAGGACCCGGGCGGCACTCCCGATGCGTTGAAGACAAAGAGGGGAATATTCAATTCATGGATTGACCCGTGGCTGCGGTAAGTGCCGGCAATTCGCTGCTCGCTTGCTCCAACGTCCCGAAAACGGTGTTCTGATCACCGAACAGGCATAGATCTCCGATGCGCGAACCGTACAAATCGAATTTTGATACCGCCTCTTCCCGGGTAAGTACGGATTCGACCCCGGTAAGTTTCAGGAGAGCTTCCATCGTCTTTCTCTTGTCTTCAGGACGATTGAGGTAAATCCATGCTGCTCCGCCGAGGCCACGGTGGTGCAGCACATATTTATCGCGCTCGGCTGAGATCGATATGCGAATTGGCATGCCCAGATTCGCCAGGGTCTTGTCGAGATCGTAGCAACGGCCTTTGTGGTTCATGCCATGATCCGCTGTTAGAAGGAAGGCCGCATCCGGTGCGGCTTCGTAAGCCTCTCCCAGCAAAGCGTCGACGGTTCTAAGATGTTCCTTTGACTCCGGGGCATCGGGAGGCCAGGTGTGCATCGGATAGTCTGTCGTATGTACATAGAGACACCCGATTTCCGGTCGATGTCTCAGGATGTAAATGGCGGCTCGAACTAGCCAATAATTGATCTCGCGGCTGTAAATGGAGGGAGCCGGCCCCAGCAGGTCCACCCACTCCGCGGACGGCTCTTCCGGGGTGACTGCGATGGCTGTGCCCCGGCTCAAGAGCGAAATGGTCTTCTTTTTGCTGGAGAGCAGGGCCGACGACACGCCATGCCGCCGCGCGCGCTCGAACAGCGTAGGCGCCAGGACCAGATTGGCAGCTTCCATATACTCTTGATGCCCGGTGCTCAAGTCGAGGTAGGAGTTGCCGGTGATTCCGTGCTCCCGGGGAAAGACTCCGCAACAAATGGATGCATTGTTTGCATTGGTTACGGATGGCATTACGCCGGTCACCTGTTTGTACAACCCATCGCGCTGCCATCTCCGCAACGCCGGCATGTCGCTCTGCTCCAGATAGTCCAAACCAAACCCATCAAACATGATGACGACTGTTCTCTGCGGCCTACTGTTCTGCTTTCCGGCTAGGGCATGGAAAGGCGCCACTTGACCAAACGCAGCGGATGCGGCCGCGAGTTTGATAAATTTTCTTCTTGAACTGCGCATGCCAGGGACATCCTCAGACGCTTTCATTCGCACATAGACGTGTGCGGGAACGAGGAAGATCAGAACGAAAGCCGTGGCCCCAATTGTAGCCGCAGCGGGTCATCGTGCTGACGCGGGAGAGGAATAGTCAATCATCAAGGATGTGTGCCGGCTCGCATAAGGGTCGCGGATGCAGGAAACCCATGCGCGTTCCCGGGACATCGTATAGTCATATAATTGCGAGAAAGCACGGTATCGGCAGGGCGAGCCCCTTCCCGCTCCGGGCCGCGTTTGGCAAAGCTTTTTGGCAGCAAGCTATTTAAGGAGACCGACTTGATGAAGAAACAAGCGCTTTGCGTGGTCGCGGGTTGTCTATTGGCGTCGCTTGGCATCTTTTCCAGCATTTCTACGGCAGCCAATCCTCCCCTGCCCAAGGGAGTGACGCAAGCTATGGTTACGCAGGGCGGCACCATGTACAAGAGTCAGACCTGCGTGGCTTGCCATGGAGCGACTGGAGCCGGCACGCCATTGGGTCCTGATCTAACAGACAACAAGTGGATATGGAGCGATGGTGGCTACCCGGGGATTGTCAAAACAATAAAAGAGGGAGTGCCGAAGCCAAAGCAATTTCAAACCCCAATGCCGCCCATGGGAGGGGCGCAGCTCAGTCCCGACCAGGTATCAGCGCTTGCCGCCTACGTCTGGAGCCTGAGCCACCACTAGAGCAGTTTCGCAATTACTGTGGCCTGATAAAGATCGCGAGGTGTGGTCCCGGCCAGCCGGGACCACGAAAAGGCCTATCACTCCGATCTACACCAATTGCGAAACAGCTTTAGCCCGCTAGCTCGCGGAGGATTGCTTCACTTGCGAGGCGCCTGCTTGCCGCAGGCGCCTTTCTAGTTCCGGCTGGGAGTTTTCCGGCGGATCGGCAACGCCTACCAGAATCTTTCCCGTCCCGATCTCAGGATCCGTAATCACGCCTTTGAAATTCGGCAGCCCCGCGCCGATGAGCAGCACCACCAGCGTGGTGAGGATGGCCCCGAGCATGGTCATTTCGTAGACGATGATGCCGTTGGTCCACACGGGAGTGAGGGACATGCCGCCGGTGGGGATCGGATAGGACTTCTGCGTAAGCGTGGTCAGCAAATAGCCAACCGTGCCGCCAACGACGGCGCCGAGCACCGCCCAGCGGTAGGGGCTCGCGGTAGTGTGCGAGTCGGCAAATTCGTAGCCTTCGTGGGGCTCGCCGGAGACGATGAGGATCTGCCGCGCGTCGAACTTGAGTTCGGAGCTGGCGGCGCGCAAGGAGTCGACGGCGCGCTGCGCGGCCTCTGGATCGGCGTAGAGACCATAGAGGGCTTTCATTCCGCCACGTCCCTGGGCAGCGGCCCTTCCAGCACCAAGCCATGATGCTTACTATCGCCTGTGACGACCGACTGGAACCCCACCGTGGGGCTGCAGTCCGACCTTCATCTCCCAGATGGAAATCATGGGCACGAATTTCGAGAACAGCAGGTAGAGCAGCGCCATGAAGCCAAAGCTCGAAGCCATCAGCGTGTCTTCCACCCAGGTGGGCCGGTAGGTGCCCCAGGAGTAGGGCAAGAACTTGTGCTCGAGCGAGGGCACGATGATCAGGAAGCGCTCGAGCCACATGCCCACGACGACGGTGCACGACGCGATGGCGGTTCCGGTGATGGTGCGCAGGCGCTTGATGGCCAGGATGGGCACGGGGATGATGAAGTTGCAGAACACCATGGTCCAGAACAGCGGCGCGAACTGCTGGCGAATGCTCTCCCAGAAGACAGCCATCTCCGGGGGGAGTTGCCGTACCAGGCGGTCAGCCGCTCGGCGAAGGTGAAGTAGAACCAGAGCAGGCTCATGGTCAGGAGCAGCTTGCCGAGATTCTCGAAGTGGATGGGCTGGAGATATTCCTCTAAGTGCAGGAACTTGCGCAGCAGCGCCATGGCCAGGATCAGGGCGGCGATGCCGCTGAAGATCGCGCCGACGACGAAGTACGGGCCGAAGATCGTGGAGTGCCACATGGGCACCGGCGTCATGGCGAAGTCCCAGGAGACGATGGTGTGCACCGAGACGGCGACCGGAACGATGACGATGGCCATGATGTGCATGGCGATTTCGAGGCGCTGCCATTGCCGCGGCGTGCCCTGCCATCCCAGCGCTAACACGCGGTAGATCTTCTTGCGCAGCCGGTGGCAGCGTCGCGGACGGCGGCGAAGTCCGGGATCGTCGGCAGATACAGGAAGATGGTGCTGCCGGTGAGATAGGTTGCGATCGCGAAGAAGTCCCAGGCCAGCGGCGAGCGGAAATTGGGCCAGATATGGCGTTCGCTGGGGTAAGGGATCATCCAGAAAGCGAGCCACGGGCGCCCAATGTGGCAAAGCGGAATGATGCCGCCGATCAAGACCGAGAAGACGGTGATGGCCTCCGCGCAGCGAGTGACCGGGCGGCGCCAGGTGGCATTGGTGAGACGCAGAATCGCGGAGATCAGCGTGCCGGCGTGGCTGATGCCGATCCAGAAGACGAAATTGGTGATGTCGAAGGCCCAGAACACCGGGGAGTTGATGCCCCACACGCCGATGCCGGTATATAGCTGGTAGCCAAATGCAGCCACGCCCGCGAGAAAAAGGCCGGCCGCGAGCGCCACGGCGATCCAATACTTCCCGCTGCTGTGGAAGATCGGCCGCAGCAGATCCTGCTCGATTTGTTCAGCCGTTCTTTGCATCTTGCCAGGTGCCTCGTTGGAGATAGGTCACGTTGGGCTTGGTGCCGAGTTCGCCCAACAGCTTGGTGCCACGATTCGAGCGCGCCAGCCGCGAGACTTCGCTATTGGGATCGTTCAGATCGCCGAAGACCAGCGCCTTGGACGCGCAGGATTGCGCGCAAGCGGTAGTGAATTCGCCGTCCTTCAGCTCGCGCTTCTCCGCTTCGGCCTGAATCTCGGCCGACTTGATGCGCTGCACGCAGAAGGTGCACTTCTCCATGACGCCAACGCTGCGCACGGAAACGTCGGGATTGAGTTGCAGTTGCAGCGGCATATCCCATTGCGGATTGTAGAAATTGAAGAAGCGCACGTTGTACGGGCAGGCATTGGCGCAAAAGCGCGTGCCGATGCAACGGTTGTAGACCTGCGCGTTCAGCCCTTCGGGCGTGTGATAGCTGGCATAGGTGGGGCAGACGGGCTCGCAGGGCGCTTCGTCGCATTGCTGGCAGAGGACCGGCTGAAAGCGGATGCGCGGGTTGGGAAATTCGCCCTCCCAGTAGCGCTCGACGCGAATCCAGTGCTTGGCGCGGCCGCGCGCGGCCTGATCCTCGCCCGCCGTGGGGATATTGTTTTCGGCATGACACGCGACCACGCACGCTTCGCATCCCGTGCAGCGGTCCAGATCCACCACCATACGCCCACTTGTGAGACATAGGATTTCGCCGGCCCTTCCCTCCGCCTCAGGCGGAGCATTCTCGCAACTGCCGCAAAACTAGCGCGGCTCTTCTTCGTGCGGGAAGCCGCTCATTCCTCCCGCGAACAATATGAGCTTGGCCTGCTCGGGTCCGCCCACGCGCGCGAGCTTCACCCGGGTCGCGGCCCAGGCGAGCGATCCGGTTTCATGTTCGGCGAGCGGCGCGAGAATCGAGAGCGGGTTCGCGCCACGGCCGCTGGCGAACCGGCCGAAATTCTTCGTGTCCCTGGCCGACCGGCATGGCCACCATGTCGGGCGCGATCCCGGGGGAAAGAATCGCGGGAGCGCGCACGCTTCCCTGCTGCGAGGCAATCTCCACCAGATCGCCTTGCTGAATGCCCAACCGCTCGCCGGTCTTGGGATTGATCTCGACCCAGCTCGACCACATCGCCGTGGTGAGCACGTCGGGCAGCTCCTGCAGCCAGGGCAGATGCGCCAGCGAACCATCGCCAAACGACTGCGAGACGTAGGGCAGAAAATAGAAAGGAAAATCACCAGCGGCGCCCGCAAATTCCGGCGCGGCCAGCGCCATGGGCGCGTGCTTGCCGCCGGGAGACGAGCGCTTGCGGCACTCCGCGCTCCGGCGGTGTCGCGCCGGGCGGGACGCTCCACCAGCCGCCTTGCGCCTGCGCAGCGTCCCAGAATTCGTCGTCCGTCTTGGCGTTGATGGAGCCGCCGCGCGTGCGCAGCGGAACGAACGCGGCGCGCAGCATGGCGTCGAAAGTCGTCCAGGGAAGAGCCTTGGCGACGTCGCCGCCAAGCTGGTGCGCGAGGCCAAGCAGCACGTCGGGCATCGGGCGCGTATCGTGCAGCGGGGCAACGGCGGGCGGCGCGAGGCTGGCCACCGCCTGGAACGAGCCCGACTCGGGAATGCTGTCGAGCCAGGACTCGAGCGGCGCGTGGTCCGGCAAGATCAGGTCGGCCTGGGCGCTGGTTTCGTCGATGAAGCTGCCGAAGCTGACGATGTAGGGAATTTTGGCGATGGCTTCGCGGATTCGCGCTCCTGGGGGCGCCGAGAAAATCGGATTGGCATCGTAGAGCAGCAGCATCTGCGGCGCATCGGCGCCGCAGCGCGGATTGCGCCAATGCGTTGAGGCTCGCAAGGCTCGCCTGCATCGGCGCCGCGGACTGCGCGGCATCGCCGAGCGGCGGCTCGGGCGTGAAGCCTAGAATCGGCCCCTGATCGCGGCCCGTGTCGACCAACGATTCCAAGGCATTGACTGCCAGCGCGCTGAACAGACCGTTGGTGTGCGCGAGCGGCGCGCCGCCGATGATGGCGGCGGCCGATCCGCTTTGCGTGATCTCATGCGCGAGACGCGTGATGACGGCGGCGCTCACTCCGGTCTGCTTCTCGACCGCTTCCGGCGCGAAGTCCGGCAGGCCGGCGGACCAGCCGGCGATCAGCGAGCCGGCTCGCGATCCCGCACCCTGCGGCGCGAGCTTTTCGCTCAGGATGACGTGCGCAATGCCCAGCGCCAGCGCGCCTTCCGTTCCCGGCCGGCACGGAATCCACTCGTCGGCGTTGGCGCCGGTCTGCGACATGCGCGACTCGACCTGCACGAATTTTGCCCGGCGTCCGGGGCGGCCCTGGCGCATCTCGCCGTAACCTATCGATTGCGCGACCGGAGAGTTCCAGGTGCCGAGGAAATCGGCGCCAAAGGAAATCACATAGTCGGCGCGGCCGAGATCGAACGTCGGCAGCGCGGCGTGGCCGAAGCTCAGCAGATTTGCCTGGCGCAGCACGGCTTCGTCGAAAGGCTCGTACCAGACTGCCGGCGGCGCGCCGAAAGCCTTCAGGAACCGCTCGATCAATTCGTGGCGTTGGCCGCGCAGGGGCCGCGCAAGGAAGGCCAGCGAGCTCGTGGACTTCGATGATTGCAGCGTGGTCAGGTGCGACGCCAATTCCTTCAGCGCATCGTCCCAGGTTATTTCCTGAAATTCGCCGGAGCCGCGCGCGCCGGTGCGCTTGATCGGGTGCGTGATGCGGTCGGGATTGTAGAGCACCTGAAGCCCCGCTTGGCCGCGCGCGCACAGCTTTCCGAGATTGACGGGATGCTTGGGGTTGCCTTCGAGCTTTTTCGCCAGGCCCATCTTGATCAGGCCGTGCTGGCCCGTGACGCACGACTTCGGCGTCGCCCTGCATGACGCGCACCAGCAGGCCGCAGCCCGCCGGAACATAGAGTGCAGACGCTCGGCTTCCAGGTGGCGATGCCGGGAATCAGCTCTTCCTCCGGAACGAAGCGGATGAGCTGCTGCTCCGGACTGCCGCAGGCTTCGAGCGTGGCCATGACGCCCGAGAGAGCCGAGATCTTGATGAAGTTACGCCGTTCCATAAAAGTTTGCCGGCACCCTATCCGTCAGTAGTGACAGGTCTCGCAATCGATCGAGACCTGCTTTTGTGTGTGGCACTGGATACAAAAACCCATGTTCATATCCACTTTGCGCTCGGCCGTGGTCTGCTTGGTCATATCGCCGTGGCAAGTGGCGCAGTCCACTCCGCGCGGATGTGCGGCGCGTGATTGAATCGCACATGCGCCGATTCGCTGTAGTTGTAGACGCGCACCCAGGGAATTTCTTCGCCGCGCGCCTTGTAGGCGGCGATCTTCTTGATCTCGGGGCGGTCGGTGGCGATCACCTGGTGACAGCTCATGCACAATGTCACGCCGGGAATGCGCGCCTCGGGTCCTTGATCCACGCCGACGTGGCAGAACGTACATTGCAAGCCCTTGGCGAGATGCACGGTGTGAGTGTAGGCGATGGGCTGCACCGGATGTTCCGGATGCATATCCAGAAAATCCTTTACGGCCGCGAATGCCGTGGGATGCGCGGTGGTGAAAACGCCGGTGGTCACGTATTCAGATGGCCCCGATGCGCGCGCCGCCTGAGAGGGCAGCGCGATTTCCACCAGCGCCCACGCGCAGGCGCCAGCCAAAATCATCAGCAACCACTTTCGCCAACCCATCGGGATGCGCATAGGGAGGAAGGTCTTCGCGTGCGATTGGATTGGCCGCTAAAGCGTTGATGCTACACGACTCCCGATCTGTTGTAAACGATCAGGCCGGAGGCTGTCACTGCACGCGGACGCTTCGATGCCGTCATGCGGTGTAGGTTGGCGGGAGGTCGAGAGGAGTCGCGCGCATGGGGCGTCCCAGTCTCATCGCTGAGATTCGATATCGCCGCTCAACGGTCATCGATCTCCCTCACTCGTACTTCCAATCAGGGTCTTCCGGATGCTTGATGTCCCACAGCGGACGGCGGCTGCGAACGGACGGGATGACGGCAAAATTGGAGTCGGGCGGCGGCGAGCTGGTGGCCCACTCAAGTGTCCAGGCGTCCCAGGGGTCGTTCCCTGCGCGCGCGCCTTTGAAGTACGACAGGATCATGTTGTAGACAAAGAGCAGGATCGCGGCCGCCTGAAAGACCGTGCCAATGGAAGAGATCATGTTCCAGGTTTCCCAGCCCCGGCCAGCTTGGTAAGTGTAGATGCGGCGCGGCATCCCGAGGAGCCCGGGGATGTGCATGAAATCGAAGGTCAGATGGAAGCCAATCACGAACAGCCAAAAGTGCCACTTGCCGAGCGTCTCGTTCAGCATGCGGCCAGTCATTTTCGGGAACCAGTAATAGAAGGCGGCGAAAATCGTGAAAAGGATGCCACCGACAATGATGTAGTGAAAGTGCGCGACGACAAAATAGGAGTTTCCCAACTGCCAATCGAAGGGCGCAGTCCCCAGCATGACGCCGGTCAAGCCCCCGGTCAGGAACTGGAAGAGAAATCCGGCGCAGAAAAGCATGGGCGTCGCAAAATGGATTTTTCCGCCCCACATGGTCGCCAGCCAATTAAAGAGCTTGATGCCGGTGGGCACGGCAACGAGCATGGTGGTGAGCACGAAGAAGGTGTTTCCGTAGGAAGGCATCCCGACCGTGAACATATGGTGCGCCCAAACGCCGAGGCTCACGAATCCGATGCTCACCGACGCCGCGACCATCGCCGGATAGCCGAATATCGCCTTGCGCGAAAATACGGGGATGATCTCCGAGACGAAACCAAAACAAGGGATGATGAGGACGTAGACTTCGGGATGGCCGAAGATCCAGAAGAAGTGTATCCACAGCACGACTGAGCCGCCAGCGTCGATGTCGAAGAAGTGGCTGCCCAGGTAACGGTCCAGCATGAGCATGATCTGGGCGGCGGTGAGCGGGCTGATGGTGACGAGCACCAGGCCGCCCATCACCAGGTTCATCCAGGCAAAGAGCGGCATGCGGCCTAAGGTCATGCCCGGGCAGCGCAGGGAGAGGATCGTGGCTACAAAATTCACCGCCGCTCCGATGCTGCCAACACCGGCCACGAGCAGCGACAACGCCCAATAGTCGGTGCTGTGGCCAGGGGAGAAGGCCGGCGCGGTGAGCGGCGCGTAGGCGAACCATCCCACGTCGGGCGCGCTGCCGCCCTGCGCCAGGGCGCCGCCGGCGAAAATGCTGGCGTATAGGAGGATGCCGCCGAAGGCAGTCATCCAGAAGCTGAAAGCATTCATGCGCGGGAAGGCCATGTCGCGTGCGCCGATCATGAGCGGCACGAGATAGTTTGCGAAGCCGAAGAGAATTGGCATGGCCACGAAAAAGATGCCCGTCGTACCGTGCAACGTGAACAGGCGGTTGAAGAGCTGGGGGGAGAGAAACGTGGCGTTGGCATGCGACAACTGAATACGCATGAGAATCGCTTCGCTGCCCATCACGACCAGGAAGAGCAGCGCATAGACGATGTACATGATCCCGATCTTCTTGTGATCGACGGTGGCGAGCCATTCGTAAACCACGCTCAGCGAGCTTTTGTGAACCGTCAGCGGGATAGCGTCGGAAGCCATATTCGCTCTCTTCGATCCTTTAGCGCAGCGTCGACAGATAGGCTGCGATCTGTTCCAACTCTTTGTCGGTAAGATTCTGGGGCGGCATGCGCGAGCCCGGCTTGAACGTGCCGGGATTGCGAATCCACCGGCGCAGATTTTCGGGTGTATTGGGCACGGAGCCGGAACCGATCGTATCGCGGCTCATCAGGTGAGTGAGATCGGGCCCCACCTGCCCGGCGGCCGGTGTTCCGCGCACGGTATGGCAAATGAAACAGAGCTTGGCTTGAAATAGGAGACGGCCGCCGGCGGCGGACGGGTCCGAGACAGCGGGCTGTTGCTGCTGGTGCACCCAGCGGTCGAAATCTTCGCGGCTTTGCACGTAGACGCTGAGCAGCATCTTGGCGTGCTGCGTCCCGCAATATTGCGCGCACTGGCCAAGAAAAAGTCCCGTCTCCTGGGGATCGATCCACATCGAGTTCGGATGGTTGGGAATCAGGTCCGTTTTTCCGGCGAGGCGTGGCACCCAAAAGCTGTGATCCACGTCGGCGGAGAGCAGGGTGAGGAATGTGGGTGTCGGATGCCGGGGGTCACTGACCGGCACGTGCAGTTCATTTGCGGCCACAAAGCCATATTGGGGATAGCGATACTCCCACCAGAACTGGTGGCCGACGACGGTCACATCGATCGCGCTTTTGGGGCGCTTTGCGTCCTGCACGCGGTAGATCACCCGCGCGGTGCTCAAAAAGAGAACGACGACGGTCAGGACCGGGACAACCGTCCACGCCAGCTCGATTTGGTTGCTGCCATAGACCTGGGGCGGTTCGACACCATCGTCGTCCTTTCGCCGGCGGAACTTGACGACAGCGAAGGCCAACAGGCTGAACACGACCACGAAGATCGCACCTTCAATCTCAAGTCCGAATATCGAAAGGCGGAAGATGTCATGGGCAGGCGTGGAGGCCGGTGCGAAAATATTTGTCGGGCTGATGGCCTTGCGGCACGTAGCGGCCGAAGCGGCGTCGGCGATACAAAGAATCGCGGCCACGAGTTGCACCGCGAAGCGGATGCAAGGCCTGCGAGTTTCTGTTCTGCAACTGCTGCTTCGCCTAACCAAAGAGAAAACCAGGGCGGACGGCGATTTCTGCCGTAAACTGTTCCAACTTTGGCAGGTGCTCTTGAATGAAGCCGATCTAATTGCGCTATTATGCTGTGCCGGCCGACTCATATGACTTGCGTCACTCGTGTTCGTACCGGAATTTCCATTTTGCTTCCCGGCCACGAGGCAGTATACCGCCAGTTGCCGCCGCTGCGATTCTTTTCCGCATTCGTTCCCAGGCGGTTGACCTGCTCAGGGTCGAGACGACGCCTAGACAGGCTGCGGAAAAACAGTATCAATGAGGGGTACGGGCTTGAGCCCATACATAGACCGAACAGAATGATTGGGCCGTGAGGGAATGTCTTTCAGCACATCGCGGCCCATAATTCCCTCAGGGGCGGGGGGAAGTGTGCGCATTAAGCGCACTATGCGCATTAAGCCCCCCACCGGTGGGCCAAAAGCCCCTGAGGGCAGCTTTTGGCCGAGATGTGCTGAAAGGCATTCCCTCGGGGCCAAAGGCCCAATGATGCGACCGCTTTTATTGCGCGGTAAGCGCGGTAAGCGACCTAAGTTACTTTTTGTTACTAACGACATAGCGCGAATCATCACCCTTCGGCACTTCCCAAGACTGTGCGGCGTCGCAGCAGCATTTTGAGACCGCATCTATTAGATACGTTTTCTTCGTGGTTAGGTGCATCAGAACCAGAGCGGGGGAATATGCCGAGCGGAGGAGAGAACGACCCCTCAGAGATCATCCGCAATTTGCCAGCTCGACTGGCGTCTTGCCGGCTTGCATTGCATGCCGCTCGTTTGCATTTCTCACCAGGCTTGAGGAGAGCAACGCCGGGTTGGGGACGGTCGTTAGGGACACAAAACGACGGGTGCCCCATCCTTGAACCCGTTTTCTGGGTTCAAGGGTGGGATACTACGACCGTTTCCTTATCTGGAAATATCACGCTCTGACTTTAGCCAACTTAGAAACGCGTCCAGATTGATTCCAATCCGACACATAAATGTTGGCATCCTGATCGATGTAACATCCGTGCGCCGCACTAAAACATGCGGGAGCAATATCGACGGGGCGCAATTTATAGTTTGCCCACTGGTCCTTGTGTGGATTGTCACCCAGGAAGGCAACCGGCGCATTGTTCTTGTCGAGAACGGTGACTCGCCCCTCCAACTCGGAGACCACGGCGAAGTCTCCCCAGAAACTAACCTGGCAAGGACGACGTAGATGGAGGGTTACATTATCCACAAACTTGCCATCAAAGTCGTAATGACTGAGGCGCCGGTTTTCGCGGTCGCACACCAGCAGAAGTGGCTGCTCGTAACGCGTGTCCACTGTCATCCCGTGGCTGCAGTTGCATTGACCATCCGCGATTCCCTTCCCGGAAAAGCTGGTCTGATAATTGCCGCTTTTATCGAACTTGAAGATGCGTGAATCTCCATAACCGTTGGCAATATAGATGGAACCGTCCGGTCCCGGCACAGCGGCGGTGAGGCGCCATTCGTTGGGCGCATGAAAACCCGCTTCGGCCGGAGCAGTGATTTTCTGGACGACGGTTCCATCCGTCTTCATCTTGACAAAAAGCCAGTTCTCCTTCGGCGTTCCCTTCTGCACCGTGACGTAAAAATACTCTTCCTTGTTTTCGTCCGAGTAAGTCATCGAATGAATTTCAGGATATTCATTGGCGATGGTCTTCAGCAGCCTTCCGTCCCGGTCATAAACGAGCACACCGGTAACGCTCTGTGTACTGACATAGAGAAGTCCGGCTTTGTCGGTAGCGATGCCTCCATGGGTGCCGCCGAATTCTTTTCCTTCCGGCAATTGCCCCCAATGCGGCACCACGTGGTAAGTCCATTCACCATTGCCAGTCTGGAGTTGGATCGAGTCCAAAGAACGCTCCTCTCCGGTTGTACCGGCATGTGCTTCGGGGCCCAGGAAGCTTCCCAACGCGGCAACCCCTGTTATCGCACAAAAGTGACGACGGTCAAGCGTCGCATTGGAAGAAGGATCATCGCTGCGGATCTTCATGGTGCTTCCCTCATTGTCCACCTGGCGCAGGCGATGTAGGCAAATTTAGACAATCAGCCACGTTGAGCGGAGACGAATTTACTATTGTACGCCAGTCTTAGATCCGGAATCTATGTCATACAAATGGCGTAAGTTAGTGTGAGGATGTGATTCTTAGGATAGGCGGGAGTACAACCGCAGCAGGAGTGGACCATGGTAAATCGACGTGAGTTTCTCGACGCACTTGCAGTGGGAGCGGCGGGCCTGGCTATCGGAGCCAGCGCCAAGAGCTACGGTAAGATCCTGGGCTCCAACGATCGCGTTAACTTCGCGGTGATCGGCCTCAACGGACGCGGCTATGCGCACCTTTCGGCGCTCAAGGCAAACGAGGGCAGCGCCCGGATCTCACACCTGTGCGATGTAGACAGCAACATAATGAAGAAATTCGCTGCCAGTGCGCAGCAAGCGCTGGGCTATGCTCCCGCGTGCGAAAAAGACTTTCGCAAGATTCTCGAGCTGAAGGATGTGGACGCGATCTCCATCGCCAGTCCCGACCACTGGCATACTCCGATGGCTATTGACGGGCTGCAGGCCGGTAAGCACGTCTATGTAGAGAAGCCCTGCAGCCACAACCCCGCCGAAGGGGCGCTTCTGGTCGAGGCCCAGCGGAAGTATGGCAAGCTGGTGCAAATGGGCACACAGCAACGCTCGTCGCCCCATACCATCGAGATCGTCGACAAGATTCATGGCGGCCTCATCGGCAGGTCCTACTTCGCCAAAGCCTGGTACAGCAACACAAGAAAATCGATTGGGACCGGCAAGGAAGCCCCCGTACCAGCCCAGCTCGATTGGGATCTGTGGCAAGGCCCGGCGCCCCGCAGAGCCATATACCGACAACGTGCAGCCGTACAACTGGCACTGGTTCAGGATCTATGGCACGGGCGAAGCGCTCAATAATGGAACGCACGAAGTCGATGTCTGCCGCTGGGCGCTTGGTGTCGACTATCCGCTGCGGGTCACCTCCAGCGGCGGGAGATACCAGTTCAAGGACGATTGGCAGTTCTACGACACCCTGGTGACGAGCTTTGACTACCAGGACAAGATGATGGCGTGGGAGGGTAAGAGCTGTCAGGGGATGAAGTACTACAACCGCGACCGAGGTGCGGTGATTATGGGGACCACGGGCTCGGTGCTGGTCGATCGCGATGGCTACGAGATCTATGATCTCAAGGGAAACAAGACGAGCGAGTTCAAGACGGGCGGCAAAACCTCGTCTTCCGATCTCCTCGGCCGCGATTCGATGACGGATGCGCATTTTGCGAACTTCATCGCGGCCATATGCAAGGGAGAAAAACTAAACGCTCCTATCTCCATCGGCAACGTCTCCGTAACTATCCTGCAACTTTCTAATATCGCCTGGGAAGTAAACCGCGAGTTACAGCTCGACACGAAGGACGGACGGATTCAGGGCGATCCACAGGCCATGAAGATGTGGGGCCGCGAGTACGAAAAAGGATGGGCTCCGCGCATCTAGAGCGAAGGGTCCCGTTGAGACAAGCAAACAATTCCGAGAAAGCGCAAATAATTACCGCTCATGAAAAGCATCTTGTCCCGCCGCAATTTCGTTCGCTCCGGCGCCTTTGCCGCGGCCGCGTACGCTACATCGCATTCCTTGCCAGCGGCAGCGCAGAAAGTGCCGTCCATTGACACAGCGTCTCCGGTCCATTTGGGCCTTGCCAGTTACACCTTTCGTGACTTCGACCGTGCGCAGCTGATCGGCTTCATGAAGCAGCTCAACGTGCTCGCGCTGAATGCGAAGGACGTCAAAGATCATCTTCCGATGGATCCGCCGGAGGAGGCGAAAGCGCTCAAAGACTATCGCGCCGCCGGTATTCAGCTCCACGCCGCCGGAACGATCTCCTTCCTCAAGGACGAAGATGATGATATCCGGAGTAAGTTCGAGTATTGCAAACGGGCAGGTGTCTCCGTGATTGTTGCGGGAGACCCGGCGGTGGAGACTCTTTCGCGTATCGAGAAGTTTGTGAAGGAGTACGACATACGCTTCGCGATCCACAATCACGGGCCGGAAGATAAGTTATGGCATTCGCCCTTGGATGTATTAAGGGTAGTGGGCAAGATGGACCCGCGCATGGGATGCTGCATGGATGTGGGACACACGGCGCGTACCGGCATCGACGTCGTGCAGGCGATTCACCAGGTGGGTCCGCGGCTGTTCAACATGCACATGAAGGACCTTACGGACTTCCAGTCCAAGGAAAGCCAGGTTGCTGTCGGGGACGGCAAGATGCCCGTGCTGCGGATCTTTGAAGCACTGATTGCGAATAACTACAAGGGATTTGTCGATCTGGAGTATGAGGTCCACGCGGACGATCCCATGCCCGGCGTCGCCACCAGCTTCGCTTATATGCGAGGGGTTCTGGCCGGCATGGGTTATGCGAGTCACGGCTGAACAGTCTAATCAACTCCGTCGCGAAGACAAACTCCGCTCGCTTCCCTATTCGTTTCCTGAGTCACGGAAAGTCCGTTAGTACGTGGCGCGGCCGCCGCTCGCATCGTAGCACTGGGCGGTGACAAAAGAGCAGTCGGGACTGGAGAGGAAGTGAACCACCGCGGCAATCTCTTCCGGCTTCCCGGTGCGCTTCATCGGAATTCGGTCTGTCATGTACGAGACCTGCGCCGGGGTCAGCTGATCGAGGATTTCGGTCTGAACGACCGCCGGGGCAACGGCATTCACGCATATTCCGTCGGTCGCCAGTTCCTTGCCGAGGGATTTGGTGAACGCGATGACCGCACCCTTGGTCGCCGAATACGGAGACATGTTTGGATTGCCTTCCTTGCCGGCGATGGAGGCGATGTTGACAATGCGTCCGTAACCGCGGCCGCGCATGTGCGGCACTACAGCACGGCAGCAATTAAATACCCCGGTCAGATTGACGGCGATGTTCCGTTGCCAGTTTTCATCGGTCTGCTCCCAGGCGGGAGCAGCGGGGCCCGCGATCCCCGCGTTGTTGACCAGAATGTCTATCCGTCCGGTGCGTGCCAGAACTGCATCCACCGCGGCGCGCACGGAATCGGCGGCAGACACATCGGCCTCAAGCGCAAAAGAACCGTTGCCGAGAGCTTCCGCAACCAGCTTCGCACCCTTCAGATTTAAATCGAGAATCACGAGTGTTGCGCCCGCTCTGGCCAGGCGGCTTGCGATGGCCGCGCCAATTCCGGTGGCGGCGCCCGTAACGATGGCCACCTGGCCGGTGAGTTGAAACATGTGGATACCTCCGTCGTTAGCCATCATTTCATGACCTGGGCGTTCCCGGAATCGAACCAAGGTGGTCTACGCCTACAGTGAGACCGCTCCAATGCCCCTTACCATGGATGCAAACGCATGGCGAGGCGGCAACCGTGCCGCCTCAATGATTCATTTTGGAGTTTTGCATGTGATTCGTCCACCAAGCTGGAGCAGACGCGGCGCGATGATTCCGCCAGGACGGCAGTGCGCCTTCAATGATGGGCCCATGGGGATCTCTCGCAGGACACTAGACAATGCGCATGGTCATTCCGCCGTCAATAACCATGTTCTCTCCAGTGATGAAGTCATTTTCAACCAGGCTGGCGATCAGCTCAGCAACATCCTCCGGCTTGCCTTCTGTGTGCAATGGGATGCGATTCTCGATATTGTTTCTTGCCTGTTCGGGGGAGAGAGAATCATGAAAGGGAGTGCGAATTACGCCGGGAGAGACGCAGTTGACGCGGATGCGCTGATCGGCAAGTTCGCGGGCGAGGACGCGGGCGAACTGCGGCAAAGCGCCTTTTACTACACCGTAGGCGGCTGCGCCCAGACAGCCGCGCAGGCCGGCCGCTGATCCCAGCAGGATGATCGCTCCCCCACCCTGCTGTGCCATGTGCGGCGCGGCGGCTCGGGTGAGGTGAAAGATGGAGTGCACGTGAACAGCAAACGCGTTCATCCAGCTCTCATCCGTGACCGCATAAAACCCGCCCGGGACGGGGCCTCCCGCCGAGTGCACCAGAACATCGAGGCGGCCAAAGTCTTTGACTACCTGCTCGACACACTTGCGGCAATCTGCGGGGTCGGCTACGTCGCCTTCCAGGAACCGGGCCGTTGTGCCGTGACTCTCGACGGCAGAGAGAAGACAGTCCGGCGTCTGGACGGCCTTTCGGGAAACGCTGGCGATGTGAGCGCCTTTTCGTGCCAGGGTGAGAGCAGTGGCGGCCCCAATACCGCTGGTACCCCCAGTGACCAAACAGACTTTTCCTTTCAAATTCATTCGAGCCCTCCACCATACGGCCGAATACTTGCCGCAGATTACTCTTGTGATATCAGGACCACAGTTCTCTGCCAGGAAGCGCAATGACACTTATAGGAATACCGGCAGCAAGTGCAGCTCCGGTATAACAGCCCGGGGCGGTAATTTCGAGATATACAAGATCGTTTCTGCAACATCTTCCGGCTGCAAGGCCTGTGCCAATACTTCGGGCGGCGTCTTTACAGGCCTTTTTTCCACCAACTCGGTGTTTACGAGACCAGGGCAGATTACAGACGTTCTGATTCCGTTCTGCTTCTCCTCCATACGAATCGCATGTGCCAGGCCGAGAACCCCACGCTTGGATGCTTGATAAGCCGCCCCGGATAAATCAGGCACTACTCCGCCTATCGATGAAATGTAGATCAGAAGTCCAGAACGAGCGGTACGCATAGCGGGAAGAACTGCATGGGTAACGTAAAAGGCTCCATTCAGATTGACATCAAGCACCGAGTTCCATAGCTCAGGGCTGAGGCGTTCCATCGACCGATCAGGAGTATTTGTCCCGCTCGCAAACACGAGAATATCAATTCTCCCAAACTCTTCGAGGGTCTCTTGTGCGAGACGCTGCATATCCGCAGGGTCGGAGGCATCCGCACGTCGAATCGTGATATCGCATTGTTCTCTCGCCAGTTCATCTTTAAGAGATTGCAACCGATCCTCGCGGCGCGCCGCTGCCACGACCTTTGACCCCTCCCGTGCGAAGAGCATCGCCGCGGCACGGCCTATTCCGCTGGAAGCGCCGACAATCACAACGACTTGACCGCTAATGGAAACAGGCATATATCTCAGGAGAAAACAATCCAGCCGTTATGTTGATTTTCGCCCCATTGTTCAATGAGGCATGATTCCTTTGCAAGCGCCCGTCATGAGCGCTCCTTTCAACGTGGCGTAAGCTAAAGATCCTTCACCACCCCCCCGTCGTGCCCAGCCTGTGACTGTCAAACTTCTACTGCCTCCCCGGCAGAGCCGGGGGCTCCCGGATGGACTAGAAATGTATCTTCAGGGCAAACTGGAGTTCTCTGGAACTATTTATCGTGGCGCTTACCTCGCCTCCCGAGCTTGAGTCGATATTGGTGGAAGGTGCGGCAAAGCTTGGATGATTCATCAGGTTGAAGGCTTCCACGTGGAATTCGAGCCGACAGACTCTCGCGGAGATGAAACGTCTTTAGAAGGTCGAAGTCGAGCTCATTGAGGTCACCGGAATAAAGCGAGATTTCTCACCGGAGTTCCATAAGTGTATTGCGGGGGATCTTTAAATGCGGCAGCTGTTCCCGGGCTAAGGGCTTGGCACTTTGTATTGCCTGCTACATAAAACCAGCAGTCTGGATTACGAACAAGAGTGGGCTTTCCAATAACGAGCGGCCATTGGCTGCTGACGCCGGTGTTGGCGACATCAGTTCCGATGGTTGGAGTAAATGGCGCACCGCTGCGCAGAGTCCAAAGGCCGGCCATCTCCCAACCACCGGCGACCTGGTTGACCCAGCCACCCCGATTGAGAAATGCCTGCCCTGAGCCGAATGGCAACGCGTAATTGAAACTGGGGGAGAACACCTGCGGAAAATTGTAGTTACAAACAGCATATTGCCTCAGGAAGAAATACCTGGTCCCGGTGTTGCCTTGATCCATGCATTTCGAATAAGAGTAAGCCGCCAGCAAAGTCAGCCCGTGCCATGACCGGTCTTCGAGTTTCACTTGCAACGCATTATAGTTCGCATGGCTGTTGTTGTCGTCGTAGAGCATGACGCCCCACTGCGGATATGGCCGGCGCGCCTGGACGCTTCCTGGGCCAGGCGAGGGATCGTTGTTGCTTACGGATGCATTAAGGTGCGTGGTCTTGGTTCCTAAATACGTCACATCAAGCGACACTCGGGATGCGAGCTGGGTCTGATATGCCAGCGTCCATTGCTGGACATACTGGTTTCGCCACGAAGTAGCGCCATTCTGAGAGTTTGGCGTAGAACAGCTGATCCAAGACTAATCCAAATGAACAAGGCTTGCCCTGGATTCGGGTTGGGGAGAACATTGGGCTGACCCTCGAAGTAATTAGCCCATGTGAGCTGTCGGTACGGCCGGCGCCGCATTGTTCAGCACAGTGGCCGACGCGATAAACGGTATAGTTGCGACTTCATTGTTAATGTTGTTGAAGTCGGTGAATAGCTGAAATATCCCATAGCCTGCGCGCACAACGCTCGTCATATTCTGAGACATATCCGGCGGACGCCACGCGATGCCAATGCGTGGCACATAGTCCCACTCCGCAGGCTGAATCGACCACGGCAACCCCAGGCCCTTCGTATACTCAATCCGATCGGAGAAAGAGCTGGAGCAGTTCGCGGAGTCAATAGTTGCGCATTGGGATTAAAATTCGATGGGACGACAATTTTTTGGGTCGCCGGGTCAAACGCTGTCTTGCCGCCATTGATACCCTGGTAAAACGTATTGCGCTCTAGCCGAAATCCCAGATTTAGCGTCAACCTTTCACTGACACGATAGTTGTCCTGCACATAAAGATTCATATAGTATCCAAAGTCCCCGTTCAGCGTTTTGAAATAATCGCGGGTGACATTGTCTGGAATACCCAGCAGGAACTCAGCAAATGCGTTGCCCGAATAGATCCCGGTAAAATCAAAGACTCCGGTCGATGAGGAGCCATTGATAAAGCCTCCACGCTCATGAGTCAGGTTGGCGCCGAATTTGATGCTGTGGCGACCCTGCGAGTACGTTGTGCTCAGGCCAAACTGCAGATTTCTGTGCTGGTTGGACTTTGGTAGTTGGTTCGAGGGTGACCCCAGGAAAGTGGCGTAATTCGTCATTGTCGATTTCCGGGAAGCCAAAGATCGACGTTGTGTCATTGAAGCCTTGCACGCCTGCTTCCTGGTTGAAGTTTGTGCCCTGTAAGATTCCCTGAAAATGGAAGATACTCCGGTAATAGGACGCCCGTGCCTCTGAAAGCCAGCGTGAATTCCAAACATGCGTAAAGGTAGCCGTGGCATTTTGGCCTCGGCTTTCCAGTGGCTGAATGCCTAATGTCGTGAATTGGTTCGGATCTGTTTCCTGGTTGTCGTTGATGGAATACCGGCCAAAGATCTGGTTCTTGTCGCTGATATGGTAATCGACTCGGCCATCGCCGCGCTGCAGAGCTTGGGTCATCGAAGGGGCAATGGTGTTGTAGGATGTCGTTCCCCTCAGTTGATTCGGGAGCGGCAAATAATTTAAGAAAAATACCCCTGGAGGGTTAGCGGCGAGACGGGCAGCGTGGAATTATATTTCCGGGGAAAGGCTTTCCAGTAAGTGGGTCTGATGATTACCTTTGGCAGGCAGATCGGAAAAGTTGCCCGTGCGCTCCGCCAGAGTTGGAACCACATTGCTATAATCCAGGCCCTCCAGAAGGCCTGTTCGCTCGTAGTCCACGAAGAAAAAGGCCTTGTTCCTGACGATCGGACCCCCGAGCGTAAATCCGTATTGATTGCGGCGCAGAGGCTCGTTCTTCTGGTTCGATCCGACAGGCCTCACGTAGAAATAGTTCGCCGCCTCCAGCGCCGAGTTGCGAAGAAATTCGAACGCCTCGCCATGAAATTGATTCGACCCACTCTTTGTCGTGACGTTGACCATGTTCGCTGTCAGCCCGAACTCGGCCGGCAGTCATCGCGCCCTCAACGTTGAACTCCTGCAATGCATCCACATCAGGCTGGATGATCGTGCCGCCGCCCTGCATCTCGGTGATGAAAGCGCCATCCAGCATCCAGCCGGTCTGATCGGGAGGACCGCCATTGATATTGACATCGACCACGCTGGCCCGCAGGCTGGCTCCGTTCAGGTTTAGATTCTGACCAGCCGGCGTGTAGGTGACACCGGGAACCATGTTCGTCAACTGCCAAAAGCTTCGTCCATTCAGCGGGACATGTTCGATGGTGGTCGTGTTGACCACCTGGCCGACTTCAGAGACCGTGGTATCCACGATCGGCGCCACGGTGTTTACGGTCACGACCTGGGTGGCCTCGCCGATCTGGAGCGTGGCATCGAGAGTCGCCCGCTGTGCAACAAGAAGTTCAACATCCGACATGACGAACGGCCGAAAGCCCGCCATGGAGAATGTAACGGAATAATGTGCCGCCTGGCAGATCGGGGATGACGTACTCACCTTGCGCGTCCGTGGTGGTGCTGTGCTCGATCCCCGTGGCGAGGTCCTTTATGCTCACCGTGCCGCCGGCAATCCGCGCGCCGGAAGAATCAGTGAGAGTTCCCACAACCGTGGCACTCGTAGTCTGCGCCCTTACTGCGGCGGCGAACAAACCAGCAGTAACACGGCCATCGCGACTCTCATGAAGCAGTAGGACTGAACGGACGCTGGAACGTGCCACGGTCATGTCTGACATTTAGAATCCTCCTGGAAGAAAAACAATGGATCGGTTTCCTACCTTTTGATATAGCAGTAGGACATTAGATGAGGACACAATAAACGCTGTCAAGTGTATTTCCGGAGTTTTCCGCATATGGCATGGAGAACTACTGCAATGCCAGCAGACCGGGACCGGTGGAAATAACCATGGCTTTCAGAGACAAGATGTCGGCTACCCGGACATCACTGCCGCGGGGGCATTGATCTGGCCTGAAATGAATTGTGCTTGACAACCCTATAATCACTGATATATCAACGATCGGCCGGAGATGGCCGCGCTTTCTGCCCGGCAATAAAATTCACGAGGACCGGTTGCCGACATGACGATGAACAGAAGAAACTTCCTGCTTTCCGCCGCTGCACTTGCCTTGGCCTCTAAGGTCGCAGGTGCATGCGGATTCCGCTTCCCTGGAGCACCGGTTTCCACCGAATGTCATCAAGAGCGAATGGTATGTGGAGGCGGAACCTGTCCCTGAATACCACTGGGCACCCCACAGTGCCTATGAGGCGTTTCGTGACATGAAGTTTGGCATGCGCCTTCATTGGGGAATCTATTCCATCTGGCACCGGGGGCAGAGTCGTGGCCCTTCCTGAATATGTCGTTCGAAGACCGGCAAAAATACAACGACCTGTACAAGACGTGGAACCCTGCTGGATTCGACGCTAACGAATGGATGAACCTATTTGCCGACAGCGGCCTGAAGATGTTCGCATTTACCAGCAAACATCACGAAGGGTTTCTCCATGTTCGACACCAAGACCCGGGTGCGGCAACGGGTCAACTGGACTGCAGCGGGCGGCCCAAAGATAGAGTCCTGCGACCTTGCGTACAGCATCATGGAAACGCCCTTTCGCCGGGATATCATCAAAGAGCTTTGCGACGCCGCCCACAAACGCGACATCAAGATTGACTTATATTTCTCCCACCCGGATTGGTATGACGCCGATTTCCGGCCCTATGGCGAAGATCCGCTCCAGGTCCCGGACTCCCCCGAACTGTATGGATGGCGCCCTCTGATGGTTCGGTGGAGGAATTCTGGGCCAAGCGAAAAGTCCGTCTTGGAAACCGGTACGTGATGGTGCCCGATCCAACCCCGCTCGAGGTTGACCGCATGGTTCAGCCGTCATCGCCAGCAACTGACGGAGCTATTAACTAAATATGGAACCATCGACATGCTGTGCCTGGACATCCACTGGGGGCCAAAAGTATGGCCGCAAATGCGGGAAACGATTCTCAAGTTGCGACAAATCCAGCCCAACGTGATGATGCGCAATCGCGGAATCGGCAACTACGGCGACTACTATACTCCGGAGCGGGTTGTGCCCTCTGGCCATGTCACTTCAGAAGTTCCCTGGATGGTCATTTATCCGCTTGGCTCCGACTTCTCCTACGAGCCTGACCCAGCTAAGCACAAGGGCACGAACTGGATCGTTCATAACCTGGTGGACTCGGTGGCCAAGGGTGGTGGCTTCATGGTGGGCGTTGGTCCCAGCGCGTACGGGCAATTCAATCCGGAAGCTGCGCGGCAACTCAGGGCAACAGGAGATTGGCTTAAGGTCAATGGTGAAGGGATTTATGCGACACGTGCGCGCGACGGCTCCCTTTGGTCTGAAGGCGACAACATTCGCTACACGCGATCCAAGGACAAGCGTACGGCCTACGCCCACACCCTCGTGTGGCCGGGCAAGCAGCTTCGTTTTGAACTCAGTCAACCCAAAAAGGGATCGAATATCTACATGTTGGGCGTGGCCGAGCCGTTGAAATGGAACTATGATTCAGCCAAGGTCTCACGATCACGATCCCGGAGCAGCTACAAAACGAAGCGGCGCGGCCCTGCCAATACGCATGGACCTTCAAAATTCAAAGCGTGAACACATAAGACTCGAGTCTGCGCCAGTCCGAACCATAGCGTTAGCGGAGTTTAGCGATCTTGCAACTGGGCACGGCACAAAGGCTGCGAACAGGGGTAGGAGCGCGGGTTCAGCGGATTTCGCGGTCGCCTGACACATACGGCTTCGACGGCGCGGAGATACGCAGGACGGCCTGCAGGGAGATTTATGCTTACCCACGCTTGCTCGGAAAACCATTGGCAAGACGCGACACCCGCAGACCTGCGCTTAGACATCAGCCACGGTCTTCTCCCCATCGCTCTAGTTGTGGCAAAGAGTGCGGATACCACTGAGTTCCTGTCGGATACCCAACAGGCCTTGCACATCCTCACCAACAGCCTAGACTCTAACTCCTGGCCGCTCTTCAGGCGCCAGTTATTGCCATGTTCAGAGTTGGCAAGTCGCTCCAGCACCTGGTCAAGGCCATTGCGAATATGCGTTCGCATGGCGGCTATCGGCTGCCAGCGGATCTCCGGAACACAACGCGTCCGCCAGATTCGAGTGAAATCTGCGGCGGTGTTTTGTTGTTATCCGCAGCCGTATCGTAAAGCCAGTTGAACACCAACACCTGCGCCTTCTCAATAGCACTGGTCAAACCTGGACATTGCGCTAATTCAGCAATCCGCATATGGAATTGCATATGGTAGGTATGTACGGAAAACAAGAATCTGGAATCTTCCGCCTCTGGTCCTGAAACTTTATGAAGATTGTCCAGATGCCTGGCGCTGGTAAGAAGCTGCTTCTTTTCCGCCGCCGTGATGTGCTCCGCGCAAAGCCTTGCTGCTTGTGATTCAAGAGCCTCGCGGATAACATAACTATTTCGAATGTCCTGCTCTGTAGGTATGCGGACCCGCGTTCCGATACGCGGCCTGCTCTCGACCAGACCCTCGACCTCCAGACGCTGCATGGCTTCCGTAATCGGCAGGAAGCTCATGTTAAGCCGGTCGGCCAGCTTCCTCCGTGACAGCACATCCCCAATGGCCAGGTCACCTCTCAGAATCTCGTCGCGGATCTGCTGGTATGCCCTTCCGGCGAGTGACTCGCCCGGACGGCTTGAGTCGGTTAGATACTAGCGCAGGTTTTTTCAAGCCAGCCTCGCTGTTTGAACTGGGTTCGAACAGATCTGATCCTTGTGGAATAATGATCGTCCAGATGGTACCATCGATTTCCTCTTCTGCACGAATACCGAACACGTTGTGATATATCACAGTCTGCAAGTGCTTACTGCTAGGCCCGGCGCGCAAAGCAGGTGCAATGGTTCGAGGCAGCCACCAGATAAGAGCAGCGGCGATGATCGGCGTTAGCCCGAACAGCACGAAGGCCGGCTTGAACGAATAGTGGTCGACAAGCCATCCGGTAACCAGGCTGAAGAACATCCCACCAAAGCCTGAACCCATACTTGCCAGCCCCCAGATGGAAGCCACTGCATTCTTGGGGAACAAGTCTCTGGGGATGGCAAGAACGTTTGCCAAGGCCCCGCAATAACCAAAAGTCGCTGTAGATATAAGCGCAATCGCAAGCGCTGAACTATGAACCATAGCCGCCGGCACAGCCGCTACCATCAGCGCCGAGAAGAACAGGACGCCCACCCGCCGGGCAATCTGCGCGGACAATCCAAACCGCAGCAGCCCGCTGCACAGAAAACCTCCCGCTAAGTTCCCGATGCCTCCGGTGAAGAATGGGATCCAGGCCGTCTCGCCAATCTCTTTCATGGTGAATCCGTGGCCAACCTTCAAGTACTGAGGAAACCAGAAGGTGTAGAAATACCAGACCGGATCGGCAAAGACTTTGGACAACGTGAACTGCCAAACAAAGCGCGTCTTAGCGAGAGCCCAAACAGCAGGCGGAGGAGATTTCTACTTCTCCGGGTTGATCGGAGGAGTGCGATAAAAGATCATCCACGCGGCCAACCAGACGAACCCCAAAGCGCCCACAATCACGAACGACGCCTGCCAGCCCATTTCCAGCACCGTCCACGCTAACAAGGGAGGCGCCAGCATGGCTCCTACGGCTGCGCCGCTATTGAAGATTCCCGATGCCAGGGATCGCTCCTGAGGTGGAAACCACTCCCCGATGACCTTGACTCCTGCGGGATAGTTCCCTGCCTCTCCAACGCCGAGAAGAAATCGGAACACACCCAGGCTGATCGCACCGCCTGAAAACGCGTGAAGAATCTCGGCCGCCGACCACCACGCAATGGTCAGCGCATACCCGAGCTTTGGTTCCGAGCCGATCGAGCAGTGGGCCTGAAACCCCATTCATCACCGTATAGGCCAACATGAAGGCAAAAATGATGTGGCTGTAGGTAGTGGCTGAAATCTTGAAGCGCTCGAGCAACACCGGCGCAAGAACCGAAAGCGTTTGCCGGTCAAGATAATTGATGACTGTGGCCACAAAGGCGAAAGCCAGCATCACCCAGCGGCTTCCGGACACGACCGGGCTGTTCATCAAATCCCCCAGGGGACGTCTCTCGCGGCCGGCGCCGTCGTCATACGGAATGCGTTCGACCTGGGATGTCCGGTTCATAGCTCCATTCTTTATTGCGCGGCATGTAGAAACTGATATATCATCGCTTCCGTTCTCGTCAACTGCTTTCGCGTCAGGCGAAGAATCGAAGGATTTGGACAGGTTGAAGCCAGAGGTAGAGTCGCATACGAGTGCGGAAAGCTCCGAGTGAACCAGGGAACAGCGCAAATGCGCATCGGCCGCTATCTTCTGCTGGTTGCTCTCTTCCTGCCTGCGCTCTTCGCTGTGCCAAACCCACAGTCTCCACCGCCAGCATTGATTCAGGACGGAAAAACAGTGTATGCGAGCAATTGCTCCGGGTGCCATGGCGCCGACACTTTCGGAACCGATCATGCCCCGAAACTCACCGGCAATCCCGATGTGCGCAGGCGCTCGGTCGATCAATTGCGCAATCTCATCGAGTCAGGCATTCCCTCCGGAGGAATGCCTGCGTTTGGAACACTGCCTCCACACCAGCTCGATGCCGTTGCAGCCTTTATCCATTCGCTCAACTCTCCGGCATCTCAGACCATCGTCCCCGGCGATGCGGCCCTGGGAGGCCAATTCTTCTGGGGCGAGGGCAACTGTGGCTCCTGCCACATGGTTCACGGCCGGGGATCGTCCACAGGGCCGGATCTATCGGATGTGGGCAGCAGGATGACGCGGATGAGATACACACGCTCTGTTGCATCCTGACCAAAACATTACTCCCGGCTACGACCTGGTTACAGTAACGCTGCACGAATGGCAAAACTCTGCGAGGCTTTGCCCGAGGGCGAACCAATTTCGAATTGCAATTGCAGGATCTGGATGGGGCGTTTCACTTGCTCCAGTCACACGACATAGTAACGGTCGTCGACGACAGCCATTCGCTGATGAAACCTGTGAACGCGCACCCCCGATCAAATCCAGAATCTCAGCGCCTATCTCAGCCAACTGACAGGGATCGAGCCGGGACCTTTGAAGGCGCCCAATACGCAATACGCTTCCCAGGCGCAAGACGTCGAGTTTTCCAGAATCCTGAACCCGCGGCCGGGCGATTGGCCCACTTACAATGGCAAGCTGGATGGCAATCGTTACAGCGGCCTGACACAGATCAATGCATCGAACGTAAAAGACCTGGTTCTCAAGTGGATCTTCCCCATGCCTCATTTCGGCCTGGAGTCGACGCCTATCGTGGTCGATGGCGTCATGTACGTCTCCGGCAATAACCAGGCCTATGCCATCGACGCGCTGACCGGGGACCAGATCTGGAAGTATTCCCGTCCGCCGACCCCGGGCCTGGTTGGAGATGCATCGGTCGGCACCAATCGCGGGGTCGCGATACTCGGCGACAAGATCTTCATGGTCACAGATAACGCTCATCTGCTGGCGTTGAATCGCGTGACCGGGAGCCTGGTCTGGGACGTCGTAATGCCCGAAGCAGAAGGAGCATTATGGCTCGACGGTGTCACCGTTGATTATCAACGACACCGTCATCGCCGGCGTCTCCGGGGGCGACTGGGGCATGCGCGGCTTCATTGCCTGTTACAAGGCCGACGACAGGCGAACTGGTTTGGCGCCACTGGACACTTCCTGCAAAAGCGGGCGACCCAGGCATCGAGACCTGGGGCAAGGAACCGCCGCTGCTCGCCGGTGGCTCCACCTGGCTGACCGGGACATACGACAAAGAAACGGATACGCTCTACTGGGCCAACCGGCAATCCCTGGCCGGATCGCGACGATCGCGACCGCCCGGGCGATAATCTCTTCACCGATTGCATACTCGCCCTCAACCCCCAGACCGGCGCATTGAAATGGTACTTCCAGTTCACGCCGCACGATACGGCAGACCGCGACGCAACCGAGCCCCCGGTCCTGGTCGATACCGAATATCGCGGAAAGCCGAGGAAGCTGCTGCTGCATGCGGATCGGAACGGGTTCTTCTATGTGTTGGACCGCACCAACGGCGAGCTGCTGCTCGCGAAAACCTTCCTGCATCGGGTGAATTGGGCCACCGGCATCGGTCCGGATGGGCGCCCGCAGCTCGCGGTGCAACCTGCGACGGCGTCCAATCGAGAGAGGAGTTGTCCGGACAACGCGGCCAACTGGAGCTCCACAGCTTTTAGCCACGACGACGCGCCTCTACTATCTGATGACACTGGAGGATTGTCATAAGATCGAGGCATCCGACACCAGAAGCCGTCTGAGCATGCTGTCAAGCCCGGCGAAAGGTACATGCGCGCCATCAATATCGATACCGGCGACGTGGCCTGGGAAATTCCGCAAACTGGACCAGTGATCTTGAAGACCTGGTCCGGCGTGCTGGCAACGGCAGGCGGGATTGTTTTCTATGGCGACCCGAACGGCGCATTCGTAGCAGTCGATGAGCGGAAAGGCAAAACGTTGTGGCACTTTGACACGAACGTCGGAATGAAAGCCTCTCCAATGACGTATGCAGTTGATGGAAAGCAATTCGTAGCGGTGGCGGCCGGCTCAGTATTTTTGTGCTTCGGCTTGCCGTCTCCCTAACTCCCGCTGTTCGCGCCGCCAGTAATAGATCGAGCGGCATGCTTTGGATCTCACAGAATGGATGGCCCTAAAATGATGAACGATTTCTCACAAGGTATGATGTCGCGTCGTACATTGCTGCTGGGTGCGGCAATGTCCAGCGCCTTGCAGGCACTTGCCAAAGATGCTCCCCGAGAGTGCGGATGCAGCCGAGCCACACGGCCGGCAACCCGGGCAAGCTGAAGATTTGTGTCTTCTCCAAGCACTTGCAATGGACCAGCATCAGTGACGCAGGCCTGCGATAGCAAGGGATATCGGGTTCGATGGTGTTGACCTTACGGTTCGTGCCGAACGGCCACGTTTTGCCGGAGCGAGTGGAGACTGACCTTCCCGCGGCAGTGGAAGCGGTTCACCGCGCCGGCCTCGAAGTTCCGATGATCACGACGGAGATTATGAGCGTCGACACGCCACATGCCGAAGCAGTCTTAAAGAACAGCCAGCCAACTGGGCATTCGTCAATATACCGATGGGGATGGTTCACCTACCTGGCAGACAAGGGCATTGCGGAGAGACTCAACGAATTGAAGCCGCAGGTGAAAGCGCTGGCTGACCTGAACAAGAAACATCAGATCTGCGGAATGTATCACACCCATTCCGGCCCCGGACTGGTTGGAGGCGCCCATTTGGGATCTTTGGAACCTTGTTCCAGGGGCTCGATCCGCGATGGATTGGAGTCAACTATGACATCGGTCACGCGACCGTCGAAGGTGGCTACGGCGGCTGGATCGCGAGCTCTCGTCTGGTCAAGAATCAGATGAGAGGGATTGCTCTTAAGGACTTCACCTGGCAGCAGAACAAAGGGAAGAATATCCATCCCGATCCCTTTGACAAGTCGCTCGGTATTGAGGACGCCTGGGTTCCCCACTGGTGTCCAATAGGCCAGGGCATGGTCAATTTCCCAGGATTCTTTGCCATCGTGAAGAAGAACCGGTTTCTCCGGCCCGGTGCAACTCCACTTTGAATATCCCGGGCTCGGGGGCGCCGAGAACGGCACGAAGAAGCTTACGATTCCCAAGCAGGAAGTGATTGACGCCATGCGCAGGGACTTGACCTATGTCAAAGGAGTCATGAGAGAAAAACAGCTGATCTAAGGAAGAACCATGCCATGACGCCGACACTTTCCGAACCGATCACGTCCCAAAGCTCACGGGCAATCCCGATGTGCGCAGGCGTTCGGCCGAGCAGTTGCGGAATCACATTGAGTCAGGGGCTTTGCCTGAGGGCGAACCAATTTTGACTTGCGATTGGAGGATCTCGATGGAGCGTTTCACTTGCTCCCGTCACAGGACATAGCAACGATCGTCGACGACAGCCATTCGGTGATGAAACCGTCCGATCCCAGCCCTGAGCAAATCCAGAATCTCAGCGCCTATCTCAGCCTAAAAGATCGAGTTGCACACGCTAGATCCCGCAGAATGGATGACTTAAAATGATCAACGATTTCTCACACGGTATGATGTCGCGTCGTACGTTGCTGATGGGTGCGGCTATGTCCGGCGCATTGCATGCACTTGCCAGAGATACTCCGCAGAACGCAGATGCAGTCGAGACCAGGGCTGGCAACCCGGGCAAGCTAAAGATCTGTATCTTCTCCAAGCACTTACAATGGGCCAGCGTCAATGATGCGGCTGCGATTGCGAGAGATATCGGGTTCGATGGTGTTGACCTTACGGTACGTGCCGGCGGTCACGTGTCGCCCGACCGAGTGGAGACCGATCTTCCAGCGGCAGTTGAGATGGTTCGCCGCGCCGGCCTGCAAGTTCCAACGATTACGACGGGTATTGTGAGCGTCGAGACACCCCATGCCGAGGCGGTCTTGAAAACAGCCAACCGACTGGGTATTCGCCAATATAGATTGGGCTTTTTAAACTATTTGGCAGACGAGGGCATTGCGGAAAGGCTCAATGAACTGAAGCCACAGATGAGAGCGCTGGCTGAACTAAACAAAGAACATCAGATCTGCGGAATGTATCACACGGAGTCCGGACCCGGACGGGTTGGGGGGCCAATTTGGGATCTTTGGACTATGTTCCAGGGTCTCGATCATCGCTGGATTGCAATCAACTATGACATCGGTCACGCGACGATCGAAGGTGGCTATGGTGGCTGGATCGCGAGTTCTCGCCTGGTTAAGAATCAGATGAGAGGGATTGCTCTGAAGGACTTCACCTGGCAGCAGAAGAAAGGGAAAAATATCCATCCCGATCCCTTTGACAAGTCGCTCGGTATTGTGGTCGCCTGGGTTCCCCAGTGGTGTCCGACAGGCCAGGGTATGGTCAACTTCGCGGGATTTTTCGACATTGTGAAGAAGAACGGTTTCTCCGGCCCGGTGCAGCTCCACTTTGAATATCCCGGGCTCGGGGGCGCCGAGAACGGCAAAAAGAATCTTACGATTCCGAAGCAAGAAGTGATCGACGCTATGCGCAGGGACTTGACCTTTGTTCGAGGAGTCATGAGTGAAAAACAGATGATCTAAGGAAGAGCCTCGCATTCTCTCAGCCAGATGCCAGTACTCTTAGCTGCCGGAAACCTCACCAAGCTCTTTGGAAAGTTGCTCGACCCATGCAGCCTCATCGTGGAGCGCACGGGCGGCGAGCACCACTTGCTCCTCTGCTTCCTTGTAACGGCCCTCCTCGATGGCCTCTCTTACCCCGGGCAATGTCTTGGCGCTGTAACCTGTGTACCAACCGGGGGCGTAGAGCAGGTGCTGCATCCATGGCCGCCGCGGCAAACCTTGCGGGTTGGTAAGCTTTCTCTCCGCCAACGCCAGGTCCTGATTGAGCGTCTTCAGGCGGTCCGGTTGCAGCGGTTTGCCCTGGGTGCCGGCCAGGGCCTTGGTGTAATCCGCAGCAGCCCGGTCCAGAGCGGCCGCGGCATTGTCGAGCGGCGCGAAGTTCAGGTACGGCGGAATCTCCTCCGCCGGTGGCGCGACGGTCGGGTCTCGCGGGTCGTTTGTCGCCCGATACACGCCTTCGTTCAGATTTAACCTGATCTCTTCCGCTTCCTTGCGGCGGCTCTCGAGCAGCGCCTTCACCTCGTCGATGTACTGAGCCACCGTATGCGAGAGGCCCTCAAAGTCATAGGGCATGATATCGGCGTCGGCCATGCGCAGGACAGTCAAGCCGGCGGTCTGCGCCAGCGCGCGTCCATATACGAAATCGTAGTCGGAGAAATGCGTATACCAGTAAAAGTCATCGTAGATCGAGTGGTAATTGCCGGACGGATCTTCTCCTTCGAATCCAAGATTGAGCGTTGCAATGCCGAGATGATCGATAAAGGGGCTGAAGTCCGAACCGGAACCGAGAGCACCAATGCTCAGGTTGCCGCCGCTCCGCGCTTCCTCATGCTGCTTGGGGGTCCCATGCAGCAGAAGGTGAGCTTGCTGACGCTTGAAGACAGAGACCTTGGATTCGGGGTCTTCGACGTCTTTCGCGACACCATTGACGAACGACTGCAAGGAATGGGATCCCTCTACATTGAGATAACCGCGTTCATTGTCATCGCTATTGATATAAATGGCGGCATGCTTCCGCAGCTCGTCTGCGTGCTCTTCCACCCACTCGGTCGAACCAAGGAGCATGGGCTCCTCGCCATCCCAGGAGGCGTAGATGATGGTGCGTTTCGGTTTCCATCCCTGCTTCGCGAGTTCCCCAAGAGCGCGTGCCTCCTCCAGCAGCACCACCTGACCGGAAACCGGATCGTCGGCGCCATTGACCCACGCATCGTGATGGTTGCCCCGCAACACCCAGAGGTCGGGCTCCGCGGAGCCGCGCATCGTCGCGATCACGTCGTAGACCGGTTTCAGATCCCAATTGAAAGCTAGTTTGAGATGCACCTTAGCCGGGCCCGGCCCTAAACGATAGGTGATAGGCAGCGCTCCACGCCAGGGAGCAGGCGCGACCGGACCCTCCAACGCCGCAAGCAGCGGCTGGGCATCGGCGTACGAGATAGGAAGTACGGGAACCTTGGCGATGGATTGGGCATCCTGCAGCTTGAGCCGCTTGGCCTCCTTGGTTGCTCCTACTCCCGGGGTGAGCGGATCGCCGGGGTAGAGCGGAGCGTCAAGGACACTGCCACGCTGTACCCCGTCGGGCGGACGCATGGGCCCCTTGGGAAAGCTGGCTTGCTTGGTGAATCCGTCATCGGCGGGATCGGAATAGATGATGCATCCAATAGCGCCGTGCTCCGCCGCAAGTTTAGGCTTGATCCCTCGCCAGGATTCTCCATAGCGCGCAATGACGATGGCCCCTTTGACGGAGACGCCGTGACGGGCCAGCTCCTCGTAGTCGGCAACCAGACCATAGTTCACGTAGACCAGCGGTGCGGTCACGTCGCCGTCCGGGGAGTAAGCGTTATACGTGGGTAGCTGCTCGTCCTTTTGCTTCGAGGTGGGATCGACGGCGACCGCAGGCTCCTCAAGTTTGGCGGAGAACTTCGAAGGCTCGATCATCTCCAGCAGCCGCGTCTTCGGCGTAGGAAAGAGAACCTGAAATTCTTCGATGTGGGCATCCCATCCCCACTGCTTATACTGCGCCAGGATCCACTCGGCATTCTCTTTGTCGTACGGTGAACCGACGTGATGAGGATGCGCGCTGAGCCGCTCCATGTTGGCCCGCATACGCTGGGGATCGGGCAATAGCTTGAAACGCTGCTCCCAGCTGACTTCCCCCGGCTCGCTCTGGGTTGTAAAGCCGGGCAGCCGTGGCTCGCTCGCCGCCGGCTGCGCAGTCAAAGAACCGGTGAGCGTGAAGATCAGTAGCGAAGCGGCAGGTCGACGCATGTTTCTCCTCCGGTGGAAAGTCCGCATTGGTAGAGAGCTATTATGACTTGCCCGTAACTGCGTGGATGGATGCCGGGTGGTTCCACGCTTCGGGTTTGATTCGCATGCCGAAACCGCTTTCCTCCGGAACCTGAATGAAACCGTCTTTCGGAGCGATGGGATTCTCCAGCATGAGGGGCCAGTCGTGTTCATAAAACCTCTGGCAACTTTCCTGGATCCATACGTTGGGTGAGGCCGTCGTGAGATGGGTGGAGGCGTAGAACAAGAGCGGGCCTCCTGCGGTGTGCGGCGCAATTGGCAGCTCCTGGGCATCAGCGAGGGCGGCGATTTTGCGCGCCTCGGTCAGGCCGCCGCACCAGGTGACGTCGAACATCACATATTTTGGCGTCCGCGATTCCAGCAGCCGCTCGAACTGCATCTTGCCGGCCATGCGTTCGCCGACCGTAAGCGGCAAGGTCGTTGAGGCAGCGAGCTCGTGGTATTGGTCGAAGTTGCCAGGCATCAGCATGTCTTCCAGCCACATCGGCTTATAAGGTTCGAGAGCATGGGCGATGCGGATAGCGGAAGTCAGATTCCACTGCGCATGGAACTCGATGGCAATCTCGATCTCGTAGCCGAAGGTATCGCGCAGCTTTTTAACCGGTATGAGTGCCTCGTCGATATCGTGCCAGGTGATGTACTCGTTCTGGTTGCGCTGGGCGGCTCCGTCGAACGGCCATATTTTGATGGCCTTGATACCTCGCGTGTCGATCAGCTCCCGCATGATCTTCTCCGGCTCGCGATTGAAATCGTACTTGTAGGGAAAGCAGGTGTTATACAAGCGGACCTGCGGGTTCGCTTTGCCGCCGATCAGGCGGTAGACCGGCGCGTTCAGCGATTTTCCCAGCAGATCCCAGAGTGCAAGATCCAGTGCGCTCAGCACCCGCATTTCCGTGCCGCCGGCAATCTGGAAATCAAAGGTCCGGTAAAGGTCGGCCCAGATCCGCTCGATATCCCGAGGGTCACGGCCGATCAGCGAAGGAGCCACGTTGTGGACCATCGCCGCCTCCACCGGGTTGCGCGGATAGGTTTCTCCTATGCCGGAGATGCCCGCGTCGGTGTCGATCTTCAGCCATGTCCAATGAGGCCAGAAGGGAGCATCGTCCCGCGACTTCCAGTAGACCGTTTCGACCCGTGTGATCTTCATCGGCGTGATGGCCGAGGCGAAAGACGAATACGCGGCCGCGAGTGGAGTGGCAAGCATTCCCGAAACGAAAGCTCTCCGGCTTAGAGGCATGGCCGGATTATAGGGAGGCCTGGGCAGCAAAGCTACAGGCTCGGTGGCAAAGCCAAGGTAGACGGCGCGGCAGACCGGGCGGGCGCCCCACGTTCGCCCCAGCGTACGCGGATTTCCTGTTACGCAGCGTCAGAAAGGACCGCGTGTGCGGCTTTCTTTAAGGAAAGCCGCATGGAGTTCGACAACGCCACCAACCTCGACAGGAAATCCGGGGTACGTGGGCCAATAATGATTTGTTTCCATTGCTTTCCCAGACGGGCTTACCACACTTAACTTCGAAAGCCACCCGACCGACTCCTCTCCGATAGTCCCCACGCAATTTGCCTAAAGCAATCGTGGGGCTTTCGCCCCCTCATTTTCGTCCCACGTACGCTGAGGCGAACGTGGGGCACCCGTCCGCAATGAAAGCGCGGGGAGTTGAGCCAACATCACTCGGTGGGATATGGCCCTTCTGCAAACTTGCTGGAGTGGTAGCCCTTTGACCCCACGGCACGCGCGAGCGGGCTGAGCGGGTCCGCGCCAGTTATCAGCCTGTCGAGAAGAAATTTAAAGTCGTATCGGGGTCGCCAACCAAGATCGTTCCTGGCTCGTTCGTTTACATACACCCTGTCGATGCCTGGAAACATCTTCCAGCCACGGCGCGCGTACTCAGCCTCGTATTCCGGAACCCTTCGCTTCACCACCGAGGGTGCGTTGGCACGCAGGTCGAGCAGGTCGTCCACCGTAAAGGGTGTGGTCGCACTGACAATATAACGGCCGAAGCCCAGCAACGGAGCTTTCTCGATGGCGAGCAGATGGGCGCTCACCACATCCTCAAGATCTACTCGCCGGTAGAGAAACTCGTTCAGCTTAGCGTTGCCATCGGCGAAAGCCCGTCGCGTCTCTTCATGGTCATCCTCTTCAGGAAAAAACCGCGAGGTTCTCAGGATGAGGCATGCGAGCCGATGATTCCGATGGAACAACTCGCAAATGTCCTCCGCCGCGGCCTTGGTGACACCATAGATATTTCGGGGAACGGGCTTAACATCCTCGGTGATCCAGGCCGCAGGGCTTCGAGGGGGCGGGGTAAGCGCGCTGCCGAAGGCGCTGGTCGTGCTGGTGAAGATAAATGAGCCAACACCAGCCAGCACGGCTTCTTCCAGCAGATTGAGGGTGCCCGTAATGTTGGTGTCAACGAAGCTCTGCCGGCCGTGAGTAACGACATGGGGTTTGTGCAGCGTCGCGGTGTGGATCACAGCGTCCACGCCTTCCATGCATCGTTTGACAAAATTCCGGTCGACGATCGACCCGACTTCGTTGGTGAATTCGGACGGAATAATATCGACACCCATGACTTCGCGCTTCCTGCTCCTCAACGTGCGAACCAACGCTTCGCCCAGGTGACCACTGCTACCTGTAATTAATGTCTTCATGTTCGGTTGTCTCTACAGTGCGTACAGATCCACATACTCGTGCACGGGCATGCTTTCGAGTGCCTGCTGGTTGAGCGAGGCCTTCAATATCGCCTGCTGCGCCAGCGGCGCAAACCGGCGGCCCAGGTTGGTGCGGAACTTCTCTTCGAGCAGCGGGATGCCCTCGCTTCTGCGGCGGCGGTGGCCAAGGGGATACTCAACCGTTTCCGTTAAGGTGCTGCCATCGGCAAGAGAAAGAGTAAGTGAATTGGCGATGGAGCGCTTCTCCGGATCGTGGTAGTCGGCCGTGTAGGCCGGCTCTTCGCTGCAGTGCATCTTCTCGCGCAGTACATCGATGCGAGGGTCGGCGGCAAAGGAGTCTTCGTAATCGGAGGCGGTCAGATGACCGAAGATGAGCGGGACAGCAACCATGTACTGGACACAGTGATCGCGGTCGGCGGGATTGGTGAGCGGCCCCTTCTTGTCGATGATGCGGAGGCAGGCCTCGTGGGTGCGGAGCTGAATGGAGACGATATCCTCCGCCGACTTGCCGGCTGCCAGCAGCTTTGCGCGCAGCGTCATCGCCGCCTCAACGGCGGTCTGCGCATGGAACTCGGCCGGATAACTGATCTTGAAGAGAACATTCTCCATTACGTAAGAGCCATAAGGCCGCTGGAAGGCAAAGGGCCGGCCGCGAAAGAGCACATCGTAAAATCCCCAGCCCTTGGCAGTAAGCACGGAGGGGTAACCCATCTCGCCGGCCCGAACCATCAGAGCGAGACGAACCGCGCGGCTGGTGGCGTCGCCGGCTGCCCAGCTCTTGCGCGAGCCGGTGTTCGGAGCGTGGCGATAAGTCCGCAGGCTCTGACCGTCGACCCATGCCAGCGAGAGCGCATCGAGAATCTGGCCGCGGGTAAGGCCGAGCATGCTGCGCGACCACAGCGGTCGAGGCTACTTTCACCAGGACGACGTGGTCGAGGCCAACCTTATTGAACGAGTTCTCGAGTGCGAGGCAGCCCTGGATCTCGTGCGCCTTGATCATCGCCGTCAGCACCGCGCGCATAGTCAGCGGCGTGTGGCCAGCGGCTACAGCCGTGCGGGAGAGCCAGTCGGCGACCGCGAGGATGCCGCCCAGGTTGTCAGACGGGTGGCCCCATTCGGCGGCCAGCCAGGTGTCGTTGAAGTCGAGCCAGCGAATCATTGCGCCGATGTTGAAGGCAGCCTGAACCGGGTCAAGCTGAAACGCCGTGCCGGGAACCTTCGCACCGTTGGGCACCATGGTTCCGGGCACGATCGGGCCGAGCAGCTTGGTGCAGGCGGGATACTCGAGCGCCTCGAGACCGCAGCCGAGGGTATCGATCAGGCAGTTGCGCGCCGTGGTATAAGCCAGTTCGCTCTCGATGGTGTAGCGCAGACGTAATCGGCAATGTCGACGAGAACCTGGTCATAGGGCGGACGTTCCACACTGGCATGGACAGACATTCGGGTCTCCGGGAGAAATGCCCTAGGCGCGTTGGGCAAGGGGAACGAATTCGAGATCTTCCGGCCCGGTGTAATTGGCGGCGGGGCGGATAATCTTGCCATCGGCCCGCTGCTCAAGAATATGGGCGCTCCACCCGGCGGTGCGGGCCAGAACAAAGAGCGGGGTAAACATCGCGGTCGGAACACCCATCAGGTGGTAGGAGACGGCGCTGAACCAGTCAAGGTTAGGGAACATGCGCTTGGCCTCCCACATCACCGCTTCGAGCCGCTCGGCGATGCGGTACATTGCGAAGTCGCCGGAGGATTCGGCCAGTTCGCGGGCAACGTTCTTGATGATGGCGTTGCGCGGATCGCTGACGGTATAGACCGGATGGCCGAAGCCGATGACAACCTCTTTCTTCTCCAGGCGCGCGCGAATGTCGCGCTCCGCCTCATCGGGGGAGGCGTAGCGCTGCTGGATCTCCAGCGCAACCTCATTGGCTCCGCCGTGTTTGGGCCCGCGCAGCGCGCCGATCGCGCCGGTGATGCAGGAGTAAATGTCGGAGCCGGTGCCGGCAATGACGCGGGCGGTAAACGTGGAGGCGTTAAACTCATGCTCAGCGTAAAGAACAAGCGAGATCTGCATGGCGCGAATCCACTGCTTGACTGGGCGGCTCTCCGTGAAGCAGGGCCAGGAAGTGCCCGGCGAGCGTGTCCTCTCCCGAGTCCACGTCGATGCTTTGTCCGTTGCGGCTGTAGTGGTGCCAGTAAAGCAGCATCGATCCCATGGTGGCGAGCAGAACATCGGCGCACTCGATGGCTCCGGCGGGGCTATGGTCATCTTTTTCCGGCAGCGTGCAGCCCAGAGCGGAGACGCCGGTGCGCAGCACGTCCATGGGATGGGTGGCGGCGGGAAGCTGTTCCAGCACCTCGTAAACGTTGGCCGGCAGGCCTCGCAGGCGAGTCAGCTTCTGCTTGTAAGCGGCCAGCTCAGTGGCGTTGGGAAGCTTACCGCGAAGCAGCAAGTAGGCCACCTCTTCGAACTCGCAATGGGCGGCCAGATCGGCAATGTCATAGCCCCGATAGTGCAGGTCGTTGCCGGTTCGGCCCACCGTGCACAGGGCGGTATTGCCGGCCGGCGTTCCGGAAAGGGCAACGGACTTTTTCGGTTTAAAGGCTGCTGGTTGCGGGTTGGTCGTGGTGGCCATATCGATCGCTTCTCCCCAGTTCAACTATGCTTGGCTGCCTCGAAGAGCTGGTCGAGCTTCTGCTCATAGGCGTCGTAGCCGAGAAATTCGTAGAGTTCGGCGCGGGTCTGCATCAGGTTGAGCACATTGCTCTGCGTGCCCTCCGTCCGGATGGCATGGTACACCTTGAGGGCCGCGGCATTCATCGCGCGGTAGGCTGCGCAGCAGTAAAGAACGATGTCGACCCCGGCGGCGGCGAGCTCCTCCGCTGGTATAGAGGGGCGTTTTTCCGAACTCCGTGATGTTGGCCAGGATGGGCACGCCCACCGTCTCTTTGAAGCGGGGGTACATGGGCCAGATCGGTGACCGCCTCGGCAAAGATCATGTCGGCGCCGGCGGCAACGTAGGCGGCGCTGCGATCGAGCGCGGCGGTCAGTCCCTCGCCGGCCAGGGCGTCGGTGCGGGCCATGATCACGAAGTCCGGGTCGGTGCGGGCATCCACCGCGGCCTTGATGCGATCGACCATCTCCGCCGCCGGAACCAGCTCCTTGCCCGGCCGGTGACCGCAGCGTTTGCTGCTTACCTGGTCTTCTATGTGCACCGCGGCAGCTCCGGCGCGCTGCATGGAGCGGATGGTGCGGGCGATATTGAAGGCGCCTCCCCAGCCGGTGTCGATATCGACCAGCAGCGGCAGGGTGGTGACCTCGGTGATGCGGCGAACGTCGACCAGCACATCTTCCATGGTGCTGATGCCAAGATCGGGCATGCCGAGCGAGTTGGCGGCGACTCCCCCGCCGGAAAGGTAGAGAGCGCGAAAGCCCGTCGCCTGCGCCATGCGCGCCGTGTAGGCGTTGATGGCGCCGATCACCTGCAATGGATGCTCCTGCTGGACGGCGGAGCGGAACGAGCTCCCGGAGAAAGTTGACTTTCAGTGCCCACGTTGTTCCCTTCTCAATGATCCTAAATGGTCGCGGCTTGGTTCGCCGCCGCATCACCGTCGAGTTTTGTGGTGGAATGGGTAGACTCGCCTTGCTATGAATAAAGTATTTTCCACCCCCGACGAAGCCGTTGCCGATATCCCCTCGGGCGCAACCGTGATGCTTGGGGGGATTCGGGCTTTGCGGCATTCCCGAGAACTCGATTGCCGCCCTGGTGCGCCGCCGGGTAACCGGTCTGCACACCATTTCCAACAACATGGGCGTGGATGGCTTCGGCCTGGGCCTGATGCTGGAGGCGGGCATGATCGCTTCCCATACCGGCAGCTACGTGGGCGAAAACGCGCTGCTGGAGAAGCTGGTGATTGCCGGCACGCTCAAGGTCTCGCTGATTCCGCAAGGCACGCTGGCGGAGCGGATTCGCGCCGGCGGAGCGGGCATTCCTGCCTTCTACACGCCCACCGGAGTGGGCACCCTGGCCGCGGAGGGCAAAGAGCAGCGCACCTTCGATGGGCGCGACTATCGTGCTGGAGACGGCGCTCAAAGCAGACTTCGCGCTGGTGAAGGCGTGGAAGGGCGACCGGCAGGGCAACCTGATCTATCGCCGGACGGCGCGCAATTTCAACCCCATGATGGCCACCGCCGCGCGCATCACCATCGCCGAGGTGGAGGAGCTGGTAGAGCCCGGCGAACTTGATCCCGACGCGATTGTGACCCCGGGAATCTATGTCAAACGCATCTTCAAGTGCGCCTCCTGCGAGAAGCGCATCGAACGCCGGACGGTGAGGAAGCCGAATGAGCGACGATGCAGGAGATTGAAAAGCGCAACCGCATCGTCAAGCGGGTGGCGCAGGAGCTGCGGGACGGCTATTACGTCAACCTGGGCATCGGCATGCCGACACTGGTCGCCAACCATGTTCCGGCCGGGGTGGAGGTGGTGCTGCAATCGGAGAACGGGATGCTGGGGATCGGGCCGTATCCTCTGGAAGAAGAAGTGGACGCCGACCTGATCAACGCCGGCAAGGAGACGGTCTCGGTGTTGCCCGGGACGTCGTTTTTTTCCAGCGCCGATGCCTTTGCCATGATTCGCGGCGGGCACATCAACCTCAGCATCCTGGGGGCTATGGAGGTCGACGCCAAGGGCAGCCTGGCGAACTGGATCATTCCCGGCAAGATGGTCAAGGGCATGGGCGGGGCCATGGACCTGGTGGCCAGCGCGCAGCGCGTCATCGTGGCCATGGAGCACACCACGCGCGACGGCCGCCCGAAAATCCTCAACGCCTGCAGATTGCCGCTGACCGGGGTTGGCGTGGTCGACGCCATCGCGACGGAGTTGGCCTGGATCAACGTGACCCATGAGGGGCTGGTACTCGAAGAGATCGCCCCTGGGGTTTCCGTTGCCGAGGTGCAGGCGGCGACGGAGGCGCCTTTGATCGTCAGCCCCACGCTGCATACGATGAGCTGAAGTTACTCGAGGGTGTTGCCGCCGTTCACTGAGATCTTCTGCCCGGTGATGAATCTTGCCGCGTCGCTGGCCAGAAAGGCCACCGTATTGGCCACATCTTCGGCGGTTCCCATGTGCTTCATGGGAACTTTTTCCGTGTAGGCGTCCATCTCCGCCTGGGTGGAGTGCAGGTGGCGCTCGGTCGGAATCCAGCCCGGAGCGACCAGGTTCACGGTGATGCCGGTTGGGCCAAGTTCACGGGCCCAGGATCGCGTTTGCCCCAACTGCGCGCCTTTGGCCGCTACATAGTGGGCGAACATGGGGTTGCCCGAGTTCGAAGACTTCACTCCCGATTTGAATGATTCTGCCGAAGCCGCGGCTCTTCATGCCGGCGACGACCTGCCTCAGGATCAGCAGCGGTGACTTCACAAAAAACTCCAGTTGGTCCAGGTATCGCTCCCAGGTCTGCTCTTCGATGGTCAGAAAGGGTTGCGGGCCGGTGGCGTTGATAACGGCGATATCGATGTGGTGATACGTCTCGTTGATGGCCTGGATCATTTTTTCGACGTCGGCTTCCTGGCGCACATCGGCATAGAAGGCAGCGGCTTCCCCGCCCTGCTGCTTGATCTGTTCGCATAGTTGCTCGGCGCGATCTCGCTTGGCAAAGTAATTGACAGCGACCTTTGCGCCCCTCGCGCCCAGTTCCAGAGCAATCGCTGCGCCCAGACCGCGCGAGGCGCCAGTAACCAGAGCAGTTCGCCCCTTGAGAGTTTCCATGCCTTTGCCAGCCTCGTATCGTGTGATCTAAACCCGCCGCGCGGGCCAATGCAAGACGCTAAGGGATGAGCGGTGTTATGTCAATCAGCGCCGCCGCATGGCGGCCTTAGTTGAGCCGTCCCTCAGAAGGTGGAAAAGACCGCCCTATTAGGGACGGGAACCGCAAGGTCCCTCCACTTCGCTCTGTCAAAAAACATTTCCAGTAAAGGTCGGCTGAACTGCAGGTCCCTCCACTTCGCTACCGCTCCGGTCGGGATGACAAAGGGGAGGGCGACGCTTCCATGGAGAGCGGTTGCTGAACCGAAGCCATTTTCATCCCTTGGGTGGGCCGCAGGCCCATGGACCACAACGGTCGGGATCAGGAGTGCACATATCTCTTCGTTAGAGATCGCGGGCGAAACTGAATTCGGACGCGTCGGATACACTGACTTTCTATACAAGAGTCTTTTCCCCTGGAGCCGCTCTTGACCTTCCTGCGCTATCTGGCTGTTTTATCTTTGCTGCTTGTCCCCAACATCCATGCGCGCGCCGATAGCCTGAGCGAGCTCAGCGAGAGCTTCTGGCAATGGCGAGCGCAGGAGCAGCCTTTTACTAACGACGACATCCCCCGCATCGAGCGGCCTGCTGGCCTGGTCGTCGATTGGTCGCCACAAACCATCGCGCAGCGGCTGCAGCAGCTCGACCTCTTTGAGCAGAGATGGAAGCGTCTTACTCCCTCGGCCCAGACCTCCGTACATGACCAGGTGGACTATCGCCTCCTCGGCTCAGCGTTGGCGCGCGTGCGCTGGGAGCTATCTATCCAACAGACCTGGAAGCGTAACCCAGAATTCTACGTCGATCAGACGCTTGGCTCGGTCTTCATTCTTCTGCTGCAACCACCGCCGTTTTCGGAATCGCGGCAGCAGGAGATCGTCGCTCGCATCAAGCAGATCCCGGCCACGCTCCAGGCTGCCAGGAAAAATCTGACCGACATGCGACAGCCCTTCGTCCAGCTGGCCATTGAATCTCTGGATCAAGTCTCTGAGCGTTCACAACAGATGGAGACAGCACTCGCCCCGCAGCTCTCCGCAGCGAACAACCAGGCGCTGCACCAAGTAACACCCGCCGCGTTGACTGCGCTCACCCAATATCGCGCATGGCTCGAGACTAAGCTGCCCACCGCTCGCAAGGACACAGCCATTGGACGCGAAAACTACCTCTTCTTTCTGCGCAACGTTGCCCTTCTCCCGTATACGCCGGAACAATTGCTGGCGATGAGCCAGCAGGAGTGGAGCCGCTCCGTCGCGTTTGAAGCCTACCAGCAGGCTCGTCTCGCCGGCGCTCCACCGGCGCCCTTGTTTCCCACCGCAGACGCACAGATCCAGGCTGAGAAGGTCGCTGAAGAGAGGGTTCGTGCCTTCCTCATGAATCAGGGGATCCTCACCGTACCCAGGTGGATGAAGCACTACCATAACCTGCTGTTGCCGGCCTACCTCGAGCCCTTCCAGGACCTGGGGGAAACCGACGACCTCACAGGACCATCCCGCCTCGATCAGGACGGAACCAGTTACATCCGGACGCCGAGTCCGGACTTGGGCTTCTTCAATCTCTCCACTGCGCACGACCCGCGACCTATCCTCATCCATGAAGGTGTGCCGGGACACTACTTCCAGCTCTGTCTCGGTTGGCACAACCCTGACCCAATCCGTCGCCACTACTACGACTCCGGCGCTAATGAAGGCCTCGGCTTTTACGCCGAAGAGATGATGTTGCAGGCCGGTTTCCTCGACGATAATCCGCATACGCGCGAGACCATCTACAGCTTCATGCGGCTTCGGGCGCTACGCGTCGAGGTCGACGTGAAACTGGCTCTGGGCGAATTCACGCTGCAGCAGGCCGCGGATTATCTTGCACGCACCGTACCCATGGATCGGGCAACCGCGCTGGACGAAGCGGCCATGTTCGCCAGCACGCCTGGGCAGGGAATCTCGTACCAGATCGGCAAGCTCCAGATCACACAGCTTCTCTCCGATGCCCGCCGCAGGAAAGGCGCAGACTTTTCCATGCTGCAGTTCAACAACTTTGTCTGGAACAACGGCAATGTGCCCATCGCGTTGCAGCGTTGGGAGCTGCTTCAGGATGAAACCGAAGTTCCCCAGGCAAACCAGCCTCAAGATCAGCCGACGGCATCAAACTAGCCCAGAACGTCAGTCCTGCGTAAACTTGAATGCAGGCATGCCGGCGCGCCTGCGAGAGATCCGGACCCCAAAAGCGATGACCCTTCCGTCTCAAGACTCGACGATCGAAATGCTCCTGACACCGGCGACGGCTTCTTTACATCCACACGCTCCGTCGGAGCTTGAAAGTGTAGTCATTCAGCTCTTCGATCGCTTCCAGGGGCGCCTCGCCAGCTATGTACTCTCGTTTGGACTGCCTCTTCACGATGCGGAAGACATCGTTCAGGAGACGTTTCTCTCTCTGTTCCACCACCTACAGCGCGGCAAGCCTCGGTGGAACCTCAATGGCTGGCTTTTTCGCGTCGCTCACAACCTTGCGTTGAAGCGGCGGACTGCAAACCAGGCGGTTGCCAGAAACCTGGATGGTGAAGAAGTCCTGGCCCGCCATCCGGACCCGGGCCACAACGCAGAAGAACAGCTTACGTTCCGCCAAGCGCAGCAACAACTGCGCGCCGTCTTCGAGGCACTCCCCGAACAGGACCAGCGCTGCCTGTACCTGCGTGCGGAAGGACTGAAGTATCGCGAGATCGCGCAGGTTCTCGGCATCTCGTTGGGTGGGGTTTCCCTATCGTTGTCCCGGTCTCTGGCTCGTCTTGCGGGCTCTTCCGGAGGGTCATGATGCAGAGAAATCCTGCTCATCTGCCGGACGAGGAACTGCTCCTCTTTGCCGAAGGAGAGCTTCCGTCACGGCGCACAGCATGGGCGCGGCAACATCTCGCGGAATGCGGCCGCTGCCGGGCCCGCGGCGAGGAACTCGAAGCTACGCTTAGCGACTTCGTGCGTTTGCATGAGACGCAAACCGATTCCCGGGAGTCCGTCCGTCGCGGCTTGCGGGCCAGTCTGTCGGCCGAATTGTCGAAGGCGGCCCAGAAAGGCAAGTGGCGTTTCGGCTTTCCTCGCGTCTCATTTGCCCATCAGCTGGCTTGCGCTTGCGTAGCTCTTATCCTCGTGGCCGGCGGAGCATGGTTGCTACGCGGCGTTACTTTCCAGCGGCCGATCGGCCGTCTCTCTCGCTCGCCTAACAATCCCCTTCCTGTTACTGGGCTCACCCCGGGCGCCACCCGTGCCGTTAGTCTGGATAGTATCTGCAATCTTCAGGAGCCCGAGGCCAACCTACCGGTCGATGCTTCGCTGGAGCGGCAGGTTTTCAGTGAATATGGGCTGCCTCTCTCGTCCCGTGACGCCTACGAAGTCGACTACCTGATCACGCCCGAGTTGGGTGGTGCAACCGACATTCGGAACCTTTGGCCTGAGCCATACGCAACCACCGACTGGAACGCGCACGTTAAGGACGCGCTCGAGTCCCGCCTTCATGAACTCGTGTGCCAGGGGAAAATGCCGCTCGCGACCGCCCAGAATGAAATTGCAACCGACTGGATCGGAGCCTACAAGAAGCACTTTCATACCGACCGGCCTCAGCAAAGCCCCAGCGCAAAGTATTCCGGGCCTCGGCAGCGTATATTCCGCCAATATCTTTCCGCATTTCTGCAATAGCGCTGGGGCTGAGACCAGGGCTTGATGATCCTCGACGCTCTAATCGAGGTGAGCAAGAACTCCGCGGATCCGCCACAGGACGCCCGCCAACGCGGCCAGCGCAACGCTCCACACCGCGAACGCAAGGTGCACAACCCACGCGGCGCCGCGCCGACTCGCTTCAGCAGGAAGGGCAGAAAATTCCACGTCGTGATGTGGACGTAGTCCCACGGATCCTCGGTCATGGCGTGGTTGTTCAGACCCCACGCGCCCATTTTTCCCAACGCGAAGGCGACGATGTTCTTCAAGCGCAGGGCAATCACGAAGGTCGGATGGCCGAGCGTCTCCATCTGGTAAATCTCGAGGGGCAACCAGAAGGCAAGCGATGCGGCCTGGATCACAGTGCTGATGGCCAACAGCGCGATTCCTATCGCTCCAGACCAGGTTTCCCACCTGGTTGCGATGACGCAGCAGCAGCGGAACAGCAAGCAGCACCGCCAGTTCGACGGTAGTCGAAACGTAGCGGTCGCCCCAGGCGAAGTCGCCGCTCCACACGGTGTATCGCGCATAAAAACTGATGTACGCCAATAGCAGCAGACAACTCATCAGCGACGTAAGCCTTGACGACTGGCGTGAACCGCTTCCACGCTATGGCGGCAAGCAAAATCATGAGGATCAGCAAAGGATCGAAAAGAAAGATCGACTTCTCCGGCGAGAACAGCGCCCCGAAGAAAGCCGACGTGGAAGGGTGTGTCAAACGGATAGCTGGCGGGCAGAGCCGGATTGCGCTGCCTGGCTTCGCGAGCGACCACGCTCATGTAGGTATTGAAGAACGACCCAAAGCGATAGTACTGATAGAGGCGGTCGATCAAGCCGAAAAACACGTAGACCGGTAGAGCGGTCGCGATGTAGGTCCGGCAGCGATTCCAAAGGGCCCGGCCGCGGATGCCTTCGAACCACAGGACAAGCAGCACGAAAAAGGCGCTCCGCCAGCAGATCCATGCCCGTAGTGAGGCGAGTCAGCAGGTTGAGCCCGAAGGCACCCGAGCCAATCAGCAGAGCGCGCCGGTTGCCGTTGCGCAGCCACTCGTATTGATAGGAGAATCCGGTCAGCGTCAGCAGAAAGATGTAGTTGTTCTCCATCATGTTCTGCGTGTAATGGAGATGCGTCGTCGACAGCAGCAGAGCCAGAACGCCCAGCGACGGCATGCTTAACTCCGAAGCTCAATTGGCGCAGGAAGCGGAAGCAGACCAGCGCGGTCAACACGCTGACAAGAATGTTGGTGCTGTAGCTGACGAATGATGTTGCGCACGCTGGGATCGGTGCCGTTGTAATTCGCGAAGAGCGGAAGCCGCTCCGACGTAGGTTCCAATCACATCCGCCGGCAACATCAGCAGCGACTGTCCGATGCCATACCAGCTCTGCAACTTGCCGCCGCGGCCATGCACGCCGAATTCGGGATATTCCTGGGGAAATACCGGCGGTTCCGCGGTCCAGAAAGCAGTGCGTGGATTGCAGCCGATGCTGCGTGTCGGCGGTGCCCAACTCTCCCGATTGCACGACGAATGCGATCAGACCCGCTGCCATGGCCAGCAGGAAGAGCGGATCACGGAACCAGCGGCGAGTCGTTTGAAGCATCATGCGTAGGAAGAAAAGAACCACCGGCTGATCGTACCGTATCTGCGTGGCTTCGGACTCACCCGCTACCGCTCGCCTGAGGTTCTCCGCTCCGGCCAGCAGGCCGCACTGGGCAAAGACATCGTTGATCTTGTGGATGCCTTGAAGATCGAGCGCGCTACGCTGGTGGGCTACCGCTTCATCATCCTCTGCTCATGTAACTGATAATGTGTCTATTCGCGTGTCAGCTCCACGCGGCGATTGCGGGCACGGCCGGCGAGCGTGTCATTGGTATCGACAGGGCGGGACGCACCGAAGCCATCCGTCGAAAGACGCTCCGGTGCAACGTGATATTGGGCAACCAGTGCCTGCTTGACCGCGGCGGCGCGGCGCTTTGACAGGTCAAGGTTGTAGGCATCTCCGCCGACGTTGTCCGTGTGGCCGCTCACGGTAAGCTTCCATTCCGGATCGTCCTTGAGCACGCCGGCAATCTCCTCCAGCACCGGGGTCGATTCAGGCTTGAGCTGATCACTGGCAAAGTCGAAGTAGATGCCGTAGATATCTACCTTCTTCTTCTCTTTCAGCTGCTGCTCAATCGCGTTTGCCGCCGGGTGCTGTTCGCTCTTTTGCTCCGGCGGGTAGGTGATCTTAATGACCTGGAGCTGCGACCCCTGTCCCAGCTTCCACGCGAGCATCAGTGGATAGTCGGGCTGATCCAGAATGTAGAATTCCGCCGGCCCGTCATCCGTTGTGCAGCCCGCGCGCAAAGCGGGGAGCGTGGTGGGCTGCGCATTCAGGAGCACGGGAAATGCAAACAAACCGGTCCCTACCCTCCGCAGACTGCACGGCACCTTGGTCAACTTGTCGAGAGATCCGTCCCCTACCTCCTTCGCGTTAATCCCGGTCATGGCAGAGAGGTTACTCACCAACGAACCGATTGCGCCCATGGCCCCGTTGGGACGAAAAACGAATGAGGTGGCGCCTTTCTGCTCCAGCTCGGCGAGCACCTCGCGGGACGCGCTGATCGCTGTCGTGCCTGGAAAGGACGGCGGGTCAATGGCATTGAAGACCTCCGCATACTCGTGTGCGCTGTTCAGGTCCTGCGGCAGCACGGTACGGTGGACCGAAGTCGCCTGGTTACCTCCGGATGAGCCTTGCACTCCCGTCCCGGGCCTGGGCATTTCCGCGTGGTAGGAGAGGGTTGTTCCGCTGGCGTCAATGCTGACGATCTGCTTCATCGATTCGTAGTCGCCGCGCGGACTGCCGATGGCGGTGACGACTAACATGCCCACCTTGAGCGGAGCAGGGCCGCTGCCACTGGGCGCCGAGGAAGTTGTAGGCCGCCACGCGGGAAATGAAGATGGCGCCAGTGCGGGTTCCGCACCTCCGCTTAGCCCGCTGTTGGCGCTCAGAGCGCTGGTGCTGGACGCAATGGCAGGTGCGACGCGATGGAGCAATGCATCTGCCTTCTCTTTTGCAGTCCGCACGACATAGATAGTGCCGGCGATACCGAGCCCGATGACAATGAGCAGAATGACAACGGCAACGATGATAAACGTGCGCAGGCCGCTCCCACCTCGAGGGGCAGCTGGAGGCCCGGGAAGTGGCACGCCCACATTCGAAACAGCCGCAGGTGGCAACGGCGCTGCGCCGATTGGCTGAGGTACGGCGTTGAGGGGTGGTTGGGCCGCGCCGCAGGCCGTGCAGAATGCACCGCCTGCCACACGAGGTGCGCCACATACTGTGCAATAGCTCATCGTTCACTTCCCGCCTAGCGCCGGCAGTCAATTCTTGCGCGCTCCCATGATGCAGCGGCAGCCGCAACGCGGCAAGTGCGAAACGCATGCCGCCGAAGCGACACCTGGAGGAGAAATGCTCTAATGCGGCTGCTTGCCCGTGAGGTCGGTAATCAGCACCACATCCGAGCTCTGCCGCAACTGCAGCACGCCCAGCTTGCTGCCGGACGGCGACCACGCCAAAGCAGTAGGCGTTTCGGGCGTTGGGTCCGTCATCAGATGCGCCGGCGAGCCGTCGACCGGCTGGTACCGCAATGCATAGCCACCTTTGGTGGTGACGCCGCCTACAAGCGCTTTCCCGTCCGGAGTGAACATCGGGTAGGCAGCCTCGAGGGAACTCACATCCAACGGAAGCTGATGCACAACCCGATGGGTCGTGAGGTCCCAAATGTCCATGTAGTAGGAAAAGTGCCGGACCGAGATTGCCTCTGCAAACTTTGTGTCACGTGTCAATACGGGGCTGCTGGAGGCCTCAAGCTCGAACTCCTTCTGGGGAGTTCCTCCCGCCGTTGGCAGAGACCATAAAGAGAGCATGGACATATTCACTTTGTCCCGGATCGTGAAATAGACCTTCTGGCTGTCTAACGTGCAAAAGGGGGCGCGCGCAATGCCCGCAGTAGTGAGCTGGGTAATTCCGTTCCCGTCCCCATCCATTCGGAACAGGCGCGACTCCCCTCCGCCCTTAGGAATTGCGATAAACAACACCTGCCCATTGGGACAGGTGTCGATGTAAGCACCGATATCCAGATCGCCGGTATCAATCGAATGCAGAGTTCCTGTCGTCCGGTCTAGTTTGCTGATGCCCACATCGTGAGTGATCAGGAACAAGTGGTCCTCATCCGCCCACGCCAACCAACTTGGAGTAATGTGCAGCGGAGTACTCGAGATCATCGCCCCGCCGTCTCCTTTGTAGTAGGCAATACTCGAGTCCACATTGGTCAGAACCGTCGCCAACGTCTTTCCATCGGCGGAGATCGAGAGCTGGCTATAGGCATTCACATCATTGGTCAGCGTATGGAAGTCGCCAGAAGAGGCACCCACAATGCCAATTTGCCCACGGTCGGAATGTGCTTTGGTATAGAGGACCAGAAGATGCCTGCCGTCTGGCAACCATGCCAGGTTGGAGTAGCCCGCGAAGTTGTGGTCGAAGGTAATGCCGTTCGGCTGATCAATGGCTACTGCTTTTTTCGAGGCGATGTCGAGGATCTTAATTATCGTGGCCGTGGGTCCGCTCAATTCGACCCATGCGATCTGATTGCCCTGCGGCGACCAGACCGGGGCTTGAGCCTGGTTGAGGGAGGTGTAGAGCAATTGGTCGTTGCCGCCGTCCTTGTCGGCGATGTGAATCTCAGAGAATTGGTCCTTCCGGCCTGGCGTCCATCGCAGGAAGGCAAAGCGAGTTCCGTCTGGAGAGGGGGCTGGCGCGCTGTCCACATCGTGGATGAGCTGCCGCGGCGTCCCGCCGAAGACCGACATCACATAGACCGAACGCACAGCGGTGTTCTCGGGCGTTCCCCGGGTAAAGTAGAGGTAGTTCGCGTCCGGGGAAAAATTCAACCCCACGTATTCATTGGGAAATGCGCCCAGGATCTGCGTGTCCGAATTGGTCGCGATGTTGCGTACCCACAGCGTTCGCTGGCCGTTGTCGTTTTTGACCTCCGCGAGGAACTTGCCGTCACCGGATAAGGCAATCCTCTCCAGCGTTCCTGTATTCGTGATTTGACTCAGAGACACCGAAGAAAAGGGAACCGCACGTGGCCACAGCCGCCAGGCGGCGAAGCCCGCGGCGGCGAGCAGCGCCAAGACCATGAGTGCGATGGGCAGCGCGCGCGATTTCTTTGCCAGAGGCGGAGCAATACCGGTCGCCGAAACAGCGCCAGCCGCTGGTTGCTGGGCGGACCCCAAATTCGCCGACCCGGAACCTGCAGACACAGCTCCGGCACCGGTTGCGCTTCCGCTCGGAGGACCTGCCGGCGGGAGCCCGCTGCCACTCCCCGCCCCGCTCGGCCTTGGTGGAGCTCCAGAGCCGCTTGCGTGGGAGCTAACGCTCGCACCGGCAGCCGCCCCGCTCGGCCGTGCCCCAGACCCGCCGCTGCTTTTGCGCTGCAATCGTTTCAGGTCGGCACGCAGTTCGGCTGCCGACTGGCAGCGCAGCTCGCGATCTTTCTCCAGCGTCTTGTTGAGCGTCTCCTCCAACTCCACTGGAAGCTCGGGATTGAGGGAAATCGGGGCCGTCGGCGCAAGTTCAGAATGCGATCGAAGGTCACCGCCGTGGTCGAACCGGTAAAGGGATGTTGTCCGGTGGCGAGTTCATATAACACGACGCCCAGCGAAAAAACATCGCTGCGCGCATCCAGTGGTTCGCCCCGCGCCTGTTCGGGAGACATGTAGGCAATGGTGCCGATCGCCGATCCCGGGCTGGTAAGCAGATCGTGTGGGAACGGCTCTGCCAGGGTTGCGTTCGGGTTATCCCCACGCGCACCGCCTGGGGTCGCGTATCCCTCTTCGAGCTTAGCCAGGCCGAAGTCCAGAATTTTCACTTGCCCGGAGGGCGACAGGAAAATATTGCCCGGCTTGATGTCGCGGTGCAGAATGCCCTTTCGATGCGCCGCATCCAGCGCGTCCGCCACCTGCACCCCGAAGTCCAGCAGCTTGGGGTACGGCATCGGCCGCCCGTAATAGATCTTGTCCAGGCTCTGCCCTTCCAGCAGCTCCATCACGATGAAGGGCTGATCGCCGCTTTCATTCAGCTCGTGAATGGTGCAGATCCCGGGATGGTTCAGCGACGAGGCAGTGCGCGCCTCGCGCCAGAAACGCTCCAGCGCCGCCGGGTCCTGGCGCGTCGCTTCGGGCAGCAGCTTGATGGCAACAGACCGACCCAGCTTCTGGTCTTCGGCCTCATAGACCACTCCCATGCCGCCCTGGCCCAGGCGACGGACGATCTTGTAGTGGCCCCGCAGTGTACCGGCAGTCAGTTGTTGCACCCAACCATCATGCAGCGGCGGGCGCAACGCGGCAAGTGCGAAACGCACAGTCCCGAAAGGACGGCTCAGGTTTCGGCGATCCTGCCTACACCAACATAGAAATCCTCTAGTGGGTGCCCCAGGTCTCGCTTTTGAGACCTGGGTGTGTACTTCTCTACACGGTCACGGTACTAGCGCGCCTGCTTCCCGGTGAGGTCCTTAATCAGCACCACGTCCGAGCTCCTGCGCAGCTGCAACACTGCCAGCAGACTTCCCGACGGTGACCACCCAAAAGCAGTCATATCCTGGGGCGTGGGGCCGATCAACAAATGCGTGGGCGAGCCGTCGATTGGCTGGTACTGGAGCGCATTGCCGCCATTGGAGACGACCTTGCGAACGATGGCTTTCCCGTCCGGGCTAAAGCTCACCATGCCGAGCGCGCTCATATCCAGGGGAAGCCGATGGATAATTCGACCGGTATGGACATCGATAATCAGCCCACTGAAATTCGTATCCTGGATGGAACCGGCCATAGCAATTTTTGCGTCGCGGGACAGAATGAACTAATTCGGACCGGACAGCCCGTTCAGCTCCTGGTGGGCCGCTCCCCCTGATAGCGGCACCGACCCCAAGGTGCTTGACGTTCCCGCTTGGTTACGAACTGTGAAGCAGGCTTTCTGGCTATCCGGTGCGCAAAAGGGTATGCGAGCAATGCCACTGTTGGTGAGCTGCGTGACTCCGCTTCCGTCCCCATTCATGCGGAATAGGCGCGTCTCCGCTCCGCCCTTGGGAACCCCGGTAAACAGCACAACGCCGTTCGGGCAGGTGTTGATATGCACGCAACCCGGCAAGTCGGAAACACTCCGGACGCACGGCGGCCATCCGCGAAAGGCTAATCGCCTCACGGTTGAAAATGGCTCACTGCGGCTGCTTGCCCCCTGTGAGGTCGGTGATCAGGACCACATCCGAGCTCTGCCGCAACTGCAGAACTGCCAGCTTGCTGCCTGACGGTGACCAGGAAAAAAAAGTAAGGACATCCGGCAGTGGGCCAAGCAGCAAATGCGAAGGCGAGCCATCGAGCGGCTGATACCGGAGCGCGTTTCCCCCATTGACGGTGACGTTCTGAACCAGTGCTTTCCCGTCCGGAGAGAAGCTCCTTATGCCGTTAACGGTGCTCACATCCTGCGCAAGCTGACGCACCGTCTGCCCGGTAGCGAGGTCGATAATCGCCAGCTTCGAAAGCAGGCCTTGGTTAAAGGCTGCGCCGACGAGCTTTGCATCGCGGGAGAGTATTGCCGAGCCGGAATCTGTCGCCAAAGAGAGTTCCTTTCGCGGCGTTCCTCCAGACAGTGGCAACGACCAGAAGGAGAACACCGACAGGTTCACCGGGTCCCGAATCGTAAAGTAGATCTTCTGGCTGTCCTGAGTACAGAAAGGAAGGCGAGCAATGCCCGTTGTGGTCAGCTGAGTCACCCCGGTCCCGTCCCCATTCATGCGGAACACGCGGGACTCTCCTTCGCCCTTGGGAACTGCAATGAACAAAACATGGCCATCCGGGCAGGTGTTTATATACTGGCCGATATCCAGATCACCGGTATCGATCGGCTCTACAGCGCCTGTCGTACGCTCCAGCTTGCTGATGCCGGTGCCGCGAGTGACCAGGAACAAGTGGTCCTCATCGGCCCACGCCAACGCATTCGGAGTGATGCGCAGCGGAGTACTCGAGATCATCGGCCCGCCGTCTCCTTTGTAATAGCCGAGACTGGAGTTAACATTCGTCATCACCGTCGCCAGCGTCTTACCATCGGCGGAGACTGCAAGCTGGCTGTAAGCATTCAGATCGTTGGTGACCGTATGAAAGTCGCCGGCGGCTACGCCCACAATGCCGATTTGGCCGCGGTCGGAGTGCACCTTGTAGTAGATAACCAGAAGATGCCTTCCGTCCGGCAGCCATGCCAGGTCTGAGTGACCTGAAATGGTAGGGTCGAACAGAATCCCGTTGGGCCGAGCGATGGACACTACTTTCTTCGAGGCAATATCGAAACTCTTGACCACCGAGACAGCGCCGGCAAGTTCGATCCAGGCGATTTGGTTGCCCTGTGGTGACCAGGCGGGAGCCTGGCTCACATCGAGGGAGGTGTAAATCAATTGGTCGTGACCGCCGTCCTTGTCCGCGATGTGAATTTCCGAATATTGGTCCTTACGGCCTGGCGTCCATCGCAGATAGGCAAAGCGGCTCCCGTCGGGCGAAAGGGTAGGCGGGCTGTCGACATCGTGGGCTACCTGCCGGGGTGTGCCGCCAAAGACCGGCATCACATACACCGAGCGCACGGACACGTTCTCGGGCGTTCCTCGGGTGAAATAAAGGTAGTTTGCGTCCGGGGAAAAATTCAACCCTACGTATTCGTTGGAAAATGCGCCCAGAATCTGCGTGTCCGTATTGGTCGCAATGTCGCGCACCCAAAGCGTTCGCTGGCCGCCATTGTTCTTGACCTCAGCCAGGAATTTGCCATCCCCGGATAAAGCAACGTTTTCCAGCGTTCCGGTATTCGTAATCTGGCTCAGAGATATCGAAGCAAATGGCACCGCACGTGGCCACAGACGCCAGGCGGCGAAGCCCGCCGCTGCCAGCAGCACAAGCACAAGCAGTGCTATGGGCAGCGTGCGCGATTTTTTTACCGGAGGAGGAGCAATACCGGTCGCTGAAACAGCGCCAGCCGCTGGTTGCCGGGTGGAACCCAGATTCCCCGGCGCGGAATCTGCAGACACAGCTCCGGCACTGGTTGCGCTTCCGCTCGGGGGACCTGCCGGCGGCATCACGCTGCCACTCCCGGCCCCGCTCGGACTTGGTCCCGCGCCTGCCGCGCTCGCATGGGAGCCCACGCCAGCGCCCGCAGCCATGCCGGACGATCTGCCCAAAGACCCTCCGCTGCTCTTGCGCTGCAATCGCTTTAGGTCGGCGCGCAGCTCGGCTGCCGATTGGAGGCGCAGCTCACGGTCCTTTTCCAGCGTCTTGTTGAGCGTCTCCTCCAACTCCATCGGTAGCTCTGGATTGAGGGAAATCGGGGCTGTCGGCGCATAGTTCAGAATGCGATCGAAGGTGACCGCGGTCGTGGAACCGGTAAAGGGATGTTGTCCAGTCGCAAGCTCATATAACACCACGCCCAGGGAAAAAACGTCGCTGCGTGCATCCAGTGTTTCGCCCCGTGCCTGTTCGGGAGACATGTAGGCAATCGTGCCCACCGCCGATCCCGGGCTGGTAAGCAGATCATGCGGGAACACCTCGGCCATGGTGGCGTTCGGCTTGTCCCCGCCGGCGCCGTTTGGGCTCGCATATCCCTCTTCCAGCTTGGCCAGGCCGAAGTCCAGAATTTTCACTTGCCCGGAGGGGGACAAGAAAATATTGCCCGGCTTAATGTCACGGTGCAGAATCCCCTTTCGATGCGCCGCGTCCAGCGCATCCGCCGCCTGCACGCCGAAGTCCAGCAACTTGGGGTACGGCATTGGGCGACGGTGATGGGCTCTATCGAGGCTCTGCCCCTCCAGCAGCTCCATTACGATGAAGGGCTGGTCGCCGCTTTCGTTCAGCTCGTAGATGGTGCAGATGCCGGCATGATTCAGCGAAGAGGCGGTGCGCGCTTCGCGCCAGAAACGCTCCAGGGCCGCTGGCTCCTTGCGTGTGGCTTCGGGCAGCAGTTTGATGGCAACAGAGCGTCCCAGCTTCTGGTCCTCGGCCTCATAGACCACGCCCATTCCGCCCTGGCCCAGCCGGCGGACGACCCTATAATGGCCCAGCAGCATACCTGTAGTCAGTTCTTGCACGCAACTATCATGCAGCCCGGGAAGGAACACGGCAAGCGCGAAACGCTTCCCGAGCCTGCTCACAATGAGTTGGGCACCCTGAAAGCGCGATACCGTCAGCACGATCGGATTGTTATATGATTTGTCCTCTGCGCTCGCAAGGCCAGCTCGCACGCCGCTCTTTCGGGGCAGCGAGTCGAAGGAAAGACGAGAAATGATGATCCACAGCAAAGTGACGGCCACGCTGCCAATGATGGTATTGACCCTGACCAGCCTGGTCATGGCCGCCGATACCGATAGCAATCTCCTGAAGAACAATGGCTCTCTTGACCGGCTCTTCAAGCAGGCCGGCGTGTACAACGCATCGAGCACCGGCAAGACACCGGGTTTCGTCGTCGATCCCGCATGGCCGCAGCCGCTGCCCAACAATTGGCGTCTGGGCCAGATAGGCGGGCTCTATGTCGACCAGCATGACCATATCTGGGTCTACAATCGGCCGCGCACCATGACCAATGAAGAGGCCGGCCTGGAAGGGCCCGTGCCGGGCGCCGTCAATGAGAAGGGTCAGCCGGTCAACGGACTTGGCCAGGTGCGCGCGTATGGCACCATCGCAGATTGCTGCAAAGCCGCTCCTTCCGTTCTGGAGTTCGATTCCGACGGCAAGCTGCTGCGCGCCTGGGGCGGTCCGGCCGACCCCGGTTTTATCGGCGGCAAATGTAAGGCGGAAGCAGGCTGCATTTGGCCCAGCAGCGAGCACGGTATTTATGTCGACCAGAACGACAACGTCTGGCTCTCGGGAAATTCCGCGGCGGCGGACATGGGAGGCTCGCCCTGGGCGACGAACAAGCAAGGCGGCGACGGCTTCGTTCTGAAGTTCGACATGGACGGCAATTTCAAGATGAGAATCGGTGGAACTCCAACGGGACCGGACAGCAACGATACCCATGGCGGTATCAATGGCACGCCGCTGCTCTATCAGGCGGCGGACATGGTGGTCGATCCCGCAACCAACCGCCTGTACATTGCGGACGGCTACGGAAATCGCCGCGTCCTGATCGTTGACGCCGACACCGGCAAATATATCGGCCATTTCGGCGCCTATGGAAACAATCCCGTCGACGACGCAGCCGCCGCGGCCGCCGGGCCGTGGATCGACGACTATCCCAAAGGCAACAAAAAGCCCGCATTCTTCCGCAACCCCGTGCACTGCGTGAAGATTGCCAATGACGGCAAGATGTATGTCTGCGACCGGGGAAACGATCGCATTCAGGTGTTTGACATCCACGATCCCGCGCTGGGCAAGCCCTGCAGCAATCCGGCCGGCGAGGCCGGCAAATGCGGTTTCGTTGCCGAGCAATTTGTCAGCGAGCACACCAACATCATCGGAACCGCCGTTTCCATGAACTTCTCCAAAGACAAGGCGCAGAGTTGCCTCTATATCGGAGACAACGCCAACATGACCATCTATATCCTGAACCGAAGCAATCTGCAGGAGCTGGGCCGGCTCGGGCGCAGTGGCCGGATGCCGGGAGAATTCCACTGGCTGCACCAGGTGAGCGTGGACAGCAAGGGCAACATCTATACCGGGGAAGTCGACACCGGAAAACGGATCCAGAAGTTTCTCCGCTATGGCGCAACCGGGTGCAGCGGAACCGGATCGTCTATCGTGGGCGGACCGATATCAGCGAAGTAGTATTTCAGCCCTCCATCCCAGTGTGCGGCAAGGCAGCTCCCGCTCTTACTCGGACTTGAGTATGGTTTGCGACTCGATTTTCGCGGGATCCAGCTGAACGTTGAAACCGGGGCCGGTGGGCAGGGCGATGTGTGCGTTGACCGGAACCAGCGGATTGCTTTCAAAGTGGTAGTAGTGCCGCATCTTGTTCACCAGGTACTCCCCCAGGGGAAAGGTCATGGGCGACTGGCTGGAGATCATGTGCACGGCGGCACGCAGGCTATGGCCATGTGGGATCACGGGTACATCATGCAGAGAAGCGACGGTGCCTATACGCAACAGCTCCGAGGTGCCGCCACACCACTCCGGATCGGCCTGGACAACGGAAAGCGCGCCCGCCTGCAGGTAACGCTCCACCTCCCACCTGCCGTAGAAGTGCTCGCCGGAGGCGATGGGAATCGTGGTGCTGCGGCGCATGGCAGCAAAGCTCTCGATCTTTTCCGGGTGAGTCGCTTCTTCGATCCAGTGGGGGCGGTACTTTTCCACCTGGTGCGCCCATTCCAGCGTGTAGTCCTGGTCCCATCCGCTGTAGGCGTCGAACATGATCTCGCTGTCGTCGCCCAGGGTTTCGCGCAGAATGCGGACGAGTTCGACATTCTTCTGCATGCCTTCAGGCCCGGAGCCGGGGCCGTAGCCCATGAACCACTTCTGATAGCGGAAGCCTTGCTGCTTGATCGCGAGGGCGCGGGTGCGCACCGCTTCCGGCTCCAGCGAAAAACCGAGGCAGCTGGCGTACATCTCCACCGATGAGCGCGTGGGACCGCCCAGCAGCCGATACACCGGTACGCCGTAGTAACGGCCGCGCACATCCCATAACGTGTTGTCGACCGCGCTGATCCCCATCATGAAGAATCCATCGCGCGAATGGCGGTTGGAGCGATACATCTCGTCCCACAGCGCTTCCCCGCAAGCGCGTCTTTGCCGAGGAGAAAGGGGCGAAGCTCCTGTTGCACCACAATCGCCGCGCTCTTCTCGATGGGGCCATAGAGACCCTCGATCCCGCCGGCGGTTTGCATGCGAAGATAGATCGCACTGGTATGCACCTCTTTCGATCCGGAGGGCTTGTCCGTGTAGGGTTCGGGGCGCAGATCGTCGTATATATCCAACGGGTTCACTTGCGGCTGCCCGTTGACGCCTGCCTCATCGATATACCTGCCATGCAACTCGATCAGTTCCACCGCTTCAATCTTCAGCGGACTGTCCGCATGATCGTTGGCAGGAGCGAATGCCGCGGCAAAAGCGCTTGTGCCGGGCGGTCGCAAACGCGGTCGCAGCCGCGCCGAGCAGGAAATGGCGACGGTTCGGTTGAGAAAAAACTGACGGGGAGCCTGGGCGAAAGGAGTAAAGCGAGCGTCTCATCGTTTCCTTGTGATATTGCCTCTTGTGGAGCACGAGGACAATCGGCCCTCGGGCCGTTCCGCGACTTATCCACTTTACCGCGCAACGAATCTCGGCGAAACAAATTGCGTCAAAGCACACATTTTCCTGGAATCACAGGCCACGAAAGGCGTTCTGCACTGTTAATGAAGGTCCCGGTCTTAGGATCCGCCATTACGCGGCTAACCCCTCAAAAATATAGTTGACATGGCAACAGTTGTTAAGTAATCTTTGTTCATGAGAAGAACAAAAGAAGCCGCGGCGGCGGTAAGCGGCCTGAGAAAGCATGTGGGATTCTGGCTGCGTTTCGTGTCGAATCACGTGTCGCACGCCTTTGCGCGCAAGCTGCTTGACAGCGGGGTTACTGTGGCCGAGTGGGTAGTGATCCGGGAGATGTACGGCCACGAGGAGATGGCGCCCAGTGTGCTGGCCGAGCGGACCGGGATGACGCGAGGCGCCGCGTCGAAGCTGGTCGACAGGCTGGTGAACAAAAAACTGGTTACGCGGGAGGACCGGACCGACGACCGCCGATTCCAGGACATCGCTCTCACCCCTGCCGGACGGCGGCTGGTTCCGGCACTGGCTGCCCTGGCCGACCGGAATGACGAGGAGTTTTTCCACCCGCTGTCCGCAAAGGAGCGCGAGGCCCTGATGACAACACTAAAAAAGCTTGTGCAGGTTCACGGCCTGCATAAGCTGCCAACTGAGTAAAGGAGAAACAATGAACACGCAAGTGATGCATGAGGTGTCGATGAAAACGCAGGAAGGAAAGCTGACCTTTCCGCAGGGGGTGCGCAGGCTGATGGAGATCGGTGTAGAGTCGTACTTCGTCGATCTGGCGGCCGGGCGCAAGACGTACTACCTGGGAGACGGCGGGACGCATACAGAGCCGATGATTCTCAAGCTGGATCCGATCGCCGGGGAATTTTTCGGCGCCGAACTGGTGGCGGCGATTCGTGGCGCGCAGGCGGACACGGTGCGCTATCCCGAGTTTGTGAAGCGATCGACGGAGGCCGGGGTGGCTGGGTACTGGGCGTTTCTCACGGGCCGGCGCGTGATCTACTTTGGGCGCAAGGGCGAGACGCACGTGGAGCAGTTTCCGGGGGCGAAACCGTAGGAGTTAGGGAATGCCCGCTCCCCCGGAAAACATCGTTCAGTCCACCGGGGGGCGGCATTTCTCAACAGGATCAATCTAAGCGTTGTGAGGCCGAACTCTGACTGTGGCTGCACATCGCATAGAGGTGTGCAGCCACAGCGAAGGGCTACAGCTTTCTGGGGCCGACGAGCGAGAACATGGCTCCCTGGGGGTCGAGGCCAAGGACGATCCAGAGGTCACCAGGTACCTGATGGGGGCCCATGAGCACCTGGCCGTTCTTCTCCTTGATGCGCGTTGCCGCGGCATCGATATCCGCAACGTTGAAGTAGTACAGCCAGAACGGGGCTGGAGACTTGCTGGGGTCCCGCGTCATCATCGCGCCTACAGGAGCGCCGCCGTTATTGAAAATTCGATAAGTGCCGCTCGGTCCCATGTCCATGGTGCTGTCCTGGACCCATCCGAAGAGGCCGGAGTAGAAGGGCCATGCAGATTGCTCATCATTGGCGGAGAGTTCATTCCAGCCGACTGTTCCTGGCGAGCCGGCAGGCGGACGTGGCGGTGCATAGTTCAGCGACCCCTTGAACAAGAGGAAGACCGCGCCCTGTGGATCTTCCGCAGAGACGAAGCGGCCCACGGTTGGGATGTCCTGCGGTGCGCAGTGTAGTTTGCCGCCGGCCTGTTCTAGGCGTTTGGCATAGGCGTCCACGTCATCGACGCCGATGAAGCCGACCCAGCCCGGTCTCATGCCGCCGGCAAGCATATCTGGGGTTAGCTGCATGAGTCCGGCGGCGCCAATGTCGCCGACCGAAAGAAGCGTGTAAGGAATGCCGCCGGGATCGCCGGAGTTTTTCGCTTGCCATCCGACAACGTGAGTATAGAAGTCCTCGGCTCCCTTGGCGTCTGTGGTTCTGAGTTCATGCCAGACAAAATTGCCGGTGGTTGCATTGGCTGGCGTGGTCACTTCCTGCTGTGCTGCTGTGCTCATTGTTGTCTCCTCTTGTCGAACTTTCTTTATCCTTTTGCTGCGCGCTCAAGCGCAGCGATATCGAGCTTCTTCATCTTCAGCATGGCCTGCATCGCACTTGGGTTCTTGATCAGATCCGGCAGGCGAGCCGGAACGATCTGCCAGTAAAGGCCAAACTTGTCCTTGAGCCAGCCACAAATTTTTCTCTTCGCTATGTGTACACCGTCCACAACAATCTAGCAAAGGAAATGTACACTGTCCACAATACACCATGAATCCTGTGGAAAAAAAGCGGCCGCCGGCTCGAAAAACATTTCGTCATGGGGATCTGCGGAGAGCTCTGTTGGAATCGGGCATCGAACTGGCGCGCGAAGGGGGCCCCCATGCCGTGGTGCTTCGGGAAGCGACACGACGGGCAGGAGTTGCTCCGAATGCCGCCTACCGGCACTTTTCCAGTCATAGCGATCTCTTGCAAGCGGTCAGAGCGGCTGCGCTCTCTTCGCTCGCGCTTGCGATTGAGGCGGAGATCGCCGGCCTGCCACGAAGCAAACTCCCGGCGGTATCGGCACGGGCGACTCTCCGCGCAGTAGGCACAGGCTACCTGAAGTTTGCGCTTGCTGAGACCGGCCTCTTCCGCACGGCATTCTCCGTCCCTGATCAGGTGGAGGGCGATCTCGATGCGGCAAAGACCGGCAAGAGCGGCCTCAATCCGTTTCAACTGCTTGGGTCGGCCTTGGACCTGATGGTAGAGGCAGGCGTCCTTCCACGGGAACGGAGGCCAGGGGCGGAGTATATCGCCTGGTCTGCCGTGCACGGCCTGGCTTTCCTGATCATTGAGGGCCCATTGAACCGTGCATCCGCCAAGGAGATTCATGCATTATCAGATCGCCTTCTGCAAATGGTTGAGAAGGGCCTCTGAGCAACTTCAACTCTCCCGGCTGGTGCATCATCGCGTTGCTCATGAAATGACGACCCTTCAGGCAGCTCAACGAAAAGACGGCCTTCCCTCAACTGCGTGAGCGCCATCAACAACTGGATTGCGGAGAACCCACAGCTGGAGGCGGAAATTCTGTCCAACTACTCTGCATGAAGCACTGACACCAGATTGGTGCGCGCGGCATCCGCCGCCGGTATAGCGCTTGCCAATAGCGCCACCACAGTCATCAACGCCCAGGCAAGCGAGAAAGATACCGCGTCGTGGGGCGTGACGCCGACCAGCATGCTGGCAAGCAGCTTGCTCAAAGCCAGAGCGCCACCTAGTCCGAGAATGCCGCCCGCAAAGATCAGCCGCGCCGCCTGCATCACCACGAGGCGGAGCAAGCCGGGTCGCGAGGCGCCGAGAGCCAGGCGGATGCCCATCTCCTGCGCGCGCTGTGTGACCGAGTAGGCGAAGACTCCGTAGACGCCGACGGCGGAGAGGACAACCGCGAGCATCGCAAAGCAGGCGATAAGGAGCATGATTAGCCTTCGCTGCGCAACAATGTCAGACACGCGCTGATCCATCGTCTCGATGTCGAAGACAGGCTGTCGCGGGTCTACCGCAGTCACGGCTGCGCGCATGGCGTTCGCCAGCAAAGCCGGGTTGCCCGAGGTTCGCAAAACCAGCTTTATGGTCCATCGTGCGGCCCCTTGGGATATGGGACGAAAAGCCTCCGGCCGCGGGTCCTGCTCCAGCCCGCCGTGCCTCACGTCTTCGACAATGCCGACAATGGTAAACGTCGTAAAATCGCCCCTAGGCGCTGCAGCATTTGTCTTGAATCGCTTGCCCAGGGCGTTTCCCGCGAAGAAGCGTTTGGCAAAGGCGAGGTTCACAATTGCAACCGGAGGCGAAGCTTCGTTATCCGCAGAGTTGAAAGCACGGCCGATGAGGATGGGCGTCCTCACAGCGCGGAAATAGTCCGGCGTGATGTCGGTGATGAGCCCAACTTCCCACTGTCCAATGGGAGGAACGGGCGCAGCGTCAGGGAGGATAGCTCCGTTGTCGTATTCCGGGTCCAGTGGGAGCGTGCTGGTGAGAGCCGCTGCCTTTACGCCGGGCAATGCCTGGAGACGAAGCAATAGCTGATCGACAAAACTCAGGTACCGTCCCCTTGGCCACGCAGTGCTGGCGCCACTCATAGACACAACACCGCTATGCAGAGATGTGACGCCGGTGAGCGTGTTGCTCGCATCAAAGCCGGAATCGTAGCTCATAACGTGGACGAAGCTGCGCACCAGCAGACCGGCAGAGGCCAGCAGGACAACCGCCAGTCCGACCTCCATCACCAGCAGCCCATGCCGCAGTACTCGCTGCTCCCGGCCTGCGCTGATGCGCATGGCGGCTGACTGCAGGGCATTCCTCAAATTCGAGCGCGTTCCACTGATGGCTGGAGCCAAGCCAAACAGCAATGTCGTCAACAAGGCCAGGCCCACCGTGAAGACCAGCACCCATCCATCGAGCTGAATCACCGCGCTCAGTTTTCCAAAGGGCAGACGCAACACTTGCGTGACCCGCGAGGGCGCCTGAGACCCGTCGAATGTCCCCGCGTGCCGAACCAGCGAAGTGACGACGAACGCGATGGCCACTCCCAGCGCCGCGGCGAGAGACGAGAGAATCAGGCTTTCGACCAGGAATTGCCGGATGAGCCGCAGGCGGGAAGCGCCCAACGCACCCCGCAGGGCCGTCTCATGCCGCCTCGACACGGCTCGCGCCAGTTGCAGGTTGGCGACATTCGCGCAAGAGATCAGCAGCACAGCCGCGACGGACGCAAGAAGAATAAATAGCGGCCTGCGATCGTCGCCGACGAGATGGCGCTGAAGCGGCTCGACGATCGTTTGACGGCCTTTCGCAAATGACGCCAGTTCCGCGGGGTAGTCTTTTGCGCGCGCCTGAAAGAAGGCCCGCATCTCCGCTTGAGCCTGTTCGATGCTGACTCCCGAGCGCAGGCGGACAATGGGTTGTATCCCCCAAAGTGACTTTTCGATGGAAACGGTTGTGTCCCGCTCAAGGACCGCGGGCCCGTACAAGTCTGGCTCCAAGTAGAGACCCGGAAAGCTGAAGTGCCGCGGGAGCACACCGATGACCGTGTAGCCGGTTCCGTTCAACGTGATTGCCTTACCCACAATCCGTGGATCGGCATTGAACTTGTTTCTCCACAAAAGATCGCTCAGCAACAGGACATTCGGTCCGCCGCTCCAATCTTCGTCATTGGAGAAAACGCGCCCCAGTTGCGGAACCACGCCTAGTGCGGGGAAAAAGTTGGCGGTGACAGCGGCTCGCGTAACCCGCATTGGGTCCCCAGTCCCGGTCAAATTGTCTTCGGTTGAGATATGGAATCCAGCGAACTGCTCGAAGGATTTGGTTTGAGACCGTGCCGCAACAAAGTCAGGATCGAGGAGCGCATCCGAATGGCCCTTTTGTAATGCGCTGAATATGCTCATGAGCCGGTTTGCGTCGTGATACGGAAGCGGCCTCAGCAAGAGTGAATAGACCGCGGAAAAGATCGCCGTGGTTGCGCCAATCCCTAAGCCCAGAGTGACCACCGCGGTCAGAGTGAATCCGCGGTTGCGGCGCAGTTGGCGTATGCCGTATCGCACATCCTGGCAGAGAAGATCGATCCCGGTGCCGGCGCGGTGCTCGCGCACTGCCTGCTTTACCTGCTCGATGCCGCCGAGTTCTTTCAGCGCGCTACGACGGGCCTCGGACGCAGACATGCCAGCCGAGATCTTCTCGTCGGTCAACATGTCGGCGTAAGAGCGAACCTCCTCGTCGAGCTGACTCTCGACTTGCCGCTTCCGGAAGAGGTTCCGAAGGCCGCTCTTAAGGCGCGATCCAGGTCCCATTTCTACTCCCGATCATGTTGACTTCAATGCGTTCGTCATCGCCAGAGCAATTCTCGTCCAGTGCTCAGTTTCGCTGCCGAGCTGGCGTTCACCCGCCTTCGTAAGCCGGTAAAACTTGGCCCGGCGATTGTTCTCCGATTCACCCCAAAAAGAGCTTAGCCAACCGGCTTCCTCCATCCTGTGGAGGGCCGGAAATAACGACCCAGGTTTGACCAGGAACGTCCCTTTCGTGATTTGCTCAATGCGCCGGGAAATGCCCAAGCCGTGGAGTTCCGCGGGGACGAGCGCTTTGAGAATTAATAGCTCAAGCGTGCCTTGCAGAAGATTTGTCTGAGTTGGGCTCATCAATGCTCCTGTTGACACTCTATACGAATGTGAACTTCTTTGTATAGCTTGTCAATAGGAAGATGATTTGGAAGGATTCCGGAAATGGCGCCCGCCAACAGGGGTGCCCCCGTACCCCCGGATTTATTTCGTAAGCCAACAGAAAGCGAGAACCCCCTCACGGCAGGGGCAGAGGAGGCAGCCTGGCGGGCACGATGCAGTCCCCGGAGCGACGGCAAGGCGATTTCGGAAACGGAATATACTAAACGGGAAATCGCAGCTCGAGGAGCGCTCGTGAAACAGGATGCAACGGCATGTGCTTCCGGCACTTGGATGAACCTGGCCAAAATTGCGGTGTTGGGACCGGCCCTGTGTGGCGCATCCGTGTTGTCAGCCGGGCCAGTCTACGCGCAACAGCCTGCGCAACCGCAGCAACAGTATCCCGAGCTGCCTGCAGGCGAGGGAAAAGACACCCTCATTCGCGTGTGCAGCAAGTGTCATTCCCCGGACAACGTAATAGCAAATGGACAAGACCGCGAAGGCTGGGAAAATACCATAACGAAGATGGCGGGATTCGGCGCAGCGGCACCGACGATGAGTTTACTGCGATTCTGGACTATCTGGTAAAGAACTTTCCCCGGCCCGATCAACGTGAACAAGGCGACAGCCGAGCAACTGGAAAGCGGATTGGGGCTTTCCACTGCGGAAGCAGAGGCGGTCATCCAGTATCGAGAGAAAAATGGAGACTTTAAGTCCATCGACGACCTTAAAAAGGTTCCGGGTCTGGATGCCAGGAAACTGGATGCCAAGAAGGCTCGTCTGGCTTTCTAAAAGCCTCTTCTCCGTTCATTCCGGCCACACGATCGATTCCGGAATATGGTCCGCACTTTGCGCTAAAACCCAATATTCCGCCTCTAATCGTCCTTTGGCAGGGATCCAGCGGTAAGTAGGGACATCAAACAACCGGCCGCGATCAACCATTTCGCGGCGTGATTCCGGCATGGGAGAAACTCCAAATTCCAGGCCCAGCGCGACGGTGCGGCCGTTCCAGGGAGGGTTCTTGCGGCTACAGTTTTCCTGCCACATTCCTAACCAGGGAAAATCCGCGCGCTTCCAGATGTACCCGAACGCCAGACGAAATGCGGGTGCAAAGGCGACGAAGAATACGTGCTGGCGTCGCGGATCCCCGAGATGTGCGGTGTACTCGCTCGAAGCCGGGGCACCGCTCATCGTGCGAAGGTCGGCCACACCTCCCGTGGAAAGGGGCGCCATCGGCCATTCGAACTCCGCACCGCTTTCAAGATGCATATCGGCGCCAAAATCAGTCTCATGGACCTTGGACTTAGTGACGGAAGCCCGCAGCTGCGTTGTTGCCTTCTCGAGAAATGGCGGACCTAAGGTTACATGTTGCGTCCATCCGATAGGCCGATCCCAGGCCGTAAGATTCTCCACCCATTCCCGGATTTTCAAAGATCGATCGCGGAGTTCGATGGATCGTTCGAAATTGAGTTGTGCATGTTGAAAGTGAGCTCTTTGTACGAGGGCTCCGTTGCTTGCAGTAATTTCGTAAGGAGCGACGGAGCCTTCGCCGTGCACGGTTAACCCAGCCGCAGCTTCTTCAGCGGACGGTCCGCCGAAAATATCCAGGCACAGGTTATGGCCCATAATGCCCGCCAGAAGCTTGGCTTCCGAGCCCGCTCCAAACTCCGGATACTTACTCGAGTCATAGCGGGATGGTTCAATCGAAGGCCACGGGGGCATCCAGAGAGGACTTACCCCGCTCAGCTTGTCAAAAATCTCCGCGATGTGACCACCCTCTTGCAACACCGTTACGCGCAGATGGTCATTTTCGATCACCGCCCCACGGCGGCCTTTAAAGATGGTTGCAGGCACGGTAGTACGCCAGGATGGGTGAGACTGCTCCGGGCTTACGGCAATTTTTTCAGCCACACGTTTCGGTGCGAGATCTTTACCACGCCACCGCCTTCAATCTCGAAGCCGATCAGCCCTTTCGACTGGCTGAAGGTTGGATCGTTGTCGACCAGGATCGCCATCACATGTCCATTGATAATGTGGATCAGCGTGTTTCCATCGGCGATCACTTCGTACTGATTCCAATCGCCAAGCTTGATGAAGGACTTGAGTTCGTCGGAACTGCCCAACGTGGCCAGCAGCCGCGGCTTCTTGCCTTGATCGGTTTCCACCATCTGGCCTCGCCATGCGACAATCCCGCGAGTGGTGCCTTGTTCATAGAGCTGGCCGGTGTACTTGTTGCCGTAATCGAAATCGGCCTGATAGCCCTTCATGTTCCACTTGGCATATTTCTGCGCCAGCTGCCTGCATTGGCGGCGGAGGAACGTTGAGGCTGCGATATTGGATCCCGCCATTGGCGCCGGCGCCCTCGAGCTTCATCTCCACTTTCAGCTCGAAGTTGGCCGGCTGGCCGCCTCGCCAAATGATGTTCGTCGTGCCCGAAGGATGCTCGGGGCTGGATTCGCCAACCAGCGCGCCATCTTCCACGTGCCAAACTTCAGGGGACCCATCCCAGCCTTGCAAAGTCTTGCCGTCGAAGATCTGCGTCCATCCCTCGTGATCGTTGAAGTCGATAGGTTCAGGCTGAGTGAAGCCATGGCAAAGCCTGCATGAGCAGGCGGCACTGATAGTCCAGTGAGATGGATAGATCAACGCCAGCGAAGGCCCCAGACAGCTGCCAACGACATAACAGGCGCCTCATGATTGGGTAACATGTTCTCCTCGACATTCGCGCATTCGATTCATCAACGTCGACCTTCTCCCATTGCCTGGTTCTTGCGGATTTCAAACCGCGTCAGTTACATAATCCGTGGCCGCGCCATCCGCGAACGTGGGCGATGCTTGTTCCTTTCTGCCGATTGCCTGAAGGAAGTCAGCCACCTGGTGAATGAACGTGTGCTCATAGCCAATTTGCAGCCCGGGCACCCACCAGTTCTTCATGTAGGGATGATCGCCGTCGGTGATGTGAACGCTCTTCCATCCGCGCAGCCGCCCTTCATCGCGGTGATCGAAATACTCCAGACGGTGCAGGTCATGCAGATCCCACCCGGCGGAAGCCTGCTCGCCGTTCACCTCAAGGGTAAAGAGCGCCTTGTGGCCGCGCGCGTAGCGCGTGGCCTCAAAGGTGGCCATCGATCCGTTGGCGAAGCGGCACAGGAATGCGCTCGCATCGTCGATGCCAACCGGCTCAACTTTGCCGGTGAGATTGTGCTTGCGTTCTTTCACAAATGTCTCCGTCATGGCCGTTACTTCGATGATGGGCCCGTTCAGCCACAGTGCCATATCGATGTTGTGCGCGAGCAGGTCGCCGGTGACGCCGCTGCCCGCTACGGAGACATCCAAACGCCACAGCCCCTCGCCGCCTTGCGGCAAGTCGCTGCGAGATCGTCCAGTCCTGCAGAAATTTCGAGCGGTAGTGGAAGATGCGGCCGAAGCGTCCTTCGTCGAGCAGCTGCTTCAGCAGGACGACCGCCGGTACGCGGCGGTAGTTGTACCAAACCATGTTGGGAACGTTGGCGGATTCGACTGCTTCCACCATCGCTTTCGCTTCCGCCCCGGTGCGCCCGAGCGGCTTTTCGCAAAGCACCATTTTTCCCGCCTTGGCGGCGGCAATGGCGATCTCCGCATGGGTATCGTTGGGGCTGGCGATATCGATCAGGTCGATATCGTTCCGCTGCACCAGGACGCGCCAATCTGTTTCCACGGATTGATAGCCCCAGTTTTCGGCGAATCCTTTCACGCGCTCCGCATTGCGCGCGCAAACCGCCTTGAGCACCGGCTGGTAAGGTACGTCGAAAAAGCGGGGCGCCTGCAGGAACGCGTTGGAGTGAGTGCGCCCCATGAAGCCGTATCCAACCAGGCCAACATTCAGTTTTGTCCGCGCCATAATCTCCGTAATCCTGAGAGCAGGGTTTGATGCTCCTCTGTAGGAAGTGCAACAAAGCCGCGGGTGCTTCCTGCCGTGCCAAACACCCACCACGGCTTAAGTCGAAAGCTCTGTTTCTTTTCAGTCGTCCACCGGCGTAGCCGACCCGCGGGGTATGAAACGGGCTTTTCTTCTCCTCGGCAGCGAGTGCAACGAATCCGCGGGTGCCGGGTACCCCACTTTTCGTGGTGCTTTTCGCCGCGTCAAAGACAGACCGCAGCTTGATCGAAAGCTTGTTTCTTCTCAAAAAGCCGTACACGCCACGAATCTTAACCCAACGCCTTGTCTCTCCTCTCCACTTGCGTCTAGTCCCACCCGTGGGCATTGCGCACTGCGATCAATGTCCCAAGTACATCGTTCCAGGTCTTCGGCGCCAGCATGGTTGCGTTGGGAAACATGCAACCGTCCCAGCAGATATGCTCATAGGCGCGGGTCGGCGCCCCGCTTTCATCGCGCATCCAGAGACCGGCGACGGCGACGATATCCATCTTGCCGTTCGGATCGTCGGCAACGCAGTGGCGTCCGGTCTTATCGTGCGAACCTGAGCCGCTGACTGTCCCGTCGTTCTGGGCCACATGAAAGTCGATCGTCCATGGCCGCAGCGCATGGGTCACTTTTCGCAGGGCCTCCATCAGGACATCCTGCTGCGACCAATCGAAATTCTCCGGCAGCAGCCGGTCTTCCGGAGCGTTGTACCCGAGCGTGTACAAGAAGAGAATGCGCCATGTCCGCCTGAAAGCCCAGGGTCTTCGGCCGGTTCACCATTTCCAGCAGTTCGACCATCCGCTTCCAGCTATGCATTCCTCCCCAGCAGATCTCTCCCTCCGCGGCGAGGCGCTCGCCGTAGTCTTCGGCGATGATGCAGGCCTCGCGAAAGGTCTGCGCGATGCGCTTGGTATTGCCGGCCGGATCTTTGGCCCAATCCGCCGGAGACGCTGCAGAATCAATGCGCACCACCCCATAGCGGCGAATGCCAAGGTCGCGCAGCTTCTTGCCGATGGCACAGGCCTTTCGTACCTGGGTCAGAAAATTCTTGCCGCTCCTGCTCAGAACCCATGGCGGAGCCGCCGCCCGTGGGCGGCCAGACGGGGGCGACCAGCGAGCCGACAACCAGCTGGCGCCTGGCGATGCTGTCGGCAAGACGTTTCAGATCATCATCGGTCGAGTCGATGCTGGTGTGCGGCGAAGACAAGAACAAATCGACGCCATCGAACCGGATGCCGTCCACTTCGGCCTGCCGCCGTCAGGTCCAGCATGGTTTCCAGGTCGATGAACGGTTCCGAGTCTGGTCCCTTGCCTACGAGCCCAGGCCACATCGCGTTGTGGATTGCCGGGTGCTTGTGCTGATTTGCTGTGCTCATGATCCCTCAGCTTATTTCCGTCACAGTGGTTGTGCATCCGGATTGCCCGGCCCGAAATGCTTCAGCAGGACGAGCGGATCGGATGCGCTTGGATTCTCGATGCGCACCCCTTCCTTGGCAACGTCCGCGGTGACGAATACTTCATCCTCCGTCATCTCGCCGAAGCGAATCATGGACGGCGTCGACACCGGCTGCTTGCCCAGCGTCCCATAGCCCTGGGTCAGGATCACACCGTAGGCCGCGCTGTCCTTGATCGTCACGCTCCGCTTGGGCAGCACCGTCAGTTCCTTCGCCGAGTAGTAGGGCGTGCCGTACGTAATCCATTTCTCGCCGTAACCATCCGCCGCCATTTCCTCGACCGGGTTCACCGGACGCGGGAAGGTCTTATTTGTCTTCGCGAACTCGGGATTAACGTTGGCATCCCAATCGAGCATGCTGATCAGGAAATCGAGGTCCTTGTTGAATTCAGGGGGGACGTCCTTGGTCAGCAGGCTCCAATCGACGATGCGTCCTTCCACCTCCGACTGAAACATGGCAAATACATCGCTGTTCACCTGCGGCTCGTAGGTCACAAGCGACCCGGGGGCGTGAAGAATTCCCGGGTTGATCTGCCATCCTGCGCCGGGCTCCAGACGATAGGCACGCGCGTGAAAGAGAATTCCGTTGTCGCCCTGGTTCCATTTTTCCAGGCATCGACGGATATCTTCTTTCGTGGTGCCGGGCTCGAGGCCCATGTAGGTGTGGGGAAAATTGTTCTGTATCTGGTTGTATTGCGGAGGGAAATAATAGGCTTCCGGCTTGCCCTTCTGTCCCACGAGCTTGGCGAAAGCATCGCTCTGGTGCATGTGGTGCGGGATGGGGCCCATGTTGTCAAAAAACTTGCACAGCAGATTCCATCCGCCTTCGCGCTGCATCACGTCGGCGCCAAGCAACAGGTCTCCGGCAGCTTCGACCGCCTCTTTCAGCAGGAATTTCCCGCCGCTCTTGGGCCGCACGTAACTGAGCCCCTCATCGGGCAGAGTGTCTGGTCCGTTCGACAGCCTTGGTCGTCGAGGAAAACCAGCGCTCGTTGATGCCGCCGCGGTGGCCGCCGAAAGCGTAAAGATCGTCCGGGTGGAGCTTCAACCTTCGTCCCGGGAATCATGAACGATCGCGGCACCCAGCAGGGTTCCAATCTTAAAATGCCTGCGCCTGCGTCGATTACTTCTTTTACCTGGGATCTGCTCCGCATTGCCTGCTTTTACCTTCTGGCTGTAATATCCGTGCTTGTCGCTGCTAGTGCTCCATCGGAATTCCGAAGGAGTAGAGCGTGTTGTCGTGAGTGGTAAAGAACACATGGCCGTCACCGACGGACATGCCGGCCAGATGAGTATAGGTCTCGATTGCGTCCCCGCTTGAATACAGCTGCTTGCCGGTAGCGGCATCGAGAGCGTACAGCGTGGCGTGCGTGGAAGCGTCTCCTCCGGCAAGAGCAAATACGACCCCGTTGGCGATTGCAGGTGGCGCAGGATTGATGAGATCGCGAGAGATCCAACCCGGGGTCAGCACCGTGTGCCCGTCTTTCTCTTCGACCTTGAACGCAACGATGCTGCCGTGCGGCGCGGGGCCGTTCGTGTTGGCAAACTTCACATCGCGTTCCACCGGCCCGGAGATAGAAGCCAACACCCAGAATGCGCCGTCTTTATCCTGCCAACTGGCCAGGCTCTCCCAATCGCCGCGCTTAGCGGTCCTTGGAGATCTTGTCCGTCTGCGCCAACGGAGTATGGTGATCGGGTCCGCCTAGAGATCCGCTGTCCAATAAAACAATGCTGCCGTCTTTGCCGGGAGCAGCGACCAGTTCCTTATCCTTGTAGGTAAAGACCACCGGACTGGCATTCAGACCTTTGTCTTTCCCGCTGCCGGAAGGTGTATACCAGTCCTTCACCTTCAGGTCTTTTGCGGTGAGGGCCACAACGCTATTGGCATACACGCCCGCGATGGATCAGCCGGCCCGCTTCCGGTGACGACATAGACTGTGCCGTCTGGTCCGATTGCCGGCCCGGTTAAGCCAGCCAGGCTTAGTTTCTGAGTTTGATAGCTGTTCACGGTGTAATCCGGAGTGTTTAGGTCGATGGACCAGACCGCATTCGGAGCATTGCGACAACCGGATCCCGTTGCCGTGTACACAACCTTGTCGTTCATGTTCAGCCCGAAGGAATCTCCGTTCGGCGCTCGGAAGAAACTTTACCGGCGGAGCATAATCCAGCCCAGTGGCCATGATCTGTTCATGCATGTAGCCATCACTGGTCAAAACGTAGACTCCCTTCAAACCAAAATATCCACCTCCAGCAGCAGCGCCTACGCGACGCTGGGCAGGAGCGGGCGGTTCGGCAGGAGGGGCAGCATGGAGCGGGGTGAGCGACGGCGGGCCGGCGAGCACCGAAGTGAATGACTTGCGGCGCTTCCATAACAATCTGAATGTTCGATCCGCTACATGCTTGGTCTGCGCCTGGGGACTGGAGCTCGAAATCCTTCTGCCAAACCAGTGTTCCCAGTTCGGAATCCACGGCGTACAAAGTGTTTGCGTCGCCCCAGAGCGCCATATCTTTGAACCCACGGCCGGTAATCAGGCCGGGAAAGAGAAGCGGTTCGCTGAAAGACGATGATTTCGCGGGCTCGTTTCCCAGCTTGATCTTCCAGAGAAATTTGAAATCTTTGGTTACCGTTTGTCGGTTGTGATATCCGTTTCGGCCTTCTGCCAGCTGTTATGTGCCGCGTCACCGTCGGCTACGGTCCAGAACCCACGGGGAGGGCCTTGAGCTCGCGCTACGCCCGACACTAGAAATGCGGCCGCGAAACAAAGCGCCAGCGGACGGGCGAGAAATCTTCGCAACGATGAACTTCGCAATCAGTGAACATTCCCACATGAGTTGTTTTCCGAATTTCAAGCTTGAGTCCGAGTTCTCATGGAGTTTTTACTCCAGGCCAAAGCAGTAAATTGTCCCGTCGAAGGTGCCAAAAATCACGCGGCCCCCCGCAACGGCGATGCCGGCTTGGTGCAAAAACGAACTAACCTGTTCCCCACTGGAATACAGTTCCTTCCCGGTGACTGCATCGAGCGCATACAGCTTGGCGGGAATCGAACGTTTGATCCTGTCTTCCGAGCTGTACAGTCCGCCGTCAACATCATTCGCCTGACCGGTGAATTCGCCGGCGGCGAGCACAAAGACGACACCATTGGCAACTACAGGGGGCTCGGCGGTCATCATGTCGCGTGACAGCCAGGCAGGAGTCAGCTCCATCTTTCCACCCGCGTCCGTCAATTTGAGCGCGATCACACCGCCATTCGGCGTGGGCCCGTATGTGATTGGAAACTCCACCGCTACCGGTCCGCCAATGGGCGCCAGCACCCATCGCGTTCCATCCTGACTCTCCCAACTGGCAAAACTACCCCAGGTGCCTTCGGTCTGGAAGTTCACGTTCGTATTGGAAACCAGAGGGCTGCGATACAGGGGAGTCTCGTGGTTTGGTCCGCCAAGCGATTTGCTGTCCATCAGAAAATAGCGGCCTTCCTTGCCTGAGCCAACCAGAAGATCCCGTCCCTTGTAGGGAAATACGACGGGAGTCGTGTTCATGTCCAGGTCTCTCTTGGTCAGCCACGCGTGGTTGGTCGGCGTGTAATAGTCCTTGAGCGTCAAGTTATCGTTGGCGGAAGTGTAGGCCTGCACGGTGGTCGATAACTTTCCGGTTGCGGGATCGTAGGGACCATCTCCGGTTTCAAAATAGATCGTTCCGTCTGTGCCGATCGCGGGACCGGCCGTGCCGAAGATTCCTCCCTGCGGAGGAGTGGAAGAAAAGGCCTTTCTATTGGTGAGATCCACGGCATACAACTCATTCGGAACGCCATTGCAGCTTTGCCCGGTCACGGTATATACCACGTTGTTCACCAGGTTCAAGCCGTACGCTTTCCCATAAATTGTCGGCAGCATTTGTATCGGCGGGTCTTTTTCCTCGCCGGTCGCCAGATCCAAGGTGTGCAGGTAACCGTCGCTGGCGAGTACATAGACGAAACGCTGTCGCTGCCCCGGCCGGCGTAACCACCGGTGTTGCTGTCAAGCGCATTGGTGCAAATAAAGCCGTTGCCTTCCCCCGGCTCCTGTGGTTTGTCCGACGACCATTTCAAGTGCTTCTGCCAGATCATCGCGCCGCGATCGGCATCGACTGCGTAGACGTCATTCGAGCTGCCCGCCAAAATTGCCAGCGTCTTGACGCCGCTCGCCGTATTCACGCCGGAAACGATGAGCGGCTCGCGAAACGACTGCATCCCCATCGGCTTGTTATCGGTCTTCAGCTTCCAAAGGAGCCGGATGTCCTTCGCGTTATCCGCCGTGAACTTGGTTTCGTTTCTTTGCCATCCGTCACGCTGCTGGTTGAAGCTGCCGGTTGGCCACTCCGCAGCTCCCGTGGACTGGCCAAACGCCGCATGCAGCCCTGGAGATGCGCAGCCGAGGCAAACCAACGCCACAAATGAAAGCACCCTTTGTATCACGGCGAAGAACTCACTTACATTCACCCTGGAAACACTACCAATAAGGAAACAAGGTGTCAAAAGATGCTCCCTCTGCCGGCCGTCGTATCATGAGCTTATTGCAGTCCCATCGGAGAAAGCATGTCCACCGCCGCCAATACCTGGGTTGAGTTTCAGTCTCGCAGCGCCTCTGTGCCCTGGTACATCTGGGCCGGCGTCCTGGCCGTTACCTCATCCTCCATCGGTGGCGCATGGGATGTCTCATGGCACCGGTCCATCGGCCGCGATACTTTCTGGACCCCCGCCCACATGGCCATCTACGCCTGTGGTGTTCTCGCCGGAATCATCTGTGCATGGTTGATCGTTTACTGCACCTTCGGCCACAATAGCCAGCTGCGTGATGCATCGGTCAGTGTCTTTGGACTCCGCGCCCCTCTCGGTGTCTTCTTCGCCGGGTGGGGCGGGGTCGCCATGCTCATGGCTGCCCCCTTTGACAACTGGTGGCACAACGCCTACGGACTCGACGTCAAGATCGTCAGCCCACCCCACGCCTTGCTGATCCTCGGTCTCCGCGGCCGTTTCTCTCGGAGTCCTGTTCCTCATCCTCGCCGCGATGAACCGCGCCGCCCAAGCCGACGCCGCCGGCTTCAGGCTTCTTCAGGCGCTCTTCCTTTACGTTGGGGGCCTCGCCATCACGGGCCAGATGTTCTTTCTGCAGGAGTACACCTGGGACGTGAAGCTCCATCAGGCGATTGCCTACATCGCTATGGGGATCGGCCTGCCCGTACTCTTCGCCACCTTTTCGCAGGCTTCCCGCTCGCGCTGGGCAGCGACGTCGACGGCTGCCGTCTATACCCTCTTCGTCATCGCCGAGATCCTTATTCTTCCGCTCTTCCCTGCCCAGCCAAAACTCGGGCCTGTCTTTAATCCCATCACCCACCTCATTCCAGCGAAGTTTCCCATCCTCATCCTCGCCCCGGCGCTCGCGCTTGATCTGCTCTGGCAGCGCCTGCGGAGCTGGAAACCGTGGCAGATTGCCCTCGTCTCCGGCGTCGTCTTCATCGCCGTTCTGACGCTCGTCGAATGGCCTTTCGCCAACTTCCTGCTGTCTGACGCCAGCAAGAACCGCTTCTTCGGCACCATCTACTTCGACTACAATTCGCGCGCCACTGGCTATGACCGCATGCGCGAGTTCTTCTTCCCCGATCACGGCGCCGCTCTCTTCTGCGGGCTCTTGCGCGCCACTCTCTATGCCTCGATCTCCACCTGGATTGGTCTCCGCTTTGGTCACTGGATGCGCGGCGTGCGGCGATGATGCGCCGGGGCAGCCAAACAGCTTTCGCTTTGCTTCATCGCCCTTACGCTTGCCCTCCCGGCGCACGCCCACATCGGGAGCAAGGATGTTTACGAGGAGGTGAATGCCGGACCGTACAAGCTCTTCGTCACCATCCGCACGCCCAACGTCATTCCGGGCGTCGCCACGATTGAGGTTCGCAGCTCCGGCGCCCCGGTTAGATCCATCCAAATCACGCCGACCCCGCTGACCGGCGACGCCGCGAAACATCCGCCCAGCTCCGACGCCATGCGTCCCTCTGCCGACGACCCGGCCTTCTTCACCGGCTCCCTCTGGCTGATGGCTGCAGGCTCCTGGCAGGTCCACTTCGACCTCGACGGCGCCGCAGGTAAGGCCCGCGCCAGCGTTCCGGTCCCCGCCATGCCGCTTTCCATCCTCCCCATGCAGCGCCCGCTGGGTATCGCCCTCGCCGTGCTCTGCTCTTATCCTCATCGTTGGACTGGCGGGCATTGTCGCTGCCGCAGTGCGCGAATCGCGCCTCGATCCCGGCTTGCCTTCGACCGCAATGCAGCGCCGCCGCGCGCTCATCGCCAGCGCCTTCACCCTGGCCTTCACGGCGCTCTTGTTCTACGGCAGGCTACAAATGGTGGAACGTCGAAGCTGCGATCTATGCGGCGGACATCTACCATCCGCTTAGTCTCAGTCCCATGCTCTCCGGCAACACGCTCGACCTCAAGATTGGCCGCTACGACACGGATGCGCTGCATAGCTTCAGGGCGCGCTCGAACAACGACCTGCTGCCCGACCATGGCCACGTCATGCATCTCTACGCCATTCGCCAACCTGGCATGGACGCCGTCTTCCACCTCCACCCTGCGCTGGTCTCCGCCGGCGATCTCCGCATGAAACTGCCATCCATGCCTCCGGGCACCTACCGGCTTTACGCCGACATCGTCCACGCCAACGGCTTCCCTGAAACCCTTAGCGCCAATCTGACGATTCCGCCGGATCTGCCGCCCGCTCCCCTTGCACCGGAAGACGCCTCCGCCGCACCCCCCGCGCTGTCTCAGGGTGAGTTGGGTACCGCCTACAAGCTTCCCGACGGTTACACCATGGTTTGGGACCGTCCGACCGAGCTCAGCGCGAATACTGCCTATGCGTTTCGCTTCCGGCTGGTCGACTCCACCGGCCAGCCCGCAAGCGATGTGCGGCCCTACCTGGGGATGGCCGGCCACGCCGCCTTTGTTAAGACGGACGGCACCGTCTTCGCCCACACCCACCCTGAAGGCTCCGCCGCCATGCAAGCCATGATGCTTGCCAATGGCGGTTCCGCAGAGATGGGTGGCATGTTCACGACCGGCCCTCAATTCGCCGGCGGTTCCGATGCAGCCGCAACTGCAGAACACATCCCGCCCACCGTCGAGTTTCCTTACGGGTTTCCGTCGCCGGGGCGCTATCGCATTTTCATCCAGATGAAGCACGCGAATACTGTCGAGACGGGCGTGTTCGATGCAGAGGTTCGCTGACAGGAGAACAGGTCCCTCAGGGGCTGCGGAAAAACTCGGGACCGGGTAGGAAAGACGTACCTCAGGGGCTAAAGCCCGACGTATTCTCAATCATTTACGGCACAACTAAAGTCGTGCCCTGATACAAAACAAGAGTTTTTCCGCAACTTGCTAAAGCCCGTACCCGCTTAAAACGGATAAACGACCATCTGTGTGGCGATCCCACTAGTAAATTACGCTTCCCGGCCGCCAGGATTTGGAAATAGCTATCAGCTAAGGCGCTCGAAATTGCTGTAAGTCCTTTGTTTCTTGAAGGTGCTCAAAATTGCGCAAAATGCGCAGATGAGCATGTTGCCTCCTGTCAGACATGCCGATCTTCTTGCGCGGGCGGCAAGGTCCAATACCATGCGCCGGATTTTCCATCTTTTGCGCTTCTGACACCGACATCGAATTTGCTGCGCCGCAGGGTGGCGATGGAAATGCCGTCATTCTGAGCGTCCATCTCGATGCTGTATTGCGAGCGGCTGCCGTTCTGCAGGTTCTGGCGCAGCCATTCGGCCACAAACTTTCGCTTGGGCTGGCCCGCCCCGGTTGGCCGGGTGGCCAGCATTTCCTCGGGGGTGAGATTGCTGAGGCCGGTCCAGGCGAAGCTCCCCGCATCCTCGATCCTGTATCCCAGAGCGGGAGCGAGGCGGCCCAGATTGGACTTGACCTGCACCAGGGCGGGACGCGCGGGCGCATCGGGCGAACTGCCAACCAGGAACTCGGTGCGGACGGCTCCCGACAGCTCGATCAAGCCCGGACCGCGGTGGATGGGTTTGCCCGCACCCCGCTTGCTGAGATGGCGGACAAAAAGAATACAGCAGCGATGCCTTTCCGCCAGAAGCGTGAGGCCGCCAAGCACGGGACGAGTTTCGCCGGAATGGCGAAGATCGGCGCCAGCGCCGAAGTAGCTGCGCAACGGGTCGACGATCAGCAGGCGAGCATGGGTTCGCTGAAGCGCATCTTCGAGGACCGGGGTATCGCGGAGACTCAGCGACGTGGATTGGCCAGAGCCGGCGGAGACGACTCCGCGCAATAACACCAGGCGCCCGGCATCGCCACCGAGCTTTGCGAAGCGAGGGCAAACCACTTCGGAGCCCGCGTTCTCCGTCGAGGCGTAGAGAACGGTACATTGTTCGAGTGATTCGCCGGTGAACGGGGCTCGACCACGGCTGAGCGCGGCGGCGATGGCCAGCGCGACCCACGTCTTTCCTGCTCCGGGATCGCCGGAGAGCATGGCTAGCGTGCCCGAGGCGAGCCTGTCTTGCCAGAGCCATTCGACGGGCCGGGGCTGAACATCGGAGAGACAGGCGATGTCCGCACGGCGGGTGGTGGCGGTTGGGTCAGACTCTAGGGGAGGGGGAGGCGCTTCCGGTATGTCTTTCTCCGGGCTGAGGGTGTCCGCAGCGTCGCACGGCCGCGGGGAGACCGCAACGGCGGGTGGATGCCCGCTCGGGGGAAGAGTCCCCGGCTGCGGCGTGAAGGCTCGGCCGGAGAAAATTGAATTCCCTGGGCGGGGTCTATTGAACGTCATCAAGGCGCTCCCATATATAGAGGCTTCTGTTGGGGATTGGGGCTACTGTATTGATGCGATCTGCGATGGTTTCGTTCAGAAAAATACGTCTCCGATTCGGTTACCAAAGATGCCGGAGGCAGATTACTTTCCCGCTGCGCGGGGTGGGATGCGCTCTTGATGTTTAGTTTGCGTCCGATTGGAGGCTGGTAGAGAGAATCTTAGTTCGACCTCGGACCTCTCCGCCCATCCACCCACGTCTCCACCTCTCCGCGATTGTACCCTCGCAAATCAAGTACTCGGGCGGATCAACAGTGAAGCAGCCACGTTCGGTGCCGCACCTAAACGTCGGATCATCTTCGGACGGGACTTGAGGAACGGTTAGGTCGCACATTTGAATCGTTCCGTGCCAAACGCGGGCGCACGGTTAAATACAGGTTCGGTGCCGCGCCTCCGGCGCTCATCTCATCTTCGCGGATTGATTCCCCAGCCCTTCCGGGCTGGGCTGACGTTTGGCGGCCGGCCCTCCCGGCCGAGGAACGGTTAGGTCGCACATTTGAATCGTTCCGTGCCAAACGCGGGCGCACGGTTAAATACAGGTTCGGTGCCGCGCCTCCGGCGCTCATCTCATCTTCGCGGATTGATTCCCCAGCCCTTCCGGGCTGGGCTGACGTTTGGCGGCCGGCCCTCCGGGCCGAGGAACGGATAGGTCGCACATTCAATCGTTCCATATCAAACGCGGGCACACGATCAAATACAGGTTTGCTGCCGCGCCTCCGCGCTCGCTCATCTTCGCGGATTGATTCCCCAGCCCTTCCGGGCTGGGCTGACGTTTGGCGGCCGGCCCTCCGGGCCGAGGAACGGATAGGTCGCACATTCAATCGTTCCGTGCCAAACGCGGGCGCATGGCTAAATACAGGTTCGGTGCCGCGCCTCCGGCGCTCATCTCATCTTCGCGGATTGATTCCCCAGCCCTTCCGGACTGGGCTGACGTTTGGCGGCCGGCCCTCCGGGCCGAGGAACGGTTAGGTCGCACATTCAATCGTTCCATATCAAACGCGGGCACACGATCAAATACAGGTTTGCTGCCGCGCCTCCGCGCTCGCTCATCTTCGCGGATTGATTCCCCAGCCCTTCCGGGCTGGGCTGACGTTTGGCGACCGGCCCTCCGGGCCGAGGAACGGATAGGTCGCACATTCAATCGTTCCATATCAAACGCGGGCACACGATCAAATACAGGTTTGCTGCCGCGCCTCCGCGCTCGCTCATCTTCGCGGATTGATTCCCCAGCCCTTCCGGGCTGGGCTGACGTTTGGCGACCGGCCCTCCGGGCCGAGGAACGGATAGGTCGCACATTCAATCGTTCCATATCAAACGCGGGCACACGATCAAATACAGGTTTGCTGCCGCGCCTCCGCGCTCATCTCATCTTCGCGGATTGATTCCCCAGCCCTTCCGGGCTGGGCTGACGTTTGGCGGCCGGCCCTCCGGGCCGAGGAACGGTTAGATCGCACATTCAATCGTTCCATATCAAACGCGGGCACACGATCAAGTACAGGTTTGCTGCTGCGCCTCCTGCGCTCGCTCATCTTCGCGGATTGATTCCCCCAGCCCTTCCCGTCCTGGGCTACTTTCACGCCGTCCCTTCGGGACTCGGAGGTCGCGTCGGGTACGTTAAGGGCGCGCCAAAAAAGTAGGCATCGAGCGCAAGGCGAAGAACTCCAAGTGCAGTTTGCACCGCAGCAGTTCAACAGAAACAACCTGCTCTTCGTTTGCCCAATCGCTCCTCAATAGAATCAGCCAACTACATCCTCCAACAACCTGGTTTCCCGCTAATTTGGACAGCTCTGACTTTCAGCCGTCCCAGCAAATGCCGGGACTCATAACAGCCGCTGTCACCGGAACCACTTTGACAGCATACTTTGAACTACCGCTTCCCGTTAAACGACCTGGTTAGCCGATGCAAGGCTCAGCATTCGTTGGTCCAATAAAATCAACGTCACAAATTCGACCAATCCGCTAATTTGGACAGCTCTGATCGAATATCGACGATCCCGAGTAGCGGCCCATGAATCGCTCTAGCGATAGTAGCCGGACTTGGTGAGAACGACGGACTTGCGCAGTTCGGGATGTTCGCGGAGCAGCTCCGGACCGAGCTGCAGGCTGAGCTTGCAAAACTTGCCTTGGGCCTCGACGCGGGTGGGCCTATATCCGAGCGTGTAACGCGCTCGAATCTCATCGATCAGAAGTTCGAGATGGGCCGCAGCCTCCCTGGTTCCGGTGCTCAGGACGGGGCCACCCGTAGCCTTGGCGTATTCATCAATGTCGCCGACTCGAGTTCCCGCTGCCCCCATCCCCGACGCCATGATCACCCGGTTGGTCTCCGCGGTCCTGTCGATTAACGCCGAAACCACTGCTCCAGATTGAAGCAATCTGATCATGGCCTCCCTTTGCGAATGCAGATGCGGAGGAGAGTGCTGACCGATGGATGCTTGGGTAAAGGCGTTTTCGTCGTTTGCCGTGCCGTCCGTGAGCCACACCAGGACTCGCCGGCTTCCCGGAGCCCTCGCCTTCATCGCCTGGTCCACGGCTTCAAACATATCCTCATCGAGGAAGGTGCCTTCAACATCGGCCATCCACGAGGCAGTCTTGATCGCCTGCGCGGCCAGCGCGCGATTGGTTGTAAAGCCTTGCAGTACTTCCGTACGAGAAGAAAAGATCATCACGGCGACTTCATCTTCCCGCTTCAGATGCCCAAGTATTTCCAGGGCAGCTTGCGCCAGGGGCTCGAGCGCAGCATGCACCGTCTCGGTCATGTCGAAGAGCAGCACTACGGAAAGAGGCAGTTGATCGCGGCTGAAATAGCTGATCGTTTGTGGGACGCCATCTTCCGAGAGCTGAAAGTCTTTTGCCGAGAGCGTATCCACCGTACGTCCCGTCTTCTTGTTCTCCACCAAGGCATCCAGGAGGACGAATTGGGTGTCGACATGGATGGTTGCGGGCGCGGATTGCGAGGGAGATGCCGGAGACTGTGCCCAGCCAATCTGCGCCAGCAGCAGCACAGTGAGGAGCGATGCAGACTGCATGGAAGTTATTCTAGAGCTTGGCCGCCGCGGATAGTTCACGATTCGGACGCAGTGGATCGGATCCGCCAAACAGGCCGATCGTTACTTCGTGGGACTGGCCGCAGTAAATTCAGAACAGCACGGTTTGCCTACCGGCTGAAATTCCATGATCTCAGCACGAGTGCCGTCAGGATCATAAAAGTTGTACTGCCACTTGCCATCACGCCCAATCTTTGGTCCGGAGTTTCTCTGCGGAATGCGGTCCTCGGAATAAAGAAGCTCAGCCGTCTTTTTCATATCGAACACACCCAGGGAAAAGTGGTCCGACGTGCCCAGCGAAGCCGCCGACATGCCCGCAGGAATGCCCCTGGTTTCCGGACCACTTACCATCATGTACTCTATCCAGTCGGTTCCGTCCGGAACCTGCTGGGAGATCCAGTCGGGGGTTCCCTCTTTCGTCCGCCATACCAGTAGGGACGGAAGCCCAGGCCGGTGCGATAGAACGCATCCTCCGCAGACCGGCTATGCACGATATACCCGACGTGGATGATGTGGTTGCTGAGTGGGTTAGGTGGAACCGCAGCAGGATGTGCCGGCGGTTGTACGAACTCGACCTTATTGCCCTCGGGATCATTGACATCGAACCATCGGCTACCATCCGCGCCACTCTTCATTACCGATGGGACAGCGATGGCGTGTGCGGCCACATACCGCCTCAATCCCTCTACATTCGTCGTGATGTAGGCAACATGGTCGAGCCGGTTGATGGAAGGTTCGCCGCCCGGCAGAGGAAGCACCTCGATAAATTGAGTTGGATTGAAGTAGTAACGCACTCCCTGGGGATTCTCCGGATCTGCTCTCTTAACACCACCCAGGTCATGCACATAAAAGAACTCTGTCTTGGCGCTATCCGAGCTGTAAACGCTCATGTGGGAGATGCCAGTGATGGGCGGCCTGGAATCCACCGCTTGCCCGTGTACAAACAGGATGGACGCAAGGGCAAGAACGGTAAACGTAACCAATCGCGCGCTCTTCATTCCCTGGTCTCCTTCAAGAGCCACCTTACCGTCACTCACGTCCGACTCTGCATTGTTTTGGCCCCCAAAGTATATGGGCTGCCAACGGATGGGTCAACCGAACGACGGCATGAGGCGAGGCAGAGAACGGCCTGCCCGGTCCTGATGGTAGGATGGCTCTTTCATGACAGCGACTGATCACCAGACGCCTGGATTTCCGAAAAGGAGAAGCATTGCGAGTTCATACGCGACGAGACTTTATTAGATCTTGCTGCAGCGTTGGAATAGCCGCTACCGCCAGCGCCTTGTTCCCGCGCCCGGCAAGGGCCAACGCAATGGGTCTTCCGCCTGGGATCCAGCTCTACAGCGTGCGTGACGTGCTCCCGAAGGACACTCCGGGGACGCTCAAGCAACTCTACGAAATCGGATTTCGCGAGGTGGAAACCGCGGGTTTCGGGAAGTACTCTGCCAAGGAGTTTCGACAGCTCCTCGACGATGCGGGTTTGCGAGCTCCCAGCGCGCACCTTCGCCTCAACGGACCGGATCTCGGACCCGTCTTCGAGCAAGCAACTGTATTGGGCGCACACTTTGCGACGAGTTCCAGTTTGGCGACGGGCAACATGCCACCCCGTCCCGCGGGTGTTCCCATGGCGCCCTTGGGACTCGACGCCTTCACCAAGCTCGCTGCGCAGATGAACGATATCGGCGCCAAAGCCAAAGCGGCCGGACTGCAATACGCCTATCACAACCATAACTATGAGTTTGAGAAAATGCCGGACGGCAGCTATGGTTACGATGTCCTGGTCAAGCACACGGATCACGATTTAGTGAAGTTCGAAATCGACTGCGGCTGGATGTGCGCGGCCGGCGCAGACCCTGTCGCCTACTTCACCAGGTATCCCGGACGTTTCAAGATGGTCCACGTGAAAGAGTTCCAGGCGATGAAGAGCCCGTCGATCAGCTTGTCCCCTCCGAATCGGCCGTTGGGCACGGATCTGGGACAAGGCTTCATCGATTACAAGAGGATCTTTGCAGCCGGCAAGAAGGCGGGGATCGAGCATGCGTTCTCTGAGCAGGAGGACCCCTTCCCGGTCTCGCAAATGGCATCAGCCAAGGTTGCGTATGATTTTCTGCATGCATCCTCTTAAAGCTTTTTCACGGCTATGTGCTGCAGAAAAAGCCGGGAAGGGATGAGAAACAGGTCCCTCAGGGGCTAAAGCCCATATATATCTCAGGAACTTACGTACGGGCTGAAGCCCGTACCCTTCAGAAAACCAGAGTTTTTCCGCAGCCTGTAAAGCCCCCGCAGTGCCACTGACTATTGTGGAGGAGGAGCCGTCGAGGAGGGCGCAGGCTTGCCATCGATGGTGATGGGTTCCATCAGTTCCGTCCGGGTTCCATCGGGATCAAAGATATTCGCCTGACGCTTGCGATTGACGCCTACGTGGATCTCGATCGGACGGCCGTAGTTTTTGAAGTAGGGCCTCGCCTTCAGAGTCTCTACGCTGGCCGCAACATCGGTAACTTGTAGGCAAAGATGATGAGCGGAACCTCGATGAGTTGGATCCGGCTCTTCTTTCGCGAGCATAAATTCGATGTAGTCGTCTCCGTCCGGAACCTTGAGATTTATCCAGGAAAGTATCGTTCCCGATGAACTGCCTCGCCATGTCTCCCTGAACCCAAGTATTTCGGTATAAAACTTGTACTCAGGATCCAGCTGCGTGACGATCAGTCCAACGTGCGTCATATGCCTGGAGATGCGGGTGTCGCTCATGTATTTGCCATAAGCGGCTACAGTCTTTCCACCGGGCATATACTGCACCATCTCCACCTGGTGACCGGCTGGATCGGTAATGTTAAAGCTAAGATTTCCGATCCTTGCATGATTTGCGTGGTCTGGTACTTTTACGCCCTTCGAGGCGAGATAGACTCGCAGCGCTTCGATGTCGTCCGTCTCGAGAGAAATGTGGCTCAGCCTGTCAGAGTTCGCTTCGCGCTCGGGGAACAGCTCAATATACTGATGGTCATTTACTTTGAAGAAGGTCATGGAAGCGGACCCGTCTGGATTTTTCAGCGAATACGGCTCCTCAAAACCGAGAAAGCCCCCGTAAAACGAGCGGGACTTCTCATAGTCATGAGCAAAGACGGCAAAGTGCGATATGCCAACGATGTGCGGCCGCGGCGGTGTCTGTGCACAAAGGACACCTGCCAAGACCATCAGAACTCCGATAAACTTACTCGCGTTGCGCGCAGGCTGATTAGAAACCAAATGAATCAATCCGCTTGGAATCACGTTCATCATAGGCTCCTTCCCGTAGCGGGTGCTTCCGGGACGTTGCAAGTTGTCCCAGCCCTGCCGGACTGGGCTGACGTTTGGCAGTCGGCCCTACGGGCCGGGAGAAACTGACAGTCGTACATCCAATCCAGGCTTTTCGGCTGAATCCGCCAATGAGGAGGAACATTGGTGCCGCGCCTTATGGCTGCTTTGCTTTCAGGGTGAACAGCTTCAGGTCGATCGCGTCCCCCATCACCTTGTATCCAGTGTCGTTTGGATGAAGGTGATCGCCGGGCTGATAGTCAGGCAGGAATGTGTCCGGGTGGTTTGGGTCCCTGACCGCAGCCTCGAAGTCGATAAAACCATCGAAGGCGCCGCTGGTCCGAATCCAGTCGTTCACAGCTTTGCGGATCGCTTCCCCGCTGTCGCTGTAGTAGCCGGCGCCATGATAAGGCGTCAGTGTGCAACCGATCACTACGATGCCATGCGCATGAGCACGCTGGATCATCTGATCGAGTGCGAAGATGAGGTCGGCAGCGGTGGTGTTTGCGGTAGGGTCGCTGTGCAGGCGGCCAATGTCATTGATGCCCTCGAGAATAAGCAGATACCTGGCGCCGCTCTGTGCAATCACATCGCGATCAAAGCGAGCGAGCGCGTTAGGGCCCGCGCCATCGAGCAAAATTTTATTGCCGCTGATGCCTTCATTCAAGACCGAGAGATTGCGATACTTTGGGTCAGCCTGCAGGCGCCGCGCCAACTCATCCGGCCAACGCTGGTTGGTGTCGACGGTGGAGCGGGCGCCATCCGTGATGGAGTCGCCTAAGGTAAGGATGGCCCCCGCTTCGGCGGAAGCAAGGGTATCGATTCCGTTCAGGTAATACCAGCTTGTCTCCGTGGCAGGCGCCTCAAGGGTAGCGCTAGAGACTACATTGCCTGGCGCATGATAGCTGGTTGCTTCGCCCAGTTGATGCTCGGTTACAGGACCCAATGGGTTGGGCAGATAGAAGCTTACGGTCAAATCCGAAAGCGGAGCAAACTTGAACGGAGTGGGGTCGCTCAGAACCAAGGCGCCGTTCGGTATCGAGACCGACGGCTGCCCGTGAAAGGTGAGCGGACGGCCACTGCCCGGAACGATAGCCGCGCCCTTGAGGGTTTGTGCGATCTCCGCGGCTCCAATTACCAGCGGGCCGGCGCCGTACAGATTGGAAAAGCGCACCCGGACCATATCTCCGCCAATACTCACATGGACGACTTCGCGAAGCGTGGCGCCTGTCGCCCCGGGCTGCGCATCTGGCGTCAGGCGGTCCTCTGCGCTCTTGCTATGGGCAACCAGCGAAGGAGCCGACGCCCATGTGCCGACCCAGTGCTTCGTCTTTCCATCCGGCCGCGCAAAGAGCGGCTGCGCACAAAACAAGGCGGTCAAAGCGACGATCAGGATCTTGACCGGCAGGATGGTTCGACTGCTCGTAATGCTCATTCATTCATCTCCAGCCGCAAAGGGAACGTCAGAACCGAAAATAGGCGCCCACGGTCGGTTCGGACGTTTGCCGTCGCGCGTTCGTCGTCAGTTGCGCCGAGTCGAAATCCGGCGTCTTGTAGAGCAGGCCCCGATATTGCAACCGCAGTCCAAGGTGCGACGTGAAGAATTGGATAGTTGACGCCGAACTCGTAAAGCAGCGGTACGCGCGTCTGTTGGGTGTATCTTTGCCCGCCCACGCTCGTCGGCAGGAAAATGAGGGCTGCCGTTCCCACCGCGCCGAAGGGCTGAAAGCCGAGAAACGATGGCCCTTGCACCAGATACGCAACGGAAACCTCGTGCAGGTTGTTTTGCACCTGAACACCGAAAGGAAGCACGGCATACCGCTCGGCGAAGCGAGTGTAGCCGTAATTGACCTCGTATCCCAACCAGGGTTTGAAGGATTGCCGAAAAGTACCTAATGCGCCCAGGGAGTCGGTTGGCTTGTCCTGAACGCCGTTGCCATTCGACGTGCCCGAGAATTGCCCAAAGACATTCACCGCACCGTCGAAATTTTTGAATGTCTGGGCGAACGCCCGGTTGCCAAGCCATGCGGATGAGGTCGAAAAGAAAAGAAGAAAAAGAAGAAAAAGGGACCTGCCAACAGATTGAATGGACATCAGTTTGCCGACGCTCCTGCGCGTTTAAGGAATGGAAAAGGCTGGGACATCATCTTGCAACCCAAAGAGATAGCATACGCCAGCGAGCCGGTCACGCCCCCCGCTGCCCGTCGGACGTGGCGGCCCCGGTGGCCGCGGCGGCATTACGCTCATCGAGGTATTCCTCGATGCACTGATCGAGTGTTCCGTGCGCCGCGAGGACGAAATCGATGGCATCACGGCCGGCTCCCTGGCCGCCAACATTCGGGGTGATGTAGTGGGCCGCGGCCTTCACCTGGTCACGTGCATTGGCGACCGCAATGGCCAGTCCGCAGACGCGCATGACGGGCAGGTCGATCACGTCGTCGCCGACGTAGGCGATCTGGTCGAGCGTGAAAGACCCCCGCTGCATGATCTCGCGCACGGCATGCATCTTGTAGTCCTGGCCCATGTAGACATATTCGATGCGCAGGGCGCGAGCGCGCTGGGCAACGGCTTCAGAGCTGCGCTTGGTGACGAAGCCGCAATGAATGCCGCCGATGCGGGCGAGAGAAATCCCCACCCCGTCCTGGGCATGGAATCCCTTGGGTTCGAAGGTCTGCCCGGCTGGATCAGCGGCCGGTTGGCTGACGGCGGCAAGCGGGAGGGTCCATATCTTGCCATCTGTGAGGACTCCGTCGACATCGAAGAGAATAAGGCGGATCCGGCGGGCGCGCTCAGCAGCAGATAAGTCCATAGGACCATTCTAAGGAACGGGCGCGGAGAGGGCAGGGTGAGGGCGAAGCATGCCTGCATGGCCCATCGCAAATCGCCCGGATTTGGCCCGGCGATTTGCCCTGGTACAACTTTCGTTTTCAAGCTGCATCTTGCCTTGGTCTCTGGCTAGCGCAATCATGGTAAGGCTATGAGAACTACCAAACACTCTTACCTGCATGTCGTGCTAGCCGGCGCCGTGGTTGTTCTGGCGCTGGCCGCAACCCCCGTTTTTGCCTCCGTCTCGAAATACGCCGGCATCTACAGTTCCGAAGCGCCGGATTCGGACTCACCGACCGCTCCTGCCGGTCCTGCATTCAGCGTAAGCCTGGGTCCGGACGGCACCGCTACCGTGACTCAGGATCCCGGCAAAGGCGCGATCACTACCTTTGGACATTGGACCGATGCCGGAAGTCAGATCACCGTCAATTTTGACGCGGTTGAGGGCAAGCCTACCGATCCACCGATGGTCTTCTCGCCCAGCCACGATGGACTGCAGGCAGTCACCTGGAACCATGCCCTTTGGGGAAAAACGACTCCTCCCGCACTCAAGAAGGAAGTGTCCAATTGGCACGCCAACAAGAAACACGGCTTCCTCTGAGTTGCAACCCGGTTCGTGGCCAAGCCTTACTGAGGCCGGATCGGACACGGTAATCGTGACACCGCTCTAGAATGGACGCATGCGTCCGCCGCAATCCAGCACCCATGAAGTTGAAGACCCCGATGCGCTGGGTTGGGCGCATCCCGTGGTGCGGGAGTGGTTTATCGGGAGGTTTGGCACCCCGACCGCTCCCCAGGAGCTCGGCTGGCCGCCGATCCTTGCCGGCAGACCGACACTGATCTCCGCGCCCACCGGCTCGGGCAAGACGCTGGCCGCATTTCTGATCTGCATCGACCAGCTGATCCGCAAAGCGATCGCCGGCTCGCTCGCACGCACCACCGAAGTGGTTTACGTCTCGCCGCTCAAAGCGCTCAGCAACGATGTGCAGAAAAACCTGGAGCAGCCGCTGCGAGGAGATTCAGCAACTGGCCCTGGAGCGCGGCTACTTGTGCCCGCAGATCCGCACCGCGGTGCGCACGGGCGACACCTCGCCAGCGGAGCGCCGGGCCATGCTCAAGCGGCCGCCGCATATCCTCGTGACCACGCCGGAGTCGCTCTACATCCTGCTGACCGCGGAGAAGAGCCGCAACAATCTTGCGGCACGTCGAGACCGTGATCGTCGACGAGATCCATGCCGTCGCCGATGACAAGCGGGGCGCCCATCTGACCCTCACCCTGGAGCGCCTGGATGCGCTGGTACGTGGAGAGAACCGGCTGAGCCCGGGCGCCCTGATCAGCGGAAGATCGCAGCCGCCGCTGCGCATCGGGCTTTCCGCGACCCAGAACCCGATCGAGCTGGTCGCCAGCTTTCTGGGGGGCCGCGCGCAAGACGTGGCCATCGTGCAGGTAGGGCAAGCATCGCGCACTGGACCTGGGCGTTGAGGTGCCGGATGAGGAACTGGGATCGGTGGCGACCAATGCAATTTGGGACGACATTTACGAACGCCTGGCCGAGTTGGCCTTGCAGCACCGGTCGACACTGGTCTTTGTCAATACGCGGCGAATGGTGGAGACGGTTGGCCTTTGCCCTGGGCGAGCGGCTGGGTGCGGAGAATGTAGCCGCGCACCACGGCAGTCTCTCGCGGAAGCTGCGGTTCGAAGCCGAGCGCAAGCTCAAGAACGGCGAGATCCGGCTGCTGGTCGCCACTGCCTCGCTGGAGCTGGGCATCGATATCGGCAGCATCGACCTGGTCTGCCAGATGAGCTCTCCGCGGGCCATCGCCGCGGCGATGCAGCGCGTGGGCCGCGCCGGGCATTGGCGCGGAGCCATTCCCAAGGGACGCTTCTTCGTCACCACGCGCGACGACCTGATGGAGTCGGCGGCGCTGGTTCGCGCCATGCGCGCGGGCGTGCTGGACCGGCTGGAGATCCCTGAGTGCCCCCTCGACGTGCTGATGCAGCAGATCGTCGCCGCCTGCGCGGCGGAGCCATGGGAGGAAGATGCGCTCTACGAGGTGCTGCGCCGTGCGCACCCCTACAGCGGCCTGACGCGCGAGGAGTTCGAGGAGATTCTTTGCCTTTTGGCTGAGGGCATCGAAGCCAGCCGCGGACGCTACGGCGCCTATCTGTTGCGCGATCGCGTGCATGGGCGCATGCAAGCGCGGCGCGGCGCGCGGACCATCGCTGTTTCCAATGGCGGCGCCATTCCCGACACCGCGCTCTATTCCGTCATCGTGCAGCCGGAAGGCGTTCAGATCGCCACCCTCGATGAGGACTTTGCCGTCGAGTCGTCGGCCGGCGACGTGATTCTGCTGGGCAATACCAGTTGGCGCATCCAGCGCGTGGAGAGCGCGGGACGGGTGCTGGTGGAGGACGCGCACGGGCAGCCGCCCAATGTGCCCTTCTGGCGCGGCGAGGCTCCGCAGCGGACGCTCGAGCTGTCACGCTTCGTCTCCGACTCTGCGGCAGGAGATCAGCGCGCGGACCGGCGATGTGCTCCCGGGATACATCAGCCAGACCGAACCTCCAGGTGGCGGAGACCGTGGCGTGGCTGAAGCAGGAATGTTGCGTGGATGATGCGGGCGCCGAACAGATGATCGGCTATATCGTCGCCGGACGCGCGGTGCTGGGAGCCGTGCCCACGCTCGACACCATCATCGCCGAGCGCTTCTTCGACGAGGGCGGCGGGATGCAGTTGATTCTGCACGCGCCCTTCGGCGGCCGCATCAACAAGGCATGGGGATTGGCGCTGCGGAAACGCTTCTGCCGCGGCTTCAATTTCGAGCTGCAGGCGGCGGCGACCGATAACGGGCTGAACATCTCGCTGGCCGAGCAGCACAGCTTCCCGCTGAGCGACGTCTTCGATTTTCTGACCGAGCAGACGGTGACCGAGCTGCTGGAGCAGGCCTCGCTCGACTCGCCGATCTTCCGCGCGCGCTGGCGCTGGGATGCCGGCCGCAGTTTGCAACTGTTACGGTTTCAAAACGGCAAACGCATCGCGCCGCAGATCCAGCGCACCCGCTCCGACGATCTGCTGGCCAGCGTCTTTCCCCAGGTCGCCGCCTGCCAGGAGAACATCCAGGGCGACATCGAGATCCCCGTCCATCCTCTGATTCGCGAAGTAATGAAGGACGTGCTGAGCGAGGCGATGGATCTGGAGGGGCTGATCAGGCTGCTCGCAGGGATCCGCACGGGCGCGATTCGCTGCCTGGCCGTCGATACGCGACGCCCTCCGCCTTCGCGCATGAGCTGCTGAATGCCAATCCATACGCCTTTCTCGATGATGCGCCGCTCGAGGAGCGCCGTGCCCGCGCCGTCAGCATGCGCGGCATGGTGCCGGATAAGGTGTTGGGCGAAGCGGGCCGGCTCGATCCCGCCGCGATTGCCGAGCTGCGCGAAGAGTGCTGGCCCGACCTGCGCGACGAGCACGAGCTGCACGATCTGCTCTGTTCGCTGGTCGTTGTGCCGGAGGAAATTCAGGCCGCAGACGGGGCACTCCATGGCCCTTGTTCTTTGCGCGCCTGGAGGCCCAGGGGCGGGCCACTGATGGCCGAGCATGCCGGACGCCGATACCTGGTGGCGGCGGAAAGGGTGCAACACCTTCGCCTCTTGTGGCCGGCAGTCGTCTTCGAGCGAGAACTTTCCTGCCCCGCGGAAGCAAAAGAGTTGCTGGGCGGCGAAGTGGTACGCAAGAGCGTGCAGGGATGGATGGCGCTGCTCGGTCCGGTAACTTCGCGAACGTTGGGCGCACGGCTGGGGATGGATCCGGCAGCGATCTGGGCGGCCATGCTGGCAATGGAGATGCAGGGCACGATCCTGCGCGGAGTATTCGAGGGCTGCGGAACTGAGGCCGTCCGCGACGAGGATGTGGAGTGGTGCGAGCGGCGGCTGCTGCAGCGCATCCACAAGCGGACGCTGGCCGGGCTGCGCAAGCAGATCGAGCCGGTGACCCCAGCGGTCTATATGCAATGGCTGCTGCGCTGGCAGCGGGTGGCGCCGCGCTCGCAGCTGAGCGGTGAATCGGGAGTGCTGGAGGCGCTACGCCTGCTCGAGGGCTTTGAGGCGCCGGCGATCGAGTGGGAGCGGACGCTTTTGCCCCAGCGCGTTGCCGGTTACGATCCGCGATGGCTGGATGTCCTTTGCCTGGAGGGGGTGGTGGGATGGGGACGAATCTCCCCCCACCCGGCGTTTGCCACCCATGGAGTCGACTTCTCGGCCCCCAGGCGGGTGGTGCCCACGAGCATGGCGCCCGTCACCTTCTTCCTGCGCGCGGAGGCGCTGTGGATGGACCGATGCCTGGCTGAGCGCGCGATTCCCGAGCCCGCCTTACAGGCCTGCCTGAGCGAATTGGCATGGCAGACGCGCGCCCACCTGGCGCAATACGGAGCGGTCTTCGCCGGCGACCTGGTACGCGGGTTGGGCGCCCCTGCGGAGCAGGTGAACCGTGCGCTGTGGGAGCTGGTGGCGGCCGGCCTGGTCACCGCCGACGGCTTTGACAGCCTGCGGGTGCTCATCGACCCGCGGCGCAGGGCGGTCTTTCAGGGGGCTCTGAAGGATGGCATCAAGAGCGTGACGGCCGCGCAACACCGTCGGGCGTTGGAGTCTGCTCAACCCGGCGGCGGGCGCCGGCTGAGAGTGCGGGCGCCCAGGCGGAGCGGCGCGAGGCCGAGATTGAGTCCGCTTGCTGGATGCTCCTGCGGCGTTACGGAGTGGTCTTCCGCGACGTACTGGAGCGGGAGACGACCATACCCCGCTGGCGCGAGCTGCTGGGCATGTTCCGCCGGCTGGAGGCGCGGGGAAGCGTGCGCGGAGGCCGATTCCTGAGTGGCTTTGGCGGTGAGCAGTTTGCCGTGCCGGAAGCGGTGGCGTCACTGCGCGAGACGCGCATGCGTTCGGCGGCAAAGGCCGATGAGGAGATTACCGTGGCGGCGGCGGACCCGCTCAATCTGGCAGGCATTGTCGTGCCGGGAGAACGGCCGGCCGCTGTTCCAGGAAAGACGGTGACCTTTTTCGCCGGCGCCGTCCGGGTGGAGGAAGCCACCTTAGCCGGGGCGGCAATCTGAGTCCCATCTCGCTTTTCCCCGATCCTTCCCAGATTGGAGTTATGGAGAACAGTCTCGAATCATTTCCCCTGGCTTGCTAATCTAACGACCACAAACCTTTACCAAAGGGAGGCTGGAGATGAATCTGATTCTTAGCGTCATTGCAGTCATTATTTGGGGCGCATTGGCTGTGATATGGATAAGGCGAATCAGGACCCGCCGCGAGATGGAACGGCTCAGCATCACGCCGGAAGCGCTCCATGACCTCATCGTTGCGCACCATGAGGTGTTGGTCCTGGACGTTCGCCAACCCCTGGACCTGTTGGCAGACTCAGAAATCATCCCCGGGGCCCAGAGGCTTTCTCCCGAGGAGGTGACTGCGAATCCGACGCTTATCCCCGTAGATAAGGAACTCGTTGTGTATTGCACTTGCCCGAGCGATAAGACGAGCCGGGCCATCGCCCACAGGGCACAGGGCTTGGTTCCCCATGTAGATATATCGCGAGTAAAGTTCCTCAAGGGCGGCCTGGCCGCCTGGAAGGCGAAAGGCTTCCCGGTCGAGCCCTACAACAAGACCTTTCACCTCGACACAGGCACCTAAGCACCTCTTATCTTGGCTGTGGCATCCGCGACTTTACGTGCGGGGTAGTCCTATTGCGCAGGCGTCAACCAGGCGCTTGGTGTCGAACGCGAGATCTCCAGCTCTTCCGCGGTCATGTCGACGGAAATGTCGGCGAACAGTGGTGTGCTCAGATAGCGTTCCCCCGTGTCGGGCAGCATGCACAGAATCGTCGATCCCGCCGGCGCCTCCGCGCTCACGCGCAACGCTGCTGCGAAGGTCGCACCGGACGAAATGCCAACGAAGATTCCTTCCTTGCGGGCCAGTTCCCGACTCCAGCGCATTGCTTCCGCATTTTCGACCCGCAGAATCTGGCTGATGACCTTCATGTCCATCGCGTCCCCCACCAGTTTCGGGACGAAGTCGGGACTCCAGCCTTGCAACGGGTGAGGTTGAAACGCGGGATGGGGTGCGGCCGGCGATCCATCCGGATTACGCTGCTGCTGAATGCCGCTTGAAACCATGGGAGCAACCTCCGGCTCGCAGAGGATGATTTTCGTCTCCGGCCTCTCTTTCGCGAGCACCCGCGCTACGCCCTTGAGAGTGCCCCCGGTGCCGAATCCCGTAACCCAGTAATCCAATCTTTCGCCTTTGAAGTCTTCAACAATTTCCCGGGCTGTCGTTCGTGAATGCATGTCGGCATTGGCTTCGTTCTCGAACTGGCGGGTGAGGAACCAGCCGTGAGCCTCCGCGAGTTCGATCGCTTTGGCGACCATGCCAAAGCCTCGGCCTGCTGCAGGCGTGAGCACAACCTTCGCTCCCAAGAAGCGCATCAGCTTACGCCGCTCCACACTGAACGTCTCCGCCATCGTGACGACCAGAGGATACCCTTTTTGGGCGCACACCATTGCCAAGCCGATCCCTGTGTTTCCGCTCGTAGCCTCGACAACCGTCTGGCCCGGCTTGAGCCGCCCCGTCTTCTCCGCATCCTCAATCACACCCAGAGCCAGACGATCCTTAACGGAACCAAGAGGATTGAATGCCTCGTCTTTGACAAACAGGTTGACGTGGGCCGGGGCCAATTTGTTGATCTTGATCACCGGCGTGTTGCCGACTGTTTCCAGGATGTTGGCGTATCTTTTTCCCACTGACGACTCCTTCGGACGCATAGATGTCTTGCTTCACTCAGACCTACAAGATAACGCTTTTCGGACGAAGGCTCTCGTTTTGCGCGGATTTCACTCACAATGAAGGCGATTACTGAGCGCCCCTCAGGTCCTGCATGTAGAGGTTGGGATGGAGATTGGTATACACCATCCCTGACGAGCGGAGTGCGGGCTTTGTCGTATTCAATCCGCGGGCCAAGGAAGGACCAGCCTGCTGGTCGAGGACATCTCTTTTTCCTGTGAGTGGACAGGGAGAACGGCGTTTGCCTCCGCGCTGCTATTGTGAGAAAGGCTAAAGTCCGAGAGCTTGGAGAGACGTGCGCTGTTCCTCGAGCATTTGAGCGAGTGCGCTCCAAGTTGTCGAGCGTCTCTACGCATGGACGCCAGAAAGTAAATCGCGCGAGCCCAAGGGAGTGGGCCCGCGCCAGTATGAAAGCTAATCGACCTTCTTATACCTCAAGCTGCCTGACGCATTACGCCGTAGTCAGTTCGCTACTGACGAGGCTGTTCTTCACCTCCAGATGATTTTCTCTCAGGAACGCTCGCAGCGCGAGCTTCAGTGCGGGGTGCAGCGTGTTCAGAAGCTGCTGCAGGAGGCTGCGAATGAGCAGTCTGCACATGAGCCTTTTTATTCTCATTCGAGCGAGGTTCAGCTGCCTGCTTCTCGGTTGCCTTATTCTCAGTTGTGCGAGTAGCCGCTGCCCTCTTCTCAGTTGCCTTGTCCTCATTTGAGCGAGTTGCCGCTGCCCTCTTCTCGGTCGCCTTGTTCTCATTCGTGCGAGTAGCCGCTGCCTGCTTCTCGGTCGCCTTGTTCTCATTTGAGCGAGTTGCCGCTGCCCTCTTCTCAGTTGCCTTATTCTCATTTGTGCGAGTAGCCGCTGCCCTCTTCTCGGTCGCCTTGGTCTCATTCGTGCGAGTAGCCGCCGCCCTCTTCTCAGTTGCCTTGTCCTCATTTGTGCGAGTAGCCGCTGCCCTCTTCTCAGTTGCCTTGTCCTCATTCGTGCGAGTAGCCGCTGCCCTCTTCTCGGTCGCCTTGTTCTCATTCGTGCGAGTAGCCGCTGCCTGCTTCTCGGTCGCCTTGTTCTCATTTGAGCGAGTTGCCGCTGCTCTCTTCTCGGTCGCCTTGGTCTCATTCGTGCGAGTAGCCGCTGCCTGCTTCTCGGTCGCCTTGTTCTCATTTGAGCGAGGTGCCGCTGCTCTCTTCTCGGCTGCCTTGTTCTCCGTCGTGCGAGGTGCCGCTGCTCTCTTCTCGGTTGCCTTGCTCTCCGTCGTGCGAGGCGCCGCTGCTCTCTTCTCGGTTGCCTTGCTCTCCGTCGTGCGAGGCGCCGCTGCCCTCTTCTCGGCTGCAGCACCATTGGCTGCCACCACACCGTTACCGGTAAACGCTCCTGGTTTGGAGGTTGCCGCGATTGGCGGCTTGCCATGATTCACGGACGCCAATAGTTCGTGGTTCCTGCTGGCGGCCTGTTGATGCCTTGTTTGTTCGGCCGTTGCCCGACCGTGACGCTCATGTGCCGCGGTCTCTTCTGCAGCGGTCGGGCGAGCGGTTGTTCCCCCGCGGCCACCGTTGTAGCTAACATGGTTTCCCGCCCTGCCGTTGCTTACGGTCTTCTCGTAAGTGTTGCGAAAGGTTGCCACATCTACGTTATTCACCGAGCGGTTGTACTCGAAGGCTCCATTATTCCAATATCCACCACCATAGCCGACACCACCATAGCCGAAGCCGTAGTTGATACCACCATAGAAGCCGACAGTGGGTCCCCAGTAACCCTCATTCCAGGCGTAGCCATTGTTGCCATAACTCCAGTAACCAGGAGTCCATAGCTGGCCAACGGCGGGCGGCTCAACCCATGTGCCGGGCACCCAGAAATAGCCTTCACCGCCATAAGCCCAATAGCCAGGCGTCCACAAATAACCGCTCTGTGGACAACTAGGCTGAGAGTACGCTACCAGTTCGGGCGGAGCGACCCTGATAGACATGCTCAACTGCGCGAACAGGGTGGCCGGTATGGCCAGTATCAAAGGAGCTAGCGATAACAAACGGCTTGTGCGCATCTTGGACCACCTTGCCAAATCATCTTTCTGATTGCCCGGCTGTACCTTGCTGTTGCGGGCTATTTACCTTAAGATGCAAGAATTCCACGAGGGCACTCCTAAGTCTGTCCACTATTGCTCGCTTTCTATCTTCCTCATCTGAATCTACAAATTGCATTACCAAAGATGTGATAGTAACCACACAACTCGCGGGCTGTCAGCAACAACGCTTGAACCTTGTCATTGCGAATTGCTACCCCCGCTTCATGAGCATCGACGCCGGCAACCTGCGTTGAATCTGAGTTCACTGCCTGCGCTTGTTCTGCAAAATGTATTTGCCGGAGTAGATCAGCGAATGCATTGGCAATCCCCAACTTGCATTCGAAATCCAAAAGCATGTGACCGGTGCACCCCGGGCGTGCGACCATAGCTGCCATCCCCTGCGGCGAGGAGGGAGAGATGCAGACGTTGCTTCAGGATCTCCGTTACGCAATACGGCAGCTGGTCGAAAGCCCAGACCCTCGGCATCGGTGCAACCGTTACCGTCTTTAGCGTGGTTTACGACGTGCTGCTCCATCCCTTTCCTTACGCTGACATCGATCGGTTGTGCAACCTCAGCATCCGGGATCAGCACGGCGAAATCTTCGACGAATGGCTCCTGGGACCTGAGCTGCGGGAACTGCGCAAGGTGCAAGCCTTCGAGAGCGTTGCCACCTGGAACCGCCAGAACCTGGCAGTCACGGGAGGCGACATTCCCGAGGACGTCGTCGCATTCTCCGGAGTCGGAGAGACGTTCCCCACCCTCGGCGTTCCGCCCCTGCTCGGCCGCAATCCTGGCCCTTTCGATTCCCCCGACGGCCAGGAGCCGCAGCCGGTGGTGATGCTCCATTACCGATTTATCGTGCAACAACGGAGCATGGAGATCGCAATACGGTAGGCTGTAGGTGCACAACGCGGCGAGGTGCTGGGGCTGGTTCTGAAGAGAGGAATGGCACTGGCGGCAACCGGCGTGGCAGTGGGACTGGGCATTTCGGCGTGCCTTTCACGGCTCATCGCAACCTTACTGTACGGTGTGCAGCCTCTCGACCCGCTGACGTTTGCCGGGGTGTCGATATTGTTGTTGCTGGTGGCCTCGGCAGCGAGCATTGCGCCGGCATATCGCGCGGCTCAAACCGAACCCATGATTGTACTGCGAAACAATTAGCAGAATGTCGCGGGAGAATGCGCGCAAATCTTCAACTGGCAGCTCAGACTCTTCTGCAGCTGCGAAGTGTCATTCTCCAGGCATTTCTGTCCACCGTTGAACGTCGTAGCCACCGTGCTACCCATTTTTGAGGAAATCTGTCCGCTTTGGGGAACCGTACAATCGCGCAAAGCGTACTGTTTCCATATGCAAGCCGGAACACTAAAGGATGGGGACACGCGAAGACCAGTCCACGACAGTTTTCGACGGGTTGTCACTCCAGCCTGTCATCGCATTCGCGGGTATATTGCCCATCGAATTTACGTTGGGGGGACAATAGCATGTAACCATGTAACCATGCAACCAATCGAACAAGCCGGACAGTTTTATTTAGACAATCGCTTGTCTAGATGGTATCACGGCCTATAATATCTGTAGTAAGCGCAAGCTCGATGAGGTCGCAGCAGCAACATGGGCAGGCCTAAACGCGACGGTAGTACCGCTGCTGGACCTATTAGTCTCAAGACTCTCGCGGCTTACCTCGACCTCGATCCGGCCACGGTTTCAGTTGTCTTAAACAAGGTGCCTGGGCGCTCCATTCCTGAAGCTACACGGGAACGTATCCGCGCCGCAGCGCTCAAGTTCAATTACGAGCCCAGTTTTCTTGCCCGATCGTTGCGAAGCCGCCGCACCATGACGATTGGCATCCTGGTTCCGGTACTCGCCGACGGCTACCACGCAGAGGTGATGAGCGGAATCGGGGACCGCCTTCTCCAAGAGGACTATTTTTACTTCATCGCCCATCACCGGCACCGTGCTGATCTTATCGAGCAGTATCCCCGCATGTTAATGAGGCGCGGCGCAGAGGGACTGATTGCGGTCGATACCCGGTTGGCGCATGCGCTCCCGCTCCCGGTGGTTGCGGTAGCGGGCCACAGGCCCATCAATGGGGTCAAGAACGTAACCCTCGATCATCACCGGGCGGCGGAACTATCGCTTTGTCATCTTTACGATCTAGGCCACCGAACCATCGCTTTTATGCGCGGTCAGCCTTATAGCTCGGATTCCGACGAGAGGTGGCAGGCCATTGTGAGAGTGGCAAGGAAGCTTGGGCTATCCATTCGGCCCGAGTTGACCATCCAGCTGGACAAGGATTTGACATCGCCTGAACTGGGATATCCAGTCATCGAGCAACTGCTGGCTCACCAGCGCAGCTTCACTGCAGTTCTTTCCTTCAATGATATTGCCGCCTTTGGCGCCATTCGCGCACTTCATGATGCACAACTGCGGGTTCCTCAGGATGTGTCTGTGGTTGGTTTCGACGACATCAAAGAAGCAGCATTCCAGACACCGAGACTCACCACGATTCGGCAGCCCCTTCATCATATGGGCGAGTTAGCCGTTCAGATACTGCTCGAGCAGCTCCGGCCTTCCTCCGCCACCAGGACACCTCAGGAGACCGCCGTAGAACCTGAACTAATCGTCCGCGAATCTACCGGACCGGCAAGAGAGAGACTGGACAAGAAAAGTTCGACTCGATCAAACAGGCAAAATGTCTAGAGCGCTTTCACGGCCGCTGTGCGAACTATTTATTCAGACTATAGGCGTAGAGGCTGTCGCCGGCGCCTAAGAGGATCCACTGTTTGCCGTCAAGCATGTAAGTGATCGGCCCGTTTGACTGGTTCGCATGTCACTTCATGGTGCCAAAGCACCTCACCTTTGTCGGCGCTGTAGATGATCAGGTTCTTCTGATCGTCGCCGGTGATGAGCAGATTGGCCGCGGTGGTAAGGAGACTCGGACGCCGTACGTGACTGGCGCATTGTTCAGATTTGGATATTCATGCGTCCAGACCGGGTGCCGGTGAGCGGATCGATCGCCTTGCAGCACACGCTTGGAGAGCCCGATGCCGCGCCCGTGCCTCCGTAGCCGGAGGGATGGGCGCTGTTGTCGGTCAGATAATAAATTGCCTTTCCTTCGACCGAGTTCACATAGAACAGACCGGTGCGGGATTGTAGGCGGGCGCCTCCCAATTGGTGGCGTTCACGATATTGATCGAGCCGCCGACGCTGGGATCCTTGTCCGGAATCGGGATAGGCTCGCCTTGCGGCGACAGGCCCGAGTAATAATCCAGCGGGACAAAGGGCTTGACTACAAGATATTTGCCGGTGACGCGATCGAGAGTCACAAAGAAGCCGTTGCGCGCCGCTTGCGAAACCAACTTGCGCGGCTTTCCGTCAATCACCTTGTCGAACAGGATCGGCGTGGTTGTATTGTCGAAGTCGTGCGTGTCGTGCGGCGAGACCTGGAAATACCATTTCAGCTTGCCGGTGTCGGCATCGAGCGCGACGATAGATTCCGTCCATAGATTTGCGCCAGGGCGCCCCTGACCCGCGAATACAGGATTGGTGTTGCCCGTGGCCCAAAATAGTAGATTGAGTTCAGGATCGTAGGTGCCCGGCATCCACGTCATCCCGCCGCCATGTTCGGAAGCGGCTTCATTGGGCCAGGTCTTGAGCGCCGGATCACCCTTGCGCGGGGTAGACCACCAGGTCCATTGCAGGTCGCCAGTCACCGGATCAAAGGAATCGAGAAAGCCGGGCATGTCCATCGCGTCGCCGCCGACACCGACAATCACATGGTTCTTCACGATCAGCGGCGCCGAGGTGGAGAAATATTGCTTACGCGCGTCGGCGAAATTTTTCCGCCACAGCTCTTTGCCGGTCGTGGCGTCAAGGGCGATCAGCCAATTGTCGGGGGTGAGGAAATAGACCGTGGTCTTCCAGATGCCGACGCCGCGCTGGCCGATGAGATGGCCGCCATGATCGACCCAGTCGTAATGCCACAATTCCTTGCCGTTGCGCGCATCGAGCGCCCAAACATGGTCCGGAATGGTGATGTAGAGAACGCCGTTGACCAGAAGCGGCGTGCATTTGATCGCGGGCTTCGGGCCGCCCCGCTGCGAACCGACGCCGGTAATTTTGTAAACCCATTGCTGGGCGATTTGGTTCACATTGGCGGGCGTGATCTGGGTCAGCGTGCTGTAGCGTTGGCCGCTGTAATCGCCGTTGAAAGTGGTCCAGTTGTCGATCGGCGGCTTTCCGATGGCTTGCGGGTCGAGCGAGACGTTGGGTGCGGCAAGCGCCGGGCCGCCCAGGGCAGCAGCCGCGACTGCCTGCGCAAAGCGCAGTCGGCAAGTCTCATTTAAGCGTCTCCAGGTAAGCAGTGACGTTGTGCATGTCGTCATTCTTGAGGGTCATGACCATCGCCTGGTGCGGCGCGAGCGGATCCTTCATCTGCGACATCTACTCCGGGTACCCGGTCAATCACATGGGTCTGTCCGTCACTGTCCACCAGCGTAATGCGAAAATCGCTGACCTGGGTGACGCGGCCGGAGATCGTGGCGCCGTCCGCCGTTTTCACCGTTGCGGTGATGGCGAGCGAATTGTCCGCTGGACGCGCCGGCCAAATCCAGCCGCGCTGAAGCTGGTCGGGAGAGCGGAACTTGCTTGCGATATGCGCGAAGGTGGCGGCGGTATGGCACGACATGCAGTTGGCGGCGACATACGTTTGTCCCTTGGCGGCATCGCCGACCAGAATGTTCAGCACATGATAGGTGCCGCGGTTGGCGACATCCTCGACCTGCAGATGGAGAAATTCGGCAATGTCTTTGAGCTGGTCATCGGGCATGCCGGCAAAGGATGGCATGCCCTTTTCCGGGCGGCCGCTTCTTCAGGAACGGCACCAGATGCTCGCCATGATCGTCGCCCAGCACGACGTCGGAGGTGATCAGGCTGGGGCCTTCCGCGCCGCGTGCCTGCGGTCCGTGGCAAAAAGCGCAGTTCTGCTGGAACAGCGGCGCGCCGCGTGCCGCTGCCGCCTTGTCCGGCTCGGGACCAAGGCCGAGAAAGACGCGGGTCGCAGCGGCCCGTTGTTCCGGCGTGCCGTTGAAGCCGGCGCGGCTCGCGCCAGGCGGCGTGGTGTTCGTCTTCGGCGGGTTGCTGGGCGGAGCGGCGTTTTGCGTTTCCTGACTAATCGCTATTGCCGCAAGAAGCGCTAAACCACCAGCGGAAATCGCAATGAGAAGTGGATGGCGCATCCAGAAAATCCTTTTGAGATCGATAACCAAATTTGATACCCAGCAAAAAACGACGGGCTGTAACGAAGGCAGGTGGCATACTCAAGCAAGCCAGGAAACCGCCAGGTTGTTTCTTGCCCAAACCAAGGAGCGTCGATTGTTGTCTTCCTCGCGCGCCAACAACTCGTCTTGAGACAAGTTGCCGGTCCGCGGCATTTCTTGTGAGGCGTACTCGTTCACGAGTTTTAGAATAGCCGCCAGGGCGGTCGCGCGACGGTCCGGAAAAGTGACCCAATACACATCGGTCCGCACTGGAACCTTCAAGACATGGTCGGTAATCATCTCCAGATTGATGTGAACCTTGGGATTCGATTTTCGGCACAGGGTGACCATGCCCTTCAGGTCTAAGAAGCCTCTCCCGCAGACCACCTCGGAAAGCAGAAAGCCCTGATCGTATGGTTTCACCGCCATGTCTTTGAGATGCATGCTTTTCACGTAGGGCGCCAGCTTGCGGACCACACTCATTGGCTCCTCACATAGAGCGATATTATTGCCAAAATCGATCAACGATCCGTAGTACTCACTGGAGATCTGCTTCAACAACGCCACAAACTCATCCGCGGTCCGGTCCTTATGATTTTCCATCGCCAGGATGACCCTGTGTTTCTCGGCGAGGGGCACAATCTTTTCCACGACCGCGGTACTGCGGTTCTTCCAATCCTGGTAATCCGCCATTGTCGTAAAAAATTCATACCGTCGATGGGTGGTGCTGATGACACGCATGCAAGTTGCGCCGACCGCCTTGGCGTCTTCGAGAGACTTCTCGAAGACAGACAGATCGTCATCCGGGCGTTCGGGCAACCTGGCCTCATACTCAACGAACATATTGAGGTTTTCGGCTCGCTGACGAAACCTGGCCAGATCGCCCTTGACCTCCATCTGGACACCAATGGCGCCGAGGCCGTGGCAGTACTCCAGATAGGCGATGGAATTGTCTCGCAGAGGCCCCGCTGCACGGCGATGAATCACCATGCTGGTGGAAGACATACCCATTCCACCGCTGGTCCAAGGATCGCCGGTTGGAGAGTTGGTGTCAGCGGGAGAAGAATTGTCTTGTGCCAAGGCCGGCAATCGAGCCTCACCGGTTGCGGCGACACAGCCAAACAAGGACCCGGCCTTGACGAAGCTTCTTCTTGTTATCACAAATCCCTCTATTGCTCGGCGCCACAAGTAGGCCGCAGTTTGAGAGCAGCTCGTAGTTGCGGAAGCGCACCGGCATCGTCTCCTTGAAAAAATAGCATCACGCCAAGGTTGCGACGGGCATAAACATTTACCTTTGCCAATGATATCGCCCAGATTGCATGCTCTGCCGGCAATAAAGAAGGACGGCGGATGCCGCCGTCCTTCTGGTTTTCGGAAACGCCTTTCTACTGATCCTTCTAGAAGGAGAATCTGGCATAGGCCTGCATGGTGCGGCCGTTGTTGGAGGTTGCCGTAATCGCGGCTACGCTTGGATTCGGGATACCCAATGCAAGAGCCGTCGCGATGAGTTGGTTATTCGGAGCCTCAAAGCTTGGATGGTTGATGAAATTCGTGAGTCCGCTCCCACGATGTGAAGTCGGGTCAGCCAAGGTTTGGATCCCTCGGACCCGCGAAGTGATCAGCGTGAATGCAAGTACAACACGAAAGGGCGGGGGCTTCGACCGCCGGCCCTTTCGTTTACTACGGATACCACCCTCTGCATCCTAGAAGGAGAATCGACCTGTGAGCATCACCGTTCGACCGGTGATGGTGGTTGCTGTGATCTGTGCGACGCTTGGATCCGGAACACCCGATGGACAGAGCGGTTGGATTGAGGGCGTTGCTGGGATTTTGGAAGCTTGGATGGTTAAAGATGTTTTCCGCATCCATCCGAATCTGCACTTTGCCTGACTCCCATCCCGGTATACCCTAGCTCTTGGCCAATGAGAAGTCGAAATTCGATAGATCAGGCCCACGCAGCGAATTTCTCGGGTTGGTGCCGAAGGTATTCACGCCGGCGCTGCATAAGCGAGCTGGTTGTACCACTGGTTGATCGACTGGTTCCCCGCATTCGGATTTCCCATTCGGTTAGGATAGAGAGCCGCCTGATTATTGCCATCACTTCCACCCAGTGAGCCACTCGGGATCGAGCTGTTCATAATCACCGTAAACGGAACTCCCGATTCGGCCTGGAAGGAAGCTGATGCTTGCCAACCGCCCAGCGCCGCATCGGCTAAGGTCGAGTTGAAATATTGGTGTCCTTTCCCGAGCGGCACCATATAGATCACCGACCCTTTCAGCGCGTTGGGCCGGTTGAAATTCGAGGGTCCATAGTTGGCCGAGGGATTATAAGCGTCCTGATAGTACACGGTGCCGAACTGTTCCCCCCAGCCGGAATCGTCCATGTCATCATACAGCCGCGACCATGTGTAAGCGAGTTCGCCCGCCAAGCCATGGCTGATAGGCTTGTGAAGCATGAACTGCGCTGCCTCGTAGTTCGAAACGCCAGTGTAGAGGCCGGTGCGCGAGCCGCCGGAACCGACACCAATGCCGGAGAACTGCGGGTACGGCCTTGCCGTCTGGCCTTGGCCGAGCTTATTCGCGGGAAGCTGGTTGACATCTGCCTCGAACATCATGTTATCCCAGTGGCTGCCGACATATTGGGCCTCGGCGACCATATTTCCGGGCAAACGCCGTTGCACGCCCGCCGTCCACTGCCAGCCGTTCTGAATTGGGAGATGATAAGGGGTATAGGGGATAGACCCGCCGCTTCCCTGAGGAGTTGCAGGGGTGATGTAGGAAAGAGGGTTGCGGGCTGCAGCACCTGTAACCATGGGCAGATTCGCCCCACTCCCCGATAGCTGCACCACAGGTGTTGTTGTGCTGGAAGTGGACGAACTGCCCACAGCGCCACACAAGTTGGGAAAGCCGCAGCCTGAGCCGAAGCCCATCACTCCGCCCACGGTATCCTCGCTCCACAGTGTAGCGAATTGCCCCATGCCGCCGCGGAAGACCCAGTTCTGCGTAGGTGTGTACGCGAAACCGAGGCGAGGCATCACGATGGTCTTCGTCGCGAAGTTTTTACTCCGCGCCCCGTTCAGGCCGGCAAACCAAATCGAGCCTTAGGTGTTGGTAGGATAAAGGGGGCTACTGGGCACCGGATTGGGAATGGTCGGGTCAAATCCGCCCACATTGTTGTACTTTTCGCTCGATCCGCCATGCGTTTCTGAGCGCACTCCGAGGTTAACGGTCAAGTTCGGCCGCAACTTGATGTCGTCCTGAGCAAAGAACGAAGGGTTCTTGGCCCGCATGTAGTGTTCCGGTTGAGTGGCTGCATTCCATGCCTGCACATCTCCCAATAGAAAGTCGGCATAGCCGACTTGGACAAGGGGGTTGCTGGTGGTGTACTGGCCGGTAAAGGTCACGGTTGCCCCATTAACGCCGCCCCACGGAGTCGAGTTATCCTCCTCCATCAACACCTCACCACCAAAGTGCAGGATATGCTTGCCTTTTATCCAAGTGAACGCATCCGAGGGAACGAAGGTGTTCTCGATGAAAAGTGCCTCCGTGCCCGGGCCAAGATTCGAGGGCCCGCCGGTTCCACCTATACTCACAGACGGAAAGACATCCGCGGTAGAGAACTGCAATCCAAACTTGGCCGGGATACCCTTGCCTAGGGACTGTTGAGCATAGTAATCCGCCTCCCGGTTCCACGAAAAACGAAATTCGTTGACCATGGTAGCACTGATGGTATATACGTCTGAGATCTGTGCGTTCACACCGTCGGACGAATTATTCTGGCAATTGACCGGGCAATTCGGACTGCCGTTATAAGACATCTTGACCGGGGCGTAGCGCGACACAATCGAAAAATTGAGGCGGTTCTTCGGGGTAATGTTGTAGTCCAATCGCCCAAACATCTTGGTTTGGCCGTTGACGGATGGTTGCAGATAGCTGTAGTTGTTTGATAATCCACTGAGATTGGGATTAACGTAATAACCGTTCTGAATGTTTACGGCTACCGGATCGAAATCCGCTGGCGGAATAGCCAAATCGGCACCATTGTTACTATCAAAGGCCCCGCACTGAGCGGGATTGGTCGTTAACGGCGTGCTGCCATGGCGAGCGTCAAGGGTCAAACTGGTTCCAAAAAGCGTAGGATTGAAACAGCCTGCCTTCATGGCTTGAGTTGGCTGCGAGTTCTTGGTGATCGAGCTATGGGGGTTTTTCAACTGCTGATAGTTGTAAAAGAAAAACAATTTGTTCTTCATGATCGGCCCGCTTATCGCACCGCCGAAGTAGTTGTAGCGCACCTTGCTTTTGGCGCCGGTGTTGAAGTAGTCTCTCGCATTCAGGTCGTCGTTCTGGAAATTGTCATAGAGGGAGCCATGAAATCGATTGCTTCCGCTCTTGCTGATGACGTTGAAGACCTCGCCACCTCCGCCGTACTGGGCGGGGGCGTTTGTGGCAATCACGTTGACCTCAGACACGGCTTCGCTTAGACCCTGGTCAATGTTGGCGCTGTGCGGCAACCAAATCGAGCCACCGTCAACCAGGAAGCTGGAGAAGTATGGCATGGTTCCGTTGATGGCTTGATCGGGCCCGGGTTCCTCATCACCACTGCCGCCACCGTTGGGGCCCATTGGCGTGCTGGTAGCGCCGGGAATCAGCTTCAGCAGATAGGTCCAGCCATTCTCCGGATCGACGTTGGGAAGGTTGGCCAACTGGGTTGTCGTCAGAGTGGTTGACACCTGCGCATCCTCCGTCTTGAGCAGAGGCGCTTGGGAACTCACTTCAACCTCCTGGGTGGCCACTCCAACTTTTAAGGCGGCATCAACGGTAACGATTCCGACTTGAAGCGGGACCGACTCGCGCTTCAATTTTTCGAAGCCTTGCTTGCTGAATTCAAGCGTGTAGTTTCCCGGCAGAATCGAATTAGTGTCGTATAGACCGTCGCTATTCGTCACGTAATGATTGACCACACCGGTCTCGCTGTTAGTGACGGTGACGTCCACGCCTGGCACCAGTGCGCCGGACGAGTCGGTCACAGTGCCGCGAATATCACCGGAGTTTGAATTTTGTGCGCGGCCTACACCAGCCACACACAGCAGAAGGCAAAACGCGAGAACGATGTAAACGGATTTCCTCATTGCAGCCTCCCCAAATGAACTTGAACCCCTGAAGACGATCTCCAGCCTGACGGAGCGATTTGCGCGAGCCGTTGACCTTTTTGAGCGATCGTTGTGACTCCCGCTCCCTTCCACGGAACTCCCCCGAACAATCCAGGCGTCCTTTAGAGGAGGTTCCTATGGCAGGCGAAACGGTAGTCCGTATCTCCAATCCTTGTCAAGCGGAAATTTTGGGGGGTTAACCTAAGACAAACGATTGTTTTCTCAATGTATTGCTTGATGGCTCAGGCTCGGGATGCTATATCCATTCCATGGGGCGAGTGGAATCTGTGAGACAACCGCTGCGCTGTGCTGGTCCTGAACGCGAATCGAAGGGGGGCCTAAAGGCGCTGGCGATTCGGCACCGGGGGTTGCGCGATGGGATCTTGGATAGGGTGATTACTTGCAGACAGGGCAGACCGAAACGAATACGATGCGGGCGGAAGGGTTCACCTGTCCCCGCAGCAGCCGGGAGTGAAGCGTTTCCTTTTTTTTTCAGGAGCAGTTTTTCCTTGCTTAGCCAGAGTCGGCAACACTTGGAAAGGAATCCCCACATCATGTGGAAACCATTAAAGCTGTGTCGCCCGTTCCTTCTGCTGGGTAGTCTTTGCCTGCCTGCGGTCACCTTTGGCCAAGCCAGCCATTACCAGGGCAAACCGTTCCACGACAGCCAATATCAAGGCGGTCCGCAACGTATTCCCGGGAAGGTATATTGCGCCTATTACGATTTAGGCGGGGAAGGGATTGCATATCACGACGCCGATGCGAAAAACAACGGTAGCGGCGGCTTGAACCCGGCGGATGGGACTTATTTAAACCAGTTCCGCATGGACGAAGGAGTTGACACCTCTTATACAAAGTTCCACGATCAGATCGACAACAATCCTTACAACCTGGTGCAACCGTCCGAGGGGCAACTCTATGTAGGCTGGACCGAGCCGGGCGAATGGTTCAACCTGACGGTAGAAGTCGAGCGAGCGGGTGTCTACACGATCGATCTTTTATATACTTCCAATCGCGGTGGGGAAATTTCGTTTGATCTGAACGGGAAGAAGCTCACCGGACCTGTTAACGTCCTGTCGACATACAACGCCGCCGACCCTATCGCCTGGCGCCAGTGGCACCACTGGAACATCATGAAGGATTTGGCTGCGGTGAGACTGCCAAAGGGAGTGAATGTGCTGACTCTGCACGTGGTGTCGGCGGGCAACATGAACTTCGCCTACCTCGATTTCAGAGCCAAGAAATAGGAGCCGGCACTGTCCTATATTGAAATGGGCAATCCTGCTTGTTTTCCGCAGCCTGTTTAGCCCCTGCGGCTCTACCAAATCAGCTGTTACAGGCCACTAGTGTGGCGGCGTCGCGGCCGGCGGGGCCTGCTGCGATTGTTGTCCGTTAGCCGGTGGGCTGTTGGGCTGGGGCTGTCCCGTATTGTTGGTTACATCCTGCCCCTGGAAGATCAGCCTGACCGTAGACCTGAATTGCTTGTAGTCGGTGTAACGCACAATCTGCCGGATGCGGACATCCTGGCTCATGTACCCGTTCCCGCCCGAGAAATGGAGCTCGGCATCGGCCTTGGTATACACCGGAAACCAATACTTGCCATCCACCTGCTCGCGATAGGTGGTAAAGGGTGGCGACAGATCTTCGTGTCCCTTGCGCATGTCGTCGGGAACATTCTTGGCGCTGGTGATCACAATTTGCAGGTCCTTCTGGTCCACCCAGATGCGCCCCTTTAAGTAGCGCTTACCTTTCTCCATGACTTTGGGCGCCACGTCGAAAACGTAGCAATCAACCTCGTCCACCTTCTGCCGCCCTACGTAGGTCAGGTTGTATTGCCCCACGTCCTCAGTGGTGAGCACGAAGGGCAGGCGCTGTTCGATATCCGAAACGTCGGCCGGGCTCATCTGAATGCGTTCCAGCGTATTCTGTGGCGCGTAGGTCACCCTCTCCGATTTGCGCCCGTTGGAATCGAAGGTGATCTGCACCACCTGTCGGTACTCACCATCCACCTTGCCGTCATCGTTGATCGTCTGTATGCGCACGTCGCGCTGATAGGTGTAGTTGTCCAGAGCGCGGCGGAATTCGCTTTCCTTGGCCGCGAACTGCTGGACGATTTGGGCCGGCGGCGTGGCGGGCGCGCTGGTGTCAATGGGGCCAAAGCCCTGGTCGGGCCGGTCGGTTCCGCTCTGGGCCAGCAGCGGCATCGCCGAAACCGGCACAAGCGCCAACAGAATCAGCAACTTCGCCAGACCTCTACGCATGGCTTTATCTCCCATTCCGTTCCCAGGCATGAGTCTATATTATGCGCCTACTGTACAGACGCAGCCATGAGCGGCAGGGATGCAAGCCGCGCGGGTGTGATTACCCGCCGGCCATCCCCGGCCCATGGTCCAGGACCGCCCGTAGCCGCCCATGCGCCAGGTCCAGCCGGTGAATAGCCTGCTCGCGCGGGATTCCCAGCTTCTGCATCACGATCGCAACCCGCACCGCGCCGGCCTCGGCCAGCAGCGACGCGGCTTGCGCTTCGTCGACTCCTGTTGCGGCCGCAATGATCCGTATGGCCCGATCCTTCAGCTTTACGTTGCTCGGCTGCACGTTGACCATCAGGTTGCCGTAGACCATGCCGGTGCGGATCATGGCGCCCGTGCTCAGCATGTTCAGCACCAGCTTGGTGGCGGTGCCGGCGCGCATGCGGGTCGAACCGGTGATCACCTCGGGCCCTACCGCGGGCGTAATGGCAATTTTCGCCTGGCACTCCACTGGGGAGCCCGGCACGCAGCTCAACCCTACGGTGAGCGCGCCCAATTTGTTGGCGTAGGCCATGCCTCCCAGCACATAGGGCGTGCGCCCGCTTGCGGCAATCCCCACCAGCACGTCCCCGGCCCGCAAACCGCGTTCTTTCAGGTCCTCAGCACCTTGTTGGGGGTCGTCTTCCGCGCCCTCGATGGAATTTCGCAGGGCCCGATCACCGCCGGCTATCACGCCGACCACCAGCCCGGGATCTACATTAAATGTCGGCGGGCACTCCGAGGCATCCAGCACGCCGAGCCGGCCGGAGGTGCCGGCCCCCTGATAGAAAAGCCGGCCGCCCTGCTCCAGACGCTCCGCAATGCCATCCACCGCCTGCGCAATCCGTGCCAGCTCGGCGTGGACCGCATCCGCTACGGAGCGGTCCGCGGTGTTGATGGTCTCCAGCATCTCTCGCGTGGAGAGCTGGTCGATGTGGGCAGTATCCGGATGGCGCGTCTCCGTCAGCAGGTGCTCAAACTTTGTCATTGCCAACCATAGTAAAGATCGTTTCGCCCATCATGCTACCCGTTTGACTGCATCCGGGGCGAAGTACAGAGGTTGATCTTCAACACCGAACACTGTCGAAGCAAAGAAATCATCTGTGGATGCTACGCTGTGGCCTAAGCATCGGTGAATGGAGAAGCTTTGGATTCTGACTCCACACCAGCATTGCCCCGCCATCCGCGGTTGAGCCAGATTCTCGAACAGAACTGGCAGGCGGAGATGGCCGGCTGCTACACGTATCGAACGCTCGCCGAGAGGGAGCCACATCCAGGGCGCAGGCAAACGCTCGAACACATGGCCCAAGCGGAAAGGGATCATGCCGCACTGTGGGCGGGCCGCTTGCGGGAATTGGGCGAGCCGGAGCCGGTCTACCAGGGCAAGCCGTCCGGCGATGCCGACAGCCTTAAGAACCGCGTCGGGGGCGACGATCTGGCCTTGCGCCGCCTGGAAATCGAAGAGAGCCGCGACATCGCCAAGTACAGCCAGCAGCTCAAGGACCTTGGCGATGCGCCCAGCCTGGCCATCCTGCAGCGGGTAATCGAAGACGAGCAGGAACACTATCGCGAGCTTAGCGGCCTCATCCGGCGGCAGAGGTCCCTCCGCGGTTCCCGCGTCCCAGCCGCCGATCCAAAAACTACGCTGGAGCAGTTGTTGGCCAAGCGTAACCACGGCCGTTCCCACACCGCGGGATGGATCGGTGACGCCATTTACGGGGTGAATGACGGGCTGGGCTCCATCTTCGGCATCGTCTCGGGAGTTTCGGGCGCTACCCTGGGCAACAGCAAGTGGGTCCTGCTCTCAGGCATCGCCGGCATGATCGCCAGCGCGCTCTCCATGGGCTCCGGCGCTTACCTGGCGGCCAAGAGCGAGCGTGAGATCTACGAGGCGGAGGTTAGCCGCGAACGGGAAGCCATTGCGATGAACGGCGCGGAAGCCCGCGAACTGCTTTCGCTCTACTACCAGGTCAAGGGCCTTCCTCAAGAGGATGCAGACCACATGGTCGAGCACATCGCCAGCGACCCGGAGCAGCTGCTGCGCGCGCTCGCCGCCGAGCGGCTCAACTCGACCGAAGAAGCTCTCAGCAATCCGCTCACCTCGGCATTCTCGGGCGCCCTCTCGACCGCTGCCGGAGCGTTTATCCCCATCGTGCCGTTTTTCTTCCTCAGCGGTTACAGCGCCGTCATCGTCTCCGCGGTGGTTTCGCTTCTGGCGCATTTCGCCGTAGGCGCGGCCAAGTCACTGGTCACCGTGCGTTCCTGGTGGAGCAGCGGTTTCGAGATGACCATGGTAGGAGCGGTGGAGGGTATCGTGACGTATGTCATCGGCCTGGGCCTCGGCCGCCTTGGCGCATGAGCGGCCCGCACCCTCAAACGCGGAAGGTGTCCGGCCGCCAGACTTGAATAGAGGCTTTGATCTGCTTTTGCGTCAGGCCTTCATTCAGCGCGCGCATGGCAAGAGCGGGGAGTTCCGCATCCGAGGCGAAACGAAGCCCGATCAACTGAGACTCCTTCAGCTCCGCGATGCGTGGTCTTGCCGCTTCGGGCAGGAGCTGGACAAGCGCAGCCGCTCCTCCAGCCGGATGACCCGGTCCTGTACTTTGAGGGCATAGTTCCTGGTCTTGGTGGCATCATTAACAATGCGATGGCCAGCACGACCCACAGTGTGGAAGGAAGACTGGGGTGGCGCGTGAAAACGATGATACTCAAGACGACCGACATAATGGCCAGCGGAGCAAGAACAAAATGGAAGGTGGGGTCGAGCCTGGCGTGGTTCGCATAGGACTGGGGCGTGGCATTTGCCATCGAAAAGCCTCTTTCAAGAACCCTTCCATCATGCTTGCTGCCGGTCTTTTGCGCCAGTGCGGCGTGGCTCTGTTCTTACCTCACGGGACCCCTGGCACCGGCCCCTGGCCATTTTGTCTCGCCGCTGTGAAATGATTCAGAGATGATGACAAGCGTTACAGGTCGCATTTTCTGCATCTGTCTGCTCACTCTTTTGGCCGGGCGTTGCCATGCGCAAGAACAGCCGCAGCACTTTGCCGCCCCTATTTTGTTGCATGTGGATCTCAGCGATGCGCCGCGCCACCTGCTGCATGCCCATCTGGAGATACCGGTGAGCGCCGGTCCTCTGACTCTCGAATATCCGCAATGGATTCCCGGCAACCACCGCCCCACCGGGCCCATCGACAATCTCGCCGGCTTGTTGATTCGCGCCAACGGGCAGGATCTGCCCTGGCGCCGTGACGATGTGGATATGTACGGTGTCCATGTGGAGGTGCCGCGCGGCGTGAGCCGGCTTGAGGTCTCGCTCGATTTTCTCGCCGTTCCGGGGGGCACCGGTGCTAGTGAGGACGGGGCCACCAGCGCCAACATGGCGGTGCTGGAGTGGAACTCCGTCGTCATGTATCCGGCACACATCCCCGTGGCGCAGATTCCCATTACGGCTTCGTTGACCTACCGCCGGACTGGAAGTTTGGAACCGCGCTGAGCGTTGCCGGGCAGAAGGGCGCGGAGATTTCGTTCGTGCCGGTTTCGGTGGAGCAACTGGTGGATTCGCCGGTGATCACGGGCAGATATTTCCGCGAGATTCCCCTGGCCCCGGAGGTGACCCCGAAGCACTACCTGGACGTGGCCGGCGATGCCGCGGAGGATGTCGAGCTAAAGCCGGAGTTTCTCGCCTCGCTCAGCCAGCTGGTGCGGGAGACGGGGCCGCTCTATGCGTCCCGGCATTATGAGACCTACCATTTTCTTCTCAGCCTGAGTGACATCGTGCGCGAGGAGGGTCTGGAGCACCATCAGTCGAGCGACAACGGGGTCAGAGAAAAAGGGCTTCTCCGACCCGAAACTGGCCATGCTCAATGCGGATTTGCTGCCGCATGAGTTTACCCATTCCTGGAACGGCAAATATCGCCGGCCTGCAGGGTTGGCCACGCCGGATTACGCCACCCCGTATGAAGGGTGATCTGCTCTGGGTCTATGAGGGCATGACGCAATACTGGGGTGACGTGCTGGCGGCGCGCTCCGCTTTGTGGACGCCGGAGATCTATCGCGAGAAGCTGGCCTGGAGCGCCGCCAGGCTTGACGTCAAGCCCGGGCGCACCTGGCGCAACCTGGAAGACACCGCCATATCCTCCCAGATTCTGCGTCGGAGGCAGCCCCAACTGGGCCAACTGGAGGCGCGGGCAGGACTACTACCAGGAAGGCGAGTTGCTGTGGCTGGATGCGGACACAACCATCCGCCAGACTAACTCACGACAAGAAGTCGTTGAATGACTTTTGCGTCAAGTTTCTCGCCGTGGGCGGCAACACTCCGCCCAAGGTGGTGCCCTACGACGTTTGACGAGATCGTTGCCGACCTGAATGCTGTCGCGCCTTACGACTGGCGGAGTTTTCTGACGGAACGGCTGGAGTCCCATGCGGCCCACGCGCCGCTCGGCGGCATCGATCACGGAGGTTACCGGCTTGTCTATGCCAGCCGAGCCCACCGAGTACGAGCAAGGCCTCTGCTCGATACTCGAAGGACATCGACGCGTGGTTCTCCGCTGGGCTGACGGTGAGCACAACCGGCGCCATTGAGGATGTCAGGATGGGCTCGCCTGCCTTCCAGGCTGGACTCGGCCCGGGCACCAAGCTGGTTGCGGTCAACGGCCACGGCTTCACCGAGCGAAGTGCTGAAGCAGGCGATTCGCGGGGCAAAGGGAACGACGGACCCGATTGAGCTGATCGTCTCCAACGACAACGAATTCCGCACCGTGCGCCTGGACTATCATGACGGCGAAAAATATCCTCGCCTGGAGCGGGTGCAGGGGACGCCGGATCTGCTGGATGAGATCCTCAAGCCACTGGCTGCCGGCAAGGGAAGTGGCCTATAGTGAGATCGTCACCCCAGGAGATCCTAATGCTCAATCTTTCCCGCGCCCTGCTGCTTGCTGCCTTTTTCTCATGCCATCCGCGCTATTGGCGCAGACCAGTACGCTGGCCGCGACTCCGCCCATGGGCTGGAACAGCTGGAACCTCTTCGCCGGCAGGGTTACGGATGAGGATGTCCGCGCCGCAGCGGATGCCATGGTTTCCTCCGGCATGAAGGACGCCGGGTACTCTACGTCAACATCGACGACACCTGGCAGGGCGAGCGCGATGCGCAAGGCAACATCCAGGCCAACAGCAAATTTCCCGACATGAAGGCGCTGGCCGACTACGTTCACTCCAAGGGCCTCAAGATCGGCATCTACTCTTCGCCCGGGCCGAAGACCTGCGCCAGGTACGAAGGCAGCTATGGGCACGAAGCGCAGGACGCGAAGACCTATGCAGCCTGGGGCATCGACTATCTCAAGTACGACCTCTGCAGCTTTCGCCAGAACATGATGGCAGGAGGCCCCGAACGATCCGCAAAAAGCCAACCAGATGATGAAGGATGCCTATGAAAAGATGCATCAGGCGCTGCTGGCGACCGGACGCCCCATCGTCTACAGCTTCTGCCAGTACGGTTGGGACGCGGTGTGGGAATGGGGACCCTCGCTTGGAGCCAACCTATGGCGGACTACCGGTGATATCAATCCCACTTATGATCGCATGACGCTGATCGGCTTCTCCCAGGCTGGCCTGGCTAAGTACGCCGGTCCTGGGCACTGGAATGATCCCGACATGCTGGAGGTGGGCAACGGCAAGCTTACGCTGGATGAAAACCGCACCCACATGAGCCTGTGGGTCCTGCTCGCCGCGCCGCTGCTGGCCGGCAACGACCTCTCCAAGATGAAGCCCGAGACGCTCGCCATCCTTACCAATCGCGAAGTCATCGCCATCGATCAGGATCCGCTGGGCAAGCAGGGGGATCGTGTTTCCGCAGGTTGGTCCTGTTGAAATCTGGGCCAAACCGCTCAAGGGTGGAGATAAAGCCATGGGCCTGTTCAACCGCAACGACATCCACGCTGCCCATCACCTTGAAGCTGAGCGACGTGGGTTTTGCCGGCGGGCGCAAAAGCGCGCGACATCTGGCAGGCAAAAGATCTGGGAAAAATCCAGGGCAGCTACACCGCAAACGTGCCGCGTCACGGGGTAGTTCTGCTTCGGCTGAGCAAGTAACGTGCATAGTCTAGGTTTGCTCCTGAGCGAAGCGCTGGGTGCCCCAGGTTCGCCCCAGCGTACCTGGGAAAATGATGACTGGTTTCCAATGCTCTCCCAGCAGGTCGCAACTGCGCTTAATTGCGCAGGGTAAAAAACTATAAAGGGGCACCCTCCGTTGCTCAGCATCGGGCTGCAATTGGACAGCAGGCGATCAACAGAAGCTGAGAGGATTACCCGTTGGCGCTTGTGGCTAAACCCCTGTCAGCGAAATCTATTCCGCCTCGAGGTAGACAATTCTCTGCTCGTGGAATGACTGGGTCGCGGCGTGACTCACGCGGATTGCTTCAACGGCGTCCATTCCCGAAACTGCAGGCTCTCCGCCACGCAGTAACGTATCCACGAAATTCTGGATCTGGGCAAGATAGGCACTCTCAAAGCGCTCCATAAAATACGGAACAACATCGTGACTTATACCTGCCTTGGTCATCACGAGAATGGGAGTCTGTCGATAGTATCCGATTTGCAGTGAGCCCTTAGTGCCCCAGATTTCCGCGCGAATGTCGTATCCGAATACCGCATTCCGGCTGAGATGAATGGCGCCCAGTGTACCGGTGCGGAAAACAAGACTGATGATTGCGTTATCAATATCACCGATCGACTTCATTTCCGGATACGCCAGCGTGCCGCCAACCGCGTAAACACTTTTGATCCCGCCCATGTACATGCGCGCTATGTCGAAGTCGTGAATGCCCATATCGGCGATCAGGCCGCCGCTGACTTTCGGGTCGCAAAATTCCAGCGACGGCCGAAACGGATCCCGCGAGGTCGATGTCAGGACGACGGGTGTCCCGATAACGCCGGCTTCCATTTGCTTCATGGCGGCAATGTATCCGGAGTCGAAGCGGCGCTGGAAGCCGGGTTGGAAGAATACTCCCGCTTTCCCAACTGCGGTCAGCATCTCCCGCGCATCCTCCGCAGACATTGCGATCGGCTTCTCGCAAAAGATGGCTTTCCCGTTTTCTGCTGCGGCAATCACTACTTCTTTGTGGGTACTTGTGGGAGTTAAAACAGCGACCGCATCTACCTGCTTGTCAGCTAATACGCCGTGATGATTGCCGTACCATCGAGGAACATCAAACTCTTTTGCAAATGCCTCTGCGATCTCTGCGTGCGCATCGGCGACGGCCACAAGCCGGGCGCCAGGAACACGATGGGCAAGATGGGAAGCATAAACGCGCCCTAAACGTCCCAGGCCCAGGACGCCAACATTGATTCGGCTCGCCATCCCTACACGCCCTTTCCGCGGCGACGCTATGCAAAGCGAGTGTGTTTCCACAGCGCCCAGGCGCCCGCGGCTAAAAATAGCAATAGTATCCCGGTCAATCCGATGGCAAAGCCATAGTTGATGGCTAATGGCGGCCGTTTGACGTAGGCAGCGAACCAGGCGAAGACTCCCACAGCTCCGGCAAGGATCACATAGTCCCACCAGCGCCGCGTGTGACTATAGCTGGCCGCAGGTTCTTCGCCACCCTGCTCTGCAATCAACTCCTTCTGGTCCATACCGTATCGGGTGCATTCCCGCGTTATGGCCTGAATACATGAGGCGCGCTCGCCGGCGGGCGCAGCGGCCGTGCTGATTGCGAGCGCACCCAGGATCATTAACAACGATGCAGAAAGGATAAGAAGTTGGGTGGATCCGCTGAAGTGAGCAAATTCTCCAAACACTAAAGCGCCCCACGCCAACCCCCATAGCTGGTTGGTGTTAGAGAGTGGAATCGCCCGGCTGATACCTATGTATTTCGTCCCGTATTGCTGGAATAAGTCGCCAATCACCCAGCAAAATCCCCCGAGAAAGAGCCATAAGATAGAAGACTTGATGGCCTTCAATTGAATAAAGATGGAACTGCCGCCGTTGTGCACGGTAAGGGCCAATAGGCCAATCGTCGCCAGCTCGCCGAAGGTAAAGATAGTGACAAACGAGAGAGGATTGAGGCCGGAAAGATATGCCTTGCGATAGGGTATGTACATTGTGCCCAACAGGAGACCGGCCGCAAGGGCAGCGGACACTCCGGAGAAAACACGGTGGGCGGAAATGGCGCCGGATCCAGCCGAAGCGTAGGACAAAGTGACGGCGCCAATCGTAATGGCGAGTGCTCCACCCAGAACGCTCACCCAGGTCTTGGCTCCCGCACCTCGCAATTCTCTGAACAACAGCCATCCCCAAAAAAGGCCCACGAGAGAATTAATATTCCAAAGGGGAAAGGCAATCGCCAGGCCGACATCGCGGACAGCGACAATGGTCAACGTATTTGCTACCGCCCAGATGGCTCCCGCAAGCACAGCCCACACCATCAGATGAGGCTTCCGCCTAAGGTCATACACTACGTAACTTGTGCCTTTTAAAATCGCCGGTAGCGTCCAGCGCGAGACAAATACTCCAATGATCATGCAGAGCGAAATCAAAACGGGAGAAAAGCCAAGGTTTGCAAGCTTTGTAGGAGCTTCCGCTCCACCCAACCACGCCGATGCAGCGATAGCGCAGAAGACGCCGAGACCGTGCATGGATCTTGGTGCCGGAACACTCTTTTCTTCAGAGCTCATATACACCTATGGATCTTAGCGGCTTAGATAAATAAGAAGTAAAACACCAGCCACAAACGTGATGAGTGGGATCCAGAGGTGGACATCACTAAGAACCGCTCGAATTGGGCCATGATTCATTCGGCTTCAAACTCCTTAGAGCGCCCTTTCCAGGCCGCGGAAAAACTCTGTTTTTGTATCAGGGCACGACTTTAGTCGTGCCGTAAATGATTGAGAATGCGATGGGCTTTAGTCAGCCCCTGAGGTACGGCTTTCCTATCCGGTCCTGAGTTTTTCCGCAGCCTGTTTCACGCGACGGAGGGAGCGCGCCAAATTGTATCTTGCTGGAACGTGAACGCGGAAGTGCCGGGGAAAATGCTTGACGTTCAAGAATCATTTCGGCGAATCCGGGGGATGGTTCACCCGCACATTTGTTGCCCAGGGCAGGTTAATTCGCGCTTGCCAGGTACACCGTGAACCAGCTATTAGCGTCGGACCATTGCCGGCGCAACTTGAATCCGGCTCGTGTAAGCAACGCCAGTACGCGCTGATCGGTGAACTTATAGCTGTTCTCGGTGTGGATTGTCTCGCCCAAAGCGAAGCGCACCTCGAGATCCAGCGCGCCAATGGGAACCCGCTGCGCCAGCAGACTTTCCAGGTGCATCTCGATGCGCGAGTGCTCCTCATTCCACCGTGCCCTGGTGGCGAAAGAGTTGAGGGTTAAAGTTTGCGTCGACCTCGCGATTGATGCGGACCAGCACATTCTTATTGAACTCCGCCGTAACTCCAGCCGCGTCATCGTAGGCGGCCAGCAACAGTGGCGTGTCCTTCACCATGTCGGTGCCCAGCAGCAGGCAATCTCCCGGCAGCAACTGGGAGCGCACGCCACGGAGCACATCGAGGGCGTCCGCAGGCGAAAAGTTCCCGATGCTCGAGCCGATGTACAACACCAGCCGTCTTCCGGCGCCAAAACCAGCCGAGGCTTTATTGTGCCGCATCCCTTCGGTATAGTCCGCGACTACGGGTTCGACCGTTACCTCGGGCAGCTGCACCTCCAGCCTGGTCCGAGCTTCTTCGAGGGCGGTCTCCGACACATCGATCGGGTAGTAGGTCACGCTGCCCTGAAGTCTGATCGCAGCCTCGAGCAGCAGGCCTGTCTTGGTCGCCGTCCCTGCGCCCAGCTCGATCATCGACAAATCCCGGCCTCCCGCGGCTGCCGCGACGATCTCATCCGCGTGCTCCGCCAGGATGCTTCTCTCGGTGCGGGTGACGTAGTACTCCGGCAACTCGGTGATGGCTTCGAAAAGACGAGAGCCCGCCTCGTCATAGAACAGCCAGGGAGACAGCGTCTTAGGGTACGCGGTGAGCCCGCTCAGGACTTCAGCTCCGACCGGGCTCGACGCGATGGGCGACAGCTTGGGTAACGAAATAGCAGACATGGGATTCTCCGCGATGCTCTGGTTAGATGTTCGCCAAACGAATGCCGGAAAACTGCCAGCGCGTCGCAGGAGAGAAGAAATTACGGTAGGTGGCGCGGATATGGGAGGCCGGAGTGACCACCGATCCTCCGCGCAGCACCATCTGACTGCTCATGAATTTGCCGTTGTATTCGCCCAGCGCTCCCGGCAACGCGCGATAGCCCGGGTAGCCGATGTAAGGGCTCTGGGTCCACTCCCAGACATCACCAAACATCTGTGCCGGCGCCTTCGCAGGCGCCTCAGCAAGACGCCTGAGGATGCAGCACTCCCCCATCCAGCAGGTTTCCGTCTGCCGGCAATCCCTGGGCCGCGATCTCCCACTCGGCTTCGTTGGGGAGCCGCTTGCCGCGCCCAGTTGGCAAAAGCGTCGGCTTCGAAATAGCTCACATGGCACACCGGCGTTCGCAGCAATGCCTTCAGGGGCAGGTCGCCGTACATCGTGTACACCTGCCATGCATCGTCCTGCTGCCGCCAATAGAGCGGGGCTTTCCAGCCTTCGGCTTCGACTGTGTCCCAACCCGCGGCCAGCCAAAGCTCCGGACGCCGGTAGCCGCCGTCGTTCATGAATTCCAGATACTCCGCGCAGGAAACCAACCTCGAAGCCAGTTGGAAAGGGCGGCAGGTATACAGGATGCCGGGGCAGCTCGTTATCGAAGGCGAAGCCATCGCCGGCAAATCCGATATCGAAGAGACCGCCTTCGTAATCCACCCAATCCTGCCGTGCCTCCGGTCCCAGGTTTTCCCAGCGAAAGTGCGGCCAACGCGATGGTTCGTCGACGTAGGCCGGATGAAGAGGGTTGGTCCATAAAGCATGCTTGATGTCGGTGGCCAGCAATTCCTGGTGCTGCTGCTCATGATGGAGGCCAAGCACGATTCTCTGCGCAGCTTCTTCCGGCGGATCGGAGGCCAGTAAGCGTTGGATCCCTTCCTGCACATGCCGGCGGTAGTGCAGGATCGTCTCCACCGGCGGGCCGCGAGAACGAGGCACGCAGCTTCTTCTCCGGCTGGTCGGAGATGGCGTTGTAGTAGCTGTTGAAGAGCCAACGGAAGGTCGGGGTTGTATTCGCGGTAGCCGGGGAGGAACTCGCGCAGCAAAAATGTCTCGAAAAACCAGGTGGTATGGGCCAGGTGCCACTTGGCTGGGCTTGCCTCCGCGCAGGACTGCACCATCATGTCCTCGGGCGGAGAGCGGGAGGCAAAGCTGCTCGCTTTGCCGCCGCACTCGTGAGAACTTCTCGAACAGACGGGCATTCGTCTCTGTCGTCGCGATCGCTGGCGTCATGATTAACGTTTCTCCCTCTACCTTAGAGACAGGAAGACGCTTGATGTTGCCTGAAAATTTTAGCCCTCGCAGGAGGGGGATGAATGAAAGCGTTTCTTTTTTCGCTAACACCCACAGAAGAAACGCTTTATCGCTTGATTCAGATTCAACGGGCGCTCAGCAGCCGGGCCAGAAGGTAGGCCGCACCGGCCGCCAAGCTGCCGATCAGCACGGTTTGGAGGGCGCTGCGCACAGTGCCGGCTCCGGTCAACCTACCTTTCACCCCGCCAAAAACCAGCAGAGCGGCCAGGGTAATCGCGACCGAGGCGGCGAGCGCTGCCGGCAGACTCTGTCCAACCATATACGGAACCAGAGGTACCAGGCCACCGGCGACATACGAGAGGGCGATGGTGACCGCGCTACGGCTGGCCCGGTTCCGCTGCGGCTCCTCCAGGCCCAGCTCAAAACGCATCATAAAGTCCACCCACGCCTGGGGCCTGCGCTTCAGCGCTTCGAGCACCGTCACGCTTTCGCTTCGCTCCACGCCATACTGCTCAAAAATCTCGTAGATCTCATCTTCCTCGTCGCGCGTCCGCTCCACGATCTCGCGCTCTTCGCGCAGGCGTTCATTGGCGTAGTGCTCGGCATCGCCCTGGGCGGCGAGAAATCCGCCCAGGCCCATGGCGATCGATCCGGCGGCAATCTCCGCCAGCCCGGCCAGCACGACCAGGTGGGAGGAACTCACCACGCCGGAAAGCCCGGCTGCCAGAGCAAAGGGAACCGTCAATCCGTCCGACATCCCGATCACGACATCGCGCACCAACGCGGTCGACTCGAAATGTCTTTCCAAGTGGGACGGAGGAGCAGGTGGCGCGGGGAATGGAAGTGATTCGGTCGGCATCACGGCAGTTTACCGCAGTGTTCTCCGGTGACAACGGATATGGGTGCGCCTGCGTCCATAGCTCTTAGCCGGCGCGTCTAAATCGGTGCTAATGCCCACCCTGGGCCGCGTTCTGGGTAACTGTGGGCTTAATGGATGGAACGAAGTGCAAGACTGGTATGTTTGGTCTCTGTGCCTGGCGACGGTGGCAGCGCCGCGCTGCCGTGCGCAAGAGGGCGCGGGCCCACCGGACGGCGGCGATGGCATGGGTCAAGCTCTTCGGCAGGGGCAACGGAGTCCGGGGAACAGTCACCGCCGCCGCAGCCGGTAGCTTCACCATCCGCACTGAGGAAGGCGAGACCTACCAGGTTCTCTACAGCCCCAATACCCGCCTGATGAAGGATCGGCAGCCGATTGCGGCCGGCGACATTCACCTGGGGGATATGCTGATGGCCGCTGGTTTGGTTGACGCCAAGGCCAAGACCGTGGGCGCGGTTTTGCTCTACGACATCGATGCCGCTGAAGTGCGCAACGCCCGCGCCGGCTTTGGCAAGACGTGGGTAATGGGCAAAGTCACTGCCATCCATGAGCTCAAGATCACTATCGAGCGGGCCAACGACAAGCAGGCGCAGGTTGTGGCGGTGGATGAAAACACATCTTTCCGCAAGCGCCGGGAAGACGTGACCTGGCCGATGTAAAGATTGGGGACGTTATCAGCGCCCAGGGGGCCATGCACGAGGACACCTTTCTGGCCACGGCTTTGCGCATAATGACTCCGGGAACAGGGACCTCCGCATGGGGCCGAGCGGGAACCCGGCCAACCAGCACCCGGCTGATTCCTCGGCCCCGGGACCGCCCGGCTTCTGAATTGGATTTGATTTTGCCAGCAAACTCTGCAGTGCGTCCTGACGCGCAGGAAGGCCTATGCTGTGTGCATAGCAACAGGAAATCCCGTCTAATGCAACGCATGTCGCTATTCTTGTGCCTTTTTTGCGGCATTCTGGCCGGCCCTGCAGGGGCGCAATCGACCGCTGTTCCTGCGCCCGCGGCGACTCCTGGCCCCACTCTGGCGCCGCGCCCGCCTCGACGCCCCCGCCGGCCGCTGCAGCCGGCGGACTGGTACACGGCACAGTCAAGGCGGGCAATGTCCCCCTGCCTGGCGTAAGCATCGTCGCCACCAATACGCTGACCGGCCAACGGTATGCCACCATCACGGACATCAATGGCAACTATTCGATGACCATCCCCAAAAATGGCCGGTATGTCCTCAAGACCGAGCTCGCCGCTTTTGCTCCGGAAACCAAGGTCGCGCTGCTCAAACCCACGGCAATGTCACCGGCTAACCAACAGGCCGATTTCGCCTTGACGCTGGCTTCCCGGGTCCCTCCGGAGAGCCCGCAGGAGAACGTGGCGGGGAACCCCGGCCAAAGAGGGCAAGGCGGCAGGCAGGCAGGCACGGTGCGCCGCAACACCGGCGGGGGAGCCCAGAATCTGGCCTTGCTTGCCGCTCTCGCCGGCACGGAAGATGCAGGCATCAACAGCGGCGCTACAGGAGCAACCTTGCCTTCGCTGGCCAATAGCGCGGATTTCTCGACCGACTCGGTCGCCGTCACCGGTCAGTCAGGCACGACAAATCCCTTCGCTGGGGTGGATATGGAACAGCTTCGCCAGAACGCGGAGCTGGACCAGTCTCTTGGCGGCGGAGGCTTCGGCGGTCCGGGCGGTGGGGGCGGCCAAGGCGGGGACGTCCTGGAGGCGGCGGTCCTGGAGGCGGCGGTCCTGGAGGAGGCGGTCCTGGAGGCGGCGGTGGAGGAGGCTTCGGAGGTGGAGGCGGTGACGGCGGAGGCGGGGGTCGTGGCGGTGGGGGTGCGGAGGCGGTTTCGGCGGTGGGGGTTTCGGCAATTTCCGCAACTTCAAGCCCAATCAGCCCCATGGCGCGTTCTTCTGGACGGGGGGAAACAGCGCGCTGAATGCCCAGCCCTTCCCCATTCGTGGCGCAAGCGCAACAGCAGCCCAGCTACGCGCAGAATCAGTTCGGACTTACCTTTATGGGCGCGCCGTATATTCCGCACCTGGTCGAGCACGACACAAAAGACGTGATCTTCTTCAATCTCTCCGGGCAGCGATCTTCCTCGCCATTCAACCAATACGGCACGGTGCCTACCGCTGCCGAGCGCGGTGGCGATCTATCGGGCCTCACCAGCCAGCAAGGTGCTCCGATCACGATCTACGATCCGACGACTGGCGCGCCTTTCCCCAACAACACCATCCCGGCGGACCGCATCTCGAGCCAGGCAACTGCGCTGCTCAATTACATCCCGCCGCCCAACCTGCCGGGCCAGTTTCAGAATTACCAGCGGCTTACCTCCGCCGAATCCAACACCACGCGGATCGGCGTGCGTTTTCTGCATAGCTTCGGCAGCAGTTCGGGCGGCTCGCCGATCGGTGGGCTGATCCGCCAGTATCTCGGCCAGGGCGGCACCGGCATCCGCCAGAGCATGAATGTGAACTTCAACTACAGTCACGCGGCGGCCGATGAGCTCAATCTCTTCCCCGACCTTGGCGGCAAGCAGCAGATCCACCAGTATTCGTTGCAGCTTGGCTACTCGCTGGGCAAAGGCAGGCTGACCAATAATCTCACTCTCAACTGGAACCGCACCCAATACACAGCTCAAGAACGATTTCACCGGCACGACGGATGTTGCCAGCCAGGTGGGTCTCAGCGGGCTGCCCGACGAACCCGCTGCTCTTCGGTCTGCCCAATCTCACCCTGAACCAGTTCACCGGCATGAACGAGCAGCAGCCGAACTTTCAGACCAACCAGACGATCGCGCTCTCCGAGATCCAGCTTCCTGGATCCACAAAAAGCACAACATCCGTTATGGCGGAGACTTTCGCCGCGTCCATAACGACCTATTCGGCAATACCGGCAATGTCACCGGCACCTATACCTTTACCGGTCTCTTTACCGAGCAGCCCGGCTCCAGCAGCAGCGGCGGCAATGGCCCGTCCGGCACTCCTACTTCAGGCTCTTCGCTTGCCGATCTGTTGCTCGGGCTGCCGCAGCAGACTTCGCTGCAGGCGCCCTACCAGAAGTCTTATTTGCGGCAGAATGCCTGGGATGCCTTTGCGCCAGGACAGCTGGCGAGCGATGGCGAATCTGACCCTGCTCTTCGGCCTGCGCTACGAATATTTTTCGCCCTACTCGGAGAAGTACGACCGCCTCTCGACCCTGGATACGGGCAATAATTTTGCCTCGGTAGCGACCGTTCTCTCCGGAGGCATCGGTCCCTACACGGGAAAATATCCGCGCGATCTGGTCTACCCTGAGCACAACAACTTTTCCCCGCGGATTGGCATTGCCGTGCGCGCGATGAAAGACACGGTGGTGCGCGGAGGCTATGGCATTAACTATGCCGTCGGCCAATATGTGAAGTTCGTGCAGAACTTCGCCTTCCAGCCGCCCTACGCCGACGTCCAGACCAACGAAACCACGGCTCGGGCGCAGATTACTCTGGCCAACGGCTTTCCCGCGCCGCAAACCGAGGGCAACTACGCCGTCAACAAGAACTACCGGCTGCCCTACGTGCAGGTGTGGAACCTGAATCTGCAGCGCACGCTGCCCCTGGGGATTGTGCTCAACTTCGGTTACAACGGCTCGAAGGGCACTCGCCTGGACATCGTCGATGCGCCAGGCCGCACGGCCAACGCATCGCTGAGCGGCGTTCTTTATGACTATGAGGATTCCGTTGCCTTCTCCAATTACAACGCGCTGACATTCAGCGCGCGCAAGCGGCTGCAACGGGGGATCGCTCTGGGCGCGACCTATACTTATGGCCACTCCATCGACAATGCCAGCTCCATCGGCGGCAACGGAGGCACGGGACCGTGGTGGCGCAAAACTGGCAGGATCTGCTGGCCGAGGAATCGAATTCGAGCTTCGACATACGCCACAAGTTCACCGGCAACTTTCTCTATGAATTGCCCTTTGGGCCCGATGCACACTGGCTCACCACTGGATGGCTGGCGCATGCGCTCAGCGGAATCTCTCATTTCCGGCACCTTTGACTTTCGCCACCGGAGAAGCTCTGACGCCGCACTATGAGGCGGCCGTGGCCGACGTGGCCCGCGGCAGCACTGGTTCGCTTCGTCCCGACCGGGTTCCCGGGGTCTCGCTCACTGCCGGCGGCGGCTCGCTCGACAACTGGTTCAACAAGAGCGCCTTTGTGGCGCCCGCAAGCACTTATGGAACCGCTTCGCGTTACTCGATTCCCGGACCGGGCACGGTTTCTGTGAATGCATCGCTCTCCAAGACGATTCGCTTCTCTGAAACCCGTACTTTCGAGATGCGCGCCACTGCCAGCAACGTCTTCAATACCGTCCAATACTCAGGCGTGGACTCGACCTTGGGATCGGCAACCTACGGCGAGGTAACTTCAGCCGCCGCCATGCGTCAATTCACCTTCAACGCCCGCTTCCGGTTTTAGAGAGGATTGAGTTTTCCGATGAACGCCACCGGCCACTTGCGCAGATTCACCGCCGATCGCCCTCGCTGGGCTTGGCGATGCTGGCCGCGATGCCGGCCGCGGCGCAAGACCAGCCAGTCCAGTCGCAGCCGGATACGCAGAACCGCCTATACCCTCAAGGTCAACAGCGACCTGGTGCTCACCAACGTCGTTGTCCGCGACAAAAAGACGGGAGAGGTCGTCCGGGGCCTCACCGCCAGCGATTTCCAGATCCAGGAAAATGGCAAGCCGCAAGAGATCATCAGCTTCGACTTCCAGAGCGTCGATCAGGCCGCGCCTCTCAATGAGGCCACGGTCAACGGCAAGGCTCCCAACACCATCCTGGGCAACATGAACCGCAGCGCCACGTCGACGCAGTTGCGCAACCATCGCCTGATCGTGATGTTCTTCGACATCACCTCGATGCAGCCGGAAGACCTGGAGCGGGCGCAGGACGCCGCCCGCAATTATATCAACCGGCAGATGCAGCCGGCCGACCTGGTCGCGGTCGTCTCCCTTGACCAATCGCTTTCGCTCGATCAGGACTTCACCGCCAATAAGCAACTGCTGCTGAACGCGGTCAACGCCTACTCCGGAACCCAGGGCTCGGGATTTCAATCGGGAGCCACCAGCACGACCAACCAGGTGGAAGACACCACTTCCTTCACGCCCGATGAGCAGGAATACAACGACGTCAATACCGACCGCGAGCTCTTTGCCTTTGCAGACATTGCCCACTCGCTGGCGTACATCAACGAGAAGAAATCCCTGCTCTATTTCTCCGGCGGCATTCAGCGCGATGGCATCGAGAACCAGGCCTCGCTTCACACCGCCATCAATGCCTCGGTGCGCGCGAATATGTCGATTTATTCCGTGGATGCGCGTGGCCTGCGAGGCGATCTCGCCGCTGGGCGACGCCTCAACCGGCAGCCTGCGCGGAACCGGCGCCTACAACGGCGCGGCATTGCAGAACAATCTCGACTCCAATTTCAATACGCAGGAAGTGATGGCCACGCTTTCCTCCGATACCGGCGGCAAGGCCTTCTTCGATTCCAACGACTTCTCACCCGCCTTCCAGCGCATCCAGCAGGACACTTCCGCCTACTACGTCATTGGTTTCCGCTCCACCGACACGCAGCGCGACGGCCGCTACCGCAGGCTCACCATCAAGATCAATCGCCCCGGCGTCAAGCTCGAATACCGTCCCGGCTATTACGCTCCGGCCGACTATCAAGCATGCCAACAAGGATGAGCGCGAGCGCCAGCTACAGGAGCAGCTCGCCAGCGACCTTGCCTGCCACCGACGTCGAGGTCTACCTGCAGGCTTATTACTTCCGCAGCGACAACGGGAACGGAGCGCCTCGCTTCTACGTGCCTGTCTCTCTGATCGTGCCCGGCTCGCAGATCCCCTTCGTCAAAGGCGGCGACCGCAGCAAGGCTACCCTCGATATCATCGGGCGAACTCAAGAACACCGCCGGGCAGGACATGGCCGAAATTCGCCAGACGGTCAAGCTCGCGATCGATGACTCGCAACAGGTTTCGCGCAAGAACATCCAGTACTCCACCGGCTTTACTCTGCCGCTGGGCAAGTATCATCTGAAGTTTGTGGTGCGCGAAAATCAGACCGGCCGCATGGGCTCCTTTGAAACCGACATCAACTTGCCCGACCTGAAGAAGTTTCCCCTCAAGCTCAGCTCCGTCGTGCTGTCGAGCCAGCGCTGCTGCCGCAACGCAGGAAGGACGCGAGCAATCCGCTCTCCAACGGCGGCTTCACCTGGGTACCGAATGTGGCCCATGTCTTCCGCACCGATCAGCATCTGTACCTGCTCTATGAGGTCTACGATCCTGCTGCGGCGCGGGCAACCGCCGCCAAGGTGAGCGGCGCCGCCGGCGCAGCTGGGAAACCCGGCATGCAAGTGCTGACCAGCATCGAGTTTCTTCAAGGCACGACGAAGGTCTTCGAGACGCCGCTGGTGGAGGCCAACAGCCTGAACGTGCCCGGCCGCGACGCCGTGGCGTTTGCCTTCGACATTCCGCTTGACCGGCTCAAGGCCGGCCTCTACATCTGCCAGGTCAATGTCATTGACGATGCCGGCGGCAGCTTCAGTTTCCCGCGCCAGGCACTGCTGGTTCGCGCCGCCGCAGTTGTGCCCACCGTCCCCACTCCGGGTGCTGCGCCGGCGCCGCCCGTAGCAGCGCCCGCGAGTGACGCTCACGCTCCTTCACTGTAAGAAGAAGCGATTCTTCAGTGGGCATCTCTAGCTCGAACCAGGGCTCTCCTGATTGGTTGGTACTCGATAGGGGCAGTGCCTGCACCCGGAGTTACAGCAGCTTCCTCTTTTCAAGTGATATCGTGCCGTAAATACGAGGTAGGGGCCGTCATAGTAATAATCCTCTCCTGGGCGGAGTTCTGCTGCCGGTGGGAGAGGTGGCTTGGCTGGTGAGGACTCGTCCCGCATCTCTTTATTTTCGCAGGTATCGCCGGGAAGAAGCAGCGCAAATCAAACTGCGCTTATAGATTAGAGTATGCTGGGTCGCGAGACTGTTTGATCGAGGGTAAAAATATGGCAATCGCACGGCAAGTTATCACATCGACTTCTGCATGATGGAACGGACATGCTGGGAACCAAGAGCCTGGCCGTCAAGATAGCAGACGAAAGCATCGTTTCCGGTTCGCTGCTCACGGTCGAGAGTAATCATTTCTGTGTATTGAAATCGCGCGGCGCCGTATTGAATGTCTACGAGACGGGTCAATACGCCCTCACCACTCCCGACAAACCCCTCCTCGGTTCAATCGCTCAAGGGTTCTTCGGCGGATCCTCTCCCTGGGTTTACGAGGTCATTTACATCAACCGGTCCAAGCTGCTGATCCGCAGCGAGGGGGTGGCCACCAGCGAGGAGATGGCCGAGATGGCCTACCAGGTGGATTACTACATCCACGTCGACACCAAGGAGGCAGCACTCGACCTGATTACTCATTTGCCCTTCAATGGCCATTTGATTGACACGCATGAAGTGTCCGATTACGCGGGGCCGGCAATTGAACAGGCAATCAACCAGATCGTCCAAGTGACGAAGATGGAAGACATCAATGAGCACATCAATGAAGTTCGCGAGTTGGTGAAAAGCCATCTTTCCGACTTTCTGAGAACCTATGGCATTACGCTCAATGATCTGAAGATCCTTATCATGCCGAAAGACGAGCGCATGCGCGAGTTAATCTCGCTGCAGGCCATCGGTCTTACTCCGATCGAAGCGGTGCGCTACTATCTGGCGTTGCAGATGGCTGAAAAAGGACTTGTCTCGGCACCGAACGCCGCGGCCGGCCTGCCATTCAACATCGGTGGTCAAGCGACCGGATTCTATCCGGTTGCTGCCTGGGACAGGATTGCCTGGAGAAAAATAGTGTCGAGCTTTGGATTCTATGACGCTGGCGCACTACGACAGATCGCCACCAACCTGTTCTATGGCTGGGGCTATAACTTCTACCGCGTCGAGAACCAGTTGCGTGCAGACGACCAGCTCGTTCGCAGCAAAGCCGCATGGCTGCTCGGTATCGCGATGGCCAGTGTGGACGCGGCCGAGACCGAATACAGGCGCGAGTTCCTCCCCGCGCCCTCCCGGGCTAAGCCATTTCCGGACGCGGCCGCGGTAGCGGCAGCCCAGCGCCTGGAGCGGCTGGCCCGAGGGATTGGTGCTCTGGAAGCCTCGATTCAACAGCAGCCTGTTCCTGAGAACGATCGTATGACCCAGCGCTATCGCCAGGAGGCAGCCACACTCAAGGTGCTGATCGGAGTGCGACGAGCAGCTCGTGGGTCAGTGCGACCTTCTGCGATCCATGGTGAACAACAAAGACGGCGCCTCGATCCTTGAGAGCCTGCCGGATCTGGAGATCGGATTGGAAGCAATTCGAGCCACGCTGCACAATCGAGAAGCTGTCCTCTTCGATCGTGCACGATAGATTGTTGAACGTCCGTTTGTCATTGAACAGGGACATTGGAAACCGGAGCTTTCAGCCGCCGAGTGCCGAAGAACGGCACGCATCAGCTTGGTCGCGACTTTGCGGAGCGCGGACATCAGCCTCTGCTCCATGCGGCGGCCCCGGTGTGACCGGCGGAACGAACGAGCCGGTGTTCCCGTGCAAACCGCAGGCCGTCAGGTGTCAGCCGGTACAAATGCCGAGGGGGTTTGCCTGGTTCCGATGTCTCCCATGAGGTTTCCAGCAGCTTCCGTTCCGCAAGGCGTATGAGGATCGGATACAGGGTGCCGGATTTCAATCCTGTGTTCCGGCTAATGTCATATCCGTATTTCCAGTCCTTGGGCTCCTGCAGGAAGGCATTCAGAGTTTCGAGCGTTTGCGGTGACAACCGGCGCTTCATCCGGGGACTCTACATATATAGACATTCCGTGTCAAACAGTTTTTTTTCGCCAATGACTCACTCTTTCCTGTTCTACTTAGTTTCTTATAGCGGGCCGTCTGATTGCGAGCGATCCGGTTTGCCTTCCTGGATCCCAACGAGTCAACCGAACAAACCTAAGTGAGGCTTCCTATGCGCTTCCTAAAGCCATTCCATGTGTTCATCCTCGGAGCCATTCTGATGATGGTTGGAGGTCTGCTCGTCCTCTCGCAATCAAGCACCGAAGTACCCGCCTATCTAAAGCCCAATCAACCAGTCGACCGGCGGGTAGAAGATCTTCTCGCCAGGATGACGCTCAAGGAAAAGATTGGCCAGCTTAATCTTCCTTGCGTCTACGTGAGCCAACTGGGCAACGATATCCCCACAAAGATGGAAGGATGCAGACGATTTGCAGCGGGAACATATACCGATGAGATCGGGCCTGGAAGCGGCTTCTTCACCCTGGCCGACACCATTCTGCAGAAAGGAACCCTGCAGCAAGCGACCTATTTTAACGATCTGCAAAAGATTGCTCTCACCCAAACGCGTCTGAAGATCCCCCTACTTGAGGACGAGGAGGGGACCCATGGAGCGATGTTTTCCGGCGCCACTGTTTTTCCTGAAGGACTAGCGATTGGCAGTACGTTCGACCCGGATCTGGTCAAATCGGTTTACTCAGCATCGGCCCAGGAAGCCAGAGCGGTTGGCATTCACATGCTCTCTACCCTGGTAATGGAACTGGACCGGGACCCCAGGATGGGCCGAAATGCTGAAGCCTACACGGAAGATCCCTACCTCTACTCGCGGCTGGCCGAAAGCATCGTTCAGGGCGTGCAAGGCGACGACGTAAGTGCGCCGGACAAAGTTGAGGCCGTCCTTACCGACTTTCCCACCCAGAGCGAACCCGTGAGCGGCTTGGAGCGAGGAGCGATCGAACTGTCGGAGCGGATGCTCCGTGAAGATTTTTTGCCTCCCTGGAATGCAGGCATTACCAAGGCCGGGGCCCTGGGGGTCATGGCCGGCTATCCCGAGATTGACGACGAGCCGGCACACGGCTCTCGAAAATGGCTCACCGAGGTGTTGCGGCAGGAATTGGGGTTTCACGGCTTGGTGGAGAGTGAAGGGGACGGATTTCAGACTCTCATCGATGAGGGTATCGTCCCTACGCAGAAGGAAGCCGGAGCGCTGGCCTTGCGCGCGGGAGTCGATTTAAACATCACGTATGAGCCCGCTTACATGGCTCCTCTGGTTCAGAATGTCGAAGAAGGCCGGGTGCCGGTTTCACTTGTCGACCGGTCTGTGCGCCGGGTCCTGCGGGAAAAATTTCGCCTCGGACTCTTCGAGCATCCTTATGTAGACCCGCAGCAAGCAGTGAAAATCGTACATTCGCAGGAGCATCAGGATCTTGCCCTCAAGGTCGCTCGAGAAGGAATCGTGCTGCTCAAGAATGAGCAGGATCTCCTGCCTTTGAAAAAGACTCTCAAGTCGATTGCAGTGATCGGACCCGATGCGGACAACGGCGCAAATCAGCTAGGCGATTACACGGCAAGGAAAGTTCTCCAGCCCGTGGTCACCATCCTGCAGGGAATCAAGGAAAAAGTTGGTCCGCAGACAAAGGTCCTCTATGCCAAAGGATCGAACGTGCTGGGCGACGACAAAAGCGGATTTCGAGATGCCGTGCAGGCCGCAAAGGGCGCGGACTTGGCCGTTGTTGTGGTTGGCGAGCAGTTCGGACGCAACGAAAGCGATAACAGAGAGAGATTCGCCACGGATGGCGAGGGTTCTGACGTGGCGAGCCTGGATCTTACGGGCGTCCAGGAGGACCTCGTTCAAGCAGTCTCTGCAACCGGCACGCCCGTGGTCGTGGTGCTTATCAATGGCCGGCCTCTCTCCGTGCGTTGGGAAGCCGCGCATGTTCCCGCGCTGGTAGAGGCGTGGGAACCGGGCGAACTCGGCGGCAGAGCTGTCGCGGATGTACTTTTTGGCGATTACAATCCGAGCGGCCGGCTGCCGATCACCATCCCTCGCAGCGCTGCCCAACTGCCGGCCTACTATGATTGCAAGCCCTCAAAGGTCTTTTGGGTTGAAAAGGGATGGAGCAGGAACCATGGGTATGTGGACATGCCTTCCAGTCCGCTCTACCCATTTGGTTACGGCTTG
>CAWAII010000019.1:0-1025509 GCA_963782105.1 uncultured Acidobacteriaceae bacterium
AGCCGGAGGTTACAAACAACATGCCCCCCGCCACAACGGGTCCTGTGCGGAGGCTACGGCGACAGCATACCTATTGGCAGTGGCTCTCGTTTATACGGTAGATAGGTATGAGTGTGTCGGAGAGTAAGAAATCCGGCAATTGTATAAGTGACTTACTATCAATAACTTACTTAAAACAACAGATTTTGTAAGCTGTTGATTCTAAACAGTGAAAAATCTATCCCCGAACAACACTGGTATCATGTCGCCGTATCTCCTCCGGCGGCTATTACCGCGGGGTTCCCAAGGAGAAACGAGGCGTCAAAACGGTTCTAGCTGTTCAGTAGCCAGCAAGGGGCTTCCTTTGGTGCGAGCGGAGGTTAAAGTGAGGGACGATTTCCCGCGGTCTGTTCGAACGTCATTGGCTCATCGGGTTGCGACTACTTTGTTCGAACCCGGACTGTCGAGCCCATACCACCGGCCCTCAAACTTATTCCCGTAAAGGCGATCTATGTTGGCGTAGCGGCTCACATTACGGCTGCGGCTAGCGGCGGACCCCGCTTCGATGCCACACTAAGCGACAGAGGGGTGGTTGCCAACGGCATCGGGCCTTGTCAGAATTGTGCGAAATTGATCGACAGTGACGTAATGTTCGTTTCTCCGGCGCCGTTTTGCGTGGCTGGAAGCTGAACGCTGAGTGGAGTGAGAAAAGGTATTCGGAAAGACTAACGCCTGCTACGCACAACCGCCAGAATACTCGGGCGGAGGCAGAAATGAAATGCGCCCATCGGCTCCGGGAAGACATGAAAAAGGCAATGCTAAAGAGCAGCGCCGAGAGACGGATGATACCGCCCAGTCACAGCCGATTTTGGAAGTTTGCCGAAGGAGAGTTCATTGTCCACCGGCTAGGAGACACCCACTACCCAGAGATTGACGACGGTCCTCGCATCAGCAATTGGTTCAGGCTAGAAACGTTCGACTTCTACAACGACGGTATCGAGGGAATCGTTGACCTCGAATACGCGTTAGGGTCAACGAACACTCGGCAATGGGCGTTGTTGAAGTACGGAGAACACCAACACGATTTCCCCCCTGGGTTTAGCGTCAAAAAGGTTTTCAAGACCGGTAGAATCCCGTGGCGGAATATCCGACATTTTGATTCTCATGGAGACAACTTTTATAACTGCCCACATTCGATATTGTCTTTTTGCAGACGATGGAATGCCCTACGAGGGCTTCGGTTACGACCTAGAACTACGAATAACAATTCCTACGAATTCGAGCTATCGATCAAGGATCGGCTGAAGTTGGATGTTCTTTTGGACGGCAACAAGAAGCTCGCCAGGACCCAACAAACATTCGGCGTCAGGCACCCTCAAGGTACGGGGTAATGTAAACGCGCGCATTCAAATCCAAATGCCGCAGCCGCCAGCGTGGACATCGCCTACGAAGGCTAAATTGATTCCTCGACGAGAGATACGGCGACAGGATTTTTAAAAAAAAAAAAAAAAAAAAAAAAAAAAAAAAAAAAAAAAAAAAAAAAAAAAAAAAAAAAAAAAAAAAAAAAAAAAAAAAAAAAAAAAAAAAAAAAAAAAAAAAAAAAAAAATACCTATCCCCATCTAAATGAAATCAGATTATAGGGGGCGGTATTCAACCTGCAAGGGATTTAATGGAGGCTGACAATCGTTAAACGAGTGATATTTTCCCCGGAAAGGTGGAAAATAAGAGGCATGGCGACGGAATACATAGGGCTGCCAGGCCAGTTGGTCGACAAGGTCAAGGAAGCAGCGGCAAAGGAAGAAATCAGCCCGGAGGAGTTCGTCCGCGGTGCCGTCGAGACTCGCCTCGATCGCGGGGAATGGCGGAAGACAGTCGAATTCGGGCACCGTAATGCCAAGGAGCGCGCGCTCAAGCCGGAGGACGTAGATGCAGAGATTGCGGCCGATAGGGCCGAACGCACGTGGTAAGCCGTGCTACGAATCACTGCCGATACCAACGTCATCATCTCCGCTCTCAACTTTTCGGGGAATCCCGCGCGTATTCTCGACATGGCCGAAGCCGGGAAATAGGCCTCGCCATCTCCAATGACATTCTTAACGAGGTCGAACGCGTCTTGCAGCGGCCCAAGTTCGGCTGGACGCAGGAGCAGGTTGATGGTGCCATCCGGGGTCTATCGGCGTTCGCAGAACACGTAGCGCCAAAGCAGTCCATCGATGTGGTCAAGGAAGACACGACCGACAACCGAATCTCGAGTGCGCAGCGGCCAGCGGGTCGGAATATCTTGTGAGCGGCGATAAGCATCTGTTGAAGGTCGGGCAATACAAAGGGGTAAAAATTGTGACGCCCGGCAGATTTCATCGAGGTAATTGCGGGGCAGAGCCGGACCCGGTAGCTGACGGCGATACCATTGCATACGGGGGAAGCGGGACAAGCGAAAGCGGGACAGACGGAGAGTGTGCCGGGAATAGATCTGCACTGTTCAGAATCAACAACCTACAAAATCTGTTGTTTTAAGTAGGTTATTGATAATAAGCCACGTATACAATTACACATTCTTATTCCCGACACACTCCGGACCTGACACTTTTGGAAGACCGCCTTTTTGCGATACTCCGAACGTTAACGAAGGCTCAAAGTGCCACTTCGTCTGTCGCCTTTCTCTGCGCTCTTTTCGTATCGTGGGCGTATAGATGTCCTCGGACACTACAGCGGTTTCACAGTTGGTGTGGATCGAAGCAACCGGCCCTTTCGTGGTTTTCTCCCCAAGGAAAACCACTCCTCGCGATCTTTACCGGGGCACAGTAATTGTGAAACCCGCGTTAACGCCGTGCCAACAGCGGCCGCGGGTCTGGTGGTTTCGTGAACTCAGTAATCCCCACTAACTGCTCAAACAGCCGCTCCAACCTATCCGCGAGCGAATCGTCTTCGGTAAGAATCCCCGTATGCACCGCCGACGTCTGGATGATTGTGCTGCGCGGTGCGATCAGCCACTGGAAACGTTCTCTCTGCGAGAGCCTGGCGACTGGACCGGCTGTCTCGTCGCCCGCGCAGATGCGTACTACCGCGTCCGCGTGCTGCTTCACCGTTTCGAGGTCGAGCAACGGCCACAATATTGGCAGCCGTGCCTCGTCGACCTGGACCTTGGCTTCGAGCAGGCGCTTCTCCAGGCAAAAGACGATGACGCCGATATTGAGGAACTCCTGCCGCTCCACGCGCGGGACCACGCGCAGCACGGCATAGTCAAACGAAGTTTTGGTGAGCACGGATCGCCTCCTGTTCGAAGTTTACTGCTGCCGCCAGACGGTGAGTCAGGTACTGTGAGGTACTGTGCGCGGCGTTCCGCCGCAGTCGTGGAGCCGGAAGCGATCCAGGCATCGGGGACCTGCTTGAGAATCGCGCGCAGCACGGCGGGCGTGAGGCGTTGACGGGCGAACGCGGACGCGTCTGCAATCGCGCTGGCCCACGGCAGCAGCACATGCTGCTGAATGGCCGGGAAGGGCGACTCCACCTTCTCTTCCGCCGTATCGATAACCGAGGCAGGACCGAAAATTCGGTGACAGACTGGAACTCTCCGCGCGCCTGATCCCAGCGGTTCCCACGGTTCAAAGGACTGACTCGGTCACATGAGAGTGGTCTCGCAATTGGTACAGATCGAAGGCAAGGAGTTTTTGTGTTTTTCTCCCCTGGAGAGACCACTTCTGCCGGCCCGCGATGAGACGGCAGAAATCGCGAAACCGCTCGGCAACCAGCACACTCCCTGACCCAACGAATGGCCCATGCCCGACGCATTCCCGACGCATGCTTGGCGCATCCCGGAAACCGGCACAACCATATCGCAACGCATAAGTCGCCGCTCATTCTCGGCGTCGCATTCTTATTTCAATAAAGCCTGAACTTTTCTCCGGCAAATCGAATCTATACAGGTAAGCTCGCTGACAATTGAAGAAAATGTCTTAAGTGCCTTCGTGCGTCTAGGCTAGGGCATTTTTGCTAATGGTGTAGACCAGGATACTGAGCCCGACGCGGCCATTCCGTCAAAACCGAGGCCCCCGGGCACGCGGTGTTTGCGTGCCCGGGGTGGAAAGAATGGCCGCACATAACTGATCCCACCGGACCATAGTATTAGCAAAAATGTGTTAATGTACCGCGGCGCCCGCAGATCAAACATCGTGTGGAGTGCACGGTTTCGCAATTGGTGTAGGCCGAACCCGGATTTCCTGTGGGGCTTGGTCGTGCCATCGAACTGCATGCGGCTTTCTGTGAAGAAAGCCGCACATAGCTGCTCTCGGCAGCCGGTGCCGCGCGCAGGAAATCCGGGAAAGCCAAGGACCTTTTCGTGGTTTTCTCCCAAGGAAAACCGCTCCTCGCGATCTTTATCAGGCCACAGTAATTGCGAAACCGCTGTAGATGCATGCATCACACGCTGGCGGATCGTCCCGCCATAGAGCGGTTTCGCAATTGGTTTAGACCGAAGCCACGTCGCCTTTCGTGGTTTTCTCCCAAGGAAAACCACTCCTCGCGACCTTTATAAGACCACAGTAATTGCGAAACCGCTTTGAAACCGCTCGTTTTCGTTGGAAACTAGCAACCGTAAGAGTGGCCAATGATGATAGGAAACCTCAGCACGTCGTTAACTAAGCCCAGGCTGCCCACCCTCGCAGAGATAGAACGGCGAAGGCACGAGCTGCTCACCCTGGCCGGCCTTCATTCCCAGCACCAAACCAGCCCGGCTTCCCTCGACCCGGCCTCGCCGCCAACCAGGGCGCTGCCCACTCCGGAACCGCTCCCCGCCTCCGTCCCGCGCCGCCCATCCGCGGAGCTTGAACTGGAGTGAAGCCGGCCTCTGCGATCTCGTCCGTCAACCCTGCTCCGTTCCGCCGGGACCCCAACCAGAGCCACAGCCCCGAGCCTGCCCTGCGCCCTCCGGGAGCGAAGTCGAATGGGTCAGGAACCGGCCCCCGCCCCCCAGCTATCCCTGCAAGACGTATTCGACAGGTACGCGCTCTATGGCCTCGCCGGGAAGGCCGTGCGCTCCCTGGCCCCCCACACCGAAGCCCAGCCCGAAGCCATTCTCCTGCAACTGCTCGCCGCCTTTGGCAACGTCATCGGCCCCGGACCTCACTGCATGGTCGGGGCCACCCGTCACACCTTGAATCTCTTTGTCGTGCTGGTCGGAGAATCCAGCAAGGCGCGCAAGGGGACCAGTTGGAACCAGATTTCCCAACTCTTCGCCCAGGTGGATCGCACCTGGGCGGATCATCGTGTCACCAGCGCGCGTCTTACCGCGCGCGGCCTCATCGCCATTCTCGGGCCGCGAGCAGGCAGGCGATCGCCGTCTCCTGGTGCTCGCCGAGGAGCTCGCCTCCGTGCTGCACACCATGGGCCGCAGCAGATCGCAGCTCTCGCCCCTGCTGCGCTGCGCCTGGGATAGCGGCAGACTGCGCATGCTCGACCGTGACCGCCTCCTCCAGGCAAGTGGAGGCCATCTCAGCCTCATCGGTCACATCACCCAGCGAGAGCTCGCCGAGTCGCTCCACCGCACCGAAGCCCACAACGGCTTCGCCAACCGCTGTCTTTGGGCCTGCGTGCAGCGCAGCCGATGCCTGCCGGATGGGGGTAACCTCGGCGCCGAAGAGTTATCCGCCATCGCTCGCGATCTCAGGCGCGCCGTCGAGTGGGCGCAAGGCCAGACGGAAATCCTCTTCCGCCGCGACCAGGCTGCAAGCGAACTCTGGAACAACTACTACGCGACCTTGAGCCAGGACCGTCCTGCTCTCCACGGCACAGCCACCGGCCGTGCCGAAGCACAAGTGCTGCGCCTCAGTGCCCTCTACGCTGCTCTCGACTGCAGCCCGATCATCCAGCTGCCTCACCTCCAGGCTGCCCTCGCCCTGTGGGACTACTGTTCCGCCTCCGCCGCCTCCCTCTTCGGTACCTGCGTCGGAGACTCCATTGCCGATCGCATCCGCGAGGCTCTGCAGGCTTCGCCCAACGGCCTCACCCGAAAAGAGATCAGGAACCTCTTCCACGGCCACGTCAGCAGCGGCTCGATCGACCAGGCGCTCGAAAGGCTCAGCTCTCTCCAACTAGTCACTTCTCGTTACGTGTCCGGCCGCGGTCGCCGCACCATCCTCTGGTCCGCCATCGATTGCGAAAACCAAGAGCCGATGGAAGAAGAAACCGCCGAACCCGAAGAATCCCCGGAGGAGACTTAGTACGCTTAGTACGCACCTTTTAGCCATTTCCCGAGCCTACAGCGGTTTCGCAATGGGTGTAGACCGAACCCGGAAACTAATTTGGACAAGTCTGACTTTCAGCCGTCGTCGGCAAATACCGCGGCGACGCGACCAACATAGGCTGAGATCGCTAGGAATTGGTAACCATCATCAAATCAGCATCTTACGCAGGCTGGGCTCATCTGCCGCATAATACGTGTGGGTTCAATGCCCCTGTCGGCACTTTCGGTCGAAACTCACGGATGCCCGAAGTTTGTCAGCGAACGGTGAACTCGCTTCCGCGCGAACTTGTTGTGGCGTGCTGCCCGTTCAACGTTGGCGAATTGTTGACTCTCACCGTCATGCAATCTACATTGCGTAAGTCGCAAATTCGAAAGCAACCGCTATGCGGCAAATGCACGCAGAACGACCAGAGTCATGTCGTCATGCTGCGGGGCAGTCCCGGCAAACCTGGTAGCCGCGGCGAAGAGACATTCAGCAAGTCTTGTGCGGATGACATCCGCAGCCGTGCGAATTGCGTCGATCATACGATCCTCGCCCCATTCTTCATCCGCCAGGTTCATCGCCTCGCTGATGCCGTCGGTGTAAAGCCACCAGAAAATCGCCGGCATTCAACTGCACAGAACCTTGCGCGTATTGGGCGCCCTCCAGAAGACCAACCACCGTCCCTCCGGGCTCCAGGCGAGTAATCGTACCCTTCTCCCTCGGCGCCACGGAATAACATCGGTGGATTGTGACCCGCGTTGACATAGTCGAATCTGCCGCGGGCGGGGTCATATTGGCCATAAAAAAAGGTCGCGTACCGATTGGAGGAAGAGGCCTCGTACACCAACCGATTTACGTTGCCTACGGCGGCGGCCAGATTCTCAGGAGCACGCGTTGCTTCGCTACGCAGGGAGGCCTGCAGGCTCGCCATCATTAACGCTGCAGCAATCCCTTTGCCCGAGACATCGCCGATGGCATACTCCAAGATGTCCTTTCGGCAGCGCAAGAAAATCGTAGTAATCGCCGCCGACGCCGAGCGCCGGACGGCAATGACCGGCGTAGTCGAGACCCGCAATGATCGGCAGTTTCTGGGGAAAGAGCCGCTCCTGTACTTCGCGCGCGATCTCGACTTCGCGGTTCAGGCGCTCGCGATGCGCAACTTCATCGGCGATGGTTCGCATGAGGTTCGCATTTTCGAGAGCCAGGCCTGTCTGCGCGGCGACAGACTTGAGCAGGCGCACGTCAGAGCCGGTATACGGTTCTTCAGACCGCTTGGGGCCGAGAGAGATAAAGCCCAGAAGTTTGTCTCGCACTGCAAGCGGGAGCAGCAGTTCGGAATGGAGCGTGGCCAGAGTTCCCCGCTCATCGTCGCTGATCCCCTCATCGCGGTAGAGCCAGGAGTCGCGGTCGTTTAAGAACACCCGTGCCGGCTCCCTCTGGCGTTCCAGGACCATCGCTGTCCCGGCTTTGCTGGGGAAACTGACGCCGGAAAGACTGCTGTAACCCATGGCAAATGCGGGCCGGTAAAACTCTCCTCCGCCCAAAAGCACCGCTACTTGCGGTACGTGCAAGGTCTCGGAGATCCGCGCCGCAACCGTTTCCAGAAGCGATTTGGACTCAACCATCGACCGCACCTGCTCGCTCAACTCAGTCAACACCTGCTCTGCGTCATAGCTTTCGCGGAAGAAGCGGCGATCGACCCAGGTGCGCAGGCCGTCCCCAAGCCTCCGGATGGTGAAGTAGGCTGTGACCCCGACAAGGATGACAATGGTTTTTTGCGGACGGTCGTGGCTGGCGTTCGCCGCCATGGTGATGCCGGCAACGATCACAGCACCGATGGCCAGAACTTGCAAAACTTGTATACCGCCCCGGGCCAGCGTGTATTGGAGCCCCTGGCGAAGGGCAACCCCCACGCCCATCGCTTTCTGGACGACGATGACGTAGGTCAGTGTGAGCGGAAAAAGGACGAGCGGGATGAGAATGAGGGCGAGAAACCAGGTGGGGAAGATTTCGGTGGGCGATTTGCCCTGGAGGCGCGCGTACAACGTGGGCACAAGAGCCGGAGTGAACGCGGCAATCGCGCCCCAATAGAGAAACCGCAGTCGTCGCTTTGCATCGGGCGATGTGCTTAGGCCAAGTTTGATTCCCATGGCCGAGAAAAAACTTCCAATCAGGATGAAAGCGAACACTTGCGCGATTACGTTGAAGGGCTTGAGAAAGCGGCTGAGGCCGGCAACCGCTCGATAGTTGCTCAGCTCTCCGACCTGGACGGCAACTCCGGCCAATGCCAGGATGGCGAAGGGCAGCGCGCAGAGCCACTGGATGGCTTTCCAGGAAGTGTCGTATCGACTCCCAGGCGGAAAGGGTTCAGGAAAGAAGCGGCCGAACAGGAAAATGACGATGGGGAAGGCGGTAGCGAGCGTCGACTCGTAGAGCACGCCGGCTTCGCGCCAGCCAGGTGGCCAGCCCTGGACAACATACGATTCCAGAATGTGCGGAAAGCTCAGCATGAGCGCCAGCAAGAGCCACGCCAGCGGATCACGGGGACGGCGAAAGGCGACCCAAAAGCCGAGCAGCAGACTCAATCCCGGGAGCAGGAATTCAATCGAAAGGTCGCTTGGAATATCCCAGGAATGGAATCGGGCCGATGTAACCGGCAAGGAGATGGTTCGCTGGCCGCCAGCCGGGCCGTTTTTCGGAGCAATCGTCACCACCAGCGGGACACCCACGCGAGCTTCTAATAAAGCGTGGCCCAAGAGGCCGGTTCCCGTATAAGATGCCCCGTTGACAGCCAGCACCTGGTCGCCGTTATGGATCCCAAAACCAGCGGTTTCAGGAGTGGCGTAGGCGACTCTGTTGGTTCCCGGGTCGACAAAAAAGAAAGGGACGTCCCGTGCTTCACGATGGACAAAATCAGGAAAGAAACGAACCTGGTAGAGCAGAGCGATCGCAAAGAGAATGGCGAGCACGCTATAAAGGAAAATGGGGCGCTTGGTCGGCACGTGCTGTGAGTTTCTCCTGGACGGCTACTCGCTGCCGGGAAGAATGATTTTATACGCTGGTTCGGCCGCAGCCTACGGCTTTGGGCCGGGGCTCTAGCTATATCATGAGATCGAGCCGCTCAAGCAAACTTTTCCGGGGTGGCGCAATCCCCCATACGGGTAGATATTGACCGGCACGGTTAAGTCCTTGATCGACTTTAGTCCTACTGCGCTTCGCATAAGATAGGAATAAGCTTTGTTTGCCGCCCCACCGGGGTGTTTGTTTTCAATTGCTTCTGGCTGTTCGAGGTGCCCGAGTGGAAACTGACGTCGTTCTGGTGGTGGGAGCGATCCTTCTTTGCTGCGGGTGCGGCGGGCTGCTGATTGTCCGTCTTAGCAATCCCTTTCTTAAGGGGCTTGGCTGGATAGGAGGTTCGTTCGCCGCAGGCGCCCTGGGGGCTGCCGTGCTCGCGTCTCCCGGCATATCCGCGGACGCGTCTACGGTCATCGCCTATTCGTTGATCTTGCTGGCGTACGTTTTCCTGCATGTCGGTATTATGGAGTTGATGGCTGGGAAACCGCGGCTGCCAAAGCTCGGGCTCACCTTGCTTCTTGGTCAGGCGATCGCTTTTTCCGGCTTCCTCCATATCCATCGCGGGAGACAACTCTATCTGGTAGCCCTGGCAATCATGCTGGCGGTGCAGGCGTTGCAGACTGCGGCGCTTTTGAAGAGCAGCGTGATTGCCGGAATGGAGCCTCCCATATGGTTTACCGTCGTGCTTTTGCTTGGCTTCGCCGGCTTCAACCTCTTCCGAGGCATCGCCGTACTCATCCTGGGCATACCGGCGGATCCTCGGGCGCCCGCCCCATTTGAGACGATGGCAGCCATGGTTTTTCTCGGAATCGGGCTGGGGCTTGGCTTCGGCGTTTTCTGGATCGCGACGGCAAAGAGCCGGCTATCACTGGAGCTCCTGGCAAACACCGACCCACTGACCGGAGCCTACAACCGCCGGTCGTTCGTTGCCTTGTGTGAAAAGGAGCTGCTGAGAAGTTCGCGCAGCCGGCAAGCGTTTTCACTGCTGATGATCGATCTCGATCACTTCAAGAAAATCAACGATCATTATGGGCACGAGAACGGGGATATCGTGCTCTGCGCAGTCGCCCGCGCACTCCAGGATTCGCTGCGAAACGTCGATATCGTCGGCCGGTGGGGAGGTGAGGAGTTCGTTGCGCTCCTGCCGGACACCCCCGCTGAGCTGGCCGTGATCGTCGCTCATCGGTTGCGTCACACCATCCAGTCGCTGTCCGTCGCGAAGCTGCAAACGACATCCATCCACGATAAAAAATCGATCGCCGTAACCATCAGCCTGGGGGTCGCGACCTATCCAAACCAGGCAAACAACATCGAAGATCTGCTGCAACGTGGGGACCAGGCTCTCTATCGGGCGAAGGCCGCCGGACGCAACTGCGTCGTTCAGCAAGAGCTGAGCACGCTTCCTCAAAGACTGGATCCTGGTGCCGCCACGACAAATCCTGGCTCCGGCTCCGGTCAATTTGCAAGAACATCTGAACTTGATCTAAGGGGGAGCGCCCGATGAATTGTTCCAACAATCGCCGCACCAACCCACCGGCCAGTTGCGTGTAACTGTGAAACCGCTTTAATACCGTACTCGCATCCCATCGCAACCAGTCCCGCCACTCCACCTGCGTGAAGAGAGATTCTTTGCTTTAGAATCGGGATGCAGCGAAGACGCCGTCTGCCACGATTGCTCCACCGAGCCCGAAGAGGATCTTTGAGGACAACAAGCGCAAGCCTCGAAAACAATGAGTGCTTTGGCAATGCGCAACGCAAAGGTTTACGTGGAACTCTGGTGGAGTCCACTTTCATCTTTCTCGTGTCTTGCCTCGTTCTGTTTTTGGGGATGTCCCGGCGTCCCAACAGCTACGATGAGGGACTTGTACTGACGGCCGCGATGCGCGTTGCGGCGGGACAGATTCCTCACCGGGATTTCTATGCTAACTACGGCCCGGCGCAATTCTATATTCTTGCCGGACTGTTCAAAGTATTTGGCGAAGCCCTTCTGGTTGAGCGCCTCTTTGACCTATTGATCAAAGCCCTGGTAGTAACATGCGTTTACGCCATCACTTCCTCGTATTGCCGCAGATCAATCGCTGCTTACACGTCCATCGTCACCCTATTGTGGCTTGTCGGCCTGAATGCGTGGTCCGGCTCGCCGGCGATACCGGTGTCGCTACTGAATCTGATCGGCTCGGCCTTAATTCTCCCGGTCTTTCTGCGCAGCGTCTCAATCAAGCGGATGTGCGCCGCTGGTGCTGTTGCGGGGGCGGCGGCGTTGTTTCGATATGACACCGGCGTAGCGCTTCTTGGGGTCCAAGCTTGCGCCATTGCCATCGCCATCTATCTGCGGGTTGAGGGCATGTCAAACAGAGTGCGCACTTTCGCCTATTCTTTCTGGCCCTGCCTGGTTGGATTTGCGGTTGTGACTTTACCGCCTGCGCTCTACTATCTGTCTGTTGCGCCTCTTCATCCGGTCGTCTACGACATCATTCTCTATCCGCGCCACTATTACTATCGCAGCCGCAATCTTCCTTTCCCGGTAATCTCCCTGAGAGAGCTTGACTACCTCGGCATTTACCTGCCCATCGTGGTTGCCGTCATCTCACTTTATGCCTTGATGCGTAGCCGTTTGCGAGCCCGTGGCAATGACGCCTCCCGTTTTCAAGCGGCTCCCGAGGGGCGGAGGTGGCACGGGTTTCTGGTCACATTTGGCCTTCTTTTACTGGCCATGTATTTGAAAGGCTTTGTACGGGTGGGCCTTTTCCAACTGTATCTTGCTATCATTCCCTCGCTACTCCTGATGGCCGTGCTTTTCCAGCACAGGTCGAGCTTCCCCGGTCCTGTCCGGTTTACGGTCACTTGTCTGATGTCTCTCTCTCTCCTGGCAGCTGCATGGTCCACCCTGCACGAAGTAAGGCTCCTATACGTAAAGCATTTATCCGTGCCGGAACGCATGTTGTCGTCCGCACTGCGAGCCTCGCCCGAGGCCCAGACGGCGTGGTGCAATGGGACGAATGCTCTCACCAAGGGCTTTTGCTTTTTGCCTGAGGACGACCGGGTTCGAACGATTGAATTTATTGATAGCCACACCGCGCCAGAGCAGCGGCTTTATGTTGGGACAACGAAGCATGACAGGATCTATGCAAACGATAACCTAATCTATTTTGCAACCCAGCGTCTGCCCGCGACCATGTGGTCCCACTTCGATCCCGGGTTGCAGAATAGCTACGGCATCCAGACGCAGATGATCCACGAGCTCGAGGTAAATGCTCCGCCATATATCGTGCTGGATTCAGAGTATGATTTGCTGCGCGAACCGAATGACAGCGCCAAGAGCACAGGGGTAACACTGCTGGACGACTACATCCACAACAAATATCAACACATTAAGACCTTCGGAAACTTGTCTGTGTGGCAGGGGATACATAACCCGTAGGTTTTACTGCGCAAGCAAAGCTTACCCGAGAAAGAGCTCCTAACCAGGCCACGCAGTTGTTAACGGGTGAATTAAGGAGGTGGCAAGGTGGGAGTAACGCGACGCGACGTGTTGATCGGCGCCGGCGGTCTGGCTTCTGCGTTGGTCTTTGGAGCGCCCGGAGCAACTGGTGAAGTTCAGGCTGCTTCAGAGCAGCCCGCGGGCCGAAAACTCAAGTTGATCGTAGCCGGCGGCCATCCCGGCGATCCGGAATACGGCTGCGGTGGCACCGTTGCCCGCTTTACCAGTCTCGGCCACGAGGTGGTTTTGCTTTACTTGAACGACGGAGCATGGCCTCCTGCCTCCGCTGCCATACGTATTGCCGAGGCCAAAAAAGCCTGCGAAATATTGAAGGCTCGCCCCGCTTATGCCGGACAAGTGAACGGCCACGCAGTGGTAGATAATAACCATTACGAGGAGTACGCAAGAATAATCGAAGCCGAGAAGCCGGACCTGGTCTTTACACAATGGCCCATTGATAACCACCGCGACCATCGTGCGATCACCATGCTCACTTACGACGCGTGGCGGCAATCGCAAAAGAGGTTTTCCCTGTACTACTATGAGGTCTCCGATGGGGAGGATACCTTGCAATTCTCCCCTAATCGCTATGTTGATATTACGCAGACGGAATCGAGCAAGCGTGCTGCCTGCTATGCCCACGCCAGCCAGACGCCTGACCGGTATTACGCGCTGCAAGATCAGGTTGCCGCTTTTCGCGGGGTAGAAGGCGGCTACAAAAGAGCGGAGGCCTTTGTGCTCCAGTTGCAAAGTCCTCATGATCCTCTTCAGGTTCTAGGGCGGCCTTGACCAGGATGCGATAACCTGATCGGCCAGGGAGAGATACGATGTTCACGGACCTTTCTGCAATGCATGCACCCATCGGTCAGTTTCTCGAGCAACCCAAGGATATAGAGGAATGGCGGAAATTCCGGCTCACCGAGGAGCAGGTCGCAGGGTTCCATGAACAAGGCTATCTGGCTGGAATTCAGGTTCTCGACGATCGACAGGTAGAACTGTTGTGCTCGGAGCTAAACGGCCTGATGAAAAAATCGCATTCCGCAAATCACTTGTTCCATGAGTATCATTCGAACGAGTCGAAGGATCCGGATGCGGTCCTATTCCATGCGCTCGGGGCCTGGAGAACTGGACCCGGATTCCATGATGTGCTTTGGAGTCCGGCTTTTTTGGCCCCGGCGTCGCAATTGCTGGGGGGCCCGGTTCGCTTCTGGCACGATCAGCTTTTTTGCAAACCCGCGCATCATGGGGGTGTGGTTGCCTGGCATCAGGACTACTCTTACTGGACGCGCACAGAGCCGATGTCGCACCTTACTTGCTGGATCGCCCTGGACGACAGTGACCGCGACAATGGGTGCCTCTACTATGTTCCCGGAAGCCATCGATGGAAGCTGCTGCCGATGACCGGCCTCACGGGCAACATGGATGAAATCATGACCGTGCTGTCGCCTGAGCAACAGCAAGCCTTCCAGCCGGTTCCCATTGAACTGAAACGCGGACAATGCACCTTCCATCATCCCCTGATGGTGCATGGCTCTTATGCAAATCGTTCGGAGCGGCCACGGCGGGCTACGTTGATCAACGCCTTCAGGGATGGAGTGCAATCGGCATCGGACGAAGCGCTGTTGGCAGGCGTTCCTCCTATCCCAAAGGGGCACAAGATGGAAGGTCAATTTTTCCCCTTGTTGTTCGATCCCCTATCAGCCGGACGATGACGGGAGAGGCATGCCGCCCCGGCGTTCTCCTTCTACGGCGGAAGGCGGCCCAAGCTGTTCCGGGCTGCGGCAGCGCCTCAAGCGCAGACCGCTTCCTTGACAACGGCAAATTCCGTGTGGTATCTGTCACGAGCGATGCAATACATATTGCGTCCTGCACAACAAAGGTGTGTAGGCTTGGTGATCGCTTATCGCTCTATGATGGACGCGGGAATCGGGCGGCCTTTTCCACGGTTCGCCGCCAAGGGAGAAGAACGATGTCTAAGAGATGTTTTATGCTGTTGGCCGCATTTACGCTCATCGGCGCAGGGCCTGTGTATGCGAGTGGCCCTTCGTTCCACCCGGATGTGACCTTCCAAGGCTCAGAGCTTAAGGCGTGGCACATCTACGGAGAGGCGGAGTGGAGCGCGGAGAACGGCGAGTTGATTGGAAAGCCCAAGCAGGCTGGCGGCGGATGGCTCATGCTGGATCACTCGTACCAGGACGTTGGCCTCTACGCCGAGTTCAAATGTACCGCCGGTTGCGAAACCGGTGTGCTGTTCCGTGCTGAAAAGACGCCGGATGGCATGAAGGGAATCTATGTCGCGCTCAGCGACCCGGAGCTGCCGACGTATAGCGTTACCATCGATGCACAGGGGAAGATTGTCGAGCGCACACAGCTGAGGCGTGGCGGCGGCCTGGAGCGAATCGCGCCGCCACCGAACCCCAACGCTCCGAGCGGATTTCGCCCCCCTGTATCCACCGTGAAGCTGCCCTTCACACCACCCGACAGCAAACTACGGCCAGATGATTGGAATCAGGTGGAGATTCTTTTCGATGCCAACATCGTGCGCACGTTTCTCAACGACGGCCGCGAGCACGGTGCGGTGGGGGACGAAGGGTACGGGCCCATTGCGCTCTATGTTGGTGGCAGTGGCGAGGTGCGCTTCAAGAATCTGGGCTACAAGGACCTCGGCGTAAAGACTCACGTTGCCGATCAAACGTCGCCTAACTTCCGCAAGCAGCAACTGAGCGACTTTTACTACTCATGGAGTTCCTCTGCAGCCGACTTCAATCATGACGGCATTCTGGATATCGTGTCCGGTCCATATATCTACTACGGGCCGGACTATACGAAATCCCGGGAGATGTATCTGGCTGAAACCGTGAATCCCTCGACTAAATTTGCCACCGACGCGTGGATGGATTTCGCCGCGGACTTTACCGGGGACGGCTGGGCCGACGTGGTTACCGTGAGTTATGGTGCGGCAAACGGAGGGGTGTTCTTGTATGTGAATCCCAAGGGGGAAGAGCGGCGCTGGGATAAATACAAGGTCGTCTCCGACGTGCAGAGCGAAATTGCGGTGATGCGGGACGTGGACGGCGATGGTAAGCCGGAAATTGTCTACATGGGCGACGGATATGTCCGCTACGCAAAACCCGATCCCGCTAATCCGACCGGACAATGGGTTGTTCATAACGTTTCTGAAAAAGGGTATGCCACCGCCCACGGCATCGGGGTTGGCGATATCAACGGCGATGGCCGAATGGACATCGTGAACCCTTATGGATGGTGGGAGCAGCCACCGCCCGGCAGCACGCAGGAAACGTGGACCTACCATCCGGAAGCCTTTGGCCGGTACGGCCGCGGCATCATGGGTGGCAGCGTAATGGCCGTCTATGACGTGAATGGCGACGGCTTGAACGATATTGTGACCGTGCTCAATCCCCATGGCTGGGGGATGGCGTGGTTCGAGCAAAAGCGCGACGCTCAGGGCAACATCTCATTCGTAAAGCATATGATCATGGACGACTTCTCTACCAAGAATGCGGGAGGTGTAGTCTTCTCCGAGCCACACGGCACTACGTTTGCGGATGTCGATGGCGACGGCATACCCGATTTCATTGTAGGCAAGCGGTATTGGTCCCATCTTGATACTTATCTCGATCCAGACCCCTATGGTCAACCCGTATTGTATGTGTACAGGACAGTCCGCAATCCCAAAGCGCCGGGAGGAGCCGAGTTTGTGCCGGAGCTGATTGACAATCATTCTGGTGCGGGTTCGGACCTGCTCGCCGTCGATCTGAACAAAGACGGCGCGATGGACATTGTCACCGCGACGAGATTCGGTACATTCATCTTCTGGGGCAAGCCGCACCATAAAAACTAGAGTGGAGATGCGGGGTGCGATTCCGTTCTTATTTCTACAGTCGCCACGCAGCCATCCTTCCTCTGTCTTACCGTCTTTTTCGTCCCACGTGCGCTGGGGAAGGCGAGAAACTTCACTGGGAGAGTTCGTCGTGCCGCAGGTCAAACGGTGCCCCATACCCCGATTTCCTGTTGAGCCCGGTGGGTTCCACGAGCTTCATGCGGCTTTCCTTAATGAAAGCCGCACACGCCGCCATCGAATAGAGCCGCGTACAGGCAACCGGGTGCATCCGTCGTACTTTGCGGGATGTGGGCCGCAGACTGTCGCACCGCCTGCCTCCGGACGCAGACGGATGGAACGATATAATTCTCCCTTCAAGGGCTGTCAGAGATTTTCTTGAGACAGGAGCGCGACGGAGGGCATGAGTATCGAGCATACGGTATTGGTGTTGGTACACGGGGACGATCCGCAGCTGCAGCATGCTGAAAGGTCTGCCCCACATCGTGGGTGACGAGAAGCCGGAGCTTTTGCGAAGGCGGTGAAGGATCCCACGATCATCCTCGCCTGGTCGGGACCTAAGCAGTTGCTGCGCGATGTGTTCACCATGTGCCAGGACGTTCGTTGGGTGCATTCGCGCTCGGCTGGATTGGACAGTATGCTGTTTCCGGAACTGGTTGAGAGCAACGTCCCGCTTACCAACGGGAGCGGTGTGTTCAGCCAGTCGCTGGGAGAATTTTCCCTGGCGGCGATCCTCTATTTTGCCAAGGATTTTCGGCGCATGATTCGCAACCAGATGGCAGGAGTGTGGGAGCAGTTCGACGTGGAGGAGATCACGAGCCAGACGGTAGGGATTGTGGGCTATGGAGACATCGGCCGCGCCGTGGCCAAGCGTGTTCACCCGATGGGTATGACCGTACTGGCCATCAAGAGGCACCCTCCCGAGGTGGCCGATCCTCTGATCGATCAGTTCTATAAGCCGGAAGATTTATTGGAGATGCTGGCGCGCTGCGACTACGTTGTGGTCGCGCTCCCGCTGACCGCGGAGACCCAGCACATGATCAGCGATGCGGAGTTCGCGGCCATGAAACCGACCGGCGGTGGTGATCAACGTAGGGCGCGGGCCGGTGATTGACGAGGCGGCATGGTGCGTGCCCTGACGGCGAAGCGGATCAAGGGCGCAGGGCTCGATGTGTTTGAGCAGGAGCCGCTGCCGGCGGGAGATCCCATGTACCGTCTGGAGAATGTGCTGCTGTCGCCCCACTGCGCAGACCATACTAAGGAGTGGCTCAACCAGGCGATGCGTTTCTTCCTGGAGCAGTATCGCCGGTTTGCGAACGGAGAGCCGCTGGAGAACGTGGTGGATAAGAGCCTGGGATACTAAGCATCGTTACGATCGAACGCGGATGAACAAGGACAAAAAAGCAGAAGGCTGCGCAGCGAGTATCTGGTTCAACGACAAGGCCGAACCGGGCGAAACAGCCGTCTACCTGGAGCGTTACGGCAATTACGGCATCACCCGCGAGGAGCTGCAATCCGGCAGGCCGATCATTGGCATCGCGCAAAGCGGGAGCGATCTGGTTCCCTGCAACCGGATCCATCTATCGCTCGCTGAGCGGGTGAAGGCGGGCATCCGCGATGCCGGAGGAGTGCCCTTTGAATTTCCCACTCATCCGATCCAGGAGACCGGCCGCCGGCCCACCGCCGCCCTCGATCGCAACCTTGCCTACCTTGGCCTGGTCGAGATCCTATCCGGGTATCCGTTCGATGGCGTGGTGCTCACCACAGGATGCGACAAGACCACCCCTGCAGCTCTGATGGCTGCGGCCACAGTGAATCTTCCCGCCATCGTGCTGTCCGGCGGCCCGATGCTCGACGGCTATGTCAACGGCAAGCTGGCCGGCACGGGCCTTGTGCTTTGGGAAGCGCGCCGCCAATTGGCCGAAGGCAAGATTACCGGCGAGCAATTGGTGGAGAAGGTGCTCGACGGCGTACCCAGCGCGGGCCACTGCAACTCCATGGGAACTGCGCTGTCGATGAATTCGCTGGCCGAGGCTTTGGGGATGTCGCTTGCCGGGGTGTGGCACCATTCCTGCGCCCTATGCACAACGGGCCAAGATGGCCTACCTGACCGGGCGCAGAATCGTGGAGATGGTGAGGGAAGATCTCACCCCGAGCAAGGTTCTTACCCGGGAAGCCTTTGAGAATGCGATCGTGGTCAATTCCGCGATCGGCGGCTCGACCAATTGTCCCCCGCACATCATCGCCATTGCGCGCCACATGGGGGTCGATCTGAACATTCGCGACTGGGAGCGAGTCGGCCACCAGATCCACTTGCTGGCGAACGTGCAGCCGGCGGGAGAGTTTCTCGGCGAGGCCTATCATCGTGCCGGCGGGGTAGGCGCGATCTTCGGCGAGCTGATGCAGGCGGGCAAGATTCGTACCGGCGCGCTCACCGTGACCGGTGCGACCATCGGGGAAAACTATAAGGATGCGCGCAGTCTGGACACCAATGTCATCCGGACCTATGACAATCCGCTGAAGCAGAATGCGGGTCTGCTGGTGGTTTCGGGAAATCTGTTCAGCTCCGCGCTGGTCAAGACCTCGGTCATCAGCGACGAATTCCGGCGCCGTTACCTTTCGGAGCCGGGCAACGAGGACTGCTTTGTGGCGCGGGCCATTGTCTTTGACGGACCGGAAGATTACCGCAAGCGCATCGAAGATCCCGCGCTGGACATCGATGAGCATTCCATCCTGGTGGTTCGCGGAGCGGGGCCGGTGGGCTATCCGGGCTCTGCCGAGGTGGTGAATATGACGCCGCCGGGCAGGCTCATCCGGCAGGGAATTCGCATGCTGCCCTGCATGGGAGATGGCCGGCAAAGCGGCACTTCAGACAGCCCGTCGATTCTGAATATCTCTCCGGAATCGGCGATTGGAGGGAACCTGGCGATCCTGCAGGACAGGCGATCAGATCAAAGTCGATCTGGGGCAGCGGCGGGTCGATGTGCTGCTGTCAGAGGAGGAGATCGCGGCGCGCCGCAAAGAACTCAAGCCCGCGGAGATAACCAATCACTCGCCCTGGGAGGAGTTCTACCGGGCCAACGTGGGGCAACTCGAAACCGGCGCCTGCCTGGAATTTGCCGTCAAGTATCACGATCTGCGCAAGGTTGTTCCCCGGCACTCGCACTGATCCGGGAAAGGATTATGAAGAAACCAGTTCGGGTGGGGTTTGTTGGCGCACGTTTTGCGGCGAAGTTTCATTGGGAGGCAATCCGCCGCGTCTACGGCGTGCCTGTCGAGATCGTGGGCGTGACGTCAAAAACGCCGGAAGCGCGAGACGCCTTTGCGCGAGAGACTGGAATCGCAGCGTTTGAAACGTTCGCGAGCTTTGTGCGGCGGTGGACGTGGTGGATCTTTGCACTCCTCCTTCTTCCCACGAAGAGCTCGCGGTGCAGGCTCTGCGGTCTGGGAAAGCACGTCATCATTGAAAAACCCCTCACCGGATACTACGGCGCGAATGTAAGTGGATTTGAGGGGCGCTCCTTCTCGAAGGAGCAAATGCTGCGTGAGGCCACGGCGAGTTGTGCCCGCATTCTTGCCGCGGCAAAAGCCAGCGGCAAGCGAGTGTGCTATGCCGAGAACTGGGTTTATGCTCCGGCGATTCAGAAGGAACGGGAGATCATCCAAAAGAGCGGCGGCCAGATTCTTCGCATCCTTGGCGAGCAGTCGCACGGAGGATCGCACTCTCCCTACTACGGCCGCTGGAAATTCTCCGGCGGCGGATCGCTGGTCGGGAAGGGATGCCATCCGGTGAGCGCGGCGCTTTATCTGAAGCGGGTCGAAGGCGAATCGCGGAATGGAGTGCCCATTCGGCCGGCCACAGTAAGCGCCCGCACGCACGAGATTACCCGATTGCCAAATTACCGCGATGAAGGCTTTCTGCGTACCGGCTATGACGATATCGAGGATTACGCCCAGATTCACATCACCTTTTCCGACGGAACGGTCGCGGATATCTTCTCGTCGGAACTGGTGATGGGCGGCGTGGATAATTGGCTGGAAGTTTTTTGCAACAATCACCGTACCCGATGCAATCTGAATCCGACCAATGCGCTGGAGACCTTCAATCCGCGGGAAGACATATTCCGGGACGTGTATGTCGTGGAGAAGATCAGCACCAAGCAGGGGTGGACCTGTCCCGCACCGGATGAGGGTTGGCAGCATGGGTATCCGCAAGAGTTCCAGGACTTCATGGAAAGCATTTAGCCAGGATCGCGAACCCCTCTCGGGAATAGGACTGGCGCGGGATACGATCGCCACACTTTATACCGGCTATTTGTCGGTCGAGCGTGGCGGCAGCTGAGGTCGAGGTACCGCTCTAATAAGAGCTCTACGTGGGGACAAGTAAACTGCAGATCCCTCCACTGCGCTCCCCCGGATTTCCTGTTGAATTGAGTGGGTTCCGCGAGCTTCATGCGGCTTTCTTTACGGAAAGCGCGGCCCTGTCTACGGCAGCGCAACAGGAAATCCGGGTACGCTCCGGTCGGGATGACAAAGGTTCGAGCAGTTAGTGCCAAACACAGTGGTCGCTGGTCAGCATCGCAAACCTTAAGGTTCTGAATCAATTTGCCCTTTGTCATCCCGAGCGCAGTCGAGGGATCTGCAGTTCCCACTTCAGGCCGAACGAAACTCCGCACGAAACTCGTCCACGAAACTCGTCCACGAAACTCCTCTTAACTCCTCTTTGCCCAGATCCCTTCGCAGAGTTGTTCGAACCGCCTCTCCCCGCGCATGGGATCGAAAAGCGGTTCGACCGGCAGAGCGATCACCCAGAAGGCATGGTCTTCGACTGCCGTCCGCAGGCTCTCCATTGCCTGCTCGCGGTTGCCCATGCCCACATGGATCGTCGCGATATCGTAGGGGGAGACGTAGTGTTCGCGGCCCATCTGCCTGAGTTCCTCGATGACAGCCTCAGCCTCCATTGGCCTGCCGCTGAGGCCGTAGCAATAGCCCAGAGTCGCCAGTAGATGACCCAGGAATGCGCGTCCGTGGAACAGCGGACGAGCATGGAGGCAAATCTCGATCGCCTCATCGTAATGCTGTTGGGCGGCATGAGCCCTCGCAAGCGGAACGTAGGTTCGGGCAAACGAGGGATGCAGGTCAAGCGCTCTCCGGGACGCCTCGATTGCTTCCTTGTATCGCCGCGCCCAGTAGAAGAGGAACCCGAAGTCGCAGGCGATGGCAGGTGCTAGCGGCTCCAGCCGCTCGGCATGCCGATGTGCCGCCAGCGCCTTCTCCACATCGCCCAGGAATAGAAGATTGTAGAAAATCGCCAGATGTTGCCAAGCGTGCGCGTAGTTCGGATCGATTTCCAGCGCCAGTTTCCATTCGCGCTCGGCCGCCCCCGGATTATGATCGAACGTCATCAGCACGGCGGCCATTGCGGCGTGTGCGGCGGCGAGGCGCGGATCGAACGACAAAGCAGTAACTGCTGCCTGGCGAGCCTTTCGCATGCATGCGTCGGGCGCGTCGAGGTGATGCGCCGCCATCAGATGGTATGTGTCCGCCATCGCCGACCACGCGCGCGCAAAGCGAGGATCGCGCGCAGTCGCGGCTTCGTAATACTCGATGGCGCGCCGAAAACCATGTTCGGTCCTCTGGCTCCAGCAGTGGCGGCCTTTCAGATAGAGGTGGTAAGCCTCAGGATCTTGGGTCGGTTGCGAAGGCGCCGGCGTTGCGGCAAGGTGGGGACGCAAGGATTTCACGATGATGGATGCGATCTCATCCTGGACCGCCAACAAATCCGTCATCGGACGATCCCAGCGGTCCGAGCAGAGGTGATACCCGTCTTCTGTCTTGATGAGCTGCGGAAGTCTCCGACGCGGATCGCGTCAATTGAGTTTGCCGGATCAGGGCTCATACGCTCGCCACCTTTTGGCCACTCACCGCCGCGGCGTATTGTGCGACGGAAGTCAGTTCCATCGGCATAAGACGGAGAGTCTCGGAAGTATTCATGGGACAGCCATGAACATACTCAAGCTGCAGCTTGACAAAGGTCTCCGAAAGCGGGTCGGACGCGTGATCCAGTTGGGCGAGCAAAGCTTCTTCGGGAACGAACTGCCGCTCGAACGGCGCGCCCGAAACCTTCTCGAAGATCCGCACCACCTCCAGCGGGCTCAGGTCCTGCGGCCCTCCCACATCCAGGATACGATTGCGTGCGTCGGGAGTCAGATGCGAGCGCACCGCGAGCTCGGCCACATCTTTATAAGACACCCAGGAGATCAGCGCGCGACCGTCTCCGAAGAGAACCACCTTCCTCTGGGCATAATCGAAGCCGAGCGCCGGGCTCAGCCAGATCTCCATGAAGTAGTTGGCCGCCAGAATGGTGTAGCCCATACCGTTATCGGCCAGCGCGCGCGCCACTTCCGCCTTGGCCCTCGTCAGCGGCGACTCGCGCCGCATGTTGCGTGGAATACTGACGAACGTAAAGTGCTCCACGCCCGCCGAGCGCGCCGCGTCGATCAGGGACAACTGCCCCTCTCGGTCAACGGTCTCGATCGAGTCGCCATCCTGGCGCGAAAACGTGGACGACGCCGTGGAGATAACCGCCTCCGCCCCGAAGCAGGCCTCGCGCAGGCTGCTCGTATCTTTTAGATCGCTCCAACAAAGGTTGACCCCCGCGTCACGAAGCGCCTCCAGCCGGGCCGGGTTCGCCGTCTGCCGAGCCAGCGCGCGCACCGCCAGGCCGCGTGCGCGCAGCCTCTGGCAAATCTCCTCACCCAACAGTCCGGTTGCTCCAACAACTAGGATCATCTCTTACCTCCGCATTCAGAATGTCGCTGTTTTCATCCAAGTGCAACGACTGAGAGGTTATCGCGGTGGCCCCATCAGGAGACAACGGATGGGGTCGTGAAATTTGAGGTTCCCATGGTTGTGTTGGGGCCAAATGCACCAACGTTCGTCGAGATAAAGCCGCCAATCGGTTGACATGTTGAGCTCGTTGCGGAGTTCTGGCCAATTGCCGTAGCAGCCAGGACCAGAGTCGCGACGAAACTGCAGACTACCTTGCTGATGCATGTGATTCGCATTCCATCCTCCTAACGGGGTTTTCCTCCGTGGAAATCAGAATCGGCGCCCGGATGGGGATCCGGTGTAAAGATTCCCATCGCAGCGATTCTACTTAGGATCGAGAAACGCTGCATAATCCCCCCTCCACGAATCTCCGGATTTTGTTAAAGCCTGAGTGGGGAGCTTTTACAATATGCGGAGATTTGATCCATTCCCAATTTCCGGGAACTGGGCTGATCGTGACAGGGAAGCGTGGCGGCGTACCAGGCCTAACAGGTTAACGCGGGGTTAACGGCATGGCTCGGACAGACGCACCTGAGCGTCATTGCCAATGCGGTTGAGACCTTTAATCCCAGGGAAGACATACTGAAAGACGTGTATGTCACCGAGAAGATCAGCACCAAGCAGGGATGGACCTGTCCCGCACCCGGACGAAGGCTGGCAACATGGGTATCCGCAAGAGTTCCAGGATTTCATGGAAAGCATTAGCGAGGATCGCGAACCCGGGAATAGGACTGGCACGGGATACGATCGCCACACTCTATACCGGCTATTTATCTGTCGAGCGCGGCGGCAGTGAGGTCGGGGTACCGGTCTAAAGAACAACCAGAGCCAGACGGGTGAGACGGGTGCCCCACGTTCGCCCCAGCGTACGTGGGACGAAAATGATTTGTTTCCATTGCTTTCCCTTCCGCTTCTCCTTGTCACGGCTGGCAAGAGCGATCGTGGGGCTTCGCCCCGTCTTTCTCGTCCCACGTACGCTAGGGCGAACGTGGGGCACCCAACCCTACCGGCCAGCCGTCGGTCGCGCTATGAAGAGGTGTGATCACCAGGAAAGGAAACGGGAGACTTCCATTGGAACGCGAACAGGCTGATCAGATATGCCGTGCCCGCTGCATAGAAAATGAGCAGTGCATGGTTCGTCCAAAGGATTCCCACGACAGATGTAAAGAGCGCACTGCAAGCGCCACCAACCGCTCCTCCGATCCCGACTACCGTACCTACTGAACTGGAAGGGAACATGTCCGACGGCGTGGAGAGAAGGTTGGAGGACCAGCCCTGATGGGCGGCGGTCGCCAGACACAAGAGAGCGATGGCCTGCCAAAGAGAATGAACAAAGGCGACCAGGATAACAGGCGCAGCACCAAGCGCGCAGATGAGCATGGCAAATCTTCTGCCCGAACGAACCGAATGTCCGCGGCGAATGTAAAAGCCCGCCAGCCAACCCCCGGCGATACTGCCGGTGGTCGCGCCAATGTACACGATGATGAGCGGCACGCCCAACTGGCTCATGTTTACGTGAAAACGCTCATTGAAAAACTTTGGCAGCCAAAACAGATAAAACCACCAGATTGGATCGGTGAGGCCTTTCGAAAACGCAAAGTTCCATGTTCCACGGCTGGCGAGAAGAGACTTGAACGAGGCTGGCGTGGCGGGCAGCGAAGCAGACAGAGCAGCCCCTCCACTGCCGTACCTGGGTTCCAGGCGGTTGTAGGGAAACAGCAGCCAACCAACAAGCCACATCAGGCCGAGGCTGCCCGTCGTCAGGAAGGCTGCCTGCCAACCGTAGCGAAGCGCGATCCAGGGGATGAACAGCGGAGCAATCAGCGAACCTGCACTGGTGCCGGAATTGAATATCCCGGTGGCCAGCGCCCGTTCCTCGGCGGGAAACCAATCGGCGGTGGCTTTGAGTGCGGCAGGGAAGTTGCCCGACTCTCCCAACCCCAGCGCAAAGCGCGCGATCCCAAAGCCAACGGTTGATCGTGCAAACGCATGGCTGATCGACGCCAGTGCCCACACCGCAATGGACAAGGCATATCCCTTTTTTAGGTAATTATATACTTGCCGTACCACGAGTCCCGGCCTAGAATCGTGGCCTATGCCACTGTCACCCGATTACACCAAGCAAATATTGATTATGGCGCTCCAGCTTTTACGCGATCACGATGCGGAGATTGAACGCCTGCACGCCGCCTTGCAGGCGATTGTGAACGTTCTTGGGGAGCGCTCTGCTGAGTTTGCAGGACTTCACGCAAAGGCAATGAACGATCTAAGGAGTCGCGATAGCGCCTACGGCACTCCAGTTGCGCGTTCAATTGAGAACATGCTGCGGATAATTCAAGAAGCCTAGCGATCATGAGAAGTGCCTATTCTGTCATCCTAGAGAAATTCAATTGGGCCCAAAAGCACATCAAGGACTTTGAGTCTGCCGTTAATGCTTTCGGGGATGCCAACCGAGACCACGTTGGCTCGAATACGGACGAGCAAACTGGCGATGTCACTTATTACGTCAAGTCTGTTCCCGTGGTGCCAGACACCGTCGCTCTGATACTCGGGGACGCTATTCATAATCTGCGTAGTACGCTCGATTATGTCGCTTCTGCGATGGAAGTCGCAGCAGGAGAGACACCCGACAAGTACACTGGGTTCCCAATTTTCGATAGCCCCCAAGGGTACCGTGACTGCCCGCCGACAAAGATAAAGGGCCTTCGGCAGCCGTGCAAGAACACTCTCGACCGTATCCAGCCATACCAGAGAGGGAACGGGCATAGACTCTGGCAGCTTCACCGACTCGACATTCAGGACAAACACCGACTGTTGCTGACCATGAGCTTTATACCAACAGCCCGCACTATGACCCCAAGCGAAAGAGAGAAGTTCGAAGCTACTTTTCTGATTCCCGGCGAGGACAGGGCTGCACGAATCTCCAAGCCCATCGATTTCGTTACCACCGGGCCCGGCCTCGTAGTCCCGGTAAAAATAGGCCAGCATCTCGTTACCGTCCCGGCTAAGGACGCGCACCAAGATATGGGCCTCGCCTTTGATGTAGCGATCAATGAAACTGGAATTGTTGAAAAATTCCCGGCTCTGCTGTTCCTGCAATTCGCTGCCGGGGAAGTCTATCGGGCTGTCATGGATCTGGCACCGTGTATTCGCTGAGCGCACGCCTCCCCTTCCCCCGCCATGTTAAGATGGCACGAGTTGGGGATTTGGGGGGGGGGTACGATAGCGACATGAGCGGCAACTCTAGTAGCGATCAGCCCCACGCCGAAATGATAGAGGGCCCGGAAGCGACAGCGCGATTCGTGAACGCGCTAAAGACGGTACTCTCGGTCCCAAAAAGCTCAGTGCCAAACCCTTTCAGTAAACCTAATCTACCACCCACCAAAAGAAAAAAGCGAAAGAGCTAGTCGGCTTTTCAATCTTCGATCAATTCTAATTCTTGCGCGTTAAACGAGTGTGGAATGACCTCGTCCTCAAACTCCACCTCTACCAACTCGCCGGGGGCGCTATCGGCAATCACGATCCCAGTCCTGTCGTGATACTCGTTGCCCGGTTTTACCCGCACCCTGTCGTTTAGTTTCACGCCAACCTCACTACTCGCCTCCCATTTTACTACCCCGACGTTTTCCCCTTCTCTGCCGCTTTAGTTGACCGTCGCTCGCGGTTCCCGATCCTTGCCAGTCAGATGCCCATACGTTAGCCGCTTGCCAGTGATCTGGGAGAGCGCCAGGGTAAAGCGGTCGGCATCGTTGAGCGGATTATCCGGAGTGGCGCGATTGTTGTAGCGAAACGATTGTTCGTCGAGGTATCGGAAAAGGTGGAACGGCTCGACGCTTACGTACGTGCCATTGATGCCGCGCTTCAGCAAAGACCAAAAATTCTCAAGGCCGTTGGTGTGTATGCTGACCATGCACGTATTCGACCGCATGGTTGATCATTACGTGAATAAACTCGTCATTCAACCCGAAGTAGCCGCGCATCACGTCGGTATATAGGGTTGCGCCGGCGGACCACGCGCTCGCTGATGAGCGGTCTTACAGTCTTGCTCAACCGATCTTCGATGACTATGGGTATGGACCTTCCCACCACGCTCAAGCATGCCAAAGACGATAGCCTTGCCCTTTCCGCCAGTGCCTTTGATCTTCCTCTTCCGGTCGGCAACGTGCATGTTTCGGGCTTTGCCGCCAATGAAGGTTTCATCAACTTCAACTTCACCAGAGAGCAAACCAGATCCGCCTTCGGTCAGAGCGAAGCGTAGGCGATGGGCCATGAACCAAGCGGTCTTCTGAGTAACACCCAGATCGCGAGCCAACTCGCAGGAACTAATCCCGTTCTTGCAATTCACTACTAGCCACAGAGCGGGGAGCCACTTCTCCAGACCAAGCGGGGAGTCCTCGAAGATGGTGCCAGTCTTCAAGGAAAACTTCGGCTTCGGGTGGCCGGTATAGCACTTCCATACGCGATTCTTGGCGAGATACGTAACCTTCTCGGAGCCGCAATGTGGGCACTTCACACCGTCCGCCCAGCGAAGTTCCATCATGAGCTTTTTGCAGTTCTCGAACTCGCTGAAGTGTAGGATTGCTTGCTGAAGTGTTTTTATGCTGTCCATGTAGAAATTCTATCGATTTGGTCGTGGTATGTCAAGTATATAATTACCCTTTTTTACTCCAATGCGGTCGACCACCCGCCCCGCAACCAGAAATCCAAGACCATACGCGACGATGAAACAGATGACGATGTCGCTGTAACGCCGGTTATAGAGAGCCAGGTCATGATCGCCTCCCAGCAGGTGCTTCAGCATCGGCTCAACCAGGCTCAGCGCGGACCGGTCCATATAGTTGATGGTCGTCGCCAGAAACAGCAGGCCGCACACCACCCAGCGCAGATTCGATTTATTGACAAGGGAGCCCATCAGGCGGTTTCTATATCACCACGGCATCAATGTCCTTATTCGCCAGCAAATCGTGATAAACGTGGTATCCGGTGACACCGTCATAGTCCTTGCCCGTTTTTCTGCCGTAGTAGCCGTCCGCTCCCATAGACATCTTCAGGAAGGCCCTGCGCGACGAAACCGGGCTCTTAGTCTTCGCGGTCACCATTCCTCCTTGCCGTCGCGGGCCCCATGATAAGCTGCGGATCATCGTACTTAATTCGCATCGTGGAGTAAATACCGGTTTCCACTTGATGGTGCGCCATCTACAGGAAACCAGCGCTACAAGGTAAACTCGGGACGCAGGATCAGGCTAAATTCAGGATGAAAATTCTCGGCGCTAAAGTGATCGTTTGTAGTCCGGGCCGCAACTTCGTGACCTTGAAGATCGAAACCGACGAGGGTATCTACGGTCTCGGCGACGCAACTCTGAACGGACGCGAGTTGGCGGTCGTCAGCTGTCTCGAGGATCATCTTGTGCCTTGCCTGATCGGGCGCGATCCCTTCCAGACGGAGGATATCTGGCACTATTTCTACCGCGGCGCCTACTGGCGGCGGGGGCCTGTAACCATGACCGCCATTGCGGCCATCGATATGGCGCTATGGGACATCAAGGGCAAGGCACTCGGTGTCCCCGTCTACAATCTGCTCGGCGGCAAAAGCCGCCATAGTGTGCTGGTCTATGCGCACGCCACGGGACGCGATATCGGCGAAACCGTGGATGAGGTGGAGCGATACCGGCAGAAGGGGTATCTGGCGATTCGCGCCCAGAGCGGTATCCCTGGCCTCGCGTCGACCTATGGTGTACCGAAAGACCAGAAATACTATGAGCCGGCCGAACGTGGCCTGCCCTCCGAAAGTCTATGGTCCACGGAAAAATATCTGCGCCATGTTCCCAAGCTTTTTGAGGCGCTGCGCAACACCCTTGGCGACGATCTGCACCTGCTGCATGATGTTCATCATCGGCTGACTCCCATCCAGGCAGCGCGTTTGGGCAAGGAGCTTGAGCCGTTTCATCTTTTCTGGATGGAAGACCCGGTTGCGGCTGAGCTGCAGGATGGATTCAGGCTCATCCGCCAGCACACCACGACCCCGCTAGCCGTGGGCGAGGTCTTCAACAGCATCTGGGACGCGGAACAACTGATGCGCGAGCAGCTCATCGACTACCTGCGCATGAGCGTTGTGCATGGCGGCGGGATCACCGCCATGAAGAAGGCCGCCGATTTCGCCGCTCTCTATCACGTGCAAACCGGCGCCCATGGGGCGAGCGACATGTCGCCGGTCTGCATGGCCGCGGCACTGCATCTCGATCTGGCCGTCAATAATTTCGGCATTCAGGAACACATGCTGCATAACGCCCAAACAGAGGAGACCTTTCCGCATGCGTATTTCTTCCGCGACGGCTCGATGTATCCGGGCGATGAGCCCGGTCTCGGAGTCGATATCGACGAAGATATCGCCGCCCGCTTCCCTTATGAACGGGCGTATCTACCGGTTAACCGCAAGGAAGATGGAACCCTGTTCCACTGGTGATCCGGTGCGTTCGATATGATGGGCGCAGGATGAGAGTTGGTTACAAGCCGAAATGAAGGGATGTTGCTATGTCTGAGGATTTATCGCGTATGTCGACGCGGCGCAGGTTTCTGGGGGTGACTGGGGCGGCATTGGCCGGCGCTGCGATGGCGCCGCTGGCACAGGCGCAGCAAACGCGGTCGGACGATCACACGCAACCGAACGAAGAGCAGCCGGGAGAGAACAACACCGCGCTCGATGCAGAGAACCCCAGTTCGGTGTGGTCGCCGGAGACGGATAACGGGACGGTCGAACCGTTCAAGTATTCGTTCGGGCTCGCCCACAAACGGATCGAGGATGGCGGGTGGACGCGGCAGGTAACCGAGAGAGAGCTGCCAATATCGAAGACCATGGCCGGGGTGGAGATGCGGCTGATCACCGGCGGCGTCCGCGAGCTGCACTGGCACACCAGCGCCGAGTGGGCGTTCATGACCTACGGCAACGCGCGTATCACGGCTGTGGACGCGGAGGGGCGTAGCTTTGTCAACGATGTGACGGTGGGCGACCTGTGGCTGTTTCCAGGCGGCATTCCTCACTCGATCCAGGGCCTGGGACCGGACGGAGCCAAGTTCCTGCTGGTCTTCAACGATGGAAGTTTCAACGAGTTCGAGACCTTTCTGCTCACCGATTGGTTCAAGCACACGCCGAAGGAAGTCCTGGCGAAGAATTTCGGTGTCCCCGCGTCGACCTTCGAGAACGTTCCCAAGAAGGAACTGTTCATCTTCGCCGCCGAGCCGCCGCGGCCTCTTGCCGAGGAGCAGAAGGCCGCGGCCGAGGGTACGGGCTCGATCGACGGTGACTTTGTCTTCAGGGCGAGCACCATGCCGCCGACCAAGGTAAGGGCAGGTGGCGAAGTGCGGATCGTGGAGAAGAAGAATTTCCCGGCAACGGACATTGCGGCTGCGATTGTGCGCTTGAAGCCGGGCGGCCTACGCGAGCTGCACTGGCATCCCCTCTCTGACGAGTGGCAATACTACGTGAGCGGCAAGGGGCGTATGACGGTCTTCCAGGCGGGAGGGAAGGCGCGGACCTTCGACTTCCAGGCAGGCGACGTGGGGTATATCAAGATGTCGCGTCCGCACTATATTGAGAATACGGGGACGGAGGACCTGCTGTTTCTGGAGGTCTTCCCGACTGGGACATACCAGGACATCTCCGCGTCGGAGTGGCTCGCGCACACGCCGGCGCGACTGGTCAATGAGCACCTTAAGACCGGAGAGGAGTTCCTAAGTAAGATCCCGAAGACAGAGGCGGTGGTGACGCCGCTTTAGGATGGGCCGCTGGTTCATTGGTCAGCCTCAGATGATTCCAGCGGCAGCCCGGGATAGCTCACCTGGGTTCCCTTCACCTGGGCAAACGGATGCAAGGTGAACGGCCTGATCTGCGTCGCGCTGGCGATCTCTCCCACTTCAACATTACGCACCAGCAATGCGTCAGCTATCAGGGAGCGATGGCATCGCCAGGGGACAGCCTCGGCACACATAATCGCGATCTGTTCCAGGCCGGCCATCGCGATGAGATTTCGCAGTTGCCCTGCGAATTCCGGCGTCTGCATGTAATCGGCGTAGCCTCGAAAGCTCAAATTGCGCCAACCCAGGTTCGTCAGGGCGCCTTTGCGGGGATGCCGAAAGCCTCCAAGCCCGGGCATGTATGCATAACCCAGGTGGTCACGCTCAAGGGCCGCAGAGAGTTCCTCGCGATTGTACTGCGGATTGTGCCGTGATCGCGGAACGGTGCGGACGTCGACGAGACGCTTGACCGCGTACGCTTTAAGCATCTCGGTGAATTCCGCGATCGATCGCGTCGAGTGGCCGATGGTGTATATGCGCAAGTGCAATTCGATTTATTGTGCACGTCCGCAGCCATGCGCGCCAACTAAAAGTGCTTGAGGAAACCGGAGCTGCTCCAGCACCGGCTGACACCCCGCCAATGCTGGAGAATGCTCACTAACGGCTCTTAGAAGAGAATCTTGAGAGCCAGTTGGACGTTGAAGGGTTCGCCCGGTCCAATACCTGGTGAGTAGTTGCCGGCCCCGATCGTAGAGCCGATCTGCCCAAAGCTATCGGTATCCGTGTAGGCATTGTCGAGCTGCGTGGGCCCAGGGTTAGCAAGGTTCAGGTGATTAAACACATTGAACATCTCAACCCGGAACTGCGCGTTGACGCGCTCCGTAATATGCGTGTTCTTGAAGAGCGAGAGATCCATATCCTCAAGGCCCGGGCCAAAGATGCTATTACGCGTAAAGTTCCCGTAGGTCGCAGTTGCCGGATCGGAGAAGGCGGCAGGGTTGAACCATTGAACGATGCCATTCTGGATCTTGTGCGAGACTCCGGCGAAGGGGTTGCCCACGATGTTCGGACGCTGCGTGAACTCATTCTCGCCAGTTGTATCAGTACCGGTGAATAGATTGATGGGCTGGCCGCCCTTCAAAGTAATGACTGTATTCAACTCCCATCCGTTGGTAAGGAGCTTCGGTCCGCGAAACCCCGGGACCTCGTAGTTAGCGTAGCCTACGAAGCCATGGCGGGTATCGAAGTCACTGTTGCCGTAGTCGCCCTTAAAGTTGGTGCTATCCTGCGGCAATTGCCCGCGATACTGCGTGACCTCATCCAGATTATGACCCCAGGTATAGCTGAATTGAGAGCTTAGCCCACGGTAGCCCCGGATTTTGAAGGTGGTCTGAAGAGCGCTGTAGTTCGAGGTGCCGATGCTTTCAATCTGGTTAATGTCGCCATATTGCGGATAGGAGTTAACGTAGGGTCTGGTAGTGACGCCCGTATAGCTGACGCCCTGGTAAGTCACAGACTGTGTTGGGCCACCGAGAAGTGGCTGGTTGATATTCAGGAGACTGAGCAGCCGGCGTCCTTCGCTGCCTACGTATCCGATCTGGAGGAGTGCATGGGAACCGAGGGACTGCTCGACTTGCAGGCTGAAGTTGAAGTTGTATGGAGTCTTGAAGTTGCGATCGACAGAGAAGACCCCGCATGGACTTGCCGGACTGCACAGGCTGGTTGTGGTAGGCGTGACCACCGGAAATATCCCCTGGCCGGGCACAATCGTCGAATTGTAGGAAGCAAGCGTGTAGACCGGGTTGGGGCCGCCTGGGTTGCCTTCCAGTCCGTTAGGTGCGCTGTTTCCCGGCCGGTTGTCGAGGAAGGGATTCGCGTTCGGTGTGTCGAAGAACATTCCGAAGCCACCGCGTACCACTGCTCCTTTGAGCGAGGCAGGGGAATAGGCGAAGCCGACTCGTGGGCTGATGTTGGCCCAGTCAGCCGGGTAGACGGAGCTGATCTGGTTACCCTGGAAGGCGAGCCCTTGATCCGCAGTCAATTCCGGCCGGAAGACAGAGAGATTCTGAAAGTCGCTACGCATCGGTTGCAGGAAATCATAACGGAGGCCGTAGTCGACATTGAGTTTGGAGGTAAGCTGCCAGCTATCTTGTGCGAACAGGTCGAAGGTATTCATAAAGACCTGCCGCTCTGCGTTGCCGCGAGCGATACTGCCCGCGGCTAATTCGCCGCCAAGGAAATCGGCCAGGGAAAGAACGTTGCCGAGCGATTTACTCTCGCAGGCTGCAAGCACGCTGGCGCTGGAGGCAAAGTAGCCGGTGCACAGCGCATTGCCATTTGAGTCTTGATAGTCGGCTGACCACGGCCCGGTGGCGCCGGTGAACTTGAACGTGCCGACCGAGTGACGCTGGTAAAACTCGTCGACTTGTGCCTGGCGGAACTCACCGCCAAAGCGAAACTGGTGCTTGCCCTTGATCCAAGACAGCGCCTCATCGAGATGTCCAGTGATATCGTTTCGCCCTTCCGGAGCCGTCTGGCCGATCGTTTCAAAGCCACTGATGGCGATATTCGGGGAGTTGGTGTAGGGCGAATTGGTCACGAAGCCGAGCGCGTCCACGTCAAAGCCGGTCTTTTGATCGCTGAAGACCTGGTTGAAGTAGTTGACCCCTATGGTGATCTGGTTGGTGATGTGGGAGGACAACGTCCAATTGTGTACGACGGAGTAGTTGTACACGTGAATCGGGGCGACTTCAAAGTAGTAAGGAATGGTGCAATTGCAAACCGGTGCGATCTGATTGCCTTGGCCGAGGAAGGCGCGAGCGGAAAGCGACTGGCGATCGTTGAAGTTGTGATCGAGCTTGATGACCCCGTTGTAGCTGTAGCCGGTTTCAGGAGCGGAAGGCGTGAAGTTCGGACTGGAAGCCGGACCGGTCAGCGCATTTGCCGGCCAGAGAACCGAAAGCAGATTGGTAGTAGCGGAGTTTTGCGGTACTCCGTAGTAAGCGAGCACCGGCAATGCCGCTGCCTGGTAGGCGGCGGAAGGCTCCGTTCCTTGGTTGCCGGTGGCTATCTTGAACACCTGTTTCTCAAAGTTTTCGAACCAGAAGGTGTGATCTTTCCAGAACGGACCGCCGGCCGATTCTCCCCATTGTTGGTTGCGAAGCGGTGGATTGCCTTGCTGGAACGGGGAGACCTCCGCCAGGGCCTCATTGCGGTTGTAATAGTAAGCGCTGCCGTGGAACTGATTGGTGCCCGATTTGGTGACCAGGTTTACTGATCCGCCGGGATTGCGCCCGGTCTCCGGCGAGGCCTGGTCTGCAGAGAAAATTCTTCCACCGAATCAATGGGCAGGGTGATGCCGGCGATGTTTTCCACGCCGCCTTGGTTGACCGCGGGAATGTTACGCCACAGGTCGTTGTTGTCCGTGCCTTCGATCTGCCAGTTGATTTGGTTTGCCGCGTTCCGTTGACCGATCCAAAACCGCCCAGGGAGTAGCCCGGCAAAGCCGGGAGCCATCCCGATCAACTGCGTGAAGTCGCGGCCATTCAGCGGGATATCCTGAATCGTCTTGGTGGGCAGGACCGTGGTTTGTGCTGGAGTGGTGGTGTCGAGCGCCACCCCGGCGGCATTCACCTCGACGGTCGTCGCTTGCGACGGCGACTGCAAGCTTCAGTGGGAGGCTGTAGATCGTTCCCGCGGAGACCTGAACCTTCTCAACCTTAAGTGTTTCAAAGCCGGAGGATGTCGCCGAAACGGTATACAGGCCGAGCGGAAGGTCCTGGAAGCTATACTCGCCCGCGCTGGACGCGACCGACGAGTGAACGACACCCGTCGCGTCATCGGTAATCTGCACTGTGCGCGCCTGGAATGGAGGCGCCGCCCTGGTCCGTTACGGTGCCGTTGATGCCGCCGCGGAAGTTTTGCGCTCCGGCGAAGGTGGCGCCAAGAAGCACCATCAGCAGCAAAGCGAGTAGGGGGAAAGATCGAATGCGGATATCGCCAAATGACATGTAACAACCTCCGAAAGATTGTGCGAAAAGAAGATATCTTCCAGACCCTCAGAGACCCGGGGCGGATGAGTGACATCGACTTATCTTCGACTTGGAAGGGTGCTACAGGCCTGTTCGACGAGAAAGGCACAGTGGCGGTGAACATTGCGCTTCGACAGGGAAGGCGTTCACCGCGAAACTCGTCCTGCACCGTGTACAGGAGTGATTAGCTTTCTAAGCTAACCGTATGTGCGGTTGAAAGCAACTAGAAAATGAAAAGTATCATCGCGAGCGCGGCCGAACGTGGAGGGGTCTGCGGTTCAGAACTGTGAGTCCGGCAGTAGAACCTCCGGGGTATGGGGAACCCGCAGATTTGCTAAGCACTTAGTAAATGCGGTCAGGTGGTAGTACACGACCGGGGTAACCACCAGGCTGAGCACAATCGAAAGCGAGAGTCCTCCGATCACCGCGATGGCCAGGGGCTGCAACATCTGCGAGCCGGCGCCCAGGGCCAGCGCCAGAGGAAACATTCCGCAGACGGTGGCGATGGCAGTCATGAGGATGGGGCGCCTGCGCCGCTAGCACGGCCTGGAGCATGGCTTGGCGCGCGTCGAGTCCAGCTGGCGCGCAGTTGCTCATCGGCGTCAAGCAGCAGGATGCCATTCTTGGCCACGATCCCAATCACCATGATGAGACCCATGAAGCTGGCCACATTGAAGTCCGTGCCCGTGATGAGCAAAGCGAACACCACCCCCGCGAGCGAAAGAACGGAACTGGTCAGGATGGAGATCGGAGCAGCAAAATTGCGGAACTCAGCCAGCAGCACGCCGAAGACCAGGGCGAGCGCCAGCACCAGAACGCGGGCCAGATCGGCAAAGGAGCGTTGCTGCTCCTGGTAAGTGCCGCCGTATTCGACGCGGACCGAGGAGGGAAGCTGCAGCCGGTCGACGGCAGCTTTGACGGAGGCCATGGCTCCGCCGAGATCGGAGCCTTCCAGGCGCCCGCTCACCAGCACTACCTGCTGCAGGTTTTCGCGGCGGATTTCGTTCTGTGGCGGCAACTGCGTCACCGTGGCCATGGCGCCGAGGGTAGCGGTGTGGCCGCTGCTGCTGTTGAAGACGGTGTTCTCGATAGCGTCGAGCGAGGCGCGATTGGCGTCGGGCAAGCGCACGCGGATGGTGTAGGGCCGGCCGCCAACAATCAGCGGATCATTCGTGGGCAGGCCATCGAGGATGGAAGTGGCATCCTCCGCAATCTCCGTCGGAGTAAAGCCAAGCCGGCCGGCGACGACGGGGTCGATCTGGAAGTTGGTGGCCGGGCCGCTGATGGTGTTTTCGACGCCATTCTGCGTATCCACGACACCGGGAATTTTTGCGATGGCTTGCTGGACGCGTGGACCGAGGCTGAGCAGCAGAGCGCGGTCGTTGGAGAAGAGCTTGATCTGGATGGGTTCGGGCGAATTGGAGAGGTCGCCAATCATATCCTGCAGAACCTGGGTGAACTCGATATCGAGCGCCGGCTCAGCCGACCTGATCTGCTCGCGTACGTCGTCCATCACTTCATCGATCGAACGCGAACGGTCCGCTTTCAGGCGAACGGTGAAGTCGCCCGTGTTGGCTTCCGTTACCGCAGCCAGACCCATCTGCAGGCCGGTCCGGCGGGAGGTGATTTCGACCTCCGGGTATGCCGCAGAATCTGCTCCACGTGCTGGAGGATGCGGTTGGTTTCGGTGAGCGAGGTTCCGGCGGGAGTGAAGTAGTCCAGGATAAATGCGCCTTCATCCATCTCCGGCAGAAGGTCGGAGCCCAGGCCGCGATAGCTGAAGTAGCCGGCAAGGATGAGCACGGCACAGACGGCGACCAGGGCGAGCGGGCGTTGGAACGACCAATCCAGCGCGCGCTGGTGATAGCTGGAGAAGACGGCGGAAAGCATTTCCGCCGCTTTGCCTCCGTTGCACGACGGCAAGAGCTCCTACCTGCTGTTCGTCCGTCTCGGCTGTCGCGTGTGGCGCAGCCGCCGAGTGGACTTTGCTCGGCAAGCCTGAGCGAGAGCGCGGGAGTAAAGGTAAGGGCGAGCAGCAGGGAAGTCAGCAAAGCAACCGTCATGGTTACGGCAAGAGCGCGGAAGAAGCTGCCCGTCACCTGGGTGACGGAGACCAGGGGAAGAAAGACGATGACCGGCGTGATGGTGGAAAAGACCAGCGGCCGGCTGATCTCGCGGATGGCCTTGCGCACCGCATCCAGATCCGCGAGTCTCCGGCTTCGCGATGCACCGCGATGTTCTCGACCACCACGATCGCATCGTCGATGACCAGCCCGATCGCCGCGGCCAGACCGCCCAGGGTCATCAGGTTGAAGCTCTGGCCCGTAATGCGGAGAAAGAGAATGGTCACCGCGACGGTGACAGGAATGACCAGGCCGGCGACCAGCGAAGAAGTCCAGTCGTGAAGAAAGAGGAACAGGATGATGCAGGCAAGGACCAGGCCGATGAGAATCGCGTCGCGGACGCTGAGGATGCTTTCCCGCACCAGCTCCGACTGGTCGTAGAAGGGTTCGAGGTGAACCCCCGGGGGCAGCTTCGATTGCAGTTGGGCCATTTCCGCCGCCACGCCGCTGGCGACCGCAACCGTATTGCCCGAGGGCTGACGGGTGATGTTGAGCAGCACAGCGGGTTTGCCGTTCGCCCTGACCGCGGTATAAACCGGCATGGTGGAGGGTTCGACCGTGCCGATATCGCCGACGCGGATGGCCACGCCGCTGGGTGAGGTCTTCACAACCAGGTTGCTCAGCTCCGCGGCGCTGTGCGCCTGCGCTCCAATCAGGCCGAGGATAAGTTGATGGTTCGCCTCGTAGAGCCCGGGAGAGTCAATGATGTTGGATTCCTGAACCGCATTGACCAGTTCGAGCAGGGTTACGCCGGCGGCTTGCAGCCGGGCGAGGTTGGGCACGATGTGGAACTCGGGAATCTGGCCGCCCTGCACCAGTGACCGTGCTGACCCCATTGACCCGGTTGAGGGGTGGCTTCAGATCGTAGGTGGCGATCTCCCACAGGCGCGTTTGAGAGACCGTGTCCTTGCCGCGATCATCCGCCGTGAGCGCGTAGCCGAGAATGGGGAAGGTCGCGAAGGTGAGACGGTTGGTGGTGATGCGTGCGGTCGCGGGTAGTGACTGCGAGACCCTGGCGAGCGCTGCATCGGTCAACTGCAGCGTATGAAACATATCCACATTCCAATCGAAGAAGAGGCTGATCTCCGCCGAGCCGCGGCTGGTGGTGCTGCGCACGGTAAGCAGTCCAGGGACGCTGTTGATCGCGTCTTCAATCGGCTTGGTGATGGTGACCTGCATCTGTTCCACGGGCATGACGCCGTTGTCGACGCCAATCACGACCCGGGGAAAGTTGGTTTCCGGAAAGACGGAGATCGGCACCTGGAATGCCATGTAGACGCCGGCCAGCGTCAACAGCGCCAGGAAGAAAAAGATGGGCTTTGCGCGCAGCTGCGAGCCAGAAGGACGTCTCGGGCGTCGCTTGCGTGGTCGTGCCGGGCATCAGTCCTTGTCTCCTCCGGCTTCCGCTCGGAGCCGTGCCGACCTTGACCTTGGTGCCTTCGTCGAGCCCATAGGCGCCGGTGGTGATGACGGTATCTGCGGGGCTGAGGCCGCTGAGAACCTGGGCCGATGTCGGCGTTTGGATGCCGAGCGTCACCGGCACGCTTGGCGGCGGTGCCGTCTGGGCTTGATGATCATGACGAATTTGCTTACGCCATCGGGCGCGGTCTGTACCGCTTCCGATGGAATGAGCAGCGCGTTGGAGGCAGTGCGGCCAGTGATGGTGGCGTGGACTGGCGTGCCGGCCTTCAAGGTTCCTTTCGGATTCTCGACCCGCAGCCACACTTCGACGGTGGTGCTTCCCGGGTCGAGCGCCGGGCTGATGAGCGAGACCTTGGCCGGCACCGGATCGGCGAGCGCCGGGAACGGCGATGCTGGCCGGCGCCCCAGCGAGAGCTGCTGGGCCTGTGTCTGCGACAGATGGAGCTTGGCCAACAGCGCGGAGGTATCCATGACCGTGATCACCGGGGTAGCCGGCGGCGGCCGTCTCTCCGGCAAAGAGAGGCCGGTCCGTCACCACGCCCTGCGATCGGGCTGCGGATTTCGGTGTAGCTCAACTGGGCTTCGTGCGCCCAGGTACTTGCCCTTGGCGGAGGTGAGTTGGCCTTGCGCGCTCTCGAGGGCGGCCTTCTGGCTGATCTTCTGCACTGCTTCGAGATGCTGCTTGGCGATCTCGTGGGCGGCCTTTGCCTGAACCAGCGCAGCTTTGGCGGTATCCAGATCGCGGCCTGGGATCGCTCCCTCGGCGAAGAGTTGGCTGCGGCTGTCCACAATGCTCTGCGCCAGATTCAGGTTGGCGCGTCGCCTGGGTCAGGTCCAGCTCCGCCTTCACCGTGTCTTCGGGAACGGTGGCCCGCGGTGGCGATGTCGAACGTACCTTGGGCCGCGGTGTAGGCGCCCTTGTTGTCGAGTGCGGCGGCCTCGAGGTCGCTGTTCTCGAGCGTCGCCAAAAGCTGACCGGCCCTGACGTGCGAGCCGCGCTGGACGTAGAATTTTTTGACTGGTGCGGTGACCTTGGGAGAGATCGCGGCCTGGGCCAGAGGCGCGAGCGTGGCGTCGGCGGTGATCTGCTCGGAGATCGTCCCCCGCTCCGGATGGGCGGCCTGCACGTAGACCTCGGTGCGGGGCAGCCTCCTCCGTCTTACTGCAGGCCGTGGCGAGCAGAGCCGCGCTGCAGACGAGCAGAACGGCAGCGCAAATTTCCAAGCGCCGGATGCCCCAACCGTCGCGTTATTTCGCGAAGGATGGGATACTACGACATCTCGATCCGACGATCGCGTATCCCACCCTTTGCAAAGAGCGCAAAGGATTCGGATTCCTGCCACGGAGCGCGGCACAAGACTGCGTGTGCGCCTTTCTCCAAGGAAAGGCGCATGGAGCTCGTCGAATCCAGTAAAGCGTCGACAGGAATCCGGGGCATGTGGCACCCGCCTTTTCGTGGTGCTTCCTGCCCTGACAAACACCAACGGCGAGCTGTGGCACTTGTCCAGTGACTGCGTTGGCAGACGCGCGGAGTTCTTGCAGAAGCAGTCTCATGGCTCAGATCGCTCCTGTCAGCAGTTGCAGATTGGTAAGAGCCATTGGTAGCGGATGGTACCGTCCTCGCGTGCGATTTCTGCTGCAGTCAAGGAGTTTTGCGCGTCGACCACCTCGAGTACCGTCGCCTCTCCCGCGGTATAGCGCAGACGAGTGAGGCGCAGACTCTCGCTCGCGGTTTGCACGCTTTGGTCGAGCGACTGAAGTTGGTCCCGCGCCGTGCCGGCCTCGGCATAGAACTCGTCCAGCTGGGCAATCAGCCGGCGCTGGGTCGCGGTGAGCGCGGTGTGTGCGGCGTCCCGCAGGATCTCGCTCTGGCGAACGCGGTGCTGGGTGGAGAGCCAGTCCCACACCGGGAATATCGAGCGTGGCGCTGGCGGAGTAGCCAAGATTCTTTACGCCATCGCGGCCATTGACGGCGAACTGCACCGCATCGATGCCGTAGGTGAAGTTGAGACCGAGATCGGGAAGATAGGCGGCGCGCGCTGCGGTTACATCCAGCGTACTGACACGAAGCGAGGCCAGAGCCTGATGCAGCTCCGGATTGAGCCGCATCGCGGCCTCGTCCACATCGGCCCGGTCCGGCAGCGGCACAACCGGACCGGGCGCAAGCGTGTAAGCAGTCCGCGGGTCGGGAAAGAGGAGCACAGCCAGATCGAGATGGGATTTTTGCTGCCTCGAGCAGGGCGTCGGCCAAGGTCGCGATCGCGCTGCTGTTGCTGTAGCTGCGCCTTCACCACATCGGCATGCGCTCCTTCGCGGGCGCTCTCCCGCTGTTGGGTCGAGGTTAGTGAAGCTGGCGGCTTCGCCCGCGGCGCGGCGGGCCACAGCAACCTTGTGGTCCGCGGCCAGCGCCTGGTAGAAGAGGCCGGTCACGGTAGCGACCAGCCCGCGGCGAGCAATCTCGAGCTCCGCCGCGGCGACGGCGTCCGCAGCGGCAGCTCGCGAGACCGCGGTCATTGTTGCAGTCCCAGCGTCTCGGTGACGACGCCCTGGCTGGCATATTCGCGAACCGCATTGTTGGCGATGAAGCGCGGGGCCGACTGGCTTCCTACTGGGCCGCCCCCGTTGAGGGCGCCGTTGGGTTGGGTATACAGCACCTGGTTGTGATAGCTGACGTCGGGCAGCAGAGCAGCGCGTGCGATGGAGTGGTCAAGTGCGCGACACGCGCGGGCGGCCACCGCGGCGGCGAAGCTGGGCTCGTTTGCACGAGCCAGGGCGATGGCCTGCTCCAAAGTAATCGACGTGGGCGCGGGCCCGTGGCGGGCACGGTGCTCACCTTGCTGCGCGAACGCCGCGGTCAGGGACAATGCGAACGCGATGAAAGAAAGTCTTAGCATGAGAATAGGTAAGCGCAAGACGTCAGGAGCAGACTCACTGCTGCCCGACGACCAGTATGGTGAAGCTGCCGGGGACAATCGCCGGCCGCGGACGCGGGTTATCCGCCGTCGGGGCGGGCCGCTCGCCGAAAGCGGCGGTGGCCAGGTAGATGCGGCCCGTGCCTCAGTCCAGGGTCATGGTTCTCGCTCCCCGCTGGGTGGCCAGGTTCTGCAGCACCGGGTAGTTGTCTTTGCTGGCGTCGATGATGGTCAGCGTGCCGCCGCCGTTGGAGGAGAAAGCCAGCTTGCGCTGTGGCATCGTAGCGAGCCGCATCCGGACCCTCGCCGATCGCCGGATTGGCCAGAGTCTTGCCGGAGTTCGCATCGACCACCGCCATCTTCCCCCCGTCACATACGGCGAACAGGCGCCGGCCCGCGGTATCGATGGCCAGCCCAGAGGGCGAATCGCAGTTGGCCAGCGGCCAGGTTGCGGTAATGGTCTTTGCCGCCGCGTTGAAACGGACAATCTCATTCTTGCTCTCGATATTGGCGAAGACGGTGCCGGAGCCGTCCGCGACCGGGAACTCAGGCTTGCCGGAGAGCGGGATCGTGGCGACGACTTTGCGCTGCGCGGTGTCAATCACGGTTGCATTATTGCTGCGGCCATTGAACGCCCAGACCGTCTTGGTTTTCGGTTCAAACACAATTCCATCCGGATTCGTGCCCGCGGGAATCGAGGCCACGGTCGCCAAGCGAGCCGCGGTCAAAGACCACCACCACATTCGCGCCCCCGTCGCTGATATAGCCATACTTTCCCGCGTCGTCGAGCGCCACGCCGTGGGTGCCTTTGAGCCCGGTGATGCTGCCCACCACTTTTCCGGAGTCGCTGTCCAGCACTTCGACCCGCGGTCCGTGGGTCACATAAAGACGATGTGCCTTGGGATCGGAGGTAAGGTAGTCCCATCCGCCCTCGCCGCCAATCTTCCATCGGTGTCAGGATGCTGTAAGGCTTCTGCGCGAATGCGGTGGAAGGCGCCAGAAAAGCGCAAGCGAAGGATGCCGTGAGCGCCAGCGTCCAATAGGGTGCGAATGCGGTTCGATGTCATCGGATCTCCAATCAAGCTGGTTTCAATTTCGCACAGCTACCTTAACGGAAGCTGAAGGCGGCTCGCAGCAGCCGGGAAGCGGACGCCATCACCCTGGTCCCGATCCCTAAGTCGCTCGCAATCTCGATCGTTCCCTGCCACCTGGATGCGATCGCTTTGCAGATAGCGAGTCCCAGGCCGGTTCCTCCCGTATTGCGGCTGCGCGAGGGATCACCGCGGTAGAAACGGTCGAAGACGTGGGGTAGATCCTGGGGTGCGATGCCCTCGCCATCATCCTCGATCGTCAGCTCTGCGTCGCTGTCCCATCCTGCTGCACCACCGCGCGTATCGCCGAGCCGGCAGGACTGTGCTGCAACGCATTCAAGAGCAGGTTCGAGCATAAGAGTTGCAGCTGCTCCGGCTCGACGTCGACCATCACTGGGCCCTCAGCCGACACCAGGATCTGCAGGCGCTTTAGTTCCGCCATGGATTCAAATTGCTGCGACACCTGCCGCAGAGTATCGGCCAGGTCGGTGGCGACGCCGACGTGGAAGCGCTATTTGTCTCCACCCGCGCCAGGGTCAGCATCTTGGCTACGGTTTCTTCCATGCGCTCGCAATCCAGCTGGCAGCGCTCGATCCCGCGCTCATATTCGAGCGCTGTCCTTTGCTTCAGAGTGAGCAACTGCAGCGAAGATTTCAGGACGGCGACCGCGGTCTTGAGCTCATGCGCGGCATCGCCGACAAATCGGCGTTGCTGCATAAAAGAGTGCTCCAGTCCGGTGAGCACAGTCTCCAGCGCGACCGTGAGCGGTGCAAGCTCCCTGATCATGCGCGCACGTTGGGGAGGAACGAAGTTCCAGGAATCCACCGAGACGCCGGCAGCTTCCGCCGCCAGCTCGCGCAAAGGAGCCAGGCCGCGATTCAGAAGCCAGAAGATCAACATCCCTGAAACTGCCAGCAAGGCATAAGCTGGTGATCGCGTAAAAACCGACCGCCTCCCAGATATCTCTCCAAACGCGATCGATCGGGGAGCCATAAAAGATAGTCACGCGGCGGGGGATGCCGCCGCCTTTATCGCCCGGATCGACGATTCTGAGGCCCTCGATCCGCAGCGCCCGATAATGCTTGCCATTGGAGAGAGAGCCTGAGAAATCTTGCCGGTCTTTGCGGCCAGCAAGGTCTGGACCGGGTCCGGTCCAGTTGGGCGAATGGCCCAGGATGCGGCCGCCGGCGTCCTGCACCTGGTAGATATCCTCCGCGGGAAGATTCACTTCCGTTCCGTCGAGCATCACGTTGTCTTGTGTGTCTTCCGCATCCTGCACCGCGCCCAGCAGCGAATCGGCCCGGCCGCGAAGCATGACGTCAAAGGAACGAAAGCGCACGTGCCGCTCATAGAGCATCGCCGCTCCCGATATCGAGAGGGCGGCGAGCAGTTCCACCAGCAGAATGGTGGCGATGAGCCGATGGGTAATGGAGTAGGACTTCATCGGCTGTCCTCGAAGCCCATCAGCAGGCGGTATCCTCGTCCGCGAAGGGTTTCAATGCTCGGCTGCTGCGTGGCCGCCTCGAGCTTTCGGCGCAGATTCGAGATGTGCGCTTCGATCACGTTGGAGTGATGTTCCCAGTTGTAGTCGTAGAGATGCTCCAGCAACTCGCGCTTGGACACGATGACGCGCGGCCGATGAATCAGATACTCGAGAATGCGGTACTCCGTCGGCGAGAGATCCACCAGCTTGCCGGAGCGCCGAACACTCTGCTCGACGGTATTGACCTCCAGATCGGATAAACGAAGTACGGGATCGGCGACTCCCTTGCCGCGGCGGATAAGCGCCTTGGCACGGGCGATCAATTCCCCCAGGTCGAAAGGCTTGGTGAGATAATCGTCTGCGCCGGCATTGAGCAACGCAATGATGGAGCTGGCCTCACTCCTGGCGGTCAGGATGAGCACCGGCGTTCGATCCCCGCGGGATCGCACTTTCTTCAGCAGCCCGAGGCCATCCAATCCCGGCAGCATCAGATCCAGAATGATCAGGTCATAGCAGCGGTTCTCGGCAAGATGCAGGCCGGTGAGTCCATCCTCGGCGCAGTCGACGGCGAAGTTCGGGCCCTCGCGCAGGGCGGAGGCCACATTTTCCGCCAGCCGCACCTCGTCTTCGACCACCAGTACCCGCATGACCGCAGTATCACCTAACCAAGGTTAAGCGAAGCTGAATTCCGGAGGAGGCTCCCCTAAGTTCGTTTGGTTTTGGACAGCCCGCCTCTCTCATGGAGCCGCACGGGTGCCCCACGTTCGCCCCAGCGTACGTGGGACGAAAAAGACGGGCGGAGCCCACAATTGCTCCCGCGAACCCTGCCACGTCACAGTAACTGAGAGCGCACTATCTCTCTCCCGGCGGCGGGGCATTTGGGCTAACGCCGCCGTCTTTGGAGGCTGCCAGCCATCGTTGGACGGGCCATTCTGGAAGAAATAGGAATCCTTGCTGTATGGACCGGTCGCATACGTCGCGTTGGCCTGGCCGAAGATCTTTCCCGCCCGCAGCGTGTCGTCGTGAACCTTCTGCACCAACTGGTGGTACCGCTCGTCGGTCTGTGCGAACCCGGAGAACCAACTCAGGTCGTTGTTTCCAATAATCACGACATCCACGCCTGGAACCGACGCAATGTCATAGGCATTGGCGACGCCCGTAGGCGTCTCGATCATGACCACGACCAGCATGTTGTCATTGATGGTCTGGTGGTAGTTGATGCCGTTGATACCCCAGATGTCTGGCTGCCTGGCCCTGGCCGGTAGCTGCGTCGCGCGACCGGAGGATAGCGCGCCCACTTGGCGGCTTCCCGCGCCCGGTCGACATCGTCGACGGTGGGAATAATGACGCCGAGCGCGCCAATGTCGGTCGCGTGCTGGATGTGCCATTCCTGTGCGTCCGGCAGGCGAATCATGGGGGTTGCCTTGACGTGCGGGCAGGCGGCAATCATCTTCTCGATATCCGCGAACTCCAGCGTGCTGTGCTGCATTTCAAACCACGTGAAATCGTAATGCTTGGCCCGTTCGCAATAGTCGGCGATATCCATTTTCGATTGCGTAAAGCTGAAGACCTGCTTGCCATCGAGAAGCTTTTGCTTGGCAGTGTTGTACAGCGTGGGCTTCGCAGCGCCGGAATCCTGGCTTTGCGCTCAAGCGGGATACCCGGAAGAGCTATGGCTAGAAAGGAGCGACAAGGATCGGCAATGCGGACGAAGACTTCATTCGTGTTGGACCTCCCTGGAATCTTTACCCACAGACACAGCCATCGCGTTTATAGACACTACAGCTAGTCGGGTGAACGGCAGAAACCGCCCATATATATAGACTTAAATGCGCTGTATGCTTGAATTAGGTCCGCAAAGTTTCGGCGCGGGCGTGGCCTCTGTGGGGGCCGTGCCGGGCTGTGGCCGCTGCATGGAGATTCATCGTGTACCCATCGTGTTTTGGCAAAGCGCTTTTCCTGGCGGCGACTGTGCTCCTCACCTCCGCTGCCATAGCGCAGGAGGCCGCGACGTTGACCATCGACCTGGCGCAACCCAAAGCCAAAGTGAGTCCGCAGCTATACGGGTTGATGACAGAAGAAATCAACTATTCCTACGACGGCGGTCTTTATGCCGAACTGGTGAGAAACCGTACATTTCAGGATCGAGGCAAGGTTCCCCCGAGCTGGTTTCTCTACGAATGGGGAAATGCGGACGCATCGATGGCCATCGATCGCACCACCGGTCCCAGCGCAGCATTGCCGCTGAGCCTGCAATTGACAGTCAAGAGCGCGAGTGCTCACGATCAGGCGGGCATCAGCAACCTGGGCTACTGGGGCTTTCCCGTCAGGCCGGAAACCACCTACCATGGTTCGTTCTATGCCAAGGCGAGCGATGCCGTCGATTGGGCCCGTGACCGTGAGCCTGGTCGAGGATGAAACCGGCAAGGCAATCAGCACCACCGTGCCCGCTCTTACCTCCGCATGGCAGCAGCACGATTTCACTCTTCACTCCAACGCCGGTTCAGCATCTTCGCAATACCACCTGGTTCTCTCCGTCGCAAAACCGGGAACGGTCTGGTTCAGCCTGGTTTCGCTTTTTCCGCCCACCTACCACGACCGGAACAATGGAAATCGCATCGACCTGATGGAGAAGCTGGCCGCCATGAAGCCGGCGTTCCTGCGCTTTCCCGGCGGCAATTATCTCGAGGGCGACCACATCAACGAGCGCTACGAGTGGAAGAAGACCATCGGTCCGCTGGTGGATCGTCCGACCCATCCCAGCCCCTGGGGTTATCGCTCCAGCGACGGCATGGGGTTGCTGGAATTTCTGGAATGGTGCGAGGACCTGAAGATGCAGCCGTTGCTGGCCGTCTATGCCGGCTATTCCATGCAGCAGGAGTTTGTAAAGCCCGGTCCGGATCTGGATCCCTACGTCCAGGATGCGCTCGACGAGATCGAGTACGTCACCGGCGACACGAGCACAAAATGGGGCGCGGAGCGCGCCAAGGACGGCCATCCCGCGCCGTTCAAGCTGAGCTACGTTGAGATCGGCAACGAAGACTGGTTCGACAAGTCCGGAAGTTACGGCGGCCGCTATGCCCAGTTCTATAAGGCGATCAAGGCCAAATATCCTGACCTGCAACTGATTGCCACCACACCGGTCACGACCATGAAGCCCGATGTGATCGACGATCATTACTACCGCCGCGCCCAGGAGTTTTACAGCGACGTGCACCACTACGATCAGACCGACCGCAACGGGCCCAAGATCTTCGTAGGCGAATGGGCCACCCGCGAAGGCACCCCGACACCCAATTTCGGCGCAGCGCTGGGAGATGCGGCGTGGATGACCGGGATGGAAAGAAATAGCGACATCGTCATCATGGCCAGCTACGCACCGCTGCTGGTCAATGTGAACCCGGGAGGCATGCAGTGGGAATCGGATTTGATAGGTTACGACGCGCTGAACAGTTACGGCTCGCCGAGCTACTACGCCCAGGTGATGTTCAGCAACCATATCGGCGATCAGATACTGAATGCCAAGCTTGACGGTGCCGCGCCTAGGTTGTTTTATTCCGTCACTCGCAAGTCGACCGATGGAACTGTGTATCTCAAGCTGGTGAACGCAAGCTCCACGCCGCAGCCCGTGCACATCCAGCTCACCGGCGCTCAGCCATCGATAAGCAGTGGAAAGCTCATCTCCCTGTCCGCAAAGACCACTGCGGCCACCAACAGCATCACCCAGCCTTCCGCGATTGTGCCTGTGGAGACCGGGCTCAAGGACGTAGCGGCGCAGTTCTCGCACACTATGCCCGGCTATTCCATTCAGATCCTGCAATTGAAAGCGCATTGAGCGTCGCTTATCCCACCCTTTGCAAAGAACGCAAAGGATGGGGCACCCATTGGGCTGTGGTCTCTTCAGGCTTGCTGACCGAAGGTATGCTTCAGCGCGGAGCGCGCGGCATGATATCCGCACATCCCATGGACCCCTCCGCCCGGCGGTGTTGAAGAAGAGCAGAGATAGAGCTCCCTTCGCCGGAGTGCGATAGGGGTCGAAAGCCAGCACCGGGCGAGCGAGAAGTTGGAGAAGGTTATTGGCTCCGCCTCCGATGTCTCCTCCTACCAGGTTGGCATTCAATCGTTCCAGCTCCACGGTATTTTTCGTGTGGCGCGCAAGCACCAGATCGCGAAACCCGGGAGCGAAGCGCTCGACCTGGGCTTCGATTGCTTCGGTCATATCCTCGGTAGACCCGTTCGGAACGTGGCAGTAAGCCCAGCCCGTGTGGCGCCCTGCAGGGGCGCGCGCGGTATCAAAGAGGCTTGGCTGCGCCAACAACACGAACGGCATCCCGGTAATTGTTCCATTCCACGCGGCTCTCTCAGAAGCTTCGATTTCGTTCGCGCTGCCACCGAGGTGCAGAGTCGCGCTGCGCGCGCACTCGGGGTAAGTCCACGGGAATAGGCCCCGACAACGCCCAGTCGATCTTGAAGACGCCAGGCCCGTAGGAGAAGCGGCTCAGACGGCGCTTGTAACTTCCAGGAAGCCGAGTGGAAGCAATGCGCACCACCTGCCGCGGCGTAACATCGAGGAGAACGGCCCGCGCCGGTGGCAGGCTGTCCAGTGTCTCCACCTCCGCACTAGTCTCGATCGTTCCTCCCAGTGAGCGGAAATAGGATGCGAGTGCCCCTGCAATCCGCTGTGAGCCGCCGCGGGGAAGCGGCCAGCCACCGGCATGGCCCGACGCTGCCAGCACCAAGCCGATGGCAGAGGTTGCAGGCTTCTCCAGCGCGACGACCGAATGAGCAGCCAATCCGGCAAAGAGAGCTTTGGCGCGACTTCCCTGAACGACGGTATTTGCCAGAGTCGTGGCCGGCCAGAGCGCTCGCAGCCCAAACCGGGCAAGAGAGATCGGCCGGGAAGGCAGATGAATTATCGGCGCAAGGATCTCCGGAACGAGTTGATCCCAGCGGGCAACTAAAGGAGCCATTAACCGCCGGTAGGCATCGCTGTCGGGGCTTATGGTGGCCCCAGTCGCCGCGATGCTGCGGTCCAATACCGCAGGCGGAGCATCGTCAAAAGGGTGCGCTAAGGGTAGCGGCGGCTGGATCCATTCAGGCCATGATCCGCCAGCGGCAGAGAACGGAAGAAGGGAGAGGCGAGCGCCATTGGATGAACAGCAGAGCAGACGTCGTGCTGGAAGCCCGGCAACGTGAGTTGCAGGGAACGAGCGCCGCCCCCGATGGTTTCACTCGCCTCACGCACGAGGACGGAAAGCCCTCGACTCGCGAGCACGATCGCCGCCGACAATCCGTTGGGTCCCGAACCCACTACGATCGCGTCATAGCCACTCACGGAAACCTCGATGTGTGCGATTGTACGGGTAGACATTCAGATGCTGGAGTAGAAGGCGTGTTGAAGGGTAGGATTGCAGAGTTACGGATGACAAGATGACGAGAGCAACCTTGGCCCACAGGTTTCGTTGGAGTCTGACCGCATTTCTCATGATTAGCCCATTTCTTACCTCGCCCAAGGCCCACGCCGGCATTCAATATTACCCGGAGCGAAAGGTTTGGGTACTCCAGGCCGGTGAAGAAACCTACGCCTTCGGAGTGAACGAGCGTGGTGAACTCCAGTCGATCTACTGGGGGCCGCGGATCGCGCGCGACGCGGACTTTCACTCCGCGCACAGCCGGCCGGAGGTGGCTTCGTTCGACCTCTCGACAACCACCACTCCGCAGGAGTATCCGGGCTGGGGCGCTGGGCTCTACAACGAACCAGCGCTGAAGGCGACCTACGCGGACGGCAATCGCGATGTTGTTTTGCATTTCGTGCAGCAGCACATCGACGGCGATACGCTGGAGGTCGAGCTGAAGGATATAGCCTCCGCGCTCGAGGTTCATCTCTATTACCGGGTCTACGCGGCGGTTGGCATTCTGCAGAGGTGGTCGCGCATCGTCAACCGAACCGGGCAGGCCATCACCCTGGAGAGCGCACAATCGGCCGCCTGGAGCTTGCCGCAGGGGGACGGCTACGGCTGGCACTACATGACCGGTCACTGGGGAGCGGAGTGGCAGCTCCATTCCGAGGCGCTGCAAACTGGAACCCACGTCATCGAGAGCCGCCGCGGCAGCACATCGCACCAGGCGAATCCGTGGTTTGCCATCGACCGGCCGCAGCAAACAACGGAGGAGAGCGGACCGGTGTGGTTTGGAGCACTGGGCTGGAGTGGCAGCTGGCGCATTACCGTGGAGCAGACGGCAATGCAGCAATTACGAGTAACGGGCGGATTCAATCCCTTTGATTTCGGCTACCGCTTGAACCCCGGGGAACAGCTCGAGACGCCGCCATTCTATGCCGGATTCACCGATGGGGGCATGGGCGAGGCGTCGCGCCTCCTGCATCGGTTTGAACGGCAATTCATCCTGCCCGGCGGAGAGAGCGCACGCGTACGGCCTGTCCTCTATAACTCATGGGAAGCGACCGAATTCGATGTCAGCGAGGCGGGCCAATTGGCCCTGGCGGAGAAGGCCAGCAAACTTGGGGTGGAGCGGTTCGTCATCGATGACGGATGGTTCGGGCAGCGCAAGGATGACCGCGCGGGCCTGGGCGACTGGTATGTGAACCCGGAAAAATTTCCCCACGGGCTAAAGCCGGTCATCGATCGCGTGCACGCGCTGGGCATGGACTTCGGGATCTGGGTAGAGCCGGAGATGGTCAACCCAGACAGCGACCTCTACCGCAAACATCCTGAGTGGGCGATGAATTTTCCCGGGCGCCCTCGCACCGAGGCCCGCCATCAACTGCTGCTGAACCTGGCCCGGCCAGACGTCAAGGAATACGTCTTTCAATGGCTCGACCAGCTTGTCACCAACAACGACATAGCGTTTCTCAAATGGGACTATAACCGCAATTGGTCAGAGCCTGGCTGGGACGCAGTGCCCGTCGCGGATCAGAAGAAGATCGCGGTGGAATATGTTCGCAACCTGTACGACATTCTGGATCGGCTGCGGGCCAAGCATCCCAAGCTGGAAATCGAATCGTGCTCTGGCGGCGGCGGCCGAGTGGATCTGGGCATACTGCGCCGGACCGAAGAGGTTTGGCCATCGGATAATACCGATGCGCTGGATCGGCTTACGCTGCAGGATGGATTCACGCATGCCTATACCCCGGGCATCATGATGGCCTGGGTAACGGATGTTCCCAACGGGATGAATGGACGCAGCGTCCCGCTCAAGTTCCGCTTCCTGGTGGCGATGAACGGCTCATTGGGGGTGGGAGGAAATCTGAACAAGTGGACGCCCGAGGAGATGCAGGCGGCGGCCGGCTTCGTCGCCTACTACAAGCGCGTTCGCACCACCGTGCAAAGGGGAGCGCTGTATCGTCTCATTGCACCTGAGGGCAGCGAATTTTCCGCCAACGAATATGTCTCGAAGGATGGCCGCCAGGCGGTGCTCTTTGCTTTCCTTCATTCGCAACGCTTCGGTACGCCTTTTCCCACAATCTTCCTGCGTGGCCTGGATGAAGACGCCGTGTATCACGTGCAGGCGATCGATCCCGGGCAGCTGCGGGAGATTGGGAGCGCAAGCGGCGCCTACCTGATGCATCACGGCATCGACCTGAAGCTGCGCGGCGATTACGACAGTTCTTCAGTTGTTCTGGAGAAGCAGCCGTAGCGCTCCGTTTTGACTGGAAGAACTCTTGGAAACGGCCGTATACGCGTACTCTTCTGCTGTCGCGGACTACCCTTAGTGGTTCAAGCCCATCTCAGAGTCAGACATAGTGAACTTAGCCGGTGATAACGGGCTAGGATCGAGAGGGTCCGAGGTTGCGGCTTGCTCGAAAAGAGAGCAGAGGAAGCGAATCAATGAGCAAAACAGGCAGGTTGGCGTCTCTCCCCGTATTGGTATTGGTTATTCTCACGGTTGTGGCGGGCTGCCACAAAAACAACGCGCAAGATCAAGCAGTGGATGCCGCGGCGAATGGAAACCTTGCACCCGTAAGTGATACTGGCGGAGCTGCTCCTGTCAACGAGAGCGCCCCGGCTTATTCTGCCCCAGCTGCCCAGACGAGCGCAGCCTCCCCTCCGGCCAACTACCCTGCTCAGAACCAGCCACAGTATGCACAACAAGACCAGCAGCCGCAGTATCAGGATCAGAGCCAGGGTTATGATGATCAGGGGAACCAGGATCAGGTCACAGAGTACGCACCCGACCCTCCGCCCCCTTTGCCGGAATACCAGCAGCCGCCATGCCCCGATCCCAACTACCTTTGGACGCCCGGCTACTGGTCCTATGCTTCGGCTGGTTACTACTGGGTTCCGGGAGTTTGGGCCTTCGCTCCTTATGCAGGGGCGTTATGGACTCCCGGATACTGGGGCTATGAGTCCAACCGCTACGGATGGCATCGTGGTTACTGGGGCCGCTACATCGGCTACTACGGAGGCGTGAACTACGGCAACGGCTACGTCGGCCGCGGATACTACGGTGGATATTGGAACAATAACCAATTCCACTACAACCGCCAGGTGACGAACGTGAACGTCACCACCATCCACAATACTTACATTACGAACGTAGCGAACGTGACTACGTACAATCGCGTGAGCTATAACGGTGGTCCCGGGGGCGTGAATCTTCGGCCGACCGCTCCGGAACTGGCCGCCCTGCGGCAACCACGTCTGCCAGCGTTGGCGGTGCAGCAGCAAAACCGGGTTGCGGCCAGCACGAACCGGGCACAATTCGCGTCCGAGAACCACGGACGGCCGCAGACGGTCGTGATGACCAAACCTCTACCCGTGGAACGGCGAGCGCCGGTTGCGGTCCCAGCCGTGCAGCACCGCGAACCGCTCAGACCTGTCAATCAACCGGCGATGCACCCGGCGCCGCCGGTGCGGCCAGAGCAGCCAGCGCCCCAGGTACGGCCAGCCCAGCCAGAACGGCCCGCTCCTCAGGTACGGCCAACGCAGCCGGAACGGCCAGCTCCGCAAGTGCGGCCAACGCAGCCGGAGCGGCCAGTGCCGCAGGTACGGCCAACCCAGCCGGAACGGCCCGCGCCGCAGGTTCGTCCAACCCAGCCGGAGCGGCCCGCGCCGCAGGTTCGTCCGGCCCAGCCGGAGCGGCCAACTCCGGAAGCACGGCCAACGCAGCCGGAACGGCCAGCTCCGGAAGCACGGCCAACTCCGCCGAAGCCGGAAGAGCGGCCGAAGCCGGAGAATCCGCGACCCGAGGACCGCGAACCGCCTCGGTAGCCCACCAGAGCTCCCATCCTCGAACGAAAGCTCGGGTGCCCCACATTCGCCCCGGCGTACATGGAAGGAAAAAGACGGGGCGACCCGGACTGCCCGTACGCCGCACAACCCATGTTCGCGTGCGCGGCTTTCTAAGGAAAGCTGCATCTGGAGTTTCTAAATTTTTCCGGGCCGAAGGCGGCTCCGGACACAAAATCATGTTCGATCATTCCCTCGGGGTGTAGGATCTCGCGGGAAAAGACATTGGCTTTGTATCGGGGCATGGCCTTTAGCCATGCCGCACATGGCGGAGAGGAATTGGGGCTTTAAAGCCCTGAAGTAGATGTACCGGAGCGTTCTCGCGGGTTTGAAAACCCGCTCCCAGACTAAAGTCCGGGGCTGGCACGGATCAAGCTGTAGCCCGCTACAAATATGGTGCTGAAAATGTAGAAACTCCAGGGCACAGCTTAAGCTGTGCCCTGTTACAGAGCACATGGGGACTGCATGTTTGCAAAAACGCTGAGACCCGGAAAAGCTCATTGACAAAGAGATGCTGGCGCATCATAGTTGGATATGCAGGAAAGCATATAGGCATATTTATGCGTTCGACATTTGACCTTCCAGATGAGCTCGTGAAGCGCGCCAAGATTGCAGCTGTAAAACGCGGCTCCACGCTACGCGATCTCGTCGCAGAAGCGCTCCGCAGACTGTTGGCTGACCAAGCTGCTCCAGAGCGAAAAAGAATGACGGAGCCGCCGGTGACGTTGCCGCTAGGGCACACAATTCCGATCCGCACGAATAGCGAAATCGCGAAGATCTTCGAGCAGGAAGACATTGCACATCTCAATGACGTGTATTGCCGACGCTAATGTTCTCTTCCCGCTGCTCGTTCGGGGCCACGCCGCGCACCAGGCCGCTCAGAGCTGGTGGCAAGAGCAGCCCGACGGAACTGTAGGAACCTGCCTTCTGACACGCCTCGCGGTCCTGCGTTTGTTGACCAATCGAGTTGCGATGAATGGCATGCCGGTTACGCCTGACCAAGCTCTGCGGGCTTGGCGGCAGCTGCACAACGATCCGCGGTCGCTTCACATTGAAGCGGAGCCCATCGATCATGAGTCACGTTTTGTTGCGCTTGTATCCGGTCGAGAGCCCGCGCCAAATTTGTGGATCGACGCCTGGCTTGCTGCACTGGCGCTGTCATTCGACTATGAGATGACTACGTTCGATCGAGGGTTCAAGTCGTTTCGCGGGCTTAAGCTGCGACTGCTCACCGCCCCTGACGGATAGCTGCGCGCAGCGTTGCCCCTCCTTGGTTGCGGCGAAAGAGAAGAACGCGTATGCCTCACCGCACACGCGGTCCCGTCTGGTGCTGCGTAACAGAAATCCGGACGCGCTGGGGCGAACCTGGGGCACCTCAGCGCTTCGCTTAGGAGCAGATTTCCAGGCTACGACCGCGTGTTCGAGGAGCGTTTCTTAGCCTCGACTAACGACTGATAGAGAGCAATCGTCTGATCCCCAATCCGAGCCCAACTGAATTTCTCTTCCACTCGCCTCCGGCCCGCTTTCCCAAACCGTTTGCACTTCGCTGGGTCGGCGAGCAGATCGCTTAGTTTCGCGGCCAAATCTCTCGCGAAGCGATCCGGGTCACGCGGAAAACTGGTCACTGGATCCTGATCGAAGGGCACTAGAAAGCCGGTCACGCCATCAACCACGACCTCCAGGATGCCTCCCGTGGCGCTGGCCACCACGGCCGCCTGGCAGGCCATGGCTTCCAGGTTGATGATGCCGAACGGCTCGTAGACAGACGGGCAGCAAAACACCGTCGCATTGCTGTAGAACTGGATGGCCTCCGGCTTGCTGAGCATCTTGTCGATCCAGATCAATCCCGGGTTGAAGGCACGTGACTCCTCCACCTTCCGCTGCAGTTCCGCGGCGATTTCCGGAGTGTCGGGCGCACCCGCGCAGAGAACCACCTGGATGCCGGCCGGCAGGTAACGGATCGCATCCACCAGGTGGGTCACCCCCTTCTGACGGGTGATGCGCCCCACAAAAAGTACATAGGGGATTGCGGGGTCGACGCCATACTTGGTCAATGCTGAGGTTTCCGCAGTCTTCTGGTATTGGTCGAGGTCGATTCCGTTGTAAATTACGTGCACCCGCTCGGCAGCCACAGGGTACGCGTGCAGGATGTCTTCCTTTGTGCCGGAGGAGACTGCGATCACCGCGTCTGCATCGAGAATCGCAGTTCTCTCCATCCACGAACTCATCGCGTAACCGGTGCCCAACTGCTCCGCCTTCCATGCGCGCAGAGGTTCCAGGCTGTGCGTCGTCAGGACGAAAGGAATGTTGTACAGCTTCTTAGCCAGAAAGCCGGCCATGGATACATACCACGTGTGGGTATGCACAACGTCGATCCCGGCCAGCGCCTTGATCTGCGTCAGGTTCAGGGATAATGCCTCCAGTGCGCCTTTGAATTTCTCCTGCGTTCCCTGGGTAATTTCGTTCCAGGGTTCCTGGCCGCGCACGTGCAGGTTGCCTTCATCGGAGTGCTGGTGACCCCAACAGTGGACTTCCACCGAGATCTTCCGCGCCAACTCGCGGCTTAGATACTCCACGTGAACGCCGGCCCCGCCATAGACGTCCGGCGGATATTCCCGTGTAAAGAGTCCTACTCGCAATTGGCCCTCCTTCTGCAAAATCCGTGTCAATACAGTAGCAGTTGCAGGTTAAGAATCGGCGCTGGATCTGATGAAGCCGCCGCGGCTTTTCCGTCAAAAAGGCCGTGCAGAGATACTCTAAGCCGACAGTTGCTCGTGTGCATCCTCGGCTTACATTAGTATGTCGGGAATGGAGCTTACCACCCGGCGTTCCTTTCTGGTGCAACTATCGGCGGCTACGCTTGCCGGCGGCCGCCGGATACGGGCAAGGGAACCGGACGGGCTGCTCTTTGCCGGCACATACACCGACAAGGGCAGCACCAGCCAGGGGATCTATGCGTATCGATGGGACCCGGATTCGGGCACGATGGCCCCACTGAGGCTGGTGGCCAAGACCGTTAATCCCAGCTTTCTGGCCCTCTCGCCGAACCGCCGGCGGCTTTACGCAAAACGCCTCGCCATTTCGCCCTCGATCCGGGCAACCAATGGCTGGTGGTTGCCAACCAGGACTCGTCGAATGTCGTCGTCTTTGCCCGCAATGCGCGATCTGGGTTTTTGACCCCAACCGGAAACCAATACCCGCTGAGTTTCCCCGTCGGCCTCGTCTTCCGCTAACCCCCCGCACTCTGGCACGCCACCGTACCCGCGGGGCTGGGAAGCCGCTGCCGTTCTTGGTAACCAGTGCAGGAATAAACTCCGGAGGTCATAACGGGTGAGTAGAATGCCTCGTGGACCCCGATGAGAGCGGTTTCACAATGGGAGCCGTTTTTGCCTTTGGAGCAAAAATGGTTCGCGAACTCTGTTAAGGCATGGAAATCGGCTTGGGGCGGCCCAATGAGGCGTCCGATTCCATTACAATCAGGAACCTACTTTCGAAAGATGTTAAGGAAGGCTATGCAACGCAAGTTCTCCTTAAGTTTCCAGCAAATCCTTTTGCCGGCCCTGATGATGGTGGAATGTCTTGGCGCAGTCTCTTCCTTGCAGGCGCAGCAGGTGGCGCGCCTCACCCAACCTGTGGATGACAATGCCCGGGTGACGCTAAGAGGCACGGTCCACCCGCTGGCAAATGCCCGCAACGACCGCGGCGCCGCTTCGCCGGATATGCAACTGGAGCGGTTGCAGTTAATTCTGAAGCGAAGCCCCCAACAGGAAGCGAACCTGCGGCAACTGCTTCACGACCTGCACACGCCAGGCACGGCCAATTTTCACAAATGGCTGACTCCCGACCAGTTCGGGCAGCAGTTCGGCCCCAGCGACCAGGATGTGCAGACGGTCGAGAACTGGCTCCAGACCCACGGTTTCCAGGTGCTGAAGCTGAATGCAGGCAGGCAGACGTTGGAAGTTGCCGGCACCGTAGCCGGTTTGCAGCAGGCCTTCCACACTTCCATTCATAAATACGTGGTCGATGGCCAGCAGCATTACGCCAATGCGGTTGACCCGCAGATCCCCGTCGCGCTAGCGCCGGTGTTGGGCGGCTTTGTTGAGCTGAACAATTTTCCTGTGCGCCACTACAGCCACTTTCTGGGAAGCGCGCAATACGATCCCAAGACACATCGGGCGATCCCGGAGTGGACCTTGCCGGGCGGTACTCTGGGAAACACGTATGCGGTCGCACCGGAAGACTTTGCTACGCAGTACGACGTGACGCCGCTTTACAACGCTACCAAGCCCCTCAACGGCTCCGGCCAGACCATCGCGATCATCAACGAATCCAACATCAACATCAATTTCGTCAACAATTTTCGTACGCTCTTCGGCTTGCCGGCCGCTCCCCCGCAAGTGATCATCGATGGCAACGACCCGGGCATCGACGGCAACAATAACCCGGATGGTCCCAACGGGGCCGCCGCCGAAGCCTACCTGGACGTGGAGTGGTCCGGGGCCGTGGCTCCCGGGGCCACCATAGACCTGGTGATTGCCGGGGACACCAGCGTGGAAAATGGGTTGTATCTGGCCGCAGAGCGGGCCGTATACTCCAACCTTGCGCCGGTCATCAGCATAAGCTTTGGCGAATGCGAACTCGATCTGGGTTCAGACAATTCATTTTTCAGCGCCATGTGGGAACAGGCCGCGGCCCAGGGAATCACGGTGATGGTTTCTACCGGCGACAGCGGTTCGGCCGGCTGCGACAATCCCGACACGGAAGCGGTGGCGACGCAGGGCCTGGCGGTCAACGGCTTCGCCTCGACCCCCTTCAATGTGGCCGTGGGCGGCACGGATTTTTACTACCCCAACGCCGCTGCCCTCGCCACCTATTGGAACAGCACCAACGACAGCAAGAACGGTTCGCTGAAGAGCTATGTCCCGGAACAGGTTTGGAATGACAGCCAGTATGGGCTGAACCTGATAGTTGCAACGACATCGAACATCTCCGGCGGCAGCGGAGGGCCGAGCACCTGTGGCATGCCGACGCTGGACAGCACCGGAACCACGGTAACGGCCTGCGCACCCTACCCAAAACCTGCATGGCAGGTGGCCGCCGGGGTACCCAGTGACAGCGCGCGCGACTTGCCCGACATCTCTCTCTTCGCGGCTAACGGAGCGAACGGGAGCTTCTACGCCGTTTGCGCCGCGGATGGCGACTGCCAGGGCGTCACCAGCCCGCAAATCAGCGGGTTCGGCGGAACTTCGGTCGCTTCTCCGGCCTTTGCCGGCATTATGGCGATCGTAAACCAGGATTACGGGCCGCAGGGACAGGCCGCCTATGTGCTCTATCCCTTGTTCAGTAAACCGTCTCCCCCCTTTCATGACATCGTGCAAGGCACTAATCAGATGCCTTGCGCGGCAGGCTCGACCGATTGCACCAACGGTGAACTGACCGGCTATGCCGCGGCCCTGGGCTATGATTTGGCCACCGGCCTGGGTTCGATCGACGCCAATGCACTGGTCACTAACTGGAACAGCCGCAGCAAAGGGACCGCGACGACAACTACGTTGACACCGTCTTCGACCTCGTTCGCCCACGGCGCCGCGGTCACGATCAATACGGGCGTGACCGGCAGCGGCGGCACGCCCACCGGCGATGTAGCGCTCATGACGGATAGCCCTCTGATCAGTAATCAGGGAGAAACCATTTTCTCTCTCAGCAGCGGGGCGGCCTCGGGCAGCGTTACCTTCCTGCCGGGAGGAAGCTATAACATCTGGGGAAGCTACTCCGGAGACGGAACCTTTGCTCCAGGTACGTCCACCAAGACCGCGGTTACGGTGACTCCGGAGGCCAGCACGCTTTCTCTTCAGGTAACCGAGAGCCTCAACGGGCAGAGCACCGATCTGACCGGGCAACAGGTGCCCTACGGCACGCAGGCGATCATCAATGGATATCCGGTTCCCACGACTTACTACAATTGCACTGCCAATTGCGCCGCGTTCACCTTCGCCACCGGGACGGTGACGTTTACCGACGGCGGCAATGCATTGAACACGTTGGCCGTCAATTCGGAAGGCGATGCGGAGTTTACCACCGGCGTCCTGGCTGTCGGCGCCCATTCGATCGGCGCCACGTACTCAGGCGACGCCAGCTACAACAAGTCGTCGAGCACGCCGGCGACCGTAGCGTTTACCGTGACCAAAGGAACGACCGCGGTAGCGGTTAGTTCAGCGATCGCCTCCATCGCCCAGGGGCAGACGACGACCCTCACGGCTTTGGTCGAAACTCTTGGCGGGGGCGTGGCTCCCACCGGCTCGGTGACCTTCCTGGCAGGTTCGACCAATCTAGGGTCGGGCACGCTCAGCCCGCTGGAGAATAGCTACGCAGTTGCGACGTATACCGTGACCAGCGCGCAAAGCGCGGCTTTGCCGGTGGGCATGGTGGCCTTGACCGGAACTTACACCGGTGATGGCAATTACAGCAGCGGCGCCACTGCATTGCCGGCCGCGATGCTGACCATAACCGGGCCCAGCGCGCTGCTGGCCTCGACCACGACAGCTACGGCAAGCAGTGCCACGGCCTCGCCTGCCGCGCGCATCAACTTATCGATCACCGTGACCGGAAAGACCGGCTCAGCAGCCCCAACCGGCACGGTCGACATCCAATCGGCGGGTGCTGACCTGACCCCCGGCGGCATCGCTATCGTGCCTGCGGCCTCGGGCGATACCTCGACTGCGATGTATTATTTTGATAACTCATCTCACTCGCTACCCCAAGGCAACAACCCTTTGGTGATCACGTACTCGGGTGACACGGTCTACGTCCCCTCTCAGTTCAGCTTGCCGCTCACCAATCCCTTGGCCGACTTTTCCCTGTTGGCCCAAACGCCGACGGTGACCATTGCCTCGGGCGCGACCGGAACGGCGACACTGAACCTGGGTTCGATCAATGGCTTCAACGCCGCGGTCGCGCTCACATGCACGGCGCCTAGCGGGTTGACTTGCAGCCTGAATCCAGCATCGGTCACGGTCAGCGGAAACACCACAGCCACGCTGAGCATCGTCGCATCCAGCGCCAGCACCAGCTCGGTCAGGAATCTTTCCGCTCGCGGGATAGGATGGTTTGCCGCGAGTGGCGGCGCCACCCTGGCCTGCGTTTTCTTGCTGGGGATTCCAGCACGGCGGCGGAGATGGCGTGCTTTGCTGAGCCTGATTGTGCTCGCCATTCTCACCGTCGGGATCGGTTGCGGCGGCGGTGGTGGATCGCCAACACCAACCCCAACGCCGACCCCTACTCCCACTCCCACGCCAACTCCTACGACTCCAGTCGGCACCTACACAGTTGTCGTGACGGGCGCGCAGGGCACTTTGATCACACACGCCATCGCGGTCCAGGTCATCGTGACAGCGGCTACATAGGTCCCTGGATGCTATCTGAGTCGCAGCGGTGGTTTGTCCAATCAACAAATTCGACTCGCCGCTAATTTGGACAGCGCTGAACTTACATCGTCTCCGCGTAGCGGAAAGGCCGGTCTCCGATGCTTCTCCAAAAGTACGCCAGAATGATCACGCTCGCGCACGCCGCATAGGCGCACCACAAGGAAGTGAACGCGTACCGCTTAAAGGCCATCACGACCAGCAGAATCGCCAGGTTTGCCACACCGAAGATCACCATATCCTTGACTTTGGAAAAAAGGAGCGACCCACATGTCGCGATCACATACAGCACCGCGAGCGTCGTGTTGTTTGTCGCCGGATTGATGTATACGATGCTATTTCCTTTGACGTACACCTGCAGCGGGTAAGCCATAAGCGCCCACAGCATATAGAGCGTGGTCGCGCCACCGAGCACGAGAAACGGGAGCATGTGCCTACGGCTCCTGCCGTCAGGCTCGAACAGCAGCACGCTGAGTGGCATCACAAAAGGAAGCAGCCCTTGAGCATAGAGCATGAATGCGGCAGCCATATCATGTGTAACCGCAGGCGACAGAACACCGTCCAATCCAAGCCAGACGAACCCCTCGATGAATTGATGAACGGCGAAGAGTGCAGGCAAAGCCGCAAAGAGAAGTTCGCGTCTGTGCCTCACCTTCGTCAGCGTAACTACACCGATCGTCCCTAGAACTCCGCTACCCACAAAGTTTGCTACCGGCGAAAAACACATTGTTCGTCCACCTTGCTTATGCCGAGATCATAAAGGCCTTTTCACTTTCGAGCAGCGAAAACAGGCTGGTGTCCTCCCATTGTCACTGTAGTTTCTTCGGGGCTAACAGCATTTTTACTTCTGGTGTATACGAAGTAACCAATCCCGTCGCGGCTTTTTCTCAAGAAAAGCCGCACTTCGCTAACTCGGCAGTGCAGACTAAAAGTGAAATGCTCTAACTCCTGAGAGCTGCTTTGGCCGGATCGTATTGGAGCAGAAATCTGCCCACGGAAAAACCGCGGGTCAGCGCGACGTGATGCGAGAGGCTCACGTCAGGCTGTTCGAAACCACCGCTCGGCCAGTTTTCAATCAGCGAGCGCATGCGTTCCAGGTCCAGCATGCGGCTCGCTAAAGGCGAGCTTTGCAGCCGCTCCACCTCCGCGGCCATCCTCCCACGGATTGCCCCGAGGCTCACATACCAGTCTGCGGATTGGCGGCCCCGCTGCGTCCGGCGCAGCGTGCTGGCCGGCAGACGCCCTACCATGGCGCGCCGAGCCAGGGAACGTTGTTGGCCGCCGCGGAGAAACTCCTCCAGGGGCACCGTAAGGCAGAACTCGACCACCCGGCGGTCATACGTGGGATCGCGAAAATCGATCTGCCATCCAGCCTGGGGTGCGATGCTGGTTTCGCTCACATCGCCAACATCGAGCATCGTGCGCAGCATCGTGCGGCCGTCGGGAGTGTTGTCGGTTGAGGTCGTGCAACGCGCTGCGCTCCAGGTCAAGCCGCCGGGCGATCTCGGGATGCAGCATGCTGTAGTCCAGCGAAAAGCCGCGCATATGCGGATCGGTCATCCGGCGCAGCCAAAACGGCAGCGATGGCCACACGGCATAGCGAAGGATCGAGCGCATCGAAGCTGTTCCGCGCGCTGGTGAGTTGCCAGGCGACCCGGGCCAGCGTTCCCCATTGGCCGGAGCGAAACCATACTGACAAGGCCGGCATACCGTAATAGCTCAGGGTCGAATTTCCGCAGTATCCGTTCAGCAGCACAGTGATTCCATCTTCGCGTGCCCGCGCCATGATGGCGTTCGTCCATATCTCGTTCGTGGGACCGAAGCATGGATGGTCATAGAGATTGTTGTTGAGGTCCAGGATGTCAAGAAAGGAGGTCGCGCTTGACTCGACCAGCACATGGCGGATATTGGGGTAGAGTGCGGCCACTTCAGCAGCGGCAGCTCCCTCGTCGTCAAAGTGAGTCGCGCTGGAAACGCTCGCGAAGCCGGAGCGAGGCACGGCGGTGAAGCAGGTGAGCTCGCGGCCTTCAGCGCCCAGCAAGCGGGCGGCCGTGGCGGCAACAGCAGAGCTATCCAAACCGCCGCTCAGTTGCGCGCCAATGCCGCCGCGAGTGCGCAGGCGCGCGCGCACCGCTTGATCAAACCTTTCCCGGAAACATTCGAGGTACTCTTCCGGCGAGCCCAGGCGAAGCTCCGGCAGATGATCTGTCTGCCAATAACGCCAGAGCTTTCTCTTGTCACGGTGGATGCTGAGCGCACAGCCGGGTGGCAGGCTTTGCATATTGCGAAAGATGGTGCGCTCCACCGGGATGGGAGCGAGCGTGAGATAGTGTGCGACGTACTCCTCATCGACCTGTGCGCCGACGAATGCCAGCGGGTGCAGACCCTTCGGCATGGATGCGAAGGCGAAGCAGTTCGCCGTGGAGGCATAGAAGAGAGGACGTTCCCCGGTGTGATCTCGAGCGAGGAAGAGATGCTGTTCCTGCTGGTTCCATACAGCGAAGCTGAAAGCGCCGGAGAGATGGTCGACACACTTCTCGCGCCAATGCTGCCACGCCGCCAACACCATCTCGCTGTCGGCCATCGCAGCGGCTCGTTGGTTGGAGATGCCTAGTTCCGCCCCAAGCTCTTTACGATTATCGAGACGTACATCCGCGACCAGGGAGGTAACGCCGGCGGCCGAGAGTGGTTGTTGATCAAAGCAATCTTCCGGGAGCAGGCGAAGAAGGCAGCGACCCAGGGCAACCGATGGGCCGCTGTATTGCGCGCGGTCATCCGGGCCATACATGCTGAGCGCCTGCAGCATCTCGAGGCAAGCTGTGGAGACCGGGAGCTCCGCCATCGAAAGACCAGATTCCCGCAATTGCACTCATACCACGCAATTATCTCGCGCGCCGGCAAACGCGAATATACAACCCCTCATAGCCCGTCGAGAAAAGCACTGCTCCCCCATCGCAGGGAGAAGCGGGAAGGTCAACCTTAATATTTGGTTTTTGCTGTAAACTTCTCAAACGAGAAAGGTTTTGAAGGAAAATGCATTTCCGCGACCCAGGCTGAATGCTTAAGATCTAGTACGATTGAAATGGCCGCCGGTGGCGTCAAATTTCAAGCTGCCACCGTGCTCCGCGCTCTCGAGAGCGATTATTTGCACCGACGGAGTGACCCACGGCTTCTTCGCCTGGCCCGTACGATGGTCAGATGCGCCGTGATCTTGGACGTCGTAGCTCTTCATTGAAAACTCCCTGGAACCCGTGAATTTGGAATAACGCCCCTGCCACTCGCTACAGCTAGAGCGTAACGCAGGAGGTAATCAGCGTCAATGCGTTCCTCCACGTAGATAGTTACTTAGGTAGATACTAAACCTTGCGGTTTTGGGTTTTCTACACCTTAAGGTTAACTTGCTATGGTCACGGCTGACACTTTTTGGGGATAGTGGATGAAACAAGCTGCTGGAGTATATCTGCTTGGCGGGATTACTCTTGCCTCTGAAATTGCGCTTCCGGAACTTCCCCTCATACAACACGACGACGCAACGGCGCATCCCGTGAGGGTTCGATTGGGCGATGTTCCGAGCCATTTGCCGGACGCCGTCGAGGTCGATCCCGATTGCTTCGCGACCTCCTCGCAATATCTTTTGTGCGTCCACGGAATTGCACGCTACCTGGTCATCAATGGACAAGAGATTGTCGTAGCACCGGATGCCAACGCTCTCCCGCTCGATGTGCGCGCTTACCTGCTGGGCATCATCTTCATCGTGCTATGCCAGCAGCGCGGATTGCTTCCACTCCACGCGAGCGCTGTCAGCGGAGAACCTATCAACGGCAAACCCGGAGTCGTGGCCTTTCTCGCCCGCTCCGGTCAAGGCAAATCGTCGTTAGCGGCGCATCTCGGCCAGCGAGGCTTTCGCGTGGTGGCCGATGATATCTGCCTCATTGACACCACGCAGCAAGGCGCCGCCATGGTGATCCCCGCGGCGCCTTGGCTGAAGCTCTGGCGTAACTCTTTGCAGAATCTGGGATGGAAAGCTGAGGGGCTGGAGCGGGTATTCAGTGACGACGACAAGTATCGCTTGCCGCTTGCGGCTGTGCTGGAGCCGGAACCCATTCGCAAGCTGATCTTTCTCGAGGGCAATGAAGCGCCCTCTGTCTCAACAGAGATTCAAGAGGTGTCCCGTGTCGAAGCGATTCCGTTGCTGATGAATCTTACGCACCAGGCTTACCTGCTGGAGGCGACGGGTCAGCGCGATGAAAATTTCCGGCGCTGCGGCAAAGTGTTATCGCAGGCTAGAGCATACCGGCTCATCCGTCCGTGGGGGCTGACGCACATGAAGCTGACGGTGGACGCACTCGAGAGTCTGTTACTGCGGGAGTAGACCGGACTTGACGCAACGCCTCGGAGCAACGGAGAGCGGGTTTTTCTTGAGGTAGAGCTGCACCTAACCCCTCTAAAGATATGCAACAACAAGAGAAGTTCCACTGTAGGCATTGCGTGCGCGTTCAAGGAATCTTAACAATCACTGTGACGTGGCCGGAGTCGGCTCTAGGGGAAGGTGGTGAGGACCGTGAATTGCGACTCGACTTCGCCCCCCACGACGGTACGGTCTCCGACTTTGATCCAGGTGTGGGCCTTAAGCTGATCCGCATCGCGCGCGACTCCATAGAAGAGCTTGCTGGCGATATGGCGGCGGTGGAGCATGAAGTAAGCGGCGAGGCACTGAGGAAAACAGACAAAAGTAAGCGGGACGTGGCGCACCACAGCGCCGATAGACCACTCAATCCGGCGGAGGATCTGGGTCGCCTTTGCCGGCGAAACGGGCGGCTGCACCTGGCCAGGACTGCCCATCCATGCAGTGAGCCGCTGCAGGGGCAGAAAGTTGAGGGCAATGCGGAAGAAGGTGAGCATGAACCCAGCTTCTGCGATCAGGGCAATATCGGCAGGCGTCGTTCGCATGATGCGGCGCACGGGCAGAGGTGTGAACAGGGCGCGGCGAGGTGCGGGCGCCGGCCGAGTTCGTCTGAGCCGCGCAGAGCGATGGCGCATACGGAAAGTCAACCACTCAAGAGGACTGAGCAGGGCATAAAGAGGGAAGAGCGCATCGGGGAGATGAAAGGTGTGCCAAACACGAGGGCGGAAGAGAGAGCGCAAGACGAGATCCAAGCGATAGCGCAGCGAGGTGTGAAGGGAGAATTCATTTAAAAACCATTGTGTGGCTGATATTTTTTCCCGCACCGGGCAATAGTGATTGGAGGTCATGAGCCGTTTGCTGAAACGCAGAATGTGCGCGACTCTCTCATCGTTCCGGTCGAGACACTCCGCCGGCGCCGGGTGGGGGCCGAGCATGTCCTGGCAAAGAATGAGGGCGGCGCTGAACTGCGGCAACGCCTGCTGTTCCGCCGCGGCCGCCGCCGTTAAGCGAAGTTGCTCCGGCGTCATGGTGTGCAGAAGGGCGCCGATATCGGCCAGCCACTTGAGACGCAGCCAGCCGTCGAGCGCTCCATGCACGCAGAGATAGAGCAACAACCGGGACGCGGGCAGTGTCGGAATGCGCTCGGAACCGATGTCGAGCCAGGCTTCGCCAACCTCTTCGATGCGGGCATTGGCGGGAAGCCACCGGTTCCGGAAGAGACGCCAGTGTAAGTCAATGCCAATGCCGCATCCGGGATGTTCATAGGAAAAGTCTTTCTGATGCGCGATGTAAGAGCGCCGCCGGCGCGGAGTCAGCCGCGCTCGCGGATCGACGCGCTCGTAGCCCTCAGCACGCAGAATCTCGCCCGCCTGGAAGATATCCTTTTCGCCGATGAGCAGATCGATGTCGCCGGCATCGCGCAACGTGGGGTCCTGGAAGGCGGCGATTGCCAGTGGAATGCCCTTGAAAATCCGCATATCGATCTGTTGCTCGCGGAAGAGACGGGTGAGAGATGCGAGATGCCCGATACGCCGGAGGCAGGTGTGTGCGTTCGCTGCGGCGCCGGCATGCAGCGCGGTAGCCGTCTCGTCAGGCATACAGCCGGCGGCGAAGGCGTCAAGGTTGCGGGAGAAGAGCGAGACCACTTTATGCTGCTGGACGATTGCCAGCAGATGATGCCAATGGATGGGTTGCTGAGCAAGCATGCGGATGCGAACGCCGTCGGCTGGTTCCTGCGGCCAGCGAAGGCAGGCCAGCACAAGATCAAATTCAGGTGAGTGGACCATTTCGTCCGCCATCATTCGTTCTTCCGAGGCTTTCTCATGCCGCGAGCCGTCCCCGCAGAGATGTGCGCTTGCACGAGTATGTTGGAAGCACAAGGCGCGCGGCAAGTCGTAGACCGGATTCCTCGCATGCATTTCTCAAAACGATTCCGAACCATGAGAGCGGGGCCTTTTATTGAACCATCACGGTAAGGTTGAGGGTCTGGCTTACCGCTCCTGTCGACGTGATGTTGATCGGGATACTATAAGTGCCGGCCGGGGCGTCATGGTTCCCACCGCATCCACTCATCGCTGCGGCTCCGGCGATACAGATGCAAAGCAAGGGAATCATCCATATTCGCCTGATAGGCCTCTTGAACCATTTCCAGCGCCCGCCGGCCAGGAGCCCGGCAAAGGCCGGCAGCCAAAACGCCGTTGCTGCCAGGATTCTGCTCGCAAAGCCGCCGCTAAAAGGTGCTGCGGAAGCCGTCGAGGCCAGCGGCGGTATTGATGACGAGCGTGTTCTTAAGTGCCCCGCCAGATGCGGTCAACGTGACCGATGGCATGGCGAAGCTGCAGGAGAAATCCGCGGGAAGAGTTCCGCAGGAGAAGCTAACCGGGCCGGTAAAGCCGCCTTGCGGCGTGACGGTGAGCGTAACCGCCCCAGGGCTGGCAGATGTAATGGTCAGAGTGGCTGGGTTCACACTCGCGGTAAAGCCTGGGGTGACGATCGTTTCCGTCAAAGGCGCCGACGTACTTTGGGTAAAGTTCGCGTCGCCGCCGTAGATTGCCTGGATGGTGGCTGTTCCGGTTGTAGGGAAAGACGTCGTGAGGGTCGCGACGCCGCTTGCCAGCGTAGCCGGTTCCAATGGATGCTGTCCCGTTGTAGAAGGTTACTGTCCCGGTGGGCACTCCACCGCTGCCCGAAACCGTTGCGGTGAAAGTAACGCTCATTCCTGTCCCCACCGTTGCGGAAGAAGAGGTAAGCGTTGTCGAGCTGGCGACCGGCGCAGCGATCACCGTCAAGGAGAAGGAGGCTACTGCGGTTGCCGGTGTGCTCTCCGAGTCCGCAACTTGAATGGCAAAGGTTGAGGTGCCGGCCGCCGCCGGAGTTCCGGAGATGACCCCCGTGGCGGGGGCAAGGGACAGCCCCGCAGGCAGGCTGCCCGAGGCGACGCTCCAGGTGTAGGGCGCGACCCTGCCACTTGCCGCGAGCGTTTGAGAATATGCGTTACCCACTTTGCCCTGGGATAAGGCTGAAGTTGTGATCGAGAGCGTCGACCACTGCGGCGCGTTCACCAGGGCGGAGACATTTGGGCTGCCCAGGCCGGTCGCCAGATCGTAGCCTGGGCCTGCGGCAAACGCGGGCGAAGTGGCGTTCTCCGCGGTGGAGAGCACCCCATAGTAGTTGGGCGTGGTGGTCAGCGAAGTACCGCTTTGGGTCACCGTAATTTGGTAACCATAACAGTTCTCATTGTTCGAGGACGGATCTGTACTGCTATCGGTAAACGTTCCTGGAGCTGGTCGCGGTGCCGGTGCAGGGCACGGCGGTGGTCCCGGTCAGGAACGGCGCCGAGGCTGTTCCCGCCGGGTTTGGCGTAGCGCTGATGTCGTGGAAGTAGCAGGAGCTGAGCGCCTGGGGTCCCAAATAGGCGGCACAATTCGCCAGACTGGGCTGGGTCGGGCTGCTATTGGTGACATATTGCTCCGCCGCCAGCGGGTAGAGGACATAGTTTGCCTGTCCCTGGCGCCCCCCGCTCTTTTGATCGATCAGAGCCATGATCCCGGCGAATGCGGGAGCGTCGAAGGAGGTGCCGCCTCCGAAATTGGCGTAGACATCGTTGGCGTTGGAGAAGTCGCACGCGGTGCCGGCGGGCATGCTTAGCAGGCCGGAGTCGCAAAGGATCAGCGTTTGGCCCCAGGTGTAGCCGCCGGAAGCAAACATTGCGATATCGGGAACCGCCCGCCCACCCTGCTGCGGAATTCCTGGAACGCCGGTCTGCCACGCAGGAAGCGCCGACACCACACTCTGTCCGCCGCTGCCGGCCCAGGCAAAAAAGTAGGGCGGCGAGCCAGAGAGGGGATCGATCGGCTGTTGCGCGGCGTAGGTGCAAAATCCATTTGGCCCGAAGCTGCTGTCGAAGCCCTGGCCAAAGCTTGCGAGCACCAGGGGACTGGCGCAACTCTCGTTCCAAACCATCTCCGGAATATACGATTGCGCGCTCTGAAAGTTCGGACCGTTGGCCGCGGACCAATAAGTGCTCGTGGTTCCGCTGAAGACATCGCTGAAGTCGGTGCCTCCCGCGGCGATGTTGTAAGGCGTCGAGGCCTCATTGACGACTGAGATGCCGTCTGTGGCGTAGGCTTCCACATCCTGGCAGCCATCGCCGCCCGTATCGCCGGAGGCGACAACAACCGTGATGCCTTCGACCGCCGCCTGTTGCCACAGCGCAACGTAGAACTGGTTCGCTTCACTCTGCGGCAGTTCTTCGCAATCGCCATAGCTGGTGCTGAGCACGGAGATCTTTTGCACGTGCGCCGGGTCCCCGACGATGTAGGCCGCGGCCAGATCGGCTCCCGAGGTGACGCCCTGCGATCCGCAGGCGACGTAGTCCACGGTAGCGTCCGGGGCCATGGCGCCGGACCACTCGGCGTCGAGGTAGCTCTCCGGCTCGTTGGCGGAGGGGTCGGGCGCCGCGCACACGCTCGATGGCGGATTCTCCATCTCTACCGAGCCGTTGGGACCGAGGGCGGTGATGCCAAATTGATCGCGAAAACTCTGAATGTCGGCGCTCTCCACGTTGGTCTCACCCACCACGCCGATAGTCTGGCCGGTGCCGACAACCAGGAGCGACCCGGATGTTGCACTGACACCCTCCTTCCAGACCTGGTCGACGGAGTAGATCGTCGCGAAATCCTGGGGTCCGGCGATATAAAGGGCGTTCGCAGTCGAGGTCAGGTGCGAGCTCTCCGCGTTCGCACGCGACCATTTCCCTGTTGCCCGGTCGAAACGGCCAACGCCGAGGCGCCGGAGCTGCGGTTGCGGGTGGAAGTCGTTGAGAGCGCGGAAGCCGGAGACGAGAGGGGCCAAGGCAGCCGGAATGTAGGGATCGCCGGCGTTTGCGTAATGGTCTTGCCCATTGACTCGATAGCGATGGATTTCCGTATGGAACGCTTGCGCCACCTGGCCCGCGGTGCCGCTGAAGTCCACAAAGAGGCCCCCTGCGGGCACGTTGTTCACCGTAAATCCATGCTGCGTTAGCCATTGGGTAACCTTCCGGAGGTCGCCGGCCGAAGGCCCGAATTGTTCGCCGAATTGCTGCGGCGTAAGCCACCTGTGGAAGTCGGGAGACCGGGGATCGTACTGCCGGCCGATGAACTGCGCGAGCTCCTGGTCCTGGGCCGTGCTGCGCCGCAACATCATGAGGATGTGTGGTAGCGGCAGGCTATCGGGCACGCGGCCGCGGTCAAGTTCCGGCCGCGCTCTTACGCTGGTGTTGCCGGGGAGCCTGATCAGGCTGTTCTCATCGACCTGCGCCGCAGCGAAGATGCAGGTGCCGCAAAGCAAAGCAGCGGCCACAGGCGGAAGGCAGTGCCGGGCGATGGAAAGCAGAGGATTGCCCTGCAGGATGGAACGGAGTGACGCAAGGCCTGCCCGTATCCGCGGCCAGCGGTTCTGGCGCATGTCTCAAATTTTACCGAGGACTGTAGCAGTCCAGGACAACGATCTCAGCCTTTGGTTACCGGTAACGGTTAAGATAATAGGGCCAGACTGCCTGCTATCCTGCCCATATGTACGATCCGGCGGCAGGCACGACCTCGGCTCTCCTTATCACCGAGCAGGTGCTGGTATTCGCGGTGTTTGTCGGTTCGGTAGCGGCTCTGCCGGCGTTCATCGAGTTTGTCACGGAGGTGCGTAAGCGCAAGGAGCGGATCGATCTGAGCCTGGAAGACGAATTGGTCAGCACGCTTCGGCCGCGGCTCGCGGGCATGGACGACTTGCTCAACAGCATCGCAGACCTGATCGACCGTGCTCGAAATCCGGCCGCGTATCAGGACTTGAAGATCGGCAACGAGGTGTTGATCATCGGTCCCAACCAGACGGGCAAAAAGAGCCTGGCGCAGAAGATCGCGCAATTAGCCGGAATGGATCGGGTGGTCACCGTCTTCAATCCGCGGGATAGTGACGCGCTGGCCAAGGCGAAGAGCCTGGTGCGCGGCTACAAAGGGAAAAAGGTGATGCTTCTGTTGCCCCGGATTGACCTTGCCTACCAACAAGGCGACCCAGAGGTTCTTACCGAGCTCGACGCGCTGATTGAGACTACGTCCGAGCGGCAGAATGTTTTGGTTGCCGCCACCACCGTCTCGTTCGAGGCCAACAGCGATCTGGATAACATCTTCGGCATCAAGTTCGTGCTTCCGGGGGCCCGGGTAGGAAAGGCGCATCGGGTTGAGATCCCCGAAGACGCCCAGCGGATGCTTGCCGAAGTGGCGACCTTTTACCTTACCGAAGCGAAGCGGCGCGGTTTCATTCTGCAGGGCCTGGACGAGCAAACTTTCTGCGAGCGCATCCTCGAAAGCGTGATCAACCCGGCGGAAGTGGAAGACATCGTGACGCTGTGCGAGACCACGGCGCTTTACCGCAAGCGCAGCAAACAGGCCACAGACCTTGTCTTCACCGCGGAGATCCTGGAGCTGGCGATGGCTCGCGTCGTCGTCGGCTGAACTATAGGTAGGGTGGGGCGCACGTGGGGCTCCCGTCCGGGTTAGCGTCCGCTAATGCCGGCCAGAAATTCTCTGCCGCGGCGCGGGGATAGTGAACAATGACGGTCTGGATCTGAAAGGGTGTCACCGGCACGGTGACATGTTCTCTCCATCTGAGACCGGCAGCGGCGAGCCTTCCGGCTTTTCCATGAGGTTGGCCACGGTCGCCGAAAGAATGCCCGGCGGCAGCGTCAGGGTAACATTTCCGCCCTTACCCGCCCACTCGTAGAAACGCACCAGCAGGCCATCCCCGTCCTCGGTCTTCTTCATCGCGGTTACGACCACATTGTCCGGCTCCGCCTTCAGGAAAGAGAAGCTGCCAGGGAGTTTTCCGCTGTGCGGCAGGACCTGCATGGCCGTCAGGCGATAGTTGAAGTCATACCCTTGGCGGACGGTGAGCGCCTGCTTCCAGGTTCCCGCATGTGGGATACAGCGCGTAGGCAAAATGCTGGTGGCCCTGATCGGCTTCAGGGTCAGGCCAGGTGGGCGAGCGCAACAGGGACAGGCGCAGCACATTCCCCTTGGCGTCGTATCCGTACTTCGATTCATTGATCAGGCTGAACCCATTATTCTGATCGCCCAGGTCGGCCCAGCGCAACGCCGGCACCTCAAACTTGGCGTCTTCGACACTGTTGTTGCGCGTGGTCGGCCGCTCGATGGTGCCATAGGGAATCTCAAAGGTGGCATGTGGGCTCGATGCGGCCAGAGGGAAAACCGGCCTTGAGCAGCTTGTGGCGTTCGTGCCAATCGATATCGGTGACGATGTCGACCCGGGGCAGCCCGTTGTAGAGCGTGATGTCCTGCGACGAAGGTCGAAGCCTGCCAGTGCCGGGTAACACGTATGACAGCGCGCAGCGAATTATGCTCCGCCAGCTGCACTGAATCGACCATGTCCAGATTGGTGAAGACCTTATCGAAATCCGCGTCGATGTTCCAGGCGTCGTATTCCTTGGGCGTATCCACAAACGCCTGCAGCAGGTTGCCGCATCCGCCGGCAGCGATGGCGTCAAAATTGCGTCTGCTTGTTTACCAGGCTGGTGATGCAGCCGGTCTTCGGGTCGACCGTGACCCGCAGGAACTGGTTCTCCAGCGTATGTCCGTCCGCGCTGACCTGCACGCCCGACGCAGGCTTGGCCGCCGGCAGCGGCCGAGCATAGACCAGCTCATAGCCGAGGGAAGGAACATCCGGCACCAGCGCCCGGACGCTGAAGGTGTGGGTCTCAGGGTTCTTGACCGAGCTCTCGGCCGTCGAGAACCTTGCCCGCCGCGTTGACAATTTCGATTGCGGAAGCCGCCGCCGGCAACTGCACCGTGAACTCGACCACATCGGTGCGCTGCCAGGCCAGCGGATTGAAGACCAGGACCGGGACGCCCTTGCTGCCGCTTTGCGTATCGATGTAGCTGGCGATGGCGCCGGAAGCCTGGCTGGTGGCCGCGTCCGCGGTAAAGCGGACCATGTCGTAGTCTTTCTGCGCGTCCTTATAGATGACGCCGATGCCCGATCCCGCGGCGAGATCGTGGAACTGGTTAAAGAGCACTTTTTTCCACGCCTCGTTGAGCTGGGCGGCCGGGTAGGGCGTGTCCGGTGAGCCAAGCCAGCGAAGACCACTTCTCCGCGTTCAGCATCTCTTCTTCGCTCTCGCGCATGTTGCGCTTATGGTTGGCCTGGCTGGTGAATACGCCCCGGTGAAACTCAAGATAGAGCTCATCGTTCCAGACCGGAAGGCTCCATAGCCCGGCGGGCGGTTGCGGCAGCTTGGTGTCACCGGCGGCCAGAGTCTGGTAATTCCAGACCGGCGCGTGCGCGGTGTCCAGCTTGCTTTTCCACTGCGGAAAAGAAGCTGCCGGCAACGCCGTAGTTGAGCTGCGCATAAGCCTTATCGGGCTCGCAGCCAGCGGTCGCCGGAGTCCAGCATGGCGCGCGTGGGGCCGCCCCCGTGGTCGCCAATGCCATAAAGGTGCATCATCTCCGTGGTCCCGGGATTGTCCTGGCGCGCATGGGCAAACGCCGTGGCCATGTCGATCGGCTCAATCTCATTGACATAGTCATGGGGAAAGTAGGTGAGCACGCGGCTGCCATCCGGAGACTGCCACCAGAAGAGCTTGAGCGGAAGCTGGTTGGTGTCATTCCACGCCATCTTCTGGGTAACGAAGTAGTCGACCCCGGAGCGTTTGTAGATCTGCGGCAGCTGCCAGTTGTACCCAAACGAATCGGGGTTCCAGCCGATGCGCACATCGACGCCGAAACGGGACTGAAAGTAGCGCTTCCCGATCAGCAATTGCCGCACCTGGGATTCGCCATCGGGCATATTCAGGTCCGGCTCTACCCACATGCCGCCCACCATCTCCCACCGGCCTTCCTTCACCCGCTGCTGGATCTGTTCGAACTCGGGCGGGTATTTCTGCTCCAACCACTCGTCGTAGGCCGCTGCCGATTGGGTGTAGGTGTATTTCGGATACTCATCCATCAACTGCAGGGCGGTGCCGAAGGTTTGCCGCACCACCTCGACCGTCTCCGTCCACGGCCACAGCCAGGCAGCGTCAATGTGAGCGTTTCCCGTAAGGTGGATATCGGCCTGCTGCAGCAGCGGCCGCAAGCGTCATCAAGTCCTGCCTGGGCCTGGCGCAGAGAGTCGTCAAAGGCCGCCTGGTTGGCGGCACTTAGGGCGGCTAGACTTACGCTCTGGATGGCGGATTGCAGCTTCTGCGAGGGGTCGCTCCCACTCTCCCCCAGCGCGGGTAGCAACAGAGAAGCGGAGACTGCCTCCTGGCGAAAATCCTCCGGATTGGGACGGTTGGCGGCAAACTGGATCGTCTGCTCCGAGCCGGGAAACCGCTTTTGATCTTCGCTATGCAGCAGCTTTACCGCCACCAGCACCTTATCTCCCGGGCGGGCATCCGCGAAAAGCACGATAGGTTCCAGGTCTGTCCCCATGGCCACCCGGCGTCCGTTGAAGTAGACGATCTGGGTGACTGGCCCATTGGCATCGATCCGCAGGCGGAAGGAAATCTGTGTACCGGTCAGATCGTAGCCGTCAAGGTTTTTGGGCACTTCGATCGTGGCCCGCATCCATACGGCCTCCGCCGGCAAGGTAGAAGGAGCGGTTGCGGCTTGCCAGTTTGCATCGTCCACCGAGGGTGACTCGCCGTGCTGGCAGATCGCCAGCGTGATAGCGCCAGTCGGGCTTGGGCAGAGCGGATAAGCTCGCGAGTTTGTCCAGGACGTTCTGGGATTCCGGGGTCAAAAGTGAGGGCAAGGGGGCTTCCCGCTGGCTCTGCGCGTCTGCAGGGCAACCCACGAAGGGGAGGGAAACCAGACATAGAAGACAAAGAATGTCGCGCACTAGCTTGGGAGACATCATGAACCTGGGTTCCCTCGAGGGGTAGAATTACAAACGGCAATCAGCTTAGCAAGGTTTAGAGGGCAGGGCAAAGGCCGCGCGCGCCGCGGCCAGGGAATCGCCGCGTGTGTTAACTTGGGGGCTTGAGCACCTTTGCTAGCGGTGTAGGCGAGGAAACGGATCCGAACGCGGCCATTCCGTCGAAGAATGGCCGCACCTAACCGAGTTCACTAGATCACGGTAATAGCAAAAGTGCTCTAAGGCAGGCATGGCAGAAGCCTCTTTACGTGATGATCCGCCCGGGTTTGAGACGGACCACAGAAAAACCGGCGGAGTTCATTCTTTATGGTTCAAGCGGCCGTAACCAAGACGTCAGTCAGCAGCGATTCCCACCCCAGCAATTACCGCGCCATGGCGATGGTGACCACACTGTTCTTCATGTGGGGATTTCTCACCTCGCTGAACGACATTCTTGTTCCCCACCTCAAATCGATCTTCGAGCTGAACTATACCCGGGTGATGTTGATCAACTCCGCGTTCTTCGGGTCCTATTTTGTCTGTGCCATTCCGTCCGGCAAGGTGATTGAGAAGATCGGATACAAGAGAACGATGGTGGTCGGGCTGCTGGTCATGGCGGTGGGGGCTTTGCTTTTCGTGCCGGCCGCCAATGTCGCCTTCGTTTGAGCTGTTTCTGGCGGCGCTCATCGTGCTGGCCGCGGGAGTTACCGCGCTGCAGGTTGCTGCCAACCCTACGTGACCGTGCTCGGCCCGGCGCGGACCGCTTCCAGCCGTCTGAACCTTACCCAGGCCTTCAATTCGCTGGGAACCACGATCGCTCCGTATGTCGGGGGGCTGTCTGATTCTCGCCGCGGCGCCGCTGGCCGCAACGCAGCTGCAGCAACTTTCCGCCCCAGCGCTTCTGGCCTACCGGCAGCAGGAGGCCTCTTCGGTGAAGCTGCCTTATATCGGCATCGCTCTTGCGCTCACCGCCCTGGCGCTTGCGATCGCCATGTTCAACTTGCCGAAGATCGAGGCGACCCGGGAATTCCGGCCCTATGGGAGACACCGACGCTGCAGCCAGGGACCTCTGGAAACAGCGCCAGTTGGTGCTGGGGCCGCTGGGGATTTTCCTTTATGTCGGCGCCGAAGTTGCCATTGGCAGCTTTCTCATCAACTACTTCACTCAGCCCGAAATCGGCAACCTGACGTGTGAAGGTCGCCGCCGGCCTGGTCTCACTTTATTGGTTTGGGGCTATGATCGGCCGCTTCATCGGAGCGGCGGTGCTGCAGAAGCTGCCCACGCGCGCGGTTCTCGGCACGGTTGCGGTGGTGGCCTGTCTGCTGGTGGTGACTTCCATGCTCAGTACCGGCTGGCTGGCGATGGGCACGCATTATCTGCGTAGGACTCTTTAACTCCGTGATGTTCCCCAGCATTTTTTCCCTGGGAATCGAAGGGCTTGGGCCGCTTGACGGGAAAAGGTTCCGGCCTGCTGGTGATGGCCATCGTGGGGGGAGCCATTATCCCGGTGGCGGAAGGCGCGCTGGCGGACCGCATCGGCATCCACCACGCCTTTATTTTGCCCGCGCTCTGCTACGTTTACATCGCGTTTTATGGATACAAAGGCTCTGTGGAACCGGCCAAGGCGCCGGCCACACAGTTGGCGTAAGCTCGAATTACCCTCTTCGCTTTCTTAAGACCCAGGTCGTCATGCAGCGATAATCCTGCACGATCGTAGTCTTCAATGGATCGGCAAGGACTCCGTTCATCTCCTCAGTCAATCCGAGGAGCATCTCCTCATCCACCAGATACCACTCCGAGCCGTCCCCTACTACGAAGAGATTGCCTCGTACATGCTCGAAATCCATTCCGATTCTCGAACCCAACCGGCAGAACAACATCCCGCCGGGCCTCAGCACGCGCCAAAGCTCCGCAAGCATGTTTTGGAAATGTCGATCGTCTCGCGAAAAGTGAAGCACCGAATTGCAGATCACCACATCCATAAAACCGTCCGGAAATGGCATCGCCTCAATGGACCCCACCTGGAAGTTCTCTACCGGCAATCTGGTCATAAGCGACGCGGACAACTGGCGAACATGCTCCACCGCGTCGGGATCGGCGTCCAGCGCGAATATCTCGCACCCCTCGCGCAGCAGGTGCACCAGATTTCGCCCGTACCCGCATCCAGCGTCGAGAACGCGCAAATCGGGGGTAATGTTCCCGCGCAGAATCTGATCGAATACGTAGATATCAATCTGCCCAAACTGCTCCTGAATATTTAGCGCCAATTCGTCACCATGCTAGTTACCAGGCGAAAATCTCGGTCTTCATAGCTCTTCCGCATGACGTTTACCTCCAGTAGCCTCGTAAGTCCCACGTACTCCGGGCTACAGACCGGTGGAAGTGCCCTCAAAGATAGGGAAGCATAGCAGCTCCCAGCAACCCGGCGTCGGGTCCAGAGACGGCGGGAACGACATACGTCTTTCCTGCCATGAAAGCCGGATCGGCCGGGGGTTCGGTAAGGGCATAGATATAACTCAGGCGACGCAGTTCCTCAAACATCCGCGGGGCAAACAGGTCCCAAGCGCTGACCACACCGCCGCCGATGACATACAGCGGCAGGTTCAAGACGTTTACTAGCATAGCCAGGCCCATCCCGAGGTACTTGCCTGCATCGGCGAAAACCTGGCGGGCAGCCTCGTCTCCTTCCCGCGCCAGGCCGGCGAGATCACGCGCGGTGAATTCGCCGTGGCTTTCGATGCGCCGGGCGATAAGCTCAACGATACGGGGCGCGTTGCCCAACGCGGCAGCGCGGTTCGCCGCCCGGTAGATCGCTGTTGCGGAAGCATATTGTTCGAGACAGCCGCGACCGCCGCAGCCGCACGGAAAACCATCCTCGACCACCGGAATATGGCCTCCCTCCCCGCCCATGCCGTTCATGCCGTGCCAGATTTTTCTTTCCAGAATGATGCCTGCGCCCACGCCCGTGCCCAGGGTCAGCATACACATGGAATCGCCGGGCATCTCCTTGCCCGCGCCGCTCTTCCATTCGGCCAGCGCGGCCGCGTTGGCATCGCACTCCACAATCACCGCGGTTTGCAGATTCGACTCCATGGCTTCCTTCAACAGGAAGCCATCGAAGCCGGGCAGGTTCGGAGGACGGTGAAATCTACCCGAGGGCAGTTCGAGCGGGCCGGGCGCGCCGATACCGACGCCAACCAGCTCCTTTTTGACCCCGCAGCGCTCGAGCACGCGGCGGATCGCGTCACACATGTCGTCCACCACGGCCTTGGGCCCACTTTCTACGCGGGTTGGTAAATTGATGTAATCCAGTCGCTTCCACTCAGAATCGAAGGCGGCGATCCGTAGATTCGTGCCCCCCAGGTCGACGCCGACGGTCAGACCGCTCTTTTTGTCGCTCGGCTCGGTGAGTCTCTGCGAGAGCGGGCTTTCCGGTGATGCAATCTCTTGTCTGGTCAAACCTTGCCGTCCTTCAATGACCGGCGCTACAGCCGGTCTTCTCGCGAACCTTCCACACCACGTTAACAAGCCGCAGCAATGCAGGCTAGAGCCTAGACCAGCGGGCCTGCAAAACGCCAAGTCCGCCGCCCGCCGATCATCTTAGGACAATCTACGGGGCGCAGCGTGTTACCATCGAGTCCGGGTTGGGCGGTTAGCTCAGTTGGTTAGAGCGCCTGCCTTACAAGCAGGATGTCGGGAGTTCGAGTCTCTCACTGCCCACCAATAAATTCAACAACTTACAGGAAAATAGAGGCACTGCAGGTTTATCGTGTGACCTCTTTTGTGCCCCCTTTTTCCGGCGTTCGCGATTCGCGGTCGTGCTCGCCTGGTCGAACTGGCGGCGCACCGAATCGGCATCGAGTTCGTTGCAGGCGTGGGGAATCACGGGAGCTGAGCGGCTGCACTTGGCCGGGCGAAGGCCGGGCGAAGGCCGGGCGAATTATTCAGGCGAAGTTCAGGCGAAGTCCGCCGGCGGGTTAGGGGAGGCTTCGCGATCGCAGACCCTGTTTCACTTGGTCGACGGGCCGCGCGGCGGCGACGGATTCGGCTGTCGGGTTTGTGGAGCTGGGTACCGGGCCAGCCGGGCCGGGCCGCTCCGGGGAATGCTGCACTTTGCTTGTCCTGGCGCGCAGAAATCAAGTTCGCGGCATCCGGACGATTCTGTTCGATGTATTCCTCGTAGGTCTTTTCCAAGTCGTCTGAGAGCCTCCCCTTCTTCAAGAGCAGAGTCAACTGCCGATGGTGCCAGCGCGCCATCACGATAAACGGGTACATCTTCATATCCGTCTGCTCCGCGGAAGCTTGCCCTATTTGCAACAGAAGCTGAGATTCTTGGTTGGCCATGGCAATAGCGGCCGTCAACAACATTTCCTGTCGCCTTGCGGTCCGCTCGCGAAATGCCGACCATGCCGTGATCCCAGTTGTGAAGAGTGCGGAGACACCAGCGGTGCTGAGGAGGAGGAGAATTAGTTGAGTTATCGGCACTGCCACGAGTTTGTTCTCAGGAGCTCTTCCTTCAGTTTAGACCCAGTTCCCCACGGTACGGGCGGTTACTCGCCGGCGCACGACGCGCCCACGGCCACCGCCGCACTCAATCCGATCTGCCCGCTGGTGCAGGTTGGGCACTGTCCCTTTTAGGGGGTCCGGTGGTGCTCATGATTTATCCTTTCCAAAGGATGTGAGGGGAAGACAAATGGCGGAAAAACCCAGGGCCGAAACCATACCTACGCAACACAGGGTTGAGGAAATGATGCAACCGCTCCAGGACCGGATCGCGAAGCTCGAAAGAGACTACAAAAGATCTCCGAACAGAAGTCGAGGCCATGGCGCAGGACTTGCGGCGACACCGAAACGGGGAATGAGCCGCTTTAGTCGGGGGTCGAACCGGGAGCGCGGTCACCGATAAAGCGAACCGCAGAATTCAACTTAACTACTTGCGTTCAGTCGATTAGTCGGGCGCGATGTGGGCTAACCCCGCGATGTTAGCTGTAGCCTTGCGCGCCGAGCTCTTGCGTGCCGGACCATTCATATGCGCTGGGATCCGCTTCCTGTTATGTCTAACTCCGTCCCGCGTGCGGTAGACCGTTTAGGCAGTCATCATCAGTGAATCTGGCCGGGATTGTCTAGGACCGAAACTGCTGCTCGCTTAGCTTCGTTCCGAGAGTGACTGTAGACCTCAATCATCTTAGGGCTCATCCATCCGGCAAGCGCTTTGAGAGTCTGGTCACTGGCGCCACCAGCAGCAACCATTGATACGAATGAATGTCGCATGTCGTGCCACCGGCATTCGACGCCGGCCGCCTTCTTGGCCGTGCGCCATGCAGTTGCAAAGGAACGTACCGCCTGGTCAGGAAAGGTTTCGTAAGGTGCCACTGTGCCCCCAAATGTGCCCTTGCTGCCGATCAGGCCGTAGGACTCGCGAGGGAAGCAGTAGTGCCCGGGCAAAGCGGAAGGGAACTGAGCACGCCAGTCCTGTAGCTTTTGGAGTGCAGTATGGCTGAGCGGTACGATCCGACCCTCTCCGCCGGCCGTTTTCGACGCGCCTACAGTGATGCAGCCGGCAAGCAAGTCCACCTGACGCCACCGAAGCAGACGCAATTCCTTATTCCTCAGGCCGGTGTGAATGCTGGTCACCAGGGCCGGGTAGAGCGACCTGGACGCGCTAGAGCGAGCCGCGGCCAGAAGCCGGTGTTGCTCATCGTCGGACAGCTCCCGGCCCACGTCCTTACGCTCCTTAAGCATCTTCACGTCATCGGCCAGGTGCGACCACAGTTTGTGTTTTTTCAGCGCGAGCCGGAGCAAACCGATTTCGATGTTGCAGGTCCGATTGCTGGCCTCCGCTTTACGCCTCACGCTCTGATACTTGGCGATGTCATCGGCGGTAATTTCAGCAAGGAACATCTTGCCAAAGAACGGCTCGATGCGCCTGGCTGTTCTTGTGCAGCTCCTGGGTTTTCTTCGCCCAGTGGGCCTCGTTGATCTCCCTGACTTCAGTCAGGGCAACAGAGCAACGTTTGGGTTTGGCGATCGCAGCCAGACCACCTTGGTTCAGCTCCAGCCGTCGACGGTGCTCTCGCTCCAGTCGCTCGGCGACTGATTTGTTCCCGCTTCTGCTGGACTCTCTGATGTGGGCGCCGCGGAATTTGAAGCGATACCACCAAGTGTCGCTGCGTTTGTAGAGTGCCATCGTGGTGTCTCCTTAACGGGCGAATTGTACGTCAAGGGCACAAATAGTGGTCACGTTTATTTAAGTCACGTATCTATATCATTGATTGCAAGTGACTAGTAAACCTGAAACGTCCTGCTTACATAGCAGATTCACCGTCTCAAGTCAGTTTTGGCCGCTGGCTCCAGGAGCTGCTCGGCGCTAGAAAAGCGGCATCCTTTCTGACTCTTCTTGACCAAAGAAGGGGGTCATCGGTGACCCCCCTTCTCTACGCCCGGAAGAGCATCATTGCTTGCCCCGCACTTTGCTCGTGTTCCCCGGCCCATCGCCCTTGCTGGCTCGGGATGGGATGATGGGCGCTTGGCGCGGTCTGGTTTTTGGCTTGTTCGGATCGCGATAGCGCTTCATGCGGGCGGTTCCCTTGCATTTTGCACTGCAGTATTCCTGCCAGGCCCGGTTCTTAACCTCGAAGATTTCCCTGCAAACCGGGCACTTTTTGCAATCGACGCCCGTGATCCAATCAGCGTAGATGGAGGCAGCGATGGCCTCAATGGTAACGGTGGGTTCGATAAGAAACACTTGCTGTAGCTGATCTCTCGGACGCAAGAACTCTGCCCTTGCGCCGCTGCGCAGCATTTCATGAAACAGTGCTGGATCTGCAGATCGAGGTACGAACTTACGCTGCCCGGGGGGGTCCACAAACCATCGGTAGAGAGCTTTATGCTGATCGCTCCGGCGCTGTCGATCGGCTAGCATTTCTGTGCTGATCGCTCCTGGGGGCTGCAGGATATCGGCGCTGAAAAACGCGGAATCATGGGCTCCGCCTAACGCCCTCCTGGCTTCTGCTGCTGCGCCGGTTTGCTCATTCGTGGACTGTTCGATCTCTTTGCGCTCGCGAACTAGCTTCGCGAAACGTTGCCACGTCTGGAACTCGCGCCAGGTGAAATCCTCGGCGCCTGGCAGGAAAGCTCCAGTACGGTCGAGGAACTTATGTGCTCCTTCAAGGTCGCTCACCTCTTCGAAGTCGGCGCGCACCTGATACGGATCGAGCTCTTTGCCTCGTTCCCACACGTTGGCCTCAGTGGGCTCCTTCCCCTTCCACTCTTCAGGCTTAGCCGGGTCGGCCGCCGGCTCACCAAAGACGAAGACAGAATCGTCCCCATGCCTATGAACCGAATATTTGGCCAAGGTGGCGAAGTAGAGGACGACGATCGATTCTGCGGAGGCGTTGCGCTTGCTAAGCCAGCTATTCCACGCCACGAACTCTTGCCTGAGGCGCACGGTTGCTGCTCTCGGGCCGGCCTTCTTTTCGGCTTTCTTACCGTTCTCACCCTTTGTTTGTAGGGTTTTGTACCGTTTTTCCACCTGTAGCCCCCTTCGTAGACTCTTGCGTTCTACGCGATCACCGTTCACTGTAAAGAAGATCTTACTCCCAGTTGTCTTGCTTTGGCAGGGAGTAGCCGGAAGGAGATGGATATGGCGGCAGGACACGGCACAGCGGCGACCGCAGCGCTTAACGGGCGAAGAAACTCGGTCGCGGAGCCCGTATCGGAATGCGAGCTATACAGGGTACCGGGGTTCGCAAGGGCGCTTGACATAGCCCAAAAAACGGCATGGGCAATGATCGCCTCACAAAGAATCGCTGTTGTGAGGATAGGGAGATCCGTGAGAATACCCGCTTCCGAGGTAAGACGGTTGATTTCTGAGGGCACCACGCCAGCGAGGCGCGAGCACTAATTGAGCATTGCACTAATCTCGGCGTGCTGGGACAGGGGTCCGAAAGACCCGATAGAGCGCTACGTCCTAGTGGCGCTTGCCGATAATGCCTCGGACGAGGGATTCGCTTATCCGAGCATTGAGACGCTTGCCAACAAGACCCAGATGAGCGAACGCACGATCTTGAGAAAACTGCGATCCCTTGAAGCAGGCGGATGGGTAGAGGTGAATCGGAGGGCGAAGAGCAGCAGCTACTGGGTATTGCGCTCCCGGCTCGGTTTGCCTGATCTCCCCCGGCGGCTTGCGCCCGAATCGGGCATGTCACTTAAGCGGAATAAGTCAAGTGACTGTGTGTCACTTGAGGGGAATAAGTCAAGTGACTGTGTGTCACTTGAGGGGAATAAGTCAAGTGACTGTGTGTCACTTGAGGGGAATAAGTCAAGTGACTGTGTGTCCGTGTTAGGTGACACTGTGTCCATGTTAGGTGACACTGTGTCAAAACCCCCAGACCCCCTTAAAGGAGTAACCGTCATTAACCGTCAAGAACCGTCAAGGGAAGCAATCTCCCCCTCGATTCGGTCGCCTAAGTACGATTTCAACTCTGATCCCAGTACCGCCCTTCCCGAAGGAATGGAGCCGACGCAGTATGCTGCCATCGTTCTGGAGCAGTGCAGCATTCCAAACTCAGCCTATGTGCTCAGTCAGTGCCGGCAAGCCATCGGGTTTCTAGCGAAGGAGAAAAAGTTGGAATTGCATGAAGCAGCTCAGCTGATCATCGGTCGAGCCCTGGATGCGAAACTCCGCGGCGAGAAGGTGAACGGCTTTTGGTTCGGTTCTGACTGTGGGTGGCAACAGGACGGAGCTGCGCAGCGACGTTCAGGACAACTTGGGGTGAATGCGGCAGGCGAGGAATTTCGGAGGCGGACACGCGAGCAACACGAGCAACAACAACACCGGCCAAATGGGAGCACAAATTGAGAATTGCTAAGGATCTGATTTTGGGTGACGTCTTCGTCGATGCATGCCAGGCGTGCGGGAAGGTTCCGACGGAGGCGGCTATGGCGGCATGGTCCAGTGTCCTGGGGGACTATCAGCCAGGGGAAGTGGAGCAAGCGCTTCGGCTGTGGCAATCGAACACTGAGCTCAACATGTTCACTGGGCGAACGTATGGCTCGATGATGCCTGCGCCGTCGGAGCTGAAAACGCTTGTCTGCCGCGCTCGGCGTGAAGAGCGAGCGAGGCCTAGGTTTTGCGGGGAGTGCCGTGAAGGCCTTGTTCCTACCACGATGCGTGGTCTGGACGGGCGCCAGGTCCGCGCGATGGCTGAGTGTTCGTGCGTGACGGCGCGGCGCGGGGGCGAGTCGGTGGGAGCGTGAGCCGCTGCGTAGAAGAAGTGGTAGGGGGTAGGGGGGTAAATTCCTTGAGCCTTGAGCTGTGCCAAGACCGCAGCGCAGAAACATTTTTTTGTACACGAAATGGGTGTTTTGGCGTGAGATATGGCCAAAATGAGACGAATTGAGGCCAGCGTAAGGGACGGCGCGCACTTGCGCCGCAGGATGGCTGGGAAGGCAGGATATGACCATGGCGAGGCCGAGAAAACCGACAAAGCTGCTGGAGCTAAGCGGCGCCATCAAGAGGAACCCGCAGCGCTACCGCGATCGCGCCGACGAGCCCCAGGGCCACCCCGAGGTGGGTGATCCCCCGGCCGACTTCCTCCGTCCCGAGTCGAGCGAGGCCAAGCGCCACTTGGAGATCTGGCACCGCTTCCTCGCCGAGGCCCCGCCGGGCTGCATTACCGGCTCCGATCGCACCCGCCTCTCCCTCGCCTGCCGCCTGCTGGCGCGGATCGAGCGCGGCGAGGGCACCTCCGCCAACCACGCGCAGATGGAGCGCTATTTAGCCGGCTTCGGCATGTCGGGTGAGGGAAGGGCACGCCGCGGTGTCAAGCAAAAGAAGCAAGCCGAGAGCGAAGACGACGGCGGCGGCTGGGCAGCCTACGTGCGCGAAGAAAAAGCGGCGCGGCGCAGCTAATTCCGGGGCCAGGCTTAAGTGAGCCAGTGGGGGAATGACGTGTTTGTTATGTGGAAGGGGCATAGATGAGGGGTCCGATCAAGATGACAGAGGGAATGGCGAGGGCTCACAAGCTAATGCGGACGAGCGTTCTTGCTCAGGATTTGCGGCATGCTTTCGTCCGGTCGCGGGCCTCCGGCGTGGTTTCACCCGATCGTTCCCACCAACTCTTAGGCAACCGTCGCAGTGACGAGTTAGGCGCTGAAAGGCACTGGCTCGCGCGAGAAGCAGGTTTTGTTTATTCAGGGGGACGTAGATGGCGGATGTGAGATGAGCCTTCGTTTGCCGACAAGTTTTGGAAAGCTGCAAAAGCGCACAACTGGAGCAATCCGACGCCGCGCGGCATGCGAAAGCGACCTGGCTCCCGGGAGCCAGGCGGGCACGCGAAAAGTCGCGCGGTGGCACAAGCCGGAGCAATCCGAACCACCGCGCGGCAAAGTCGAGGCGACGAGACTCCAGGGAGACTCGCCGGCAGCGCGCCAAATCCAAGGAGAAATTTTGAATATGAATTCCTACACCCGGCAGTTACACAACAAGCAAGACAAGATTTCAAGCGACCTACGCGCCATCGTCAACAGAGCCAGGGCAGAGGGCGACCGTGGCCTCAACAGCGATGAGCGGATGCGCTTCGAAAAGCTCGAATCCGACTACAGTTCGGTCGAGCACAGCATCAAGGCCGCCGATCGCGTCGATGGCATCACGAGCGATTTACGCGGGACCGATCCGGATTGGCTCAATGCCACCATGGGCGGCCAGGTTTACGGCAAAGAGGCGCGGGAAGCCAACAGGGCCAAGCACGGCGCTGTCTTCTCCAAGTACCTGCGCGTCGGCACCGAAGGCCTGGACCAGGACGAAAGGCAGTTCATGGCCCGCCAGCTCCGCGGCAGCGGCGCGGGTGATATCCGCAACGCCCAGTCGATTACCGGCACCGGTGGCGGCTACCTGATTCCCCAGGGCTTCTCCGACGCGCTGGAAACAGCCATGAAGTGGTACGGCGGCATCCTTGGAACCTGCGGCACCTTTACCACTGAATCGGGAAATCCGTTAGAGTGGCCGACGGTCAACGACACCACCAACAAGGGCCGCATTTTGGCCATCAACACGCAGGCAACGGAGACCGATCTGACCTTCGGCCAGGTCACCTTCAATGCCTGGATCTTCACTTCCGATTCCATCCTGGTCCCGATCGCCCTGATCCAGGATTCTTACTTCGACCTGGACCAGTACATCGCCGAAGTGTTGGGCACGCGCCTGGGCCGCCTGCTCAACTACTACCTAACTATCGGCAGCGGCAGTTCGCAGCCGGATGGCATCCAGACCGCGGTTATCGCGGCAGGAAATACCACCCAGGGCACCACGGGCGAGACCACTTCCTTTTCCTATACGGACTTGGTGGACACCCTGCACCTGGTCGATCCTGCGTACAGAAACGTCCCCACCGCCAAGTGGATGTTTTCCGATACCGTGCTCAAGAAGGCGCGCTTGCTAGTAGACGATAACGCCCGCCCCTTGTGGCAGCCTGCTCTGGGCGCCGGCTTCGGTGGCGGCTTCCCCGAAACCATCCTCGACCGGCCCTTTGTCATCAACCAGGATATGCCGGTCCCTGCGGCCAGCGCCTATCCCATCCTCTACGGCGACATGAGCAAGTACAAAGTGCGCCGGGTGGCCAACGGAACAACCGTTCTTCGTTTAGTGGAGCGGTATGCAGACTACCTTCAGGTGGGCTACCTCGCCTTCCTGCGCGCAGACGGTCAGCTCCTGGACGCCGGTACACACCCAATTGCGGCGTTTCAGAATTCTGCTTCCTGATTCCTCAAACCTCGGCCACGTAACAAAAACGCCGACGAGCGGGGCGCTTCGTTCAACCCAGCAAAGCGCCCCCAAGCACCAAGGAGTTACTCGATGAAAATAGGAACAGTGAAAGTTACGATGCGCGTATCAATCGCAGGCGGCCCAGAACCCGTACACGGCCTCGGGGAATTTTCATTTCGCCCGGGCCAGGCGGTCGAGCTGCACCCGGACCTGGCCGCAGCATGGATTGCCAGCGGCAACGCATCCGCATGGAAGCCCGGGGACGGGCAAGCTGTCGCGCCCGTAAAGCAGATGAACATGCGCGAGGCTGCTGACTATCTGCTGTTCCACCAAAGGGCAAGGCAAGGGCGAGGGTTCATCTAGGAGTGGAAATGGGTAGAGGCAAACGAAAACTCACCACGCAAGGAGAGCTCCCGGATCGAGACCTGCGCGGACTGATCCGCTGGCGAATCGCCAAGTATGGCCTCATTATCGAGCGGGCTTGCATTCGCATCGCTGGCGATGTGGCCACCGGCGTTCTTCTAGCGAAAATCTTTGACTGCTGGTTGAGAAAAGGCGGCAACCTGCGGTACTTAGAGCGCGATGGGAAGTTATGGTTCGCCAGAGACGAGAGAGGCTGGTCGGATGCGCGCCTGGGTCCGGGGCAATTTGACCTCTCAATCGCCAAGCTGGAAGAGATGGGGTCGATCTCTATGGCCCTTTTCAGACTCAGCGGGCTGCCAGAAACATATATTTCCTTGAACGCTACACGGCTAAGTCAGCAGCTCTCAAGCGGAGCCGAAATAGATCTCCCGGGGGCGCCTTCGCGACAGCTCTCGTTGAGCCCGGGCATGACGGGTCTTACGTCGAGGGGGCCAGACGGCAGGCGGGCTTGAGATTCGGCCCGCCTTTGAGGCCAACTAGATCGCGGCCATGGACGAAACCATCCCCACGGAAATCACCGTGGCGCCAAACGGAACGGAGGCTAGGATATGCCGGCAGGTGAAGTAACAGTAAGGCTGAATCTCAATAAGGACGGCTACAGCGCCGGCATGACTGCGGCGCGCCGCGAGGCGCAGCAGTTGGCCACCACGGTGCAGGCCGTGGGCCACACCACGGTCTCGCAGATGCAGGCCTCCAGCGCCGCCATCCGCACCCTCGAAGGGGGGATGACCAACAGCATCCGCGCCGCCGAGCGCTTCATCTCCACCATCCCCGGGGTGGGCAAGGCGCTGCAGGCGGCCTTCCCGGTCATCGGCGGCATCGCCCTGGCCGGGGTCTTCGCCAAGATCGGCACCGAGGCCGCCAAGGCCATCGAGACCGTGCTGAAGATGCCGCAGGCCATCACCAACAGCTTCCGCAGCCTTAACCTGGCCGGGCAGACGGCCAACGATACTCTGCGTATCACCAACGACCGTCTGGAGAACGAAATTGCCAAGCTTGAGGGCAAGCCGCAGAACAACCTAAAGCTGACCATCGACGAGGCGCGCCTGGCGGCCGACAAGATGGCTGAATCGCTCGATCGCGATAACGCAAAGATTAAAGAACTGCTCTCGCAAAACTTCGCGCCATGGTATGCGGGGTTCATGGGCAAGAGTGGCACCTCTGTTGTCAGCGACAAGGTGAATGGGCAGAACCAGCACCTCTCCGACCTGGCTGCGCAGATGAACATCGCGCAACATGAGGGCAACACGGGTGACGCCTCCAGTTTGCGGGTGGCGATCGACGCCATGCGCTCCCAGTACCTGCAGGACAATGCCAAAGAGATCACCGATCGGACCGCAAATCAGAAGCTCCCCGGCGCCTTAAATCAAGGCGGGAACCTCTCCATCCTGCAGGGACAGCAGGCGAGCCTTTACAACCAGTTCGACCAGGAGAGCGAGCTGGGGCGCAACACCACCGACGAGGCGCAAGCCGCGAAGTTGAGGGGGTCCAAGGACCTGGCCGAAGCGCAGAAGCGCGCTCAGGAGCTGCTGGTCCAGCAATGGCACCAGGACCTCGACCAGGCCAAGGCCGATAACGACATGACCGTCGCCCAGGAGGCGCAGTTCTGGGTGCGCCGCATGGAGACGGCACACACCGGCTCGCTCAGCTACAAAGCGTCGCTCGATGAAGCCAACCGCCTCATCGCGCAGATGCGTAAAGGCAACCTGGCCGGGCAGCTCGGGCTCGACGCCGCCGGCGCCGGCATGAGTGACCGCTTCGATCTCAGCCGGGGCGATAACCCGGAGATGAAAGAGCAGGGCCGGGCGGCCGTCGAGTACCTCAAAAACCTGCAGGAGCAGATCGGCGCCCAGCGCCAGAACGCTTCCGCGATCGCCGAGGCCTCGATTCAGATGGCCGTGGCTACGGGGCAAATGTCCAAGTGGGACGCTGCCCAGGCCCAGGCCGCACTGCACACGCAGGAATTTCAGCAGGCCATGCAGCGCCTGCAGGCCGCCCTGGCCAACGCCGCGGCGCTTCCCGCTGGCTTCGCGCGCAACTCCGCGATCGCCGGGCTCAACGCTCAGGGCACGCAGATGGCCGGCCAGCGGCAGCTCCAGGTCATGCAAGACCAGCAGGATATCGCCGGCGACAGCATCGGCCCGGCCGTCCGTCAGGCGCTGGATCAGATGGTGCAGAGCTTCACCGACTTGGCGTCCCAACTCAAGACGATCATTCCCAAAACCATAGACAGCCTGAACGATGACATGGTGAAGATGATGACCGGCCAGGGCAGCAAAAAGGACTTCGGGAAAACCCTCATGCAGTCCGGCCAGGGCCTGCTCAAGACCAGCCTGCAGGGCGCTGAGGGGTCGATCCTCAGTGCCTTCGGCCTGGGCGGCACGAAGAAGGCGGACGGATCCATGGGCGCTCCTTTTTACGTCAAGATGGCGACCAATCAAGCCGGCGGCCTGCTCGGCGGGATTGCCAGCGGGCTCGACCCCGGCGCTAGCAGCACGCCCAGCGGCGTCTCTGGCTGGATAGGCAAGCTCCTTGGGTCTTTCGTGGGCGGCCTGGCTGGCCACGCCGGGGGCGGCGACGTGGCGGCCAACCGCCCGTCCATTGTGGGCGAGCGCGGCCCGGAGCTCTTCATGCCTCACACCTCCGGCTCCATCGTGCCCAACCATGCCCTGGGCGGCAGCAGCAACACCTACATTGACGCCCGCGGATCGAATGACCCCGCGGCCATCCACGCCGCCGTGGCCCGTGCCCTGCCTCACGCCGTGGCAGCATCGCTGCAGGCGCACCACCAAAGCGGCAGGCGCAATCCGCAGGGGCGATAGGATTCAGGACTTTTTAGGAAGGGGAGAATGGCCGAAGAAGTAACTCCACCGTTGTCGAAGCTGCCGGTTGAGATCGGCGGCATTTGCTACCACCTCTGTTTCGATCTGCCAGTATTGACGGAAGCGGAGGGCCACTTTATCCGGCAAGGCTACGAAGTGGACTTATGCGCGATCTGCAGCAGCGGCCCGACCGCATGGGGTTTGCTCACCGTCTTTGCCTGCGCGATGCGTCGGTGTCACCCGGAAGTGGGTTTCGTTGAGGCGCAGAAGCTCGCCACGTTGGAGGTCCTTATTGTCGCCGGCCGTGCTATGGCCGCGGCCGTGGCGGCCGCGTCGAAAGAGGCGCTAGCGGTGTTTTGCTTGCGGGTGGTTGCCCAACGCCTATGCCCGCCTACGGGCATAGGGGACGCATAAGGATGGCGAGACCGAGGCAATGTCGCGTGCGTGAGAATGAGCCGCGACCGCTCGGCCCGATAGGAGATCCGCCGGCGGAATTCCTCGTGGAGGTTTCGCCAACGGCCCAACGGCATCTCCGGATCTGGCGTGAGCTGGTCGCTCGCGCTCCGGAGGGAGTGCTTACCCGCTGCGATCGCGCCTTTCTCGAAACTGCTTGCCGGGTCCAGGCGTTGATCGAGCAAGGGGACCGTTCTCCGGGCATGCTCTCCGTGTTTCAGAGCTACCTGGATGACATGTTCATACCCCGCGCGGAGCAAATGCTGGTACTGGACCGGCTTTGCTGAAAAACCTTTTCGCAATTTACTTCAAAAAGGAAAGGAGATTCGGGCAGCCAACCACCAAGGGCGCGGTTTTGCTGGGGAGCGGGCCGCGCTCACAAAGTTTTTGTAAAGGTTCGTGCCCGGGGCAATAGCGGTAAGGTGAGCCCGTGACTGGACAGCTCGCAACTTGCCACATGTAAGCACCTCGGGCGCCGAGCAAAGCGCGCACTGAGAAATTTTGAAAGGATTTCCCTCAAGTGGCCGTAACTTCTCCATCCCTCGATCGAGGCCTGCCCGCCAATGTAGATGCAGAACGCTCCATCCTGGGCGCGATCCTGCTGGACAATTACGCGTATAACGAGGCGGCGGAAAAGATCCGCGCCGAAGATTTTGCGCTGGACTCGCACCGGCGCATCTTTGCCTGCATGGCGGGAATGATCGACGGCGGCCGGGCCATCGATTTCGTGACTCTTACCGAGGAGCTGGCGCGCCGCAAAGAGGTCGATGCGATCGGCGGCCGCGCCTATCTGGCCTCGCTCACTGAGGGGCTTCCCCGGCGCCCGAGCATCGAAGAGTATGTCCGCATCGTGAAAGACAAGTCGCAGGCGCGGCAAGTGATCGGGATCTGCAGCACGACGATCGCCCGCGCCTCCGACCAGAGCGACGACGCCCAGATCGTTCTCGATGCGGCGGCATCGGGCCTGCTCGAAGTGGCCGAGCGGGGAATCACTCGCGGCTTCGCCGGCATATCCGAGATCGTGCGCGATTCCTTCGGGACCATTGACAATCTCTACGCGCAACAGCGCGAGATCACCGGCCTGGCCACTCGCTACACCCACTTCGACAAGATGACCAGCGGCCTGCAGGCCTCCGACCTGATCATCATCGCCGCCCGTCCCAGCATGGGCAAGACGGCCTGGGCCATCAACATCGCCGAGAACGCGGCGGTGAACGATGGCAAGGCGGTCGCCATCTTTTCCCTGGAAATGTCCAGGGAGTCGCTCTTGCGCCGCATGCTGGCCTCGCAGGCTATGGTTTCCATGCAGAAGATCCAGACCGGTTTCATTGCCAAACAGGATCGCGGCAAATTGACCGAGGCGCTGGAGCGGCTGGCGGAGGCGAAAATATTTATCGACGATACGCCGGCGATCGCGCTCTCCGAGATGCGGGCCAAGGCGCGCCGTCTGCAGCGGCAGCAGGGCGGCCTCGATCTGATCGTGATCGACTATCTGCAACTCATGACCGCAACCGCCGCCGGCGGCCGCGGCTACGAGAACCGGACGCAGGAAGTATCTGCCATTTCGCGCGGGCTCAAGGCGCTGGCCAAGGAGCTGCGGGTTCCGGTGGTTGCGCTTTCCCAGCTCAGCCGCTCATCGGAGAAGCGCGGTGGTGACAAGAGGCCTGTGCTTTCGGACCTGCGCGAATCGGGCTCGATCGAGCAGGATGCCGATGTCGTCGCCTTCATTCACCGCGACAGCTACTATGCCCGCGATGAGAACGGCGACGAGGACGAGGAATCGAAAAACCAGGCGGAGATCATCATCGCCAAGCAACGCAATGGACCCACCGGTTCCGTCCACCTGGTTTACCTGGCGGAATGCACACGCTTTGAAAACATCGCCTTCGGTGTGGCGCCAGGGAGAATTCTAGGGGGGCTCGGTTAGGCCGGTGCAGGAAGCGTGCGATCCTGGCGGCCTGGCGCTTGCGGCGGCGGGGCTGGGCAATTGGCCATGCCGCAATACGTCCGAGGTCTCGGCGACGCGTCCTAGAGGCTCCTGGGCACATTATTTTCCGGTGATTCATCCGTTTTCGTGACTACTCGGAAGCTTGGGCAAAAAAGAAGGCCAGCCTTTAAGGGGCTGGCCTGTCGCGTGGCAATTTGGGAGACTGTTTCTCTCTGCGTCAGTCAGCCCGGCTGGTGACGACGAGCAGCTCGTCGATCGCAAGCGCAACCTTGTGCAAGGCGTCCAGTAGTTCGTTGCGGTCAGGCTCCGCCTCGTACTCATATGCGCGCCTGACCGCGAGGCGAATCGCACTAGACTCCGAAACGCCGGTCTCCCGAGCAAGTCGGGTGAGTTCTTCTTCGTATTCCTCTGTGGTTGGGATTTGCGCTGTGGAGACCCGCCTGGTGCTCGAAGCCCTAGCTGCCCGGTTGCGTAAACGCGCCGGCGCTGAGGTTTGCTGCGTGTGAGAGGGAGAGCCCTCGGGGGAAACCGATTTACTGCTTTTGGTTCCGGGCATTTTGGTTGCCTTCCTTCTTCTATCACCCGTGGGGATGATGGTTGAAAATTCACTTCTTTTTGTCGCGGCCGTAGAGGAACCGCTTGGCTTTCGCGGGCCTTATCGAACTCTGGCGGAGACGGCGGGATGTGACCATCTCCTCCGTGCTGCCTTGAAGAGCCGACAACTCTTTCTCGATCCGGTGCAGGCGTTCTTCTATATCGCCGGCGGCTGCCTGAAGCTGTAATTTGCGGCGCTCCAGTTCGCTGGGAGTGGAAGTATCGGGAACGATATCGCAATCGTTGGGCTGCAGCTTCTGGAGCGTTTCGATCGCGCGCTCAATTCGCAACGCGTGATGAACTGCGAACCTGAGCGTGTCAGGTCGCGAACAAAGGCCGACCCGTTCCCTGTAGTGGTCGAGCTTTCGCAGGTCTTCCGGCTGCAGCTCCACGCTGATCAGGGTTGGTTTCTCCCGCGGCGGTTGTGCCTTGGGTTGTTTTTTGGTCCGAGGGTGGGAGCTACCTTTGGGCATCGCTGCCTCCTTCGATCTGGCCCCGGAGGCGTTCGAGGGCCAAGCGATCCGCCCGGAGGAGATGAGCGCAGACCTCTTCGACGGTGTGAAGAACCTGGCCGTCGCGGGTGATTATGGTGAAGGGTGGGAGAGGGGGTTCCGCCGGCTCTGGCTCCTGTGGGAGTAGATCGAGCAGCCGGGGCGCGCCCAGGAAAAGCAGGGCCGAAGAGGTTTGATTGCCTGGGTTGGTAGGGTGCTCTTCCTGGGGCGGGCGAGAGGGAAATTTGCGGGGGAAAGCAGATGCACTGCTACTTTGGACGGTAGCCATTGGTTGCCCCTCCTGTGGGCGACTCTGGTTAGCAGCTCGTGGGTGCTGAATACACCTGCGGGCTGCGCTTTGTTTATGCTCCGGTCGGAGCCTGTGTGTCAAATGTGTTTTCTGTCGGTTGGCTGCGGTCGGATGAGGCCTGTGATGGGCTGTATTACACCGTATTGCACTGTGTTGCAAACCCGCCGAGAGCAGCCCATAACGTCCTTTATGGGCTTTGCATCGGCATCGGGAAGCTGAGTCACTGAACTTTAGTTCGGGCCTGGCGTGGCCGGCCAGCAGCATCGGTGATCCGATCGCGCAAATGGTAGTCGATCCCGTTTGTAACCCTCACCGCGAGGATCTGCGGGCAGCATGATCTGGGTGCCATGAAGATGATGTTGTAGTCGGAAGTTCTCACGGCCCGCGCCGATCCGCATCGAGGACTCGTGGGCCGGGCATCTCCGGGAGCTGCGCGGCTTTGCACCTGGCCAGGGAAAAGTCCGTCAGTTGTGGGGGCGCGCCTGCATTGGCGCTTTTTTTGAATTTAATATGAATATTTATTGCAGTCAATGCGCACTCATGTGATAATGGCATTGTAATTAAGGAGTTGCATATGGCCTCAGTTGGGTCCCAAGATTGGGTCATTTCTAAATTGAACGCCAGCAAGAGTCGACTTTGTGAGGCTCCTGAAACGGCGCTGGCAAGATTTCATAAAATAGATCCAACCCTCAGACTTTGTTGGAACGCACGAACCATTGCAAACGTGCTGAACTGTAATGTAATCGACGAGGCCCGCCGTCTGTTCCAGGGAGTACGTAACTCCTCGTTCTACGCGGCCAACGGGACAACCTACCACCTGTTGAACGACTGCGTTCTCTGGTACAAGCAGCTCGGAGACGACGGGTTGCCGTCAAATTACCCAACCTCAACGGCATTGGAGATGATGCAGGGAACTTTTTCCTTCATGCCGCAACGAGTGTTGCTGGTCGTTGGTTTTCAACTGGACGAGGCGATTCAGAAGGTCAGGCAAGTAGTAATTCAGCGATTCAGCATGTCCGGCCAGATGCAGTTTTACATTGAACTCGAAAAGATAGTAACCAAACCCCACGTGATCCAAATGCCCTCACACGACACGCCAGCTGGGACAAGAACTCGTGTCAAAGTTAAGCGCGGACCAGAACAAAAAGAGCTTCTAGCTCAAGAGAATGACTAAAAATGCCGCACTTTAATCCAGGAATGCTCACGCTGGCTCGTGAGTCCCGCGAGCTTGCACAGGACAGCCTTGCCTCCCTTACACAAATCCCTCAAACAATGATTTCGCGGTTCGAGGGAAGCATCGCTGTGCCCTCTGACGGACAGGTTGCGGTGATAGCCGATAGGCTGACATACCCGGTGGACCTTTTTTACCAGGAAGACCGAATTTTTGGGTTCAATGCCTCGGTATTTTTCCATCGCAAACGCGCTGATATGCCGGCCAAGACCTTGCGGCGAATACACTCCGTTCTCAACTTGACTCGGATGCGCGTCGGGCGCCTTCTGCTTGCCACGTCAATCAGCCCTGAGGCCGAACTAATCAGAATGTCGGTAGAGGAGCACGGCACGCCGGAGAGGATCGCCCAGCATATTCGAGCGATGCTCCACATTCCCCCAGGTCCGATCAGGGACCTCACGGCGGCAATGGAAGATGCCGGAGTGCTCATCGCGACACACAAATTTGGGAGCTCGCGGACAGATGCAGTGAGCGAGTGGGTTCCCGGTCATCCGCCCATAATCCTGATCAACGTGGATGAGTCGATTGGGGGTGATCGCTACCGTTGGACTTTAGCCCACGAGCTAGGACATCTGGTTATGCACAAATTGCCTTCGGAAGCGATGGAACAAGAGGCGAATCGCTTCGCTTCGGAGCTGCTGCTTCCCTCTGAAGAGATACGGCATCAGTTGCATAATGTGCGGCTGTCTCATCTTGCCACGCTCAAGAGTATTTGGAAGGTCTCAATGGGTGCCATCTTGGAAAGGGCTAAGCAATTAGGTACCGTCACGCCCTCTCAATACAGGTACATGCGCATCAAGTTCGGTAGGCTTCAATACAACACGAGAGAACCGGCCGAACTGGACTTTCCTCTAGAGAAGCCTTCATTGCTCGCCGAGCTAATCCAGACACACATCAAGCAACTGAAATTTAGCCTTGAAGACTTGGCAAAACTTCTCAATCTTCTTCCAAATGAATGCGCGGAACTCTACGTTCCGGAATTCTCCTCCTCGGGGTTACGCTTAATCGCTCCGCGATCTCTACCGCGGATGGCATAAAAAGCCCCGCTCCTTTGGTGGGAGATTTGGTGGGAACAGGGATGGATTCTAGTGGACAGTACAGCACGGCATGGACAAGCCCACCTATAAAAACCAACGAGATAGAACCCGGTGGACACTGGTGGACGAGAATCTAGGGCACTCATAATCCGTTGGTTCCAGGTTCAAGTCCTGGTGGGCCCACCAATTCCCTCGGAATGAGAGAAAGCTTATCTTTGCGCAGCACTCTTGTTCGGGGTCAATTATTTTGACATTCCTGGCTCCGAACCGTCAGTATGAAGTGGCCTAAACTCCGGGTGATCGCAGTTCCCTGACCACCCGGATGCTTCAACTCCGGCCGTTCGGCCCCAGCAATATCTACTACCTGCGCAAAGGACCCTGACTTCGAAAACCTGGTCCAGTGGTCCGTTCGACGCGGTCTGGAAACTGCACCCATCCTCATTTGTCTCGCTTCGGTGGTAGAAAAACACTTTGTGGTAAAACATGTCTCGAAACCTGTTCTCGCCGGGACTAAGTGCCTGAAAGAAACCGTACAGCGGCGCCAGCAGGCCGTTATCCCCGGTGGCGCCCAACACGCAAGGCTTATGTCCACAACAGCAAAATCCGAGGCCCCAAGAGCAGGCAATTCGTTTTGGGGACCGTACCTTAGCGGGCGCCAGTGGGGAACCGTACGCGAGGATTATTCCAGCAACGGCGACGCCTGGAACTACTTCCCTCATGACCACGCTCGCAGCCGGGCGTATCGATGGGGCGAGGATGGTTTAGCCGGAATCAGCGACGAGTACCAGAGATTGTGCTTCTGCCTCGCGTTGTGGAACGGACAAGACCCCATCCTGAAAGAGCGGCTGTTCGGCCTGACCAATGGCGAGGGCAATCACGGAGAAGACGTCAAAGAATACTACTACTATCTGGACGCGACTCCGGACCATTCCTACCTGAAGATGCTCTATAAATATCCGCAAGCTGCCTACCCCTATGAGCAGCTCGTACAGCAGAATCGCAATCGCGGTCTCCAGGACAACGAGTTCGAACTCATCGATACGGGAGTCTTTGATGGGAACCGCTACTGGGATGTATTCATTGAATATTTCAAGGCTGCCCCCGACGATATCCTGGTACAGATAACAATTCACAATCGCGGTCCCGACGCCGCTGAACTGCACGTGCTGCCCCACTTGTGGTTTCGCAATACATGGTCCTGGGGTCCCTCGACGACAAAGCCAGAGATCAGCGCGCAGCCGGGCTCGATTCTCGTCGCTGAGCATCTCGAGCTCGGCACCTACTACCTGTACTCGGAAGACCGCGCCGATCTCCTGTTCTGTGAAAACGAGACGAATTTTGCGCGCTTGTATGGAGCTGCATCCCAGGGCTATCGCAAAGACGCTTTCCACGAGTACCTGGTACAAGGGAATCAGTCGGCGGTGAACCCTCTGCTGCGCGGCTCCAAGGCATGCGCGCACTTACGCACACGGGTGGGCGGCGGTGCGAGCGCAAGATTTCGCCTGCGGCTGTCTCACTCCGAGCAATGCAGCGCCCTTCGCCGGCTTCGACCAGATTGCAAGCGCCAGGCAGAAAGACGCGGATGATTTCTACAACGAAATTCAAGCCGAGCCTGAATAACGACGACGCTCGCCTGATACAACGGCAGGCCTTCGCTGGAATGATCTGGAGTAAACAATATTATGAATACGATGTTCGTCGCTGGCTGGAAGGTGATTCCAACTCCCCTCCCCCACCGTCCGAGCGACTGTCAGGCCGTAACTCCAGCTGGCCTCACCTCGACTGCGGCACAATATTCTCCATGCCCGACAAGTGGGAGTATCCGTGGTTCGCGTCTTGGGACTTGGCGTTCCATGCGGTAACGTTCTCATTGATCGACTCGGAATTCGCCAAGCAGCAACTCATTGAGCTGGTACATGTCTGGTGTCTCCATCCTAATGGCGAGCTCCCCGCCTACGAGTGGAACTTTGGAGACGCCAATCCTCCGGTGCACGGGTGGGCTACCTGGCGCGTCTTTGAGATTGACCGGCAGCAGCGCCGCAAACAGAACCCGGATCGGACCCGGGAGACCTTTTTTTTCTTGAGCGGATCTTCCAGAAGTTACTGCTCAACTTTACCTGGTGGGTCAATCGAAAAGACGTGCATGGACGCGACCTCTTTCAAGGCGGCTTCCTTGGCCTGGACAATATCGGTGTCTTCAACCGGGATGTAACCCTGCCAACAGGCGGATACCTGAGCCAATCGGATGGAACCAGCTGGATGGCGATGTACACGCTGAACCTGATGAGGATCGCTCTGGAGCTGGCACAGCACAACAGCGCCTACGAGGACATGGCGACAAAGTTCTTCGAGCACTTCCTTTACATCGCCGGAGCCATGACCGATATGGGTGGTCACGGCGTTGGACTCTGGGATGAGACAGACAGCTTCTACTATGACGTACTCAATTTACCTGACGGAAAGACCGTCCCATGCGCGTTCGTTCGATGGTCGGGTTGATTCCTTTGTTTGCCGTCGAGACCTTGGAGCCGGAACTGCTGGAGAAAGTTCCCGGTATTCAAATACCGCATGGAGTGGTTTCTTGACGAACCGGCCCGACCTTGCCAGGCTTGTATCACGCTGGTTCGTCCCGGGGAACGGCGAGCGCAGGCTGCTCTCATTGCTCCGGGGACATCGCATGAAAGCATTGTTGAGGCGGATGCTGGACCCCGAAGAGTTTCTCTCCGATTACGGTGTCCGCTCTGTATCGCGATACCACTTAGAGCATCCATACATATATTGGGCGGAAGGCCGTCCCTGAGCGTGGACTACGAGCCGTCGGAGTCGCGATCGCGGCTGTTCGGCGGCAACTCCAACTGGCGTGGCCCGATATGGTTCCCCGGGAATTTTCTCATCATCGAATCGCTGCAGAGGTTCCATCACTACTATGGAGACGACTTCAAAATCGAGTACCCGACCGGTTCGGGCACTTTTGTCACCATCGACCAGGTGGCCGCTGAACTTACCAGGCGCCTGGCCAGGATCTTTCTCAAGAACAGCGAGGGGGCTCGCCAGGTGAATGCCCTCTACCCGCGTTTCCAAAACGACGAGAATTTTCGCGATTATGTGCCGTTCTACGAATACTTCGATGGAGACACCGGCAGAGGTGCCGGGGCTTCGCACCAGACCGGGTGGACGGGCATTATCGCCAAGCTGTTGCAGCCGCGCCGGGATTATGAATTGGTCGAAACAGCGCCAGCCAAGCAGAATCGGAGCGCCACGAAATGAAGCACGTCGTAATCGTTGGCGGTGGCTTCGCCGGGTTGAACTGTGCTCAGAAGCTAGCCGTGGATCCGAATGTTCACATCACCCTGATCGACAAGAATGACTACCACCAGTTCCAGCCTCTGCTGTATCAAGTCGCCAGCGCAGCCCTGAGCGCCACCGACGTTTCGTTCATGCTGCGCAGCGTGCTGGCAGAGCATACGAATGTCGACGTAAAAATGGGTGAGGTGGACACGCTCGATCTGAAAACACGCACCGCCACAACCTCCCAGGGCCAGACCTATCAGGGTGACTTTCTTGTGCTTGCCGCAGGCTCTCAGCCGAACTTTTTCGGAACGCCCGGTGCGGAAACCAATACGTTTCCCCTCTATTCGCTGCACGATGCCGAAAAGATTCGCTCCCGCGTACTCGCGGTCTTCGAGGCGGCCGACCGTGATCCTTCGCTCCTCGAGCAAGGTGCTCTGAACTTTGTTATCGTCGGCGGCGGTCCAACGGGTACGGAGATTGCCGGGGCGCTCGCTGATATGCTCGACGACACTTTGCGAGTGGAGTACCGCGACATCCCGATCCAAAAGGCAAAGATATTTCTGGTTAATCATGGCAAAGCCATCTTGTCGGCATTCACGGAGAAATCTCAGCTGTACGCCGCCGGGATGCTCGAAAAGCGTGGCGTGGAATTGCGCCTCGGCCTTAAGGTCGACGAAGTCGGTCCGGATTCCGTGGTGTTGTCCGATGGCACCAAGATCCTGAGCCATTGCATCATCTGGGCAGGTGGATTGAAGGCCTCCGCCGTGTCGGGGGAGATGGGAATTCAGCCCGGTCATGGCGGCCGCGTCAATGTAGAGCCCGATCTTACCTTGGCGGGATACCCGGGAGTGTATGCTTTGGGCGACTTCGCCAACCTCGCCGGTGCTGAGGGCAAGCCACTCCCCCAGCTGGCGTCCGTCGCCGAGCAAACGGGCAAGTGGTGCGCGAAGAATATCGCCGCTGACATCCAGGGCCGCCCGCGGGAGCCCTTCCACTACAGGGATTTCGGCATCATGGCGATGATCGGGCGAAATGCCGCGGTTGCGGAAGTGGGGACCGGCCGGCACGAACTCGAAGGCGTCATCGGTTTTGCCGCGTGGGTCGGCGTGCATGTCGCGCTCCTCTCCACCAGCCGTGCGCGGGTCGAAACCTTTGTCGAGTGGGCGTGGAATTACTTCGGGAAGAATCGTGGTGCGCAAATCCTCGACCGCACCGGCGAGGCTCGTATCCATTGGGCCGGCGACACGCACCCTCAGGCGATTGATCACGCAGAAGCAGAGCCAGGGGCCAAAGTCCCCAGGCTGAGGACTCAAGGAATCACTCAACAGCCCGGAAAGGAATTTACATGTCACTCGCGAACAAAGTTGCAATCGTCACTGGCGGCAATAGCGGAATCGGCAAAGCCATCGCGCTCGAGCTCGCCAAACAGGGGGCAAGTGTCGTTATCGACTACGTCTCTCATCCCGACGCCGCCACGGCGTGGAACAGGAGATCATCGCTTTAGGCGACCGTGTTATCGGGGTGCAAGCCGACGTCAGCAAGCTGGCTGACCTGGAAAGGCTGGTTTCGTCCGCGGTAGCGCAATTTGGGCATCTCGACGTTATGGTGAACAATGCCGGCGTAGAGACACGCACGTCGATTCTCGACACCACCGAAGCGCAATACGAGAAAGTACTCGAAATTAACCTGAAGAGTGCTTTCTTTGGCACCCAATTGGCGGCCAAACAGATGATCAAGCAGGGCGGTGGCGGCCGAATTATCAATATCACTTCCATCCACGAAGACTGGCCGATGCCCGGCAACACGCCGTATTGCCTCTCCAAAGGCGGAATGCGCATGTTGACGCGTACTGCAGCCGTGGAACTCGCTCCCCATAACATCCTGGTCGTTGGCGTGGCGCCGGGCGCGGTTGCGACGCCGATCAATCTCTCCACCATGACCGATCCCGCGTTGCTGGCGAAACTGAATGCCGCGATCCCGTTGGGGCGCATGGCCAAGCCTGAAGAGATCGGCAGCGTGGTTGCCTTCTTAGCCGGAGACGGGGCCAGTTACATAACGGCCACGACCATTATCACGGACGGCGGCATGATGCAAAGCAGCCCTGGCCTCTAGAACCGGTCTCATAGATGCCCACAACACGCGATGAACGCCCCTCCAACAGCCACGAAGACTGAAGTCGGTCTGATCTATGCGACTGGCCTGGTGCAAGGCTTGGCCCTGGTGACGTTCCCGGCTGCCAGTTCCATCTTCACCAGTCCTGCGGGATACGGCTTCAGCAGCGCACGCTATGGAATGATGTTTCTCCCCCAGGTGCTGCTCGCAATACTTGCGTCGAGCCTGGCGCCGAAGTTTGCGAAGCGGTACAGCCTGAAGCGGGTGCTCGTCGCAGGGATTCTTGCGGATCTCGTCTCCATGTCGCTCCTGGCCTCGAGTAAATTCCTGCTCAGCTCGCCCGATGCCGCATTTGGGCTGCTGTTGATTGCGACCGGAGCCCTGGGCTTTGGCTTTGGGGCCACGCTCATGGCTCTGAACACCTACACCGAGAGCTTCTTCCCCGGGCGTTCCGATCGTGCCGTGCTCGCGTTGAATGCGCTCCTGGGCACCGGCACCGCACTTGCCCCTTTGCTTATCGCGCTTTTCCTGGGTCTTGGCGTCTGGTGGGGACTTCCTATCCTGGTTGCGTGTACTCTGGCCCTGATCTTGATTTCCGCTTTGCGGCAGCCGCTTCAATTCCACTTTCCCGGCGACGGGAGCAGCAGCGCAGCGGGATCAGGTTCCTTCCGCGGATTGCCGTCGCGGTTCTGGCTCTACGCGGCGGTTGTCTTTCTCTATGGGGTTGTTGAGACGCTCAATGGAAATTGGGCGCCGCTCTACCTCACCACGCAGCGAGGCGTCTCCGCGCAGGGGGCTTCGTTCGCGCTCACATCGTTCTGGGCCATGGTCACAATTGGCCGGGTTCTCTTCGCGTATCTATCGGCGAGGGTGCCAGTGCGATGGATCTACGCCGGTCTTCCCGTGTCGCTCATGGTCGCGTTTCAAGCTGTCTCCCACGCAAGCGGCCGAACGACGGGGATTTTGGCCTTCGGGTTTGCCGGCCTGGCATGCTCCGCGTTTTTCCCTCTCAGCATCAGCTTTGCAGGAGGGGAATTTCCGCGGCTTGCGAGCGTGATGTCAGGAGAACTGATTGCTTTTTATCAATTGGGCTACGGGGTCGCCGCCTTTGGAATGGCGCCACTGCGCGAGCTGACAGGATTGCCCTTTTCCTCGATGTACTCCTACGGCAGCGCCGCTGCCGCCTGCATGCTGATACTCGCTTGGTCTCTGATCCGAAAGAATTCCGGCGTGTAGTGCACCCTCTATGGCCCGAAGGTAGGAAAGAAACCGCAGCAATCCCGAGGCTAGTGTATGCTCCTATGCCCCGGCGTGTTCGAGGCGGTGCTGTTCATGCTATCGTGGGCCGGTACTCAGGATGGGCATTCTGCGGGAATGGAGTTCGTCATGAAAGCTGCGATCTGGTATGGCAGGCAGGATGTTCGCGTTGGAGGAGGTGCCCGATCCGCCGGATCCGCCGCCGGAACAGCTTCAGCTGGAGGTCGCCTGGTGCGGTATCTGCGGCACTGATCTTCACGAGTACATCGCCGGTCCCTTTTATATCCCGCAGGGCGCACCACACCCGCTGACATCCGTAAAAGCGCCTGTCATCATCGGACACGAGATGTCAGGACGGGTGATCGCCGTGGGCGACGCTGTGCAAAACTTTGCCGTCGGCGATCGGGTTGTGGTCTGCCCGATTATCGGCTGCCAGCAGTGCCGTTGGTGCAGGTCCGGCTCCATGGCGCAATGCGATAAGGTTGCATTTCTGGGCACGAGTTGGTCGGGAGGAGCGCTCTCGGAACGATTGAATGTGTATGCGTACCAGTGCTTTCATTTGCCTGACGCTATTTCTGACGACGTGGGTGCCCTGGTTGAGCCATTTTCAGCAACCGTGCGGGCCGTCACAACGGGGCAAATTGGACCGGATGACAATGTGGCGATTGTTGGTGCAGGGCCGATAGGCTTGATGGCATTGCTTGCCGCGACTCTCCGCGGAGCGAAGAGAGTGGTCGCGGTGGAAGTTGCTCAGCGGCGTAAGGAGACCGCAAAAAAGCTGGGCGCCACCGACGTCATTGATCCGGCCAAGGAAGATGCTGAGAAGCGCGCGCTCGAGATCACCGTCGGAGAGGGATTCGATGTGGTGGTTGAATGTGCCGGGCAGCCGATGACTGCGCAGCTTGCGGGGAAGCTCACGAGGACACGCGGCCGGTTGATTGTCATGGGAGTGTTCGAGAAACCAGCTCCACTTGATTTGACCGATCTGGTCTTTCGCGAGAAGACCGTGAGCGGAAGCATGAGCGGGTATGGACTCTATGACGAAACGATTCGTATGATGACCGATCCGCAGATTTAAGGGCGAGGAGCTGATTACCGGACGCATTCCTTTAGACGATTTGGTCGAGAAGGGTTATCACGGCCTGCTGTACGAGAAAGAAAACAATGTAAAGACGCTGGTATCGCCGCACTAGCGCATGTTGCCATGAAACTCGGCTATTCCATCGCGGTGGGAACCACGGACCAACTCAAAGATGTCACGCTGGGTTCAATCGATAGCCGCAACGCAATCCGTTCAACCAGCTCATTCTTCCTGCCCACGATGATGAGGTCAGCTCGGAGGCGTGTGCGATCATTGCTCGGGTCTTCTTCGCTGTGAATTGCCTGGAGGCTCGCAGGAGCCTGGGTGATGGTTGTGAGCAACAGCGTCCTCAGATGTGCTTCGTCGGGACCTCGGCATGTCAGGACAATTTCGTACATGGTTTCGACGGGTTCGGCCGCAGGCAGAACTGGATGGAGCTTGTAGGCCAGCGGACGCAGCACCGTATTCGTAAGCAACACGGCCATGGCGAGCAACAATGCCAAATGCAGTGACCCTAACCCTCCGAGGACACCGATAGCCGCCGAGCACCAGATGGTTGCTGCTGTATTCAGGCCGCGAACACTCGCACCATCTTTGAAGATAACCCCAGCACCGAGAAATCCGACACCGGAAACAACATACGAAGCGATGCGCCCAGTGGCTGTCGGGTCATGGTCAAGCAGTGATCCCGCCATCACGAACGCGGAGGCTCCAGCAGCGACCAGCGCATTCGTACGCGTACCTGCCATACGCTGCCTCCACTGCCGCTCCAGTCCGACGACGGCGCCCAGCAACAAGGCGGTGAAGAGACGCACCGTGAACTGTAGAGTTGTTGTCTGCATCGGTTACCTCCTGAAGAATCCACGTGTGCGCGCACCGCGCCGCGATCAGATTGTGGCCGGGGTGGTCGGGTTGCTGCGTATCTAGGGCGACTTGTATAGCAGGGGTTCTTCGCCTCGAGCTGTTCCCTCAAGGTTAGAATCCTCATCGGATCGTCAGAAGTCGGTGTGAAATCGGACCGCTGAGACGGTGACGGGGCCGCGGGCCTGGTTATAGCCCGGATTGTTAATGTGCTGAAGGTCGAAGGAGGCGAAGAAGCCGCGCCAGAGATGCGCGGTGTAGAAACCTTCGAAGATTTTTTCGGGGCCGTAGGTGAGGCCGCCGTCGCCGAGCAGAAAGCCGAGTCCGCCGAGCGCAAGATATTGCTGATGGGCGGCTACGATCCCGTTTGCCGACGAAGGCGACCCCGGCGCGATCATTGCGCCGATGCCAGGAACTGCCCGTCGCAAAGCCGCCGAGTTCGAGCGTGCGGTCGTCTTCGGTGTAGGCGAAAGACTCATTGCGGCCATCGCTCCAGCCCAAGCGGCCGAAGACGCCCACCTGCGGCGTGATTTCCTGCTCGAAGTTCAGGCCGAAGCCGTATTTGTGCCGTCCCTGGCGCCGCGTCGAGATGATATCCGGCGTCGAGGTCTCATGATCGAGAAAATCGGCGATCGCCTCCCGGTAATTGCCCATGTCGGCGTGGTTGAGATAGCTCAACAGCCGCACGGCGCCTGCTCGATGCGCGATCAGTTTCCCGCTGGCCTCCAGCTCGAAGTTTTCCGCGCGCGCTCGCGCGATATCGGCGTCGAGGTTGATGCCGTTCGCAATCTTCGGCATCAATGCTTCGGCGAATCGCGCCGTGCACCAATGATCGTCGTATTCCAGGATGGCGCCATCGGTGTAACCGCGCGTGTTCGCGGCGTAGTCGTACGCGCCATTGTTGTCGACCGTCCAGTTCAGGAATTGCAGGTGGCTGTCGGAGCCCCAGGTGTTCAGGTCGAAGAAATCGGCCAGGTCGAACTTTCCGATGCGGAACTCGATGCGGCGCGCGGGAAGGGATGTGGCCAGATGAAGCTCGTCGCGGTCGGCTTCGACGCGCTCATCGGTAAGCGGGATGATCTGGCGCAGCATGAGCCGCGCCAGATAGGGAGCCTGTTGAAAGTGGAATGCCCTGAACCGTGCGCACCGAATCGAGATTGGTGTAGCCGGCCAAGCCGACGGCAGTTGCCGATGCCGCCGCCCGTCGCATCCTCCACGTCGGCGAACACTTCGGTCGTATGCGAAAGCTCGTAGCCGGTATAAAGCGTCAGAACATGCGTGGTAGCGCTCTGAGCGCATGTGGTCAGGCTGTTCGGTCCGCTGTATTTTGCCGGGAACGTCGGATGCCACTGTAAAACGATATTGGCTTGCCCCGAGATCCAATAGCGGCTGGTGTCGGAATGGGGAAACAGCGTTTCCGGATCACTGGGGCTGGAAGCGTAGCCAGTCGGTGGGTCTGCGCTCGAATTGGGCGCCGGCGAGACGGCCGGCTGCGTGCCGGTCGGCCCCATTTGCAAGTTCTGAGGTGGGGCTTGGAGCGACGGCAAGGACTGTGCAACGGCAAAGCGCGGCGCGGCAAGGGGCGCATCCGGCAGGGACGCAGCGGTCTGCGCGTACCCGAAACCGGGCCACAACAGCGAACAGAGCATTGCAATGAAAATGCGCACAACATCCTCCGGAAACGCCGCAGCGTCTGAAATTCCCTTGGACCCTGCCTTTCGGCGTTTTCCCTTCGCCGCGTCTTTCTCCGGCCAAAAGGCGCCGGCATTCCGGCTCGTATCCATCTGGAGTAAAAACCCTCGAGTTCGACCAGCTTATAGTTCGTTCATTTCAGTTCGTGAAAATGCCAGCCAGATCCAGCACGTGATAAAGCAGCATCGCGCTCATCAGGATCAGGTAGGCCCGCAACAGCGTTAGTGAAGTGCGCACTGTTGGCGTCATCGCGATGGGGCCAAGGCCCTCGCTCGTGCATTTCTGCTCCGGTACATCGTCAAGCGGATGGATCACGCGGAAGTATTCGGGAGCGTATGAATTCTGGATGGTTGCCATAAATCACCTCGTGTCCTCAGGCAAAAAGATTGGGTAGCATAACCTGCGCGGCCAAGAGCAGCGACAGGGCAAAGAGGACCACGATGATGGTCCAGTTGATGTAGTTGTTCCACGACCGGTTCACCCAACGCTCCCCAAGCAGTTCACGATCGTTGAGCAGCAGTTGCAGGAAAATGATGGCCGAAGGCAGAATCAGTCCGGCGAACACTTGCACGCTGATAATGACCAACTGCAGCGGCATATGTGGAATGAGAACGACCGCAGCGGCCGCGCCTACGCAAGCAATGTAGGTTGCGTAGAAGCCCGGAGCCTCCCACAATTTCTTGTGGAGCGAGTGCTCCCAACCCTTTACTTCGCCATACGCCCACGCACTGGCGAGCGAGATGGCGGTAGTGCCGAGCACGGCTGCGTTGACCATTAAGAGCAGCACACCGTTGCGCACAAAATGACCAGCCAGCGGGCCTAGTGCAACAGCTAACTGTGCAGGATCTTCAAAGGATATGCCGTGCTGGTATCCGTAATTGCCCACCAGCATCATGGCCCCGGCGACCAGGACGGTAAAGGTTGCGCCGATGAGCGTGTCGAGTCTTGCCCATTTCAGATCGGAGAATCGCAGGCGCTTCTCTGCCACGCAGCTTTGCTGAAAGAACAATTGCCAGGGCGCAATCGTAGTGCCCACAATTGCAATAACCAGGAAAACGAGGCTGCTTGTAATGCCGCTGACCGGCATCGCCGGGATGATGGTAGCGCGGCCTACGGCAGACCAGTTGGGATGCACCATATAGGCCAGCGCAAACCAGGTCAGGTCCATCAGACAGAGCGCGATCACCATGCGCTCCCAGCGAAGGTAGCTGCCCGTGACGACCAGCATCGTGAGCCCGAGCGCTGAGACGGGAACTGATATCCAGGGGTTGACTCCCAGTGCGCTGAGCGCAAGGGAAATCGCAGCGAATTCCGTAATCAGCGTAAGAAAGTTAACCAAAAGCAAATCAAAGAGCGAAAAGCGACCCCACCACTTTCCGAAGCGCTCGTAAATCATCGCCGCGTGCCCTTTGCCGGTCGCAATCCCCAACCGAGCCACCATCTCCTGTACGAAGTAGCAGATGGGCAAAAGCACAATGAGGGTCCAAAGCAAATGCAGGCCGTACTGTCCCCCGGCCTGCATGTATGTGGAGACCGCTCCCGCATCATTGTCCGCCTCCATCACAATCAGGCCGGGGCCGAAGACCATCAGGAAGGTGAGCAAGCTACGTTGCCAGCGCTTGCGCACTACGATGCCGGGTTCCATTACCGCAACATTGGAGTTGATCTGCTTCATGGCCTGCTCCGTCTCGTGCGGCATCAGGCGCACAAGGGGTGCTCCTGAAACTGGTTGTCTTCGCGGTCGGCGGCAATGCGCAGATCACGATCGATCCACACGCAGGCAAGCGGCTGGGCGGGGTTTCCAGTGGCGACCCACACGCAGGACAGCACGCTGCGCTCCCCACCAGGCAAATCGAATAGGGCTTTGGTCATGACATCCTCCTTGCGGCGTACGGGTGCTCTCCGAGCAGGCCCAACGCAAGGGGCCGCGCTCAGGGCACGCTGGTCCGGACTTGTGGCTTAGGAGGGGTGGGTAGAACCGCTGGTTCGTCTGATTGTCAGCGGGTACTGCTCACTCACTCGTACAGGTTATGCACTGTGAGGAGCACGGAGGGATACCATCAGCAAAGAGAGATGCAGTATCCCGATCGGTCATCACAGCGCACGAGAACACTCCAGCTTCGTGGAGGCTCTGGCGCGGTTTCGATGTTCATAGGTCCTTCAAGTTCTCCGGTGACAACTCTGTCCGTCGCCACTAATCTATATGTACCATATCCCCCTAGGGTATATGCAAGGAGAAAATGTCACATCTCGAAAAAGAAAAGCAAAAGCTCCTGGCCCGGATCAGGCGGATTCGCGGCCAGGTGGACGCAATCGAGCGGTCGTTGTCGGGTGAGGATGACTGTGCAGACATCCTCATGCTTCTGGCCAATGTGCGCGGCGGCATCAATAGCCTCATGGCGGAGGTGCTCGAAGACCACATCCGCCTGCACATGATGAATCCGGACAAGGAGAAGTTCCCCACGCAGGAAATAGCTGAGGATCTAATTGATCTGGTGCGCGCCTACTTAAAATGAACGGTCAATCGTGCGGATTAGTTTGCTGATTTTGGTTCGCCGCGCTCTCTCTATCGATTGACCGAGGCCAGAGTCTGCCCGCGGATGTGGGAGATTGGCCGGAATCCTTCTGCCCGCACCACGCCGGGCAGCCTCGTGTCGCCTCTGCAGGCAAATGGAACGCGACATGCCTAAGGATGCTCCGGCACCCACCAGGGAGGAATTATTTTCGGGATATGAAGCTTGCGCGTGATGGGTGCCCACTGAGGCGCAAATTCCCGCGAAACATTTGCACCCGCGATCAGGAGCAGTTCCGACAGAGCGCGTTGCCCAGCATGCGAAACATCGTTAAATCCATTGGGCAAATATGCCATACCAACAAATCCGCCGGCGGCAGCACTTGCGAAATTGTCAAAGGCAAAAGTGTGCGCTCCGGAATCAGTCCGGTTGACGATGGTGAAGACCAGCGCATGAAATAGTCTGCCTTCCACGGTGGATCCCTCGACAGCAGGTAGATAACGTGGATCCTCATGCAGCAGCGAAGCCGTCAGGTAAGCGGCGGTGCGCTTCGATGTCTGGCTGGCAAGGGAGCTTCCATACAATCTTCCAAATGCGCCGGCCCCATCCATCCAGTCGCTGGGATAATTCTTGGGTGGATGTGCCATCCGGATCCCGGCTCCGAATGCAGGGAAAACCAGCGCCGGAGGCCCAAATGTCTGGTGTGTGTAAAGTGTGAATTTTTCGTTCGCAGTGAGAGATCTTCTCGTCATGACTGCTGGTAAAGGCCCGAACGGAATATCCGCGGGGTTGCTGGGATTAGCTGGCGCCGCCGGCTGTTGCGGCTCATTCTGAGCATCCTGAAGGGATGGCGCATCCGGCAAAGCATCGCTATAAAAGGAACTCAGTGAACTGGTGCCAGTCACCTGTTGTGCCGCGGCAGATACGATCATGGTGAGGAATACAACAGGAGTGAGCCTGACCTTCATGCGCTTTTAGACGTCTTCGCAGTCCTGGCGATAGCAGCGTGGCAAAGTCGGCTCATCATAATTGACCTCCGGGCGCTATCACCGATGACGTAACAGCACGCGCGCTCTGCAAGAAGCAAACGATCTTTGGCGTGATGACCAGGAATTTTACGCCCGTCGCGCACACTTCCGAATCGGCCGCAACCGCCCGGTTGATTTGGCAGGCATAAGGTCCGGTTTAGCTACATCAACTCTTCTACAAACGCTCGCGCCACATCGGGGGGAATGCGCGAGCTCTGCTTGACCAGCGGTTCCGTGGCCAGCACAGGTTCTGATTCATGCAGGGTGGGCACGTCGGTGCGCTCGAAGAATTTGCCGATGGGAATTTCATCGCCCCACAGCAGCGACTTCTCCATCGCGGCCATCCAGTTGGTCGAGTCGTACTCGGGATTGTCTTCGAGCTTCTTCACCCGCGGCCGGAACCACTGGAAGGTGTTGTCGTGGTTGTAGGTCACGCAGGGGCTGAAGACATCGATGAAGGAGAAACCCTTGTGCTGGATCCCCTGTTTGATCAGTTCGGTAAGGTGCTTCTGCTCCGCGCTGAAGCCGCGGGCGATGAAGGTGGCTCCCGCAGACAGCGCGAGCGAAATGGGATTGATCGGCCCTTCGACGTTGCCAAAGGGCATGCTCTTGGTCTTCATGCCTTTGCGGCTGGTGGGCGAGGTTTGCCCGGTGGTGAGGCCGTAGATCTGGTTGTCCATGACGATGTAGAGCAGATCGACGTTGCGGCGCATGGTGTGCATGAAATGATTGCCGCCGATGCCGAAGCCGTCCCCATCGCCGCCGGTGACCAGCACCGTCATGCCGTGGTTGGCCATCTTGAAGCCGGTGGCCACAGCCAGCGAGCGTCCATGCAGGGTGTGCATGCCGTAGGTGTTGATGAACCCGGGAAAGTTCGAGGAGCAGCCGATGCCGCTGATGGTGGCGACCTCATGATTGGGAATCTGCAGCTCGACCAGCGCCTTCTGCACCGCCGCGAGCACGCCAAAATCGCCGCAGCCCGGGCACCAGTCGGGATCGACCTTGCCCTTCAGGTCTGCCATCGTGGTCAGTTTTGGAGCCGCTATCTCTGTTGCCATCGTTTGTCTTCTCCTTAGACCATGATCTCGTGCGTGGGAACGGAAAGGGTGGTGCTTCCGCTCAGCTGCTCCTTTGACCGCTTCCACAATGTGGTGCGGCATAAAGGGTTCGCCATCGTATTTGCGGATGTGGCCGTTGGCCACGAAGCTGGTTTCGCTGCGCAGGTAGCGGGCGAACTGGCCACTGTAGTTGTTCTCGATAATGATGGTGTGGCGCGAGCCCTTCAGCATGTCGACAATGGCGTCGCCGTGCAGCGGAACCAGCCAGCGGATCTGCAGTTGATTGGCGGTGATCCCCTGCTCGGCCAGCAGCTCGCGCGCTTCCTCGATCACGCCCTGGGTCGATCCCCAGCCGATCAGGGTCACGTCGGCATCCGCCGGCCCTTGCAGCTTGGGCGGCTGAACCGAGGCTTCAATGCCCGCGACCTTGCGCATCCGCTTTTCCATCATGGCGCGGCGCTTCACCGTGTTGGTGTATTCGTCGCTGATGAGCACGCCGTCTTCATCGTGCTCGTCGCTCGAGACCACGTGGGTGTGGCCGGGAACGCCGGGAACGGCGCGGGGCGAAACTCCGCTCTCGGTAATCAGGTAGCGCTTGTAGGATCCGTGGCCGTTGCCGTTGGCGGAGGTGATCATCTCGCCGCGATCGATCTTCGGGGTTGAAGTCCAGAATCTCGGGATCGACGCTGAGCCGGCCTTCGGCCAACAGCAGATCGCAAAGCACGATGCCGGGACACTGGAAGCGTTCGGCGATGTTGAAGATTTCCGGGATGAGGGTGAAGCAGTCGCCAATATCCAGCGGAGCGGCAATGACCCGGGGATAGTCGCCAAAGGCCGCGCCCAACATCTGCCAAAGATCGCCCTGCTCGGTCTTGGTGGGAACGCCGGTGGACGGACCCGCGCGCTGGCAGTCAATCACGACGACAGGAATTTCGGCCTGGGCGGAGAGGCCGAGCGCCTCGCTCATGAGGGCAAAGCCGCCTCCCGAGGTGGCGCACATGGCGCGAACGCCGGCGTGCGCCGCGCCGATCGCCATGTTGATCACGCCGATCTCGTCTTCCACCTGGCGGACCATGATGTTGGCTTTGCGGGCGTGCTCGGCCATCCAGTGCAGCACGCCGGTCGATGGGCTCATGGGATAGGCGCAGTAGAACTTGACCCCCGCCGCGGCTCCGCCCATGGCCATGGCGGCGTTGCCGCCCAGCACGGCGTAGCGGGTGTCGGTCATGGGCAGCGGATTGGCGAAGGCTTTGAAGTTTTGCGTGGCGTAGTCATAGCCGGCGCGCGCCAGGCCGACGTTCTCGTCGATGACGGCCTGTTCCTTCTTGCGGAATTGCTCGCTGAGGACGCTCTCCAGCGCTTGAAAGCCGACGCCGGTCATGCTGAGCGCGGCGCCGATGGCCAGGGTATTCTGGGCGATCTTGTTGCGGCTGATGTCGGCCAGCTTGGAAACCGGCAGCGGGCACAACTGTACCCCGTCGGCTGCCTGTGCCCGGCTTGATGGTGTCGGCGTTGTAGATACAGGCGCCGCCGCTGCTCAGCAGGCCCAGGTGCCGGTCCATCGTGTCCTGGTTCAGGGGGATCAGCAGATCGATCCGATCGCCCATGTTGGTGATTTTGTCCGGGCCGGTGCGGATGGTGAGAAAAGTATGGCCGCCGCGAATAATGGATTGGTAGGCGTTGTAGACGTTCAGGTGCAGCCCACGGCGGCTGAAGATTTTCGCGAAAATGTCACCCGGGGTGGCAACGCCCTGACCGGCGGCGCCCCCAATACCAATAGCGAAGGACTGCCTCATCGATTCATCTCCAGGCTACGGGAGGCGCCCGCCACACAACTTTGTGCGCTTCCGTCTGCGCTGGACATGCTTCCGGGGGCCTCCGGATCTTATCCCATCAAACAAAATCAGGACGCTTTGATGGCGCCATCTTCGAACGCGGATAAGCATACACCCAGCTCCTATGGTCTGGCACCTGCCTTGCTTTTCCTCGATGCAGTCCTCTCGGGACGGGCATCACCCAAAAGCGGTAGGTGCTCCAATCTTATGATTCCACGCAGGATCTGCGTCACGGCTGTGGTTGAGAACGTGGTTCGACCGCGGTCTTGGACACGCGGATCGGCTCATGCAGCCCGGCGAAGAAGGCGTAATCTGGAATGTTCAGTAAGAGTATCGCTGATGTACGGCGATATCGCAAACCACCCAGGCGCCAGACCGGGGAAATTTGCGAGAATAATTCTTCTTGGGAAACGTCGAACATGTTAGCGGTAAACCACGGAGGTGATTTGGCTTACCGCAGAATATTTCAGGACCATGAGGACCAACCAGGCACAATGGTGAGGAATGGGTAAGAGTCTTCCGATAGCTCCGGTCGAGCACCCCTGGGCCACTATCGTCGTGCTCCTGGTTGCGGCGGTTGTTTTTGGAGCAATCCCGCTGTCGCTGGCCTGGTTGTGGGCAAGATTTGTCTCGCCGGCCAAGCCGGGTATTACAGAAGAATGCAACCTATGAATGCGGACTCGAAGCCAAGGGCGACGCGTGGGTGCAGTTGGACGTCTCCTATTATCTGTACGCCATCGTTTTCTTGATCTTCGATGTGGAGGCGGTCTTTCTGCTGCCGTTTGCCGCGGCCTTCTCCGGCCTTTCGCTGGCAGCTTGCCTGGCTATGCTGGTTTTCCTGCTCTTACTGGTGGAGGGTCTGGTCTGGGCCTGCCAAAAAGGCGTGTTGACTTGGAGCTAATGAGGTTTCCATGGACCAGGACTTAAAGACCGAATTAAGCAAGCACGGGATCTTCGCCACCACTTTTGAAGAGCTGTACAACTGGGGCCGCAAGAACTCCGTTTGGCCGCTCACCTTCGGCCTGGCCTGCTGCGCCATCGAAATGATCGCGACCACCATGGCGCGCTACGATCTGGCTCGCTTCGGCGCCGAGGTCTTTCGGCCTTCGCCGCGGCAGGCGGACCTGATGATCGTATCCGGAACGGTGACCAAGAAGATGGCTCCCCAGGTGGTTCGGCTCTACAACCAGATGCCGGAGCCGAAATACGTGATCGCCATGGGAGCATGCGCCATTTCCGGCGGCCCCTTTCGCGACGGCTACAACGTGCTCAAGGGGATCGACCGCTACATCCCGGTCGATGTGCATATTCCCGGTTGTCCCCCCGGCCCGAGGCGCTGATCCACGCCTTCATGACCCTGCAAGACAAGATCAGCGCCCAACACCTTACCGGGGAGTCGAGACCAAGGCATCTGAAGCAGGAGCTGCCCAGCGAGTTTCCGGTGCCGGAGTTTGGCGAGCACGGACTGGAGCCGCCGCAGAACGACGAGGTCTTCCGCAATCCACTGAAGGTGCTTCAGGGATGACATTGGAAGGAGATCAGCAGCCGGTTGCAGGCGGGCATTCCAGGTTGCCAGGTGGAGATGGTGGTCAATGGCAGCCCCTCGGCCCAGAACTCGCTGCTCATCGATCGCCAACACGGGCTGGAAGCGGCCAGGCTGCTGCGCGACGATCTGCAATTGGATTTTTGCTCCAACGTAACCGCGGTGGATTGGCCGGATCGCGAGAAGACAGAGAAAATCAAAACCAAGCAAATGGTCGACGGGGTCGAGAAAGAGATCGAGGAGACAAGCAAGACCACCATTCCGGGCTACCTGGAAGTGGTCTATCACCTCTTTTCCATGGCCAGGAAAGAAGGGCCGGTGGTGATACGGATGCGCACAGCCAACCGGACAGATGACGTCACGCTGCCGTCGCTGACCCCGGTTTGGAGGAGCGCGGAATTCCAGGAGCGAGAGGCTTTCGACCTGTACGGCATTGTGTTTGAAGGGCATCCGGATCTGCGGCGCATCCTGATGTGGGAGGGTTTTACGGATCATCCCATGCGCAAGGATTATGTTCCTCCGCCCGACGATGAGCTTGGAAATACTGAGGGAGCGATGACACAGGTAGTGCCCTCCGAGGCCGAACAGAACGAGCTGATGGAAATATCGATGGGGCCGCAGCACCCATCGACCCACGGCGTCTTCCGCATGGATGTTCGCCTGGATGGCGAGCGCGTGGTGCGCCTGAAGCCGGTCTTCGGCTACCTGCACCGGAACCACGAGAAGATCGCCGAGGCGGCCAGCTACCTGGCCGCGATTCCCTACACCGATCGGCTGGACTATCTCTGCTCCATGACCAACAACTGGGGATATGCCCTGGCGGTGGAGAAGCTGGCGGGCCTCACGGTGCCGGAGCGCGCCGAGTATATCCGGGTGATCGTCGCCGAGCTGACCAGGCTGCAGAATCACGCCGGCATGGTGGGCTTTCTGCTGCAGGATATGGGGGCCAGCGGCACGCCGCTGATGTATGCCTTCCGCGAGCGGGAAAAGGTTCTGGACCTGTTCGAATCCTTGAGCGGCGCGCGCATGATGTGCAACTACATGCGCTTCGGCGGAGTGCGCGTGGATTGCTCCGCGGAGTGGCTTAGCCAGGCAGCGAAGCTGGTGGCCGGATTTAACGGCTTCCTGGATGAGTTCGAACAGCTGCTGACGGGAAACGAAATCCTGATGGCGCGCACCCAGGGAGTGGGTGTGCTGCCCCGCGAACTGGCGATCAATGCCGGCGTTACCGGCCCGGGCCTGCGCGCCAGCGGGGTGAATTATGACATGCGCAAAGTGGACCGCTACGGCATCTACGACCGCTTCCAGTTCCGCGTGCCGCTGGGCGAGCACGGAGACGTGTTCGACCGCTACATGATGCGCGTGCTCGAAATGCGCGAGTCGCTCAAGATTCTGGAGCAGGCTCTGCGCGACATTCCATCGGGGCCGATCATGGATCCCAAGGCCAGGCTGCGTGGCTTACGGCCCAAGGTGGGCGAAGCTTATGCGCGCATTGAATCGCCCAAGGGAGAGCTGGGCTTTTATTTGATCAGCGACGGCACGCCCAATCCATACCGTTACCGGGTGCGGCCGCCGAGCCTGATCAACCTTACGGTGCTCGAGGATATGTGCCTGGGACAGAACATCGCCGATGTGGTGGTGATTCTGGGGAGCATTGATATTGTGATGGGAGAAGTCGACCGTTAGAGCATGCCTTAAGTATGCAGAGCGAGGGCAGAAGAGATGTTAGGCGTGGGAATTGTCAAAGGGTTAGCGGAAACCGCGCGGAACTTTCTCGGCAGCTTTGTCGACAAGGAGCGGCTGGTAACCGTGCAGTTTCCTGAAGAGCGGCTGCCGGTGGCGGAGGCGGCGCGCAACTTCCCTTTCCTCATTTACGATGGCGCGGACCCGGAACAAGGGCTGCGCTGCGTGGCCTGCCAGATTTGCGAGAAAGAGTGCCCGCCACAGATGCATCACCATCGAAAAGAGCAAAGACAAAAAGCCCGACTTTGTCGGCAAGCAGCAGTTTTATCCCGCGGTCTTCGATATCGATGTATCGGTTTGCATGAGCTGCCAGATCTGCGTGGAGGTATGCCCCTTCGACGCCATTCGCATGGATAACGAGTTCGAGCTAAGCACCGACGACCGCTTTGGCGGGCTCTTATGGACCAAGGAGAAATTGGCGCGGCCCAATGAGCACTACCTGGCTATCCACCCGACAGAAGCAGCCGAGGTCGAGGCCAGGCGAGCGGAAGAAAAGGCGCAAGCCGAAGCCAAGAAGCAGCAACCCGCGGTGACGAAGTAATGCTGGACCAGGTCTTTGTCTTGCTCAAGCACTGGCTCCTGGGCTACTCACCGGCAGTGATCCAGCCGGCGGTCTCGATTCTGCTGACCATCATTCCCATCCTGCTCGTCTTTCCCGTGCTGTTTGCGTTGACGACGGTTCTGGAGCGCAAGGGACTGGGCAGGATTCAGAACCGCTACGGTCCGAATCGGGTGGGATTTTACGGCATCCTGCAGCCGATGGCGGATGCGGTGAAGTCGCTGACCAAGGAAGATATCGTTCCCGCCTCGGCGGACCACACGGTTCATTTTCTGGCGCCCCTGGTTCTGTTGGCGGTCGCGTTTCTGCCCTATGCGGTTCTGCCCATCGGGCGGAACATGATCGCCGCGAACCTGGATGCAGGGGTGCTGTTTTTCTTCGCCATTGGAGCGATTTCAGAGCTGTCCGTTTTTATGGCGGGGTGGTCGAGCCGCAACAAGTATTCCCTGCTCGGCGCCATGCGGGCGGTGGCCCAGATGATCAGCTACGAGGTGCCGCTGCTGCTCTCCTCGATTGCCGTCATCATGGCGGCCGGCTCGCTGTCGACGGTCGAGATCGTGGAGAAGCAAGCGGGCTTCTCAGGAATTTTTCCCCACTGGTATGTGCTGACGCCGTGGGGCTTCGCCGGATTTATCCTCTTCATGATCGCGGCTACGGCTGAAACCAACCGCTCTCCCTTCGACCTGCCGGAGGGAGAGTCCGAGATCATTGCCGGATATTACATTGAGTACTCCGGCTTTAAATTCGCCCTGTTCTTCCTGGGGGAATACCTGGGGATGTTTGCCATCAGCGGTCTGGGGATCACCCTGTTTCTGGGCGGATGGTCGGCGCCCCTGCCCTTTCTGACCTGGGTTCCTTCCTGGATATGGTTCTTTGCCAAGCTGCTGGGGCTCATCGTCGGCTTCATCTGGGTGCGCGGCACGCTGCCCCGCCTGCGCATGGATCAGTTGATGAACTTTGCCTGGAAGTTTATGTTGCCCATGGCGCTGGTGGTCGTGGTGTCGGCCGGGGCATGGCGTTTTCTTCCCCAGGGCGTGATGCGGTGGCTGGTCAGCATGGTGTTTATTGCAGTTGCCTATGTGTTGTTGGCCCGTGGCGTGGAGACCAGAAACAAGATCGCGAAACGAACCTATCGTTTTGCCGAATGAGGCGAGATGAGCGCTACCGTTTCTTATTCTTGCGGCAGTGACCCTGGTGGGCGCATGCGCCGCGATGATGTTCCGCGGCCTGGTGCATTGCGCGCTGGCGCTGGCGGTTGCGTTTGCCGGAATCGGGGCGCTTTACCTTAGCCTTGGCGCTCAGTTCCTGGGTCTGGCGCAGTTGCTGGTCTACGTGGGCGCGATCGCCGTTCTGATCGTCTTTGTCATCCTGCTCACCCGCGGCGGTGATAGCGACTCGCCGCCATTGTCCCCGGCGCGCTTGGCCGATTACCGGCATCGTGGTGGCGACGGCGATATTTGCCGTCCTTGCCTGGGCAGTCTTCCATAGTTTTGCGATTCATTCGGCCGGAGCAGCCTGCTCCCCAGGCCACCGTCCGGCAGTTGGGCACTGTCTTAATGGACAGACTATGTGCTGCCGCTGGAAGTGATCGGGCTGATGCTCACGGCAGCGCTGATAGGAGCCGTGATCGTTGCCATGAAGGAGAAACAGGACACGCAATGACGGCTTTGGCAGGATGTTTGCTGGTTTCCTCCATGCTGTTTGCGGTTGGTCTTGCGGGTGCGTTGACGCGCAGGAACACCATCCTGGTGCTGGTTGGCATTGAGCTGATGTTGAATGCGGCCAACCTCAACTTCGTTGCCTTTTGGCGCTTCGGGCCCCACGCCGGAGCGTCGACGGGCATGATCTTTGTGACTTTTCTCCATCGGCGTCGCGGCAGCGGAAGCGGCGGTTGGGCTCGCACTCATCCTCGCGGTCTACCGGCATGCGAAAACTACAGATCTGAGCCAGCTCACGGGAGGCGCACAGTAAGTCTGCCTATGGCCTCCCCGTCTGGATCGTTCGCTATCTGTGGTTGATTCCGGCACTACCCCTCCTGGCCGCCGGCATCGGTGCGCTGCTCAAGCAGGAGCCAGCGCAGATTCGCGGCCGCGCATCGCGATCACCTCCATGAGTCTTTCTTTTGTGCTGGCGGTGGTTGCCTTTGCCCATCTGCTGCTGCAGCCGGCAGCGGCTATTCTTCAACTTTCCCTGGATGCAGTTCGGATCGGAATGGGTGAAGCTGGGATGGATGTTGGATCCGCTGGCAGCGGTCATGCTGGTGATGGTGACCTTCGTCGGCCTGCTGATTTTCATTTACAGCGTGGCGTACATGCACCACGACGAAAACTTCACCCGGTTCTTCTGCTTCCTCTCCCTTTTTGCCGGGGCGATGCTGGGCCTGCTGATCGCCAATAGCCTGCTGCTGCTGTTTATGTGCTGGGAGGTGGTGGGGCTCACGTCGTACCTGCTGATTGGTTTCTGGTATGAAAGGCCCGCAGCGGCGGCAGCGGCCAAGAAGGCCTTCATCACCACCCGGATCGGGGACCTGGGTCTGCTGCTGGGCATGGTGTGGCTCTACGGGCAAACGGGCACGCTGCTCTTTTACGACCACGGCGCAGGATGCATGGAGCACACCGCGCTCTCTCTGCTGGCGACGCAACAGTTCGATGGCGCCTCACCGGCATTGCGCTCTTGATCTTCTGCGGAGCGGTGGGCAAATCGGGCCAGTTGCCGCTGCATGTCTGGCTGCCGGATGCGATGGAAGGCCCGACGCCGGTGAGCGCCCTGATTCACGCCGCGACCATGGTGGCGGCGGGCGTCTACCTGGTGGCGCGCGTGTATCCGCTGATGAGCGCTGCCGGGGAGCGCGGCGCTGCAGGTGGTCGCCTGGGTGGGCGCTCTGACCGCGATCTTTGCCGCCTGGTGGCCGTGGCGCAGGACGATATCAAACGCATTCTGGCTTACTCGACCGTCTCGCAGCTGGGCTACATGATGATCGGGCATCGGCGTGGGCGGGGTCGCGGTGGGCGTCTTCCACCTGATTGCCCATGCATTTTTCAAAGCGCTCCTGTTTCTTGGCGCCGGATCGGTGATCCACGGTTGCATGGGAGAGCAGGACATTCGCGAAATGGGCGGCCTCCGCAAGTGGATGCCGGTGACCTTTGCCACCTACGCGGTGGGCACCCTGGCATTGTGCGGGTTCCCTTTATTCTTCTCCGGGTTTTGGAGCAAAGACGCGATCCTGCATGCTGCCTATGGGTGGAACATCTCACGGGTGCCCTTTTATCTTGGCTCGATCGGTGCACTGCTCACGGCGTTCTACATGACCCGCCAGGTCTGCTACGTCTTTTTCGGCAAGCGGCGCAAGGATCCAGTGCCGGACCCGATTGCACCATCGGAGACTGCGGCGTCGGATCCCCATGATGCCGCTCACGAGAGCCCGGCGGCCATGACGGCGCCGCTGGTGCTGCTGGCGGTCTTCGCGGTCCTGCTGGGCTTTATCGGAACTCCGGCATGGCCATGGTTGCAGGCTTTTCTGGAGATGAGGCATGCCGGCCTGGACTTTCGGCAACTGGCGGAAGACGGACTTGCCGCAGCTGATGCTGGCCTCGTCCTTGCTTGTCTTCGCCGGCCTGGGGCTGGGTTGGTGGATGTATGGGCGCAGGCCGATCAAGCGAGCCGCCGATGCGGATGCTCTGGAGCGGCTGCAGCCGGCGGTCTTCCACGCGCTGCAGCAAGGCCTGTACATGGACCAGCTTTATGCGCTGACGATTCAGCGGCTGGCATGGTGGATCGCGAACGTCGCGAACTGGCTGGATCGATGGGTTTGGAGCGGCATCCCGCTGGCTGTGGCGGCCTTGACCAAGGGGCTTGGATGGATCGATTTCTCCCTCGACCGCTGGGTGGTGAACAAGGGATTTGACGAAGGATGCAACGGCGTGGCCGGATGGCGGCCGGCTGCTGGCGCGGTTGCAGGATGGACGCATCCAGAATTATCTGCGGTTATTGGGGGCCGCGGTGGCAGCGCTGGCTCTCTTTCTGCTGCTGGGACACAGGGGATGAGTAGCACCATCTTCCCCTGCATCAGCCTGCTGACCTTGCTTCCCTTCGCCGGAGCGGATTGCGGTGCTGCTGCTGGGACGAGCGGGCCGCTCGGCAGCGCGCCTGACCGCCGCGATCTTCGCCACCGCCGCGGTTGCGTACACGCTTGTGCTTTGGTGCCGCTTCCAGCCTGCGCTGCCAGGGCATGCAGCTTCAGGAATGGCATGCGTGGGAGCCGGCGATTGGGCTTCAGTACCACGTCGGCCTCGATGGCCTTAGCCTGCTGATGCTGGCTGTCTCCTCGATCGTCGTGCTCATGTCCGTCGCCGCCTCGTGGAGCAATCCCAAGCAAGGGCCGGTTTATTTTTCTCTGCTGCTCTTTCTGGAGACGGGTCTATTCGGCACCTATACGGCGCTGAACTTTCTCCACTGGTTTCTGTACTGGGAGCTGAGCCTGATTCCGGCGTTTTTCCTGATCCGCCTCTGGGGCGGCTCGGGACGCGCGCGCGCCGCGACCCAGTTCTTTGTTTACACCATGGTGGGCAGCATCACCTTGCTGCTGGCGTTTCTGGCTATCTTTCTCGCCAGCGGCAGCTTCGACTTTATCGAGCTGACCCAGATGGCGCAGACCGGCCAGCTCGCTGCCGCCATTGGCGCAAAACCTGCACTGGCATCAGTGGGACAGCGGCCACATCACCATGTTCCTGTTTTGCGGCGCCTTCCTGGGATTCGCGGTCAAGACGCCGATCGTTCCCTTTCACGGTTGGCTGGCTTCTGCCTATGCGGAAGCTGCGCCAGAGACGACCATGGTGCTGACCGGCGCGCTGTCGAAGATGGGCGTGTACGGCTTTCTCAGGATCCTGCTCCCCATCTTCCCCGAGCAGATGTGGCGCGCCCGCACCATTCTTCTGTGGTTGGCCATCGCCACCATCGTGCTGCCCGCGTTCACCGCCTGGGCGCAAACCGACTTGAAGAGAATGTTTGCCTACTCCTCGATCAACCACCTGGGATACTGCATTCTTGGCATCGTTGCCGTAGCCGGCTCTACCGGCGCGGATGCGAGCCTGGTGAGCGAGAAGGCGGCGGCGCTCACCGGGGTGATGCTGCAGCTGTTCAGCCACGGCATCACCGCAGCGGCGCTCTTCTGGTTTTTGGCGCTGCTCGAAAGGCGCAGCGGCGGGCTGCTCGGCCTGAACGATTTCGGCGGCCTGCGCCGCGCGATGCCGGTATTCAGCGGGCTGATGGGGATCGCTCTCTTCGCCTCGCTGGGCTTGCCCGGGCTGATCGGCTTTCCCGGGAGAATTTCTCATCTTTAAAGGAGTCTTCCCACTGACCTGGTGGGCGGCAGCGCTGGCGTTGCTCGGCCTGCTGATGACCGCCGTCTTCCTGCTCACGATTCTGCAGCGCGTTTTCTCCGGCCCGCTGCGTGAGCGTTGGGCTGGGCATGCCGGACCTGACCCTGGCCGAACGGTGCATGCTCGCTCCCGCGATTGTCGCTGATGTTCGTGGTCGGGCTCTATCCGCAACTGATCAGCGGAATGCTGCAAGGCACGGTGATGCAGTTTGTCGGCCAGGTGAGGTACTGACCATGCTTGCCTGGACGATCTACCTCTCCTTTATTGGCGCAGTTGCGGTTACACTCACGCCCGGCGAAGAGCCCGGCCGTTGCCCGCCTCACCGCGCTGCTCACGGCACTGGCCGGGTTGGGGATTGCGATCGCGGCTGTAGCTGCAGGATCGATCGGGCCAACTGATCACCATTGTGAGAACGCCGTGGATCCCGCAGCTGGGCATTGAATATCACCTGGCGGCCGATGGCATCAGCCTGACGCTGGTTCTGCTGACCGGGATTGCGGCGGTCGCCGGCATACTTTTTTCCTGGAATATCGAACGGCGGGTGAAGGACTTTTTCGCGCTCTACCTGGTGCTGATTGGCGCCGTGTACGGCGTCTTTCTCAGCTTCGATCTTTTTCTGCTCTTCGTCTTTTATGAGATCGCGATTATTCCCAAGTATTTTCTGATCGCCATCTGGGGATCGACGCGCCGGGAATATGCCGCCATGAAGCTGGTGCTCTACTCCTTTGCGGGCAGCGCCCTGGTGCTGGCCGGCATGGTTGCCGCATACGTGTGTCGCCGGCCAGCGCACGCTGAACCTGGAGGCGCTGGCGCACTTCCCTTTCCCGGTACATTTTCAGATGTGGGCCTTCCCCCTGGTCTTCGTGGGATTCGCCGTGCTCGCCGGCATGTGGCCCTTCCATACCTGGGCGCCTACCGGTCACGCAGCCGCCCCAACCGCCGCTTCCATGCTGCTGGCCGGCGTGGTGATGAAGCTGGGCGCCTACGGATGCCTGCGGGTGGCGATGATGCTGTTTCCGCGCGGGCTCGATCCGTGGGGTTTTCACGTGCTCGGCTTCGGATCGTGGCAGCAGGTCTTCGCGGTGCTCGCGCTGATCGGCATCGTCTACGGCGCGACCATCGCGCTGGTGCAGAAGGACCTCAAGTTTGTCGTCGGCTACTCCAGCGTCAGCCACATGGGCTTTGTGCTGCTGGGCCTGATGACGCTGAACCAGATTGGCCTCTCCGGCGCCGTGTACCAGATGTTCTCCCACGGGATCATCGCCGGGCTGCTGTTTGCGGTGGTGGGGCGCATGGTCTATGACCGCACCCACACGCGTGACCTGGCGGAGCTGTCGCGTATTCCGCTCGCCCGGCTGATTCCCTTTGCGGCGGTGACGTTTGTTCTTGCCTTCATGGCCTCCATCGGGCTCCCGGGATTCAGCGGCTTTATTGCCGAGCTGCAGGTGCTGATCGGCAGCTGGCGCGCGTTTCCCTGGATGTGCTGGATCGCCGGGCTGGGAATCCTGATCGGCATTGCCTTTTCGTGGCGCGCGCTGCAGGCCACTTTCTTTGGCGAGCACGCGACGAGCACTACGGAGCAAGCGCTGCCTCCGATCACCATGCCGGAGCGGCTTGGAGCGTGCCTGCTGCTGGCGAGCACGATTGTGCTGGGTCTCTATCCCAGGCTGCTGATGGATCTGATTCTGCCCAGCCTCAATGGGCCGTTGTTCGAGCAGCTTCGCCGGGGTGCGTGGAGATGACCGGCCGGCTACTTAGAACTTCTGCGCTTGACGGCGCCCGAGATCGTCGTGGCGCTGGCGGGGCTGCTGGTCCTGATGCTCGACCTCGGCTTCCTGCGCCGGGCTGCGCTTGCGATCCGCTTCCGTGCCGCGGTGGTTGCGGCCTGCATCGGATGCGCGCTCGCGCTGGGAGTGCTGGTGAGATTCCCTGCGCAAGGCAGCTTGCCGGCGGGAATGCTGGTGGTCAATCCGCTGACGCAGCTGGTGCAGATGGCGCTCCTGGTGCTTGCGATTCTTGTTCTTCTCCTGGTGGGCTCTGCGCGCTTCACCACCCATGTGGGCGAGTATTGTGCGCTGATCTTGTTTGCCACCACCGCGATGATGCTGCTGGTGAGCACGCAGAACCTGTTGGTCATCTTCATCACCATTGAGTTCCTGAGTCTTTCGCTTTACATCCTTACCGCGTTTGACAAGGAGAGCCGGCAATCGGCGGAAGCCGGGCTCAAGTATTTTCTGTTTGGCGGCATGTCGGCGGGGATCCTGCTCTTTGGCATGAGCCTGCTCTACGGCCTCTCCGGCTCGCTCGCGCTCGGAGCGCATCGCCGCCGCGGTCAACGCTTCGCCGGGCGATCCGCTGTTGACGATTGCCATCGTCATGGTGGTGGCGGGATTTGGGCTTCAAGATTGCGGCCGCGCCCTTTCACATGTGGGCTCCGGAGGTATACCAGGGAGCGCCGACCGTGGAGCGCCGCGCTGGTCGCATCCAGTTCCAAGGTGGCCAGCTTCTTCGCGCTTGTTTGTGTTCTTCTACCTGGGGCTGATGGGAGCGGCGGGCAGCGCCGCCTGGGGAGATTACTCCGCCGGATGGGCGCCCTTGATCGCGATCGTCGCCGTGGTATCGATGCTCTGGGGCAACCTGGCGGCGATTGCGCAAACCAGCGTCAGGCGGCTGCTGGCCTATTCCGCCATCGGGCATGCGGGGTATATGTTGATCGCGCTGGTCGCGCACAGCCGGCAGAGTTTGGTCGCGCTGGTGTATTACGTCATCACGTACGCCTTGGCGACCGTAGGCGCTTTTGGAGTGCTCGCTGCGTTGGAGGATGAAAAGGTGGACAGCATCGCGGACTTTCGCCGGCCTGGGTAAGCGTGCTCCGGACCTGTCGTTTTGCCTGCTGATCTTCTTGCTTTCTCTGGCCGGCATTCCTCCGCTGGCAGGTTTCTTCGGCAAGTTCTATGTGTTTATTTCGGCGCTGGACATCGCGGACCACTTTGCTTTGTTGTGGCTGGTGCTGCTGGCGCTCGCTATGAGCGTGGTTTCGTTTTACTACTATCTGAAGGTTCTCAAACAGGCCTACGTCTCCGAACCTGATGCCGGGCGCCGCAGCCATCCGCGTGCCGGCGACGACTCGCATCGCGTTGTGGGCGACTGCCGCGCTGGTGGTGATTCTGGGCTGTTTGCCGGATTTGCTGCTCAACCGGATTTCGGCTGCCGTGGCCACCGCATTCCAATGAGAGCGCCCCGGGTCTGATTTCATGGCATCCTGGCTTTGATATCCTCCGCCAAGAGGCGCAAAAACGACTCGGCGGTCGCGACGGCCTCTTGTGCTTCTGTATCGCTTATGAAAGCGATGTCATAGAAGGCTTCGTTGCGTTTACGGCGCATACGATCAAACAGGGCGAAGATTCCAACCGGACCGCCAACCAAATTCTTCTTCGCAAACTCAATGATTACGATGTGATGCCCGAGCTGTTTGCGGGGACGCTGGCCATGGCTAAGCATCAGCGCCAGAGAGCCCTTGATCATTGCCTCATACGCGATTTGATAAGCGGTCTCACCGTCGATTGCCAGGTTCTTCTTCGCAGCGAGTGCCCGCTTTCTGGCGTCAGCGAGAAACTGCTTTACCTGACTTGCGTTGATTTGCTGCGGCTTTGTCTTCTTCATTGCCAATTACTCGACTCGTTTCCCATGCCAGACGTCGGAAAGAAATGGATCCTCCGAAGAGAGCTTTTTCTCCAGCTCCTGGCGCTTGAGGACGGTATAGCTTACCTCGCGATTGAGCATCTTTTCCAGGCTGGCGACCTCCAATGCCAAGGCGGCAGCATTAGGTTTTCCAATGATCAGGAGGTCGATATCGCTCGCCGCGTCTTCCTCATTCTTGGCAAACGAGCCGTAAAGGTAGGCTTGTTCGATGCCCTCCACGTGACGCACGGCATCTCTCAGCGTTGGCACAATTCCTACCGTTGCTTGCAAGAGAGAGAGAACCGCTTTCAAGTGAGCATATTGTGGGTTGATGCTGTAGTAGCGCTGGCGGCCCTCGACTTCAGACCGCAACAGACCCTCTTCTTCGAAGCCGGCCGAGTTCTCGGGATAAATTCGTCGAATCCACATGCAGAGCGGTTGCAAGCCGTCGCACGTATACTCGGGCTGAACGATTCAAGTAAAAATACGTGAGCAGCTTGCGTCTTAGTCCGGAGCGAAGGGAGATCATTGCAGTGCAATTATACTGCAAATGCAGTAGGTGGATACTGCGAACCGCCGCCATGTTCCGCGCCATGCTGGAGGCAGGCGATCCGCCAAACACGATGGAGAAGTTACTCGTGCGTGCCAAGGAACTGAAAGGCGGATAACAGGCTCTGGCCTATGAAGCACTCCGATCGCGAAGCCGAGGATTATCTCGCGAAAGGTTTCCGTGACGTCGATGCGGCAGCCGTAGGCAAGATGGCAAGATGCCTGACCTTCATCGATACCCTTCCGGAGTTTCAGCGCTACAAGACATCGATTCTGGAGATGATGAATCCACAACGTGGGTCCATCACCGCGGACCTCGGTTGTGGACTTGGCTTCGATGTGCGGCGTCTCTCTCGGTTAGTGGGACCTGAAGGGCGGGCAATCGGTGTGGACTCCAGCCGGGCGCTCATTGAATCCGCACGTTCTGCGAGCAAGGGGTTTCCGGCCGTCGAATTCGTTCAGGCCGATATTCAGAATCTGCCTTTTGCGAGCGGCTTTCTCCACTCATGCAAAATAGACCGGACACTGCAGCACGTGGAGCGGCCGGCTGTGGTCCTCAACGAGATCTTCCGAACCATGCGTCCCGGTGGCAGGGTCATTTGCGCCGAGCCCGACTGGGGGACATTCGCCATAGACGATGCCAGCCACGCGATGGCTCGGCAGATCGCCGCAATCTGGAGCGAAAGCTTCCGCAACCCGCGCGTCGGACGTGAGCTTGGAAAGCTCCTCGAAGAGGCCGGCTTCGTCGATATCCAGGTCCAGGAGACTCCCTTAACGACACCCTCGTTTGAGAGTTCGGACATGGTATTTGATATCGCGCAGACTGCCTTGCGGCTGGCGGAGAGTAGCGGAAGCGAAGAACCACTTGCATGGCTGGCAAAATTGCGGGAACGCGATCGGGTTTGCTGCTCGGTGACGCTGGTGATTAACTTCGCCAGGAAACCCTAGATTGCCGCCGCTGCGCACCGTTGGTTTTCGGTGCGTCAGCGGCGGCAAGTAGTGGGCCCCTGGAACTGCGGGCAACCTTCATCCGGTGCGAGAGAGAACTCCACTGCGAGCCATCGTATGCGAAGCTACCGGTTGCATTTTCGGCTCTTCGGCGGCGGCATTGAGCTCCAGCATCTCTCTGACGATAAACAGCGGGCGCTGCTTTATCTCGGTGTAAATGCGGCCAATGTACTCCCCCAGAACCCCAAAGCAGAACATCTGCACGCCGCTGGCAAGAAGAATTGCAAGGATCAACGTTGTCCAGCCAGCCACCCAGTCCGGGGTGAAGATGCGTACCACCAGGGAATAGAATATCCCCGCCGCGGCCAGCGCCGCGGTGAGCCCGCCGAGGACCGTGACCAGGCGCAAAGGAACCGTGGAAAAGGAGAAGATTCCATCCAGCGCCAGATTGATCATCTTGCCGATCGGATATTTGGTTGTGCCCGCAAAACGGGCGGCGCGAGCATACTTTAATCCAAACTGGCGGAAGCCGATCCAACTGGACATGCCGCGCAACAGGCGATGCCGCTCCGGCATGGCGAGCATGGCATTCACGGCTCGTCTGTCAAGAAGACGAAAATCTCCGCTATCCAAAGGAATCTCCACATCGGAGAGCTTGTTGATCAAGCGATAGAAGAGCTGCGCGCTGCGCAACTTGAAACTGCTCTCTCCCGCGCGTGACTCGCGCACGCCATAGACGACTTCATACCCCGCCCGCCAGCGATCGATCATCTGCAAGATGACTTCCGGTGGATCTTGCAAGTCGGCATCGATGATGACCGCGCACTGGCCGCTCGCCGCCGTAAGTCCCGCGGTCACGGCCGCCTGGTGGCCAAAATTTCGCGACAGCATCACCACCCGTGTCTGCGGGTAGCTCTCATGCAGGTAGCGGAGCAGCTCTTCGGTGCGGTCGCTGGAGCCGTCGTTGACGTAGATCAGCTCGTACGCGTGGTTATCATAGCCCTCGAATACCTCGATCAGCCGGGAGTGGCAAGCGAGCAGCACCTCCTCCTCGTTGTAGCAGGGAATGATGACGCTGATGATCGGATTATGAGATGACATTGCGACCTCAAGCCTTTGGAGAAAAAAAACAAATAAAATTTCAGGGGGGTGCTTGTTACGTCAGTCCTTCAATGTCCGAATCATAACCAGAGGGTTCCCAGAACAAAAGGCAATACCACTTCCGGGTTGACCTGTCGGTGACCGCCGCACCGGTTACCGTAGCGCCGAAAGTAATCAACCGGTCGAACGAAGAATTGCCCCCTCTAAGGAAATAGATAGGCCAGGCCTGGGATCGCATGCCTTATGCAGTGTCTCTGGAGCGGAGGTCCCTGGAGACAGACCAGCGGCTCGGACCTGGCAAAAGATTCCGCCTTGACATGTAAAACGATACCGTTCAGTATTGTTATGCAGACTCTCGAGACTGGCATGATTAAAGTTCAGCATCTGGTAAAAAGCTTTGGAGATTTCACCGCCGTCCGCGATATCTCCTTTGAGGTGGCGCAGGGCGAGATCTTCGCCTTCCTGGGACCGAACGGCGCGGGCAAGACAACCACCATCAAGATGCTCACGACCCTCCTGCAGCCGACCAGCGGAAGCATCGAGCTGGATGGCCTCGATCCGCGCATCAACCAGAAAGAGGCGCGGAAGCGCTTCGGCATCGTCTTTCAGGATCCCAGTCTCGATGACGAGCAGACCGCCTACGAGAACATGAACCTCCACGGCGTCCTCTACCACGTCCCTCGCCAGCTGCGCGAAACGCGAACCGAGCAGCTGCTCAAGTTATTCGAGCTATGGGACCGCCGGGATAGCTATGTAAAGAGCTTCTCCGGCGGCATGAAGCGTCGCCTTGAAATTGCCCGAGGGTTTCTGCACACGCCGCGCATTCTCTTCCTCGATGAACCGACGCTCGGCCTTGACCCGCAGAGCCGTAACCTGCTCTGGAATCATGTGAAGCACTTGAACGAGACGGAGCGGACTACCGTTTTTCTCACCACGCATTACATGGATGAAGCGGAACGGGTGGCCCACCGCATCGCCATCATCGACCACGGCGCGATTGTCGCCCAGGGAACGTCCGCGGAGCTGAAGCAGCAGACCGCAACCGACTCTCTCGAAGGCGCATTTCTCGCGTTGACTGGCTCGACGTTGCGCGACGAGGCCGCGAACTCCGCGGACCGCATGCGGCAGGTCGCAAAGATGTGGAGGAGATAAATGGGCGCGATATACATTCTCTGGCTGCGGGAGCTGAAGCGATACGTGCGGTCGCGCGTGCAGATAGTCGTCTCTCTCGGCCAGCCGTGTCTTTATCTTCTTGCTTTGGGCTTTGGGCTGGGTCCGGTCTTCCGCCAGGCCGGCCATGGCAGCTATCTGCAGTTCATGGCGCCGGGAGTGATCGGAATGACGGTGCTCTTCAGCTCCGTCTTCTCCGGCATTGCCATGCTCTGGGACCGCCAATTCGGATTCCTCAAAGAAACCCTGGTCGCTCCCGTGTCGCGCATACAAATCATGATGGGCCGCACGCTCGGCGGGGCCACGGTGGCCATCATTCAGGGCTCGCTGATTCTGATCATCTGCCTGATTGCCGGCTTCCGCCCTCAGAGCTGGGTGGCCATTCCGGCTGCCTTTCTTTTCGTCATCATGATTGCCGTTGTCTTCGCCGCCCTGGGCACCGCGATCGGCTCCGTCATCAAGGACATGCAGGGATTTCAGCTGGTCATGAACTTCCTGGTAATGCCGATCTTCTTTCTTTCCGGCGCGCTCTTTCCGCTGGCCAATCTCCCTGCATTCATGGCGTTGATCACGCGGCTCGATCCTCTGACCTATGGCGTCGATGGCCTTCGCGGCGTGCTGATCAACGCATGGCATTTCAACGCTGCGTTCGATCTCTCCATTCTGGCCATGATCGCCGCCGTCTTTGTCACCACCGGTGCGTACCTGTTCTCTAAAATCGAAGTGTAGAACCGGCTTTCCCTAACCATGGCGAAACAGAAAAGTGAACGGGCGCACAGTCAGGTCATCGAGGCGGCAGTGACCCTTTTTGCCGAGCGTGGCATTGAGGCCACCAGTATGGACGCGATAGCCAGGGCCTCGGGGTCAGCAAAGCGACCATTTACCGCCATTGGCCAGACAAGGACTCCTTATGCCTTGAGGTACTTGCCTACCTCCACGGCCTGGACAAGGAGCCGCCCGTCTTCGACTCAGGCGACTTTCGTGCGGATCTGATCGCGCAGTTGCAGCATGACCCGGCGGCCGACCGCAAGGTGATGCGAGAACGGATTATGCCCCATTTGATTGCCTACGCTTCACACAATCGCATCTTCGGAGATGCCTGGCGTTCCCGGGTGATTGAGCCGGCTCGCAAAGCTCTCGGCAACATGATGCGGCGCGGCAAGCAGCGCGGTATCCTTAGGCCCGATCTGGACCCTGAGGTAGGATTTGCCCTTTTGCTCGGCCCACTCATTTACCGCAACGTCTTCCTCCGCAAACCTGGAGGGAAAGCTCCCAGGAACCTTGAAGTAGCAGTCGCCGATTCATTTCTCGGTGCCTTCGGCATGAAACAGACTCGCATATCCGGCAAGTAAGATGTTCCCCGACTCCATCGTAGAAGTAAATCCGCGCGGTCTCAGGACGGCCTATGCAAAACCTGCTCCAGGATCTCAAGGCCCCGGCTGTCGCGGAGAGTGTCGAAAACGGTTGAACCTCCCACATCCTGAAGATCAGAAAAATCGGAGGGCCCGACATCACCGCAACCGTTCAGCATGTCTTGCGAGAGCTTTCGCTTGATCTCGAGCAGTTGGTCCAGCTTTTCATCGAACGTGACAAAGTCTCCCGCCACCACGACGGGATAGTAGACAAAAACGTCCTTGGTCTGGCCGATCCGGTAGCGCGCGGTCTGTAGCCTGGTCCTCTCGTGCCGGATTCCAGGTCCGAGTGAAATGGATCACGTGGTTCGCTGCTTGAATATTCACACCAAAACCAACCGCCAGCGGGGAAAGAATGATGACCCCAAAACCGGCTTTTGTTGAAAAATCCTGAGCCTCTTTTGTCGGTTATCTGCCTTTCCCTGCCTGCGGACGTGTCGCCGTTGATGATGTCCGCAACAAAACCGAGCCGCTCCACGATGGCGCGCTGAATCGTGCGTTGCAAGTCCTTGAACTCGCAAAACACGATTGCTTTCTCTCCTCTTGGCTTGATGCGAGCCAGCTCGGTGAGCATCCACCTCATCTTTGGCGAGTATCGTTCCAACTCGGCCAGGGGTTGCGGCTTCAGGGAACGGGTCCCGGTGGTCTGGGATCGGAGCAGACCGTCCGCAGGTGGAGAAGAAGTCCCAAATGATTATTCAAACCGGCTGAAGAGCCGGCGCCGTGGCCCTCCTGAATTGCGCCAGCGCGTTGCCGTAATAGGCCGTTGTCTTTCCGAGATGGGGAGAGCGCGGCAGCCGCGTCGACGATCTTGCACGGTAGATCCTGTGCCACCTCCGCTTTGGTTCTTCGGAGCGTTTGCGGCGCAATCAGCCTTCTCAGCTCCCTCCACGTCGGGCCTTCTCTTCTTCGGTCTCTGCCTCAATCGGTCTTCGATACCGTTCTCCGAAATCCCTCAGGGAACCAAGCAGACCGGGCTGAATGAAATCGAAGAGACACCACAGGTCGGTTAACGTAGTTTTCGACGGGTGTGCCGGTGCAAGCGATCTTAAAGCGCGCATTTTGCTTTTTTGCAGCTCGAGACACCATCGCGTTAGGCGTCTTGATCTTCTGTGCCTCATCGCAGACCATAACCGACCACTTCTGCCTGGCAAGCGAAAACTCAAGGTCCCTAAGCGTCTCATACGTGGTAAGTACTACCTTCGCGTTCCCCAGCCAACCGCGGATAAGTAATCGGGCAATACCAGCATGTAACAGCTCATCTTGAATTGCTGGTCCGAGGCAGTCGTTTCTCGCGCAAAGCGGGACCATAAAGGGTCAGCACCGGGAGTGTTCCCGGCTCGAAGAACTTGTCAATCTCTTGCTTCCAGTTTTCCAGCAAGGGCGACGGGCGCCACAATAAGAAAAGGATCGATGGCCGGGTCATGTTCAAGGCACCAGGCGATAAAGGTGAGCAATTGGAGTGTTTTTCCCAGGCCCATATCATCGGCGAGCAGCGCTCCTCGACAGGCCCCCGGTGAGCGACCCCACAGATGTTGAAGCCATGCAACGCCGTTCAGTTGATGTCTCTAAGGGATGACATCTGTTCTTCAGTGCCGTGGGCAGAAGAGGTTGGTTCTCTGTGGGAGCTAAGAGATCGCCGAAGGCTCCGCGTAGTCGACTCTCGTCGACATTCGACTTGACGATGAGGCCATTCTCTTCGCCGCAGCCGGGCCTTGGCCTTCTCCGGATCGAATTTCGGGCCGCGAGGTCCCGCTGCGTTTCCTTGAAGGCCGTCACTATGGCTTCGGCTTCGTGCCACCGTAATGGGCTTCGGGAAACCTGCCGGCACAAACTCAGTTCGGTCTCTGTCCTTCGCGGCCTCCGCAGCGCCCGCTCGAATTGCTGGAAATCCTCCTGGGGCAGAGAGGCGTTGCGACGGGTTTTTCAGATCCCTCCGGCTTATATTGCGCGGCCGAAGATGACATTGTCCGGAAACCAGCCGTCCGCATCCCTTTGGCGCGCAATGAAGGGCAAGGTAATAGGGCTTCTCCTGGCCAAATCCCTCGACCCTCTCCGAGTAGACGAGAGATCGAAGATTTCCGAGGGCTTGTATTCCTTTCGCGACGCCATTCTGGAGAGCCGCCGCTAAAATGGCCAACTGGTCCGGCGTGTCCCCCAGGATTTCCAATTCATACCCTGCCAGGGACAGCATTGGGCCTCGCGGCCCATCCGTTCTTCAACCTTGGCAATGAATTTTTCCAGCTCGTCCGGGTCCGCAAAAGGCAGCACGCGCGGAGGATCCTTCTGCAAATCCCCCTCTTCCACACCAGGCTCGACCCTCAACCTTGAATGAGGGCGATCATGCTCCAGCTGCGCGGTAAACCTTGCAAACGATATGCCGGCCTTTGGCTCTGGCCTGCTCGAATTGCGCTGCGTCAATGACCTTGCCGCATCCGGGCCCAGGGTGGCAAAGGGATTTCTGAGAAAGGCTTCGGCCCGCTCGCCCGCCACCCCGGGCCAGGCATCCGCTTTATTTCTCTCAAGACCGTATGCACCTCGGGAGTGATGACCACGTGAGTCAGCCCTTCACCGTGAGCCACCTCATAGCGATCTCTACTTGACCAAATCGATCAAACGTCTGTCCAGCCAACCCGGCGGTTGACCCTGAAAGTTTGGCAGGACCTCGATGACCTTGCCGCCTGCGATCTCGCTTTTGCGCAACTCCATGGTCAACTTTTCAGGGGCAACGACCACCGTCGACTCAAGAAAATGAGAGAGCTGAGCCTCGGCCGCCTTGGCATGTCGACGGATGTTCGCCCAGCAATCTGGTTCGATTCAGCGGTGCGATCCTGCATCTTCCGTTCATGGAAGGCGGCCACGGCCGTGAGGGTCTTCCACACTTCGCAATCAAGAAGACGCCACTTGCTGATCGGTTGCGACGATGGCCCCGGTGATCCGAGGATTCTCCCAGACCGGTGCGCCATCGGATGCGGCCCAGTGTGAGATAAAAATAGAGAAGTCCGCATCGGAGAAGGAACCATGGCTCGCCAGGCAAGGCCGAAGAGGGCTCGTGGGCGGGAAGCATCAGTAGCGGATAGCTAGTGCCATAATCCCGGGAGCTCTTAATTTGATAAACCTGCTGCCAGGTAACAAACAGCTCGCCAGAGTTGAAGTCAGCCGAATCCTTGTTCTTCCAATTGCGATAGGAACGAAGCCAGATCGAACGTCTCGCCCATGCCAAAAGGAACAGGAAACCAGTCCTCGCGCCTGGATTCTGCTGTAAATGACAAGCCGGTGGACTTGTAGGAACGCACCAGCCTGTCAGGACCGGCCAGCTTGTGCATATTGGCCTCGCGTTCTGCACGTGAAAAGAAATTTCGGTGGCCCATCTTTGCTACTCCCTCCACCACCCCTTGCCGTCCCTATAGCTAAATCCCCAGTTCTTCAGCGATTCGCACACTTGCGGGTTGGCGGCATCTGTTCGCACCCAGAGACAACCGCCCTTGGGACCCGATCATCGACCGCCAAGCCAAACCTGGAGATGAATCGTTCAAAGTCCAGACGGCTGAAGGATGTCCGCCAAGGGTAGACGGGGGCACTGGTGCGCGCGTCTTGAACGTTCTTCGCCGGCAGGGCTCCGCGCGGCGAGCGGGGGTCGCCGCCCCCGGAGGGTATGAACCCAAGAAGAGGACATATGGCTGCGTCGAACTTTGGTTCCCAGCTCCCCTGGTGAAGGAGCCGAACTTCATAGCCTGCCTCTTTCAACTCCGCAATATCGATCAGCGCCTGGGTGGTCCCGCTATTAAGACGCCGCTTGATGCGTGCGGGAAGGTCATTGTACCGATAGGCAAAGCATGCATTTCCCGTGATCCCAAACTCGATCACCACATATTCGCCAATGTGCATAAGGAAGGCATTATTGATCGTTGGGGTGGCGCCAACCAAATCGAGAAGACGGCCGTTCGCCCGTTGCCGGAACTCGGTGTAGTCTTTTCTCCTGTCACTCATCGCATCGGCGCCCAACGCGAACCACATGTCCTCGATCATGGGCTCAAAACCCAACCAGTAGTTGAGGCGGCGGCTGTCCGCCGACCGATCCTCGCTCAGCAAATCGAAGAAATCTTTAATGAGACGTACCTTCAGCCAACCATTCACCATCTCCCTGGCGTCGTCATCAGGGCGGCCGTATTGGTCGAGAACATATGAATCCCAAGCCGTACGGTGCAACCAGGGATTTCCGATCAACGCAATGGCCGCATCGCGCAGGGCCATGTGTTCCGGCCTGCTGCTGCAGGCTGCATATCGGGAAACCAGCCGCGCCAGGCAGCGGGTGGCAATGCTCCGGGATAACCTAAACTCAGTTTTACCGCTGGCCACGTCCACCAGGCGCGATAAGCAGGATTGAAAGGCTACATCCTTAAGATCAACGCCTGCCTGCATCTGCGCATCGATGGCTTCGTTCCGCAGCCACGAATCGGAGGGAACTCCAAGATGCTCCAGAGCTTCATTCAGGCTGGCGCTGACACCGGTCAGCAGCTCTTGCCCATAACGCTTGCAAGGCCGGTCGGCGAGTAAATTCGCGTGGTTATTGAGGGTTTGAAACCACAGCGGTTTGGTTTGGATCGACCCGCTGAGATAGATCCTTTGCCCATCAAGCCAGCCACGAAGCTTGGCCCACCCGATCTTTGACGCAGGCGTCGTATTTTCATCATCTCGTGGAAAGGACCAGTAGCTGCGAAGGAGGCAGGAGAAAAACTTCAGGCGCCATCGATCAGGGACCGCCTGAGCAAGCTTCAGGAGTTTGTCAAGAAGGCCGGCATCTTCCAGGAGGCACCATCCGGAAAACTCTTCCGAGGCTCCGATGCAAACGTATTTGATATCCAGATAGTCGGTCAGCTCGCGGGAATTCCGGTATCTCAGCACGGCCTGCGAGACCGATCGCCGATTGACGCTGACCAGCGGACTCTCAAAACGGCCGCTGACCAGCGCCAGCACCCTGGACATCGGCTTTGGATTACCCCAGTATTCGCTCGCGCTGATGCCGAACGAACAACCCGTAGCCTGAACCAGGCTTATGCTCAGGTCGCTGAGATAGCGATTCATCTTGGACCTATCGGACAGCTGGCGTCACTCATCTAAAGTTCGCTGGGGCGGGCGGTATCTCTTCCGGTTCCCGCAAAGCGTAGAACTCGAGTGTCAGCTCGATGCGGCGGCTCTCTTCAGGGGTCTTTCTGATGGTGCTGGTCGAGTAACCTCCGACAGAAAAGATGCTCTGAATCATCCGGCGATCCTCTTCACTCATAGGATCGCCTACGCCGGTATCCAACAGGGCACACAAGACCCGTTCCGATCGTTGGGCGCTCAGGTCCATGTTATAGAGGTAGGTCCCGCCCTGACTGGCGAAGCCTTCGACCACCACCCTCTTGAGCCAGGCCTGACAGACCGATTGCCTGGCAATGTTGAGCACGCGAGGAACAAACTGGCGCAAGAACTGCTGCTGAGTCTGGGTCAGGGCGCTGCTGTTATTTTGGAAGTTGGCCAGGATGCCGAAGTCAATCGACTGCTCCGCTAGCACCACCCCGGGATACGCCCGGGTGACCGCCTGCAGATCGCTGAGGCACGATTGAATAGCGGCAATGCGTGCTCTTTCTGGTTGTTTCCTTTTACCGCCGGCGCCGTGACTGCCAGCAGAGCTACAGCCATCGCTACCAGGAACAGGACCATGAGAGCCGTCATCATATCGGAAAATGAGATCCAAAATGGCTTTTCTGCTTCGTCTTTGTTCGCTCTTCTGGATGAGGTCTTGAGTCCAAGCATCTTCCGTTTACCTATTCGCCGCTACCCTCTCGAACATGTCCCCGAGGTCCTGTACTCCGGCCGAAAGCAAACCCACTGCGGTTGAGAGCTCAACATGAAATTGAGCATTTCCACGATTCAAGGTCTTCTCGATGTTGACCGCGAAGGCTTCGTGAGCCTTGGTCAGAACCTCATTGATGCCGCGCAGGTAGTCTTCCGATTGCCTCTGCGCAAGCCCTAACTGGGAAGCAGCGCCCTGCAGCTTTTCGACCAGATCCGATGTCATGAAAGCTTCTTTTTTGGCGTTCTGCATGGTGGTTTTGAGATCCGTAACTATCATGGCGAATGCCTCCCGATTCTTCTTGTAGTCGGCAACGGCTTCCGTCGTGCCGTTCATCGCACTACTAAGCGAAAGGGTCGCTGCCTGGATCCTGTCAATGGCCCCGCTTGATCCCTTCATCGATGCAATGACTCCCTCACCGGCCTTGGCAAACTCCCTGGATGCAACGTAAAGCAGTTCGGCCCCTGAATTCATGCGAACGATTGCGTCGCGCGTTACATCGCCGATTGCGGCCACGCTGCCTTGAAGAGAGCGGCTGGTTTCGCCCGACTGGCGGAGGAGGTTCTCGACTTCCTTTGTCAAACCCATGACGGTTGCACCCGTCTGATCCGCGAACCTGGCGCTCTGCTCATGGTGACGCTCGGCGGTGTCTCTGGCCTGATCGTGCAACTGTCCCACCACGGCCATCGCGTCGGTCACGTTCTTACCAGCTGAGTCCACACTGGTAGCAAGCCGCTCAAACCGGCTCGTCGTCTCCTGCATGGACTGTGTCGTTTGCAGCAGCAGATCGCCCATCCCTTTCATCTGCCCGCCGAACATCTCCTGCATCTGCTCGGTAAACCTGGCCAGCACATCCAACAGCATGGTGTTGATGGCGTCAGCCTGGATGGCGCCGGCTCGCTCAACCGCGACCGAGATACCCTTCAATCGGGCCTCCAAGGCTTTCAGCGATCACCTTGCCCACGTCCGTGGATATTCGGCTGCTGTCTCGAGCCGAGGCTGATACCTGCTGGGCAGTCATCTCGGTCAAAACCTGTTTAAGATCGGCGACCAGGGCATCCTTAATATGGAGAGCTTGCGTGGCGGATGTCTCCGATGCCTTCACCAGCCGTTCCAGATACTCTTCCCCTACGCCCGCATGAAAAATTCCGTCGATGGCCTGTTGAATCGCTTCCACCTGCCGGTAGCACATGTTCAACAAAAGCTTTTCCAGGAAGGTGAAAAATATCGCCAGGCAAATCGCTGCCGCGGAAAAGTAGAAGGCGTGGCCCACCGCCTTAATCAGGTTGCCGAGTGCGAGTTGGACTTTCTCCGGTTCCAGTGACACGTCGAAGTGATTGAGGCCCCGGATCAAGCCGGCGAAAGTGCCAATGATCCCCAGGCCGGTAAGGATGCCTGGAAGGTGTTTGAAGTACTCTGTGCGCAGCGGAGAATCCACCAGCGCTTGCTGGGTGAAGAAAGTTTCAGCCAGGGCGGTGGCGCGCCAGCAGGAAATTCTCTGCTGCCCACTCTCATCTGTTCCACGTTGGGCATGAAGAGTCTTCGAGTAATTGGCCCAGAGCCCCGAGAATCTTGCCCCTGACTTGACCCGGCCCATCAGTGCATGCGGATCACCACTGGTCTGCGTGTTTGCTATTTCCAGCCGCCGCAGGCTTTTAGCGATCCGCTTGAGAGAGAAGCGCAGCATGACAGCTCGGCAGAAAAACCGAAAGAAGAAATCTAACGCAAGGCCTATCAGGAAGGCGCCAAGCAGCGCATTCGGCCAGTAACTAACCAAGACTTTGGCATTCAAAGGCAACGCTTCACCTTTCAATCAAGCACGCGAAATGGGTTCGGCTGTCTCTCGCCAAACGGAGGAAATTTGGCGTTTTACAGTTTGTTGTCTTTCCCAGTGCCGGAATAATACAACCAGTAAGCCCCGGCAATTCTTAAAAGAACTTCATGAAGACGTTCGACTGTCGTTGGTTGCTTCTTTTTCGTGGTGCTTCCGGCCGTGCCAAACACCGATGAAAGCGATCCACGGCCTGTCCCCGGGATTCCCGGGATTGAAAGTTAAAGCCTTGAGCGGATCACAAGGAACATGGCCGTCTTGACGGTGCCAACAGGTCCCTGTACGATCTTGGCGAATTCCGGAAGGTGTGCGCGGTTTTTCCATCGGTTGTGGATGCTGCAGGTGGGCTTTCAACGCAGGATCTGCTTATCAACCGTGCCCGGGGTTGATGGTTTCAAAGCGGAGTGAGACAAACCGGCTTCAGGCGCGCTGTGCGCCTTGCCGCCTTGATTACGATTGCAGGAGATGCGCGATGGCCGACGCCCCGGGAATAGCAGCAGGAACATTGAGCCGGCGTCTGCTGCTGAGCGGGTTCGCATCCGTCGTAGCCATCCGGCAGGCAAACGTGGCGTTTGCCATGCAGAATGCCGGGGGGCATGCCGGCAGCCCCGGCACGAAAGCAATTTCCACGAAGATCTGTGTACGGGTCATGGCACGTGGCGGAAAGTTTTTGGGCGACGATATCGGAGGTGCGTCGATCACCATCCGAGACGCACACACCAAGGAACTGCTGGCGAAGGGTGCCACCAGTGGCGAGTCGGGATTAGACGGCCCGGGCGGAGTGATGTGTGCGCGCCTTCGACGTGGCGAGCCACTACCCACCACGGATGCCTCCAGCTATACGGCCGATTTGAAGCTCGATCGGCCAAGACGGATTGAGGTCACGGCCTATGGGCCGCTGGGCGTCCCGCGATCGGCAAACACAGTTTCCGCTACGCAGTGGGTCTATCCAGGAAGGGATATCGTCGACGGAGATGGGTTTGTTCTCGAACTCCCCGGTTTGATCGTACAGATCGTTTCTCCACCCGCAAACTACCAAGCGAAATCACTTGCAGGGCTGCGCATTCAGGCACACGCGGCCATGATGTGTGGCTGTCCTATCGATTACAAGAGCGAGGGGTCGAAGGTTGTCTGCCCGGAGCTGCCAGCCGATCAACAACCGTGGCTGCCGGATGAGTTCGAAGTGGCAGCCGTCATCGGTGGAGCAAACGGTGCTGCGGCGACGATTCCCTTGCAGTTTGTAGACGCTGCCGGCACACCCGGCCAGTTCGCTGGGATATGGGAACAGCCGCTTCCGGGCGCCCACGAAATAACGGTGTACGCATACCAGAAAGCGACAGGCAATACGGGAGTGGATATGGCAACAATCCTCATTCCTAATTAAAAAAGTTCGGAGGAGTGCAGTACGGCCGCTTCGTCCAGGCGAGTACGTGCTGGCTTTGGCAGGATTATCGTCTGCAGCTCTGCAGATTAATTGCTCGATTTTTCACACGTTCCTGTCCCCGGGATTCCCTAAAGTGACAACCTGAATGTCACCGCGCTCCATTCTCGTTCCCGGGTCCTGCAAGCCAAGGGCACGCTGCGGGAGGTTCGAGAAGGTCTTCGGGGTCAGCCTGCCTTTGGGCCAAGAAAATCTCTCCGCTGCACAAGCAAAGCGGGCCGATGGAGCGGATGCCCCATCGGCGGTATGGGCGGGACAGTCAGTGACGCCGGAAGTGGCCGCGTAGTTGCGGCGGTGGCTGGACGAGCAGCCAGATTGGGGTGGCTGCCAGCCGTCTTCTGGTTGCGAAGCACCAGGACAAGGCCGGAGGTTGTCCATCGCTTTACGATGTGTGTCTTCGTGCACTCACCACAAAGCCAAAAAAACTTGCTGGGTAAGGACCTCATCGCAAATGCGCCCTCGTCTGACCGGAACTGATCGTCAGAATGCGATTCCAATTCGAGCAGCTCGAGCGTTCCCTCGCGGAGATAGAGCAGCTCCTTAGAACATTGTGGATTTGCGCACTGCATGGCCGAGTTGTGCTTGCTCCCTACAATGCTTGGTTGGTTGGACAAGTGATTGTGGACATCAGATTCCTGTTGCATACTCATAGATGCTCCATCTCGTGCCGTTGCATACCAAGACTGGGCTCGTCTGGAGCATTTCCAGGGCTGGAGGCGAGGAAGGATCTTTTGCGGACATCTACAGTCTACGCTCTTATGGCTGTGGTCGTTGTGTACGTTCCGTGCGGCTAGGGCCTACATTCACGGTGACAATGACCTGGTCACGCAAAATTGAAGTTATTTCGAGCGCGAGCTTTCGAAGAGTAGCAATCATATCAGGACAGTACTGCCTCTTGACAACCGTAGCGCACAAGCCTAGCGTTATTGTTGAGCAAGTTTCTCTTCTTACTCTTTCAGGTTCACTGAACTAAGTCAGCCCATCTGAAGTTTTTCCTCTTAGATTACTGCTAAGGAGGAACTGCGTCATGACACTATTGACCGGTTGGGAATCTCTCCGCGAATTTTCCGCCATGCAAGACCGCATGAATCGCATGAACCGTCTTTTCCGTGAGTCGTACAGCCCCGAAGGCCCGGAAGAGGCGTTGACAACCACCACCCTCGCACCGCCGGTGGACATCTACGAAGACGAGCACAACATTATTCTGAAGATTGAAGTCCCGGGCATCGACGAAAAAGACATTGATGTCCGCATTCAGAACAACACCCTCACCGTCCATGGCGAGCGCAAGATCGAGAAGGAAGAGAAAGAGGAGAACTTCCGTCGCGTCGAGCGGCAATACGGAAGCTTTACCCGCTCGTTCACGCTTCCCAGCTCCGTGGATCCGGGGCAAGTGAGCGCCCACTGTGACAAGGGCGTGCTGAAGATCAACCTCGCCAAGAAGGCCGAAGCCAAGCCCACGCAGATCAAAGTCAATGTTGGCGGCGAGAAGACCCTCGAAGCCCAAGCTTCCAGCAAGGCCGCGTAAACCAGTAGCGAGTGAGAGAAATGGGAGGTGGCTTATACCGCCTCCCATTTTGTTCTCCTCCACGCGCCTCGGGCGCGGTGTCTTCCGTCTGTCTGAAATTGCGCGATCACGCTTCGGAAAGGTTCAAACTCTTGAGCGATGGCGCAAAGCGCCGATCCCGATCGCAGACAAGCCATCCTCGGCTGATTTTTCATCCACAGGATCGTCGGCTCGCGGTGGCGGATCGCTTTTTCCAGCCAGCCGAAGGCACGATCCGCATCGCCGAGCAAGCCATAGATCAGACCGATCCTCGCCGGGCATCCCGGCGTGCCCCAGGAAGATTCTCCAAGTCGGCCAGTACTCGCCTGGCTGCAATGTGCCGGTTTATCCCGGCGCTCCCCGTCGCCGTATTACCCAAAGTTGTCACCACCGCCCACCACACCCCAGCGCGGAACCCTCTTTTCGCCTCGATGGTGGCATACTGTATTCCCAGTGCCTTTCGGGAGTCGTATCGGGTTCTTTGTCGCATTAAAGGTCCTGTGCCGTTCCCATGATCCGGAAGCTCGTTGCCACCCAATTCGAGCGCTTCACGATATCACGGAATTTACCGCCTTACTGGCCGGCCTCACAGACGTCGTGCTTGCCGAGATCGTGGCAGACGTGCCACGCGAATGGAACAACGATAGTCTGCCAAAGATCAAAGAGCACCTCTGCACCCTACGGGATCATTGCCGCAGAGTTTGCCGAAGCAGTCCGGAGGTTTCTCGTATGAAAGTCGCGTACAGTTTAGTGTCCTGCGGTATGTCCATGATCCTGTGTCGCTGGAGTTTGTCAACATCGGCGTGGCGGTCTTTTCTCCGGAGACCAGGTATTTCGCGCCACTGCACGAAAACTAGTGCGCTTGCCAAAAGGGAATCTGCTTGCTCCGCCGCGCGACCAACAGCTTCAACGCCTGCAGCACAGTTTAAGCAACACGCGTTGGACGAGAGGGATGCAGCCAACGATCGCATGTGTGCGCACAAGCGGAGCTGCACGGCGTGTAGGGCCGCAGGCGGATGACCCCGGCACGACGCCGATGAACACGTCTTGGAGGTTACTAGAATTCCGACCCTTCGAGTGTCTTAGTAACTAATCGTGAGAGTCTGCCACTTTTGTGGGATTACTCACCCGTTTGGGTGAGTAATCTAATCTGGATTACACCGGTAGTGAACCACGTTCGGGGCACCTACTGATGGTGAACGAGTGTGGCCCGCGACAGGTTGAAAGATCGATTCCATGATTGGACATTGTCTCAATCCCGAGTGCAACGATGAGCTGCGCTATTTCCGCCAAGGATCGGTCTACGCGTTCGGCAGTCGAATCCACCACATGGAGCATTTATGAGTCTCTCCCCCGAAATCCATGTTCCCGATCCCCACCCCCAAACCGGCGATCTTCGGCGTGCTCAAACCGCCCACAAAACCGCTCACGCGCTCACGCGCCCCGGCACCTCGGCTGAAGAGCAAGTCCGCCCGATCCCCACTGGAATACGAGAACCCCGATTTGACGCTACCCTCGGTATCCAGCTTCTAGGCCACCCAAAATTTCGTCGCGGCTGAGCAATCGCCTTCTCTGTAACCGGCGCACACAACCGCGTACTGCTTTGCGCCTCGTATCTGATCGGGCACATCGATTCGCACACCGCGCTATCACCGCTGCCTCGGATGTCACCACCGCCGATCCGCTTAGCCGACTCGACTGGATGGCGCCCAATCCATAAACAAGGGGTCCACTCCCACCCTGTCGCCGTATTGTCCCTTATGTTATCATCGGGTGATAAGATGAGAGATGATGAACAGAGATCGCAGCCTCGATACCCTCCTCCTGCTCGACGGCGAGATGTTCATCCTGGAGGGCAGCTTCTGGGTGAAGTTTGAGGTTAAGCGGGTTTCGGTAAGACCGGAGAAGCCTCATGGTCTGGACTACTCCCTGACGCTGCATGACGGCAACGTGAACGCCTTTTAGGTTTTGACAACGCTCATCCCATTCGTGAAGGCACCGGGCCTGGAGCGTGGGCACGCATCGCGTATGACCACAAGCATCGAGGTGAGCGCGTCCGCTTTTATGACTATGTCGATGCGGCGAGTCTGTTGACGGATTTTTGGGTGGAGGTCGATCTGATTCTGAAGGAAAGGACCACGACGCCATGAAGACATTGAAAGTCGGCATTGCCTCTCAGGAAGCCTACAAGAAGAGGACGATTGCTATAGCGAAGGGCGAATATGTCCCGGCGAAAGGTGAGCCAAAGGTTTGGTTTGAATCCTTGGCCACTTTGTCTCAAGTGCTCTCAGACCAAAATCGGGACTTGCTAAAGCTTATCCTCGAGACTCATCCCCAATCCTTGAATGAATTGGCGGAAAGATCCGGGAGAGCCACATCGAACCTCTCTCGAACGCTCAGAAAGATGGAGCAATACGGACTTATCCATTTTGAGCAAGGACCGAATCGTCAACTTGTGCCCCGAGTCAATTACTCAGGAGTCGAATTGGAAATGTCTTTTCAAAGTTGACGTTTGAATCAGTGGGAGTTCTGTTGGTGTCGATTGCAAGTCGAGTTGGCCCACCCGGCTGGTGTTGTCGGTCGCAGGTTGCGCCTACGCTGCTCTTCAGATGGATGCCTGGTGGGATAGATCGTGAGCTTCGGTTGCGCCATTCTTCGATTTGGCCCCTACTCGCCGAGATCGCTTGGCTGTCATCTCTGTGGCTCGCTCCGTGCGTCGCTGTTCCGCCACAGATGCAGGCGCGCAGATTCTGCAACCGCGCTTCCGGCGCGTTGCCGAGTTCTGATCCGTCTTGACGCAGAGGCTTCTGGGCGGCTTGGATTGCAGTAAAATGGCTCACTGCGCCATTCGGGCCACTGAAAATCACATCGTGTGACGGGTCTCGATCTACGCCTGCGAGGGAATTTCGATGGGAAGAGAACACATTCTTGTCTTCATGAGGAAGCACACGGACCCGAATTTCGACCAAGACAATGTCGTATACAGCGGAGCCATGATCCTCGCGCTCGCCAACAAAGTGCCGCTGCCCGCACCTGAAAATCCTCCTGAAGGAGACGGCACCCACCAGAACCCGTTTGTCCTGAGCGGGCTTGGGCAGTGGATGTTTGCCGCGCCTCCGAACATGAAGCGGGTCTTCATCAACATCGGCGGCCGGATGCTCATGAAGCGTGTCAATCGCGGCCGCGACGGATGGGACAGCTACATTACGGATCTCGGTCCCGTTGGCGAGGCAAAGCAGCGCCTCCTGAGGCAGGAGGCGTTGAAAAATGATGGTCGTTACCAACCTTCGGCAACGGAGCCCGCACCGGGCAGAGGGACTGGACATAGAACCGACCAAGCTCGCAAAACGGACCCCAGATGGTACATGGAGGGCGGAATCGACCAAAACGATCCCATGTTCGATCCCAACCTCAGCCACCTGCTTGGCGCGCCTTACGACGAGATATGCGCCAGCCTCAGCCAGTTCCTGCAAAGGTCCGGTGTCACCGACGCAGCGATGGCGTCGAAGATCCTTCGCGTGGTCGCCGACTCCGATTCCGCCAACGACTTACCTCCCTCCGCGGCCCTGCTTTGCGCAGCGTGGTTTTCCGGAGAAGCTGTACGCCACAGGCGTTCTCTGATATCCAGCCTGCTCCTGCTCGACCTCATTCAGGATGGGGTCAGTCTGCATCTCGTGGACAAAACCGCCGGAGGGGAGCCCCTTGGCCACGTTCGCTTCAGTAAGGTGAAGTTCACCGACGTGATCGAATTCAGCCACGCTCTCCCGCACCCCATGACCGGGGGCGGTACCGTCCAGAAAGCCCAGGCCAGCGTCAAAGCCGACCGGACAAAACTTTTCGACGCCACGATCCAGCAGGATCGGTCCAGGGTTCCCGACCGCAAGCTCAACAGGGTCGGCGTCAGCCACCTTAATGATGTGGAAGGACGCGAGGCGGAAATCCTGATGGAATGGCTCTCGCGAAAGCTGAAAAGCGACAAGTTCGTCGCCACCAAATTCATCCAGGGATACGATGTGAACGCCGCCGATTCACTACCGGAGCATTCCTACCATCCCGTGAACCGGCCACCAGATTTCATGGAATTCGATCTTGCCATTGTTCAGACCCTTACCAACGCGATCAAAGAATAGACTCTGATACGCATGGCAAGGGAGAGACACATGGAAATTGGGATCAATGCAGCCTTAGCAGGCGCCGCATCGTACAGACACGACCGGCGATTGATAGGGGCCTCCTCCCTGCTCTTGACAAATGCTTGCAATAGCTACTTCTTCGGTTACACAAGGATTGCCTCTTCTTTGTACGGTGGCTTTTGCGGAACTGCTGAACCTTGAATATATTCGGTACACCCAACTACAAATCTATATGCCACCACGGTTGTATAAGCCTCGTCTCTCAGGTTGAACAGGGCAACAACCCAGGTCTCAAAAGCGAGACCTGGGCCACCCGCCGGTGTCAGACTCACGGCCCTGTACGAGGGCCGTCGCCCGCCCAGTCATCAGGCTCCTCGCGAGCTTGTCCCAGGAAACAGGATCACGCTGAACGACGATACGGATCGCGGTAGGGACGCATACTACTATGCGCCCCCCCCCGCACAGAACCGTAGGTGCGGCTTTCCCGCATACGGCTCCCACCTCGGGTATTTGAGAGGTCAGGAAACCATAGGTCTGCCGCTGTTCATTTGCGAACAGAGCAGTCCAACTATGAACAGGCAAGCGCGGGCATGGATTGTTGAAAACCGATGAACCCGCTTTGAAATCAGCGAAGTAAATCGATGCCGGTATGGTTCAAGAATTGCTCAGAAGAGAGCATCCTTGACTTTCGGGAGGGATTCCGATGAACGGTCTCTTGAATGACCTTCGCCATGCGAGCCGGCAGATGAAGAGGTCGCCCGGCTTCACGGCAGCCGTAGTGGTTACGCTGGCCCTCGGCATCGGGGCGAATACCGCGATCTTTTCCATCGTGAACGCGCTCCTGCTGGAGAGTCTTCCCTACGCCCATCCGGAACGTATGGGAACGATCTATGCCCGGACAACCGGCTCTCAATCCTCCGATGAGCGAAGGAACGTCGACGGGGAGCAATGGGAACTGCTGCGTGACAACGTACCCTCTCTCCTCTCTGCTGTCTCCGCCATAAGGACCTCAGGGGTGAACCTTCAGATCGGTTCCCATGCGCAATATGTTCACGAAGGGCGTGTCTCCGCACACTATTTCGATGTGCTGGCCATCCGTCCTATGGCCGGACGCGCTCTCTCAGAGGAGGAGGATCGTCCGCACGGTCCGAGGGCGGCGCTCCTAAGCTACACCCTGTGGCGCACGGCCTTTGGCGGGAATCTGAACGTCCTGGGACAGGCCGCCCTCCTGAAAGGCGAACCGTACACGATCGTGGGCGTGCTGCCCGAGAACGCAACCACTCCCTTGAATGCCGACCTATATACGGCGCTGCAACCGAGCCCCGAGGGCGAGGGGCAAGCGACCAACTTTACCCCGATCATGCGGCTGCGCGACGGCGCAAATTGGCAACAGGCAGATGCCGAAATCAACCATGCGTGGGCCCGGAGCGCCCGCTTCCAGCACTTCGCAACGGCCAATCCCGGCGCGCAAATGACTTATTACTGTGTGCCTTTGCAAAAGAGCGAAACGGATACGCTCCGGCCCCAGGTGCTGGCCCTGATGCTGGCCGCAGGGTTCATTCTGCTCATTGCCTGCGCCAACCTTGCCGGGCTGACCCTGGTGCGCGTGCTGCGCCGAACCAGCGAGATAGCCACGCGGATGGCGCTGGGCGCCTCGCGCTGGCAGGTTCAGCGGCAGCTTTGGATCGAGAACCTGATGCTCGCGCTCGTAGGAGGAGCGATCGGCACGGGAGTGGGCTACCTTGCGCTGCGCGGCCTCCTGCTGCTTCTGCCGGAGCAGTTTCTGCCGGTTGCGACCGTCTCTCTCGATAGCCGCGTTCTGGCCTTTGCGCTCGCGCTCTCCCTGCTGACCAGCGTCCTGTTCGGCATGTTGCCGGCGCTTGTCACCAGGAAAGTAGATCTGCACTCTTCCATTGCACACCGTGCCGTTATCGGCGCGGGCAGCGTTCGTTTGCGTCAAGGATTGATCGCCCTTGAGGTCGCCCTGACGGTCGTGCTGCTGGCCGCGTCTGCCCTGCTGATCCGCACGCTCATCCATCTGGAAACCATGCCTCCAGGGTTCAACCCGGCCGGGGTGATGACCGCCAAGGCGTCCCTGGACGACGTCCGCTACCAGGACTCGGCGGCCTTCCGTAAGCTGCTCGATGAGAGCCTCGCCGCCATGCGCCAGATCCCCGGCGTGCAGAATGCCGCCGTGGGACTGACCCTGCCGTATGAGCGTGCGCTGCTCAGTAGTGTCACCCTGAGTGATGGCAAGCAGGCGGGACGGGAGATTACGACCAACCAGGTGTATGTCACCCCTGGCTATTTCGACACCTTGCAGATTCCCGTGCTCGCGGGCCGGGCATTCACCGATGGAGACGGTCCGGATACGCAGCACGTGGTCATCGTCAACCAGACCTTCGCGCGCAAGTTCTTGCAGGGTGCGAACCCGGTGGGACGATCTCTCGACAAGAAGATGTTGATCGTGGGAGTCGTGGCGGACACAGTGCTCTCCTCCGCCGCAAGACTGAACGAAGGTTCAGCGCCCATGACGACGGAGGAAACCATCTATCTCCCCGCGGCACAAGTCGACGATGCCAAGGCTCTCTCGATGATGCTCACCTGGTACCAGCCAAGCTGGATTGTTCGCACCGCCGGTCCCGTGGAGGGTTTGACCGCCCAGATGCAGCGCGCCCTGGCCAGTGCGGCTCCCGATCTGCCATTTTCCGGTTTCTACGCCATGAACGACTTGCAAGCGAAGACGCTCGCGACGCAGAGAGTCGAAGTGGCCTTGCTGACGACCATGGCCACGCTGGCTCTTCTGCTGAGTGCGGTGGGCATCTTCGCACTGGTGGCCAACATGGTCGTGCAGAGGACGCGCGAGATCGGCATACGCATTGCCCTGGGCTCGACCGTCGGCCAGGCGATGACGCAGATTGGCCGCTCCGGGGTGTTTGCCTCGGTGGCGGGCGTGGTTCTAGGGTTGGTCTTTTGCGCGGCAGCACTGAGGATGATGCAGAGTGTGCTCTACGGGGTGGAGGCCTACGATGCGGCCACTTTGGTAACCGTAGTGGTCGCGATGATCCTGGTCACCGCGCTCGCAACCACGGTCCCTACGCTCAGAATTGCCAAAATTGATCCAGCCACAACCTTACGCGAGGAATAGAGGACCGGCCTGCTCAAGTCTCGCTACGGGATCGCCGAAAAGCCGACCGCAGGTCCCTCCACTACCCCAGGACTGGATATTTCTCCTGACTAGTGATATGACTAGTCAGAGAAGGAGTTCCTCCATGGTTTGGCAGGTTCAGGATGCGAAAGCGCGATTCAGTGAGTTTCTGGATGCAAGTCTGCGGGATGGACCGCAAGTGGTGACCCGGCGCGGCGTTGAAGCTGCTGTACTGGTGCCGATCGACGAGTGGCGCCGCCTCAAGCATGCAGCCCGCCCTTCGCTCAAGGAGCTCCTGCTCACCCCCAATGCCCGGTTCGAAATCTCGCTTCCTGAGCGCGGTGGACTTCGCCGCCGGCAAACTCGTGAGCCTGAATAAATGTACTTGTTGGACACGAATGTCGTGTCAGAACTCCGTAAACCGAGACCGCATGGCGCCGTGGTCGCGTGGATACAGGGCGTGCCCGACAATGAGCTTTTCATTTCGGCTCTTACCTTGGGAGAGCTGCAAGCGGGAGCGGAGCGAACCCGGAGGCAGGACCGGACGAAAGCAGAATCTATCGAAGCATGGATCGACCAGCTTTCCCAAGCCTACGAGGTGATCCCCATGGATGCAACCATGTTTCGCGAGTGGGCGCGCCTTATGGAAGGAAGGTCGGATCATCTCCTGGAAGACGCGATGATTGCGGCCACAGCACGAGTCCGGCAGCTCATCGTGGTCACACGCAACGTTCGTGACTTCAAGGCACTCGCGGTGGAGGTGCTCAATCCCTTTAAAACATTTTCACCTTTACTATGAATAGGAGAGGGTGGTTATGTGCAGCCGTTCATTGAGGAACGGCTGCGCGAAGCCCAGTTTCTCCCATTACACCAAAGGTGAAAATGCTTTACGCCGAAGACCTGAGGCGCAAGATTAGTCAGGCGCGAAGGACGAAGCGGAAGCGCATATCTTCGCCGAACCACATGATGTAGTTGGTTCCCCAGGCGTTGTTGAAGAGATTGCAGTGAACGCCACCGGAGAGATCGGGTTGCGATCGTGGAAAAATTCAGCGGCGATTTTTCTCCGAACGCGATCAGCGGCGCATCCAGCGTCTCCACAAAGAAAGACTGCTTTTCATCCTTGATAGCCGAACCCCGTGGAAACGGCGTGCATGTGGCGATTGCCGGAGGAAACGACGTCGAAGGGCGATACCTGCTCGCCCGATTTATCCATCATCCAGCCCTGCTGATCTGGAGACGATCGGATGAAAGCTCAGCCAAAGCGCTTCGGGAAGACGCATGGCGGGCTTCTGAAACCAGTAGAAATTCAGGTGGATCACGGGTTCTGCCTTGGGCAGCAGCAGTTCCAGATACATTTTTTCCGGGAAGGCAGCTCGTCCCGATTGCAGCGCTTCCGCGATCACGGATCTCCAGACGCGCAAGCAGGCGGTGGGCTTCCGCATCTTCCTCGACGTCGAGCTCCGCCAACGATGGCAACCAGTCACGGCTGCTCCGCTCCAAAACGCTCGATGTTGGGCTTTCCGAAATCCTTCTTCGCCCAATCGGCAGTGCTGATCACGTAATTGGAGAAGAATCGCGAGTAATCCTGCGGGGAAAGCGTCTGGTAGGAAAAGAGCGCCAGAGGATGATCGGCGGAGGCCCATTCCCGCCCGGATCGTTTGCTGCGCAGGCGAGAGATCGCTCCCGTGCCCGGATCCAGCGCGAGGATGAAATGCGCCGTCTCTATTTCCTTCCCGCCCGGATGGCTGGACGGATGCGACAACTGCGGCGGCTTTGCTTCAAGCTGGCGCACGGCGGCCAGCGCCTGATCACGCAGCGGCGCAGGCAGCGTGGCAATTCCATCGAAAAGATCCTGGCGCTTTTCCTCCCAGCTGTACTGCACCACCTCGTAGTTTTTTGTGTGCAGCATCTCGGCCAGATCGTGCGGCGGTGTAGTGGTCGAAATCGAGCCACGTTTTGGTATCGGTGCCCCAGGTGTGCTCGGGCTCAAGAAGGATGTGGCGAAGCAGGGCCAGATCGGTAGCGTCGCCGGCATGGAATTTCTGTTGCGCGAGCCAGGTCTGGCGAAGCCGCGCAACCTCACGGTACCGGGCAACCTTAAGAGGATCGCTGGCAACACCGTAGATCCACGTATCCCCGATCTCCTGCTTCACCACGCGGCAAGTTGCCTCGGTAAGGTTCGACGGCATTCGCGATCTCAGTGAGGTTGGTGGGGATAATCTGGGCATTGGGGAATTGGCGGTGCAAATCGGCGCAGATCTCCACGATCTCTTCCGGCTTGTGGGGGCCGCTGTTGTCGTCCTCGCACCACGATTGCGATGGCCAGATCCGAACCTGGCACACGCGCAACAGCGCCATACTCGTGGTGGTACATAACCACCAGGGACGCCCCTTGCAGATCTGTCCACACAAACAGGGAGGGCACCTCGGCCGGCGTGCTGGCGCCATTCACGCCGATGTCAAGAAACTTCACGCCCTGAGCGGCCAGCGGACCAATGAGTCCCCGCGTGTGACCGGGCACATCGGTCATCTTGGCTCCGGTCGTGGTTCGGCCAAATCGCCGGTCCAGGGTCTTGGACAAGGCGATGCTCCCGGAAATCATCGACCCATCCATCAGCTCGGTTTGCCAGCTGAAGGGAAGGGCATGCCAGGCAATGTCGCCGCGTGGAGATGGCGTGCTCCATGCGCCGGCGATCCTCGGCGTGTAGCCTGCTCCAGATACTCGTAGAGCAACCACGAACCGGTCGTCCAGACGTAGCGGCAGGAACCAGACTGCGCGCATTTGTTCCGCCACCCGGATCGCCTGGGGAAAGAACTCGGTGAAGTAGCGGCGAACCACCGCGGCCTGCGTGTCAATGAAGCCGGCATCGAAATGACACTTGAACATGACCAGGACACGCTTGACCTCCTCATCAGGCGCCGGCGAGCGGCGGGTGCTTGCAGGGAGAAGGCGCTGCCTCGCCCGGCAGCGAGCCCGCCTCCCAGGGCAATCACGGACTTGATGAATTCACGACGCTGCATAGTAGGCCTCAGTGCATGGAGAACCGCTCGCTTGCGCGGTGATCAAGGATTTCACGGCCGGTCGCGTCAAGGCGGTTTCAGGAATGCTTCTTGTACACCCTGGTCGCAACCACGCTGGCTTGGGGCGAATCCGACCCGAAGCTCCTGGTCTCAATCAGGATCTCGAATGGGTTAAGAGAACCGTCCGCATTCCTGAACTGCGCGAGAAGCGGCCGCATCACGCCCCGGTTGAAGAGAGTGTCCACCGCCGCCTGAGTTCCGGCCATGGTCAGTCCTTCCACCAGAAGGACCCATCCCGTGTTGTTGAGATTGGGAACAAATCCGATGACCGCATAGGTGCGATGAGAGGGCCCGGTTGCATCATTCTCGTAGACCGGGAGCTCTCCGGCCTGAGGGTGCCTGTTCACGATGTGCGAGGCATTCGGATGGGGCTGATACTCGAACTCGAAATTGAGGGTTTTCTCGAACAGCTCCGCCCACGGGTTGGAAAAACTGGATCCCAGAAGAATGACGTTCGCATCTTTGAGGTCTTCCATGTGAAGCTCGCGCGAATAGCGCACAATAAGCTGGCCGGCTGTTTGCCTCGGGAAGACGCGAGAACCTCATCACCGCATTCAGATCTGTAACATTGGTGTAACGCTGCGCGTCCAGGTCTCTCATGTTCTGCTCATCAATGTTGTAGGGGCTCTTGAGAGACAGGTAATCGCGATTGATGTATTCCGACAACGGAACCAGATGACCGGTCAGGTTCTGAATCATGACGATTCCATCGTCGGACGGCACAATCAGTGTCTGGTGGCTCTTGTCGAAGAGCCGCGCCCACAAGGGATGCGACGGATCTGCAGAATACGCGGCAGCGCGATGCGCGACCGCCCAGGCAATGGCCAGACAGGCAAGCAACAGCAAAGCTGCCAGACCAAGAACAAGCCAGGGACGACGCCGCGCGGGCTGCACAGATACCGCGGCAGGCGCGGCAGGCGCCAGCGTTTCCAAAACGCCGCCGCTATCCGTTTCGTGCTCCGTTACCACCAGCAACGGGCGCTCCTGAAAGTGATTGGGGGAATAGACCGGAACATATTTGCCGCGAGGAATGGTGAGGCGAAGCTCCTCCTCTCTGCCTTCCTCCAGGAAATATTGGTCCAGACGATGGCGGAGCTGACGGGCATAGTTCCTTACGATATTGTCTTCTCCGGGGTGGTAGCCCGGGCGCCGGCCAAAGACGTGAACACCGATCTGATGTTCGCTGATCTCGGCGGTCTTTCCGGTAATCTCGCGCTCACACACGTAGAGAAGAAAGCGGGACAGCAAAGCCGACTTGGCAAAGCTCCGGCTGGCGACGATGCGCTGAGCCAACTGCCAGCGCGGCTCGGTAGCCAGATTAAAAACAGATTTCCACGCGGAGGCGGCTGGCACATTGGGGTTGACGGCGGCATCTTTCGAGGCTGCCTCGAAATCTGGTAGTGAGACGTCGCTCTGGTTCATAGCGTCCACGCACGGAAGGGTAACAGATCCAAGAGAACAAACGGTAAAACTTGCTAAGTTGTTGTTCCGCATGAAATTTATTGAAAATCTACGGAATTTTCCAGCTGCGCTACACATTCCGGGAGAAGTGAGATCAATTGATCCGCACCCGTCAAACTCTCGGTGTAAACACAGGGTAGACCCCTTCCAAATCGCGCTGTGGAAGCGCCAACATTGGCCCACTGAAGTCTTTTAGAGAGGCCTGTCATGTCAGCGAATGGAACCGTAAATCCTCTTCTGCAATCGTTCGTGCGTCTTGCTGGGGCACGCGCTTTGTTCTTCGCAGCGTTGAGCGTGTTGGTTGCCTCGTGCTGTCCACTGCAATTGCTCGCCCAGATCGATACCGGAGGAATCACCGGCACGGTCACGGATCCGTCGGGCGCGGTTGTTCCCCGCGCCACAATTACTCTGACCAATGATGCGACCGGGACGCCCTCTCGACCAAATCCACATCGACCGGCACTTACTCTCTGAACGCCATCCGGCCGGGAACTTACACCCTGCGTGGAGAAGCGGCGGGTTTTCAGACGTTCATTGACAAGGGCTGGAGGTGCATCGTCCAGAACACCCTGACGGTTGACATTCGCGTTCGCTCACCGGCGCCGTGCAGCAGGAGGTCACCGTAACAGCGGCGGCCCCTCTGCTCCAGGCGGAAAATGCGGCGGTCGGCCAAACCATCACCAGTCAAACCGTCAACGATCTGCCACTGAATGGCCGCAACTGGGACCTCCTTGGCGCAACTCTCCGCTGGGACATCGACAGCTCCCGTCGCACAACCCAGCGGCAATTCGGGAACCACGGGACAGCGCCTACTTCTCGGTCGACGGGGTCAATTTGTGGCAGAACGATTTTCGTTTGAACGGCATCAACGACAACATTGAAATCTATGGCGGCTCTTCGGTCGGAAGCAATGCCGCGATTATCCCTCCCCCGACGCCATCCAGGAATTCAAACTGCAAAACGGCGACTTCAACGCCGAATTCGGACACTCCACCGGAGGGGTCATCAACGCCGCTATCAAATCCGGAACCAACCGATTCACGGAGACTTGTGGGAGTACCTCCGAAACGACTGATCTTCGACGCGAACATCTTCTTCAACAATGGCCAGCCGGTAGCCGGAGTATCGCCAGAACCAGTTTGGCGCAACGATCGGCGGACCGGTCTATATCCCAAAGGTTTACAACGGAAAGGACAGGACCTTCTTCTTCGTTGACTATCAAGGCGACCGGATTATCACGCCGGCACCTGCAACCAGCACGGTGCCCACCGCAGGACATGATCAACAGCGGCTTTACGAACCTGCAGGACCTTATTACGTTCAGCGGTGGGACCGCGAACCGACGCCCTGGGCCGGATATTCCCACATGGAACCATCCTAGACCCGGCTACCACACGCAGCGTTGCCGCCGGCGCTATCGATCCAGTGACGGGATTGACCAATGCCAGCAGCAACCTGGCCTACGTTCGCGATCCGTTTTATACCGGGGAAGCGTCGTGGGCATAGACGAACTTCACCGGAGCGACCGCTCAGACTGAACATCATTCCGGCTGGGGCGCATCGATCCGAATGCAGTCCATAGCTGCTCGGGGTCTACCCGGCGCCGATCTACAGCGGACTGGTAAATAATTTCGTCGTGGACTCCAAGCCAGGATGAAACGGACAACTCTTACGACATAAGGATCGATGAGACCATCAACCAGAAGAACATCTCTCTTCGGAGTGTATGACCGAAGCCTCATTACACAGGTCCGTTCCATCGAGTCTGCCTGGCCTGGCTGTGGGCGAGACCGGAGGCCGGAACGACAGCTTTCCAGCCTATGCATGGGCCGTGGGCTACAACACAGTATTTACGCCCTACGCTCGACCAATGAAATGCACGTGGGCATGGTTCACTCCGATAAATTCCAAAGATCCATCTATGGAAACACCTTCGGCATTCCCGCCCAGTACGGCATCGGCGGCGTGCCGCAGGTTGCCAACAACGGCGGTATCCCACCCATCACTTCGGATCTCGCCAATCAGCGCATCTGACCCATATTGGCGTTGGCAATTTCACCCCGACGATTCAAACCGTCTACAGCATCGAAGGATCGGACAATGTGACCAAGGTTCTTCGCGGCCACACCTTCAAGACTGGTATTCAAATCGACGATCTGGAAGGCGAATATCTCCCAGCCGCCGCAAGGCCGAGGAAATTACACCTTCAATGGGCAGTACTCCGATATCCCAAACAAAAATAACAGCCTGAACGGAATCGCGGACTTGCTTCTGGTTCCGATGGCCTCCACCGTTGGGGTCAGCAATGGTGGCGTCAATAATGTCGGCGGCCTGAGTAGCTTCGGGGGATCGAATATCGCCGCTACGGACGACCATCGCTGGTACATCGGAGCATATTTCCAGGATGATTGGAAAGTCACTCCGAACCTGACGTTGAACCTCGGTCTTCGCTGGGATTACTTCACTCCCTATGCCGAAGTCAATGGCAGGCAGGCAAACTTTATTCCAGCGGAGGCGGCAACGGCAACACGGGCATTTACTACATGTCAAATCAAGGCTGCCAGGTACCCAGGTCCGCTTCGTTTAATGCGTTGCTGGCAAGCAGCAATATCACGCTTGACTGCGTCTCCGGACTTACGTTGGGAAATGCGCAGAAACTGAATTTCGCTCCAAGATTGGGTTCGCCTACCGGGCTCGGCCAACGTTGGTCGTCCGCGGCGGCTACGGCCCGGCTTACGGAGCGCTGGGCAATCTCGGCTATGGCGGAACGCTGGGCACCAACTATCCGTTCGTCTACACATCGACATTCAACAGTCCTGACTCCCAGCATCCGCTGCTGCTCCCCACCGGCCAAACAGCTACCTTGGAAAACAGCCTCGCCACATCAACATAGCAGGATCCGACGATCAACAGCGGGCAAGGGCTGAATCTGTATGGACGCCAGTACAACTTTCAGACTCCTTACGTTCAGACCGTGAATCTGACTGTGCAGGATCAATTCACGAATCACGATTCCATTCAGATCGGATATGTCGGGTACGATGGGTCGACACCTGGACAATCTGGGATATAACAATTCTCCCTCTGAGATTCTGCCGCCTAGCGCCAATCCTCAGAACTACATCCCATTCCCCAGCTTTGCCCGGAATGCAACCTATGAAACGACAAATGCGAACAGCAGCTATAACTCCCTGCAGACAACCTATGAACATCAACTGAGCTCGGGTTTGTCTCTGCTTGCCAACTACACCTGGAGTAAATGCATGAGCAATCAACACACCCAGGCCTCGCAAAACCAGCAGTACAGGGCCGAGTGGCTTCCTGGATTCGGGATCGCGGCGGACTACGGCCTGTGTGATACCGATGCGGCAGACCTGTTTCACCTTTCCGGTACGTATGAGCTACCCGTCGGCCGCGGCAGGACAGTGCTGAGCGATGCGAACCGGGCAGTGGATGCTCATCTCGGAGGATGGGCGGTGAACTTCATCTATGGCTACCAGAGCGGCCAGCCATTCACGATCAATTGCCCGGTTACGACCGCGGCGGGTCTTGGATGCTTGCGCTAATGTGGTTCCGGGCCAGGGTCTCTATGCCGGCCCGCACAACCATACGCAATGGTTAAACCCCAGCGCATTTGCGCAACCGCCTTTGGCCACTCAGATTGGCCAGACCGACTACTCCGTCCTCGGCGGAGGCGCGCAACAAGCCCGTGGACCTGGCTTCAACAACCTGGATTCATCGGTCTTCAAGTATTTCAACTTTACGGAAACGGTCCGCCTGCAGTTCCGGGCAGAAGCGTTCAACACCACCAACACTCCGCAATTCGGACAACCGGGAAACCTGAATTTCAGCAACCCCGTAGGCTTCAGTTCTATTACGACCACCAGGAACAACCCCCGGTTGCTGCAGTTCGCGCTGAAACTGTTCTATTAAAGGGCCTTCGAGATAACCTGTGTACAGCTCTCCTGCTGGAGTCTCGAAGATGCTTGAGCGGCTGTCATTCCTTTCAACCTTGGCCGGCCTCGCGTGCCTTCTCGGTGCGCCTCCTCTGCGCGCCGCCCAGGCGCCTGTGCCCACCGGGCTGGTGTTACAAGGTAGGGTGAGCGGTTCGCAAAACCATACTTATATTCAAGTGCCCTTTGTGGTGCCGCCGGGCGCTGAACGGGTAACGATTACGTTTGCTTACACCGGGAAGGAGCAACATACCGCGCTCGATCTGGGCTTGCTGGATCCAGAGCGGCTCCGCTGCTGGAGCGGCGGGAACAAATCTCTGCTCACGGTGGGGCTTTCCGATGCCACGCCGTCCTGCCTGCCCGGCCCGATTCCTTCAGGCGATTGGAATGTGTTGATCGGTGTACCCAACATTCGCCCCCAGGTGACATCGCACTACACCGTGCACGTGTTCTTCACATCCACTGGATTGGTGGCAAGAGAGCCCGCCGAACTGCGGACAGCACTCGCCGTTGGGCCGGCCTGGTATCGCGGTGACCTTCACCTGCACACCGCGCACAGCGACGGGCAGTGCCCCAGCCAGACGGGCAAGATGGTTTCGTGTCCGGTGTTTCTTACGGTAGATGCCGCGGCCCGCCGTGGTCTCGATTTCATCGCCATCACGGACCACAACACAACCTCGCAATATGACGCTATGCGCGAGTTGCAACCCTACTTTGACAAGGTCCTGCTGGTTCCAGGCCGTGAAATCACGACCTTCCAGGGGCATTTGAACTTCCTGGGAACTACGGATTTCCTTGACTTCCGGCTCGGCAGCGCAAAGGTTCCGAACGTAAACACCCTGTTACGGAACGCGGATCGGCTAGGCGCCTTGACTTCTATCAATCACCCCACAGCGCCGAGCGGAGAGATTTGTATGGGGTGCGGATGGACGCCGGCATCTCCGGTAGATATGCGCCTGCTGACGGCCGTCGAAGCGGTGAATGGGGGCAGCGAACAGAGAGGATTCTCTGGCGTTCCTTTTTGGGATAAACAACTGGATGACGGTTACCGCTTAACCGGCATTGGAGGAAGCGACAATCACCGGGCAATGCAGCCGCTCGATCAAGCCGGCTCGGTGGGCAGCCCAACTACTGTGGTCTATGCGGCCGAACTCTCGGTGCCCGCCATTCTTGATGGGATCCGCGCTGGCCACGTCTTCGTTGACCTGATGGGTTCGCATGACCGGCGGCTGGAGGCGAGCGCGCAGAGGGAAGATCAGGTCGCTCACATGGGGGATCTCTTGCCTGCAGAGAAAGGCCACGCGGTGCGCTTCGATCTGCATGTCGTTGGCGTGGAAAAGGGGACAGCCATGTTGCTCGAAGATGGACGAGAGATGCCTTTTTCATCCCATCCGGATATTACTTCGCCCGACCAGACTTTTCATTTGCAGTGGACGAGCGACGGCAGACGCCATTGGTTTCGCGCGCAAGTGGCTGGGCCAGATGCAAGGCTATGGCTGCTGGGCAACCCGATCTACGTCAATTGGTCGCAGACAACCCCTCCTTAATCCCCCCGGAAGGAGCTTCGGTCACACTGTAGGTATTCGATAAGCTTCTTTACAGCGCGTGGTTACCAAAGGAGAAAGCATGCCCCTCGTTCGAATCGATCTCGCTGAAGGCAAGGCACCGGAGTATGGCATACAGATTGGCCAGGTCGTCTACCAGGCACTGGTAGACGACCTGAATGCCCCGAAGAACGACCTCTTTCAAATCATCACCGAGCATCGCAAAGCCGGCCTGCAGTTCGACCGGAATTATCTTGGCGTGCATCGATCGGACGAGTGCATCTTTATGCAGATCACGCTGAACAGCGGGCGAACGCTGGAGATGAAGCAGCGCTTTTATAAGGCCGTTGCCGACGGCCTGCACGAAAAGCTGAAGCTGCGCCGGGAGGATGTCTTCATCAATCTGGTGGAAGTGGCGAAGGAAAACTGGTCGTTTGGCAATGGCGAAGCCCAGTACGCACCTGCCATGCTGTAACTCAAGGTCTCCCTACAGGTCTGCTTAGCGAAGCGGAGGGTGCCCCAGGTTCGCACTAGCGTACCGGGGACGAAAAAGACGGGCAAAGCCCCACAATCGCCCTCGCAAACCCTATCAGATGCAACGGCTACCCGGAAAGGTAAGTGCGGATGAGCCCTCCTGGAAAAGCAATGGAAACAAATCATTATCGTCCCAGGTACGCTGGTGCGAACCTGGGGCACCCATCAGGCTCTACAGCCACGGGGGGCCCTGTCGGCGATCAAGCCTCTCCATGCTGAAGCTGAATGTGAGCGCCGATGCCGTGGGTGTGGGCTGCGAAGGTCTCGCGGATGTCCTCGTAGAGTGGCGCAAGGATCGTTGCGAGACTCTCGGCGAGGCCCATCACATCGGAAGCCTGGGCAGGGACCGGAATGCCGAGGTCCTGGTAGTACTTGCTGAACTTCCTGCTGCATCCGCGCGGCAGATAGCCGGATATCCGGGACACCGCATCGACAGGCTTCCCGCTCACCTCACTCGCCATGGCGCGCATCACCTGGGCAATGTCCTTTTCGAACGCGACGCCAGCCTGGGCGATGGGCTCGGGTAGATTGCTGAGCGGTTTGTGCGCGAGGTATTGCGCAGAGGTGATTTGCACCTGCAGCAGCGTGCGGATCGCAGGCTGCCATCGCCGGATGTCTTCGCGGATCTGCAGCTTTCGCTGACGCGAGGGGCCAAACTCGAAAAGGACCGCGTCGGCTTGCGCCGTCACTGCCGGAAAACCGGCGTTGAGCTGATCGCGCAACTGGCGAATCCGCTTGATTGCTTTTATCTGGTCTTTCTCCAGCAACTGCTCGGCCAGCTCCGCAAACATCTCCAGATTGCGGGCGAAGACAGTCTGCATTTCATCCAGGGCATTCTTCACCCACAAGCGATCGTAGATGAGCCACATCGACATCAGGCCAAGCAGAACCCCGAAGACACGGTCGCGGGCAATGGCGAGCGAAGTCTGGATGGTGAACTCCTGCAGGTTAATCAGGTAAAAGGCCAGGGCAAGCTGCACGCCAAGATAGGAGAGCCTTGCCGAAGCGGTCGCAATCCAGGAGGAGATCGCGGTGACGACCATAAACAAGAGAGTGAAGCCGGCAATCGTAGTCGAGGTAGGGCAGCACAAAGACCTGCGCTCCCATGCCAAAGATAAAGCCGCCAATGAACGCGCCTCCGAGCCGCAGGAATTGCTTCTGCCGCGATGAGCCGATGGTGGAAAGCGCGGTGATGATACAAGTCGCTATCGAAGTACTGAGCCCCGGCCAGTCAATCGCCGTGTAGATGATGTAACAGGCCATGGCCGCGAGCGTGCCGCGCAAGGCGAATTGCACGTGGGCGGGGTTGGAAAACGCATCGGCGAGCGAAGAAGTGCGTGGGTTGCCTCTTCGTCCAAAGGCGCTGGAATGAACTCGCTGCATACGTCGTGGACCCCGAAAATGCTGTCCGGAATGAGCGCAACGGTCCTCTCCATGCGTCGACAAGAAGGGCAGCTTCGACGGCTCCTCCTGCGATGGCCGCTGGATCTTTTCCGGGAGTTGCCGCAGCACCAGGTCTTTGCGAAGTATCTCAACTTCGTCCGCCAGACGCTGGCAGCGGACTTGTCGGTCGGCATGCGTCGACGATGCTTCGCCGGTCGCGCTCGGCGAGAGCGAGTTGGAAGTTGGCGGCGACGTCTACCAAATTGCCCCACCAGGGCGATCGCCGTGCCCATCTGCGCCTTGAAATGCGGGCTGTATTCGCGATCGAAGGATGAGCCTTCGCAGCCTCGATGTACCGACGGTCGCATACAGCGAAAGCCTTTTCTCCGACTCACTATCAAGAGGCCGCTCTGCCGCCGCGCAGCGCAAGACACTCTCCACCGTCTGCAGGCGGGCCTCGATTCCTTCGGTGAGGTCAGTGGTGGGATGGACGCTGCGGAAGACATACTCAACGACGATCGTCACCACCACGCCCATGGCGACCACACCGGCCAGCCATAGTGTGTTCTCGACCCGGTCGTTTACGTTGAGAGTGGTTCGATCCCAAAGCGGAATGGCGCCGGCAATGGTGAAGCCAAAGGCCACCGCTGTCCCGTAATCGTTAATGATGCTGATCAGGAAAAAGGAGACGAAGAGGCTGACGGCAACCCCCAGGAAGTGGGTCAGCGGATCGTCGACCAACATCGCGGCGCCGAGCAACGGTGTAGACCGTGGCCAACAGGAAAGCAGCAATCGTCCGAAGCCCGGCGACGAGGGTCGCCGTGGGATTTTCCCGGCTGAGGAAGAGGGTAAAGATCGCGCCCAGAAAGCCGGTGGGAATGCTGGAACGTCATCACCAGCACCATGACGATGGTCGCAGAGATGGTCACGCGGCCGACGACCCAGGCCCTTCCCGGATAAGGCGCGAGCTCATTCTTCAGGAAATTCCAGAACCATTTCCCTGCCTCATCGATGGCGCTCGGCTGGGAGACTGCCGGCAACGCTTTGCCTTGGGCCGCCATGGCTATTTCGCTCTCGTCTCCACGGATGACGACCACCGCGGACTCGCTCAGGCGGAAGGGCTCCGTCTCCGGCGCGTTGATGCGGACGCGCACCGGAAAGCGCGTGGCCAGATGCACCCAGTTCAACGAGCGCTGCACATCCGGCAACCCGGTGGAGGTAAAGGTCCCCACCAGCGTGGAGTCGGGCTGCACGCCAAAGCCGACGCTGTCGACCACGCCGTCATATCTGCACCGTAGGCCGGGAGAGCACGTAGACATCGGCATGCATCCCGGGCTGGATGTGGTGCAGTTGCGTCTCGCGGAAGTTCGCGACCGCCCACCAGACGCGGGTATCGATCAGCGTAAAGACCTGCTGGCCGGTATGGGCGTAAGCGCCCTGGGAGATGGTCAGGTTGGTCACCCGCGCATCAAAGGGCGCATACACCCTGCAGTTGTTCAGGTTGTACTCCGCGGTGCGAATGGCCGAGGCCCGGCCCTCACGCTGGGCGGTGAGCGGATCGAGGGTAAGCACGCTGTGCTGCGATTGGCCGAGTTGCGCATGGCTTTGCTCCATCGCCGCCTTTGTCTGCTCGTATGCGGCCTGGGCGGATACCACCTGCGCCTCGGCTAAGAGCAGTTGCGAGCGCTGCTGCTGCACCGCCTGTTGCCTGGCGGTGACCGCGGTTCTCACCTGATCCACCTGGTCTACGGTGACGAATTGCTTGGCCAGCAGCGGCTCAATGCGATGAAAGTTGTTGGTCTGGTAGAGCAGTTCGGCGTTGGCGCTGTCGAGGGCCGCCTGCGCAGTCGGCAACATTTGCCTTGGCTTCGTTCACCGCGGCCGCGGCGCGATCGACATTCGCGGCGGCGCTATCGGTATTCGCCCGGGCAGCTCCTACGGCGCTCACCTGGGAGGCGATCGTCCTTCGCTGGTCGACAATCTGGCCTTCCAGCGTGGTCAGGTCGGACCTCGCTTTCTCCAGCGCGTATTCATAGGGCCGCGGATCGATCTGAAAAAGCAGCTCCCCCTGTTTGCGGAATGCGTTGTCCTGTACCGCAAGCTGGGTGATGGGGCCATCGACCTGCGGAGCGATGCCGATGAAGTTGGCAAATACTTCCGCATCATCGGTGCGCGGGTATTTGTTGGTGTCGGCTGATCACCAGCAGCACCCGTAATCAAGGCGGCGGCGATGATGGCAATGCTGACAATCCTGCCGAGACGTTGGCGCTGCGGATCTGTGTCGTTTTCGGGCATCGCTTCTCCTTTCCGGATTAACTGAAGAACACAAGCCAGAGGGTGAAGGTGAAAAATGCCGTCAGGCAGGGATACACCAGGATCAGCGGCGACAGCAGCTGATCCTCAAGCTTGATGCGCACAAAAAACAAGCGGACGGCGACGGCGAGCAGGATGCCGAGCGACGCCGCAGAAGATCCATGCGGGAAAAAACGAGCCCAGGATATTGAACGTAGGGCGCGCGGGAGCATCCGGCAGCCAACAGCATGGAGCGCACGATGCTCCGGCTGCGACGGCCCGGTTCATGCCTCGGCCACGCGGCGATGGCGAATTTCGAGTCCATTCCGTGCAGTTTCCATAGGTTCACGGCCCTTTCGCATGAAGCAGGTCGCCGGTCTGGAAGGCTAACGCGGCCACCCCGGTCAACAGTTGCGTGCGCGCGCTCACATCGGCCGTGCGCGCGGCTGCAAGAGTGCGCTGCGCCGAGACCACATCGATCTGGCTGCGCACTCCGTAGGTGTAGGACTGCAGCGCCGCGTTGTAGGAAGAAGAGGCCGCCTCCAGCAGTGCGGCCGCCGCCTTCTGTTGACGCAGCGCCGTGCGCGCGGTGGAGTACGCCGACCAGACTTGGTTTTCCACCTGATCGCGGATCGCATCGACTTCGGCGGCGGCCTGCTTCTGGTCGGCTTTCGCTCGGGCCAGCCGGCTTTCGCGCGCGAACCCATCAAAGAGGTCCAGGTCAGGCTCAGTCGCGCATTCCAGAACTCCTGGTTGGCGGAATAAACTCCCGGCAGCCTGATCCTGCTCGGCAGTAGCTCTTGGCCAGGCCGGCGGTGCCATCGAGGCTCAGGGTGGGCAGATAAGCCGTCTTTGCCGCTTTCACTTCGGCACCGGCGGCGCGCAGTTCCGCCACCCGCTGCATCAGGTCAGGCCGCTGCGCAAGCGCCTGGTCGATGGATGTCTCGACCGTGACCGTCAAGTCCTGCGGAATGGTCAGCGCTTGAATGCTCTCTACCTGCAACTGGCTGGTCGGCGAAATGCCAAGAGCGGTGGCGAGATCGCCGTGGGCGATCTCCGACGCCCCGATCGCCGCCTGCAGATCGTAGTCTGCCTGCGCGGCCGCGCTGCGGGCCTCGAGCACATCGGGCAGAGTCGCCAGCCCGAGTTCGAGACGCGCTTCGGCGGCCTGCTGCACGGTCTGCGCATTCTTGAGGTTGGCTTCCGCCGCATCCTCCTGCCCTTTGCTGTTGAGCACCCGGTAGTACGCCGCCATCACCTGGAAGATAATCTTGCGGTGCGTATCGTTGAAGAGGAAGTTGGCGGCCAGCAGATTGTTCCTGCTGATGGCGATCTCCTCCAGTCGCCTGCCGAAATCGAAGATGGTGTAATCCACCTCCAGCGCGGGAGAGAATGTCTCCAACGTCTGGCGGATAGTAATTCGGGCGCAAAGAAGAGGTTGTCGCGCGCACGTCTGCGCGAGCGCCACCGCGGCCACGGTCGGATACAGAGTTGATTTGCTGATTCCCAGGTCGGCGGCGCGCGCCTTGGCGTTTTCCCACGCCACGCGCGTTTCCGGGTTGTTCTGCTCGGCGAGGTTGACCAGTTCCGGCAGAGTATAAGTTTTGCTTGGGTCAGGAGCGAAGGCGGGGCCAGATCGCGCCGGGGCAGCGCACTGCAGACTGGTCGGCCTTGCCAGGGCTGGCTTGGAGAAGCCGGCGCTCTCTGGGCGCAGGCGATTCCTCCCGCAAGCAACACGCGTGAGCATGGTGACCGAGTTTCTAAGAGATCGCTTCATTCCCGACGCGCCGACGCTGTCAGAGCTGAATTCCCTATAGATGTATACCGTAGAAGACGGTCGTGCACATCCATAGGAAATTCGGTCTGAGCAACCGGATGATAGCATTCCGGTTCGCAGCGGAGGTTGAGTCTGGGCCAGGGGGAATCGTTAGGTCCTTTGTCGGATAAGGAATGCAGTCCACTGCGATCACGGACGCGGGGCACGATGCGTTTGTGTCGCCCAAGCCCAACATCTCGAGTTACGGTTTCGTGAATCAGGAATACGGGTGGGGTTTCTTACGGATCAATTCGCGGAAACAAAAAGCAGAACGGGCGGATTTTTGTCCGCCCGTTTGCTTGTCTTGGCTAGAGGAAGTGATTACCGATAGGAATTGGTGATAACTACTTCCAGGTTGAGAGGAGTGGCAATGGGTTGATTGCTCACCATGCCGGGCGTGAAGCGGTACTGACTTACGGCAGCGAGGACGCTTGCGTCCACTCCCGCGCCAGCCGACTTGACGATCTTCAGGTCGGACGGCTTGCCAGTCTTATCGACAATCATTCCGACAACGACCTTGCAGTCATTGTTGAGCAGACGAGCGGTTTCGTCGAATCTGCGACGACATCGACTTTGTAGATCAACTTGGGAGCGATTACTCCGGTCGAAATACGCTTGACTTGCGGCGCAGGTCCGTTGGTGGCGACCTGGGTTTGGGCAGGCGTGTTTGCCTGAGCGTGAAGCATAAGAGAGGACAGAGAGAGTATGGCCACTATTAGTTTACGCATGATAATCGATCTCCTGAGTTAGAGGTGCCCGTCACCAATCTATCCCTGCTGACAATACGACTGTCAAGATATTTTTTTAAACATATTGTAATTCATTAGATATTTTTCATATTTGTTTACTATCAAGTGACCCTATTTAAGAAAAGTCTTCCCAAAACTCAAGGTCTATGTCGAGTGCAGCAGACGAACGCCCGCGAAAATCACGGGACGCAGGCGCTCATATCTGGAGTCAGTGGACCAAGATTTCACTTGCGGAGGCGGTGCGGTTCGCGGAAACGACCTGGCTAAGTAGTCGGTGATCTGGTCGAATTCTTCGTCGGTGGCGACGGCTCCGCGTGCGGACATGATTTGCACCAGGCTATTCCATTCCTGCGCGCTAAGGTGTTGGCTGGCGGCTAACGTCTGGCGAGTGGCAACCGGAACAGACTCTGACCGTCAGATCATGCCCCGGTCCTGGCGGCAAATGAGTTCTGTGCGGAAGGCACAGAGGCGGCAGTCGTTCGCCGCAGGCGCAGCGCTCTGCGGTTTAGGCAGCGACTCGGTCAACGTGTCTGGTGCTCTCACCCGATAAGCTGAAGACCACCAGAGAGTCGCTCGGCCAGCGCAGCACCGATCGCCGAAACCGCCGGTGGCGACTACGGCGATATATTGCTGGCCCTTCGCATCCGCGTAAGTGATCGGAGTGGACTCAGCCGAGGCGGGAAGTTTCACCGTCCAGAGCTCCTTGCCGGTCTTGGTATCGAAGGCGCGGAAGCGAGCATCATCGGTGGCGCCGACGAAGGTCAGGCCGCTGGCGGTAACGATGGCGCCGCCCAAGGCCGGGCCGGCCGGTATTCTGCTTGCCTGCAGGCAGACTGTCGGTCACTCCCAGCGTCGTTCGCCAGGCGATCTTGCCGGTATTCACATCGACGGCGACCAACTGACCCCACGGCGTCGGCGTGCAGGGCAGATGGTTGCTGGGGTTCCAGAAGCGAACAATGCCGGCGAGCGGCCCGGAGTTGGAATAGCTACCGTCCGGGTTACGAATGATCCGCATCGGCTGGCCCAGGTTGTTCACATTGACGACAAACAAGCCCAGCCTGGGATCGAAGGCTCCGCCGTAGTAGTTGACGCCGCCCTGCGTGCCCGGCAAGGTGACCGTGTAGCGGTCGAGCGCGGTCGGCGTATAGGGCACTTCGCCCAGCAGCATGTTGTTGCTGTCGACGTATTGCTCGCACCACGCCTTGTGCTCCGGCGTGTCCTTGTAGAGGTTGTCGCGGCTGAGCGTGTTTTGCGACAGCGGCTCAGGCAGGAGCGGGAAGGGCTGGGTGGGTGAGGTCTGCTCCCCAGGAACATTGCTCTGGGGAACAGGCCGTTCCTCAACGCCGTAGATCGGCTTGCCGGTGACGCGATTGAGAATGAACATCAGTGCATTCTTGTTCACCGTGGCCACCGCCGGAATGGTCTTGCCATTATGTTTTACATCGAACAGTGTCGGTGGCGTTTCCAGGTCCAGGTCCCAAATGTCATGGTGAACCACCTGGAAGTACCACAACAGCTTGCCGGTGTCTGCGTTGACGGCGACCAGAGAGTTGCCGAAGAGGTTGTTGCCCGGACGATCGACGCCGACGCGGTCATTGTTGGGAGCGCCGAAGGGCATATAGAGAATGCCGCGCGCAACATCGACGGTCATGTAGCCCCACACATTCACGCCCGAACGATCTTTCCAGCTGTCGCCTGCCCAGGTCTCGTGGCCCACCTCGCCCGGGCGAGGCACGGAGTGAAAGGTCCAGACCAGCTTGCCGGTGCGCGCATCCCAGGCGCGGGTATCGCCGGCGGGGCCAAGGCCGCCGTGCAAGCCGCCCGGCCCCTCACCCGGACCCGAGCCGGTGATCACCAGGTTCTTGTAGATGAGCGGGCGGGGAGGGCAGGATATAGCTCTTATCTTTGCCGGTGGTCATCACTTCCGGCGTCTTCAGGTCGACCATGCCGTGGTCGCCGAACTCCTGGTTGAGCTGGCCGGTGGCGGCGCTGATGGAATACATGCGGCCGCGGCGGGTGCCGAAGATGATTGCCGGGCCCGCGCCCTCTCCGCCCGGCCAGTAGGTGGCTCCGCGAACGCGAGGCCTGATCGCCATCGGGAATTTGAAACACCCATTGTTCGCGGCCGGTGGCGGAGTCCAGGGCGACCACCCGGCTATAGGGGGTGACCACGTACATGGTTGGACCCACCACCAGCGGCTGGTCCTCCGACGGGTGAAAGGCTGTGCTGCTGCCCGGCCGGCTTCATGTGGTAGACCCACGCCACCTTCAGCTGGCTCACATTGGCCGGCGTAATTTGCGTCAGCGGTGGAGTAGCGCGTGCCCCCAGGGTCGCGGCCGGGCATGGGCCAGTTCCCCGCTGCGTCGACGGTGATTCGTGCATCGGCGAAGGCCGAGAAGCGGCAGCAGCAACAGAAGACCAAGACGCCATGCAATCGCCAGGTGGGTTTCCTCTTCAAAGCGAAGCACCTTCTGCGTTGAGTGTGGCGTTCAGCCTCTCCTAGACCGCGCTCCCGCTCCCGTTGGCGGCCGGCGCGCTCGGGGTTGAGGTAAAGCCAGCATAGCGCTGCAATCACGTCGGAAGCGATCATCAGATGGATCAGGGCTGCCCAATTGCCGGCGGTCTTCTGCAGGATCAATCCGCCAACGACCGGCATGACAAAGCCGGCGAGATTGCCCAGCATGTTCATGGTGGCCGCTACCGTTGCCGTGTAGGAGCCGCCGATCTCAACGCAGGCGTCCCACGAGATCGGCATGGTCAGGTCGCTGCAGAGGCTGGCCATGCCCATACACAGCATGGCGAGCAGTCACCGCCTGGGTGCGGAGGAAGACGAACAGCAGCAGCGCCGTACCAAGAAGGCCGAAGAAGGCGATCCGGCGGCGCGGCAAACGCACCGGAGCCAGCCCGGTGAGCATCGCACCGAAGCCGCCGAAGAGCAGGGGCAGCACAGACAAAGCCGCCGCATGGCCCGCCGTCTGGCCTCGCCCCTCGCGCAAATACGTCGGCAGCCAGGTGATGTAGAAGTACCAGGTAAACGAAACGCAAAAGTACTGCAGGCAAAGAATCAGGACTTCGGGCGTAAGCAGCAAAGATAGCCAGTTCTTCTGCCCGGCATGGTGAGTCATCAAGACCCGCGACGTTTCGAGCAGTTCCCTTTCGGCATCGTTGACCGATGTGTGCTGCCTGGGATTGTCCTTGAACCAGAACCAGAACATGGCGCACCACACCAGGCCCAGGCCGGCGAAGGCCACGAACGACAATCTCCAGCCGATCAGCCCGATGCAGGCCAGCACCAGCGGCGGCGTTAACGCTCCGCCCCAGCGCGCGAAAGCCCACAGCAACGCTTGCGCGGTGACGCGTTCGCGCGCCGGCAACCACATGCTGAGCATGCGGGTGAGGATGGGGAAACAACCTGCCTCGCCGGCTCCGAAGAGGAAGCGAATGATCCAGAGCGAGACGACGTTCCAGGCGGCGCCGGTCAAGGCGGTAAAGATCGACCAGCCCAGAACGATCTGCAGCAAGACCCGCCGGACGCCGATCTTATCGCCCAGCAGGCCGATGGGAATTTCGAACAAAGCGTAGGAGAGGCCAAAGGCGCCGAAGACCAGGCCCATTTGCGCCTTGTTGAGGTGCAGATCATGGGAGATGGGCCCGGCTGCCTGCGAAATAGCAACGCGCTGCACGTAGGAGAGGATGGCGAGCCCGATGGCCAGGGCGACAATGCTGTACCGCGTTCGACTCGCCTTCATCCGCAGGCCCTCATATCGCGGCAAAAATCCGCCCGGTCAGGGTACCAGCAAAGAACGCATGCAGGGCGAGAGGTATCGATCTTGCCACAGTGGGTGGAATGAGGTGGCGATGAAGATTGATCTTTCGGGCCGGACGGCCGTGATCACCGGGGCGAGCCGCGGGCTGGGTGAGGCGATGGCGAAGGCGCTGTCGGAGGCGGGCGCCCAAGTCGCCCTGGTGGCCCGCGATGTAAAGCGGCTGGAGTCGGTCCGCGATGCGATCGCGGAGCGGGGCGGGACGGCGGCCGTATTTGTTGGCGACGTGACGCGGGAAGAGGACGTCGCCGCGGTGGCGCGCGCCGTCACGGAGCGCTTCGGCCATGCGCAGATTCTGATCAACAACGCGGGAACGAATATCCGCAAAGACCTGGTCGATTTTTCGCTGGAGGAGTTTCGCAGCGTCGTGGACTCGAGCTTGATTTCCACTTTTCTCATGTGCCGCGCCTTCGTTCCGGGAATGAAGGGTACCGGATACGGCCGCGTTTTGAATATGGCCTCCATCATGGGTCATATCTCGCTGCCTGGGCGCACTCCCTATTCCTCCGCCAAAGCAGCGCTGCTCGGGCTTACGCGATCCCTGGCGCTGGAACTGGCGGCGGAAGGAATCACCGTCAACACCATCAGCCCGGGCCCGTTTGCAACGGACATGAACGCGGCTCTCATGAACAATCCGGAGGTCAATGCGCAGTTCCTGGCCAACATGCCGGTGGGACGATGGGGCAAGGTGGAAGAGATCGGCGCCCTGGCATGCTATCTCTGCTCGGACTTCGCCGGCTTCATGACCGGGACCGACATCCTCATCGATGGCGGCTGGACCGCCAAGTAGGCTGTCAGCGATCCACCTTAACCAGCACCAGGGCGTTTGGCTCCAGCTCGAGCTCCAGCTTTCCGCCGGTAAGGTGAGCGCGCTCCGGCGCCGGAAGAGCTGTTTCGCTGTTCAGTTGTTCCACTTGAGCTGGGGTTGGATCGAGCGGTTTGCCCATCGCAGCATACCAGGGCAACACGTTGCCGTGCTTGCTATCGACGCGCTGCAATGTGACGCTTGCATTCGCTTGTACATCGTGAAAGTCGAGCTCCATCTTCTGCGTGTTGGAATGTTGATCCGGGTCGACCAGATTCCATGCGGCAATCACCAGGCCGCCTGTAGCGTTCCTGGTGACGATCACGTTCTTTGCAGGGTTGGCAAGGCGCCGATCACCGAGCTGGTGCAGCAACGCAAAGCCGTAATAGCTCGGTTTGTTGATGCCGCCCTTCGCACGCGAGTCCAAATGCACCCTCGAAGGGCTTTGCAATCGGACCGCCTTCTTCAAACACATCGGAAAAAGTCCAGAACGACATCATGGTCAACATTGCCATCGCATTCCCGCACGGTGTTGGCAACGGCCGGCCCGACAAACGTCGTGTCGCGCGATTCATTCATACCCTGCACGTTCCACTCGGTCCAGAACAGCGGCAGGTTCGGGCATGGAAGAGGCCTTGATCTGCCCCCGCACTTTCGCGATGGCCCGGCAAACTCGGTCGTCCATCGGGATGTCTTCGTTGGTGCCGAAGAGATTCTGCACCGTGTCATCCGCATAACCGTGCGATGACACGAAATCGACAGGTACATGGTTTGCCGCGTCGTACTTAAGAAAATCATCGACCCAGGCGGCGGCCGCGGTTGCCGGGCCGCCCACGCGCAAACGCGGGCTGACCGCTTTCAAAGCGCGCGCCGTGTGCGCATAGAGCTCAAAGTAGGATCCCTTTCGCGGAATGCCATCCCAGAAGTCGATATTCGGCTCATTCCAGACTTCGAAATACCACTGCGAAACTTCGTCGATGCCATAGCGTTCCACCAGATGTTGCGCGAAGTGCGTCATCAACGCATCCCAGGCTTCGAGACTCTTGGGCGGCGACACATTCTGCTTGTACCAGAAGGGGTGAAGCGCGTCGGGATTGAAGGCCAGCTTCTTCGGCATGAAGCTGATCTCGACCACTGGGCGAACCCCATCTTTCAGCAGGCCATCGTAGATCTGATCGACATAGGAAAAGTTGTAGACCGGGTTGCCGTGTTCGTCCTCGTTGTAGACCCCGACTTCGTCGTGCAGGATGGCATGAAAGCGCACGTACTTGAAATCAGTTATCTGCTTTACCGCGCGCAGGTCGTCACGATAGCTCTCGCGCAAGGTCAGGATCGCGCGTCCGGAGCCAAACATCTGTTCCCAGAAATGCGGAAAGGGCGTGGTCTGCGCGCCGGCATCGATTGGCAACGCGCTCTTGAGCATAGGAGGCAGAAGTGCCGGCCAGAGTGCCGAGAAGCAGCAAGGTGATTGCCGCGGCGATAGAACATTTGGATTGCACCATGAATGCCTCCTACGAGGAATGAGCCTCCGTCAAGACAAGAGAACAGCATCAGGCGGATTGTCGATGGTTCAAGAATGGTTGCGGGAAAGAAGCAGCGGCGGAGAAAGACCGCGTGGAGAAGTACACACCCAGGTCTCAAAAGCGAGACCTGGGGCACCCAAGACCTTCACGCGGTCACGGTACAGAAGCTAAAGCGCGCCTGGAGATCGAGGGTTCGCGAGCCGAGTGCGCTGGTGGCCTGACCAAAGTTTGGATTGCTGGTGACGCCATCGTTGCTGATGTTGGTCGTGATGCTGCCAGCGCCGAAGTTCAGATTGTTTAAGACGTTGAAGGCATCGGCGCGGATCTCGAACTTGGCATTCTCGCCCAGTACGGGAAGCTTCGGAATGCCGAACGCCTTGCTGATGGTCGCATCCACGTCCTTGTAGTTCGGCCCGGTTAGGAAGTTGCGCGCCACACCTGGATCCTGCGGAGGACCAAAGGTTGCGGGAACGGTGCGGTGACCGGTGTGTACGTGGGAACGGTGAAGTACTGGAGAGCACCCAGAGGATAATTCTTGTTGTAGGCGCCTCCAATGCCGGCACCTGTTTTAAAGGCAGCATTGCTTTGGCTTTGGCCGGCACCCCCCTTGTAAGCGGCCGGGCGTAGGGACCCATAGCCGCTACCCTGGTAATAGAGGCTGCCATTGGAAATGTTGCCGTAGGTCGGCGTCCAAGGGAAGCCGCTGTGCAGGTTGAAAATGCCGCTAATGGACCAGCCACCAGCAACCTTCTCCAGCAAGCTGTTGCCATGGAAGAGCAGAGGTTGCCACATGCCGTAGATCTTGAAGGCCTGGCCTACGTTGTAGTCGGACCGTCCATATGCCAGGCGCGGATTGTAGGGGTATGGATCTTCATAGTAGGGCTGCGAGCCGTCGTCCATGCTCTTCGACCACGTGTACTGCGTATCCAAAAGGAACGAGCGTGAGAACTGGTGCTTCAGGCCTGCCAGCAGGGCGCTGTAATTAGAGATGCCCTCATTGTTGTAATAGTCCACGCTATTGACGGTCGGATTCAGCGGCTGTCCATACACCGCGCCGAGCACGTTTGCGTTGTACTGGTGGAGGATGTGACGCCCCATGCTTCCCTGGTAACCCAAGGTTGCCACCCACTGCCGGCCAACATCGTACTGCGTGTCTAACGAGTAGTGGTAGGTGTAGGCCGTGGGAACAGCTGCGGGGTAACCCGTAACGCTGACTGAGCCGGTGGTGGGCAGATTATTGGCGTTGAAGCTCACGATCGTGTTCGGGTTGGGTGGGTAACCGAAGAGAGAATGCGCGTTGCTGGGGATGGCGTATGCGATGGCGGAGTTAATCTGGGTTGGCGAGACGCTGGTAAAGTTCGGATTGGATACCGATGGCGGGTTGTTTCCACCGTTGGCAGCAATGGCAATTTCTTCCTGGTTGTAGTTCAGGCCGAAGCCGCCGCGGAGCACAAGCTTCCCTTGATCGCGTGTCGGGCTCCAGGCGAAACCGACCTGGGGACCGAAGTTGTACTTCTGTCCCTGATACAGATTGCCACCCCTGCGAACCCGCAAGTTAGTGAATGTATCGGCGCCGCTGCCGAGTACTGCCACGTTCAGATTGTTCTCCTTGGAAGAAAGCGGTCCAAAATACGAGTAGCGCATACCCAGGTTGAGAGTGAGATTCGGCCGGAGCTTGAAGTCGTCCTGCACAAAGAAGCCGTAAAGGTCTGTGCGATCATCCTGTCTGTTGGCCGTGGGAACGCCCGTCAAAGGGTTGAACGTTCCCGACTCGGCCTCAGGCGCGTCGTTGAGGAAGTCCCACACGTTGTAAAAAGAGAACTGCGGCCGGGCTGCATACGGCGCTTCGTTCAGGTAGTAGAGCCTGGTGACGCCGCCGCCAAACTTCACCGTATGCCGGCCAGCTACCTTGGTCGCCACATCCTGGTAACTATAGGTCCATTGGTTGAACACACTTGGTCCGGGTGCACCAAAATAATTGAAGGTAGTAGCCGGGCCTGACGCAGTCAACGTGCCAATGGTCGTGATGTTCGCCTGTGGCAAGCCGAACGGCTCCTGCGGATTGCTGTTAATCTCGTTCCAACGCCACCCAGCGGCATTTACGCGCGCTTCATTCAGGAAGGTGGGTGAGAAGATATGGTTCCAAATGCCGGCGAAGGCGTCATTGATCGCTGTGTGATGGTAGAGGTTGTAAGCGCGCACAGGACCGTTGTAGGTCGAGGTGGAGACGGGTACCCAATAGATGGTGAAGGTAACGCGGTCGTTCCTGGTTGCATCCGCGTCCAGACGCCCGTTGTATTGTTGTTCCGTGATCTGGGCTGGGTTCAGGGTGGTGTATTCGCCAATATCCGCGATCCCGTCGAGGCCGCTACCAAGGCCCGGATTCCCGCTGCTCTGGTAGGTGAGATCCTGCGTGTGCAAGCCCGTCTTGAGCGGTGAACCGATGTCGAGGCCCTGACCTGCGATGGTGGCGCAGTTCGTGCCTTCTATGAGGCCAATGTTCGCGCAGGTCGCGTTGATCTGTCCTTGCGCGCTCACACCGGCGCCGGGAAAGGTCAGGAACGTGGACGCGATGCTGCCGGTCGGCGCCTGCTTGTCGAACGCAGATGTGTCATACCAGCCGATTGCTGTGTTGGAGGTGTTGTTCCGCAATGTCTCGTAGGCGAAGAAAGCGAAGATCTTGTTCTTCCAGATCGGGCCGCCGACACTGCCGCCGATTTGGTTAAACCGGCCCTCATCCCTGAGCAGGCCTCGTTGTCCGACGGTGCCGGGTTCGTCTGAGTTGGGGCCGTTGTAGCGCTGATACGCATTCAGGCCCGGCCGGTCAGCCTTGATGAAGAGGCTGCCATGGACATGGTTGGTTCCGGCCTTCGATGTCACCTGGATTTGCGCTCCACTGAAGCGGCCGCTCTCCGCGTCGTAACTGTTGGAAACGATCTTGACATCCCCGACAGAATCTTCCGACGGGGTAATGACGGTCGTGCCCCCCCACACTGCGCTGGCGGTGCTGATGCCGTCGATGGAGATTCCATTGGAGTTGTTCTGTCCGCCATTGGCGACAATCTGCGGGCCATTTTCGGTCTTGAAGATCCCGTCCGTAGGGCCGCCCCCGCCGATTTGCGAGCCTGGCAGGTTGTTGGTTCCGCCGCCGCCGGCCTGCGAGCCATCCCCAAAGGATCCCGGAGCAAGCTGGCTGAGCTGAAAGACATCGCGTCCAAAGGAAGGCAGATGCTGTATCTCGTTGCTGCTTACCACACCACTGATCGAGGCAGTCTCGGTATCGAGCGCAGCTTGTTGATCACCAGAGACGGTCACGGTCTGGGTCGCGTCTCCAATCTCCAGCTGCACATTGACCGCATTCGCCTGCTCCGGAATCAATTGCAGATGATCGAGAACTTTTTTCTTGAAGCCGCTCATATCGACAACCAGCGAAAATTGATCGGGTGGCAGAGCGTTGAAGTTGTAAAGGCCATTGCCATCGCTTTTGGTGATAAACGCTTTAGCGGTGCCAAGGTCGGTTAGTGTGAGGGTGGCTCCGGGAACGACCGCGCCGGTCGTATCCGTTACAGTTCCCTGGATAGACGCACGAAACTGCGCATGCGCGGCCGGAAGGAGCGGGCAGGTGGCAACCGCAAGCAGGAAGATGCTGCGCGCGATACTCCTGGCCGCTTGTGTGGCTAATCTCCGCGAACTTCTACTGTTTTGAAACAAGCGCTGGTACATACTGACCTCTCCTCAAAATGGTTGACTTCCTTCGTGCCATCGCCGGTGGAATGCTCACCGTCTTGCGGCCGGGTCCAACTGCGAACGGACAAAGCCGCATTGCTCCTATTTTTCCTGGCGATAGCTCGGATTACGCGTAGATCGGGGACAGAGGGATATAGCTAACTCCCTTCTTCTGGCTTTCGATCTGCGGACACTCAATCGGATGGAGAAACCGATGAAGTTAGGCGAGTTTATCGACGTTGATAACTCCGTCACGGAACTAGGATGCACAGTTGGCACAAAACGGCTACCCGCACGATCGAAGCCTGGTTCTATAAGGGGGTAGTCAAACAGAGTTGGAACACGGCTCAGAAGTAGATCAAAACAGCTCATCCTGCGGCAAGAAAACAGGGAGCGCAACCGCGCTCCCTGTTCTGCACGAAGCTGAGACTTAGGCGGCTTTTTTTGCGATGACACCGTGGGGATCGATGACGAATTTCTTCGCCGCGCCTTTGTCGAAGTCCGCATAGCCTTTCGGCGCATCTTCGAGCGAGATCACTGTTGCGTTGACGATCTTTGCAATGGGCAGCCGATCGTGAAGAATTGCCTGCATCAGCTGCCGGTTGTATTGCAGCACCGGCGCTTGCCCGGTATGGAAGTGCAGCGACTTCGACCAGCCTTTTCCAAAGCGGACCTTCAGGATACCGTTCTTGGAGTCTTCATTCGGCGCACCCGGATCTTTCACCACGTACAGGCCAGGAATCCCCAGACCACCGCCAACGAAAACTACCTCCATCAGCGAGTTCAAGACACTGGCCGGGGCGGGTTCGTGTGCCGTGCCGTGCCCGCTGGCCTCGAACCCGACGGCGTCAATGCCCGCGTCCACCGTTGGCTCACCGACAATGGCCGCGATTTGGTCGGCCAGGCTTTCGCTCTGCGAGATATCGATGGTCTCATAACCCATCTTTTTCGCGTGCTTCAGGCGCTCCTTATTGTTGTCGCCGACGATGACCACGGCCGCGCCAAGGATATACGCGGAGGCCGCGGCCGCCAGACCCACCGGGCCCGCGCCGGCCACATATACAGTCGAGCCGACCCCGACGCCAGCTGTCTTCGCGCCATGGAATCCCGTGGGCAGGATGTCGGAGAGCATGGTGAGATCCCGGATCTTATCCATGGCCTGTTCTTTGTCCGGGAACTTGAGCAGGTTGAAGTCGGCAAACGGCACCAGCACGTAGTCGGCTTGTCCACCGACCCAGCCTCCCATGTCAACGTAACCGTATGCGCCCCCGGGCTGCTGCCTTATTCACAGTCAGACAAACGCCCGTGTTGCGCTCGCGGCAAGCGCGGCAGCGTCCGCAGGCTACGTTGAATGGCACGGATACCAGGTCGCCAATGTTGAGGAAGAGAACATCCTTGCCCTTCTCGATGACTTCACCCAGAATCTCGTGTCCGAGAACCAGTCCTTTCGGGGCGGTGGTGCGGCCGCGGACCATGTGCTGGTCCGATCCGCAGATATTGGTGGACACCACCTTCAAGATGACACCGTGCTCGATGGGTTTGCCCTGCGGATCCTTAAAGGTGGGATAGTCGATGTTGTGTACTTCTACTTTGCCTGGACCCTCGAATATTACGCCGCGATTGTTCGCCATGCTGTTCTCTCCGTTTCAGATCTCAACGATCATAGACCTTGGATGCACACGCGTGCGAGTGGGGTTTTGCACCCTGGAAGCGCCATTTCGCGTCCTGTACGCACTCAAGGTTGCGGAGTCGATGCGTTCAACCGTCTCTGCGAAGGTGTGAAAAACCTTCCGTGGAATTTCCCCCCGTGTAAACGGACCACGGGTACCCATGGTCCGTTGGTAAGGAAAAATCCTCAGGCGACTAATCAGGTATACATGCTGGCGCGCTGTTTTGGATCGTTATTCTGACGTGATCGCTTCGCGGCCAACACCGCCGCCGTCAGCTTCGACGGCTGCGAGGAAGAGATCAACATGTGGCTTATGGAGCACATCGATCACGCGTTCGTACAATCGGTTGCGCACCTCGAGGCGGTCCGATGCCCGGGTGACATAACGTATCAGGATGTCGACTCCGGAGCCGGCAGGACGCATGTTCACCGACGAGCTTGCGCTGACATGGCTCAAGCCACTCTTCCGCGGGACGCGCTTCCACTCCTGTTCGGCAAGCCTGCGCATCCTGCTGCGTCTCTTCCAGGACCGCTTGGTGAATGAGCGCCACCTTGGCGTACGTTTCTGCCGACGCAGGAATGCTTACCGACATCTCATCCCACATCCATTGGCCGACGGTAGAGAAGTTGAAGAACTGCCCGGTGACGGCAAAGTTGTTGATGAAGGTTGCGCGGCGTCCCGTCGGATGTCCTTTGTCAGCCCAGTCACTGTTTTCCAGGATCGTGGTGCGGAAAAGATTGATCTCAATCACCTCGCCTGCCACGCCATTGATCTGTACCCAGTCGCCGACACGGATTCCGTTCTTGCCCATCAGAATGAACCAGCCGAAAAAAGCGAGGATGAAACTTTGCAGAGCTACCGTGAGCCCGGCCGTCGCGAGACCCAGGATGGTCGAGATCTGGCTGGGTACACCGAACGTGACCAGCAAGACACACACCACGCCAACCAGCTGCACACTGAGCCGCAGGATCGTGCGCAGCGTTTGCATGCGCCGCCGATCAAGCTTGCGTGACGCTCCAGCAAGTTTGTTCCTACCGCTTCAAAAAGGATGGCGCAAATCAGAATGAACGCAACCGTCGCCAGCGACCGCAGGGCCATATGGGTCACGATGCGATGCTGCAGCAGCACCTGGTCTGCCCACTTGCTGTAAACGCCTGCGAGCTGCTGCTGGGTCTGGATGCGGTCATCGTAGATGCTGAGAAGCTGGCGCTGTTCCCTTCTCTGCTGCAGGCTGGCGAGCTTGGCTGCTTCGGCGCATCCCTGCTTCCGGCTGCGATGACTGGCGGCCGCGGCAGCCGAGCTGGCGTTGGCCTGCGCTTCGAGGGCATTGTGCTGCAGGGTCAGACTGGCTGCGTCCGCTTGCGCCTGCTGCATGGCCTGCTGGATCAATTGATAACGGCTGCGTTGGCTGCTCCACGCCTCCACGCGGCCGGCAAGCGTGCCATATTGCCGGGTAGAGAGAACAGCCATCTGGCTGTCGCTGCCAGACTGGGCATTCGTCTTGCTCATGGCCGCCTCGTGCGCCGCAAGCTCCTGCTGGATCCTGGTGCGCACGTCGCCCGATGCTCGGGCCAGATCGTGCTGGGCATCGTTCAGCTCATCCTGATCAAGGTCGAGCTGTGCCTGGGCAATTTTCAGGTCGTCTCGCTGCAGCATTGCGCAGCGGCCGGGGTGCGGGCGTCAAACTCCGCACCTGGGCCTGATCCTCTTTGGCCGTCTCCTGCAGTTGCGCCACCTTCTGGGAAAGCTCGATGGCTTCGCCCGTGGGTGCGAGGTCGCTGTTCGCTGGCCTGGCGCAACGACTGCGGCAAAGGCCTGGTTCACCTCGTGATCGGCCAGGCGTTCGGCCTCGTGCGCATACTCCTCCTCTTCCTTGCTGACGGCGAGGGGGGCGAGCGCCTGGGCAATTTGCCAGGGGTGCAGGTCGACGATGGTCGTCTGGCTGGAGGCTGCCAGATCGCGCTGCGCTTTTTGGCCTTTGAGGAAAGGCAGATGGGCCATCGCGTCCCGCGTGGTCCAGGAAAACGCGAGGCACACGGCCAGCAAGCCGAGCAGGACGAGAAGAGAGAGAAACCTACCCCGGCCGAGCATGCGTTGCAGCGCAGTGTGCTCCTGCGTTTGGGAAGCGGCCAGGTTGGTTGCCATGGCCAATTCTGGCAGGTTACCCAGGTTGCAGGGTAGACCCCGGTAGTTGTAGCGGCGCCTCTATAGTGGCGTTTCCAACATTGATTCGTCTGCTCATCTAATGCTCCAACCTAAGTAGTCACGTCTTTGTGCCTGAATCGGGCGGGAAGCCTAAGATTGAAGACGATTGGAGATGAGATGAATCGTCGCGATTTCCTGACAGCAAGCGTTGCCGCTGCCAGTGCGTTGGCTTCGCGCTCGGCTTTCGCTACTCCTGTTACCAATGACCACCAGGGGTTTGGTGTGGTTGTACGCGAAGGCCGTCCGCTGCATACGATCTCACCTGATTTCATGGGCCTCGGTTATGAGATCTCTTCCGTGGCCAGGCCAGGCTTGATGAGCCGGGCGAACAACGCCTATGTACAGTTGGTGCGCACACTGAGCGTGCACGGCGTGATACGAGTCGGCGGAAATACCGCAGATTACGCAAGCTATGCTCCGGCCGCTCCTGCAGTTTCCAGTCCTTACGGAACCGTGGTGAACGATGCCGTCCTGAAAGAACTCGGCGGCTTTCTCGAGGCGACCGGATGGAAATTGATTTGGGCCATTGAACCTCGGCAGCGGCTCAGAGACGGACGCGATCGCCGAGGCGAGGGCGGTGCTGGCCATCGCCGGGCAGACGATTACTGGCCTTCGAGATCGGCAACGAGCCTGATCTGTTTTCCCACGCAAAAGCATCGGAAGCCGGACTACGGCTACGAGCAATGGCTTGCGGACTACCGCCGCTACAAGACGGCGCTTCGAGCGCAGCTTCCAGGTATCCCATTCGCCGGGCCCGATGTTGCGGGAAAGACCGAATGGGTAACCCGGTTTGCCGCCGATGAGGGCAAAGACGTTGTTCTACTCACCCATCATTACTACCGTGAAGGGCAAAACCCGGGCAGCACGATCGAGAAGTTGCTGGGCGTCGATCCGAAGCTGCAGCCCCAGCTCGACCAGTTGCGAGCTGCCTCACAGAGCTGCGGTCTCCCGTATCGCATTTGCGAGGTAAACTCCTTCTCCGGCGGCGGCCGGCCCGGGGTGAGCGATACCATGGCAGGCGGCGCTATGGGTGCTCGACTATATGTTCACGCTCGCGTCGAACGGCTGCTCCGGCGTCAATATGGAAACAGGTGTGAATCAGCTCGGCTTTATCAGTTCCTACTCGCCCATCGGCGACGATGAACAAGGCCATTACTCGGCCAAGCCGGAATACTATGGCATGCTCGCCTTCTCACTCGCTGGCCGCGGCGAACTGCTGACGGCTGAGGTCGATGCGAGCTCGCACTGAGATCAAAGCCTATGCCACGCGGCCAAAAGAAGGCGACGCTGATGCTCACCCTGATCAATAAAGGCGCCGGTGGCATCTGTCCTAAGCGTAAACGTGGGCAGTCACGGCCAACGCTCGGCAGGCTTCGGTCATCCGCCTGACCGGCCCAGCGGTCGATGCGAAGGCAGGGATTATCATTGGGCGGAGCAGAGGTTACACCGGCAGGCACCTGGAAACAAGCGAAGACAGAGACTCTACCAGTGCGCAATGGAGAGCTTAGCATCCGCATGCCCGCGGCCAGCGCAGCGATTTTGCAGGTTGTCTGAATTATTCGCCGGGCCTTTCAAGAAGCGTATTGTGCAAATATAGGGTGGTGAGGACTGAGATCGCATTTGCTGTCGGAGGAACGGGATGTCTTTGCAGAAACAACTGAAGATCGAAGAGCCGATATGTATCGCTGCCACCGGAGATGTGTGCGGCGAAGGGGTGCTGTGGGAGCGGGATACCCAATGCATTTATTGGACGGACATCAATCGGTTTCTCGTCCATCGCTATTCGTTGCAGGACGGCGCCGTTAAGACCTGGTTCTTTTCTGAACCCGTAACCTGCGTGATGGAAACCAGCCGCAAGGATACCCTGGCCTTGTCTCTCGGTTCCGGCATCGCCCTTTGGAAACCGGGCAGCGATGCGCCGCATGCACAGTTGTTTGCTCTTCCCGGCTGGCCTTTTGTCCGCTGCAATGATGCGGCCGTGGATCCGGGCGGCGCGCTGTGGGTGGGCTCGATGCGCAACAATGTGAAGAGAATGGCGAGCCGCCTGAGGCCGGTGGCACGGACGGAGTGCTCTACCGCGTCGATGGAACGGGCGCGGCATCGGAATGGCGCCGCGAGCCTGGGCATTTCGAATACCCTGCTTTGGAGTCCGGATAACGTCCAGGTTCTATTTTGGCGATACGCTGCAGAATTGCATCTGGTCTTATGAATATGACTTGGCCGGCGGAACCATTCGCGCAGAGCAGCCTTTCTTCCAGGGTTTCGAGCGCGGGCAGCCCGACGGTTCAGCCATGGACACAGAAGGCTATGTTTGGAATTGCCGTTACGGAGGGAGTTGTATCGTGCGGGTGGCTCCAGACGGAAAGATTGATCGCGTGATTGAGATGCCGGTGAGCAGGCCGACGAACTGTACCTTCGGGGGTCCACACGGCAATGTGCTTTACGTTACCTCGGCTTCGCCGGAGGCCGGGCACTGGGAGCGATTTGGAGGTGTGCCTTTTCGCCATGGAGACCAATGTAACCGGCATGGCTGAAAATAAATTTCAGCCTGCCTTGACGCAGCGCCATCCTTGAACCTGTTCTCCGGTTCAAGACGGATACGCGACCCGGATTTCCGCAGGGGTTTGAAGTTAGGCCCCGCTGGCGAGCCTTCGAGATCGCTGCTGTGCCTGCACAGAACACAAGCGTTGTTACGATAACAGACGAGCCGTGCTCATGGAGAGCACGGCTCGTCTGTTTGGCGGTAATGGTTGAGTGGTGCGCTCGCGGCGCATCACGTAGAAGTACTCTAGTGGCTGAGTTGGATCGTGACCCCGCTGGCGGAGAACGCATTGCTCGTAATCGTGAGCGTGTCCGTCGCCGGCCCCGCTGAATTGGAGTATGTGACGGTGATGGTGCAGCTACCGCCCGCCGCAATCGATCCGGTGCAGGTGTTGGTTTCGTGAAAGCGCTGCTCGCTCCATTGGCGAACGTCAGCGCTGAGATGGTCAGTTCAAGTTGCCCGTGTTGGTGAGTCGTGGTGGTGAGTGAGGAGCCGATGAGTGGTGAACTCAGCGCTCCGGTGTTCACCAGCAACTTGATGACTGTTCCGTTCAGGTCGGTCACATAGATGTTGCCGGAACCGTCCAGCGTGATGCCGGTGGGGTTGTTAAGCCCGGTCAGCGGTACCTGGGTGGTCGGGGCGCTGCGCGAATGCGCAGCCGGCACCATGAGGACGCGTTGGCTGCTATCGGTGATGAACATATCCCCGTTGGGGTCAAAGGCGATGCCTGCAGGCGAGTTGAGCGCGCAGGTGGTGACGGTGGCAGTCGCAGGGCGCAATGGCAACCGGCGAGTAGCGCCTGTGCCGCTGAGAGCGACCTGCAGGATCTGGTTGAGATTTCCGTCGCCGACATAAAGATTGGCGCCGGCGTTATCGACAGCGAGCGCTTGCGGGAAGCTTACGCTCTGGCTGCCGAGGTTCAGCAGGCTGGGGGTATACGATGCATAGGTTTCCCCAGGAACCTCGATGATACGCGGGGTGCTGCCTGCATCGGCGATGTAGAGGTTGCCGCCAAAGTCGATCCTGGCCGCGGTGGGAAGTCCGAGCGTGATAGGTCCCGGTGCTCACCGTCGATTCGGCCAATGCAGGGTTGAAACTGACCACCATGGCTGCGTTGGCATCCGACACTACGAGGTCGCCGAAAGCGTCAAAGACCAGGTCGCTGGGATAAACCAGGTTCTTGGTGTTGGCCGCGTTCCATTGGGTCAACGAGCCGCCCGATGAGGGGAGCGTATCGATCTGCGCCGCGTTGCTGTTGGCCACGTACAGCGTGGAGTTGGTGAGGTCCGTGGGGTTAAAGGTCAGGCTCTGCGGCTGGTTCAGGCTGGAGTTCAGTATCAACTGCGTGGCACTGCTCAGCGAAATCTGCGCCGCACTGCCCAATCCGGAAAGGAACAGGTAGAGCGTAGGTTCGGCCTGGCCTCGCGGAGGAGTGAAGTTGACCTGCACCACTCCCTTGCGAATCCCGGGCAAGCCTGGCTTGAAGGCGATGCTGAAGATGCAAACCGTGCCGGCGGTTTCCTGTGCTCCAGACGTGCAGGTAGTCGCGCCGGTGTTGCTGAAGTCGGGATGCGCCCCGCCTGCCGGGTTGAAGTTGAAGGTCATGGCTCCTGCCACAGGGAAGGCGTAGGGCACTTGAATCGTACTGGTGCCACCGCTCACCGTCGCAGGGTCCGCCCCGATCGCCGGATTGCGCAAGGGAATCACTGCCGAGCTGCTGTTGGGGACGTAGTTGTCGTCCCCAAGGTAGTTCAGCGTCACGGTGTTGTTACCAGGCGTGAAGTAGCTGCTGGTCAGGTACAGGGTCGCGGACGAACTCGCACCCGATCCGGGTGTGAGCGTACCGGTTCCGAGCGTCTGACCATTGAAGACCACGTTCACGGTTCCGGTCGGAGCGGCGGTGGATCCCGACACCGTTATGGCGTACGGGGTTGGTTGGCTGAAGAAGCAGCAGTCGCCGCTGGGGAACACGGGCGATCCGCTGATGCCGGTGGAGCCTGTGCTGCCGACCACGATCTGTACCGTTGCCGTCGCGGTGGTGAAGTCGGTGGTATTGGTGGGTGTAAAGACCACCTGCAAGGTATACGTGCCGGCCGCCAGGACTGCACCCTGCGCCGGCGTATTGGCCGGTAAAACAGTGTAAGTAAATGTCCCGGGGAGAGTCGCGCCCTGGAACGTGGCGGTGGCATCGAGCTGCGTGCTGCTCAGCGCCGTACCGACCGGGATCGCTGCCGGGGTTGGCCAGTTGATGATCGGCGTCGCCTTGGTCACGACAATCGAGTTGGTCCCGGTCGCGCGTCGTATAGCCGGCTGGGTTGCTTGGAGTGAATGTTACCGACAGCGGATTGGTTCCGACCGGCAGCACAGTGCCGGAAGCGCGGAGTGTAGACATAGGTGCCGGGCACGACCACCTGGGTATTGGTGCCAAAGCCAAGCGCCATGATCACTACATTCCGGGTACTCGGGAGAGTGACGCTCACCAGCGTTCTGGTGGGATCGGCAGGAATTTGATATCCGTAGAGATCATAGGTTCCCGATACCTCGCCGCCAGCCTTGCGTGTTCGCGTAGGGCGTGGAAGCGACGATCGTCTCGCCCGCATAGCCTGCCGATGCAGCTCCATGAGCTCATGTTCACGGTCTCGGTCACCGGACCGTCGGCATCGGTATAGGTGAGGATGAAGGGCTGGTTTGTCTGCCCGGTTGTGGTCGCGGCCCCAATCAGGTAGACAGTGGAATAGTTGCCCGGCGCCGGGAGCGTGTAGACCGCTCCATTGGTAATGGCGTTGGGAACAGTTGGCTGCCCGAGGGTAAAGGTCGTGCCCGCATAAACGACCGAGCCGTTGCCCAACTGCTTGTAGGAATAGGTATTCCCGTTACCGTCAAAGCCCGGCTGTTAGATAGGGGGTACCGTCGGTAGAGGTTGAAAGTACCTGCAACTGACTCTGGGGACAACCGGCGTCGGTCGTGCTGTGCCCATAGCTACGGCATCGAGTTGGGTGGAGCTCAACGGCGTGCCGTAGGTGATGGGCGCCGGCGTCGGCCATGGATCGTCGGTGTTACGATGGGTTGTAGGCGTGTCGACCACCAACTGCACGGTGGCCGTGGCGGTTGTGTAATCCGTGGTGTCGGTCGGAGTGAAGGTGACCGACAGCGTATCTGTACCCACCGGTTCGATCGTACCTGCGGGAGGATTGTAGACAAATGTTCCCGGAATCGGGGGAGTGGTGAGGTCCATGGACAGCATCACGATGTTCCGGGTAGCCGGCAGGGTGATGCTCTTCACTGTCTTGGTCGCGTCGAGGGGAATATCGATATCCGTAGACGCATACTGAATCTGCCTGGGTGGTGCCGTCGTCGATAGTTACGATCCTCACTGCAGTTGACCACGGACTCGCCCGGCCACCCCGCGGCGTTAGAACCAATCGCTCATATTCTGGGTCACCGTGGGTAGTCGTGCCATCGGTGTAAGTCACGGTAAAGGTCTGACTTGCGGCGATGTTATTGACCATCGCCCCGAGCATAAACAGGTTGGTATATTGCCGGCCGGCAGGGTAATCGTCTCGTTGGCGACGGCGTCCGGTGCATTGGGCGGACCTATGTTGAAGGTCATGCCGTTCCAAACTATGGTTGAGCCGATCGTAGCTAGTGGAGTAGGAGTACCCATCGTTATCGAAGCCGCCGGTGCTGTACGTGGAGCCAGGCGTATAGATACCGTAGACGTTGTAGTAGCTGGAGAGCGGAACCGAGACGTATGCCGGACGACGCCGTGGCATCCAGCTGGAAGCCGCTCAGCGGCGTTCCGTAGGTGATCGGCGTGGGTGTCGGCCAGGTAATGACCGTTGGATCCTGGGTCACGGTGAGCTGCACCGTCGCCGTCTCCACTGCCGTATAGTCGGGTTGGTCGGAGTAAAGGTTACGGAGAGAGTATTTGTTCCGGCGGTAAGAACCGTGCCGGCGGCCGGAGTATAGACGAAGGTTCCGCGACTGATTATCCGTCGCATTCAATTGCGTGCCGCTCAGCGGAGTGCCGTAGGTGATCGGCGCAGGCGTTGCCCAGGTAAGGGTCGATGCTAACAAGGTCGTACCGGTCACCGTGTTGCTGGTGCTGGCACTGAAGCTGCAGTCGCCTGGCATAGGTTGCCTGGAAGCTGTCGGTGCCGTCAGGCGGTAGTGATACAGCACTTGCGACACCGCTGGAGAGCGGCGCCGTGCCGATGGTCGTCGCCATTGTTCGTAAAGGTGACTGTTTCTCCGTTGGTCGTGGTCGTACCGTAGACTGTAGGGAGAGAGCGTGGCCTGCAGCGTGACCTGTTGGCCTGACAGCACCATTCGCCGGCGTGACGCGTGAGCGCCAGGGCGGTTGTTGTCCTTGGCCGGAGTAAAGGTCGAAGCCGCTGAAGTGCTTGACCCATAGTTTCCGTCGCCGCCGTAGGTGGCGGTGACGGATTGCGTACTGCATCCATAGAAGGCGACGTTGGAGATGGAAGCCGACTCCGACTGACCCGACAGCAGCACGCTCAGGCCGTTGCTGGTTACCGCGGTTATATCCACCCGATCATCGCCATTGATATCTCCCGCGTTGGCGAAGATGGCGCCGCTGCCCACTGGATAATAAGTCGCCGCGCCAAAAGTACCGGTGCCCGTGCCCAGCAGAACACCTACGGTGGCATTGCCGTTGTTGGCCGAGATGATGTCGAGGTTGCCGTCGCGATTGAAGTCTCCAATCGTCAGGTAGTAAGGGCCGGCGGTCAGGGTGCCATCGTTCTGGACGTACTGCACCGGCGCCTGGAAGCTGGGGGTCGCCGTGCCCTTGTTGAGCAGAATATAGACAGAATTGTCCGGAGCACTGGTGGTGGCCAGGTCCGGGTATCCATCCCCGTTAAAGTCGCCGATCGCTACCGAACCTACCTGGCTGGCTCCGGTGTTGGCAGTGGTATAGCGGCTTGAACGTACCATCGCCGTTGCCCTGAAGGATGCTGGCCGAGCCGCTACCGTCCGAGGCCACAGCCAGATCCAGGAATCCATCCTGGTTGATGATCACCCACCACAACATTCCAGGGTGCATTGCCAACCGGGTAATACGACGGCGCTTGAAATGAGCCATCGCCATTGCCCAGGATAACAGCAACGTTATTCAGGCCGGAATTGGTGGCTACCAGATCCTGAATGCCATCCCGGTTGAAGTCGCCGATGGCGAGGAGCCTCGACGCTGAGGTAGAGGCGCGCTACCGGGTAGTTCTTGGCTGCCTGGAAAGTTCCGTCTCCATTGCCGAGGTAGATGTTGACTGAGCCAGTGCCTGCGGCGCTGAGCACGGCAAGATCCTGCTTGCCATCGCCGTTGAAATCTCCCACGACTACGGAAGTTGGCTCGAAAGGAGACGTGGTGGTAATCGTCGTGCCGTTGGTAAAGGTGCCGTCACCCTTGCCCAGCAGAATGACTATCGGGCCGGTGTTGGTGGGAACTGCGTAATCGGGCCGCCCATCGCCATTGAAGTCGCCAATCGCCGGTCCGATGGTGCCGCCGGTATTGCCGTTGTTCATATTGGCGATGGGATAGAGGTTGTAGGGGGTGAAACCGGTCTGCAGTGTCGAGGCGTTGAGCGGGGCGGTGCCCAGAGTCAAATTTGAGGTTGTATCCGTAAAGGTGACACTTCCCGTCGGCGTCACCGGACCAAAGGCGGACACGGTTCCGGTAAGCGTGTACGTTGGGCGCCGTACCGGAGCTTGCCAGCGCGGTTGCGGACAAATAAGGACCCGCAAAAGTCACTGATTGCGGGGAGGACGAACTGGTTGCGAACACCGCGGTGCCGCCATAGATGGCGACGAATTGATGGATTCCCACTCCGCCGACCTCAATCTCCAGAATCGCCGTGCCAGGATTGCCGTTGGTCGATTGAACCTGAACCGTGCCCAGCACTTCGCTGACGCTGTTATAGGTATCAGTGAATGTCACAGTACCGCCGGCAACGGTAAATTCCGTGGCCGACACCTGCGCCGTCATGGTGATGACCGCCCCGCTCGACGGGCTGTCGGGGGTGGTAAACAGCGTAGTGGTGGTTGCCGCGGATGCCCATGCGGCAGGCCCAGCAGCCACCAACGCGAGAGCGCTCAACAGCACTGGCATCAATCGGCCAAGAGATACCTGTCGGGAAGTCATACGGCGCCTAAATGCAACGATGGGGGAGTGCGTCATGGGTTTCAAAGCTCCAATTCGTACGGTTTAGTTCGCAAGCGTGATCCTTGAGAAAACGAACGCCTGACAAAGAAGGCAGTAATTCATCGCAGTTGTCCTGTTGGCGCACCTGCGGTAATGGAGTGTGTCAGTTTGCGTCAACTGCTGGAGGATACCGTCCGTTTTGGCACATTGTTATTACTCTTATGGGGGATTTAGGGATCTGGTTCGGGCATTCGCGGACTAAAGTTATTCCAGCGATTGCTGGGTACTGTCGCTGGATCTGGCATCGGATCTGGGGCTAGCCAGGATAACTCTGCCGAGTCAGCTAACTGTTATGCCGATCGATCCCGGGATACGCAGAGCATGGCTCGACACGCCTGAACTTTTCCAGTGAGGTCAAGTGCAGCTCTTCAGGCGTGGTGCGAGTAGCATCTTCTGTCGCTATAGCTGCAGGAGCGTGGCATACGATATGGATAAGAGAGAATTTTTGAAAACATCCGGCGTCTTCCTTGCCGGCACAATGTTGTCGCCCTTGGCCTCGGGCGAGCAGAACCGCCGGCGCGAACAAATTGGTCAGGAAATTACACCTACAGCACCGACCGGCTGCACCAGCCGCAAACCGTCGAGGAAGTGCAGCAGGTGGTGAAGAGCTGCAGCAAAGCTCAGGGCGCTGGGCGCTCGCCACTCCTTCAACGGGATCGCCGACAGCACCGAAAATCAGATCTCGCTGGCCCATCTCAACCAGATGGTCCTGAATCGCGAGGCGCGCACGGTCACCGTAGGAGCGAGGCGTCACCTATAGCCAACTGGCTCCGTATCTTGACGGCCAGGGTTACGCGCTGCACAACCTGGCCTCTTTACCCCAGATTTCGGTCGCCGGCGCCATCGCTACAGCCACCCACGGCTCGGGCAACAAGAATGGCAACCTGGCCACGGCGGTGTCCGGGCTGGAGGTGGTCACGGCCGACGGTGAGGTGCTGGTTCTCTCCCGGGAGCGGGATGGCGAGCGATTCCAGGGGGCGGTGGTGAACCTGGGTGCGATCGGCATCGTCACCAAGGTCACGCTCGACGTGCAACCGACCTATCAGGTCAGCCAGGTGGTCTACGAGAACCTGTCCATGGATCAATTGGAGCGCCACCTGGACGAAATCTTTGCCAGCGGCTACAGCGTCAGCCTGTTCACCGACTGGCAGAATCACCGCATCAGCCAGGTGTGGGTGAAACGGCGCGTTTACCCGGGCAGCGCACCCCAGTTCGCCCCCGAATTATTCGGGGCCAAGCTGGCAACGCAGGAAACTCCATCCGCTACCCGGGCATTCGGCGGAAAGTTGCACCGAACAACTGGGCATTCCCGGTCCCTGGTATGAACGGCTGCCTCACTTCCGCATCAACTTCACGCCCAGCAGCGGGGCCGAATTGCAGTCCGAGTACCTGATCCCCCGGGAGCGGGGATACGAGGCCATACTGGCGGTCGAACAACTTCGAGACCACGTGACTCCCCATCTGTTTATCACGGAATTGCGGACCATCGAGCAGACGATCTTTGGATGAGCACCGCTTACCAACGGCCTTCCATGGCGATTCACTTCACCTGGAAGCCGGAGTGGCCGGCGGTCAAGAACGTGCTGCCGATGATCGAAGAGAAGTTGGCGCCCTTTGATGCCCGCCCCCACTGGGGCAAGCTGTTTACCATGACGCCCTCGCGGATAAAGCCCCTCTACCCGGAAATGTCGAAATATCAGGGGCTTCTGGCACACTACGACCCACAGGGCAAATTCCGCAATCGCTTCATGGAGACCAATATTTATGGGGCTTGATCGGCAGGTCGGACCGAGCTGTCAGGACCTGAGGCCATCCGCGAGCTGACCTAGAGTCGAGCCGCTTGGCAGACTGGTGCCGCATGCAGACCAGGAGCCGTTCGGGGCTGATGCAGTTGTCCCGTCGAGACTTGCCACGGGACTCGTACGACTCCTGAGGAGATTGGTCAGCTCGGCGACTGGGCTGGCAGCGCTACCTGATGTCTTCTTCCGGTTCCCGCAACACTTCTTCCTCGATTTCCATGTCTCGGAACTCGTTGGAGTCGAATACCTGGCCACAATCCAGACATTCGACGTATTCGACGTCCTCTTCACGCGCTACGACGCGCACTTTGGGGTGTTTGCAGGCGGTGTCCATCTGGGAGGTTTGAGTGTGCAACCTGTGCTTCTCGGCAAGATTGTACCCGCCGGATTCAGCCTGTCAAATCTGTTTCTGTGCTTTCCGTGACCGCGGGTGATAATTTTAATCGAAATTGACGCTTGACGGCTACTGCCCAGGTTGACAGAGTTAGCTGGAGAGCTCGCTGATGGTACGCACCTGCTCCGGCTTGAGGGCGACATCCTCAAGCTTGCCGAAAATCATCTTGCCCGATGCGGTCTGCAAGACACTGGTGACCGTGATTTCGACGGCGCGGCCAATCATGCGCCGGGCATGGTCGACCACCACCATGGTTCCATCATCCAGGTAACCCACACCCTGGTTGTACTCCTTGCCCTCTTTCAGAACCACGATGTTCATTTTTTCGCCAGGCAACACCAGCGGCTTCAATGAATTGGCCAGGTCGTTCAGATTGAGCACCCGCACGTGGTGCAGTTGGGCCACTTTGCTGAGGTTGAAATCGTTGGTCACGATGGGAGCGCGCCATCTTCTTGGCCAGCTCGATCAGCTTCAGATCGACTTCGCGCAGCTGGGGAAAGTCATCCTCGATGATCTGCACGGCGAGCAAAGGATTGGCCTGCATCTTTTGCAGAATATCCAGCCCGCGCCGGCCGCGCTGCCGCCGGGAACTGTCAGAGGAATCGGCGACGATCTGCAGCTCGCGCAACACGAACTCGGGCACCAGCAGCGTTCCTTCCAGGAAGCCGGTCTCCACCACATCGGCAATGCGGCCATCGATAATGGCGCTGGTGTCGAGGATCTTGAGGTTGCGCTTACCGCCCGCAGCCCGCTCGCCGGCAAAGAGCTCGGCCAGGCCCCCGGTAAAGTTCAGCAGGTCGCCCTTGCTGGCGCCCACCATCAGCCCGATATACGACATCAGCATGAGCACAAATAGCTGCAGCAAGGCCCGGGTTCCCCCCGGCGGCAGGCTTCCGCCCAGCACCATACCGAACAGCGCCGCGCCTGCGATCCCCAGCACGCTGCCCAGCACCGCGCCCAGCAGCCGCTTGATGCTCAGCGCCCGGACGCGCAGCTCAAAGACGATGACCGCGGCGGCGGCGACGGCGCCCAGAACCGCCGCGGCCCAGGGCTGCAGCGCGAAGGGGCGGAGAAAGAAACAGGCGGCGGTAAGAACGAGGACGAACAGAATTCGGATAACAACTAGATCCATGGGGCTCCAAGCCGATGCCCGGAGTGTACCAATGGCACGGCAGAAAAAAAGGCAAAATGCAAACCCCCGGAGTATACCGACGGCGCAGGTCTTCGGGCAAAAAGAAATCCCGAAGCCGCTCAAGCGGCTTCGGGATCATGCGGTTTCGGGTGAACTCCCTTAGTACTTGGGTACTCTGGGATCGATCTGCTCGCTCCAGGCCTGGATGCCGCCGGCCAGGTTCTTTACCTTGAACCCGGCCTGCTGCAGGAACTCCGCCGCTTTCTGGCTGCGGCCGCCCATCTTGCAGTGCACCACGATCTCGCGGCTGCGTATCCAGTTCGCCTACGCGCTTCTGCAGGTCGCCCAGCGGAATGAGATACCCGCCGATCTCCGCGATTTTGAATTCATGCGGTTCGCGCACATCGAGCAGAAAGTAATCCTTGCCCGCGTCGCGCTGCTGCTTGAACGCGGTCACCGTCGATCTGCTCGATGCCGTTGACCTGCGGCGCATCGGCCGCGCGGCCGGCTGGATGCCGCAGAACTGCTCATAATCGATCAGCTTGGTCACGGTCGGATGGGTGCCGCATACCGGGCAGTCCGGGTTCTTGCGCAGCTTCAGCTCGCGGAAGCGCATGTCCAGCGAATCCACCAGCAGCAGACGCCCGATCAGCGGCTCGCCCTGGCCCAGGATCAGCTTGATGACCTCGGTCGCCTGGATCACGCCCACCAGCCCGGGCAGGATGCCAAGCACCCCGCCTTCCGCACAGGAAGGAACCAGCCCCGGCGGCGGCGGCTCGGGATAGAGGCAGCGGTAGCAGGGTCCCTGCTCGGTGGCGAAGACGCTGGCCTGGCCTTCGAAGCGGAAAATCGAGCCGTAGACGTTTGGCTTTCCGCTCAACACGCAGGCGTCGTTGACCAGGTAGCGGGTGGGAAAGTTATCGGTGCCGTCGGCCACGATGTCGAAGTCCTTGAAGATCTCCATGGCGTTGTCGCTCAACAACATGGTGTTGAACTTCACGATCTTCATGTACGGGTTCAGGGCCTTCAGCTTCTCTTCGGCCGAGTCCAGCTTCGAGCCGGCCTACGTCTTTGGTGCTGTGAATGATCTGCCGCTGCAGATTGCTCGAGTCCACTACGTCGAAGTCGACCAGCCCCAGCGTCCCTACGCCGGCCGCGGCGAGGTAGAAGGCCAGGGGCGAACCCAGGCCGCCGGTGCCCACGCAGAGCACCTTGGCTGCTTTGAGCTTCTGCTGCCCCTCCATGCCCACTTCGGGCAAGAGCAGGTGGCGGGAATAGCGCGCGATTTCGTCGTTGCTGAGCGACGGCAGCGCCGTCGCGGGTATTTCGGTCAGTGTCGCCATTCTGATCTCCTATTTGCTCGAACTACGCATCCGCCTGCAATCGAAGGGATAATCGACAGGCTGTCGCTGTCCTTGACCGCCGTGTTCTCTTTGTCGCTCAGATAGCGAATGTCTTCGTCGTTCAGATAAACGTTCACGAAGGCGCGCAGCTTGCCTTCCTCTGAATACAGATGCTTCTTCAGTTCCGGATGAGTGATGGTAAGTTCATCCAGCGCCTGGCCTACGGTCGCGGCCGCAACCGTCACCGTGGCCTGCTTGGCGGCGAACTGACGAAGGGGGGTAGGGATGTGAATCTTCATTCGTCGAACTCTCTCTCTTTTTCTGATCGTGGTTGGCGCAGCGTCAGTGGCATCTTACGGGGCCGGCGGTCAACAGCGTTCGGGCCACACGTGAATCTCTTCGTCCTCAAACCGCTTGTCGTCTTCGCCCGTTCCGGCCAGAAAAAACGAGTTGGTCTGCTCGGCTACGCCCTTTTCGACGCTGGTGATCACGTAGGAGCAGCCCAGCCAGTGCGCTTCGTTGAAATCGGTCGGCGACCAGCGCGCGGGATGGTCGGGATGCGAGTGGTAAAAGCCCACGATATCCAGGCTGCGCTCCCGTGCCTGGCGTTGGATGCTGACCAGTTCCTGGGGCGCAATGTGGTAGCGGTTGTGGGCGGAATCGGTCCGCGTATTGCCCGCGCGCACCGCTGCCTCCACCTCATTGATCCCGTCCAGCGCCTTGCCGAGCAGCACACCGCAGCACTCATGGGGATAGGTCTCTTCGCCATGCTTGCGCAGCTGGCTGTAGACCGTATCGCTGATCTTCAGCATCAGCTTCTCGCTCCATGCTCGTACTGGCCATCATTGCTCCCAAAAGCGCTCACTCAGGTACTTGTCGGCCGAGTCACACAGGATGGTGACGATGACGGCGCTCTCTGCCTGCGGCGCGCTTCTTCTTCGCCAATCCTGAGACTTGCCGCCACCGCCGCCGCCGCGGAGATGCCCAGCAGCAGACCCTCCGTCCGCGCCCAGATGCTTGGCCATCTCGTAGGCTCCTTCGGTCGACTGCTCCACGTGGCGGTCTGCCAGGCTGGCATCATAAATAGGAGGCACGATCGCGGTCGCCATATACTTCAAGCCTTCCAGCCCATGAAACGGTGAATCGGGCTGCATGGCAATGCATTCGATCGCGGGATTCAGCTCCTTCAGACGGCGGGTGACCCCCATGAATGTTCCGCTGGTGCCCAGCCCGGCCAGGAAGTGCGTAATCTGCCCCTCTGTCTGCTGCCAAATCTCGTTCGCCGTACCGTGATAGTGCGCCTTCCAGTTGGCTTCGTTGCCGTACTGGTCGGCGTAATAGTACCGGTCCTTGTCCTGCGCCAGCTCGCGCGCCTTCAGAATCGCGCCGTCGGACCCATCCGCCGGATCCGTCCAGACAATGTTCGCCCCGTAGGCGGCGAGAATCCGCTTCCGTTCCGGAGAGACATTCGACGGCATGCACAGCGTAACCGGAAAACCCTTGGCCGCGCCCAGCATGGCATACGCGATGCCGGTGTTTCCGCTGGTCGCATCCAGCAAGTGCCTTCCCGCCAGCAAGCCCTTGGCCTCGGCTGCGGCCACAATCGAGGAGGCCGCCCGATCCTTGACCGAGCCGCCCGGGTTCGCCCATTCGGCCTTGCCCAGCAAGATGATCCCCGGGAGATGCGCCGTCAAACGGTCGAGGCGCAGGAGCGGAGTATTCCCAATCCGTTCCAGGATGCTACTGCCCAGCGTGCCGCGGCGTCGAGCTCACTTCAGTTTGCACTTCAGTTTGCATTTTCCCGTTCAAAGTCCCTGATTTCAACTGGTCTCTCACGCTCGTTGCAGCCAGGAGCGCCGAGTGTGCGAAAGTTAAGTGAAGCACTTCTTAGTGTAGCGTCCACTGCGAAAACCGAGGCAATCCATAGTCAGTCGCAAGCCATGCGAACAAAAGTACACTTCCTGAATTTCGACGAAGTATTAAGCACCCTGCGCACCTTGGGATTTGATGTTCAAGGGGTGCCCGGGGTCGCAAACCAGATTCTGGTGCGCAAATATGGGGCGGGCGCGATCCTGGCCCACGCAGCGGACCCGCCGGTGCGGAAAAGAAGCTGCCGCAGATGGCCGTGAGGTGGAGGGAGCGCCCGGGCTACCTGGTGGGCGGAGAAGTGGCCACCCTGCTCGATCGCGGATACCAGAAGTTCTGGAAGTCCAGCCGCCTCGAGGTTCCGGCGACAGCGGAGTCCCTGCAGGCGGTGCACCGCTTTGCCGAGGAGTTGCGGGAGGTCATCGGCGAGCCGAGCCTGTACAACGAGTCCCTGGGCACAACCAGCGACAGCTACCTGTACGACCGCGTCAAAGGCCGCGATCTGCCGCTTGCCGAGCGGCCCGTCCCGGCTTGGGAACTGCCTCCGAAGAGCAATGAACTCAGCCTTAGCTCCTGTTTCGGGAGCTGGCCGTCACCTTCGCTGGCTTTTCACGGCTCTGAGACGCACAGGCATCCTCGTTGCATCGACCGACGCATGAGCAGTCACAGTGGACACTCCGGATTCCACGAGCGTGAGGCATCGGCTATCTTTTTGGAGCGCTCCCGCTGTAGTTCCCGGTAGACCTCGCTCTTGGAGACACCTCGCTCCCGCGCCACCCGCTTGAGCGCGTCTTTCTCGTCCAGACCCTCAGCCTCCATCAGCTGCGACACCTGCTGCACGACGCTGCCGCCCGCTTGGCCGGCTGGGCCGACGGGCGCGGCCTCGATCAACAGCACGATCTCGCCCCGTATGCGCTCGCGGGCCGCCAGCGCTACGCCGGACTTCCCGCGCCGTGCCGCGCAGAAACTCCTCGTGCAGCTTGGTCAGCTCGCGCGCTACCACCACGCGCACGGACTCTCCCCACACCGCTTCCACATCGGCCAACGTCTCCAGAATGCGATGCGGAGCTTCATAGAGGACCAGCGTGAGGTCCGGCGATGCGTCGCGGCCAAAGCTTCCAGCTCCGTCCGCCGCGCGCCCGGCTTGGCCGCGAGAAATCCCACATAGAGGAAGCGATCCGTATCCAGGCCGGAGGCGACCAGCGCACTGAGTGCGGCATTGGCCCCAGGGATAGGGATGACGGGCACGCCCGCATGCCACCGCTGCGCGCACCAACTCGAAGCCCGGATCGGAGAACGCCGGCGTGCCCGCATCGCTGACCACCGCAACCCGGCCGCCCTGCTGCAAGCAGGGCGATCAGCTCCACCGTCCGCGCCTGTTCATTGTGCTCGTGGTAGCTGATGGTGGAGGTGGAAATGTCAAAGTGGTTCAGCAGCTTTTGCGTCTGGCGCGTATCCTCGCACGCGATGCGGTCGACGCCCTTCAGGACCCGCAGCGCGCGCAGCGTGATGTCTTCAAGATTGCCGATCGGCGTGGCGACCAGGTAGAGCCCGGGCTCGAGCGCGGTAGGGCAACGATTATTCCTGGCTCTGGCGACGCAGTTTCCGGCTCTCCGCCAGCAGGCTCATGGAGTGCATCAGGTTCTGCAGGGTCACGATGCCGACAATGCGTTCCCCTTCGGTCACCGGCACCAGCGAGAGTCCGCGCCCGGCAAAGCGGCTGATGGTGGTTCCCAGCGAATCCTCCGGCTGGGCCACATGAAAGCTGCGCGACATCACCGCCTGCACATAGCCGTTGCCCTCGCTGCGCAGCGCGGAAAGAATGCTTTGGCGGGAAATAATGCCGACCAGGCTGTCGCCGCGCACCACGGGAAAATCGTCCTGCAGGCTGTGAATCGACTTGTGCAGCGCATCTTCCAGCGTGTCCGAGGGCGCCAGCATGGAGAACTCCGTCAGCATAATGTCCTGCATGTTGACCGTATCCACCACGCTCTGGAAGAGCACGCCCTGGTCTTCCAGCTGAGCGCCGATCAGGATGAAAAATCCCGCCATCAGCAGCCACGCGTTCATCAGCACCAGCCCGGCGATGATCGCAGTCATGGCGAGGATCTGGCCCAGTCCGGTCGCCACGCGCGATCCCTGCGCCCTGCCCTGCGTCCGGGCAACGCCTCCGCGCACCACCCTGCCGCCATCCAGAGGATAGGCGGGCAGCAGATTCAGCACGCCGAGAAAAACATTGAGCCACACGATGCTGCGAATCAGGTGCGCCGGGCGTAATCCAGGGCCGCTCCAGCAGGTTGAGCGTGGGCGACATGCCGAGCACCAGCATGGCCACGACCAGGGCAAAACTGAGATTGGCCAAAGGCCCGGTCAGGGCCATGCGCCACTGCACTTTGCTGGCGCCGGCGTTCTCCGCGCTCTCCGCGTTGGCGTAGGCCACCAGGCCGCCAATGGGCAGCAGCAGGATATTTCTCAGTTGCAGGCCGTGATAGGCGGCCACGATCATGCGCGCCACTTCGCGCACGGCCACCGCGCCCAGCAGCACCAGCCACAAGCCCACGCCGCGAAACATGGAGAGATGGGCGCTCTCGGTGTAGGCCATACAGATGCCGAGCAGCAGGATGAAGAAGGTGTGAATGCGCAACTCCACACCCATCCATCGCCCTAAGGGGAACGACCATCCACGCATTGCATCCGTCCTTCTCGCTGCCGGTCTGCTACTGCCGCATATAGACCATCTGCTGCAGCGCTCCTGCATTGTAGAGCTTGCCTGCGGTCGATTGGCTAGCAAAGGATTCATTTACCATCAAATCCGATGCGGGTGATTGCCGGCACATACCGTTCGCGGCGGCTGATCGCGCCCCGCGGGCTGGCCACCCGGCCCACCAGCGATCGCCTGCGGGAGACTCTCTTTAATGTTCTGGCCGCGCGTATCGAGGGCGCTGTCTTCGCCGATCTCTACGCCGGCTCGGGAGCGGTGGGCATCGAGGCTCTCAGCCGCGGCGCAAGCCAGGTCTACTTTGTGGATAACGCTGCCCCGGCGGTCGCGGCGATCCGCGCCAATCTGGCTGCGCTCGAGATCCGCTCCGGCTTCCAGATTGAGTCCAGCAGCGTCTCCGCCGCGCTGCGCCGCCTCTCTGACGATGGGCCGCAAGAGCGCTGCGCCATCGTCTTTCTGGATCCGCCGTACGCGGCCGCGGGCGACTATGCCAGCACCCTCGCCGGCATCGGGCAGCAGGCCGATTCCCTGCTCACTCCCGGCGGCATCGTGGTCGCCGAACACAGCCGCAAAATGCTCCAGCCGCTGGCGGAAAGCTACGGCCCGCTCGCAGCGCTACCGCGTCTCGAGCAGGGCGACTGCGCGGCTTGAGCTTCTTCACGGCAGGTAGCCCCCGCCCCGGTGCTCGCCGGTCTTCAGGTTGACCTCGAACTCCAGCTCCCGATCCGTACTCATCTCCCAACCCAGCCCGACGAGCGTCTCCCCGCGGACAGCGGTAATGCGCACTCCATCCCAACTCAGCCGGCCGGTTTGCCAGGCCTTCCCTTCGCGCCCCCAGGCGAGCAGCGAATGAAAGCTGGCAAAAACCAGCAGATCCTGCTCCGCCAAGGCCCGTATCTCGGTCACGGGCCGGTACTACCACCTGTTCCCATCGCGTCGGCGTCACGGGTGTCGATGAGGTAGGCATAGCCGCCCAGCCACAGCGCAGATCCACGCCGGATCAGGACAGGCCCACACGCCGGTGGGCACCCCGGCGCCGGCAAAACCCAGGGCGCAGGTGGCCAGGAACGGACCCCGACCCGACTCGTGAGGCGGCCGGATCATGACTTCCAGGGCTCCTCGCTCCACTTCCTCGACTTGCGCCGGGTAGACGAATTGCCGCGCCGGCAGAATCAAAGGCCGGCGAGGCGAGGACCTCTGCCTGCCATGCATGAGGAAAGGTCGAGTCGATCATAGGTTGGGAAATCTTCCCCACATCTGGCTCCGCCGTCTTAAAGCATTATCACTTGACGGTGATGTGGTAGACGGCGGTTCTGTGCATCCGTTCTTTGACGGAGAGCATTTCTCCTGCAGGTTTATAAAAGGCCGCCCGAGGTTTTCAGTGCAGCGCCGGGGTCAGGACGGAGTTTCGGTTGACGCGTCAACGACGCGAATATCTCGTGACCGCGGGCGCGGCAGGTGCGAGATACTTGGGAACACCCGCAGCGGGCAGAGGGGGCGCGAGCAGATAGCCCTGCACAAAATCGCAGCCCAGAGTCCGCAGGCACTCCATCTGGTCGGCGCGTTCCACTCCTTCAGCTACCACCTGCAAACCGAGACCGTGAGCGAGCGCGGTGATGGCCTGCACGATGGTGTAGGTGCCGTTGGGATCGGAGATGCGCTCGACAAAGGAGCAGTCGATCTTGAGCGTGCTGACGGGAAGCTGGTGCAGCTGGCTCAGGCAGGAGTAGCCGGTGCCAAAGTCATCGACGGAAAAGTGGACGCCCGATGCGGCAAGACTGCGCATCTGGGATGCGACCTCAGGCCGGTCGCGCATGACGGTGGTCTCGGTGACGATCAGCTCGAGCAGCCGGGGATCGAGGCCATACCGGTTCACGGTGCTGAGCACCTGGGCGGCAAAATCCGAGTGCAGGAACTGTAGCGGCGAGACGCTGAAAGCTACGCGCAGCGGCGTGAACTTCTGACTCTGCCACGCAATGCTCTGGCGGCAGACCTCCTCCAGTATCCAGTTCCCTAAAGGAACAATCAGCCCGCATTCCTCGGCGATGGGCAAGAAGCGCTCGGGGACGACGGAGCCCAGGACCGGGTGGTTAAGCCGCAAGCGTGCCTCCAGGCCACACAGATTGCCAGTCATGGAGTATTGAGGCTGATAATAGATCTCTAGTCCGCCGTCCGTGAGCGCGCTGCGCATGAATTGCTCCAGCTGGTTTCCTTCGCTGGCCCCGGGACTGAGGTGCGAGGGAGCAAGAAGATATTGACCCCCGCCGGCCTGCTTGGCGCGGTACATCGCGGCATCGGCCGCGCGCCGGAGTTGAGACGCATCGGTCCCATCGTCGGGATAGATCGCAATGCCAACCGATGCCGAGACGTTGAAGCAGAAACCACCGGCATCGATCGGCTGGCTGATGCTTTCCAGCACGCTGCGCGCGACCGCGAGGGCACTGTTCTTGTTGGGCAGCTCGCCCAGGATGATGGCGAACTCCTCGCCGCCAGTGCGGGCAACGGTGTCGACGGCGCGCAGCCGCCCGGCGATGCGCGTCGCAACCTGCTGCAGGCATAAATCGCCGGCGTCATGGCCAAAGGTGTCGTTGACCTGCTTAAAGCGATCCAAATCCAGGCAAAGGACTGCGGCGTGTTGTCCGTGGCGGGCCGCCTGGGCAAAACTCTGCTGCATTCGGTCTTCCAGCAGCAGCCGATTCGGCAGCCCGGTGAGAAGGTCGTGGTGGGCCTGATGCACCAGCTGCTCATGCAGCTGCTGGCGGTCGGTGACGTCCTGCACCAGGACGAAGCTGCATTTGCGACCTTTGTAGTCGATGAAATGGGACGCCATGTCTACCTGGATGTAAGAACCGTCTTTCCGGCGGTGGGGCCAGGGGCCCGAAAGCTTGGTGGAGATGGCCTCGGAATTCTCCTTGAGAATCGTACCCACGTCCTCCGTAGGCCGCAGGTCGCGCAGCGTCATACCCAGAAATTCCTCGCGGGAGTAGCCGTAGTGCGCCACTGCGGCATCGTTGACCTCGAGGATGCGCAGCGTTTCCGGATCCTGGACCCACATCGGATGCGGATGGGCCGCGAAGAGAAGACGGTAGTGCTCCATGGCTCTGCCTGCGGCGAAGAACTCCTCCTCCAGCAGGGTCAGAATCATGCCGAAAGCGACGAAAAACTTAGGCACGTTCCACAGCCCGGGAGGAATCTGAGCGGCCGGGATCAGGTAGTCACAAAGCAGGGAGACGGGAAAGACCGACGCCCACGCAACCAGGCCGAGGACACCAGTGACCACACCGACGGAGACGCGCCGGAAGTCGAACCAGTAAAGCGCGGCGAAGGCCAGGAAGACCTGGAAGAGAATCGCCGAGATGCCCTGAACCGGCTGATGGTGGGCGATGGCGGAGACGGTCCAAATTCCGCCCACAGAAAAGGTCACGGTGACGGCCGCCCACACTCGGACGCTCTGGCGCCACAAGCTCCCCGCCAAGACGATGCCGGCCGCGGCCAGCGCGGTTGCGGCCGCATACAGCGGCCACTGCCGGGAAAACCCGAAGACGACATAGTTGGTGTAGAAGAGCGCCGGGAAGCCGATGCAGAACGCGGCCAGAATGCTGCACCACAAGGTCACGGAGATGGCCGAGGCGGAGAGAATAAAACAGAGCCCGGAGAGGATCAGGGCGCTGATACTTAGGCTGTCGACCAGTCTTTGTCCCCAGCTCGATACGGCCGGGACCAGTAACACTGTGAAATGGAGCAAGACGAAGAGCCAGCCGACGACCCAGCTACGCACGCGCGCAGTCGCACGTTTGCGGTAGATCGAGGCAAACAACACCACGAGCAGGCCCAATATCAGAATATCGATCACTTCGTTTTTCATGACTCACGAGACGCGGCAGAGAATTTGACCAAGAAATACGCCAGGAAGAGCAAACAGTCGGCTTTTCCCTGATGTGAGTATCTCCGACCTCGGCTGAGACTCAAAGTCACCGAAGTGTAACCGGATTGGGGAGAGTTTAAAGCATTTTTTACCTTGGCTGAGATATGGCCGACGCAGCTTTCCTGTTGGAAGGTGTTCCCCGATATGTAGCTGGTGACGACGACGCGCGCCGGGTTTCTGATAAGAAACAAGTTCTCGATTAAGCCGCCGTTGGTGTTTGGCACGGCGGGAAGCACCACGAAAAGGCGGGTGGGCGGATTCAAACTCCAAGTGCCCCATGGATTTGTTGCACTTTCTGCCGAGGACAGGAAATGCCCCGTTTCATGCCCGCGTGGGTCGGCAACGCCGGTGGATGACTGAGAAGAAAAATGCGCTTGGTTTTGGTCCCTGTACCTCCCGCTGGACAATGGGGCGAACAGTCTCTGGAGGCACGGCTTCACGAGCGCCTGCCGGTGATGGACCAGAGCCCGGATGACGACGAGCAGGTTCCTTTCCGGTCAAGCGCCGGATTGAGTCTCTATGATGGTGTTCCGCTTCCGGCCTTTAGACTGGCCGCAGACGATTGCACGAGGGTCGTTTAGGCGGTTAACCAAAGTCTGCACGCTGCTACCCGCCAGCTTTAGAGCGGTTTCACGATTACTGTGTCCGATCCTGCCTCAGGGAAGTGGGGCTTTTCTTGGTGAAAAGCCCCGCGTGAGGCATTTTCACAGGCGACACCCATCGTGAAACCCCTTAGCCGCGGCTTCTGCTTTAGTTTTGCCGCTCAATTGAATTGCCTTGGAGTGCCGTCGATCCCTCTAGCCGATGCCGCTCCAAGGACGGCGAAGGGACGGATGGCTTCAGGAAAGCCGTTCGGGACGGCCCTCCCGTCACAGCTACGAAGCCGTTTTCAGTTCTTGTTCCGCGCGCAGCCAGTCCTGCTCCGGCGAACCCTCCGGCCAACCGCGCTCAGCCCAATACTTCTCTGCCAGGCGGGTGATCTCCTCCTTCGAGGGTGCGGCCGCCTGCTTCTTTGCTGCCGGCTTGCGGCTCTTGGTAGCCGCCTTTGGCGCTTCCGAACTCTTGGTAGTCATCGATGTCTCCTTGATCGCCCATCATCAACACAGGCACTGCTGTAATGATACGAAGGAGAGCCCGAATTGTCAGCCGCTAGTTTAGTAACTTTTGGGCTACCTGGAGGAACCTTACACACAGTGGATAAATTGTTAACAGGGTTAGCTTAAGCGAACGAGAGCCTTTCCACTTCTGCACCAGTAAGCGAAACGAAGTGCGGCTTTTCTTGTGGAAAAACCTACACCACTGGTAGAGCCGCTCCTAGGCTCCCGATGCCGGGTTATCAAAGCGTTCGGGCCGGCGGGAAATCGAATTGGCGAGAGAGATGGGCGGCTCTGCGTGGAGCAGCTGGATGCTCCATTCCCTCATCGGCGGTTTAGCCTGCTGCAGTTCCCCAAGGTCCGCTCTCCAGTTGCGGAGGTGGACCTTGTTATCGAGCATGCGGATCCAGAAGGCGCGGTATTCGGCCAGGTTGAGTCCCTCGACGTTGGAGAACAGCTCCTCGTCACCCAGCAACCATTGCCACAGAAATCGGTCCTGGGAAGCGGGCTGGCGTGCGGCCAGCGCCTCATCGGCGAGCTCCTCATCGGAAGGAAACGAATTCAGGGTATAGCCAAAATCTGAAAAATCGCTCTTTTCGCCGGTCTGCTCCGCGATGCGCTTAAGGGAGCGGGCCAGGTTGCGACGCGCCGGGCCGCGATACGACTTCTCCTCGATCAACCCCTTATAAAGGCCAACCGCCCGGCGCAGGCCGCGAACATAAAGGTCGGTCCGCGAGCTGTTGTCGGCGTTCTCCTCGGCGATATAGAAGCGGCTGCAGAGCAGGGCTTCGACGAAGGTGGTGTGTTTCCATTCCGGGTCCACTGCCGTGGCGTGGGCAAGATCCGCAAACGCCTGCTTCGATACGGACTCGAGGCTGGCTCGCTCTGCCTTACGCAGCCACGACGGTTCGCCGTCCTGACCCTCCAGCACCTGGTAGGCGGCCAGCGCCCGGTAGGAATAACCTTGCGCGATGCGGCGCCGTTCCACCGCATCCGGGAAGCGCCCCAGCTGGGCAAAAAACTGGTCCAGCCGCGCGAATGCCGTCCATGGATCGGAGCGCGTCAGATGGGCAACCGCCGAAAGCAGCAGGCCGTTCAGGTAAACCGCCGCCTCCCGTTCCGAGGAAAGGTCGTCAAAGGCGAGGCGCCCGTGGCCAACGTAGGCCAGATGGTCAATATCGTCAATACTGGCCAGCGCACGAGGGGAAAAGGCGGTTCCCTCTTCCTGAAAACCCAGGGGTTGTTCCCCCACCGCCTTCAGCAATCCGGGCAGAGCGTCCCTGGCGTGTTCGCGGGCATCCCGTACAGCTTCCAATTCCGCGGTGACTGCCTCCACTTCTGCGACAGCCCGGGACGAATCCCGGTCCCAGGCCCGCGCCTGAAGGTAGACCTGGATCACAATCAGGGCGGCGATGACCGCAAAGACGCCCAGAAACAACGCCGATACCGTGCGAATCCTGCGCTGCGCATCGGCTGCTGCGCGCAGCGCTTCCTGGGACTGCCGCAGTTGGTCGCGAACCGCGTTCTGCTCGTCCCGAAGCTCATCGAAGGTGATATCGGAGTGTGGCGAAGGGGCGACGGAAGCCTCCCCGTTGGCGAGAGTCGCTGCTTGCGCTGCGGCCGCCTGGAGCTGCTGGCGCCGATATGGATATGGCTGGGCTGGGCCGGGAGTGGTGGAGACGGGAACTGCCGCCCACCTGCGCCTCGGCGGGAAGTCCGGCCAGGACATACAGGCAGGCCAGCAAAGCGAAGACCAGCAAGCCCAGCGACAGGACAGTGATCCAGCCGTTGGTATGAGTCCGCGACGCCTTGCCTGGGGGATCGCTGTGCATTCCGCCTCCGGGTTACGAAGCTTAAGTATCTGCAACTTGGAGCCGCTTCGCAATCCCACTTCCGCGATAGCAGAAAAAGCTTCACTCCTGCATCTTCCGCAGCGCGCCGCTGGTGTCCTGAGTTAGAAGTTCGCACTTAATATCCCAGCGAGCAGAAGTCGTGCAAATGACTGAAAAATCCGGGGTTCGGTCTACACCTACTGGGCAACTGCTTTGCTGACGGTGATGGGCGCGGTCAAGCGGAAGGTGACGACGCTTTCCGCAGGCACGGAAACGTCCTTGTTACCGGTAAACGCGGCGCCTGCGGTTCCGGCGCCCGCACCGAGCAGACCGCCGATCAATGCCCCCTTGCCGCCGCCGGCCAAGCCGCCGATCAGGGCGCCGCCACCGCCACCACCGCCAATAAACCCTGCGCTGCGCTTGCCCTTACCTGAGGCTGTCTTCTCATACGATGTGGTGCTGACGGAATAGTTGCCGACCCTTTGGATCGCTATGCCCAGGGCTCCGTCGCCCTTGAACCTTCCTTGCCCTTTGGAAGCAACCACCGTCCCCGTGACCCGGGTGCCGGCGCGGAGGACATTCACCCCACGAACCAACACCGACTGCGCGAGCGCGCCACTAAAGCTGTCGCCCACATTGTTGTTCTTAGCACTGACGGTCTGCTCCATGCGGACGACCAGCGCCGTCCCCGAGGGCACGGTATATTGCACCGGAGCAGGCGGGGGAGGCGGAGCAGCGGCAGCTTGTGCCGCGCTACTGCCGGGAACGCCCGCCGGCTGTCCGGGAGCGACGGGTGCGGGAGCCGGCGACGGAGTTTGTGCCACAGGCGCCGGACTGGCGGGAGCCGGCGGCGGAGCTTGTGCCGCCGTCGCTGGCTCAGCAGCCGGGGCGGGAGCAGCCGGCTGCTTATTGCATCCGCCCAGGAGGAGCAATCCCGCCAGTCCAATGCAAAGCAGGCGCGCGCGCGCATAAGCGCCTTTGCCTTGATACAGGAGCGCCAGGGCCAGTGCCCTACGCTCGAATAACGCTTGCTGTTTCATCATGCACTCCCCTAGAAGCCAAAGTTTGAAGCGAAAGTCTGTGCGCTGCCGTGTTGGCCTGAATTCCAGCCACTCCCAAATTAAAGCATTGTCACTTTTACAATGGCGAGTCCGGCTCTAATCAGATGCCAAACCAGTGCTCGCGCAACAGCAACTGTACACGCTGGGCGGTGCTCGCGATTCAGAAAGAACCGCCACTTATTGCCGGTGGGGGCGGCGGTGAGAAGCCTTAAGCTTACAACGCGGAGCGACTGGAGGCACGCCTCAACCGCAGGGCGATATGGCATGCGGTTTGACTGCGTCTGCGGCAGAGACCAACGAGAAAGTCGCCTGGAGCGATTTTCACTTCTGGTGTATACGACGTGACCAGTCCGGTCGCGGCTTTTCTTTAAGAAAGCCGCACTTCGCCACGCTTGCAGTACAGGGTAGAAATGAAAATGCTGTAGTTTATCTCCAGCCCCGTGTCTCACCAGGTACGCCCAGACGCTCATGGACACGTCTGCTGAGCAGATGGGAGAACCGTCCTAGGACTAGGCCTGGGCCCGCTCGAGTCTCTGGCGAAGGCTGGCGGCAAGCTCGGCCACCAGCTCCAGTTTGCCGGTGAGTTTTGGGGTCACCTCGGGTTCGGCCAGAGCGAGTTGCGACTGCAGCAGCAGGCCGGTTACGGTGGATTTCAATTCGCTTTCCAGCAGCGATGCGGCGGCGCGCAAAGCCAGGACCTGCTGTTGTTCCCGGCGCCCAATCGCCGCCTGCACCTCGCGCGCCAGGCGAGAGCTGCCGGATAAAGCGAAGTTGATCTGCACCGGTACCGCCATGCCAGAGTTTCTCCACAACAACTCGGCGCCGGCGGGATTGGCCTCCGCCATGCAGCCGTCCAGCACGACTACCGAGTAGTCCCGGCGGCGAAGTGCGGCCAGCCCGGCGCGATGGTTGGCGGCAACTTTCACCGGATAACCCAGGGGTCTCGGCGAGCGGCGGCTGGTCCCGGCTTCGGCCATGGGACTGATGATCAGGACACTATGCTGCGGCAGGTGATTGCACAACTACCTCCTTGAGGTTGCTCAGTTGAACAGTCTTGCGGTTGAAGCGGCTGTGAAGTTGCTCGAACGAGCAGTCCGATGAGCTCGGTACCTATGAAGCCTGGGCGCAGTGGAGTCGTTGCAGGGTCTCGCCGGCATGCATCTTCCGCCGCTCCGGAGCGCCGATGCCGTATTCCTTGAGCTTGCGGTAGAGCGTGGTCTTGCCGATACCCAGCAGGCGAGCGGCCAGAAGCTTGTCTCCATTCAGTTTGCGCAGGGTCTCGAGAATGGCCTGTTTCTCCAACTGGGCCAGGGGAGGACCGGCCCCCGGCCAGCACCGGCGGCCGCCAGAGCCGGCGCGGCAACCGCCACTGGACGGCGATTCTGCAGGTGGAAGTTCTGCAGCTGGGTCGGCAGATCGCCCAGGTGGAGGACCGGACCGGAGGAAAGGGTGCAGGCGCGATCGATGCGAATGCTCCAGCTCGCGCACGTTGCCCGGCCATTCGTACTCGATCAGGGTGCGCAGAGCATCGTCGCTCAGGGTGTGGGCGGTGCCGGTTTCGCGTGACATCCGCTCCAGAAAGTGCGCGGCCAGCAGGGGAATGTCCTGCTTGCGCTCGCGCAGCGGAGGAATACGCAGGTTCACGACACTGAGGCGGTAGTAGAGATCCTTGCGGAAGCGGCCCTGCTCCACCATCGCCGCCAGATCGCGGTTGGTCGCCGCCAGAATGCGGACGTTGATGGCAATGCGATGGGTGGCGCCCACCGGACGCACCTCCTTTTCCTGCAGGGCGCGCAGCAGCTTGGCCTGCAAATCAAGCGGCAGTTCGCCAATCTCATCGAGAAAGACCGTGCCTCCCTGGGCCGAAGCCAGCAGACCATCCTTGGAACGGTTGGCGCCGGTGAATGCGCCTTTCACGTAGCCGAAGAGCTCACTCTCCATCAGGGTGGGCACCAGCGAACCGCAGTCGACGGGAACAAACGGGCGATCGGCGTGGGGGCCGTTGGAGTGGATCGAGCGCGCCACCAGCTCCTTGCCCACGCCGCTCTCTCCCAGGATCAGCACCGGGTGCGAGCTTTGCGCCACCTTGGCCAGGATGCGGTACAGCTTGTCCATCTCCGGGCTGCGGCCGATCATGTTGCCCAAGCCCTGTGGAGAGCGCAGCGTTTCGCGCAGCCTGCGGCTGGCGCCTTCCGCATTGCGCCGTTCCATCGGCGCGCTCCAGCACCGCGGCCAGTTCGTCCATGGCAAAGGGCTTGGTGAGGTAATCGGCGGCCCCGGTGCGCATCGCCTCGACCGCGGCGGGCACCGAAGCGAACGCTGTCATCACCACCACGCCCAGGTCAGGATTGAGCGCCTTGACCTCGTTCAACAAGCCAAGCCTTCCCCGAGAGGGGCCTGGAGGTCGAGCAGCAGGATGTCGACACCCCGATCGCGCAACAGGGAACGCGCCGCCGCGATGGTGGAAACAGTTTCCGGCACCATACCAAGGTCAGCCGCGATCTCGCAGCACGCCGAACGAATGGCTGCATCCTCGTCGACTACCAGAAGATGAAGCTTGCCGGTGCGCTCCACGGGTCGCGACATAGTTGTCACTGGAAACGTAACTGGAACAGTTATCGCCATTGTACGCAGATTCCTTCCTGGCTTGGTAGAGGAACTTCCTCACCTGCCTGTTCTATCGACACTTATATCGGCGCCGTGCAGCGCCTTCGCGCAAAAACATGCAGGGGACAATTCCTCTGTTCAATCAACACCGCCCCGCAATGCCGACCCCTTCGTTGCCGCGTGCTCTTCCGGGCTCATCTCCGATTTCGTGCTTGGGGCGAGAGAGCATGGCAGCAACCCATGAGCAAAAAATGGGACCGAAGGCTCAGATCGAAGACCGCTCCGCCGGAAGCTATCGTTCTTGCTTGCACCGGATCCCTTCACCTGATCCTGCTCATCTGACCCTGTTCATCTGACCCTGCTCTCACCTGACCCTTGGTCTGACTTTGCAGTTGACCTGCTCGCACACTGCAAATGCACCTATCGTGCCACTCCAGCCGTTCCCCCGAAATAAAATGTAAGTCATTGGATAATAAGCACTTATAAAATAGGGCCTGACGTCTTCTCGGGTTTCCTCGTCCGGGGGCAAGTTCCAAAACGGAACATCAACCCCGCGTCCCTGCGGCTGTAACTCCAATCCAGAGGGTGCTTTACGATTCGTGATTTCATTTCGGGAAGCAACAATGCCGTTTCCGAAACGGGAAACGGAGGCGCAGCAACCCCCCGGATTTCCTGTCAGGGCTTTCGGGAGCCTGCGAACTTCATGCGGCCTTCCTTAAAGAAGCCGCACACATGGCCATTGGTCGGCGCCGCGCAGCAGGAAATCCGGTCCCCGGATTTCCTGCCGAAGCTTCGGAGCCTGCGAACTTCATGCGGCTTTCCTTAAAGAAAGCCGCACACATGGCTATTGGTCGGCGCGCGCAGCAGGAAATCCGGTCCCGGATTTCCTGGCGAAGCTTCGTGAGCCTGCGAACTTCATGCGGCTTTCCTTAGAGAAAGCCGCACACATGGCTATTGGTCGGCGCCGCGCAGCAGGAAATCCGGTCCGGCCGTGGCTCTCATACAATCAGGGAATGAACAAACAGGAAAAATCCGCGGCGGCGTTCTTCCGCCCCCACGGCCGCGCCCCCGAGGCAATGCGGCCGCTGCGCCTCACACCTCATTACACATCGATGGCCGAGGGCTCGGTCCTGATCGAGGTGGGCCACACCCGGGTGCTGTGTAACGCCACCATCGAGCCAGGCGTGCCTGGCTGGTTAAAGAACAGTGGCCGGGGATGGGTAACGGCGGAATATGGCATGCTGCCCCGAGCCACGCTGACCCGGACTCCGCGCGAATCGGAGCGCGGTAAGGTGGGCGGCCGGACACACGAAATTCAGCGGCTGATCGGGCGTTCCCTGCGCTCAGTGGTCGACATGCAGGCCCTGGGCGAGCGCACCGTCATCCTGGATTGCGATGTCCTGCAGGCCGACGGGGGCACGCGGACGGCCGCCATCACTGGGGCCTGCGTGGCCATGACCATCGCCTTCCGGCGGTTGGTCGAGGCGGGAACGCTGAAGAAATTGCCGCTGACGCAACTGGTTGCCGCCACCAGCGTCGGCATCGTCGAGGGAGTGACGCTGCTCGACTTGGCCTATGAAGAGGATTCCCAGGCCGAAGTGGACATGAACGTGGTCATGACCGAGGACGGCGGATTGGTGGAAGTGCAGGCGACCGCGGAGCGCCCCGCATTCCCCCGGGAAAAATTGTTGGAGATGATGGATCATGCCCAGCGCGGGATCATCGAACTGATAGCGGCCCAGCGTGCGGCGCTGGCCCAACCCTAGATGCGGTTTCTTCGCGGGCGCAGAAATGTGAAAATGCGCGCGCAAGAGCGGCTCGACGGGCGAGCTTCATTTAGAATGAGCCGCGGGAAGCAAGCGCAGAAATTGAGAGGGAATGAGCAATGGCAACCATTAAGGTGACACCTGGAAAACTGGCGGGTCTCAAGGCCGTCTCGGATGCACGCGGGGTCATCGCCGCGGCCGCTATGGATCAGCGCGGCTCGCTGAAGAAGTCGTTGGCCAAAGAGAAGGGCGTCTCCGACCTGCCCGACTCGGCCCTGGTCGAATTCAAGGAACTGGTCACCGACGTCCTCACCCGTTATGCCTCGGCGATCCTGCTCGATCCCGAGTACGGGCTGCCTGCGGCCAAGCGGCGCCATGGCAAAGGCCTTCTGCTGGCCTACGAGAAGACCGGCTACGATGCGGACACGCCGGGACGGCTTCCCGACCTGCTCGACCATTGGTCGGTGCGCAGGCTGAAGGAGGCGGGCGCAGACTGCATCAAGGTGCTGCTCTACTACACCCCCTTTGAGAAGAGCGATATCAACGATCAGAAGCATGCCTTTATCGAGCGGATCGGCGACGAATGCCGGGCCCACGATATCGCCTTCTTTCTGGAGTTTGTCGGCTATGACGTCCACGGAAACAGCGAGAAGTCGCTCGAGTACGCCAAGCGGAAGCCGGAGATCGTATCCGGCTCCATGGCCGAATTCGGCAAGGAAAAATATCTGATCGACGTGCTGAAGGTAGAGGTTCCGGTGCAAATGGAGTTCGTCCAGGGCACCCGGGCCTTCAAGGGCGAAGCCGCCTATACCCGTGCCGAAGCGCTGCACCACTTTCAGGATGCCGCTACCATGACCCACAAGCCGTTCATCTACTTATCCGCCGGCGTGAGCAACGCCGTCTTCACCGAGACCCTCGAATTGGCCGCCGAAAGCGGCACCACCTTCAATGGCGTGCTCTGCGGCCGCGCGACCTGGAAGGATGGCATCGCGGTCTACGCCAAGGGCGGGGCCAAGGCCTTTGAAGCGTGGCTCAACGACCAGGGGGTAAAGAACATCCAAAACGTCAACCGCAGCCTGGAGGCGGCGCACTCCTGGTTTCCCAAGGTCGGGGTCACGGCCGCCGAGGTGCTGGCGCTGGCGTAGGGGATTTTTTCACCAAGACTGTGACCGCGTAGAGAAGTACACACCCAGGTCTCAAAAGCGAGACCTGGGGCACTCAAGACCTGGTAGGTTGCATTACACGATCACGCGGTTGCGGATGCGCTCACTCCCACTCGATCGTCCCCGGGGGCTTGGACGTGATGTCGTAGACCACGCGGTTAATGCCGTGGATCTCGTTGACGATGCGGGTGGAAATCTTCTTCAGCAGCGCGTAAGGAAGCGGCACCCAGTCGGCGGTCATGCCATCTTCCGAATGCACGGCGCGGATGGCGCAGGTGTAAGCATAGGTGCGCTGATCGCCCATCACCCCGACGCTCTTGACCGGCAGCAGCACGGCAAAGGACTGCCAGATCTGCTGGTATAGCCCGGCCGCCTTGATTTCCCTGACCACGATGTCGTCGGCCTCCTGCAGCAGCGCCACCCGCTCCGGCGTAACCTCCCCCAGGATGCGCACCGCGAGCCCCGGGCCGGGAAAGGGCTGGCGCTCCAGGATCTCGGCCGGCATCTCCAGATCGCGGCCGATGCGCCGCACCTCATCCTTGAACAAATCGCGCAAAGGTTCGATCAGTTTCAGCTTCATGGTTGCCGGCAGTCCGCCGACATTGTGATGGCTCTTGATGGTTTGCGATGGGCCTTTGACCGAGGAGGACTCGATCACGTCGGGATAGAGCGTCCCTTGCACCAGCCAGGCTACGGCTTCCCCTCGTGATTGATTCTCGAGGATGCGACTGGCCTGGTCGTCGAAGACGGCGATGAATTCGCTGCCGATGATCTTGCGCTTGGTCTCTGGATCCGTGACCCCAGCCAGCCGGGCCAAAAATCGATCGCTCGCGTCCACCGCTACCAGCCGCAAGCCCAGCTTGTCGCGCATGTTGCTCTGCACCTGCAGAAATTCGTTCTTGCGCAGCACGCCGTTATTGACAAAAACACAAGTGAGCCGGTCGCCGATGGCGCGCTCCACCAACACCGCGGCAACCGAGGAATCGACGCCTCCGGAAAGCGCGCAGAGGGCGTGACCGTCGCCCACCTGCTCGCGGATGGCGGAGACCGTCGACTCGATGAAGTGGGCGGCCGTCCAATTGGGCTCGGCATGGCAGATGCGGAAGAGGAAGTTGCGCAGCAGCTCCGTTCCGCGGGGAGTATGCCGGACCTCGGGATGAAACTGCACCGCCCAGATGCCGCGCACGGGATCGGCGATGCCGGCCACGGCATTGGCCGTACGCGCGGTCAGATGAAAGCCCGGCGGCAACTCCATGGCCTCATCCCCATGAGACATCCACACATCGAGAGACGGGGGCAAGCCGGCAAACAATGCACCGCCGCCGTCCACGATCGAGACCTGGGCGGGGCCGTATTCTCGCTTCTCCGCCGGGCGCACCTTGCCGCCCAGATGATGAGTAAGAAACTGCAGGCCATAACAAATACCCAGGATGGGCAATCCCAGAGCGAGCATTCCCGGGTCCGCGGCGGGCGCGTCCGCGTCGTACACCGAGCAAGGGCCGCCGGAAAGGATGAGCCCGATGGGGTGCTGCGATTGAATCTCGGCAATGGAAGCGGTACAGGGAAGGACCACCGAGAAGACGTTCTGCTCCCGTACGCGGCGCGCGATCAGCTGCGTGTATTGGCCGCCAAAATCCAGGATGACGATCGAGGAGGTGTGCATCCCCTAGTTTTTCAGGGTTTCCCTAAGTGAGCAAGGGCGGGAATGGCAAGCGGAGCGGGACTGCAACTGTCACTGTTTCTCGCTGGGTCCCCGCCCGCCTTCGCGCGTTGAACGATCGCAAAAGCAATGGTGGGGCTTCGCCCACGTTTTCGTCCCACGTACCCCGGATTTCCTGTCGAGGTTGGTGGCGTTGCCGAACTCCATGCGGTCCCGTCTGACGCCGCATAGCAGGAAATCCGGGTGCGCTGGTGCGAACGTGGGGCACCCGTCCGGCTTTGATAGCCGAATTACTTTGGCTCTGCTCGGGGTCCATTGGGATGATAGAGGCGCCAGAACTGGACGAAGGCAGCCAACCGCGTCACCTGGAAGAAATCGTTGGCCACCAGGTAGAGCAGCGTGACGGCCAGCAACCATAGGGAGAGCGCGGTGCCCGTCATGTCGGCTTCAAAGGGCAGCGGAATCGCCGAGAACACCATGGCCAGCACCACCAGCGCCAACTTTACGATGCCCAGCACCAGGTTCACCTCGACCAGCTTGCCGGTGAGGGCGCCCAGGCGCAGGCTGCTCGCCAGGCTGCGGAAGACGCCTGTACCCTCCAGCATCGCCAGCAAGGGGGCGATGGAAAAAACCCAGCTCAGCAAGGCCCACAGGGTAAAACCGCCCAGCGACAGGCAGATGACCCAGGCGCTGTAGGCCACCAGGTTCGGCGTGGGGCCGTTCAGGGTCGCATCCGCGGCCCAGAGGATCCCGCGATACCATCCCAGGCAGGCCGCGACGAGGGCCACCAGGCGCAAGAGCTGCAGGAGGATAAGGGTCAACGGAGCCGGGCGCAGCTCGGCATCCAGGCGCGTGAGCACCGCGCTGCGCCCGAGCCCGGAGACGATGGCCCAGCCCACAGCCAGCAAGGGCCCCAGCCAGAGGGCAACATGCAGGATCAGTGGAGTGATCACTGTGGCTGCGGCCGCCAGCTGCTGCTCCGCCCGGGAGGGGTCCTGGAGGGAGAAATCGGAGAGGCTTACGGGAACACTGGCCACGATCCTGGCGGCCTGGTAGTAGAGGATTGCCGCCGCGGGAATGCCGAAGCCCCAGCGCCAGAGCAACTCCCATCCCAGCAGGCCGGGGCGGGCCCAGCAATGGGCGCAGATGTGTACTAGAGATTGTGTTCCACGCACCGTCAGCTACTTCACCACGATGTTGATGAGCTTGCCGGACACCACCACCACCTTGACAATCTGTTTGCCGGCGATGGCTGCCTGCACCTTACCCTCCGCCAGCGCCGCCTGCTGCATGGCCTCGTTTCCGGCGTCCGGCAGCAGACCGCACCACGGCGCGCAGCTTGCCGTTGACCTGCACCGGCACTTCCATCTCTTCTTCGCGCGCCAGGTCGGGATCGAAGCCGGGCCACGGATGGCGGAGGAGCGAACCGGTCCCGCCTATCTCGGTCCAGAGCTCGGCCGCCAGATAGGGGGCGAAGGGCGCCAGCAACAGGATCAGCGAAGGCAGGATCGCGGCCAGCAGATCCGACGAAGACCTCCGGCCGGCATCTCCGCCAACTCGGGCTCGGCGGCGGTGATCTCGTTCACCAGCTCCATGATGGCCGCGATGCAGGTGTTGAAGTGCCAGCGTCCGGCGAAATCCTGGGTGATCTTGCGTATCGTCTGGTGCAGCTTGCGCAGCAGCGTCTGGGCGAGAGGCGAGGCCGGCGCAGCCGGGCTGCGGCCTCGCTTGGAAGCGCGCGCGAACCTGCTCGCGGTAGCGCATCACCAAGCGATAGACCCGGCCGAGGAAGCGGCTGACGCCGGCCACCCCGTCCTCCTGCCAGTCCAGATCGCGGTCCGGCGGGGCGGCAAAAAGCGCATACATGCGCGTGGCGTCGGCGCCGTAGCGGGCGATCATCTCGTCGGGCGAGACCACGTTGCCTTTGGACTTGGACATCTTCGCGCCGTTCGGATGACCATGCCCTGGGTAAAGAGCCGCGTGGCCGGCTCGTCATTGCGGATCAAGCCCGAGATCGCGCATCACCTGGGTCCAGAAACGGGAGTAGATCAGGTGCAGGATGGCGTGCTCCACGCCGCCGATGTACTGATCGATGGGAAACCAATAGTCGATCTTCTCCCGGCTGAAGGGCGCCGATGCGTTTTGCGCGTCGGGATAACGGTAGAAGTACCAGGACGAGTCGACAAAGGTGTCCATCGTGTCGGTCTCGCGCCGGGCCGGACCTCCGCACTCGGGGACAGATCGTATTCACGAACGCCGGGAGCTGGGCCAGGGGCGAGCCGCCCTGCTGCGTGATCTCGACCTGCTCGGGCAACAGGACCGGGAGCTGATCATCGGGCACGGCAACGATGCCGTCCTTGTGGCAATAGAGCACGGGGATGGGCGTGCCCCAGTAGCGCTGGCGGCTGATGCCCCAATCCTTCAGGCGGAAGGTGACGGTCGGCTGGCCAAAGCCATGCTTCTGGGCGAACGCGGCCAGCTTCTGCTGCGCCTCCTGGCAACCCAGAGCCGTTGTACTCGCCGGAGTTGATCAGCAGGCTGTCTTCTTCGGTATAAGGCAGCGCGGGCTCCTCCCGCTCCCCGGCAGCCGGCGGCTCGCCAGTGCGCCGGGGCAGAATGACGATGCGGATTTCCAGGCCGTATTTTTTGGCAAACTCAAAATCGCGCTCGTCATGCGCGGGCACCGACATGACGGCGCCGGTTCCGTACTCGAGCAGGATGTAGTTGGCCACCCAGATGGGCACCCGCTCTCCGCTGAAAGGGTTGATGGCGTAGTGCCCGGTGAAGCTGCCGTGCTTGTCGATCGGCCGCCGGGTCGCCGGTCTTCGCGCGCCTTCTTCTGCTCTTCGAGCAACGACGCGACTTCAGCGGCCAGCCGTTCGTCGGCCTGGGCAAACTGCTTCGACCAGCGGGTGCTCGGGCGCGAGCTGCAAGCTGGTGGCGCCGAAGATGGTATCGATGCGCGTGGTGTAGACCGGGATCTTGGTTTCGGCCTGGTCGCGATCTGCCGGCGACGGCTAAAGTCCGCCGGCGCGGCAGAGGAACTTTGCCATGGCGCCGCGCCGGTCTCGTTGCTTCCGGCGGCGCGGCGGTCATCGAGAACAAACTCGACCGTCGCGCCTTCGCTGCGGCCGATCCAGTTGCGCTGCATGGTGCGCACCTTCTCCGGCCAGCCGGGCAGCTTGTCCAGCCCATCGAGCAGCTCCTGCGCGTAGTTGGTGATGCGCAGGAACCACTGCTCCAGGTCGCGCTGTTCGACCAGCGTCGTCTTCGTGCCGCCAGCAGCATCCGTCGATCACTTGCTCGTTGGCCAGCACGGTGGCGCACTGCGGGCACCAGTTCACCTTGCTCTTCTTGCGATACGCCAGCCCGCGCTCCAGCATGCGCAGGAAAAACCACTGGTTCCAGCGGTAGTACTCGGGCAGGCAGGTGGTGATTTCGGTCTGCCAGTCGTAGCTCAGGCCCAGCCGCTCGCATCTGGCGGCGCATGTGCGGCGATATTGCTCCAGGGTCCACTCGCGCGGCGGCGTGTGGTTCTTGAGCGCCGCATTTTCCGCCGGGCAGTCCAAAGGCATCCCATCCCATGGGATGGAGCACGTTGTAGCCCTGCATCCACATGTAGCGCGCCAGGGCATCGCCAATGGCGTAGTTGCGCACGTGGCCCATGTGCAGCTGGCCCGACGGATAGGGCAGCATCTCGAGCACGTAATACTTTGGCTTGGCGCTGCTTTCGGGCTCGGCGCGGTAGAGATCCGGTTGCTCGGCCCAGCGCTGCTGCCAGCGCACTTCGATCTCCGCCGGATCATAGCGATCGTCGTGCCCAATCGCCGTCGTCTGGCTGGCAGCCGCCCCCGTGGCCGCAGCCCCCTGGCCGGATCGCGTATCCGGTTTGTCTTTTGTGTCGGGCATCGTCATTCCCGATTGTAACTGGGGACCGAGGGAGACTCGGGCGATCAGCGAACGCAGCACGCTGACGTTGCGCAGGTCATCGTCCGGTTCATCGACCGGCGTTTCCGCAAGGAAGGCGGCGTGGGCAAAGCGCGGGTCATTCAGCAGACGGCGGAAGGGCGCGATGCCGATGGTGCCTTGGCCGATGTGCTCATGGCGATCCAGATGCGAGCCGCGCGGAGCCTTAGCGTCATTCATATGCCACACGCGGACGCTCTCGCATCCGAGCAGGTCTTCAATCTGACCCACCGTCGTCTCATACCCTTCGGGGCTGACGATATCGTAGCCGGCCACGTGAGTGTGGCAGGTATCGAGACAGGCCGCAACCGGCGCAATCGCGCGCAAGCGGGCAATGAGCTCCGCCATCTGCTGCAGAGAAGCGCCCAGAGAGAACTCGGCGCCGGCGGTGTTCTCGATCAGGAGGGTGAAGGCGGGCCTGCGCCCAGGGTAGCCCGTCCAGCGCGCGCTCGATGGAATCGGCCGCCAGCCGCAGACCCTCCTCCCGGGTGAGGCCTTTCCAGGAACCGGGATGCAAAACCAGATACTCGGCGCGGAGCGCGAGGGCGCGCTCTACCTCGCCACGCAAGGCCCGGATGGAGTTGGCCCGCACCGGCTCAGACTGGCTGCAGAGGTTGACCAGGTAGCTGGCGTGGATGACCAGCGGCGAGCAGGCGTAGAGCGAGCGCAGCTCCGTCATGCGGTCGCAGTCCTGGGGAGCGATCGACGCTGCCGCGCCACATGCGCGGGCTGGAGGAGAAGATCTGAAAGGTGTTGGCGCCGATGGCGTGGGCGCGCTCGGCGGCGCGGAAGACTCCGCCCGCGGTGGGCAGGTGAATGCCCACCCGGCGCGGGGGTGCTGCTGGTTGGCTCACCATCCTCTCCCAGTGTAGATGGAAAGGTTCGGTTCTACTCTCCGTCGCCATGGTGTGAGGCTGCTCCGTATTTGACCACCGCAAGATACAGGCGAGTGCGCACGTTGAACCCCAGCCTCTCGTACAGGCGAACGGCAGTGACGTTTTCCGCTCTCACGTGCAGAATCGGTGTCTCCCCTCGCTTTACGATGCGGGAGATCAAAACAGACATGAGAGCGTTTCCGTATCGTCGGCCTCTGAATTCAGGATGGGTGCAGACTGCGCTGACTTCAGTGAACCCGGTCAAGTGCAGCCGCTCTCCTGCCATCGCCACTAAGGACCCGGAATCGTGAATCCCAAGGTAGGAGCCGAGTTCGATCGTTCGGGAGAGAAAGGGACCTGGCTCGGTCAGCTTCGTCAGGGCCAACATCTCCGGGACGTCGGCCTGGGTAAGTTCCCGGAACACTTGACTCTCGTTTCCGGGGACCGGCGTCTCACAAACCATCTGATAAATTTGCCCGCCGTGAAGTAAGGCCCAATTGGGGTGCACGACTGGCTTTGCGTCGAGAAATAAGGCGGCGGCTTCATCCGGGAAGATTTCCTTAAGGGCTTCGTAGGAGGCCGCCGATTGATCGATCAAGGCTCCAAAAGGGGCCACGTCATTCGGGAAGCGCTTGGCAAGATCGTTGCCTTGCGATAAATGAGTGCTGCTCCGTGCATAGGGCGTACCAGATTGGATTGTCGAGCAAGAGAATATCTGAGGATGGGTGTGACTGCTTCATAAGCGATAACAGTCAGATGGCGAGGCACTCTTTAGGATTCGAGACTTGTCCGCATATCCGCTAGGGAACCTCAGCCTTAAGAGAGAAGAAAACCACAACCTCAGGGGCTTAAACCCATTGATGTTGCAGGGTTTCTAAAGCCCGTCCCCTTCACCCCAGGGAGGGGCTTTCACTCCTTCAGAAAGCGAGCGCCTGCTAGGGCACATCGTCGGCAGGGGCGTTTTTCAGGATCTTTGACAGCACGTTCAGGCTGCCGTCGACTTTGGGGGCGTTCAAGCCCAGGATCCTCGCCACCAGGGGATAGACATTCACATTCTCGAAGGGCTCGAGCGTGGAGCCGGGACGAATATCCGGGCCCACGGCGATGAAGATGGCGCGCATGGACTTCATGGTGCGCGGGTCAAAGCCGTGCATGCCCACGTCCGGTGGCCGGTCCTGCGCGCCGCTTTCCGGCGCATGGGCGCGGATGGCATACGGCCCGTTCGCCACGACGACGGGATCGCCCTCGCGGGGATTGCTGTCGTAGTGGAAAGCCGCCGGAACACGCTTGCGGCGATAAACGGTAAATGCGTCGCTCTTGATCTTCAGTTCCTGATAGGCCTTTTCCGGCCGCGGCTTCGGAATCGGGATAGAGCAGCGATCCGACGGTGATGAAGTTCGTCAGATCCGCGTACTTGTCCAGATCGATCCAGGGCCCCTGCTCCCGCTCCATACCGTGGTCCGAGACCACGATCAGGTCGATCGGGCAGCTGCAGCCGGGCGAGTTCCGCCCACAGATCTCCCACCAACTGATCGACGTGCTCCACCGCGGCGGCAGTCTGCGGGCTGTCGGGTCCATATTGATGCCCGGCATGATCGACATTCGAGTAATAGAGCGTGATAAAGTGCGGCCGCTGCGCGGCAGGCATGCGCAGCCAGGCAATGACCTGTTCGATGCGCTGGTCATCCGGAAAGTGGTCGTCAAACTTGAGGTAGTAGGTTGGCCGCTGGCCGGCAATCTCCGCCTCCGAGCCGGGCCAAAAGAAGCACGCGCTGCGCATGCCCTGCTTCTCCGCCAGCACCCACAGCGGAACGCCGCCGTACCAGCTTCCGTCGCCGTTGGTGGCCGGATCGTCATAGAGTAACGCTGTTTGCGGGCCGGATCGTAGAAGTTGTTGGCCACAATGCCATGGTGCTCCGGATACAGCCCGGTCACCAGCGTGTAGTGGTTGGGAAAGGTCAGCGAGGGATAGGACGGGATCATTCCCTGGGTGGCGACGGCGCCCTGCGCGCCCAAAGCCAGCAAATGTTTGGCGCCATACTTCCTGGCATAGTCGTAGCGGAAGCCGTCCAGCGAAACCATCACGACATAGGGCTTGGCCTGCTGCGGCTGCCGCATTCGGTCCATGATCGACCGTGATCACAGGAGCGAGGTTCTGCGCGGCAAAGCAGAGCGACAGGAAAAATGGCAGCACTGCGGCCAGACGAGTCAGACAGCGGCGCACATTCTATCACCGACTCCGCGCGCGCAATTGATCGAGCGGCAGTCTCGGGGGTAATGTCCCTCTGCGGCATACCCAGCATTTCAAACCCGACCATGAATTTGCGCACGGTCGCCGAGCGCAGCAGCGGGGGGTAGAAGTGGCCGTGAAAATGCCATTCCGGGTGCGCCTCTCCATCCGTGGGGCGCTGGTGAAAGCCCATGGTGTAGGGAAAGCTGGTGGCAAACAGGCGGTCGTAGCGCATGGTCAACTGCTGCAGAATATCCGCCAAGCCATGCTGCTGCGCGGCGCTGAACGCATCCATGCTCCCCACATGAGCGCGGCTGAGCACCAGGGTCTCGAAAGGCCATACCGCCCAAAAAGGCACCAGCACGACGAATTCCTGGTTTTCGCATACGATCCGCCGGCGCTGGCCGAGTTCTATTTTCAGCGTTTCGCAGAGCAGGCAGGCATTATGCTGCAGGCGGTACGCGAGTTGGTTGGCCAACTCGGCTGCCGGCTCGTCGGGAATATGCTCGGTGGCCCAGATCTGACAGTGAGGGTGCGGATTGCTCGCCCCCATCATCGCGCCGCGGTTTTCAAAAATCTGCACATGACGAATCTCCGGGCGGGAACCCAGATCCGTAAACTCGGCGGTCCAGGCCTCCACCACGCGGACGATGTCGGCCACCTCCATGCCTGCCAGGGTCAGGCTGTGATCGGGATGGAAACACAACACCCGGCAGACGCCGCGCTCGCTCTCCGCCCGCAGCAGAGCGTTGCCCTCCGTCACCAACTCGGGCGAGTCCGGCAGCAGCGCCGGGTAGTCATTGGCAAAGGCAAAGACCCCGGTATATTGCGGGTTGTGCTTGCCCCCGGCACGCATATTGCCCGGGCAAAGATAGCAGTCGGGGTCATAATGCACCGCCGGCGTCGAGTCCGTGCGGCTGACCTCGCCCTGCCAGGGACGCTGCGTACGGTGGGGGGAAACCAGCACCCACCGCCCGCGCAAAGGGTCGAAGCGGCGATGGGGAAACTGCATGTTCTCCTCGTTCATGCTTCCTCGGAAAGCCGCTGCTTCAATTTTTCTTACCCGCCTGCGGTGGGCATTGGGCACAGGTTTCTGCGGTTACGCCTTTGCCCTCTTCCACGGTGAAAATCCTGTCTACGCCCGGGAGGTTTACCTTTTCCTTAGGCCGCCCGGCCAGTGAATCTCCACCGCATCGACTTTGTCCGCATCGCCCAGACCGAAATGCACCCGCGGATCGTTGGAAGAGACAAAGCTGCCCCCGCTGAGCACGTCGCCACGCTGCCGGAGACCACCGGCGGTTAGATAGACCGTAGCGCCAACCGCATCCCTCGGGCTCTTTGGCCCCGCCCACCAGGCTCAGCTCCACCCAGTGGTGGCGGTCAGCGTCCACGTTGCGCAACAGGGTGGGCACGCTGTCCATGTTATTGATCACCACGTCGATGCGGCCGTCGTTGAATAGATCGCCAAAGGCCGCACCACGCGCCGGGATCACCACGGCAAGCCCGGAGCCTTCGACCGCCGGCACCAGGTCGAACTTCTTGCCTTTCTGGTTGTGGAACAAGCAGCGGCCGCTCAGCGTAAGTCGAGCCCCAGTTGTTCTGGTCCACCATGGGGTAGACATGACCGTTGGCGATGAACAGGTCTTTCCACCCGTCGTTGTCGTAATCGATAAACTCCGTGGCCCAGCCCAGAAAAGGCACGGTAATCTCCGCCACCCCGGCGGCGTAGCTGTCATCGGTGAAGTTGGCATCGCCGTCGTTGCGATAGAGCACATCGTAGTCGTCGGAAAAGGTGGTATTGAAGAGGCCCAGCCGTGCCATTGTTCTGGTAGTCCCCCACGGCGACGCCCATGGACGCCGTCTCCCGGCCGTTCTCATTCAAGGCATACCCAGAGGCATAGCTGTCATCTTCAAAGGTGCCGTTGCCTTTGTTGATGTACAGGTAGTTGGGCGTGGAGTCGTCGGCCACCAGCAGGTCCACCTTGCCGTCGTTGTTCACGTCGACGAAAAATGGAGGTGAACCCGTAGTAGCCGTTGGGATCGCTCACCCCTGCCTTCTCGCTGACGTCGGTAAAGGTGCCGTCGCCGTTGTTGTGGAAGAGGTGGTCATGCTCGCCCTTGAGCCCCCGCGGGCCGCACATCACATTGACTCCCCGGAATTGGCAGAAGTTCGCGGCGGTTGCGGCACTATCCAGCGTCGGCGGCTTGTCCCCATCGTAGTGCACATAGCCGGAGACGAACAGATCGAGCCGGCCGTCGCCGTCGTAGTCGCCAAAGGTGGGCCCGCTCGACCAATTGCCCAGCTGAACACCCGCCTTCTCCGCCATGTCGGTGAACGTCCCATCGTGGTTGTTGTGATAGAGCCGGTTCTTGCCGAAGTTGGCCACGAATAGATCCGGCCAGCCGTCATTGTCATAGTCGCCTACCGCTACGCCAAATCCCCAGCGCTCGTTGGTCACTCCGGCCTTGGCCGCAACGTCGGTGAAGGTGCCGTCATGGTTGTTGTGGAAGAGGGCCGCATGGGGCGCAGGAGCCTTGCCCGCCAGCGCTTCGTAGGTGGAGCCGTTCACCATGTAGATGTCGAGCCAGCCATCCTTGTCGTAATCCAGCAAGGCCACGCCCGACCCCGGCGCCTCCAGGATGAACTGCTTCTGCGGCGTGCCCATGGTGTGATGCCAGACGGTCAGGCCGGCCTTGGCGGCAATGTCCTGAAAAACCACCGGACCGGTCTTCACAAAGCCGCCCGCGGTAATGGGCCGCTTCTCGGCGTCGAGCACCGGCGCGTAGGTGCCGCCTGTGGTCACGCCCATGGACTGGGGCGGGGTTTGGGGAGCGCCCTGGCCCTGAAGAGCCTCTATCGAACACAACAGCGACAGCGACAGCAACAGCAACAGCAAAACGAAACTACGACACAGCAAGAGGGGTCACTCCTTTGAGGCTCACGCCAAAGGATAAAGGATTTACCGCTTGCCAGTCGTTATCGTAAGCTTCCGGAACCATGATCGAGGAGCCGTTGATCTTTCTAGAGCAGCCAGGCTTCCTTTTGCCCCGTTGTGCCATCAAAGAGCATAATTGTTTTTTCATCGACGGAAGTTGAATATCAACAACGCTGCTCCAGTCCACCCACGGGTGAAAGATAAGGTCTTGCCGCGGACAGATCAGCCGAATGCCTCCAGATTAACCCTGGTATTGCTGGGGTTAGCGTTCTCCGTTTTTACGTGGGGCCTGCAGTACAAGCTGTCTCTTTATGATGCACCTCATTCCATCTCGCATCTGATGCCCGAGGCAAAGCTACTCTCCCGGAACGAGCAGGCTACGGTAGCTGAGAGTCTGCTCTTAAAGAGCACTCACGGCTTCCGACGCAATCGAGCGCGACTTCTTTTCCATGTTGCTCACATGTGTGTTGCCGGCGTTCGACCCCTTGCGCATGCCATCATCCAGCCAAGCGGAGCGAGAGAGCAAGCGGCCGTGGCGGATATTCCGCCGTCCAGGTTTAACCACGTTTTTCTTCCGCCCCCCACCGATCCTCTCCTAGTTCCAGCTCCAGACAGTTAGAACCAAGACTTCCGGTTCGGGCCTAAGCCGGTGCCGTATTGCTTGTTCCCTGCAGGGAACGAGTCCGGGCATGCTTGCGATCGTCGACTTTAATTCCACAATAGGTGTATTCCAGACATGCGACAGCGAATCTCCTTAATTCTGGCCGCGGGATTGGTACTGCCTGCCGTGGTTGCCTGTAATTCCAAGGCCAAAGATTCAGACGTGAGTGCGGAAATCCCTTCGGCTTCGGTGGTTTCGGTGCAGCGTGGATCGATATCCCGCACCCTCTCGCTGGCCGGTCAGTTTGAGGCTTATCAGGTGGTCGAGATCCACCCCAAAGTATCGGGGTTCGTCCGTAAGATCAACGTCGATATTGGAGATCGAGTACGCCAAGGGCAGACGCTCGCCGTACTCGAGGTGCCCGAACTCGCTGCGCAGTTGGCGGGCACCGTCGCGCAGGTAGCCGAAAGTAAAGACGAGATCGTTCGCGCCCAACATGAAATTACCCGGGCGGAGTCAAACTACTCAGCTCTGCACGCGGATAACGCTCGTCTGCAAGCCGCGGCGAAGGCGCAGCCAGGGCTGATCGCACAGCAGGAATTGGACGACGCGCAGGCGAAAGATTTGGCCTCGGCCGCGGAAGTAGACGCGGCCAAATCGGCGCTCGCGGCGGCGCAACAGACAGCCGAGGTCTCGCAAGCCGATAACCAGCGGGTCAGCGCAATCCAGGGCTACACCAGAGTGATTGCACCGTTCGATGGCGTGGTCGTCTGGCGCTACGCCAATACGGGAACGCTCATTCAATCAGGCACCGGCTCCGACAGCCAGTCTCTGCCCGTGGTCACACTCGCGCAGAGCGGCCTGCTGCGATTGCGCCTGCCGGTCCCTGAGGACGCAGTGAAGTACGTGCATGTGGGCGACGAAATGCAGGTGCGCGTCGACGCCATCGGCCGCTCGTTTACCGGCAAGGTGGTCCGCTTCACTCGCAATGTCAGCCTGCAAACGCGAACCATGGAAACGGAAATCGATGTCGAGAACAAGGATCTTTCCATCGATCCCGGCATGTATGCCAACACGCAGCTTCAACTTGCCCACGTGTCGAATGTTCTCACGATCCCGGTGGAAGCCCTCGTTTTGCGGGGCAATCAAGAGGTGGTCTATGTCCTGGATGGAGAGAACCGGATTCACGAGCGAGCGGTCCAGGTTGGGCTCCAGGGATCGCAGCTGGCGGAGATCACGAGCGGCCTGCAGGCGGGAAACCGCGTCATTCTGGGCGGACAGGAGAAATTTCAGGACGGCGAACGAGTCCATCCGGTGTTCACGCGTCAGCCGAGCATCGACGTAACCCGGGAGACGGGCGGCGAGATCGACTTGCACAACGAGCAGGGGAGCGAGCAGTAATGCCCAAGTTTGCGCTGAAGTATCCCTTCTTCATCATCATGCTCTGCCTGGTGGCTTTGCTGATCGGCGTGGTCAGCATTGCCAGCATGCCGGTGGATCTCTTCCCGCAAATCGATATTCCGGTCGTCGTGGTCGCTACCTTCTATTCCGGGATGCCGCCAGCAGCAGATTGAAGCGGACATCACGGATACGTTCGAGCGCTTTTTCACCCTGGGCAGCAATATCGACCACATCGAATCGCGCTCCCTCACCGGAGTGAGTCTTATCAAGGTCTATTTTCGGCCGGGCACCGATCCGAACGCCGCGCTCAGCAACATCGCCAACCTGGCGATGGCCGATCTCCGGCGCCTGCCTCCGGGAACGCTGCCGCCGGTTGTGCTCAGCATGGATGCCTCAAACCAGCCGGTATGCCTGGTGACGTTGAAGGGCCAGGGCCTGAATGAAACCAGGCTCAAGGATCTGGCGCAGTTCGAAGTGCGCAACCAGATCGCCAATGTACAAGGGCGCCTCGGTCCCGCAGCCCTTCGGGGGAACTTACCGGCAGATTCAGGTGTACGTCGATCCGCTGAAGCTCGAAGCGCGCAACCTGTCTCTGATGGACGTGGTCGCATGCGGTGAACACCTCCAACCTGATCCTGCCCGCGGGGGACGTTCGCATTGGCACGAAAGACTTCAATATTTACGCCAACGCCCAGTTTCCGGTGGTTCAGGAAATCAATTCTCTGCCGCTCAAGACGGTGGGGAATGCCTCAGTCCTGGTGGCGGACGTCGGTAAGGCCGAGGATGCCGGAGCGCTGCAGACCAATATCGTTCGCATCGACGGCCAGCGCTCGGTGTACGTGCCGGTCCTGAAGCAGGGCGGCGGCAGCAATACCATCACCATCGTGAACGGCATCAAGACGGCCATCAAGCACCTGGTGGATATCCCGGACACGCTGAAGACCGCCGTGGTCTTCGACCAGTCCGTCTTTGTGAAACAGGCGCTTAAGGAATTGGTGAACGAAGCGACGATCGGGCTGGTTCTCACCGGCCTGATGATCCTGCTTTTTCTCGGCAGTCCGCGGGCAACCGTGGCGGTGATGCTGTCCGTTCCGTTGTCGGCGGTGGTGTGTCTGCTGATTGCCGATCTGATGGGCGGCTCCATCAACACCATGATTCTGGGCGGCCTTGCCTTGGCCTTCTCCCGGCTCATCGACAACGGCGTTGTGGTTCTGGAAAATATCTTCCGCTATATGGAGCTGGGCGAGACGCCCAGGATTGCGGCGGAGAAAGGCGGCACCGAGGTCTCGCTGGCCGTGCTCGCGGCGACCGTCACCACGTCGATCGTCTTTTTCCCTGTGGCCTCTCTCTCCGGCGTGAGCAAATATCTCTTCACGCCGCTGGCTCTCGGCGTGGTCCTTTCCATCTTTGCCTCCTATGTCTTCGCCATGACGGTCGTGCCCCTGTTCTGCGCCACCTTCATCCACCTTCATCAGGAAGGACGCGCAGCGCAGAGAAGCAGTCATGGTTTCAACAGCATCGTCGAAAGATTCAACGTACAGTTTCAGCGGTTGCTCGATTGGTATGAGAATCTCGCCAAGCGCTGCATGGCGCGTCCTGGATTTACCGCGGTTGTCATTCTTGCGTGCGTGGCTGTGGTGACGGCCGCGCTCTTTCCCTTTCTGGGCAGGGCGTACTTCCCGCGCACCGATGCCGGCCAGTTCGTGATCAACGTAAAGATGCCGAGCGGAACGCGGATAGAGGTGAGCAACCGATACATCGCCCGAGGTGGAAGACATCATCCGCCAGGTTATTCCCAAACGCGATCTCAACATGATCGTCTCGAACATCGGCATCACGCCGGATCTCTCGTCGATCTACACCAGCAACTCGACGATGGACACCGGCTTCGTCCAGGTCAGCTTGAAGGAAGGCCACAAGGCGGCAGCTACGCATACATGGATCGGGTCCGGGACAAACTTGTCGCGCGAGATGCCCGAGCTGACCACCTACTTTCAGGGAGGCGGCCTGGTCGACGCGGTGATCAATCAGGGGCTTCCGGCGCCGATCGATATCCAGATCAGCTCGAACAATCTCGAAGGAGCGTACGCCATGGCGCAGAAGCTCGCCGCCAAAGTCCGGCAAATGAAGAATGTCAGCGATGTCTACATTCCCCAGGATCTGCATTATCCCGGGCCTGGCCCTGAATATCGATCGCGAGCGCGCCAGCCAGATCGGCCTTACCACTCAAGGACGTGGTGGATAACGTGATTACGGCCCTGACTTCCGATGGCATGGTTGCGCCCAGTTACTGGATCGACCCCAAGACCGGAAACAACTACATGTTGACGGTGCAGTATTTCAATCACCAGATTGACAACATGAGCATGGAGGACTTTGAGAATATTCCGCTGCGCGGAGAAGGGAGCACCGGTTATACGCCGCTGCAGTCGGTCGCCGATATCAAGGAGATCAACACCCCGACCGAGGTGGATCATTATCAGATTCGCCGCGTCATCGACGTATATGTCGTCCACCAAGACCGAGGCGCTGGAGAAGGTCGATAAGAGCGTCGAACGCTCTTATCGCCCAAGACGCCGCACGGCAAGAACACGCTGCATCAGTGTGCGCGGCGCGGTGGTCAGCATGAACGAGGCCTTCCGCGATTTCGGGCTCGGCCTGCTGGTGGCCATCGCGCTCGTTTACCTGGTGCTGATGGCGCAGTTCAGCTCGTTCATCGACCCCTTTATCATCCTGATGGCGATTCCGCCCGGTCTGGCGGGCGTAGTGCTGATTCTTCTGCTTACCGGCAGCACGCTCAACATCATGTCATTGATGGGCACGATCATGATGACCGGCATCGTGGTCTCGAACAGCATTCTCATCGTCGATTTTACGGACATCCTGCGCAACCAGGGCAGGCCGCTGCTGGAAGCGACGGTGGAAGCGTGCAAGATGCGCCTCCGTCCGATCCTGATGACCTCGCTCGCCACGCTGCTCGGCATGATCCCGATGGCGCTGGGAATCGAAGCGGGAAGCGAGCAATACGCTCCGCTGGCGCGCGCGATCATCGGCGGCCTGGCGCGTCTCGGTGGTGGTCACGATGTTCCTGGTGCCCGGCGGTCTACCTTGTGATTCACACACGCGAGCGAGCGAAAGCTCGCCGGCCAGCGGGGGAACCGAGCTATGAGAGAGGCGCCGTCGAGTTCAACCCGCGCAGCTGGCGGAGAGATGGGAGGCAGCGCGGTAATGCCTAAGTTTGCGCTCAAGTACCCGTTCTTCATCATCATGCTCTGTTTGGGGGTCATGCTGGTCGGCACGTCGTCGGGGTTATCGACATGCCGGTCGATCTTTTTCCCAAGATCGATATGCCGGTGGTGGTGGTCGCGACATTCTATTCCGGCATGCCGCCGCAGCAGATCGAAGCCGATATCACAGACACCTTCGAGCGATTCTTTACTCTGGGCAGCAACATCGATCACATCGAATCGCGCTCTCTTACCGGCGTGAGTCTGATCAAGATCTATTTCAAGGCGGGCACCGACCCAAACTCCGCGTTGAGCAACATCGCCAACCTGGCCATGGCTGATCTCCGGCGATTGCCGCCCGGAACGCTGCCGCCCGTCGTTCTGGGAATGGACGCCTCAAGCCAGCCGGTTTGTCTGGTAACCCTGAAAGGCAAAGGGTTGAACGAGACCCAGCTCAAAGACTGGCGCAGTTTCAGGTTCGCAATCAGATTGCGAATGTAAAGGGAGCTTCCGTTCCGCAGCCTTACGGCGGGACCTACCGGCAGATTCAGGTATACGTCGACCCGCTGAAACTCGAAGCGTACAACATGAGCCTCATGGACGTGGTCAAGGCGGTGAACGGTTCCAACCTGATTCTGCCCGCGGGCGATGTCCGCGTCGGGGTCAAAGGACTACAACATCTACGCCAACAGCCAGTTTTCCGACGCCCAACAGATGAACTCCATGCCGCTCAAGACGATGGGAAATTCGTCGGTGCTGGTCGCCGACGTCGGCAAGGCGGAAGACTCAGGAGCTCTGCAGTACAACATCGTCCGCATCGACGGTCAGCGCTCCGTCTATATCCCCATCTTCAAGCAAGGCGGCGAGAGCAACACCATCACCATCGTGAATGGCATGAAGGCCGCCATCAAGCATCTTGTCGATATCCCCGATACGCTCAAGACCGCCGTGGTCTTTGACCAGTCGATCTTCGTCAAACTGGCGATCAAGAACCTGGTTAAAGAAGCCTCCATCGGCCTGGTCCTGACCGGGCTCATGATTCTGGTCTTCCTCGGCAGCCCGCGCGCGACCTTCGCAGTCATGCTCTCCATTCCGCTCTCCGCTCTGGTCTGCCTGCTCATCACCAAGGCCATGGGCGGCTCCGATCAACACTATGCTTCTCGGGGGCTTGGCGCTCGCTTTTTCGCGGCTGATCGATGACTCGGTGGTGGTGCTCGAGAACATCTTCCGCTACATGGAGATGGGCGAGCCGCCGCGCGCGGCGGCGGAAAAAGGCGGCATGGAGGTCTCTCTTGCCGTGCTTGCGGCTACCTCGACCACCTCGATCGTTTTCTTTCCGGTAACGTTTCTCTCCGGCGTCAGCAAGTACATTTTTACGCCGCTGGCGCTGGGCGTGGTGCTGTCGATCTTCGCGTCCTATATCTTCGCCATGACCGTGGTGCCGTTGTTTTGCGCCACGTTTGTGCGCATTGAATATCAGGAGGGCGGACTAGGCGAAGAAGGGCAGCCCAAAAAGATTTCCATGTTCCAGCGGCTGGTTGCAACGTTCAACGAATACTTCCAGCGCATGCTGGAGCGCTACGAGGCTCTGGCCCGGCGGGTGCTCGTCAGGCCCGGCTTCACGGCCATCGTGATCCTCGCTGGGAGTCGCGCTGGTCCTGGGCGGCCTCTTTCCTTTCCTGGGCCGCGCGTACTTTCCCGCGCACCGATCCCGGACAGTTCGTAATTAACGTCAAGATGCCCAGCGGCACGCGCCTCGAGGTCAGCGACCAATATATCGCCCAGGTGGAGGACATTGTTCGCCAGGTCGTGCGGCCCACAGACCTTGGCATGATCGTCTCCAACATCGGCGTCTATCCCGATCTGTCGGCCATCTATACCAGCAACGCCTCGATGGATACGGCCTTCGTCCAGGTCAGCCTCAAAGCAGGACCACGAGGTTGGAAGCTATCGATATATGGCGCGCGTGCGGCAGCGGCTTTCCGCGGAGATGCCGGAGCTGACGACATACTTCCAGGCCGGCGGACTGGTCGACTCGGTCATCAACCAGGGATTGCCCGCGCCGATCGATATCCAGGTGAGCTCCATGAACCTGCATGGCGCCTATGCTCTGGCTCAGCAAATGGCGCGCGAAGATCAAGGCCATGCCCAACGTGAGCGATGTCTATATTCCGCAGGACCTCAACTATCCCGGCCTGGCGCTGAACATCGACCGCGAGCGCGCCAGCCAGATCGGGCTTTCCGCCCAGAACGTCGTGGACAATGTGATCACGGCCTGACCTCCAGCGGAATGATTGCTCCGTCCTACTGGATCGACCCCAAGACCGGCAACAACTACATGGTCACCGTCCAATATTTCAATCACCAGATTCAGCACATGAATCTGGACGACTTTCAGAAGCATTCCGCTGCGCGGCGCCAAGATCAAAGGGTATACGCCGCTGCAATCGGTGGCTGAGATCCATGAGATCGACACGCCGACGGAAGTGGATCACTATCAGATTCGCCGCGTCATCGACATCTATGTCGCCACCAAGACCGAGGCGCTGGAGAAGGTTGGAAAGAAGATCAGCCAATTGATCGCCCACACCAAGACCGACAGGAATACCCTTCTCTCCCTGCGCGGCGGCGTGGTGAGCATGAACGATGCATTTCAACGCTTCGGTCTGGGACTGCTGATCTCCATCGCTCTGGTGTACCTCATTCTGATGGCGCAGTTCACCTCGTTTGTCGATCCTTTCATCATCCTGATGGCCATCCCTCCCGGCCTGGCAGGGGTAGTCATGATCCTGCTGCTCACCGGCAGCACGCTCAACATCATGTCGCTGATGGGCGTCATCATGATGACCGGCATCGTGGTCTCGAACAGCATCCTCATCGTCGAGTTCTCCGGCATTCTGCACGAGCGAGGGCTGCCGCTGCTGGAAGCGACGGTCGAGGCCTGCAAGGTGCGTCTGCGTCCGATTCTGATGACGTCGCTCGCGACACTGCTGGGCATGATCCCCATGGCTCTGGGATACGAAGCGGGAAGCGAGCAGTATGCTCCGCTGGCGCGGGCCATCATCGGCGGCCTGGCGGTGTCCGTCGTGGTCACCGTGTTTCTGGTTCCCGCTGTGTATCTCGTCGATCCACACACGTCGCGAGCGGAGAGTTGAAACACAAAAGGGGGCAGAGGCATGAAACGGTTATGGCTGCTTATACTGTCGTTCTTTCTGTTGTGCGCAACTTCCTCTGACGGCGCAGTCCGCATGAGCAAGCCGGCGCTCTGCCCAGCGCCCCGCTCCGAGTCTGAATCTCTCCCTCAGGCCGCGTGCGCCGCGCCCGCCAGCCGGCGCCCGCAGACCAACCCCAGCGTCTGACCCGGGCCGAAGCCGAACAAATGGCCATCCGAGAACAATCCGCGCATCACGCGTCAGGCAACTGCTGGCGCTGGCGCAGCACCAGGTGGTGCGCGAAACCCGATCCGCGGAGCTGCCCACGGCCAATGGCGCCATCACCGCGAGTCGAGGCCGAGGACGGAAGCCGTATCTCTGCCGGATCGCTCACCGCGTCCGCGCCTCTTGACGCACGCCGGAGCGGGCGGCAGCTTCACCCAGCTCATCACCGACTTCGGCCGGACCCACAATCTGGTGCTCACGCAAAAGCTGAGGAGAAGGCAGCCAACGCCAACGCTCTGGCGACCAAGGAGGAGATCGTCCTGGCGACCGATCGAGGCCTTCTACAACGCGCTGACCGCTCAGGCAGTCCTGCAAGTTGCCAAGCAAACAGTCAACACGCCGGCAGACGACGCAAACGCAGATGAACCAGATGACCAAGAACAATCTGAAGTCGACACTCGACTTGAGCTTTGCGGATGTCAACTTATCGCAGGCGACAGTTGCTTCAGTTGGACGCGCAGAACAACGCCGACGCGACCATGGCGGCGCTCGACGCGGTGCTCGGTCTCGATCACGAGGTGCGTTACGAGCTTGATCGACGACACGGCGCCCCTCAGCGCGCCGCCACCTGACTTCCGATCCGCTGATCCAGACCGCGCTGCAGCAGCGGCCCGACCTGCAGGCGCTCAACTTCGACCAGCAGTCGTCTCAGAAGTATGCCCGCGCCGAATGGGAGCAGATGCTGCCTTCGATCACCGCGGCGGGAACCGTCGGCAGCGTGCCCATCCGCACCGGATCAGTACTACATCTCGAACTGGTGGGGCGCGATCGGCGTCAACATGAACATCCCCATCTTCAATGGCTTCCTCTACAGCTCCCAAGCGAAGGAAGCCGAGTACCGCGCCAAGCCGCCCGAGAGCACACCCGCGATCTTCGCGATCGGATCGTTCGCGATGTGCACACCGCATGGCTGGACGCGAACACCGCCTATCAGCGGGTCGGCGTCACCGCCGAATTGGTCAAGGAGGCCAACCTGGCCCTGCAACTCGCGCAGACCCGGTATCACGCTGGGGCTGAGTTCCATTGTCGAGCTCAGCCAGGCGCAGCTTCAGCAGACCAGCGCCGCAATCGACAATACCAACGCGCAATATCAATACCGGCTTGCTCTGGCGACGCTCAATTATCAGATCGGAGCCGACTCCATGATGGAAAACTTCAAGCTGCAAGCATCCCGGATTGTAGCGGACACTCTGAACCTTCGCATATTCGCCGCCTACACCTGTGGCGAAAATGCTCTAACGATGTTTTCTATCGGGAGGCAGCTATCGTGCCAGTGATTGGCGGAGTGGCCTTACCGGGAACCTGAACGCAGTCGATATATGCAACTGACTTTTCTCTCTGCTCGCAGAATGCCGGTCTTTATGCGGCGTTTCTGGCGAATCATTTCTCGGCGAAACTTCTGGTGGCGCATGCATTCACCCTTTCGCAGGCTGCTATGGAGGTAGAGGTCGATGCGATCGCTGGTAAGCCAGCAGAGGAAAGATCTGAAGTTTCTTCTGTCCCGGAAAGCCTCTACGTTGTCGCGTGACTCCGTCGAGGCGATGGCTATTCTTTTGGAAGGTGACCCGAAGGAGATGCTTCCGGATCTGGCCGACAAGAATGCGCCTTCGCTGATCGTGCTGGGAACTCACGGCGGAGGCTGGGTAGAGCGAGAAGTCATAGGATCGGTTGCCGAGAGTATTCTCCGATCCACTTCCTGGCCCACTCTCACGGTCGGCCCCCAGGTGCCGTCCGCGGCCTCTAAGACCTTGCCTTTCCAGCGTATTCTTTACGCCACGGATTTCAGTCCTGCTGCCGCTAGAGCAGCGGTATATGCAGTCTCCTTTGCAGAGACATTCAGAGCCGAGATCGATGTACTCAATGTAGTTCCGAGAGAAGCCATCAATCATCCGGATAGGTTGGATGATCTCAGGAACCGTTTTTATGGTGCTCTCGATGATCTTGTGCCTCGAGCAGGCAAAAGAGTTCTGCAATCCGAGAACCTTCGTGGAGGTTGGCAAAGCGCACGACCAGATTCTGCACCATACCAGAGAACGATCCATTGATCTCTTAGTCCTTGGCATCCGAAAGACTTCTCATCTGAGCATCAAAAAGAGGATGTCCAGAGTATTTCAGCTCATTATTCACGTGGAATGTCCGGTCCTAACCATTATTGGGTAGGAATTAACCCGGATTTCTCTCAAGAGGTCAGGAGAGGAGCCATGATGTTGTGTTGGGCACGGTAGGGAGGACAGCAAACAACGCGAAGGACCCCGGATTTCCTACTGCACTGCCCCAGCCATGGGTGCGTGTGCGGCCTTTCTTGAAGGAAAAGCCGCTGTCCAAATTTGAAACACAGTGGAGCATTTCGTTTGTCGCTACACCCTTTCCAATACCGGTCCAGTGGAACCTCCTGAAGTTGTCCACCGGCGTTGCCGACCCACGTGGGGACGAAACAGGGTTTGTTTTCCCAAAAAAAGCCTGCCTCAAGGGCTCAATCCCCTCCCCTCGGTCTTGGGCGGGTATCAGGGTTACAACCATGACCTACCAACCCCGCAAAAAAAGAAGCTGGGCTATGTTTGCTTTTGCGTCTCCCCTGAAAGGGTCACTCCTTTGCCCGGGGCAAGACCCGGTGCTATACTCAGCATTACCAAGGCTGATCCTCAACGAAAAATAAAGCGCAGGTTAGCGCGAAGTGAGGCCCTTGGCATGAACTGAAGTACGTAACTCTGTGTCTTTCCTTGACTGCTGCCCCACTCCTGATGGAAACAAAAAACACGCATGATGGCGCGGTAGTCTCGTATGGCCGGGAGAAGCAACGTGAGCTCAGGCGGGTTGATTGATAATGGTCAATGGTTGGATAGCAGTATGTCGCGAGACGATCCGGGACCCCGCGCCACCTTTGATGAGTGCGCAAGAACCACGCACCTGCTGCTCGGCAATCGGGAACTGAAATCTCGCCTGGCGGAGATTCGCGATCTCCGCCGGCGCTGCGGCCAGGAAGATGATCTCACCACGGACCCGGAGTACTTCATCGCGGCAAACACCCTGAAAAACAGAAAGTGCGCGGCGGTGCTGATTCGCCGGGATCATGAACTCGAAGCCTGTGTCCTGTTGTATGAGCATTGCCGGTTTGGCATTGGGCTTGGACTATTCCGCGGCGGAGATTACATCGGGGAGAGCCTGGTGGCCGGTCGCGAAGCATTCCGCGTGCACTATGTGCATTTAGCGACGCAGGCACTGCTGAAACATTGGCGAATTCATGGCGTAAGCCTGTGCATCAAAGCTTCCGCTGCCAGCTGTATTGAAGTGATGGGGCCGGCGAGTAACTTCAGAAGATTTCGCCGCAACCAGATTCAGCACAAGTTGCCCCTCGATAGCACTTACGAAGGCCTGCTCGCCAGGCTGGGTCCGCGCACGCGGCGGAGCCTGGCAGGAAAGCGCCAACAACTGGAGAAAAACACCAACGTCAAATTTATATCTGCGCTGGAGCCGGAACAGTCTCTCGAGATGATGTTGGCGCTGGAAGCTAAGTCGACGCCGCAGCGCATAAGCAAGTTCTTCCGTGCCCGGCATAACCTGCTGCGCATAAACCCGGAATTTTTTTGCATGGGTCTGCGCTTGCCGGACGGCCCCTGGCTGAGCGTCCTGAGTGGCTGGCGCCGCAATCGAGTGACCTACGTGGACTTGCAGATGAACGACACGACGTTCAAGAAAGAATCCATTTCGGCCGTGATGCGGGCCTTTATGTTAGAGCATGAGATCGCACGCAAGCAGGAGTCCATCAACTTTGTTGGAGGATCTTCCTTGTTGCTCAGAAGATACTGCGAGCCCATCGAAGAGGCGACAGAGGCATTTATCTGGAGACCTGGGCTGGCCGCCAAATTCTTCGAGATGGTCGCCACGCGCCTGCAATCGGGAAGCGTCTACGAGCGCTTAAACCCCGGAACCGAAGCCGAAGCGCCCGTAGAAGCAGTCGATTGACGTTCACACCTCAATGCTTCGCCGGAATCGACAACTCCGTGCCCGGCGAAATCTTGTAGGTCTCGGAAAAATTCCGCTGATTGATTCCCAGGCTCAGCCGCCCGCGCGAATCGATATAAAACAGCGGCGCACCCACGGCCACATCGCTGAAGGTCTTTACCAAAGGAAAGTGGTATTCCTTGCCGCCTAGCACCACCGGCACGGCATCGCCGATCGCATAACCCAGCCTGGCAAAGGTTTCTGCCGGGACATTCAGCACCAGGTTCCCGAACGGTCCATCGATTCCCAGCACCTTGCCGTGCAAACCGGCGGCGTCGATGGTCGCCGAGGGAATCTCCAGCCGCACCAGCTTGGCAACGTCGACTAGCGGCCCCGCGGTCGTCCAATCATCGCCCCGCGCCAAGTGCGCCCCGGCGGGGGAGAAAATGTCCCGGCCATGGAAGGTCGAGGACAGTGCTGCGCCAATCATCCATGCGGGGTTGGTAATCTCGCGGGCCGCCACAATGCCATCGCGGTCCGCAACCAGAGTGAGCAGACCATTGTCGGGCAGGACGAAGAACTGGCCTACCCCGGACTGGGCAATGATTGCCTTCCGCGTACTCCCGACCGTGGGATCGACCACGACCACAAAGACTGCGTTCTTCGCGAAGTAGGGTGCCGAGCCGGCGAGAAACCGCGCGCCCTCCGCAATATCGAACGGCGTCACCTGTTGTGTGATATCGATGATCTTCACTCCTGGAGCAATCCCCTCCATCACCGCTTTGCAGATGCCGACCGCGTCGTCTTTGACGTCAAAGTCGGTCATGAAACCAATGGTGCGCATGGGAGTTTGCGCGGTCGCGGCTGTAAGTCCCAGCAGCGCGAAGAGGAGAAGGAATGCCGGAGTTTTACGAGACATGCGGCGCAAGCGGGGAGTCCTCCACAAATTGACGACTGAGAGCATTGCTCCTTGAGGTGTATACCGCAGAAAGCATGTTTACGCTACAGCAAAAGCCGCACGCGCTGCCATGGCCGGGGCCGCGCAGTAGGAAATCCGGGTCCCCCCGGATTTCCTGTAATGCTTGGTGGGGTCAACGAACCTCATGCGGCTTTCCTTAAAGAAAGCCGCACACGCTGCTAGCGGGGCCCGCAGTAGGAAATCCGGGGTCCCCCGGATTTCCTGTAATGCTTGGTGGGGTCAACGACCTCCGGCTTTCTTAAGAAACCGCAACGTGCACGGCCGGCCGCGAGTAGGAAATCCGGTCCTCGCGCTTTTTGCGAAGGATGGGGTCCACGATCTTGACACCGACAGCCGCGTATCCCAGCTTTTGCAAAAAGCGCAAAGGATGGGGCACCCGCCTTTTCGTGGTTCTTCCGGCCGTGTCAAACACCAAATCGAGAACTTGTTTCTTCTCAGTTACCCCGCCCGCTTCGGTGGTGACCGAAAGTCATTTCTTCTTTTCGACGTGTCCTCCAAAGCCAAAGCGCATGGCAGACAATAATTTATCGCCGAAGTCGGCGTCGCCACGGGAACTGAATCGTTCGTAGAGGGCGGACGTGAGCACGGGCGCCGGCACGGCTTCATCAATGGCCGCCTTGATCGTCCAACGGCCCTCGCCCGAATCGGAGACCCGGCCCGCAAACCCCGACAAGACTGGGTCTTTCGTCAGGGCAGACGCGGTCAGGTCCAGCAACCAGGAGGAGATGACACTGCCACGGCGCCATACTTCGGCCACATCCGCCAGGTTGAAGTCATATTGGTAGTGTTCGGGATCCCGCAATGGGGTAGTCTCGGCATCAACCTCCCCGGTTTTCTTGCCGATAGCGGCGTAGTGCAGAATGTTGAGACCCTCGGCATAGGCCGCCATCATTCCGTACTCGATACCGTTGTGCACCATCTTGACGAAGTGACCGCCACCGCTCGGTCCGCAGTGCAGGTATCCGAGTTCGGACGTGCCGCCGGCTTTTTCCCGCCCTTCGGTGCGGGGAATATCCCCAACGCCGGGTGCAATGGTTTTGAAGATCGGGTCCAGGTACTGGACGGCTTCGTTAGGTCCGCCGATCATCAGGCAGTAGCCTCGTTCCAGACCCCAGACACCACCGCTGGTGCCAACGTCCACGTAGTGAACTCCCTTGGGCGCGAGCTCCTGACTGCGCCGGATGTCGTCGATGTAGTACGAATTGCCGCCGTCGATCAGGATGTCGCCCGACTCGAGATAGGGCGCAATCTCGGCGATGGTTTCGTCCACCACCGCGGCAGGAATCATCAACCAGATGGCGCGCGGCTTGGCGAGCTTGCTCACCATGTCCTGCAGCGAAGAGGCCCCCTGGGCGCTTTGCTTGGCCAGATCCTGGACAACCTTCGCTGACCTGTCGAAGACCACGCAGGTGTGGCCATTTTTTAGCAAACGCAGCACCATATTGGAGCCCATTCTTCCCAGACCCACCATTCCTAATTGCATAGACTCTCCTCTTTCGGTTTTCCGTTTCTCTTCTGTGCTGGCGGACTCCGCAGCCTTATTTGAGCTTGCGGTAGCGGCGAATCAGGTTGTTTGTGGAAGCATCATGCTTGAGCGGAGGATCTGCCGGGCTCTCAATCTCCCCGATGATGTGCTGGGCGAGCACCTTGCCGAGCTCGACGCCCCACTGATCGAAGGAGTCGATCTGCCAGATGGAGCCTTGGGTAAAGACGGAGTGCTCATAGAGAGCCACCAGCAGGCCCAGCGTCTCCGGCGTCAGTTGTTCCGCCAACAGAACGTTCGACGGGCGGTTGCCCTCGAAGACGCGATGCGGAACCAGCCAGTCCGGCGTTCCCTCAGCTTTGACTTGCTCTGCTGTCTTGCCGAAGGCCAGGGCCTCGGCCTGGGCGAAGACATTGGCCAGCAGAATATCGTGGTGCCGACCGAGCTGATTGAGGGGCTTCTCAAAACCAATAAAGTCACAAGGAATAAGCCTGGTGCCTTGATGGATCAGCTGGTAGAACGAGTGCTGCCCGTTGGTTCCTGGCTCGCCCCAGTAGATGGGGCCGGTATCGTAATCAACTCGCTCCCCTTCCAGCGTCACGTGTTTTCCGTTGCTTTCCATGGTGAGCTGCTGCAGGTAGGCAGGAAACCGTTTCAGATACTGCTCATATGGCAGCACCGCCATGGTCTGCGCTGCGAAGAAGTTGGTGTACCAGACCGTCAGCAGTCCCAGGATCACGGGGAGGTTTTGCTCGAAGGGAGCGGTCCGGAAATGTTCGTCCATTTGGTGGAAGCCATGGAGCAGAGCGCGAAAATTCCCCGGGCCGATGGCCAGCATGGTGGAGAGACCGATGGCGGAGTCCATGGAGTACCGGCCTCCGACCCAATCCCAGAAGCCAAACATATTGGCGGTATCGATACCGAATTTCGTGACCTCTGCCGTGTTAGTCGAAACGGCAACAAAATGTTTGGCAATCGCAGTTTCATCCCCCTTCAAACCCGCCAGCGCCCAGTCGCGAGCCGAGTGTGCATTGGTCATCGTCTCCAGAGTCGTGAAGGTCTTTGAGGAGATGATGAAGAGGGTCTCGGCGGGATCCAGATCGATCACGGCCTCGGCGAAGTCCGTTCCGTCGACGTTGGAAACAAAGCGAAAGACCAGGGACCGGTCACTGTAGTGCCTGAGCGCCTCATAGGCCATGACCGGGCCAAGATCGGAACCGCCGATGCCGACGTTGATCACGTTGCGAATGCGCTTGCCGGTATGTCCTTTCCAGGCTCCGCTGCGAATGCGATCGGAGAAGGCTGCCATCTTGTCGAGGACGGCGTGGACGGCTGGGACCACGTCCTCGCCATCGACCAGGATGGACTCCCCTTTCGGCGCCCGCAAGGCCACGTGCAAAACTGCCCGCTTTTCGGTGATGTTGATTTTCTCCCCGCGGAACATCGCGTCCCTGCGCTCACGGAGGCCGGACTCCTCAGCTAGCTGGAGCAGAAGCTTGCGTGTCTCCTCGGTGATGCGGTTCTTCGAGTAGTCGAGGAAGAGGCCGGCTGCCTCGATCGTAAAGCGGTTAGCACGCTCAGGATCATCGGAAAACAACGAGCGTAGAGGAACCTTGCGAATCTTTTCGTAATGCGCCGCGAGTGCCTTCCAGGCCGCTCGTTGCGTGAGAGGCTGCACTTTCACTGCCGTTGCCATTGCTATCTCTCCATTTCCCTGATTGGGGGCTCAGCGGGTTAGATGCGTTTTGGATCTGTCGGGTTCGGATTACCGGGCCGTTGTACCTTCGCAAGGATTCTCTCAGAAGTAGGCCTGCTCGGAAGATTAGCGTATTGTCCGGTGGAGTTTCCGCTGGCCTGAGACGATCTCATCGGAGATGAGGTTCGTCGAGCGATTAAATTAACGAGAATTTTCAGGTTCGCACAGCTCAGGGCCTCATGGGCTGAGGAAAACTCGATGTCGTAGACGGGGTCGAAAGAGTCCCACGTACGCCAGTGCGAACGTGGGGCACCCACAGTTACTCCGACAGCATCGGTGGTGGTGCAATACGGGCGCAAATCCCTTAAGGCGCCAGCGCGGCCAGCGAATCTTTAATCGAGGGAGTTCCCCCGGACGCAATGTCGCGCCGCCGGATTTGATGGAACTTTGAAAGTATATTATTCGCGTTGGCCAAGGCCTCGATCCGCCGCGCATAGGCCTCGAGCCTGGCTCCAGGTATCGCAAAAACGGCTACATCGTCGGTGAGTATGTCCAGATAGGCGCGCGCCCCGCAGCATCCCAGACTCAGCGCCGCACGACCGGTATTCATCACCTGAGGGACCACAGCGCATGCCGGCCGGCCCATCGCCGGCGGGTTCTGATTTTCCATTTGCTGCGTTGCCTCGGACAGGATGAGGGTTTGCCTGGCATCCACGAACAGGATCACTACGTCCGGTGGCAGCGGTGTCCGGTCCAGCGGAGCGTATACCACGTAGCCAGGCCGGGTCTTGAGGACGGGTATAGCTGCCACGTCTTCTTCCCGGACATAGCCCAGGTCCCCGAAGACCCGGAGAGCATCCTGCAGATCGACCGTTCCCTCCGGCGAAAGCGGCAAATTGTGGGTGTAGACGCCAATGGCGCACATGCTGTGGTCGGCGGCGGAGGTTGCGAAGGAAGTGCTCGCGGCATTCTGCCAGAAACGGCACCCGGCGGCCACGCGACCCTCATGCCCGCCCAAGCCTGCCGGGATCGACTCCGTAAAGCAAATGGCTACGGGGGATTGCCGAAGATCCAGAGCCCCGGTCAGAATCTCTGTGATGGCTGCGTAATCGCTCATTGCTCCTCCTTACTCGGCACGAAACCCATCTCGGCAATGAACGCCTGCAGCGCGGATTCGGTGACCAATTCGGGATGAAAGACGATCGTCGTCGTGGCGTCGTTATAGCTGGACTTGGCTTGCACCACGCCCTTCTGCCGATCGAGCATGACGTCGAGTCCCACCGCACAGGTGACGCAGCTAAACCCCTGAATGCGATAAGTCACTGTCTTGCTCGCGCCACCCCCATGGCGCCGAAGGCCGCTGCCAGCCCCCGCGAGCGTAACGAGTTGGATAAAATTGCGGCGAAACATTGGCTCTCTCCTTTACCGGGTATATCTAGTTTGCTGCTGCGATACCTGCCTCATACTTCCAGGCAGTTTGGGTGCTTGCTTTATCAGAGAATCGGGTGTCGACGTACTCATTGAACTCAATCTTCCTGTCCAACACTCCGGTTTCCATCATGAGATCGCGAACCAAATCAAAATCCGCCTTGCGCGGCGCGAGCGGTTCGTACATCACCCGATCCATCGGATTGGTGAGCGCCCATCGCAGCAGCGCGGGCTTCTGGTTGTAGTAGAACCGGCCTACGAAATCGGCGGCATCATCACGGTAAGGTTTTCCCTTGTCGAGCCAAAGACCGGATCGAGCGATGCCATCCACCAAAACCTGGACCACATCCGGACGCGTGTCGATCAGATCCTGACGCACCACGAGGATGCACGATATGTAATCAGGCCAGTAGTCACGGGCCTGAAAAAGAATGCGCCCGTAGCCCGCCATTTCCGCCTGGGAGGGAAAGGGCTCGCCCATCGAAAAACCATCGATGGCTCCCGCCGCAAGGGCGCCCGACACATCCGGCGGGGCCATTTCGACCATCTTGATGTCGCCCGGCTTCATTCCCCACACTTTCATCGCCCGGAAAAGCAGCAGACGCTCGTCGGAGAAGCGGCTGGGAATCGCAACCGTACGGCCGCGCATATCCGCGAAGGTCTTGACCGGACCCTCCTTGCGAACCACCACCGAGCTGCCGTAGCGATGCCCAAGATAGACCACCTTGATGGGGACGCCCTGCGCCTTAAGGGCAATCGCCATCGGCGCCACAATGAATGCCGCCTGTACCTTGTTGGAGATGAGTGCTTCCTTGATCTCGGGAAAGCCCTGGAACAGGCGGGGAAGAAACAGCTCGCCATCTTGGGAGAATTTCGAGATGTAGTCGGTCTACCGGGCAGGTCAGCTGGCAGGTGACGGGCATGTAGGCAACGGTGATCTTTCGTTTTGCCGGGGGACGATAATCGTTCAGAACCGCCGCCCAATTCACGTTCAGATACCCATGCATGGCTGAGATCAGCACCAGCCAGCCGAAGACCAGGAGCAGCATCTTGCTCTTAAGACTCATTGTGGAATCCCCAGCGAACAGATTTGATTCTTTCCAGCCGCCGGAAGCCGGTATCCAGGACCAGCCCGATGAGGCCGATGATCAGCATGGCGGCAACCACCAGGTCGTAACGCTTGCCCGAGTTACGCGAGTCGATAATGAGATAGCCGAGACCGGAATCGACCGCAATCATCTCCGCGGCAACCACCACCAGCCATGCGATCCCGAGCGCGATACGTAAACCGACGATGATTTGTGGCAGCGCCGCGGGGAAGACGACCTGGGCGAGAAGCTGGGTGGGTCCGAGGCCGAAGTTGCGTCCGGCAAGCCGGAACACAGAGGGCACGCCAGATACGCCGTCGACGCAGGCCACGACGATGGGAAAAAACGCTCCCAGGAAGATAAGCGCGATGGCGGAATGATCTCCCACACCAAAAAGGATGATGGCGACAGGGATCCAGGCAATGGGGCTGATTGGGCGAAGAATTTGCAGCACCGGATTCACAACCTGGTTCGCCGCCGGATACCAGCCGAGCGTTAATCCCAGCGGAATACCAAGCGCGGCCGCGGCGCCGAATCCGATCGCCACACGGCGCAGGGAATCGACGATGTCGCGCCATAACACCTCTTACGAATCAGCTCGGCGATTCCTTTCTCCACATCGCGCGGCGAAGGAAAGATTCTGGTTGCCGTCCAGACGACGGAATAATGCCACAGCGCGAGAAAGAGCGCGCCGGCCAAGGACCGGCCAGAAGAGCTTCTCCCATTTCTTCGGTTCTGCGAGCGAGTTCATATTCTGTGTGCCAGACCAAGCTGTTGGAAAATGCCGTCGCGAAGTTCCAGGTAGCGCTCGTGAGCTGATGTCACGCGGATGCGGGATATCGATCGTTCACGATTTGCTGGATGGTGGCGGGGCGATCGCTCATCACCACCACGCGGTCGGCAAGCTGGACCGCCTCATCGATATCGTGGGTTACGAAGATAATCGTCTTCCGCTCCGCCTCCCAGATGCGCAGCAGTTCGCCGCGCATAATGAGCCGGGTGATGGAGTCCAGCGCACCAAACGGCTCATCGAGAAAGAGCATGTCCGGGTTTACGGCCAGAGCGCGGGCCACTTCAAGCCGTTGCTTCATCCCGCCGGAGAGCGCGGGCGGATAGGCTTTCTCAAAGCCCTCAAGCCCAACCATCTTGATGTAGTGCGCGACGCGCTGCTGCCGTTCCGGGCGGGTCAGGTGGAAGAGGCCGAAGGCTATATTTCCCTCGACGGTGAGCCAAGGAAAAACACCACGCTCCTGGAAGACAAAGATGCGGCGAGGGTCCGGGCCGCGCACGGCTTCGCCGTCGATCTTTACCTCTCCGCTGGTTGGAGAGAGAAAACCGGCCATGGTGCTCAGCAGTGTTGACTTGCCGCACCCGGAGGGTCCGAGCAGACAAACAAACTCCCCTTCGCCGACTTCAAGGCTGATGTCTTCGAGCACAGGCGTGCTCTTGCCATCACGCGTGAACACGGTGTGGAGGTGCTCGACCTGTAACTTCACTGTTGCCAACTAATCCTCCGAGTAACTCCAGCGGAGCGACTTCACTTGTTCCAGAGATCGCATCCCCAAATCCAGCAGCAGGCCGATGACTCCGATGATGACCATCCCGGCGACGACAAGATCATAGCGATTGCCTGCATTACGAGCATCCACGATCAGAAAGCCCAGCCCGGAGTTCACCGCGATCATCTCCGCCGCGACCACCACCAGCCAGGCAACGCCCAAGGTGATCCGCATGCCGACGATCAGTTGTGGAATTACGGCAGGAAAGAGGACGCGGGAGACGAGCGCAGCCGGCCTCAGGCCGAAGTTGCGGCCCGCGTTGAGATAGACTGCCGGAATGCCCCGCACCGCATTCATGGCGGTCAGCAGCAGGGGGAAGAAGCAGCCCAGAAAGATGAGGAAGATCGCGGCGAGGTCCCCCACGCCAAACCAGAGAATCGCAATGGGAATCCAGGCCAGCGGGGAGATGGGGCGAAGGATCTGAATCAGGGGATTGAACGCCATCTCTGCCCTGCGGTTCCAGCCGATGACAAGTCCCAAAGGCACAGCCAAGACCACGCGCCAGAAAGAAGCCCCAGGTAACGCGGAATAGCGAGGCCACCACGTACTTGAACAGCAGCCCGTGCTGCAACAGGTCGCCGATTCCGCCGACTACTCCCCAAGGGGTCGGCAAAAGGTGAATCGGGTGCCGGGTGACGGCAACTTGCCACAGAACGAGCAGGGCTGCGATGAGCACGATGGGGCGAAGACGGACAATCAAGCCTTTCGACCTCTTTCTTTCCTCTTGATGGGTGCAGACCGCCCTTGGTACCCATCGTATCTTCCGTAACTATCGCAATCGCATGGTAGCGCCATTCCGGGGTGGCTACCTCCATCAAAAGGTGGAGGTGGCCACCCACCAAAAGGCGCTTGTTCCCTCTCTTTCCCCTCAGAGAAGATAGCTCCGCTGTCAATGACGACGGCTCATTGAGAAGGATCGAAGTCATCCATCAGACAGCCACTCACGATCTCCCGCAGTCACCCGTGCTGCAGATTCCTGAGACCGGCATGGACGTGACCGTCATTGGCGGCGGCCTGGCGGGCATGGCTGCATCGATTCATCTGGCGAAGGCGGGTCTGCGGGTTATGTGTCTCGAGGCTGGCGCAGTCGATACCGATGCGGTGGGCGAATCGCTGGACTGGTCCGCACCCAGCTTGTTAGAGGATTTGGGGTTGTCCATGGACGAGCTCATCGCGAGAAAAATGGCGACTTACAAGCGCCATGTCACGCTGAAATTGGGGAACGGTTGCGATCAGAGCTACGTTCCAGGCGATTGGCTAGGGCGGCCGCCTTTCAACTTGGAACTGCGCACCCTGCATGTAGACCGGAGTCAACTCGATCAACTTCTGCGACAGATGGTTCTCAACCACGGAGTCACTTTTCTGCAGGATAAAGTCGTCGCGGTTGAGACAAAAGGGAAAAGGGTGGAGGCGGTGAGCACACAGCTTGGCAGGAGAATCTCTTCGCCTTGGTTTATCGACGCTTCGGGCGGAGCGGCAAGCCTGTTTGCTCGGGCATTCCATCTGCCGGTGTATGAGTCCGGTCCCCGGAAAGTAGCTATTTGGGGCTATTTCCCTGTTTTCACGCCAACTGAAGGGACGACGATATACGCAGCAGGAACGAAGTCTCCCTACATGGAATGGGTCTGGGAAATCCCCATCAACCCCACCACCATCAGCGTGGGATACGTTGCTCCCGGCGAAGCCATCAAGGCCAAGCGTCAACAGGGGCAAACCGTGGAAGACATCTTCCATGCGAAACTACGCCAGTTTCCCCGTTTTGAAGACCTGTTGCAGTCTGTGCCGGCGATCTCTCCCTCGGTCACATCTTTCGTTTGCTGCATGCATGGCCAGGTCGCCGGACCGAACTGGCTGATCGCGGGAGAAGCCGCAACCATGGTGGATCCAATGACCGCCAACGGGTTTACCGCTGCGCTGCGACATGCATCCGAAGCATCTCGCCTGATTATTGAGTCTCGCCACCGCGGCCGGATCCCCTACCTGGCGGCAGCCATGTATAGCCGACGGGTTTTCGATCTGGCCAGGTTCTTCAATCGCGGGATCGAGAGGGTGATCTACGAGTCACCCATCAGAAATCATATTGGCGTCTTGAAAGCCGGCGATGTATACACGGTGCCGGCGTGGAGCCTCAACTCTATCTATTCCCACCTGCGGCCGCGAGGGGTGTTCACCACACTGTTCTTCGGCTGTTTGCTGAATATCTCGCGAACCGGTGAGTACCTGTTTTACAGATTTTGCAAGTGGCTGCAACCCTCTTCCGAGGTTGCAGCCTAATGGCCCACTCTCTCGCCAGATGCGATGAGATGTATCTGCTCTCGCGTGGCTCGGGGGAGGCGATCCTGTTTCTCCATGGCATCCCCACAAGCTGCCACCTTTGGGACGGCGTCATCGAGAGAATGTTCGGTCGATTCACCTGCATGGCGGTGGATCTACCCGGTCTGGGACGAACAGCGGAAGCAGCGCATGGTTTTCGGCAGTTGGAGGCCTTTGCGGCCAGGATTGAGGACTTGCGGACCAAATGCAAGGTGGAGAAGTGGCATTTGGTAGGCCATGACGCCGGTTGCGCCATCGCTGTTCATTACGCGTACCAGTTTCCGGAACACGTTGGACGGTTAGCACTGCTCACGCCCTCTATTTTTCCTGAGCTGCGGCCGTTTTCTCTCTTCGAGATGCTGCGCAAGCGCATTCTCGGGGAGGCGATGGCTCCTGCCATCAACCTGCTCTTCTGGGAGCTCGTCATGCGACGGGTAGCCCACGGAAACAAAGAACTGATCGAGATGGTGAAGGATTTTCGTGCACCCTTTGGTGGTCTCCGGGGTGCATGGCGGTTGATGGGTTTGTTGCGGTGGGGGAACCCGCTCGACGTGCTGGGATCGATCCCGGCGCTGCTCCCGCAACTGCTTATTCCAACCCTCATCGTTCACGGCGCCACTGACCCGGCAGTGCCATCAGCGTTCGCCGCGAGGGCCTCAAAGCTGATCCCTAACTCGGAGGTGGTCCTTCTTGACTCCGGCCACTTTCTTCCCATGAACGAACCGGGGCGCATTGCCAAGGAGTTGGCGCGCTTTTTCGATAGTCATGAGGATTTGCCGTCGAAATGGAAAGAGGTTGCAGTTGCTACTGGCTAGCAGCGGATTTCCATGGGGCAGCAACAGCAGACGAGTGTCCCAAGTTCGCAACATGGTGAAAATCCAGGTGGCCCTTTTGGAGGTAGACTTGCGTCCTTTCATTTATCTTTTGGTCCTATTATCGGCCACTACCACTTTATGCGGTCAGAGCCAGCAACCAACCGCTAGCCGCCATCCCCTGATTTTCTTTGTATACGAACGGGCGCGTGCGGATGGATGGCAGTGGTACAAAGCCCCGCCCACCGAGGACGCTTATGGCTATGGTGAATCTCTGTTGCGCTTTGGGGTCTCACAAAGCCTCGTGCACTGGGACTGGAGGCTGGAGCTATCGCAGGCCACTATTCTCGATGCCCCTAATCGCGCAGTCAGTCCGGTTGCCGCGCAGGGCCAGCTTGGCTTAGGCGCCAGTTATTATGCCGGGAACGGCAATAATTCCTATCCCGCAGCGGCCTTTCTCAAGCAGGCATTCGCTCGCTACGACTTTACAGGGGACGACAAAGACATCCGTCTCGGACGCTTTGAATTCTTTGACGGCCTGGAGACAAAACCGAAGAATCTAACACTGGCTTGGCTCCAGCCCAACCGCGTGGCGCAGCGGCTGGTGGGCAACTTTGGGTTCACCAATGCGCAGCGAAGTTTCGACGGAATCGATGCTCACTACGGACAAGGCACATGGGACGTGACCGCCATGGCCGGACGTTCCGACCAGGGCGTTTTCAACATGAACGGCAATCCGGAATTGAACGTCGATATCCAGTACCTGGCATACAGCAAATCCGATTGGCAGGATCGCTTCTTGTGGCGTGTGTTTGCAATTGGATATCACGACGGCCGCACAGGAATTACGAAGACGGACAACCGCCCGCTGGCAGTGCGTCAGGGAGACCACCAGAACATTCGTGTGGGCACGTACGGCGGAGACTTTCTAACTGCCATTCCCGCGGGTCCGGGACAATTCGATTTCGTAGGCTGGGGAGCGCTGCAAAACGGCCAGTGGGGACCGCTGGAACAACGCTCAGGCGCTGCTGCTGTTGAGGGAGGGTACCAGCTTCTTCACGTTGCAAGTACACCGTGGCTGCGCGGCGGCTGGTTTCGAAGCAGCGGAGACAACAACAACGGCGATAATAAGCACGGCACCTTTTTTGAGCTCCTGCCCACTCCGCGTGGCTATGCGCGGTTGCCTCTCTACAATCTGATGAACATTCAGGACGAATTCGTGCAAATCATTGACCGCCCAAGGCGCCAGTGGGAGCTGCGCAGCGACCTGCACTGGCTGCAGCTCGCTTCAGACAAAGACCTCTGGTATCAGGGTGGCGGCGCATACGACAACAAGGTCTTCGGATACGTAGGACGTCCCAGCAATGGATTTTCATCCCTCACCAGTGTTGCCGATATCAGCTCGGATTGGCATGCCACTCCGCGTCTAGACGTGGGTGGGTATTATGCCCACGGGTGGGGCAAAAGCGTGGTGGGCGGCATTTATCCGGAAAGCCATCGCGCCCAGTTTGCTTATCTCGAAGTGGTCTACCACTGGACCACGCCACAGCCACCGCATCGCTGACTCCGTCCTCTGTCCTCACGCAGAAGGGGCATTTCTGGCGCTGTCAAGGGCGGAGCAGAACCTGGCCACGGCGGCGGAGTTTACTCCGCCGCAAAACCACCGCTCGCGCGGAGTTCTATGGCCCACTTTTGCTCCGGCGCTCGCGCAATGAGCGATGCAATGTGAAGCCGTCGATGGATGAGCTATTCTGAACCTGGCGTAACAACAATAGCGAGGGCGCGATGCAGCAGCAGTACATTGAGCGCGTGGTTGATCTCACGGAGCCGGAAGCAAACCAGATCTATCGCCTCTCGGTCGCGAAGCGCGAGAGAGATTGTATTGAACGGATCCGCGGAGGCCGTGGGCCGCATAGCGGGCTCGTTTGCGCTCGTTGCGCGCGCAGGCAAGACGGTGAAGATGGCGCGCTCCCTTGACCGGCCCCTGCGCTACTTTCTCGCCAAGCGCCAGGCAGGGCCGGTGCTCATCGTCGCGGCGCGCATCGATACGATTTACCACTGGCTGAAAGCGGAGGGACTCGAAGCACAATTCCATCCCAGCTATACGAGAATGGTTCCCGCCCATCACGTGGTTGAACTCCAGCTGATCGGTTGCCCCGATCCCGACCCGGTCTACACACGTTTCTTCACGCCTTCCCAGGGAGCGCTGACCACCGACCTGGACCAGATCGGGGCCGCGTACATGGGCGCGCTTGCCGACGAACTCGCGCAGTGGCTGCCGCGCGTGCCTGCGCATGAGCCCATTGGCGTGTGCTTCTCCGGCGGCATCGACAGCGGCAGCGTCTTCCTTACCACCTACCACGTCATGCGCAAGCTGGGCATGAGTCCCTCGCGCCTCAAAGCCTTTGTGCTCGACGTGGGCGACGGCCCCGATGTCGGCCCAGGCGCGCGCGTTTCTCGATGCTCTTGGCCTGGGTCTCTTCCTCGAACCGGTGGCGGCGGATGCCTCCTCGCTCGATGTCGATGAGACGATCCGCGTGATCGAAGATTACAAAGCACTCGATGTGCAGTCGGCCACAATGGCGATGGCGTTATGCCGGGGAGTGCGCCAGCGCTATCCCGATTGGCGCTACCTGGTCGACGGTGACGGCGGCGACGAAAACCTCAAGGACTATCCCATCGAGCAGAATCCTGAACTGACCATTCGTAGCGTCATCAATAACCCGATGCTTTATCAGGAAGGATGGGGCGTGGGAAAGATCAAACATTCCTTGACTTACAGCGGAGGACTTAGCCGCTCTTATAGCAGAACCTATGCTCCGGCCCACCACTTCGGCTTTAGCGGCTTCAGCCCATTTACGCGAACCTCGGTGGTTGCGGTAGCGGAAGGCATTCCGTTCATCGCGCTGACGAACTACGACGTGGAACGGCTGTATCAGCTGAAGGGCGAAATCGTGTCGCGCGGTGTAAAGGCAGTTACCGGCTTCGATATGCCGGTGTTCTCCAAGCGGCGCTTCCAGCACGGCGCGGTTTCCGAGGACACGCTGCATTCCAGGCTTCCGTTTCGCGAGGCGGAGTATCGCCAGAAATTTCTGTCTCTGTATCCATGAGCGAGTATCGCCATCCGTATACCCGGTCAGGGCCGCGGAACGCGATGCCTGGATACTCAGCCGCCGCCCGGCACGAGAGAAACGCGATCCGTATCTTCCCTATGAGTATTTCGTAGAAGAGGAGTGCGCAATCGGGCGGACGGTGCAACCGGTTGCCACCATCTTTCTCACCAATCGAGAATGCCCGTTTCGCTGTTTGATGTGCGACCTGTGGCGCAACACGCTCACCGAAACGGTACCTGCCGGAGCGATCCCTGCCCAGATCGATCACGCGCTTCTCAACCTTCCACCGGCACGCCAGCTCAAGCTCTATAACAGCGGCAGCTTTTTCGATCCGCAGGCAATTCCTCCGAAGACTATGCCGCCATCGCGCAGCGGGCCAATCGCTTCGAGAGGTTGATCGTAGAGAATCATCCCGCGCTCATCGGCGATGCTTGCTTGCGCTTCCGCGATCTGCTTGACGGCAGGATTTGAGGTTGCTATGGGCCTGGAGACGGTCGCATCCAGAAGTTCTCGCCGGACTCAACAAGCGCATGACCCTCGATCAGTTCTCGACTGCGGCAGGCTTCCTGCGCCGCAACGGGATCGATCTTCGGGTCTTTATCCTGGTGCAGCCTCCTTTCATGGCGGCCGAAGAGGCGCTCCCTGGGCTGAGCGCTCTTTGGAATTTCGCCATGGAACATGGCGCGACGGCCGCGGTCCTGATCCCGACGCGTGCGGGAAACGGCGCCATGGAAGCTCTCATGGCCAGCGGTCAATTTGCGCCTCCGCGCATTGCACACGCTGGAATCCGCAATGGAGTACGGCTTGCGTCTCGAGGCGGGCAGAGTCTTTGCGGACCTTTGGGGCCTGCGCGAGTCATGCGCGCACTGCCACGCGCAACGCGCCGCCCGCCTGCGGCAGATGAATCTGCAGCAAACCGTGCTGGATAGGATTCCGTGCGATCGGTGCGGCGGTGCAAGTTGACGGCAACGTTGATCTGGCGATCGTCGGCTCCGGCTTTGGCGGAAGCCTGATGGCGATGATCGCTCACCAGCTCGGCCTTTCGGTCATCCTGCTCGAGCAGGGCAAGCATCCGCGCATGGCGATTGGTGAATCTACTACGCCGCTTAGCAATCTTCTGCTGGAAAGGCTTAGTGCAACCTATGATCTGCCGCGGATTGCGCCGCTGGCAAAATGGGGAAGCTGGCAACGCGCTTATCCGCAGATTGCTTGCGGACTCAAGCGCGGCTTCACTTTCTTCCACCATACGCTGGGACAGGCCGACCTCCGCATTACGCAGACCAACTGCTGGTGGCGGCGAGCCCGCACGATGATATCGCCGACACGCATTGGTACCGGGCCGAGGTGGATCACTTCCTGGTCGAGGAGGCGCAGAGCCTTGGAGTCGACTACCGCGACTGCGCGCGGATCGAGACCCTGGATCTTACAGAGAATGGCGCAACCATCGTCGGCCGCGCGGGCGATGAGCCGTTCCACATCGATGCCAGGCTTCTGATCGATGCCACCGGCGCCGCGCGGCTTTCTGCACCGCGCTTTGCACTGGAAGAGACTGGCTTTCCCGGCCTCCCGGCTACGGAGAGCCTCTACAGCCACTTCACGGGGGTGAAGCGTACGGAAGCTACCGGAGAGACACCTCCTTATCCTGTGGATGACGCGGCAGTGCACCACGTGTTTGAGGGTGGATGGGTGTGGGTGCTTCGATTCAACAATGGAGTTACCAGCGCCGGAGTCGCAGCCACCCATGCTGTTGCTGAGGAGTTGGCGCTCAGCGAAGGCGAGCCGGCTTGGCAGCGGCTTCTGGATCGGCTGCCTGCGCTGAAAGCGCAATTCAAGCAGGCCGCGGCCTGCCAGCCATTCCGGCACATACCAGCAATGAGCTTTCGCAGCCAGTACCATCGCCGGCCAACGGTGGGCGATGTTGCCCTCGGCGGCGGGTTTTGTTGACCCGCTGCTCTCGACCGGCTTTCCACTTACCTTGATGGGCATAGAGAGACTTGCGCGGATCATCCGCAAGCATCGCGATTCGGCTGACCTCGAGTGGCAACTGCAAAGCTATGCGGAGCAAACGGAATGCTGACTTGCTGGCTGCAAGCCGGCTGATCGGCGCGCTGTACGCAACCATGGGCAACTTTGCCGCCTTTACCGCGGTGTCGCTCTTATACTTTGCTGCTGTCAGCTTCTCTGAGACCGCGCATCGGCTGGGCAAGCCGGAATTGGCGCCTGGGATTTCTCTTGCAGTGAGCATCCTGGGTTTCGGGCCGGCATCGCGGCTTCTGCTCGAGCGAGCGTACAAACTGCATGGGGATCCGATACGGGGGCATTCACAGAGGAGGTATTGCGGCTGATCGAGCCCTTTAATTTGGGTGGGTTCGGCGATCCCTCGCGTCACAACTGGTATCCCGTGCGCGCCGAAGACCTGCTGCATGCGGGATCCAAATTGGGAGCCAGCCGGGAGGAGATTATTGCCATGCTGGATAGGTCCGGCTTTCTCGCTTAGAGAAGAATGAACGGCAGGTCCCTCCACTGCGCTTCGCTCCGGTCGGGATGACAAAGGGGAGGGCCGGTGCATCCCTCGGCTTTGTTCGGATTCAGTGAGATCTGCGCTCTCCGTGGAGCCGCATTCTGACAAGATAAGCATTGTCATCTCGACCGGAGGAGCGATGAGGCCTGCGGCCATCCGCACGGTACTGAAAGCGCCTTCTACCCGGCATCTCCATGGAAGCGGCTATCTGCCTTTCTGTCAACCAGAGCGAATCCGCAGGAGCTCAGCTCACGGCCTCCCTTGACATGTCGACCGGACACCGTAGTGGGAGCGTCCTCCAAGTCGGAATGGGACTGCTGTTCGCGCCTCGGTCGAATGCAAGACTCAAGACTCTTCGGCGACGCGGCTTGCTGAAACACGATTGCATGCGCTGCAACGATTCCCTTCCCTTCCTGCACGGTGATGGACTGATTGGGCTCGATGTTCTAGACAGCGTCCTTTTGCCCGCTGGGCCACACGATGGTCAGCCGCATTCTTCTGCCTGGATCGGGTTTGCCTAACCCGAAGGTCACAGGTAACTCACTTTGTGACAAATAGCCAGAGCCAGTCTTTACCATACGTAACAGCCGAAGATGCTTATCTACCTGGAGCGTAAGCTTGGCCCCGATGCCGTCGCGGTTGGAGCGCGTGCCGACCAGCTTGACCCGCAGCATGTCGTTCTGATTGCCGTTTTCGTTACGGAGCAGCCGTGCCGGGCCATTGGCCTCGGTAATCACCAGGTCCAGATCGCCGTCATTGTCGAAGTCTCCATAGGCAGCGCCCCGGCCCACGATCGGCCGCTGCAACGCGGGACCTAACTTGCGTAGACATGTTTTCAAACAGACCCTTTCCCCGGTTACGAAATACCAACGCGGGCTCCGCATACTTCAGATGCGGCTGGGTCACGCTGATGTCGTCGGCCACGTGACCGTTCACCGCCAGTACGTCGAGCAGACCATCCAGATCGTAGTCGAAGAAAAAGGTGCTGAAGGTGAGCGACTGCAATGACCAGCGGTCAATCCCCGTCGCCTCGGAAGCGGAGGTATACAAACCTGAGCCATCGGTGCGGTACAGCGCCATGCCCTCATTGGTGAAGTTGCCGATCACCAGGCCGGGATGGCCGAGTTCTCATAATCGCCGTTATCCACCCCCATGCCCGCACGGGTGGCACCTGCATCACTGTAGGCCACACCGGCCTGCACGGCAACGTCGGTGAAGGTGCCGTTATGGTTATTGCGATAGAGCTTATTCGGCTGGGTGTCATTGGTTACCAGCAAATCAAGCCAGCCATCATCGTCGTAATCCAGCAGAGCAATGCCGAGAGACTTGCTGGTTGGCATCGTATAACCCGGCGCGCTGGGTTACATCTTCGAAGGTCCCATCTGCCGCGATTGTGGTAAAGCCTCGCGCTCTCGCCCTTGTAAACCTGGGGCGTGCAATACGACTTATTCTTGGTGTCCAGGGAGCAGAATTGATCCTTGTCCATCGACCATTCCACGTAATGCGCTACAAACAGGTCCAGCTTGCCGTCGTTGTCGTAGTCGAACCATACCGCGCCGCTCGAAAAGCCGCTGCCGCCCACTTTCGCCCGGGCCGTCACATCGGCGAAGCGGCCGTTGCCAAGATTCCGGAACAGGTGGTTGGAACCCACCGCGGTGATGTAGATGTCGTCCTTGCCGTCGTTGTCGTAGTCTCCGACGGCACAACCCATGCCATACATCTCGACCGCCAGCCCCGCCTGCCTGGTGCGGTCGGTGAAGGTTCCATCTCCATTGTTGTGGTAAAGGGCGGGGTAAGTACTTCGATGAGCCATGACCTGGCCAATCCATCGAGTTCACAAACAGGATGTCCTGCAATCCGTCATTGTCGTAGTCCAGCACACAGACGCCGCTCCCCATCGTCTCGGGAAGGTATTTCTTGCCAAAGGCGCCGCTGTGGTGGCGAAAGGAAATGCCGGACGCAGCGGTGGCGTCGACGAAACGAATGGGGCCGGAAGGCCGCTGCGGTCGATGCGGCTACCAGCATGATGATGCTGCAGCAACAGACAGAAAATAGTACAGCGCGCAGCTTACTGTTCAGGCATGTGCGACCAGGAGGCGGGCACGGCGCGAGTCCATCCACATCTCCAGAAGCATGGCCGTGGGCCCCACTAGGAAGAGGGCATAGAACGGAGCATACACCACCTGGTGCAGGCGCAGCACCATCTCGACCGCAGCCACGGCAAACGACCACCAGGCACTGGCCGGTCTTCGAGCGCACCGTCGTCTTGGGATCGGTAATCATGAAAAAGATGAACAGCTGATACATCGGCCCGGTGATGGGAGAGATTTCCGACCGCCACGGATCGCCGGTGATCCAGCTGCGAAGCAAGGCGAACGCCAAAAACGAGACCACATAGGTCGCGCTGATATGGAAACGGCGCAGGCGCCAGATGATCGCCGATCCCAATGTCCAGATCACGATCATCGGCCAGACAAAGTTTCCCCACTGAATGCTCAATCCCGCCACCGTGCCGGAAGCAAGAACGAACATGACAGACGATGCCAAAGTTCGATGGGTTCCAGATGTGCCGGTCGTGGACGCGAAGCACGTACTTGGAGGTAATCGAAATCAGCGCGCAAAGGGCATAGGGCCAGAAGGCGGGGGAACGAACCAGGATCCCTACGCTGATGCCGGTGATGTAAGCGCTGGCCAGGTTTGGCCACTTGCCAAAGTAGATGCGCGACAGAATCAGCTCGGCGACAAGGCTGGCGCCAATCGCCAGCAGGGTGCGGGTGTAGCTCTCCAGGATGCCGTACGAGAGTTGGCCTACCAGCAAAACGCAGGAGATGAGCAAAGGGGAGAGATAGCGGTTTGCCGGGCTGAAGAATCGCTTCCACGCCGCTCAAACTTCACCGGTTGCGCCATGTAGGAATGCGAACCTGGTGACTCATTCAGCCTCCGTGACATTGTAGAGCTTTCCGGGGACCAGGTTCTCGACGGTCTGCACTTTGCCCGAGGGCCAACGAATGACCGCCTTCTCGATCTGCGGATTCTTCCCCAGCCCAAAATGCAATCGGCGATCGTTCTGCGCGGCGAACCCGCTTCCGCCGGAAACCTCCTGCACTTGTTGCTGGCCGTTCCAATAAAGAGTGACCTGCGCGCCGATCGCGCTGCGATTGCTCTTCGTGCCCTCCAGCGCAAATTCGAGCCACTGGTTCTCTGGGTTTACCGTGTTCTTGTAAATCAGCAAAGGGCCGCGCTGGTTGGCCACCACCACATCGAGAACGCCGCGATTCCACAAATCGGCCATCGCCACCGAGCGCCCGTCATAGGTATCGGTCGCTCCGACCGCCTGGGCTACATCCACAAATTTTGCCGCCCCGTCATTGATCCAGACCTTCTTCTGTTGATACCCCGATAGGCTGCGTCCATCGAAGGCGGGCCAGTCGGCTGCGTCTCCGATAATCTTGCTGTTGCCGCCCGCCACCCTGGAGAAGTCATACCAATAACTCCTCGTCCGGCTCAGAGAGATATAGCCGTTGGTGAGATAGAGATCCAGATAGCCATCGTTATTCAGGTCGCCAAACTGCGCGCCGAAACTCCACCCGCCCAGTTCCACGCCCATATCCCGCGCCAGGTTTTCATACTTCAGACTCGCCTCTCCTTCCCGGGGCACCCAGAGATTATTGCCCTGGATCAGCACCCCCTCTTGCGAGATATTCGAGACATAGATGGCGTACTTGCCCTGGTTCAGAATGTCTCCGTAGGCGACGTTCATGCCGCTCTTGGGCGCGAATCCTACGCCGGTTGCCTCGCCCGCCTCATGAAAGTGTCCGCCCTCATTCAAGAACAGCTCGGAGACTCCATAATCGTTGGCAATGAATAGATCAGGATGCCCGGTGCCTCGCAAGTCCGCTGCGGAAGCGGCGAGCGCCCAGCGGTTGCTCTTGATTCCTGCCTTTTCGCTGACCTCCTCAAACCTGCCATGGCCAAGATTGTGAAACAAGAACTTTCGACCGCCGTTTTTCGCGTACTCAAAACTCTCCGGCATCATGCGCGTGTTACTCAAATGCCATAGATCCAGTTTTTCGGAGTAGTATCCGCCAACAAAAAGGTCGAGCAGTCCGTCGCCGTCATAGTCGAACCAGACCGCGGTATTGGCGTTGATCCAGGGCGGCAAGCCGGCCGCCTCGGTTACTCGGGTAAAGCCACGGCCCTGGTCGTTGTGAAATAGCTCCGGCTTTCCCCACTTGATCAGAAATAAATCTTCGTAACCGTCATTGTCATAGTCGCCCCAGACCGCCCCCATGGAGACGCCGGTTCCCGCCTGGTTCACGTCGGCAAGGCCCATCTGCGCGGCAACATCCTGGAAAGTGCCATCGTGCATATTGCGGTACAGGTGGTTCTGGCTACCGGTGGCGCTGTTGGTCACATACAGATCGGGCCAGCCATCGCGATCGAAATCGACGATGGAGACCGAAGCACCCATCGACGCGACCTCGGGCATAATGCCCTCCAGCTTGGCGTCCAACGTCGGCGCCTGGTGGATAAAGTGAACTCCGGCCTGTTGCGAGACCTCCTGCAGATGGAAGCCGTATCGCGCCAGCGCCTGGCTCTCATCCAACTTTGCCTGGGCCTCTTCCCGCCGCGCGGAAACCTGCTTGATGGCGAGAGGGGTGGCTAACATCGCCACAAACAAAATGGCCAGGACGATTCTTGTGCCGAGGCTTGCCTTCATTGCGTTGCACCGCTCCTGAGTGCCTGGTCAAACGGGCTCGGAGGTCACGTAGCGCGTGTGGTAGTTCTGCCAATCCTCGGGATGATGGCGGTACACCCACTCGTCTTCCAGCTTGCCTGGAGGCTTGGTTGTACTCGCTCTTCGCATGGTAGGGCAAGGGTTGCACGGTTGCGAGACTAGGTTGAGTTATAGTCTCCGTCCTTAATCCATCCATCGCCGGCAATCACATAATCCCGCACCCATCCGGCGGGCGGCGGAGCCTGCTCGGCAAAGTGCAAGGTGATCTCGTCGCCGGCGTTCATGATCACATAGCGATCATCGATGCCGGCCAGCAACTCGCGAACATCGCCGTAGCGGGTGTAGTAGCCCTCGAGATCACGCCAGATCTGCTTGCTCGCCGCGATCCGGTTGTAGTCGGGTAGCTCGGGAGAGGAAGCATTTGCCTGCTTGACCACGGAATATCCGCGATAATGAAGGTCTGCCAGCGACGGATCCAATCGCGTGACCTTGAGCCGAGTATCAGGCAGGCCCTGCGCCCACTCGATGGAATCCCAATAGACTTCGAGGTTGGTTCGCAAGCGCAGCTTGCGCGGCGTGCCGGGCAGAAAGACGTTCTCCAGGTTGATAAGGCAGGTCTTCTTCCGGCCTGCGGGGAATCCCAGGTTTGCCCGCGCGGTACGCCATCCGCCGTGCCCATCGCGGCACTTCAAGGCTGAGAGGGCGCGCCTTCTCGTGGCTCCCCTGGCTGATCGCGACGTTTACCGAGGAATCTGTAGGGTGCACCCATCCCTTGGCAATGAGCCACAATGGCCCACTCGCGGGTACATCGTTGCCCAGGTCAACTTCCACAAAGTGGTCGCGCGTAAGCCCCTGATACTGTCCGCGTCCAAAGGTATCCAGATACTTGCCATCGAGCTTGCTGACGATCTCGGTCACATCGGCGCCTCGATCGTCCACAGCTTTCGCAATGGCGTGCGGAGGCGCGACGGCGGTAATTGCCAGCTTGACCGGTGGAACAACAAACCGCTCATCGGTAAAAACCTCGGTGCCGGCGGGATGGTCGACCACCATCAATTTCAGGTAGTCGTAGTAGTAGGTTTCCCATAGCTCGCCGGTGATTCTCAGATCGTAGTAGCCATCATGAGGCACAAGTTGATCGCGGCCAATCTTGTACCACTCTTCGGTCGCCGCGATGCTGGGGGAACCAACCGAATCGATTTGCAGGCCAATGGCCGAACCCCAGGGCACAGCATCCTTCACGAAGCTTATCTGCTTGCCATTCCATGCAAAGAGGAAGGGACACGAGCCCTTCAAGCGTTGCTCTGTCAGGACCTCCTGATCCGCCTTCAACGCAAACTCAGCGTTTTCCGTGCCATTGGGCCATAAGATTCTGACAACATCGATGCCGCTCTGCTCTCCCAGGCCAAAATGCAGTTGCGGCGAGGTGATCGGCTGCTTCTGAACCAGCAGGCCGGAGCGTATCTCCATCTCGCCTCCAATTCCAAAGGAGTTGATGCGCTGGTCACCCGTAGCCTGCCGTGCTCGCGGCCGGATGATCTGCCACTGATACTTTTTGCTTCCTTGATTCAGGGCCTGCTGCGCCTGCCCGGCCGCGGAAAGCCCCAGCAGATCGAGCCTTCCATCGCCATTGACGTCGGCAACGTCGAATACCCGCGCGGGACCCACGGGTTGCGGCAGCAGAGTAAATCTCTGTGCCTTCCGACCATTCCCCAGCCACAGCAAGGCGCCCGGAGTGTCCCCGGCATCGAGCGCCACGGGGGTAATCAACAGATCCATCGCGCCATTGTTATCGAGGTCCGCGGCATGCAGGCGGACTTCTGCCGCAAGCCGGGGCGCGTTGCCCAGCTCGACAACGTTCCACGCCCTCGGCTTCGCTGGTGCCGGTGATCGCGACCAGTGCGCCCGTCTCTTCCACCGCCACCAGGGCGAGCGTTCCTCCGCCGCTCACATCGGCAGCAGTCACTGCTTTGACAGGGGGCAGATTGCGAGGAGGCGCAAGCTCGCGAAAGACGCCTGCCCTCTGGTTATGAAAGAAATGCAGAAGGCCCGAGCCATCGATCATGGCGGCATCGGGATTGCCGTCGCCATCCAGGTCGACCCAGGCGAAGCCGCGCAGGCCGGAGATCCCGGCAAACGGATGCATGGCGGTAAACGATCCATCGCCATTGTTTCTCAACACCACCGGCGGCCCCTGGTGCGCGCCAAGCAAGATGTCCATATCCCCATCGGCTTCGATATCGATCGCCCACGCGCCGGTGTAGGGGCATGCAGCAATGCCGGCGGCAGCTTGGTCTGTGCGGTCACATCCGTAAAAGACGCCGGGCTCTGCTGGCGCTGAAAGCGAACGCCACCTTCGCCGGCCAGCACCAGATCCATTTTGAAGTCGTAATTGAAGTCGACCGGCAAGATGGACTCGGGCTGAAGCGGCTCGTCCGCGGAGCCGCCAGGGAAAGGAAAAGCCGCGCCTGTCGCCAGCCTTACGGTATGGCTATTGGCTACAGCGACTACGGGAGGCCCAACTCCGCTCAGCGAGATGGCTCCGATCCAACTCCATGAGTTTCCCTCGGCTGGTCGCGGAGAGCCGGGATTGCTAACCGCCGCGGGCTGGAAGTTGATCGCCGTGTCAGCGGGTGCGGGAGAAAACGTTGGCGTGGGCAGCAGCAGGAAATGAGTAAACGGCGTGGCCTGGTTCCCTGCAGCGGGCTGAATTGCGGCGAGGCTCTGCCGGAAGTCCGGGAGGCGCATCAAGGAGTTGCGGAGAAATGCGATGCGAACGGCCGCCGCCCGCGGATCCGGGCCAGCAGCCGCAGCCTGCAAAGCGATCCACTGCTGTTGCACTTCCGGCGGCCAGGTTGCGGACAGGGCGCCAATCCGAGCCACGACGGAGTGCAACGTCTCCGCTTCACCACGCTTTGCCGCCACCCGCCCAAGCTCCAGCAAGGCCGCTGGGTTGCCGGGCTGTTCGGCAAGGATCCTCTCCAGCAACTGCTGGAACTCAGCCTCATTGTTTGCGTCACCCTGCCGCTCAACTTCTTGCGCGAGCAGATACATGGCCCGCAAATCGCGCGGGTTGATCTGCACCGCCCGGCGGAGCTCGACGATGGCCTGCGCCGGATTGCCCCGTTTGCTTTCCAGCACACCCCGCAAATAATAAATCTGATCATTCTGAGGAGCCAGCTTTTGCGCTCGCTCCAGCCGTTGCGACGCTACATCGTAGCTCCCCTGACGCAGCGCCAGCACGCCCCAGTTCGCCCAGCCTGCCGGCTCTCCTTGCGCAAGTTGCGTGGCCCGCTCGAGAGTGCTGTCGGCACGCACATCGTCCCCCACCTGCAGCGCGGCGAGCCCCACATAGAAGGCCGTGACCTCGTCCATATAGGCCCTGGACGCGGGCTTGGGCAGCCCAGAGGAATGGCATCCACTCAGCAATAATGCGAGGGCAGCTGCGGTCATCGCCACCGTCAGCGGAGCGCACGACCGCAGCGCCCTTTCCGCGGAAGATGCAGGCAGGACCAATCCCCTCGCCTTTGACAGTTTCTAACCCACATATGGCCCGATACCCGCGAGCAGCTCATCCACGCTAGCTTACGTTACCGGCTCACGAGCTTCCTAACGGGATTGCGGGGCGGTTTCAAAACGCTCACCCTCCGCCCATCGGCGACAGGTCGAGGCTATCTGAGCGCGGCGCGATTGTCATCAAGTAGGGGGTTGACGCCAAACTCAACCTTTAGGTTGATCTGGTTGAGCTCCATGCCTGTCCAGGTCCTAGACTTCGTCGCTCGCCAGCCAGTCGGCCACATGCTCTTGAAGAGCGACCCTGACCAGTTGGCCGCGTGTTCGAACATGCGCCATCTCAAACAGCTCATGGACTACGGTCTTGATCGTAGTCGCCGAAATCTGGAGTTTCCAGGCAATCTCTTTGTTCGAGAGGCCGCCGAGGATTCCGGCAAGCACTTGTTGCTGACGTAAGCTCAATGGTTCCTGACGAGGTTCCTCTGCGCCCGCGCCCGTGTAGCTGCGATGAGGGAACGGAGGACGTCGCTGTCCAACCATAGTTCCCCTTGCGATATCTTCCGGATGGCCTCGAGAAGTTGCGCCGGTTGGCGGTGTTTGAAGAAGACTCCAGCTGCTCCGGCCTTGAGTATCTCCACGGTAGCAACGTCGCTTGTGCTTGCTGTCACCACCAGCACTCTCGGCCTGACGGAGTGGCTCTGCAGATCACGAATAAGCGTGGCTCCCGACTCCTCCCCGAGATCGTAGTCAAGCAAGACCATGTCGACTGCAGTGCGGGAGAGAATATCTCTTGCAGCCGCAATTGATTCGCAATGTGCGATCACTTGCAAGTCCGGCTCGGACTCGAGCAAACGGACAAGACTCTCTCGAAAGAGAGCGTGGTCGTCGACAACCAATATTCGCGTTGAATGTTGCATCCTGACCATCTCGATTGGATCCCTGGACGAACAGTTCAGTGTCTGTTTATATAACGAACGTATAGGGATTCCATATCGATTGCGTAAGTCAGTCCTAAAGATAGTCATAGGCGTCCCATCGATAGCTTTCATCTCCGGACAACCCGCTATACCGTATCGGTAGCAACGCTATTTATCCGCTCCTGCAAAGGGCTTGCGTGGGCCAGGAGAGTTTTGCGCCGCCCGCTGCTCTACAACTTTAGTCTCTGCCCCATGAGTATAAGACGATCAGGATTCCTCTCTTCCCTGGCCTTTCTCAGCCGCCTTCCTTGGAGCGGCACTTACAAGCACGCCCGCGAGGGCGCAAACCAGTTACACGCTGGGAGCAGGTGAAGGACAAGTTTGAGGCGGCCAACCCGGCGTTGAGGGCGGATGCGATCGGCATGGACGAGTGAAGGCCGAGGAGATGACTGCGTATCTGCGCCCGAATCCGCAGTTCACCTTTTCGACGGACGGCACTCAGATCGCTCCGCATAACGGAGTCTGGCAACCACTGAAAGGCACTCAGTATCACCCAACTTCAGCTATCTGCATGAGCGCGATCACAAGCGCGAGCTGCGCCTGGAAGAGCGCGAAGGAGGGCACGCAGATCACCGCGTCGCTGCATGCAGATCTGGAGCGGAATCTGCTCTTCAATCTGCGCGCAGCTTTGTGCAGACACTGAGGCCAAGGCGGTGCTGGAACTGGCGAAGGCCGACCTGGAGTACTACGACAAGATCATCGACATCAGCCGCAACCGTTTCAAGGCCGGCGACCTTGCGCAGATCGACCTGGATCGCATTGAGCTGCTGCGGGTGCAGTATGAGTCGGAGATTCAGACGGCGATCGTCAACCTGCGGACCGCGAAGATTCAGCTGCTGCAACTGCTGAACGACCGCACGCCGGTGGATCAGTTCGACGTGACCGGCCATTTCGATTCTGCGAACGACTTACTCAAGCCGCTGAACGACTTTCACCAGATCGCGCTCGACAGCACGTCCCGACCTGCGAGCCGCGGTGCAGACGATCGAACAGTCGAAGACGAACCACAAGCTGGCTATCTCCAACGGCTCGACCGATCCGACGTACAGCGCGTGGTACACATACAACCCATCGTTCAACAATCCGAACGACTTCAACACGCTCGGTCTCAGCGTCAGCATTCCGTTGCGCATCTTCGATCGCAACCAGGGCGAGAAGACAGCGCACGCTGATCGACATCGACCGCAGCCAGCAGCTGACCGATGCGGCGCGGGCGCAGGTCTTCAGCGATGTGGATTCCGCGTACGAGCAGGTGCGCAGCAACATCGCGCTGCTCAAGCCGTACAAGGACAAATACCGCGACCAGGCAACGCGGGTGCGCGACACCGTGACCTATGCCTACCAGCATGGAGGAGCATCGCTGATGGACTTTCTCAACGCGCAAAGCGACTACCGGGTCGTTCAATTGGCCTATCTCCAGTTGATCGGCGCCTATCTGACAGCCGCCAGCCAGATGAATCTTGCCGTAGGGCGTGAGGTATCCAATGAAAAATAAGTCAGCTTTTCAAACGATCGCATGCCTCACCGCTATGCCTTTCTTTGACTGCATGCGAGAAGAAATTCAACCCTGCCGACGGCGCGGCGCCGCCGGCGCAAGTCATCGAGACCAGCGACATGGGCCTGGTCACTGTCGAAAAGCCGGAGCAATTCTCGTTGGTCACGGCAGACCGGATCGAAGCCCCTGCTCAGTTGAACGTCACCGGATCGGTCAATCCCGATATCGCCCGCGAAGTTCCCGTCATCTCGCTGGCCAGCGGGCGCGTGGTGGACATCAAGGCGCGCCTCGACGACAACGTGAAGAAAGGGCCAGCTCCTGCTCAAGGTGCAGAGCCCCGACATCACGAATGCCTTCGATGCCTATCTGAAGGCCGTCAACGACGAACAGCTGGCCAACAAGGCATACGTCCGCGCCAAGGACCTTTACGACCATGGCGCCATTCCGCTCAGGCATGCTGGAGCAGGCCGAGGACACCGAAGAACGACGCCAAAGCCGACCTGACGGCTGCGGAAGAGCAACTGGATACGCTTGGCGTCGACAAGGATCATCCCTCCAGCATCGTCAACGTGTATGCGCCGATCTCCGGCGTCATCGTCGCGCAGAACGTCACCAATGCCGCCGCGGCAGGTGTGACTTATTCCGGTTCCTCCACCGCCTTCACCATCGCCGATCTGTCTGTCGTCTGGATCATTTGTGATGTCTATGAAAACGACATTCCCAAGATTCACCTCGGACAGGAAGCACTGATCCATGCCAACGCCTATCCCGATGGGATATTGACGGGCCACATCACCGACATCGGCCCGGTGCTTGACCCCAGCATCCGCACCGCCAAGGTCCGCATCGAGATTCGCAATCCAGGAATTCTCAAGCTGGGCATGTTTGTCACCGCGACCTTTGAGAGCAGAAACAAGCAGGCCTTTGCGGTCGTGCCTTCTACCGCCATTTTGCACTTGCATGATCGCGACTGGGTCTTTATCCCCGCGGGCGGCAAGCAATTCAAGCGCGTTGAAGTGAATGCCGGCGACATGCTGCCCGGAAACAACCAGCAGATTCTTTCCGGCATTGCACCCGGCCAGCAGGTGGTCTCAAAGGTTCTCCAACTGGAAGCCACGCTGGAGGCGCAATGATTCGCAGGCTGGTCGACTTTGCGCTGCAGAACCGCTTTCTGGTACTGGCGGCCGCGATCCTTCTGTTTGCCTGGGGCGTGGTTTCGTTCCATCAGCTTCCCGTCGAAGCGTATCCGGACGTGGCGAACAACTACGTCGACGTCATCGCGCAGTGGCCCGGAATCTCCGCCGAGCAGATCGAGCAACAGGTCACCGATCCCGCTCGAAACCGTGATGAACGGTGTTCCGGGAGTCGCCCATGTGCGCTCCTGGTCGATTTTCGGGCTCTCGACCGTGGAAATGGTCTTCGGCGAGGAGACGACGGATTTCGAGAATCGCGAACGGGTTCTGGAGCGGCTTTCGCAGGTAACTCTGCCTCCGGGTGTCGTTCCGCAGATGGGGACGGACTGGAGCCCGGTCGGCCAGATCTATTTCTACACGCTGCAAAGTACGAACCCCGAATACGACGTCGATGAATGTGAAGTCGCTCGAAACCTGGGTGGTGGAGAAGAACCTGAAGTCCGTCCCGGGTGTCGTGGATACCAACCCATTCGGCGGTCCCACGCGCGAATATCAGGTTCGCCTCGACCCGGACAAACTGGTCTCCTACGGACTCAGCATCGCCCAGGTGGAGCAGCAGCTCACCAATAACAATGCCAACGCGGGCGGCAGCTTCATCGAAGCCGGGCTGCAGCAGATCAACGTTCGGGAAGTGGGTCTGGTCAGAAACATCCAGGACATCGAGAACACGGTCATTATGACCAAGAGCCGGCACGGCTCTCCGGGTGAAGGATATTGCCGTCGTCACCCAGGGCCCGAAGATCCGGCTGGGCCAGTTTGGCCGGGCATACCACCGCGAGGACGGGAAAATCATCGATAACGACGATGTCGTGTCGGGTATCGTAGCGCTGCAAAAGGGCGCCGATGCGCAGCCCGTGCTGGAAGGCATCCATAAGAAAGTACAGGAACTGAATGACCAGATTCTGCCGCAAGGGCGTAAAGCTTGTCCCCTTCATCGACAGAAGCGACCTGCTGCACTTCACAACCCACACCGTGCTGCACAATCTGACCGAGGGAATCATCCTGGTGGTGATTATTCTCTTCCTGTTCCTCGGCAACGTGCGCGGCGCAATCATCGTTGCACTCACCATCCCATTCTCTTTATTGTTCGCCTCGATTTGTCTCGATCTGAAGCATATTCCCGCCAACCTGCTCTCGCTCGGCGCGCTGGACTTTGGCATGGTCGTGGATGGCTCCGTGGTCATGGTGGAAAACATCGTTCGCCACCTCAGTCATCACGGCGACGAGACGAGGACGCCCGCAGAGAAGATTCGAGAGGCAGCGCACGAGGTGCAACGCCCGGTTTTCTATGCCATCGGAATCATCATCACCGCCTATTTGCCGATCTTCACCTTGCAAGCCGTGGAAGGCCGGCTCTTCAGGCCTATGGCATGGACAGTGGCCTTTGCTCTGCTGGGCGCTCTCACCTTTTCCATGATCGTTGCTCCTGTCCTTGCCAGTTTTCTGTTCCGCAAGGGCGCGAAGGAATGGACCAACCCGGTGATGCATTCCTTATCGTGCGCTACCGTAAGGCCGTCACCTGGGCTATCCATCACCGAGAGTTATCACTGTCGGCGTTGGCGTTGTCGGCCTCGTTATCGCTATCTATCTCGCCTTCGGTGGCGTCATCGGCTCCGAATTCCTGCCCCATCTGGATGAAGGCGCGCTGTGGGTGCGCGGCACTCTTGCTCAAAGCGCAGGGCCCAAGTGAAGGCATCCAGGTCGCGAATCGGGCCAGAATCCTGCTTTGCTCCTTTCCCGAAGTGACCGAGTGCACCAGCCAAACGGGCCGCCCGGATGACGGGACCGACCACACCGGATTTTTCAATACCGAATACTTCGTGGGCCTGAAGCCGAAGGAGCAGTGGCGCCCGGTCTTTCATCAGAACAAAGACAACCTGATCGCCTCCATGACGATGCAGCTCGAAAAGAACATCCCGGGCGTGGTCTGGGGCTTCTCGCAGCCGATCGAAGACAACATGGAGGAGGCAGTCAGCGGAGTCAAGGGCGAGCTTGCCACCAAAGTCTATGGCAGCGATTTGCATATGCTCGAGGATAAGGCCAGCGAGATAGCCGGCATTATGAGCCACGTCAGGGGCATCACGGACCTGGGAGTCTTCCAGGTTACCGGACAGCCTGACCTGGACTTCGCGGTGGATCGTGCAGAAGGCCGCGCGCTGGCAGATCAACGTGGCGGACGTCCAGGATGCCATCCAGACCGCGGTCGGAGGCAATGCTCTCACCCAGGTTCTGAAGGGCGAGGAGGTTTATAACCTCACGCTTGCGCTATCTCCCTCAGTACCGGGAGACCAGGGAAGCGATCGACAACATCCGCTTGTTATCGCCGTCGGGAGAACGAGTTTCGCTGGCTCAGCTCTGTAAGATCCAGGAAGCGGACGAGGGCTCTGAAATCTATCGCGAAAACAACCAGCGCTATGTCGCTATCAAGTACAGCGTACGCGACCGCGCCCTTGGGGACGCTGTGAGAGAGGCCATTCAGAAGGTGGAGGCCCAGGTAAAACTTCCCCGCGGGTATCACCTCGGGTGGGAGGGCGAATACCAGAGCGAAGTGCGCGCGGAAGCGCGGATGCTCATCATCGTGCCGTTAACCGTGCTGCTGATCTTCATCATCCTGTATTCGATGTACAAGTCGGTCAAGTGGGCGCTGGTGATTCTAGCCACTGTCGCCATGGCCCGCATCGGCGGATTGCTGGCGCTGCTGGTGACGCACACCAACTTCAGCGTCTCCTCAAGCGTTGGCTTTCTGGCCCTGTTCGGGGTTTCCGTGCAGACCGGCGTGATCATGCTCGAGTACATCAATCAGCTGCGCGCGCGCGGCCATTCGATTGAAGAATCAGCCGTGGAAGGCGCGGTGCTGCGCTTGCGTCCCATCATGATGACCATGCTGGTCGCCACGCTGGGGCTGCTTCCCGCGGCTATGTCTCACGGCATCGGATCGGATTCGCAGCGGCCTTTCGCCATCGTGATCGTTGGCGGCCTGATCGCCGATCTGGTCATGAGCATCTTTCTGCTGCCAACGCTTTATGTCTGGTTCGCGGGACCCAACGATGTTCTACCCGTCCCGGAAACGGAGTTTGAGAACTAAGGAGCATCTTGAAAACCGCTGCAGTGCATGTAGGTAAAACGACCGAGGACTGTATGCGAGCCAACAGCGATGCAAAAGCGAGTTCCGGAACGAGTCCCGCTCCCGGCCAACGAGCCAAAGACCGGCAACGCAGGTTGTTGGTGGCCGGACGGGGCAAACTTGCAAACGATGAGCTCGTACACCGAATCTTCAACGGACGCGAGGTGACAGTTGCGAGTAGGACCAAGGGCCTGCTTGACACTCTTCAACGCCTGGAATCAGGAGGCATTGATCTCGTCTTGCTCAATTGCGAATGCCGCGAAGAGGAACTCGAGCTCTTTGTCCTCGCAGCCCAGAGGCGCGGTTTCGCGGGTCCTATCCTGCGCGTCATTCGTTCGACGCGAAAGATACCGGCGATGAGCCTGCAAGGCGGGGACTCATCGAGCGCGTACTTTGACCAGCGGCGCGCAACACCTGAGGCGCAACCAAGCGGGGAATCTGATGCCACGTGTGGTTCACCATCGTTAACGCAAAAAGAACGAACGGTCCTGATGCGGGTCCTGGAAGGTTGGACTAGCGGGCAGATTGCGCGATCTCTGAAACGTTCTGAAGGTTCTGTCAAATCATCCCTGCAGCAGATCTTCAAAAAACTTGGCGTGAGAAAAAGGTCGCTGATTGTCCGGATGGCCTGGGAGGGCAATATCACTGGCGTCCCGCAACGACATCCTTTCGCGTCCCAGGCTCCGCCCAGCCCCGCGATCGTGCTCGCAAAGCAGGCCAGCCGTTCGGCCCCGTCCGCGTCGCAGCCAATTCATGCCGGAGACTTTGTCATCGATGTCCACATGCGTCGGGCATGGGTCCGAGGCGTTGAAATGCAGTTCAGCCCCAACGAGTTTGAATTGCTGAGGTGCTTCAGCGAACATCCCGACCAGCTTCTTCGGTATGAGAACCTGCTTGAGATGCTGTGGGGTAATCCCGCAGCGGCCCGAGAGTCTCTCAGGGTCCTCATCCGTGCGCTGCGAACTAAGGTGGAAACGACGGAGACTCCTCGATATATCGTCACGCAGCGCAACTTCGGCTATCGATTCATTCCATCGCACGCATCGTAACAGGGTCCGGCGCGTGCGCTTTTCTATCGCTGTGACGGTGTTGCAATCTCTTTCAGGTATGCGGCGGAGAGCGTGCTCTTGCTCTTGGCGATTGGCAGCAGCGTCGGATAGAACTGGACGAACGTAGTGTCCACCGCCGCATGGGCGGCGTGGCAGCTGTAGCAGTCGGTCGATGGTCGGGATCATCTTGGCGGTCTTGCCGTCGCCGAAGCCAAAGAAAGCCCATTTACCCGGAAAACGCGCTTCGTCTTTCACATGCACCTCGACCCCCATGACCGGTGCCCTGGTAATTGCCTTTCTGATTGATCGAGCCTTTACCCTGCGCTCCGCGAACCTCAAGCACGAGCATGGTTTTGTCCGGCCAGGTGCCTGTTTTCACAAATGCCTGGTAGGCAGCAGGATTGACAAACACATTGTCGAACATGTGATGGTCGCCCATCTGCATCGCGCGGGTTGTAACTCATATCGAAGCCCGAGGTTAGGTAAACCCATTCCCGATAGTGCTCGGGGAGACTGCATCTGGCCGTCGCTGGTATATTGGGGAGCCGGGACTCGGCGTCGCGGGCTCGCGGAAGACGGGCAGAGAACGCGAGAAGCGATCAAGCTGAGAGTACGGTTATTCTGCTGAGCATGTGGGCAGTATCCCTCTGCGATCGTCGTAAAGGCCAGACCGGCGGCTGCACAGTTCCGGCGATTCACTGCATCATGACTTCGCCGCGAAGGCACTGGAATACGATACTTCCTATGGACATGAGCCCCACCCGTTCGCAGGCCCACCGCTGGATATGGATCGCATGCGATCTGGTCCGGCTTCGGGCTGATTGGTGCGACGCAGACCGTCTTCGTCATGCGAGCGGAAGGCATGCACCACGCCTGGGTGCGGCTGTTTGTGACTTGTGTCTTTTCGTTTCTGCCCTGGGCCCTGGCGACCGGGATCGTGATGCGCCTGGGCCGGCGATTTCCTCCAGTGAAGCTGAAATCCTTTGTAACCTGGGGCGTGCACCTCGCTACCTGCGCCGCGATCGGCCTGCTCTATGCCGCCTGGACGACGTGGCTGCGATAAAGTTGCTGAATCCCTATGCCACTCCTTCGGCCCCAGGACCCTTCGTATACCTATGGCTGCGATAGGTTCTATAACGGGATTCTCTCGTCCCTGGTTCTGTACGCCGCCATCCTGGCGGTCAGCTATGTACTGGATTCCAGAGCGAGGCTTGCTTTTCAGCAGACTGAAACCGCGCGTCTGAACGAGCAGCTCTCGAAGGCGCAACTCGATGCCCTGCGCCGGCAGATCGAGCCGCACTTTCTGTTCAACACCCTCAATGCGATTTCCGGTCTGGTACGCGAGAGAAGGAACGATGCTGCGGTAACCATGATCGCCGGGCTGAGCGACTTTCTCCGCCGGCTCCTGGAGGATTCGACCCGGCAGCAAGTGCCCCTGGGAGAGGAAGTGGAGTTCGCGCAGAAATATCTTGACATCCAGAAAGTGCGGTTTGTGGAGCGCCTTCAGTTCAGTGTGGATGTCCCCAGAGAGCTGCTGCTGGCCCAGGTTCCCACACTGATTCTGCAGCTCATGGTGGAAAACGCGATCAAACATGGCATCGCAAAACGGGCGCAGGGAGGAGCGATCCGGATCGCGGCCTCTCGCTCCGACGACCGGCTCACGGTCAGCGTGTACAACGACGGCCCGGCTGTGAAGTGGGAGAAGATGCGCTCCGGGATAGGGATTTCGAACATGAGAACCCGCCTGCAAGAGCCTGTATGGAGATGCGTTCGAGTTGAGCATGCAGAACCGAATGGAGGGCCGGGCGAGTGGAGTGGAAGTATCCGTGTCCGTTCCGTTCAAGGAGTGATGGGTGACGCGCGGAAATACGTCCCGGCAAAATCCGAACCGTCATCGTGGACGACGAACCACTCGCGCGCAGCAATCTTTCGCTGCTCTTGCGGCTCGATCCGGAGATTGAAATCGTAAGCGAATGCGGTTCCGGAGTGGATGCGCCGAACGAAATCCGCAGGACGAAACCAGACCTGCTGTTTCTCGACGTGCAGATGCCCGAATGCGACGGCTTTGACGTGCTGGAGTTGCTGGGCAAAGACGTGCCCGCTGCCGTAGTCTTTGTCACCGCCTACGATCAGTATGCTTTGCGGGCCTTCGAGGCAGGCGCGCTCGACTACCTTCTTGAAACCGTTCGACAATGCTCGCTTCGATCTGGCGCTCGATCGCGCCAAGCAAAAGATCGCGCGCGGCAAAGATCAGCCGCGAAAACTGGAGTTCCTGACCATCAAGAGCGCCGGGCAGGTGACATTCGTAAGCCCGCCGGAGATCGATTGGATCGAGGCTGCCGATTACTATGCGGGCCTGCACGTCGGGCCGAAAACTCACCTGTTGCGCCGCAGCATCTCGGAACTGGAGCAGGATCTTGATCCGAGGAGTTTTTTGCCGCATTCATCGCTCGACCATCGTGAACCTCAGACCGCGTCCGAGGTCTAAGACTCAATGAAGATGGCGAGTACACGGTGCTGCTCGAAAGCGGAACCAGCCTCCGGTTGAGCCGGCGTTATCGCAAGCAACTGCAGGCTCGTCTAGGCGTTCGCAGTTCAGACTGCTCCTGATCTGTTGCCCTTCACAGTCAATTGAGGGAACTACGGCTTCCGCTCAATGGCCGCCTGCTCTTCAAGATCGGCCTTGGTGCGAAGACCGCGGATCAGCAGGGGCATCACAAACAGGATTGCCAGGACCGTGGTGAACATGCCTCCGACGACGACGCGGGCCAGCGGTTGTTGCGCCTGGGCGCCAATGCCGTTGGCGAGGGCAGCGGGGCACAGGCCCAGGCCGGCGGCCATACACGCCATCACCACCGGCCGCATTTCGTCACTGCAACCTTTCTTCAGCCCCGCGTCAAAGCCGTCTTCGTCTTGCGCGCGGCGGATGCCCGAGAGGAAGACGACCGCGCCCAGGGTGGCAACGCCGGTCAGGGAAGTGAACCCAACCGCGGCGGAAATGCTGAAGGGTGTGCGGGTGAGGAACAATGCCAGTACGCCACCGATGGCCCCGAAGGGCAACGTGCCGAGCACGATGAGCGCATCTTTCCAGGTGCGGAATTGGATGTAGAGCAGGATCAGAATCGCAACCAGGCTCACCGGGATGATGAAGGCAAGACGGCGCTGTTCCTTGCGTAAGCTATCGAACTCTCCGGCCCAGGTGTAGTTGTAGCCCGACGGTAGCTTTATCTTGTCGGCCAATTGCCGCTGCAGATCCTGAATGGTGGTGGCAAGATCGCGGCCGCGCACGCTGAACTTGATGGGAATGTAACGGCGGCCGTTCTCGCGATAGATCATGAACGCGCCATCGCGCGTCTCTACGTCGGCAATCTGGCCAATGGGAATCCGACTACCGTCAGGCGTCGGCAGCAGGATACCCTGAATGGCCTCGGGGCCATTGCGAAATCGTTCCGGAAAACGGACGGTCAGATCGAACCTGCGGTCGCCTTCAATGACCTGGGTGACGGCTGCGCCACCGACCGCCGCCTGAATGGTGGCATTGACGTCAGCCGCTGCGAGACCATAACGAGCAGCCTTGGCGCGGTCGATCCGGATGAGCAGGCTGGGCTGGCCACCAACGCGAAAGACACCGACATCCGCAACGCCTCTTACGGATTGCATCACCTGCGAGATCTGGTTGGCGAGACGCGACAGCGTGTCAAAATCGTCGCCAAACAGCTTGAGTGAGTTTTCCCCCTTGACGCCGGACATGGCTTCTTCGACGTTGTCCTGGATATTCTGGGAAAAATTCAGGTCCATGCCGGGGATTCGCGAGAGGCGATGGCTCATCTCATCGATCAACTCGTTCTTGGTCAGACCCGGCCGCCACTGGCCGGGCGGCTTGAGCGCGACGGAGAGCTCAACGTCATTGAAGGTGACAACATCGGTTCCGTCATCGGGGCGGCCCATTTGGGAGACGGTCTGCGTGACCTCGGGAGACTTGGCAATCTGCGCCCGCAGTTCGTCGGCAATGTTTGCGGCGGCCTCGAAAGAAATATCCTGCGGCAGCGTGGCGCGGATCCACAGGTTGCCTTCTTCGAGGGGAGGCATGAACTCTCCGCCCACGAAGGTGAAGAGTATGCCGGCTGCAACCAGGCATGCCAGGGCAACAATCCACGTGAGTCCGCGATGCGCGAGGACACGGGGAAGACCGTTGTCATAGCGGCGGCGGAGAAAGCCTCCGAGATAGTGTTTCGTGCTTCTCCTGCTTCGATTTGGGCGGGAACGACCAGTTAGGCCAGCACGGGAGCGAAGATGAGGGAGAAAATGAGCGCGCCGGTCAGGGCAAACCCATAGGTTACCGACATGGGCGCGAAGATCTTGCCGGGAACTCCCTGCATGGTGAAGAGAGGAATGAATGCCACGAGAATGATGAAGGTGGCAAAAAGCACGGGTTTGGCGGCGTTGCTTGCGCCTTCGATGATGAGGTCGATGTTGTTTTCGTCCTCTGTGCGGCGCGAGAGCTTGCGATAGATGCTTTCCAGCACGACGATCGAGGCATCCACGAGAATGCCAAAGTCGATGGCGCCAATGGAGATCAGATTGGCAGACTGCCCGGTGAGCACCATCATGGAAAAGGCGAAGAGCACGGCAAACGGGATGGTGACCGCGGCGATGAAGCTGATGCGCAAGTCGCCCAGCATGGAGATCAACACCAGGGTCACCAGAAACAGGCCGGTGAAGACAACGTGGCGGACCGTGCGGGTGGTGGTGTTGATGAGGTTGGTGCGGTCATAGACGGTGCTGATGTGCATGCCTGGAGGCAGCAGACCGCCGTGGTTCAATTCGTGAATTTTCTTTTTCAGGCCCTCGAGTGCGGGAAGGGATTTCTCTTCCTTTTGCAGCAAGACGATGCCCAGCACGACGTCCGGCTCGCCATTGCGGCCGACCTTTCCCAGCCGGGGCTGGAAACCCTCTTTCACCTCGCCTATATCGCGCACCAGCACCGGGGCGCCGTTCCGTTCGGCGACGACGACCGAGCCGATGTCGTCGGTATTCTTCAATAGACCCAGGGCGCGCACGTTGATGCTTTGATCGCCGAGCGTGAGATAGTTGCCTCCGGCGTTGGCATTGCTGTTCTGAATGGCGTTGAGCACCTGGGGCAGGGTGACGTTCATCGCCAGCAACTTGTTGGGGTCCGCTTCGACCTGATACTGACGGGTTGTGCCGCCAAAGGTGGTGATATCGATAATGCCGGGAACCTGTTTCAGCTCGCGGCGGACGAGAAAGTCCTGCGTGGCCTTAAGCTCATTGAGCGAATAGCCGCCGCCGGTGAGCTGGTAGCGGTAGATTTCACCGATAGGCGACCAGGGCGAGAGCTGGGGCTGCAATCCGTTGGGTAAGGCCAGCGTCTGGAGACGGTTCAGGACTTCCTGCTTGTCGCGGAAGTAGTCGCTGTCGAAATTGAAATACAGCTTTACGTCGCTGAGGCCGAAGATGCTGATGGAGCGCACCTGATCGAGGTGTGGGGTGCCGTTCAGCGTGGCTTCCACGGGAACGGTAACCTGCTGTTCCATCTCTTCGGCAGACCACGAGGGGTTTTGGGTGATGACCTCGACCAGGGGCGGGGAAGGATCCGGATACGCTTCGATGTCGAGTTTGGAAAACGCGTAGACGCCGACCTCCAAGGAGACGACGAATACGATGAGCACGATGGCGCGGTACTCCAGCAAGGTTCGGATCAATGCCTTCATGCTCAGTCTCCGGAGGGCGCGCGCAGCAGCGCCGCTCCCGCAGTGACGACCTGATCGCCGTCTTTCAGTCCGGAGGTCACCACCACCGTTTTGCCGCGCAAAGGCTCCGGTGGTTACCTGGCGCTGCTCATACTTTCCCGGAGCTGTCTGGAGGAAGACATAGCTGGAGGAACCTTCGTGAACGACTGCGGTGGTGGGCAGGACAAATTCCGGCGCCGTGGTACGGGCAATGGAGAGATTGGCGAACATTTCGGGCTTGAGGCGATGCCTGGGGTTGGGCAAGACCACGCGCACCTTGAGCGTTCGGCTGGTGGGGTCCATGGCGTCGGAAATATTGGAAATAGTGCCGTGCAGCGTCTCGCCCGGATAGGCAGGGAGGGTCACATCGACGGACTGCGCGGAGCGGACCGTACCCAGGTCCCGCTCAAAGACATCGCCGAGGATCCAGACCGAATCGAGGTTCGCGATGGTGGCGATAGGACTCGCGTTGTCCAGCGAACGCTGCATTTCACCGCTTGCCGATCCGATGTCGAGCACCGCGCCGCTGATGGGTGCGCGCAGGGCCACTGAGTCCGATGATCCTTCGGGCGAGAAGCCCAGCATGTGAATTCGCTGGATGGTGCGGGTAAGCTCCGCGTGCGCCGCCTGATCCGCGGCTTCGAGGTCATCGTAATCGCGTTGCGCCATCACTTCGTGCTGCAGCAGAAGCTTGGCGCGATCGAGTTGGCGGTCGGAACGTGCTACCTCGATTTTCGCCTTATCGTAATCGGCTCGTGCCTCAGCAATCTCGCTGCTTTGGATAAGGCCGATGGTCTGTCCCTTGGTCACCTCCTGCCCGGGCCGGACATACAATTCGACCAGGCGGCCGGTGATTTGAGAGTAGACATGGACCACTCGCGTGGGGTCCGGCTCAACCCGCGCGGCGAGCACCAGGCGATCCGTAACCGACTGCGCATGGACGGTAGTGACCTCGATCGGGGTCTTCTGGGGCGTATCTTCGCCGCCGGCTGACGTGGGCGCCTTGTCATGGCAGCCAAGGCAAGCCAGAAGCGAAGAGTAGCGATCGAAAGTGACGATCGCGGCATGGCGATCCGGGGCATGGCATGGCTTCATGGGACCATCTCCGATGCGGCGACGATAGCTGAGTTGGTGGAGACCAAGCCAGACTTGCGCATTGGCGTTCAAGGCGTCGAGATTGGTTTGACGGTAGTCGCGAAGAGCGTCGAGGTAGTCGAGCAGAGTGCTGCCTCCATGGCGATAGCTGAACTCCAGGTTGTCGCGAACGCGTGAAGCTTCCCCGAGATAGTGACCGTTGTAGCGCCGCGACTGTGCCAGCGCGGTCTGATATGCAGCCCATGCCTGGTCTACGTCATTGATCACCTGGTTGCGTGCCGCCATCTCCGCGAAGCGGCTGGACTGGGCCTCATAGCGGGTCCGTTCCTTTTCCCCCTGATTGCGATCGAAGATCCGCAAGCGGGAAGCTTACCTGGAAACCGCCCGAGTTGTCATTGCCCGACCGGTCATATTCGCCGGCCAGAGTCGGGTCGGTGGTCCCATAGGCTTCCGCCAGCTTGACGTTGGCCTCAGCCAGACGGAGAGACTGCTGCGCTGCGCGATAGTCAGGACGTTCGGCAAGCGCCCGCTGTTCCACCTCCGCCACGGTCAGGGTGATCTGCGGAGGATCGAGGGTGCCGGTGATGTCAAACGCCGGGCCGCCGGCGTGTCGATCCCCAGCAGCATTTTCAACTGGTCGCCGGACTGTACAAGATTCAAATTCGCGCCGTCGTAATCGGCCTCAAATTCGGCAAGTTGCAGTTCAATGCGATCGAAGTCCGTGGCACTGATGTCACCGGCATCGAGGCGTACCTTGCTCAAATCGACCGTCTTGCGGTAGCCCTGCAGATTGTCGTCGGCTATCTTTCAGTCCGGCTTTCGCGGCCAGCATCTGGGTAAAGGCCTGTTTCACGGCAAGGATCGTCTGCCGCTCCGTGTCCTGGTATTGGCTTTGGGTAACGTCGGTGGTGGCATGGGCAAGGTCAAGACGCCACCGCCGCTTCTGCCCTCGTTCAAAGAGGCGGGAGAGGTTCGCCGAATAGGAGTAGGGGTTGCCGGGGTTGTTGGCCGGCAGCGTCACATCGGTGCCACTCAGCGTCAGGTTTGGGTTCTGGCGCAGACCGGCCGTAACTTCGCTGGCCTTGGTGGCGATGACGTGCTGCTGGCCGGAAAGAAGAGTCGGATTCTTTGCGCGTGCCAGGGCAATGGCTTGTTGCAGGGTCAACGGCACCCCGGCGGTCTGCGCGCGTCAAGAGGGGTCCCGCGGACAGCAAGACCATCAGAAAGGCCAAACGTCAGCAAACGGATTGGTGTCATACGCGATTCCAGCGGTCGTAAAGGCGATAGGAATGGGTAAGGGCGAACGACTCGGCGTATGGGGAGATCTGTCGGAATAAGCCCCTCACGAAGGTGGCCAGTCTCCGAGGCGTTCTCACGTGGAACTTCGAACAATGGCACGTGAAGGCCCAGTGCTTCCCTGCTGAGGTCATGGGGGCAAAGATGAGGCTCCGCAAAGACGAGCGAAACGAGATTGGTCAAAAATCGGTGCCTAAAAGATTCCTAAGGAATTCATAAAGATTGTAACCGATGCGATAATGCGCCTTTTGATGCGCCTGGAACTGGAGGCTTGTTGCCATCCCATCAGGGCCGGCTACACAGAACGGGTCTGAGAGGTGCATAGCAAGAGAAGAAACGCTGTAACCAGAGAGGGCACCACCAAGCTTCGATGCACCTCATAAGGGCGTTACAGCCTCTCGAATACAGTCACGGCACGATGAAGGAATGCCATGATCGAATTCAGATCACCTTCAGGTTAGGCCAGGTCCACGACTTGAGCGTAGAGATCAATCGGACCTCAAAGATGAGGGCCGTAGAATAGAAATAGTAAAACGACGGGTTTGGCTTCATGAACGAACGCGCACTACGCCAGTTGGCGCATGTTCCGCGATTGGCGATCCAAGCATCCAGCAGCGAGACCGCGCGCGATACCAACCGCACGATCATCCTTGAACTGATCCGTCTTGCCGGAGCGGTCTCGCGTGCCGATCTGGCCCGGCTTTCCGGTCTGCAGAAGAGTACCGTCTCCGCCATCGTAGAAGAACTGCTGGTAAGCCGTTGGATTTGTGAGGGAGAGACTGGATTTAGTAGACACGGTCGAAGGCCGCTGATGTTGGGAGTCAACAATGAACTGGGAGTGGTCATTCTGGATCTACATCCCGGCAACGCAATCGTAGCAATCTCAGACTTCAGCGGCAGATTTCTCGTACAGGAAAATGTCCCTATTTCTTCCCAGCCTGGCCGTTCCATTACCCAACTTTTAGCCGCTATCAAACGAGTCACCAGCGCTGAGCCCAAGAAAGCGATTCAGGGCGTGGGCATCAGCGTTCCGGGCCGAGTGGATCCTTTGACCGGACGATTGGCTTTCGCGCCAAACCTAAAGTGGGGACCGTTCGATATCAGAAAGGCTATAGCAGACGGAACCGGTCTTCCGGTTGAGATCGAAAACGCCGCCAATGTAATCATTCTCGCGGAGCGTTGGTTTGGGAGCTTGTCCGGCGTTCAGGACGCAGTGGCCATTAACATTTCTGAAGGAATCGGAACCGGCATTCTCGCAGGCGGACATCTAATTTCCGGTTGGAACGGTATGGCGGGAGAGTTTGGGCACATGCGAGTCGAAACTCCGGGACTTCTCTGCGGATGTGGCAACCGCGGCTGTTGGGAGACCGTTGCCTCCAACCAGGCCGCACTGCGCTACTACCGCAAGTTGAAGGGAAAGGCCCCAAGTTCCTTCACCTATCGTCATCTCCTGATTGATGCGCAGGATCAAAAGGCCGAGGCTATGGCTGCGCTGCGCAATCAATTCGTTCAGATTGCGCGCGGACTGCAGACAATTCTAGCCGGGTTGTCGCCCGAGGTGGTGTTGTTTGCCGGGGATATCGTGGCCGTATGGCCTTACTTCTCTGGCGTTCTCACCGAAGAGGTACCGAAAACGCTAAACGCGAGATTGCCTCGTATCATCACCACGGCTGATTACGGATTGGCACGTCTACGAGGGGCATTGGCCCTGGTATTGCAACATCACTTCAGTCCTGCTTCTTCGCGCTCCGTTCCGCGTCGCATGCCGGTGGGCGATTCCGTGCGATAACGTATTTTTACTTCTGGTGTATACAAAGTAGCCAATCCCGTCGCAGCTTTTCCTCAAGAAAAGCCGCACGTCGCTAGACTTGCCGGTACACAGCTGAAGTGAAAATGCTCTAGAATCCCGCGAAGAACGGCAATATTGGTGCGAGGAGTGCGGCGGTGCAGCCAGCGGCATTCGTTTCGCGCCCTTCGCCTGTGGAGGCAGTCCACCCCGTGGTTGGGTAGTGGGTCAGCAGGAGATAGACTGCTCCTTCCGCCGCCGGTTCATTAGCGGCTCGCTCTGTCCGGATGGAAGGTCCTTCATCGGCCCGATCAGACTTTTTGGCGAAGGCGCGGGACGAAAGCGCTGGTGACGTCGCGGGAGTCGGCCAAGACCTGAAAGCCCGATCCGTGTAGCTGGTTGCTCCCTCGATTTCAATCAACGCACCGCCGCCCGAGACCATACGGCACAATCCGAAAGAACGCGAATTCGGTGGAGGATCTTGACCTGGCTATGGTTTTGAGCGAGGGTTCATGGAACGCAGACCGAGATCCTGAATCCTAGGGAAAAACGCGGAGCAACGCTATAACTTCGTGGGCTCGTGAGCTGGCACATGGATGCGCCTTCCATTCATGGTCAGAACTATCTCGCGATCGGTCTCGATCGCCGCAGGGGCACCGTCGCGCAGCTGTAGCAGAAACCCACATGTGAGATTGAAGCGAATGTGCGCGCCGCTCGCTCCTGGAAGTACGATTTCATTTGAGGGTCATTAGAACCTAATGTTCTGGTCTCGAACTAAATTATCGTTAATGTACGAGTCCCAAACTAATGCAGCAGCATAATATCAGGCGTAATAGGCGTTGACTAGGCGCCAACAAAGAAAATTTGTGAAGCTTCTGCTATCAATATTGCTTGCGTTTCACAAGTGATATTGATAACGTCTCCCACGTGCCTGCGAAGCCTAAGTCGAAACGCCGATCCGGTTGCCCGGTGAGCGTCTCACTGGAGATTTTTGGAGACACCTGGTCGCTGCTGATCCTTCGCGACCTGATGGTTCGGGGCTATCGGAAATTTAAGGAGTTTCACAACGCCGGCGAAGGGATTGCCACGAACATTCTGTCCGACCGTCTGCAGAAGCTCGAAGCGGCAGGGATCATATCCTCTGAGCCAGAGGAGACGGACGGAAGAAGCGTGAACTACCGGCTGACGGAGAAAGGGATCGATCTGGCTCCGGCACTTCTGGAGTTGTTGATATGGGGGGCGCAGCACGAGACGACGGAGGCGCCCTGCACTGTCATCCAGAACATGGAAAGGAATCGCGAAGGGGTCCTCGCGGAAGTACGGAGGCGGTGGCGCGAACGGGACCCGACTCCACTACTGCCCAGATCTGGAGCATGGCGTTGGCAGTGACTTAGCTCCCTCCACCCCAGCGTGATCTTGAAAATGCTTTAGGGGAGTTCACAGTGCAAATTAATCCTTATCTTCATTTCAACGGCCAATGCGAGGAAGCGTTCAACTTTTACGCGCAGTGCCTCGGCGGCAAGATCGAATTCATGTTGACCTACTCGGGCACGCCAGTAGAGCAGCACGTGCCCGCTGAGTGGCGAAACAAGATCCTCCATGCCACGCTGGCTGTCGGCGACCAAATATTGCAGGGCGCGGACGGACCGCCGGAGACGTACAAAGAACCGCAAGGCTTCTCCGTGTCACTCAACCTCAAAGACCCTGCGCAGGCAGAACGCATCTTTCACACATTGGCAGAAAACGGGAAAGTGCAGATGCCGTTGCAGAAGACCTTCTGGGCTGCTCTCTTTGGCATGCTTGTCGATCAGTTCGGCATACCTTGGATGATCAACTGTGAGCCAGCGGCTTGAGCGGACTTACGCGAAGCTAACGGAGGGGTGACTGATGAGCGAAGTCAGGGTACTGGTTGGAACACGCAAAGGCGCGTTTGTCCTGGCGTCCGATGGAAAGCGCCAACAATGGGAGATCAGTGGTCCCCATTTTGGAGGCTGGGAGATCTATCACCTTAAGGGATCGCCCGCCGACCCGAATCGGCTGTATGCGTCCCAGTCTAACGGCTGGTCTGGGCAGTTGATCCAACGCTCCGACGACGGCGGCAAGACGTGGCAGCCGGTGGATAACAAGTTCGTGTACGACGGTGTTCCGGGCACTCACCAGTGGTACGACGGCACGCCGCACCCTTGGGAGTTCAAGCGAGTCTGGCATCTCGAACCATCGCTCACCGATCCGGATACGGTCTACGCCGGAGTCGAAGACGCCGCCTTGTTTCGCTCGAACGACGGCGGGCAGAGCTGGCGAGAGCTCTCCGGTCTTCGCGGTCATGGCTCAGGCCCCCATTGGCAGCCGGGCGCCGGTGGAATGTGCCTGCACACGATCGTTCTGGATCCGAGTAACCCGGACCGGATCTTCATCGCCATCTCGTCCGCAGGCGCCTTCCGAACGGATGACGCGGGCGAGACGTGGCGGCCCATCAACCATGGACTGAAATCCGCACATATTCCCGACCCACTCGCTGAGGTCGGCCACTGTGTTCACCACGTCGCGATGCATCCGTCGCGTCCGGGTGTGTTGTTCATGCAGAAGCACTGGGACGTAATGCGAAGTGATGACGCCGGCGATTCATGGCAAGAGGTCAGCGGGAACCTGCCAAGCGATTTCGGGTTCGCGATCGATGTTCACGCGCACCAGCCGGAGACCATCTACGTGGTCCCGATCAAGAGCGACTCGGAGCACTATCCGCCCGATGGGAAGCTACGCGTGTACCGCAGCCTGACGGGCGGAAACGATTGGGAGGCGCTCACCAAAGGGTCTGCCGCAAACGTGATTGCTACGTGAACGTGCTGCGCGACGCGATGGCCGTTGACTCGCTCGACGCCTGCGGCGTGTATTTTGGCACGACTGGCGGGCAGGTCTACGCATCGCCTGACGCCGGCGATAGCTGGGCAGCCATCGCGCGGGATCTCCCGGCCGTCCTGTCGGTCGAAGTCCAGACCCTGCCATGATCCGAGTCTTGCTCCCGGCACATCTTCGGATACTGGCCCACGTCGACGGCGAGGTGAAGCTGGAGGTTGAGGGAAAGGTCACGCAACGCTCGGTCCTCGACGCGCTCGAGGCCTGCTACCCGATGCTGCGCGGAACGATCCGCGATCATGTCACCCAGCAGCGGCGGCCGTTCCTAAGATTTTTTGCCTGCGCAGAGGATCTCTCCCACGAACCGCCGGACGCTCCGCTGCCCGACGCGGTGGTGACGGAGGCCGAACCTTTTCTGGTCGTGGCAGCCGTGGCCGGCGGTTCGAGCGGCGCTAACTAAATATCCAACGCAAAGTTTTCCCTTGCGATTGGTGGTTTGCTCCTGGATAGTGCCCTACTGATTCAAGAGTGGGATGTCCTTTGCCGGCGAGGCTTGCGGAATGGACCGAAGAAAGGCATAGATGTCCGCGAGTTGAGCGTCGGAGATGGCCTTGGAAGTGTAGGGCGGCATTTGGCCGGTCGGCTGCCGGGCGTATGCGACGAAGCCTGAAAACGGAATCTGAGGAGGCCCAAGACGGGCACCACCGGTTTGGGTGGAGCCTTGGCCCTGAAGGCCATGGCATTCGTAACAACCAAAGGATGTATAGAAACGTTTGCCGTTCTCGGAGTTTGCGGAGAAAGGAAGCTCCAGCTTCGGCTGCGAAGCTATGGATTGAAGAAACGCGTAGACGTCCGATAACTCCGCGTCGGAAACCTGCTTTGCACCAAATGGTGGCATTGAACCCTTGGGATCGCGAACCGCCCCGACGAATTCAGGAAGCGAGAGATGCGTCGCGGCGATTTTCGGCGGGCCAGAACCATTTCCGGTCATGCCTTCTCCAGCGCTTCCGTGGCAACGAGCGCAGCCCAGCTTTTCGAAGACTTTCTTGCCGTTTTGTGCGCCACTCTGGGTTTGTGCGTTTGCGGTCGCGAAGGGCGCGAGGATGGTGGCGACGGCGAGAACGGCGAGAAGCGATGCCTTCATGTTGCCCTCATTAGAGCATTTTTACAGTTACTTTGATCTGGAGGGATCGGCTAAGTGCGGCCATTCTTTCCACCCCATCACGCAAAGACCGCGCGCCGGGGGCCCCGGTTTCGGCGGAATGGCCGCGTCCAGTCCGGTTTCCTCGATTACACCCATAGTAAAAATGCTCTAGCGCGGTTGAGTGAGGACATCGACGAGGGCAGGTTCGCCGCCCTTAACAACCTGAATCGCACGCGCGATCGCGGGACCAAGATCCTTGGGATCAGAGATGGGGCCGTCCCCGTAGACCCCCATACTTTGGGCAAGCTTTGCGTAGTTGATCGGAGGATCGGATATTGTCGTGCCTATCGTGGCGCGATCGATACCTCGGCTGTGACGATTCGCCATGATTTGCACCTGCATGAGCTCCTGATGGTAACCGCGATTGTTATGCATGATGGTGAGGAGTGGAATGCGATGGTGCGCGGCCGTCCAAAGAACGCCGGGCCCGTACATAAGGTCGCCGTCGCATTGGATATTGACACTGATGCGGCCGTGCTTACGGTTTGCCAAGGCGGCGCCGACTGCGGCGGGCGCACCATAGCCGATGCCATAGCCGCCGGCGCCGCCGATGAAGTGGTAATAGTTCTCAAAAGCCCAGAGCCGTACAGGCCAACGGCTCATCAAGGCGACGTTGGAGACCAGCGACCAATCTTCGTCTTTGATCTGCGCCCACAGTTCAGCGGCTAGACGCGCGGTACTGATGGGGCAGGCGTCCCACGCGTATGCTGCGGCGTCGCGCGCGCGTTGGAGGGCCTGGTCGTGCGCGGCGGCGAGCCTGACACGGCGGTCCGCGAAAGCACTCTTGCGGCTGGCATTGAGCTCGCGTTTGACTGCTTCGGTGAGCGACGGCAGCGTGGCTTCGGCGTCTGCCGCGATATCGACATCGACCTCGGGGTAACGTTGAAAATTCTGATAATTGCTTTTGAAGAAGAGACTGGCGGCGCTAATGGTGATCGATTTGGCGTCGGGCCGGGCGACCAGGCGAGAGGTGCGCTCCATCTGATCGCGAAAGGAATGGACGCGCGCCCCAGAAATCATTGACCTCGAGACCGAGGATGACGTCGGCGCCGGCGATGAGCTCGCCGGCACGCTCGGTTTGATTGAGCGGGTGGCGCGTGGGAAAGTTCATGCGGTCCATCTGGTCGATGACGGGGATCTGAAGAGCTTCCGCGAGTTCCATCAGGTAAATCATGCCGGCGGGGGTGCGCGCGGCGCGGCCGGCGATGAGAACAGGGTTTTCCGCTGCGACCAGGAGACGAGCCGCTTCCGCGACCGAACCCGAATCGCCTTGCGGGGGGCCGGTTGGGCTTAGCTTTGGAATGTGCAGAGCGGCGTCATTCGGCGTGGGATTTTCCTGCAGCTCGCCGTCGACGATGATCAGAACCGGCATCATGGGCGGCGTCATCGCGATCTTATAGGCCCGCACGGTGGACTCGGCAAAGTGGGGCAAGGAGATTGGCAGATCGTCAAACTTGACGTAGTCGCGAAGGGGCGCAGCAGCGTCCTGAACGCTATGGGCCCATTCGACCGCGGAGAGGCGCTTGGTGGCGTCGATGATATTGCCGCCAATGATCACGATCGGAACGCGGTCGCAGTAGGCGTTGTAAACCGCCATCGCCGCGTGCTGCAGGCCGACCGTGCCGTGAGCCATGACGAGGAGGGGTTTGCCTTCAATCTTGGCGTAGCCATGTGCCATGGCTACGGAGGATTCCTCGTGGCAGCAGGTGATGAACTCGGGGCGGCGATTGCCGCCGTAGTTGATGATCGATTCGTGCAGGCCGCGAAAGCTGGAGCCGGGATTGGAGCACACGTACTCGATATCGAGAGATTTGATTACGTCGACCATGAAGTCGGAGCCGGTACGCTCAGCGGTGAGGATCTCTGTGGCCGGCGGGGGGCGGTGTTCCACCTCAGGCGAGGCGGGAGTTGCGGGGGTATCTCGCTCCAGAGTTGCCGGCTTGGCAGTGGCGGCAGGGGCGGCAGCGAGCACGGCGGCTCCGGCTGCGGCATTTTTCAGGAAATCGCGACGACTAAGGGGATTCTTCCGGCGTGGACCCATCGGCGAGCAACCCTCCCGAATTTGAGTCCTGTTGTATCACACAAGACGGTTAGAATGTCATCGCCGTCAGAATGAGGGAGTACATGCAGCCTGCGGCGCTGATAGACTGCTGGCACCGCACTCAGCCTCTCAAATCCTGTCTGCGCTGCCAGGGACGATGACGATCGCAGAGGGAACACAGTTTGGTCCGTACCGCCTGCTCGAGAAGATCGGCGCGGGCGGCATGGGCGAGGTGTATCGCGTGCCTGGACACGCGGCTGGAGCGCGAGGTCGCGCTGAAGCTGGTTTCCGAGAGCTATCTGCTCGGAGCAGCGATCGGCAGCGGCACGCCCTCTCCGCACACCCGGGCAGCCACGCCCCACTCCGGCAGCCATCTGTCGCATGAGCGCTTCCTGCGCGAGGCGCGTTCGGCGGCCACGCTGAACCATCCCAATGTGTGCGCGATCTATGACACCGGGGAGCAGGATGGCCGGCCCTACCTGGTGATGGAGCTGCTGCGCGGCGAGACGCTGAAGCAGTATCTGGCAAAGCGGGCGGCAAGGGCTTGGTCCCGACGAGGTGATTTCCTTCAGCCAGCAGGCGGCGGCGGCGCTGGCGGCGGCGCACGCCAAGGGCATCATCCACCGGGACATCAAGCCGGCAAACCTGTTTGTCGTCGACGCTGGGACGCGGCAAGCGTCAGATCAAGATTCTCGACTTCGGCCTGGCGAAGAAGCAGGGCGATGCGGCCGCTGGCCGACTCGCGCACCTATGGCACGCTGGGGAGTGGCAGCGCGGACGAGACCGCGGCGGGGCCGGGGCGGCGACGATGGAGCTGACCAGTCCCGGCTCGGCGGTGGGGACGGTGGCGTACATGTCTCCGGAGCAGGCGAAGGGCGTGCCGCTGGATGCGCGCACCGACCTGTTCAGCCTGGGAACGGTCATCTACGAGATGGCGACCGGGCAAGACGCCCTTCGCCGGCGGGTCGACGGCGGAAGTCTTTGTCGCGCTGCTGCGCGAAAATCCGCCGCCGGTGAGCACGGTGAACCCGGCAATGCCGAAGCAGCTGGATCCCATCGTCGCCAAACTGCTGGCCAAGGATCCGGCGCAGCGGTACGCGAGCGCCGAGGAGCTGCAGGAAGATCTGGAGACCCTGGACGGGCACGCTTCCCGTGGACCCAGCGGTCGAGTAGCCGCGGCTGTGAGCGGAGCGAAAGCGGCGGCGCCGGCCGAGAGCAGCTGCGGCCCAGGCAGACTCGGCAGCAATGGCCGCTGGGCTGCTCGCTGGCCGTGGTGCTGTGCTGCTGCTGATTGCAGGTGGGCTGGCATGGTGGAAGTACCGGCCCGTGGAGCAGCGGCACCGCTAGCCGGGGTGCGGCGAGGGCGGCAGCGCCGCGAGGCGACACCCGCACCCAAGAGCGAAGGACTCGATCATCCTGGCGGATTTCGTCAACCACACCGGCGATCCGGTCTTTGACACCACGCTGAACCAGGCGCTGCAGATCGATCTGGAGCAGTCGCCGGTGATCAACATCGTGAGCCAGCAGCACCTGGTGCAGAGCGTGAAGTATCTGGGCAAGCCGGAGGGCACGCCGATAACGCCGGAGATTGCGCGGGAGATCGGCGAGCGCGAGGGAATGAAGGCGCATCCTCACCGGCACGATCGCCAACCTGGGCAAGGAGTATGTGATTACGCTGACGGCGCAGAACACCGCCACCGGGGACGAGATCGTCAGCGAGCAGGCGCAGGCGCCGGACAAGGAGCATGTGCTGGACGCGCTGGGCAAGGCGGCCGCAGCCATGCGGGGCAAGCTGGGCGAGGACCTGGCGAGCATCAAGAAACTGGACACTCCCTTCGGGCAGGCGACGACGTCGTCGCTGGAGGCGTTTCGCGCCTATGCGCTGGGCGATAAGGCGCACGCGAAGGCGCAGGACATTCCCGAGGCGGAGGGTCACTACCTGCGCGCCATCGAGCTGGATCCCAACTTTGCCATGGCGTATGCGCGGCTGGGCGTGGTGTATATCAATTCGGGCCAGGTGAGCAAAGGCGAACAAGTATTTTGCCAAGGCCTATGCGCTCTCGAAGAATGTGAGCGAGCGCGAGCGGCTCTACATCGCCGGCCACTATTACCAGAACGTCACCGGCAACATGCCCAAGGTGATTGAGACCCTGCAGGAGGCCATCCAGACCTACCCGGGGCAACTGGACAGCTACATCAACATCAACGTGGCCTATGGGTATCTGGGTCAATTGAGCAGGGGCTCCCTATGCGCAGAAAGCCGTGGAGCTGCAGCCGGAGGATGCGATCGCTCAGAGAATCTGGTGGCGGATTATGTGGCGCTGGGCCGGATGGCCGAGGCCAGGCAGGAGATGGAGCGGGCGCGGAAGCTGGGGCTGGACAGCAGCACAGGCGCCGCGCAGATCCATCTCGATGCATATTTCCTGCTGGGAGAGCCGAAGGAAGTGCAAAGGATTGTGGCCCAGGTGGCGGGACGGCCGGACGAGTTCCTCGTAACCCAGGCGCTTGCGGTTACGCAGCAATTCTCCGGCAGTACCGGCAGGCGGCTGCGACCTTCGAGCAGGCTTTTGAGCAGGCGGGGCGCGCCAAGGCTCCGGATGTGCAGGCCGGCATCCTTCTGCTCGATGCCACGGGCCGCGGATTGGCGGGCTTGTGTGAGGGCAACGAGGCGGCGGTGCAACAGGCGCTGGCGCTGGACAAGAGCAAGCAGACGCAGGAATCAGCCGTTGCTGGCGGCGGCGGTCTGCGGCAACGGCAAGCTGGCGCTGCCCATGGCGCAGGAGTTGGGCAAGAAGTTTCCCGAGGACACGCTCATCCAGGATGTCTACGTGCCGCTGGCCAAGGCCTTTGTGGCCCTGGCGGCGGGCCAGCCGCAAGAAGCGGTGGAATGCCGCCGCCGGCCAAGCCATACGACGCAATCTATCCCGGATCTTATGTGCAGGGTCTGGCGTACCTGCAACTGCACGATGCCGGCCATGCGCTGAGCGCCTTTCAGGCTGCGTTGCGATCCCGAGGAGGCTGTTTTGTTGTGGCGGTGGCGGCGATACCGCCCTTCTACGCGCAGGCGCAACTGGGGTTGGCGCGGGCTTATGCCATGGGCGGCGACAAAGCCAACGCGAAGAAGGCATACGAGGCGTTCTTCCTGACCTGGAAAGACGCGGACGCGGACCTGCCCATGCTGGTGGCGGCAAAGAAGGAATACGCCGCACTGTAGCAGGTCATCACGCTATCCAGTCCTAAAATTAAGAGATGTCCACCGTCAACGAGCACTATAAGCAGCTTCTTTCGAAGCACTATACATGGATGTTCGCGACCTCCTTTGAGGAAAGAGTGGACCATGAAAGGTCGCTTCTCTTCCAAGCACTGGAAACCCTGAAAAATAAGCCCGAGAGGGCACTCGTCGTTGACCTGGGGAGCGGACCCGGATTCCAGACGGTTGCCCTCGCGCAGTTGGGCTTTTCTCCGGTGATCGCCATTGACTCCAGTGCAGAACTTCTCGATGAGCTGCGATCTCACATCGACGGCTTCTCGGTTCAGATCGAGAAAGCTGACTTACGCGATCTGCCAAATTTCGTGGCAGCCGGACACGCCTCTGTCATCGTTTGCATGGGAGATACGCTGACCCATCTTGCAAGCAAAGCTGATGTCAGTGCTCTGTTTCAAGATGTGTTCGATGCGCTTCACCCTGGCGGAGTGTTCGTTATCACCTACCGAGACCTGACGAAGGAACTGGAAGGGCTCGACCGCTTTATTCCTGTTCAGAGCGACGACGATACGATCATGACCTGCTTTCTTGAATACGAAAGCGCGGAATCCGTCGCTGTTCATGATCTGGTATATACGCGCGACGGCGCGGCTTGGTCCCTAAGCAAGAGCAGCTATCGAAAGCTACGTTTGGGCTTTGATTGGTTGGTTCAGGAGCTTAACGCAGTTGGCCTCGTCGTTGTGTCGGAAGGCACGGCCGGAAGACTGTTGCGAGTCGTCGCCGCAAAACCATAATCCAAATCTCTCACCAGGGTTGGGAGGAGAAGTGGACGACTTAGCGTTGGTCGCCGATGCGTATTGAGATTCGTTGTATCCCACCCTTCGCAGAAGCCGCGAAGGACCCGGATTTCCTACTGCGCGGCCCCGGCCATAGTCGCGTGTGCGGCTTTCTGAGAAAAAATAAGTCCTCGGTTAAGCCGCGGTTGGTGTTTGGCACGGCAGGAAGCACCACGAAAAGGCGGGTGCCCCATCCTTTGCGCTCTTTGCAAAGGGTGGGATAGGCGACAGTCGGTAGCGAGATTCGTGGTATCCCACCCTTCGCAAAAGGCGCGAAGGACCCCGCATTTCCTACTGCGTGGCCCCAGCCATGGCAGCGTGTGCGGCTTTCTTTGAGGAAAGCCGCATGAGCTTCCTTGACCCCACCAAGCCTTACAGGAAATCCGGGGGGATCGGCACCCCAAGATTCGTTGCGCTTTCCGCTGAGAGACATCTAACCCTCCTGTCATCCCAGAGAATCGTGGTGAACTTGTGAGAACAACTGGCGGCAACACAAAAGCTACTGATCGCGCGAATGTAAATCAGGCTGCAGCAAAGGATCCGCCAGTACTCCAACTTAAGGATCAAAAAGCGTGGGAGCGCTGGCTGTCGCGGAATCATGACAAGTCGACTGGTGTGTGGCTGCGGCTGGCGAAGAAGGGATCGGACATTCAGTCGTTGACCCATGCCGAGGCGCTTGATTCAGCGCTTTGTTACGGATGGATCGACGCACAAAAGAAGCCAGAGAGCCCGCACACCTGGTTAGAGAGATTCACCCCCCGCGGCAAGCGAAGCATCTGGTCAAAGATCAATCGCCAGAAGGCGACGGCGCTAGCGGAGCGCGGACGGATGCAACCCGCCGGGTTATCGGAGATGGAGCGCGCGCAACAGGACGGACGCTGGGAAGCGGCCTATGATTCGCCACGCAGCGCCGCTGTTCCGGAAGACTTCCGGGCGGCTCTCGACAAGAGCGCAAAGGCAAAGGCCTTCTTTGCCATTCTCGAAAGCCGCAATCGATATGCCATCCTGTTTCGCATCCAGACGGTGAAGAAAGCGGAGACTCGCGCGCGAAAAATTACCCAGTTCGTCGCCATGCTGGAGAGACACGAGAAGATCCACCCGTGAAGGCGTTCAATACGCTCCAGCTTTCGAAGCCCTAAAAAAGTATTCAGGAAAAAATGCGGAATCTGTCGATTTCGCTGCGTCTTGTTCGACGTGTATGTAGAGCCGGGGATTTAGAGCGGTTTCACGAGGCTGTCCCAGGTCCACTTTTAGACTAGAAAGTCAGGAGAAGAAACAATGCGATTCTTGTGTTTGTACAAACCCGCCAAGCCGGAAGGCACTCCCCCCACCCAGCAGGAAATGGCCGGGATGGGGAAGCTCATTGAAGAGTCCATGAAGTCCGGCAAGCTGCTCGCGACTGAGGGCTGTCTGCCAAGTGGGCTGGGCGCGCGTGTTCGTCTTAATGGAGGAAAGTTCAACGTCATCGACGGCCCCTTCACCGAATCAAAGGAGCTGGTGGCCGGCTTCGCTTTGATTCAGGCGCCGTCGAAGGCGGAGGCCATCGAATACATCAAGGACTTCCTCAAAGTGGCGGGAGACGGTGAAACCGAGATGCGCCAGGTCTACGAGCCACCCGTTTGAATCCGAACATGACAGGAGATGCAACCATGCGATTCATGATGCTGATGATCCCCAAGGGATACGAGAAGGCCGAGCCCGGCGCAATGCCGAGCGCTGAGGCCGTAGCGGCGATGATGAGGTACAACGAGTCCCTGCAGAAGGCTGGGGTGCTGCTCGCGCTCGACGGACTGCACCCACCCTCGATGGGAGCACGCGTCACCTTTCCCGGTGGCAAGGCAAAAGTAACCGACGGACCCTTTGCCGAGGCCAAGGAGGTGCTGGGCGGCTACTGGATGATCCAGGTGAAGTCGAAGGAGGAGGCCGTCGAATGGGCCAAACGCTGCCCCGGTAGCGACGACTGTATCGTCGAAGTGCGCCAGGTGCAGGAGTTCTGTGAGTTCCCCGCCGATGTGCAGGAAGCCGCGGCCGGGTTTACGGAATTGCAGCCGCAATTCAGGGAGCGCAGCCCGGCGTGAGGCCGTCGCCACAGCGCCAAAGCTTGCACCCGCGAATGGAAGATGGTGTGATTGGTGGCTGTGACGGCTGCCAACACCCATCGGACAATTGACGCGCTATGGAGAATCGAGTCGCCGAGGCTCATCGCCGGCTTGACGCGCATCGTGCGCGATGTCGGCGTTGCCGAGGACCTCGCACAGGACGCTCTCGTCGCTGCGCTCGAGCAGTGGCCGCAGTCGGGCATCCCGGACAATCCGGGCGCCTGGCTCATGGCCACTGCCAAGCATCGTGCGCTTGACCGTTTCCGCCGAAGCACGCGGCTCGAGCGCAAGCTCGATGAGTTCGGCCGCGAGCTTGAGGCTAAGGAGATGGCCGTGCCGGACTTCGTTAGCGCCATCGACGATGACTTCGGCGATGACCTCTTGCGCCTGGTGTTCATCTCCTGTCATCCGGTGCTCTCAACCGAGGCGCAGGTCGCGCTCACGCTCCGCCTGCTAGGAGGGTTGACGACGGGGGAGATCGCGCGTGCATTCGTCGTCCCGGAGCGCACCATAGCCCAACGGATTGTCCGCGCCAAACGCACCCTCACGGAGTCACATGTCCCTTTCGAAGTACCCCGCGGCGCCGAACTCGCAGCCCGCCTGTCTTCGGTTCTGGAGGTTATCTACCTCATCTTCAACGAAGGGTACTCAGCAACCTCCGGCGACGACTGGATAAGGCCAGCACTGTGCGAGGATGCGCTTCGCCTTGGGCGAATCCTGGCCGAGTGCGTTCCGAAGGAGCCTGAAGTGCACGGCCTGGTAGCGCTGATGGAGATTCAAGCGTCGCGATCAAGGGCGCGCGTAGGACCAACAGGCGAGCCCATCCTGCTGTTGGATCAAAACCGCGCGCAGTGGGATCAACTTCTCATCCGTCGCGGCCTTGCCGCGCTCGAGCGGGCCGAGCAGCTGAGTGGCGCCCGTGGCCCATACGCGATGCAGGCCGCGATCGCTGCCTGTCACGCGCGGGCCCTTTCCCCTGACGACACGGATTGGCCGCGCATCGTCGCGCTCTATGGAACACTCGCGCAGCTCGCACCCTCCCCTATCGTGGAACTGAATCGTGCGGTCGCGGTCGCGATGGCGTTCGGTCCACAAGCAGGTCTCGATCTGGTCGATTCCCTAACCTCCGAACCGTCGTTGAAGACCTACCACCTTTTGCCAAGCGTGCGTGGCGACCTGCTCAGTAAGCTCGGGCGCTTTGGCGAGGCCCGTACGGAGTTCGAGACCGCGGCGGCGCTCACCCGTAATTCGCGCGAGCGCAACCTGCTCCTCGAGCGCGCCCAAGCGTGCGCAGCCGGCTTAGGGCTGTCCGAAACGCGCTGACGGGTCTTTCAATAGGGAGCTTGTTTCCAGAATCGCATTCGGTGAATTATGATGTGGAGCGCCGGCAAATGAGGGATTTGAGCGGTTTTCCTATTGCTATGCTCCAACGAGGGTGTCTCTGAGCGGCTTTTCTTGGCGGAAAAGCCGCGCCGTCCTCGGCCGCTTCGGGGCACACCTATAGGAAATCCGCTCCGGTTCCCCGGGGGGACTTTGGGAACCAATCCGTTCATTGGTGTCGTCTATCACTGGTTGGGAGGATTGGCCTCGGCCACTTGCTATCTGCCCTTCGCCGGAATCAAGCGGTGGTCCTGGGAAACATACTGGTTGATCCAGGGCACCTTCAGTTGGATTTTCGCTCCCCTGATTCTGGCTACGCTGCTAGTGCCACATTTGTTTTCGATCCTGCATGCGGCGCCTTCCTCCAGCATCTTCTTTGCCTACTTCTGGGGATGTTTGTGGGGAATTGGCGGGCTGACCTGCGGGCTTTCCATCCGATATCTGGGCTTTGCTCTTGGTTATCCCATCGTTCTCGGCCTATGCACTGTTTTTGGAACGCTGATGCCTCCGATCTTCAGCGGGGAGATGGGCTCGATCGCCCACCAGTGGTCTGGCCAGGTGATTCTTATTGGAATTGGCGTCTGCGTGATCGGCATCATCTTTAGCGGGCTGGCCGGCCTGGCGAAGCAAAAGGAGCTAAGCGACCAGGAGAAGAAAGCTTCGGTCAAAGAGTTCCAGTACGGGAGAGGGATTGCCGTATCCATCTTATCCGGCGTGATGAGTGCCTGCTTTGCCTATGGGTTGGCAGCCGGCAAGCCAATTGCAGACATTACTCGGGCGGAGCTTCTGAATCACGGTGGGGCGGCGTTGTGGCAAAACCTGTCGGTTTTGGTGGTCGTGCTGTGGGGCGGCTTCACTACCAATCTTCTGTGGTGCCTTGTGCTGATGATACGGAACCGGTCGGCCAATCAGTTCTCGGGGACTCCTGGGCCAGTTACCGACCCGCTGGAAGACCGAGCACATGTCAACCTAACCCGCGGCCGGCTGGCGGCCAAGCTGCTCTTTAGCAACTATTCGCTCGCGGCGCTGGCCGGCGTCATCTGGTATTTCCAGTTTTTCTTCTACAGCATGGGTGAAACCGAAATGGGCCAATATGCCTTCTCGAGCTGGACGCTGCACATGGCCAGCATCATTATCTTCGCGACTATCCTGGGTTTTGCGCTCAAAGAATGGCGCGGAACCAGCGTGCGTACGCACAGCATGGTTGGCATCGGACTGGCCTTTCTGGTGGCTTCGACAATCGTCGTGGGCTACGGAAATTACATTAAGGCAAACGAGGGCTCGGGCCAGGTTTCAATCTCCAGCCAGCCTGCGCTAGTCCACCATTAACATGATCTCGGTTGACTTGATGACCGCAGTGACCTCATCCCCTACTTTGATGCCCAGGTCCTCCACGCTTTGCCGGGTAATGACACTCTCGATGAGATTTTCACCCACGCGAACCGCTACCTTCGCCGTTACGACTCCAAGAACGATGTCTTCTACTTTGCCTCGCAATTGATTACGCGCCGATATCTTCATGGTCATGATTCTATTGAGATTGCAGGATCGAGTGCAATGTAAGCTGATGGGGGAGAGCGGATGCCGGCCAAATACGAGATCGCCGCAGCCTGTTGGCCAAAGGATATAGAAGAGGCACGCGCGCTGCTGACGAACTACGGCCGCTATCTGGCAGCTTCTCCTTCGGGTTCCGCCGGCGTATGCATTGTGGGTTACGAAACCGAACTTCGAGACTTGCCGGGCAAATATCTCGAGAAAGAGGCGGACCTGCTGCTGGCGCGCGTTCAAGGCGAGGCAGCAGGCTGCGCCGCGATCGCGGAGAGAGTGTTGGCGGATGGGATGCATGCCGCCGAGATGAAGCGGCTGTGGGTCGAGCCGCGTTTTCGTAGGCTCGGCCTAGGGCGCGGGTTGGTTGTTGGTGCTATCGAGTGGGCGCGGTCGCATGGATACGGTGCAGTGGTGCTCGACACGGTGAATGAGGCCATGCCCGAGGCGGGCGAACTTTACCGGTCTCTGGGATTCGAGGAGACTGAGAGGTTCAACAACAATCCGGTCCCCGGAGTACGTTTCTACAAATTGATACTGTTATGAACGGGCATAAGATTCGCGAGAAGCGCTTGTCCAACTCATGATCCGCCGTTGTGACCACGCTGATTTTAATCTGATTTGGGCCATCATCAACGATGGTGCTCAGGTGTACAAGGAAATCATCCCGGCAGATTGCTGGACAGAGCCGTACATGTCTCAGCAGAAGTTGCGCCATGAAATTGCGGATGGCGTGGTGTTTTGGGGCTACGAGGAGACCGGGACGTCGTTAGGAGTCATGGGTCTTCAGCAGGTACGGGACGTAACCCTCATACGGCACGCTTATGTTCAAACCCGGAATCAGAAGCGAGGGATTGGAGCCCACCTGTTATCTCATTTGCGCGAGCTGGCGAAGAGTCCGGTGTTGATTCGGAACCTGGGCTGATGCGGTGTGGGCGATTCGTTTTTACGAGAGGTATGGATTCCAGGTAGTTGGTGTTGAGGAAAAGAATCGGCTCCTCAAACAGTACTGGAATGTCCCCGAACGCCAGATTGAAACGTCGGTTGTGCTGGCAGACGCAAAGTGGAGAGAACTAACTACTTTACAGAAGTGAGCGATACGCCTACAACTTCACCTGTGCCCGCGATCGAATCGCCTTATAAGGACACCTGCGCTCGAACTCGGCGAAATTGACTTTGATCCCCAACCCTGGAGCATCCGGCAAGCGAACCCGGCCATCTTTCTGGGTCGGGTAGGTGCCATCGGTCATCTCGCGGAACAAGTCGTTATCCGCGCCTTCGCATTCGTGGATCAGGAAATTCCGGCACACCGACATGGTGGACATCGATGCCATGTGCGCAATCGGTCCGCTGCACTGGTGCGGCGCGACCTCTACGCCATAGGCTTCCGCCATGTTCGCGATCTTGCGCAATTCGGTCACCCCGCCCGCATGCATCACATCCGGCTGAATAATCGCCGCGCCTTTCACATCGAGCAATTGCTTGAACTCGAAGCGCGAGAAAAGCCCTTCCCCGGTGGCGATGGGAACCGGACTCTTCGCCGCCACTTCCCCGAGCCCTGCCGGATTTTCGCGCAATGTCGGCTCCTCCATAAACAGCGGATGATAGGGCGCGATGGCGTTGGCCATCTCGATCGCCGAGCGCACGGTAAAGGTCTCCGCACATTCCAGCCCAATATCCGCCTGCGATCCGAAGACTTTGCGGATCGCGGCCAATTCGGCAACATCTTTATCAATGCGCTCGAGTTCAGTCGTCCGCCTGCGGCAGCGTGTATTTGACGGCCGTCCAGCCTTGCTCGCGGGTGCGCGCAGCCAGTTCCGGTAACCGCCCCGAGGTCGCGTTTCCCGGTTGGAATGGACGCGTCCCAATGGGTGAAGTAGACGCGCAAATTGTCCTGGATCGGTCCGCCGAGCAGCGAATACAGAGGCACTCCCAGACGCTTGGCTTCGATATCCCAGAGCGCCATGTCGATAGCCGAAAGGCCGGTCATCAACGCCGGTCCGTTGCGCCAGCGCGTCGCCACATAATAGACGCGATCCCAATGCCCTTCCGGACCGGCCGGATCGAGCCCCACATACTCCGGTTCTAGCCAGCGCAGCACGGACTTCGGCTACATCGGTACGACTTTCCAGCGTCGCTTCGCCGAGCCCGGTGATGCCCGCATCGGTGTGCACCTCGACAAACATCAGATCGCGCCAGCGCACGGAGACTTTGTGGATGTCAAAACCGGTGATTTTAATTTTTCCGAGCGGTACTGCCCCGCGCAAAACGGATGCAGACAGCGGGAGCGCGGTGAGACCTTTGAGGAAGGATCGCCTATTCAACACCCGGGAATCATATCAGTCCGGAGTAAGTCTGTACGATTCAGCCGTCCCTGTGGGACTAGTCGCCGCTTCTTAGCCCACCCAGCCGTCCTGGGCTACTTTCAATTCAAACCGGTACAAACCCGGATCCCGGTCGCCGGCTAGCGTCCTCTCTGCCTCTCGAAGCAGAATCCGCCCAAAAGCAATTGACTTGGTCGTGACGCAACGCTAGGATAGCGGAGTTTCCGTCCGAAACAAGTCCGAAAATCTTTCCCAAGGCTACGTTCGATCGCTCATCCCCGCTGTTACGAGGGGGAGTTCGCGCATTTTTAGCAGCCTCTGACAGAAAGGCTCTGATGCACGTAACGTTCCTACACCTTCTCTATGGGTTAATCCTGCTCGTTGCCGGACTAGGTTGCGGGCTGGTGAATACCCTTGCCTCTTCCGGATCCGCAATCTCGCTGCCCGTGCTGCTGATGTTCGGGCTGTCGCCTCTCGATGCCAATGCGACCAACCGGTTATCGGTCCTGTTCGGTTCGCTGATGGCGCTACGTACGTTCGAGGCGAAGGCGGAGGTGGACTGGCGCGCCGGTCTCAAGATGGCGATTCCGGCCACGTTAGGCAGCGTGGTGGGCGTGTTGGCAGCAGAAAGGATTCCGGGGCGCGGCATGGCACTGGTGATCACCGCGGCCGTCATGTTAGCTCTTCTCTTGCTGGTGACCAAGATGAAGAAGGTGCTGGAGCGACCGACGCTCGGCGCTGCCGGGATCACCACGGCAGGCATGTTTGCCTTACTAGGCGTCGGATTCTGGCTCGGCTTCATCGTTCTCGACGGGGCCACTTATCTGCTGCTGGTACTCATACTGATGTTCCACTACGATCTGGTGCGTGCCAATGCCTTGAAGGCGCTGCTGGGGGTTGCCACCACGCTGGTGCCGATCCCAATGTTCACAGGCCACGGCAGCATCCGCTGGCCGCAGGGGTTGGTCATGTCGGCCGGCAGTATTGCCGGAGGATACATCGGGGCACGGCTGACCATGCATGAACGGGCGAAGTTCTGGATATTCCGGGTTCTGGTTGCGGTCCTGATATTGGAAATTTTCCACCTTGGCGTCCAGTACGCCGCACCATACATTCGGCCGCTGCACCTGCATTGAGACGGCAAGCGTCCGAGCGCATGCAGTGCAAGAATCCTGACCGGCTGCCGGCCCTGGCGAACGATTCTCAGGGCACTCGGCATGCCATCAACATCTCTCGTTGGATTTGGTTGTTCGTTCGAGTTGGTAAGCCCCTGCAGCTGGACGGGTCATGTATTGAGGATAGGTGCCGCTGTATCCAAAAAGCCGGGCAAACGGCGCCAACGCGGTAAAAACTATCCGCTGTACAGACCGTGAAGGTCTTGTGAACTGAATCACATCACCAAATTCCCGCGCTAGAAGCGCTAACTGGAGAAGCGTGGGCCTGCCTTTCGAGTTTGTCTTTCCATCCTGCGCCAAGCCGAAGGCGTTACGAACAAATTCTTCGAAGCGAGCTGCAGGCTGAATATCCACCCTGACCCTCGCCTCATAAATCCCGGCATTCCACCAGTCGTGAACCGTACCCGGAGGAATATCGATCGTCTCTCCAAGGCTTGCAATGAAGGATTCGCCATTCATAAAGATGCCCACCCGGCCGCTTAACACGGTGATTTGTTCACGGATGGTTGGATGAAGATGGCGCGGGCAGACACCACCGGTCTTTCGCAAATACAGGTCGGCAACCAACCGCTCGCCTTTGCTTTCTTCTGTGCCTACCAGAATGACTACACGTTCTTTCGTGACTGGATGCTCGTACACCTCACCGCGCCTGAACACGCTTTTCCCCCTAAGATTCGTCCGCTAAGGTGTGATCGTTCGAGATAATGGCCCCCATCTAGCAGGCTGCCTCCTTTCGCCTGCGCAAAGCCGATGGGAATTCGCGCCTCTCGTTCAAGTCAGTGCGGAGGTTTATCAAATCAAAAGCCTGGAACGAATCAGGTGGTATGCCGGAACCGCTTCTCCAAGCTGTAAGAACAACTCAGACTTGTTTGACGATAAGCAGGGCGAAGGACAATCACTATCCCTTCGAGGAACTATAAAGGCACCAAAAAAGGCGGAGTATGGCGGATAAAGTGTCAGCCTCAAGGGGCCGGGAAAGAAGCTGCTAGACAGAAAGAACAGCCAGCCAAGGGAGATCCTCAGTCGATAAAACTCTGAGCCTTGCCCTCTCCTCGCCATGAACCCGCGCGCCATTCTGGTGCCTGCACCGGCCACATCAAATCCTGCGCTCCGTCCGGCAGTACCGTGGTCAGAAGGAAAATACGGACATCGAGAATTGGCCTCTGACGGCCTCTCGCGGCCATACGCGCATCAGTGGACAAGATCTTTACGAACGGCATACAGAACAATTTCGGCCGTGTTGTGGAGGTCAAGCTTCTGCATAAGATTGGTACGGTGGCTCTCCACCGTATACGGGCTGACGTTGAGAAGGCTTGCGACTTCCTTGTTTGTTTTTCCTTCTGCCAGCAGTTGAAGGACTTCCTTCTCTCGCGTTGTAAGAAGATCAAAGCTATCGGTCAGGCCCTCTTGCCGGAGCACCCTGATGTAGTCTTCAAGCAGCGTTTCCGCAATGGCAGGGCTAAAGAATGTCTTTCCGTCTGCTACAGCTCTTATGGCCAGGAGCAAGTCTTCTTCGGCGGACTCCTTTAACAAGTAGCCCTTTACACCAACATTCAGCGCCCGCAGTACATAGCTTTCGTCCGCGTGCATCGTGAGCATAATCACACCAATCCGGCTGTTTGACCTGAGTATCTGATCTGCAGCCTCGATGCCGTTTAGAAGCGGCATCGTGACATCCATGATGATGATATGCGGTGAGAGCGTCGCGGCAAGATGGACCGCCTCTCTTCCGTTTGCGGCCTCCCCGGCGACAACAAGCTCTGTGTATTGCTCCAGCAGAAGCCGAAGCCCTTTTCGCACAACCCCATGATCCTCGGCAACCAAGACTCTCAATGTCATATCTCGATCCATCGGGCCAAACATTCGAACGGTTTCACGATTACTGTGTCCGATCCAGCCTCAGTGAAGTGGGGCCTTTCTTGGCGAAAAGCCCCGTGAGAGACATTTTCACCGGCTATACCTATCGCGAAACCGCTATAGCCATCTCACTGCGTCTTCGAGGGTTAGAAACGGGCTCGAAAACCTCGCTTTGACAGATTGCGGACACGCAGAGAGACGGCCCTCACCACGACGAAGGTAATTGGCGCCATGCGGTTTCACAATCCTAATCCGCGACGACAAGAAAACCAAGGCAGACATACATTCGAACGCAATAAGGAATCGAAGGGAACGAGTCCATCCATTTAACGTATATCCCTCCACGCCAAACAAGACGCCGGAGCCAAAAAGAGAGGGAGAATTTTGACGCTATTATTCGTAGTACGCTTCATTCACTCTCCGCTATGAGACGAATGGCTTCCGGGACAGTATCAATCTAGGGGCGAGTGCCTGCTATTTCTATCCCGTTGATGCCTGAGATGGACCGACAAAAGTCCTTAGACCACAGAAATCACCCTACTTCAGGCGTTCACAGCCAATTGTTCTAAACCCACTGGCAAGCTGAGGGTGACCAGCGTTCCTGTGCCGGGCTGCGACGTGATCGTGACCTGGCCTTCCAGCGCGCGTACACGCTCCCACATTCCAAGCAGTCCCAGTCCTTGTGTTTGGAGACGTTGGGCATCGAACCCTATTCCGTCATCCTGTATCGACGCAAATACAACGTCCCCCTCCACTTTAATGGTCAGAGTGACGCGGTGGGCTTCCGCATGTTTAGCGCAGTTGGTCAGAGCCTCTTGAATAATTCGGTAGAGGCAAATGCGTACCGGTTCCGGGAACCGGTCCAGCTTGCTTTGTATGGTGACCGACACAGGAACGCCTGTGCGATGGGAGAATTCCTTGGCCTGCCAACGCAACGCCGGTTCCAAGCCCAGGTCATCCAGCATGGAAGGCCGTAAAAGCAACGCGAGGTTACGCACCGAGAGGAGTGCCTCCTCCGACAATCGCTTTACACTTTCCAGCCTGACGCGGAAGACTTCATCTGTCTTGCCGTAGGTCAGGGTCCCCAACTCCATCCGCAACCCGGTGAGCACCTGCCCGACCTCGTCGTGCAATTCACGGGAGATGGTTCTTCTCTCTTCCTCCTGAACGAGGATGAGCTGGTTCGATAACCGCCGGAGCTCTGATTCAGCTTTCTCTGCACGTGCCCTTTCTCCGGTTGAGATCCTCTCGAACCTGGCCAGATATGCTGTGCTCATTAAGGCAATTGCCAACTCAAGTATGAATAGCAGCAACGTCGCTCCCGCCGTGAATTGCCTCACACTGGCCTGTTGGCTTTCGATTTCCTGCTCTTCTCTCCATAGCCGTACTTCATTGAAAGCGTCGATTCGCTCCGCGATCCTCAAGACTCCGTCCGGCAGGCTTTGGTCGTGACCTGGCGAAATCGTCTCCGCATCGCCACTGCTTAGCTCTTTGAGACTTTGATCGACGGACTCCCAATACACGTCGAGACTCCTGCGCAGAACGAGTAGCTGTTCCCGTTCGTTTGCCCCGAGAAGCGAGGACAGGGTTGCACAATCATGGTCTGTCTTACGGTGTATATCCGCTATTTGGAGCCCGACGGCGTTGATGTCCAGTGGCCGCGAGCCGGCGCTGATCATCTCGTTCACATTGTGAATGTTGGTCCGAACATTGGTAATGGCGTCATCCACCAATTGGTAGGTTCGCTGCACGTCCTTCGTTCGCGCGCGAATGCTCCCTGCCTCACGCGAGACTAGCCACGCGAAGAGTGGAAGGAGTAACAGCAGAGCGGCAAATGAAGCGCCTACGATTGGCCAGATCCGTCTATGCATACCACTTACCCTTATCCAAGCAGAGCCGCCCACGCGGCCCGTCAATGGCCCGCGTGGCTTGCCTTATTCTACTCGGGCATTCGCCGGCTCTGCATAGGCAAATCCGCCAAGCCATCGGTCTCGCTATGGTCAAACTGAACAGCTTGCCATGGCCATGGTTCGCTTCGCCGCATTTCCGTGAGCTGGTGTTCTTTTCTTCAAAATCTAGTGTCATCGCTCTATAACAAGTCAGGGTCCGTCTTATGGCCTGTGCCACGCACGCAAGAATCGGCAACTAAACCGCTCTTGACGCGATGCCTCATGTTTGACGTGACTCAGCCTCTGCCAGCCATCCTCGGCGCAACGTTTCCGCAGGGATGCTCGATAGGTATGGCTTGATGTCGAGAATGGGTGTTCCGTCGAGCATGTCGACGCCTCGAACATGCAGCAGCCCGTTCTCACGGCGAAGCAACTGGACGACAGTAAGACCGATGGGGTTCGGACGCCGGGGAGATCGAGTTGCGAACACTCCGTGGGGTCTATCGTCGAGAGGCGGTGTGCCGATCAAATCGAAGTTTTGGGATCTGTCGAACTCCCAGATTACGAAGAGATGCGAGAAACCCTCGATGTCAGTGAGTCCGAGCTCGAATTGCGGCAAGAGCTTGAGTACGCCCTCTGCTTCGTGTTTCGCGTAAAGACCTTTCGGAATCTCGGCCGTAGCCTTGTAAGGGCTGCTCACGAATCCAATCGGCACGGGAACAAACATATGAGCTCCTGCCATCCGATTACCACAATGGTTGCTTCAGGCTTGGCTTGGTGGTTCATTCAGATACTGCCGTAGTTCGTGTGTGTTGTAGCAGTGGGAGAAAGCCGTATCGCGTTGAATGCGCCCGGACTGACAAGCTCGGCCAGCGATTGCTCCATTGTCATCATGCCCTCCGCACGCCCGGTAGAGATATGGGATCGGATCTGGTGGTCCTGAGCGGTACGGATCAAATTGCGGATCGCGCTCGTGGCCATCAGAATTTCGACGGCCGGGTAGCGGCTTGCATTATCGGCAGCCGGCACGAGTTGCTGGGTAACGATCGCCAGCAGAGCCAAGGATAATTGTTGCCGAATTTGAGACTGATGCCCGGCGGGAAAGATATCCAGGATGCGCGAGATGGTCTGAGAGGTATCGTTGGTGTGCAGAGAGGAAAGCACCAGGTGCCCGGTTTCGGCTGCCGTGAGCGCTGCAGCCATGGTCTCGCTGTCACGCATTTCTCCCACCAGGATCACGTCGGGATCCTGACGTAATACGGCCCGAACGGCTTGCGCGAAGGAAGGTGTGTCATGGCCGACCTCGATCTGCTCCACAATCGAGCTGCGGTTTGCATGCTGATACTCGACTGGGTCCTCGATGGTTATGATGTGATCGCGACGCCGGGCGTTGATCAGGTCGAGCAGCGCAGCGAGCGTTGAAGTCTTGCCGCATCCCGTGGGACCCGTTAGTAACACCAACCCTTGTCGCCGTTCCGTCAACTGGGCCAGCGCGGCGGGCAGGTGCAGCGATTCGAGCGTCGGGATCTGCGCGGGCAGCAGACGAATGCTGGCCGCCAGCGTACCGCGTTGATAGTGGAGATTGGCCCGGAATCTCCCGATCGGAGCCGCGCACGAAACAGAAATCCAGTGACTTGTTCGTTTCTAACTCGTCTGACTGACGGGCGGTTAACAGGGGGAGCAGCAAGCTACGAAGCTCTTCTGCCGACAATGGCTTGCCGGCAGCTGGTGTAGGGAGCCTTTGACGCGCAGCGCGATTGCCGATCCGGCGACCAAAAGAATGTCGGAAGCACCGCGCTGGACGGCAAGCGCAAGCAAGCGGTCGATCGACGCATTTTCGCCAGTTCTCGTTGCGGCCGTGGAGCGGTTCAGTTCGTCGACAAGCCGCGACAGCTCACTTCCGTATGCAGCCATAGAGGTCCTTTCATTAGGAGGAGTAGAGATTACTCGTTTTTAGCAACGCCCTGCGATGATGTCTTCGGCGGCAATCGGCGTGCTACCTCTGAAGAGCGCCCTCCTGCACATATATAGGATACGTGAAGGATAAGAACGCAGGCGACACGGTCACCGGCAAGACTGCACCCGACAGCACCGTAGTGATTCATGGCGATCACATCGCCAGCATCGCTCGCTCCACCAAGCACAATCCCAAAGCCGGCAGATTGTCGACGCCAACAGCGAGTACCTTATCCCCAGCCTTTGGGATATGTACACCCACGTCTACTTCGATAGCACCGCAGCGGAATCTCGATTCCCCAACACGCGGTTGTATCACTGGAACTGAAAATGGCTTAATCGTGGTAGCCAGAACGACGCTTGCCCCTTCTGTCCGCCTGACCTGACCTCGGCTGCGCCTGCTGTTCCCTCCCCATTTTCATCGGTCGTTCATCCGCCGTTAATACGCGCAGGCATCAAGCTAAGGGAGAGGTAAACATCATGGCCACATCGATCGACACCAGGCAGACCGACTTCTCCGAGATGGATAATGCGGGGATATCCAAAGAGCATTGGAAGATCATGTTTATCTCGGGCATGGGCTTCTTCACCGATGCCTACGATCTCTTCATCATCGGCGTCGTCATGGCGCTGCTGAAACCCATGTGGCATGTCGGTAAAGTGGAAGAGGGCCTGGTCGAGTCGACTGCTTTGCTTGCTGCAGCGATCGGTGCGTTGCTCTTTGGTCGAGTCGCGGACATGGTCGGCCGCAAGCGGATTTACGGTGTCGAAGTGCTGGTTCTCGCCGCGGGCGCAATCGCCTGCGCCTTCTCCCCCAATATCTGGTGGCTCATCGGATTTCGTTTCATTCTCGGCATTGGCATCGGCGGCGACTATCCTGTTTCTGCCACCATTATGAGCGAGTATGCCGGCAAGGCACATCGCGGTATGCTCGTCACCCTGGTCTTCGCGATGCAAGCCGCCGGACTGATCGTCGGTCCTCTTTTCGCTGCCGCTCTGCTCTCCACTCATCTCTCGCATGACATCATCTGGCGCATTCTGGTCTCTTTCGGCGCCCTGCCCGCCCTTGCCGTTTATGGTGCGCGGCGTCACCTCAAAGAGTCGCCGCGTTTTCTCAAAGCTGCGGGCCACGAAGAGGACGGCTCCGGCAAGCTTAAAAAGGCAAAGCATTTTGATAAGAAGACTCACTCGGTCTCTTTCTGGGATGGCTTTCACCGTCTCGTCGATAGCAAGATGATTCTGTCACGCCTGATCGGCGCAAGTGCCGCCTGGTTTCTGATGGACTTTGCCTACTACGGCAACACTGTCTCGAGCCCGCTCGTGCTCTCGGCCTTGGCAGCGACCACACGATCCTGCAGAAGACACTTACCCAACTTGGCATCTTCACTATCTTCGCGGCGCCCGGCTATGCGGTCGCGGCGCTCACGATGGATAAGCTTGGCCGCAAAGACTATCCAGTGCCTCGGCTTCGGCATGATGGCGGCCACTTTTGGCCTGCTCGCCCTCATTCCCAATGTCGAGAAGCTGATTTATCCCTTCTTGATTATCTATGGCTTCAGTTACTTCTTTACCGAGTTCGGCCCGAATGCCACCACCTTCGTCTACCCTTCGGAGATCTTTCCTGTAAAAGTTCGAACAACCGGTCATGGTATCGCCGCGGCCATGGGCAAGATCGGTGGCTTTTTCGGCGTCTTTACCTTCCCATTCTTTATGCACTGGCATGGCCTGCCTGCTGCGGAGGGCGCGGCCGCCATCGTCAGCGTGCCTGGGACTGATCGTCACCATCTTCCTGCTCCCCGAAACCAAGGGTAAGAGCCTGGAGGAACTCTCGGAGGAGCCATCCACCCCGATGGAAAAGGCGGCCGCTTAGAGCGGTTTCACGATAGGTGTAACCGGCGAAAATGCCGCGGGCGAGACCGCTTGCTGAGACGGCGTGTTGCGCGCCAAAGAAGTATGCCCGACAACGATCCCAGGTTTGTTCTCTTCCTGCATAATCAAAGGCAATGACTCTGCTCTGGAAACCGGAGAACTGGTCTCTTCGCCTGGCTGAGCTTGAAGCCCGCACCGGCGACATCAAAGAGGCGCCGCTGCGGCGCGACGTCCGTTCGCTGGGCATGCTGCTGGGCCAGGTTTTGCGCGAGCAAGCGGGCGATGAGCTGTTCGCCGAAGTGGAAGAGCTGCGGCAGATCGCCATCCGCCGCCGCGAAGCCCAGAACGGAGCACAGTTCGAACGGACGGCCGAGAGCCAGGAAGGCCGAAGGCCGGCAGCTCTTTCGCCACGGCGTTAGGCAGCGTTCACTCGCTGGACCCGGTCACAGGCCTACCGTCTGGCGCGCGCCTTCGCCTTCTACTTCGAGCTCATCAACCTGGCCGAGACCAACCATCGCAAACGCCGCCGGCTCTCTCTCCAGCTCTCCGGCGAGGCGAGACGCAGCGCGGCTCCCTGCGCGGAACGCTCCGCGCAATGCGCAAGGCAGGCATCTCCGCCGAAGAGGCCCTGGAGCTGCTCGGCTGCGATCTCGATTGTTCCCGTCTTCACCGCGCACCCCACCGAGGTCGCGCGCCGCGTGGTCATGTTCAAGCGGCGCCGCATCGCCGACCTGCTCGAGCAGCTCGATCGCATCCCGCTCTCCGACGAGCAACTGGAACGCTTCGAAGAAGGCCTGACCGCCGAGATCACCGCGCTGTGGGAGACCGACGAGGTCCGCAGCCGCCGCCCCACCGTCCTCGACGAAGTGAAGATGGGCCTGGATTACTACGATGCTTCCATCTTTGCCACGCTGCCCGGTCTCTATGCCGAAGTCGCCGCCGCCTTCGACGCCGAGTATGGCGTCTCGCCTGAGCCTTGCCGAGATGCCGGTCCTGCTCTCCTTCGGCTCCTGGATCGGCGGCGACCGTGACGGCAATCCCTACGTTACGCCGCAGGTCACGCGCGAAGCGCTGCGAGATGGCGCGTGAGCATCTGCTGGCGCACTACCAGCAGCGGCTGCAGTTAGTCATCGATCTGCTCACCAGTTCGGCGCAGCAGGTGCCGGTCAGCGACGCACTCGAGCAGCGGCTGCGGGTTATCTCGACGCGCTCAACACCACCGGCGATCAGGCCTTCGGCGAGCGCTACGAGTATGAATCGTACCGGCGCTTCCTGAGCTGCGTCCGGGTGCGCCTCGCCGGCGCTGGCAACGTCCCGGTCACCGGAAGCCCGCCGCCGACTTTGGATGCAACGCTGCTGGTCTACCTGCTTACAAGTCGGCCCAGGAGTTGCTCGAGGACCTCGAGATCCTGCGCGCCAGCCTGGTCGAGAACCGCGGCCCCCGGCTCGCGCGATTCCCTGATCGATCCGCTGATCCTCGAGGTCCGCACCTACGGCCTGCATCTGCAGACACTCGACATCCGCCAGCATGCCCGGCTGCATGCCGCGGCGCTCGAAGAAGCCTCTGCCTGGAAGTGCGACCCGGCGCGCGCTTCGTCGGTTCCCGCCGCCGCTCACGCACCGATCCGCCGACGTGATCGAGACCTTCCGCACCATCGCCGAGCTGAAGGCATCCTGCGCGCCGGAAGCCATTCGCCATTACGTCATCAGCGGCGCACGAGCACCGAAGATGTGCTCAACGTATCTGGCTCGCCCGCCTGGGCGGCGTGCGCGTCGAGGGCAGCGGCGCCAATCCGGGCGACCCTGGCCTGATGCCGGTGCCGCTCTTCGAATCCATTGAAGATCTGCGCAACGCGCCCGCCATCTGCCGCGAGCTCTGGCAGTCGCCCAGCTATCGGCAGCTGCTGGAATCCTGGGGCAACACCCAGGAGGTCATGCTCGGCTACTCCGACTCCAACAAAGACGGCGGCATGCTCACCAGCACCTGGGAGATCTTCCGCGCCCATCGCGCCCTGCACCAGGTGGCGCGCGAGTGCGGCGTCCGCCTGCGGCTCTTTCACGGCCGCGGCGGCACCGTCGGCCGCGGCGGCGGCCCTACGCACCGCGCCATCTATGCCCAGCCGAACGGCGCCTTCACCGGCCAGATCCGCATTACCGAGCAAGGCGAAGTGCTGAACTGGAAGTACTCCGACGTCATCCTCGCCGAGCGCAATCTGGAGCTGATGATCGCGGCATCCCTCGACGCTCTGGCTCGTCCCAACGCGCGCAACCCCGAGGGCCACTTCACCGGCGTTCTCGCGCCGGAGTGGGAAGCAGCGTTTGCGGAGCTCTCGAACGTGGCTTTCTCCTTCTACCGCGAACAGATTCTTCGAAGACCCGGAAGTGCTGCAGTATTTCGAAGAGGCCACGCCGGTCGCCGAACTGGAGCATGCCAAGATCGGCTCCCGCCCGTCGCGCCGCGGCGGCCGCCGCAGCTTGGCCGATCTTCGCGCGATTCCCTGGGTCTTCGGCTGGACGCAGAGCCGGCAGCTGGTTCCGGCGTGGTTCGCCGTTGGCCACGCACTCGAATCCTACGCGCAGCGGCCCGGCGGGGCCGCCGTGCTGGCGACCATGGCGCGCGAGTTCCCTCTTTTCATCGACCTCATCCGCAACGTGGAGATGGCCCTGGCCAAATCCGATTTCGGCATCGCCCAGCTTTACGCCTCGCTGGTTACCGATGCCGGCGTTCGCGACCGCGTCTTTACCAAGCTCGAAGCCGAGTTCCACCGCACCCGGCGCAGCATCCTCGCGGTCACAGGACAATCGGAACTGCTGGAGACCAACCCGGTTCTCGCCCGCTCCATTCGCCTGCGCAATCCCTACGTCGATCCCATGAGCCTGATCCAGGTCGACCTGCTCCGCCGCAAGCGGGCGGGAGACGATTCGGACGCCATCAATCGTGCCATCTCCGCCACCATCAACGGGATCTCCGCCGGCCTGCGCAATACCGGCTGACGAAACCAGATCGCTGAAACTGCAGATACCTGCACTGGAGTCCCATGGGTGCCCCAGGTCTCGCTTTTGAGACCTGGGTATGTACTTCTCTACGCGGTCACAGGACCAAGAGCGGGACACCCCCGAAAGTCTTATGCCGCTGGCTTCTCTTCCTTAATCTCCGTCGCGCGATCATTGGCAAACGTCACCGCGACTTTTCGTTCGCCGGCGGTGTAGACCACCGTTCGATTGCCATAATCAGACGATCCCGACTGCTGGATCTGTCCTAAAGACATCCTCGTCTGCAGCTCGCTCATTCCCGCCTTGACCTGGTGCTCGTCAATCGCTTGCCAAACACTTGCCGGCCAATACCGGTAAAGCTGGTGCGGATCGTCGTAATAGAAAAGGTCATCCGTATAGAACTTGGCTTCACCCTGCTCCACGACGCCCACTGGAACTGCATACGTATGCGCGTCCCCGGGCTTGCGAAAGACGACGAAGAAATTGCTTGCGCCACGGGGAATGCGGCTTAACCAGCCAGGCGGCGTCGGCTGGTCTTCGACGTCGATGATCTGCAGGGCGGCAACGCTCGGTAACAGCCCCAATTTGTGGCGAAGCTCAGCCGCGTGGCCATCATAGGGGTAGTATTCGAGCGTGTAGCCCGCCTGCATCCAGACCGTCTTTCCCTTCAGCGCCTTGGCCGATTTCAAGTCGTCGATGTACAGCTTGCGCGGAAAGACTGTGTCGTCCTGCGTAATCTTCCGCTCCGCGGGCTGTTCCTTCACCATGACCGGCGCATGCCGCTCCTCGTAGATGGACCAGATGCGCCAAGCGGCAAACAGAAGCACCGGCAGCGTCATCAGGCCGATCATCTTCCACGGGTTCATTTCTCTCGCGCCTCCACAAAATCCCTTGCAATCCTCGTGCTAAGATGCGCCCAAAGGGGATATGGAGACGCCTGTGGAGGACAAGATCAATCTGGCCACGAAGCTCGCGACATTCTCAGAGTATTTTTCTCCACGTACCGTTGCGCGGCTCAACAATTTTGATGTGATGGTCGTCAAGGCTAAGGGTGAGTTCGTCTGGCACAAGCACGATGAAACGGACGACTTTTTCCTGGTATTGAAGGGAAAACTGGATATTCAGATGCGCGACCGAACCGTCACCCTTGGCCCCGGAGAGATGTTTGTCGTTCCCAAGGGTGTCGAGCATTGCCCCAGGGCCACGGAGGAAGTGCACGTATTGTTGATCGAGCCAGCCGGCACACCGAACACCGGTGACGAGAAGACCGCGGCTCCTCGTAAGACAGCGTGATGGCAGTATGAAGAAGATCTAGCGGCCAGCTCCGGCTACGTGCCGTAAGCTGCGCAAGTCTCGGACTGATCGGGAAAAATGTAGGCGGCGAAGTCCTGCTCCGTCATGGTGAAGCGGCTCTTCCAAAGCTTGCGCAGGGATGTGTTGCGCTCGACCAGATGCTCGAACTCGGGCTTCAAGTACACGAGGTAGACCTCGCGCGGCGCCCGCTGCAGAGAATCTTCAAGGTTGGCCATCGCCTGCTCGAAGACCCTTCCGACAAAGGGATGCCACATGAAAATCACCAGCGGGGCGGATGGGAATACAAAGTCGCGTACGTCGCCGAGGATGCACTGCACGTCCTGGCATCGGCGGGAAGGCGGTTGATAGATGGAGATGTTCTTCGTCGCCGCTGCGTGCAACTCCGGAATGAACTCAACGCCAAGTACCTGTTGAAAGGGGAAATTGGAAGCGAGCAACAGAATCCGGCCCTTGCCGGCGCCGAGATCGACGAAGGTGAATCTCTGAAACTCGATATCCATTTGCGCAAAAACCTGATGAAACATAGAAGGAGCGGTCGCATAGTAGCCCGTGTTGTAGATGCTGTTCCTGCACCGGCTATCGCGGAGTTCTACCGCGGGAAGCAAGCCGGAGGTGTCCGTCCCGAATTCAGCATCAAATGGATGCACCGGATTGAACTGTTTTGGCGGCTTGGATCCCCGTGACAGCCGACCCACGATTTTCCCGGGAACGGCGCTGAGGGTCCCGATCACTCCCCGATTCGCCACTGCACGCTGCAAACCAAAACCCAGATGACTCAATTTCATGCGACTGCCCCTTTCTTTCGGTGGCCCGACTGTTTTCGAAGGTCACGCTGCCCCTCCGTTCGCCCGCGTTGTAGGTGACCGCTCCCTGCGCCCACCCCGGCTTTATGCTTAATCACCACGTCACAGTAACTGCGAATCCGCTCTAATACCCGGCGTCAACGACATTGATCAGGGGTTCGCCCCGCGCATACCGCTGCGCCTGCTCGCTGGCCAGCTTCAGTGCGCGCTTGAGGTACTGCGCGCTGGCTCCCGCTACATGCGGCGTGATCAGTAGGTTGGGCGCCTTCCAAAGTGGATGCCCCGGAGGCAGCGGCTCCGGATCGGTTACATCGACGGCGGCGCGGATCCTCGTTTCCTTGAGGGCCTGGACCAACGCGTCCGTATCCACCACCGGGCCGCGAGATGCATTCACCAGCAAGGCGCCGGGCTTCATCCTGGCGATCCTGCCCGCGTCCATCAAATGCGTGGTCTCCGGGGTCAACGGCGTAATCAGCACCACAATGTCGGCCTGCGGTAGCAGTTGGTCCAGCTGCGATACGGACTCCACGCCTTCCCGGGCACGGCGCGCCACGCGCAGGAACCGGGCTCCGAAGGGCGCTAGCCTCGACTCAATGGCCCTCCCGATGGAACCGTATCCCACGATCAGCACCGTTGCATCCGCCACTTCGTCGATCAGCGCCGGCAGAACCCAGCGTCGATTCATGCGATTGCCGGTAGAGCTGCTCGGAATGCCTCCGGCCCGCCCAATCCTCCTGCTGCTGCAACGCAAAGTAGAACGGCAGATACTTCTGCATGGCAAGAATCGCCGTCACTGCCCACTCGGCAGTGGGGATGTCATGTACGCCCTGCGCATCGCACAGGGTCAGACCCGGAGGCAAAAGCGGGAGCAGCAAATCGACCCCTGCCCACAGGCTCTGCACCACCCGTAGCCCGCGCAGATGCGGCAGTTGGCGCTGTGTGATCTTCAGATTCGGCGGCGCTATCCACAAGTCGATCTCTACATCGCCTTCGGGCTGGTCGGGGATCCGTACCAGCTCCACTTCCCGGGTAAAGTCCTGAAGCAGCTGCGGAGCGATCGACTCCTGAATTCCTACACGAACCATGCTTGACCTCAGACTTCGACCTCAGACTTCCACGGCGATTCTACGTTGGAGTGGCGACGGTGAGGCGCAGTAGAACGCTACCGGCCGGGGTGTTCCTTCGTTCGTTCCCGAACTGAAGAGCCGATTGACCATTAGGGAGACGGCGGGTGGTCTGCTACAGGCACGTTTTTCGCCACACGTAGCCGGAGTGACGAAGACGGGTTAGTGGCTGCCGAGCATCAGCTTGGCGATGGTGGCCAGCTGCATGTTCGACGTGCCTTCGTAGATCTTGCCGATCTTGGCGTCGCGGTAATACTTCTCGACCGGGTAGTCCTTGACAAAGCCGTAGCCGCCAAAGACCTCCACGGCCTGGCTGGCAACGCGCTCGGCTACCTGGGAGGCAAAGTACTTGCACATGGCCGCTTCCTTCAGGAAGCCAAGGCCGTTGTCCTTGAGGCGGGCACAGTTGTAGACCATCAGCCGGGTGGCTTCGATTTCGGTGGCCATTTCGGCGAGGGCAAACTGGACCGCCTGAAACTCCCCAATCGCCTTGCCGAACTGCTTGCGTTCGAAGGCGTAGCGGGCGGCATGGGACCAGGCGCCCTGGGCCAGACCGAGCATCTGTGCGCCGATACCGATGCGGCCCTCGTTCAGCGTCTCGATGGCGATCTTGTAGCCTTTGCCTGGCTCGCCCAGCACGTTGGCCGCGGGCACCTTGCAGTCTTCGAGGATGATCTCGCAGGTGGAGGAAGCGCGAATGCCGAGCTTGTCTTCCTTCTTGCCAATGGAAAATCCGGGCGCGCGCTTGTCCACCAGAAAGGCCGTGATCCCTTTGTATCCGGCGCTCGGATCCAGGGTCGCGAAGACGATGAAGAGGCCGGCCTCGCGGGCGTTGGTGATCCAGAGCTTCTGCCCGTTGAGCAGGTAATAGTCGCCTCGCTTTTCGGCCCGCATCTGCAGCGCGAAGGCATCGGAACCGGAGCCGGCTTCGCTCAACGCGTACGCACCGACGGTATCGGTCGCAAGCCGGGGAAGAAAGGCCTTCTTTTGCTCCGGCGTGGCCCAACGCAACAGGGCATTGATGCAGAGCGTGTTCTGCACGTCGATCAGAACGCCGACCGACGGGTCGACGGCGGAGATCTCTTCCACGGCGAGAATGGCCTCGAAAAAAGTTCCCCCGGAACCGCCGTACTCGACTGGGAATCTCGATGCCCATCAGGCCGAGATTGAAGAGTTGCGGAATCAGCTCGGGGTGAAAGTGCTGCTGCTCGTCCATGGTGCGAACCAGGGGCGCGATATTTTCCTGCGCAAACTGGCGGACGGTCGCGCGAAAGAGTTGTTCATCTTCCGAAAGCAGGGTGAGCGGGGAAGCGGGTTGCGACGCAAGAACGGAATCTGCCACGGGAATACAGCTATACGCTGGAATACCGCTGCCCATGCGAGCTCGGAGCTGTCCAGCACATAGATCTCTGTTGCTGTCCATGGCCGAGGCTAAGCATTTCACTTGAAGGAACGGTCGCAGCTTCCATCAAGAATGTACATATAATCTACGGTAAGTGAAAATGCTCTACAGGGGCAGCAGCGGCTTGGGAACGGCGAGAAGCCTGGGCACGCTTCGTGTGCGCCGGGAGTGGTAGTCGTGCCGGACGGATGAGCCGCGATGACACGATGGATAGCTTTTCCCGTTCGAGAATCTTGCGCGCCTGAATGCGGGCGTGATTCGACCAGGGGCCAATGGGATCGAGTTTGATGTAGGTGGTCCAGTGGCGCAGGGCGGCCCGGCGATCGCCGGTACGTTCGTAGGCCAAGGCGACGTTGTAGTGCGCGTCGCCGTAGTGGGGTACCAGGCGAATGGCGGTGCTGTAGGCCTCGATGGCCTCGGGAAGACGCTGTAGCTCATCGAGCACATTGCCCAGGTCGAAGAAGGCCAGCGCGTAATTCGGGTCCGCCACGGTGGCGCGGCGGTAGAGTCTCTCCGCCTCGATAAACTGCCGCTGGTTGTATTGAATCGTGCCCAGGTTGATGCAGGCGGGTGCGTGGCGCGCATCGAGCGCAAGAATGCTCTCGTAGTGGGCCACGGCCTCCTGCGTCTTGCCCCGCTCTTCCATGCGCACCGCCTCGAAGAAGAGGCCTTGCACGCGGGATTCCCGCGCAGCCTGATGGCTGGCGGCAGAACTCACTTCGGCCAGCTGACTGTGGCGCGGAGAGTCGAAGTCGAACACGAATTGGCGCGCGATCGGCTCCATCATGGCGCCGCTGAGGCGAAAGGCGAGCCGCGTTCCGTTGCGGACCGCACCCGCCTCAAGCAGCGGGTTGGCCACGCCGGAGACCTGCCGCATGGCGTGGATCGAGGCGCGAATATTGGCGACGGAAAGGCGCGTGGCACGCAGGTCGCGCAGCTTGCGCAGCTGGACCAGATCTTGAAAGGAATACATGTCGCTCTGGTTGATGAGCCCGGAACGCTCCCAGGAGCAAAGTTGTTTGAGGCGAATGCGCAAAATGCGAAGTACATCTTCCCGGCTGTATTGGGTAACAGTGATGTGCTCGTTGGAGGCCGTCACCCTCACACCTCAGCTTCTGTGGCGATTATGCGGAGCGGTCTGACGCGACCGCAAGCGATGCAGGAAAAAAACAGTGGATAAGCGGTACCAAACTCGGTGCAGGAACAAGGAAAGGAAATACTTGAGTCCGACTTGAGTCTGTTGCAAGGGGTGAAGTTGATGGAGCCGACGATCGGACTTGAACCGATGACCTGCTGATTACGAATCAGCTGCTCTACCAACTGAGCTACGTCGGCGCGCCTCCGTTGCACGTACCTTGTCGGATTGTATCTACGCTCATCGCCACGCGTAAAGACGGGTTCCACGGACGCCGGGGCAGTGCAGACCGTCGGAAAACGAAAAGGCCACCCGGCAACAGGGCGGCCTCTTCTCTAGGGAGAATAGTTCCAACGGAGGCAAAGCCATCAGAACTTTCTGGCGAAATCTTATGGTTGGCTCCCGAGGGTGTCAAGGCAAAATCAAGATCCGCGATTAAGCCTTTATTTATGAATTATTTACTGGATCAGCTGTTTTGATACGGCGCAACCGACGGCCGCTCTGCGGCGACCTGGAAAAACGGCCCCAAGCCACTGCAATCTGAGCACTTAGGAGCTTGGCTGCACCTCAGCTGGTTCAAATTTCTCGAAGCGAAATTCGTCTGCTGCAAAGGGTAACCCCCTCAGTCAGCTCCCGTTCGAACCGCTGTTCTAGTCCTCCAGGTTGAGGCGGATGAACTCTGTCTCTTCCTGGAAGGCGGAGGCGGGCTTGCCGCGAAGAACCCGGTAAAGCGCACGGCCACCGCCGAGAAAGAGGCCCAGCAGGATCGCAGCGCCCCCCAGAATGCCCGTCAGGGCGAAGATGCCCAGGATGAGACGCGCGACCTTGGAGCCGTCGCTGATGTAGCCCTGGGGGTTGTTCCAGACGACGTCAGCCTGGTAGTTGATCTGGTTGAGGAGCTTGTGCGCGGTGGCGGCCGGGAGCGATCCGCTGATGACAGCGACGATGGGACCGCTGCGGCGGGTGAGCAGGGAGCTCGGGACGGCTCTCCGCCAGCGGCTGCGGCCAGGTGGACCTGGGTGTTCCCCGCCTTGAGGAAGGCGTCGATATCGCGCAGGCGCGCCGCTGCCAGCTGCGGCGTGGGGTAGATCAGGAGCGTCACCTGCCCGTCGCCGTCGCGGTCGGAGTAGTTGGCGGTGACCGCTTCGGCACTGGAAGCGAAGTCCACCAGCGCCGCAGGAAGCACGCCGCCGCTACGGGCATAGGCTTCCGGTCCCGAGAGAGTAGTGGGTGAGGCCAGTATCGAGATCCTGGCGGGGAAGATAGCCGGGCAGAGGAGGAGCAACATTCGCCGAGCCCGGAGGCTGGGGCAGATCCTTGGCCAGCTCGCGCAGCTCCGACGCAGTCATGGGGGTGACGTGATCGAGGGTGGCGTCCACCAGGGTGGCGCCGTTCCAGAACAAGACGTGGCTGCCATCCCAGGCAGCGCTGCGACCGATCTGCTCCGCGATGCTGCCGGGCCGCCGGAAAAAAGTGAATGCGCCATAGGCGCCGCTCGCATCCTGAAAACGGATGGCGCGGACGTTGAGCTTGTTATCCCCATTGGCGTAGTGTGCGGAGGCGAACTGCTGGAATCCGTATTCCTTGAGAACGGAGGCGTTGGCGGCATCGGCAGCCTCGGGCGCGGTGCTTTCCTGGGCGGGTGCGCTCAGGCTCCAGCCGGCAAAGTCCGTGGGCAACAAAGGCGGAGCGGCTGGGGGCGGCGAGGGCCGGCTTGGCCAGCGCCGGCAACACCAGCAGAGACAGTAAGAGAACCGAGGCCGGAAGCGCGCGAAGGACTGGGAGAGAAAACGGACTGCGCAGGGCACGAAGCATACGCACCTATTCAGAGACTAGAGCATTTCTCCTGTGGGTGTCGAATTGGCGACTTCAGTTGCCGTTGGGGTGGCCGGAACTCTGCGCCAGACGAACGCCGCTCAGGCCGCTGATGTATCTCGCAACTCCGCGATAGAGCGACTCGGCGATGCGCTGGCGGTAGGCAGGCTGCTGCAGCTCGCGCGCATCGTCAGAATTGGTGAGGAAGGATATCTCGGCCAGGATGGACGGCATGTTGGCGCCGATCAGCACCACGAACGGAGCCTTCTTGACGCCGCGATCGCGCAGTCCCGGGTTGCCCTCTTCCAGGTCGTCATAGAGCGACTTCTGCACATCGGCGGCAAACTCGCGCGATTCGTCGATCTTGTCCTTGAGGGTAATTTTCTTCACCAGGTCAGAGAGCTCGTGGATGGACTCGTCGGAGACAGCATTTTCACGGGCGGCTACTTCCAGCGCATCGGGCGAGGTGGTGAAGTTGAGGTAATAGGTCTCCACCCCGCGCGCGGAGGAGTCGGGGCTGGAGTTGGCGTGGATGGAAAGGAAGAGATCGGCCTGCGCCTTGTTGGCGATGGCCGTCCGGGTCTCCAGCGGAATGAAGGTGTCGTTGTCGCGGGTAAAGATCACGTCGGCGCCCAGGCGCTGCTTGAGCAGCTTGCCCAGACGCAGCGCGACATCGAGAACCACCTCCTTTTCTTCAATGCCGCCCGGTCCCATGGTGCCGGAGTCATGTCCGCCATGGCCGGCATCGATGACGATGCGGCCGATCTTGAGGCCGAGGGTGCGCACCAGGGAGCGCTCGCCGGCGGCGGTCGGCTCGGCCTCGCGCATGGGCGGGGAGAGATTGTCATCGGCCTCCGCAGAGCTGGAGGACGCGGGATGGATGGGGCTTGGCTTCTTGCGGCTGACTGGCCCGGCGTGGCGGGGTAGTGGAGGCGTCGAAGCTAAGGAGCCGTCGTCTGGCTGCGGCGCCGGGACGGTTCCGGCAACCGAGGCTGCGATGGGGCGGGTGGTGGGATGGTCCGTGGCCTGAACGCGATTCGGCTGTTGGCCAAGGGCTGCGATCTCCTGGGTGCCGGAACGGCGCGCTGCAGGCGCGCTTGCCGGAGTCTGGGCCTGCGGCGGGCTGGCGACGGGCGTGTTGGGCTGGCGCGAAAGAGTTTGTGCTGGAGCTCGCGCTGCGTGGCGGCCGCGCCGGGGGAGGCTGGCCAGGTTGGTGGTCGGGGGCGCGCCCGGCTTAAGGCCATGAATGTCGATGATGAGGCGCCAGGGATTGGGAAGCAGAAAGGCCGAGTAGTCGGATACGGAACTTACGTCGAGCACAATCCGGGTCACGTTGTTGGAGAATTGCGCTGCACGGATGCGTTTGAGAAAGCCGTCGTCGATCACTTCGACTGACTTGCCGTTCAACGCCGGGTCCAGGCGCGCGCCGTAAAGGTCAAAGTAGATGCGGTCAGGACCGGGAACGCGGGCGGCCTGATAGGCCACCTGATCCTGCAGATCAATGGCGATGCGGGTATAGACAGGCGTGGACCAGTGGCGGATTCCACTCACCAGGGAGACCTGCCCGGGGTGCAGCGCGGTGAGGATGCGCTGGGTTGGCGTCCTCCGCGTCGGAGGACTTGGCCGGCTGACTCGGCTGGATGGCCGGCGGCGTCACGCAGGAGGGGGACGCGATGGCGCGAGCACTGCTGCGGTTGGATGGCCGGCGGTGTCATCGCGGGCGCATTGCGGTGGCGGTGGGATTGCTGCGACTCGATGGCGGCGGCCAGAACAGCGTTCCGTTCCGCAGAGACGGTGGGCCTGACGGGCTTGTGAATGTTCTTCCTGGATGGATTTCGTTCAGCTCGAGCGGGCCTGCTCGGCGAGCGGGCTCTGGGGGTAGACTGTTGAGAAATTGCTGAAACTTTTGCTTCGGCCTCATCACGATCGCCAAGGTCACGGCGGTAGATCTCACCCTCGGCGATGAGGGCGGAGAAGCGGTAGCGGCTGCCGGGATATTGCAGCCGCAGGAATTCATACTGGCCGATGGCGTCGTGCAGCAGTTTCTTGATCGGAGAAGAGGCGGCCTTCTTCGGTCAGCAACTCGGCCACGGCGAGCACGCTGGCATCGGCTTTGGGCGATGCGGGATCGTCGTGGTAGATGGCGCGATAGGCATCGAGAACCCGGTCGTAGTCAAGCCGGGTACGCTGAGACTCAGGACGGGCTTCCAGGGCCTCCCGCAGGCGCTGCTGCGCGGTCATAGGGAGGTAGTCGGTGACGGCTGGCGAGCGGCGTGAACAGAAACGGTCGAGAAGGACAATCGCGCTGAGGCGGCGCGCGCCTGCCAAGCCGGCGTCATGCGGCTTCGAGAGCAAAACGCACGGAGCAAACGCGCGGCAAGGAGCATAGTTGCTGAAGCGGATCTGAACCCTTTCGCTACGCCAGAGCTAACCCGATTATAGGTCGGCAAGTTGCGAGCAGCAACGAAGTCGTAAGTTACCATCACGACTCTACGATGCGCCAGAAGATGGGTCCCCAAGCTCGCCGAAGCTAAACCGACTTACCGCGATCGGCTAGTTGCGACTGCGGCGAACGGTAGGATACCGGCTATAGCTACCCGAGATGCACCATTCGCACAATCCGTTATCGCGCAGCCTGCGGCCGCAGAGCGCGGTAGGGATGGAAGGAAACCGCAGGTCCCGTCCAGCTTTCCAGCCAGACTTTAGACGCTAAGGGCAGTCTTTCCCAAGCAGTTCGCGAACCACTTCGGGGGCGCTGGCCAAGGCGGCGTTCAGCGCGGAGGCGTCTTTGCCGCCGGCCTCTGCCATGTCTGGCCGGCCGCCGCCTGAGCCGCCGACCTTCTGCGCGAGAGGGGCGATGATTTTGCCGGCGGAGAGGCGGCCGGTGAGATCCCGCGTAACTCCGGCGATGAGGGCGACCTTGCCGTCTTCCTGCGCCGAGCCCAAAACCACGACCCCCGAGCCGAGCTTGTTGCGGAGATTGTCGACCAGGGTGCGCAACTGCCCGCGGTCCAGCGAGTCAACCCGCTGCGCCAGCACCTGGATTCCGTCCACCACGACCGCCTGGCTGGCAGCCGAGGCGACCGAGGAGGCGGCGGACTTCATCCGTACCTGGTCGAGCTCGCGGCGCAGCTTCTTGATTTCTTCTTCCTGGGCCGAGAGCTTGCTGCGCAGCGCCTCCGCAGGAGACAGATGCTCTGCGGCAAACTGCCCGGCGAGTTGCGCCACCTCCTGGCCGCGCCGAAACTCGCCCAGCGCGCCGAGGCCGGTCACCGCCTCCACGCGGCGAACGCCAGAAGATACGCCGCCCTCGCTGAGCAGCTTGACCACCCCGATTTCCCCGCTGGCCCCGGTGTGGGTGCCACCGCAGAGCTCGGTGGAGAAGTCGCCGATCTTCACCACCCGGACCTTCTCGCCGTACTTCTCGCCGAACAGCGCCATGGCGTGATATTCGTTCACCGCGACATCGATGGGAACGTCTTCCAGGGTCTCCACTTTGTTGTTGGCGAGCACCTGGCGGTTGATCATCTCTTCCACGTCCGCAAGCTCTTCCTCGGCAACGCCGGTGAAGTGGGAAAAATCAAAGCGCAGATGCTCGGGATCGACCCGCGAACCGGCCTGCTTCACGTGCTTGCCCAGAACCTCGCGCAGGGCGGCATGCAAAAGGTGGGTGCCGGTATGGTTGCGGCGAATCGCCGAACGGGTTTCTGTATCCACCACGGTATCGACATAGTTGCCCAGCTCGATGGGCTGGCGCAGGTAGACCTTGTGCGCGCGAACGCCCTGCACCGGCTGCACGCAACCCAGAACATCGGCGACGACGACGTTGTGGTCGTCGGAATAGAGCCAGCCGGTATCCCCCACCTGGCCGCCGGAGTCGGCATAAAACGAGGTGTGATCGAGCACGATCTCGACGCTCTCGCCGGCATTCGCCTGGGGCACGCCGACGCCATCCCTGACGATGGCGAGCACTTCGCAATGCTGCGAGGTGAGCTGGCGATAGCCTTCGAAGACGGTCTTGGGCAGCGCGCGGAAGGCCGGGCTGGCAGAGGCCTTTGCGCCGCCCTTCCAGGAGGCGCGGGCGCGCACCTGCTCTTCGCTGCGAGCTAGCTCAAAGCCGGTCAGATCGAAGTCGATGCCCTGGTCGCGGGCCGCATCCACCATGAAGTCAAGCGGCAGGCCGTAGGTCTCGTAGAGATGGAAGGCGGTCGCGCCCGGCAACATCGGGATGCTGTCTCCGACTCTTTGCGGACCTGCTCAATGGCGGCATCCAGCTGCTTCGATCCCAGGGCAAGCGTCCTGCCAAAACGCTCTTCTTCGGCGCGGACCACCCTGGCGACGCGGTCGGCGCTCTCGGCCAGTTCCGGGTAGGCATCCTGCATCTCGTCGCGCACCGCTTCGACCATCCGGTACATGAACGGATCTTCCTGGCCCAGCATCCGTCCATGGCGGATGCCCCGGCGCAGGATCTTGCGCAAGACATAGCCGCGGCCTTCGTTGGCGGGGAGCACGCCGTCGGAGATGAGAAACGTCGCGGCACGCGAATGGTCGGCGATGATGCGCAGCGAAGCGTCCGTGGGGGCGCCGCCATCCTGGTAGCGGGTATGGGTAAGCTCGCCGGCGCGGGCGATCAGCGGGGTAAAGAGATCGGTTTCGAAATTGGAGATCTTGCCCTGCAGCACCGCGGCCATGCGCTCCAGCCCGGCTCCGGTGTCGATGGAAGGCTTGGGCAGCAGGTGGAGCTCCCCCTGCTGATCGCGATCGAACTGCATGAAGACCAGGTTCCAGATCTCCACGTAGCGCGATTCGTCCTGGCCGAAGGGCTTGTCCTCTCCGGTCTCCGACGCGGCCAGGCCCATGTCGTAGAAAATCTCCGAGCACGGCCCGCAAGGGCCGGTATCGCCCATGGCCCAGAAGTTGTCCTTCATGCCCAGCTCGTGGATGCGCTCCGGCGGAACGCCCTGAGCCGCGCCAAAGCTCATAGGCCTCTTCGTCGCGCGGAACGCCCTTCTTCGCCTTTGAAGATGGTGACGTAGAGCTTGTCCTTGGGAATGCCGAGCCACTCCGGCGAGGTGACCAGCTCCCAGGCGAAGGCGATCGCATCGCGCTTGAAGTAGTCGCCAAAGCTGAAGTTGCCCAGCATCTCGAAGAAGGTATGGTGGCGGCGGGTGAAGCCGACGTTCTCCAGGTCGTTGTGCTTGCCGCCGGCGCGCACGCACTTCTGCGAAGTGGTGGCGCGGTTGTAGTCGCGGCGCTCCACTCCGAGGAATACGTCTTTGAACTGGTTCATGCCCGCGTTGGTGAAGAGCAAGGTGGGGTCGTTCGCCGGGACCAGCGAGGAGGAGTGCACACGACGGTGCCCCTTCGAGGCAAAAAAGCGCAGGAAGGTTTCCCGGATCTCAGAACCAGAGCGGTACTGCATTCCTTAAGTCTAGAGCATTTCTTCTGTTCACTGGCCAGCGGCATCGGAGGACTGGCAGTGGAGCATATTGGCGCGGGGGGAAGTGTGCGCATTAAGCGCACTATGCGCATTAAGCCCCCCCCACGCTTCGCAAAAGCGCCGGGTGCCCCACGTTCGCACCAGCGTACGTGGGACGATAATGACCTTTTTCCATTGCTTTCACTCGACGGCTCAGCCGCACTTACGCCTTCGAACAATTGTCATGACTACACAAAACCAAGGGCGAGGCTTTTCTCGATATCGACCGTCGCCTATCCCACCCTTTGCAAAAAACGCAAAGGACCCGGATTTCCTACTGCGCAGCCCCAGAAGGAAAGCCGCATGAGGTTCGTTGACCCCACCAAGCCTTACAAGAAATCCGGGGGGATGGGGCACCCGACTTTTCCTGGTGCTTCCTGCCGTGCCAACCACCAAATGCGACCTGCGCGGCAGGAAATCCGGGTACGCCACGGCGAACGGGGCAGCCGACCGCTTCCCTAAGGACAGATGTGTGGAATTATTCGCCTTGGCCATCTTCCGGCAGCGCCAGATCGGCTTCGCTGCAATCGATCTCCCAGTTCTTCAGAATGGCCGAGATGATGGCGAAGGAAAAGCCGGCGGCCACCAGCCGGCGAATCAGGCGCGCCGTCTCTTTGTCGTTTTGCGGCTTCACGATGCGCTTGCGGGCGAGATAGCGGCGTGCAAGCTCCTCTTCGCTGACCTGCCCGTAGGCACTCTCGAGCGTGCTGGCAACCAGCTCGGCATGGACGCCCTTGCGGGTAAGCTCCTGCTGCACCCGGCGCTTGCCGAAGCTCTGGTTCTCCTGGCGCAGACGAGTGTAGGTGGAGGCGAAGGCGCGATCGTCGAGATAGTGCTGCTCGGCAAGGCGTGCGATGACCGCCGCTATCTTGCTCTCTCCCGCCTCTCCCGCCTCGACGCGGCGGCTCATCAGCCGTTTGAGTTCGGCCACGGTGCGCATCTGCCGGGCGAGCGCCGCGACAGCGTACTGGTAGAGCGCTGCCTCGTCGAGCGGCTGTGGCTTTTTCCGCGGCTGGGAAGGCATGAGAGCATTTTACGGCTGCGATCCCGCGGGCTTGGTCCAGAGATCACACCAGTCGCTGATGGTCTTGTTCCACAGGCGGCTGTTCTGCGGTTTCAGTACCCAATGGCCTTCATCGGGAAAGTAGAGCATTTTCGATGGCACATTCCTGCGCTGGAGCGTGGTGAAGAGCTCGATGCCCTGGGAAAGGTCAAGACGATAATCAAGCTGGCTGTGGATCACCAGGGTGGGCGTCTTGAAGTTGGCGGCGAAAAGCGTGGGCGACCAACGGCGGTAGAGCTCGCGATCGGACCGGCTCCCGCTGCGGCCCCAAGGCACTCCGCGAAATTCCCACTCGGGGAACCAGAGTTCATCGGTCGAGCCATAGGCGCCTTCGGTATCGAACATGCCGTCATGGGAGACAATGCAGCGAAAGCGATCGGTGTGGCCAAGAATCCAGTTGGCCATGTAGCCGCCATAGGAAGCCCCCAGAGCGCACTCGCGCGTCTTGTCGACAAAGGGGTAGGTAGCCTCCGCATAGTCCAGGCCGCGCATCAGGTCGATGTAAGGCTTGCCGCCCCAGTCCCCGTTCACGCCATCGATGAAGGCTTGACCGTAGCCGACAGAGCCGCGGGGATTGATCATGACGACGACGTAACCGCTGGCCGCGAAGAACTCGGGGTTCCAGCGATAGCTCCAGGAGTCGCCCCACTCCCCTTCCGGGCCTCCATGCATGAGGAACTTCACCGGGTATTTCTGCTGCGAATCGAAGTTGGGCGGCTTGATGAGAAAACCTTCGACCCGGGTACGCTGCGCTCCATGGAACCAGAAGTGCTGCATCTCCGGCAGCTCCAGTTGCCCGAGCAACGCGCGGTTCAGGTGGCTGATCTGATGCTCGGTTGCAAGGCTGCGAGCAGCAATGTTGTTGCCCGCCGCAATCGCCGGGCGATTCCCCGCCCTGCCGCAGGAGATATACCTCCGAAGGCTGGCGAACGGTCTCCCGAGAGAGGACCAGGCTCTCCCCGTCGGCCAAAGGATGCAGGTCGCCGTACGTGCCCAGGTCCGTGATCTGACGCAGATTCCTGCCAACTGTTTCTACCGCGAAGACTGGCTGTTCTCCGCTGGCGCCGCTGGTGAAGTAGATAGTCTTCGCATCCGGCGACCAGGCCAGATCCTGGACCCAGCGGTCGAAGCCGGGAAGCAGTTCGCGAATCTGCTTATTCTGGCGGTCGTAGAGCATGAGGCGGAAGCGGTCGCTCTCATATCCCGCGCGCGCTTGCGAACGGAAGGCGATGTACTTGCCATCGGACGAATAGCGCGGTGTGAAATCGCCGCCTGGGCTGGTCGAGATGCGGACGGGCCGGGCGTTGGGATCGCTCAGGCTCAGCGTGAAAATGTCGCTGTTGGTGCTGAGAGCGGGGACCGGATCCGTGTTCCATTCGAAGGCGATCTCCTTGCTGTCAGGAGAGAAGGCATAGGCATCGGGTTTGCCTAAGGAGAAGGGTGGGATGTCATGGTCGACCCGCGGGTTGAGATCACGCGGCGCTCCACCGGCGGCGGCAACCAGGAAAAGATGGCTGCGTTTATCGCCGGTGTACTGGTTCCAGTGGCGAAAGAGCAGCTGGGTAAAAACTTTGGCCTTCACCAGGGAATCGGCCTGCTGCCGGTCCCGTTGCCGGTTGCAGGCATCGGCTTCTTCCGGCTTTCCGATGCAGTCGGGATAGACGGCGGAGGTAAAGAGAATGTTAGTTCCGTCGGGCGACCAGATAGCGCCATCGGCTCCGCTCGAAAGATGGGTGAGGCGGTGCGCTTCGGAGATCGTGCCGCCGCCGGAGTCAAAGGCGGCGAGGTAGATCTGCGAAACACCATCGCGAGCGCTGACGAACAGGATCTGCTTCCCGTCAGGTGAAAAGCGGCCGCCGCTCTCCCCCGCCGAGGAGGCGGTGATGGGCGTTTCATTCCCGCCGTCCACCCGCATGAGCCACAGGTGCGGAGTGCGAGTGTTGCGCTCCAGATCGACGTCGGTGACGGTGAAGAGCACCCAGAGTCCATCGGGAGAAATGTCGATGCCGCCGAGCCGCCGCATCTTCATCAGGTCTTCAAACTGCATGGGCCGGCGCTGCGCCTGTGCCGCGACCGGCAAGGGAGCGGCCAGCAAACACGAGAGCAGTAATGCCGCAGCGCAGGCCTGGCGGAAGATGGCGTTACCTCGCATGGAGCTGAGCCTCGGAAACCGCGCCGGATCAAAGGCCAAGCAGCCGCCGATTGGTTTCACGGTCAGCTCGTCCGCCCGCGAAGTCATCGAAGGCGCGCTCGGTGACCCGGATGATGTGGTCGCGGATGAAGGGTGCACCCTCGCGTGCTCCATCTTCAGGATGCTTCAGAGCGCATTCCCACTCCATGACCGCCCAGCCAGGAAAGTCATACTGCGCCAGCTTGCTGAAGATGCCGCCGAAGTCGACCTGCCCGTCGCCCAGCGAGCGAAAGCGCCCGGGACGGTCGATCCAGTCCTGATATCCGCCATAGACGCCCGATCGCCCGTTGGGATTGAAACTCCGCATCCTTCACATGGAAGGCGCGGATGCGCTCATGGTAGATGTCGATGAAGGCACAGGTAGTCGAGCTGCTGCAGCACGAAGTGGCTGGGATCGTACAAAATATTCGCCCGCGGATGGCCACCGACCGCAGCCAGGAAGCGCTCGAAGGTGACTCCATCGTGCAGGTCTTCTCCGGGATGGATTTCAAAGCACAGATCAACTCCTGACTCTTCAAAGGCGTCGAGAATCGGGCGCCACCGGCGCGCCAGCTCGGCGAAGGCCTCGTCGATCAACCCGGCCGGCCGCTGGGGCCAGGGATAGATATATGGCCAGGCCAGCGCTCCGGAGAAAGTAGCGTGCGCCGTGAGCTTCAGATTCCGGCTGGCCTTTGCTCCCATCAGCAGTTGTTGTGTCGCCCACTCCTGCCGGGCCTTCGGGTTGCCTGCCACCTCCGGCGGTGCAAAGGCGTCGAACTGCAGGTCGTAGGCCGGATGTACCGCGACCAGTTGCCCCTGCAGATGGGTGGAGAGCTCGGTCAACTGCAGGCCCAGACCGTGCAGCATGCCGAGTGATCTGGTCGCAATAATCCTGGCTCTCGGCGGCCTGCTTGAGGTCGAAGAGCCGCTGATCCCAGCTGGGGATCTGGATGCCCTTGAAGCCCAGGCCCGCGGCCCACTTGGCGATGTCTTCCAGGTTGTTGAAGGGTTTCTGGTCGGCGGCAAATTGGGCCAGGAAGATCGCCGGCCCCTTAACAGTTTTCATAGTTGGACACTCTCATCCTTGTCAGGCTCACCCATCCGGCACGCGTCCGGCTGCTGGTCACCGCTCGCTCCACGAAGGTCATGCTGCGCACTCCCTCGTCGGATGCCGGGGACCAGGTCGCTCAGTTGCGCAGCCGGATCGCTGAAGCGGGCGCGAACGGCAGTCGCGAAGTCGCGATAGATATTAGCAAATGCTTCCATCAGCCCCTCAGGATGGCCCATGGGCAGACGAAAGTCGGCGCGCGTCGAGGGCGCCAGATAATCCCCGGCCGCATGCAGGGTTTGACTCGGCTTCCCTATCCAGTTCACATCCAGGTAGTTGGGATTCTCCTGCCACCAGTGGAGGCCGCCCTTTTCGCCGTAGAGATGAAGCTGCAGGTCGTTGCGATCGCCGGCAGCGATCTGGGAGACAAACAGAACGCCCGGAGCGCCGTTGTCGAGCTTGAGCAGTACGTTGCAGTCATCGTCCAGCGCCCGGCCGGCGACCACCGAGGTAGAGGTCGGCGCAGATCTCGGCCACTCGACGGCCGCTCACGTACTCCAGCAGATTGAATGCGTGCACGCCGATATCGCCAATCGCTCCGCCCAAGCCCGACTGCGCCGGGTCGGATCGCCACACCGCCTGCTTGTGACCCGTGGTCTCGAGCGAGCTGCTCAGCCAGCCTTGCGAGTATTGCACCACTGCCTTGCGGATCTTCCCCAACTGCGCCGCCACGAGCCATCAGACGCGCCTCGCGCACCAAGGGGTAGCCGGTGTAGGTGAAGGTCAACCCATAAAGCAGCCCGGTGCGCCGGACCACTTCCTCCAGCGCCTGCGCCTCTTCCAGGGTCGCCGTGGCCGGCTTGTCGCTCATCACATGGAAGCCATGCTCCAGGGCGGCCACCGCGATGGGCAGGTGGAGATGATTCGGGGTGACGATGCAGACAAAGTCGATGGCATCTTCCCGCTTGCTCTCCCGCTCCATCATCTCTTCATAATTTGCATAGGCGCGGTCGGGGCTTATGCCGTAGGTCACGCCTGCCTGGCGCGATCGTTCCGGATCCTGACTGAAGGCTCCGGCCACCAGCTCGATGGCTCCATCCAACTCGGCCGCCATGCGATGTACGGGACCGATAAAAGAGCCCGCGCCACCACCAACCATCCCCATCCGAAGACGTCTACCCTTGCTGCTCCATCTTTATCTTTCGCCCTCCTACGTGCCGCGCTCCATGCTAAAGCATTGCTATACTTTCCGCAGAAGTAGAATCAGGCCTGAATAAAACCGCGCTGGGCGACGGCGATGTTGCCCCGGGAGGAGTTCTTCACCAGGTACATCATCTCGTCGGCGGCGCCAATGATCTCCTGGATCGAGCTGCCGTCCTCCGGATAGCTGGCGATTCCGAAGCTGGCCATCATCCGCAGCTCGAGTCCCTCCGACAACAGATACCGCGTATCGCGCAATGCGTGCAAGAGCCGCTGGGTCACCTCAAGCGCCGCATCTTTGCCCGTCTGCGGCAGCAGAACAATAAACTCGTCTCCGCCGTAGCGAAAGGCCGAATCGATACCCCGGACATTGTGCTTGATGGTCCTGGCAATCTCGGCCAGCAGCCGGCTGCCGGTCAGGTGCCCGTGCAGGTCGTTGACGCGCTTGAAGTGATCCAGGTCGATGAAGATCAGGCTGAAGGGAAGATTGAAGCGGCGGGAGCGCTCGAGCTCGACTCTCGGTGACGGAAAACAAGTGGCGCGAATTGAACAGCCCGGTGCAGTCATCGGTGATGGTCAATTCCTGAATGCGCTCCACGGCGCGCACATTCTGAATGGCGATCGCCGCGTAGTCGCACAGCACCTGGAGAAAGGCCATGGTTTCGTCGGTCAGCGTGGAGACGCGATAGTTCAGCAGCTCGATGACGCCCAGGGTGCGATCCCGCGAGCGCAGGGGTATGCAGATGGCGGATCGTACCGGGGAGACCGACGCAGCGTCAGCGTATACGGCGAAACGGGGATCGTTGCCGGGTTCCGACACGATCACCGGCTCGCCGTGCTGGGCCACCCAGCCGGCGATTCCCTCGCCCATGTCGACGCGCAGGTTGCGATCGCCGGACGACTTGCCGGCGGCGACCGCGTAGTAGAGATTCTGCTGCTCTTCGTCCACGATGAGCAGTGACCAGGATTCGGGCTCGAAGAACTGCTCCATCTGCTGCATGATGGCGCCCAAGATCGAATCCAGGTCGAGGGAGGAGGTCAGCGCACGCGCTACGTCGTGAAAGACCCTCAGGTCTTTGGGCAATGGCTGACGCTCTGGGAAGGAACGATCGACCATTTCAAGACAGAGCCGCGATTCCAGCTGCGTCTAGCCTCCGATATGGACCATGCTGCGTGAAGGTTTCAGAAAGCCGGGCTCGCCGATATGGTGGCGCGCCTCCTTGGTCTCGACCGTCTTCTGAATGAACGCGGCGAGATCCTCATCGGAGCCGCCACGCGCCAGCACGCCATAGAGATCGTGGTCGAAGTGGGAGAAGAGGCAGGTGCGGATTTTGCCGTCGGAGGTGAGGCGGATGCGGCTGCAGGCTCCGCAAAAGGCCTGCGATACGGGCGCGATGATGCCGATTTCTCCGACGCCGTCGTCGAAGGTATAGCGGCGCGCGGTTTCACCGGGGTTGTTGGCGGGCAGGGGCACCAGCGGGCGAAAGCTGTTGAGCTTGCTCACCACCTCCTCCAGCGGAACGACCACCTCGGGGGTCCACAAGCGATCTTCTTCCAGCGGCATGAACTCGATAAAGCGAACGATCACGCCTTCGTCTCGCGAGAAGCGGGCGAAGGGGACGATCTGGTCGTCGTTAAAGCCGCGCAACAGCACACAGTTCACCTTGACCGGGCCCAGCCCCGCACGCTGGGCGGCGCGCACCCCGGCCAGCACCTTTTCGAAGCTGCCCGGCACCCGGGTGATGCGGGCAAAGGTCGCCGAGTCGACGGCGTCCATGCTGACCGTGATCCGGCTAAGCCCGGCGCGCGCGAGCGGAGCGGCCATCTCGGCCAGCAGATGTCCGTTGGTGGTGATGGCAAGGTCCAGCGGCTTCGGGTTGCCGGCGAGTTGGTGCGCGAGCTCGGCGAGCTGGGCCACCAGGGAGACAATGTCCTTGCGCAGCAGCGGCTCGCCCCCGGTCAGGCGGACTTTTTCGAATGCCCAGGGAGACGAAGACCCGGATCATCCGCAGGTAATCCTCCATGGCCAGCTCGGCAAATTGAGCACCCTCGGTGCCGGTGCGGCAGTAGACGCACTTGTAGTTGCAGCGGTCGGTGATGGAGACACGCAGATCGGTGATGGTGCGTCCGAACTTGTCTTTCAATCGAGCAGCGGGCAGCGATGCCGCGGGCTCGCGGCGCCACGGGCGGGTTGAGTACAGCGGCCGGACTGTGCAGACTACTCGAAGACATGGTGAAGATCTCCAACGTACGACTTCAGCTAGTTGGATGCACGTGCTAACTTCGGCCATAGCCGCGAGGGTTGGGCCGTGGCACGCTCAGTATCCTCTATGACAATTAGAGCATTTTTGTGTCTTTACGCTGCTTGTCCAGTGCAGGAAAGTTAGCGCTTGACCGCGCCGGAGACTGGATCGCAGACGGGAAAGAAAATGCTCTAAACCGTGCCGGGACAGCAACTCCGGGCTTCCCAATGCCCCAATCCTGCACTATAGTCAGTTAAATCAATGGATACTCCGACAGAGACGAAATCACAAGTTCACCACGGAACAGCAGGATTTCCTTCTTCTTCCGGCAAGTCTTTTAACGGATATTTCAGCGCGGACAAGCGCTGGAATTTCCGCAAAAACGACCTCATCGACGCGCGCGCCCGGCGGCTCTTCGAGACCACGGCCTTGCCTGCGACACACGATGCCTATCCTTTTCAGATTCCCTTGGAAGGAAGAACCGGCCCCCAGGTGCGGGCGGACGGCCACTCCATGCTGATGCTGTCGTCCTACGACTACCTGGGACTGATCGGCGACCCGCGGATCGACGCCGCTGCCATCGAAGCAATCAGGAAGTACGGCACCGGTACCGGCGGAGCCCGCCTGCTTACCGGAACCACCGACCAGCATATCCTGATGGAGCGGGACCTCGCTGCCTATAAAGGAACCGAAGCGGCTATCACCTTCAGCTCAGGCTACTTGGCGAATGTTGCCGTGCTGGGCGCGCTGCTCGGTCCGGCGGATCGCGTGATCATGGATTCGCTCTGCCATCGCAGCCTGACGGATGCCTGCCGCTTCGCCGGGGTGCAGTTGCAGCGGTTCCGGCATAATGATGCCTCATCTTTGCGCCAGGAACTGCAAAACGGATCCCAGGCCAACCGCACCCTGGTTATCTCGGACGGCGTTTTTTCCATGGATGGCGACGTTTGCCATCTGCCCGAGATCCTCGAAGTCAAAAAGGAATTCGGTTTCTTTCTGCTGGTCGACGAATCGCATGCTTCCGGGGTGCTCGGAGCCTGTGGCCGCGGCACCGATGAGCACTTTGGCATCCCGACGGACGAGGTCGACATCTGGACCGGTTCGCTGGCCAAGTCGATTCCTTCCACCGGCGGCTTTGCTGCTGTTTCGCAGGAACTTGCGATCTATCTTCAACATGGGGCATCGCCGTTCATTTTTTCGGCGGCGCTGAGTCCGGCTGCGGTGGCAGCTATCCGCGAGGGATTGGCGATTCTGAAGAGCGAGCCGGAGCGGGTCGCCAAAATCAAGCACAACGCGGACTTTCTGCGCAGCGGTCTCTGCTCGCTGGGCTATGACACCGGGCTGTCGGAGACGGCGGTCATTCCGGTCATTCTCAACGACGAGACAACCACTGGGCTGTTCGCCCGGCGGCTCCGCGACCATGGCATTCTGGCCACGCCGGTGCTGTTTCCAGCGGTTCCCCAGGATTCGGCACGGCTGCGGCTCTGCGTGACCGCCGCGCACACCCAGAGCGACCTGGAATACGCGCTCGACGTCTTCGAAAAGATGGCTCGCAACTAAAGCGGCTGAATTCACGAAAGGCAGGTGCGCCTTAAGCCTCGCAAATGCTTTGCCCTGACCATTCGAATTGCCTAACGCCCATTCGGCATCAATCCTCGAAGCGGTGGGTCTTACTGCAGTCAGGGCCAGGCGCGGAAGGCCAGCACGGCGTTCAAGCCCGCCAAAGGCGAAGGATTGCGACAGGGCAACCTCTACCTGTGCGGCGCGGGCCTGGTTGGGAATCACGTCCAGATCACATTCCGGATCTGGCTCGGTGAAATTCGCGGTGGGGGGCAGCACGCCGTTGCCCAGGGCCAGCACCGTGGCTACCGCTTCGATCGCTCCCGCCGCTCCCAGCGTGTGCCCGTGCATGGACTTGGTGGAACTGACGGGAAGCGCAGCGGCGTGGCCGCCGAAGACCGCATGGATGGCCGCTGCCTCCATGCGGTCATTGGCCTCGGTCGCGGTTCCGTGGGCATTGATGTAGCCAACCTGCTCCGGAGCTAAACCGCCATCGCGCAGCGCGGCACGAATCGCCCGGGCGGCGCCTTCGGCGGAGGGCTGGGTGACGTGGCAGGCATCCGCCGACATGCCGAAGCCCACGATCTCAGCCAAGGGCTTGGCGCCGCGCGCCAGCGCGCGCTCCAGCGGCTCCAGAACCAGCATGGCGGCGCCTTCCCCCAGAATCATTCCGGAGCGGTTGGCAGAAAAGGGGCGGCAGGTGTCGGGGCTGACCACGCGCATCGCCTCCCAAGCCTTCAATCCGCCCAGGAAAAGCGGCGCTTCACTGCCGCCGGCAATGGCCAGGGGAGCAGCTCCGGAACGCACCATCCAGAGTGCGTTGCCGATGGCGTGAGCCGACGAGGAACAGGCGGTCGAGAAGGTATACGCGGGCCCATGCAGGCCGAACTCCATGGAAATGTGGCTGGCGCCGGCGTTGCTCATTCCCAGAGGGATGGTCAGTGGGTGGACGCGATGCCTGCCATGGTGGAAGAGTTCCCAATAGCCGATTTCGTCGGTAAATCTGCCGCCCATGCAGGAACCGGTGATGATCGCCGCGCTCTCGCGCAGCTCCTCGGTCCATTCGATTCCGGCCATGCGCCACGGCCTCGCGGGCAGCGATGACGGAAAACTGCGCGAAGCGATCCATGAAGCTAAGGGTTTTGCGGGGAAAGTACGCTTCGGCGTCATAACCGAGCACCGCGGCGCCGTTCTTGAAACGGACCTGATTCATGCCCATTTCGGGAACGGGCCCGACGTCTTGTGGTATCGGTCCGATTCCGGATTGACCACTGGCAAGTGCCTGCCAGAATCCTTGCTGGTCAAGGCCCAGAGCGCTGATGACGCCCATTCCTGATATGACAACTCGCATCTACACCATTTTCATAGAGGACTGTTGCTGGACCGAGGGTAACAAACTCCAGCTTCTTCCCGATACAGTACGGCTTATTCGGTTGCGGCTTGGGCAGAGGGGTTTTGTTTGGAATCCACCAGGTAGGTGACGCCGTCGATCATTTCGCGGATGGTCTGGATCTTCTTTGCGTCTTCGTCTTTGATCTCGATGTCGAACTCACTTTCGAGGTCGAAGAGGATATTGATGCTGTCCATCGAATCGATGCCCAGCTCTTCGAAGGTGCTGTCGGGCTTGACCTTCTCCAGAGGAATTCGCTGGGTGGTAGCAATCACTCGAAGAACTCGTGCTTGGATCGTCTCAGACATAAGGGCCTTCGTAGAAACCGCAGTTCTGCCCCGAGCGACATGCTTCAGGGCCGGGTAAAGAACTGTTTCAGTAACGTTAAACCGGCGAGCCAAGTGCTGGCAATAGTTTGTCATTGAAAGCGAATTTTTCAAACCTTTGCCATTCCGGCGGAGTTTTAGTGAGCTTCGGCGACGGCCAGGCGCCGGGCGGTGCGCCAGGCGTAATGCAAGGCGGAGACGATGGTCAGCAGCGCGGTGGCATCGAGGGCCACGGTGCGCAGCATAATCAGCGGTATGGGGGCATAGATCTGGCAGAGCAGGACTGCGAGCAGCGCCAGGATCTGGGCGCAGGTACTTGCCTTGCCGTAGATGCTGGGACGGAAATCGCGCATGCCGAGACTGATGTAGAGAAGCGAGGCGACGATGAGAATGCCCAGGTCGCGGCTAAAAACCAGGACGGTGACGCGCCGCGGCACGAGCCCCTGGTGCATGAGGACCAGGAACAGGGTGCTGAGCAGGAGCTTGTCGGTCACGGGATCGAGGTATTGGCCGATCTGGGTTTGCTGCTTGAGCAGTCGCGCGGCCAGGCCATCGAGGCCGTCGCTGAGTCCGGCGACGACGAAGAGGCAAAGCGCGGTCTGGTAGTGGGACTCGAGAACCGCGATGACCAGAAAGGGTATAAGGCACAGGCGCAGGAAAGTAAGCAGGTTGGGAGCTGCGCGCAGTTCTTTCAGCAAGGGATTCCGATCTTCATGGCTGCAGCCCAGAACCTTGATGGTACATGAGCTTTTGGTATGATAGCGAGATGCACTGCGCAGGCGCGTAGCTCAGTTGGTTAGAGCGCTACCTTGACACGGTAGAGGTCAGGAGTTCGAGTCTCCTCGTGCCTACCATTTAAGTCAGCGCAGGTAGATCGCCCGTGCCTACCATTACCAATCGAGCAAACGTTAGAGCGTCCCGGCAACGCCGGGAAGGTCAGGAGTTCGAGTCTCCTCGTGCCTACCATTTAAATCAGCGCAGGCGAGGCAGTGAATGCCAGCCGCCTACATTCTGCAAAGCGAGTCGAGCGGAAAGTTTTATATCGGATCGGCTGAGGATTTGCCCTCGCGCTTGGCTGAGCATCTGCGGGGCCACAGCCCTTACACTCGGAACCGCGGACCCTGGGTTCTTGTGTACTCGGAGCAGCACCCATTGTTAGCCGAAGCGAGGCGCCGTGAGCGGCAGATTAAGTCCTGGAAGTCGCATCGGTCCGTTCAGAAACTAATCAGCCAGTCTGGCGGGTAGAGCGTCCCGGCAACGCCGGGAAGGTCAGGAGTTCGAGTCTCCTCGTGCCTACCACTTAAATTAAGACGAGAAACGCCGCCGGCATTAGTGTCCTCACTGCCATCGCCTCAGCCGTTCTGGTGCGGCTGATCAAACGCGCACTATTCTTTGCTTGCGGAGCAGCTGGCGCTCTTGCTCGACGAGAACCATTTGATTGTCCTCGCCCGCAGTATGGCATCACGAAGGTCAAGGACAACGACTCCATCAAAAAGGATGTTGGTCGAAGCCTTCATCCTTCCACGAGCGTCACGCCGCAATCCATTGAACAATATAGCCTGCAGATCAAACGAGCATAGCCGGGTACGAGACGCTGAGTTGCGCTACTCACTGAGTCTGCGATAGTAACGTGCCAATGCTGCGTGGAGGCTCGCCAGGATCGCTCCGGCTACACCGCAGCTATGGACCGGCCGAAAGCGCCCTGATCAGAGGCACGTGAATGCATCGGCCACGAAGGGCTTCGTTCAATGATTCGTCTCGCGAATGGTCCGCGACGCAAATTGATCTCGAAATTCAACTGCTCAGGTTGGTTCAACTCGCTCTTGCTGGGGCTGAGATCGTGACGCAGCGATCAGAGGAGGTAAGGCACCAGGGCAGCGGTCTGACGGCATAGGTGGCATACGTCTCGCCGAACTGGGAACGCATCCACTGTTCCTCCATGCGGAGCTTGATCCAGAACGCGAGGAAGATGAGAACGAAAACGATGAACCCGCGCACTTGGGAGATGGCAATCGCCATGCCAAGGAAACCGGTCAGAATGCCGGTGTAGATGGGGTGACGGACCACGGCATAGGGACCGGTGGTGATCAGCTCGTGGCCCTGCTTAATGGTGACGGAGCGGCTCCAGTTTCTGCCGAGGTGCTCGCGCGCCCAGACGGCGAACAGAAGGCCGGCGATGGTGACGGCAGCTCCCAGCCAGAAGGGCCAAAAGGCCAACCGGCCAGAGCTGGAGGTAAAGCCAGGGCAGCGGGATGCGAGTTGTCGAGAGGAGGACGATCGCGATCAGGAAGATGAGGACGCGCAGGATGCGCGAGGCAGCCGGCTCGAGGCGCTGGGTGGTTTTGGTATTGGTGGCTTTGATCTGCCAGTAGAGAAAAAAGACGATCCAGACCACGGGAAAGAAAGATTCGTAGAACCAGAGCATTCAGGACCTCCGGGCGCTGAAGTTGTCAAGATCCCCGTCTCGTTGCCTAAGGGGATAGTAGCCGAATAATGCCCTCCTCGTCGACCTCGCGCGACTTCGACTTGACACCTCATTAGTCATCTTCTCCGGCGACCAGCGCTTGATCGAGCTAGGACGTGTCTTCTAACAAAATGATCTTGGTACCTGGTGCGCTATGCCGCAGCATACATGGTCGCACTCCTTACAGATGCAGTTGCGAACCACCTGAATACTCCGACATCCGTCGCGAATCCGAACGTCGATCGCGGAGACTCTGACATCGCTATTCGGAATGCCTTCACGACCGGCGTGACGTACAATCTGGCGGCCTCAATCCGCTGTATCAGATCGGCGGCCCGCGGGCGATCCAGCTGGCGGCGGAACTTCAGTTTTGAAATTGGCTCTGTACTCGGCCTTCGGCCGGGATAATGTCGACGCATATCGCTGGATAAGTCCTCGCAAGTCGGCTTGTGAAGTGATCGGCTGCGGAATCCTGCGCTCCGGTACCCTCCCCCACTAGCCTGAAAAGTCTCATTTTCGGTAACTTCACTATCCTGATCGCGGAAGGCGAGGGAGCTGGCCCGTTATCTCTTCGTTGCGAGCGGCGATCCGGATTACAAACCGTCCCAGCACCTATTAAGTGTTTGGCCCCCAATCGCGACAGGATGCACTTTCCATGACTGAGACATACCGAGTGATGGTCGGGATGAGGCGCGCTGCCAGAGGGGCGCTATCGCTTGCCATCCGTGGCCGGATGTTGATACGGATCGCGCAATCGCGACACTATCAATTTGGCAGGCAGCACGAGGTCCGCCTCGACAATAGTTGCCCTCAGGTAAACGGCTGCGGACCATATCCCCGGATTAGCTGGCCATAGCCCTCGAAGAACTCCTGGACGTCGTAGACATTCTGGGTCATCGTACCGCTCTGTTGCTTCTCACGGACTCACGGTGCGGGTGGCAGATGACACGCGGCTTGGCCGAAGACATACTTCCATCCCGCAGTAGTCTTCACATAGGTATCACTAAACCACAAGGTCACGTCAAAGGGCTTCTCTCCGTCTGTGCCTTTCGCCCATAGCTTCGCGGTAACCACAGCGGTATCGCCCCACAGCCGTACTGTTTGGTTGCTATCTTCTTGACGTTCATAGGTCGTTTTGCGTTCTCTTGCCTCGTTGAGGAGGTCTGTTTTCGTTTGTGTCCTTCCCGAACTCGTGACCAGAATGTAATCGTCTGCCAGAATGCGGCTCATACCTTCTACGTCGTTGTTCTTAACAGCTGCCTGAAACTGCGTATCCATCGCGGAGACAGCTCTGCGATCCTCCTCCGAACCGTTGTTGTCACGGCTGGCGAGAGGGGAGCGCTTGCGAAACGACAGATCGAACCACGGCGTCCAGGTCTTGCCGTCATCCGATGATGTCTCAGCAGTTTCCCGCACTCCCGCGTTTTCCGGTTTCCACACACCGCGCACAAGCCGGTGGCCGCCGCTACTATCGTCCGTGCCACTCAGAGTCATTGCTTCTCCCTGCAGGGTTCCATGGATAAAGACAACCTGGCCACGATTGCTTAACCAAGTCTGCTGCCATTCGGCTGTGGACGTGTCGTACATGCTCAAGCTTTCTCCGCTGGAACCATCCGTGCCCTCATACTGTTCTCGCAGGCCACAGTCATTTTGAATCCGCGCCACAGTTACCCGGGCTTCTCTTATCGAGCCGCCTTCTTCAAAGACGTCCCATTCGCCAAGCCAGAAATCGAACTGCCGGTACACCGGCGCCGAGCAAGGAAGCGGTTTCGATGCCGCCGCGTAAAGGGCAACGCAGCAGCACCATTGGAGTGTTCCAATTAGTACTGATATTGTGGCTGCTTGCCTGGTCCACCGCGCTGCCGCTTGCACCCCTTGATTTTTCACGTTGACCTCCGGCTTGTCTCGCAAAGCAGCTTATCGTACTGCGGGTCCGGCGACAACACGCAACGTCAGTATCGGGACCTGGGGCACACCGGGCAGCGGCATCCGGTGCTATCCTTTGCCCATGAATTCGAACGAATTCCTTGAACAAGCTCGGGTGGTCGTCACTGAAGAACAGAAACCTTCCGCGCTTTAGTTCCCGCCTTCAAGGAGGTTGTTGCGCCGTGATCGATTTGCTTCGTTCCCTCTTTCGCCACCAGGTATGGGCAGATGAGGCCCTGCTGGAAGCCGTACAAGCCCATCCGGAATCTCTGCGTGACCAAGACCTCTACAAAGTCCTGCACCATACCGTTACGGTGCAAAGACTCTTCCTGTGTTTCTTCCAGGAGCGGCCATTCGACCGCGCGAAAGAGTCCCAACTCCCCGAATCGTTCGATCAATTAGTTCAGCTTTTCCGAGACACACACATAGAGGAACTCGCCTTCGTCGACGGTTTGACGGAACGTGAACTCGACCGGCGATTCGATTTACCCTTTTTGGGGTCGCGTCCTACCGTTGCCGAGGGCCTCACGCAGGTCGTTATGCATAGCCAGAACCATCGTGGACAGTGCCTCACCAGAATTCGCGAGAACGGCGGAAAGCCACCCACACTCGACTACATCAGATGGGCCAAAAATCAGCACACGGATCGGAGCCATTCGACGCCACCTAACCCCGCCGCATAAATGCTCTCCAAGGGCTTGCAGCCAACCTGGCAAATCGAGTAAGCGCTTTGGGGGGATCCGCAGGCGAGGCACTGAATGCCAGCCGCCTACATTCTGCAAAGCGAGTCGAGCGGAAAGTTTTATATCGGTTCGGCTGAGGATTTTCCCTCGCGCTTGGCTGAACATCTGCGCGGCTACAGCCCGTACACTCGCAACCGCGGGCCGTTCCTGGCCGGAAAGGCAACAAGTCTAGGCGGCCCATATCCCCGGATTTCCTTGGGCAGAGGATGGCCTACTCGAGTGCTTTATTTCTTTGTGTTCAGGCGCGGGTTCAGCGAGTAGGTACCTGTCAGGGTGGCTCTGGCAAGCACGTGTCCTTCGAGCGCCGCCCGAACATTCGGCCCGGTCAGTTCACCCTGCACTTGGGGGTGCGGGATATCGAGCGCGTAAAGTGTGAACACATAGTGATGGACAATCGCGTCATTCCATGGGGGAGCCGGGCCATCATATCCGTGGTACTTCCCCTCCATCTTTGCGTCCCCCGAAAACCACTTGGTGTAGTCGTTGATTCCGTGGCGCAAACCACCAGTGGCCGCGGGCCCAGGCTTGCCGCGCAGCGTCACTCCATTGCTGTGACTACCGGCAACGATCTCTCTTGTAGCTGCCGGGATATCGAGCAGCAGCCAGTGGAAGAAGTCGACGCGAGGCAGCGACGCTGGCACCTCGCGGCCTTCCTGATTCACGTCATCGGCTTGGCTGGGTACGTCGTAGTCATGACATATCAAAGCGAATGACTTGGTGCCCTCGGGCGCATCGCTCCACTCCAGGTGCGGGTTGCGGTTAGTACTCAGTGAGAAATGATTCCTGAGATCTACCACAGCAAACGCAAATTCTCCGGGAATCGACTCTCCATCGTTAAAGTTCTGACTCCTGAGTTGCATTGGCCGATTCCTCCTCATTGGTTGCACAGACGCTGGCCGGTCAAATGGAGGCCATGATGCCGCTATTATTCCACCACCAAAATCGAGGTCAAGCCCTCACGCGTTTGCAGCAATACACGGCCCGCACCATAAAGATATGGCCGAAAGATCGGTCACCAAGGCCGATCGGGCTGTTAGAAGAGAATGTAGATGCCGCAACCCGGGAACGTGGCGGAGGACCTTTTGTCGGGTCATAAACCTCAAGAGAAGAAGCTCAAAGAACCTGGTACGGAATCATTCAAGCCCACGAAAAGCGTCGTTCGGGAGATAACACCGGAGGAATACAGGAACGCCACGGGACAGATACTCGTGGGCGGGTTCGGACCCCTATGCCCAAGAGGTAACTCCGAGGCACAGCATGAAGAAAACCATCGCCATCGCTGCTGTTATCGGTGTTTCTGTCGGCTTCTTTTGGGTCTCGGTTGTGGATGCGGTATTCAACCTCTACACGCCGTTCACGCCGGTTTGGGCCGCGATCATGTGGGCATCATGCCCTCCGATACTAGCTATCCGGACAGCCTTGTGGCTGGTTCCTTTTCTCAACGGCATTCTCTACGTTGTAATTGCGGTTTTAATCCAGTTCCTTCGCCGGTTCATTGTCCCGTTCGCGAAGTGAGGCTACAGGTTGAACCCCCGTCGCCAACGTTATGTCTTGGGCAGAACAATGATGTCCTGCGGGTTGCGTATCGAATATGGTGAGCCAGCGGCCTGGCTGAATCGCGTCGGTGTAATCGTAAATACGAACAGCTTTCCTCCGGACTGGCTGATGGCGTACAGGTGATTGTCGTTGTCCCAGAAGAACTGATCGACCTCGTCCTTCGTGAGCAGTTTGGTATAGGCGGTAACCGGATCACTTCCGTTGAAATGGAAAATCTGTAATCCAGCCGTCCCGCCAACAGCGAGCAGCTTGCCCGATGGGGACACTCCAACATCGGTAACGTTCTCGACCGCAGTTTCAGGCATGTTCTCACGGGTGCTCTTCGTCTCCAGATTGCCCGAGTCTTCGGCCGTATAGGTCGCAAGCTGCGGAGGACCGTCCGGGTTGAACGTCTCTCCATCAACTGCCTGGAGGGAGATGGCTACGTGATTCGTGGAATCGGTGGCAGTCAGGTTGGGACAGTAGAAATCCCCTTCCTTTGGGGTCGGCGTCGGTGCACTGACGTTCGCCTGGATCAGCATTCCATCGCTGTGGCGCTTGAAGCCATAGATCTCCCAGTACATGTCGTTCAGACAAACCGCCCCGTAGGCGTACGTATTATTTCCAATAAAACTTAGCGGAACATTGAACCACGCATCCTCACCATCGCTTCCAAGATAGTCCAGCTCGCCTGTGGTTTTCTCGATGCGGAAAGATTGATAGGTGTTGTTAGCGCAAATGTTGCCGAGGAAATCCAAGTCATACAAGGTCGCGCCGGTATGGTCGAGAAACAGCGGCCCCGGGCCGCCGCAATCGTAACCATTGTACTTTCGGCCATCGATCGATGCGGCCTGTTTGAGTGCGCCATCCGGCGCGATGGAGAACGAACTGATATCAGTCTGTTCATCGCTTGAGCCGAAAAGATACTTTCCGTTCACTGCCATGCTCGCAATGTTACCTGGGAAGGGCGAACCGGACACACGGGTAAGCTTCCCGCTCGAGGCTGCGGCAAACGCGTAAATCTCGTTGACGCCGGCGGTCTTCTGCCCCGATACGTAGACATAGGCAACGGGCGAGCTGCTGGTTGAGTTCTGAACGCTTTGGTAAGTTTGTGTAGGTAATGCCTGAGCGAAGGCCCCTTCCATGCAGAGCGTGGCGACCAGGCAGACGAAGAGATGCAAATAGCGTGTCATTAGGGAATCTCCTGTTTTCAAGGGTAAAGCCGCTTTGGCCCCCACCATGCCAGCCCACAGCCGTCCCTTTGTACGCATTTCGATCCTGTATTTGAGTTGAAGGTTGCCTCTCCTTCCGGTGAAAGATACTACGATTTCGCTGCCATCAACGTTGGTCTCGGGAGCGCCCGGCAGTCAGCTCATAATCTTTCACCTTTGCGGCCCCTCAAAAGCGCAAGAGTGTCGACTGGTATACTTTAACTAACTGGTTAATCAATGACCCCAAACTCCGAGTCATCGAGACCGTGCCGACCGCACACGAAAAACCATCCTTCGTGCGGCCATTCGTGAGTTCAGCGCGCACGGCCTTGCTGGCGCGCGCACGGACGCGATCGCAGAATCGGCCAAAGTCAACAAGGCGCTCCTTTACTACTACTTCGAAAGCAAACACGGTCTATACGCAGCAGCGCTCGAAGAGGCCTCAAGACCCGTCATGGGAAGCGCGCTGGCAGCCCTTGACACGGGCCAGAGCGCGGGGGAACGTCTGCTGCGCGCAGCGTTGAATCACTTCGACCGGATTTTCACGCAACACGAATTCCAAAGCCTGATGCAACAGGAGATGGTCCGGTTCCGGCGCGGCGAAAGCGAGTCGATACCGCTCCTGGTAAAGAATTTCTTCAAACCCCTGCTGGAGAAATTGCAGGAGGCCGTCGAGGAGGGTATCCAGACAGGCGAGTTATGTGAGATGGATTGGCTTCAGGTGATGTATTCCATGCTGGGCGCAAATGTTCTCTATTTTCTGAGCGCGCCCATGATGCGTCTCGCGTTGCCCCTCAACCCATTGGACAACGACGCGATACGGTCCCGGCGCAAGGCCGCGGTGCGGTTCCTCGGCAACGCTTTGTTTGTTGACCGCGCGCATGGCGCGAAGCTTGCGAAGCGGGTCATTTCCGATATGCCGATGCCTCAAGTCAAGAACGCTCAAGTTTGGAGAAAGTGCTTATGAATGCACGCAACCGGATCTTTATCTTGATCGGAGTGCTGCTGGTGATCGCGCTCTTTTGGTACTTCTTTACCACGCAACGCTCGGACGATCTCCAACTCATCGGCACGGTAGATGCCAATGAAGTCATCGTCAGCTCGCGCATTCCGGGTAGGATTCAGACCCTTGCTGTCGACGAAGGCGACGACGTGCAGGCCGGGCAACTGATCGCCACCATTGAAAGTCAAGATCTGGCGGCGGCAAATAAGGCCGCCGAGGCCACAGCGATCAGTCAGCACTTCAAACTGCAGGGCGCGAGCGACACCGAACGCCAGACACGAGGTGGCATGTCAAGCCAGGTGACGAATGCCCAAGCCCAATTAGGCGCTGCGCGGGCCGCTCTCGTGCAAGCGCAGGCACAGTACGAGCATCAAGAGGCCGATACTTCGCGTACGGTCGCATTGGCCGCACAGGGAATCATGAGTTACCAGGCACGCGATGAAGCGGCCACCTCTCTGCGTGCCGCGCAGGCCACGGTCCAATCCGCTAAGGAGAATGTCGCCGCGGCGGAAGCCTCACTCAAGTTCGCGATGGCAAATACGATCCAGACCCAGGCGGCAGCCAAGACAGTGGCCGCAACGCGCGGCGAAATGCAGAACGCGCAGGCCCTGGCGAATCAGGCGCAGGTCGAACTGGGATATGCGCGCGTCTTCTCGCCCATTTCAGGCAAGGTCAACGTGAGAGCCGCGCGGCAAGGCGAGGTGGTTTCGGCTGGAACACCAATCGTGACCATAACGGATTTAACCGAGACCTGGATCTATGCACCCCTCCCTGAGACCGAGGCCGATTCCGTGCAGATAGGAGATAGCCTGCGGGTCGTGATGCCAAGCGGAGCTACGATTCATGGCAAGGTAATTGCCAAGTCGGCAGAAGCGGATTTTGCCACGCAACGCGACGTGAGCCGGCGCAAGCGGGATATTAAAACCGTCCGCCTGAAACTGCTGATCGACAATCCCGGCATGCGCTATGTGCCCGGAATGATTGCCGAAGTCTACATCCCGAAGAGCAAACTGGTGATGCAATGAACGCCGGCCACGCAGGCGCGGCCATTGCAGTCGAAAACATCGTCAAGCGCTACGGCGATTTCGAAGCGGTCGGCGGCATCACCTTCGACGTCGCCGACGGAGAGATCTTCGGCTTGCTGGGGCCAAATGGCGCCGGCAAAAGCACACTCATCCGCATGATGACGACGCTGATTCCGGTCACCAGCGGAAAGGCCATCATCGCCGGCCATGATGTCTCGCGCGAATCCGATGCCGTCAGACGGGTGATTGGTGTCATTCCCCAGGCGCTCACCAGCGATATCGATCTGACCGTGGAAGAGAATCTCTCCATCTATGCCAAGCTCTACGAGGTTCCCAAAGCGGAGCGCCAACACAGCATCGAAGAGTTGCTGGTGGCTGTGGACCTGCTCAAGTGGCGCAATGCCCAGACCAAGACACTCTCTGGTGGAATGCGGCGCCGTCTTGAGATCGCGCGCGGCCTGGTTCATAATCCGCGGATCTTCTTCCTCGATGAGCCCACCACAGGACTTGATCCGGTCTCACGCGTTGCCGTGTGGGAAATGCTTAACCAACTCAGAAACACCCGCCATCTCACCATGCTGATTACCACGCACTATATGGATGAAGCCGATCGACTGTGCGACCGCATCGCCATCGTCGACCACGGAAAGCTGGTAGCTCTCGATACTCCCATGGCGCTCAAAGCGAGTGTTCCCGGAACCAATGTTGTCGAAGCCCAGTTCACGCGAGAATCCACAGAATGGCCTTCCCGGCTGAAACAGTTGTCCGGCGTGACCTCAGTGGAGTCACAGAGCGCGGGAATGTACAGGCTGCTGACTTCCAATGGCTCGCTCACCACTACGCAGTTAGTGGAGATGGTGACCAGCAAGGGTGAAACCATCAAGTCGTTGAGCGTTCAGAACACCACGCTTGATGATGTCTTCGTTCATTACACGGGACGTCAGCTTCGTGACGAACAGGTCAAGGCGCAGGGCTTTATCATGCCTCCGCGCCCAGGGATGCAACCATGACACGAATGATGGCGATTGTAGAACGAGAGATGCGGAAGTTCTTCCGCTCACCGGCGCTCATGATGGTCTCGATGACGCTTCCGCTGGTCCAACTGATCATCCTGGGGAACGCCTTCGGGGGTAAGATTCGCGGCGCACGGATGGGCGTAGTCGACTACGACCGCGGCTCTCAGGCGCTTAAGATCCACGAGGCCTTCGATTCCATCGCCGCCAACATCAAGACCTTCACCGCTGTCGCTTATAACGATGAGCAAAAGGCGCGCGAAGATGTGCGCACGGGCAAGATCGATGGAGCGGTTATCATCCCCGCGCAGTATTCGCGACGCGTCCTGGCGGGCGATTCTCCGGCCATCGGCCTGGTGGTCGACAACTCCGACCAGACCATGAGCGCTAGTCTCGAAGCCGAGATGCAATCGCTGGTTGACGCCTTGAACGCTCCCCTCATTCAACAAAAAGTGGTGCAGCAGATCGCGCTCGAGATCGTCGAACTCTATCCTTACGTCGAATACATGAAGTATCTGCTTGCCGGCTCCGTGGCGCTCGCGATGTACGTGGCCGTCATGATCGGCGGAGGCATGCTGTATATCGACGACAAAGCACGGGGCGTGCACGAAGGCTATCTGGTAACTCCTATCACGAAGCTGGAGCTGGTCCTCGGACTGAACCTCGCAGGCACCATCAAGGCTGTCTTGTCAGGCATATGTATCACCGTGATTGGCTCGCTGTTCGCCGGCCTGGGTGTCATCTTTCACCCGGTAACCGCTCTACTCCTCTTGCTGCTCATCATCTCGACGTCGGTTGCGTTTAACGGCATGATGTTTCTCATGATGGTCCGCGTCGAGGATCCACTCGTGCCGCGTGCCATGTTCGGAGTCCTGAATACGCTGCTGTTCTTTCCCAGTGGGGCGATCTCTCCCGTCTCAGGGTTGCCAAAGTGGCTGCGCGCCATTGCTGACGTCGATCCCTTTACCTACGCGGTACACGGCTTCAAGGCCGTCCTTCTCAAGGATGGCGGCTTTACAGCGATCCGCATGGACCTGCTCTTTTTGTTTGGATTTGGGATCGCGACGCTCCTGATCGCGACACCTCTGTTTAAACGTACGTTATAGTTTGATTCATCGGGCAATCCAACTTTTGATCGGCAGAGGGTAGTCAAATGGTCAAAGAAAAGGCGCACTTTTTCTGGGTAGGGATACTCGCGCTCTCGTTCTCTACAGTGCATGCACAAAGCCCTCAACAGATCATCCAGCAGGCGGTCGATACCGAACGCGCGGCAAACCAGAACGACCACTCCAACTGGATCTATCTCGAGGAGATCCATAAGCCGAAAGAGCATATTCTACAGTGGGTCGCCGCCACCCAGCAGGGCAACGTCCCGCGCGTCCTCGAGAACGGCGAGCAAAAGCTCCCCGAGTCCCGGCAACGTGATCTCGTTCAAGGATTTTTGCACGACCCAAGAGCCCAGAAAAAACAGCTCTCGGAGGCCAATCACGATAATCAGCAGATCGATGACCTTCTGAAGCTTCTGCCCGTCGCCTTTATCTGGACGCAGACGGCAGCAACGGCAACTAACACTTCCCTACATTTCGAACCCGCGCCAAAGTTCCATCCGCCTACGCGTGAGGCACGCGTCTTCAGCAGCATGACGGGCGACCTCGTGGTCGATAACCAGCAACACCGCATCGGCAGAATGAGCGGTCACCTCATCCACGACGTCACCTTCGGCGGAGGCCTCCTCGGAAAATTGAAGGAGCGCAGCTCCTTTTCTCTCGAACAAGACCAGGTCGGCCCATCTCTTTGGCAATTGACATCATTCCACGTCCACCTCGAAGGCAACGCCCTCATCTTCAAGAGCATATCGCTCCAACAAGATGATGACCGCTCCAGGTTCCAGCTCGAGCCTTCCACCACGAACCCTCGATCAGGCAGCCACCTTGGTCATGAAGCAGCCAGAGGCTTCCGGCTGCCGGGTGGTGGGCTCGGCTGAAAGTGGACCGGCATCTGAGGCTCAATGTGGCGATAAGCAACTCACCAGCGCCACACCACTGAAGCCGTAGCATCTGTTTGTAGATCCATACCTGCAAGGAGGCTTGCGTAAGGCACTTGCGGGGTCTGAGCAGCTTGTCGCATTAGGCCGGCTCCTTAAGTTCCACTCCGTATCGCTTCGCGGCAGACTTTATCCGCTTCCACGCCGCACTACGTTCCGCTTGCGTTACACCCTTCACCTGGTCGAAGCGCGCAGCAGCGTTGCGTACGTGAGAGGCATTTTCGAGCGGCTCCTTACGCTGCTTGGGAAAAGCGAACTTGGTTGTGGATATCCGATCGCGACTTGGCTTGCTTAGCTTTGCCATTGTTTTTTTTCCTCGAGAGCTGGATTACGGTAGCTTTCTCCAATCCCTGCCGCGTGGTCTGCGCATCTCCGGCGCAGGGATGAGCTATGCGCCCCGCGCGGCTCATCCGCTTCCTTTTTTGACGCGAACGAGTCTCGCCGGGTTGGATTCGCATGGCGTTGCGATCTTGGGCAGCGCTCGGAAGGAAGGCCTCGCGGGCGCTACTTCGTAACGCCCTCTGTTTGCAGTTCCGCGGAGTTGTTGGCCGCTGCATGGGCCTGCTGCAGGCGGTATCCAGCGCGGGTCCGCACGTGGTACTTCTGCAGGTCCTTCCCTACCAGCTTGACGGTGATCGTGCGCCAGCCTGTGCTGGGATTGGGCTGCGGGTAGTAGCTGAGCGAGTAGAGGTGCGCCAGGTCCTCCTGGATAAAGGCGAACGCCTTCTTTTCGTCGCTCCAGCTGCGGGCGAAATAGGCCTTGCCGCCCGGTGGCCTTGCTCATGCGCTCGAAGACGGCAGTCGAGATCGGCTCCAACTGCGCTTCCCGAGTGCTGATCATGTAGATGATCGTGCCCGTGGATTGGGCCAGCTCGGCTACATCTTCCGGCGGCACCAGGCTGGCATTGTCAGGACCATTGGAGAAGACCACGACCACTTTTCGTCCCGTGTAGCGGGCGGCGTCCTCGACGGTCAACAGCAGGCAGTTGTAAAGCGCGGCATCGTCGCCGGCAACCGTGCTGCGCACCCCGCGCAGCACCTGCGCCCGATCGGAGGTAAGTGCCGAATTGCGGGAAAGATCGCGGCTGTAGGAATAAAAGGCCACCTTGTTCGCGCCTTCCAGCGAGCGAACAAAATCGGTGATGGCATCCTGCGCGAAGACAAAGCCCCGGTACATGTAGTTGCTGGTATCGAAAAGAACAAAGACATTGGCGCCGGTAATCTGGGAGGGCAAGGTCGCAGACATCCTCGCCGACGCGCGGCGGGATGGCCTTTCTCCGACCGTGTTCGCACGTCACCACGGGCGCTTTCGTTTTCGCGGCCGGTTGCGGGCTGGGCGCCGCCGGTTTGCCGGGAGCCGCATTCGGCGGCGGCTGAAGCACCTGTCGAGCCGGCTCGTTGCCTTCTTCAAAGGTGGCAATTCTCTCCGGGATCTTGTCCTCGGTAATGGCAAAGTTCTCCGGGCCAAGGCCGGAAACGTAGTTTCCTTTGCTATCAGTCACGGCGACGTTTAACTGCACCAGATCGACATTCACGCGGATGTTCGTCGAGTCATCCTGGGCGCCGGTCAAGCGGCCGCCGACGAAGAAGAGAGCGACTACGATCGGAAGGAAGAGAAGAGTGTCGCTTTGCCATGTGTGTGTCCTGTATCCCGTTTATTTGTGGCCGCCGGCGGCCGAGCTTACTTGAGACTGTTCCTGCTGCACACCATTTTCCTGGGCTGGCGGAGGAAGCTTCCGTCAGTCTGTGGCAAAACGATCTTGCCCTGCCGGAACTCTTCGCCGGTTTCTCTCATGGCGCGGGTCAGCGCCGGCCAGTCCTCGATATCGGTGGCGAAAATATTCGCCACCATGTGGCGGGTCAACTCGGGAACCAGGCGATTGAGCATGACCGGCGAGTAACCCTTCTCATCCGCCAGCCGCGCCCAATACAGATTGGTTGAGTCCCACGACTCACCCAACAAGCGGCTGGAATTGCCTCCGAAGGCCGGGAACGGCTGCACGTTCAAAAGCTCGCAGCGCATAGTTCTGCGCCAGCACCGGATGAGGGGTGCCAAAGTCCCGGGAGAGACGCTGCAGGTTGACCTCGGCCGGATATTGCCGGCTGAGGGTATCCAATTCCCCGCCCGCCGTTCCCCAGGATGCGGTCTCCTGGGGATAATTTCTGGCGAAACTCCGCGGCCAGATGAAAGGTATCTGCCGGGGTTAACGCGAGCGAGACTGGCGGCGGCGTCGCCGGACTGCAAGGCCTGCTCCACTTGTCCCAGCCGCTGCGGCGGCAGGCGATCGGAGAGAATATCGATCACTTTGCCCCGCAGTTCCTGATTCGTCACCGCTGCGGTGACAAGATCTTCCCCGGCGCGCTGATAGAGAGCTACGGCATGGAGTTCGTTGCTGGTCACATTCCACCAGCGCGGCAGGGTTGCGCTGACCAGCAGATCCGCCGTTACCTCCTTCCATATCAGGGCCTGAACGTTTTTCGGGGCAATGAAGTCTTCCTCTGTGCGTCGCCAGTACATACGGCAACTCGGCCAGCGAGCCAACCAGGTAGGCGCCACCGCCGGCCGGGGATCCCTGGTTGAACAATTCAGGAGCCTGCCAGAGCTGGGTCACGCCCATAATGGTTTCTCCCGAGAAGTCGTGGGAGCGCACAAAGAGCGGATTGTTGTGCAGAAGCTGGGCGCCGGGCGGCTCGTAGTAGGCGTAATTCAAACCGACCAGCGCGTCCCGGAGGAACGGCGTGAGTTGCCCGCGGGCGGCTTCCAGTTGAGCGCGCGAGCCAGGTGTCTTGATCACTTTGGTAATGTCGACATGCACCTGCAGTTCGGCATGACGGTTGGCGTAGACCCCAGGCGCCCATTCTGTCTTTTCGCTCTCGGTAAAGATGGGGCGGGGCAACTCGAATTCCCGAAGTTCGTTGGCCAGCGGGAGCAAGTTGCTGCCCGCGGGCGCTCCCTGCGCCATCGTGTCAAGGCCGTCGCCGAGTGAGAACAGCGTATCGAGCGACACCAGGCGCTGATCATCGAGCACCGCCCGCATTTTGGCGGCCATTTCCTGGCGCATGCGTTGGCCTTCCGGCGGACTGCTGGGGAGGGCCTGCCAGCAGCTCAATCAATTCGCCTTGCGAGAGATCGGCTTTGCCGCTCGCCGCCAGCATCACGGTTTTCAGCGAGGCCTGGCCGGCGTCGAAGAGCTGGGCCGAGGAATTGATGGCAGCGAAGGGCGCAATCGCCTGCTGCCAGGATTGGTTCAGATCGTGCCCTGCGAATCTCTCCCTGGCGAGCAAGAATCTGCCAGAGTCCCAGGTTCGCCTGAAACATGCCCATGGCGTTTCCGCGCAGGCTGTGGTCGTGGATGGCGTCGATCGCGTCGGCCACCTTCACAAACTGCGTGATCGAGGCGTCGTTCAAGTCGGGAAACTCGGAAAACACCAGGTACCAGTTACTGAGCTGGGAGAACTTGCTGGCCAGCAGAAGCACGGTTTCCGGAGTCAGGCGCTTGTCTGGAGCGCGCCGCGCTGTCCACTTCGTTCAGCATGAGATAGATCTGCAGCGGCCCCTGATCGGTATCGATGCGAGACAACGCCGCCATGGCTTCGAGCAGTTGTTCGGGCCGCTTCCATCCGCGCGCGCGCCTGCCCCAGTCATGGGCGACCTTCGAGTCCGATTTCTCGGCCAGGATCTGCTTCCAGACCTCGAGGTTGCCGGGGATGCGGGGTTCGCCATCCGGCTCCCACTGCAGCCGGGTAAACAGCATCAGCAGCGCAGGGGCCTTGCGAAACACGGCCCTGGCGGGATAGGCCTTAGGATCCGGCTCGCGAAATGCGTCGTAGAGACGCTGCAGGCGCGGAGATGCCGTGAAGTACGCCTGCTGGGTCGGCGTTCACCCGCGACAGGGTGTCAAAATAGACGGCCAACCAACCGTTGTCTGTATCGACCAGGCGAAGGACAAAGTCCCCTGGCGACCTTGGGCTGGCGCCCACCAGATCTCTCCAGCCCGCTTCGGCGGCGGTTCCCCCAGGCACGACCACCCGGCCGCCGCGAATGCAGATCTGGGTTCCATAGAAATCAAGAACCGGGCCGTAGGGCAGAAGTCTGCCCAGCCCGGGCGAGCGTTCCAGGGCGATCCTGGTTTCGGCATCGGTATTGGAGAGCGCCCAATAGAGGCGGTCGACGGCCGGCTCGTGCAGCAGGATGTCGACCAGCGTCTGCGCGCCTCTGCTCTTGGCACTGCTGAGCGCACTTCCAATCGTTTTCGCTGAAAAGCACGGGAACGCGGGAGTCGGGGAAAGCGTAGGTGAAAGGCGTCGCCCTTCTCGAGCGCCTCTTCCAGTGCGGTCAGAGGGAAACCCGAGTCCGTGGTAAGGAAGGCGCGTTCCGGGTCCGCGGTCATCAGGGTGGAGTCCTTTTGCCCGCAGGCCGGCCGCGCGTGGTAGCCGAGAATACTCAACAACGGCTCCGCCTCCGCGCAGTTGGCAACGCGTATCGTGCCGCTCGACCCGGCCATCATCTGAAGCTCTCTCGCCTGGTGAAGATAGCGGTCGAGCAGACGCAGATACTCCGTTGGCACGCCGTTCAGATAGCCGGTCGCGTATGCATTGCGCGCGAGCAGAGGCAACACATCGTCGGGAGATATCTGCTGGCTGATGCCGGCCATGCGCAGGAAAGATCGCAGGGGCCCGGGAATGACGACCGTGTTCTCGGGGAGAGACGTGGACGGTGGGCTGTCCGACGCGCTGGCGAGAAGAGGTTGGACCTAACGGCGCTGCCCGCCTGCGCCCAGGAGCAGAGCACTGGCAGAAGATGCCGGCGGCAAGAAGAGCGGACAAACGGATTACAGGCTTCACGGCGGACGCCTCTTCGAGAAACTTCGAGACTTGCGGCAACCACGATTTTCGGACAGAATCTACATCTGAAAACTGGCCCGCGCGAATCTAGAACCCCGAGATTTGTCACAACTTGCCGGTTAGGTCACCCCTGTTCTGCGACGTCCCCCTGGTCCACAGCTTTCGTGTGAGAAAAGATACACCACCTGCTGTCTCAAAAGGTGAATATCTCTTCAGAGCATTTTTACTATTGTTGTACTGGGGGAAACTGGGCTGAACGCGGCCATTCCGCCAAAGACCGGGGCTCCCGGCACGTGGTCTCTGCGTGCTGGGGCGGAGAGAATGGCCGCACCTGGCCAATCCCACCAGATCACGGTGTAGTAAGAATGCTTTAGAGCCAATCAATACCGCAGTAAGGAACTGGCTCACTGTTCCCTCACACCTCTCAAGCCCCAAGACGAAGCAATCCTATTACCACCGGCAGTGTTGTCTGCTATACAGTTACAGGCCCTGAATGCAAAAGTCCGCAGCGATCAGTTTTTGTAATGTGACGAAAAAGTTCGCCAATTGGCATCCCCCCGCTGCATCACTTTTGCTACCTTCGACCGTTTCAATTCTCGCCCAACTTCAGTGGATGCGCGGATAAACTCCCGGAACTTTCAAGGGAATGCGGTAGATGCTCGAGCTCGCCGCGACATACAGCGTCTTGTGGTCGGCGCCTCCCCAAGCCACATTCCCTACTTTCTCCGGAATATCAATCGTGCCCAGATGCTTGCCCTCGGGAGAGATGATCCAAACCCCGCCTGGCCCTGCGCTATACAAGTTCCCTCTCTGATCCACCTTCATGCCGTCGGGCGGTCCTACCCGGGGATCCGAAGTGGCATCAACCAGGAGCTTTTCGTCCGAAAGTGTTCCGTCGGCCTTCACGGTATAGCGCAACCAAAGCTTTTTCGGCTCGCTGTTGTTGACATAGAGATATTTTTCATCCGGCGAAAAGGCAATTCCGTTGGGCCGCGTCAGGTCTTTGATCAAAAGCTGTAACTGCGCGCGGGAGGGGGGCGCGCCCGGCTTCTGATCAAGCGCACCGGGGATCCGGTAGACACCGTTCACTTGCAGTTGCTTGCCTGGATCCTTGTCCTGTTTGGGGAGTCCATACGGCGGGTCGGTAAAGTAAAGCGACCCGTCGGAGCTGTACACGAGATCATTAGGACTGTTCAGCCGCTTGCCTTGATAGCTATCCGCCAGAAGCGTAACTTGCGCCTTTGGGTTGATTTGCTCCAATCTCCATACATCACGTTGTGCATGCCCTGCTACCGTCAGCCGGCCGCGGACATCGAGCGTATTGCCGTTCGAACCGGGCTCGGGACCGGTAAACGGTGCAGAACCCTTGTATCCACTCGGCTGCATAAAGATGCTCACGCCGGCGCCCGGGGTCCATTTACGAATGCTGTTGCTGGGAATCTCAGCAAATAGAAGATAGCCGTCCGGTATCCAGAGCGGCCCTTCGGTCCACTTGTACCCTGTGGCAACTTTTTCAAGAACAGGCTTTTCCGGAACGAGCAGATTTATCGCCGGGTCCAGGCGTTCTACCGTCACCGGGACCGCGCTGGGTGCTGCAGCAGTGGGAGCGGATGCGCCCAGAAATTCAGAGCGGAGGGAAGATTTCCGTGCGGATGCAATCAGCACCGAACCGCCCGTGATCGCAATCGCAATCGCGCTCAGAACGAGCAGTTGAAAAGAATTTCTTTGGATCACTCTACCTTCTCCTAATGCACGGAACAGGAATTCGTCGACTCCGAAGCAATTTTTCAAGGGGCGAGTCAGCTTAAACACAAAGGAGAGTTTGAGTCAACGATTTCGGACCTGGAGTCCCAGCACCTCCGCTGTGGATAAGCCTTTGTCGGTCGCTTTGCTGAAAGGCACGTGAAGGCATCCGAAAACTGCCCCAGCGTTTATCGGTAGAAGTATAGCGATGGCGCGGTCTTGGGACTGCTGGTGAGATGTCATCCTTTTGTCATTTCTGTCATCGCTTTGTCTTCCCGCGGAGCCGCGCATGATCCTCGGTGAAATTAGCGGCCTTCATGCGGCTTTACTTAAAAACAGTAGGAAATCCGGGTACTGCGCGCACGGAAGTAACCTCTCGAGCGGGTTTCGCAATTACGGCCTGACAGAGACCACGCGGTCGAGGCTGCGTATGAGGGCCGCCCCGCGGTTTTGCCTATCGTCCGACTTTCGTCGGATGCAGGCCGCAGATACGCAAGCGTACATTTTAGGTCGAAAATAACGGGACGCGGGTTTCGCCGCTGGGGCAAGCGGCAGCGGCAAAGCGCCCGAAGGTTGGAGGGTTATGAACTGACGGAAAATGGCATGGCACGGTTACCGTCGCGACAGTACACTCAGACGATCGAAAGGATGGTGTCTGGTTGAAGCGCCTTAAAGCCACAGACGTAGTCGTAATTGGCAGCGGGTGGAGCGGTCTGGTGATGGCGAAAGAGGTAGCTACCCGAACGGCTTTGAATGTGATCGTCTTGGAGCGGGGCCCGGCGCGCAATATTTCGCAATACCCCAGCGGTATGGACGAAATCAACAACCGCCGTGTCGGCCTGGTGCAGAATCCAGCAGACCAGACCATCACGCATCGCCACTCTCTCAAAGATCCAGCGGCTCCGATTCGCCAATATGGCGCTTTTCGACCCGGAACCGGTACCGGAGGTACCTCGGAACACTGGGGCGGGATTTCCGATCGATACCTGCCCGACTTCTTTGTTTTGGCCACTCATTTGCGGGAAAAGTTCGGTGCTTCGCGGATGTCGCAGGATTGGACAATCCAGGACTGGGGCATAACCTACGACGAATTTGAGAATTATTACTGGCGCGCGGAACAGCTGATGGGAATCAGCGGCAAGGCGGGTAATTTACGCGGCAAGCTGATCGAGGGGGGCAATATCTTTGAGGGTCCTCGCCAGCACGAGTACCCCACACCACCTCTGACGCCGACCTACACCATGGGTTTCTTCCATAAGGCGGCAACCCAGTTGGGTTATCATCCTTTTCCGCTGCCCGCCGCCAACCTGAGCCAGGCCTACACCAATCCCGATAACGTATCCCGGCCGGGGTGCGTTTTTTGCGGCTACTGCCCGGGCTATGGCTGCATGATCGGGGCCAAGGCGCAGCCGACCAACACGATCATGCCGGTGCTGAGCAGCCGAAATAACTTCTTGCTGCGTAACAACTGCTGGGTACGGAAAATCGTGCATCGCAACGGACGCGCCGAAGGCGTTGTCTACATGGACGAAAACGGCGAGGAAACCATGCAACCCGCAGAGGTGGTTGTGCTCTCCGCATGGACTCCAAACAGCATACGGCTCCTGTATTTATCGGACATTGGCGAACGGTACGATCCGGTCACCGGCAAGGGAACGCTAGGCAAGAACCTCACCCATCAGGTGACCAGCGGAGCAGCAGGAATGCTGCTGTTCAATGAGCGCCTGAATCTTTTCATGGGATCGGGCGCGGTGGGCTATGGCATCTCCGATCTTGATGGAGACCTCAAGGAGGAGGTTCCGGAGAACATCTTGCGAGGAGGAGCGTTCTTGCGAGGCGCTGCTACGGGCGAAGGCCCTGCCGGGTCGTTCGGTCGAGTTCCGCGAGGGGAAGTTCCGCGCAACTGGGGCTCAGCATGGAAAAAGGCTGCGATCAATCATTGGGACAGAATTGGTCCAGGCGTGGAAATGAGAGGGGAACATTTTGCCTACCGGCAAAACTTTATGGATTTGGATCCGACCTACACCGACAAGTGGGGCGATCCCCTGTTGCGGATGACGCTGGATTGGACAGACTACGAGATGCGCCAGATGGCGTTCGGAGCCCGCATAGCCACCCAGCTCCTGGAGATGATCGCGCAGGTTTCCGGAGCCAGGTTAGTCAAGGGACAGTTTGGCGCGCGCGGGGGCGGCGCATTTCATCATTACAACGCCGCCTCTTATAGCACGACGCATATTCAGGGCGGGGCCATCATGGGAACATCCCCGGACCATAGCGTCGTCAACACGTGGCTTCAACATTGGAAGATGCCCAATCTTTTTGTGGTCGGTTCGTCATCCTTTCCGCAGAATTCGTCGGCGAATCCGACCCTTACGATCGTGGCCGTGAGTCATCGCGCGGCTGATGGTTTGATTGATCATTACGTGAAGAAACCTGGCCCGTTAGCTTGAGAGCAAGTGACGAGGGGATAGATCTTGAAACGACGTGACTTTGTTCTGGTTCCGGCAAAGGCTGTAAGTGGGATGGTGCTGTACTCCCTGGTGGGAGATCTGATTCCCATAGCCGCGCAAGATGCCGTGAAACCGCAAGAGACCGTGAAAGTGCCCTTGCGTTTCTTTACGGCGGAGGAGGCGCGAGTGATTCAGGCGGCTTCCGAGCGTATCTTCCCTACCGATGAGAGCGGGCCCGGGGCAACGGAAGCGGGAGTGGTCGTCTACATCGACCGCCAACTCGCGGGGCCTTATGGCAGAGACAAATATCGCTACACCAAGGGGCCTTGGATTCAATCCATCCCGGAGCACGGGTACCAGGGAAAGGAGACGCCCCAGGAGATTTATCGTGCCGGCATAAAGCAGCTCGGTGGCGACTTCGCCGACTTATCACCGGAACAACAAGATCTGCGTCTGGAAAGCATTCAGGAAACCTACTTCTTTCAACTGCTGCACGGGCATACGGTGGAAGGTGTCTTTTGCGATCCGCTCCACGGCGGCAATATTGGCATGGTTGGCTGGCGGTTGATTGGGTTTCCCGGCCCCGTGATGAGCTATCGGTATCAGATCGACAAATATTATGGCAAGACCTACACCGCGGCTCCAAAGAGTCTGGAGCAGATCCTTCGTCATCCCGTCAAGGGAGTCGAAGACGACGCGGAGTAGGTTCTTAGTATCTTTATCTTGAGTTCCGCCTTCCGACTTGCCATCTGCCGTTCGCCGAATCATAGAAATGAAAATCGTGGTGGGAGGAAGTATGCGTCGATTGTTTTTGGGCGCGCTACATCGTCCAAATCCGCTCCTAAGCGAAGCGCTGGGTGCCCCAGGTTCGCCCCAGCGTACCTGGGACGATGATGATTTGTCTCCAATGCTTTCCCAAAAGGACGCAACCGGGCTTTCGGGGCGGCAAAGCAAAAGCAATGGTGGGCTTCGCCCATCTTTCTAGTCCCACGTCACGCTGGGGCGAACGTGGGGCACCTTCCGTTACTTTAGCCTCTCAGAAGAATCGACAGAACCTTAGGTAAGTCGACAACCCGTTAGAAAGAGAATCTCGCGACAAACTGGAGCTGGCGCATACCGGCAAAAGTACCCCCTAGGATATCGGTTATCTGGCCATTGCCCGAACAGTCGACGCACGTGTTGGTGGGGCTAGCCAGGTTGGCGTGATTAAAGGCATTCTGTGCCTGTACCTCGAGCTTCAGGCTTAAGCTTTCGTACAGGTTGAAGACCTTGCTGAGCGCGAGGTCGGTGGTAAAGAGCCCAGGTCCCTGAAAGCCGTTATACGGGATATCCCCGAAATGTTCGACTTGGGGCCTTTGGTACGGACCGCTGATTGCCCCGTTCGTGGCCAGGGGCGCAACCGGGGTGAAGTAAGTCGCGGAGTGAGTCGCGACGTTCAGGGAACTCGCGCTCTGGCTGATGCTGTGTAGTAGATTCGGCCGGCAAGGTCCGTTGTCCACATCCGATCCGCACTCACCATAAGTGGGACTGTAAGGAAGCCCGCTGGCCCAGTGGAGGTTTCCATTCAACGCCAGGCCTCCTATGATCCCGTTCGCCCACCCGGGAAGGCTGGAGCCGAACTGTTGGCCACGCCCAACGGGGAGAGAGTAATTCCCATAGAGTTTAAAGTCGTTGGTGCGGTTGAAGTCAAAGTGTCCCCATTCCGCATGGGGGTTGATCATGAAGTAGGTGCCGGTGCCGACGCCCATAAGTATCCGACCACACATAACTGGAATTCAGCTGCAGCCCGCGGGAGAAGCGCTTCTCGATGGTGGCCTGCAACGAGTTGTAGTGGGCGTTCGCTTCATTGACGTAGTAGCCCACGTAACCCGGTCCGCAAGTAACCATTTTGGGCGAAGAAAATGGAACGTTGGCACTGAGTGAGGCCTTCGGCAAAGCCGACTACCGTGTAATCGTTCCAATTCATGCCGCCCCAGGTAGAGTGCCGGGATGGAGTGAGTCGATTTGTTGCCAACGTAAGCAAGACTGAAGCTTGTCGTCGGGTCGAGCTGCTGTTGAAGAGTCAGGTTCCATCCGTCGACTTCAGGAATTCTCATCCGATCCGGCCGCGAGGTCGGAGAAATTCCGGCCGGGAGCGGGAGCTGCCCATTTGCTGGAATAACATAGGCGTTATTTGGAGCCGAGGGTCCGGTGGCGACATTAAAGACGGTTCCATCGAGGTTGCGAGCGGCATCATAGAGCTCTCCATCAAGCTGGCTCAATTGTTGGTTTTGCAGAACCGGAATGGTCTGCGTCACCAGTTGACCGAAGATGTCGCCGAAGAATCCCGGATCAAACGCGCGGCCATACCCACCACGGAGCACAGTCCTGGGCGTCAACTGGTACGCAAAGCCAACACGCGGCGCAATAAATGTGAAATTATTTTGAATGTTCAGATTGAGCCCGATGTTTCCGTAGCCAGCGACGCGGACCGTGTTTGTCACCAGGTCGTAAAAGCCGCCCATTCCTTTGCCGTTGACCGCCTCGGGAAAGTAGATCTCCCAGCGCGCGCCAAGGTTAAAAGTAAGCTTGGGAGTAATTCTCCAGTTGTCCTGAACATAGGAGAACACACGGTACTGATGCTCCGTTGCGGTCGTGGACAAACTGAAATATCGCGACATATCCGAGACGTCTCCAAACAGGAGCGAGGCTATGCCCAAGCCACCAGGCGTCGAACCGGAAGCAGTCGCAGTGCGTTCGGTAGCAAACTGCAGCTGGCCAGTGCGGTTGACGTCGCTGGGAATGCGCAGCTCTTGAAGATGACGAATCTCAGCCCCAAATTTGATCGAGTGACGGCCAATGTCGCGCGTCCAGTCGTTGACAAACGCATACTCCTGCTCGGTCATGTTGAGCGGGCAGTTGCAGTGATTGGCGCCATTGTTCCCGGAGCCAAGATAGGCAATTTCACCGACCTTGCCGGCAGCGTCGCCGGTCTCGATCTGGGATGCGCCCCCGGATCCCGGCGCACCCGTGTTTAAGCCCACCCACCCAATATTCGTCATGATGGGAGTTGTGCCATCGTATTTGGCCTCGATGAAGGCGTAGCGAAAGTAGGAAAATCGAACATCTGTAACCAGCTTGGGTGACACGGCAAGATCGGTGCCGATTGCCAGGCTGTCGTTGCCTCCCGTTTCACTGCCTGCCCAACCACCCACGCCAAAACCGTTGCCGCCCACCACGCCCAGAGAAGCAGGAGAGGCCTGGTTCGACCCCAGGTAACCATAGCGGCCGAAGATATGCACCGTTGGCCTCAATTGATAGTCAATGCGCGTATCAGCCTGGTTGAAGTTGTAGGTTCCGAAACCGCTGGCCACATAATTGTTCTGGACGCCAGGCAGACTGGGAGCCGGGATGAGCTTGAGCAGGTTGATGGCGGCAGCCGACAACCTGGAGTTCGGAATCTGATTGTTGGCAAAGGGTACCCGGCCGACGCCGGTCGATGCGCCATCCGCATTCACGGCTCCCGTGGCCGGATCGTAAGCCTGCCCCTGGCCGCCTTGCAGATACTCGCTCAGGTCGCAGTTGCCAGTTGCTCCGGTGCAGGTCGTGTGCACTTCCGCTGTGGGCACCGTGAGTTTGAATGAGTTCCCGACCTTCGACCGGGTTCCCTGATAGTCCGCAAAGAAGAAGAGCTTGTCCCGTTTGATAGGGCCGCCGATCGTGCCGCCAAAGACATTGGACAGAGTGTTTGGGATATCAGGGCCCACCGGGTTGTTTCCTGGATACTGGGTGAATGGGTCACGCGCTTGCTGCGCGTCGCTATGCCGGTAATCGTATACAGACCCGTGGAATCTGTTCGTGCCCGACTTCGTTTGCATCACCGTCACGCCCGCGACCGCGGCGCCGAACTCGGCATCGTAGTTCTGGTTGATAAACTTTAGTTCCTGAATCGAGTCGAGGGGCGGATTGACTACGATTTCGCCGATAAACCCGTCTTTGTCATTTGCGCCATCGAGGACAAAACCGGCAGAGAAGGGCGATTGGCCGTTCGAGGAAATAGGAATCGACCGCTGCGGATCCTCAGCATTGGCATTGGAAAACGTGGAAGCGGTCGTGGCCGGAGCGAGCAAGACAAGGCTGGTGGTATTTCGAATGAGATTCGGCGTTTCCTCCACCGTAAGCGTATTGAGCGTGGTAGAGACATCTGCGCGATCGGTCTTCAGCTCCGGGGCCTCAGAGGTTACTTCAACCGTCTGCGAGGCGGTTCCCGGCTTCAACTGGAAGTTCACCTGGGAAGAGCTATCGGCCGAGACCGAAATTACTTCCGACTGCACGATGGCAAACCCCGGGGCTTCGATCTTGAACTGATAGTGGTCGGGAATCAGGTCGTGGACCAGATATGTACCCGAGTCGGAGGTCGTCACAACCCTGGTCGTGCCCTTATCTGTGTCCGTTATTGTGATGGATGCATTCGGGACCACCGCACCGCTCGGATCGGTGACCGTACCGTTGACCGAGCCAAAGATCGCCTGCGCCGGCGAGCGCGAGGGAACCAGCGCTATTACGCACAGCAGAAGTAACATTGAGATCCACTGCATTGTGCGCCGGACTGCTCCAGCCGTCGCCTTGGCTGGCTGACGGCCATGCTTTGAAGTCGATATCAGCGTCATCATAACGATCCTCCGAATTGAAATTTGCCGCACCTGTAGCGGCATGCTGTCAATCTTTGAAAGAAGGCGACTGTATTCGATCTGTCCCTCTTCCTTTTAATGGCCGGAACCTGCAGGCGCGGGGCGGATACACCGCGTCCGTGATCGAGGGTTCCAGCCGGAGAGAACTCTAGTCACTCAAATGCACGACGCGAATCCGCCTAAAGTAGGACTTGCTAGAAAAAATTTACGGAGGATAAACATGCGCCAAAAGGGGCTCGCTTCCGACGCGCAAGATGGTACACTCCATCCTCAAGAACCGCCGGGCGTCCCGGTTCAGGGCTACGTAATGTCTGGTGTACAAAGCAGTTGCGGGAGATCCAGTCTTTTCCGGCGGCGCGGCCGGTGGATCCAGCGGGTCCTTCTCTTCGCTCTATTGCCGGTATTTTCCGCGAATGAAACTGCCCTGGCGCGCGTGTGGGCCGTAGCGGCACCCGCCGTGGTTTCCAAGGCTACGAATGCCGCTCCGGCAATGCAATACACGCGCCGCATCTGGCGCATCCAGGACGGTCTTCCCGAGGATACCGTGCAGGCGATTCAGCAATCCCAGGACGGTTATCTCTGGATCGGCACGACAGGCGGACTGGTGCGCTTCGACGGATCGCATTTCCATCTGTACAACCACAGCACGACTCCGGCCCTGGCCGACAACAGCGTCTTCTGCGTCCTTGCCGCACGCGATGGCAGCCTGTGGCTCGGCACCGAGGGCGGGGGCCTGGTGCATCTCAAGGATGGCGTCTTTCGCGCCTATACCCAAACCGCAGGCTTGAGCAACGGCTTTGTGCGTAGTTTGATTGAGGATGACGAAGGGCGCATCTGGATCGGCACCGACAACGGTCTCTTCCAAATGATCCAGGGTAAGTTGCGGCAAGTGGATACTTCCCCCTATACCTCCTCACTCGCTGTGCATTCTATTATCGAGGACCGGGAGCATCGGGTATGGGTAGGCGGCTCCGCGCTTCTGGTGTTTGATCGAGGCGGCGTTAACACCAAGCGCCTGCCGGGCATGGACAGCGAGAATCGGGTGAAATCGATCCTGGAGACCCAGGATGGAACGATATGGGTGGGCACGGTTGGCGGGCTCGACCGGCTCGTCAAGGGAAGATTTCAGCCCGTAGAGCAGATCAAGGGAACGGTACGGACCCTCCGCCAAACCAGCGACGGAGCGCTGTGGATCGGCAGCATCGGGCACGGCCTCTATCGCTACGCCAACAGTGAATTCTCCCGCTGGACGAACGCCAACCTGTTGCCCAGTAATACGGTGCTGAGCGTCTTCGCAGACGCGCAGCAGCAGGTCTGGATCGGCACGCAGGAGGGGTTGGTGCGCTTGAGCAAGACGCCGGTGAGCGTGCTATCGCTGCCCGGGGATCCCGATCCCGGTTCCGGCACCATTTCCGCTGACCCGAACGGGACCATCTGGGCGGTCTCGTCGAGCGCCTTCGCGATCCGTGACGGCGTGGCCCGGCCGTATAAGTTCCCCCACATACCGGATGTGGCAATCCGCACAGTCTTCCGGGACCGTTCCGGCGATTTTTGGATTGGCACCGACGGCAGCGGCATCTACCGGTTGACCCGCGCGGGCGTGATCCACTACACGGCTCCGGGCAAGTTGGTCAATAACTTTGTGCGGTCATTTTCCCAGAGCAGAGATGGAGCCGTGTGGATAGCGACCGATGAAGGAGTGAGCCGCATCGCCGGCGGGGACACGCAGAACTATCAGGAACGGGACGGCCTGGCTTACTTCAGCACGCGCGCACTGATTGAGGACAGCAACGGTGACATTTGGATCGGCACCGATCATGGTCTTAGCCACCTGCACGCCGGCGCCTTCGTGCACGACGCGGCCACCGCCGCGCTGGCAGAGGAAAAAGTGTGGTCCATCCTCGAGGACCATAATCAAGCTCTGTGGTTTGGCACCCGCAGCCATGGACTTTTTCGCTACGCGAATGGCAAGATTGTGGCGTATACGACCGCCCAGGGCCTGGCGAGCAACAGCATCTACCAACTGCTCGCGGACCGGCGCGGTTCTCTGTGGCTGAGTGGCCCGACTACAATTTCTTCCTTCCTGCTCCCCCCGGAAGAGCCGGACGCCGCAGACACGCATCTCCAGGTGACTGTCTACGAGCTTCCCTACGATGCGGGACCAGCGCGGATGTACGGCGGCGAGCAGCCTTCCGGCTGTATGGGCCGGGACGGCGCCGTCTGGTTCGCCAGCAGCAAGGGTGCGGTGCGCATCCTACCCCAACCACAAGCCCCTGTGGCGCCCCCGCAAGCGCTGCTCACCGGTATCACGGCAGATGGCCGCGAGTTACCTTCCACTTCCCCGCTGGTTTTTCCCGCTTCGCTGTCGCGCCTGGAAATTGCTTTTGCGCCTTTGCTGCTGCGTGCCCAGGACGACGTGCGCTTTCGCTACCGGCTGGAAGGCTTCGACCATGACTGGATCTACGCCGGAACCGGCCGCGTTGCCAGTTACACCAACCTTCCCGCGGGGGAGTATCGCTTCCGCGTAGTCGCCTTTGAAGCGAACAATCCATCGGCGGTCTCAGAAGTCTCTCTCGGCCTGCAAAAGAAACCCCACTTCTATGACACGTGGTGGTTTCTTACTCTCTGCCTGTTGGCGGCGGCGCTTCTGATTTGGGCCATTTACCAGTCGCGCATCCGCCTTTTGCGCCTCCGCTTCAAAGCCGTGCTCGAGGAGCGGAGCCGCCTGGCAAGAGAGATGCATGACACCGTGATCCAGGGATGCACCAGCGTCTCGGCTCTGCTGGAGGCGATCTCCAGCCTGCAGCGCGAAAATCTCACGCTGCAGGAAAATCTTTTGGACCATGCGCGAGAGCAGGTGCGGCTCACCATCGATGAGGCGCGCCAAGCGGTGTGGAACCTGCGCCACAAAGAGGATTCCGTCGGAGACCTGGGGACCTCGGCTGCCGCCATCGCCGCACGTACCAGCGAGGAATTTGGCATTGCCGTGGGCTGCATGGAAGAAGGCCGGCCCTTTCGCATGCGCGGATCGTTGGCGCGCGAGTTACTGATGGTGATACGAGAGGCGGTTTACAACGGGGCCCTGCACGGACGTCCTCGGCGCATCCAGATCAAGCTGGTCTACACCCGCGATGCGCTCAACAGCAGCATCAGCGACGATGGGTGCGGGTTTGACCCCGCCGCCCGCAAAGCCGAGGGCGCGCAGCACTATGGGATCGAAGGGATGCGCGAACGCGTGGAACGCATGGGCGGCCGTATGGGGATTGTCAGCGCGCCCGAGCGCGGAACCACGGTTTCGTTTAACATTCGGCGTTCCCAGTTACAAGCGCCAGGAGCCGAGGACAGCATGCTATGAGCGAAGAGCAGAAAATCAAAATTCTCATCTGCGAAGATCACCCCATCATGCGCTTCGGGATTGCCGCCATCATTCAGTCTCAGCCCAACATGATGGTTGTCGCCCAGGCGGGAACTGCGGAGGAGGCGCTTCGTCTGTTCTGGGAACATCGTCCCGACATCACTCTGATGGATCTCCGGCTGCCGGATAAGAGCGGTGTCGAGGTTATCCGCGCTGTCCGGCGAACGGCACCGCAGGCACGTTTCATCGTGCTGACCACCTATGAGGGCGATGAGGACATCCACCAGGCGCTCGAAGCCGGCGCAATGGGCTACCTCATCAAGGGCATGCCCCACGATGTATTAATGGAAGCTCTGCGCAAGGTGTATGCCGGGCGTAAGTTTCTGCCTCCACCCGTGACCCGCGCCCTGGCCTCCCGTATGCCGGATGGTGAGCTCAGCACGCGCGAGCGTGAGGTGCTTTCGCTGCTCGTTGCCGGTAAAAGCAACCGCGAGATTGCCGACGAGTTGTCAATCAAAGAGGCCACCGTCAAGTCGCACGTCAGCGTGATTCTGATGCGCCTGAACGTGGTGGATCGCACGCAAGCGGTTATTGCCGCCTTGCGGCGCGGCTTGGCCCATCTCTAAGATCCGCAAGTGCAAGATACGCCGTATGATGTTTCTGGCTAGAGGTATACGCTGATGACCGTCCTCATCCGTGCATCGTTGCTTGCCCTGGCGATGAGCGCCGGTCTCACAGGAACGTCAGCTGTCGATCTCAACGGGCATCCGGTCGAACAGCTCGCGCCGCCTGGAGCACGGGCCGTTGTGCTTTTCTTTGCCGCGTCGGATTGCCCCATTTCCAACCGGTATATTCCGGAGATTCAGCGCCTGGCAAAGGAAGTTGAACCACTCGGCGTCCGCTTCTGGTTCGTGTATCCGAATCCAGGCGATAATGCCAGCGTTGTTCGCGCCCACGACGCCGAGTTTGCGATCAACGCCTACACCGCTTTAGACACCAAGCAGACTCTGGTGCGGATGGCGCACGTAACCATCACTCCGGAGGCTGCTGTTTTTGTTCCCGAGGGCGGGGAGCCTGCGCGAGGTATACCGCGGCCGGATCGATGACCGGTATTTTGCCCTGGGTAGGGAGCGGCCGCAAGCCATGCATCATGACCTCGAAGAAGCCATCCGCGCCGTCCTTGCTGACAAACCTGTGCCCGCAGCCCGGAGGTCCGCCCGTTGGCTGCTCGATTGTGACTTTGCAACCATGAAGAGTGTCGCGGTGGGTCCGAGGTTGAATTCTGGCAATCGCGATGGTTGCGGCTTCTACCAGTGTCGCGATTGCGACAAGACACATTTTCGCCGCCGAGTCGCCAGCCACAACCCAAGACCCCGCAGTCACCTGGTCTCGCCAGATTGCGCCGCTGGTCTACAACAACTGCACCACCTGTCACCACCCCGGCGGCGCGGGCCCGTTCAGCCTGCTTACCTATCAGGACGCGCTGCGGTGGGGGCCAGCAGATGGCTACCGTCACCTCGTCGCGGTATATGCCGCCATGGCTGCCGGAGCATGGTTATGGAGATTTTGAAGATGAGCGGCGCCTGAGCAACGAGGAGATCGCGCTGATCGCCAAATGGGTTAAGACCGGCATGCCGGAAGGCGATCCGGCCGCGGCGCCGCCGGCGCCCAAGTACAGTGAAACCTGGCAGTATGGCACGCCAGATTTGATCCTGACGGTGGAACGCCCGTTCACCCTGGCCGCTTCCGGCACCGATGTCTTTCGCAACTTCGTTCTGCCCTATCCCCTCAAGCAAACGCATTACATTCGCGCCATGGAGATCCGCCCGGGTACGCCGCGGATCGTTCATCACGCCAACATCCTCATCGATCGCACGGCATCGTTTCGTCGTCAGCATCCTGAGCAGTGGAAGGACGGCGTTCCAGGCATGGAGCTTGAGGTGGATACGGGAAACGAGTTCGATCCCGATAGTAACTTCCTCTTTTGGAAACCGGACACGCCGGTGCTGGTCGAGCCGGAGGGCATGCCATGGAGACTTGATCCCGGCAATGACCTGATCCTTAATATGCATCTCAAGCCTTCGGGCAAGCCCGAAGTGGCTTCGGCGCAGGTTGGGCTTTACTTCACCGATCAACCTCCGTCGAAGCAACCAATGTTGCTGCAGCTCGAGCACGACAGTGCGCTCGACATTCCGGCCGGCCAACGTAACTTTGTTGTCGAAGATGCGCTGCGGCTTCCGGTTGACGTTGAGGTTCTGGGGATCTATCCGCACGCGCATTATCTGGGCAAGCGCCTGGAGGCGTGGGCGATGCTGCCCGATCAGCAAAAGAAATGGCTGATCCTGATTCCCAGCTGGGACATTGACCGGCAGTCGGTCTACCGCTACCGCAACCCGGTGTTTCTGCCCAAAGGTTCGGTCGTGCACATGCGCTACATCTACGACAACTCTTCTGACAACGAGCACAATCCCCATATCCCGCCGGTGCGCGTGAAAGCAGGAAATCGCTCCGAAGACGAGATGGCGCACCTGTGGCTGCAGGTTTTGCCGGTAAATAGGCCCGCGAACGGACCCGATCCGAGGCTGTTGCTGGAAGAGGCATGGATGCGGAACTGGCTGAGCAAGGAACCAGACGACATCATCCCGCTCTATAACCTGGCCTCCGCGCTGGCCGGTGAGGGCAGGTATCAGGATGCGATCACCGCTTATCGGCACGCTGCTGGCTTTGCATCCTGGCGACGAACGCGCGCTGAATGAACTCGGCGCGGCGCTTGCAGAATTCCGGCGATTGGCAGCAGGCGCGAAAGAAACTTATAAGCAGGACATCGCGGCGCATCCGGGGACCTGCGATGCGCGATTCAATCTGGCGCGTCTGGCGTTGAAGCATGATCAGACGAGCGAAGCCGGGCGGCAGTTCCGCACCATGCTCGACACAGTGTCCCTCCGACGCGGCGGTGCACAGCGGCGTTGGAGTGGCTCTGGCGAGTGAAGGCCAATCTGTGGCCGCGGAGGCCGAGTTTCGCGCCGCGCTCGCAGATCGATCCGCACGATTTCACTGCGCTTTACAACCTGGGAGATTTGGCGCTTGCAAGCCAGTCAGCCTGAACAGGCTGTGGGGCTTCTTGAAGCCGCCGTCCAACAGCGCCCAAACGACGCCGACGCTCACGAGCAACTGGCGGGGGCTTATGCGCTATCGGGACGCGTCGGCGACGCGGTGGCTCAGCTGCGCGAGGCGATCACGCTTTCGCCTGACAATCCTGATCTGCACGCGCTGCTGTCGCAGGCGCTGGCCAGCACCGGGCAACTGCAGCAGGCGATAGCGGAGCGAAAAGTGGCGCTGCGTCTGCGGGCCAACGACCCCGACGACTGGAACAATCTGGGCGTGCTGGAGGCCCGGGCGGGCAGGATTGCCGAAGCACGTGAGGATTTCCTTCACGCCTTGCAACTCGCGCCCGATCATGCGCAGGCGCGGGCAAATCTGCAGCATCTTCCGCCGTCATAAAGCGACGGCTAGCTCCGTCCAAGCCAGCCGTGAAGAGATCGATCGGGTGCCCCATCCTTCGCGTTTTTCGCGAAGGGTGGGATCCACCGCTCTCCCCTCTCAGCGAGGATCTTCTCTTGCGCAGGAAGCAACCGTGTGGCGATAAACAGCTGCACATCAATGCTCGCAGAACCCACCCTTCGCAAAAGCGCGAAGGATGGGGCACCCGGCAGAGGCACAATGCCCCACTACTCGGGAAGAGCAAAGCTGTAGAGCACATTCCCTGCGGAAACAGCAACGAATTGTTTTCCGTCTACCGAATAGCTCATTGGAGACGACGCAATTTCAGCCCCCGTCTGGAAATGCCACAGAGACTCTCCCGACTTGCCATCGAGAGCAATCAGGTTTCCTTCCGCAGTGGCCACGAACACGACCCCGCTGCCGGTGGCCAGTACTCCTGCTGCGGCAGACATATTAGAAATTGGGAATTTCCACTTCACCGCCCCAGTGTTTGTATCGATCGCCATCACGCCATTCCTGTTTGGCTCGTTAACCCGGAAGGGTGAGCCGCCCATGTATTCCCGTCCCGCCTCATACTTCACCGGGGAACTTCGATAACCCAATCCGCCGTCACTTGCTGCCACGTACAGCAAGCCGCGAACCGGATCAAAGGAAGGACTTTGCCAATTAGAGCCGCCGCCCAAGCCCGGGTAAACAATGTTGCCCGTAGGCGACGATTTCCATCCGGGCGCCAGAATGGGACGTCCATCTTTGTCGAAACCGTCATTCCACGTTTCTCTGACGTATGGCTTGGCAAAGACAAGCTTCCCGTTTGTGCGATCGAGAACGTAAAACATTCCGTTACGGTCGGCCTGCATGAGCAGCTTTTGCTTCTCGCCCGCGACGGTTCGATCAGCCAAGACCAGATCTTCATTGGCGTCCCAGTCATGCGTGTCGCCAGGCGTGAACTGGTAATGCCACTTTCGCTTGCCGGTTTCTGGATTCAGCGCGACCACGGAGCAGGTAAATAAGTTATCGCCTTCGCGGACCGCTCCGTTCAGGTCGGGTCCGGGGTTGCCCACCGCCCAATAGAGCACGTCCAGATCCGGGATCATAGCTGCCCGTCAGCCAGGTGCCCCCACTGCCTTGTTTCCAGCTGTCTCCGCTCCAGGTCTCGTTCCCAAACTCACCCGGGCCTGGAATCGTATTGAACCGCCACAGCCGCTTGCCTGTTGCCGCATCATAGGCGTCGATGAAACCGCGAATGCCGAATTCTCCTCCTGCAATTCCGACAATAATTTTGTCCTCGATCGCCAGCGGTGCTCCGGTAATCGTGTAGCCCTTGAGCGTATCGGCCACTTGGGTTTCCCAAAGCAGCCGTCCTGTTCGTGCATCCAGAGCAACAACTGCAGCGTCCAGCGTCCCGAAAAATACCCGATTCCCCAGGACCGCGACCCCCCGATTAAAAGGATTCGTCTGATACGGATTCACGACCTTCTGTCGCCGTTCATATTTCCAAATCTGAAGTCCGGTCCTGGCGTCGATGGCAAACACCTGTCCCGGCGGGCCGGAAGTGTACATGATGCCATCCACCACCAGCGGCGTTGACTCCAGTACGGAACTCCCTGGCATCTGGACCGACCATCGCGCCTGAAGTTGTTTGACATTGGCCGGAGTGATCTGATGCAGAGTAGAGAAGTGGTGTCCCTGGTAGTCGCCCCAATACGTCAGCCAGTTTTGCGGCTCCGCTTGCGCATTGCGCAGCCTTTCAAAACTCAAGCCGCCCGGCAGATCGACCTGGATCGTCTTGCTAAGGTCACGGGCCTTCAGAGTTTTCAAGTAAGCAACAAGGTTCTGAATTTCAGTCTGGGAGAGAAGCTGACCGTAGTTGGCCGGCATCAGCGATGCAAACTCGGTATGTTCCTCGACCAGATCCCGCTTATCCAGCCGATGCAGCTTTCCGCTTGCGGTCAGTCAGGATCAGGTTGTAACTGTCTTCGGCGCGTCTGATCCCGCGAATCTCCTCGCCGTCTTTGGTCTTCACGCTCACACCGCTTGGCTCGATAAAACGCGCCTCCTTTTGAGGGGCGGGTTGTTCGGGTCCAGGATCATGCTGCGCAAGTACGACGCGGAGCTTGTTCCGGCGGCCGACAGATCGGGTCCAACATTTCCGCCACGGGCGTTCACCTCGTGGCACGAGCCGCATCCGCCTTTGCCCCAGAACGTCTTTTCGCCTGCTACGGCATCGCCCGCCACCACTTCGTTCGCGGCGGCCCGGGTGCTATTGAGGCTCCGAATATAAGCAATGATTCGCCAGATGGTGTCTGTAGACAGAGCGGAAAAGGCAGGCATTTGCGTACCGGGAACGCCGGTCCGTATGGTCTGAAAAAGGTCGTTATCTTCGCCGCCATGTCTGAAGTTTCCCGTTGCCAGCGCTGGACCACGATCTCCCCGCGCCTCTCCTCCGTGGCAGGATTGGCATGTTTGCTCGTACAACACCTTGCCGGCAGCGATCGCCGCAGCATCTCCTGAAAACGGATTCTTTACCGTGTCGGGCCTATCCGCGCGTTGCGCGACTAATGCCGCGACGCTCAAATACACCACCGCGACCCAAATGAAGGCACGGCCATGGAACATTTGCCTGGCCGGCTGCAGCTTGCCCCTCAGCCTATTGATCACCCGTTGCGTTTCCCCTCTGATCTCGCTTCGACCAGTATTGCTTCCCTGCGGGACAAGCTTACTTCCAACGTGAATATACACGGGCCATTGCCCAAATATGCTCCTAAGCGAAGCGTTGCGTGTCCCAGGCTACTCCGCCGAAAGATTAGCGCGCGACGGTGATTTGATACCACGTCGTTGTTGTGTCGCCGATCGGGTATCTTCCAGTCTTGCCACTCGCGGCCGCCTGAACGGGTGCCCCGACTGGCTGACCAGCACCGTCCAATAGCCTGAAGGCTCACTGCGTGCGCGCCTTGGATCTTGCGTAACGTGATCGTACCTTTGACCTGGTCCACCAAGGTGGGAGATCCACCCGGCGCCGTCACATCCGTTCCCGCGCTATTCCAGACCTGACCGCGTATTCTCCACGGTACCGCCGGCTACCAGAAGCAGTTTTGCGCTGGTCGCGATCGGCTGCGTGTCCATGGAACTGAGCAGAATCGTGCAGAAGTTGTTGCGGACATCGGCGGCAAGATTGCTGACCGCCTTCCCCTGCGCCTTGACGAAGCCGATGAGCGCCTGGCTTCGCGGCGTGTCGACCGTTATCAATCCAGTCTGCTGCGGCGATGTGTACCAAGCCAGCTCTCGCGTGTCGGAGAGAATGGGATTGGGCGGAGAGATCTCGCCAAACGATTGCGTGGGCGGCCCGTTCAACGAGGAGATGCGCACCTCGTGCTGCAAGGGCAGATAGAACGGAAACCCCGCGGTATAAAAGGGCCGTTCCGTTGTGGGAATGAGCATGCTATCGAAGACCTGCTGCTGCGAGTACGAGCGTTCGCTTGTGCTGCGAGCTTTTTCGACATCCGCGCGCAGAAACATGAGCGCTCCCTCCGCTAGCTCCGGCATTTTTACCGGGTCAAGCGAAATATCGAAAGGGTCACCGACATAGGGCTTCCAGGCTGCATCGATCTTCGGCTCGAAGGTGTACCAGAAGATCCCATCCCAATCCTGCAAACTGCCATAGGCCGCTAGCGCCGGTATGCCTTCGCCGGCGTAGTCATTTGGAAACGGCTCATTGACCTCGCTGACCGTGTAGGGCTTGCCTGCGATTGCGGAGCGGGAGAGTTCGACCACCATGGAGTTGAAAGGGTCATTCACCATGGGAAGTTTTCTGACGTAGTACTCAGGATGTTGCCAGTAGGTGTGCCCGTCGATAATGTCCATCGAAGAAGTGGCCAGCAGGATCGGATAGCCGCTGCTGGAATGGCTATGATCTGCCGTAGCAATGACAAGCGACTTCGATCCCAGCGTCTGCTTGAGATATTTCTCCATATCCAGGAAATAGCCGCGCTGCAGATCGTTGTAGAATTCGGCCTCTGCATAAAACCGCTCCGGTGGCGCCTTTGCGGCTTGTCCTCTCCCACCGAGAAGCGGCACCGGGCCATCCGGCGCGACCCCGGAAATGATTCGAAGCCTGGCAACCTGCTCCTGGTTTCGGTGTTTCCTCAGCCAGCTGTTATAGATCGACGTGAGCTCATCTTCATAGAACGGCGACGGCGCGTGGAAGCCGACGTTGATCGCATTTTCGTTGTTGATCTCTACGATCGCTACCGCCGGATCGTCAGTATATTTCGCTTTGGTGTAGGGATTGAGATGGGTCAGTAGCTGTTGCGCATATTCCTTCTGCAATTCGATCAGCCGAGCATCGAAAAAGGACGTACCCTTCGCTCCCTGGCGCAGCAGTTTGGCGTCGTGCACGCCATCCCCCTCCTGGAACGGGCGTCCGACCAACAGATTGAAGTCGACATAGATGCCACGCTTCTCCAGCTCAGCGATGAAGTAATCTTCGCGGTCCAACTGCTCCGGGTCCAGGGATCGCGTGTTGCCCGTGGCGTTCGAGATGAGGCCTCGCGGAACCTCGAGGTCGAGGAACTGAAAGCGGACGCTGTTTACGCCAAATCGGGCGAGGGTCGCGGCCCAAAAGGGTGCATCGTCTTTCGACGGTATCTGCCGCGAACCCTTGCTCCAGTCCGTGATATTGACGCCCCAGAATCGAATCCTGTGGCCGTTGCCGGTTGCGAGGTGGCCGTTCTGAACTTTGACAAATCCGTCTTTGCCGGCCGGGGCGTTCAGCAGGAAGGAGACGTCCACCGGCGAATGAGTCAGGGCTGCGCGCCGGTGGTCCATCGAGAAAGGCGCCATGCCATTCTGATTCTGCGCCCAGAGCAGAGGAACGCAGACGGTGAGGCTCGAGGATTATCCGAGCGAACCGGCGGCCATTCATGGAGATAACCCCTTAAAGGAGCGCGCCGGGCGCACCTACCTCGCGGCCGCCGCATGTGTTTGATCGTCGACTTTTGTTGCCCGATAAGCCTACGCGCCCATCGTCTTCCGCGAATCCGACTAAAGTCGGTATCCACAGCCTTGCTGGGCCTATATGCTTCTTTTTCCGTTCCCTGAAAGGCTGCTTCATGTCTTATAGTCCGACCCGCCGTGATTTTCTGGGCGATGCCGCCAAGGCTGGAGTCGCATCCGCATTGAAGCTTGACGCTCTCGCCCCTTCCAAAGCCGGCATTGCCTGCTCATCCAGATCGAAGATCAAATTTCGACAATCAATGGAAGTTCTCCAAGGGGGATACGGAGGGCGCGCAATCGCCTGACTTTCAAGACGGCAGCTGGAGAACGCTCGACCTTCCTCATGACTGGAGCATCGAAGGTCCTTTCAGCGAAGACGCTCCAGGCGCGGGTACCGGAGCTTACCTGCCCACAGGCATTGGCTGGTATCGGAAGCAGTTCACTCTTCCCGCAACCACGCGGGGGAAACGCGTTGTCTTGCAGTTCGATGGGGTATACCAGCGCAGCGAAGTGTGGATCAACGGAACGTCCCTGGGGATGCGGCCGTATGGGTTCATTACCTTTTCCTATGATCTGACGCCTCATCTTAACCCTGCCGGAAGGCCCAACCAGATGGCGGTGCGCGTAGACAACTCTCTGCAGCCGAACTGCCGCTGGTACACCGGCTCCGGCATCTACCGGCACACCTGGCTCATCATCACGGATCCGATTCACATCGCCCAATGGGGAACATTCGTCACCACGCCATCGATTTCGCCCGCAGAGCGCCGACGGTTGAAATCACGACTCGCGTCATGAATGAGAGCGATCGTGACGCAGCCTGTGATTTGACAACAGAAATACTGGACCAGAACGGGAACAGTGGTGCAGCAGGGCAGCAGCACGATGTCGATTCAACACGGAGGCGAGGCACCTTCGATCAACGTTTGCAGCGTTGCCTCGCCGGCTTTATGGTCGGTTTCCACCCCAAATCTTTACCGCGTGCGAAGCACCTTGCGATCTCGCGGAGAGCAGCTCGATCAGGAGACGACAACCTTCGGCATACGAGAGGTCAAATTCGATGTGGACAGGGGTTTTCTGCTCAACGGGGAACACGTCAAGATGAACGGCGTCTGCATCCACGGCGACTGCGGGTCAGTCGGTACGGCTGTACCGGAACGAATGTGGGAGCGGCGCCTGGAGCTGCTGCAGAAGATGGGCTGCAATGCCATCCGGCTGAGTCACAATCCTCCCGCGCCGGAGCTTCTCGATCTGCTCGACAAGATGGGCTTCCTGGTCATGGCCGAGGCCTTCGACGAGTGGAAACAGCCAAAGTTGCAGACGCCGATCTACGGTTATCACAAATATTTTGACGAGTGGTCGGCGCGCGATATGTCCGCCATGGTCGAGCGAGACCGGAATCACCCGTCGATCGTGATATGGAGCGCCGGCAACGAAGTACCCGATCAGAGCGATCCTCATGGGACCGGAAACATTGCAGGCGCTCCTGGACATCATTCGCAGTAAGGATCCGACGCGGTTAGTGACTGTGGCGTGCGACCAGATCGCCGCTGAACCCAAGGCGGCATTGCCGGAGTTTCTCGGAGAAGCTCGATGTCGTCGGGTATAACTACGTGGATCGCTGGCGAGACCGCCGGGAGAAGTTTTACAGCATCGATCGTCATGCTTACCCTAACCGGCGATTTATCGGCACAGAGACGAGCTGCGATTTTCGGCGCCGCGCGGGGCATACGCCGTCGAAGAGCCGGATGACCCCTTCTTTGGCAGGGCCGCCAACTACTGCCATCGAGGTGGAACAGCTGCAGAAGTTTATCCAGACCTACGACTACGTCAGCGGCGACTTTATCTGGACTGGCATCGATTATCTGGGGGAATCCCGCTGGCCCTCGAAGATTGGCTCGAGCGGCGCCCTGGATACATGCGGATTTCCCAAGGATGCCTACTACTTCTATCAAAGTAGATGGACCGGCGAACCGGTGCTCCATCTGTTTCCCCACTGGAATTGGGCGGGGAAAGAAGGAAAGGTCATTACGGTGACCTGCTATACCAACTGCGACACGGTAGAACTATTCCTCAATGGCAAGAGCCTGGGCGTCGAAGGGATATGCTTTTCCTCGTCCCGGCATGGTGGGCACATATGGAAATTATCCTCCGCGGGCAAAGGCCTTGCAGACAACGGCGGACCTTCATCTGTCATGGGATGTTCCCTTATACCGCGGGAACCCTAACTGCCAATGGAGTGAAAGACGGCAAGGTCATTCGGACGGTCGAGATTCAGACGACCGGCAGCCCGGCGAAGCTGGGTCTGACGGTGGATCGGCCGCGCATCACCAGCCGCCCCGGCGATGTCGCGCACGTCACAGTCCAGGTGCTGGATGCGGAGGGAAGGGTGGTTCCAACCGCCGACGACGAGATCACGTTCGCCCTGCAAGGTGCGGGCCGCATCCTGGGCGTCGACAATGGACGGCCCGATAGTCACGAGAGCTACCAGGGGCACAGCCGTAAAGCATTCAATGGATTGGCTCTTGTCGTTATCCAGTCGACCGGAGTTCCGGGGGCGGGTAACCCTGTCTGCTTCGTCTCCCGGCCCTCGCTTCGGCACAAATTGGAATAGAGGTCAGCTAGGCTAAATTTAGCGTGCACTGAGCCGCTGACCGGCTTCCGGGTTGCTGAAAGCAGCCAGCCAGCGGGAGGCAAATGCCGGAGAGCCGCTTGCGGACAACCACGGTAAATTCGGGCTCTTCCGTATTCTGCAGCGCGTTGACGAGTTCATAGTGCTCTCTGCCCATCGACCCGGTTAATGGAGCGCCGCTGGCCAGGACAACGAAGATGAAGAGCGGCGCCATCAGGCGGTCCAGAGTTTCGGCAAGATAAGCGTTCCCCGAGAGCGCCCAGCACTTGCCGGTGAAATGCGTAATCGAGCTCCAGGAATTGGCGCCGGTCGCCTCTCTCACCCGCTTCCACCACTTTCGCGATCTGGCGGCTGAGCTCCTTCAGATCGTTTTCCGTGACCCGTGGCTTCGCCCACTGCAACGCCAACAGCTCCAGTTCCACCCGCAGGGTATAAAGCTGGCGTACTTCGGCGGTCGTAAATTGGGTCACAAACGTGCCGGTATTCGTCACCCGGCGGACGAAACCTTGTCCCTGGAGGGAAATCAGCGCCTCGCGAACCACAGGGGTCCCAACCTTCATCTGCCGGGCAAGCTCCCGCTCCACGATGGCATCGCCCGGCTTGAGCTCGCCGGCAAAGAAGGCGTCTTTAAGCGCGTTGATCACGCGATCGCTCAGAGAAAGTGGCTCAATTTCGGCAAAGGTGGGCATAAAATCGGCTGCTGCTCGTTCATTTATCATCGCAGCACCGGCCGTGCTCGCAACCGCCCTTTGCCTAGCCACAGGCAACTCGCTTGTGTGTAGACTTCTCCCTCGCGCCACGTAGGATGATAGATCAATTATCAAGCTGGTCGGATGAGAAAAGGCCAAATGCCGCCAGGTAACGATCCGGTGACCGAGGTGCCCGGGCTTCTCGCCCCGACGGGCGGTCCAACCCGCGTTCGTTACATCGTGTTAGGCCTGACGATCGGCGCCTACATGATCACTTATATCGATCGTGTCGTCATCTCCTCCGCGGTTCCATCCATCCAGAAGGAGTTCGGCTTCTCCATCGTGACCATGGGATGGATTCTGAGCTCGTTCCAGTGGGCCTACGCTCTTTTTCAGATACCCGGCGGTTGGTTGGGCGATCGTATCGGTCCCCGGCGCGCGCTGACGCTCATCGTGAGCTGGTGGTCCCTTTTTACCTGCGCGACGGTGTTGGCCTGGAGCGCGGGATCGATGGCCGTTGATTCGCTTTCTTTTTGGCATGGGCGAGGCGGGTGCTTTTCCGATTGCTACCCGGTCGCTTTCCCGCTGGATGTTGCCCACGGAGCGCGGTTTTGCCCAGGGCGCCACCCACGCCGGCTCCCGGCTCGGGGGCGCTCTTACGCCGGCTCTGGTGGTGCTCATCATCGCCCGCTATGGATGGCGCGCGGCCTTTCTCTGTTGCGGTTCGCTGGGATTGATCTGGGCTGCGGTCTGGTTTTGGTATTACCGCGACACTCCGGATGAGCACCAGTCCGTCAATGCTGAGGAACGCGAGCTGATTCGCTCGTCTCTCGAGCTTGCCGCGCGGGAGCTAAGAGCACGCAGAGTGTTCCCTGGAAACGCATTCTGGCGCAGCCCGCAGATGTGGATTCTTTCGGCGATGTATTTCTGCTACGCCTACAACCTGTCTGTTTATCTGGTTTGGTTTCCCAAGTATCTGAATGACCATCGCGGATTCAATCTTAAGCAGATGGGCTTCTACGCGAGTTTGCCTTTGTTGGCCGGGACGGTGGGAGACATGTTTGGCGGATGGTTCTCCGATTTCTGGGCAAAGTGGTCGGGCGATCTCAAGACGGCTCGCCGCATGGTGGGAGCGGGAGGTTTTTTGGTCTCGGCTGTGTGTATCGTACCCGCTTGTCTCACGACGAACTCGATGACCTCGTGTGTGGCTCTCCTGCGTGGCGATGTTTGCGCTGGAGTCGACGGTGGGTGTTTCCTGGGCCATCACGCTCGACATCGGCGGGGATTCCGCGGGTTCGGTTTCGTCGGTCATGAATACCTGCGGCAACTTTGGCGGAGCCATCGCCTCCGCGCTGTCGGCCTATCTTGTCGTGTTGTACGGATGGAGCGCGCCGTTCCTGGTGATGGCTGGCCTTTCGGTGGTGGCCACCGTGCTGTATCTGCGGATCAACGCCAGTCAACGGCTCCAGACCAGTTGAAGAAACGCCAGATCCCTTGGATGCCCTGATACAAAGCGTCACAGTTGTGACTACCAGAAAACCCGCGTGTTTTGCAGATTTTGATCTATCCGCCCGCTGTGATATGTAGAAACTTGAGGGCGCGACTCTACAGGCTGCGGAAAACCCAATGCTTTTGAAGGGTACGACCTTTAGGTCGTACGTAAACTATTGCAAACAGCTGCAGCTTTAGCCGCTGAGGGAACGACCCTCGCCCCCTCCAGGAGTCTTACCGCAGCCTCTTTAGTCGTGCTAGCGCCTTTCCGTAAAAGCGCATGAAGCGCGACCTCACCACCAGGCTTTTACAGGAAATCCGCGGTAGCGAAGTGGAGGGATCTGCTGTCTCTTTTCGTTGCAGGTTACGCGGCGCCGGGCCAGCGACGCGATTTCCAGCGATATAGACGGCGTCGATGGTGCGGGTATTCTTAATATCGTCAAGCGGATTCTTGTCCAGCACGATCAGATCGGCCCACTTGTTTGCCTCGAGGGTGCCCAAGTCCTTGGCATGCAGGAACGCAGGCGGCATTTCCGGTGGCGGCGGTGATCACCTGCATCGGAGTCAAACCCGCCTGCACCATGAGCTCCATTTCCCAATGGGCGAAGTAGCCGGGAAAACGCCCCGGAGGACCGCTATCGGTGCCAAATCCATAAGGCACGCCCGCATCCGCAAGGGTCTTGAGGTTATGTTCCGCGGTGTGCAGAAATCCGGGGTACATGGCTGAAATCAGGATCCGATCGAATCGTCTGCTGATACGCAGGGCTCTTCAATTTGGCGACCACGTCGGCCGAGACGCTGCGGGTGAAGAATGGATCGTTGGCAAAGGGAGGCGTTTGCCCATAGACGAACATGGAGCCTTCACGGGAGAGCGTGGCCGCCATCTGCCAGGTTCCATGCCGCTTCATATCGTCAATGAACGCCTGGTCGACGGGCTTGTCGCGGACGCTGTGGGCCAGACCGTCCACTCCGTAATCGACCAGCTGCCTGGCATCCTGCAGATAGAAGATGTGCGCCACCACGCGCAGATGGTGCCGGTGCGCGCTCTCGATGATGGCCTGGGCGATGTCGTAAGGCATCTTCTTCTTGGTGCCCAGGTGGTCGTCCATCCATAGCTTGATAAAGTCGACGTGCTTCGCGGCCTGAGCGGCGACCGCAGGCTCTACTTCCGCCACCGTGGCGACGCCCTGGTTCACCCCTTCGAGACCGCCGTAGCCGCCTTTGAAGACGAACCCTTGTCCTGCGGTGTAAACGCGAGTTTCGCTCGGACGCCCGGCACGCTGTTCATCACGAATCTTGAAGATGGAGTCTTTATCGGTGCCCATGCTGAGAACGGTGGTGACGCCGTAGGAAGCGTAGGTCTTCAGATCCTTCTCGACATTTTCAGGGGTGAAGAACTTTGCGTTTTGATCCAGGCCGATGGTGGCGCCGAGGTGAACATGCAGATTGATGATGCCGGGCATCACGTACTTGCCCTGCAGATCGATGACCTGCGCCGAAGGAGGAGCCTTCAGCCGTGCCGCCGGCCCCACCCATTGGATGCGCCCGTTGTCGAGAATCATGGCCGCATGGGCCACTGGGGCGTGGCCGGTGCCGTCGATCAGGGTAAAGTTCTTGAGTACCTTGACTTCTGCAACCAGGGAAGTTGCAAACAACAGCACCAGGCCAGCTGAGGACGACTATTTCGAATTCGTCCGGGCATCTTCGAGAATCCTCTTGGCGCGCGACGGATTGAAGATACCACAGGAGCAGAAGCGCGAGAGGTAGGTCGCTGCCTGCTCCGGGCTCCGGCGATTTTCCTTTACGAAGTCGATCATTTTCTTGGCCAGCGAGTGGCTGATCATTCCATGTCCGCACATGGTCGAGAGCGTCGCGACCTGCGAATTGGGAATCTTTTCCGTCTTCCCTTCAAAGCCCAGGGAGTAGCCCACGCTGTGCCTGTCGATACAGGCGTAGTTGCAGCAACGCTCCGCGCCCTCGATGGAGGTCGAAATGTTGACGCTCATCCCCAGATTCTCTTCTTTGATGCGCTTGACGAACTGCTCCGCGGCGGCAGGATTGTCGAAGACCGCGGCGCAGGTGGTGGGAACGGTGAGGCCTTTGATTACGGCCTGAAAGTCCGGCTTCATATCCCGCTTCCAGTGCGCCAACGGGCCCAGATTCTTGGAGGACCGCAGCGCGCCTCCGTGCCGGGTTTCCCCCAGATTCACCGGCTTATACTCCATCGCAATTTCCAGGAAGCGGTGGAGTTTCGGCAGCGCATTCGGATCTTTGTTGCTCTTGCTGGGGATGGCAAAGACGATGTAGTCGTCGCGGAAGCTCTCGGCATCGCCGAACCGATGGAGTGTATTGGTCATACGTTTGCAGTCTCCCTGGCAGGTTCGCCTGTTGGTTGAACGATCTGGCCCAAACCTATATTCGTCTTCGCGCGTTGCAGCTTGTATCCCAGCCGTTCAAGAATGGGGGCGACGATCATCCTCTTCTCCGTGCTCGCCGCAGCGCGTCGCGACGCCGAGCGCGACCACCGTGTCCAGCCGTTTCTCCACCTCCCAGACCAGGCGAATAATCTCTTCCGTGCGCGCGACCGGAACCTTGATCTCTACGATCGCCGACATGACCTTTTCATTCAGAATGTCCGCGCGCAGAGTGCCGGTGCTTACGTCGGACATCAACGACGTAATCGGGTTCTTCTTTTCGAAGCTGACATTCGCCTGCGCCAGGGCCCAGCACATTTGCTGGATCTCGCGGAAACGAACCCCGACACCGGGTCTGCCAAATTCGATGGTGAAGCCGACGTCTCCCACCTTCACTCTTCCCGTCACATCGTTGGTCTTCACCTCTTCGGTGCCGCGGCCTTCGACGCCGGTCGACTCGTGGGGCACGCTCGGGTCTGAGAATGCCCGCCGCACGACGCGCGGCCAGGTGAGCTCGTCCGGTTCGAAAGCGGCGGTGGGGCAAACATCGGGTTCGGGTTCAAAGCGAATGCGCAACGCCGCGAAGACGCGGCGCACGGTGCGCACCAGGGTAGGGTTCAGGTGTTCCTGGCTCAGCCCGTTGTAGCAGGCGTAGCACTCTACGCATTCGTCGCGATTGATCGTCGCCCGCTTCAGCACGGGGTCGATGTAGATGGCCCCCATGGGACAAACGTAGGTGCAGTTTCCGCAAGCCACGCACTTGTCAGGATTGATCTTCATCTTTCCCTCCCTCGACAAAGCAGGATCACACGATGATCTATCGTAGATATTACCATGAGGCTGGTAGGCGAGCCTATGGCTTTGTTCCTGGATCCTCCCGCGGGTTATCATTTACCGCCGCTTTAAAGGCGTAAGCCGTTGAAAGGAAATGCCATGGATCGCAGACAGTTTCTAACCAGTTCCGGAGCGCTGTTGGCGTCGGGCGTTGCTGCGGCCGCGCACCCGGCGGCTGCCCAAACCCCGGCGTGTGCGGACCAGCCTGTGCGGCACGCTGCCGATGTACGTGCAGCAGCAACAATACCGCATCGGGTATACGACCAATACCCGGGGTGGCTGGGAGGGCGACCCCTTCAAGGGCATGCGCGAAGGCCGGGAGGTGGGCTTCCGCTACATGGAGATCTTCGGCGCCTCGTTTTGCCGTCCTGACACTCTGTATTACCCGGATGACGCCGAGGGGTTGATGCGCCGCATCTTCGAAATCGGCGTCAATTTCGTGAGCATCACCGGCGGCTCGGCCAAAGGCAACACCCGCTTTGAGGATCCGACTCCCGGGAGGCCGTGATCGAGAACCATTTCGACATGGCCCGCTTCAGCCGGCGGTTCGGATGCCAGGTGCAAAAAACGAACACCGGGCGCCGGCGGCCCGGCGGCACCACGGATGAGGACCTGAAGGTCATGGCCGGTACGCTCAATGCCCTCGGGCAAGCGGATGAGTGAAGAGCTGGACATGCGGCTCGGGGTTCACCCCCACCTGAACAGCCAGCTCCAGACCGAGCACGAGTTGGACTTCATCATGGCCAACACCGACCCGAAATATGTCGGGCTGGTGCTGGACACGGGCCACTTCACCATGGCGGGGATGGACCCTTTGGCGATGGGTAAGCAGTATGGCATGCGCGTCCTTGAATACCACTTTAAGGATACCCAGCCGGAAAACCGCGGCGGGACCAAGCACGTGCCAGGGCCCGAAGTCGACCAGATGAAGACTCCCTATTTCTTTCCTATGGGTACCGGCGGCGTGGATTTTCCTGGCCTGAAGGCCTACCTGGACAGCATTCAATGGAGAGGCTTCTTGAACGTCGAGCTGGATACGTCTCCCTGGCGCCCACCGCAGGAGAGCGCCCGGATTACGGCCGAACTATATCGAGAAGGTGCTGAAGATTCCACTGTAGGGCGACACGGAGGGAGTTTGGCGTTAGATCAACGGGTTCACAACCTGAATCGCCCCATAGCGTTGTCCCGTTGCCAGGTCTTCGGAGTAGAGGACCGACGCGCCCGAACTTTCCGCAGCTTGAAAAATCAGTGCGTCCCAAAAGGAAGTCTTGTAGCGCATCTCGATATCCAGTGCCTGGAGAACCGACTCGGCCGTGTTGGTGACGATCTCCCAAGTCGAGTAATCACGTATTAGCTGGCGAACTTCCTCCGGCGGCGGAGGTTGGCTGGCTTTGCGACGAAGGTTGACGCATAGTTCCTGTAAAACCTGCGTACTCAATACGCCCTGACCCGAATCCCAAAGCTGCTCCAACAGCATTTGAGCGCGTTGATGTTTGACGCCAGCTGAACGGTCGTGGGCGTAGACCAGAATATTGGTGTCGACGAAGCACTTATCGCTCATGCAGTTCATCCCGTGAACGAGCCGGCGTCCACTGCAAGTCAAAGCCCTTGCGCAGACGGGCCACGGCACGCCTGCGAGCCTGATGATAGCCCTTGCGCTCGCGCACCGCCTGCTCCAGCCGGGCCGCAAGTAAGGCACTAATGGAGGTGCCTTCCTCGGCAGCTAGAACGCGAGCTTCCCGCAGCAGATCCGCTTCGATTTTCAGGGTTATATTGGTTTTCACCTTTGCACCTATCTACGTGCAGCACTATTCTACGTGCTCAAGCCCGGAACATCAACCAGATCCCCTCCGCTCGCTGCCGGCGGATGGTATCGTGGCAGGGGCATTCACGGACGATACCGCGCTAACGCCAATAGCGTCCGTCGCTCATCGAAATTCCCTTGGCTACTGTCGGAGATTAACCATGCGAGTCATCCGCCTGCTCCTGATCTTTTCGCTTGCACTTCCACTGACTGTTGCTGCAGAAGTCCACCTGCCAAATCTTCTCTCCGATCACGCCGTGCTCCAACGCGACCACCCGGTCCGCATCTGGGGTTCGGCAAACCCCGGAGAAAACGTGACCATCCGCTTCCATGGCCAGACGCTCACTGCGCAAACCGACCCCACCGGAAACTGGGAAGCATGGCTCAAACCGGAAGCCGCCGGAGGCCCCTACACGCTCACGATCAGCGGTGACTCCACCACCACGGCAATCGAGCGTAAGGATATTCTCGTGGGCGATGTGTGGGTGGCTTCAGGGCAATCGAATATGGAGTTCCCTCTTACCGGCTTTACCGGCGCGAATCCCGCGCCCATGAAGGATAGCGAAAAGGAGATCGCCGCGGCCAATCATCCACGGATTCGCCTCCTCATACAGAAAAGAGCAACATCCACCGTTCCACTAACCGAAGCTTCAGACACCTGGACGGAATGTACGCCAGAGACCGCCCGCCACTTCTCCGCGGTCGCCTACTTCTTTGGCCGGGAGATCTCCGAGCGGGAGAAAGTCCCCGTCGGACTCATCGACACCACATGGGGTGGCACGCCGGCTCACTCCTGGATCAGTCTCGATGGGTTGGCGGACGCCAATCTCACCTCGGTCTTTGAGGATGCGGCGACGATCGCCCGGGACCAGGGTCGTGCCGATCAAATCCGGGCCAATTACGCACGCGAGGATGCCGCTGCCCAGGCAGCAGGAAAGCCCCTTCCCTCGCACCCTCGCATCCCATCGGATTATGGGGGAGCATGGACGCCCGGAACTCTCTTCAATGCCATGATCGCCCCTTATACGCGCTACACGATCAAGGGCGCCATTTGGTACCAGGGCGAGACCGACAGCGATGCGAAACGCGCCCCCTACTATTTGCGGGTTTTCTCCACGCTCATCTCCGACTGGCGAAACCAATGGGGCGAAGGCAACTTCCCCTTCTTCTTCGTGCAGATTTCCAGCTACAATTCACCCGCCCCCGGTTGGCCGGTTGTCCGTGACGCCCAGCGGCGCACACTCTTTATGCGCAATACCGGCATGGCGGTCACGCTGGATGTAGGCACACCAAACAACGTTCATCCGCCCGACAAGCAGACCGTCGGAAACCGCCTCGCACTCGCCGCACTCGCCACGGTCTACGGCGAGAAGATCGAATACAGCTCACCGGAATTTCTGCAAGCCACGACTGAGCCTAACGCCATGCGGGTATGGTTCACTCACGCCGAGGGACTCACAACACGCGGTCAGGAAGTTGGCGGTTTTGAGCTGGCGGGAGACGATCACAAATTTATGCCGGCCACGGCAAAGATTGAGAAGATCGGAGACAGCGACACGGTTCTCGTCTCTTCTCCCCAGATACCCTTTCCTCGCTTCGTGCGTTATGACTGGTCGGGTGTCGTCACGACCTTCCTCTACAATAAGGCCGGTCTGCCGGCTGGCACCTTCACTTCGGAGTAATTGCACCCGATCGTTTCTACCTGTTGACTCGCATCCGCAGGAGGAGAAGATGAATTTTCTATGTCTGGCAGGGTTGGCTTTGAGCGTTGTAGCGATACCGATGCAGGCGCAAACGCATGTGATGGATGTCGCACCTGCCGACGGTCACACCGCAGTGCCGTTATGGGCGAATGCCGCCCCTGGAGCTTTGGGGATTGCGGCTGAGGATATCCCAACGCTGACTACGTATCTTCCTCCATCGAATCCAACGCACACCGCGGTTGTCGTCGCTCCCGGTGGTGGATATCAGCATCTTGCGCTCGACCATGAGGGGGCGCAGATTGCGGTCTGGTTGAACAGCCATGGGATTGCTGCATTTGTGCTGAAGTATCGGCTTGGGCCGAAGTACCACTATCCTGTCGAACTCGAAGACGCGCAGCGCGCTCTGCGGACCGTTCGCATGCATGCCGGCGAGTACGGCGTAGACAAGAATCACATCGGTATATGGGGATTTTCCGCCGGCGGTCATCTGGCCTCCACCACGGGGACTCACTTTGACTCTGGCCAGCCGGATGCGCCCGATGCGATTGAGCATGAATCGAGCCGTCCTGACTTCATGGTGCTCGCATATCCCGTCATCACCATGACCAAGCCCTACGTACACGTGGGATCGGAAAATAATCTGCTCGGCGATAATCCTGATCCGGCGCTTGTCAGCCTCTTATCGAATGAGAAGCAGGTGACACCCCAGACGCCGCCAACTTTCATCTTCTCCACGACCGATGATGCAACGGTTCCCGTTCTCAACAGCGTGATGTTTTATGAGGCGCTGGTAACCAACCACGTGCCGGCCGAGATGCATCTCTTTCAGCACGGATCACATGGTCTTGGGCTCGCCCAGAGTGATGTGGATCTGCAAGTGTGGCCCGATCTGCTGCTTCATTGGCTTGCGGCCAATGGTTGGGCGCAGCCGGTCGTAGGCTGGCCAACTGGTTCCGACGCTCAAAAATAACGGGATAGAGACCGGTGGAAACGGAAAAATGGAGCAAGCAAGAGGCGCTCACCTTTACGAATCCCTCACAACTCCACATCGCAATCTTTACGAAAGAAGTCCTCTAATAAAGACGTTGGCTGTTGTTGCCAACGGAGGACTTTATGAGTACATTCCGTACACTTCGACCGCTACTCGTAGACGCCACGCAGTGCGAACACTCCAAAACCATTGCTACCGATACCGGATTCTGCAACGTGTCTAAGGGCGACTGGATCGTGAAGGGCGAGAACGGCGAAACCTACGTAGTAGACGATGTTTTCTTCCAGCGCACCTTCACGCCCCTCCAGACCTACCCCTGGGAGCTGGAAAACAAAGAAGGCCACAATTACGGCTGCTGATCTTCATAAAAGGAGGAAACGGCCATGCGCAATACTTCCCTGGTAGCTCACGAATTGCTCTCCCTGCACCTCAAATCCTTCTATGGTCTGCGGCCTTGCTCCGCTCCTTCTCCAAAACCTGGAAAGCGGGGCTTGCGTTGGTATCTTGGAAGGGTCTGCCGGCACTGACGTCGCCATGACAAACTGAACCACGAAGAGCGGCCACACTGTGGCCGCTCTTCGTCTATATATACTCACTGACGTTTGCAATAGTTCTACCCAAGCCCTGCTCATGCAACTCAGAGCAGGGCTTGAGGTTCCTGGCCGGAAGTGCAACACAACCTTGCCGCTGCTCCCCTCAACCCTGGTGAAATCCGGCGGAAAATGCTTTAGAAGTCAACCCGAAGGGCGACCTGACCGGTACGATTCCCCGCGTTCTCTGCGGTTTGTGGCCCGGTCAGAGCGCCGAAGGTCGAGCTGTCGATCGCCGTTACCGGAGGAGCAAAGTTGGTATGGTTCAGCACATTCGTAAAGGTTGACTCGAAGCGTGCATGCATCTTTTCCGTGATGCGGAATCCCTTCGCGACACCGAGACTGACTGCGGCAGTTCCCGGCCCCTGCAGAATCCCGACGCCCGCATTCCCAAAGCGTCCTGCGCCTGCGGGGGTTGGCGAAAATGCCGCCAGGTTGAAGTATTGTGCCCGGGACTGTCCGGCGTAGAAGTTATTCGACACAACATCCGGCCGCAGGATCGACGCCACGGTTGGCCACATTCGTATTGGACTGGTCCGCAGAACCGCTAATGGTCGGTGTCAGCCATGGACCTGTCTCCAGCAACGTCACCGTCGTCACATCCCAACCGCCCAGGAATGCATCCTTCACGCCGCCGCCATTCATCAATGTGCGGCTCCTTGCCGAATGGGAGTTGATACACCCCGGTCAGAAGCATGCGATGGCGGCGCGTGCCTTCGACATTGCCAAGATCCGCTGGATATGGAAACGGTCAGCGATCGGAAGCCCATAGTTGACCTCGCCTGCAAATGCCGTCGGTGCATCGCCCTGGTTGTCCGCTTTGTTGTATGGCGTAGGTGTAGTTTGCGTCGTAATAAAGACCATGCTGCATCCGGCGCGTCGCCTGCAATTCAAACGCACGGTAGTTCGCCTCGCCGGCATTGAACGTACTGGCAAGCGAGAACCAGTTCTGATACGGAGCCCGGGCGATCAACATAAGGATTTGCCGCCGTCCCAGAAACATAGGGTGTTGTGCTCGCAGGAATCTGGTTCAGGTCCTCCGTAATGCTCAACCGGTAGGTGTGCATCCCCACATAACTTGCGCGAACGACGTGTTGCTGGAAATCTCCCTCTCCACCGTCACATTCCACTGATTCGACTGCGGATCACGATAGTTCGGGTCGACTCCCTGGTCAAGACTTCCACCGCCGATCTGCACGCTAGTGCTGGGCGGCGCCGTATTGGGGAATTGGATCAGCGGCGTATTCGCGTCCTGCCGTATTCGAGTTGGAATAGCTATGCAGGCTCGATGTCGGGTTGCCGCTGTTGTTGAACGAAAGCGGTCCCAGGTTGGTCATCGTGAAGATGCCGAAGCCTGCGCGGATCACTGTCTTCGTGTCGTTAAACGGCCGATACGCGATCGACACCCGCGGCTGGAAGTTGCCCTTGTAGATATTGCGCAGACTCTGCGGCAATCCATCCTGGCTCGCCGTCACATACTTCGTGCATGGCAGCGAAGTGATACCTCAGATTGCAGGCATTGAACGACTGCTGAAAGGCAACATTCGATGCCGTGATGTTCTGGCTTGTGAGATATTTCGCAAGTGCATTCGGAACCACAATCGAGTTGTTTCGCTGATCGAAGTTTGCCAGATTGCCGCCATCTTCCTGGAATCCCGGGAGAACCTGCCAGCGCAAGCCATAGCTCAGGGTCAACCGGCTGTTCATTTGATACTCGTCCTGGGCGAAAAGGCTGTACTGCGTTGCCGTTCCACCTACATCTGGGCTCGAGACCGCGAAATTCAGCGTGGTCGGCGCTCCTTCGAGAAAGTCGCCAAAAGCATTGCCGGTAAAGGTCGGCTGAAAGATGAAGCTGCCGAAATCATCAGAGGCGAATTCAGGAGCAAAGCTTTCCAGATCGAAGTACCGAACCCGGCGGATATCGACTCCGCCTTTCAACGGTGTGCTTGCCAAACGTATAGGTCAGGTTATCGCTGAACTGGGTCGTCTTCGACTGCGTGATACCCGCCTTGTCCCTGCCGATCGGCGTCAGCCCGGTGCCGGCGCTGAAGTTGAAGGTAGGAAAGGCATGGGTCGTCGGATGCTGGCTGATGTTCACACCCGTCAGATCAAGCTGGCTCAGCGCATCCGATCCCTGGATGGGAAAATTCACGCTCGTCGTCACATTGGTAAAGCCATAACGAAATTCATTCAGCAGCCGTCGGCGTGATCGCGTAGGTATGGGAAAGCAGGAAGCTGCGATTGTGAATTGAGTCGACATCATTCGGCAGAAACGGGTTTGCAGCGTCTGAGGTGATGTTCTTCCGGCTGAAGCGCGCATAGGCGGACTGCTTGCTGTGATCGTCTGATCGAGACGAAGATCGGCGCCATCGGTCCGCGCCGGGGTCGATTGGAAGTTCTCGTAGTTATATCCCGACTGACCAGTCACATTCGGCAGCGGAATATAGGTCAAGAGTGCTTTTGCGGTCGGGCTGATGTTCGTCGCAGGAATGAAGCCAGCGGCGTCTGTTAGCGAGGATCGAATCCGCTCAGATCGCCATTCCGCTCCGCCTGCGTCGGCACTTCAAACTGCTGTGCCACCGCAGTGGTCCGCCGGTTGCCCTCATAATCCGCAAAGAAAAAGGTCTTGTCGTGTCCGTCGTACAGATGCGGGATCGTGACCGGGCCGCCCAGCGAGAAGCCAAAGGTATTGAACTTCTTTGGCGCCTTCCCGCTAAAGCCATAGGGATCCGCATCCAAAGCCTGGTTTTGCAGATACTCAAACACGCTGCCGTGATATTGATTCGTTCCGCTCTTGGTGGTGAAGGTCACGTCGCCTACCTGAGAGAACTCCGCGCTGTTATTGAACGCGGTAACCTTGACTGCGGCGATCCCTTCCTGCGAGGGATAGGCATCCTGTAATGCGCCATTCTGCCTGACGTTCGCCGTCGAAATGCCATCGACCGAAAAATTCACCATCGAGGAACTCGCGCCGCCAAGTGCGATGTTGCCCGAACTATCCGTCTGTACATTCGGCGAAAGGCCGAGCGCACCCAACGGGCTGGTCGTTGTCGCACGATTGTTCAGGGGGAGCTGCGTGATCTGCAAGTTGTCTTTCGAGTCGCCAAGCGTCGCGTTCTCCGTGTTGATCTGGTCGGCGTCTGAGGTCACTTCCACCGTGGTCGACTGCGCCGCAATGTTCAGCGAAACCGTTAGCCGCAGATCCTGCCGGGCTTCGACGGAGATTCCCGAGATTTCTGTATCGGCAAATCCGTCATGACGACGCATGGAGGCGTGTAGTGGCCGGCCTTCACGTTTTCGAAGACGAAAGCCGCCTGACGCATCCGCGTTCACGGTCCGGTCCGTGTTTTCATCCGTGCTGTGCAGTACGATCTTGGTGTCGGAAACAGCAGCGCCGGAGCTGTCCTGCACGATACCTCTCACACTGCCAAACGTGGATTGCCCAAGAGCAGGCACAACGGCACTCAGAAACCAACAGAGGACTATGAGCGGAAGCATCTGCATAGAGACACGCGACCGCCATAAGCTTTTGTGTGCTGACAAGACGCATCTGGATTTGTTCTGCTCATCGCTGTGGATTATCGCCTGGGTATCTTTGAGACATATCCACGTCTTAGCGATGACCATTGCATTCGATTGATAAGGGCCTCTAATGCGTTCCATGGAATCACCTCGTAAGACCGCGACTTTGCCGGCCATATCCAGTGAATCCTGAAACCCATCAATTACGCATAAGCTGCTTTCTTACGAGTTCCTTATGGGTTCGCGCCTAGAATCCAATTGTCAAGAGCCATGACAGCATGGTTACAGAGAATGCGGAAGAAAGTATTCGCGAGGTGGCAACCAGGATCGCCGTCGGGGTCGCGGCTGCTCTGCTGATCACTTGGGTCGCTTACCGCTTTCACTTCAATCTCTCTTCTGCGACCTCGGTTCATCTTTTTCTCGTAACCGCGATTGCGTTGCGGTGGGGATTTTTTGAAGCGAGCATCGTGTCTCTGTTGTCCGTGGCTTGCCTCGATTACTTCTTCACCGAACCGTTGTTCAAGCTTTACATGTCGGACTCCCACGACTGGGTGGCTTTGGTTACCTTCGAAAGCGTTGCCTTGCTGGTGAGCCGTCTCTCGAACCAGGTCAGCCGTCATGCCCGCGAATCCGAAGTGCATCGATCACAGCTGCAAAAGCTGTATGAGCTGAGCCAGAACATCCTTCTTCTCGACCGGCAGAAGCCAGCCGATCAGCAACTTGTGAGCCTGATTCACTCCACGCTTCAGGTAAAAGGGGTCGCCCTGTGGAACGCTTATGACCTGCGTCTATGCAGGAGCGGCACGTGTACGTCACAGATGATGAAGTGCGATCCATTTACTTCATGGAAAGCGGCGGGGATGACTCGACAACGGCCACGTCCCGGCGCGTCCTGCGCCTGGGCACACGATCCATCGGCGCGCTGGTAATTTGCGGCCATTCACTCGACGCTGCGTCGATGAATGCAACCGCTTCGCTCACGGCCGTTGCCATCGAGAGGGCACGTTCCTTCTCCGCGGAGAGCAGCGCAGAGGCAGCCCGGCAGAGCGAGCAACTTCGTTCCGCCGTTCTGGATGGTCTCGCACACGCCTTCAAAACGCCGCTGACAACAATCAGAAGCTCAAGCTCTGGCCTGCTGGAAATGGATACGCTATCCGGAACGGAAAAGAAGCTTGTTGCTCTGATCGATCAGCATGCGGGCCATCTCAACGAGCTCACCACACGTTTGCTCCGCACGGCAAAACTCGACAATGCCGGCCTCAAGGTGAGACGGGAGCGCATTGATCTTCCACGGCTCATGGAGGACAGCATCGAAGCATCTTCGCAGGAATTCGGAGCGCACATCCAGTATATTCGGCCCGCGACGCAACAGAGCACGGTATGGGCTGACAGGCAGCTCCTGCAGATGGCGCTTTTTCAGCTCTTCGATAACGCCGCCAAATACGGAAGCCCGGGTTCCTCGATCACGATTGACGTTCAGGAGGAGCCGGCAGAGACGATCATCAGGGTTCGGAATGAAGGCTCCTTCATTCCACCAGAAGAGAGAGAGAAGATCTTCAATCGTTTCTATCGCAGCCCAGGTTCGGATCGCAAGGCATCAGGCACGGGCATTGGCCTCTCCGTCGTGAAGCGAGTCACAGAGGCACATCACGGGCGCGTATGGGTGGATAGTGACCAGGAGGGAGGGACTACTTTTTTCCTCACGTTACCGCAAATGGCAAAGGAGAAGTGAAGGGTGGAACAACGAAGCAATGTGCTCGTGGTCGAGGATGATGCAGGGATTCGGCAGAGTTTGATCGAGACCTTGACCGCATTGGGGTTCATGATCGGCGAGGCCGGCACCGGAGAAGAGGCTCTCTTGCGTCTGCGCATGATCGACTACGATGCAGTGCTGCTGGACATCAATATGTCCGGCATGGGCGGCATTGAAGCATGCCGCATCATTTCGCAAAATTATCCCCGTCTCCCAGTCGTCATGCTGACGGTGCGAGACGAGGAGGATGACAAAGTGGAAGCGCTCGACGCGGGCGCGGACGATTACGTGACCAAGCCCTTTCAGATCCGGGAACTGACAGCGCGCCTGCGCGCGGCCATCCGCCGCTCCAAGGCATCGGAGGTTCCGTCAGATTCTCCGATCGTTATCGGTTCCCTGGTGCTTGACCCCGGTCGTCGTCGTGTGGAAAAGATGGGTCAGGAGATTCACCTTACCCCGAAAGAATTCGAGTATGCTGCGTTATCTGATGGAACATGCAGGTCGCCCTGTGCCTCACAATCGTCTGCTGACCTCCATATGGGGACCGGAGTATGGCAACGAACGCGAATATCTGCGCGTTCTTATCAGCCAGCTTCGAAAGAAGATCGAAGACGATCCCGCGCACCCCACATATATCCTGACGGAGAGTTATATTGGCTATCGCTTCCGCGAAGCTTAGAGAGTACTGTCACTGTATCGTTATCATCCTAGGTCATTTAAACGAACCGGCTGCGTGCTCGACCCGTGCCGATGCCTGTAGTGTCAAGTGTGATTCATACACATCGAATACACAGGGCCCTCCCACTTTCGGCGCACAAGTCATGCAAGAAATTGCGGTAGCCTTGTGGGTATGGATATTCAGATTGTTCCCGAACTCGAGGATTTAGAGCGCTACCGGTCCGCAGATGAATACGTCGGCCAAGCAGTTTCCCTCCTTCATGCTCATGCGACATGGTTTGCCGAGGACCGGGCAGAGATCAGCTCGAAGATTCCGGCCCGCTTTGCCGCAACCAAGCCGGCGAGTTGATTTGAGCGGGCCCGAGTCCGCTCAGCGTTGGGCATGCGTCTACCCTTGCTAACAACCGAAACAGCAAAGCAGATCAAAAGAATCGCTCTCTGGAGTCTGGCGATCTGTGCCCTTCCTTCTCCGCAGGGCATCGCGCAAGGGACTCCTCACAAAAGAGCTGATCTCCATAACAGTCAGGTTTGGATATCCTTTGCCTGTGGGACAGGCTGTCTTTGGGATTACGGTGGGGAGAAAGGAACCTCTACCTACCGCTTTGCTCCGCCATCCTTTGCCATGAACGGGAAGCAGGTTTCCGCGGCAGTTCGCCATCTTGCTCCGATGGGATCCCCGATCCATCTCAACAACGGAGCCACGGAATATTCCTTTGCGGGCGTGCTTGCACAAGACCCTCATCTTAAGTTACGTATTCAGTTCCAGGTCAATGACGGAACCCCGGTGATTCGCTTTCGCTATATGCTCACCGCGCGATCAACCGCGAACGCTCGGCGCGCCTGGCGGCGTAAACAACCTGACCTACCTGCAGACTTCTCTCCGGCAGCTACCGGAGGCGGAAGAAGTTACGCTCTCCAACTTTGCGGAGCTGACGCACAGTTACACACTTTCCGAAGAAAAGATCGGAGACAGATATTTCCAGGATGGCGGCTCCTTTATGGGTCCTATTCTGGCCGCTACCGATGGCCGCCGCAGCTTCCTACTGGCTTATGAGCACGGCTCTCAGGTTCCGGATGCATTCCTGCACTATCAACTTAGCCCTGATCGAAGCGTCCGCCTGACAGCCGTAAAGGGTAACTATGTCCCCGGTCGGACGATCGATGCCAATCACCCTTATCAGTCCATTTGGATGGAAACCGCTGCTGTGCAAGGCAGTCTCGATCAACTTGCGTCCACTTATCGCCAGTTTTGTACTGAAGTACATGACGCAGAACCCGGCTACACGCAAGCCTTATATTTTCTACAACACCTGGAACTTTCAGGAGCGTAATAAGTGGTGGAATGGCAAACCGTACCTGGAGTCGATGAATGAAGACCGCATCCTCAAAGAAATTGACGTGGCACACCGGATGGGCGTGGATATCTTTGTGCTGGATACGGGATGGTACGAGAAGACCGGAGACTGGACCGTGAGCCGCAAGCGGTTCCCGGATGGTCTCAAAGCGGTGAAGGAGAAGCTGGATGGCTATGGCATGAAACTTGGGCTATGGTTTGGCCCGACCACGGCAGCTGTATCCAGCCGGGTTGTGCTCGAACATCCTGAATGGCGCAGGTCCTGGAATGGACAGGTCGGCGAGCCCAGTGAAGTGTGGGAGACCGAGAAGAGCTATAAGATGTGCATGGTGAGCGGATACGCCGATGCCTTCGCCGATGAGTTGATTCGGCTGGCAAAGGAGGTTGGCGTTACTTATTTCAAGTGGGACGCCATTGCTCAGTATGGATGCAACGATCCGCACCACAATCACGGTGGAGAGAACAACACTCCCCAGGAACGCTCTGACTCGTATGGATTTCAGCTCGTTCAGTACATGAGCCAAGTGGCCGATAAGGTCTCCGCTGCCGTGCCCGGAGCGATTGTCGACTTCGACGTGACGGAAGGCGGACGGGCCATGGGCTTGGCGTTTCTTTCCTCCGGGAAATACTTCCTGATGAACAACGGGCCCTATTACCAAAACTATGACCTTCCTATCGATTTAACCCGAACGAATTCAAACCTGTTTTTCCACCAAGGACAGGCACGCACGTGGATTGCACGGTCGCCATTGACATTTGATAAGTGGATCCCATCCACATTGTTTCTCACACACTACTTCCCCGACGATCCCCAGCAATGGCAGGAAGTGGATGTTGCATCGCTCATTCTTGGTCAAAACGGAATATGGGGAGACCTGCTGGGTGTTTCGGACCCGGGTATTGCCTTCATTGGTAGTACGCTCGCCAGGTACAAACAGGTACGCGATGATATTACTGAGAGCGATCCTGTTGTAACTGGTATTGTTTCTGGCAGCCCTGAAATCCACGAAAAGATCTCCGCCACTACAGGCCGGGGCGCGGTTGTGATCTTCGCAACCGAACGCGGAACATACCAATACATTACGAGTCACCAGGTAGCCGCGGAGCACTGGATCAGTGATGGCGTCACGGTTGCACGCGACACGGCTGGCCGCGCGAAGATCGAAGCAACATTCCAGAAGCCGGGAGCGAAAATACTTTTCTTTGGCGTCCATTAGAGACGAAGCGCTTGAGGTGCGCCGCCACCGATGCGGGCTGCATAACGCCGGGTGCCCCACGTTCGCCCCAGCGTACCCGAATTTCCTGTTACGCAGCACCAGACAGGACCGCGTGTGCGGCTTTCTTCGAGGAAAGCCGCATGCAGTTCGACAACGCCACCAACCTCGACAGGAAATCGGGGTACGTGGGACGAAAAAACGGGCGGAGCCCCACCATTGTTTTTTATGTTGTTCTTGCCTTAGCGACGCTGAGTGCGGAATGTCGAATTCAACCGCTGCCGGGTGCCCCATCCTTCGCGCTTTTTGCGAAGGGTGGGATACCAGATACCGAGGGCATCAGAGGGGAACGTCGAATTCCGCCGCTGCCAGTAGTCCGCCATCAACGACGTGCAATACGCCAGTGATACCAAGAGAATCATCGGATACCAGATAAAGCGCTGCCCGCGCCACATCTTCAGGTTTGAGAATCTCTCCCAGCGGAACACGTGACAAACGAGCCCGAATGCGTGCTTCCCCTTCGGCGCCGTGACCAAGGTGCTCCCGAAGCATCGGCGTATCGGTGATTCCCGGACATAGGCAGTTCACGCGGATCCGATCCCGGCCAAAGTCGAGCGCGAGGGATTTGGTGAGTAATGCGATGGCCCCTTTGGAAGCGGTGTAGACGGGTGTACCCACCTGGCCCGTAAAACTCGCGATGGATCCGGTATTGAGAATGGCTCCCCCGCCGTTACGGCGCATATGCGGCACAACGTGCTTGGTGGCGAGAAATGCTCCCTTTACGTTGACTGACATGACGCGATCCCATTCCGCTTCGGTCGTCTCCTCGAGGGACTTGACCAGAACGATTCCGGCATTGTTAAACAGGATGTCGATCCGGCTCCAACGATGAATGGTTTCCTCCACCATTCTCTTGGCTTCCATCTCGCTGGTTACATCCGTCCGGATAAAGAACGCTTCGTACCCCTGATCCAGGATTCTCGCGACCGTTTCTTTGCCACCCTGTTCATCGAGGTCCGCAGCGATGACCTGAGCGCCTTCACGGGCAAATGTGAGCGCACTCGCGCGGCCAATGCCGCTGGCCGCACCGGTGACGATTGCAACTCTTCCACTAAGCTTCATGCGCAAGCTCTACCGATCTAACAATGCGCAAGCTATCCGCGGCCAGGTTCAGTGTCAAGGATTTCTTTCAACTCGTCGCCCGGCGAATCTTGACATCAACACTGCAGCTAACCGATTATCGGATGGCTCACTGCTGGTGCCAGGAGATTGTCCTATGTTTGGCGGAATGTCGAGGCGATCGTTTGTGAAAGCGCTGGCCGTCAGCGCCGTGTCCAGCTCGGGAGTCCAATCCGGGCTGGGCGCAGGATCGAGTTGCCTCCTCCGGCGCACCAACCGAGTGGTCTTACACCAGCGGAAAGCAATATTCCGACCCGTTCAATCAGGTCGACGTGGATGCCATCATAACGCTGCCCTCCGGGCAGCGAGGAGCGCGTGCCGGCATTCTGGGCGGGTGGCTCTACCTGGCGCGTGCGCTACGCTCCGCCCGTGCCCGGGACTATACCGGATTCGATCTGTCTGCAGCGACACCACGAACCAGCGATCTTCATGACCGTGCCTCGGCACTGAACGTAGAAGCCCTATGCCGGGGAGAACTCCCACTACAAGCATGGCGTGCTCAAAGTCGCAGAAGACGGGCGGCATTTTCAGCATGCCGACGGCACACCTTTCTTCTGGCTGGGGGACACCTGGTGGATGGGTCTGTGTAAGCGCCTTCGCTGGCCGGACGGCTTTGAGACACTGACTGCCGACCGCGTGCAAAAGGGCTTTACCGATCGTCCAGATCGTGGCCGGCCTCTATCCCGACATGGAGCCGTTCGACGCTCGCGGCGCAAATGAAGCGGGATTTCCGTGGGAGCCCGATTTCTCCCGCATCAACCCCGCGTACTTCGATATGGCCGACGTGCGCATGCAGTACCTTGCGGATCATGGTCTTGCTGCTTGCGTCGTCGGCTTTTGGGGATACTTCATTCCCCGCATGGGGATGGCCAAGGTCAAGCAGCATTGGCGTTATCTGATCGCCCGTTGGGGCGCCTACCCGGTTGTCTGGTGCCTCGCCGGCGAAGGCACCATGCCCTACTACCTCTCCAAAACCAAGGAGCAGGATGCGGAGACACAAAAGCATGGCCTGACCGAACTGGCGCGCTATGTGCGCGCCACCGATCCGCACCATCATCCCATCACCATCCATCCTTCGAGCAGCGCGCGACTGTGCGTGGATGACCCATCGCGTGCTCGATTTCGACATGCTGCAGACCGGCCACAACGACCGGCAGAGCGTGCCCAACACCATCGAGACAGTGCAATCGTTCGCTGGCCGCGACGCCCACAGATGCCGGTGCTGATTGGAGAGGTCTGTTACGAAGGCATCAGGAGGCAAGCCGGCAGGAGGTGCAGCGATTCATGTTTTGGTCAGCCTTGTTGAGCGGCACGGGCGGACACACCTACGGGGCCAACGGCATCTGGCAAGTGAATACACGGCAGCAACCCTACGGCCTTTCGCCGCACGGCCACTCCTGGGGCGGCCCGGCGTGGGATATCGCAGCGCAACTGCCCGGCTCGGGGCAGCTCGGCCTGGCTAAGAATCTGCTCACTCGCTATTCCTGGTGGAAACTTGAACCGCAGCCGGAGATGGTCGAGCCGCACTGGAGCAACGGAGACTACTGGCAACCCTTCGCCGGCCAGATTCCCGGAGAAGCCGTCATCGTTTTCTCTCCCGCAGGCATCAAGCCCAGTCACCATCAAGAATCTTGAAGCGGCGTCCTATCGAGGCTTCTTCTTTAATCCAAGCGATGGAACTGAGGTGCCAATCGGCGACGTTACGCCCGGATAGCAGACGGCACATGGAAGGCGCCGGAGATTCCCATTTTTCGGGATTGGGTAGTGGTTCTAGAGCGCAAGGCATGAATCCTGGAGAATTTCGAGTCGCGCTATCTCCGCCGATTTTTGCGACCAGCAGGGGCAACCGGTCTTTCCCGATATTGGCTTATCGCTTCTCGACGGCGTTCCCCGAATCTCGCATGAGTTTCTTCGCGAATATCAAGCCGAATATTCTCCCGATCAACTGGCAGACTATGACGTGCTGATCTCCTTAAAGCCAAAGATCACGGCACAGTCCCTGCAAGGGAGTTTCTCGGCTATGTGCCATCGGCCGCTGCGGCGTTGGCTATGACAACGTCGATCTGGATGCCTGCACCGAACATGGGATCGCTGTCTTCATCACACCCGGCCGGCGTTGTCCGCCCGGTCGCCGAGTCCATCGTGCTCTTCGTGCTGGCGCTTTCGCACAATCTGCTATGCGAAAGATCGGCTGGTGCGCCAGGGACGATGGGCGGAAAGTACGCGTCGCCTGGGGCGCGAGCCGCGCCAGCGCGTTGTCGGCACCATCGGCCTGGGCAACATTGCCTCCGAAGCGATCCGCCTGCTGCGAGGTCTTTGACGTTGCCCGGTTTCTCGCCTTTGATCCCTATACCTCGGCCGAGCGGGCTTCGCAACTCGGAGTGGAGATGGTCTCGCTCGACGAGCTGCTGCGAGCGTCGGACTATGTCCTGGTCAATTGCCCGCTCACCCCGGAGACGCGCGGGTTGCTGGGCAAGCCGCAGTTCGCTCTCATGAAGCCGGATGCGGTGCTCATCAATACGGCCCGCGGGCCGATCGTCGACGAGGCCGCGCTGATCGAAGCATTGCAGAACGGCTAAGATCGGCGGCGCCGCTCTCGACGTCTTCGAACGCGAACCGCTCAGCGCCGATTCGCCGCTGGCAGCGATGGAAAATGTCATCCTGACTTCGCACTCCATCGCCTGGACCGAAGAGCTGTTCCGCGATATGGGCCGCATCGATTGCCGAGGGCGCCTTGGCTATTTATCGCGGAGAGGCGCCGGAGCATGTGGTCAACCCACAAGTGCTGAGCCAGTCCGGCATTTCCTCCAAAAGCTGGCAAAGATACAAAGCTGCTTTTGCGGAAGGAGGGAGCTCAATGATGAACGTTTCGCCAGCGGCTCGCCAGGGAGATGTGCTCCTGGGCCAGATGGTCCTTGAGCTCTTTACTCCCGGCATCGGGCCCATGCTCGCTGCATGCGGGCTGGATTTCGTGATCTTCGATATGGAACACGGGCGTTGCGATATTTCCCTGCTGGCGGAGATGGTTGCGTCCTGCCGTGGCAGCGATATCTTTCCCATCGCGCGCGTTCCCGACGTGGCGTATGCGCCTCTGTCGCGCGCTCTGGACATCGGCGCCCGGGGCATCATGGTGCCTCGCGTGGAAACGAGAGAGCAGGCGGAGGATATCGTCAGCCAGCTCAAGTATGCGCCGAAGGGCAGGCGAGGTGTGGCTCTTGGCATCGCTCACGATCTCTATCGTGCCGGAACTGCGGACTTCTTCGCCAGGACCAATGAGGAGATTGCCGTCATCCTGCTGCTGGAAACGGAAAAGGCTTTCCAGAATCTGGATGAGATCGTCTCCGTGCCCGGCGTCGACGTCGCCTGGGTGGGGCATTACGATCTCACCGTCTCGATGGGTATCCCGGCACAATTTGATCATCCGCGATTTCTCGCCGCGATGGATGCATTGGTCTCCGCTGTGCCGCCGGCACGGCGTTGCCCCAGGATTCCTGCCGCCTTCACCGGAAGTCGGCCGTGCATTGGATCAACAAGGCTTCCGTGCCATCAGCCTGGGCAGTGATATTGGCGTATTTCTCGACGGCGTCCGCAGGTTTCGCGCGCATGTTGAGCAGCACGTAGAGACATGCGGCAAACAGGACGGCGCAGCATGAAGTTCTCGGTACAGGCGTTCAATGCCGGCGCCTTCTGGGTGCCCGGCCCAGAGGTCTACTGGATGGAAGGTTGGAACACCCGTGAGGAGATGAACATCCTGATCTATCTTATTCGCGGCGGCGGCCAGAACATCCTGATCAATACCGGGCCCCCACAAGATCTGGGAATCATCAATAAGGCCTGGCTCGACTTCTTCGGCTACCCTGAAGCACAGATCGTTCGCACCGAGGCGCAGTTACCGCAAAACATCCTCCGGTCTCAGGGACTTACCCCGGATGATATCTCCCTTGTCCTCGTGACCCCATTGCAGGCATATGCCACGGCCAATATCCCCATGTTCCGCAAGGCAACCATCGGCATTTCCCGCCGCGGGTGGATTGAGGACTTTCAGGCCCCTTTCTACCATTTACACGTTCCGCGTCATCTGCGCATTCCGCCTGACGTGAATCACTATCTGCAAAATGAAGGCTGGGAAAAAGTGCGCTTGCTCGCTGATGAAGAAGAGATACAGCCGGGCCTCAGGGTTTTCTGGGCCGGCGTCCACCATCGCTCGTCCCTTGCCGTCTCCATCGAAACCGCTCGGGGCGTGGTTATCATCACGGATGCGTTTTTCAAATACGGCAATATCGAATCGTCCCGCTACTTAGGGGTGATGGAGAACATGATGGAAGCAGACGCTACATGGTCTCGGATTCGCAAAGAAGCGGATCTGTTTGCCTCCATCTACGACCCTGAAGTCTTTACGCGGCATCCCGGCGGAATTCTGGCCTGAGCTGTGGTCTTGGTTAGGCAACCTCTGAATTCACTCCATTGATCAATGCATGAAGATAGCCATACCCAAACGCATACGCCTGGAGCTTTCCCGGATCGCCGGGATGTGCCGGCATGTGGTCCGGCAAGATGCCGCCCGGGTAGCCGGAGTCCCTCAGTATCCGCACGATCTTGAACAAATCGAGAACTCCCTCATCGGGATAGACCTCGGCAAAGTTGTTAAGTCCGCCCTTGATCGCGCGCATGTGGATCTGATGGATTTTGCCCCGGTCTGCCAGGTATTGAACGAGAGGAGGAATCTGCTTGTTCGCGTCCGTGGACCCTTCGGCAAGTACTCCTACATCCAACTGGAACCCGTTATAGGGGCTATCAACGATCATCTCGTACCGCTTGTAGGCCGTGAATATCGATGGGGAATCGAAATTTTCCACGTGCTCGTAGCCGAACGGCAGCCCGGGAGGATCATAGGGATGGTTAGCCATCTTGACGTTGTACTCTTTGCAGACGGGGATCACCTTATGGAGGAAAGTCGTGATGCGCTCCCAATACTCCTCCGAGCTGACGTCTCCGGCAATTCCTGGCGGCAGGTCCTTCCAATTGCTTTCCAGCTTGAATGTTTCGTATGTCGATCCTCCTCTGCCCGGCTCCTTGCCGTTGCGGCGGATCGGGATCATCGTCCAGTGCTGGCTGATGAGGCCGACTCCTACCTCGTGGGTCTTGCGGATGTTTTCGATGACCTGATCAAGCTTTCGCTCGCGTTCGGGGCCGGGTTTCATCACGATGTAGCCGGAATCCATCCGGAAACCTTCGATCGTCATTCCCACTGCATCGCAGGCGTCCCTCATCCGTTTTAGCTTATCGAGATCGAAGGCTCCGCCAGACGGGCCTTCCGCAGGGATGAAGGCGCCACCCTGAGATCCAGGGGAGACAAGTGGCCGGCGGACGCGTCCCTCGCCCTCGAAGACCATGTCCGGGTCCGGGCTGATATGCCTGACGCCGAAGCGCAGGTTGTACTCGAGGTTCTCCCTGGACATGACGCCATCGCCCTCGGCGACGTGGTAGTCAGCGCCCACATGCATCAGCGTATTTTTCCTGGGAACGGAAGTTTTCTGAGTCTGGCCGGCCGCGATCATAGGGATCGCGGCTTTCGCCATGCCCATGGTGAGAAGACTACCTGCGAGCGCTTTACCGAAGTCCCTGCGTTTCATGCAAACTTTACTCCTCGAGTCAAAACTGAAATGGCCCATCTATCGCGTCTTTGCATCAAACACGATGTTGCTGCTCTGCTCCTGAATCTTATTTGCATCCACGCCGGGCACCTTCAGCAGATCATCCAGATTCTTGAAGTTGCCGTTCTCTTGCCGGTATTTGACCAGCGCAGCTGCCTCCTGTGGCGTCATGGCAAAGGCATCCTCCAAGGTTTCCGCAGGAGCGTATTTATGTAAATCAGCTTCCCGAAGTGCGCCGCAAGATAGTCCACGATAAGCCCGGCTTGGTCATCGGTAGACCTCGCGCGCCCCGCTCCTGCATTTGATCCACTGTGGTAGCCCACTGCTCTTTTGTCTGTCGCTTTTGAGTTATCAAATCCAGACTGTGACACTGCGTGCAGCGTGCTCATGAGCTCGGTCTTTCCCTGTGCCACCAGGCAGTACGGATGCCGACGCCGTGGACCGCGACCGGTAGCCTGCGCCGGAGCGTCCTGACCCTGTGCTGAGCCAGGGGAAGATAGACGACAACTTTGCCGGTCGTGCCCGGCGATGTGCAGTCGTTGTAGAAATACTCACCCGGCCGCGTGAAGGTGAAGGTAAACGACTGGCCGGGCTGCAAGGGGCCGGAATCGAAGAGCCCCTCATAAAACTGGGTTGCACAATGCGCCGTTGTGTTGCCGGGCGGGTTCAGGAAGGTGACTGCCGTTCCCACAGGAACACGCATGTTTTGCGGCGCCATGGAGTTGGGCAAGAGAGATTCAACAGTTGCCCGGAGCCCCTTGCCGCCAGGCGCGCGCGAGATACACGGTGTTCCTGGCCGCCGCGCCGTCGACCGCTGCCGCATCGATTGGCTGTCTCGACGACGGCGGAGTGGGCGTCTCGGCCTGTGGAACCCGGCCGCCCAGTTTGAATGCCCACAGATTGTCTCCCCGCGGTGAGTTGTAAGGGATACGGCTGCCGCCGGCAAAGACGGCGATGTATTGTTCTCCGTCGATCTCATAACTGATCGGGCTGCTGTGGACGCCCGCGCCGGTTTGGAACCGCCACAGTTCGTGGCCGTCCTTGATATCGAGGCCGAGGAGAAAACCATCCGGCTGGCCAACAAACATCACATCGCCCGCGGTGGTGAGCACTCCATTGCCGTGCGCGAGAGCCCACTTCATGTCCCTCTGCCAGACGATCTTGTGAGTAGCCGGGTCGAATGCGATGATTTTCCCGCTGCGTTGTTCACCCAGGGGACGGAAGAACACTCCGTTGTTCGATAGCGTATGCGCGGAGTTTACGATGCCGGCCCCGGTATAAATCAGATGCGTACGCGGGTCGTAGGAGATCGCGCTCCAATCGGCTCCCCCTCCGGTTCCCGGTGATTGAACGACCAACTGGTAAGCGTGTGGCGTAAACAAGCAGCCCGATTTGAAGTTCGGAGGAGGCTGGCCGGCGCCGCTGGTGGTAGGGCACGTCGGAACCAGCGTATCGCCCTCTGGGAAGGGCTGCGTCGGCCAGGTCTTTTGCAGAGGCTCCTGGGGCACCGGCCGCTCATCGATCGGGCTGAGGGGCTTGCCATTGGTGCGATCAAGAATGTAGTACATGCCGGTCTTGCTGCCATAGACCACTGCCTTGCGGGTCTTGCCGTCGATCTTCAGGTCGATCAGCACCGGCGCCATCACGTTATCCATGTCCCAGATGTCGTGGTGCACCGACTGAAAGTACCAAACACGGCGGCCCGTTTTTGCGTCGAACGCGATGATCGAATCGGCAAACAGGTTCTGTCCGGGGCGTTTCGACCCATCTACGGCGCCGCCCCCACGCGCATTGCCAAACGTCCAGTAGAGGAGGCCCAGTTCCGGATCGATGGCCGGATGCATCCATGGCGCAGCGCCGCCGGTCTGCCAGGCATCGCCTTCTCCCCAGGTATCGTGGCCGAACTCCCCGGGCGCCGGAGCGGCGTGGAACTTCCACACAATGTTGCCGGTATTGGCATCCATGGCGATGCCAACATCGCGGGCGCCGTCACAAGTACCGAAATAAATCATGCCATCGTAGTAGGTGACGGCGCTCCGCAGCGTGCCGATTGGCCCTTCATCGACGAGCTGCTTTTCCCAGATCAATTTGCCTGTGGCCTGATCCAGTGCAACCACCCGGTGGTCCGCCATGTTGGTGAACACTTTGCCTCCGCCCACCGCAACTCCGCGGCGAAGTTGCGTGCCGTAGCCCGGATTGAAGGTCCACTTGATTTCGCCGGTCTTTCCGTCGACGGCGAAGACCTTGCCCTGGGTTGTCTCGATGTAGAGAACGCCATTCACAGCCACTGCCGTGGCCTGTTGGAACTCCTTTGTCGATCCACCCTCAAGGTGGTCGTGCCAGGCGCCGCCCAGTGCAGCGATGTTGCCCTTGTTCACCTGGGCGAGGGACGAATAATTCTGGTTGCCAAGATTGCCCCCAACCTTTGGGAAAGTCTTTCACGGTTGGCTCGCAGCAGGATTGCGCGTAGGTTTGCGAAACGAGAAAAACGGCCGACGCCAGCAACATGGAAACCAGAACTCCGCTTCATCACGTCTCCTATGCGACGGCGATGGCTCAGAGCGTCCGGGGCGGCGCTCTGAAGGAAACGGAAGACAGATAAGTGTAGGGGGATATTTTTGATTCCGAAGATCAACTGGAATGACATATGACTCACATCTCTGACATCTGGCAAGGCTTTGACGTGGGTGACAGCATGGAAGGCGATACATCCCTTCATGGCCAGGTTTCGCGTAGCTCGAAAGGTTTGAAGACACCATGACTCGACGCGAGGTAATCGGATCAGCAGTCCTTTGCATCGGTGGCGGATGGGGCATTCATGGCTTGACGGAAGCATTCGCGGATGCACCACGGCTCCGGTAAAGACCAACCACAGGAGCCGCCCGCACGTAACAAGCTACGTCGCCGACTTCATCACCAACACACGTTATCCGGATCTTCCTCCCGAGGTGATCGAATTGGCCAAGAAGTCGATCCTCGATGGCATAGGGTTAGCACTCTGCGGATCGGTCGCGAAGTCCGGGTGAGATCGTTCGGACTTACCTGAGATCCAATGGCTTTGTATCGCGGCGCGGCGCATGGGGCCACGGTGATTGGTTCGTCGCTGAGAGCTCCGGTGCGATTTGCGGCCTTTGCCAATGCTATCGGTATCCACGCCGACGATTACGACGATACCCAGCTTGCCGTTGCGGAGGATCGGGTCTATGGGCTGTTGACCCACCCCACAGCACCGGTGCTTCCCGCGGCCCTGGCGGCCGGCGGAGGTCAAATCGATCTCTGGAAAGGATCTCCTGGTCGCCTATAACGTCGGGGTTGAGGTAGAGTGCAAGATTGCAGAAGCAATTGCCCCGCGTCACTATGAAGACGGATTCCACAGCACCGGAACCATTGGTACGCTGGGGGCCACGGCGGCCACGGTCGAAGGTCTACGGATTCGATCGGCCGCGCGTACTGACCGCGCTCGGAATCGGCGCCAGCGAAGCCGCCGGCCTGCGCGAGAATTTCGGCACCATGACGAAGCCGCTCCATGCAGGACGGGCTGCCGAGAGCGGAGTGGTTGCCGCGGACCTTGCGGGGCTGGGATGGACCGCCGCGAACCAAATACTGGAAGCGCCTCGTGGATTCTTCCAGGCGGAGGGCGGAGGGTTCGATTCCACGGCCATCATGGATAAGCTCGGCAAGCCCTGGACGTTCGTTTCGCCAGGGGTTTCCATCAAGCCCTTCCCCTCTGGATCCCTTACGCATCCCGGCATGACGGAGATGCTTCGTCTGATTCAGGAACACCACATCGTAGCGGACCAGGTGGAACGGGTCCGAGTCGGCGCCAATCGAAACTTTCCCAACGCTCTGATTCACCACCGCCCCAAGGATAGTCTCGCGGCCAAGTTCAGCATGGAATTCTGCATGGCCGTACTTCTGCTCTATGGGAAGGCGCGGCCTGACCGAATTCACCGACGAGGTGGTGAACCGTCCTGAGGTTCAGGAGATGATCCGCCGGGTTGACTTCGGCGTGGACCCTGTTGCCGAGGCGGCCGGATACAACAAGATGACGACGATCATCGAAATAAAGCTCAAAGACGGTCGCTTGATTTCCGGGCGTGCGATGTGGCCAAGGGAAATCCGGCGAATCCGATGTCCTACGATGAAGTGGCCGCGAAGTTCCTCGACTGCGCCGCTTTCGCAAAATGGCCGGCTGGCAAGGCGCAAAGCCATGGTGGAGATGGTGCGCAGGCTTGAGGATGCGCATAGCATCTAACGCGCGCTGACGGCGCTCTGCGCGGGTGACAAAGCAGTCTTTCACTATTGTTGCCGTGGCTGATACAAGTGGTTGCCGTTAGGATAGGGTGTCATGGCGAGGCGGCAGGACATTCCCTCGCCGGCGGCCTCGATAAGATGCCACCTCTTTGCGGGAGCATAAACAATATCGCCTTCTGACGCTACAAATGGCTTGAGCCCTTCAATGGAAAAGCTTTGCTGGCCACGCATGATTGTCCAGATCTCGGCGAAATCCGTGTGGTAGTGCCCGAGATCGCCCGCGATATGCTTAACATCCGCAGCGTAGCCGCAAATGATATTGGCATGTGCGCGGTTTTTGCGAACCGCGAGGTCGCTCCAGGATCGGCGCCCCGGATGCTCTTTCTGCAACTCATCTATGTTGAAGAATAGACGATCGGGTTTGCCGTCGTTCGGTACCTCGTCAGGGTTGTTGCCGGTAGAAGAGCGTTACCGGAATATATTCCATGCCCTTCTCAGCGTGTTCCGGCTTGGTTTCGTAGATGACGGTCGGTATCCGGCAGCGTAACCGCAAGGCGGATGGCCGGCTCAGAGCCAATCACCTCGAGCGAAAAGAGGTGGCGCTCGGGTGCGAGGACCAGGTCTCCCTTGCCGGCCTCAAACGTCTGGAACTGTCCGGGTGGATCTTCCATTTCGAACCGGATCCTCCCCTCCAGCACCACCCAATATTCCGGAGCATCCGAGTGCAACTGGCGCGGAAGCTTCGATCCCGGCGCTGCTGAAATTACTTCGGCACGGTTATTTTTGTCATAGACCACCAACTCGTTCCAGTTCACTTCGCCCTTATGTTTGGCCTTCAAGTCGGCAAGGTGCACCAACGGCTGCATCGGGGCCAGATAAGGCGCCGGCTGAATAGGCTTTGGGGCATAAAAGATCTTGGCGGGCTGGCGCGGCTGTGTGTCCGTTGCGTGCTGAGCGTGCGCCGCCATTGCAAATGGAGCGACCAATCCCGCGAGGCAAACCCGCCTCCATAGCCTTCGATGCGCGCCTCTCCATGCTCTCATCGTTCTCACCTCTTCCAGGATATGGCCGCCATCAAGGAACGATTCGCAAAAACTATTCAATATAGTCAGGAGCTTTCTTGAGGCGGTTGAACGTGTCCGGGTCATGCTCGATCCAGAGTTGCGCGCCGCTCTGCTTGAGGTATGCTTCCATCGCCGCGCGGCTTGCCATCGTTTGCTCCCTATTCGCCTCAGACTGAGGAGCCTGGTTGACGGTCCGTTCTCCCGGATAGTGCCAGAGATCCCCCGCGATCAGGACCGGTCCCATCTTTGGCAGCTTCAACGCTAAGACCTGGTGGCCGGGAGTGTGGCCCGGAGTCGACTTGATAATTACGGTTCCATCGCCGAACACATCGTAATCCGTGGCCGGCAGGAGCACCGTCTTGCTCTTCCGGAGCAGGTTGTATGCGGATTGTTGATCCGGCTTCACGGCGAACATCGCCTCGCGTTCGGCTGCATGGACCAGCCACGTGGACCCGGCGAATGCGTTCGCGTTGGCAGTGTGATCGGAATGGTAATGCGAAAAAGCGACGTAGGTGATGTCCTCAGGCCGATAGCCCAGCGCCGCCAGTTGCGGTAGCAGAGGCCTCGGCGAACTGATCGTCACGGAGCCGTGGGTCTCGCTCACCGGGGCTTCCCCCTTGAACGCACTGTCGGGGATCACGCCGACATCCCACATCATTGTTCCCTTTGGATGAACGATAAGATAGCACGGCACCACCATATCCGTGCTTTTCATGTCCTCTCTCTTCAATTGGTACGCTGACGGATCCAAACCTTTGATCATGCCGCAGTCGAATAGGTAGACCCTTAAGGACGTCACCGGCTCCGCCTTTTTCTGCGCGAGCGACGGCTTTGCCGCTATCGCACAAACGATCAGCGAAACAAGCGCCACACAAATTCCCCGATGTTTCATCAGACTCCTCTATTTCTCGATCGTAACCGTTCGGGTTTTCCTACCCTTCTCCGGCTGCGTCCGCGCCACGGAGACTGACTTTATTCTCGTCAGCAAAAAAATCCGTAGGAAGGAAAGAGGGGGCCGCGCCCAAGGCCGCGCCCCCCCAGCGTCGAGGAGGAGGAGGCTTGTGAGAGACCCGTCGCGGACTTGTTACATGAAACAAACCCGAAAACCTAGCATCCCGGTTTTCCGCTTGTCAATCGTTACTCCCTAAATCTACTGAATTGACAATGCTCACGAGGACGTGATATCTCCGCTGACATGCTTATCGTGGAAGAGAATGCATTGCAGTCACAGGTGGATAAAATCCTCCACAGCGATGAGTTGCGCACTTCGGAAGTTCTGCGCCGCCTGTTGAAGTTCCTGGCGGAGAAATCGGTTACCGGCGAGGCTGATCAGCTCAAGGAGTACGCTGTCGCCATCGATGGGTTGGGCAAACATCATTCCTACGATCCGAGGCATAATTCTGCCGTTCGTATCCAGGTAGGGAGGCTCCGTCAAAAACTGGCGGAATACTACCGGACCGAAGGCAAAGCTGATGAAATTGTTATCGATTTGCCGAAGGGGCGGTTCAAGCTAACCTGCGAACAGCGATGTTCTCTCGTCGAACCTGCGCCCCCGCCTCCAGCTCCAGCTCCGGCTCCTCCCCTGGTGATTCCTCCTCCCCCGATTAGTCCGGCAACTACCTCCCGGCCATTCGGTCCCTTATTATGGGTCGGCTTGGCAATGGCGATTGCGTTCGGTGTCTATTACTGGGGTCTCTCTTCGCACATGACAGCGAAAGCCGCGTCGTCGATACCCGGCTGGACTTCCGAACTGCAAGAACTATGGAAACCCTTTGTTGACTCGAAACAGCCGCTCATCCTGGCAATCGAAGATCCGCTGTTTGTGGAACTGAATTCAGAGCCCGGAATCTATTATCGAGACAAATCCCTGAACCAATGGAAGGATGTCGTCGGTTCTCCGGCCGTGGCGGCGCTCCGGGCAGCCCTGAAAAACGCCAACATGCAGCCCAGCCGCTACTACACAGCCTATGGAGAGGTGGGTGTCTCTTTTCTCTTGGGCAAGCTCCTAGGGCCGCGCGAGCGCAATTTCTCCATCCTCAAAACCAGCCAGCTCTCCTGGCAGCAGCTTGCCGATAACAACGTACTGTTCGTGGGCGTTCAGAACCTCTTCTTTGATGAGCAGCTTCACGGGATGCCCCTTGACCCGCAGTTCGTTCAGTTCCAGGCGGGGATCCGCAACATACATCCGAAACCGGGTGAGCCAGCGCTGTTCGCGGACCAGTATTCCACCGCGCCAGCGGAAGAGGGTACGGCGTACGCTCTGGTAACCCACCTGCCCGGGCCACTGCGAAACAACGACGTCGAGAGCTTTACCAGCAGTCGATCGGCCGGATACGTGGCCGCTGTCCAGTGGTTCACGGATCCGGCCCTCGCCCGTGTGCTGGTGGCTCAATTGAAAGAGGCATCGGGGGGCCAAATGCCTCGCTATTACCAGGTAATCCTTAGGGTCAAATTCCGGGACGACGTCCCAACCGAAACGACCTATGTGCTGAGCCGGGAGTTACGTTAGGACATTTGTTTGACCGTCGAAGTAAAGGTCAAGCGGGTCGAAAAGCGATTCCCTGAGGCACGCCTGGACGCCATGATCCTCTCTTCACCTTAAAATAAAAAAGCGATGGAGGCTTCCTGTTGCTCCCTTGCAAAGAAAGACCCTTGTCAGCTTTCGGGTCCACAGGCCAACTTTTGGGCACGTCGAGCATTACGAGTTAAACGCGGAGTGTTCCGTTGCTGAATGTGTGCGGCAGAGCCAACGTCGCAAATTTCTGCCGCACACGCTTACTCAGCGTTTAACTCCGTTTATGGCCTTACGATCGTTCCGTCAAGCGTGCGTTGGTTCCCCCGGCTCTCGAAATCGGTCTTGTAAGGGTATTTTGCGGCAGCCTTCTCGTCGATGTCGATACCGAGCCCTGGTTTGTCGTTTGAGTAAATGTAACCCTTGCGAATTTCGGGAGTGCCGGGAAAAACCTCGCGCGTCTTATCGTCAAAGAATGTCTCCTCTTGAATCCCGAAGTTGGGGGTAACGAGGTTCACGTGCAGATTGTAGCAGTGGCCCACCGGATCGACATTGTTCGGCCCATGCCATGCCGTGCGTACGTCAAAGAACTCGCAGCAGTGCGCAATTTTTCTGCACATGTTCAGGCCCCCAACCGAGGATTGGTGGATGCGAATGAAGTCGATCCAGCGGTTTGCCACAAGGTTCAGCCACTCATTGCGGTTGACAAACAATTCTCCCATGGCGAGCGGCGCCGATGTCTCTTGACGGAAGATCTGGAACCAACCCACATCCTCGGGCGAAAGCGGATCCTCCATGTAGAACGGCCGGTACTGTTCCACCGCTCGGCATAGTTCGATCGACTGATTCGGAGCGGGACGTTCATGCACATCATGTACCAGCCCAACGTCGTAACCAAACTTCGCCCGGAGCGCCTCGAACATGCCGATCGTGGTATTGAGATAACGGCCGGCGTCAAAGACTGGTGAAGGCTGGACTCCATCCGGTCGCAGAGCTTGCGTGGCCGCGGAGGTTTCCGCGCCGCGCACGCCATAACCGGACCATCCGGGCACGGCCAATTGGACGCGCACGACCTGATAGCCTTTCTCGATATAAGCTTGCACTTGGTCGTTCAGTTCACTTTGCGTCAAGGCGGCGGCGTGACCGTAAAGCGGCACTGCCGCGCGCACCTTCCCGCCCAGCATCTGGTAGACCGGAGTTCCCAGACGCTTGCCTAGAATGTCCCAGAGGGCACCATCGATCCCGCTCAACGCGTCGTTGCCTTCAGGTCCCGAGCGGAAGTATTCCTGCAGATACGAAGACTGCCAAATGTCCTCGATATCGTCGCAGTTCTTGCCGATCACAAACGGCTTCAGCCGTTTTTCGATATACGCCTGAGCCGCTTGCGGAACTTCCTGGTGCGTCGCCGCGCCAAGGCCGTAGAGTCCGGGCTCGCTGGTCTCTACCTTCACGATTGTCCAGTTAGAACCGGAAGGTGCGGTTGCGATGACTTTGACATCCGTGATTTTCAACGAGGGCATGCCCCTCCGGGCAGCGTCTTTTGCTTGCGCGAGCGGACCGCCGCCGCCCATCGTGCTTACAACGCCCGCGGCGGCTTCGGCAGAAAGGGTACGCCCCCCTCCCAGGTTGGTGACCGCGCCTACTGCGGCCGCGGCAGTGAGGGTCTTCAGTAAACTACGACGTTCCATAGATTTCTCCTTTTCGATTAAACTCCGTGAGGACGGTACTGCCCAACCTTGAACTACGGCACTTAGAAGCTGAAGACTGCGCCAAGGCGGAGCACCCGCGGCGACACGATTCCTGTTACAGCGCCGAACGTCGAAAACAAGTAGCTCGTAGTAACGGCGGCGTTACTATTCAGCATGTTGAAGTACTCGATATGTCCTTCGATGTTGTAGCGGTCTCGGAAGGTAAAAGTTCTCGCCCCCTTCGCGTTCCATACTTCGATGAACGGCCCCTGGAACTGACCGAAGGGCCCTAACCTCATCGTTACCCCGCCTTGATTCAGCTTCTGGCCGTTTGTGCCGGTACCGGAAAATGATCCAGTGAGCTGCCCATATGTTCCGGATGTCGCGCGGAAAAAGGAAGACACATTGAACCGCCAGGGGAGATTGTAGTAAACGTCCCCCCTGGCCTCCCAGTTCCAGGTGTTATCGATCGGATACGCATCATCGTTCGGGCTGCCGACGCCTGTCCCGGCTAGTCCATTGATCCACCTGTGATCTTTTGTCGTCCAGAACGAGGTCGAACCGCTGAATTTGTTGGAGAAGATTTTCGTTAATGCCACTTCGAACGTATTGAAGACATCCGGTCTACCGGACGGGTTGTTGAGGAGTTCATAGCTTGTGGTTCCGCTGCCTTTGGGATAGGAATACAAGGTCACCGGAGTCGCTTGACCGTTGAGCGTGTAACTGAACGTTGCCGGAAGGGTATAGCTGCTGTACGGATGTCCTACCGAGATGCCGGTATTAACCCCAACGGTAGTATAGGTTTCGGTCGGAGCGATTGAGCCCCCATTGGTGGTGGAATTGTAGTTGTTATAAATGGAGTGCCGGAAATATCCCGCGGTAAACGCGAGGTTGGGTATAAGTTGCCGCTCGACCTTTAAAACATATTCATAGGTCTTGTCCTGTTTGAGATTCCGGTTCAACAATTGGCTGATACCTCCACTTTGCGAAACAACCGGCAGCGAAGGCAGGGTCGCCAGAGTCGCGGCTGTTACATCGCATTGCCACTCAATGGGGGCAAGCGCGGCCGTAGCCTGGCAGGGACCATCCCAATCATACGTCCGCGATTGCACGCTTTCCGGGTTATAGAGATTGGCGTAGAGGAAGCCCATAGTATCGCCGAACATGCCAAACGATCCTTTCACCACGGTTTTCCCGTTGCCTGTGATATCCCATGCCGCGCCTACTCTCGGCACAACATCGAACCACGTAAGAACGGTGGTATCAGGAATGACCGTCTTAGGAAAGACATCAGCGAACTGATTCGCCGTGGTGATCTGTTTCGGATAAAATGCGCGGTACCGTTCTGCACGAACACCCAGGTTGAGCGACACGCGTTTCAGCGCCCAATTATCCATGGCATAGACGGATTGACTGTTTAGTTGGTTCTGCGGGAAGACGGGGTAATTGAAGACGGTAATCTCATAAGGCGACGGCGTCGTGGCTTGTGCGTTGGGACTATCGAAGATCAATAGGTAATCCCCGCTCGGATACTCCTTCGGCACCTTGGTATCGCCCGATTCGAAGGTTTCCGTCGATCCGAACTTGAATTGATGCGTGCCACCCCATATCGGCTTGGCGGGAAGATAACTGTAGTCCCCGGTCAGCTGATGGCGATCATAGATGTGAATGTAGACTTCATAATTCGGACCGGTATAGAGATTGTTGTAGAGATCTTCTTCCGAAGGAGATCCGGCGAAGGCGCTGCCGCTGGTAAAGCCATACCTCCCAATTTCGCTTGCCGGTTGGGGGACGTACTGTGGATGCGCGTCGCCGGCGCCGCCGTAGATATCGAGCAACCACCGTGGACGAACAACCTGTACTTCGCCCTTCCATGTCCAGGACGGGAGGGTCTCGTAGAGGCTGTCGGGCAATGAGATGCTCGTCGATCCAAGATCGTTGGGAATGTCCTTTTCGTCCCACATCCAGGTGCCGAGCACTTTCACGCTGGGGCTCAACTGGTATGACATCTTCCAGTTGTACTCAGGCAAGTTGGCGAAGATGGTCGCCGCCTTCGCACTGGGGCATTGCGCTGCGATCCATGCCGTAACCGGCGTGCAGGCGCCGGGACCGATGGTGCCTGGACCACCCACGTAGCCGACGCTTTCCTGATCGAGGTACTGCCGGCTGAAACCGGCATAGAACCAAAGCTTATCCTTAATAATGCGGCCACCTATATCTGCCGCGTAATCGTAGTACCCCACATTCTTCAGCGGATTGGTAAATTTGAGATGGCTGGGAGCGCCTTCCAGGGCGGCATTGAGATTGTTGCTCTGCCAGCCGGGATTTTCGTAATCGCCGCGTGCGCTTCCATGGAACTGGTTCGAGCCCGATTTTATCACGACCACCTGATCGACGCCGGGAAACGCAACGTCCGCATTGTTTCCGCTGGTCTTGAACTCCGCTTCCTGCACCGCGTAGTAGTTCAAATAGATAGAGGAGTTCGCAAACTTGTCGTCCGTGTTGTCGATACCCTCTACCCCGAGTGTCGTTTCGAGCGGAATGCCATAGGTTAAGGTTGTTGCGCGCGAGGCAAAGTTGCTATCACCCACATCGGGCTTGCCCTGCAGATTGAGTCCGGCGACCATCGGTTCCATTTCCTGTAGATTTGCGCCGCGGGGGATGTTCTGCACTTCTTCTACGGGAATCGTCGTTTGCCCGGCTGTGCTTACGGTATCGATCACGGGGCTGGCGCTGGTCACATTCACTGTTTGCGTGACCGAGCCAACTTTCATGACTGCATCCACGCGCCCGGTGAAGCCGACGCTGAGGTTCAGACCTTCCTGGACGTAGGTTTGAAAGCCCTGCAGAGAGAACGAGAGGTTGTAAGCCGCAGGCGCAGGCAGATCCAATACCTTATAGTTGCCGTCGGCATCGGAAACCGTGGAGACTTGTGGGACCTGCAACGCTGGACCGGTAACGGTTACCAGGGCATTTGGAAGGGCGGCTCCCGAGTCATCGGTTACTCTACCTACTATGCTGGCATTGGCTGTCGCCTGAGCCCACAGCTCGGATGTGGCAAATCCGAAGATCATCCAACTCAACGCAAGGAACAGCAAACCTTTGACGACGCGACTCATATTTCCTCCCAAACGGCCTAACGGCATCCAGGACACCCACTCTCCCCACGGTCTATTTCGAATCAGAAGCCGGGAAGGGCTTCCTCCAAAACGACCTCAAGGTAGCAACTCTGTTCAACCGTTGGAAAGCAGACTCATGTAAGCAACATGTCTGTAACGCGTAGTGAGCATCGTAAAGCCCTGTATTCGACCCGTGACTGACATGTTCCATGGTTATATCCACGGACTTCACGCAATTCTCCCTGCTATGCTGTGCAAGCTTTGCATTGCCCCCGCGCTGAGGAGCCGTATGCCTATAGGTGATGCCGTTTCTGGCGAAAAGACGGATGTGCTGTCTGCGGGGCGGAACGAGCCTGGGGGTGGTCACAGGACGGCCATGGTGGCCGGATTTTCCGGGTGGCTGCTCGATGCCTTTGACTTCTTTCTCGTTACCTTTTGCTTAACCGCCATCGCCAGGGATTTTCACAAGTCCGACGCGCAGATTGCTCTGGTGATCACAATGACGCTGGCCTTCCGTCCTGTCGGCGGATTCGTCTTCGGCATGTTGGCAGACCGGTACGGCCGGCGAAGACCGTTGATGATCAACATTGGAGTCTTCGCGGTAGCTGAGGTTCTCACCGGAGTGGCCCCGAACTACACCGTCCTGCTGATCGTGCGGGCGCTCTTTGGCGTCGTCATGGGTGGACAGTGGGGGGTGGGCGCCTCTCTGGTAATGGAGAAGGCTCCCGCGGGCCGGCGCGGGATGCTTTCCGGCCTACTCCAGGAGGGTTACGCCGCCGGCAATGTACTGGCGGCGCTCAGCTTCTTTTTCCTGTACGGCCGTCTCGGTTGGCGCCCGCTGTTTTTCCTGGGAAGCCTGCCCGCGATCCTTTTGGTGTTGCTGATCCGCTTCCGCGTGAAGGAATCCGAAGTTTGGGAAAGGAGCAAAAGTCAAAGCTGGAGCGAGCAGTTCCGCGAGATTGTTTCGCATTGGAAGCTCTTCCTCTACTTGCTCGCCTTCATGACCATGATGCTCTTCGCCTCCCATGGCACCCAGGATATGTATCCCACCTTTCTCCAGCGGCAGTGGCATTTCAGCCCGATGCGACGCTCGGCGATCACCGCATTCTCCGGCGTCGGCGCCATAATTGGAGGCATCATCGTCGGGCATCTTTCCGACAAATGGGGGCGGCGGCGGGCAATCATCACCGCGTTTGTCCTGGGAATCGTCGTGATTCCGGTCTGGGCCTTTGCGCCCAACCAGATATTGCTGGTTTTAGGCGCCTTTCTCATGCAGTTCATGGTTCAGGGCGCTTGGGGAGTCATTCCCGCCCACCTCGCAGAGCTCTCACCCAACGCTGTACGCGCGTTCCTTCCGGGATTCGCATATCAGAGCGCTGGTGTACTTGCGAGCTCTGTCGTCTACATCGAGGCTACCTACGCCCAGAAAACCAGTTATGCAACCGCAATGGCCCTCACTGCGGTTAGCGTGTTCGTCCTCGCATCGATCATGGCCGGCTTTGGGTGGAGAGCGCCGCGGCCATACGCTTGGCTCATAAGTCAAACCTGGCTACCCGCACCTTACCGGGGCGGGAAATTTTTCGCCAAATAATCGACCACTCTCTTGAAATCTTCGTCCGTGCCGACGGCTCCCTTATCCTTCATGTCCTCCACCTCTTTTTCCCAGGCAGTCCGGCTCATCCGAAGCGTCGAAAAGTTGGTTGGTCCGTGGCACGTCGTACATGTCGCAATGACAGTTTCCCTTCCCTCCCCCTGGGGCAAAACTGAACCGGAGGTGTTGGGAACCTCCTGACTCGGGGCGCTCGCAGTTGCTCGCGGCTCTGAAGGCAAACTCGGAGCAGAATTCGCTTGCGGGCCTGACCCGCTCTCTTGCTTGTCTGGTAAGGCGTAGGCAATCAGAGAGTCGGAGATTTGGTCCGCCGTGTTGGCGATCATCCTGAAGCGGTTCGTGCCCCCGGCGGCAACCACGACATATTGCTTGCCATCGCGGCCCAGATAGGTCATCGGGACAGTGGTGCCGCTGGCGTCGAGCTTAGTCACCCAGAGTTCACTGCCGGTACGCGAATCGAATGCCCGGAACTTGGAGTCAGTCGTCGCGGCAACAAATACCAAGCCACCGGCGGTCACGATGGTTCCGCCAATATTGCTCGCGCCGGTATTCTTAAGTCCCTGCGCTTCCAATTCGTCATAGCTGCCGAGTGGTTTTCGCCAAACAATGTCCCCGGTATTGGCGCTCACCGCGACCAGTTCCCCCCAGGGAGGCTGCTGGCATGGGTATCCGTCCTGATCGATGAAGCGAGTGTAACCACCCAGGTTGTGATAGGGCAGAGGCGAGCCGGCTGCTGTCGGCGCCATTTGGCCGACAGTGCCCAGGCTGCTGGTGTTCACGAAGATGTAGCCCAGTTCCGGATCGAAGGAGACACCGCCCCAGTTTCCGCCGCCCATGGTTCCCGGCATCGACAGCGAGGGGGTATGCCGAACGGCGTAAATGGTCCTTCGGAAGCGCAACCGGCTAAACCACTCGCCGCAAAACTTCTCTGCTTCGGGCGTGCGTTTGGAGATCTCATCCTTGGTCATCGTCATCCGGGACAACGGCGGAGGCTTAACAGGAAACGGCTCGGTCGGCGAATACCACTCGCCGGGGGTGTCGCCCTTCGGCACCGGCCGCTCCTCGACCCCAAAGACTCGGCTTGCCGGTTCTTCGATCGAGAATGAACAACAGGCTCATCTTGTTCGTCTCGGCCAGGGCCGGAATCGTTTTGCCGTTGCGCTTCACCTCGATGAGCGCCGGAGGCGCGTTCATATCGTAGTCCCACACATCGTGGTGGACGACCTGGTAGTACCAGCGCAGCTTGCCGGTGAGGGCATCGAGAGCGATCACACTATTCGCGTACAGATCCGGGCCTTTGCGGTCGGCGCCGTAAAAACTGTCTGCGGCATTGCCAACCGGCAGAAACACCAGGCCACGCTCGGTATCTACTGTGCCCGGACCCCACTGGCTCGGACCGGCTCGATCCTTCCATCCGTCCGGTCCCCACGTCTCGTTGCCCGGTTCTCCGGGCCGCGGTACTGTGTGAAAGGTCCACAAAAGCTTTCCCGTCCGCACATCGAACCCCCGCGGATCGCCGCTAGGCCCCACACTGCCTGACTCCTGCGTCGATGGTCCGACGATCACGACGTCGCGATAGATCGTTGGCGGCGAACTGATGGCAAAATTGGCTTTCGGATATTTATCCGCCACTCCGGCTCGCAGATCGACGCTGCCATTGTCGCCAAATGCGGTCACAGGCGTTCCCGTCTTCGCGTCCAGCTCTATCAGCCGCCCATCCCCAGTACCGAACAAGATCCGCGGCGGAGTCTGTTTGTCGCCTGGCCAATACGCAACTCCCCGGCTCTCCGAACCCCTGGGCTTAGGGTTGGTGTATTTCCAAATCTCTTTGCCGGTTTCCGGATCCAGCGCTACGATGTTCTGGTTCTGCGTCGAAAAATATAAAACGTTGTCGATAAGAATAGGCGTCGTCTCAAAGGACCGGCCCTTTTCTCCGGTGTGATACGTCCAGGCGCGCTGCAGACGGCTCACGTTGGTCGTATTGATTTGCGTCAGCGGCGAATGGCGGGAGCCTCCCGGATCGTGGCCATACTCCGGCCAATCTCCCTTTTGCGGAGTCACCTGTGAAAATGCGAATGCCGAAGCAGCCGCGAAGACGATTACCAGCTTTATGCGCATGTTCAGCTTTCTTCTTGCATTCCTTATTTCAGGTTCGTTGGCTGAACCCAGGGACCGTTGCCGGCCCAAACCAGATCCCTATTTCAGGTTCGTTGGCTGAACCCAGGCACCGTTTCCGGCCGAATCCCACACGGAGAACCGAACCCACTTCTTGCCGGTGGCGTCGAAGGGGATCTTGAACTCCCTGGTTCCGAAAGGAGTCGTGTCGTTAGGTCGATGTACTTGTGCTCGACCTTGGTGCCATCGCTCCATACCAGGTCCGCAAACTCGAGCGGGAAGGTATATTCGATGTTCGCCGTATAGACGCTCTTGGCGCCGCTGCCTTCGACGCCCCAGTTGTGAAAGAGAACTTCACCGGTGGTGCCGTAGAAATCGCCGCGCTGCATAGCATCGATGATGGGCGCCCAGCTTTCGTTGTAGAGCGGAACCTTGTCGAGCTTGACGTAGTTGATGGCCAGCTGAGGATAGGTTTCATCATCCGGCCACTTGGTATAGGTGTCGCCTTCGGCGATCATGAACTTCGCCTTAGGCGCCCAGTTGCTCATATCGTCCTGGGTTCCGAAGCAGCGAACTTCGCACTCTTCTTTCTCCGACAAGTCCACGGGCAACGATTCCCATGACGCGCCGATAAACCGGTCGCTCTGGAAAAACGGCTGGTCCTTATAGGCCTCCGGATAGCCTTCGGAATTCTTGGTGCGCGGGTGCGTGGTCCACAAGATTCCCTTGTTCGCGGTTGACCATGTTCAGGATGTCTTCAGAGGAACCGACGTGATAGACCTGACCGTAGGCCGGGATCGTTCTCCATGAACTGCCTGACCGGCCGGCCGCGGTTGGGCGTGGGAGAAGTAAATCGGCTTGGGCGTCATCAGCCACCAGTGGCCGCCGAAATAGGCGTTGGGCTCTTCCGCCGGCATGACCAGAAAGTCTTTGTCGGAGACGCGCTGAGCACCCTCGAAGTAGACTTTCTCTTCCTTGAAGCGCACCGGCCCAGGATCGTTGGGGTGGGAATCGTCGTGGAAATCGCCCAGGTAAAGAATATTGATTCCGAGGGCGCGGAAGACCGCAACCCACGGTGGCTGATAATCCAGCGTGTTGCGGTCGCGCAGCTGTTCGTTGAAGTCCAGGTGGAAGTGGCCGGCCATGACCTTGAAGCCGGGCACAGGCTTGAAGACATCGTCGTGGGTGTAGGCAAGCACGGCTTCTGCGTGGGTCGAGCGTCGCCTTTGGCGCTCAGGTAGTAGTAGACGGCCATGCGCTGCAGGGTTCCGGCAGGCGCATTGTAGAGAGCGTAGTTGTCCCATTCTGTCGCGGGATGCGCCAACGCTTCTCTTCCACTCCGCGTCGGTGACGCCCCAGGGATGATAGCCTTCTCCCCTTTCCGGCCAATACCCCAGGGAGAAGGAGTTGTTGTTGTCTTTGCGGTAGTAAACGAAGCCAAGGTTCACTTCGTTCTCGCGAGCGAAGAAGAACTTGTGCGGTGGCGGAAAGACGGCCAGTGAGCCGGCTCCCGCCGTCCAGGATCAGCAAACGGTTGCGCGCCCGCAGCCCAACCGGATCGGTATTCGGCGCTCCTCCGAAGTAGCGTTTCCTGCCAGTGCTGCGCCGTGTCGCGCCACGACAGCTTGGTGTTGTCCTCGACCGGGAAGCCCTTCAGCCCGGCCTTATAGATGTAGGCGACGGAAGGCTCCTGGGTTTTGGCAATCGCTTCCTGCCGGAGCAGGTTCGATCCCTTGTAGACAGTGAACCGCAGATCGCCGGCGAAAATGCCCAGCTTCAAGCCGTCGAAGGTGACGCTCTCACGCGCTCCGCTGCTGAGCCACCGTGCAGGTGCTCGACTTGGTAGCTCACGGATCCGCGGGTGATTTCAGATTCCGAGCGTGGCAGATCTGTGGTGTCGCCTCCGCCCGGAACCACCAGCGGTGCATCCCAGAAGGTATTCCATTTGCGCACGTTTTCCTGTTCGGGCGTGTCCAGATTGAGTTTCTTGAGCTGTTGCGCTGGGCACCTGAGATGCGGCGCCGTCCGGTCGTCACCTGGAAATCCGGGGTCAAGTCCTTCCCCAGAACGATCCAGCCGCCGCTGCCCTGGCGCGCTGCGAGTTCCTGAACGACCGGCTGGCCATTGCGGAGCGCAAACTGCGCCCGGAGCTGCTGTCCGCCTTCGCCCTGCCAAGTCATGGTCAGAGCGCTTCCGCTCGCCTCCGCTTTCAACCCATCCATGGCCTTGTAGCCTTGGAGATTGCAGTTCAGTGATTGCGCGGCCCCCACGCCGGTCAACATCGCTAAACTCAACAGCAGTCCACGAAACTTCATTGACATTCCTCCTCGCTCCGGTATTCTGCCTTCCCATCGGACGCAACGGCAATCTTGAGAGTTTCGTTACCGGTCCCGCAATTTGAAATGGCACAGAAAGAATCCTGGCAGCAAAGGGCCCACTATAGCCGAACGTTCTCGACGTTGAACAGTGAAATGAGGTGACAAAACATGTTGCTGACCGGTTACATTCGCAGCGTTGGCAGCAAAATCGCCGGTGATCAGGCGCTTTCATTTCTGTTTTTTGGAATAGTCTGTACGGGGTTGATCACGGCGAAGATCGATTCCTGCAATGACCCGCGGTCTATCGGAGGTGTAATGGTCAGGTCTTGGCGGAAAACATGGATGTGCCTTCTGATGCTGTTGCCGGCAAGCAGCATGTGCGCAGCCGTCAACCCCGACTGGACGACGCCGATCGCGCCGTTCCGGATTGCGGAGAACCTGTACTACGTGGGAAGCAAGGACCTGGCATCGTACCTGGTGGTGACTCCAAAGGGCGACATCCTGATCAACTCCAGCCTGGAGAGTTCGCCTGCCACTGATTCAAAAAAGCGTGGAGCAGCTTGGGTTTCACTTCAAGGACATCAAGATCCTGCTGATCAGCCATGCGCATGCTGACCATGACGCAGGCAGCGCAGAGGTCAAGCGGTTGACGGGCGCAAAGTACATGGTGATGGATGGCGATGTGCCGGTGGTGGAGAGTGGAGGCGCGAAGGACTTCGCCTACCCCAAAGACCTCTATCCGGCGGTTAAGGTGGATCGCGTGTTGCACGATGGCGATGAGGTGCGGCTGGGCGGCGCGGTGCTGGTCGCGCATAAGACGCCGGGGCACACGCGCGGCTGTACCACCTGGACGATGCGAGCGCCGGTGGGCGGGCGCCTTCGCGATGTGGTGATTGTGGGCAGCTGGAATGTGAACCCGGGATACCGTCTGGTGGACCAGCCCGGGGCAGCCGGCGTCCTATCCTGGCATCGCCGCAGATTATGAGCGACACCTTTGTCATTTTGAAAGGCCTGCCGTGCGATGTGTTCCTCGGGGCGCATGGCGCTTACTTTGAAATGCTGGCGAAGCTGGAACGAGCGAAGGCTGGAGCGGGAGAGAGCGTCTGGATTGATCCGGAGGGTTATCGAGCGGCAGTGGCGGAGCGGCAACAGGCATTTGAGGCCGAGTTGAAACGCCAGCAGGGCGGAGGCTAGTTTTCGGCGCCCAGCAAGTGAGAGCGCAACCTTCGCCGGCGAAGCCCGTCAAGTCTGCAGTCGATCGAGCGTGGCCTGATCTGGTACTCCGTTGAAGTATTTGGCAAGGGCATCGGCAAAGACCTGGTTGTCCAGGGCGGTCATGAGAGGGCCATGCGAGACTGCCCACGCGAAGAGGGTGACCGAGGAGTGAAACTTCAGGTCGTCGGGATAGCCGAAGATGTCGTCGATGGAGCGGCCGTCCACAGCGTTGACCAGGGCGGTGCAGTCGCGAAGGCGGGGGCCAAGGACCGGATGAGCAAGATACGCATCGGCCTCGTCGAGGCCGGAAATGGCAAAGCGCTGCGCCATAGGACTTGAGCCGAGACCTCTAATCTGCGGGAAGACAAACCACATCCAGTGGGACCGCTTTTGTCCGGCAACAAGCTCGGAACGGACCTGCGCGAAGCAGGAGGCCTGAGCGTCGACGAAGCGCTGCAGATGGTAAGGATCGTTGGCTTTTCCATCCGTCTCAGTCATCATTGCATTTCCTTATCTAATGCGCTGGAATGCTGAGTTACTACCAGCGTAGAGTCCGTGCCAACATGACTGCCTGTCGCGGCGATGAGTCTGGATCAATAGGATGGCGATGATCGGGAAAGCGCGCCGGAAGGGCAAGCAATATATGAATCCGGTGCCCACCTCGGTGGGGGGGTGGTCGACGATTCTTCAAGGTGTTGTGGCGCTATCTGACCAACCGGGAGGAGCGCACGCCCAAGCAGAACCTGGGACCGTTCCGGACCGATGCGCGCGTCTATGAGAACCCGCCGGCGAGTGGGCTGCGCGTGACCTGGATGGGGCACTCGTCCACGCTGGTGGAGATCGATGGGGTGCGGGTGCTGGTGGATCCGGTGTGGGAGCAGCGGGCGGCGCCGGTCGAGTGGGCCGGGCCGAAGCGATTCTTCGCTCCTCCTCTGCGCCTGGAGGAGATGCCGCGGATCGATGTGGTGCTTCTCTCGCATGACCACTACGACCATCTTGGGGCGCGCACCATGCGGCGCCTGGCGCAGATGCGAAGCGACAGCTGGGGCGCAGTGGGTAACGACGCTTGGCGTGGGCAAGATCCTCAAGCAAGCTGGGCGTGAAGGATGTGCACGAATTGGACTGGACAGAGAGCCTGCGGGTGGGGGAGTTGGAGTTGACCGCGCTGCCGGCGCGCCACTTCTCGGGACGAAGTCTCTTGACCCGATTCGAGACGCTGTGGACTTCGTTTGTTCTCGCCGGCCCGAAGCACCGGGTCTACTACGGGGCGGATTCAGGGGAGTGGGAGGGATTCAAGGAGATTGGCGCAAGCGTATGGGCCATTCGATCTGACCATGCTGGAGATTGGCGCGTTCGATCCTATGTGGGCGGATATTCATATGGGACCGGATGGAGCGGTGAGAACATTTCGGGCCATGGGCGCCACGGGGCTGATGATGCCCATTCACTGGGGACTGTTCGATCTTGCACTGCATGCCTGGCGGCAGCCGATCGAGCGGGTGTTTGCAGTGGAGGGTCTGAAGATCTGGGCGCCCGAGCCGGGGATGCCGACGGAGGTAGTTCGAGGGATTGAGTTACGGTCGGAATGGTGGCGGCTGACTAAACTACTGCATTATGGTTAACTATAGCGCATGTCCCAAATGTCTTTGTATCGTTCTGTCGCTATCTGCATGTCTCTGACTCTCGCGGCTCGCGCTCACGCGCCAGCGACGTCCGATGCATATCGTACCTGGGGAGTCTTTGGCGGCGGCCCGGACAACATTCATTATTCGAGCCTCGACCAGATCAATCGCGATAACGTGCATTCCCTGCAGGTTGCCTGGACGTTCGATAGCGGAGACCAACATCCGAAATCTGAGATGGAGTGCAATCCCATCGTGGTGGATGGGGTGTTGTATGCGACCGACGCCCAACGGGAACGTGGTCGCTTTGGATGCGGCGACAGGTAGCACTGCGCTGGCGCTTCGATGCCAATGAGGGTCTGCAAGAATATTGGCAAGGTGCGCAACCGGGGCGTGACCTATTGGTCGGACGGAAAAGATCAGCGCATCTTCGTTGGCGTGCGCCAATACCTCTTCTCGCTGGACGCGCAAACCGGAAAGCCAATTGCCACCTTTGGCAAAGCTGGGCGCATCGATCTGCGTGAGGGTTTAGGCCGTGAGCCGCTGAATTGGGTCACGATGACCAGCCCCGCAGTGGTCTACAAGGATCTGGTAATCGTCGGCGGCGCGATGAGTGAAACGCTCCCCGCCTCTCCGGGAGATATTCGCGCCTACGATGTGCACAGCGGACAAGTTGCGGTGGTCTTTTCATACCATTCCCCACCCCGGCGAACTCGGCTACAAGACATGGCCGAAGACAGCCTGGACTTATAGCGGGGCAGCCAACAATTGGTCGGGCATGTCGGTCGATGACAAGCGCGGAATCGTGTTTGTTCCGACCGGGTCGGCGGCTTCCGACTTTTATGGAGCGAATCGAACCGGCGACGATTTATTCGCCAACTGCCTGATCGCACTCAATGCCGAGACCGGCAAACGGATTTGGCATTTCCAGTTGGTTCATCATGACATCTGGGATCGCGACCTGCCCTCGGCGCCTACCCTGGTGACGGTGAAGCGCAAGGGGCAAGACGTGGATGCAGTGGCCCAGACGACCAAGCAGGGATACGTCTTTCTCTTTGATCGAGAGACCGGGAAGCCGCTGTTCCCGATCAAGAACCGGAAATATCCGCCGTCGGATCTTGAAGGTGAGGTCACGGCCAAAGAGCAGCCGCTGCCTGTGCTGCCTGCTCCGTTCGCCCGGCAGAAGCTGACCGCGGATATGATCACGACGCGCACGCCCGAGGCTCACCAGGAGGCGCTCGAGCGTTTCATGAAACTGCGCAGTGACGGGCAGTTCATCCCCGGAAGCACCCAGGGAACCATCATCTTTCCCGGCTTCGATGGAGGCGCGGAGTGGGGCGGAGGCGCCTTTGATCCGACCACCGGCCTGCTCTATGTGAATGCGAATGAGATGGCCTGGGTCCTGCGCCTGGTGCCGCAGAAGCCGCGCACGGGCGAAGCCAACGGGCGAGACATTTTTCTGCGCAACTGTTCCGCTTGCCACCGCTCCGATAGAACAGGGGCGCCTCCGGAGTTCCCTTCGCTGATTGGAGTCGCCGATCGCTACGAGGAAGGGACGCGTGAAGCATCTGATCTCGCAAGGGCGAGGGACGCATGCCCGGCTTCGCCAGCCTGGGCCAGGACCAACTGCAAGCCGTATTTGAATACGTCTATTACGGCAAGGAAACGGTGGTGAAAGATAAGGGGCCATCGCCGCTCGATGCGAAGTACATCAGTGACGGATACAATAAGTTCCTGGACAAAGACGGCTATCCGGCCATCCAGCCGCCGTGGGGAACTTTGACGGCAATCGATCTGAATAGCGGGAAGACCGTTTGGAAGATTCCCCTCGGGGAGTATCCCGAACTTGCCGCCAAGGGACTGACCGGCACCGGCAGCGAGAATTACGGCGGCCCGGTGGTGACCGCGGGCGGCCTGCTGTTTATTGGCGCCACCAACTATGACAAAGTTTTTCGCGCTTTGGACAAGACCACCGGCAAGGTGCTTTGGCAAACCACGCTGCCTGCGGCCGGAAATGCCACTCCTTCTACGTATGAAGTGAATGGCCGGCAATATATTGTGATCGCCGCCGGCGGAGGAAAGTCTCCGGCGCCCTCGGGCGGCAGCCTGGTGGCCTTCGCGCTGCCCGAAGTAAAGCCGTGCACGCGGTCAGGGTTCTCTGCTACCATGCAGCGCATGCTCACTCGCAGGACTTTCGTAAGCATGACCGCGGCATCTCTGGCGGCGCGTGCCCTTGCTCCCGGAAACTCGCCGGACAGGCAGTGGGCGATTCCGGCCCAGGCAGGCCCACAGTTCTCCGTCATGATTTGGACGTTGAACAAGCTCGGCACCTTTGACGAAAACCTGGAGCGCGTTGCGCAGGCCGGCTACCACCATGTGGAACTGGTCGGGGAGTTCAAGAAATGGTCCGAGGAGGATTATCGCCGCATCCTCGGCGCGCATGCAGACCTTGAAGATCTCGGTGGATGCGACCTCTGGCGTGAGGCCCGGCTTCGCGGATCCCTCCGGAGGGGATGCGTTTCTCACCGCGCTAAAGGGTCTCATCCCGGCAGCCCAGCGGTTGCAGTGCAAGCAGATCATTCTGCTCTCGGGTAAGCGCATCGAGGGCGCACCGCCGCGGAGCCAGCATACGGCATCGATCGAGGCATTGAAACGCGCCGCGGATGTGCTTAGCAGCGCCGGTCTGGTGGCGGTCATCGAACCGATCGACCGGCTTGAGAATCCGACCATCTACCTCGATGGCGTGACCGAAGCATTCGAGATCGTGCACGCTGTCGGCAGCCCCAACATCAGAGTGCTGTACGACGTCTATCACGAGCAGCGCGAGTTCGGGAACCTGATCGAGAAGTTCGAGACCAACATCGATCAGGTTGGCTTGATTCACATCGCGGACGTTCCCGGACGGCACGAACCCGGGACCGGCGAGATCAATTACCTCAACATCTATCGCAAGCTCGCGCAATTGAACTACAAGGGTACGATTGCGATGGAGTTCTACCCGACCGGCGACATAGTGGAAACGCTCCGGCGCGCTCGGGAACAGGCGCAACTGTCATGAGGCACGCGGTTTCTTACACATCGAGGCCTTAGTGATGTGGGAACCCTTGAGGCATTTCCACTTATGGAGGATCAGTGCGTCGTCTAACGCCTGTACTGCTGCTGGGCCTGCTAATAACCGGCAACATCATCGCGCAAGTGCCGCTTCGTCCCCATTTGTCAGACTACGTCGGTACCTATGCCGATGAACCAGGGCACACAGTTGAGATAGTAGCTGGAGACGAGTTCTTCGCGGTCCAGGATGAGGCCAAATACCTGCTCCGCCCTCTGGTGTCGATGAGTTCACCACCGCTTTTGGACAAAAGATCCCGTTCCGCCGCGATGCACGCGGTGTGGTGACGGGCTATGAAGAATCGGGCAAATTCCACCCTCGCATTTCGCTGACCGTCACGCAGGACGCCGTTGCTCTTGGCCGTCCGCGGCCTCAAGGACAGGATTCACCGCAGGATTATCGCTATCACGCACCGGCCGGCTTGCACGACGGCATCGCGGTCGGAGACATCGCCCAGTCGGACCTTGGCACAGCCACGGCAAACGCAATTGTGCGCGGTATACTCGACGGCACGTACAAAGACGTACACAGTGTTCTCCTTTACCAGCACGGACGGCTTGTCATGGAGGAGTACTTCTACGGTTACAACATAGGGCGTCCGCATCAGCTGCGCTCGGCGACCAAGTCTGTGGTAAGCGCGCTTGCCGGCATCGCCATCGATCGTGGTGCTCTCTCCGGAGTCGACGAACGAGTGCTGCCGCGAATGAGATACACCAGCTACGCCAATCCTGGCCCGCGCAAATCAGCGATGACGCTGGGGAATTTCCTGTCTATGAGCTCGGGCCTCGACTGCAACGACCATAGCTCATCCTCTCCAGGGCGGGAGACAGTCATTGACGGCGCGCCCGACTGGGTAAAGGCAACGCTTGATCTGCCCATGATCAACAACCCCGGAAGCAAGGGCTACTACTGCTCCGGCGGCGTCGCGGTGGTTGGCCGGATGATCGAAAATGCAGTGCACATGAAGCTTCCAGACTTCGCCCAGGCAAACCTCTTCTCCCCGTTGGGAATCTCACGCGCCGATTGGATCTGGAACTACAACCTGACCAACGCCGACAAAGAGTACTCGCAGATACACCTCCGCCCGCGCGATATGCTTAAGCTTGGCATGCTCTTCTCCAATGGCGGCCAATGGCAAGGGCGTCAGGTTATCTCCGCTTCCTGGGTGCGGGCTTCGCTCGCGGAGCAGAGCCACGTCGACGACACCAGCTATGGCTACTTCTGGTGGCGCCCATGGTTTAATGTTGAACCCCCCAACGGCCCGCTGCACGTAACCATGAGCGCGGCGCAAGGTAATAGCGGTCAGAAAATCTACTTGTTGCCGCAATATGACTTCATCGCCGTGTTTACCGGAGGCGACTATAACTCCGACGGCGCACCTCCCAACAAAATCATGATAAAGATCATCCTGCCAACATTGATTGCAGCTAAGGCGTTGCCGCCGAAGTGAGAATCCAGTGGGTGCCCCATATCTGAGTTCGCACTTTGCGCCAGATGTGGGATTCCGCCAACCTCGACCGTTCGTTCCAAGGATGCATCAAGACTCGGAGTGTCAACCAGGGCCGAAAGGTTCCCCCTTCCCAAAGGCCGCGCTGCTGCTGAGCGTTTGCGCTTGCTCACGAACCTGCTGTGCTGGGGCGGCGCGACTGTCCGCCTGCGCCTCGTCGCCAAGGGCGATGTGCTTCAGGGAAGGGCCGCGACGGCCAAGCCCTAAGAGGCAACGGTGGCGCTGCGCAATCGTGACCTGGGAACGAGAGGCAATGGAGACAAGCTGGTGTTGACCTCAAGATCGATACAGCCGCCATTTCGTGCGCGTGTACGCAATGCGAAAATCCTCGCGTTCGGCATTGCGCTGGGATTGGCTACCTACTTCAGTCACCATCATGGCTAGTTCATAGCCCCGTTCGAAGGCATAGCGCATTCGGGCCTCGAGGAGGGCTGCCTGCAGTCCGCGCCGGCGCATCTCCGGTACGGTCGAGGCCCCGCCGAAAAGTGCAACCCCGTCATGGAGACATAGCGCACCCGCCGCTCCAGCCTTGCCATCCAGCTCGGCGATGAAATTCACACTTTTCTCGCGTGCAAACCCGATTGCGCCAAATTGTTGAAGAAAATCTCGCATCTCCGGATGTTCATGCGCCCATCCCCGCGAGCTGACATCCGACCATAGGGCCGCTTCTTCATCAGCAGCCACCCGCACCGTTACCGCGCCGTGGTCTTTCGTGGCAGGTCGCACCACCGGCTGATGCAGAACGCTACTGAGCTCGATCGGCCGGTACCCGCGGGCGCACAGTAAATCGATTGTCGCGATGCCTGCAAAGGGACTCACCTCATGCACAACAACTGCTCCGCGGTCGATAAAGAAGCTCTCTATCCTGTCCAACGAAACCGGGCTCAAGGGCTCATAGAGTCCCAGTCCGAAGCTTTGCGTGACCGGGGAGTCAACCCCGTCGAAGACGGCGTATGCACCCGCGCACTCTATCCAGGTGGCCCCGCTCTCCGGGTAAAGACGATGGCGCGCTTCAGCAAACTCCAGGCAAGCCTGTCCTTCGGCGCGTTCGAGTCGTCGTGAGAGATCGAGACCCGCAAATACCATCACATCGTAACGCTACACAGCTCGAGCCCGCTCCGCAATGTTGACGCGGGTGGCCCAGGTCTCGCTTTTGAGACCTGGGATTTTCGTGCACGTGGGCCTATAAGATAGCAACATGGTTGTGGGTCTGAAGCGCTACCAACAGATGGGGCACCTCCATTTCGTGACCTTCGGTTGCTATCGGCGTCAAGCTTACCTGGAAGCGGCTGTGGTGAAGGACCTTTTCGAGGATGCGCTGGAACGAATCCGCTGCCGTTATGACTTTCAGGTAGTCGGATATGTCGCAATGCCGGAGCATATTCATCTGCTTGTCAGCGAACCGCGCAGAGAATCTCTGGCTGTAGCCCTACAGGCGTTGAAACTCTCGGTTGCGCGTCGGAGCGGGGAGAGGCCATTCTGGCAAGCACGGTACTATGATTTCAACGTATTCACCGAGAGCAAACGCGCAGAAAAGCTCGACTACATGCACTGGAATCCAGTGAGAGGAGGGTTGGTGGAGAGAATGGAACAGTGGCAATGGTCCAGTTATCGATCTTATTGCACCGGAGAAGAAGGGCGGGTACGGGTTGAATCAGCTTGGATAACACATTGGAAGCCGAACTAGGTCAGCCTGTTACGCTGTGGGCGAGCTTGCGGCGCCCATCCTCTGTCCAGGAATCAGACCCAGGCCCTCCTGAAAAACCCCAGGTCTCAAAAGCGAGACCTGGGCCACCCGCCCGGCGATTGGCGAACAAGAAATCGATTCCCCGCTCGATCGCGTGAGAAACGGTTTTGTCAGTCATGATTGATGACGCAGGAATATACTAGGAAACTGCTTTCGCTTTGCCGGTATTCCCATGAATCGACGTGAATTCCTCCACACCGCTGCCCTCGGGCTGGCTGCGGCCGCCGTAGCGCCCGCGCAAGAGTATGATCGCGACAAACGTCGGCGAGTCGGTTTGATCGGTTGTGGATGGTATGGAAAATCGGATCTGTTCCGGCTGGTGCAGGTATCGCCGGTCGAGATCGTCTCTTTATGCGACGTCGATTCGCAGATGCTCTCGAACGCCGCCGACATGTCCGCCGCCCGGCAGCGTTCCAAGAAGAGGCCTCGCACCTACTCGGACTATCGAAAGATGCTTGCCGAGAAAGATCTGGACTTGGTGCTGATTGCACCGCCCGACCACTGGCATGCCCTGATCATGATTGAAGCCGCAAAGTCTGGCGTGGACATCTGGGTTCAGAAACCGATTAGCCGCGACGTTCTGGAAGGCAAGGCCATGCTGGCCGCTGCCCGCCACAACAATCGCGTTGTCCAGGTTGGTCTGCAACGCCGTAGCACGCCTCACCTGGTCGAGGCAAAAGAGCGCTTCATTGAAGAGGGTAAGCTCGGGAAGATCGCGCTTGTCGAGATCTGCTGCTACTACCACATGCGCGCGACGGCAAATCCCCCTGATACCGCGCCGCCCGCGAATCTGGATTACGATGCCTGGACTGGTCCTGCTCCAATGCGGCCTTATAACAGCTTGGTTCACCCCCGCGGCTGGCGCGCGTTTATGGAGTATGGGAACGGCATTGTGGGTGACATGTGCGTCCACATGCTTGATATGACACGGTGGATGCTCGGATTGGGCTGGCCGACGAAGGTTGATTCCACCGGTGGAATCTTTGTCGATAAGAAGAGCAAGGCCAACATTTCCGATACCCAGACAGCCACCTTCGATTTCCAGGATCTTCGAGTCGTGTGGCAGCACCGCAGTTGGGGCGAGGCCGCGGATCCAAAGTATCCATGGGGCGCGACATTCTACGGCGACAAAGGAACGCTAAAGGTGAGCGTGATGGGATATGACTTTATTCCCGTCGGCGGCGGACAGCCTGTTCATAAAGACGTTACCTACGAGTTGGAACAATACCCCGAGGACAAGACTGAAAAGGAACTCGAGAAACACGTCGCGCCAGCCATCCGGCATCATATGCAGAACTTTCTTGCCTCGATCGACGCGCGTAGCCATCCGGTCTCCGACATCGAGCAGGGCTACATTTCAACCGCGTCGTGCATTTTGGCGAACAACTCGATGAAGCTGGGCCGAAGCCTGGCGTGGGATCCAGAGAAGCAGCTCGTGGTCGGAGATTCCGAGGCAAATGCACTGCTGCGCCAGGAATATCGAGCGCCTTACACGCATCCCGAAGCTTAGGACGGACTTGCAATCGCGGTTTTTGTCATGGTTACTTCTCCCGTTCTGTCAGGATCTCGAAAGCTTCGCGCATGTCCTGGTAGCCTTCTTCAATGTCTGCGGATGCGGCAAGATCACGGATAATCTCTCTGAGGCGAGCAAACTTGTCTTCTCGGGAAGCGATTTTCAAGAGGCGACTTGGGATCGTCGCCTCGATCGAGCGACGCGTGGGAACGAATCGCTCGATGTCATTTTCACTTGGCCGATTAACGTCAGTACTCTATCGGAGCTGCTCCGCAAGGACAGCTGTGCGCAGTGAGGTGAGGCTGGCGCGGAGCAGGTCGGATAGAGCGGTTTGAAGGAAGGCGCTGGTGCGGTGGGCAACGAATGTTTCTTCTATGGGGTTTGGATCGTCTAAGGGAGCGAAGAGGTGAGTGAGTTGGGATGGCGATAGCGGCTGACCGCTTTGGAAGGCGTGCGAGACGCCGCCGGAGAGGAGTTCGGGTTGAGCCGGACGAATGGAAAATGGGCCGCCGGGGGGCTCTGTTCGGTCTGGAGGCGCACGAGGAGTGGGCGTGCCGGGAAACACGCCAGCGTCGCTGTGCTGAGCCAGCTTCTATGAGGAGTCAAGGGTATGGAACTCCTTTCGTTCGGTAAAGTAGAGCTGGGCGGCCGAGAGCGGTTCGACGAGATGCATGAGCCCATGGCAGTGCGTGCAACTCCATGGCGTAGGCTTCGCGATGGCAGGTATTTCGGCGGGAGGGGCCTGGTTTAGCCGGGCGCGGCAAAGCGGCAAGATCCGGGCACGCATGCGATTCGAGAGCCAGCCGAAGTAGCGGATGCGCGGAAAACCTCGCGGCAAGATATGTTGCACGAAGCGGCGTAGGAACTCTTGGGAAGTAAGTGTCATCGTGCGCTGTTTGCTGCCGTGGGCATAGTCCTTCCAGCGAAAATGGACCTCGGAAGCAGAGACGGAAAGCAGGCGATGGTTGGAGATGGCGACACGATGCGTGTAGCGAGCCAGATAGTGCAGCACGTGCTTGGGGCCGCCGAAAGGCGGCTTGGCATACACGATCCAGTCTTGCCGATAAAGCTTACGCAGGAAACTGGCGAAGCGCTTCTCCTCATGAAGAGGGATGCACTCTCCGAAGAAGCTTAACTGACCGCGAGCAAAGAGCCGTCGCAATCCAGCGACGAACTTGCCTCGAAAAACGCGACTGAGCACCTTGACCGGGAGAAGAAAGCTGGAACGCGAAGCGATCCAACGGGAGTGATCCGGTGCGAGGCCGCCTCCGGGTACGACGCAGTGGATGTGCGGATGTGGAGTGAGGGTTTGTCCCCAGGTGTGCAGAATCGAAAGGAATCCCAACTCGGCGCCGAGATGCTTCGGCATCAGCAGCAACGTCGAGTAGCGTGGCAGCACTGGCCTCAAACAGCAAAGAAAATAGTTGTCTCTTGTTCTGCCACATTAACGGCACCAACTCATGTGGGACGCTGAAGACCAAATGGTAGTAGCCGACGTCCAGCAGTTCCTGCTGGCGCTTGGCAAGCCACTGGTCGCGTGCACCGGTCTGACACTTGGGGCAATGCCGGTTGCGGCATGAGTTGTAGGAGATAGCCTCGCGCCCGCAGCTTAGGCACTGGTCACGGTGCCCACCGAGGGCGGCGGTGCGGCAGCGCACGATCGCGTCGAGTACCTTGCGTTGCGGCCAGGTCAACGAACTCCCGTACTGCTCACGGAAGCTGGCGCCTGCAGTGCGAATTATGTCGGCCACCTCGAAGGGTGGCCGGCTCATCGCTTCCTGTCTTCCCCTCCGGCACGAAGCCCAATCTGCTCCAGCGGGTTAATCGCTGCATGCAGATGCCGCTGCGAGAGATGAAGATAGACAGTCGTATCCTCAAGCCGCTCATGACCCATCAATAGCTGAATGGTGCGCAGGTCGGCACCGGCTTCGAGTAGATGCGTCGCGAAGCTATGGCGCAGCATGTGCGGATGAATCTTCTTGGTAAGTCCGGCACGCGTAGCCGCGACGCGGCAGGCGTTCCAGATGGTCTTATCAGAGATGGACTGATCGACACCGCGCTGGCCTGCGGTGCTGGGAAAGAGGTATCCGCGCGGCTTTTTCCACTGCCAATAACTGCGCAACTCCTCGAGCAGCTTCGGGGAAAGCGGTACATCCCGGTCGCGCGCACCCTTGCCCTGGCGGATGTGGATCACCATGCGCTTGCTGTCGATGTCCTCGACCTTGATCCGTGCTGCTTCGGTTCTGCGTACTCCGGTCGCATAGAGCAGCACAAGGATCATGCGGTACAGGCGGTTGGGTGCGGCATCGATCAGCCGCACGACTTCCTCCTGGCTGAGCACGATCGGCAGCTTCTGTGGCACCTTGGGGAAAATGAGATCGTCGTAGGTGAAATCACGCCGCCTCAGCGTGCGCTTGTACAAGAACCGCAGTGCCGAGATCCGAATCTCGACCGTGCTCGGCTCAAGCTTCTTCTCCTGCAGGAGAAAGACCTGATAACGTCGCAGATGTTCGGGGCCTAGCTGTTCGGGCGAGCAATGAAAGTGTTCGGCAAACTGCTGGACTGCACCCAAATAGCTACGGATCGTGGATGGCGAGTAGTTGCGGCGCTGAAGTTCGTGGAGCATGCGCTGGCGAAGTGGGGTCACGGGGATCTCCTCCTGTGACCTTCACCCTAGTCGCACTTACCCGCTCGTCACACCACAACTCTCCAGCCGCCGCGCCAGCGGCTTCGTTCTAACCGGCTTCTCGGACAAGTGATCTTTGCAATTGACTCGCTACGATTCTCGACGAGTGGTAGATTGCCAATGCACGCATGTGCACTACAAGCGGAGAATTCCCCGACTTGTGGAGTTTCGGGCGTATGACGGCCTATCCGTCAATTACTACCTAAGCAACAACTCGGAAGTCATCGATGTCGTCTCAAGGTTTTAGTACCGGAATGTCGGCATGTGTCCAGGAATCGCGCAAGGCGCTATTATGCTGGGGCTGCTTGCGGGGTTCGTCGTGTGATCTTCGCCAATCTGCTTTACCGGTTGGGCGACCAGCTTCAGCATGCTGGCTCTTACGCATGGAGCGCCTCCGCGGTGGCGAAGATGAGGGTGAGCACGGTTATGTCGTCTTCCTGGCCGAATCGGGCGGCGGTGTCGGCGATTTGCTCCGCCGATTGCCTGCCGATCTCCCGCGTCCGGTCGAAGCCGAAAAGTTCACCTTGCGGGTTGCGGGCTTCGAGAACGCCGTCGGAGAGAAAGGTGAGCGCGTCGCCGGGGGCGAGGGTCAGCGTGGATTCCCCAGGTGGCATCGGAGGCGAGGCCGAGGGGCAGGCCGAAATCGCATTTGTGCTCGTCGCCATTACGATAAGGGGCGAGATGGCCGGCATTGGAAATCGTGATGGTTCCATTTGGCTCGATGCTGGCGACGAGGCAGGTGACGAAGCCGCCGCGCAGGGTGCCGACTAGGCTCTCGTTCAGCCGGCGCAGGATCTCTGCCGGACCGCAGGCCGCAATCGTCCGCAGCGATCCCATAATGGCCGACACGGTCATGGCGGCGCGCAGGCCTTTGCCGCTGACATCGCCCACTACGATCTGCACGCCGCCCGTGTCGAGCGGGCGGATGGCATAAAAATCCCCGCCCACCTGCGCCGCGGGCCGATACACGCTCTTGATGCGGAAGCCGGGGACCACCGGCGGAGCGGTCACCAGCTGCTCCTGCATTTCGCGCGCAGCCTCGAACTCGACGCGCAGATGCTGGGTCTGCTTCCACGCGGCCACGGCGCGCTCGACCAACATCGCGGCAATCGCGAAACCGCTGACCACGGACCCCAGGTCGAAGAGGCTGAGGTCGGCGTAACCGGCCACCCAGTGCGCGCGGAACCCGAAGTGGGCCATGGCCGAGGCCATCGGAATCGTCGCCATGGCCGCGGCGATGACGCGGTTGTAGCGCCGCACGAAGAGCACCCACAGGTTCGCGCCGATTGTGATCAGGTTGAAGATCTGAACGCTCCACGTCGTCAGGGCCAGCGCGGCATGCAGCCCCGCAGAAGGATACAGGACGAGATCGCCGGCCAGGCTGCCCGCATTGAAGACGATCCAGCATGCGTGAGCGGCCCAGCGCCATACTCCTCCCGGCAGGCCGTGCACGGTGCGGATAAACTCTACCGTGATGAGCATGGTGGGAAAGGTGAGCAGGACCCACAGCAGCCCCCAGTGCTGATAGTGGATGCTCAGGCGCCCCTGATCGGTCGCCACGAAAAAGCATTCGTAGATGGGATAAGAGATCAGGAGGGCGCTGCACCAGGCCAGCTCCGCGCGGCGCGTCCAGCGCCAGAAGACGAACAGACCGAGGCCCGTGAGGCCGAGAAGCGTATTCAGAGCCAGATCGGGGATGCTGCCGAGCAGCCCGCTGAGCCGCTCCGCACGATCGACCGCGCGGGTGGTTGCTGCGTTGCCGATGGCCAGATCGACGGAAGTCCGGAAATTGGATCCGCTCCGTTCGCCGAAAGCAGCCGTTATCTGCGAGCCCCGCGACGTGGGCCGGGATCGCGGCATATACCAAACGCGCATCGCGACCACTGCCGTTGAACCGGGAGTTGCCGCGCCCGCGGGCAAATCGAAGACGGCCGAGGGCGGCAGATACACGGGATCGCCACTGGGCGGGAACGCTCCCTGCGCGCCGACTGCCCGGCCGTTCACGAAAACCTCGGCAGCTCCGGGATGCGTTCCGCTGAGCTGCCAACGAAGCGCCAGTGGTTCGCTTGCGCTCGTGGGGATGGCCACGGGGATGCGCACCCAGACGAATCCGTCCGAATCGAAGGGGGGCAGGCGCCAGCGCCCGTTCTGCCCCTGCACCCACCCGCTGTCGTCGAAAGCCGGGTCAGCCCCCTGCATATTGTCACCGTAATGGTAGCGAATGACGGGAAGGGTGGGAGCCGGCGGCGACGCCTGCGCGAGGGCAACCGGCGAAAGCAGGCAGAGGAGCAGAGCGAGCTTACGCACGCAGCACCTCAGCGGGGGCGAAACTGAGGGTGAGCACGGTGATGTCGTCTTCCTGGCCGAAGCGGGCGGCGGTGTCGGCGATTTGCTCCGCCGATTGCCTGCTGATCTCCTGCGTCCGGTCGAAGACGAAGAGCTCCCCGGCGGCGCTGCGGGCTTCCACAACTCCGTCGGAGAGAAAGGTGAGCGCGTCCCCCGGGTTGAGCGGGACTCGGGTCTCTGGGTAGGCGGACTCAGGCATGATGCCCAGTGGGAGGCCGGATTCGCAGGGCAGCTCACAGCCATTGTGGTAGGGAGACAGATGTCCCGCGTTGGCGATGCTCAGCGCCCCATCTGGCGCCAGCCGGGCGCAAAGGCACGTAGCGAAGCCGCCGTCGGTGCGTCCGCAGAGGTGCCTGTTCAGGCGGTTCAGCATCTCCTCAGGAGCCAGGTTCTCCTGCGCCAGTGCTCCGGCAGCACCGACGATAAGCGTGCCCAGCATGGCGGCCCGCAATCCCTTGCCGCTTACATCTCCCACCAGGACGAGCGCCGAGCCGTCAGATCGCGGAAAAACCTGGTAAAAATCTCCGCCCACTTCGCTGGCCGCGCGGTAGGCGGCCTCGCAGGTGAAGGTTTAAGTTGCGGTAAATCGACGGGCACAAGCTGGCCCTGTACGCGGCGGGCAGACTCCATCTCCGTGCGCAGCCGCTGCTCCTCCCGGGCGGAGCGGGCAAACCGCAGCACCAGCACGGCGCCGACGGCGAAGTAGGACAATGTCGTGAAGAGCTGTTCCCAGCTCACATCGAAATGTGAGCCCCGATAGAGGATCATCGTGCCCTGGAAGTTGACCAACCCGGAAGAGTACAAGGCGGTTACAACGGAAACAATGCTTTGCACCACCAGGCTGAAGAAGAAGGGGATCAGGAACAGTTGCGCGTCACGATTGCCTCGCCGCGCCAGCGTGTAGAGCCGGACAAAGACGGCGATGGAGAGAAACAGATACATTGGCGCCACAATCCAGAAAAAGCCTGCCAGGGGGATGATCCCAAACTCAACCGAAGGGCCGGCGATGGCATTCATCCACGCCGCAGCCAGGCAGACAGAGAGCAACCGATCAGCCTTGGCGCCCACGAATCCCCAGGTGAAGAGGAGCCAAAAACACAGGAGGACGGAATCCGAGACATTGGAGGCATTCGCCCAGAAGGGAACACCACCTCCCTCTTGTCGAAGTATCCAGATCAGCAGATCGACGGCTGCGGAGCCGCAGAGGTAGACCGCGGCGTAGGCATACTCGCGCGCCTGCCGCTGCAGCAGGAAAAGGCCGAAGCTGAACAGGCCGATGCAGAGGCCTGTCAGGTCAACGGTCCAGTCGGGGATTTTCGTTAGCCATCGATTCTCATCTTCCAGCGTGACGATGCTCTCCACATCCCGTGCGGCTCCCAGCAGAGCAGGCTGCGAAGCGGCTCCGGCACCCAGCCTTTGGGCTTGTTGCCAGGCTCCCCACACTCGAAGCGCCACTTCGACGGAGCGGCCGTGAAGCGCGGCAGGCACGGGAAAGGCGTAGACCGTGCGGAGGTACGTCCACGCGGGTTGTGGACGCATGCGGCCGGCAGTGCCCGCGAGAGTGCCGTCTATGTAAACCTCAACGGCATTGGCCGGTGGGTAGATGGCGAGCGCCAGCGGCTCGCTGGTGTTGGGAAGAACGACGCGCATGCGATACCACGCATACCCCGCATAGCCCCTGCGCCCCTCGCTGGCCCAGTCCTTCTCGATGCGGTGCATGGTCCAATGCGAATCATCAAAGCCAGGCTGGGCAAAATTCGGGGCGTCGCCGAAGTGGAGACGCCACGGCGCATCGAGCGATGTCGGACCTCCGGTCGCTGAGGCGTCCACGCGCTGCGCGGCCGCAGGCAAGGCGGCAACGAGAGCCATCAGGAGGGCGGCAAGAATACACCGATACCGATGCATGCGACTCCAGGGGAACGCGGGGACGGATGGGATAAGGGTACATGATGGGAGAAGACGGGCAGGGGGGAAATGTTGCGAACCGAAGGCTTCAGATTCGCAGCATCGGGCAGGCAATAAGCGCGTTATCGCGTGTGCGCTCATGGAGCCCTATCCATTAGACAGGGTTGCTCTACGTGGTGCATGTCAGCGGCGTGAAGGCCGCGTGCATGCACAAGAAAAGCACGAAACCGCCGTGTCGCAAGATCGTTCTGCGGCTGCCACATTTGGATCACACGAAAGCCGCTGTCCTTAACAGCCTCAGTTCCCCTCATTCCAGGCGGAACTACAAGTTCGCTATGGAGCATTCATCACCTGGTATTGCTCCGAACCGCGCCTTGCTCGGAATCGCGCTTTCGCGAGGCGTTGGGTTACGAGCCGGCTGATCCCGTAGCAACTTTTGAGCTGGCCGAGTCACTCGAGAAGCTTGGCAAAAGCGCAGAGGCCAGGGAAGCCTACCAGGCATATTTAAGAATTCTGCCGAACGGTCCATCCGCTGCGAGAGCAAAGAAGGCCGTCAAACGTTTGCCCAGTCCGCCAAGTTCGGGGCGATAGCAAGACGCTGCCAACTCGACCAGACATACGCGGGATTGTTGCTTCTCGGGAACTTGATACCATCTGCTTGACGGTGAACCCGACGCCCATGACTTTTTCTGAGATGAAAAAGCTCTTCAGCCGAGCAACAGCAGCCTTGTTGCTCCTGGCGATGGTATGGATACGCGCGGACGCCCAAACATCAGAGCCGCAGGATAGATATCAGTGGCTGGAAGATGTATCCAGCCCACGATCGATGGCCTGGGTGAAGGCAGAGAACGAACGCTCCGCTAAAGTACTGCAGAGCGATCCCCGCTTTGCCAGCCTGGACGCGATGGCTCTGAAGGTACTTGAATCGCCAGACCGGCTGCCACTCCCTGACTTCCGTGAGGGCGTAATCTACAACGTTTGGCAGGACGCGCAACACGTGCGCGGAATCCTGCGGCGCACCTCGCTGGCAGACTACCTGACGGCGCAACCACAGTGGCAGACAGTGCTGGACTACGATGCTCTCGCCAAGGAAGACAACGAAAAATGGGTACAGAAAGGCCTCACTTGCCTCTATCCAGGCGATAGGTTGTGTCTTGTTGAGCTCTCTGCAGGAGGCGAGGATGCCGAAACTATGCGCGAGTTTGACCTCAAGGCAGGCAAGTTCGTCGAGGGTGGCTTTGTATTGCCGCGCTCCAAGCAGGATGCCGCATGGGTGGACAAGGATACGTTGCTGGTAGCGCGCGACTGGGGAGCCGGCACGATGACAACCTCGGGCTATCCATTCGTGGTCAAGCTTTGGAAGCGAGGGGAACCCCTGGAGCAGGCAAAAGAAGTCTACCGGGGAGCCGATACGGATGTTGAGGTCGATGCACTATCGCTACACGATGGCCAGGGGCATCATGCGACGATCTTTGATAGGTCGCTAAACATCTTTGAGCACGAAATTTCCTTATGGACACCCGCTGGTGTCCGCAAAATCGCGCTACCTGCCAAGGTGGAAATTGACGGTCTGCTGGCTGGACGCCTGATCGTGACCATCGATGAAGACTGGAAGCCCCAGGGGATGGATCATACCTTTGCCCAGGGATCGGTACTCGCATTCGATCTAAAGGCGCTCGAGAAGCACCCCGAGCGGCTGAAACCCACGATCGTCTTCGCGCCGACATCACAGGAATTTGCCCAGGAAGTCGCGGTAACAAAAAACCACTTACTGCTCACAACACTTGAACACGTCCAGGGGCGCGCATATGCCTATACAGTGGGATCGGGTGGAGAGTGGACTCGGAAAAGGCTCGATGTGCCCGACAATCAAACGGTGGATATCGTAACCACGAACAGATCGGACGACCAGTTCTTCCTCCGGCTCACCGGCTTTCTGACTCCGTCGTCGCTGCTGCTCGGGGACGCGGCTGCCGGCTCCTTGAAGAAGCAAAGACTCTGCCGCCGCAGTTTGACGCGGCCAATCTTACCGTCGAGCAACTAGAAGCGACCTCCAAAGACGGAACGAAGGTTCCCTATTTCGTGGTGAGGCGAAAGGACCTCAAGTACGACAGCAACAACCCGACGCTATTGAGGCCTATGGGGGATTCCAGGTCTCGGAGACTCCAGACGTACTCGGGGATCATAGGCAAACTCTGGCTTGAACGAGGTGGAGTCTACGTTCTGGCTAACATTCGCGGGGGCGGTGAATTTGGACCGGCCTGGCATGAAGCTGGATTAAAAACGCATCGGCAGCGCATCTACGATGACTTCGCCGCGGTCGGTCAAGACCTCGTCGACGCGCAAAATCACCTCGCCGCGAAAGCTGGGCATCGTAGGTGGTTCCAATGGCGGTCTGCTGATGGGTGTCGAAATGACGCAGCATCCGGATATGTGGCATGCGATCGTGATCCAGGTTCCCCTCCTGGACATGTTGCGCTTCGAGCAGATAGCTGCGGGAGCATCCTGGGTGGGCGAGTATGGTTCCGTCTCAGTACCTGATCAGCGGGCGTTTCTCGCCTCTATTTCGCCGTACAACCAGCTCAAGCCGGACGTAAATTATCCTGAGCCTCTCATCTTCACAACTACCAAGGATGATCGGGTTAGTCCTGTGCACGCACGGAAGTTTGCCGCCAGGATGGAGGAGTTCCATGAACCGTTCTTCTACGATGAGATTGTCGAAGGCGGCCACGCGGCCGGAGCCGACCTCAAGGAGGAAGCCAGAACCTGGGCTGAGCAATACACCTACCTTGCGCGGAAGCTTATGGATTAGGCCGCGCGATTCCGGCTGCCGGCTGTTGTTTCCCATAGTAGCGGCCACTTTTGCCATCTTTGCCTGTCGACGTTCATAGACGCCTCGCCATTGGACTTGTTCTGCCTGACGTGCGGACTCGAACTCCACCTTGTCTCCTGAAGAGCGAAACTGCTCCAGAGCGGTATAATCTCGGCGATTAAAGGGTAGCGCACGGCCTCCCCTCAGGAGCATGCCATGGATTCAAAACGCCTGACTGTTCTGTGCTTAGCCATCACTCTCGCATTTGTGGGCTGCGCCGCCGCCATAAACCTTTCTATGGACACCAATTCGCTGCCCAAATCAGCCGCTGGCCTCAACTGGGTGCGCTACACCGACTCCGCCGAAGGCGCATTCTCCATGGAAGTTCCACTCGGCTGGCAGATCCAGGGCGGCATGTATCGTTTCGGCTACTTCGATGTGCGCTGGATGATGGACATTCGCTCCCTCGATGGCAAAGTCATCATCCGCATCGATGACCCCAACGTCCCGCCATACGTCTTGCCCGGCCCGCACTCCGGCCCAGCCGGTCATCCGGCGATCAAACCGCAGATGTATCAAATGATGGTCGACAACTATCGTGAAGCGCAGCCGTACGCCGAAAGCTACGCCAAACACCGCTTCTCCGGTGTCTGCAGGTCCTTCACTCCGCGCAAATCGGATTGGACACCCACCATGCCGCCCGCCTGGCGCAGCGATCCGGGGACCAGGGTCACTTTGGCCACCATCGCCTATGATTGCGCTACATCGGACGGCCCCCGCATCGTCACCGTCTACGCGCGTAACACCCTGCATCCCGGCAACGGTCTCTGGCAGGTCGATCCCCTCCTCAGCCTCATTGCCACGCCAGAGGCCACGCCTCTCGCCCAGTCCATGACCCAGCGCATGATCGATAGTTGGCAGGTGAATCCACAGTGGGAGCAGTACCAGCGGCAAATGACTCAAATGGGCCTCAACCAGATTCGCGCCGGCTTCGGACAGTTCTTGAAACAGATGCAGGCCTACCACCAGCAACGCCAAGCGGCCATGAACCAGCAGGTCGCCCACTACGAATCGCAACAACACGCGCAAGCCCAGCAAGTCTCCGGCTGGGGAGAAACCCTGACCGGCCTCACTACCGTCTCTGATTCAGTCACTGGTACGCAGTTTCAGGTCTTCAGCGGACCCAAGGCTAACTACTACACCAACGGCAACGGCGTCACCATCAACTCCAACCTCTCCCCGGGCTCCAGCTTCCACCAGGTCAACCCGGTCGGCCGTAATCAGCCGCGCCCAGAGTAAACTCCTGACAGGGTTGGCCGGTCGGGGCCGATCCTGAGATGCAGAGGGCGTCTCGCTTATGAATTTAGCGATGGGCAATTTCATCTGGCCCCGGCTTCGGCGTGCGGTCTTCGTCTTCTTGATCATCACCCAGCTATCTCGCGCAAACCTGTATTCGCAAATGAGTTCGGAAGGCGGCGCACTTTTGGAATTCATCGCTTCTGAACAGCAACATGGTTCCGTGCTGACGTACTCGCAATCCTATATTGACGATCAGAACGAACGGGTCTCCTACACAGGCACACTCTACACAGGCATCCAACTCTTCAAGCTGGACGGATGCAACGTCATGGCTCGCGTTGCCGTGGAAGACAGATTTTCAGGCGCTATAGATCACAAGAGCGGATTCGGCCGCGTTCATACTGAGCGGACAGGTTATCTCACAGATGATACCGTCTACGAATACCGTTTTAACCTTGCTGAACTCAGCGGGATCGATGCTCTGCGTGCCGTGCCTGCGCAACTAAATATCAACACCAGCGTTCGCTGCGAGGAAGACCGGTCGTGCAATCTTTCCTGGCTTCGACTCATGGCGCCGCATGGGGAGATTGCCGAAACAAGAACAGTGAACGGTATCCAGGACAAGGACTCGAGAGTGACCTCGATTGTGCTGCCGATGATGTCACCAGAGATTGCCGCCAATGCCGCGAAGCTGTTCAGCGGGGCTGTTCGTGCTTGTTCCGCAGGCAATTAAGTCACGCAAATGTGACGCCGGCCGCGTTGCCGACCCGGCGGATGTACTCACGGCCTTCGTCATACTGCTCGGCCGTTGCCAGATGCTCCAACATGAGGGGAGTCGCAAGCTTGAGTTTTGAAAGGTCTTGCAGATAGGTCTTGTAGTCGATCTGGCCGCGGCCGGGAATCACTTCGAGGAAATGAACGTTCAGCTCGACGACCCATTTCAAATCTTTGGCGTGGCATGAGACGATCCACGGGCCGAGCTTGGAAAAGCATTCGTTGATGTAGGCGGTGTTCTCGTAAAAGCGCCGCGGAGAATTGATGCCGTTGCAGACGTCCAGGTGGACGCCAAATGCTTTGCGGTCGACGGCGCGAATCAGTTCCAGGTAGGAGTCCGGGCCGTCGGGGATGCTCCAGCCCATCATCTCAATAGTGAAGCGGGTACGGGTTGGCTTGACCGAGTCGATAACGTGGCGGCAATTGGCCACTGTGGCGTCAAAGAACTCCTTGGAGAGATTCTTCGGATCCGGGCCATACCAGGAATCGGGATTGTATGATCCCGCAATGTCCACGCAGCAGCGCGCGCCGACGGCTTCGGCCAAGGCGCAACGGTCGACCACATATTCCAGATTCTGTCGCCGCTTCTCTGCATCCGGGTCGAGCATGTTCTTCCAGGCTCCGACCTCGGCAATGCAAACGTTCTCCGCTGCGTAGGCTTTCCGGATCGCGCGGATCAGGTCCGGATCCTTTACCGTGGCGTTCTTCGGACAATATGCGGCGCTATATCCCAGACGGCGATGCTCACGGGCCAAGACAGCCGGATCATCGGATTCGAGAAAAATGGGTCCGCCCAGGAGGATGGGAGTTCCCGTGGCCGCGCCTAATCTGGAAGCACCAGCCGCGGCGGCAGTCATGGCGATGAAGGATCGTCGCGTGGTGATCATTTGAGTGCCGAGTTTATCACCAACCGCCGCGCTCCGATCCGCCGGCTGAAACAGATTCACAACTCGCTTCTAGTTTTGCTAAGCACTCGGCCGGCCCGATAACCCTGGCAGCAGTGATGGCGAGGATATTGTGGCCGCGGGTGGTGGGGTGGAGATCATCCCAAAAGAGATATGTGTCCGGGTCGATCGTCGGGATGCCCTGGGAGCTGGTGGTAACGTCTGTCAGCGAGTACTTGGAGGGCGAGGCGACGATTTGATTGAAGAGAGCAAAGACATCAAGCTGGACCAGGTGGAGGTGCCTGCCGCGGTTGAAGTCGTGCAGGATATCAAGGCCTGCGGTCAGGACCTGGTTATAGAGGACGCTTGCCTGTGTCGCGGGAATCGAGGTCGCGGGAGAGCCGTTGAGCCGGGGAACCAATCCAAGCGGAGGGAGGTTAGGGATGATGAACTGCGTGGCTCCCGCATCGATGAGGCGCTGGATGTTGATAGCCTGATTGAACGCCGCCTTGATGACATCGTCCGTTGAGGTGGCGTAGAGAAGGTCGATGGCGCCGCCCCAAACGACGAAGAGGGTCTTATCGTTGATCCCGGGAGAGGTGGCGAGATAGTCGGTAATCTGCTGGCCAATGTTGTTGACGTTGACGGATAGCGAATCTGAGGGGCCGAAGGTGAATGCCGCGGTACCGCTGCCGGTGGTGGCGAAGCCGTATGCGTAGTCGGTTCCGCCGTCGAGCGAGTTCTTGATGATGGGCTTGGATGGCAGCATCGCCGCGAACTGTTCAATCCACACCCCGAAGTAGTTTTGCGCCGCCGGCAGCGTGTCGTCGCCGTCGGTGAAGCGGCCATCCGTGTAGTCGGCGTCGGGTCCGGGAATTCGCACCCCATACTTGGCTTCCGTAAGATGCGCGACATTGCCGGTATCTGAGAGGGAGTCGCCAAAGACGACGATGGAGGTGTAGTCCTGGGCATGGGCCAGGGCTGCGGTAAAAGTGAAGAGGAGCGCCGAGAAGAGGCAAAGCCAGCTATTGGGGGACTTCAGAATCTCGCCCAAAAGCGGAACAGAGATAGGCTTACTGAATCGCAGAGTGAGTCGCATGGGCATCTCTCAATCGTGAAAGAATTGGAAACATGGCCTGGGTGCTGACAACAGTGATCTGCTGAGTTGTGTTCTTTTAGCAAGAACCCCGAACTTAGTCAATTGACCGTCGCCGGCCTTCTTCTAACCTGTTGAGAAAAAGCGGTCAAAGGCGTTGCCGGCTTTCCTGAACCCAGCAGCTGGCGTACGATGTCAGCGCATCGGCGTGGAGATCTCAACCCGCCTGCAGGTCCCGGCCGCCGGATTCGGACCGTGGCCGGCATCGCGTCTTAACGGGAAGTTGGCAATGAGGAGCCCTGGCTCTGGCGCACATTCAGGCGAGCCTTCTACCATGGGTAGACGGATGCTACGGCTGCATGGCGCTCATCTTTTCCTCTAGCTCCTTCGGTGAGTGCAGTGTCTGGTGGATTTTCCGATCGCAGGAAGGGGAAGTTGGTGATAAAGGCTACTCGGGTTTTTTGCCTGCTGATGCTCTCAGCTACTGGGTGGGCACAGGCCGGCTTGCCCGCCTCAGCTCAAGACGCTGATCAAGCCCAACCACCGGTGACGACGCTCAAGGTGGTCACGCGGCTGGTGGCGATCTCCGCCGTAGTGAAGAGCAAGGATGGCGAGCCAGCGACAGGGCTTACCAAAGACGACTTCGTGCTCAAGCAGGACGGCAAGGAAGTGCCGATCCGGTATTTCTCTCGAGGGTCCGAACTCCCCTTAAGCTTTGCCCTCATGGTTGACACAAGCGGGAGCCAGCAAACCTTCCTCGGGGATGAATCGCTGGCGAGCGATGTCTTCTTCGAGACCATGCTGGGCCGTAAACAGGACCGCGCGATGCTGGTGGAGTTCGGCGCCAGTGTCCTACAACTGAAAGGCATGACCAACTCCGCGAATGAGCTGCATCTGGCGTTGTCGCGCCTGAGTCCGCGCGCCGCGGGAGGGACCCTTCTGTACGACGCGGTTTACGAGATAGCGAAGAACGTCCTGGCGAACGAGACAGGGCGTAAGGCTATGGTGATTCTCAGCGATGGCGGCGACAACGGAAGCAGCAGGTCGCTCGCCGAAGCCATCGAGCAGGCGCAGCGCGCCGATGTCCAGATCTACTCCATCCGTTACAGCATGTGGAACAGTCTCAGTAGCGACATAGGCCGTCCACCCACAAGAGATCCTGGCCTGGCGGCCTTGCAGAAGCTCTCCGAGAGCACGGGTGGACGTGTATTTACAGTCTCGCGCACGATGAGCCTGCGAGATATCTTCGCGCAGATCGCCCAGGACCTGCGATTGCAATACGAACTGGGCTACAAGCCTCCCCCAGACACACAACCGAACAGCTATCACAAGCTCGAGCTGAAAGCGAAGGACAAAAAGTTGACTGTGCAGGCCCGCAAAGGATTTTTTGAACCGCCATAAACTCCACTCTCGACCCCTTCCAGGTAACCGGCCATCCGGAGTCATCGCGCGGCTTCCTCATTCGGCCTGGACCTCTGTGTCGTACGGCAACGTTGACAGATAACTCGCCACACCCGGTCTAGATCTGCCGGGTCGACAAAGAGGACATAAGCCGTCAGGACGTCCCATTGAAACATCGGGACGTTAATCGCATATTCAATGCACAAATGGAAGAGCAGCCCCAGCAACAGTAACGGATAGCGGAATCGCCGGAACCAGATGAGGGTTCCCAGGCAAAACTCGAGGACGAGAATGAACCAACCTCCGGCCTTCAATATTCCGGGATGCTGGATCCATCCGGGTAAAGGGAAGCGCTTGATCGAGTGAAGATGGGTCACGTAATAGAGTGCAGTTCCATTCAGCCACGTATGGCCCTTCATCTTCCACCAAAAGGAGACGAGATACAGCAGTGCCAGCTCGAATTGGATCATCCGTTGAGCCCATGGAGCTCTGGGCGAGATCTCGGGACCTTCCAATCCTTTGCGAACTCGAATCAAACGGTCCAGGGAGAGGGCCGCTCCCGCAGGCGCAAAGATAAGGAAGAAGCCGGCGACGCGCAGGAACGTGTCACCGCTGTGGTTGATGAATAGATTTCTCTGGTCGATGGAAGCAAGGCAGAGGAAAACGGCTGCGCTGCTGATACGAGTCCATAAGCCAACCGTGAGCAGCACAGCGAAGACCAGGAAAACCCAGAAGAATGCTGCGATCCAACGATCATCCTGCGGCATAAGGCTGAACAGGTTCAGACGCAGACCTGGTTCAACCGTCCTCTCGGTCGCTAAGGATACCCAGCCATGTACACCAAACCACTCCAGCCAGTCGGAGTGCAGCAGGATCACCGTAGCTGAAACGCAAATGCCATAGAAAATGCGGAACAACGCAATGGGCAGAGGCGATTGCGGCGCGAAGAAAAACTCATCCCAGGCCTTCCCAGGATTCCGCAGGGTCATTTGAGATTCTCGGGCTGAACGTAATCCTCATAGAAGACGTTTGTTTTGAGGTGTGTCTTGTCCGCCCCAGGCGTAATATCCGTCTGATATTGAATCAGAAATACCTTGTCCGGAGGGTCGGTTGGGCTGTTGAAGAACCGCGCAATATGTTGCGCAATGTCCGGCCATATGGCTGCATTCTTCTCTTGCAGCATGACTTCGGCAAACTTGCGGTATCTCTCTTTGCGATACCGTTCACTAAAGCTGAGTTCCTCCATTCTGGGAAAAGCCCAGACGTGGATTCGGTGATCCCGCGTCACCACGACAGCTTTGACATAAGAGTTGACCGCTAACGGATCGGGAGCGAAGGTGTCCCATGATTGGAAGAGGCCGGTCCATAGCATGTAAGGGCGGACAAGTTCTCTGACCCCCGCCGCGAGCCAAAAGTTTGTGGGGACGGCCCAACACGTGATCGCAATCAGGTGAAACAGTATAAAGACACTGATCGCACCCCGAAGGAAGGCCTGGGATTCCGGCTTTCCAGCCTCCCCAGGAGCAGCTTCCTTCCTTTGCTTTTTTCCCTTACTCACGTTTTATTAGCTCTTTCCTGATTCTATTCACAACTCTTCCACGTCGCCAGTTGACGACCATACTCCGCGGAGGCGCCGAAACCCGTGCGTTGTGCTCCTCGTGTCATTCTCTTAGGCTCGGTTGCTCAACCCAACTCATTGCGGGATCTTAGGGCGTTGTCCACGCACAGCGCGATGAGCAGCAATGTCGGCATGTATGGACCAGGAACGAAGCCATCAAACAATGTGTACACGCCGGGATGGGCTTCGGGCTTTTGCCGAAGGTCGTCATCGCTTCTGAGCTCAAGAAGAGGCAGTTCGTGCTATTTAATGCCCCGGGACGAGTTCGCAAGCGCCAGGACATGCTGTGAGGGGTTGAGTCAAAGTCAGACTTTGTCCAAATTAGTTTTTTTTACAGCGAGAGCAGGCATTTGATGTTCCTGGGCCGAAACAAATCTGCGGGTGCCCCATCCTTCGCGCTGTTTGCGAAGGGTGGGATACCACGAATCTCGACACACACCGTCGCGTATCCCACCCTTGAACGGCCCCGGGCAAATAGAGAGGAGCCAAGGCCTCAATGCCTACTGGGCGCGTTCCTTACACTTTCAACGGCCTCTTCTCCGGCGTCCTTCAGATCGCCCACTGCATTGTGGACAGCCCCTTTCACCTGGTCGGCCTTGCCTTCGGTTTCGAGTTTCCTGTTGCCGGTGACGTGCCCGGCAACTTCCTTAGTCTTGCCAACAGCGTTGTCTGCTGCTCCTTTAACGTGTTCCTTGTCCATAAAGCACCTCTATCGTAGTGAGATGCCTGTAGACGACCGGCACCGGTCTTCTCCCCGAAACTAGTTTCCCGACGGTTTCTCTATGTGGTCGATGATGTAATACTCCACATTCATCGATTTTTCTCTTCACAGTTTCCTTTTGTCTCTCTGAAGCTTAATCCCTCAGAAAATCGTTTGAGAATTACGCCGCGATAAAAGATCAGCCCGAAATGATTTCTCCCTGTTCAGGGGACGCCGGCGCCAGGGTATGCGGGCGCGGAAGGGACCAGTTCTGGAAAGAAGGCTTTTGGAAGTTTGCCGCGATGGATTGGGAGTAGACCGAGCTCAAATCCACAAAGAAACGGAGCAGACTGCACTAGAATTCTCTGGAAGAGTTTAAAATCCAGGTAAAGCATGCTGTCTCCGTGGGCGCTCTGCGCAGTGACACCCTTCTAGCGATCGGCGGAGTCTTTGCAGCACTAGAAACGTCCTCAGCTACCTGTTCTTTAGGAGATCAAACGATGACCATCGCCGAAATTCTTCTTCAAGACTACGACGCGGAAGTAAGAAATACGCGCACGACTCTCGAGCGCGTTCCCGCCAAGCTCGCCGACTTCAAGCCACACGAGAAGTCTATGCCCATGGGCCGGCTGGCTATGCACGTTGCCACGCTGCCCAGGTTTGCGAGCGCTATCCTGACCGTAGAAAGGATGGACCTCGCCACGGAAAAATTTCCTCCTAACACCTTCGAATCCACTGAGGCGGTGGTTCGCACGTTCGAGCAGGCTTCGTCCGAATTACGCTCCACGCTTGCACGGCAATCAGACGCCGACCTCCAACGAAAGTGGACAATGGTCTTCGGCGATAAGCCCATCGTTGATGCTCCGCGCTCACTCCTGTTCCGCACCATGTATCTGAACCATCAAATCCATCACCGTGCGCAACTCGGCGTCTATCTCCGCCTTAATGACCTTCCCGTGCCTGCACTCTATGGCCCTTCCGCAGACGACAGGATGGGCTTTTAACCAGGCCGAGGCAGGCGCCGAGTCACCGGCGTTACGAAACGGGGCATTTCTTCTCCTCGGCAGAAAGTGCAACAAATCCCCGGGGTGCTTCCTGCCGTTTACCGTGCCAAACACCAACCGCGGTTTAATCGAGGACTTGTTTCTTATTAGAAAACCAGGAGGCACAACAATACTTTTACTTGTTAGCGACGATCTGAATCTTGTGTATCTGCAATTTGTTTGAGAACAGCTCGTCTGCTTTGGCCATGAGCGCCTTGGCAATGTCGCCGTTGATATGGGCATCGCGGCCTGCTTCATCGTCGAAGGTGTCGAACACTGCATAAGCCCCGTCATCTTCTTTGATGCCATACCAGGTCACGGTTCCGGTCTCGGCCCTGGACATCTGCGCCCCTTGCTTAAGGAACGCTTCAACCTCTGCCGCCTTGCCGGGCTTGGCCTTCAAGGAAACGTACAACGCATACTTTGCCATTCTCGTCACTCCTCCGTGGTGTTCTTCGTGCCTTGCCCTTTCGCCGAAGATTGGACCTTCAGTCCTTGGCGAGCGGAGCGGTGATGCCGGGACCCTCTTCGTCGATCGCCTCGACCGTGCTGTCGTCGGTTGCGGGGCGGCCATCGCGGACACTTTCGGCGCCAAGGGAGTTTTCGCTGCCGGCAGGCGCCGTGCGATCAATTGTAACGGAGCGTGGATCGGGTTTGGTGGTCGCACTCGCGTCACCGCTGATGTTCCTGGTTACTTTTTCCCGGGTTGCGGCCATATTAATCTCCTCATTTTGCCCAAATAACTAGGATGCAGCGAAATGGAGGCGGGATGTGGCGATCCCCGAAGTCGCATTTCTATCGCTGCAGCTTGACCCCGCTATCATCAATTCAAAAATCGCCTATTTTTTTAAGGCGGCATAGTTTGAGCAGCCAGAGCTCTGCCTGGCTCTCCGCGCTCTTGTGGATGGCTATCCTGGTTTTGATCTCTTGCGGTTGCTTGGGCCTGGTTTCCCCGCTGCGGCCGAACGTTTTTGCTTGCCGGCCCTTCCGTTTTTATCGATTCGCAACTTCCACGCTGTCCGCAGAGCGTCGGCGAGCACATCCTCATTGGCCGCGGCCAGGCGGATATGGGTCGCTCCCATTCTGCCCCATCCGCCCGCAATCGCAACAAACACTTGGGGCTGGTCTTCAAGGAACGCTGCCTGCACGTCCGGCGTCAACATCAAGTTACCGTATCCCTGATCCTGGGAGGCGAGCGTAGCGAATATCTTGCCGCCGACCCGAAAATCGGGTGAGCCCATGTGCGATCCTTCTTCTACACCATCCAGAAGCAATGCAATGCGTCGGAAGTCAGCTGCGTTCATCGCACACCTCTCATGCGCATGCTGGAACCCCTCAATGAACAAGCGTCAGATAGACAGCCATAGCGATGCCTAAGGCGGCGAGCACCAGCCCGAGAATGATGGCATCGGTGGACACTCGCCCCGCTTTCCATGTTCCTGAATTCAGCTCGCGCACCAGTTGAAAGTGACGCACGACCGCGGAAAGAGTGACGATGACACCCAAGCCTACCAACATCACTCCGGACCAAAGGGAGAGACCCGTAGTCCGCGCAGGAAGATGGGACGCGCTTGCACTCAGCTCGCGAAGAAACAGTCCGAAACGGCTGACCGCAAAGCCGACGCCCATCAAGCCCAGCCCGGTCCGAATCCACGCGAGAAGGGTCCTTTCCGCTGCAAAATACACCCTCGGATCTTGTTCTGCCGGTTTCTCCATGGAGGAATTGTATCTGCAGCGTGACGATGAGTAGTTCAGTTCTTGGGGGTTCCTTTCAACTCCACGGAAGTGTTCACAATCTCTGGCGTTCTTACGGCGCTTAACTTTTGGGTCTGAGTGGGAAGCCGGACGGCACCCGGCAAGACCGGCTTCGTCACAGCTTCTGGACCGAACGTGCCGTCAGCGAGCAGCATAGTGACGCGATCACGAAGCGCCGCTGCATCGAATGGCGCGCGGACCTTCATGTCGTTGTCGAAATAGACAAACACATCACGACGCTTTCGCGTCGACGTATTGCGTTCACTTGCTCTTCTGCCGTCATGGACTTCGCCACCCCGGGCCCACGTCACGATGCGATGAGCCCATATTTCCAGCGCGTCAGCGTTATAGCCGCTGGCGTAGAGTTCCTTGCTGCCATGCAGACGGCAGTACACGAAGTCGGAAGTCACGTCCATCAACAAGGGCCATGCCACCGTATCCGCAACCACCAGCCCCACGCAATAGCGTCTCAAGAGCCTTACAAATTGCTTGTTCACAAAGCTTTCGTGTCGAATCTCAATGGCGTGACGTATGGCAGCATCCCGCCGCACCTGAAACCAAGAGCGGTCATCCAGGCGTTCATCATGCTTTCGCGCGAGCTCCGCCGCCTGCTTGTGAGTCTTCGGCAGCAATGCAAGGAAGAGCTCGAGCCGCTCGGGCTCAAATTGGAAGTTCGGCGGAAACTGCCAGAGAATGGGTCCGAGCTTATCCTCGAATCGCAGCAGGCCCTGCGCAAAGAAATTTGCCAGCGGTGCTTCGACCTCCCGCAGGCGACGCATGTGGGTTATATACCGGGAACCCTTTACGGCAAAAGTGAAGTCCTCTGGCGTTTCCGCATGCCATTGCGAAAAGCTGTCAGGCCGTTGCAGCGAGTAGAACGATCCATTCAGCTCAATGGTGTCGAATTTTCGCGACGCGAACTCCAGCTCCCGGCGCTGAGGCAGCTTCTGGGGGTAGAAGACGCCACGCCAACCCTTATATCGCCAACCAGAAATGCCGATGCGTATTCTTCCGGAGGATCGCATGTCGCGCGTCACTTATTGTGGTGAAGCACTATTCCGCGTCTGGCGGCGGCTCTGAGCGCTCGCCCGAATCTGTTCGTAGGTCTTGGTTAGCTCCTCGAGCTCGAGGTCGGAGAGATTCTCCACATCGATCAGCTGATTCTTTGCCTTGTCTACCGCGTGAATCAGCTCGTTCAGCTTTAAATGAATGGCTCTTGCATCGCGGTTCTGAGTATTTTGGATCAGGAATACCATGAGAAATGTGACGATCGTAGTTCCAGTATTGATGATCAGCTGCCAGGTATCGGAATAATGGTAAATTGGACCGGTCAGACCCCAGACCACGATGACCCCGATTGCGGCGACAAACGACCATCGGGAGCCGAGATAGTAGGAACTTCGGGCGGCAAACTTTCCGAACCGTTCTGAACCGGTTGTGAGCGTAGGTGGCTTGGCATTGAGCACTTCTTCAGCCGATTCCTGCGTCACTTTTGCGGTAACTTTGGCAGCGCTCACAAGGCCTCCTGAGTGCCATTCCATGGCAGAACCGCTGGAACATTTTCACTTCTGATGTTTACAGAGTGACCGATCCCGTCGCGGCTTTTCCTCAAGATGCGACTGGTCCATCGGTCTTTTGGATGCAATATCTGGCGAGAGGGGCAGGCAGAACCGGTTACTGCCAGGGTATATCTTGCCGCTTTATTTTCGCACGCGGGAATACCTTCTCCGAAGGGACGTGCATCGAGATGAGCGGCTTCGCGCCCTTGCCGGAGAAAATTGGTCAAGAAATGGGCACTTGGGAGTGGTTTGTACTTTCCGCCCGGGGAAGTTGTGAGAAACCCGGCTAGCTTGCTTCCTTTTTAGGGACCTTCGCACCTTTCTTGCGCGCCTCAGAAAGCCCGATGGCAATGGCTTGCTTCTTGCTCTTTACGGCGCCCCCTTTGCCACCCTTTCCCGAACGGAGCTTGCCGCTCTTCTCGCGATGCATCGCACTCTTTACACTCTTGCTTGCCGCTTTTCCATATTTCGCCATGTCCTTGTTCCCTTCCACCTTTGTTTGCGCGTCTTGTGGGAATCGCAGGTTTCGGAGGCGGCATACGATTCGCGCGTTGCCGCCTCCGTCATGCTTAGGCCGCGGCTTTGAAATTTACGCGGTCGGCGATCTCGCTAAGGATTTGGTCGGCGTTGCCTTCCTCTTCTTCTATGGATTCAAGGACGAGTACGTCTTCCGGCAGACCTAAAATCTTCGCCCAGCGACGCAATGTTCCATAGACAGCAATCTCATGATGCTCAACCTGCTGGGCGGCGCCGATGAGGGCAATGTCGCGAATCGACGTGTCCGTCACATCTGTAATCGTGTCGGACGCTTCGCTCGTGAGCCCATTGATTACCTTACAGGTTTCTGTCTTGCGTGCCCCCGTGTTGCGCTGCAACAGACCCTCAACCTTGGTCACATGCTGCTTTGTTTCTTCGAGGTGTGTTTGAAATGCCAAGGCTAGATCGGCATCTGTGGATTTCTCAATCAGGTCCGGAAGCGCCTTAGTGATCTTTTGCTCCATGTCGAGTGCCTTCTTGAGGTTGCTTATGTAGAGTGAGCGTAGATCTTCGATGTTGGCTGAAAATACCTTCATTACGTTATCTCCTTCGCAAGGATGTCGATTGCATTTAAATTCTGGCGTGCTCGGATTTTAATATCGGGCGGTGATGAACCCGCGAGCCGGGTAACAACGATCAGTGAAATTGGATGCGCACGAACTGTGGGAGTTTTCTGGAATCCCGTATGAAGATTTCCGCAATGGCGGATTCCTGGCCCGCATCGGATCGTTCGAAGGAGCAGTTGACGGCATTTCGCGGAATTGCGGATTCGAGCGGCACCCGCGATATCTGTGGCAGGTGTAAAACGAAAGGCTGGGCGATTGGCGCGAACTCTCTAGCCAGAAAAAGCAACGTCCTCTGGGACGCAGTCATCAAATCATCAAACCTATGCTAACCGAATGCTTCAATCCCGAATGTCGCAAGAAGCTTGAGTATCTGCGTAACGGACGCGTCATCAGGACGGTGCGAAATGTGTCTTCGCAATTATCTGTCGAACACTTCTGGTTGTGTGGAAGCTGTTACAGCACACTTGACTTTGGATTCGGACCCGGCGGCACGGTCGCACTCCGCCAGAGATCGCGCGTCGCTGAGGAGAGTCTGACCCATATCACCGACGTCTTTGTGGCGTGAAAATCGCTCCCAATGCCGCCTGATTAAACTATGTGTTCACTCTCGGGCAACTTCTGAATGAATTGGGGAGCCACCACTTCGGGGTCGCCGCGGCTTTCGTCGCTAGAAACCCGTTCTGCTCAATTTCCCAAAGCACTCCTCCGCAATCGGGACAGGTAAAAGGAGAAGGTTTACCCAGACGCGCCTCACTTGTAATTTCAGTCATATCGAGCTCAGCAATCCGCGTTTTCTTTGCCGCTCCGAGGGGCGCTTTGTGCTCAGATGTCGCAGATATTAATACGGATACTCAGAGGGGCGACTTTTTCCCGTCAAATGCGTCTTTTAGCTATAAGCTTTCGTTCAAGCTTTGGGGTTGATGGAACGGTATCCCCAGGCGATTCTCGCCGAAGAAGCCCCCGGGGTTTATGATTCAGTTAGCTCAAGGGAGAATGAGATGACCGCGACGATCCCAGAAGAATCCGCTGTATTGTCGTCATGGAAAGATATTGCCAGGTACATGGGCAAGGGCGTCCGCACAGTACAACGTTGGGAACGTCACCTTGGACTTCCGGTTCGCCGTCCAACCGGCGCCGCTCATAAGAGTGCGGTCTTGCTCGACCGCAGTGACGTGGACGCGTGGATGGCAACGCGCTTCTCGCTTCGTGCGCCGCAGAAGGATGAGACGTCTCAGATGGACCTGGCTTCGGGCTCGGCACGGTCCGACCTCAGAGAAGGCATCCGGACGGCCCGTGCATTGCGCCAGGCCAATCATGCGCTCGCGGAACAGATTTCCCAATCGATTCGTTTGCTCACGGAGCGATGTGATCTCCTCAGCACCCACAGTCTGCAGGTGCCCTGGTGCCTAACAGCTTCTGCAGCCCCGGAGTCGCTACCTAACTCGGCGAACAGTGCATCCGGCCGGGTCGCGTAGCTACGATTTCCCACTGCTAGCCCTGGTTCTCCCGCAGTAAGATCTCCTGCCTCCCAAGAAGTGGGACTCGCTCCCTCTTCGAAGCGAACGTCGACTCTGGTACCCTGGATTTCCTACTGCGCGGCGGCAGCCATGGCAGCCTGTGCGGTACCGGCTGGCCGGGACCGCATGAGTTCATTGATCCCAAGAAACCTCACAGGAAATCCGGAGGTTCGGCAGTCGCTCAAGGAGGAGTATTCTCTCTGCAAGAGAACGCCGCCGGGCATTCTGTGATCCTGATCCTTCTTTCCTTTATGACAGCCGCGAAGAGAAAGCCCAAAACGCCGGCCACAAAGCCGCCCCCCTTCCCAAAGCGGACGAAGCTGCCAAGCTCAACCGCGGGGGCCCGGAGCGCTCTCATCGATTCCCTATCGTCGGGATTGGCGCCTCGGCTGGCGGCCTGGAAGCCGCGACCACTTGTTCAAGGAGCTATCGCCGGACCTGGGTATGGCTTACGTCCTGGTGCTCCATCTGGACCCCGCCCGGGAGAGCGCAGTCACCGAAATACTTGGCCCGCGCTACCCGGATGCCGGTGCTGCAGGTGACAGATGGCATGCGGGTCGAGCCGGATCACGTCTATGTGATTCCTCCGAATTGCGAAATGACGATCGCGCGCTGGGTGCTGCATCTGGGGAAGCCGGCAAGAGCCGAAGGTCCGCCAATCACGACCATCGATACTTTCCTGCGATCGCTGGCCGTCGCACACGGACAGCGATGCCATCGGCGTGATCCTTTCCGGAACCGCTTCGGACGGCACCCTCGGTCTTGCGGCGATCAAGGGGGAAGCGGGCATCACTTTCGCCCAGGAACCAAGCTCGGCCAAGTACGATGGCATGCCGGCGAGCGCGATCGCGTCCGGCTGTGTCGATTTCATCATGACTCCCGCGGGCATAGCGCAGGAGATCGCTCGCATCCGCCATCATCCTTACATCGCCGACCGGCACAAGCACGGAGCCGGAGCACGTTGGCGACGAAAGCGATATGGAGCAGATCTTTCGCTTGCTGCGGCGGAAGACCACGGTCGATTTTTCGGGATACAAATCGCCTACGATCGCGCGCCGCATCCAGCGCCGCATGGCGCTGCAGAAGATCGAGAAACTCAAGGATTACGGCAGCTTTCCTGCATCGCGAACCGCAGCGAAGTGGACGCCCTCTATCACGATCTTCTGATCAATGTAACCAGCTTCTTCCGCAATCCAGAGGCATTCGAAGCTCTCAAGCACGTTGTCTATCCGGCCATTCTGCAGGCGCGAACCTCCGCCTCCGGACCGATCCGTATCTGGGTTCCGGGATGTTCGACCGGCGAAGAGGCTTACTCGCACGCGATTTCTCTCGTAGAGTACCTGGGGGAAGAGCGAGCCGATATTCCCATCCAGGTCTTTGGCACCGACCTGAGCGAGAGCGCGATCCAGCGCGCCCGGGCGGGCGTATACAAGGAGAATATCGAGGCGGACGTGACCGCCGGTGCGGCTGCGGCGCTTTTTTCATCAAAGCCGATGGCGGCTACCAGATCAGGAAGAGCAATCCGGGATCTCTGCATTTTTTCCACGCAAAACGTCTTCAACGATCCGCCCTTCTCCCGCATGGATCTGGTCAGTTGCCGCAATGTGATGATTTACTTAAGTCAAGTCACTGCAGAAAAGGGTTATTCCGATCTTTCACTACGCATTGAATCCCACCGGGTTCCTCATGCTGGGAAGTACCGAGGGGCTACTGGGGGCGGGTTCGGAGCTTTTCGAAATGACCGACAAGAAACAGAAAATCTTTCGTAAGAGGTTGGTGTCGACGCCGGTTGCCTTCGGCTTTTCTGTGGGCAAGCCTGAACACGGAACCGAGTGGACGAGCAAACATCGGCTCGCCGTCAAAGCCTCCAGAAGCACTCAAGGTCCCCATGGAGTTGCAGCGAGAGGCCGACCGCCTGCTCCTGGCGAGGTACGTGCCGCCTGCTGTGCTGATTAATCATCAGCTGGAGATTCTCCAGACCAGGGGGCATACGGCTTCGTTTCTGGAACTTCCCTCCGGGAAAAGCCAGCCTCAACCTGCTGAAAATGGCGCGGCCCGGCTTGCTGTTTGAGCTGCAAGGCGCGATCGAAGAAGCGCGGAAGAAAGGCTTTGAAGCCATAAGGCAGGACGTGCGTGTGGAAGACGATGGAAAGAGCAAAACGGTCACCATCCGGGTCATTCCCTTCAAGGTTCCCACCCAGGAGCAGCACAGCTTCCTGATTATTTTCGAAAGTGAGTTCGTCCGACGAGCGATCGGTTGCCGGCAGCCGGTCTTTCGCAGAGCACCGGCGAACTCGCTGGTGCTTGACCCGTCCAGTGACCGAGGAACAGTCTGCGCTGGGGAGACAGATCATCCAATTGCGGCAGGAATTGGCGGCAACCCGGGAGTATCTGCAGTCAATTATCGAGTCGCAGGAAGGTACCAACGAGGAACTGCAGTCGGCCAACGAAGAGATTCAATCGGGCAACGAAGAGCTGCAGAGCACAAACGAGGAGCTGCAGACCTCAAAAGAGGAACTGGAATCGGCCAACGAGGAACTGCATACTGTCAACGAGGAGATGCAGCATCGCAACGAGCTCCTCACCCAGCTGAACAATGACCTTACCAACCTGCTGTATAGCGTAAGTCTGCCGATTGTCATGGTGGGAGCCGATCTGAGCGTTCGCCGCTTCACGCCTCAGGCGGCCGCAGTGCTCGGTCTTACCTCCAACGACATCGGCCGGCCCATGCCGAGGTTAAGGCTCAAAATCGACATGGGCGATCTGGAGCAGAATATGCTCGATGTCATCCAGCAGGTCCAGTCCAAACAATTCAGTGTTCAGGACAACGATGGAAAGTGGTGCATCCTGCGTATCGTTCCCTACCGAACCATGGATAACCGGATCGACGGCGTGGTGCTCAGCGTGATGAATGAGCTGGGGAATTTCTCCGGCCAAGCCGGATGGAGCAGACGGGACGAGCGGCAGGAAGCGCTCCGGCGCCTCAGAAAGAAGAGCCGCAGCAAAGCCGGAGAAATCCTGCCATGCAAAGTAGGTTGTTCGACGAGCGTAAGTCGAGGCGTCTCACGTCAAAGCGGCTCTTCTGATAACAAGCCATTTTCCTGCGCCCGGCAACCCGCCACCCATTGAGGCCCTCTACACTATCATGTTGCACAGAGGCGATCGCTATGAAGGAGATAGGTCCAGCCTACCCCCAGCGCGACCCGCCCGGCGACGAGCGCACGCTTCGCCTGGAAACCGCCTTGCGCCGGTCGGAGAAGCTTGCCATGGCAGGCCGGCTCGCAGCTTCGGTGATGCACGAGATCAATAATCCTTCGCAGGCGATCGCCGACCTGGTCTACCTCATCGCGAAAGAGGCAGACCACCCTGAACTGGTCCGCGCCCACGCGGCGCAGATTGAAGAACAACTGGTTCGCATACAGTACATTGCCCGGCAAACCCTTTCTTTTTTTCGAGATACGCCGCAGATGCCAGACGAAGGATCTGGTTCCCCTGGTGGAGACGGCGTTGCGCTACCACTCCGCCTTGCTGGAGGAGAAACGGATCCAGGTGCGGAAGGAGATGCCGGATATGCTGGTCGGCATCGGTATATCCGGGTGACTTTCTTCAGCTGGTTTCGAACCTTGTGCGCAATGCCGCCGAGGCGCTTCCCGTCGGCGGCATGCTTGTGCCTGCGCCTGCGGGCATCGGGAAAGAACGGCCGTCTGACGGTGGCGGACAACGGGCGAGGCATCCCGCTGCGCATCCAGGCACGCTTGTTTGAGGCCTTTCAAAGCGATAAAGCGGAAGCAGGCAATGGCCTGGGACTGTGGATCTGCAAGACCATCGTGGAGAAACATGGGGGGCAAATTCGTTGGCGTAGCTCTACGGAAGGGAGGCTCATGGGACGGCCTTTTCTGTCTCGATACCGTTGGATGGCCCGCCGGAAGATGCGGGTTTCGGCGGGCGGATGCCTTCTTATGCTGCCAGGTAACCGACGCAGTCGCTCGGGCTGACCCTAGATTTTCCTGCGGCGGATGTTTGGCCAGCGCAGCGACCACCCTTAGCAGATCGTCCACGCCCTCGACCGGCTCCAGCAATTCATCAAAGAGTCCTGGCGGCTGTCGGGTGTCGTTGAGACCGGCTCAGGCGAAGCAGCTTATCCGCAGGCCGGCTCTGGCGAATGGCAACCGCCAGTAGTGCAAGCTCATAAAACTCAAGCGTGTGGCAAAAGACCCAAACCTGAGCTGCGCGCGCCTTCTGAACTTCTGCGACCGCCTCGTCCGGTGTCACAGAGTGCACGGAGTGACCCGCGGATTGAATGATTCTTGCACGAAGGCGTAGAAGCTCGCGGTCCCGGCCAACCTGGACTACGATACAAAACCGCTCTGTCGCTTGGGAACAGGCATCAACCCGCTCCACAAAGGGAAGTACTCTTCCTGGTAGCATCGACCACACCTCGTTCTCTTCGCTTGCTCCAAAATGCTGGACGGTCAGGGTCGGAATGAGCGGTCACAGGACGCTTCACTTTGCTTCCCAGGCAGAGGATCATCTGGCCATTTGAGCCAAGGCTACTGAAGAAACGCGGATGACTAAAAGCGTCATATAACGCCACATCATCTTCCTTTTCAATATTTTGGGGCGGAGCGGCAAAGCCGGACGAGCCGGACGGGTGCCCCCCGTTCGCCCCAGCGTACGTGGGACTAAAAAGATGGGCGAAGCCCCAGCATTGCGCTTGCCATAGTCACGAAAAGGCTGGCTGGGGCTGGATTGAGGAAGCGTCTATGACAGTTGCGTACCCTGGGAAGTGCGGCTGAGCCATGATGGGAGAACAATTGAAATAAATCATTATCGTCCCTCGTATGCTGAATCGCTCAGACGAGGGAACGCGATCAGCAAAACGCGGGCAGAAGAAAAGGCCGGCTCAATGCCGGCCTTTTCCAACCTCTCCCTTCGAGAGGTTAACTCTGTTGCCACATTATTGGAACCCCTTCATGCGGCCGATGCGACCTCGCGGAATGCGATCTGACAACTGGGAGCAATGAGATGCCACAAGGTGTGCGATGCCCTGCGCTCCTCTTCCTGTATCTCACGTGCCAGCTTTTCTGTCACCATGTCACCTGCCACGGCGGCTACGGTCGCGAGCGCTTCGTAGGTTGCTACTTCACTATTCTCGATGGTAAAGCCCATGATGATATTCTGCGAAGCTTTCTCCGATGCGGTGTGTCCGATCTGTGCGGCCTTCGGCGCGAAATTGAACACATGCGCCATCGCCGTCTTCACGCTCGATGAACTACCGCCCAATTGCTCCAGCCTTGCGGTGAGGCGCTCATACTGGCTTTTGGTTTCGCTGGCGTGCGAGGCAAAAACCTGCTTGGCGGGCGCGTAGTCGCCCTCAGTCGCCATCGTCCGTAATTGTGACTCGAAGCTCTTTTCCGCTGCGATTACATCTTCCAAATAGCGTTGCAAAACCTTCTTTGGTGATTGATTCGACATGCAATTACTCCTGTCCTGCTTATATTTTTCATGGTTCAAACGGGTAGGGTCCGCCGGTTGCTGCGATTCTCCTTGGCCGGCGGCAAGCGGAGGAGATCGCGAAAACCCGCTCCCCCGCCCGCTCAATGCCACAGTTGCTGTTTCGTTTCCCCGGTTGGATGCCTCGCGCAAAGGCCAGTGGGGGAGCATGCAATCTCTTTTCGCATGGTTACTACTAATACAGATGCCGCCTGCGCATGGCGGGTGGTCTGTGCCGCCGTCTTGGAACTCCAGGTTGTATCCTGCAGGGCTCGAGCTGATGCAGGCAGGCGACGTGCATAGACAAGACAATGCAGAAGTTACCGCCCCTTTCGAAAATGATGCGAAAGCCGCAAAAGAAAAGTATTTCTGCATCGCTCTTGGGGCGCGCTGCTGACATGCCGGGCCGCAAACGGGTTGATTTATCGCCGCCGCTCAATCACACGCGGCCTCCTACGTCCACGGCATTGCAGCGGACACTCCTCCCCTACCAACAAAAGCGTGGGGAATCTGTTGCTACAGCGTCAACGGCGTTGAGCTATTGGACGATGCGCCAAAATCAATGAATGCCGGCTCCTCGATGCCATTTCCAAGCCCTGCGCCATGTTCTATAGTCGAGGATGGATTCTTTAGCGATTGTGTGATCGCAGCCGGAGCAGAATGCGTCTCCAAGCTCTAGCTTCATCGTCTCGCCGCGCCCTTCCGGGCCTTCTTCTCTTCGCCGCACTGCTTATTACCGCGACTGCCGGCGCGCGGACGTTACCCCGTCCAAGCAGGCGGAAGCCGCCAAGCTGAACAACTTTGGCACCGCCCTGATGAATCAGCAATTGCTGGATAAGAGCCGCAGGCCAAATTCGCAGACGCCTACCAGCTTGACCCTTCGCTGGTCCATGCCGAGGTGAACCGCGGCATCGCGCTGATCTACCTGCAGAAAATGCCGGAAGCGAAGCAGGCGCTGGAACAAGCGGCGGCCCAGGATCCCAAAGGATCCTCACATCTGGTACGCGCTGGGCATTTTGTACCGCATCGAAGCGGAGTATCCGCAGGCCCTGGAAAGTTTTCAAAAGGCAGCGGCCCTTGATCCGGACGACGCGGACACTCACTACTTCCTGGGTTCTGTCTCTGCTCGAACTGCATCAACCGGAGCCAGGCCCTGACCGAATTCCAGACCGCTTTGCGGCTAAATCCCATTCATGCATCGGCCCAGTTTGGCTTGGCCAAAGTGCTGCAGCGCCTGGGCCGGCGAGACGAGGCGACCACGGCTTTCAAGCGCTTCGAAACGCTGAACCAGGAGAAGATCGGGTTTCCGCTCGCGCACACCTATGGCGATGAGGGCCACTATTCGCTGGTACAGGATGCGCTGACCCTGAACCCGCAAGTGGGGCCGATGATTCCGGTCACCTTTACTCGCGCAGACCATCGACCACATGGCCGCTGCCGGCTGCTAAGCCAAGCGATCGGCCCCAGGGCGGAGCATGCCTGATTGCGCCCGCGGGCGAACAGTCGTATCTCCTGGTGATGGCATCGGGCGCAGGATGCGATCCGGACCTACGCGCAATCCGGGAGCGGAAGCTTCGCGCTGGTGCCCAGCGCGCAGACAGGCCTGGTGGCCAGCGGTACCGGCGTGGCCTGCACGGTGGGCGACTTCGACAACGACGGGCTTGCCCGATGTCGCCGTGGCCATGAGCGATCGCGTGCTGCTGTTCAAGAACCATGGCGGTGGCAAATTTACCGATGTGACCGCGGCCACCGGCGTGCAGCCGGCCAACCATCCTGCCGGCATCACCTTCGTCGATTACGACCACGATGGCGACCTGGACCTCTTTGTGACCGGCCAGCCCTCTGCTGCAGGAGCGAAGCCCAATGTTCTGTGGCGCAACAACGGCAACGGCACCTTTACCAACTGGACGGAGCAAGCGGGCCTTGGGCGGCGAAGGCACCACGGTGGCCGCGACCCTGTCTGACCTCAACAACGATCGTGCGGTCGATCTGCTGGTAACCGGTTCCGGCCCGGCGCCCACATTCTTCGCCAACCCTCGCGAGGGGCAGTTCAAGTCTTCTCCGCTCTTTGCCGACGACCGGCCTGTCCCCGACGGTGGGAGCGGTAGTGCTCGACTTCAACAAGGATGGATGGATGGATGTAGCCCTCACCCACGCCGGCAGCCCGGGCATCTCGCTGTGGCGCAATGTGCAGGGCAAGCGCTTTGAACGCGTCCCTTTGCCGGTACAGAACGTGACCGCCGGTTGGGGGCTGACCGCCATCGACCTCGACAACGATGGATGGCTCGACCTGGTGGCCGCGGTCGAAACGCCGCATGGGCCGGAGTTGCGCGCGTTGCGGAATCTGGGCCCGGCGGGCTTTGAGGATGTGACCGCGCAAGGTGAAGCTCGACCAGGTGAAGCTGGTTGCAACCGCGCGCCCTGATCGCCGCCGACGTGGACGGCGACGGCGCTGCCGATCTGATCGTCACCCAGCCGGACGGGGACCCCTTGCTTCTGCACAATGAGGGCGGCAATCGAAATCACTCTTTGCTGATTTCGATGAAGGGCGTTGCCGACAACAAATCGGCGATCGGCGCCAAGGTAGAGGTCTTTGCCGATGGCGTCTGGCAGAAGTTCGAGATCGCGGGAGCCTCCGGTTATCTCAGCCAGGGAGCGCAGCAGATTCTTGCCGGCATCGGGAGTGCGGAGCACGCCGACATGGTGCGGATCCTGTGGCCCACCGGTGTTCCTCAGGACGAAACAGAGGTGGGCACGAAGAACTCGCTTGCCATCACGGAACTGGACCGCCGGGGAAGCTCCTGCCCCACGCTGTTTGCCTGGAACGGAAAGAAGTACGAATTCATCTCCGACGTGATCGGCGCCGCGGTCGTTGGCCACTGGGTTTCGCCCACGGCAAAAAACAATGCCGATCCGGATGAATGGATCAAGGTGGAAGGTTCGCAGCTTCGCCCGCGCGGAGGATATCTCAGCCTGCGTTTTGGCGAACCGATGGAAGAGGTCAACTATCTCGACCAGGTTCGCCTGGTTGCGGTCGATCATCCTGCGGCCACCGAGGTGTACCCCAACGAGCGCTTTCTCAATGAGCCTCCTTTTGCTTCCGGCCGCGCCGTGTTGAGCGCGGACGCGCATCCTGTTGCCGGAGCATGGGATGACAAGGGCCGCGACGTGAGCGAACTGCTGCGCACCCGCGATCACCAGTACGTGCGCGACTTTACCAATCTGTCCTTTGCCGGCTTTGCCAACCAGCACACGCTCACGCTCGATCTGGGCGAGTGGACAGCCGCCAATCCCCTGCGGCTGCTGCTGCACGGCTTCATCGAGTATTTTTCGGCCAGTTCCATGTATGCCGCGTGGCAGGCGGGCCTTCAGCCCATGCCGCCCTACGTGGAAGCGCAGTTGCCGGACGGCAGCTGGAAGCGGGTCATCGACGATATGGGTTTCCCTGCAGGGCTGCCGCGCACCATCGTGGTGGATCTTACCGGCAAACTTCCGCCGGGCACGCGCCGCATCCGGCTCACCACAAATCTGCAGATCTACTGGGATCAGGCTTTGATCGACAACGGGCCGGAGGCGCCGCAGCTCATGCGCCAGACCGAGCTGCCCCTGGCTTCCGCGCAGCTTGCCTTTCGCGGCTACCCGGAGCAGATCGACGGCAAGACGCCGGGCGATCTGACTTACAACTATCAGCACATCAGCCAGACCGGGCCCTTTACCCGCTCTCGCGGCAGCTATACCCGCTACGGAGAAGTCACGCCCTTGCTCAAGTCAGTGGACGAATCCTTCGTGATCTTCGGCAGCGGTGAAGATATCGACGTGGAATTCAGCACCGCTTCCCTGCCTCCGTTGGCGCCGGGCTGGAAGCGTGACTACTTCTTCTATGCCAACGGCTTTGTCAAGGATATGGACTTCTACGAGGCGAGCCCCTTCACCGTTGCCGACATGCCGTTCCACGGCATGAGCACGTATCCCTATCCCGCGAGCGAGCATTATCCGCAGGACGAACAGCGCATGCAATATGAGCTGGAGTGGAACGACCGCTTCGACTCCGGCCGCGGACGCGCAGCAATACGGGTTTCACTACGAGCCGCGCGTGATGCTGCCACCGGTGGTCAAACCGGCGCAGTGAACGGTCTCACGGTATTGCCCGCGGTCGAGCTTCTGTCCATGCTCAGGCGGGGGCAAATCTCTCCGCTGGAACTGGCCGGCGAATACATCCAGCAGATCGAACGCTTGAATCCTCAGCTGCACGCGCTGGTCGATTTTGACGCCGAGCGGGTGCGCGCACAGGCCCGCGCGCTGCGAGAACTCCAGCGGCCCCCGCGGCCCTCTCTTCGGGTTGCCGATGACCATCAAGTCTTCGATCGCGACCGCCGGATACCGGTGCGAGATCGGCAGCCTGCTGCACCGGGGCAATATTCCCCACGAAAACGCAACCGTGGTGGATCGCCTTAAGCAGGCCGGCGCGCTGATCCTGGGAACCACCAACTGTCCTGAGTTCCTGATGGCCTACGAAACCGATAACCGGCTCTACGGGCGCACGGCCAATCCGTGGGATGTGGAGCGAACCGCGGGCGGATCGAGCGGCGGCGAATCGGCGGCGATTGCGGCCGGCCTTTCCGCCGGCGGACTGGGCAGCGACAGCGGCGGCTCGGTGCGCGAGCCGGCCCACTTTACCGGCATATGCTCGCTCAAGCCCACGCCAGGCCGTATTCCCGCGCGCGGTCATCTGCCCGCGTGCGATGGGCCATTTGCCATTCTTGGCGCCATTGGCCCCATGGCGCGCACGGTCCGCGATCTCACGCTGCTCTTCATCACTCTCTCCGGACAGGATGCTCTGGACCCGGTGAGCCCGCCGGTCGGCCTCAGGAATGAGTCGCTGGAAGATTTGAGGCGCGTTCCCATCGGCTTCTTTGAAGACGATGGCCTCATCCGGTCACGCCGGAGACTCGCCAGGCGGTGCGCGATGCGGCGCGGACGCTCGAAAGTCAGGGCTTCCGCGTGCGCCCGTTTCGGCCCCAGGCGCTGGAAGAGGCGCGGCAGTTGTGGTGGAAGTTTTTTGTCCGCGGCGGGGCCATGCTTCTCGATCCGCTGGTGCAGGGGCGGCAGTCGGAGCTGAGCCCGACGTTCCTTGACTTCCTGTCGATCGCGCACAGCGAGCCGCCGCTCTCCGCGCAGGAACTGCTTTCGGCCTGGATGGATTGCGATCACGTGCGCCGCAAACTGCTGGCGGAGATGGAGAGCTTTCCCATCCTTCTTTGCCCGGTCTGCGCGATTCCCGCCTTTCGCCATGGGGAACGTGACTGGGAAGTGGAAGGGCAGCGAGTGAAGTATCTGGATGCCATGCGCTACACGCAGTGGTTCAATCTGCTGGGCGCGCCCGCGGCGGTTGTGCCGGTAGGTTGGTCGCCCGGAGGGCTTGCCGATCGGGGTGCAGATTGTAGGGCGTCCTTTCGAAGACGAACGGGTGCTGGGCATCGCAGCCGCGGTAGAAGCGAACTACGGGTATAAGCCGCCGCCGCTGAGTCTTAGCTAGGGTTGGTGAACGCGCTCCCTCGGCTACGCTCTGGATGACAAGTCTGACTGGCTGACGGCTGGACTTGGCTTGCGGATGGATGAGTCGCTGGAGTGGCTGCATCAACGGAGCCTGTAATGACGCTGCAATCTTGCCATGGTATGCGTGACCCTTCCGGACTGTCCAAAATGTGAGACCCCGGACTGGTCTGGGCTAATTCCACTGTTACGTCGGGATCGCACAAACGGCGATCAACGCGAGGCCATCCGGAGCAGTCGAGGGTCTGCAGTCCCACCGTACGGCAACCGAGTCTTAGGTGCTCAGGTGGTGGCGAACATCGGCGCCGCGGACCCAGAAGATGACGTCTTCGGCGATGTTGGTCGCGTGGTCGCCAACCCGCTCCAGGTTGCGGGCGATCATCAGCGCGTGCAGCGCCTGCGGAGTGTAGTGGGGCTGCTCTTTGATCAGGTTGGAAAGAGCAAAGAAGGCGGTGTCGTTGAGCTTGTCCACGCTGTCGTCCATGGTCAGCACGGAGGTGGCCAGCTCCGCATCGGCCTCGATAAAGCCCTGCAGGGCTTTACGCACCATGGCTGAGGCCAGCGACGCCATGCGCGGAATGTCCACCGGCAGATCGACTACCGGGAAGGCCTGAAGGTCGCGCACCCGATCGCTGATGCTGACCGCCTGGTCACCCACGCGTTCCAGATCGGCATTGATCTTGATGACCGCCAGGATGAAGCGCAGATCGATGGCCATCGGCTGCTCCATGGCGAGCAAGATCGAGCGCCATCTGGTCGATCTCGCGCTCGAAGCTGTTGATGGAAATCTCGCTGCGGACCACCAGGTCGCAGAGGGAGAGATCGCGCACGCGGTAGGCCTCAACGGCTCGCTGGATCGCCTGCTCCGCCATGCCGGCCATGACCAGCAGCCGCTCTTTCAGATCGTCGAGTTTCCGATGAAACCGAATCCGCGTCATCCAAACCTACCTGTGATGTAGTCCTCAGTCCGCTTATCGGTGGGGTTGGTAAAGATCTTGTGGGTGGCGTCGAATTCCACCAGCTTGCCGTTCAGGAAGAAGCCGGTATTCTCCGCGACCCGCGCCGCCTGCTGCATGTTGTGGGTCACGATCACGATGGTGTACTGCGACTTGAGCTGAAAGATGAGATCTTCGATCTTCGCCGTGGAGACCGGATCGAGCGCCGAGGCCGGCTCGTCCATCAGCATCACCTCCGGATCCACCGCCAGCGCGCGCGCAATGCAGAGGCGCTGCTGCTGGCCGCCGGAGAGGCTGGCGCCGGACTTCTTCTTGAGATCGTCCTTCACTTCGTCCCACAGAGCGGCCTGCTGCAGCGAGCGCTCGACCACTTCATCGAGGATCTTGCGATTGCGGAATCCGTTCAGGCGCAGGCCGGAGGCCACGTTGTCGTAGATCGACATGGTGGGAAACGGGTTGGGCCGCTGAAAGACCATGCCGATGCGGCGGCGAATCTCGACCGGCGAGGCTTGGGCGTAGATATCCGTCGGACCGACGCGCACGGTGCCGGTGACGCGGCCGATCGGGTTGGTCTCATGCATGCGATTCAGGCAGCGCACGAACGTGGACTTGCCGCAACCGGAGGGGCCGATGAGAGCCGTGGCGTGGTTCGCCGGAATCTGCAGGCTGATGCTCTGAAGGGTGTGGTTGGTGCCGTACCACGCATTCAGATCAGACACTTCGATTGCTACACCCACTAGCTTGCCCCTTTCAGAACTCCGCGGCCGGCCACGTACCGGACGAGCGCGACGGATACGACGATCAGCACGATCAGCACCAGCGCGCCGGCCCAGGCCAGACGATGCCATTCGTCGTAAGGGGAAATGCGCATAGACGAAAATCTGCAGCGGAAGCGCGGCGATCGGCTCATTGACGCTGGTGCTCCAGAACTGGTTGCCGAAGGCGGTAAAGAGCAGCGGCGCGGTCTCTCCCGCGACCCGGGCAAAGGCCAGCATGCAGCCGGTAATGACGCCGGGCGATGCGGTGCGCAGGGTGATGGAAAGAACCGAACGCCAGTTGGGGACGCCCAGTCCGAGAGCGGCCTCGCGCACATTGAGGGGCACCATCAGCAGCATCTCTTCGGTGGTGCGGGTGATGGTGGGAATCATCATGATGCCCAGCGCCACGCCGCCGGCAAGCGCGGAGAAATGCTTCTGCGGCACGACGATCAGGGTGTAGATGGCGATGCCCATGACGATCGAAGGCACACCGTTGAGCACATCGGCGGTAAACCGGACCATGTTGGCCAAACGCTTGTTGCGGCCAAACTCCGCGATGTAGATGCCGCCGGCAATGCCGATGGGCACGCCCATGAGGCTGGCGATCGCCAGCAGGATGCCCGAGCCGAGGATGGAGTTGGCCATGCCGCCGCCAACCTCGCCCACCGGTTTGGGTATCTGGGTAAAGAAAGCGAGATTGAGCGAACTGGCGCCCTTGATAGAGGAGATAGACAAAGATGGCGATCAGCGGCGCCATGACCAGGATGGTGCTGCCCACGGCAGCGGCCGTCGCCAGGTGGTTGGCAAAGACGCGCCAAAGCCGGTTGGAGGCCCGCGGCGCGCAGCGGCGGCATGACGGTGTTGGAAGCCATTCGCTAAGTACCTCTGACCGGCGCGCCGCGGGTAACCGCCCAAACCAGCACCCGGGCCAGCGCGTTCACGATGATGGTGACGATAAAGAGCGCCAGCCCGATTTCGATCAGGGCGCTCAGGTAAAGCTCGTCAGAGGCTTCGCTGAACTCATTGGCGATGACGCTGGCCATGCTGTAGGCCGGGGCCAGCAAAGAGCGCGCAATCTCCGGCCGGTTGCCGATGACCATGGTGACCGCCATGGTTTCGCCCAGGGCGCGGCCCAGGCCGAGAATGACAGCTCCGACGATGCCGATGCGCGCGTTGCGCAGCACGCCCATGCGGATCATCTCCCAGCGCGTGGCTCCCAGGGCCAGCACCGCTTCCCGCTGCGCATGGGGAACCGCCGACATGACCTCGCGGGTAAGCGACGAGATGATGGGCAGAATCATGATGGAGAGAATCACGCCGGCGGCGAACATCCCGATGCCGTAGTTGGGGCCGGCAAAAATTCCCGACCAGCCCAGGGTCTTGATCAGGAACGGATTCACGTATTGGCGCAGCAGGGGAACCAGAACAAAAACCGCCCACAGACCATAAACCACGCTGGGAATGGCGGCCAGCAATTCGGTAAAGAAGGCCAGGAACCCGCGCAGCCAGGCGGGGCACATCTCGGTGAGGAAGATGGCGACGCCGACCGCCAGGGGCACGGCGATGATGAGCGACAGGATCGAAGAGACCACGGTGCCGTAGATAAACGGCAGCGCGCCGAAGTTGCCGTTGACCGGATCCCAGGCGGACCCGAAGAAGAACGACATGCCGAATTTCTGAATGGTGAGCTTCGAGCCCGAAATGAGCTCGACCAGGATCAACAGAACAATGGCGAAGATGCTGAGCGCACACACCAACATGAGGGCGCTGAAGGCGCGATCGGCAAGCGAGGAGCTGCCGCAGTTGAGAAGATACGTGCGGACGGGAGAGAGCGACGGCTCAGCGCCGGGAGACGAACTGCTTTCTGTTCGCTGGGTCACGTCAGCCTGGCCAGCCACTCGCGGCACCTGAGTCTCTGATTTCACCACTCATACCGTAGCGGGCTTTAGTGAATTTCAGGTTAAACCAGGCACAGCCCAAACCTTTTGAAATGAAAAAGATTATGGCGCGCAGGCTCATGGGACGAAATCGCTGCCGGGTCAGAATAACATCAGGCACACACCGCTGGCGCGTGTGCCGGATGCCACTCGATGCCCTACTTCAGCGTGTTGATGGTGGCGCTGACCTTCTGCGCTACCGAAGCAGGCAGCGGAGCGTAGTAGAGCGAGCTGGCCTCGTTCTGATGCTGCAGCATCCACTTGAGAAAATCGATCAGGACTTTCCCGTTGGCGGGATCCTTGGCAGGGTTGGGAATCAGAAGCCAGGTAAAGCTGGAGATGGGATAGGCATTTCCCGGGCGCATTGGTGATGGAGACGCGATAATCGGCCGGCATGTTCTTGACGCTGGCGGCCGCTTCCGACACTCCCTCGATGGATGCCTTGACCCAGCTTCCTCCGGCGGTCTTTACGTAGGCGAAGGGGATCTTGTTCTGCAAGGCGTAGATGAGTTCGACGTAGCCGATCGCGCCGGGCGATTGGCGAACAAAGCCGGCAACGCCCTCGTTGCCCTTGGCGCCAATGCCCCTGGGCCAAGCTCGGCGCCGCGCCCTTGCCCGGGCCGCCTGCCCAGTCTTTGCTGACCTTGGACAGATAGTCGGTAAAGATGAAGGTGGTGCCGCTGCCGTCGGAACGGTGGACGACAAAGATATCCATGGACGGGCAGCTTGACTCCCGGATTGTCCTTGGCGATGCGGGCATCGTCCCACTTGGAGATCTTGCCCAGATAGATATCGGCCAGGACGTCAGGCCCTAATGCGCAGGTCATTGACGCCATCCAGGTTGAAGATCGGCACCACGGCCCCGAGCACGGTGGGAATGGCCTGAATCTTGACCTTGGAGGCGGCCAGCTGTTCGTCCGTCATGGTGACGTCGCTGGCGCCGAAATCGACCGTGCCCGCCGTAACCTGGCGGATACCCCCGCCGCTGCCGATGGACTGGTAGTTGATCTGGACCCCGGGATGGGAGGCGCTGTACTCGCTAAACCACTTGGAATAAATCGGATAGGGGAAGGTCGCTCCCGCTCCATTGAGCTTTTGCGCGTGGCCCGCGCAAACCGTTGCACTCATGGCAACGGCCAACAACCAGATCGTCTTTCTCACGTTCCACCTCAGGAAATTATCCCTGATTCTCGGGTCGTGTCTGTGAATGAGTCTTTACAGGACCGATGAATATGGCGAGAAAAGCCTTCCCGTGCAGGCCACAAGCATTTATTTTTCAACAGTTTGCGTAGATGCCAGCGGACAGGTCCGGCGACTGGCAGCGCGGGCGGCAGCTGACGGCAACGCACGGCAGGCGAAAGAGAAAGGTCGCGCCGAACCCAAGTTCGCTCTCACAGCGAATGTCCCCGCCGTGGGCGTGGACGATGTGCTTGGCGATCGCCAGCCCCAGGCCAGTCCCGCCGGATTCGCGCGAGCGGGCCTTATCGACCCGGTAGAAGCGCTCAAAGATGCGAGGCAGGTGCTCATACGCGATGCCGGGGCCGAAGTCCTGCACGTAGAATTCGATCATCGCCTCCTGCTTGCGCGCCCCCACCCGTACGCGGCCCCCCGCTTTGCCATATTTCATCGCATTCTCGACCAGGTTTCCGAAGACCTGGCTCAGCGCGTCGAGATCGGCCATGACCGGTTCATCGGTGGTCTCGCCCACTTCGAGGACCAGCCGCTGAATCAAGCACCAGCCCGGCCAGCGAGCCGACGGCTTCTTCGACCAGCGTGGAAGCCTGGATTTTTTGCAGATGCAGCTTGTAGTCGCCGGATTCCACGCTGGCCAGGGCCAGCAGATCTTCCGTCAGGCGGTTCATGCGCGACGCGTTCTTGAGAATGATCTGCAGGAACTCGCGCGCCTGATTGCTGAGGCTGCGGTCATCCAGCAGGGTCTCCACGTATCCCGTGATGCAGGTAAGCGGAGTGCGCAGTTCGTGGGATACGTTGGCGACGAAGTCCCGGCGGGTGGTCTCGGAGCGCTCGATCTCAGAGACGTCATGCAACACGGCGACCGCGCCTCCGCCGGGCATGGGAGCAGCGTTGACCTCAAAGATTTTGCCCGGCGAGACGGAGGTGGCGCGGCGCCGGCTGGCCTGGCGTTGGGTGAGGGCCGCGGCCACCGAGGAGAGGACCTCGGGATCGCGAATGGAATGCACCAGGGCGCGGCCCTCCTGCACCGGGCTGAGCGCGATCCGCTGCATGACGGCATTGCACCAGCTCACCTGTCCCTGCGGGTTGATGGCGATGACCGCCTCCTGCATGCTGTCGAGCAGCGCCGTCAGCTCGCTGCGGCTGCTTTCCAGGGCGTGGAAGCTTTGCTCCAGGCGGCTGGCGGTGACGTCGAGCGCATGGGCGACGGCGGAGATCTCATCCAGATTGCCCTCTTCCACCCGGGCCGACAGATCGCCGGCAGCGATGCGATTGGCAAAAACCACGATGCGGGCCAGGCGCTTGGCGGCCCGCTGCGCCAGCAATGCCGCCAGCAGGGTCGCCACCACCAGCGAGAGCAGCGAAGCCAGCACAATACCCGCGGCGCAGTACATGCACCGGGGCAGGAATGCCGGTCAAGGGAATAGGCCAGGCGCACCACCAGCGGGCCGGCCGGGAACGGCAACGTAAAGCGTGCCCCCGCGCCGGGCGCGGCCCAAGGGCTGATGTTGATCGAGCACAGCGGCGACCTCGGGAGGCACGTCGGATTGGTTCGCGCCGGATGGTCCTGCGAGGAGGCAACCAGCCGGCCCTGGGCATCGAAGATGGCGACTTCCGCGCCGGCGGCGGCTGCATCCAGGCGGGCGATCTGCTGCAAAGACTGGGCATCGCGGGATGCGGCGTAGCACTTATATGCGCCGCCAGCAGGCGGGCTTCGCCTGGCCAGGGACTCCTCTGCCTGCGCGCGCAGCGACTGCTCCATGACTTGGCGCAGGGAGAAGTCGAGCACCGCCATGCCCAGGAAAAGCACCACCACGAAGGAGAAGAACAGCTTGGTGAAGACCCTGCCCGTCACGAGGCTATTCTCTTTCAGATCCGGAGCCTAGGAAGCTGACTTGCGTGGTTCCTCCGCCAGCCGGGGGACCTCGAAACGGTAGCCCGCGCCACGGACGGTCTTGAGATAGCGGGGGCTCTCGGGATCAGTCTCAATTTTCTCACGGATGCGCCGCACATAGACATCCACCGAGCGTGGGGTCACAAAGCGGGCATCTCCCCAGACGGCATCGAGCAGGTGATCGCGGCTGAAGACGCGGCCGGGATGCCGGGCAAGATAGTCCAGCAGCCGAAATTCGGTCGCGGTGGTGGTGGTCAGCTCTCCCCGCACCTTCAATTGCATGGCGCTGGCATCGATGACCACTTCTTCGAAGCTGATGATCGAGGGCGCGGTAGGCCGTTCAAAGCGGCGCAGCACAGCCTTCACCCTGGCGACCAGTTCCCGGGTGGCGAAGGGTTTGGTGATGTAGTCGTCGGCGCCCAGCTCCAGGCCCAGGACGCGATCGTTTTCTCCCGCCCGGGCGGTGAGAAAGATGATCGGTATGGTGCTGAGAGCGGGATTGCTGCGCAGACGGCGGCACACATCGAGGCCGTCTCCGCCGGGAACCATGATGTCCAGCAGAAAAAGCACGGGCGCCTGGCGCTCGGCGTCGGGGACGAGGTTTGCCGGAGTGCTGTAGACACGTACACCAAAACCGGCGGCTTCCAGATGATGCTGTACCAAGCGGGAAATATCCGGATCATCTTCGAGGACGCATACGGTTTGACTCAACTCGTTCTCCCTCACGTTCGTGCCGCTCAGGATACGGCCACACTTAAGTGGCAGGCCGGAACGCACTGCGCGGATGCGTTTAGCGTAACCTAAGTGGGTAGAGGGAATGCAAAACTACGGTGAATCCTTGCCTATTTGGCAGAAATCCCGGTATCCCCCGATTTCCTGTCAAGAGCAAGTTCCGATATATGGCACTCACCGGCTACCGTTATGGCAGTTATAGAGTAGATTGCTTTGCGCCGCAAGGACGGTAACCCGTGTCGCGTCCAGTCATCTTGTGTATCGACGATGAAGATCTCGGCCTTGAGATCCGGAAGATGGTTCTGGAGCGCGAGGGATTCTCCGTGCTGACGGCGAAGCGACGGGCCGACCGGCATTATCGGTCTTCGATACCGAGCGAGATCGATGCAGTGGTGCTGGATTATGCCATGCCGGGGATGGACGGAGGCCAGGTGGCCGCCATCCTGCGCAAGCGAAAGCCCGACATCCCGATCCTGATGCTTTCCGCCTATGTGGCCCTCCCCGAAGAGGTGATGCGGGTGGTGAGTGTCTCGGCCACCAAAGGGGACGGCGCGTTCACCCTGGTCGACAAATTGAAGGAGCTGCTGCAGGCGAATGCTCCCGATGGACGAGGCGGCTCCCGGTGAATCTTCATCAGTTCCGGCAAATCCTGGTAACTACCGTGCTGCTGCCTCTGGTCCTGCTGTTGCTCCTGGCCCTGGTGCTGGCCTGGCAGATCCAACGCACGCTGCGGGAGCAGCGGCGCATCGACCATACCGATCGCATCACCGCCCAGCTGAACGAGTTGGAACGGCTGGTGGTCGATCAGGAGACCGGCCTCAGGGGATTACCAGCTCACCCACGATCCGACTACCCTCGAGCCCTACCAGAATGCGGAAGGCGCGCTGCACGGAACTTTGACCGCCTGCTGTTCCTGGTCCGGGAAGATCCCGACCAACTACGGCGGCTGCGCCAGATCCGTGACAGCCATGAGCTGTGGATGGGATTTGCCGGCAAGGCGCTGGACAACCTGCGGGCAGGAAAGATGTTCGGGGATACGGCGCTGGATCTGAACGGGGCCCAACTGATGGCCGCCTTGCGGACCCAGATCGGCGCCATGACCCAGATCGAGGTAAAACGGCGCGACGAGGAGGTACGAGTCCACAAATTCGCAGGTTCGTACGCTGATGGCGATTTTGCTTGTTGTCCTCGATTGGGACGGGCATCGTCCTGGGCATCTACACCCAGAGGAATATGAAGAAGGTCTCCGGCGGCGTTCCGCACTTCGCTCGAAGAAGCGCACCAGCGCGCGGATGAGCTCATTGAGAGCCGGCAATGGCTGCAGACCACTCTGGAATCGGTGGGCGATGCCTTAATTGCCTGCAATCAGCAGCGCCGCGTGGAACTCATGAATCCGGTGGCTCAGCAGCTGACTGGCTGGACACTGGAAGACGCGAAAGGGAGGCGCCTCGAAACCGTCTTCCGCACGGTCGATGAGGAGACGCGGGAGCCGGTAAAGAATCCCGGTGCGTGGACGGAGATCAAAGACCCCGCGGCGACAGAATCATTCGCTGCTGATCGCCAAAGACGGCACGGAGTACTTGATCGATCAAAGCGCCGCCCCGATTCGCGATGCCAAGGGCGAAGTCGCCGGCGTGGTGCTGGTCTTCCGCGATGTCACCGACTTGCGGCGAAGAGAAGCGGCCCTGATGGCGCACGAGAAGCTGGCCGTCGCCGGGCGTCTTTCCGCCAGCATTGCCCATGAAATTCATAACCCGCTGGATTCCGTCGCCAATCTTGCATTACCTGATGGCGAACGAGACCGATCCTGCTCTGCAGCAGCGATACCTCGCCATGGCGCAGCAGGAACTGAACCGTACCCTGCAGATCAGCCGCGCCATGCTCGGCCTTTATCGCGAGCCGAAAGCTCCGGTCGAAGTGGATCTGCGCGAGTTACTCGAAAGCGTGTTGCTGCTGCTCGACCGGCAGTTGAAGGACCAGTCCGTCGCGGTCGACCGGAGGCTGGGCGACGGCGTTTCCATTCAGGGGTTTCCCGGCGAATTGCGGCAGGTATTCACCAACCTGATCACCAATGCGAGCCGAAGCATCGGGGCCGGGCGGACGGGTGCAGGTTCATGGTCGAGTCTTCGTTGCCCGCGGATAGCCGTCCGGCGCCACTGGTGACGATTACCGACAGCGGTCCCGGCATTCCAGAGAGCCCATCAAGCCAAACTCTTCAAGCCCTTCTTCACCACCAAAGGGGAACAGGGCACCGGCCTCGGCCTTGTGGGTCAGCCGGGGAATCGTGGAGAAGCATGGCGGCAAAATCGAGCTGACCAACAGCACGGACCCGATTTTTCCCGGAGCGGCGGTGCGGGTTTATCTCCCCGCGCTTGGGCCGGCGGCGGCGATGGCGGGCGCGGGCAACTACCGCGGTCAGCAGCCGCTTTCCTAAGAGATGCGCGGATTTCGTATGCGGTTGGTGAATCAGGAATTCGATGCGGTCATCCCGCAGTCGTCTCACTGTCGAACCGGTGGGAGCCCCCGTGCTTCAGCAGGGGAGCGACGCTTCAGTGTCGCGGCAAAGAGTGCCATATCCCAAGCGGGCTTTAGCCCCGCCATGCTCTCCCGCATGAATGCGGCGGGCTCGACACCAGTCCGCCTATCTCCCTGAAGACACAATGACCGTTTTCCGCAGCCTAGTCAGGGCCGGCGCGCCAGAAAGCGGAGCCGCACGTAGTCGGCAGTCCAGTTCCCCTCGTGGTCGCATAGAACCGGTTTGAGCAGGCCGACGATCTGCTCGATGGCGGCCGGCCGCTCTGCGGCAGGCAACTGTTCGAGCACGCTGCTGCGGAAGGTCTGGAGCCAGTCGGCCATCCCGAGGGGAGCGGCGTAGGACGCGGCGTCAGCGTGATTTCCTCAACCAGGAAGCCATGACTCTCCAGCCGGGCGCGATACTCGGCGGTGCTGAAGAAGCGATTGTTTTCGATGCGCTCCGGCGGGATTCCGCGGGGAGTCAAGACCGCCAGCAGCGCCACGCGAATGGCGGCGATGTTTCCCTGGCCGCCACATTCGGCCACGAAGCGGCCGCCCGGCTTCAGCGCCCGGTACACGCCCTCGAGAACAGCGTCCTGATCGCGCATCCAGTGCAGTGCCGCGTTGGAAAAGACAGCGTCAAATTCCTGGTCGAAGGGCAGCGCTTCCCCGCTGGCGTAGCGCGCGTCCACATCCCCGCTCTTTGGCCGCGGCAATCATCTGCGGCGAGGAGTCGACTCCGACCATCGTCGCTCCTGATTCGGCAATCCGCTGGGTGAGGAAGCCGTCGCCGCACCCCAGGTCAAGGATGCGTTCGCCCGCCTTGGGCTGCAGCGCCTCCACCAGCGAGTCGGCGAGCAGCGCCACGAAACGGCCATTGCCGGCGTACAGGGATGCATCCCAGGTCTGCTGCATAGTCCATTCTAGCAGCTCGCGATCTGGGACGGTGCGGTCTCAAACTCTGCGTTTTCCGTTCACCCAGCGATAAGGCTTCAGATCGATGCCACCGGGAGCAGCGTGAGGTCGTCGACCAACCCGACTTCCTTCTGCACGAAAGGCTCCGCATAGCGAACGCCGCCCAGCAGGCCGTAGTGCCGGGCCAGCGGAGAAGGTGCGTTCGCGGATCTCATCGTGGGGCACAAAAAGGCTCCCGCCGGCCGGCTGATCGGCATATTGCGAGCGATAGGCGAGCAAAGCGCGAAAGCGCTCCTCGATGAAGGGCGTGATGTCGACCACAAAGCTGGGCCGGGCGTCCGCATAGAGGCTGGCATAGACGATCTTGAAGGGCCGGAAGGGCGGATCGCCGGTCTCGATTTTGGCCAGGCCGGAGAGAAAGCAAGCCTCATAACCCAGAGTCGAGCTGTTGTAGTGGTCAGGATGGCGTCCCTGCCAGTAGGGCAGAATCACCACCCGGGGCCGCAACTGGCGCAGTTTACGAACAATCTTGATGCGGTTCTCCCAGGTGTTTTCCACCCGGCCGTCAGGAATGTCGAGCGCTCCCCGCCAGGCGACACATAGGATGCGGGCGGCCTCCTCGGCTTCCGCTGGCCCGCTCCTCCGCGGAACCGCGGGTGCCGGCTTCGCCCTGGGTCAGGTCGAGAATGGCCGTGCGCAGCTGCAGCGAATGCATGCGCAAAAGCGTGCCGCCGCAGGTCTGCTCCACATCGTCCCGATGGGCGGCGATGGCGAGAACGTCGACCGGGGCAGGTCGCTCATGCCGGGGAAGTTCAATACGTGGTGTTGTCGTCATCGCTCGGCGCGTCCATGTAGGCCACATCGTAAGCCGTACCCACCACGGTCACCTGCGAGTTGTCGATCGACGCACCATTGGCGGTGTTGTAGATGTACACCTGCCCACCCTCGGCGGTATAGACCTTGTGCAGACTGGTCACCGCGGCGATGCCGGTCGCGTCGCCCTTGTAGGAGTCGATCATGGTAACCGAGTTGGTCGACGTGTTGAACATGGTGAGGCAGCCGAGGTCGGTGGTGGCGCCCTGATGATAGCGTTCGCCCTGGGTACAGAGCTGCGACCCGATCCAAAGCGTATTGTCGTCGGCGAACAGCATCTTCAGATGCGTCCCATCGCTAATGGAGTAAGCGCCCGTGACCTGCTTGGCGTTGGTATCGAGAATCGAGAGGAAGCCGGCGAAGATAGCCATCGGGTTGCAGCTGCTGTCCGGCGAGGTACAGGAGATTTCCATTCTGCGATGGCGTCGGTGGTCGCCGCCGGGAACGGGCACCGTGGCGGTCACAGCGGTGGGAGCGCCCGGCGGTACCGGCGCGCCGCTCTGGATGATGATCCCCGCGACCGGCAGGAAGCTGACGCTGGCCTGGTTGCCGCCGCACTCCGGACCGCAGTTGAGTACAAACGCCGTGGTGCCATCCGCGGAGAAAGACCGCCTTGGTGGGCCGGTCAAAGTTGCCCGGCACGGGCAGCACGCAATACACGGGCAGGTTTTGCGGCTCGCAATCCACCGCATTGGCGGGCGTCTGCTGGTTCGCCTGCAGTTTATAAACGCTGTAGACCAGGTTGCTGTCCTGCACGAAGACCAAGGCCGCCGAGCCACTGGGGTTGATGGAGACGCGATAGACGTTGGGCAGATTCAACCCATAGCTGGTGCCGAGAGTACGGTCCTGTACGGTGAGCGTGTGCGCCGTCTGGTTGGCGGCAAAAACATACCTCTGGTCGCGCGAGATAAAGACGCTGGAGGACGCTCCGGGCAAGCTGACGGTGGTGGTTTGCTTCTCGCTGGCGTAATTCAACAGGGCGTAGCTGCCGTCGCCCGCGCCGTAAACCGCACCGGCCTGCTCTTCCGGCATATTTTGGATGGTCAGCGGATCGGCTCCCGAGTATCCCGCGATGCTGAAGGAGGCAACTTTGTTGTTAAAGCTATGGCGGATATCGTAATAGGCGTCCACGATCTGCGAGCGTACCCTTGGTCAGGGCGCCGGGGTTCTGGACCGCAATCAAAACGCGGTTGAGGATCCCGCTGGGGGGCAAGAGCCCGGCCGCCAAAGTAATAGCTCTGGCCGCATCCGGCCAGAAGAACGAATACAAAGCAGGCTAGCGCAGAAAGGGCACACAAAGACCGGAGACTTCTTTTCTTCAACTAAGACCTCACCAGAATCACCACGCGGCGGACATGCGGGAAAGGCCAAGTATAACAAAGCGGCGGCTGGCTTTCGCGCTCCGGGTGGCTTAGCATAATTAGACTTACCCTATGAAGAATCGGCTTACAGAGATCTTCGGAACGCGGACCGTGCTCTGCGATGGGGCCATGGGCACCAGCCTGTACGCTCGCGGCATCTTCATCAACCGCTGCTACGACGAATTGAATCTCTCCCAGCCGGAACTGGTGCGAACCGTCCACGAGGAATATCTGCAGGCGGGCGCGGAGATTATCGAGACCAATACTTTTGGCGCCAATGCCCTGCGTTTGCAGCGCTATGGCTTCGCGGACCAGGTGGTCGAGATCAACCGGGCCGGAGCCGAGCTGGCGCGCAAGGCAGTGAACCAGCGGGCCGACAAGCAAAGCGGAAAGGCCTGGGTTGCGGGCGCCGTCGGTCCCCTGGGCGTGCGTCTGGAGCCGCTGGGAAAGATCGGCCTCGATGAGGCGCGCGCAGCCTTTGCGGAGCAGATTCGCGGCCTGGCGGAGGGCGGCGTCGATCTGCTGCTGATCGAAACCGTTTCCGCGTTGAACGAGGCGGAGCAGGCCATTCTTGCGGCGAAGTCCGCGGCCCCTTCGCTGCCGGTTTTGGTGATGGTGACGGTCGATGAGGATGCCAACTGCCTGGACGGCTCTTCCCCGGAGACGGCCGCCGCGCGATTGACCGAGTGGGGCGCGGATGCTATCGGCTGCAACTGCAGCGTGGGACCGGCGACCGTGCTCACCGCCATTGAGCGCATGGCGGGGGCCACCGACCTGCCCTTGATCGCCATGCCCAATGCCGGCATGCCGCGCGCCGTGGATGGGCGGAACATTTATCTCTGCTCGCCGGAGTACATGGCCAGCTTCGCCCGCAAGTTGGTCAAGGCCGGGGTGCAATTTGTTGGCGGCTGCTGCGGCACCACTCCCAGTCATATCCGGTCGATGAAGTCCTCCCTGCGCGCGATGGGCGCGCAGGAGGTCGCCCATCACGCAGGTCAAGGAGAGCGCCGGTTGCGTCCGAGATCGCAGCCCGCGCCGCTGGCCGAGCGATCGCGCCTCGGCGCGCTGATTGCCAGCGGCACCTTTGTCACCATGGTGGAGATGGTCCCGCCCAAGGGCATCGCCTGCGAACGCGAGCTCGAGGGGGCGCGGATGCTGGTGCAAAACGGGGTCCACATCATCAATGTTCCCGACTTGTCTCGGGCCTCGCCGCGCATGAGCGCGCAGAGCCTGTGTATCCAGATTCAGCAGCAGACCGGCATGGAAACGCTGCTGCACTACACCTGTCGCGACCGCAACGTGCTGAGCATCCAGTCCGACCTGCTGGGAGCTTCTTCGATCGGGCTTGAAGAATATTCTCTGCCTGACCGGGGATCCGCCCAAGCTGGGCAATTACCCGGATGCCACGGCAGTGTTCGATGTCGATGCCATTGGACTGGTGAACATCGTCCGGCGCTTGAACCACGGATTGGATCTGGGCAGCAATCCCGTCGGTGTCTCGACCGGCTTGACCATCGGCGTGGCCGCCAATCCCGGCTTGCCGGACATGGACAACGAGATTCGCCGTTTCGCCTACAAGGTGGAAGCGGGAGCCGAATATGCGATTACCCAGCCGGTATTTGACTTGAAGCTGCTGGAGGCTTTCCTCAAGCGCATTGAGGGGTTTCGCATTCCGGTCATTGCGGGCATCTGGCCGCTGACCAGCCTGCGCAATGCGGAATTCATGAAGAACGATTTGCGCGTCTCCATGCCGGACGAGATCATGCTGCGCATGCAAAAGGCGGACACTCCCGATCGGGCGCGCGCGGAAGGAATTCAAATCGCGCGGGAGATGCTGGCGGCGGCGCGCCCGATGATCCAGGGAGTGCAGGTCAGCGCGCCGTTTGGGCGATACTCCTGCGCGGTAGAGATTCTAGAGGTGGTGCTATCCGGACACCGCGAAGCCGAGAGGGCCGGCGTTGGCAACGTTTGAAGAATCGCTGAAACAGCTGGAAGGCATCGTCGCCCAACTCGAGCGCGGTGATTTGCCGCTCGAAGACTCGATCAAGATGTTTGAGGAAGGCATGCGCCTCTCGGCGCAATGCAAGCAAGAGCTGGACAGCGCGGAAAGCAAAGTACAGATTTTGCTCAAGCAGCGCGACGGTTCGATCAAGGCCGAGCCTTTCCCTTGAAATAGAGAGCCGAGCATTCGCCAGCTCCGCGAATGAACTCCGATTCATCCCGCAGGGACGACTGCAGGTGCCCAGGACGCGAGTCCTGGGTCATCGGGAAGCGACGAATAGTCCCGTCAGGGACGGCTGAGCACCTGGACATTCAGATCGTCCGCTGCGAGACTGTTCGCACGATCTTGTCGTCCACTCAGATACTGAGTCCGGGCTACTGTTCAGACCGTACCCTGCGCAGTGAGATCTGATCGCTACGGTCGCAGCCTCTGCTCCACGAAGGCGACCAGATCGTCTCCGATCTGATCGGGCGGCGTGATCAGGAAACGTGGCTTGCCTGCGATCAGCCGCAGAGAAACCTGGTTCCATTGCGGCGTGAGTTCCTGGCCCGAAGCACGCAGCAGCACGGCGTCGGCGCGATCCAGAAACAGCCGCGCGGAGTCTTTGAAGTCAGCCGTGGCATGGTCCAGAACGGTGAGATAGAGATCAGGACGCAGAAACTGCAGCAGGCTGTTGGACTCGAAAATGATGTTCTCAGCCGCGTCGATCTCCTGGCGAATACGCGGCATGGCGTCGGCCAGGCGGCCGATGCGGGTGCGCACCCAGAGCGACCGCCTGGCCCCGGCGGCAAGGAAGCGGGCGCTGTCGGTGCCGGTATTGGGATCCCGCTCGGCGCTGATGGCGATGGTGTGCTCGTCCGTCTGGCAATCGCAGGGCTCGCCGTTTGCGCTGCAGAAGCCATGACCGAATTGGGTGATCTTGCAGGCCGTCCAGTTGCGCTCCGGCAGCCGGGCGATCAGACTGGCCACCACCGAGGTCTTGCCGACGCTGCGCGAGTGCCCGCCCACCACCACAATGGCCATCTACTTTTCCCTCTTTCTGGAGGCCAGCCGGGCCAGCATCGCCAATTCCTTGAGGTATTGCCTGACCGGCTTGGCCGGCGTTCCCCAAAAGACAATTCCCGGTCCCAGAAGCTTTTTCTTGGGCAGAATCCCGGCCTGCCCGCCAAGGATGACCCCGGGCCGACCATGGCATGATCGCCCATGCCCACCTGGCCGCCCAGGATTGCGCCGTCGCCCACCGCACTGGAACCCGAGATGCCGGTCTGCGCGGCAATGACGACATTGCGCCCGATGCTGCAGTTGTGACCGATGTGAATCAGGTTGTCGAGCTTGGTCCCGCGGCCGATCCGGGTTTCTTCCAGGGCCCCGCGGTCAATGGTGGTGTTGGCTCCGATCTCCACGTCGTCCTCAATGACCAGCGTGCCCTGCTGGGGAAACTGGGTGTACTCCCCGGTCGCTCGATCGCGGACGTAGCCGAAGCCATCGGCCCCCAGCACCGCCCCGGCGTGGACCACCACCCGATCGCCCAGGGTGACGCCGGGGTAGATGACCACCCGGGGGTAGATGCGGCAATTGCTGCCGATGCGGACGCCGGCGCCGATCACCGCTCCGCTGCCGATGATGGTGGCTGCGCCGATGCTGGCTCCCTCGTCGATCGACGGCGTGGGCGCCAATCGAGACTCTGCCGCCAATCTGCACCCCAGGCGCAAGCACAGCGGTAGCGTGGATGGACGGAGAGGGCTGCGGCGCCACGCAGCAACACGGCCGCGCGGGCAAACGCCAGCCGCGGCTGCGGAATGCGCAGAACCGGCTTACTGCCGCCGGCGGCAGCCATGCTGCGGCCCAACCAGAACCGCAGCCGCGGAGGAGGCGAGCGCGGCCGCGAACGAGGCTTCTTCTTCGGCGAAGACCAGGCATCCCGGCCCGCGCCGCCGCGATGCTGGAAACCCCGGTGATCATCGGGTCCGACCGGGCCGCGATCGACTTCCGCACCGAGCTGGTCAGCCAGTTGACTGAGAGTGATGGGCATGCGACTCAAGTGTAGATCGCAGCCTCGCCCTGCGGGCGGGTCTTCCAGCGGCGATGCACCCAAAGCCACTGGTCGGGATATTGGCGAATGTAGTCCTCGATCACCTTGGTGAACAAGGCGGTATGGGCAAGGGCGTCCGCCTCCACATCTTCGCTGGCCGGCAGAGTGAGGGGCGGCGCCGAAGCGCAGCACATATTGCTGGGTTGCCTCTTCCCAGAGCAGAAACCCGGGCAGCACCTGCGCCCCGGTCTTCATGGCGACCCGCGCCAGGCCGGATCCGGTACAGGCGGGGTGGCCAAAGAAATCGACGAACGCTCCCTGGGGCGGGGTCATGTTGGTATCCATCAGAATGCCCACCGTCTCGCCCCGCCGCATGGAGGCCAGCAGGCCGCGGGCAAAGTCGTCCTTGTGCAGCACTTGATTGCCGTGCAGGCAGCGAATGCTGGTTGACCAGGTTGTCGACCAGCGGATTATCCAGGCGGCGGATCACGATGCTCATGGGATAACCCATCAGCGAGTGATAGAAACTGGACAATTCCCACGCGCCCAGATGGCCGGTCAGGATGAGAACTCCTTTGCCCTGATCGCGAGCCGCCAGGTAGTGTTCCAGCCCCTCATAGCGGATAAAGCTGTTGCGTCATCTCCGGGGTATAACGCGGCATCTGGCAGAACTCGGCCAGCAACCAGCCCAGATTGCGGTAGAGTTTGCGCAGGATCTGTTGCCGCTCGGCTGCGGTCTTCTGGGGAAAGGCCAGGCGAAGATTAAGATCGCCGGCGCGCCGCAGACGCGGGGTCAGCAGCAGGGCGACACGGCCGACCAACGCTCCCATGCCCCGGGCGACGCTCCTCGGCGGCAAGCCGAGAAGCTTCACCAGGGTCCACACCAGCACGAATTCCAGTCGTCTCCGCATCCGCTTCCACAGCTGTCCCCCGGTCTATTGGGTTGACAGCTTTCAGTTTAAATCGTTTGCAGGCACGCAAAAAAACTGCCCGGCAAAAGATCGCCGGGCAGTTCTCGAGAGCGAGGTGCAATGGAAGGGAGATAGCTACTTCCTGCACTTCGGAGAAGTATTTTGCCACCGTGCGCACAAACGGCCGCGCATCCGGCGGGGTGGCCACTTCACCCTTCAGGATCTGTGCGCTGGGGTGGGCCACGCCATAGAACGTGCGCGTGGCGTCTACATTCTCGTCCACCACGGCTCCGGTGAGGTCGACGCCGGCAAAGAGGCCCTTGGCGCGCGAATAGGTAAGCAGCTCGGCGTTCAGCTTCCAGTCGGTCGCAGCCTGGGAGTCGCGGCCTACCGGGCCCGCAGCGGCCGAGGCATCGCCGCCGATCTTGAACTTGTTCTTCAACAGGTCCTGAAAGCCCTTGTCGTTGACCGCTACCAGCACCAGGTCGGTGGCCTGGCCGCCGATCTGAAAACCGAAGCTTCCGCCCGCGATCCGGATGAAGGCAGGAGCGCTCCAGCCGTGCCCGGTGCGGCAGGTAACAACGCCCTGGCCGTATTCCGCGCCGACCAGGAAGGCGCCTTTCTTCACGCTGGGAACAACACCCACGCAAGTGGCCTGGGACATGATCTGATTGGGAATCGCCTTGTCCGGGGTCGCCATGATCGCGTCCAGGACGTCTTTCGCGCTGTCGATGCGCGCATCGAGCGTTGCCTTATCGTCCGCTGCAAAGGCAGACAACGTAGTGAGAGACATCCCAACAACACAAAAAATTGCAAAAATCTGTTTCATGGTCTTTCAAATCTCCAGGTGGGACATTTCGTCCGCACGGTACCGAATTCGCTGACGTTGGCGCAGCTTTTCAGGCAAAACTCTCAAAAGCCATCTTCGCTGAGATGTAGAGAACTAGGCGCAGTTGCTAGGATGCAGGAATTTCAAGAGGCAGATTGGGAATAAGCGAGGGGATGGCGCAGGACAAGGGCGAGCAAAAAAATGGGGGCTGGTGATTGCAAAGTTCGCCATCAGAAGCCCCGTCCCCAGATCTGCGTTGTTTCTAAAGTAACTTTCGGCCAAGAAAGGTAACCAAGCAATGTCACTAAGGTACCATGACCTAAAGTACCTGTTACATGCGAGGTCTATTCCGGATTCGGGGTCGACGATCGAGTTGGTCACCGCGTAGATGGAGAGGGCGATCCGGTTCTCCACCCCCACTTTGCGCATGAGCTTGGCCACGTGCGCTTTCACCGTTCGCTCTTCGATGCCCAGGGTGCGGGCAATCTCGCGATTGGATCGGGCGGCGACCAGGAGCTTGAGCACCTCTGTTTCGCGAGCGGTGAACTGAGCCGAGCGCCGGGGCCGCGGACCGGGACGGCTTGGTCGCGCGATCGACGAAGATGGACAATACCCGGCGCGGAGCCCAGATGGACCCCTGGTTCACGATCATCGATCGCCTGTTCGACCTGCTGCGGGCGTGGCACTGGCTTCGAGATACGCCTTGGCCCCGGCAGCTGATCGCCTGCAGAATGACTTCGTCGTCCGCGTCCGGGCCCATGACGACCAGCCGGACATCGGGCCGCAACCCATGGATGGTGCCCACCAGCGGCAGCGGGAGCCGTTCTCCGTGCAGCCCGACCAGGGCCAGCTTGAACTCCTGATCGGCCAGGAACTGCGGCCAGCTCGAAGACCACAAATTCGATACGGGGATGATCCTGGAAGAGGGTGACGAAGCCCTGCACGCGGATGGGCTCGGGTTCGAGCAGCGCCACCCGCAAGCGGGAAGGTGATTTCGTCGGCTCCGGCCATCACAGCTTTGGAAGCACGATACCCTGTTGCTTTTGGTATTTGCCCTTGCGGTCCGCGTAGCTGATCTCGCAGGGCTCGTCGGAACGGAAGAAGAGAATCTGGCAGAGGCCCTCGTTGGCATAGACCCGGGCCGGCAGGGGGGTGGTGTTTGAGATCTCGAGGGTCACAAAGCCTTCCCATTCCGGCTCGAAGGGGGTGACATTGACGATGATGCCGCAGCGGGCGTAGGTCGATTTGCCGACGCAGATGGTGAGCACGTCGCGGGGAATTTTAAAATATTCGACCGACCGGGCGAGGGCGAAGGAATTGGGAGGGATCAAGCACTGAGTGCGGCAGTGACTGTGACAAAAGACCGCTCGTCGAAAGTCCTTGGGGTCGATGACGGCGCTGTTGACGTTGGTGAAGATCTTGAACTCATCGGAAACGCGAAGATCGTAGCCGTAGGAGGAGAGGCCGTAGGAGATGACGCCTTCCCGCACCTGCTTTTCGCTGAACGGGACAATCATTCCTTTTTGCGACTGCTCGCGAATCCACCGGTCGGACTGAATTGACATGCAACTCCTTTAGGGAAACCGGCTCGGCAGAGCCAGGCGGTACTGAGGGATAAAAATCCTTCTGCTGGAAACTGCATCTTACGGTAGGCCGGGTTCATTGACAATCTTGCATCCCACCGAAGCTGCTGGACCATAGGAAACTCGCTATACGATGAGGACGTAGCTCCGGCCATTGCAGTTACCTATACATCCCTCGGGGTAAAGGCATTGATTAAACAGGACATCATCCATCAAGTGATCGCCAAGACCGGACTACCGCGCAACAAAGCGGAAGCGGCTGTCGACACGGTCTTTGAAAGCCTGAAAAAAGCGCTCGCTTCGGGCGACCGGATTGAGCTGCGCGGCTTCGGCGTCTTCAATGTGCGCCCGCGCAAGACGGGGATTGGCCGCAACCCGCGGACCGGGGCGGAAGTCACCATCACTCCAGGCAAGGCTGTTCGCTTCAAGCCAGGCAAGGAACTTCACCTGCTGGATTCTTAGCCATCGGCCCTTGCCCGAGCAGCAATGCCGACCACAGCGGAGCAGTCCGCTCCTCCCGCGGCCCTACCGATCACTTCGGACTTTCCTCCAAGGGCGCCGCGACTCCATCGCCTGGCTACCGCTCTGCCTGCTGGTGGTGAGTATCTTCACCACCGCCAGCACCGGCGCGCTGCTCATGCAGAACTTTCGCCTGGGCCAGCCGCCGCTGGTGCAACGAGGGTGATCTTTTCCCTCTGCACTGGATCTGGAGACATCCCTCGGCGCTGGCCAGCGGCTGGTCCTTCTCCCTGGCGCTGCTGGGGATTTTGCTGGCCCACGAGGCGGGGCACTATTTTCTTCTGCCGGCACCATGGGATCGATGCGTCCTGGCCTTACGTCTTGCCCGCTCCCACCTTGAGCGGAACCGCCGGAGCCGTGATCCGCATCCGCTCTCGCATTCCTTCCCGCCGGGCGCTGATCGAAGTGGGCATCGCCGGGCCGATCGCCGGATACCTGGTTGCGTTTCCCACCGCGGTTCTGGGCATCCTGCTCTCCCGGCCGGCCGGCGCCGGACACGGCTCCCGCGCTGGTCCAATTCCACTGGCCATTGACCATCACTCTGCTGGACCGGATGCTCGCGGCCTGGCTTCCCAGGTGCCTGCGCATGGATAACTGCTTCCCCACCCCATCCTGATCGCGAGTTGGGTAGGGCTCTTCGTCACCTCGCTCAACCTGATTCCCGCAGGGCAGCTGGATGGCGGGCATATCCTGTATGCGATTTCGCCCCGATGGCATCGCCGGATGACCTTTGTCGTGCCCGTGTTGCTGCTGGTGCATGGGCGTGACGCTGTGGACCGGATGGGTGCTGTGGGGAGTGATCCTGCTTTTGCCGGCCATGCGCCATCCCCATGTTCCGTATTTCCCGCTGTTGCCGTACAAGCATCGCTGGCTCTGCTTGCTGGCGCTCGCCATTCTGGTGCTGACGTTCTTGCCCGCTCCGTTTGTCGGGCACCAGCGTGATCGACCTGTTCCGGTAGCCAGACCTCCGGGTTGCGACTGATGACATCTACCATTCTGAAGTGCAGGTCTCTCCGCTCCGTACTGGCGACGTCAACTCCTACATCAGGTTTACGGCGTCGACGTCGACAATGAGATTGCGGCGCGGGATGCCCAGCGCCTCCGCCTGCGCCAGGCCCGCGCGGAGCGTCCGCGCCAGGGCCTGCCGCTGCTCCGCCTTAAGCAGAAGGTGAAAGCGGTAGATACGCTTGATGCGCACGATGGGCGCGCTGGCCGGCCCCAGCACGCGCACCTGGTCGAGCGGCATGGCGGCGAAACACTTGCCCAGGCTGGCGGCCCAGCCGGCGGCCTCCTCCAGCCGCGGGCTCTGGATGATGATGTTGGCCAGCACCGCATGGGGCGGGTAGTGCATCCACTTGCGGTATTGCATCTCCTTTTTCACAAAGCCGCGGAAGTCATGCTGCGGCCGCGCACTGGATGGCGTAGTGTTCCGGGTAGTAGCTCTGGACCAGGACGTTGCCGGGCAGGTCTCCGCGGCCGGCGCGGCCGGAGACCTGGGTGAGCAGCTGGAAGACGCGCTCGGCGGCGCGAAAGTCGGGCAGGCCGAGGGCATGGTCCGCGCCCACCACGCCGACGAACGTGACGCCGTGGATATCGTGGCCCTTGGCGATCATCTGCGTGCCCACCAGCAGATTGATCTGCCCGCTGTGCAGCCGCGCCAGCAGGTGCTCCATGTCGATGCCGGTTGCGGACGGTGTCGCGATCCATGCGGCCGATGCGGGCCTGGGGAAACAGCTCCTGCAGCCGCTCTTCGCCTTGCTGCGAACCGGCGCCCAGGTAAAAGAGGTGCTCGCTCTCGCACTTGGGGCAGCGCTTGGGCACGGTTTTTACGTATCCGCAATAGTGGCACTTGAGCCGCTGGCCCGAGGGGCTCGGCATGCGCTCGGGATCTGCCGGGAATAATGGGCTTGTGGTGGGTGAGGGCGATGGCGCAGTTCTCGCACTGCAGCTTCTCGCCGCAAGCCCGGCATAGCACGGCAAAGGAATAGCCGCGCCGGTTGAGCAGGATAATGGCCTGCTCTCCGCGGTCGATGGCGGCCTTCGCCCGCTCCAGCAGGACGCGGGAAAAGATGCTCTCCTGCCCCGTCTCCTGGAACTCCAGGCGCATGTCCACCAGATCGACCACCGGCAGCGGCCGCTGGTTGACCCGCTCCTTCATCTCGATCAAGGCATACTTTCCCGTCTCCGCATTGCGCCAGGACTCGAGCGACGGGGTCGCGGAGCCGAGAACGACGGTGGCGCCGCTGATCTTGGCCCGCATGACGGCGACATCGCGCGCGTGGTAGCGGGGAATCTCCTCCTGCTTGTAGGACGAGTCATGCTCTTCATCGACGATGATGAGGCCCAGATTTTCGACCGGCGCGAAGATGGCCGAGCGGGTGCCGACGACGATGCGCGCTTCGCCGCGGCGGATGCGATACCACTGCTCGGCGCGCTCGTCGGGCGTGAGCGCGGAGTGCAGCAGCGCCACGCTGTCGCCGAAGGCGCGAGTGCAACTGCGCCGCCATGGCGGGCGTGAGGCCGATCTCCGGGACCAGCAGAATGGCCGAGCGGCCGGCGAGCCGCGCGCGCTGCATGGCGGCCAGATACACCGCCGTCTTGCCCGAGCCGGTCACCCCGTGCAGCAGGCAGGCGCCAAAGCCATCTCCATCGAGCGTCGACATGATATGCTCCAGCGCGGCTTGCTGGGCATGCGTTGAGCACGTGCTGCGGCCGGCGGGTCCCGGCGTGCAGCCGGAAAGGTGAAACGCCGCGGGCCGATCTTCGAGCGTTACCAGAGCCGCGCTTTACCAGGGTTTGCAGCGTGGTCGCGGGAAGCTCCAGCCGGCGCAAGACAGGGACCGGCAGGGAGCCGCCGGCGCCGGCAAGCTCGGCGAGAATCGCCAGCTGATTTTCATTCAGCTTGGGCGGCCGCGCATCGCGCCACCAGCACGGCATAGCGCAGCAGGCGGCGCGCGTCGCGCGGCGCGGCTTCGGTTTCGCGCAGCAGCCACTTCTTGCGCAGCATGTTGGTCAGCAGCTCCGCGGTGGCTCCGGTGGCGTGGCGCAGGGTTCCGCTCTTTGCCGGCTGCCCGTCGGAGAGATAGTTCAGCACCGCGTATTCGATATTCTGTTCGTCCGCGGTGCGGCGCGAGCGGCGCGAAGAACCCTGCTGGGCGCCGTCGAACAGGATGGCCTGGCCCGTTTCGCTGATGCGATAACTGGTCGAGCGGCGCACTTCTGCCATGAGCGGAAGCATGCTGCGCAGCACTTCGCCCAGCGGCGCCAGGTAGTATTGCGCAATCCAGGCTGCCAGCTCCATCAGCTCGGCGTTGAGGATCGGCTCCTGGTCAAGCACCGCTTCGATCAGCCGGGCCTCGACGGGCGGAGCTTCATCATGCAAGCGGGTGACGACCCCGATCAGCTTTTCCTTGCGAAAGGGCACGACGACGCGGCCGCCCGATCAGGGCGGGTCCGTCCTCCGTCCTTTAGCTTGTAGGTAAAGGCCCGGTCGAGCGGTACCGGCAGCACAACGTCACAGAAAGTGGCCATCAGCGGGACGGGAACGGACAATCCCAGCTCCGCCATGGCCAGCTTGAGATCCTGCCATGCTTCTTTTTTCTGCCGCGGATCCCGCAGCAGATAAGCCGGGTGATAAGTAACGATCAGCTTGGTGCCCCGGCAAGTGTGGACGCGCCCGCGCAGGCCGCTCAGGGAGGACTTGACGCCCAGCAGATACGTCGCCGCGGTCGAACCCAGGGCCACCAGATACCTCCGGCCGGACGACGTCAATCTGCTGGAAGAGAAACGGGGAGCAGGTGTTGGCCTCTTCCGGCTCCGGCACGCGGTTCTGGGGCGGGCGGCACTTCACGATGTTGGCGATGTAGACCTGCTCCCGCTTGAGTCCCGTGGCGGCGATCATGTTGTTGAGCAACTGGCCGGCGCGGCCGACAAAGGGCAGGCCCTGCGCATCCTCGTCCGCTCCTGGCCCCTCGCCCACGAACATGAGGCGCGCATTGGGGTCGCCGTCGCCAAAGACGATCTTGTTCCGGCCGCGGCTCAGCGCGCAGCGGGTACAGTCGCCGATTTCAAACTGAATGGCGCGCAGCGCTTCGGCGCGGCTTGGCGGAGAAACAAACGAGCCGACGGGCGGCTGCGACGGGGATGGCTTACGTACGGGGAATGAGCGGGCTCCTGCGGGCGTGGGCTCGATGACGGAGCGAGCGGCTCCTCGTCGGCTGCTGCGGCGATAAAAATCGAAGATACCAAGATCGCGCAGGTACTGCATGTGCGCGGCAATGGCTTGCTGCAATTGGGGATCGAGCGGCATTTCGAAACCGGATTTCCTTTAGCTTACATGCCCCTCCGGGGCATCACCGAGGATGAACATGCAGGTTCTTTTCAGGGCAGTTTCGTTGCGGCATAAAGTGGAACTGCAGATCCCTCGACTGCGCTCGGGATGACAAATCTTACGTTGGCTCAGGACCTTATGGTTTGTCACCGATCTAACCTTTGTCATCGGGAGCGTACCCGGATTTCCTACGACACGGCACCAAAGATGACCTCGTTTGCGGCTTTCATCAAGGAAAGCCGCATGAGCTTTGCGGGACCCATCGGACTCAACAGGAAATCCGGGGCAGTCGAGGGATCTGCAGTTCCACTTTCGGTCTACAGCAGAAGCCCTACTCCCGCAGCTGTGGATTGCTCGAGACCAGGCCGGTCTCGGCAACGAACGACGCTGGCCGGCGCAAGGCAAGCACTTCGTCGAGGATGCGGCCGGCCAGTTCGTGCTTGGTCATTTCCGGCAACTCAATCGCGGTCTTGGGCGTGAGAAAAGTGGCCGCGTTGCGATCGGAATCAAATCCCAGCCCGGGACGAGAGACGTCGTTCAAGACGATCGCGTCCGCTCCCTTTGCGCAAAAGCTTGTCGCGGCCGTGCTCCAGCAGGTTTTCTGTTTCCGCGGCAAAGCCGATCACCAGCGTTCCCGGCCGCTTGCTGAGCACCACTTCGCGGAGGATGTCTTCGGTCGGCTCAAACTCGAGGGTGATGCGGGCCGGTGCGCTTCATCTTTTGTTCCGCCGGAACACGCGGACGATAGTCGGCGACCGCGGCGGCTTTGATGACAATGGTGGCCTGATCGAGGCGGCTCATAACCGCGCGGCGCATCTCGTCGGCGGTAACCACAGGAATCAACTCACAGTTGGCCGGCGGCTGGAGCGACGTGGGCCGCTGACCAGAATCACGCGCGCGCCCCGGCGCTGCGCCGCCTCGGCCACGGCATAGCCCATCTTGCCGCTGGAGCGATTGCCCAGGAAACGGACCGGGTCGATGGCTTCCCGCGTTCCGCCGGCAGTGACCAGAACAACTTCCCCGGCCAGATCATTGCGGCGATGGAGCTGATCCAGCACCGCCTCGCACAATGATCTCCGGGCTCGGCCAGCCGGCCGCTGCCCGTCATGCCGCAGGCGAGAGGGCCGCTCTCCGGCGGCACGATCCTGACTCCGCGGCTTTCCAGCGTTTCCATATTGGCCTGGGTGGCCGGGTGCTCCCACATGTTGACATTCATCGCCGGAGCAACAATGACCGGGGCGCGCGTGGCGAGATAAAGGGTAGTCAGAAAGTCGTCGGCAAGGCCATGAGCGAACTTGGCCAGCACGTTGGCGGTGGCCGGCGCAACCACCAGGGCATCCGTCGACTGAGCTTCGCCAATATGCTCGATGGAGGAGTCGAGCATCGGCCTCTCCGCTGCCGGCCTCGCCGAGAAGATCGAGGGCCATCAGCCCGGTGATCACTTTGTGGCCGGTCAGAGAGGCAAAGGTCAGCGGTGCAATGAACTGCTGCGCCGCTGCCGTCATCACCACATGCACGTCAAGCGCCTGACGCTGCAGGGCGCGCACCAACTCCGCCGCCTTATAGGCAGCAATGCCTCCGGAGACACCAACCGTGACCTTCATAGCGATGATTGTACCCCGGCAACCCAGGAATCTGACCGCTCAAACCTTGCACCACAACGGCAGATGCATCACTTCCCTGCCCCGGGTCTGTGCTGCCGCAATCACAAGATGGTCTAAGACCGCTCGGAGAATCCGATATCGTGCTGGGGATCCACGGCGATTTCCTCCACCCTGGGCTTCAGGCTGGGCAGACTTGACCTTGCCGGCTGCGATTTCTTCCTGGGCGACGCGGCAGGCCTTGGTGGAGCGGGAATCAACCAGCGGTTGGGAGCCATTCTGGAGTTGCCGGGCGCGGCGGGCGGCAACGAGAACATAGCTGAAAATTGCTGTCGAAGTTATCTTCTGGTTTCATGCCGACCTCCTGCTCCAGGCTTGTCTCGCCGCGCCGAATTCAGGCGTGAGGGCGGCATGTCCAGCAGACCGAAGGAGGAAAGCACCGGACAGAACGATCGGTGGCATTCGGCTGCCGGCAACTCTCGGCGAGTCCTCACCATCCGATCAGTCTCAGGCGTCTCGCGGCGCTCCATGACGCTTGGATCTTTCCGCGATAACGATGGCGGTCAGATCCTCCACCGCATGATCGAGAATATCGTTAACGAGAATATAGCTGTATTGGCGGTAATTCTCGATTTCATCCTTGGCCTTGGCCAACCTGCCGGTCGATCTCCGTCCTCAAGGACGCTCCCTTCGGCGCGGCTGCGATTGCGCAGGCGCGTGGCCAGGATCTGGGGGTTGGGAGGAAGGACAAAGATGCTGACCGCATCGGGAATTTTCTCCCTGACCTGAGCCGCGCCCTGGACGTCGATGTCGAGCAGTAGGTCCTTGCCTGCGGCCTGGGCGTCGTTCGAGAGACGGGCAGGCGGTCCCGTAGTAGTTGCCAAAGACCGTCGCCCACTCCAGGAACTCCCCCTGGCCAATCATCTCTCTCAAACTCCGCGCGCGAGATGAAGTGATATTCGCGGCCCTGCTGTTCGGAGCCGCGCGGAGCGCGCGTGGTGTAGGAGACGGAGAACTCGCAGGTCCGTCACCAGCGAACGCATCTGGTTCACCAAGGTGGATTTCCAGAACCCGAAGGGGCCGAGATGATGAACAAAATTCCTGCCAATGTGTTTTCCTGATAATACTAGAGCGCTTTCACGATTTCTATGCCTGATCCGGCCTGAGTAAAGTGGGGCTTTTCCTGGTGAAAAGCCGGCCCGCGGCATTTTCACCGGTTACACTTATCGCAAAATCGCTCCGGAACCCTTTCCTGGGGAATCCCGCACAAGCGTTATTCAAGATTCTGCACCTGTTCGCGGGCTTTTTCGATCTCCGATTTCATTCCCAGGCCCAAATCAGTAATGCGCTGACCGTTTCCGCTCACGCCGCCGGTCTTCGACAGCAGGGTATTTGCTTCGCGATTCATCTCCTGCAGCAGAAAGTCGAGTTTCTTGCCCATCTCGCCGCCGGCCTGAAGCAGGGACATGAAAATGCTGGATATGGGTGCGCAGGCGAGTGACCTCTTCTTCGACGTCGCTGCGCTCGGCAAGCACGGCGGCTTCCTGCAGCACGCGGTCGCGGTCGATGACCCCATTGCCGTTCAACAGGCGCCGAGAGGCGCTGGCTGATGCGTTCAAAGTAGGCCTTCTGCACCTCATGCCGCATCTGTGCGACCTGCGCACACGGCGGCTATCCAAGCGCTCCATGCCGGCGGCAAGATCCCGGGCCAGCGCCGCGCCCTCCTGGGCTCGCATGCGAGTTCAAGGCCTCCACCAGCCGGCCGATTTGCGCGGCGACGTCCTGCTCCAGCGGCTTGCATCTCCTCTTCGCTCAAGCGCGTTTCGCCGGTCAATACGCCGGGAAGGCGAAAGATGTGCATTGAGATCGGGCTCGCTGCTCGAGCGCGTTCTCGGTCGCAGCAACACGAAAGGCGGCGATATAGCCCTGGAGCAGATCGCGGTCGAAATGGGCGGTCGGGCGGAGGCCGCGTTCGAGGGTCAGGGTAACTTCCAGGTGACCGCGCAGCACCTTTTCCTTGAGCAGCCGGCGCAGGCGCATCTCCAGCGGCTCGGTGCCGCCCGGCATGCGCATGTGCAGATCGAGAAAGCGATGATTGACGCTTTTGAGGGTGAGGGTCCAGGAGAGGAGATCGTTGACCCGGCCGCTGACCCGGGCAAAGCCGGTCATTGAGTAGATCGGAGAGGAAACGGGAGCTTTACTGCCGGATGCGCTCAAAGTTCCACCTCGCCGCTCAACGCGGGCTCAAGATTAGGCGCTTCCCATTGCCCGCTTTGGGGAGCACATTGCCGGGGAACTCGGCCGGATCCATAAACTGCAACTGGTAGAGGCGCTGATAGGTCGGCAGAGACGCGGAGCAACTCTTCGTGGGGGCCGATGGCGGTGATGCGGCCATCTTCGATGACCGCGATGCGCGATGGCGCGGCGGACGGTGGACAGCCGATGGGCGATGACGAAGACCGTGCGGCCGGCAATCAGGTTGGAAAGCGCGATCTGCACCAGCGACTCGCTTTCCGAGTCGAGCGCCGAAGTGGCTTCATCAAGAATGAGAATGGGCGCGTTCTTGAGCAACGCCCGGGCAATGGCGATGCGCTGGCGCTCTCCTCCGGAGAGGCGGAAGCCCTTTTCGCCGATCACCGTATCGTACTTTTCGGGAAGCCGCTCGATGAAGTCGTGAGCCAGCGCCGCCTGGGCGGACGCGATCACCCGGCTCAAAGGGATATCCGCCTCGCCATAGGCGATGTTGTTGCGGACCGTATCGTTGAAGAGAATCGTCTCCTGGGTTACGTTGCCAATCTGGGCACGGAGAGAAGCCAGGCTGACATCCCGCAGGTCATGTCCGTCGATGCGAATGCTGCCTCCGGTGACATCGAAGAAGCGTGGGATCAGGTTCACCAGAGTGGACTTGCCGGCGCCGCTGGGACCGACCAGCGCAACCACCTCGCCCCGCGGGACCACCAGGTTGATGATCTCTGAGCACCTGCCGTTCGCCCTCTTCATTGCGGTAGTCGAAGCAGACGTTCTCGAACCGGATCTCCTGGCGGAATCCTTTGAGCACGTGGGCGCCAGCTTTCTCCCGCACCTCGTCCTGCGTATCCATAAAGCGAAAAATCTCCGAGGATGCGCCCAGCGCCTGTTGGAAGTTGTTATAGAAGAGAGCGAACTTGCGCACCGGATCGTACAGCTTGAAAACCGCAATGATAAAAGCGAAGAAGGTTCCGGCGGTGAGCGCGTGGGTCCGGATGCTGTTGCGGCCAACCCAGAGCAGCAAAGCGATCGCCACCGCGCCAATCGCATCCATGAGCGGTGAACTGATGGCCTGCGCGCGCACCGAACGGAGGTTGGCATCGAGGAGCCGGCGGGCTGCCTGTTTGAACCGCGTCGTCTCCCAAAGCTCCATATTGAAGGCCTTGACGATGCGGTTGCCGGTGATGGTCTCGTGCAGAATGTTCTGGATTTCCGCCAGCTTGTCCTGGCCCCTGCGCGTGGTCTGCCGTACCTGGCGGCCAATCCTGCGTGCCGATGCCAGCACGACGGGGACAAAGAGCAGCAGAACCCATGCCAGCTTGCCGCCCAGGGCAACCACCACGCAGGCGGTGAAGATCAAGGTGAAGAACTGCTGCAGGAACTCCGCCAGCACCGAGGACATGGCGAACTGCACCCGCTCGATATCGTTGATCAGCGTCGAAACGATGGTTCCGGTGGCATGCTGTTGGAAAAAGGAGACGGAGCGCCGCAGAATGGCGTTGTAAAGATCATCGCGCAGGTCGGTGATCATGCCGAAGCCGGCATAGTTCACCAGGTAGGTTCCGCAATAATCGAAGATCCCCTTCAGCAAAGTAGAACCCACCAGCGCAAAGGCGACGATGGCCCATGCGTTGTGGAAGTGCGAGGGAACAATCTGTTGCAGGCTGATGCTGGAAGCGAGGCCCGAAGAGCGGAATCGGCCGGTCCGGTGCATCCGGGTTGAGCACGCGATCGAAGATGGGACCGACCAGCAATATGCGGAAGGCATCCAGTAGACCCACGGCGGCCATCAGGATGACCGACGAAATCGCCTGCAGCCAATATGGCCGCACATAACTTATCAGGCGCAGAAGCCTCTTCAAGCGGGAACCCCGGAGGCGCGGCGGGGCGCTTGCTCTCGGTGCTGTACGGGAGGCATCCCGCTATTGTAATCGCCAGCGGCGCACCGCGCTTTTGCAACAAAACCGGACGGGTGCCCAGGTTCGCACCAGCGTGCCTGGGACGACGATGCTTCGTTTCCAATGCTTTCCCAGCAGGTCGTAGCTGAGCTTACTACTATGACAAAAGCACTGGTGGGGCGAAGCCCAGGGCTTCGCCCCATGAGCGCTAACTTGTTTGGCAGACAAATAGAAATCCAAGAAGCGCTGGATTTTTGCGTCTCCAACTCGTCGCAAAAACGTCATCCTGAACGGAGCGCCTCACGGATTTATCGCGTGACACTGCGCTTGGGAGCGCGGAGTCGAAGGATCCCGAGGGTGCTTGTCTTACCCATGCCGCTCGAAGCTTTTCAACCACCGAAGCCCGCACCGGGCCGACCCGCCACGGTCTTTCCCTGGGCCGAGAACCGAGAACTTGCTAGCATCTTGCTATGCCCGGCGGCTACATATACATTCTCGGCAGCCATACAGGCACGCTTTACATTGGCGTCACCAGCAACCTGTATCTGCGCATCATGCAACATAAGGAGGGCACGCTGGAAGGTTTCACTGCGGCCTACGGCTGCAAGCGCCTGCTCTATTTTGAAGGCTACGAAGACATTCGCACAGCCATCGCTCGGGAGAAACAACTCAAAGGCTGGCGGCGCGAAAAGAAGCTCAACCTCATTCGCACCATCAATCCCGAGTTCAAAGACCTGGCACAGACCTGGGGATGGAAGATGATTACAGTGCATGAAAAGATGTACCCGTGATCATCAAGTGCGTACGGCAGTAGACCCTGTTTTCGGGCTTCGGTGGTCGAAAAGCTCCGAGCAGCATGGGTAAGATAAGCACCGCCGGGGTCCTTCGACTCCGCGCTCCCAGGCGCTGGGTCACGCGATAAATCTGTGAGGCGCTCCGCTCAGGATGACGATTTTGTGGGAGTTTTGAGGAAAAATACTCCTAAAGTTAGCGCTTATGGGGCTTCGCCCCCCTTCTTCCTTCTTCCTCCCATGTACGCTGGAGCGAACATGGGGCACCCTTGGCTAGTTAGCTAGCCCACATCGGTGGTGCCGTCCTGCTTCAACGTGGCATGTCGCGATGGACGGCCTTGACCCGGTATCCCTCCTTGGCCAGCCTCTTGCGTACTTCTTCGGCGATCATTACCGAACGATGCTGGCCACCAGTACAGCCAAAGGCTACCGTGAGGTAGCTCTTTCCTTCCTCAATGTAGTGTGGCAGTAGAAAAGCAGCAGCTGCGTGATCCGATCCAGGAACTCGGCTGTCTGGGGAAACTCGCGGATGTATTTGGCCACCTTGGGATGGCGGCCGGTCAGGTGCCGGAACTCAGGCACGAAGTGCGGATTGGGTAAGAACCTGACGTCGAAAACCAGGTCGGCCTCGAGAGGTACACCGTTCTTATAGCCAAAACTGATGGACGAGACCATCAGATTCTTGTCCGTACCGCCGCGCTCAAACTTCTGCAGGATGTAGGCGCGCAGCTCATGGACGTTGTAACTGGAGGTATCGACGTTGATGTCCGCCAGATTGCGGATGGGATCAAGCATCTTTCTCTCCGCATGAATCGCGCGAACTACCGTTTCTGTTCGGCCCAACGGATGGGGACGCCGGGTCTCGGAAAATCGCCGCAGCAGTGAGGGGTCAGAGGCATCGAGGAAGACCACGGTGGTGGAAAGCACTTTTCTGACCTGACGAAGAATGGCCGGAAAGCGATCGAGACGCTGTCCCTCGCGAACGTCGACGACCAATGCCGCACGGTTGATTTCCGCTGATTGCCGCACCAGGTCGGCAAATGCGGGGATCAGCTCCAGCGGCATATTGTCGACCGCATAGAAACCCAAATCCTCGAAGGCCTTGAGCGCGGAGGCCTTGCCGGAACCGGAGAGGCCAGTCAGGATGACCAGCTCGGAAGCCACCGCGGGCACAAGCGCGGCCGTCTTTTTCTTGGTTTTTTTGCGGGCGCCCGGCTTTGCCTCTTTACCCTGCTCTACGGGAGCGCTTCTGCGTGGCATGGGGCCATCGTAGCATTCGAGGAAGCATCTTCAGCGCCAGAGCAAAGCGCGTTCCCAATTTAGATACTCCAACGCCCGTTCTCCAGCAGCGCGAGCGCCTTGTCCGGCGAGACCGGGGCCGAAAACAGGTGTCCCTGCCCCAGATCGCAGCCGTATTTGCGCAGTGCCTCCAACTGTTCCCTGCGCTCTATACCCTCGGCCAGCATCCGCACCTGGAGCGTGCGTCCAAGATCGAAGATGGTTTGCAGGATCGCCGCATGCTTACCGGGAATCGGCAAGTAGGCGATCAGGCGGCGATCGATTTTCACCAGGTCAATCGGCAACCGGATGAAGTGGTTCATCGAGGCCAAGCCGGCGCCGAAGTTATCGAGGGCGGTGCTTACCTTGAGATCGGCCAGGCGCTGAAACACGGTGAGCGCGGACTCGGGATCCTGGTTCACCACCGCTTCGGATACTTCGACACGCAGCCGTCCCGGAGGGACCTTCCATTTTGCCAGCAACCCGGCGAGATAGGGCAACAGTTTAGGATCCCTGAATTGCCGCGGCGACAGATTCACCCCGATGCTCGGATGGGCGCCAGGCACGGTGTCCGCCCAGCTACTCAGTTGCCGGCAAACTTCCTCCAGCACAAACAGGCCGATGGGATGAATGAGTCCGGTCTCCTCCGCAGTGGGCAGAAAATCCTGCAGCGGCACGAACTCTCCGTCGGAGCGCCGCCACCGGAGCAGCGCCTCGAAGCCCTCGATTTCGCCATTCGCCAGCCGGTAAATCGGCTGATACCAGACCTCGAGCTCTTTCTTTTCGAGGGCCGTTTTCAGGTCCTGCTCTTTCCTCATCTGCGCTGCCACGAGCACATGCATGGAACCGTCAAAGACCTCATGCCGCGCATGACCGTTGGCCTTGGCCTGGTACATGGCGTAGTCCGCATCGCGCAAAACCTGCTCCGGACTGGTGTGGTCGAGCGTGCCAAAGGCGATACCGATACTGGCAGTAACGAAGACCTCATGGCCATTCACTTCGACGGGCAGGCGAATATCCTGCTGTGCGCGCTCGGCGATTTTGGTTATATCGGAGATGTTGGTGACATCCTCAAGCAGGATGGAGAATTCGTCCCCTCCGAAACGCGCCACGGTATCCTGCGGCCGAACACAGGCCCGCAGGCGAGCGGCCATTCTCACCAGCAGGTCGTCGCCACAGGCGTGGCCCAGGTTATCGTTCACCGCCTTGAAGTGGTCCAGATCGATAAACATCACGGCAAAATTGAGCTGGGAATGGCGCTGTTGGCGGGCCATCATGAGCTGAAGCCGGTCGAGAAACAACGTTCGATTGGCCAGGCCGGTCAGAGGATCGTGCAAGGCATCATGCTGCAAGCGGGCCTCGCTTTGCTTCTTATCGCGAATGTCACGGTAGCTGACAAAATTTCCCACCTCCACACCCGACATGGTGATGGGAGCCACCAGGATCGAAACATCGATGAGCTGGCCTGACTTATGCAGACGCACCGTGTCCATCGAAGCCCGGCCATGAAGTTGCATCGTGTGCTCGAGCATGTCGAACTCATGACGGCGCGTGTCCGGAATAAGAATGTCGTACGTGTTCTGCCCCAGCGCTTCGTCGGCATTGAAGCCGAAGAGGGACTCAAACTCCCGATTGATATGCAGGATCCTGGAGCCGCGCGTGATCATGATGGCTTCAGGGGCGGCATTCAGTAAATGTTCCAGGAAGTTGGATGGCGAGTCATGCTCCGAGCCCGGCTTCAGGCCCTGCTCCAAGTCCTGCTCCGCGTCGCTCGACGAACGCAGCGCGACAATCAGCAGTTCGGGTTCCGGTTCCACGCGCAGCATGCGGAAGCTGCCGCGAACGGGAACCGATGACTCCAGTGGCGTGCGTATCTGGCAAGTGAACTCAGAAGAATAGGCATGGTTGCCGGAGCCGAAGACATTGCTTGCCCGTTGCGGCGCTCGTCCCGGATATGCGTAGGCAAAGCCGGGAAACTGCCCCTGAAAAACCTGGTCGACGGGCAGCACCGCACCTTCCTCAAGGTGCAGAATCTCGCGCGCAATCCCATTGGCGTAAACCACAGTTTCGCCGCGCTGCACAAAAACGTAGCATGGCAACGCTTCGAGTAGTGACCGTTGCTGGGCCGTGAGCACGGCGACATCGACTTCTGATTTCATCTTGTAACGCCGCGGACCATCAAGAAATCCATACAGGTCTGAGTATCATGGCTGCTTTCCAAACAGGAGTATCCCCTGAAAGAAGCACCGGCAAAACTCCGAGGTCGCAGTTACTTACGTCTGAAAATCCGCCAGCATTCGATGCTTGCTCTGCGTCGCAGATGTAGATGAGCGGCCTAAGGTTGCAGGTGGAAACTCGATCGTTGTAAGACGCCATTTGAGGCGACAAACGCGGGATGACAAAATAAGTGGGGGAGCCGGAGGAACTGCTCCAAGCATTCGCAAACCGTCACAACGGTAAGATAAGGGTTGTGACACGTTGTTAAGGGGCTTCGATCAATTCCATTTTGCCATCACGCTTCCGATGTAGAACCTTCACATTACCTTCGTTATCCCGAAAGACGAAAACATCGCGGTCGCGAAACTCCGCCTCCTTGACCGCCTCTTCGAGAGTCATCGGCCGCAGCGCTACCGAGTCCACGGAGCGAACGATGTGCGGCTCGGCGATCGGCACGCGCGCCGGAAAGGAATGCACGGTGACGGGAATCGCCGGCTGTGTGTGGCTTTTCCCGTTGGCTGTACCGTTGGTATTTCCAGCTTTGGCGGCCTTGGTCACGGCAACACCTCCCCGGCCGCTGCGCGCAACTCCCTTATCTTCCAACCGCTTTTCTTGCTTGGGTTGCCGTTTTTGCGAACGCTGCTTATCCTTGTACCGCATCGCCTGGCTTTCCGCTTTCACCAGCGCATCGCGCAGCGCACTTTCCATGCTGGCGGTGGACTCGCAAAGGGCAACCAGCGCGCAAGCACGGGTCTTGATGGTGACCTCGGCGATCTGCCGGTATTTTTCCGCGGTCAGAACGACGTGGGCGCTGGTGATCTTGCCTAGAATCTTACCTATGCGCTCGATTCCCTCTTCCGCCAACGTACGCAGCGGCTTGGTGATTGCCACCTGCCTGCCTGTGCATTCAACCGCCATGCTAACGCTCCTAAGAACCCGATACGACGGCTCTGCAAGATGCCCGATTCTATAGCATTCCTGCTATCACGGTATTGTGGAGATATCGGCGTTCAGTTCAGTTTCCTCGCGAACACCAAATAGTAAAAATGCCTAACTCAATCGCGCACGCGGCGCTGATGGGTGCTGGGGATGCGCAAGTCTTCGCGGTATTTCGCCACCGTGCGGCGGGTAACGTCAATGCCCTGAGCCTCCAGCATGCTGGCGATCAAATCATCGGTCAGAGGCTTACGGGGATCCTCTTCATCGATCAGCTTCTTGACCTTGCGTTTCAGCAGCATCAGCGGAGTACTGCCTCCCTCCGGTCCATGGACGCCCTCGGAAAAGAAGAAGCGAAGCTCAAAGACTCCCTGTGATGTGTGCACATACTTGCTCGAGACCGCGCGGCTGACGGTGGAGGGATGCACGCCGATCTCTTCCGCGACATCCTTGATCATCATCGGCTTGAGAGCGTCCACACCCCGCTCGAGGAACTCGCCCTGGCGGCGGACAATCGCTTCGCAGGTTCTGAGTATCGTGTTCTTGCGCTGCTCGATGTTGCGCATCAGTTGCAGTGCCGAGCGGTAACGCTCCTTTACATATTCCTTTACGTCTCTCTCGGTGCCTTCCTGCGAGAGCAATTTGCGATACCCGTGGTTGAGGCGCAGGGTGGGCAGATCTTCTTCATTCATGACCACGACGAACTCGGCGCCGCGCTTGACGAAGGCCACATCGGGCTCGATCAGCCGGGCGTCCGAGCGGTTAAATCGCTGACCAGGGCGAGGATCGAGACTGCGAATAAAGTCGATGGCGTGCTGGATCGGCTCGGGCTGCGTCCCCAGGGCCTTGGCCATCTCGCGCAGGTCGCGCTTCTGCAGCAGCAGCAAATGCTGATCGACAATGCGCACGGCGAGGGCGAACACCTGCAACCTGTCATCGTGCCGCCCGTTCGCGTGGGTAGCCTCGCCATCCCCCGCCGCGGAGACGCCCTGCGGATCGATCGACGCCGCCCGCTGACGTTCGATCTGGAGCTGAAATTCACGGCGCTGCGCCTCGATCTGCACCAGCAGACACTCACGCAGGGTCCGTGTAGCCACGCCTACGGGATCGAGGTTCTGTACCAACTGCACCGCCTCAGCGAGAAGCTCGGAGGTATGGGGTGCGGCGCCAGCAGCAGGATGGTACTCACGCGCGAATCCTGCTAGTAATTCCTCATCTTCGGCCAACAAATAGCCGTCTTCGTCCAGGTTGCCGACCACATATTCGGCGGCGGCACGAAGGTCGTCGCTGACGTTCAGGGAACCCAGCTGCCAAAAGAGGTGATCGCTGAGGGTGCTGGGCTGGGAAAGGAAATTTTCAAAGGAGGGCTTGTCACTTTGCTCAAAGCTGTTCGGCGTGCGAAAGCCGGGGTCCAGATAGTCCTGGAAATAGGATCCGAAGTCAATCTCGTCGAACGGGTCACGCTTGTCGCGCTCTGCCTGAGCCGCGATCTCTTCCACGCTTCGATCGCGCTCCGCCTCTTTCAGCGCCAGGTCATCGATGAGGGGAACACTCTCTTCCAACTCTTCCAGCACGGGATTCTCAACGATTTCGGTATTGATCAGCTCTTTGAGCTCCAGCTTGTTGAGCGCCAGCACGCTGACCATCTGCATCAGGCCAGGCGTCAGAATCTGACGCTGTGCAACTTTCAAGCTTAGCTTTGGTTGTAGAAGAGCCATAACGTCTCACCGCTTCCGAATGGTTAAAGCATTTTTACTATTACCGTGGTGTGGAGAGATTGATTAGGTGCGGCCATTCTTTCCACCCCATCACGCAAAGACCACGTGCTGGGGGCCCCGGGCTTCGGCGGAATGACCGCGTTTATCTCTGCTTCCTCGCTTACACCAATAGTAAAAATGCTCCAGCGGCCTTAGTTTACCTTCTCTGAGCCCTTATCGTGGGATGCTTTTTCTGTCGCTGGAGAGCGGCGACAGCTCCTACCGCCAGTATTTCTCACCAATTCAGGTCCACGTGCGCATTCCTTATCGTCCCAGGTTACGGTAGTGTGAAAGCTGGGGCCGCCCAGTGTTGGGCGCGAACCGAGATTCGAGCAGTATCCCACGCTGCCCCGAAGGTGTGAGGAAACCTGTCTTCCAAAACCGGCCGGGTGCCCCAGGTTCGCGCCAGCGTACCCGGATTTCCTGTTACGCAGCATCAGACAGGACCGCGTGTGCGGCTTTCATTAAGGAAAGCCGCATGCAGTTCGACAACGCCACCAACCTCGACAGGAAATCCGGGGTACCTGGGAGATGATGAATTGTTTCCATTGTTCTCTCAGAAGGATGCAACCAAATCCATTTCCGCGTAGCTACGGCAAGCAATGGTGGGGCACCCTCCATTGCTCAGACCGGCGGTGATGGCGCTTTCCTAGTTTAGCGAAAATCCCTCCCCCAGATAAACCCGGCGCACTTCAGGGTCTTTGCCTAACTGCTCCGGGGTTCCCGTGCGGAAGATACGCCCCTCATTGATGATGTACGCACGGTCGGTCACGGAGAGTGTTTCGCGCACATTGTGATCCGTAATCAGGACCCCGATTCCGCTTGCTTTCAGGTCGAAGATGATCTCCTGCAAATCCAGTACGGCGATCGGATCGATGCCGGAAAACGGCTCATCGAGCAGAATGAACGAGGGCTGGATGCAGAGGCAGCGGGCTATCTCCACCCTGCGCCGCTCGCCGCCGGAAAGCGCGTAGCCGCGGGTCTTGCGTATATGACCCAAATTCAACTGATCCAGCAGTTTTTCCGTCCGGGCGCGACGCACTTCAAGGGAGAGGGACTGCACTTCGAGCACGGCCAGAATATTCTCCTCCACCGTCAGCTTGCGAAAAACAGACGGTTCCTGGGGTAGATAGCTGATGCCGAACTGCCGCGCCCGCAGGTACATAGGAACGCGCGTGATATCGACGCTATCGACGAAGACTTGTCCGGTATCGGGAGCGATGAGGCCGACGATGATGTAGAAGCTCGTGGTCTTGCCGGCGCCATTCGGGCCCAGGAGCCCAACCACTTCGCCCTGAAAGACCTCGAGGTTTACACCCCGAACAACTTGACGGCCCTTATAAGACTTACCGATTTCGTCCGTACTAAGCTTTTGCATTCACTTGGCGACACGAGTCTGGGTCACTACCTTGGAAGGACCGCCGCTAACAATGACGCTATCATCGCGATCATTGAAAATCAATGAAGCGCCGGTCACCGTGCCCCGCAGCTGATCAGTCAGGCGGGGGGGCACGGTGCTCGTTCCGGCCAGCACGAACTTGCCATCCTGCGCGGTGTACGTGAGCTCTTCGCCGGTTCCCTTGCGCCCCGGCTGCTGCAGTCGAACCCCACCCCGCGCGACTATCCGCGAGACCTGGCTGCTCTGCAGAGCCGGCGCCTTACCGGGCGGCTGACTCACAGCAGCATGGGCGCTCTGCGCGTCCGCCACAGTGAAGTAGACATCCATAAAGCTCGATCGCAAAAGCCCGGAGGAGGTCTGCGCGACGACATCGCCGCTGAAGACAGCTTTGTGCTCCGCCTCCGCGTAGAAGAGGGTGCGGCTCTGCAAACGGACGACCGAGGGCTGAACCGCTTGGGCAGAAGGCGTGGCTCTTGGCCGCCGGGCCGGAGCTGGTAAAGACGGCGTTCACTGCCTCGGCATCGCCGCTCAGGCCATGCGCGGCTAGCGTCGCGTGCGCCCGTGAGAGCTCCAGCACCGGGGCGGCAACGGAATCGCTTCCCTGCCACAGGCGAGCCTGCTCGCGAGCCTTGCCGTAGAAGGTAGTCAGATCTGCTGCGTGGTCGAGATGTGCGTGGTCGGCAACCACATGTACCGGGCCGGCTCCGGCAAAGGCCATGGTCTGTTGTCCACTCGATTGACGGTAGGTCGCCTTGACCCCACCGGTGGCATTGGCGTTCCCGGTCGTGCGCTCTACTTCGATGGATGCCGCGGCTAGTTCTCCATTGGCGTCCCGGATGCGCGGGTCTCCGGACAGCTGCACCAGCTGGCTGGCCGCGTCATACGCTGCCCGTTGGGCAGTAGCGGTGGTCACTGCCGGCGCCGGGCTGCTCGGCGAGGTCGCCGCGGCTCCGGAGGCTGCCTTCACTGCGGCCGGCGTCTCCTGAACGAGCGTCACGTTGCCCAGCTGCACGGCAGATTGCAGTTGCGCGGCCGGCTGGGGCCCGGGGGTGGGGGCTTTCCTTTGCCCGGCTTCCCTGCTGATTTCGCAGCCGGGGGAGGAGGGGCGAAGGTGAGTAGGAGATTGTCGCCGGTGCTGCTTTGCTTCACCCCGTTAGGACTCACCAGTACCAGGCTGGTATGGCCGGTCCCGCGCAGGCTGGAAAGAACCTCGCCGTCGCTAAGCGTGGCAAAGAGTTGATCGCCCTGTACCGTGGTGTCCTGCGGCGGCGTCTTGGCGTAGATCTGGTGGATGTTCAGCCTTGCGGCCCCCGCGGCGAGGATATGTTCGGCCACCGGGCTGTGCTGCGTGCCGGGGGCGAAGTCGATGTCGATTTGCGAGGCCTGCACCTGGCGGGTGGTCGATTCGGTTGCGTTTTGCGGGGACTTGCCCACCCCGGGATTTTCCGGCTGCATCTTCTCCTCATCGACCACGGAGACGATGCTGCGCAACTGCGCGTGCCGGATGGTGGGCTGCGGGCCAGGGCCAAAGGACAGCGTCCCCGACGAGGCGGACCCATGAAGGAGGCGTGCTGGATTGTTGGCTACGTATAGCAGGCCGCCGTCCAGAATCGCCTGCTCCGGTTCGCTCTTGGGACCCAGGTCAATATGCGCCATGCGGGTGTTGATCTGTTGGCCGTCGCTGCCAGTCAGGACCACATGCCCTTGCGCCTCAATCTGGTACGCCGATCCATCGGAACGGAAGGAGACCGTCGCCTCGTCCGACGAGCTGTGACTATCGGCATAATCGGTTACATCCTGAAGAAGATAAAGCAGCCGGCTGGTGCGATCGAACTGCGCATGATGGGCCCGAACAGCCAGCGGGCTTCCTCCTACACTCGAATTGAAAGCAACGTCGGCGGTCAGAATCACCACTCCTGTTTGCGAGTCGAAGCTGGCGCCGGTGGCGCTACCGGCTGCTTCGGCGAGCCGGAACTCGATCTTTTCCGGGGTGCTGGCGAGCCCCGTCTTTTGGTTGAACACCAGGCCCGAGGTCTTGACATGGACGGTACTCTTGCTGTCGCCATCGTCCGCAGGGGGTTTGCCACCTTGGGGCCCAGGAGTGGCGGTTCCCTGGAAATCGATCTGGACTTCACCCGTGGCGCGGGCAACGCCATGGACCGGATCCCAATCGAAGTCGCTGCCATAAATGCGGTTGACCGGCGCTCCCTGGGCGCCATAGAGCGTGATGCTCACGTCGTGGAGCTCGGCGTGCCCGTCACTCTTAAACTGCACCGCCTTGGAGGCGTGCAGGGTGTAGATCGTATGACCACCCCGTGACTCCGAGTGAGTGAAACCCTCGGTGGACTGCTGGACCGTCGTCCCGAGCCCTACTGGCAAGTCGTGGCCCAGACGGCGGTTTTGCCACCGCCCATAGCCCAAAAAGAGCACGATGGCGGCCACGAGCACCCCAGCGAGCACAAGGATCCAGGTGCGCAAGCGAGCCGGCGTCACTCGGATTTCCTGCCACACAGCGCTGGATAAGGCAGCGTCTGCGCCTTTCTATAAAGAAAGGCGCATGGGGCTTGCGATGCCACCAAGTTCCACAGGAAATCCGGAACGCCCATAGTCCTCATCTTCTCACCCGCCGCGGAAAGCCTTGAGCGTGAAACCGCTCTAAAATAGTGAGATGGCTGACCGGTTGTATCTGAGTCTGTGGTTCCCCAATTTTCGCCTTCCCGCCCTTGCTCCGGCAATCGTTTCGGTGTTGAAGCAGTTCACCGGGAGGGTGCATGCTGCCGCTGCGTACCCGATTTCCTGGAACGAGACGCCCTTCTACCAGAGGGTTTATGAAGAAGATGAGGTCCAGGAGTCCGCGCCCGAGCGAGCGGTAGCCGAAGCCACCCAGATAGTGCATGACGACTTCGCCTATGAATTTGAGCTCAAGTGGGATCTGTGGGTGGCAGAAACCGTTGGCGGACTCGACCCAACCTGGAAACAGGAACCAGTTATTGTGCGCGTGGTTGGATTCGGGCCGCAGTTCGACGAGGGGGCCTACGAGCAAAATGGTCAGGTCCGAGTGGATTTGGGACTCGACACGCCATTTCTGTTGGAAGAGATCGAGCTGGACCAGCTAGGCGCGGAGCACGTGAAGCGCAATGTTCAGAAGCTGGTGGAAGTCACCAATGCCATACAGGAAAACTGCGGGATCAGCAGCCGCCTGTTGTGGTCCGAATCGGGTGAAAACCTGGCCCACAAGCTGATTGCGCGGCTGCAGCGAGTGAACTAGAGCGGTTCCGGCGCGGTCGCGGGGGGGAAGGGTGCGCATTAAGCGCACTATGCGCATTAAGCCCCCTCGTCGGCGTGCTGCGCGGACCGCTCTTATGCCTGCTGTTGCAGAACGTTGCCGTGACGAACATCCGCTCCGCGCACCCAGAAAATGACGTCTTCGGCCACGTTCGTGGCGTGATCGGCGATGCGCTCCAGGCTGCGTGAAATGAACAGCAGGTTGATCGCGGATTGGGCTGCGGTGGAGTCCTGCGCTATGCAGTCAAGAAGCACGCCCTTGGCCCTGCGATTCATCTCGTCGACCGCGTCGTCCATGGCCAGCACGCTGGTGGCAAGCTCGGCATCTCGATCGGCGAGCGCCTGAAGCGCCTTCCGGACCATCGTCATCGATAGTTCCGCCATGCGGGGAATGTCGACCGGAAACTCGCACGGCTGACTGCCGGCAAGCTCCTCGGCCAGCAAAGCAATCGTCATCGACTGGTCGCCGACCCGCTCCAGGTCGGAGTTGATCTTGATGGCGGCGAGAATGAACCGCAGATCCACAGCCATGGGCTGTTCCATCGCCAGAAGGTCGAGCGCCATCTGATCGATCTCCCGCTCGGAGCAGTTGATGATGGCTTCATTGATGCGCACTTTGGAGCACGCGGAAAGTTCTCCGCGGCAATGGGCGTCCAGAGCAAACCGTAGTGTCTGTTCTGCCACACCGGCCATCTGGAGCAGGCGCTCGCGAAGGCTCTCGAGCTTTTGGTGAAAAGAGATCCGGGTCACTGGGACGCCTCCTAAATGAATTTTCCCTTTTGCTGTGTAGAGCGAAGGAAAGCTGGCCCGCAAGGCGGGGCGTTCTCCTCCGAAAAGAGGATGGAGGATAGATCGGCATCGCAGAATGCACCGCTATCGATGCAAGAATCCTACGATCCGTTGAGATAATATACATCCTTTAACATTCTATTAACATATTTGTTTTATGGGAGCCACCGGAGTTACACGATAGTTGTAACGCTATGAGCTGCGGCCAGTCTCGAACATCGAAATATGCGATGTTGGGTGATAAGCGGCGTAGTGTCCCATGGAAGACGAAGGCGTACTGGAGCAACAAATCCCATTCATGACTTCGCTGCACCTTGACTTGGAGTCTGTCGAAGCCGGAGTGCCCATAGCTACGATGGCAAACTTCGTAGCCTCCTCCGGGATGCAGCTCAAGGATATGTACGAAGTCGTGATTCCGGAGCGGGTGCTCAAGCTTCGCGAAGAGCGGAAGCAACCGCTAACGACGGACGAGTCCGACAGGTTCGTCAGGCTGGTCCGTGTAGATGCCTGGCTCGCAAAAGCTCTCTACCGAAACATCGCCGATGAATCGCTGAGCACCACTACTTGACGCGGGAAGGCTCTTTCTTGAGCGCGGTCTGAATGTTCTCCCAGACTTCCGGGCTGGGATCGTGGATGGGCAGCAGGAGCTTGGCCTGTTGCGCAATGTACTCGAGATCACGCACCAGCGCGCTGCAGTTCTCGCAGGTCTTCAGGTGCTCCTGCGTGGTTCAGATCTTCGCCCGACTCGAACAAGCTGGGAAGCTGGTCCTGAAAAACGGCGCAATCGACGGTGGTCCCGTTCGCTGCTTTCCGGACATTGTTCATAGAACAGCCTCTTTCCTTTGGCCCGACTTCAAAAGGTCGCGAAGCTTCATCCGCGCCTTGTGCAACTGCGATTTGCTGTTTCCGATGGAACACTCCAGCATGCCGGCGATCTCGTTGTGTTCGTAGCCCTCGACATCGTGCAATACGAATACCAGCCGATAGCCGGGAGGCAGATTTTCAATCGCTCGCTCCAAGGTGACGCGATCGACGGAACCGGAAAGCGTCAGGTCGCGTGCGCCAATGTCTTTGCGTGGACCGTCTTCCTGAGAAGGTTCCAGCGTCTCTTCGAGCGAAACCTGGGGCAGCCCTTTCTTGCGCAGATGCATGAGCACAACATTCACCGCCAGCCGATGCAGCCAGGTGGAAAATGCCGAATCTCCGCGGAAGGTGGCAATCTTGCGATACAGCTGGAGAAAGGCCTCCTGGGTCAGGTCCTCGGCCTCGGCCACGTTGCCCAGCATGCGCAGGCACAGGGAATAGACCCGCCGCTTGTGCAGGGCATACAGCATTTCGAAGGACGGCGCCGTCGCCCGCCTGCGCTTTCTGGATGGCCTCGGCTTCGCCCGCGATCGGTGGATTGCGGCGCAAATGCTGGTTGGGCGCCTTGGCCGGCGCCGTTGGTCCGGGCGTCGTCGCCAAATCCTTGCTGGGTATAGACATTGCTACCTCGGAGAACGAATAGCACGAAGTTCCACTGCCGCTATCGCTTTGCCGGCGGATGTTCGCTTTCAGCATTGGAAATCACTCATTACTAACGGGGACCAATGCCAGTGGGAAGCAGAATGCGGTGCAAGAGTTGCTTCCAGGGCCTCACTAGCTGCCGATAAAGCGCGCATAGAGGCTGCGGGCGAGGGTCACGTCGGTCGTACCCTGCACCAGCGCCCGGCCGTCCGCAAACAGCGTGACCGTATACTCCCCACGCTCGAAGCGCAGCAGAAGCCGGTTGAAGTTGACCTTGCCGTGCGGTTCCAGGCGGCGCTGCATCTCGGCAAAATCGACCGGGCGATGATGTTCATGGATCTGCACCGAGTTTCGCCCGCAGAGCGTGATCTGGGGGCGGTCTTCTCCGCGCAGATGGGCAAAGTCCCGCTGCTGGCAGACCGTGCATTGCGCCCTGGGCGTGGCGGCGCTGATCTCCGCCTGGTCATTGGTCCACAAATCGCGGCCCAGCAGGGTACGCCGCATTTTGTCCTGCGCGCCCACCAGAAACTTCAACGCCTCGGTCACCTCGACCGACGCGGCGAAATTGACGGCCGTGTTCAAAATGCCGGCCGTGTCGCAGGTTTCCACCATGCCCGCCGGCGGCTGGGGAAAGAGGCATGCCAGGCAAGCGGTCTCTCCCGGCAGGATATTCATGGTGGCCGCATAGGCCCCGACGGCCGCCGCGTAAATCCAGGGGCGGCCCTGCTCGACGGCGTAATCGTTCAGCAGGTAGCGGGTCTCGAAATTATCCGTGGCGTCGAGCAGAATGGCAGCCTCGCCGAGCAGGGCATGAATATTGGAGGGCACCAGATCGGCCACATGCGCGTGAACCTCGATCCGGCTGTTGAATTGCGCAATCTTGCGCCGGGCGGCTTCCGCCTTGGGCAGCGCTTCGCGGGCATCCGCCTCGTCGAAAAGGACTTGCCGCTGCAGATTGCTCTCCTCCACAAAGTCGCGGTCGACCAGGGTCAGGGTGCCCACCCCGGCCCGCGCCAGCAGAGCCGCCGCCGCGGCCCCGGTCGCCCCGCAGCCCACCACCGCCACATGGCCCTTGGCCAGCTGCCTCTGGCCGCGCTCCCCAATCCCGGGATAGAGCACCTGGCGCGAGTAACGTTCCTCAATCGGTTCCACTGCGCTCTCCCGTAACATGCTCGATCACGTCTTAGTATAGAGATTCGGATAGAGAGAGCTGCGGCGGCAATTCCGGGCGTCGATGTACCAGTCGGCGATGGCTGCGATGCCTACCTGAGAGGATCTTTGTTGGTTTTGACACCATTGCTTCCATCCGCGCGCTCGCAGCTGATACGGTTGGCTTTGTGCTGAGCCATGGCTGGCTCTTTCCAAGCATCTCGATCTGGCTCCAGCTCTCGCCTGTCGCTCGCTGGTGCTAGCATTGCTGTCCCCGCGTGCACGCCCAGGCAGCGCCGGCGGCGCTCAATCCCCTCGCGCCCCAGGATTCCCGGCAGGGTCTGCTGCTCGACTGGGCCGGCTTGCAGGTGGTGAGCATTGCCTTTGAGGGGGTCAGCGAAGCTTTGCTGAAGCCGCTGCCCAGCCAGCTGGCGCAGCAGGCGGGTGTTCCTCTGGATCCGGCCAAGGTGCGTGAAAGCCTGCGCAGCCTCTACGCCACCGGTCTCTACCAAACCATCGAAGTGGCCGGGGTGCGCGCCGGGAACAACGTCTCCATCATCTTCTCCGGCGTTCCACGCCTCTTTGTGGGCCGGGTCAACGTGGACGGCGTGAAAGATGATCGCCTCGCCGCCGTGCTGGAGAGCGCCACCCAACTGCAGGCGGGAACGGCCTACTCTGAAAGCAAGGCGGCGCTGGCAGAGCCGGACGTCAGCGCCGCCCTGCAGAACAATGGCTATTACCGGGGCCAGATCGCCAGAACCACGGTCATCGACCAGGCCGAACTCGCTGGTCGACCTCAATTTCTGAGGTCACTACCGGCAATCCGGCCCGGGTCGGCGACGTGGAGTTGACCGGCGACAGCGGCCTGACCGAAGCACAGTTTCGCAAGCAGGGGAAACTCAAGCGAAACTCCAAGGTCAATCGCAACACCGTCAGCCGCGCGCTGCGCAACCTGCGCAAGCATTACAACAAGCGAGAGCGGCTGGCCGCAACCGTCAGCCTTACCTCCAAAGAATACGTGCCTCCCGTCAACCGGCTGAACTATACCTTTCTTGCCCACCAGGGGCCGCTGGTTCAGGTGAGGGTCGAAGGCGCAAAAATCAGCCGGGGCCAGCTGCAGAAACTGGTGCCCGTCTATGAGGAGGGTACGGTGGACCAGGACCTGCTCAACGAAGGCGCGCAGAACCTGCGCAACTACTTTGAGGGCCACGGCTACTTCGATGTAAAGGTCACCCACGCAGCCGGTGCACACCGATCCGCAGCATGTGACCGCGCTCTACACCGTTGAGCTGGGCAAGCGGCACGTGGTCGACACGGTCACGATCACCGGCAATAAGTATTTCAGCACCCAGCTGATTGCCCAGCGCCTCAGCGTGCGGCCAGCCAGCTTCCTGGACCGCGACGGTGCCTTCAGCCAGCAACTGGTCGACTCAGGATGTCGCCAGCATCAAGGCGCTCTACCAGAGCAACGGCTTCAGCGCGGTCAACGGTCACCCCCAAATTTACGGATAGCGATACCGGCGACCGGCAAAGCCAGCGGAAGATCTCCCACTTCAAGATCGACCTATGTCATCGACGAAGGGACGCAGCGCCGCATCGGCAAATATGACATCGAAGGAGCCACAGCCGAGCAACTGAATGACTTTCGCCCTTACCTGAATGCCCAGGTAGGGCAGCCCTACTCCGCCGTCAACATCAATCAGGACCGTGATCTGGTGCAGACCTACTACCTCAGCAAGGGCTATGACAACGCCCAGGTAAGCCTGTTCCAGCAAACCGAGCCGGATCACCCGGATGAAGTGGATTTCACCATGAAGATGGTCGCCGGCAAGCAGTTCTTCGTGCGCAAGGTCATCGTCTCCGGCGTGAACCGCACCAGGCCGTCGCGTGGTGCAGCAGCGGGTCCTGCTGCACCCCGGCGACCCGCTCAATCAAACGGCCCTGCTGCAGATGCAGCGCAGGCTCTATGACCTGGCCCTGTTCAACGAAGTCAATACCGCCATCCAGAATCCAAACGGCGACGAAACTTATAAGAACGTGCTGCTGAATCTGACCGAAGCCAAGCGCTGGGATATCAGCTATGGCTTCGGCTTTGAGGTGCAGACGGGCACGCCCACGCAGGGCTGTCTCTCCGTGGCGGAACAGATACTGCTGGGGATCACCAACAGCTACAAATGCAATCCCAACGGCCATACCGGGGCCAGTCCACGCGTTCTGTTCAATGTAAGCCGCACCAACCTGCGTGGCACCGACCAGTCCATTACCTTGCGCACCAACTACGGAACGCTGGAGCAGGTGGCCATGCTCAGCTATCAGGATCCCGCACTTTCGCAATAAGCCATCGCTCAACCTGACGCTCTCCGGCGGCTATAACAACAGCGCCGTGATCACCACCTATAAGGCCGCGATTCTTTCCGGCGCCTTGCGCCTCTCGCAGCGCGTGACCAAACCCACTACCTTGATCTATTCCTTCTCCTACCGCCGGGTTTCGGTGAATTCCAACACCCTGCAAGTCAGCCTGGCGGAGATTCCCTTGCTGGCGCAACCGGTGCGGGTGGGGGGTCCGGGAATAACTTTTATTCGCGATACCCGCGACGTGCCGCTCGATGCGCACCATGGCACCTTCAACACCGGGGAAGTATTTCTGTGCGGATGGCAAATTCGGCTCGCAGGCCAACTTCGACCGCGTCGACCTCAGCAATGCCACGCTATTACGATTTTGGCCGGGATCATTGGGTGATTGCGCGGCAGACTCGCTACGGACAGGAGCGCTCCTTCGGCAACGGCGATGAGCAACTGATCCCTCTTCCCGAGCGGCTTTATGCCGGCGGCGCCACCTCGCATCGCGGCTTTCCTATCAATTCCGCCGGGCCGCGCGATCCCCAGACCGGTTATCCGGTTGGCGGCGCCGGCGTCTTCGTCAATACCCTGGAGCTGCGCACCCCGGCGCCCGACCTTGCGTTGGGTGGGCACCGATCTCAGTTTTGTTCTCTTCCATGACATGGGCAACGCCTTTGAGAAGTCCTCCCAGATCTGGCCCAGCGCCCTGCGCATCAAGCAGCCACATAGCTATACCTGCCGCAATGTTTCCGTGCCCTACACCACCTACAACACGCCGGATACCTGCGACTTCAACGACTTCTCCCATGCCCTGGGGCTGGGCCTGCGCTACCACACACCCATCGGGCCGGTGCGCGGCGGACTTCAGCTATAACCTCAATCCGCCGATCTACCCTGTCATTTACGACTACACCACCGCGTCTACGGCTCCCAACCCGCACGTCGGCCAGGCCGGGCACTTCAACTTTTTCTTCAGCATCGGGCAGAGCTTCTGATGCGTGAGACGCGAAGCACATTGCGGTGTTGGCGAGCGATGGCTGCGTCACCTCGCTGCAGGCGATCATGGCCAATTGCGCGTGGCGGCCGCAGCAAGGCGCCACTGGGGTCCTGCATTCCCCGGTCGGCCAGCTGCACCGCTGCGCCGCCGCATCGAGCCAGCTCCCACTGCCTCGCACCTCGCGCCCGTACCCAAGGGCAGCTGTGGTCCTCGATCACGTGGTCGCGGTCATCAACGGCAGCGTTATCCTGCAGAGCGATGTGACAGGAAGAGATGGGTTATGCCGTCTTGCAGCCATTCAGCGTCGACAGCGCGCGCAACACGCCGCAAAGAGCTCTGCAGCGCCTGATCGATCGCGATCTCATCCTGCAACAAATGCAGACCGCGCAGACGGTTACGCCTCCTACTCCGGAGGAGGTGCAGCAGCGCATCACCGAACTGCGCGCCGTGATTCCCGAATGCGCGCAGTACCACTGCGAAACCGAAGCCGGCTGGCAAGCCTTTCTCAAGGCGAAAGGCCTGACGGAGAAGGAGGTCGAGGCGCACTGGAGCCAGCGCATGCTCATCCTTTCGTTTATCCAGTCGCGCTTCGGCTCCGGCGTTCGCATCACCCCGGCCGAGATTGCGGACTACTACAACAAGACCCTGGTTCCCCAGTTCCAGGAAAGGCGATGAAGCCGCCCGCCTCTGGCGGCGGTCTCCAGCCGGATCGAGGAGATCCTGCTGCAACAGCGGGTCAGCTCCCTGCTGCTCGAATGGTTACAGAGCCTCAAGAGTGAAGGCAGCGTAAGCATTCTGGATCCCGCCTACGGGCAGGTGGGCACCACCGGTTCCGGCGACGAGTCCGATTCCGGAGGACAGCCATGAGCAGCCTGCCTCCTCCCTCCCCGGCGCCTCCAACTGCCGTCCGGAGCGCTAGTCTGGGGTTAGGTCTGGAGGGTGGGCGGCGCCCTGCTGCTGCTGCTGTTCTGGTCAGTCGCCGGGCTGCTGTTTCTATGCTTCGACCGCCGCATTTTTCCAACCTGCGTCCGGCAGAGGGTGATCACCGTCCTCGAAGACGCCACCGGCGGCCGGGTGGAGCTGCAGTCTTTGCACTGGAACCTGCGCCATCTCGCCGTGGAAGTGGATGGCCTGACGATCCATGGCCTGGGGGCCCGGGTGAATTGCCCTATGCCCATGTGGACCGGCTTTACGCGCGGGCCAAAATCCTGTCCTTCGTCGATGCCAGGCTTGGCCTCGACTTTCTGGAGGTCGACCGCCCGGCCGTTCATCTCATCATTTATCCCGATGGCAGCACCAACCAGCCCACGCCTAAGGCGAAGCAAAGCACAGCGGGCCGGCGATCAAGACGATCTTCGATCTGCAGGCCCGCCGGGTGGAAGTTCACGACGGCATGGCGCTGCTCAATCAGCGCGCCATTCCCTTCCAGCTGGCCGCCAACGATCTGGGCGTGGTGATCACCTACGCGCCGGCCACCGGGCACTATCTCGGCGAAATCACTTGCTCCGATATCACCGCCCAGCAAGGTAAAGCCGCGGTCGTCCACAGCAAACTGGATCTGAGTGTGGAAGCGGCCCACGACGCGGTCGATCTCAAGACGCTGCACTTCACCACCGGAAAAACCAGCCTTCAGGCCTCCGGCAGCCTGATCCACTTCGCCAACCCGCAGTGGAAGCTCTCCGCCGACGGCACCGTGGAGCTGGCGGAAGTGACGGCGCTGGGCGCGGTCGACGGCTTCCGGCGCGGGAGCGTGGAGCTTGCGGTTACGGGTCAGGGAAGCGGGGGCAGTCAATATGTGCTGGATGGCAACGCAAAGGTGATCAACGCCAGCTATGCCATCGAATACGTGCTGGATTGACGGGCTGAACGCGACCACCCGCCTGCACATCACCCCGGACGAGATCACGCTCCCTGATCTGGTCGCCCGCCCGCGCCAGGGCGGGATCGTCAATGCCGCCTTTCGCTACCTGAACTGGAGCGCGCCCGCAACCGCCCAGCTCCTCGGCCGCGGAGATGCAGCGATTCCCGCAACGGCGCAGCGAGCCAGTCGTCCGGTCATGAGCATTCGCGCCCGGGTGCACGGCGTGCGCCTGACCACCGTACTTGAGAGCGTGGTCCGATCGCAGATATCGGGATTTGGGCTTCGATACGCCGGGTGAAGGAACCGTCAATGTCGATTGGACGGGCACGCCGGACGACCTGACGGTCGCGGCCGTCCTCGCCATGAGTGCTCCCGAAACCAGCCGCTCCCGGGCTGCTTCCGCTCAGCGGATCGGTGGACGCCAAGTACTTCCAGCGCGGAGGCAGGGTTCAGATCAATCAGCTGGAGGCGCATAGCCCCGGCGACCACCCTCAACGTCACCGGCTCGCTGGGCGTGTATCCGATCGATGAGCCTTCCGATCTTGCGGTTCATCTGGTCAACCACAATCTGGGCGAGTTCGATCACGTGCTGAAGGTGCTGGACTTGGGCGTTGGCGGCAAGAAGGGCATTTCCGGCCTTCCCGTCCAGCTTCATCGGAGAAGGCGACCTTCGACGGCTCGGCGACCGGCTCGCTGGTCGATCCTGCATTCCAGGGTCATCTGACAGCTACCCAGTTCTCCACCGTATTTGTCGTCCCGCTGCGGTCGCCGCGCCGGCGCAGCCCGCCACTTGACCGCGCTGCATCCAGCACCGACTCCGTAGCCAGCCGGCCGCCGTTCCCACGACCATCTCCTGGGACCAGCTGGACGCAATCGCCAGCTACTCCTCCAGCCTCATCTCCGTCGAGCAGGCGACGCTCACCCGGGGCAAGACGGTGATTCACGCCTCCGGTCAACTGCAGGCGCATCGCATCAGCCGGCGGCGCCAGGCTTTCGATGACTGAGTCCACCATCAACGCCACCGCCCAGGTGCAGAACGCGTCGCTGACCGACCTGCTGGCAATCGCCGGGCAAGACTCTGCCGGTCACCGGCACTCTGAACCTCCAGGCTCATGCCGGAGGGACGCTGGGCGATCTGACCGGGGGCGGCAATCTTACCGTGCAGGGCGGCGCGATCGAGGGCCAGCCCTATCACAGCCTGGCCGCGACCGTGAGCTTGTCCGGGCAGGACATCAACCTGACGAAACTCACCTTGCTCCAGGATGGCGGCACCGTCGTGGGCAACGGGACCTACAACCTGAAGACGCAAAGACTTCCTGGGCAATCTGGATGGGACCAATTTTGAACTTGCTCACTTTCCCCAACCGAAGGATCCCCGGCTCTCCGTAGCCGGTGCGTTGAAGTTTGACGCCCACGCCTCAGGCACCATCGATTCCCCTTCCATTCTGGCTGGGGTTCATCTGCGCAACCTGGTCCTGGGAGGCCAGCCCGCCGGCGCTCTGGAAGTGATCGTGCACACCCAGGGGAGCACTGCCTATTTCACCGCCCAGAACAGCCTGGCGGCGGCGCAGCTACAGGTCAAAGGCCAGACGGCTCTGCACGGCAACTTTGAGACCCAGGCCAATATGGTGTTGACCAACCTCAATATCGCGCCCTTCCTGCGCGCCTTTCATGTGCAGAGTGTCACCGGCAATTCGTCGATCGGGGGGACGATCAACGTGGCCGGTCCGCTGCGGGAGCCGAAGCAGTTCAGCGGAGATGCGGAGATCAACCAGTTCTCCGTCACCCTGCAGGGCATCGCGCTCCAGGGCGACGGGACCGCTGCGCGCATCGCTGCATGACGGGATCCTTCATCTCACCCAGGCTCACATCACCGGCCCGGATACCAATCTGGCGGTTACCGGCACCGCGGCATTTGATGGGCGACCAGGCGCTGGCGGTTACCGGCAAGGGCGCCATCAACATGAAGCTGGCGCAGACCTTCGATCCCGACATTACCTCCTCCGGCCACCTGGATTTCAACGTCGATGCCAGCGGTACGCTCACCCAGCCGTCGTTCTCCGGCCGGGTGCACCTCACCAACGTCGCCCTGGCGCTCAATGACCTGCCCAACGGCATCAGCAAATTGAACGGAAATCTGGTCTTCGACCAGAACCGTCTCCAGGTGCAGGACCTGGTGGGCACGACCGGCGGCGGCCAGCTCAAGTTCGGCGGCTTCTTAACCTACCAGCAGGGCATCTACGGAGACTTTACCGCTACCGGGAAAGATATCCGGGTTCGCTACTTAGGCATCAGCGCCACTGCCGACACCACCCTGCACCTGCAGGGCTCACAGAACAACATGCTGCTGAGCGGCAATGTACAGATCACGCGCTTCATCATCGGCCCGAATGTGGACTTCGCCAGCTTTGCCGCCAGCTCCGGCGGCTAGCGTGCCGCCGGATCCCACCGCGCCCTCCAGCCATGTGCGGCTGGATGTTCACATCTTCTCCGCGCCGCAGCTCGACTTTCAGAATTCCTACGCGCAGTTGGCCGGCAGCGTCGATCTGCGCATCCGCGGAACCGTCGCCCAGCCGGCCATTCTCGGCCGCATCAACATCACCGATGGCACCGCCAACTTTGCCGGGACCACCTACCGTTTGCAGCACGGCGAAATCTTCTTCACCAATCCGGTCATGATCGAGCCCATCATCGACATCGATGCCACCACCCGGGTGGAGGAATACGATGTGACCATCGGTCTGCACGGCAACATCAGCCAGCTCACGCCGACCTTTCGTTCCGAGCCCCCGCTCCCCCAGGCCGACGTCATTTCCCTGCTGGCCCTGGGCCGCACGCAGGAAGAACAGGCGCTGTATTCGCAGCAGGAGCAGTCCGTCGGCGTCGAACTCGACCACCAACGCGCTGCTGGGAGGCGCTCTCAATGCAGCCGTCGGCAGCCGGGTGCAAAAGCTCTTTGGCGGGGGCAGCGTCAAGATCGATCCGACTTACGTGGGCAGCGTCGGCAGCTCGAGTGCCCGAATTACCGTGCAGCAGAATATTTCCCGCAATGTCCAGGTCACCTACGCCACCAACGTCAATGCCACCGCGCAACAGCTCATTCAGGCTCAGGTGGATATCACGCAAAGCGTTTCCGTGCTGGCCGTGCGCGACGAATCGGGCGTCTTCAGCATGGTGCTCAAAGTTCACAAACGCTATCGTTGACGGCATCTGGTAGTCGTAGTAAACAGAGGTGTGCAACCCAGGGCCACTGTTGCGTGTTCTATATAGAGTGGACTTACTCGCGAGCGAAGCCTGTCTAGCGCTGCAGAGCGAACAAAAACAGGAGATAGAAATGAAAAAGGCATCACATGGTCTAACTTTGGCGCTGGCTGCTGTTCTGGTTCTGGGTTCTCAGGTTTTGATTCCCCAGGCGTCGTATGCCGCTGGGGCAGAGCGCGCAAACCGATAACAACATTCAGGCTGAACTGCAGAACTCAATTCAAGAAATTCAAGGGCGTACAGGTATCGGTCAAGAACGGAGTCGTCGATCTGGAAGGCACCGTCAAGGACTTCGCGACCAAGGAAGAGATCGATAAGAAGGCGCACCGCATCAAGAATGTGGTCGCGGTTCGCAACAAGCTGCAGATTGCCGGCGCCGGCGAGATGTCAGACGCGCAGCTGCAGCAGGCGATCGTGAAGAAGCTGCAGTACGATCGCGTGGGCTATGGCAATGCATTCAACGCCATCAGCGTCAATGTGCAGAATGGTGTGGTCACTCTGGGCGGCAATGCGCTGGGGCCGGTTGCCGCTGACTCCGCGGTGTCGTTGGCGAGCCATTTCCCCGGCGTGCAGGACGTCATCGACAACATTCAGGTCGATCCCCTCTCGCCCATGGATGATCGCATCCCGCTTGCAGGTCTATCGGGCTGTTTATGGCTTTCCCAGCCTGAACAAATACGCGATCGATCCGGCGCAGCCCATCCGCATCACGGTCGTGAATGGCAACGTCACCCTGAATGGCGTGGTGCTATAGCCAGGCAGACAAGAATGTCGCCGGCATTCGCGCCAACAGCGTGCCGGGCGTCTTCAAGGTGACCAACAACCTCCAGGTAGCCAACGGATCGAACGAGAAGTAGCTTTAGTCGAACGATTGACACCGATGGCCCGCCCTTTGCTTTTGCGAAGGGCGGGCCTAGTTGTTTGGGCTGCTTCTGGATCCCTCGCCAAAGACAGGTCGCCCAACCTCGGATCGGCGGCAGGATCCGCCGAGTAGGGCGGCGACCGATTGAGGCTTAGTTCCTGTTAGAACGCTGACTCGCGTCCGACCTCAGCTTCTTCGATGACAAATGAACGTGAGACACTTTGCTGATGACGCCGTGGACATGCGCCCGAGCAGGCCCTTGTACGAACCTCTAACATGGCTCCCGTCGCCAGTACACTGAATGCATGGCTTTGCTGCGCAATGTAGGCACCACGCTGGAAATGATCAAGTGGGAGCACTCGATTTTTGCCCTTCCCTTTGCTCTCACCGGCGCGATGCTGGCCGCCGCCGGGTGGCCGGCGTGGCGCAAGGTTTTCTGGATTGTCGTCTGCATGGTCACTGCGCGCTCGGCCGCCATGGCCTTCAATCGCTGGGCCGATGCCCGCCTGGATGCTGCCAATCCCCGAACCGCCGGCGCGCGCGATTCCCGCTGGCTTGCTGAGCCGCCGCTTTGTCGCCGGCTTTACCGTGGTGATGTCGCTGGCTTTTATTCTGGCCGCGGCGCAGCTGAACCGGGAGACCCTATTGCTCTCTCCTGTGGTCCTCGCGGTGCTCCTGCTGTACTCCTACACCAAGCGGTTCACCCGCTGGTCTCACCTGGTGCTCGGCCTGGCGCTCGGGATTGCCCCCGCCGCAGCCTGGATCGCCATCCGCGGAACGCTGGATCCGCGCATCGTAGTGCTCACCGCGGCGGTTCTTTTCTGGGTGGGAGGATTCGATGTGCTCTACGCCTGCCAGGACATGGCGCACGACCGGGAGAGCCGGCCTGAACAGCATCCCGGAAACCTGGGGAATTCAGGCCGCTTTTTGGATTGCGCGCGCCATGCACCTGGCCATGCTGGGCCTGCTGTGCTGGCTGCTGCAGCTATTCGCACTCAATGCCATCGCCTGGGTGGGCGTGGCCGCGGTCGCCATGCTGCTGCTCTACGAGCATCTCATCATCTCTCCCACGGATCTGCGCCGCTTGAACGCCGCGTTTTTTACCATGAACGGGATCATCTCCATGGTCTTCTTCTTTTTTGTCGCAGCTGCCGCTCTCCTGCGTCATCCTGCGACGCACTAAAATGTCATTGCCCACAAAAGCGAAACGCACCCGGATGAGTACACCGGGTGCGTCTCGATCTTCAGTACACAAGATAGGATTAGGCTGTCTTGGCCTTCTCACGTTCGTTTGCCTTGTGGGCGTCGATCCTCTCATTGACGTTGTCGTGTATTTCGTCCACCTTTGCCCGGACTCCAGCCCGCGCCTCGTCCGCTTTGCGCTCCGCTTCCTTTTGATGGCGATCCGCGGTCACCGCGGCAGCATCCTTCACGTTGCCCCAGGTTTCCTTGGCGGCGCCCTTCACCTGGTCGGCTACGCCTTGATTGGCCAATTTCTGGTTGCCCACGGTCTCGCCCACCCCTTGCTTCACGCGTCCCGCTGCCTGTTCCACTTTGCCGGTTACTTGATCCTTATTCATGGTCTTGTCTCCTTTGCCTGCGATGGCACAGGCACCTAATTAAGTGAGATGCCTTCCTCGATCCGTCCCGGCATACCTGCCGGGACGGAAAAGAGGACAGCTCGTATGCTCGCTCAAATTGCCCGTCTCCCACCGATCAACTGGATCACCAAAACCACCAGCGCAATGATCAGCAGAATATGGATGTACCACGCAACCACGTGGAATCCGATGAAGCCGACCAGCCAAAGTACCAGCAACACCAGAAAAATCGTCCAAAGCATCGTGTGTTTCTCCTTACCAAAAGTCTTGCTACGCTGTACTTTGGTGCGTTCTGCATTCAAGTGGGTTGCCGTATTATCAAAATTAAGTCTTCGGGGCAGAGATGCGGATCGCCATCCAGGGAGAGCTCGGATCTTTTAGCCACGAAGCCGCACTTAAGATGGAACCGCAGGCAACCATTGTTCCCTGTGCCCTCTCCGCAGAGGTTTTCAAGCTGGTCGAGAACGCCGAGGTTTGCGCCGCGGTCATCCCGATTGAGAATTCGCTCGCCGGTTCCGTCGTCGAACACTTCGACCTTCTCTTTCAATCCGAGGTGCAAATCGAGCGGGAATCCCTGCTGCGCATCCGCCACAATCTCATCGGCGTTCCGGGCAGCAAAATCGAAGATATTCGCCAGGTCCTCTCCCATCCCGTCGCCCTGGCCCAGTGCCGGCGATTTTTCGAGCGAGCATCCGGAGATGACGCCCACCCCCTTCTACGACACCGCGGGCAGCGTCAAGCATATAACCGGTCTGGGAGACAGAGAGGCCGGCGCCATCGCCAGCGAGCAGGCCGCCCTGGCCTACGGGGGAGAGGTGCTGGCCGCCGGCATCGAAGACAATCCGGCCAACTACACCCGTTTTTTCCTGATTCGCAGCAGCGCCGAGGTCCGGCCGGTTCCCGATCCAGATAAAGTCAGCATCGCCTTTACCGTCGCAAACCGCCCCGGAACCCTGGTCTCGGCGCTTCAGGTATTCGCCGAGCACAACACCAATCTGTGCAAGATAGAATCCCGCCCGGTACATGGCCAGCCCTGGCAATACGTCTTCTACGTCGACTACCAGGTCTCCGACCCGGCCGCGACCAGCGCCGCCCTCGATCAACTTCGCCGGCAGTGCCTGCTGGTCAAGGAGTTGGGGCATTACCCGGCGGCTCAGCCGCTTTCCTGAGTGGCGCGGCTACGCTGGAGCGGATGATCGAGGGGTCAAGCTGGGCCGATGAAGCAGAAGAGCTGGATACTTCCGCGGGACGATCGAGTCACCGGAATGCAGCATGCACCAGGGCCGAGACCGGGCCTTTTGCGACTTTATAGAGATCTGCAGCATCCTATAGTCGATAATCTGATAGAAGGATACTCATGGCGAGCGATTTCTTAAGCATCATCAATCCAACCGACCCCAATCGGCGGGAGCAGGGTGGCTCTCAGGGAAGGGTTCTGCCCATTCTGCCGGTTCGTAGCACGGTGCTGTTTCCCCATGCCGTGCTGCCGCTGACCGTCGGCCGGGAGAGCTCCATCCAACTCATTCAGTCCTTGGGAGAGTAGAAGACCATTGTGGTCGTCGCGCAGCGCGACGAACGCATGGACAGCCCGCAGCCCAGCGACTTGTATTCCGTCGGCACCCTGGCGACGGTGCACAAAGTCGTCAAAATGCCCAACCAGAGCCTGTTCGTCTTTACCGAGGGCACGGAGCGGGTCAAGCTGGGCGAATTTGCTCAACTTGAGCCGTTCATGATGGCCACGGTCGATCATTTGCCGGAAGTGGATCCGGGCAAGAGCGCCGAGCTGGAAGCGCTGCAGAGGAATGTGATCGCGCAATTCCAGCAGATCGTCACCACCTCGCCTACCCTTTCCGACGAGCTGCAGACCATCGCGCTCAATATTGAAGATCCCGGGCGCCTGGTCGATTTCATTGCTTCCTCGCTGCCGTTCCTGGCCACCACCGACAAGCAGGAACTGCTGGAGACGCCCGACGTGATGTTGCGCATGGAGCGCATCAACAAGCATCTGGCCAAGGAAGCCGAAGTCCAGCAGCTGCGCAACAAGATCCAGACCGAAGTCCAGGACCAGGTGCAGCAGTCGCAGCGCGATTACTACCTGCGCGAACAGCTGAAGGCCATCCAGAAGGAAATCGGCGAGCTGGACGAGGGCCAGAAGGATATCGAGGAGCTGCGGCAGAAGATCGAAGCCGCAGGCATGCCGGCAGAGGTGAAGAAGGAGGCTACCAAGGAGCTCAACCGGCTTTCGCGGATGTCTCCCATGGCCGCCGACTACTCGCTCACGCGCAACTACGTCGAGTGGCTGGCGGTACTGCCGTGGGCCAAGTCCACCGGCGGCGAAGTGGACATCGCCAAGGCGAAGGAGATTCTCGACCTGGATCATTACGATCTGAAGCGGGTAAAGGATCGCATCCTCGACTACCTGAGCGTGCGCCGTCTCAAGCCCGATATGAAGGGGCCGATCCTCTGCTTCGTCGGACCTCCAGGCGTGGGCAAGACCTCGCTTGGCCGCAGCATCGCGCGCGCGCTGGGCCGCAAGTTCCAGCGTATCTCGCTCGGCGGCATGCACGACGAAGCCGAGATTCGCGGCCACCGCCGTACCTACATCGGGGCCCTTGCCCGGGCAGATCATGCAGGCGCTGCGCCGCGCGGAGACCAACGATCCGGTCTTTATGCTGGACGAGATCGACAAGCTGGGCCGCGACTTCCGTGGCGATCCGGCGTCGGCGCTGCTGGAAACGCTGGATCCGGAGCAGAACAATACGTTCCGGGACAACTACCTGGATGTTCCGTTCGATCTGTCCAAGGTGCTCTTTATCTGCACCGCGAACATGCTCGATCCGATTCCGGAGCCGTTGCGCGACCGCATGGAGATCATCGACCTGTCGGGCTACACCGAGGACGAAAAGACGCACATTGCGTTTCGTTACCTCATCCCGCGGCAGATCAAGGAGAACGGCATCGAGCCCAAGGAGGGTGGCGAAGCCGAGATCGAGTTTCCTGAAGAAGGCGTTCGCTACATCGTGCGCCACTACACGCGAGAAGCGGGCGTGCGCAAACTGGAGCAGCTGATCGGCACCGTCTGCCGCAAGCAGGCGCGGCGCATCGCCGAAGGCAAGACAGGCACGCTGGTCGTCGACCGGGCGGTGATTCAGGAGTTCCTGGGCGGCATCAAGGTTCGCGTCGATACCGAGTTGGCCGAGCGCACCCGGCGTGCCGGGGTAGCGGTCGGTCTGGCCTGGACGCCGGCCGGCGGCGATGTGCTCTTCATCGAAGCCAACCGGATGAAGGGCAAGGGCGGCTTTAAGATGACCGGGCAGATCGGCGAGGTCATGCAGGAATCCATGCAGGCTGCGCTTACCTGGGTACGTTCCAACGCCGCCTCGCTGGGGCTGGAGGAGGACTTCACCAAGGACCTGGATATTCACATCCACGTTCCCGCGGGAGCGATCCCCAAGGACGGTCCGTCGGCCGGTGTCACCATGGCAACCACCCTGGTTTCACTCATGACCGATACGCCGGTTCGTCCGCTCACGGCGATGACCGGTGAGATCACGCTCAGCGGCAATGTTCTGCCGGTAGGCGGCATCAAGGAGAAGTTTCTCGCCGCCAAGCGCGCCGGCGTGCAGGACGTCATCCTGCCGGCGGAAAATCGGCAGAACGTCGAGGAGGACCTGACCGCGGATCAGATCGAGGGTGTGCGCATCCACTACGCCAGCCGTATCGAAGACGTCCTGGCGGTGGCGCTGCCCAAGTCCGTCAGCGAAGAGAAGAAGGATGAGGCAGTTCGGGAAGACGATTATCGAACACGCCGAGGTCTGAAGACCTGCTGCTCCATATCACTCGAGAAGGCCCGCCAACCAGCGGGCCTTTTCTTTTGCTCTCGAGTAGCAATCGAACGTTGATGCTACTTGTAGAGCATCGCAGCTGCTAATTAGAGCAGTTGTCCCTCCACTACGCTCCCCCGGATTTCCTGTGAAACTCGTTGGCGTAATGGCGAACTGCATGCGCCTTTCTTTAAGGAAAGGCGCATACGACGTCTTTGTCTGCTATAGAGAGGCAGAGGAACTCAGGAGAAGCTATGAAGACTAAGATTTTCTTCGACGGATTCGAAGGGCATGTGCGGCGTTCCCTGGAGCGCGCCGAGAAAATGTCGAGGGGTGAGCGGGTGGAAGCGGAGAGGATCATCACCTTCGAAGACCCACTCGAGATGCTCGAATGCTTGACGGCGCAGCGAATTCGGCTCTGCCAGGTGGTGCGGAAGAAGCGGATGAGCATTTCAGCGCTGGCGGAGGAGCTGGGCCGCAACCGAGGCTCGGTGACCAGGGATGTGAACAAGCTCAAGAAGTTTGGCCTGCTGCGTCTGCGTGAAGAGGTCAATCCCGGACATGGGGTGGTGCAGATCGTCGAACCCGCAGCGCGAGAAGTTCGAGATGCGCATTGCTTTATAGCCTCCGAAGACATCCGTTGACCATCTAACTGGAGCTGCTCGAGGGAGGCGTTATCTTCAAGGATCATCGATGATCATTGATTTTGCGGAGCGGGCGCATAACCATAACTGGGATCTGGACCCGGTGGTGCGATCCCTGCTGGATACGGATTTCTACAAGCTGCTGATGCTTCAGTTCATCTGGAAGCATTTCCCCACGACGCAGGTATCGTTCTCGGTGAGCAATCGGTCCTCGTCCCTGCGCCTGGCGGACGTGATTGCGCGCGAAGAGGTATTGCAACAGCTGGAGCACGTGCGCAGCCTGCGCTTTCTGAAATCGGAGCTGATCTGGCTGGCCGGCAACACCTTCTTCGGCCGCCGCGGTATCTTCGAGCCGGACTTTCTCGAGTGGCTGGGGCATGGTTTCCGCCTCTCCAGCTACCGGCTCACGGTGAGAGAGGGAGAATTCCACCTGGAATTCGACGGGCTCTGGACCGAAGCGACGATGTGGGAGATCTATGCCCTCTCCATCATCAACGAGCTGAAGTCGCGCGCCGCCTTCAAGGGCATGAGCGAATTCGAGCTGGACATTCTTTACGCCCAGGCCAAGGCCAAGCTGTGGGGCAAGATTGAGCGGCTGACCGGGATTCCGGAACTAAGGGTGGCGGACTTCGGCACCCGGCGCCGGCACAGCTTCCTGTGGCAGGAATACGTGGTGAAGGCCATGAACACGGCGCTTGGCGAGCATTTTACCGGCACCTCGAATACCTATCTGGCCTACAAACATAACCTCGAAGCGGTAGGCACCAATGCCCACGAACTGCCCATGGCGCTGGCTGCCATGGCCACCAGCGACGCCGAGTTGAAGAGTTCGCAGTACCGCATTCTCGAGCTGTGGCAAAGCACCTATGACCGCGAGATTCGTATCATGCTGCCCGATACCTACGGCACAACGCAGTTCCTGGCCGATGCTCCGGATTGGACGGCGGACTGGACCGGGCAGCGCATCGACAGCAAGGATCCCTACGTTGCGGGTGACGAATACATTGCCTGGCTGAAGCAGCGGGGCCGGGACCCAAAGCAGAAGCTGATCATCGCCTCAGACGCCATGGACGTGGAAGACATCCTCGGCCTGCATGCCTATTTCATGGGCACCATGGCGCCCGGCCTGACGCCCAAGGATTTTCACAGCGCGGCTGACCTCAATGACCCGGCGAAGTGGACTCCCGGCCGGCGCATCCGTTTCAGCGCCGGCTGGGGCACGCTGCTGACCAACGATTTTCGCGGCTGCCACCCCAATGGCGGCAACGGATTCCATCCCGCCAGCCTGATCTGCAAGATGACCGAGGCCGACGGCCGGCCGGCGGTGAAACTCTCGGATAATTTCGCCAAGGCGACCGGGCTTCAGATCGGAAATAGCGCGCTACCGCAGAGTCTTTGGAACTGCGGGAGTGGCCAACATACCCGTCCTGGTCTGACCCTCGCCAGGGCGCGCCATTTTGCCCATGGCCGCGTCTAACCTCATGTCAGATGGACCTTCGGATATTCTTTTCCCATGCGGGTCACGGTCCTGTTCTTTGGAGTGCTGAAGGAGATGTTGGCGAGCGAGAGCCAGACGCTCGATCTGCCCTCGGGCGCGACGGTGGATGCGGTCCTCGAACATTACCGCCAACTTGCTGCCGCAGCAGCCAAAGTTATGGTCCGCGCTGGCCATTGCCGTGAACCAGAGCTACGCGGCGCGTGGTTGCCTGTTGCGCGACGGAGATGAAGTTGCGCTTCTGCCTCCGGTCAGCGGCGGCTGTGCCGAGCTCCCGGTGATCGCCCTGGTCACGGAGCCCATCGATTCTGCGTCCCTGGTGGCCGCCATCAAGCAGGGGGAGGACGGAGCCGTGGTGGTCTTTGACGGCATTGTCCGCAACAACACCCGGGGACGGCGCACCCTCTTCCTGGTCTACGAGGCGTACGAGGAGATGGCGCTGCGCCAGATGCAGGGCCTCGCCGAGGAGGCCATCGCTGTGCATGGCGTGCGCCAGGTGGCCATGGTGCACCGCCTGGGCCGGCTCGAAGTGGGCGAAACCAGCGTTCTGATTGCCGTAGCTTCCGCGCATCGCGCCCAGGCATTCGAAGCCTGCCGTTGGCTCATCGATACGCTGAAGAAGACAGTGCCCATCTGGAAGAAGGAACACTTCGAAGATGGAGCGGTCTGGGCCGATGGCGAACCGTTCCCATCCGAGCTTGGTGCAGAAGGGAACGGCCGGCTCGTGAAACCACTTTGCGCGGCCGTTTGCTGCGCGCTTACTCTCTGCGCTTCGCCGGCCACGCGCAGACAGCGCCGCCTTGGCGGCGACGCCGCAGCGCTACGGAGCCGCCCACCATCAGCGTCAATGTCCGGCTGGTGAATGTCTTCGTCAATGTTACCGATGACAAAGGAGCTCCGGTCCCCGGCCTGACCCGGGACGAGTTTCTGCTCTCCGAAGATGATCATCCGCAGAAGATCGCCGTTTTTGAGCGCCAGTCCGAGCTTCCGCTGGAGATTGTCCTGGCCATTGACACCAGCGGCAGCGTGCATAAAGACCTCGGTCTGGAGCAGGAGGCGGCAAGACATTTTGTGCATTCGCTGCTGCGCCCGGTCGATCACCTGGACCTGATGGAGTTTGCCGACAATGTGCGCGAGGTGGTTTTCTTCACCAACAACCCGGGCCGCATCGATCGCGGGCTGAACGACATGGGGCGAGGCGCCGCCACCGCGCTCTACAGCGGCGTCTATCTCGCTTCGCAAAGCCTGGCGCCGCGATCCGGCCGCAAGGTGCTGGTGATCATCTCCGACGGCGGCAATACCGTCAAAGGCACGACCTATGACATGGCGCTCGAACAGGCTCTGCGCGGCGAGGTCATGGTCTACCCCATCATCGATGTTCCCATCGCTGCCAGCGCCGGCCGCGATCTCGCCGGAGAACACGCCCTGATCACCCTTGCCCAGCAGACCGGGGGCAAGTACTACTATGCCGATTCCTCTTCGCTGGACAGGACCTTTGCCCAGCTATCGGAAGACCTGCGGACGCAATACCTGCTCGGCTACTATCCGTCGAACCGATCCGGCAGCGGCTTTCGCAGCATCTCCGTCAAGCTGCGCAGCCCGGCCGCCGGTGCGGGTTACGTCATCCGCAATCGGCCCGGGTATTATCCCTCGCCAGTGCCGTAGCCGGTCCGAAGCGGCCGGAAGCGATTCGGGGATGGCCGCATACCCCTCGCCGGCAAATGGGGCTGAATTCTGCATGCTGCAAAGAATTCAAGAGCCCGTGACATTTGTTAAGGTCTTGTCAATTAACCTCGTCCGAGGTTCCTATTCCTTCGCGGGGTTTTGATGCGTCTTTGGCTGTTGCTTTCTGCCGTACTGCTGTGGCTGCCGGCACCTCCCGCCTGGGCCGCCACGATGCAGCTCGGCGCAGCGCGCCGAGCGTGCCGCCCGATGCCCCGCTGCCCCAGCTCCAACTCAGGCCTCCGGCCAGCAAAATCCGCCGCCAGGCCCAACGCCCGCCAGCCGGGAATCGCTGCCCCAGATCAACCAGCGAGAGGCAGATCAGTCCGACGACCAGGCTGAATCCGGCCGTCTTTCTGCACCACCTCATCGCCGACCGCATTTGGATCTCGGGCCAGGCCAACTTCATCTTCCAGGCCCACGAACCGTTTCACTCCCCCTACGCCGGGACCAACAGCTTCCAAAGCCGGGTGGAAATGACCGCGCTCTCCCGCGTGCTTACCCTCTACACGGGAATCAAGCTCACCCGCTGGACCGAATTTATCTTTGATGCGGAGGAGGCCGGAGGCAAGGGGCTGAGCAAGGCTCTCGGGATCGCGGCGTTCCCCAATCTTGACGTGGTGCGCAATCCATCCCTGGGCCAGGGCGTCTACGCCGCCCGCTATTTTATCCACTAGACCGTTCCCCTTGACCGCGGACCGCGTCGAGGAACAGCCCAATCCCTTCTATCTGCAGAGACTCGATTCCCAGGCAGCGTATCGAATTCACCATGGGCAAGATGGGGCATGGTCGATTTCTTCGACAATAACTCCGTGGGCAGCGACAGCCATCTGCAGTTCACCAATTGGGCCATCGATAACAATGGCGCTTACGATTACGCTGCCAACACGCGCGGCTATACCGATCGCCGCGATTCTCAGTTATGCCGGACCGAAATTCGAAGTGCGCTATCGGCGAAGCACTGATGCCGACGGTGGCCAACGGCATCGATCTCGAGGCCGATCTGCGCCGCGCCCGCGCGGACAACCTGGAGTTGGAATGGAAGCCGCAATGGTTTCAGGGCCTGGAAACCCACATCCGTCCCCTGGCTTATCTGAACCATGCCAATATGGGCGACTATGGCCAGGCCATTGCGGCGTTATCAGCAGGGCGTCGACAAGGTTCCCGACATCACCCTGCTACCGCCACCAGGGTTCGTTGAAGCAGGGCTTCGGCCTCAATGTGGAGCAGGAGCTCCCGGCCAATTTCCGCGCCTTTCTCCGCGCCGGATGGAATGAGGGGCATCACGAGTCGTTCGCCTACACGGAGATGAACAGCACCGTGGCGTTCGGCTTCGAACTCCCCGGAGACGCGTGGGGCAGAAAAGAAGACCAGATCGGCAGCGCCTTTGAAACCGGCGGCATCAGCACCAAGCACCGGGAATACCTGGCCCTCGGCGGCCTGGGGTTCATCCTCGGCGATGGCCGCCTGAACTACGGCCGCGAAGCGGTCAGCGAGACTTATTACAACGCGCACGTGGTGAGCGGCCTTTACATGGCGGTGCAGCTCTCCTTTGTCAACAATCCGGGCTACAATCGGGACCGGGGCCCGGTCATCGTTCCCGGGGTGCGGGCGCACGTGGATTTTTGAGTGCATCCACCAGGCCCGGTTACGGCATCTCTGTATGCAGCTATCATTCACAACATGGCAACCCAGAACCCATCCCGGCGGGGTAAGAAAGAGCCGCCTCTCGGCGAAACCGGCCAGGAGACGCTTTACCTGCGGTTCCTGAGCGAGAAGCAGGTGAGAGTGACGGTCAAACTGCGTGACGGCGAGAGCGTTTCCGGGTGGATCGAGTATTTCGACGACACCATGATCCGGCTCACCCGCGAAGGGCGGCCCAATCTTTTCATCTACAAGCACCAGATCCGGACCATCAGCGAACGCGGCCGCCGCGAAGCGAGCAAGGCGCGCAGCGCCAACGGCGATGAGAGAAGTGCACGTTGAAGGACTTTCCGCAGCAACTGGATCTTGGTTTTGCCGCCGGCGCAGCGGGCATTGCTCTGGAGGCCGGCGAACTGCTTCGCGGCTACTTCGATCGCGGCGTGACCGCGGAATATAAAGGCGACGTAGACCTGGTGACCGAAGCCGACCGGGCATCGGAAAAACTCATCGTCAGCCGGCTCGGTGAGCAGTTTCCCGATCACGGCATCTATGGCGAAGAGGGAACCCGCTCCGGCCTGGAGCGCGCTTACCGGTGGTATGTCGATCCGCTCGACGGCACCACCAATTTCGCCCACGGCTTTCCGTTCTTCAATATTTCGCTGGGTCTCGAACATCGGCCGCCAGGGCTGGCGCCGGATCAGGATGGGGAGCTGGTGGCGGGCGTGGTCTACGATCCCGTTCACGGCGAACTCTTCGCCGCGGAAAAGGGAAGAGGAGCCTGGCTGCAAGGGCCTCAGAGCCGTGCCGGCCGCCTGCATGTCTCGCGTGTCGCGATACTTGCAGGAGAGTTTGCTCTCCACCGGCTTTCCCAGCCACAAGCGCCATGCCAACCCGAACATCCACTTTTACCAGCAACTGACGTTGCGCTCTCACGGCGTCCGCCGGGCCGGCGCGGCGGCGCTCGATCTGGCATATTGCGCGGCCGGCCGCGTCGACGCCTTCTGGGAATTCAATCTGAACCCCTGGGATACAGCGGCCGGCGCGTTGCTGGTGCTGGAGGCGGGTGGCGCCATGGTCCGCTTCGATGGCACGCCTTTTCGTCTCGATAGCCAGGAGATTCTGGCCACCAACGGTCTGCTCACCGAGGAGATCCTGGGCTTCTTTGACGGACATGTTTGCGGGCCGCGAGATCGAGCCGGTGCCCACAGCCGCCGAGTTCGCCGCGCGGCGCTTGGCGCGCTGCATGCTTGCGATTCCTCATTCCTGCTGTACAATTTGGTTTCACTTATTCGCCTTCGGGAGAACGGTATTTATGACATACGTGATCGCAGAACCCTGCATCGGAACCAAGGACACAGCCTGCGTCGATGCCTGCCCGGTAGATTGCATTCATCCCAAGAAAGATGAAGCGAAGTACGCCGAAACCGACCAGCTCTTCATCGATCCGGTGGAGTGTATCGACTGCGGCGCCTGTGTTCCGGTCTGCCCGGTGTCGGCCATTTTCGCCGGCGACGACCTGCCCGAAAAGTGGGCGGGCTTTGCTGACAAGAACTCTGCCCACTTCGGCCGCTAGGCCTGTCCTGGCGCGGTTGCGCAGCCATGATCGCTCACCAGGTGGAAGCCGTTGTCCTCCGTACCTGGCCCATTCATGAAGCCGACCAGATCGTTTCGCTCTTCACCCGGGATTTCGGAAAGATCAAGGGTGTTGCCAAGTCAGCGGCAAGGTCGCGGCGTCGTTTCGGCGGCGCGCTCGAGCCGATGACCCACGTCCGCGCCCACTATGCCGAGAAGCCCAGCCAGGAGCTGGTGCGTCTCGACTCTTTCGAAATTCTCCACTCGCCGCTGGCCGAGCCGGTCGATTATGCGCGGGCCACCGCCCTCGCCTTTTTCGCCGAGGTTCTGGAGCAGACGCTCCCCGACCACGATCCGCACGACGTAGTCTTCCGCCTGCTGCTCTCGGTGCTGGAGCAGACCCGCGTCGATCACATCTGGATGCCGATCACCTACTTTGCCCTTTGGACGACGCGTCTTATGGGCTGGCTCCCGGATTTGAGCCGCTGTCTGCTCTGCGGCGCTTCGCTTGCCGGGCAGCCCGCCTATTTCCATTTTTTCTCGGATGGGCTGGTTTGCGTGGAGCACAGGCAGGCGGGAGACAACGGTTCTCATGGCGTCACGCTGACGCCGGATTCTCAGATGCTGGCGGTTCGCATCTTCCGCTCGCCGGCGTCCGCTTTTGCGGCCGAATCGTGGCCCCGCAGCCGCGGCGCCGACCTTCGCCGCTTCGCCATTCAAAGCCTGGAGCGCCACCTGGAGCGAAAACTCACGACCGCCGCGGCGCTGTCGCGCCTGGGCGGTTCCTAGTCCGTAAAGAAAGCCGCATCAAGTTCCCTGCGCTACCAACCTCGACAGGAAATCCGGGGGAGCGCAGGAACCTGCAGTTTCAGTCATTTGCCCTAGCTCCGCTCTCTGGGATCTATAGTGCGAACTTCTAACTCAGGACCCGGGAAGCGGTTTCACAGTATTTCCTCTCAACGGAAAGGACTCGAGGCCGCGTCCTTTCCGCCCTTTTGTCTCAAACCCGTTGGCGCTGTATCATTCGATGGCTATGCGCGCAAAAAAAAACTCTGCATCCTGTTCCTAATGTCTTTCACCGCCTTTCCTTCTTTTCCTCAAACAGGATCCAGCCCTCAAGACCAAATTGCAACGCACTCACGGTTGGCCCAGCAATACTTGAACGAGCGCAAGCCGGAACTCGCCATCCCGGAATTTGAATCCCTGGTCGCGCTCGATCCCAGGAATGTAGACGCGCAAGCTAACCTGGGCGTGTTGTTGTTCTTTCAGGGCGGGTATGCCAAGGCGTCTCCTCATTTGCGCGCGGCTTTGGAGATGCAGCCGAACCTGACCAAAATCCAGGCACTGCTGGGGATGGCAGAAAAGCGCACCGGGGAGACGGCAAATGCCCGCAATCATCTGGAAGCAGCCTTCCCGGTCATCGAGGAACAGAAGCTCAAAGTAGAAATCGGGATGGAACTGATCGAGTTGTACACAGCAAGCCAAGACCTGGATAAGGCCAGCTCGGTGGTGAATGTTCTCCGGCAAACGGACCCCGCCAACCCCGCAGTGCTCTACGCTGCCTATCGAATCTATTCCGACCTCACCGGTGAAGCGATGCTGACCCTGGCACTGGCAGCTCCCGGCTCAGCACAGATGCATCAGCTCATGGCGCACGAAGAAGCCAGACGGGGTAACACCGCCGGAGCACGCGCGCAATATCAAAAAGCCCTGGAAATAGATCCGAAGCTTCCTGGCATTCATTTCGAACTGGGGGAGTTGCTCGGCAGCTCCGAGGATGCGAAGACCAAGCAGGAGGCCGAATCGGAGTACAAAGCTGCGATCGCTGAGAACCGTTTCGATGAAAAGGCGGAATGCAGGCTGGGAGATATATCGAGCCACAAGGGGGATTCTGCCCAAGCGCTGGCGCATTACTCCGCAGCACTCCGCATGCAGCCCGACGATGCAGAGGCCAACTTCGGCCTGGCCAAGATCCTGATTGTCCAGGACGAGCAAGCCAAGGCCCTGCCAATTCTGGAGCGCGCGGTGCAGCTCGAGCCGACGAACGCAGCCGCCCATTTCCGCCTCAGCACGCTCTATCGCCAGCTGGGACGAACCGCCGATTCCGAACACGAGGTGGAAGAATATAAGAAATACAAGGCACTGAAGGAAAAGCTCGAGCCGATTTTCAAAGAGATGCAGGTACATCCGGCCGGGCTTCACGAGGAAGAGCAGAACTCGAGGTAGAGTGGAGGTAACAACGCTGACGCGCAGAGCTCTGCACACCAACTCCGGAAGAGCTGTGTTTCTCCTGTTCTCCACCTTCACGATATTCTGCCAATTCAGCTGGGGGCGACAGGCCGGCGCCGCGAATACTCGCGGTCCAAACTCCTCGTCTTTCATTCCCGGTACAAATGCATCCCGCTCTCCGGCTCGACAGCCAACCCGCGATCTTCCCCACTCGTCGACATAACGCGTTCTACAGGTATTCACTTCGACCATCTTTCCTCACCCGAAAAGAAGTACATCGTGGAATCGATGAGCGGAGGAGTTGCGCTCATCGACTACGACCGCGACGGCTGGCCGGATATCTACTTCACCAACGCGCCTAGTGTAGATATGGCACTGGCGGGTAAGAAGGCGCGCAGCGCGCTCTACCATAACAACCACGACGGCACGTTCACGGATGTGACGGAAAAGGCCGGGGTAGGCTACCCCTGCTGGGCTATGGGTGCGTCGATTGGAGACTACGACAACGACGGCTGGCCCGATCTGTTGGTCACGTGTTTTGGAGGGGTTGTCCTTTATCACAACAATGGAGATGGAACCTTCAGCGATGTGACCAGGCAGGCAGGGCTCGGCAACGATTCGGGTTGGGCTACAGGGTCGGCGTTTGGTGATTATGACGGGGATGGCTGGGTTGATCTCTTCGTTGCGCACTACGTGGACTTCAGCCTTAAGGATCTGCCTGCATTCGGTTCCAAGTTGACCTGCAAATACCACGGCATCGAGGTGCAGTGCGGCCCTCGCGGCCTGAAGGGATCGCCGGACAATCTGTACCACAACAACCGCGATGGGACCTTCAGCGATGTTTCTAAAGAGGCCGGGGTAGATGATCCAAAGAACTTTTTCGGATTGACGGCGCTATGGTCGGATTTCAACGACGACGGCCGCCTGGATCTCTTCGTCGCCAACGATGGCGAGCCCAACTATCTCTATCGTAACGATGGCAACGGCCGATTTACCGAAGTCGCGTATGACGCCGGGGTAGCCGTTAACCTGGACGGAAGCGAGCAGGCCAATATGGGCGTGGCGCTAGGCGATTACGAGCATAAGGGCAGATTTTCCCTTGCGATCACTCACTTTAGCGAGGAGTATGCTGCGCTGTTTCGCAATGATGGCGGGCTCAGCTTTACCGACGTTTCCGATAAAGCCGGGATTGCCCGTCCGAGCAACCCTTATGTGGGCTGGGGGGACGCCTTTCTGGATGTGGACAACGACGGATGGCTTGATTTCATCATGGTAAACGGGCATGTCTATCCTCAAGTGGACACGCGTGATATCGGCACCAGATATCGCGAGCCCAAGCTGCTTTTTCTCAACCAGCATGACGGCACCTTTCGGGATATCAGCAAACTCGCCGGCGCCGCGATTCAGGTTCCGCAGGTTAGCCGTGGACTGGCCGTTGGGGATCTATTCAACGATGGCCACCTGGAGGTGGTGATCGAGAATCTCGAAGGAGAACCGATGATTCTTCGAGTGGAGAGCCGATCTCGCAACCACTGGATCAGCTTCGAGCTGGAAGGAACAAAGACCAATCGGCTCGCCCTGAATGCGCGCATCAAGGCTACCTCGGGCGGCCTCGTCCAGGAAGGAGAGATCCTCAGCGGTGGAAGCTATCTTTCGCAAAACGATCTCAGAATCCACTTCGGGCTTGGCGACCACGAAAAGGTGGATAAACTGGAGATTTTCTGGCCGTCCGGAAAAATCGAAACCCTCACCAATCTGGCCGCAGATCGTTTCTACAATGTCAGGGAAGGTGAGGGAGTTGTCCCCCGCACCAGCTTCCTCCAACAACATCGGCGGCCGTAACCCGTTCTTGTCCAAAATGTGTTTTTGAGGGAGACGGAAAAGATTGCTTGGCGCGCGGCAGTCCCGAAGGGACGGCATGAAAGTAACCCAGATCTAGACAAACCCTTGTCTAGAGATGTCCCGTGATATACGATGCGTGCGTAATTCACGAAGTATTTTCACTTTGATTGTGGGGCCGCACACTGGCTCAACATCGATGAGGTCACAGGGTCACAATGGACAAGCCTAAGCGCGGCACGCTCCCCGCTGGACCGGTTAGTCTCAAGACCCTGGCGGCTTACCTCAAGCTCGATCCGGCGACAGTTTCGGTTGTCCTCAATGACGTTCCCGGACGATCCATTCCCGAAACTACGCGGGAAAGGATCCGGGCAGCTGCGCGCAGGTTCCACTATGAGCCTAGTTTTCTTGCTCGCTCCTTGCGCAACCGCCGCACTATGACGATTGGCATCCTGGTTCCGGTACTCGCCGACGGTTATCACGCGGAAGTGATGACCGGCATCGGTGACCGCCTGCTGGAGGAGAAGTATTTCTACTTCATTGCTCACCACCGGCACCGCGCTGATCTCATCGAGGAGTACCCCCGTCTGCTGGTTGGCCGCGGCGCGGAAGGTATCATTGCCATTGATACGCACCTGGTGCGCAAGCTTCCGATCCCGGTGGTTGCGATAGCCGGCCACCGGCGCATCAGCGGGGTCACGAACATCGTCCTCGATCATCACCGGGCTGCCGAACTGGCGCTTCGTCACCTTTACGATCTAGGACACCGCAAGATCGCATTCATGCGGGGCCAGCCTTATAGCGCCGACTCCGACGACAGGTGGCGTGCGATTGTGCAGGTAGCATGTGATCTGGGGCTGCCGATTCGACCCGAATTGACCATTCAGCTGGACAAGGATTTGACTTCGCCCGAGCTGGGGTATCCGGTGGTCGAGCAGCTGTTGGCGCATCGTCGCAGCTTTACCGCGGTTCTCTCCTTCAACGATATGTCTGCCATCGGTTCCACCCGCGCACTTCACGACGCACAGCTCCGGGTTCCACAGGATGTGTCGGTGGTAGGATTCGACGACATCAAAGAAGCAGCCTTCCAGACACCCAGTCTGACCACGATTCGGCAACCGCTCCACTCTATGGGCACATTGGCTGTTGAGATCCTGCTGGGCAGGATCAGATCTCCTGGGGTTCCGTCTCCTCCCGATATGGCAGTGGAGCCGGAACTGATCATCCGCGAGTCCACTGGCCCCCCTAGAAAGGGAACGGACAAAGCAAAGTCAACGCGATCGACCAGGCAAAATGTCTAGCACCGGCACAAGCTTCGTAGCCAAAGAACGTCTCCATCTGTCGGTCAGGCTCTTATATCTGGGTGGGGTGTTATCCGGGTCTCTAACGGTATTGCTCGGCTGCGTCCTGCCCAAGATCTCCGCGCTCGACCATTTGAACGACCGGGACGGCGGCACCCTTTTGATGGTCCAATTTGCCTTTTGCGCCGGGGGTGCTCTTCTTGTGCGGCGCAATTTCCATCAGACCCTGGCCCGTGGGTACGCGCTGACAGCGCTCGCTGCCTTGGCGCTGCACCTTCTGCCGAGGCCATTCGCCATGCTGTCCATTGCTTGCTATGGCCTCGGCCTGGGCATGGTGATGACCTCGAACAGCATGATCGTCGGACGCATCTTCACCGAAAGGAGGGGCATCGCACTCGCAGTTCTCAACCTCTGCTGGAGTTTGGGCGCGACTCTCTCCCCTTTGCTGGTAGCGAGAGTATTCGGCCGTTTTTCCGTCGGCGCCATCAGTGCGACCGTGGCTTTGATCTCCGCGTCTTTTGTCGGGATTACGCTCCTGAGCAGATTTCAGTGGATTGTCGAAGACCAGCAGCGAGTCATCACCCCAAGTGAGTCGCCCAACCGTACCCTCGTATATTTTGGCTTGCTTGCTTTTCTCTATGTAGGGATCGAGTCGGCGACCGGCAATTGGATGAGTACTTACGCCACGCGCGTCGTCGCATGGGACTACGCGCGCAGCAATCTGGCAACTGCCTGTTTTTGGTCTGCGCTGCTGCTCGGCCGGACTATCGCCCCGCTTATCCTGTTGCGGCTGGCAGAGGAGAAGCTTTTCCTGCTTTCCGCTTTCGGCGCCGCCGCCGGCGCCTGCTGGTTGGTGGCTGCCCATGGTGCCTGGTTTCTGCTTCTCGGCGCCGCCCTTACCGGGCTAAGTTTGGCTCCCATCTTCCCCCTGACGCTGTCTTTGTTCATGGCCAAAGCGGGTCAGCCTCGAAATTCAGGCTGGGTCTTCGCAGTCGCCGGTTTCGGCGGGGCTATTTTGTCCTGGCTCACGGGAATCGTATCGACAAGCGCCGGGTCTCTTCGCATCGGTTTGCTGGTGCCGGCAGGGTCGGCTCTGCTTTTGCTCCTCATGGCGACCCGGTTGCGTTCTGCTGGAGACGCATTCTCGCTGAAGCCATTGCCCCCAAAGGCCGCCCCGGGGCGAGCCTAGCTTCACAGGCCCATGGCGGGGCGCAGTCTGACCGGGTTATCGACGCACAGGTCTTTATTCAAACCCGTCAGGCACTCACCCGTTCAGAAGCGAGCCTACGATTCCGCCGACGACTCCTCCCTCGGTTCTCTCCCTGGCTGGTGAGGGCATGTATTGCATGAGCTGGTGAGCCAGCTTGGCGATGGGGAGAGTCTGTAGCCACACCCGGCCCGGGCCTGTCAGGGCGGCAAGAAAGATCCCATCCCCGCCAAAGATCATGTTCTTGATGCCCGGTATCCTGGTGATCTGAAAGGAAACGCTGGATTGGAAGGCTCCCACGTGGCCTGGGTGAACGCGCAAAGTTTCTCCCGCGGCAAGATCCTTCACGACCAGCTCGCCTGACAACTCTATCCAGGCCGCACCCTGTCCGGTCACTTTCTGCAGCAGAAACCCATCTCCGCCGAAGACTCCCGCGCCCAGCGATTGCTGGAACCCAACCCCGAGCTGAACCTGCGGCGTTGCACAGAGGAAGCCATGGCGGTGAATCAAATACTCGAGCCCAGGGCCGACCTGGACAACCTGGATGTGCCCGGGAACCCTGGTCGCAAAGGCGATCTGGCCGGCGCCGCCCATGGCGCGGTATTCGGTCATGAACAGGCTCCCTCCGCCTGCCACTCTTTTCAACGCACCGAAGAATCCTCCGCCCCCGCCAAGCTGGGTGTGCGTCTGCATCTGGATGGCACTGTTCATCCAGGAAAGTTCCCCGGCTTCGGAGATCACGGACTCGTTCGGTTCAAGGGTGAACTCGAGAACCGGCATGGTGGTGCCGACAATACGGCTTTGCATGGCAAATTTCTCCTTGAGTGAACGCAGCTTTCTCCAGCCGCGGCATGGGAAATTCAGTTTAACTGAATTGAAGCGCGGAACCAGTCACAGCAGGGGAACCCCGGCGCCCACCAGGCACTTAGGACGGAGCTGGACAGAGCTTGGTTTAGAATCCAACCGTGGCTCTGCAAGCAACCAGCGCACTTACCTTCCAGGAACTCCTCTTTCGTCTGCAGACCTTTTGGGCCGAGCGCGGCTGCGTCTTGCAGCAGCCTTATGACGTGGAGGTGGGCGCCGGCACCATGTCGCCGGAGACCTTTCTGCGCGTTCTTGACCCGCAGCCGTTTTCGGTGGCCTATGCCCAGCCCTCCCGCCGCCCCGCCGACGGGCGCTACGGCGAGAATCCCAACCGCCTCTTCAAGCACACGCAGTTTCAGGTCGTGCTTAAGCCGCCGCCGGTCAATGTGCAGGAGATCTATCTGGAATCCCTTGCCGCCATCGGCATTGACCTGCGCCAGCACGACCTCAAGTTTGAAGAAGACAATTGGGAGGCGCCCACGCTGGGCGCCTGGGGCATCGGCTGGCAGGTAATGCTCGACGGCCTGGAGATCACCCAGTTCACCTACTTCCAGCAGTGTGGCGGCCTGGATCTGGATCCCATCTCCGCGGAAATCACCTATGGCCTGGAGCGCATCGCCGCTTTTCTGCAGGACGTCGACTCCATTTACGACATCATCTGGGCCCGCGATTCCGGCCAGACCGCCGCCGCACTGTGACCTATGGCGAGGTCCGCCACCTCGAGGAAGTCCAGTTCTCGGTCTACAACTTCGAGTACGCCGATGTGCAAAAGCTATGGGAACACCTGCGCCTCTACGAGGCGGAGTGCCAGCAACTGCTGAGCCGGGCATCGCAGCAGCCGGAGGATCTGGCCCTGGCCGAGCTCGCCGCTTGCCGATTCTGCGCGGCCTACGACCTCTGCCTCAAGTGCTCGCACCTCTTCAATCTGCTCGATGCCCGTGGCGCGATCTCCGTTACCGAGCGCGTGGGCATCATCGCCCGCATCCGCGCCCTCGCCGTCGGCATCGCCAAGGCTCTATGTCGCAGCATGGATCGCGCGTGACGGCATAACTGAGAAAGAAAATGAACAGCATGGCTGATCTCTTACTCGAAGTAGGACTGGAAGAGATCCCCGCCCGCATGATCGCCGCGGCGGAGGCCGAATTGGCGCGCCGGGTCCAGGATCTGCTTCGCGCGCGAGCGCTTGCTGGCCGGACGCCCGGCGCCGCAAAGTCGACCAGCTACTCCACTCCGCGCCGGCTTGCCGTGCGCGTTGAAGGCGTGCTCGCCCGGCAGCTCGACATGCAGAACAGCTTACCGGGCCCTCCTGGAAGGTAGCCTTCCCCGGCGGCCAGCCGGGCGCCGGCGGCGCAAGCCTTTGCCAAAAAAGCCGGTGTCGCCGTCGCCGCGCTCGAGAAGATTACGACCCCAAAAGGCGAATATGTCTGCCGCCACACGTTCACCGGCCCGGGCAGCGCGGCCGAGCAGGTTCTCACCGAAGAGCTGGCCAAGGAGATCGCCGCGCTTTCCTGGCCGAAGTCCATGTATTGGCGGCCCGGATAAGCCGGAACGCTTTGTCCGCCCGTGCGCTGGCTTCTTTGTCTGCTGGAGAGAGGTCGTTCCCGATGGAGTTTGCCGGCATCCGCGCCGCCAATGTCACCTATGGCCATCGCGTCCTCCATGGGGAGGCCCGGTTCGCCATCGCGCGCCCGGCCGACTATCTCGCCGCGCTCCGCGCGGCCTTCGTCATGGCTGATGTTGAGCTGCGCGCCGCCACCGCATCCGCAAAGCCCTGGACGCGGCCGACCCGCACGATCCCTGGCGCGCGCTGGCGTGAAGACGAAGCGCTGGTCGAGCAGGTCACCCACCTGACGGAATGGCCGGCCGTGCTTACGCGGCAGTTTCGAGCCCGAATACCTGGCGCTGCCCGAAGAAGTTCTGGTCACCGTGATGCGCGACCACCAGAAATACTTCGCTGTCGAGGATCCGCAGGCCGCGCTCGCTCCCCATTTCCTCGCCGTGCTGAATACCGAAGTGGATGCTGAAGGGCGGGCGATCATCCGCCACGGCAATGAGCGCGTCTTGCGCGCCCGCTTCAACGATGCCCGCTTTTTCTGGAACTCCGACCAGAAGATCCCTCTGGTCGAGCGGGTTGAGCGCCTCAAGACGGTGACCTTCCAAAAGGATCTGGGCAGCTATTTCGCCAAGACGGAAGCCAACCTGCGCGCGGCCAAAGGCGTTGGCCGCCGCGTTGGCCGCCCAGGGAATCTCGCTGGACCAGACAGCGCTCGAACAGGCCGTGCTGCTTGGCCAAGACCGATCTCACCACCGAGCTGGTCAAGGAATTTACCGAGCTGCAGGGCATAGTCGGGGGACTCTATGCCCGCGCGCAAGGGCTGGGCGAAGCGGTGGCTCAGGCCATCTACACCCAGTACATTGCCGGCTTCGGTCGAAGATCCCATTCCCGCGACCGTGGAAGGCCAGGTCCTCGGTCTGGCCGACCGGATGGCGACGATCGCCGAAATGTTCGCCATCGGTCTGGCGCCCAGCGGATCGAAAGACCCATTCGCGCTGCGCCGCGCCGCCAACGGAGTGGTCAAGATCCTCGCCGAATCGGGATTGCCGCTCACCCTTGCCGGCGCTCGAGACGAATCGCCTGAGCAATCGCTTGCACGCGCGCCCGTTCCGGGGAAGGCAGCCGGATCGCTGGGCGGTGCTTCCTGCAAGAGCGCCTCGACTTCTATCTCCGCGAAGTGCGCGGCTACGCCTATGACGTGGTCAACGCCGTGCTCGCGACTGGGCTCACCACGGTGACCGACGCCATCGCGCGGGCCCAGGCTCTTACCCAGGTTCGCGGGTCGGAAGATCTGTTGCCATCTCCACGGCGTTCAAGCGGATCAAGAATATTCTTCGCCAGGCGCGGGAGAAACAGGACAAACGGGGAGATCCATCGCGAGCGATGATCTCATCGAGCCCGCCGAGCGACAGCTCTATGCCGAAGCGGCCAGAGTTGCGCCCCAGGTGGAAGCTCTACGCGCCCAGCAGGATTATCCTGCACGCCCTGGAACGTATCGCTACGCTTCGCCCGGCGATCGACGGCTTTTTCGACAGGTCATGGTCATGGCGCCCGAGGCCCATCTGCGCAGCAACCGCCTGTCCCTCATCGCCTCGGTGCTCAGCGATTTCTCCCGCATCGCCGACTTCTCTGAGGTCGTCCCCGGTTAGCGAGGGTATGAGTTATGAGCCGGGGTTCAGTCATCCAGCACCAGGGTCACCTTTGGCTCCTACATTGTGGGCCGGGTCAGGTCCTCTCCCCAAGTCCGCTCTATAATCCGCACAGGGCATGAAAAAGCAAGCACAGCAGCCGCTTTCCCGGCTGATCCTGACCGGATTTATGGGTGCCGGCAAGTCCACGGTCGGAGCGATTCTGGCCAGAGACCTGGGCTGGAGGTTTGTCGATCTGGACCACATGATCGAGGCCTCCTGCCACCGCACCGTAGCGGAGATCTTCCGCGACTATGGCGAAGCGAATTTCCGCGGCGGGAGCGGCAAGCAGTCCTGCAGTTGAGCAGCGAGGAGAGGATCGTGCTGGCGCTCGGTGGAGGCACGGTGGAGGACGAATTCACCCGCTCTCTTTTGATACATTCGCCCGGAAATTGCCTGGTTTTCCTGCAAGCGGAACTGCCCGACCTGCTGGCGCGCTGCACTGTGGAGCGGGAAAATCCGTCCTTTGCTGGCCGCCCGGAAGCGTTGGAGGCCCGTCATACCCGGCGTCTGCCGCATTATCGCGCGGCACACGTCACCGTAATGACTACCGGGCTTGGGCCACGAGGAAGTGGCCGACCGAGTCTCGAGCAAGTGTCCTACAGTGGCTGATCGAAGGAGGAAAGAGGTAAGTGACACATGGTGAGTCCTGAAGCGCGCGTTGCGAGACGTCGTCCACAGACGGCGCGATCGCGCTCGGTGCGCGGCAATATTGTCTTCGCCTTTGCCATCGCTCTGGCCCTGGCGATCGCATACCTGATGCGCGAGATCCTGTTGCTGCTTTACGTAAGCGCGCTCTTCGCCGTCGTCTTCACCCCTTGATCCGTGGCATTACGCGGCTCCGCATCGGAAGCTGGCATCCCGGCCGGGGGCTGGCTATCTTTTTCCTGTTGCTGAGCCTGGGCGGCGCGCCACCCTGTTTTTCGCCTTCGCCTTGCCGCCGGTTTTGCACGATGTGCAAGTCGCTGGTCACGGAGCTGCCCACGCGCGGGCCGCAATTGCTCGATCAGCTGCAAGGTTCCCTTCGTTTCTCACCTCAATCTTTCCGGGTTCAATGCAAGCTGCAGGGATTTGCCTCCAATTTCGCGGAATACCTTTTCCTCTCTATCAGCGGCTGGGCGAGCAAGCTGGCGGACCTCGGTGGCAGTCATCTTTCTCACCGTGTATTTCATGCTGGAAGGCGATGAGGCCTATCACTGGATGCTGTCCTTTTTCCCCAAGTCCGCCAGGGGACGGCTGAACGAGACACTGTTGCGCGCCGACGTGCGCATGGGCAAATGGCTGCTGGGGCAAGGCGGACTCATGCTCATCCTCGGGCTCTGCAGCCTGATCGTTTTCGTTTTGCTCAAGATCCGCTACGCCTATGCGCTGGCGGTGCTGATGGGCGCTCTGAACATCATCCCGATCGTTGGCGCCATGGTCTCGATGGCCCTGGTATTGCTGGCGGCGGCCACCGACTCCTGGGAAAAAGTTTTGGGCGTGGCGATTTTCTATGCCATTTACGCCCAGGTTGAGACCTCTTACCTGACGCCGCGCATCATGAAGAGCAGCGTGGATCTTTCCGCGCTGGGGGTGCTGGTTGCGTTGCTGATGGGTTCGAAGCTGGCCGGCGTCGATCGGGGCCATGATCGCGGTGCCGACGGCGGTGCTGGTCTCGGTGCTGATCCAGGAGTACCTGGTCAGCGATGAGGCGTGCCAGAAGAAGCCGTGTCCGTGAACATCCGGGGCCGCTTGCTTGCTATCATGAAGACTGCGGATGCATGGAAGACAGCAAACAGCTCGCTCCTGCCGCCGCCAGCTATCATGTAGAAAAATCAGTTGACAATCTCACCCAGCCGCAAACCAGGATTCGCTCCTGTGACCCCAGCCGCCCACGCCGTCAATCGCCTGCTGGCCGGGGATATGGCCATGCCCGGGCTGGCCGTGGCCTGCGGCGCAGCGACGCGGCATTCCCTTTTGGCGGATTACCAGGAGCTGTTCAAGGTCCGCGTGACCTCGATGGTGGTGCTGACGGCATGGGCCGGCTTCTATCTGGGATCGATGCGCTCCGGCATCACCAGCATGCACTGGGGGCTGGTCGAAGCGCTCTTGGCATCGCGCTGGTCTCCTGCGGCGCCAGCGCGCTGAACCAGGTCATCGAGCGCAAGACCGACGCCAAAATGATGCGGACCGCGCAGCGGCCGCTGGCCGCCGGCCGCATCGGCCTGCTCCACGGATTGGCGCTGGGCCTGGCTTGTTTCGCCGCCGGCGCGCTGGTGCTGGCCTGGTTCACCAACCCGGTCACGGTCATGCTGACGCTGCTGACGGGGTTCAGCTATGTTGCGGTCTACACCCCGCTCAAGCGCTACACCACGCTGGCGACCTTCATCGGCGCGTTTCCCGGCGCCATGCCGCCGCTGCTGGGCTGGACCGCCGCGCGGGGCGTGATCGAGTGGCCGGCCGTGGCCCTGTTCGCCATTCTTTTCGTGTGGCAGTTTCCCCACTTCATGGCCATCGCCTGGCTGTACCGCGAAGACTACGCCAGGGCCGGCATCCGCATGCTGCCGGTGGTGCAGCCCGATGGCTGGTCCACGGCGTTCGAAGCGCTGATTTATGCCGTGCTGATGATTCCGGTCAGCGTGGTTCCGTTTTATCTGCACCTGACCGGGCGGTTCTACCTGGTCACGGCGGTGCTGCTGGGCTTGGTTTACCTGGCCTACACCATTCGCTTTGCCCGCATTACCCGGGCGCTCAGCACGGCTGAGTCGCGGGGGTACGCGCGCGACTTGCTGCGGGCCAGCGTGATCTACCTGCCGCTTCTGCTCACGGTGATGATGCTGAACGCAACCGGAAGGAGATAGGCGCATGGCGACCCTGAGCGAACATCCCGCAGCGAACAGTCCGGCCGGCGGTCAGAGCGGATAGCCGGATGCCGATTCAACTGGACCGTCTGTCGCATAACTACGGCGACCGTCTGGCGCTCGACAACCTGAGCTTCGCGGTCAAGCCGGCGGAGATCTTCGGCTTGCTGGGGCCCAATGGCAGCGGCAAGACCACGCTTTTCCGCATTCTCTCGACGCTATGGTGCCCAGCGGCGGAGATGGCCCGGATTCAGGGCTTCGATGTCGCCCGGGAGCCCAACCGGGCGCGGCAGCAGACCGGCATCGTCTTTCAGGCCAGAAGCCTGGACCTCAAGCTGACGGTCGCCGAGAACCTGAAGCACCAGGGACACCTCTACGGATTGCGCGGCGAGGTGCTCAAGACCCGCAGCGAAGAAGTGCTGCGCCGGGTGGGACTGAGCGATCGGGCGAAGGAATATGTGGAAACACTTTCCGGCGGCATGCAGCGGCGGGTGGAGCTGGCCAAGGGCCTGATCCATTCGCCGGCGGTTCTGCTGCTGGACGAGCCATCCACCGGCCTCGATCCCGGCGCGCGGCGTGACATGTGGCAGTACCTGCGAACGCTGCGGGACCAGGAGGGCGTCTCCATTCTGGTGACCACTCACCTGATGGAAGAGGCCGAGCATTGCGACCGGTTGGCGATTTTGAACCAGGGCAAGCTGGTGGCGCTGGGTTCGCCGCGGAATTGAAGTCGGCCATCGGCGGCGACGTCGTGCTCTTTGAGACGGCGAGCGCGGAGGCCGCGCGCTCGCTGGCGGAACGCATGGGCGCCCGTTTTGGAGTGCAGCCGAGCGTGCTGGGCAGCACGGTGCGGCTGGAGCGCCCAGAGGGCCATCGCTTGGTGACCGGCGGTGGTCGAGGCTTTTCCCGGTGAAGATCGACGGCATCTCGGTGGCTCGTCCCAGCCTGGAGGATGTATTCATTCAACGCACCGGCCATCGCTTCTGGACCGATGCCGAGGAGAAGGATACATCATGGCGACCATAGCCGCAACCGCGCCGCGCGCGCGTCAAGACCGCTATCGCCGGGCATTCTGGCTGCCGGCTTATAGCTCTGTGGCAGCGGGAGATTGTCCGTTTTTATCGCCAGAAGGCGCGCGTGGCCGGGGTGATTGCTTCGCCGCTGATCTTCTGGGTGGTGCTGGGCGCGGGCTTCGCGCATAGCTTCAGTACGGGCTACGGAGGTCCTCTGCGCATTACCTGGGCTATTTCTTTCCCGGAGCCGTAGCCATGATCGTGCTCTTTACCGCGATCTTCAGCATGATGTCGCTGATTCAGGACCGCAATGAAGGCTTTTTGCTCTCCGTGCTGGCGGCTCCGGTCAGCCGCTCGTCGATCGTTCTGGGCAAGGTGCTGGGCGGGGCGACGCTGGCGGCCATTCAAGGAATCATCTTCCTGGTCTTTGGCCGTTGGTTGGGGTGCACCTGACGCCGGCAGCGATCGGCTTGAGCATCCTGGCGGTGGTGATGATCAGCTTTGAGCTGACGGCGCTGGGCTTTGCCATTGCCTGGCCGATGGATTCGACGCAGGCTTTTCACGCCATCGTGAACATGCTGTTGATTCCGCTGTGGCTGCTTTCGGGCTCTCTGTTTCCCGCTGAGCGGGGCCGCAGGGTGGATGCGCTTCTGCATGATGCTGAACCCGTTGACCTACGGCGTGGAAGCGCTGCGTGGTGCTCTGTTTCCCGATGCGCCTACGGCGTTTTCTTTGCCCGTCAACCTGGCGGTGACCGCCGGTTTTTGCCTGCTGACGTTTGCCGCATCCTGGGCGATTGTGAACCGGCGCACCAACCGGCCGGCCGCGTAGCCGGAAAGGAGAGAGGAACATGTTACGTAGCGGAAACCAACCAGCGGCCTTCGGTTGCGCTCCCGGTGGCACTGATCATCGCGGTGAGTGCGGCTGCCGTTTGCTTTCTGCTTTGGCTGCTTTACCTCCATCATCCGCTGCGATGCTTCCGTCTCACGGCTGCGCTTTTTGCCGGCGCTCAATGCGCTGCTCAACGGCCTGTGCACGGTCGCGCTGCTGGCCGGGTTTTACTTTATTCGCCGGAGGAATATTCCTGCCCATCGCGTGTCGATGGTCATAGCGTTTGTTTTCTCGTCCCTCTTTCTGGTCAGCTACATCACCAATCATGCGCTGCATGGAGAGACGCATTTTCCCGGCTTTGGGACGGTGAGGACGGTCTATTTGACGATTCTGGCCAGCCACGTTGTGCTGTCGGTGGTGGCACTGCCGATGGTGCTGACCACTTTCTTCTTCTCTCTGAGCGGCCGATTCCGGCAGCATCGCAAGATTGCGCGCTTCACGCTTCCCATCTGGCTTTACGTCTCCGTCACCGGGGTGGTGGTGTATGCCATGCTGGCTGCGTGGCGTTGAACGCAGCACCCCTGTGTGATGCAAGCCAGGCGGAGGCCGCGGCTGGTGCAAGCCGATGCCGGACGACGGCACGGTCCAACTGCTGCGCGCCGGCATCTGGATATTGGTGGTTGGCGGGCTGGCCGCGCTGTTGACCGAGACTGTCTTCGGCGGCATTGGGGACACGGTCCGCATACCAATTCCGGCTGGCTTGCGCTGTTGCTGGCCATGATGTGCCTTCCCTTTGGCAGCATGCTGACGCTGCTGGGAGCGGCCAAGTGGCTGCGCAATCGCCGCCTGGCGCGTGCCCGCGATATGAAGAAAAGTTAACCAGAGATTTCCCGTTACGACGGAACATACAATGCTGGTTCACGGTGAGAACAACGCGGCAGAAAGTTCTGCTATGCTTCTGCCTTACCCAAAAGAGAAGGAACATCATGCCAAAGAGCGTTAACAAAGTCATTCTCCTGGGCAACGTCGGCAAAGACCCGGAAGTCAAGTTTTTACCCAGCGGTTTGCCGGTCGCGAATCTTACCCTGGCCACTTCCGATCGGTTCAAGGACAAGGCCGGCGAGTGGCAGGATCGCACCGAGTGGCACAACCTGACCGCGTATCAACGAGTGGCGGAAATTATCCGCGACTACGTGAAGAAGGGCGCCAAGCTCTACGTGGAAGGCCGCATTCAGACCCGGTCGTGGGACGATCAGGCATCGGGCCAGAAGAAGTACCGCACCGAAATTATCGTCAACGACATTGTGCTGTTGTCGGGCCGGGGCGAGGGAGACGGTGGTGGCGGCGGGACGCGATCGAATACCTCTTCGTTCGATCAACGGGCGCCCGTGCATCATGAGGAGTTTGCCGGTACGGAAATTACGGACGACGATATTCCTTTCTAAGGTCCATCAGTCTCCTGCACAGACAGCGGGGCTTGATGTTCCTTGGAGCGCACACGCTGCCGTGGCTGGGGCTGCGCAGTAGGAAAGACGTACCTCAGGGGCTGATATGGAGTGACCTGTCAACCCCTGCACGTCCGTGTGGTGGTGGTTGTGTTTTCGAGGACAGGGCCAGCAGCAGCCGGGGCAGATGGGCGACGATTGATCAGTCTGATATTCGCGGGTCGGAACCGCATAATCATGATCCGTCGGGAGCTGCCTCTGACTAAAGTCGCGAGTCCGGCTGAGCCTGTCGCATAGAGCGTTCGAGGATTCTCCTTCGTGCTTGCTCGGCTGCGGCTGGCGCTGTCCTCGAAATGGTTGGCGTTGTTCATCGTGGTTAGGTTTTTGTTTTTTCATTCTTAGGAAAGTTGGTTTTGTTCTCTGTTTGTGCTGTTGCGTCAGGCCGCCGTCGCCTGGCTGGCGCTTCCGCCTTGACCCCGATGGCCCAGATGAAGCCCAGCAGTTCGCGCCCCACGGCGGTAACGATCTTGCGCTGGTCCTTGCCTGCCGCCGCCAGCCTGGCGTAGCGCTTGTGCAACCGGAGCTGCGCCTTCCAGGCCATCTCCTTGATCTCTTCCGGCACCGCCTTCTGCCGCTTGCGCAACCCCGGCCCAACGGCCGGCCGGAGCCGGTAGCTCCAGGCCGCTTCGACGGCGATGCGTCGCAGATGCGCGTTGCCGGTCTTGGTGATCGTGCCGCGTCGCGTGCGCTTGCCGCTGGAGTCCTCGCTGGGCACCGTGCCGCTGTAGCCCATCAACTGCCGCGCGCTCTCGAAGCGTGAGATCTGGCCCAACTCGGCCGCGATCGTCACCGCCGAGATCTCGGCGATGCCACGCAAGGCCTGCAAACCGCGGATCACTTCCTGCATCTCCGGCGAAGCCAGCTTCACCGCTTCGCGGATCGCCTGCTCCAGCCGCTTCACCCGCTCGGCCATGTGCTCGACCTCGTGCAGATAATCCAGCCGCGTCGCCTCCTGCGCCGGCTGCGCATAGCGGAGTTGCCGCACCCAGGCCATGTAGGGCTGGGTCCACGCCTTCATCCCAGCCCGGACGCTGCCCCGTGCGCAGCAGAAACTTGCTCAGCCGATGCCGCGCCCGCAACTGATCCTGCTTGGCCGCCTCCCGTGCCCGCACCAGATCGCGCAACGCCTCCGAACCCTCGTCCGGAACCCACACCGCCGTCAGATCGCCCGACCGATGGCTGCGCGCCAGCTTCTCCGCATCCCGCCGATCCGTCTTCACCCGGTCGCCGGCCTTGACCGGAACCAGCGTCGGCGCCACCACCTCGCACTCCACTCCCAACTCGCTCAACTGCCAGTACAGCACGTAGCCCGTCGGACCAGCCTCATAGCAGGCCCGCAACTGCTCCACCCCGCCCAGCTTCTTCACCAGCTTGCGGATCGACTCGGCGCGGTTGGCAATCGTTCCCAGGCTGCGCACCTCGCCGTCCGGCTCGGCTACCGCTACCGCAATCGTCTCGGCATGGACATCCAAACCCAAAAATCGTACCTTCTCCTTCATGACCGGTTCCTCTCCGCTTGTGGCTCTGAGCTGTGCTCCTAATCACAATCACAGCCTAACCCACGACCAGCGCAGGGACCGGTCACTCCATGATGACTAAACCACGAATGGCCGCCTCATGGGCAGTTATTTGGGATAGCGTATGCGACTTTCTTCACGGAAAGTCGCAGGCACTTAGCGAGGGGAGCGCAGTTAAACCGGCCATTCGTGGCAGCCCGACGCATTCTCAATCATTTACGGCACGACTAAAGTCGTGCCCTGATACAAAACAGAGTTTTTCCGCAGCCTGTAAAAGCCCGTCCCCTGCAAGACCAAGCGCATGTCGGCTCCGTGAAACTAGTTTTCGCTACATTTGTTTCCAGCTCAGCACACTAGCGCCGAAGTGATTGCTTTTGGGGGACGGCGAGGGTTATACCATTTTCCTCGCACCACTCCCGCATAATGTCGCCGAATGCCTGCCGGCGAAATCGATGCCACTCATCCCATAGACCAAAATTCGTAAATTGATCCTTGAATCGACGAAACACATGGCTGCCTCGAATCGATCGGAGAAACGCCGCGCGCGTGTCCTTCTGCTCAATCTGATCGCAAAAATCGGCCATGATGTTCCATTCATTCACCTCGAATTGACTGGGCAATTCGAGGTACCGATCTGAGCCTTGTATACGCCGAGCCAGCTCGGCTTCTTCTCTTTGCCAATCCTGAAGGGAATCGAGTGCATCGGTTTCCGCTTCGCCTAACGAGAGCGTCTCCTCCGAGATTAGAAGAGCCTCACCGGTTTCGCGGTCCAGGAAAGCAAATAGGGTTTCAGATTGCCTTTCCAGGGCATCGATAAGCTCGTCGAGCGAGACTGAAGCAGTCATGGCGACACAAGCCTCCTATCAACGTAAACACACTCCACAAGATTAAAAGACGGTCTTTGCGGCTCTGTCAATCTTCACCGCTCGAGAGCCGCGCTCATGGATACAGCCGGGTTCTTTTCCATTGACCGGCCTCGCGGGTAAACAAGAACCGGTCATGAAGCCGGTTCTCCCCGCTTATCCAGAACTCGATCCGCTCCGCGTGCACGCAGAACCCGCGCCAGTAGGGCGGGCGCGGCACCTCTCCCGGATGCTGCTCCGCGAATCGCCGGAATTTCTCTTCCAGCTCCTCCCGGCTCGCAAGGGGGCGGCTCTGCTCGGAAACGGCCGCACCGATCTGGCTGCTTCGCGACCGGCCGTGGAAATACGCGTCCACCTCGGCCGCATCCATGTCCGTTACCCGTCCCTCTACCCGCACCTGCCGCCGAAGCGTCTTCCAATGGAAACATAGCGCTGCCTTGGGATTCTGCTGGAGCTCCACCCCTTTCTTGCTTTCCGCATTGGTAAAGAAACAAAAGCCGCGCTGGTCAGCGCGCTTCACCAGTACCATCCGGACGCTCGGCACACCGTCCAAAGTCGAGGTTGCCAAGGCCGCTGCATTTGGATCGTTCGCTTCGCTCCGCTCTGCCTCCTGCAGCCACAGCCCGAAGAGTTCCAGCGGATCACCGAACTTCAGGTTGTCCCGATCGTTCATAGACCGATGGTATCCTTCCGCGACGGTACCCACCCTCACCGCCTTTTCTGATGCAAACCAGAGACGCGGAGTTTCGCAACATCAATATCGTCGGATAATGAGGAATTCCCATGCGGACTGACAAGCTCCTATTCCTCAATGAAGATCAGGTGCGAGCGGTGCTCTCCTACGATGACCTGATCCCTGCGATCAGGCAGGCACTGATGGATTTTTCCGCCGGCCGGGCTGTTCAGCCTGTGCGCACGGTCATGCGTGTGCCTTCCGCCACCGCATGGTTCGCTGTCATGCCGGCGATATACGGCAGCGTGATGGGCGCCAAGATGGTTGCGTTTTACCCCGCAAACGCTGCGCTCGAGAAGCACACGCATATGGCGATGATCCAACTCTTCCGGTCCGATACTGGCGAGCCACTCGCGGTAATGGACGGACGGCTGATCACGGAGATGCGAACGGCAGCGGTATCGGCGGTGGCCATTGACCTTCTCGCTGGTTCTCAACCAAAGGTGCTTGCCATTCTTGGCAGTGGGGTGCAGGCTCGCTCCCACTTTCGGGCGCTCGCCAAGGTCCGTTCCTTCGCCGAGATTCGGGTCTGGAGCCGTTCGCACGACCACGCGCAAACATTCGCCACCGGGATAGGGGCGCAGGTGGCGACAGCGGAGCAAGCTGTGTCTGGCGCGGATGTGGTTCTGGCCCTGACGAGTTCGCCCGAGCCGATTCTTTTTGGAAGATGGCTAAAGAAAGATGCCGTAGTGTGCGCCATCGGTGCAGCCACGCCGGATCGGCGCGAGCTCGATGACGAGGTGATGCGCGGCGTGGTGCTGGTCGAATCCCGCGAAGCTGCCTTACGAGAGGCGGGAGACATTCTTCTGGCGCATGCGGAAGTGACCGCCGAAATCGGAGAGCTGTTGAACGGCGCCCGCCTCGACCGCAACGACCGGCCAGTCGTCTTCAAGTCCGTCGGGATCGCAATCGAAGATATCGCGGCGGCAAAACTCGTCTACGACAAATTCACTGCACACTGAGGTGCACCCCGGCGATGCAAAGCAATCGATGAAATCCGGCCTCGCGGTCTCGCCTAGTCCGCTGGCACGCATCCTCGGTCTAGGCTTCGGGGTCGCGGTGATCTTTGGGGGCACGGTGGGCGTGGGTATCCTGCGCCTGCCGGGAACGATCGCCGGGCAACTGCCCAGCTTCTGGCCGATCATGCTGGTGTGGATTGCGGGCGGTTGTTATGCCCTGCTGGGCGCTATCTCGGTCGCCGAGTTGGGCGCGGCGATGCCGCAGGCAGGAGGTTTCTATGTGTACGCGAAGCGCGCCTTTGGCACGGGTGTAGGATTTGCCGTGGGATGGGCGGACTGGCTCAACAACTGCGCGGTGGTCGCCATTGCGGCGGTCGCCGCAGCCGAATATGTAATCGCGCTTGTTCCCCGCATGGCGTTGCGGCCGACCTCGCTTGCGCTTGCGGTATTGTTCTTGTTTTGTGCCCTGCACTGGATTGGCTTGCGGCTGAGCAGTGGAATACAAAAGCTGACCAGCTCGGTCACGGCGATCACTTTTCTCCTGCTGGCCGTTGCGTGCCTTCTGCATCCCACACCGAACAACACGCCAACCCTGCCCGATGGATTTGCGTGGAGCGGTGGATTTCTGCAAATGCTGGTGCCGATCGTCGCGGCGCTTCGGGCAATTGTGGTCACCTACGACGGATGGTATGAAGCAATCTACTTCACCGAGGAAGATACGGACGCTGCAAAGCATCTGCCCCGGGCCATGATCGGCGGCGTTGTGCTGGTGATGAGTCTGTATCTGTTGATGAATCTGGCCTTCCTGCATGTTTTATCGATCCCCGCATTGGCCGCCTCCAGGCTGCCGGCCGCGGATGCCGCAAGGATCGTCTTTCCCGCCTGGAGCGGGCGTTTTGTCACTGTGCTCTCGCTGCTCACATTGTTGAGTCTGATCAACGCAGTGCTGCTGGGAGCGCCGCGCATTCTGTTTGCGATCGGCCGCGACGGGCTGTTTAGCGAGCGTGCCGCGCAAGTGAGCACGGGCGGCACACCCCGGGCGGCCCTGCTGCTTTCCGCTGCGGCTGCTGCCATATTCATCGCCAGCGGCAAACTCGAAGAGATCATTGCGGTCGCGGCCATTCTGATCGCAATGCTCTACTGCGTCAACTACATCGCGGTGCTGGTTCTGCGACGGCGCGAGCCGGAAATGGCGCGGCCCTTTCGCGCCTGGGGCTACCCCGTGACCACTGTTCTGGTGCTGCTTTGTTCGCTCATCTTCCTCATCGCCGCGGTGCACGATGATCTGGTCAGCGCTTTGCGAGCGGCGACGCTGCTGGCGGTGGCAGCTCCGGCGTATGCATGGATGCGCTGGAGGTTGCGAAAGCCGGGCCAAAGCTGAACGCAAGACTGTGCAACCATCCTTCGAGAGGACTCACCACGTGTTCAAGAATGCCATTGTTCGCATCCCTGGAAGTAATTTTGCCCAGGGGCTCACCACCGTTCTCATGGGGGTTCCGCGCTTTGACGGAGTGCTTCAGCAGCATGCACGCTATTGCGAAGCACTGCGGGAATGCGGCCTCACGATCACGACTCTGGACGCCGATGCGGATTATCCTGACTCGACGTTCGTGGAAGACACCGCTGTGCTGACGGCGCGCAGCGCAATCTTGACGCGGCCCGGGGCTCGCAGCCGCAGGGGCGAGGCCGCTGCGATGCGCCAAACCATCAGCAGCTTCTTTCCATCCACGCTGGAGATTGAGGCGCCTGGGACGCTGGACGGGGGCGACGTCTGCGAAGCTGAAAATCACTTCTTCCTCGGCCTATCGCAGCGCACCAATGAAGAGGGCGTCCGCCAGTTGGCTGCCCATCTGGGCCGTCAGGGCTACACCTCTTCCGTGATCGATGTGCGCGGAATGAGCAGCATTCTCCACCTGAAGAGCGGTATCTCGTACATCGGCAACAACACCCTGGTGGTGATTGAAGAAATGGCGGGCAATCCGCTCTTCCAAAGCTATGAACGGATTCGGGTGGCGGTGGAAGAGAGCTATGCCGCCAACTGCATTCGCGTCAATGAACGTGTATTGACTGCAGCCGGGTATCCGCAGCTCACAGCGGAACTCGCCAGTCGTGGATTCCGTCCGCTGGCGCTGGAGATGTCAGAGTTTCAGAAGATGGACGGTGGCCTCAGCTGCCTTTCCTTGCGGTTCTAACCCCGTATTGGTTCGTCAGCAGGGGAAAGCCCAGAGAATCACTGCACTGGCGACGGCTTCTTCCAGGAGAAGTGGCGGCCGATGATCCCTTTGACAATCAGGTGGTCTGTGGCCGCCGTGGGACCGACACCCACGCCGAAGTTGATCTCCCACTTGGGGGAAACGTTCAGGTCAGTGACAAAAAATATCTGTTGCTGTTGCATATGCAGGGAATCGAATGCGCCCAGCCGGCCGTAATCGGCGTAGTATTCGACTCCGCCGCTGATCTGCTTGGTGAAATCGTAGCCAACCTTCGCCCCGGGAGAAAAACCGACGCCCTGGGCGACATCCGGACCGTGCCAGGTACGTTCGAGCGCGGGGTTCACGGCCAAATACCAGCGCCCCAGGTACTTGTCTACGATCGGCCGTATTTCCCAGGTCCATGTATCGCGCGAATACACTGCCCTCTGATAACCAACTTCCGTCGATAAGCTGACCCCTACCGGCCAGTGCCATGAGTCCGGCACGCGCACACGCGGACGAATATGGTCCCCGACCCACTGCACGCCGTGGCCGTTTTGCTCGCTGGTAAAGATGTAGAAACCCACTTCGGACCAGCTGGTGAGCCCCTGCGTGATCTCGATCGTCTCGTGTTCCTGATGATTGGTGGGATACACTCCGTCGATCTCGTACTTCTGTCCCTCCGGGGTGAAGTTGGAATGGAGCTCAACCATGGTGGTCTTTGGTTCCACCGTGTCCGCGCCGTAGACCTGGATCTCGTAGTTGCCCTGGGCGCGAGCCGGGAGCGCACCGCAGATCGCGTCCAAGGCCAGCAGAGCGACAATCCACCACAGCGGCCATGGGAAGACGTCACGCATATTGAAAGAGCATCATGAAGCCCGCGTCCATGTGGTTCTGCTGGTGGCAGTGAAAAAGCGTCGGTCCAGGATTGTTCGCGGTGAACTCGACATCGACCTCAGTGCCTGCGTCAACCAACACGGTGTCCTTCACGATGCCGTGAGTTTCCGGATGACCGGGCATGCGGCGAAGCTCGAAGCTGTGCCGGTGCAGGTGAACGGGATGATTGTTGGTGCTGCGATTGATGAACGACAGACGATAGCGTTGGCCCGCGGTCAGGATGGGACTGTTGGTCTCCGGATAGGATTTTCCGTTGATGGTCCAATGGTCCATCGCGCCGTGCCCGGCAAATTTCGATTCGAAGACCAACGGAATTGTAATCGCATCGGCTTGCTGGGAGATAGGATCCGTAGCGGCAAGCTTTAGATAGTCCCAAAGAAGTTGGTTGGGTTGGTCCCATCGCGGCTTCTGGCTACTTCCCGCGTACTCGACCACAATGCCCATACCGGCCGCCATAATGTGTTTGCGGACTTCGCCCATGACCCAGACGCCGGGATGGTTCATCTCAACCAGGGCAGTGACGCGTTCGGCGGGAGCCAGGCGGAGCATGGGGACTGTCTGCGGCTGGGGAACCTGGTTGCCATCAAGCGCGATGACTTTGAACCGATGTCCGGCAAGAGCGAGCCAGTGTACTTCGGTTGGGCTCGAGTTAAGGATTTCAAAACGCACCTGCTCGCCGGACTTGACCCGCAAAGGCTCGCCAAAGCCCAGGGTGCGGCCGTTGATCGTAGAGACGGCGTAGACCGGGTCCATGGAACCATCGCTGTTCGCCAGGAGGTCGCCGTCCCAATCATGCAGCGCAAGGAAGATCTCCTGGTCATGCTGCGCCGGATTGTCGCGAGGCTCTATGAGAAGGAAGCCATGCTGGCCGGTGTATTGGCTCTTGTGGAGATCTTTGCCGGCGAAGGTATGGGTGTGATACCAGCGGAAGCCGGCGGGACGCGGCGTAAACGTGTAGCGCGCCCGGCCGCCGCCCGGGATCGGCGGCGTGCCCTCTTGCGTGGCGCCGTCGACCGCCGAGGGCAGAAAAAGACCATGCCAATGAACCACTTCGCTGTTGGCGGTCTGGTTGATGACATTGATGGTGACCGGCTGACCTTCTTTCAGCCGCAGCAACGGACCTGGAACCTGGCGGTTATACGCAATTGTCTTGACGGTTCGGCGCGGAGCGACCTCGAGTGCATAGGCGGCGATGTCGATGGTGTAATCGGCCGGAGCGGGTTGCTGGGCGAGAGTGGCCAAGGCCGCGGAAGCTACGGCCATGCCGGACAGCTTAAGCACCTGTCGCCGGGTAGCCAAACCTCATGCTAACAAATGCCGGCGAAAGGACCGATACTGAGGGATATGCAGTCGACGAAAAAACGAGAGTCAGCCAGCAGGCTTTATCTGGCGTGTAAGCGGCGGTTGCTGGTATTGGCGGTTGCGCTGTTCGCCGCGGCAGGCGCAGGGACGGTCACTGCCCCGGCGCAGGCAGTGGCAGAATTGCGCGGCAATGCCATCCTCGATCATCTGAACGCGGTGATTGACTGGTACAGGCATGCCTTGACACGTGTGCAGACGGTGGGCTTGCCCAGCGATACCATGTACCAGTTCAATGCGCAGAGCATGGCAGCCGAGGCCGCGCAACTGGCCTTTCAATCTGCCCAGGCCGAAGCGCTGCTCATTCCCGCCGCCCAGCCGCCCAGCGAAGGCAGCGCCGGCGGGACAACCTCGCAGCAGAATATCGCCAAGCTGCAGAGCGATGTGGAGGCCCGCATCAGCGTGCTGAAGGCGCAGATCAGCGCTCTCGATCAGCAGATCGCGGGAGCCCGCAAAGCCAGGCTGCAAGGCCTGACGGCTGAGCGAGACCGCGCGCAGGGAGAGTTGGAGCTGCGCAACGCAATGCGCGACGCGATCGATCAGATGGCCAAGTTCATCAGCACGAATGGCGAGAGCAGCACGGGTGGCCTGGAAGGCAGCATCAGCGAACTGCGGCGTTCCGCTCCGGAACTAGCGAACCCAAACGCCGCCAAGACCGCCGTCAAGCCACCCAGCGCTCCCGCTGCGATGCCCGCCTCCACGGGCTTAATTGGCGAAGTGGTAGCGGTTTATGAGCAACTCCAGGCCATGCACCAGATCAGCCAGATGCTGCAGGAAACAGCCCGCGTGCAGCAAGCAGCGCTGCAACTCAAGAGCCCGCTTCAAGCCACTCTGCGGGCCACCATTCAGCAAGGGCAGCAACTGGCAAGCGCCTCCGATAACCCCCCGGCCCCAACGCAAACGGCGCCGGCACCGTTGAAGCCAGGGCAGCCAGCGCCCTCTGACCAGACGCGGCGGCAATTCGACCTCCTGGCCGCGCGATTCAAGCAAATCGCGAGCGCAACGCTTCCCCTGAGCCAGGAGATCATCCTGCTGGAACAGAGCAGCTCCAATTATCTGCAGTGGCGGCAGTCCGTCGCCCACGAATCCAACGTCATCCTGCGCAGCATTTTGTTGCGCGTAGTGGCGATTGCCTTCGCCATCGGCATTATTCTCCTGCTTTCCGAGATCTGGCGCCGCATTACCTTCCGCTATGTCGCCGATCTGCGGCGGCGGCGGCAGTTTCTTCTGCTGCGCCGGATTGTGATCGGCTTTTGCATGGGCATCGTGCTCATCCTTGGGTTTGTGAGCGAGTTTAGTTCGCTCGCTACCTTTGCCGGCTTCATTACCGCCGGTCTGGCCGTCGGCCTGCAGACCATTCTTCTTTCCGTCGCGGCCTATTTCTTTCTGGTGGGCAGATGGGGAATCCGCGTGGGCGATCGCATCAGCGTCGCCGGGGTGACCGGCGATGTCGTCGACGTGGGGCTGGTTCGCCTATACCTGATGGAACTGGCGGGAACAGGCGTAGATTTGTATCCTACCGGCCGGATCGTGGTTTTCTCCAACGCCGTTCTCTTCCAAGCGACCACCCCGCTCTTCAAACAGGTGCCGGGGTCGGAGTTTGCCTGGCACGAGGTGGCTGTCGCCTTGAGCCCGGGTGGCAAGTACAAGCTGGTGGAGGCTCAACTCCTGGAGGCGGTCCATTCGGTGCATGCCTCCTATGGAGAAGATCTGCAGCGGCAACTGGGCACAACAGAACGCCGCATCGACATTCGAATGAAAGCGCCGGAGCCCCACGGGCAGCTGCAGTACACCGACACCGGCCTGGAGTACGTGGTGCGCTACCCGGTGGGATTGCAGCAGGTTGCGGAGGCAGACGAGATGATCACGCGCAAGCTGGTGGAGCTGCTGGAGCAGCAACCCGATCTGCAAGCGAGTGTGTCGGGCTTCCCAAAGATTCGCGCGGCGGTCAAAGGATGAAGGCGCGGAATGAAGGCGAGGACTGATATTTACGTAGACCCACAGGAGAAATGTTCTACGGCGCCGCCTCCAGCAGGGCAATGGCCCCCTGGACGCCAAGGTTGGACGGTACCGGCTGGAAGACCGATCGCACCACGTGCTGATCCTTGCTGATGGTTTTGAAGAGGACCATCCGTCCCGAGATGTGGACGTCCACCAGAACAGTCTTCCACCGAGTACGGCCTACCTGTTCCCGCCCGATCTGAAAGGTTCCCCCCTTATCGATGCGACCCAGCAGACCGAAGCCGAAATCGACCTCGGCAAATATGTGCGCATCCAGTTTCACCAGGCGCTTTTGCTGCGGCTGAATCCAAATCTCGCCCGCCAGGGCGTGATAGACGCGGGCCTCGTAGGTCGCTGGATTGTAGGCCGGGTTCGGCCGGAACGAAAGCCGTAGATTGCCATCGGTCATGCCGTCGTAGGTGTACAAGAAGGCGTCGGGCATGGCGGCTATGAGCCGCTGCAAGCGCTGTTCGTCAGCTCGGTACTCCTGCTCCATATGGGCCTGCTCGGCGGGATTGCGCAGCAAGTTGTTGAGGCGCTCGGTTTCCTTCTTCTGCCCCGCCTCGTCGAGCGGCCGGCCCTGGCGCGCGAGCACCCGGAACACAGGTCCGGACACGGTTTCAATCTCCTGCTCGACCGTGGCCTGGGATGCCACCCGCTTCACTGCCCGGTACTGCCACAGGCTGACTTCGCGGCGTTCCTGCAGCTCGTTGAAAACGACGTCTTTGACCAAGTCATGGGCAGATTGGGCCAGGCTTTGCCCCAGGAGGGTAGGCACACCACACAGCAGCAGCGCCCCGGCGACGGGGAGGATGGCTCTTATCATGTGCCTTGTTACACTCAACTCATGCTAGATGAGACTACATTCCGCCGCCACTGCGATGCCGCGATGGACGCCCTCAAGAAAAGCCTCATCGACGCCGAGGAAGAGGGCGGTTTTGAAGTCGAAGAACAGAATGGCGTGCTCAATATCCTGTTCGACGATCCGCCGGGCAAATTTGTGATCACGCCCAATACGCCGCCGCGCCAGGTGTGGATTTCCGCGCTTTCCACCAGCTTCAAGCTGGACTGGTCGGAGAAGGCACAGAGCTTTGTGCTTCCCAAGACTGGCGAAACGCTGGCAGCGGTCGTAGACCGGGTGATCAAGGAACATCTGGGGTCCTCACCGGCAACCCTGCACTAAAAACGCCCGATGCGTAAAACGCTCTCCGTCGCCATTATCACGCGCAATGAAGAAGCCAACCTCGAGCGCACCCTGGGCAGCATCGCCTGGGCCAATGAGATCGTGGTGGTGGATTCCGGCTCGAGCGATCGCACCGAGGAGATTGCCCGCAGCTTTCGCGCCCGGTTCTTTCTCGAAGAGTGGAAGGGTTTCGCCGCGCAGAAGAACTCCGCGCTGGAGAAATGCTCCGGTGACTGGCTGCTCTCGCTGGACGCAGATGAAGCCCTTAGCGACGAGCTGGCCAAAGAGATCTGGGAGCTGCTCGACGGCGATCCGCCGTTCGACGGATATGCGCTTCCGCGGCGGAATCTTTTTCTTGGGCGCTGGATGCGCTTCGGTGGCTTCTATCCCGACCCCAAGCTCAGGCTCTTTCGCCGCGGCGCAGCCGAGTTCGAAGCGCGCCCGGTGCATGAAACGCTTCACTTCGTGGGCAAGGCCGGCCGCCTCTCAGGCGATATCGTGCACGATGCCTATCCCACCATGGCGGCCTATATCGAACACATGGATCGCTACAGCACGCTGGGGGCACAGCAGGCGGTGAGCGTGGGCAAGGTCAGCCGCAGACTGCCGGCATTCGTGGCCTACGTCCTGCTGAACCCCGTAGCCACATTTGTCTACAACTACTTCTTTCGACTGGGGTGTCTGGACGGACGCGAAGGCCTGCTGCTGCACCTGTATCACTCGGTCTACGTAAGCTGGAAGTATGCCAAGGCCTGGGAGCAGGCGCGCCTACGCTAGCGGATCACCCTTGAGTGGCGATGACTTGTTCGGCGGAATCTCGAGAGTCAGATATCGAGATCTGCGAGTTGCCCGATGAGCAACGTTTCGAGATAAGCCGCTAACTCGTTCACATCAAAGTCGCCCATTTCCCAATTTTCGTCCGCAGCCTTGAGCGCAGCGTAGTAAGGTGCGCGGTTTTCCCGTATACGCTCCGGAACGATTTTCTTTCCACTTAGCAACCTGCCCTGCTTCATGCAGATAAGGTAATAGCGAGCGGCCCGCGCAGTTCTCCCATTTCCTTCCACGAAGGGATGAATCCAATTAATCCTCCACAGGGCATACGCCGGAAGGAGCGTCGGATGATCTATAACAGTCCAGTTTTCATGGATGACCGAGATGAGGCGGTCCATTTCATCAGGCACGTCTCTGAAATGTGGCGGACGGTGATTCCCAACGTAAATAGGGCCTTGACGGTAACGCCCACCAAACTGCGCTATGTTGGCTACCGCAGCCGCATTCAACGCCCAGAGTGTGTATTTGTCGAAGGCTTCGATGCCTTTAGAAAACCCTATCTCGATACAGTTAAGGAGGAGATCGTATTGCCTCAAGAGATTTTGCTCTTGGATTTTTACAAACAGCTTGGGAGAGTCTTTCTCTCTAACGGACATATCTGGATAGGGCCCGCGAACGTACAGGCCCTATTAACCTCAATATAGCAATCTGACGTGTTTTGAGGATTGCCTAACGCTTTCCTTCGTTATTGCTTCTGAGCCCAGCGCGTTGCCGAATGCAAAACTGATCCTTTGCTCGCGTAGTTCATCTTCCGTCACTTCGCTTTCACGTGACGACTCCAAGAGGCGCGTCAGTGCCTCGTTTACTTCTGGTACTTCTGGAAATTGTTTACGATCTGCCATATTTCCCCCAGTCGCCGATGGCCAATCTTATGACATACCCGTCGTTGGGGTGTCGCATGTTTTTGAAGAACATGATCCGCCAATATGTAAACGGATCCATGTCGCCCTGTTGTTATTCTACCAAGGCCTATGGATTCAAGGGATCCAGCGCGTTCGCAGTTGCTCGGGGACGAGGAACGCGCCTATGCTGATCAGTTTGCTTGGCGGTGAGGGGTAACGATGACGCAGAGTGACGGCAAGGGAGACGAACCGAACCAGGCCAAAGCAGTCACGGCAGATCTTTTCCCTGGCCGTCATCCCTCCACGGCGGAGCAGGCATGGGCTTCGACCACTCTCGCCGACGCGCTCGGAGCCCATCCTGAACAGCCCATCGGCGCCCCTGGGGGGAGCAACCGCGACGAATGGGGGCAGGCGTGTTTCACCAGCGTCTCCGGCGTTCCCGTGCGCCGGCTCTACAGCCAGGCTGACCTGCCGGAAGACTGGGCTGCGACGCTGGACAGACATCTCGGGCTGCCAGGTGAGCCCCCCTACACACGCGGGATCCACAGCACCGGCTATCGTGGCAAACTCTGGACCATGCGCCAGTTCTCCGGTTTTGCCACGCCGGAGGAGACCAACGCCCGCTACCGCTACCTGCTGGCAAATGGCGGCGGTGGATTGTCCGTCGCCTTCGACCTCCCAACCCTGATGGGCTATGACTCCGACGCCGCGGAGAGCGAAGGAGAAGTGGGCAAATGCGGCGTGGCGATCGATTCGCTGGAAGATATGGAAGCTCTTTTTTCCGAAATCGAGCTGGAAAATACCAGCGTCTCGATGACCATCAACTCGCCGGCAAATGTGATCTTTGCCATGTATTTGGTGACGGTCGAGAAGCAGGGCGGCGACTGGAAAAAAGTTGCAGGCACGCTGCAGAACGACATCCTGAAGGAATACATCGCGCAAAAGGAATACATCTTTCCCCCCGCGCCGTCGATGCGGCTGGTGATCGATACCATCGAATTCGGATCGCTCTTCACCCCGCGCTTCAACCCCATCTCGATCAGCGGATATCACATTCGGGAGGCCGGTTCGACAGCACTGCAGGAGCTGGCCTTCACGCTCTACGACGGTGTCGAATACGTGGAGTGGGCGCTGCGCCGCGGACTGCAGCTCGATGATTTCGCTCCCCGGCTGAGCTTCTTCTTTAATGCTCATAACGATTTTTTCGAGGAGATTGGCAAATTCCGGGCGGCCCGCAAGATCTGGTATCGCCTGATGACAGAGCGCTTTGGCGCCCAGGACGCGCGCTCGCACTGGATGCGGTTTCACACCCAGACCGCCGGGGTTTCGCTGACCGCACAGCAACCGAAGAACAATATTGCCCGGGTTGCGATCCAGGCGCTGGCCGCGGTGCTAGGCGGTACACAAAGCCTGCACACGGATGGATTTGACGAAGCACTCGCCTTGCCGACGGAAGATGCGGCCCGCATCGCGTTGCGCACCCAGCAGATCCTGGCCTATGAATCGGGGGTGGCCAACACCGTGGACCCTTTGGCCGGTTCCTACTTCGTGGAGCGGCTGACACTCGATATGGAAAAGGGCGCTTTCGATTACTTCGATAAATTAGACGCGATGGGTGGCATGGTGCGGGCCATCGAACGCGGCTTTCCACAAAAGGAGATCGCGGACGCAAGCTACGCCTATCAACGGGCGGTCGAGCGCCGGGAGAAGGTCATCGTCGGCGTGAACGAGTATGTGGTGGAGGAGGGGCTTCCTGAGATCCTCCGTATCGGCGAGTCGGTGCGCGACTGGCAGGCCGGCAAGCTCCAGCGACTGCGCGCGCGGCGCTCGAACGACGCGGTCGCTCATAGCCTGGCCGCCCTCCGCCATGCTCTCGAACTGGACCCGGACGCCAGCCGCGGCAGCCTCTCCTCAGCGAACACTATGCCCCATCTGCTGGAATGCGTGCGCGCATACGCCACCGTGGGCGAAATCTGCGACGCCATGCGCGCGGTGTTGGGTACGTACGAAGAAGTCAGCATCGCATGACAACATTTCTCATCATTACCTCGGTGCTGCCGAAGGTGACCCGGAAACGCACACCGACGGGTCAGGCGCGGCCAACTCGGGGTTTTGCATGTGCATCTGAACGTGTTTAGCTAGAGCAAGTTCGCACTTCGCCACTCCCTCCGCAGTGACTACAGTCCCTCATGCAGGTTTCTATGAAAAACAACGAGGCAGAGTTCTATTCCTTGCATTTGCGACTGGTGAAGGATCCGCCAGGCGATACCGCCGGCCACCGCTTCGAGCTGATTGCCTTGCCTGAAGGGCCAGGCGAGCCACGCCGGGCCCACTTCGAGCATTGGGAACCGTTGTCAGACCGCCTGTCCGCGGTGGCCAGCAGCACCGCCTTTCATCTCAAGGCCATCCACCGGACGATGCATGCGGGATTGACCGCTTCTTTGATCGATCGGGCGACTGGCGAGCGGCAAATCTTCTCCGTCCATCAACTGAAGGACCTGGGCTTGGCCGGGTGAGTCGGATATCCGGCTGATTTCGCCTGAATCCGCCCAGGATTTGCGGGTTTTCCCCCTGGAAGACCCTCTCCCGCCGCTCTCCCCAATCAGTCCCTGTTACATCGCAAGCGGAAAAATCTGCTCTAATCGTGCGGGGTCACTGCACGGGACTCCACGGCCAGCCAAAAGCTGCTTTACGCCGGCTCCAGGACAGATTATGGTGGCACAATTGCGGTTGCCTCACAGGGAAGAGCAGATGCCAGACAAGCAGCAGGTAGTGCTGGAGTTCGAGGCGGCCGGCGCGTCCGACCAGGGACGAACCCGGAAAACCAACGAAGACGCCTATGGGCTGAGCCTCAGAAATGCCGAGGGCGCCTGTGATTTTGTCGTTTGCGATGGCATGGGCGGCGCGGCCGCCGGCGAAATCGCCAGCCGGTTGGCAGTAGAGGCCATGATGCGCGCGATGAGCCACGCAGCGCTGACCCCCGAGATATTCCAGAAGGCGGTGGACGCGGCCAACGACAGCGTGCGCCGCAGCGCGGAGCGGGACCCGACGCGGGCAGGCATGGGAACGACGCTGGTGGCTTTGGCGACCCGCGGCAACCGTGCCTGGGTGGCTCACGTTGGGGACAGCCGCTGCTATCGCGTGCGGCACGGCAAGCTGGAGCGTCTGACGCTGGACCATTCGCTGGTGGACGAGCAGGTGCGGCTGGGACAATTGACCCCGGCGCAAGCCGAGACCTCCCCGATGCGCAACGTGATTACCCGGGCAGTGGGCACGCAGGATGAGGTAGCCGCGGACCTGATCGAGTTCGTTGTCGAGCCCGGAGACCTGTACCTGCTGGCCTCCGATGGCCTGATGCGCGAAGTGGATGACCAGCAGATTGCTGGGATTCTGAATCCCTCCGGCGAGCTGGAACAAATGTGCGCACTGCTGATCGCGGCAGCAAATGAGGCGGGGGGCCGCGATAACATCACCTGCGTTCTGGCGCGGGCACGCTAGATGCGTTCGATCAAAGTGGTGGGCGTGGTGGGCGCAGGGACCATGGGCAATGGGATCGCGCATGTTTTTGCCCGCGGCGGGTTCCAGGTAGTGCTGTGCGAGACGGAACAGCGTTTTCTCGATCGCGGGCTGGAGACCATCCGCAAGAATGTGGAACGTGAGGCAGCCAAGGGCAAAGTGACGCCGGGCGAGGCAGAGGCGGCCCTGGGATTAATCCGCGGCACACTTCAGGGACAAGACCTGGTGGTATGCGACTACGTTATCGAGGCGGTGCCGGAACGCTTCGCACTCAAGCAGGAACTCTTCAGGGAGCTGGACGCATTGCTGAAGCCGGAAGTGATTCTGGCCTCTAACACCTCTTCCATTTCCATTACCCGGCTGGCGGCGCAGACCCGGAGACCTGGCCAGGTGATCGGTATGCACTTCTTCAATCCCGTCCCGGTGATGAAGCTGGTCGAGGTGATACGCGGCCTGGAGACCACCGATGACACCTACGCCCAGGTCAAGGCCTTGGCCGAAGCGCTGGGCAAGTCGCCGGTGGAGGTCAATGACGCACCCGGCTTTGTCTCCAATCGGGTGCTGATGCCGATGCTCAATGAAGCCATGTATGCGGTCATGGAAGGGGTGGCGACCGCCGCCGCGGTGGATGAGGTCTTCAAGCTTGGGATGGCGCATCCCATGGGACCGCTGTCCGTGGCCGACTTTATTGGTCTGGACGTCTGTCTGGACATCATGCGGGTGATGCAGGAGGGCCTCGGTGATCCCAAATACCGGCCCTGCCCGCTGCTGATTCGCATGGTGGATGCGGGCTGGCTGGGGCGGAAATCAGGGCGAGGGTTCTACCAGTACTAAAAGCATTTTCACTTTTACTGTGAGTGGGAGACTATGGTTATGTGCAGCCGTCGTCGATTGGGACGGCTGCGCCAAGCTCAATTTCCTCCATTACACCAAAAGTGAAAATGCTTTCGGAGCCTCAACGCTATGGACCAGTTGCGCCTGAGAGGGGTAGAGAACGCTGTTGCCCTGGCTCGCAGCCTGGGAGTGAACTGCGATCACCCGGTGGTGCTGGCCGACAGCTCGCACCTGGTGGTATATCTAGCGCCAACGCGCGTGGTCGCGCACGTGGCGACCACCATGGCGTTGGTGCGTCCGGATCTGCTGCCCGGACTGGCTCGAGAGCTGGAGGTGGCGGCTTTTCTGAAGCACCAGGGTGCGCCGGTAGCGCCGCCCAGCAGCGAAATCGATCCCGGCCCGCATGTTTTTGACGGATACGCGATCACGTTCTGGGAGCACGTCGCGCACGACCCAAGCGGCGCGGTGAGCCTGGACGAGGCGTTGCCCTTGCTGCAGGAGTTGCATCGCGTCCTCGAGAGCTACCCCGGCCAGTTGCCCTACCTGACCCCGGTGCTGGAGAAGATCCCGCGTTGGCTCAGATACCTGCAGGTGAATCGTGGGCTCCTGGCGATGGACATGATGATGCTGCGGGAAGCTCACTGGCATTTGGCCGAGACGTTGAGCATGCCGCATGCCCGCTCCCAAGCCCTACATGGCAACGCGCATATCCGTCACCTGCTCAGGACACCTGCGGGGCTGCTGTGGAACGGCTTTGAAGATGTGTGCCGGGGACCGCTGGCCTGGGATGTGGTCTCGCTGGGGTGGGGTGCGCGTGCGGAGTCGCCTGCCTCCGGCGTCGAGACCGTGCTCAAGACCTATGGTCCAGGCAAGGGCTGGTCCTGGGAAGCGCTGGCGCCCTACATCGACGCGCGGGAGCTCCAGGGCGTGGTTTGGCTTCAGGTTCTGGCGCTGCGCTTTCCCGAGCATCGGCAGAGAGCGAATCAGCTGCTGGATGCCTGGCGTCAAAAAACCTAAGCCGGACGCACATGACGGCGAGGCCGGTTGCCTCGCGGCTTCTCCATCGTTCTTGCGTTCGTGGTCCCCTTCTGGGCTACCATTGGCCCAATTTGGCGGCGGGGGTGCTACGGCTGGCACCCCGGGCGCGACGGGCCACGTACTCCACCGCGAGGGAGCGTATGCTTTTGCCATGATGCGTATGACAGTGCTGGCCTCAGGCTCAAAGGGGAACAGCACGCTTGTGTCCAGCAGCCGGACGCGCATCCTGGTGGATGCCGGGCTCTCCTGCCGGGAGCTGCTCAAGCGCATGCAGACAGCCGGCGAAGATCCGGCGGCAATCGATGCCCTGCTGATCACCCATGAACATCAGGATCACGTGCAGGGTCTCGCGGTGCTGGCGCGCAGGCTGGGTGTGCCAGTCTACTTTACGAAGGCAACGCATCGGGCGTGGATGCGCTGGATGATGCCCCATAAGCGGATTACGTACGCCGTCTGGCTGGCCCAACGGCAACAAGACCTGGCCCAACGGCAGGCGATCGAAGCAGCGCCGCCGACAGCCACGCTTGCCCCAGCAGCGGTAGGGGAGGGCCGGTGCGAGGATGAGTCTCCCGCAGCCAGGCAAGACGATCCCTGCAGCCTGCCCGGGGTGGAGTACTTCGCCGCCGGCAGCGGATTCTCGATTGGCGACATCGCTATCACTCCATTCACCATTCCCCACGATGCGGTTGACCCGGTGGGTTTTGTCTTCGAAGCCGACGGCATCCGCATGGCGATCGCTACCGATCTTGGATACATACCGCCCAACGTGAAGATGGCGATCCGAAACTGTGACGTTCTCATGATCGAAAGTAACCACGATCTTGAGATGCTGCGCGATGGACCCTATCCCTGGTCGGTCAAGCAGCGTGTTATGTCCCGCGTGGGGCACTTATCCAACGAGGCCGCCGCCGATTTCTTAGAGAAAAACTATGATGGAAACGCTTCCTATGTCGTTTTGGCGCATCTATCTGAATGTAACAATCTGCCGGAACTGGCACGAGTTACGGCGGAAAGGGCGCTGCAGGACCGGATGAGCCTGCTGGCCAATAAGCTGGTGCTGGCCGAGCAGAATATGCCGCTGGAGCCTATTTGCTTATAATCAAATAAGTTCCATTGGCGGCCTGCTTTCCTGCTTTAGCGAATTTGCTGGCTAGAGTGGGCGGTGATGTTACTATGGTGTACGCAGCTCAATATAACAATGCGAACAACAGCATGTACTGATCGGGTTGTAGGCGACATTCTCTCCAGCTGGAGATATGACATCTCTGGGATTACTCCGGAGATGCGCCGTGATTACGAACAGCATCTGGTGGAATGTGCTCATTGCCGCGCGCGGCAGCGGCTGCACCGCACCATCGATGTGGCCCTGATCGGCTTGAGCACGGTATCGATCGCGGTCTTCCTGTTGGCGTTGGCGGTCATTCACCGGGTGCAGCCTTTGCAGCACTGGGCCTTAGTGGACCTGCACTTGTGGCAGATGGGGTTCGTGCTGACCATGCAGGCAGCAGCCATCGCGGGCCTGCTGATCTCGCTGCTGACGTGGGTACTGGTAGCGGTGGCGACGCCCGCGCCGGTTTATCTTGCCGAAGTTGCCATGGCCCAGGCTCGAGTGCTGCAGGATCGCATCCCTGAGGAATTGCGGGAGCGATTGATGAGAAACGTGGCCTAAACAACGAGTTTGATGAAGGAGAAGCCCCTGCCCTCCCCCGAGGATAGGGGCTTTTCCTTTTAGTAGGATGCACATCGCCAGCTTTTAATTCGGTTGCACGGCTCCGGTCAGATCCGTGACGCGAGCGATGCTATGGCGAGCGCACCAGCGCTCCAGGGAGTCTGCGATCCGCTGCACTGCCCGCGGGTCGGCATAGCTGGCGGTGCCGATCTGGACGGTGGTCGCCCCCGCCAGCAGGAACTCGACGGCATCTTCCGCAGAGGTGATGCCGCCCAGTCCGCAGATCGGAATGGAGACGGCGCGCGAGGCCTCATAGACCATGCGCACGGCAATGGGCTTGATAGCCGGCCCGGAGAGTCCACCGGTGTTGTTGGCGATGCGGGGGCGCCGGGTCTCAATGTCGATGGAGAGGGATAGGAAGGTGTTGACCAGGGAAAGCGCGTCGGCGCCGGCCTGCTCGGCACAGCGGGCCATCTGGGCGATGGAGGTGACGTTGGGCGAAAGCTTCACGATCAGAGGCCGCCGCGAAACAGCCTTGGCTCGCGAGACGAGTTGGTCGAGGATCCCGGTATCGGTGCCAAAGACCATCCCACCGTGCTGGGTATTGGGGCAGGAGGCGTTCAACTCGTAGGCGGCGATGCCTGGCGCTGCGTTGAGCGCCTCGATCACCGCAATGTAGTCGCGTATTTCGGAACCAAAGACGTTTGCGATGCAGGCGGTGCCGGAGTGAGGCCTGAGCGCAGGAAGCTTCTTCTCGATGAAGGCTTGGACGCCGATGTTCTGCAGCCCGATGGCATTGATCATGCCGCCAGGGGTCTCGATCAGGCGCGGCGCCTGGTTGCCCGCCATCGGCTCCAGGGACAGGCCCTTGGTGACAAAGCCGCCGATGCGGTCAAGTGAGACAACATCTTCAAATTCAACGCCATAGCCGAAGGTTCCGCTGGCAGCAATGACCGGATTGCGCAGCAGAAGACCGGCGAAGCGAACGCTCATATCGGGCTTCAAGGGCTTTTCGCGCCCCCTGAGGAGCTTGGGAGCTGCTTCCGGAGCTGGCTCGGGCGGAATGGCCGGAATCACTGCCCGGGGCGCGGGGGCCGGCAAGCTGGGCCGTGTTGAATCAGGGGCAGCTTGGTGACGGTGGCTGCCTTTGCCCCGCGCGGGGCGGGGAGAGGGGCGGGATGCGAATGATCTGGGTAAGCACGCTGCCGACCGACGCTGATGGCTGGTTGACCCCGAGCACGGAGGCTAGAGTGGCTGCCAGGTCTACGGGTTGTACCCGGCCGTGGTAGATCCCGGGGGTGAAAGGCGCGCCATAGAACGCCAGCGGGACGTGGCGGTCATAGGACCAGGGACTGAAATGGGTGGTGCCGCCCGTTAGCGTCTCCATCTGGTAGGCTTCCGGGATCACCATGACGTACCACCCGCCATTCGGGCTGTAACTGTGCGCCAGCAGCAGCCCCCACTCCGAAGGGGGCAGCTGGCCCGAGGCAAGCTGGTCGCGGGTGTAGGTGTGCACGACGATAGGCGTGGCCGGCATGCGGACAACCGGCGGCGGTGGCGGCGGGCTGGTGGTGGCGCCTGGACGCTGCTTCCGCCCGAGGCGCGTGGGCCAGTGGAGCGCAGCCGGCTGCGCTGCCTGGAGCCGGAGGCAGAGCCGGCCGGCGGGATGGTGCTGGGCCAGGGGCGGCGGGTTAGGGTTGGTCGCGGTGTTGGGCTGCTGGGCGGCGTTCGGGCTCAGGGAAGCGGCCTGGCTGGCGGATTGCTCCGGGGCGGCAGGTCTAGGCACATTGCTGCCGGGTGCGGGCGCTGGGGAGCGAGGGCAGCAACCGCAGCGGGTATCGCCTGCTGAATGGCCTGCTCCGCTTCCTGTTCATTGATGCCCGCGACTTCAAAGGACGGACGATTGAGCGCCAGGTAGGGCAGCTCCTGCTGGGGCAGCAGGTATTCGATTTTCTCTCCGGGAGAGAATTTGGCGTTCATGGAGTCGTTGAGGCTGGCAGTGAACTTGTCCATGTCAATGGTGGCCGCAGGCATGCCGAGGGCAAGAGCCTGGGCGGGAACGGGCGCGACGCCATGGTCGGCGGAGAGCGCAATCCAGATATTGGCCAGGCCGCCGGGAATGTTCTTGTCCAGCCAGGTAGAAAAAGCTGTCGAGCTGCTGGTCAAGGCTGTCGACCATCTGGCGCGCCTGGGGCGAGTCCGGTCCGTCTGGTGGCCGGCCAAATCGTTGGCGGAAAGGCTGACGACCAGCAGGTCGGTGACCGGATGGGTGCCGAGTTGCTCGCCGGTGATGAGTGCGCGCGCGAAGTCGAGCTCGTAGGCGTTGGCGGCTGGGGTCGGATCCGACCACCTTATAGAAATGCACGGTATCGGCTGCGCCGGCTTCCTGCGCGGCCTGCCCGGCACGGTCCCCGGTGTTAAAGGTGGTGGCCCAGTCCGGAAGCGCGTCCATGTAGTAGCTGGAGGTGATGAAGGAGCCGGAGGCGGGATCGATCCAGTAGGCGCCGTTGGCCGAATAGCCGGCGGGCAGAATGGCGGCGCGATCCTTGAGCGAGATGCCGAAGACTTTGGCTTGGCCCAGCGTCGCAAGGCGCAGCGAATCACCGATGGTGGAGGCGCGAAGATTGAGCGGGGAGGCTCCGGGCTCCTTGCCGGGATGGATCGCGCCCACGATGCGATAGCGATCGTCCTCGACGGAGGTGACCGGACGCTCCTTGTTGCGGCTCAGGTCCCACCAGGAGTTGGAGGAGATGCCGTGGCCGTCGGTGTAGGCGCCGGTGCCCAGCGTGGCGTGGCCGGGAGCGGTCTTGGTGTTGGCGTAGTCGTAATAGCAATCTTCAAAGTAAGCGCCGTGGTCGAGAAAGAGGCGGAAGCCACGGCCTTTGAAATCGGCGCGGTAGCGGTCAAGGTAGTCGGCGCGAAACTGATCGACCACCAGGATGATGACCAGCTTGGGACGTGCATCGTAGGCGCTGGCCCGGGCCAAGGGCGTCCATGGGAGAAAGAGTACGGCGACGAGCAACCGGCAGACAATAGGCTTGAGGGTGGACATGGCGACTCCGATTAGTATCGCAAAACATGTGCGCAGACGGAGCAGGCGCAACTAACGCGGAAACGCATCGATACCGCCCGTATACTCTCAGCTTATGCCGCGTAGTCTTCCCTTCCTCCTGGCCGCATGGCTTGCGGTAGCCACAGCTGCTCCCCTCGTGGCCCAGATCACGCGTCAGCTTTCCCGCCAGCTCCTCCTCCAAACCGCTCGACGGCCGCGTACTGCTGCTGCTCTCGACCGATCCCTCCGCCGAGCCGCGGATGCAGATCGACGACACCCCGCGCTCACAGCTCGTCTTTGGCACGACAGTCGATGGACTGGCCCCCGGCCAGCCGGTAACCATCACCGGGACGGCCGCCGGTTATCCCATCCGCTCGCTCAACGACGTGCCCCCCGGCGATTACTACGTACAGGCAGTGCTGAACATATACCAGACCTTCCACCGGTCCAACGGCACCACGGTGAAGCTGGCGCCAGACCGGGGCGAAGGCCAGCACTGGAACCTGGCCCCCGGCAATCTCTACTCCAAGCCGGCCAAGGTCCATGTCGATGGCCACACCAAGCTTGCGTCTCGCTCACCGAAACCATCCCGCCGATCGCACCCCAGCCCGACACCAAATACATCCGCCACATCCGTATCCAGAGTGAACTGCTGACAAAGTTCTGGGGCACGCCGATGTACCTCTCCGCCATCGTCCTGGTGCCTGAGGGCTTCGACGAGCACCCCAACGCCCACTTCCCCATCGCCATCTTTCACGACCACTTCGTCGACGGCATGGACGACTTTCGCACCACGCCACCCGACCCTGACCTCAAGCCCGATTACTCGGAGCGCTTCCACCTGGCCGGCTACAACCGGATCCAGCAGGAGGAGGCCTACAAGGAGTACCAGCAATGGATCAGTCCCGGCTTTCCCCGCATCCTGGTGGTCAAGATCCAGCATGCCAACCCGTTTTATGACGATTCGTATGCGGTCAACTCGGCCAACCTCGGGCCCTTACGGCGACGCCATCGAGACCGAGCTTGCTGCCCGCCATCGAGAAGCAGTTTCGCGGCCTGACCGGCGGCTGGGCTCATTTCGTCTATGGCGGCTCGACCGGCGGGTGGGAATCGCTCGCGGTGCAGATGTTCTATCCCACGGACTACAACGGCGCGTTTGTCGCCTGCCCGGACCCAGTCGACTTCCATGCCTACATGACTGTCGACCTCTACCAGCAGCCCAACGTCTTCTACCTCGAGGGCGCTCACAAGCAGGTTGAGCAGCCGGCTATGCGCAACTACCTGGGGCAGACGCTGATGTCCTTGCGGGAAAACGCCGCCTACGAGGCTGCTCTGGGCGACCACGGGCGCTCGGGCGAGCAGTTCGATATCTGGCAGGCGGTCTACGGCCCGGTGGGCCCGGACGGCTACCCGGCGCAGATCTTCGATAAGCAAACCGGCGCCATCGACCACCAGGTTGCCGCCTATTGGCACGATCACTTTGACCTGGACGCCATACTGCAGCGGGATTGGGACAAGCTGGGTCCTCAGCTGCAGGGCAAGCTCCACCTCTACGTGGGTCCGCCGACACATACTTTCTCAATGACGCCGTTTACCTGATGCAGGATTTTCTCGAAAAGACCGGCACACCCGGCCATGGGGTCCCGTATGAGGGCGAGGTGAAATACGGCGACCGGGCCGAGCACTGCTGGAACGGCGACCCTAACCTGCCCAATGCCCTCTCGCGCCTGCACTACAACACCATGTACCTGCCTAAGATCATGGAGCGCATCCAGAAGACCGCGCCGCCCGATGCCGACATGAGCTGGAAGTACTAAACAGCAAGCAGGGTTCCGGTAGACTTAGAGACTTATGCTCGATTTGAACTTTGTGCGGGGCAACCTGGAGCTGGTGGAAGAGAAGCTGCGTGCCCGAGGCATGGATCCGGCCGCCCTGCTGGGCAACTTTCGCGCGCTTGATCTGGAGCGGCGCTGCCCGCATCACCCAGGCCGAGACCCTTCAGGCGCAGCGCAACAAGCTCAGCCAGGAGGTGGCGCGCAGCCGCAAGGCAGGCGAAGAACACGGCCCAGGTCGCCGCGGTGATGGATCAGACCCGGGAGCTGAAGCAGGAGACCGAAGAGCTGGAGCGCAGCGCGGCCGAGGCGGAAGAGGCCATGCGCGAGCTTCTGGTGGCTATCCCCAATTTGACCCAGGACAGCGTTCCCCCGGGAAAGAGCGAAGCGGACAACGTTGAGGTGCTGCGCTGGGGCCAGCAGCCGGCGTTTGATTTTGCGCCCAAGCCGCATTGGGAGCTGGGCGAAAGCCTGGGAATTCTGGACCTGCAACGGGCAGCGAAAATCTCCGGCGCGCGGTTTGCCGTCTACTGGGGCTTGGGCGCCCGTCTGGAGCGGGCGCTGGCCAGCTTCATGCTGGATATTCACACCCGGGAGCACGGCTATCTCGAGGTGCTGCCTCCCTTCCTGGTAAATAGCGACTCATTGTTTGGCACCGGCCAGCTGCCCAAGTTTGCCGAGGATCTCTTCAAGTGCGAGGGGAGCGACCATTGGCTGATCCCTACCGCCGAGGTGCCGGTCACGAACCTTTATCGCGACGAAGTGCTGGAAGAGGCGCAATTGCCCGTGAGCCTGATGGCTTACACTCCTTGCTTCCGCTCCGAGGCGGGCTCTTACGGCAAGGATGTGCGCGGAATCATCCGCCAGCACCAGTTCCAAAAGGTCGAGCTGGTTAAGTTTGCCCGCCCCGATCAGTCGAATGAAGAACATGAGAAGCTCACCGGCCACGCTGAGGCAATCCTGCAGCGGCTGGAGCTGCCCTATCGCAAGGTGCTGCTCTGCGCCGGCGATACCGGCGCGGCCTCGTCCAAGACCTACGACCTCGAAGTCTGGCTTCCCGGGCAGGGGCTGTACCGCGAGATCTCTTCCTGCTCCAACTTCGAGGCCTATCAGGCGCGGCGGGCCAATATCCGCTACAAGCCCCAGGGCAAGAACAAGACCGAACTGGTGCACACACTGAACGGCAGCGGCCTGGCGATCGGGCGCACCTGGCTGGCCATCCTGGAGAATTATCAACAGGCCGACGGGTCGGTCCGGGTACCCAAGGCGCTGCAGCCGTACATGGGCGGCGAAGAAGTGATCGGGCAACGGTAGAATGGCAGGCGAAATGCAGCGCATTATAAAGAGCTATTTGTTCTGGACCTATCCCCCGCGGCAGCTTCCATTACGACGTAATGGTGACGCTCATTCTGGTTTTTCTCTTTGTTTCGCCGCGACTGATCAACTACCGCGATCGACCCCAGGAAACCCTGACCTCCACCAAGGACATTCTGGTCCGGGCGAACGGCCGAATGCATGGACTTACCAGATTGGCGCCGACCAGCTCGCCGATACCAGTAACGACGAAAGACTCAAGGCGGAGTTGCTGCAGCGCATCCAGGCTATTTCCGGCAACGTGCAGATCGACCGTTATCGGGAGCAGAAGGATGCGAGCGGCCAGGTGACCCAGTATCGGGTGTGGGCACATCGCTAGAGCATTTTCACTTCTGGTGCATACAGAGCAACCGCTCCCGACGTGGCTTTTCCGTCAAGAAAAGCCGCACTTCGCGGCGCTTGACTGTGCCGAGTAGAAGTGAAAATGCTCTAGCAAAACGAAACCCGGGGCGGCTACACCTCGTCCAACAGCGGACAAGGAGATCCATGGTTGATGCAGGAAAGAGGATTGCGCTGCTTGCCTGGTGTTAGTGGTTTCACTCCCAGGTCATTGAGGGCTCAAACCTGCCGGCCGGCAACGCAGATTTGCAGAAAGTCATCGCCCAACTGAATGCTGCGGCAGCGAAGTTTTAGAGTGCGCAGGCGGATTTTACCTGGGACCAGTTCCAGGCAGTGGTGCAGGACCACGATGTGCAGACGGGCACCATCTATTACGAGCGCAAGAAGGGGGCCACGCGGATGGCTGCCTACATCAAGCAGGACAACGGGAAGGATGCGCCCAAGACGGTGACTTTCGACGGCGGCGAAGTCAACTTTTATGAGCCCACCATCAAGCAGTTGACCGATCATGCGGGCGGGAGCCAACCGTGGCCAGTGGGAAAGCTTTCTGACCCTGGGCTTCGGCGGCAGCGGCGCCGAGCTCGAGGCCAATTGGAAAGTGAGCCTGCTGGGACCGAAACCATGGATGGAGTCTCGGTGGCCAAGCTTGACCTGGTGCCGAGTGCAACAGAACGTGTCCAACATGTTCACCCACGTGACGATCTGGGTCGATCCCACCCGGGGGATCAGCCTCAAGCAGATCTTCTACCAGCCTTCCGGTGATATGCGCACGGCCACCTACAAGAACATTCGCTATAACTCACCGATTGCCGGCGCGAGTCTTCCACATCAAGCTTCCGCCCGGCACCACCCGGGTGGTCAAATAGCAGGCAGCCAGGACGAACAACAGCGGAAAACACTCCAGGGTATAGCGCGCTTCGGGCGCCTCCAGGGTGGCCAGCAACAGGCTGCGCAGGGCGATCAGGGCCACCATAGCGCCTGCCATGCCGCGGCCAGCGGAGGACCCCCAGAAAAGCCAGCCACCAGATAGGCCAGGTTCAGCGCGCCGTAGAAGAGAGCGACCCAGGTTGCCGCAGGATGCTGGCGCATACTGCCACCAGCGCAGGTGGACGTTCAGCGTCTCCACCCGCGGGCGAAGCCACATATCGGCTAGGCGCAGCAGGGGCAGAGTGACGTAATAGCGAAAGGGATGGGCGCGGATGCGTTCCTGGGCCAGCCGGGCGAAGCGGGCGTCGAGTTCGGGGGTTAGGGTGGTGGTGGCGTTGTAGTCCTGCAGGAGGCGTCTGGGTCTCGCTGGTATTGGCCGGCGTTGTCCATAGCGCGCGCAGGCAGATTGCCGGGATCGATGCGGTCGCTGTTGCCGTTCCAGTAGATCTCGCTGGTGGTGGTGAAGTCGGCAGCAAAGGTTCTGACCCAGCGCACAAAGCCGGGAGCGCCGAATTCTCCGGGATCGTTGGCGTAGCGCGGCGCGAGCGGCTGGAAGACATGGAAGGTGCGCCAGTTGCGTAGCGTCCAGGCCACAAACGGGAAGCACCGAGAGCAGGCCGGCGATTACGGCGAGGCGGAGCGCGGAGCGAAGCCCAAGCGAGTGGCGGCCGTAGACGATCAGGGCCACCCACAGCACCACTGCCAGCAAGGCGCCATCGGGACGCAGCAGAGCGGCATAGCTCCAGGAAAAGATGAGCAAGGCCGTCCACAGCAGGCGGGGGCCCTCCAGCACCTCCGCCAGGGCGCGAAAGCCCAGGGCGACGCAGAAGATGGAAAGCGTTTCGGTGAGTGGGGAGGCGACGTAATTTGCGGTGAAGGGACAGAGGGCTGCCAGCAGCAGTGCGATCCGGCCGGCGCGGTGCCCGCAGATCTTCCCCGCCAGGCCGGCAATGAGCAGGCAGGTGCCGAGGTCGATGAGCGCCTGCAGATACACCACGGCGCGATAATTTGCCATGCCGAAGAGGGCAAAGCAGAGCGCCAGAAACGCCGGATAGCCGGGAAGGCGCACGAGCGTAGGCTCAATGGTGGTAGGCCCGACGCGTGGCCCACGGAGTGGCCGTAGATGCCATGGGTGAGCCAGTTGGTGGCAATGTCCCCGTAGAGCAGCGAATCGCCCTGGACTTGCGGGTGAGCATGGATTACCCACAGGCGCAAAGCGGCTCCGGCTGCGAGCACAACCAGGGTGAACAGCCATCCGCCTCGACGGCCTGGCGCCACGCCGATCCCGCCGTCGCCAGAGAGAAAGTTTGCACGCAGCCACGCCGGGACAGAAGAAAAACGGTGTACATGCATGCACCAGCATCATACAAGCGGAGTGAAGAAGGGCTCACGAAGACGGGATGACGTAACCGCAGCCCTATCAGTCCCGTCTCAAACGGGCTGGGCACCGATACCCCCATGGGAGAGTTCCTGTAAGCTTTCTGCAGGCATGAATCGCCAGATTTTCTTCGATCCGCAGCGCAAGCGCTGGAAGCGCCTCAGGCGCATTCTGGACGTGGTGGCGGTGTTCTCCACCGTGATTCTGGTGCTGTTTTTCCTCAACGTGGTGCAAAAGCAGCAACTGCCGGAGCTTCTGCTGCCCACACCCAAGCGGAACTACCGGGCCATCCAGCGAGCAGGCCGCCGCGATCAAGGCCAAGTACCTGAAGCCGGCGCGGCGCAAGACCAGCCGCAAGCCTTCCGAGATTCCCTTCAATTCCGGCGAAGGCCTGCGCGCCGCCTACTACGTGGACGATGACGCCGGCAGCTACGCCTCGCTGAAGAACCACATCCACCAGATCGACATGCTCTTTCCGGAGTGGCTGTACGTGACCACGCCGGACGGCACGCTGCAGGGCGCCTCCAGCGCTCGAAGCCCCGCTGCGCGTCTACAACGTGGTGGATGCGCACGGGGTGCACGGCGTCGACCCGCAGAACAAGGTGCATGACCTGATCGCCGCCGCCCATGAGGACACGGAAATCTTTCCCCTGATCAAGAACTACAACGTGCTGACGCAGGAATGGGACCAGGGTGTGGCCGCCATGCTGAAGAATCCCGCGGCGCGGCAGCAACCTGGAGCGCCAGTTGGGCAATCTTTCTGGCCGCCAACCCCAGCTATCGCGGCATCAGCCTCGACCTGGAGGATCTTCCCGACGATGCGCTGCGCCGGCTACAACTCCCTGATCGAGCGAGTTGTACCGCCAGATGCACCCTAAGAATCTGCGGCTCTTCGTCAACGAGGGTGTAGGCGCGGACGACAGCGAATTCGCTGAACTGGCGCAGAACACCGACGGCATCCTGCTGATGAACTATGACCAGCACGAGGAGACGAGCGGTCCGGGACCCATCGCGGCGCAGGACTGGTTTGAAAACAACCTCAAGCGCGTGCTCAAGATTGTGCCCAAAGAGAAGATGATCTGCGCCATCGGCAATTACGGCTACAACTGGACGATGTCGCTGCCGAAGCAAGGCACCACGCCGGCGAAGGTGCTGGATACCGAAGACATCTCGGTGCAGGACGGATGGCAGGCGGCGTCGGATGCCGATGCGGACCTACGTCTGGCAGGCGATGAGCTGAACCCGCATTTTGCCTACGACGACGAAGACGCCCACGTGCGCCACCAGGTCTGGATGCTGGATGCGGTGACGGCGTTGAACGAGCTGCGCGCCGCGCGGCAGATGGGGCTGCAGACCTTTGCGCTGTGGTGCCTGGGCGAGGAGGATCCGTCGCTGTGGTCGATCTGGGACCATCCCAGCAACATGGACGCGCCGCAGTCGCTCAAGCAGATACCGCCCGGCGACGATGTGGATACCGACGGCGAGGGCGACATTCTGCGCATCACCGGCGAACCGCATCCGGGCTCGCGCACCATCGACATGGACTCCTACAACTGGACCGTGACCGATGAGCACATGCTGACCTATCCCTCGCCCTACACCATCGAGTATTACGGGTATAAGCCGGGAGAGGTGGCGCTCAGCTTCGATGACGGGCCCGATCCCGACGTGGACGCCCAAGATCCTGGACATTCTTAAGCAAAAGAATGTCAAGGCGACCTTCATGATGATCGGCGAGCAGGCCCAGGACAATGTGGGCCTGATGAAGCGGGTGATGGCCGAGGGGCACGAGATCGGCAATCACACCTGGACCCATCCGGACATCAGCGAAATCTCTCCGCGCCAGGTGGAGCTGGAACTGAACCTTACCGAGCGGCTGTTCGGCAGCAAGCTGGGAGTCAAGCCGCTCTTCTTCCGGCCTCCCTACTCCATCGATCAGGAGCCGGACACCAACGACCAGGCAGCGCCCGCCTATCGGATCCAGAAGATGGGCTACACCATCATCGGCAACAAGATCGATACCGGCGACTGGGACGAGCGGCAGCGGAAGACCCCGCAAGGCATCACTGCAGGACGTGCTCGACCAATTGCAGACTGATGAAGACCAAGCCGCAGTTCCGCGGCAGCATCATCCTGATGCACGATGGCGGCGGCGACCGCAGCGTGACGGTGGCGGCGCTGCCGGTGCTGATCGACGGGCTGCGCGCGCACGGCTATGCGATCGTGCAGGTCTCCGACCTGATGGGCAAGACGCGAGCCGAAGTGATGCCGCCGCTTGAACGCCCACGAACGATGGCAGGCGCGGGTGGATTCGGTTGCCTTCTTCGCCTGGGCCTTCTTCAACCACTTTGTCGTCAGCCTCTTCTTTCTGGGCGACGTCCTGATGAGCGCCCGGCTTGATCCTGGTGGGCATCTTTGCCCTGATCGACCGGTTGCGCAAACGCCATGTTCCGGAAGTGGCCGGCGGCTTTCTGCCGCGGGTCGCGGTGTTGATCCCCGCCTACAACGAAGAGAAGGTGATCGTGCGCACGATCCGCTCGGTGCTGAACTCCGACTATCCCCATCTGCGCATCATCGTGATCGACGACGGGTCGACGGATCGAACCTCCGAGGTGGCGCGCGAAGCCTATCCGGAGGAGATCGCGGCGGGCATGCTGACGGTGCTGCGCAAGCCGCAATGGGGGCAAGGCGGAGGCGCTGAACTTCGCGGTTGCCGATCTGGAAGAAGAGTTCTACGTCGGCATCGACGCCGATACGGTGATCGCGCCGGATGCGGTATCCAAGCTGGTCTGCCATTTCGCCGATCCGCAGGTCGGCGCGGTGGCGGGCAACGCCAAGGTGGGCAATCGGGTCAACCTGTGGACGCGCTGGCAGGCGCTCGAGTACATCACCAGCCAGAACTTCGAGCGCCGCGCGTTGGACCTGTTCGATGTGGTCACGGTGGTTCCCGGCGCGATTGGCGCCTGGCGCACGGCGGCGGTGCAGCCATGGCGGCGGCTACCCGGTCAATACCGTCGCCGAGGACGCCGACCTGACCATGAACCTGCTGGAGCAGGGCTACAAGGTGATCTACGAAGACCGCGCGCTGGCATTTACCGAGGCCCCGGCCACCGCTCGCGGCCTCATGCGGCAGCGCTTCCGCTGGTCCTTCGGCACCCTGCAGGCGGTCTACAAGCACCAGGCGCGCCTTCCTCAAGAACAAGGCGATGGGGTTGTTTGCGCTGCCCAATATCCTGATCTTCCAGATCCTGCTGCCGCTGGTCTCGCCCTTTATCGACCTGATGTTTGTCGCCGGCGTCGTCCACTACCTGCTCGACCGCCACTTCCATCCCGGAGGCGGCAAACGCCGCCAACTTCGAGAAACTGCTGACCTTCTTCCTCGCCTTTTTGATTATCGACTTCGTCACTTCGGCCCTGGCCTTCTGCCTGGAGCGCGAAGCACGCCGCCAACAAGGGCGATGGATGGCTGCTCTTCCACATCTGGCTGCAGCGCTTTGCCTACCGGCAACTGTTTTCGCTGGTGCTCTTCAAGACGGTGAAGCGGGCGATCGATGGACGGCCCTTCAACTGGGACAAGCTGGAACGCACGGCCAAGATGTCGGCGCAGACGGAGCGACTCACCGCCACGCGATAAGAAATCCTTAAGCTCTGGGACGTAAAATTAGTCGTTGTTATGCCAACTGCCCAGATCAGCACCGTCATTCAGCCTGTTGCTCCCCGCGGACTGTTCCACAACGAGCCCTTTATCGATTTCCACGACCCGGAAAACGTGCATGCGATGCACGCAGCGCTGACGCGGGTGGGAGATATGCTCGGCCACGAGTATGAACTGGTCATCGGCGGGGAGCGGATGCGCACCGCGGAAAAGATCGAGTCGTTGAATCCGGCGCGGCCGGCGCAGGTTGTCGGTGTGCACCAGAAGGCCGGCCTGGAACACGCCGAACGGGCGATGGAGGCGGCGCTTGAGGCTTTCGCGAGCTGGCAGTACGTGCCGGTTGAGGAGCGCGCGGCCCTGCTGCTGCAGGCGGCGGAGCTGATTCGCCAGCGCAAGTTTGAGTTCTGCGCCTGGCTGACCTACGAGGTGGGCAAGAATTGGGTTGAGGCCGATGCGGATGTCGCCGAGACCATCGACTTCCTGGAGTTCTATGCGCGCGAGGCGCTGCGGCTGGCCGGGGCGACGACGCCCATCCAGCTATCCCGGGGAGCGCAATCAGCTGCTGTATATCCCGATGGGCGTCTGCGCGGTGATTCCGCCCTGGAATTTTCCCTTTGCCATTATGGCGGGCATGACTGCGGCGGCGATCGTGACCGGCAATACCGTGGTCCTGAAGCCTTCCAGCGATTCTCCGACGATCGCGGCGCGGTTTCTCGATGTGCTCGAAGAGGCGGGCATGCCGCCCGGGGTGGTGAACTTCTGCCCCGGCTCGGGCGCGACCTTCGGCAACGCGATCGTGGAGCACCCCAAGACGCGCCTGATCGCCTTCACCGGGTCAAAGGAAGTGGGCCTGGATATTCACGCCCGCGCGGCGCAGACGAAGCCGGGACAGATCTGGATCAAGCGCACCATTCTCGAGATGGGGGGCAAGGATTCGATCATCGTGAGCACGGATTGCGATCTTGACGCCGCGGTCGAGGGCGTGGTGGCGTCGGCTTTCGGCTTCAACGGACAGAAGTGCTCGGCGTGTTCCCGCGCCATTGTCGAAGATGCCGTCTACGATGTTTTTCTGGAGCGGGTGCGGGAGCGGGTGCAGAGCGCTGCGGGTAGGCGACCCGGCGGAAAACGCGAACATGGGGCCGGTGGTAAACCGCTCCGCGATGGATACGATTCTCTCCTACATCGAGATCGGCAAGGGCGAGGGACGGCTGTTGACGGGTGGCCACGCGGTTGCGAACGCGGAGGGCGGGTACTACCTGGAGCCAACCGTGATCGCGGATGTGGCGCCCACGGCGCGCATCGCCCAGGAAGAGATTTTCGGGCCGGTGCTGGCGGTGATCCGGGCCAGCGACTTCGACCATGCGCTGGAGATTGCGAACAACACGGAGTATGGGCTGACCGGCGCGGTGTATTCCAGTTCGCGCGAAAAGCTGGAGCACGCCCGGCGCGCGTTCCACGTGGGCAATCTGTACTTGAACCGCAAATGCACCGGCGCCATGGTGGGGGCGCATCCCTTTGGCGGCTTCAACATGTCCGGAACCGACTCCAAGGCCGGCGGACCCGGATTATCTGTTGCTTTTCACCCAGGCCAAGTCGATCGCGGAGAAGATTTAGGGAAAACTTTAGAGAGGGCGGAGAAACTGCAGATCCCTCCACTACGCTGCGCTCCGGTCGGGATGACAAAGGGTAGGGTGGCGCTTCCATTCGCAGTCCGATGCTGGTTGAGCGAACTGCAGGATCCCTCGACGCGCTCCGTCGAAAATCATTGCTCTGAGCGGCTAAAGCCGCATCGGTTCCGCTTGCTGTATGTACGAGCTGGAGCCCGTAGCGCATCAGGCGATTTTCATGCAGTTGGGTGGACCTCTCATCGAAATACTCGGGATGACAAAGGGTCAGGGTTGTCCAAGTGCGACGTAGCTGCTTAAGAAAAGGCCAACCAGTCGCGCCTTTCCCTTCGCGCCAACATTGAATTTGTCATCCCGCCTGTCCACGGAATGCCGTGGGACCGCAGCGGAGGGACCTGCGGTTTTCCTTTTCCACACTCCAACTAACTCACGGTTGCGTTGCGGCGGGGACGGCGATTGGCCTGCAGAATTTTCTTGCGCAGGCGCAAGGACTTGGGCGTAACCTCCACCAGCTCGTCTTCCGCAATGAACTCGATGGCCTGCTCCAGGTTCATCGGCTTGAAGGGCACCAGGCGGATGGCGTCGTCGGCACTCGAGGCACGCATGTTGGTGAGCTTCTTTTCGCGCACCACATTCACGTCCAGATCGTTGTCGCGCGAGTGCTCGCCGATCACCATGCCCTCGTAGACCTCGACGCCGGCGGTAAGGAAAAGCACTCCCCGATCCTGCAGCCCATTGAGCGCGTACGCGGTGGTGGCGCCATTGCGGTCGGAAATGAGCGCTCCGCTGGGCCGCTGCGGAATTTCCCCCTGGTAAGGCATGTAACCGTCAAAGAGCGAATTCATCACGATGGTGCCGCGAGTCTCGGTCAGCATCTCGCTGCGCAGGCCGATGAGACCGCGGCTGGGAACACGGAACTCCAGACGCACGCGACCGTAACCGTGATTGTGCATCTTCACCATCTCGCCGCGCCGTGGGCCCGAGGCGCTCGATCACGGTGCCGACAAAATTGTCGGGAACGTCGATGGTGAGATGTTCGACCGGTTCCAGCACTTTGCCATCGACTGTGTTGGTGACAATCTCGGGCCGCCCCACCATCAGCTCAAAGCCTTCGCGGCGCATCATCTCGATCAGGATGGCAAGCTGCAGTTCTCCGCGGCCGAGAACCTTGAAGCTGTCGGGACTGCCCGTCTCTTCTACGCGAATGGAGACATTGGTGAGCAGTTCCTTATCCAGGCGCTCGCGCAGATTGCGGGAGGTGACAAACTGCCCTTCCCGTCCCGCCATGGGCGAATTGTTGACCGAAAACTGCATGGCGATGGTCGGCTCGTCGATGACAATCAGCGGCAGCGGCGCGGGATTTTCCAGGCTGGTGATGGTCTCGCCGATGGTGATGCCGGTGACTCCGGCGATGGCGACGATGTCGCCCACCTGGGTCACTTCCGTATCGGTCCGCTTCAGCCCATTGAAGGTGAACAGCTTGGTGATCTTGGTCTTCAGCAGCGATCCGTCGCGCTTGGAGATGTTCACTTCTTCCCCGTTGTGCAGGGTTCCGTTGAACACCCGCGCGATGGCCAGGCGGCCCAGGTAGTCGGAGTAATCGAGGTTGGTGACCAGGATCTGCAGCGGGCCGTCGGGGTCGCCGCTGGCCGGCGGGATGGTGGAAAGAATGGTTTCAAAGAGCGGTTGCAGGTTCTCCCCGGGCTCGGTCATGGAGGTGCTGGCAGTGCCCAGCTTGGCGTTGGTATACAGCACGGGAAAGTCCAACTGGTCTTCCGCCGCGTCCAGATCGATGAAGAGGTCGTATACCTCGTCGAGGACCTCTTGCGGGCGCGCGTCGGGACGATCGATCTTGTTGATCACCAGGATGGGCAGCAGCTTGGCTTCCAGGGCCTTGGAGAGCACGTAACGGGTTTGCGGCAGGGGGCCTTCCGAGGCATCCACCAGGAGCATGACGCCGTCCACCATCTTGAGGGCGCGCTCGACTTCGCCGCCGAAGTCGGCGTGGCCCGGCGTATCGACGATGTTGATCTTGGTGTCGTGGAACTGGATGGCCGTGTTCTTGGCCAGAATGGTGATGCCGCGCTCGCGCTCCAGTTCGTTGGAATCCATGACCCGTTCGGTAAGCGCTTCATTGGCGCGGAAAGTGCCGGCCTGGCGCAACATGGCATCCACGAGAGTCGTCTTGCCATGGTCGACGTGGGCGATGATGGCGATATTCCGAATGGGCGTGCTCACGGGCGAGGAATTCCTATTCTTCCGGGTCGCGGAAAGACGTTGCGTTGAAATTGACTAGCCTTGCGTTGACGTGCTGGCTGGAAATGACAGGCAGGACAACCGGGCAATGCCTTCTCCTAGTCTAACAGCCTGTACTTTGGCGTGAGCATTCCGAGAACCTCGACTGGTTGCCCCAAGGATGCACCCAGACTTGGGGTGAACGAGGGCCGAAAGATGACAGGTCGAGCGCAGTGGTATCCCACCCTTCGCAAAAAACGCGAAGGATGGGGCACCCGGCCGAACGTGGCGAAGCCCGGACGTCCTGATCAGCTCTTCAGTGACGCGCGTAGAGCTCTACTGCGGAGCGGGACCCCGGACTACCTGGACGAAATCGTCCAGCCTGAGCTGGCGGGCAAACGCCGCCTTGACGTCGCCGGCGTTGAGCTCAAAGTACTTCTTGGCAGCCACGATCGGCTCATCCAGAGGCAGGCCAATCACGGCCCGGCGCAGGAGACCCTCCGCCACTGCCTCTTCGCTCGACTCACCCAGAGGAATCTGACGCAAAAGCAGGGCCTTGGCCAGATGCAGCTCGGCGGGCGAAACGTCCTGGGTACGCATCTGATCGAGGTCACGCTGGATCAACGCCCTGGCTTTGGAGACATTCTCCGGTTGGCAGCCGTAGGTGACCGCGTAGCTGGCCCGGGTCTTCGATGCCTACATGCTGACGTCGACGTTATAGACGTAGCCGGCAACCTGACGCAGATCATGGTAGAGCCGGGTGGCGTAGAAGCCGCCGCCGAGTACGTGGTTGCCCAGTTGCATCGGATAGTAATCCGGATCGAAACGGTTGAGGTTCATCTGCTGCGCCAGCACCACGGAGTCCTGTACCGCCTCCGGGTCGGGCACGTTCACGGCGGACGGCTTGTTCACCGGAACCGCAGCCAGGGTGGTATCCGGCTTAGGCCCCACAGCCTTCCACTCACCAAACCACTTACCGATGACCGCCTTGGCTTCGTCGGGCGTGACATCGCCGATGACGACGATGGTGGTCAGGTCAGGACGTATGGTGGCAGCATGATATTGCTTCACGCCGTCCAGACTGACGTTGCTGAGCGTGGCGGGCGTAACCTCACGCAGCACCGGGTCACCGGCCGGCAGCAATGCCAAGTCGATCGCGCGCGAGGTGCGGTAGCCCGGGCTCTTCAGGTTGCCGGCAACAAACTGGGAGGTCTGGTCTTTCACTACAGCAAAGGCTTCGGCTGGGAGCGCAGGATGAAGTTCATTGTCAGCCAGCAATTGCACCCCGCGAGAAAAGTTTTCCTTCAACACCTGCAGGGAGAAACTCGTAGCCCGCGCTCTCGTTGGCGGCGATGTCGTCCAGCGCTTTCTGGAAGGCAAGCCGGTCCAGCGTCTGCGTGCCGTAGGAGAAGAGGCCTTCCAGAACGTCGGAGACGCCATCCTGTTCTAGGAGGTGTCTGCAGATCGGAATTGTTCTTGACCTCGCCCATCACGCTGATGGTGGGACTCGTAAGATCGGACTTGACGATCAGACGAAGGCCGTTGGGCAGAGTCGCTGTCGGAAGCGACGATGTAGTCGGCGGGGACTTTGAGCTGGGAAAGAGCACCCGCGGCCCAGGCAGGAAGCACCACCGGCTTGGTGGGAGCAGAGGTCATTTTCTCCTCGCCGCCAAATCCCTTGGCGGCTACCGCTTCGCCGGACGGAGTTGGTTTCAAGGTCGCGGTGATCGAGTTTGCACCCACCAGATACTGCTTGGCCACCCGGTTTACATCCGCCAGGGTGACCTTCTTGATGGCCTCGATGTCGTCGTCTGGAGAGTTGCGGCCTTCGGCCGCAATGGCCTCAGACCAGACGGAAGCAAGTCCGGGAATGGAGTTGCGTTGAAACTCCGCCGCGGCAATCTCACTGCGCTTGGCAGCATCGACCAAATCCTGGGGCACGCCTTTCTGCGCATAGTTCGTCGAGAATTTGCCGCATTTCGTTGATGGCGCCGGTTGCGTCCACCCCTGACGGGAGAGCCACCAACCCATAACCGACGCTGGCCTTGGGATAGGTTTCGGCCATTCCGAACTCCGCCGCCAGCGCCTTGCCTGCCGGCACCATGGCGTAGAGATCGCCGCGCTGGCTGGCCAGCACGTCGGACAGAATCTGGGCGGCGGCGTAATCCGGCGAGCTGGTTCCCGGCATGCGATAGGCGATGAAGCCGAGCACATAGGGCAGATTGCTGTCGAGGGTGAAGGTCTCCGACTTGACCGGGGTCAGATCCACGGCTGGGTGCGGGGGAAGAGGATGATTGGGAATATCGCCGATATAGCTGCTTGACCTTGGCCATGGTCGCGGCCGGGTCCACGTCGCCCACGATCACCAGGATTGCATTTCCCGGCGTGTACCACTTTTGATAGAAGTCCTTGAGCATGGCGCCGGTAGTGGCGTCGAAGGAGGTCTTGGTGCCCAATGGGTCATGCGCATAGGGCGTGCCGGCAAACATATCTCCGTTCAGGCGGTCGAGAAACTTATAGGTGGGGTTGGAGAGGTCGCGCGCCACTTCCTGTTCGATCGCGCCTCGTTCGTGAGACCACTCCTCCTGCGAGTCGTCAACGCCGCGCAGGCAAGCTGATTGCGCCTGGAGAGCAACATCAAGATCCGCGGCGGGTACGGTGGTGAAATATTGGGTGATGTTCTGCTGCGTATCGGCATTATCCCGGCCGCCGAGCTGGGCATAGATGGCGGCGGTCTGGTCGGCGGTCATGCCCGTGCAGCCGCGAAATGCCATGTGCTCCTCGGCATGGGCGGTGCCCGGGAAGCCGGCGGGCGTCTCATCGCCGCCGACGTTAAAATTCAGCTCGACGGTCGCCACCGGAGCCAGCGCATCGCGCACGATGATGACCTGCAGGCCATTGGACAGCGTGGCTCGCGTGACCGAGCTGGGGCCGGGAGCGGCGTACGAAAAGGAGGCGCAGGCGGTAAAGAGGAACAACAAAGGCAGCAGGGCTTTTAACTTCACTTCGATCTTCTCCATGCGAATTCTCGCGGGTAGAGCGTTTTCACAAATGGTGTAAGCGTAGCGACCGCGGCAGGCGTTCCCTCAAAGAACGCCTGCACATAGCCAACTCTACCCACATCACAGTATTTGTGAAAACGCTATAGCTATCGTTAGACGGCGGAAAGGCGGCCGGGTACCGTCCGGAAAGGCCCTTCTACCAGTTTTGCACGGTGGGACAAGGCTCGACTAGCGGGAGTGATGGGAAGAAGACAAAGCGTGACGAAGAGCTGCTCAGCCGATCGGCATCACGTCCACTCCCACCTTGAGTGTGTGTTTTGCGCCGCCCAGCAGAACCCCTCGAATGGGGCTGACGTCGCTATAATCCCGGCCCCATGCCAGGGTGATGTGCCCATCGGAGGGCACGCAGTTGTTGGTGGGGTCGAAGTCCACCCATCCAAAGCCGGGACACCAGGCCGAACACCATGCGTGAGAGGCGTCGGATCCCACCAGGCGGGGACGGCCGGCAGGAGGACGCGTGCGCAAATAGCCGCTGACGTAACGCGCCGGAAGGCCCAGTGAGCGCATGCAGGCAATTTGCAGATGAGAAAAGTCCTGGCAGACCCCACGACGCTTTTCGAAGAAGGTCTCGATCGGTGTCGTTACTTCGGTCGCCTTGGCGTCAAAGCGGAAATCGTGGTGTATGCGGTCCGCGAGATCGATGACTGCCTCAAGCAACGGGCGCCCCTGAGGAAAGGAGACCCGGGCGTAGGCGGCTAGTTCCGGCTTCGCCGAGACGCGGATCGAATCGAAGACGAACTGGTAGGCCTCCAGGCCCTCCTGGGTATGGTCGCCGGCCACGGTGTCGCGGACCGTTTCCCAGGCAGGAGATTCTGCGAATGGGGGAGGCGCCAAGGCATTTACTTCCAGCTCGCTGGTCGCTTCCACGCTCAGACGGCTGTGCGACTCGGGCAGCGTGAATGAGGTGACGGTGTTGCCGAAGAAGTCGATGTGGGTCGTGGCATGAAAGGGCGGCACAGGCCAAACGGATAGTTCGGTTGCCGTGCGTCTTTGCCCGGGAAGATCGCGGGGAGTAAGACGGACCGCGTGGTGGGAGACGGAGACCGGCTCTACGTAGTCATAGATAGTTTGGTGGCGCACACGATAGATCAAGTGGCACGCTCCATCTCCGCGTGACTGAAATAGGTGTTGGCAATGGCTTCTGAGAATGCGGGCAGGGCGGCACCCAGGCCTTCGAGCAAAGCATCCAGGCGATCGCGGGTGCCCCGGGTACGCACCTCGCAGAGCAATTGGACATCCGCCTGAAGCAGCCTCTCCGCCGCCGCCTCCACTTGCCTCTGCTTCAACACCGGCCAACCCGTTCCGGAGGGCATGCCGGAGAGCACTCCGCAGTGCCGAGCCAGATCTATTGAGCTGGAAGGCAAGAGAGCGCGGATTGGCTTCGTCATTCATCAGCAGATCGACCACCGGCGCAGCCTGCAGAACAGTGAAATAGCGCGATCGGTAGGTAATGGAACTGTCGGCAACCTCGAGCAGCATCTCGAGACATGGCCAATTCTCGGGGTCGAGGGGAACGACAAGCGAGCGCAGCAGATCCACCAACTGGACGGATCGCTCGATGCGTCTGCCGATGTTGAGAAAGTGCCAGCCTGGGCCGCGCGTGATGTTGCCGGCTTCGATGCCGCGCAAGGCAGCAAGCGTCAGGATACAGCCATTCAGCACCGCCAGCGCGTCGGCCGCGGAAACATAGCCCCAGGCGACGCGGTCCGAGGCACGAGCAAGGCTGCCAAGCTGGGACACAATCCGCAGCAGATCGCTCGAAAGGCGGTCCCGTACCTGCGCCGCCGCACGCGTGGCCCGGCTGAGATTGGCGTTGAGGCTGTCGCTGCGCTGTTCTTCGAAGATGAGCGAGAGAATTTCCTTTTCCAGGTCTCCCTGCTCGTCCAGATGTCCCTGGGGATCGTCTTTCGCGAGACGCGAATAGGGAGACTCCAGGCACTCATACAACTTCATCAGCGATCGCCACCCGGCGGTCTCCGGCGCCCACGATTCGCCGGTCATGCGGACCAGGATGCAACGCAGGACGCGGGCCAGATGCTCACACCTTTCCGCGTAGCGGCCCAGCCAGAAGAGATGTTCGGCGGCACGGCTGGGCAGATCGCTGCCGACGCCTCGATTCAGCTCCACGGGCAAATCGCGAGGACGGCGCAGGGTGAAGCTATCGACTGGCTGGCTGGAGAGAACCCAGGTGTCTTTGCTGCCACCGCCGCGCTGCATGGAAACCACCGGCGTGTCCGGAGACGGGGAAACCCGGGTCAGTCCCCCGGGCATCACGATCCAGGAGTCTCCCGAGGCGGCGATATAGACACGCAAGACAACGCGGCGCGGCATCAGGCCGTTGTCTGACCATACCGGGACGCTGGACAGGTTGAGCAGCTCCTGTCCAACAAATTCCTGGGGCCGCTCCTCCAGCCGGGTCAGCAAGCGCGCGCGCTCGTTGGGGGCGAGTCTGCCCCCGAAGACCGGCTCCATACCTTTGGCTGGGAAAGCCGGCTTGATTACCAGAAAATCCAGGTTCTGGCGCACATACCCCAGGGCTCCCGGCTGGCCGCACCACCAGGTGGCGACGGATGGCAGCGCCAGGCGCTCGCCCAGTAAGCGCCGGCTGAGGCCGGGAAGAAAGGGAATAAACGCCGAGGTCTCCAGCAGTCCACTGCCCAGGGCATTGGCCACCGCCACGTTCCCGGCACGGACGGCTTCAACCATGCCCGGCACTCCAAGATAGGAGTCGGAGCGCAATTCCAGCGGATCGCAGAAGCCATCGTCCATGCGCCGCAAGATCACGTCCACCGGCTTGAGCCCTTCGAGTGACTTGAGAAAGACCCGGTTCTCACGCACCGTCAGATCTCCCCCCTGGACCAAGGTAAAGCCGAGATAACGCGCCAGGTAGGAATGCTCGAAGTAGGTCTCGTTCAGGGGTCCGGGAGTGAGCAGGACAACTCGGGGATGAGTGCGTGACCAGGGCGAAAGGCGCAACACGGTCTCGCGAAAGCCGCGAAAGAAGGAGGCCAGCCGGTGCACCTGGGCCTCACGAAATAGGTCAGGAAAGGTCTCCGCCATCACAATGCGGTTTTCCAGCGCATAGCCAGCGCCGGAAGGGGCCTGCGTGCGGTCGGAAATCACCCACCATTGCCCATCGGGCGAGCGCGCAAGGTCGACGGCAAGCAGGTGAAGGTAAGTATCACGCGGGACCTGGATGCCGTGACAGGCGCGCCAGAAGGCCGGGTTGCCAAATACCAGGGCGGCGGGAAGATCTCCGTTGCGCAGCAGCTTCTGGGGACCGTAAAGATCGGCAAGAATGGTGTTGAGCAGGCGCGCGCGTTGGATCAGTCCCGCTTCCAGATAACTCCATTCCGCAGGCGGGATAAGGAGAGGAATCGCATCCAGACTCCAGGGGCGGTCGGTCCCCAGCGGATCGCCGTAGACGTTGTAGCTGACACCGTTTTCCTGGATACGTTGCCGTGCTGTCTGCCAGCGGTGGACCAGTTCCCTGGCTCCGAGCGAAGACAAAGAAGCGATATACCGGTCCCAGTGGGGACGAAGAACGCCGGGCTCCGCGCACATCTCGTCGTAGACGCCAGGAGCCTGGCGATAGTCGGCGGTCAGCAGCGGGTCGTCCAGGATCTCGGGCATACTCTTGCGGCTCTGGCGTAGGTTATCTTACGAGCGCCGGCGTAAATCCAGTGTCAACGGGAACTCGGCATTGCGCTCTTCCGGTGGAACTGAAATGGGCCCGGGTGTGTGACCGAAGCTGTTGAATCTTGCCAGGCGCCGGCTCTCGGCTTCGTAGGCATTGACGGGGTATTGCTCGTTGGCGCGTCCGCCGGGGTGCACCACGTGGTAAGTGCAGCCGCCGATCGCGTGTCCAGACCAGGTATCCACGATGTCGAAGACCAGAGGGCTATGAACGGGGATGTCAGGATGCAGGCAAGAGGTGGGCTGCCAAGCCCGGTAACGCACACCGGCCACGAATTCGCCCGCTTGCCCGGTGGGGTGCAGTGGAACCTGGCGTCCATTACAAAGCACGGTGAAGCGGGGAGCGATCATGCCCGTCACCTTCACTTGCAATCGCTCCACGGAGGAATCCACACTGCGGGCCGTGCCTCCGCTGGAGGCTTCTTCGCCCAAAACGTTCCAGGGCTCGAGCGCGTGCCGCAGCTCCAGATGAATGCCGCGCGCGTTCACCGAACCGATGGGTGGGAAACGAAATTCGAAGTGCGGAGCGAACCATTCGCTGCGAAAGGGATACCCCGCCCGGGAGAGGTCGCCCACCACATCCTCCCAATCGAGTTGCACGAAGTGAGGCAGCATGAAGCGATCGTGCAGACCGGTTCCCCAGGAGACCAATTTTTGCCGGTAAGGCTTACGCCAGAAGTGCGCGATCAGCGCCCGCACCAGCAGTTGCTGGGTCAGGCTCATGCGCGCATGAGGCGGCATCTCAAAGGCACGCAGCTCGAGGAGGCCAAGACGCGGTCCGGCGCCCTCCGGCGGATCGAGTTTGTCGATGCAGAATTCGGCGCGATGGGTGCTGCCGGTTAGGTCGGTCAGAAGATGGCGGAAGACGCGATCCGCCAGCCGCGGTGACACTGGGCCCGCAGCCCGGCTCGGGCACCTGGTCGAAGGCAATTTCCAGCTCGTAGATCGAGTCGGCACGCCCTTCGTCGACCCGGGGATGCTGGCTGGTGGGACCAATGAACAACCCCGAGAGCAGATAGGAAAGCGAAGGATGGTTGTGCCAGTAATTGACCATGCTCCGCAACAGATCGGGCCGGCGGAGAAACGCGCTGTCGGCGGCAGTGGGGCCGCCGATCACTACGTGGTTGCCGCCGCCGGTTCCAGAGTGCTGTCCGTCGAGCATGAACTTCTCGGTTCCCAGGCGGGTCTCGCGAGCCAGATCGTAAAGCGCGGTGGTGTTTTCCACCAGTTCGTCCCAGCTGGCGGCGGGTTGGATGTTCACCTCAATCACGCCTGGATCGGGCGTGACTTTGAAAGCCGAGATACGGGTATCGTTGGGTGGCGTGTAGCCTTCGATCGACACGGGCATGGAGAGGTGCGCCGCCGTATCCTCGATGGCGGCGACCAGGTCAAGATAGTCCGCGAGGTAATCGACCGGGGGCATGAAGACGAAGAGCTTCGCCTCCGCGCGCCTGGACGCAAAGGGCAGGCCGGGTAAGGGTTAGCGCTTGCTCGTCCTCGGGTTTGGGCTTGGCCTTATCGGCGGCCGGCTGCGGCTCATCCGCGAAGGGCGGGACGGCGAACAGGCCCGGCCGGCGTTCCGGCCCTAGGGGGGCAGCTTGTCCCGCCGCTGGAAAGGATCGGTATCGAAGGCGTAGGTGACATCTTCCGGCGTGGTCCAGGGCAGCGATTCGAGAGGCAGACGGTACCCCATGGGCGAGTCGCCGGGAGTCAGAAACATGCGTTTCTCCACCATCGGGAACCAGGGTTGACTGGTCCATCGCGGCGTACCCGACCTGGTCGGGATGCGGCGCAAAGGAAGGACAAACCCGACCGGCCGCTCCGCTCCTTGTTCAAAAATCTGGGCCAGCCGGGCGCGCTCCGGTACTTCTTTGAAGCTTAGGATCGAGCGGATCAACGAGTGGCGGCAGGCGCCGTTCCTTCCACAAGTGGAAGAAGATGTCTTCATAGGCGGTGATGGTGAAGGAAAAGCTCACTTGCAAGCGGCGGGTCAGGGCTTCGAGGAATTTCCGCGCTTCTGCTGCGCCGTAGCCGTAATCTTTGCCGTCCTCGGCGATGAGGCTTAGATTCTCCCAGATCGGAACCCCATCTTTGCGCCAGTAGCAGCCGAGCGCCCACCGAGGCAGTTCCTCGCCGGGGTACCACTTGCCCTGCCCGAAATGGAGCAGAGCGCCGCGGGAGAACCGGTCGCGCATTCTGCCAAACAGCTCCACCGCGAGCCGGCGCTTGGCCGGGCTCATGGCGGTGGTCGACCATTCGCTTCCATTACGATCGTCAAGAGAAATGAAGGTCGGCTCGCCGCCCATGGTGAGACGCACGTCGCCTGCTTGCAGCTCCGCATCCACCTGGTGGCCGACCGCTTCGATCTGTTGCCATTGTTCTTCGGAGTAGGGCTTGGTGACGCGAGGGGATTCGTAGATCCGCTGCACGGTCATTGAGTAGCTGAAATCCGTCTTGCAAAAGCCGAGGGGACCGGAGATGGGAGCGGCACTCCCCGCATCGGGAGTACAGGCGAGAGGGATATGCCCCTCGCCCGCCAGCAGCCCTGAAGTGGGATCGAAGCCAATCCAGCCGGCGCCAGGAAGAAAGACCTCAGCCCATGCGTGCAGGTCAGTAAAATCGGCGGAGGCTCCGGCGGGGCCTTCGAGCGGCTTCACATCGGCCGCGAGTTGGATCAGATAGCCGGAGACGAAACGGGCCGCGAGTCCCAGATTGCGCATGACCTGCACCAGCAGCCACGCCGAGTCGCGGCAGGAACCGGTGCCCATGGTGAGCGTCTCGTCGCAACTCTGGACCCCATGCTCCAGGCGGATGACGTAACCAACCTGGCGTTGCACCTGTTGATTGAGGGCAACCAGAAAATTCAGCGTGGGCGTGCTGACTCGCGGCACCTGGGCTAGAAAAGCAGCCAGTCTGGGGCCCGGCGCCTCGGCCTCGAGAAAGGGACGCAGTTCGCGAGCGATCGAGCTCTCATAGGCAAATGGGATCTGCTCCGCATACGGCTCCAGGAAAAAATCAAAAGGATTGAAGATCGCCATCTCGGCAACCAGATCGACCTCAACCACGAACTCCGTGGTTGGTTCGGGAAACACCAGGCGGGCGAGATAGTTGGCCTGCGGATCCTGCTGCCAGTTGATGAAGTGGTTCCTGGGTTGCACCTTCAGCGAATAGGCAAGGATCGGGGTGCGGCAGTGGGGCGCTGGGCGCAGGCGGATTGTTTGCGGCCCGAGCATTACCGGGCGGTCATAGCGATAGTGGGTCCTATGATTCAGCGCAATGTGAATTGCCATAGAGCGGTTCTTATAGATTACATGGGCCTTTGCGTAACTACCGAGGATGGAGATGGGGGTGCGTACTTTGTAGCGTAAAGGGATACTGCAGATCCCTCGACTGCGCTCGGGATGACAAAGGGGAGGGCGGTACCTCGGGCCGAAATCAGATGCTGGTTGAGAGAACTGCAGATACCCTCCACTGCGCTACGCTTCGGTCGGGATGACAAATCTGAGCGGGGTTCGATGCGGCCTCGCCCGTATGATGGTTTCCATGCCGCTGACTACACCGGTAGCCCCCGAGATTCTCGACCGTGCCAGGAAGATTAAGCTGTTCCTCATGGACGTTGATGGCACGCTCACCGACGGCGGTGTCATGCTCATGTCCTTGCCTGACGATGGCGGCGTAGCCGAGATGAAGACCTTTAACTCACAGGATGGCATGGGACTAAAACTTGCGCACACGATGGGGATCCGCACCGGCTTCATTACGGGAAGAAAATCCCCCGCGGTTTCACAGCGCGCCCAGGAGTTGAAAGTGGAATTCGTCTACCTGGGCCAGGAGACGAAGATGGCGGCATTTGACGAATGCCTGCAGAAGGCCGGGGTGCGGGAAGACGAAGTGGCGTACATGGGCGATGACCTGCCCGATATGCCTGTGGCCAAGCGCGCCGGCCTGGCGGTTGCAGTCGCCAATGCCGCGCCGGAGCTAAAGGCAATCAGCCATTACGTAACCGGGAGCCGGGGCGGAGAGGGCTCAGCACGGGAGGTAGTGGAACTTATCCTGAAGGCCCAGGGCAGATGGGAAGAGGCAATTCCCCGGGCGCTGGCGTGAAGCGTTTCCGGACACTGTGTTGACCACATGCACGCGACGTTCATACCTCTAAATATGAGGTACGTTATAGTTATTGTTAGAGATGCCTGGTAAGCCGCCCAACGCGCAAGTGCGACGCAGCTGGAAGATTGCCCTTGCTGTTTTCTGCGCTCTGCTGTTGATTTTCGGCGCGACCGTTCAGGTAGTGCACGTTCATACTTCTGCGGATGTCTCCCATGCCGGGTGTGCTCTCTGCGCGACTGCGCATGTAGTGGTTTCGCCGGCAGCACCGGTCGCAATTCCAGCCGTAGGGAGACAGATCGCGGCGCCAGTCGTCGAGCTGCAACCCGCCTATGCGCGTCGTTTCTTACATTGTTCCCTCTACACACGCCCCCCGCCCGTGGACTCTGCTTTCTCCTAAAGCAGTTTCACCAGCTAAATCATAAAGATGCCTCGGGGGTCAATGTATGTGCTCGTTTGCACGACGTTTCTTCTTTTTCCTTTGCCCGTTTCTGCTGATAGCGATGGGTACCAGTCTTCATGCCCAGTCTGGTTCGGGAACAATTGCAGGAACGGTGACAGATGCTTCGGGCGCGGTGATACCGGGCGCCACGGTCTCGATCGAGAACCCCGTCAGCGGACTCGCACGGACGGCCAAGACGGACGGGGCGGGCCACTATCAATTCACCAACCTGCCGTTCAACGCCTATCATCTCGTGGCCCGCGCGGCTGGCTTTACAGCGTTCACGGTGGATGTACAGGTACAATCCCCTGTCGCCGTCACTCCAACGATCAAAATGCAAGTGGGAGTGGCTTCGACCACGGTCACGGTCACGGGAGAGGACCTGTTGGAGAATGACACCTCACTCCACACCGACCTTGACCGCGGCCTCATCGAAAAGCTGCCGCTGGAAAGCTCGTCCTCCTCCGTAAGCTCGCTGGTGACGCTCTCTACTCCCGGAGTAGCCGCGGACTCCAATGGACTTTTCCATGGACTTGGCGATCATGCGTCCAATTCGTTTTCCGTGGACGGCCAGCCGATCACCGACCAGCAAAGCAAGGTTTTCTCCAACCAGATCCCTTCCAATTCCATTCAGTCGATTCAAGTCATTGCCGGCGCGCCACCCGCCGAGTTCGGGGACAAGACGAGCCTGGTGATTGAAGTAACAACGCGATCCGGCCAGGGTCTTACCAAACCCACCGGCAGCATCACGAGCTCCTACGGAACCTTCGGCTCGGCAACTGGAGCCTTTGATATTGGCTATGGTTCCCAAAACTGGGGCAACTTCTTCGAGCTCGATGGATTGAATACCGGTCGTTTTCTGGATACGCCAGAGTTTGTGATCTTCCACGATAAGGGGAACGAACAGAACGTCTTCGATCGTTTGGATTATCAATTTACGCCGGTCAATGCGCTTCACTTGAACCTGAACTACAGCCGCTCCTGGTTTCAAACCCCTAACAGCTACGACAACCTGAATGTGCTCGACCAGTTCGGCAACGACGTTGGCAATGCCGACCAGCACTCCAAAATCGAGACCTTTGATATCGCCCCTACCTACACCCGGATCATTGGAAAAACCTCCGTATTCAATTTCGGTCCTTACCTCCGAAAAGATAGCTATCAGTATTTTCCCAGCGAGAATCCGCTGGCGGACCTTGGTCCCCCAAATCTGCAGAACCAGACCATTTCTCAATACCGGACGCTCACCAATGCGGGGGTCCATTCCGAACTCACTTATACCAAGGGAAAGCAAAGCATCAAGGGCGGCGTGATTTATGCCACTACCTTCCTCCGGGAGCGTGACAGCCTCGGCATCGTGAATCCGACTTTCAATTCACCCTGCCTGAATGGCGACGGAATGCCGGTGGACGGATTTACCAGCCCCGCGCAATGCGCCGGGGCGGGATACCAGCCCAACACCGCGGCCAACCCGAATGCTACCGGTACATTGTTCAAGCCGGTCTTGTTGCCGTATGACCTCACCCGAGCGGGCAGCAATTACAACTACTTTGGCCATGCAGATGTCAAGGAACTGGCTCTCTATATCGAAGATTCGATCAAGGCCGGCAACTGGCTCTTCAATGTAGGCATACGCGGTGACTTTTACAACGGCCTAGCCTCGGCCACTCAGGCAGAGCCTCGCGTGGGTCTTTCCTACAGCGTCAAGCCGACCAGCACCGTGCTGCGCCTCTCCTATGCCCGCACCCTGGAGACGCCATTCAACGAAAATCTCGTGCTCTCCAGCCAGGGTTGCGCGAACGATGTGCTGTCTCCACTGCTTCTTTGCACGGCCGGGGTGCAGGGCACGCTGCAGCCTGGCTTTCGCAACGAATTTCATGCCGGCCTGCAGCAGGCTTTCGGAAAAAATATCGTCTTCAGTGGCGAATACATCTGGAAATACACGCATAATGCCTTCGACTTCAGCGTCCTGGGTAATACTCCCATCACTTTTCCCATCGACTGGCACAATTCGAAGGTCCCCGGCTTCGCGTTACGCACCGATGTGCCCAACTTTCATCACGTCTCGGCGTTCGTCGTGATGTCCTCCGTTGCCGCTCGCTTCTTTCCGCCGCAGGTTGCCGGAGCAGGCGCGACTGTCGGCCAGGCCGGATTGCCCTTCCGCATTGATCATGATGAAAGGTTCAACCAGACGACGCACGTGCAATATCAACTACCCTTCCATTGGAGTCCCTGGATCGGCTTCAACTGGCGCTTTGACAGCGGCCTGGTCGCCGGATCGGCACCCTGCTACAACCCTCTCTCCAACAATCCGAACAGCGCGTGCGCCAACACATCGACCACACTCAACGGCCAGCCGGCGGTTGACCTCAGCAGCTTGACCGCCGACGAGGAGTTTGAAGCGGGTCTGACGTGCGGAACCCTCAAAGCAACGCCTACGACCCCTCTGCCGACACCATGCCTGGCGTCTGAGTATTCCTCGACGCTGTTAAGCATTCCGGCCCCGGGCACCGGCGATAACGACCATAATCCGTCCCGAATTCGCGAGCGGAATCTCTTTGACGCCTCCATCGGAGAAGACAACCTCTTCAATGGTGATCGCTACAAGTGGAGTCTCCAAGTGACGGGAGTGAATATGGCGAATAAGTACACGCTTTACAACTTTCTGTCGACCTTCAGCGGCACGCACTACGTCACGCCAAGGGCGCTGACGGCGGAACTCGGATTTCATTTCTAAAGTGGATCCGCATTGCTGGATCGCCGAAAACCACATTTCACTTTTACGGCGACGCGGAGATGGTGGTTAAGTGCGACCTCCAGCCAGGGCTTCGTCCGCACGCAGCGCCAGGCCTCGGGCAACGGAGATGAACTCATTGCCGGTGCGGATGCGTTTTTCACCAAACCGCACCGTGAAGATGCGACGGACGGCGGGGACGAGCGAGCTGCCGCCGGTAAGAAAGACCCGGTCAACTTCGCGGCGGCTGATGCCTGAACTGTGCAGGAGTGAATCGACACACTGCTCAATGGCGCGAAGTTCGCCGGCGATCCAACTTTCAAAGGCAGCGCGGGTGACGGGGATGCGGATGTTCATGCTGCCGTCGCGAAAATGGAACTCCGCCACCTCGGAGCGGGAAAGCTCGAACTTGACTTGCTGGACAGCCTGGTGAAGGTGGTAGCCGAGGTCTTCGCCGATCAATGTGATCAGGGCTTCGATCTTTTCCGGTTCGAGAGCGCGGATGCGAGCGCTCTTCAGAATTTCCACGACGTTCGCCGTCCGCAAGAACGAGAGATAATGCCAGCGTTCGAGGTTGGCATAGATCCATGCCGGCACGGCGGGCAAAATCTTGTTGAGCGAACGCGCGAAGGATTCCGACCCTAAGGCGGGGGAGACGAGCTTGCGCACGATCCTGGCGTCGAAGGCGTCGCCGGCGAGACCGACACCGCTGTTGCCGAGCAGATCTTGCGCCTTGCGGCCGCGCTTGCGCACGCCGGGGCCAACGTGAAGCAGGGAGAAGTCGCTGGTGCCTCCGCCGAAGTCACCGATGAGGATGAGCTCGTCGTGATCGAGGGTAGATTCGTAAGCGTAAGCCGCCGCGACCGGCTCCATTTCAAAATCGACCTGCGCAAAGCCGGCAGCCGCGAACGCCTGGCGCAGGCGGGAGAGGGCAAATGCTTCATCTTCTTCGCTCTCCGATCCGACAAACCGCACCGGCCGGCCTACCATGGCGTAGTCGATAGGGGTGTGGAACTGCCGTTCGGCGTGGCGGCGCAGATCGGCGAGGATGCGGGAGATCAGATCTTCGAGGGTGCGATGGCGGCCGAATACCGCCGTTCCTGTCAGCGAGCGATCGGACAGGTAGGATTTGAGCGATTGAATAAGCCGGCCCTTGTTCTCAGCCGCCAGGTAGTGCTCGATAGCGGCTGGTCCACTCCATGCATGTGTTTGTGTCCGGCCTCCGTGCCTGTCCTGCTGGAGGTAGAGGACGGAGCGAAAGGAAAAGGTATCCCCGGCGCGGGTGGGGAAGGAAACAAGTTCGACTTGCGAGTTGCCGGATGCGCGCCCGACCGTGCTGTTGGTCGTGCCGAAGTCGATACCGATCGCAGGGACCTGAGCTTGCGTTTGCCGCATTCTATTCATTATTTCGCACTTGGGCGCAACAGTCTTGCGCGTTTGCGGAGCCTTAAGCCGCAGTGCGAAAATGGCAGCATGCAAAGATCACGTACAACGGTAGGAGCTCTGTTGGCAGCTGGTATTGTCCTCGTGGGGAGCACGGTCGCCCAGCAGACGCCGGCGGCGAATCCCACACCACCGGCGAAGGCGCAACCGAGCCCAGGGACGACGAAGACGCGGCACACCAGCACGGTGACAAAGCCCAAACCCCTGGTGTTGGAGACAGAGAAGGATAAGGCAAGCTACGCCATCGGCCTGAATGTCGGCAAAGGGCTGCACCGGGATTCCATCGATATCGACCCAAAGATTTTGCTTCAGGGCATAGAAGATGCCATGGCCGACGGCAAGCTCCTTTTGACCGACGACGAAATTAAAACTGTGTTGGTCGACCTGCAGAACCAGGTGCGACAAAGGCAGGAAGAGAAGAGGCTAGCCCTGGTCGAAACGAACAAAAAGGAAGGCGACGCATTCCTGGCTGCCAACAAAACAAAAGAGGGAGTGGTGACGCTGCCGAGTGGTCTGCAATATAAGGTCCTGGTCGCCGGAACCGGTGCCAAGCCATCCGCTACCGACTCTGTCGTTTGCAACTACCGGGGAACTCTGCTCGACAATACGGAATTTGACAGTTCCTACAAACGCGGCCAACCGGCAACTTTCCCCGTGAGTGGAGTCATCAAGGGGTGGACCGAGGCTCTCCAACTAATGCCCGTGGGATCGAAATGGCAACTGTTTATTCCCCCGGATCTCGCCTATGGCGAACGGGGACAGGGCCCCATTGGGCCCAATGCCACGCTCGTCTTCGAGGTGGAGTTGGTGTCTATTCAGGCTAAGGCTGCGCAGACGACTCCCTGAACTGCTTATCGTTGGAATGAGTAACCGCAGGTCCACTCCGCTCCGCTCCCCCGGATTTCCTATCGAGGTTGGTGGCGCAGGGAACTTCATGCGGCTTTCTTTACGGAAAGCCGCACACGCGGTGTTGGCGGGCGCTGCGCAATAGGAAATCCGGGTACGCTTCGGTCGGGAGGACAAAGGGGAGGGCGGTGCTTCCATCCTGAGCAGACGCCGGTTGAGAGAACTGCGGATCCCTCCACTGCGCTGCGCTTCGGTCGGGATGACAAAGGGGAGGGCAGTGCTTCCATCCAGAGCAGATGCCGGTTGAGAGAACTGCGGATCCCTCCACTACGCTGCGCTTCGGTCGGGATGACAAAGGGGAGGGCAGTGCTTCCATCCAGAGCAGATACCGGTTGAGAGAACTGCGGATCCCTCCACTACGCTGCGCTTCGGTCGGGATGACAAAGGGGAGGGCAGTGCTTCCATCCAGAGCAGATACCGGTTGAGAGAACTGCGGATCCCCTCCACTGCGCTGCGCTTCGGTCGGGATGACAAAGGGGAGGGCGGTGCTTCCATCTAGAGCAGATGCCGGTTGAGAGAACTCGGATCCCTCCACTGCGCTGCGCTTCGGTCGGGATGACAAAGGGGAGGGCGGTGCTTCCATCCTGAGCAGACGCCGGTTGGGGGAACCGCAGGTCCCTCTGATTTGTTCGCATTTCTGCGTGGAACTCTTGACTACCTCCGGGGCAGAGACAACCCGAGCAGCACAACGGGGTCAACGTACACGCCTTGCCAACGCACACCAAGGTGGAGGTGTGGACCGGTGACACGGCCTGTAGCCCCGCTGAGGCCAAGGCGTTGTCCTTTGCTGACCCGATCTCCGACCTTCACTTCTATTTTGGACAGGTGCATGTACATCGTCGTGAACTGCTGCCCGTGGTCGATAACCACCATGTTGCCTTCGTAGAACATGCCTTGGGCGATAACCACCACTCCGTCGTTCGCGGCGACAACCGGCGTTCCCGAAGGCGCGTGGAAGTCGGTTCCACGATGAATACTCGCGAGCTTGCCGTTGAACATGCGGCGGGTTCCGAAGGAATCGGTCGGTGAGAAAGGCACGGGCGATCGAAAGCTGCCCGTCCACAGCGGCTGGCTGATCTGGTGCGCGAACGCCGCGTCCTTCACCACCTTATCCGCCGCGATACGCTGCAGCGTTGCGGCATCCGGCTGCACATACTTTTCCTCCACGTGCAGAGTCGTGGTTTTGTAGCGCCCCGGCAGCACTACCACTTGCTTGATGGCGTGCAGTTCGCGCCCATTCGGTCCGGTTGCGCTCAGCTCGAGCGCAAATGTTCCCGGCGCCTGTTCGACGTCGATACCCGCAAGGGCGTACCAGGTGTTGCCCTCGTGGGTCTTGGTAAACACCACTGCGTGATCGAGCCACCTGCCATGCACTTCATCGGCGAGTTGGCTTAGCTCTAGCCTGAACAGCACGGGTGAGCCGCTTTCCAATCGGAGCGGGGACCAGCTGATGAGCCGGAAACCAGCATTTTGCTGTGCGGTTCCGACCGGGAGACCCAGAAACAAAAGAACGAAAGCGGCCCAGCGAAGACGGCCCAAACTGCGAAGGTACTCATGACGGTGGAGGATCATTTTCACATTCCCTGAACGAATCTTTAAGGCGACCGGCAACGGTAGCATACTGGACCGCGAGGAACCACCTGCGACGCAGGACTTTTCTCTCGACTTCCGCGGCAGCCGGGTTCGCCCGCCCTAGGCTGGGGCGCCGGGACTCTCCAGGCTGAAGCCGGCGACATACCGAAACGGACCCGGCCTGCCGCACTGTCCAGTCTTGCAACTTTTGTGGTATGCGCCCCGGGGTCCAACCAATTACGCAACTTTCACAGGTCTGTTAGGGTCTATGCGGTCGGCTGCGGCAATAGCAGCAGCGCCGCCCAGGTCACGAACCCCCTAACCCTGAAAGAAGGTACGAAATCGTGCGCATACGAATAATGACTTCAACCATGTTTCTCGCGCTTCTGGGAATCCTTGTGTTGACTCCCAAGGCAGCTTCGGCCCAACAAGTCCCGGGGCCGCACCCGGCATACCTGCACGCGCTCTCCGATCTGCGCCTGGCACGCGCCTATCTGGACCAGATTGCATGGCCACCCGTCCAGCGGGATGAAGAACATGCGATCCGTGAGATCGACGCCGCAATCTCCGAGATCAAGAAGGCTTCGATCGATGATGGCAAGAACCTCGAAGATCACCCTCCTATCGATGCACGCATGCGTCCCGACGGGCGCTTCCGCAAGGCTCTGGAGCTGTTGGATAGGGCACACAACGATACCGCACGGGCAGAAGACGTACCCCAGGCTAGAGGTATGCGGGATCGGGCTATTCACCACATCGACGAGGCCCACGGCACGGTGGACAACGCCATCCGGACCACGCATTGGGAACAGTGGCACGGTATGTAGGTTTTCCGCCCCCAGCCGATGGCTGAGGACGTCTCTCCCGGGGGGTCAGGGAATCAAAGTAGATGCGATCGTAGCCATTCCCTGGCTCCTACGGAAAATGCTTCTCCAGCCTTTCCTCTCCTTGCCAGCTCAATCCCGAAGTTCGTCATCGAAGAGCTCTCCCCTCCGACAAGCTGATACATTGATGGTGTTCAACGAGGTAAGGGCTTTACAGGCTGCGGAAAAACTCGTGCTTTAGGGTAGGCCGGGGACTTATCCCCGGCGTAAACGCAATGTAATCATGGTGGGCTTTAGCCCCCTGAGGTTTTGCTTTCCCACCCCTTCCCGACTTTTTCCGCAGCCTTTTTAGGGGCTCGTCAATCAGCGGGCAACGACTCAACGCGACAGTCGAATGGAGAAATCGGAATGAAGAAGATGCTTTTTTTCGTGGGTGCTGCTGTCTTGTTTTCTGTCGGGTCAGCCCATGGGGCCGATCCACCGGATGTGAAAGAGGGTCTCTGGTCAAGCCACACGCAAAGTATCGACAATCCCGGGAACAAGAGGAGCGAGGGAACCACGACTATCTGCCGCAGCCACGCATATGACCAGTACGTGAAAGACCTTGCAGCCAAGGTGCAGGGCTGCCAGAAGCTAAGCGAAAACTACAATGGTCACACATTTACCAGCGCTCTGCGGTGCGTGGTGGGAAGTAGCGTAATCGATACCAAAGAGACGGCCGTCTTTCAGGGCGATACGGCGATTCACTCAGAGACTCATGCCACCTATACGCCCGCAATGTATGGGGTGAGCGACACGACAATGATTGTGGACCAAAAGTACCTCGGCAGCTGTCCTGCGGGGACGCAACCAGGGGACATGAAGAGCGCAGACGGCAGGATAATCAATACCTGGAAACACTAACCAAACCTATGCGAATTGCCGCCTGGATGAATACAAGCGAAGGGATGGTTTCGGGACGATGTGCTCGGATCACACATTCCTCTAAGGGGCCGAACGAATACACCTAGCTCATCCATAATCTCCATGGCGGCTTTTCTGCTTCTCGACTCGGGCTCTTCTGTAGCGGCAAAAACTCAACCCTCGCTTCCTGCATCATGCTCCGCCTCTCAGCTTTCCCTCGGCCTCGACCAGGAAGGCGGCTACTTCGATGGCATGTCTCACTCCGGCACTCTACTCGTGCTGCGCAATCACCTCCCACTCCCTAATCCAATCCGATCACACATGCGGCGCTTTGAGCATTCACAACGGGCCTCTGCACAGGATTACTGTTCCACGGTCAGAGCCATCAGAGCAGCTATGGATAACCGGGCAGATCGTCATCGCCGTATAACGCTTTAGTTGTACATACAGTTTCCTTGCAATGGCGGGTTATTCAGGAAATCATTTCGAATCAATGAGGAGCGGGGGCCGTCCTAACCGGGTTTTCTCGTCACGTCTTAGTTTCTTCTTTGAGAATTTCCCCCGGGCAGGTCATTCCCGCATTAATCCCGTAAACTGAACGCTCATGGCTCCCGGGTGTGAGCGGGTATTGTTCCTCTGGAGCACGTGACCTCGGTTGGACGCAATCTCGGATTGATGTAAACCGAGGGCCCAGGAAAAAGACAACTTAAGCCATCGCTGGTTCAGGAGAGACCATGAAGAAAAGCGAGGAGCGCAACGCGGTCGCGAGCGCTAATGGCAGTCCCACAGAAGAACCTGAAGAAGGAAACGGAAGGCAATCGATGCAGTGGCTGAGCCCACTTCCGTTGACCTCGGTGTGGTCCTGGCGAAGCTGCAAGCCGTCCGGGATGGAAACTTTTCCGTGCGGCTGCCTGGTTCATGGATCGGCTTGCCGGGAAAAATCGCAGATACGTTTAACGAGATTGTCGCCGCCAACCAGCAGATGGCCAAGGAACTCAGGCGTGTCGGCCAAGTTGTGGGCAAGGAGGGCAGAACACGGGAACGCACGCGCTTCTACGAGTCGAGAGGCGCGTGGGGGGAAATGGAGGTTTCAGTGAACACGTTGGTGGAGGATCTCCTCCGGCCAACGACGGAGGTCACTCGCGCCATCGCGGCCGTGGCCCAGGGCAACCTGGCACAAACCGTGCGCCTGGACGTGGACGGGCGGCCGCTCGAAGGGGAATTCTTCCGTTCCGCGGAGATCGTGAACACCATGATCCAGCAGCTCAGCGTGTTCACCTCGGAAGTGACGCGTGTGGCGCGCGAGGTGGGCACCGACGGCAAACTCGGCGGCCAGGCACAAGTGCCGGGCGTCGCCGGAACCTGGAAGGATCTTACGGACTCCGTCAATTCGATGGCCAGCAACTTGACCGGGCAGGTACGCAATATCGCCGAAGTCGCTACCGCGGTTGCGAGCGGCGATCTCTCGCGCAAGATTACGGTCGACGTCCGCGGGGAAATCCTGCAGCTCAAAGAAGCGATCAACACGATGGTGGACCAGCTGCGTTCCTTTGCGTCGGAGGTGACGCGTGTGGCGCGCGAAGTGGGCACGGACGGCAAGCTCGGCGGCCAGGCCGTCGTACCCGGCGTGGCCGGTACCTGGAAAGATCTCACCGACTCCGTCAACGCAATGGCTGGCAATCTGACAGCCCAGGTACGCAATATCGCCGAAGTGACCACTGCGGTGGCGCGCGGCGATTTGTCGCGCAAGATCACAGTCGACGTGAAGGGCGAAATTCTCGAACTGAAGGACACCATCAACACCATGGTGGACCAGTTGAACGCATTTGCCGGCGAAGTTACGCGCGTGGCGCGCGAGGTAGGCACAGAAGGCAAGTTAGGTGGGCAGGCGCAGGTGCCGGGCGTGGGCGGCACATGGAAAGACCTCACGGACAATGTAAATTTCATGGCCAGCAACCTGACCGGCCAAGTACGCAACATCGCGGAAGTGGCTACAGCCATCGCGAGTGGCGATCTTTCCAGCAAGATTACCGTAGACGTGCGGGGCGAGATCCTGCAGCTCAAGGAAACGCTCAACACGATGGTGGATCAGCTGAACCGGTTCGCTGGTGAGGTGACGCGCGTAGCGCGCGAGGTGGGCAGTGAAGGCCGGTTGGGCGGGCAGGCGAACGTGCCGGGCGTTGCCGGCACCTGGAAAGACCTTACCGATTCCGTCAACTCCATGGCCGGCAACTTGACCGGACAAGTACGCAATATCGCGGAAGTGACGACTGCCGTAGCCCGCGGCGATTTGTCGCGCAAGATTACCGTAGACGTGAAAGGCGAAATCCTGGAGCTCAAGAACACCATCAACACCATGGTGGACCAGCTCAACGGCTTTGCCGGCGAGGTTACGCGCGTGGCGCGTGAAGTGGGCACGGAAGGTAAGCTGGGCGGACAGGCGCAGGTGCTCGGCGTCGCTGGTACATGGAAGGATCTCACCGACAACGTAAACTTCATGGCCAGCAACCTGACCGGCCAGGTGCGTAACATCGCGGAAGTGGCTACTGCCGTCGCGCGCGGCGATTTGTCACGCAAGATCACCGTGGATGTGAAGGGCGAAATTCTGGAACTCAAAGACACCATCAACACCATGGTGGACCAGCTGCGAGCCTTCGCTTCCGAAGTCACGCGCGTAGCGCGCGAAGTGGGTACGGACGGAAAGCTCGGAGGCCAGGCGCAGGTGCCCGGCGTGGGCGGCACATGGAAGGACCTCACCGATTCTGTCAACTCGATGGCGAGTAACTTGACCGGGCAGGTACGCAATATCGCGGAAGTATCCACCGCCATCGCCAGCGGCGATCTTTCCAAGAAGATTACGGTGAATGTGAGCGGAGAGATTCTTCTCCTCAAAGAGACCATCAACACCATGGTCGATCAGCTCAACGCTTTCGCCGGCGAGGTAACCCGCGTGGCGCGCGAAGTGGGCAGCGAAGGGCGCCTGGGCGGCCAAGCCAACGTTCCCGGCGTTGCCGGCACCTGGAAGGACCTTACGGATTCTGTGAATTCGATGGCCGGCAATCTGACGGGTCAGGTGCGCAACATTGCCGAAGTGACGACTGCCGTGGCACGCGGCGATTTATCGCGCAAGATCACCGTGGATGTGAGAGGCGAAATCCTGGAGCTGAAGAACACCATCAACACCATGGTCGATCAGCTCAACGCCTTCGCCGGGGAAGTTACTCGCGTGGCGCGCGAGGTAGGCACGGATGGCAAGTTAGGCGGACAGGCGCAGGTGCCGGGCGTTGGCGGCACCTGGAAAGATCTTACGGACAATGTAAATTTCATGGCCAGCAACCTGACTGGCCAGGTGCGCAACATTGCCGAAGTGGCGACCGCCATTGCCAACGGCGACCTTTCCAAGAAGATTACCGTGGATGTGCGCGGCGAGATTCTGCAGCTCAAGGAAACACTCAACACCATGGTGGAACAGCTGCGCTCGTTTGCCGCGGAGGTGACACGCGTGGCGCGCGAGGTGGGCAGCGAGGGCCGGTTGGGCGGCCAAGCCAATGTGCAGGGCGTGGCCGGCACGTGGAAAGATCTTACCGATTCCGTAAATGCCATGGCCGGCAATCTGACTGGGCAGGTGCGCAATATCGCGGAGGTGACGACCGCCGTGGCCCGCGGCGATTTGTCGCGCAAGATCACCGTGGACGTGAAAGGCGAAATCCTGGAGCTGAAGAACACGATCAACACCATGGTCGACCAGCTCAATGCGTTCGCTGCGGAAGTGACGCGTGTGGCGCGCGAGGTGGGTACGGACGGCAAGCTGGGTGGGCAGGCGGAAGTTCCGGGGGTGGCAGGCACGTGGAAGGACCTTACCGACAATGTGAACGTGATGGCTGCCAACCTTACCGAGCAGGTGCGCGGCATCGTTAAGGTAGTTACCGCGGTTGCCAATGGAGTGCTGACACAGAAGTTGACGGTGAATGCCAAGGGCGAAGTCGCCGCGTTGGCCGAGACCATCAACAATATGACCGACACGCTGGCTACCTTCGCCGACCAGGTAACTACCGTGGCCCGCGAAGTGGGCGTAGAAGGCCGGCTCGGAGGCCAGGCGAACGTGCCGGGCGCCGCGGGCACGTGGAAAGATCTCACGGGCAATGTGAATCTTCTGGCCGACAACCTGACCAATCAGGTTCGCGCCATTGCCGAAGTGGCTACCGCCGTCACCAAGGGCGACCTGACCCGCTCTATCCAGGTGGAGGCCAGCGGTGAGGTCGCGGAGTTGAAAGACAACATCAACACCATGATCAATAACCTGCGTCTTACCACGGAGCGGAACACCGAGCAGGACTGGCTCAAGACGAACCTCGCGCGCTTCACCGGCATGTTGCAAGGTCAGCGCGATTTGTCGACCGTCGGACGGACGCTGCTGTCGGAACTGGCGCTATTGGTCAATGCTCAGCAAGGCGTTATCTACCAGATGCACAATGAGGAAGAGGCGGCCATGGTGCCGCTTTCCGCCTTTGCCGATGACGGAGCATGACGTGCATCTGCGAAGGCTGAGAATCGGCGAAGGACTCGTGGGGCAGTGCGCCGCGGAAAAACGGCGGATGGTGATCACCGATGTGCCGCCAAACACCATCTCCATCCGGTCGGGCCTGTTCGAAGCGACCCCGCGCAATGTAATCGTTCTTCCTGTCCTCTTTGAGGACCGGGTGAAGGCGGTCATTGAATTGGCCTCGCTCAGTACCTTCACCGCTTCGCAACTCGCGTTCCTTGAACAATTGACCACCAGCATCGGCATCGTGCTCAACAGCATCGAGGCGACGATGCAGACCGAAGGGCTGTTGAAACAATCGCAGCAATTGGCCACCGAGTTGCAGACCCAGCAGAAAGAGTTGCAGCAGACGAACGAACAGCTGGCGCAGAAAGCGCAGCAGCTGGCTGAGCAAAACGTTGAGGTGGAACGCAAGAACCAGGAAATTGAGCAGGCGCGCGGCGCGCTCGAGGGCAAGGCCAAGGAGTTGGCGCTGACCTCCAAATACAAATCGGAGTTTCTGGCGAACATGTCGCATGAACTGCGCACACCCCTGAACAGCATCCTGGTTTTGGGCCAACAGCTCAGCGACAATCCGGGAGGCAATCTCACCTCGAAACAGGTAGAATTTGCCCGCACCATCCACGGGGCGGGAACGGATCTGCTCAATCTGATCAGCGACATCCTGGACCTTTCCAAGATCGAATCCGGCACCGTCTCGGTGGAGGCGGAGGAAGTCGCTTTCGCCGGCCTGCTGGAGACGATTGGACGGCCGTTCCGTCACGAGGCCGAGAACCGGCGGCTTGGTTTCGAAGTAAATACCGACGCGCATCTGCCCCGCAGTTTTGTGACCGACTCCAAACGCCTGCAGCAGGTGCTCAAGAATCTACTGTCCAATGCATTCAAATTCACCGAGCAAGGCAGTGTGCGTCTTTCGGTATCGATATCCGAAGGAGGATGGAGCGAGGACCACCCGATCCTCAGCCGGGCCGCTTCGGTTGTCTCCTTCGAGGTTGCCGATACGGGGATTGGCATTCCGTTCGAGAAGCAGCGAATTATCTTCGAGGCCTTTCAGCAGGCGGATGCCGGGACAAGCCGCAAGTACGGCGGCACCGGTCTTGGGTTAGCCATCAGCCGTGAGCTGGCCAGCCTGCTGGGCGGCGAGATTCGACTGCGCAGCATACCCGGAAAGGGGAGTGTGTTCACGCTCTACTTGCCGCAAACATATATGGGCCCATCTGCATCCAGTGTTGCCACGCTGGAGGCCAAAGCTTCGCCCTCCGGCGCGAGCACGCAATTGTTGAGCGCGGGCGTCCTGGAGTTGCCGGCCGAACGGATAGCCGACGATCGCGAGATTCTGCAGCCAGGGGATGCGGTTCTGCTGATTATCGAAGATGACCCGCACTACGCGCGGCTGTTGTGCGATCTGTCGCGCGACAGCGGCTTCAAAGTGCTTCTGGCCATGCGTGGCGCGGAAGGGCTTGCGCTTGCCCGCGAATTTCATCCGACAGCCATATCGTTGGATGTCTTTCTTCCCGACATGCTGGGCTGGACCGTGCTCAACCACTTGAAGCAGGATCCGGAGACACGTCATATTCCGGTACAGATACTCACAGTCGATGAGGACCGCCGGCACGGGTTGGCGCGTGGAGCCTTCGCCTTCGTGATGAAACCCGCCACGGCGGAGGAAATAGACGCGGCGTTTGTCAGGATCAAGGAATACGCGGCGCTCGCCACGCAAGCGATTGTTGATCGTGGAGGACAACCCCGCGGAGCAACTGAGCATTCGGGAGCTGCTGGGCTATGACGACATCGATGTCACCGTGGTCACCAGCGGCGGTGAGGCGTTAACTGCGCTCGGCGAGCAGCCATTCGACTGCGTTGTGCTTGACCTTCGTCTCCCGGATATGTCCGGCTTCGAGGTACTGGAGCGCCTTCGCGAAACCCCATCGCTCGGCGACGTGCCGGTGGTGGTATTTACGGGAAAGGAGTTGTCTCCCGACGAAGATGCCCGCCTGCGTACGCTCGCTCGCAGTGTCGTGGTCAAGGGAGTCGAGTCGCCGGAACGGCTGCTGGACGAAACGGCTTTGTTCCTCCATCGGGTGATCGCGGATCTGCCGCCCGAAAAGCAGAATATGCTGGACCGGCTGCATCGCTCCGATGACGCGCTCATCGGCAAGAAGGTGCTGGTCGTCGACGATGACGTGCGCAACATCTTCGCGCTCAGCAGCGTGCTTGAACGCCGTGGGATGACGGTGTTGACTGCCGGAACCGGCCGGGAAGCAATCGCCATCCTGGAGTCGACTCCTGACATGGCGATTGTATTGATGGACATCATGATGCCGGAGATGGATGGATACGAGACCATGCAGGTGATGCGGCAGAACGGATTGTTCCGGCGGCTGCCGATTATTGCGCTGACGGCGAAGGCAATGAAGGGCGACCGCGAAAAGTGTCTTGAGGCGGGCGCTTCCGAGTATCTGGCAAAGCCTGTCAATACTGAGCAATTGCTATCCGCTTTGCGCATCTGGCTGCACAGATAGCGACCACTAAGGCGGCCGCAGAGTTGTATGCGTCGAGGTTTTCCGTAGGAGAGCGCGACGATGGAACAGAAAGTCAACATCCTGATGGTGGACGATCAGCCGGGAAAACTGTTGACCTATGAAGCCATTCTCGGCGAACTTGGAGAAAATCTGATCAAGGCATCTTCCGGGAGAGAAGCGCTGGATTTCCTGCTGAAGATGGACATCGCCGTCGTGCTGATGGATGTGAGCATGCCTGAACTGGATGGGTTTCAGCTTGCGGATATGATCCGGCAACATCCACGGTTTCAGAAAATCGCGATCATCTTCATCTCTGCCGTACACCTGACCGACCTGGACAGGCTCAAGGGATATCAGCGCGGAGCGATGGATTACATCTCCGTTCCTGTGGTCCCCGAACTGTTGCGGGCCAAAGTCAGTGTGTTCGCCGAACTACACCGAAAGGCACGTGAGTTGGAATTGTTGAATCGTGAACTGGAGCAGCGTGTGCTGAAAGAACGGCGGAATTGAGAGAGAGCGAGAAGCAGTTCCGGACGCTTGCGAACTCGATTCCGCAACTTGCGTGGATGGCAAACCCGGACGGTTCAGTTTCCTGGTCCAACCAACGCTGGTATGACTACACCGGCACGGTGCTTGAACAGATGCAAGGATGGAGATGGCAAGGATTCCATCACCCGGACCACGTTGGACGAGTGGTTGAGAGCATTCAACACTCTTGGGAGACAGGCGAACCGTGGGAGGAAACATCTCCGCTCCTGGGAAAAGATGGCCAGTATCGCTGGTTTCTTTCCCGTGCCATCCCCATTCGTGATTCGCATGGGAAGGTGGTTCGTTGGTTTGGGACCAGCACCGATATCAGCGGGCAGATCGCCGCGGAACAACAGATCCGAAACCTGAATAACGAACTCGAACAGCGGATAACCGAGCTGGAGACAATCATGCAGGTGCTGCCCATCGGGGTTTCCGTTGCCTATGATCCCGAGTGCCGTGTGGTCACCGGCAATGCGGCGTTGAGCGAGATGATGGGGATCAAGGCAGGAGGGAAAGCTGCAAAGGGTAGGGATGGTGTGCATAAGCTCCCGCGCGAAATCTACAAGGACGGACGCCGGCTCGCAGCAGAGGAACTGCCTATACAGCGGGCTGCGGCGGAGGGCAAGCCGGTCCATAACATTGAACTGGAGCTGCGCGACGAGCGTGGGCAGGCGATACCAGTCCTCATTAGCGCCAGCCCACTCTTCAATGGCACAGGCAGCATTCGCGGCGCAGTCGGAGCGGTGGTCGATATTACGGAACGCAAGCGTATGGAACACGAGCTGCGGGAGCGCGCGGACCTGCTCGATCTCGCATCCGAAGCCGTCATGGTGCGCGACCTGGACGGCGTCCTTCAATTCTGGAACTCCGGGGCAGAAGCATTCTATGGCTGGAACCGGGAAGAAGTGCTGGGCAGAAATGTTCACCAGATACTGCGCACCAAACTTCCTGCCGCGGCTGAAGACATAGAATCCGTGATCGCGAGAGACGGCAGATGGGAAGGAAACCTGGTTCAGTTTACCAAGCAAGGCCACGAAGTGGTCGTGGCGAGCCGCCAGGTTCTACAGGTCGATGGCGAGCGGGCCCGCCCTGCCATTTTGGAGATAAGCCGCGATATCACCAGACAATTGCAGGCCGAAGAGGCACTGCGCAAGGCAGAAAAACTCGCTGCGATGGGGCGGGTCGCTGGAATTATCGCGCATGAAATTAACAATCCCCTGGATACGATCAGGAATGTTTTTTACCTGCTGCGAGACCATCCTTCGTTGGACGATGATGCGCGGAAGTACGCCCAGATCGCCGATCAGGAGCTGGAGAGAGTTGCGCACATCACGCGGCAGACACTCAGCTTTTATCGAGAATCGAAGCAACCAGTTCCGGTTTTGATCTCCGATATTCTGAATGACATTCTGGCGCTTCAATCACGCCAGTTGCAACACAGCGGGATCGCACTCGAGAAAGAATATAGCGACGCTCAAGTTCAGGGCTACCCCGGCGAATTGAAACAAGTGTTTCTCAACCTCATTGGCAATGCAATCCAGGCTATGCCTGAAGGTGGCCGCCTTCGCATTCGAGTGCGGGAGACGATGGAAGAGACTCAGCAGCGTCAAGGCGTTCGTGTTTTGATTTCCGACACGGGCTCAGGGATTCGCCCTGAAGACGCAAAGCAGCTGTTCGAGCCATTCTTTACAACGAAATCTACCAAGGGCACGGGGTTAGGCCTTTGGATCAGCAAGGGCATCGTTCAAAAGTATGAAGGTACCATTCGGTTTCGCAGTATGCGTCTCCCCCACGGGTACATCACGTCTTTCTCCGTTTTCATTCCCATGTCTGCGTCCTCGCAGAGACCGGAATCTCGACTTGTGTCTAGCGCGTCATAACGGTGGACCAGCGAACTTCATCCAGCTTTCCGTTAAGAAAGCCGCACACGCGGCCATATACGGCGCCGCCCAGTAGGAAGGCAGAGCGCGAACTACTTGCCCATGGTGAGAACCACCCGAAACCTGGCTTTGCCTTGCACCATTCGCTCGTACGCCTCGTTCACCTGTTCCAGAGGGTAGCTTTCGTTCATCGACCGCACGCCAGAGAGCACGCTGAAGGCGAGGGTCTCCTGCGAATCAATCGACGTTCCGGAATACCAGCCTTTGACCTGCTGCGATTTGAGAAGAAGTTGGAGCGCAGGTACTTCCAGCGACGGAACGGCGCCGACAATCATGAGCGTTCCGGCCGGCGTGAGACCGCCGATGACCGCCTTCATTGCGTCAGCGCTTGTCACCGTGGCGAGAATCACCCTGGCGCCGCCGAGCTTCTGAAGTTCCGCCGCCGGATCCTGACCGCACTATCGATGTAGTGCGACGCACCCAGCTTCCTGGCCAAGGCTTCCTTATCTTTTCCCCGTCCAATGCCGACAGTGTTGAAACCGCTCTTGGCCGCGAACTGAATACCGAGATGGCCCAGCCCTCCCAGGCCGATCACGGCGACAACGTCGCCAGGCCGCGCACCGCTGTTGCGCAGGCAATTGAATGTGGTAACTCCGGCGCACATGAGCGGCGCCGCCTCCTCGGCCGATAACTCTGCAGGCACCAGGGCAATCGCCGATGCGGGTGAAATCATATAGTCGGCATAGCCGCCGTCCCGCGTGACGCCGGTTACCTGGGTGCTGGTCTCGCAGGCAAAAAAGTTTCCCCGCCGGCAACTGTCGCAGTAGCCGCAGTAGCCGCCGTTCCAGCCCACACCCACACGCTGGCCGGCCGTCCATCGCGGGACGTTCTGTCCGAGCCCGTCGATGACCCCGATCACCTCATGGCCGGGAACGCGCGGGTACTGAATCCCGGGAAACATTCCCTGCTTGGTCACCTCATCGCTATGACAAACCCCGCAGGCCTGCACCTTGATGCGCACCATGCCGGATCCGGGCTCCGGGATCTCCCGTTCTACGATTTCAAATGGTCCCCCTGCGTGAATGACTTGAACTGCGCGCATCTTCGGCATGAAATCCTCCAGAATCGATTGGACCGGCTGGGCGGTCCAGCGACCATTGTAAGGCTCGCTCGCTCCAAGCGGGATTGGGCTCCCTTGACTGGTTGGCAGGCGCCCGCTCTCGCCTGCCCGTTGCATCCCTGAATGGTTATCAAAGTCACCGCTCCTGCGATGGTGGGCCGGGAGTATCGAATCCTAAATAAATGGACCTCAGATGCACCGCGTCTACGGCACGACCCGCCTTGCGGCCAATATCGAGAAGCATCTGCCATGTTTTCAACAGCCATCCATTTTCTGGATGTTGGCAGGATTTACATCGTTGAAGCCGGCGGCCCTGAGACCCGGCGCGCTGAGATCAGCATTGTAGCGCGCATAGAGGAAGTGACGCCCAAGGTCAGTCGTAAGTGGAATAGGTAGAGCTGCATATCGCTGATCTATCGTCATATCAGTAACATCCGCGGGGTATCAGGTCAAGCATCTCGCGGTCGAGTCGAGACGCCAAAAGTACAACGGCCAATCGTCCGGCAGTTGATGTCTTGTTCAACCAGTATCCCATACATCAGTTCTCCCGGAGAGCCCGGCAATCGTCGAAACAATGTTCTTGTTGGGGGAGCTCGCAGTCGCTCCCATGGATTCAGCCGCGCCTGTCCCCACCGAGACGATAAGCAGATTTTCTTCACCCGTCTTCCAATTAAGATGATAAGCAGGATTAGTTGCCATACGGTAGAGCAGGAAGGCTGGATTGTTATGCGGCGTGACACCGCCATCAACAAAAACAAACGTCTTGCTTTTATCATCTCGGGTCCCACTGCAGAATCTCCGGTGGAAAATATACGGGTGCAGCAGTGCTGGCGCGAACCAACTGCCACAGCGGGATCTGCAGATTGCAGTCTTTGCGCGAAGGATCATTGTACTTGGCATCCGGGTTACTGCTGATCGGCCAGGGAGAATCGGTGGTCACGTTTTTTGTCACGATGTAGCAGAAGACACTGCAGCTCCGTAGAGGATAGATTCGTTTCCCGGCCGAAAACTTCTTGCAGCTTCTGCTTGAGAGGATCTGCCGTATAAAAGTACTTAACGCGCTCGATCAGAAACGCGGGCTCAAACATCTGTTTGCCACAGGACTTGATAGAAATCGATGAGCTCCGCGATCGTCATTCCCCGCGCCAGGCCAGCAGCAATGATCGCGCCTGTGCTGGTTCCTGCGATGTAATCGAAATAGCCGCACAGTCTTTGGCCGGTCCGCTCCAAGACCAGCCTTTCGAGATCTTCGAGGATTCCAAGCGTGATGAGGCCGCGAATGCCGCCGCCATCCAGGGCGAGCATACGGGGCGGGTTGGTCCTTGCTGAAAACGTTCAGGAAGATGCTGCCATCTCTCGGGGTGAATCAACATACCGGAACTCTCCGCAAAAGCTGACAATAACCTACTCTCTTCAAAGCACGGATCATTCATTACTTTACATTCAAAGCGTGGGCACGAGAGATCGTTTCCAATTTTCTGTCCACCGCAAGCTGTCTAAATGCGTCGGTCAGGTCAGTTGCACCACGGCTGAATCCATTCCAGATCACCGCGGCCAGCGCGCGACGGTTGGTGATCGAGGCCCATCAGTCGGCCTCGTCGGGGTACTTTGAGTTCACTGCAAGATAGGCCTCATCGTTGCCATTTTGAAGATTGAGTTCCACAATGTCTTTGCTTTGCAGTTGCTGCAGAATCGTGTCAAAGCGACGGCCCCAGTCCCCGCCACGATCCGCGACAGAGGTTGAGCGAAATTGCTCTCGCGAGAATGGAAGCACCACGCGACGGCTGAGGCCAAGTTGCGCCGCGCTCTCAAGCGCAAGAATATCCGCACCACAGGCAGCCGAACACACAACCGCTTGACTGGTGGTGGAAAGCATCATATTGCGGATGCGAGCCGCTACCGAAAGCTTCGTTCCCGGGAGGAAAGCGACGCTCCTCCGCGCCTTCGACGTCGATTCGTCTGCCCGCCAATGCCAGGGACTGTTCCGTTCGGATCTAATAACCGTTGAAATCCAGCAAGTATTGCGGCCAGTGCCGCGCTCGTTTTTGTGTCGTTGAGAAGTGACAAGGACCGGCGCAAATCCGGAATTGTTGACTGAATATAGAAGGGCGGAGCGACCTCCTCATTCATCTCGGCAAGCAGCCTCTCGGCGGATGGAATATCGGCGGAGTCGAACGCAGCGCCGAGCAATGTTGGCGCCACCCAGGGATCGGCGGGGTTTAGCAGGCGCGAACGTTCACCAGCCACCAAGGCAACGTTCGCGCCGCCACCATGGCCTTCTTCTCATCGCCATCCCGCTTTCTCTCGCGGTGCAGGCGGGGCAGGTTGCTCGAAAGGGGATAGTCGTACAAATCGAAACAGTCATTGCCCGTTCGTAACAGGTGATGGTCTTGTTCAAATAAATAGACTTGGATTCCGCATTGTGCGCATGATCGTACAGGTCCTGTATCGCCCAGCGAGCAGGCCACTGCGTTCCGAGGTGTCTCCGTCCGTACGAATTAAGGCCTCAAGTTCCGAGATTGCCTGGAGATGCTGGCCATTCTTGCCCAGCGCCAGTGCACGTTGTTCCCGGCATGATCGGCAGCTCCCTTATCCGTGGAGACAGGCCGTCGATAAATTTGAGTGCGTCGTCCCATCTCTGGGTATCTCGCGACAAACGAGTCAAATCCAGGGCTACGCTTGGTACCGCAACAGCATCCTCCGCATACAGGCGAACAAGTCTTTGAGCGTGTTCCGCAGCTAAAGCAGCGGCAGCAGCCCTCTCCGGCCACGCTTACTTCCGACTGGAAGGTTGCCAGCTTGCATGCCACATCGCGAAACGATTGCAGTTGGCCTGCCCCTACGCGGTCGGGATAGCCTGGAATTGCCTGAAAGACAGGAGATGTGTGATCGATGGACTGTTGAATTCCCACCTCCAGTATTTTCCTGAGGGCGGCCGCAGCTTCATCGGAAATAGCGCCATCGGGCAAAGGATACTTCACGCGTCGCATCTGGCTCACGTCGAACAGCGGCCTGGACCAATCCGCAGCAATCAGGACGCAGCCTTGCTTTTGAGCGGCATGCCGCACCCCAACCTCGTAATAGACATTCGCATTTGGGATGGTCAGCTCGGCAATGACCAAGTCCGAGATCGCAAGCCGTTCGATCATGGCCTGGATTATCAGAGCGCCTGCATCCTGGTCCGCCCGGACCGGAATATGCTTCAAGCCGTCCTGAATCATCGGGCGAAGGACCTTGTCCCATAGCAGATCAAAATCAACCTGGCTTGGGGCCTTGTCCGCTTCCGCATTGGTGAGTTTTTTCCCGAACGGCATGACCATGAAGCACACTGGAATCGGCATGTGCGGGTCCCCTTTCTCCAGCTTTGACGTATGTGTGCTCCGGCAGCACGAGAGCCCGTTTCACGGCTCCGGAAGGTGCGCGAGACGCTCTTTGACGGCGAATCTCGTCCGTGGCTGGTACAGATTCCCGGAGGCGTGGAACACGCTCCAGCAACTAAAGTATCTTACGCGAGCCAGCGCACTGGGCGTAAACTCAACTAAGATTGCCGCGTTGGTTGTTTCCATCGGCAACGAATTGGAGATACCTCAGAGCCCACTCGATATCTGCCGAGGGAGGACTTGTTCTGCACTCTATCTTCATCAGCTATCGCCGCGATGATTCGGAAGGGGGAGGCAGGACGCCTGTCCGATGACCTAGCGGAGAGCTTTGCTCAAAGAATCTGTGTTCATGGATGTGGATGCGATTCAGCCGGGACGTGATTTTAAGAAAAGCGATCGACGAGAGCATCCACAAATGCACCGTGTTGCTGGCGATCGTAGGACGGGAGTGGTTGGAGTCGAAGAATGGATCGGGCCAGAGACGCCTGAATGATGCGAATGACTTCGTGCGGCTGGAGATAGCGTCCGCCCTCCAGCGTGATATTCCTGTAGTCCCTGTGTTGGTCCGGGGCGCGAGGATGCCAACGGCAGACCAGCTTCCCGATGACCTGCGGGAACTTGCTTTTAGAAACGCAGTGGAGTTGTCTCATGCCCGCTGGAAGTCGGATGTGCAGGTGCTGATCCGGGCGCTGCGGCCTTACCTGGAAGTTCCGAGGGAAACGATTTCTCCACCAGGCAATCGGGTCGACGACCCCGGGGGGTCCCCGGCATCCGATTTGAAGCAGAAACCTATTGTCGAAGCTGGGCAGGGCGCGAGTTCAACCGGGATTGAAGGAGCTGTCATCGAACGCATCAGCAAGGAGCTTGCGACCTATATTGGTCCGGTCGCCGAAATCGTGGTAAAGCGGGCTGCGAAGCGCTGCAGTTCGGCGACGGATCTTTGTAGCATGGTTGCACAGGAGATTGAGACGAGCGCGGATCGGGCTAAGTTTCTGGTTGGCTGCCGACGGTAACATCATGGTTGCCAATTCCGCTTTCCTGGATAACACGAGCAAACAGTAATAAGGCCAATTGCGCGAGGCCGCTGGCTGGTGACGTGTAGAGCGCTTCACGATTGCTATGCCCGATTCGGACTTAGTGAAGTAGGACATTTGGTGACGAACTGCTCCATCCACGGCAATTTCACCGGCTATACACTATCGTGAACCGCTCACGTCTTTCCTACCCGGTCCCGAGTTTTTCCGCAGCCTGTTCAGCCCATACCTAGACCGAACCGAATCGCGGGCCTTTAGGCCCTGAGGCCGTCTCGGGCCAAAAGCTGCCCTCAGGCGCTAAAAGCCCATTGTTCTTGCTTCCCTTATGTACGGGCTGAAGCCCGTACCTTCGAACCAGAGGGTTTTTCCGCAGCCTCTCAGACCTCAGGGGCCCGACGTATTCTCAATCATTTGCGGCACGACTAAAGTCGTGCCCTGATACAAAACAGAGTTTTTCCGCAGCCTGCAAAGCCCCTGAGAGCAGCTTTTGGGACGAGATGTGCTGATAAGAAACAAATTCTCGATTAAGCCGCGGTTGGCGTTTGACACAGTAGGAAGCACCAAGAAAAGGCGGGCGCTCCATCCTTTGCGTTCTTTGCAAAGGGTGGGATACGCGACGGCCGGTATCGAGATGCGTGGTATCCCACCCTTCGCAAAAAGCGCGAAGGATGGGGCACCCGGGGATTGGTTGCACTTTCTACCCAGGACAAGAAATGCACCGTTTCATACCTAATATATTTCTCTGTTCCCTTGAGGTTTTTTCCGCAGCCTGCTGAGGCCGTTTTCGCTGGAACCAACAGAAATATCCTCAGGGCTGACGGCACGGCTAACGCTGTCAAAAAGACCGCTCAGGGATCCTCAGTACAGGACATCAGACCTCACTTGACTGGTTTGTAGGTGCTGGCAATGAACGCGGCAACCTTGTCGTGCAGTTCTTTGAGCGCCGCTTCGTGAACGTAAACCATGTGGCCGGACTCATACCATGAATACTCGATGTTTTGCCGCAGCTTGGCTGGAATGGGCAGGTGGTACATCTCGTACCTGGCGGCAAAGAACGGTGTGGCGAGGTCGAAATAACCGCCGTTCAACATGACCTTGAGGCGGGGGTTGTACTTCATGGCGACGGCGAGGTCAGGCATGACATTCGCGACGTAGGCGCCCTCGGGCGCACCCGGCGCCCGGTGCTTCATGTCCCAGGCATTGTCTATGGCTTCCGACTCCGGTAGGTAGGTGAGGCCTTCACCGAATTTGAGCTGGCGGCGCACATAGTCGTTGAAGGCGGAGACATACGCCGATGCGATGGAAGTAGCCTGCGGGTCATAAGCAGCCTCCTCGGCGAGCGGGTCGATGGTTGGGCCAGAGAAACGGCTGTCAAGGCGGCCGGTGGTGAGGTCTTCACTGCCTTGGAGGTTGTGGTTGAACTGACCTACGTTAATGCGAAGGTCAGCCTTCAGGATGTAAGCGACCGGCAGGCCGGTGTACTGGTGCAGCTTTTCGGCAATGGCCTGGCGGGTGGCCTCAGGCAGCTGCGAACCCTGGGCCAGGGCGGAGGCGTAGTCCGACAGCGCGAATTGCTCTACCTCGGCCAGAAAAGGGTCGAGCGCCGCAGGTTGGGTGGGCAAGCGCTTGTGGTAGTAGGCGGTGGCGGCAAAGGTAGGCAGCGCCAGTTCATAGGGCACATCGATGCCCGGATTGAGCTGGGGTGCGTCGGCACTGTCGTCAAAGTTCAAAATCTGGGAAAGCAGGATGACCCCATTGAGGTCTATGTGGCTTTCCGTTTCAAGAATGCCGGCGACGACGGCCGAGCGGGTGGTGCCGTAGCTTTCTCCAAAAAGATATTTGGGCGAGTTCCAACGTTGGTACTTGGAGAGGAAGCGCGCGATGAAGCGGGCAAAGGCGTGGCCATCCTGATCGATCCCCCAGAAAGCCTTTTCCTTTTCCTTGCCGAAGAGACGGCCGAAGCCGGTGCCGGGCGCGTCAATGAAGACCAGATCGCTGGCGTCGAGCAGACAGTAGGCATTGTCGACGAGCTGATAAGGCGCGGGGCTGGTGTGCTGGTCATCGGCAGTAATGATGCGCCGGGGACCGAAGGCTCCCATGTGAAGCCACATGGTGGAGCTACCAGGACCTCCGTTGTAAATGAAGGTCACGGGTCGTGAGTCTGGCGGGGCGTCCTTTTTGAAATAGGCCACGTAGAAGATGCGCGCAGTGGGCGGGGCCTCAGCGGCTTCCTTCTCATCGGGCTTGACGGGGGGCGTGCCCATGCCCAGGGCGGCATCCGCATTGTTGGTCGCTGCCACCAGGATGGTTCCGGCAACGGCCTGGTAGTTGATGGTATGGCCTTCGACGCTGACCGAGCCCTGGGTGGTGGAGTCATTCGGGATGGCTGGAGGGCCGGCATCAGGCTTCTGTGCAGCTTTTGGGTTGTCTTTGCCGGCTTCTTTCGCCGCCTCCTTGGTGGAATCTTGCGCAGCGGCATGGGTCGAGCAAACGGTCAAAGCGACCACCGAAAGCAGGCAGGCACGAACAACGGCGAGGAGGGAACGGGATTTCAGCAAGGGTGAAGATTCCTTTGCAAGTAAAGTTGGCTGCCCGCTCAGCGGCCGGCGGCGGACCTGCCCAGCACTCTTTGAGTGTAGACGCAGGCTGCCGAAGAGGGTCTGCATAGGGCTGCGAAAATATCAGACGCCTGCAGCCGGAGCCTTCAAGAAGCAGGTTCTCGAGCCAACAGCAGGAGCGGTGCGACCGTGTAGAGACGTACATACCCAGGTCTCAAAAGCGAGACCTGGGGCGCCCAATCCGTCGTAGAGCGCCTTACACAATCACGCGGTCACGGTACCAGACGCCATCTTAGGCAACTACGAAGGTAAGAATAAGTTGCGCGATAGAGCATGGCATAACACACTAGAGTCACACGAGTTGTGGCAACTCCCTACCCCACCTCGTGTCTATCTTGAGCGAGCGGCAAGGATGCGATGTAGAGGCAGCCGCCAGAAAAGAGGAGAAACCCATGAAATTTGTGACTGCTGTGCTTACATACGCTTTAGTCATCGCGCCTGCGGCACTTCTTGCCCAGACCACAACCACAACGACACCCACACCTGGAGCGCACGACTATAACATTGGCCAGCGCAAGGTCGATCAGCAGGATCGCATTGCAAACGGCGTCAAGAGCGGTCAGCTGACTGCTGGCGAGACCTCCCGCCTGGAGCACCAGGAAGCTGGTATCAACAAGGAAGAACGTGGCATGCGTGCGCAGGATAACGGCCATCTGACTTCACAGGATCGCAAGACACTGCATGCACAGCAGAACCAGGAATCCCATCGTATCTACCGCGACAAGCACAACGCGAAGGTTCGCTAAGTGATCGGGGGCGACGGCTCCAATAAAAAGTGACCGTCGTCTCGCTTCACGGAACTATAACTGTTTTATTATCTTCGCTTCCATTCGATTCCTCCTAGTTCCTCAATCCCCTCCCACCAGGCCCTTGCCGGCGCCCTTGAAAGAGCAATCGTGGGGGTTCCCCCGGATTTCCTGTGGGGCTTGGTGGAGTCAAGGAACTTCATGCGGCTTCCCTTACAGAAAGCCGCACACGCGGTTCTGTCTGGTGCTGCGTAACAGGAAATCCGGGTAGGCACCCCCCTGGACACCCCCCGGTTCCGGTAAATACCTACAAGAGAGCAGGTTGGGACCCGCGCACGCGCGCAGATGACAGGGCTGAACCTTTGGCGTAGACTCAACCCATCGTGCCCTAGAGTCAACGACTTGCCGGTGCTTGCTGCTACATCACTGAGGCTTAGTCGCGGGAACAAGGGACCTCATCGGTGCGCCGGGCATCGCGGCTGTCCCCCGGTTTGGTGTGCGTCTTGGTGTCTCCTTAACGGCAAGACGTGCTTTTGTCAGCTATACCACGGGCCGTCTTCATATTGGCGTTAGGGTAAAGTGACCGTACTCGACAGGGGGATTCATCCACTGAGTGCCTGCATGGTTGCTCTGACCGTCTTGCCAGGTTTGAGACATATCAGAAAGGGACGCCATGCCCACACCATCCGATCCTCAACTCACCGTCCTGCCCAACCCCCCGCTATCCAAATCGCCTCTTCCGGTTCTGCTGCCCGCGGCTGAGCCTACGCCTTCCGATGCGCCGCCCTATATCCCCTTGCCTCCTCTCGGGTCGAAGATCAAGGTTTTGATGGTGTGGCCGAGTTTTCCCCCGTCGTTCTGGGGATTCGAGGGCGTGCTGCAGATGATCCCGGAGCGAGCGATGACCCCCCCTCTGGGTCTGATCACGGTTGCGGCGCTCTGCCCGTCAAGCTGGGAAATCCGCCTGATCGATCACGCCTTCGAAGAACTGCGGGATCAAGATCTGCTGTGGGCCGACCTGGTGATGGTGAGCGCAATGCACGCGCAGCGTGCCGATGCACTGACGACTCTCGCCCGCGCCCGCGCCTTTGGCCGGCGTACCTTTGTGGGTGGACCCTGGGCCAGCACCGACCCCGAGGCCGTGCTTCGGGTGGCCGATCATGTGATGGTAGGCGAGGCGGAAGAGGCCTTCCCGGGAATCGCCGCTGAACTGGAACGCGGCGCGGCGCGCCCGTTGTATCGCATCGTCGACAAGCCGGACATGACGCACAGCCCGGTGCCCCGCTTCGACCTGCTGCATCGGGACAAATACACTTCGATGCCCATTCAGTTTTCCCGCGGATGCCCCTTCCAATGTGAATTCTGCGACATCATTACCATCTACGGCCGGCGGCCCCGGGCAAAAACACCCGCGCAAGTCATGCGTGAGCTCGACGTGCTGCGCGGCCTGGGTTGGCGCAACGAAGTGTTCATCGTCGATGACAACTTCATCGGCAACCATCATCAGGCGCTTGCGCTCTCGCGCGAGCTCATCGCATGGCAAAAGCTGCACCACCAACCGTTCTCGTTCTATACCGAGGCTTCGATCGACCTGGCCTCTCGCCCGGAACTGATGGATGCCATGGTCGAGGCGAACTTCATGTACGTCTTTATCGGCATCGAGACGCCCTCAGCCGAAGCGCTGAAGGAGGCGCACAAGTTTCAGAACCTGCGCAAGAATAACGTCGAGCAAGTGCGCATCATCCAGGAGAAAGGCCTTTGGGTGCTGGCCGGCTTTATTGTCGGTTTCGACTCCGACGACGAGACCATCTTTGCCCGGCAATTGGAGTTTATCGATAAGACCGCGATCGCCTGGGCGATGGCCGGCATGCTGCAGGCGCCGCCAACAACCCCTTTGTTCGATCGAATGAGAAGGGAAGGGCGGCTCATCGAGGATAGCCAGTCAACATCCAACTTCGGCCTGCCTAATTTCCGAACCGTTCTGCCGTTGCCCATCCTGCTGCGCGGCCTATGCACCTTGCTCGCGGGCTTGTACCAGCCGGACGCATTTTTTAAGCGCTCGTACAACTCGTTGAAAGTGTGGCAACCGAAAGCGACGCAGAAGCCACCCAACCTGGGCATGGCCTACAACCTGCGCGTTCTTTTTTCCTCCATGTGGCAGCAGGGCATGCGCTCAAGTTACCGCCGCAGTTACTGGAGCTTCCTCGGCCGGCTGGTTTCCTCCTTCTGGCGCTCGCCGGCAAAGATCTGGCTGGGCTTCACGATGTTGCTCTCCGCGCATCATTTCGTCCTTTACTCAGCTGTCGTGATCAAGCACCTGCAAGAGGAGTGCGATCTTTACGAGCAGAACGCTCGTGGTCCGGTAGGAACCACGGCAGACGATTTTGTTGGAGTAGAGGCGGTCAGCTGAAGCATAATACGTCCTATTTATAGAACAATGCCAACCCGAGAATAAGTACCAGAAGCATCCCGATCAACGCGTTATAGAAGTTGAGATAGCCGGATTGCAGGATGCTGACCCTGTCGGCTGCGGCTCGCACCCAACGGGTTAGGGGCGCGAAGAGATACGGTCCGAAGATCGGAGCAACTTCCTGATTGAAAATCAGGCGTTTCACGAAGTAGGGTCCGTGGTCATACTCGCGCTCGAGATTGTGGGTAGGCCCGTAAATGAATCCGTAAAACGTTCGCAGGGCATTCGAAAATGCCAATGAGGTGGTGGCGATTCTACGCGCATCCTCCCGGCGGCCACCCGACCATACCGGCACGCGGCGAAAGCGAAATGCCCTTCTACTGAACAGGAAGATCGAGATCGGAAGGATGGCTAACAGCGGACCCGCCACGATCATCTTGGTAGGCGAGATGAAGGCGAATTTCCCGCTCAGTGGAACCAGAAGCCAACCATCCTTCATCCGGGAAGCGGCGTTCACTCCGAACATTGACAGACTTCCCTGCCCTAGAGCCTGCATCCACCACGGCATACCCACAGCCAGGCCGAGAACGCATAGTCCGAGAAAGAAGACGCTGGCGGAGCGCAGCAGCGAAAGATGCGTTGGACGATTATCGCCAGCGCCCAACAGGCCGATCCCGAACAGCTTGGCGAATGTTGCTAAAGCGACGGCCACCACCAGAGCCAATCCGGCCGCCGCCAGAGCAATCGTCAGCTTGGCGGCAACCAAACTCACCTGCATCCCCTGGAACAGGCTTTGGAAGACATACCATTCGCTGACAAACCCGGCCTGGGGAGGCAGTGCGGCCAAACTCATGGTTGCAAAGAGTGCACCGATGCCAAAGAGGAAGGTCGTATTTCGCAACAACCCGGTCTGCCTGATGGCATAGCTGCCATTGACGGAATAGACGCCATCCGCCGCCAGGAATAGCGTGCTCTTCGACAGGCTGTGCCCCGCCATGTGGAGCAGGCATACCATCCACGCGAGCGCAGCGGACCCCGGCAATCCGACGCCAAGAAATAACAGGGAGGCACCGAGCACCGCTATCGCCACACCCGCATTCTCCGCCGAGGATAGGCTCAACATGCGCCGCCAGTCCTCTTCCTGGAATGCATTGAAGATCGCCAGGATCGCCGTCAATACACCGGCAATCACCATGATGATCGCGAAGCTTACCGCCCATGTTCCGGCGTGCGGCAGCCATTGCAGCGCACCTCGTGAGAGGGCATAGAATGCGGCATTCAAAACGACGCCGGAGAAGATGACGCCCGTAGCGCCGCTGCCCGAACCATAGGCGGCCGGAAACCACTCGTAGAACGGCAACACGCCTAACTTGGCGCCAAAACCAAAGAGCAGCAGCAGCCCGACGACAAATGTGCTTCGGGTAGAGACAACCTGTGGCGCCGCGAAGCTGGCAAATGCGAACGAACCGGTGTGGTTGCCGAACAGCAACAGCGCAAGCAGGATGGCAACGGCTCCTACTTCAAGGAGCGAAAGCATGAAGAGGACAGGACCGCCGGGGCGTTCTGAGATTCCCTCGCCCAGAATCATGACGCCACCCCCCACACTCATGACTTCCCACGCGATCAGGAACGACATGGCGTCCTGCAACCCGAAGACACCGAGTGTGCCGAGGAGGGTGAGCGCGAACCCGGCCAGCCAATGTCTTCTTTCCGCAGCCGCAGATGCGGCCGTGTTCAGCGCGGCAGCGAAGAACGCCGGGATCAGACCAAACAGCAAGAGCCAGCATCCGGCAGCATCAAGATGAAACTGCACCGGCGTGTCACCCAGGTAGATTCCCAAGGAATAAGCAGCAACCGGGTGCCGCAGGCCGATCAGACAGGTGGCAAGACCGAATCCGCAGCCGAGCACAATCGCTGCGCGCCCCACCCGGCCGCTGCGGTCAACGAGAGCCGCCAGAAACGAGATAGCCCAGAGCGCCACCGTCACCAACAGCCAATCATTTTGCACAGTGACCTCCCTGAACAAGCTGCGCGGCACGGTTCAACAAGAGGAGCAAGGCATGGATCATGGCTGCCGGATTGGGCGGACACCCAGGCACGTAAACATCGACCGGCAAAATGCCTTCGACGCCGTTGGCGCAGCTATACCCGCCGCCGGTCGCTCCGCCCGAGACCGCACATGTCCCCATGGCCATCACCCATCGCGGCTCAGGCATGGCATTGTAGGTTTCAAGAAGCGGCTCGCGCATGGCATACGTGACCGAGCCGGTTACGAGAAGCAGATCGGCGAAGCGCGGCGATGGCGTGAAGAAGATTCCCAGCCGATGAAGGTTGTAGTAAGGATTGTTCAGCGCCTGCAGCTCCGATTCACATCCGTTACACGAACCAGCGTCTACGTGACGGATATGCAAGCTTCGTCCGAAGCATCGCTGAATATTCCTGGTTAATTCCTGGGCTGGTTGCGAAGCAAGCGCTTCTGCCCAGACGAGATCCTCCCGCCTGCGCACGCCGAAGGCCCAATCCTCCGATTTGAGCAGTGCACCGTTGGGGCAAGACTCGGTGCACAACTGACATCCAATGCATTTTCCGTAATCGAGCGTGAGCCGCTCTCCCCCGTGAGCTGCTTCAATTCCAATTGCCCCCGGAAGACAGACCTCAGCACAAGCGCGGCAGTTTTCCTGGCAACGGTCTGCTTCGAATCGGGGCAGTCCGAGCACTCCGGGCTGAACCTCCGCGTTGTCTTTGCCCGGCCACGCAGTGGTTGCAATCCCACGCTTTAATCCGTAGAGCGTCCAGATCGGCATCGGCTCTCCTTATATCCCTAACGATCGCAAGCAGCCATGGTTAGACCAAAACTCGCTTCGTTGATGGCGTAGTCCATCATGTTCGTGTCGTGTACTGTGAACGGAAAGACGCGCCAATTGGAAAACGAGGCTGACTTCACCTTGACCCGCCTGAACCGGCCCGTCTGATCGAAGTGCACGCAGTAGTAGATCGATCCTCTGGGACCTTCACACCAGCCGAGCCCCTCGGCGCGCGCGTGTTCGCCGATCTCAGTGCTTACCGGTCCCTCTGGCAGGCTTTCCACGGCCTCCAGCACAATGGCGATGCTTTTGCGGATCTCTTCCATGCGGATCTGAGCCCTGGCGTGGGCATCGCCTTCCACGCGCGTGGGGACTTTCATGGGGAATCGATCATAGGCAGCGTATGGATGATCATGCCGCAGATCCCGCTCAATCCCGGAAGCTCGCTTGATTGGCCCACTTGCTCCCTGGTCGAACGCGGTTTGCCTGGCCAGATGACCGGTCGTGATAAGCCGGTCGAGATGGCTGTTGGTCGCTTCCAGGGCTGCCATGTAGTCCTCGATCTGGGGCTCGAGGGCACGCAGCCGCGCAGGTAGAGCACGCAGGTCGAGGTCGCGCCGCAGGCCGCCTGGACGAAGAAGACCACGCAGAAATCGGCTTCCAGTGAAAACGCCATTCAACTGCTTGCACTGTTCCTCCAGGAGTTTGCCCTGTGCTTCGCCGACCTTGAGCGTGGTGGTGTGGCAAAGGTGCCCGAAGTAGTGAAGATGATTGTAGAGTCGTTCCAACTCCGCCAGGATCGTCCTCAGATAGCGGGCACGTTCCGGAATCTCACATGGACTGGCCGCTTCGACCGCCTGGCAAAACGCAAGCGAATGGGCAACGCTGTCCACCCCGGAAACGCGCTCTGCTAGAAGGACGCCAAGGTCAGGCTTAAGACCTTCGAAGCGTTTTTCCATCCCGCGATGTTTGAAGAAGAGCCGCGGATGACAGTGGAGAATGGCTTCTCCGATGTAATAGAAGACGATCTGCGCGGATTCGACCACGTCGGCGCGGACAGGGCCGAATGGCAGGATCTGAACATCGCTCCCTTCCATTGGAGGAAGATCCCAGGGTTCAGAGACAAATGGAAGGGGCTCGTCTTTCGGATAGCGAGGATCGAGCGGGGGAATGGAAGGATGAGCGCCTTCGTGCAATACCAGCGGGTGAGGCTCAGGAAGGCCCTGAAAGGAGATCCCGCACAAATCCTGCATCTCTCGCTCGTACCAACCGAGGAGCGGAATTCGAGTCGCAAGCGACTCCAGCTCGAGTTTTCCTTGAGGCAGAAGGCAGCGCAGCATGGCGAAAGGCTCATGTGGTCCACGACCCGCAAGATAAAGAACTTCGGCGGCGCCGTCCGCTTCAGGAAACCAGGCATAGGCCATCTGCAGACGCGCGCCCTCGGCAACGAGACGCTCGCATGCCTGCGGAATTTCGTGCGGATCTAATACCCACTCAACCGTGCCTCTCACTGGCTACCTCCCATGAACTGGAACGAAATTTTTGTAAAGACCTCCCAAAGCCCGCGCGGCCACCACAGGCCAAGCACCAGTAATGGGACGAAGGCCAACCACATGGGAAGGGTTCTCCAGACCAGCCCCGAAAGCGGGCGTACTTGCTGCTGCGGTGCATCGTCGAAATACATGGCGCGAAAGTGGGCAAGAAACCCGATGAAGACGACGATCAGGAACACGAAGAAAACGATCGAGGCCCAACGATAACGTCCTCCGATGCCGGCACGCAGGACAGTGAACTCGCTAAGAAAGAGCGCAAAGGGCGGTGCTCCCGCGATGCCCACAGCACCTAGCAACCAGAGCGTTCCACTCACCGGAAACGCCCTCAGTACATGCCGGATGCCTGAGATCTCTTTCGTTCCGTAGGCGCGCATGGCGTTGCCGGCGCCGAAGAACATCAGCGACTTATTGAGTGAGTGATTCAGCATGTGGTAGAGCGCTCCCGCCACACCGAAGACACCGCCAAAGCCCAACCCAAGAGCCTGTACGCCGATGTGTTCGACACTCGAATAGGCCATTAAGCGCTTGATACCCGTTTGCCGAACAATGAAGAGTGCTGCAATGACGAAAGAAAAGATCCCGAAGCCAACCACCGCGGAATGTGCAAATCGACTGACGGAGGTTCCGCTTACGACGGCAAGAAAGCGCGCAATGCCCAACATGGAGGCATTCAAGAGCGCCCCCGAGAGCATGGCTGACACAGGTGCGGGAGATTCACTGTGCGCATCCGGCAGCCACGTGTGCATGGGCGCCAAGCCTGCCTTTGTGCCATACCCCACCAGGACGAGCAGGAAGGAGACGAGGAGAAGCGGCGGATACACCGCGGGAGCAGAGGTATGGAGCGCGGCCCACGTCATCGCATAGCTGGGCCCGAGCACGAATGAGCCCCCCCAATAGAAGAGGACCGTGCCCAAGAGAGCAAGGCTGATGCCGCCTGAGACCACGACGATATATTTCCATGCGGCTTCCGTGCTTTCCGCTTCGCGTTCGAAACCCACCAGGAAGGTGCTGATGAGGGTGGTCAGCTCAATCGCGATCCAGAAGAGGCCTACGTTGTTGGTCACGCACGCGGCCAGCATGGTGAAGGCAAAGCCTGAAAACAAAGCGTAGAAGAGGGGTAACCGCTTCTCTTCATCCAGCAGGCGCATGTAGCCAACTGCGTAGATGGACGAGAGCGTATACACGATGGAGATGCAGAGAATTACCCAGGCCCCCAGTAGGTCGAGCTGGAGGTAACCATGTGCAAGAGTGACGGGGCCATTGAGAACTCGAATAAGAAGGGGCACGCTCACCAGCAAGTCAACCACAGCGGCGGCTACGGTCGCGTACTCGGCAAGCCTGGGAGACCGAATGCCAAACGACAGCACGACGGCTGCAAGCGGCGCGGCAAACAGGATTACGAGCAGGTGTTGCGTCATGAGTCCTCAGCCTACGAGCCGATTGAGTTCCCGGCTGCTGGTGGTGCCCGCGTGCACCACCAGAAAGCGAACCAGCATGCCGAAGCACGCCACGACAATCAGCAAATCGAACAGAATCACAATCTCAATCAGGAGAGGCATGCCTGGAACAAGAATCTGAGATCCGAGAAAGATGCCGTTTTCCAGGACCAGTAATCCCAGGATCTGGCTTACCGCCTCATCACGCACGGCAAGCATGAGAAAGCCGAGGAATTTCATAGACAGCATGATGGTGAGCGCCAGCACGACTACATGAGTCGACAGAAGCGATTGAAAATTCATGTGGTTGGCGATCACAAAGGCAAACATCACCAGGAATGCCCCGAGAACAAGGCTAGAACTGGGCTGAAGCACTGCATGCAGTTCGCGCTTTACATTCAACCTGGCGATGATGCGCATGAGCAGATAGGGCAGCACCAGGCCGCGGAAGAGCGCGGTCAGAACCGCAATTACGTAGAGTTCGGGATAGCCTCCGAAATAGCCCACCGCAGCCGAGAGCGCTGCGATAAGCCATGACTGCGCGGCAAATGCGTAAACATAGTTGCGCAGCCAATGCGATCCCAGCATCACGAAGGCGAGCAGGAGGCTGACAATGGCCAGAGAGCTGAAGATCGAGGCCTGCAGCGGATTGACATGCGCAAGGAACATCCTGATCTCCTTACAGCAACTGACTTGAGACAATGGCAAGCACGGCAAATAGAAACCCGGCGGCCAGTGGTTCCTGATAGCGATAGAACCGCAACCGCGATTGCACTGTTTCCACCACGATGACCGCCAGCGCTACCAACAGGAACTTAAGCAGGAGAGCGACGACGGAGCCGAGCTCGCCCAGGGCGGTGCCGATCTGTGACATCCCCCAAGGGAGCAGGAACACATTGCAGAAGATGGTGTAGAGGATGAATTGCTTCATCATCGAAGCCCACTTGAGCAACCCCAACAGGGGTCCGGAATATTCGAGGATGCGCGCCTCGTCAATCATGTAAATCTCGATGTGGGTGCTGGAGTGGATGGGCAACCGGTCCGTTTCGACCAGCAGCAGCGCAAAGAATGCCAGGACCAGGAAGAGGTGTGCGGGGCTCCAGTAGGTGGAAAGACTGCCCAGCAACAGGTGATTGACGACGAAGGGCAGCATTGCTTTGGCCAGCAAGCTGATCCCGACCAGGACCAGAATCAACGTAGGCTCAGCCAGAATAGCGAGCATGACCGCTCTGCTGGATCCAATGCCTCCATATGCGTTTCCGGTATCTAATCCAGCCAGAATGACAGCGAACGAGCCGAGCGTCAGCACCATTCCGCCACCGAGCATGTCTCCCATATCTGAAAGTGGAAGGGGACGGTCCGTCAGCACCGGGATCAGAATAGGCACGATCAACATCGCAGTGAAGGCGACCACCGGTGCGATCAAGTAGATCCAGGAGGCCGTTTCCGGCACTACAGACTGTTTGTGAAAGAGTTTCCAGAGATCACGGTAAGGTTGGAAGAGACTGGGTCCGCGGCTTCGCTGAACGCGTTCTTCCACCTTCAGGATGAAGCCCTGCAGAAGCGGAGCCAACAGGAGAACACATAAAACCTGGAAAATTTGAAGGAGCAAATCGGAAAGGATCACCGCAGCCTCCTGCCGCGCTCAGATGCAGAGCACAATGATCTGACCCGATGGACACACGTGGAGGGCTGTTGGCTATGAGAACCCAGGCATTCCCCCATTGCAAGACTCCTCCTGTCGGTAGGAGTCATTAGCCGGGAGGGCGGTTAGGGTGGACTTCATCACCGAAGCGAAATTGTGTGAACTGAAATTTTGAAGCCCGGACCTGTCGCTTGTCAAGCGTGCAGAAGGCAACGGCTTTCGCGTTTTTTGAGGGATGCCGGATCGGCGTGCGCTCTTGGGATCTTTGATTTTCCAGGGTTTTGTTTACAACCGCAGGGCCAGGTTTTACAATGAGAACGTAGGCGGTGAAGGAGTTCACCCTTAACCGCTGTCCAGCCAGAGATTCGCCATCCGGGCGGGCAGCTGATGACTCCTGACAGGGAATTCTGTCGGGGAGTCGTGCGCCCGCCAAGATTCCCAAAACAAAACTGAGTGATAAGCGCATTCTGTTTCGCGGCAGAGTGCTTGGAGTATTTCTCCCTGCGCAAAAGCAACGGGGTGAACCAACGCTTTAGACGACCTTCGGGCCGGGAAAGCATGAGCCATGCCGGACATTCGCAAACTAGAAGCACTCGAGATTCTGGACTCCCGAGGTAACCCCACTCTTGCTGTGACCGCCACTCTATCGAGCGGTGCTAAGGCGACCACGAAGATTCCCTCCGGGGCTTCCACCGGAAAACGTGAAGCCATCGAGTTGCGCGATGGTGACAAATCGCGTTATGCCGGCAAAGGCGTTCTGCATGCCTGCGCAAATGTCGAGGGAGTGATTCAAAGGGCGGTGTCCGGTATGAGCGCAGCCCATCAACCAGAACTGGACCGGAAACTTTGCGAGCTGGATGGCACTCCAAATAAGTCCCGCTTGGGCGCCAACGCCATACTGGGGGTTTCGCTTTCCGTTGCATGCGCGGCCGCTGAAGATGCCGGCCTGCCGCTCTATGCGTACCTGGGGGGAGCCGCTGCTCTCCTCTTGCCAACGCCCATGCTGAACGTGCTCAACGGCGGCAGGCACGCCGACAATAGTGTCGACTTCCAGGAATTCATGATCGCCCCCGTCGGTGCTCCTTCGTTCAAAGATGGATTACGCGCTGCCGTCGAGACCTTCCATTGCTTAAAAGCCGTTCTGCACCTGAAGGGTTACAGCACATCCGTGGGCGACGAGGGCGGCTTCGCTCCGGAATTGCGATCCAATGAAGAGGCCATCGAGCTGATCCTGGAGGCAATTCAAAAGGCAGCATACAAGCCAGGCAGGGATATTGCGGTCATGCTGGACCCCGCGGCGAGCGAATTTTTTGAAGATGGTTCCTATGTTTTTCGCAAGTCTGACCAGAGACGTCTGAGCTCCGATGAATTGATCGCTCTCTGGAAAGAATGGCTCCTGCGGTATCCGGAGATCTGGTCTCTCGAAGATGGAATCGCGGAAGAAGATACCTCCGGCTGGCAGAAGCTGACAACCCAGCTGGGTGACACCATTCAACTGGTTGGCGATGATAACTTTGTCACCAATCCGGAGATCTTTCGCCGCGGGATCGAGGATGGCATTGCCAACTCGATCCTCATCAAGCTCAATCAAATCGGCACGCTCACGGAAACTCTCGAGTGCATTGCGCTCGCCAAAGACAGTGGCTATGGCGCCGTGATTTCGCACCGCTCCGGGGAAACCGACGATACCACGATAGCGGATCTCGCGGTCGCCACCGGGGTGGGGCAAATCAAGACGGGCTCAGCAAGCCGAGGGGAGCGCGTTGCCAAGTACAACCGCCTGCTTGCTATCGAGCGTGAGCTGGGAAGCAAGGCACGCTATGCAGGCAGTACCGTTTACGAGCGCTGGCGGCCATTGATCCGGCAGACCAATGTGGGGAGCGGCGCAAAGGAAACGGCAAAGACTTAAACAACTTTCACGGTGTTGGAGTTCACCGCAATCGCTCGTATGGGCAGATGACTCCTCGAAGTTCTTCACCGCTTGGAGGATTCATGCCCGAACGGAAAGCCAGAGACGGCTATGACACGACACCCTGGACAGCTGAACGAGCAGCAACAAACCAGGCTCAGAATCACCTGCCAATACATCGACAAGCTGCTCAGCGACGTGGAGGACATTCTCCACGCCGCAACTTCGCAGTCTCCCTTTCCACGCTACATCGTGGACATCAACCCTGCGCAAATCCGGGTCATTGAGGATCACATCCGACGCCTGCGATCGCAACTGGTGCGCACGCTCGCGTGGCAACACATGAAACCCATGCCACCGGATATACCTGCCACGCGGGCGGCCCTGACCCACCTTACCTTTGTGGACATCGCGATAGAAGAGTTGAAGCCACACTACATGCGTGGCTTCGGAGCTGTGCCTGAAGACGCCGTCAACGAGCTGAATGGTGTCGTCCATGAGCTTCGGGCATTGGTCACCAGCACGGAACGTTACCTCAACCAGGAGCTGAATAGAAACCTGGAGCAAAGACTGGCGCGGTTGGAAAAGACCGGGTTTGATGTTGTCTTACTTCGGCTTCTGGAGCAGATTGCAACGCGGAACGGCCTGGTGGAGTTTCGCTTGCGGATCGACGCTCTGGCATCCCGCCTGGAAGAGGACACGTTTGAGGTCGCCCTCTTTGGGCGCGTAAGTTCGGGGAAATCGTCGCTCCTCAATGCGCTTCTCGGTACAGACGTCTTGCCTGTCGGAGTGAACCCGATTACAGCCGTTCCCACAAAGTTACGTTATGGCAAGACTCTCAAGGCTGCTGTCGCCTATGGGGATGGCCGGAGCACATTGGTTTCGGTCGAGGAATTGGCTCGCCTGGTTACAGAGCAGGGAAACCCCGGAAACCTTCAGAACATTGTTCGTGCCATTGTCGAGGTCCCTTCTCCGCGGCTGCAACAGGGCATCCTGCTTGTGGACACGCCTGGCCTCGGTTCCCTGGCCAAACGGGGCGCGGCAGAGACTCTCGCTTACCTTCCCTCCTGCGACCTTGCGCTGCTCCTGATTGATGCCGGCGCTACGCTCAACGAAGAGGATATCGGAACGCTACGGCTGCTTTACGAGGCGGGTATTCCCGCTTTGATCCTGCTGAGCAAGTCTGACCTGCTTGCCAATGGAGACCTCCATCGCGCGATCTCTTATATCGAGGGGCACATTAAGCATGAGCTCCGTATTACCACCACGGTTCATCCAGTAAGTGCATTGAGCAGCTATTCGGTCCTGCTGGACCAGTTTTTTGAGCGCCAACTGCTGCCGCGCTTTGAAAAGGCGCGGGAGCTGCGGGAAGCGTCGATAGCGAGAAAGATTGGAGCGATGCGTGAAGCGATCATCGCGGCGCTGGACAGCAATTTGCATCGCGAGAAGCGAGTGGGGCCACCCGCGCGGGTGGAGACATCGGACCTCGAATCCGTTCTCCGCGTGGTGACGGGAGAGGTCGGAGAGCAACATACGGCACTCGATCACGCATTCCGCAGGCTAGGGGAAACGCCCAACACGGTTCTGGAAGCAGTTACGAAGAAAGCGGTCGCCTGGGTGCGCAACACGTCTGAAAACCAGGTGCCGGCCTTACAGCTTTCGGAATGGATTCATGAAGCTGTCGGCCAACTCATTCAGCCGTCCATGGAGCGTTTGCGCAGTGTGGGTCAGCGCGCGGTCAGCCAGTTGCAGAAGATCGCAGGAGAGATGGGGCGCAGCGACACTCCTTCGCAGGCGGACTTCGAAGCGATCCTGCGGGACATGCCGCGATTCGAATTGGCGACACTGCCCGATCCTATCCGCCTAAGCCATTGGAAGGTTTGGGGGCAGAGTGTTCTTCGTTCGCGGATTGGGGCAGCTCTAAGGGAAAGCATTGGCTCTCATCTGAAAGAGGAGCTGCATCTTTACGGCATGGCATTGTCCCAGTGGAGCGAGCAGATTGTGCGCAAGCTGGAAATGTTGGTCAATTCATATGCCGACGCGTATCGTATGCAGATCCATCGGATCAGTGGAACTTCGGATGCGGCGGCCAATCCCGCTCAGCTTCAGGCTGATCTGGAGCTGTTGAAAAGCTGGAGGCCGGCGAGTGCGCCTGATCTTACGGATGCGCATGCATGAACAGTTTGCAGAAATATCTTCTCATTGCTATCGGGGGCGCCCTTGGCACCATGGCCAGATACTGGGTCGGCTCAACCATCGCAAGCCGCATGGGAACCAAATTCCCTTACGGTACATTCGTGATCAACATGACGGCTTGCGTGATCATCGGCTTCTCTCTGGCCTTCTTTGGTAAGCGCACAGAGTTGAACCCGGCTTGGAGGTTTTTAGTTCCTGTAGGCTTTGTGGGCGCATACAGCACCTTTTCCACCTTGGAGTGGGAGACCTTCTCGAGCCTGCAGACGGGAGCATTTCTCGTTGCCGCTTTGTATGTTGTTTTAAGTTTCTGTCTTGGTCTCTTCGGTGTGTGGTGTGGCGTGCTGATCGCGAGGGTATTTTCATGAGAGCCAATAAGATCATGAACTACGAATCCATCCTGCAGGTGCTTGGGGAACCCGGATGTCCGTTTTGCCGGTTCATGAAGAACTTCCAGGCTGCCCTGCTGCAGGATCCTACAGAAAAGGATATACATCATCTCTGCAATTTTCATACCTGGGGCCTTGCAGCAACGCAACGGGCAGCTTCCGCGGCCGACCTCTTCCTGAATCTTCTCGCCAAACAGCCTGATGTCGTCGCCAGCTTCTCTTTGCGATGTCTGCATCTTGCTGCAAGCGGAGGAAGATCGTCGCATACGAGAGTTCATTGGTTGTGCGCAACACAAGCTGGTCGTGCAGTGGCTGAGATCTCAAGCGGTCCTCTGCATCATCCACGGACGAAGCTGAAACAGGGGGCGCCTCCGGTCCTGGCCTCCACCATCAGCGCCGTCATGGAGAGAGTTCCGGAAGCAGCTTGTGGAAGAGCTCACACGCCTGCGCGACGAATATCAGTCCGATGCCGCGAAGTGGGGAGTGCTGGGACACGCAGCAGAATTTCTGGTTTCGCAACGCGGGTTGCATGCATAAAAGGGGAGAATATGTTGACTGCCGGGAAGGCTGTGAAGGTTTCCATTTACCTAAGCGAGGGCTCGACGCACCATGGCGTGTCGACGTACTCGAGCATCCTCGACTTCCTCTTCTTTCGCGGCGTATCCGGCGCGACGGTTTTGAAAGGGGTGGCAGGATTTGGCGCTGACCACCATATGCACTCCTCGAGCTTCGTCGAGATCTCCGATCATCTTCCCCTGAAGATCGAATTCATCGAGACTCGAGAGAAGGTGAACGAATTGCTTGGGAAGCTCGAGGAGATGGCCGGCTCGGGCATGATCGAAGTGCAGGAAACGACGATTGCCAAGCCTGCACAGGTTTCCAAGCCCAAGAAGGCTCCCCCTGCCGGGCACGTCAAGATCGAGGGCAAAGCAAAAATGATGCGGATCTACATCGGTGAGAGTGACCATTGGCAGGACAAGCCGCTTCATGAAGCCCTGGTTCGCGCCATGCGCGCCCACGATCTTGCCGGCGTGACTGTCTACCGCGGCATTCTCGGCTACGGGGCCCACCGCAGGGTCCACAAGGATAAGCCGCTGCATCTCTCGCACGACAGCTCCATCATGCTTTCCGTCGTCGACACCGAAGAAAAGCTGCAAGGCTTCCTGCCCATCGTCGACCAGATGGTCCGGAAGGGCTCGTTGTTCTCTCGGAAGTAGACATCATCAAGTATGCCCATCGCGCGGCGGAGATAGGTGACGGCAAGGGGTGAGCCATGAAAGAACAATTTCAAGCGAGAATGTTGCGCATCCACTTTACTGAGGCGGACAAGTGGCAAGGCGAGCCGCTCTATAAGGCGATCGTCGCCAAGTGCAAAGAGCTTGGGCTTGCCGGTGCGATCGTCTATCGCGGCCTCGAAGGCTTTGGGGCCAGCGCCAGGATCTATCACGCCCGCAGTCTCTCCATTCTCGAAGAACGCGCCCATCATGGTGAGTGTGATTGACACGGAAGAGCAGATTCAAAAGCTGATTCCCCACCTGGACCAGATGATTGCTGGAGGCTTGATTGCCAGCTCCACCGTCGAAGCGATTCGCTACTCGCGATCGAAGCCGGAACCTCCAGCGATCGGTTGAAGCAAATGAGGGTGGCGTATGACCATCGCTGATCAAGATGTCCAACGTCTATCGATAGAAGCGGCGTTGCACACTCTCCTCATGATCGAGGATTCCAGCGCCGGCAATCGAGGCTTGCGCGAAAAACTGCTCTCCCTCGAACAAAAACTCGTATCCAACCAACTCCATCTTGCGGTTCTCGGCCAGATGAAGCGAGGCAAGAGTTCCTTCATCAATGCTCTTTTGGGGGCCGAGATCCTGCCCACAGGAGTCCTCCCCGTGACCGCCATCATCACGGAAATCAAGTACGGGCCGGCGCCAGATGCAGCCGTCACTTATACTACGGGACAGCGAGAGAAAGTCCCGCTGAATACCCTGGCAGACTACATCACGGAATCGGGCAATCCGGGCAACAAGAAGCAGCTTGCCTCGGTGGAAATAGCCTATCCTTCCCCCTTTCTTGAGACTGGGATCATCCTTATCGATACACCGGGCATTGGATCTACGAAAGCCCACAATACCCGGACCACGGAAAGCTACCTGCAACATGTAGACGCGGGGATTGTCGTGCTTTCTGTCGATCCTCCTATTACCGAGGTGGAGTCCCACTTCATCCGAAATATAAGAGAAGACATACCCAAGCTTTTTTTCATCTTGAATAAGACCGATATAGCCTCGGCGGACGAGGCTTTGCACATTTCGCGTTTCCTCAAAGATGAGCTGAGCCGTCTGCAAATGGAGTCACCTGAGATTTTTTTCCTGTCGACGCGCAGAGCCCTCCTATGGAAGCAGGGGAGCCCTGGCGCTGTGGATTCGAGTGGAATAGAGACTTTCGAACAGCGATTGCGAACTTTTCTACTGAAGGAAAAGGGTCAGGTGCTGGTTCGTTCCGTCGCCTTGGATGCGTTGCAGATCGCTCGTACTCTGAAGTTTGCTGCAGCGATCGGCGCCCGCGCACAGGCCTTGGGCCCATTGGAACTGGACCACAAACGGACGGCTCTGGATCGGCTGCTGGAACAAACAGAGGTCGAGGTGCGTGAGCTAAGAGTGCTGTTGCGTCAGCACTCGGCTGACATCGTTGCGCGTGTTGAAACCGATCTGACGGAAAAGGTGAGAACCTCGGTTCCCACCGTGCGGCAAAATCTAAGGTCATTTCATTCACTCCATCCCAAGGAGACCGGACGCGCCTTTGGCGCTCTCATCGAGGACTTCCTGATGCAGGAAGTAGAAACGGTCTTTCGAAGCTGGAAGGTTCGGGAGGACGAAGAGATCCAGACGCAACTTGACGTTCTCTCCTGCCGCTTTGTTGCCCAGGCAAACGCCATCCTGGAGCGCCTTCAACACGCCGCCGGCATCCTTTTTGAAATTCCCGTAGAGCATGTGTCGATTACCTGCCCGCTACGCGTGGAAAGCCACCTGCGCTACAGGGTCGAGCGGGTGTTTTATTCACTCGATTCGTTCCTTGTGATGCTGCCGCGCTTCCTCTTGCGTCCGCTTGTCTTGCGGAGACAGAGTGGTGGAATCGGGCGGCTTCTGGATACGAACGCAGGCCGCATCCGCTACGACTACCTCGAGCGTCTGCAGTCGAGCATGGCCAAATTTGAAAACGAACTTGCTGCCGCCGTAACAATGGTCACCGAGAGCCTCAGATCCGCTCTGCACAAGCGCGGCAACGGAGCGCAGGGGGAAACGGAAGTCCTGGACTCTGTCATAAGAAATTGCTCTCAACTGCTGCTTTGATTCGGACAAATGCGGGATCAAACAATCGACAACGGCGTTTGGGTCGTCTCGCCGGAAGGCCTCTGCTTAGCGCGTGGAGAAGAGAAACTGCAGATCCCTCCGCTACGCTCCTCCGGATTTCCTGTTGGGCTTGGTGGCGTTGGCGAACTTCATGCGGCTTTCTTTACGGAAAGCCGCACACGCGGCCCTGTCTACGGCAGCGCAGCAGGAAATCCGGGTACGCTCCGGTCGGGATGACAAATCTTACCTTGGTTCCAGACAATTTGGTTTGTCACGCAGATAAGGTGTGCCGAGCGATACCGGGGAGTATCCCGCTGGAACCGACAACCCTCCCGTCTTGAGAACGGCTATCAATTCCTCGATATCTTGCTTGGATAGCTGCGTCTGCCGAAGCTGGCGAATCACTTTCTGCAGTGGATACCTGTACTCCTTGAGAGAAATCTCTCCGTCTTCCCAAATCGCGTAGCAAGCGAGTGGGCGGCCGGTCTTCGGCTGTCCCAGGCTCCCTGGATTCACAATTGTGCAACCGCCCACTTGTCGAATAAAGGGCGTGTGGGTATGACCAACGACAAGAACGTCTGCATCGATCCATCGCATCTCTTTCTCCCATAATTCCGAATCTTGTGGACGATATCCAAATAGAGGATCTGTGGGAGCGGCATGGACGAGATAGAACCTTTGGGTCCCAATCACGACTTTTCTCTGAGTGGGGAGGTTTCTCAGAAACGCAAAGTCATCTTTCTTGCAGACCCGCTGCGTGTATTGCATGGTTTCGGATGCAAGGTGCTTGTACGGAAGGGAGCATTGTGGATCAACGCCAAACCCTACCGCGTGATCATGGTTTCCACGAACCGCAGCCGTAGCATGGTTCCTGATCCACTGAATCACCTCATGCGGTCTTGGGCCATAGTCGACAAGATCCCCTATACACCAGAGTTGGTCATAGTTCTCCTCCGGGAAGGCTTCGAGGGCGGCTAGATTCGCGTGGATATCCGAAACGATGGCTATCTTCATGAGACCCCAACTTTCGACATCGTTGTATCGGGAGCCGCCTCGAAAATGAGCCGATACAAATCTTCGCCGTAGCTCGTCGGCAACGGTTCGCCTGCGACAAGTCGAAATGTCCGCTGACCGTCGGCGAGCCTTTCCGCACGAAGGAACAGGGCGGCATCCATCTTCGCGAGGTAAAATCCTTGCGCCAAGATCGAACATGTGGGTTACGTAGAGTACTTTGACCTCGCGCTTCCAGGAGAGCACGGACAATTTGCCTCGCGATCTCCGACCCTTCTCTTTCGTTTGTTGAGGCAAACGATTCGTTGAATAGAACCATGCTGTAAGGGCTTATTTTGTCCGACGATCGCGCTCATTCTGCTTGAGCTCTTCGTCAAGTTTCCCGCTCCGCATGCTGGCATCCTCTTCGCGCTTGAAATGCGTAAAGATGCCGCGGCAGACATTGGCGTGGAAGGATTCAGCGGGCACGAACATGCCGCACTGCATCATCAGCTGTGCGAGGCCGAGGCTGCGCAGGAAGGTGGACTTGCCCCCACGGTTGGCGCCGGTGATCATCACCAGCGCCTTATGGTCACCGGCCACATCGTTGCCGACGACTCTATCCTCCATGCTCAAACTCAGACAGACATCATAGAGGCCCTGGCTCGTGAGCATGAGCTGATCCGCCGGCAAGGGATGGGGAAGGCAGAGCGGCTCACACTTCCGAACCAGTTGGTCACGTAAGTTCAGGCACCCCACGTAAAAACCCAACTCCAAGCGCAACATGCGAAAGAAGCTCAGGATGTGGTCGGTCGACTGAGCGAGTGCCGTTGCTACATGGCCGATGCCCTGGCTCCTCAACTCCGACAACGCCCTGAACCCTGCTTCATCGCGGTCATGGATCTCGTACGTATATCCGGCGCGGTCTCTAGAGATCAGCTGCTCCAGCCAGCCCTGAACCCGCTCAACCCAGCTCTGCGTGGTGTAGGCTGGCTTGCGGAGAATGTAGTTAACACCTTTGTTGCCCTTACCGAGTTCGGCGCTGATCAGCGTGCCGTTGCGAAACGCAAGCCGCTCCAGATGGTCCTCGACTATCCGCAGGTACTCGTCATCAAGCTCCGTGGCCAGCATGTCGAATAGCCGCTTGAAGCCTTCGGAACGAAATTTCCCGCCGTGCTCATCGGCAGCGTGCCGCAGCCTCTTGAGCAGGTCCACGAAGATCTGAAGCACCTCGACAGACCGATGCAACGTTCCCTCGGGGTACTTATCGGACACCCAGCCCCAAACCTTCCTCTCGCGCTCGATTGCTTCCACTGCAATGGCATAGATCTCGCCTGACGATGTCAGACTGTTCCTGGCAATCGGCAAGGATGTGCTGCCGATACAGGATCTCCTCCGGCTCGTGAAGGCTTGCCAATACAGCCGTCTTCGCCACTTCGAGCAAGAAATCGTCCCCGGCGGCCATGGCGCGTAGGAGGGTGTCCAACTCCAGATCCTGCGTCAAGTCTGCGGCATTCTGCATCGGGTCTTCTTTAGGTCCAAAGTCCCGATCTCTATACATGAGAAAGGCCTTCATGACGCCGCACCCTTTGCATTCCCGGCGATGCGCGCCTTTACCGCGTCGTAGGTGAGCCGGTATTTCTGTGCGATCGCGGCCGCATAGGCAAGCCCGTCGGCAGGCCTGCGGACTACTTTGAACGTCCGCAGTGCCGGGTCTTTGGGATTTACGGTGCTGACCATGCTCACGGTGGTTTCGCTAAAGGATGCCAGTTCATCGAGGAAGGTTACGGACACGCAGAGCATGTTCAACCCGACGATTCGCCGCATGATTTGCTTGCTGAGGAAAAGCGCGTCATTCAGTGTTGTGGACAAAAAACTCTCGTTCATGATGAGGATGCTGTTCGGTGTCGCGTATTCGAGGATCCGGTGAATCCTGCGCAGCTCATCTTCAAGCTTGCCGCTCAGGTTGCGGATGTCCTCCTCCTTCTCAAAGTGCGTGAACAGTCTGTCGAAGAGAAAGAGCCTCGCCTCCGCTGCCGGGCACCGGACAGCCAATGCTGGCCAAATAGTGGAGCTGTCCGAAAGTGCGGGCGAAGGTCGTTTTACCGCCCTGGTTCGGTCCGGAGACGACAAAGATGCGCTCCGGGTCTTTCAAATAGAAGTCGTTTGGCACCACGGACGAATTTTCGCGGATGAGCTTAATTGCCAGGGCCAGGTCAAATACGCCACTCCCGTAGACTTCCTTGGACCGATCGGTGACAGTCGGGGTAGCAAAAAGCAAGTCCGGCCTGTTTGAAGCCGATGCATGTGCTCAAGACACGCGATGTAGAACTGCACTTCCCGGTCGAATCTGGCGATCGTGCTCGTTCAAATAGCCACTATGACGAGTGCAGTATTCCTCCAGGGAGGAGAAGATCTCAGGATACAGTTGAGCGACCAGATCCAGTATGGCCGCTTCCACATGATTCATGTCCGGCGCGGAACGGAAGTCAAATCGGTACTCTTTGGCCGCTCCCTGGCTAAACTTTTGGAATGTCTGCAATACGTCTGCGCCGTAGTCAGGTTCGGAGTCGTATTTGCTGACGGTAATGCGTCTTGCCCGCTATGTGAAGTGAATATCTGATCCCAGCCAGGCCGGCTCTGAGCTTTTGTGTTTCGGCGACAAGCGCGCGAAAGTCACTGGACTCGGTGTAGCTTGCGAGATATCCGCGAAAGGCGCGAAGGCCGCGCGAACCGATATCTGTGTGCATCAGATCGTGGCTCAGGCGCGTGACCGCGCTCGCAATAGATCTCCACCGCATCGAGAAACCAACTTTGCTTCTGGTATTTGTAGTAAAGCTTTTCCGCTTGAGCGAGATACGCCGCGCATCTTCCGCATTTCCTGGGCGAACGATTGGATGTATCCGGCGAACTGCCTGCCCTCGAGATCCCGCAGGATATCGTAGCGGTAATTGATGGTCTCAACATCTCTCAAAGGCGTGTAGAAGAAGGGTTTCAGGTTATATTCATCACGACCGGCAGTTATCGACTCCACAATCTGGTCAAGATTCAGATCGGCGAACATTTCAGGAACTTTGCACCCATCGATTCCTATATCGACTTCGGATTCGGCGAATAGGATGCTGCGGAAAGGCGCCACGCCGGCGCGCTCCTGTGCCGGGCTTGGCACTCGAGTCACTGCTGCCGAGATGGTTTGCGAGTTCATTGGTCTGCGCGGACCGGCACGGACCTACGTGAGGCTATGCGAGGAAGTGTCCAACCGGTCGCAAGCCGCGTTCGTGGAGCCAAATGATCCGCGGCGGATTCAATTTCACTCCATCCTCCAAAGTGAAAGACACTGAATTCCGCAGCCCGAGCAGTCATGGTAGACTCCTTCCGAGTTCCAGTCTCGTAGGAGTCATCTTCCCCTCAGGAAAGGGGCGGTTAAGAGTGGACTCCAACACCCGCTCTACGTTCAGTATCCTCGGGTGGCGGTTCGCCTGTCAACAATACTTAGGACATGCTGACGTGCAGTTAGAGCGTCGGTCGCACCCCGTCTTCATCGCCCATTTCGAAGCTTTAAGGGAGAAGCCCAACTAGTGCTGTGACCGGTGGCAGGAGCAGAAACTGCAGATCCCTCGACTTCGCCTCCCACGGCGCGCCGGGACAGGCGGGATGACAAAGAATAGGACCGTTGCTTGCCGCTACTGCGGCACCTGCTACCGTGGCTGTGACCGTGTGATTATGTAATGCCACTAGCGACCGCGACCAGGTAAATGAGCCCCCCCCGGACCGGCCAGACAGAAAAGGTGCGCGCCATGGTGCTTGTTGATGACCGCGCCATTTCAACTACTTAAGTGGCGCTATCCATTTAACGAACGTCGTCGCCTCTCTTCATTAGTCGACTTGCCCGAGGTGCCCCAAAATACGCCACGCCGGTGACAACCAGTTCACATGTTGTCCATGTGCCCGCAGATCGGCCAGAATTTGCGTGGCCAGGCTATGAGCAAGTGATTTGTGCTCGTCAAGCAAACGAATGACCTCGTCTTCCTGAAACCAATTGAGTTTGTGCGCAACCCGGAATAGGGCTCGGACAATACCGGGAAACTCCTCTTGAGGAGCCACGCGAAAGCCCACCGTAGCGACGCATATGACTACGGTGGGATCCTCTTCCGCGAGCAACCCGGATATGTCTGGCCATTCCTCTGGGGAAATCGCGAGGCTGCGAAGCAGCTCTGCTGTGGCGCGCCGGCGACGCGAGGCCCCTGGGCCTATGAGATTTGCTCCCGTTTCCCCTCGAAGAGAGAGGATTGCATAGTGCCGGGTCTCCTCAGGAGTTTTGCAAAGAGCCGTAAATGCGGCGTTCCGGCAGAGATCATCTTCCAGCGTCTCGAACAGCAAGGGGATGGCTTCAGAACGACAGAATTCGCCAAGTGATTCGATCAGGCCGGCCGTTGCCCGCTGCCCCGCGGCCCTCAAGAGGGCATGGAAAACTTCATCCTCTCTCCAGCGCATCAGTTCGCGCGCGACCACACTTCGAACAGCATCCTCTGCGAACAAAACTACAGGGTCACTCGGCAGATCGAATTTTTCCAAATACGCAAGCAGCGTTGCACGCGCTTGCAATCCTCCCAATGCGCGAGCGGCCCGGCAACGTGGCACTGCGATTGTCCTGGCTTTACCATGAAGCAGCAACTCCTCCAAGGGCGCGATCGCCCGTTCCCCAGAAGCGATAAGCAGGTCCACAGCCAGTTCGCCATCGGTCAAGGATTCCAAGGCCAGGACGAGGCGTCCGATCTGCAAACTAGACATTCCCGCGAACGGAATGCTGCTCATGACTTCCTTCCTGTGCCCGCGTGGCAGGAGTATCGCAGGAGGTTTCCCCGCCCAACATGCTCAAACATGCCGACGCTCGCGATTTTGTCGAAGGGGAGCGCGCTGGAAATCGTGCGATAGTCCTGGAGCTCGACGGCGCAACTCTGCGTCACATTCGCCAGGTTAATCCCCTGGGCTGCCGTGTCGGCCTGTTGCTCGCTAAGTGTAATCCCGTGAGCATCTACGCCGTGTTGCAAGGCCGCGTGGAGGATCAGGCTTCCCCACCCGCAACCGATATCAAGAAAGCGATCCAGAGGTTCGAGGCGCAACTTCCTGCAGATCAGTTCCAGTTTGTTTTCCTGGGCTTCGTCCAACGACTCGTCGCCGGATCGCCGCTTCGTCCGAAGGCTGCCGTCAATGTCAGAGACGATCGCTATCTTCACCAAGCCCCCACAGTCATCAACGAGACACTCCCCCCTTAGAGAGAACTCATCGAGAACAACATTTTGCAGAGGTTTCGTAGGGTTCCAGAGAGACTCCCTGACCAACCTCGTCAGGGGTCATCATCTGTTGGCCAGGAATGGCCCGAACAGCAGTTAGGGCGAACCCCTTCGCCCATGGATCCCACTAATCGATGCAGATCGATTAATGCACAAAATAGTTTACCAGCAAATTTCTATCCTGCAACATATCCTGCGAGCCGGGATCCCGACAACAAACGGTCCGGAACCCAGCCTAAGACCCAGACAGAAAATAGGCTTCAGCTGCGCGCATAATAGCAGCGTGATCGAGGTGTGGCGTTCTGCCTTCGTATCTTGCGGCCCAACAGATTTGGTTCACAATATCCCGGGGATAGCACGAACGCAACTCCTGCTTCAGTCTGACGCGGATGACATCGATTAGATCGTTAAGGATGTCAGCGTCAGCTTCGAGTCCATGCGCACTGGCAACTCGGCGAAAAATCTCGCAGAACTGTTCGTCTGAAACTGCACCGATTTTGATCTTCGTTTGAATCCTTCGCAAAAAGGCGGCGTCCAGCAGCTTAGAAGGATCCATGTTGGTTGCAAATACGACCAGCATCTCAAACGGAATTTCAATTGTCTTTCCTCCTGCCAGGGTTAGAAAGTCGATCCTGCGATCAAGCGGAACAACCCAGCGGTTCAGGAGCGCCTCGGGCCGCAGTCGTTGCCGCCCGAAATCGTCGATGATCAGGACCCCATTGTTGGCTTTCATTTGTACCGGGCCGGTATAGAATTTCGTAATCGGATTGAATTGCAGGTCCAGCATCTCGATCGTCAGCTCGCCGCCGACGAGAACTGCAGGACGATGGCAGAGCACCCAACGCCCATCGCTATTCCAGGGCGCAGGTTCCGCGACACTCTTGTGAATCAAAGGATCGTAGACAGCAATGATTTGACCGTCGACTTCCACCGCGAACGGTATCCAGACCTTGTCCACGGCAAGCACCCGCGATAATGTTTCGGCGATCGCGGTCTTTCCTACCCCTGTTGGTCCGTAGAGGAAAATTGAGGTGCCGGAATTAAGTGCTGTTCCGAGCTGCCACAGGATCCTGCTGTCCAGCACAAGATGAGCAAAGGCACGTTCGACGTCGGGCGGATGCACTTCCACATTGCGGACACTCTGTTGACGGACTTGTTTTGCATAGCTTTCCAGAGATACCGGCGCAGCACCTACATACTGGCTCATGGACAACAACTCCAATGCTCGCGATCTCCCCTGAGAAGTGATGGCGATATTAGGAACATTGCCGGACATGCCGGTGACTTCACAGAGCTGCTCGGCGCGCAGCCGGTGAAACAGTTCGTCGGTCACTCGGAGGCTTAGCCGGATGTGTTTGGACAATTCGAGGACCGACAAGGGGCCGGACAAATAGATAAACTTTAGCGCCAGGTCTTCGAGGACTTCCTTGCGCACGCCAACGTCAGAAACCGACTCGGGTTTTTGAAGCGGTCCAGCCAGGGACTCACTTTGGGATGGATCATCCATTTTCAGCCCCTCGAAAACCAGGTTTGGCACGTAGTCATGCTAATAGCTCGCAACCCTGGGATAGAGTCTGCACCCAGCGAACGCCGGACCAGGCGCAGTTGAAACCCCATCGGCTGGATTACTATATCGCCAGCAACGATCCCGAGTTTGAGAGCAAGGCAGCCGATACCGAAGGAAGATGCACTCGGCACGATTTTCGGAATGGCCACAACACCCATCATCCAAATATTCTTGAAGAGATTGTGTCGTAAAGCATCATGCGCGTATCACTTCAGGTCTCTTTGGGAACTTGGCGGGGTACGACTCCGCAACAGGATTCCCTGTTAGGAGTCATCATCTGCCCTCATATCGAATATTCTGGATGGGCAGCGGTTAGGGCGAACTCCTTCACCCGTGGATTCCACTCATCGATGAAGATCGATGAGTGCACGAGGTAGTGTACCAGCAACTTTCTATCCTGCAACAGAATCGTTGCGCCACTACCCAGCTTTTCTTAGCTTGAGCATACGGAGAAAATTGGGGTCCCGTTTCAACGCACTCACACGGGAGAAAAGCAGGATGCCCTCCAGATGATCGATTTCGTGTTGCAATTCCCCAGCAGGCTGGGGAAAAAGTCGGGAAGGGGCAGGAAAGCATACCTCAGGGGCCCACGATCTTTACATTGCGTTGGCGCCGGGGAAAAATCCCCGGCCTACCCAAAAACCAGAGCTTTTCCGCAGCCTGCTGGACTCAGCCCCTCTGCCTCCAGGTCAAACCAGCCCCTTGTCCCACGGGCTCAGATATTCATCCATCTGCGCCATGTCCATGTCTCTCCGTATCGATTTTGCAGTGACTTGCAGCCTGTCATTGCGGCGTGTACCATGTTGACAAGGCGAAGGAATCCGCCTTTAAGCGCCCTCCGATACGGACGGCTGATGACTCCTCACCAACGTGTAGGAGTTTTTTATTGCTCCTGCGTGATACAGCACAAAGGGGCGAGATGACCAACTACCTCGATCTTCCCGTGGGCGACGGGAGTCCTGAAATCATCACTGCCGTGATTGAGATTCCTCAGGGCGGGATCAACAAGTGCGAGTACGACAAGAAATTGAACGTCTTCCGTCTGGACCGCAATCTCTATTCACCGGTGCACTATCCGGGAGATTATGGGTTCATTCCTCAAACCTTGGCAGAAGACGGAGACCCTCTCGACATTCTCGTTTTGGGCGACGCCCCGACATTCCCGAGTTGCATCTATCACGCCCGCCCGATTGGCCTGTTTGAAATGCTCGATCAGGGGGTCAAGGACGAAAAGGTCCTGGCCTACGCCACCGGGAATGCCCGCGTTACCGATATCGAGGACTACGCCGAAGTTCCGCCGCACATCCTGCTGGAGATCGAGTATTTCTTCTCAATTTACAAGGACCTTGAGGGAAAGAGCACAGAGGTCTTGGGCTGGAAGGATCGGCGGATCGCCCACCAGATCATTGAGGCTGCACACCAGCGCTATCAGCAAAGCCACGCCGCTGCTTGACCCGCACGACCGGCACGAGGAGGGCAGTCTGCGATGCAACAACCCGATGTCGAACCCGGGCTGACCGAAGAGTATGCGCGGATCGTCGAGCGAAGAGCTGAGCTCGAGCGGCTGATGTTGCAGGCGAGCCAGAGAAAGCCTCTTTTGATTTTCGGCCCGGAAGGCGTTGGGAAAACCCGCTTGCTTCAGGAGTTCGTTCAGAAGCAGCCTCTGGCGCTCTATGTCTCACATGTCCAGACACCCCACGATCTGATGCTCTCGCTGGCCGGCGCCCTGCGCACGGCATTGGGGGCGAGAAGCCTTCCGTCGCATACGTCGACGATGAGCACGTGCTCGCTGAAAGGCGTGGTAGACCGGGCTCTGGACGCCAAGCCATTTCTGTTGGTTCTGGACCGGCTGGAAGGGCCGTCTCGCGTGGTCACGAAGACGATCAAGGAGCTTGGATATTACGGGCGCACTCCTATTTTTCTGGCAGCTCGCTCTCCGCATATGGAAGACATTGGAACACTACAACCGTTAGTTTCCGATAAGAGCGAGCGCTTGGAAATGAAGAACTGGCCGCCGGCCGTCGCGTTGGAATTCGCCCGCCGGGAAGCAGAGCGAACGGACCTGCGGGCCTCCAATCTCGATGTCGCTCTCCAATCCCTTGTGCAATTAAGCGGCGGTAATCCGGGAAGCATCGTCCACATGGTAAAGATGGCCCACCTATCCCGGTACAGAATCGAAGACCAGATCAAGTTTCACGTTCTTTATCTCGACTACCGGATGGGGCACCGCTAAAAGGCATTTTCATTTTTATAATGTAGTAGACAAGTGGTTATGTGGTCCCTCAGTGGCTAAAGCCGCACTCATTCTGCGGCGTTTATGGACGGCCTGAACAGGCCGTCCCCTTCAAAGACCAGACCTAATTCGGAGGTTTTCCTTAAGGGAATTCCGTCGGCGCGATGAGCTCAGGAGACAGCATGGACCTTCGGGCCTACGAACAGAGGAAGTTTGAACTTGCCGAAGTCTTGAGATCAGCATCCGGTCTCCTGCCCAGGGAAGAGCATGCCCAGCATCAGCGCATCCGCGATCTGCAGGCGCGCTTGGCCGAAGATCGTTTCAACCTTGTGGTGGTTGGCCGTTTCAGCCGGGGCAAAACGTCTCTGATGAATGCGGTTCTCGGCAGCGACCGCCTTCCCACGGGAATCGTTCCACTCACTTCGGTCATCACTACCGTGACCTACGGCAGCAAGGAACAGGTCGTGCTCGAATATCAGGATCGCGGGTTCCGCGCGCAAATCCCGCTCAAGTCTTTGTCCGAGTACATCACTCAGGCCGGAAACCCGGGGAACAGCAAAAAGATCAAAGTCGCGGAAGTGCATTTGCCGGCAGAGATCCTTCGCCGTGGATTTTTCTTCGTGGACACACCAGGCCTTGGTTCAGCCATCCCAGAGAATACCCGGACCACGGAAAGCTTCCTGCCGGAGGCGGACGCTTTTCTTCTGGTTACCGGGTATGAAAGCCCCCTGTCGGAAGATGAACTGCGGTTTTTGCGTGGCGCCTCCAGTTCCGCGCGAAGGATTTTCTTCGTCCTCAATAAGCAGGACACAGTGAATGCGGAAGAACGAGGGCAGGCTCTCGCATACGTCCACCAACAGTTGCGTGCGCTCTTCGACCACGATATGCCCGCGGTCTTTTCGGTATCTGCACGCGATGGGCTTCGAGCGAAGCAAGAACGCGATCAGCAACTTCTGGAGCTGAGTGGCCTGCCCCAACTCGAGGAAAAGCTGATTGAATTTCTGCTGTCCGAAAAGAGCAGCGAATTCCTCTTGCAGATGTATAACCGGGTAGCCGATCTGATCATCGACCTGGGGCAATCCGAGGAATTGGCTCTTCTGCTCGGGAAGGTAAATGCCCTGAAGATCCAACTAGCGGAAGGCCGGCCAGACGCGCCCTCTTACACCGTCCTCCCACCCGCGGCAGCGACAGCCAATGCTGTTTCACTGCGGTTCCGCCCGTGCGAAGTTTGTGAGCATATGCAAACTCAAATCTTCCGCTTCCTGAGCCGCTATCAATACGAGCTGTTTATCAATCCAGGGGTGCAACGCGAGCATGCAGAGCGTGGAGGATTCTGCAGCTTGCATACCTGGCAATATGAATCGATCGCCTCTCCGCAGGGCACCTGTGCCGCTTATCCGGCTTTACTCAATCGCATTGCGGCATGGTTCGCTGCGGAAGCGTCTGCCGATATCACACCGGAAAGTGTTCAGGCTGGGATAACCGGTCTATTGCCGACAGCCACTCGCTGTCCAGTATGCCGGGTACGTGGAAAATCTGAGTCTGAAGAACTTGCTGCCGTCGCCCACAAACTCTCCAAAGGGTCGCCCGAACCTCTCGATGGCCTCTCGGCAATATGTTTGATTCATCTCCGGCTGCTGCCCACTCACCTTAAAGACATTGGGATTCTGAAACAAGTTTTGCAGCGCGAGTCGGCCCTGTTGGAACGGGTTGCAGAAGATATGCAGCGGTATTCGTTGAAGCACGAAGCTTTGCGGCGCAACTTAACCAGCGATGAGGAGAGAGACGCAGCCTTGAAGGCCTTCCTGCTCCTGGTCGGCCACCGCAGTGTTAGCTCGCCGTGGCGTGTTGAATCCATTCTTTAGAAGGCTGCGGAAAAACTCGGGACCGGGTAGGAAAGAGGTACCTCAGGGGCTAAACCACGAATGGCCGCCTCATGGGCAGTTATTTGGGATAGCGTATGCGACTTTCTTCACGGAAAGTCGCAGGCACTTAGCGAGAGGAGCGCAGTTAAACCGGCCATTCGTGGCAGCCCGATGGATTCTCAATCATTTACGGCACGACTAAAGTCGTGCCCTGATATAAAACAGTGTTTTTCCGCAGCCTGTTAGGGTTGACCTGCTGAAGGAAGGGCTCCTAGCCGGCGAAGTCCAGCGCGACTACTTCATGCACTCCAATCGAAGGCACCCCGAGATGAATGGACGCGCGATCCTGACGATAATGCGCCGGGCCGCCGGCCACCAGCAATCGTACTTTGGTAACCCGCCGTCCCCCGGGATAAGGACGCTCACTTGCTGGGCGGGAGTCGGAATCACCTCACGCAGCGGTCCTTTCATCATCATGGGATTCGTGAGGTTGACCAGGTGCACGGTCATCGAATTCTTCTGGCCCCATACGGAGATATCCAGAACGCCCTTGCCCTCTACCGTCACCGGAGCAGGCTCGTTTGTGGCCCACAAAACTGCATTGCGCAGCAGCTTCGCGTGATCCACGTCGAGCACCTCCCAGAAAGTGCGATCGATATCCATGGGGAAATAGACCACACGGCCGCGGCCTATCTCGCGCACCAAGACACCCGGCTGCCGGGTTTTTGCCGGCTGGGTGAATACCTCCTCCATAGGCAGGTCGGGGTAACTCGGAACCAATTGCAGCGGCCAGTAGGCGCCGGCGCTCAGCGGAGTAACCACTACGCGATGAGTCCCGTTGATAATCCGCGTGGCATCCTCAAAGCCAGCCAGCAACGGATGGAATTGTCCGGTTGCCGGATCTTTTTCCAATGACAGATACGAATTGAGCATCGGGCCCTGTTCTTGTCCAGTGAACGAGGCCGCCAAAAAGAGAGGCAAGTCCAAAGTCCTTTCGCCGAACGCCCCACTCGTCGTAGAGCGAGGTCTCGTAGGTGGCGACGACGCTGCCCCCCTGCTCCACGAAGGCACGGATTTGATCGCACTGTTGCGTGGAAAGCGCCGCAATATTGGGGAGAATCAGCGTCTTGAAGCGGTCGATGTGCTCCGTGTCGAGTAAGCGATCGTGCACCATTTCAAAGGGAATTCTGGCTTCGACCAGCGCTTGATAGAAACCCAACGCGGGATCTTCCACCTTGACACGCGCCTCCTCTCCCCCGTAATACGACGCGGTCTGCTGGGAATAGACCATGGCCACACGCGCGAACGATCTCTCATTGCGCAGATAGCCCTGGTTGGCATAGTGCCATTGATAGATCTCCTCGACCACCGGCAACCAGCGCCGGTCGATCGGCTTGGCGTTGAACTTGACAAACCAGGGACGCAGATCCTGAGCTATGCCATCCGCCACCCAGAGCCGGATCTCATCGCCATTCTGCACCGAGTCTTTCCAGCGATACTTCTCTTCCAGGCCAACGCTGAAGATCCCGGCGATGGCTTTCTGTCCCAGCGTGGCGCGATACTCCTTGCCGTTTTTCCCATTCGCCCAGGGAGCCATAAGCCCGCTCCTGGCCTGGCGATCGGCAAAGAGCGTCGGGGCCAACTCTCCGATGGTCTTCATGTCGAGGTCACTGAGCGCTCCGCCGCCGGCGTTGGCAAGGTAGCTGGCGTTGGGATTAATCGCCCGTATCTTTTCATTCCACAGCCGCCAAAGTTCGAAGAGCCGCTGCTGATGCCACACGATATATTGTCGCCGCGCTGGATCCTGGGGATCGCGCGTGTAGGGCAGACTCATACCGGAGAAGGCATGAAAGTTCTGCTGGCAGTGCTCGCAGTAACACATACCGGAACCGGCCCAGCGGTTGGTAAAGATGCCGTCGGGCATGTACTTGGTCAAGATCTCCTCATGCACCTGGGTCATGAAGTCGAAGTTATAAGGGCCTAACGCGCAGGTGATCCAGAAGTCCGGATCGGAGGGGTGCCGCTTCTTGTTGCCCTTCTCATCGACGGCAATCCAATCCGGGTGCGCGTCGTACACGTCCTGATGGGCCGCATGTGCATCGGTGCGGGCAACTACATTCATGCCGAGCTTGCGGCAGCCTTTCATGATGTCCCCGAAGGCATCCATGTTACCCAGCCACTTGCTGCGGTAGTGCAGCGGAATTTGCGTGGGATAGAATGCCACGCTGCCTCCTGCGCTCAGGCAGGCCGCATCGGCATGGATCTTCTGAAAATAATCGAGCCAGAAAGCGAGGTCGTAATTCCCCGGGTCGTCTTCGACAAAGGCCAGTTGCGCCCAACGCATCGGACGGTCGTACCATCCTGGGTTGCCGATTACGGCGCTGGTTTCCGCGCCGGCGAACGGCGCGGCTTGTGCCGTAGGCTCTTCTCCAATACTAAAAAAATGGGCGGCGGTAACTCCCGCCGCCTGCTTGAGAAAGGTTCTTCTGGTATTTGCCATGAGTACTCCTGGGATTAGGCCTTGACGGCAGGGTCTTTGCGGCGGCGACCTCGCATCCCGCCAGCTCTTCGAGGACACGGATAGATCCGCAGATGTCTTGTTCGCCATAGCCCTTGGCCATCGCGGCCTGGTAAAGCTGCTGCGTCAGACCCGTAAGCATGAGCGGGACGCCGAGCTGGGAACCGAGGTCCACGGCGAGGCCAATGTCCTTCTCCAGCCATTTCACGGAAAAATTTGTGGAGAAGTCACGCTTGAAGACCATGGGCGCTTTGATGGAAATCAGCCCCGAGCGCGCCGCGCTGTTGTTCAGGATGTCGAGCATGAGCTCGGGATCAACACCCGCCTTGGTGCTCAGCACCAGACCCTCGTTGAAAGCCTGCAGCAGGTTGCCGAGGATCAGGTTCTGCGTAAGCTTGGCGCGCAAGCCCATGCCCGCCTCTCCGCAGTAATAGAGACTCTTGCCCATGGCCTCGAAGAAAGGTTTGACGTGGGAAAAGACCTCCTTCTTGCCGCCAATCATGAAGGTGAGCGTTCCCCCTTCCGCGCCGGCCTTCGAGCCGGTACAGGGAGCATCCAGGAAATCGATGCCCAGAGCCTCCAGTTCCTCTGCGATGCGGCAGCTCTCCAGGGGAGAGACGGTGCTGCAATCGGCGATGACGAACCCTTTCTTCGCGCCTTTGACCAGACCCTGCTGGCCCATGATCACCTCCCGGGACATGGCGGTGTCACCGACGCAGAGAAAAGCACATTCACTGTTCTGGGCAACCTCCGCGGGAGTAGCGCAGAACAATGCGCCCGCGGAATCGGCGAGTTCCTTTGCCTTCTTTTGGTTATGGGACCAAACCGCTACGCTGTGGCCGCCCGTAACCAGATGACGGGCCATCGGGCCACCCATGATGCCGAGTCCTAAGAATCCTAGCTTTGCCACGAGATGTCGCTCCTATGAAGGGAATCTAACGAACATGGAAGACGTAGGCATACAGCATGACTTCTATGCCGATGGCTGTCGCCATCACGATGCTGTGCCGCAGAGTAAAGCGAAAGAGCTTTGCCTGGTCGGCGACCGACATCGCGGTCGCCGCTGCCGCGACTGCGATGTTTTGCACGCTGATCATCTTGCCTACGACACCGCCGGCGGAGTTAGCCGCTGCCATGAGAGTAGAGTCAAATCCCAGACGGCCGGCGGTCACGACCTGCAGGTTGCCGAAGAGCGCGTTTGCCGAGGTGTCCGAGCCGGTCAGGAAGACGCCCAGCCAGCCAAGCAATGGGCTGAAGAAAGGAAAGAGCACGCCGGATGCGGCAAACGCGAGCCCCAGCGTGGCCGTCGCCCCACAATAGTTCATGACGAAGGCCATGGCGAGAACGGCGGTGACGGTCACGGTCGGCAAAAAGAGCTGGCGGCATACCGAGAGCAGCAGGCGACCGAAGGCCAGCGGAGACATACGCAACAGCAGAGCCGCAAGCAGAGCGGCAAACATGCAAGATGTGCCCGCGGCGGAGAGGAAGTTAAGCTGGTAAAGCGCTTTGTAGAGGGTAGGCTTCGCGACCACCGGCGGCATCGTCTGAATGTGATTGTGTAAAAGAGGCCAGGCAACGCTGACGGTGACGGAGTTCAGAAGCGCCTGGAAAGGCTTGAAGCCCCACAGCAGCACCAGAATCACGAGCAAGCCATAAGGCATCCAGGCGCCGAAAATCTTTCCGGCCGGATATTTCTGATGGAATCCCCCAGCGGAAGATGAGAATTTTCCCCCCGGCAGCGAACTGCGGCTGCTCGTGGCCACGACACCAGCCGTGGCCACCGGCTCCAATTCCCTATCCCACACGGCGGCCGGACGCCAAAAACGCAGCAGCACCAGCAGCGCGCTGAGGGCTGAAAGCGAACTCACGATATCCGTAAGTTGCGGGCCTACGAAATTCGACATCGAAAACTGCACCGAGGCGAAGACTACGCCGACCACGGCCACGGCGGGAAAGACCTCCCACATGCCGCGCCACCCCACCATGATGCAAACCAGGTAAGCGGGAACCAGCAAGGACAGGGGAGCACAAAGACGGCCCACCGCGCCGCTCAGTTTATCGAGCGGCAGGCCGGTAATCCCGGCCAGGGTGATCACGGGAATGCCAATGGAGCCAAAGGCAACCGGCGCGGTATTCGCCACCAGGCAAAGTGCCGAAGCGTAAAAAGGAGAGAATCCGAGGCCGACCAGCATGGCCGCCGCGACCGCGACAGGCGTTCCAAAGCCTGCCGCACCTTCAATAAATGCCCCGAAGGCAAAGGCGATCAATAGCGCCTGCAGACGCGCATCGCTGGTCAGGTTTCCGAGCGAAGCCTTGATAATTTCGAACCTGCCCGTTTCCACCGTAACGCGATAGAGGGTGATGGCCCAAAACACTATCCAGGAGATAGGAAATAATCCAAACGCCGCGCCATAGGCCGCGGCGCTGATGGTTTGCGGGAGCGGCAACTTGTAGGCGAAGAGGGCAATCACGAGCGCAACCACCAATGCGGAAAGCGAGGCGATCCATGCCGGCTTACGGCGGATACCCAGCAGAAAAAGCAAGGTAACAATGGGCAAAGAGGCAATAATCGCGGAGAAGGCGAGGCCGCGCCCGAAGAGGGTGTAGCTTTGAGACCAAACTGTGCTCATTGGAGCGGCTCTTCCTTAGGAAATAGCAATACGAATTCTACGACGCCCGTGCCAGCCAGTCTAATCCGCAAGCATTTACAGGCGGAATCGAGCCAAGCCATGGCTTGTAGACGTGGATTAGGATACTTGTAACATGCTCTCCGCCGCTATCCTCGCCGAGCTACAAGCTGCCGTGGGGGCCGAAGGCCTGATCGTCGAGCGCAACCAGCTGCAGACCTATGAGTGCGATGGGCTGGTAGCGCTGCGAGGCCTGCCTGCGGCGGTGGTTCTGCCTCGCTCGACTGCCCAGCTGCAAGGCGCGATCGGCGTTTGCGCCCAACATCACATACCCTTTGTAGCCCGCGGCGCCGGCACCGGCCTCTCCGGCGGAGCGATGCCCCATGACCGGGGCATCGTGATCAGCTTTTCCCGCATGACCCGCATCCTGGGCACCGATATTCCCAACCAGCGCATCACCGTTCAAGCGGGCGTAATCAATGCGCACGTTACCCAACGCGTCGCTCCGTCCGGCCACTTCTACGCCCCGGATCCCTCTTCGCAGACCGTGTGCACGATCGGAGGCAATGTCGCGGAAAACTCCGGCGGGGCGCACTGCCTCAAGTATGGCTTTACCACCACCCACGTGCTCGCGCTCGAAGTGGTTCTGCCGACCGGCGAACTTGTCCACTTCGGCTCGCCCACACTCGATGCTCCCGGCTACGACCTCGCCGGCGTCTTCGTCGGTTCTGAGGGAACGCTGGGCGTCGCCAGCTCCATGACACTGCGCATTGTGCGCCGCCCGGAGACCGTTCAGGTTTTGCTGGCCGCCTTCGACTCGATCTCAGCTGCGGGACAAACCGTCTCGGATATCATTGCCGCCTCCATTCTGCCTTCGGCCATGGAGATTATGGACCGCCTCGCCATCCAGGCCGCCGAAGCCGCCGTGCACCCGCACTATCCCGAGTGCGAAGCGCTGCTGCTGGTCGAGCTGGATGGCCCTTCGGTCGAGGTTGGTCTGCAGATGCAGCAGGTCCGCGATTTGTGCAAAGGGAATGGCGCATGGGAAGATCGTCTGGCCCAGAGCGAGCAGGAGCGGATACTCGTCTGGAAGGGCCGCAAAGCAGCCTTTGCCGCGGCAGGCCGGCTTTCCCCGGACTACATCGTGCAGGACGGGGTGATTCCGCGCACCAAGCTCCCCATCGTGCTGGAGCAGATTGCGGAAATGGCGGCGGCGGCCGGGCTGCGGGTCATGAATGTCTTCCACGCGGGCGACGGCAACCTGCACCCCCTGGTGCTTTATAACGGCTCGATCCCCGGCCAGGAGGAGATTGCCATCGACCTTTCGATGCGCATCCTCCACCTTTGCGTCGACCATGGAGGCTCGATCACCGGAGAACATGGAGTGGGCAGGGACAAGCAGCAGGCCCTGGGTTATATGTACTCGGAGCCCGACCTCGATACGATGCAACGGGTGCGCTGCAGCTTCGACCCGGAAAATATCGCCAACCCCGATAAGGTCTTCCCTCGCCCCCGGCTCTGCGGCGAGAAACCAGGCCCCTATACCCCTCACCCGCTGGAGACAGCAGGAGTCGCAGAATTCTTTTGACACCGGGCGCCTCTACCAACACGCAGGCCATTACCGCTCCTCTGGCTGCCATCACCGGGCTGGAGTATGTGCAGGCGCGGGACGGCGTCATCGCTGTCGCTCCGGCCAACACCGAAGAGGTCGCGTGCGGTTCTTCGCTTCGCACATGAGAACCGTTTGCCGGTGGTTCCCTACGGAGGCGGCACGAAACAAGGCTGGGGCTACCCGGTGCAGCCAACGCTGATGCTCGAGATGCGTCGCCTGAACATGCTCCGGGAACATACCTGGCAGGATATGACCTGCACGGTCGAAGCCGGTTGCACTTGGTCCGCCATGCAGTCTGGCTCTGGCGCAACATGGCCAGTGCGTCGCGCTTGATCCGCTTTGGCCCGGGCGCGCCACGGTTGGCGGCATCGTCGCCACCAACGACTCGGGCGCGCTCCGGCTGCGGTATGGAGGCCTCCGCGACCTCATCATCGGGATGACGATTGTGCTGGCTGACGGCACCGTTGCCCACACCGGCGGAAAGGTAGTGAAGAATGTCGCCGGCTACGACTTGCACAAGCTGATGATCGGGGCCTTCGGCACCCTCGGCGTCATCACTTCCGTGAACTTCCGCTTGCACGCCATTCCGCGGTGCACGCAGAGTTTTACTGTCTCTGCGCCCACCGCCGAACCGCTGGGCAAGCTGCTGCTCACGCTCCTCCACGCGCAGCTGAGCACGCTGTCGATCCAGCTCCGGGGCACGGCGGAGGGGTTCGATCTCGACATCCAACTCGCCTCCCTGCCCGAGGTGCTGCGCACCCAGGCCGCTGCGCTGGAGGCGCTGGCGCAGAGCGGAAGGCCTTTCTGCACAGAGCGCGGCCGAGGAGGTTTGGAGTACCCGGCAAGCAACAGTTCGATCATGATTTCGCATGCAAGGCCACGATGCTTCCTTCAGAAATCGCGCGGTTTGCGGAACGTGTTCGCGGCTATGGGGGGCGAGTCGGTGACCCAGGCCACTGGGATCATGATGGCGAGCTTCCCTGCCGCAGCCGCCGCTGGGCTGCCGCAGCTGCGGCGCGATTTGGAAGACGCGAGCGGATCGTTGATGGTCCTCAAGCAGCCTGCAGAGGCGAGCCTCGATTGTTGGGGCACTCTGCCGGACAGCTTCCCCTGATGCGCGAGATCAAGCGCCGCTTCGATCCCGAAGGTATCCTCAATCCCGGTCGTTTTCTTGGCGGAATCTAGGGTTCCGCTGAACTGCAGATCCCTCCCTCCAGGAATTTTCCCGTGCCGAGAAAGCACGGGTGGCCCATCCCCCCGGATTTCCTGTAAGGCTTGGTGGGGGTCAGCGAACTTCATGCGGCTTTCCTTATAAGAAAGCCGCACACGCGGCGTTGGATGGGGCCGCGCAGTAGGAAATCCGGGGTCCTTCGCTTTTTTTTGCGAAGGGTGGGTTGCGCAGCACTCCTCATGAAATCGCGCGTCCGGCTGCCGTGGATCCCACCCTTCGCAAAAAACGCGAAGGATGGGGCACCCGTGAGCTTGCTGAGCGACCTGCGCTTCTACCTTAGACCGCGTGTAATCTAGCAGAAGAGAAGCATGGCTCAACTCACGCAGCTCGAACCAGCGAAGCCCTCAAACTTCGACGCTCACAAGCCGCCGGAAACCGCGCTGATCGACGACTGCGTGCACTGCGGCTTCTGCCTTCCCGCCTGCCCCACGTACGTGCTCTGGGGCGAGGAGATGGATTCGCCCCGCGGCCGCATTTACATGATGAAGAAGTCGGCCCAGGGCGAGGCTCCGCTCGACCAGCGTTTCCGCCTGCACATGGACAATTGCCTGGGCTGCATGGCCTGCATGACTGCCTGCCCCTCCGGAGTGCAATACAACAAGCTCATCGAAGATACGCGCGCCCAGGTGGAACGCAATATCCCGCGCACCACCACCGATAGCCTATTCCGCAAGCTCCTCTTCGCGACCTTCCCTTACGTGAAGCGCCTGCGCTTGCTGGCTCTCCCCATGCTGATCTACCAGCGCTCCGGCCTGCAGAAGTTGCTGCGCGCTACCGGCCTGCTGCGGCTGCTGCCGCAAACGGCTGGCACAGATGGAGTCCCTGTTGCCACGCGTGCCCACAGGCTTTTTGCAGGGTCTGCCCGCCCAGGTCTCACCCGTCTCGCCGCCCCGGCGGCGGGTTGGCATGCTCTCCGGCTGCGTGCAACAGGTCTTCTTCCAGCACGTAAACCAGGCCACCGCCCGGGTGCTCGCCGCGGAGGGCTGCGAGGTGGTCATTCCCCAGGCGCAGCAGTGTTGCGGCGCCCTCATGCTGCACTCCGGTCTGGATGACCAGGCCGCCGCTCTCGCGCGCCGGATGATCGCTGCCTTTGAGGCCGCCAACGTGGACACGATCGTGATCAACGCCGCAGGCTGCGGATCGACCATGAAGGAATATGGTCATCTGCTGCGTGACGATCCTGCGTGGGCCGCGCGCGCCGCTGCCTTCAGCGCCAAGTGCAAAGACATCTCAGAGATTCTGTGCGAACTGCCCGCGCGCTCGCCGCGCCACGCTCTGCCCATGCGCGTGGCCTACCATGACGCGTGCCACCTGCGCCACGCGCAGGCATCCACGCAGAGCCGCGGCGCCTGCTGGCCACCATTCCAGGCCTCGAAGTCGCGGAGATCGAGGAGGCCACGCTGTGCTGCGGCTCTGCCGGCGTCTACAACCTGCTCCACCCCGAACCGGCGAATCAGCTGGGCGACCGCAAGGTTGAAAACCTGCTCGCGACCAAGGCGGAAGCCGTCATCTCCGCCAATCCCGGTTGCCTGCTGCAACTGATGAGCGGGCTGCGCCGCCGCGGGCTCGACGCGATGCCCGCCTTCCACATGGTTGAGTTGCTGGACGCGTCCATCCGCAACGTTCCCCTGCGGGCATGCAATAGCGGAAATGCCGTAAAATAAGGCTTGCGAGCATCGCAGGCCGCCTGGCCCTGCTCTACGCGTATGCACTGAACCCTTCTTAATCGAGAGGAATACTCATGACGAACTCTACGGTAACGGTTCCCACGGTGACGATCGAAGGACCACAGGGAGCGGCGGAAGCGGAGATCCTTACCCCGCAAGCGCTCGAATTTCTTGGGGCCTTGTCCAGCCAACTTCGAGGCAGAGCGCCAGCGATTGCTGGCGGCGCGCGTGGCCCGGGCAGAAGCGTTGCGCAAGGGACAACTCTACGATTTTCTGCCGGAAACCGCGTCCGTTCGCCAGAGTGAGTGGCGCGTCGCTCCGATCCCGGCCGATCTGCAGGACCGCCGAACCGAGATCACCGGCCCGGTCGATCGCAAGATGGTGATCAACGCGCTCAATTCCGGCGCGAATGTCTTCATGGCTGATTTTGAGGATTCGACCTCGCCCACCTGGCGCAACGTGATCGATGGCCAGGTGAACCTGCGCGATGCCGTGCGTCGCGAGATCAGCTTCGCCAGTCCCGAAGGCAAGCAATACCGGCTCAACGAGAAGACAGCCACGCTTTTCGTGCGGCCGCGTGGCTGGCACTTGCCGGAGAAGCATCTTCTGGTCCAGGGTCAACCGATTTCCGGTTCGCTCTTCGATTTCGGCTTGTACTTCTTTCACAACGCCGCGGCGCTGAAGGCACGTGGGACCGGCCCTTATTTTTATCTGCCCAAGATGGAGAGCCATCGCGAAGCGCGCCTGTGGAACAACGTCTTCAACTTCGCGCAGGATACGCTGGGCATTCCCCGCGGCACGATTCGCGCTACGGTGCTCATCGAGACATTGCCCGCGGCCTTTGAAATGGATGAGATTCTCTTTGAGCTGAAGGACCACTCTGCCGGCTTGAACTGCGGCCGGTGGGATTACATCTTCAGCTTTATCAAGAAGTTCAGTTATCGCGAAGATCTGGCGCTTCCCGATCGCTCCACCATCACCATGGACCGGCACTTCCTCAAGTCCTATGTCGAGCTGCTGATCGAGACCTGTCACCGGCGTGGCATCCACGCGATGGGCGGCATGGCGGCGCAGATTCCCATCAAGCGGGACGCCGCTGCCAATGACCGCGCCATGGAACGCGTGCGCCAGGACAAGCTGCGCGAGGTAAAGGCCGGGCATGACGGAACCTGGGTGGCGCATCCTGGACTGGTGCCGGTGGCCAAGGCGGTCTTTGACGAGCACATGCCTGGAGCCAACCAGATTTCGCGCCGCAACCCGGGCATCCATGTACAAGCTTCTGACCTGCTCGCCGTGCCCGAGGGCGAAATCACGCGCAAGGGTTTGGAAATGAACATAGACATCGGTTTGCGCTATCTGGCGGCGTGGCTCGATGGCCTGGGATGCGTTCCGATCTACGACCTGATGGAAGATGCGGCGACGGCGGAGATTTCACGCGCGCAGCTCTGGCAATGGGCGCACCATGCGGGCCGCATGACCGATGGCGTCACGCATCGATGTTCCCTTGGTGCTGGCGACGATTCCGGTTGTCCTGGATCGAATCAAGCAGGAACTCGGGGAGGAACGGTTTGCCGCCAGCAAGTTTACCGCGGCCGGCAAACTCTTCGAGCAGATGACCGCGGCCAAAGCAACTTCCCGAATTTCTAACGTCGATTGCTTACGCTTCGATCGATTGAGCTGGATAATAGAACGGCAGATCCCTCGACTGCGCTACGTTCCCGCCGATGGAGAGCGAGAATATTTATGGATATGCTCGATGCTTTCAGGATGCTTGCCCGTTACAACAGGATCGCGAATGCGCGACTCTACGAGCAGTGCGGCAAACTGGACCTGGCTGAGTATCGACGCGAACGCCGTGGCTCCTTCGGCAGCATCCACGCTCTGCTGAACCATATCTTGCTTGGTGATCGAATCTGGATGTCGAGGTTTGCCGGAGGAGGCAAAACGACACCACCACTGAATTCCATCCTGTTCGAGACTTTCGCCGAACTCAGCTCAGCGCGAAGCGAACAAGACGCGAGCATAGAAGCGTTCTTCGAAAAAGTGGACGACGATTTTCTCACCAGGCCACTCTCTTACACAAATAGCCAGGGCAAGGATTGCCTGGAAGCAGCGCCAGTCAGCCGTCCTTCATTTCTTTAACCACCAGACGCATCATCGCGGCCAGGTGCATGTGATGCTCAGTCAAACAGATGTGCGGCCGCCCTCCCTCGATATGCATCGCATTCTGAATCCGTAAGCGGTTCCTAAAATGAAAACGCTGCTCGCTCTTCTACTTGCTGTCGGCACTGCCATGACGTCTCTCGCGCAGGAGAATCCGCTGGCCGGCGTAATTGATATCCACGTACATTGCGCGCCGGATAGCACGCCGCGCATCGATCGATGCGATCGACCTTGCACGGCTGGCGAAGAGCCGGGGGATGCGCGGCCTGGTGCTCAAGAACCATTACCAGCCGACTGCCTCGCTTGCCTATGTCGTGCGCAAAGAGGTTCCAGGGATCGAGGTATTTGGCGGCGTGGATCTCAATCTCTCGGTCGGCGGCATGAATCCCTCGCAGTCGAACATATGGCGGCGACCACGGGTGGTTATGGCCGCTTTGTCTGGATGAGCACATTCGATTCCGAGGCCCAGGTGCGCTATTCCAAGCAAGACCGGCCGTTTGTGCGGGTCTCGCAGAATGGCCAGCTGCTTCCCGAAACCAAGCAGGTGATCGCGTTGATCGCCAAAGACAACCTGGTCATGGCGACCGGCCATCCGACCGCGGAAGAAGCTCTGATGATGATCCGCGAAGGACGCAGCCAGGGGGTGAAGCACATGGTTGTAACCCATGCCATGATTGCGCCGATTCACATGTCGGACGCGCAGATGCTGGAAGCGGCGAAGATGGGCGCGTATATCGAGTTTGTCTACAACGGGCTCATTGGCTCCTATAAGGAGTTCACTTTCAAGGACTATGCCCGGGCGATTCGTTACGTGGGGGTGGAACACTGCATCCTCTCGAGCGACATGGGGCAGCCCGCCAATCCTTTGCATCCGGATGGCCTGCTCGCGCTGTTCGATGGACTCAAAAAAGAAGGGATTACGAGGCCGAGATCAACCGCATGGCGAAGGAAAACCCCGCTCGCCTGCTCGGCCTCGAATAGCGACGCACCCACCAGAGGTCCTCTGAAGGCGGTTCGATGAATTTTCCGAAGCAGTGGGTTCCGCGCTCCGTTGAGTGTCTACGCGGCTACACGGTCAGGCAATTCGCGCAGGATCTCATCGCCGGACTGACGGTTGGCCTGGTTGCGCTTCCCTTGGCGATGGCCTTCGCCATTGCATCTGGGGTGAAGCCTCAGGCCGGTCTTTACACCGCCGTGGTGGCCGGGTTCCTAATTTCAGCTCTGGGTGGATCGCGTACCCAGATCGGCGGCCCTACAGGCGCCTTCGTCGTCATTGTTGCCGGCATTGTCCTGAAATTTGGCTTATCCGGTTTGGCGCTGGTCGGGATCATGGCCGGCATTCTGCTGCTCATCATGGGCTTCACCGGTCTGGGAACAGCCGTCAAGTACATACCGCGCCCGGTCATCATAGGTTTTACCAACGGCATTGCGCTTCTGATCGCATCCACCCAGATCAAAGACTTTTTGGGGCTCCGGACACCGTCAGTGCCCAGTGAGTTCTTGTCCCGAATCAAGATGCTGATCCACTATGCCGGGACTACACGGTGGCAGACTGTGACTGTATCAGCAACTTCGCTGGCGATCATTTTGCTCTGGCCACGTTTGACCAAGCGGGTTCCCGGCTCCATCGTTGCACTGTTCCTGGCGACTACTATTGCGACTGTTTTCCACTTCCCCATTGAGACGATCGGCAGCAAATTCGGCGGCATCCCGCAGGGCTTTCCTCATTTTGCGTTGCCCAACTTTCAGGCAGCACATATCCTCCCACTGCTTCCGTCCGCCTTCACCGTCGCTCTTCTCGCTGCGGTCGAGAGCTTGCTCTCCGCCGTCGTTGCCGATGGAATGAGCGGAGATCACCACAACTCGAATATCGAGCTGGTAGCCCAGGGTGTCGCCAATATAGCCTCTCCTCTCTTTGGAGGCATACCCGCCACGGGTGCGATTGCCCGTACGGCGACGAATATCCGCTCAGGAGCTCTCACTCCGATAGCGGGCATGATCCATGCCCTTACTCTGCTGGTCATACTTTTGATTGCGGCTCCGCTGGCCCGCTTTATTCCGCTGGCTGCGCTTGCGGCGGTGCTGTTTGTGGTGGCCTACAACATGGGAGAGTGGCGGGAGATCGGCACAATCCTTCGCCTGTCGAAGGCCGATATTGCTGTTTGGATCACGACTTTTGCTCTCACTGTGCTGGCTGACTTGAATGTGGCTGTAGGAGTCGGTATGGCCCTCGCCGCGCTCCTCTATATCCACCGCGTCACCGAGACCACGACGGTGGAACCAGTCACTCCCGAGTATTTAGAGGATGGTCAGGCCCACATTCTGCAGGACAAGGACATTCCTTCAACCGTCACCATTCTGCGCATTCATGGTCCCTTTCTGTTTGGTACAACCGACAAGCTGGCTGATGCGACCAGGAACCTGGCACAATTTAACGAGGTCGTGATCCTGCGCCTGCGAAACATGACAGCTCTCGATGCAACCGGCATTCATGCCCTGGAGCAATTTTCTGAGCGCCTTCATAAGACAGGGAAGACCCTTCTGCTCTGCGGAGCGAGAAATCAGCCATCACAACTCATCTCCGGTTCCAGTTTTTTAGAACGCGTTGGACCTGAGAACGTGCTACCCCATGTTCAAGCAGCGTTAGCTCGCGCCAAAGAGATTCAAGGAAGCTTCGGAGGACTCGGCCGCGAGGTGGCAAGCGATATGGAACATCTGCCTCTCTAAAGCATTTTTACTATTACTGTGAGTTGGAGAGGTTGGCGATGTGCGGCCATTCTTCCCACCCCATCACGCAAAAGACCGCGTGCCGGGGGCCCCGGATTCGGAGGAGTGGCCGCGTTCGGTTCGGGTTCCTCACTTACACCCATAGCAAAAATGCTTCCATCGCTGGCTGGGAATCGGCTGGACAGGATGCTATCCCACTCAAGCCAAAACAAGGCTTGAATGGGCCACCCGTCCTCGGCGGCTTATTTCACGCTGATCGAATTGTTCGCCCGATCGTCATCCGGCAGCACGTGATCAGGATCCACGGTCACAGAAGTTACCGGCTTATCCCCTGCCATACCACTTCGCCCTTGGATTCCCAGGTCTCCACCGGCAAGCGGAAGCGCGTAGTCGTACCGTCGGTATACCGCACCTCCACGGTTGCCGGCAGCACCAGCTGTCCTTTGTTCACAGCGTCACCTGATCGCCCTCGATCTTGGTGACCGCCAGGTCGAATCGCCAGTTGTGCATGTACCACCCGCGCCAGAACCAGTCCAGATCCTCTCCGCCTTCGCTGCTCATCTCGCGGAAGAAATCTGACGGCGACGGATGCTTGATACGCCCAGTCGCGTATGTACTTGCGAAACGCCCAGTCGAAACGCTCCTTGCCCAGGATCTGCTCGCGCAGCAGCACCATTCCGTACGCTCCCTTGAAGTAGCTCACCGGATGGGTGATCGGCCAGGTGTAGGCATCCGCCGGCATCAGCAACGATCGGAGCGGCGGGGTCGTCCAGCACTTTCAGGATCGTGTCCGGCGGCTCGCCTCCCGCGGAGTATTCCGAGTCCCGCTTCGGCCCATATACCCCACCCTGAAACTCCGCCGACTCACCGATGTCGATGAAGGTGTTGAACCCCTCATCCATAAACGCATTCCGCCGCTCGTTCGAGCCCACGATCATCGGGAACCAGGTATGCCCGATCTCATGCGCCGAAATCCAGAACAGCGTCTTGCCCTTGTCGTCGATGCCGTCGAAGATGATCCCCGGATACTCCATGCCCGTCGAAAACCCGGCCACGTTGATCGCCGCCGGATAGGGGTAGGGGAACCAGTCCTTCGAGAACCGCTCCACCGTATCCTTCACATACTCCGTCGAACGTCCCCATGCTCCGTCGCCCACGCTCTCCGGCGGGTACACACTCTCGGCGAGGCTCTTCTTTCCGTCCGGCAGGTTGATCCGCGCCGCATCCCACACAAATACCGGGCTGGCGCTCCACACCACGTCCCGCGTGTGGTCCATGCGGAAGTGCCAGGTCAGCGTGCCGCCCACCTTCGGCCGGCTCGCTGGATCGTTCACCTCCGCAGCCGTCCGGATCGCAATCGTCTTATCGCTATTCCGCGCCTCTTCCAGCCGCGCCATCTGCGTCTTCGTCAGCACGTCCTTCGGATTTACCAGCTCGCCCGATCCGGCCACGATCATGTCGCTTGGCACGGTCACGTAATAGTCGAAGTGTCCATACTCGAGGTAGAACTCGCTCCCGAGATACGGAAGCGTGTCCCACCCGCGAAGATCGTCGTACACGCACATCCGCGGATACCACTGCGCTATGTCGTAGATATCTCCCTGCTTTGACGATCCCCACGAGGTGCGGCCGCCCCACACGCCCGGTATCTGGTAGTGATACTTGATGTGGATCTTCAGCACGCCGCCCTTCGCCATCGGTTGAGGCAGCCGGATCTGCATCCGCGTATCCTCCACCAGGTAATCGGCCTTCAAGGATTCTTTGCCGCGCTCGATCTCGACCGACTCCAGCACAAACCCTTCGGTGGTTCGGCCGTTGGGGTTATCCTCGCTATCGGGCACCGTGTTCTTCCGCCGCAGGCCGCCATTGACCACCCGCGCGCGCGAATCCTTGCGATAGATGTTCTGCTCCAGGTGGATCCAGAGGCTGGTCAGCGCATCCGGGCTATTGTTGGTGTAGGTGATGACCTCGTCGTTGCGCAGTGTCTTCGCCGTGGTGTCCAGATCCGCGTGCATCTCGTAGTCCGCCTCGTTCTGCCAGTACGCAGGCCCGGGAGCGCCATCGCTCGAGCGGTACGCATTGACCGGATCGGGCAGCGTTAGCGGCGCAAAGGTCAGCCGCGGGTCGTAGGCCGCGGCTAGCCCCGCGGCGGCCGTCTGCGCCCACGCAATCGGCGCCCAACCCATCCCATAGCTCCCCAGCAGGAAAACAGAAACAGCCATCGCCAGACGGTCAAAGCGCATCGATCGGAAACTCCTCGTGAGCAAAGTTTGTTCTCTCAGAATACTCGTGGGCGCAAAAGCATGCGGGTATACTCGTCCGCATATCTGAAGTGCGGGTTCACTCATGAGACAGCTTGCTTTCGCCATGCTCCTTGCCACCACGCTTTTGCGTGCCCAGGTTTTGCGTGCCCAGGAGACTTACGTTCTCGGGCCGGATTCCCTCCGCCAGCCGGGAGTTCCGCAAGGCTCGGTCACGAAATACGAACTGAAGGCCGGCAGATTCTATCCGGGTACGCCCCATACCTACTCCGTCTATTTGCCGGCGCAGTATGACGCCACAAAGCCCACGCCCTTCATGATCTTCCTCGATGGCAGCGGCTTTCTCTCGGACAAAGTGCGCGTGCCGGTGGTATTCGACAATCTCATTGCCAGGCATGAGCTGCCTCCACTCATCGGCATTTTCATCGATCCCGGGGTTCTGCCTGCGGTATCCGACCAGGCGCAGAACCGGTTTGAACGGGTCTTCGAGTACGATTCCCTGAGCGACCGCTACTCCCGCTTCCTGCTTGAAGAACTCATTCCCGAAGTGGGGAAGAAATACAACCTCTCCAAGGATGCGAATGACCGGGCACTTTGCGGCGTCAGCACGGGAGCCGTAGGCGCCTTTATGGCCGCCTGGAACCGGCCCGACCAGTTTCATCGAGTGCTTAGCTTCATCGGTACTTACGTAGCGATGAAGGGCGCGGATACGCTACCAGCGCTCATCCGGAAGACTGAGCCCAAACCGATGCGTATCTTTCTGCAGGACGGCACGAATGACCACATCGTGCCCGGGGAGCCCTACGGAACCTTCTACGCGGGCAGCTGGCCGATCAACAACCAGGTGATGTTCGAAGCGTTCGAATCCGCCGGTTACGACGCCAAATTGGTGATAGGCACAGAGGGTCACAACATGAAACAAGGCGCTGCGATTATGCCGGATGCCCTCCGCTGGCTATGGCGCGACTATCCGAGCCCCATCGTCGTGCATGAGCCGCCGGCGATGCATCAACCAGGATGGGATCCTCGGGGCAAAGTTTACTCCGTCGTGTACGTGGATAAGCCATGGCAGCAGGTTGGCGAAACCTTCAGCTCGGTAACAAGTCCCACGGCGGATAAATACGGCAATGTCTTCTTCGCCGATCTGGCGGGCGATCGCATTTACAAGTCGGACGCCGATGGCAAGGTGACTTTGTTCAAGGATCATGCCAACGGCGCAAAGGTATTGAGGGCCGGAGCCAGACGACCGGCTGTACGCCTTCGAATCGACGCAAAAGCGCATCGTGTCGTGGGGACCCGGTGGGGATGAAAAGGTATTGGCCAGAAATATCGAAGCCGCCGATCTTGCCATTACCGCTAAGGGCACAGTCTATTTCAGTGATCCGGTACACAAGACGGTCGGGTACGTCGATGCGGCGGCAAAACTCGCACCGTTTACGAGAACGGTGAGATGCTTCCCCGTCGGGCTTAGCCCTGTCGCCGGACCAGGCCATGCTGATCGTCAGCGATGCGCAATCCAGATTTAGCTGGTCATTTCAGATCGCGCCCGACGGCTCTCTGATCAATGGTGAGCCATTCTATCGCCTGGAGATGCCTGAAACAGGCTGGATGAGCGGCGCTATGGGCGTGATGGAAGATGCCAAAGGGCAGGTTTATTTCGCGACCTCCGTTGGCATTCAAGTCTGTGAAGCAAATGGGCGCGTCAGCGCAATTTTGAACCCTCCCGAACCGGGAGCCGTTTCCAGCATCACCTTCGCCGGCCATGACATGGATTGGTTGTACATCACCGAGGGGGGCAAACTCTTCCGCCGTCCGGTCAAAGTTTCGGGCGCGAAAGTCTGGGAGCCATCGAAACCACCCGTGCCTCCGTTGTAAGTGTGCCAGTATGGCGGGACTGACATTTCTCGGGCCAGCGTTCAGCGAGCCGACGCTCATCCAGTACGCCTATGATCTTGAGTAGACAACCGGGCAGCGCAAAGATCCGCCCCTGTTTCCTCCATTGCTGTAGTAAATAGGAGCGGGCGCCGCGTCACGTAGCATGCGCGTCAAAGTGAGGGCGGCAGAGTCATCGCTACAGATACCATGGGATGTTCACCACCACGATGCGCTGGTTACCCCGCACCAGCAGCAATATTTTCAGCACCTGGACCCGTTGATTGTGCAGCAGGTTCTCCCACCAGTGCCGCACCACCAGTTCCGGCAGCAAAACCGCAACTTTCCTCCCCGGGTTTTCCGCCTCGAGGCGCAGGATGTAATCCATCAGCGGGCGAGATGATGAAGCGAAAGCTTGAAGGGATGGTCACTAACTCCGGGCTCCGGCATGCCTCTGCTCGCGAATGGGAGCAAGTATTTTTTCATCCCAATCCTGGTCAATTCCGTGGGCTTCGTCCTCGGAGTGGACATGGACGACCTTGATTTCTTTTGAAAGCAGCAGGCCGAACCTTAAGGCCTTTTCTGATATTCGGTTCCATCCTGCCATGGGAATGACAACCAAAGGCGACTCAAGATTTGCCAGGTTGAGCCGGTCCGTGTCCCTCATTTCGCCCTGAACGCGCGCGTAGTGCTTCTTCACCGAATACATCAGCAGAATCAACGTCGGAACCAGCAGCGCGGTTACCCATGCTCCCGATCTGAACTTCGAGGCCAACACCACCATGGTCGTGATCCCTGTCGCGACCGCGCCCGGTGCCGTTTACCAACATGTGCCATGCCCGGCCCTTGTGCTCGCCTTCCTGTTCTTCCAGTGAACGACCATGCCCGCCTGCGAGAGGGTGAATGCGAGAAACGCTCCGATCGCATACAGCGGAATCAGTCTGTCCGTTACCCCCTTGAACAGGATCAAAATCACTGCCGTCAGGCCGGTAAGCGCGTAGATGCCGTGCGAGAACAGCAGGCGCCGTCCTCTCAGGATGAAGACATGCGGCAGGTAGTCGTGCATTGCGATCGCCCGGGTCAGGCGGGGGAAATCCGCAAAAGCTGTGTTCGCGCTCAGAGCCAGGGCCAGCAGCACGCTTCCCATGGTCAGGAAATAGAACCATCCGCGCCCAAAAACAGCGGTCACCAGCAGGCTGAGAAGACTCTGATACCCTGCCCCGTCCGGGTCCATGGCCATAATTTGATAGTGCTTGGTCAGCCACGCCGTGCCGTACAGCAGCACGATCAAAATGCTGATGATGACTGTGAGCGCATACTGTGCGTTCCTGGAGCGGGGCTCCCGGAACGCCATCACGCCGTTGGAAACCGCCTCGACACCGGTCATGGCGGCGCAGCCGCTGGAGAAGGCCTTCAGCAACATCCAGAGGCCCAAGAACTGCACCGTCTGCGGCAACGGGGGGGGCAGTGGCGGTCACCGGAAGCGGGTGGCCGCCCGCCGCAAGCGTCTTGTAAACGCCCACCGCAATCAGCGCCAGCAACGTACCGATAAACAGAAATGTCGGCACAATGAATGCGGTGCCGGTGTCCTTTACCCCGCGCAGATTCACGACCGCCAGGATGGCCAGGATCAACAGACACAGTGCCAGCGTGTGTGGTTGGAAGTCTGGCAGCGCAGAGGTCAACGCGGTCACGCCAGCCGAGATTCCAACCGCCGCCGTAAGGATGTAATCGATCATCAGCGCCGCTGCGGCCAGCAGCCCTGCTCTTTCGCCCAGGTTCTCCGTCGCCACGGTGTAGCTGCCACCGCCGTTCGGGTATGCGGCAATGGTCTGCCGATAACTGAAAAAGACGATCACCAGCAGGATCAGAATGGCGGTAATGATCGGCAGAAGGTACTGTGTCCCGAGCATCCCTAAGGGGATCAACAGCGCCAGCGCGGCCTCCGGGCCATACGCCGCACTGGTTAAGCGCATCGAGCCCGAAGATGGGGATGCCGGCTCCTACTCCAATTTGCTCGGCGCGTTCTTCACTCGTCGCCAGCGGTTTACCAAAAATCCTGTCCTGAATCGCCATGTCGATGTAGATACTACACCTGTCAAGTTATCCTCTTAACAGGCGTGTGCCCGATTCCTAAACCGTTGCACACTTCGACATATATGGTCGATGTTCTTACAGAGCCAGAGGCGCTAACTGAAGATAGCCGGAGGGGAAAAATGTCGAAGACTTAGAGCAACAAGAAACGACTCCAGAATGGATACTGGAGTTTTTCAGCGTGTGCCGTCCCGGCCAGCCGGGACGGCATGGAGTCCGTTGACCCCACCAAGCCTTACACGAAATTCGAGGGGATGGGGCACCCCCAGATTTGCTGCGGTTTCGCAGGGAAGATCAAGCCCGCTCTCAATTGCTTTGAGTCCCGGTGGAGAATCCAGACTACTCGCGCAGCCAATATTGCGTGCGGCCAAGCAGGGACAAACCGATAAATCCGCGTACCTTCAACTTCTTCCCACCGTCTTCGACCGCAATGTGACACTCGTACTCCTTGCCGTTGTTCGGATCGAGTACCTTGCCCCCTGACCATTCGTCGCCATCCTTCTGAAGGTCCCAGAGAATACGCATACCGATGACTGGCCTATCTCTCATCTCCCCCTCGCAGGAGACGCACTGCGGGTGCGGATCCCCAGGGTCCGGGTCGAGAAGTTTCTCGATTGTTCCGTACAGTTTCCCGTTCTCTTGCCGGATATTTACGACCGAGGTTGCCTTACCGCTAGCCTCGTCAACAGTCTTCCACCGCCCAACTGGAGAGGTCTGCGAGCCCGTCTTCGCATCGTGGCTCAACGCAGATCCGGACAACAGTAGAATCGGAAGGCACAACCAACCGACTAGAATGGATTTCATCTGTTCCTTTCGAAATACCTGCGAACTAAGCGCTGCCCAACTCCTAAGCGCCTTTCCGCACTTCAATCAAGTCCCGTCTGGCCGAAGGTCTACGCGGGAACCGAGTCCGCAGAGTTTATTGCATCGCACGCGGTTGAACAATCTCATCGGGAGATACTATATCGCAAAGACCGACCGACGCTCTGTCCATTCGGTACAAGTTTGCGTATCGTGCCCCAAGATTGCCGCAACATCATGCAATACCCCGATGTCCGTAAGCGTGACCTGCTCGACGTTGCCACAATTCCCTTCTGGCAACCTGGCTAAGGACGACAACACAATCCAACGGCGTGATTGAGAAGTTCGCGTGCCGCCAGAACGAAGGCTAAAATGCGCCCACATTTCCTGTGGCAATGCCACAGAAAATATGGCATGCTGATGTGGTATGCGCACAGGAGAGATTGATGGCGGAATCGAAGCTTGACTTACTGCAAGGCACCCTCGACCTGATGGTCCTGCAAACGCTGGTCGCTATGGGCGCCATGCATGGCTACGGCATTGCCCGGCGCATCGAGCAGGTAAGCGGCGATGAGATTCTGCTGAACCAGGGCACGATCTACGCTTCGCTGGTGCGGCTGCAGCAGCGGGGATGGATCTCCGCGGAGTGGGGTACCTCCGATAACAACCGCAAGGCGAAGTACTACTCCATTACCAGGAGCGGCCGCAAACAGTTGGCCGAGGATGCCGCGCACTGGCAGCGATTGTCGCGAGTGATGGGCCGTGTGTTGGCTATGCCGACGGAAGGGGAGCTGTGATGGGCGCCCTGCGCGAAGGACTGCAGCGTATGCGCTCCTTCTTTCAAAAGGAGCAGCGGGACCTGGAACTGGATGCGGAGGTGGCCGCGCATCTTGAGCTCGCGGTGGAGGAGAATATGCGCCGCGGCATGTCTGCGGACGAGGCCCGACGCCAGGCGCTGATTCGCTTCGGCGGAGTAATGCAGGCGAAGGAGCAGCAGCGCGAGGCACGGGGATTGCCGTGGCTCGATGTGCTGCTGCAGGATCTGCGCTACACCTTTCGCACCCTAGGCCGCGACCGCGGGTTTGCCTTGATCGCCGTGATCATCCTGGGGTTGGGGATCGGCGCGAATATCGCCGTCTTCAGCGTGGTGAACACGATCCTGCTGCGGCCGCTGCCGCTTCGCAATCCGCAGGAATTGGTCCGGATACTGTCAAAAAAGACCACCGGTGGGGAATCCAGCATGACCTATTCTGCGGATGCCACGGAGGAGTTTCAGAGGCGAAACCGCTCCTTCCAATCGGTAACTGGCTACTACGCCTTCTCCTCCAGTGATAACGTCAAGCTGATGGGCAATGGGCAGCCGTTGCCTCTTACCGGCCTCTTGGTAGCCGGCAATTTCTTTCAAACGCTGGGCGTGCAGCCGTCGCTCGGACGGCTGTTCACGGCGGAGGAATCTCTGCACAACAGCCGGCCCGTCGTGTTGCTGAGCCATGCGTTCTGGAAGCGGCAGTTTGCCGGCAATCCCGGGATTGTGGGCAAGGCGATCGATTTGAACGGGACGCCGGTCACCGTGATTGGCGTGTTGCCGGAAAGCTTTGACTTTGGCTCGATTTTCTCCCCCGGCTCAAGGTGGATATCTACTGCCCGGTCATCTTCGACGATATCCGCGACGAGGGAAATACCATGGCGCTGGTGGGCCGCTTGCAGCCAGGAGTCAGCCTGGCGCAGGCCCAGGCGGAGGCCGATCTTCTCTTTCCCACCCTGCATTTCAGCCTGAAGCATCCGGAATACGGAGGGGACTATACCGGCAGACTACTGGGGTTGAAGGACTACGTGAGCGGAAAATTGCGGCGGTCGCTGATTGTGTTGTGGTGCGCGGTGGGCCTGATTCTGCTGATCGTGTGCGTGAATCTTTCGAATCTGCTGCTGGCGCGAGGGGCTGCGCGCAGCAAGGAATTTGCCATGCGCACGGCTTTGGGCGCTGGGCGTGGCAGGCTGGTGCGGCAGTTGCTGACGGAGAGCCTGATGCTTTCGTTCGCGGGCGCCGTGCTGGGCCTGGGAATTGCCTTTGCCATCACCACCTATCTCGCCCACCAGGGATCGATCGCGCTGCCGCTGCTGAGCAGCGTGCGTGTCGATGGAGCCGCGCTGGCCTGGACACTGCTCATTGCAGTGGCCGCGGCTGTTTTCTTCGGTCTTGCTCCCGCGACTCAGGATCTCGAGCGGCAATTTGCAGGAGGCGCTCAAAGACTCAGGCCATGGAACGAGCGACGGCAAGAAGCATGAGGGGATGCGCTCGGTGTTGATCATCTCCGAGATTGCCCTGGCCTGCGTGTTGCTGGTGGGCGCTGGGTTGCTGTTGCGGAGTTTTCTGCGCATCCTCGATGTCGATCTTGGTTTCGAGCCTAGCCGGGCCGCCTCGATCAGCGTGGATTACAACGATGGCGGCGAACGCGGCCAAGCGAAGCGTGATCTGGCAGGAGGTTCTGCGTCGCGTGGAGGAGATTCCGGGGGTCGAGACGGCCGGCATCACTGACAACCTGCCAATGAGCCGAAATCGAAGCTGGGGTATCTCGGCGAAAGGGCAAAGACTATCGCAAAGGGGAATTCGAAGACACGTTTGTCTACATTGTTTCGCCGGGTTACCTCAACGCAATTGGCATGCACTTGGTCGAAGGGCCGCGACATTCGCTGGGATGACAACAGACAAGAACGTAGGCGGTCGTCATCATCAATGAGACGATCGCGCGCCGCCTCTGGCCCGGGCGAAGACCCGATCGGCCGCATTGCGCAGTGTGGGCGGCATGGATGCCCGCGTCATCGGCGTGGTTGCCGATGTCCACGAGAGCAGCGTCGAAGGCAAACCGGGCTGGCAGATGTACCTGTCCGGAGCGCGCCGCAATATGGGCCAGAAGGAGCGCAGCTGGTGGTGCGCACCAAGTTGCCGCCGGAAACGCTGGCTTCCAGCGTGATGAGCACGCTGCGGCAAATCAATCCCGGCCAGCCGGCGACAGAGTTCCGGCCGATCCAACGGTCTGGTGGATCACGTGGTTTCGCCGCGCCGCTTCTTCGTTTTGCTGGTAGGCGTATTCGCCGGGCTGGGACTGATTCTGGCTTCGCTGGGAATCTATGGCGTGATCTCATATTCGGTGACGCAGCGGACACAGGAGATCGGTATTCGCATGGCGCTGGGCGCCAGCCAGGCGCGGGTGCAGTTGGCGGTGATTGGAAAGACACTGTGGCTGGCATTGATCGGGATCGCTATCGGGACAGTGGCTTCGTTGGCGGTCTGCCAATCTGATTGCGTCGCTTCTGTTCGGAACGCCTCCACCGACCGGGCAACGTTCCTGAGCATGATTTGCTGCTGCTGATGGTGGCGTTGCTTGCCGGATATATTCCTGCGCGACGGGCGTCGCGCATCAACCCGATGGTCGCTCTTGCGCAACAATTGATCGATTTTCAACTCGCAGATAGAGAAGCTACAGGTTCTGGCTTGGCCGGAAGTTCCCTTGGCAATGCTTCAGCCAAAAGCAATACTGCTCCGCCGAAAAGCAAAGTGTCTGCCACATAGTTCACCTCAACCATGATTTGCGAGGCATCAGTTGTCATGACCAAAATGGGCAAGTAGAGAAACAGAGTGAGCAGGGTCATGAGCATGCCCACCGAGGTCGCAGCATTGCGAGAGTATTTGTTCAGAACGATCCCAACTCCGGAGGCAAACAGGATTGCCCCAGTCAGATATGCCCATACGAGCGGAAAGGGCACCCACGCAGGTGTCAACTTGGCTAAGGGCACTCCTGGCGCGAATTCCGGATGGAGAAAGTGTTCGATCCCGAAGAAGATCAAGGGCAAGCCGATACACATTCTTCCGATGGTTATGAGACGCTCTGGGCGGCGAACGAGCCAATCCTGCTTGTGCGTTCCGGCAAGCGCCAAGGCGCCCCCTGCAAAGGCGAGATCCCGGAGAGCCACCGCCCAAAAGATTCGATCCCGAAGGTGCTGGGCCAGGTTGGGCACATGGATCAAAACTACGAACAGAAAAAACATGATGGCCAATAGCGTGGCCGACAACCGTAGCTGCTTCCTCAAGGTGAGGCTTACGGCCACAGAAACTCTAAGCCGAGCGTCCCGCACCTATCAGCCGCTGAACGAAGATCAGGTCGAGGTATTTGTTGAATTTGAACCCTACCTGTTCGAAGCGAGCCACAGGCTTGAAACCAAGCCGCTGGTGAAACTGCAGTGATCGGATGTTCTCAGCGTCTACGGCTCCGACCATGACGTGTTTTCCCAGCGCCTGGGCACGGGTGATGAGTTCACGAACCAGTCCAGACCCGACGCCAGTTCCTCGCGCGGCGGCTTCCACATGGACGGTGTGCTCAACTGTGTAGAGGTAGCCGGGTGATGATCGGAAGGTTCCAAACGATGCGTAGCCCACAATCCGGTTCTCCCGCAGCGCTACGATGGTTGGAGATCGCGCCTCCAGGCGTGATCTCCAGAGCGAAAGCGCGTCCTCAACCGTGATCGGAGTCTCGCGGAAGATGGCCGTCGAATGCAACACGACGTCGTTGTAGATTTCCGTAATCCCACGGAAATCCTCTTTGACTGCGTCCCGAATCAGCATTGCAGCCCTCCCTCCGGCAACCCGCATTTCCTGTCAAGGTTGGTGAGATCAGCAAACCCCAGGCCACAGGTACGGCTGTCTCGGGTAATCTATCGATAAAACGCCCAGCACCGGCTATCCACAGCCCTGTTACTACAATCCTGCTGCCGGTTACTTTGATTCATGGAACAGATTCCGCTGGAAGCGGTATGCTCATTGACGAGCTTACCGGTAGTTTGATCGATCGTTTAGCAGAGAATCATGATCAATCCCAAAAAACCATCTAAAATCTTGCCGTTCATTGTGCCACAGACTGAGATGGAGACCCCGCTCGAGGATTGGTTTCGCGGGATCGTGCAGAGCAACCATGAACTGACAAATACCTTGATGTGTCTCAGGGACTGCTGCAGCGAAATGCTGGCCGGTAAGGCGGTTAGAAATCCCTATGACCTGCTGGCGAAGGTGGAAACGACTCTGAAGAACGCAGAGAGAGCGAGAACCCTGATCTGAACAGGCCAGTTCTCAGAGGCCGCGCTTTTCGGTCCAGAGAGTTTCAGATGAAGTCGATGCGAAAAATATAGCCGCTCGAAGGGCTTTCCTTATCCGGCCATCCAGGATGGCACCCAGCATCGCAGCTGATGAGCACTCCGTCGTGATTTTCAAGTCCGTGCGGATCGCACGAACCCGGAATGAATTCTGCAGTCTCGAGCACTTGTCCGGTCGCAGGATCGTATTTGATTAGACCCGGCTTCCCTTCCGCAAAGCTGGTACTGTTGTTTCCGTTAATCTGCCAGAGAGACCCTTCGTTGTCGAAGGTGATGTCGTGCCATCGCGAAAGCCCGGTTGTGGTATAGATCGGAATCATAAACTCGGGTTGCCAGGTTTTTGGATCCACGCGCAAAATCCCGCGAAGCCGGTTGGCGACGATCCACAGTTTTCCATTGTGCCATTGGGCCCCGTGACAGCCACCTCCATTGTCAGAAGGCCCCAACGGGATCTGGAGATGACGGATGAGCTTGGAGTTCACGTCCGTCTGGAAAAACCCTTGGGAGTCAGCGTTCGCGCCCATCCAAACGCATCCATCGCCATAAGCCATACCGCTGGTGTTCCGTGACTGGGTCACGACCGTCTTAAGCAACTTGCCTTGCCAATCAACCAGCCAAGCGGCTTCGTCGCGATCGACGGGCACCGGTTCGCGCCACAAAGCGGCTTGCTGAGCCGAGATCTTTTGCTGTCCGATCCATAGGCCATCCGGCGAGATTGCCAGGCCGTTGGGATACAATCCGGGCGCCTTGAACAGCCTGGTTGTTTTCACCTGGCGATGCCGAATGGGAGGCCTCGATGGCCATTTGGCCACTTGGGAGAACGCCCTGGGAACCTTGTCCAATCCCAAGCCGAAGCCGACAGCGCCACCGGCGGAGAGAAATTCTCGCCTGTTCATTGCGAACCCCACGGAAGACCTGCACATGGTATCTCTGAAATTCGATTCCCGTCGAGCACAGCGGCCGCCTCGACCTTCTTGGAGCGCGGATGACCATAAGTCAACGTTGACATATGACGCCAGTACCTAGTAGTAATCTGTCGAAGCCGTGAACTTGTCAGCAAGAACGGACTTCGAGGCTCCATGCCTCGAAAGGGTGTACTCAGGATGAGCGGGTTTGCGTTTGAATAGCCTTGGACTGCGTCAAAGGGTTCGCAGATCGAGCCAAGATCTGTATCGAATATCGGCAGGTATTTTTTTTGCCCTGGTGGCGAGTTCCGGCCTCAGCTTTTGCCAACAACTGCCGTCCGGCCCCGGAAAAGAGCCTTTTGCGCGGATATGCAGTAGTTGTCATGGACTGGACGTTGCGACTGGAACAAGAAGAACCAGGGGCGGCTGGTCCAACACGATTGACAACATGCGCGCGCGAGGGGCGAGCGGTAGCGACGAGGAGTTCAGCCGGATACTTGGATATCTTGCGGATCACTTCGGGCCGACGAACTCCGCGAACCCGCAGACTACCAACGAGCGGGTAGAGACAAAGCGGCCACAAGCCGGCATCCAGGGAACGAGCGGCGGCGAATGGCGTACCTATGGCGGTGACCTCGCCAATCGACGCTATTCGCCGCTCGATCAGATCAACGCGACCAACTTCAATAAACTCCAACTTGCCTGGAGGTTCAAGACGGATAACTTTGGGCCGCGGCCGGAGTACCGATTCGAATCTACCCCGCTTATGGTAGGCAGCACCCTTTACACAACCGCTGGATCGCGCCGCACGGTGGTTGCGCTTGATGCTGAGACCGGCGAGATGCTTTGGATGCACAACGAACACGAAGGCGCCCGCGGCGAGGAAGCGCCCCGTCAACTTTCGGGGCGTGGATTGGCCTATTGGACCGACGGCAGCGAGGAGCGGATCTTATATGTGACCCCTGGCTACCGCTTAATCGCGCTGGACGCAAGGACAGGCAGTCCGATCAAGACATTCGGCAACGCCGGCGTGGTCGATCTCAAGCTGAATGACGATCAGGAGATGGACCTGGTTCACTCCGATATCGGGTTGCAGTCCGCGCCCACGGTCGCCGGCAATACGATCATCATCGGCGCCGCTCATAGTTCTGGCGGAATACCAAAAAGCAGGATCAATGTAAAAGGCTATGTCCGGGGCTTCGACGTGAAGACCGGCAAGCGGCTCTGGATTTTTCATACCATACCGCTGCGTGGGGAATTTGGCTACAACACCTGGGAGGGGAATTCTGCCGAGTACACGGGAAACACCGGAGTCTGGAGCCAGATCAGCGTGGATGAAACCCTTGGGTTAGCCTATCTACCTGTTGAATTACCGACCGGAGATTACTACGGTGGCTACCGCCCTGGGAATGGCCTATTTGGCGAAAGTATAGTCGCCGTCGATCTCAAGACCGGGCAGCGTAAATGGCATTACCAGCTTGTCCATCACGGAATGTGGGACTTTGACATACCGTGCGCTCCCGTGCTGGTGGATATAACCATCGATGGCAAGCCGGTGAAAGCCTTGGCACAAGCCACCAAACAATCGATCTTGTACGTTCTGAACCGTGTGACCGGCGAACCGATCTGGCCGATTATCGAACGGCCAGCGCCAAAGGGGGACGTACCGGGTGAATGGTATTCCCCTACGCAACCGGTTCCGACTAAGCCGCCGTTCTTTGGAAGGAATGGTTCCACGACAGAGGAACTAATCGACTTTACTCCCGAGTTACGCGCCGAAGCGGTGAAGATCGTCTCGAAATATAAGCTTGGTCCTATCTTCACGCCGCCCGTAGTCAGCAAGGTAGATGGACCTCTGGGCACCCTCGTCACGGGGTACCCGAATGGCGGGGCCAATTGGGCGGGCGGATCGTACGACCCGGAGACTCACATCTTTTATGTTTTCTCTCAGGGGACCATCAATAGCCTGGGACTGGTGCCTCCGGATCCAGGCGAGTCCGACATGAGATATGTTGCCGGTACTGCTTCGGTTAGCTCGGGCGCCCCTCGGTACCGCGGAGTCACGGTTCAAGGATTACCGCTGCTGCGGCCGCCCTACGGACAGATCACTGCGATCGATCTCGACCGAGGCGAGATTCTCTGGCAGGTGGCTCACGGCGAGACACCGGATGACGTGCGCAACAGCCCTGCGCTCAAGGGTCTGAACATTCCACGTACCGGGAGGCCGGGGATTATCGGCGTTCTAACAACCAAGACCTTGGTGATCGCCGGTGAAGCCGGAACCTTTACCAACGCGGCAGGCAAACGTGGAGCATTACTGCGCGCCTACGATAAGGCTACGGGTAAGGATGCGGGTGCGGTATACATGCCCATGGGGCAAACCGGCTCGCCGATGACGTACCTGTTGAAGGGCAAGCAATATATCGTTGTAGCTGTAAGTGGGCAGGGCTATCCGGGCGAATTATTGGCGTTTACTTTGCCAGACTAGGTAATTCCCAAATCTGTTCGAGGGACTCAGGATGGTTCTAGACCATCCGATTATTCATTCGCGACCAGACGACAACATAATCTTTGGCCGGCGTGGTATTAAGAATCGAGCATGAAAGAGTATCCGATACAAGTCGAACGTCAATTCGATGCGAAGCAAGTCGAGATTGCCGTCGAGAAATGCTCCCGTGATCTTGGGCTTTTAGAAACGATGAGAGGCACTTTGGCAAAGTACCCGGGATGTGTGCACTGGCACTTCCAAAAGCCACTCGTAAGCGGGACGTTAGAGGTGACATCCTGGCCATCCAACAACAGGCTCTGGATCTCCGTTCAGCAGGACCGGCGTGCAGAATGGTTGGAAGAGGTCGTGCCGTCCATGGAGCGATGTCTGCAGAACGCGCTGAGATGCGTAAGGCGATCGTAGTGTGAAGCTCTTTCGATAGAGAAACTCGCCCTAGGGAGGTTTATGAGACTGCTTCCGCCAGTTATACATCCATCTCCTCGCCGGGCTGGATTTCGCCGCCTACGGCTGAACGTTGGTCACGCCTTCCTCACCGGGCTTGGGGAAATGCTTCTCGTACCAGGCGATGGATCGGTCGGTCGCATCGATCTGATGTTTCACCTCGGAGAGGCCGTGCCCTTCGCGGGGATAGCGAAGGAAAACCGTCTCGACCCCCACGTCTTTAAGCGCAACGAAAAGCTGCTCCGCTTCGGCAATCGGAACATCGTTGTCGTTCTCGCCGTGGATGATGAGCGTCGGCGTATGCGCGGCGGCGATATGCTTCAGCGCGGAGCGTTCCCATGCGATGTCCATCAGATTTCCCTGGTGCAGGAATTGCCCAAACTCCATCTCCTCGTATTGGTTGTAGTAGGTCATGTAGTTGTAGCTGACCAGGTTCGCGATACCTGCGGTGGGAATCGCCGCCTTGAACTCGTTGGTCTGGGTGATGAGCCAATCGGTTAGCTGGCCACCGTAGCTGACTCCCTCGATACCCATGCGCTCGCGGTCAATCCACAAATAGCGCCGCACCGCCGCGTTGACACCGTAGAGAACGTCCTGGCCCTCATTGCCGTCCTGGTCGCCAAAAACAGCATCGGCAAACTTCTGGCCGTAACCCGTGGAGCCGCGATAGTTGACGTTGAGCACAGCGTAACCGTGCGCGGCGTAGACCTGGTTCTTGAAGTTGAAGGCTGGACCATTTTGTCCGTGCGGTCCGCCATGAATCACCACGATGAGCGGATGCTTCGACGTGGCGGTCATGCCGATGGGTTTGGTAAGAAAGGCTTCCACCTCGAAACGGTTATCGTTGCTGACGAAGGTGAAGGATTCGACCTCGGCGATGGGCTTCCCCGCGAGGAGTTCCTGGTTGAGGTCCGTGAGCTTGCGGGGTGCGGCGTCGCCGGATTTGAAGTACAGCTGCGGGGCGTCACGCGGGGTGGTGAAAGCGTAAGCGATCGCTCCGTTCTTGCCGACCGACCAGCCGCCAACGCCACCGGCGTCCTTGACGACGTATTCGGGCTGGCCGCCGGCGACGGGCAGGCGCACGAGATGAACGCTGCCGCGTTCCTGCACGGTGAAATAGACGGCGCTGCCATCGGGCGCCCATTGCGGCGCGCCCTGGCGGTTGTCAATGACATTGCCGATTTCGCGGCGATTGCTGCCGTCGGCATTCATCAGCCAGACATGCGTGTCTTCCATGGTGGTTTCGCGGTCGGTGAGTCCGCGACGCGTGCCCCGATAGACGATCGATTTTGCCGTCCGGTGACCATAGACGGACCGTATTCGCAGTATTCGGTGGCGGTTAAGCGGTGGATGCTGTTGTCGGCCAGTTGCAGCGTGAAAAGGTCGTAGTTAAAGAACTCATCCTGATTCGGCTCGCGGTTGGAAGCGAAAATGAGTTGCTTGCCGTCGGGCGACCAATCGATGGAATGCTCGTCGTAATTGCCTTGGGTAAGCTGGTGTACCTGCTTGGAAGCGATGTCCACAACGAAAATGTGCAGGCGCTGATTGTCGTTGAAGCGCGTGAGCCCTTCGCCGCGCGTCGGGCTTGTAGAGATAGCGCGTGATGACCATGGGATCACCGCTGGCTTCCGCGGCGCCTTCGCCAGCTGTGGAAGAGACGAAGGCGATCTGCTTTCCATCCGGCGACCACGCGAGATCCTTCCCCGTTCCCGGCAAGCGGGGAGTTGGTGCCCGCGAGTGGCGCCAGGAAGGTGGTGTCGCTGCCATCGGGACGCGCGATCAAGAGGCCGTGCTTGTCGCCATCAGCACCGTGAAACGCGATCCACTTGCTGTCGCCGGACCACAGCGGACCGCCGGCAGGCTTGTCACCGCCGAGGCGGACGCTCTTCTCCGTGCTCAGATCCATCACCCAGAGTTGGTCATAAGGACGGCCGGGGCGATCGCGCATCGTGATCGTATAGGCGATGTAGTGGCCGTCGGGCGAGAGCGCCACGCTGCCGACGGAGCGCAGGCGAGAAAGGTCGCTGCTGGCTAAGGCCTTGAGCGCAGGCGGGCGTTGCGACAACAGCTGGAAGCGCTGCACAGAGCAGGCAAACACAAATCCAGAACAGCGTGGCGTTCGAGCCGTAACGCATGGAATTCCCTCCAAATCCGAGATTTGTGCTGAATGGTAAGGGTCATACTAGGTCCACCACTACGGCCGGGTCAACGTCAGCGGCCGAGATGTTTGTCGAAGAATGCCGTGATCTCTCCGAACGCCTCCCTGGTCTCGGGTACACGATCGTCAAATTGGTATTGAGCGTGCGACTGGCCCTCGTAAACTTCGAGTTGCGCCTCGACGCCAGCCCGCCGAAGTTTGCGGCACCTGCAAGGGTGGCAAAGCGTCATCGACGTTCACGGATCGCTTCCTTTCGTGTTGCCTCAATTATTCCAGCTGGAGAAGTGCATAGCCTGTGCAACCATTTACCAACGATGGCCAAAATCGTGTCACCATCCCCTGCCGAGCACCACTTGCACCGCCAGCTGGGACTGCGCGATTTGGTTCTTGCGCAAATCCTATGCGTGGTTGGCAGCTCCTGGGTCGGGGTCGCTGCTGGACTTGGCCGGGCTCAGGCTCTCACCTGGGTGGCCGCCATGCTGCTCTTTTACATCCCGATGGCGGCTTCCGTTATCTGTCTCAACCGCGCATGGCCGCTGGAAGGCGGTCTTTACGTCTGGGCGCACAGAGCTTACGGCGACCTTGGCGGTTTCCTTACCGCGTGGAACCTCTGGGTGTACGGCATCGTTGTAACTGCTGCCATCCTTTATGCCATTCCCACCGAGCTTGCGTACCTCATCGGTCCCTCCGCCGTCTGGCTTCCCAGAGAATCATCTGGCATCGCTTGCAATCGTCACCCTCGTGATCGCAGTTATCACCGTCGCCGCCGTTCGAGGACTTGAGGTCGGTAAGTGGATTCACAACGTCGGCGGCATCGCCATACTGGTTGTTTTTGTCGGACTCATTCTTCTTCCGCTCTGGGCGTTTTGGCGTGACGCACCCATTCATTGGACAGCGTTTGCCATGAAACTTCCACCCCACAACCTGCGCTCTCTCGCTCTCTTCGGTCAGATGCTTTTCGGTGCGCTCTGCGGCCTGGAGTATATTGCGATCCTGGCGGGTGAAAGCAGGCAGGCTGCGCGGAACATCGGACAGTCTGTATGGATCTCCTCACCGATCATCTGCGCCATGTTCATTCTTGGTACCAGTTCGGTGGTTGCCTTTAGCCAGCGCGGCCACATCGACTTCATCGCCCCCATCCCGCAGACAGTTCGCATCGCCCTGGGCAGCACCGGAGTTGGCAGCCTCTTTGCGATGACTGCTATTCTTCTGCTCCAGCTGCGTCTGCTCGGGGCAGCCAATTACATATTTACCGGGGTCACTCGTCTTCCTATGGCTGTGGGGTGGGACGACCTGGTCCCGGATTGGTTTACTCGTCTGCATCCACGATGGCGGACTCCGGCGAACTCCATTATCTGCACATCGATTCTTGTCTTTCTTCTCATTGCGCTTGGGAGTATTGGGGTGCACGCTCAAGAGGCCTACCAGCTGCTCTCGAATGCCAGCCTCAGCCATTACGAACTTGCCTATCTAGCGATGTTTGCCATCCCAATTGCCGGAGCTGGCGCGCTCCGCCGCTCCTTGCCCCGGTGGCTAAAATGGACATCGCTGATTGGCTTTTGTTCCACTCTCTTCAGCCTGCTGATCTCCGCGTACCCGTTCGTCGATGTTGTTAGTCCGCATGCCTATGCCGCCAAGATTCTCGGCACGACTGCTTTCAGCAACCTCATCGGCTTTGCCTTCTACAAGCTGCGCATTCGAGTGGTTCCACGGTAGAGTCTTTCCTCCGCGTTGCATCCTACGTTTTCGGCTCCGGGCTGCTGTTTCCCATATCGAGGACTACTTTCCAAGCGCCATCCCTCTGCTTCCTCCAGATGGTGTTGTATTTGCCGTATGCGACGACAGGCTTGCCACCTTTGCCAGTCGACCGGAACTCATAGTTGCCATAGGTGTAGCCCAGGTCACCTGAGGCAGAGATGCCTGCGCCGACCGGCGTCCAGGTAAGGTGATTCTGCTTGTTGTCGAGAAAGCCCATAGTCCTGGCAATGCTTTCTTTGCCCTGCAGGATCGGCGCACCGTCGGGCACTTCAACAGCGTCGTCGGCATAGTAAGACAAATACCCTTGCGAACCGTGCTCGGCTGTGGCCTTCATAAATTCGGCCTCAAGGTTGTCAACGAGAGCCGAAAGATGATAGGTCGAGCACAGTGGAATCCCACATCTGACCAAAAATGGGTCAGATACCCGGATTTCCTGTACGCGGCATGACCCATGTTCGCGTGTGCGGCTTTCTTTGAGGAAAGCCGCACACGCGGTCCTGTCCGTGCTGCTAACAGGAAATCCGGGTACGCTGGGGCGAACCTGGGGCACCCAGCGCTTCGCTTAGGAGCATGTTTGGCCATGGGCAAGATGTCAGTTCGACAGACGCCCGGTATTGCAAAAAGTCTAATTTGAAAGCAAGAAGCGGAGTTTCTCGGAGTTGGATTCTCGCTAGCATACCTATAGCGATATTAGAGAGGAGATCCTATGAGCACAGCAACAACAAATTCCGAGCTTGCAAATGCAACGTTGAATGACCCTCGCTGGGCATCGATCGTAGCCCGTGACACCGCGGCGGATGACGCCGGGTTCAATTCCAACAGCCGTTTCTATGAGACATCCAATGAGGTACTTAGGTATGACTCCAACGAACTTCCGCGCCGGGGGCGCCCAAACTGATATCCACTTCGCGATCGGCGAATGTTCCCTAGGATCGATCCTGGTGGCCAGGAGCGGGCGCGGCGTATGCTCGATTTTTATCGGCGAAAATCCTGTCTCGCTGAGACAAAACCTGCAGGACCAGTTCCCCAAGGCTAACCTGATCGGGGACGAAAGTGGCTACGAGGACATGGTCGCAAAGGTGGTCGGTCTGATCGAGAAGCCCAGCGTCGGCCTCAACCTGCCTCTCGACATCCGGGGTACCGCATTCCAACAGCACGTCTGGAAGGCCCTGCAGCAGATACCCGTGGGTTCTACCGCGAGCTATACGGATATCGCGAAGCAGATCGGCATGCCCACGGCGGTTCGGGCAGTGGCCCAGGCCTGCGGCGCAAATGCGTTGGCTGTGGCAATTCCTTGCCACCGTGTCATCCGGAACGACGGCGCTCTTTCAGGATATCGCTGGGGAGCGGAGCGGAAGCGGGCACTTCTCGAACGGGAGGCACACGCATGAGTACTCAGTTCACCGGTCTCATCGGGACAACTACCGGTAAAGATACGCGGGCCATACCGGCGGACCAAGCCGTCGCCCGCGTCGATGCTTTCGACTGGCAGCGCGTGGGGAAGGAATTGGACGAGCAAGGGAACGCGTTGCTCCCAGGTGTCCTGTCTCCTGAGGAATGTCAGGCCCTCGCCGGGCTATATACCGACGATGGTCTCTTTCGCAGCCGCGTCATCATGGGACGGCACGGTTTCGGGCGCGGCGAGTACAAATACTTCAGCTACCCGCTGCCCGATATCATTCAAGGGCTTCGGACCGCCCTCTATGATCGGCTCGCACCCGTTGCCAATCGCTGGAACGCCGCTATGGGCATCGATGTGCGTTATCCCAAGCGGCACGGCGAATTCGTCCAACGATGTCATGATGCAGGACAGCTCCGGCCAACGCCCTTGCTTCTACAATATGGTGAGGACGATTACAACTGCCTGCATCAGGATGTTTACGGCGAGCATGTCTTTCCGATCCAGGTGGCTATCCTGTTGTCGGACCCCGCAAAGGATTTCACCGGCGGCGAATTTGTGCTCACCGAGCAGCGGCCTCGGATGCAATCGCGGCCAGAGGTGGTTGCGCTAGGCCAGGGTGACGCGGTGGCCTTCGCGGTACATCATCGCCCGGTGCAAGGAACGCGCGGCACATATCGCGTCAACTTACGGCATGGCGTAAGCCGTTTGCGCTCCGGGGGACGACATACGGCCGGGATTATCTTTCATGACGCAACCTAGGAGGCACTTTGAGGCTCTTTGATGACATCACGGAGCCCGGGCTTTCGAATGAGAGCCTGGGGGCTGGTGCAGCTATCCTGCACGGTTTCGCCCTTGCACGCGAGGCCGCGCTGTTAGAAGCGTTGAACGGCGTGGTCGAGAAATCGCCGTTCCGTCATATGGTCACGCCTGGTGGCTATCGCATGTCAGTGGCCATGACGAATTGCGGCGCTCTCGGCTGGCTGACGGACAGAACAGGCTACCGGTACGACGCCATCGACCCTGAGATGCAGAGACATTGGCCGCAAATGCCGAAGCCTTTCCTGGAACTGGCCACAACCGCGGCGGAGGACGCTGGTTTCCCGGCATTCACTCCCGATGCGTGTCTGGTAAACCGCTACGAGCCGGGCGCCAAGCTCTCGCTCCATCAAGACAAGGATGAGCGCGACTTCAGCCAGCCTATCGTCTCCGTCTCGTTAGGTCTCCCGGCTGTATTCTTGTTCGGCGGAGACAAGCGTGCCGACAAGACGACACGCGTTCCAGTCACTCACGGCGATGTGATTGTTTGGGGCGGCCTTAAGCGCCTGCGATACCACGGTGTGATGCCACTCAAGGACGGCATTCACCCGTTATTGGGCAGATACCGCATCAATCTCACCTTCCGCAAGGCTGCGTAAAGGCGGCAGTGCCCGCGTCCTCCTCTTGGCAATCTGGAAGCATTAGCCTGAGTGGCCGCCATGCTGCTCTTTGCATCTCCATGAAGCATGCGGATGGCGACCTCGACAAAGAAAGTGTAATCATGGTTATGTTTCGAGGGACCCAATGAGGATTCATGTTGTCTCGCTCGCGATTGCACTCCTATTTGCAAGACCGTCGTTTGCTGCGGTCGGCTTCGAGGAAGCCACCGTACCTGATCCCCAAGGGGAAGCGATTGCGGTCGGCATCTGGTACCCGAGTGACGGGCAGCCCTCGCTGCAACCGCTCGGAATGTTTAGCCAGAACGTAGCGGCGGATAGTGATATTTCTGGAAAGAGCTTGCCGCTCGTCCTGATATCGCACGGTACGGGCGGCTCCTTAGCCAGCCACTACGACACCGCAATTGCGCTCGCCGGGGCGGGTTTTGTGGTTGCGGCCTTAACGCATACCGGTGATAACTACGCCGATCAGAGCTATGTTGGAAATCGTAAAGATTTGATCGATCGACCTCGACAGGTGAGAGTCGTCCTTGACTGGATGCTTTCCTCCTGGGGTGACCACAGCAGTCTGAACGCGGGACGCGTGGGGATATTCGGCTTCTCCCTGGGAGGCTTCACAAGTTTGGTTGAAATTGGGGGCACTCCTGAATTGGCGAGAATGGCACAGCTCTGTTCCATGCACCCGAGTGCTCCTGAATGCGCCTTTGTCGCGAAGAGTCATGGAGATCAACTGACCCCCATGGCGACAGAACCAACCTGGATTCGTGACCCACGGATCAAAGCTGCGGTCATAGCGGCGCCAGCAGCCGGTTTTCTGTTTGGAGCAGGCGATCTGCGGCAGGTCACCATCCCAGTCCAACTCTGGCGCGCCGGGAACGACACGCAGGCTCCCGACCAGTGGAACAGCGGAATCATCCGCAAAGAGCTTCCGCATCATCGGGAGGATCAACTGGTGCCGGGCGCTGACCACTTTGCTTTCCTTGCGCCCTGCAGCAATGCACTTGCAGCAGCAGCGCCCGAGACATGCCGGGATCCACCTGGCTTCGATCGAGCAGCGTTCCATCGTGCCTTTAATAAAGCAGTGGTTCGCTTCTTTAGCGAGGAATTGAAAGACCGCTAAAATCGTCAATCGGACCGGGCTATGAGCAACGATCAAGAGTTTCGGGACGCTTCGCCGAATGGAGTACCCGTTCGAGGGTTCCTGCATCGCCCGGCCGGTTCGGGTGAAGATGGGCTTGTCCTGACGCACGGTGCGGGAGCGAACTGCGGCTCTCCCCTTCTCGTGGCGCTAGCGGATGAGTTCTCCGCCTGGGGGTTGACTGTCCTTCGCTGCGATCTCCCCTTTCGCCAAGTGCGACCGCACGGGCCGCCGCCACGCGGCAGTGCAGAACGTGACCAAGAGGGGCTCCGAGCGGCAATTGCGTCCTTGCGGCGACAAAGTTCGGGCCGTGTGTTCCTGGGCGGTCATTCCTACGGAGGGAGACAAGCGTCGATGCTGGCCGCCGCTGAACCCGGTCTCGCCGATCGGCTCCTGCTGCTTTCGTACCCGCTCCACCCACCGCGACGACCCGGTGAGTTACGGACCGCCCACTTCCCGCAACTGCAGGTTCCTGCGCTTTTCGTCCACGGTGCGCGGGACGGCTTCGGCTCCATCGACGAAATGGCCGTAGCGTTGAAGCTCATCCCGGCGCGCACCGAACTGCTTCCCGTCACTGGTGCGGGGCACGAACTTCTGAACAAGCGGAATGGTGATGAGCTGGCAAAGATAGTCGTGGAGGCGTTCCGGCTATTCGCAGACAGGGGCACCCAGCGCTTGGCTTAGGATGGCTTGTTTTTCTTGAATGGCCGATTATCAGACCAGGCCAGCCGACGCTATATACGCATCAGAGAAGAGGCTGCCCCAGGAAGGATCGAGGTACAGCCAGCGCTGGGTGCTGAACCAGCTGGTTGGTAGCTCAGGAATGTGCAGCAATCCGTGACCCCGGCGCAAATCAGCTCCGTGCCGTTCCATGCCAGGAAGTTTCGCGAAGCTTGTCCAACGCGGGCGGGATTGGAGAGCACTCGAAGGCATACCGGGCAGCGCTTTCGTTGATCCTGCAGTATCCATCGAAAGCGCGAAGAGAAATCCGAAAAACGAGATGCGCGAGCTGGATATATTGCGCCGTCGTGGAACTGAAGGACTGAACGCCGTATGCGACATCGACAGAGGTGAAATAGACGAGTGGCACCACCAGCGCAAACTTGATCGACAGGAAGATCCATCGTCTCGCACTCACGGCCCAGGGGAAGGCGCCCGCTATGCCGTGGGTACTCGCCAAGAGGCAAAGGGGTGGTTGCCGGCAACGACATCAAGGCGGCGATCAGCGTGAACAGAAAGATGGAGAAGGGCAGTCGGGCTCGCTGCGCCAGCGATATGCAATCGAAGCGATCATTGCCTCCATCCTCGCTGTGTACAGTCATGTATTGCCATCCATCCATCCGGCGTAGCGACCCGGATGTTCGCATGTGGGCAAGCACAAATCCCCTGGAGCTTGACGGCAGCATCGCCAGATGCCGCTCGTCCTCGAGCAGCCACGCATCCACTCTGGCCCGGCAACTGCCACGAGTCTTGCGAGACAACGCCTGCAATCAGGACGCGTTGCCCGGCTATCTCGGCGACACTTCCGATAATGCTGAGGATCGCCAGCCGAAAGACCGCAGCCACGCCGCCTGGCTCAAAAACAGTCTTGCCGCGTACTGGCCGTTTGGACGGATTCGCTCCATCCGGGAGGGACCGGCAGGTTGAGCAACTTGAAAAGATTGTCGCTTGCCCGGCCAACGGAAAGTTCCGCGCCTACGATGTCGCGCAATATGGACTCGTTTGAGTATCGGTTGATAGAAGGCAACGCCGGTAAACAATTGCTGGGTGCTCGTTTTCCACGATTGATAATCCTCAAACCGTATGGTCGGGAACTGCGCTCCGGAATAGCCGCCACTTGAAATCATCACCAGGCCGTCGGCGTCCCGATAGGGCGATGGCCGTATCGCCTCGCTGGCGCCCGGCAGGTACAAACAGATCAAGAGGCTGACTGCCGTCCACACCGCTAGGGAAAGCTGAACAACGCGACGCAGAGCCAATGCGGAAGACACCGGCGCGGGATCGAGCGCGGATTATTCCATCTAAGCCAAAAAGCGTCCTGGAAAGCGCCCAGACAGAAATCGGTCACTTCCTGGCCGCCGCGGAAGCAGCCGCGCGATTTGCGACTGTACGAATGCCATACATGCCAAAGCTCCGCCTGCCACTCTGCCAACCACTCTGCCCGCTCTCGACCGGGCGCCAGCCATGCGGCACACCGGAGAATGAAGAGAGATACCGGGAGAGAGCGGAGCAGGAGGCGCGAGGTTCATGCGTTCTTGACCTCCGGATCGGAGATCATTTTTTGCAGTAGCGGATAGCGTTTGTGCATGGCCTGCAGCGTTGCCACGCCCGCGCGCGTCAATTTGTAGTACTTCCGCAAAGGCCGCTGCTCGGCGTCGGCAATCGATTGCTGTTCCCACTTCGAGACGATGAGACCGTCGCGTTCCAGCCGCCGCATCGCCGGATAAACCGTCCCGCTGGGTAGACCCGTCGCTTCCATCACGCTGAAGCCGTAGATCTGGCCGGCATGAATCGTCTGCAGAATCATGGCCGCGGTATGGGAGAGTTTTGGCTCGATGGCCATGGCAGACATTCTACCTATGTAGCATACTGATTGACCAGTGAAAGATAGTATGCTACATAGGGTAGAGCGATCGAGGGCTCCCACGTGCTTGAGCTCGAAAACCTTTCCAAAAGCTATCGCGGTATCCCGGCGATCTCGAACGTAAATTTCCGGGTCAATGCCGGCGAGGTGGTTGGCTATCTGGGCGCCAACGGCTCGGGAAAATCTACCACCGTCAAGATCATCACCGGGCTGCTGCAGCCGAATGAGGGCCGGGTGCTGTTCCAGGGCAGGAATATCCGCGACGATCTGGTGAGTTTTCGCGGGGCGCTTGGCTACGTGCCGGAAGAAGCGCACCTTTATACCTATCTGTCAGGAATCGAGTACCTGCAGTTGGTAGGCAGGCTGCGGGGACTGCGGGAACGGCTGATTCAGATCAAGGCCACAAGGCTACTCCAGCTCCTTGGCCTGGAGTCCTGGCGGCATTCGCCGATTTCGATGTATTCCAAAGGGATGAAGCAGCGCGTGCTGATTGCCGCGGCGCTCATGCACGACCCCAAGCTGCTGATATTCGACGAGCCGCTCTCCGGGCTGGATGTCCTTTCCTCCCGCCTGTTCAAGGACTTGCTGCTGGAACTCACAGCGGCGGGGAAGGCCGTTCTCTACATCTCGCATGTTCTCGAAGTAGTGGAGCAGATTTGTAGTCGAGTTGTCGTCATTGCGCAAGGGGAAGATTCTGGCCGATGCCAGCCCTTCCGAATTGACCGGGCTCATGGAGCTGGCGAACCTCGAAAGCGTCTTTGCGCAACTGGTGCAGCAGGAAGACACCAAATCAGTCGCCCGCGAACTGGTAGAAGCCATCAAGGTGCAGAATGTTTAAAGCAGTTTCGCAATTAGCTGTGGTCTGATCAAGGCCGCGAGGAGTGGTTTTCATTGAGAGAAAACCACGAAAGGCGCTGATGGCGCTTCGGCTTACGCCAATTGCGCAAGAACAGCTTAGCGGCTCCGCATCTTCGCTCCGCCCGAATTTCCCGTCCTGTCCCTCGAAGTGCAAGCCCAGATGCCCGTGGCGGACGCCGCAGGAACGAAGTCAATTTCACCTTCTGGTTCGCCACTTCCTGGAACGATTTTTCAACAACGAATGGTTTCGGCGGATGGCGAGGCGAAGGCGCGGCTTCTCCAGGTGGTGTACGCGATCGCTCTTCCTGGAATGGTCGTGGCGCTGTTTTTGTTCCCCCTCTACCATGCGCCCGTCGGCCGGCCTTTCTGGTCTCAGGTGAGCGATCACTATTTTTATGTGATGTATTCATTTGTAGCGGTGGGAGCGGTGAGCATCTTTGCCTGGGACTTGTTCTTCCCGGATCTGCTTGATCTTTTCGTTCTCTCACCTCTTCCCATTGCCGGCAGAAGGTTGTTTCTGGCCAGGATTGTGGCTGCCTGCCTTTTTCTGGGCTTGTTTCTGTTCGGCACCAGTGCGCTTGGATCCATATTCTTTCCCGTTGCTATCGGAGCCGCCCGGTCTGGCGCGCCACATGTTTGCGCATCTGCTGGCAGTGCTGGGAAGCGGCGCGTTTGCCGCAGCCTTCTTCCTGAGCCTGCAGGGAGTGATTGTGACGGTCATGGGTGAACGTTTCTTCCGCGCCATTTCACCTTTCCTGCAGGGCATCTCCATGATGATGCTGTTGACCATCCTTTTGCTTTTCCCGGTCCTGTCCCAATTCCTTAAGGTGCTGATGAATTTGCCAGCCGCCCGATATTTTCCGCCGTTCTGGTTTCTGGGAATATACGAGAGCCTTCTGGCCGGGTCTTCATCTCTGCCTGTTTTCAGCGGCCTTGCGAAAACAGGTTGCCTGGCAACGGCGCTCGTGCTTCGCCCTGGCGATCGTCTCTTATCCGCTCGCCTATCGACGCAGAATGCGTTACCTGGTCGAGGGATCCGGCGTATTCGATACCCGGAATCTGGCCGCTCGTGCCCATCCATCGTCTGCTCCACGCAACTTTGTTACGAAATGCGGTGCAGCGCGGTATTTATCACTTCATCAGTTACTCTTTGCTGCGGACGCAGCGGCATCGTGTGTATATGGCGATGTATGGCGGCCTCGGCCTGGCTCTCCTGACTGCATGCGCGGTGCTCCTGAAACTTGCGCATGGTCATCTCGGCTTCGCCCTATCGCCCGATGGTTTGCGGGCTGCAGTCCCGATCGCGGCTTTCTGGACGATTGCCGGATTGCGGACCGCATTCCTCTCCCCTACGGATAGGAGGGGTGGTTGGATCTTTCGCGTGATCCTGGGCAGGCCTGGACCAGCGCAACTTGCCACGACCACGCTCTGGATACTGCCGTGCGTATTGGTTTTGACGCTGGGCATGGTCGCGCTGATCACGTCTGGTGGCGCCTCCCGAATTGCGTGGCTGGAGGTCCGCTACGAGCCAGGCGCTGGTGGCGGTTGGCCTTTGCCTGCTGCTGACGGATGCTCTGTTCCTCAAGGTCAGGAGCATACCCTTCACCGGCGAAGCAAGAGCGCCGGCCACCAACCTGGCATTCATACTGCTCCAATACTTCGGATTCTTCCCGCCCCTGGTATTGCTTACGGTCGGTCTGGAACCCTGGTTGGAAGCCAGTCTGTGGCATGTGGCCGGCACGATTGCAATCATCGTTGCGGCGCATCTCGCGATGCGCAGGATTCACAGAAAGAATGCCGAGTATCACGCGAACCTGATTGACCTTGATGAGGACGAGGAGGAATTTCCCCAAAGACTCGGCCTTCGCTACTAGTACGCTGGAACTTCGGCGTGACCTGCTGCGTATTTGCCATATGCCGGATCGTTGACGGAAATATTCGCAGCCGGCTCCGGTGGGCTTCCGTAGATATCATACGTGCGAAGATGCCTCTCCCATTTTCCTTGGCTGCTCAAGTGTTCGATGCCGGACAGGCGTGCCCAGAAGTGAACAGAAAGCGAGGACTCGTTGCATACAAAGGCCACGAAATCTAGTAGGCACGCTGCTTTGATCGAACTCACGTAGCCCTTCACGCGCAACCATGATGTGCGGAGCGAAATGAAGGCAGCAATGGAACCATTCCGAATCGTGCATCAGACGGCATTGGGCGCCGCCGGATCGGTCCCGGTGACAACTCGCTTTCTGGAAGGACGCTGTCAATGATGATTTTCTTCCCAGCGAATTCGCAGCTTACTGGTGAAGAAGCTCTGCTGCTCCTGCTCGTTCTTGTCCTCGTTTTCCGTCACGCGTCAGTTGCACAGTCGACGGGGAGCCTTCGAGGCCAGGTATTGGATCCTAGTGGCGCCGTAGTTCCGGGAGCATCGGTCACGCTTACCCAGGGAGCCTACCGTGCTAAGCGTCCAGTCCGGCAATGACGGTGTCTACGTCTTCAAGGCGGTTCCTCCAGGCTCATACACCCTCGACCGTCGCAGGTAAACGGATTCGCGACCTTCTCCAAGACCGGCATTGTGATCGCGGCCGGTCAGGCTCGCCAACTGAATGTATCCCTTGCCATTGCCGTTCAACAGCAGGACATCACGGTCACCGATCAAAATGCCGGCGTGAGCGTAAATCCCGATGAGAATTCGAGCGCGCTGGTGATGAAGGGAAGCGACCTCGATGCTCTCTCGGACGATCCCGACGAATTGCAAAACGAACTCCAGGCACTGGCCGGGCCCGCAGCCGGGCCGAGCGGCGGCCAGATCTACATCGACGGTTTCACCGGAGGCCAAATTCCTCCCAAGTCCTCCATCCGGGAGATTCGCGTAAATCAGAATCCTTTTTCCGCGGAGTTCGACAAGATCGGTTACGGGAGAATCGAAATTCTCACCAAGCCTGGCTCGGACAAATTTTCAGGCCACATAACATCGTTGGGCAACGATTCGGCGTGGAACACGGCCAATCCGCTCGTCCAGCAGCAGCCGAGCTACTACCTGTATTTCATTCAGGCGGATGTCAATGGACCTCTGACCAAGAACGCCTCGTACTTCTTCAGCCTGTTTCACTTTGACCGGCAAAACCAGAGCATTATCGATGCCGTCAACCCGGAAGATACCGAGCACGACCTTCAATGAAGCCTTGCCCAACCCATCGTCTCTCCTGTTCGCCAATCCTCGCGTAGATTTCCAACTGGGCAAGAGCAACACCTTGTCAGTCCGCGACTCATACTTTCGCTCGGTCGCGACGGCGAATGGTCCTGGTCAACTCAACCTTCCCGAGCAGGCATTCAACGTAAACAATCAGGAAAATGCCATCCAGGTCAGCGACACGGTGGTGGTCAACCCGCGCGTGATCAACGAAACCCATTTCCAATGGCGCCGGGTCCGCAACAGCCAGGTCGCCTCTTACTTCACTCCGACGGTTACGGTTCAAGGAGCCTTTACCACCGGGGGAAGCAACTCCGGGGTCGCGCAAGATCACCAGGACATCTTCGAATTGCAGAATTATTCCACTGCCACCGCGGGCAGTCACACCATACGCTTTGGGACCCGTCTGCGTGCCTATCGCGATGCCAACTATTCCACCTCCGGATCCAACGGAAACTATTTCTTTACTTCGATCGACCAGTACCTGGCGCAGACGCCCGCGCAATATCAGGCCACCGTGATCCAGAATCCGCTGGCGCGGGCGCTTCTGTTCGACGGAGCGCTCTTTTATCAGGACGATTGGCGCTGCGAAACCCAACCTCACCCTGAGCTATGGGCTGCGCTTTGAAACCCAGAATCGTATTCACGATCACGCTGATTGGGGCCCGCGCTTTTCGTTGGCCTGGGCGCCTGGCCATGTGGGCAAGACTCCTCCCAAAACGGTCGTGCGGGCGGGCTACGGTTGGTTCTACGATCGGTTTACCGTGCCCAACTCATTTAGCTCTTCCACCGGGACACCCTACATCATGCAGGCGATCCACCAGAACGGAATCAATCAACAGAGCTACGTGATCAACAATCCCGATTTCTATAATCCGAATGCCGCGGCATCGCCGAGCACCCTGGCGGATGCCGCCGCGTCCATTCCATCCTTCTACAATATCGATCCCCACTTTCACGCAGCCCTCAGCATGCAGGGCGGCGTCGGGGTCGATCAGCAGATCGGCAAGAAGCTCATGTTCAACGCGACCTATCTGTTTACCCGCGGCGTTCATCAGTACCTCACCAACAATGTCACCGCGCCGGAATTCGATCCATCCACGTACACCGTGGTGGGCCCGCTTCCCGCTGTATATAACTATCAGTTCCAGTCCGGCGGCATTTATAAGCAGCATCAGGTGATCGTCACGGCCAACACGCAGTTTCGTCATCTGTCGTTGCATGGTTCCTACACCTTCAACGAGGCCAAGAGCGATACGCAGGGCGTCAACTACGTTCCCTCGGTGGCCCAGGATCCAGGTCTTGATTACGGCCGCGCCGGCTTCGGTATCAGAAATCGTCTCTTTTTGCTTGGAACCTACTCCGCGCCTCATGGAATCATCTTTGCGCCTCTGTTGGCGGCTCAGTCCGGAACACCCTACAACCTGGTGATCGGCAACGATCTCACCGCGAACAATCAGTTCAACGCGCGGCCTACTTATGGCGCCTGTGGGGCCGCGAACGTGGTTTCCACCCCCTATGGCTGTCTGGATACTGATCCGGTGGGCAAGGGAGAGAGAATCATCCCCTATGGCGCCGGCATTGGTCCCGCAAATTTCGTCGATGCATATGCGGGTCAGCAAAGTGATCGGGATTGGCCCCAAAATCGAAGGAGCCAAAGGCGCAGCAGGGCATGCAGGGAGGGAATGGCAGCGTGAATGGCCGTGGGCTCAGTGGTGGTCAGGCGCAACCGAAGCTGGATGCCACGGTTTCCCGCAAGTACAGCCTGACCCTGATCGGCGGGGCCCTGAACATCTTCAACATTGTGAATCTGGGCACGCCCAACGGCACTCTGGCTTCACCGCTCTTCGGCAAAACGCAATCCCTTGCCAGCGGCCCGTTCGGATCGCCGACACCTGGCAACCGCGCCGTTTTTGTTCAGGCTATTTTTACTTTCTAGTTTGCAAGCCGGTCTAAGCAAGGAATTTCTTTAGCGGTTCCCAATAGTGCGCGTGCCATCCCAAATCCAGGCTGTCGAAATCGCCTTCCGGGAAACCTTTATGATCTAAAACCACGATGGTTCCGGAACTCTGGGGTTTGAGTTCAAACTTGACAATCGAGTAGATACCCGGGATCCCAATGGGTGGGGCGCCACGCCTGCACGATCCGCTGGTTCGGGACCAGCTCGATGTTGCGGCCGGCGATCAATCCTCCGAACAACGAAAATGCTCCGCCTGCTTTCGGGTCGATCTCGGCCGGCCGGCCAGTGAATGCAGCGAACTGTTTTGCATCCAGAAGCGCATCATAGATGCGCTGAGGGCCAGCCTTTATATCGATATCCTCATGCAGGGATGTGCGCGTCTTATTGGCTGCGGTTCGCCGGTATCTCCTGTATGGTCTGCTGCGCAGCTGCGCCGTGGAGCCCGCGGCCAAACTGCCTAGAAACCATGGCAATGCCGATGGCTACCTGCCGCCGCGTTAGTGTATTCGGCAAAGCAGCCGCAATTGTTCTTTCATTCATCGCTCTTCTCCTGAGATTTGTAGGGCCGTCAATGCATGGAAACATGCGACTAAATTATGTTCAAGATCATATTTTGCTGGACGAGGGAAGATGGCCCGCGCCATACTTCGGCTCACAGAAACCAGGAGAACCTATGCCTTATCCCAGTGGTCATCGCGCCGAGATAAAAGGGAAGATCATTCAGAGCGCACGGAGGCTGTTCAATCGGCACGGCTTTGACAGCGTCTCTCTGGATCAGATCATGTCCGGTGCGGGGCTCACGCGCGGCGGTTTCTACAACTATTTCCAGAGCAAGAGCGATCTATACGCCGAAGTACTAGGGTGCTTCTTCACCGACCCCGAATGGAAGAGCTGTTGGGAAGGCGTGGAAGTAGATTTGTCCTCAAAGGACGTAGGTCCTCAAGTGGTGCATGCCTATCTGTCTCGCCAGCACTTCGAGGATGTAGAGAATTCCTGCCCCATGGTTGCATTACCGACCGACGTGACGCGCAGCGGTGAAAGTGCAAAGCAGGCCTTCGAGACCGTATTCAGCGCGATGGTCAGCGTTCTGGAGCGCAGCTTGATCCAGAATCGCCAGCCTCGCCACACCAAAGCACAGGCCATCGCCGCTTTGTGCGTGGGCGGCATGGTCGTGGCTCGAGCGATCGCCGATCGCGCCCACGCCGATGAATTGCGCGACGCATGCATGTCTGTCGCGCTCGAGCTTGGGGGGTGGAACAAAGAGAGCACGGTGAAGAATGGGACAGCCAAGCCGTTGCGGCGATTGGGAGCGGCAAGGTCTTAGAGCAGTTTGACGATACTCGAGCAGTTTCGCAATTGCTGTGGCCTGATAAAGATCGCGCGGTGTGGTTTTCCTTGAAAGAAAACCTCGAAAAGGCCATCGTTCCGGTCTACACCACTTGCGAAACAGCTTTGGCCCCGCGGAATGGGGTTTGCCAAGCACTAACGAGGATTTTTGCGGGTTAGATTACAAGCCGGTGATCCGCGGGAACGTCTCTCCTTAGAAGAGCAACACGGCTAAGTGGTATGTGGTGAAGCCCTGCCCTTCATTCCCAGAGCTACAAGAGCCAACTGCCGCAGTGCGGTACTTCCCGGTGGAGATCCGTTCCTCGAGCACGTCGGGAAGCCGGGCCAGGTCTGAGCCCTCCCAGCGCATGATGAACTTCGGCCGAAGCGCTCCCACCGAGCCGTGATCCATGGCACAGGTCTGCCGCGCGGCGGCCACATCGGCCACCGGGTGGATGCCACGATCGATCAGCAACTGCTCTATCTTGCGCTCAATCTGTGAGGAGCCTAAATCAGCCACCGCGGCGGAGAAATCTTCGACCGCCCAGAGATTGCCGCCCTCGCGCACCAGGCCCACGCCGATCTCATTCAGGCGCGCATCCAGAATGTTTCTGCGATGGAGCGGTGAGTGCATCCACTCCGCCTCCACTGCCGCGGGAGTCGGCGCGACGGCCAGGTTTTCGGCAACCACGTGAAAGTGCGCGCCATCGCGGCCGGCGCGCTCCGCCAGATCGGCTTCTCCTGCGTATTGGTGGGACAATGCGCCCCCTTCCCGCACCATGCGTTCCGCATGCGCTTGCGCAGCTCGGGCCAAGGCCGGATCCCATTTGAGCGGTCCGAGACCCTGCTGGGCGCGATCTTCGTTCGTCGCCTGCATCAACTGCCTCTCTTCGGCCGACTGCGCCTGCGCCCCGCACGTCATTCCCGCCGCCCACGCGACACCAAGCACGCATACCCATATCCGTCTCGTCATTGGCGCTCACCTCTGCTCTATTGAACTCGATCCGGAGTACACGTCCCCTCCCACCAAAGATGTAAAGAAGGCATTGGCCTAGTGAGCAGTTTGAGAGTTCGGGTAGGCGAGCCTTGGAGAAGGATTTCGATAGCTTGGAGTACGAAAGAGACTAAATAAGTTACCTTTGGACTGAGCCAGGTTACCGGCTGGTCTATCGCGGTGAAACCGTGGGCAAAGAAGTGCACGAAGCAGGATACGAGCCCGGATGTCGGTCGAACACGGGAGTACCTTTGGCTAGAATCGCCTGGTACCCGTAACGCCCGCGCAGCCGGACACCAGAAATGAATCACGCAGCCGCTCCCAGGCGTTGCCGGTCATTGTGCGCATTGGTTTGGATTGGACGGATCAGGCTCGCAAACTGTAACTGACGCGTACCCAGTCACGAGACCGGTAAATCCTTGCATACTGGCCGTGATAACAGTCGTGCCCAGGCCCTCTGAGGTAGTCACGCCAGAGGAATTGATCGTGGCGACGCTGACAGCGTTTGACTTCCAGGTCACTTGGCTGGTGATGTCCTGCTTAGTTTCAGGGTGGTCCCCCCTCTGATATGTCCCGATGGCCGTGAACTGCGCTGTCCCTCTCCCCCCAATGAAGGTTTCGGTTGTCGGGGTGATCTGAATAGAAACCAGTCCCGGGGTACTACACCCGGCAAGTGCGATAACGAGGCAGAGGATCAAGAGTCCCCGAACACTACGACGATCGAACATGTACGTCTCCTGGAATTTCAAGTGGCGGGTTCACTTTGAGCCATAAGCCGGCCCGCAGATTATTCGTTCTCTGCTATGGCAAGTTGATAGCCGTTACCGCCCCCTACATTGCCGTTTAGAACCAATTACTTGTGGCCTGATTGCTGTGCGCCAGTGTGATCATGCGTATACACCGGTGGGCCGCGGATGAACGTTTGTACACAGGTTCAAGGAAAGCGCGGACTTATCTCTCTGCGTCATGCAGAAAGTCATCTAACTGTAGGAGGAAGACAGCCGCCGGGTCGCCCTGGCGCGCCCAGGAGGGCTGTATATGGAAAAGAGACTTTTGCTCGTGCTCTTAGCCTTCGCCCTGTTCGCCTTGGGCTTCTTCATCCACAGTCACGGCGGCTTGCCGAACTGGTTGTGGCGATGAGGACGCTCGCCATGTTCACAACCCGCAACAAGTGACGGAACGCCTCAGGCAGCCTTTCATCCTTCAAAAAGCAAGCTAGTTATCAAGCATTTCTACTCAGAGGGGATTGCCATGATCTCCTGAACTTGTTGGCTTCCGCGATTTGGCTGAAGAATTGCTCCATCCAAACAGGGAATGAAGATTCCAGTAAGACTGAAGGCATATACCTTTCGTCTGGTGGAGTAGTGCCGCAAGACTAAGCCTGTTTCATGGAGATCTTTGTGAAGAGAGTTACGGCTTGTATCCTGTTTATCCTTCTCGGCCAGGCGATTTCCGTCCCGGCCTTGGCCCGTGACGGCACGAGTTTCGCGCAGCGCAAGCCGCGCACGAACTCGATGGAAAAGTACATGAAGCACCAGAGGAAGGAACAAAAGAAGGCGCATAAGTCGCAAAGAAGGGCGGAGAGAAACTGGAAGATGCGTCACCACACAAGGCACTGAAGCATCCTCGCAGCTGAAACCGACATCAACACCGCGTTTAGCAACATCGGCGCCACGCCGACCGATGGCAAAAGATGATTCAGGTGCCTTGCGCTATGCCTTCTTGCCTTCTAACGGCTTCCGGGCATTGTAGCCGTCTCCCGCGAGCATCGACACGAGATCGCGATCTTTGTGCTCAACTTCTTTCTCGACTGAAGAGGGATTTCGATAGCTTGGAGTACGAAATAAACGAAGTAAGTTACCTTTGGACTGAGCCAGGTTACCGGCCGGCTGTCGCGTTGAGACCGTGGGCAAAGATGCACAGATCAGCATCCGAGCGCGCCTGTTGGTCGAACCCGGGTGGTATCTTCTTGCTAGTCTGCATGATCCTGATCCTTCCGCTCCATGAGGCGGGTATCAGTATCCGCCCAAACGACTTTGTAGTGCGATTCCAGGTATGGCTCGATGATCAGTTGGTCGTCGCGGCACTTTCTTCATCCCGGGAAAGAAGGTTTTCACATCTTTTTCCAAAACCCGTGTTCCACACCACGTACCTTACCCGGCGTTGGTCTAAGACAGTGACGACCTCCTCGAACTGGGAGGGAGTGTTGAAGTTGTACATGAGCGCGGCGTAGCGGGTCGGATTCACGGTGGCGGACAAGAAGTAGTACATGGCGCAGTATGGGTAGGCAAAGATTTCTTCGCCGGGGGCTGCTTTGCTCTGCAACAAGGTAAGAGCGGGATCGCTCTTGAGCAGGGCCACCGATCCCACCCTGGTGGCCACGGGATGCGCGGACAGGACCAGGAAAAGATTGAAGCCAGCCAGGACAGGTGGCGCTTATGGCAAGAATCTGCAAGGCTAAATCGGCAACCTTCGCCCGGTACTGCTGGAGATAATAGATGCACAGGATGATCAGCAGCGGCGATCCGAATACCAGATGGCAGATATCCTTGCGGTGAATCTCCGACAGCCACAACGCCCATCCACACAGCCAGTAAAGTACGAATCTCCGGCCGTACCTTGTTCCTTATGTATCGGGCGGCGAGAGCCGGCAACAGGGCGGGTAAAGCCGCGACAAAGAGGAAGGGCGCGATCAGGACTGACGCGGTGACGATTGTCCAGCTGAAAGCCGCTCTTTGCGATTACGTAAATGATCCCAGTAGTAGTGGATGATGCCTTGCGCGTAAGGGACAACATTCACCGCGCTATAGTGCTTTGACGGCCAGACCACGTTGGCATAGAACAGATCCCACAAGGGCGTGCCGGCTCCAGAAATAAACCAGCATGAGCGCAACCACGCTCATGTAGCCTCCAGCCACTGCCCCTAGCCATGACAGCGAGGCTGATCCCCGCCGGTGCTGCATCCAGAGCCACACCAACAGGGCAACCAGCAGCAGGATGCCCTTGGGCTGAAGGAAGCACGTTGTGGCTCCCGCCAACGCACCGGCAGCAAACAATAGACCGACCTTGCGTTGATCCTGCCAGACGAGTCATGCAAACGACGGCAAGCAATGCGAAACAATTACTATCCACGTGATGGCTAATGGCCGGCCAGGACGGAGCCGAAGTAAGTGCCGGCCAGAAGGATGCAAGGGAGAACCTGGTATCGTTTGCATATCCTGCGCGACATGAAATACATCGCTAACCCCGTTCCCAGGGAGCTGACGAACAGGCATATGCGAGTCGCCACAAATGTTACGCCGAACAGCTTAAAGAACAGGGCTAGCCAATAGAACGTGCCTGGCCCCACGACCTCGAAGAAGTCGCGGGCGAAGACCTGGCCGTGAACGATCCTCACCGCGCCATAAACAAGTAGTCCCTCATCTCCGTTCCCCAGAAGGATGCCGCATGAAGGGAAGAAAGTACAGGCTGGCGCAGAAGTGCGAATATCAAATACGGAATGTATCCCCGCTTGGTCACTTTGCAGTGGGAGCGCGGGGTCGTTGGATAGGGTAGCGGTAGCCTCCATCTCATTGGCCCAGGGCCGTTCGTGAGCTTCCAGATCGGGTGGTGATGTCTCGCTAGTCTGCATGGCCTTCACCTTGCCGCTCGATCATTTCTCGTTCGAGGAGGCGGGTATCAGCATCCGCCCAGACAACCTTATAGTGCGATTCCAGGTAAGGCTCGATGATCAATGCGCCGGGGGCTACCCGCGCCGATGCGGGGAAGAGAGCGGCGACTTCTTTTGCCTGGAAGTGCGTGTCCCACAGCACGTACTTTACCCGGCGTTGTTCCAAGACCCGGACGACCTCCTCGAACTGGGAAGGAGTGTTGAAGTTGTAGAGCAGACCGCCGTAGCGGGTCGGATTCGTGGTGGCAGACAGGAAATAGTACATAGGGCAATATGGGTAGGCAAAGATTTCTTCGCCGGGAGCCACCTTGTCATCTAAGACTGCGAGAGCGGGAACGTTTTTGAAGACCGCTACTGAACCCACCCGGGTTGTCAGGGGACGCGCGGACGAGGGCCAGGAAAAGATTGAAGCCAGCCAGACAGGCGGCGCTTATGGCAAGAACCTGCAAGGCTAAATCCGCGACCTTCGCCCGGTATTGCCCGAGATAATAGATGCACAGGATGATCAGCAGCGGCGATCCGAATACCAGATGGAAGATATCCTTGCGGTGAATCTCCGATAGCCACAACGCCCATCCGCACAGCCAGTAAAGTACAATCTCCGGCCTGCCGAGCGTTTCTCATGTATCGGGCGGCGAGAGCCGGCAACAGGGCGGGTAAAGCCGCGACAAAGAGGAAGGGCGTGATCAGGACTGACGCGGTGACGATGGTCCAGCGAAAGCCGCTCTTTGCGATTACGAAATGATCCCAGCAACCGCGGATCATGCCTTGCGCGTAGGGGACCACATTCGCTGCGCTATAGTGCTCCGACGGCCAAACCACGTTGGCATAGAACAGGTCCCAAAGGGCATGCTGGCTCCAGAAATAAACCAGCATGAACGCGACCACGCTGATGTAGCCTGCGGCCACTGCCCCTAGCGATGACAGGGAGGTTGACCTCCGCCGGCGCTGTATCCAGAGCCACACCAGCAGGGCAAGCAGCAGCAGCAATCCCTTTTGCTGAAGGAAGCACGTGGTGGCTCCCGCCAACGCACCGGCAGCAAACAATAGACCATCTTTGCGTCTATCGTGCCAGACGATCATGCACGCGATCGACAGCAAGGCGAAGCAATTACTATCCACGTGATGGCTGATCGACGGCCATAGGGTCCCGAAATAAGTACCGGCTAGAAGGATGCAAGGAAGGATCTGGTATTGGCCTGCATATCCTGCGCGACAGGAAATACATCGCTAATCCCGTCCCCAGGGAGGTGACGAACAGGCATATACGGGTCGCAGCAAAAGTTACGCCGAACAGCTTAAAGAACAGGGCTAGCCAATAGAACGTGCCTGGCCCCACCACCTCAAAGAAGTCGCGGGCGAAGACCTGGCCGTGAACGATCCTCACAGCGCCATAAACAAGTAGTCCCTCAGGTGGCGTCTGCAAGAGAAGCCGCATGAAGGGAAGAAAGTACAAGCTGGCGGAGAGTGTGAAGATCAGATACGGAATGTATTGCCGGGTCGGGGGCTTTTGCCATTGGCGCGTGCGTGGTCGAGTCGCTTTAGCTTCGAGCGGCTCCGCATACGAGGGCGCGCATTGGTCGAATTCAGCGCGTGACCTCTCGCCAGTCACCATGGTCTTCACTTTTCCGCTCCACGATTCTCATACTGAGCAATTATCTAAATTGTCGAAGGGCGCGGGAGGATCAGAGGCATCGTCTCCACCTCATTCGAGGCCGGAATTACGACTGAAAGCAGCATGAATGCATTTCCTCAAAAACCTGATTGAAGGCGCAGGAGAGGGCGCGCTGGGGCCAACTGGCCTGTTCTACCTATCTCTCCCGGCAGCGAAAGAGGTGGCCTTGGTGTGTTGCGGCTTGACCCTAGCCAATACCGACGAGCGCCGTGCCTGGCGTTGACCAGGGCAGCGTTGATGACGCCGGCGAGCGTATTCAGGCGAACGATTGCCGGGAGGGCGACCAAAGCCGGCACCAAAGCATATTCGACCAGGTTCTGACCTTCTTCCGTCATGATCAGGCGCTGGATTCCAGAGAGCATCCTCCATTTGAGCCGCCATCAAGGTCCCTTTTGAATAAGTTGCCGGTCCATATTTGCCTTGGCCAGGGAGAGCATGCCTGGTATGGCTGACTCTCCCGGCAGGGAAAGAGGTGGCGTGGTGTGTTCTGCCATGGCCCTAGCCGGCGGCGAGGAGCGCATTGCCGATGTTGGTGTAGGCAGTGTTAATATCGACGGCCAGCCCTTGCATGGTGGCGACTGCTGCGAAGGCGATCAAAGAAACTACCAAAGCATATTCGATCAGATCCTGACCTTCTTCCCTCATGATCAGCCGCTGCATCCCGGAATAGAGCATCCACAATTTGAGCTGCATTGTATTCCTTTCTATGGGTTACCGGTGCTTGTTTGCCTTGGCGAGGGAGAGCATGCCTGGTATGGCTGGCTCTCCCGGCAAGGGAAGAGGTGGCGTGTTCTGCCATGACCCTAGCCGGCGGCGAGGAGCGCGTTGCCGATGTTGGTGTAGGCAGTGTTGATATCGATGGCCAGCCCCCTCATGGTGGCGACTGCTGCGAACGCAATCAAAGAAACTACCAGCGCATACTCGATGAGGTCCTGACCCTCGTCGTTCATCAGAAGGGTCTGCATCTTGACAGAGAGCTTCAGCAATCTATCTTTCATTTCGGTTCTTCTCCCGTTCGTCGATTGTTCCAGCAGCAGCTGGGTATGCCGTTTCTATCGCAATCGGACAGCCACTTTAGCCTCACTTGTTTATCCTTATAAATCAGCGAGTTACAAGCCTCATACTGGGCGATGGTGTGAACGGCTGTATACAATTCGAAGGGGGCAGATACGCCGCGTATACACCCGCGGGAAAGCAGCATGCCGGCGTGGGGTAGGTAGCAGGAGTGTTGAGTGATCCGGGCGAGAGGTGGTCGAGTTACGGGAAACGTCGCTGGGCACAGCGGAGGGTGCAACCATCGATCTGGGACTGGTTGAATGTGAGGGCAGTGTCCAAGGCAGTCTCGGGGCCTGCTCTCCACGCGTCATTGGCCGGGTGCGAGTGAGAACCTCTCGGTAGGACGCAGATTACTCGGGGCGCCTCCAAATCCGATAAACACGCAGGCCATCTGACAAAGGTATTGGCAACAAATTCACGAGGGCCAGGAACCCGTTCACAAATGCGAACGTCCGCGACAAATGCCAGCACAGTACACACAGAACTAAATTGATCCCGGCGCCAGCCAGCGAAATCAATGTGTTCTGTACAGGTGTACCCGGATCACGAACAATGTATGGGCCTTTCCAGCTCAGGCCAACATGCTTGACTCGCACTCCGCCCAGGTAGGCCATTGCCACGTGCGCAGACTCGTGAAAAACAACAGATACTACTAACGATGCCCAAAGATGACAGGACCAACAAGAGTCACGGAATTTCCCTTATAGGAGATTGGGCGGGAGCTGGCGCTGTTATCACTCAGCGGGGAAGCAGAGGAAAATTCGAGCCTGTCTCCCGGTCTGGTCTGCGTCCTGCGGATCGTGCCCGAGGCAAGCTCGAGCACAGAGTGCGCGGAGAGACAGGCCGACAGCCGCCACGGAGGCACATCGCTCCTGACCTTTTTCACTCGTATGTCGCGGTCCAGGTAAACGAGATCGATGGGGAATTGCATGCCGAAGGTGTGTACAGCTTCGCAGGGGAGGATCCACAGACCTTCTCCGGGCCCAAGCCCCTGACGGCCCAGCAAACCCTTTCTGCGCTTCGCGCCGTCATCCGCCACTTCCGCGCAATGGGCAAGCTCGGCGTGGCGGGTGAGGTTGGAGATCCTCAGGCGAAGATCGGGCTTCGCCCGGCGGCGCCGAGTGAGGCTGTCGAAGATGGAGCGAATCGGATTCATCAGGTTGTTGCCTTAGGTCCTTCCATTTAGAAATGCGAACAAGTTTGCGAGGAGGAAACCTCTGTACGACGCTGGCTACTCCAGGTGCCTCCAAATGCGATAAACACGCAGGCCATCTGACGAACGTATTGGCAACAAATTCATTACGGCCAGGAAACCGTTCACGAACGCGAATGTCCCCGACAAATGCCAGCACAGTACACACAGAACTAAATTAATGCCCGGCCCGGACAAGGAAATGAAGATGTTCTGTACTGGTGTACCCGGCTCACGAACAATGTATGGGCCTTTCCAGCTCAGGCCAACTTGTTTAACTCGCACTCCGCCCAGGTAGGCCGCTGCCAGGTGCGCAGATTCGTGAAGAACAACAGCGAGCGCTACCGATGCCCAATATGCAGGCCCAACAAGCGTCACGGCATTTCCTTAATGGGGGAATCAGGGGAGGGTTGCGAATGTTATGACCCGAGCGGATCCCGATTCATCGGGTTGTTGGCTCGGGTCCTTTCTCTGTGCGAGCGTATGCCTCAGGGCCTAAAGGCCTATTACTGCTGCTCGGTTAAGGTCCGGGCTTTACAGGCTGCGAAAAAACTCGGGACCGGGTAGGAAAGACGTACCTCAGGGGCTAAAGCCCGAAGCATTCTCAGTCATTTACGGCACGACTAAAGTCGTGCCCTGATACAAAACAGAGTTTTTCCGCAACCTGTAAAGCCCGTACCGTTACAACAGCCCAGCTAAACCGTAGCCCTTCTGGTAGGTCAGGGTAAAACCCTGACCTAGGCTTCAAAAGAACGCATCATTGAGGCGCAGCGGGCATCGCGGAGCTGCTGGATGTTGCTCCTGATTGGGACGAACCATAGCCCCCGGTTGACGAATCGACGATCAGCGGCTGCTCGGGCTGCATGCTCTGGATCAACTTCTCCACGGGCATGGTTGGCGGCGGTGGAGCGGGCGGCTTGGCGCCGGTTACGTTCGCGCCCGGGGTCGTCATCGGAATGCCGGAATTCGGCGGCAGGAACTTTGCCGGATACTTCAACGCAGGCAGAGGCTGACCGGCCGGTATGGGAGCTACGATCTCCGGCGTCACAATCACGATGAGCTCGGTGTTGGTCTTAGTCCTCTGGATGGACTGAAAGAACTTGCCCAGGATCGGAATGTCCCCGATGAACGGGATCTTCTGGAAGGTTTCGGTTTCGCGATTGTCGAGCAGTCCGCCGATGGCAAAGCTCTGCCCCTCGCTCAGCTCGACCTCGGTCTTCACCCTGCGGACGTCAATGGAGGGGATCGAGAATCCGGAAACCGCCACGGCATTGGTAAAGTCCAGCGAGCTGACTTCAGGGGCAACCTGGAGACGGATGGTGCCGCGGGGGGTGATGGTGGGGATGAAGTTCAGGCGAACGCCAAATTCCTTGAATTGGATCGTGACCGCTCCTCCGACGCCGCCGGCGATTCCCTGCACCACCGGATATGGATATTCTCCGCCGGCGAGAAAGCTCGCCTGCTTGCCGTTGTCCGCCAGCACGTTGGGCTCGGCCAGAACCTCCACCAGCCCCTGGGTCTCCAGGGCCTCGATGGTGGCGCCCAGATTCAGGTCGGGGCGGAAGAAGAAGAGGTTCAGCGCATTCGATATCGTCGCTGCAGCGGGCGTAGTCCCGCTCGGAGGCGTAACCGACGGCGGAGAGAACTGTCCCGTGCGTGACGGTGCCGATCGTGTTGGCCGCGCCCGTACTGAACAGATTCATGCCGAGCTGTTTGTCAAGGCTCCGGTCGACGCTGGCAAAGCGTACCTTCAAAAGAATCTGCGGTTCGGCGGCCGGGACATCGACATAGAGCAGATTGACGACCTTGCCCGCGGTGGACGCGATCTGGACCGCGCGATCGGAGCTGGTGAGGTCCTTCACCGTGCCGCGCAGGAAGATGAGACCGTTCTCGACGGTGACATTCACGGTTTGGCCGGGAAGCTCTGTCCTGAGCTCGCGGCGCAGCGCCTCCATGCGATCGTTGGCTGCTGCCGTGCTGGGGCGAACGGTCACGTTGAAAAATTGCCGGCCGCCTCCCGTTTCCCAAACGATCAGGCTCGTCTCCCCGGGGGCTTTGCCGTTGACCAGGATCTCGGTTGGGCTTACGGCCGTGGCTTCGGCGAAATCTCCCAAACCGACGGCGATGCGCTGAATGGGCTGGGCGATATCGACCAGCACCGATTTGCCCACGGCGACGAAAAGATCGTTGGCGGAGTCCTGACCGGACACCCCGGGGACGGAGTTGGAGGCGAATTGGGAGGACGCGAGTCTGGGCCTGGGCTGACTCCGCGCAAATGACAAAAGACCAAGCACAGAAACAAACGATGGTAATGCCGGCTCTCGCTCTCACTGTTTTCCCTCGCCCGTGGCAAATTTTTCTTCGCTCTGCTTCGATCCGTTGAAGACTTCGACCAGGTAGATGCGGGGTGCGGGTTTGGGCGAGCGGTCCGTGCACTCACGACGGCGGCTTGGGCTTCGGCTGGCACTCGCATCCGCGAAGAGATTGGCCATGGCGGTCCCTGGCGTATGCGCAACTTGCGTATCCAGCGGATTGCGCAAAACGAGCTGGATGTGCGTCTGGTTGCTGGCCAGGCTCAGGAGCTCCGCCTGCTCCGGGGTCACCAGCAGGTTGACGACCTGAACCTGCTGAGGCTTCCCTTCGGCGTCCTTCTGAATATCCGTACCGGCCGACAGAACCTCGATGTTCTGCAGCAGCGTCTTCACCTGCGTCCCTTGCACTCGCGTTGGCCGGGCCCGGGAGGATTGCCCGAGATCAGCACATCCACGCGCATTCCCGGAGTTACGAATCCGGCCACGCCCACGACGTCATCGACTTTGACCGCGCAGGCTCGCATGCCCTGGGGAATGGTCGCGGCCAGGCCGCCGCCGGAGCCGACGGCAGCCAGCCGGCTCTCCAGAATGGGCTCACCTTGGTAAAGATCGGAGATCACGCCGCGGCCAACGGCGTCTTCCCGTTTGAGAATGGCGCCTTTCGGGAGCGGCCCTACGATTTCGGTGGTCGTCAGATCGGCATCGCGCAAGAACGCTTCCGAGTTTGATGTCGTTCGACGGCCACGATCACCTGCGTGGCTTTCTGCTGTGCCGCGGCCAAGCGGTTGCCGACCACACGGTAGACGAGATAACTGCACCCGGCGGCAATGACGAAAGCGCTCAGAAGAATAATAAGTAGTCTTCGATTCATTCGGAGACCCATCCGAACCGGCTGTGCAGCCAGTCAGGCTTTCCCAAGATCTGTGGCAATTGATCGTGCCAAAGAAGGAAGAGACCGTTTGGACGCGGAATCAGGGGTTTAGATGGCGGCCCCGGAGGCCAAGTGTGAACATGTGTATACCACCCGCCGCCCTGTGTAGCCGGGTAGACACGCTCCACGGCGGCCGCTGTGCAATTTTGCAGCGACTTACGGCGCTAACGGTTGGCCTCGAAATTGCAACACTCAAATGCAACACCGGCTGGAGAGTGTCCGATTCGGGTCGGCAGCGTTATGTGCTCACGACGACGTGTAAGCCACTTACGCCAAGAGTGAAAATGCTCTAGGGCACTGAAGAAGGGGAGTTTGCCTGGTTATGGAGTCCTCCCGCATCATTACGCTCTTTGCGGAGTTGCCCCCGTCTCGCCGGGGGCCTTCCGCATTTGTGGTCTCGATGGTCTTGCACGTGCTGATGATGGGACCGCTGTATCTCAACCTGCGGCACGCGATCAGGGTTGAAGATGAGGCGATCGTCCAGCGGTACACGGTCCGCATGCTGAATCTGCAGCGGCCGGAACCAAAAATCGGCGGCCGGCCGAGACCAGCACCGCGCAGGCTGCCCGTGCGGCCGCGAGGCGAACTTGCTTCCGGAGGCCGGCCCTCCGCGCCTTCCCTTCCCAAGCAGCTCGCGCAGCTGGTTCCCGCGCCGCAAACTCTGGTGCAGCCGGACCTGCCACCCAATCTGCTGCTGCCGCAGGTAACTCCAATTCCAGTCCTACTGATGTGGTCGCCGGAGAGCAGCACGGCCAGGAAGATCGTTCCCCCTCCGCCGCCAGAGAAGACCGCTGCCAACGTCCGACCCGATCTCCATCCGCCCAATCACGAATCGCGGCTGGCGGACCTCAAGGTTTCCGCAAGCGCCTTTGTTACAGATGCTCCTATGCCTCTCCCGAGCACGACCTCTCCGGTGGTCGTACACGGCCCGGAGCCGGTAAACAGGTTCCGGAAACCACGTCGAAGCCGGCCGGCCCACCGGTTCCGGCCAGGGTATTGTCGCTCTCCGATCTTCGTCTCGATCAGGGAACCATCGCATTGCCGGCGGCCAATGAGACCTCGGTGGCAGGCCCTTCGGAGACCATCGCGCCGGCGCACGAGGTGAACTCATCCCAAGAGGGGAACGGCAACACGGCCAGCAAACAAAATGGGAACGGCGCGGGAGAGGTTCCCGGAGATCAGGCCGGCAAAGGGGTGGCAGACAGCGTTGGGGGACAGGCGGGCGCGAAGGGTGGACCTGACACCGAGGCCAGCCAGGGGGCTGACGTGGGTTTGGGCGCGGAACCTTTGGTCACACGCATCGTCATGCCGAAGGACGGCCAGTTCGGGGCGGTCGTCGTGGGATCATCGATGGCAGAGGAGTATCCGGAGGCGATTGGACTATGGGGCAGCAGGTTGGCGTACACCGTTTACCTGCACGTCGGTTTGTCCAAGAGCTGGATTCTTCAATATTGCCTGCCTCCTGGCGCCGAGGCCGCCAACAACGGGAACGTCACACGGCTGGCGGCGCCGTGGCCATACGTCATGGAACGCCCCGAACTGGCCACCGCGGACCTTAATGCCGATGCCATCATGGTCCATGGTTTTATCAACGCATCGGGCCGATTCGAAAAACTCGCCATTGTGTTTCCTGTAGGCTTTGCGCAGACCAAATTCGTGCTAAGCGCACTCGAACAGTGGCAATTCAGGGCCGCCGTGCAGAATGGATTGATCACCACGGTTGAGGTGTTGTTGATCATCCCCGCGGAGGGGGAATAAGCATTTTCGGGTTGGTAGGCCGCGTTCAGACTCTCCGCAGCGACGCGGGGGAAAGTATCGCTTAAGCGCCTTAAGAGGCTGCGGAAAAAGCCGGGACGGGCGGGAAAAAGGTCCCTCAGGGGCTGAAGCCCGACATATTGTCAATCATTTACGCACGGACTAAAGCCGTACCCTGCAGCAAACCAGAGTTTTCCGCAGCCTGTGAAGCCCTGACCTGGCTGTGGGAGGAGTCGTTCGCCTTCATGCTCGCTTGACGGAAATCCGGTCAAATAGTCCACGTTTGACAGTTCCCGCGGTTCCACCGCACAAAGCTGTCGAACATTTTCCGATCAGCCCCATGGACATAGGCGTCCCATCCCCGGAAATCCGTAGTTGCCGGAAAGACGAACACGAAGCCCACTCCATCGATACCCCAACGGACGACCTTCGACTGTAAGGTGATCGAGCGCGGGTGGCCATCGATATATTTGTCCGTCCTTTGCAGTGTCAGCATCAGGACCGTGCCTGGATGCCAACGCTCTTCGGTCACGAGATAAGCCCCGGCTGAGCTGATATCCCGCACGACTATGCGGCGCCGGGGCGGCGCCGTTCCAGTAATAGGCCTGCAACTGGGGCGCTCTATGTCGCTCCGCGTCCCGACGTTCCTGGAACAAGTCCCGACGGTCCTTGAAGAACAATCTCGCCAACGAATTCGGCCGCGGATTCATCTTGCAGACACCTGATTTCATCCATCATCGTTCAAGACTGTTCACGCCAAGGACCTATCGACGACGATCGCGTTGACGAGCCTCATTGCGAAATCACCATTTCAGAGGTGCTGGACATGTTGATCGTGCTGGCCTTCACAGCGGGAATTGACAGTGGGAATTTATAAGCTACAGTCACTTGAACCAGGTTTCCAGGATTGTTGCAGGGCGTAGCCGAGGGCGTACAGGCTGCTCCCGTGGTGGGCCATACGGCAGTCACGGTCATATTGCCCGAATTGATTCCGGGAAACCCCAGGTTCTTGACGTAGTTCTGAATGTCTGCCTGTGACACGTCCGTACACAAGGAGCCCGCAGCCGCGCAGGACGAACCCCGAACGATGGCATAGCGGGTTCCTTCCCGCGCCGCCTCGGAAATAAAATGATAGCTATAAAGCGCCCAGCCAATTTCCAAGATGCCGAAGACCACGGTCATCAGGAGACCCAGGGACACAGCAGTCTCAACGAGGGTGGAGCCGTGTTCGCTGAGCACGCCGCATCGCCTCCGGCCGGTGTGGGATTCACGGGACATCACTGTTCCACCCTCATGACCGCCCGCCCGTTCAAAGTGTAGGTTTTTGACACGCCTGGATAGTGAAAGATAGGGCTGACCGTTGCCGTGGTGTTCACTTGAACGTATTCGATAATCCGGTTGGTGCCCGAACAACTGAAGGTGGTAGTGCAAGCTGAGGTGGTTGTGTACGCGCTCGAGCAGGCGCAGGAATTCGTCGCCGTGGTAGTCGCTAAAGTAATATTTCCTGCGTCATTTTGCGCTGCCGTCCTCATCCCCGCCAAGTTGGACGCGGTAACGTGATTCTGCGCGCCATACGCGACTCCGGCACGGGCGGCATTGGAGACTTCGACCGAATAATACGCCAAGCGTCCCAGCTCAGCCGCTCCGATCAGCAGCAGCACAAGAAGCGGCAGAGTAAGAGCAAGCTCTACCAGGGCTTGCCCGGCGTCCTTTCTCACCGCCGCTTGATCCGTAAGCAGGCCGCGCCGCCGATTTATGCAATCGCGTAAGTTCGTCATGCCCATATTTCTCATGTTTCACTCCACCAGCCTTGTAGATGTAAGGGGGGAGCCTTCATTGACCGAAGCGTAGTCCAGCAAAGTACCAGTCCCATTGAACGTAAGCGAACCGACGACGAAAGAGGTGTAGAAATCCGTTGAGCCGGACCCATTCACTACCAGATTTGCGGTTGGCGCATAGAAGATTCCTTTAAGGCTCGACCTGGAGGAGCCATTAATTGTCAGCGTGTTGGTATCGCTCGGATTCTGATAGAACAGGATGCCGTTGTAAGCCCCGCTCGTTGGGGCCGAAAGATTCAGCGTGGTCGTGCCATTGTCCGTGAAGGAAGCGCTGCTGTTGGCTAAGTAGATGGTGACGCTCGTTCCATCGACCGTTGGGGTCCCGTTAACAACAACTGGCCCGGTCATGTAGAAGACGCCAGCGCCGAGTGTGACCGTTGGATTTCCGTTGATTGTAAGCTCGCTGTAACACCCCGCAGGCAGCGGGGCGGTGTTCTGGATGGTCTTGGAGACGCAGCCCCCTGGATCAGGGGGAGGCGTCAAAAAGGCCAGCGGGTTGGATACGGGCGCGATTCCCGTGACCGGGGTGGGCGTGAGGTGGTTGGCGCCATTGTTCAATACGCCACCCACTACGCCGATAGACTGGGCGTCCAGAGTGACATTTCCATTGGCGAGCAGGGCCGAGCCGGCGTTGGAGGAGTTATCGGTAATGGAACAGGACGTCGCGGTCAGGTTGACAGTGCCGTTCAGGAGGATGCCCGTTCCCGAGGTACCCAACGTATATACGCAACCATTACTGGGACCGTTGGTGGCGACCGCCCTGGCAGCCACCGTCATCGAAGTCCGCTTGAAGAGCTGCATGAAAAAGGTCGGTTGCGGCTGCGAAACAATCGCTTCCACATAGCCCGTGAGGCCCTCATACACTCCGGAGGCCGGTGTGGGGTTGACCGTAACAACGGCGCCGTTGACCCCATTTGTGATTCCGTTCTGCGCCGAAGCATCCTGGGCCGCAGTCCTCATGTCCGTGGTGCCATAAGGTAGTTCTGCAGCGCCGGCGATGGCGGCGGCATCGGCGGCAATTTGCATATTCCTTTTTGCATGGAACATCGTCCCCACGTCAGTGGCCAATCCCACAAAGCCAAGAATGCAGGTCAGACTCAGAGCTACGAAGATCAGCGTCTGTCCGCTCTCGTCACGTAGTATCTTCACAACTTCCTCCACGGCGCGCGGCCGCAACCGGCGGAATGCCTCTGCCTGCAGCCCTCCCGTTTGCCCCATGAGTGCAGCGATTGCTCTCTCACCGCTTTCACAGGTATCCGCCCCCGGTCTGGATCGGGCGGTTGACCCACAGCGGCCGCAGGAAAAGCTCTAGAGTCTTCTTATCCGCCAACCCCACCCCGTCGGCGATGATGCTTATCACGCCACGGGCATCCTTGGCCCGCGGCAATACGAATGCCACGGCAACGCCATCCTCGCCCGACCGGATCACTTTTGCCTGCACCGCGATGGACTCTTCGACGCCGTCGCCGGTCTTCTCCGTCCTTTGCAGGGTCATGGTGATCAGAGTGCCCGGGTACCACCGTTGCTCGGTCAACAGATAAAAGCCGGTGAAACTCACGTCCCGGATGTATCGTGGTTTCGGAACGGCGCCATCCCAATAGAAAGCAACCAGCCGGGGCTCGATGTGCCGCTGGAGCCCTTCGCCGATATTGTGACATGAGTTCCTCGAACCAGTTCTTCATCGCGTCATCTCATCCGTTTGCGACCTTGCTGCCCGGCTCTTCCATCTGGCCTTCGGAAGTCACGCTTGCTGCGGCACTCAACCGGCTCTCCATCTCCTCGGCCGGGCAGATCACGAGCAGGTCCCCAGGCTGGGTCTGCGACGAATAGATGGTGTGCGGGGGCAGTTCCAATACACTCGCAGCTTGTATCTTCAGGGGAGCGATACGGAATCTGGGAAAATACTCGATGACTTTGATGACCTGATAATTGTCGTCCAGGTAAATCAGGTCGAGCGGGAAGAGCACCCCGAAGGTATGAATGCCGCTCGAAGGCACGACCCAGAGACCCTCGTTGGATCTCAACCTGAGCCGTCCGATCAAGCCTTTGAGGCGCGCGAAAATGGTATCGGCAGGGGTTACACCCAAGCTGAGAAAACATTCGCGCGTGAGGTTGTATACGCAGTATGTCGGTCTTTCCATATGGCCCCTTCGTTCTTGGCGAGTACCTCGCAAACAGCTGCACCATCCTCGCAATTTCTGTCTTAATCCCGGCTCCCACCGGGACCCGAGTGAATCCCCCATCGCAGCGCAGAAACCGATCGCGGCAAGCCAGTCCCAAACGGCTGTCTCAGAAATCCCGGCCGCTTGAGTCCGCTTACACGCTCCCCTTCCGGAGAATGTCGACAGCAATTCTCAGTTCTTGCGTGCGGCTGTCTTCACGGAAAGCCGCATACCGTTCGGTGGCGCCACCGCGCTGACAAGAAATCCCGGGTTCGGTGACACCATTGTGAAACCGCTCTTAGCGAACTCGCGTCCGGCGGCGCTGAATCAGAATCAGCAACACGACAACAAAAAGCACGCCGGCAACAATCCGGATAATCGTTACACTGTCCACGTTGTTCTCCCTTCTCTCAATGGCTGAGATACTTTTAAACGATTCCTGAATGATGATGGCCGCGGGCCCCAGAGCCACCAGAAAAAGAGAGGGAAAGATAAACAAGACCAGCGGGAAGACCAGCTTGACGGTGGTCTTTGCCGCTTGCTCCTCCACTTGTTGGCGCGCTGCGTTCTAAGGTGTCGGAATGAATGCGCAGGGTCTTGGCGATGCTGGTGCCAAACTGTTCCGATTGAACCAGCACGGAGACCAGATTGCGCACGCTGTCGACCTCGGTGCGCTCGGCGAAGTGCTTCCAGGCGTCGGCGCGAGGGCGGCCGGCGCGCTGCTCCAGCACGACAATGCCCAATTCGTCGCTGACTTCGGGCTGCGCCAGGCTCAATTCTTCGGCGGTGCGCGCCGTCGCCTGGTCCAGGCTCAGTCCGGCCTCGATGCAGATGACCAGCAGATCGAGCACATCGGGCAGGCCGAGCCGAATACGCGCCTGCCGCTTCGCGATCCGCCTGCCCAGCCAGAAATCCGGCGCCAGAAATCCCAAGTCCCAGAGCCACGGCATAGACAAAGAACGGGTTATAGCTGGCGAGACCGCTGACCATGACCAGCAGACAAGAGAGCGAGCGGAACCAGCACCTTGGCGCCATAGAAGATCTTCACCGCCGAGTCGTTGCGATAGCCGGCGCGGATCAGGCGTTGCTGCACCACGGAGACCTCCGCCTGGCTCTTGGGCAGGACGCGCTCGAAGTGCTCCACCACGCCGCCGAGCGAGAAACCTGTCTGCTGAAGCGTGCCGAGCAGGCCCTCCTTGCTTGGCTCGCGGCGTGACGACGGCGGAGATGCGCTGGAGCATCGCCTCGCGATAGAACAGGAGCAGGCCGCCGCTCGCGATCAGCAGGAAGATGACGAAAAATGTAAAGGCCGCAAATCCCATAGGTCACCTTCAAACGTCCATGTTGACGATCTTCCGAATGATCAAAGCGCCTATGATCGTCATGCCCGCCGACCGTATAGAGAAGCTTGACGCCAATCGTCACGCTTCCACAGCAGGCTCATGTTGTCGGGGTTGACAAGATATAAGCCGATTCCGAGCACGATGGGAAGAAAAGAGAGAATCCATCCAGTCAGGCGCCCCTGAGCGGTATGGATGCGGACCTGCCGCTTCAGGCGGAATCGCTCCCGGATCACATACGCGGCCTTGTCGAGCACCTCGGCAAGGTTTCCTCCGCTCTCCTTTTGAATCAGAATGGCGGTGATGACGATTCTCAGGTCCTGCAGCGGAACCCGGGTGACCAGGTTGTCCATGGCCGTCCTCAGTTCCAGGCCGTAGTTCTGTTCGTCGAAGCAGATCCTGAACTCGCCGCCGATGGGATCGGGCGATTCACTGCGCCACCAGACCCAGGGCGGCGACAAGACTATGGCCGGCGCGCAGGGCGCTCACCATCAGATCGAGCGCCTCCGGCAACTCCTGCTTCGAACTTATTGAAGCGCTGGCCGCGTTTATGGAGCACATAGACAAATGGCGCGCGCGCCGAGCAGCAGCCCGATCAACAGAGCAAAGATAACGGCTCCGGTTCGCAGATAGACCAGGTAGGCAGGGAATCGACAAAGCAGGCGGTGGACATGAGCAGCAAGCCGCCCGCCGTCCACTTCAGATTGGCCTGATAGAGGAGAGTGCGCAGGCGCGGCGCAAGCTCGAACTTCAGCAGCCAGCGATTGATCCAGGGGATGGCGCTGAGCAATTCCTGCTTGCGGATATCGACGATCTGATCGTGCGACTCCTGCCTGCCGGTGGCCAGGGCGGACTCAAGCGCGGCAGGGTCTGCTTGGTCCGCTGCGAGGCGCCGGTTCCGCTCGCGACCAGCAGCAGCGCGACGACCGCGAAGACGCCCAAGAAATACCAACACCAACAGCAGCAACATACGCTTCTCTACCTCGCCTTTCTCAGTTCACTTCCAGCGTCTGCTCGAACAAGCTCGGCGGCAGGAAGATGCCGCGAATGCGGAGCCGTTCGAGGAACTTGGGACGGATGCGGCTGGGCTGGAATGCGCCGATCACCTTGCCATCGGGCCCGATCCCTTTCTTGTTGAAACTGAAGATCTCCTGCATGCTGATCACGTTTTCTTCCATGCCGGTGATCTCGGAGATGCTGACCACTTTGCGGGTGCCGTCGCTCATGCGGGAGACCTGCACGACGATGGCGATGGCCGAGGCGATCTGCTGGCGAACGGTTCTTTCCGGCAGATTCAGATTGGTCATGGCAACCATCGATTCAAGCCTGGACAAGGCGTCGCGCGGGGTGTTGGCGTGAATGGTGGTCATCGAGCCTTCGTGGCCGGTGTTCATGGCCTGGAGCATGTCGAAGGCCTCTTCTCCGCGCACCTCGCCGATGATGATGCGGTCGGGGCGCATGCGCAGGCTGTTGATGAGCAGTTGACGCTGGCGGATGGCTCCCGTGCCTTCGATGTTGGGCGGCCGGGTCTCCAGGCGCACGATATTTTCCTGCGCGAGCCGCAGTTCGGCCGCGTCTTCGATGGTGACCAGGCGCTCGCCCTGGGGAATGTACTGCGACAGGATGTTGAGAAAGGTGGTCTTGCCGGCGCCGGTGCCGCCGGAGATCAGGATGCTGATGCGCGCGCGCACCGCGGCGGCCAGCATTTCCATCATCTCCGGCGAGATGCTCTTCAGCTCGACCAGCTGATTGGCGGCCAGGGGGCCGGTTCCGAAGCGGCGGATGGAGAGGGCGGGGCCGTCGAGCGCCAGCGGCGGAATGATGGCATTGACGCGGGAGCCGTCGGGCAGGCGCGCATCGACCATGGGCGAGGATTCATCCACTCTGCGGCCCACGCGCGACACGATGCGGTCGATGATCTGCAGCAGATGGCGATCGTCGCGAAACGCCGTATCGACCTTCTGCAGCAGCCCGCCGCGCTCGATAAATACCTGGTCTTTGCCGTTCACCAGAATGTCGGAGATCGTCGGATCGCGGAGCAGCGGTTCCAGCGGACCGAGACCGAAGACCTCATCGAGCAGATCGGCCTGAATCTTCTCCTGTTCGTGAAAGCTCAGCGGCACCCGCTGGCTGCCGATGATCTCGTTGACCATGCCGGCGACCGCCTGCCGCGCCTGGCTGGAGTTGACGCGCGACAGCTTCTCCAGATCCAGCTTGGAGATCAGGGTCCGATGTATTTCCGCTTTGAACTTTTCAAGATTCAGTTGTTCCACGCTATGCCATCCATCCGATCGTTGACGAGGAAAATCCGCTTCGACCTTTATCCGAACAAACTGAACCGCTTCTTCTTGTCCGGGGTGCGGACAAACCGCACGCCGTTCTGGCCATCTGCCGGATCACCCGGGAGATGGGCGAATCCTCCAGCGCGAGCGGAGTGGCCGTGTTCTGCGCGCGCCGGACCGCGGGATAGTCGTTGGGAATCTTCCAGTTGGCCGGCATGGTCAGCGCCTTGGTGATGTTTTCTTCGTCGATGCCCAGGGAGCGGGGAGTAAAGCGGTTGAGCACGATCTCGAGCTTGCGGCCGCTGGAGCGTAAAGAACTCAGAGATCAGGCGGTTGGAATTGCGCAGCTCGGAGATGCTGACCTGGGTGACCAGGTAGACGGTGGCCGCCGCTTCGAAGAGCGCCTTGCAGGCAGAGCCCAGGTTCGATCCGGCATCGACCACCACATAATCGAAGTCCTGCCGGGCGACGGCCAACAGTTTCTCGACGGCTTCATCGGAAGCCTGGATCGGCGTGTATCTGTCCGGAGCCGCGAGCACGGAGAGCCCCGAGCTATGTTTGGTCAACAGCTTGGAGAGAAAATTGGAATCCAGGCGGCTCGAAGTTCTGCAGAGCATTGGCGGTCGAAAACTGGGCGGTGATTCCCAGGTCGAGCGCCGCATCTCCAAGGGGAAGATCGAGGTCGATCAACACGGTGCTTTGGCCGGACTCCTGGGCCAGAGCTACGGCAAAGTTGCTGGCGATGGTGGTGACGCCGGAGCCGCCTTTGGCGCCGAGAAATACCAGCAATTTGCCGCCCACCTTCTTGGCCGGCCGGGCTGCCGGGCGGCGAACCGAGGCGCGCACCAGAGCTTCGGCAATGGTGTTCGGGGCGATGGGCTGGGTCAGAAACTCGCGCGCGCCGGCCCGCATGCAGCGGACCAGCAGCTCCGAATCGGTGCTGCGCCGAATAGACCATCACGGTTGCGGAGCTGTTGCCGCAGATATGCTCCACCAGATCGAGGGCCTGCTCCGGGTTGCTGTCCAGCTCGACGATGATGACGTCATAGCCCGCCTCCAGCAGCCGCGGCACATCGTCCAGATCCGGGATAGGAGGAAAACTCGCGCGTCACGCTGGCCTGCGACCCGGCAAGAGCGCTGGCCACCGCCTTGCGGCGTTGCTCCTGCGGGCCGATCAACGCAACCGACAAGACGTTGGCGCCAAGCGCGTCGGGATCGTGGGTAAAGGTCGACATCACGATTTCACGACCCTCCTGCTGTTTGCTAACATTCGCGGCCGATTGAACTGAGATAGGCATGTTGTCAGTGAACTCGCCATGATTTGTGTTTCAGTCCTCAACGAGAAAAGAAGGAGACAAGTGGTCCCGATCGCGATGGCCGGAGCATAGGGCATTTTGCGCGTCAGGGGATTGCCGAGAACCAGTTCCGGATGGGGACGCAAGTCCGCGCTTCCCGAACCCCGAAGACCAGATCGCCCGCGCCCTGGAACAACTCGCCAAGAAATCCACCGGCAGCGGCCCAGCAGACGGCCATGATGCCCCCGGCGATCCCCGTGATGACCAGCGCGAGTCAGCAACTGCGCCGGCCCGATCCAGGCGCCGATGGCGGCACACGAGCTTCACATCGCCCATTCCCATGCCGCCCATCCAGCAAAGAACGCCGAAAAGCAGCGCGCCCAGTCCCATGCCGGCAGAGGCTTTGCCCGATCCCGTGCCAGCCGTGAAGCCAGCCGGAGACGGCGATTCCCGCAAGCAGGAAAGGGAGCACCAGCCAGTTGGGGATGCGGCGGCTGCGCAGATCCGTGAACGTCGCGACGGCAAGAACGATGAGCGTCGGCCACCAAGCAATCGAATGCATGCCGGCTCCTTTCCCATTTCGGGGAAGTGTACGTTGGTGGAAAAGCAATTCGCCGTCCAAAGCGCGGAGAGGCCGGGAAGAGCCCGAATTCAGAGCTTTAGGGACTTCGCCCCCCGAGCTGGTGTGCACGGCTGTTTACAGGGGGGCTCCGGAGTGAAGCGGCGCATATACACCCTGCATCGCGGCTGAACGCCTCGCCAGGGAACAGGAGGGCCAGATCTGAAGCGGACCGGTGACGAAAAACTGTAGATCATATAGTAATCGTGTACAACTTCTACTAACCAAGTAGATAGGACCTTCGCCTGCAGGTTACTAACGTTTCCTCGACAGCCTCTGCGTAATCAGCTATTTCTTGCTGAATCCTGCATTTCGAACCCGGTTATCCACCAATTCCCCCATGGTGCATCCCCCAATGACGGAGGACCGCTCGGTCGCTGTCAAAGCCAGCTTCTGAGTCATTGCGAAGCTGAGGAAAACACCAATATTTATGATCCGCATTGGACTCTATTCTGACGACCGCAAGCTCCAGCCAATACTCTCTTCCGCTCTAGGGGGTGGGTTTCAAGTTCTGGTCGAGTCGGACGAGACGGGCATACAGCAAATGCTCGCTTCCGGGGGATGCGATGTTGTCATCCTCGACCTGGACTCAAATCACGATTCATTGGAACAACGGATCGAATGCTCGCGGCGTATTGCTGCGTCCGGCGTTTCATCGGTAGTGATGGTCGACGATGCCTTGCGTACGACTGCGGTTGAGCTGGTTCGGTTGGGGGCACACGGGTATTGCCGGAAACCGCCTTCCGTCCGCGATCTGAAAACCATGCTGCGCAGGGCGCACGAAAACGTCTCGCTGAAGCGACAACTGGAGAGCATGCAACAACAGCTGGCGGAGACGAGCAAGGGCTGCGATCAGATGATCGGATGCAGCTCGCCGATGCAGCAGGTCTACGACCTGGTGCGCCGCGTTGCCAGTCTCAATGCATCCGTGCTCATTGTGGGAGAAAGCGGTACGGGAAAGGAGCTGATCGCTCAAGCCATTCACAATCTGGGTTCCCGCTCCGGTCGACCGTTCGTGGCTGTCTCCTGCGGCGCCATCCCTGAAACCTTGATCGAATCCGAGTTGTTCGGTCACGAGAAAGGCGCGTTTACCGGAACCGTGGGTTCACGGGAAGGCTATCTGGAACAGGCAGCCGACGGTACGCTCTTTCTGGATGAAGTCGGCGAGATCACCCTGAGCACGCAGGTCAAGCTGCTGCGCGTTCTGCAACAGCGCGAATTCAGCCGGCTTGGCAGCAACAGGCTCCTCCCTTTACGCGCACGCATGATTTTCGCTACCCACCAGGACCTGGGCGAGATGGTGCTGCAAGGTAAGTTCCGGCAGGACCTTTATTACCGCATCAATGTAATGAGAATTGACGCTCCATCTCTTCAGGACCACGCGGAAGATATTCCGACGATCGCGATGCATTTTCTACGGCAATACGCAGAGACGTACGAAAAGCCGATGGGGTACATCGAGCCGGCAGCGATGGCCATGCTGCAAAGCTACTCCTGGCCAGGCAACGTGCGTGAGTTGGAAAACACAATTCAGCGGGCGATCATCGTTGCATCCGATCCATGCGTTCGGGTGCAGGACCTGCCGCGGAACATCCAGGAAGAAAACGTTGTCAACATCACGGACCACCATCCTGCCAACTCATTCGAACGGCAGATTCGTGATTTTAAGGTCAAGCTGGCCTCCGAGGCGGTGCGCGATAACAACGGGAATAAGACGCTGGCAGCCCGCAGTTTGAATATCTCGCGTGCTTATTTGCATCGGCTGATCCGGCTCGCCGAGGGAAATCCGGCCGACGGGCAGGACGTGACCGACGAGCCGGCCCTAGACGAGCCCAGCTTAACGGAGCTGGGCACGGCTTGAGCACTGCATCCCCAGTTGCCGAGCGTACCGCCGGTCCCGTACGCCTTCATGTTTTGCGAAGGGTGTTCTCATTCCCCGCGATGCTGGCCGGCCTTCTGGTTGTGCTGGCTGTGTTGACGGTGCGATCGCGTTTCGACGACCCGGATATGTGGTGGCACCTTAGAACTGGTCAGATCATCTGGACCACCCATACCATTCCGCTCACCGATCTCTTTTCTTACACCGCCGACCACCATGCTCGGGTTCCTCACGAGTGGCTCTCGCAGGTGCTTATCTATGGCGCCTATCGATTGGGTGGCTACTCCGGTCTAATGCTCTGGCTGTGCTTTTCGACCATTGCGCTGCTCCTGGCCGGCTATGTCCTTTGCTGGCTCTATTCGGGAAATGCAAAGGTGGGGTTTCTGGGGGCCATGATCATTTGGTTTTTTGCAACCAGCGGCTTTTCCATACGGCCGCAGATGATCGGCTATCTTCTGTTGATTTTGGAGTTGCTGCTGCGTGTACCTCGGGCGCACTCGAAATCCCCGTTGGTTCTTCTTGCTGCCGCCGCTTTTTGCATTCTGGGTGAACTGCCATGGATCGTTTTTTCTTGGCCTTGTCATTGGAGGAGCAGTTCTTCTCTGCTCCTTAGTCAATTTCCGGATGGGACCGCTTGTGCCCTCGCCATGGGATTCGCGCACCCGCCAGACGCTGGCGTTGGCCTTGCTTTTATCGGTCGCGGCGTTGTTCCTGAATCCTGTCGGCGTGAAGCAGGTCTTGTACCCCTTGAACCTGATGATGCATCAGCCGGTCAATTTAAACCAGGTAGAGGAGTGGGGGCCGCTCCAGTTGACTGACGGGCGCGGACTGGGATTTCTTGCCATCCTTGGGTCCATTTTTCTGATCATGATCGTTCGACGGTCGGAGCTGTTTTGGGACGAGTTGCTCATGCTGATGCTGGGCATAGGGCTTGCCGCCAATCATCGACGCATGGTGTTCGTATTTGGCATATTGGCCGCACCTATTCTTTCGCGGCTGCTCTCACCGCTATGGGATGGCTACCATGCCGAGGAGGATCGGGCGTTGCCGAATGCGATCTTGATCGCGGCCTCACTGCTGATCGCTTTCTGGAGTTTCCCCGGCCTCAAAAACCTGACCAGACAGGTGGATGAGCGGAACCCTGTCAAAGCGGTGGAATTCATGAAGACCCACCATCTTTCCGGGAAAATGTTGAATGATTATGGCTACGGGGGATATCTGACCTGGGCAGCGCCCGAACAACCGGTTTTCGTGTACGGGGGCGCCGATATCGTCGATTGGGCCGGTGTCGTTGACGAATTTGGGAAGTGGGCGATGCTCCAGAGCGATCCTAATACGCTTCTTGACAAATATGGGATCGGTTTCTGTTTGTTGGCGCGCGGATCCCCTATGGTACATGTCTTGCCGTTACTGAATAGATGGAAGGTCGTTTATACGGACAATAGCTCCGTGATTTTCACGCGAGCTGGAGCGGATAGTCCTCCTAAGTAACTGGAGATCGTCAGGACGATCATGTGCGGACGTTTGGTGGGCGAGGCGGGGATCGAACCCACAACAACCGGCTTAGAAGGGCGACGGGTTACGATATTCCCCACTTACGCTCTCTTGCTCAAGTGTGCTTGAAAACTGGGTAAGACGAACCTTTTGGGGCTCTGACTTCCCTGCTTTACCCGTGCCCTACCGTCAGGCTCCCCACAGTCAGCGCTGCGCTGTTTGGCCGGCGGGGAAATTCTCACCCGGCAGAAAGGGGACCGCGTGTATACGCCGGTTTCACTCCCGGACACTCTCTGTAAACAGCCGTGTACACCAGCCAAGATGAAACCGGCCTCTAACGCCCTTAATTCCTGCTTTCGTTGCCGATCCGCGATTTGGCGGAGGAATTGCTTATAACAGGTCCTCGACGTTCTGGCGCAGTCAAGGAAAAACCACCTTGACCGCGCCAGGGAACGGGGAGCATTTTCGAGGAGAAGATCTTCCCGTTCTTCATTTCAGCATGACAGATTGGTCGCGCGCAACTAGCTCTTTCTGCGTGTGACCGCGACGCCACTTTTAACAGCATCGGATTATCATTGCGCGCAATGGCCAAGATGGAGCATTCGGACTGGTTGGAAGACGACGGGGAGGCCGAACCGGAACCCCCATGCCCACCCGATCTTAACCGGCCAGTGCGGCGCCTGGCACAAGCCGTTCTAGTGCAAGCGCTCTTGGACTACGCCCGCAGCGAACGAGGTACGCGCGCCAGGCTGTCCGCCCGGGATTTCCTCTGGCCTGCCGATCAAGAGTTGCGAGAGCGATTCCTCTGGGCGGTCCAAGCCGGCGGCCTCAACGAAGGCTGGTTATCCGGTCGCCTGGCACGTCTCCGGGTGCCAGGCATTCGCGATCAGGCGAAGCGCGATGCCATTTCGGTGTTCGATGCGGCGGTATCCCCGCTTCAATCCGGAAGCGCGGCCCACAAAAGTCCCCGCACGGAGAGGTTACTGCCCTGGCTGTTTCTGGCTTAACTCATTGAAAATAAAGTGGTGGGCGAGGCGGGGATTGAACCCACAACCCCCGGCTTAGAAGGCCGGTGCTCTATCCAATTGAGCTACTCGCCCGTTTCTCGCCATTGTATCGTCATCCGGCGCCGCGTCGAAGCTACATCAGGCGAACATCCATGATCACCGCCAAGGCGAGATCGAGCGCCTCGCCCCACCTCTGCTCGGCGCGCTGCGCGGTCGCGCCGCAGCCCTCGACGAACCAGGTCACTCCAAAACCCGGCACGCCCTCGACCTCCGCCCGCCGCAGTACAAGTTCCACCCGCGCCGCGCTCGCCGGGATGGCGCGCAGCCTTTCCGTCACCGCGCGCATCCATCGCTCCTGCGGTTCGAAGACTCGAAGGACCGCGACATCGCGCGGCAGCAGGTCGATGTACGAGCCGGCACCAAAAGCTGTCTCTCCGGGCTCGGCGTCCATCTCGTAGGGATCGAAGGGCTCATCGCCCTCGCTCCGCGCTGCTGGTCCAGGCATCGCACTTTGCCGTCCAGAGCTGCGACGCGGCGCCGTTCAGCAGGAGCAACGCGGACCGCAACGCCGGCCTCGCTCGGGCTTCTTCAATTTCGTCGATCAAGTGGGGGCCCAGGCGCAGATCGACGAATCTGCACTTGCGGATGTCGTCGCCTGGACGCGGCCCAGGGAACGGTGATCACCGGGTCGGCGGCCGCAAGCGCAACGGACCAGTCGGCTTCCATCAGGGTTTCGTGACCGAGAGCAGAAAGTCCAGCAGCATCTTCTCCGCCCAATAGCCGTCGTACCCGGCCGCCGGCGCCAGGAATGCGCAATGGCCTCCATGCGCGGTCTCGACCAGCCGGACCCGCGGATTGGCCAGCAGAGCGGCGCGCGTCGATGGCAGCATCCTGATAAAGGGATCGTCGAGCGCATGCAGAACCAGCGCGGGCACGGCAATCTGCGACGCCACCCGGGAACTGGATGCGCGGTCATAATAGTCATCCGCGCCGGGAAAGCCGGAGTAGCGGGCGGTGATCCTGTCGTCAAACTGGCGCAAGGTCGCAATCCTCTCCAGGCCCTCGGTCGAATAGATGGCAGGAAAGAGCTCCGCCTTGCGCCGAAAGCGCCGCCGCAAGCCGATCAGAAACTTCCACTCGTAGACGCGGTTGGAGATGTTGTGCAGCGCATCGGCGGAGACGCGCCAGGTCCATCGCCGGCGAAACACCAACCACGGCTTTCAGATAATCGCGGCGCGTCTGCGCCCAGCTCACCCGCCAGCTTCAGAACCAGGTTGCCGCCCATGGAGTAGCCCACCAGCGCAAAGGCCGGAGGCCTTTCTCGGCGGCGAGCGTCCGCATCACCGCTGCAACATCGCCCGAAAGTCCGGAATGATACAGTGTCGGTGACAGATGCTCGGTGCCGCCGCAGTTGCGCATGTTCATGCGGATGACATTGCACCCCGCGGCCCACGCCCGCGCCGAATTGCCCAGCACATATTGCGAGCGGGAGGATCCTTCCAGGCCGTGCACCAGCAGCACGGTCGGGCGCTGGCTGGCATTTGCCTGCCAATGGCAATGGCAAAGCACATGGCTTGCGCCGCGGGCACGGACATCGGTCTGCGCTTGCTCTAGCCGGTTCTGACTGCCGTCGAGCCGGAAGTCTTGCTTTCCGCTGGCTCCCTTGCCTGCGTCGACTTCGAATGATGTGCGCCTCGGCCTCAGGCAAGACATATTGCCGCGGGCAGAAAGTTGCCCACCAATGTCTGCAGGTGGCCGTTGCGCAGAAACCGCCGCGGAAGAAATTCTTCCACCTGCGCCGAGGCTGCTTGCGGCTTCGGCCAGAAGGTCGCTCGTTTCGCTCACTGCGCTCTCAGCCTGGTCAGCAGGGCGGCGGCCTGCAACGCGCCTTTGGGCGAGTCCTCGTGCTTGATGTACGCGAAAACATCTCCCTGCGTGGCCTTTGCGGTCAGCTGCGTCTTCGATCTGCTGCAAGTCAGCGGCTCCGTAGTCGCTCTTGCGCAGCCGGTAGCAGCAGAACGGGGCGGTGATGACATCCGGTGTCTGCAGCTCGTCGCTCTCGGCCACGCACAGCGCGGCTTGATGCTGCCGGAGCAGGTCGAAGATCTCGCTTGCGAACCACGATGCATGGCGGAATTCAAAGGCGACGCGCAGCGTGGCCGTGCCCTCCGGCGCGGCTTCTTTGAGGAAGCTCGCAAGCCTGGCCGGGTCCGCTTTGAGATTCGGCGGCAACTGAAAGAGAACCACGCCCATGCGTCCGGCGCGGATGACCGGCAGCAGAGCTGAGTAAAAGGCAGAGAGCGCGTCGCTGCACTCCTTCAGCCGCTTGATATGCGTAATGCGCTGCGGCGCTTTGAAGGAGAAGCGGAAGTCCGCCCCGGTCTGCGCCAACCATCCATCGACCGTGGCCGCCGAGGGCAGATGGCGGAAGGTGTAGTTCACCTCGACCGAGTTAAGCTGCGTCGCGTAGTACTCCAGCATTTTCTTGGCGGACGTTTTGGGCGGGTAGAATTCCGGTTTCCAGGTGGGATAAGCCCAGCCGGAGCAGCCGAGCCAGACAGCGCGGACGAAGACGATCGGATGGTCACGTCGGCGGCTTGCACCTGGGGCTTGGCGTGGAAGAGGATGATCGGGTGTTCACGTGGGCGTCTTCCACCTGGAACTTAACTCCGCCGGTGAAGGCAGGAATGGCTTCGACTGGGGCGGCTAGTGGGGGTCGAACCCACGACATCCGGAGCCACAGTCCGGCGTTCTGCCACTGAACTATAGCCGCCATATAGACTTAGATTGTAGCATCCGGGTTCGCGCTCCGCAGCGGCTCCGGACGGCGCCTTCCGACGCCTTCCACAGGTCGCGTTTCTGCCTATGCCGAGCAATCGCCAACCCGAGATTCTGCCGCCCCAGAAGCCGGCTCCGCCTCGTTTTCAGAAGGCGAGCGGCTCTGTTCGCCGACGAAAATCTCGATTTGCTGTCGCACGTGCTCGATGACTGGTTTCGCATCCCCGGCACCTCCATCCGCTTTGGACTGGATGGCATCATCGGCCTCGTTCCCGGCCTGGGAGACATTATCGGCGGCCTCGCTTCCACGATCATCGTGGTTGCCGCCTGGGTGCGCGGCGTGCCGTACATCACGCTGCTCAGAATGGTGGTCAACATCGGGCATCGAGGTGCTGCTGGGCACGATTCCGCTGCTGGGCGATGCCTTTGACATCGCGTGGAAGGCGAACCGGCGCAACTATGCGCTGATCGTTCGCCATCTGGAGCAATCGCGGCGGCAAACCTGGCGAGACTGGGTCTTCCTGATGCTGATTGCCGTGCACTCTGGCCGCCATCTTTCTGGCCCCGATCTTCCTGATTCTCTGGTTTCTGGAGTGGCTCGCGCCACCACGCCTGACGGACGCTGGTTGCGATACAATCCGTAGAATCGGGGCGTAGCGTAGCCTGGTAGCGCATCTGCTTTGGGAGCAGAGGGTCGGGGGTTCGAATCCCTCCGCCCCGACCATAGAATCAATCATGAGATGAGACAAACTGGAACGTAGAGGGAGAGCATAGTTCCTGCTGCGGAGGTCTCCTCGTGCGGACTTCAAAATCAGCCATTCGCATGGGCTCTTGCGACGGCAAACGTAACCGTCTATTTGTTCTTGTTGCTCTTGAGCACCTTTCCGCTGGTGGCATCGACGAAGGCAACATAGCCGGACTTCTTGCTCCCCACACCAGATACCAGACGGGCGCCGGAAACCTGTAGGTGTCCCCAAGTTCAAATGGTGAGAGTTTCTTTGTCTGGATTTTTCTTCAGCCAAGCCGCTGCATCCGCTGCCGCGGCTTGGTATGCGGCATCCGAATCGACATTGAAGAGAGTCGTATCAATCGGCATAGCGTCGCGCGTTATGCCGCTCCAAGGCAACTCCGAGGCCGGCAACCACGCCCTTGAAAATGTCCGGCGGGACGGCGGCGATTGAGTAAGAGTAAACCCGGTACTGATGCAGGCTGGGCGAGCCAAACGTCGCCTCCCACATGGCCGCTTTGCCCGCTTCATTCTTAAACCCTGGGACTTCCTTAGCGATGAGCTTAAGTGTCACGAGATCGGTAGTCCAGCTCCGGGCGGACGTGTACATCGGCCAAAAGGCCGTCTTGGCAGTCACGGGTTCCGGAGGACCAGCGGCGCTGCTTTGCCGCTTCAGACTCATCGCTGGCCGAGGGCTTGGCCGATTGCGAGCAGCCCGCAAGAAGCAGCACTGCAACAGCCATTGCACTTACCGCGCATTGTTTGAGCACAGCGCTCATCGGAGTCCTCCACTTACTGCCGTTGCTGGGGACTCTCTCTCCGGATTTAAACCTTGCACCGATATGGGCCATCTCTGCGATCTCCTAACAGCGCGCGCCGAGTGTACTCGTTCACAATGAAACCTGTAAATGGGTTCTCTACCCCGCGCCACTCTCGCGTCCGCTCGAAGCCCACTCGTCCGCCCTTGGTATCTCTGGCCTCAACCACACCATGGCTCGGGAACGTGATCTAATCTCTCTTTGAAACCCTGATTTGACGGTCTCCGTAGACCGACACCGCCGCCAGACGCAGCGGTATCGTTGGCGGCAGCTCAATCTTGTTGCCATTCCGGTAAGGCGAGAGCCACTGCGAAAACCTCTTTTCATTCTAGAACTGTTAGGAGTAGAATTCGGCGCCTCACCGGGATGCCCGGTTTTCAGGAGCCTCTCCCGGTCCACTCGCGATCGAGGATCTGATGGATCGTCCTGGAGGCGGACTATGAAGATGCGCGAAAAGCAAATTCTCCTGGCGGCACTGGCCATGGCCCTTTCCATGATTGTCGGCGGATGTGAGCGCCACAACAAATCTGAACACTACTTTCTGATTGCCACCAACATCAATCTGACTTACTGGCAGTCGGCACACGAAGGATTCACCAGGGCCGCCGCGCAGTATGGCGTTACGGAAGACATGCGCGGGCCCGATACCTTCAATCCTGCAATCGAAGTGGATGAGTTTCGCGCCGCAGTCGCCAGGAAGCCCGCCGGAATCCTGGTATCCGTCTCCGATCCCAAATTGATGGGGCCGGAGATCAATAAGGCGATTGCCGCCGGGATTCCCGTCATCACCATGGACTCCGATGCTCCAGACAGCCAGCGGCTCTACTTCATCGGCACCAACAACCTGGAGGCGGGGCGGTTGGGCGGCCAATTCGTGGCCGCCCAATTGAACGGCAAAGGAAATGTCGTCTTCTTCACCATGCCCGGCCAGCCCAATCTTGAGGAGCGGCTTAAAGGGTACAAGGATGTATTTGCCAACTATCCCGGAATCAAGATTGTCGAGGTCTTTGACATGAAGGGACAGTCGACCGCGGCGATGGATAAGGCGCAGGAATACCTGGCGCGGACGGGCCCGGCAAAAATAAACGCGTACATATGCCTGGAGGCTTCCGCCGGCAAGGATGTAGGCGAAGCCTTCAAACGCGCCAAGCCGCAAGACGCCATGCTGATGGCCATGGACGTCGACCAGGCGACGCTTGAGCTGGTCAAAGACGGCACCATCCAGGCCACCATTTCCCAGAAGCCTTTTACCATGGCTTTCCTTGGTCTCAAGGCTCTGGATGACCTTCATCACTATCCGCTCAAGCCCTTGGCCCGGGACTATGGGTCGGATGCGCAATCGCCCATCCCAGCCTTCGTCGACACCGGCGTGTCCCTGGTCGATAAGAGCAATGTTGACAAGTTCCTGACTCTCCGGCGCAAACACCGTAGATCATTCCTCAGTTTGCGTAGAGTGTAGTCCAGAAGCGTATTGGGCACGACAGCCTTTGCGGTTAAGCTGCAGTTGGTCCGGCGGAATTGGTTGATGCTGGAGCGGCTTGGCGACAATTTGCCAGAGTCGCCCAACGCGGCGATTAAGGCAGAGCACGCTATGCAAGTGCTTCGATTCTTCAAAGTGTCTTCCTCGTTTTCGATGCTTGGGCAACGCTAGCATTCAGGCGTTCGGGCAGCCAGTCGACTATTGTGGGAGATCCACGTGGTTGCAAGTGACACGAGCAAGGGTCTGCGAGACCATAATAAAAGGAAAGATGCTTTAAAGTTGGTGCACCTATTTGCCGATAGTGGGCATGGCGCGGCCATTCCGCATCGCAGACCAGAGGTGCCGGGCCATCCCGAAAAGGCTTAGATCCGGCCGGCAAAAGGCTACGACCCGCCTCCTTACTCCGATTCGGCGATGAGCATGGCTGCTACCTTCGCGCGACGGATTCGCTCGCGAAGCTGCATGGTAACTACTCGATGACAACGCAGGCATAGCGTGCGAATGTTATCGAGATCACACTCCCCACCGCCTTCTGCCACCGGGAGGATGTGGTCGGCATCCCACGGACTCTTACGGATACGCGTGTTAAATCCCCAGTGAAGCATTAGGGCCAGACGGGCGGCGCCGCGCGCTCGCTTCAGCTGCTCAGCTACAAGATCGTGTGCAGTCCACAGTGGGCGCACACGCCCCGATCGCGCTCCAATACCTGCTCGCGCAAATATCCTGGCTGAGACCGAAGCTTCCATTCGTGCACTCAATATTCCGAGCTGAAGGTGAAGCGGCGTGGGGGCACCTCCAGCGAGCACCATCGGCACAAACCACGGCCATTCGGCCCGAGCGGCACTTTCTGGCGATCGATCCGTCCTCCGGGCATGATACGAGCAGTGCTCACAGGTCTGTTCTAATGCGCGAACAGGCCCTGGCGTAAGTGCCTCCGAAGGCGACCTGGGGCGTCATGGAAAGAGAAAGCGGATATCATGGCGCGGTATCCAGTATGCGGCAGGCCTTCCGCGATGCTGCCGGGGCCGTGACCCACGGGGGACGCAAGGTATGACGGAATGGAACGCATCTGAGTACGCGCGGATCTCCGCGCTTCAGGCGGCCATGGCCGAAGAGGTCCTTTCGTTGCTTGACCTCAAAGGCACCGAACGGATTCTCGATATCGGCTGTGGGAACGGGAAGACACGGCTGAGATTGCCGCCCGCGTTCCCCAGGGCACAGTCGTCGGCGTGGATGCCTCGGCGGGCATGATTGCCTTCGCAGCGGCCCAAGTGACCCCGGCCTTCACCCCAATCTTCAGTTTGCCGTCGCGGATGCCCGGCATTTGCCCTACCAGCACGAGTTCGATCTCGTGGTCTCGTTCAACGCACTGCACTGGATTCCGGAGCAGGACCAGGCGCTCCAATCCATCCGCTCCGCCGTAAAGCCGGACGGCCGGGCACAGCTGCGCCTGGTGCCGAAAGGTAAGCGGAAGAGCCTCGAAGACATGATCGAAGAAACCCGTCTCTCCCCTCGCTGGATCGGCTACTTCAAGACCTTTCACGATCCTTATCTCCACCTCACGTCGGAGCAATACGTGGGATTTGGCCGAGCGGAACGGCTTTCAGGTCTGCCGAACCCATAGCCGAAGCCAAGGCCTGGGACTTCCAATCGCGCTCCGCTTTTCTGGCCTTTGGCTCCGTGACTTTTGTTGAGTGGACCCAGCATCTGCCGGAAGCCGAGCGTCTCGCCTTTGTCACCGATGTCCTCGATCGCTACCAGCAAGTAGCCGCCGATGCGCCGGGCGAGGAGAATTTCTTCCGCTTTTACCAGATGGACATCACGCTCGCGCCCAGCGTAGAACGCATTCTTTCCCGGCTACTGGCACGGTACCAGCTCCGATAACGGGAATGTTTAGTGGCTGTCAAACAAGTTCTCGCGTTCCCTGAGTAGAAGGTGCTAACATCCCTGTCGTTAAGCTGGCGCGCAGGAAGCTCAGCGGGAAAGCTCCCCCTTTCCCAATCTTAACTGAAGACAACCAAAGTCCCCTGCCGGAATTGAAGAGGAGGCGGACATGCGAACCACTTCTGGAATCAGCACAGCGGCTCTATTGGCATGGATGCTCGTTGGATTATCGTCCCCAGCGCAGGAGCCCGTCGCTCCCGCGAATGCAGCGCCCAGCGACAGCGCAAGCGCTGCCGATAATCGCCAGCTCCGCAAACCTCCAGCTCCAGCATCCGCCATTCCAAAGTTCGCATTGTTCGCCTGAGCGAGGTCAAGGGCGAGGTGCAGACTTGACCGTCAAACCGGCAAGGGTTTTGAAGGTGCAATGGCGAATCTGCCGGTGGTCGAGGGAGAAAGGCTCAAGACCGGCGATGGCGTCGCTGAGGTCGAGTTCGAAGACAACAGCACCGTCCGCGTGGCGCAGAACTCCCTGGTCGAATTTCCCCGACTCGAGCTGCTCCCATCCGGCGCCAAGGCATCCTCCATCAATGTGGTGCAGGGCATGGTCTATGTGAGCCTGGTGAACACCAAGGGCAACGAGTTCACCGTGAACGTCGGCCAGAACAAGATCAACCTGCCGCCGGACAGTCACATCCGCCTGCAGCTGACGGCGGACCAGGCAAGCCTGGCGGTGTTGCACGGCGAAGCGCATGGTTGAGGAACCCTCGGGCATCAGCACCGTCGGCAAGGACAAGACGGTGACCTTTAGCCTGGCAGGTCAAAGCCAACCCGTCATTGCCAAGAACGTGGCCGAGGAACCGCTAGACGCCTGGGACAACAATGCCGTCGCAGTACCACAAGAGCTTTGCCAACGCGAGCTCGTATGGGAACTCGCCCTACTCCTACGGCATCAACGACATGAATTACTACGGAAGCTTCGTCTCCGGGATGCGGCGGATCCATGTGGCGGCCATACTTTACCAGCGCGAGCTGGAGATCCATATGGGAGCGGCGCATGGGCCTACTATCCGAGCGCTGGCTATTCCTGGGTTTCTCCGTATCCCTGGGGCTGGACACCCTACCATTACGGTAGCTGGGCCTTCTGTCAGGGTATCGGTTGGGGTTGGCAGCCGGGCGGCGCCTGGATGGGACTGGCAAATTTGGGGCCAATGGCAAATGCGCCGGCCGGCGTCACGCGCCCTCGTCCGCCAAACCAGCCACCGTCAGCCGGTCATCCGCTAGTTGTGCCGGTTAACCTCAAGCCGCTCAACGCTTCGAGCCTCGACGGGCATGACAAGTTTGTATTCCGCGGTGATTCCGCCGGCTTAGGTGTCCCGCGCGGCACCCTGGGGAAACTCAACGGGTTCTCGAGAGGGGCGGCGCAGCACGGTATGGCAAGTACGAGTGTCTCCTTCGCGCCGCGCGGTGCGTCTGAGGGACAGGGACGAGGGGCGGGAATGCCGGAAGTCTTCGTCTGCCAGCGCGCCGTCGATGAGCCGGGCCTCTTCCAGCGGCATGCAAAGTGCTGCTTCGTCAAGCCGATCCTCCGCGGGATCTGCCGGATCTGCGGGCGGTGGAGGACACCGCTAAAGCATCCCTTCTGCAGCCGTTCTTTCCCACGAAAGGACGGCTGCACATTACCCACTCCTACCAAACCACGGCGGGCTTGAAAGGTAATTTCTTGTCGGGGGTGACTTTAGGATAGGTTGTGTTTCAGAATGCGACTCTCTGCCTAGCAAGCAATTCAAACTTGCTTCTACTCAAGAAACGACTCTACAAGAAACAGATAAGGAAGGAACTATGCACGGTTTCATTTGGTGGATCATTGTAGGTCTCATCGCAGGTTGGCTCACAGGCAAGCTCATGAGCGGCGGGGGCTACGGCGTCCTCATGGACATCATTGTCGGCATTTTGGGGGCGTTGGCGGGTGGCTTCCTTATTACGCACCTTGGCTTCGCAGGGTCTGGTGGCCTCATCTACTCCATCATCGTCGCTGTCATCGGGGCCGTCATACTGACCCTATTGCTCCGTCTCGTCACACGCGGCCGCGTTCGACAGATCTGACTCGCACCAACTCGCAGCTCGGATGCAAAAAGCCCGCTCCATCTGGAGCGGGCTTTTTCATGGATGAAATGCTTCCGGCTGGAGCAGCCCTTTCTTTCGTGCGTTAAGAGAGATGGCAGCCGCCACCGTGGGCCATTCGCAGCGCTGCTAGAATCATGTCCGGGCTGGAGGCAGGACGGTCGAGCGGATGAAGATGGTTTGGACAACTCTCAGAGGAAAGCCAGCGTTTGCCGGCATGCTTCGATCGATAGCGGCTATCTTGCTGGTGTTGTCGGTTAGTTGTGGCTTGGCCCAGATGCCCGACGGCGTCCATAGCCTATGGGCCTTACAACGCCGTGTTTTTGGAAGCGGGCACAGGTTTAACGAAGCCGCTGGCGGCGGACGATGTGCTTCTGGATCCCGGGGCGCAGTGGTCGATCTATAGTTGGGTTCGCGTGGCCAAGCCGATGGCGGGAAGCACGGTGCTCGCGGTTGTGGGCAATCCTGATTTGCCGGCTCGCGCTCTTTGGGGACCAGCGACGGGAAACTGGCGCTGTACGCCGGGCGTGATGCGGTCGTGCGATCGGACGTGATGCTTACGCCTGGACTCGTGGCACTTGGTGGCTGCGACATTTAACGGCCCGGATGCGCACCTTTACGCCGATGGCGTGGAGGTGGGTCACGGAGTCACCGGAGACGATGCGCTTGCTCCGTCGCTGATGCTGGCTCCGGCAGCTCGCCCATAAACGAGGCTGAACACTTTGGCGGGGAGTTGGGCGGGTTGACGCTCATCCGCCGTGCCATGGCAGGAAGCGAGCTACAGCGGATGAGCCGGGCTCAACCGGACTTCAGCCGGGTGGAGTTTGAGAGATGGTTCGGCGAAATGGCCGGTACAGACCCGCGGGCAAGCGGGATTGATCGCTCCGCAGGACCCGTCTACCTTGCCACACAGCAATGCTGCTGCCCAGGCACCCATGGCCCAACCGGTAGCGTCCACGACCGAAGCGTTGATGCCGGGCGAACCCGGTCAATGGATCCTGCGCGGAGGGTGGAGGATGCAGGCCGCACCCAAGGTAAGCGCGACGGCCGAAGCGGTTTCCAGCGGCTCCTACGATGCCAGTGAGTGGATGCATGCAATCGTGCCCGGCACCGTGCTGACGACGATGGTGGACCGGGGGATCTATCCCGATCCGGATTACGGCCTGAACAACCTGGCTATCCCGGAATCGCTGAACAAGCAGGATTACTGGTACCGGAAAGAGTTTCCGACGCCAGTTCTCCAAGACCGGCAGGATAAGGATCGGCGGAATTTGACGTTGACCTTTGAGGGATCAACTACGCCGCATCGGTATGGCTGAATGGCAAATATTTGGGAGAGATTCGAGGCGCGTTCATGCGCGGCAGCTTCGACGTGACTGCCCTGATGAAGAAGAGTGGCCTGAACACGCTGGCTGTCCGCATCTCCCCGCCTCCGCATCCTGGGATCCCGCAGGAGCAGTCGATCAAAGGCGGTCCAGGAGAAAACGGCGGCATCATGGTGCTTGATGGACCAACGTTCGCGGCAACCGAGGGCTGGGATTGGATACCCGGCGTGCGCGACCGCAACTCAGGCATCTGGCAGGATGTAACCCTGACCGCTTCGGGCGCCGTTCGAGCGTGGGAGATGTGCAGGTGATAACGACTCTGCCACAACACGACGGCAGCGAGGCCGACGTGGAAATTGCCGTGCCGCTCACCAGCCTGTCGAGGTCGCCGGTTCGGGGTGAGGTGCATATTTCTTTTGACGACGTAAATGTAACCAAACAAGTTACCGTCAGCGGCGGAGGAGACTCAGGTTCGATTTACGTCCTGCCGACTACGCGCAGTTGAAGGTGAAGCAGCCCAGATTGTGGTGGCCGAACGGGTACGGCGAGCCCGCGCTCCACACCATGAAGGTCTGGTTTACGGCTGGGGGCAGAACATTATCGGAAAAGCAGGTGCGCTTTGGGATGCGGGAGATCAGCTATGAGCTCTCCCTGCTGGATTCGCAGGGAAACTTGCGGCGGGTTGAATTTTCCCCGGCGGATACAAAAGGTGAGAAGGTGGTGGACCAGTCGCACGAGGCCCTGCGGCAGACATCGTTGGGGTGGGTGGCGTCGCTTTATCCCGGTGCGGAGAATTCCAGCTCACTGCGCACGTTAACGGACCTGAAGACCGCCCCCTACCTGGTGATTCGAGTGAACGGAGTGCGTATCGCCTGCAAGGGCGGCAACTGGGGCATGGACGATTACCGCAAGCGCGTCTCGCGCGAACACCTCGAACCCTTCTTCCGGCTGCACCGGGACGCGCACCTGAACATGATCCGCAACTGGATGGGCCAGGACACGGAGGAGGTCTTCTACGATCTGGCCGACGAATACGGCCTGCTGGTTTGGAACGACTTTTGGGATTCGACGCAAAACTACAATCTTGAGCCGGCAGACCCTGCACTGTTTCTGGCGAATGCCAAGGATACGATTCTTCGCTTTCGCAATCATCCTTCGATAGCCGTCTGGTGCGGGCGCAACGAAGGTGTTCCGCCGCCGATCATCAATGAGGGCCTGGAGAAGCTGGTGCGAGAGGTGGACGGACGCGCTACTACTCGGCCAGCTCTAACCAGGTGAACCTGCAGAACAGCGGGCCTTACAGTTACAAACCGCCTTCGAAGTTCTTTACCACGCTGACCGGGGCTTCTCGGTGGAGGTGGGCACCCCGTCGATGTCGACCCTGGAATCGTTCCAACATACCATCGCGCCCGCTGATCAATGGCCCGTCAGCGACGCGTGGGCTTACCACGACTGGCACCAGAGCGGTAACGGAGATGTGGCCCCGTTCATGCGGGAGATAGCTACGGAGTTCGGTGCGGCGACCAGTCTTGCGGATTTCGAGCGCAAGGCGCAGATGTTGAACTATGTCGATCATCGCGCCATCTTCGAGGGCTTTAACGCCCATCTGTGGGCGCCGAACAGCGGGCGATTGTTGTGGATGACGCAGCCGGCCTGGCCGAGCACGATGTGGCAGATCTTCAGCTCGGACTATGACACGCAGGCCTCGTATTACGGGGTGAAGAAGGCCGCCGAGACCGGTGCATGTGCAGATGAATCTGCCGGACTTGCACGCGGCGGTGGTGAACAACACGGAGAAGGCGATGGGGGGTGCGACTCTGCAGGTGCATGCGGTGCGCGGCGACGGCACGAGTGTCTTTGAGCATCAGGAGACTGTCTCTGCACCGGCGGCAGGCAGTCACCACCTCCTACCTCGTCGATATTGGCCTGGCGAGCGCGACGGACGTGGTCTTTGTGGAGATGGAACTGAAGGACGCGCAGGGTGCTCTGCTTTCCCAGAACTTCTACTGGTATGCGGCGGACAGCGAAATCTATCGTGGGATGAACAGCCTGCCGGAGGTGGCTGTAACAGCCAGGGCGGTCGCCCAAACGAACTCCGGGGGCGAGGCTCACGTCACGGTTGCGTTGGAGAACACAGGACCGGCGGTTGCACTGGCGGCCAAGCTGACCCTGCTGCGGGCAAGCGACGGAGAGCGGATCTTGCCGGCATACTTTTCCGACAACTACGTATCGCTGCTGCCGGGAGAGAAACGAGTGGTGGAGATCAGCTATCCTGAGGCGAAGGCGAGCCCCGCCGCCATCATAGCTATTCGAGGCTGGAACGTAGTGCCGGCAAGAGCGGAAGTCGAAGCAAAATAAGCGCGCGAAAAGTCGTTACAGCAAAGCTGAAGGGGTGCTCCACGTTCGCCGCGGCGTACTTGGATTTCCTGTTTCTCAGCATCAGACAGGACCGCGTGTACGGCTCGCTGAGAAGAAACAAGTTCTCGATTTAGCCGCGGTTGGTGTTTGGCACGGCAAGAAGCACCACGGAAAGACAGGTGGGGCCCCATCCTTTGCGTTCTTTGCAAAGGGTGGGATGCGTGACGGTCGGTATCGAGATTTGTGGTATCCCACCCTTCGCAAAATGCGCGAAGGATGGGGCACCCGGGGATTTGTTGCACTTCCTGCCGAGGACAAGAAATGTCCCGTTTCATATCCTGCGGGTCGGCAACGCCGGTGGACGACTTTTAAGGAAAGCCGCATGAAGTTCGACAACGCTACCGACCTGCGACAGGAAATCCGGGGACCCTCCAGGGAAAGCAACGGAAACAGAGCATTATCTCCCACGTACGCTGGGGCGAACGTGGGGCACCCGTCCGCAGGCAAGCTAGGCTTGCTTGCCCTGCCATAGGGCGATACTAGCTCCCGTTGGATCGATAAGAATGGACATCCAGCCGTGGCCTGGGACCTCTTGGACGTCGCGGATCACCTTAGCGCCGAGTTCTGCAGCTTTATCGGTGGCGGTGTGGATGTCTTCGACACCGATGTAAGCGAGCCATCCGGTGGGAGCACCCGGCATGGACATTAAACCGCCGCCAGGACCGGTTCCAGGATTGAAGACCGAGTAGGTGTTGATGGGTGGGGGCATGGGAGCATCGTTGAATGTCCAGCCGCAGAGCTGACCGTAGAAGTCTTTCGCTTTCTTGAGGTCGGGAGTGCTGAGTTCGAGGTGAACGAATGGGCTCGGCATGGGTTTATTCCTTTCGAGTGAGTGTCGGAGCTGAGGCGCGGCGACGGAGCCTGCGCACGATGGCGCCATGGTACTTGTTGACGACGGATTTGTCAGCCGAGGCAATGTAAATCCTGCATCCGCTCTAAGATGGAGTCTGCGCCATGGAGCAGGCCATTCCATCGAGAACCGCACTCAGCGTGGCGTTGCGCCGCGCGGCTCACCAGATTCACGACTCGCCGGTGGTATTCGACGATCCTATTGCGGTTGCGATTCTCGGCGCGACCTACGCGGAGGAACTGCGGCGAACTCCGTTGCGGCCGGACCGGCCCTTCTCGATCGCGCTTCGCGCGTTTCTCGTCGCCCGCAGCCGCTATGCCGAAGATAACCTGAGGCGGGCGGTCGAGAGCGGCGTCGAACAATACGTTTTGCTCGGCGCCGGACTCGATACCTTCGCCTATCGAAACCCCTATGCCAAGCTTCGCGTCTTTGAGGTAGACCACCCCGCTACTCAACAGTGGAAGCGCGAGCTGCTGCAACGCAACGGCATCGCCATTCCAGATAGCCTCACCTACACACCGGTCGATTTTGAACGCCAGTCGCTCTCCGCGCAGCTTCGCGACTGCCGGTTTCAACTACGGCGCGCCTGCCTTTTTCGCCTGGCTTGGGGTCGTTCCCTACCTCACCCTGGAGGCCTTCCGCGCCACTCTCAGCTTCATCTCCGCACAGCCTGCGGGAAGCGGCCTAACTTTGGATTACGGACAACCACGCGACGCGCTTCCACTCGCTCGAACGGCTCGCGCACGACTCGCTTGCCTCGCGGGTTGAAAAAGCGGGCGAGCCCTTCCAGCTTTTCTTTACCCCGGCCGAGATCGCCGCCGAGCTCTCTCGCTTCCACAGCCTTGAGGATCTTGGCGCCGCCGAGATCAACGCGCGCTACTTTAGTGGACGTAGCGATCAGCTCGCGATCCGTGGCACCGCCGGCCGTCTTCTCAGCGCGTGGCTATAGCCTGGCTGTCCGTCACTACTCAAATTTCAGGGACTCGACCGGATCCAACTGCGCGGCACGGGTGGCGGGAAGAGTGCCGAAGACGACGCCCACCAGCGTCGCCGCAGCCAGCGCGATAATCGCGGACAGTCCTGAGATCGGAATGCGGTACGAGGTGAAGAGCCGGACGGAATAGGGAACGGCCAGGCCCAGAATCGTCCCGATGATGCCGCCGCTCAGCGAAATGAAGACCGCCTCAATCAGGAACTGCAGCTTGATTTCGCGGTACGTCGCCCCCAGCGCCTTGCGAATGCCGATCTCCCGGATCCGCGACCGCACATTCGCCAGCATGATGTTCATGATGCCGATGCCGCCTACGGCGAGCGTCACCGACGATACCAGCAGCAGGACCAGGGTCAGCGCATTTGCGATCAGCGCTGCCGTACTCAGCAATTCGGTCAGAGTCTGTGCCGTATAGACCGAGCTGGGCTGGTGTCGCGACTGGATCACCTGCAGGATCTGTTTGGTCGCCAGCTCCACATCGCCGGTGTCGCGGATGGAAAAGAAGATCATCTTGACGTCATTCGGTTCCGGTAAAGTAGCGCGCGACCGAGTAGGGGATCAGGATGGTCTGATCGGCAACCTCGGTTTGTCCCAGGGTATCCACGGCCTCTTTGAAAGTACCGATGACGGTGAACGGGATGCCGCTGATCTCAAAGGATTGATTGACGGCGCGTTGGCGGTGCCGAACTTCTGCCGGGCAAAGGGCTCGGTTACCACCGCGACTTTGGCATGACTGGCATCGTCCTCCTCGTCGAAGAAACGCCCGGCGATCAGAATCAGGTTGCGTACCTGCCTGTACTGGGGTGAGACGCCAAGCACCAGAATGTCTTTCACCACGCCATTGCCGAAGCTGATGCGGTCATGCATCTGCAGCATGGGCGAGGAGTAGGCCACGGACGGCACCTGCTCAAGGACCGCCGTCTCGTCCTCGCGCGTCAGGTAATCGTTGCGGAAGTCGTGTTGCGCGTTCGATCCTGGTCCGCCGCCGGAGTACTCCACTTCCACCATGTTGGTCCCGATGGCCTGGATCAGGTGGAGGATGTACTGTTTGCCGGTCAGCCCAACGGTCACGACCAGAATGAGCGAGGCCGAGCCGATGACCATGCCCAGCGAGGTGAGCATGACGCGCACTTTGTTGGTGCGAAAGCTGTCGATGGCCAGGCTCACGATCTCGCTCAGCACCATGGTTCGCTTGGCGCTGGCGAGCGTGCGTTCGAAGGATCTGCGGCTGGCGGCTGTCATCCAGGGAAGGCGGCCCTTTCTGGTCGCCTATCCCTATGGTAAACGGCACTGCCGTTTGGGTTGCAGGAGCATGGGGATAAGAGCCACTGCCCTCTGCCATCCATATCTTTACAGCTGCGCGTATTCCTTCTTTGCCTCGGCGATGACAGGCAGGTCGGAGTCGGCGTTCTTCCACTCGGTGAAGAAGACGTCGTAGGCTTTTTTCGCGTCTGGCTTATCGCCGGCCATGGCGTAGGCGCGGCCAAGCCCGAGAAAGGACAAGGCATAGGGACTGCCGATGTTATAGGCAAGGCCTTTCAGACGGGTCGCATCCTGGAACGAGGCGATCGCATTGCGCGGGTCTTTAAGCTGCAGGTAAGCAAGACCCCGCAGGTAGGGTGCATAGGAAGCAGCATCGTGGGCTCGAACCCGTTCCAGCAGAACGAGAGCTCGCTGCGCGTCACCGGCCTTGAGCGCAAGCCAGGCACGGGACTGGGGCACGTACAGCTCCTGAACGAGGGTGTCTTCCGGGTAGCGCTTTTCGAGAGTCAGAGAGCATCTGGTTCGCCTGCTTCTCCTCATTGCAGAGCAGCCAGTGTCGGTGGCTGCAGCGATGAGCGTGACCTTGCCTTTATCCAATTGCAGGGCCTGTTTGACGGTTTGCTCCGGATCGAAGCATCGATCGACCATCCAGCCTGCGCTGGCGGCGTTGAGCAGGGCGCCAGCCTGGGCGTCCTTCGCTTTGGCGCTCGCCGCCTGATCCGCCGCGCGGAGAAGGGTGGTCCTCGCCAGCTGAATCTGGCCGAGCTGTGGAAGGAAAGTGCCCCAACAGGAGGTGACGACGAACTGGTCGGGACGTCCGGCCGTCTCGGCCAGGATTTTCTGCACGCTGTTCCAGTCAGACTGGCTGGCGTAATACTGCAGCTTCGATCCCAAGCAGGGAAGTTCCGTTCAAGCCGAGACGCTGCGCTTCCGCGATATACTTCTCTCGCTTCGGCTGGTTCATCCAGTTGGGTCGCTCCCGCGACCCCGTTTTCCAGGGCGATGGCATTATCCGGCTGCAGTGCGAGGGCCCTGCGATTGGCGGCGGCGCTCTTCTCAATCTCGCCGTTGGCAAGGTAGGAAACACCGAGATTGATGAAGTTGTCGACCTGCAGCGGATACTCCTGGGTGGCGACCTGCAGCGTCTCGATGCTCTTATTCAGATCGCCCACGACCGTGGAGTAGTAGTGGCCGGCAATGTAGAGCTTCTCTCGCTCGCTGACATTGTCGCTGAGCTGATAGGCGCGGGTGAAGTATTCGCGTTGCCTCGCTGATCGCGCCGGTGTTCAGGTTAAGGACGCCGAGGCGGGCCCAAGCCATGGCCAGCTTGGGGTCAAGTTCCAGGGCGCGTTTGTAGTGGTCCTCCGCTTCGGGGATGTCGTTGCCCTTTTGATGCGCTTCGTCGCCCAGAGCGTAGGCGCGGAAGGCTTCCAGCGACGGCGTGGTGGCCTGACCGAAAGGAGCATTGAGTCTCTGGATACTGGAGAGACTTTCCCCCAGTTTGGCGCGCATGCCGGTCGCGACCTGGTTGAGCGCTTCGAGCACATGCTCCTTGTCAGGCGCGGTCGCTTCTTCGCTGGCAATATCGTCGCCGTTGGCAGTGTTCTGGGCGTCGAGGGTGAGGACATAGGCCTTGCCGAGTGGGGCGATGCTGCCGGTAAGGATAGCCTTGACGCCTTCCCGCTCGCCGATCTCGCGGGCAATCTGCGGGGTAATGGTCTCGTCCTGCTTGCGGCCAAGGTACTGGAGACTCTGGCGAAGGTGCTGCTGGCTGATGATGTCGAGCACCGGAGACTGGCCAAGCTGCACCCGGAGGGCCTGGTTCAGGGTGGTGTCAAAGACAGGGTCGCCGGTCTTGTTGATGAAGTCGGCGACGATGATGCTGTCTTTCAGAGGCCGCGGGCTTTGCCGCCTGATCTGCGGATGGCGGCGCTGCGGCGCTGGGTGCGGGGCCGGGCTTGGTGCCCAGGTGATTGCGGAACAGAAAAGCTCCGCCGGCCAAGGCCACCAGCAGCAGGGCGCCGATGACGATCATGCGGTTGCGCGGACGGCGCCGGCCTGCTTCGCGGCGCAGGAGCGGGAGCCGAAGCTGGCGGAATCGGCGGAAGCCGCCGGCGGGCGCATGGCGCGCGAGCGAGGCCGAGCCGGAAATGGCTTCGAGGTCGGCAAGCAGTTCCTCGGCGCTGCGGTAACGCTGATCGCGGTCCTTGGCCAGCAGCTTGGCGACGATGGGGTCGAGAGCGCTGGGCATGGCCGGGTTGAGGCTGCTGACCGGGGGCGGATCTTTCATCAGCAGGGCGGCAAACACTTCGGCGGTGCTGCGGCCGCCAAACGGCGGCCTGCCCGGTCGCCATCTCGTAGAGCACGCTGCCCAGGCTGAAGAGGTCGGTGCGGGCATCGAGCGGGTCGCCCTTGGCTTGCTCCGGAGACATGTAGGCAGCGGTGCCGACGGTCGAGCCGGGGGTGGTGAGATCCATCGTCCCGGTGGCCGTGCCGGTGGCGGTATCGTTTTGCGGGTCAAAGTAGCGGGAGTCCGGCGAGGCCTCGAGCGCCCTGCTTCTTGGCCAGGCCGAAATCGAGAATCTTGAGCTGCTTGCGGTCGCGGCCGCTCTCGACCACGAAGAGGTTGGCCGGCTTGATATCGCGATGGACGATGCCCCTGGCGTGCGCGGCGGCCAGAGCACTCGCCGCCTGCTGGCCCAGGGTGAGTACCTCGGATGGGGAGAGACTGTGGTGGCTGAGATACAGCTTCAGCGTTTCCCCGCGCAGCAACTCCATCACCAGGTAGGGCTGCCCGTCCTGCTCGCCGACGTCGTGGATGGCGCAGATGTTGGGGTGGTTCAGGGTGGCGGCCGCCCGGGCCTCGCGCAGGAAGCGCTCATGGGAGAGGTGGACGCGGGAGTGCGGAGTGCCGGCGGGCGAAGGACTGCCGGTGCCCGGGTCGGAGACCAGAAAGCTGTCGGAGATGAGCTTGAGAGCGACTTCGCGTTCGAGCCGGGTGTCCAGCGCGCGATAGACGTCACCCATGCCGCCGGCGCCGATCTTTTCTATCACTCTGTAGGGCCCAAAGACAGTTCCAGAAGCGATCATCTTGCCCCAAAGCGTTCGGATTCACGTCCCAGTGAGGGGGAACCTGCAGCGGTGGTCGATTCCTGAGTGTACACGGGCGAGATGGAGCTGAGTAGCTTCTACTTCCGGCTATCAATCCACGCCCGCAATGCGCGCTCCCGAACGTGGTTTGCCCTTGGGACGGTGACCTGCCGATGGAGCGCGATCCTGAGGTCAGCGCCCTTCCGCGCGCACCTTCCTTGGCAGATCCATCGGCCGGCGCCAGCGGCGCGGGGAAGGGTGCTCATTAAGCGCATTATGCTCATTAAGGTCTCCGCACTGGCGGGCTAAACCACGCATGGCCGCCTCATGGGCAGTTATTTGGGACAGCGTATGCGACTTTCTTCACGGAAAGTCGCAGGCACTTAGCGAGGGGAGCGCAGTTAAACCGGCCATTCGTGGCAGCCCGACGTATTCTCAATCATTTACGGCACGACTAAAGTCGTGCTGATACAAAACAGAGTTTTTTCCCAGCCTATAAAGCCGCTGAAGAGATAGGGGCTGCAGGCACGGTGAGGCAGTGAGTCAATCCGATAGTGGAGCCGCCTCGGTCTAGGACTGCAAGGCGGTGGCAAATACGCGCGTTCAGAGACTCGACGGATTTTGTTCGGCGCCTGTAGCTGATGCATGATCTAAAGATGCGCATGGTCAAGGTTCTGTTCGGTCTCATGTTGCTTCCCCTTCCAGGAATCGCCCAGATGTCCACAGCTGCCGATGTGATTCATCGGATCGAGCAGCGGTATCCTGCTCCGGTTGCCGACACGGTGGATACCGTGAAGGCCGGGGATCCCGCTACACCTGTAACTGGAATCGTCACCACATTCCTGGACACGATGGAAGTCCTGAGGGAGGCAAACCGGCGAGGACTGAATCTGGTGATCACGCATGAGCCCACTTTCTACAATCATCGCGACAATACCGCCTTTTTTGCTGACGACCCTGTCTATAAGGAGAAATTGGCATTCATCGAGCAGCACCACATGGTGGTGTTTCGACTGCATGACGAGATCCACGGAACGCCTCCGGACCACATCGCACTGGGTTTAGTGGAGGCACTGGGCTGGCAGAGTTATGCCAAACCGGATAATCCATTCCTCCTGACCATTCCGCCGATAAGCCTCATGGCTCTGGCGAAGGAGATTCAGACGAAGCTAAAGGCAAACACGCTGCGCGTGGTGGGAGATCCAAACCTTGTGATTACGCACGTAGCCCTGCGGCCTGGGGCTTCGGGGCTCGAGAGCCAGGTAACGGCGCTGAGGTCCGACGATGTCGAGTTGCTCATTGCGGGCGAGGCATCGGAGTGGGAGACGGTGGAGTATGTGCGCGACGCGAGTGCGCAAGGGCGGCATAAGGCGTTAATCCTCCTCGGCCACGAAGTGTCAGAGGAGCCTGGCATGGAGAAGTGTGCGGAAGATTTGCGGTCCTTGTTTCCCAAAATGAGGGTGGAGCATATTCCAGCGGGCAATCCGCTGTGGAGTCCGCTGGAGAGTTCCGGCGCGCTAAGACATAAATAGCCAACGACAACGGGAACCCGGATCTCGGAATGAGAGCGGTTTCACGGCAGGAGTAGCCTGTGAAAATGCCTCGCATTCACCTTCACTCGACAAACAAGTGAAATGGGATGACCTACTCCCAGGAGCTTCTACTGGGATGTCTAGTAAAGAAAAGGAACCAATCCAATTGCTTCAGGGAACGCTCGATCTCATTGTCCTGCGTACTCTTGCCACTATGGGGTCACAACACGCCTATCAGATCACTACCCGGCTCCAGCAGATTTCCGACAGCCTTCTCAATCTTAACCAAGGCACACTGTATCCGGCCCTGGTCCGGCTGTCTGCGTGAGAACCCACCAGTCCCGTAGGGGCGGGTGAGAGTTACTTTCAGCCGTCCCTACGGGACTGGAGTTCGCTCGTATACCCTACCCAGCACTGCGTGCTGGGCTATTCTCAGGCGTCCCTTCGGGACTGAATCCTGGACTGGTGGGTTCTCACGCAGACACTAAGACCCATTGCTCTTGCTTCCTTTATTTATGGGCTGAGGCCCGTCCGATTCAAGACCAAGCAACGCGCTGTGTCATTATCTATAGGCACGAATGTCCTGATAGAAAATCACTTCACGAAAAGGTGTCTCTGGCGAAGATGCTCAAGGATAAGTCGATTGGTCCAAGCAGGCGCGCATTCCTGAAAACCTCCGGGCTGGCTGCGGTCAGCTCCGTTTTGATGGAGGAAGGTGTCGTTCGTGCCGGGGATGCGTCGAACGAGCCAAATAGCGCCGAGTGCGGAGTTGCGGCGCGATCCCGTCGACTGGGTAAACCTTCTCCAAGGGGCAGCATCGACGCCGGAGTTCTCGCGCGGCAATACGCTGCCCATCGCCGCGCTCCCGTTCGGCATGGCGCACTGGACGCTGCAGTCTCACGACGACACACCGTGGATGTTTCAGCCCGGCGTTCGACGTATCCAGGGTTTTCGCTGTACCCATCAACTGAGCCCATGGTTGAGCGACTATGGGCAAGCGACCTTTCTTCCGTTTCGTGGAGACATCCATCCCCAGGCCGCCGCACGCGCCTCCTCCTATGCTGTCGAGCAGGCACATCTTGCACCTCATTCGCTGCAGCTTTTCCTGCTGCGCTACCGCGCTCATATTGAGTTGGTCCCGACGGATCGAAGCGCTGTGCTGACCGCAACGTTTGAAGAAGACGAAGCCGCGAGGAGACGATCGGCCTTCTCTTCGATATTCCGGGGCATCAGGGCCCGATCGAGCCCGATCCCGCGACTCAATCTATCCGTTTCACGTCGACTGCAAACTCCGGTGGTGTGCCTGACAATTTCGCGACCTACTACCTGCTGCAGCTGCAAAGTCCGTGGGACAGCTTTGAAGTGAAAGAGGCTGGTGCGCACCGGATCGGTATCGTTCGCTTTCGACAGGGCCTGCGTATGGAAGCACATATCGCAACCTCCTTCATTTCTTTCGAGCAGGCAGCACTGAATCTTCACAACGAGATTGGCCAGCGTTCTGTGGATGACCTGCGCAGCTCGGCTGCAGCCAGATGGAACGATCATCTCAGCCGAATCGAGATCGAAGGCGCCTACCGAGGAACAGCGCCGCACCTTCTATTCGTGCATGTACCGCGTGCTCCTGTTTCCACGAACCTGGCACGAGCCGGATGCAGACGGCAAAATGCATCACTTCAGCGCTTTCAATGGCAAGGTCATGCCGGGTGTGATGTATGCAGACCATGGATATTGGGACGTGTATCGTGCCTGGTATCCACTGATGTCCATCCTGTTTCCTGAGCGACTGGGTGAGATTCTGCAGGCATGGGTGAATGCTTATAAGGAAGGAGGCTGGCTGCCTCAGTTTCCGTGTCCGGGATACCGGGCGTGCATGACCGGAAGTCTGATCGACTCGGTGTTTGGCGATGCGGCAGCGAAACACATTTCGGGCTTTGACCTTGAAGGCGCCTATAACGGATTGAAAAAACACGCGACTATTCCCGGCGACCCGGCCAAAGGTTACGGCAGGGTTGGACTGGAGCAGTATCTCAAGCTGCAATACGTTCCCGCGGATCGCGTCGCCCAATCCGTTGCTGAGACCGTGGATGCGGCCTACGGTGATTTCTGCATCGCGCAGGTTGCGAAGGCACTTGGAAGGCTCGACGATCACGCCACGTTTATGAAGCGCTCCGAAAACTGGCGGCATGTCTTCGACACCGAGGTAAAGTTCTTTCGCGGCAAGAATGAAGATGGGTCCTGGCTGACTCCGTTTCAATCCATTTACGTGGGGTAGCCCATACGTGGAAGGGGCAGCGTGGCAGCACCGTTGGGACGCACCGCAGAACATTCGCGGTCTGATCGAATCCCTGGGAGGCGACAAAGAAGCGGCACGGGCCCTGCAGGAGATGTTATCGACACCCCCTATTTTCCAGGCCGGTGTGTACGGAGCCGAGATTCACGAGATGTCGGAGATGGCGGCGGTACCGTTTGGTCAATATGCGCACTCCAATCAGCCGGTACACCATCTTCTCTACATCTTTTCCCATGCGGGACGCCCGGACCTTACCCAATTCTGGGCGCGTAAGGTGATGCAGAGTCTCTACACGCCGGATACGTTTGCCGGCGACGAGGATACTGGGTCGATGTCTGCGTGGTTCGTCTTGAGCGCTCTCGGATTTTATCCCGTCTGCCCCGGAAACCGGAGTACACCCTGGGAAGTCCCCTCTTTCCCCGGGCCGTCGTGCACCTTCCCGGCGGAGTTACGTTTACCGTCGAGGCACCAGGGAATGCTCCCGACGCGGTGTTTGTCCGCCGCGCTTCTCTTGATGGAAAGCCCCTCCTCGGCAACCTCATCGACCACGCGGACATTGTGAGGGGCGGAACGCTTCACTGCGAAATGACTTCCAAGCTGAGCTGACCATGAGTTAGAGCTGCGGACGGCCTGCTGCATGATTACTTAAGGGTGAGACGGGCAATTCCCTCACCCAAAGGCCTTGCGACCGACTCTCAAATAAGTCACATGAACTGTATGCTTTCTGCCCGTCCATCAAGATTCGGGAGAAGCTTTGGCTTATCAGCAGCATATGCACTTCTCCTGCGTACCCCGAAAGTGATACTCCCAAGGCCTTGCGGTTTCAGTAGGATAGGGCCACTCGATGCTTACCGCTCGGAGCATTTCCGAGCGCCGCTCGATAAAGCTCAACTACAGGAACGAGGTGTAACAATGCGTCTTCTTCCAACATGTGCCCTTCTTTTGTCTCTCTCTGCCATGCCTGCACTCTGCCAGAGCAGCAACTCCACCGCCACAACCACGCCCACAGTGCTGCCTGCGAACGCCAACGATGCGTCCGTGGACTATTCCGCCCTGCGTCAGCACCTCGCGGAGCAGAACAAGGTCTTGCAGGAGCAGGTCACCACGCAGCGCGCTGTCGTCAAGAAGAACCAGATTCTGCTGAAAGAAGCGCAAAAACTCGACGCCTCCAACAAGAAGCTTGAGGAGGAGAAGAAGAAACTCGAGACGGAAAATACGGATCTTGAAAAGCAACGGCAGGCTCTCAAGGCTTCGCAGAAGCTCGTTCAAACTGCTGCTGTCTCGAACTAAAGGTCAGGCTGGTTGGCAGCCTGGTTAGACAGCCTCGTTATCTGGTCCGCCGCTGAACCCCTAAAGCGGCGGCCACGCTGTCAGAGTAAGGGCACCGGCTCAGTCTGTAGCTTCCGTGCCCGGCTCGATATACTTCTCCCAGTACCCCGCCACTTCCTCCGAACGGGCTAGCCCAAAAAGTTACAGGGCGCTTCCTACTGCCAACTTCCCTGCTCCAAATCTCTACTTATCCGATAGAGACTGGTTCGCACGCATCCTCCTCACCATGCTTTGCGTCTTCCAACGATACCTGTAGCTTCAGGAGTAGTCTTGATAAGATCATGCGCACGAAACCTGAGAAGACATCCATGCGGAGGCCAGGGATGGCCGCACGCGACCATGGCTGGGGCTGCGCAGGAAATCCGGGGTCCTTCGCGGTCTTTGCGAAGGGTGGGATATCACGAGACTGCCCGTCTCTTTGCCTCGAGAGTCTTTGTCAACGATTCTTTCCCGAACGATCGCAAAATCGGATCGACCAGCGCTCTCATTCCGAAGGGGACATCTCTGCTGAGGGTAATCGCTTCGCACTCTATGTAAACCCCACCATCGCGTTCTTGCATCCGCCAGAATGAGTCCATCGCCCACAACAGCCCGCTTCCTTCTCCTTCGGGAAGCACTCGCTCTGACCCGGTGCCGGCGTCGTCGACCTGGCGTACAGATTCGCTTCGCGATCGGATCGCTAACCTTCCCGGTCCCAGCGGTATGTAGTCGATTACGTGCACTGTATCCATCACCGCCGTCAGAATATTTTTCTTCGTGATCCGGTAGGAGACGACAAAGTGATCTCCATTGTGCGCAAGCACTTTGGGGCGGCTGATTTCCGGGGCATATATTTTCGCGTAGTCCGCATAGTCCTGATCCACTCGCTCGACTCGCGCCAGCGTCGCCCGGGGCAGAAATGCTCCCCCGATCCAGTGCTGAATCATACCGCCGGGAACCGGGAACGAGTTGATCTGTTGCGTGACGATGTTCCCATCCCGCACAGCCTGACGCCGGCCGGCATCGCCGTCGATCCACAGGAAAGCACCCTGCGAATGATCTTGTGCTTCCAGCCGCGCCTCCAGAGCGACGATATATTTCTGGTACGCGTCCTTTGTTTCAGGCTTCAACTCCGCCCGCGCCGACAGCGGCGCAATCAAAAGCCAGAGCACTACCCAACTCCGGCCCCATTTCCTGAGCGCCACCCTTCCATTTCGTGAAACAGGTCTCATAGCTCTTTCGTACTCCTGGCGAGGGTGATCGTGGCACGCATGGAAACGAGCCTCCGAAGCGATATAGACTACAGTAGCAGCTGCTATGAGATGCAATCCGCGGTGTCCTCATGAAGCTCACCCTGGTTAAAAAGACAAGATCGTACCTGCGCCGTTATCGTCAGGCGCAAATGGTCGCTCGGGCAATCAAGTCGCGCCGTCATCCGATCCTTGCCCACATTATCCCCATGCGGCGATGCAACCTCTCCTGTAGCTATTGCAACGAATACGACAAAGTATCCAACCCCGTGCCAATTGCGGAGATGCTTCACCGCGTGGATCTTCTGGCCGGCCTTGGAACCGCGATCATCACCATCAGCGGCGGAGAGCCGCTGCTCCATCCGGAATTGGACGAGCTCATTCGCGGGATTCGCCGTCGCGGTTCTATCGCAACGATGATCACCAATGGCTACCTGCTGACGCCGGAACGCATTCAGCGACTAAACCGCGCAGGCCTGGAACACCTGCAGATCAGCATTGATAATGTGCTGCCCGACGACGTCTCGAAGAAGAGTCTGAAGGTCCTCGATCAAAAGTTGAAATGGCTCGCCGAGTTCGCCGAGTTCGATATCAACATCAATTCCGTGCTCGGAGGCGGAATGCGCAACCCGGAGGATGCGGCAATTATCACCCGCCGGGCGCTTGAACTGGGGTTTGAGACGACGGTTGGCGTCATTCACGACCCTGGCGGCCAGCTTCAGCCACTCAAGGACAGAGAACGGACTGTCTATGACCAGATCCTGAGCGAAAGGAAGCCGGGATTCTGGGCATTCGCGTACGACAACCTCTTCCACAAGAACCTGGTGCTGGGGCAGCCAAACGATTGGCAGTGCCGGGCCGGCAGCCGTTATCTGTATGTCTGCGAAGAAGGACTCGTGCACTACTGTTCCCAACAACGGGGATATCCTGCCATCCCGTTAGAGAAGTACACCGAAGTAGATCTCGAGCGCGAATACTCGACCAAGAAGCCTTGCGCGCCCTTTTGCACCGTCTCCTGTGTACATCGCGTCGCCATGATCGATCTGGTGCGGGAAAAGCCGCGCGAGGCGTTAGTGAGCTTCTTTCCCCCCGCAACCCCGGGCGCCCCTTCCAGTCTGCCCCTCGGAGTCAAAATACTCTCTTCGGTTTTCCTGCCTCCGGCGGACGGCAGGCCTCAAGGAATGGCGCGCAAACTGATCGCCGGGAGCGCCATGAAACTATTTGGGGTCAAATAGCTAACCTTTGAGATACACGTAGCTGGATAGGAAGACGACCAGGGCGGTCAGAGCGCCCAGCAGCACATCCAGGGCATAGTGGTACCTGCCCACAACCGCCGCTACGGCAATACAAACTGCGACGAACAGGAAGACCAGACCGGCCAAGGGAACGAACCAGAGCAGGACGAGAGCTGTAGCAAGTGAAGACGCTACGTGGGCGCTGGGGAACGAAATTGCGTGGATGCTTCCATGGCGGAGAATCCAGCGGTTGAATACGCGGCCAACATTCGGCGCCGGGGAAGAAACTTGCTCTCCCGCGATGCTGCGCGGCGGCAACGCTGGAACAAACGGCGTGATGGCATAGCAAATGTATGTCGATACCAGTACCACAAACCAGAAGACGCAAGTGTATTGACGCAGCCCAGCGACATATAACACCGCGAGGCCGAGAGGCACCAGGGGGTAGCAGAAAAGATAGGCGATTTCCATCGCTAAACCGATGCGCGTATGCGAGGTGCCAGAGGCGGCGGCAATCCCTGGTAACCACTTACGATCAAACGCCACGAGTGAGGCTTGGATCTTCTCATTCGGCCCCATAAAGAACTGACCCGTCTGCCAATAAGGCACCAACATCAAAGCCGCTGTGAGCCAATCGCGAATGATCGAGACCTGAAGCGGCGGGAGAAAATAGACCAGGGAACGGGCTACGGCTACCGCACAGATAGGGGATGCAGCCAACAAGGTTACCATCCAGCGCCGATAATTTGGCAGTGCCCGCACCCATGCCGCGGCGGCGAGAATGATGGCGAAACCAACCTGGATCCATTCGGAAGTTCGCATCGACATCTCCACGTCTTTCCCGCTCTGAGCAGCCTGATGGAGGTAACCTAGTAATCATGCTCTACCTGGAGCAAAAGCCATCCCCACCGCTCGCCGACTGCATTCGCGCCTTCTGGTATGCCTGTGCACCCGAGCTGGCGCACGAACGTGAGCGTGTTCTCCCAACAGGCGCCCTGCAAATCGTTATCAACCTTGCTGCCGATAGGTTAACGGATTGCGGCGCCGGCATCGGCGAAGAGGCTACCTGCCGCGAGATACCCGGGGCCCTTATCGTCGGCGCACGCAGCCGGTACGAGGTCATTCACATGCGTGATCTTGTAGAAATCATGGGCATTGTCTTTCTACCCGGTGGTTTCGCTCCCTGGTTGCGCCACCGGGCCGACGATTTCTTCCAACAATCCGTGCCCCTGGATGCGTTCTGGAGCACGCGGCAGCTGGTCGACCGTCTGCGCGAACAATCGACACCCGCTCTCAAATTCGCCACATTGGATCATCTGCTCACCGAACGGCTGCGGGGGCGCCGCGCGGAACGCAAACCCATCGTCAAGGCGGCGCTCGCGGACTTACGGCACAACACCGTGCGCGGGACCGCCCGTCATCTCGAGATTAGCGAGCGGCGTCTACACCAACTCATCAGCGAAGACGCCGGCCTCTCCCCCAAGCTCTGGGGCCGTATCCACCGCTTCCAAATCGCTGTCAAGGCACTCCATCGCGGCGCGGATACGCATTGGAAGCAGCTCGCACTCGATTGCGGCTATTATGACCAGTCGCATTTCACGAATGACTTTCGCGCCTTCTCCGGCATTGACCCTACAACGTACTCCGCAACGCACGGCCACTGGAGAAATCATGTCATTATCACTTAATTTCCGATTTCTCCAAGCCATCCCAAGGAAAACATGGCACGATGGGCTTTATGACAACCATGGCGAAGAACACAACATCAACCGTCATCCCCGGCCTGCGCTACGAAAATGCGCTGGAGATGATCGACTGGCTCTGCACTGCCTTCGGCTTTGAAAAGCAGGCGGTTTACATGGGAGCAGGCAATACCGTCGCACATTCCCAACTCACCTTTGGCAACGGCATGATCATGGTTGGCTCCAAAGACAACCAATCAAAGACAGCGGCGATTATGAAGCAACCCAATGAGATTGGAGACGCCGAGACGCAGGCGCCCTACCTCGTAGTCAGCGATTGTGAAGCCATCTACGCAACCGCCAAGGCAGCCGGCGCAAAAATTATCTTCGAGCTGGTAACCATGGACTATGGCGGCAAAGCCTTTACCTGCCGGGATCCCGAAGGTCATATTTGGAACATCGGTGAGTACGACCCCTGGCAGCAGCACGGATCGTAGTGACCTGTCGCGGAGAAAACGTCAGTGGCACAAATAGATGAACCCACGTCTCAGAATCGAGACGTGGGGCACCCGTCTCAGTTGGTTTCGGTTTGTTAAGCCGGTATCAATAAGATTATTTTTCCAATGCCGCCCGCCTCTCCGAGAACATGCGCCTCAGCCGCATCGCGCAGCGGCAGGCGGCGACCGATTGGGAGGATGAATGCGCCATCGCGTACGTCATCCGCAAACTCACGTACCTTGGAAGGATCAGGCTTTGCGTACACGCGTGTGATCTTCACTGTCGGATTCAACGCCTGCGTGCCCTCGGGCAATACAGAGGCGTATCCAAACGTGCCGCCTGGCTTTACCCTTGCGATCAGCTTCGCCGCGACGTCACCGCCCACGGTATCGGCAACCACGTCGACAAGGGGCAGTTTCGCAATCGCATCATCATCATCAATCGCGACAACACCTGCAGTGCCAAGAGAGCCGGCCGTCTCCAGCTGCTTCTTGCGCACGCCTGCAATCACCTGCGCACCCAATTTCTTCGCACTGTGCACCGCAGCTCGCCCCACACTCCCCAGGGCTCCCGTTATCAACACAGTGTCTCCCTTCTTCACCTGGGCCGCATGGCGCACCAGCTGGTCTCCGGTAAGCACAATGAGCGGAATGGCTGCCGCATCCGCAAGGTCTACGCCATCCGGTAGATGGGTCAGGTCCGAATCGTTCACGGCCACCAACTCGGCATAGGTGGCATTCGATAGCGCAAGGACACGGTCTCCGGGTTTGAAGTGCTTTACCTTTGCGCCCACCGCGCGCACGATACCACTCGTATCACGGCCCAGAATCGCCGGGAACGAGAGCGGAAAATCCTTCTGCCTTGCACCCGAGCGAACCTTCCAGTCAATCGGATTTACGCTCGCGGCGGCCGCCGCGATCAATACGGTATCTCCACTTAACTGCGGTTCAGGAACATTATCTTCAAACTTCAGCTTCTCAGGACCGCCATACTCATGCAGAACCACTGCTTTCATCGCTTATCTCCCTAGCTGCCGCGGATTATCGGACCTCCAATCAGATGCTCAGCCGCCATCCCAGGTTCATAAGCTGGTGCGTCTACTGAATTGAAGTCTCCTACCGCAAGCCCATAGCCTCCGCCGAATCAAGGATCATGGGCGAAGCAAAGGCGCCGTCCCCATTGCCCAGATACAACTGCAACTGCGTCGAGAGACAGCCGCCCGCCACGGTCGTCGTTGCCAGGACTCATCTGCAGCCGGTATCAAAATCGGGGTGGACGGGCACCAGGAGAAATGGTTATCTCCGCCGCTGGACTATGGGAACGCCGGGATTGCCTGGGCACTCTACCGGTACGAATGTCCGCTCGCACGCAGTCGGACTGGCGGAAGCACGATTCGGTACGCCCGCCCCCCTTAGATATAGTTTGGTCTCGAAACATATATGGCTGCATAGGAGCCATATTGTCATTATTTTGTCACTTTTGACGCCAAGAGCGGGTTGCGGGTCCGGAACGGCACTCCATCTGCTATTAGCACTCCACCTGCCATCAAATAGCACACCGCCTGAATTGCGGAGCCCACCGTAGTCGTCAACGCATTCTATTACGCGCGTCGAATTTTCATGTTTAATCTCACCCCAAACCTGTCGCGCACGGCGAAATGGGGTTGACAGTCTCTCCTTCGATGGGATATATACTTTGCGCGGTAAACATTTCACTTCAGTCGTTCCATGTTGTGTGTGGCGCGGTAGTTCTTAGCCGAACGATTCCAGCAACGATAGCTTAGAGGATGGCCTACGGAGGTGCTTGTTTGGCAGAGTAAGTAAACGTTTCCAGGATTGTCCAAGATGCGCGCGCTGTTTGATGGGAAAAACAGCCATTTAAGAATAGCTGGCGCGGACCGGGACACTCTTCAGCAGCGAATGTTCAATTTCAGGAGGCTACAAATGCGTCGTTCCCTCTTCTTGTTAGCTGCCCTATTCAGTGCGGCTTTTGTTCTGGCGCCCAGCGCGTGGGCTCAGGAAAACGCAACCATTACCGGAACGGTGGTCGGATCCCACCGGAGCGGTGGTTCCGAATGCCGCAATCACTCTCACCAACGTCGCGACCGGCCAGGTCAGACAGGTCGCGTCGAACAGCTCGGGGATCTATACTGTTCGCTAACGTGGGCGTCGGCCACTTCAATCTGGAAGCCACCGCGCCGGGATTTCGAGAAATTCAGCAGAACAGACATCGTGGTGAACACCGATCAGACCCTGAAGGAGGATGTCAACCTCACGGTCGGCAACGCAGCACAGACGGTCACCGTGGAGGCGAACGCCCTGCAGGTGCAATCGGAAACCAGCGAGCTCAGCACCCTGATCACCGGCCAGCAGGTCACCCAGTTGGCGACCAACGGCCGCAATGTGACCGCGCTTGCGGCCCTGGGCATGGGAGTATCCACCAACTTGCCGGCTTTTAGCGGCGTGAATGCTCTGACCTCGCGCCAACGGCATCAGCTTCAATGGAGCCCGCACTACCCACAACATCTACCTGTTGGATGGAGGCGAACTGAACGATCGCGGCTGCGGCGGCTGCTTCAGCTCCCTGCCCTCGATCGATGCGCTCTGCCGAATTCCAGACTCTCGACAGCAACTACGCACCCGATTACGGCATCGGCTCAGGCGGAACCATCCTCATGGTGATCAAGTCCGGCACCCATGACTTCCACGGAGGAGTGTATGAGTTCAACCGCAATGAAGACTACGACGCCAACAATTACTTCACCAAGCTGGCAGGCCAAGGCGAAGCCCGAGTTCCGGCTGAACGAACCCGGCGGCAATATCGGCGGACCGCTCTTTATTCCCCACATCTACAACAACTCTCGCAAGAGAACATTCTTCTTTGTGAATGAAGAGTGGCGCAGGCTGATTCAGGGAAGTGCGCCTTCGATGCAGAACACCATCCTGGCCAGCAATTTCCCCACAGCCGGAGCGTCATTGGCCTATACCGTTCCCTCCGGCGGCGCGGTCCCGGTGGTTCCGGCCACCACGGACCCAGCCAAGCTTGCTGCTCTACACGGCTGACGGTTTGACTGCCTGGACAACCGTTCCCGGGCAACACGATCCCCGCCAACCTGATCGACCAGAACGCTGTCCTCGAACTGAATGCGGGCACCTTTCCCAAGCCGAACTTCGGCACCAGTCAATACATTTCGTCCATCCCTCAGCCGACCAACGTCCGTGAAGACGTGGTTCGCATCGACCACGCCATCAACAGCAAGCTTCAGCTGATGGGCCATTTACCTCCATGACGCGGTCACGCAGAACTTATTTCCCGCCGCTATGGGGTGACAGTACGTTATCCGACGGTGGGCACGGCCATGCTCAATCCGTCCTGGTCGTCGGTGATCAAACTGACGCAGACCTATCTCGCCGTACTTGCTCAACGAAACCGCCTTCCTTTACAGCGGCAACAAGATCACCCTCACTCCCGTCGCCGGTCGCCGGCGGCTCATTTGTCCAGCCCAGCGGGTGGACGGCTACAAGCTTCTTCCCGCTGGCCAACAATGTAGGCAGCCGCCTGCCGGAGATCGATCTGCGGCGCGCCGATACAACACAACCTGGAGTTCGAGCTACTTTCCCTGGAAGAACTGCTACGAAGGCTATCGAGTGGCGAGACGATCTGTCCTGGACCAAGGGACTGCACCAGTTCAAGTTTGGCGTTCAGCTGGCTGCACGACTCCAAGAACCAGCAACTGCAGGCCAACACCCAAGGAACTGCCAGTTTTCAACTCGAGCGCGTTTTCCGGCGACTCGTATGTCAATTTCCTGCTCGGCGACGCCAGCCAGCTTTGAACAACTCAATTATCTGTGCTGGCAAACACTGGGTCAACAACAACTATGGCTTCTACGCCAATGACAACTGGCACATCACTCCCCGGTTGACTCTCAACCTCGGCCTTCGTTACGACGGCTTGCCGCATGCCTTTGAGCGATATAACCAGTTCGCGAATTTCGTGCCGGCGGACTATAACACGGCGCTCGGTAATCCGGTCACTGCGGCTGGCACTCTGGATCCGCCTCAGCTCACCCCGTTCAACGGCACGAACGTTCTATCTCAATGGCATCCAGTTAGCCGGCGTCAATGGCTTCCCCGTGGGAACGTGCAGAACAAATACAACACCTGGGAACCGAGAATCGGTTTTGCCTACGACCTCTTCGGAGATGGAAAGACGGTATGTCCGCGGCGGCTTTGGAATGTTCTATGAGCGTGTTCAGGGCAACGACGTGTACAACGCTGCCTTGAATCCGCCCTTTGCCTACCAGCCCACCGCCACCAACGTTTACTTCTCCAACCCAAACACCAGCGCCTTGACTGGAGCTAACCACGGCTCAGACCTTTCCCTCCAGTCTTGACCAATCTGGAATACAACTACCCGCCTCCTGGGACGGCGCAATTCAGCTTTGGGAGTGCAACGGCAGCTCGCCCCGTCGGTCGTTGGCGGTGGTGCAGTACGTCGGCTCTCGTAGGCTGGGACCAGAGCGATGACCGGGCGATCAACACCCTGCCCTTGACCGATCCAAACAACCCGGCGAATCCCTACGACCTTCGCGAGGGCGTTGCCAACGGCACGCTGAACGCGAACCTGTATCGAATCTTCCCTGGCTTCAGCCGGCATTCAGCAGGAGGAGAACGAGACCAATTTCAACTACGACTCGCTCCAGACAGGTCTGCGCATGGAGAACCGGCATGGGCTTACCGCGCAATTGGCCTACACCTGGTCTCACGAGATCGATGAGGTCAGCAATGATCTCAACGTCGCTCTCCGATCCGTTTAACCTGAAATATGACCGTGGGTCGGGAGGGTTCGACCGGCGTCATATCTTCAACGTCGAACTACATCTACAACCTGCCGTTTTTCGCGCACAGTTCCAACCTGGCTGCTGCGCACTGCCCTGGGAGGCTGGCAGTTCTCCGGGATCACGGTCGTGGCAATCGGGAACGCCGCATTACATTCAACTATACCGGCCCCGATACGCTCGGTCTGGGCGGCGGCAACATCGACGAACCGTCCGAACCTGGTGGCGCCGGTCTCCTACCCAAAGACACGGCTGGCCTGGTTTAGCACCAGCTCTTTTGCAAATCCAGTCGCTCCCTGGAATGGCGGTGCCGAATCAGGGCTTTGGCAATGCCGGAAGAGACGCAGTCGTTGGACCGGGACTATTCAACTTCAATCTGTCTCTGTTCAAGACCATTGCCATTCACGGAAGGAGGGCCGAGACTTGAACTGCGGTTCGAGTACTTCAACATTTTCAACCACACGGAATTCAACAACCTCGATCACGGGCTCCGCGGACGCGAACTTCGGAGCAGGTGACCTCCGCCTATGATCCTCGCACCCTGCAGCTGGGCGCGAAGTTCCATTTCTGAGCTCTAAGCTGCTACACGATGAAAGGGCGCCAGGGCATCTCGGTCCTGGCGCCCTTTCACTTCCGGTATTTTGCTGACTGGGTTCGAGCCGCCCTTCATCGCCGGCAGCGCCGACTTGGAGATGCCCCGTCCTTCCTTGATTGTCACCAGTTGGTTGGCCTCGACTCCAGGGAAGCGCTCGATCAAGCCGTTGGTCCAGTGAATCTCCAGATCGGCATGGCTGTTGGATCCCAGCCCGAAGTGAAGCCGGCGATCGTTGACCGAATAAAAGCTCGATTGTGCCATGACCGCCTGGGCCTGCACCTTGCCGCCATATTTGGCCAGCACCCTGGACCCAATCGCGCTGCGGTTGGATTTGGTCCCCACCAGAAACACCTTGAGCCAGTTGCGATTGCCGGTGAGATCGTTCCGGAGCAGAGAGGGAGGCTCATTCAAATTGACGATCACCATATCGACATCGCCGTCGTTGTCGAAATCTCCAAACGCACAGCCGCGGCTGCAATGGAGTGCGGCGATCCCAGGACCCGCTTCTTCAATCAACTCTTCAAACTTTCCATTGCCAAGATTGCGGAAAATGAATCGCGGCGTCTTCAACGGGTACTCGGGGAACTCGGCTTCTACTTCGGGATAAACGGAGCCGGTGACGACTGCGAGATCTGGCCAGCCATCGTTGTCGAAATCGGCGAACCCAGTTCCCCAGCAAATATATCGGGTTTCCACTCCGAATCCGGCGGCGATGGTTACGTCGGAAAAGTTCGCCGCGCCGTCATTGCGATAGAGCACATTGGTGTCATCGGCAAAATGGGTCTTGAATATGTCGAGCTTGCCGTCCAGATTGTAGTCGCCAACCGCGACCCCCATTCCCGCTTGCTCCGCTCCATCCGCACTGAAGGCTATGCCTTGCTCGGCGCCATCTTCTGAAACGTTCCGTTATGTTGGTTGCGAAAGAAGAGGCTGGGAGTGGAATCGGAAGCCACATAGATATCTGTCCAGCCGTCGTTACTGAAATCCGCGGCGACACTGGTCATCGCGTAGGTGCGTTGCGCTTTGGCGATACCGCTTTCCTGGGATACATCGCGAAACGTGCCGTCGCCCTGATTGCGGTAGAGGTAATTGCGGGGCATGGGCAGCCCGCGTGGACCACAGTTGACCGCTACACCCTTGAAATTGCAGTAAGGGTTAGCTCCCGGCTTAGGCAACCGTTCCAGATGCAGATCAACATAATTGGCTACGAAAAGATCGAGGTGGCCATCGCGATCATAGTCCAGAAAAGTGCATCCCGATCCCCAGCGAGTATTGCCTTCGTAGAGCAGCCCCGCCTGCCGCGTGACATCGGTAAACGTGCCGTCTCCATTGTTGCGGTAAAGAACATTCTGACCGTAGTAGGTGATGAAGATATCTTCGAAACCATCGTTGTTATAGTCACCAACGGTAACCCCACTCGCCCAACCAGTACGTAGCAGCCCAGCTTTTTCCGTGACATCGGTAAACGTCCCGTCACGGTTATTTTTGTACAGGCGGTTGCTGGAGTCCGGGAACGGGTTGGTCCATGCGCGTACCGCAGAGCACAAAAATATCCAGCCATCCATCGTTGTCGTAGTCCAGGAAGGCGACACCGCAGCCCACCGTCTCGACGATATAGTTCTTATGCGTGAGGCCGCCGTAGATGACTGGAGCGGTTAGTCCGGCTTGCGCGGCCACGTCGGTGAAGTGGGCAAGAAACGGGTATACCGGAGGGCTTGCCTCGGGGCAGAGGCTTTACATTGCGGGTGGTGATGCCCTGACCCAAAGCCAGCGTCGACGCGGCCGTCATCCATAAGAAATCGCGGCGCGTGATGGGGTCCTGGTTCGCTCATGATTGCATGATCGGGTTATTGCGGCGGCGGGAGCAGCGTCACCCGATACTTTCTGGATCAGCGAGTCGTCCGTTTTGCTGTGCAGTTCTTTGGTTTTGGCGAACTCCACAGCGGCCTTTTGTTTTTGTCCCACCTGGGAGTAGAGCCGCGCCAGCCGATAGTGAGCGTCGGGCTGCGTGGGATCAAGCTTAACCGCCCGTTCGAAAGCGGCGATGGCTTCCTGATTCTTATTTTGATCGGCATAGATGCGGCCGAGATCGAAGTAGGCGAGCCGAAGGTCCTTTTGCAATTGCATCGCTTTGGTTATCAGTGGTTCGGCTTTCGCATCGTCATTCGTGCGCAGCGCGATGTCGCCCAGATACAGGTAGGCCTGGGCATAGCCCGGATTGTTCTTAACCTCCTGCTGCAATTCCGGCAGCGCCTTTTCGTAATCTCCTTTTTTGAAGTAGAGATAGCCCAGCTCGAAGTGGAGAACAGGTTCGTTGGGAGAAATGGCTGCGGCGGCTCTCAAGCTCCTTGATCGCATCCTCCGTCTTGCCCATGCCATCCAGCGCTTCGGCCAGCAGCATGTGTGCTTGTACAGCATCAGGGTTCACCGAAAGAATGCTCTTGAACTCGGTCAGGGCACAGTCATATTTGTGACTCCATAAGCAGCTCTGCGCAAGCACATTGTGCAGTTCCAGGTTGGACGGATCATTCTGGCTTGCCTGCTGCAGATACGGAATTGGCCAGCGCGTACTGCCGCAAGCCGTAGTAGCTCATCCCCAGCAGCAGAGTGCTGCGGGTGTCGTCCGGCTTTAGCTTGGCCACAGTCTTGAACGCCGGGATCGCTTGCTGGAAATGCCCTTGCTTGAACTCGGCAACGCCAAGATTAAAGGCAACCTCCGGTTGCCTGGGATTCAGGGCCAGCGACTTGCGATACTCCACCGTGGCCGGTTCGAACTGGCCTTGCTGCGCGAGAGCGACTCCCAGGTTGCTATGGATAGTCGGCGTTGTTCGGATAGCGCTTTTCCAATTGGCGCCACAGCACTTCAGCATCATGAAACTTGCCCGCTTGCATGAGGTCCACAGCCTGGCTTCGCCAGCATCATCCTGCCCGTGCAGAGGGATGACTGCCCAAAGCAGGAACAGCAAAATCCATCGCAAACCACGGGTCTCTACCAGCGACATCATGTCTACCGGATTATCACGGAACCTCCGTATGAACCCAGACGAACCATCCTACGTCAACGTAATCGTCAACCGGCGTCACCGAAGAGGGCGGCAGAGTGAACTGCACCACCTTGCCTGAAACCGTCGCCGTCGCCTTCTTGGTTGTGACCGCATTCGGCTGCTCAAAGGTGTTGTGGTCGTGCACGTCTTCGCCGCCCAGCACTTCCGTCTCAGCAGAAGCTGCGCTCGCGTCGCCTCGCAGCATAATCTGGGTAGGGTGAGACTCCGTCAGGTGAGGGTTGACAACCGTCAGCGTCAACACTTTCCCGGTGACGCGAGGCGGAGCCGTTTAGCCCCCACAAGCGCGCATCGGGGCCGCCCACGACAGCCTCGTCGCCGGTAGAGCTGAGCTGCTTCTTGATGGCTTTGCGGGGAAAAGAGATATCCGGCACGGAAAACTGAACGCGCACCGCCTGCCCTCCCTGGTGCCCCTTGTACATATCGAAGACATGAGAAGACCGGCGTGGTAATGAAGTGCTCCTCATGGGAGAGGAAGAGCGAATCGATGCAATTGATGAGCTGCGCGCAGGCTGCTATGGCAACTTTGTCCGGATGGCGATTGAAGGTATCGAGGGTGAGCGCAGTCATAATCGCATCGCGGACCGTCAATTGCTGGCCGAGCACGTGGGTGGGGTCGAGCTTCGTATCGCTGAAGCGGTACCAGGGCCCGTATTCGTCGACCACCAGCTTGACGCGATGGTTCCGGTCGTAGACGCCCATCGCCGTCCAGTGGTCGAGCATGATCTTCTCCATCCGGTCGGCCAGTTCATAGCCGGGATACACATCCTCGGCAGTGAATTTGAGCGCCTCCGGCAGGTCGGTGTAGTAGTGCATGGACCAGCCAAAGGGCGGTTTGATTGGGCGGTCCGGGGTGAAGATGTTCTCAAAAAAGCGCGTCGTCCAGTCCACATCGTCCTGGTTTGGCCCCGAGGCAATCAGCTTCAGGTCAACGCCATAACTTGGCAGCCATGACTGATAGCGGCGATATTCGCTGGCGTATTCCTCGGGCGTGAAGTTGCCGCCGCAACCCCAGCTCTCGTTGCCTACGCCCCAATACTGCACGTTATACGGTTCGGGCGACCCGTCCGCCGCCCGCACGTCAGACCAGGTAGTGCTGCCGGCCGGGGAGTTGCAATATTCAACCCATTGGTCGAATGCGTAGGCATTCAGGCTGCGAACATTGGCCGCGAGATACGGCTCCGCGCCGCATAGTTTGCAGAAGCGCACAAATTCGTCGGTGCCGAACTGGTTAGGGTCGTAGCTGGGTAAACCTTTTTTGGGAAGGTTCTTCGAATCCGGATCGTCGACCCAGAAGTCGGTACGGCGCGGGCGCTTATCCTTTGGGCCAACGCCGTCGCGCCAGTCATAGCTGTCGGCAAAGCAGCCGCCCGGCCAGCGTACCGCGGGTGCTTTGATCTGCCGCATCTTCTCGATGAGCGCGGTGCGAATGCCGCCGGTATTCGCGATCTTCGATTTCTCGCCCACCCACACGCCGTCGTAGATGACCGCGCCCAGTTCTTCTGTGAAATGGCTATAGATCATGGGCGAGATGGTCCCGAGTGGTTCGTCGAGCATGATCTCGATGACCGCCTCGTCAGGCCGCAGCTGCCGCAGGCAGGTTGCGGGAGAAGAGAAAAGCTGACCCGGCCAGGGCGCCGGTCTTTAGAAAGTTGCGTCGTTGCATGCTCGTCCTCGAAAAAGGATCTGGTCGAAGCGTAAAAAGATCTGGGCCGTATGAGAAAACATTTACTCACTTCTGTCAATTGCTACGAGTCAAAGTCTTAGCTCCCCGGACTTGGTTTCACAGGAGTTATCAGGGTGGACTAAGATTGCGGGTTGGTCTGCAGGGAGAATCTCGCGATGCGGAAGTTAGCGCTCCTGTTGTTGCTGGCGGGAATCGCGCTGCCAGCATTCGCCGCCAAGGGCATCACGGTGGAGCAGTTGGAGCAGGTGCTGGCCGCGAAGCACGGCAAGCCGGATGCGAAGGTGGCGCAGCAACTTTCCGGGCTGGAACTGACCGAACGGCTGAGCATGGCCGAGCTTTCGCAGTGGGAGGCAGGCTTGCCAGGCCCTCAGTCCCGGCGGTCTTTGGTGTTGCTGGCCGATTTGTCGGCTTTTCTCGATCCTCCCGCGGCGGAGATTCCTGCCACAGCCGCGCCGGATTTCGCTGCGCAGCGCCGGATGATGGCCCTCACCGTGGACTATGTAAGCAAGACCATTCATGAGCTGCCGAACTTCTTTGCCACACGGGATACGGTCCGCTTCGAGGATACCCCGCAGGGGTTTCGAGCAGACGCGTCCGTGATCCCATATCAGCCTTTGCACCCAGTGGGCAGGTCCACCGACACGGTGCTCTATCGCGACGGCAACGAAGTAGTGGATTCGAGAGCGGCGAAGGGTAAGAAACCGGAAGCACAGGGATTGACCACCACGGGAGTGTTCGGACCGATTCTAGGTACGGTATTGCTGGATGCTGCCCAGAGCAAGCTGGCCTGGAGCCACTGGGAGCAGCGCGCGGCTGGACCGCAGGCGGTCTTCAGCTTTGCGGTGCCCAGACAGAAGTCGCATTACGAGGTAGAGTTCTGCTGTGTCCCTGACGATAACGGGAATTATCGTGTTTTTCAGCAGTTTTCCGCGTATCACGGGATGATGGCCGTTGATCCGGTGAATGGAGCAATCCTTCGCCTGACCGTGGTGGCTGACCTAAAGCCGGCCTATAAGAACGTCAGGTCCGACATTCTGGTCGAATACGGCCCGGTGGAGATCGGGGGCAAGACATATATCTGTCCGCTGAGGAGCGTTTCCATCTCGGTGGCGCCGACGCCGCCTTCCAATGCCGGCGAGATCCAGCGTTACCGTGGTGGCACTCTTCTGGAACACGACAACCAGGCTCCGGAGCAGGTGCGGACGTTGCTGAATGACGTTGTCTTTGAGCAATATCATTTGTTTCGCGCGGACGTGCGCATGGTGGCGGGCAACAGCGGAGAGCCGGACGAAAATCCAGCTGCTTCCGGCTTGGCGGAAGCGGTGCCCACGAACGAAGGAAACGTTGGGCCGCCGGCCGTGGCTCCGGTGGAGAACAGGGCAGCGGTTGCTCCGGCGGCTTCTGGGGCAGCACCCAGTCCAGCGGAAAATCCAGCACCCGAGCCCGCAGCTCCAGAAATCAGTGTGGCCGAGGCAGCAGCTTTGCCGGATACTCCCGCGATTGCGCGTCCTACCTCACCCGACACAGGCTCGCCCCTGCGAGTAACAGCGCGCCTGGTGGACGTTGGCGTGGTGGCCTATGACAAGAGGGGCCATCCTGTCACGGACCTGAAGCCCGAGGACTTCGAGATATTCGACAACGGGCGCAAACAGAAGGTCCGATTTTTCAGCCGGGCCGGCGGTGCGCCGGCGGAAGACTCCGCCAAGGTCCTGGATCAACCCACCGTCTCCAATCGGCGCGCCGCTGACGCAAAGCCGGAGATCGGGGCCACGGAAGGCAACACAACGATCCTCTTGATCGACTCGAGCAGCCTGGCGTGGGCAGACCTGACCCATGCTCGCGGGGAGATGCTGCGGTTTCTGCGGGCGCTCCCGGCCAACGAGAGCGTGGGGCTCTACGTGGTGAAGGCGAATGGCTTGCAGGTCCTGGAGGAGGGGATGGCCGATCACGCCATGTTGGCGGCAAAGTTGAGCCAGTGGATGCCCAGCGCAAAAGAGCTGGCTCGGGCGCAGGAGGAGGAACGCCGCAACCGGCAGCAGTTCGATGAGGTTCTTCACCCGGCAGATCTGCAATACGTGAATGGAAACAGCGGCAGCGCACCGGATATGGCCGAACCGGTTGATCCCAAACTGCGCGACTTCGGCAGCAATCCCGGCCGGGAAGCGCTGTCGATCCTGGTCGTCGTGGCCCGGCATCTCGCCGCTATCCCGGGCCACAAGAACCTGGTGTGGGTCACCAGCGACAACGTGTTGGCGGACTGGACGGACAAGGCAGTGTCCAGCGACAAGGGCAGCAAGCACATAGAGGGCTTCGTCCTGCGCGCGCAGGAGGCGATGAACGACGCCCACGTAAGCATCTATCCCCTCGACGCCTCGCAGTTGGAGACCCAGGCCATCGATCCCAGTCTCAAAAACCACAACATACAGTTGGCGCCAAGTGTCCTGGCACCACCACCCCCCCAGGGGGGCGGCCCGCAGGCTGGCCGCATTACCGCCGAGATGACACAGGATCTTCACCCGATTCAGGCCGCCATACAAGAGATGGCCCAAGCCACCGGCGGACGCGCCATCCCTCGCGCCGGTGACATGGCGGCGGCTCTCAACGGTGTGGTCGAGGATGGCCGGGCCACGTATCTGCTCAGCTTTTCGCCCGACGTGCCGGCAGACGACCAGTACCACCTGCTTACAGTAAAACTCCCCGCACGGCGCGGAGTTACGCTACGCTACCGCACCGGCTACCAATACGCCAGGGAACCGGCCACGCTCAAGGACCGTTTGCGTCAGGCGATATGGCAATCGTCCGATGTGACCGAGATCGCCGTGAGCGCGCAAGCGGCGCCGGCATCCACGGGAACGACCCTCAGGCTCAACATCGCAACCAACGACCTGGCGCTGAAGCAGCAGGGCGAACGCTGGATGGATAAGCTGGATATCTTTCTGGTCCAAAGAGACGATGAGGGCCTTCATGCACAGGTGACTGGCCAGACGCTGGGTCTGGCCTTGAAGCCCGTGACCTACCAGAGGGCTTTAGGGGAGGGGATCCCTTTCGACCAGCTGGTTGCCAGAAAACAGGACGCCGGGACGGTGCGGATTGTGGTCGTGGATGAGAACTCGGGCCGGATGGGGTCGGTAACCGTGCCCGCCACGGTCCTCAAAGAAAAGCACTAGCCAGGATCTACTTGAGGGCGTTGGCGTTTCCTGGTCCCCCTACCTGTTGCGCCACGGGCAGCCTCTGGTCGACCGGCGGCAGAGGAGGAAAAGGAGCGTGCGGTTCTGCCTGATACCAATAGGCAACGGAGTAGTAATTGTCGGAACGATGATTGGCGTTTCCGTGCTCGATCGTGGCCTTGAAAGACCGCCTGAAAGGGATGGGAGCGTCAAGATGAAAACGGTAGACGCTCGATCTGCTGCCCGCCAGTTCCGGGCCTACCACCGGCGCCCCGTAGAGCTGATACGAGAAAGGCTTGCCTCCAAAATCCCACGCGCCCAGGAAGTAATCTTCCGAGCCGGTGCCTGAAATCGCAGGGGTCGAGTCATCATCGACAAAGAACATGTCATCGCCTTCGCCCCACCAGCCATCCTGGTTTTGCAAGACCGACATGGTGACACCTACAAATTGCCCGCTGCCCTTGGCCTGCATCCACACATAATTGTCTTGGCCATTGAGATTCCGCTTGTCATCCACCAGCGGATCGCCATTGCTCGTCCAGTCGTTTGTCCACCCATGGTTGGGCTGGGCCTGGCGATATTGCGCGTGGAAATACAGGGTGCCGGGCGGGCAGCGGATGGGAGTCCGTCTGGTAGTCGATGTTGTAGTACAAGCTGCCGATCGGCTGCTTGCCCTCGTTCGAAATCGTGACCTTGGCATGCCGCTGGAAGGGCATGGGGAAAAAGCTGTTGAGGCTGTTTTCACTTCCCACCGACAGCAACTCAGACTGCCAGGAGTAGTAGTCGCCCAGGCCCAATCCGAAGAAGTCGCCAATCGGTGCTTCCACACTGGGCGTTGCCTCGCCATCCCAATAGATGCGCAGCACGATGCGTTTTAGATGGTAGGGCTCATCGCTCGAGATGGTAAACCAGAGATGTGAAATGTTGCCCGGGCCGTCCGTGTCCAACAGGGTCAGCGATGCAGCCGGGCTCAATCCTGCGGGCATCTGCATTGGCGCCGGTCGGATCTGAACTGGAAGCGCGGTGCGAGATGTAGGTCTGTTGGTGAGTCAGATCCGGTTGCCACGTCCCGCTCTGATCTTGAGCCACGAGCGATAGACTCGTCGCCAGAAACACAAACCCGATAAATCGCCTCACAATAGCTTCCTCATTCTCAAATCCCGCGACGGCGTCGTTTACCCAGCGATCGCCTGAAAGAGAGAATCGGCTTCAGACGCTTATCTGTCAAAATCTTACCGTGCGGTCAGCTTCCCAGGGCAATGATGTGTTGCAGGATGACTTCTCCCGTCCGGGCATCTGCACTGTTGAAGCGAAAGGCACGGGCGTTTTTCTCGAATCGCAGATTTCTTACTTCCTCGATTTTTCTCAAGATGGTCAGCTTCCCGTCGCGCTCGAGAGCTGCATCGACTGCGCCGGGTTTCCCCGCAAACAGGCTGTAAGCAGGTGTTCCAAGGATTGCGGCTTCACGGACCATGGTGCCGCCTCCGCTCAATACCGCGTCAGAATGTGCCATTAAGCTGAGCGCGTCCACGGATTTGTCTGAAACCCGGAAGGGAGGCGACCGCATTCCATAGGAACTCTTCAGCTCTTCTCCCTGTTCCCGGGTTCGGGGCAGCACGATGACTTGTGAGTCCCGCTCTCCACGCAGACGCTCAACCAGCGCCCGGAAAAGAACTTCCGAAAGAGGATCTTGGTAGTGAGCCCAGGTAGCGGGAGGACGGACGGTGATAATCAGCCGGCCGGGATCCAGTTTCAGCTGCTCGATCACGTCCGGCGAAATATGCCAGCCGCTCAGATAGACGTTTTCCTTGAAACCCGGATAGCGGATCACTTTTTTCATATTTACGTGTTCGCGCTCCAGGGTGTGGGAAGGAATCGTCTCCGGCAAAAGGATTTTCGTCGCCATTCTCGAGAAGAGTTCCGAGTACACGAATTCGTAGTCGTAAATAGTCATTACCGGAATGCGCAAAAGCCACGCGGCGAGCACCTGGGCACGGGCGCCGTGGTTCACCGCCAGGCGGGGCGGCTTTGAGCCCGTACAAGGCAAGCCGCAAGGCCCGGACGACAGTAGCCATCGCCCGGGTCAGAAAGAAATGAGGCGTACGGTGCCGGCCAATGACCACGATAATGTAGACCATGCGATTGCGCAATCTCTTCCGTCTGGCCGAAGCGCCTGGCTGTAAGCATAACTCCATAGCCGGCGTCTTCGAGTCTCCTGATAAGAGGGGCGAAGAAGTGGGCGTGAGGAGAGTTATCCAGGTCGATCCAGATGCGCATTTTACATCCCAGAGAATCATAATCCAACCGGCCTGACAAATCTCACAGCTGGCAATCCGGACTGGATCCGTCGAAGCGCTCGCCAACAGCAGTTTAGCAAGCGCGCGCAGCATCCACGCTTGCCCCCACCGCATGTACGGCGCGCGGTTGGTCCAATGGCGGTGACGCTGATAGTAAAAGGAGCCATCGGGCGCCGCCATGTTTCTCATCGTCCAATGAAAGGTTTTTAAGGCAAACTCCAGAGCATTCGGGTCAATCGAAGAAAATGCGATGAAGTGCAGAATCGCTTGAGAGCATGCGTGAATATCGATGGGAAATGTCCGGTCATGGAAGTACTTCGGCGCTCCCTCCTCGGTAAAAAAGCTGGTTTGATAGTAGCGATGCCCCGAAGCATGGCTTCCTCAAAGGCCGGGTCGCCTGTGATCCGCTGATAATCGAGCAGCGCGCAGACGTTGTACGAGGTATGGAAGCTGTCGATCCAGCGTTGCCGGCGAAGGCGTCCGTAATACCATCCACCGGTTTGCAATTGGCCCCTTTGCAGGAAAACCATGGCTTTGTGCGCCAGGGAAAGGTACGTCTCGTCTCCCACACAACTTGCCTGCTCGCGCCAGAAAGACGCCCGCCAGCGCACTGCTGTTGTAGATCTGGGTTCTGTCCTCGGGCGTGTAGCTGAAACAGACCTGGTCAGCGGACTCGAATGAGCGATGCAAACGCGTAGCCAGGAAGCGCGCCGCCGATTCGGCAATCTCGCGCGCCTCGGAGTCCCCGAATATTTCGTTCATCTCCATCATCGCAGTGGCGCAAAAATAAGACGCGATGCAGTTAGGGGCGAACGCCGGTAGCCGTGGGCCTCGAAGCGATATGAAATCCCAGTCGTATCCCCAACAGAATTCAGGTTCATGCGGAGACCGCAGCCGAATCAGCTCGGTCTTGAGCCAGGCTGCCTCGGCGGAGACGTCGTAACCTGTTTGCGCGAGATCGCAATATGCGGAAAGGCAAAGACCCAGAGCCTTGGGATTACGGCTCGGTGGGATTTTCAGGGATTGACGAAGTCGCAGACCACCAAAACGCTTGCCGGATTGAATGAGCAGGAGACCCGGCAGAGGTTTTCGCGCCCAGGCTCCGCCCAGATAGGGCGAGTTGAGCAAATCAAACGGCTCATATCCCGCGAATTGCCGGGTTTCAATCCACGCGCGCAGCGCTTCAAGCGCCTGAATCAGGCCTGGAGACTCGCTCAACGCGTTCTGCTTCACCGTTGGAAACATGCTCTTTTTGGATCACAACACCCGTCCACAAGACAGCAGAATCAGGAATGGCTGTGCCAATACTCCCTGAGGATACGTACAATTCTCGGAGCTGTCTGCCCATCCCATAGAGGAGGCCGCACAGGAGCAGATCTATCCTGGCCGGGGTTCTCAAGCATCGCGAGAGCACCGTGCAACAGGCGCTGAGGATCGCATCCCACCACTTTGTTCGTGCCCATGGAAACGGTTACCGGCCGTTCCGTGTTTTCGCGATACGTCAGGCATGGTACGCCGAGGTAAGTCGTCTCCTCCTGCACCCCACCAGAGTCCGTGATGACCATGACAGCATGCTGGAGAAGGCCCAGAAAATCCAGATAGGAAGCGGGAGGCATCATCCATAGAGCCGGCTCGTGGATTTCTTCGCCTTCCCAGGTTCTTACCACCTTGAGCCCCGCCTGCGCTACGTTTCGTGCGGTTCTCGGGTGGGCTGGAAAAAGTACAGGAATGCGCTGCGCAATCTGCGCGATCGCATCGAGAGTGCGGGACAGCTGTTCTCCGTCATCCACGTTGGAAGGACGATGCAGCGTGAGCACGGCGTAACGTTGCGAGATCAGCCCCAACTCCAAGCGCAATGAAGATTCTCGCGCCATCTCCAGAGCCCTCACGAGAGAATCAATCATCAGATTGCCGACAAAGAACACCTTGCCGGGCGCGACTCCCTCGTTGGCAAGATTCCGGTTGCCGCTCTCTTCAGTGGTAAAGAGAAGATCTGACACTGCATCCGTCAGGATGCGGTTGATCTCTTCCGGCATGCTCCGGTCAAAGCTGCGCAATCCTGCTTCGACATGCGCAACCGGAATTCTTTCTTTTGCCGCCACCAGCGCACAAGCAATGGTTGAGTTCACATCGCCCACAACCAGCACCATGTCTGGCCGATCCTGCTGTACAAGCTCCCCAAATCTACGGATGATCTCTGCCGTTTGCGCGTAATGCGTGCCCGATCCTACTTCCAGGTTGTAATCAGGATGTGGCATGCGCAGCTGATCGAAAAAAACCTGCGACATGGAGTAGTCGTAATGCTGACCGGTATGCACCAGAACCGCCTGAATTTCCTCGTGCAGGCGCAACTCCGCCATGAGCGGGGCCACCTTCATCATGTTGGGCCTGGCACCCACGATACTCATGATTCTCAGGGGGCTGCCGGGATGTAGGTTCGCCATCAGAGTAACTCTGCTAATGTTCTAATAACTTTACTCGGTATCTACAGATGTGCGGAATCTCCGGCGTACTGGCATTCAAAAGCGGCAACTTCCGCGTGACGGCAGAATATCTTGTCCGCATGCGGGAGACTATGGTCTATCGCGGCCCTGATGGCGCCGGTTTATGGATTTCGCCGGACCGCCAGGTAGGTCTGGCTCATCGGCGGCTTTCGATCATCGATCTTTCCCACGCCGCCTCACAGCCCATGAGCAATGGGGATGGATCGCTGCAGATTGTCTTTAACGGCGAGATCTATAACCATGCGGAGATCAGGCGCGAGCTTGAAGCACAGGGACGACGCCGTTGGAAGACGGATCACTCGGACACTGAGGTGATCCTGCATGCCTTTGAAGAGTGGGGCATCAAATGTCTGCAGAGATTTCGCGGCATGTTCGCGATCGCGCTCTGGGACGCAAAGGCGCGCCGCCTGTGGTTGATTCGCGACCGCATCGGGATCAAACCGCTTTATTACAGTATGCATCATGGGCGCATCACGTTCGCATCGGAAATCAAAGCGCTCCTTCAGGATCCGGACCAGGTGCGCGCGGTCAACGAAGAAGCTCTCTTTCATTATCTGTCTTTTATCACCACCCCGGCGCCCGATACGCTGTTTGCAGGGATTCATAAACTACCGCCGGGCTCGTTCCTGACCATCGATGCTGATGGGCAGCGCCACGAAGAGCGGTACTGGGATGTTCTCGACCACACCACTCCACTGACGGGCGTTTCAGAAGAAGATATTGCTGAGCGCCTGCTCGCGGAACTGCGCACCAGCGTGGCACTGCGTACCGTCAGCGATGTTCCGGTCGGAGTTTTTCTTTCCGGCGGAATCGACTCGAGCACCAACGCGGCGCTTTTTTCCGAGTGCGCTACGGGAAAGGTGAAAACATTTTCGGTCGGATATGACAAGGACTATCGCGGCTGCAAAAGCGAATTGCCGCAAGCCAGAGAATTCGCCGCTAGCATAGGAGCAGTTCACCAGGAACGGGTTCTAACCCAGCAGGACTTTCTCGACTTCCTGCCGCGCATGATTCAGCTGCAGGATGAGCCCATCGCTGATCCCGTTTGCATGCCCGTCTATTTTCTATCCAAGCTGGCGCGTGATAACGGGGTTGTTGTTGCCCAGGCTGGGGAAGGATCGGATGAGCTCTTCTGGGGCTATAGACATTGGAAGTGGATCCTGAATTTGATTCGTTGGAATGGCTATCCGGTTCCACGCGCGGCCAAGAAGCTTGGCCTGCTTGCACTGACCGCGCTCGGCAAATCCCAGAGCCCAGCGTACGAACTATTACGGCGTGCCAGCGTGGACCTCCCGGTTTTCTGGGGCGGGGTGGATGCCTTCTCGCAGCGCGCCAAACTGGAAGTGCTTTCACCACGCCTGCGAAGGCGTTTCAGGGACCAGACTTCCTGGCAGGCGATACGCCCCATCCATGAACGGTTCATGGAGAAAGCCTGGGAAAAGACTCCGGTCAAGTGGATGACCTATGTCGACCTGAACCTGCGCCTGCCGGAACTGCTTCTCATGCGGCTGGACAAAATGGGGATGGGCGTCAGCCTTGAGACTCGGGTTCCTTTTCTCGATCACAAGTTCGTGCAGCTTGCAATGAGCATTCCGGAGCAGGTGATCACGCGCGGCAACGAATCAAAGCACATCTTGAAGAAGGCCGTTCGGGGCCTCATTCCCAATGACATTATCGATCGCAGGAAGCAGGGGTTTGGCGTGCCGATTCACGATTGGTTTTTCGAGCAATTCGGCGAATTTGCGCGGCGCGAACTTTCGGAGTTTTGCGAAAAGACCGACTTCCTGGATAGATCCGCGGTGATGAACCTGATCCAGGCAGGCCAGGGCGCGCATGCCTGGTTCCTGCTGAACTTTGCTCTCTGGTGGAAGGAATTTATCGAGGGCAAGAGCCCCTCCATGGCGAATCAAACGGAATCTCTGGTTGCCACGCAATAATCAGCAACACGGTATGGAGTAGCCTGAGAGCAACACATTCTTTGGCCTGGTGTAAATGATGCCTGACGCTGCACAGCTTGCCCAAGCTCACTGGAATGAGACACCCCTGTTTCTAACCGAGCAGGAGCGCTACTCCACATATCCCTGGCTCTACGATGTGGCAGAGTTTGGGAAACATGCAGGAGACAAGGTCCTCGAAATCGGATGCGGAACCGGAGCCGACCTGCTGCAATTTGCAAAGCACGGGGCCATCGCTACTGGCGTAGATTTGACTGCGAGACATGTGGAGCTGGCCCGCAAGCGCGTCGGCGACCGGGCGGTCGTCCTTCAAGCCGACATGCGGCATCTTCCTCTTGAAGACGAAAGCTTTGATTACGTATATTCCCACGGTGTTCTCCATCACTCCGACGAGCCGGAGAAAGTGGTGCGTGAGATCTTCCGTGTTCTTCGTCCCGGCGGTACGATCAACATCCACGTCTATGCCTTCTGGTCATACTTCACGCTGTGGAGTTTTATCAGGAATGGCAGGAGATGGAAACTGCACATCGAAAACAGTGAGGCGCCAGTCCATACCGATCTCTACACCGGACGGAAGCTACGGCGACTATTCGGCTCCAGATATTTCTATTGAAAAGCATCAGTGCGAGCCATTCGAGCTCCTGGCTCCATTGTTTGGCTGGTATTTAGTAGTCAAGGACCGAAAGGCGGATTTCTCACCAAGACTTAGAGGATTAGGAGCAGGAATCGATTTTTCAACGGAAATGCAATGCCAAATGTGGTGCACACTCTACCGTGCTCACCACAGCCTGGCCTGGTGAAATGAGCGACGCATTCTTTCGGCTCTTCATAGAAGTGCGCCACTTGCGCTGCTGCTCGTAGTAGCCCTTTTTCTGGCCACGCTCACACTTTGGATTCCAGCATACTGGCCCGTCGGGTTCTTCGAGATATTCGTGTTTCTGCATTGCGGGAATAGCCCTGGTTCTTGGAAGACAGCCCGAGACTGGGACGTACTATCCGTTGTTGGCGTTGAGCTTCATCGTTCTGTGGGGATGTTTTCAACTGACCACCGGCCGGACCATCGATCGCTTTGAGACAGAACGCGCCACTTTACAGTGGATGACCTGGGCCGCGGTCTATTACATAGGCGCTTCTACCCTGAAAGACGAAAGTCTGGCCAAACTTGTTCGCGAGGTTATCGTGTGGTTTGGCTTTGCAGTTGCGGTAGAAGCCATTCTTCAGACGTATCGTATCTCCGGGCAAAGTATTTGGTCTTTTCCCTACGGACTACCATGAGTTTGTGATGGGGCCGATTGTTTATCACACGCACTTTGCTGCGTTTATCGAGACGATTCTGCCCATTCCGCTCTTTCTCGCACTTAGCGACAGTCCGAAGGCCGTATACCTTTCTCGGGGTCTCGGCAGTGTTACTTACAGCTGTGGTGGTCAGCGCCTCGCGCGGCGGGCTTATCATCGCTTCGGCCGAGATCGTTTGCGTATTAGTCCTATCGCACCTGCGGAAACCCACGGGGGGACGGAAGATCGGATTGCTGGCATTGGTCCTGGCAGGCATTACAGCGGTTCTGGCGTTGATTGTGGGATTCGAGACAGTATCGGAGCGGTTTTCCTCGGAGGCCTTGACCCTGGGGCGCGTCCAGTTCGCCATCTCTACGCTGCACATGATTGCTGTGCATCCATGGATTGGCTGGGGGCTTGGTTGTTGGCCTGCGGCCTATCCCGCCTTTGCTACGTTCGATGCTGGAGCCATCGTCAATCAGGCACATTGCGACTGGCTGCAATGGACTGCGGAAGGAGGCTTGCCGGTCGGGGTGGCCATGCTTTCTCTGGCTCTTTGGGGGCTCAGACCAGCGGTTCAGTCAATATGGGGAATCGGCGTGATCGCCGTTCTAATCCATGCTGCGTTCGACTACCCATTTTCGCGTCCGGCTGTTGGCGCATGGCCCATTCTGATTCTCTCCATGGCAGCAGTTACCCAGCACGGGAACGCGCGACAGTCAGCTCAATTCCTGATTCCATGCGGACCAGGCAAAGGGATTTATTCAGGGCTGACTGTCGGTGATTTACCACCCGCCAAGCCCACAGCCACCCCGACGGCGGCTGCACCCGCGACGCCCACGATGATCAAGATTTTCTTATTATTGTTGTTTTGGGGATGCCGTGGGCGCTGCCCCGGAGGGCCGTTCCCACTGACTGGCCTCGCGGAAGGTGCGCGGTTGGGGACGGCGTAGCAGAGAAGCAACCGTGCCGGCGGCCGCCTTTGCATTTCCTTTACCCAGAGGCATCTGTTCGATGTCAGAGACGAACAGCACTTTGGAAGCACCTTCCGCGGGCGTTACATCGAAAGTTGAACCCGTGACCTCGACGGACGCACCAACCAGATCTTCAAGCTCCGGCCCTTGAAGTTCGTAGACAACGTTCGTTGCTAATCGGTCAGCAGATAATGCCCATATCGCCCGGCATGGTCCTTGCGAAGAATGCCATGCAGCGTTATTTGAACACCGCGGATGGTGGGGCTTGCCCCGCAGGAGTGGGGGATGAGTTCTGCTGGGAGGGGACGGGGATGGATTCTGTGGCGAAGCCTGGATAGCGAAACTCAGGGCCTTGCCCGACTCCAGTGGGCAACCAGATCGCCTGCAGGAGTGCGAACCTCGGCGGCTCCGCCCTGAGCAGCTACCTCAAGATGAGAACGTCTTCCGGTCACGACAGACTGTGCCTTGCGAGATAAGGAAGATACTTTCAGCCCATCCGCAACCAGGGTATAACCGTGCGTTCGCGCTGGATGGCTATTCCTGCTGAAGAACAGCATATTCGCGGTAGACTTTCACCGCGGACCCGGCTGAGGAGCAGGTTTGAACCTCCGGAGAACATGAGATCCGATGTTACATCTCCGGCCTGCACTACACTCCCCTGAAACAGGGTCGAGTTGCCACGTACAGCCATCCCATCGATCTGTGCCTGTCCGTTGGTCACAACAAAGCCTATGCTCGACGGGGAAGCTGCCGCACTGACAAGGCAGCCGCAGGTGAACAGCGAGAGTGCGGACTGTAACTTGACAAACATGCATACCTCCTCCGGAGCATTCGACCCCGACGCGGACGATTTTATTCCTATGGGTTAGAGATTCGCAACGAAATTTGCACGTTCCGGGAGTTATGTACCTGACTTATTGCAATGCGAAATGCTTTAATACATCCGGCAACAATCGTAGCGCTGCCAAATGCGGGCAAAGGTATGCTTTGTCAGTGGATTCTATGTCAGAGAGAAATGCGCGAGCACCATACCTCCCGGAAAATCTGTGGGGATACGGAAAGCGGCTTCATTTTGTGGACGGAGCCATGCAGCGTGAGTTTCCCGGGAAGAAGAGGTTCGAGCTTAGAGTGCTGGATATTGGATGCGGAAATGGGTCGCAACTTGCTATTCCTCTGGCCGACGGCGGGTACCAGGTGACGGCCGTCGATCCGCACGGCCCATCGATCCAGCGTGGCCGAAGGTCGGCGCCTAATGTTCGGTTTCATCATGGAGTGGTGAGCGACCTCCCACAGAGCAAGTTTGATTGTGTCATCATCTCCGAAGTCCTGGAGCATCTCGATGCTCCTGAGATGCTACTAGGCATGGCGCTACCCTATCTGGCCGAAGCTGGGATACTCATTATCACCGTTCCGAACGGCTATGGGGAGTTTGAGCTGGATCGACGGTCATATCAGGCGCTGCACGTTGACAAGCTGGTTGCGTGGCTATAGTCAGTATTTAAGAACGGCGAATATGAGGAGTACCTCGCAGGCTCAGACGACGAGAGTCCGCACGTACAGCGGTTCACTGTTTCACGCTTGCGCAAAATGTTCGACCGGAATAACTTGCTGCTGGTAGAGGCCCGCGGGACGTCCCTGGCTTCGGGTCCTCTTATATTGCATCTATTGGGCAGATTTGAGATCTTTATCCGCCTGAATGCGGCCATCGCTGACCACCTTCCGTTGCCACTCGTTTCCGGTTGGATGTTTTGCTTGAGACTGCAAGCAGTGGCTCTAGCGCTCCTCGACTTGCAGCAACGCACGAACTTTCATGTCGGCGGGCTCAGGACAGGAGCTCTTGTTCGTGCGCCATTCTTATCTGCAGCTGGTAGAGCACGCCAAGGATAAAGAGATAAAGCAGATTGATGTCAGAAAAGTAAACGGTGCCGTAGTCCAGGCCGATCAGCACGTAAACAAGGAAACAGTAAAGAAACGCCAGCCAGCCTGGCGGATAGGCTTTGCGGATCTTCCACATCGCTCGAACCAGAAAAACCTGTGCCGCAACATAGAAGAGCAAGCCGACGATGCCCTCTTCCGAAAGCACCGTCATCAGCGCATTGTGCGGATAGTTCATCGACTCGATGCCCTTCCATCTCGCCATGATATCGTGGATTCCGGGAGGCAACATCGTGGTATAAACCGAATCCCACCCCGAAGAACGGATACTCATGAACCACTCGCAGCGTTTCCATATGCTGCGCAAGCCGTTGATAGACGTTGTCCGGGCTGGAAACACGATCGTCATAGAGGCGAGGATCGAGCAGCTTTGCCGCAACAGCGGCGAGCAGGATCATCGCGAAAAGTGCCGCCCATATTCGCCGCGAAATCAAACGGTGCCTCGAACAGGAGTCGATTATGGCAATCGGCACCAACGCAAATACCAGACCGCGATTCAATGGGATGCAGCGCTGCCGCGAACGCAGCCACGGCGCCTGCCTTATGGAGCAGCGCCCGCCGAAGGGAGATTCCAGGCGGCATGAGGCGCCGCAAATAGAGGATGAAGAAGAATGCGAGAATGGCCACCATGGATAAGACGATCTGCTGCTCGAAAGGCCCATCGGCCCGCCGGAGGTGGGTGTCGGTAAACATCGGTTCTGATCCGTTCCAGGGAAATAGATCTATCTCCGTCGTCAATTCAATGAGCCCGGTGATGCAGAGGCCGAGACCCAGGAGACAGGCACCTAGATGCAGTTTCTGAAGATCCTTGAGCAGTGGGAAGTAACGCATCGCATACAGACCAAGCAGGGCCGGCATCAGCATTCCCTCTACCAGCAAACGATAGAATGGCAATGCTTCCGAGGGGGCGTGACCCGCAAGGGAGAGAAAACAGACCAGTAGATAGAGACCCCAGAAATACGCGCTGATACGCACGTCGCGCGTCAGCGGCGCCGCGAAGGCCTTGCCGCGAGACGACGAGCATCTCAATGACCAGCAGTAGCGATGAATGCGCGGTCAACGGTGAAGATGGACCGCTCCTTCGGGAATGAGAAGAAATAGTAGCAGTATGGGTATACGGCCACCCACATGGGAACGACGTAATGGAATTGGCCGCGTGCAAAGCTGATTGCAATCCAGATCAGCACGATCCATCCCGCAAGGATGGCGATGCCGATCTTCGTAGGAGCCATCGGGAGCACGATCGCGAGTCGGCACCAAAGATAGTAAGACGAGCATCCAGTACAGCGGACGCATCGTGCCTGGCGACCCTACATCCGGCGCTCCCGAGTGGTTTCTAAACAATTCCATCACATACGATCGAACGCAGCTTTCTCCGTCCTGGGAGTTCCTTGGCTAACTGCGGATTTCAACCGGACGCGCCTTGTCTGCTTCACGCCGGCACTTCGGGCTGGATACGCTCCGGCCGGCGGATTGAAAGACACCGTCTTTTGTGTCCTGATCGCCTCCTCGACAGCGAAAGTTGCCTCCGTCACCTCGATCAACTCTGCGAAGGGAATTGGCGCATCTTTACCCTGCTCCATGGCCTCGATAGTTAGTTCCATTTCCCGGCAATGGCCTTTGTCCCGGCCACCTTTGATCGTCTCCGTCTTGCCGTTGCGGGACAAAGAAAGAGTCTTGAAATCATCCATGCGCGCGATGCTTCCTTCGCAGAATACCTCGAAATATTCCTTTGCCACCGCACGATCTCCATTTGCGAGATACAGCAGATTCGCCAAAGATCCGTCCTGAAAGGAGATGGTGACGGTTACGTTATCGCGGTTGTAGCGTCCGGCGTCCGGCAGGGCCGCGGCGGTCACCGTCCGCATTGGGCAGCGCACAACAGCTCGCGCCCAATCGACAAAATGACACAACTCGCCAATGATCCTTCCCCCATTGCCCGGGTCCTGAATCCAACTGGTGCGAGGGACGAACCCTCCGTTGCAGCGGACATGTACCATCATTGGATCGCTGCGGCGGGCGAAGAATCTCATCAGCCTTTCCGTGAAGGGCGAGAAGCGGCGATTAAATCCCACCATGAGAAATGGAGAGCGATTCTCTGCCAACGCTTTGGCATACGCCATGCGCACCATCTCCAATTGCTCGCGGTCTACGGCAAGAGGTTTCTCGACAAACACGGCTTTCCCCTGCTCGAGCGCGCTTTTGACGTAAGCTGCGTGGCTGTCATGCCGGGTAAGAATGAAGGCCGCGTCCACATTGGGATTGGAAAGTAGTTCGGAAGGCGACTCCGCAATCCTGAAACCAAATCCCTTGCGCGCAGATTCGGCAGCCGCACCCGAGCTGGTGGCGACAGACTCCAGGATCAGCCCGGCAGAGGAGCGCAGATGGGGAAAGATAACGCCGCGAGCAAATCCTCCTGCACCAACACATCCCACACGCAGCTTGCCCACTAGGCCGCGGCTGCACAGAACGCGGCGCAACGTATCTTTTGTCAGGGATTTGGAGATCGGCAGGCGCATGATAGTCGATAATCCCGGTATAGATGCCGGTCTGCAGGCCGGCATAAGCCTTACCGCCTTCTTCGACCGGATAGCGATGCGCAAGCAGCGACTCGACATGAAGCGCACCGGCCGCAAGCAGATCCAGAAAAGCCTCCATGTTTCGCTTTTCCGTCCAGCGGACGAAGCCTATCGGATAATCCTGACCTCCTTCTTCGTATTGTGGATCATAGCGGCCGGGACCATAGGATCGAGACATCGACAATGAGATCTCTTTCATGTACATGTTGGTTCGGGATACGCCCATGCCGACATCTCCAATGACGGAGATGCGGCCCCGGTCCCTGAGCAGCTTTGCCGCCAACTCCAGCGGTTCGGCGGACCTGGTGGCCGCAGTAATCAGCGCGGCATCCACTCCATATCGAGAGAAACCCTTAACCGCGCTTTCCAATGCCGGATCGTTGGTGCTCAGCCCGAGATGCGCGCCGAGCGCTATCGCTTCCGCAGCGCGTTCGCTGGAAAGATCGATCGCGATCACTCTGCAGCCGGCGGCGCGCAGGATCTGAATCGCCAGAACGCCTACCAGCCCAGCTCCAATGACCACTACCGTCTCCCCGACCGTGACCTCTGCCTGGCGCACGCCCTGCATCGCGATCGCGCCAATCGTGGTCAGTGCGGCCGCCTCCAGGCTGACATTCTCTGGAACGCGGACCGCGAGGTTGCGAGGTACAAAGTTAACCTCACAATGGGTGGCATAGCCCACTCCTGCGCATGCCACCCGGTCGCCGGGCTGGAACTCGGTAACATTCGCACCCGCTTCGAGCACATATCCGGAGCAGGAGTAACCCAGGGTAGAGAGTGTGTCCAGGCGGGCCTGCACCTTTTGATACGCAGCCTTGATTCCATTCGATTGCGCGTATTGAAGCACCTGCTTTACCAGATCGGGGCGGGCCATTGCCTTGCCGAGCAGGGATTTCCGGCCAGACTCCACCGTCACTTTCTCTGTGCCGGCGCTGATCGCGGAGAAAGCCGTGCGCACGAGAATGCCTCCTGCCTGGATCTCGGGGGCAGGCACATCGTACGTAGAGACTTCCCCCGACTTCAGATCTTCAAGTAAAGCGCGCATCAGGCCTCCTTCCTCTCGCCGGAGGGTGGAAGGCTCGCCTGAGTAGATAGGTGTACCGCCGGCCGCGCAGAACGGAGTCGATCAGCGCCGCTAATTGCCGCGCCCTTGCGTCCCAGGTGCAATCTCTCACCACCGCCTGCCGTTGCGCGGCCAACTCCGCAGTGTCACTTCCCAGCGCGCTTTCGATGTGGCTTATGAACTCCTCCGTGCTGCGATAGATCCGCAGCCCCGGAGTGTTCAGGTATTCATAGAGGGGCGAGATAACTACCGGCTTTCCCGTTGCCAGATACTCGCGTACCTTAATCGCGCTTCCATAGCTGGTGAAAGTGTTCTTCTGACGCCAGGGCAGAACACACACATCGAAGTGACGAATATATCGGGGTAGATCCGCGTAGGGTTTTGATCCCAGGAAATGAACATTCGGAGCGGAGATTTTCACCAGGTTGGACTTGAGACCAAGCAGCACCCAATGCCATTCGGGACGTAGCCGCGAAACCTCCGCCATCAGATCCGTATCCATCACGTAGTCCATTGTGCCGAAGTAACCTAAGATCGGATGGGGAATGTCAGCCAGTTCCGGCGCAGGCTGGACATTCAGATTCGAGAAGTGTTCGAAATCCACCGCCTGCTCCAGAAAAAACCGATTCGCCTCCGTCGCTTCCTCGAAACAACTTTCGCCCCGAATACATCACCACGTCTGCCGCCTCTTTGAGCCGGAGATCGAAGTTCCGGATGACTTGCGCGGATAACGCGCTATCCTGGTTCGCTTCGTATTTGTCCGATACCTGATAGAGCAGTATCTTTTCACCGAAGCATCCTGCCATCTCAGCCGCGGTGGGAATGGCTACCCACAGGATCGGACGCGACATTTTAAGCACCCGCATGGCCAGCCGCACTTGCGCGAGCAACAGAATTCGATTGAGCCATCTGCCCATCCTGGATCCGTAGAGCGGCACATTGACCGGCGTCATCACCCACAGACCTTCGGGAACCCTTCGCAGCCAGCGCATGTAGCTCTTCAGCTTCCGCCTGATCTTGAGGAAAAAATCAGGATTCGAGATCGATGGCAGACCCATGGTGATGGAATTCACAAAGAGTACCTTATTCTGCGTTGCATAGCGCTTGAGCAGATGATTCTTCGAGTGAGGATGGTGATACCACCAGTCCTCACCTGCGAAGCAGACAATGCTTTCTCCTTCCAATCCGTAGCTCATGCCTTTATTCCCATCTCACACGAGTCTGCACGCTGGCGGGCAGGCTGGCCACGGTTTGGATCTGGATACAACTCGCCGGTAAATACGAACCATATTCACGTGAGATCTCCGCGGGCAGTACCTTCAGCGTCAGTGAACTTTCCGCCTCACATCGTAGAGTGAGATGCCGTGACCCATCGATAACACAACTCACCGCCTGTCCAGTGCTTGTCTCAGAAGAAACATGCCATTCGGGCCCCAACAGAAATCGGAGATCAAGCGTATGCTCTCCTGTGCCACTCAGCTCGTCGATGAGTAGCAATACGGTCTCGTTCAAGTGGACTGTCCTCTGGTGCTCGATATCAAAGCGGGAATAGCCCCGATGGGAAGCTCGCAGCCATATTGTTTTCTCGCCGTTAGCGGGTACTTCGATAGCGGAAACAACAGCCTCATTGCCGCATTGGAAGAGAGATCGATGGTCAGCCGGAATGATATTCTGGTTTGCTTCATCGACAACCAAAGTATTGTGCGCCTTCGTCGAGCGGTACAGGTTGCGAAGCTCTGGCGAACGCGTATAGCCAGGGCTGCCGCTATCGCAGAAAACTTCGTCAGCACCCAGGCGAAAAATGACGGATAGTTTGTCGCAATGGGTATGACTTCCCTTCCCCCCAAGGCCATTCGGCATCGCACAAAAGACAGCAACGGCCTCGCGCGAGCGCGCAATCGCAACTCCCGAGTCACGCATCAGGGAGATGGGCTTATCCTGGCTCCTTGCGGTGGACCCACCCACGTGGCCAAACCATACCGCATCGGCAGGATCGCCGCCGAACGGAAGTTTGAGCAGATATGATGCCAACCCGGAGAGGCCACCGACTCGCAGCGAATGGCGCGCACAAGAAGGAAGAGCCGATTGCGAGATATCGTCCAGGAGCAACTCGACTCTCCCGTTATCGCAGTCTCCGATGTGGGGCAATTTCCCCTCGTTATCGGCAAGCACGGAAATCCACCGGAACATGAGCCCCAGACGAGTCTCAAACTCCCGGTCGATCGCTCTCCCGCACCGTTGCTGCACCAGAAAAGAGTGCAGAAACATCTGCGCAACCAGAACGTGATAGCCAGTCGAGGCCTCGCAATCGCCGCCATCCGGATACGTCTGAAACTGGATTTCACGGTTAACCGCTCGCGCATATTTTTCCAGCCGGTGCGACATTCCGGGACCGTGGAGATATGCAGACAAGGTCGTTAGCCCGACGATGTTGCTCAGATAATGATTGCTCCGCAGCATATAAGAAAATTCGCTGTGAGCCTCGATGAAACGAAGATGCTGCCAGAGGGATCTGGTCAGCAGATCGAGCCATGGCCGTTCTTCGCTGGCAAAAGGAGACAACAGATCCATGGTGAGACAGAGGCTGATTCCCCGCAGCGCCGCCTCCATCGCGATGGTCCAGTTCACTCCCATCTCCAGCGGATTGCGGACAACCCAATCTGTCAGCAAACCCTGGAGAGCGGTCCTATATTTGTTGTCGCCGGTCAACAAATGCGCCTTGGCAACAACCGGCGCGAATTGCAGGCGGGAGAGTTCCCAGGGGACTTTCACGTCCGAGCCATCGTGACGAACGATCAGCAGATTCCTGGATGCCTCGAGAGGCCAGCGCTTCCCGGAAACCCAGTCGCAATGCCAGTCGGGGTTCACTCCGAGGCTGGGGCTCCCGTATCCTATCAGCGGATAGTGCCCGCTTAGAATTGCATCGGCATAACCAACGATGCTTTGTCTGGACTGCTCTGGGACAAGCTCCCTCTGGCAGTGATAATAGCCGATGGGGCGAAAGCGGACAGGGCAATCGCCCCCCTCGCTCGCATTCCGCAGCCGCCATTGCCGGATGGTTTTGATTCCGCGCCATGTTGCTTCCCCCACCAGCGCTGCGACGGGCTTTTCGCGTAAATGCCTGTAGAGGGTGCGCGGTTTCATCGTCTTGACGGGGCCAGGTTGAAATCGCCCAGCGCGCAGGCAACATTGTGCGACCAACAATGGCGCTCCACCGCGGCACGCCGGGCAGCAGAGCCAAGCGCCTCACGTTTCGGTTGATCCAGCGCAAGACGCAAAATCGCCTCGGCAAGCTCCTCGACGCTGCCGGGGGTTATCAGCCACGCGGTCCGGTCATGCTCGAGAACTTCGGCGAGCTGATCAAGGCGGCTGGCAACAATGCCCTTGCCCATTGCCATGTACTCAAAAAGCTTGGTTGGCGACCCAAAGAACCTGCTGCCATCCGGCATGGGAATATGCGGCGAAACCAGGATGTCCGAAGCGTCCAGGTACTCCGCAACCTTATCGCGCGGCAGAGGGCCGGTAAATATCACCTCTCCCGTGCTCTCGTAGGCTGCCAGGGCGGAACGCATTTCTCCGTGGAGCAGGCCATCGCCGATTAGAACAAAGCGCAGGCGGCGTGACGAAGAATTGCTTAGCAACCTGACAATTGCCTGCTGGAGGATCTCTATTCCGTGCCACAGGCTGAATGAGCCCACAAAGCCAACGAGCACTTCGTCAGGCTCTACATCAAGTTGTCTGCGTCCCAATTCCCTCCCGCGGCCGGGATAAAAATAGTTCGGATCTACGGCATTCGGATTCACCCGAATGCGATCAGCCGGAACACCTCTCTCCAGTAATTCATCCCTGAGCACTTCGGAAACCACAATGACCCTGGCCGCGCATCGCAGCGTCACCTCCTCGCACAACCTGATCCAGCTCCGAAGAGGGCTAGGGTCCCAGTGTTTCGCGACCCACGCTTCCGAACCGTTGTATTCGAGAATGAGGGGGACCTTCAGGCGTCTGGAGAGAAGCGCACCGGCAATCGAAAAAGCGAAATGCCGCTGATAAAAGAAACGCGGAGCGTCCGAAGCGAGATATCTTTGTACTCCTCGGGCAAATACGAAGTTGTAGGAAAGCATCGCAGCTCCCCAGAAGAAGTAAGGGCGCCTTCGGGCAGCGATGATTTCGTTCTCGAAAGCATCCTGTGCCAACGCTGTACCGCTGAAGACTCGGCACGTTATTCCGGCGGCCTTCAGGCCGTACAGGAAACCGCGAATGTGACTTATCGCCCCTCCCCCGGAGCCCATGTTTGCGGGAGTGGGAATCAGATATGCGATCTCGGGATTACCACCTTCTATATCGGCGGGAGCGTGCTTAGCGCGCATAAGCCAGATCTGGAGATAACACCACCAGAAGATCAGGGTCTTCACGTTAAGCAGGATGCTGATCAGAACTCCGGAAGCCGAGCGGAGGATATCGACATTTCCGATCGACTCCCAACGTCCTTCCTCATCGCACAGCACTGTTTCCCGGCATCGGTGCAGAAAATGGATGCACTCGAGAATTTGCCTGTGCTTGAAGTCAGTGAGGGATTGAAAGTAAAAGACGATAGCCCGGCCCCGAAAGCCGCGAAGCAGACGAATTCGCTCGGTGAACCCGCTTACTCGCAGGATGCGATGCGGGAATTCCCTGATCTCGATCCCGGGACAGCGGCTGCCCACCAGATCGCGGGCACGTTTCGCGTCTCCCGACCAAACACACAGATAAACAACGCCATCCTTTGCCATCGGTATCACGTTGCATCCTGCAGAATGTTCTGGGAGACGCTCAGTGATCATGAGCGGTGTAATGACTGTAATAGCGGGCGCTGTAGTAGTAATATTGCGCACTCATGTCTGCCCGGACCCCATTGAGAACAATGCCAAGGATATCGGCACGTACTCGCTTAAGCTGCTCTACCACGCTGGCCACCGCGCTACGATTCGTGCGCCCCGCGCGCGCAACCACGATTACGCCGTCGACCAATGCAGCAATTTCCAGCGGTTCGGCAAAACCAAGCAGCGGGGGCGAATCGATGACCACCAGGTCGTACTCGCGTTCCGCCTCATCGAGGATCGACCTGAGCACAATTCCGATGCGGTCCGCCACCCGGCGCGATGACGGGCCAGCGGACAGAATATCCAGATCCGGATAGGCGTACGGAGTCTGGACGGCTTCACGCCAGTGCATCGTGCCATTGACGACGTCGGAAAGGCCACGGTCATTGGAAACGCCCAGCTTGATCACGGGCCGGCGCATATCGCCGTCGATCAACAAAGTCCTGCGCTGCTGCTGGCTGTGAGCTGCCGCCAGGTAAAGCGCAATCGTCGACTTTCCTTCGGCAGGGGATGCAGAGGTCACCAGGATGCTTCTGGGATGGTGCTCGAAACCAGCGGACAGCAGAATAGAACTTCTCAAGGTACGAATGGCTTCATCGAAAGCGCGATTCGGCGCCGCCAGCGTATCTTTAACAGGGTTTCTATCGAACCTTGCGTCCGGATCCGAAGGCATCTCCTGCATAGGCAAGGTGCCCATGGTAAATTTCCCCACGGGAAGGGAAGGAAGCATAGGAACCCGCAGTTCTCGCCGCAGGTGCTCGGTGTCCAGGACAGTCGTATCCAAAGCATCCATGAGGAGGATGATGCTCAGGCCAATGATGGTAGAGCCGAATAAGGCCAGTAGGGCATTCAGGGCGACCTTGGGGAAAGAGGGGTAGAGCGCGGGACGAGCGATATCCGCCAGCCGAATGGAACTGCTTTCAAAACTGGCGTTAATACCAGCCTCCCGAATCTTGCGGATGAGCTCTTCGTAGAGTGCTTTGTCGGTATCCGCTTCCTGTTTGAGGGCCTTGTATTCAAAGGAACGGGCGTTCATCTGATCAAATTCAGTCTTGGCCTGGGTCATGTCCTGGCGCAGGAGAGATTCCCGATCCACGGCCTGCTGATAATCGATGCCTACTCTTTGCACGATGCGCCGCCGTAGAACATCGATCTGCCACTGCAATTCGGTTATCTGGCTGGACGCCTTCTTGAATACGGGGTGGGATGAACCGAACTGCGTCTGGATTTCAGCGAACCTCTCTGTGGACTCGTTCAGCTTTTCTTCCAGGGCACGCAGCTGCTCGCCCTGGTCGGACGCTTCCGCAGCCGGCAAGGAGCCGCTCTTCACCGCGTTGTACGCAGCTTCTTTGCCTGCTCGATCCACCTCGGCCGCGGTGAGGTCGTTATCGAGGTGCAGCAACCGGGCGGAAAAGACGTTGGTTTTTTCCTCCGGGTTGATCACATCGAGATCCTTCTCGAGGTTAGCCAACGCGCCCGCGGACCGCTCCATCTGGGCCTTCAGCTCTTCAAGCTGCTTTTCCATATAGCCCGTCATCTGGGAAGCTGCCTGAAAGCGAATGTCATACGTATGGCGTATGTAGCTCCTGGCGATCTCATTGACGACGTCGGCGGAAAGCTGCGGATCAGGAGAACGATAACTGATCAGAAGCAGAAAGGTATGCAAAGGACGAGTGACTTTCAGGCCGGGCAGTTCGATCGGCGCGTCCTTGAGCCTCGAGGAGAGGAGTTTATTTTTGGCCAGCTTTTTAAGAGCCGGCGTAGTGAGATGATATTTCTCTACGACGGGGCGGAGAACGGCGTCCGATTGGACGATTTGCTCCTGCGTGGTAAGAAAGTTCTCCACATCGGCGGAGTCGTTGGCGGCCCTACTCTCATCGCCAAGGACGGCGGCCGGCGTTTGACGATCGATATCAATGACCGCGGTCGACTCATAGAGCGGAGTCAATCGCTTGGAAACGATCACTGTGGCAACTACCGAAAAAACCACGAACGCAACCAGCTTCCAGCGGTGGCGCTTGACCATCCAGAGATACTGGGAAAGAGAAGGTCCGTTGAGCGCCGCTTCCTTCTCAAGCGCAGGAAGGACAACCGGATGCGAGATCGGTTTGCGATCGAAACCGTTTGCGCTTACCTCTGGGATTGCGATCTCTTCTTTGCGCATAGTGCGGATCTCAGTGCCAGATAACGAAGTCGGTAGCGGTTTGGGCGCCAAAGCCGGTGATCCGATCCAGCGTTTCTGCCGTGATACGCTGCCCCTTGTTATCCGGTATGTAGAGTATGTCGTTGGCCATCAGCGCCACATCCGGCGATTTGCGCTTCATAATCTTCGCCAGGGCAATGGGAAGCTCCGTCCTTGTGCCTGCGGCCGATCTGCGATACACATACGCCACCTTGCCCGAATAGGGGCTTAGGCCTTCTGAGAGAGCCAGTACCTGCAGAATTGTGGTCTCTTCGTCATTGCGGATCGGGTAAGCTCCCGGTTTCTTGACGTTCCCAACCACGTAGATCTTGCGCGCCTCGGGAACCAGAACTTCCTCGCCGCCATGCAGCATCACGTTGAGACTGGGATCGGCATTATCGATCAGATCGCGAACGGGTATGGTTTGCGTAATCCTGACCGGCTTTCCTTCCCGGATGACCTCCTGGCTGACGACAATATCGGAGCCGGCGTCCTCTCGGATTCCTCCTGCCCGAGCGATCGCATCCAGCAGCGGAACGGGCCGTGTCGCCTGAAAAACCAGCGGATTCTTGACCGCTCCAACCACGTTTACCGGCCGGCTTTGGTACTCGACAATCGTTACGGTCACGATGGGATCCACCAGCACTTTTCCCTTCGTCAGGGAGTTGGCAATCGTGGATTCCACCTGTGCCGGAACCATGCCGCGCACCTGGATGGGGTCTCTGAGCATGGGCAAGCGGATATTGCCATCGGCATCCACGCGCACGGTGCGCGTGAGTTCCGGCGAATCGTAGACGGAGAGCGCCAGCAGATCGTCGGGCCCAACCGGCTGCGTCGGCAAATTCGAGTAAACGTAATCGAGGTTCGATACCCCGGAAATGGCCCGTTCAGGTTGCTGCGCATAAACGGAGCCGCCCAACACCAGCCAGCACAGACCTATCCACGCCAAAGAACTAGTCCGCAGGCATCGCGGATAGTCTGCTTCCCGGGACACAGGTTGGATGGCGGCGATCTTATGGTGAGTCATGGGGGATGTGGAGACTAACTTATTCATCCACTCCTGGGCAGTTGCCTCTAATTGCCCGTAGCGGTTGGCCCATTTATACGCCTGATGATCCCGGATGTCATCCAGTTCGGTTTCGCCAGGGAGACGATCAATCAACCTCCATTAACCATGAGTCCAGGCTCATAACCCCGGGGAAACAGGTCCGGAAGCGGAGATTTTCCCGTCATGCAAGCCTCTGCGGGAGCGCCGGAGAGTCTCACTCCTTTGAGGGTCAGCTTCCCCTCGACCCGCACCGTGCCCGGTTGCCGCTGGTAAAGCAACGATAAATTAACGAACTTAGTTCCATCCGTGGCCGCGAAGCAGGCGGATGTCTCTCCTCCTTGCTCCGCGGAAAGGCTGCCCGTCCTGGCCAATACGGCGCCTGACACGACATCCGTCACCAACCATTCAATCCCGCTGCCGGGAGGAATGCCGGAGGTCGCGTAATCGATGGCCAGGACATAATGCTTCTGCGGCTGAACGGGAGCGGCCTGGTTCATGATCAGAAAACTGTTTGGCTCGTCTCCGGAAAAATCGAAGCCAAGCGCATTCGGGTTGACGTTCAAAAAAGAGCTCACCCCCTCTACGGGCTTCAGGTGCCAATCGAAGCCCCGGGATGCGGGCGATTTGCCAAATCCGCCGTTCGTAACCGCGTCTGCGGAACCCGCCACAAGTTGTGCGTACGGGATCTGATGACGCTCGGCAAGCTCATCCCAGAGTGACAACGCCAGATCGGGATGCCGGTGGTCGATGAGCCAGTCGCATACCTCGAGCACAGTTTCGGTCTCTTTCCCCGTCACCAGCAGATGCGATGCAGCCTCAGCCACGGCCTCGGGATCTCCCTGGGCCATTAGAAAATTGACGAATTGGACTTCGATTACCGGCCTTTGCATTTGCAGACGGACTGCAATCTCCCGGGCATTTGGACTAACGTACCAAGCCAAACGGAATAGCGGTGTAGCGTCGTCCGGAGCCATCTGAGCGGCTCTTCGGGCCCAGTACCAGAAGCGGGCAGCATTCTCATGGCGAAAATAAAAGTTTGCCAGCGACCAGCTGGGAAGAAAGGTGGAATCCGCACCCGCTGCTCGCAACAACGCCTCTTCGGCCTGGGGTAGATCGCCCTCAGCCTCGTATAGGAGCCCCAGCTGGATCCAGCTCGACCCGTCATAGCGGTCGAGTTTCACTGCCCTCTGCAGCAGCGATTTCGCGAATGCTGGATCCATGGCATAAATTTCATCGGCAAGTTGCGCTGGATAGACCGCATTTGCGGGCAGCAGGCGCATGGCCAAACGAGTGTCGTCCGGCTGCTTCCGGCGGGCCAAAAGGTCAGCGATCCCAAAGCGCACATTCCAGGCGATGCCCACCATGAGCGCCGCCAGACAGCTGATCTTAAGTGCGAACGCGCAGCGTTGTTTCAATGTCTTTTGCAGCCTTGCCAGCTCTCGTATTTCGTTCGTCCCGGCTCAACCAGCCCAGCGGTCTTCGCCTGGATGGACAGGGGCCCGTATCATTTGCTTAGCTTATCAATCTGCAAATCGAGTGCGGAGATCGCATCAAACGGTTTGGGAAAGAGGTCTTCCCAAAGGATATGCTGCGTCCCTGCAGCAGGATCCAAGTTAATGAGGCTCGCCGCGATGAGATACTTGTCGATCGGAAGGTAGACCGCCGCGATACATTTGGAAAACCTAGGCGAATAGAAGACGGCATAAACGCGCGTTTCTTTAACCAAGGCCGTAAATGTCCTGGCGACTTTTGGGGTCTGTGCATCGCACTGGGCTTGCGCCTTCCGTGCCAGTGTCTTCGTAGCTGCCTTCTGCCGGACGGTCTGCCCATGTGCGCAAACGTGGGGGAGTAGAAGTGCCGCCGTGATCAAGAGCGTGCGCATGCTATGCAACCTTTCCCGACAAGCCTCTAGAGCGCTTTTTACTATAGGTGCGCCCGGCCCGGTCTCCGCGAAAAAACCGCCATCGCGGTACGCCGATTGTGAAGGCCCTCCCATCGCGAAGATTTTAGCCCGAATCGGCTTTCCGTTGTCTTCGCTTAGGAAGCTCTCGGTTGTCCCGAGATGCTTCGTCCCTGACTATAAACTGCACGCCAAATGACTTCAGACCGTATGGCCGCCGACGCCGGCAGAATGCAGGCCTCAAAGGGAAGGCGACGTTTTGAAAATTGAAAGAACCGGCTTGTTTGGGGTGGATTGCCCGAGTTTTCCCAGGAGCGGCCAATCACGGCGATTGCCCAAATCTGCTCCTAAGGAGCGTCGGGGTGCCCCAGGGTCGCCCCAGCGTACCCGGATTTCCTGTTACGCAGCACTAGACAGGGCCGCGTGTGCGGTTTTCTGTAAGGAAAGCCGCATGGAGTTCTACAACGCCACCACCATCGACAGGAAATCCGGGGTACCTGGGACGATGATGATTTGTTTCCAATGCTTTCCCAAAAGGGCGCAACCGCACTCATTTCCGCGTCTATGGCAAAGCAATGGTTGGGCTTCGCCCGGCGAAGTCCAGTCTTTTTCGTCCCACGTACGCCGGGGCGAACGTGGGGCACCCTCCGTTGCTCAGCCCGTATTCGTGTAATACCGAAGCCGCTGAAAGCCGCTCCATATCGCGGCACTATGTGGCGGCAACTCGACTCTCGAGGACAGTCTTGTTCTCCCTGCGAATCAACAGGCTGAGCACGATCCAGTTGCCGGCGGCAAGGGCTCCATCGGTCACCAGGCTCGACCAGGCGGCTCCATGCCATGAGTAGGCGGGGATAAGCCAGAGGTTGAGGCCGAAGTTTAACCCGGCGGCGGTGAGCTGCGCGGCGGTGCGATAGCGCTGGTAGCCGGCGCCGGTAAGCGTGTCTCCCGCACTGAGGTGAAGACTGCGGAAGATGGGCAACAGACACAACCATTGCAGCGCGGAGACGCTGTTGGCGAAGCTCCGGCCTACCACGTAAGGAATGATGGGTGCGGCGAGAAACATGAAAGCCGCTGCCAACAAGCCGAAAGGCAGCGTCTTGCCGAGCAGCCTGCGCGTGAGACCGATCGAACCGCGCGCCCCGTTCCTCCCCATCTGGCAAAAGCGCGGAAAGGCGGCTGACTGGAGCGAGCGGATGGGAGTGCAGCTCATGTCGACGACGCGATACGCCATGCTGTAAATTCCGTCGGCGGCGAGCATGCCGTAGCGGCTGAGCATGGCCTTATCGATGTCGTTATAGATGGACGTGGTGCTGGCGGCAATGGAGAAGCCGACGCCTTCAAGGGCCCGCTGGCGAAGCAAGTGAAAGTCGAACTTAGGCCAGCCGAGACGGGCGGTAACCAGGATGAGCGCCATAGCGGCGGAGAGGCCGGAGACCGCGAGCGAGGCGATGACCCACTGACGCACGGTAGCGTGGTGGAGAACAAGCACCATGCCGGCAGCGGTGACAAGGCGCGCGATATTTGTGAGAGAGGTGAGGGCGGCGGTGAGCTTGAGCTGTTCAAAGGCCTGAAAGGCTTGGCCGCCACCCTCGGCGAGGCGCGCACAGGTGCATTCGCCCACGGCGACGAGGACGATGACAGAGGCGCTCGCTGGGCCGACCATCCACTTGCCGAAGATGGCGAGGCTCATGATGACAAGGAACCCGACGCTGAGCGTGGTGAGGAGCACGTTGCCCCAATACTGAGGGAATTCGTTGTGGTGGCGGCTCACCTGGCGGAGCAGGACCATGCCTGAGCCGAGCGTGCTGTACTGGCTCAGCAGCGAGACGGCAGCAGCGGCACCAACGAAAATTCCATATTGGCCGGCGCCCAGCAAGCGTGCGAGCAGAATGAAGTAACATGCCTGGACAGCGAAGCTGACGCCTTGGCCGAGGAACATCCAGCTGGCGTTCTTAGCGAGTTGGCCGCTTAGCGGATTTCGCATCAAGCCCTGTTTCAGATTCAGCGGCACACCTCCCTCAGCTGGAATGCCTCGCCCATCCCACTTCTTTGAACAATAAGCATTGAGGCAGGCGCATTGCGGCTTTTACCCGGCGATTCCCGTCAGCGTCACTCAATCTTGCTTGATAAGTATGTCGTTCGGGCACGAGCCAAATGGTCCCAATTTAATCACTCGTAATCAGGTTGACTTAAAACCGGACGCCTGTCGCCCTAAATTGAGACACTGCTCATTCTTAGTCCATTACTTCCCTAAAACTGAGGTTGATTTCCATCGGCCATTCTGTCAACGTTTGCCTAGATCGTAACAAAGCAAACAATGTGCTCGCATAAACAGTTTCTGAGCACTTACTCCTTTGGCTTCGATCGGTCTTGATGCAAGAGACAACAAATTAATCCTCCACTTATAAGGATGATCTCATGCTCAAACGGCCTCGCTGAGTGCGACATTTTTAGTTACATCAACCCTGATCATGCCCGAGTCAGTCTCTCGTTGAGTCTTGGCACATTCTGGCCCAGCTCACGCTGAATTATCCGCACAAACGCAACGACGGGAAGCTCAGAGCCTCACGCGCAAGCCGGATGTTGCTCGAAATCTATTAAAAGCACAGGTGGCAGTTCATGGCGACCGACTTTCCTTTCCCGGCTCCGGAGCAGATTGGGGGATTCCGCTCTCCCTCCGCCCCGGCTCGACCTTTCATGATTCTGCAGTGTGCCATGGGTGTGGCGATTCCTGTGGTGTTCGATTTTTGTTGCATCGCCATTGCGTGCATCGCCGGCATCCTGCTCTATGAGGTGCATCGGCCGCTGGACGGACGCGGGGCCTGGCTGCTTTGGGCAGAGCTTTTCCTCCAGTATGGGATGGCTTTTGTTATTCTCGCGCGGGCGCACCACCTCTACTCCCAACGCGACACGCTGCTCCGGGTGGCAGACACGGCGCAGATCCTAAGCGTTTCTGTTTACAGCCTGACTCTTCTCTCGGTAGGCACTTACTTCACCAAGTCGAATATGCCGCGCTTGCTGCTGGCGGATTTCTGGATCCTGGCGACGCTCCTGCTGGTCATTCAGAAGCACACGACGAGCAAGCTCATCCGGCATTGGAGGTCGCTTGCGGCGCACAAGCGGAGGGTGCTCATCTGCGGCACCAATCGCGAGACCCGGCGTCTTTTTTCTTGCTTGCTGCACTGTCCCGAACTGGGCCGGATTCCGGTCGGATTTCTCGATGAAAGCGGCTTTGATAATCGCCGCGTCATCTATAGCCATGATTACAGCCTTAAAGACCACGCGCCGGTTATTTCCGAACCGCTTTCGCAATCTCTTCTGCGGTCTCTTGACGTCCAGGAGATCTTCGTTACCCCTACGGCCTCGCAGCCGCGCATGAATGAACTCATGGCTTTAGCCGCAGACGCCGGGGTCAGCGTTTCTCTGGTGGGCGCAGGACACCCCTATGTTGCGGAGCGCTGCACATCAGTGCAAATGATTGATGGTCTGATCGTCACTACGTTCGATGCAGATGGTGAGCACCGGTTCGCTTACATTGCCTTCAAGCGGGTCACTGACATCCTCTTGTCTTGCCTCCTCATCCTCCTAACGCTACCCATGTGGCTGGTTGCGGCTGTCATGGTGAAAGTGACTTCCGAGGGACCAATCTTCTTTCGCCAGGAGCGAACAGGCCAGTCCGGGAAGCTATTTGTCATGTTCAAGTTCCGGAGCATGTATGCAGACACTCCAAAATATGGGCGTTCTCCTGAAAGCTCCGAGGACGATCGCGTCACAGCGGCGGGAAGGTTTCTTAGAAAAACAAGTATGGATGAGCTTCCTCAGCTGCTGAACGTCCTCACCGGAGAGATGACTCTGGTCGGACCTCGTCCGGAGATGCCATATGTAACGGAAGCCTATACTCCTCTGGAGCGTCGCAGGCTCTCCGTTCCGCAAGGTCTGACCGGCCTCTGGCAACTCAGCGGCGACCGTAGGTTCAGGATCCATGAAGCGATTGAGTATGACCTGTACTATGTCGAGAATCGCGGGATCTTTCTCGATCTCGCGATTCTTCTTCACACCTTGTTTTTTGCGATGAAGGGACTTTAGTGTGGCTGAGATGCGCTATGCATCACGTAAGGCTGATAAGTGCGGCGCTGAGTGCCGGGATGTAGCAAGTCACGTGAGTTCCCGAAGGGGTCAGCGTGTCGGGGCTGGCCGGGTCAAAGCTGCCGTCCTTATTCACGGTGGCGCCCTGGATGGTAACTCCGGAGGTGGCAGCCAGGCTCGGTCCCGTCATCGTTATCAGGGTGGCTGTCTGGATCATCTGGTTCGTCTGGATGGTGAGGGCCAGGTTTTGGGTCGTGTCTTTGTTGACGAGAATCACGCTCAGGCCTCCGGCCGCGGTCCTCACGGCATAGGCTGTGGCGTCGACGGTTCCGGCCGAGAGTTGTGTTTCGAGCAAGGCGCCCGGACCAGCCAGGGTGAAGAAGAGCAGACCGTAGTACTCGGGCCGCGCTTCGATGACGCCACCCGAGTCGTCCGCGATCGGAGTATAGCCTTGGCCGTTACCGCCGCCATGCATGTTTACACCGGTGGAGCCGCCGAGAGCTACAGAAAAGAGAAAGTCGATGACCCATAGCGAGGAAGCGTAGCTGTCACTCACGCCGGCGGCGCCCCCGTTGCCAAAGGAGTTGCATTCGCTTATGCGGTAAGGAATGCCCAGTTGCTGGGCTCCCGCGTTCAGCGTGGTGAGTTCGGCGGTGAGTTGTGGATCAGGGCTGATGAGAAAGGAGGCGGTGGAGGTGGAACTTGCCCCGCTGGCGCGATAGTAGTGCTGGGTCAGGAGCGTGATCTCACTCGGTGTGGCTGCCTGGCCGAAGGGCAAGGTCCAGGTGGAGATGTGATTGCCATCGCCCGTGTCCGGCCCGGTGATCGGAACATTGGGCGCAGCCTGCAGGATCGCGGCGCGAAACGAATCCCAGCGGGTGAGGAAGTCCTGGAAGGTCCAGTTCCCGGCGAAATAGCTACCCGCTATGCCGTAATTCGTCGGACTCGTTACCGATCGCGATACCGAGCAGATTGGAGCCCAGAGCCGAGACTGCATAAGCCACTTCGGCGGCTGCCAGAGCGGGCGTGGAGGTAGCGAGGTTGACACCGTAGAGGCACGGCCAACCGGTGGCTTGCAGGAAGCCCGCGAGAGCCTTGATGTTGGAGGCCGTGACTTGCGCGTGCGTGCCGTTGGCATTCGGTGTCCATAGAACCTGGTCGACAGAGCCCCCGCCGATCCGCAAAACACCGTCACCCAGGCGCCGAAAGAGCGCGATGAGATTGTGGTTGGAAGCGTGGAAGTAAGCATAGCTCATCGTCTCCTTCTCGTAGCTCAAACCCATGAAGCGCGACGGAATGCTGCCGGTGGAGGTCGTGGTCACGGTGAGGGAGGCTTGGACGACCGGGCCAGAGGATGTGGGAAGGGGAGGGCCGGAAGGAATGTAGTTCGAGCTGTAGCCGCAACCCGAGAGTACAGAGGACGCAGCCAGAGACGCTGCTCCCTGGAAGAGGCGGCGACGAGTCAGGGCCGGGCGCGCGTTGTACACATGGGACACCTCTGGTTCAGAATGTCCTATCTGCAGGAGTTCGCATAGTTACGGAGTTTCAGGTCGGAAACCTGGTGCTGGTACAGGATTGGGCTGACGCTTTGTTCGGAGAACCGCGACGAACCGTTACGATTACCTATCGTCGGATCAATGGCAAACAAGAGAGAACCATGCAAATTCTGACTACCAATCATTACTGCTCTCACTTCACTGTTCCACCCCAAGCACAGCACTCGATCGAGCGCGCCCGCTTCGTCAACCTCGGTCACGTGTGGAGCCCGGCGGAAGCCATCGCCGCCTATCCCCCCATGCGATCCTTTGATCTGGCTCATTTCATCAACAACATACCGGTTGCCCTGCGCAAGCCCTGGGTGGTCACCTACGAGTCCGCCCTGCCCCGCATGTTTCCGCCCAGCGAGCCGCTCAGGGGTTATTTGCGCCGGCAGCTCTGCTCGCCTGCTTGCCTGGCGATCGTCGCCATGTCCGCCTGGGCCCTGGCCAGCTTCAAGCGCCTCAACGCCGGGTGGGACGGACTGGACAAGGTCCTCGCCAAAGCTTATGTGCTGCAACCGGCTATCCCTCTGCGCGCCTCAACTCCGCGCACGCTTCCAAAGGGTGCAACTATCCGGCTCGTCTTCGTCGGCAACAACTTTTCCCGAAAAGGCGGAATCGTCGCCTTACGCCTGGCGAGGAGAGCCCTGGCCGAAGGGCTTCGTTTGCAGATCAACATTGTTTCCTCCAAGATGATCTGCTCCGGTTCCCACACCGACCACCCGGACCCGGCACGGTATCAAACAGATCTCAAGAGTATGGATTTACCAAACGTCATCTTCCGTGGCGCAATGAACAACCAACAGGTCCTCACGCTGATGGGCGCATGTCACATCAATTTTCTTGCCACCCTTCATGACACTTACGGCTTTTCTGTTCTTGAAGGTTTCGCCAATGGGCTTCCCGCCATCACGAGCGACGTCTGTGCCCTGCCTGAGTTCGTTTTCCCCGCTCCCGCGGCCAACGCCAACGGCTTGCTTATCCACCTGCCCAGAGACCATCGCGGCTGCTGGAGCCACGTTGAAGAATCACGCTCTCCCAATTACTGGGAGATGCTTGACGAGGCGTATGAATCGATGACCGAGCAGGCGCTGGCTCATCTGCGCGCCCTCGCCGCGGCTCCCGGCGAGCTCGAACAACTCAGCCAAGGCGCCATCGCCAGCGTCGAGCAGCGCCACAACCGAGTGCTGCTGGCACAGAGCACTCGATGCCATCTATCGCAAGGTTCAACCCACACGTCATGCGGAGAGCATTCTCTCGATTTCCTGAACTTGTGTGCGGGCGATAGACCAGGTAAAACGTTCACGAAATACGGCGTAGCCTTGCTGGCCAAGACGATGTCCGGAGCTCCGGATCCTGGGCGAGCCGCCGGAGCGCAGCGGCAAGCTCGACGACAGATCCGCGCTCCACCAAGATACCCCCGCCGGCGGCAAATATCTCCTCTGACGCCACCGCTGTAGGTGCTGACGACCGGCAGACCCGAGGCCAGCGCCTCGACGTTCACCAGCCCGAAAGGCTCCTCCCAGACAGAGGGTGAGCAAAATATATCTGCCTCCCGGAAGAGATCACCCAGGGCGGCGCCGCTGCGATAGGGAAAAAATTTAACGGTTGCGGGCGAGTTCGCTTTGAGGCCCCTGATGTAGTCAGTTTCTTCACCAACTGCCGAAGCCGGAAGAGCCGACGATTTGTGCCTGGAGCCGCACGTCCTGTTCATCGAGAAGCTTCATCGCACTCGAGCAAAACGTGAACGCCCTTGTCTTCAACCAGCCGCCCCGCGAAGAGGACTGTGGGCGTTTGCGAATTCTTTTGCCTGCCTGCCGCCGGATAAAAGATCGTTTCATCCGCGCCGTTATAGAGTACCGACGACGGCGCCGAGCGAGGGAAACTTCCGCCGTGCCTGTTCCAGCAGAAACTCGCTAACGAAGATCAATCTGATCCACTCGAACTTGCCGCATCAGCTTTTCGCGCCCTTCGACCAGATGCGAATTGTGCAGATGAAGAACGACGCGACCGCCGGCGCGATGAATATGCGGAGTGAGAGCGACGGCGAACTCAGGCCGATTGTGAATCCACACGATGTCCCCGGGCCGCACGCGCTTGAGGAGAGGACGGAAGATCCATCGTATGACCAAGCGATGAAAAGACCACGGCAAGTGCGGAAGGTATCTTCGGAAGCGTCCTATAGCGCTTCAAGCCGGGAAGCAGGGTGATAGATTCCGGCGCAAATTTCCAGGTGTTATCCGCGGAGGGACAGACAACCACGGAGTGCGATGCGTTGCGGAGTACGTTGCCGGCCCAGCGTGAGATCGCACCCCCATGGAATTCGGAAAATGGCTCGGCTTCGGTCAGAAGATGATAGGTGGTGTTAGGCATGAGGGCATTTCTCCGGCTGCTATCTCCCGCGAATTGCAATCAGGTGCGCCCTTTGTAGCGTAGATAGGACCGCAGATGAAGCAGAGCGGATCACTGCAACTGCCAGCGCATGGATAGCTATCTTAAGCTTAACGGTACCTGCCGCAACGTCGTAACAAGCTCCGCCAATCGGGTTGCTCCGAAACAGGACACGTCAGTTCCAAGTTAAGAGCTGGTCGATAAGTGTTTCGTCTGAGACGGCTATAAGTCGCCGTTAACGTGCCAGTGGTAATCGAGCTGACCCAAAACGCACATACCAGCGTGCCAACTTAGAACATTGTGCATTGCTAAGTACATTGTCTTCCTCGAAACCGAGGTTGATTTCCGGTTGATTTCCCATGGCGTTCTGTCACCTTTTGCCTAGATCGAATGGCAATAGACCCGCATGTTCGTACTCACAGTGTCTGAAGCACTTCCTGCCCTGGCTTCCATGCCTCTTGATGTAAGTGAGAACGGCAGAACCCTCTCCAACTGAAGAGGAGAATGCTTGAATGAAAGCGCCTAAGTCCGGTCTCTGCTATAGACACCGAAACTGTTACGTTTCTTGGGAGTAACGCTACAACCGAAGTCGTTACAGCAAATGAATATGTTGGTGGAGCAGGGGATTCGCGAGCACCGAAAGTGGATTATCACGAACCATAACCTGCATAGCCTGTACCTTTTTCATCGGCAACCCAGACTGCGTGAATTTTATTCGAGCGTGCACTGGACCCATATCGACGGTATGCCGCTGGTGGCTCTGGGACGCCTTTACGGCTATCCACTGGAGCGCAGGCAACGTGTCACATTGGTGGATTGGATTTATCCGCTGATGGAGCTTGGCTGCCAACAGAGGGTGGCGTGTCTTCCATCTTGGGTCGTCCAAGGCCTGCGCGGAAAAGGGGCGCGCGCAGTTGCGCAAACTCTACCCGGCCCTGCAGATAGAAGTGAGCGAGGGATATTTTGATGCGCGCTATGGCAGCTCGGAAAATGAGGCCTTGTTGGAGCGTATCAATGCCTACGGGCCCGATCTGTTGATGGTGGGGATGGGCATGCCGCGGCAGGAATTTTGGACGCAAGAGAATTATGCGCGGTTGAAGGCGCATGTAATTCTTTCCTCGACTGGCGCAGCCTTCGACTATGTTGCGGGTGCAGTACCGACGCCGCCGCGCTGGTCGGGCCAGCTGGGCCTGGAATGGGTTTTCCGCCTGGCGCATGAGCCCCGCCGGCTCTTTGCCGCTATTTCATCGAGCCCTGGTACGTTCTGCTGCTGCTGATGCTGGATTATCCGCGCAACCGCCACGGCGGGAGGCTGAGAACTCGCGCGCAATTAGGAGATTGACAGCACTCTTCTGCGAGATGGACGAGGGCCAGGACGCGAACCGCCAATCAACCCGGAACGACCCACCAGGCGATCAACTCGAAGGGGGGCAAGACGGAAATCAATCGCAGAGACTTCATAAAAGAGCTGGGCGCGATGGGATTGGCGCAGTGGGCCGGGGGGAGGGCGTTGGAGCAGGCTGCCGCTACTCCGCTTACAGCTGCTGGCCGCGGACAAGGGGCTTGCTGTTCGGTTCGTGCCTGGCGTTGAAGTATTTCGTTCAGTCCCCGGCCTATCAGCAGCTGTTCCTGACGCAGTGCGACATCGCTACACCGGAAGTGCATATGAAGTGGAACTCGCTGAGCAGCCAGCCCGGAGTGTACGACTTTGGCAATGCCGACAAGTTTGTCGCATTCTGTGCGGCCAACCACATCAAGGTGCGCGGACATACGCTGGTGTGGCACGATGCTCTGCCGGCTTGGGTGGCGGCGCAGCTCACAGCGGGAAATGGCCGGGCGATGATGGTTGACCACATCCGCAAGGTAGCCGGGCACTTCGCGGGCAAGTTGTACTCCTGGGATGTAGTGAATGAGGTGTTGGACCCGGGTAGCCATCGGCCGGATGGTCTGCGCGATAGTCCTTGGTTGCAGAATGTTGGCGTGGATTACATCGAGCAGGCTTTCCGCGCCACAGCTGCAGCCGATCCGAATGCTCTGCTGGTGTGGAACGAGAACTATCTCGAGGTGTCGAACGGCTTTGGCGCGGCGAAGCGTACGGCGATGCTTAACCTGCTCGATGGAATGCTGGCTCGCGGCGTTCCGATCCATGGCATCGGCCTTGAGGCGCATCTGCGAGGGGATCAGGCGAGCGTGTTGGGCGATGCGAGTTACGAGGCTTTTCTCAGCGAGTTGGCGCGGCGCGGAATGAAGATCTTTATCACCGAGCTGGACGTGCAGGATGCTGACTTTTCCTGCGGATATCGGAGCGCGCGATCAAGCGGTTGCCGAAATCTACAGCAGATTTCTTACCGCCAGCCTGCGACAGCCGGCGGTAAAAGGGATTGTTACGTGGGGGCTGTGCGGATTACTTCAGTTGGATTGCCGGATACCGCCCGCGCAAGGATGGTTTGCCGGTGCGGCCGCTCCCATTCGACGCGAACTACCAGCCGAAAGCGGCGTATTACGCTATCGCCGAAACGCTGGAGTCAGCCCCGCGCCGCGCTTAGAAGGGTTCGCAGCTAACCGGATTTCTCACCAGATTGAGACAAGTAACGACAGCGTTTTATTCGGTCACAGAAGTTAGCAGAGGAAGATCAAGCGCTGGCCGCGATTTGCGCTGAGCCGTGGTGAGAAATCCGGGCAAAGGAGCCGCGTTATGGTTCTTGTCTCAGCCGTGATCCCCACTCGTGGACGACCCGAGCTCTTGCGGCGTGCGGTGCGAAGTGCCCTGGCCCAGACTCTGCGAGAGATCGAGGTGGTCGTCGTCATCGACGGAGAGGATTCTGCCACCAAGCGCGCCTTGCAAGAGTTGGCGCACGAGGACGGACGCGTGCGTGTGGTTGCGTTGGCGACCAGCGTCGGAGGATCGGACGCGCGTAACCGGGGCGTGGATGCGGCGTCAGGCGAATGGATCGCGTTTCTGGATGACGACGACGAATGGCTTCCGGGGAAGCTCCAGGCCCAGATCGACGCAATGAAGGCTCGACGGCGCCAGTTTTGATCGGTACCTGCAAGATGATCGCGCGTACTCCGGGCAAAGACTATGTGTGGCCGCGGCGCATGCCGGGCCAGGATGAGCAGATTGGCGAATATCTGCTGGCGCGCCGTTCGCTGACCCGCGGCGAGGGATACATCCAGACTTCGACCTTGTTTGTCCGTCGCGCGCTGATGCAGGCGCAGCCCTTCAAGAGCGGCCAGTTGAAGCACCAGGATACAGAGTGGGTGCTGCGGATGGGCCGCCTGCCCGGGGCCGAGGTGGTATTCGTCGAGGAGGTGCTGGCGATTCACAACATAGAAGAGGATCGCGCCACAGTAAGCAGCAAGGCCAATTGGCGGTACTCGCTCGAATGGTTGCAGCGCGATCGGCACCTGTTCACCCCGCGTGCGTTGACCGGCTTTCGTCTTGCACCAAATCGCTTCTGAGGCTTCGGATCAGGGCGAATGGCGCGCATTCCCATCTGCTGTTGCTGGAAGCCTTGCGCTACGGCAAGAGCACGCCGCGCGACTATGCGATCTTTCTCGCCATGTGGTTGCTGCCGCGCCGCCGCCGCCGCCGCTTGCGCGATTGGATGGCGCGACGCCCTGCGCTTCGCTCGCTGGTGCAGCTCGTCATGAGGATCCTGCAGTTGACCAGGCAGTTTCTTCCTGCCCAGGGCGGCATGGAGAGCGTGGTGGAAGGTCTGAGCGGTGCGCTGCAGCAGAAAGGACACACGGTGCAGGTGGCGACACTGCGCCTGGTTTTTGCCACCGGAGCCATGGCGCCCGCGGAGTCGGTCGAAGCGGGACTCGCGGTGCGCCGTATGCGGCACTGGGGGCCTCGCCGCTATCCGGTAGCGCCGGCCGCATTACGGCGCGATCCGCGGCTACGACCTGGTGCACATCCATGCCATCGACTTCTTCGTCGATTATCTAAGCCTGCTGCGCTTGCTGCATCGCGTCCCTCTGGTGGTAAGTACGCACGGGGGGTTCTTCCATACCCAGTGGGCACGCGGCTTGAAAGAGATGTACTTCAGGACCGTCACCCGCAAGTCGCTGGGCGGAGTGGAGGCGGTGGTTTGCGTGAGCCAGCACGATCGCGAAATGTTCGCGAGGATTGTGCCGCCGCAGCGCATCCGCGTCATTGAGAACGGAGCCAATATCGATCGCTTCTGGAGCCTGCAGAAAAAGATAGAGCCTGGCCTGGTGCTGGGCATCTCGCGGCTGGCCGAGAACAAACGCATTCACAAGGTGCTGGAGGCGATGGCTTTGCTGAAGGATCGATATCCGCGCATGCGGCTGGAGTGGGTCGGAGCGGATTTCGCCGGGCTGCGCGGCCGGCTCGAGCGTCGCGTGGTTGAGCTTGGGCTTGGCGGCCGGGTGCGCTTCCATGGCGCCGCCAGCCGCGAAGAGCTATACCGATTGCTGGAGCGGGCTCACCTGTTCGTGTCCGCTTCAAGCTACGAGGGCTTCGGGCTGTCGACCATCGAGGCCATGAGCGCAGCGACCGTGGTTTTGGTCACCGCGGTGGGAGCGCATCCTGACGTGGTTCAAGACGGGGTGAGCGGCTTCTTGATGGACGCAGAGGCGACCGGACTTTCGGCGCACATGGAACGCGTTCTGTCGATGCCGTTGGAGAAACTGGCAAAGATCGGTGAGGCGGCGCGTGAGGCAACGCGACGCTTTTCCTGGATGCAGATCGCGCCCCGGTACGAGCAACTCTACCGCGAGGTTCTTGGGACCGGAGGAAGGGCGCGGCCATGCTATGAACCAGGGAACGATCGTGGTCTTCCGCATCCAGCTGTTGCCGCCCTCGGAGACGTTTATCGTGGCGCAAGCCGCGGCGATGCGGCGGTTTTCCCCTTATTTCGTCGGCTGGCGCAGGATGGCTGGGATCGACGCTGCCTGAGGACAGAAGCTGGACGGTCGACGACGGCGGCCTGCGGGGAAAACTGCGAGAGCTTCGCTTTCGCTATGTAGGTCCTACTCGCGACCAGATCGCGCGTCTGCGAGCGCGAACTCCTCGCCTGGTCTATGCGCACTTCGCACCCGACGGCTACGCGGCGATGCAGCTTGCGGAACAGCTTGGCGTGCCGCTGGTGACGGCATTGCACGGATTTGACGTGACCATGAGCGACCAGGCCATCGGGGCAACACGGCTGGGCCGGGAGTATCTGCAGGGACGCCCGAGACTGCAGAAAAAGGGCGCACTCTTCTTAACCTGCTCCGCGTATGTGCGCCGGCGAGGGCTCGAGATGGGATATCCGGCAGAGCGCACGATCGTTCATTCCATTGGAGTGGATGTGGAGCGGTTCAAGCCGCCCACGTTCCGGCGGCGGGAAGAAATTGTCTTGTTTGTCGGGCGCCTGGTGGAGAAGAAAGGTTGCGGCAACCTGATCGAAGCGATGGCCGAGGTTCAGCGCCGCCGCCCGGCGGCTGAGCTGGTGGTGATCGGCGGCGGCCCACTGCGCGCGGACTACGAGGCGCGCGCGGCTGCGCTCCGCGTACGTTGTCGCTTTTTGGGACACCAGCCAACCGCCGTAGTAAAGGAGTGGATGGCGCGGGCGGCGGTCTTCTGTGTGCCGAGCGTGGTTGCAGGCTCAGGCGACGCGGAAGGCTTCGGGATGGTGTTTATCGAGGCGCAGGCGATGGGTCTGCCGGTGGTCAGCACCCGCAGTGGCGGGATCCCAGAGGCAGTGAAGGATCGGGAGACGGGTTTGCTGGTGAGCGAGCGCGACCCTCGGGCACTCGCAGAGGCCATTCTCCAGCTGATGCAGGACGGCGAACTATGGCGGCGCTTTAGCCTCGCCGGCAGGATCCGTGTTTTAGACAACTTCAATTTGGTTCAAGCAAACCGGGCGGCTCGAATATGTTTTCGAGCAGCTCCTGGCAGACCGCGAAGCGCTCAGCTGAAGGGTTGGCGAAATGGGGCAATTGACTGAAGTGCTGGGCGAGGTTCCGCTGGCGAGGGTGCATCAGCAGCGCCGCTTCTATCAGCCAGAGCTTGACGGATTGCGGTTCTACGCCTTCCTGGGTGTCTTTGTCTTTCATACCTTGCCCTCTCAGCGGGCGTTCTATCGCGGGCTGCATCTGCCCATGCCTTTGCTGTTGGGGGCGGTCGTCAAGTCGGGTGCGGCAGGCGTGGATTTGTTTTTCGCGCTGAGCGCTTTTCTGATCACGTCTCTCTTGCTGAGGGAGCGGCAGGAGACAGGTGGAATTTCGCTCCGGCTGTTCTACATCAGACGTATTCTGCGCATCTGGCCGCTGTACTTTCTTGTGGTTGCCCTGGGTGTCGTGCTCGCACATACGATGGCGAATCAGCATCTTGCCTGGTACTACGTTGCCGGCTACCTTTTGTTCGCCGGCAACTGGGTACACGCTGTCTTCGGGGCGCCGAAGTCGATCTGCTCTCCCTTGTGGACGGTCTCCATCGAAGAGCAGTTCTACCTGATCTGGCCCGTTGCTCATGAAGATGCTCCAGCGTCGCGGCATGATCCTGGCGGCGATCGCTACCCTCATGCTTGCCACGCTCAGCCGGGTCGGCGTGGTGCTGGCGGGTGCGAGCGGAGGCTACCTATATTACGCCACCACATCCCGTTGTGACTCGTTAGCGCTGGGCATTCTACTGGCGCTCTTCGCCCATCGCCTGCCGAAGCTTACCCGGGGCATGCGTTTCCTGTTGCTGGCCGGCGGACTGATCGGGTGGATCGTCTCCTCGGCCTGGCTTATCGAACTGCCGGGACCGGTGAGTATGCGCTGGGCGCTGGGACGCCTGATTGTCTCGCTTGCATCGGGCGCAATTCTTTACGGGTGCCTGCACAGCCGCAGCAAGCTTCTCCGAGGCGACGGGGTGGTGCGGCTGGGGAAGATCAGTTATGGGCTTTATCTGCTGCACCCCACCGGAATTCTTATCATGCTGAGCCTATTTCATCCGATATGGGGATGGAAGATGCTCGCAACCAAGGCACTGGGGTTGGCTATGACGGTAATTCTCGGGTTCGCGTCGTATCGCTGGATCGAGTCTCCCTTCTTAAGGCTGAAGGACCGTTTCGCCCGGGTTCTTAGCCGGCCAGTCTGATGAGATCGATTTGCTATCCCGCGAACCGCGCGTTTGCCGGCGCTAAGTGGCGGAAGCTTCGTTGGATGCGTCTTGATTCTATTTTCGTTCTACACGCTGGAGCAGTTTCACAACAGCGAAACCGCTCCAGGTGGAGGTCCACTTGAATAAGATAGAGATCCAGCCCTCACATGTTGTCATTGCGGCGAGCGCATCGTTCCCCGAACTCACGCTTCGGGAAGTAGGAATGATGCTGAGCCGCCGCCGTGGAATCATCTATACCAGCCTGGCAGGATTTGTTCTGCTCGCGATTCTAGCGTTGTCCGTTTCCACCCGGCGCTATCGGTCCGTCGGAGAGATCGAACTGCAGAAAGATTCCCCGAGTTCTTTGGGCATCCAGACGGATAGCGGGGACACCCCGTCTGATGCGCTCGAAGTGAACATGATTATCCAGACCCAGGCCAGGATTCTGCAATCAGACTCGCTCGCTCTGCGAGTGATCGAAGATCTTCACCTGGAGCAGACGGAGGATTACCGGGAGAAGTGGAGTCCGATTGGTTGGGTTCTCGGGCTCTTCAGCTCCAAGGGTGTGCCCGATCCCAAGGGCGGGTCGCTGGAGAACTCCCCCCATCGGCGCATGCGGGTGCTAAAGATCTTTCATCGCAAGCTGACCGTGAAGCCGATTGCAGGAACGCGCCTGATCGACGTGGAGTATCTAAGTCCCGATCCGCAACTCGCGGCGGCGGTGGTGAACCACCTGCTGCAAGGCCTGATCGAGAAGGGTTTTCAGGCGCGCTATAACGCGACGATGCAGGCGTCTTCGTGGCTGAGCGCGCAGCTTGGAGATCTGCGCGCGAAGACCCAGGAGTTACAAGCGAAGGTGGTGAAGCTGCAGCAGGAGTCCGGCGTCTTTGCCCTGGGCGAGGTCGATCGAGAGGGTAAGGATCAGGTCTATAGTCCGACTCTGGAAAAGCTTCAGATGGCAACGCAAGCGGAAGCGCAGGCGCAGTCGAATCGCATCCTGAAGGGTGCGATCAACGATGTGGTCAAGACCGGTAATGCCGAGATGATCTCGGGGTTGAGCGGAATCTCGATGTTGGCGGGTTCTTCGCCCGGTTTAAGCAATTCGTTAACCTTGATTCAGAACCTTCGCTTACAGGAGGCGAACCTGCAAGGTCAGCTGCAGGAGCTCTCCGCCAAGTTCGGTCCAGCGTATCCGAAGCTGGCCGAGGTTCGGGGCAACCTGGATGCGGTGGAGAGGGCGATTCAAGACGAGGTGAGCCGGGTCGCTTTGCGGGCGCACAATGACTTCGTCGTTGCCGAGGAGACGGAGAAGAAGACGCACAAAGACTTCGACGATGACAAGAACGGAGGCGGAGGCACTCAACAGCAAGACCATTGAATACCAGATGGCACGGCAAGAAGCCGACCAGACCCGGTCGCTTTACGACGATATGTTGCGGCACCTCAAGGAATCCGGCCTGCTGGCGGGCCTGCACTCTACTAATATTTCCATCGTTGACTGGGCGACGGCCAGCGATAAGCCGGCCAAGCCTGTGACGCTGCTCTACCTGCTCGGGTCGGTCGCATTGGGCTTGGCTTTCGGTTCGGCTGCAGCATTGCTGCGTGACGTGACGGACACACGGATTCAGGATTTGCGGGAGATATCGCGCGAGCTGGGTCCGATTCCGCTTATGCGTGCTGCCGTATCAGAAGGAGAGGGCTGCGCTGCCCGCGGGGGCAAGCCTGGTCGCGAAATCGCCGCTGCCGGCGCTGGACAGCCCGCACTCATTGTTTGTCGAGTCGCTTCGCTCGCTGCGGACTTCTCTGATGTTGTCCCGGAGTGGAGCACCACCGCGATCGGTTCTGGTGACCAGTCCCCTGGCGGGAGAGGGCAAGAGCTTTCTGAGCTGGAACCTGGCAATTCTCTTTGCCCAGCAGGGGAAGCGGGTGTTGTTGTGCGATGCGGACCTTCGCCGACCGTGGCTGCATCGCAATCTGGACATCGAGCCGCGGGTTGGGTTGAGTACCGTGCTGGCCGGGCTCTCGGTCAACCATGGCGCCGCCGAAGTCATTCCGGTGCAGGAGGTTCCGGGGCTCTTTCTTATGCCCGCCGGACCATTGCCTCCCTACCCGGCGGAGCTGTTGGCGTCTCATCACATGGCAGAGGTGTTGAAGGTTTGGGAATCTCAGTACGATCTCGTGCTCCTGGACTCGCCGCCCGTTCTGCAAGTCACTGACGCAGTGGTCCTGAGCTCTTTGGTCAACTCGGTGTTGCTGATGGTCAGGCATCAGAGGACTCCGTTGTCGGCGCTCGAGAAGAGTTACGAGATGCTGGAAGAAGTGCACTCGGCCAGCGGCCGCAAGATCAATATCGTGATCAACGGTGTGAAAGAGCAGCCGGTTGAGGGGCACGTCTTTTATGAACATCGCGAAAGGGAGGTTGCAAAGGCCTAATGAACAATCTACTGCGGATTTGTACCGTGTTGTTCCTTCTCTTTGGTCTCGCGACGAGTTCGCAGGCACAACATGAGAGCCTGTTGATCGGCCCTGGCGACCTGCTGCACCTTCAGGTCTACGACACGCCAGAGATGGAACAGCGTGCCCGTGTGACCGATGCGGGAAACATTCCTTTCAGCTTTCTGGGGAACGTTCGTGTAGCCCGTTTGACGCCGGAGCAGGCAGCCAAGCAGATAGAGGGTCGACTCATCGCTGCCGGTGTCATGCTGCATCCACAGGTGACAGTACGGGTGGAGGCGTACGCAACCCAGAATGTATCGGTGATGGGGGAGGTGCAGAAGCCCGGGCCTTACGAGATCGATACCCCTCACACAGTAGTCGAAGTCCTCGCGCTCGCCGGTGGACTGACGCCCATCGCGGATCGCCACATTACGATTGAACGATACGGCTCGAAACAGAAGGTCGAGTACTACTATTCGAATGCGGCGGGGGCCGCTTTGTCTGACGATCCCATGGTCTACCCAGGCGATACGGTGGTCGTGTCCAAGGCCGCGGTCGTGTATGTGCTGGGCGATGTATTGAAGCCGGGCGGCTATCCGATAAGCACCAACAATTCAAGAATGACCGTGCTGCAGGCTATCGCCCTGGCGGGCTACGCAAATCACACCGCAGCCGTCGGCAAATCGAAGCTGGTGCGCGAGACCCCTACGGGAGTGGAGGAGATCGATCTGCAGGTGAGTGCGATGGAGAAGGGCAAGAAGCCCGATGTCGCCTTGCTGCCGGACGATGTGGTCTATGTCCCCTTCAGCTTCATGCGCAACGTTGGAGTGAATGGCGAGCGGGATTCTGGCTTCAGCTAGTGCCGCCGCTATATACATCCACTAATTTGTTTCTGTTTCATCAGGAGTCTGCTTTGGCAACTGCCCAAACGTTCGGTCGAGCCACAGTCAGAGATGACGTGAGACAACTGGCGAGTCCGGCTGAAGAGTCAAGAAGTTTCTGGACCCGCGCTTCGACCTGGGGTCTGCTGCTGCTGCTTCTCTATTTTGCTCTTGCCGGGGTTTCCCCTTTTGCCAATGAGCCTGTTGCCGCCCGGGCAGTCGCCACGAGCTCCGCGGGTGGGGTTTTTGTAGAGCGCTTTAGTAAGCTGTTCATCTTTTTGGTCTGCATGATCTTTGTTTTTCAGCGGCACCAGTCTGTACGCCGGCTGAGCATGCAGATGAAGCTGGTTACCAGCTTTCCTATCCTCGCGCTTCTACTCTCTCCGGTATCGCAGCTGGCAACCCGGACGATCAGCTCCGGCGTTTTGCTTCTGGGGGGCACTCTGCTCCTGTACTACATCATGTCCCGCTATACGCTCAATGAGGTGCTCGAATTGCTTCTTGTTCTGGGCACCGCGACGATCGTGGCGAGTATCGTATTTGCCGTTTTCCTTCCGCAGTATGGCCGTGATCTGCTGGGTGGGCATGATACGGCATGGAAGGGTATTTTCATGGCCAAAAATTACCTCGGCAACGTGGCGCTGTATTTTCTGACTGTGGCGGTGTCCTATCGTGGGCGCACGCCTCTTCTTCGTTCCGTCCGGGCTTCGCAGATTATCTTCTGCCTGATTGCCATCACCTTTTCGCGAGCAGCGACAGCGTACGTACTGACCGGAGTCTACCTGGTCTATCTTGTGACCATGAAGACGCTCCGTGGCTTTCGCAAGAAGGACTACTTTGTGCTCTGTATCCTGCTGCTGGTAGCGTTTTGCGCCACCACAGTCGTCATTGTGGCCTGGCCGGGTTTCCTGTTCAGCCTGCTGGGGAAAGACGTGACCTTGACCGGCCGCACCGAGATATGGAGTGCGGTGATTGATTCGATTGCCAAGCGGCCGCTGCTCGGCTATGGCTACGACGCGTTCTGGCTTGGCTTCGAAGGTGAATCCTATCGCATTATTCTCACGGTTTCGTGGGCTCTGGCACAGGCGCAGAACGGGTTTCTTGACATCATGCTCGAGATGGGCGCCACCGGGCTGGCAGTCGTACTGCTGGTCTTCGGCTTCGCCTTCCGTGATGCCCTGACTTGCCTTTTCCGCTCCCGTGACGATGCGCAGCTTCGGGCCGTGGAATGGTACCTCGCCATCGTACTTCTCACGTTCTTTTACAACCTGGACGAAAGCTTCCTGTTTACGCCCAAGCATCTTTGCTGGATGATTTTTTTAATTGCCTGCGTGGGACTCAAGATGGAGTGGATGGGTCTGCGGGTGTCGACTGCGCACCTGCCTGCACGGCGAATTGCACCGCCAGAGATTTCGTCCGCCAGGATCGAACGCCGGTACGGGCTTAGCTAAAGGGCCTCTTGGATTATGCTTATCCCCAACTCGAAGGAGTCAACTTATATACCAACATTGGATGGCTGGCGGGCGCTGTCTATTGGATTAGTGCTGATGAGTCATTCACCAGTGTCGTGTACTGTTCCCGTCCTGGGAGCACTGCTCCAATCTCTCAGCAACTTTGGCGGGATCGGCGTCGAGGTATTCTTTGGAATCAGCGGTTTGCTGATTTGCTCCAAGCTACTTGAAGAGGAGTCAAGGTGTGGGCAGATCAGCGTAAAGGGCTTTTACGTGCGGCGCTTCTTTCGGATTCTCCCAGCGGCACTCTTCTATCTCCTGATAATTGCGATCCTGGCGGCGTTTCAAGTCATTCCACTCCCGACAATTGACTGGCTGGGATCGATTTTCTTCTTTCGTAATTACCTCATGCTCCTCGAATACCTCCGCCATAGCCCCCTGGCGCTGCATTGGTACACCGGCCACTTTTGGTCTTTGTCGATGGAGGAGCATTTTTATTTAGTCCTGCCGGCTATCCTGGTCAGCTTTAAGAGAATGCGGTTGTGGGTTCTTGGAGGCCTGGCCTTAGCCGTTGCACTCTGGCGATCTATTTTGGCGCACCTTATCCATAGCAATTACCAATTCACTTTTCGAACGGATACCCACGCTGACGCGCTCGTCATCCCGGCGATGATCGCTTTGGCACTCTATCCGTTCATGCGCAACAAAGCTGCGAAGCGATACATACCCGCGTGGTCTTTCCCGGTATTGATCGGGATGGGAATCTTTCTTCTCATCGTAAAGATTCCATTCTCCTTGACGTTGAGAGCGGTTCTTATTCCTCTACTCATCCTTTCCACTGCGCTGCACCCCGATGGGATACCGGGCAGCATTTTGGAATCTAAGCCCGTACGCTGGATCGGATGGATTTCGTACAGCCTGTACCTATGGCAGCAGCTCTTTTTTGGAAGTCAATTTTGTCGGCAGCCCACCGGGAATTGCCATACTGCGAGAATGGCCGATCAATTTTGTAGCTCTCATGGTGTGCGCAACGTTCAGCTACTACGCCGTGGAAAAGCCGTTCGTGCGATTGGGCCGGAAGCTCGCCTCGACCCTTACCGCTCGCAGCGCATCCGGCAAGGGTGCTTTGAACCCCCTCCCAGTTCCCTTAAGCCGGACCATGCTCGACTAGCCTGCTTCGCTGTGTTTGCGGAGGGCCGGCCACCGGCCCTCCGCGTGCAAAAAGGGTCTACTGCTTAAGCGCGGATTCTACCGCTGCCGCGACCTGGGGCGAGTCAGGAGTGACAGCCGGTTCGAAGCGCGCCACCGGCTTGCCATTGCGGTCGAAGAGGAATTTGGTGAAGTTCCACTTGATGTCGCCACCGATCTGGGGATTAACCGACTTATCGGTCAAGAAGACGTAGAGCGGCGTCTTATCTTCACCCAGCACCGATACCTTGGACATCATCGGGAAAGACACGTTGTACTTGTTGTGACAGAACGTCTTGATCTCCGCATTCGTGCCCGGCTCCTGACCAGCGAAGTTGTTGGCTGGAATGCCGACGATTACCAGACCGCGGTCCTTGTACTTCTCGTAGAGCGATTCGAGGCCGGCGTACTGCGGAGTATAACCGCATTTGCTGGCGACGTTCACCAGGAGAAGAACCTTGCCGTGGTAACTTCGCAGGCTGACCGGCTGGCCGTCGATCGATTTCAAGGTGAAGTTGTAAACGCTATTTGCGGGCGGGGCCATGCAGGCCCCGGCAACGCACAAGGTGAGAACGAAAGCTAACTTGCGCACAGTCTCCTCCGAATACCCGGTTTATACATCGCAAAGATTAACCGCTTGCAACAGCGAGGCGCGAGGATCCGCCGTCGGGACGAACTCATGGGCAACATATCCTTTATAACTAGTTGCCAGAATCCCGCGCATGACGCCGTCCCATTGCACTTCCTGCTGATCGTTGAGCTCGTGGCGCCCGGGGACGCCGCCGGTGTGGAAGTGCCCAATCCATTCAATGTTCTCCTGGATGGTTGCGATCAAATCTCCCTCCATAATCTGCATGTGGTAGATGTCGTAGAGCAGCTTTACATGAGGGGAATTGACTTCTTTCATCACCGCCACACCCCAGGCGGTATGGTCCGCCATATAGTCCTTATGGTTGACCTTACTGTTCAATAGCTCCATACAGAGGACTACGTTATGGTCCTCCGCAATCTTCTTGACCCGGTTCAACCCGAGGATTACATTTTTCGCGCCTTCTTCATCGGACATTCCATGGCGATTTCCAGAAAAAGTAATGACATTCGGGACACCCGCCTTTGCCGCCAACGGTATATTGAGACGCAGTCCCGCCTCGATCTTATCGTGGTTGGCAACCACGTTGAGGGCATCAGGAATTGTGCCGGCAGCGACATAGCCCATGGTACAGATCAGTCCATGCCGGGCAGGCACTTCGAAATCCTCCGGCTCCAGGAGGTCAACTCCTTTCAGTCCGATTTGCGCGCCATAGACGCACAATTCGTCCAGACTCATCTTTGGATAGCACCAGCGAGTGACGGATTGTCGAATCCGCCCCTTCCTTTGTATTGGACTATCGGTCGGAACCATGGCCTTCTCCTGGCTCCATGACATGGAAGAACTGGCGGCTAGCGCCGTACCTGCAATTGCGCTTTGAAGCACCCGACGACGGGAGATGGTAGACATACAGATGTACCTTTCTGGCGTTCACCGAAATCAGGAACATGCTTGGGGTTCGGAGCCCCTGCGATTGCGGTGAGTTCATGGACGTATTTAATCACCTTTTGCTTGAACCGAAGAAAACCGCAGATCCCTTCACTGCGCTACGCTCTGTCGAAAAACATTTCCAGTAAAGGTCGGCTGAACTGCAGGTCCCTCCACTTCGGTCGGGATGACAAAGGGGAGGGCGACGTTTCCATGAAGAGCGGTTGCTGAGCAGAAGCCATTTTCATCCCCTTGGGTGGGCCGCAGGCCCATTGACCACTCCGGTCGACCAGAGCGTACCCCGATTTCCCACTGCGCGGCACCACCCATGGCCGCGTGTGCACAGCTTTCTTCAAGTCGGAGGGGCGAACGCGGGACACCCGGGGTCCCCGTGTTACTCAGCGTGCATTGGTGGTTGACGCTACTTTGTACCGCCGCTTTCTTCCGGCAGCAGTTCGTAGCTTACAAAGGCCAGCTTCAGACTGTCGGGCGACCACGAGGGAACGTTGATTGTTCCCTGACCGCCAAAGAGCCTGGTCAACAGATGTACCTTCTTATCGTCCATCGACATCAGGTTGAGCGCGACATCCTTTTCCGGCGGGTGGCCGCTGACGCCCTTTTCGTAGGAGAGAAATACCATCCATTTCCCATCGGGAGAGATGTGCGGAAACCAGTCGTTGGTCTCGTCGGATAACACTTGTTCCTGCGCGCTTCCGTCCGCCTTCATGCGCCATATCTGCATCGACCCTGTGCGCTCTGAATTGAAGTAGATGTACTCGCCGTCCGGGGAGTATTCCGGACCATCGTCCAGACCCTTGGCTGTCGTCAGCCTGGTCTCCTGGCCACCTGCAACTGGAATGGTGTAGACATCAAAGTCGCCATCACGCTGGCCGGCGAAGGCGAGCGTTTTCCCGTCGGGCGACCATCCGTGCCAGTACGATGGCGAATTCTGCGTTATCTGCCGTGGGGTTCCACCACCAATGGGAACGATATAGATGGACGACTTCTGATTGCTTCCCGACTGGTCGCTGATCGCCATTGACTGGCCGTCGGGCGAGATGCCGTGATCGTTGTTGCAGCGGTTTTGCGGATCGGTGGCGATCGTTGTGGGTTCCGTTCCGTTCAGGGCCAGACGGCGCATCTTGCCCTCACTATTGAAGAGGAAGAATGAGCCGTCACGAGACCAGTTCGGTGCTTCGAAGTGGACAGGCGCTACATAGGCAACGCGGCGGTCGGTCGAGCGAATAGGGATCGTCTCAAGGACGCTATAGAGAACCGGTTTTCCGGTTGCTGCCGGAAGCGGCTCCAGCTTGACGTTGGAAAAGACTGCCTTCTGCACCGCGTCTTTATCGTGCGCGCAAACGCCGATGCCGATATAGAACGGCCCGGTCAGGACCAGCTTGGTGGAGGCTCCCGCAACCTGGAGCTTTCCGTCACTTCCGGAGACGAATGCATAGTAATAGTCGCCGCGCTTTTCAATACGCACCGTTCGCGGCGCGGAGACATTGGACTGAACCTCATGGGTATTTGCCCCGGCCGCATCCCGGAACTGAAGGGAGGTAAGGCCATCCCCGTGGCGGGCCAGATCCACGGCTGCTGAGTTTCCATCCAGGCTTTGCCGTATCATCAGCACCGCTTTGCGGTGGTTATCCCCGGTTTCGCCAACGAAGGCGATGTCGGCCGTGAGCGACACATCGCCGGAGACTTTGGTCCAGAGATAGTGAAAATCATCCTCTCCAAACCACATGTTCGCGCCGCTGCCGGTGATTGTGTAGCTCTGCTGGGCTGCGTCGTACTCCGCTGATCCCGGGTGCAGAACCGTACCAACGTCTCCGTGATCCTGAAATATACCGAGAGATGGAGTAGCAGCCCTCGTAGCCGGAGCAAGCAACGTGAGCAGAGTCAGACAGCATGAGACGGAAAGGTGGCGGCGAAAGGAAATTTGCATTCGGTAGCCCTCATAAAACGAACTTATTCAAAAATGCGGACCCCTTGCACCACTCGATTAATGATGCCTCCCGGGCTGGGATTATCCGGGTTCAGACCGATACGCAGCGCTTAAATGATATCCAAACAGTTGCGGAATACGATCTCGTATGGCGTACGCAGTGAGTCGGGTAATGCGGGCGCAATTGCGGGGAGAACCTCCTCTGCCAAGCCATCATCCTTTTCCCCATCTCCAATGGCAACCACATAGCCGAGTTTTTTGATCCGCAGCTCGTCGATCAAGATCTTTCTCATAAAGTCGGCGCAGCGGATCGTTCGAGAGCAGGCACATCACCAGGGTGTCTGGCCGAATGAAAGACATCGGCCCGTGGCGCAATCCAAGATAGCTTTCCGCAAGTACGGGGAAGCGGCCGGCGGTCATTTCGAGCGCCTTCAAAGAAGCCTCTTGCGCCCAGCTAATCGAGGGAGAAGAGGACAACATCACGATTCGATCCTGCACGCGGCTCGCCAGCCCGCGGCATTGTTCATCGATCGCGGGCAGCATCGCGGTTGCGCGAAGGCTCGCGTCTTCGACGAGGAAGCCGCCACCGACGCGGATTGGCGAGACAAAGTCCGGCGAGGACGAGGTTTGAAAATGAGCTTGTCATCACCAGGCTGCGGTCATTGGTTCGGGGATCAAGGGTAATCAGGCCGTCCAGAGCCGATTTCGCCAGCGCTCCGTCTGGGTTGCATGTAATGGCCAATTGGTAGATCTGCGGATGAAGCGAGCGGATACGCTCGACGACCGCGACACTTTCGGGGCTATTGCCGGAGCGCGCCAGGGAAATGACAGCATCCACTCCGTAGGATTGACGTTCAGGATCGAGCAGCAAGTCTGTCGTCGGAACAGCGATCGCCTGCGGCCACGCGGCCGCGACCGCGGCAGCCGCATACGCTGAGGTACCCGCTCCGGTTAACAAGACCCGCTTTACCTCGAAAGAGCGAGGCAAGGTCTAATCGGAGCGACGCTTCCTCAACAAGAGTAGGGGTGGTCCGCCACAAAGCGGGCTGCCCGTAGATCTCCCGTAGAGTCATGTTGGATTCGTCTTGTGCTGTGACGCTTTTCATCCAGCTCTCAGGATCCCGCAATGTGATCTCTTCCTTTTTTATTTCCTTTTCTGGTCCATGAGACCACGAAATAATACTCAGGCAATGACTACTCGCAAATTAAATAAAATGATGCCATGAGGAACGCTGTAAATGGGACGAAGACCGGAAGTGGCCATTGTCGGAGAACTCAACGTAGATTTTATTATGGAGGGCGTGCCACGGGATCTGCCGGAGGAAAGAGAACTCCTCGCCAGCAATTTCACCATGACGCTGGGCAGCTCTTCGGCAATTCTTGCCCATAATCTAGCGCTCCTGGGAACCGGTGTCAGCTTCAGCTCTCGTATCGGCCCCGATCCGCTGGGGGAGGTTTGCTGCCAATGGTTGCAGCAGGCAGGAGTCGAGATTGACCACATCCGTTGCGTCCGCAATGGTAGCAACACCGGGGTGACTTTTATTCTGCCGCTGGTCACCACGCGGCGTAGTATCACTTATCCCGGGGCCATGTTCGAAATGGGGATCGAGGATCTGGACACGGAATACCTGGCAACCGCGCAACATTTTCACCTCTCGTCCTTTTTCCTGCACCGTAAGCTTTCTCCTCATATAGCGAACCTTTTTGCTGCAATGAAGCGCAATGGCCTCACCACATCGCTGGACACGAATGATGACCCGCAGGATGCGTGGGATAGCGGGCTGAAGACTGTTTTTCCCGAAGTGGATATCCTGTTTTGCAATGAGCGGGAGCTTCGGAAGATCGCCCAAATGGAAGACGAAGATGCCGCCGCGGAGAAGGTCTCTGCCGCAGTGCGCATGCTGATCGTGAAACGCGGGGCGCGCGGAGCTTCTGTATACTCGCAGGGGCAGCGCATGGATGGGCCGTCAATTCCCGTGCAAGTGCAAGATACGGTCGGCGCCGGAGATACGTTTAACGCCGGGTTTCTTCATCGATGGCTGCGTAACGCTCCTCTCGAAGAGTGTCTGGCTTTTGGCAATCTGGCGGCGGCGTTGTCGACGACGCGCCCGGGAGGTATCGAGGCCTTCAAGGACTCTGGTTATCGGGAGAGGTTTCTGGGAGAGCACGGTTCCCACGGCCGCAAGCAGAGCTGAAAAAGGGAATCGCTTTAATGGAAAGGTCATATCATGCGCACGTGTCTGCTGATTTTCGCCGCTGTTTTGGGAGCTTCGCCCGGTCTCATCGCACAGAGTCCTGCGTGGCCGCCCACTCCCGATCATCTGACCTTGCCTCTATGGCCCAACGGGGTGCCCGGCGGCGCACAGCCGAGCGCGGGACCTGAGATGGACACCACAACTGCCAAGGACAACCGCCCCGGTGGCAAGCCTGTGATTCGTCTGGGCAATGTTTCCAACCCCACGCTGACGCTCTACACTCCCAAGGGCAAGAACAGCGGGGCGGCCGTGGTTGTTTTTCCCGGAGGCGGTTACCGCATCCTGGCCATCGACCTGGAAGGGACCGAAGTATGCGACTGGCTGAACTCAGCCGGCATTAGCTGCATCCTGGTTAAGTACCGCGTGCCTGAGACCGGCCCCTATCCGAAGTCTTCTGCCCCGCTGCAGGATGCGCAGCGCGCATTCGGCATCGTACGTTCTCACGCCAGCGAGTGGCACATTGATCCAAACCGGCTCGGAGTCCTTGGCTTTTCCGCGGGGGCGCACCTTGCCGCTGCCCTCAGCACTCACTTCAACCAACGACTCTACGATCCGATTGACGCTGCCGACACCCTTAGTTGCCGTCCCGACTTTGCCGTCATCGTTTATCCGGGGTATCTGGCGCTCGCGGACCAGAACTACGCGCCTAATCCCGACATCCATCCGACCGCTCAAACCCCGCCTACGTTCCTGGTGCAAGCCGAAGATGATCCGGTACATGTAGAAAACGCTATCGTTTATTTTCTGGCCCTGAAGAATGCCAAGGTGCCGGCCGAATTGCACATTTATGCCGAGGGCGGACATGGTTATGGCCTCCGCCGCACGGCGCTCCCGGTGACTACATGGCCTCAGACCGTCGAAATATGGCTACACACCATTCATATGTTGCCCGGTCCTGCTGGCTCTTAGTGATGGCAAGAAAGAGAATCAGTTCGGCTTTCATTTCGCTGCTCCTGCCAGTGGTGGCGGTTGTCGCCTGCGCTGCGCAAAACACTCCGCGCGCGACTCTTCCCCCACTTCCCGCCCCCCTTGGCGTGCCCAAGCCAGGGCCGTCGAATGACGCTCCCTATGCTCCGCAGCCCATCCTGCCGGGCGGCGTCGTGGTGACTCTTTATCCGCCCGGCTCGCCTTTCCTCAAAATGGATCGCGTCCGCGAGGCGGAGCAGTACAACATGAGCCAGGCTGTGCCGGGGCGAATCAACAGCATCGTCAACATTCACAACCCCTCGATCGAAGTCCACACGGTCGATCGCGGCCTCAATACCGGCGCCGCCGTAATCCTGGTGCCGGGGGGCGGGCACAAGACGCTGAACGTGGGCATCGGAAGGCGCGGATTTCGTGCCCTTTTTCTACAACTACGGGGTCAACACCATCATCCTGCGCAATCGCCTGCGCCGTGACGGTTACAACCCGCAGACGGACGAAGTGTACGACGCTCAGCAGTCTATCCGCCTGGTGCGCGCGCACGCCAAGGAATGGAACATCGACCCGAACAAGATCGGCATCATGGGCTTTTCGGCAGGCGCGGAATTAGCCTCCGCGGCAGCGGTCTTGTTTGACGACTTTGACAAAAAGAACAGCGGCCCCGGCGATCCCCTGGCGGGAATTTCTTCGCGGCCCGATTTCGTCGGCATTATCTATCCCGGTCCTACGCCCTTTGCCCGCAATCGCGTTGCCCCGCCGATTCCGCGCAACGTTCCTCCCGCCTTCATCGCCTGCGCCGGCTCGGATGATCAGGTTCATGCGGTCTGGGCGGACGAATACTTTGCGGCCATGCTGGCGCTTCGAGTGCCGAATATCGAGATGCACATTTACGCCAACGGCCGCCACCCCGGCGACCTACTGCGCGATGGCAGCCACATGACCGGCGGCTTGACGGATCGCAACGGCATTCCGTTTGGCACCTGGCAATTTCGCTTCATCGATTGGTTCCGCGATCTTGGCTTTCTGCAAAAGCCCGGCGTGGAGACGAAGGCGGCCAAGGACATCTCCTTCTTTCTGAGCCATCCGCCGGCCACGGCCCACGCGCCCTAGGTTAGCAAGCCCGGAAGTGTCCGGCGACGGTTATGCGAGGCGCGATGTTGCAGGCCGCCTCCGATGAAGGCATTGCGGGTGGAGTAGACAATGCTGTCGCGTTAAACTCACTATTTCTCCGGTATACACGGAAAGGGAAAATGCTCTAAGCTTCTCCGCACATCGGAGGGCACACATGTCGGAAGCGAATAAACTCCTCGTTAGGCGCTGGTTTGAGGAGGTCTGGAACAAGAAGAACGAAGCAGCGATCGGCGAAATGTTTCACCCGCAAGGCAAGTCCCACGGCTTCCCTGAAGCGGACTCGGTTCTTGTGGGGCCCGAAGCCTTCAAGTCCGTCCATCGTACTTTCTGCGGAGCCTTCCCTGATCTCCACGTCCACATTGAGGATATTCTCGCCGAGGGTGACCGGGTCGCAGTTCGCTGGAGAGTTGTCATGACCCATCTTGGCGATCATCTCGGCTTCCCCGCGAGCAATAAGAAAGGGGTACTGGACGGGTCGTCCTTCTTGATCGTCAAGGGCAAGTTGATCACCGAAGGCTGGAACCAGATGGATCTCCAAGCCCTGATGCAGAAGCTCCAGGCTGCTTGAGCAGTGAGACGACGAACACGCCGGTGTACAACCTTAAGGAAGGACGCATGAAGTTCGCCGATCCCACCAAGTCTGACAGGAATTCTGGGTCGTGGTATCCCACCCTTCGCAGAAAACGCGAAGGATGGGGCACCCGCAGATTTGTTGCGGTGCCACACGGAAACAACGAGCCCCGATCTCAATGCTCTGAGCTGGCGAGAAATATAGGTTAGTCACGCGATGACTGTCTTCGGTTTAGGCGAAAACTTCTTCTTGTAGTACGCCGTCCAGATCGTAATCGCCGGCGCGCCTACGATCGTCGGCCACAGCCATACCCACCACGCCGGGCCGAACCGCTGCGACAGAACCGTCCCGACAATCTCTCTTTCGTTGGCGATAGCGACATAGACCGTCATGTGGACCATGCGTTCTCGAATCGCTTTCGAGTTCAGAACTGTATCCTGGAAGGCGTGCCCTGTGCTCTGCGGATCGTGATGATCACAGCCGGTGCCCTCATCCCCCATCTTACGGGCAATTTCGACCCGAATCGGGGAACCATCGTCCTCGCTCTGGCGTAAATAAGCGATAAGAATGAATAGGATCGAGACGGAGAAAATACCATGGCGGCCATGCGGCAGAATTTGACCTATAGCTTCCGGCGTCTCTCCCGATCGCCCGGATTTGTGTTCGCTGTCATCCTCTCCATCGGGCTAGGTATCGCTGCCAACTCCACCATCTTTTCCATGGTCAGCCGCTTCGTGCTCCGGCCTCCGCCGGTCGGGGATCCGGGCAGTCTCATGGCACTCCATACAACGCACGACGGCGATCGTTGCTGCAATAACTTTTCCTGGCCGGTCTACACAGACTTGCGCGACCAGACTAAATCCTTCTCCGGCGTCGCGGCCTACTATGAGCTCTTGCCCGCTTCGATCGGCGGCTATGGCGAGCCCGAGCGCGTCTGGGGCCAATCGGCCACTTCCAACTTCTTCGATGTGTCGCAGATTCGCATGAGCCTTGGCCGCGGCTTTTTGCCCAGCGAAGAAAACGTCCCGGTGATTGTCCTCAGCCACCGTCTCTGGCAGCGACGCTTCGCGTCCGACCCTGCCATTCTGGGCAAATCTATCTCGCTCTCCGGTCATCCATTCACCGTGGTCGGCGTAGCGCCCCGAGGCTTTCGCGGTCTGGACCTGATCCTCGATCCTGAATTCTGGGTGCCCCTCGGCAACGTAGAGCAACTGGCTCCAAGCGTTCCCAGCCGCAACGCGCGCAACTACAACTGGCTCGCGGCTGTCGGGCGTCTAAAGCCTGGGGTCACACAGTCGCAGGCCGCCGCTGAACTCGCCACCATCGCGCAACGTTTCGCCAAAGCCTATCCCGACACCGACAAAGGCGGAGGCTTCCTCCTGGATCAGGCCGGCTCACTTCCCCCGAGAGATAAGGCGACCGTGCTGCTCTTTTTTGCGGCGCTGTCGGTCGTCGTGCTGCTCGTTCTTGGCATTGCCTGCGCCAACGTCGCCAATCTCCTTCTCGCCCAGTCGTCCAGCCGCCAGCGCGAAATGGCGGTTCGCATTGCTCTCGGAGCGACGCGCGGTCAGTTACTGCGACAGATGCTGGTAGAGAGCCTGCTGCTCGCTCTCGGGGGCGGACTGTTCGGCACAGTGCCTCCCTGTGGGCTACATCAGCGCTCTCCGCATTTCGTATTCCCGCGCCAGTGCCGCTCGACCTCAGCATCAGCGTCGATTGGCGGGTGCTGCTGTACACCTTCGCTCTCAGCGTTGGCACCGGGCTGGTCTTTGGGCTTCGTGCCCGCATGGATTGCCTCGCGCCCTATCCTGACCAGTGCGCTGAAAGGCGAGGATGCTTTCGCCCGCCCCGGCCGCCGCCTGACCTTGCGCAACGTTCTGGTGGTCTCGCAGATCGTCATGTCGCTCGTCCTGCTCTGCGCCACGGGACTCTTTCTGCGCAGCCTCGAAGGAGCGTCCGGCATCGACATCGGCTTCCGCTCACGCGACGTGTTGATGATGTCTGTCGATCCGCGGATCCACGGTTATACCCCCGAGCGCACCACGCAATTCCTCGCACCAATTACGGGAGCGCGTCGCAGCTATTCCCGGCGTTGTTTCGGTTGCCGCCACAGACAGCGTCCCGCTCTCCGGAGGCAACCGCAGCGATGGCTTCCATGCTGAAGGCCAGTCGAAGTCCACAGGCCCCGATCCAGTCGTCGAGCTCTACATGGCGACGCCCGGTTATTTCGAAACCATGGGCGTCCCCCGGCTAGCGGGTCGCGACTTCGCCAATGAAGCCCCGAACGCTCCTAAAGTCGCCATCGTCAATCAGGCCTTTGCTGAGCATTTCTTCGGTACAGAGAATCCCATCGGCCGACACGTCAATGGCGGTGGCGTGACCTACCAGATCATCGGCGTCGTCAAGAACATAAAGTCGCGCACCATCGGCGAGGACACGCGATATGTTCTCTTCCGCTCGCTCGCACAAAGCACCGGCAGCGATCCTTCTTTTCTTGGATATCAGCTCATCGTCCACACCGCCGGCGATTCGGCAGCAATCGCCAGCGCCGTGCCGGCCAGATCCACGATCTCGATTCAACCATGGCGTATTACAACACCGAAACCATGCAGGAGCATCTTCGCAAGGCGCTCTTTCTGCCTCGTCTGGCCGGCACGCTCTTCGGGATCTTTGGCTTCATCGGCCTGGTGCTCGCTGCCGTCGGGCTTTACGGCGTCATGAGCTATTCCGTCAGCCGCCGCACGCGCGAGATCGGAATCCGCATCGCCTTAGGCGCGCAACTGGGCGCCGTCCATCGCTCATTCTTCGCCAGGGCATGCTGCTGACAGTAATCGCCATAGCACTTGGCCTGCCCGCTGCCTTCGCGGTTGCGAGATTCTCCAGCAGCTTTCTCTATGGGGTTACCCGCACGACACCATGACCTTCGCCGTGGTGCCGTTGTTCCTCGCGTTGGTCGCGTTGATGGCATGCTGGGTTCCAGCGCGGCGCGCAACCAGGGTTGATCCGCAGAGCGCGTTGCGATACGAGTAGTTCTCCGATGCTCTGGGCGCCGGGGCCTGGCCGAAAGCACAACAAAGTCTGGGGGCCCCCATGCCCCCGGATCTTCCGTGGTAATTGGTCGAGTCATTCACCGGCGTCGCCGACCCACGGGGCATGAAACGGGTTTTGTTTCTTCTCAGTTGCTCCACCCGGCGCTGCCAACCGCAGATCCCGCCACTTCGGTCGGGATGACAAAGGGGAGGGCGGTGCTCCGATCCGAATCAGATGCCGGTTGAGAGAACTGCAGGGGAAGAGACGGGTTTGTTTCTTCTCAGTCATTCACCGGCGTCGCCGACCCACGGGGTATGAAACGGGTTTTGTTGCAGGTCAGGCGGAACCGCAGGTCCCTCCACTTCGCTTCGCTCCGGTCGGGATGACAATTCTGTTGGTGAATGGGCGCTATCGTGCGAAGTGATTGTTTCTTATCAGAAAGCCGCACACGCGACCATGGCTAGTGCCACGTACAGGAAATCCGGCTCACGCACGTCTTTTCTGTGAGATGTGGGAAAATCACGGACCTTCACACACCTTCGTGGTGCTACCTACGCTGCCTAACAGAACCTGCCCCGGTCTTGTGATGGCAACTATGCAGCCACTTTTGGCTGGAGATTAAGTCGTTGATTCCACAAAACCAAAGCAAAAGACCTGGTCTTGCCCTATGCGGACAAACTGCCCAGTTCCGCACAGGGTTCTCCGGGAAATGGACAAGCGGTGAGATCAATCCCTGGTGGCCCTCACGCGGGCAACAGTATCAACATTGCATTCAAGGTAAGAATCTAATCGATAGTTTGGCAGATGTATTCCGTCATCCTCACCTTCGCGTGCCTCAAGGAAGGCATCGAAAAGCATCGCATACAGACCTTGCCGGCTGGTTAATCTGTCGTTCCTCGCGCGGAGAAATTCAAAGCGAAAAGGAGAAGAGCGTTCCGCTTCACCTAAGAATCCTGGAGAAAAAAAATCGTGGGAGTCGGCCACAGCCCTGATGATGAGCGACCGCCAGCTCATCCTCAGCAGTTCCTTGAGCACCTCAGTGCCGTTGGGCAACAGGTCCATCCGGTCTCCTACTTGCTCGCTGAAGTTGAGGAGCTGGATCGCCAGGCCGTCCAGCGGCTTACCCAGTGCGGCCGCGCGGGAGAACAGGGTGACCGAACCACGCCGTAGATCCTCACGCACGTCCTGCAAATCGTCTCCCAGTTGAAGTAGTACACCCCACTCGAATGCGAATCGGCTTTCTTCCCCGCTGAGCCAGCCATGAGCAAGGCAAGCGTCCGCGAGTACAGAACTGCCACCTTTCGCGCAGCTCATCCGCAACGCCTCGATATCACCGCAATGGCCGCAGCTCTTCAGTTGCGCGATACTCTCCTCCTGCGCTCGATGGATCGCCAACAGGCAGTCAAAGACCTGGGGATAGAGCGACGCGAGGATATTGTGCTTCGATCAGCTGGATCAGTGTCCACAACGCAAATTCCCGATGGTCCTGAGCTGAAAGTCTTTCGCCGCGCAAGCGAGCCCGGAAACGCTCACTGAACCGGAGCTTTGCCTCGGCGGATACGTCCTCCTGATCCAGATAGTTGTCGCTATACGGATACAGGAGGCTGTATCCCAGGATGGACGGGGTGATTCCCACGGGCTCGCCGAGCAGTGGTTGCAATCCGCAAGCGGTCCAGGCATTCCGGCACGCCTGAATAATATCGGCCATAGCTGAAGCTGGCGTCGAACCGCCTCGCCCACCTTGCAAGCCTGGTGCCCACCGGCAAAAAATCATCGGTCAGGAGCTTGATCGTTTCGCGCTTCCAGGTCCAGGGCGGTAGCCGAAAATCGAGCGAATGACGCTACGATTCGGTCCTGTGTTTCGATGCGTTCCGCTTTGGTCCGAGGAGCGCTCCTCACCTCCCGCTCAACGGCTCGCAAGCCTTGGTCGTATGCTTTCTCCCGCTTCTGCTGCTCTTTCAGGCTGTAAGTCTGCCCGCCTTGCGCCGGCCGTGCAACGCCGCCATTCCAAACCTCGATGGTCTGCGCAACCTGCGCTTCTACCCACGGCCAGCTGTAGAGTTGGTGCATTTCTTCGATGATACGAAAAGCCGAGTCGAACGGTTCCAGCACGAGCTGCGATGCTTACCGAGTTGCGAACGCACCGTTCGCCAGCAGCCTGACTTCGATGCTCCCGCCGACGATCCCTAGAGCAGCCGGCGCGCAGAATCTCAGTTAACCCGATTGGGCGGGGGAAAAAATGCGCCAAAAGAGCTGGAAGCGTTGGAAGTTACCCTGAGTTACCTTTGCTTGTCGCGGCCTGGTACTGATTCCTCCTGAAATGCGGTACGCGGGCAAAGCGTCTGGGGGCCACAGTGTCTTAGATACGGTTTGCCACGTTATGATGGAGTTTAGGCACCGCTGGATTGTCACTCAATCCTCAAGGCACGCATCGGCTCCATAGCTGCCGCCCGGCGGGCGGGTACGAATCCGGCGATGAAGGCGGCTGCGGCAAGCACCAGAATCGTGAGGCCCATGACGGTCGGATCATAGGCCTTCACGCCGAATAACTGGCTCGCCATCGCACGGCCGCCAAAGATCGTTGCCGGGATTCCGATTGCCAGCCCGATGCCTACCTGCAAGAAGGCACTCCGCAAAACCATGGCCAGCACATTGATCCGATTCGCGCCTAAGGCCATGCGGATCCCAATCTCATTCGTTCGTCGCTCCACGGAATACGCGGTCACGCCATAGAGTCCAATGGAAGCGAGAATCAGCGCCAGGATGCCGAAGAAGGAAGTCAGCTTGGCGATCATTGCCTGCTGGGTGAAGTTCGCGCTTACCTGCTCCGCGAAGGTTTGAAAGTTGATCACCGCGAGGTCGGGATTTATTTGTGACACGGCGCGGCCAACTTGGACTTCGAGGCCAGGAACCACGCCCCCGGTCTCGATTTCAATCGCGTCGAGATACTGCGTGCGATCCTCGAATTGCTGATACCGGGGCTCCGCACTATGGACACTCTGGCCTTGGGCGAGGAAATACATGGGCCGCATCTTGCTCGCCGGCCCCCAGTAGTGCGTGTCCTCAGTAACACCGACAATTTCAAAGTTGCCGGGATGCTTAATGTCATCGCTGAAGCGTTTTCCAATCGCATGCCCGTCTTTGAAGTACTTGTTGGCAAAGAAACGGTTGACGACGGCCACGTTGCGCGTGGATGGTGTGTCCTGTTCATTGTTGGCGCGTCCTTCAACGATTTTTGTACCGATGGTGTCGAAGTAGTGAGGACTCGCCCGCAGCCAGGACGCATTATGGTCCTTAGTGCCAGGCGGGGGCGGGGCCTCGCCGTCGATAAAGACTCCCTCACCCCAGTTATCTCCCTCCATTGGACTGTAGAGCGAAAAGCTTACCTGCTGCACGCCCGGGATCGCGCTGAGGTTGTCATGCAACTGGCGATAGAGCGATTCCAGTTGGGCAGGTTTATAGCCCGCCATCTGCGGATCGATATGGACAATGTAGCGGTTGGTGTATCGAAGCCAAAGTTCTGATGCTGCATGTTGCTCAGACTACGCGTCAACAACCCGGCAGCGCACAATAGCACCAGAGATAGAGCAGCCTGCACAACGACGAGAGCCTTTTGTCCCCAGCCCCCGTTGCGACCGGTGGAACGGTTGGCGCCACGCAGCGCTTCTACGGGATTGGCCCTCGACGTTATCCAGGCAGGAGCAACGCCGAAAAGGATGCCCGTCAGCACGGAGACACCCAGCGCAAAACCAAGCACCGGCAACGAAGGGGTGGCCTGGATGGGCACATACTCTTTCTGGAAGGCCAGATGCAAGATGACCCTTGTTCCCACAAAAGCCACTACGATGCCTACAATTCCACCCAGCATGGCCAAGACGATGCTTTCGGTCAGCGCCTGACGGACCAGGATGGAGCGAGTTGCTCCCAATGCCGATCGCACCGAGGTCTGCTGCTCCCGCGCGGTCGCCCGAACCAGCATCAGGTTCGCGAGATTGGCGCAGGCGATGAGAAGCACGAAGGCCGAGACCCACATCAGAAGATGCAATCCATCCTGATACTCGTCCCGCATCATTTGTACACCGTTCCCGCCGTGGGAGAAGTGCAGGGTCTGCCTGGCCACCAGGGGCTTGTCGCGCTCTTCGACCTTGCTCAGCGGACTCAGCAGAAATTGCTTCAACTGCCCCTGCATCTGCGTTTCCATTGCTGCGGTGTTCGCACCCGGGTTGATGCGGCCAATCAGGTCGAGCCAGTCGAGCGATGCTTCCTCAAGAATGGTGCCGGTCGGCGATATCAGCGGCTCGGCGTTGAGCGGCATAAAGAAAGGCGGGAGGATTACTCTGCACGCGGTCGCCGAAAAATCCGGGTGGCGTGATGCCAATTACCGTGAACGCCTGCCCGTTAATAACAAAACCTGCGCCTACGACAGAAGGATCCTTGCCGAACTTCTGCTGCCAGGTGCGGAAACTCATCATGGCGACCGGCGGCGCACCTTTGGTGTCGTCCTTGGGCGTAATCGTTCGCCCCATGTAGGGAGGGATTCCGAAGGTGGAGAAATAATTCCCTGAGACATATTCGCTCTTGTACGACTCGGAGGGCTTATTGCTGCCGTTGCGCCGCACGCCAACAAGCGACTGCCCAGCTTGAAGCGCAGCCAGTTCAGCGAAGCCGGAAGTATGATCGCGAAATTGCTTGTATTGCTCGTAGGAGAATAGTGTCCAGTTGTCCTGCATGCCACCGTTCACGCAGCAATTCTCTTCATTGCCAACCCGGTAGAGCTCTTCCGGTTTGGTGACCGGCAGAGACTTCAACAACACCGCATGGACGAGGGTGAAGATTGCAGTCGTTGCGCCAATGCCGAGCGCGAGCGTGAGGATGGCTGTCGCGGTGAAGCCAGGAGCTTTGGCAAATTGACGCAACGCATAACGAACATCTTCCAGAATTTGCATTCCTTCTGCTCCTATTTTTCGTGCGGTGTCATTTAATGTTGCAGTCCGATGCGATGGACCCGGGAAGTACCGATGGCCGCTGGAACAACTAACCTCGCCTTGCCGTAAATGCATGACTGGTCTTGGCCCGGAGCCGACCACAGTTCGACGATCGACCAGCGCCCCTCCAATAAACGGTTGGTCTCGCTGGCGTGTGTCCACGCCTCGAGGTGTGCCGGATCGAGAAGAAAGCGCTCGACTTCGTGCGGCAATATCCCGTGTTGGCTTAGATCACTGGCGGCGAGGAACGAACGAAGACGGCCATGCCTGCCCACCAGTTCCGGGTTCTCAGAGTCGGTTTCCCGATAGGCGTGGACGATCATTCCCCCCTGATCGAGCATTTCAAAGAGCTTGGCTTCGGCGGCGGCGAGATTGTCGACTCGCGTGTCCGTTAGCAGTTCCTGATACCAGCCGAAACACATGCATGTGTATCGCAAGACAAACCTCCATCGATACGCTCTCGGGCGCGAGCAGCCGCTTCCGCTAATACCTCCGCTGAAACCTGATACGCAGCCCGCGGACGACGAGTTCCGCTATTCTGATGGCGGGCAGGTTTTTTCCGGGGTTCCTCCATGAGGCAATGGGTGCGATGGTGAATGAACTAGAGAGGGCCCTCATCGGCGACAGTGCGGCGGCTCCCCCGGCCCACATTCTCGACGGGCTCGAAAGCGAAGTCGCTTATCGAGTAATTGAAGGGGCTCCGCACACGATCTATCAGGAACTCTGGCATATCGCGTTCTGGCAGCAGGTCACCATGGATTGGGTGAACGGCATCGAGACACCCTTCCCGGTCCATGCCTCGGCCGGATTCCCCCAGGAGAACGATTCCGAGCCGTGGGATCAACTGTGCCAACGTTTCCTGCGCGAAAATCAGCAAGCGGCTGCTGTGGCGCGTGACCAGAGGAAACTTGACCAATCCATTCGATGCCCATCTCGACCGGGCGCTCCGGTTCGGATTAGGTCGGTTCGCGAGCAAATGGAGAGCCTGGCAGCCCACAATGCCTATCATTTCGGGCGGATCGTTCTGCTTCGGCAGCTCTGCCGTGCTTGGCCACCGCCGTCTGGAGGCTTCAGCTGGTGAAGACGCTATAGAACGCGTGCGGTCCGAATCAGATAGCGGTTAAGAGAACTGCAGATCCCTCCACTTCGGTCCCACGGCACGCCGGGACAGGCGGGATGACAAAGGGGAGGGTGGCGCTTTCATCCGGATTGGTTGCTGGTTGAGAGAACTGCAGACACAACTCACCTCTCGTGAGAGATCCGGACTACGTCTTCATCAGCACCAGGGTCATGTCGTCATGCTGCGGCGCGCCGGAGGCGAACGCGTCGGCTGCGTCGAGGAGAGATTCCAGCATTTGCTGTGCGGAAAGATGCACGCAGCTCATCGCTTTCGCAATCATGCGATCCTCACCCCATTCTTCATCTTCAGGTTCATCGCTTCGCGTGATGCCGTCGGTATAGCCGATCAGGACATCTCCAGGCTGCATGGTGAGGACGCATTGTTGATAACTGGCTTCAGGCAGCAGTCCTACAGCGGGGCCGCCTTCTTCGAGACGAAGGATTTCGCAGGTTCGCATGTGGTTTCGCAGTTTGACAAGGCCGATCACCGATGCATCGCTGGCGGCAGATTTCTCGGCTTCGCGCTGGCGCGAAGACTGCCCTGAAGTCTGGCGAAGCGTTTTGGCTGACCGCAACAGCCGCGGGGCGCAGGATAACGGGCGCATTGTGGCCCGCGTTGACATAAGTGAGCTGACGCGTCGCCGGATCATACTGCGCGAAGAAGAAGGTCGCATAGCGATTGGAATCCGAAGAGTCGTATAGCTGCAGGTTCACGTTGCGGACCAGGTGTGCCAGATCGAAGCCGGTCAATGTCTGTCCGCGCAGCGATGCGCGCAGGCTCGCCATGAGCAGCGCGGCAGAGATGCCTTTGCCGGAGACATCTCCGATAGCGATGCCAAGACGGGAAGAGGTTTGCGCGGCGTTGTTATTCGCGCGGCCGAGCGCGATGAAATCGTAGTAATCGCCGCCAATTCCCAGCGCGGGACGGCAATTCCCTGCGATTTCCACGCCATGAATAGACGGGAATATTTGCGGAAACATGCGTCGTTGCACTTCCCGGGCGATCTCCATTTCGCGGTTGGCGCGCTCGCGCAGCGCCGCCTCAGCGGCCAGCTTGGAAAAAAGATGGCTGTTCTCGATAGCGAGGCCAGTCTGGACGGCCACGGAACGGAGCAAGGTCAGGTCGCTGCGTGAATAAGGAGCTTCGCTGCGCTTCGGTCCCAGCGCCATGACCCCGACCAGTTCATTACGGCCAGGTAACGGCAGCAGGACTTCGGCGGAAAGACGCTTAAGGGCCTCTTGTTCATTGTCGCCGGCAAGCATAAGCCAGCCGTCCGGATTGTCGTAGTACACGGTGAGCGGGAGTTTTTCGCTGGCGTAGCTTTCTGATGCAGAGAGAAGTGGCGGGCAGGGACGTTCCCTGATCGATTGCGGCACGCCGATAGACTGGTCCAGGCAATATCCGCCGGCGCATTGCAGCAGGACCCCAATCTGCGAGACGTGCAGGGTGCCAGCGATGCGCCGGGTGATGGTTTCAAGCAATGGGCGAGTTTCGGTGAAACGGCCGGCCTGCTCGGAAAGCTCGCTCAGGACCTGCTCGGTGGAATATACCTCGCGAAAGAATTTGCGATCGATCCAGGCAGAAAGGCGCGTTGTGCCGCCGAACTGCATCGCCAGAAACAGGAGAGCAAGGACGAGTGCCCATATTTGTGCGGTGTGCGAATGGTTGGGGATGGCTCACCAGTTGATAAAGCGTAACCCCGAGCAGCGTGACCAGGATGACGCGGACGGCAATGAGCGTGCCTCGGGCGAGCGCGTATTGCGTACCCTGGCGTAGCAGGATGCGCACATCCATGGCGCGCTGCACCAGGATGACGTAGGCCATGGACAGGGGAAAGAAGATGAACAGGATCAAACAGGTCCAGAAATACCAGGCCGGAACGGCTCCTTGTAAAGAGCCGTGTTGCGAATCTGGGCAATCACAACGCCAATGAACATCGGCGTCAGGCCGATCTCCGCTCCCCAAACAAGGACACCCAGCCTGCGCTTTGCATCGCGGGTGGACGCGGTGAAGTACTTCGGGAAATAGCGGTGAGAAAAAAAGGCTGATGCAGATGACCGCAATCGCATATTCGGTCCGGTCATCCAATTTGTGAAGCCAGGGTGGAATCCAGGAAGAGATCGCGAAATCGACGGTACGGCCCAACTTGATAAAAACATCCAGGCCGCACAAAGCCAGTGATGGGGCAATGAGAATCCACTTGGCCCATGGATATCGCTTGTCAAGACGCGACCGTTCCGGGAAGTAGATGCCGAAGAGCAGCATGCTGAGGAAGAATGCGATGCCGGCCAAGTGCAGAATAGACACACATGAAGGGAAGGACCGGCCCGTTCCAGTAGTTCGAATTGCCCGAAGAAGCACTGGATGTATCCGAGAATGCCGAGGACATACCAGGCATTCGGATCCCGGGGTTTTGCCGCGACCACCCACAGTCCGACCAGCAGACAGAACCCGGGGAAAATAGCCTGCAGAGTGAGCAGGATCAGCTTGAATGAAATGCCAGCCTGCCGCCGGTGATCTGCGGAGCGTAGCGGAAACTGAACGGTGCCGCGGCTGCCATCGTTTCGCTCGATCAGCAGGGTCATCGGGTCGCCCGGCCGGCTGGCATTGGTCTGCTGCATAAGCGTGTCGAAGCTGCGCAAGGGCGGCCGTTTACCGTCAGCACCCGATCGCCTTCGTGAAGCCCCGCCTTCTGCGCCGCATCGCTCGCGCATGACAACCTGATTCGACAGATCAAAATACACCGGGGCTGCGGCTCGTTCATGACCATGCCAGATGTACTCATACTGGTCCGCGGCATCGGCAATATAAAACGCAATGGCTGCGGCGGCGACCAGCGCGAACAGAATGTATTGCAGGGTGCGCGGGTTTCTTCAGCATGAACAGCCTTCGGCCGCAATGGTAGCAGGGGTCACCTCCGGAACCGGAATTTGCGCTTTCGGAAAGCCGCGGCAAGTGTGTTATTTAGAGAGAGGGACACATGGCGAAGATTCATCGCTCGGCGGCGGAGGGTTTTGGGGCGGCGGCAGTGACTTACGCAGAAGGCCGACCGGAATATCCGCCTGAAATAGAACGCTGGCTGCGGAACGAACTTGGGCTCGAGGAAGGCAAGATGGCGCTTGATCTCGGCGCGGGCACGGGTAAATTTACTGCGAGCCTTTTGGTACGGGAGCGACCGTTGTCGCGGTTGAGCCTATCCCGGCGATGTTGCATCAACTAATCCGGCAGCATCCCGAAATCAAGGCGAAAGCAGGATCAGCCGAACACATACCGCTGGCTGACGCGTCGCTGGATGCGGTGGTTTGCGCGCAATCGTTTCACTGGTTCGCTACGCCGGAAGCGCTTCGCGAGATCCATCGGGTTCTCAAGCCGGACGGTGCTCTTGGGCTGATCTGGAACGTTCGCGACGAAAGCGTGGAATGGGTCGCAGCACTGACCAGGATCATGAGGCCTTTCAAAGGCGATACTCCCCGGTTCGAGGGCCAGAAATGGCGAGCCGCATTTCCTGCCGACGGGTTTAGTCCTCTCCGCGAGCAGCGCTTCTCGAACGAGCATACCGGTCCTACCGAGCAGGTGATTGTCGACCGTATTCTTTCGGTTAGCTTCATCGCAGCGCTGCCGCCTGAGGGACAGGAGCTCGTGCGGTCTAAGATCCGCGAATTAATCGCGACGTCACCGGAGCTCGCTGGCAAGGCTCAAGTGACCTTTCCTTATAAGACAGCGGCCTTCGTCTGCACCAAGCTCCTCTAGCAAGCACGGGAGGATTTCGCAGAGTCTGGGGGGAAGAGGAAAACACTGCTTGCACTCATCGAGAGCCGGGAACAGAGCATTGGATCGCTGGTTACGCGTCGGCTTCGCGGACATGTTGTGTCCCACCCTCTCTTCGGCCCAGGGACGATGATCACTTTCTCGTGGAGATCCGGTTATCTTTTTATGGAAGTGGCGGCAGGAGGCGCGGCGCCGTGGGCCGGCTTTTGGCTTCATCGTGTGCAGTGACCGCGAACCCTACTGCTGCGGCAAGCAGCCCCGCGACGGTCACGGCGGTCATTGGAATTGCAAAGCTCGCGGTGGTTTGCGTGATGCGCCCCACTCCCCACATGGCAAGAGCACCAACCAGAGAGCCGGCGCCGCCCAGCAATCCCGCTGCGGTGGAAACGTGCTCGTCAGACACTTCCTGCGCCACCGTCAGATAGATAGCGACCCACATTCCAATTGCGAAATTAGCGATTGCCAGCATGGCGATAGCCGCAGCTGTGCTTCGATCACAGGAACAGATGCGGAGCCGCCCAGCAAGACCGTTGCGAAAGAAAAAACGATTCTCCGCGCGCAGCAAACGGGTCGCGATGAAGACAGTATACGTACGAGAAGGCCACAGACAAGATAGCCAAGATCCAACCCCAAGTAAACCAATGTGAGCGCAGCGCTCAAGTGCATTCCGGACGTATCCCTCGTTGCTGAGCAAAATATGTCGGCAACCAATTCAAATTGAAATAGAGGCAGGGATCCACAAGAATCGTCAATAGGAAAGCGCGCCAGAACCGCGGGTTGACGAGCAATTCGCGGTAGGCCGTTGCCGGAGGGGTGTGGGTCTCACCTGGCTGCCAGATCGGTGCAAACTCCTTATCGCGGGTGAATAGAGTCCAACCTGCCAGCCACAGGAGACCGAGAGAAGCCACCCCGACGAAGGCCCATCTCCAGCCGAAGGAGGCCGCCAATCCAATAATGAGAGTCGGGGCAATTAACGCGCCAACGCTGGTTCCGCTGGTGAAGATGCCATTGCCAAGGGAGCGATCCTGAGGCGGGAGGGCACGAGCTACGATCCGCAAGGCTGCGGGCCAATTCGCCGATTCCGCAGCACCAAGCAGCAATCGAAAGAACAATAAGCTGGCGAAACCGGCGGAAAGCGACGTGAGTCCGGATGCAAGCGTCCAAACGAACACCGCCAGGCCGAATGCCACGCGAAGATTGCTCCGGTCGAGAATCACGCCGACGGAAAATTGGGCGAACGCATAGCTGTAATAGAAGAACAGAATAATAAGCCTAGCGCCGCGTTATCCAAATGCATTTCCTTCTGGATGACCGGTGCGAGGATGCTCATGGTTTGCGGTCGAGATAATTGAGAGTAGTAGCGCCCATGAGAAGGCCACAGAGCCACCAGTTTTGCCGGCTGTACGCCAGTCGTTCGACTGCATGGATAGTAGGCTAATCGATTAGCCAGCTATGTACAAGCGGGCGGCTATAATAGGGCACTTGCGATGGCTACCATTTACGACGTGGCGAAAAGGGCTCGGGTTTCAACTTATACCGTCTCCTCGGTCCTGAACGGGACTGCATACGTCAGCGCCGAGCTAACCGGACGTGTGCAGGCGGCCGTGCGCGAGTTAGATTACACCATCAACGATCTGGCGCGCAGCTTGCAGACGCGCAAAACGCAGACAATCGGCATGTTGATCCCTGACATTACGAATCCGTTTTATGCCAGAGTTGTGCGGTGTCCAAGGCGTGCTGAAAGAGGCCGGTTATTCCCTGATCTTGGGGGATACAAATAACCGGCATGAAGAGCAACTGCGCTATTTGAGCGTTTTTCGATCGAAACAGGTGGATGGTTTTCTCTTGTTCATTACACCCGGCGACGACAATGAAGCTGCGTCATTGGTCAAGGCGAAGAAACCCGTTGTATTCGTGGGACGCAATCCCGTGGATATGAAGGCGGATATCGTTTCGGGTGACAATACGAAGGGGACGAGGTTGGCGGTTCAGCATCTGATCTCGAAAGGTCATCGCCGGATCGGGCTTGTAAATGGCGAGAGGGGCCTAAGCACCAGCACCGAACGCTTAAACGGTTGGAAGGGGGTCTGCGAAAGGCTCAATTTGCGGCGCCGAAAGAATTGATGGTTTACGGCGACTGGACAGCACAAGCGGGGCGCGCAGCAGCCTTGGGCTTCCTCGACCTGGCTGAGCGCCCTTCGGCGATTTTCACCGCAAATCGACTGATGATGACTGGCGTTCTGCAAGCGCTCCAGCAGCGGCGCCCGCGCTGTCCACAAGATATTGAAGTCATGAGTTCGGACGACTCTGACTGGCTGGACGTATTCGAGCCGCGTATCTCGACGGTGGCCCAGCCTAGCTACGAGATGGGCGCTCAATCGGCGCAACTAGTTCTGAAACGAATTAAGGCGCCAAATCGCAGATTTGAGCGAATCGTGCTGGAGCCGAAGCTGATGATCAGGAAACGGGCGCCCACAGCATTGTCAGAGTTGGTGTACGTTAGCAACGCGCCTCCGCGCGGCCGTCGAGGAACCGCTATGCATAACTGACCGCAGCATAGTAACTTTCATAAGCCCTAAAACCCGAGCAAGTTCCTGGGATTATCTGCGATCATTCGATGTATCTCGTCGATTGAAAACCCGAAGCTACGCAAGTGTTTGGCAAAAAGCATAAGACCTTCTGCGGGGGGTGGGGTATTGCATAACCAGGATCGGAGGAAAGGATTGTCGTTCCTACTCCGGCAATCGCAATTGCATCTGCAATTCTCTTCACTGGCGTGAAGCCGCAACGATGGGTTGTGGAGACGTAACATCGCTCAAAACTGACGCCTCCCCCAACCGCAAGATCACGTTGGACATAGATGGAAAAAGAGTCGCATGCCATTCCCGGGTGCATAGGCAAGAAATTCGGGTCAGCCCCCGCTCACGCGCGCGATAGATCAGCTTCATGCTTTCTTCGGGGCTTAAATGACCGGTGCCCAGCAGGCAAGTAGTGGGCGCCATAAGGTTCGAATCTCGTTCACAACTGGCGACACTTGGGCCGATTTCTCGAGAATAGTAATGCCGTCATCACTTTGGCCATGAGTAAGACGATGATTACGGGCGGGAGCGGGTTGGCATCCAGATTTGCTTGGCTCCCATGGTTAAAGCCAGCCTGACGGCAGCCGGATTCAGGCCGCCAACAGTCTCATTCAAGACCAATCCGCCAAACACACGAATCTGAGGCACAATTTTCGATACAAGAATGGCGCGCTCGACCGTCGAATTTTGATGCGATTTGATCAGTATGGCGGACATACCCATGCGGGCCGCTTCGCCGGCCAACTGGATATCGTCATACCGGCGTGGTTCTACATCCGGCGAACTGTGGACATGAAGATCGATTGCACCTTCTAGAAAATATAAAGTTGCGGCCATAATTTATCGAGTAGATGCTGGGTTATAAAACCGATAAAATTAGCGGCGAGACCAAAGGCTCTGTTCCAACTGTGGGGCGTGACGATGCCGCAGCGCTAGGAACTCGAATACTATTTTGTGGTAGGGGCTAAACTCCGATCGGGGACACCGCTGGGCGGCACTGAAGGCGAACCGGCGCCGGTCTGAAACATGTCATGATGATACGTGACATAGCCTCCGGCCTTCCAATCCTCCCAAATTTGGAGTATATGGTCGAATGGATAAGTCTGCTCCGTCGGGCCGCCAAAATGGGGCGTGCCACTTCTTGCGGGCTCATCGTCCACCACGGGTTTGTTGTAGCGAACGAGCAAAAAGTGAATTTCGGCCGGCGCGACCGCCAGTGTCTACCAACGCTCTGGCGCGAGGTGTGTGGGCTCAAATAGTCGAGCACCTTCTGCTGCGCCGGTTCTCCAAGAATCACACCCCCGCCCCCGGGGAGTCTGTGTTACCAATCGCTTCGGATCGACAGTCTTGATAGTGGCAACATGGTCTGGAACACAGTCGGAGACTTCGTCCCAGACCTGGAAAGTAACATTCCGATAAGGGAGTAGTTGCACGGGTGAGCGATGCCAGAGCACGGTCGGCCTCCTCTCTCCCCAGTTTTATGCCATCCTGCCAACTCTCGTGGCTGAACAGCGTCAACTCGATCACCATACCTTCGCGATCAGCATCTGCAAGTATCTCCTTTAGCCGCTCGACGTTATTGGATCGAAGCCGGCCATCGAGGAAATGAAGCGTGCAATCAGGGCCGGCGTCGACCAAGCCAAGCTTGCTGTCCCACTGCGACCAGACGCGCAGCACGTTGATTCCGTATTGCTGAAATTTACGCAGCCGCCGGGAACGGTATTCCGAGCTGCGATTGAAGTTCGCGTTGTAGATCGCGTTAAAGAAGCTAATCCCGGTATAAGGGAAAGGTCTCCCGTCGAGAAGGAACCGGATACCCGAAGTCGTGACTTCGTGAGCGGTCAGCGTTGACACCGGTGTGAGACCGAGCAGGAGTGCTTTCATGGTAGACCTTTCTTCACCGCGAGGCGGCTCTTGGCCGGAAGCCAAGCATGCCATCTTGGTGCGCATCGTAAGGGATTAGGTCTGAGAGGCTAATCACGTAATCTCCACGATGCTGTTGACTTCTGCCGACCGGTACGCGGCAAACGTACAGGTTAGAGACTTCAGGTGTTCGTCTCCTGTCTGCACAACAGAGCCATAGCCCAGCATTGCGTCGACGCATTCCCGCTCGAATAAATAAAAGCTTTCCACGTATTCGTCGTAGGGCGAGACTTGCTCGTCTACGAGAACACGATTCGATTCTGAAACACGCAGTCACCGTGATCGCCACGAGTCAGAGTGCCATCGTACCTCGCTTCTCCACGGTCGCCGACTAGCAGCACTTCTCCTTGCGTGCAGCCGCAACCCTTCCAGCCGACATCGAGCACAGCGGTGCAGCCGGGATACTCATAGACTGCGTGTGCCAGACTTTCGCCGCGCACGCGAGCATTGACGTGATGCATCCGCGCATACACTCTTTGCGGCTCACCAGACTGCGCATCATGTCCACCAAATGACTTCCGTATTCGAGGAAGACCCGGATCTGAACTCGTTTTTGTAGGCTTGGGCCGGTTCGGTCACATCCAGTTGCCGAATGTGTAGAAACCGAGGCATGCCGAATCTCTCGGGTTCAAATTCGAGATCGAGCGGGCGCAACCAGGGACGATACCTGTGATTTTCATGAATCGCGAAGATCTTTGGATAACTGCGCATTCCCCCCACAAGCTCCCCGGGCTGATTCAAGTGTGTCGCAAAGCGGCTTTTGACATATGATATGGAGCCCTACTTCCTTTGCAGCCAAACAATGCTCCCGATGAAGCTCGGGGGGCGTCGAGATATCAAGAAAATCGAGTTGCTCGCCCGCGAGCATGAGACCGAGATCGCTATAGACGCGCGCTTGGGGCGCAAATAGTTCACGTTCAGCGCGAGCGACCGTTGGCTGCAAAGAGCGACGATTTCCGCCTCGGCGATGCGCTGCCAAGCTCGCAGGTGGAACTCCGATATCATTCCGCAACCATGAAACAGCTCCACGCAGTCTCGTTAGACACACGATTGAGGTCCAGGTTGACATTTAGCGCAGTCGGGCGCACACAGATGGAAGCCACGAACAGCAAGCGGAAGCTAAGGAATATCTTGCGCATTGGCCGCAGTCCTCGGTGGCTCAGAAGTAAAGTTTAAGGGCAAATTGAATCTGCCGGGGATTGGTGGAGGTACTTAGAATTTTGCCTCCGGTAGAAGTATCGACCGCGGCAGCGGGTGCAGCGGTGGAGTTGGCAGCCAGGCGACGGCGGGTTGAAGCTGGTGACGTTAGAAAGATTGAAAAACTGGGCGGGAAATTCAAGCCTCGATCCTTCGGTGATCGGGAAGGCTTTGAAGACAGAGACATCATACTGGCGATACATGTCTCCTTCCAGGATAATGCCTTCGATGTGCCGTAGGTGTATTGGGCAGGCAGGACAAAGTCCGCCTGGTTGAACCAGTCGTTAAGGGTGCGATGTTGCAGCGCCCCGCTGCCGATCTGAATGGTCGCTGCGAGCCTACCCCGGTGTTGGCTACGTCACGCGAGATGATCGGGGTATAAGGCCAGGCCGCTGCGCAAAACCGTAATGTCTGGAGCTGCCATCCACCCAGAGCGCCGTTGACCCATCGGCTCGCATTGGGCAAGAAGGTCTTGCCTGTGCCGAAGGGGAGCTCGTAACTCATGCTGAAAGCAAAATTCTGCGGGATGTTGAATTGCAAATGGATTTTTTCGTATCCATTATTGCCGCCCAGAGCGGGAGAAGGACTACTCTGCAGGAATTTCGACCAGGTGTTCGCCGCGAGATAGGTCAATCCGTGGTTCGGCGGCCGCTCACCTTTGCCTGCAGGGAGTTGTAGGTGTCTCCTATTTCAGAGCTGAAGAGCGTAATCCCTCCGAAGACCGGGTAAGGCCGGCGCGCGGCCACGGAGCCTGCTCCGGCCGGCGGGTCATTCAGATCCTGCGAGCCCTGAAGATGGACGCCATGGTTCCCCACGTATCCAATCTCGGCCACCACTGTCCTCGTTAGCTGCTGCTGGACGCCAAAACTCCAATGCTGGTCGTAGGCCATGGTCAGATGGACGGGGCTGGACGTGATGGTTGGCTGGGTGGTGGATGAGCCGAGAGGTGCTCCGAGGAAGAAATCGCCCAGCGTGCGGTTGGGCACCGTGTTGGCGGTGTTGAAGGCAGTCTCCGCCAGCTTGTAGGGAAGGATATTGTAGTTGTCGCGATTACCATTTTCCAGCTCATAGAAAATGCCGTATCCAGCGCGGAATACAGTGCTGTCGCCGAAGGGCCGGTAGGCCACGCCAAGACGAGGAGCGAATTGTGTCTTGTCAGTGTGGGTGATGTTGTAGGGAATTCCAGCCTGGCTGGAGGTCTGGATGAGATTCCCGAAATACTGGTAGGCCACGGGGGCAGCGTACTGCGACGACAGATCCACGGTCGATCCATGGCCGCTGACCACGATCGGCTTGGACAAGGCCGGATCGAAGGTCCCCATTTGATTCTTGTAGGGCGAGAGCCAGGGCGTGTATTCGTAACGCAGGCCGAGGTTCAGGGTCAGCCGATCGGAGACGCGGTAGTCGTTCTGACCGAAGAATTGATAGTAGGTATTCTGGCCGCCGAAGAAGTTGGCCGGGTATGCGCGCTGGACGCTTGCGGGGTAGCCCAGCATCCAGTCGGCGAAGCCATCTCCAGTGCCCCCGGTGTGCGCCGGGTTCTGCGTATTGATGCCGGACATGGTCCAGACGCCGACATACTGCTCACTGTCGTAGCCGATCCATTGATAGTAGCGGACCAGGGTGCCGAACTTCCAGGTGCTCTTGCCTTTGACGATGGTGAAGTTGTAGGTGGGCTCGAAGGCTTTGCGGTTCTGGCCCTTGGGCCGCTGATCGAAGGCCGAGCCGCTGATGCCGGAGTAGCCGCTCCATGAATAATCCGGAAGTTGCCGCCGGTCCCGGGGCGCAGGTCTGTGTGAAAGCCCGTCACGCCTGCCTGGTCGTTGATGTCCTGGCCTTCGAGAAAGGCGCTGAGGCGAATGCGGCTGAAGAGGTAGTGAGCGCGGAACTCCGATACCTTGTTCGAACCCACGTTGCTGGTGAGACCAACGGCGATGTCTTCACCCTGAGAGTGGAGCGGCGCGAAGCCCAGCAGTGGAGAGGAATTGGGGTCATTTTCGCGATTGTTGTCAAAGCTCCAGCGCGCAAATAGGCGGTTCGAGCTGTTGAGCTGATCGTCAAAGCGCAGCGTGAACTGGTCGAGGTCGATGGCTTGCGAAGGATTGTAGGAGTAGGTGCCGGAATCGGTGTTAGGCAGAGGAATGTATTTGTTCAAGCACAGTGCCTGGGGCGAAAGCCGGTCCTGGGGAATGATGTTGCCGGCGAACTGGGTGCGCGTGGGAGTGGCGCCGCCGGTTGTGCTTAGCGGGTCGTAAATCTTGTTGAGGTTGCCGGCACTGAAGTCCCCGTTGCGCTCGGCCGCGCTCGGCACCACGCTATTCTGACGATGCCCTGCCGCAGGCGCTGCCCTTCGTAGCTGCCGAAGAAGAAGGTGCGATCCTTGCCGCTGTAGACGTGGGGAATGGAGAGCGGTCCGCCGAGCGTGCCGCCGAACTGGTTGCGCTTGAGCGGCTCTCTCTGGATGGCAAAGAAGTTGCGGGCATCCAGCTCGTCATTGCGCAGGAATTCGAAGAGATCGCCGTGGAACTGATTGCTGCCGGACTTGGTGGTGGAGTTGAAGAAGCCGCCTCCTCGGTTAATTCGGCTGAGTAGGGGTTTTGCTCTACGCTGAACTCTTGAAGGGCATCGATCGAGGTCTCGATGAAGGTGCCTCCCTGGTGCTGCTCGCTGACGTCGACGCCATCAGAAGGAATGACAATGCTGAGCCTCTGATACCACTAATGGTATTACCATCTAGGATTCAGGTCGAATGGCCACCGAGTTCCCAGTGGGAGGCAACAAGGCGGCTCCGGGTGTGAGTTGTGCGAGCTGGTTAGAAGCCCCTGCCGTTCAGGGGAAGGTTCACAATCTGGCGGTTGGTAATTACCTGGCCTACGGTCGCATTATCCGAGTTAAGCAGCGGCGGTTGTCCGGTGAACCTCGACGGTGGTGGTGGGCTGGCCGATGGTCAGTGAGAAATCTTCCCGCGCGATCTGCCCGACCTGAATTTCCGACCCCCGTGCGGAGCATCTTGGTGAAGCCTGGGGCGACCACGGAGATGTTGTAGACTCCAGGATCGACAGGGGTGATGACGTATTCGCCGTCTGCACTGGTGGTTGCCTTCTGGTTGGTGTTGGTGGCGACGTTGGTAACCGTCAACCGCTGCCGAGGGAACGACAGCCCTGTTCTGGTCATAGACAGCGCCTACGATACGCCCGGATTCAACTTGCCCTACGCCTGCTAGGGGTATCAGCAAGAGGCCTGAAAGCGCCAAGGCGCTCACTGCCCCCATCCCAAGAGTTGCCCGCATAACCAACCTCGATTCAACGCTCGCTGCGCAGCGGCGGCGCGCGCCTCAAATTAGAAACGAAGAGGATGGTCGCATCATTCATGAAGGGATGTCAACAGAAAATCGTAAAAGCTAATCGATTAGCTACTGGGCTAATCGATTAGCTAATGATATTATGTGTTTCTTGAGCGGCTTTACCCCAATACGCGCTGCTTCCGTTCCTCACTTTCGCTGGAGCTTTGCGGCGATAGTTCTGGCCCCGCGCGGGGAATGCTTACCCGCCCCAGACAAGCAGGAACGTATGAGCACTCTGCGGCGGATTGCCGCGATGGGCTTCGAGGGTGTCGAATTGTCATCCCGCTGGTTAAACCTATTTGAGATGGGGCGGCAGGAACTCGCGGATCTTAAGCATGAGGTCCGCGAGGCTGGTATCGCGGTCTCCGGCATAAATATGGATCGTTGTCTGTTGGTTCGGGCACAGAACGCGAAGAGCAACCTCGATCGGCTCTCGGCGGCGATAGACATTGCCGCTGCTTTGGGCGCGCCCCTGGTCAATTTCGCTCTCTCGGCGGAGATGCAAGGTGTCACTTCGCGGCCCGTATTTCGGGGAGCCCATTTCACCAGCGAGGAGTTCCAATACTCCCTTCAGCAGATCAGAGCGCTGGCTCGTCACGCGCGTTCTTCCTTGATTGAATTTTCCATCGAATTGCACGACGATGGAATGCTCGACACTCCTGAGAGCTGCGCCCGTTTTGTCGATGCGGTCGGTGAACCAAACGTGGGCGTAAACCCGGATGTCGGAAACATGTGCAGGAATCGCGATCAGCCGGGTGACTGGCATGACGCGATCCTGAGCCTTTCGACGCGAGCCAATTGCTGGCACGTGAAGAATTATCGCAACGCCCTACCGGCATCCCTGAGCGATGGTGACGTCGACTTTCAGTGCGCGTTCGAGATCATGGCGCGAAATGGGTTTAACGGGTGGGTCAGCAACGAAAGCCGGACTGGGGACACCTGGGAGACCCAAAAACTCGATCTCGCCTATATGAAAAGTCTTTTGGATCGCACGCCATGAGTTACACGGTTCTTTATTGGAACTGGCTGGCTACACCCGAGCTGGTGCGAATGGTGGAAGAACAGATGCCTGATGGATGGCAGCTTCCCATCCCTGCCGAGACCGGCAACAGTAGATGACGTATTGAGCCGATCTGATCTCTATGATCGTGGCGGATCAGCCGATCGCGGGTGCCGATATCGCTCGCGCTCCACGGCTCAAGATGATTCAGCATCAGGGAGTTGGTTATGAGCGAATCGATATCGAGGCGTGCCGCCGGCGCGGAATTCTTGTTGGATTAACTCCGGAAGGAACCTCAAACTGGCGTAGCTGAACATGTCATACTTCTCATATTGGCGCTCTACAAGCAGCTCGTAAGGGCCGTTACGGCGGCGAGGAATGGCCGCTGGCTGCAATGGGAACTGAGGCAAGATTCATTTGAGCTCAGTGGAAAACGCCTCGGGCTAGTCGGATTTGGACGGATCGGAGAAGAAGTGGCCCGCCGGGCGGTTAGCTTCAACGCGTCGATTTTGTACTTCGACCCTTTCCGTATCGCCGCAACCGCCGTTCCGGCGCAAAGATTAGACACTCTCGAACGGCTCCTGGCTGAGTCGGATATCGTTACTATCGATGCGCCCGCTACGCCGCAGAATCGCCATCTCATCAATGAAAAAGCGTTACGGCACATGCTCAGCATGCTGTTCTCGTAAATACCACACGCGGATCCCCGGCAGATCAAACTGCGCTCATCACGGCGTTGCAGGAGAAACGCATAGCGGGAGCAGCTCTCGATGTTCTTGAGCGGGAGCCGCCACTACCGGCCAACCCCCTGCTTCACTTCGATAATGTACTCATTACTCCTCATGTTGCTGCGGGAACATGCGATGCATTCCGTACTAAAATGCGCGCTGTCTTCGATAATCTCATCCGGTTTACGCAACAGCAAGCACCTCGAAACATCGTGCCGGAGCTGGAACATCTGACGAACGGTTTCCGATCCGATGAATAGCGGCCAACAAATGACAAAGACACAACAGGAGCAAGCAACCTGTTTTCGCGAAATCCCCACGGCTACGGTCTATGACGTACTGGACAAGATGGGGTTTCCCAATCAGGCATTGACTAGTGCCATTCGACCGCTCAAGCCTGGCTGTCGGTTGGCCGGTCCGGCCCTCACGATGCAAGGTTCGAGCATCGCCACTTACGACGACAAACGCGCATCGGCCATGAGTTATGAGATGTTCCGCGCAATTCAGCCGGGCGAGATCATTGTCTTCGATACTGGAGGACACAAAATAGGGGGCCCCTGGGGAGGAAATACCGGCATGAACGCCAAAGTGAAGGGCGCGGCCGGAATCATCTCGATGGCGGGACCCGCGACTACTCGGACCTTTTTGACATGGACTTTCCTTGCTTTTGCCGGTTCGTAACTCCTGTCCTGTCGCATGGGCGTTTTCAGGTGAAATCCTTCAACCAGCCAATTTCCATGAGCGGGCAGGTATCGGAGCGCGTTCAGGTTGTTCGAGGAGACTTTGTGCTAGCCGACGACGATGGTGTTGTAATCATTCCGTTGAGCTGTTCTAGACGAAGTGCTTGCGCATAGCGAGGTCGCGAATCAGGCAGAAAAAGATATGCGAGCGGCGATCGAAGCGGGCGAAGACCGGGAGAGTGTCAATCTGCGGATCAACCGTTGGCCGAGGATTAAAGCAGCACACTAGCGCATGATTCGCGAGTTCGATCGGGGAGCGAGTTTACTGAAGCATTCAAGAAAGCGGAATCAGATGGGTGATCCGGGAAAGATTGAATCGGCCTCAAGACGCGAATTCTTGCAAGGTGGCGTAGCCGCCGCAGGTGCAGCACTCGCGTCGTCTATTCTACCGAATAACAGAGCACAAGATTCCCGTTGCATTGTGGCGACGGTACGGCCTGATCAAAGGCTAGGCAGCATTGCGGCAGACTTCATGGGCCTGGATATGAGACTTCCTCGGTTGGCCAAACCGGACTTCTGAGCGCCGCCAACAAGCCGCTGGTGCGCTTCGTGCGCCGGTTGGGGGATCGCGGCGTGATTCGGATTGGCGGCAAAACTTCGAACTACGCCAAGTGGTCGCCCGAAGGAACGGCGGTCTCGGCGCCGCGACAGTGATCAACCGCCAAGTGATCCAGGATTCGCCGGCTTTCTTGAGGTGGTCCAGTGGAAACTCATTTGGAGCCTGAATCTAAGCAGCGGAGCAAGAGAAGCTACAGACCAAGCCGCTTTCGTCGCGCAGACTGTCGGCGATCGACTGCTTGCCTTTGAAAACGGAAACGAGCCCGACCTATTCGCGCCAGCGCAACGCGACCGCGGTTGTTGCTATCAGCACTTTCAAGAGGAGTTCGCCGACTGCACAAAAGCGATCAGGGCCAGAGTGCCAGACGCTCCCTTTGCCCAGGCGAATGCCAATCTGCTGCGGCCGCTCAGCCACCATCACAACGAGGAAGGACCGCAGACCAGCCCCCATTCCACTATTGAAAGCCTGCTAGCCCGCGATCCAAGACTCGATCGCGTACCTCGGCCAGTTGCAGTCGGTCAGCTTGGATGCTGGACTTCCCTATCGCATCGTTGAAACCAACTCATGCTTTGGCGGTGGTAGCCCGGTGTAAGCGATACCTTCGCTTCCGCCCTTTGGGGACTGGATTACATGTTTACATTGGCCGCGTTCGGTCCCTCAGGCGTCAACATGGAGACTGGGCTCAATCAGCTCGGCTTTCCCAGTTCCCGCACTCCGATCGATATGGGTGCCAAAGGCGGATTTCTTGCCAAGCCGATCTACTATGGCATGCTGGCTTTTTCCCTTGTGGGCCAGGGCGACCGAGTCGGCTTGGATTTGGACGCGCGAGGAATTAATCTCAAGGTCTATGCCACGCGCAGCCCGACGGGAAACTATGGGTGACGCTTATTAACAAGGATCTCGCGACCAGTGCCGAGGTGCATCTCGCCGGCACCGCTACTACCAAAGCAAAGTGCATTCGCTTGACGGCTCCCTCGATCCAATCAACCACCGGTACCAAGCTTGGCGGCTTCGTCGTCAACCCGCAAGCGGAGTGGAGAGCAGTTCACACAGAGCGCCTTAGGGCGAATCGCCGCAACATCGTCCTCCATGTTCCGGCCGGGAGCGCGGCCTTTGTTGAGGTTTGAGCATATCGGCCCATGCGCATTTTGCGCTCGGCACGAGTGCCGAGCTGAGATTTTGCGCTTGTGGGGTCAAACTCTGACAGTCTGCAGGATTCTATGCGAGCCTGAGAGTTCACGGGATTGGAGCCACTGCATCGGGAAAACCGTGGGTGCCCCCCTCCAAAAGCGACCAGCGGTGTGTAAATATCGGCATCGCCTTCGAGACGAAACCCTTGCGGGGGACTCCGACGATGGTGTAGTCCACTCCATTCAGGGTCACGGGCTTGCCGATCGCCTCAGGGCTGGCGTCAAACCGATTTCTCCACAAACGATTGCTAATGATAACGACTGGGGCTCCGCCATGCCGGTCTTCCTCAGGCGAGAATTCGCGCCCGAGAGTTAGTCCCGTGCCCAGAGTCCTAAAGAAACCCGAAGAGATTTCCTTCCCATTCAGGTGTTCAGGCGTGCCAGGACCTGTGAGATCAACTCCTTGGCATGAACGCCGTCATTTGCTGGAATGAGCGAGCAGTGCGCTGCCAATCCAGGAAGTCAGGATATGAAGCCCACACACTTGGAAAGCGCGGATTGTTCTCCCACACCATCACCAGCGATCCGGCTGGAAGTAACGCAGCGGGAGCGAACACCACGCCCTCCATCACGCTGAAGATGGCAGTGTTGGCGCCGATGCCGAGAGCGAGCGTCAGCACGGCGACCATCGTAAATCCCGGACTTTCCGCAGCATCCGCGCGGCCAAAGCGCACGTCCTGCAGGAGCTGCTCCAGCCAGGTGAAACTCCACACCTCCCGCGTCTCTTCCTTGACCCTGGTCACGTTGCCGAATTTGCGCAGAGCCGCATAGCGCGCTTCTTCCGGCGGCATGCCGCGCTCGATGTTGTCCTGCGTCTCCATCTCGATGTGGTCGCGGATGTCCCGGTCGAGATCCTCCATCATCCGCTTGCGGCGCCTCATGATTTGCCTTCCTGCTCCAACGGCCGGAGAATCCGTGCGATCGCTCCCGCCAGCTTTTCCCACTTGCTGGTCTCGACCGCCAGTTGTCGCCGTCCCTTGGCCGTCAGCCGGTAGAACTTGGCGCGGCGATTGTTCTCGGAGGTGCCCTCTTCGACTGAAATCCATCCCCGCTTGATGAGCCGGTGCAGCGCCGGGTACAGCGACCCCTGCTCGACCTGCAATACATCGTCGGAGTTGAATTCGATCGCCTTGGCGATGGCGTGGCCGTGCGCCGGCCCCAACAGCAGCGTCCGGAGAATCAGCAGGTCCAGGGTGCCCTGCAGCAGCTCGATACGCTCTTTCTGTTCTTTAGTAGACATTCTAGGTGAGGATACAGTCGCTTCCAGTAGAATGTCAAGGTGAGCAAGCCCCGCGCTCCAGCATTTTCACTATTACTGTGGCTGGCCCTATGGGAGCTTCTTCAACCAGATATTGCGGACGGAGACTTTGCTGGGTGTGCCTTCGATTTCGATTCCGATGATGCCGGGTTGATTGTTCGATGAGTTGGGGTCGTCGTCGACGAGGACCGTCATAAGCTGTCCGTTGAGAACGTGAATGAAAGTGCCGCCGCGGGCCATGATGAGGTACTGATTCCAGTCGTTGACGCGGACGTATCCTCCCAGAGGAGTGCGGCCGGCGATGTTTCCGACGAGACGCGGCGGCTTGCCGGGGGAGGAGTTCACCACCTGGCCACGCCAGGCGATGATGCCGAGCGGCGTGTTTTCGGAGTAGAACTGGCCGGTCCATTCGGCCGTCATCGGCGTGACCGGAAACCAGAAATCGGCCTGCGGTCCGGTCATCATCCAGTTGAGATTGGGAGCGGGCTGCCCAGGACGTTGACGGCGCCAGGGCAACCCCGTTTGGCTGCGATACTGGATGCCGCTTCCGCCGCCGTTCTCGACTTTGATCTCGAGCTTGAGGTCGAAATCTTTGCCCTCGTAGCCGCGGTATGCGATGTAGCTGTTGCCGACAGGCTTCTCCTTTGTGGATTCGCCGACGATGGCGCTGTTCTCGACACGCCAAATGGAGGGATCGCCATCCCAATCCTTGAGGGTGGCTCCGTCGAAGATCTGGACGTAGCCGGCATGGTCGTCGAAGTCGATCGGGTCGGGCTCGTGGAAGCCGGATGAGGTTGTCCTGTGAGGGGCGGGCTGGCTTGTGGCGGCAGCCGGCGCTTGTGGTGCAGCAAGAGAGACTCGGGGCGAGATCGCCGTTGAGATGAAGAAGGCCAGAGCGGCCGCGGTGCATTCTCTGCTGAGGACGACATGGGACTTTGCTGTGAGCGCTGATGTTTTCACGATCCTCCGGTTGGAACTCTAGGCCTGTCGGTTTCGTAGATGTGGTGAGAACAGGAGTTGTCTCAGAGAACGGACTGCAAGCTATGGGTCACTTCAGCAAACGTCAGAATAGTAACCCAGGCTCCCCCGTCTGCGATACTTTGCCGGTCTCAAGCCATCTCCGTTACGGCAAGAACATCCTGGCCAGAAGATTTTTTTCTGCCGTTGTCGATTCGGCCCAACCCCAAACGTCGTACGGGCAGGAGGAAATTATGCAATACCTAGTCCTGATCTACGAAGACGAGAAGCGGTTCGCCAAGGGATTCGACGAATCTGAGTTTGCCGAATACGGCGCTTTCGGTAAGAAGAATGCGGGCGCCATCAAGGCGGGACATGCGCTCCAGCCCACTAAAACTGCTAAAACGGTCCGCATACGCGACAGCAAAACCCTCACCACCGACGGTCCTTTCGCGGAAACCAAAGAACAACTCGGCGGCTTCTACCTCTTGGAAGCGGCGAGCATCGACGAAGCAGCTTCGATCGCGTCAGGCATCCCGGCTGCCCGTTTTGGCAGCGTCGAAGTCCGGCCCATCATGGTCTTCTCATAGCTCTCGGGCAACGCCGGATGGCCTCCGGCGTTGCCATGTTTAATCCCAAAACCAGTTCCCAGGGGGGGACCGTGAACAATACTTCTTCCACAGTCATCTCAGAGACCGGACTGACGGCGGAACAGATCACCAGGGCATCGCGGCATCTCTCAGTCACACGCGGTTACCTGATCGAATCCGTGAGCGGGCTTTCCGCTGCGCAGTGGGACTTCAAACCCCCGATGACACCTGGTCGATCGCGGAAAACATGGAACATATCGTGCTCGTCGAAGGCAGCATCCATGCCATTATCGAAAGTATGAGCCATGCCCCCGAGGCAGCACCGGCAGGCAACCGACTCGAAATGGATGATTTCATTTTGCATGAGGTCCCAAAGCGCTCCAGAAAAGGTAAGTCGCCCGCACAGGCCTACCCTACCCACCGCTGGAGCGGCCCTGAAGCCTTACACCATTTCATCGAAAGGCGCGACCAGAGCATTCGATTGCTGGTTACCCGCCGGCTTCGCGAACATGTGGTGGCCCACCCTTTCTTCGGGCCATGGGACGGCTATCAGTGGCTGTTGGCGGCCGCTTCTCACGGCGCCCGGCACACCGCCCAGATCTGCGAAGTAAAGGTTCACGAGAGATTCCCCCGAACGCCAATCAATTGAGGTTCGCCATGCGCTACATGATGTTGATCTACTCGCAAGAAATGGAGACAGCGACTCGCGAAGAAAGGAGCGTGGTCGCCGCGGCACACCGGGCCGTCCTGGACGAGACCCAGGATCGGGGCATCTTGCGCGCTGCCGATCCTCTCGAACCCAGCACTATGGCCACCACCGTACGCGTGCAGGAGGGCGGGGTGGTGGTCACCGACGGTCCGTTCGCCGAGACGAAGGAGCAGTTGGCCGGATACTACATTCTGGACTGCGAAGACCTCGACGAAGCGCTTGCGTGGGCGGCCAAAATTCCCACTGGTTGCGCCGGTGCGGCCGGATGCGTCGAGGTCCGTCCCATCCGGCAAATGCCCGCGCGTGTGCCTGTGAATGGATGACCACCACGCCACCGTCGAATCGGTTTTCCGGAACGAGTCAGGACGCATCATTGCCGGCCTGATTCGCGTTTCGCATTCCTTCGACCTCGCCGAAGAAGCGATGCAGGATGCCTTCGCTGCCGCCGTCGTAAGCTGGCGAGCCGAAGGCGTACCGGCCAACCCCGGCGCCTGGATCACTGCCACGGCTCGCCGGAAGCTCATCGACTACGCACGCCGCGAGCAGACACGCCGCAACAATGAAGACCAACTACTGTATGAGCACGTATTGCGCAGCAACGCGAGCGAAGAGGAGATGAGCCGCCCTTTTGAAGACGACCGCCTGAGCCTCATCTTTACCTGTTGCCACCCCGCCATCAACAAGGAAGCACAAATCGCACTCACGCTCCGAACCCTGGGCGGGCTCACCACGCCCGAGATCGCCCGCGCCTTTCTGGTTCCCGAGTCAACTCTTGCGCAACGCCTGGTGCGTGCCCAGCGCAAGATCCAGCAAGCGCGAATTCCCTATGAAGTTCCCGTCTCCCGACCGCATGCCCGAACGTCTCTCTGCCGTGCAAGCCGTTCTTTATCTCATCTTCAACGAAGGCTACTCGGCCAGTTCCGGCGACAATCTCGTACGCCGGGAACTCTGCGCCGAAGCCATTCGCCTCGCGCGTACACTCACTGAACTCATACCCGACAACCCTGAAAGCATGGCTCTGCTGGCCCTCATGCTGTTGCATGATTCCCGGCGCGACGCCCGCTCCACGGGAGACGGACAACTGGTGACGCTCGAGGAGCAAGATCGCTCTCTTTGGCATCTGGATCAGATCGCAGAGGGTACACAGTTGGTCGAGCGCGCGTTGGGCCGCCGCAATGTCGGTCCATATCAGTTACAGGCAGCCATCGCCGCCGTCCACGCCGAAGCCAGGACTGCCGCGGAAACCGACTGGAAGCAGATCGCCGCGCTTTACGGAATCCTCAATGCAAGCCAGGCCTCACCCATCGTCTCGCTTAACCATGCAGTCGCCATCGCTATGAGTGAAAGCCTCGAACGCGGTCTAGCGTTGATCGACGGGCTGGGCTCTTCGGGCGAACTTGATTCCTACCATCTGTACCACGCGGCCCGGGCCGACCTGCTCCGTCGCATGGGACGCAACAGAGAGGCGCTCGAAAGCTACAACCGCGGGCTTGCCCTCACCACCAACACTGTCGAACTTCGCTATCTCCAACGCCGTATAGCCGAACTCGGCGTACTTCCATAACGCCGCTCTCAAGATTGCGATGGCCATTGGATCCTGGCCGGGTGGCAGGTGGGTGCCGGCTCGGATCGACCTGCCGTGGTTACCTGGAGATCCTGCAGGTCATTTCCGCCGAATCCCACAAACTCCAGAGTCATTGGCCGCAGGAGAGCGGATTGGCCTCTCAAGAAGGTACTTGAAAGTTCAGTAAGTCGTATCATGGTCAAGCGGAGCTTTCCTGATCGCAATTTACGACTATGAGCCCTGACACTCATATCCTCGCCGCACCTCTCATCAAACCCGACTACAGCCTCACCGGCGTGAACTCTGCCCTGGCCGTCGAGAGGGGGCTCGCCGAGGCGGACTGGTATCAGTGCGCCGTGCCGCGCGAAACCATGCGCAGGCTGCTGGAGCGCCGCGACGGACCCGCCATCCGCGACACGATTCTCTGGTTTGCCCTCATTCTCGGCAGCGGCTACGCGACCTATGCTCTCTGGGGCAGCTGGTGGGCGATCGCTCCCCTACCTGATCTACAGCGTGCTCTACGCCTCGACCTCCGACTCCCGCTGGCACGAGACCGGCCACGGCACCGCGTTCAAGACCGACTGGATGAACAACGCGCTCTACGAGATTGCCTCGTTCATGGTCATGCGCGAGTCCACGGTCTGGCGCTGGAGCCACACCCGCCACCACAGCGACACGATCATCGTCGGCCGCGACCCGGAGATCGCCGTCCCGCGCCCGCCTGATGTGAAGGCCATCATCATGTCCTTCTTCAATCTCCGGGTCTATCCGAAATATTTCAGGCACATCCTTCTGCATTCCACTCGGCCGCATGTCTGCCGAGGAGAAAACCTACATCCCCGAGATGGAGTTTCCCAAGGTCTATCGCAGGGCGCGCGTTTACTGTCGCCATTTATGCCGTCGTCATTGGGCTCTCCATTCACTAGCCGCAGCATGCTTCCGCTCCTGTTCGTCGGCCTGACCAATCTCTTCGGCACCTGGCTGCTGGTCACTTACGGTATCACCCAGCACGCCGGTCTGGCGGAGAACGTGCTCGACCACCGTCTCAATTGCCGGACGGTGTATATGAACCCGATCCACCGGTATCTGTACTGGAACATGAACTACCACGTGGAGCACCACATGTTCCCGCTGGTGCCCTACCACGCGCTGCCGAAGTTGCATGCCGCGGTGAAGGACGACTGCCCCACGCCGTATCCGAGCCTCTTCGCCGCCTGGCGTGAGATTGTCCCAGCCGTTCTCAGGCAGGTCAAGGATCCCGCCTATCACGTCAAGCGCCGGCTGCCCGAGCCCAAGGCCCGTTTGCAGGAAGGCTGCCGCTTCTTCCGATGGCAAGCCGGACGCGCGAGGCTGGATCGAAGTTTGCGCCGCCGCCGATCTGCGGCCGCGCCGACGTGATCCGCTTCGACCACGGCAAGAAAACCTACGCCCTCTACCGCGACGAGGAGGGCAAGCTCTACGCCACCGACGGATTCTGCACCCACGGCAATACTCATCTCTCCGACGGCCTGGTCAAGGGAAAGATCATCGAGTGCTCCAAGCACAACGGGCGCTTCAACCTGATCGATGGCTCGCCCGCGCGCGCTGCCTGTCTGCCGCGGCCTGGCCACTTATCCCGTCGAGGAGCGCAACGGTCGACTCCTGATCAACGTCGCCCGCGCCGGCGGTGCAGGCGCCCGTGCGCAGAAGACTTATCAGTTCCGCGTCGTCAGCAATCGCAACGTCGCCACCTTCATCAAGGAACTGGTTCTCGAACCGCTGGATGCGCTGCGAGAAGATCGCCTTCACGCCGGGCGACTACCTGCAGCTCGACATCCCCGCCTACGAGACGATCCGCTTCCGCGACTTCGACATCCCCGAGCCCTTTGCCACCGTCTGGGAAAACCAGCACGTCTTCGATCTTGTGGCGCGCAACCCCGAGGCCGGCCGGCGCAACAATTACTCTCTCGCCAGCAACCAGCAGACGGAGCGCACGCTGCGCTTCAACGTCCGCATCGCCACGCCGCCGCCCGGCCAGGACTGCGCTCCCGGCGTCGGTTCCAGCTACGTCTTCAGCCTCAAGCCCGGCGACATCGTCTCCGCCATCGGCCCCTTCGGCGATTTCCATATCAAGCCCACGCAGCGGGAGATGGTTTACATCGGCGGCGGCGCCGGCATGGCTCCGCTGCGCGCCCACCTCTCGCACCTGCTCGAAACCGAGCAGACCGCGCGCAAGGTCAGCTTCTGGTACGGCGCGCGCTCGAAGCAGGAGATCTTCTACGAGGACTACTTTCAGCGATCTCGCCAGGACGCACCGCAACTTCGCCTTCCACCTCGCGCTCTCCTCGCCGCTGCCGGAGGACAACTGGACCGGCCATCTCGGCTTCATCCACGAAGTGGTGCTGGAGAAATATCTGCGCGAGCACGCCAACCCGAGGGCCGCCGAATATTATCTCTGCGGTCCGCCCATGATGATCAAGGCCTGCACCAGGATGCTCGCCGAGCTCGGCGTGCCCGCCAACCAGATCGCCTACGACGAGTTCTAATGGTGGGTAGCTGCTGACCACCGAACCTGAATCATCCCTTCCGGCCTCAACGACTAATTACCGCCGATACTCTCGGCCAAAGGACTCATCGTGGAATACAAGACTCTCGGAAACACCGGCCTCCTCGTCTCAACTCTCTGCCTGGGCACCATGACCTTCCACGGTGGCGAGGGATTCTGGAAGACCATTGGAAATGTTGACCAGGCCGGAGCGGATGAGCTCGTGAAGGCATCGGTTGAGGCCGGCATCAACTTCTTCGACACTGCTGACGTCTACTCGGAAGGCGGAAGCGAGACGACTCTCGGGCAATCGCTCAAGAACCTGAAGATTGCCCGCAAAGACGCTGTCATCGCTACCAAGGTCTTCAGCCGGATGGGTTCCGGGCGCAACGACGTAGGCGCCTCCCGCGGGCACATCATGGACGCAGTCGAAGCCAGCCTTCGCCGCCTCCAGACCGACCACATCGACCTCTACCAGATTCACGCCAACGATTCCGTTACGCCGATCGAGGAGACGCTGCGCGCCCTCGAATCCCTCGTTTCCCAGGGGAAAGTCCGGTACATCGGGTGCTCCAACTGGCAGGCGTGGAAGATCGCGAAAGCGCTCGGCATCTCCGAATTCAAGAATCTGGCCCGCTTCGATACCCTGCAGGCCTACTACTCCATCGCCGGCCGCGACCTGGAGCGCGAGATCGTTCCTTTGCTGGAGGCGGAAAAGACCGGCCTGCTGGTTTGGAGCCCGCTTGCCGGCGGGTTGCTATCCGGTAAGTTCAGCCGCGAGAACCAGAAGCCAGAGGGCACTCGCCGGTCCGAATTCGACTTCCCCATTGTCGATAAGGAACGCACCTGGAAGATCCTCGACGCGATGGCGCCGATCGCAAAGGCCCACGACTGCAGCCCGGCCCGCATCTCCCTCGCGTGGTTGCTGGCCAAGCCCGTCGTGACCTCCGTCATTATCGGGGCCAAACGACTCGATCAGCTCCAGGACAATCTTGCCGCTGTGGGCCTGAAGCTATGCGAAGACGAAATGAAGCAGCTCGATGAGGTGAGTGCCCTGCCGCTCGAGTATCCGGGGTGGATGCTTCCGTTCCAGAATGCAAATCGCCTCAAGCCAGCCCCGCGGCCGGCAATCAACAAATGAGAGAAGAGTTAGCGGAGTTGGACTCTCATTGGCTTGCGACATAAGGATAAGAACAGTCAACCGATGCGAAATTCGACCCACACACCGCGCATGCCGACTTTGCGATCGCGATGACACTTTTATCTTGGCGACGCCCACATGGTGATCCAGCGAGGCCAGCGATGCAAACGAGGATAAAAAGAACCTTCAAGGTCCTGACGCCGGGCAGTTCGCTCAAGCGCAGGGTTGTCTACGCCCTAGCCGTCGTGCGACTTATTCTCGCGCCGGTGATTTTTTTGACGATCTACTATCTGTTCGAGATGGGTACGATCGTCAATCGCATCGTCAACGTGGACGCGCCTGCGACGACCCTCGCAGAACAGGTTTCGGTGGAGATGCTGCAGGCGCGGCGGAGTGAGCGCAACTATTTTCTGCTGAACGATCCCAGCTATATGCAAGCAAATCGGCAAGCTACGAGTCGCATAAGACAATTGATTGCGCAGATTGGTGATCTTGAGCCTACGGAAAGAAACGCCGGTCAAGAGGTTTTGAAGAGTTTGGAGGTATACGAGCAACAGTCTGCAGCCGCGGTAGCGCTTCTGGAAAAACCTGGCGGTACAACCACGCAACGAGTTCAACAAGCGGTTGCTGCGTACGAAACCGACCTGAACGACCTGCTGCGGCGCTCCCGGCGAACAGGAAATGCGCAGCTGGTTCAAGAGCTCCAAAGCCAGGTGCAATCATTTGACACAGATCTGGCCAAGACGCTGACGCAGGAAAATCCAACTCTACGTCTGGTTACCGCTGAGATTCAGGCTACCAGCCAGCAGGTTTTACTGCTCGCGTCGCAATTAGAAGCGCAAAGCTGGGAACGCGTTCAACGAGATCATCAGGAGGCCCGTGAGCTTGTTCATCGCGCGGAATGGGTGCTGAGTATCGTTTCTGTGATCACGTTTCTTTTGAGCGTTTGGATCAGCTTTGTCCTTCCGCGGGAGGTCGTCAAACCGTTGGTGAGCCTTCGGGACGCAGTGAATCACGCGGCTTCAGGGAATTATCCGATCGAGTTTGAACTGCAGGGAGAAGGCGAGATCATCGACCTTGCGCGGAGCATCGACAATCTGATCCAGCGTATTCGATGAAATATCCGGTTATATCTTTGAAGCCCAGGTAGCCGGACGTGCAGATTCACCGGCGCATGTTGCTGAGCATGTCCAGATTGCGCTACGGCTGTTGGAACAGGGCAAGATCTCGTTGCCGTAGCCCATTACTCATCTTCGTCTCGCAGCTCTCTTGCCATCGGGGGTTGCCCTGGATCTTCCGGATGGTTCACAGCTAATGATTGGTGCGCTTCGACCCGGGATCGACCGCACAGCCCAGCTTGACAGGTATTCCCTAACCCTTTGCGCATATATATTTGCTTCCGGGTGCTGGCCCTTGCGAAATCTTAAAAAGGGGCTTTTCATGGTACCTGGGGCACATGAGTGCAGAGCCTTGACAAAGGTACCTATCCGCGCAGCCTTTTGCGCGACGCGGCCTTCAGAGGCTGCACCCGTCCACTAGTGAAAGGGGTGAAGTGTGTTTCGTCACACAGTTCCAATTGGACGCGTCCTTGGCATACCTATCGATTTGGACTACTCCTGGTTTTTGATCGTGGTCTTACTCACTTGGCTCCTGGCCGCTAATTACTATCCCGCTGAATTCAAGGGGGGCACGAGCGTCGAATACTGGCTGATGGGCGCTGTAACGGCGGTGCTTTTTTTTGTCAGTATCGTTGTCCACGAACTGGCCCATTCGTGGCTGGCCCTTCGCTACAAGATACCGGTACACCGCATCACTCTATTCATCTTTGGCGGAGTATCCCAGATCGCAGCCGAGCCCCCGAGCGCCATGGCTGAATTCTTAATTGCGATCGTCGGGCCGCTTACCAGTTTTGCGCTGGCAGCATTCTTTTTCTCTCTAGAACCACTGCTTGTCAATATCGGGCCAGCCTTGGCGATAGCCAAGTATCTGGCCCTTATTAACGGGATCCTGGGACTCTTCAACCTTGTTCCAGGATTTCCCCTCGATGGAGGCAGAGTTTTTCGCGCCATCGTTTGGGGAGTGAACAAGAACTTCCGCCGGGCTACTCTGATCGCCGCCGGCACCGGCCGATTCTGTGGCTTTCTTTTTATTTTTCTTGGAGTATGGCAAGCCCTGAGAGGGAACGTCGTCAATGGAATATGGATCGCCTTCATCGGCTGGTTCCTGGAGAGTGCAGCCGGAGCTCAGGTCCAGCAGCAAATGGTGCAAGGGCTGTTGGTCGGCCACAAGGTATCCGAGGCGATGGGAGAAGTATGTACCCACGTATCGGGAGACACTACATTAGAAAAGTTGGTAGATCAGCAGGTCCTGGCACATGGTCGACGGTGCTTTCTCGTGGAGCGGGGAGACCGCGCCGCCGGACTCCTGACCCTGCACAACATGAAGGAGATTCCTCGACCCTCATGGACAACCACCACCGCAACCCAAGCCATGATTCCCCTCGACAAGCTAAGCAGGATTGACCCCAATGCTGAATTGTGGACAGCAATGGAAAAGATGGGCCGGGACGGAGTCAATCAAATGCCTGTCATGTCGGGAAACGACCTTGTCGGAATGCTCTCGAGAGGCGACATCGTTAAGTATCTGCAAACTCTCCAACAAGTAAGCACCAGATGAGGCGCCCTTCTACCTCCACGGTGCGTGCAATACCAGTATCATCCCGGCGGAATATATGCCCAGGTGATTGCTGTTGGAGACACGCATAGACCGTAGCGGCGGGCGAAGCATCGTCCCAGGCCACTGAAAGCAGCTTACTTGAGCGTGGCTTGGGGGGAGCGCTTCATGAATTCTGACAACTTATCATGCGGGAGGGCTTCGATTGTGTGGCCGTCAACGCCCGTCATGGTTTGCGCGGCAACCATGGCGTTGACAATTGCTTCCTCCGTTGCTTCGACCGTGGCCTGAAACAAGGGACTGATGCGTTCATTGGAGACTGTCTGTATTGAGTTGGGACCAGGCTCTTTGTTCGCGCCACGATTGGCAGTCGAAAAGGCGATGAAAATGTCACCCGAGGAGTTTCCGGAGATGGAGCCGGTGCGGGCGAGTCCCATGGTTGCACGGCGCGCGAGCCGTTTCAACTGTGTCGGCAAAAGCGGGGCGTCGGTCGCCACCACAATAATGATGGAGCCGACATCGCCGCTCATTTCGCTTTCCAACATCGCTGTGCGCGGCGGCGCAGGAATGAGCTTACCGACCGGCACGCCGGCGATGGTGAGTTGAGGGCGCCTTCCGCAGTTGCATTGCACCAGCACACCGACCGTGTAGCCTCCGGCATCGGCGGACAGCACACGGGAGGCAGTTCCATCTCCGCCCTTGAAGCCGTAGCAGACCATGCCGGTACCACCGCCTACATTGCCTTCGGGTACCGGTCCGCCCTGAGCAGCGTTGAGCGCCGAGAAGACGTCAGCCTGCTGGACATGAAATCCATTGATGTCGTTCAGGTAGCCATCCCATGTTTCGGCAACCACAGGAAGGGACCAGGGCTGCAGTGCAAGGCGGCCACTCTGAACAGACCAGGCAATGATGGAGTCGCGCACCAAGCCAACCGAGTGAGTATTGGTGATGGCCACCGGTCCTTCGAGAAAGCCGGATTCTTCCACCCAGGTGGTGCCCGTCATTTCGCCGTTTCCGTTTTGTGAGAACCATCCAGCGTAAACAGGCTCCGCGTCGGCACGGCCACGAGGGAATATGACGGTCACACCAGTGCGTACTGGACCCTGACCGACGACAAGCTTACCTTCGCCACGGATCAGAGTCGTGTCGCCTACTTCCACTCCTTTGACATCCGTGATCGCGTCCAAGGGGCCGGGGTTGCCATCAAACGGTACTCCGAGGGCGCGGGCACGCGGCGCCGACTGGGCAAATCCTGTCATGCAAACCATGAATAGTAGAACAAGCAGGCGGAAATTCATGCGCGAAGTCTAACACGGGCTCACCGCTCGTTCCGTTGCGAGCAGATTTTGGCAGCTTGTGGAGCGGGGCATTGATTGGAATCTCCGGGCGCCAGCCTGTTTCAGACCAGTTTCATTGCTTCGGGATCCCAATGGACGACAGCGCCGCGTTCGTAGCTGAGGTTGCTGAGCAGGGCGGCTCCGGCGGCACGGAAACCAAACACCGCATCTTCCACGACCGGTTGCCGCGAACGAACGGCCGCGAAGAAATTCCTGAAGTGGTCGTAGCTGTCGCTGTATCCATGCGCGGCTTCGTATTTCTCGTATCCAAGCTGCGGCTCTCCCATGGGGTGGGTAAGCGGATACTTTTCCAGGTACTCTTTGCGAATGCGCGTTTGCATCGCATCGGTGAAGGTTCCAATCATCAAGCCGGGCTCTTTCTCGAGTGGCGTGCGGCTTACGATGACGGCGTTGCCAGCTATCTGCATGGTGCCTTCCGAGCCAGTGAAAATCAGCCCTTCGTTCTCCTCGCCTCCGTCCACGAAGTTCACACGCAGACTCAGATTGAAACCCTCCGGATAATCAAAGAGACCCAGCATCACGTCGGGCACGTCCCGGCCGTCTTTCCAGAAGCGCAGACCTCCGGTTGCCATGGCGCGCGTAGGCCCATGCGATCCGGTGATGAAGTGGGTTCCGCTGAAGAGGTGGACGAAAAGATCGCCAGCCACACCGCTTCCGTAGGCCTTCCACTTGCGCCACTGGAAGAAGTGTTCTGCGTTGTAGGGAATCTTGGGCGCAGTGCCTAGAAAGCGTGGCCAGTCACAGGTTTCGGTCGAGGCATCCAGAGGAACCGTATAGTTCCAGGCGCCGATCGACGAGTTGCGATCCCAATGCGCGGTCACCATATTCAGTTGGCCGATGGCGCCCGCGGCAAGCAACTCCTTCGCTTTGGCATAGATAACCGAGCTTACGCGCTGGCTTCCCACCTGGATAATCCGCTTCGTCTTATGCGCGGTCTCGATCATCTCCGGCCCATCGGCGTAGAGGTGGATCATCGGCTTCTCGCAATAGACATCCTTGCCCGCCTTCATCGCGTCTACGGCGGCCTGCTTGTGCCAATGGTCGGGCGTGCCAACGATGACGGCGTCGACGTCTTTGCGCGCCAGAATCTCGCTGTAGTCGCGCGTGGTAAAAATGTCGTCGCCCCAGAGTTCCTTGCTGTGGTCGAGCCGGCCGGTGTAACAGTCCGCCACGGCAACCAGCTTTACCCCTGGAACCTCCAGCGCTACTTTGGTGTCGCCCTGGCCCTGACCACCGGCCCCGATCAGCGCGATCTGGATATGATCGTTCGCCGCAACCGGCTTGGCAGGTTCGCTTTGGACCTCGGCCAGCAGGTGCGTATTTGGTCCGAACAACGTTTGGGCCGTTGCTGCCGCCCCTGCCACTTTGAGAAAAATTCTACGATTCAGATCGTGCACAGTAGCCTCTCATACCTGGAGTTGTCGCCGTCTGTAACCATACACGGGCTTGATAGACCCTTGCCATGGCTACGGCTGACTCCCAGGCACACGGCCACCTCACCGGTGTGCTTCGGCCTGTGGATTTTTCATCCATCGGGCAAGCGCATCCCCACTCAATTCCATGCGGATGAGATCAAGCTCCCCGTGATCATAGTCCGCGATCACCATGCGCATCGCCTCACCGGCCGGCCGCACAAAAATAACGGACTGGCTCTCCCCTCGCCGGTCGCGTTCCTGGACGAAGGGTTCCCACTCTGATCCCAGACTTCTGTGGACCAGAGACGCCAAGCCGGGGAGGCCGGGGCTTATCTCAAGGTTGTCAAACTCGACCACGCGAAGACCCTTGACACCTCCGTGGGTGGCGACGCGCGCGCACAGACTCACCATGCTCATCATCGGAATCCTGGTTGCATGTGCGTCATACGACTGCGCGATTCCGCTCACCAGACCGTCGAAGTCGCGGTCCCCGGCGAAGGCGTAGGCCGCGGCGCTCCCGAGCACTAATGCCGTACTCAGGGCAAAGCCAAGCTTGGTCACTTGCTTCCCTCCTTTGCGGCTCGTTTTGCAACGCCTTTCGGGATCCCAAAGCTGCCGTCCAACTTGGAAAGCTCCGCCGGGTTCAAGGCACCGTCGATGTACACGAAGCTCAAGTCGTTCGGCTCCGCATCCAACACGAACATTCCTTGCATCTTCCCGTCGACCAATCGTACGTAAATGTCCGAATCTCCTTCGCCCTTCTTTGAGCGCTCCCGGACCATCGGAGACCACTCCGAACCGTTAAACTGGCTCCGAATGTGCTCGAGGTCAACCGCTGTGTACTGTCCTGGTTTGTCGAATTGGTACTCGCGAACGTAGATGCCGTTGAGCGTTGCGAGCAGGTGCTTGACCTCGACGTCATCAGCGTCCGCGCTCAAGAACTTGCCCGCAAACGCCAGCATCTTCTTGTCCAAAGAGACTTCGGTGTAATTGCTGGCGCGAGCGGCCAACTCCTTCTCGAGTGTGACCGGAAAGGGCGGGGTAATGCTCTGCGCGGCCGCGGCAAGCGCGACCAGGCACCACACCAGTGCGGTGAGAACCGAAAGCCTCTTCATTCTGTGTCTCCTTTGGTGTCTTTCACGACCTTGTGCAACACATCATGGAGTGTGGCGGCACTGATGTGCAGCGCGAGGATGACCTGGCCTCGTGCGCGCTCACCCGCGATTCGCTCCCTCCGCTGGTGCTCCCAATACCCACCGCCCGCGATTCCCATCAATGCGAGTGCTGTGGCAGTCCAGCGCAACGCCGGCAGCCAAAAACGCTGCGTCGTCTGAGGTATGGCCGAGGGCGGCGTCTGCGGCAGCAGAGCCATCACGCGGGCAGAGAATCCCGCGGGCGCGTCACGGGCCTGCAGTTCTCGCTGCAGAAGGCGTTGCAATTCTTCCTGTTCATCCACGGCGTGTGTACTCCTTCAGTCTGTCTTGCGCGCCCACCCGCAGAGACTTGAGCGCCCGTTGGAGGTGGCTCTTGACCGTCGCCAATGGCATCGCGAGCACTTCCGCAATCTCCGGTGGCGCCAGGTCCTCCTGATAGCGCAGCAGAACAACCGCCCGCTGCGTGGGAGGGAGCGTGAGCAACAGCTTTTCCACCTCCGAAGCCAAGGCAAAGGATGCCGCTTCATGCGACAGTTTAGCCATCCAGTCCGCAAACTCGGCAGCGCCGTACAGGGCGCGCGGCCGGCGGCGCAGCGCATCGGTTGCGCGATGCACGGCGACCCGGCGCAACCATGCGGTCAGGTGCTCATCAGACGCGATGCCGCTGATAGCCCGATACAACTCCAGGAAGACATCCTGAGCCACTTCTTCCGCAGTTCCACGATCGCCGAGGATGCGGTACGCGATGCTGTAGACGCGCGCTTGATGCGCTTCCACGATCGATCGAAACTCGAGTGTGCTCCCTGCCACCCAACCTCCATCTAGTCGCGTTACTCGCATATACGCAAACGGAGGCGCGCCGGAATGCAGTTGGCAATCTTTTTTTTGGGGGGTGTAAAACGAGAAAGCTCTTGTTGCCAGGTTTCGACCAACTATGGATCGCTTCAGGCGGCGGTTGGCGCACCTGTACCCAGAATAGGGGGAGGGATGATGCGCCAAGGGTCAATCGCCGGGAAGCAAGACAGATAAGCGGGTCAGAAGAACAGCGCCGGGAACCGGAGACGGCTAAGAGTCGAAGAGCAGGTGCCCGAAGCGAGGCCGCGGCGGCTACATGACGAAGGCCAGATTCTCCAGTTCTTCCTGCATGCAATCGAGATTGCAGCCCATGCCTTCAAGGCGCATGATGGCGCTGCGCGCATGCTCCGCGCTTACACCATATCCGCGTCCGGTGAGAAAGCCGCTGAGAACTTCGGCTGCCTGCCACGAATCGATCCCCGATTGCAGGAGTTCGTTGCGCAGGTTCAACAACTCACGTGGGGAAAACTTTTCGATTTTGGCGGTTGCAGACATCTTGTGATTTTCCTCTCTTGCCTCGTTGCACTATGAGGCCCAGGCACGATTTAGGTCGGATTTCCTATTGCTCTCCACCACCGAGTGCCTCTAAAAGCGGCTTCGGTGTACACCCATAGGAAATCGGCCTACAGCATTGGGGTCGACGTCTGCGCGAAAAAGACTGCGGGAAGACCTCTATTGCCGTTCATCAGGCGAGCGTACCGCAGTCGTGCATTCGATCTCAGGCAGAAAGCTAACCAGTTTCGTGTCTTCCTACTTGTATGAACCCGCAACTACACCATTCCGTTGCGTTTGGGCGCCCTACGTACGAAGTTCAAGAGCCAGACCGGAGCAACTACACCCACGATCTACTCTTTTGATGCTGGAACGCTCTGCTGGATGTATCGGATGCTGGATTCATTTCGGCGAGGACGGTTATGCACGCAATCGCAGATTTCTAGGGCACACATCGTTTATGGGAAAATGGGACCGAAAGGGAAAACCTAAGGGTAACCTTATTGAGTCAGCACCCGGAATTCCACCCTGCTGCACGATCAATCGTCTCGGTCTCTTCGTTCCCTTGCCGCCTCTCCTCATCAGGCTTGTATACCAAATAGACTGCGGTTTACGGAGACTGGTAAGCAGGGAGAGAAAAAAGTTGATGTCCTGCCTCTCCCCTTATGTTTCTCCAATAAATCTGTCATTTCGACTGATTTGAGTTGTCATCCCGAGGTCTTAAATCTGTCATCGACCGATGTTACGCAGTGGAGGGATCAGCGGTTCCAGCTATGTTCGCGGCGCTGAGATCATGGCGCATGCGGAGGTTCTGGCGTCGCGCGGTGCTCGAGCATGACGGGAATGCCGTCCTCGACCGGATAGTAGCGGCCGCAACCACTGCAATGCAGCCATTGATGCGAAGCATTGTCTGGACCAGCAGAGACGGACGCATGGCATACCGGGCAAACAAGGATCTTCAGCAGAATCTCGGAGAGAATGGGGTGCGCCATGCCATGAGTCTAGCCTGCATTTCCAGGGTTGAGAGCAATGGAGTGCGGGGCTTGATCTTCCCGGCCGGAATTGCAACAAGTCTGGGCGCCCCATACCTTGCCCAATACAAATGTCGTCTCTCCTCCATGCAACGAACGGCCATTTACCATGAGCGGAGCAGGAAGGATATGCATGGCGAGAGTTCTGGATGGGACCGCGATCGCCGCCGAAATCAAGGCGGAGGTCAGAGCAGAAGTGGATCGGCTGGCGCTGCAAGGAATAAGGCCTGGGCTGGCGGCGGTGCTGGTGGGGCATGTTCCAGCCTCGGAGATTTACGTGCGCAGCAAGGTGAAGACCTGCGAGTCGCTTGGGCTTTTCAGCGAGCTGATTACACCGCCGGAGACGGTGACTACCGAAGAGATGCTGGCCCTGATCCACGAGTTGAATGCACGCCAGGACATCGACGGCATCCTGATTCAACTGCCGTTGCCGGCGCAGGTCCAGGCCAAGCTGCTGCTCGAAGCGGTGAGTCCCGACAAGGACGTAGATGGCTTTCATCCCGTCAGCGTAGGCCGGTTGCAGACCGGGCAACCGGGCCTGGTTCCTTGCACGGCGGCGGGGATCATCGAAATCCTGAAGCGCAGCCAGTTGCCGATCGCGGGACAGAATGCGGTGGTGGTTGGCCGTAGCGACATCGTGGGAAAGCCTACTGCGATCCTTCTGCTGGCGGAGAATGCGACGGTAACGGTGTGCCATTCCCGGACGCGCGATCTGCCATCGTTCACCCGGCGTGCGGATATTCTGGTGGTGGCGATCGGCAAGCCGGCATTGGTGACCGCCGACATGGTGAAACCGGGCGTCACGATTCTGGACGCCGGCATCAACCGGGTTACCGATCGGGCGGAGTTCGACCGGTACTTCGCCGGGGATGCTCGCCGCGAGGAGTTGTTCCTGCGAGAAGGGTTCCACGATCGTGGGCGATGTGCATCCCAACGCATTCGCATTGGCCGGGGCCTATACGCCGGTGCCCGGCGGCATCGGGCCGCTGACGATTGCCATGCTGATGGCAAATACCGTGCGCGCCGCCAAGCTGCGGCGCGGGCTGCCAGTTTAGGAGCGATGGATGCTCCGGGTTGGATTAACAGGCGGCCTGGGTAGTGGCAAGAGCACGGTTGCCGGCATCTTCCAGGAGCTGGGCGCGGCCGTGATTTCCGCGGACCAACTCGGCCGGGAGCTCATGCAGCCGGGGAAGCCAGTCCACGCAGCAATCGTGCAGACCTTTGGCCGGGCGGTGGTACGCGGCGATGGATTGCTGGATCGCAAAGCACTGGCCGAGTTGGCCTTTCAACATAATCAGGCAAGCGCACTCAACCACATCGTCCATCCGGCCGTGGTCGCAGCGGAAGAGGACTGGATGCGCGGTGTGTTCGCCGCCGACCCGGCACGGGTCGCGATCGTGGAATCCGCGCTCATCTTCGAAGTGGAGAAGTGGGGCACGGCGCCGGGGTGGGTGGAGCGATTCGACAAATTGATCCTGGTCACCGTGCCCGATGAAGTGAAGATTGCGCGTTTTGTCTCGCGCATGATGGCGAAGGAAGGGGGCGAAGTCGACCAGGAGAGCCGGCGAGCGGCGTTGACCCTGGATGCCCGCGCGCGGATAGCGGCACAAATTTCCGATCAGGAAAAGGTGGGCCGCTGCGACTACGTCATTGACAATACGCGGCCGCTGGAAGAGACGCGCAGGGCGGTGGAAGGGATATACCGCGAGCTGGTGCGGGCCTCGCAATAGAACGGATTTCGCGCCCCGGGCAGGTTTCTTTGCGGCGAAGAGTGAACTGCAGATCCCTCCACTGCGCTACGCTTCGGTCGGGATGACAAAGGGTAGGGGCGTCTCTTCCGTTCGGATCGGATGCCTATTGAATGAACTGCAGATCCCTCCACTTCGGTCGGGATGACAAAGGGGAGGGCGGAGCTTCGATTCGAATCCGATGCTGGTTGAGAGAACTGCAGATCGCTCCACTTCGGGATGACAAAGGGTAGGACGTCTCTTCCATTCGGATCGGATGCAGTTGAAAGAGCTGCGGATCCCTCCGCTGCGCTTCGGAACAATGGAAATGATCTAATAGACAGTAGCCTGTTATGAAGACTCGCTCCGCCATCCTGATTGTTTTGCTCGTAGGCGCCTTTGTCTATCTCACCTCGTACAGCAACTTCAGGGGGACCCCCAGCCTGCCGCTAAGGAAACTCTGGCGCCAGTCCCCGCTGCGCTTGACCGTGGCGGACGCACAGCCGGCCTATACACCAGAAGAAGCCAACCGCATTGCGGTCTATAAGCGTGCCTTGCCCTCGGTGGTGAATGTCACCTCCTCCGAACTCGCTTTTGACTTTTTTTATGGGGTCGTACCGCAATCGGGGCAGGGTTCCGGGTTCATCCTCACCAAGGACGGCCGCATTCTCACCAACTACCACGTGATTCAGAATGCGCAGCAAGTCGAGGTAACTCTCAGCGACAAGCACAAGTACAAGGCGCAGATCATTCTCCAGGACAAGGCACACGATCTTGCCTTGCTGCAGATCAACGCCAACAACCTCAGCCCGGCAGTCCTTTCCGAATCCCGCGACCTGCAGGTAGGTCAGAATGTCTACGCTATCGGGAATCCCTTTGGGCTGAACGGCACGATGACGACGGGAATCATCAGCTCCATCCGCTCGGTGGGCGAGCCGCAGGGCGCAACTATCGAGAACGCTGTGCAAACCGACGCTGCCATCAATCCCGGCAACTCCGGTGGACCGCTGTTGAACTCGCGCGGCGAGGTCATCGGCATGAACACGCTGATTGCGAGCAATGGCGTGGAACAAAGCTCAGGCATCGGCTTCGCCATTCCTGTCGACACGATCAAGGCGGTTCTTTCGGACTACAGCAAGTACGGGCGGGTGCGCCGGCCCTCGCTGGGCATTGCCTCGCTGGCGATCGGACCGGACCTCGCGGAACAGATCGGATTGCCGGCCGATTATGGCGTGCTGGTGCAGAAGGTCGTCCCCGGAGGAGCAGCCGAGCGCGCCGGCTTGCGGGGCGGTACCCAGCAAGCCTACCTGGGGAATACGCCGATTTACCTGGGCGGCGATCTGATCGTCGCCATCGACGACGACCGTGTGACCAACACACAGGATATTTCCGAGATCATGGACCGGCATCAGGCGGGGGATACGGTCAGTGTGACCTTCTACCGCGGGCCAAGGAAAATGACGCTCAAACTCACGCTGGGTGAAGCCCACTCGGTTTCCGCCTGAGCGGGTCAGCGTCCCGCGAGGCCCGCAGTGGGCACATAGCGCCGCCCGGCAACGCAGTACATTCCTGAGAGTACGCGGGTAATCGCCTCGGCATACGCCACATGCTCCTGGGCGAGAATGCGCGCTGCCAGCGTATGCTCGTCGTCTTCGGGAAGCACGGGGACGGTCCTTTGCAAAACGATGACGCCGTGGTCCAGCTCTTCGTCGACAAAGTGCACGGTGCAGCCGGAGACCGTGACCCCATAAGCGAGGGCCTGCCGCTGGGCATCGAGACCGGGAAAGGCCGGCAGCAGCGAAGGGTGGATGTTGAGAATGCGCTGCGGGAAGGCGCGCACGAACTCCACGGATAGCAGTCGCATATAGCCGGCGAGACAGACGAGATCGACCCGGTGTTCCGCAAGACAGGCGATGATCTCGGCATCATGCTCGGCGCGTTGCCGTCCTCGCGCCTCAATCACCTCGGCCGCGAATCCTGCGCTTCGGGCAGCCGCAACCCCAGGCGCATCGCGCTGGTTTGAGATCACGACGGCAATTTCCGCATGGGCCAGGCGTCCCTGCGCTATTGCCTCGGCAATGGCAAGAAAGTTGGAGCCCCGGCCGGAAAGCAGGATTCCCAAACGATGGGGACGGAGCGCCACGTGGGTCACGTGTAAATGACCTTGCGGTCGCCCTTTACGGTACGGCCGATGACGCAGAATTTCTCCCCGGCACGGTCAAGCATCGATTTGGCTCGGCGGAACTTATCCGCCGGAATCGCTGCGATCAGCCCAATGCCCATATTGAAGGTGCGAAGCATCTCTTCCTGCTCCACGCTGCCCAGTTGTTGCAGGTGGACAAAAATGGGAGGAGGTGCCCATGCGCCGGTTTCCACCACTGCGGAGATGGTTTTGGGCAGGATGCGCGGCAGGTTTTCCGTTATGCCGCCTCCCGTGATGTGAGCCATGCCCACGACCAGGTCGGCGGCGGTGAGCTTTTTGATCACCGCAAGATAGCTGCGATGCACCTTCATCAGCGCCGCCCCGGCCTTGTCCTTCAGGTCGTTCACATACTGGTTGGGCGCATACCCGGCAACCTCAAAAAAGAGTTTGCGCGCCAGGGAATAGCCGTTGGTGTGCAGGCCGGTGGAAGGGAAACCGATGAGCACATCGCCGGCCTGGATTTCGCTGCCCGTGATCAGCTTTTCCTTGTCTACCGCACCGACGATGAAGCCAGCCAGGTCATACTCTCCGTCGGAGTAGAAGCCGGGCATCTGCGCCGTCTCGCCTCCGATCAGGGCGCAGCCGTTGGCACGGCAGGCTTCGGCTACGCCGCTGACCACGGTTTGGGTGACCTCGCTCGTCAAGGTGGCCGATGGCAAGGTAGTCCAGAAAAAACAGCGGCGTCGCGCCCTGAACGGCGATGTCATTCACGCAATGGTTGACCAGGTCGGCGCCGACCGTGTGATGCATGCCCAACGCAAACGCCACCTTCAGCTTGGTGCCGACGCCGTCGGCGCTGGAAACCAGGATGGGTTGGCGTACTTGGCCGTGTCCAGGCGGAAGAGGCCGCCAAAGCCGCCAATCTCGCCCAGCACCTGCTTGTTGAAGGTTTTTTGCGCGAGATATTTGATGCGCTGTTTGGTGCGGTCGCCCTTGGGAGAGATCCACGCCCGCCGAGGCATAGGTAGCGGGGGGCTTGGTCGATTTTCGCGTCTCTTCTGGCAAGGCGCTTCCAATTTCCGGCCGGTAACGGCCATCATCAGGCAGGCGGATCGGGTCGAGTATCCCCGAGAACTGCCAGTTTAACATCGCCAGCGGACGGGAACCCGATGGCTCGTGCCGTTTTCCAGTCCCCTATACTGGATGCCGAAGAGGAATTTTTTCAACAGCCCGTGGAGACGATGGCCCGAGAACTGAGTCGTTCCAGAGAGTTGCAGCGGCGCGCGGAGCGGTACCTGCCGGGAGGCGTCAATTCGCCGGTGCGCGCCTTCCGCGCCGTCGGCGGAGATCCGCCGTTCCTGGTGCGAGCCGAGGGAGCTTACCTGTGGGACGCCGACGGCAATCGCTACCTGGACTACTTCGGCTCCTGGGGACCGATGATCCTCGGTCACGCCTATCCGCCGGTCGTGGAGGCGATCCAGCGGGCCGCGGAGCGGAGCGCGAGCTTCGGCGCGTCGACGGCCGCGGAAGCGGACCTGGCGGAACTGGTGATCGCCGCCGTGCCCTCGATCGAAAAATTGCGCTTCGTCAGTTCGGGGACCGAAGCGACGATGTCCGCCATCCGGGTGGCGCGGGCGTTTACCGATCGCAAGTACGTAATCAAGTTCGAAGGGCTGTTATCACGGGCACTCGGACGGACTGCTGGTCAAGGCGGGATCCGGCCTGGCCACTTTCGGCCTTCCCGGCTCGGCCGGCGTACCGCAGGAGATCGCCCACTGGACGCTTGCCCTGCCCTTTAACGATTTAGCGGCGGTCGAGGAGGCCTTTGCCAAACACCAGGACGAGATCGCCTGCGTGATCGTGGAACCGGTGGTGGGCAATATGGGCTGCGTGCCTCCCGCACCGGGATATCTGGAGGGCTTGCGCGCAGATCACCCGGGAGAGCGGAAGCCTGCTGATTTTCGACGAGGTCATGACCGGCTTTCGGCTGGCCCTGGGGGGAGCGCAGGAGGTCTTTGGCATCGATCCGGACCTCACCTGCCTGGGAAAGATCATCGGCGGAGGCCTGCCCTGCGCCGCCTTTGGCGGCAAAGCCAGGATCATGAACCTGCTGGCGCCGCTGGGTCCGGTCTATCAGGCCGGCACGCTGAGCGGCAATCCACTGGCGATGGCCGCCGGGATCGCTACGCTGCGTTATCTGGCAAGCCATGCGGCAGGAGGTCTACGCCGGGCTGGAGAGCACACACCGCGGCGGTCGCCGAGGGGATCGCGGGAGCAGCCCGGGAGGCGGGAATTGCGATGGAGACCAACCGGGCGGGCTCCATGGTCACGTGGTTTTTCACCGGCAGCGCCGGTCACAGACTTCGCCACCGCGGCGGCATCGGACACGGAAGCTTTTGGGCGCTTTCACCGGGCGATGCTCGATCAGGGCGTATGGCTCCCGCCCTCCCAGTTCGAAGCGGCTTTCCTCAGCACAGCTCACACCAGCGCGGAATTGACTTCACGGTGGAGGCCGCTCGCAAGGCGTTCGCGTCGATGCATGCGGCCGCGTCTAGCCTGGGAAAAAAGAAACTGCAGATCCCTCCACTTCGCTCCCCCGGATTTCCTGTTGAATTTAGTGGGTTCCGCGAGCTTCATGCGGCTTTCTGGGAAGAACAAGTTCTCGATTAAGCCGCGGTTGGTGTTTGGCACGGCAGGAAGCACCACGAATAGGCGGGTGCCCCATCCTTTGCGCTTTTTTGCAAAGGGTGGGATAGGCGACGGTCGGTATCGAGATTCGTGGTATCCCACCCTTCGCAAAAAGCGCGAAGGATGGGGCACCCGGGGATTGGCAACCCCACCGGCGCTCAGGGTTGACTTGAGGCACGTGGCGCCGACCCCAGGCATCCACGGTGACGAAGCGAAGCCCAGTCCCAGCCCAGCTTCGAGCAGGATTCCGGTCGCCGCGAGCGTGACGGAGCGGTCGGTTCCCAGTTGCAGGTGGCCGCCGTCGTGCAGCAGGATGTTGCTGCCCCTGTGCCGGCGCTGGTTGCGGCGAATGCCGCGTTGCACCCGCGCCGCCAGCGCCTGCGGGTCCGTGGCATCCCAATCGTGGGCGGTTATGTTCCACATCACCGGCGTCAGGCCGAGTTCCGCCGCAGTGCGCAGCACATCCGGCCGGCGGGCGCCGAAAGGCGGCCGAAACCATCTGCACGGCTTCGCCGGTCGCATCCTCGATGACGGCGCTGCAGCCGGCAAGCTCCTCGCGGACGCGCGCGGGCCGCTTCCCACAGCAAGGACGGATGGGTCATGGTGTGGTTCCCCAGCAGGTGGCCGGCTTGACGGATCGCCCGGGCAATTTCGGGACGCCGGCGCACAAAGCTGCCAATCAGGAAAAAGGTCGCCCGCACCTGATGGCGGGCCAGCAATTCAAGCAATTGCATGGGTGTAGGGATCATTCGGGCCGTCATCGAAGGTGAGGGCGACTTCCTGGATATCGGAGCCGGCGAGAACGGTGCGGCCGAAGATCTGCGAAGTGGGCCATTGCGCGGCATAGGCATACCCCCCGGCCGTAAGCCCGGTAATCAGACCTGCGGAGACCAGCTTGGTGAGCATGCTTCAAGAGTTTAACTGCGGCTGGCGGCACGCCGACTCATGTTATCTTCGGCTTTTCTTGCTCGAAAAGGCATCGCATGGCAGAGCTTTTTGAGCCGCCCAGATTCATCGCCATCGAAGGACCGATTCGCGTCGGCAAGTCGACCTTGGCCAGGATTCTGGCGGAGACCCTGCACGCGCGGCGCATCGTGGAACCGGAGAACAACCCCTTCCTCGACCGCTTTTACCAGGAAATGAGCGGCATGGCCCTGGCCACCCAGATGTGGTTCCTGGTGGAGCGGTACGACCAGATGCGCCAGGCGGCTAAAGATCTGGCGGGCAGCGAACCCCTGGCCGATCGTGGCCGACTACCTCTTCGAAAAAGACAAGCTCTTTGCTTACATCAATCTCAGCCGATGCGGAGCTGGCCCTTTACAACCGCTACTACCAGGATTTCCGCAGCGAAGTGCCTACGCCGGACCTGGTGATCTATTTGCAGGCTTCTCCCGAGGTGCTGAAGCAGCGCCTCAAGCGCAAAGGCATAACCCAGGAGCAAGCCATCAGCGACGCATATATCGAGCAGGTGGCGAAGGCCTATGAACACTTTTTCTTCCACTACACGGCCAGCGACCTGCTGGTGGTCGACACCTCGGAGATCGACTTCGTGAACCGCGATCAGGATCTGGCGCTGCTGCTCAAGCGGCTCTCCGAACCCATCAAGGGCAAGCAGTACTTCCTTCCCCCGGAAGCCAGGAGACGGCCGGTAAACTAGTTTTGCCGGGAGTAGCATCGACGGCGTATACTTCCGTGGTACTGATCGGGCAGCATCCCGCAACGGGAGCTGCACTGGAGTTTGCCATGAGCCTCACGCATTTCCGCAGCGCGGATCAGTCCGCGCCCGCTACCCGGCCCAGCCGGGTGACCATCCAAACACTTCAAGATAAGAAATCCCAGGGCACACCCATCGTCGCCCTGACCGCCTACGACTATGCCACCGCGCGGCTGGTGGACGAGGCCGGCGTCGACATCATCCTGGTTGGGGACTCTCTGGCCATGGTGGTCATGGGCTATGACAACACCCTCCCCGTCACCATGGACGAGATGCTGCTTCACACCCGCGCCGTACGCCGCGCGGTCAAGCACGCGATGGTGGTCGCGGACATGCCCTTCGGCTCCTACCAGGTGAGCACGGCGGAAGGGGTCGCCAATGCCGCGCGCTTCCTGAAGGAAGCCGGCGCCCAGGCAGTGAAAATCGAAGGCGGAGCGAGCCGCCTGGACCTGGTCAAACGGCTCACCGATGCGGAGATTCCGGTGGTGGCCCACCTTGGCCTTACGCCGCAATCCGTCCACCGGATGAGCGGCTACCGGGTCCAGGGCAAATCGGTCGCCGCCATCCATCACCTGGTGAAAGACGCGCTCGCCCTGGAAGCGGCCGGCGCCTTCGCGGTGGTGCTGGAAGGCATTCCCGCGGAAGTGGCGCAGCGCATCACCGCCGCTCTTGCACATCCCGACCATCGGCATCGGCGCCGGGCCGCACTGCGATGGGCAGATCCTGGTGCTGCACGATCTCATCAATCTGTCCTTCTCCCCTCCCGCGAAATTCGTCCGCCGCTACGGCGACGCCGCGGCCTTGATCACGGATGCGGTCCACCGCTATCGCAACGACGTGGAAGGAGCGCCATTTCCCCGGCGAAGAGGAAAGCTATCATCTGGGCAAGGACGCGCTGGCGGCTCTGCTCCAGGAAGAAGGCACGGCCAGGCGCAAGGCCTAGCGACATGTTGGTGCTGAAGACCATCGCTGAGACCAGGAGCGCGTGCGCCCGCATCCGCGCGGCGGGCAAGACCTTGGGGCTGGTGCCGACCATGGGAGCCCTGCACCAGGGCCATCTGTCCCTGGTGCGCGCGGCGCAGGCAAGCTGCGATGCGGTGGCGGTCTCCATCTTCGTGAACCCGACCCAGTTCGGCCCCAAAGAAGACTTTGCCGGCTATCCCCGGAGCCTGGAGCAGGATTGCCGGACGCTCGAAGCGGCAGGTGTTGACCTGGTCTTTGCTCCCTCGGTCGAGGAGATGTATCCCCCGGGCGCCAGCACATTCGTCGAAGTCGCAGGCCTGAGTGATCGGCTGGACGGAGCATCGCGTCCGGGCCACTTTCGCGGGGTGGCCACGGTGGTGGCCAAGCTGCTGCACATCTTCGCTCCCGACCGTGCTTTTTTCGGGCAAAAGGATGCCGCCCAGGTTGCCGTCCTGCGCAAGATGGTGCGGGATCTGCAGTTTGCTGTCCAGCTGGATGTGTGCCCAACGGTGCGCGAGCCGGACGGGCTGGCGATGAGCTCGCGCAACCGCAATCTGAGCGACGAACAGCGGCGCCAGGCGCTGGTTCTCTCCCGGGCTCTGCTGGCCGTCCAGCAACAGGTCCAGGGCGGCGAGCACGATTCCGGCAAGCTGATTGCCGGAGGCCTTGCGCATCCTCGAGGAGGAGCCTGCGGTGCAGGTGGATTACTGCCGCATCGTCGATCCTGACACGCTCGAGGATGTACCGATGTCGTGAGGCGCGCTGGTGGCGTGGCGCCGCGTGGGTGCACGCGGCTTATCGACAATCTGCTGCTGTAGCGATGGGACTGCGCTTCATTCGTGACAGCTCCGGTGAGCTGCAAATTGATCTGACCGAATCTTTCGCCAGACTCAGGCATTGTCATCACGGAGCGTCGACGTGAAGTTTCGCTTGGCATCCGCCGCGTTGGAAACAAAGGGGTTGCCGGCGAGCACGAAAGCGGGCCGGACGGGCTCGCTCCTTGCTGATGCCGATCCGGGGCGTGACCAGGACTCGCTGGCCAGAAAGCCATCGTCCTGAATCTGCAGATCCGATTCGGCCGAGGTGAAATCGGCGCCGTTGTCACGCTCCCGCGTCATCCCGAAGGCCTGGCACAGGCGGCCTGGGCCGGAGGTTAGCGCGACGCCGGACCCGGGTGGCGTCCGCCAGCTCCGCGGGCTCTCGCCATGGCCTCCAGACCGCAGATCGGCTCCAGGGCGCGGAACAGGACGCCGCCGGCGCGGCCCTCCCGCTCGCAGGAGACGTTCAGGCAATAATGCATGCCGTAGATGAAGTAGACATAGGCATGGCCCGGCGGCCCGAAGAGCACGGCGTTTCTTGCCGTCTTGCCGGCAAAGGAGTGGGCTGCGGGGTCGGCTCGCCGAAGTAGGCTTCGACTTCGACGATGCGGCCGACCATCGCGCCTTCTGCGCCGCCGGTCCTCACCAGCAGCTTTCCCAGCAGCTTCCGGGCGACCAGGTCGGGCGGATCCAGATAAAACTCCCGGGAGACGAGGGCGCCTCCGACGCAGCGGGCTGCTTAGCCATGGCGAGCCTGTGCTCCTTGACGGCGGCAAGAACCTCTTCGGCGTGCCCCTCCGGCTTTACTTTGGGGAAGATCTTCAGCAGCTTCCGGTCGGGGCCGATGAGGAATGTGGTCCGCTCAATCCCGATCACTTTCTTGCCATACATATTCTTTTCCTTGAGAACATCAAACTGTTTGCAGACTACTTCGTCTACATCTGCAAGGAGGGTGTAGGGCAAGTTGTACTTCTCTTTGAATTTCTTCTGCGCCTTGGGCGTGTCGCGGGAGATACCCAGAACGACGGCTCCGGCCTGCTGTATCTTCTTGAAGACGTCACGAAAGCCGCAGGCTTCGATGGTGCAGCCAGGAGTGTCGGCCTTGGGATAGAAGAAAAGCACGACTGGTTTGCCGGCGAAGTCCTTCAGGTGTACGGTTTTGTCTTCTTCGGTCTGAAGCGTGAAGTCGGCAACTTTGTCATTCACTTCCATGAGAAAAGATCCTTCCCCAAAACGAGATGCAATGCCGGAACGCAGATTATTCCACGCTGATCGCTCTCCGACGAGATTGCTGGGCCGCTGCGCAGCCTCGCTCTGTTGGTTGCGCTGGCCATGCCCGCCTGCGCGCAGTATCCCGGGACGTATCGAAACCAACAAGAAAGCTGCCCCACCGGTGCGCGCGGTGGCCGTGCTCGAGTGGACAGGCGAGCCTGGGAAAGCCAAGCGCCAGCCGCATCATACCGATCTCCGTCTTCGACGGCGAACAGTATCAGCCTGGCGGGCTCTACCTGGCCAAGCCGGAGCCGCTGGCGCTCGAACCGGGAACGGAATATGTGCTGCAGGATGCGGGCGTGGCCCGTGGACTTTTTGACATCAACACCGCGCAGGATGTGGACGGCTACTGGTTTGGCTATGGCGCGTGGAAGCCAATGGCTGCTCCGCCCAAGCGGGCGAGCCGAAGCAAGGCAGGAACATGCCCCAGGTGGTGACCGATGCGGGGAACGGCCGGCCGCATTTCAAGAACCGGGATTCGAGCGGAAGCAGGACAGCTCTGCGTCCACCGACTCAACCTCCTCTTCGACGCAGTCCACCGGCTTCCAGCAATCCACCTGCCGGCGATCCTGATCGTCCCACCCTGCGCAGGCGGTCGGACTCTTCCGCCTCCGCCCCGCCGCCAGCGCCAGCAGTGCGGATCCCGCGGCGCCGGAGACCCCGATCGGGGGCGCCGACCCGGACCGGCCGCACATTGTTCACGGCCAGCAGAGTCCGACCGATACGGATTTTCAACCTGCCAAGCTCACCGGAGTTCCCTCCGGGCTGCAGCAAATGATCGCGGTTTCGGATGCCAGCGATCGTGAAGGCGCATCCTTTCGTTTATTTGTGGGCCGACCCGGCGGACGCCACCAAGATGAAGGAGCAAATGGAGATCGCGGCCGCCAACGCCATCGCGGCCAGCGAGCCGCCGGTGAAGACCACGCCCCAAGCCGCATACGGCAGCCACCACGGCCGCGCAGCGACACAAGGCAAGCACAGCCCGCACCGGCCAGCCCCAAGCCGGTATTTACCAACGAGCGCTTCAAGGCCTATGAGCTCACTTACAGTGGAGGGGCGACGCTGGTCTTCTCAGGGCGAGACCACGGATCACGCCGGCAAGGTGAAATATGTCACTCTGATCGCTCAGCCGGACTTCAACGGCGTGCCCAAAGTGCTGTTCAAGTCGGTAACCGACGACGACCACCTGGACCTGACTCCGAAAATGCGGCTGGTCGATGCGGTGGATGCACGAGGCCAACAATCGGGGAGACCTGGTTTTTGAGTTGAGCAGCAGGCACGATCGGGAATTCGTGATCTATCGCATATCCGGCGGACAGGCGGAGCAGGTGTTCACGACTGGTTCGCTGCCGAATTCGAAGATCTGACAGCCGACTCCGGGTCGATCGGAAGGACGGAGTGGTCGACTATCCTAGGGGGTGGGCAGCTTGGTGGTGTCCCAGCCGCCGCCCAGGGCTTTGACGAGCTGCACGCTGGCGGCAAACTGGCGGGTGGTGATGTCCGCGGCGGTTCGCTCGTTGGCTAACTGCGTGGTCTGCGCCGTAATGACTTCAAGGTAGGTGGTGACTCCGCCCTTGTAGCGGTAGGTCGAAATGCCGAGCGAGCGCCGCGCGGAGTCGACTGCCCGTTGCTGCGCCAACGATTCGCTGTTCAGGATGCGCAGGCTGGAAAGATTGTCCTCGACCTCCTGGAAGGCCTGCAGCACCGTCTGCCGGTAGTTGGCCACGTTCTGCTCATAAGCATCCCGCGCCTCTTCCGTCAGGGCATGACGACGGCCGGCATCGAAGAGCAACTCGACCGCCGAGCCGCCCAGCGACCAGAGCGAGCTTGGCCCCTGGATCCAGGTGCCCAGACGTCTGGCTCTCAAACCCGCCTCCACCGTTAAGGTAATGGTGGGGTAATAGGCCGCGATCGCTATCCCAATCTGGGCATTGGCGGCGTCCGTGCGCCGCTCCGCGGCGGCGACATCCGGGCGGCGCTCGAGCAATTGCGAAGGCACTCCCAGCGGTACCTGCGGCAGCTGCAGATCGAGCGGAGCCGGACGGAAGGGCAAAACTCGATGCGGGCACACCGGTGAGCGTCGCGATGGCATGTTCATACTGGGCCCGCGCGACGCCTACATCGATGGCCTGCGCCCGGGTCTGGTCGAGCTGGGTTTGCGCCAGGGCGACATCGGATTCGGTGGCCACTCCGCCCGTGAACCGGGTCTGCGTCAGTGCCAGGTACTCCTGATACTGCTGCACCGTGTTGTCGAGCAGCCGCTGCTGGGTATCCAGGCCACGCAACTCGAAGTAATCCATCGCCAGCTCCGAGCGGAGGCTCAAATCGACATTCGCCAGGTCAGCCGCAGTGGCCTGGGCGGTGGCCCGCTGCGATTCCACCGATCTGCGGATGCTGCCCCAGAGATCCGGTTCCCAGGATGCTTGTCCCTGCAGAACGAGGTCGTTGTAGGTGGTCTCTGTCCCGGCAACATGCAAAGGACGGTTGGCCGACACACGGTCGCGCGAGGCCGCTGGACCGACCGACAGCGTGGGAAAGTACTGCGCACGATAAAACTGAATGGCGGCCCGGGCTTGCATGTACTGCTCATAGGAGGCCTTGAGCGTCTGGTTGGAGACCGCAACCTGCTCCTCGAGCTTATTCAGTTGCGGGTCCTGGTACATCTCCCACCAATTAGGCCGGATCGCGCTATCGTTCGGAGTCACCTGCTTCCATCCCCCATTGGGCGGGTTGGGAGGAGGCACGGGCACGGCGCTCTCTTTAAAGGCCGGCGCGGAAGGCGCGGTGGGCCGATGATAGTTGGGCCCCACGGTGCAACCGGAAAGCAGCAGCGCAGCCGCGGAAGGGCAAGGGCCGCCGCGTTGCCTAAAGTCCAGCTCCGCTGGGTTCCTCGAAGCTTCATTCCGCTGTGCTCCCGGCAGCTGACTTCCGGGTTGAACCACGTGCACTGGTTCCCCATCGATCAATGAATCGGGCGGATTCTGGATTACCTGCGAGTTGGCGTCGAGGCCGTTGATGACCTGTACCGTGGATCCATCATCCTGCCCCATCGTCACGTGGACGAGCTTTGCCTGATCTCCATTAGGTCCTTTGACCACCGTGCCCACCTGCAATCCCTGGGTGCGGAAGATAAGGGCGGAGACGGGAATGATGAACGGCGCCGTTGCGCTCGTGTACATCATGTGGACCTCGGTATAGGCCCCAGGCATGAGTTTGCCATTGCGGTTGTCGACATCGATTTCGACCAGGAGCGTGCGTGAGGCGGGGTCGATGGCCTTGGCTGTGCGCACCAGCTTGCCGGTAAATGACTGTCCGGGAAATTCGGAGAGCGTAAGCCGCGCCGTGGTGCCGGGAACCGCTGTCTGGGAGTAAATCTGCGGAACATTGACGTAGACGCGTAAGACATCGATGTCAGAGAGGCGAAACATCTGCGTGCCGGCTCCCGCGTTGATGAGCTGTCCGACGTCGACATTACGAGCGGTTATCACCCCGCTGAAGGGGGCATAGATTTTTTCGAACGATTGCAGCTCCTCGCAGCCGCTGGACATTGGCCTGGGCAGATTTCACTGTTGAACTGGTGGATGCCGCCTGGCTGACGAAAGTATCGGTGTCTTGTTTGGAAACGGCGTTTTGCGTGAGCAGTCCCTGATAGCGGGTTGAGTTGGTCTTGGCCAAGCCGGCATTGGCTTCCGCCGTGGTCAAATCCGCGCGCGCCTGCAGCAATTGCTTGTCCACTTCAGGAGAGCTGATGATGGCCAGCAACTGCCCTTGGCGGACGTGGGCGCCGATATCGAAATACCACTTGCTCAGATAGCCATCCGTGCGGGCGTAGAGCGGGGCGTCGGTGTAAGCGTAACTGTTGCCGGGCAAAACAATCTCCCGGCTGACCTGGCCTGGCTGCGGTGGTTTCGTGATCACGTTGGGAGGCGCCAAAGCATCAGTCTGATCCTTGAGCTGGGCGCGGGCGCGCACCCGGGGCACGATCCCAGCGATCACCACCACCACGGCGAGGATCAGAAGAATCACGATCACGAGCACCGCGGTGCGGCCGGATAGCGGCTTGGTATCGGGCAATGCTCCGTGCCCGTGGTTCGCCGCTGGCGGCTGCTCGTCTCTTCCTTCTTGATTCATCTCAACGCTCTCCACGGGGGATTTTCCCCGATAAAAATGCTTCAGTCTTCCAGATCAGTGCGCACCCGGGGCAGCGGCGCGCTGGCGACGGCGCTCCAACCGGCCATGAATCACTCTGAAAAGTGTAGGCACGAAGAATAGCGTGGCCACGGTGGCGAACAACAATCCGCCGATGACCGCGCGGCCCAGCGGGGCATTCTGCTCTCCGCCGTCTCCTAGACCGAGCGCCATCGGCACCATGCCGATGATCATGGCCAAAGCAGTCATCAGCACAGGGCGGAAGCGGGTGTATCCGGCGCTCAGCGCGGCGGCGCGCGCATCGCCTACATTGATCTCCAATTGCTCCCGGGCAAAACTGATGACGAGAATGGAGTTTGCCGTGGCTACGCCCATGGTCATGATGGAACCGGTCAGCGCGGGCACACTCACATGCGTTCCGGTGATGAACAACATCCATACAATGCCGCATAAGGCCGCGGGCAGCGCGGCGACGATCATGAAAGGATCGAGCCACGATTGGAAATTGACCACGATGAGCAGGTAAACCAGCAGGATGGAAAAGAACAGACCACTGGTTAACCCAATAAATGAGGAGTTCATCGTCTGCACCTGGCCGCGAATCACGACCTGCGAACCACGAGGCAACTCTTTGCGATGCCGGTCGACGATCTGAATGATCTTGTCGGAAACGCTGCGCAGGTCGCTGTTGACCACGTTGCCGTAGATGTCGAGGGCCGGCGCGATATTGTAATGGCTTATATTGGCCGGCTCTGTCCCCCGAGTCAAGGAGGCTACATTGCCCAGAATCTGAATGGGCTGAACGCCTGCACGTGGTGGGGGCGCCGCGCCCGCCGCTGCCGCAGTGAGGCCGGACGACCCTACCGAAACGTACGGACTTGGAACAGTCGTGACACCCGCGCTACTGGAGGTAATTGGAATGTTTTCCAGGTCACTGAGAGATTGCAGCGTATATTGCGGCGACTGCGCGACGATATTGTAACTGACACCATTTTGAGGATTGAGCCAGAACGAGGGAGAGGTCTGGTAAGTGCCGCTGGTGGCCACCAGCATGCTTCCAGCGACATCGTGCTGGGTGAAGCCGATGTCCTGCGCCTTGGACCGGTCCACATCAACGAAGAAATGGGGGTTGTTGGAAGGCTGTTGGATATGAAGATCGGCCGTGCCGGGCACATAACTCACTTCTCTCAGCAGCTTGTTGACCCAGTCGCGATTGGCGTTCACGTTATTGCCAACCACCTGGATATCGATTGGAGCCGGGAGGCCGAAATTAAGAATTTGGGTCACCATATCGACGGGCAAGGTGTAAAACGTATCTCCCGGGAACTCGACGCCAAGCTTAGTGCGCAGGCGCTGTACGTAAAGATCGGTGGGATGGTGCTTGGAGGCCAGCGCCACAGTGATGTCGGCATCGGAAGCGCCGGCGACGCCGGTGCTGGTGTAGGAAAGATTCAAACCGGAATAGGGGATGCCAATGTTGTCGATAATGCCGACGAGTTCGTCTTTTGGGATCTCCCGGCGAATGGCATCGTCAATTTGATCGCACAGCGCCGCAGTCTCCTCGATGCGCGTACCGGTCTGCGCGCGCACATGAAACTTGAACTGGCCTGCATCCACCGAGGGAAAGAAGTCCTGCCCCAACCAGGGGTAGAGAAGGGCGAAAGAACCGATAGTAAAGACAAAAAACAGGATGAGAAAGACGGTGCTGTGGGCGATGGCGAGCTGCAACAGGCTGAAATAGAAATCGCGCAACTGCTCGAACCGGCGCTCGAAAGCGATTTGGGCGCGAACCAGAGGATTCCGGCTCTCTTGTTTCTGCTTCACCTGTGCCGGATCGTGCTCCTGAAGGAGGTACTTGGCCATGGTCGGGACCACGGTGCGGGAAAGGAAGTACGAGGCCAGCATGGCAAAGACCACCGCTTCGGCAAGAGGCACAAAGAGATACCTGGCCACGCCCCCGAGAAAGAACATGGGCACAAAGACGATGCAGATGGACAAGGTAGAGACAAACGCGGGCACGGCAATCTGCGCGGCGCCATCCAGAATGGCCTGCTCGACTTCCTTCCCTTCTTCGAGATTGCGATTGATGTTTTCGATCTCCACTGTGGCATCGTCGACCAGGATGCCAACCGCCAGCGCCAAGCCACCCAAGGTCATGATGTTGATGGTCTCGCCCAAGGCCCGGAGCACGATCAGCGAGACCAGGATGGAAAGAGGAATGGACACGGCGATGATGAGGGTGCTGCGCCAGCTGCCGAGAAATACCAGGATCATGATGGCGGTCAGGCAGCCGGCGATGATACCCTCGCGCACCACCCCGTCGATGGCGCCACGCACAAAAACCGACTGATCCCCTAGAGGGGTTATGCGCAGCTGCGGCGGCAACGCCTGAGCAATGATCGGGAGCAAACGCCGGACACCGGAAATGATCTGCAGGGTGGAAACATTACCGTTCTTCCACACGTTCATCAGGCTGGCGCGCTGGCCGTTCACGCGTACGATATTGGTCTGCGGGGGAAAACCGTCGCGCACGTGGGCAACGTCGTGGATGTAGACGATGGCGCCGTTCACGCCCTTGATAGGAATATCGTTCAGCTCCTGGATGGTACTGGGGGAGCTATTGGTGGCGAGCTGGTACTCTAACAAACCCACCTTGATGGTTCCCGAGGGCAGGATCAGATTCTGCGCGCTTACGGCGTTGACCACGTCGCTGGGGGAGAGTCCCCGGGCCTGCAGGGCCTGAAGGTTGAGATCGATCATGACCTCGCGCTGCTTGCCGCCGTAAGGATAGGGACTCGCAGCGCCCTCAATGGTCGCCAATTGCGTGCGGATGAAATTCAGCCCGAAGTCATTCAGCTGCTGCTCGGAGAGACCCTGACCGGAAAGACCAAGCTGCAGGATGGGCACGGTCGACGCGTTAAAGGTGATGATCAGGGGGGGCGTTGTCCCCTGGGGCAGAAAGCGCAATTGCGTTTGCGACACTCCAGTGATTTCTGCGATGGCCGTGGAAAGGGCGACGTGGGGCTGAAAATAAACTTTCACGACGCCAACGCCATCGAGAGATTGCGATTCAAGATGTTCTATGTTGTCGACCGTGGTGGTCAGCGTGCGCTCCGTCTGGGTGACGATGCGGCTGGCCATATCCGCGGCGGAGAGGCCCGGATACTGCCACACGATGCTGACCACGGGGATGTCGATGTTGGGGAAAATGTCGACCGGAGTATTGAGAATGGAGAGCGGACCGAGGATCAGCAGTAGAAGCGCAAAGACGGCGAAGGTGTAAGGCCGCCGTAACGCGAGACGAACAATCCACATCTGGTCAGCTCACTCCTAGAAGATTCTCTCCGGGAGCCGTGATGTCCCGGACGGAGGGGTGAATATGCGGCAAACGTGCCTGCTAGAGCGGTTTCACAGTTACGTGGCCTCAAAAGGATCGTGAGGTGTGGTTTTCTTTGAGAGAAAACCACGAAAACGCCCCTCGATTCGATTACACCTACTGTGAAACCGCTCCAGGCACGGGCGGAAGAGCAGGCGAAGGGTTGTGAAAGCTTCCTTCAGGATTCCAGACGTCTGATAGCTTTGCTGTACCCTCTGCAGGAACTGGGGCCTGAGGCAATTCGTAGCCACAAGTAAATTATACGTTTTATGCGATTGAACGGAGCGCCCGGATACAAGGTCCGGATCTCCAAGATGGTAGACGAGCCTCGATGCCGCCTGGACGCGTTCCACACTGGAATGCTCTATTTGGCTAGAGCGGACTCGAGCGCGGCGCTGGAAACGGCGGCGCGGTTATCCGGGTAATAGGCATTCGAGATGTACTGCTGGAGCATGCGATGGGTATTGAAGAAGGAGCCATTCAGCGCGATGGTGGAACGCATGATGGCGCGCCACTGTTCCGGATAGCCATGGTAGAGCGGAAGGATGGCTGACTCCAGGCGGTCATAGAGGCTTGCGACCTCATCTTCCTGGTCATCGCTGTCGGGTATGGCCCAACCGGTAACGCCTTCGAGGCAACCTTCGACCCACCAACCGTCAAGGACGCTCAGGCAGGGAACGCCGTTGAGCGCGGCCTTCATCCCGCTGGTGCCGGAGGCCTCGAAAGGACGGCGGGGCGTGTTGAGCCAGAGATCAACGCCCGAGGTGAGCATCGCCGCCAGCTTCCATTCATAGTTTTCCAGGTAAACGATTTTGAGCGCTTCAGACCTGAGCTTTGCCGCAACTTCAAAAATCTGCTGGATGAGGCGCTTGCCTGGTTCGTCATGAGGATGCGCCTTGCCGCTGAAGATAATCTGCAAGCCGCGGAATTTTTCTGCGCAGCGCACCAGGCGCTCGGGATCGGTCAACAGCAGGTCGGCTCGTTTGTAGGTGGCCACACGGCGGGCGAAGCCAATGGTAAAGACGTTGCTCCACAACGTAACTCCGGTCCTCTCGGCAACGGCCTTGATGAGTGCGCGCTTGGACTGGGCATGCGCCTTCTCGATCTCACGCAAGGGAATGTCGATCACGTAACGAAATTGGAAGTTGTCTTTGCGCCAGCGCGGAATGCTGCGATCGAAGATTGCCTGGAATGGGGGGGCGGTCCACGTGGCCGCATGCACCCCGTTGGTGATGGCATCAATCGAATAGTCGGGAAACATCTCGCGGGAGATCTTGGCATGCTGCATGGCCACACCGTTCACAAAGCGCGAAGACGCCAGCGCCACATAAGTCATGTTGAGCATCCCATTGTGGCAGCCACCCATGCGCTCCAACAGGCTGGCGACGCTCGAGCCGAGAATTCTATACGCCTGCTCCATGGAGAAGCGGTCATGCCCGGCCGGTACCGGGGTGTGCGTGGTGAACACACAACGGCTGCGCACCGCCTGAGTGTCCTGCTCTGTAATGGCCCGATTCATCTCGCTGCCCAATTGCCGTTCCATCAAACCGACCGTCAACAGGGCCGCGTGACCTTCGTTCATGTGGTACACATTCACGTCGTAGTGGAGCGCATCGAGAATGCGCGCACCGCCGATCCCCAACACGGCTTCCTGGCACAGCCGGTAATCCGTATCTCCACCATAGAGATGATCGGTCAGCTCGCGATCGCGCGGGTCGTTCCGGGCCAGGTCAGTGTCCAGCAAGTAGATCGGGATGGTGTGCCCGCTGACCCCCTCGAGATCGTAGCGCCACGCCCGGACCGCTACCGGACGGCCTTGAATCATCACCTCGACTTCGGCGTCTTCGAGCACCAGGAAATCATTCAACGGCCAGGGCTGGTCTTCCGCACGCTGAATTCCCTGGGCATCAAGATGTTGCTGGAAATATCCCTTCCGATGCAGCAGGGTTACGGCGCAGAGCCGCAAGCCTAGATCGGCCGCGGACCGCATCGTGTCCCCGGCAAGCACACCCAGTCCCCCGCTGTACGTGGGCATCTCCGGCGCGATGGCGATTTCCATCGAGAAGTAAGCGACCATGCCTTCTCGCTCGGAGAGGCCTATCGAGGAAAAATCACTTTGCCGGTTCGAAAAATGCATCCTTGCTCATCTCCCCCGATAGCCGACACCCGCCTGCGGGTTCGGTCACGATTAAACCACAGCACTCAAAATGGAGCGCATGCCTTTCCTAACTTGTTGCCGGTCATCCGGCCAATTCCTTGTTTGACCGCAGTATTCCCTATTTTAACCATCGACTACCGGGCTTCTCGCATCAATCGAACTGCTACTTCCGTAGACTGCTCTGATGCTTCCGTGGGAGCAGCCGGCCCATTTTCGTGTTCAGCCTGTTATCGAGCAGGGTTCGCGGTCATCCTTCCCTCCTAATGCCGTTGTGGTCTGCGGAAGAATGCGCCAGGACGCCGGCAGTCACCCGGCTCAGTCTGTTCCAGATTTCTTCCAGCCAATCCAGATGCTCCGGTTTCATGAGTACGGAACGCAGACAAGTAACGCTGCTCTGTTGCTGCTGGTCTGCCCACGAACCAGGAGGAAAAAATTTGCCGGGTAGTTGCGCCAAGGCGAGATGAAGATCCTCGCGGGCCGCAGCGGCGAAGATCTCTTGCGCCAAGCGGGACGATGCAGCGACGCTGCCGGCGCGAACGGCCCATACCAGGATGTCGAGCTCGGGTGCGAAGGGAGAAAGAAATCGGCCATCCGAGCAGATCTTCTGATGCAAAAGCATCGCCGCCTCACGACTGCAATCGAGCCCGCGTGCAAATTCCCCACCTCGGATGAGCGGCAGCAACTGCTGCGTTGCCCACAAGGCGACAGCCGAAGCGCCTGCGCGCGAGCACTCCAGGCTGATCTCGCCGAGATGCAGATCTTCCGAGGTGAAATAGGTATAGGGGGAGTCGTGCTTATAATACCGCCCCACGGCCGGTTCGCGAAAGAGGATGCAGCCACAGCCATAGGGTTGCAGCCCGTGCTTGTGTGGGTCGACCACGATGGAGTCGGCTTGCCCTATACAGGCGAAGGCATGCGCCGCCTCCTCGCCGAGGGCCGAGCACAGAGTGAAGTATCCTCCGTAGGCCGCATCGACGTGAATGCGGAATCGGTGGGCGGCGCGCAACGCAAGCACCTTATGCAGAGGATCGACAGCTCCTGTAGCGGTGGCGCCGAGCGTCACCACCACCGCGCCGACGTCTCCTACTTGCAGTGTAGCCTCCAGCGCTGCCACGTCCATGCGGCCCTCACGGTCAGCAGACACAGTGGTGAAGGGCAGGCCGAGAACCGCGCTGATTCTGCCATGGGTGTAGTGCGCCTGTTCGGAGGCAACGATGCGCTTGCCGGGAGCAAGCTGGCCTGCGATCCAGAGCGCCTCGAGATTGGCAAAGGTCCCGCCGCTGGTCAGATGCCCTAGAAAAACCTCCCACCCAAACATTTTGGCGATCTCGCGCACGGCTTCCACCTCCATGCGCGAGCTGGCACGACCGCCATCGAGCGCATGGTTGTTGGGATTGATCCCCATGGCGAGCGCATAAGCGGCGCGGGCCAAGGGATGAGGCGGCTTGAGCATCTGCCCGGCATAAAGGGGATGAAAGTAGGGGTAGTTGTCCGCCATTCTCTTTGCCACCTGGCTCAGCACGGCGGCCATGGCGTCGATTGCCGGCTCCTGGCCGGCCTGCGCCGGGGGCAGATTGCGGAAGGATGCTTCGAGCTGTGGCAGGGCACCCGCAAGAAGCCGCAATGCAATATCTTCAGGCATACCTCTGGCATTCTACCCGTGCCTCACCAGATGGGGTTCCCCCACGTGGGTGGGACGAAAAAGATGGGGGACTCGCTGTGCGGGGAGATGTAGGAACGAGGGGAGAGGTAAGCCCGGGGTAAGCCCGGATGAGCCCTCCTGAGAAAGCATTGGAAAGAAACGTCATCCTCCCAGGTACGCTGGAGCGAACCTGGGGCACCCGTCCGTCTCTCCGGCTAGGCGCTCCCGATGCACGAGGATCGCGCTTTAGTGGCGTTTCATGCCCGTACCCAGGGCTTCGAGCGCGTCACAGGCGGCATTTAATCCATCTTCGCTGCGCAACCGCTCGCCGATCCTGGCAGCCCGCTGGCGCATGGCGGCATTCTCGAGCAGCAGCGTGATCTTTCGCGCGGCAGCTTCCGCCGTATAGCGCCGGCGCCTGATCACGCGGGCCACGCCCAACCGGCGTACCCGGCGCGCATTGTCCGGCTGATCGTGGCTGTAGGGCATTACCAGCATGGGTTTGCCGGAGTTCAGCGCTTGCGCGGTGGTGCCCACGCCGCCCTGGTGGATAATGACCGAGGCTCGCGGAAAAAGCCTGGAGTAGGGCGCATAGTTGGCGACGCACACATTCTCCGGAACGTCGCCGGGGACATTGCGCGGGATCGCTGCCCTACCAGGAGCACGGCACGCTGGCCGATCAACTCGGCAGCCAGCGCGCTCTGCTGGTAAAAGTCGCCGGCATCGAGAACGGCGGCCGAGCCCAGGGTAAAGACCAGCGGTGGCGGGCCCTGCTCCAGGAAGCGTTCGACCGCCGGGGGCAGATCACGCTGGCCGGCGTCGCCATCATAAAAAACGAAGCCGGTCACCTTGGTGGAAGCTGGCCAATCCGGCTGGGGCTCGCCCAGCAAGGGTGAAAACATGGCCAGGACAAGATAGGGAGAGTGCTTGGCTTCGAAGATGGGATCGGGGCCCCGGCCCAGCCCCAGCTCAGAACGAAGCTGATAGATCGGCTCCGGCCAGCTGCGCGTTACCCAACGCGCGAAGCGGGCAATTACCCGTCCCATTCCGGGCAGGGCCGGTTGCAAGCGCGCCAGCATGGGATAAGGCGGCAGTACGGGCGCATCATAGCGGGAAAAAAAGGACAGCGGCGCGAGCACATGCGAGGCCCACGGGATCCCCGTGACCTCGGCCACGATCGGGGCCTGGTAGACCAGCTCTCCGGCGAGCAGCAGATCCGCACCGCCCTTGGCCTCGACCACCGCGAGCAGCTCCCGGTAGCTTTGGCGAATGGCGGGAAACAGTATCTCGCGCAGGGTGCGCTCGGTTCCCTTGCGAATGTCCATCAACATGGCCACCAGCTGGTTGTCTTCCGGATCGAGGATGGGGCCGACCGGGCGCAAATTCCAGGCCCAGCGAAACGATCTTGGAACGAAAGAGTTCAGGAACAGCCAGAACCGGGACGTGGCCTCGCTGCCGCAACTCGAGCGCCAGGGCTATGAGCGGATGGATATCGCCGAGAGTGCCGAAGCTGGAGAGAACAATGCGCATGCGCTGCTTCTGCAGTGTAACGCGATCACCCGACCATGGGTCGTCAAGGACCGCATTATTCAGCGGGTGTAAAATTCCGAAAAGCCGCTTCTGCGAAAGCACGGAACCGCCGTTCCAGCTCGAATTGCTGGCGCGCCTTTTCGCTGGCTTGCGAGCAGCGATGCGCATGCTCCCGAAGCCTGTTCGCGGCCAAGCTGCGCGCGGCAAGCGGCGCGCGCGTGAGCATAGCTTTCCCATGGACCCGTCTGCTCCCAAAGACTGTCGCCGGGCAGGAAGCTGTGTTCGAGGCCGGTCCGCACCATCTGCTTAAAGTCGCTGTAGGTGAGCGGGTAAGTCATCGCGGCGCGGACATATTCGTGGGTCAGGTTGATGCGGGAGACGCCTTCGTCATCGGTGGAGAGCGCTACCGGCACGTGATATAGGCGGTACATGGGCAAGGGATGGTCTGCGCCCTTGACGTTAAGGATGACGTCATTGCTGGTGAGGTTGATCTCGGCCATGATTCGCTTGGTGGCCATCTCCTTGAGCAGATCGTAGGGATGGTCCTCCTGCATCACGTCGACGCCGTGGCCGATGCGTTCGGCATGCGCCACTTCGACCGCCGAGCGGATATGAAAGCGCAGATCCATCCGGCGGCACCATTCCCGGCGCCAGTTCGCCGGCGTGCAGGGTGATGTGCACCTTGGGGTAGAGGGTGTGGAGCGCATGGACCATCTGCATCTGCAGCCGGTAGTTGGCCAGGGCGACGCGGCCAGTCTTCCGGCTGCACCATATTGATGCCCACGACCAGCGGGTCTGCGGAGGCGAGCTCGAAGCCGCAGACCAGTTGGACAAAGACCGACTGGCGAAGGCAAGGCGCGCAGCACCTGGTAGAGGAAGCGCACCTGGAGATTGCAGGCCGGCGTTGCTCCGCTTGCGCCGCAATGTTCCAGCTCGCGGCGCGGCGTTCGCCTTCATCGAACTCCGCGCGCATGTGCGGGCAGGTATTTTTGCAAGACCTGCGTCGAGCAACTGCTGGCGCAGGTGGGCGAAATCCGTCTGCATGTCGATCGGCCCCAGATTCTCGGCCAGCGCCGCAGCGGCCGGCCTGAAGTTGGGCGTATGCATGATTTCAAGGTATTGCTCGTTTTGCAGCGGCGGCCCGGCTGGCCAACTCATCGACCCACTCGCCCACGTGCCTGGGATCCTCTACCGCTTGAAAATGATCGAAGGATGCGAAAAAGTGATCGTGCCCCGACTCCTCGGTGGTGGGAACAAAAGTTCGCATGGAAAATGTGTCGATCAGCTGGTCATAGAGCTTTTGGTTGGTGAGAGCGTTGGCTGCCGGCTCGCCTTCTTCGCCACAAACCGGCTGCGGGGGCAGACTGCGGGTCATGGCCGTGGTCTTGTAAAGCACGAGGGTCTTGGAGTTGACGCAGAGATTGTCTTCCGCAGCCTGGCGGATGAAGCTTTCCGCATACACGGCGCCCGCCAGGTGGGTGTGCAGATCGGCGCCCTTGGGCATGTCGTAAAAGAAGGCGTAAAGGGCGAGCGGGCCTTGCTGGCGGGCGTGCTCGAAGGCTCGCGCGGCGCGGGTTTCGCCATTTTGCGTGGCGGCTTGCGGCTGTGCGATGGCGGCCGGCATCAGGCAGAACAGCAGCGTGGCGAAGCGAGCCAGCAGCATGAGGCACAGGAACCCAGCGGATTGAGGCGCGGAGAGGGGGCAAGCGGCGTCTTCAAGTTGTGGACTGCGAGCGTTCAGTGTACGACATCATCGGCTGCTGATCGTGCTGCCAGGTCCGGGACTTGCGAGCCGGAGTTTTGCGCACTGCGAGGTGATTGCTATACTGACGTTTGTTGCTTATGCGCAGTTGCTGACCTGGCCGGGCCCTCCGCCTGAAGCTGCAGACTCAGACACAACTTAAGCGGAAGCAGCGTCCTTGGATTCCCCGAGGCCAGATAGCTCAGTGGTAGAGCGCGGCCCTGAAAAGGCCGGCGTCGGCGGTTCGATCCCGTCTCTGGCCACCACTTAGAATCAATAACTTACAAGATTTAGTTAAAAGTAAGTCTTTTATTTTTAGCAAGATGCTGGCTCTGGCACTGTCGACCGAAAAAAGGCTGGCGTCGCTCATGGTTGGACTGTAACCGTTACTGTGCGCGAATGTCCATGCGTATCCCTATTCTGAATTAATTCGGAACTAATTCGGAATTAGGTCGGCATTTCGCGCTTGAGTCAACTTAGATTTTTGCGGGCGAACGAAATCACTTCCCAGGCAAACAGGAATCCGTTAGTGCTGCGCAGGGGGGCTCTAACAGGTCATTCCGGCAAGCCGGCGGCTGGTTGATGGTTGCAGCGTGCCATGGAGCCTTGCGCAAAGCTGACGGAGTAACCGGTCCAGGCGGCAGGCTCGGAAGCGGGATAATCCGCAGGCCAGTCCAAAGAGTGGCCTCTTCTTTTTGTCCAGATTCCGGACATCCATGATAGGTAGAAATCAAGGGGGAGATACGGATCGCGGTAGGGACGCATATTACTATGCGCCCCCCGCATAAAGCCGTACGTGCGGCTTGCCCGCATCTCCGTCGCACCCACCGACGATCAATTTGTGTCCCGTCAGTTTGTCCGAGGCGAGAGTCACAGTGCCCGCGATGATAGTACCGGCTGTGGAAAAGCCGGGCGAACATCTCATGCACAAATCGACGTAAAATGGTTCTCTCCCTGGATACCGAAAGCGGTACCAGGTTGACGACCGTGGAGGTTTCTATGCCCCACTATGACTTTTTCTGCAACGCCTGCAAGCAAACATTCTCGAAGATCTTGACCATCACCGAGCATGACGCGGAAAAGACCCCCTGCCCGCACTGCGGTAGTCACGAGGTAGAACAACGCTGGTCTGCCTTCACTGCCGTCACCTCGAAGAAGAGCGCCTGAGCACCCGCACCAGCAGGCGCGTACGCACTTCAACGAATTCCCCACTGGAGGTGTTCCACGGCACAAAACGTAGCCGACGTAATATGGGAAATGTTTGCCAAGGCCGGCGTGAAACGCTGTTCTACGGGATCGTCGGAGATGCACCGAATCCCGTAATCGACGCGCTTCACCGAAATGGAAAGATTCGAACTTCGTCCACGTGCGCCACGAGGAATACGGTGTCTTCGCGGCAGTCGCCGGCGCGTATTTCACCGGCAAGCTTTTACAGGCTGCGGAAAATTCGATTCTTTGCAGGGGACGGCCTTCAGGCCGTCCGTAACTAGCTGAAAGTAGGTTCGGCTTTGGCCGCTGAGGGACACATCTTCGACTTGTTCCGCAGCCTGTTCTAGCCCGTCCGTCGATGGACCCAAACGTTGAGGCTTTATCTGTCCTACCTCTTGAGAAGAGAGACCCACAGAGCTGTTGGCGCATGATTGCAAATGGCAGCCCTGAAAACGATCTTCCTATCTTGCAGAATTCCAAAAGATCATCGCTAAACCCGAGGGCTGTTGTCGTCTCAGGCGTAAGGCGCCTATCCGGGGAATGTCACCGTGAGGAAAGGAGTGGTTCGATCTGACTAGGAGGTCGCCGCAATGCCACCTCATTGAGGTCGTCAACCGACCAGGCAACGATCATGTTGGTGATGAAAGACCGGCACAGTCTACGCATAGGGATACTGGGGTGCGGTCCTATCTCGCAGTTTGCCCATCTTGAGGCCGTGCAAAAAGGCCGCAATGTCGTGCTGCGTGCGGTCTGCGATGCTGATGAAGGCTTGGCGCAGCGCTTCGGCAAGTTTTACGATGCCGAGCGCATCTACCTTGACTATGATGAAATGCTGGCCGACGAACAAGTGGATGCTGTCGTCATTGCAACCTCTGACGCTTTCCATGTACCGGCTGCAATGAAGGCGCTCTCCGCCGGCAAGCATGTGCTCTGCGAAAAACCAGTTGGCGTCGCCGTCGAAGAGGTGGAGGAGCTGGCGCGCAAGGTTGAGCAAACAGGCCTTGTATTGCAGGTCGGGCATATGTTGCGCTTCGATCCCGGCATCGAGGCAACTCATGACTTCATCCGCAACGAAATCGGTGAACTTCTTGCCCTCAAAGCCTGGTATTGCGATTCGACCCACCGCTACACCATAACCGACGCAGTGCAGCCAGTACCGCGTTTTGGCGCCAGGGCGTTGAAGCCAAAGGATGACCCCAAGACTGACAAGGCCCGCTATTACATGCTGGCGCATGGCTGCCATCGGGTCGATCTGGCCCGGCATTTGAGTGGCCCCATCAAGACGGTACATGCCCGGCTTTCGCAGCGATTCGGCGCCTATCGTTGGTTTGTCGAAACAGAATTCGAGAACGGCGCCCTCGGCCACCTCGATCTCACGATTGCGGTCAGAATGGACTGGCACGAGGGTTTCCAAATCTACGGCGAGCGCGGCAGCGCGATTGGGAAGATATTCAACCCCTGGTACTACAAATCGAGCGAGGTCGAGATATTCCATGAGAGTGACGCAACCTATCGCCGGGTACTTGGCGCCGATGGTCACTTCTATCGACGTCAACTCGAAGGATTTGCAGAGGTCATCCTCAACGGTGTGCCGATGCAAGGCGCGTCCATTGAGGACGGTATCGCTTCCGTTCGCGCCATGGTGGCTATTGCACACTCTGCTCGTTCCGGCAGATCGGTTGCGCTGGCCGATGTATCGGGAGCTGTCTGATGTATCCGGCCATCTTTACCCGAACCTATCCGATCACTAACACCGCAGGAGTTCTCTCCACCGTTGCCTTGGATGGCTACGCGGGAGTGCAGTTCAATCTACTCTCCGCTGGACTCGTGAGCCTCCCTGACAGCCTGCCGAAGGGATTAGCCGAGGAAGTCGGCGAGTACGCGCGGTGCAATGGCCTTGTCATCGCCGCGCTCTCCGGCACCTATAACATGGCACACCCGGACCCGGCCGTCCGGATTGCCTCTCGTGTGGGCTTTGCCAATGTGGTGGAGGCAGCGCATAGGATGGGTGCGCCCGTCGTTACCCTATGTACTGGCTCTCGCGATCCGTCCAATATGTGGAAGAGTCATCCCGGCAATACGACGGCGGCTGCGTGGCGAGACCTCCTTACCGAACTCGACTACGCCCTGGAGGTCGCTGGTCAGACCGGCGTCAAGCTCGCCGTCGAACCGGAGCCGGCCAATGTTATCCGCGATGCCGCAAGCGCGCGACGCCTGCTCGATGAAGTTGCGTCGCCGTACCTGGGCGTTGTGCTCGATGCAGCCAATCTGCTATCGCCCGAGAGCCTGCCGCATCAGGAAACCGTCATATCTCATGCGGTTGAATTGTCGGGCGACTCAATTCTCCTCGCCCACGCCAAAGATATCAACGCTTCCGGTCAGGTAGTCGCCGCCGGCGACGGTGCGGTCGATCTTCCAGCCTTCGTTGCGGCCCTGCGCTCCGCCGGCTATGGCGGAGCCTTGATCGGCCATGGTTTTTCGGTCGAGAAGACACGGCAGGTCGTCAAGGTTCTCGCCCGCCTTGCGGGGACCACAGCGTGAACGGCGGCATCTTCATCACCGCAGACGGTTGCAGGCTTGCATACGACGCAGCCGGTGACGGCTCGCCTGTCCTTTGGCAGCACGGCCTGGGAGCAGACCATAACCAGCCTGCCGAGGTATTTCCTTCTCTTCCGGGAATCTGCCGGATCACCCTGGAGTGCCGTGGTCACGGGGCCTCCGAGCTTGGCGATCCCGGACGCCTTTCCATCGCCTGCTTCGTTATGGACGCACTGGCGCTTCTCGATCATTTGGAAATCGATCAGGCTGTTGCCGGCGGCATCTCGCTCGGTGCTGCGATCGCACTTCGCTTGGCAGCACTCTATCCCAGCCGCGTCTCCGGCCTGATTCTGGGTCGTCCTGCATGGGTCGACGGCCCACCTCCTGAAACCATGGCAGCGTATCCGGAGGTGGCGCGGCTCCTGAAAGAATTTGGCGCTGTGGAAGGCGCTCGCCGGTTTGAGATGTCACAGACCCTTGCCGCTATCGAGGCCGTCTCGCCGGATAATGCCGGATCATTACGCTGGTTCTTCACCCGGCCCAATCCAGGGAGCACGATTGCGTTGCTATCCCGTATTCCCCGGGACACACTGGGGATCAGCGGCGAAATGTTCAAGCAAATCAGGATCCCGACTCTGATTGTTGGCAATGCGCAGGACTATGTGCATCCACTGGTTTACGCCGAAAGACTGCAAGCTCTACTGCCCCATGCCGTGGCGCGGACGATCACATCAAAGACGGTTGACAGGGACAGATATGTGGTCGAGTTCAGAGATGCGCTCGCCGAATTTCTGACCAGGCTGGAGATGTTGTCATGACAACCATCCTTGTCGTCGATATCGGAGGAACGAAGGTGAAGTTTGGCTTCACGGTTGCCGGAAAGCCGCACACCTACATACGGCTGTTTTCCTCCGACGAACTGCGCAATGGGAATCCGATCGCCAGCCTTGCGGGGATGATCTATGCAGTCATGGAGGAAGCAGAACTCGAGCCGGACATCGTTGTCTCGACCGTTCCAGGTTTTCTCGACACGGATGAAGACCGCGTGTTATTTGCTGCTAACATTCCGGAGCTCAACCACCGGCGTCTCGCCGGCGAACTCGGCGCGCGGATCGGAATACCCGTCCTGCTGGAGCGGGACTCCGTTCTTGCACTGATTGGAGAGAGTCTTGCGGGAGCGGTTCAGGGCGCGAGCACTGTACTCGGGCTGTTCTTTGGCACAGGTGTGGGTGCAGCTTTCCTTGAGGAGGGTCGCCCGTTCCGCGGCTCTGGCTGGGCTCTGGAAATAGGCCACATGCCCTTCAAGGGCGAGGGGCGCCGGATGGAGGGCGTGCGTCCAGACTGCCTGGAGGCCTATGTCTCCGGGCGAGTGCTAAAAATGATCGCTGACCATCACGGCGCATTGATCGAAACCGTGTTTATGCTGGCAGCCGGGAACCATGAACTTGCCTGCGATCTTGAAGCTTTCGTGCGCAGTCAAGCCTTTGCCGTCGGGGCGGCGGTGGCGATGTTCTCGCCCCAGGCCATCGTGCTCGGTGGGGGCGTCTGCGACATGCCCGCTTTCCCAAGGGAGCGGCTCAGCGCGCTGATTGAAGCCAATTTCCCCTTTGCATATACCGGACGCTTGATGGATCTCCGATGGGCGCAACTCGGCTGGCGGAGCGTGCTTCATGGAGCTCCGCACGCGGTACGGGAGCATCTTCGCCGGCAGGGAAAGATCGTCGAGCCAACCTAGCATCAACATCCGTTAACAAGCCGGGACCGTCACGCTGCACCACACCATCATGCGAGGACATGCGATGCCAGACACTTTTCGCGCCCTGATCGCTGCAGGCGACAGCAGACAATACAGCGTTGGCTTCAAGGACATCCCCCGCGGCTCTCTGCCTGCGGGCGAAGTTCTGGTCCAGGGAATGTATTCGTCGCTGAACTACAAGGACGGGCTGGCGATCACCGGGCGCGGCAAGGTCATCCGCAAATTCCCCATGGTGCTCGGCGTTGATCTCGCCGGCAAGGTGTTGGAATCAAACACGGGCGAGTTCAAAGCCGGAGACGAGGTCCTGGTAACTGGGCAAGGACTTGGAGAGACCATCTGGGGCGGATACAGCCAGCTTGCGCGGCTGCTCGCCGATTCCCTCGTGCATGTGCCGGATGGGATAAGTGCGATGCAGGCGATGGCAGTAGGTACAGCGGGTTTCACCGCCATGCTGGCGATGATGGCGCTGGAGCACAACGGCCTCAGGCTCAGCGAGAGGGAGGTGCTGGTTACCGGCGCGGCCGGTGGTGTCGGGTCGATAGCCGTCGCTTTGCTGGCGGCACGTGGCTACAAGGTGGCAGCCTCAACCGGGCGCCCGGAGCTTCATTCGTGGCTGCGCGATCTTGGGGCCGCCACCATGGTTGACCGTGCTGAGCTGGCGCAGAAGACGTCGCCGCTGGCATCGGAGCGTTGGGCGGGTGCCATCGACAGCGTAGGTGGCCAGACACTGGCTACAGTGCTGGCGACCACAGCTTCTTACGGTTCTGTCGCGTCCTGCGGACTGGCCGGCGGCGCGGAATTGCCCATGACTGTATTCCCCTTCATCCTGCGTAACGTTTCGTTGCTGGGCATCAACTCCGTGCAGGCCCCCAAGGCCTTGCGCATGGAAGCGTGGCGCCGGCTCGCCAGCCAGTTGCCGATGGCCAAGCTGGACGCCATTGCTACCCTCGAGCCGCTTTCGAAAGTAAAGGATCTTTCCGAAAAAATCCTGGCCGGGCAGGTGCGGGGCCGGGTTGTTCTCGATGTGAACGCATAATCACGAGGCCTGTGTTATAGACACGGATGGGTGGCCCATTCAAGCCTTCTTTTGGCTTGAGTGGGATAGTTCCCACTCTTCAGGGCGCTCGCATCTCCGTCGTACCCGCCGATGTTTGCTCCAAGAAAACCGGCAGGAGTAGCCTATCTGTGTTGAAGGTACGAACCTGGGGCAGATATGAAATGCGCCGGCGTTCTCCCGCTCCTGCTCGTCAGCGACGCTCGATAGTCATGCGGGAGGCCGCCTTCATATCTGACTGACGGTGCCCATCCCAAATCAACCGCCGTCTGCAGCACAACGTAGCGGAGATTTTCGGCCGCGTCTTCCCGGATGGTGATCTCCTTTGCCGCACCACTGTAGCGATTGCGTTTTGAAAACGGTTGTTCGAACGCCATATCCGTAAGCGTATGATAGCGTCCTTTATCATTCACTATCTGCCTTGGCAAGCGCGGAGGTAAATTTCTGGTTCACTTGCCGGAGGAAACGACTCGTCGCTCGAGCGGACGGGTGTGGCGAAAGGTGCCGGATGACATTCTTAGCTACTTGGGCGTCGGCTTACATTTGAGCGCACGGCGTCTTCCGCCACCACTGCTTCGGCCTTGTTTCGTGGCGCTTTCCAGCGACTTCGTCGAAGGCACATTCATCCCTTTCCCCGAATCAACTGCATGAAGGCTTCAATCTTCTTCGTAATTTGAGTGCGGTCGGGGCCGAGATTCTGCTCTAGGCAAATTCCGCAAAAGAACGTGATGATTAGATCAGCCAGGGATTCATTGTCGTCGGTCCCTCCACGTGCTGCGGCTAGATTGTCGATCAGGAGCTGATGGGCTTTCGTCATATTCGCAATCATGATCTGGCGGGCTTTGGGGGGAAGATCCGCAAACTCGCGCATGGAGTTCACCGAAAAGCACCCCTTCTGTCCCCAACTCCCGTAACAGACCTTCAGAAAGCCCTCGACGTTGTTCCAACCCAAAGGCTGCTTCGTTAGGGTTCCGCGTGCCGTCAGCATGTCAAAATATTGGCGTATGCTCGCGACAAATAGGTCCTCTTTGTCTTTGAACTCTGCATATAAGCCGGATTTGCGCACCCCCGTGGCCTGCTCAAGGTCCTGAACACTCGTCTCGGCAAGGCCATGCTTCCAGAAGACGGGAATCGTTTTGTTGAGGACATCTTCTCTGGTGAACAGTTTTCGTCGTCCCATTGCAACATTATCGGTCAATTCGACTGCGAGGCTTGCAAATAAAGGACCGAATGGTCCATTATTACAAAGAGAGAGATTGTCCCGGAGGACCCATGGCGCCCAGCCGTAAACAACAGGTCATCGATCTGCTGAAGTCGCTTGAGACCAAAGATCCGGTTCCGCTCGCATATGTCAATCCCAATAAGTATATCCAGCACAACTTGCAGGTGGGACCCGGTCCGGCAGGTGTCGCCGCCCTCATCAAGAACATGCCGCCCGATGCGTCCGTCAATACGATCCGCGTCTTTGAAGATGGGGACTATGTCTTCGCTCACACGCAGTACAACTTCTTCGGACCACGCATCGGATTTGACATCTTCCGCTACGAAGATTCCCTGATCGTCGAGCATTGGGATAATTTGCAGGAGACCGCGACCGAACCTAGCCCCAGCGGGCACACGATGATCGACGGTCCCACGATCGCCTCCGATCTGGACAAGACCGATGCAAATAAGGCGCTCATGCAGCGCTATATGGAGGACCTTCTCGCAGGCCGTCGGGAGACCTTCCCGAGGTACTTCAACGGAACCCAATACATTCAGCACAACCCCTGGGTGGCCGATACAATCCCGGGGCTGATTGCGGGCTTACAGGCTCTTGCCGCCAAAGGTCAGGCGGTCGTATACAAAAGCGTGCACAAGATACTTGGCGAGGGTAACTTCGTCCTCGTCGTCGCCGAGGCTACGTTTGGTGGCGTACCCACTGGCATTTATGACCTCTTCCGCATTGAAAAGGGTAGGATCGCCGAGCACTGGGATACGCTCGAAGCGATTCCACCTCGCGATCAATGGAAAAATAGCAACGGTAAGTTCTAGTGCGGTGCGAGGCAGAACATATGCTTCAAGGCATGTTTGGAAAAAGATTGGCGGAGCATTTTTCTCTGCTGGAGTCTTCCTCACTTGTGCTTGGTCCCAAGGGAAACTCTCAGGTTGCGTTGACACGTATGCGAATGCCGAACGGCTTTCCTGGACCCACTCCACACATTCCACCAGAAAAGGCTTTTTCGATATCCGTGCACCTGCGCCGTCCCGACAGCATTAAGGGCTGGGGAACGTGGCTTGACGGACGCTTTCATCGTGTCACCGAATGGGATGCCGGCGGGATTCAGATATTCGATATGGAGTCGGAGCCGGTCGCACTGCGAACTTCAGGTTTCGACTCGGTTCACGTCTATATACCCCGGTCAGTTATCAATCGATTCAGTGACGAGAACGAGCAAAAGCGCATTCGCAACTTGCATTGCACCCCGGGAACCAAGGATGACGTGATTCTTCATTGGGCCCGGATGATGTTGCCGTTCTCTGATCGTCCGCTTCAGCTTCCACGCTTAGTTATCGACGAAATGATCATGATGTTCTGCGCTCATCTGAGCCGCACATACCAGGGCCGGAGCCAGCCGCCGGAGGTTGTTACCGGGGGGTTGACGATCTGGCAACAGGATCGAGCGATCGAGGTGTTGAACGAACATCTGGATGGTGATCTGGCGCTTGCCGATCTTGCAAAAGAGTGTGCGCTATCGGCGGGTCGTTTCATGCGCGCATTCAAAAGGTCGTTTGGTGTTCCCGTCCGGCGCTACTTGCTCTATAAGCGAGTTGAAGCCGCAAAGTCTCTCTTGTTGCACTCGAACGACTCTTTACTAACAGTCGCGTTGGAAGTCGGATTCACTGACCAGCCAGCTTTCAATCGAAGCTTCCGTGAGATTGTTGGAACTTCGCCAGGACGGTGGCGAAGAGCAAACGCACCGATGCCGAAGGCGTTCAACCTCCCCGCGCCTGAAGAGAAGTAAAGGTCGTCACTCGCGTTTCCCACCCACTAGAGCATTTTCACTTCTACTGCTGAACAGGACAGGGCTGCGAAGTGCGGCTTTTCTTGAGGAAAAGCCGCGTTGGGCGCGGTTACTCTGTAAGCACCAGAATAAAAACGCTGTAAAGCCCAACAGAAACGCCAAACTGCGGCACTTTCAATCAAGACAAGGATTGAAACTTCCAAAACAATGGGAGAGGCGTAGTTGGTCACAAAGGCGTCCTCTGACCCAGCTCTGTCTCGCGACATAGAGCCAGGATCGCGAGCAACGGCGAATTTTCAACCTGCCGCTTGTCCGCAATTCTTGTGAACGACGACACATGAGTTCTTCCAGATCGATAGGAGACGAAAATGGGAAAAACATATAAGGCGGTCGAGATAACCAAACCCGGGACTTTTCGCCTCGTCGAGAAGCCTGTCGTCGGGCCGGGTGAGGAACAAGTACGTATCCGGGTAGAGGCTTGCGGTGTATGTCACTCAGACGCGGGCACCGTTGAGGGACAACTGCCCGGCGTCGTGTATCCGCGTGTGCCGGGCCATGAAGCAATTGGCCGCATCGAGGAGGTTGGCCGGCGTGTTACGACCTGGAAGGTCGGCCAGCGTGTAGGAGTCGGGTTCTTTGGAGGTGAAGACGGAACCTGCGAGACCTGTCGCCGCGGCGACACGGCATATTGCCAGAACCCCATTATCACTGGCGTGACGAGTGATGGCGGCTATGCGGAAATGATGATCGCAGAGGCACGCGCACTGGCTCTCATACCTGAAGAGCTCAAATCAGAAGATGCGGCCCCGTTGGTCTGCGCCGGCATCACCACATTCAATGCGCTCCGCAACACCGGACGTGCTGGCGATACCGTTGCTATCCAGGGTATCGGCGGTCTGGGGCATCTCGGCGTGCAATACGCCAAAAAGATGGGCTTCCGCACCGTTGCGATCGGCTTCGGTCCAGACAAAGAACATCTCGCGCCCAAGCTGGGAGCGCACATTTACATCGACGCCAAGGCCGAGGATGCGGGAGCAGCACTGCAGAAGCTGGGAGGTGCCGACGTCATCTTGGCGACCGCCCCCAGCGGAGCCGCAATCGCCGGCCTGCTTCCTGGCCTCTCCGTTCGCGGCAGGCTCGTTGTGGTTGGCGTCTCAGGCGATCCAATTCCGGTCAACGGAGTTCCGCTGATTTTTGGTGGCCGCTCTGTCATAGGAAGCCTGACAGGAAGAGCGATCGAGACCCAGGACACTCTTGATTTCAGCGTACTCACTGACGTTCGGCCCATGATCGAAACTCTTCCGTTGGAAAGGGCCGAAGAAGCGTATCGGCGCATGATGTCTGGTGACGCGCGATTCCGCATGGTCCTCACGATGGCCTAAAGGGCTCGCAACGCTGCTGCAAAGCGGCTTCGACAACCGATGTGCGAAGGAGACTCAGATGAATCAGTTCCAGGAAATCTTCGATAAGCAGAAAGCATATTTCGATTCGGATGCGACTAAGTCTTACGAGTGGCGCATCGACCAACTGACACGCCTTGAGAACTTGTGCAATGAGAACGCCGAGGTTCTTGAGGCTGCGATGAGCAGCGACTTCAAGACGGCCAGCCAAGAGAAAGTCTTCGAGATTATGGCGCCTGTAGGAACCGTCGCCTTCGCGAAGCAAGATTTGAAGGAGTGGATGAAGCCCGTAGATGTGGTTGTGCCCAAGGCCCTTCGGGAGAGCGGGCATACTGCTAAAGTCTATCGGGAACCTTACGGCGTCACCTTGGTTATCGGGCCATTCAATGGACCACTGACGCTGCTCTTCGACCCCGCTGTCCAGGTTATTGCGGCTGGCAATCCATGCATCCTCAAACTCTCCGAGGGTTTGCCCGCCACCAGTAAGGTCTTGCTCGATCTCATTCCAAAATATTTCGATCCTCGGGCCGTCACTGCCGTCACCGGCAGCAAAGACGAGGTGACGGAGCTTCTCAAGCTGCCCTTCGACTTCATCTTCTTCACCGGCAGCGTCAAGGTTGGCAAGATCGTCATGGAGGCGGCCGCAAAGAATCTGACTCCCGTTCTTCTCGAACTAGGCGGGCAGAATCCGGCTTTCGTTGACGCGACCGCAAATATTCCGGATGCAGCCAAGAAGATCGTCTGGGGTGCGACGGCTTGGGGCGGCCAATGGTGCACCTCGCCCGGCTACGCCTACGTGCACGAATCAATTGCAGAGGAGTTCGTTGCAGAGTGCAAGAAAGCTATGGTTGAGCTGTACGGGACCGACCCTAAGAGCAGGCCCGACGACTATTCCCGCATTATCAGCCCAAAGGCCACCGAACGCTTGGCGGGCCTCATCGATCAAAAAAAAGTCGTCATAGGCGGGGCCTCCGACCCGGAGGCACGCTATCTCGATCCCACGGTCATCTATCCAGTGACTTGGGACGATCCGATCATGGAGGACGAGATCTTTGGGCCGCTTCTTCCAATCCTCACCTACAAGGACATGGATGCGGCCATTCGCGAGGTGAAGAAGCATCCGAAGCCTCTTTCCGGCTTCCTCTTCAGCCGAGATCAGCAGGCGATCGATCACTTCCTCGCAAGCTTGTCCTTCGGCGGCGGCGCGATCAATCAGGTAAACATTCACCTGTTTATCGAAACCATGCCCTTTGGCGGGGTCGGATATTCCGGTATCGGTCACTACTACGGCAAGGCCGGGTTTGACGCTCTCACGCACGCGAAATCAGTTCTGATTTCGCCGCCCGACGTAGCCATTGAGCACTTGTTCCCGCCGTATACGGAGGAGAAGGTCAAAGCGCTCAGCCAGTGGTTTGAATACTAGGGCACAAGATCCCCGACAAAAGCGACCCCAAAGGAGCATAGAGATGAAAGGGAACGCGAAAGACTACGTATCGACCGCCCAACAGTTCTTCACTGCCTACGATGCCCACGACGTCGATGGCATGCTCGGTCTTTGCGCAGATGGCGCACTGGGACGATATGCCCCATACGGCCGCGAAAGCGTCGTGCCGATCCGTGGTGGCATCGATGTTATTTGGCGCGCGTTTCCGAATGCCGTTCCGAACTTTCGAGTCAAAGTGATCGAGCTGATCCCTACCGACGGGAACACAGTCGTGATCCAAGCTGAAATGAGCGGGCCTGGAGGGCGAGCGAAGCTGGCTGGTGATCGCCATGATGACTACATCCGGCCTGGCGACGTTATAGGCGCGGCTGCTGACGACGACTCCGGGCCGCTGCTTGAAAGCTGTCTGGTTTCGCAAACGGGAATCGTACGAGCACCACGTCCCCAAACTCAGACAGAACTGGGGGACGGGAAGGTGTGAAGAAATTGACGGTGGCATCAACTCATGAACTGTTGCGGATGTGCTGATGCCACTACACTGCAAGCGTGAGCACCTTTCCACCCCTACCCCGCCTGGCATCGATTGACCGTTCTCAACTGCTTTTGCATACCGTTGACGTCGAGCGACTAATCGAGGAGGACCACAGTGCGCGGTCGATCTGGCAACTGGTAGCGCGCATGGACCTGAGTCTGTACCATGCCGAGATTGCAGCTGTTGAAGGGTACGCTGGCCGCGACCATACAGCGCCGCAGTTGTTAATCAGCTTGTGGCTGTATGCCTACAGCCAAGGGATTAGCTCGGCTCGTGAGCTGGCACGGCGGTGTGAGTTCGAGCCCGGCCTGCAGTGGCTTTGCGGATTAAAGCCGATCAGTCATCGCACTTTGTCCGGTTTCCGTTCTGATTACAAAGAGGCATTAGACAATCTGTTCGCACAGGTGCTGGGCATGCTGAGTGCTGAGGGGCTGATCACCATGCAGCGAGTCACGTTGGATGGCACCAAGATCAAAGCCAATGCCAGCGGTAACACCTTTCGACGCAAAGAGAAGTTGGAGGCTCATTTGGCTTTGGCGCGAGCGCAAGTGCAGGAGATGAACGAACAGTCCGCCGAGGAAGAGAAGACAGCCAAGCGCCAAGCCGCTGCGAAGCGCCGTGCGGCGCGGCAACGAATCAGTCGCCTGGAGGCAGCGTTTCGCGAGGTTGAGCGTCTGCAGGAGAACAAGAAGCATGACCGCGATCAATTCGTAGCCAGAGCCTCCAGCACTGACCCCGAGGCCCATGTGATGAGAAACGGTGAGGGGGCCACCGTGCCCAGCTACAACGTACAGTTGGTTACCGACACCACCCACGGACTGGTGGTGAATGTGGAGACAACCACCGATGCCATCGATTATCGCCAATTGGAACCGGCTCTTGAGCGCTGCCAGGCGACTCTGGGATGTCTACCGAAGCAGCTGGTGGCCGATGGTGACTATACCAACCATGCGTCGGTGCAGGCCGCTGCGGCCTGCGGGGTCGATTTCTATGGTTCCTGGCAAGATAGCTGGAAGCCGGTGGAATGCGATGCTCAGGGCCGTAGCGCCGCCTTTATAGGGAATGCGTTTCCCTACGATCGAGAGCACGATGTCTACCTTTGTCCCGCCGGACAACGACTCACTCATCATGCTCTCATCAATCGCGGGCACGGAGTCCGCACGCATGTATACAAAGCGCCCAAGGCTGCTTGCCGCTGCTGCGCATACCGCGATCAGTGCGCTTCTAAGAAAGCGGGACCCGATTGGCGGCGATCTGTCACTCGCCTTGAGGAGCCCCCTGGGACGATCGCATTTAAAGCCAAGATGCAGACCGAAGAGGCAAAACAAATCTACCGCCAACGATCACAGATCGCCGAGTTCCCGCACGCCTGGATAAAGGAGCGTTGCGGACTTCGGCAATTTCGATGTCGAGGAAAACGGAAGACGTCGATGGAAGCTACCTGGGCTTGCCTCAGTTACAACATCATCCGCTGGTTCAGCATACGGCGCAAGATCAATGCCGCAGTTGCAGCAGCCGCCTAAGTGGGTTCCGAATGAGCCCTCCAGCCCCTCTCACTCCCAAAAAGCGCTGTGCTTTGGCTTTCCAAGGAACATACACGCGATCATTGCCAACCTCGTCCAGCTAGCCTAGACGGCTGCCCATGGAGACCAGATTGCCTCACCCAGCTCAAACGAATTTTTCACAGCTTCCGGACGGGAAGTTTACCTGATGCTTTGGTGATAGGCGAATCAGAAGGCACGAGCTGGACCTAGAAATTACTTCATTCAAATGAAATCCTAAGCCAGACGTTTAGTTACAACTGCTTAATGATTGGTGAACGCCCCTGAGTTCCCCGTTCCCGATTCCCTCGGAAACGTATGCCGTTTCCGCACTAATATACTATTGCTTTCTGCCCTACTGGGCCGGCCTATCCCCCTTGTGAGCTACGACCGATCGCCCAAAGGCGATGAAAGGATTGGCGGATGAACTCCAGGGTAATCTCAATCTTAGGTACCTTCGTCCTCTTGGCGATGTGCGGGGGCAGCTCCTTTGCTTCAAACATCGCCGTTGCACCGAATGGAGGGTTCTGGGTTCAGACAACCAAGCGCACAATAGCTTTGGACGGCGCTCCGGAATTTGCCAATGTCCCACATGCCGGTAACATCGTCGCGGTTCCTGGTCACAATGGTTATTGGGTGGTGACCGGGGAAAAAATCGGCCTGGGGCCAGCCTTGTCGAGCGATAGCGGCTCCAACGAAACCGGCACCCTATACGCTCGCGGAGATGCGCCCCTGATCTGCGGGCCTAACGACGGAGATAGCTCTAAGCAAGTGCTCCGGTTATAACCCCACTAACGCCAAGATTGTGGGAGCGGCAGCTACGCCTGATGGCCGGGGGTTATGGGCGCTAGACTCTAACGGAGCGGTGTGGACGGCGGGAACCGCCAAGTCATACGGCGATGTTCGCAAAAAGGGCAGCCCAGAAGAGATTGTCGGCTCCCTTTCCGGATTGGGCTACTACGTCTTCATGGAGGACGGAGGTGTGTACAGCTTCGGCGATGCCGTTTTCTTTGGCTCGACCGGAGGAAAGAAACCAGGAGGCCACCCAGTTACCAGCGCAGCGTTAAGCCTGGATGCGGCCGGCCAGGTCACTGGCTATTGGATGGTTTCGGATGATGGCGGGGTCTTCAGTTTCGGGGGAGCCGTGTTCTTGGGGTCTACCGGTGGTAAGGGAACAAATGTTGTCGGCATAACCGCCCTGCGGTATGGGCGCGGATACGCCTGGGCGTCTCTCACCGGCGACGTCGGAGTTTCCAGGACCTTTCCCCGAGTCGTGATCCGCTCGCAACGTTCCGGTTTCGTAATCGACGTGTTGCATGGCAGTACCGAGAATAATGCCCTACTTGTTCAGGCAACGTTCAGCCAAGGCAGCGCCAGCCAACAGTGGGACTTTTACCCAACGAATGACGCGGGGACGATCGTGCAGATGGTTAACGTCAAGAGTCGCCTCTGCGCTGATCTTTCCGGGACCAGCTATCACGAGATCGTCCAGTACCCTTGTAAGCCGAAGCCGGCATCCGGTTCCGGCTGGGATAACCAGCGATGGGAGATGTCGACGGAATCCGGCAGCGGCGGAGAGGTGAACGTGTTATTCCGGCCGGTCAGCGATTCCAGCTTCTTCCTGGGAATTAGATCCTTAGACGACGGCGCCCAACTCACGTTGTATCCGAATAGAACACTGGCTGATGGACTGGTGAACTGGGGAATCAGCCCGGTGAACACGATTGAGACGGGACCTACCCACAGCCAGTAGTCACGCACGGCAATGGTTTTCCTGTTTGCGGGCATCAGACTCAGGCCCTCCCCAAGAACCCCAGGTCTCAAAAGCCAGACCTGGGCCACCCGCCACCCGCCTGCTTTTCCGTCCCGCTTTTCCTAGTGCTGCGCAGGGGGCTCCAACAGGTCATTCCGGCAAGCCGGCGGCTGGTTGATGGGGTTGCAGCGTGCCATGGAGCCTTGCGCAAAGCTGACGGAGTAACCGGTCCAGGGGGCAGGTTCAGAAGCGGGATAATCCGTGCTGACCAATTGCGCGCCTGAGGCGAGTGCCTCGTCGCGGCGAAAGGTGCTGCCGGTACGCGCTTCCCTGGTGTCAGCATCCGCGCGGGTGCGCACCAGGTAGCCCTGCCGGACGAGAGCCTCAATTTTGCCTCGAGGGCCGTTGTTCACATCGACGAAAGCGGAGTCGGGCGTACCAGGGGTCGTGTCGGGGAACAATATGCGACCGCGCAATGCGCCGTGACCCCGGTCATAGACGGATGCGAGATCAAGGTTATCGAGGAGAAATATGACCTTACCTCGTGCCGCCGCGAGGGTGGGCCAGCCGCCCGCGGAAATCGCCTCGAGCAGGGTCGCGTGGGCGCCTCGTACCTGGTCTGGCGTGATGATTTCCCCGGGCTGGAAGACGGAGAGGATTTCCCCCTGAAGCGCATCGAATAGCGCCGCCGTCATTGACTCGAAGTTCACACCACCCGATGGCGCGGGGATGCGGGCAGTTTTGCAGTCGACAAGGATGAAGACGGGCAGATGTTCCGGGTGTTGCCGCGACCACGAGCGCACGATGGCAAGGCAGTGAACCAGGGTAGGGCATGTGCTGCGCTGATCGAGATCCTGTAGATGCATGACCTTGAAGCCGGGCTTTTGCGTTTCGCCTTCAGGATCGAAGTTGGGGCCGGCGGATGCAGCCGGTGAAATTACGGGCGGATGAGTAAAGCGCCCACCCTGCGGATCGGGGAAGATATCCAGCTCGATTTGGCGAACGCCGGCGGTTAGCTGCTGGTCGAGCGGGGGATGCCGGTAATCGATCGCCTGGTATAAGCGCCGCTGCTGCCGGCGCAACAGGGCGGCCTCCCCGGGCGCTAGACCGGCATGGTAGCTGTTGTGGGTGCCGATGAACTGAAGTTGGTTGATATGAAGGGACTGGTCCTGCAAGACAGACTTGGTCTGCGCGGAGAGCGGTACAAGCAGGAGCCAGCCTGTGGAGATGACAACGGCAATTTTCCGTAATGTTGTCATGGAGCGGTTGGATCAAGCGCTATTGCAACTTCGCATACTCAGCTTTCGCCGCTTTATAGATGGGGATGTCGAGATCGGCGTCTTTCCAAAGGGTGAGAAAGTCTTTGTAGGCTGCCATGGCGCGCGCCCGTGCCGCGTCGGCCTCCGCGCCTTGCAAGGTTCTTGATTCGAGAGCGTTCGCCCGCGCGTCACCCAGGTGCGCCAATGCTGCGGTCCAGCAGTTCCACACAATTCCGGTGTGGTCGAGAATCTTGTGAAACTCGCGACTGGCCGCGCTTCCATTTCCCGCTGACAGATATGCCTCGCCGCGAATATACGTTGGATAGAGGCACGAGATGTTGGCCACAAACGGAATGAGCGCAAATTCGATCGGTGGAAGAGGCGTTTGCAAATCGTCGATGGCTTTTGCCGGATTCTTTTCGGCGAGCGCCAGTTGTGCGTCGATGGCGGGCAGCCAGAGAGATTGTATCTGGGTATGCAGTGGGAAACGCTGGTTCAGATCCTGCGCCAGCGATTTTGCTCGTGCCGCATCTCGGACCATGGCGAACGCCAGTGCCGCCTCGGCAGATGTCCCCATACTGTCTGGGGCTAACTTCAGACCGGCAGCCGCAGCCTGCTTTGCAGCAGCCATGTTGCCGAGAGCCGCCTCACGCAGGGCTTCATTCTCCAGCCAGATCGCTGCGGTTTCCTTGCTGTCGCCGCGGATCGCGGAATCCATGGCTTGCTTGGTCAGGTCTCGCGCTTTGCGAAGATGGCCAACATAGGCCTCGCTATCGGATTCGAGGGAAAGCCCGTTGTTCTCTTCCGGCTTGCCGGCAAACCACCGTTGCTGTTCCGCCATGCTGGAAGAGTCCCCTGCAATAAAAGCCGAGGCATAGAGAGTCTGCCTGAGCACGAAATCATCCAGGTTTCGCGCCTGCGCCTGCCGAACCACGCTCCGCGCCTCGTCGAGACGCTGCAAGGCGAGCAGGCTGAAAGCGAGATTCCCATATCCGACGACACTCTCTGGGGTGAGGCGGATCTGTTGGCGATAGGCTTCCGCTGCCTTCTCGTGTTCTCCCAGTTCGTTGTAGGTAACGCCCAGACCGGTATAGGCCGGATAATGCGGGTAGTTTTGGATTTGCTCCTGGTAGGCCTGCGCCGCTTTGCCCAATTCTCCGGTCACATTTTCGTAGTAGATGGTGGTGATCATCAGCCTTTCGAGTCCGCCTGCACGCCCTCGTACCTCGAAAGCTTTGGTGTAATACTCAGTAGCGCGTCCGGTCTCACCCATGCCACCGTAATCAGCACCTGCTGCGCGATATGCGACGGCAAATCCTGGATCAAGTTCGATTGCCCGCAGATGGTAAGGGAGAGCAGCGGCCTCGCCTTTTTCATTGAGCGCTTTTCTGCCCAGGCTGAACGCTCTCAGCGCCTCCAGCGAAGGCGTGGTAGCCTCAACCAGCGGAGTATCGAACCGTTGTACAGTGCTGAGTGATTCGCCCAAGTCAACGCGCAGCCTGGAGGCAGCGCGCCCCAAAGCCTCCAGGACGTTCTCCTTATCCTTAGCCGTAACCTGTTCCTCCGCCAAGGTGGCCCCGCTCCGGCAGATCACTGCTTTTAACTGCAAAACGTATTCGCTGCCCAGGCTCGCAATCGCCCCGGCGATGGTTGCCTTGCTTCCGGCTCGCTGGCAAAGGTCGCGGGTCACCTCCGGCAGCAGTCTCGCATTGGCCGGGAGGGTCATCAGTTTCAGAATTCTCCTAACGTTGCTGTCGGGGAGCACATTCAAGAAAGGCGATTGCCGTAGAGACAGTGTCAGCGCGGTTTTAAGCGTATCGTCGAATACCGAGTCGCCCGTCGAGTTCGCGAAATCCGCGACGACGATCGTGTCCTTTTCTGTGAGGGGTTTGATTGGGTGCGCACGATAATAAATCCCGGCGACAATGAGAACTGCCGCTGCCAGGCCCAACAGCGCAATCATTCTCCAGAATTTCGAGTTCGGAGCAGCTACGGCTCTATCCGTCAGCCGCTGGGCTCTTGGTTCCGGGCTGGTCTTAACCTCGACATTCTCCAGTTCTACGCCAGCCGGTCGCTCGCGAAAAACCGGCACATACCCGCCCTTGGGTAACTCAATGAGGATCGGATCGTTTACGCCCGGTCCAGCGTAAAATTCCGCCAGCTTCTTGCGCAGGCGCCCGGCCTCAATCCGGACCACTGGATCATCTTTCGGGTCGTAATTTTGAGGGCGTTGAAACACCTCGATCCCAATCAGATATTCCTTAAACCCATCTTCGCCGGCCAACGTGCCCTCTACGACAAAGCGCAGGAACTGGCTGGCCCGGCGCGCATTGAGAAAAGGAGAAGATGCGAGGATACGCTGCAACTGCCCGCGAACATCTTCGGCGGATACTGTCTCCGCCACCCCAAGATGGAGAGGATAGCCAAGCTTCCCGTTCATACGAATTCACTCGAAGCCGTCGAAGTTACTCGCGGGAGGGAGAACGCTAGGGGGTCGCGCCCGCCATTGCAAACGCAGGATATCACGGCTTGTTACCGTAACAGATACCCCATTTCACTTGTGCGGCAATGCGCTCGGCTATAAAGTCCTGGGTTGCAAGCTGACCGCCAAAGGGCAATAAAACACCCGTTGATCAGGAGCGCAATGCCATGCATGTCTGGCCGTACTTACGCAGCCTTCCGGCAACGCATCCACTATCGCTGAGCCTGCTGAACCTGGGCAATTCCATCAAATGGGCCGCGAAATGGGCGACGATCTTGAGTGTGGCCGGTGCTTTGAGTATGCTGCCGCCGCTGGGATTCGCGCAGGCCGGCATATCGACGTCTGCCGCAGGCGGCGGCCCCTCGCTGGGATCGGGAACGAAGGTTGCCTCGACGCGACATACCCGGCGAATGTTCGGGGCACAGGGCGCCGCTAGGGCGGATAAGGCCGAAACTCCCACCGATGATCCGTTGGCGGAGACGAAACCTGATGTGATGCTTCCTCCCCAGGATTCGGCCGTAGCGCCGTTCGTGGGGAACGCCACCGTGATCCTGGGCTCCACGGCGAACGGATTGGTCGTGGTACGACAGCCAAATTGCTCACTGATTGCCGGGAACGTTCCATACTCCTACGACATCTCCGATCCCTATGGCATGCCAGTCTCCGTGGTCAACAGCGTAGACCAGTTACTCCACAGCGAAGCCGGGCTAACCACCACCGGCGGCAATTTCGGAGGTAAATGTCCTGACCCAACAATCGGGGTCAACTCGACCGATTTGCTGTATGCGGGTGTGTCCACCGGCGGCAAGCGCATGGCTGCGGTGACCGGCTTCAACGGCACCGTTGGGACCAATGTGCTGTACACGTTTGTCATCCAGGCCAACGGCAGCTTTGGCAGCTCGGTGCAGCAGTCTCTTCCCGCCACGAACGCTCCCTTTGGTGCAGTGGCCGGCGACCTGAACGGGGATGGCAACCCTGACATCGTTGCTGTGGGCTTCAGCGGAACGACGACACAAACCTCGGCGATGACCGTACTTCTGGGCAGTGCGGATGGCACGTTCACGGTCGGTCAGACTTACATGCTGGGCGCCGGCCCCACGGACAGCGCAGTCATCGACGATTTCAACGGAGACGGCAAATTGGATGTGGTGGTCGCGGTCAACGGCTACGGCACGGGGACGAATTCCAGCGGGGTCCTGACGTTTTTCCCGGGGAACGGCGACGGGACGTTTGGCACGCCGAAGACGCTGCCGTTGACGGTGAGGGCGGAAAACCTGGTGTCGGGCGACTTCAATGGAGATGGCAAAAAGGATGTGGCCAGCGGCACCGGCCAAATGTTTCTGGGCAACGGCGATGGAACATTTCAACTGGTGAGCACCCCGATCTTCAGCAGCACGCTGGTTGGCTCCTCTCCGGGAGAGCTCCAAGTAGCGGCCGGCGATTTCAACAAGGACGGCAAGCTGGACCTGGCGGCCAGCAACGGGAACCAGGTCTTCACCGTGCTGGGCAAAGGCGATGGCACGTTTACCAGCGGCAATGTGTATGCCGGCATCGGGAACCATGGCTATATCACGGCGACGGATCTGGATGGGGACGGTAACCTCGACCTTTATTCGGGCGACGCTCACGCGGGAGTCTTCACCGGCGACGACTTTACGGCCTATGAGGGATATGCGCTGATGGGCCGCGGGGACGGAACCTTCGTGGGCGCGCCGCAGTTCACCGGCGGCTTCTTCAATGCAATGGAAAACCTGAACGGAGACAAGAACCTCGACTTCATCGCGCTCTCCGGCAATAGCGCTACCGTCAATGCGCCGGTATTTACCACCTATTACGGGAATGGGGACGGCACCTTCTCGGCCGCGGGCACGCCCCTGGCAGCGTCGACGTTTACCTACCAGAATACGCAGTACACGGTAAACGGGGCGGACTCGTATGTGACCGCCGATCTCAACGGGGATGGCAAAGAAGATATCTTCTACCTGCCGTCTCTTGCTGCCTATACTGGAGCAACCCTGCGCCTGGGATTTCTAACCGCCCTGGGCACGGGCAACGGGAGCTTCCAGACACCCACGTACACGCCGGCGCCTTCGCTGGTGGCAGGGGGAGGGACCGACTACCCGGTCTCGCTTGGCGACGTGCAGGGCGCGACGAACCAGAATGGAACGTTCGAGGTGGTATATCCCTATCAGACCTCTTATATACAGAGCAGCACCGTCATCTACAATCTCGGCTACGCCACGCAGGTGAGCAATGGCGATGGAACCTTTGCAGCCCCGGCATTGACTGTAGTGTCCACCGGAGCGCAGCAGCCCACACAGGGTCTTCCGCCGTCCGTGCTCAGCCTGGCGGATCTGAACGGCGACAAGATCCCCGACATGATCACCTTTACCAATCCGACGAGCACCACACCCGCGACGCTGCAGGTGATGCTGGGAAAGGCGGACGGGACATTCGGAACAGCAGTCAATTTGCCGGTTGTCAGCGATCCGATTACCTACGAGGGTGCCGACGGCTCTGGCTTTGCCGTCGCTGTCGGTGACGTGAATGGCGACGGGATCCCCGATGTGGTCGCGGAAGGCCAGACGGCCTCCGGCGGAAACACCTCTTACCAACTCGGGGTTGCGCTGGGCAAGGGTGACGGCACATTCACCGTAAAGCCACCGGTCACGCTGGCGAACGCAAGTGGTCAGGAGCAGATAGCGCTAGGAGATTTTACCAGTGACGGCAAGATGGACCTGGCCATCACAGGGGGAACGAACGGGATCTTTCCAGGGAATGGTGACGGCACCTTCCAGAGCGTGCCGGGCCCGAACAGCGGGACCGTGCTGCCGTCGTTGGCGATCGAGCTGGGAACCAACCAGGGGCCCCTCGCAGGATATGACTTGAATGGCAGTGGAAAGACCGACCTGGTCGCAGGCGACACCTTCTTCCTGCAAACTTCGGCGGTGACTCCGCCCGACACCAGCGCGACCGCGCTGGCAGCATCGGCTTCCGCCATTTCCACCGGGCAGAGCCTGACGCTGACCGCGACGGTTACCGCCTTATCCGGCTCCGGAACACCGACGGGTACGGTGACGTTTCTGGATGGAACGACGAGCTTAGGCACCGCAACCTTGAACGCATCGGGGGTTGCGACTTTTTCCACCACGACGCTTGCGGCGGGCACGCAATCGCTGACAGCAACTTATAACGGCGACACCAATTTCAGCGGCAGCACCTCCTCGGCGGTTACGGTTACCGTGACGGCAGGGGTGCCGACGAAGACGGCACTTTCGAGCTCTGCCGCGTCTGCCGTAACCGGGACCAGTCTCACCTTCAGCGCAGTTGTTTCCGCCGCGTCGGGCTCTGTGACTCCCACGGGTACAGTGACTTTCCTCGACGGGACTACTACATTGGGGACGGGAATGCTCGATGCTACGGGCACGGCCACCTATGCCACCAGTGGCCTGGCTGTGGGCGCGCATAGCATCACGGCCGCCTATGCCGGGGCTGCCGGCTTTGCTGCTTCGACTTCCTCCGCTGTGTCCGTGACCATCACCGCCGTCCCGGCCAGCTTCAGCCTCGGCCTGTCGTCCGCAACAGGCACGGTCAGCAGCGGAAGCAGTGTAACTACCACGATTACGATTACGCCGGCTGGAGGATTTAACCAGGCGATAAGCCTTGCATGTTCCGGGGCGCCCCAGGGTGCAACCTGCACCATAAGCCCGGCTTCGATCACGCCCAGTGGAAGCACGGCAGCAACGGCGACGATGACGATCAATGCGCCATCAGCGATGAACCGGCCGTGGATCCCGGGTTCCCCGCGGGGAACGGCTGCGCTGGCCTTTCTGGGCGGGGGAGCGTTCCTGAGCTTTGCCCTGCTGCGGCGCCGCCGGGGGAAGATATGGTGGATGCAGCTGGGATTTGCGCTCGTCCTTCTTGGAGCGACCGTGTTCACGGGTTGCGGCGGCGGTTCCGGCGGCTCAGGCGGCAACTCCGGCGGCGGGACTTATACCCTCACGGTAACCGGGACGTCCGGCTCGCTCACGGAAACGGCTACCTACAGCCTTACGGTGCAATAGAGTCAGACCCTGCCTGGGCGCGGCAATGTAAGTCGGGTTTGGCTTGAGTGGGGTAGTTTTCGAAAGGACGGTCGAAGTGACGGGCGATCCTCCAGTGTTCTATCGGGTCTATAAGGGGGGCTCCGGCGCAACCGGCGGATTACGGACAATCCGGAAGTAATTCCGCGAACCGCCTGCGAAGCTGATTCCAGACCATTTAGTTCGCTTGCTAGGCGGCCCTGAAAAGGCCGCCGGCGGCGGTTCGATCCCGTCTCTGGCCGCCACCTGCATTACGCACCCGCCTCCAGCTTCCGGCACGTGTCAAGGCTACAAATTCGGTGGTGAAGCTCGCCGGAAGCCCCATTTGAGGTCCTGGATTTGTTCAGGATAATATCTGGTACTACTGTGGCCTTAGAGACAGAGCGCCGCGCTATTGCTCCGGTCGCGAGGTGAGCCATGAACGCTCTGCTTCAAGACATTCGTTACGCATTTCGCATGCTCCTCAAATCTCCCGCCTTCACGGCCATCGCCATTGTCACGCTGGCGCTCGGCATCGGCGCCAACACCGCTCTTGTTTCGGTCGTCAATGGCGTGCTTCTCAATCCGCTGGCCTATCCGCAGTCCGGTCAGCTGGTCGCGATCTACGAAAAGAATGCCGGATCCAACCAGGCCCCGATCAGCTACCTGAATTTCCTCGATTGGCAACGCGTGACTCGGACGTTTTCGTCCATGGCCATGTATCGCAACGAGGATTACAACTTCACCGGCGCGGGCCAGGCCGAACGTCTGAGCGGTTACATGATTTCCGCAGGATTTTTGTCGACCCTCGGCATCATCCCAATTCTTGGCCGCACGTTCAGTGCTGACGACGATCACGTGGGCGCAGCGCCAGTCGTGATTCTTGGCGGAGGCTTCTGGAAGCGTAGATTCGGTTCTTCGACCGGCATCGTGGGAAAATCGATCGCCCTCAACGGCACGTCCTACACAGTCGTGGGCGTGACTGCTCCCAGCTTTGCCTTCTACGGACACGATCGCGACGTCTACACCCCGATCGGCCAGTGGAACGATCCATCCTTTCGAGATCGACGCATCGACATGAGTGCACACGCGGTCGGCCGCCTGAGACCAGGCGTCACGCTCACACAGGCCAGAGCCGACATGGATACCATCGCGCGCAACCTTGCCGCAACGTATCCGGAAGCCGATAAGGACGTGGGCATCACGCTGGTTTCGATGAAAGAAGACATCGTCGGCAACGTGCAGCCGTTTTTGCTGGTGCTTCTCGCTGCCGTCGGCTTTTTGCTGCTGATTGCCTGTGCCAACGTCGCCAGTCTTCTTCTGGCGCGCTCGATGGGAAGGTCGAGCGAGTTTGCGATTCGCGCAGCGCTGGGCGCGAGCCGCAGCCGCGTCATTCGCCAGCTGCTGACGGAAAGTATTCTGCTCGCCGGCCTGGGTGGGCTATTTGGACTCCTGCTTGCGTTCGGGGGCACCAAAGCGGTGATAGGAATGCTGCCCGGCGCATTGCCGCGAGCGAGCGAAGTTACGCTCGACTGGCGCGTTTTGCTTTTCACGTTTGGCGTTTCGCTCTTTGCCGGCATTGTTTTTGGCCTTGCTCCGGCGCTAAAGAGCTCGCGCGTTGATTTGCGGGAGATTCTCAAGGAAAGCGGCCGCGGCTCAAGCGGCGCGCGACACCGGCTGCAGGGAATTTTCGTCGCCGTGGAAGTAGCAATGGCTTTGGTTCTGCTGGTCGTCGCCGGACTGATGCTTCGCAGCCTTGCCGCGCTCTGGCGCGTGAATCCCGGTTTCACCCCGAACCACGCCATCACCTTCGATTTGTCCATGCCCTCCTCCGCAACCACTACCGCAGCCGAAACACGCGCGCGCCTGCGCGACTTCGACGCCAAAATGCGTTCCATCCCCAGCGTGGAAGCCGTTTCCGTCACGCTCGGCTCACGCCCGATGCTGCACGACTCCGAATTGCCTTTCTGGATCGAGGGTCAGCCGAAGCCGGCCAACGACAACGACATGCATCAGGCGATGTTTTATCTCGTGGAAGCCGGTTTCCAGCAAGCCATGGGAATCACTCTCGAGCGCGGCCGTTTCGTAACACCGCAGGATAACGAGAACACTCCCGTCGTGATCGACATTGACGATGTTTTTGCGCGCACCTATTTCGCGCACGAAAATCCCATCGGCAAGCACGTCCATCTCGCCCTCTTCAATGTGCAGCCCGAAATCGTCGGGGTGGTTGGCCACGTGAAGCAGTGGGGGCTCGGCGCTGACCCGAAATCGGCGATCGAGGCACAATTCTACTATCCCTTTATGCAGCTTCCGGAGAAGCTTATGCCGTTGGCGGCCGACGCGGTGGCCGTGGTGCTGCGCACGCGAGGGCGACCCTACTGCCGTAATGGGCCCTGTTCGGCGCGCAGTGGAGGAAATCGATCCCGGTGAAGTGATCTACGGCGTGGAAACGATGGACGAAGTCATCTCCAACTCTTTGGCTGCGCGCCGGCTCTCGATGATTCTGCTGGGCATTTTCGCCGCACTCGCACTGGCGCTTTCCTGCGTGGGGATTTACGGCGTCATTTCCTATCTGGTTGGGGAGCGCACCCATGAAATTGGAGTGCGCATGGCGCTGGGCGCGCGGCGCAGCGACGTTTTGCGCCTCGTCCTCGGGCAAGGGGCGAGAATGGCGCTCATGGGCGTCGCCATCGGAATCCCCTTCGCCCTCGGCCTCACGCGCCTCATGAGCAACCAGCTCTTCGGCGTCACAGCGCACGATCCGTTGACCTTCGCCGGCGTCGCTCTGGCACTCATTGCCGTCGCCCTCGCTGCCTGCTACCTACCCGCCCGCCGGGCCATGCAGGTCGACCCAATGGCCGCCCTGCGTTACGAGTAATGCAGTTGCCTTTGCAGGGTTACAGAGTACCGAAGCATCCGGAATGGTCACGAGCATGGCAGGCGAGTATTTAGTCGAAGAGAACCGGATATGCCGGCGTCTCCTCTGGCGCGCGAAAGTTGCTTAGTCCAACACCGACCAGACGATACCGCCGCTGCGGGCCGAGGTCTACCCGCTCGCGCAAGGAGAGAGCAATGCTCGTCAGTTCCTCGCACGACGAGGGGGGCGTCCTGGGAGTATGACTGCGGGTGAGAATCGTGAATTCGCTGGTCTTCAGTTTGAGCACCACCGTGCATGCGATACGTGGCTCCTTACGCGACGCGGCCCAGACCTTCTCGGCGAGACTGCGTATCATGGGCTCGATTTCCTGCAACGGAACGTCATGCTCGAACGTATCCTCCGCGGAGATGGATTGTGTCGGCCTGTTGGGAATAACCGGGCTATGGTCGATTCCGCGCGCGAGTCCGTAGAGCCGGACACCATAGCGTCCGAAGCGGCTTTCGAGTGTGGGCTCGTCCAGATTACGCAAGTCTCCTACCGTTTTGATTCCCAATTCCTTAAGTTTTTCTTCTGTCACCTTGCCCACCCCCGGGATACGTCCAACCGGAAGCGGGAGCAGAAATGTATCTATGTCTTCGGGCTGGATGACGAAGAGGCCATCCGGCTTTCGCCAGTCGGACGCGATTTTTGCCAGGAATTTGTTTGGGGCAACGCCCGCCGAAGCGGTGAGATGTAACTCCTCACGGATTTGCTCACGAATAGCCCGCGCCACGCGAGTCGCAGTGGGCAAGCCGGATTTGTTTTCCGTCACGTCGAGGTATGCCTCGTCCAGCGATAGCGGCTCGATCAGGTCCGTGTGTCTCTTGAATATTTCTCGCGTGTTGTGCGAGACGGCGCGATAGCGGGGAAAATCCGGGGGGATGAAGATCGCGTTGGGGCATAAGCGTTCGGCGCGAATCGCGGGCATAGCCGAGCGCACGCCGAAACTTCTAGCCTCATACGAGGCGGCGCAGACAACAGAGCGGTTGCCCCGCCACGCGACAACGACAGGTTTGCCGCGCAAGTGAGGATCATCTCGTTGCTCGACCGACGCATAGAATGCGTCCATGTCGATATGAACGATTTTGCGCACGTCCATTTGGCATAATCTTATCCCTCCGCCTGCCTGGCGATTTGGTCGTTAGAGGTTGCTAGTTCGGCCAGACAGACGCGATGAGCGCGGCGATGAAAATCACTTGCAAGACAAGACGGGGCGCGAGAGGCAGAACCGGCCTCCGTTGCATCGTGAGATGTTCCCGAGCTGCTTTCATATTGGCGGAAAAGAGGCAGCAGAGCATGACAACGGCTGCTGCCGCAACCCATGGAGCCAGCCGCGATATCTGGAGACCTGCGGCAATCCCGATTTCGGCTGCACCCGTCACAGACACCCAAACGCCGGCATTTCCAATCCTGCCGGGAACCATATGGAGCAAGTCCGGTCTGCGCTTTCCCCAGTGTGCGGAGGCGGTGAGCAAAAACATCGTGCCAAGCGCGGCCCGGAGCGCGTGGTGCCAATCAGAAAAATAGGGCAGGCAAAATCCCAGCGCCCAGAATACAAGGAACGCTACGACGAGGCAGATGAGTGGCGCCATTTTTATCTTCTTGATCGCCTCGGCGTTACCGATTCTCTCAACCCGCCTAGCCTTCCGGCCGATTCTCCTACTGCGCGGCGCGCGCTTTATAGGTCTTGCTGAAATTGTTGCGGCTGTTGGTGACGGTGATGACACCACGCGGGGTAATGTCGAGACCGATGGAATAGCCCTGATCGGGCACCCCGTTGAGATTGGCGATGTAGTTGGGATCGCCGTTCAGGTCAGGATAACGGACCGTGTAATGGGTGCGCCAGAAGCCCTCGAGGCCAGGATAGCTGTTCACTGTCTTGATTGGCTCCTGGTCGCCTCCTTTGGCCGGGCCGTTCTGCATTAACGCGATCAGCGGATCGAGCGCGCCGGTCGGCGGGCTGCTGGAAAGATTCATGCCGTGACCGGTGACGAAATAGACATCGACCTTGCCGATCTTGTTGGCCGGACACAGCAACTCGATCTCCTTGTTCCAGGTGAGATCTCCCAAATCGAGGATACGGGTTTTGCCAAAGGTGATGAGGGTGCCGACCGAGCGGACATTCTCCTCGCCGCCATTGCGCTCCATCTGGGGTACGCCGGCGCAGAGCGAATTGGGCTGGCCTGCACCGGGCAGCGGCGCATCGGGCACGTTTCCGTCGCTGGTGACGAATCGAAGGTGCATCGAGCCGACGTCGAGGGTCTGGCCGACCTGGGCCGTGATATGCTCGTGCCCCTGATACGCCGCCACCCATTGGGGATAGAGGGTCGCGGTAGCAAAGGCGAGTTGACGCGGTGTGGCGTTCGGCGGTGGCTCTTCCCGGTTGGGGCCGTGATCGATGAAGGTTCCGACCGGCAGTTTCGCGACGAGCGCCTGGATGCCGCCCAGATGATCCGCGTGGTAATGGGTCATGATGAGGTAGTCGATCTTCCTGATGCCGAGCGATGCTGCTGCGGCGGCAATGCGGTCGGCACTCGACGGCATCGGTGGGGGTGGGGGGGCGCCAGGAATGGGCCGCGGGCCGCCCAAGCCGGGCGCCCAGCCCGTGTCGATCAAAAGAGACTTACCTTGCGGCGTGACGAACAGCACGGCGGCGCCGCCCTTCGACATCGACCATGATGATCCTGAGATCTTTCGATGTTTTGGGCGTCGTGGGCTTCGCGCCGGCCACAGCCGTCACAAGCGCAAACGTGAATACGGCGACGAGACCGGCCATTGTCCGCTGAAACATAACGAACATCATACTCGTCGATTCCGGTTGCGGCGCCCGAAAGGGAGTACGGCCGACGGCAGCTGTCGTGTTTCTTCTCGACTACGGGGCTACTTTCAGCCGTCCCGGCAAATGCCGAGACTCATGGCAGCCGTTGCCACCGGTCACCGGAACTATTTAGACGGCATACTTTTAGCCTACCGCGTCCCGATTGAACAACCTGGTTTGAGGATTCAAGACTGCGCATTCGTTTGTCCAGCGAAATCAAAAAACAGACTCGTTCTTATCCGCTCATTTGGACAGCTTTGATATCGGATAGATTGTTCAAGGGAGTTTAATCCTCCCCGCGGGACGCCCTAAGATGACGAAAATCGCTCTTGTCGGTTGTGGACTTGTCGGTGGCTCCTGGGCTCTGGTGTTCGCCCGTGCCGGGTTCGATGTGACCCTTTACGATCCTTCCCAGGCCTCCCTCGACGCGGCGCTGGATTTCGCCCGCAGCTCATCCTCTACGCTTGCCGAACTGGATCTGCTGAACAGCCAGAGTCCCTCCGAGGTGATCAGCCGCCTGAAGCCGATTCGAAATCTTGCCGAGGCTGTGCACAATGCCGATTACATTCAGGAGAGCGCTCCGGAACGGCTTGCCATCAAGCAGGCGCTCTACAAGGAACTGGCGCCGCTGGCGAAGATGGACGCGGTGATCGCAAGTTCCACCTCAGCCCTTCCGGCATCTTGCTTCACCGCCGAGATGGAAGGACGCGAACGCTGCCTGGTCGCTCATCCCCTTAACCCGCCGCACCTTATCCCGTTGGTGGAGATCATCCCCGCTCCCTGGACCGCACCTGCCGTTGTGGAGCGCACCGACGCGCTGATGAAGCAGGTCGGACAGGTGCCGATCCGTCTCAACCGTGAGATTGCCGGCTTCGTGGCAAACCGGCTGCAGAGCGCCATGCTGAGCGAGGCCTTCCGCCTGGTGGAAGACGGCATTTGCTCGGCGAACGATGTCGATACCGCCGTTGCTGACGGTCTCGGCCTGCGCTGGTTCTTCATGGGCCCGTTCGAGACCATGGACCTGAACGCACAGGGCGTAGCCGATTACTGCGCGAAATTCGGATCCACGTATTACGGCCTCGCGAAAGAGCAGGCCGATCCGCGGGAGTGGAGCGGGCCGCTCATCGCCACGGTGGAGAAACAACGGCGCGAGAAGACTCCAGCGGGCAATCTGGATGCCCGCAAGGCATGGCGCGACCGCTGCCTCGCAGTCTTGCTAAAGGCAAAGAGCGAGGCTCTGAGGGGGAATGCCTGATCCTGGTCGTTGCCTTTGCTCCTTCTCTCGCGTCCATTTGTCTGACGGCAAAGCTGCTGATCCTTCTTCGTGAACGCCAGCCACGCTTATTGACCCAGACGCAGGTCGACGACTTGAACACGTCATTTCCGAAATGACGGGTGATCGCTCGTGGCCGTCAACGAATCTCGTAGAGATAAGCGTCATTGATGTACATCCCACCGATCTGCGTGTTGCCGAGCCGTGCTCCTTCCACCGACGCAGTCTTTCCAAATACAGACCGGAGCGCCTGATAAAACGGCTGCCTTGGGCTGATAAGCTCGATTCTCAAAAGCTGTGCTGCATCTGCAGGAATGCGCCGCGTAATGTCTGACAGTTCTTCATAGGCTCTTCTCGGCCCTATTTCATCTACTCTTGGAGTCGCAATCAACAAGTGCCACTCATCTGATTCAGATTGAAACAGCCAGAGCAATCCGTTCGCTGGGAACTCCTCGTTCCCGCGCAGTGCGTGCCAGAGCACTTTTCCGAAGTCTATGTCCGTTCCGGTTAAAGCTTCAACGTATGCCATCACCATCTTCCCCGAATCCACTCCATTACGCCAGAAGCCGCCTCCGTGGTCGCCTCATACAACGCTCTGGCCTCTAACTCTTCAACAATATCGTAACGCTTGCTGTCATCCCAATCTTTGACCGTACTCCAATTCACATTGAGATTCGTGTCTACTTTCACGTCAGCCTGCAATGCCACCCAGAGTTCGCCGTTCAATTTGAAGGGCTTCTCCAAGTTGTGGACGTACATCGCGTTTACGAACTCCTTGTCTGGAAAATCGTATTCCTTCACTGCACTAGCCAAGCAGGACTTCAAAGCGCACTCAACTGCAAGACCCGTCATGTAATAGGCGCCGGTCCACAGTTTGCTTTCCAAAAGCACCCGGGCTTCTGCAAGCCGGCTGTCCGCCAGCGCTCGCAGTGTGTCTCGGTTCAGTCGCGCAATGGGCACGCATCATTCTACATCCCATCAGGAGTTCATCCTGGAGTTGCCTAAAACGAGATCTGCTCGTTCCGCATCGAAGGCGCCCTCCCACTTCGCTACGACGATCGTAGCTACGCAGCTGCCGACGATATTGACGACAGCGCGAGCAACGTTTGTCAGCCGTTCCACTCCGAGAAGCAGGACGAGACCCGCAACCGGAATCTGATGCATGGATGCCAATGTAGCGGCCAAGGTTACAAAACCTGCGCCGGCCACTCCTGCCGATCCCTTGGAGGCGAGCATCAGGACAAGCAGGATCACAATCTGATCTCGCAGACTGAGATGAGTATTGGTTGCCTGAGCGATGAAGATGGCGCCCATGCCGAGATAGATGGCGGTTCCATCCGCGTTGAAGGCGTAGCCCGCGGGCATTACCATGCCGACGACCGGCTCTGCGCAGCCGAGTTGCTCCAGTTTAAGGATCAAAGGGGCCAGCACAGCCTCAGACGAAGAAGTTCCAAAGGTGATCAGAATCTCTTCGCGGATGTAGCGCAGCAGCTGCAGGAGACTGAATCCAGAGAAGTGCGCAATGCCTCCGAGGACAACCGCCACAAAGATGGTGGATATCGCCCAGACCTCCACGGTGAATTTCATGAGAGGTATCAGGCTGGCGAGACCGTACTGGCCGATGGTGTAGGCCATGGCTCCAAAAGCACCGATCGGCGCCAGATACATGATGAACTTCACCACCCCGAACATGCCGTGCAAAAACAGATCCAGCATCTCCACCAGCGGACGCGCCCGGTCACGAAACTGGGAAAGAGCCAGTCCAAACAAAACCCCGAACAGAATAATCTGCAAAATGTTTCCGCTGACGAACGCCTCACCAACGCTTGCAGGAATGATGTTGAGGAGGAATGACACGAACCCAAGATGCTGCGCGCCCGTTGTGTAGCTGGAGATTGCAGTGGAGTCCAGCGCTGCCGCATTGATGTTCATTCCTTTGCCGGGCTGCAGCACATCCACGGCGAGCAAACCAAGCAACAGCGATATGGTTGAAACTACTTCGAAGTAGAGCAGAGCCTTGGCGCCGACTCGACCCACCTCTTTCAGGTCACCCATCTTTGCGATGCCCCCAACAACAGTGCCAAAGATGATCGGCGCAAGCGTCATGCGGATCAGCTTGACGAAGCCGTCGCCCAGTGGCTTAAGCGCCGCAGCGCTGTGGGGGAAGATGACGCCGACGGCAATGCCGAGCAGAATCCCTATCAGTACCTGGAGCCAGAGTGGGCCCAGAATGGAGCGCCGGCTTGCAGTGGCGACAGTTTCCGCAGGTCTCACAGGCATGGTGATTACTCCGCCAGCTGACGCATTACACGAATGAGTCCGGACTTGCCCTCGAAGCCGATGCCTGGCAGCTCCGGCATGACGATGTAACCATCTTCCACGCGCACTCCATCGGGAAAGCCACCGTAGGGCTGGAAGAGGTCGGGGTAGCTTTCGTTTCCCCCCAGACCCAGACCTGCCGCGATGTTCAGAGACATCTGATGGCCGCCATGAGGAATGCAGCGGCGCGGAGACCAGCCGGCTACCTTGAGTACCTCCAGAGTGCGGAGATACTCGCAAAGTCCATACGACAACGCGCAGTCGAATTGTAACCAATCGCGGTCAGGACGCATGCCGCCATAGCGCAGCAGATTGCGCGCATCCTGATGGCTGAAGAGGTTTTCGCCGGTTGCCATCGGACCGGGATAGAACTCCGCTAACGCCGCTTGAAGCGCGTAGTCCAGGGGATCGCCTGCTTCCTCGTACCAGAAGAGCGGATACTGGCGCAGCATCTTTGCATAGGCGATTGCGGTCTCCAGATCGAAACGGCCGTTGGCATCGACTGCCAGCTGGGCCTGACTCCCAATTTCATTCAGGACGGCCTCGATGCGCCGGCGATCTTCGGTGATGGCGGCTCCGCCGATCTTCATCTTCACCACGGTGTACCCGCGGTCGAGGTAGCTCCTCATCTCAGCACGCAACGCATGGAGATCTTTTCCCGGATAGTAGTACCCTCCAGCGGCATAGACAAAGACGCGAGGGTCAGCCTGCGTCCCATAACGTTCGGCAAGCAGGCGAAACAGCGGCTTGCCTGCGATCTTCGCCACCGCATCCCACACTGCCATATCGATGGCGCCGACTGCCACGGAGCGTTCGCCGTGACCGCCAGGCTTCTCATTGCGCATCAACGTTCGCCAGATTCGATCGGGGTCCAGGTTGTCGCCAGCATCGCTCAGGAGGGTCCCGGGCTCAGCCTCCAGCACGCGGGGAGCGAAGCGTTCTCGAATGAGACCGCCCTGTCCATAGCGGCCGTTGGAGTTGAACCCATACCCAACTACGGTTCTTCCGTCGCGTACTACATCCGTGACGACGGCGACCAACGAGCATGTCATCTTGGAAAAATCAATGTAGGCGTTGGCAATGGGCGATGCGATGGGCGCAGTAACTTCACGAATGTCAACGATACGCATGGCGAGCCTCACTGAAAGGGTCTACACAGCCAATCCCATCGCTACACTCTCTTCGTCCTTGGCCGGTGGAACTCAGACTTGTCCAAGATAGGTTTTTGAGGGAGACGGAAAAGATTGCTTGGCGCGCGGCGGTCCCGAAGGGACAGCATGAAAGTAGCCCAGGACGGTCCTGGGTAGTTGGCCGAACAGGAATTCAGTCCCGGCAGGGACGACTGAGGGCTTGTCTCCGGTCGCAGGCAAAAGGTCTCTTCCCTACAGCAGAGCCAAGGATGAAATCAGCCGTCCCTTCGGGACTGTGTCTCTTTTCTTGCAACCCTACCCCGCACTTCGTACGGGGCTACTTTCAGCCGTCCCGGCAAATGCCGGGACTCATAACAGCCGCTGTCACCGGAATCATTTGGACAGCATACTTTAACCTACCGCTTCCCTATGAACAACCTGGTTTGACGATGCAAGGCTCAGCATTCGTTTGTCCAACGAAATCAAATGACAAGCTCCCTTTATCTGCTTATCGCCCCAACCACCTTCAGAGTAACCGCTCCCAAGGAGCGGGGAAACTATGTCGACCATTCAGGCAATTCAACACTCGATCACGTTCAAGCGCGAGGCCGGCCAGCGAAGTCTCCTTGTAGCGCGCCTGCATATCGAGGCCAGTCTGATACATCGTCTTGATGACCTGATCGAGTGAAACCTTATGGCCTTCTGACTCATTCATGGCCATGCGGCTGGCGTTGACAGCCTTGATGGCTCCCACTGCGTTGCGCTCAATGCATGGAACCTGTACCAGACCGCCGATGGGATCACAGGTCATGCCAAGATGGTGCTCCATTCCGATCTCCGCGGCGTGTTCGATGCGGTCATTGATCTCTGCTGCGGTGAGCGATGTTTCCTGCGGCCCGTTGATGGCCGAAACCAGGCCGGCTGCGGCCATGGAACAGGCCACACCCACTTCGCCCTGGCAGCCGACTTCCGCTCCGGAGATGGAGGCGTTTTCCTTGTAGAGAATGCCGATGGCCGCCGCGGTCAGGAAATAGCGAAGAATTCCTTCTTCGTTCGCTCCGTCGACAAACTCCAGGTAGTAGTGGGCAACGGCGGGCACCACCCCGGCGGCCCCATTGGTGGGAGCGGTCACGACACGTCCCCCAGCGGCGTTCTCTTCGTTGACGGCCATGGCATACACCGTAATCCAATCGAGCTGAGAGAGCGGGTCCTTGGAACCCCCGGCACGCAACCGCGCTGCAAGCTTGCGCAGCGCGGCGGCGGACCTTGAGGCCGCCGGGCAGGATACCCTCGGATTCGATGCCGCGCTGCGTGCACTCCCGCATCACTTGCCAGATGTGCAGAATGCGGCGACGAACTTCTTCCTCGGCCGGAATGCGTGCTCGATCACCGCCGCTGCTCTCTACCAGCGCGCACTCGTTGGCCAACATCAGCTGCGAGATGGTGATGTTGGCGGCTGCCGCTCTCTCCAGGAGCTCCTGCGCACTGTGAAAAGGATAGGGAACCGCTCTTGCTTCGTCGTCGACCGGGGTTTGGGTGGCTTGCGCGGCAGCACGCTCCTCTTCAGAGACAATGAAGCCGCCGCCAATCGAAAAGAAGATCCGCTCCAACAGCAAAGCTCCGTCGCTGTCGAATGCGGAAAAGCGCATGCCGTTGGGATGAGAAATAACATTGGCAACGGGATACATCTGATCGCGATGAAAAATCAAATGCTTCGCCTCGTCGAAGGCGATGGTGTGGTGACCTGGCAATTCCAATGTTCTCGCGGCACGAATCGCGGATAGCCTGGCTTCGATTTCCGCGGGATCGATCGCCTTCCGGCGTCTGCCCGGAGAGCCCAAGCAGGATGGCGCGGTCGGTGCCATGGCCATGACCGGTCAGCGCCAGCGAGCCATAAAGATCGACCTGGATGGATGCGGTCTGAGACGTCAGCCCAGTCGACTCCAGTTCCCTGGCAAAACGAAGCGCGGCCCGCATCGGCCCCATGGTGTGTGAGCTCGACGGCCCGATGCCGATCTTGAACAGTTCAAAGAGACTATGCTTCACCGCATGGCCCTCGTTCCTGGAACGCATTCGTCGTCCTACTGACAAGCTGAAGCCTGCATTCTACTTGCTGTAAGTGCTGATCGAAGACTAAGCGCCCAGAATCCGCAAGCTGCCTGATGCGTGCGAAGCCGGCAAAGGAGTGAAAAGCGAATTGCCCTTTCTTTTGTTGCACCGCGTCCGCTGTTCTCCTCCTGTGCCCGAGGCCTGTTGTGGCTTGGACTTGTGTTGCTCAGCGACAGCCGCCCTGGCCACAGGAAAAGCCATCCACCATCGTCCTGGACGTGGACGCAACCACGATCTCCAGAAAGATTCTGTCCGCCCATGAGTCTTTTCCCGTGGCTTCGCCGTCTGGCGCACACCGTGGATCTCGTATACCCCAAATGGATACCCGGAAACCATGCGCCCACCGGACCCATCGCCGACCTGGTGAACCTGCGTTTTACCGCGGACGGCAAGAGTATTGCCTGGGTTCGCGACCCGGTGGATATGTATCCGCTTCCATATCCCGGTTCCCGCCGGAACCAATCTCCTGGTGGCCGACTTCAGCCTGGTGGGGGCCTATGTAGCGGGAAACGATTTCGCCCCGGGCAATACCTCGACCCCGGTGCAAGGGGACGTGAACTGGGATCAGCTGGTTCTGTATCCCGCGGACACCGTCGCCGACCAGGTAACGGTCGCCGCCTCGATCAAGCTTCCTGACAAATGGTCTTACGCGACCGCGTTGCCGCATCCGTCGCAGCAGGGTGGCAGCATTCACTTCGATCCGGTCTCGCTCACCACGCTGATCGATTCTCCCCTGATGTGCGGCTCCATCATGCGCGAGTTCGACATCACGCCCAAAGGGGTTTCGCAGCGTCATCTGCTGGATCTCTTTGAGGAATCGCCCGAAGGTCTCAACGTGCCGCCGGAGCGAATCGCCGCTTTCCGCAACCTCGTATCCGAAGCCGGGGCCTTGTTCCGCTCGCATCACTATGCGAGCTACCACTTCCTGGTGGAAGCGCAAAGCGAGAGCAGCGACGGACTGGAGCATCACCAGTCCAGCGATGAGCAGATGCCGACACTGGGCATGGTGAGCCCTTCCTTCTCCGCCGAAGCGGGGAATTTGCTGGCCCACGAGATGATCCACTCCTGGAATGGAAAATTCAGACGGCCCGCCGGCCTGGCGACGCCTGACTACCAGCAACCGATGATTGGCGACCTGCTGTGGGTCTATGAGGGCCTTACCAGCTACTGGGCAGAGGTTCTGGCGACGCGCGCCGGCCTGGAAACGGACGCCCAGGTAAAGGACCGGCTGGCGCTTTACCAGGCGGAGATGGACGCGCGCACCGGGCGCGGCTGGCGAAACCTGCAGGATGTCTCGAGAGCGGCGCAGTTGCTCTACTCCGCTGGGCAGCAGTGGACGATCCTTCGCCGTTCCACGGACTTTTACCGGGAAGGGCCTCTGCTCTGGTTGCAAGTCGATAGCGTTCTGAGAGAAAAAAGCAAGGGAGCGCGCAGCCTGGATACCTTTGCCGCCGACTTCTTTGGACCGCCCGACGGAGTGGTTACGGTAAAGCCGTACACCTACGAGGACCTGGTCGCCGCATTGAACCACGTCGTTCCCTTTGACTGGAACAGTCTGCTCCAGGGCAATCTGCTGGCCACGCGTCCCACACCGGTTTCTCCCGGTCTGCGAAGCGGCCGGCTGGACCGTGGTCTATACCGACGAGCCAAACCAGGCCGCTATCGATGCGGAAAGTACTTCCCAGCAGGCTGATCTATCGACCTCGATCGGCCTGGTCATCGATCAGGACGGAACCATCGTCGATGTCGCTCCCGACTCCGCCGCAGGCCGGGCCGGGCTGGCTCCGGCATCGAAATTGATGGGCGTAAACCATCGCGTCTACTCGGCTGACTTACTCCGCCAGGCCATCGTGAATGCGGAAACGACGCCGCGAGCCATCGAACTTCTTACCCTGACGGATGGTTATTATGCCGAGTTCTCGGTGGATTATCACCAGGGTCTGCGCTCGCCGCACCTTACCCGAATCGCCGGGAAACCGGACCTGCTGACAACGATTCTGCAACCGCGGACGAAGCCGAGTTAGCACTAGGATGCTAGAATTCCTGAGTCTTGATCCTTCCGCTGGCTGGATTGGGGAAAAGAGAGGCATGGTCGATTCACCACGCGGTTCACGGGCGTCGAGACGTAAGACACCAACCATTTATGATGTGGCGCGCGAAGCACGGGTTTCCGTCTTCACCGTCTCTGCGGTCATCAACAACAAGAGTCATGTCGGCGCCCCGCTCAAAAAGCGCGTGGATGCCGCCATCCTCAAGCTGAATTACCGCCCTAATTCTCTCGCCCAAAGCCTGGCCAACGAACGTACACGTACGCTGGGCGTGATCGTTCCCGATATCTCCAACCCTTTTTTCCCATGCTGGTGCGCGGCGCCGAGGATACGGCGCAGAAGCGCGGGTACAGTATTCTTCTCTGTAACAGCGACGGACTTCTGGAAAAAGAAGAGCTTTACCTCGACTTGCTGGTGGCGAAGCGAGTGGACGGCATTCTGCTTACCAAGTCGCCGGGCGAGCTGAGTCCTCAAACCATGAGCCTGCTGTCGGGCATGAACGTTCCCACCGTGCTCATGATGCGCACCTATCCCAGCCTGACGGACGACGCGGTGATTACCGACGATCTCCAGGGCAGCTTTGAAGCGGTGTCGCACCTGGCCAGGATCGGACATCAAACCATCGCCATGGTGGGCGGCCCGCTCAGCGTAAGCAACGGGAGAGCCCGGCTTCAGGGGTTCAAGAAGGCGCTCAAGGCCAGCGGTCTACGCTTCAATCCAAAGCTGGTGTATGAGGGAGACTACCGTATCGACTCCGGCCACCGGGCCGGTCTGTCTCTGTTACCGCATCGTCCCGATGCTGTTTTCGTGGCAAATTTTCTGATGACCGTTGGCTTTCTGCAGGCAGCCCAGGAGATGGGTATGCGGTGTCCGGAGGATTTCGGGCTCGTCACCCTGGATGATTACCCCTGGCTCCGCTTATTCGATCCGCCACTTACGGCGATGGAACTGCCCAAGTATGAAGTTGGCTGCCTGGCGACCGAACTGCTTCTCGACCGGATCGAAGGCAAGAACACACCTGCCGTCACTCACAAGATTGCTCCCCATCTCTGTGTGCGGGAGTCGTGCGGCTTTGGGCTGCGGAACGGTTCGACCAGCGTGAATGCCGCCCCTGGTCTTCCGGCGCTGGTGAGCAGGACGCGCCGCAAGTCGCACTGACAAGACGCTGGTCCGGATCACGACGCTGCTCATCGATACAAGTCGCGTTCCCAATGCAAAGCGAGTCTGAACCTTCCGCTGCATGATCCCTCAAGGAGGCATGAACGCAGCCAAGGATCCGGGTACGGACCTTTCTGGCAAACGTCTCAACCATGCACCAGCGGCAAGCGCGGATCGGTTTGCTTCCAGGTGGAGCGAAGCCAGACATGCTCCGGGTCTTCTGTCACCGTCATGGTGCGTGAAGTTCCGGCCAGGAAGTTGAGGTAGTAGGTGTCATACCCGGGACCGGCAACCACCGGGTGGTAGCCATCCCTGACCAGCACCACATCGCCGTCATGCACTTTTACCAGCGACTCCCGCGATCGATCGGAACGATAAAGATTCTGCAGCGCAAACCCGCGCCCATCCTTCATCCGATAGTAGTAAATCTCATCCAGATCGACTTCCACCGGCGGTTGATCGACATCGTGCTTGTGGGGAGGATAGCTCGACCAGTTACCACCCGGGGTATAGACCTCGAAGACCACCAGCTTATCGGCCGGAAAGGAGGACGGTATCACTTCGACAATCTGACGAGAGGCATTCTCGCCTCCACGCAAGCCGCTCACCACGTCTTTTGGCGTCACCAGCCGGGTTCGAGCTTCGCTTTGGAGGGCACGCGGCACTGCGCTATTTCGCAAACCGTTTCCGCCTTCACCGTGACCCGATGATCACACAGGCAGGTAGAGGGCATAAGGAAGGCCATCGAATACATTCTCTCTTGCCCCTATCGATTGTTCACCCGCACCCCAGTTGGCGATACAGCGTCCGCCCAGCCATACGAGAACCATCTCCTCGTCCCCGGTGCGCAGCTCCAACGCCTGGCCCGGCAGCAACCGCGTTGACCACAAAACTCATCCACTCCCATCCGGCTTCTCGCGGGTGAAACCAACCATTTCTCCCGCCTGATCCGGAGGCAGATTCCGCGCGCGTACCACGCTTTCCTGTTGCATTCTGGTGCTCCTGCTCCTCGGATTCGAGATCATAACCGCTTAGGGCATTTCAGCATCCGGGGGGCTCCTCGCTAACGGCCCGAGCTAACTTGCTTTCTCGCCATCCCGTGGCCTTTCTTTACGCCTCCTGGGCTCGCGAATCGCTACCATAAGGGCTTAGGAATTCTGCTGCGGCCTTGCGAAATGGTTTAGATTGAAACTCTCGACCCCTACTTCATGCCCACTGTCCACCTGCCCAAGAAGTTCGGCTTGCTCAATGCGATCTCCATCAACATGTCCAACATGGTGGGCACGGGACCGTTTATCACGGTTCCGGCCATTCTCGCCACCATGGGGGGACCGCAAGCCCTGGTGTGCTGGTTCGTGGGAGCGGTGATCGCCATTGCGGATGGCCTGGTGTTTGCCGAGTTGGGCACCACCTTCCCCAGCTCCGGGGGCTCCTATACCTATCTGCGCGAGTGTTTCGGGCGAGAGGGCCTGGGGCGCTTGATGGCGTGGCTCTTCGTCTGGCAGTTCCTTTTCAGCGGCACCCTGGAGATTGCCACCGGCACCGTGGGCATGGCGCTCTACACCGGTTTCGTGTTCAAGGGACTGGTCGGCCGGCCGTGGGCTATGCGATTGCTCGCCGCAGGCTTTGCCCTGGCTGCCATGATCCTGCTCTATCGCAAGATTCGCGACATTGCCCGCATCATGCTGGTGCTTTGGAGCGGTCTCTTGTTGACCAGCCTCTGGGTCGTCGTGGAAGGCATGCTGCATTTGCAGCACACGGCTGCTTTTCGACTTCCCGCCGGGCGCCTTTCACCTGAATATGGCGTTCCTGCTGGGCCTGGGCAATGGAACCATGCTGGTGATGTTCAACTTCCTCGGCTACTACAACATCTGCCACCTGGGAGACGAGGTTCGCGAGCCGGAGCGGGTGATTCCCCGGGCCATCATCGGATCGATTCTTCTGGTTCTGCTTCTGGATCTGGCAATTTCCGTCGCTTTCACGGGCGTTTTGCCGTGGCGGGAGATGATCCAGCCCGGCACCGTGATCTATGACGCCGTCGGCTCGGTCTTCATGCAACGGGTAGCCGGCTTCTGGGCCTCGCAGTGGTTGACCGTCATGGTGCTGGTTACGGCCTTCGCCTCGGTCTACTCCCTGATGCTGGGCTATTCGCGCATTCCCTTCGCGGCGGCGCTCGACGGCACATTCTTCCGCTTCTTCGGCAAGACCCACCCCAGCAAAGACTTTCCTCACCGGTCTTTGCTGCTGGTCGGTATCCTGTCCGCCATCGCCAGCTTGTTCGACCTGGTGCAGATCATCACCGCCCTGATCCTGGCCCGCATTCTGATCATGTTCGTGGGCCAGATCATCGGCCTGCTGCTGCTCAGAAAGCGCCACCCGGAAGCGCCGCGTCCCTTTCGCATGTGGCTGTATCCGTTGCCCGCATTGTTCGCCATGGCCTGCTGGCTCTATATCTTCCTGGTGCAAGCCTTCGAGCCCCAGGGCTGGAAGTACATGCTCTACGTGCTGGCGGTCTTCGTTAGCGGGATAGGTCTCTTCCTGCTCCTGGCCCGGCGGCAACGGTATTGGCCTTTGGCTGCCGGCATCCGTGTCGTCCCCCGATCGCTAGATTGATAACCCTTCCAGGTACGCGTTAGCCCTTAAGGTCGTATTTTCTACCGCACATTCGCATGACAATATCGTCACCAATATGCGAGTCAACATTCGAGCCCGTCTACCCCACCAGCAAGCCAGCGATTTTCGCACGCTGCCCTTGGCCGTCACCATCGAGAATTCGCGCGGCATCAAGGCCAATTATCAGCACGCGACCACCGCCGCGGAACTGCTGCACTTGCTGGACAAGCGGACGGACCTCAATGCCGCCGTCCTGGACCGGTTTCGGGAAGAACTGAAGTTCACCCATGCCGCCAAGCTGAGCGACATCGAGATGAGCGAAGAGGTTCTGGAGCAGATCGGCTTCTTTATTAAGAGCACAGGGTCAACTGAGTGAAGTTCTCTAACTGTCGCGTCTTGCTTTAGTTGCCAGGGTTCTCCATTCTTCTCGCCGCCAAGGGTCAGCCCTTGGCGGCGAGAGTCATTTCAGGGCAGTTCTCTTCGGTTGCTATATCCTTTCCCAGTGGAGCAATGCAACGGGACAACTGGATGACCAGCACAATTACTGCACGGCGGCTCTTGCGCGGAAACGAGATCGTAGAGTATCCGCTGATCACCGTGGACGACGGGCACATCACTTCCATCCTGAGCCGCAAGAGCGCCAAGCGCGGCGATTCCGTCTATGCCTTTCCCGAAGCCATGCTGGTCCCGGCTTATCTCAATATTCATGTCCACGGCGCCGTGGGCCACGACGTGATGGAAGGCACTCCGGAGGCGCTGCACGCGGTCGGAGCGTGCTCTTGCCGGGCACGGGGTGGGAGCGTATTACCCCACAACCGTCACCTCATCCACCGAGGAAACCTTGCGCGCCCTGGACATGATTGCCGGCGTGATCGAGCGAGAACCGCCAGCCGATGCCGCGGTACCGCTGGGCATTCATCTCGAAGGGCCGTTTCTTTCCCTAGCCAAGCGCGGCGTCCACACGGCTGCCCTGCTGGTGCAGCCATCGATATCGCTGTTTGATCGTTTCTGGCAAGCTGCTCGCGGGCATATCCGCATCATGACCATCGCGCCCGAGCTGCCCACGGCGCTGGAGTTGATCGAGCATGCCAGTCGCCTTGGGCGTGGTGTGCAGCCTGGGTCACAGCAACGCGCACGCCTGGTGGAAGCCGAGGCCGGCTTCCGCGCCGGCGCGCGCAGCGCCACCCACACCTTCAATGCCATGCGCAGCCTGGACCATCGCGATCCTGGCATTGCCGCGTATGTTCTCGATAACGATGCGCTTTTTGCGGAGATCATCTGCGATGGCATTCACGTTGATCCCGCCATGGTCCGCCTGTTCTTCAAGGCCAAGGGAGCCGAAAAAGCCATTTTGATCACCGATGGCATGAGCGCCACCGGCATGCCCGACGGAAGATACAAGCTGGGCGATCTGGACGTGGAGGTGGCCCATGGACGCTGCACTTCAGCCGGATCGCCCGGAGTCCTGGCGGGCAGCGTCTTGACCATGGATCAGGCGGTGCGCAACTTCTCTGTGTTTACCGGCGCCAGTCTTGCCGTCAGCGCACAATTGGCCGGCAGCAATCCCGCTGCGTTGATGGGGCTTGACCAGCATTGGGGTTTGCTTGAAGAAGGGCGGGAGGCTAATCTCGTGGCCCTGTCGCCGGATGGTCGAATCTTGCAGTCTTTCCGCGCCGGACGGCCGCTTCTGTGTCAACTCAAGGCTGAGGCGGTATCCGCTTTCCCATCCCAGCGCGTCCGCGACCTGGCTGGCCAGGCGCAAGGGATCAAAAGGTTTGAGCAGAATGGCGGCGACGGGCAGGTGCGAAAGAGAGCCATCTTGAACGGCTTGCACCTTTGCCGTCAGCAGACACAATGGGGATGTGGCTGGTGGCGCGCGCTGTCCGGAGCTTGGCCAGCATGGCGGGTCCGTCCATCGCCGGCATCATCACGTCGAGCAGGATGGCGTCCGGTTGATGCTGCTTAGCGCTTTCAATCGCCTGCGCTCCGCAATAGGCCTCGACCACATCCCAGCCAGCCATCGTCTGCAGGCTGCAGGCCGCGGCGTGCCGTGCTGCGTCATCGTCATCCACAACCAGAATGCGCCTTTTCACAGTCACTCTCCGGGTACGTGGGGCCATGTCACAAGGTAACCCAAGTAGCCCGCAATAAGAGCTTCCACTTTCAGGCAATTACTACCGAGTACGGTCAACAGGAGGCCGATACGAAGTGGAAAGTGACCCAGCACGAGCCGTCCTGAGTCACTTCCGAGCGGTTCCAACGACTCATCTGCCCATTCCGGGCCAGCGAATGAGTCTGTGGACGCTGGATGACCCGGACGCCGACGAGGCCATCTTCAGTGGCTTAACTCCTCCATCTTCATCATCGTCCTCTTCGTCCTCGTCGTCGTCGTCCTCATCTTCGTCTTCATCGTCGTCGTCTTCGTCATCGTCTTCATCTTCGTCATCTTCATCGTCGTCTTCATCTTCCTCATCTTCATCCAGATCCTCGACTTCATCGTCTTCGTCCTCGTCTTCTTCCTCATCCAGATCGTCCAGGGATTTGAGGAGCTGAAGTGCCGGAAGCTGGACGGTTCGTCCCCTAGAGCCGCGTGTGTCTCTGGTCCATCCAGCATTGCATGGCGGCGAGGTAGCTGGCATAGCCTTCGATGTGGGGGGGCGGTGTAAGGGACATTCGCACGATTTCTCTTCTCCTATGCCTTCGAATGTACATGGCGCATGCCTGCGCCGAGTTTCTGCACGCTTGGATGCCGCCGAAAGACTGGCGTGGCTGACAGAGCGACAAGAATTTCGCTGCGTTGCGGAGACGCCTCCTTCGCAGCTAGGCATGTGGTAGTTTTCTTAACATCAGCCCGGTGATCCTGGCAAGTGCGCAACCAACCTCCGGAGCTACTCGAAAGGCACCTTATGGCCGAACCAATTCCAGCCACTGCTTTGCTGCTGATCGACGAATCCCGGCAGGAAGAGATCAACGTTACGCACACGCCGTTCACCATCGGGCGGCTGCAGGACCGCGACCTGGTACTGGCGCACGCCTTCATCTCCCGCGACCATGCCGCCATTCTCTATGAGAAGGGCCAGTTCCACGTGGTCGACAGCGGCAGCCGCCACGGCACCTTTCTCAACGCACAGCCCCTGGTCGAGCGCCAGCCGCTGAAGCCGGGAGACGAGATCCGCCTGGGTTCGCTGAACGGCCCTTCGCTGCGCTTTGGCCCGCGCAAGGGAAAGCACCTCGACCATTCACAAACTGTTGGACGAGCTGCATGCGATTTCGACACCCACCTCGGACCTGGAGAAACTGAGCTGGTTCCTGAGTGCGGCGCAACGGTTGAATACCCTGGGGGCGGTCAACGAGATCCTGGCGACGCTGGTGGAAGCGACCCTGGAGCTGACCCAGGTGGAGCGAGGCTACGTATTCCTCAGGGATGAGAAGGGCAAGTTGACCCTCGCCGCGGGCCGCAGCCTCAAGGGCGATCGCCTGGAAGACGATTCCACCATCTCCCACAGCGCCATCGCCCAGGCCTGCAAAGCCTCCAAGTTCATCGTCACCGATACCTTGTCGGCCGAAGCCAATTCGCGCACGGAAAGCATGGTGCAGCAGAGTATCCGCATGGTGTATTGCATTCCGCTGCGCAAGCGCGCGGCCGGCGCCGATTTCCATGAGAAAGATATCCTCGGCGTGCTCTACCTGGACAGCCGGCTGCAACCCGGCAAACTGAGCCAGGTGGACAATGATCTTCTGGAGACGATCTCGACCGAAGCCGCCGCGCTGGTGGAAAACGCCTTTCTCGCCCAGGCAGAAGAATCGTCACGCCGCTACCGCGAAGAACTGAACATCGCTGCCGCCATCCAGCAGGGGCTGATGGAGTTCGCCATTCCCAACCTGCCCTATGCCCGGGTGCACGCGCGCAGCGTTGCCTGCAAGGAGGTCGGGGGCGACTTTTACGACGTGATTGCTACTCCGGACGGCCTCTATATCGTGATCGCCGACATCTCCGGCAAAGGGGTATCGGCGGCCATTCTTGCCTCCACGCTGCAGGGCCTGCTTTACGGGCTGCTGCTTGCCGGTCAGCCGCTGGCCGAGATCGCGGACGTGGCCAATCGTTACATCTGCGAGAAAAATGTGCAGAAATACGCCACCATGATCCTGGTCAAGCTCGATCCGGACGGCACCTTCGAATATGTCAATTGCGGGCATGTACAGCCACTCCTGGCCAATAGCGCAGGCGTCAAGCGGCTGGAAAATGCCAACATGGTGGTGGGCTTGATCGAAGAGGCTACTTTCGCTTCCGAGCGCTTGCAGCTTAAGGCCGGCGACCGCATTGTGCTGGCCACCGATGGCGTTACCGAGGCGGAAGCCCGGGACGGCGAGTTTTTTGGAGAGGAGCGGCTGGAAGCCGCTGTCGAAGGTTCCACCATCGAGGGCGTGCTGAGCAAGGTCGAGACCTTCATGAACGGCGCTCCACCCAATGATGACTTCACTATGCTCGAGGTCCTTTATAGCGCCTGACCGCATGTTTTGCAGAACGAGAAACCAATCGCGAGATCGAGCGAATCTTAGCGTCATGGAAACCTTAGCAGACAGAAGCTACGGGAACGTTTGCGCTGGGTGGAGACCTCACCGTCAACCGGCTTGGATATGGCGCCATGCGCATCACTGGCCCCGGCATCTGGGGCGAACCGAAGGACCGCAACGAGGCGCGCAAGGTGTTGCAGCGCGCGGTGGAACTGGGCGTCAACTTCATCGACACCGCGGACTCTTATGGTCCCGAGGTCAGCGAGAACATCATCGCCGAAGCGCTTTATCCCTACCCGAAGGATCTGGTGATCGCGACCAAGGGCGGTTTCACGCGCTCCGGTCCCAACAAGTGGGAGACGGTCGGGCGGCCGGAATATCTGAGGCAGTGCGTCGAAATGAGCCTGCGCCGCCTGAAGGTGGAGCGCATCGATCTTTACCAGTTGCATCGGATCGACCCTAAGGTGCCGGTGGAAGAGAGCCTCGGCGCACTCAAAGAGTTCCAGAAGGCGGGCAAGATCCGGCATATCGGGTTGTCGGAGGTTTCGCCGGCGGAGATCGAGCGGGCGAGCAAGACGGTCAAGATCGTCAGCGTGCAGAACCAGTACAACCTGAGCGATCGCCGGCATGAGAAGGTGCTCAAGTACTGTGAGCAGCACAAGCTGGCGTTCATTCCGTGGTTTCCTGTGGCGGCGGGAAAACTTGGCGAAGCCCGGTGGCCTGCTGGACAAGGCCGCCAAGCAACATCACGCCACGGTCGCTCAGCTTTCGTTGGCGTGGCTTCTTCATCACTCGCCCGTGATGCTTCCCATACCCGGGACGTCTTCCGTGAAGCACCTGGAAGAGAATATGGCCGCGGCCAAAGTGCACCTTTCGCCGGAGGAGTGGAAGGCGATCGAAAGCGCTGCTGCGAAAGGTCAAGGGCTAAGCAGAGGACTGCGAGATGCCTGGAGTGTCGGGTCGTTCGTGGCGCCACAGCATCTGTTTGCACACCCGATACGTACGACCTAGATGGTGACCATCCAACATGGGCACTCTGCGAGTACCTGTTCGGGGTGCTATGAGTTCTTAGGCGTTGAGGCTACCCGCAGCAGGGTTTGGGTGATGCGAATGGCGGCTCGCACGGAGCCGCTGAGCGAGCCGGCTACCTTGCTTACGCCTCCGGCGCGTTTGCGATAGCTCACTGGGATTTCGCGGATGCGCAGACCACATTGCGCCGCGCGCATTTGCATCTCCAGATTCCAGCCGTAGGTTTCTTCGCGCATGTGCAAACGGCTGAGCGCTTCCCGCGTGATGGCGCGAAACGGGCCCATGTCGGTGTAGGAAACCCGGTAGAGCAAGCGGAGCAGAACGCCTGCCAGCCAGCCGGCAAAGATCTGCGAGATCAGCATGCTGCCGGGCTCGCGCTTGCCGCGCATCCGGGAGCCGATCACGAAATCACATTCCCCAGCCAGGATCGGTTCCAGCAATTGCCCCATTTCGGCCGGGACATCGCTGCCGTCGCCGTCCATGAAGACCAGGATGTCGGATCCGTCATCGGCAGCAGCCGCCCCGGCGGCGCACGCCCGGCCATATCCACGCTGTGGCTGCTGCGACCACCCTGGCGCCGGCCGCCGACCGCCTCGGCCGCGGTGGCGTCGGTGCTGCCGTTGTCCACCACAATGCACTCGCGGATCAGGTCTCCAGGGCATTTCCCGAACTACGGCGGCGATATTCTCCGCCTCGTTCAGTGCGGGAATGACAACCGAAACCCCTGCAGGCCAAATCAGAGGCTCCAGCGCAGCCCGCAACTGGAGCAGGCCGGGGGCGGTTGCGGGCTCAGCAATGCGCGCCGAAACTCCTGGTACTTTTCGCCGTTCCAGATCTCGCGCATGGTCTGCTGCGTGGCGTTGCCCAGGGTGAAGCTGTCATAGCCGCGCATGGAGAATGGAGCAATGCAACAGGGAAGCGCCTGTCCGTTGGCCGTGATGTACATCAGGCTCCAGGGACGGCGGCACAGCGACCACGGGCTGTCGTCCTTCCGCTTCTTGATGCTGACCTGCGGCTCGGTCGCGCCCGACGCGCTGAAGAGCACGCCCAGCTCGCGCGCGACGGCTTCGGCTCGTTGCAGAACCTCTTCCTCCTGCTGGGTGGTGTGTTCAAACAACGCCGATTCAGGCCGCGCCAGTCCCTGTCCCTCGGGGAGATAGACCATCCTCTGCAGATAGACCTCCATGACACCCAGCCGATGGGCCAGGCGGATGAAGGCCTCCAGTTGCGCCAACGTCTCCCGCAAGCCGGTAAGCCAGAGGGAGACACGCGGCAATTGTGTGTTGGTTGCTGCGCTGCATGGCGACGAAGTTGCCCACGTTGGTCACGATGCGGTCGAACATGTCTTTGCCGCGCACCATCTGGAAGACAGAAGACTCCGCCGCATCGAGCGAGACGCGCAATTCGTCCAGCCCGGCGTCGATCAGCTCCTGCCCATTGGCTTTTGTCAACAACGTGCCATTGGTGTTGAAGAGCACATAAACTCCGCGCTCTTTCAAATAGCGGATCATGCGCGGCAGTTCCTTCACCAGCATCGGCTCGCCCACCCCATGCAGCACCACGCGCGCAATCTTGGGATACTGATCGATGATGCTGGTGAACAACTCCCACGACATATCCGCTCTCGGGCTCCAGCTCTTCAAAGGTGCGCGGGCAGGTGGTACACAACAGGTTGCAGCGATTGGTGGTCTCCAGGTAGAGGCAGACCGGATCCGCTTCCATGATCACCGAGAGCTGGTCTTCCGGCTTCTCAAAGTAACGCCGCATCTTCTGCAGGTCTTCCGCCATGCGGTAGTACAGAAAGACTTTCGCTCATGAGTTCCTCGCAGATGGGTAATACATTGCAAATGCTTTGCGGGGCGGGCCGCCCGCGGGAGAGTCTCGCTTCCAGACCGACGGACGCCCATGCACCACAACGCAAGCAGGGCCGTCGTGGCATATAGCCATTCAAACATGTAGTACATGGCTGGCCCAGGATTAGCAAGCTGGGTGGTGTAGAGATAAAAGCAGGCGGTGGTGAAATAGAGCATGGGCACGTAAGGGATCAGGCTCAAAAAAGGCAACAACCACAGGTAGTACCACGGGTAGTGGGAGGAAAACAGCAGCATCAGAACAGCCGCGATGACGAAGGAACAGCGAATCGCAGCCAGTGCGCCGGCCTCACTGCGTCAAGCCACAGGCCCAGAGCGCTAACCCGAGCAGCAGCAACGCGGCAAAGGCATAGAAGGCCGCGGTCGGGAGCCCCTCCCAATGCAGGCCATGGCGGGCCAGCGTAAGCAGAAAGTAGCGGCTCCCGGATTCCAGCCCCTCCTCTTTGGCATACTCGGGCAAAAACCCAAGCACGTGCGCGGCCTACGCTCAGGTAGCAGGCGTACCCCGCCGCAATGACGCCGGCCAGCGACGGCCGGCATCCTCCAATCGCGCCAGCTCACTCCGCCGGTAGAGAGCGGGGAAAAGGGCGATGGGGTAGAGCTTGACCAGGGTCGCGGCAGCCAGGGCAACTCCGGTCGCCACCGGCTTATGGCGGACGTAGAAGAGCAGCGCGAGAGCGATCAAGGGCAGTGCCGCGCCATCCACGTGCCCGCTGCTGGCCACCTCCCAAAACAGCAGCGGATGCCAGGCATAGATCAACACCTGTTCGCGGCGCAGGCCGACGGCCGCCAGCAGCTTGACCAGGATCCAGATGGTGAGCGCCTCCAGCGCCGACCATGCCCGCCTTCATCCATAGCACCGATGCGCCGATGCGGGTGATCAGCAGGAAAAGCATCTGCGCTCCCGGGGGATAAATGGTGTGGGCGTAGGTTCGCCGATTGATGTGGGGATAGATATCGAGATCGCGCAGGAATGCCAGATGAGGATCGGCCGGAATGTAGCGATAGGGATTGATGCCGGCGGCCTGCACCTGTCCGTCCCACACGTAGCGGAAGATATCGGTAGAGAGAAAGGGCGGGGAAAAAAGACAGACCAGCCTGCAGCCGGCGGCACAGACCAGGATGATCACAAAGGTCCAGCGGTCCACTGGCCGGTTGAGCACCACCCAGACCGCTACCAGGTAGAGCAGCGCCTGGTACATCGCGACCAGGCCGAAACCAATGACGAAATGATGAATCTCGTTCACTCCCTGGCGGCAGAGGCCCACCAGCAAGAGTCCCAGCAAGGCAAGCGCGCTGTTGGTCAGCCACGCCCGGGCCGGACGCCGGGTTCACGTGCGCGCGCCGGCTCAGCATGCGCTGCTCGCCGTGCAGGCCGGCCTTCGGTCGGCTATTTGCGGAGCCTGCAGGCTCTGGAGATATCTCCGGGTGTGCTTCGCATCGTAGCCTGCGAAGCCCGCGATTGGCAGCGCGGCGGGCAGAGTTCACGGCGCAGCCGTTCGAGAGTGGCCGCGTCATCCACGTCGTACCAGGTGGGCAACAGTTCGGCTTCCAGGCCGATTTCCCTGGCCCGCTCCAGCGTCTGCTCGAGCACGCGCTCCGTGCTCCAGTCGATGTGCTCAAAGAGCCGGTGGTGCAGAGCGCTTGACGCCAATCAGGTAGTAGCCGCCGTCATCGGAGCCGCCCAGCACCATTCGATCTCCCGCGACGCGACAGCCACTCGACCGCCTGCAACAACGCGTCCTGCGGCATGGTGGGGCTATCGGAATCAATCAGGCACACCGCGCTGAATCCACAGGCAAATAGATCCTCGCAGGCATGGAGAAGGCGCTCTCCGAAAGCCGTCGCCTCGTTGCCCCAGAAGCTGGAAGCCGGGGGGCAGAAGGCCATCGAAGGCCGCCTCGTCCCCTACCGGCGTATAGGCCACGATCCCGGCGCTGTTGCTGGCTTCGGTTACCTGCTGAATGTTTTCCGTGGTGTCGCGGATAAAGCAGATGTTGAGCGCCGAGGCCTGATCGGGGGTCAGCGGAGGGGAAAGCCGGGTCTTCACCTTGCCTGGGCGCGGAGCCTTGGCCATCACGGCCAGCGCGCAGCAGCCCTCGCCAACACCTGCTGTCTCTCCTGGTTGAAGTGTCTTGTAGGCAGAAATTTGTCCGGGCGTCAGCAGCTCCGGTCGCACACCGCGTACTGATACCAGTTATCCTGCCACAGGCTGACCGTGCTCCAGGGCTGGGAGGCGATCAGGGACTGGAATTCGTGCTGGTTCAGCACCGCTGCCCGCCCGGGTTCATGGAACCGGGTGCTCCAGTCCCCCATCAGGCGGGCGAAAAGCCACATGCAGGAGAGCGGAAGCATGGCGCGCAAGGCCGACGTGGGCTCGGCGATAAAGCAACGGCCACCCGGCCGCAGAGCGGAGAATATTTCTCGCAGCGCCTGCGGGCGATCCCCCACCACCATCAGAAGCCGGGAGGCAACGATCGCATCCACCGGCGCCAAGAGATTCGGAGAGGGCAAGAACATTGGCTTTGATGAAATGACAGTTCTTCAAGCGGCGGATGTCGGCCCGGTCTTTGGCGCGGGAGAGCAATCGCTCGGAAAGGTCGACACCGGTAATCTGAATGTCAGGGTAGCGTTGCGCCAGACTGCAAGCGTAGAAGCCGGGGCCACAGGCTATTTCAAGGAGGTGGGTTTCGGGGCCGGGCCGGGCGCCAGGCCAAAGTGCGTGGGAGATTGCTGCGGTGTGATCGCGAAACAGATGCTCACGACAGAATGCGTAGAACCATGAACATCGTTCGAACAGGCTTTCCGGGTCTCCCCGGAGGGGGCCAGGATATTTTGCTCCCGCGTTCTCAATTGCCATCGTTTGAGTCCGGTTCTCTCGAACATCGTCTCTGTGGTGCCGGTTGCTGTTGAGCCTCCACCCGCATGATACCCCGAGCCCGCCTTCGGGGCCTGGTCAGAAGTGATCTGTCTGTTTTGATGCGATAGAACGCAACTTCTATTTCTGCAGATACCAGGGGATATTCAGCACCACGATTCCCTGATTGCCCTTGACCAGCAGCAGCAGCTTCAGCAACTGGGCCCGCTGGTTGTGCAGCAGGTTTTCCCACCAGTGCCTCACCACCAACTCCGGGACCAGCACCGCAATGGTGCGGCCCTGATGCTCCCGTTCCATCTTCAGCACATAGTCCACCAGCGGCAAGATGACGAAGCGGTAGGGGGACTGCAAGGTGACGAGTTCGGGCACCGGCAATCCGGCAGCCTGCACCGGCGCGACCACGTTGCGCTGCCAAACAGCGTCGAGCGCCTCGTCGTGTTCTCCGCAGTCTACATGAACCGCCTGCACGTCGTGGGAGAGAGCCAGCGCAAAGCGCATTCCCTTTTCGGTAATCCGGCTCCAGCGGTCGAGAGGCACAATCACGAAGGGAGAGCTGAGGCCGGCCATGATCCAGCGGCGTATCGTCGGCAGTTTGTGAGTCCACCCGGACATAGTGGCGCTTGACCATGCTCATCACCAGAATCAGCAGCGGAATCAGCAGCGCGGTAACCCACGCGCCGGCCACAAACTTGGCCACCAGCACCACCAGCAAGGTCAAACCGGTGGCCGTAGCTCCCACTCCGTTCACCAGCCATCTTCCATTGCCAGCCGGGTCCGCCCTTGCGCTTCCAGTGCATCACCATCCCGGCCTGGGAAAGCGTAAACGCCAGGAAGGCCCCGATGGCATAAAGAGGAATGAGCCGGTCGGTCACGCCGCCAAAGAGAATCAGCAACCCGCCGGTGAGGAAGACCAGCCAGTAGACTCCGGCGGAGTAGAGCAGACGGCCGGCCGCGCAGGGCGAAGAGATGGGGCAGAAAGTCATTGACGGCCACCGCCCGCGTGAGCCGAGGAAAATCCGCAAAGGCGGTATTTGCGGAAAGGGAAAGCACCAGCAGGATGGAAGCAATGGTCACGTAGTAGAAGATTCCCCGGCCCGCAACAGCGGTCGTCAGTTGCGAGAGCACGCTTTGGTATCCGGATCCTTCGGGGTCGGTGGCGCCGATGCCATAGGCCTGGCACATAAACGCAATGCCCAGCAGCAGCACGATGAGCAACGCGATGATGATGGTCAGGGTGCGCTTGGCATTGACGGTGGTCGGCTCGCGAAAGGCCATCACTCCATTGCTCACTGCTTCCACCCCGGTCATGGCGGTGCAGCCGCTGGCGAAGACCTTGGCCAGAAGCCAAAGCGTCAGCGTCGCCGTGGCGGGGGGCAACTGGGGCACGGGCATCACCGGCACCGGATGGCCGCCGGTCACGATCACGTGGAAGATGCCGAGAAGAATGACGATCAGCAGGCAGCCGACAAACAGATAGGTTGGGATCAGGAAGACGACGCCGGTGTCGCGCACGCCGCGCATGTTCACGAGGGTGAGGAGGAAAAGAATCAGCAGGCAAAGTCCGAGCGTATGCGGCTGCAGGCTAGGCAGGGCGGAGACCAGCGCACCCACGCCCGCGGAGATGCCCACCGCCGCCGTCAGTACATAGTCGATCATCAGCGCGGCGGCGGCCAGCAACCCGGCGTGATCGCCCAGGTTCTCCGACGCCACCGTGTAGGATCCCCCGCCGTGGGGATAAGCCTCGATGGTTTGCCGATAGGAGAAATAAACGATGATCAGCAGCACGACGATGGCGGCAACCACCGGGAGAATGTAGTGGACGCCCAGCAGCCCAAGCGGGATCAGCAGCGTGAGAGCAGCTTCAGGACCGTACGCCGCCGAGCTCAGGGCATCCAGTCCAAAAATGGGGATCCCGGCAGACGGTCCGATCTGCTCCCCGTGTTCTTCCCAGTTGGCCAGCGGACGGCCCGAGCAAGATGTCGAGAATTGGCATTGGTCTATTGTGCCCCAGGCATCGCAACAGCTATGTGAACGGCCAACCGATGAGAGCTTACTTGTCGAGCGGGAGGGTTGGTTCGGAAACGATTGGCTCGTTCGAACTCGTCGCGCAGTTCGGGCGTCTTGAGGTTTTCGCGCAGGTGCGCGAGCCGCTGCTCCAGGGCCAACAGCGCCTCGGCGATCGCTTCTGTGTTGGTATGGGCAACGTCCCGCCACATGGAATAGGGGCTGGCTCCCAGCCGCGTCATCTCGCGCAGGGCCCGCCCGCCGATGGCGCGCAGGTCCGGCGCGTCGCCAAAGCGGTCTTCGAGCATGGCGCTCAGAGCGGTGGAGAGAAACTGCGGCAGATGGCTGACCCAGGCACAGATCTCATCATGCCTGGCGGCCTGGATGTCCATGGTGCGGCAGCCAAAGCGCTCCACCCAGCCGCGCCACTCCGCGGCCAGCGGATGGCCGGCAAATTCGGTAAAGAGCCACACGGCATGGGCGAAAAGCTCCGCGTCCGCATGCGCGGCGCCGCTTACTTCTTTGCCGGCCATGGGGTGCCCGGGGAGAAAGCCGGCTTGGCCGGGTCCGCCAAAGAGCGGCTGCGCGCGTTCGGCAATGGCCACTTTGACGCTGCCCACGTCGGTTACCAGTTGATGCGGCTTGAGCAGCGGGGCGAGCTTCTCCATCCAGTCCTGAATGGCGAACACCGGCCCACTCAGAAGCACGAGGTCGCTGCTGACCGCCGCGCCGATTGGATCGTCGGCGGCTACGTCGATCGCTCCGCGGTCCAGCGCAATCTGCAGCTGGGACGGGTTACGGTCCCAGCCGACGATCTCGCCCGGGAACTGCGCGGCGCGCAGCGCCAGCCCGGCGGAAGCGCCGATGAGGCCCGTGCCCACGATCGTGATGCGATGGATGGTCATCGAGATGGCAGTGCCCGCAGGTGTGGCAACGTCAAGCGCAGATGCCTCCACTGAGCTCCGTCGAACTGCGGGATAGTGGGATCAGCGAAATTCATGCGTCGACGAACCGCTACGTGACGCATTGTAGAGCCGCGCTAGGAAATCCAGGACTCACGGTCCGGAGACATGGTTAGCACAGTGTCACGGGACTTGTCGGTTGTCATCCAACCCAGCACCAATATACACTCTGTCATCCCTACGACGAGCTCAGTGGAGGCTCTACAGTTCTTTTGCTACCTGTCGCACAGCTGACAGGGATCTCGGCCCTTATGCTCCGGCCCACGGCTGGGGCGATAATGCGCAGCTGGTCCATGAGCTTCTCAAACTGTTCCGGAAACAACGACTGCGCTCCATCGGAAAGCGCCTTGTCCGGGTTGGGATGCACTTCGATCAGCAGCCCGTCACAGCCGGCTGCGACCGCGGCGCGGGCCATGGGCGCAACCTTGTCGCGCCGCCCGGTACCATGCGAGGGATCAGCCAGCATGGGCAGATGGGAGAGCTTCTTGATCACCGGTATGGCGGAGATGTCCATGGTGTTGCGGGTGTAGGTCTCGAAGGTGCGAATGCCTCGTTCGCAAAGCATCACATCGTAATTGCCGCCCGCCAGGATGTACTCCGCCGAGAGCAGCAGCTCTTCAAGCGTCGCGGCAATGCCGCGCTTCAGCAGGACCGGCTTGCGCACCAGCCCAATCTCGCGCAGCAGATTGAAGTTCTGCATATTGCGCGCACCCACCTGCAAAACATCCACATAGGGGAGCATCAGGTCGATCTGGGAGATCTCCATCACCTCGCTGACAATCAGCAGGCCTGTCCGGTCGCCCACTTCCTTCAGCAACTTGAGCCCTTCCAGACCCAGTCCCTGGAAGGAATAGGGAGAGCTGCGCGGTTTGAACGCCCCTCCGCGCAGAAACGAGGCCCCCGCGGACTTCACCTGCTCGGCAACGGTAAAGATCTGCTCGCGCGATTCCACCGAGCAGGGGCCGGCCATGACCACGATCTCATCGCCGCCCACCGCGACTCCGTTGGGAAAACGAACGATGGTTCCTTCCGGCCTGAAACCCCGGCCGGCCAGCTTGTAGGGAGACGAGATGCGGACCACCTCGGCGACGCCGGGCAGCAATTCGAAGTCTTTGTGGTCAAAATGCGAGGGCGTGCCCACGCCCGCCAAAACCGTCTGGATAGCTCCTGTGGTGCGGTGAACATTGAAGCCCACCTGAACGAGGCGTTCGATCACCCCCTGGATGTCTTCCTCGGTCGCTCTCTCCTGCATGGCAACAATCATGGTTGCTTTCCTGTCTCTCTCGTCTTGCCGGTCTGCTTGCGACGCCAGCTCATCCTTCTGCAGCGCGCGCATCACATCGATGATGCGCTCGTAAATGTGGGTCAGCTCGATATCCGGCAGCGGCCCGTGATTGGCGGCGCGAACATTCTCGAAGATCACGCGCTCACGGTTCGGCTCATACACCGGCAGCGAGGTGGAACGCTTCAACTTGCCAATCTCCTGCGCGGCTTGCGCCCGCGCGCTGATCAGCGCCACGATTTGACGATCCAATTCATCAATCTTCTTTCGCCAGTCAGCAATATCCATGCACTTCCCTTGCTCTGTAGTGATCACATGATACGGTGCCCTTCAGACCTAGTCGCCTGAAGTCATGCCAGGCTGACGCGATGCGCCTGCCTCAATCCCTGAAGGAAAGCTGCAATCTGGCCGGCGCCGTTGCCCGGCTCGGCCTTCTCAATCAAGGAAACAATGGCGGTGCCAATCACTGCCGCATCCGCGAACTCGCCCACGGCGGCTACGTGTTCCGCGGTCGAGATGCCGAAACCCACGGCAATCGGCAACTGCGTGAAGCGGCGCAAGCGCTCGACCAGGCGGCGCGCATCGGCGGCCAGATTCTGCTGCGCGCCGGTAATGCCTACACGGGAGATGGCATAGACGAATCCCTCGGAAACGCTGGCGATCATCTTCAGCCGGTGATCGCTGCTGGTGGGCGCAGCCAGAAAGATCGGCATCAGCCCATTGTGGTGCATTTCCGTCAGATATTCTTCTGCCTCTTCCACGATCAGGTCGGTGATCAATACGCCATCCACGCCGCAATGGGCGGCCTGGGCACAAAAGCGCTCCAACCCGAAGCGCAGGACGGGATTGAAATAGGAGAAGATCACCAGGCCGGCGGAGGGCCGCAGGGCGCGCAATTCCGCAGCCAGGGTGAGCACGTCATGCAGGCGCGTACCGTGGGCGAGGGCGCGCTCGCTGGCCCGCTGGATCACCGGACCATCGGCTACCGGATCGCTGAACGGCACCCCCAACTCGAGCACTTCCGCGCCGGCATCGATGGCCGCCAGGGCCACGTCGCGCGTGGTCGCCAGATCGGGATCTCCGACGGTGAGATAAATGACCAGGCCGGGCTTACCGCTTCTGTTGAATTCAATCGGCATTCGCTTTCGCTTCCGTGGCCAGGTGCAGCTCGCGCGCCATGATGCCCATGTCCTTGTCGCCGCGGCCGGAGAGATTCACTACCAGTATGTCATCCGGCGCCAGCTTGGGCGCCAGCCGGATACATTCCGCGACTGCATGCGCGCTCTCCAGCGCGGGCACGATGCCTTCGGTCCGGGCCAACCGCACGGCTGCCTGCAGGGCCTCTTCATCGGAAGCGGAAACATACTCGGCCCGGCCCGAGTCATGCAGGGCCGCATGCTCCGGCCCGACCGAAGCGTAGTCCAGGCCGGCGGAGACGGAGTGGGTCAACGAGACCTGGCCGGCGTCATCCTGCAATACGTAGGAGTAGGTGCCTTGCAGCACGCCCGGGGCTTCCGCCGCTGGAAGCGCGCGGCGTGGCTGCCCAGCGCCGTGGCCCCGGCCGCCCGCCTCGACGCCGATCAGCCGGACATTCGGCTCTTCAATAAAGTCATAAAACGCGCCAATCGCATTGGAACCGCCGCCCACGCAGGCCAGCACTGCGGTCGGCAGCCTGGATTCCTTCTCCAGGATCTGCTGCTTGATCTCCTGCCCGATCACGCGATGGAAGTCGCGCACCATGGTTGGGTAAGGATGCGCGCCCAGGACACTGCCCAGCAGATAATGCGTGGTGCGCACGTTGGTGACCCAATCCCGCATGGCTTCGTTGATGGCGTCTTTCAATGTGCGGGAGCCGGAACTGACGCCGCGGACCTCCGCCCCGAGCAGGCGCATGCGGTATACGTTGAGCTCCTGACGGCGCATGTCTTCCTCGCCCATGTAGACAACGCATTCCATGCCGAAGAGGGCGCACACGGTCGCGGTGGCTACGCCGTGCTGCCCGGCGCCGGTTTCGGCGATGACGCGATGCTTGCCCATGCGGCGCGCCAACAGCCCCTGGCCGAGGCAGTTGTTGATCTTGTGGGCGCCGGTGTGCAGCAGATCCTCGCGTTTGAGGTAAATCTTTGCCCCGCCCAGTTGCCCGGTCAGACGCGACTGCCAGGTACAGCGGCGTTGGACGTCCGGCATAGTCCCCCAGCAGCAAATCGAGCTCGGCGTGAAAGACCGGATCAGCCTGCGCTTCGGCATAGGCGTGCTCCAGCTCTTCCAGAGCGGCCATCAGGGTCTCCGGAACATAGCGCCCCCCATAGGCGCCAAAACGGCCGGCAACGGTGTTGGTGACTGTGCTCACGATTTGCCTCTTCTCCCTACGTTATGCCTGTTGGATCCGGCGTCTCAAGCGATCTCCGCTGCCGCTTGCTGCGCCGACCGGATGAAGGCCAGCACCCGCGCGGGATCCTTCTTGCCCGGCGCGCTCTCGACGCCGCTCACCACGTCTACTCCCCAGGGCCGCAAGGATCTGGATCGCCTGCTTCACGTTTTCCGGCGCCAGCCCACCGGCCGCAATCAGCCGTAGATGCGGCGCGGCCCGCAGAAAGCTGCTCTGCGCCCCAAGCCAGTTGAAGCTGGTGCCGGTGCCGCCCACCGCTCGCGCCGTCGAGGAGTCCACCAGCACCCCATCCAGAGCATCGTTCCGGCCCAACTCCGTCAATTGCTGCTCAAATTCCTGCGTCTTTATAGTGCAGAACGCGCAAGATGCCGATCCGGCCTGGAAACTGGCAAAATGTTCGCGCAGACGAGACGGCAGAAGGGCGTCTGACGAGCGATGGAGCTGCACCCCGGTCAAACCACAGGCAGCTGACGGTCGACACAATCTCGTCGAAACCTGCGTCCACGAAAACGCCGTACTTCTCCAGCTGCCGGGGCAGCTTTCCGTGATTTGCCGAACCAGGTCAGCTTCGACCTGCCTTGGGCTTGGAGCAAAGACAAATCCCACAGCGTTCGCGCCACATTCCGCCGCAAAACGCGCATCTTCGAGGTTGGTGTTGCCGCAAATCTTGATCCACATGGCGGCTCTCACTTGCTCACGGGCGAGCGCTCCGCCGCAGCCAGAAGCAGGGTCTCGAGCGCCGCTCCCGGGGTCAGGCTGGCGCATCAGCGACTCGCCGATGAGAAAGGCATGGAAGCCCGCCGCCCGCAACCGGTTCAGGTCCTCGGCGGTCTCGATGCCGCTTTCGCTCACGTGAACGGCGCCGGCCGGCAGCCGGGAAGCCAGATCGAGCGAGACTTCGAGCCGTACCGCAAATGTCCTGAGGTCGCGGTTATTGACTCCGATAGCGTCGCAATCCAAGGTCCAGGACCCGGTCAAGCTCTTCGCCCGGTATGCACCTCGCAGAGCACGTCCAGCTCCAGGGCGTGTGCCTGCGCTGCCAGTGCGCGGAGCTCCAGATCGCTCAAGGCCGCGGCGATCAGCAGAATGGCATCGGCCCGATGGGCGCGCGCCTCCAGAAGCTGGAATTCATCCACCATAAAGTCCTTCCGCAGGCAGGGCAGATCACAGGATTGGGAAGCCACCTCCAGATTGCGCAGACTGCCCTGAAAAAAGTGCTCTTCGGTGAGCACGGAGAGCGCAGCGGCGCCCCCGCCTGCGCAACCCTCGCGGCCAAGGCAGCCACATCGAAGTCAGGGCGGATCAAGCCCCTGCGAGGGCGACGCCTTTTTCAGCTCCGCGATCACCGCCGGCCCGCTTGCCGCCTTCTGCCGCAGCGCACGGGCGAAGCCCCGCGGCTGGTGGGCGGCCGCCGCCTGCTCCAGAACCCGGTTGGAGGATGCGGCCTTCCGCTCCTCCACTCCGCGCCGGGTGCTGGCCAGGATCTTTGTAAGTTGGCTATCCATCATCCTGCAGTTTCGCTCGAAGTGATCAGTATATGCCGCTGGGTCAGCCCGGCTTCGCCGACCGCCAGTCTCCTCGCTGCCGGCATCCAACACATGTTACATATGAGTCATTTCCCTCCACTCTGGGCGAAGTCGGCAGAAGCAGCGGGTCTGTGGCAGCGCCTTCGATCCGCGCCCCGCTCCCTGCTGATGCTGGACTATGACGGCACCCTGGCGCCCTTCCATATCGATCGTTTTGCGGCCTGTCCCTACCCTGGAGTGGAGGAACGGCTGGCAACCTTATCCGGGCTGGCCCGGGTTCGCCTGGTGCTGGTCTCCGGCCGCCCCGCCCGCGAGCTTCGCGACCTCTTGCCTCCCAGCACCAAGGCGGAAATCTGGGGCAGCCACGGCCGGGAGCAGCTTGAGAAGCGACGGCTCCTATGAACTGTTTGCGCTTGACCCGGTGCAGCAAGCCGCTCTGGAACAGGTAGGGCGGGAGATGTCGGCTCTCGGCTTTTCCGAAACACTGGAGGTCAAGCCCTCCTCGCTGGCCATCCACTGGCGCAGCTTCGAGCCCGCCGATGCAGGAGCAGATTCGCTCCTCTGTTGAATCGGTCTTCGCCCGCCTGGCGCGAACCGGGCGGACTGCACCTGCTGCCCTTTGATGGTGGTCTTAGAGCTGCGCTCGACCGACCGCACCAAGGGGACTGCGGTGGAGCAGATCCTGGCGCAGGAACCAGCCGCGCTCCCGGTGGCCTACCTGGGCGACGATCTCACCGATGAAGACGCCTTTGCCGCAGTCGGGGACCGGGGTTTCTCCATCCTGGTACGCACCGAGGTTCGCGCGTCGTGTGCCCGGTTTTGGCTGCGGCCGCCGGAAGAGCTGCTGGAGTTCCTGGACGCAGTGGATCGCAGCCTCGCGAAACCAAGCCCCGGCGGCGATCGCGTCGGCGGAGGCTTCCCGATGAAGTCTCCCAAACTGGTGCTGGTTTCCAATCGCATCCCCATCACCTTCACCACGGAGGATGGGAAGCTCAAAGGACAGCCCAGCAGCGGCGGCCTGGTCAGCGCACTGGAGCCGCTGCTCAAGGATCATGGCGGCATCTGGGTAGGTTCGGGCGGGACAGAAGACTCCCCGCAGATCCGCAAGATCCTGGAAAAGGCGAGCGGGGATAATCCCTACAAATACGCGCCGCTCTTCCTGACCGAAGAGGAGCAGAGCAACTTCTACGAAGGCTTCTCCAACGAGATTGTGTGGCCGCTCTTCCACGATCTGCAATCGCGCTGCAACTTCGATCCGCGGTATTGGGAGTTCTACGAGCGCGTCAATCGCAAGTTCGCGGATGCTGTCGAAAAGGCCTCGAAGCCCGGCGACCTGATCTGGATCCACGACTACCAGCTCATGCAGGTGGGCAAGACGCTGCGCTGCCGGCGTCCGGACGCGCGGCTCGCGTTCTTCCTCCACATCCCGTTTCCCTCGCCCGACATCTTTGCCAAGCTGCCCTGGCGGCAGCAGATCCTCGAGGACCTGCTGGCGCACGACCTGCTTGGGGTGCAGACCGGGCGCGACCAGCGGAACCTGATCGCCTGCCTTCGCTGCTTCGTTCCTTCGGTCAAGATTTCCGGCCGGGGGGAAAGCCGCATGGTGGTCAGCGAGCACGGGCGCACGCACGTCGAGGCTTTCCCGATCAGCATCGACTATCGCGCGCTTCTGCCGAGCAATCCGAGTCCGAGCCGGTGCTGGAACGGGTGAAGCAGATCAAGGCCAAGACCCATGACATTCAGATCACCGTCGGCGTCGACCGTCTCGATTACACCAAGGGAATTCCGGAGCGGCTCAAGGCCTTTGGCTATTTTCTACGCAGTTACCCGGAGTTCCACCGCAAGGTTGAACTGATCCAGATTGTCGTGCCCAGCCGCGAAGGCATCCCTCGCTACGATCAGCTCAAGCGCGAAGTGGAGCGCCTGGTGACCCACGTGAACGGCGAATTCAGCGAGCCGGGCTGGGTCCCCATCAATTACATCTACCGGTCGGTGCCGCGGGACGAGTTGATCGCGATCTATCGGGCCGCCGATGTGGCTCTCATCACCTCTCTCAAAGACGGCATGAACCTGGTGGCGAAGGAATACTGCGCGGCCAAAACGGAAGTGAACGGAGTGCTGGTTTTGAGCGAATTTGCCGGCGCGGCTCCTGAACTTCGCGTGGGCGCGATCCTGGTCAATCCCAATGATGAAGTGGGAGTTGCCGCGGCGCTCAAGCAAGCTCTGGAAATGAAGCCGGAGGAACGCCGGCGGCGCATGCTTCGCCTGCGTCAACAGATTCGCCAGGCCGACATCCTCACCTGGCGCGACCGCTTCTTCCATGCGCTGGAAAAGAGCTGCAACGCGAAGGCTAGAGAGGAGATGAGGTAAATTGGTGCCGAAGAAGGGACTCGAACCCCCACACCCTTGCGAGTACATGGACCTGAACCATGCGCGTCTGCCAATTCCGCCACTCCGGCACGATAGGATCCAGCGCGATCGGCTGGATAGGCAGCAACTCTTAGTGTACAAAAGCCGGCCCCGATGTCAAACGCGGCCCGAGCCTCGTCAGAGCGTTCTCAGCTCGCCTGCAAAGGCTTGCACGCTTAACGGCTTACGGGCACCTGCACGGCAATCGCTTCCAGTTGCGCCAGGTGATTCAGATCGTGACCTGCCATGGTTTCAATGAGCTCGCGGAACGTCATTTCTCCACGCTCTGGATGCAGAAGCGGGCTTGGACATCGCCTCCGGAGACACCGAGCGCAGCAGCATCAGGTTCCATTGGCGCACGCAGGAGAAAGTCATCATGGCGGCCTGTGGATCGTAGCCGGCATAGTTACGCGCCCAGATCTCCTGGTCGAAGGGCTGGATGACGTGATGATCCTCCGCCAGAGCCTGGCGTAGGCGGAAGCTGAAGACCAGTTCGCAATCCGCCAGATGGCACAAAATTTCGTGTGGGCTCCACTTTCCCGGAGCCGGCGATTCTTCGATCCGCGCCGGACCGAGCGCAACGGAAAGTTGTTCAAGATGCCTGGCGGTGGTGGCCACCACTTTGAGAGGATCGCGAGCTGCCTAGCTGTCGTGCATATGGATTCATCCCATTACAATAACGTCTACGGGCGCCTCTTCTCAACTTACCGGGAGTGAGGTTACCAAAGAGCTGATCGGCAAAGTGACGCAATGTGGAACAACCAGCAGCTCGGGAACCGCCAACGTAAACACCAGCATGAATCCGAGACGCGATCGTTCTCGGCTGAGGTCTGAATGACACCAAATCCGTCCTCCATCCCTGCAGAACAGGCCAAAGAGATCCGCCGTCTGTCTCACGATCTAAGCAATGCGCTGGAAATCATCGTGCAGGCCAATTACCTGCTGGGCGCAATGTCGCATGACGAGTCCGCCAAACAGTGGATACAACTGCTCGATAACGGCGTGGTGCAGGCCGCCGGCATCAACCGCAGTCTTCGCGAATATATCGTCGCCAATAGCTAAGGCCGAGTGACAATCTAGGTGACTGCAGAAATCGCAGGTCTCAATGCTGCGACCTGCGGCTATCATCTTCGTCGATGCGGAGCAATACTCTAGGCGAGCTTGGCGTCCAGCGTGATTTCGGTGTTGTTCTTGAAGAGCCGGGAGATCGGGCAGTTGGTCTTGGCATCCTGCGCCGCTTTGTCGAATGCCGCCTTGTCCGCACCCGGCACCTTGGCCGTGGTCGCCAACAGGATCTTGGTGATGGTCGGCCCGGCGTCCGTCTTGTCAAAGGTTACCGTGGCCTTGGTCTCGATCGATTCCGGCGGCAGATTGGCGGTGGTGAGCTGGGCGCTCAGCGCCATGGTAAAGCAGCCCGCGTGAGCCGCCGCAATCAGTTCTTCCGGGTTGGTGCCGATTCCATTCTCGAACCGGGTGCCAAACGAGTACTGGCTGTCTTTCAACACGCCGCTCTGGGTCGAAATCTTGCCTTTGCCATCTTTCAGGCCGCCGTGCCACACTGCGCTTGCTGTGCGATCCATACAAAACTCCTCTTGAGACGAATTGGGACGACATAACTCCCCGTCTCATTGTATTGATGCTGCGGCGTCCATGTGAAGACACGGATCTAGAAATGTCAGCCGTTGGGATATTGCCGGGCCAGGGGCAACGACACCATGCGCGCCTGCTCTGTCTGGCTGGCCACGTCGTGCATCACCAGCCGGCCTTCCAGCAGGTAGTATCCCTGCTGGTCGCGGCTGCGGGCGGATCCGCGCACGATCGTTCCCTCAAAGGAGAACCACACGCCGTGGACCTGCCGGGTGGTGAAGGCCAATCGCTGCCCCGCCAGCCGGCTGGTGGCAAAAAAGAAAGTAAGCGGCGTGCCCTCGTCACTCTCACGGTCACCCAGCCTGGTGATGAAGCCGCTCAGCCGGTCAGGCTGCAACTCCACATCAACCAGTTCCCCCGGCGCCCAGCGCGTATTCTCCCGAGGCCTCCAGCGGGAGTAGGGTCCGGCCGCTCGACCGGGTGCGCATATCGAGATCATCGTCCACCTGGTTATAGCCGCGCCGATGCAGTACAGGATCCGGCGTCTTGGCTCTGCGCCCACAGCGGCGCCGCGCGAGCAGGAGCAAGAGCGAGCCAGGCCGCAGTTGACGCGACGCACATTCCAACGCGAAAATTGCACGATTGCCTCTACTGGGCCGATTGCCCGCTCATGCTCTTCTTTCGGGCAGCCTCAAACTCGTCTCCCGGCTTCCAGGTCACGGGCGCCGACGACAAAGCCTGCCACCCTAATAAGAACCCGAACTGAGCCAATCTGGCATCGGCGCGGAAATCCATATCGGCCCGATATTCGTCGGTGGGGCGGTGGTACCGCTGGGCGTCGTACTCCTCTTTCTGCTGCTTTCCCCATTCCGCCGGATGGCCGGCAAAGAGAGTACCTTCATCGATCGAGAATGCCGGCACGCCGACGCGGGCCAGGCTGAAGTGGTCGGAGCGATAGTAGATGCCCGCCATCGGGGCATCGTCCGGCTGGATCTGAAGACCGAAGGCGGCCGCCGTCTTCTCCACCACAGGATAGAAGCTGGTGCGCTCCGAGCCACTCGACCTCCACCGAGGTGGGCACGCCGATGGGCAGCAGCTCATCGAAGTTGAGGTCCAGCGTGAGGTCGCGAATGGGCTCCGGAGGATGCATGCCCAGGTATTTGGATCCCAGCAGGCCCTGCTCTTCCGCGGTAACGGACGCAAAATAGACGTTGCGCGGCGGAGGAGTTTTCGCTGAAGCATAGGCACGCGCCATTTCCAGGAGGATGCCGCAGCCAGTCGCGTTGTCCACCGCGCCATTGTAGATCTTGTCCCCGGACGCAGTGGGATCGATTCCCAGGTGATCGTAATGGGCGGTATAGAGGACGTTGCCGCCTGGGCTCGAGTCTGCTCCCGGCACCATGGCGATCACGTTGGCCGAGTCATAGTTCCGCACCTGGCTGGCGATGTGCGCCTTGAGACGGACGGGCAGCTCCACCGCCTTGAATCCGCGCTTGCCCGCGGCTTCGATCATTTGATCTGCGTTCATGCCCGCCGCCGCGAAGAGCTTGCGGGCAACGTCGAGTTGTATCCAACTGGCCGCCTTGAAGCGTGGAAAGCGGATCGTTCGCGGAGGTAGGACATCTCGGTCGATTCGGAGTTGCGCACTACATCCCACCCGTAGCTGGCGAGGTCGGTGCGGTGAATGATCAGGACACCCAGCCGCGCCCCTGCGTGCCGCTTCTTCGAACTTGTAGGTCCATCGGCCGTAGTAGGTGAGGGCCTTGCCGTTGAAAAAATGATCGTCATTCGATGGCGGCTCGTTGACGATGACCAGCAGGATTTTGCCTTTGACGTCGACGCCCGCGTAATCATTCCATTGATACTCAGGCGCATCGATCCCGTAGCCCACGAAGACGATGGGAGCGTCCATGTCGACGCTCGGCGCACCGGTTTGGTCCTTGGTCACGTAGTCTTCGCCGTACTTCAGCTGGATGGGCGCGCCACTGGCGGGAACAAAGGTAAAGCTGGTCTTATCGACGTCTGTGTGCACGGCCATGAGGGGGACCGTCTGGAAATAGGTGCCATTCTCGCCCGCGGGCCGCGCTCCGGCCAGAGCGAACTGGGTGGCGATGTATTCTGCCGCCAGTTGGCCCCCGCGTGTGCCCGGGCCGCGGCCTTCGAGCAGATCGCTGGCCAGAAAGCGGACATGGGCACGGATCTTCTCCGGATCGATGCTTGCGGCAGCCTGGCGCGCAGCGGCCGGAACCCCGGCCAGTGCGGGCACTTCGGGCATCGCCGGCTCCTGGGCCTGCAGGGTAAGCCCGAGCAGAGCCGTGAGCGATAGCACAGGGCAAAGGAATTTCTTCATCTCACCTCACGATCACGTTGGGCATGATTTGCAACCGCTGCAGGATCTTGCGCGCCAGCCCGGTCAGCGGCAAGCTGCTCAGTTCCGAACTCTTTGCCCATTGGCGAGGATATTCGCTCGGCCGGCCAGCGATGCCTGGCCTCCTGCTCGGAGAAGCGGAGCACCTGAACACGGTAGTTGGTCACGGTGATGGCATGGCGCAGCGTGATTTCCACTCGCTCGTGATCGTCTCCTGCATCGCCACCTCCGGGCAGTTCCCACATGCCCGGCATCAGCGAGGCTGACAAGGGACGCCGCTGGAGCAACACCTGCGTGCTGCCTGCACGATCGCGGCGCAGCAGGGCGTAGGCGATCTGCCGGCTGCGCATCTTTTTGGGCGGCGGCGCCTGGTGCTCGCCGCGGGTGGTACAGAATGGCTGCACCGGGCATTGCAGGCACAAAGGGCGTTGGGGCAGGCAGACCGTTGCTCCCAGTTCCATCATCGACTGGTTGAAGTCTCCAGGACGCTCGGGGATCGAGCAGGCTGGCGGCGCGATCGCGAAGCCATTTTGCCTGGGCAGCGGGCGTGCCGGCTTTTCGTCCTCGGGAAAGACGCGCAGCAGCACGCGCTCGACATTGCCGTCGACCACTGCAACCGGCTCGCCAAAGGCAATGCTGGCGATGGCCGAGGAGGTGTACTCTCCTATTCCGGGCAGCTTGCGCAGTTCCTCGGCGGTGCGTGGGCAAAGCTCCGTGATGTTCCTGGACGACCACCTGCGCTGCCTGGTGCATCATCTTGGCGCGGCGGTAGTATCCCAGCCCGCTCCATGCGGCAAGCACAGCCGGTTCCTCCGCCAGGGCAAGAGCGGCAACGGAAGGGAACAAGGCCAGAAAGCGGGCGTAGTAGTCGAGGACGGCAGTCACCCTGGTCTGCTGCAGCATGATCTCGGAGACCCAGATGCGGTAGGGGTCGGCGGTTCGCCGCCAAGGGAGATCGCGGGCGTGGGAATCGAACCAGGCCAACAGCTCTCGCTGAAATTTCCGGATCGCTGCCGGACGAGGTAACCACCATGGGTCGAATGTATCAGAGGGGCGAACTGGAAACTGCAGGAGAGGACGTGGTTTCGGCCAACGAGGATATTTGGGGGCAGGGAGGAACTGCAGATCCCTCGACTTCCCCGGATTTCCTGTCGGGCTGGGTGGGATCAGCGAATTTCATGCGGCTTTCCTCAATGAAAGCCGCACATGTGGCCATCTCTGCTGCCGCGTAGTAGGAAATCCAGGTTCACTCGGGATGACAAAGGGTAGGGTTGTCGCTTCGATCCGGATTGGATGCTGGTCGAGGGAACCGCAGATCGCTCCCAATACGCACCGAGGCCCGGCCGCCTAACTCTAGGCGTTTGCGGCTGCTCGGTGTGCACGATGAGGATCCAGCCCTGGGCGACTTGTTGCCAGACGCTGATGGCAGTGAAGGTCTGGACTGGCCCCCCGGCCGAGGAAAGCTGCAAGGTGTAGCTGAGCGTCATGTCCGCACCGTTTGGCTTGACGACCATTCTGGTGATGGTGAAATCAGAGATGTTCAGCCCTTGCAGGTAGGGCACGACCTGATCTTTGCTGAGAACCTTGCCGCCAACGCTGTACATGACATTGGCGGCAAGCATTCCCGGGAGCTGCTGCCAATTCTTTGCTTTCACCGCGGACCAGAAGAGCCGTTCATACTGCTCCGCGCTGGTCGTGCTCTTGAGAGTGGGTGGTTTCTTTTCTCCATAAATGGTGCAGCCGCTCAGACCAACGGTGCCAGGGCGGCAGCAAGCAGACTTGTAATCCAGATCTTGCGCATCGCTCTCATTGGAGCACAAAAAAGGCTGCCATTGTTGGCAGCCTTTCTGCACTCCTGTTGCTAAGGAACGCTTAGTCGCCCATGACCGGTTCTTCGCTTGACGCTGCGGAGCCGGCTTGGGCGCCGGCGCGATCAGCGTGTCGAGCGGAATGAAGCCTTCTTTCGGCTTCTCCCCCAGGACATGCTCGCGATAGAGCCGCGCCATCTTCGCGTTTTCCGCATCCTGCTTGATTTTCGCGTCGCGCGCCTTCAGCTTCTCCTCGCGCGCATTCTTGGCAATGCCCAGCTTGTCGAGGGTGTCGTTGGCCGAGGCCATCACGTGCTCCTGGTTGAGCAGGAGCGTGTGCTGTGCATCGCCCATGCCGACCTTCTTGCCACCGGCAAAGATCTCGTGCCGGCCGTGCTCCTCGTACCACTTGGTCAGGGTGGACGGTCATGTGCATCTTCTCGATGATGTTGCGCCAGCCCACGCCGGTGTTGTAGGCGCAGAAGGAGATTTCGCCTTCCTGCGTGGCGTAGGGGATGATGCACTGCTCGGTGCGGCGGAAGTCGTAGTTGAAGAGATCCTGGAACCACATGCCGGCGATGAAGAGGAAGTTCCAGCGATCGGCGCGGCGCTTTTCGATATCGGCCATGGTGCGGTCTGCCTTCACCGAGCCGTAATTGCGCTTGGTTGAGCCAGAGAACTTGTCGAACTTCTTCAGCAGATCCATGATGCGCATGTGCGTCGGCGCCTTGACCGGATTGTAGTTGCGCAAAAGAGCCAGGGTGATGCCCAAGAGCGAGAGGAACTTGCCCCGCGCCGCGTCGTTGAGCTTGGCGATGTCCTTGGCCAGCCGATCAGCATTCAGAAACGCGGTGACCGGAACGGCTTCCTTGGTTTCCTTGTCGATCATCATCGCCATGCCGATGCCGCAGTTGGGGTGGCATCCGCAGGAGATCTGACCCCATTCGCGGTCCGGCCCATGCACCAGGTCAGCGAAATCGGAGAAGGTGCTCATGAAGCTGATGGGGAACCAGTCGCGCGTGGGCTCGCCCAAGCCGGTCTGGTTCTTGACATCGTGGGCCATGTGGCTCAGGGTGTAGCGCTGCGCCACGCGGCGCTCGTCGCTTACGGCTTCGTCGCGGCCGGTAAAGGAGACCGGCTGGAAGCTGAGAAAGTTGATCTTCTTCGGGTTATCGAGCGCGAACTGGATAATGTGGCCGACCTGCTCGTTATTGATGCCGTTGATGATGGTGGTGACGGGAACGATGTCGACACCGGCTTCGTGCAGGTTGTGAATGGCCTGCAGCTTCACGTCGAACAGGTTGCCGACCTTGCGGTGGGAGTTGGCTGCATTGCCGATACCATCGAACTGCAGGTAGGCATAGCGCAGGCCAGCCTCGGCAGCGGCACGGCAAAGCTCTTTGCTCTTGGCAAATTCGATGCCGTTGGTGGCCGCCTGGACCGACTCGTAACCCACCTTGCGGGCATAAGCGATGGCGTCGAGAAAGTAGGGCGAAAGCGTCGGCTCGCCGCCGGAAAACTGAACCGACATCTGGCGGCGCGGCTTGATGCTGACCGCGTTGTCGAGCATGGTCTTGATCTCGTCCCAGGTCAGCTCATGGACAAAGCCAACCTGGTTGGCATCCATGAAGCAGGGGTCGCACATCATGTTGCAGCGGTTGGTCAGATCGATGGTCAGGACCGAACCGCGTCCATGGGTCACCGTCGAGGTGCCATGGTTGTGCAGCTTTTCATCGTTGTGGGCCTGGATGTCGCGGCCGGGGAAGACCTCTTCGAGGTGCTTGAAGAAGGCAGGATCGATCGACATCACATCTTCAAAATGACCATGCTTCGGGCAGTCCTTCACCATCAGGATCTTGCCGTCGCGCTCGATGATCTGGGCCTTGATCTCGCCCACCTTCTCATTGAGGAGCACTTCGTGGGGCAGCTTGCCATCGATGATCTGCTGGCGGATCTCGGGGACGCACTTGGGGCAGAGCGAATCGGTGGTGCGCGGCCAGCCAAGGGGAGGCTTTTCCTTCTGGTAGGACTTCAGCAGCGGCTTATCGGACCACTTGGGCGTGAAAGAGGCATTGGGGCTGATGCGGTTCACTCGTTCAAAAACCGACCACGCGCCTTGGGCAGCGATCGTTACCGCTCTCTCCGCATATTTGACGGCTTTCGACATGAAGTCTCCTGATCTAATTGAGCTGAAAAGCTGGGGCCGAAGGCACTGAAGAATCTGATAGTTGGACCTGGTGAGGCTGGTCCAATCCAGTTATAGATTACGAGCTTCTGCGCGCAAACCGAAACGAGTCCCGTTGAACTGCGAGAAAAGCGAGCCGGACGGCAAAGTATTGATTTGAACGGCTGTGGGGGCAACCACGACGGTGTCGATCTGGGTTCCTGGCCACCTTCGGGTTATTCCTGGGACGCGCCGCCCTCGGCGATGGCTACCCGGTTGATCATTCTTTGGACGATGACCACCTGGAAATTGACGTGCCGCGCCAGATCGGGCACAAATTCGGTGATTGCATTGCCGATGGGATCGGTGGCCAGGGAGGTGGCGATGCGGGCCGTGCTGGCGCCAAAACTATGCTTGCGGCCGGGAACATACACATTGCCCAGCGAGTTGGTGCAAATGGTGCCAACGACGGTGGCGTAGTTGAACATCGGCACTCCCTCATCGCTCTGGGCGATGACCACCGCATCGAGGACATGAAGGATGCGCCGGCGAATGGAAAGATTTGGCATGCGATGGTAGTGCGGATCCTGGTGGGCAAGGGACGGAATCAGAAAGGTGCTGAAGAACTCACCCGTCATATCCTGCGAGAGCGACACGCCGGCATTCTTGGCAAATCCTCGAAATCCAGGTCCGTCAGCGGTATGGGAGTCGGTGGCGACGGTGATCGCGGAGACCGCCGGCGATGGTCAGCAGATTGAAGGGGTCGCTTACATTTCTCGCCGCCAGGATGAACTTCTGCCTGGGGGTGAGCGGCAGGGGAGTCGCGGAGTTGAGGAAGCGGGCGAAGATGGGGATGTTGGGCTGGCAGCTCATGACCCTCTCCGCCGGGCTGGAGGAATCCGGGCTGGCATTCCGGGCGCATGCCGGGAATGTTGGGGCGGCTGCCGTCGGCACCGGCATTCTTCCCGGAGCGGGCGGGCTGACCGGTGGGAATCCGGGACGGCTGGCGCCCTTCTGCCCGTGACCGATGGCTCCCTCCGCCGACCGGCTGCTGGGGCCGGGGTTCCCGGCTGGCGGCTCCTGGACGGGGCAGAGTAATCGGACGGCTGGGGCGCCTCGGGCAGGTTCTTCGGGCGGTGTTTGCTGCTGCGCGAGAGAGAAGCTGCCGTCCCAGGAAGAGGGTCGCCAGCAGGAGAGCTCCGTTAAGAACGCTTCTGGTCATCAATCTCTATCAACCCCACGTCAGCTGAAGTCGTATCGGTCACAGCGGGGGAGGCCGAGACGGCCGCTCTGCTATTTGGATGCCAATCGCCCATCGCGAAGCCCAACTGAGCCCCTAGCTCGATTACTCGAGGCGAAGCTTCTGCATGATCGGAAACTTGCGCATAACGTTGGGAAGAAATTCCAGTACCAGGTTACCCCCCGCGTCGGTGGCGATCGATGTCAGGAAGGTGAGGCCGACAACCCTGGCGGTAACGCTGGGTTCGGGATAGTAGGTCATGACCAGGGCCGCGGCGGCCGCGCGGCCCGCAATTCCGGAGTAATTGAACTGATTGGCGCCGTCATCCCCGCGGCGAATCAACGCCTGCCGGGCGGAAAGCAGGCCGCGACGGACGATGCTGCCGTGGGCGATCCGGTAATAGCGTGGATCCTGATGAAAGGCGCCGGCAAGGATTCCGTCGGAGAAAACGCGCACGCTGGCAGAGCGCAGCATGGATGCGCCGAACTTCTCTCCAAAAGCTCCGGCATCATTGCCGTACTTGGGGTCGGTGTTGAAGAGTCTGTTCATAGCTGGCGGAGTAGAGGGCGGGAAGCAGCGTGATGGGCCGGGCAACCTCGGTGAAGGAGAACACCAGTTTATCCGGGGCGGTAAACTGGCTGCGCCGCCTGTCCGGGCTCAATCACCTGCGCGTATCTTCGCGCCGGCGGCAGGGGACGCAACGGCCATCTGTTGGGCGCTCGGACGCGAAATGGCTGGGCCGGCTGCTGCGCCTGCGGCTGCGGCGCGTCGGGCAAGGCCGCTGCCAGCGCTGTCCCGGGAGATTCCGGTCGGCGTCTGCGCGAAACCCGAGCCGGAGCAGGTGAGGGCTAAGATGATAAAAGCGAGGCCACAGCAGAGTCGCGAAGAATTCGTCAAGACACCCCTTCCAGCTTCCAGGTTCGTTGCTCATCTCCAGTCTATGCGAGCGCAGCGGCTAGGAGCTACAAAGGCTTGGACGACTGCGGGCAGGTAGTCTCAAGTGCGTTACGTGCTACTCGACGGCGAAGGTTCCCGCCAAGGCACTCTGGGCGTCATGCAAGACCACTCGTTGACCTCGCCGGACACGATGAGATGCAGGAAGTGAGGGATTATGGTTGACCAGCCGTTCGATGGCAAAGGTAGCAGCCGCTTTGAAGATTTTGGCAAGAAGGTGGACGAGCGCTTCAACCAGGCGATGCCGCGGGTCGAAGAAGAGTTGAAAAAAGTGATCGCCTATCTCAACGACCAAGTGGTGCCTCAGCTACGGCAGGATTCCTCGCAGGCGTTGCACTCTGCCGCGGACCGATTGCGCAAATTGGCCGAACAGCTCGACGACGGCCCTGGCACCGGAGCGCGCTAGGTGTCGCCGGCAACCGGCAGGCCGCTCCAACGGCTGCGCGCGCTGCCGCAAATGATTCTGATCAGCGCGGCGATCGCATTGGGCACCGGATGCCGGCACAAACCGCCGGCCGTCGCCGTTGCTCCACCCCCCGCCCTGCGCCCAGCACCTATCCCTGGCTCAGCCCTGCTCCTCCTCCGGCCCCGACTTCCAGCCCGACCGCAGTGCTGCCCGGCGACGGTTGCCGACAGCACGGCGGATGCGGATTTCGTCAGCTCGCACCCGGTGATCTACAGCGAGGAGGGAATCGCCAGCTGGTACGGGCCTCCCTATGACAAGCGGCGCGGCGCTAACGGCGAGATCTTCGACAAGGATGCACTGACGGCGGCCCATCGAACGCTGCCCATGAATTCCCTGATCAAGGTCACGAACCTGTCGACCGGACAATCGGCAATCTTGCGCGTCACCGATCGCGGGCCGTTCGTTCCCGATCGAATGCTCGATCTTTCTCTGGCATCCGCCAAAGCGATTGGGGTGTGGAGACCTGGCGTGGCCCGGGTGCGGGTGGAGGTATTTGCTGCTCCGTCGCCGCTGGACCGCGGCGGCCGTTGGTGCGTGCAGATTGGCGCCTTCAAGAGATGAAAAGGGGGCGTATAAGCTGCGCGACCAGCTCACGCGCAAGTACCATACTGCGAATGTGATCGAGTTCACCGGGCCCACGGGTCATTGGGTGCGCATCCGTCCCGCTGGACGACGACAAGGGACGCGCGGTCGAAATTGCCCGCGACCTGCAGCCCAGCGAAGGCGAGGCGTACCTGGTTCGCCTTGATTGATCAGCACAGTGGCAGAGCCAGATCAAAGCCATGGTGGGGCTTCCCCCGGATTTCCTGTGGGCTTGGTTGGATCAAGGAACTTCATGCGACTTTCCTTACAGAAAGCCGCACACGCGGTCCTGTCTGGTGCCGCGTAACAGGAAATCCGGGTACGCTGGGGCGAACCTGGGGCACCCGTCTGCCAGCGACGAGGCGGCTTTGATGACAGAGAATTTCTCAGGTGAGGTTTTTTCACTGTGGCCTCCGATGAGGCGGCTTTAATGATGTCGATGATGCTTCCGCTGGGCGCGCACGCGGCCGCTTTCGCCAGCATGCTTACTGCCATCCCCAGGATGATTTACACGCTGCCCCCGGGCGTGTTGGAACGAGCCCGCTCGCTCTACTATTGGCGCACCGCTCTCGACTTCGGCTCGACCCTCTGGGGCATTCTCGTTCTGCTGGCCTTGCTGAATTTCCGCTGGGCCGCAGGCTTGGGCGCCTGGGCAGCCTCAGTTACGCGCAAGCCCTGGCTGCAGGGCTTTTGCTTCGCCCCGCTGATTCTGCTGCTGCTCTCGCTGCTCGCACCTGCCACTCGCCATCCTGGGCCACCACATCTCGCTCAGCTATGGTCAATCCATCCAGGGTTGGGGCAGTTGGTTTCTGGACTGGGGCAAGGCACTGCTGCTCGATCTGGTCTCCGGAACCTGGTTCTTTCTGTGGTCTTCGCCCTCATCCGGAACTCACGCCGGTGGTGGCTCTGGTTGTGGGTGGTATCGCTGCCCATGCAGGTTCTGGTCGTCTTCGTGCTGCCGCTGGTCGGTCGACCCGCATGTTCAATCACTTTGAGCCCCTGGCACAGACCCATCCGGCGCTGGTGCAGCAACTGGAACGAGTGGTGACGAAGACGGGGGTTTCCATTCCGCCGTCACGCATGTTCCTGATGAAGGCCAGCGAAAAGTACACCAGCTCGAATGCCTACGTCACGGGATTTGGCTCCTCGCAGCGCGTTGTGGTGTGGGACAACACCTCAAGAGCTCTCCTCCGGATGAGATTCTGCTGGTCTTTGGCCACGAGCTCGGCCATTACGTGCTGCACCATATCGAGCGCGGGCTTGCTATGGGAGCGGTGTTGTCTCTCTTCTTCTTCTGGATCGGCTCCCACTTGGTGCGTTTCCTGGTCTGGCGCTACGGGCCGCGCTGGCATATCGCTTCGCTCGAAGACTGGGCGGCGACCGGCGTGCTGTTGCTGGTGCTGTCTATCCTCTCCTTCGTCGCCGAGCCCATCGGCAACGGCATCAGCCGCGCGCAGGAGCACCAGGCGGATGTCTTCGGAATCGAGGTGGTCCATGGCATCGTTGCCGACCCGCAGAAAGTGGACGCCGAGTCGTTCCAGCGCCTGGGGGAAGAATCGCTCGAGTATCCTTACCCGTCGCCTTTCGTAGTCTTCTGGACCTACACCCACCCGCCGATCGCCGACCGCGAGGCGTTCGCCGCAAGCTACGATCCGTGGCAGCCAGGCGGCCACCCGCGATACTTCAGCAAGTAGGATGATCGCAGAGGGAGCTGCATCATCATGGCCTGTTTATTCTGCAAAATCATCGCCGGCGAGATTCCTTCGAAGAAGGTCTTTGAGGACGATCTGACCTACGCATTCAGAGACATCAATCCCCAGGCGCCCACGCATGTCCTGGTCGTGCCGCGCAAACACATTGCCTCTCTGGCGGAGTCGGGCGCCGAAGACCAGGAATTGATGGGGTACCTTCATCTGGTTGCCGCGCGGATTGCCGAGCAGTCGAGGGACTGTCGAAAGGCTTCCGCACGGTGATCAACACCGGGCCCGATGGCGGGCAGACGGTCGACCACCTTCATGTCCACCTGCTTGGCGGGCGCGCCATGCACTGGCCTCCGGGCTAGGGCGGTTTCGCCCAACGATGCACAGCTACAGTGTCGGATTCGTAGAGTCGATCCTGATGGTCTGCGCGTTGGCCCGCACGGCCAGAAATATCAGGATGAGAGCAGCCGTTCGTCATCACTTTGAAGCGTCCAGTAGCAGGACCCAGTCACTGTCGCCGTCGTGGTTGTTTCCGGGCGGCGTAAATTGCTGGGTTCCCTTGTTAGGAAATGGCTGTCCTGATATGGACGTGTAGGCTCCGTTTGTGGGGTCGAACCACTTGGCCACTGCATTTGCCTTCAGACTCGCCATGTTGACCGTGATCGTTCGAACAGTCGGCATGTAGACGACCACATAGGAGCCATCAGGCGTTTTGGAGGCGGTGGCATAATCGCTAATGCTGACACGGGTTTGCAGGTCCCCGTAATTTCCAAGCCCCGCAGTGAGTACCGAATGGTCCTGATCCGGAACGAGATCCTGCCACGGTAAGGCAGAAAAGAAGTCCTTCCAGATGGTGACCTGGGCTGCCCCGGGAGTGTCGATATAGTACTTCCACCCGGACGCGAACGACCAGGTATAGAAATTGCCGTAGAACTGTCCCTTACCTCCGCTCAGCATGGCCCAATACTCTTCGCGTCGAAGGACCGGCGGCGTCCCGTAATCGGACACCTGGCCGACTCTCTCTAAGCTCATAGTGCGCTTCCATCAGAAAGACGGGCATAACAGGAGTCTGATTGTAGTTATGCAACACTTGAATATAGGTCGGTCCGTATATGTAAGCGCCGTTGATCGAGATGATCGCCGCCCATGACACATCGTCGAGAGAGGAGCCAAAGGGCGGGTCGAACTCGACCGTTTGAATATGCCCGGGGTCGCGGACTTGATGCCTTTGGCTACTGCTCTGACCAGCGCGTCATCGCTCTCTTTCTGCCAACCGTGAAAATCGTTTCCGTTTAGCCAGGCGACGTTGGCGAACTTCTTGTAGCGGTTGCCGAGGTATTGCGCCATAGGCGGTCGCGGCCTTGAGGCCGTTGTTGCGCAGCGTCTGGAGCCAGCCCGCCGTCTCGATGGGATCGATGAAGATCAATATGTTGTGCTTTGCCCCGAGCTGACGATGTGGTCGAGGCGTTGGAAGTAGGCTTCGTTGGGCTTGGAGAGATCATAGTACGGTGTGATCTGTCCCTCCGGGGAGGAATCCGGTGAAGGGACGAATGCCGTCAGGCGTGGTGGCGTAGATGTTGGTGATAAAGTCCCGGCCGCCACAGAGTACGTCTACCCACCCCATGGTGTTGAACCCGTGGGCCTGCCGGTCGGCGAAAAAGTCGTCGATTTCCTTCTCGTTCAACCTGGATATCATGCCTTGCGGCGTATCGCCGACGATCAGAAATGGGGTGTTGTTCTGGTCGACCAGATAGCGGCTGTTGGCGCTGACTTTGACCGGAAAGGCGGGTGCGCTGGCGGTGGGCGCCTTGGGCGATTCCGTAGCCACGGGCGCGGGCGTCTTCGGGCCGCAAGACATCAGCAAGGGAAACGCCAGGAGCATCGCGGATAGTTTCAGGGCTGGGTTGTAGAGGGTATGATGTTTTCATTTTGCTTTCGTAACTTATCCTTCGCGGCGTTACATCCTGCGGGCCCGGCTTTCGGGATCTCGCAGGATGCAACGTCAACCAATTCATCGATGAGACAGGTTCTAGAATTCCACGCGGAACGTCGCTTGTCCTTGCCTATTGCTGATTTGGGAGCTCAAGTTGGTGATCTGCCCAAATGTGGAATCGAGGGAATTCTGATCGGGTGCTTGCAGTTGCGTGCGATTAAATGCGTTGAAATAGTCAACCCGCAGGGTGGCTGCACGCGCTCTCCAATGCGGAAGCTTTTGATTGCGTCGAAGTTCTCGATTCTCAAAGGCGGCGTTCGCAAGGCTGAATAGGAGCGCTGTGAATTGCCAACTTCCCAGGGTCCGGTGTTTTGGAAGGAATTGGTCGAGAATTGGATCGGCGGGGTCGCCGTTTTGCCGGTGAAGTAGGCTTTCGACATGCCGTAATTGTAGGTTTTCAGCGGCACTCCCGGGAGTAGATTCGGACGATCAAAGCTATTCACGAGCAATGGGTTGTAATCATTTTCAATTTGCCATTGGGGTGCCGCCCTGATAATTCAGGATTGCGCCGATATGCCAACCACCCGCCAGCTCCGACACGAGAAGACTATTGTTATTCAGATATTTCTTTCCCGGGCCGAACGGCAACTCATAAGTTCCCACCAACTTAACCATATATAGCTGGTCTTGCTGCCAGGAAGGTCCCCATTCCAACTGCGGCGTTATATGCATTCATCCCGTTCCATGCATACGGCCCCGATCCGACCTGCTGTATTCGGCATAATTCCTGGCTAGCGTAAGGTTGGCGAGATAGCTAAGCCACCCGCGAAGCGCTTCTCTGCCTGCCCCTGGAACGCGTTGTAGAATGCCGTTCCATCCATCTCATTGACAGGAAAGTAGCCGCCGAATTGCGGGTACGGAGTCAAGCGCCTGTTCCAGAATCGCCGAACTGCCAAACTGCTGCACGAACTCCGGATAGGGAGGCGTGAAACCGGCGGCTACGACATCCGGAGAAAGGATATTTTCTCCCAGAAGGCTTCCGTATTGCAGGACCGACGGGTTGGGCTGGTTGGAAAGCTCCAGGGTAGTCGGCACATGAATCGCGCGGTTACCAACATACGCGAGCCGACAAGAACATATTCCATGGAAGCTCCCTTTGTACCCTGGCACTCCACGCTTGAACATAGGGCGCCGTGCCAACCGACCGCGAGCTGGGGAGGTCGGGGTGAATGTTGCGCTTGTTGTAATTGAAATCGAAAATGACGCCTGCGTTGGCGATGGTCGGAGCTAAACGGAGTTGGCTGGCGGCAAGGGCAGTGTTTGGGTGTCCCAACTTCCATAACCCGGAACACTGCTCCCGGTGGAGGAACGCAGAAATGAGCCGTTCAGCAGGCGATCCCATGAAGGAAGCGAGAAGGCAGTCCCATATTCATAGGCGCCGCCATCCAGAGTGGAGACGTAGAAACCGGCCTGGACCACAGTTTTCTGATCGAGCTGGTAGGAGAAGCCAATCTGGGCTGAAAGTACTTCCAATGAATGTTCGCGCGGGTGATTCCGGAGCATCCGGTGCAATTGCCGAATTTGGTGGCGGCGCCCGGCAGGCCGCCGGCGCCCGGGTTGGGTTCTGTACGATCCGCAAAGATGATATCGTTATGGTTTTCTGTGAATGGAACCAGGATGTCATAACGCAGGCCGACATTCAGGGTCAGGCGATTTATTCAGCTTGAAGATCGTCCTGGGCATAAAAAGCAAATGCTTTGTTTCGCAGATTCAGTTCGGAGGAGAGAATGCGTTCGCTGGCATCGACCTGCCCCAGAAGGAAACTTGCGAAGGAGCTGCCATAGGATCCCGAAATTCGGATCGTTGGAGTTTGGGGTGGAGGTGGTTCGCTGGCTAAAGTTGAACGTACCGGCGCAAAAATCGCAATCGACAATGTCTTGGTACGTGCGCCGGAACTGTCCGCCAAAATTGAAGGTATGGCGTCCTTTATTCCACAGCCAGTTGTTAACCAGCCACGAGCCCGAGCATGCGGTTGTTGATTACGGTAAGCCCGCCGCACAGCATTCAAGATAAGAGCCCCCGTTGACTCCCCAGGTAGTAGGCGCATTTTGGCCATCGAAATTGATAAGTGGAAATGTGGTGCTGCCAGCCACAGCCCCAAAACTGACGTTATTATTTGCATTGTGCTGGCCGATGACATAGCCGATCCCATCCGCTCCCGCCGTGACCACGAGATTCGGGTTGATGGTTTGCACATAATTCAGCAGGAATCCTGAACCAAGCTGGGTGTTGTTGATCCCATTTTGCAGCGGATTGCTGGAGGGCACGATCGGAGGCGCCTGGGAGTAAAGGTAGGCGAACTCAACTGATCGCGCCATTGGCTGAAATGAATGCTTTGCGACGCGGTCAGAGTTTCGTCGATGGTGTAGGCCCACAAGGTCTGGTTAATGGGGATGGAAGGAATGGCTGGAGACTTATTACTTTGCAAGCCCGAATACCATGCCGGCACGGTCCGGATTAGGGATGCTCGGTAACAAGGAAGCGGCGAGCGGACTGAAGCGCGATTGGGGAATGATATTGCCGGGAAACGGCTGGCCGGTTTGGGGATCGTAGATGGGGATCGCGTTCCGGTAGAATCCACGAAACTGCTGAAGTCGCCGCTCTTCATGGCCTGGGTCGGCACGGTTCCAATGGTGGTCTGCGCCTGATTCTGCTTGAACCAGTCCGCAACTGAAATGGAAAAAGGTGCGGTTCCTGCCGTTGTAGAGTTTGGGGATAATGACTGGGCCGCCTACCGTAAATCCATAGTTGTTCTGCTGGTCGATCGGCGGCGCCGGGTTTCCGTCGGCCGAGTAGCGGACGGGGAAAAATCCATCGGAATCGAATAATTGATTGCGCAGGATCTCGAAGGCATCGCCATGAAGATCGTTGGTGCCGGATGCCATGTTGAAGGTGACCGCGCCTTGCCCCAGCCCATATTGCGGGTCAAATGTCGAGCTATCGACGCGGAACTCGCTGACCGCTTCATAGGGCGGATTGATATAGGTTTGGTTCCCCTCGAAACTGGACAAACGCCACTGGAACACCATTGAATTGAACATCATTTTCAAAAGTGACCCCGCCGTTGATGTTGTGCGAGGTCGCATTTCCCTGCACCCCGGGCGCAAGATACATAAATGAGTCGATCTGCCGTGCCAAGCCGTTGATTTCAATGGGAGCGTTCTTGACCAATTCGGGCTCCAGGGTCGTGCCTATACCCGGCGATGTGGTGTTCAGGGAAATGTCGGCTTCTTTCACCTACACCGTTTCCGTCGTCGCTCCGGGTGTCATTACGACACGTTGATGCTCGACACCTTGGCTACTTCGACGGTAAGCTGTGTCTTTACGGTCTTGAATCCCGGCTGCCTCCACCGTGACGGAATAGTCGCCGGGAATCAGGCCGACGACGTGTAAATGTGCCGGCCGAAGAGCTCACGGCCTTGGCGGTCACGCCGGTGTGAGTCATTCGTAACGGTAACATGCGCCCCAGGAATGACCGCCCCGCTCGGATCCGTGACGGTGCCGTCGATGCCGTTTTGCACCTGGGCATTCAACGGGGCGCCCGAGAAGAGCACGGCAACGCAAACCATAAGGATGGGTAGAAAGCACGGCGGTGGGCAAACTTAGAAAACGCATATTGCGAAAAGTCTGATTTCTGAGTCACAGTGTCACCCTCCTGAATTTGGCCCGGCGGTCCAATAAGCGGTGCGGCCAGGTCTGGCAACAGCGAGAAGCGCGAGAAATGGGTGATTTGAGCATAGAGCCAGTGGCGGAGCGGCATGTTCTGTTGCTCGGGCCACACAGCTGAGTTGTTGTTAATGTTGAGCCGGTGTATCAAGTGGGTATAGTGAATTCCCATGATTCTTTATTGGAAAAACCTACGGGAACCAGGGGAGTTTGTTTCGGGAAGCGGCTCCATTGTTGCCGGGAACCGCAAATGTGTTTCAGCGCGAGACATCCGGCGGGCTCCGTCGAGGGCGCGATGGTTCTGCATGCGGGACTGCTAGTGTCCTGTGTTGGAAGTTCGCACTATATATTCCAGAGAGCAGAGGTTGTGCAAACGACTGAAACTGAATATCCTCCGCTGCGCTACCCCGGATTTCCTGTCGGGATTGGTGGCGTTGGCAAGCTTCATGCGGCTTTTTGATAAGAAACAAGTTCTCGATTAAGCCGCGGTTGGTGTTTGACACAGCAGGAAGCACCAGGAAAAGGCGGGTGCCCCATCCTTTGCGCTCTTGGCAAAGGGTGGGATATGCGACGGTCGGTATCGAGATTCGTGGTATCCCACCCTTCGCAAAAAGCGCGAAGGACCCCGGATTTCCTACTGCGCGGCCCCAGCCATGGCAGCGTGTGCGGCTTTCTATAAGGAAAGCCGCATGAAGTTCGTGGACCCCACCAAGCCTTACAGGAAATCCGGGGGGATAGGGCACCCGGGGATTTGTTGCGTCTGCCGAGGACAAGAAATGCCCCGTTTCATATCCCGCGGGTCGGCTACGCCGGTGGACGACTTTACCGAAGCCGCACACGCACCCCTGTCTATGGCCGCGCAGCAGGAAATCCGGGTACGCTCCGGGATGACAAAGGACAGCGCGACGCATCCGTGGAGAGCGGTTGCTGAACAGAAGCCATTTTCATCCCCTTGGGTGGGCCGAAGGCCCATTGACCAGTCCGGCCGGGATGACAAAATATGTGTACGAATTAACAACTCAGGAGACTAGCCGGCTTGTAGCAGCAAGACCCAGTCGTTGTGGTCGGGAGCGACAGGTGAGGTCTGCAAGGGTCGTTGCTCCTTTGCTGACCTGTTAAGGTGCCACGACAAGTATCATTTGCAGCCCAGAATCGAGTTGGAAGTTCTTCTTCGCAGATATGAAGGTGGACACGGCGTTTGGTCCGTCATCGACCATGAGAGTCACTCCAGGTAGTCCGATCACTGATCCAGCGTGGGCAGCCGTAGGTTTCCCCGGTGTCCCGCCACCGCTCGTCTCTATATCTGTAGAGTCTTCTTTGGCGGAGTAGGCGTGACCGTCGAGCGCGTGAGAATCCGTTACCCCATTCGCGCTACGAGAGGCCGTCTGGTAGGTGTTATTCCCCATCCCAGCGGGAGTCGGCGCCATGGCCGAAGCAATCGAAAGTTTCAGTGGCAGTGTCTGGTGTTTCTTAAGCTCCACTGACTCGAATGTAATTGCGATCGAGGACGTATGCCCGTCGGGGGAATCCGACTCCACTTTCACCACGTGGCCAGATAAGGTCGAGCCAACAGGAATGACAGTCCCATCTGAAAGGGCCAACGGGGTCATCGTTTGCGCCCTCACCGGATCATTCGCTTTTGCCTTCGTGGCTTTTACGCCGTTAAGCAACTGAGCCTGCACATGGGATGTCGAAACGGGCGCGCTGGAAGCGGCCGGTGCAGTTTGGCCCGATATTGGCAACGCCGCAAACATGCAGAGGAGTACCGAACTTCCGATAACCAAATTAGACATATTCAACTCCAAACGTATCTTGCCCGTCCTACTGCCAGTTGACCAGAGAGCTAGCAGAATACGCCACCTGTTATCCCCTACTCCCAAACCCTGGCCCAGATTGGGTGTTCTCGCTCGTGGTGACGGTCTACGATTCCGCAACGGAGCCGTCTTCATGAAACGTCATCTGCTGCAGCGTCTCTTGCGCGAAGGGGTGCTTTGCTGCTTCGCGCTCATTTACCTCGATCCCCAGCCCCCTTCAATCCTTAAGTCCGCCCGTGCTATTTGGCTTGGAGCAGCAGCGCCCAATCGTGCGTATCGCGCCAACTGGAGTCGTCCGGTACATCAGGCGAAGTCCATGAAGGACCCGCTAAATCCTCGGTCAAGGGGATTCGTTGTCCGCTGTTTGCATTGAACCATTCCGCGCGATAGGTCCCGGGCTCCAATTGGACGGTCACCTTCCCTCCATGCGGCAGATAGATTGCATAAGTCTTCCCGACATCCGCCAGGCAATAATTGCCGTTGTTTACCAGCTCATCGTGTGGATTCGTTTTCCACCACTCAAAGCCGGTGAAGAATTCCACGATGTGTCCGTATCCAACAAACATGGTCTGGGTATCGTCGCCACGTCCGTTCATCCAGCCCCCACCCGTGTCAGGCCAGATGTTGGTTCCACGGCGAGCGCTCTCCCCGGCAGTCTGGTATCCGCCTGCCATGTAAATGTCCCATGCTGTCCTGCGGAGAACATCAGCCGAGTCGGAGCCCGGGGCAATCCCTTCGCTACCCCACCCCGGGTAATGGTCTTCGTAGCCGTATTCCTCGTTCGTCTGGGGAATAATGCGTCCCGCCGCCTCCTGCAGTTTTCGGGACTCGAGGATCAGGCGATGCTGATCTCGAGACCATTCCTGGTACGAGGTGAAGCCGAACCAACTGGATGCCCGGTCCTGGTGGATGATTTGTGTAGGGTGGCTGGTGGCCAGATGATGGTATGCATCCCACTGCTCAAGTAACATCCCCGTCTGGTGTGCCCACTTCTCGTCGCGATAGTGATCGAGGTCGTCACCAAGATCCCAAGTAATGTTTGAAAAAGCTCCGAAGCGCGCCACCGCGTATCGAATGAAGCGATGTTCGTCCTCGCTGCCGGCCTCAGGATGAACATCGTTGTCACCCATATCGAAAACGACGGATATGATCATGTCCCGCTCTCGCGCATAGCGAAGCATCCGTTCGAATTTCTGCCAATAAGATGTCTCGAAACGCCCATAGTCGAAGCCTGGGTGCGTAAAATCACCCGGACGTTCCGCCGGCCATGCCGTCAACAGGAGGGTCCAGCTCTTGCCGACCATGACGGGCTCACCAAAAAAAATCCTTTCCCGCCCAGCAATCGTCACGCGCAGCCGGTTCACCTTCAGGCGGGCAAGCCGATCGATGCTGTACTGAATGGTGTGTTCGTCGCGCCAGCCCACAAGCCAGTAGGCCGTTGTTCCGTTGAAGAAATAATGTTCGCCGGTTCCTCCCCAGATAAAGTGCCAGGGATATTTCGGATCGACGCCAATGATTCCCCGCCTATGGGCATCGATAGCCTGAAAGGTTCCCGTGGCCGTCTTCTGAAACCCGCCTTGCCGGTAAGTGACCGAGTATTCGTAGCTGCCAGCCTGGGGAGCCATGAACCGTATGCGAAAGACACTTCCGTTGTCAGCGTCGCAAAATCCGTCTACATCCCAGTGATGGCTACCGTCTTCCGTCGCAAGAGTCCCGGTAAGCGTTGCGTCCTCAAAGGGATCATGCGCATCGGGGGATAGGACGGTCGCGGTGATCTCAACGAAGTCATAGGCCTCGATCTGCGATGGCGCGCTGGAGTAGGACACACCGGCCGGCGCAGCAAGAGAGGGTGCGGGCGACAGGGCGATTAAAGAACCAAGGAAGATCTTGAAGACCACTTTGACAGGTATACGACCTTCGAGGGAGCGGGAGATTTTCATTTTTCCTGGACTTGGCCTGAGGTTATACCTGGGTCCGGGTTTGAATCTAGAAAGTTTCTGAGGAATTTTTATCGTAAAACTAGCCGAGGCGACAAGGGGCTGGAATCGCCGGCTCTGGATTCAGTTTCGTTGCGGCCTAAAGTGAGAACTGCAGATCCCTTCACTCCGGTCGACAAAGGTTAGCGCGAGTGCAAACGCGAGGGTCCTCGTCGGAATGACTAACCTTAAAGTCCGGAACCAATCTACCCTTTGTCATCCCGACCGAACCCCGGATTTCCTACTACGCGGCGCCACCAATGACCACGTATGCGGCTTTCATTGAGGAAAGCCGCATGAAGTTCGCTGATCCCACCAAGCTTGACAGGAAATCTGGGGGAAGTGGAGGGATCTGCAGTTCTCTCAGGATCAATCCGAAGATGAGCGAGCGCCGTAGGCGTGGCACCTCGCTTCGCCCATTCCCGAATACACCAAGAGTAACTTCCGAAACAGTACCCCCGGCTCAAAATAGCGTCCCGGCGCCTTTATCCGATCCCGGAGCGGATATAACCTTGTTAAAAGACGATTTCGGCAGGCAGCGGATTCTCGCGTCACCGCTCTCTGGTCGGCAGGTGCCGGTAGTTTCGGCCTACATGCGAGCAAAGGACAGTTTTACCGCTGTCCGGTGTCCCACCCGATCCTTCTCACAAATCAGCCAACCACAGACATCCCGCCGCGGCGGGATTTTTTATGCATCCCCACCGCGCTTCGCTGCGCAAACAAGCAGCTTCGCAATTGGTGTAGACCGAACATTCTTATTGTGCTATAAAAACGAATCGAAAGCGATAAGCCTTTCGTTGTTTTTTCTCCCAAGAAAACCACACCTCGCGGATTTTACGAGGCCACAGTAATTGCGAAACTGCTCCACAAACCTCTGCCCATAGCCTCTTTCACTCAACTTCCCAACCTCCCGGAGCCACCTATGCCCAAAAATAAAGTCAGCGACCCCATCACCGATCAGGAAATAGCCTTTGCCCGCTTGATCCTCTCTGGAACCATGACCGACCATCGTGCCGCCGAAGCCGTGGGCCTCAACCCCACTACCGCCGCCTACACCAAATCCAAACCCCGTGTCCGCGCCTACATGCTCGAGCACCGTGCCCTTATGCAGCAACAACTCGTCGAGCAGGAAACCGAGGGCTTGCGCCGGCTGAACCTGGGCCGCGAGCAAGTCCTGGCCCGCCTCTGGGAAATCGCCAACCTGGGCCCCGAAATCACCCGAGGCAGCATTACCGGCCAGGTCAAGGCTTCTCTCGATGATCGTAGCCATACAAAGGCCTGATCCCGGACCGTCGTGCCGGTTCCGCGGAGAAGAACCCCACTCCTCCGCCCCCCGAACCGGAGATCTATGCCGCCGCTTGGCGTGGCAGGCAGCAGGGGAAAACCACCGGCCCCCAGCCCAACCCTGCCCTTGACCAAGAAGCCCAGGATGAAGATGGGCTTGGCGTTCCCGAGGCCGAACCCGCTCCCGGCTCGGCGGCAGACGAGCCTTCGGACCCCGGCCCTGCCCCCGGCCCTATCTTTGACCCCGGCGAGTCCACCTTCGTCAATCGCTTGAGCCTCTCGGAAACGCAATCGCCGCCTTATGCCGCTTTTGCTCCAGACACCAAGGTCCCCTTCTCTGTCGAAAAGAACCCCTTTGCCCGACGCCGCTGACCTTGTGAGAAAACCGAATCTCATGCACTCGCTCCGCATGCCCCAAAAGACCCCAAAAGATCGAATTTTATCGAACTTTATAAAAAACCGGAGAGCTGAGGGTGCCCCATTCAAGCCTTCTTTTGGCTTGAGTGGGGTAGTTCCCAAACCCTCCGCTCGTGTCATTAGGACGACTTGCCACATGCAAGTTAGGGGAGGAGTGAACCTCTATGCGGTTTTCTTCTCAGAAAGCCGCATGAAGCTCGCCAACGCAACCAAGCCCAACAGGAAATCCGGGGGAGCGTAGTGGAGGGATCTGCAGTTTCTTTTCTGGGAACAGGACTTCCGGCCGAGTAACGGAGGGTGCCCTACCGTAGGGTCACGAAAGTAAGTCCGGTTGCACTTTCGGGGAAAGCCCAGCGCTTCGCTTCCTGGGTTAGTAGAAGTAGGTCTGATTGATACCGGCTTGCCGTGGAGCGCGGCAAGTTGCCGGTTGATCTCGGTTGTGCTTGGTTGCGGCGCTCCGGTCAGGGAAGCCTTCGCCGGCCATATGGGAGGCGCGGAACTGATCTGCCCGCGGCCGGAGCCTTTCTGGTCGCGAAAGCGCCTGCGATAAGCAGCAGGAGTCATACCGACCAGCCTGCGGAACACCGTTCCAAAATAGCTTTGATCGCAGAAACCCATTTCCTGACTTATGCTTGCCATCGGCTCATCGGTATTGACCAGCAGTACTTGGGAACGCTCGACCCGGTAGTGATTGAGATACTTCATAAAAGACAAACCCGTTACTCGCTTGAAAAAGCTCATGAAATGCGATTCACTCATGCCGCAGATGCGGGAGGCCTCCCTCACCTGAATCCATTGCCGCAGTTCTCACCCAAAAATCGAAAGAGCGGAAGAAGCCGGTCGAGGTCGCGTTGTTGCCGTTGGAAGGTTTCCACCGTGCCGGCGTACGAGGCGTAACGATTTACCAGCAACATCAGGATCATCTTCAGATAAGTCTTTACCGCGAGCCTGCCCCGGGGCGACAATGGCGGCAGTTCAGAACGGATGCGCAACATCAGTTCCAATACCTGGTTGGGAATTCCCGTTTCTGCCGGGACAATATGCGGAAACTCCGAGTCCTGAAGGAGAAAGGGTGTGAGATATTCAGCGTTGTCGCTGCCGCCCTCGCAGCGAATCAGGTCGGGCTCGAAGAAGAGCGCGGCAATCGTCAACGGCGTCGAAGATTGACACTCCACACGGTGGTAGAGCGTGCTGCCCACAATGGCGAGATCCCCTTCGCTGAAGGGAAGAAGCCGGTCCTGAATATGACAGTTGGCCGAGCCCGAACACAGATACAAAATCTCGAAGTAGCCATGACGGTTCATTCTCACACTGTGCCGGCCATTTTCGGTGAGAAACAAGACGTCTACGGGACAGGACACGTCGAACGGCTAGACGTGAACGCCCTCAGCATTGATTTGCGGTTCAATGACGCTGAAGTGATCTTTACAGGACCTCTTCGGAACATGAACGTGACCTGCCCTCGGGTGCGTTCGCAACACTTTCCGCTGCCCTGCGAGATCGTATGTCTCAATATCGGGGATCGATGCGGAAGATCTCTTCGACTTCGCCATGGTCGTACTCACCGAATACACACCTGATATACCATACGTTCCGGTCGCCCATGGAAATAATCGTTGCGCGAGCATGGCTTCAGTTTCTTTAAGGGAGAATCTCCTGGTACAGCTTTACTTCGAAATCTTCGACTAACTGGGGCCGTACATCGTCAAAAAAATGCTTGATGTACGGCATCTGGCAGTGCTCATCGAAGGCCTTCTGGTCTTTCCATTTTTCAACGAAGGTGACCCAGCGTGCATCATCCACGCGCTGATTCAGCTCGTAGCGCATGCAACCCGGTTCCTGGTGGTTGCTTCGATCAATGAGTGGAGCGCCGCAACGAGATCGTCCGTCTTGCCCTCCAACGCACGAAACTCTGCGACGCAGACTACCTGAACTGTATTCTTTCTTGGTCATAATCACCTGTTGGCTGGTACGGATTTAAGACTGAGATAGAGGTCGAAGGCCTTCTCGGGCGTCTCGTCTCCATGGACGACTGCCCGCACTGCCTGAATCATCGCTTGGGGTGCGTCGCACTGGAAGATGTTTCGGCCCATGTCGACTCCGGCCGCTCCTTCTTCGACCGCCTGGTAGGCCATCTTCAGGGCATCCAACTCGGGTAGTTTCTTTCCCCCGGCGATCACCAGCGGAACCGGACAGCCGGCGGCGACCCGGGAAAAGCCCTTCTCGCAAAAGTAGGTCTTCACAAAGTGCGCTCCCATTTCGGCACAGATCCGGGTAGCGAGCCCAAGGTACTTGGCATCCCGGACCAGGTCTTTGCCGACGCCGGTGACTGCCATCGTGGGAACGCCATAACGATTCCCGGCGTCGACCACTTTGACCAGATTGCCGATGGACTCATGTTCATGCACGCCGCCGATGTAGACCTGAACGGCCATCGCGGAGGCGTTCAGGCGAATGGCATCATCGATATCGACGGCAACCAATTCGTTGGATAGCTCCTTGAGAATGCTCTGACCGCCGCTCGACCGCAGCACCACCGGCCTTGAAATCTCCGCTGGAATCGAGCTGCGCAAGGCTGCCGCGAGTCACCATCAGAGCGTCGGCATAGGCGAATCAATGGCACGATGGTGACGTCGATCCGCTCCAGCCCGGTGGTCGGACCCTGAAAGTATCCGTGATCGATCGCCAGCATCACCGTCCTCGCGTCTTCAGGATCGAAGATGCGCGCCAGACGATTTTTCATCCCCCAATCCAACGCATTGCTTCCCTTGATCCTGCTGGGGGTGCTCCGTGGAGGCAGATCGAGATAGTAGTTTTTTCCATCCTGCAAATTGTCAAGATCAGCCATTGCTAAGCTCCTTTCTTAATCCGCCCTGAATCCTCTGAAGAGAAGCGCGATCGAAGTGGCGCCCGCATCCGGATGGCCCCGCGTCCTCTCTCCCAGAGATCTGGCCCGGCCGTAGCGGGCAACTAAATCCCTGGTCGACTCTGCTCCCAACTGCGCGGCTGAGGCTGCATCGTCCAGGGCATCCGAGATCGATCTTGCCGGCGTGCGGCAGCTGCAGTCACGGCAGCAACCGCCGGAACCAACGCATCCATCATCGTCTTATCGCCGGTCCCGCCTTGGTCTGCCTGGACACGGCGCGCAGGCCCGCCTGGAAAGCATCGGGCGAGGTCGTGACAGTTCATAGCATCCCCGGCGAAGCTCGACATCTCCCATCCCGGCAAAAAATGTTCCGAGAAGCGCACTGGAGGCGCCTCCATCGACACCCAGAACCCTCCAGCCAACGGCTTTAAGAAGATCCGTCAGGCTCTGCCGTGCTCGATTCCTCATTCCACCGTTCTATCTGTTCAGCGGCGCGAAGCATGGTCGTCCCATGGTCCCCATCGCCGCCTATGGAGTCCAATTCCGTCAGGCGCTGATGCTCACTCCGAATACAGGCGGCGGCTTGAGCAAACATGTCTCCGAGCTCTGCCCTTCCGATAAGGTCAGTCATCGCTTTACAAAAAAAGGAGCGTCCGCCGGCGCATCCCAGAGCTCGATCAACTCCGGGTCCATGCGCGCAATCAGCATTTGAAAACCGGCCTGCTCCTGGGTGGTGATGAACTCTCCAACGGCGCTCCGGATCAGCTTGATTTTCTTTGCCGCCAGGAGATGGGCCACCCGGCGGAAGACGATCAGCAACTCCATCAGCGTGGTGGCTCCCGCACCATTGATGAGGACCAGGATCTCTTCGCCGCCAGTGACCTGGAGATCATCGAGGAGCATGTTGAGCATGATCTCCGCCGTCTCGTCCGCGGACTTCAGCTTCATCCGGCCAGTGCCGGCCTCGCCATGCTGCCCCATGCCGATCTCCATCTCGTCATCGCCCAACTCGAAGATGGGCTGACCGGTGGAGGGATGGGTCGCCGTGTTTACGGCCACCGCCAGCGAACGCATATTCCGTTCCATGCGTTCCGCTATCTCCAGGCATGCATCGAGAGAAGCGCCCTGTTCTGCCGCGGCTCCAGCAACCTTGTAAACCGGGAAAAAGCCGACCAGTCCGCGACGATCCTCCGGATTCGGACCACCGGCGATATCCTCGTGCGTGATCATCATCTTGATCTTGAGGCCTTCACGCAGGGCCATCTCCATGGCGATGTTCCCCGACAGCACATCTCCCGCATGGTTCAACACAATCAACAGCGCGCTGGCGCCTTCCGCGCAGGCGCTTCGGATACCTTCCAGGCAGCGGGGTGCTCCGGGGGCGGCGAAGATGTCGCCAGCCACGCTGTAATCGAGCATTCCTTCGCCGACAAATCCGCTTAGGCCAGGCTCGTGTCCGCTTCCGCCCAACGTTACCAGCCGCACTTTGCCTGACTCTTTTGGCCAGGCTCGCGCCACGATGTTGCGGCCACTCAATTGAACCTTATCGGGGAAGGCGAGCACCATGCCCTCCAGGAGTTCCCCCACCAGGTTTGTGGGATCATTGATGAACTTTTTCATTCGCATGCAGCGACCTCTTCTAAACCTGAGCCGTCTGTCCGCCATCGACATACAACAGTGACCCGGTGACAAATGAAGCGTCGTCGGAAGCCAGAAATAAAGCGGCATTGGCAATTTCTTCGGGTTGCCCAGGCGGCCCATGGGAAATGTCTTTGCGAACGCGTCCAGTTCTTCCGATGTCATGGCATTGCGCAACATGGGCGTGTCGGTCGGGCCGGGACAGATTACATTCACGCGGATGCCTTGCTTGGCATGATCGATTGCCATGGCGCGGCTTAGCATGGTTACGCCACCCTTGAGCTAACGTAAGCTACCGCGCGAGCACAGGCATCATGAGCGCCCGTCGTCGAGGCGACGTTGATGATCGATCCGCGACCCTGCTGAATCATATGCGGGAGAACTGCCCGGCAACAGAGATATGTCCCGGTCAGGTTGATCGGAGATCATCCGGTTCCACGCGTCTTCCGCCGTATCCAGCACCGTACCGTATGAAGAGGATTCCCGCGCCATTGAAAAGAATATCGAGTTGTCCATGCTGGTTCACTGTTGCTTCAACCATGCGGTTTACTTGCGCTGATTGCGATACGTCGAGCTCGGTAAAGCTTGCCTGTCCGCCCTCGCCGCGGATCTGTTCAACGGTCTCAGGCCGCCCGGCACACTGCCATCCGCTACAATCACATTCGCGCCTTCGCGGGCGAAGAGTCGCGCTGTCGCGCGAGCGATCCCCGATGCCGCCCCGGTCACGAGCGCAACTCGGTTCTTCAGCTTCGTAGGCACCCCCTCCGGCCTGGGAGACAGGCTCCTCGCCGATCCAAGTGCAACCATAGTCCTACCAAGTTTCGAGATCTGGCTATAAGAAATCTACGTATGCATGTTGAAATACCCCAGTCCTGCGGCGCGGTCGCGCAATCGTGCTGCTTTCAACAAAAAGTTTGCTTGATTATCAGAGACGCGGGGAAGGCAACTCGAATACTCTGCTTTGGGGAAAGATCGTCTGGCGGGCCAGGCAACTGACAGACAGGACTCATGAGACTCTCAGGAAAAGTAGCGGTTGTCACCGGATCCGCTGTTGGCTTAGGCCGTGCTGTGGCCAACCGTTTTGCGCGTGAAGGCGCCCTGGTCGTCGCGGCAGACACCAATGTTCCGGGTGGAGCCGATGTCGCCGAACAGATTCGGAAGGAGGGGGGGCGTGGAATCTTCGTGCGTGCGGATGTGGGGGAAGAGCGAGATGTGATCGCCCTTCTGGAATCCGCAGCGGCCGAGTTTGGACGGATCGATGTGCTCTACAACAATGCCGCCGTGCTCTTCCACGACCGCGATGCCCGAGCCCACGAACTCAGCCTGGAGATCTGGGACGAAGTGATGCGCGTGAATCTACAGGGAACATTCCTGTGCGCCAAGCACGTGATTCCGTTCATGCTCAAACAGGGCGGCGGATCGATCATCAATCTCGGCTCCCCGACTGGTTTGACGGGTTGTGCGCCAAATCTCACCGCCTACAGTACCAGCAAAGCAGGGATTTCCGGGCTCACTCGGGTCATGGCGGCGGCGTACGCTCGCGACGGGATTCGCGTGAACACGGTGATCCCCGGAACCATGGATACACCGATGAACGCCTTGCAGCTGCGCGACGACGAGACGCGTGAGCAGTTCAGGGAAGCAGTGCCGATGGGGCGCCTTGGGAGGCCCTGTGACATTGAAGGCATGGCTGTATTTCTTGCGTCGGAGGATTCCGCGTATTGCACTGGAGGCCTTTATACCTGTGATGGAGGACTGACCGCGGTCTAGAGGGCTAGTCAGGGCTAGCGGGATTTCTCACAACGACTCAGGGCAAGTGAGAACAGGACTTCTTGTTTCTCATCGGAAGTGCAACAAATCCCCGGGTGCCCCATCCTTCGCGCTTTTTGCGAAGGGTGGGATATCACGAATCTCGATACGCGACCGTGTGCATCGAGATTCGTGGCCTCCCACCCTTGCCGGAAAAGCACCGTCAAGGACCCCGAATTTCCTACTGCGCGGCACCAGCCACGGTTGCTTGTGCGGCTTTCTTTACGGAAAGCCGCATGAGGTTTGTTGACCCCACCAAGCCTCATAGGAAATCGGGGGGATGGGGCACCCCTAGAATTGTTGCACTTTCCGCAGTTTGACAAGAAGTCCTGTTCTCACTCGCTCTGAGTCGGTGCGGTTACGCCCTTCTGGGAAAACAGCGGAAACAAACCATTATCTTCCCAGGTACGCTGGTGCGAACCTGGAGCACCCGTCCGGTTACAGGTTCCCGTCTTTGGATCCAATCGAGCTGCTCAGAGATTCTAGGCTTCTACTGCTTCGAGCTCCGCATCGAGCCCGTGACGCCGCAACAGATTGGGCAGGTTCTGGGAAAAGGCGGAGCGCGGCATCACCATGTCACAGCCTGCTTCCATGGCCTTCGCCTTCAGGTCGCCCTGCAAATGAGAAAGAAAACCGATCACTGAGGTGCCGCGCTTCATCTTGCTCTTGAGACGCGGAATCAGGGTGAGCGGCTTGGCACTGACATTGTTCAGGTCAAAGACAATCAGCGAGGGACGACTCCCCTCCGGCACATCCGCCAGCCGCGACACAATATCCTTGTCGGCCTTCACAAAAGCCACCTTCACGCCTACTTTCGCGCCGCCTCCTGAATCTTGGCCAGGAAGAACAGGTCTTCGATGAAGCAATAAATGCGAATGGGAGCGTCTTCTCGAACCGGGACGACGACGGGATCCTTGGGCATGGTGTCCATGGACGTAGTGGCCATTCTGGCCGTTGCCACGGAATTCCATGGCGGAATGAGGCGCGTCCGCCGTGTTGCCGTTGACCACGCGATAGCTGTGATCCATGGGGCCGACGAACGTCTGCTGCCGGCGCTGCTTGCCTTTGCGCCGGCCACCGCCGTTGCCGCCGTTGTTCATCGCTCCGTGCGCGCTGCCATTGCCACCGTTGCCATTCTTGGCAGTGAAGCGATTTTGGCCGGGGGACTTGGCCTTAGCCGCCTTCTTGGGTGGATGGGCTTGGCCGGAGCCTGCTCCAGGCTCGCCATTGGCATGGCCTTTTGCCTGGTTGTTCGCGTATCCCTTACGTCTGCGGCGCCGGCGACGATGCCCTTGCCCTTCACTTTGTCCTGCAGGCTGGGCCTGATTCGATGGCTGAGCCTGGGGTTGATTTTGCTCTGTTGTCATGCATGCACATCCCGGTGCGTTGGCAATTCTTGCAGCTTGCTCAGGTGCGACCCTCCCCGGCCCGGGGAAGGCAGAGATTGGCTGCAACTCATGTTTCCACTTGGTTGATGGCCAGCGGCCACGTCCCACGCACTCAAAAGGAACTTATCCAAAAGATACGGTTTGGGGGTGGAACCTATGGTTTGATCTCTCAAACAAAGTACTGGTATTAGTCTGTACCGCTATTGATTGGCCCGGCGACGAACATCGCTATTTGGGCCAGCAGGTGCGACGCGGCAGAAAAACCCTATTGACTCTCGAGAATTGCGGCGAGCCTGACTCACATTATGAGATCTGGCTTCAGCCGCTCGATAGGCAAAACCGATAATACACAGATACACTGCCCGAGAGCAAGTGCTATTCGGAAAGCCATGTTCCGGAAGTCAGAAGAGGAGGTTACGGTCGGGTCATAAGGGAGGAAACAAGGCAGAAATCGTACCAGAAAGAGAAAAGCCACGATGAGGTGGCTTTTCTTAATGATGGCCAGTCACTGGCCTCCCAAGGGTTCCCCGGCAGAGCACGTCTGCGGGATGTAGAAGCTCCGGTTGCGGCTGGTCCCTGGTGGAACCTGAGCTCTGCTCGCCGGATCTAAGCGCCGGACTCGCATTTTTGCGAGCCACGTGCGTCGCTGGCTACTCTTCTTATTAGCAGTTGACATGCCGTTTGCCATGTTACTTATTATCAGATAGTTAGCTCTTGGCTCGAGGCTTGTTGCTTCCGATTTATGGAAGCCTGCGCCCGGACAATCATTCTGGAATCCATAGAAATGGCCTGCAGGCAGCGGAAACCTAGCGCTGGCAGTGGGGGCAATAGTGCGTGCCCCGGCCAGCCAGGAGGATGCGCCGAATCGGTGTTCCGCAAACCAGGCACGGCTGCCCGGTGCGGAGATAGACCCGATGCTCGAGTTGGAAGAAGCCTGCTACGCCGGCCGCATCCACATAATCGGAAACCGAAGAGCCGCCGAGCGAGATGGCCTCCCTGAGGACGCTCTGCAGGCTGGCGTGCAGGCGGTCAAGTTCCGCCCGCTTCAGGTGGCGAGCCATCCTGCGGGGCCGGATTCCGGCGCGGAAGAGACTCTCGTCGGCATAGATATTTCCCACGCCATGCAAGAGCTTTTGATTCAGCAGGGCGGCCTTGATGGATGTGCGGCGGGGCCGGAAGAGGGCGGCGAACTCGTCCGGCGAAATGCTGAAAGGCTCCTGGCCGGTGCCCTCGAAGCGCTTGGGCTCGTCTTTTGTTGCGGAGACTCCGTGGAGCGCCATGCGCCCGAAGCGCCGCGGGTCGACAAAGCGGAGTTCCCTACCCGAAGCCAGATGCAGAATGCCATGCGTATGCGGGGGAACCGGCGTGGCAGGATCGGCGACCAGCAGGCGGCCGGTCATGCCCAGATGCACGATCCATTGCAGGCCCGGTGCAGACTGCTGGGCGATCCGCCAGATCGAAGACGATGTGTTTGCCGACGCGATGGACGCGGTCGATGCGCCGGCCGTGCAACTCCTTTGCCATGAGCTGCGGAGGAGACTTGAAGGGCTCAGGCTTTTCGCTGAACCAGACGGTTTCGATGCGGTCCCCGCGCAGACGCTCATCGACCCCGCGCGCGATGGTTTCGACCTCAGGCAGTTCCGGCATGGCTCATCTTCTGTCATTGTCGCAGAGGCTTGGCCGCTACGCTAGGCGCTCAGGTCGGTTAGGCTGCGCCGCCCGGACCGCGCGGTTATATCATCAGAGAGTCGGGCATCACGCAAGCCGCGCCAGCCGCGCGCAGACTGGTCAGCAACATTTCCACTCACCCCCTGCGCAGGTTTAAAGACGTTCGATCAAGAGGCCGAGCCGGCAGGGGAAGAGTGCGTCACACGAAACTGATTGGAGTTCATGCGAGCCAAGACTGCGGTAGTACTGGGCGCCCAATGGGGCGACGAGGGAAAAGGAAAGATCGTCGACGTTCTCTCCGATCGATTTGCGGTCGTCGCGCGCTATGCCGGCGGCCACAATGCCGGGCATACCGTCATCATCCGGGGACAGAAGTTCATCCTGCAACTGGTGCCCTGCGGCGTTCTGCGTCCGGACTGCCGCGCCGTCATCGGCAACGGCGTGGTGCTCGACCCTTTGGCCTTCCTGAAGGAGATCGGCAAGCTTCGCGACCTGGGGGTCAACGTCGATGAGCAGCTTTTTGTCTCCAACCGCGCGCAGGTGATTCTGCCCTACCATCGCATGATCGAGCTGGCGTCGGAGAATGCTCCCGGACGGCAGAAGATCGGCACCACCAGCCGCGGCATCGGTCCGGCGTATGAAGACAAGATGCATCGCAGCGGCCTGCGCGTGATTGACCTGCTCAACCGCAGTTTGCTCAAGACGCACATCGAAAATGCCTGCAATGAGAAGAATGCCGTCGCCCACGCGCTTTTCGGAACCGACCCGCTCGACCCGATCAAGATGTACGACGAGTACGCCGAGGCGGCGGAGCGCATCCGGCCCTTCGTCACCGACACGGCCGCACTGCTGAACGACGCCATCCGCCAGGGCCAAAGCGTGATGTTTGAAGGCGCCCAGGGCACCATGCTCGATATCGATCATGGCACCTATCCCTTTGTGACCTCCTCTTCCGCCACCGCCGGGGGCGCGGTTATCGGCACCGGCGTGGGGCCGACCGCGATCGGCACGGTGATCGGCGTCACCAAGGCCTATGTCACCCGCGTGGGCGAGGGCCCGTTCCCGACCGAGATCTGCGGCGAGACCAGCGATCTGCTGCGCGCCCGCGGGCAGGAGTACGGAGCGGTGACCGGGCGGCCTCGCCGTTGCGGCTGGCTCGATCTGCCGCTGTTGCGCTACTCCAGCGAGATCAACGGCACGGAATGGCTGGTGGTCACCAAGTTGGATGTTCTGGATAGCTTTGCTGAGATCCCGATCTGCACCGGCTATCGCATCGACGGCCAGATCTGCTGACACCATCCCGGCGGACGTGAGCGGGTTTGAAGAGATCGAGCCGGTTTACACCAAGCTGGAGGGCTGGCAGACTTCCACCGAGGGCATCACCGAATTTGACCAGCTCCCGCAAGCGGCGCAGAAATACCTTCGTTTTCTTGAAGCGGAGTCCGGCGCCCGCATCGGCATGGTCTCCACCGGCCCGGATCGGGAGCAGACCATGATCCTTCCCGGCTTCTCCGAGGCCCTGGACTGGATGCACTCCAGATGATCGGATAGATTAGAGGCACAATGGTCAGCTTTATCGTACGTATGCGATTCGCCGCCGAAGACCGTGAAAACGTTAGCGATATTCTGCGCCAGCTGGCCCTCGCCTCGCGCCAGGAGCCGGGCTGTGTGAGCTATATCCCGCACACCGTCGAGGACGACCCAACCGTGGTCGTGATCTACGAGCAGTACCGGGACCGGGCGGCGAGTGAGTTCCACCGCACCACTCCTCACTTCAAGAAATTTGCTGTCGGCGGCCTTTTTCAGCTCATGCGCGAGCGAGAGGTCGAGAATCTGACTGCGGTTGTCTAAAGCGGTTTCACAATTGCTGTAGCCGTGAAAAGTGCCGATGCGGTGTCGACCTGACAAGCTCGATTCGCGCATGCCGCATCTGGTGCAATCGTGAGCGCGCTCTATCGCTCCAGCGATGCTGCTCCTAGCGCGCAGCTTGCCAGTCCAAGCCCCGGGGCATTGCGTTCAACCGCGAAAACTGTCACTCTGGAGTTTCAATTTTGACTCGTCATTCGGACGCGGACTAACATCCGGTACGCTTATGCGCGCTCATTCCGAGCATCGTTGGCTGTTTCCCACGGTCGGCAGACTGTCCCTTGTCCTTATACTGCTCTCCGGGTTTGCAGCCCAGGCGCATGCCGTTTTTCCCCACCATGATGAATGCCCACAAGGAGATCGAAGGGCTGGAGCTGGACTGGCGGCAGGCCCAGCTTACCAACAACATCTCCGAGGTCGATCGCCTGCTGGCCGATGACTATCTCGGCATCAGCGCCAACGGCACTCTGGAAACCAAGGCGGATGAACTCACCCGGCGCCGCAGCGGATCTCTGCACATCACGCAGCTCGATCTAAGCGACATCAAAGTAAGGATTTACGGGGACACCGCCGTGGTCACATCCAAGGCTGACCTGGTGGGGAAAAATGGCGACCGCGATATCAGCGGACGTTATCGCTACACCCGGGTCTACAGCAACCGGATGGGCCAGTGGAGAATCGTAAGCTTTGAAGCCAGCCGCATCTCCGGTCCCGATCAAGGCAAGCACAGTAGGCTACAGATGCAGTCGCCAAAGAATCTGACAGGTGCCCAGATCCCGACTTCTGAGACCTGGCGTTTCTCATCCCGGTCAACCAGGTCGAGTGCCACCAGCCCGGCCTATTGCAAGGCGGGATGACAAATGCGGCTCACTCGAGGCCTTGTCTCAGCGCACTGCTATCCCACTTCGCAGACAGCGCGAAGGTTGGGGCACCGAACTGGTTTTGGCAGGGCAACTCAGCAGCATTCGCCTCGATGTCAGCTTACGGCCGCTGCCAGGACGGCATCGGCTATGGCTGCTGCCTCCCGGGTCGGACGCACGTCGTGGACCCTTACCAGGTGCGCACCGGCCAGGATGGCGGCGGTGACGGCTGCCAGAGACGCATTTCCCCGGCGCCCGACCGGCACGTCCACTCCCTGATAGAGCGGCAGACAGAGTTCTGCCCAGAAACCCCTTGCGGGAGACGCCCGCGAGCAGCGGCTGTCCCAGGCTGCTCAACTCTTCGAGACCCGCAAGCAACGAGTAATTCTGGTCGTAGGCTTTGCCAAAGCCGAATCCCGGGTCGAGAACAATCCGCTCCCGCTCGATTCCCGCCTCCAGTGCTTGCTGCAGCCGCTGCCGCAACTCCTGCTTGACCTGGGGTACGACTTGCTTCGGCGTCCATGGCGGGCAGCGCGTGCCACTCCTCCGGCCGGCCGCGGGTATGCATCAGCACCACGCCGCAGCCGGCCGCCGCGCAGACCTGGGCCATTGCCTCGATCCCACAAGAAGCCGCTGACATCGTTAACGATCTCGGCTCCGGCATGGAGTGCGGCCGCGGCGGTCTGCGGATTTATAGGTATCGATGGAGAGAATTGACTCCGGACGATGGCGCAGCACGCCTTCCAGCACCGGAACGACACGGTCGATCTCCTCCTGGATGCCCACCGGCTCGTGCTTTCCCGGCCGGGTGGATTCGCCGCCCGATATCGACGATGTCAGCCCCGTCCTCGAACATCGCCAGGGCGTGCTCGATGGCCGCCGCATGGCGTGGTGAAGGCGCCGCCATCGGAAAAGGAGTCAGGCGTGGTGTTCAGCACCCCCATCACCAGGGTCCGCTTCCCCAGCGCCAGGGACTGGGTGCGCAGCTTCCAGTCGCAGCGGGACACGCAAGGCAAAGGGCATCTTTGCCATTCTAGATGCCCACCGGCGTGAGGTACACTCCGCGCAGAGACATGCAACCGCGCTCCCCCTATCTCAGCCTGTTGCTGCTCGGCCCTGCTCTTCTCTGCGACGCCATCGCCGGCTGCGCCGCGGCCAAACACGGCTGCGCACAAGCTGCCCCTTCCCCAGGCCGTGGCCCGGATTCTTGCCGATCCCGGGGTCAACCAGGCGCACTGGGGAATCTCCGTGGTCGCGCTCAGCGGCAGCCCGATCTACAAGCTCAATGACGGCCAGTACTTCAATCCGGCGTCGAACGCCAAGCTGTTCACCACCGCGGCGGCGTATGCCCTGTTGCCCAGCGGCCTCACCTTCACCACGCTGGTCTCGAGCAGTGCTCCGGTCAGCAATGCGGGAGAGGTTCGCGGCGATGTCACGATCTTCGGGGTGGGCGATCCCAACATCTCCGCCCGAACCATGCCCTTTGGGGTCAAGACCGAACGCACCGGGCCGCCGCTGGCCGCGCTGGAGGATATGGCCGACCAGATCGTCCGCCACGGCGTGCATTCCGTGACCGGAGATATCGTTGGGGACGACACCTGGTTTGTCTTCGAACGCTACGGCGCCGGCTGGAGCTGGGACGACCTGCAATGGGGCTATGGCGCGCCGGTTTCCGCCCTGAGCGTGAACGACAACGAGGTCTACCTCAACGCCATGCCGGCGGCGCAGGTGGGCGAGACCGCCGTGGCTTCCTGGCTCCCGGCGACGCGCTTACTACACCCTGGAAAATTCGCTCACCACCAGCCCGCCGGGCGACCCGGGCAAGCCCGGCATCGAGCGCTCGCCCGGGTCGATGACCGTGCGGATTTTTGGCCGGACTCCCCTCGGCCAACAGGGCCTGCACGCCGCCCTGGCCATCGAAGACCCGGCGGATTATGCCGCGCGGTCGCTGCGGGCGATGCTGCTGGCGCGCGGGGTCCAGGTCAGCGGCAAAGCCCGGGCGCAACATCGCCTGCCCTCCGATACCGGCGACTTTCTCTCCGCAGCAGCAACAGCCCATCGCGCTTCATCCCGTTACGATCGAGAACGTGCAGGCGGCAAACGCGGGGCCGAATCTGCTCGCCTCGCATGTCTCGCCGCCGCTGGGCGACGATCTGGTGGTGACCAACAAAGTCAGCCAGAATCTGCACGCCGAGATCACTCTCAGAACCCTGGGCAAGCTCGAAAGCTCGGATGGATCGCTGCTCGAAGGCACGCGGGTGGTGCGCCAGTTTCTCGATCTCGGCCGGCGTCGCCCCAGCGGACTTTGTCCTCTACGACGGCTGCGGGCTCTCCGTCCAGGACCTGGTCACTCCCCGGGCCTTTACCACCTTGCTCGCCTACGCGGCACGGCAGAGCTGGGGCGAGGCATTCCGCACTTCTCTGCCCGTGGGCGGAGTGGACGGCTCCCTCTCCGCCCGCTTCAAGCAGCCATTGCTCGACGGCAAGGTCTTCGCCAAGACGGGCACGCTGGGAGAGGCGCGTGCTTTGAGCGGCTACCTGGTTGCCGCCAGCGGCCAGACGGTCGCCTTCTCCATCATGTGCACCGATCACCGTCCGTCCCTGCCGGCGGACCGCGCGGCGATGGACAAGATCGTCGCCGCGATCGCGGAGTCGAATTGAAGACGAAGCACGTTGTCGATTCTTGCTCTCGGCCTGCTGGCCGCGCTGTGGTTGCCACCATGACGCCCTCCAAGCCGCTGAGCGAGCTCACGCCGCAGGAGGCCGCCGGCCACCAGGTGTTCGTGAGCCAATGCTCCAGCTGCCACTATGCCGACACGGAAAAAGGCCTGCACGGCCCCGGCCTCGAGGGGCTCTTTCGCAAGCCTTATCTGCCCAGTGGCATGGCCGGCGAATGACGACCGCGTGACCGCGGTGATCCTGCATGGCAGAGACATGATGCCGCCCATGGGCAATACAATGTCAGATCAGGAGCTCGAAGATCTGATGGCCTACCTGCATACGTTATGACCGAATCCAAACTTCCGCTGCCTGGCATGGCAGCCATCTCCCTCTGGATGCTGGCGCTGGCGGTGATGGGCGTGGCCGGGGTGCTTACCGGCCACTATCCGTCTGGAGGAGCCAGGATTGCCATCCTGATCCTGTGCACGCGTCTTTGCCGTCGCCGGCCTGGGACTGATCCGCATGCGCCGGTGGGGATGGGCGCTTACCCTGGGCGCGGTCTTTCTCTCCATGTGCTTCGGGTGCTATAGCCTTTTCCGCTTTCACCAGGGTCAATGGGTGGTGATGGCTGTGATCAATCTCGTGTTCTTTCTCTACCTGGTGCGCTCCGAGGTAATCGGGCGCCTTCGCTAGCTGGCAACCCGATACAATTGAGACCAGCGTGATTGACCTCGTCCAGATCGACCAGAGCCCACGCCGTCCCGCCCCCAAGCCCGCCTGGCTCAAGGCTCGCGCGCCGGTGGGCGAAAATTACCACGAGCTGAAGAGTCTTGCGCGGTCGCTCAACCTGCATACCGTATGCGAGTCCGCCCACTGCCCCAACATCGGCGAGTGCTGGAACCAGCGCACCGCGACCTTCATGATGCTGGGCAATACCTGTACCCGCCGCTGCGGCTTCTGCGCCGTGCCCAAGGGCCGGCCGGACCCCATCGACTTCGACGAGCCCCGCCGGGTGGCCGAAGCGGTCGCCATTCTCGAGCTCAAACATGCCGTGATCACCAGCGTGAACCGTGACGACGATATTCTGGGGGGCGCCCGCGCCTTTGCCATGGTGATCGAGGAGATTCGCCGCCAGGCGCCGGGCTGCCAGGTGGAAGTCCTTATCCCCGATTTTCAGGGCCAGGAGGAGGCCATCCGCATCGTGGTCGAGGCCCAGCCCGAGATGCTGAACCACAACACCGAATCGGTGCCGCGGCTCTATCGCGTGGTGCGCTCGGGCGCGCGCTACCAGCGAACGCTTCGCCTGCTGGAGTACGCCAAGATCGTCGACCCGCGCATGACCACCAAGTCCGGCGTCATGGTCGGCCTGGGAGAAGAGATGCACGAGCTGCTGCAGGTCTATCGCGACCTGGCCGCCGTTGGGACGGACGTGTTGACCATTGGGCAGTACTTGCGTCCATCCAGAGATCACCTGCCGATGGCGCGCTATTACACGCCGGAGGAGTTCGCCTATATGCGCGAAGAGGCTCTTAGGATGGGTTTCCGCCACGTGGAGTCGGGACCGCTGGTGCGCTCGTCCTACCATGCGCGCGAGCAGGCACTGTCCACTGGCGTGACCCTTCTTACATGACTTGCAATTTTGATCAGATAGAGGAAGAAGACAATGGCAGTCTCGGTAATGGCCGGTATTCCCGCCCTCAAAGAAACCCAGCAGCAGCTCAAGTCGCGGATGGAAAAAGCGGTCGACGATTTCCGCGCCAACCTCGCATCCACCCGCACCGGCCGCGCCTCCGTTCACATGCTCGACCAGATCAAGGTCCCCTACTACGGCACCGATACGCCGCTCAACCAGGTGGCCCAGGTCACCGCTCCCGATGCCAACCTGATCCTGGTCCAGCCCTGGGATCCCAGCATCATTGGCGATATCGAGAAGGCGCTGCGCACCTCCGACCTGGGGTTCAATCCGCAGAATGACGGCAAGGTCGTTCGTATTCCCGTTCCTCCGATGACGGAGGAGCGCCGCCGCGAAGTGGTCAAGCACCTCAACAAGACGCTCGAAGACCATCGCACCGCGGTGCGCAATATCCGCCGCGATGGCAATGACCTGATCAAGAAGTCCGCCAAGGACAAGAAGATCTCCGAGGATGAGGAGAAGCGCTCGCTCGAGGAGATTCAGAAACTCACCGACGATGAGATCCGGCGGATGGAAGAGATGTGCCGCAACAAGGAAAGAGAAGTGCTGCAGATCTGAGCGTCAGCGGTGCGGCTGCTGTGGTCCAGAATGATCTTCCAGCCCTGACGGCTCCTGTTTGAACAGGAGGGAGAAGATGCCGTCGGCATTGCCGCCGCCGGCTGCGGTGCGCTCCAAATGAAAATTCCCAGTGGCGACTGCGTAGTTGGAGTCCAGGACCCGGATCGCAAGATGGGAAAAGGTTAATTGCCCATCGCCGCCGGCGTCGCATAGAGCTTCTTGTAGCGCTCGAGAATCGTGGCATAGCCATACTGCACTGTCTGGCCGACGAAGGTGGTGTTGGGTGAGTCTTCGTAGCCCTTCATGAAGGCTTCGACATCGCCCCGGTTCCAATCCGCCGTCTGTTGGTCCAGCAAATGCCGAATGGCGGCCTCGGCGCTGGTCTGCGCTCATGCGAGGAAGCCGCGAGCATCATGGCGAGAGCAAGGAACAGATGCACGGCAGCTCTTCTCATAGCAAGATAATGCATTCGTCCCCGCGAGCTCATGCGATTGTATCCAAGTGGAGACGGGTGCCCAGATCTCGCTCGTTCGGGATGACCAAGGTTGTGCGGCAAATCCGGAGTCCTCGTGTACCCCGTCTGCGAACAAACGAGATATGGGCCCCGACTTGGAACATCGTAGGCAGCCGATTCCTGTTTTCCACCTGCTACTACAATGGCTTATGCCTCGGACCGAGAACTGTCCATGCCGTTTGTTCGCACGACTGTCCGGACTCCTGCGCCGTTCTGGTAACGATCGATGAATCGGGAGTGGCCACCCGGGTGCAGGGTGATCCGGCATCATCCGGTGACCCGCGGCTTTCTCTGCGGCAAGGTCGCCAAGTATCTGGATCGCGTCTATTCTCCCTCGCGGCTGCTCTACCCCATGCGCCGCCGAGCCGGAGCGCCCAAAGGGAGAATGCCCTACGGCCGCGAGGCTGACGTCTTCGAACGCATCGGCTGGGACGAGGCCCTGGACATGATCGCGGAACGGCTGCGGCTCATCGCCCAGGAGCACGGTCCTGAGTCCATCCTGCCCTACTCCTACGCGGGAACCATGGGTGTGCTCGGCTATGGCTCCATGGATCGCCGCTTCTTTCACCGCCTCGGCGCCTCGCAGCTCGATCGCACGATCTGCGCGACCACCGGCGGCGATGCCCTGATATCGGTCTACGGGAAAAAGCTGGGCACGGACCCGGAACACTTCCGCCATGCCCGGTACATCATCGCCTGGGCCGCGAATATCCACGGCAATAACATTCACCTCTGGCCCTTCGTCGAAGAAGCGCGCCGCCAAGGCGCCCGGCTGGTGGTGATCGACCCATACCGCACCCGCACCGCCCGCGTCGCTGACTGGCACATCCCCATCCAGCCCGGCACGGACGCGGCTTTGGCGCTTGGCCTTATGCACGTCATCATCGAAGAAGGGCTCTACGACCGCGATTATGTTGCCCAACACACCCATGGATTTGAGGCACTGCGGGAACATGTTCAGCCCTACACGCCGGAGCATGTTGCCGGTTTGACCGGCATCGCGGCTGCCGACATCGAGCGCCTGGCGCGCGAATACGCGACCAGCGCGCCGGCCGTGATTCGCTTGAACTATGGCATACAGCGCTCGCAGAACGGCGGGGCGGCCGCGCGCGCGGTTTGCATGCTGCCTGCTCTGATCGGCGCCTGGAAGCAGCTGGGCGGCGGCCTGCAGCTCTCCACCAGCGGAGCCTTCACATTCAACAGCGCGGCCCTGGAGAGGCCCGATCTGATGCTGGCCAGCCCACTCCAGCGCCCGGCGCGCATCGTCAACATGTCGCGCCTCGGCCACGCGCTCACCGAGCTCGAGTGCACCTCCGGTGAAGGCGCTTTTCGTTTACAACTCGAACCCCGCGGCCATTGCTCCCAACCAGAACGCCGTGGTGCGCGGACTGATGCGCAGCGACCTTTTCACCGTGGTGCATGAGCAGTTCTTCACCGACACCACCGACTACGCCGATATCGTGCTGCCGGCGACCACCTTCCTGGAGCACAAAGACTTTCAGGGAGCGTACGGTCACTACTTTCTGCAGCTCTCAGAGCAGGCCATCGCGCCGCTGGGCGAGGCCCGGTCGAACGTCTGGCTCTTCAGCCAATTGGGGCAGCGCATGGGGTTCTCCGAGCCCTGCTTCCACGACAGCGTCGACGATCTGATCGAGCAGGCGCTGAACGCGCCGGCGATGGAAGGCATTACCCGCCAGGAACTGGAGGCGAAGAGGAGCATACGCCTGCAGTCCGGCAACGGGGACTGCTGCCGTTTGCCAATGGCGTCTTTGCCACACCCAGCGGCAAGGCTGAGTTTTATTCGAGCGCGCTGGCTGCGCAGGGGCTCGAACCGCTGCCGGCGTTTCATCCGCCGGACGAATCGCGCCGGGGCGCCGATGCGCATACATTTCCGCTCGAGTTCCTGCCCCGCAAGGCCGACAACTATATGAACTCCACCTTCGCCAACCTTCCCGGCCACCAGAAGATGGAATCGCCCGGCCTGGTATTGATGCACGCCAGCGACGCCGCCGCGCGGCAGATCGGCGAAGCAGAATGGGTGGAGATCTACAATGCGCGCGGCAAAATCCGGCTGCGCGCGCGTATCGATGGCAGCGTGCCGGCCGGCGTGGTCGCGGCCAGCCTCAACTGGAACAAGCTGTCCGACCGGGGGAAACAACGTAAACGCGCTCACCTCCGAGCGGCTCACCGACCTGGGCCGCGGGGCCACGTTCTACTCAACCCTGGTGGAAGTTCGAAAGCTGAGCCCGGACGAAGCGCAAAAACCTCTTCCCTCCGATAGACTAAGAACACCTGCTCAAGCGTGAGATTGACGATGCCGTTTCCAGCGGGTTTCCAGTGCGCGGGCTGTGGAGAGTGGAATGAGATCGTGGTGGACGAGTCTGCCGGCGGGCGGCAGCGGTACGTGGAAGACTGCCAGGTCTGCTGCAAGCCAAACCTTCTCTCCGTGTCCTGGGATTCCTCACTGGGCGAATACTTTGCCAGCAGTGAGCTGGAGAGTTAAGGGAGTTCTGGTGTCTCGCTGACTGGGCCTCCGGGATGGTAGGCGGGGTGAGAAACGAGTCCTCGGAGTTGGGGAGTACCCCTTCCGTCACATATAATCGCCTTTTCCTCCAGCAGGATCCGATTTTCAGCAGTGAGGGTGTGCCTATTCTTCGCGTCGTGTCAGGGAGCCTTCGCTCCCGGTTTCATAAGAACCAACCTGTGCTGCCGTTTTTTTTTCGGATGTGCAGGATCGTGGGCTTGCTTCTATTTTGCGGTTCCAGTCTGATTGCCTGGGCTCAGCAGGACGTCGCCCCCCAGCCAGGCGTAGTCACCGCAAATCCGGGTGATCGGCAACCGCCGCATTCCCAGAGAGACGGTGCTGGCGCGGCTGTTCACCCACCCGGGAGATACCTACGATCCGGCGACCATCGAGCGCGACTTCAACTCGCTCTGGAACACCGGATACTTCGAGAATCTGCAGATCGCCCGCGAGGATACCCCCAAGGGCATCATTCTCGACATCATCGTTAAAGAGAAGCCGACCATTCGCGAGATCAACTACAAGGGCCTGAACTCGGTCTCGACCTCGGACGTTCTGGACCGCTTCAAGAAAGAGCACGTCACCGGCCTCTCGGTGGAAAGCCCCTATGATCCCACCCGGCTGGCGCGGGCGATCGATGTGATCCGCGACCTGCTGGCCGAACACGGGCATCAGTTCGCGACCGTAAAGCCGGACATCAAGACCATTCCGCCCTCCTCGGTCTCGATCAACTTCATCATCAAGGAAGGCCCCACGGTGAAAGTGGGGAATATCACCTTCACCGGGAACCACGCCGTGAGTTCGCGCGAGCTGCGCGCGGCGATGAAGAACCTGCGGCCGATCGGGATTCCGCACTCGATTTTCCTGGAGAACCTCTTCGCCCGCACCTACGACGCCAGCAAACTCGAGGAAGATACGGAGCGGGTTCGCCGCGCGCTGCAGGACCGAGGCTATTTCCGGGCCGGGGTCGGCGATCCCATCACCCATATCCGGAATGAAGGCGGCCTCTCGTTCTTCACCTTTCGCCCCCGCCAGGGTAAGCGCATCGACATCCGCATTCCGGTCGAAGAGGGGCAGCGCTACCGGCTTGGCGGCGTCACCTTCACCGGCAACGCGCATGTGCAGAACGTCAAGGCGCTGCGCGCTCAGTTCCCCACCAAGGACGGGGAATGGTTCAATGCCACCGCCATCGGCAAGGGACTGGATAATCTGCGCAAGGCTTACGGTTCGCTGGGCTACATCAACTTCACCGCCGTGCCGACGCCGCGCATCGATGACGCCAAGCACCTGGTCTACCTGGACATCGACATCGACGAGGGCAAGGCCTTTTACCGTCTCGCGCATCGAGTTCCAGGGCAACACCATCACCCGCGACCGGGTCATCCGCCGCGAACTGCTGATCGAAGAAGGCCAGCCCTACAACAGCAACCTGTGGGAACCGAGCCTGCTGCGCCTGAACCAGTTGGACTACTTCGACCCGCTCAAGGTCGATCAGGACTCCGAGACCCACCCGGACACCGAGAACGGCACCGTTGTCGCTGCTGCTCAAAGTGCACGAGAAGGGCAAGAACTCGATCGGCTTGAACGGCGGCGTCAGCGGTCTTTCCGGCACTTTCCTCGGTCTTAACTACTCCACCAATAATTTTCTCGGCCTGGGCGAAACGTTGAGCCTGCAGGGCAATATCGGCAACCTGGCGCGCAGCGTGGTCTTCGCCTTCAATGAGCCCTACCTGCGCAACAAGCCGATCAGCGTGGGCTTCCAGGTCTTCTCCAGGAAGTCGGATTACAATTCAGCGCGCAACTACGCCACCGTTACCGGCCAATCCGCGAACCTGACGGCCGCCCAGCAATCGCTGACCCAGAATTACAACCAGTCCTCGACCGGGTTGAATTTCTCTGTCAGCTATCCGCTGCGCCGCTCCTTCAAGCGGGTGGGCTTGACCTATAGCTGGGATAAGTCGACCATCACGACCTTCAGCCAGGCTTCCGCTAACCTCTTCCAGACGCTGGCCTTCCGCAGCGGCCAGATCCAGGGCGCCAATGCCCTGGAAGGCATTTACACCAGCTCGGTTTCGTTGAGCTATACGTACAACAAGGTCGGTCCGTCCATCTTCAGGCCGCGTTTCGGAACGGATATTTCCGCTGCCTTCCAGCTCGCGGGCCTGTGGGGCAACGTTCGTTATTTCACCCCGGTGGTGCAGTACAAGCACTTCATCGCGATGAAGGGTCTGCGCCCCAACCCGGAAGGGCGCAACGTCCTTGGCTATCGCGTGCAGGCTCTCTTACATCCAGGGTTTCAGCGGAGATGTGGCTCCCCCGTTCGCCCGTTTCTATTCCGGCGGCGACAACGAACTGCGCGGCTTTGATGTGCGCGCAGCGACGCCCTATGCCTTCATTCCGGTGCGGCAGAACATCACCCTCACCAACCCCGACGGCACGCCCGTTCCCATCGATCCGGGCAACTACACCCTGGGCAACATCACGATTCCGATCCCCATTTACCGCCCCGTTTCGGTGGGTGGCGACGCCAAGGTCACGTCCAACGTCGAATACCGCATTCCCATTGCCGGCCCGGTCCAGTTCGCCATCTTCGACGACTTCGACATCACTTCTGTGGTTCGCCAATCCCAGTTACGGCAAAGCGTCGAGGGCGCCGACCAGCTCAATTCGCCGCTCTACGGCTGCACCTCTTACTTCAATGGCGCTTGCCAGGGCGGCCAGTCGATCCAGTTCATCAACCAGATCCGGCCGATCGCCGGGCACCAACGTGGTGCCGCGCATGTCCGTCGGCGGGGAGATCTCGGCGATGCTGCCCATCGTGAATGCGCCCATGCGCCTCTATTACGCTTACAACACGCTTCGCCTGTTTGAGAATGTTCAGGGAGAAAGCCTGATCACGCGCAGCATGTTCCCCGCCGGCGGGGCGGGCGACTACACCTACAACGAAGCCATTACGGCTTACGATTCGCTGTTGCATTTCCGCGAGCCGAGAAAGACCTTCCGCCTGAGCGTCAGCACTACTTTCTAAGCGGTGCGAGAAGTTCGCAGTGGGATCGGCTCCTCGAAGCGGCACAATCGCTGAACCTTCTGCGCTGATGTTCAATTCCCGCGCTAAGGCCATTCAGCGCCTCTATCGCGTTGATGCGTGAGCTACGGCCCTGCGTTGACGCTCCTTCGGCCCACACCTATAATCACTGCTGGCCCTGTGATTATCTCGGTCCGTGTCTCTTCTTCGCATTTGCTGCCAGATGCGCTGGCCAGGTGACTGCATTGCAAATGCGCATGCGGGAGACCCGCAAGCGAAGGCCCGCTTTCCGCTGAAAGACGCGGGCGATCTGGATTCAAAGATCAAAAGGAGTTCTGTATTCCGATGAAGCGTTCGTTCACACTTGTTTGCCTGCTCGCGTCCGCCACCGGCGTGGGCTTCATCGCGTCGCCCAGCAGAGCGTTAGCCCAGGCTCCCGTCCGCACCCTCCGCAGCCCATTCGCCTGCCGCGTGCTTGCGCGCCGCCGCGGCAGTCCCTGCCACTGCCAAGATTGCGATCATCGATTTCCAGCAGGCGGTCGCAGCGACCAATGAAGGGCAACGCAACTTCGCTCAACTGCGGGTGAAGTTCGAACCCAAGCAGGCTCAACTGAAGGCCCAAAGCGACGAGATCGATTCGCTCAAGAAGCAGTTGCAGGACGCCGGCGCCAACCTGAGCGAGCCGGAGCGCGACAGCCGCCTCAGGACCATCGACGAAAAGACAAAGTCGCTGCAGCGCTCCGCGGAAGACGCTCAAAACGAAGCCAGCGGCGCGATGAACGATATGTACCAGGCAGCTGGCACAGAAGGTCTATGCCGTGCTGGACACTTACTCCAACCAAAACAAATTCACCCTGGTGCTCGATACCAGCGCCCAGCAGACGCCCGTGCTGTGGGCCAATCGGGTCCACTGACATCACCAAGGCGATTGTAGACGCCTACAACGTCAAGTCCGGCGTTCCTCCGCAACCGGCAGCAGGCGCCACCGCTCCGCGCCCCAGCACACACCAGCCCCAGCCGGCACTCGACAACCACTCATCCCAGCACGACCAAGCCGCCGCAGTAGAGCATTTGTCTGCTCGGCCCCTCCCGGCAAGATTCAGCTTGCCGGGAGGGAAATAATCACCAGAACCGGCTGAAAAAATACCTAGCAGCCGGTTCCCGGCGTGTCTGTGGAAAAAAATGTGGAAAGCCGGGGGTGCTCTTTTTTCGCGTTCCAAATCCTGCCCTCAAAAGAGCTCGGACGGCACACTTTCGTGCTATCCCTTAACCTTTTTCTTGTCAATTGTTTATCGCTTGTGTTAAAGCCTGGTCGATGAGCCGCGGAGCTCAGCGCTCCGTCCAACGGCGTAAATTTGCGGAGTTTCCACAAAACGCATAAAAGGCATGACCAACGTAACCGCAAATCTGCGACTATTTGCTGGAATCCTCGCCCACTTTGAGTACCGCCAGAAACGCCTCCTGCGGAATGTCGACTTTGCCGATGCGCTTCATGCGCTTCTTGCCTTCTTTTTGCTTCTCCAGGAGTTTGCGTTTGCGGCTGATGTCTCCCCCGTAGCACTTGGCGAGCACATTCTTGCGCAACGCGGCGACGGTTTCCCGGGAGACGATCTTGGCTCCGATCGCCGCCTGGATCGCGACCTCAAACATCTGGCGAGGAATGAGCTCGCGCATTTTGGAGACCAGCGCTCGTCCCCGCTCGTAGGCAAAGTCTCGATGCACGATGATCGAGAGCGCATCGACCGGTTCGCCCGAGACCAGAATATCCAGCTTGACCATGGGAGATTCCCACATGCCGGCCAGCTGGTAATCGAGGGAAGCATAGCCGCGCGAGACCGATTTCAGACGGTCGTAAAAGTCCAGTACGATTTCGTTGAGCGGCAGCTCATAGGTCAGCATGACGCGCGTGGGGGTCACATATTCGAAGTTTTTCTGCCGGCCGCGCTTCTCCTCCACCAGCTTGAGAATGCCGCCGACATACTCTTCACTGGTCAGGATGGTGGCGATGATCACCGGCTCTTCGATCTTCTCGATATCGCTCGGGATCGGGCCAACGGGAAGGGTTCTCCACTTCGATGACCGACCCATCGGTGAGGGTGATTTTGTAGCGCACACCGGGAGCGGTGGTAATGAGATCCAGGTTGAACTCGCGCTCCAGGCGCTCCTGAATGATCTCCATGTGCAGGAGCCCGAGAAAGCCGCAGCGGAAACCGAATCCCAGCGCGACCGAGCTCTCCGGTTCAAAGAAAAAGGAGGAGTCGTTCAGCCGCAGCTTCTCGAGCGCGTCACGCAGCAGCGTGTGCTCATGCGAATCCACGGTATAGAGCCCGGCAAAAACCATCGATTGAATGTCTTTGAAGCCGGGCAGCGGCCGCCGCCGCCGGACGTGTATCCTCGGTGACCGTGTCGCCGATCTTGGTGTCGGCCACATTCTTGATGGTCGCGGAAAAGAAGCCAACCTCACCGGCCGACAACTGCTCAATCTCGACCGGCTTGGGCGTCAGTACACCGACCGACTCCACATCGAATACCCGGCCATTGGACATGAGCCGGATCCTCGCGCCCTTGCGCAGGATGCCATTGATCACGCGGGCCAACACGATCACGCCACGATAAGGATCAAACCAGCAATCGAAGATCAGGGCCTGCAGGGGCGCTTCCGCGTCTCCTGTGGGCGGCGGCAGACGGTGCACGATGGCTTCCAGCACCTCGGGAACGCCAAGGCCCGTTTTGGCACTCACCGGGAAGCGCATCGGTAGCATCCAATCCTACGGTGGACTCGATCATCTCCTGGGTGCGCAGGACGTCGGCGCTGGGCAGATCGATCTTGTTGATCACCGGAATCATGTCCAGGCCGTTATTGATGGCCAGGTAGGCATTGGCCAGGGTTTGCGCCTCGACGCCCTGCGAGGCGTCCACCACCAGCAGAGCGCCCTCGCAGCAGGCCAGGGAACGGGAGACCTCGTAGGAGAAATCGACATGCCCGGGCGTATCCAGAAGGTTCAACTGGTACATCTCGCCATCCCGGGCGAGGTAGTTCATGCGCACCGCATGGGCCTTGATGGTGATGCCGCGCTCCCGTTCCAGATCCATCGCGTCCAGCACCTGGGCCTGCATCTCGCGTGCCGTCAAGGAGCCGGTCAGCTCCAGCAACCGGTCCGAGAGGGTGGATTTGCCGTGGTCAATGTGGGCGATGATGGCGAAATTGCGGATGTGCTTGCTATCCATGAAGGGGTGCCGGTCGGCGGGTGGCGAATCAGTTGATGGCGAGAGGAGTCTCTCACCCGATCTTATCATTCACACCGGAGGGCTCCGGGCAATACAATCAATGGGAAACAGCAAGCTGTGAAGAACCCGGTCTTATCGTTGTGCAGCAAAGGCGGAGGGTTGTCCAAGGCATGTTTTCGCATGGGCTTATCCAGAGGGTTGAATATCGCTCCCAGAGTGGTCATGCTGGTGCTGGCCGCGGCCCCGCTGCTGCTTACCGGGTGTGTGCCGGAAAACCCAGTCGACCCCGGGGCCGGCGAAGTCGCCGCAGGCTACGGCTCCCGCGCTCAAGCCCTACCGAAGCCATCCACGGCGTCGGCCAAACCGCCTCCGCAACGCCTGCCGCCCGTCCCCAGGTACAGGCCCTGATCGACGCAGTCGAAGCGGCGTACCAGAGCGGTGTGGCCGACTACCACGCGGGCAAGCTGCAGACCGCCAAGGCAGACTTCGATCGTGCCGTCGACCTGATGCTGACCAGCAATTTCGATCTGCGGACCGAACCCCAGCTGCGCGATGAGTTCGACCGCATCCTCGATGCTGTCAATACGCTGGAGATGGAGGCGCTCAAGCAGGGAAATGGATTCGCACCCAAGATCGAACCGGCTCCGGTCGATATTGCCAACGATGTCACTTTCCCGGTGGACCCGACAGTCAAGGCGCAGGCCATCGCCGAACTGAAGACCACGCAGTCCGATCTGCCGCTGGTGATCAACGATCCCGTCGCCGGTTACATCAGCTATTTCTCTTCGCAAGGGGCGGGGAACGCTCATGCGTTCGCTGGAGCGGGCCGGCCGCTATCACGCCATGATCTCGGCAGTGCTGGCCGAGGAGAAAGTTCCCCAGGATCTGATTTACCAGGCCGTGGCCGAATCCGGCTTTCAGCCGCAGGCGGTGAACGGCCGCTCGGGCGCGGGCGGCATGTGGCAGTTCATGCCCTCGGGCGCCTATGGCCTCAGCCCGCAATGGCTGGTACGATGAGCGCTTCGATCCGGAAAAATCAACCCACGCCTATGCTCGCTACATGAAGGTGCTGTACGCCCAATTGGGCGATTGGTATCTGGCCATGGCAGCGTACGACTGGGGACCCGGCAACGTGCAGCATGCGGTGCAGCGCACCGGCTACGCCGACTTCTGGGAGCTGTACCGCCGCAACGCGTTGCCCCAGGAAACGAAGAATTACGTTCCCATCATCATCGCCGCCGCGATCATGGCGAAGAACCCGCAGCAGTACGGACTGCAGTCGCTGACGCCCGACCCGCCGCTGCTCACCGACACGGTCACCACGGACTACAGTGTCGACCTGCGCCTGGTCTCCGACCTGGTCGAAGCGCCGGTGCAGGAGATCTCGGACCTCAATCCCAGCCTGCTGCGGATGAGCACACCCGCCGACGCTCCCTTTCGAGCTGCATCTCCCTGCCGGCAGCAAAGATCTCTACCAGAAACGCATCTCCGAAATCCCCGCGGACAAGCGGAATCAATGGCGGTTTCACAAAGTGGTTGCCGGAGAATCGCTGCAGACCGTCGCTCGCGATTACCACGTCAGCCCCTCGGAGATCGTCTTTGTCAACCAGTTGGAACCTGGCGATGATCTCTCCGCGACCGATTCGCTCATCATCCCGGTGCCCCCCGCGCCCTCCAGCAGATCGCGCCTCACGCTCTACAAGGTCGAACACGGCGACACGCTGGTGACCGTGGCCGATCGCTTCAACGTGACGGTGCAGCAACTTCGCCGCTGGAACCATCTGACCGCGGCGCGATTGGAGCCGGGGCGCCGTCTCTACGTGGCCGAACCGGCCCGTGTCACCAGCTCCAGCGCCGCGTGAGCGCATCGACGAAACATGCCGCGGGTGCGAAACAAGGAGTCGCGCATTCCACGTCCGCGCACAAACCCGCGCTACGCACCGGCGCGCATACAACCGCGAAGAACAGCTCCACCGGCTCTCTGAGCGGGAAAACGCCGAAAAAACAATGCGCAGCGACGGTGGAAGAACCTGCGGAAAAGAAACTTAATTCGCACTTGCGTTCATTGGCATCCCGTTGCATGCTGTTGCTATAATCCGCGCCGCAGGCAAGTATGATGGAAAGCGGTTCTCTGCGATCCGAATCCGTAGCAACCGAAGCCTTGGAGGCATAAGAATGCAGGACGAACACAAACTGTACGCACACGCTGACAACGAGTTTGAAGCCGAGGCGGACGAGTACCCGGATGAGGTGGAAGACGGCTTCGACGACGATGATGAAGAGGAAGAAGAAGTAAGTGTCATCGTCGCCACCACCGTTCCAGGTACCGAGTTGCTTCGCCCACCTGTGAGCGTCCCGCCGCGCGCCGCCGCCCGAGAAAGCTCCGGCCAAAAAAGCTGCCGCCAAGAAGACCGTCGCCAAGCCTCCGGCGACCAAAAGCCAGCAGCGAAGAAAGCTCCGGCGAAGAAGGCTCCGGCGAAAGCTCCGGCCAAAAAGGCCGCCACGAAATCTGCCGCGAAGAAGAGCAGCAAAGGCGCGAAAAGCGGCAGAAAGGCTGCGAAAGCGGTCGGCAACAAGAAGAGCGCCAGCAGCAAAAAATCTACCAACAAACGAGGTATTCCTTTGGCAGTGAAGAAAGCAGCAACCAAGAAGTCGGCGGCGAAGAAGGCTCCGGCAAAGAAGGCAGCAAAGAAGTCGCCAGCCAAGAAGGCAGCTAAGAAGGCGGCGAAAAAGAAGGCAGCAAAGAAGAAGTAGTTCTCTAACCAAAACAGGCAAGCAAAAGAGCCCGGCTGGCAGCCGGGCGTTTTTGCGTCTGGAGGTTGATTGGGATTGGGCTTGTTCGCGAGGGACCAGCATCGGTTCCGCTGGGGTATGCGGATCAGCGGCTATTTTTTCTCGAAGCCGTTCAGCGCGGCCAGAACCTGCTCGCTGTGCTGGGAGGGGTTTACGCCCGTCCACACCTGGACGATTTTGCCCTGGGGATCGATCAGAAACGTGTTGCGCTTGGCAATCTTCACACCCATGTGATCGCCCATGGATCCGTACTGCGCCACGACTTTCTTATCCTGATCGCTGAGAAGCTTGAAGCTTAGCCCTTCCTTGGCGCAGAACTCCTTGTGGCTGTCGGTCGAGTCGACACTCACGCCCACCACCACGGCATCCAGTTTCTGATACTTGGCGATGTCCTGCTGGAAGTTGTGGGCTTCAATGGTGCAGCCGGTGGTCATGTCCTTGGGATAGAAATAGAGCACCACCCACTTGCCGCGGAAACTGTCGAGACTGATGTTGGAGCCATCCTGCGATGGCAGGGTAAAGTTGGGGGCCATCTGGCCCGCTTGCGGCATGGCGTATCATCCGCTATTCCGCGGATGCTCAAGGCGGCGCCGGCGAGCAGAACCACCAGGATTGCGACGAATGCTACTTTCGTTGTTTTCACTGGAATCTCCGCAATCTGGAATCAGGTGCCAAGATTAGACCGCTTTTCGTCATTTCCCGTGTCCAGCCGGTCACACCACGATGATCGCGATGCCCGGCCGCTGCGCTGGCCAGCCTGCTGAACTGGTCGTCCTGGTCGAAGATCAGGGTGCGGCCGGCTTCAATCGAAAGGCAGGTCGCCCCGGCCAGGCGCATGGTCTCGATGGTCTTGGGCCCAATCACCGGCACATCGAAACGCATATCCTGAGCCGGCTTGGCCACCTTCACCACGCTCAGCCGCCGCTGTGCCAGCGTAGAAGCTTCACCCTCGGCCTCCAGAGTGCGCAGGATGGCCCCGGCGCGCTCGATGGTGGCATCGGTACCCTCCATGGCCTCGACCGCTACACAGGCCTGCCCCGCGACCACCACGGTCTGGCCAATGTCATAGCCGGCCAGGGCGGCGGCCACCTCGCGCCCGTAGGCCAGATCCTGCTGCTCTTCCGCAGTGGGCGCGCGCGCCGTCAACACTCCCGGCCGCGCCAGCAGCGGCTCCAGGTAGGCGGTGGACGAGATCAGCTCGATCCCTTCATCGCTCAGGACCTTGGCCACCGCGCCCAGCAGCATGTCAGTGTTCCGGGTGCGCAGATTCAACAGCAGCTTGGCCAGCCGCCAGTCGGGGCGAATGCTGGAGAAGATTTGCTTGTGCTTGACCTGGCCGGCCATCACGGCCTGGGTTACGCCTTCCTGGCGGAAGGTCTCGATCAATCGCGACAGCTCCCCCAGGGAGAGCCAATGCACCCGTATGCCGGGATCGGCCGCGGCCCGCGCATCCATCTCCGGTTCGGTTTCTTCTTTGATGGCGGCGACCACAACCTCAGCGCCATGAGCGCGCGCGGCGTCGAGCAGCAGAAATGGAAATCGCCCATTGCCGGCAATCAGACCCAGCCTGGTGATCGGTTCTGGTTTCACTCGGCCGCTCCTACTTGATCACGCCCCGCTGGGAACGCTCGATAAACGCGACCAGGTAAGCCACGCAGTCTTCCGGCTCGGCCTTCGCCCCGCAAGCGTTCCAGCGCCTGGGAGGTGTTCAGCTTGGCTGCCAGCAGTACCCGGTAAGCATGCTGCAGGGCGCGCAACTGCTCCGCGCTGAAGCCGGAGCGCTCCAGGCCGATTCGATTGAGGCTGTAGGCATGGGTCTCGCGTTTGGCCGAGGTCAGCGAGTAGGGCAGAACATCCTGGGTGATGGTGGTGCCGCCGCCCACGTAGGCATGCTTTCCGATGCAGCAGTACTGGTGCACGGGGCAGAGCGCACCCACACTGGCATGGTCCTCCACCGTGACGTGGCCGGCCAGGGTGGCGCCGTTGGCCAGAATGCAGTGGTTCCCGATGGTGCTGTCGTGGCCGATATGGGTATAGGCCATGATCAGGCAGTGGCTGCCCACCCGGGTGGTGCCGCCGCCCCCGCTGGTGCCCCGCGAGATGGTCACACACTCGCGGATGGTGTTGTCATCGCCGATTTCAAGGCTGGTCGCTTCGCCCCGGTACTTGAGATCCTGGGGCGCGACGCCCGAGGCAGGCAAAGGAGTAGACGCGGTTTCGGGCGCCCAGGCGGGTCTTGCCGTCCAGAACCACATGGGAAACCAGTTCACAGTCCTCGCCCAGCTCGACATCAGGACCGATGGTGCAATAGGGGCCAACGTTACAGGATTCGGGAATACAAGCCGTAGCAGCCACGATGGCTGTTGGGTGAATGCTCACTCGTGACTCACCGTCTCCAAAGCCGGATCCTCCGCAGCTGGAGCAACCGGGCCATCCGGTCTGTCACTGCCAATGCGGGACGGCCGGGGCACCACCGCGCACATGATGGTGGCTTCACACGCCAGCTTGCCTTCTACGTAGACCTTGCCCTCCAGCCGCGCTGCCAGGGGCCTCCAGTTCAACACATCCACTTCGATGCGCAGCTGATCGCCGGGCACACCGGTCTGCCGAAAGCGAGCTCGGTCGATACCGGAGAAGACCAACAGCTTGTGTTCATGATCCGGAACCTCGGGCAGCAGCAGCACCCCACCTGCCTGGGCGATTGCTTCCACCATCAGCACTCCCGGCATGATGGCGTAGTCAGGAAAATGACCCTGGAAGAACGGCTCATTGATGGTCACGTTCTTGATTGCCACGATGCGCTTCTTGGGGCTGCTTTCGAGTACGCGGTCGATCAGGAGAAAGGGATAACGGTGGGGCAGAATCGCCATGATCTGGCGTATGTCCAGCCCGCGCGCCGCTTCCTGCCTGGGATTCTCGTCTTCCATGGTCGCAGGGCAGATTATAGAGCATTCATCTGGCTATTTCTTGATTTTGGCCGCCGCCTGGTCAGGATTGAACATGTCTGGCGTCAACGGAACATCGTAGGCCGCGTGGTAGAGGAACCGCTGATTGGTCATGTCGCCATTGTGGTAGCGGGTGATGGTAAAGGCGGTGGGAAAGCCCTCCACCAGGTGGTAGTCGTCATATTCTTCCGCGTCGGTATTTTTGTCTTTGTAGAGCGGATCGCGCCATTGCTAGCTCCGCCGCAAGGGCAAATGCGTTTCGGCATCGGTCTGGATGGTGATGCTGTCATTTTCTGCGTTGATGAGCGTCGTTTGATCGGCCAGATGGCGCTCCACCAGGTTTTGCCCGCCATAAATGAGGACTGTCCTGGGATCATTCAGCCAGACGCGCATGGCTGTCTGGATGGAGTGGTCGCGGCGCCGGATGAGTTCCTGAACCTGGTCCTTGGGCAGCTCCTGTCTTGCCCTTGTAGGTGATCTCCCAGGCCTGATCTCCGGAAATAATCTCCACCACGTCCCGCTTCTTGCCCAGCTCGATGCGGGTCTGGTCGGGAAATTTCTGGATTTCATAGAACTCTGCAGGTCATGCCGGTGGGCTTGCCCTGGTAGAAGCCCGAGGTCCGGCCCTGCTGCATGGTGCTGGTGAGCGTGAGCCACCTCTGGCCGCCCAGGGCGGCTACCATGGCATCCAGGGTCGCCCGTGCCTTCTTTTGGTTCGCCGCCGCATCTTCGTTCTGCGCTCCGACCGGGTGCAGCGACGCCATGATGACCAACAGGCAGGCAAGTCGCAGCGCCAGCCGATGCCTTCTGTTGCCGTGTCCACGAAGCCCTGATTCCATGCAGCGATCCTCCAGCCCGCAATTGTACAAACCGGCGAGCACTCCAGTTCCTTCAGCAGTTTGGCTCCTGCGAAACAGGAACGCGAATCCCACCCCGGATTCTGTAGGTCGTGGCTTGCGACCGCATGCGGCTGTCCGTGAAGAGCCGCACTCGATCGTCGGTCTGCGTAACAGGAAACTGGGCACGCTGGTCGAGCACGTCCTGCTAGCGGGAAGCTGCTCGCGCTGCCAGCAGCTTCTTTCGATCCTTCAACAACTTTCGCTGTGCCGCGGCCGGCATTGCCAGCACATCCCTGGTCCTCTTGGGCAATTTGTCATAGATCAGGCGGCGCCCATATTCGAGCAGCTCTTCCAGCTCGCTGCTGCGGAAGACCCCCCAATGCTCGGATTGCCACCCAATGCGCGCGCGCCAAGTAGGGGGCGGGAAAAACACCTTCCGTTTCCAGCAGCTCGGCATATCGTTCCGGCCCGGCGGCAAAGGAGAGCACCGCCTTTTGGTCGTCGTCGAGGTTCAGCACAGCAAACATCTTGCCGCCGATCGCTTTGTCGCCCACCCAAAAGACCAGGTTGGCGCCCCACTGCATGGTTTCCACCACATGGGGCAACTGCAGCAGGTATTCCCGTACGCGTTCTGCATCCATGTTCTGAACCTCAATGATTGATAGCGCGCAGCACCTCGCAGAGGCGTTCGATCTCCGCTTCGGTGTTGTAGTAATGCACCGAGGCCCTCACCAGCTCATCGAGCCCCCGCTGCTCCATGTCGATGCGGGTCGAAGAGCGCTCAATCGTTCGCACCGCGATGCCGTTGTGCCTGCAGCCACTGCATCACTTCTCCGGCCGAATGACCCTCGTAGGTAAAGGTCACAATGCCGCAGCGAACGCGGCCCAGGTCCCGCACCGTCACGCCCTCCACCTCGGCCAGCCGCTCCCGCAGCAGGGCGGCCAGATCCTGAACCCGGCGCTCGATCCTCTCCAGGCCCAACGCCAACGCGTATTCGATGGCGACGCCCAACCCCAGCCGCAGTGGCCGCGGCCGATTCCCAGGTTTCAAATTTCTTCGCGTCGCCGCGAACCTCAAATTTGCCTTGCGCCACCCAGGTGGCTGCGTGCAGGTCCAGCAGAGGCGGCTCCATCTGCTCCAGCATCGCGCTGCGCACATAGAGAAAGCCGGTGCCGCGAGGGCCCCTGAGGTATTTGCGCCCGGTCGCGCACAGCATATCGCACCCCAGGAGCATTCACGTCCAGGTGCATCTGCCCCGCCGACTGGCAGGCATCGAGCAGGAAGGGAATGCCGGCTCGCCGGGCCAGCTCGCCCACCTGCGCCGCCGGCTGCACCAGGCCGCCATTGGTGGGCACGTGGGTGAGCGCGATCAACTTGACCCGATCATCGAGCAGCCCCTGCACCGCCGCGTTCGCGCACACCGCCTGGTCCGCCCGGGCCAGGGAACACCCCAAGATCGCCCGGGCCATGGCCACCGGGATCCTCAGCGAGTCGTGGGCGCGGGCGCTGTGCGAGATCACCGGGAAGATCCCGCAGCCCGGCCGGGACGACGCCGACGCGCTGCCGGTCTGGACCAAACTGCACGGCGGCACCCTGGACGACCTCGTCGCGCTGGCCACCGAGATGTACCTGCGGTCCCTGCCCGGCGGCCCCCGGACCCGGCGCCCGCCGACCGGGCGCTGCGGCTGGCCACCACCCTGGACGGCGCCGGGGTCCTGCAGGCACCCGCTACCTTCGTTGCCCAGGAGAACGGCAACTACCAGGAGCGCGCCCCGATCTATCAGTGCTTCTATTCTGCGGGCTATTACATAATCTGGACATTCATCGTGATCTCCAGGATCAGCTCCGGTGCTATCGTCACCGCGTACGGACGCCCGGGGAGGACCGTCAATGAGTCCTGCCCGTAGGCTGCCCTGTGATGCCCGGGCGCGACCGCGTCCGATGCAGTGAGGAGTCTCGTGGGACGCATGGAATTCGGGCCGAGCGTGCTGCCCGAGTTGCGGAAGATCTTGCTCTCAACCGGCGAGGGGAAGTTTTACGGTCCTGACGGCAGGCTGACCGAGGTCAAACAGGTGCCATTTTTGGAGCAATGGCACCTGAGCCGGCTGGACCCGACCCCGACCTCGGCAAGAGCAGGCTCGTCGGCGTCCTTACCAGTGCAGGCAAGACAGTAACGGCGACCATCGATGCCAGCGACTTCCCCGACCTACGCGACAACACATCGAACAACCCGGAATGGAACGGCTCCGCCTACCACGACCTCGCAGTGCTCCTGTCGGTGCTGATCCAGGAGCAGATCCTGACGTGGGATCCGGCCGATATCCGCATCGATGAGATACGTATCCGGCGCCCCGCAGACCGCGCTAAGCCCCAGCCACGTTAGCGGGCGCCGTGGCTGATCAGGTATCCCCCAGCTCTTTGGACTGCCCACCGAAGGGCTCTTGACGGCTCGGCAACGCCCAACCCATCCGGCCAAAAGTGTGTACTTACGGGAACCATCCCCCGAGCCCAGAGCCACTAGTCATCTGCTCGCCCGGTGACGCGACGGGAATCCGTTCGTGCCTAATCCATTCCCGACTACGTCGGCCACGCCCTTCGGACCGGACGACCTAAGGCCGAACTGGAGCAGTTTCGCGTTGTAACGCCGCTCCCGCGAGTGGCGAGGCCGATCAGGCCGCTCCCGTCATCGCGGGTGAGCACTGCCAATGGGCCGGGCGGATGCTTCCTCTAAACACACATTAGCGGAAGTGCTACGCGTCTGCCCAGGCACGTTGTCAGGCGGCACCTTCCTAGCGCAGCCGACGACCTCACTCCTCCCGCACCTCAGTTCCGGAAGGTCTCACGCTGGCTGGTCACCGCGTCCAGATCGGCGGTGCCGGCCATCAGGTTGATGATCGGCTTGGCGGGTAGGGCCCGGAACGACTGTAGGGGCGTAACGACTATGGGGGCGTAGAGGTGCGGGCCGCAGGGGCCGTGTCGTGCTTCAACTTACCAGGACTTACCGGAGAGATCGTGGTAAGTTCTGGTAAGTTAAAGCGGTCGAGCGGGGCAGGCAATGAACCTGACTGAAGTCATCGCGGGGCGACGGGACGCTGGCGCGGAGTTTGAGGATGTCGAAGTCAAGCGCGCAGCGGGTGGCGTGCCGGAAAGCCTCGCTTCCACGTTGGCCGCCTTTGCGAACACGCGCGGGGGAATCGTCATCCTCGGGCTCGACGAACGGCAGGGGTTCGCGGCTGTCGGCGTGCCGGATGCGGCGGCGACCCGGAACGCCGTCGTGAGCACCGCGCGAGAGAAGCTGACTCCCTCGCTGGCGCCGAGCGTTGAGATCGCGCCATTCGAGGGCGTCAACCTGGTCGTCGCGGAAGTCGAGCGGCTGCCGCCCGCGCAACGCCCCTGCTACGTGACAACGAAGGGCCTGTACGGCGGTTCCTACGTCCGGGTCGGCGACGGCGACCAGCGGCTGACGCCGTATGAGATCGACCGCCTGCGTGAGAACGCCGCCAGCCGCGGTGGGATGAAGAGCCGGCTCTCCAGGCGACTGTGCAGGATCTCAACCGGGACTCCTTCTCACGGCTCATCGAGAACGCGCGCCGAGGATCACCACGGGTTTTCGGGAACGCTGAGGAAGCGGACGCGCTCGCGATGCTCGGCGTGCTGGTCCGCCATGAGGGCATTCTCGTGCCATCGCTGGCGGGACTGCTCAGTGTTGGCCGGTACCCGCAGCAGTTCTTCCCCCAGCTGATGGTCTCGGTTGCGGTGTACCCGCACGTTGAGCGCGGCCGGGGCGGGCCTGGGGGCATCCGGTTCCTCGACAGCGCGGCGCTGGGCGGCGCCATCCCCGACATGGTGGCGGACACCCTCCAGGTAATGCAGCGGAATATGCGTATCGTCAGCCGCGTCATCGGTGCCGGCCGCCTAGACCAATGGGAGATTGAGCCGGAGGTCATCCGGGAGGCCATCGTTAACGCCTTGATGCACCGGGACTACAGTCCGCAAGCGCAGGGCACTCAGGTGCAAGTGGACGTGTTCCCGGACCGCATCGAAGTCACCAGCCCCGGTGGGCTCTTCGGCAACGTTCGCCTTGAGGGCCTCGGCGAGAGCGGCACGTCGTCGTCGCGGAACTCGCGGCTCGCGGCCCTGCTGCAGGAAGTGGGAGACCCGGTGACCGGGCGGCCCGTGGCGGAGAACCGAGGGTCCGGGGTCAGCATGATGATCGACCGGGTCAGGCAGGACACCGGAGTCGTTCCCCTCTTCGCGGCGAACCTTGACCAGTTCCGCGTCATCGTCCCGCGCAGTTCCCCGGTGACTCCAGAGTTTCTTGGCTCGCTGGGCCGACACGTGGACGTCGCGCGGCTGTCTGACACTCAGGTAGCGGCCCTAGCCCTCGCTCGCTCGGGTTACGACGTCGATCAGGCTCTCCTCCGAAGGCTGGGCCTTCCCCCCGGCTCGGCGCGAAAGGAACTGGCCGATCTCGTGGCGCTCGGCTTGCTGCGTTCGCGCAGGGCGCTGGATCAGGGGCCGTACCGGCTCAGTGTCGATCTGAGTTCCGGCAACCAGGCACCTGCTCCTCTGCGACTCCCAGGTAATGGCCTGGGGGTGAGGATCATGACCGCCTTGCGCGAAGTCGAGGACGCGAGCCGCGAGGAACTCCAGCAAGCTACCGGTGCGGCCCGGAGCCGCCTGACGGGCGTGCTCCAAGAACTCGTCGATCTCGGATTCGTCGAGGCCACCGCGCCTCCGCGCAGCCCCAACCGCCGCTACCGCGCAGTCCGCTGACGCGTAGAGGCTATTACGGATCGACCAACCCGACACATAGGCGCTATCTGATGATCAGCCACGGCGATGCCCGCTGACGTGCCTAGGGCTTGCCGCGGTCCGCGGGGATACGGATGCGTATCTCATCGGAGCGGATATCGGCAGGATCCCACGTCAGGATTTGCTCCTGGATCAGCACCGACAGCAGCACCGCGAGGTCGTGGTAGGCGGAGCCGCTATATTCGGCTTGTCGACGTGTTGTCGCGCAAGTCGGCGAAGTCTCCGGCATCGATGGTGGCGGTCACTGTCTTGCCTGCCCCGGTAAGGACGCAGACGATCCTGCTCCGGCCGAGGTTCGAGTCGAAGTCTAGTCGCCTAAGCTGCCATTCCCCCAGGAATGGCACCTCCCGGACCGCAGTCAGCCTGCCGTCAGGACCGAAGAACTGCCCCTCCGACGTTGAGAGCAAGATCTCCCGCGGCTCGGGCACCACACTCGGCCCGAATTCCATGGGTCCCACGGAACTCCTCACTGCGTCTGGCGCGGCTGCGCCCCAGGCTGCGCATACAGATTACGGGCAGGACTGGTCCGCATAGAAACACTGGTAGATCGGGGCGCTCTCCAGGTAGTTGCCGTTGTCCTGGGAAACGACTCTGGCGGGTGCCTTCAGCGTCTGGGCCATCGCGAACGTGAAGCCAGGCCAGCCCCGAAGTACTGCCCGATGTGCGGTTCCAGATGACGATAGCCGTAGCCGGTGTTCCCGCAGTACAGGGTATCCGTACGGTAAACCACCGGCATCGTATTTCCAGGTCAGGCAGCGCTGATGAGGCGAACGCGGGTCGGGCGGCGTTGCCATTTGTCCGTGGATGGCCGTGAATCACCCCAGTTCTCCGTCCGATTGGGCGCGTAAGGGGCATGCCGTCGGCTAGTGGTACGACGATCTTCCTGCGTCGGTCGGCCAGTCTGAGTAGTATTCGTGGCCAGGATTACCTTCCTGGCGTCCATCCAAGCATGTGTGCCGTAAGGGGATGACGATGTTCTCAGACGAACGGCGGTCGAGCAGTCGCCGAGGTGTACGGCGTTGACCGCGAGCATGACGGCTACGTGATGAGTCTGGTCCGCCCGGGCTCGCGGCGCATTCGTGATCCTTCTCCGGGAGACCGATAAGGATGAGCCAACACATGGAACTCGACGCCGAAGACGTGAACAACTGTTTGAATGAGCATTTCACAGCCATCGAAGAGATGGTTAAGAAAACCCCGGACCGGGCCTCCCAGATAGTGCAAGAATTTATGGCTCGATGCGCGAATCGACTTGGGCTGGCTAAGCCTAGCTCCAAGAAACTATTGTTTCGGCTGTTTCGGTCCGTAGGGAGTTGGCTATAATGGCGTCACCAGAATCACAAGAGTCGAGCGGCAAACCAAGCCGAAGCCCATGGGGACGAATCAAATGGGGAATAATCGTCGGAACGCTCGTGGGCGCGGCGGCAGCTTCGCTCTCTGATCAATTCCGGAGTGTCCTCAATGAAGATCCAGCTATTTCTCTCGCTATCGCGGGTTCGGCGATCGGGCTGCTAGCAGTAATAATTGCCGTAATAACTCTTATGCTGACTCTTCGTACCGGGCTATACGAGGACATCATCGCTGCAGCAGTTCCGGATGGCACAGGTGATCTGGGCATCAAGAAATTCTTGTCGCCCTTCAGGCAGGTCGCAATGCTCAGCGCCTGCGCAGCAATCGTCTCTCTCGTCTCACTCCTCTTTGGCCCCAGCCAGGGCTTTCCTAGAGGTACGGGTCCCGAACCCCTTGAAGTAGCCGTGTTCGGCATTGGAGTTTTGCTATTCGTTTGGGCAGTCGTGGCAACGGTGCGCTTGATTTACATCGTCCAGCAACACGCCATAAATGCCGCAAAGTCGGAGCAGCTCAACCAAAGGGTGGCGGCAGTGGCTCAGAAGGCCAAGGAAGAAGAGCGGAAGCCGGATGCTGGCTCCGGAGGTGACAAGCGTGATTAAGCGCAGACCCTAATCCTGTGCTAGGTTTTCGGCCGACGTATTTAGTGCAGATCAAAGCCGACGGTCTTGCAGACCGTTCCCTTAAGCGCCGCGAACAGCACAGATAGAAGGCGACGGTTAGCGGCCTGGGCCACTCCTCGCCGTGACCCCAGTGACCGTTTTGTTCAATCCCGGCGCCGGTGACATGCGCCATGATGCTGGCATGGCTTCTGGATCCAGGCACATCAGCGAGCTGGGGCGCTGAGCAGGACGCGCCTGTAGCGGCAGGCCGACGCGGCCGGACATCTGGCGCTTGATCATCTTGAAAGTCAACGCGTCCTTCGACGGGGCCGGAGCTCCAGCTCGTCGTCAGGCCCTGGGTGACGGCGTCCGTCTGTAGTCTCCGCGCGTGGCTGACCTGGGGCCCGTCGCCTGGCCGACTGAGCCGATCAGGACCGAGCGGCTGGTGCTCCGCGAGCCCGAGGCCCGGGACCGGGCGGCGGTCATCGAGCTGCTGGCCTCGCCAGAGGTGGGCACCTACCTCGGTGGCCCCCGGCCGCGGGACGAGCTCGAGCGCGAGATGCCCGGAGCGCCCGAGCGGCACCCTGGCCTTTTCGTAGTCGATCTCGACGGAGCCATGATCGGCCAGGCGCCGAGCAGTGGCTCGGCATGCGGTCCCCGGTCACGCCGTGACGTACGGGCCCCGGCGCCAGGTGGATTGGCTCGCCGCCGGTTCCTGAGGCTCTGAAGATCAGGCGCTCGGCATGATCAAGACGCTATGATCACGGCGCAGCCGTTCACACCATAACCAGATGTATCACGAAATAGCTGGACATGATCATCTTTTCGGTGGCCGCGAGCTGCGGTTATCACTCCACGAATGCTCAGCACGACCGTGCGCGCCATCACGGGTGGAGCGGTCGCGCGGGCACACGACGCCCTGGGAGAGTCCATGAACGCCGTCCGGCCCCCTCAGCCGCCGCTTCCGCTTGTCGAGACGGCCGAGCCGCCCGCGACCGCTCCGTCGGCTGGCCGCCTCGGCTCTCGCGCTGGCCGCGCTGGCCGCGCTGGCCGCGCTGGCAGCGCTGGCCGCGCTGGTGACCGGGGCGACCGGAGTGGCCGCGGTCTCGGCGGGCGCCGGAATACGCGTCGCGTTCTGCCCGACGCGATCGGGCCGTTCAGCGTCCAGGGAACCAAGGTGGTCGGCCAGGGCGGCAAGACCTTCGTCTCTTACGGGATCACGGTTCCCGGCCTGCTGGGCCCGAACTGGTCCAAGTTCGTCAAGCTGGACCTGGAGAAGATCGCGGCTACGGCGATCGGCTGGTGCGGCAACACCGTCCGGCTGCAGCTGAGCCAGGACGACCTGCTCGGGGCGAGCGGGACAGGCCTCAACAAGGCGTACATGAACGCGATCCAGGACGAGGTCTCGGCGGCCGTGAGCGACGACCTGGTCGTGGTGCTCAACGATTCGACCGAGGACACGCCCACGCGGAACGCCCAGAAGGGACCTGATCAGGGCACCGAGACCTTCTGGAAGGACCTGGCCAAGCTCTACGGCAACAACCCGCAGGTGATCTTCGACCTGTTCAACGAGCCGCGGACGTACTCGCCCGGCATGCCGCTGGCCCAGGAGTGGCGGCTGTGGGGCAACGGGGGCTGGTTCGGCGGTGTGTTCTACCCCATCGGCATGGCGCAGCTGGCCCAGTACGTACGGACCACCCTGGGCGCGCAGAACCTCTTCTGGATCGAGGGCCCGGATAACTCGGCCTCGTTCGCGGGGATGGTGAGCCAGGGCGCCGTGCTCAAGGTGAGCGGGGTGGTGTATGCGCTGCACCACCCGGCGGGAGCGCACGACCAGGCCGCGTGGAACGCTGACTTCGGCTACCTGGTCTCCACCGGTATGGCGCCGGTGGTGGACGGCGAGTGGACCAACTACGAGCCGGCGCCCACCTCGCAGCCCACGGCGCCGCGCAGCTCGTGCTGGCCCGACGCGCCGACGGCGGTTCCCGCGTTCCTCAGTTACCTGGCCGCGCACGGCATCGGCCTGAACGCCTACCAACTCCAGCCCGGCTACCTGATCAAGTCCTATAGCAACCTGGCCGTCCCCACCACGATCGACGCCGCCACCTGGAGCTGCCAGTCGTCCGCCGAGCGCCAGCCCGACCAGGGCGCCGGATCGCAGGTCATGACCTGGTTCAAGCAGCACGACAGCTGATGCCTCCCGCTGCTGAACGCGGCGTTGAGATCGAAACGGTCTTCGGTCGGCTGTGTGGCCGAACGGCTGCGCTCCGTGAAATTAGGCTTGACTTCTCCGATGTCCGATGACATTCTCATATTGAGAAAGTCTGAGGGTGAGACTGACTTATGAACGAATCAGTGGGCGAGGCAGAATTCCTCGCAGGGTACGACCCTGGTTCGTACGGACCGGTCGCGGTGGCCGTCGACGTGGTGGCGCTGACGATCCGGGACGGTGCGCTCAACGTGCTGCTGGTTGAGCGCGGCGTCCCGCCGTATGCGGGGCGGTGGGCGCTGCCGGGCGGGTTCGTCAGGTCCGAGGCTGGGCAGGCCGCCGAGGACCTGGACGAGACGGCGGTCGGGAGCTTGCCGAGGAGACCGGGCAGCGGCTCGGCCGGATTCACCTCGAGCAGCTGGCCAGCTACGGCGCGCCGAGCGCGATCCTCGGATGCGGGTGATCTCGGTCGCCTACCTGGTCTTCGCGCCCGAATTGCCCGAGCCGGAGGCTGGCAGCGACGCGCGGGCCGCCGCCTGGGTCCCGGTCGACACCCTCGGCCTGACGGTTGGCGGCGCGCAGCGGCCGGGCACCACGCGCCAGCTCGCGTTCGACCACGCGAGGATCCTCGCCGACGCGCTGGAGCGGGCCAGGTCCAAGCTCGAGTACACGCCGCTTGCCACCGCATTTGTCGGCAGCGAGTTCACCATCTCC
>CAWAII010000020.1:0-341688 GCA_963782105.1 uncultured Acidobacteriaceae bacterium
AGGACGCTCAGCACGCCGGTTTCCTGGGCGCGTTCCAACGCCTCCGGTTCATCCGGGGGCGCTGGATTTTCGCCATAGGTCCAGAGATGCACTATCGACTGCGGCTCGAAACCCCGCCGGGTCAGCACCTCAACTGCCCGCCGGTAGTGCTCGCTGTTGCCGGGATCGATGGTCAGCCGCTCGCCTGTCTTCGGCGAACTCGCTGCCAACGCAATACGAGCACACATTTGCAGCCCGCCGCGACAGCCTTTCGCTGCAGACACTCCCCCAGCCCGAGAGAGTCGGCGAATATCAGCATAGGTCCCATCTCACGCCGGCCGCGCAACTCCGCGCGCCGCCACACCGGCCGGAAAAACCAGTCGGGAAGGGTGTCAGCACCGCCCATGAGCACTTCGACGCGCCGTACCACATCCGCGAACTCACCCTCAGCGAAGCTCTTGGCCAATTGCGGGCGCTGGATCTTACCTATGTTTGTTTTTGGAATTGCGTCACGTTCCACGGGAAGCAGATAGTCCGGACTCACTCCCAGCCGCCGCGAAACGGCGCCCCGGATCGTCCGTATCAGTTCCGGAGACACGGTCTCGCAGCCGGCAACCGGATGAAAGAAGATCGCCAGCCGGTCCGTGTTCGCGCCGGAGTCGCGAACTGCGCAAGCGGCGGTGAAGGACGTTTCTATCTCGTCGATTTCCTCCACCAGGCCCTCGATCTCGTGGCAAGGATAATTGACGCTGTTGATAACAATCACGTCTTTCTCACGGCCGGTGATGGTCAGCCTGCCGCGCGACAGGAAACCCAGATCCCCTGTCCTGAACCAACCATCGGCGGTAAACGACTCAGTGTTCAGGTCTGGCCGGTTGTAGTAGCCGGCCGTTACCTGGTCGCCCTTCACTTGGAGACTGCCGGTTGCCCCCTCGACGAGGGGCTGGTCATTCTGATCCACGATGCGTACGGAAAAGCCTGGGATCGGCCGGCCAACTTCGACAAAAGGGTCGTCATCGCTGCTCGATTCCAGGCGGAAGGTCTCGGAATAGAGAGTGCCCGACGAGGTTTCCGACATGCCCCAGACCGGCCACATGGCTGCCCCCGAGAGGCCATAGGGCGCGAGGATCTGCAGGAACCGGCGGGCCGTGCGCGGCACGATCGCCTCGGCGCCGTTCAGCAGATAGCTTAGGCAACTCAGATCCCAAACGCCGGCCAGGGTGTGCGCCCGAGCGGCGATATCTTCGGAGCGATCGTTCACCAGGCCGAAAGCGAAGTTCGGCGCGAAGGTAGTCGTCACGCGATATCGGTCCACCCACTCCGGCCAGATCAGCGGATCTTGCGTTACCAGACCGGTGGCGGCGTGGATCTGTTGGCAGCCAAGGAACACATCGCGCAGGTGGAAGTAGACGATCCCCGCAACGTGATCGAGCGGCATCCAATTCAGCGTCACCGCGTCACTGGAAAAACCGTTCATCTGTGCCGAACCCGCGGACCGTCGAATCAGGTTGCGGTGACTCAGCATGACCGCTTTCGGGACCCCCGTACTGCCGGAGGTCAGCATCACCAGAGCCAAATCGGTCGCTTCACCGCTGTGCCATGCACCGGACGCGTCGGATGTGGCGAGGTCCTCCACGCACTCTACCCGCGCCCCCGGCTAGCGAGCCGAGCGTCGCCCGAATATGCGGCGCCAGTTGCGGGTGGTGAGCACCAGCCGGGCGTCCAGGATTTTCCAGGCATTCTGCAGCTTGGCCGCCGCGCTGTCCATCCCCTCATGCGAGGGCGCAGCGGCGCCGGTACAAAACCGCCCAGAACGCAGGCCCAGAACGCGCTGAGGAAATCCCGATTGTGTTCGAACTGAAAGATGACCTTGTCGCCGGGGCGCAGGCCTGCCCGTCGCAATCCGCCCAGGAGGCAATCGGCACGCGCCAGAAGCTCGGGGTACGAAAGGAACTGTTCCGCGCCGTCGACGATCGTGCGCAAGCCGTGATCGGGGTGTTCCCGCGCCGCGCGTTGCAGGGTCTCTCCCAGCAGGCGTGGGAGTTGATCCGCTCTTTCTATTTCGCCACCGTGACTGATCGCCAGGCGCCGTTCGGCCGAAGCATCTGCCGGCGAGTCTTTCCGCTGCTCTGCTGGTTGCTTGACTGCCGGTAATGCCTATTCGCTATTCCCGCGCTGCTGCGGTTCGGAAAATAGCTCCGAGTAATGGATGGATGGCAACTGTTGCTGCTCCAGATCCACCAAAGCCATCGCGTCCTGAACGCCTGCCAGGCTCTTGAGACGATCTTCCCAGCGCCGCGTCAATTCGTCGTCCAGGAGGGGAAGACAGGCAAGGACGGCCACGTCAATCTGGCCTCGCCGGTCAACGGCAGCCGCGACACGACGATCAGATCGCATGGTGAGCCGGAAATCGGGGCTGCTTCCGTCGGACCATTGTTTCTCAAGCGAGGCGACCCATTCGTCGATGCTGTCCGGGCGTACGGACCATGCGGGCACTACATAAGCCACCATGCGCTCGGATTCGGGATCTTGCCCGGACTCAACGGCACCCGCCGCTGCATGACCTTGCAGTCATGCACAGACTCAAGAGCAAGCAGCCGCCGCTCTAATGAGATGGCTGCATCTATCTTGTCAGTCATTTCTCGTCTGTCTTCCTGAACATTCTGCGTTGCATAGATTCAGGTTGGCGCCTAATACTGCATTAGCGTTCCTTCTTTGCGGCCGTTCCTGATTGCGGCGGCAAAAAGGACGATACTAGCCGGCAGGAGAATCACTGCGATGGCTACCAGCGTCGCGACGGGTTTTGCCACGAGAGTCACCGAATAGCCCTTGAGCATTGTCAGCCGTAAGGCGTCGAGCGAGTAGGTGATGGGAATCACCAACGAGACCTTCTGCATCCAGGTGGGCATAACGTCGATGGGAAAATAAGCCCCGCCAAGGATGCTGCCGAAGCCGCCGAGAATCCAGGTAATTGGATCGCCCTTCTTGAGCCAGACCACCATTGCCGCCGAGAGAACCCCGAAGGCTACGAAGATCGCGATCGAAAGAACGAGGACCAGGAGGGTCGCCGGGACGTTCATCCGGCTCAAATCTACGCCAAACGCCAGCACTCCCGCCACCAGAATCACAAGTAACTGTACGGCTCCCGAAATAAGGGCGTAAAGCGACGACATCAGCACGACCGCCACGCACCCGGTCTGGCTGCTCAGCATCGCCTCGAGGCAGCCCGTCATCTGGGCAGAACGGATCGATTCTGAAAACATCTTCAGCGTCAGGTCGAAGTAACGGGCGAAGGCCAGCCCGATGATTGCGAACGGGAAATAGAGGCCGCCAAATCGACTTAACGCGGCCGAGCTGCGGGGCGTAATGAGCTTTCCGAGAAAGTAGAAAAACACCAGAAGCGACATCGATTGGAAGATGCTCATGAAGAAGCTAGCCTTATAGCCGCATTCGATGCGGAAATCCCGCTGCACGAAAGCCCGGGCTTTACGCAACAGCGCAATCATGCTGCCCCATGGCCAAACTCCGCCGGTAATATTGCGAAAGCGTGATTCCATTCGCGGTCAGATCCGCGATGCGGTCGAAAGCCTTCAGGTGGCCGTTGTCGACGATCGCCACCTTATTGCAGAGTCTCGTGGCTTCCTCCAACCGATGTGTGGCGATCAAAAGCGTCTTGCGGGAGCCGTTGTGAATACGGCTCATGATCAATTCAGTCAGCTCATCGCAGGCGACGGGATCGAGCGCGCGGGTTGGTTCGTCCAGAATCAGCACTTCAGGTTCAGCAATCAGACCGCGTGCCAGCGCGAGGCGCTGCTTCATTCCCGAACTATATGTTGCGAAGGGTTGCTCCGCAGCCTCCTCAAGACCTACCAAGTGGATCAGCTCGCGAATACGATCACGCAGATCTACGCCCCAGAGGTTATCCAATGCGCCGAAGAACTCGAGGTTTTGCACTGCGGTCAAGCGCCAGAAAAAGCTCCGCTCCTCGTTGAGGACGAAGCCCACAGACTTTCGCGCCGCCGAATTCTGGTGGAGCGTGCTGAAGCCGTTGACGACGATGTCTCCTAGGGTTGGGAGCAACAGGCCTCCGATGAGCTTAAGCAACGTCGTTTTGCCCGCGCCGTTAGGACCCATAATCGCGATCCGGTCGCCCTTTTGGACTCCGAGGGAAGCTCCGGCTAACCCTGTTTTCACGCGCCGCGGCCGGAAGGGATGCAGGAGTAACTCACGATACCGCTTGGCGATTGGGAAAGCCATCGTGACGCCGCGAACGGATATAATCGGCTGCTCTGTCGATTGGCACACTGAGGCCGGACACTTCATTTCCTGCGAGTCTGTCACGCTACGTTGTCCCCCCGGTGGTCTGACGGCTGGCCGTGCCTCGAAAGAGCGTTGTTAATGCACCCAAGAAGCAATCGTGCAAGCTCTCTGCCGTGTTGCGTCAGCACGGTCACGTGGCCGCCAGAAATTTTGTGGATAGTCAAACCTCCCGCAGAGGCCGCCTTCCACCCCATTTCCTTTGAGGAGCGATACTGCTGCTCGTTCACGATCAATGTTATGTGACCCGGATATTGCTTGGGGCGGTACCTATACATAAGGCGACGGTAGCTCATTTTGAAGGGATAAAGATCATCCGGAACGAAACCCTGCGGCCCTTTCGAGCGAATGGTTCTAAACTTGCGGCCAAGAAGATCCCGGACAGCGCGCGCGCTCGAGCGACTATCCAAGCGTATGACCTCGGAGATGACACCAACTATATGCTTGGTTCTTCGCGATGCAATCCGGAGGTCGGCCAGAAAGGCGCGCACCGCCGTAGGCCGCTCTGTGTCGATCAGTGCGAGTAACTCGACCTCCTCGCCTTCCCGCATCAGTTGCTGGGCCATTTCGAATGCCATAATGCCGTCGACACAGTATCCACCCAGCAGGTAAGGTCCCTTCGGCTGAACGGTGCGAAGTTCAGCAATATGCTCGCGTGCCGCTTCTTCGACGCTAGAGTAGCTCTCCCGGTCACCCTCAATCCACCGAGGCCTGAAGCCATATACCGGCTGGTCGGAACCCAAGTGAGGAATTAGTCTGGACAGGATCAGCAGGGTATCATCCGGGCTCTGATATCCCATCACCAGGAAGAGCGGACGACGTTTCCCTCTATGCTGCGCCGGTACCAGGCAGGTCCACTGCGGAGCCTCGCCGATATATCGGTAGATTTGCGCAGCCGCATCGTAGCGAATGTATTTCGCCAGACCAGCGACCGTTGGTTCAATAAAGAGGCAACGCAGAGGTAGATCTATTCCGAAGACCGATTGCAGCCGCGCGATGAGTCGCGTGGCGGAGAGTGAATGCCCCCCCAATTCAAAAAAATCGTCGGCCACTCCAACTTTGCCGACACTCAACACTTCGCTCCAAATCTCAGTCATTCGAAGCTCGATTTGGTTGCTGGGCGGCAGGTACCCTTTAATCGGCTGTAATTGGTCTTCTTCGCGTAAGGCGAGAGCGCGGCGATCCACCTTGCCATTAGGAGTGAGCGGCATGGCGTGAAGCACCACGAACGCAACCGGGATCATGCAGTCGCGCAAGAGTTTCCTCAGATATGTCCGAAGCTCTTCCGGAATTAAGTGTTGCCCATTTCGGGCGACGGCATAGGCTACCACTTGCTTGTCCCCCGATCGCGCTTCGCGTGCGACTACCGCGCAGTCTTGAATACCGGGATGATCGGCCAGGACTGCTTCGATTTCCCCAAGCTCTATGCGATAGCCGCGGATCTTGATCTGCCGGTCGGCGCGGCCTGCGAACTCAATGAGTCCATCGGGGCGATACCGCGCCAGATCGCCCGTCCGGTATAGCAGATCGCTGCTTTTGCCGGTATATGGATTCTTCACGAAGCGTTCACGAGTGAGGCCTACGTCATTGACATAGCCACGCGACAAATATGGCGAGCGGACATGAATCTCACCCAGTTCGCCGGGACCGCTCAGATTTCCGGCGCGGTTCAAAATCAGGAGTTGCGTATCGGCGATCGGCCTTCCGATCGGAATGGGCCTCGTTGGGATGGTGGCGTGATCATGCGTCTGCAAGGGTTGAATCGGATCGACTGGGCACCAAGCCACGGCTTGCGGCGTTTCGGTCGCGCCGTAGAAGTTGATGCACGCGGCCTGAGGCGCCAACCCGGTCACAAGTGCAACATCCCGCGGGCTCAGCACATCGCCGCCAAAGAATACATAACGGAGCGCAGGCAACGACTGTTCGGCGCTCTCCCCTTCGGACGGCTGGGTCAACAGGCCTGCCATAGCGGGTGTAAGATGCGCGACGGTGATCTTCTGCTGTTTCATCCATGATGATAGGCCCCCCGGCAGGAGGATGTCGCTAAGGGATGGGATGCAGAGTGTGGCGCCCATCCAAAGTGGCGTGAAGATATCTCGGAGCAGTGGATCGTGCGCCAACCCGGACAGCATACTGAATCGGTCCGTAGCTTTCAGATCGAACTCGCGGAGATGCCAGTCTACAAAGTGCGAAAGCGGCCGATGTGTGCCCAGGATGCACTTCGGATCGCCTGTGGTTCCAGAGGTGAATGTCACGTAAGCGGGGCATTCCGGGTCTACGTCAGAAGTGGCAGGAGACGTCAAGCCTGGACATCGCGTCCTCTGCTTCGGGAATAATCAGACGGCAACTGCCGACGATCTCTTCAACTGCGGTTTCCAGAGCGTCTGGCAGATCGGATGCCGTCTCGATCTGCAACCAGGCTTTGGGTCTGGCTGCGCGAAGGGAACGGATAAGGCGCAAGGCAGGATAGGCAGGATCGAGAATACAAAAGGCCGCGCCGGCTCGGAGGACGCCAAGCAAAGCCGCGACGAATGACGGACTCCGCTGCCCATAAACGGCTACAATGTCACCCGAACCGACTCCTTGACGACGAAGCCAATCCGCCAATCCCGCGCTGGCCCTCTCGAGCCGTCCATAGCTCCACTGGGAGGTTCCCGCTATTATCGCCACTCTCTCGGGCGCACGAACGGCCTGTTCTACAAATTTCGCGTGCACTGAACCGAACCACTGCACGGCAAGCGGCTCGGTGGGGTCGGGCGCACCGAGGGAGCTCGGACCTGGTGAGAAGCGAGTAGCTATCCACCGGCTGCGACGGGTCGGTGCAGATCTGATCGAGGAGCACTGAATATTGATCGAGCATGATCTCCATTCTGCGTTCCTCAAACATATGCGGGTTGTAAAGCAGAAGCAGATGGATCGAGCCGTATTGCTCAGTGCTATAGAGAGTAAGGTCAAACTTCGACTCTGCGGTCCAAAATGTCTCGGTCTCTAATCCTGGAATCTGAGCCGGGACGGTTGGGACGTTCAAGTGATTGAAGAAGACCTGGAACAAAGGCGAGCGGCTGAGGTCGCGTTTCACATCCAACGCGTCGACCAGTTCCTCGAAGGGCGTATCTTGATGCCCATAAGCGTCAAGGACGGTGTTGCGAACCTGTCCCAGCAGATCGCGGAATGAACCCTCCCCGGACAGACATGTCCGTAACACGACCGTGTTGACAAAGAAGCCGATCATTTCCTCGAATTCGGTCCGGTTACGGCCGGCAATAGGAGTGCCCACCAGGATGTCGTCCTGGCCGCTTAACCGATGAAGAAGAACGTTGAAGGCCGCGAGCAGAACCATGAAGAGGGAAACTCCCTCCCGCCGGCTCAATGACTTCAGGGACCCGCAGACCGCTGGGGTGATGTGAAGCGTCTTTCTTCCGCTCTGACGCGACTGCATCTCCGTCCGAGGCCGGTCTGTCGGCAAGTCCAGGGATGGCAGGCACCCCTCGAGTTGCTCTTTCCAGAAGGCTAAGTGGTACGCGCCTTCCGGTCCCTCCAGGCATCGCCTCTGCCACGCAGCAAAATCGGCATATTGAATGGGCAATTCGGGCAGCGGCGACGGCTTGCCGGCGCGGAACGCGCAGTACAAGGCCGAGAACTCGCGCCAGAATACGCCCATGGACCATCCATCAAAAACCGCGTGATGAACTGTGAGCACAAGCACATGATCATCCTCATGCATCCGCAGTAATAGGGCGCGCACAAGTGGTCCGTTAGTCAGATCGAAGGATCTTTCGGCCGCGGCTGCTGAGACCCTCCCAGCCTCGCGGTCACGCTCCTCCGGGGGCAAGTTGGTCAAATCGGAAACTTGAACCAAAACCGGCGTTGCCGGCAGAATTACCTGGCTCGGCAATCCACTGGCAGCCGGGAAAACCGTACGCAGCACCTCGTGGCGCCGGACAATCTCAGACAGGCACCTCTGGAGTATGGAGAAATCCAGTTTTCCACGCAATCGCCAAGCCATTGGGACGATATACGCGGCGGTCCCCGGGGCCATTTGCTCGAGGAACCATAGTCGCATTTGAGCGAACGACAATGGCAGATCGCCGTCACGTGGTACTGGCTCAATGGTGGCGAAATCAGACTGCGGCAACTGGTTAGAGTTGCTGAGAAAGCCGAGGATCTCGGGCTTTCGGCTCGCCAGTTGTTCTCGCAACTCCGGCGTCAGGGCTTTCCTGGGCGCGGAGACCTGGAGTTGGCCGCCTTCTGCCCGTATGACGATATCCAGCGTTCGCAGGTGCGACAAAAAATCGGCCGTTCTCATGGGCAAGCGTACCCCAGGGGACAGATATGCGTTAGTCAGCCGGGGGAGGCAGAACCAGAAGACGATCGAAATGTTTGAGACTGGCGCATTCGGGCTCAACTTTTAGAGCCCTTTCTATCGCCCGTCAGAATTGTTTTGACCTCGAGTCTGAGTAACAGTACAGGAAAAATGGCCCGCTCGTTGTCACAAAAGTTTCAACTGCTTGTGCAAAGTAGTAATGCTTTTTTAAGTTACTGCGGGTACATTCGCACAGGTGACCCGCACCCCCCATGGCTCAGCCTGCTCCACGCTACCAACTTCACGCTACCAACTTAATGACGTAGCCTGCTCCACGCTCATTGGCCTGCCGCCACATGGCGATACTTGAAAGTAGCGCGACGGATTAGCGGCCATTGCATGTCTGCCCCGGCTCCTCTACAGCAATATCTCCTCGCGGTCCGACGCCTCTCCAGAAGTCCCAGGCAACAAATCGTCAATGGGCGTGTTCGGGTCGTGGATGATGACGTCGAGCAATCGGCAGTAATCGGCAGCCATCGTTTCAGCGATCGTAGGATCCAGAACATCGGAGTTGTAGTTGAGGTATCCAATCAGTAGGCCATCCACTTCGGCCAACTGGAGGGAGACTTCAAGCCTTCCTTCTTGTTGCGGCACAACCATGTAGGGATGGAGGTTGGAAAGGCCAAACTCGACGGCGCAGTCCTGAACTCCCATGAATAGAGTGCGCAGAGCGCCGGAACGATCCGTCAGAAAATTGAAAAACGACTGGAAAATTGGAATTCGCTCCAGACTGCGCGGTTGCCGTACCCTTGTTAGGAGCAAGGACAACGGAAACGCCTGGTGCTCAAGGGCTTCCCACACCGTGTCACGCGCGCGAACGAGATATTCGGCGAATCTCGGATTGCCCGAAAGATCGCAGCGCAATCCAAGCACATTGATAAAAAGCCCCACGGTATTTGCCCACCGAGGGTCTTCGCGTCCCGATACGGAGGTGCCGACAACTATGTCGGTCTGCCCCGTATAGCGATACAGCAGTATCTGGAATGTAGCTAGAAGAAGAGAATATCCCGTCGCGCGGTGCGCACGTGAAACCCGCTGTATACCCAACCAGTGTTCGGCGCTGAACGAAAGGGGAAGCGCCTTGCCACGAGAAACTAAGATCGCCGGTCGTTCCCGCGAAGATGGCAGCTTCAGGACTGGCAGTTCGCCGCCGAGTTTCTGTTTCCAATAATCCCAGAGCTTGTCCGATTCAGCTCCCTGGGCAAACTTGCTCTCCCATTCCACAAACTCCCAGTACTGTGCCCCAATCGGCTCTAGGTCGGGTTCGCTCCCAGCGAGTTCGGCGGTGTAGATCTTTCTCAGGTCTTCAATGCAGAGACGTACGGACCAGTGGTCGAGAATGATGTGGTCAAACTTGAAGAAGAGCACGTCTTCGTCGCCGCGGCGGAATCCAGACACTCGGAACATCGGCTTGTCGAGCGCCAGGGGCCGCCGAAAATCATCGAGAATCTCTTCCTTGATTTCCTCGTCGCTCAACGAGCTGGCATCGACCAGAACGACGTCGGGACGCGGCGACGGCAAGATCCGCTGCATCGGAATGCCCACATCATTCTCGAAGAAAACGGTGCGCAATGCCGCGTGTCGAGCCGTCAACTTTGCAACCGCCCTTTCAAAGGCTGGCCAGTCCAAACAAGGACACGCCTTAGCTGCCAGCCCGATGTTGTTAGGAGCCGAGCCCGGCATAAACTTGTGCCCGAACCACCCCTGCTGCTGCCCAAACGACAACGGGAATTCGACCTCTTGACCGGAAACTGAGGCGTCGGATTCGTGCATCTTGGGTTCCGGCAATTCCCTCTCGATCCGCGTCGCTACTTCTTCGAGACTCAAGCCCTGCAGGAGATGCACGGCTGGAATCTGGACTCTAAATTGGGAGTTGATGCGGTTTCGAAACTCAAGGGCCATGAGAGAATCCAGCCCGTAATCCGTGACCGGTTTGGAGGGGTCAATTGTGCGGGCCTCGACGCCGAGCGTGGGCGCAAGTGTCGCAATGAGATATCCAATCAACCGGCTTCCGCGCTCGTTCGGCGGCGCGCCAACAAGTTCGTGCAACCGCTGCTCTTCCGGCTGCCGGAGGTCTCTGCCGACGACGTTGACGTTGGCCGTTTCCGCCATGAGGTCTTTGAAAAACGGTTGGCTCCCTTGCAGCGACTTATGCCTGACCCAATCGATCGCGGCGATGCCAATCTGAGTGGCTCCCGTCGAGAGCACTTGACCCAACGCCGCTAGCGCCAGGTGCGGCGGCATCAGTTGAAATTCCCCTTGACGCCGGCCTTGGGCCACGACGCGTGCCGCCATTCCGGCTTCCGCCCATCCACCCCAATTGATCGACAGCGCCGGCAATCCGAGGGATTTGCGATGAACGGCCAGGGCGTCCAGGTAGGCATTTGCGGCGGCATAGCTTGCCTGCCCAGTGGAGCCCATCAGCGATGCAGCCGACGAAAACAGCACGAAAAAGTCCAGTGGCATTTCCGCCGTGAGGCGGTGAAGATTCCATGCTCCGGCCACCTTCGGAAGCATCACCTTTTGGAAGCGCTCCCACGTCTGCTGGTCGATGATGCCGTCATCCAGCACGCCGGCGGTGTGAACGATCCCGCCAAGCATGGGTAAGGTCTCCTGCATTTTCCGAAAGACCTCTTCGATCTGAGGCAGGGAGGCCACGTCTGCCGCGTACACGTCGACCCGCACGCCGTCGCGCTGAAGACCTTCAATCACCTCCGCAGCTTGTTCCGAGGGAGCCTTCCGCCCCACCAGAACCAGGTTGCGTGCACCGTGAGCGGCCATCCAGGCCGCAGCCTTCAGTCCCAACCCGCCGAGGCCGCCGGTAATGAGATAGGTTTTGCCGGAGGCGAACGATTGCGGTGCGCCGGAAGGCGCCACCGCGCGCATCAAGCGAGCCACGAATTGCTCGCCCTTCCGGAAAGCGACCTGATCTTCGCCGTCATGCTTCTCGATCGCGGACAGAAGTTCGCTTGCGCTCTGACTGGCGCCGGTGGTTGGATCGAGATCCACCAAGCCTCCCCAGGAGTCCGGATGCTCGAGCGCGAAGGTCTTACCTAAACCCCAGAGCGGGGCTTGTGCCAGGTTCAGAGCGGACTGAGGAGCCGGCGGGAACTGGGCTCCGGTGGTGACGATCCAGAGACGCGCACCGTGTTCTTCGGCGAGTAGCGCCTGCGCGGTTTTGAGAGCTCTCGAAACGCACTCATCCACATCGTGTTGGGCCGAAGAGTCCGCCGCCGATGACGCCAGGTGGAGAACCCGATCGTATGCTTCGTTCCGGAGTTCAGCGCGGGCGGCCTCCGGTGAAGATGCTAAGGCCGCTTTTCCGCCGAGTGCCCGGATTTGGCTCGCCAGTTCCGAGGCAGGGCCGTCTCTGTCGGACACAATGAGGCAGCGCAACTCTGCTCCGCGGCTTACCTTCGCGGCTGCTCTTGGCTGCCAGGAAACCTTGTAATACCAATCCACTGGGGGAACATCTTTATCTGCCGGATCGCCAATTTCAAAAGCGCCTTCCGGCCTCGATTCAGGGGTTCGGCGGAGGTGCGTGCGGTCCATCCAGTAAGGCTGCCGCTCGAAGGGGTAGGTGGGCAGCGTCACTCTGCGGCGCGCATAGGGCTCGTCGAATGCCGCCCAGTTCACCTCGGCTCCCCGCGTATAGAGCCCGCCCAGGCTCTCCAGGATCTGCTCCCATTCCCCGCGTCCTCGCCGCAAGGAAGACAACCACAACTGTCCTTCCTCGCCGAGACTCTCCCGGCCTAGAAGTCCTAGCGTGCCCCCGGGTCCCACCTCCAGAAATACCTCGTTGCCTTGCTCTCGCAGGCTTTCTATTGCCTGACGAAACCTAACCGGCTGGCTAACCTGCCGCCGCCAATACCCGGCGTGACTCATCTCCCCGGCCCCAGCTGGCCGCCCCGTCACGCTTGAGATCAGCGGCAACCGTCGGTCGCTGCAAAATGCACCTCTGCAGCCAACGCCTCAAACGCCTCCTCCATCTCCTCCATCTGCGGCGAATGAAACCCGTGCGACACCGCTCAACCGCTGCACCCGCGATTCCGCTCGCACTCAGCCGCTCCTCCGCCCTCCCCACTTCCTCTTGATATCCCGAGATCACCACACTCTCAGGTGCATTCAGCGCCGCGATCGACTACCCGCTCTTCCAGGCCCCGCAGCGCTTCCCGCACCCGCTCCTCTCAGCCCATAGCGCCGCCATCGCCCCGCGCCCGCTCACCCCTGCATCAGCCGCGCCCCGCGCCGCAATCAGCTTCAATCCCTCCGCCAGCGTGTAACGCCCGCCACACACGCCGCCACATATTCCCCCACGCTGTGACCCAGCACCGCGCCGGCTCCATCCCCCAACTCCGCCACAGCTCGCGCAAAGCGTACTCCACGGCAAACAGCGCCGGCTGCGTATAGGCGGTCTGCTCCAGCCATCTGGTCGCGCCTCCCCACAGCACTTCCAGCAGCGGCTCTATCCAACTCGCCGCTGCAGCAATTCCGCGCATTCCTCCAGCGCCGCCCGGAACACCGGCTGGGTCTCATACAGCTCTTTCCCCATCCCGGCATACTGCGCGCCTTGACCGGGAAACAGAAACGCCGTCCGAACCCTGGCCCGCTCCCGCAGCGCGTTCCCCCGGGCTGTCTCCAGTAACCGTCGCTGTATCTCTTCGCGCGTCCTCCCTGTGACCACTGCCGCCGCTGTTCAAAGTGCGCCCGCCCCGCGTTGGCGGTGTAGCAGAGATCTCCCAACTCCACCTGTCCCTTCGCCAACTCCGCTGCATACCGCTCCGCAAGTTCCTGCAGAGCTTCCTCGCTCCGTGGCCGACAGCGCCAAAGATGTAGCGGCTCGCTCCAGCCCTCGGCTTGCGCTCCTCCGCGCTGCGGCGCTTCTTCCACGATCACGTGTGCGTTGGTCCCGCTGAAGCCGAAGGAACTCACACCCGCCAACGCCGTCTCTTGCCCGCGCGGCCACGGCCGCGCCTCGACGGGAATCTCGACCGGCACATCCGCCCCAGTCGATGTGCGGGTTCATCTGCAGGAAATGCAGATGTGCCGGGAATCTGCTCGTGCTCCAGGCGACAGCACCGTTTTGATCAGTCCCGGCCATCCCCGCGGCCGATTCCAGATGTCCCATGTTGGTCTTCACCGAGCCCACGACCAGGGGATTTTCTGCTCCTGCGCCCCGGCCCCAAAACCGCCGCCAGCGCGTGCGCCTCGATCGGATCGCCCAGCGAGGTTCCCGTGCCGTGCGCTTCCACATAGCCGATCTCGTCCGGCTGCACACCCGCCATTGCGCCAGCGCCTGCGCGGATCAGCGCTTCCTGGGCGGTCCCGTTGGGCGCGGTGAGGCCGCTGCTTCGCCCGTCCTGATTCACCGCCGAGCCGCGGATCAGGGCCAGAATATGATCGCCATCCGCTACCGCGTCGGAGAGCCGCTTCAGCACCACGATGCCGCAGCCCTCGCCGCGCACGAAACCGTCGGCGCGCGAATCGAAGGTCTTGCATCGGCCATCGGGCGCCATCATGTGCGCCTTCGAAAGCGCAATCGTGGTTGTCGGCGAGAGAATGAGCATTGACGCCGCCGGCGAGGGCCAGGGAGCATTCCCGCGTGCGCAGACTCTGACAGGCGAGATGGACCGCGACCAGCGACGCGGAACAAGCGGTGTCGATAGCCATGCTGGGACCCTGCAGCCCGAGCGTGTAGGAAATACGTCCGGCCGCAATACTCGGAGCTGCGCCGCTGGCAAGATAGGCATCGATTGCGTTCTCGCCCCGCGCCAGCAGCATGGTCTGATAGTCGGTGGCGCAGATTCCCACGAAAACCCCCGTGGCCGTACCGGCCAGCTTGCGCGGGGAATGGCCGGCATGCTCCAGCGCCTCCCAGCAGACCTCCAGCAGCATGCGTTGTTGGGGATCCATGCCATCGCTTCGCGACCCGCAATTCCAAAAAACGGGGCATCAAACTGGTCGATATGGGAAAGAAAACCGCCCCACTTGGTGGACATCCGGCCTGGGGCGTCGGTATTGCCGTCGTAATATGCTGCAGCCTCCCAGCGGTCGCGGGGCACTTCACCAATCGAATTCCTTGCCTCCTGCAAAAGCCGCCAAAAGGCATCGGGTCCCTCTTCGGCGCCGGGAATACGGCATCCGATCCCGATGACCGCGATCGGCTCGGTCTGTTGCCGCTCGATCTCTTCGATCCGCGACTGCAATTCCAGCGCAAGCAGCATCAGACGCTTGGGCGAGAGGTTCTCAATGCGTTTCTGAAAATCACTCATTGACTGGGTTCCAGTTCTTGGTCAATATGCGATCCACTTCTTCATCGGAAAGTTCTTCGATATCGTCCAACGCATTCCGTTTTGCAACAGACAATGTTCCCGCCTGCTCCGCACCGGCCGGCGAGACGAAGAGCAGTTTCGCGAGATACATCGTAATGTCCTCTACAGCGGGATAGTTGAACAGCAGGGTTGCCGGCAAGGTGTGCGCAACCCCGGCAGCAATCGCATTACGAAGCTCAACCGCCATTAAGGAATCCAGGCCGAGTTCGTTGAGCGGCTGTAGCGGGTCCAGCCGATGGCCGGCGGGAAATCCCAGAAGACCCACAGCCACCGTCTGTACGAACTCTCTCACCATGTCTAAGCGAATCGTTTCGGGAGCGTCGTTCAATCGATAGAGAAATTCGTTGGCTGGCTGAGAACGCTCAGCCGGAGCTGAACCAGCCAAATTCTCCGCCATCAACCTGGAGAAAAACGGCTTGGCCATGTAAGCCGGATACAGCTCACTCCATTTCTTCCAATCGAGCGGCAGGACGCAAACCTGGCCGTTGGAGCCTGCCATGAGCCTCCCGAGGCATGCGAAGCCTTCCTCCACCTTCATGCCGGCCATCCCGCGCTCGGCCAGCGTCCGGGCAGCCGGCTGATCGGATTTTCCAGCCATTCCAACGCCGGTCCAGATCCCCCAGTTCACGCTCAGTGACGGCGAGCCTTTCTTGCTGCGGTAATCGGCGATCGCGTCCAGGAAGGCATTCGATGCGGCGTAGGGACCAAGACGCGGCGAGCTTAATATCGCGGACGCGGACGAGAACAAGACGAAGAAATCGAGGGGTGTACCTAGCAGCGCCTGGTGCAGCAGCCAGGTCCCATCCACCTTCGCTCGGAACGAGATACGAAAGTCATCTGCCGTTGATTCTGCAACCAGCGCATGCCTCATGGCTCCGGCGGCATGTACGACTCCTCGAATGGGTGGCCCACCTTCGTCTTCGTAGGAACGAAAGAATGCTTGCAGAGCATTCTCGTCGCCGACATCCACAGCCGCGGTTTGTATGGTGGCGCCAAGTTCCTCCAGTCCGCGGATGGTTAAAACGGCTTGGCCGCGGGGATCTCCAGCCCGCACCTTGCCCCACTCGCTTCGCGGCGGCAACGAAGCCCGGCCCACAAGGATGATTCTTCTGGCTCCATACCCAACCATCCAGCGGGCGATTTCCAGACCCACGCCGCCGTAACCGCCCGTGATCAGATAGGCCGCATCCGCATCGAATTCGGGGTTCTTCGCAGGAGGCGGGAGGTAGCGCTCCAGGCGTGCGACCAGCCGGGAGCCGTTTCGAAACGCAGATTGATCCTCTCCGTCAAATGCCGCCAGATGCCGCCACAGGAGATCCGCGCTTTCGGCAGAACCCGCGGCCGGATCGAGGTCCACCATGCCTCCCCAGAATTCCGCGTGCTCGGAAACGACGGTGCGCCCAAGAGCCCAGACGGGTGCCTGCCATGGTAGAACCGGGCTGGTCTCACGTCCCGTGGCTTGGGCGCCCCGGGTTACGCTCCACACGGTTACGCCGGGCCGGTTGATCCGCGCCACTTCCCGCACCAGATTGGCGAGCGCCAGGCAAGGCTGCTCCGCTGAGCCTTCCGCAACGTCCAGGCAACGCAAATCGATAATCCCCGTGTTGGGCGCTTCCGCTTGAGCTAGCGTCGGCTCTAGGCCAAGCCGGTTGTCGCCGATCAGGATGCACTCGTTGCCTGCGGACCGTATGCGCGCGGCCAAGGCCTGAGCCACACCCGTCGTATCCGGCAGCAAGATCCAGTACCGGTAAGGGAGGTCCTCAGCCCTGGCGGGAAGATCGCGTTGCTGCCAGGCAACTCGATAGAACCATTGGTCCGGCACCCCAATGCCCGGATCGGTATTGGTTGGGATAACCGCCGGTTCAGGCTGCGCTTGTTCCATCGATACCGTAGCCGTGCTTTCAAAACCTTTCAACGGAGGCTGAAGCCAATAGCGCTGGCGTTGGAAGGGATAGGTGGGTAGCGGTACTCTGCGGCGATGAAATGGCTGGTCGAAGGCGGCCCAGTCGACGTCGGCGCCGTAGACATACAACTGGGCCAGGCTGTCCAGCATTTGCGGCCACTCTTCCCGCTTGCGGCGCAGGGAGGCCAGCCATAGCGCTTCGGGTGCGTCCATACATTCCTGCCCCAGTCCGGCCAGCGTCGCTCCCGGCCCCACTTCCAGAAACACGATTGCGCCCGACTCGCGCAGGGTTTCCATCGCCTGGCGGAACCGCACCGGCTCACTCACCTGACGGCGCCAATAGGCAGCCTGGCTCATCTCGTCGCGGGCGACGGCTCGGCCGGTTACGCTCGAGAGGAGACGCAGGCGTGGCGGTTGAAATTGGATTTCTCTCGCCACCGCTTCGAAAGCCTCCTCCATCTCCCGCATCTGCGGAGAATGGAAGGCGTGGGACACGTTCAGGCGTTGTACGCTGACGCCGCTCTCCATCAGCCGCTGTTCGGCGATATGGAGTTCCTGCTCATAACCGGAAATGACCAGGCTCTCGGGCCCATTGATCGCGGCGATGGTGACCCGTTGCTCCAAACCGCGCAAAGCATCCCGGATGCCGTTCTCGGGTGCGTGGACAGCGGCCATGGCGCCGTGGCCGGCAACATTCTGCATGAGGCGGCCGCGCCGGGCGATGAGTTTCAATCCGTCGCCCAGAGAGTACACCCCGGCAACGCAAGCGGCCACGTACTCGCCCACGCTGTGCCCCAGCACAACCGCAGGCTCAATTCCCCAACTGCGCCATAGCACCGCGAGCGCGTATTCGACCGCAAACAGACCGGGCTGGGTATAGGCGGTCTGGTCCAGCAGATCCGTCGCAGCTCCCCACAGCACCTCCAGCAGCGGCCTTTCCAGTTCCCCGCGCAACCCCTCGGCGCATTGCTCGAGAGCTGCCCGAAACACCGGTTGCGTATCGTAGAGCTGCCTGCCCATGCCGGCGTACTGGGCCCCTTGTCCGGGAAACAGAAAGACTGGACGTATGCCTTCGCGATCGCGGACGCGGCGTCCCGGTAGGGCCTGCAGCAATGCGCCCCGTAGTTCCTCAGATGAAGAACCAGTCACCGCCAAACGGTGCTCGAAGTGGGCCCGGCCGGCATTGGCGGTGAAGCAGAGATCTCCTAGGGGGGATTGAGCGTCCCTAAGCACTTCGGCATACGGCCGCCCAATTCACGCAACGCCGATTCGCTCCGCGCCGACAGGGCCAGAAGATGCAGCGGCCGCTCGCGCGCCGGCGGCCGAACCGGCGGCGGAGGGGCCTCTTCCACGATCACGTGTGCGTTGGTTCCGCTGAAGCCGAACGAACTGACTCCCGCCAACCGCCGCCGCTCGCTCCGCGGCCACGCCCGTCCCTGCACCGGGATCTCCACCGGCACCCCGCCCCAGTCGATATGCGGGTTCATCTGCTGGAAGTGCAGGTGCGCCGGGAATCTGCTCGTGCTGCAGCGCCAGCACCACTTTGATCAGCCCCGCGATCCCCGCCGCCGCCTCCAGATGCCCCATGTTCGTCTTCACCGATCCCACCACCAGCGGATCTCCGCTCCCCGCCCCGGCCCCAGCACCGCCGCCAGCGCGTGCGCCTCGATCGGATCTCCCAGCGACGTCCCCGTTCCATGCGCTTCCACATACCCGATCTCTTCCGGCCTCACCCCCGCCTGCGCCAGCGCCGCCGGATCACCGCTTCCTGCGCCTTACCGTTGGGCGCCGTGAGGCCGCTGCTGCGCCCGTCCTGATTCACCGCCGAACCGCGGATCACCGCCAGAATGTGGTCCCCATCCGCCTCCGCCTCGCTGAGCCGCTTCAGCACCACCATCCCGCAGCCCTCGCCGCGCACGAATCCGTCCGCCCGCGCATCGAACGCCTTGCACCGCCCGTCCGGCGCCATCATGTGCGCCTTCGAAAATGCAATCCCGATCTCTGGCGAGAGAACTACCGTCACCCCGCCCGCTAAAGCCATGCGGCACTCCTGCATCCGCAGGGACAGACAGGCCGAATGCAGCGCTACCAGGGAAGATGAGCAGGCGGTGTCGATCGACATGTTCGGCCCGTCAAGGCCGAGAATGTATGAGATCCGGCCGCCCGCCACACTCCGTGCGATACCTGAGGCGAAGTAGGCATTGAATCGCGACAGATCGCCATCGCGATAGGTCAGCAGCGCGTATTCGTCGCTCGTCAATCCGACGAAAACACCGGTTCGAGAGGCGGCCAGATCGCGAGGTCCCTGCCCGGCGTTCTCAAGGGCTTCCCAAGCCACTTCAACCAGAAGCCGCTGCTGTGGATCCATGGAGACCGCTTCACGCGGCGATATTCCAAAAAACTCAGGATCAAACTCGTCAACTCTGTCGAGGAATCCTCCCCAGCGAGTAGACATCTTTCCCGGCGCATCTGGATTCGGGTCGTAGTAGTCATCGATTTTCCAGCGCGATTCCGGAATCTCGCTAATAACGTCGCGCCCCTCCCGCATTAGCTTCCAGAAACTTGATGGATCGTTCGCGCCGGGGAACCGGCATCCCAACCCGATGATGGCGATCGGTTCGCTGCGGCTTCGCTCGGATGCGGCGAGGCGCGCCTGCATATCCTCGAGGGCGAGGAATGCCTGCTTCAGTGGCGAAAGCTGTGAAGAGCCGCTCGAGATCGATTCCGCGGAGCTCATGCGTTCGCGTCCTTCACATTCCTCTCCATGGCCGATCGTGCTCTGCGTGCTTGTGCGTCCTTACGATGTCGAGCAACTCGGCGGAGATGGACTCGGGTAGCCGCGCCTCGGCCAATTGCGGGAAGAAGTGATCTCCCGGCATCATCTGCAGGTGGAATTCACCGCGCGTCTGAGCCTGCCATTGCTCTAAAGACGATTGCGCGACCGTGTGGTCCTGGAGGCCGCCGAACGCGCTGATTCCACAATCCAGGGGCAGGCCGGGGGTGTAGGCGTACGTCTCGATCATGGTCACGTCCGCGCGCAGGAACGGTAGCGTCAAGCCGCACAACTCTTCATCTTCAACAACCTGCCGAGGTATACCGCCATACCGCTCTTGCACCTCACGCAGAAACTGAGGTGCCTCCAGGCCGTTCATCGGCGGATGCGGCCACGGAAGCTGCGGCGCTTGACACGCCGCCACGAAAAGGTGAACAGGTCCCGGTGCGCCACGCCGCCGGAGTTCCCGTGTGGCTTCGAACGCGATCCTTGCCCCTAAGCTGTGGCCGTAAAACGCAAAGGGTCGATCCATCTGAGCCCCAAGGGCATCCACGAGGTGTGGTATCAATTCCACGATTGAAACAAAAGGCCGTTCCCGCCATCTGGATTCCCGGCCCGGGAGTTGTACGTAGCCCAGCTCGATTTCATCGCCAAGCCGGTCGTTCCACCCACGAAAGGCTGCCGCGCCTCCCCCGGCATGCGCGAACGAAAAAAGCCGAAGACCGGCAGAAGGTCTCCGATGGCTGTAGACAATCCATGAATTCATACGGATACAGGGTACCTCTAAGCACTTCGAATGCCATAACCTCCGATCGAGAGCGCCTAACCCCAATGCCGTTCGAAAATCCGCGCAGCCCTAAAGAATGTGGGAGTTAAAGCCAAGAATGGGTCCCCATCGCGCCAAACGGGGCTGCTTTCTCCCTGAAATGACCATAGGCTCCGAATCGCAAACTGCTTGGTTGCATTATTTGAAGTTCTATGTAAACTTACACGACAAGCCATTCGATATGGCTATTCGATATGGCCATTCGATAGGGCCGCTCCTGAAAGTTCTCCCCCGAGACGAGTCGTTGGTTCCTGGCATTCTAGAACTATCCTGACGTCCGCCCAGTCTGGACTTAGGGGTTGCTGTCAGCAGTGACTATTGTGATCCGCGTTGGTGTTGCGGATCCGAAGCGCCGGGGTGATAATTAATTCCTTTTGCCTTAACAACAGAGAACAATTTTGGCATCCAAATGCGATCAAGGGGATACAACGATTGTCCGATATAGTCGATTTTCTTTCACATTTGCGCAGTTTGGACGCCCAGTTGACGGTTCAGGATGACCGTTTGGCCTGCACGGCCCCCAAGGGAGTTCTCAACGGCGAATTGACTGCGCAGTTGAAGGCAAGAAAATCCGAGATTATTGAGTTTCTTCGCACCAACACTCCCGCCTCCGGGGCAAATACCCCGATTGTGCCGATGAATCGCGACGGCTACTTGACTCCATCGCTCGCCCAACAAAGGCTGTGGTTCCTGGAACAATTCGATCAGGACAGCACCGCCTACAACATAGCGTGCGGGCTTCGTTTACGAGGTGTTCTGGATCGGGATGCACTGAACCGCAGTTTCCAGGAGGTAATTCGCCGCCACGAAGTACTTCGGACGAGACTGATCAACGTGGAAGGTACTCCGAAAGGGTTGGTCCGCCCTGCCACCGATTGGAGCATCGACGTACGATCGTTGCTGGAAACCCCCGCGGCCCAACGCGAAGATGAATTGAAACGAATCGCTTTCGCAGAAGCCCGGCGCCGGTTCGACCTCCCTACCGCTATCCTGGTCCGCGCTTGCCTCGTTGTGCTTGGCGCCGAAGACCACGCTCTCATCGTCAACATTCATCACATCGCAGCCGACGGCTGGTCGCTGGGCGTGCTTACCGCCGAACTGACCCAGCTCTACGAGGCATTCCGGAAAGGTCAAGCCTCACCCCTGCCGGACCTCCCGATTCAGTACGCCGACTATGCCCACTGGCATCGCCGCCATGTGGAAAACGGTGCTTTCCAATCCGAAGTTTCGTACTGGAAGAGACAATTGCGCGGTCCGCTTCCTGTGACGGACCTCCCGAAGGATCGGCCCAGGCCTGCCACGATGAGCTACCAGGGCGCGATAAGCCGGCAAACCCTCGACGACCATGTTCAGGAGTCCGTCCGAACGTTTGCTCTCGCCGGGAAAATCACACCGTTTGTCGTCTTTCTGGCTGCGTTCAAGATCCTCCTGTTCCGCTACACCTCCCAAACCGACGTTATCGTGGGATCTGCGACTGCGGGCCGTAGCCGCAAGGAACTCGAAAAGCTCATTGGTCTGTTTATTAACAACTTGGTTCTACGGACCGATCTTTCAGGCGACCCAACCGGCAAGGATGTGCTCTCCAGGGTGCGGGATACGGTCCTGAATGCCTTTGCCAATCAGAACGCTACGCTGGACCACCTGGTCGATGTTCTCCAGCCTCATCGAGAACTAAACCATTCCCCACTTTTCCAGGTGATGTTCATCCTGCACAATTTCTCGGGGTCCTGGCCCGAACTGCCGGGAGTAACCATCGAACCGCTGGAGTTCGATCCCGGTACATCCCGGTACGACCTCACCATCGAGGCTTCCGAGGACCAGCATCGTCGGCTCCGACTTCTTCTGGCAATACAATACCGATCTTTTCGATGCCTCCACGATCGAACGCATGCAGCAGAACTACATCCAGGTTCTGGAGCAGATGATGGCGCAGCCGCAACTGCCGATTTCAGAATTGCAGATCGTAAGCCCGGCTGAGCGGCGGCAACTGGTTGCCCCGGTTGAAAGGACCGTATATCCGGACCTGTGCATTCACGAATGGTCTGCGCAGCAGGCGGCCCGGACGCCCGACGCGGTGGCGGTGGTCTGCGGCAGTGAACGGCTCAGCTATCTGGAACTTCAGGTGCGCACCAACCGGTTGGCAAATCGCCTGCGCTCCATGGGCGTCGGCCCTGATGTCCTGGCTGCCCTCTGTCTGCAACGCTCCGTCGACATGCTCGTTGCGGTGCTGGCCGTGCTCACCGCGGGCGGCGCCTACGTCCCCATGGACCCGCAGTATCCTTCCGAGCGGCTGGCGTTTATGCTGGCAGACAGCGGCGCCGCGGTGCTGGTCGCCGAAGAGCCCTTGCTGGATGTGCTGCCGCAGCGCACCCTGCCGCTAATCTGCCTGCGATCGCGAACGCTCCTCGCTGCTCGACCGAAAGTCCGGGATCGCCCGCCACTGGCGTCTCGCCGCACCATCTGGCCTATGTGATCTATACCTCCGGTTCCAGCGGAAAGCCTAAAGGCGTGGAGGTCACGCATCGCTCGGTGGTGAACCTGCTGGCATCCATGCGGCGCCAGCTTGCCGTCGGCTCACAGGACCGTCTGCCTGGCGGTCACCACCTTATCCTTCGACATTGCCGGTCTTGAGTTGTATCTGCCCCTGGTTTGCGGGGCTCAGGTGATTCTGGCATCTCAGCGAGACGGCCTGGAACGGAACCGCGCTGGCGGCCTTGCTGCAGCAATCCGGCGCCACCATCATGCAAGCCACGCCAGTCACCTGGCGGCTGCTGCTCGATGCCGGTTGGGCCGGCTCACCCGGGTTAAAGATTCTGTGTGGCGGGGAAGCCCTACCGCCCGAACTGTCCGAACCGCCTGCTGGCGGCTGGGGACGAGTTGTGGAATCTGTATGGGCCCACCGAGACCACCATCTGGTCAACGGTACATCGCGTGGACGCTCGCACCGGTGCCGCGCCCATCGGCAAACCCATTGCCAACACAGAAGCGCTACGTTCTGGACCCGCGCCGTGAGTTGACGCCGATCGGCGTAGCTGGAGAACTTTATCTGGGCGGCGACGGCTTGGCGCGGGGATACCGGGGCCGGCCGGAACTGACGACGGAGAAGTTTGTGGCTCATCCCTTCCGCCTTGGAGATAGGCTGTACCGGACCGGGGATCTAGTGCGCTGGTTGGGAGACGGGAATCTTGAATACCTGGGACGGATGGATCATCAGGTAAAACTGCGGGGATTCCGGATCGAGTTGGGAGAGATCGAGGTAGTGTTGGAGCAGCAGCCCGGTATTCAGCAGGCCGTGGTGGTGGTGCACGGGGACGTTCTGGGGGACCAGCGGCTGACTGCATACGTGGTGACGCGCGGTGGCGCCGCAATCGACCCGAGTGCCTTGCGCGAAGCTCTGTCGCGCAAGCTTTCCGATTACATGGTGCCCTCCGCTTTCGTCCGTCTGAACGCGCTTCCGCTTACCCCTAACAAGAAGGTCGACCGGAAGGCGCTCGCCGCACTGTCGTTCGAAATCCCGGTTTCCTCCGTCTACATTCCACCCCGTACCGACGCCGAGCAAAAAGTCGCTGCCATCTGGCAGGATCTTTTGCGGAGCCAGCGGATCGGCGTCTATGATAACTTCTTCGATTTGGGAGGGTACTCCCTGCTCGTAGTGCAGCTACAAAATCGTCTTCGCCGTCAGTTTGGGAAGGAAATCTCGCTAGTCGAACTGTTTCAGCATCCCACGGTAGCCTCCCAGGCCTCGCTGGTTGTCCAGCCGGAACCGCCCGCTACGCCTGCCCTCTCTGAACTTGCCATCTCGGAAAGCTAAACATGGCAGCTTGTCCTCCGTCTTCGATCGCGATTATCGGGCTCTCCGGCCGCTTTCCGGATGCGCCGAACCTGCAGGCATTCTGGCGGAACCTGGAACAAGGCGTCGAATCCCTGGTCGCGTTTTCCGACGAAGATCTGCTGGAATCGGGTATTCCAGCGGACCTTCTTAAGAATCCAAACTACGTCAAGAAAGGAACCCTGCTTGAGAGAGCCGATCTTTTTGATGCAGGCTTTTTCGGCTACAACCCACGCGAGGCCGAGATCATTGACCCGCAGCAGCGTATTTTCCTGGAGTGCGCGTGGGAAGCGCTGGAAGACGCGGGTTACGCCGGCGAGCCGGGCTCCAATATCATCGGGGTATACGCCGGATCCACGACTAGCAGCTACGTTTTCAGTAACCTGCTGAGAAACCGCTCGGTATTAGAGGCCGCCGGCGGCTATCAGGTGATGATTGCGAATGACAAAGATTATCTGGCCACTCGCGTCTCCTACAAACTGAATCTCAACGGACCCAGCCTGACGATTCAGACTGCCTGCTCAACGTCCCTCGTAGCCGTTCAAACCGCCTGCGCCGCCATATTGAGCGGGCAGTGCGATATTGCTCTGGCGGGTGGTGTTTCTATCGGCTTTCCACAAAAGGCCGGTTATCTCTATACGGAAGGAATGATTTTCTCGCCGGACGGACACTGCCGGCCTTTTGATGCGCAGGGCCGCGGCATCCGGGCCGGCTTCGGAGCCGGCATCGTCGTTCTCAAACGACTCGACAGAGCCCTGCAGGATCGGGATTGCATTCGCGCCGTGATTCGTGGCGCTGCCACCAATAACGATGGCGGCGTCAAGATGGGCTACACCACGCCCAGTGTGGAGGGACAGGCCCGTGCGATCGCCGAAGCTCTGCGGCTCGCCCAGGTGGATCCGGATTCCATCAGCTATATCGAGGCTCACGGAACCGCGACACCCGTGGGAGATCCGATTGAGATTGCTGCGCTGAACCGTGTCTTTCGCGCCTCGACCGATAAGAAGCAGTTTTGCGCCATCGGCTCGGTAAAAGGCAATATCGGGCACCTCGATGCGGCGGCCGGCGTTGCCGGATTGATCAAGACGGTTCTGGCGCTAGAGCACAAACGCATACCGCCAAGCCTGAACTTTCACCAGCCAAACCCAGAGATCGATTTCGCAAACAGTCCCTTCTTCGTAAACGCTTCCCTGGCTGAATGGAAATCCACGGGTGAACCGCGCCGTGCCGGCGTCAGTTCCTTCGGCATCGGCGGTACCAATGCGCACGTGGTACTGGAGGAAGCGCCTCCGCGCCGGGAATCCAAGACGAACTGGCGGTCCCAACTGCTGGTGCTTTCGGGCAAGAGCGCGGCCGCGCTTGACGCCGCGACCGCTCACATGGCGGAGTATCTCGCCGCCAACCCTTCCGTCTCATTGGCAGACGCCTGTTATACGGCGCAAGTGGGCCGCAAGCGGTTTCCGCACCGCCGCATGCTGGTTTGCTCCGATCGCGAAGATGCCATCCGGATCCTTTCCACCTCGGACGGACGCAGGCTCATCACCACGTTCGAAGAAGCCGTCTCCCGGCCGGTGGTCTTCATGTTCAGCGGGCAAGGCAGCCAACATGCGGGAATGGCGCGTGGGCTTTATGACACTCAGCCCGTATTCCGCTCCTCGCTGGACGATTGTGCGGCTTTCTTGCACGACGAGATCCATTGCGATCTGCGCAACATTCTGTATTCGCCCGAAACGCCATCGTCCCTTCTGACCGAAACCCGCTTCGCCCAGCCGGCGCTGTTCGCAATTGAGTATTCGCTTGCACGCCTGTGGATGTCGTGGGGAGTGCAACCTGAAAGCATGATTGGCCACAGTATCGGCGAGTATGTGGCCGCTTGTCTGGCAGGGGTCTTCTCTTTACAGGACGGCCTGCGGCTGGTTGCGGCTCGCGGCCGGTTGATGCAGGAAATGCCTGTTGGCGGGATGCTGGCCGTGCGGTTATCGCCGGATGAGTTGCAGAGTTCCATCAATGGCAATCCCCAAGTCTCACTGGCGGCCGTGAACGCGCCCAGTATGTGCACCGTGGCCGGACCGCTAGCGGCAATAAACGCGATTCGGGTGAGCCTGGAAGCGCGCGGTGTTGAGTGCCGCCCTCTGCACACCTCGCACGCATTTCATTCGAGCATGATGGACAATGTGCTCGGCCGGTATGGCGAACACCTCAGCAAATGTCCATTGTCCGCACCGAAAATTCCATTTCTGTCCAATGTCACCGGCCGCTGGATTTTGCCGGAAGAAGCGACCGATGTTTCTTACTGGACCAGCCACTTGCGCCAAACCGTTCGCTTCGCCGACGGCATGCGCGAGTTGGCGTCGAATCGCTCACGTGTGTTTCTGGAAGTCGGTCCCGGACAAGCGCTCACTGCTCTTGCTCGCGAATGTCTCCGCGGCATTCAGCGAAGCGAGATCTTGGGAACACTTCCACATCCCCAAGATTCACAACCCGAGGCAAATCACGTTCTCGCAACGATCGGCAAGCTGTGGCTTAGCGGTGTTCCGATTGACTGGGATGGGCTTCACAAAAGCGAGTCCCTTCATCGTGTTCCGCTCCCCACGTATCCGTTTGAATCGCAGAGATATTGGGTGTTACCAGAAGCGGACGGTCTCAAATCGGCCGAGTCCACGCCGGTCGGAAAACAAGAACGCAGGGCGGAGTTCAACAATTGGTTCTATTTCCCCTCCTGGCGCCGGTCAGTGCTTCCCACTGCAGTGGTATCCGCCGAAAGCTACGGCCCATGGCTGATTTTTGCGGATGAAAAAGGGCTGGGCGACTCTTTCATCGCGGCGCTGACGGCGCGCCGCGAACCGATGGTGAGAGTTCTGCAGGGAGCTTCGTTTTCCCGCCGCGGCGATCGGGAATACATCATCTGCCCCAGCCATGCGGAGGACTACCAGGTCCTGCTCGACGAGATCGCGGCCGCGGGTCTCATTCCCCGTTCCATGTTATATCTCTGGAGTTTTGGAAACTCAACCCGTGGCAACGGCCGGGCAGGGTTTCACAACCTGCGGCTGCTGGCCCAGGCGCTGGGCGACCGGCCGTACAGCGGCCCCATCGACTGCATCGTCGTGTCTTCGGGCATGCACGCCGTCAACGGGAGCGAAGCGGTGGATCCGGAGATCTCCCTGTTGCTCGGACCGTGCAAGGTAATCCCACGCGAATACCCACACATCTTATGCCGTAGTATTGATCTTCTCGCAGACGATGATCCGGCCTCCACGATTCAAGATCTCATCCTGGAACCCGGTATGCCGCACGCCTCCCGTGCCATCGCCTATCGGGGTGGTTATCGCTGGGAACAATCCTTCGAACCTGGCTCTCTGCCGGCAAGAACCGTGAACAACTTGCGGAAACATGGCGTCTACCTGATTACCGGAGGCATGGGCGGCATTGGCCTCACCCTGGCTGCCCACCTCGCCGAAACTGCACACGGGCGGATAGCTTTGATCGGCCGAACACCGTTGCCGGACCGGTCGCTGTGGCCCCAGTGGAATCAGGCGCACGACGCAGACGACGAGACGTGGCGGAAGATTCGCGAACTGGAAAGGATCGAGGCTCTTGGCGGCAAAGTGCTTCCAGTCGTAGCCGATGTGTGCGATCCCGCCTCGATGCGGCAGGCGATCCGGCAGATCCGGGATCACTTCGGTCCGATCAACGGAGCGATCCACGCGGCAGGTATCGTAGACGCCGGCCTGACGCAACTCAAGACGCAAGCGACGGCTGACCGGGTTCTAGACCCTAAGGTAGCAGGCGCCCTCATTCTGGATTCGTTGTTGAAAGACCAGCCTCTCGATTTCCTGCTGCTTTGCTCCTCCGTCAACGCCATTTGCGGCTTCGCTGGCTCCATCGACTACACTGCCGGGAACTGCTTCCTCGATGCTTTCGCAACCTCCCGTTTCAACGGCGGCCGCGCAACAGTCGTCTCCGTCAACTGGGACGCCTGGCGAGAAGTTGGCATGGCCTTCAAGAGGCTCCCCGGGAACGATACACCCGAGTGGAATCGTCGGGAATACGGGGAAACCGCAATCGCCCCCGCCGAAGGAGTCGAGGCATTCCGGCGCGTGTTGGCATCGGGACTGCCTCAGGTGGCGGTGATCACGCGCGATTTGCGCCGCCTGCTGGAGGAATCCGAGAACATTCTCGCTGCCTCGGTTACCTCGGGTGATTCCGTGCCAGATCCGCAGCCGCGGAGCACAGCCGATGCGCTACATGCGCGGCCAAATTTAACGTCTTCTTACGTTGCACCTGAAACTGATACCCAGAGATTGATGTTGGGGATCTGGACTGAATCGCTCGGCATTAGCGACATCGGCATTGACGATAATTTCTTCGAGCTGGGAGGCCACTCGCTCCTCGCCACAGGCGTTCTTTCTCGCTTGCGGAACAACTTCGGCGCAACCATTTCGTTACGGGCGATTTTCGATGCGCCGACAATTCGATTGCTGTCCGAACACCTGGAGACGCTTCTCTGGGCCGCTTCTCGACCGACGGCGTCGTGTGATGAACTCGAGGAGCGCGAGGAAATCGAGCTTTGACGGCTTCCGCTCGTTCTACCGGTGTATGCGTGAAGCTCGCGAATCAGGTCTCTTGCTGAGGCCGGCGTTGCAACCTTTCCGTCCACGATCTCATGCCTGTTTACATCGGCGCCGTACATAGCCTGATCCCCACTCTTGTCTATCTGAACCACGGCACCATCCAGACTGACTCCAGCAAAGATGCCTTTGCTGCGCGAATAGGAAAGAATCTCCGCGTCCAGCTTTAGGTCCGTGCCCGCTGCTGCGCTCCGGCCCACGGGGCCTGACGCTCTCTTTCCGCCTGCGCTTGCATCGACATCGCATCCTCTAAAGACGCGGGAATTAACACGTCCTTAACCTCGACCGAAATGACGTTGATTCCCCAAGGTTCGGTGCGGTCATCAATAATCTTGCGCCGCACGCCGCTAATCTTGTCTCTTCCTTCGAGCATCTCCGAAACTTACCGATAACATCACGCAGAGCCGTTTGTGAGGCCTAACTTATTGCGCTTTGGTAGCCAGCTACATCCAAAGCCGCTTTTTGGGGGTCCACAATCTTCCAAAACAGGACTGCATCCGTATCTACAGGCACCGCGTCTTTTGTCAGGGCCTTTTCCGGATAACTGTCGATGACCTGAATGATGCAGAAACAATCCCGGTCCCTCAAGAGAACGGAACTTGTGAGGTAGCGCGCGGACGTCTGATAGCAGGATCCTGCCATAGACCTGCAGTTGCAGATCCTATAAGCTCGTACTAGTCCCCCAAAACCTCCCCTAAGTCCAAAAGCTTTCAAAGCGTACTTCGCTCACGTTGAGGGACGCGTACGCCCAAGCTTAGCAAGGAAGAAAAACACCCCTCCCCAGTCCGTTTCGGTACTAGATGAACTGCTTAGAGGTGATTCTCCCGTGACAAACTTCCGCCGGCAAATCCTGGTTAAGACGTTTATGCTGTCTGATCTCGGGATAATTGCCTTTTCCTATGTGGTAGCAGCAGTCCGGATTTGGCATCTTACCGCATTCAGTTCCTTCGCCTTCTTCATCTCCATGCGGGTCAAGGTGCTGAACATTCTCTTGTTTCTGGGGCTCTTCTATTTCTGGCATCTCATTTTCTCCGCCTTCGGCCTGTATGGATCCAGACGGCTCGGGGATCGAAAACAAGAAGTCGTAGACGTCCTCAAGGCTACTTCGGTAGCTGTTATTGTGCTCGCCATGGCTGCGCATGTTTTCCGGGTCGAGATGATCACGCCGGCCTTCATCGTGGTGTTCTGGGCCATATCGAGTTTAAGTCTCATTCTCTGCCGCTTGCTGATGCGTGAGTGTCTCGCCTCGGTACGCAGGCATGGTCACAACCTGCGCCATGTGCTCATTGTCGGCACTAACCCTCGTGCCGAGGAATTTGCCCGCACCATCGACAGCAGGCCGGAATTGGGCTATCAGCTTATAGGTTTTGCAGACGAAGAGTGGATGGGAAACCGGGATTTTGCGAAGAACGGCAAGTCAATCGTCACTGACCTGGAGCGTTTCTCCGATTTTCTGCGTGAGCACATCGTCGATGAGGTGGTGATTGCTCTTCCCATGAAGTCGTTCTACTCCCAGGCAGCTCGCATCGTGGGCGAGTGCCAGGAGCAAGGGATTATCGTACGCGCTCTCACCAGCCTATTCGATTTTCAGCAAGGGCGCGTGGATTCGAACGAACTCGACGTCACGCATGTGTTGACATACAGCACCAATCTGCGCGAAGGCCGGCCGTTGGTCTTCAAGCGCTTGCTGGACATCATTACTGCCTCGACCGTGCTCATCCTTCTCGCACCCATGCTTCTGATCGTCGCAATACTGGTCAAATTTGATTCGCCCGGGCCGGCATTGTTCGTTCAGGAGCGCGTGGGCCTGAACAAGAGAAAATTCCGGATGTACAAATTTCGAACCATGGTCGCTAATGCCGAGAAGCAGCAGTTGGATCTCGAAAAGTTGAATGAATCCGACGGTCCCGTCTTCAAGATCAAAGAAGACCCTCGCATCACTCGCCTGGGCAGGTATCTCCGCAAAGCCAGTATCGACGAGCTGCCCCAGTTGTTGAATGTTCTGAAGGGCGACATGAGTCTTGTTGGGCCCCGGCCTCTTCCGCTTCGTGACTATCAGGGGTTTGACCAAGCTTGGTTACATCGTCGATTCAGCGTCCGTCCGGGAATTACCTGCCTCTGGCAGGTCCATGGCAGGAGCACAACCACGTTCGGGAGATGGATGGAACTGGATATGCAATACATTGATAGTTGGTCTTTATGGCTCGATCTGAAGATTCTGGCAAAGACATTACCGGCGGTCTTCGCGGGCAGAGGTGCGGTATAACGCGCTAAGACCGCCAGTACCGTGCTAAGAACATTCTGGTCACAGTTTGACGGTGACTGTCTTCACTTCCGTATATTCCTGCAAACCATACTCGCCCAGTTCGCGCCCGATGCCCGACTGCTTGAACCCGCCAAAGGGCGCCCGGGTGTCCAGGACGTTATAGCAGTTCACCCATACCGTTCCAGCCTGCATGCCGTTGGCAACGGCAAGCGCCTTTTTGATGTCACGCGTCCAGACACCCGCGGCCAATCCATAGTTGGTCCGATTTGCCCGCGTGATCACTTCATCCACAGTCTTGAAGGGAATCACGCTCATTACGGGACCGAATATTTCTTCGCGGGCAATCTTCATGTCGTCCTGAACATCGGCGAAAACTGTGGGTTCGACGAAGTAGCCCCGATCACCGACGCGGCGGCCGCCGCAGGCCAGCATGGCGCCTTCCCTGCAGCCCGAATCAACGTAGCCAAGCACTCGTTCCATTTGTGTTTCATCGACCATCGGGCCCTGGTCGGTCCTGGAATCAAAGGGATCGCCTACAACGCGCTTGCGAGCTCTGGCAACACTCCTTTCGAGAAATTGATCGTAGATTGTTTCTTCGACAAAGACTCTTGACCCGGCGCAGCAGGATTGCCCTTGGTTGGAGAAAAGGCCGATGTGGGCGCCCTCCACGGCTTCGTCAAAGTCCGCGTCTGCAAAGATGATGTTCGGGCTCTTGCCACCCAACTCCAGGGTGACCCGCTTCATGTTGGACTTGGCGGCCGCTTCCATTATCAGGTGCCCGACCTCGGTCGAGCCGGTGAATGCCACTTTGTCCACGTCCATATGACTCACGATGGCCGCTCCTGCGGTGGGACCAAAGCCCGGGCAGCAGGTTCACCACACCCTCCGGGAAACCCGCCTCTATGATTAACTCCCCAATGCGAAGCGCGGAGAGAGGCGTTTGCTCGGCCGGCTTCATCACGATAGTGTTACCGGTGGCCAATGCAGGGGCAAGCTTCCATGCTTGCATCAGCATCGGATAATTCCAGGGAATGATCTGTCCCACGACCCCCACAGGCTCGTGCCGTGTGTAGCAGAGGAATTCGCCATCTATGGGAATCGTCTTTCCCTGAACCTTGTCTGCCCATCCTCCGAAATAGCGATAGCAAGCGACCGTCTTCGGAACATCCACGGCCTTAGCCACGGAAAGAGGCTTGCCGTTGTCAAGGGTCTCCAGCCGCGCCAATTCGTCGGCATGTTTTTCGATCAAGTCTGCAAGACGGTGAAGCAGCCGTCCCCGCTCCGATGCGCGCATCTTCCGCCACGGGCCTTCGAACGCCGTTCTTGCTGCCTTAACGGCCTTCTCGACGTCGGCCTCGTCGGCTTCGGCAACTTGGCAGATCTCCTCGCCTGTAGAGGGATTGATTGTTGCGAAGGTCCTGCCGGACTCGCTGGAGACCCAGCGGTTGTTGATCAGGAGCTTTGTCGCCGAAGGAACAACCTCGGCGGCCGTGAGAGCTGGCAGGACAGAAACCATAGGACGTAACCCCTTCCTTAATTCCCTATGCGGCAGTGTCTAGCCGCTACGCAGAAAACATAACCGGGCTCTGCAGCCCGCCGGGCGCTATGCTGGTTTTCGCCGGCTATCCACGCTGACAGGGCGTTTACTTCCTAAGAACTGACATGGCTATACTGACTTGAGTGGAACCGGCACCTGCATCGGTGCAGTTTGAACAGGTGCCACGAAGCCGACAGGCGCCCGGGGTGACTTTGATTTTCGTCGACCTCAACGTCTTCTCTTTCTCCGTGCATATGTACTCCAGCCAATTTCTATAGATACATGCAGCCGTCAAGCGCCAGGTGTTCTCAATTCTACTGCTTCCCAGGGCAGTCGAGACCTCCGTCAGTAGATCCTTACCACGGCAGGAAATAGCGCGCTCCCGTAGCACCGTCAATGCGCCCACCGTAGTTTCGTCGAAGTAATTCTGCGGCATAGACGGGTACTTATCTGTTTCTCCCTTGAGATACCGCCCTACATCTCTACGGTATTCGTGCAGCAACGTATCGGATTCATACTCCGGGTGCCCCTGAAAAAAGACGAACAGCTTTCTTTGTTGCTTAACGAATGTATCCACGCCCACATCAGCGGACCGCGTGAGCACACTGTATCCAGAATCCGTCAGTTCATCTTCTGCTATACCGTTCCAGCGGGAATGTGGAAGTCTGAAGCTTGAAGCAGCACCTGCGGTCAACTGGTGATCTGATATCCGCGCAGACTCGAAGATGCCGAATTGCTTGTCATCATTCTTAATCCGGCGGATGCCATCCATGTGGAGAATCGCAGCGTGTGCTGCCAGGCATGACCAGACTGTCGAATAGGTGTTTTGTTGAGCCCATTCCAGGACTCTGGTAAAAGTCTCCCAGTAGGGTTCGTCGGTCAGGTTGGGTGTCAAGGGCTCTCTGCCGGTCACGATGAGTCCATCGAGATGCCTGTCCCACAGAAGTTCAACACTCGAATAGAAGTTTCTGACACGGTGTTCGGCCAGATCCCTCCGCGGGACGCCAGGCAACGCGTAAAGCAACAGACGGATCTGAATGCCGTCTGAAGCCGAATCAAGCAGTGAAATAAATTGACGTTCCGTTGCTTCGAGCGCCCCGTCCGGCATGTTGTTGATCAGCCCGATCGTGAGGCATCTGCTCGACCGTTCTTGAAATGGTGCTTGCGGCTCCTCGCAGAGCCGCTTGCTGCCTGCCTGCCGATCATGACTGGGATACTTTGTGTCCAAATAAACGGGCATTAGCGTATCTCTCCAAACCTCTCAACGATTTACTCGGCAGCACGATACCGCTATCGTGTTGCTTCGAGCGCCTGATCCAAATCTGCAAGGATGTCGTCGATGTGCTCGATCCCGATGCTCAGCCGAATCATCTCCGGCAACACGCCGGCGTTGCGCTGCTCTTCGGCAGACATCTGCCGATGGGTGGTCGAGGCCGGGTGGCAGGCCAGCGACTTGGCATCGCCCAGATTGACCAGCCGCGTCACCAGCTTGAGTGCATCATGGAATTTGACTGCGGCCGCGAAGCCTCCCTTGATGCCGACGGTCATGAGAGAGCAGCCGTGCCCGCCAAGATATTTTTGCGCCAACGCACGATAGGGGCTGTCGGGAAATCCGGCATAGTTGACCCACTCTACCCTTGGGTCGTTGCGCAAGAATTCGGCTACCTTTCTGCCGTTTTCCACATGCCGCTCAACCCGCAGCGCAACCGTTTCGATTCCCTGCAGCAGCAGGAAAGCGCTGAAGCGGCGACAGCACCGCCCCGGTCGTCCGCTGGTAGACGCTACGGCATCGTCGCAATATAAGCGGCTTTCCCGAAATGATCGGTGTAGACCAGGCCATGATAGGAAGGATCGGGCTGGCTGAACATCGGGAACCGCGAAGCGTGCTCTTTCCAGGGAAAATTGCCGCTGTCGACGATGGCCCCGCCGAGCGTCGTGCCATGGCCGCCCATGAACTTAGTGAGGGAACTGACAACGATGTCGGCGCCATATTCGATGGGCCGCAGCAGGATGGGCGTGGCGACGGTATTATCGACGATCAGCGGTACCCCGTGCTCGTGGGCCGCATGAGCCAGTCCCTCGATGTCGCAGATATTTCCCGCGGGATTGCCGACGCTTTCACAAAAGACCGCGCGCGTTTTGTCATCGATCAGCTTTGCGATCGCCTCCGGATGATCGGTCTCCGCAAATCGGACAGTGACTCCCTGGCTTGGCAGAAGGTGCGCGAACAGCGTGTGCGTGGTGCCGTAAAGTTGGGGAGCCGAGACGATGTTGCTTCCCAACTCGGTGACATTCTGGACAGCGTAGTTGACCGCCGCTTGGCCGCTGCTGACACACAGCGCCTCCAGTCCGCCCTCGAGAGCGGCGACGCGGCGCTCCAGCACTGCCGTGGTCGGGTTCTCGATGCGGGTATAGCGGAAACCTTCCGCCTCAAGGTTGAACAACGCGGCGGCATGGTCGGCGCTATCGAATGCATAGGCGACCGTCTGATAGATCGGCACGGCCACAGCCTTGGTCGTCGGATCAACGTCGTAGCCGCCGTGAATTGCGATCGTTTCCCGTTTCATGTGTTTATCCGTCTGTGGTCTGTGCAGGTGCAGTTGCCCCTGCTTACCACTGGATTTTCCTCTTGCTAGGGGAGGCGATTCATCTCGCTAGACTACCCAGTCGATATCGGTCTCGGTAGTCCTAAAACTGGTAATGCAAGCGCGCACGACGGGAGTGTCGCCGAGCTGCGCTTCCGACATCCACGCGATCTGGCGCTGGTGGAGAGCTGCCAGGAATTTGGCGGGGACGAGGCCGTCGCGGGTGAAGCAAACCAGCGGCAACGGGGTCGAATTAACGATGCGCCACCCGGAGGCCTTCAGTGACTCGCGCAATACGTGCCCCATGCGGGTCTGGTGCTCGATCATCTCGGCGTATCCCGATTCGCCGCGCTCTGCGAGCGCGAGAAAGAGCTTCAGACCGATGAACCGCCGCGACCACTGTGCCGATGGTCGTGTACGGATCGGAGACAGGCCCAACCTTCTTCCCGGGCATGTAGGAGACATCCGCGCGAAAGGCCTGTGCGACCGTATCAGCGTGCCGGCAGAAGAACATCCCGCATCCCATCGGAACAGAGAGCCATTTATGCGCGTCACAGGTGATCGAGTCTGCGGCTTCGATTCCGGCCAGATAACGCTTGAGGTTTGGCGAGATAATGGCTCCTCCGCCCCACGCGGCATCGACATGAAACCACAGGCCCTGCTCCTTGCAGAAATGCGCCGATCTCCGGCAGAGGATCGATCACGCCGGCTGCCGTCGTGCCGCCAGTGCCAACGACCATGAACGGAGCAAAACCGTTCTTCCGATCCTCAGCGACTTGTCTTTCCAGTTCACCGACATTCATTTTCAGATCGACGGTCTGTCGCTTACCTTACGAAGCGCCCGCCGTCCCAGCCCTGTCATGTGTGCGATCTTGTTGAACCCGTGATGGGTCTCTTCGGTCAGATAAATCGCGGGTGCGGCGTTGAGGTGCCGAAGACCGTGTTCGCCATAGTCGGGGAAAGCCCGGGTTAAAGCGACAACGACCGCGGAGAGATTCGCCTCCGTTCCGCCGCTGGTGAAAGTCGCGATGGCGTCTGCTGGTAGGCCGAACTTCGCGCTGAGCCAAGCCAAGCGTGTGCCGTTCGATTTCGTTTGCCGCCGGCGAAGTGCGCCAGTTCGCCAACTGCGGGTTATACATGGCGACCAGCGTGTCTGCAATGACGGATGCCAGCGTCACACTCGGGTTAAAGAGCCCGAAGTAACGAGGATGGGTTACCTGGACCTGCCACGTCGCGCAACATCTTCTCCACATCGGCAATGACTTCTTCGAGCGCCATGGCTCGATTGAAGTCATACCGAGACGCGAGGTAGGTTCGAATTTCTTCCGCGGCCACCTGTGGCAGAATGGGGCCGTCCGCGATCTCGGACTGTAGCTTAGTGAAATCGCCCCGGATTTCATCGATAACCATTCTCACCCTACTTCCCTAACTGCCAAGAAATACCTGTTAAGAGCAACTACGATCCAGCTTTTCCGTTACCAGTGGGCAAACCGCTGAGAGAACCGTGCGAGGCCTTTCAGCGCGGCCTTTACAAACGAATGCCGCCGAACTGAATGCGGTCATACAATTCCTTGTCGAGCCGAACAAATGCCTCCGATTCAGGGTGGTCGAAATAGAGATCATCATCGATCGCGGACCGGATCAAATCCCTGGCGGACCAACTCGGTCTTCGAGTACTTGAAGGTGCCTGTCACTTCAATCTCATTCCGGATGCGCAGGAACAAAGGTCTGCGCGTAGGGGGGAAGACGGACCATCAGGTGCTTGCGAAATCCAACCAGGTCCAATGCATCTTCGGCAACCAGTGCGGCCATGCCGGCACGGCCTTCTGTGGCAGGAACGGCCACGCCATAAACATTGGCGTGCTTGACTCCTGGAAAGGCGCAGATCGCCTCCGAAACCTCGGAGGTCGCGACATTCTCACCTTTCCAGCGGAATGTGTCACCGATGCGGTCGACGAAATAGAAATAGCCCTTCTCATCTTTTCGCATCAGATCGCCGGTGCGAACCCAGAGCGTCCCCTGGCTCGAAAACATCGCGCAGTAATTTCTTATCTGAGGCTTCCCGGTTCGTGTATCCCTCGAACCGGCTGCCGACGTTGGCGGGGTCGTCCACAACCTTGCCGATCGCTTCGCCGGCTTCATTCGGCGCGCAACGAATGCAGAATCCCTGCTCGTTGCGGACCGGTTCTCCTTTCTCTACATCGAAGAGCACCAAGGCCGGCGAGAATCGATGCGCCAGATAGGCCGGGATATGGCCGATCGCGCCGCGCTTGCCTTGGACATTGAACAGAGAGACGCACCTTCCGTGGCCGCATAAAATTCCAGAATTTGGGGGATGCGAAATCGGTCCTTGAAGCTGTCCCAAACCTCAGGCGCCAGTCCGTTGCCGCAGGCCATCCTGATCCGATGCGCGGTTTCATTCGCCGAGAGGGCGCGGTATGGAGCAGATAGCGGCAAAGTTCGCCGATGTATTGGAACATCGTGCAGTCCCAACGAACGATGTCATTCCAGAACTGGCTGGCCGAAAACTTCTCGCGAATCACCACGGCGCCGCCGGCAGCAGAGCGTCGCACCCGGCGACCTGACACGCCTCCGACACTGTGATACATCGGCAGGCAGTTGTACATCCGGTCTGCCGGTTCCGCACCCATCATGCCGGCAAACCAAAGACTCCATTGCATGATGCGGGCATGGCTCACGTTGGCGGCTTTGGGCAGTCCGGTGGTGCCGGAGGTGTAGATATAGAGCGCCCGGTCGTCGATGGTTACCGGCCGCCGCTCTGTCCGTGCTCAGCGTTTCAGCCGGGAATTGCATCAACGCCGATGTCAATCCGCGGGAATGGCGAACGTTCGACGCCGTGAGTCCAGATCGGTTGGGGCCGCCTCAAGGTCCGGCAGCGCTGTGATCAACTGTCTCGACAAACTCCGCGGCAGACGATAAGATGTTTGGGCGACACGACGTCGATGCAGTGAGCGAGCGAAGGGCCCACCAGGTTGGTGTTGAGCAGCGAGACGACGCCGCCGACGCTGGTGATGCCAAGCCATATCGCAAAGTATTCAGGCCGGTTGGTCATCAGCAGGCAGACGACGTCGCCCTTCGCAAGGCCCTGCTCCAGCGCCCACCGCGCGTATTGGTTCGACCGCTCGGCGAGCGCTCGATAGGTCATGCACTCGCGGTCGGAGAGCAGGGCCGGCGTATCACCCAATCGCGCGGCGAGCTCTCTCAATCACGGTGGAAATACGCGATTGCGATTGCGGGCGATGGGCGCAGTCAGCTCGAGCGCGCGCAACCAGCTTTGCCTGCAGAGCCAGTGGCGGCCTTGGGAGCTTCATGTTGAAGATTGCTCAAGCCGTATTCCCTGCATCGACGGTAAGTACTGTTCCGGTGATGTTTTTCGCCTGGTCGCTGAGAAGGAACTCGACCGCGTTGGCGACATCGTCGACGTCTGCCAGTCGCTTGAGCGCACTGCGGCGCACGATCTGCTGCCGCTGCTCGTCTGTTGAGACCCTGGGTCATGTCGGTATCGACAAAGCCGGGAGCGACTGCATTCACGTTCACTCCCATGCGGCCCACTTCCCTGGCCAGCGACCGCGTAAAGCCGATGAGGGAGGCTTTGGTCGCGCCGTAAACCGACAGTCCGCTATAGCCGGTGAAGGCAATGATCGAGGCTATATTGACGATCCGGCCGCCTCCATCAGCCATCATGGAGCGCACCACATATTTGGTGATCACCATCGGCGAGAGCGTATTCAAGCGCACAAGCTGCTCGATCTGGGAGTTGTGCATCGTGTGCCAGGGTGCCTTCGTGACTAATGCCGGCGTTATTCACCAGTCCATAGATCGGCCCAAAGGACTTTCGTATCTTCTTAACCAAGTCTGCAATGCCTTCGATCTCCGCCAAATCAAAGGGGACGAAATGAAAGGAGCCAGGATTGGCGGCTTCTGCTTGCTCCATCGCCGAGGTGAGTTGGCCGGTTTCTATTACGCGCAATGGCGATCGCGCGGAACCCCTCGCTGGTCAGCCTGCGAGCGATTCCCAGGCCTAACCCCCGGCTCCCACCAGTGACGATTACATTACGCATGGCGACGCACGAGCTTCCCAGTCTCAGCGACAGCCAGAGCAGAAACGAAGTTGATCGCCGCCGGAACCTTGTGGGAGGGAAGCGCCTCACGGCACAGCAGCAGGATGGCTTGCTGTATCATACGATCGTCGTTGTTCCCTGACCGGGTTGCCGTTCTCAGAACCACGTCAGCAACGACGAGCTCGCCCATGATCGGATTTTTCTTGGTCCGGACAAGAGACATCCGAACCTCCGGATGGCGATTGATGACGGCTTCGACTTCCTCAGGATGGACCTTGAGGCCGCCAACATTGATCATCCCGTCTCGCCGCCCAACGAAGTAGTAGCGGTCGTCTCGCAACTCAAGCACATCCCCCGTATCGACGAAGCCTTCAGCATCCTTGAGCACATTGCCTTGGTTGCCTAGATAGCGGCCGCCGTCCGGTTGGAGCGGATCCGAAGAGAGCAGTTCTGGACTCTCATTTCTACATGCGGAGTGCACTCGATTACGCTTGCAGGAAACCCCGTCAAGCCATCCTTTACATCAAATGCAACGCCAGCCTCTGTCGTAGCAAAAGCGTGGGAGATTCTAGCTTGCGGATAGACAAAACGAAGCTGGTTAAGTATTGCCTGGTCCGCAATCTCTCCTGACAAACGGACATACTCCGGTGCGATCAGGTGAGCCGAAGGGCTCATCAACGCGCGTCGCCAATGGGAGGGCGTTCCGGAGATGTGCGTAACTCCATGTGCGCCGGCGCGAGCCAGGAAATCCGCAGTCGACTCCTGTGCGCTTGACAGCACCAGGGATGTCCCGGTAACCATGGCGCGAAGAAAGATCTGCAGACCTCCATAACGGCGGATGTCGTAGAACGTACTCCAAACCACTGGGCCTGCCGCGGTGTTGCTGTTTTCGATTGCGCCGGCCAGACTAGTCAAGGTGTGGACGACCAGCTTCGGCAGTCCCGTCGTACCAGATGTGAGAAGAATCCATTCCGTCTCGTGCTCCACACTCCGGTCACGAGTGCGGGGAACGATCTTCCCATCGCAATGGATGAAAGACCTGACACCTGGAATTTCGAGTCCACTGGTGATTCGGTCGGAGACGATTGCGTCCACGGCAGCGGAACTGGCAACAAAAGGAAGATGTTCCAGCGGCAAATCCGGGGGGTATAGAACAATACGGCGTGCAAGACCGTCGAGTTCGATGAGCGTCGCAACTGCCGTGAGCTGATCGATTGTCGCGACCAGGACAGAGCGCCCGCAAAGCTCATGGCCTCGGCCGTCGAGCGCAGACCCAACGACCAGATCGGACAAAATGATGCTCGCCTTTGCGCCGCAGACAGAGCGGCCTGACAAATCGCCAACGGCGCTGAGCACGTTCCAGAGCGACACCTGGCTAGGTTGCTGCATTTTCGTAAAAACTGATGAAGTCGCCAAGGGTCACGGGAAAGGTAGCATCCTCCGAGGCGGTGAAGGGATCGACTCCCAGCGAATCCTCAAGCCGGGTAACGAGGATGGCAAAGCATAGCGAGTCGAGCCCTGAGTCAAGCAGACTCAAATCATCGGTCAGCGGTGCCAGCCGCTTATCTTGCTCGCGAGCGACTAAGCGGAACTGCGTTGTGATTTCCTCTCTGACATTACTGGTGACCATATTCTTTTATTCTCCAGTCGAAACGTAGGCTGGAGCCGGAGCACCCAACGTTACGGAATTTCTTTCCTGAACCTGCAAACCCTGGTTTTGCAAAAGGGGTGTCCCGCCATTTGCTTCCGGGAAATATTCGCCCAGCCAGGTCTCCGTGTGCTGCCGAACAGCCACTCGCCCCGCGCGATTTGCAAACGAATGATCAGTGTCTTCGATCGTTTTGATCGTGATTTGATCGCTACGAACGGCAAATGAGGCGATATGTCCTAGATAATCGAAGGTGCCAGACCTGAGCCTGCTACTGCCGAGGGCTCCCGGCTCAGGTGATTTGAGAATCAGGATCGGTAGGCCATTCGACACCACCTTTTTCCAGCGCGAGACGAAGGCAAAATTTGCGTTAGCCGGCAGTGCACCTTTGCGAAGTACACTCGGAGCCTCTCGGATCCGGTCGTACGTAGCGCGAACAACCGCTCCAACTTTGCTTCGCCTGGCCCAATGCACCAGTTCTGGCCGTAGTTTAGACGTCAAGCTTTTAGGCAAATTGAAATATGGATCCATCAAAATAAGCCCTTTGCACTCTTTGCACTCTGAAGCCGCGTATATTGCAGTTGTTGCCCCCGCACAATGGCCAAAGATCACTGCTCCCGAGAGACCAAAGCTATGCACCAGCTCCTTTAGCTTGTACGACGTTATTGCTGCGTAGCCCCCGTCGTTGATGAATCTAAGAAGATCGTTTGGTATGTCTCCGTAGCTATCCCCTAATCCCGGCAGATCGAAACGGAAGGATGGATAACCACGATCCGCAAACGAGTCAGCCCAATAGACTGCGGAATCGGCGTTCGCGGCTCTTGGGTGAAACAAAGCATTCAGAAACATCACTCCAATGTTCTTGTTCGAGTCACTCGCATTACTTACCACTTTGCCCTTGGCTTTATGGTATGTACCGCGCAGCAGTACCCCGTTGCCGCCCAGTGTAATCAGCTCACGCATTTCCACCTTGTCGCTAATCATGAAGCCTCCACCGGGATGCTGAAACTTGAGGCGATCCAGTGATAGTTAGGAGCGAATAGCCAGTTAAAGTCTTTGCTCTCTTCGAAACCTGCGACGCCACCCTTAACGAGGGGCGTCGCGTTCTTCCCTAACGCGACTATTCGAACAGGTCTCTCGTAGGCATTTGTAGGGTCATTTGGAGGCATCATCGGCGCCGGTAAGCCAAAGCTGAAGGATTGACGCCACAATTCTGCTGACCACTCATAGCCTTCAACCTCCACGTTTGTCCCGCCCTCAAGAAGACGAAAATAGTGGGACGCCGGCTTCCGTTCGTTTTCGCGCTTCAAGAGCTGTTGCGGTCCGATCCAGCGCAGCAAAGTCGATCGCAGGAGACTGTTTGCATTGGCAGGCGCAGACCACAATATCAAACCGTCTGCCTCGCCGTTGTGGAATGTTCTCGCTGCTAGAAGTGCGCCCAGCTCAAGGCCGTGGAGTATCAGGGGTACATCCTCTCCCCGTTTCCTCAGCCATGCGGAAAGAAGTTGAACGTCATCGACCCAGGACTCAAGGGTCATGTGCTCGAATAGCCCCGTGCTTTCCCCAACACCACGGTAATCGTATCGGAGCACTTCAATTCCCTTCGCCGCCAAATAGCGCGCCCACCGAACCCATGGTAGGTAAGAGCTGTGGCGCTCCGAAGCAAACGGTCCTACCAAAAGAGTGCGCGCAACAGGGTTCTTAACCTCGTGCAGCACTGTATAAAGATGCGCACCGGGAACTGGGAAGTATCCGGCGCGCTCGGCTAGAATGCTGTCAGGATAACGTTGGATTTGCGGTGACACGGTCATTTGGCGCTCAGGCTGCCTCGGCACTGGTTCCACCGTGAATGACGCGGTTGAGCAGCGCGTTCAAGAGCTCAACTCCTTCGAATATGTTCGCGTCCGGACCAAGTGGACTTAACACCATCTCGGAAGACAATGCCTGAAATAAACCCTCTGTATGCGCGATGTCGCAAACACCATGAACGTCGGTGTACTCGAGCTCAGACGATCCTCGCGCGATTGCCAGATCCGCCAAATACGTCATAAATCTTTGAATGAAGCCTTCAAAGAAGGCCATGGTAAGCAAGGTTTGCACACCTGAAAGCCGTCCGAGGAATAAACGAACCTTCGTTAAATCATCATGAACGGCAAGCGCATCGGACTCTGTCGGGAATGCATGTGCGGCGATTGCGAACTTTCGCAGCATGGCTGGATGACTATCCCGAACTTCTTCAAGCAAATTATCGATGATAATCGGACGCGCCTCTTCTGACTTTACCGCCAGATAAGCCGCCGTCATCCAATAGATAAAATTGCCTTCAAGTACAGCTGTATAACGCGCTATGATCTCGCGCTGCTGCTCGCTGGTCAACTGCTCCGGGTTGGGCAATGAAGCCATAACATTATCGATCATCCGACCGATCCTTGTTTTGATGGCGGCTAAGGTTGATTCTTTCGACATTTCAGGAGCAAGTGCAAGCGTGTGCATTTCTCTACCCTTTCGACATCCTAGAGGTGACGTGCAGACCGAGGTCTCATCTGATTGATGCGACCAACATGGCGGCAAAGAAGGAGGTTGGGGAGGGGACCGCGCTTCAGCAGACGCCGCACTTCAGGCGAACAAAGAACAACAGATTTACTGCTGCTGCTGTGTTAATGAGTAAAGCCATCATAATGTCCGGTGGTCTCAGGTGCTACGGAAATCAAGTGCTTATCACGGATCTTTGGTCACCCAATCGAAGACAAATGGTCTTGCTGGTAACGACAAAATTCGCACTTTAGGCGATTACTGGAATGCACTTTACAATTGCCCTGCACTGAGTCATATTTGCATGACAAGCAACCATCAGGTAGAGCCCATTGACTCGCATTTGGGCTTCCTTAGATCTTGACCTGCGCCACCCCCCTTTCGCAGAAAATTGAATGAGCTGAGCCCTTGGCGTCCTCAATGCGAAAGGAAGTAGCTGTGGCTACAGAGACCAAAGCTGCGCATCCTGTCCCCCTTCGCAGATCAAATGTCGTAGCCGTAAATTTGCACGATAAATGATTACTTAGTGTGACCTTGTCTCGACTGCAGCCAACTGGAACGGCTGTATTTTATTTGAAGCTGAACTAACCACGCGGGTTATTCGTAGCCCAGATGTGTAATAAAACGCTCCTCTGATTTTTGATCGGTCAGCGGTCCTGGGACTGAAAGGGCGGAGCTACGTGCTGCTGATAGCGCAAGGGGCAAAGGAAGCTCCGGTTATGCAACCAATCATGGAAGCGCATCCTTCTCTCGACGAATCATCCTGGTATGCCGTCTCTACGCGTTCGCGCCAAGAGAAGGTTGCAGCCGCGATGTTGGATGGACTTGGGATTAGGTATTTCCTGCCCTTGATCGAGGAGGTGCGGCGCTGGAGCGATCGACAGAAAGTGGTCTCTGTACCCCTTTTTCCAGGATATCTGTTCGTTCAAATCTTAAGAACAGCTGAGCTTCAACTCAGCGTTAGAAAAATTCCCGGAGTCGTTGGCTTCGTAGGCAATCATCGGGGCCCTCTACCGGTCCCGAAGCATGAAGTGGAAAGCATTCGGACACTATTATCCCGCGGTACCCGATGCTCTCCCCATCCCTTCATCCAAGCTGGTGATCGCGTCCGCGTCGTCGGTGGAACCCTGGCGGGAATCGAGGGTACATTCGTCCGGTGCGGGGCACAATCCGTCCTGGTTCTTTCTGTGGAGATGATTCAGCGCTCGGTCTCGGTGCAAGTAACATCCTCCGAGGTGGAATCTTCTACGAGGGCCTGTGAGAGCGCGTAAAGAGATCCCGGCATATTCGGTGCACCTGGACATGATACGCGGAGTTGCCGCGTTGACTGTGTTTCTCACCCATATCCCGCAACTCTTCTTCCGGCCCGATTTTCATAAGATGCTGGCGCATGCCGCTGGAAGCGCTCCGCGGGTGACTGCGGCAACTCTGCATCCGCATCGTCCTCAGATAGGACATGAAGCGGTTGTTGTCTTCTTCGTCCTGAGCGGGTTCTTTGTGGGCGGGAGCAGTCTACGGGGAATGGCCGAGGGGTTGTGGACGTGGAAGGATTACCTGCTGCGCCGGCTCACGCGCCTCTGGGTTGTGCTGATACCTGCGCTCTGTATTACCTGGCTGCTCGACAGTCTTGGGATGCGTCTGTTTTCCGGAATCGCTTCTATTTACACTGGACCGCCCGGACAGTACGAGGTAGTTACACATCTGGCGGCCAACCTGACGCCTACCGTGCTTTTCGGAAATCTGCTCTTCCTGCAGGGAATTCTGGTGCCAACATTCGGCACAGATATGCCGCTCTGGAGTCTCTCCTACGAATTTTGGTATTACGTCGCCTTTCCATTTCTGGCCATTGCACTCGCGGCGAAATTCCCTGCTCGCCACCGCTGGCTCTCATGCGGCGCACTGGCGGTTCTGCTTGCCTGCTGTGGCGCATCGATCTCCAGCTATTTCCTTATCTGGCTGATGGGGGTTGCGGTTTACCAGTTGCCGCTGAGGCTGCGCCCTTGGCAATTGCGATGGGCTATTCCCGGTACGTCTCTCTTGCTCCTGATGACCATTCTCGTGGCTGTTGGGAGGTCATGGCCGCTCTTTGCCAGCGACGTGACGATCGGCGCAATTTTCTCGACGCTGGTTTGGCTGTTACTGCACCGCCGCCAGCCCGCGCCCAAAACGTTCTATAGCACCATCGCCTCGGGCATTTCGAACATGTCTTACACGCTGTACGCCGTGCATCTTCCGATTCTCGTGTTCCTGAATGCCTACATGATGCGCTCCTGGAAACCATGGTCACTGACTCCGCGCTCGCTATGCGTTACGGCTGGAATCTTCATATTCACCTTCATGGTGGCCTATGGCATTTACCGCTGTTTTGAAGCCAACACAGATCGCGTCCGCCACTTTCTTACCCGTCTTTTACGACTCCCTCATAAACCGATCGTCGTGGCCGTCAGCTCCGAGCACGCCTAGAAAGGTCTGTCTTCAGTAGCGCGGGCAGGCGAGTTGAGGAAAGACCGGAGTGCAGGTGTCTTACAGAAGTACCGATAAAAAGCGGACGGTCTCGTTACTGATCCCGCTAGATGCTGAGTACCTTAGTCCTATTCCGCTTTCTTGATGCGCTGTATCTTTCTTGATCGCGCTGTATACTGTAGTTCCCCCCAGAAACTTAATCGTAATCTGCCTCGGCTGAGAGAAGCACGATTCGCTCAAGAGTCTTACCGGCCGCTAATCGAGATGTGAAGGAGTAAGGATGCTCGAGAACGAGATTCGTTTGACACCAGGTCAAGCCGGCGGTGGACACCCAGCAGGCCTCCGCAGCATAGTTGAAGCGCTCTTCCGGCAGCGCTGGAAGATGCTGATGGTCATGGGGTTTGTTTTCGGCCTGGCCCTCTTCTATACGTTTGGAACTCCAAAGCGCTTTACTTCGGAGATGGTTCTTCTTGTCCAGAATGCTCGCCTTAACGAAACCGTCACCGCAGGCGATAGCGGATATACCCCTGCTTTAAACGACGTTTCGGAAGAGCAGCTCAACTCCGAGGTTGCTGTGATGAACAGTGACGATATCCTTGACGAAGTGGTCGATCCCGGATGGAGCAAGCGCCCCGTTAGTTCCAGGTCGCGTGATGAACTGCTTGCTCACGAACGGGCGGTCAGCAGGATGCGATTGCATCTTGACGTCAGTACGATTCGAAGCTCGCACGCGTTCTCGGTCAAGATCGTGGCGACTTCCCCAGAAGTAGCAAGGGATACTCTCACCCAGCTGCTGCAGGCATTTCTGCGAAAGCAGCGGGATCTCGGCCGGCTGCCCGGCGCTTCCAAGGTCTTCACACAGCAGGCGGCGCAATACGAGAAGAATTTGGAAGCGGCAAGACGCGACTTGGCGGAGTATCAGAACAAACATGGATTCGTAACGCTGGGTGGCCAGGAGGCTTCCCTGGAGACGAAGCTGCACGACCTCCAGGGAGCCGCGCGGGACACGGATGTGCAGATCAGCGAACTCGAACACCGCGCCGACGCGGATAAGGCGCAGCTTGCTACGACTCCTCAACGCATGTCAACGTTGGATCGGTCCGCCCCCCTTACCGGGACCCTCGATCAACTCAACGTCCTGCTCGTGACCCTCAAGAACAAGCGCACCGAGCTTATGACCAGATTCACTCCTAACGATCCGCTGGTGAAAGACGTAGATCAGCAGATCGCGAATACCACGGCAGCGCTCAGTCAAGCGACGACGGCGAGGCCACATGAGGTCTCGAGCGATGTCGATCCCCAATGGCAGGCGTCGCGGCGCGATCTCAGCACCAACCTGGTCACCCTTACTGGGATGCGCGCCCGGCACGCCAGCCTGACATCCCAGATTAATTCACTGCAGTCCGATCTGAACTCGGTCGAGCTGCAATCGGGAGACTATGATGCCCTCCAGCAGCGGGTTGTCGACTTGGAGAACGGCTATAAGGCCTATGTTCAGAAGCGGGACAACTCCCTTGTGAGTGATCTGATGGATGAACAGAAGTGGCTGAACGTGGCCGTAGTTCAATATCCAACGCTCTCCCTGACTCCGTCACAACCTCGGCCAAAGATAGACCTCCCCCTTGGGGGGCTGATAGCTTTTCTTTTGGGGGGCTGCGCAGTCTTTTTCTTCGAGGCCATGCGCCAGCAGGTTTCGACGCCGGCAGAGCTCGAGCTTATCTCTCGTTATCCCGTGCTCGCTACCATCCCGTACGGTCAATTAGAGGGGGGGATGAAGGCGCTCAATGAAGGCACAATGGAACCGGCAGACCGCTCGCCAGAGGAAGCGGGCAGGATGCGTCTTGATCATGCCCTCGGTTCAAATCCAACAGGGGAGCCCCAGACATGGCGTTTCTAACATCTTCGGAAGATCTCGCGCTAACAACAACGGTGGCCACCAGCGCATATGACACTCTGGTGTATAACATCTTTCCGCCGCCTCGTTCAGGTACCAGCTCCAACTCCATTGCTGTGGCCTTCACTTCGGTGAACAGCGGAGAAGGAGTGACGCATGTTGTCGGGTCTCTGTTGCAGGCGATGCGCGGGTGCTCCCCGGCGAGCGCGCTTAACGTGGATATGGAATGGCTGAAGAACCAGCCGGCTAAACCAAGTCCAACGGCCCCTTCAGGTTTGCCAGGACGTTCGGCCTGGATGTCCGGGTGGGAGCATCGCAAGCAACTCGTCCAGCAGCTTCGGATGCGCTCTCAGTATGTGGTCATCGACTGCCCCGCGCTTAGTGTAAGTAGCGATTGCATTAGCCTTGCGCCCCTGGTGGATGGCATCGTGCTGGTTGTCGAGGCCGATCGAACCAGAAAGTCTCAGATTCGAAATGCAGAGTGCCGGATCGAGGCAGCGGGCGGTAAGATTCTCGGCCTGGTTCTCAACAAGCGACGGTACCCCGTACCTGATTCCATCTACAACCTACTTTGATCTGCTGTTAGAGAAAACCATGAAAACACTTCGCATCTTGATCGCCCTTGCCCTCGTATTGGTCACCGGATATGCACGCCCGGACGATAAACTCCATCAGCGCCCACGTTACATCCTCCATCCGGGCGATGTGCTTGAACTGAGTTACAGGCTGACTCCGGAGTTCAATCAAACGGTGACTCTGGAACCGGACGGGCACGCAAACCTCAACATCGCCGGTGACGTATTACTGGGAGGTCTCGACCTTGAGCAGGCCAAGGCGGAAATTATCCAGCGGGTCTCGACTCGACTCAACAATCCCGATTTGACCCTCGTACTCAAGGACTTCGAGAAGCCTTACGTAGTGGTGGGTGGCGAGGTCCAGACGCCGGGAAAGATCGAGATGCGTGAGGACATGACGGCGATGCAAGCCGTGCTCCTGGCCGGGGGGCCGAAGAGTAGCGCAGCCACTGGTAAGGTATTGCTCTTTCGCCATCTGAACAAGAACGACGGCGAGGTTCGCGTCCTTAACCTGAGCAACATGAAGAAAACGGGCGATCTGGAACGTGATGCCAGCCTTGAGCCCGGTGACATGCTGTTCGTGACCTCAAGCCGCCTCGATAAGTTCGAGCGGTTCATGAAGGCGACAAATTTTGGTCTCTATTTGAATCCGCTTGGTTTTTAGATGTTGTACCGAAGGAAATACTGGATTCTTTTTTTGTGGAACCTGTTTATATCGGCCGTTAGTAGTGGGGGAGCAAGACGTGAAGCCAACCGTGCTTGAGCAAGCCTGATGCAACAAAACTACAGTTCTTTGGCAATGGCGCCCGCGGTCAGCCACCCACCCGCGTTCGGCGTGTTATGGGAAAAGGCAGCCAACCACGACGCTTTCTTGCTGTATTTGTCCCTTCTGATTCTTTTATTTTCTACCGTCGATACTGGCCCGCTCGGCAACCTCGCGAAATCGTGCTGGCTTATCTCTTTTCTCTTTTTAGCCTTCAGCAATATCGGTGCGGCTTTTGTTGCCTACATCGCATCGCTGGCAATCTATTCGCCGCTGCATTTCCAATCAATGACGTCCCTTCTGCAGCGTCCTGACAACTTGGCCGTGCTGATTCTCTTTCCAGCCATGGCCTTCCAGATTTTCTATCGGAAGCGGCAACTGCGCTCAGTCAACCCTTACATGGCGGCACTCTGCGTCTTTCTTCTGGCTCACGGAGTTATCTTCGCGCCGGAAGCTCTTCCTGCTCTCACGCGCGACTGCCTGATTCCTTTCCTTGCCTGCATACTCGCGGCGTGGATAGGCTTTGGTGAGCGGGAGATCAAGGTGTTTCAGGACGGTCTGATCGCTCTGGGCTGTTACACCGGTTTTGTCTCCATTCTGGAGAGAACTCCGTTTTACGATCGTGTGTTGCCCCTTTGGATTGGCAATCCCAGTTTGCGGCCTTTCGATCTCTACCAGAACCAGTGGCTGGAATACCCACGGTCCGGCGGAACGCTTATCCAGCCGGCCTTCAATGGCCTGCTGCTGGCAATGGTCCTGATGATACTGGTTCTTCGCTTGCGGCGGGGCATAACTCCTTACTACATGATCGCTATTTCCCTTTGCTTAGCAGGCACATTCTTCACCTATACACGCGGAGCATGGCTCTCCATCATGCTTGCCCTGTTGTGGTTTCCGGGATGGTGCCGAACGCGAAAGCAGGCAAATGTCCGGCGGATAGTCATGGTGAGTCTTGCCGCGGTCTTGCTTGCCGCGGCCGGAGGCGCCGTCAGCCAGCGGATAGAGGATGGCGGCACCATTCTCTATCGCCTCAACTTGTGGGGCGCTGCGGTCAGGTTGGTGACTATTCATCCCCTGCTGGGTGTCGGCTTCTTCAAATTCGGTTCAGCGATGACCAGCGTGCAACAGGGGTTCGGAATCAGCCGGCTTAACTTTCGAGAAGTGGAGGAGGGTGTGGCCTCCCACAATACAGCCCTCACGGTCTTAGTCGAATTCGGCATACCCGGGTTTGCCCTTTACGTACTCGCACTTTTCAAGATCGTGCAAAAGGCCCGAGAGAACTCTCGCAGGTTCATCGGGATCTCAGGCTCAGCCTGGGTCATCGCTTTCACGATCGCTTACCTGGTGAACGCTCAATTCATCTCCTGCTTCGAAGGAACTGTGAATACAATCTTTTTCGGCGTCCTGGGTATCATCGCAGGGGCCCGCGAAACGATCGCATAGATTCGCAAAGCGTTCAGCTCCAAGCACCGGGTATATCGCTATCTTCCCCCTCCGCCAGGCTGCGCGTATCGCGGATTGAAGCGCGCTGCTCTTCCGAGATAGCAGTTTCCACGAGTTTGTCCCTCATGAGCCGTACTGCTGACGGAAAGAGAAAGTACCCCCAACCGAACTCCCCGCATGATACGCATTAGAGCCGGTGACTTACGGCCGTGATTGAGGACCGCGATGCTATCGCATCATCGGCCCTTCGGGCTGGCGGCTCATCGAGTATCTTGTCCAGGCTCTTTACGGCCTTGACACGCCGGTGTAACTAGGTGCAGGAATGTAGCTGGCTTTTATAACTCACAGTGAAGCAGTACTTGCAGTTACGCGTATGTTGCGATAGACAACCACAATCCCGGCCTGTGTGAAAGTCTACATCGACTGGGCGCTATAAAGAGGAGGCTAAGGTGAAACGAATTCTTGTTGCAGGTGCGGGTGGATTCATTGGTGGTCACTTGGTTCGCCAGCTCAAGCGGGACGGTTATTGGGTGCGCGGCGTCGATTTGAAATATCCGGAGTTTGACCGAACGGCCGCCGATGACTTCGTCGTTGGAGATCTGCGCGATGTGTCGCTCACGGGGAGAGTTCTCCGGGGAATCAATGAGGTATATCAGCTTGCCGCAGATATGGGCGGGGCCGGATACATCTTTACGGGCGAGCACGATGCAGACGTCATGCACAACTCCGCGACCATCAACCTGAACATACTCCATGAAGGCATCAAGGCACGGGTTCATAAATACTTTTACTCGTCCTCCGCCTGCATTTATCCGGAATATAACCAGAAGGACGCGCAAAAGCCTGTCTGTTCCGAAGAGTCCGCCTATCCCGCGGCGCCCGATAGCGAATACGGCTGGGAAAAGCTGTTCAGCGAGCGTCTGTATTTCGCATTCGCGCGAAACCATGGGATACAAGTTCGCGTCGCCCGTTTTCATAACATCTTTGGCCCTCAGGGAACGTGGTGTGGCGGACGCGAGAAGGCGCCGGCCGCTATCTGCCGAAAGGTTGCAGAGGCACCCGATGGCGGTGAGATTGAGATTTGGGGCGACGGCAATCAAACGCGTTCGTTTCTTTATATTGAGGAGTGCGTGGAAGGTGTACGCCGCCTCATGGAATCCGATTTTGTGGGTCCGGTCAACATCGGCTCAGAAGAAATGGTCACCATCAATCAGCTTGCACAGATGGCAATGAAGATAGCCAACAAGCAACTGCGGATCAAACATATTCCGGGACCGCTTGGAGTCAGAGGGAGAAACTCCGATAACAGCCTGATTCGGAAAAAGCTGGGATGGGCCCCCTCCGCTCCGCTGCTGGAAGGGCTGACGCACACATACGAGTGGGTCAGTCGGCAGGTGAGCGCTCTAAAGGACGTCCCGGAATGCGTGGCCGGGTAGCACTGAACAATCAATGAGCGATATTGAAAACGACGAACCCCCTCGTCGTTGGAGTTCCGCAGCATCCACCGTCGGCACTAGCGTATAACATCGCGGATTCAACCATTCCGTAGTGTCATGCAAAACCGTGCTAGCCGATTTCGACAGACATCCAAGGGGAGTTTGATGCCTATCCTGAGCCGGACAAACAGCTCTTTCCATATGCGCTGCAATGTACTTGGCGTGCGCGTGAGCGCTATCGACATGAACGATGCCGTGCGTCTCTGCGACGATCACATTCAACAGGACCACCGGGGATATGTCTGTGTGACCGGCGTCCATGGAGTGATGGAGGCGCAGAACGATCAGAGGTTTCGGAGGATCCTCAACAATTCATTTCTCACCACGCCCGACGGAATGCCCACGGTGTGGGTTGGGCGATTGCAGGGACATGGTGGAATGGCCAGGGTGTATGGGCCCGACTTCATGTTGCGGATGTGCGAACTCTCCCTGAAGAGAGGCTACCGTCATTTTCTGTTCGGCGGAGATCCCGGAGTCGCCGAGTCGCTCGCAGAGAGTCTCGTGCAGCGTTTTCCGGGATTGCAGATCGCCGGCACTTATACTCCGCCCTATCGGCTCTTGAACTCGGCAGAAGAACAGGAACTCCTGGAGAAGGTACAAGCAACTGAACCCCACATTCTCTGGGTCGGATTGAGCACGCCGAAGCAGGAGCGGTTTATGGCGCAATATATCGACAAGCTGCCGGTGAATCTTCTTGTGGGGGTAGGTGCAGCATTCAACATCAATAGCGGAAGAATTGCCGATGCGCCCCAATGGATGAAAGACTCGGGCTTGCAGTGGCTGCATCGCTTGGTCCAGGAGCCAAGGCGGCTGGTGAAGCGCTACGCTGTCAATAACTCGCTGTTCCTTTGCCATATTGCACTTCAGTTGACGGGGATTCGCAGTTACGAGCCGCGCATCCCTTCCTACGCGCCGAGCCGCATCACGCCGGACGCGGAAAAAAGCGAGAGTTACAAATGAGGAATCCAACGGTCTGTCTCCTGGTGGGAGATACTCACACCAGGCATTGCGGTGTAAAGGACTACGCCCAGAGATTGGCGAAGGCACTTGGAGAGTGCGACGTTGTTGCCGAGGTGATGGCGCCGCCCAGCTGGAGCACGAAGGATTTCCTGGCTTTCTCGAAGGTGCTCCGGCAGCGGAAGTTCGATATTCTCCATTTGCAGTACCCCTCGATAGGACACCGCGCATCGCTCTGGCCGCACCTCATGGGACGAATGAATCTGGGCGGCAAGTTCGTTGCCACCTTGCATGAGTACACAGCGTTGTCCAAGTGGCAACGGACTTCAACCAAGTTGTTCCCCTGGGCAGTGGATCAGTTGCTCTTCACAACCGATACAGAGATGGAGCACTATGGTCGATCGCGGGTCGGCCAACAAGTCATTTTCATAGGAAGCAATGTTCCGGCATTTCCTGGAATAAGAGAAAGAAATGTCAATGTGCTTCATTTTGGCCAGATCCGGCCCGACAAGGGAATTGAGGATTTTCTTGCATTGGCCCGTCGAAGCCAGGAATGCGGCCTGCCGTTTACCTTCCAGGTTATAGGCAGCGTGCCGGAGCGGCGAGCAGATCACTATAAGAAACTGCGTGCGGAGGCGACCGCTGAGGTTGAATGGACTATCGATCCATCGTTCGATGAGGTCGCGCGGATCATGGCGGGCTCTCTTGCGGCTTATCTGCCTTTTCCCGATGGCGCCACTTACAGGCGGGGCAGCCTTCAGGCGGCTCTCACCAATGCTCTACCAGTGCTCACGCGGGTAGGACCGGATACGCCGGCGGAGTTGCTTTCTGTGATCCTGCCTACAGCCGGCGTGGAGCAGGCGCTTGCTCACCTCGAGCGTCTTCGCAAATTTCCCCGTGAGGCGAGGGATCTCGGCTTGTCCGGGAAAGTATTCGCGCAGAGATTCTCGTGGACACGCATTGCGCAGATGCACAAACAGATCTATAACGACGTTTTGCAATCAGGCTGCGGAGTCGGTCAACCGCTGGCCGCGGGCACCGCATCTGCGATTCGCGGGCGGGATTAACCTCAACACTGGAGTTGTATCCAGATCCTTTCCTGTTTCGCATGCACTTCCAATTGCGACATCCGGCCGTGGGACCTATTTTACGAAGCTGCCGGCCAATTCTCATTCATAGCACTCAACCGCAGTTCTTCTCCTGGGGATACACCGTGCCCTCGCAACAATTGTCCGAAGATACCACCGACGAAAGCCTGACAGGCGGATCTCGCCCTGGCGGTCGCTTCAAGAGCATTTGTTCTGGCTACATTGCGAGGATAAAGCATTGGACGGGAATCGACCGGGCCATCGCATTTACTGTCCTGGCACGATGCTGGTCGGCCTTGGCGGGCGTGGTCACGGTCTTATTGATCGCTCACTTCCTAACGCCGAGCGAACAAGGGTATTACTACACATTTTTCAGCCTGGTCGCACTCCAGGTGGTGTTCGAGCTGGGCTTCACTTTTGTCATCATACAAATGGCCGCCCATGAGCGCGCAGCGTTATCACTGACTGCGGATGGCTTGGTCAGAGGCGGCGAGGGAGCTCATTCCCGTCTTGCGTCCGTGCTGCAAACCTCAGTTCGCTGGTACACCGTTGTGGCTATGCTGATGCTCGCAACCGTGCTGCCCGCGGGCTTGCATTTCTTTGCGGCTCACGGGCAACCCGGGATGGCGGAAGGATGGAGAGCGCCATGGTTCTCGCTGGTTGTGGCTTCGGCCATCACTTTTCAACTCGATCCGGTTTGCGCGTTCCTTGAAGGCTGTGGGTTTGTTTCGAATATCGCCCACATGCGCTTTCTACAGGCCCTGGTCGGGAGCGTGCTGGCGTGGACGGCAATGTTAACCCATCACGGCCTCTTTTCTCCCGCAATGCTGATCCTTGGAAACGCCGTGGTTCAGATCGGCTATCTGAGCCAACGGCCGTTCCGCCGTTTGCTCACCGGGCTTCTACGACGCGATGTCGCAGGAAACGTCGTGAGCTGGAGGCATGAAATATGGCCCTTCCAGTGGCGAATTGCAGTTACTTGGCTGTCCAGTTACTTTACGGTGCAATTGATTAATCCCGTTCTCTTCTTGTTTCGTGGGCCGGTCGCAGCGGGACGGATGGGGATGTCATTGAGCATCGCGAACTCGATTGGCACCGTGGGCCTGGCCTGGATGAGCACGAAAGCGGCACCGTTCGGGAGCCTGATCGCACGCGGAGAGACTTCAGCATTGGATAGTCTTTTCTCTAGAACGTTACTGCAATCGATCGCGCTTTTGTCAACCGCATGCGCGGGATTTTTTGTGTGCCTTTCGATTGGCGGACGATTCTTGCCCCACCTGGCGGCGCGCGTGCTTCCTAGTTGGGCATTTGCCTTGCTGCTGGCTACGACGCTGCTCAATCACGTGTTTTTCAGTGAAGCTCTCTACCTGAGAGCCCATAAGCGCGAACCGCTGCTTGTGCAAGCGGTGGTAGTCGCTGTCCTGATGGGGGTAAGTACTTGTATATCCGCACGTTTCTGGGGAGCTAGCGGAATCACAGTGGGATATTTTCTATTCGCCGGCGTGCTCAGCGTGGCATGGGGAACACATACGTTCGTTGCCAAGAGGCGAGAATGGTACAGAGAACCCAAGCCACGCGACGCGTTGTATCCGCCGGCGGTATCGCCGACACCTGAAAATCCTCCGGCCAACTAGCTCTCCTCCTCGCAAGAGGAGCAACGGTACCCAGCCTGGCGTTATTCAACACAGATGCCCGAAAGCTCACCGCCGGAAAGGCGCTTAGACCCGGTGGCGTAAGCTAAATGTGACACTGTGATGTTTCGCAGATGTCCTCGAACGGGAAAGGATGCTCATATGGATATTGGATTAATAGGAGGCGGAGACGTCGTCGAGTCACTGCATTTGCCGGTGCTCGTTCGCACTTCAGGCCTGACCGTCAAATGGGTGTGCGACGCCTCAGCTCCCAGGGCCAAACGCGTTGCAAAGAACTGGGGAATCGATCGAGCATTCAGCAATCTTGATGAGTGCAGCGATGTGGATGCAGTGCTGGTAGCGACTCCGGTTGGGACGCGGGAGTCGATTCTGAACAAGACGCTCGCGCGCGGCTGGCATGCACTGTGTGAGAAACCTTTTGCGCCAAGCGCCAGTCTCCACAGAGCGATTCTCGCCACAGCGACGCAGAAAGATGTCAAGCTGGCGGCCGGATACATGCGGCGGTACTACTGGGCCGTGGAAGAGGCCCGCCGCATGGTTCGCTCGCAAACTCTCGGGCGATTGAGAAGCATCACGGCCAGCGAGTCAGCGCATCTGGAGCGGACCGGTGTCAGCCAATCGTCGTACCGGAACGATGCTCGCGCATCAGGAGGGGGAGTTCTGCTGGAGACGGGCTGTCATCTTATCGATCAAGGACTGTTCGTCGCGGACGCAATCGGGGCACGCATCGAGGCTAGCGCGCAGAAGGTTGTCAATGGTTACGAGGTGGAGACTTCCGCTTCCGGATTTGTAACCTGCGGATCCGGCGAGGACGCCACCTTTGAGGTTACCGTCAGCGGGATTCGCCCGATATTTCAAGGCATTCTCTTTGGCTTAGAACAAGGCCAGATCCGTCTGCACCTCGATCCCGGAAGAGCCCTGGAAATCTCATTCGGTCAGTATTCCTCTGCTTCAGTCGAACTACCGCATCCCGAGCCCGCGCAACATCTGCAACATGTGTTACGGGCCTTCCGAAGCGAGTGGCTTCACTTTGTGGATGGCGTGCAGGACGCCTGCAACTGGAATATGGCGGAGGGAGACGGGACTTCTTACCAGCGAAATCATTACTCAATGCGTCGAATCGCGAAAGGGATCAGGGACCGAGGTGCAGGAATGTGCGCTTTAAAGGTGGGAATTGTAGGAGCCGCGGGGCAGGTCGGAATTGCCTTGCTGAGCGGGATCAATAAGGGAACAGGGATCTCAGCGGTTGGAATTTGCAGAAACAGTGTTTCCGCCGCTCGCGTAGCCGCTCAAGGGCTGGACGTACGCACCGCCCAAACGGACGATCCAAAGCAACTGAACGAGATAACTCGAGACCTCGATGCGCTGGTCAACTGTGCGCTCCCGCAATATAGACCGTCAAAAACCTCCTCGGCGAACCGTCGGCTAGCGAGGGCACTAGCAGAAGTATCTGCGGGCAAGCACCTGGTGCATCTGAGCTCAGTCGCCGTATATGGAGATTATATTAGCGGCGAGAAATCTCGGTTTCAATCACCCAAGCCGGACACGGCTTATGGACGGCAAAAACTGCAGATGGAAGTGCTGCTGCGGAAGTACGCAAGGAAGCATTCCGGCAAGTGCACGATTCTGCGTGTCGGACACGTCTACGGGCCGGAATTGAGGTGGTCCGAATCCATCTTCGATCTGATTCAGAATCAGCGGTTTCGTCTGCCGTTCGATGGCCAGCAGGCCTCGAATGCGGTCGCCATATCGAGTCTAGTTGAAGCGGTGCGGGAAGTCCTCCTATCAGTGCCGGCCGCGCCCACGCTGAACCTGACCAACCTGCCGCAGATCACGTGGAGAGAGCTTTTTGACCTGCACTCGCAAGCCTGCGAGGGACCATTCGTCGAGTCATTGCGCTCGTCAGAATCGGAGGATTACTCACGGATTTACAAGAAGCGCGCGCGGACTGGAATGCTGGGGAGATTTGTGCAGGAGACTTTGGGCTGGACAAAGCATTTGCCCGGTTCCTATATTGCCGCGGTTCCGACACTGAAGGCTTTTGCACAACAAGCGGTGGCGCTGATTGGAAATGAAAGTCTTGATGCGAAGCTGTGGGCGCTCTATTGCCGGCGTTTGGCCCCTCGAATCGATGGCAGTTCCGCCGCAGCGGTTGAACCTATCTTCTTCTCACAACCAATGCCGGGACCTTGTGTTCAGTACAACGGGGGCACCCCCGGTGACCTGCTTCCTGCACTTCGTGCCTGGTACGACGTGACGGCCCGGCAATCGTGCATTGGCGCCGGAATCCGTTGAGTTCTCCAGGACGATCATCGTGAATGTTTTGCAGTTAATCAGCAGCACTCTTGGCTACTACGGTGCCGAGCGAGTGGTTGTTACTCTTTCCGCCGCGCTCGAAGAGATGGGTGTCCATTCCGTTGTCACCGCCTTCCTCAACACCCGGAAGGAAATCAACGTGGGAATTAAAGAGAAGGCGACTGCGCGCGGGTTGACGACAGAAGAGATCGTCTGCAGAGGCCGGTTCGATCGGAATTCGGTCGTGTCCCTCCGTGAGATTGTGGCCCGCTACCAAATCGACGTAATTCATTGTCACGGAATCAAGCCCGACCTTTACGCACTGCTCGCCGCCCGCAAGAGCAAGATTGCGCTCGTCAGCACATGCCATCTATGGGTGTTCGAGGAGAAGAAAGACTGGCTGATTTCCGCGATGGAGCGCGGGCTTCTGCTTGGTTTTGATGACGTTGTGGCAGTATCCGCATCGATTGTTCCCCAACTGCGTAGGTTTGGCATTCGAGCCAAGGTAGTTGATAACGGGATAGACCTGACACCGTTTCGCGACCCACAGAGCGACCTGATTAAGCGCATGGGCTGGGAGGGCAGGCCGATTATCGGCGCGATTGGCCGGCTCGCTCCGCAAAAGGGACTGCAATATTTGCTGCGTGCCGCCCCTGAAGTATTGCGCGAAAACCCAAGCGCACTGTTCGTGTTTGCTGGAGATGGCCCGGATCGCCAAGCGCTACAGGCAGAGGCAGACGACCTGGGCCTTCGGGACGCCGTGCGCTTTCTCGGAGTGCAGGAGAATATTCCCGCGCTGCTTGCTTCCATCGATGTGCTGGCGATGCCGTCGTTGTCTGAGGGCATGCCGATGGCTCTGCTTGAGGCAATGGCCTGCGGCAAAGCGGTGGTCGCATCACGTGTTGGCGCGATCACCAAGGTGATCGAACATCGCGTGAACGGCTGGATGATTGACTCGGGGGACGTGAGCGGTCTGGCCGAGGGCCTCAAGGAGATCCTCGGATGTGGAGACCTCCGCAGGCGACTGGGCCGCGCGGCCAAGCAAACCATCGAGTCGCGGTTTTCGGCGGAGATAATGGCAAAGAATTATCTGGAAATCTATCGCGAGGCTGCAGCACACAAGGCAGGCACACGGGCGAGATAGACTACTGTACAAAACGGGCCACGCCTGACAGCGGCTTTATCGCGCAAAGCCCGCCACGAGTCGTATTCACCGGATACAAGGTGAATACGACTGGTGCTTTGATTTTTAAGGGCAGTGATTCGGAATCAGACCTGCGGGCAGGGCCACATTGCACACCCAACTTGGGAACAGCGGGTCGCTGGTTGTGGCTCCTCCTAACGCCTGAATGCCCATACCAACGGCCGAGGCTGCTTTCGGGAGCAGGCCGGCGAAGGTCGATGACATGCACTGCGCCACGCTTGTAGAGCTTGCGCAATTTGGCGGTCCGGGATCCGTTGTCGGCGGATTCACGAATTGAGGGTCAACGCCGAGAATGTTGCTTGCTGCGAACGAGAATCCGGTGCTGCCGTTCTGACCTGCGTTCAGCCCGGACATCCCGTAGGCAAAATTCATTGCCACGACATCGGTGCCATCGCCTTCGGCAACATAAAGAGCATAGTTCGGATTTGTACCGCAACCGGTAGCTGAATTGGTCCGGGCGATGTTATTGGATACGTTAATCCCCGTTGATTCCTGCAGTGTGATCTCGCCGCACCAGGCCGAGTTCAAGTTTGTATCAGTGTTGTCTCCGAAGGCAGTGTTGTTCACTATATAGACCGGAGCCTTGGTAGTCATATCGACCCGAAACCCGCTGGAGCCATTCAGGAAAGAGACGTTGTTTTCCATCACGGCCTGCTGAGCGTAGTTATTCGCGTCGAAGGTGTCGAAAACGATGCCTTCTCCGTCGGTAGGCGTGCCACCAGCACAAGGGTTCCCATCCACGTTATCCCACAGATAATTTCCGGCGACGTAAATATGAGTGCCCGGAAGTGTGTCCGACTGGGCAGGCTCAAAGATACTGATGCCGCTGCCGCATTGAGTGTTCTGCTGGGTTGCGTTGTAGGCGATGTTGCCAATGAGAACAAAATAGTCGGTGCCGGCACTGCCGTTGGGTACCGGCTCAAAACCTGCGCCGTAACAGCCATTAGCGATGTCGTTAGCGAAGATAATATGGTGCAGATTCGCCGTCGAAGTGGGTGGGTAGGATGCAAAGCATATGGCCTGTCCTCCGGTGGCTGTGACTTCCCAACCTTGAACGCCCCAGTAAGAGGCAGTGACCCACATTGCGTTTTGATTGGTGGAGGTTAGTTTGCAGCCATCGAATGTTGCGCACTTGAGCCAAGCCACATTTGCAGTCGATCCCGGTGAACAGGTGACCGCACCCCATTTCCCGGCTGCGAAATTATTCTGCTGGTAGGCCGTGCTGGGAGACGCTAGGATTGTGTCGCCGCAGTTCAAGGAGTGATTCGGACTCAGCCATGGCAGACTGGCGGACAGACCGCTGTTAGAGTCGTTCCCACTCGGAGAAAGATAGTAGGTTGTCCCTGTCCCTGAAGTAGAAGCAGTGGTGATCGTGAAGCTGGTGCTGGTCGCCGAGGTAAGGGTTGGGCTGGTTGCCGACAGCGTGTAGCTTCCGGCAGTACTTGCGGTGAGGTTGCTGAAGGTTGCTATTCCATTCTGCGGGATGATGGTCAGCGTTCCTGCGAGGCCGGTGCCGCCAACAAGGGCGAGTGTGACTGGATTGGTAGCAGTCGCCACAGTATTTCCGTTGGCATCCTCAACCACCACCTGGACGGCGGGTGAGATCGTGGCCTGAGCCAATGCATTTGAGGGCTGCTGCAAGAATGCCAGCTTTGCCGGCGAAGGAGCAGTGCCGCCGGGCGCGGTGATCGTAAAGCTTGTGCTGGTCGCCGAGTTGAGGCTCGGGCTGGTTGCTGACAGCGTGTAGCTTCCGGCAGTACTTACGGTGAGGTTGCTGAAGGTGGCGATGCCATTCTGCGGTGTGACGGTTAGAGTTCCTGCAAGAGCGGTACCGCCTGCAAGGGTGAGTGTGACTGGATTAGTGGCGGCCGGCACTGGATTCCCATTCGTATCCTCTACCACCACCTGAACGGCCGGGGAGATCGTGGCCTGAGTTAATGCATTTGAGGGCTGCTGCAAGAATGCCAGCTTTACCGGCGAAGAAACAGGCGCGCTGCCGGGCGTACTGATGGTGAAAGTCGTGCTCGTCGCCGAAGTGAGGCTCGGACTGGTTGCTGACAGCGTGTAGCTTCCGGCAGTACTTATGGTGAGGTTGCTGAAGGTTGCGATGCCATTCCGGGGAGTGGCGGTGAGCGTTCCGCCGAGGCCGGTGCCCCCTGCAAGGGCGAGTGTGACTGGATTAGTGGCGGTCGTCACTGGATTTCCATTGGTATCCTCTACCACCACCTGGACGGCCGGGGAGATCGTGGCCTGAGCCAATGCATTTGTGGGTTGCTGCAAGAATGCCAGTCTTGCCGGCGCTCCTCCCGAACCGATGGTCAACGTCGAAGAGGCGACTGCACTTGTGGATCCCTCCAGAACCGCGATTGCCTGCACGGTCGATGTAACGGCAATCGAGATTGCTCCCGCATAGGACGGTGAAGAACTCGTCGGCACCGTTCCATCGGTCGTGTAGTAGATGGTGCTTCCTGGCGTCGAGTCACTGATGGTCACCTCTTGAGTGCCGGCGTAGGTACCCGTGCCTGGCGAGATGGAGGGAGTAGCAACCGGGTAGCTTAGAGTGAGGGTCCAGTCGGCCGGAGCGGCCGTCAACGTCGGCTGAAAAGCAGTGTCCGCTGCGACCAGGTCGAAAATGCCTGTGACATTGTTGTCTGGGTTCTGCGCGATGAGCATGGCGGCAGTCATCGTGTCGGTTGGAACGGTGCCGCCTGGAGGCGTGGCGATCGAGAACAGGAGACCGCAGGGGCTGCCGTCGCCAGCTGAGCCACCGGAGGAGTTGACGCAGTCAGCGAGAACGTCGGCAAGACTGTAGAGCTTGGCGTTTTCGGTGAAGTAGCTAGTTGCGGTGGCGATGCCAGGAGAGCTGCCTTGCGCCAGATTGACGAATTCGGGCACGCTGGAGACCGCGGCGAGGAAGGAAGTGTCATCCGTCGTGGAACCAAGATGAGTTGAGGACGTCATGTAGCGAGCGAGAGGCCAGACTGAGCCAACCGTGGTGACCTCGTTAACAGAGACCGGACTGGAGGCGGAGAGACTGCCACAAGAGCCAAGCATTGCGGTGAGCTCGAGAGCAGGGTTGCCGCTGCCGGAAGAGAGCCCGTATTCGCCCCCACTGGCGACAACGTAGACCTGGGAGGATGGCGAAGGACAGCGATAGCCGGCGGGTATGGAGAAGTTACCGTTGCTATCGGACTGTACAGCATTGCCGAGTAAAGGCTGCGCGGCTGAACCCGCACCGCTGGTACCTGCGGCATACAGCTGAACGCTTGAGCCGCTCACCGGCTTGCGCCCGCCATACACACTGCCCCCAAAGGCGACACCCGCACCAGCGGTAGTCGACTCGGTGTATCCACATCCTGTCATTACCGCGAAGGCCATGGCTGCGAAGATCACACCCAAGAGTAACGCCAATTGGGATGTGCGCAGCAGTTCTTGCTTTCCCAAAGTATCCGCCGCAAACTGCATGTTTTGTCGAGTAGTACGATTTTGGGGCGGATACAGGTGGGAGTAATAGCGAAAAGTAACGCATAGTGGTAACTAAAGTTACCCACAACATTCCGGGCAGCAATTCGGAAAACTAAAGTCACCGCGCCCGGCGGCCTATTATCCAACATTATTCTTTCGCCAAAAGGATTCGCTTGTACGGATTTTAGCGTGTCATAATCTTTTCAAAAGGGGTCAGAGAGCCGGCTTTATTAGAGAGCACGACGCACGGGCAAAGCCTAGCGCGAAAGTAAAGGCCGACTGAACAGTTCACGGTAGACTGCAGCAACTCGCAATGCCGCAAATGCATTTCTCATAGCACTGCTGAAGGCTTTTGCGCCTTCAGCAATCTACTGCAAAGATCGGCCATTTTCGCGTCGGCTATGATTTTCGTCTAAACTTTTGGCTTATAAGTTTTCTGCGTTATCTGCCTGTTTGATAGACCCCCTGCAGGAGACCTGCGGAAAGACCATTCCCGTGGGATTTGCGCGGAGGGGTGCCCCAAAAAGCATGTTCGATTCTTCTCACCACGATGATCCGCTTTTTAGGGGCCGCAGAAGCAGCCGATTCACGGTCATAGCATGCACCGCGGGCTCCGAGGTCAACTTTAAATTCATCCGGCCACACTGTCAGACCTCAAACCGACAAACTGCCGCCCGCGTGCAGAGAGAAGGAGAATGGCTAACCAATGGCTCCCGGTACACCGCCCGCCACTACAATCAATGAAGCGGCGCTAAGTCAATCCAGCGTTGTAGACCTATTTGAACGGCAGGTTATCTCACAACCGTTCTCGACAGCATTAGAAGTGAATGATAAGACCTTTACCTATCATTCGATAGGCTCCCGGGCAGATCGTTTAGCGCGGCACCTCAGGACAAAGGGCATTGGATGCGGCGACGTCGTAGCGATTTGCCTCCGAAGGACAGAGAACCTCGTTATTGGAATACTCGGCGTGCTAAAAGCAGGCGCCGCATACCTACCTCTAAATCCTGGCGATCCGACGTTACGCCTCGGCCAGGTTATATCTCATGCCGCTTCGCGGTTCATCGTGACCGATTCGCAAAGTATGACGAATCTTCCCGAAGGATCGCCGCAAGTCTTTGTGTTAGATCGAGAACCAGTCGCAACAGCAGACGGAGACAGCGACGGTGAGCGATCCTTTCCAGAAGCGACGGATTTAGCATACGTAATATACACATCTGGCACGACAGGCAACCCAAAGGGCGTGGCTGTCACACACGGAGCCCTTGCAAATGTCATCACTGACATTGCTCAACGCGTTGGCTTTGCTGACGACGGCAGCTGGTTAGCGGTCACCACCGTTGCGTTTGACATTGCAGCTCTTGAGCTCCTATTGCCTTTGAGTTATGGAGGAAAGGTGATTCTTGCTTCGGAAGAACAAGCTAGAATTGGCCGGGTTCTTGCTGGCATCATCCACCATAAAAGGCCAACGGTCATGCAAGCGACCCCGGTTACATGGAGAATCCTTATAGAGTCCGGCTGGGCTGGTTGCGCTAACCTCACGATTCTTTGTGGCGGAGACCGCCTCGACCGCGACCTCGCCAATAAGTTGATTGCTCGATCTTCTTCATTATGGAATATGTATGGACCCACTGAAACAACTATTTGGTCGACGGCAGACAAGCTGTCTCTCGGCGATGAGTTAGTGACGATAGGAAGGCCACTTTCAAACACCGAGATTTACATTCTCGATAAAGAAGGACAGCCTCAGACGATTGGCGATATTGGCGAAATCTGCATTGGCGGTGCAGGTTTGGCGCGGGGCTATGTAAATGACGCGCAGTTGACCCGTCGGTGTTTCATTAACGCCCATGTTGGCACAGCGGGAAGTATTCGCTTGTACCGTACAGGGGACCTAGGGCGTTGGAATGAGAATGGGAAATTGGAGTTCCACGGTCGCATCGATCATCAGGTGAAGATCAATGGTTTTCGGATAGAGCTGACAGAGATAGAGAGTGTGATCCGCAGGTATCCGGGCATCGCGGATGTTGCAGTGTTAGGCATCGGAGGCGCTACGAACCAGAAGCGGCTATATGCGTTTGTAGTAGGGGAGCGTAGTGCCGATATTACGGCAACCGGGATCGTTGCTCACATGACACGATATCTTCCCAACTACATGATTCCAGAAAGATTTTGGTCTTTAGACCGTCTGCCGAGTACCCCTAACGGAAAGAGAGACCTGGTAGCGTTGGAAGCCCTTGCCAATCTGAAAGCAGGTTCGCATCTCGAGTAGAAGAGTCATTCAATATTCTTACGCGAGCGGCTCTGCAGTTCAGCGCTTGGCGTGATGGCTACACGAAAGGCACGGTCAGAAGAGTACCCAAAATGACTTTCTCCTAGTTACCAAAAGTCCATTGAATGATTAGCAATTCGCACTGTAGCTTGGAGGAGTTCCAGCAGGAGCTCTTTTATCCGTACGACAAAGTCAGTTCCTTGGCTGCAGACGTCAAGTTCGCGTTAAGCTAAGGTGTGCCCGGTCACTGCGGGCGTGAGCGTCACGTTACTCCCCCTCCAGTTCTTCGAAATAGGGGCATAACATGAGCTCGAATAACTTGATCCTTTCCCTTGATCCATTGCCTCGGCGAACTCGCGTCATCGTTGCGGATCCCCACCCGGTCATCGTGCACGGGGTTCGGAAGATGGTGGAGGATGACCCCCGGCTCCAGGTAGTCGCTGAAGCCTCCACGCTGCCGTCCTTGCGGAAAAGGGTTATCTCGGAAGAGGCTGAGGTTGCGTTGGTCGATTGGTTCATGGCATCGCAAGACCTCGCGGCCACCACTGCGCTGCTTCAGTCTGACCTTCCTACAACTTCCGTGATCTTTCTCACTGTCTCGGAGAACTCGCAGGAGAAGCGGGAGATGCTCAGGTTGGGGGCTCGCGGGTTCCTCAGCAAATGGACCTCCGCGCGCAAGCTCCAGACGGCTGTTTTCGAAGCGTCCAAGGGACGCCTAGTGCTTGAGAGTTCAGCGGCGGAAGCGGGGCTCGCCGACAACCTCTCGCCGCCCTCCGCCACAGACTCAGAGGCGCAACGCATCAAGCGGCTGACCCACCGAGAGCGTCAGCTCCTTCCGCTGGTATGTAGCAGCCTGAAAAACAGGGAGATTGCTCTGTGGCTGGGTATCGCAGAGACCACGGTGTGGCACCACCTTACCTCTATTTTTGCGAAGCTTCAGGTGGGTGACCGCCTTGGACTTGCTACCTTCGCATACCGTCACGGCCTGGTGCTTCCGGACGACGGATCGGTTGCCATTCCCAGTAGGTCAGCCAAACTTAGTGGGTCACACCGCACAACCCTGCCGCGCAGACCATGCGGGAGCACCAACCTCAGTGTCTCGGAACCGCGCCAATCACGGACCTTCAAAAACCCGCCTGCGGCGCATTTGGCCGGCAACGTGCCCAGAGAACGCAGCCTTAATGGTTCAGGACCTGGAGCAGCGGCAGTGATGTCCTCCTCCGCGAACAGGAGCGTTGGGCTCCGTCGAGATCGTTAGGCGATTGTTCGAGTGTGCGTAAGAGGCCGACATAGTTTTCATTGGACCACGAAGCAACCTCGTTGATTTCGCTTTCTCAGTCAAATTTATAAAGAAACAAACCGCTGTGGGGGCCTTTTGCGGAAGATGCAGCAATTGCGAGCGACAGCTACCGGCGTGACGACGAATTCCATGACGTCGGAGCCGGTATCACCGGCTCCTATTTCGCCTCCAGTAGCGGGTTTTGGATCGGCTGTCTCCATGAACAGCGAGTCAGAGCAAAAAGGCGTTTCAGTCGCAACGGCCACTCCCCCGCATGGGACACGGCTGGAACCGAACATTCCTCCCAGCACTGCGAAGCCCTCAACAAGTAATGTCCCGAGTTTAATGTCCCGGGCTTCAGAGCCACGCCACAGGCCATCGTCGTGGATGTTGTAGTCACGAAGGGCAACGATCAGCCCGTCAAGGGCTTGAGCCCGAAAAGACGCTTTCGCCACGAACGCTCCAGGACAATAGCAATGCGGATGCGCTTCACGAGGCACGACAACCCCAAACCACATACCAACCCAATGATCGCGTAGCTTTGACGCTGCAGGCATTGCAGCACCTGACGCTTTATCTAGCGGGTGTTGCGGGGCGCCGAGATGGAGCCGAATGGGAACGAACGAGCGCGACCCGGAAGCTTCTTTAAGTCACTAAATCTACTGGCGAATCGCTGGAAGGATGGAGGCGCGGGTCGGAATCGAACCGACGCATAAAGGTTTTGCAGACCTCTCCCTTACCGCTTGGGTACCGCGCCATCTGTCAACGATTGTACCGCCCGCCGGGCAGAAAATCGGTCTGGCAACTGCGACTCTCAGGTCATTAGGCTCGCTTCGCGCTCAAAGACTGAGATCTTCTCGATGCTGCGCGCTGCAACCACCCTGTACCTAGATCCTTTGGGGCAACCCAGCGACGCTAGCCCGGAAGGTAGCCGATTGGAGCGGGAGACGGGACTTGAACCCGCGACCCTCGCCTTGGCAAGGCGATGCTCTACCACTGAGCTACTCCCGCATACGTCCTGAGGCAGTATATCGGGCGGCTAGTCGCCGGTCAACGCGGGCCCGGCTTCCTCCCTCGCCGGGGCCCAAACAGACGGGCTCACAGGCCGGCGTTCCCCGCCTGCTCCACCACCGGCTGGCCGGAATAACCAGCCGTCCCCTCTTCCCCCACCAGGTGGCCGTCGCGCATGTGCAGGATGCGGTCTCCAATCGCCGCCGCCTCAGGGTTGTGCGTGATCATCAGCACCGTCTGCTTGAACTCCTGGTTGGAGCGCCGCAGCATCTCCAGCACCGCATCGGAATTTGCGGTGTCGAGATTGCCGGTCGGCTCATCGGCAAGAATAATGGCGGGACGCGTAATGAGCGCACGGGCAATCGCAACCCGCTGCTGCTCCCCACCGGAAAGCTCCGACGGACGATGATCGAGGCGGCCGGCAATGCCGAGCATGTCGGTAAGGTGCTTCAGCAGCTCTTCGTCCTGCGCGCTGTGGCTGCCGGCGATCTCCCGCGCGATTTCGATATTGCCTCGCGCCGTCAGCGTGGGCAGCAGATTGAACTTCTGAAACACGAAGCCAATCTTCGTCTTGCGCAATACGGTGCGCCGCGAGTCGCTCAGCTTGGCAAAATCGATGCCATCGATCAAGACGCTTCCCGAGGTCGCGCGCGTCAGCCCGCCAAGAATGTAGAAGAGCGTCGATTTGCCGCTGCCCGAGGGCCCGACGATGCTGACGAACTCGCCCGGCGGAACGACAAACGAGACGTTGCTGAGGGCAGGAACGTCTACCTTGCCCGCCCGGTAAATCTTGCTGACGTTCTTTGCCTCAATGATGGGCTGCACGTTCCTGATTGTAACTGGCAGCGTGCTGTCACGGGCCTGATTGAGAGCCGCTCAGTCTGCCAAGGGACGCGAGCGAGCGCTCCACTCAGCGCCGATCGATTCGCGCTGGTGCTCCAGCTGCGTGCTCGGCACACCACGGTCGCTGCTCCGCAGACCAGACGGACGCAGGCCGTGTCCCTTCTTGGGGCCGCGCTTGCGGGCCACCATCACACGAATGCGCTCCAGCATTTCAACCGGCGAGCAGGCGCCCTTGGGCAAAAAGGCGTCGGCACGATTGGCGCGGTCGAAAGCCTTCACGCTCCCGCTGATCAGGATCGCCGGCACTTCCGGGCGCCAACTCCTTCATGCGGCGGACGAGCTCGTTCCCGTCCATGTAGGGCATGATCAGGTCGCTCAGAACCAGATCGATGCCTCCTTCGCGAAACAGCTCCAACGCTTGTTCACTGCTGGCCGCGGTGAGCACGCGATAGCCTCGGGTCTCCAGCATGAATTTGCGAACGGAAAGAGCTTGTTCGTTGTCGTCGACACACAAAATCGTTTTCTTCGGCCTCATGGGTCCTAAAATTCTCCTTTCAAAGGAGCTGTGAAACGCGGGCACACATCGCATGTGCGCTGTCCGCCGGCTTGGGGGAGAACGGAATAAGCCGCGTCATGGATGGCTGCGGCGCAACGGAACAAGAGCCTGCTTGCGGTCACCAGGCACTACAGGGACAGCAGGTCTTCGTCCAGCAGCAGCGCGCATCCAAGCGCGTCCGGTCTGAATTCAGTTGTCAGATTTAATGGCCGACAGTCGCGTTACCTCGACGGCAACGCTTGCACAGAGTACGAAGATGAAAGCGATGTGTAAACGGGGAAGATCAAGCGAAGTGCTGCTTGCTTTTTTGCGCAAGTTCCACCGCAAAACGGCGTCGTGTTGCCAGCGTTGCGTATACGCGTGATCAGCCCTGTTGAAAGCATGTGAATCGTTCAAGGAAAAGCGCGCTCTTTTGCTACAGGATCAGTGCTGCCGCGAAATAAATAATTCCTGCAACTTCTCGCGAGCGTCTTCCCTTTTTTGAATTTCTTGCACTGCTCGTCGCGGCACAGCTCAGCACAGCACGACTCTGATGCGTTTCATCCGCAGCACCGAAGTTTGACACCTCGTGGCGCGGGTTCTATGCCTGAGGCAGTCGAAGCAGTCTGACATCTCTGCCGCTTCCTATTTGAGCAATGGCAAATATCTCTCACCACCCGGGCTCCCTCTGTTGCAGCTGCTGTTGCTGCTGCACGCTGCGGGTGTGTTTCTAGATCGAATCGCAAGCTTCGAATCCTGACATACGAATCTCATCCACCCGCAGCTGGCCTCCCGCCGCGGGTTCCCTCGTGCTTGAAAGCAAGCCTGGAAAGCAACGCACGAAGGCCAACTGCCAACCAAGTTTCGACGAGGAAGAAAACATGAGCGACTCGAATGCACGCATCCCACGCATCCTTGAGCAGGCGCCCGACTTCAAAGCGAAGAGCACGCACGGCGTCATCCAGTTGAGCGATTACACCAGCCAAGGGCAAGTATGTATTGCTCTTCTCCCACCCTTCCGATTTCACGCCGGTGTGCACGACGGAGTTCATTGAATTTGCGCGCCGCTCCGATGATTTTGAAAGATTGAATGTGCAGTTGATCGGGGTCTCGATTGACAGCATCTACTCGCATATCGCCTGGGTGCGCGACATCGAGCGCAACGCGGGCGTGGAGGTAAAGTTTCCCGGTGATTGCCGATCTCGACCAGAAAGTCTCGCAGGCCTACGGTCTGGTGCATGAAGCGGCCTCGGATACGGCCACGGTGCGCGCTGTTTTCGCCATCGATCCCAAGCAGAATATCCGCGCCATTGTTTACTACCCGATGCAATTGGGGCGTAATGTAGACGAGTTGATCCGCATCTTCGAGGCGCTGCAGACGATTGACGGCAATGGCGTCTCGGTCCCCGCTAACTGGAAGCTGGGAGACTCGGTCATCGTCCCGGCGCCGGCTACGGTGGAAGACGCGCGCAAGCGCACCAACGGCGGCGGAGCGGGGCTGAAGGTAGAAACCTGGTACCTGGCAAGAAAGGATCTTGCCGCCCAGGCCAAGTAGCTAATCTCTGAGGGCAGTCTCGCGCCAGCGAGGCTGCCCTCAGAGCATGAGATGAGCACCGGTGGCGAAGTGGCTAACGCGCTGGTCTGCAAAACCAGTATTCGCGGGTTCAATTCCCGCCCGGTGCTCCATAGAATCAATTATCTATAGCATTTCATCGATTCCGGCCAACCCCTAATAACCCACGATAAGGTGAACTGGCTTCCAGAAGAGTTTCTGGAGTCGGGTTATGAAGGTGCGTCGGGACAAGTATCACCAGGTTCAATTCGTCGTCTAAAGCGGGCCAACGGCTTCGCCTGGGAGTTCCGCTACTACGTTGAGCAGGACGGCAAGCGAGTACTCCGTAGCCAATACTTCGACGGCACACTCTACCGGACAGAGAAGGCCGTCCGGCAAAAGGTCGAATCCCAACTCCTCAAGCTGAACGAAGACACCGGCTATGCGCGGGCGAAGGATGTCACCTTCAACGATTATCTGGCCCAGAGTTGCTGTATTGGTTTAGCACTCTGCAGGGATCGTGCTCGCCATCGAAGGACACAATATACGGCCACACGATATTGAACGATGGCGAGTACGTTCTTGCGTGCCGCGTGCGCGGCTATCGCTTCCGCGGAATAGACAGATCCAGATCGCAGTCCTTGAGCTGCTTGGTAAGCAGGATGATCTGTCCGGTATGCATTTCCAGGTGGCTAACAATTCGATAAATTGCTGCGAGGATGGTCATCGGCCCCCAATTTCCGGTTGGCTGGGGGTTGACCGTTTCCAGCAAACGCTCCGGCGGAAGCGACCCGATGACGCTTCGGCCTTCTGCGAGGGTGGCGGCGAAACGCCTACGAATCTCATCGGGTTGCACAGGCGGTGAAAGCGCGAATTCGGCGTCTCGAGTGCGCACATCCGGCTGACCGTCGATGCCGTGCAGGAACCACTGACGCACATTGCCCTCAAGATGTAGTAGAAGATTGGCAATCGTATTTTCGTAATCAGCCCGGCGATGGCAGATCTGTTCGTCAGACAGCTTGTCGAGACAACGATTGATATTGCGCTCGGCGACCTCCATCTGCTTCACGGAGGCCTTAAGAAAAGCATCAGGCACCTGACTAAGTTGCATGAGGAAATATTCCTTCCGGTAGTGTGCGCGTTCGCGGCACAACGCATTGGCCGGCGCAATTTATCTGCCACGATTGTACGTCAACCAGCAGAGAAGCCCGGACTGCAGATGACAGATCATGGATGCGCACGGGCAAGGTCTTCAAGCACAATCGCAAGTTGGTGAACGCCCCGCTTGATTTCTTTCGCGTTCACGGCAGCAAACCCCCATCTGCAATCCTTGCCGCTGCATCGGACGGCGGCTGTAAACACTGAGCGGAGTTACTTCTACCTTGCGAGCTTCCGCAGCCCGCCTCGCCGCCTCACTATCGATTCCCTCGTGCAGCCAGCCCACCGTCTGCAGTCCAGCTTCGACGCTGGAGAGCTCCAGCAATCCCGCAAGTCGCTGTCGCGCGCTCTGCATCAGGGTCGACAGCCGTTCGGCGTACACCTCGCGCATGCGTCGAAGGTGCCGTCCAAAGTGGCCCTCGACTATAAAATCGCAGAGCACGGTCTGTTCAAAGGGAGGAGCGTGGCGGTTGACGACAGATTTCGTGGCTGCGAAGCACTCGACAAGATCGGGCGGAAGCACTAGGTAGCCGAGACGCAACGAGGGGAAGAGTACCACTCCATGTCGATCCAATCCTTGCAGCGCGGGTACTGGCCGCCCCGTGTACCGAAATTCGCTGTCGTAGTCGTCCTCGAAGATCAGCGCACCCGGCCGGCGAGCCCACTCCAGCAGTTACAGGCGCCTCGCCAGGCTCATGGTCGTGCTCACAGGAAACTGGTGTCCAGGTGTCACATTCTCCCCTATGAACGGACAAATGATGTTGCATGGGGTCTGATTGCGTTCGATAGTCTCGCCTCGTATGAGACCTACCGGGCACGCTTGAAGTCAGATCCTGAAGCGCGTGATAATTTCACTATGGCGCAGAACAAGCGACTCGTCCTCCGTGAAGAGAGGCACTTTGTGGAAGTGGTGGACGGGACGTTTGGCCTTCCCTCAACACTCGCACGACAAGCGTGATCGCGCATGACGACACAGACTGAAAAAGGCTGGACCTTTCGCGCGCTGCATGAGCGCGACCGTGCATTCATCATTCCCAATCCGTGGGACATTGGCACTGCGCGGCTGCTGGCACACCTCGGCTTTGAAGCGCTGGCTGCGACCAGCGCCGGTTATGCATTCTCCATGGGCCAGCGGGACCAAACGATTGGCCGTGACAAGATGATGGCGCACGTCTCCGCGATGGCATCAGCCACTGACTTGCCTGTCAGCGCCGATCTTGAGAATGGCTTTGCAGACGCGCCTGAAATCGTCGCCGAAACCATCCGCCTCGCGGCGGCCGCGGGACTCGTTGGCGGCTCAATCGAGGATGCGACCGGGCGCCCGGACCCTCCCATCTATGAAGAAGCGTTTGCGGCTGACCGAGTCCGCGCAGCGGCAGAGACTGCCCGTGCCCTGGGCTTTCCCTTCACGCTAACCGCACGAGCCGAAAACTACCTGGTCGGCCGGCCTGACCTCAGAGACACGATCAAGCGTCTGCAGGCCTATCAGGAAGCGGGCGCTGATGTTCTCTACGCGCCAGGCCTCACCAGCAAGGACGACATCGCTGCCGTGGTCAGCTCTGTCGATCGCCCGGTGAACGTCCTCATGGGATTGCAAGGCGCCCCGCTGAGCCTGGCTGCCCTCTCGGCGATTGGAGTCAGGCGCGTCAGCGTCGGCAGTGCTCTCGCTCGCACCGCCCTTGGCGCCCTTCTCCGCGCCGGGCGGGAAATGCGAGAGCACGGCACCTTTACCTTCGCGGAGGATGCCGTCAGCTCTCGCGATATCATGGCTATGTTCAAGACATAGCATTCGGCGCAGTGCTGCAAGAAAAAACGAGAGGAACACAAATATGCCGGAGCAATCGCTGGTGGCGGCCGCACTGAATTCCTGGAAGTCCGCCGTCGAGAGAGCTGATCGACTATTTTCGGCTCTCACCGAAGAACAACTCATGAAGGAAGTAGCACCTGGGAAGAACCGCCTGATTTATCTTTGGGGACACCTGACCGCCGTTCACGATCGCATGTTACCGCTGCTGGGTTTCGGCGAGCGCCTCCATCCGGAATTCGATGTCCTCTTTCTTTCCAACCCGGACAAAGCAATTCCTGAACTGCCACCGGTCAAAAAGATAAAGAGTGCCTGGAATGAGGTAAACGGCAGATTGCTCACAGGATTTGCAAGCCTTTCACCAAGCGAGTGGCTTGAGAAGCACACCTCGGTTTCTGAGGAAGAATTCGCCAAAGATCCCCTGCGCAACCGCTTCGCCGTCTTGCTGAGCCGAACGAATCATCTTGCCTTCCATTTGGGGCAGACGGCGTTGGTCCTTAAGTAGGGCGCGCCGGGGTTTTTCGCCGAGGGAAAGCTCCCCTACGGTGAGTCCGGATCGGGCAGTGAACCGTGACACCGCTCCAGACACAGGAGAGGAGTCTACGATGATGGTATCTGTCTTTGTCGGCGCCAGCCTCGACGGCTTCATTGCGCGACCGAACGGCGATTTGGACTTTTTGCCGCCGGGTGGCGGGGAACCCCACGGCTACGACGAATTCATAGCAAGCGTCGATGCGATTGTGATAGGTCGCAAGACCTTCGAGACGGTTCTGACGCTTGGGCCCTGGCCCTATGGTGACAAGCGCGTGGTGGTCCTGAGTAGTCGCCCCATCGACTTGTCCGCGGCCCGCGGAGGGGTTGTTGAACAGATGGCCGGACCTCCGGTTCAGATCGTGTCGCAACTCGCTGCGAGTGGTGCCCACCACCTCTACGTCGACGGAGGGATCACCATTCAAGGGTTCCTGCGCGCGGGGCTCATACAACGTCTCATTATTACTCGTGTACCGGTGCTGATTGGCGACGGAGTTCCTCTCTTCGGCGCCCTACCGGGCGATATCCAGCTCCGTCACGTAGCGACTCGGCACTATCCCAGCGGATTGGTTAGCAGCGAGTATCATGTTGCATGAGACCGCTCTAAGCAGGTGCTAGTCTCAGCTTCCTGAGCAAATCTTGAAAACGCGCGTCGCCTCGCCTGCGCCCGGTGCTGATCACGGTGTTCGCCACCGTGCTGGCGCTGTTGCCGCTGGCATTGCACGGGGGTCCGTTGTGGAAGCCGCTCTGCTATGCGCAGATCGGCGGCCTGCTGGTGGCGACCGTGGTCACCAAGTTGCAAGTGCCGGTGATGTATGCCATCTTTGTCCTCGATTTCAAGATTCTGAAATGGGAAACAGCCGAAGATGAGCTGTTCCGCGCCAGTGAACGCGCCAGCGCTGCCAGAAACCTACCTTTACCTAGGGAAACCGCATGACGATGGGAAAAAGTTTCTGCGCTCGCATCGTGTGCGCTGTCTTATCTGCAGCCCCTCCACGGGCAGACGATCAAAGGCCACGGCCGCACAACTGCCGCCCAGCCGGGCATTCTCAAGGAATACGACCAGGCGATCGATCAGGTTGCCGAACGCGCGATGCAGTCGGTAGTGGAGATTGAGGTGACGGGCTACGGCGTGCCCGAGAAGGACAAGGATCAGGGGCAACAACAGAGCCCTGGAACGGCAGCGATCGATCGGCTCAGGAGTCATTGTCGATCCGGATGGATACATCATCACCAACAATCACGTGGTCGCCGGTGCGTTGCGTATCCGGGTGATCATCGCGCCGGCCACGGTTGAGCTGGTGAGCGGGAATACGCAATCTGGCACAACCCGCAGCGGGTGTATGAAGCGAAGCTGATCGGAACCACCCGTTATGCGGACCTGGCCTTGATCAAGATTGAAGAAAAGGGTCTACCCTTTATTCCGCTGCCGGAGCAATTCCATTTCCGTCTGGGGCAAACGGTGGTTGCGATCGGCGCACCCGAGGGCCTGGACCATACCGTCACCAAGGGAATCATCAGTGCGGTGGGCAGGCAGCCGGAGGTCGACCGGCCCATGGTCTATGTGCAAACCGATGCCCCGATCAATCCCGGGCAACAGCGGCGGCCCGTTGATCGACCGGAACGGCAACCTGGTGGGTATTAACACCTTCATTGTTACGTCTGGCGGAGGCAGCGAGGGCCTTGGCTTCGCCATTCCGGAGCCGATCGTCCGCTTTGTTTACAACGAGCTCAAGGAGCACGGCATCGTTCCCAGCGTGACCATTGGCGCCCACGCTCAGATCCATCACGCCTGCGTTGGCCGCCGGCCTCAAGCTGCCGCAGGATTGGGGCGTTATCCTTTCCGACATCGATTCGGGCGGTCCGGCCGCGGCGGCGGGCTTGCAGGCAGAAGGATATGGTGACCACGATGGATGGCATAAGGGTGGACTCGCTGCCCAAATACACCGCCTTCCTTTACGTGCACAAGCGCAACACGCCCATCAGGATGGAAGTGCTGCGCGACGGCAAGCCGCTGACGGTTTCGGTCACGCCGGTCAATGCGCCCCCGGTGGTCGAGAACTTGTCCGACCTGATTAATCCCAAGAAGGACCTGATTGCGCCTCTGGGAATTTTCGTGATCGACCTCAAGAACTCTGTGGTTGGGCTCATGCTGAATCTCCGTTCCGATAACGGCGTCCTGGTGGCTGGTCTGCTCGGAGGAGAGCCCGCCATCGCGGCGGATCTTGCGGCCGGCGATGTGATTCGCGCCATCAACGGGACAGCCGCTGGACAACTCGCAGCAATTGCGGCAGACGCTTGCCGGCTTGAAACCGGGCGATGCGGTGGTGCTCGAAGTGGAGCGGCAGTCGGTTCTGCAGTATGTGGCTTTTGAGATGGAGTGACGATGGCGGAGCCGTGCACCCTCAGGGGCTGATATGGAGTGACCCTGTCAACCTCCGCACATTAGTGGGGTGGTGGTTGATGTTTTCGAGGACAGGGCCAGCGGCAGCCGAGTCAGATGAAAGCGACGATTGATCAGTCTGATATTCGCGGGTCGGAACCGTATAATCATGATCCGTCGGGAGCTGCCTCTGACTAAAGTCGCGAGTCCGGCTGAGCCTGTCGCATAGCCCCTGCGAGGATTCTCCTGCGTGCGTGGCTCGGCTGCGGCTCGCGCTGTGCTCGAATTGGTTTGCGCGGTTCATCGATGGATAGGTTTTTGCCTTTTTATTATTAGGAAGATTCCGTCTCTTCGGAATGCCCAAGAGAATTCTTCACAGCGAACAGGATAAGAATGAAAACGAGAATCGATTGCGCGCTTATGCTCTCACTTGTGCTTACGGCGGTTGGCGCCACCTTGACGATGGCGCAGCAGGCTCCCACGGGAAGTGGTGTTCCTCCACACAGGCCTCAAGGCTCCTGCGACATCTACGCTTCTGCCGGTGACCCCTGTGCCGCCGCACATAGCACTACGCGCGCGTTATATGCGGCCTATAACGGCCCCCTGTACCAGGTTTTGCGCCAATCGGACGGCAAGACTCTGGACATTCGTGTTGTCCAGCCTGCTGCCTCGCCAGTTCCCGATCCGGGCGGATACGCCGACGCAGCCGCACAGGATAGGTTCTGCGCCGGCACCTATTGCTGGATCAGCATCATCTACGATCAATCTCCCAGGCACAACGATCTCACTCAGGCTCCCCGTGGCGGGTTCAGCGGCCCAGCCCTGGGAGGCTTCAACAACCTTCCGATTGCCGATATGGCGCCGATTACGATCATGGGGCACAAGGTCTACGGTGTGTTCATCGAACCGGGCATGGGACTCCGCCATAACGATGTGAAAGGCACCGCAGTCGACGACCAGGCGGAGGGGCAATACTGGGTCGTCAATGGTAAGCATTTCAACTCCGGTTGCTGTTTCGACTACGGCAATGCCGAGATCGACAGCCGCGATGATGACAACGGCACCATGGAAACCCTCTACTTCGGTAACGCCACGCCGTGGTATAGCGGGAATGGTAACGGTCCATGGATTATGACCGACCAGGAGAACAATCTCGTTGGTTGCGTCAACCAGGATGGTTCCAAAGGCTGTCCAAATCTGCCCAGCATCCCCTGGCGTTTCGTGACCGCAATCGCCAAGGGAGAACCGCATCATTGGGCATCCCTGGGCGGTGACGCGCAAAAGGGCGCTTTGTCGGTCATGTTCGATGGAAAGCGCGTGAATCCTACCTATGACCCGATGCGCAAGCAGGGGGCTATTCTGTTGGGCAACGGCGGTGACAACAGTGACGGCTCGCAGGGAACGTTCTATGAGGGAGCGGTGACAGCCGCCGGCACATTTCCATCGAACGCTACTGACCAGCTTGTTCAAGCCAACATTGTGGCTGCCAGGTACGGCGTGACTTCACTCACTGTGTCGCCCGTGGCGACAGCATCAACGCCGGGAGGGGTGCAGACGTTCACTCCGGAGTCTTCGCGGGACATCACAGTAACGTTCACGAATACGACAGGCGCGCCTGCAGCGGGCGTTTCGTTGAGCATTGCTGTACCCGGCAATCAGTGGACCTCTGTCGTTTCAGGCACAACCGAGACATCAAAGACATTCGCTCAGCAGGTTGCACCGGGTGCGAGCGTGAGCGCGACTTTCAAAGTCACTTCTGGGCCAGTAACCTCCGCCGGCGATCTCGTCGGCAATGCATCGTGGACGAATCCGACCAGCGGCAGAAAGCAAGTCGAGACAGCGGTTGAAAAGGTGCGCAATGCCAGACCAGTCAAGATCAACGAGTTTCGCGTCACTTCAGGCGCTCCTGGCAACCCGACAAACTCATTTATCGAGCTCTACAATGCAGGTTCCCAAAGCGTCGATATTTCCAACTGGACGTTGACCGAGCACCCAGCCGACCAGGCTATCTTCTCGACGGTAAAGATCCCGGCGGAAACGAAGCTTGCGGCCAGCGGCTTCTACCTGCTCGGTCTCTCCAACTCTGGGCTGGCGGCCCCTGCGCGCCCGGGTGACAGCATCCTCCATGTCAGGAACACGGATGGAATGTCGATTGGCAATACCATCACCATCGGTACTGGCTCCAGCATCGAAACGCGCAAGATCGCAAGCCTGGGAACGGCTGCCACCAACCACACAACGCTGTGGCAACCCCTTCCCGAAGGACCGGTGATCACAATTCCTGCCGGCTCGACCAATGTGCCTGTTGAGAGTGCATCCGGCTTCGTTGTCGGCCAGAAGATCGCGCTCGGCTACGGTTCTACCTACCCGATCGCTGCCAATCCTGTGGAGCAGTACGAGATAGCCACGGTGACCGCAGTCGGCAAGCCAGGCACACAAGCCTATCTCGCGATGAATGCGCCTGCCGGAGCCAGCAACATCAAGGTGACCTCTCTCTCCGATATCTCCATCGGTGACAAGATCAGGTTGGATATCGACAGCGTTGGCCACGGAATCGAGACCGTTACTGTGGCGAATGTCGGCACAGCAGCAGGTCGGACCAATCTCTCGGCTCTTGCCAGCGCCGGAGCGAACCGGATCAGCGTACGCCGGGCGGAGGGTTTCGCTGTAGGCGACAGGATCACGGTCGGCACGCCTGCAAGCCAGGAAGACGTTACCGTCACAGCCGTGGGCAGCCAGGGGCCGGACGGTACCGCCATCGACTTTACACCCGCCCTCGCCAAACCTCATGTGGTCAGTGAATGGGTTGTATCTCCGGGCACGGGCCTGGATCTGGCAGCTCCCCTACGATTCAATCATGCGGCCAATCTCCCGTTCAGCGATCGCGGGACAGGAGTCAGCTTCCAGCCGGCGACTGCCTTTGCCCATTCGAGCAACGAGCCGGTCCAGGCCCTTGGCACCGGTATAACACTCGACAGACCACTGGATTACGACCACGGGATCCACGAGGTTGTACGCGATGCAGCCGTCAAGACTGCGGGGTACCAAGGCACGCCGGTGCCCAACCAGTGGTTTGGAGGACCTGAATTGACCACCAAGTCCCTTCAATTCGGTCATAGCATCACCGTCGAAGAGGGTAGCATGGTGCTACGGGACGCCTCGGGAGTGGTTGTCGACAGCCTCAACTACGGCGGCCTTGTCGACCCATGGGCCGCCGAAGGCGACCAAGCCGCCTCAGGAGCGCGGCTAAGCGGGTGCTACGTCCCGGCACCCGGCTCAGTGTTCGATCCATGGTCAACGGTTGTGACGCCGGTTGCCACCAATTCGAGCGCGGGACGGTTCCCCGACGGCGCCGATACCGACAGCAACTGTACCGACTTCCTGACGCAGGCCGTTGCGACTTTGTCGGCCTCTTCGCCCGCGGGTGCAACCAACCTCAAGGTCACCAGTATGGAAGGCTTCCGCCCTGGCCAGACGATCCTCATCGATTCTGGTGCGAATCTTGAGACCGCAGTCATCTCTACGGTTGGCACAGCAGGCGCCACTACGTTGAGTACTTCCAGTGGCGTGGGAGCAACTGTTCTCCATACTGCAAACGTGACCGGCTTTAGTAAAGGTCAAGAAATCTTAATCGACGATGGAGCAAACTCCGAAACGGCCGTCGTCTTCTCGATCAGGGCCCGCGGCGGCGCCACCATCACGCTCGCCGCACCACTTGCTCGTGCGCACGCGTCTGGCGGACAGATTTCGGGCAGCGGTATCAGCCTCACCACTCCATTAACCCGGATACATACCAGTGGAGCGCAGGTCTCCGACAACGTTCCAACTCCTGGCGCGCCGAACCAATATCACGGTACAAATCATTAAGCGGCTAGGAACCTGGGTATACCATCCTAAGGGATAAACCAGGACAGACGGAGAACTGACCCTAATAAAACCGCGTCTGAGCGTTTTAAGGCGAGTTCACGTTCGATTCGTCGCCGTCTCTGTTTTCCAAAATCACCAGTTCCGTCTGAGCACGAAACCAGGCAGAGGGCGATAGGTGCATTCGGCTCAGTCGGCGTGCGACAAACGTAACGGGAATAGGTATGAGTGTGTCGGAGATAGATTTTTCACTGTTTAGAATCAACAACCTACAAAATCTGTTGTTTTAAGTAGGTTATTGATAATAGGTCACTTATACAATGACAAATTCTTATCTCCGACACACTCGTATGCTGTCATCGGATTTCATCCAAAATGTTCCTACATATAGATCCGACCTGTCAGTTGCAGAATGTTCGTAAGGCATTGCTGCCAGTATAGGTACAGGCAAAAGCTTTGGTGCTCCCGCATTTGCTGGTTGGGAGGGCCTAAGAACTGCCCTCAAATCGCGTGCACAAAGGAGCCGCAGCCATGGTATGATGCAGCCATCATGATGTCGCGAACCCAGATCACACTTGAAAACGAAGTGCAGCGGCGTGCGCGCCAGCGAGCGAGCGAACTCGGTGTATCTCTAGCGGAATACGTCCGGCGCTTAGTGGCGCGTGATTTGGCTCGTCCTGAAACCGCCATCGCGGTTGATCGCATTTTCGATCTCGGCAGTTCCGGCGGGGCGGATATCGCAATGGACAAGGATTCCATGATCGCCGAGGCCTTTCAAGCGAAACGCAGAAAGACGCAGCGTCGGTAGTTTTCCTCTACCCCTGCCCTATCCATGACCCTGTTCGTTGACACATCGATCTGGTATGCCGCGGCAGATTCTTCCGATCGCAGCAATGCTCGCGCCAAAGCTATCCTCAAGTCTGGGGGTCAATTGGTCACTTCGGATCACATCCTGGTAGAGACCTGGACGTTGCTCCATCACAAGGTTCAACGCAACGCCGCGGAGCGATTTTGGGATGGCCTGAGAAGTGGGGTGGCGATCATTGAGGCTGTCGGTTTGGCAGATCTTGAGGTTGCCCGGGAAATCGGGAACGCCTGGCGTGACCAGGATTTCTCCATCGTTGATCGCACCAGCTTCGCTGTGATGCGCCGACTCGGCATTGACGATGTCGCATCACTCGACGATCACTTCTCCGTGTTCCGCTTCGGTCCCAGACGCCGCCAATCCTTCAACGTAGTTCGATAGAACGTTCTCCTCCGACTCGTTGCGCATGAGTGCCAGTCCCGTCTGTTTGCCTTCTCTGTCCTGCCTTCTCTCGTCTATCCTGCCTTTTCTCCGGGAGTGGTGATTGGTGGATAACGGAGCCGGTCCCGAAAGAAAGCAGGACCAGACGGAAATGACCCCAATGAACGAAACCCAACCGTCCATTCTGTCCCTTCAGCCTTCGGGAACTCCGGCCTTACGAAAGACAGCAAGTGAGCTATCGAGGCCGGCTTTCGCGGCTGCTTCCGGTGTCATGTCTTTCGTTCGCCCGAAGACTTCTACGCTGAGCGCATCGTTGTAGTGGATGCTTTGGAGCGCCTGCAAGAAGCCGGTCAAGTTGATGACACCTTCGCCGGGTAGCAGACGCTGATTATCGTGGATCTGCTCTGGAGGCAAGTTCGGCGAGTCATTGAAATGGACGTGCACGATGCGATCGCGGCCGGCGGCAATGATGTCCTCTGTGGTGGCTCCTGCGTGGTGCCAGTGCCAGGAATCGAGCAGCAGTCCGACGTTGGGACCACATTCCTTGGCGAACGCGAGCATATCGTTCATGCGCCAAATGAATTCGTATTTGTGCGCTTTGCGCAGTTCGAGCGGACCTAGAAACTCGAGGCCGAGGCGGACGTTGGAGCGCGCCAAAATGCGGGCACTTTCTGTAAACCGCTGCTTATAGGTTTGGCGCAGTTCGTCTTTTGGCGTATCGCTCGACGGCATGATGTACGTGATCATGCGCGGGCAGTGGATAGCGGCAGCGAACTGGGCGGCTGCGTCGAGCTGGGTGAGCGAGGCATTGAAGGTTGCGTCGTCTTTCCGGAATTCGACCGGAAAATCGATGACGGCTGGCCTGATCTTAAGGCCGGCAAGTAGGTCGTTGGTCGCGCTGACGCCGGCTTGCATGGCCGGGCGCAGCATGATGTCCGTGCCGGGAAAGCCAATTTGCGCGGCCAGGCGCGCGAAGTCAGGCCAGTGAACACGACCTTGCAACAGGACGCTGTTCAAGGAGAGGAACATGTTGCGCTCTGGCGAGCGGGGCGAAAGCTCTGGCGAGCGGGGCTGCGGCGAGCAGCTTACCAAATGATCGTCTGGATATCAAATAAGGCACGCGCAATCGATCATATCCGAGTAGCATAGATGTTGAGGAGGCGGAAGACATGAACAGACGAGAGATGTTGGCCACCACGGGTGCTGCGACGCTTGGGGCACTTGTCATGCCGAAGCTGATGAAGGCCGAGGCTCCAGCGAGCCAGGTTGCGATCGTGCGTTGCCGCGATTACGCGCAGTATGGGCAGCAACTCTCGAGCGCGTTCGATCAGATCGGCGGCATCGAGAAGTTGGTGCGCGGGAAGACCGTTGCGCTCAAGCTCAATCTCACGGGGAATCCGAAGAACTGGCCGCTGACGCCTGAGCTTCCTTATCGGACGAATGCGCAGACGGTGGCGGCGACCGTGCATCTGTTTGCCAAGGCGGGTGCGCGGCGCGTTCGCATGATTGAAAGCTTCTTCCCGGCCGATCAGGATCTCTCGCTGTGGGCACGCTACGGCCTGGACGTAAACGCGATTAACAACATGGGCGTGCCGGTGGTTTGGGAAAACGTGCAGAACCTGGGCAACTACAAGCAATATGTGCGCATGAAGGTGCCCTGGGGCGGGTACGCCTATCCGGCATACCACCTGAACCCGGCGTTCTATCAGTGCGACGTATACGCTTCGATGGCGAAGCTGAAGAACCATTGGATTGCAGGCGTGACCATGACGATGAAGAACAACTTCGGCAACACGCCCTGCTCGCTCTATGGCGGGGACTGCGGACCTAGCGGGAACGAGCGGCCGACGCAAGAGCGCGGACCTGTGCTGCACAACGGAACGACGCCTGCGCCCTCTGGAGTAGATGCCGAGTTGCATCCTGATTCGCCGCGCGATCCGGGCTATCGGGTTCCGCGCATTCTGGTTGATCAGAACGGTATTCGGCCCATTGATATCGCGATCGTGGATGGCGTCGAGACGGTGCGGGGAGGGGAAGGTCCGTGGCTTCCTGGCCTGGAAAAGATGACACCGGGCGTGATCATTGCCGGCCGCAACGCCGTCTGCGTGGACGCTGTCGGGATGGCAGTGATGGGCTACGATCCGTATGCGGAGCGTGGCACTTCTCCGTTCATCCGAGGCGACAACTCGCTGCGTCTCGCGGAAGAAGCCGGGATCGGAACACGGGACCTGAAGCGTATCGAAGTAGTCGGACTTTCGATTAAGGACGCTCATATCAATTTCGGACCCGGCGCGGTTGGTAAGAAGCTGAGCGAATTGAACTCGTAGATCGCACCGGTGAAGCGTGACGAAGGCCTTTACAGGAACGGCTCTGATCTTGTTGGAGGCTCAGCAAAGCAGACTCGATTGGAACCGGGACTTGAACTACAAGGGCATTACGAACCCGCCGATCCAGAAGGTTGATAAGAACCTTCGTAAGCCTTCGGAGTATTTCAAGTCGAATATCTATGTGGATACCATGGGACCAAGCGCGATCTGCCTCAAGGCCATGATCGAAATGTGCGGCGTTGACCGCGTACTGTTTGGAACCGATTTCGGGCCGGTTCCAATGAGCCCAAAGCTGCACATCGATCTTGTAGACGACACCATCACCGACGCTGGAGATCGCAACAAGATTTTCTCAACCAATACACTTGACTTGCCTCCGTTTGGCTGAAAGTGCACCTCGACTTCGTTCCCCGAGCTGCTTAGTCTTCATGCGCGAGCCGCACCCGCGGCGATTCACTTCTTTCTAATTTCGTGGACATAATTTCGTGGCGGAACTGCTGCGTACATCAATTTCGAACCCGCGCTGAGCCTGTTTTTAGCTGTGGTCCATCTTTGGGAAGACCGAAGACTCTGAGCACAGCCGGGACAGCAGGATCGCCCAGAAACCCGCCGCCGGAGACAAATGCTGCTACATATTGGCGTCCGTCACGGCCGAGGTAGGTGATCGTTATCCCGTGGGCAGACGCACCAACGTCGGCCTGCCACAACTCCTTGCCAGTGGAAGATTCCATGGCACGTAAAATCCCGTCGATGGTGCCGCCGGCAAACGTGACGCCGCCGGCGGTCGACGTGGGGCCGCCCATCAGGAGCGTGCCCCAATCCTTGATGCCAAGCGCCTCGAGACGAGGATCTTCGCCGATCGGCCTGCGCCAGGCGACCAGGCCAGTGTTGACGTTGACCGCAATCATCTCGCCCCAAGGGCCGTCGCTGCAGGGCCAGCCGGTATTGGGATTGCGGAACTGATAGCGTTCGATAGTCGGCGGCGCCGAGTTAGGAATGGCTTGGAAGACCTCGCCAAGATCCGCGGTAAGGACGAAGACATATCCCAGGCCAGGGTCGTACGACATGCCCTCCCACTCGGCGCCACCGTTTGTCCAGGGGAAGAGGATGGACCCGTTTTCGTCGTAAGGGATATAGGGGCCTCCTGTCCGGAGTCCATCGGCCCCGGCGGGCAAATTCGCGCGGCCATGCTTGAGCATGCCTGCGCAGAAGTCCGCCTGTTCTGGCGTGATGCGGTTGAGCTCATCGGGAGAAAAGTAGTCCCGTGCCAGCGGCCCAGGCCAAATCGGGAACGGCTGAGTCGCGGATGGTAGTTCAGTTGGTACAAAACCATAGGTCGAAACGCGACGCTCTTCCACGGGATAGATCGGCTTACCCGTGTTCCGGTCCAGGATGAACATCAGGCCACGCTTGGTCGCAATAGCGACGGAAGCGATCCGTCGCGTCCCTTTTTGAACCGTGATCAGGACCGGTGCATGGTGCAGGTCCGAGTCCCACAGATCGTGATGGGTGGTCTGGTAGTACCATTTGAGCTTGCCGGTAGTGGCGTCAAGCGCTACTAAGCTGGTGCCGTACAGGTCATCGCCAGGTCGATCGCCACCGTAATAGTCGAAATGCGCGGTGCTGAGCGGTACGAAGAGAGTGCCGGTCTCCATGTCGATGCTCTGGAGTCCCCAACTGTAGGCGCCGTCGCGGTCCATCCACGTGTTCCCGACCCAGGTTTCGTGGCCAGGTTCGCCAGGCTGGGGAACGCCATGAAATTCCCATAGGAGCTTGCCCGTGGCGGCGTCCCATCCGCGAGTTGTGCCCAAGGGACCCTTCCCGCCGCTTCCGTAGCCAGTCATTCCGGTGATCATGATGTTCTTATAGAACACCGGCGAGGACGTCAAGGTCGGCGACAGATCCGTGAACTTGCCCCGAGCCACAGCAGCGAAATTCAGCACGCCGTCCTTGGCAAAGGATTTCAACGGTTGCCCGGTCCGTGCCTCTAGAGCGATGACCAGTCCCGCCGTAGTGGAGAAATAAATGGCTGCTGGTGTTGTTCCGTCGCCAGGCCAATATGCCAGGCTGCGGACTGCCGGCCGCCCCTGCTCCGGCGAGAGTGTATATTTCCAGATTTCGTGGCCGGTATCACCCTCGAGGGCAACGGCTTGACCATAAGGCGTGGTGACGTAGAGCACGCCGTCAACCACCAGCGGCGCCACTTCCGTGATCGGCACGCCCCGCCCATACCCTGCGTTGAACGAGTCGAGCCGCTCAGCCATGCTCAACTTCGTCTGGGGCGCGCTGGGATTGCTTTCCCAGGTCCAAAGTTCCTTCAACTGCCCGACGTTCTTCACATTGATTTGTGTGAGTGGAGAGAATCGGCTGGCGCCTGGATCCAGATTCATGGAGGGCCAATCCGCTCCCGCCCGGTGAGTTGGCGAGTTTGGCGCCGACGGTGTAACGGCCTTCGAGGACGGCGCAAGCCCGGGCGGTGCAATCGGCGGCTGGGGCGGCGCGACCGGCCGACGCCGCCTGGGACCGGCTGCAGTTGCCTCGCCGTCGGCCGCTGATCGTGGCGTCGGCGGAGGTGCGGCTGGAGTTCCCGAGGGGTAATGCTGGGCGAGGTAGGCCACGACCTTGGACTCTTCCGCCGCTGACAGCATCGCTCCGCGGGCCATCATCGAATCCACTTCATTGGCCCACCCGGCAGCTGTATCGCGGTGCTGGATCACGGTCGCAGTCGAGTGGCAACTCGAGCATGCACGCATCACCAGTTCACGGCCCGGCCCAGGCGTCAACTGTTCGATGGAGGATACACTCTGTCCGCCCGCGGTTCCCCACGAGACCAGGAGCGCTAGGGTAGCCACATACACCATGGCTGCATGTAACCGCACGACACTTCGGCAGGCCATCACAGTAGCCGCTCCCTGGCTAACGGCTTTTGCCTCGGTCCTCGTCCGCATTGTCGTGATTGCTGAGCCCGGGGTTTCGTGGACGGGACTGGCACTTTCGATAAAGGCGAATACCTCCCTGCTGCTCACCATTTTTAGATCTCCCAGCCCGAGTTTTGAGTAAAACCGGCATAGCGAATCGGCCGACCTCATATGAACTATTGTTAATCTTTACACGAGCCGCAGTGCAGACGGTTTCCTGATGTGTTTCTTTGCCATGAGGGAATTTCGTGGACATCTTCTGGCGCAGGCATGAAGAGGAGCGCAAGCACGCGGATCTCGATTCGCATCGCGTGCCGCTCGATCTCAATGCGCTCATTCCGATTCCACGGCGTGTGCTGCGCAAAGGTTTCGCCGAAGCCGGGCAGGAATGGATGTGGGCAAACTGGGTGCACTTCATTCGATCCGCTTCACCCTGTTTCGCTGCTGCACGGGTCCGCATATGCTGGCCGCTCCCGATGCCCAGCCGCTATCGTCCCAGGGACCAACGATAGACAACCCCGGCACCCAGCAATAGATTGTTTTGGTGGTTAGTGGTGGTGTTCTTAAATGCGGTCAAATAATAATCGACCTGGATGATTCGGATCGCAAAGCGAGTACTCATGGGAAGATCGAAGCCTCCGCCGATGCGGGTGGCAAAAGCCGTAGTGCTATCACCTGCGCCAGCGATACCACCACCTGCATGTCCGACCCCCATAAGGACTTGGACGAAGGGCCGCGGGCCGTGCAGCCATGGTTGCGGAAGAACGTAGCGCGCTCCAGCCAGATAGGAAGTCAGGGTCAAAGAGTTTCCGGTGGAAGGCCCACTGCCGGCATACTCCCCACTGATCTCCGCCATCACGGCCAATCGAGAACGGACATTCCATGAGCCGGAGATGCCGCCGCCGTTGAGGTCAAAACAGCCACAATCGCCGGGCTGCGTATTGCTCCGCACCCAGTGGTAGGTCAAGGCTGCATCTCCGCTCACGGCTGACTCATGGGGTATAGTTTGACCCATGGCCGCCATGGCTGCCCCGAGTAACAAACCAGTCGCGAGTGCAATTGATCGCATTCTCATTTCTCCTCATCCACCTGGGTTAGTTCGACGGTGCGGAAACAGTGGCCGAAAGGTTGCCGATGACAGTTTGTTCCCAGCTACCCCCGGTGGAGGATGCGTGCTCCGCGGGGCGGTCCGGTCTTGCTTCTCCCTTGAAACTCCCAGATGGACTCGGGAGTTTCAAGGAGGCTCCTCCTGCGGTTTCCCATGCGCGCCTTATCCTGCCTGCCTAAGGCGCGCTGACGGTGGCAGTGAGAGCGGAGATAGTTACCGATTCCTCCGCTCCTCCGGTAGAGGCTGTGAAGCCGAGGTAAGCAGCGGGCGGCAACGACACGGTGCCCGTGAACAGCTCATGGCCGTCCATGGTCACCGTCATAATGCTGTTGACGACGGTCACCACATACGCGTGGCTTGCGTTTGCGAACGTATTGATTGCGTAGTCCGTACTGCTCTGGGTATCGAGGTTGCCATTCACAAAGGTCCAGGGATTCTCCCAGAGAGCCGACGCGCCCTGGCCCACTGCCATGTAGGGAACGGTCATCGGGTCGCAGGGGGGAGATTGCGAGCAGGTTGGATCGGTCTCAAGGTCTCCATTCTGATAAGTGTCGAAGCCCAGCACGAATCCTGGGATTCCGTTCGCTCCCAACCCTTCCCCTAAGGTGCCGATGGATGAGGTTGTGGCTCCCTGCGACGGATTGGCGAGGACCATCGTAAATCCGTCCGCCGGGCTACTGGTTGCCGCGAGCGTAACAGTGAAAGAGACAGTGAACTTGGCGGTGGAGATGAGCGTGGGCCAGTAGACCGATGCGTGCTCGCTTCCCTGGTCGTTGGTCAACTCGATGGTGCAGGTGCTGGTGTCCTGGTATGGGACATCGCCGCTCGCAGTTCCGGGGCTGGTTCCGTTTAACACCCAGTTGGTGGCGGAGGTACTGTTGTTGCACAGGCCGTCGCCAGCGGTGGTGTTTCCGACCGTGCCCACTGATCCCACAAACAATCCGGCCGTGCTGCTGGTAAGGGGGTTGGTGCCGCTGATCTGTGTGGTGCCGTCGCTGGTGCTGGTGACGACGACATAGAAGAGAGCGGCGGAGGCAGTCGCGGGCACGTTTTCCAGCGTAAGAGAGGAGGTCGTTGCTCCTTCCACGGTCGCGCCGGAAAGAGCGCCACTCGATACCGCGCCGTTCGACAGCGCAGTGACGGTAGTAGATCCGGGAGCGTACCAATACCACTGATAAGCAGGGATGCATCCGGTGCAGGTTGCGGTGACGCTGAAGCTGGCCAGAGTGTCGGCCGCCACATATTCTGTCTGCGGCTCCGCGGTGATCTGGAGCACGATGCCCGCTCCTACCGCCAGGACAACGCGATTGGATACGGCCGAACCATAGTTGTTCGTGACGACGGCATAGTAGTTGTCGCCATCGTTGCTCTGAGCGGTCTCGCTGGAGGGCACCGTGTAGCTGCTGTTGGTGGCGCCAGAGATGGCCACTCCGGCAGTGGGGTTGGAAAGCTCCGTACTGGAATAGGCAACGCGATACCATTGGTAGCTGAGCGTTCCCGTTCCCGAGGCGGTCACGGAGAAGGTTGGCGTTCCGTCCACGTTGGCTGTCTGGCCGGTGGGTTGGACGACGATGGTGGGCGGTACGGCGGTGTCGGTATTGGTCACCGTAACCGTCGCCGCGGTGCTGGTAAGGGTAGTGTCGGTGCAATTCGGATCTTTCACCGTGACGTAGTAGCTGGTTCCACTGTTGGCGGTGGTCAGCGCGGGGGTGGTATAGGTGCTGGAGATGGCGCCGCTGATAGCGGTGCCGCTGCCAACCGTGCCCGTGTACCACTGATAGGCGAGCGTGCCGGTGCCGGTCGCAGCGACCGAGAAGGTTGCCGTCTGGGTGGCATAGACGCTTACCGACGAGGGCTGGCCGGTGATGGTCAGCGTGGTTGGGCTCAGAACGTTGAGAACCGCCGCGTTGGAGGTTGCGGAACCGGCGCCGTTGGTTGCGGTGCAGATGTAACTGCCATCGTTGGCACTGGTGGCGTCGGCAAAAATGATGGTGGACCCTGTACCAACATTGCTTCCGTTCAAGGTCCACTGATAGCTGGTCGCATAGTTGGCTCCTATGGCTAAGGACGAGCTGTAGCCGGAGCAAACGTTCTCGCTGACCGGCTGCGTGAGGATGACCGGCTTGCTGATGGTGACGGTGGTTGATGCCGAGACACTCGGCTCATCGACGCTGGTGGCCGTGATGGTGTAAGTACCGGCAGTGCTGGGAGAGGTCCACACGCCACCCGCAGTAATGGTCCCTCCATTGGCAGTCCATGTCAGGGCGCCGCCACTAGCGGTGGCGCTAAGGGTCTGTGACCCGGGAGCGATGGTCGAATTGGCCGGGGTAATAGGCGTGATAGTCACGGATGGCACCACCGTGAACCCAGTGGTCGCGGTTGCCGCAGCATAGTTACCGTTGGCCGCCTGGCTGGCGGTCAGCACCACCGTGCCTGCCCCGGTCAGCGTCACCGTTGAACCCACGATGGTGGCCGGGCCGCTCGCCACCGTGTAGGTCACTGCGCCACTCGATGCCGAGGTCGCGCTCACGGTGAACGCCGGGTCGCCATAAGCTTCCACGGGGATGGTCGCGAAGCTTAGCGTCGGAACCTCTGTTGCCACCGTGAAGCTGGTGGTCGTGGTCGCCGCAGTGTAGTTGCCATTGGCCACTTGGCTGGCACTCAACACCACTATGCCTGTTCCGCTCAGCGTCACCATGTCGCCCACGATGGTCGCCGGGCCGCTCACCACCGAGTAGCTCACCGCGCCACTCGATGCCGAGGTCGCACTCACCGCAAAGGCTGCGTTGCCGTAGGTTTCGGCTGCGATGGTCGCGAAGCTTAGCATCGGGGCCTCCGTTGCCACCGTGAAGCTGGTGGTCGTGGTCGCCGCAGCGTAGTTGCCATTGGCCACTTGGCTGGCGCTCAGCACCACCGTGCCCGCTCCGGTCAGCGTTACCATGCTGCCCACGACGGTCGCCGGGCCGCTCACCACCGAGTAGCTCACCGCGCCGCTCGATGCCGAAGTGGCACTCACTGCGAACGCGGCTGCTCCGTAGGTCTTGGCTGGGATGGTCGCGAAGCTTAGCGTCGGAACCTCTGTTGCCACCGTGAAGCTGGTGGTCGTGGTCGCCGCAGTGTAGTTGCCATTGGCCACTTGGCTGGCACTCAACACCACTATGCCTGTTCCGGTCAGCGTCACCATGTCGCCTAAGATCGTCGCCGGGCCGCTCACCACCGAGTAGCTCACCGCGCCACTCGATGCCGAGGTCGCACTCACCGCAAAGGCTGCGTTGCCGTAGGTTTCGGCTGCGATGGTCGCGAAGCTTAGCGTCGGGGCCTCTGTTGCCACCGTGAAGCTGGTGGTCGTGGTCGCCGCAGCGTAGTTGCCATTGGCCACTTGGCTGGCGCTCAGCACCACTATGCCTGTTCCGGTCAGCGTCACCATGTCGCCTAAGATCGTCGCCGGGCCGCTCACCACTGAGTAGCTCACCGCGCCACTCGATGCCGAAGTGGCACTCACTGCGAACGCGGCTGCTCCGTAGGTCTTGGCTGCGATGGTCGCGAAGCTTAGCGTCGGAACCTCTGTTGCCACCGTGAAGCTGGTGGTCGTAGTCGCCGCAGCGTAGTTGCCATTAGCCACCTGACTGGCGCTCAGCACCACCGTGCCTCCCCCGGTCAGCGTCACCATGTCGCCTAAGATCGTCGCCGGGCCGCTCACCACTGAGTAGCTCACCGCGCCACTCGATGCCGAGGTCGCACTCACTGCGAATGCAGGTGCTCCGTAGGTCTTGGCTGCGATGGTCGCGAAGCTTAGCGTCGGGACTTCTGTTGCCACCCTGAAGCTGGTGGTCGTAGTCGCCGCAGCGTAGTTGCCATTAGCCACCTGACTGGCGCTCAGTACCACCGTGCCTCCTCCGGTCAGCGTCACCATGTCGCCTAAGATCGTCGCCGGGCCGCTCACCACTGAGTAGCTCACCGCGCCGCTCGATGCCGAGGTCGCACTCACTGCGAACGCGGCTGCTCCGTAAATCTTGGCTCCGATCGTTGCGAAGCTCAGCGTCGGGACCTCCGTTACCACCGTCAAAGTGGCCGTAGCACTCGTCACCGTGCCACCCACATTAGTCACAATCACGGTATAGACCGAACTGCCTATGGTCGCTGTTGCTGGAGTCGTGTAGGAGCTGGCTGTAGCATCGCTAATAGCTGCTCCGCCCTGATACCACTGATAACCAAGCGGTGCGGTGCCCGTAGCCGTCACCGTGAAGGTCGCAGCCTGTCCCACAATTACGCTCTGGCTCGTCGGCTGCGCAGTGATTGCAGGAGGAGTATTCACGGTCAAAACGTACGGCCCACTTATCACCGTCCCGCCTGCGTTGGTCACAGCCACGGTGTAGACCGATCCATTCTGGCTGCTCACTGTTGCCCCGGTTGTGTAGGAGCTAGACGTGGCGCCGCTGATGGCGGTTCCGTTGAGATACCACAGGTACGTGAATGGACCCGTACCTGCGGCGGTCACCGTGAAGGTCGCGCTTTGCCCGGTGATTACCGTCTGCGCTTGGCCCTGCAGAATGGCGATTGTGGGCTTAGACTCTCCCCACCCTCCACCGCCGCATCCAGACATTGCGAACAAGCCAAGGGTTGCGGCCAAAACGCCTGATACAACACTGAAACATAGGGCGACAGGCACTTTCATCTCAGCAACCCCCCGGGCCTAAAACGCAAAGTTGAGTAGAGGAAGCCGGGAGGCGAGACCCAGGCAAGCTCGCAACGAACGGGCTCAATAGTGCTCCAGATTTGAGGCAGGCATCACTGTATCCAGGGAACAGACAACCGCAGGAGGGAAAAGCGTCGCCGGCAGAATGTAGTGAGCGTTCCAGGCTGGAGGCCACAAACCTGAGGCTGGGCGGCCAGAGACGGAAGAGCGGTCCGACAATAACATTTGAAAAAGCCTCGGAAACTCAACATGTCTTCTCTGCCAACCGGCACCTGGTTCCGGCACGTATTCCTTGCATGGGCAGGAAGATTGCTCGCAGTTTCGCATCCAATACCAACTTGTTATCGGCGTTGAACATTCCATGCATTAGCGCAACATTTTGCCTCTGCATCTGGTTGATTAATCCTTTTGTGTCATTCCTGAACGCCGAACAATAAGAATAAGAACCGTGGATACCTTCGCCGCGGCTTTCGGTACCTTCGAATGGCGACTTGGGTACTTGGTCTCCGAATGCGAGGGAAGCCAGGCATGCCACGGCCGTTTCCGAACGGGGGCTAGCTTGTGCAACTGGACGTATAACGGCTTTCCGTAGAAGCGAAGCCGCAACACCCGCTCGCGTTAAGTTGCCGGGAAGCCGACCATTCGGCCAAGTGACGAGAAGCGCGTTCCAGGACCGATCCTTTGAACGAGGTTCAACTCATGCTCGATGAGTGCCTTGGTCTGAAGTCGTCAGTTTACGAGCCATACATTGGACAGATGATGACGCTCACAAACCGCCCAAGAAGCTGCATTCCTCATCATTGTCGCGCAGAAAGGCATAGTTGAGCGTGCACCGTTGTCACCACGAATGCCAACTTCCGTGCTCTCGGTAACGGAGACCAACCTGGTCGAATTCCATCGAACTGAACACAACTTTTAACACCTGTCCCGATGAACCGTGATTCTCCTTCAGGATTCCGTGGACAGGATTCCGTGGACAGACGGGACTGGCACTTTCGATAAAGGCGAATACCTCCCTGCTGCTCACCATTTTGGATCTCCCAGCCCGAGTTTTGAAACCGGCATAGCGAATCGGCCGACTTCATATGAACTATTGTTAATCTTTACACGAGCCGCAGTGCAGACGGTTTCCTGATGTGTTTCTTTGCCATGGGACGATTCGCTCGGGTTGTTGCCGTCGATGCGCCACACCACTTGACCCAGCGTGGGAACGGCTGGCGCTTCATCCTCGTGGAATTTCGTGGGAATTTCGTGGACAGACCGGAGCTGGAATTTTGGGAAAACAGAACCACGCTAAGGGTCAAAGGTGAGTTCGCCTTGACTGCGATCGATAATGATTTTCTCTCGGGGCCCTCGCTTTTGTGGACCTAAGCGCCGCTGCGCTATTTTCTCCATGCTATGGATGAATTCAGCGCTCCCCAGCGGCCGGCCCGTGTGCGTGCGCTGGCGAAGGACAGCGAGCCGGGATTCCGATTCTCCTGCCGCAAGGTAGTTCCGCCATTCCGAAGGAGTCCCGTGACTTCGCCACATCTCCAGAGCTAGCGAGTTAGGGAGAAAAGTTGAGGTCATCGCAGGAAGGACCGGCATGCGACTCGCACTACTTTGTCTGCGAGGTTGGCAATAGCTAGGTGAGGTGTCGGTAGTCCCTCGATGACCAGCATCGTAAAACCGTGGACCGTGGACCAAGCCGTAAACGCGGCCCAAAGAAAACCACTCCTCGCGGCCTTTATGGGACCACAGTAATTGCGAAACCGCTTTAAGTTGTAGCCTGTAATTTGGCACAGTTCGTTACTGTGGGAAGGATACCGATCATGTCCATGCGCAAACGGTTCCTGTTCGCAATGTTGTTCACGATCGTTGCCTTGGCGGCGGCCGGAAGGGTCAGCGTTTACAAGGCGGAATTTGATGTGCCGAAGCCGAATACGTGGTCGCGCGCTCCGGTACCTGTCGCTGCTGCATTGCCTTGGTACGACAGCCAGCTGGCAAACATGCCAAGTCGATGGCTCAAGGCATTCCGCACGAAAGGCGAATTGCTGCCGGCGTTATTTCTTCCGATTCAATTCAAGAACCCCCAGGATTTGGGTGTTGGAAAGTTGCTGGTGGCGAGCCGCAGCCTCGGCGACCCGGATTTCGCAGGAACAGTGGTCCTGCTGGTTCGCTACGATGAAAAAGGCGCACTCGGACTGATTCTCAACCGGCGCACCGATGTCCCGCTTTCTCGGGTTCTTGATCTCGAGGCCGCGAAAGACCGCTCCGACCCAGTCTATCTCGGGGGCCCTGTGGGACCTTCGGCCGTGTTTGCATTGTTTAAGTCCTCGGCCAAGATGGAAAAGGCTGAGAACATCTTCGGTGGGGTTTATCTGATTTCCGACAAAGCGCTCTTCGAACAAACAATTTCGGCGCGGCCTGACCCTGGCGTTTTTCACGTTTACTTGGGATATGCCGGATGGACGCAAGATCAATTGCGGACCGAAGCGCAATTGGGCGCGTGGTTCGTTTTTCCGGCAGACGCCGCCACAGTATTCAATTCCGATCCGGATTCTTTGTGGTTGCAGATGATTCAGAAGACAGAATTGCAATTGGCGAAGACTGAGCCCTTCGCAGAAACCTCCCAGCCAGTAACATTGTTTTGATAAATCCGGAGTCAGCGAGCCGATATTTGGTAAATTTCATCGTTCCGGGAGAGTCACCGGCGATGCTGACCTTTGCCAGAACTTCGCCAACGAGTTGTAAGGTAACGTTGGCCGAATTACCGCTCAAAACTGGTTTAATGGGAGAAAATCACTATTCGGCGCTAGGACATTGAGGAGACAGACGAAATAACCACTACCCCGAACAGCCTCAGTGTCCTGCGAAGGATGGTGGTTAGTTCGTCTGTCCCTTCAAGGTCCGTCCGAGTTCCCCCGTCCGCCCCCGAGTTCCCCCAGCGTTGAGAGAGCTTGCGCCCTACATTCGCGGCATTTGGACGGCGGTCGGTCCGCTACTAGGGGTCTGAGTTACAAAAATTCACCTTCGCTTCATCATCCAGCCGATGAATATTCCGGTGGCGACGCCTATCGTAATTCCTGTAGCGATGCCTATCGAAAATGTCGCTATCACTGTCTCGACGGGGTGCCGCTGCAGGCGCTTGATTGTGTCATCCATGAGCTCTTCGGCACTGTCGCCGCCTTGTTTTGCGATGCGACGCGTCGCTCCTAAGCTCTCCTCAAGCGCATCTGCAAGGGCAGTTGCCGCCCGCGAAGCCTGCCGCGCTGCTTCGGCAATTCGGTCGCCCGTCCATTCCGCCACTGATTGCGCCATGATGTATTGATCCCCCTCGTCTCTCAGTTCGACCTCGCTTTTGCTTGGTTCCCCACAGCCACTTTGCCTTCACGTGACGCCCATTGCTGAAAGCCGCAGTTTGTATGTTACGCCCCGCCATCGAACTATGGAAATGGGGGGCGTCAGAGCATAGGGCGATGCACGCGGGCACCGTTGTTCCTTAGTTCCTGAGAGTCGCGTTCGGTAAGTTGCCCGTCCGGAGGAGTCAGGCGCGAGCAATCCCGTTTCACTGGAACTCGGCGTCAGTGCCGAACGGCCACGTGGCCGAATAGTCGTTAGCCTTGATCGGAAATGCCTCGGGGCAGGGTGCTGAGGGGGCGAGAAATTGCTCCGAGGCATTTTCGATAAGGAGGCTTGAAGGAAGGCGCTAGCAGTGGTGGGCGCTGCTATGGAGCTGAGGGCGAGACTCGGCTTAGGTGAACGCGGGGGAGAATGTGGAAGTAGGAGGCGGGAGAGGGTGCTATACGAGGTAGGCATGCGTGGAAGGGGTAATTTGGTGAGCTGCATGCTGACACGGATAGGCGATAAGGCCGTAGTTTTGCGGTTAGGGCGTAGATGTGGGAAGACGTGCCGGTCCACGTCTGAGAGCGATTGGATGGCGTTGGAATCAGGAAGAGTCGGACAGTTTGCATCGGAAGGCGAGTTGTTGCGAGGTAAGGTTGGGCCCGATGCGCATGTTGGCTCCGCAGTGTGGGCAGCGCCAGGTGGCTAACTGGGAGTTTTCGATGCGGGGATGGGGCCGAGGTTGGCAAGCGAGCTGAAGGCGAGCGCGTGCGAGCAGAGCGGTACGGTGGGCACTGGCGAGATAGCCGAAGTGGCGGATGCGGACAAAGCCTCGGGGCAGCACGTGTTGGCAAAAGCGGCGCAGGAACTCGATAGCGGAGAGAGTCATGACGCGCTGTTTATTGCCACGAGCATAGTCTCTCCATCGGAAGCTCACGCTGTGACCATCGAAGGTAAGCAGGCGCTGATTGCTGATGGCTACACGGTGGGTATAGCGGCCGAGATAGCGCAGCACGTGGCTAGGTTCACCAAAAGCGGGCTTGGCATAAACCACCCAGTCATGCTGTAGCAACGTGTGCACGAGGGTTGAAGAGAAGTCGGGTCGACGCTGACGGGGTATCCGTTGAAGGAGATCGAGAAACTTGCCGCGGAAGACGCGGCTGAGGACCTTGACGGGAAGGAAGAAGGGATACTTGGGATGAACCCAGCCGGAGTAGCTTGGGTCGAAACCGCCGGCGGGAACGACGCAGTGGAGATGAGGATGCAATCGCAGGTTCTGCCCCCAGGTGTGCAGGATGCTGAGGAAGCCGATCTTGGCTCCGAGGTGCTTGGGGTTGGCGGCAACCTCAAGCATGGTCTGAGCGGTGGCGCGGAAGAGCAGGCCATAGAGCAGCCGTGGATAGCGCTGACAGAGCGGGTTCAACTGGTGGGGCAAGGTAAAGACGACGTGGAAGTAAGGTACGCTGAGCAGGTCCTGTTCGCGCCGGGCGAGCCAGCGCTGACGCGCCTGGGCCTGGCACTTGGGACAGTGCCGGTTGCGACAGGAGTTATAGGAGATGGCTTGGTGGTCGCAACGTGAGCAGGCGTCCACATGGCCTCCGAGCGCAGCCGTGCGACATGCGGTGATGGCCCGCAACACGTTGAGCTGCTGGTAGCCAAGCCAGGAGCGGTTCTGTTCCCGGAAGCAGTCACCGCGGACCCGAAGGATGTCAGCCATTTCCACGGCAGGCCGAATCATTTATCTTTTTTCCGGTGATAGCCGTGGCCTGCCTGGCTAACGCTGGAGAGTTGCAAACTCTCCAGCGGGTTGGATACTGCCTGCAAGTGCCGCTGCGACAGATGAAGATACTTGGCGGTGGTCTCTAGGTCGCCATGGCCGAGCAGAACCTGAATCGTACGCAGGTCCGTTCCCGCCTCGAGCAAATGGGTGGCCCAGCTGTGGCGCAAGGTGTGAGGCGTTACATGTCTGGAGATTTTCCAAAGTGTACGGCGAACTGTTGGACTGCTTGCAGATAGGCTCGGGTCGTGCCCTCGGAATAGTTGCGCCGCTGGAGTTCTTCCAGCATCCTCTTGCGTAAATGGGTCACAGGAACCTCCTTCCTTGTGACCCAACCTTACCTCAGCTACCGCTGCTGGTTGCTCCGCGCCCAGGCAGTGTCCGCCGCGCCAGCGGCTTCGTTCAAGCCGACTATACAGACAAGTGGATCGCCCTCGGTCGTCATTGAGCGAGTTGGCGATTTACCACTCGTCGAGAATGTGCCGGTTGTTCTCCCTATATCTGATTACCGGGACGACGCGAAGCCCATGCGTTGGTGGGGGCTGCTTCGTGTCATCCGAAGAAGGCGGAGTTGCTGTTCTCTTCTCTTCTCTTGACAACCGAGAGGAGCCGGAGTATTCCTCTTGTTTATCGAGTGGAGGAACCATCGCATGACCGGAGAAAACCGGGATATGGTCCAGGGAACCCTGGAAATGCTCGTCCTGAAGACGCTCGCCCTGGAGCCGATGCACGGCTACGGCATCGCTTTGCGGATCGAGCAGATCAGCGATGGCGTCTTTCGCGTCAATCCCGGATCCCTGCTGCCCGCGCTGAGCCGCATGGAGCGCACGGGACGGATCAAAGCCGAGTGGCGCGCTACCGAGAACAATCGCCGCGCCAAATATTACGCGCTGACCGAGCGGGGCCGAAAAGCTCTCCAGGAAGAGCGCCGGCAATGGGGCCGCCAAATCGCCGCGATCAACCGCATTCTCGAAGCCTGAGAGGACTGTCATAGCCATGCTGCGCAATGTGATCGACGGAATCCGCGCTCTGCTTCGCCGCAACCAGCGCAACGCAGAGATCCAGGAAGAGCTGCGTAGTTTTCAGGACGCCTCGGTGGAGGAGAAGATGCGGCGCGGGATGAGCCGCGAAGCGGCGCTCCGCGCAGCGCGAGCGGAAGCGGGCAGCGCCGAATCGGTGCGCCAGAAGGTCTGGGCGGCCGGATGGGAGTCCGCAGCCGACTCGCTCTGGCAGGACCTGCGCTATGCGGTGCGCATGTTGGCGAAGTCGCCGGGCTTCACCGCGGTCGCGGTGCTGACGCTTGCGCTGGGTATCGGGGCGAACGCCGCAATTTTCTCTCTGGTCAACGCCGTTCTCCTCAGGCCGCTGCCCTATGCCAACCCCAGCCAGCTGGTCGACGTGTCGGAGGCGCAGCCGAAGGCGGGCATCTCGGGCGCGGGAGTGTCCTATCCTGCTTTCGTCGAGTTGCGAGACCACAGTCGCGTATTCACCTCGGTCGCCGGCCTTGCAGGCCACGCTCTCACGCTCACGGGACACGGAGAGCCGGCCGACGTGAGCACCCTGGCAGTTACGCCTGAGTTCTTTTCTCTTTTTGGGACGAAGCCTCTGCTGGGCCGCGCGCTGTCACCAGAAGACGGCGAACGCGGCGCTGCGCCGGTGGCGGTTCTGAGCGAACAGCTGTGGCGCAGTCGGTTCGGAGCCGACCCGGGAATTGCGGGCACCTCGATAACGCTCGATCAGCGTGCCAGCACTGTGGTTGGCGTTATGCCGGGCGGCTTCCGGACACCGTTCTTCAACCAGGCGGACCAGGTCTGGATACCCCTTGTCCAGGACCCGCTGTTCAGCGGCTGGATGACGCGGCCCCCTCAGGCACACTGGCTCCCGGTGATTGCCCGGCTGCGGGCCGGCATCTCCCCTGATCAGGCACGAGCGGAATTGGAGACAATCAGCGCGGGGCTGGCCAGTCAGTTTCCTGCGGAGAAAGGATGGCGGGTTGCGATCGAGCCGCTGCAGCAGGTGATCGTCGGGGATGTGAAAGAGCCGCTGCTCCTGCTTTTGAGCGCTGCTGGACTCGTACTTTTGATCGCATGCGCTAATATTGCGAACCTGCTTCTGGCGCGCGCGACTTCGCGGTCCAAGGAGATCGCTGTCCGGATTGCGCTGGGGGCGAGCCAACGACGCATAGCCCGCCAACTGCTGACAGAGAGCGCTATTCTGGGGCTGCTGGGCGGTGTCACGGGAGTGTTTCTGGCGTGGTGGAGCGTGTCCGCCCTGACCTCACTCCTGCCCGCGGGATTAACGCAGCTTCGTTCCATCCGCGTTGACGGTTCCGTTCTCGGATTTGCTTTTGTGTTGTCCTTAGCCGCCAGCGTGTTTTTCGGCCTGGCGCCTGTACTCCACGCAACCCGGTCCGATCCGCAGGCAAATCTCAGAGAGGGCTCCCGTGCGGGAGATGCCAGAGGCTCGCAGCGCGCCCGCAGCATACTGGCAGCGGCGGAAGTAGCAGTGGCCATGGTTCTGCTGGTCGGTGCCGGACTGCTGATGCGCAGCTTTGCCCGGTTGCTGTCGGTAAGCCCCGGGTTTGAGACGGAGAATATGGTGAAAGCGGAAATCTCACTGCCCCGATTTCAATATTCCAGGCCGGAGCAGTGGACCGCCTTCTCGAATGAACTGATGACGCGCCTGCAGGCGAAGCCGGGGCTGCAGGATTCAGCGATCGCCGTTCCGCTGCCGATTCTGGATGACAGTGTCAACCTGCCCTTTGCAATTGCCGGCAATCCGCCGCCGCAGCAGGGCGCAACGGATACCGCGAACTACGTCGCAACCAGCCCGGGTTATTTTCGCGTCATGGGCATTTCCCTGATTCGAGGAAGACTGTTTTCCGAGGACGATTCCGCTTCGACGCCGCCTGTCGCTTTAATCAGCGAGACGCTGGCCAGGCGTTATTTTCCCGGAGAGAATCCGCTGGGCAGACAACTCATTTTCGGATTTCCACCCCATGGCGATGTTTCGCGGGAAATAGTAGGGGTGGTGGCCGACATCCACGATGTTTCCATCGCCAGCAATCCGGGTCCGATGATGTATGTCCCCTTCGCGCAGGTTCCGTTCTGGGGAGGCGAGGTGGTGGTGAGGAGCAGTCTAAGCGCGGCCGAGATCGCAGCCGCCATTCGGACGGAAACTCACAATATCGACAAGGATCTGCCGGTGACGGACATTGAATCATTCCCGGAGGCCATGCATGCGTCCGTGGCGGAGCCGCGATTCCGCACCGTGCTCCTGGGGCTGTTCAGCGCCATCGCGCTTTTGCTTGCCGCCATCGGAATATTCGGCGTCATCTCCTTTTCCGTCTCGCGCCGCACACGCGAAATCGGCGTTCGTATGGCACTGGGAGCAACGCCGGCGAGCATTCGACATCTGGTGATTGGGGAATCGGCGAAGCTGGTGCTGTTTGGATTGGCGGCAGGCATTCCTGCGGCTCTGATATTGACGCACTTTTTGTCCGCGCTGCTTTTCGGCGTAACCCCGACCGATCCACTAACGTTTATCGGTGTCGCGCTCCTGCTGATGCTGGTCGCACTGGCGGCGGCGTACCTTCCGGCGCGACGAGCGATCCGCATCGACCCCATGGTCGCTTTGCGCTGCGAATAGTTCCGAATTGGTGTCGCCTATCTCAGTCTGCGCTCCGAATTGCAGTGCTCTCTTTGCACTCAGAAGGCTACTCGCGGCACGCCCGAAGATTCTCACGCAGATCCTTGCGATCGCAGGCGGAGTATGGGCAATCCGGGAATTGAATTCTCGAATGGCGCGTGCATTGCCCTGTTGTCATCAACTCACAATTCAGTTGCTACCTGCCGCCGGTCTCCGAAGTGGAGAGCCGACGCCCTCTGCTGCGCGAAAATTTCCTATTGCATGACAATATGTCGCCGGCGTATTCTCCTATTGCCGGTAAATAGGTAGCGCATGGCCAACGAGAGTGATGTATGGCAAGGCACCCTTGCTCTCATGATCCTCAGAACGCTTGAGACCATGGGACCGCTTCATGGATACGGCATCGCCCGCCGCATCGAGCAAATCAGCGAAGGTCAGCTGATCGTTCTTTACGGAACCATCTATCCGGCCCTGCTCAGGCTTGAGCAGGACGGCTATATCATTTCCGAGTGGGGCAATTCGGAGAACAATCGCAGAGCCCGATACTACAAACTCACCCGTGCCGGCCGCAGGCAGGTCTGCAGGGAAGCGCAAAGGTGGGAAAAGGCCACCGCTATCCTCGCGCACTTTCTGTCTCCCGGCGGAGAGATTTCATGAGACCCCTGCGTGCATGGCTGCTGCGGCTCCGGGGCGTATTTCGTGCCAACCGCGATGGGCAATTCGCCGAGGAGATCGGAGCGCACCTTGAAATGCATGTGCGCGATCTGATCGAGTCAGGACTGACCCCAGACGAAGCGCGGCGACAGGCGATCATGAAGCTGGGTGGCGTAGAATCAACCCGGCAGGCCTATCGAGACACGGAACAGCTTCCCTGGGTGGAGAGCCTGCTGCGGGATTGCCGCTTCACGTTCCGAACACTCGCAAAGAATCCCGCCTTCACCGTTGTGGCATTGGCGGCTCTGATGCTGGGAATCGGGGCAAGCACGGCAGTCTTCAGTGTGGTTGAGAGCGTGCTCTTACGTCCGCTACCGTATTCCGATCCCGATCGCCTCGTGTGGATTCATGACGGATTGACACAGGGGGACAAGAGCGGTTGGAGCGCCTGCATGGAAGATTTCCTGCTCTGGCAGGCGCGGGCGCGTTCATTCGCGCAGCTCGCCGCCTTCACTGGGGACCATTTTGCCTTTACCGGTGATGGGCAGGCCGAGGAACTTGCAGGGGCTGACGTCACTGCCCTGTTCTTCGACACCCTGGGCGTGCGGCCACTGATGGGGCGGACATTCGCTGCCGATGCGGATCAGCCTGGCCGGGAAAGAACGGCTCTCATCAGCGAGCACCTTTGGCGCAGCCGGTACGCGGCGAGACCAGATATTCTCGGCCGGAGTATTGTTCTCGACGGCCAGGCAGTCGCCGTCATTGGCGTGATGCCATCCACGTTCCGCTTTGTGTTTCCCGATGCTGACGTGTGGAGAATCCTGCCCTTGACGCCTCCGACCCGGCGGGGACCGTTCATCCTTCGCGGCATTGCCCGATTGAAGCCGGGGGTGACCTTGGCCGAGGTCAATGCCGAGATGGCAGGATTGGCCCAAGGAGTGGAGCGGGCCGATCCCCGGGGATTGGAACGTCTCCGCTATCCAGTCGTGGGACTCACCGAAGCGATCGTCGGCGACGTTCGTCCCCTCTTGATTGCGGTAGCGAGTGCGGTCGCTTTGGTGCTTTTGATCGCCATTTTCAATGTCGGCAATCTGCTGCTTGCCCGCGCGGCGGCCCGGGAACAGGAGATCGCGATCCGGCTCAGCATTGGCGCCGGGCGCAAGCGCTTGATTCAACAGCTGCTCACGGAGAGCATCGTACTGGCTCTCGCCGGCGGCGGCCTTGGAGTCTTTTTCGCGTACATTTGCACGAGGTTGTTGCGCGTAAATCCGCCTCCCGGCATCCCGCGGCTGGAGACGTTAAGCATTGACGGACGCGTTCTTTTGTTCACTTTGTTGGTTTGCATTCTCAGCGGCGTTGCGTTTGGCCTTGTACCCGCAATCGGCGCAACACGGCCGAATCTAAGCATGGTTCTGCAGGAAGGCGGGCGCGGCGGAGGAGAGGGCCTGAGGCGACGAAGGCTGCGCAATGTCTTTGTCGTTGCAGAGATTGCCCTCGCAGTCATCTTGCTGGCAGGCGCGGGGTTACTCATACGCAGTTTTCTTACCCTGGGAGAAGTTCCGATCGGTTTTGGCGCCCGGCCTGACCACCTGCTGACCATGCAGATTTCACCCAGCGGCGATAGCTATGGTCAACAGCAGCGGCTCGCGATCTACTGGGGTGAGGTCATTCGCGAAGTCGGCAGTTTGCCGGGCGTGGAATCCGCGGCTCTCTCGATTTGGCTTCCGCCGGACCATGCGGCAATGAGCGACAGCTTCGAGATTCAAGGCAAGACCCCACCCGATGGCGGTCCCGTCGTTCCGGTGCCCATCGTCAGCAATGGCTATTTCAGTGCACTGCAGATTCCGCTATTGCGCGGCCGCTCGTTTGACGGTCGCGATACTCCAACTTCGCCACCTGTGACGATCATCAGTGAGAATCTGGCTCGCAGATACTTTCCAGGCGAAGACCCGATTGGAAAACGCCTGAAGCACGGTGGGCCGCAGTCGAATAATTCCTATATGGAAATCGTTGGGGTTGTTGCCGACGTCAAATATGAGGGTGCTGGCTCTCCTGACGAGCCCGTCTACTACGAATCGAGTTCTCAGGTGCCTGATCGCCCCATGTGGCTTGTGGTTCGAACCCATGACGATCCTCATGGGCTGATTCCCGCGATCCGGAACCGAATCGCGGCACTGGACGGGAACGTGCCAGTCTCCCATATCGGATCAATGGATGAGAGCATGTATGCGTCGGTCGCCCTCCCACGATTCCGTTCCATCCTCATGGGCGCGTTTGCCCTGATAGCCCTGCTGCTGGCGGCCATCGGCATCTATGGCGTAATGACCTATTCGGTCCTGCAGCGCACACAAGAGTTGGCGATTCGGCTCGCTTTGGGCGCCACCCGTTGGAACGTGATTGGCAAGCTGGTCGGGCATGGCATCTTTCTTGCCTTGTGCGGGATCACAATAGGTTCGGTCGGAGCGGTGGGCTTCGTACGCACTCTTCGATCCATGCTGTTTGATGTGTCCCCGAGCGATCCTGCGATCTTTTCCGGCGTCGCTCTTCTCCTTTTCGCGGTCGCCGTCACCGCAAGTTATATTCCCGCAGTTCGCGCGGCATGCAAAGATCCGCTCCGGGCATTGCGCCGTGAATGAACTGACCTCTGTGCCAGACAACTGGACGGCAGGTTCATTCAAGGATTCAGCAGGGTTCCATTTGCTCTTCGTTGACCGCAGAAAGTAGATCCAGAAAGTTGATCCAGGACTTTGGTTGACGCCAAATCGCCGAAGCACTCAACAACACGTATTTTCGCAATAGGACCGCGATTTCGGGAGTTTGGCAGGCTATCCGCAAGTGATCCCGAAAATAGCGTTATGTCCGGGTTGCCGATCAACCAACCGGAACTCAAAAGACGCACAGCTTTTGGGCTCAACGAGCGCTTTGGCCTGTATTCAACAAACGATGCGCCCGCACACCTGCCCTTCCCATAGAACACCGAGTGGTGTATTCTGTCTTCCCTAGATGTTCGAGTGGAGGACTTCCTGATGAGCAAGAAGCATCAGTCAGACGGAGAGATCGGCCTGGTCATGGGCGAAGAAGCTACGGCAGAGGGAGGCACTCGATGAGCTGGCTCAGGTTCTTTCGCCGCAGCCGGGCGGACGCGGAGTTACAGGAGGAAATCGATGCCTATCTGGCTGAGGAAACTGCCGAGAACATTGCGCGCGGAGTGAAACCCGAAGAAGCGCGCCGCAGGGCGAGAATAAAGCTCGGAAATCCGCGAAGCTGTTCGTGAGACCCTATGGCAGCAAAATACTGTCTCGCTGGTGGACGCGCTCGGCCGCGACTTGAAATACGCCGCCAGAACACTCGCGCGATCGCCGGGCTTTTCGCTGATCGCGATCATCGTGATGGCCTTGTGCATCGGCGCAACTACTTCGCTGTTCACGGTTGTGCGCTCGGTGCTGCTGCGTCCGCTTCCGTTTCGCGATCCCGGCCGCCTGGTTATGCTCTTTGAGCATCTCCGCGATTCCCGCAGCAACCGGGAAGGTTTCAACTACAACCCCGTATCGCCGGCCGACTACTTCGACTGGCGCGCGCAGACGCACGGCTTTGAAGACATGGCGGCGTGGCGCTGGTGCGCAATTCAACTTGACCGGGGAGCGCGGAGAGTTGCCGGAACTGGTGATCGCGTGCGGCGGCAGCTGGAACCTGTTTCCGCTGCTGGGCGTGCAGGCGGCGATCGGACGTACTTTCACCGAGAGTGAAGATCGTCCAGACGGAAACGCCGTGATGCTTACGTGGAATCTATTCGAGCGCCGGTTCGGCGGGGATCCGTCGATTGTCGGCAGGCAGATCCATCTCGACGCGAAGCCCTTCACGGTGGTGGGCGTGCTTCCGAAGTGGTTCACCTATCCCGATGCGACATTGCAGTTATGGGTCCCGTATGCGGCGGGTTTACCTCCGGAGCTGCTCGGCAGTCATGACCGTCACTTCAGCCATGTGGTGGCCCGCCTGAGGCCGGACGTCAGCCTGGCAAGCGCCATGAGCCAGGTAGGGGCGGTGCAGTACGGGCTGCATCTGCAATACCTGAATGCGCCGGTGGCCGAAGATGTGGCGTCGAAAACCATCAACGACGATCTGGCGCGGGATGTGAAGAAACCTCTGCTGATCTTAATGTGTGCTGTTGCATGCATGTTACTGATCGGCTGCTTGAACGTCGCCAACCTGCTGGTGGCCCGTGGAGCAGCGCGGCAAAAGGAAGTAGCGATCCGGGGCGCGCTGGGCGCACAGCGGTTGGCGCTCATCCGTGCGCAGTTGACTGAGAGCCTGTTGATCTGTCTGGCCGGCGGCGCGAGCGGGGTGTTGTTGTCGCTAGCGGCCACAAAATGGTTAGCCGGCGCGTGGCAGGATCTACCCAACGCCGAGGTCATACATGTGGATGGCGTTGTGCTGGGATTCGCCTGTGCGCTTGTTTTTTTGGCGGCGCTGCTCGCGGGTCTGCTGCCGGCCATTTCGTCCACAGGGAAGGCGGCTCTTGCAGCGCTCCAGGCGTCCTCGCGCACCACCAGCGGAAACGTCTCCCGCGCCGCGCTGCGCAAGACACTGCTGACTGTGGAGATCGCGGTCACCGTGGTGTTGTTGATCGGCGCAGGGCTGTTGCTCAAGAGTTTTGTTCGTTTGCGTGGCGCCAACGTGGGATGCGTAACCAACAATGTGCTGACTCTGGGCTTGAACCTTCCGGCGCAGAAATATGGCAGTCCGCAGAAGGTGAATGCCTTTAACGAAACCCTTCTGGAAGAGCTGCGCGCCATGCCCGGCATCCGCGCTGTTGCGCTGGGTTCAAATCTGCCTGGAGAAGGATTTGGAAGCGATGATGACTTCACGATTAAGGAGCATCCTCCGCTGAAACCCGGCGAAGGAATACCCGACGCTCTCGCACGCTGGGCCGACCCTGGGTATTTCAGCGCGTTGCAGATTCCGTTGCTGAGCGGACGTTTCTTCACAAGCGATGACCGGCTCGACCGCGCCAGGAAAGTCCTCGTAAGCAGCCTGTTTGCCAGGCAATATTTTCCGGGGGAAAATCCGGTTGGCAGGACCATCTCGTACTCGATCAAGAACAACGCCGATTACGAAATTATCGGCGTCGTCGGAGATACGCCCTGGCAGGTCGGTCAACCGATCCGGCCAATCATGTATTTTCCGATCCTCGGAGGCGGCTCTGAAGACGGTCAGTCGCTTGCCATTCGCACCGATTCCGATCCGTTGGCGATGTCCGTTCCGGTGCAGAAGCAGATTGCGGCGCTCGATCCGGAACTGCCCGTTTCCAATGTGCTGACCATGCAGCAGGCGATTGGGGATTCGCTGGGCAATGCTCGCTTCAGCGCCGCGCTGGTGCTGGGCTTCGCGGTGCTATCGCTGGTTTTGGCTTCCGTAGGCTTGTATGGTGTTCTCTCCTATCTGATGGCGCAGCGAACGACGGAACTTGGCGTTCGCATGGCGCTAGGCGCGCAGAGAGATCAGGTGCTGCGGCTGATCCTCTTCGACGGATTGCGGCCGGCAATCATTGGATTGGCAATCGGATCGGCAGCCAGTGCCGGAATCACGCAATTGATCCGCTCGATGCTATATGACACCAGGCCGCTCGACCCTGCGGTATACATCGCAGTTACTTTACTCTGCTCATGGTCGCAACTCTGGCCTGTATGATTCCCGCGTGGCGAGCCTCGCGATTGGATCCGATGCAGGCGCTGCGGGCTGAATAACCCCGCAGGAAAGTCTAAGTTGGCGCCAAATCGCTAATGCACTCGCCGAAAGACGGATTAGTACCGAGATATCCCGTTTACCGGGAACTGCGTTTCCAGAAGATTTGGCTGGCATAATCAGAAGAACGATTCGAGATCAGGAACGTACCCTCGATCATCTGCCTTGCGGCGCAGGACGGAACCCCGGCAACATTCGTACAGTCGGGTGGAACAAGTGGTATTTATCGAACACCACATCGTTCAGCAGTGTCTCAAAAGGCGCATAGACTTTGTAACTTTCGCTCCATCCGTGCATGTCCATAATGACCCGTTGTCTCGAAATGGAGACGCTTCTTGCCGGGCAGATGTAGGTACGGCCCCCAAGTACTTGCGGGCCGTACTCGACCATGATGTCCGATCGATCCAGCGGCAGTCTGGTTCGAGGTCCGCTCAAGAGTCAGACGAAGAATCGCTCCGCTCGCCGGATCGATGGCAAACTCCCCGTGAAACGGTTCGTACTCTTTGGAATGGGCCACGCTGTCGTTGATGGTGAGATAGTCGGAGCCGGTAAAGAATAGATTTTTCTCTCGAGTCGTCCTGTAGCGAAACACTGCCTCCGGTCCATGGGTGCCCATTTCCCAACGGCTCCAGGACAGGTCGCCATGTGTTCGTATGGGACCCACCAGCACAGGACCAAGAATGAGCCCGAAAACTCCGGAGGTTTTGAGGAAGATGCGCTAAGTTCTTGGAGCTGAGCTGCCGGTGCGGGCTGCTCTAGGATGTGTTAGATTGGCAGGCCGTTCCATTCTACGTCCTGCCTGGCAACGGCAACACTCCGCCCTGGCGACAAGAACCGACAAATCTATGGGAAAGAGGCACCAAAACGATTGCTAGCTACCTCACGATTCTCACGCTTATGAAGAAGCCCCTGAAGCAGAGATCAATTTTCCTGAACGAAACCATCACGGATCGCATCAATAAAGTAACCCATAGCTCACAGAAGCCTCTACATGTGCGGAGCGCCCGAGGACGTTCAATGCCACTACACCCAGGGTATTCAATTCTCTTAGGCCGCGCTTTTAGGTCGCAGCCTCCGAGGTGACGCTGGCCGACCGGCCCACCGGGGCGGGCCAGCCCAAGCGTAACCTCGTGGCCGAATGGCTGCGCGCCAGCCCCCTGCAGAACGGCGGCCGTTCGCAATACAGCATCGAAGTGGCCGCCCAGCGCGACGGCCTTCCAACCCGACCCTGCGGCGCAGCAAATTCGATCTGGCATCAAAAGCGCCACAGATGGAAAATCCGGTCGCTCGGGATGGGTCCTCGTCCCCTGCGGAAGAAGATCCGCAAGCCTGTCACGCGGCCAACGTGATCATCTTGCTGTTGTGGGACCATGCGCAAATTTTGAGCACCTTCATGAAACAAAGGACTTAGCTGCATTTTTACTTCTGGTGTAGACGAAGCAACCGATCCCAGCGCGGCTTTTCCTCAAGAAACGCCGCACCTCGGTAATATTCCGCGCTCCGGTTCGGATGCACCTAACCACGAAGAAAATGTATCTAATACATACAGTACATGCGCTTTCAAAGCGCTTGCGACACCGCACAGTCTTGGCAAGGGCCGAAGGAGACGATTCGCTGCTATGTCGTTAGTAACAAAAAGTAAATTAGGCCGCTTACCGCACTTACCGCGCATAAATCCGGTCGCCTCATACCCGGATTTCTACGTGGGTGCCGCCTCCGCGAATGCCTGGATACTGCTGGCCGGGAGGGCCTCACATCCACCGGCGCGGAGACTTAATGCGCATAGTGCGCTTAATGCGCACACTTCCCCCGCGCCGCTGGTGGCGGCCGGGATTTCTGAAATCGTTTCAGACCCCAAGGCACGACGGCAGCTTACGCCCAACAACTTCCCCACTCAAGCCAAGGCTTGAATGGGCCACCCGTCCAGCTCTCAGAACAAACCAATCGGTCAGGTAACTCCACGGGAAGACGGTGCATCCATCCCTATGAGGAATATGACCAATGCCTAATCAAGCCAGTCCTAACGAAGCCAATATTGAAAAGCCATCCAGCCTTGAAGAGTTCAGCACCTCGAAAACGGGGGAGGACAAGAAGTTGGATCGCCTAGCCGAACAAGCTGCCGAGAAGGCTGGAAAGACGGAAAAACGTTACGACCAGAACCACGATATCTTTACCAAGTAGTCCGTTCATTTTTCTGAATCAAAGCCGTCAGCGTCCAGCGGATGCCGCAGAGAGCGATGGGCGGCGCGCAAAAGATCGCCCTCCGCGGTATCTTCGCTGAGCTCCCAAATCATGATGCCGCCCAGGTGCTGCTGGGCCGCGTAACTGACCTTGTAGCGCACGGAGACAGGATCATCGTACGTCCAGAAGCTGGTCCCGTCATAAAGCCACGGAGCCTGGGAACGCGGATCGCGATGGAGCGACCCTGACGTAGCGAGCGTGCGTATGTAACGGTATGGCCTGTCTCCGTCGACGCCGTGGCCGGGCTGGAACAGCCCATGATCCGTTCCGTTGACGCCGGTCCATCCATATCCGTAAAAAGGAACACCCATCAGGAGCTTCCCTCGCGGAACGCCCGCGCTCTCGTAAGCCGCCATGCTTGTGGCAATGTTGCCGGAGCGGCCTGGATGCCCCGGATCTGAGAAGAGAGGCGCAAGAAAGCCGGTCGTCGCGCTCCAAGGCCCGTGGTAGTCGTAGTTCATGACGCCGATCTGGTCGACCAGCCGCGCAATGGTGGCGAAATCAGTTCCCGGTTCCATGCGTGGATGGGGTCCGACAGCGACCGATAAACGAAGACCGGAACGGACCGCGTTCATCTGGCGCCGGAATTCTTCAAGGAGCGCGCGAAAATTGTCCGCGTCGCCGGCCTGCGGATATTCCCAGTCCACATCAATTCCGTCGAAGATGCCCGGCTCGACTATGCCGGGACCGAAGTGTCCGCGGAGGAAAGTGTCCACGCAGGAGGCAACAAAGGCGACGCGGTTTGCCGGTCGTGCATCTTCCGCAAAACTAGCCGCCGCTCCCTCCAACGAGATCAGAATCTTCAGGTGCGGATAACGCCGCTTTAGCTCCCGTAACTGATGAAAATATCCGCGGAACGGCGCGGCAGGATTATCCGGTCTGCCACTCACACTGTTGCGATCCGTATAAACAGTGTTGAGATCGGCGTTGGGATCTGCGATCGAACATCGGCCGTCCTTCACCGAGGCCTGCGAGTAATTGATCTGATCCAGCAGAGCCGCACTGCCGTTCGTGACCAGATCCTTCACATAGTAGGGAGGATCATTGTGAAGACTCCACTGCCCAAAGTATCCCACCACCAAACCACGCGGGTGGTGATGCACGCCGCGGGGCAAGATTCCGGCGTGCGCGGGCAACAGCCCACCGAGGAGGCACAAGAGCAGAGAAAACCGGCGAGTCACAATGGATAAGACGAGAGTGGAAGCGGAAAGGATGATGAATTCCCTTTCGTGACCTCCCGGTTATTTTTTGGGCAGCGGAACAGCGTAAATTTTGAACGTTCCCGGGTCTTTGCCCTTGAGCTCCGGATCAGTGCGGTAATTCAACTTTCCCTCGGCGATCCAAGCCATGCCGCGCGTCGCGGTCACGGCAGGAGTGCTTTCCAGTCCTTCCTTGATCGTCTTGATTTCCGCCTCCTGGCCGCCTGGACCGCTGAATGTGACAATGTCCATGTTGCCGGAGTTTTCCGCCAACAACAGCCGATTCTTGCCGATCGCGCGCATGCCATCTGGACGTGTGAGTGCCTTTGAAAGCTTGAGCTCGGTAACGCTGGTGGATTTCCCGTCCGCTCCCAGATCAACGCGTAACAGCTTGCCGGTGGTGACACTGTTGACATAGAGGACTGTTTTCCCGCCGAAAGCCAAACCGTCAGCACCCGCCAACAACGGATCTTTGGCCGCGATCACCAGGTTTTTGGCCCCCGGCTTGAGCATAACGACGCTGGCTTGCGCCGTGTCGGTAATGTACGCTGTGCCGTCGGTTGCCACTGCAATATCGTTACAGAAAGGACCAGTCCCAGGAAGAGGGTAGCTGCCCTTCGGCGCGCCTGTGCTCAGATCAAATGATTTCACCGCCGGTGCATCGCCGGTGCCATCATCGTAGTGGTCGGAACATACCCACAAAGTCTTGAATTTTTCGTCCGCATATACGCCGTACACGGCATTCAGACCACCGGTACCGGGCTTAATCCACTCCGTGACCGTCGTCGTTCCCGGCGCGATGCGGCTTACATTGCCCTTCCCCAGGCTTCCTACGATTAACGTTCCGTCCTTGGTCGAGGTAATGCTCTCAGTGAACAGCCGCGTACCGGGAAGAGTGATCTCAGTTACGGGCTGTGCGGCATAGACGCTCACGCCGCCGGCAATTACAACCGTTAAGTACAGTCCACACTTCTTTAATAACCGTGTCATGGTTTCTCCATTATGCACGCCCCGCAAACTCCCGGTTCTCGGTCGACACCTTCACTTTTTCCCCTTCTTTGATGAAGAGGGGGACGCGGATCTCCAGGCCGGTCTGGAGCCTGGCGAGCTTGGTCACGCTGCCGCTCGACGAGTCGCCCCGCACCGCTGGTTCGGTGTAGGCAACCTCCAGCTCAACGAATATTGGCAGCTGTAAGCCGATGGGATTGCCGTTGTACTTATGCAACTGGATCAATGCGCCTTCTACCAGCAAGTCCAACGCATTCCCGATCAAAGCGCCGGTAAGGGTAAGGGTCTCGTAGCTTTCCTGGTCCAGGAAGTGAGAACCATCACCATCGCTGTAGAGATAGGAGGCAGGAACCAATTGAAGGTCCGGATCCTTGAACTTGTCGCTGGCCTTGAATGTCTTTTCAAAGACCGCGCTGGTGAGAAGGTTGCGCATCTTAAGACGCACCAGGGTCTGACCGCCACGAGCAGTGGGCGAGTTCACCTCCGCTTCCAGGCAGGAGTACGGGACGTTTTCAAACTCGAACAAGGTCTTGCGCTTGACGTTAATCGCGTCAATCAGTGTGGCCATAAACTCCTGCTCCCTATCACCTCTCAAGTATAGAGTGAAGGGCGATCGAACGAGATTGGGGTGAGACACTGCGGATAATGCAGAAAATCACGTTAAGCGATCTACGCCATCACGCGATTGCGTCTTCTCTTTTCCCGGCGACGACGCTACGCCGGGCGATTGGCAAAATCGGATTCATCCAGGCCGACCCAATTCGATCGCCGGCACGCGCCCAGGATATGATCCTGCGTCACCGGGTCGCCAACTACCGGGCCGGCGACCTTGACCGGAGCTATCGGGCCTTGAAGCTGGAAGAGGACTACCTCTATGCGTATGGGTTCATGCCGATCAAGACCTGGCAACTGCTCCATCCAAGAAGACGGCGGATGCTGACCAGCGGCGAGCAAAGGGTGCTCGACATCGTTTCGAATCAAAAGCGCCTGCACCCACGGGAACTCGAAAGCCAACTGGGCAAGAGCGTAGAGGTGAATGCCTGGGGCGGATACTCGAAATCGACAACCCGCATCCTGGAGAAGCTTCACTACCTTGGCCTGATTCGAATCGCCGGCCGGGAGAACGGCATAAAGATGTATCAACGGGCGGCAATCACTCACCAGCCCATTGATCCGGCCGAGCGGCTTCGGCGCCTGGTGATATTGATCGCGAGCATCCTGACACCGGCGCCGGAGAGCAGTCTTCGGGCCGCTGTCCAACGCCTGCGATATTCCGCTCCAGACCTGCTGGGAAGAAAAGGTGCCGTTGCTTCTCTACTAAAGTCGGGCGCATTGGAGAGCACCTTGGTTGACGGGGTGCGCTATATTCGGCCGACGGGCCGACTGCGCCGCAGCGAACCGGAAGATGCCGTTCGCTTTCTCGCTCCGTTCGATCCGTTGGTTTGGGATCGGCGACGGTTCGAGCACTTCTGGGGTTGGCCCTATCGCTTCGAGGCTTACACACCACCCGCGAAACGTAAGCTGGGGTACTACGCTCTTCCTTTGTTATGGAGAGCGGACGTGATCGGGTGGGTGAATGTTTTGCGCCGCGGCAACGAGCACACGGTCGAGCCAGGCTTTGTGCCAGGCCGGCAACCTTCCGGGGAAGCGTTTCAAAACGCGTTCGAAGCGGAGTCAGAGCGATTGCGCTATTTTCTTTCAGCGCCCAATGATAACGATTGACGGTCACTAAGCAACGTCGATGATAATGAGCGTGATGTCGTCCTGCTGGGGCACCGAGGCGGGTTGCCAGCGGCGGATCTCTGCGAGCAAATCATCCGACAACTCAGAGGGTGACCGCGACTGATTCTGGCGAATCACTTCTTCCAGCTTGTGATCGCCAAAGGACGCGCCGGCGGCATTCTCAGGTTCAACGACCCCGTCGGTGTAAAGCAGGAATCGGTCGCCCGAATGCAGGGAAACCGCGCAAACCGGATACTCGGAGTCCTCCCGGACTCCGATCAGGAGCCCGTTGCTTTCGATACGCTCCAGCTTGCCTTCCCGCCAACAGAGAAGCGGTGGATGGCCGGCGGCCGAGTACAACCCATTGCCGGTCACCGGGTCGAGCCACAGATAGGCGGCGGAGATGAGCTGGCCCCGCAGTTGGCCGGAAAGTATCCGGTTCAAGCCGCGCAGAACCTCCACCGGCTCCTTAGCACAGCGCACCAGCGATTGCATCGCGACCTTGACCATCGCCGCGATGAGCGCGGCTGGGACGCCGTGCCCGGAGACGTCAGCCACGAGGACACCGACCTGGTTCTGATCGACGGGAATAAAGTCATAAAAATCGCCTGCGACGCTGGTCATCGGGTGATACGCGGCACTGATGCGAAGGGTCTTGATTTCGGGGATGCCGCTGGGAAGAATTGAATTCTGGATCTCGCGGGCTATCGCCAGTTCGTTTTCGATGGAGAGCAGGCGGCGCTCGTCGGTAAAGATCTTCTCGGCGGCCACGTATCCAAGGGAGAAGACAAACACCGCAAACGCGAGCGGCTCGAAGAGGGGATAGTCGGGGAGATGAAGAAAGCCGCTGAGAGTGGCGTAGAGGGCCGCAATCGCCAGGACCAGTGTGCCGATTGCAGAAACCCGGCTTCGCAGGATCCCGAATCTGTTCCCAAGGGCTGGAACGGAGACTATGATCGCGACTACAAGAAGGACCACGATCACCAGCAGATCGTTGTAGGACATCCATCTGTAAGGTGACTCGGTAAAGATGGTTGAACAAACGCCGGCCACGCCAATCATCAACGCCGCGATCGCCGAGGCCTGCAAAAAGCGGCGCAAATATCCACGGCTTAGCTCCAGCCAGAAAAGGAGCGCTGGAATAATAATCAGATAGGTGATAATCACCGTCACATAGGGGCGGCTGGCCCAGCTCCATCGCGGCAGCAGGCCGAACGCTGCGGGCACCTTCGCCAGTATGCGGGCGCCATACATCGCGTTCAGGATTCCAAACCATACCAGGATACGAACGCCGCTGCGACCACGAATCGCAGCGGCGGCGCAGGCAGCCAGGCCCACGAACAAGAAAACTGTACCCAGGATGATGGCGCCGATCTGGCCGCGCAGCATTGTCAGGACCTGGTCCTCCAAACGCGCACCTCCCAATGACCGCCACCATACCAGAGTGGCGGAGCTTACCAGAAGCACTGCACCTCTGCCCGCCGTCTGCTAGAGTGCATTGCTATGGAACATTCCATCCGTTTTGCGATCACGCGCTTCTGCCGATCCTTAATGCTCGTCCTGATGATGCTCGTCCCGATACTGTGCGCCACGCCGCATCTGCTGCGTGCCCAGGCGTCCGGCGCACCGGCGCCCGCCGTGCCGGAATGGGCGCAGCCGGGCTCCCCTACGCATGTCCAGGTCCCGCCGCCGGCAGATTTTCACCGGCCAAGCAGGAATTTCGATACGCCGATCGGCGTATTTCAGGGCCAGTCGGACATCGGCGGCGCGGTGGTGCCGGGCAGCGCGAGTTATGACCCCAGCACGAAGCAGTACACCATCAACTCTGCCGGCTACAACATCTGGTACTCGCGCGACGAGTTCCGTTTCCTGTGGAAGAAGATGTCCGGGGACGTTTCGCTCGCGGCCGACGTTACATTCCCAGACCCGAAGGGCTACGGCGACCGCAAGGTGGTCCTGGTCATTCGCCAGAACCTCGAAGATGACTCCAAAGAAGCGATGATCGGCGAGCACGGGGTCGGCATGATCCACCTGGCGTGGCGGGCAGATAAAGGCGCGCTCATGAAGGATGCGCAGTTTCGCTTCGGGGGCACCCTCGCCGGGGTCAAAGCGAAGCGCATCGGCATCGAGAAGCATGGCGATGCCATCGCCATCTTCGTCAGCCTTCAGGGCGAACCTATGCACCAGTTGGGCCCACCGATCAGCCTGCACTTCGACGAGCCGTTTTACGTAGGCGTCGGCTTCTGCTCCCATTTGCCCGCCACGTTGGATACTGCCGTCCTCTCCGATGTCGTTCTCGAGAACGCGGCGGACCAATTGCGTTAGATCCCGAACCCTCACTTCCCAAGAAAACGTTGCAGGCATACTTGACGCCATACACTGTGTATTATACAGTAGTTGATGTACAGTGTACGAGGTACAGCATGACGCTAGCCGAAAACCTCTTCGAGAACCTTCGCCTGGAACTCCGACGCGGCTGCTTGACTTTGGCAGTCCTGGCGCAACTTCGCCAGGAGCATTACGGCTACACGCTGCGCAAGGCCCTGGCGGAACGCGGCCTGGAGATCGACGAGAGCACGCTTTACCCGCTCCTGCGGCGCCTGGAAGTCCAGGGGCTGCTGACCAGCGAATGGCGCGAAGAAGACAAGCGCAACAAGCGGTTTTATCGCCTATCCAGCGACGGCGAGCAGATGCTCGGCCAGTTGCTGCAGGAGTGGCATGCCATCAACGCATCCATCAACAGCATTTTGTAAAGACGCAAGGAAGACGCTATGGAACTTCTCGATCGCTATCTGCAAGCCGTGAAGAAGCACCTGCCCTGGCAGCGGCAGGACGACATCATCGCCGAACTCAGGGCCAACCTCGAATCGCAGCTTGAGGACAAAGAGGCGGAGCTGGGCCGGCCGCTCAACACCGGCGAAGTGGAGGCCTGGCTCAAGCAAATGGGGCCGCCAATGCAGGTGGCCGCTCGCTATCAACCGCAGCAGTACCTGATCGGACCGGCCGTTTTTCCCACGTATTGGTTCGTGCTGCGAACGGCGTCCCTCTGGACCTTGATCATTTACTCGATCGTGAGCGTAGTGCTGATTGTGGTGAAAATCCCCAGCGGGATTGCCGTGCTGGAAGCGGTGCTTCGCGTGCCGGGCGTTCTCATGACGACTGCCGCGTGGGTCACTCTCGTTTTTGCGGTTATCGAGTTCATTGCCGCTCATTACCCGGCGAGATGGCCGGCAATCGCAGGGTTCTCAGCCGACTGGTCGCCCGGCACCCTGCCCCCGCTGAAGAAGGTACCTGCTCCCGGAGCAAAGCGGCGCAGCTACGCCCATGCCGTTGCCGAAGTGATATTTGGCTTTCTCTTTCTGGCCTGGGTATTGCTGATCCCCCAACATCCGGCCCTGCTGTTGGGACCTGGCGCCGCCTACCTGCATGCTTCGCCATTTCAATTGGCGCCTGTCTGGGTTCAGTTCTTCTGGTGGGTAGTAGCACTGACCGTGCTGCAGCTGGGATGGCGCTGTGTGGACCTGTGGCGCGGATCATGGCAACAGCCGCGTCCTGCGCAGCAGATTGCGATCAAGGCATTTGGACTGATTCCACTGGTGGTGTTGCTCAACGTCCAGGATCATGCATGGGTCACGCTCAAGCATCCCGCACTGGACCAGGTGCGCTATGGCGGGGCCCTGGACTCGATCAACCACTCGATCTACCTGAGCCTGTTATTTTTCTGCGCCTTCGCCGTTCTGCAACTGGTCTGGAAAATCGGGCGGAGAAGTCTGGAAGTCTATCGCAAGCGCGCGGCGGCCATGCGATAGATGCCTACTCGCGATTCGGCCGATGCGCACCAGGTTCGGCTGAATTACGACCCTGCGCTACGGCCTTTTCGATCTCAGAGTTCATTTCGCCGCCGATGAGGATGGCTCCATTGGAGACATAGAGCCACAACAGGAGCATGACCACGCCATTCAATTGACCATAACTGCGGGCATAGTTGTCCACGTGTTCGAAATAGGCGCGGCTGGCGAGAGTGGAGCCTATCCATAGGACGAGCGCACAGAGTGCGCCAGGCGTGCTCCAACGCCATTCGTGATCGCGGAGACTGGGCCCGAAGCGATACAGCACCGCAAACGAGATGGACAACATTACGGTAAGGATCAGCCATTCCAGGATGCGGAGGGTGATGGCGCCCCCATGGAGATAAGCTTGCAAGTATGCACCCCAGAAGATCAGGAAGACCGCGATGAAGCCGGTGACCGCTAGAGAAAGCGTCAGGCCGGAAATGATGACAGCCAATTGCCACCAAGAGCGATGCTCTTCCACTTCGTAGGCATTATTGAGCCCGTAGATCATCGCCCAGGTGCCGTTAAGGGCAGCCCATAATGCGCCGGCACAGATGGAAATAAGTTGCACGCCGGAACGATTACGCTGGTTGAGTTCGCCCGTAATTTGCTGCAAGAGCTGCGAGACTTGATTGGGAAGCACCTGGCCAGACAGGTCCTGGAGCGCATTCCTCATGTGATCTCCAAGGTGAGGAACGCGCCTACTGATCGCGAAAAGAACGAGGAGAGAGGGAAAGATAGCCAGGAAGTGGTAGAAAGCCATTCGGCCACCCTGGCCAAAAACGTCGTCCCGCCAGGACTCACGGGCTGTCCGGCGAAGTAGGTCTGATAGCGAGAGACCCCCGAGTGTCCAGAGATTGAGCATTCGCTTCTGCATCTATCGTCAGTCTAGTCGTGTGACGCCGGCTGCACCTCGCGGAGGAAATAAGGGAGCATCGGAAACGGGGGGCATTGATCACCCCCACCATATCTCGCCAGGAGCCAGGTGTGCGCGCACATAGTCGGGGTTCGGTTCCACGCCTAAGCCTGGCTTATCCGGTATCTGAATCCTGCCGTCCTTGACCAGCGGCCCGTCGTGGAGGACGAATTGTTCCCAGGCCAGCGAAGGGTCACCCTGATAAAAGCCCCACGTCAGTTCGTGAGTTTTGGAAGCGTTGGGACCGAGCGAGGGGCTAAGGGCCAGTTCGTGAGCTTTGAAATCCCGGATGGCCGCCGCGCAATGCGCTGAAGCGATGGCGCCTAGTGGACCGATTGCGTTGTGCGCGCATACCGGAATGTTGAAGATGTCGGCCAAGTCCGCAATTTTCTTCGATTCGAGTAATCCTCCGGACTTCGGAATATCGATCTGCACGATCTTGCAGCCCTGATGAACGATGAAGGGCATGAAACCGCGCCGCGTGTACAGGTTCTCGCCCGTCAGGATCGGCACCGGGGATTCCTCCGTGAGCTTGACCCAGGATTCCGAGAAATCGGGATCCATGGGATCCTCAAGCCACATGGGCCGGATGGGAGCAACCGCACGCGCAAGGTTGAGAGCATCGGACATGTCCAGCTCCCAGTGGCAGTGGACCGCGATTTCGAAGCGATCACCCAGCGCCTGCCGTACGTTCGCAAAGCCTTTCGCGTTTATCTCTAAATCATGAAGACTAAGCTGGCGGCTGTTGAAGCGTGGGTCTCCGGGAACAAGCCCATAGGGATCTCCGGCCCGCCGGATGTCGGTCTTTACGGCTTCAAAACCATAGCGGTGTTCTTTGACCATCGCCGCCCACTCGCTGCAGGATCCAGGATCGAGAAAATCCGCAGGGCTGGTCGTCAAGTAGGACCGCACACCGGTGCGGTATTGGCCACCCAGTAGTTTGCAGACGGGAACCCCAAGAAGTTTTCCGGCGAGATCCCAGAGCGCAATCTCAACGCCACTGATCGCGGTGATCGTCACGCCGCCAATCGCGCCCGCTCCCCCCGTCCGCAAGATCATCTGGGTGTACAGCGGGTCGATGTCCAATGGGTCCTGGCCCATGACGGTGTCCCGCAGATATCCCAGCATCACGTCTTTTACGCCGAATCCCCAGTAAGCTTCACCGTAGCCATTTATGCCTGCGTCCGTATCAATGCGAACCAGGGTATTGCCGCCTGGCCTGCCCACAACCATCGCTTTCAAATCGGTAATCTTCACCTTCTTACGCAGCGGAGCCGCAAGGGCCGTGTAGCGTCCCAGCACGGACGAGGTTGGAACCAAAGCTGCGATCCCTTGCAGCAACTCTCTTCTCTTCATGCGTTACCTCTAATTCGGAATCACTTTACGCACGCCATTTAGCGTTGAACAGTTCATTACGGAACGAACAAATGGACTGGATTCCGAAACATTTATAGTCCGAATTACTAAACTTGTGAGTGGAACAAGCCAATTCGTTCCGTAAGAGTTCGTTAGGAAACCAATACACTTTCCAACCAGCAACATCAAACCCTGCTCTCCATGACTCAGAGCTGGTGAGAAACGCTTTTTTAGCGTCCTGAGTTAGAAGTTCGCACTATATATCCCAGAGAGCAGAAGTAGGGCAAATGACTGAAACCGCAGGCGCTCCACTGCGACGGGATGACAAAGGAGAGGGTGGGTGCTTGCGTCCGGATTGGTTGCTGATTGAGAAAACTGCAGATCCCTCCACTTCGGTCGGGATGACAAAAGGGGAGGGCGGCGCTTCGGTCTGAATCAGATGCTGGTTGAGCGAACCGCAGATCCCTCCGCTCCGGTCGGGATGACAAATCTGTGTACGAATTAAACAACTCAGAGCACTAGCTCGTCAGGTTGTATATCGATCCGAACGGATCCTTGACTGTTTGCCATGTAGGCTCCTTCGTGTTTGAGACCATCAATCTTCGACGAACAGCTTTAGCCGGGACAGCGCCTGGTCCCACTGCTCGGAGACGAGGTCGAGGTACTCCTTGAGTTCCCTCATCGGTTTCGGATCGAACTCAAACAGGCTCTCACGGCCTGCACGAACGCCGTGGACCACGCCTACGCTCTCCAAGACTCGAAGGTGCTTGGTGATCGCCTGCCGAGTCAGTTTGGAGCCCTCGGTTAGCTGAGAGATCGAAAATCGGTGCCCGCCATAGAGCTTCGCAAGCAGAGATAACCTCGTCTCGTCACCCAGCGCGGCAAAGACCGGTGCATGAGCCTCTCGTCTGGCCGCCAGGCTGCTACGGCTTCTGTTCGACATGGGTCTCGATGTTCTTCATTTGCTGTGTCCAACCGCCGTCATTCCTGCGGAACGCTTCCAGGAGGCGATCGCTCGGGATTTTGTCGAAACCGGACTCAGTAAGCAGAAGCAACGTGCCAGTCGCGGTCTTCTCCAGCCTGAATTCGACCAGCGTGGGCGTCTCCTTCGAGTAATCGATTTTCGGATCGACTGAATAAGGATGCCAGGTGAAGGAGAAGAGCCGCTCGGGCTCCATTTTCTGCACGACGGCCTCCCATTTGAGATGCTCATAGCCGGGCCAGGTAATGTAGCCACGCGAGACCTTACCCGGCACGAACGGGCCCTCCAGTTTCACACGAAACCACTCGCCAAACTCACGGTAATCCGTCAGCGCACGCCAGACCCGCGAAACCGGCGCCTTCAGTTCAATACGTTTCTCAATTTGGTCATTCATCTTAAGCAACCTCCAGGTTGCATATTAGCCTGGCGCGGCACAGCAAAGCAACCTTCTGGTTGCACTTTCCTGTGGAACCGTGATGTGCATTCCAATCCCTCCCGCCCGGCAAAATGGAAAACACTTTAGAATGAGGCTATGGTGAATTTCTTCGCTGCAAGGCCGCCGATGAACTTTCCCGAACATGAGCTCCACTTTTTCCAGAGATTTGGTCTGACCGAGCGGCTGCTCGAGCGGTGCCTGGGCGAGGCGCTCTCCGCCGGCGGCGATTACGCCGACCTCTACTTCGAGTCGGTCGCCTCGACCTCGATCTCGGTCGACGAGTCGCTGGTCAAATCGGCCAGCCAGGGCGTGAGCGCGGGCTGCGGCATTCGCGTTGTCTCCGGGGAGCGCACCGGCTACGCCTACACCGACGATCTTTCCGCCGAGCGGCTGCTGCGCGCCGCGCGCACCGCGGCCCTGATCGCCAGCGGGCCGGCGAAGGAGCCCGTGGCCGGCTTCCGCGAGACGCCAAAAGCAAGCCTCTACCCCATCCCGGCCGCGGATGCCGATGCCGGGATCGCGGCCAAGCTGGAGCTGGTCATGCGCGCCGACCGGGCCGCCCGCGCCTATCGACCCGCGCATCGTGCAGGTGCGCGCCGGCTACAACGACGAGCTTCGCCGCATTCTCATCGCCGCCTCCGATGGCACCTTCGCCAGCGACACGCAGCCGCTGGCCCGCTTCAACGTCTTCGTCATCGCCCGCGACGGATCGAAGAACTCGCGCGGCGGCTCCGGCGGCGGCGGCCGGGTGGAGCTCGACTTCTTCGAGGGCGACAAGTCGCCCGAGCACTTCGCCCGCGAGGCGGCGCGCCAGGCGCATTCTGCAACTCAACGCCGTCCCCGCTCCCGCAGGCGAGATGGAAGTCGTCCTCGGCCCCGGCTGGCCCGGCGTCCTGCTGCACGAAGCCGTCGGCCATGGCCTCGAAGCCGACTTCAATCGCAAGAAGACCTCGGCCTTCGCCGGCCTGATCGGCCAGCCAGGTCGCCAGCTCGAAGGTGACCGTGGTCGACAACGGCACCATGCCTTCGCGCCGCGGATCGCTCAATGTCGACGACGAAGGCTCGCCCACGCAGGAGACCGTGCTCATCGAAAACGGCATCCTCAAGGGCTACCTCAGCGACAAGCTCTCCGCGCGCCTCATGGGCATGGCCGACACCGGCAACGGACGCCGCGAGAGCTACCAGCACATCCCCATGCCGCGCATGACCAATACCTACATGCTCTCCGGCGACGACAGCCCGGAGGACATTGTGCGCAGCGTCAAGCGCGGGCTCTACGCCGTCAACTTCGGCGGCGGCCAGGTGGATATCACCAGCGGCAAGTTCGTCTTCTCCGCCTCCGAGGCCTACCTGATCGAAGACGGCAAGATCACCGCGCCGGTGCGCGACGCGACGCTCATCGGCAACGGCCCGGAAGCGCTCAAGTACGTCTCCATGGTGGGCAACGATCTGGCTCTCGACGAAGGCATCGGCACCTGCGGCAAAGACGGACAGAGCGTGCCCGTCGGCGTGGGCATGCCGACGATCAAGCTCGACCGCATGACGGTGGGCGGAACGGGCAGATAGCCCACTCGGAGAATCATGTCCAAAGCCACTCCCATCTCCGCTGCAACCCACAAGACCGACATGCCGCAGCTTGCGGCCGATGTCGTGGAGCGCGCGCTGCGCGCCGGCGCCACCGACGCCGAAGTAGTGATCCGCGAAGGTGACGAATTCTCAACCCTGGTGCGCCTCGGTCAGGTGGAGACGCTAAAGGAATCAGGCGCGCGCGGCATCGGGTCTGCGCGTCTTTCTGGGCTCCAGCGGATCCCATCGCACCGCCAGCACCTCCACCAGCGACTTCTCCGAAGCAGGCCTGGCCCATCTGGTCTCGGGCGCTGTCGATCTGGCCCGGGTCACCTCCGAAGATCCCTTCGCCGGCTTGCCTGAAGCCGAGCGCCATGGGCCAGCTCGCGGGCGACCTCGACCTTTACTACGAAGACGTCTACTCCCTGCCCACGGCGCAGCGCATCGAGTACGCGCGCCGCGCCGAAGCCGCGGCTCTCTCCGCCGATACCCGCATCCAGAAGCAGAAAAGCGATGGCGGCAGCTTCGACGCGGCGACCGGGCGCAAGATGCTGGCCAATTCGCGCGGCTTTGCCGGGGAATATCGCCGCTCCTATTGCTCGCTCTCCGCCATGCCCATCGCGCAGACGGAGCAAGGCGGCATGCAGCGCGACTACTGGTTTTCCAGCGCGCGCACGCTGGCCCGGCTCGAATCGCCGGAGAGTATCGGAGCCGAAGCGGCCCGGCGTACTCTGCGCCGCCTGAATGCGCGCCGCGTCCCGACCCAGCAGCGTGCCCATTGTCTTTGCGCCGGAGATCGCCCGCTCGCTCATCGGCAACATCTTCGAAGCCGCCAATGGAGACAGCATCTATCGCGGCGCCTCGTTCTGGGCCAACCAACTCGGCCAGCAGGTCGCCAGCTCGAACGTAACCGTGATTGACGACGGCACACTGGTCGGCGGCTTCGGCACCTCGCCCTTTGACGGGGAAGGCCTGCCCACGCGGCGCACCGTCATTGTCGAAAACGGCATTCTGAAAAACTACCTGCTGAATACCTACACCGCGCGCAAGCTCAACATGCAGAGCACCGGGAACGCTTCCCGCGGGCTGGCCGGCAATCCCGGCATCGGCGCGGGCAACCTCTTTCTGGAGAACGGTTCCGTCTCACCGCAGCAGCTTCTCGCCGACGTCAAGGCCGGCTTCTACGTCACGGAACTGATGGGCTTCGGCGTAAACATGGTCACCGGCGATTATTCCCGCGGCGCAGCCGGTCTGTGGATCGAGAACGGCGAGTTGACCTACGCGGTCGAGGAGGTCACCATCGCCGGCAATCTGAAGGAGATGCTCAACAACATCACCGCCATCGCCGACGACCTGGAATTTCGTGGATCTGTCGCCTCACCCACTTTGCGCATCGACGGAATGACCATCGCCGGAGAATAATCACGGTCAGATGAAAGCCGGCCTGGCTAATTCGATCCGCTTCGATCCGGCTGACCCGCGGGCCAGCCTGGCCGGCCTGCCGGAGGCTCCGGGCATCTTTGCCCTTTGTGCGGCCGATCCCGCGGCTGAGCCCTACCTCAGCAAAACTCCCAACCTTCGCCGCCGGCTGATGCGCTTTCTCCGCGGGCCCCAAGCTTCGAGCGGTCCCGGTCAAAGTGCTCCGCCTGCCACCCGGCGCTTGCAACTGGCGCACATGGTCGACCACATCGAGTACACCGTCACCGGCTCAGAGTTCGAGTCTTCCCTCTGTCTCTACGAAGCCTCTCTACGCGCCTTCGGTGGCCGGGCACAGCGGCGGCTGCGTCTTCGCCCTCCTGCCTTTCTGCGGATGTCGGTCGACAATCCGTATCCACGCGTGTACGTGACGACAAAGATCAGCAAGACCGCGGCCAACGCTCTATTCGGGCCGTTCCCTTCGCGCGCAGCGGCCGAGCGGTTACGCGGATGAGATGCTCAATCTGTTTTTGCTGCGCCGGTGTACGGACGACCTCAGCCCCGATCCTGCTTTTCCGGGCTGTATTTATTCCGAGATGAAGATGTGTCTCGCGCCTTGTTTCAAGGGCTGCTCCGATGAGCGGTACCAGGGAGGAATCGGCAGAGGTCTTTGCCTTTCTCTCCACCCGCGGCGCTTCCATGCTCGCCCGATTGGAAAGCGAACGCAACGCCGCATCGGAAGCGATGGAATTCGAACGCGCAGCCGCCATCCACCAGCGGATGCAGAAGGTTCAGGGCGTAGCCTACCTGGCCAGCGAGGCGGTTCGCCCGCTCGCGCAACTCTCCGGCATCCTGGCGCAGCCGTCGGCTGAGCCTGGCCATGTCGCCCTCTTCTCGCTACGCCGCGGAGTGTGGAGTGGGCCGGCGCTTTATTCCACCCTCGGGATGCGGCTGGCCAATGAGCGTTCCGGTTCCAGCTCTTTGTTCCCTCATCCCTTCGCCCTGGAAGCTGTTCCTCTGGAACCTGGCCAGCCTGCAAAAGACTTGTTGGCGTCGCGCCTCGAGGAGGCGTTGACGGCGCTGGGGCAGTCTGTATCGGTCTCTTCGCAGACCTTATCCGACCACCTCGCACTTTTCACGCAATGGTTTTACCGGCCCGCGGCGCGCTCCAGCGGAGAAATCGTCTTTGCTGGAGCCGATGGAGAAGTGGCCCGCAAGCCTCTGCTGCGCGCCATCTCCCGTGTTGCCGCGCGGGCCAACAGCGCCAACCCAGAAGAACTGGCCAAGCCTCCGATCCAATGGCACGCATAGCTGACCCACCAACCGACGAGCTTCAGACCCTTGGAGGGACGGGACCTTCCAACATGCGCATCAGACCCTCTCGAGCCTCCGCCAACGCCGGAAGGGAACCCACTACCTTGACTGGGAAGCCGCAAACCTCTGAAAGTGGGTTGAGGCAGTCCTTGAGCTTGCGATTGGTCACCCGCACCTCCCTGGGCAAGGTGCGGCTGGTTTCAATCGCCTTGATGATTGCCGCTCCCAGCGCATCTGCGACAGAAACTCCAGGAGGCGCAAGTTCCGGCGGGAAGAGGAATCCGCTGTCGGCATCGACGGCCAACGCGACCCGGATGCACGCCTTGCGCTCGTACTTCCCCCCGATGCGCGCTGCACTAGGGAAGTAGTCGAGTTCCATCACGCCGCGGATTGCATAGTCCCGGTTGCGTAGCCGATGCAGTTGCTCTTCCCCAAGCTGCACCGGTGAGAGCGGAGGTTCACTGGGCAAAGCCACTTTTACTAATTCGACGCGGTATTGAGGCTCACCCTCTTTTCCATCCACTTGCGAAACCATCGGATAGGTATCGACCCGACTCCAATATTTCAGGCCGGGCCGGGTAGAGACGGCGGAACAGATCACGATCACGGCACTCAGGCACTCGGCCAGCAACAGCCCTTCTTGCTCGGTCACGAACCAAGGGCGAAACCCTGGACGACTGGCGCGGAAGATGGGAGAGGCTTTGACCGCGCCAAGGGGATGATCCATAGCGGTCAGCAAGTTCCGGTCCTGCGCATCCAGTTCCACCCTGGGCACGAATTCCACATACACGCTGTGTTGCCTCTCGTAAAACTCGCCGGCACCGGAAATCTCTCCAGCCGCCACTCTTCGAAATAGACGATAGCCCTCTGTTCCGATATAGGCGTGCATGGCTAGAACTTCGCCGAGCACACCCATAACCGAGCAGTAACAGGTCTCACCGGTAGCAGAATCCCGGGCAAGAACGAGCTCGGTTTCATTCAGCACATGCCACGGGCTCAAGGCATACAACTTGACGGCGAGCCGGTAGAGCCTCTCCATGGCGGAGTAGGAAGGCGGCGTTTCGCCCGAAAGCTCTTTGGCGAAGAATTGATCGGGTTTGCTGCTGGCGGAATTCGCGCCTCGTCGTGGCATGGTTCGCTTTCCAGAGCCGGTTTGCTTTACCGGGCGATCATCGGTGTTCATCCCGCCCGTTCCGGCGCTTCCGTAGAATCACCGTAAACCTCTTCGCGAATGATCCGTTCCGTGGCTTCATTCAAGTATTCATCGAGCGCGTCTTTGATCTGCAAGAATTCCGGCCAGAGAGTGTTGTCGATGAACGATCTTGGAGCGCGCACCACGACCGTCGTGTGACGTTGGCGGCGGTAGCGATAGGGTTCAAGGCCATAGCGGCGGCAGAGCGCGGCGAACAAGCGCCTGCGCCAATGATCGGCGAGAGCGAATTGCATTTCGACCGGCGGTTCCGTTTGCGCCGCGACATTAAGGGCTTTCCGCACCCTATCGATCGCAGCCGCCGCTGCGTTTCGTTCTCCGATGGTGGTGGCGCCCGCGAAGAGCGCAGAGATCTTGCGCAGCTTTTCGCGAAGTTCCTGTTCAGGGGTCATCGAAATCATTTACTCGGCAAAGCGGGAGCAGGATCGGCGCGTTTCAGAACAATCTTACTTGGGATAACTCAGGAAAACTTGGTCCTAAATAGAGATATAGAGGCCGGCTCATTTTTTCTGCGACCACACTCAGCCCGCCCCGGCTAGCGCGCGGCCCGCGGCGGCGCCTGAGGCCCAGGCCCACTGGAAATTGAAGCCGCCCAGATGGCCGGTCACATCGACCACTTCTCCAATGAAGTAGAGGCCCGGAACCTTGCGGCTTTCCATCGTCCGGGCGTTGAGCTCGGCTGTGTCGACTCCGCCTGCCGTGACTTCGGCCTTTTCATAGCCCTCGGTCCCGGAGGGATAGACGGTCCAGTGGTGGAGCGCGCTTTCGGCTTCGTCGAGACCCTGGTTCGTCCAAGCGGCAGGCGGGTGCAGCGCCAGCCAGCGGTCGGCCAGGCGATGCGGAAGAACACCGCGGATCGCGCTGCGGGCACTCAACAGATCGCGCTGCGCTGCCTGGGCGCGGAGCTCGCCGGTCCAGAGCTGGTCCGGCGCAAGATCGATCACGACGGCCTGGCCGGGCTGCCAGTAGGAAGAGATCTGCAGCACCGCCGGCCCGCTGAGGCCGCGATGGGTAAAGAGGAGCTTTTCCCGAAAGCGCCCCGACCCGGCAGAGGCGATCACCTCGGTCGAAACTCCCGGCCAAACCGGCATAGCGCGTGAGGTCTTCGGGAGCAAAGGTGAGCGGGACCAGCGCCGGCCGGCAGGGCTGAATCGCCAAGCCAAACTGCTGCGCGATCTGGTAGCCAAACGGAGTGGCGCCCATCTTGGGAATCGACAAACCCCCGGTGGCGATGACCAGAGATCGCCCGGAGAAGACGCCACGGTCGGTCTCTAAATGGAAACCGTCGCCGTGGGCGACTTCACGAACATGCGAGTCGGGAACTGGATCGTTACCCCGGCCGCGGCGCACTCCTGCTCCAGCATGGTCACAATGTCGTTGGCCGAGCGGTCGCAAAAGAGCTGGCCCAGCGTCTTCTCATGCCAGGGAATCTGGTGCTGCTCGACCAGCTCCAGAAAGTCGGCCGGGGTGTAGCGGGCAAGCGCGGATTTGGCAAAATGAGGATTCGCGGAGAGGAAGTTTTCCGCAGTGGTGTGCAGGTTGGTGAAGTTGCAGCGGCCCGCCACCGGAGATCAGGATCTTCTTGCCGATCCGGCCGGCATGTTCAAGCAACAGAACACGGCGGCCGCCGCGGCCCGCTTGCGATGGCGCAGAAAAGACCCGCGGCGCCGGCGCCCACGATCAAAACATCATAGTGCGGCCCGGCGCTCGCGGCATTTCTCAACTTGCTGGCTCTCAGATATGGCAGGAGACCGCGCCGCGCTTCTCCAGATACTTCTGGTGGTATTCCTCGGCGCGCCAGAAGTTCTGCGCCGGCACCACCTGGGTCACGATCGGCTTCTTGAAAGCCTTCCGTCGTCAGCCGGGCAATCGTCGCTTTAGCCGCCGCTTCCTGCTCGGGAGAATGGAAAAATACCACGCTGCGATATTGCGCTCCCCAGTCCGGACCCTGGCGGTTAAGCTGAGTCGGATCATGCAGTTCAAAAAATAGATCCAGAAGTTGTTGGTAGCTTACACTTCGCCGGGTCGAACTTCACCTCCACCACTTCCGCGTGCCCGGTGCGGTCGGTGCAGACGTCCTTGTAGGTCGGATTGTCGAGCTTGCCGCCCTCGTACCCGACGGCCGTCTCGATCACACCCGGCAGCTGCTGAAAGCGCGCCTCGACTCCCCAAAAGCATCCTGCGCCAAATGTTGCTGTTTCCATAAATCCTCCGTCTCTGACGATTAGATGGCAGAAGGCGGCTTTCGATCCTAAGGCGCCTTGCCGGTTTCGCCGAGATCGCTTGCGGGCTGGCCGGGCAAGTGTGGCCGGTCCCGATCTCGGCCGGCGTGCCGGTTTCCGCGGCTGCTCCGACGATGCGGCCTTCTTGCGCGCCGCCCGCTTCAGTTGGGTCACTTCCTCTTCATTCAGCTCGCGCGTTTCCCCCGGGGGCACGTCGAGAACCAGGGGTCCAAAGCCAACCCGCCTGACCTTCTCGACAAAATGGCCCGACCTCTTCGAACATCTTGCGAATCTCCCGATTCTTGCCCTCGGTCAACACCACCTCGTACCAGGGATTGTCGGTGTCGCGGATCAGGCTGATCTTGGCCGGTTGGGTCATGACGCGGCCCTCCCGCTCCCCGCGCCGGCCGCGTTCGATCATCACCCCGTGGCGCAGCTGCTCCAGCGCTTCCTCCCGTGGGTTTGCCGCTCACTTTCACCAGGTAGGTCTTTTCCACCTGCGAAGCCGCACTGGTCAGGACGTTGGCCAGCTCGCCGTCGTTGGTCATCAGCAGCAAGCCTTCGCTCTGGTAATCCAACCGGCCAACGGGAAAGACGCGCGCCCCGGCCCGGGCGAAAAACTTCATCACCGTCGGCCGTCCCTCCGGGATCGGAAACCGTGGTGACCACGCCCTTGGGCTTGTTCAGCATGAAGTAGCGGAATTGCTGTGGTTTCTTGAGCAGCTTGCCGTCGACGCGGATATGGTCGCGCTCCGGGTCGGCCTTGGAGCCCAGCTCGGTCACCGTCTGGCCATTCACCTGCACCCGGCCGGAGGTAATCAGTTCTTCCGCCTTGCGCCGCGAGGCGATGCCGGCGGCAGCAACAATCTTCTGCAAGCGCTGCTCGTTGCGCTCGCCACCGCGCTCTTCGCTGCCGGTCATGCTCGCCTACTGCGCTCGGCTGACGCCTGTTCGGCTGCTCCGGCTGCTGCGGCCTCCTGCGGATGTGCTCGGCAACGGGTTCCGCTGCTCTGCGAGGATCCTGGGTTGCGTCCTCTCTGCTGGTCGGGCTCCGCCGCACCTGCGGGTCGATGCCGGCTCGTCAGAGGAACGCATTGCTCGCATCCTGAGCCTCGCCTTCGGCTTCGGACTCAGCCAGCTCGCCCGCCATCTTTTCAAACTCTTCCATGCTGGGCAGATCGTTCACATCTTTCAGCCCGAAGCGCAGCAGAAATTCCTTGGTGGTCTTGTAAAGGATGGGCCGTCCAATCACCGGCTTTCTTCCCGCCGTGGTGATCAGTTTGCGGCTGACCAGGCCGCCGAGCACGCCGCCCGAGTCGACTCCCCGAATCTCGCTCACCTCAGGCGCGGTCACCGGCTGCTTGTAGGCAATCACCGCCAGCGTCTCCAGGGCCTGCAGAGAGAGCTTCATGGGCGGCTTCAGGCTCTTCACAAAGCCACGCACCGCATCGTGATATTCCGGCTTGGTCGCCATGCGGTAGCCACCGGCGATCTCCCTGATCTCCATGCCCCGCTCGCTGTTGGCGTAGTCGGCGATCAGCTCGTCGAGCACGAGCTGCAAGCACCTGCCGGACCCGGCGGTCGCGCTGCCGTGCCGCTTTCTTTTCGTCGCCCTCGCCGGCTTCAGCGCGGCCGCGGCGGCCTCCGCCGCCGGGCGGCTCGTCTCGGCAGATTGCGCGTCCGGACGGGAGCCTCGGGGCTGCAGCCTGGCCATCGCTTCCGGAGACAGACCGGCCAGCGCAATCTGCTCCGCCTCCGGTTCGGGGCCGTCTCGTCCAATCCCTGCAAAACTTCTTCGGCGAAAATGGCGGCAAGCTGAGCCAGGGTCACCGGCTCCTCGGCTGCATAGATCACGGCTTCTAATTTGGCTTTCAGACTCATGGAGGATCAAATGCGCCCGTAAAAAGAAAAGGCGCCTCGATTCATAGTATCGAAGCACCTGTCTTTTCGCTCGTGCTGTTCGCGGTGCTGATCACCATGCGGGCCCTTCAGTCTTGCTGTATCCGCTTAGGCGCGCTAGCCCTTGGGGGCAAACTGCACAAAGACCCAGAAGAGGCCCGCAGACATCAGGGCCGCCACCGGCAAAGTGAAGACCCACGCCGCCGCGATGTTGCGGATGGTGGACCACTGCAGCCCGCTCTTGTTCGCCATCATGGTTCCGGCCACACCGGAGGAGAGCACGTGCGTGGTACTGACCGGTAAACCGTAGTTATCCGCCGCCAGAATGGTGAACATCGCCACCAGTTCGGCCGAAGCGCCCTGGGCGTAGGTCAGGTGGGTTTTCCCGATCTTCTCGCCTACGGTCACGACAATGCGCTTCCAGCCGACCATCGTGCCCAGCCCGAGCGCGATGGCCACCGCGACCTTGACCCACGGTGGGAATGAACTTGGTGGAGAGATCGAGCTTCTTCTTGTAGTTCGCCATCACCGCGGCTTCCTCCGCGGTAAACGCCGGCTTCTTTGACTTGGCGAAAAGGCGCAGAGCTTCGCTCGAGATGTACATGTCGTTGCGCACGTTCGACTGCTGGTTCGGCCGGCACACCCTTCAGCGTCTTGTACTGGCGCACCTCATGCTCGATCTCGAGGATCATCTGCCGTTCCGCCAGAATCGTGGTCGGCGTCTGCTTCTTGGTCTGGAGATATTCGGTCAGATCGGCGCGCGGATCGTCCATGACCGCGTTCGAGTCCACATGCGCGCTCATCACCTTGGCCGCCTGTTCCGATACGGCGACAAAGTCCTGGACCTGGCTGTAGCCGACCGCGTGATTCAGGGCATAAGCGGTGGGCACGGTGCCGATCAGGATCAGCATGATGAGTCCCATGCCCTTTTGCCCGTCGTTCGAGCCGTGGGCGAAGCTCACACCGGTGCAGGTCAGCACCAGCAGGCCGCGAATCCAGAACGGCGGCGGCGCGTCGCCTTTGGGCGCCTCGAAGAGCCGCGGATCCTTGATCACGAACTTGAACAGCAGCAGCAACAGAGCGGAAAGGACGAACCCGACGACGGGCGAAACCAGCAGCGCGCGGAAGACGTTGCCCACCTGCGACCAATCCACGCCGGTGGTGCCGTTCGAGCCCGACATCAACTGGTTGGCCACGCCGACGCCGATGATCGAACCGATGAGGGTGTGCGAGCTGGAGGCCGGCAGCCCGTACCACCAGGTACTCAGGTTCCACAGGATGGCCGAAACCAGCAGCGCGAAGACCATGGCGAAACCGGCGCCCGATCCTACCTTGAGGATCAGCTCGACCGGCAGCAGCGAGACCACCGCGAAAGCCACCGCCCCGGAAGACAGCAACACCCCGATCAGGTTCCACATGCCGGACCACATCACGGCAATGTGGGGCTCGAGCGAGTGGGTGTAGATCACCGTCGCCACCGCATTGGCGGTGTCGTGAAAGCCGTTGACGAACTCAAATCCCAGCGCGATCAGCAAGGCGATAGCCAGCAGAAAATAGGCCATCGCCGAGGCCGAATGCCGGACCGCGAACAGGTCGCCCAAGCAGCTGGGAGGCGGCCCAGCCGATGCCGCCAACCAGAACAAGCCCGAAGATGATCATCGGGATCTTGCCCTGTTTTCTGTTCATTTTTTGTTCGAGAAGAGGACGTCTTCCCAGGGGGGGTCAAAACCGCAGAGGATCCTTCATTCACGCGCGCACACTCCACACTTACAGGTGTTCGCACAGTACCAAAGTGCACTCGGTCAGCTAGTATGAATTGTGGTACCCGGGAATGTTAAAGTTCGGATGAATCTGAGCCGAGGCTACAGGCCCTGTCGTAGTAGCTGATCCAGTGCAGCTAGCGCCAGTCGTCCGTGGCCTGCATCAGGCCCTGGTTCACTACCGACTCGAACGATGGGTGCTTCTTGATGTAAACCTCGCTGAAGTTGCTGTCCTGGCGCAGCAGCACCGCCTGCAGACGCACCAGCTCAAGCAGCGCCAGAAACATGCAGATCAGCGCCCGCTCCGAGCGCGTATTTCTGCAGCAGGCTGCTCAACGACACCGGCCGGTCTTCCATGATCAGGCGCCGGCGCACGTAGTCGAGCATCTGCGAGACGGTCACGGCTTCCTCGTCGACGTCCAGCACCGGCCTTTGCCGGGCCCGGTCCAGAATCTCGCGGAAGACCCGCACCAGGTCGACCGTGTCGGCCGCGATCTCCGGCTCGGTTCCCTCTTCGGTGCGAAACTGCCGGATCGCCGGATTGGTCCAGGTAGCGGCTTCGATCTGTTGCTTCTGCAGCAGCATCTGGGCTGCATTCTTGAAGCGCTCGTGCTCCAGCAGCCGCTCCACCAGCTCCCGCCGTGGATCTTCCTGCTCGCCTTCGCCCCCCTCCGCCGAGGTGCGGGGAAGAAGCATGCGGCTCTTGATATGGATCAGCAGCGAGGCCACATAAATGAAGTCGGCCGCCGCATCGACCTCGGTCTGCTTCAGACCCTCCACATAGGCCAGAAACTGGGCCGTGATCTTGCCGATGGGGATGTCATAGATATCGATGTCCTGCTTGCGGATCAGGTCGAGCAGCAGGTCCAGCGGCCCGTCGTACACCTGGCCCACGGTAATGCTGTAGGGCGATGCGCTCTCGGCCGCTTCCCTCTTCTGCGCCTGCTTCTCGGTTTCGCTCGCGCTTTTCCCCGATCCTGGCTCATAGCGCGCGCTCTCCATACTCCGGGTTGCACCAGGTGCATGGCTTCCCTCACCTGCTCCATGGTCTCTTCCGCCCGGGCCCGCGCCAGCTCCGAGCCGCTATGCAGAATGTCATGCACCAGGCGGGGCTGCTCCTCATATTGCCTGCGCCGCTCCTGCATCGGCTGCAGTTCGGCCACGATCGCATCCGCGGCCCAGCCCTTGCACTCGATGCACCCGATGCCCGCCGACCGGCACCCGGCATAGACCTTCTCCAGCGTCGCCGGGGTCGAAAAGACCTTGTGCAGATCGCCCACCGGGCATACATCCGGATCGCCCGGATCGCTCCGCCGCACCCGCGCCGGATCGGTCACCATGGTCTTCAGCTTCTGCCGCACCACCGGCTCCGGATCGGTGAGCAGGATGGTGTTGCCATAGCTCTTCGACATCTTGCGCCCATCCGTGCCCGGCAGCTTGGGAGAGGGAGTCAGCAGCACCTGCGGCTCGGGCAGAATCGCGCGGCTGCTTCCGGCCCGGGATAAAAATGGTTGAATCGCCTGGCCACTTCCCGGGTAACTTCCACGTGCGCCACCTGGTCCTGCCCTACGGGCACAAAATCTGCCTGGTAGATCAGGATATCCGTTGCCATCAGCAGCGGATATCCGAGAAAGCCGTAGGTGGTCAGATCCTTCTCTCCGCAGTCTGCAGTTGTTGCTCTTTGTAGGTCGGTACCCGCTCCAGCCAGCCGAGGGGCATGATCATCGAGAGCAGCAGGTGCAACTCCGCGTGCTGCGGCACCAGGGACTGCACAAAGAGGACGCAGCGCTCCGGGTCCAGCCCCGCCGCCAGCCAATCCAGCGCCACGTCCATCGTATTTTGCCGCATGTTGGAGGTGTCGGCGTAGTCGGTGGTCAGGGCGTGCCAGTCGGCGACGAAAAAGTAGCAGTTGTAGTCGTGCTGCAGGCGCACCCAGTTGTAGAGGGCGCCCATGTAGTTGCCGAGATGCAGTTTGCCGGTGGGCCGCATGCCGCTCAGCACGCGCTTGAGTTGAGACGATTCGGGTCTTGATTCACTGGCTCGATTGTACGGAAAACCTCAGATGGAGAGCAGCAAAACGCGGAAGAAGCCGAGCACCGGATTCATCATCGCCATGGTGACGCCGCCGCCAAAGAACAGCATGAGGAAGAGGCTCAGGATCCCCAGACGGTCATAGATCGGCAGCCAGCGATAGGGCAGCATGTGGCGGAAGATGTGGCTTCCGTCGAGCGGCGGCAGGGGAAGAAGATTGAATGCGGCCAGAAACAGGTTCAGCAGCATGCCGATGTAGAAAATCAGCGCCAGCGGATAGGCCACCGGGCTCGCCGCCATGAGCTGCGGATCGAGCCGCGCTGATGCCGCGCATGGCCACCGACTGCACCGAGGCCGCGCCGATCAGCGACGTCTTGGCGATGACGATCAACACCAGCAGCGAGACCACGGAGCCGATCACATTGCTGACCGGCCCGGCCAGCGTGGTGAGAATATCGTCGCGCACAAAGTTCTTGAAGTTGCGCGTGTTCACCGGGGTCGGCTTGGCCCAGCCAATCAGCGGGATGCGGGTCACCATCGCCACCAGGGGCAGCATGATCGTGCCTACCGGATCGATATGCTTGATGCGGGTTGAGCGTAATGCGGCCCAGCATGCGTGCCGTCTGGTCGCCCAGCCGCGAAGCCATCCATCCATGTGCCGACTCGTGCAGGCTGAGCGCGAACAGCAACACCACAAATTCGAAAGATCCCCAGGACGATTTCAGGAGTTCCCATCGGAAGCCTGATGGTAGCACGCCGACCAGGGCTAAGTACGTTTGCAATCTTCGCGGTGAGCCGACTTCCAGGCCGGGCTATTCTTTGTGCTTTGATCTCGCGCGCCGGAACGCCTCCCCAGATGGCATGCGGCGGCACATCATGGGTGGCGACGCCCATGGCGCCCAGCATGGCGTCTTCGCCCACCTTGACCCCGGCCATCACCGACGAGTGATAGGTAAGCCGCGTGCCGGGGCCGATCTCGGTGGTGCGGTTCTCCATATCGAGATAATCCGTTGCCTTGTGCCAGTGCGAGTACACCGCCGCGTAGTCGGAGATGGAGGTTCCCTTGCGGATGATGAGCTCGCCGCGGTCATCGAGCATCACGTATTTGTGAATGGTGCAGTCGTCTTCCACCGTCAGGTTGTAACCGAAACTGAACTCAACCCCGTGGAAGATCTTCACGTTCTTGCCCACGTGCTTGAAGATGTGTTTGGCCAGCATCTTGCGGAAGCGAAAGCCGAGCCAGTGGTTCAATCCCAGCGCCGACCGGTCGAACATCTGCCAGAACCAGATCAGCGGCTTGCGCTCGGCATATTTCTCCACGTCCACGTCGCCGTAGTACTCCGGTTCGAGGGTCACGTTGGCCGGGTCGAACGTAAGCTGCAGAACGTTGCCGGGCAGCTCGGAGATCAGCGTGGTGTTGAGCTTGCCGCCATGGGGGCGGCCCAGGTAAATCTGGTGCAGCGCATCGCGCACGATTTCGCCCCGCAGCCGAGGTTCCTTGTGGCGGGTGAATTCTTCATCCAGATGCGCCAGCCAGCGCCGATAGAGCTCTTCGGCTTCGGCCGTCGGGTGTAACTCGCGATACTCGTATCTCGCCATGGTTCAGCGTCCTTTCGTCCAGCATACGACGCCACCGCTATTGAATGCTGAACACCGCGTAGACCGTGGCGGAAGCGGTAACCTTGTGCGCGCTGACGCTCAGCGGCTCGACCTCTTTCGGCGCCTGGTGCAGCCGCCATCATGGCCTGCGGCCCATCATGAGCGGTTGCGGGCCCGCGCGCAGGAGCCTCATTGCTGGCATACACCAGCGGCCCCAGGGTGGCGTTCAGGCCCGCGGCCATCTGCTGCGCGATCTGCCGGGCGCGGTCCAGCGCCAGCTTCGCGGCCTTGGCCTGCAGGCCATCCTGGTCGGCCACGCTCCAGGTCATCTGCCCGCTCTGGTTGGCGCCGGCCTTGACCGCCACATCCAGAACCTTGGCGCCATTCGCGGCCGCGGTCTTCACGCTCCAGCTCTGCTGCACCTGGAACTTGCGCTCGGCCTTCTCCGCCGGGGTCCAGTCCTGGTTGGCGTACTGCTGCACCGGCGCGATGCTTTGCGACTCACTCTGAATGGCATCCTGCGGAATCGCCGCCGCCTTCAGCGCCGCGGCGATGGCATTCGAGATCTTCGAGCCAATGGCATAGGCCGAATCCTGGTCTGCCCCGTAGACGACAAAGCCGATCTGCACCGTCACCGTATCCGCATCGGCGTTGGCGTCGGCGCTGGTGGTGACGGCGATGGTGCGGTTGTCTTTGCTGACCACGATCTGCTGCGCGTGGCTGGGGATCGCTACCGCGGAACGATCAGCGCAGCGCAGCCGGCGGCGATGCGTCTGCAGTTGGATTGGCATGGTGCAAACTCCCTTACGGCCGATTTCGGTTCCAGGCTTGCGTCTCCAGCTTGAATTCGCGCAACTGCGCCAGCAGCCGCAGACCGGCACCTGAGTCTATCGCGTCGGCGGCGCAGCGGACACCGCCGGCAAAATCGTCCGCGCGGCCGGCGATGACCAGAGCCGCCGCCGCATTCAGCAGAACCACGTCCCGCCTCGGGCCCGGCTCGCCCTGCAGGATCTGTTTCAATCAGCGATGCGTTCCCTCGGCGTCACACGCCCGCCAGAGCGCTGAGCGGCGCCTGCGCCAGACCCGCCTCGCCCGCTTCCAGGGTGAAGTTGCGGACGGTGTGCTCCCGCACCTCGGCCACATCGCTTACGCCATTCAGCGTGAGTTCGTCCAGGCCATCTCGTCCGTGGACCACGAATGCATGCCTCACGCCCAGCCGAGCCAGGGTCTCGGCCACCAGGCGAACCGCGCCGGAGCGAAGACGCCGACCACCTGCGCCCTGGCTCCCGCAGGATTGGTGAGCGGACCGGCAAGATTGAAGATGGTGCGAAAACCCAGGGCCCGGCGCACCGGCTGCACCCGCTTCATGGCCGGGTGCAGTGCCGGAGCGTAGAGAAACATGAAGCCGGTCTGGCGCAGGCACTCCACCGCCATCTCCGGCTCCAACTCGACCGGGATGCCCAGCGCCTCCAGCACATCGGCCGAACCGCACTTCGAGGTGAGCCCCCGGTTGCCGTGCTTCGCTATCTTGACCCCCGCCGCGGCCGCCACCAGGGCGGCGGCGGTCGAGATATTGAAGGTTCCCTGGCCATCGCTGCCGGTCCCGCAGGTATCGACCAGCTGCTCCCGTTCCGGTTCGCTCAAGGGAACCGGCCGGCTCATGGCTCCGCATCGCCTGGACAAAACCGGACAGCTCCTCGACGGTGGCGCCGCGGGTGGCAATCGCGGTCAAAAGCGAGGCGATCTCCACATCGGTCGCATCGCCCTCGAGCATCTCCCGGAGCGCCGAGCATCCCTGCTCTTGCGTCAGGGTGCCGCGATCTTCGACCACATGCTTGAGCAGCGCTGCCAGTTGGGACATCGGTGTTCCTTCCTAGACATCCTAGACGCAGAGCGCTGTTCGCCATTGCCAGGGATGAACAGGACATGGGACGGGTCCCGAAGGGTACGGCTTCAGCTGCTGGATACCCAGCCGCAGCTCAAGCGCGTGAGAACCAGGTTGACGTCCACCCGCGTGATGAGTCTGGCACGAAGCGTCCAGTCGCCTTTAGCTCATGGAAGTTCTGCCCGGGCCAATCCACTTCCGTCAAGCGCTCACGCCTTTGCGCAAGGATCCTTCAGTAGAAGTCCGAAGACCAAACGAATGAAAATTCACGAGTATCAGGCAAAAGACATCCTGGAGAGGTACGGCGTCGCCGTTCCCAAGGGTGAGGTGGCCAATACGCTGGAAGAAGCGATGGACGTGGCCAAACGGCTCTTTGCCGGCGGCGCCAAGGGCGTCGTGGTCAAGGCGCAGATCCATGCCGGCGGCCGGGGAAAGGGCGGCGGCGTCAAGGTCGCCAAGACCCTGGACGAGGCCGAGGAATACACCAAGAAGATCCTCGGCATGCAGCTGGTCACCCACCAGACGGGCCCCCAGGGCCAGAAGGTGCAGCGGCTGCTGATCGAAGAGACGGCGCCCATCGCCCGCGAGCTCTACCTGGGCATCGTGCTCGACCGCGCCGCCGCCAAGCTGGTCTTCATGGCCTCCCAGGCCGGCGGCATGGAAATCGAAGAGGTCGCCGCCAAGGATCCCGACGCGATTTTCAAGGCCTACATCGACCCCGCAGTCGGCTTCCAGCCCTACCAGGCCCGTAAACTCGCCTTCGCGCTGGGCCTCAAGCCGACCCAGATCAACGACGCGGTCAAGTTCATGACCGGCCTCTACAAGGTATTCCTGGAGACCGACGCTTCCCTGCTCGAGATCAATCCCTTCATCACCACCACCGACGACCGCCTGCTGGCGCTCGATTGCAAGATCAACTTCGACGACAACGCCATCTTCCGCCACAAGGAACTGAAGGAGCTTCGCGACACCGCCGAAGAAGATCCGTTGGAAGTGGAAGCCTCGAAGTACGCGCTGAATTACATCAAGCTCGACGGCAACATCGCCTGCATGGTCAACGGCGCCGGCCTGGCGATGGCGACCATGGACATCATCCAGTATGCCGGCGGCTCGCCGGCCAACTTCCTCGACGTAGGCGGCGGCGCCAACCAGCAGCAGATCGAGCACGCCTTTGAGATTCTGCTCTCCGACCAGAACGTGCAGGCCGTCTTCATCAACATCTTCGGCGGCATCCTGCGCGTCGACACCCTGGCGCATGGCGTGGTCGAAGCGGCCAAGAAGACCAACGTGCAGGTTCCCGTCGTTCTTCGCCTGGAAGGCACCAACGTGGAGCAGGGACGGGAGATCCTGAAGAACTCGGGCCTCAACTTCATCATCGGCGAGACCATGCAGGATGCGGCGGCCAAGGTGGTCGCAGGCAGCCAAAGAAGAAAGCCTCGAGACCAAGTGAATCTGGAGCAATCTATGTCGGTGTTAGTGGACGAAAATACGCGGCTGATCGTGCAAGGCATTACCGGCAAGGAAGGCACCTTCCATGCCAAGGGCTGCGCCGAGTATGGAACCAAGGTAGTGGGCGGAGTGACGCCGGGCAAGGGCGGCACGACGCACGAGGGCTGGCCGGTCTTCGACACCGTGGCCCAGGCCGTCGAGAAGACCGGCGCCAATGCCACCGTCATCTTCGTGCCGCCGCCGTTTGCCGCCGATGCCATCCTCGAAGCCGAAGATGCGGGGCTGCCGCTGATTATCTGCATCACCGAGGGAATCCCCACCAACGACATGGTCAAGGTGTGGAGCGTGCTCAGCAGATCCAAATCGCGCCTCATCGGGCCCAACTGCCCGGGCGTGATCTCTCCCGGCAAGGCCAAGATCGGCATCATGCCGGGCCGCATCCACAAGCAAGGCAGCGTCGGCATCGTCTCCCGCTCCGGCACCCTCACCTATGAAGCCGTCTATCAGCTCACCCAGCGCGGGATCGGCCAGTCCACGGCGATCGGCATCGGCGGCGATCCCATCATCGGCACCACCCACGTCGACGCGCTCAAGCTGCTCAATGAGGACCCGCAGACGGAGTCCATCATCCTGATCGGCGAAATCGGAGGCACGGCCGAAGAGGCCGCTGCCGCCTATGTAAAGGCGCATGTCAAGAAGCCGGTCGTCGGCTTCATCGCCGGCCAGACCGCGCCTCCGGGGCGGCGCATGGGCCACGCCGGGGCCATCATCTCCGGCGGCCAGGGCACCGCGGCCGACAAGATGAAGGCGCTCACCGCCGCCGGTATCCACGTAGTGCAATCCCCCGCCGCCATCGGCGAAACATTGGCCAAGGTCATCGGAAAATAGGAGTCACAGTTCATGCAACGCACCTTCAGCATCATCAAGCCCGACGCGGTCCGCAAGGGCTACTCTGCCGCGATTCTTGCGGAAATCGAAAAGGCGGGCTTCAAAATCGTCGCCATCAAGAAGATGTTTCTCTCCAAGACGCAGGCCCAGGGCTTCTACGCCGTGCACGCGCAAGCGGCCTTTCTTCGATTCGCTCACCACCTTTATGTCTTCCGGCTCCATCATTGCCATGGTGCTGGAGAAGGAGAATGCCATTGCCGACCTGCGCAAGCTGATGGGCGCCACCAATCCGGCCAACGCGGCAGAGGGCACCATCCGCAAGCAGTTCGCCGCCTCCATCGAAGAGAATGCGATCCACGGCTCCGACGCCGAGGATACGGCGGCCTTCGAGATCGGCTACTTCTTTGCCGGGTACGAGCTGATTTAGGGATCCTGAGGTCCTGCCGGGCTGCTAAGCTCTGAATGTGCCTTGACATGAGGCCGCTGGCCAAGCAAACTTGCGCAGATGGGGCTTAAGTTGCTAAAGCCCAGCGCGTCACACGAGGTCAGGCAATTGGGTGGATCACAGGCTAGCAAGGTTACCTACACACTTGAGTCCTCGCTTGACAGCGTCAATCGCGTGGAACAGACCGCGGAAGAGATGGCCAGGAAGGCCGGACTGGAAGAAGAGGAGATCTACCGCGTCGCCATGGCGGTCCGCGAGGCCGCGGTCAATGCCGTGCTCCATGGCAACTCCTACGACCCTGAGAAGCAGCATCACTGCTTCGTTTGAAGCAGACGGCGGATTCCCTGGTGATTCGCATCGCCGACCAGGGAAAAGGACTGAACCCGGAGACGCTGCCCGACCCGCTGGCGCCGGAGAATCTGCTGCGAGGCTCAGGACGAGGTATCTTTCTGATCCGCTCGTTCATGGATGAGGTACACTTTCGACAATTGCAGCCCGGCACTGAACTTACCCTCATCAAACATCTAGGAACCGCCCGTTCCGCAATTTAAGGAGGAGTTTTCGTGAGCATGAAAATCAAGACCCGTCAGGTGGACGGGATCACCATTATGGATTGCAGCGGCCGCATTACCCTGGGAGAAGGCAGTGTGCAACTGCGCGATGCCGTGCGGGATCTGCTCGGCAAAGGCTCCAAGCAGATCCTGCTCAATCTGGGTGACGTAACTTATATCGACAGCTCGGGCATCGGCGAGCTGGTCAGCGCGTTCACCACCGTCCGCAACCAGGGCGGAGACCTTAAGCTCCTCAATCTCACCAAGAAGGTCCACGACCTGCTGCAGATCACCAAGCTCTACACCGTTTTCGACGTCAAGGACGACGAAGCAAGCGCAGTGGCTTCCTTCGCTCGCGCCTAGAACCGGTCTTCATCTAGATCGCAGGATCCCAAAACCTCAGCGAAGGCCGGGCGCCCTCACGTCCTCGCACTTTATTGCTGCGAGATATGGGGCACCCTGCGACTCGTGGCCGTGGACAGACCTCACCCTAGAAGCTGACCTTAGGCACGTTCTGAGCGCCGGGGCTCGCCTGGAAGTAGTCGTTGTTCCGTTGGAATCCGCCCATACCCGCCCAAATGCTGTTGGGAAACTGCCCGATAAAGGTGTTGTAGTCCTGAATTTGCTGGTTGTAGCGCATTCTGGCCACGCTGATCCGGTTTTCCGTGCCGGCCAGTTCATCCGAAAGGCGCTGAAAGTTCTCATTCGACTTCAGGTCGGGATAATTCTCCGTCAATGCCAGCAGCCGTCCCAGCGCGCCATCGAGCTGGCCGTTGGCCTGGATGGTGGCTTTCGGATCGCCATGCGCGTTCAGTAGACCGGCCCGCGCATTGGCGATATCGCCGAATACCGTCGTCTCCTGCTTGGCATACCCCTTCACCGTCTCCACCAGGTTCGGGATCAGATCCGCACGCCGCTGCAGTTGATTGTTGACTTCACCCCAGGAGGAAGTGACCGCCTCCCGCTTGTTGCACCATCTGATTCTTCGCGCTTACATAACTGCCGAAAACCAGCAGCACCGCCAGGAAGATCACCACAAGTGCCGCGATCGCTACCCAAAGCCCGCGTCTCATTCGAACGTTCTCCTTCTCTTGCTCAGCATTTTCATTATTAGCCTACCAACTGCCCGAAGCCCCACCGCCGCCGGAACTTCCCCCGCCAAACCCACCAAAGCCGCCGCCATCTCCTCCGCCACCGCCCAATCCGCCCCCACCGCCGCGGCCGCCCCAGCCACCGCCTCCGCCGCCGCCCATGAACATGCCAATCAGGAAGCCGAGCAGGCCGGAACCGCCGAAGCGCGCCAGGAAAAAGATCACCAGCAACAGGACGATGCCCAGCACCACCACTTCGCCCAGCGTGAGTGGCTGCGCCTGGGGGCGGGGCGGAGGTCCACGGCGAGGCCCGGTATTGAGCGTCACTCCAGCGTCCGCCGCAATCACCCCGGCGATCTGCCGGACCGCCAGGGTAACGGCCCCGTCATAGTTATTCTGTCGCAGATACGGCACCATCTGCCTGCCGATATCCCCCACCCGGCCATCGGGCAGAATACCCTCGAGGCCATACCCCACCTCGATGCGGTATTTGCGATCGTTGGTCGCGAAAATCAGGAGCAGGCCGCGGTCCGTGCCCTTCTTCCCCACCTTCCACTTGTCTTCGAGCGCGGTGGCGAAGTTCTCGATGGGTTCGCCGTCGAGCGACTTGATGGTGACCACGGCAATCTGCGCGTGGGCCTGGCGGTCTACCTGCGCGCACAGCGCATTCAGGGAAGCCTGGGTTTGCGGGGACAACACCCCGGCAAAATCACTCACGTAATTCGTGGGCTTGGGCAGATCCTGCACCCGCTCAGCCGGCAAAACACTGGAACAGGCGAGAAGAAGCAGAGAGAGCGCAAGCAGACATTTACGCATTGCCCTCATTGTACTCAGACGCAGTTGTGCCCGCTGCCGGCCGAGAAGCTGTGGACGAGCGGGCACAGGACTACAGCAGGGCAACAATTTTTGACTTACTGCCCGGCCATGGCTACGTTCTGGTCTTTGGCCATCTGCTGCGCCATCTGCAGATGTTGGGCGATGACCTTGCTGCCCTGAGTGGCCGCATCCTTCACGGTCTGGTCCTGTCCGGAAGAAGCTTCCATCTGGAACTCGCTCAGATCCTGCTTGTGATCCTTGACCATGTCCTTGATGTAAGCCTGGTCGTATGCGAGTCCGGAGAGCGCCTGAAGCTTGGCCATGGTCTTGCGGTCCTTCTTCGAGATCTGAGTCCGGAACGTCCACTCCAAGCTGCTGGGCGACCGGCTTCATCTGATCGTTCATCTTGGTATGGTCGTCGATCATGCGTTGCGCAAACTGCTTCACCTGGTCGTTATTGCTTTTCTGCAGCGTCAGTTGGCCCAGCTGAACCTCCGCCATGCCGCCCTGCATCGCCTTTCTTACGAACATCTTGTCCAGGGGTGAGGGTTGTCCCGTCGTCTGCATCCCATTCATCTGGGGATCCATGCTGGGATTTTGCCCCGGGGCCTGGCCCGCCGGGCCGGCGGATTGCGCGACATCTGGGCCAAGCCCATGCTTCCGCAAAGCAGCATCGCACCGGCCAGAGCCACCGTTCTTTTACCGTAAATTGGGGGATAGATTCATGGTTCACTCCTCATTGATTAGGATGCGCGGTACGCGAAGCATGGCCGCGTACATGCCAGTTTTGACTCGCACGCACAATAGTCACCATGCTCTAACGCGATATCCTTGAGTCATATATGACCTCTCTGCATCCGATTGCTGTTCAGCCACCGATTGCCCGCCGGCAGGAAACCATCAACCACCATCCATGGACACCGGCTGGCCGACGACTACGCGTGGCTTCGCGAAAAGACCAGCCCGGAAGTCATCGCATTTCTGGAGCAGGAGAATGCCTACACCAGCGCCGTCATGAAGCCCACGGAAGAGCTGCAGGCCAAGCTCTACGCCGAGATGATAAGTCACATCAAAGAGACCGATGTCTCGGTGCCGTTCCGGGACAGGGATTATTTCTACTACTCGCGCACGGAGCAGGGCGCGCAGTATCCCATCTACTGCCGCAAGCACGGCTCCCTCGACGCCGGCGAAGAGATCATCCTCGATATGAACCAGATGGCGGCCGGCGAGGGCTTCCTGGCGCTGGGCGCCTTCACCGTCTCCGATGACGGCAACCTGCTGGCCTATTCGACCGACACCACGGGCTTCCGGCAATACACGCTTGCACATCAAAGACCTGAGGACGGGCGAAGTGCTGGCCGACCAGGCGCAGCGGGTTGGCTCCGTCGTCTGGACAGCCGACAACCGCACCCTCTTCTACACCGTTGAGGATGAGGAGACCAAGCGGCAGTTCCAGCTCTTCCGGCACATCGTTGGGAAGGCCGCAGGCCGAGGATGTCCTGGTCTATGAAGAAGCCGATGAACGCTTCAATATCGGCGCCGGCCGCACCCGCGATGGCAAGTACATCGTGCTCGAGAGCGCCAGCCACACCGCCAGCGAAGAACAGTTTCTGCCCGCCGATGATCCGGAAGGGCGCTGGACCCTGATCGAACCGCGCCGCGAGAACATCGAGTACTACGCCGACCACCGGGATGGGCTTTGGTACATTCGCGTGAACGACACCGCGAGAACCTTCCGCCTGGTCACCGCCCCGGTCGCCACCCCGGGCCGCGCGCACTGGCGCGAGTTGATCGCCCACCGCGAAGACGTGATGCTCGAAGAGCTGGAGCTCTTTCAGTCCTTCGCCGTGCTCGTCGAACGCTCCAACGGCCTGCCGCAAATGCGCGTGATGTCCTTCGACAACGCAGGGCGCGTTTGCCGGACCTTCGCGCCAGATTGCATTTCCTGAGCCTACCTACAGCGCCCATCCGCACGTCAACCGTGAATTCGTAACCGACAAATTTCGCTATGGGTATCAGTCGCTGGTTTCGCCCACTTCGGTCTATGAATACGACGTGCAAACGAACGAATCGACGTTGCTCAAAGAGCTGGAGGTTCCGGGCGGATTCGATCGCTCGCTATACCGCTCCGAGCGTCTCTTCGCCACCGCCCCGGACGGGACGAGAAATTCCGGTTTCGATCGTCTACCGCAAAGACAAGAAGGGCGAGGGCACAAACCCTCTCTACATCTACGGCTATGGCTCTTACGGGTATTCCCTTCCCGTAGGCTTCAACTCCAACCGCCTCAGCTTGCTCGACCGGGGATTTGTGCTCGCCTACGCGCACATTCGCGGCGGCGGCGATATGGGCAAGCCATGGCACGATGCCGGGCGGCTGATGCACAAGATGAACACCTTCACCGATTTCATCGCGGTGACGGAATACCTGACGGCCCACGGCTATGGCGACCCTCGCCGCGTCGCCATGGAAGGCGGCAGCGCCGGCGGCCTGCTGATGGGCGCGGTGGCCAACATGCGGCCCGATCTTTACCGCGCCGTTCGTCTCCCACGTGCCCTTCGTGGACGTGATGAACACCATGCTCGATCCCACGCTCCCCTTGACCATCGCCGAGTATGAGGAGTGGGGAGACCCGAACCAGGCGGAGGCTTTTGCGTACATGCTGCAGTACTCGCCCTACGACAACCTGGAGCGCAAGGCTTATCCGGCGATGCTGGTGAAGACCTCGTTGCATGACAGCCAGGTGATGTACTGGGAGCCGGCAAAATATGTAGCCAAGCTGCGAACGCTGAAGACCGACGACAACCTGCTGCTGCTCGAGACCAACATGAGCGCGGGACACGGCGGCGCCTCCGGCCGCTATGACTATCTGAAGGAGATTGCCCTCGACTACGCGTTCCTGCTGCAGGAGTTGGGGAAGGGTAGGGCGAAAGAACACATTTCCAGGACGGGTCCGTAGAACCGCAGATCCCTCGACTTCGCTCGGGATGACAAAGGTAATGGCGAAACTTCCATGGAAGGTGGTTGCCGAGCAGAAGGAGTTTCGTAGCGGATGCTTTCAATGCAATCGCCGCCGATTCCTTCTGACATCCACGACCCGGATGTTATGCCAGGCAGGAAGCAGGGCCTCGGTTTCTTTTCCTTGCGGGACTACGGCAGATTCTATCCGGGTCTATCCAAGACGTGCAGGGATTTGCAGAACCTGAAGAAACAACGGCCCGCTGCAAAAGCTGCGGGCCTGATTCGGACGTCCGTCTAAAGCCTCTTTGCTCGACATTAAGAGCTTGCAGTTTGGGGGTAGCGAATGCTGGTTTGCGGCAACCCATAACATCTGGGGATCCCAAAACGCCAGCAAAGCCTGGGCATTTGTCTGTTGGATAAAGTTGTTGAGCACTGAAATGCCCGCCGGCGTTCCTACATCACCAGGCGGCATCGAAGCGGCGGATCTTACGGCATTCGACCATACAGATGGCTTACCGCTGCCAATTCCCAGGACGACGGCATCGATGCCCGCGTCGCGAAACGATCTCGCCGCGGTTAAGATGGGCGGCCCGAACTCTCCGTACAAGGCGACGGTGGCGATCTTTCTGGCCGTTGTCGGCGGCACGACCTGGTCAGTGAAGGGTTTCATCTCAGTGGTGAACGGCTCTCTCAGCGTTCTTCTTGAAGAAATACTTACCTGTCGCAAGGGTGCGGCGGTCGATGTGTCAGCCGGTCTCTGTTGGAAGGAATGCGGCAAGATCCTGAAGCGGCCTTTCCTGGCGAAAAGGCCGCTTCGGTTGAGTGCTAAAGGACATCGGTCTAGTGGCGTTCGTGCTCCCGCCGCCGTTGTTTGGATGGGATTCATGGGGTGGCTCGGCATTATGCGATTGGCCGCCACTCTGATGAGCCGGCTGGGAATAATTGGCATGCTGCGCCTCATATTCGGCGGCCGGTTATTGGCGTTGTAGGCTGTGCCGGTTGGCATTGTTGCTGGCGTTATACGCCGGCCGGTTGTTGTTGTTATACGCCGCATGATTGGCGAAGTTTGCGCACGTCATCGGACGGCTTACGGCCGCCTTGGCAGGCCTTCCGCCATTGACAGACGCGAAGTTGGCCCGGTTGGTGCTGGCGAAATGTCTCGTGGGACATCTGTTCAGAGGTCGGCTGAAATGCGGTTCGCGCATCGCCGCCTGCTCCTGGCCGTTGGGTCTGGCATTGATGCCGCCGGGGCCATTGAAGCTGGTGCGGTTGACACGGTCGTGTTGTGAATCACCGTCTTGTCGATGTAGGTGTTGTGAACAATGGTCGTGTTCACGTGCATGCACAGCGGTGTTATAGGCGAAGTGTCCGCCTTCCCAACGCCCGCCAAAGAAGCCCACGCCGCCATAGCCGAAGCCGTAGTTAACCCCGCCGTAAAAGCCAACGTGGGGACCCCAGTAACCGGCATGCCAGCGCATAAAGGCCGCCGGCAAAGCCCCAGTAGCCAGGAGTCCAGAGGAATCCGGGCCGGGGAGCAAGCACCCAGGTTCCCGGTACCCAGATAGTAGCCCGCGTCGCCGTAGGCCCAGTACCCAGGGGTCCACAGATAGCCGTCCCCGGGACAAACAGGCTGGGCGTACACCGGCAGGATGGGCGGAGCGATAGTGATGGAAAGAAAGACGCCTGCGAACGACGAAGCCGGCACGAGCGATACCAGAAATGCGAGAAACAGAGTACGAATAGCTCGGATGGTACGCATTGCATTGCTCCTTGCTTGTCCCGGAGCGGTCAGTGCCGCGGCTGCGGGCAGACCGATCGTCGGATTGAGCTAGCCGGCTGTCGCCGGCCCGACTGTATGAACGCGGCGCCCGGGATTATGTTGCTGGCGGGTTGACCGGCGGTAACCTGGATGGTTCGAAGGTCGCACACCCAACCGTGCTGAGGTTATCGGCGATAAATGTAGGTGGCTATACCACGTTCGCAGCAAGGAGCCTTGGTTACAAGCAACCTAGTGTCGGTGAAGCTCGGCCGAGCGGTAGCTCCGCTCAGCGGCGGCTGGCGCCGCCCAGCAGCGAACCGAGCACGCCGCGCACGATCTGCCGCCCTACCGTGCTGCCCAGAGTGCGGGCGGCGCTCTTGGCCATGGTCTCCACCAGGCTGTCCCCACGCCGTCCGCCCGAGGAACCTGTGCCCAGCGAGGCAAGTCGCCATACCAGGTGGTCGCTTTCGGCGCAGGTTGCTGAGCAGAAACGGTTTGCGCGGCGCGGCGCCCTTTAAGCAGCTCATAAGCCGATTCGCGATCGACCGCGCTTCTCGTAGACCCCGGCCACCACGGAATCGCGGATGATCTGCTGCCGTTGCTCCGGCGTAATCGGGCCGATCTGGCTGCGTGGCGGGCAAACCAGGGCCCGTTCCACCACCCCCGGGGTTCCCTTTTCATCCAGAAAGGAGACCAGCGCTTCGCCCACCCCCAGCTCCAGAATCACCTGCTCGACATTGATCTCCGGGTTGGCGCGAAAGGTCTGGGCCGCCGCCTTGACCGCTTTCTGGTCCTTCGGAGTAAATGCCCGCACCGCATGCTGAACCCGGTTGCCGAGCTGGCCCAGGATGCCGTCGGGGACGTCGATGGGATTCTGCGTGACGAAGAAAACACCTACGCCCTTGGATCGGACCAGGCGAACCACCTGGTGGACCTTGTCTTCAATCACTTTGGGCAGATCGGAAAAAAGCAGGTGCGCTTCGTCGAAAAAGAAGACCAGCTTGGGCTTTTCCGCATCGCCCACCTCCGGCAGCCGCTCAAAGAGCTCGCTGAGCAGCCACAACAGGAACGTGGCATAGAGCTTGGGCGAGTTGATGAGCTTGTCCGCCGCCAGGATATTGACCACGCCGTGACCCTGGGCGTCTGTCTGGATCAGGTCGTCGAGATTGAGCGCCGGTTCGCCTAAAAACTTGTCTCCGCCCTGCTGCTCCAAAGCGAGCAGGCCGCGCTGCATCGCTCCGACGCTGGCCGCTGAAATGTTGCCGTACTGCGTCTGAAACTCCTTGGCATGCGTCCGCTGCATACTGCAGCATCGCCTGCAGGTCCTTCAGATCGAGCAGCAGCAGTCCCTGGTCATCGGCGATCTTGAAGACCGCCGTCAGCACGCCGGCCTGGGTTTCGTTCAGGTTCAGCAGGCGGCTGAAGAGCAAGGGTCCCATCTCCGACACCGTGGCTCGCACCGGATGTCCCTCCTCGCCGAAGACATCCCAGAAAGTTACCGGGCAGCCGGCAAAGGAGAAGTCGGTCAATTTGAGCTTTTTCACCCGATCGGCGATCTTGGGGTTCTCGACCCCCGGCTGGCTGATCCCGGAAAGATCGCCCTTGACGTCGGCGGCGAAGACCGGGACGCCGATGCGGCTGAAGGCCTCGGCCATCACCTGCAGCGTGACCGTCTTGCCCGTGCCGGTCGCTCCGGCAATCAAACCGTGACGATTCGACATGGCCGGCAGCAGGTAGAGCGGATCTTTGCTCTGAGCGATCAGCATCGGTTCGGGCATAATCGAGAAATCTCCTGATGTCGGCAAACCCTTGCCGAAGGAGTTCAATTCTATATTGTGTCCGGTGGTCGAGCTGGTATGGCGCAAATAGCAAGCGCCCGTGAGCTTAGGCTCACGGGCGCGCTGAAGAGCAGCCCTCCCCCAGAACTGATCCTCGAAGAGCACAATAGCGGCCACCTGACCGGATTGGCTACATCACCCTGGTTACATCTAACGGTGACCCGCGGGTAGATTACCTTCGCCTGCCGGCAGGCATGAGTATTTGTGTGATACATCCTTGTGGTGCCCGCAGGAGCTCCGGCGCTCGCAAGCAAAGCTCGAACCGCCATGAAGCTTCTCCGCTGCCTATACGCACTCACGATCTTCCTGAGCGCCTTTCTGCTCTTTGTCGTGGAGCCGATGGTGGCCAAACAGCTGCTCCCCACTCTGGGCGGATCGTCCGCGGTATGGACCACCTGCCTGGTCTTCTTCTCCGTGGTGCTCTTGCTCGGCTACCTTTATGCGCACTGGATTTCGTCGAGATTCACCCCGACGCAACAGGCAGTGATCCACATCCTGCTGTTGACGGCGGCGCTGATGACGCTGGGCGTTCACATCAGGCCCAGCCCGGCGGCGGTGAGCTATCATCCTGCTCTGACCGTCTTCCGCGTGCTGGCGACAGTGATCGGTTTACCCTATCTTGCACTCTCTGCCACCACGCCCTTGCTGAATGCCTGGTATGCCGGCAGCTTCGAAGGCCGGTCGCCCTACCGGCTCTTTGCTCTCTCGAACTTCGCTTCCCTGCTGGCCCTGGCCAGCTATCCGCTGCTCATCGAGCCGCGCCTGACCATGAGCCAGCAGACGGCGTGGTGGAGTGGCGGCTTTCTGCTCTTCGCCGTGATCTGCGGAGCGATCGCCTGGCAGGGCCGCAGGCGAGCGTTTCCCTGCCCCCGCGGAGCGCGGTCGCGCATAAGCTCTACCGCGCCGCACCGGAGGTCTTCTGGTTTGTGCTCGCCATGGGCGGCGGCATGATGCTGACGGCGGTAACCAGCCACATGAGCGAGAACATCGCTGCCATTCCCCTGTTGTGGCTGCCGCCCCTGGCGCTTGTATCTGCTGACGTTCATCCTGGCCTTTCAGGGAGCATGGCAGCCTGTACGCCAGTCGATGCTGCGGCTGGTGCTGGTGGCGGTGGCATCCATGGCTTACGTGCTGCGGGATATTCGCACCCAGCTGCCCATCGCGGTGAGTGTGCCGCTGTTCCTGATCGGGCTGTTTGTGACCTGCTTTTTTCTCCACGGCGAGCTCTATGCGCGGCGTCCCGGCACTGCGGGCATGACCAGGTTTTATCTGGTTGCCGCAGCGGGCAGCGCCGCGGGAACTCTGCTGGTAGGGGTGATCGCTCCGCTGGTGCTGCGGGCGAACTATGATCTGGCCTGCACCCTGGTGGTGGTGGCGCTGATCGCCCTGGCGGCGACCTGGCATGACGGTTGGGGAATGCGCATGCTCTGGGTGGCGGGAGCGACCGCCGCGATCGTGGTGCTGAGCACGCAGGTGCGGCAATACGACGACGATGCGGTCGCCCTGATGCGCAACTTCTATGGAACGCTGCGGGTGAGGGAATCGCACCTGCCGCCGCAGTCCGATACCGACCGCCAGCTTCTTAACGGAACCATCGAGCACGGCGCGGAGTGGTTCGCGCCCCAGTTTCTGGGCCAGCCCTTAACCTATTACGCTACCAACTCCGGCCTGGGTTTGGCCATGCGGCTGTGCTGTGGGTCCGGCCCAAACGCGTCGGCGTGATCGGGCTGGGAACGGGCACGGTCGCGGCCTATGGCAACGCCGGCGACGTGATCCGCTTTTACGAGATCAATCCCCTGGTGGAACGGCTGGCGCAGGCACTGGTTCACGTTCCTGCACGACAGCGGCGCGCAGACCGACGTGGTGCTGGGAGACGCGCGCTTGTCCCTGGCCGCTGAGGCTCCGCAGCATTTCAATGTAATCGTCGTCGATGCTTTTTCCGGGGATGCCATCCCGGTGCATCTGTTGACCCGGGAGGCGCTGGCGCTCTATCGCCGGCATTTGCAGCCCGACGGAATTATCGTCTTTCACGTCTCCAATCAGTATGTCGATCTGGAGCCGGTGGTGGCCGCGATCGCCAACAGATGCCGGGCTGCGCGCCGTGTCCGTGCACTCGCATGGTGACGAGCAGAATGGCTTGTACTTACGCGGATTGGATTCTGGTGACCGCGAACCAGGCGTTCTTGGTCCAACCGGAGATCGTCAATAACGCGTTCCCGACGCCTTTGCGAGCGGACGTGAGGCTGTGGACGGACAACTACAGCAGTGTCTTTCCCCTGCTCAAGTGGCAGAACCGATAGAGCCGCAGCCCTCCACTACGCTACCCCGGATTTCCTGTTGGGCTTACCTGGTGGACGGTGGCGTCTGGTACCACGGCCCGTGCGTGCGGCGGTTCTGTGACAAAATGCGGTGGTGCTGCAATCATTGACTGCGCGCAAGGAATGGAAGTTCTTCGCCGTCCTGCCCAAGGCGGACCCTGGTCTGGCGGCGGCCTGGTGGACCGTGCTGCTGCTGCGCGGCATCCTGCCGGCGGCGTTCGCGATCGCCATGGGCGTGCTGGTGGGCGCCGTGCAACACGGCCATCCGCTCGCCGGACCGCTGGCCTTTGCGGGCGCGATCTTTGTGCTGCTGCAGGTGCTCAGCCCCATTCATCAGGCGGTCAGCGCCAACCTGGGCGATCGCACCGCCGCCTGGCTCTACGACCGGCTCACCGAGGCCTGCGTGCGCCCGCCGGGCATTGGGCATCTGGAAGATCCGACGCTGACCAGCGACCTTACCGTGGCCCGCGATTTCGACCTGGGGATGACCGGGCCGCCGCTTTCGATCTCCATGGACTTTATCGCCACCGGCATGGTCGAGATGATCGGCGGGGTGGCATCCGCCGTGATCCTCGCGCGCTACGCCTGGTGGGCGCCGCTGCTGCTGGCGGGCGCGTGGCTGGCCACCCATTGGCTGCTGCGCGAGAGCGCGATCTGGCGCGACCGCAAACCGAGGAGGTGCGCGCCGCGCAGCGCGATGCCGACTACGCCTACCGGCTGGCGGTGGATCCGCCGGCCAGCAAGGAGTTGCGCCTCTTCGGCCTCGCCGGCTGGACCATCGACCGCTTCATCGCCCGGCGCACCCGCCTGCACGAGCTGCAATACGCCGCCACCCGCATGCGCGAGCGCCCGGTCATCTGGAGCCTGCTGCTGGTGGTCTCGGCGAACGTGATGGTGTTCTGGCTGCTGGCGAGCGCCGCGGCCCATGGCCGCATCTCGCTTGGGGAAGCGGTGGTCTACGTGCAGAGTGCGATCGGGGTATCGATGATCGCCTTCGGCGGATTCAGCTGGGCGCTCGATGGATCGGCTGCCCCGGTCGCCGCGGTGCTGCGCCTGGAGCCGGCGATGCGTCCCGCCGGTGCGCTGCGCTCGGGCGACTCGCTCGCGCGACGGCAGCCGGCGCCGGAGATTCGTCTGCGCGATGTCAGCTTCGCCTACCCGGCGGCGACGGACGGGCGCGCCGGTGCTGGAGCACTTCGATCTCACCATCCCCGCCGGCTCGTCGCTGGCCATCGTGGGCCAGAACGGCGCCGGCAAGACCACCATCGCCAAGCTGCTGTGCCGCTTGTACGATCCGCAGTCCGGGGCCATCACCATCGATGGCGTCGACCTGCGCGAGTTCGATCTGGCGTCGTGGCGCACGCGCGTCACCGCGGTCTTCCAGGACTTCCTCCGCCTGGAGCTGCCGCTGCGCGACAACGTGGCCCCGGCAGGCGCGCCCGACGAGGTGGTGCGCGCCGCGCTCGAGTGCGGCGGGAGCGGCCAACCTGGCCGCGCTCGATACCGTGCTGGCCCGCGGATACAGCGGTGGCACCGACCTTTCCGGCGGCCAGTGGCAGCGCGTCGCGCTCGCCCGGGCGCTGGCCGCCGTCACCCTCGGCGCCGGCGTGGTGCTGCTCGACGAGCCGACCGCGCAGCTCGACGTCCGTGGGGAAGCGGAGATCTTCGATCGCCTGCTGGCCGCGACCCGGCAGTCGCACCACCATCCTGATCTCGCATCGCTTCTCCACCGTCCGCCATGCCGACCGTATCTGCGTGCTGGAGCACGGCCGCGTGATCGAGCTGGGCTCGCACGACGAGCTGATGGCGCTGGGCGGCCGCTATCGGACCATGTTCGACCTGCAGGCGCAGCGCTTCCATCTTCCCGAAGAGGAGGGCACGACGTATGAGTCCCTCCTGACCTGATCGCGTGATTGAGCCGCTGCCGCCGGCGCTGTCGTCGATGTGGCGGCTGTGCAAGCTGGGATATCGCCACGAGCCGCGGCTGATGGTGGTGTCGTTCGTGTTGTCGCAGCTGGCAGCGCTGCCCGATGCGCTGCTTGCCTTGTGGCTGGCGCTGCTGGGCAAGGGCGTTCTCGAGCACCGAACCGGGTTGATGCAAGGCGCGGCGATTGGCCTCGGCGTGTCGACCGCCGCGACCTGGTTTCTGCGCACGGTCAGCACCCGGGTGCAGCGGCGCTTCCGCGACAAGGTGACCATCGCGCTCGAGTCGCACGTGGCGCGGCTGCAGGCCACGGTGGCGACGGTCGCGCACCACGAGCGTCCCGAGTATCTCGATCGCCTGTCCATGCTGCGCAACCAGGTGTTCGTGCTCGACCACATGTACATGTCGCTGTTTTCCACGCTGGGGTGGATCCTGCGGCTGGGCGTGACCATGGCGCTGCTGGCGTCGATTCATCCCGCGCTCTTGCTGCTCGCCGTCTTCGCCATCCCCACGGTATTGACGTCGACGTGGCGGCCGGAGGTGGAGCGATCCGCGCAGGAGCGTGGGGCACAAACCAGCCGCCTGGCGCGCCACCTGTTCACCATCGCCACCACCGCGCCGCCGGGCAAGGAAGTGCGCGTCACCGGCATTGGCGAGCGCCTGATCACGCGACCGCCGGGCGGCGTGGGAGCGCTGGTACGGGCCGGTGGCGGCGGCCCGTTGGGGCTCGGCATTCTGGCACGCGTTGGGGTGGGCGATCTTCGGCCTGGCGTATGTGGGCGCGGTGGTCTTTGTCTCCTCGTATCTCCGGGCGCCGGCCAGCTCGGTGCTGCTGGTGCTGGCCGCGGGTGCGCGGCTGTCGGCTACATCGGCGCCACCGTGGGCGAGATTGGCTTCCTGCGCGGATTCTGGATGGACGGTTCGCGGCGGCTGGCGTGGCTGGAGGACTACGCCGCCTCCGTCGCGGCCTCGGGCGATCTGCCGGTTCCCTCCGTGTTGCACCAGCGGAGTGCGGCTTGACCACGTCTCCTTCGCTTACCCGGGCACGTCCCGGGTGGTGCTGGAGGATGTATCGCTGTTGTTGCCGGCGGGCGCGGTGGTCGCGATCGTGGGCGAGAACGGCGCCGGCAAGACGACGCTGGTCAAGCTGCTGGCGAAGATGTACGAGCCGTCCTCGGGTTCGATCCTGGTCGACGACGTGCCGCTGGCGCGCCTTCCGGCCGGCGGAGTGGCGGGCGCGTCTCGCGGGCGCGTTCCAGGATTTCTTCCGCTTCGAATTTCGCGCCGGGCATACGGTCGGTTTGGGCGACGTTCCGCGCATGGACGACGAGCCGGCGGTGGCTCGCGGCGGTCGACCGCGCCGGCGCGGGCGACGTGGTGGAACGGCTGACGTCAGGGCTCGACACCCAGCTCGGTCCTACGTGGCCGAGCGGAGTGGAGCTGTCGTTCGGCCAGTGGCAGAAGCTGGCGTTGGCGCGCGGCTTCATGCGCGATCAGCCACTGTTGCTGATCCTCGACGAGCCGACCGCCGCGCTCGATGCGGAGACGGAACACGCGCTGTTCGAGCGCTATGCCGCAGCGGCGCGAGGCACCGGCGCGAGCGGCAGTGGCCGGATCACGATCCTGGTCTCCCACCGCTTCTCCACCGTGCGCATGGCCGATCTCATCGTGGTGCTCGACGGGGCCCGGCTGGTGGAGGTGGGCACGCACGATGAGCTGATGGCCAAGAGCGGCCAGTACGCGGAGCTGTACAGCATCCAGGCCGCCGCATATCGCTGACCGCTGAAAGTAACCCCGTACGAAGTGCGGGTGGGGAGTTTCTACATGTTTCCGGGCCGAAGGAGGCTCCGGACACAAAATCAGGTTCGATCCATTCCATCGGGGTGTAGGATCCTCTGGAAAGACGTTGGCTTTGTATCAGGGCATGGTCTTTAGCCATGCCGCTCATTGCTGAAAGGAATCGGGCTTTGTTATGAGTCCCGGCATGCCGGGACGGCTGAAGGCGCTGAAATAGTAGCCGCGTACGAAGTGCGGGGTAGGTTTGCAAAAAACGGACGCAGTACTGAGGGGCGGCTGAATTCAGCCATGGGGTCTTTGTGGTGATGCGTTCGCCGCTCGCAAAGCAGCATCAGTTGGATTCCAGTTCCCGGTCCAGGTGCTTCAGAAACGAAATGGCTCGCGGGGAATCGACATCGCGGCCCGGGTAAAGACGGAAGTACAACCGCACCTGATCGCGCTCGGGCGAACGCACAGGGCGGCGATGGCGGAGACTTTTTTGTGGTGACGGCCGCGCTGGTAGAGCACGGGGGTTTGCCCGCACGGTGCCCAACTGCGCCGCACCAGAGGGGCGAGCAAAAAGCCGCTTTCGTCCAGAAACACCAGCCAAGCCTTCAGCCAGCTTGCTTTTTTTTAATAGCCGGCCACACCTGCTTGACCCACTGGCCGATGCCTTCTTCGTCGCGTTCGACGGCTCTACGGGTGGGCTTTTGCGGGCTCCAGTTCATGGAGTGCAACAGGCGGCAGACGTGATCGACGTGGTAGCGAACGCCAAACGTGCGCTCAATGTGCTCGGCGACACGGGGACAGGTCCACAGATCAGTCGGGAATCCAGCTGCTCGCGCGCCCTTGAGCAGATGCTTTTCCAACCGCTGGCGTTGGGCCGAGGTAAGCTTGCGTGGCCTGCCGCTGGCGGGCACCGCCTGCAGCGCCGCTCTGCCGCCGAAACGCAGATCGTGCTTCCATCGTCGTACGCTACGCGGATCGACATCCACGGCGCGGGCCACTTCGGCCTGAGTAAGTCCTTGTTCCAACAGTGTGACGGCATGCTCCCGCTTGCGCTGCAACTCTTCCGGACTGCCCTGCGGTCGGATAGTTCACCTCCGAGCGACAAGGATATTATAGGACATTAGTTATGCAGGAATCAATAAAGCTGTGCCCTGTTACAGAGCATGGAAAATGCATGTTTGCAAAAACGCTGCGACCCGGAAAAATGTAGAAATTCCACCGTACGAAGTACGGGGTGGGGTGGCAAAAAAACATAGTCCCGCGGGACGGCTGAATTCAGCCTGGGTTCTCGGAACGGGCATCAATGGACATTCTTCTCCGCCATCAACTGCGCGAACTCTGCTGTGTTTCGCAAGCTGGCAAACTCCCGATCCTGCATCAGGTCTTTGTGATCGCTGAACCCTTCGTCCAAAGCTCTGCGCAGGTGTTCGATGGCGCGATCCTTCATTCCAGCCTGGGCGAAAAGCTTGGCCAGACAGTAGTTTTGACGAGCCCGCTCCTTATTCGACAATGACTCCGGGATCATCTGCAGCGGGTCGCTGTTGAAGGTCGCGGGATCGATGGCAAATGCCGCGCGATACGCCGCGTTACCCCGTTTGAATTTTCCCTGCGCGAAGTATGCCGAGCCGAGGTTGTTGTAAACCGTCGCCGAGTGAGGCATCAGTTTCAGCGATCGGTGGTACAGCTTTTCGGCCTTCTTATAATTCTTTTCCGCGTAGAAGACGGCACCCAGGTTATTAAGCGCCTCCGCATAGTTTGGTTTTAGGCGGAGTGCCCGTTCGTAATCCATCTTGGCCGCGTCCATGGCGAACAGGTGATGGTAAGCAATGCCGGTCTTATTCCAGATGACCGCTGGATCGCCACTTGCATCCCGGTAGGCATCGATCGCCGCCAGATACTGGTGACGAGCCATCAGCAGGTCTCCGCGCTGCTCCGGTGACAAGGTCTGCTGCGATGCCGGAGCAGCAGACGGATCTTGGACCGTGGCTTCGCCGCCGGCTGAGCGAGCCGGCAGCGAGAGAAATGCTCCCGCCAGCAGGATGATCCCGATTGTGTAAGAACAGACGCTTCTCATGAATACACCCCCGACGCGTCAAGATCTATTGTCGCGCTGAGAAGTGGTCAGTGACCATAGCCACTTGCCCGATGTCTGACATAACCACTATGATGCAAACCATGAGCGCCGTTTCTGCCAGGATCCCGCCTGTGCTCTCCATCGACCGGAAATCCGCCCGGCCCCTTTCCGGACAGATCTATGATGGCTTGCGGGCGGCGATCCTGCGCGGCGATTTGCGTCCCGGACAGCAGGTCCCGTCCAGCCGGGCGCTTGCGCGCGAACTTCTTATATCCCGGTTTCCCGTTCTGGACGCGTATGCTCAGCTGCTGGCCGAGGGTTATTTTGAAAGCCGGGTGGGATCTGGCACCTTTGTTTCGGTTTCGCTGCCGGAGCGGCGGATGCGGGCAAAACACCCCGACCGCCGGCTGGCGGGATCCCGGCCGCTGGCGCGCCGCTCTGCGCTTCTGCCCCGCTTTGAACACGTTCCCTGGCGGGTCGGCTGGGGAGCATTTGGAGTCCACCAGCCGGCCCTTGACCAGTTTCCCTTCGAGCTTTGGTCGAGGCTGGTTGCGCGGCACAGCGGAAGGCCACGGCTGCACGCGATTCACCACATCGACCCACTCGGTCTCGGCCACTTCCGCGATGCCATTTGCCAGTATCTGCGCACCGCCCGCGCCGTGCAGTGTGAGCCGCACCAGATCATGGTCGTCTCCGGATCGCAGCAGGCGCTGGAAATCACGGCCCGGGTTTTGCTCGACCCCGGAGATCCGGTTTGGGTGGAAGAACCCTCTTACATGCTCTCGCGGGCGGTTCTCATGGGAGCAGGCTGCCGCCTTATTCCCGTCCCTGTCGATGATGAGGGCATGGACGTGGGTGCAGGCATCCGGCGGTTACGCAAGGCGCGAGCCGCCTTCGTCACGCCCTCGCACCAGTATCCGCTTGGGTCCACCATGACCGCACCCCGCCGTCTGCAATTGCTCAACTGGGCTCAGGACTCCGGGGCCTGGATCGTCGAGGATGATTACGACAGCGAGTATCGCTATGAGAGCATGCCCGTCTCATCTCTGCAGGGGCTCGACGCAAATTCCCGCGTGATCTACATCGGAACATTCAGCAAAGTCCTCTTTGCCTCTTTGCGGCTGGGCTATATCGTGATTCCGCCGGATCTGGTGGAGCGCTTCACCGCGGTTCGCTTTGCGATGGATATCTTCCCCTCTTACCTCTTCCAGGAGGTGCTTACGGATTTCATGGGTGACGGGCACTTTGCACGACACATACGACGAATGCGAGTGCTCTACAACGAACGGCGCACTGCGCTGGTCGACATGCTGCGCGAAGTGTATGGAGAGCGCCTGGAAGTGCACGGAGCAGAAGCCGGAATGCATATAACCGTCACCTTGCCTGAGGGCTTTCGCGATAAAGAGATTGCCATCAACGCGGCGAAAGACAAACTCTGGCTTTGGCCCCTCTCTCCCAGTTATATGAGCGAAACCCCACGTCAGGGACTCATCCTTGGTTTCGGGAGCACGCCGGCGGAGCAGATACCCCAGGCTGTCCACCAGCTGCAGCGTGTGCTCAAGTTGCCGTAGGCTATGCGCGAGAGCCCGGCTCGGAAAGCCAGAGGCTCAGCGCCCACCAAAGCACGACAAACAAATAGACGGAAATGCGGAAGAAGGAGAAGAAAATGTAGTCGCGCATCTCGCGCCCGGTGGTGAAATACCCGCCGCCGGCCAGGAGCGCCGCTGAATAGACTCCGAAGCCGAAGCTAATGGCGGCAACATGGCTGCGCCAGGACAGCCGCAACGGACGCAGCAGAAAGGCGAGCATGATCGACCACTCCACCATAAGCACGGTGAGCAGGAAGTGAATCAGCAGCGAGGCTGCGTGGACCGAGTGGTGGGACGGCGCCAGGCGCATGACGATGAGGACGCCGCTCGCGACGAGGAGCAAGGGCAACGTAACCCGGCGAAGAGGACCGATTGGCTTCAGCGCTATCCAGGTGAGCTCGGCAAGGACGGCGCACTGCAACAGGACGTCCGTAAGGTCGATGATGATGGTCGTGAACGGGTGAACCGGGTGGGCAGCGAGGCGCAGCGCGGTGGCCAGCGCGATCGAGCGCAGCAGGTAAAAGACAATGAGCAGCGTGAACCAGGGAAACCGGTGTACCCGCTTGCGCGCGAAGAGCACGCCGAGGAGAAGCAAATGTCCGAGCAGCCCAGCGGCCCAGATGAGGTGGTCTGTCATTGGTTGGGACCGATCACAACCACGACCTTTCCATACCCTCGTTTTTGTTGCACCTTGCCGGCATAGGCCGTCGCGGCGCCGGTCAGCGGAACCACGGCGTTGACGAATACCTTCAAGCTTCCCCCGTCGAGCAGCTTTGCCACTTCCACGAGTTGCAAATGGTTTGCTTCAACGATGAAAAAGGCATCCTTTGCGCGCGGGTCTGTTCCGCTATCACCAACAATCGTGATCAGCCGGCCACCCGGTTTGAGCACATTCCAGGATCGCTCCCGTGTCTCGCCGCCCACCGTATCGAAAACAATATCGACGGGGTCGATGACATGCTCAAAGTGAGCCCGCTTGTAGTCGATGATCTCATCCGCTCCCAATTCCTTGACCAGGGCAACAGTCTGCGAAGAAGTGGTCGCGATCACATGCGCGCCATGAATATGCGCCAGTTGCACAGCGAAAACACCAACGCCACCAGCGCCCCCATGCACCAGGACCCGCTCACCCCGCTGCAGCTTCGCCCGTTCCAGGAGGCCCTGCCATGCGGTCAAAGCTCCGATCGGCACCGCGGCCGCTGCTTCGTGTGTCAGGCTGGCCGGCTTGCCTGCGATGCTCGACGGTTTTGTCAGGCAATACTCGGCCGTTGCGCCCTCTTCATACCAGTCATTCATTCCATAGATCTCCTGGCCGATGGTGAATCCATCTGCGCCATCACCTATCTCGGCAATCACGCCTGAGAACTCATGTCCGGGAATAGCGTTGAGGCGCGGTTCTCCGCTCTTTTTGTGGGTAGTCGGATCCCAATGTAGTTCTGTCGCGGTCACTCCGGCGGCGTAGACGCGGACCAGTATTTGACCCCGGCCCGGCTTTGGCTGCGCCACGTCCGCTGCCGAGAGAGCCGGTCCCTGCCCGGACTCAATCACCTGCATGACTTTCATCTTCCCTCCAATCTCATTGATCGATTTTGCACGGTGTTGCATCTATCAGGTTATATTTTCCAAGGGCAACGGAGCAGGGGACACTTAGAAGCCGCGTGGCGAAATGCGGGAGGAAATCATGGATAGGCTTAAGGGAAAACGCGCTCTCATCACCGGCGGGACCTCCGGCATCGGACTCGAAACTGCCCGTGAGTTTCTCAGCGAGGGCGCTCGTGTCGCGATCACGGGCAAGAACCCGGCCAATCTGGAGGCCGCGCGCAAAGAGCTTGGCGGCGAAGTAATTGTCATCCCTTCGGACGCCAGTGATGTAGCCAGCCAGAAGGTGGTCGCGGAAATGGTGCGGCAATCGTTCGCCAAACTCGACGTTCTGTTTATCAATGCGGGGGTCGCCGACCTGCGGCCGGTCGAACAGTTCGATGAGGCAGGATTTGACCGCTCGTTTGCCACGAATGTGAAGGGGCCTTACTTCCTGATTCAATCGCTGCTGGCGATCTTCGCCAATCCCGCCGCGATCGTCCTGAACACCTCGGTCAATGCACATGTCGGCATGCCCAATACGAGCGTTTACGGAGCCAGCAAGGCGGCGCTCCTTTCGCTCGCCCGCACTCTTTCCGGCGAACTGATCGGGCGCGGCATTCGCGTGAACACGGTCAGCCCCGGCCCCATCTCGACCCCTCTTTATGACAAGCTGGGCTTGTCAGAGGCCGATCAGAAGGCGGTATCGGCGTCCATTCAAAGCCAGGTGCCTGCCGGCCGTTTCGGCAAGGCCAGTGAAATCGCAAAAGCCGTGGTCTTTCTGGCCTCGGACGAGTCTCCTTTTATCGTCGGCAGCGAGTTGCTGATCGATGGCGGCATGGCGAATCTTTAGTCCGTACAAGATTTGAGGTTTGCCCATTCGCTCAGTACAAATTTGCAGCTATTATTCGTAGGTATGCCAAACAAAGTTCGCTGGGGAGTATTGAGCACGGCCGCGATCGGGGTTAAGAAAGTCGTCCCGGCCATGCAAAAAGGCGATTGGATCGACGTGATCGCGATCGCCTCACGCGACCTCCACAAGGCCGAAGAGACCGCGCGTGCACTTGGGGTTGCGAAAGCTTACGGATCTTATGAAGAGCTTCTCGCCGACTCCCAGATTGAGGCGATTTACAATCCGCTTCCAAACCAGCTTCACGTGCCCTGGTCGATCAAAGCTGCCGAAGCGGGCAAGCATGTCTTATGCGAGAAACCGCTGAGCATGACGGTTGCCGAAGCCAGGACTCTCTTGGCGGTGCAAAAGCGCACGGGAGTGATCGTGGGTGAGGCCTTCATGGTGCGCACTCATCCGCAGTGGTTGCGTACACGGGAACTGATCGCCTCCGGCCGGATTGGTCCACTGCGTGCGATCCAGGGGTTCTTCAGTTACTTCAACGCTGATCCCAAGAACATCCGCAACATTCCTGAATGCGGAGGCGGCGGGCTCATGGACATTGGATGCTACCCCATCAACACGTCGCGATTCCTTTTCGGCGAAGAACCATTGCGGGTATTAGGACTGTTCGATCGGGACCCGACGCTGAAAGTGGACCGCTTGACCTCTGCCATGCTTGACTTTCCCTCAGGTCAAGCTACGTTTACGTGCAGCACTCAGCTTGTGCCTTACCAACGAATGCAAATGTTGGGAGCGAAGGGCCGCATCGAGATCGAGATCCCTTTCAACGCGCCCAACGACCGGCCTTGCCGGATCTTTATCGACGACGGGAAGGACCTCTTCGGTGGCGGCATCACCACCGAGACCTTCCCGACCTGCGACCAGTACACGATTCAAGGTGACGTCTTTTCCCGGGCCGTGCGTGAAGGTACCGCGGTCCCGGTTCCGCTTACGGATGCGATCAAAAACATGGCGGTGATCGAAGCGATTTTCCGTTCTGTAGAATCGGGCAAGTGGGAAGCGCCGTGAGACTCGGGACTTTCATCTCCGGGTGATTCGGCGTTTCCGGATGCTGGTCGATTGCGTGATGCGCGATAAACTTCCGCTGCCTTTGGATTTAGCGTTGGCGGTTGCACTCGGTTTTGCATCCGTACATCCCGTCCTGTTCGCGCAGCAAGTGCCCGATCCGGGCTCGCGCACGGTGATGGATGCGCACAACTGTTATCCCTATTTTGAGTGGTGGGGTAACCGCATCGACAGGGCGCTCTCTACAGGGGTTCCGCTGGCGATCGAGCAGGACCTCGGCTGGTATACCGATCCGAAGACCGGTCGAAGCTGGTCCGTTGTCACACACGGCGCGCCTCTGACCGGGGAAGAGCCAACCATGGACCAATATTTCTTTGCCCGCGTGCGCCCCATCGTGGAGCAGGCGTTGAAGAAAGGGAACCATGGGAACTGGCCGCTCATCACCCTCAATCTGGACTTCAAGGACAACAAGCCGGAACATCTGGCGGCGGTTCTTGAATTGCTGCGCAAGTATCAGGACTGGATCAGCAGCGCGCCCAAGGGCGCCGACCCTTCGCTAGTTGAGCCGCTGCGTATAAAGCCGATCCTGGTGCTGACCGGAGAAGCCGATGCCCAGCAGCGGGTCTTCTACGACCAGCTCGCGGCAGGCGATGCCGTGCTGGCATTTGGCGCGGTGCATTCCGAAGGCAAGGACTACAAAGCTTCCCCGGAAGAAATCGACAGCGAGAAGGTGACGAATTACCGCCGTTGGTGGAACAACCCCTGGCGCGTGGTTGAATTCGGCGGACAGGCTCACGCCGGTGAATGGACAGCGGAGAAAATGACCCGGCTGCGAGCGCTTGTGAACCACGCGCATGCCAACGGGCTCTGGATCCGCTTCTACACACTGGATGGCGCGACCACCGATGAACTGAGTTGCTTCGGATGGTTCAAGAGCTATAACTTCGGCTCGCTCGATGCCGCGCGCGTGCGGTGGCAAGCCGCGATTGCGGCGGGCGTCGACTACCTGGCCTCAGACCAGTACGAGCGAGTAGCGCGAGGAGATCCGCGATAGCTTACACGCGCGATGAAAATGTGCCGGGTCCCGAAAAACGATAAGGCAGCTTCCTCATGCAGACAGTGCCCACGGCCGCGCCCACGTTCTGGCAATCCGTTCGAGAAGCGCTGCGAGGCAGCCACCAGGACTACACCGCGGGCAGCCTGAACCGGTCGATCCTGCTGCTCGCCATCCCCATGGTGCTGGAGATGGTGCTCGAATCGCTCTTCGCGGTGGTCGACGTCTTTTGGGTCAGCCGCCTCGGTGCGGACGCGATTGCCACCGTCGGCCTGACGGAGTCGGTCCTCACCCTGGTCTTCGCTGTCGGCATGGGCCTCGGCATGTCGACGACCGCCATGGTCGCGCGCCGCATCGGCGAGAAGGACCCGGACGGCGCAGCCATCTCCGCAGTCCAGGCAATGTTCCTCGGGCTCATCGCCTCGCTCGTGCTCGGCCTTCCATTCTTCTTCCTGGCGCCTCGGCTGCTGGGTTGATGGGAGCATCGCCGGCGATCATCGCCAGCGGCGCGAACTACACCCGCATCGCTCTTGGCGGCTCGGGCGTGGTGCTGCTGCTGTTTCTCAACAATGCCATCTTCCGCGGCGCCGGCGATGCCGCCATCGCCATGCGCCTGCTCTGGGTCTCGAATATCCTCAACCTGATCTTCGATCCCTGTCTGATCTTCGGCCTGGGCCCATTTCCCGAAACTCGGCGTCACCGGCGCGGCGCTGGCCACATTCTCCGGGCGCGGCATCGGCGTCCTCTACCAGTTCTACCGGCTGGGCAAGGGAACCGAACGCATCCGTATTCTGGCCCGCCATATGCGCCTGCAGGGCGCGGTTCTATGGCGACTGGTACGCGTATCCATCACCGGCATTCTGCAGTTCCTGATCAGCCAGGCGAGCTGGATCGGCCTGGTCCGCATCGTCAGCCTCTTCGGCGCGCCCGCCCTGGCCGCCTACACCATCGGTATTCGCATCGTCATCTTCGCCATATTGCCCTCCTGGGGATTGAGCAATGCCGCCGCAACCCTGGTCGGCCAGAACCTTGGTGCGGGCCATCCTGACCGCGCCCGCAATGCCGTCTGGCGAACCGGCCTATGGAACATGCTCTTCCTCGGCACGGTCGGGATGGTCTTTATCGCCTTTGCACCCTGGATCATCGGCCTGTTCACGCAGGATCCCGCCGTGGTTCCCACCGCCATCAGTTGTCTGCGCATCTTCAGCTGCGGCAACATCGCCTTCGCTTACGGCATGGTGATGCTGCAGGCTTTCAACGGGGCAGGCGACACGCTCACCCCCACCTATGTCAATCTCTTCGGCTTCTGGATCCTGGAGATTCCGCTGGCCTGGTGGCTGGCCATGCACACCGCATGCGCGTCAACGGCGTTTTCGTCTCCGTCGTCGTTGCGCAATCGGTCATTGTGCTGATCAGCATCGTCCTCTTCCGCCAGGGGCGCTGGGCCAGGCAGCGTATATAAGCCTCCGGTGACACTGCCGAGTGTGCGCAACATGACCGCTGTCCAAATGAGCGATAAAAGGGAGGGGACGATGGCGGTAAGCCAAAACGCGCGGCCTACGCGCTGCGCCGTTTCTTTGCCTGCTGATCCAGGTCTTGCTTTTCAATAACTTGGATTCCGCTTCGGCCTGCCGTCCACCTGGAGCAATCACACAGTTGGTGTATTGTTTTGGGGCGGTTTTATCTGCCTACTTACAGTAGTAACCTGCCAGCCACTGGCAACACTCGAAGCATCGGGATGCTTCAGCGCTTGATTTTTGGTCTCACTCTTGCGAAGCACCGCAGCTGAAGATTGCGCCGGTGTGCGGAAGGACGCGAATGGGTTCTTTTCCAGCAGAATTAGGCGCCCGCACCCTGGGTGTCGCGGGTCCCACTCCCTTTCCGGTCAACCTGACGCAGCTTGAGGGTCTGGACCTAAGCGCCCGGTACCACTCGGACCGCTGCGGGGGCGACTTTTTCGATGGCCTGGCGATAGGTTCCCGCCTGGTATTCCTGTTGACGGACATCGCCGGCCCGCGATCGGAGGCCCACGCGATCGCGGCGGAAGCGCAAAATGCCTTCCGGCAAGGAGCCCAGGATCTGTTTGATTCGCCGCGGCGCCAATGAATCGGAGGCCATCGCTGCCTTGGCGCACGAGGTCAATCGATCGCTGATCGAGGCGGCCAAGGGCGTTCGTTTTGCTCCTACCTTTCTGGGTTGTTTCAACCTGACGCTGGGCATTCTGACGTATTGCAATGCAGGCCGCGTTCTCGCCATGTTTCGCGATGCGGAGAGCGTGCGTGTTCTCGAGCGTGGTGGCGTTCCGCTGGGCCTCTTCACGCACGTCACCTATGAACCGGCGGTTCTGGCGTTCGAACCACGAGACAAGCTGCTGCTGGTCACCAAGGGAGTCACCGAGAGCCGGCGGGGAGCCACTGAGTTTGGGACGGAGCGCGTCGAGCGGCTGCTGGAAAATTCCAATGGGAGATTCTGCAGCCGAAATCTGTGACACCGTGCTGCGGGAGGCCTATGACTTCGGGGATCATCCATGGTCGCGGGTTTACAACTTTCTCTTTCCGCGTAAGCAGCGCAGCAGTGACGACTTGACCGCCGTAGCACTGGTGCGCAGCTAGCGTTACTTGGACGAACCGGCGGAAGAAGCTCTTTGGTTTCCACTCCGGGCGGCGATCGGCGTCGGCGACCCGCAACGCTAATTTTTCCAGGATGGCATCGAATTGCGCTGCGGCGGCGAGGTCGACAGGCTGGCTCAGGTCATCCGAGGGCGCGTGGTAACGCTCCGCATACCAGGCTTTGAAGGTTTTCTCTTCCGGCGTGCCGGGAATCCATCCGAATTTGAATGCAAGTGCCGGAACACCCCTCTTGATGAAGCTGTACTGGTCGCTGCGGATGAACCGATTGTGCTCCGGCTCTTTATCAGCCTGTACTTGCACGCCAGCTTGCCCGGCAACGGCGCGCACGTCGTCTCCCAAGGTGGACTCATCGAGGCCCTGGACTTCAAGGTATTTCAGGGGGAAGAGCGGCAGGTACATATCCATGTTGAGGTCGGCGACCATGGGCCCGGACACGGTGGGATGCGCAGCAAAATACTGCGAGCCAAGCTCGCCTTTCTCTTCGCCGGTGACGGAGAGGAACAGAATAGAGCGCTTCGGCTTGGCTCCGGAGTCTTTCATCGCACGGGCGATTTCGATGAGCGATGCATCCCCTGAGGCATCGTCCATCGCGCCATTGTAGATACGGTCGCCGTTGACAGGCTGACCGATTCCGAGATGGTCAAGGTGCGCACTGACGACGACATATTCCTTCCTGAGCTGCGGATCACTGCCCGGGAGAACGCCTACGACGTTTTCGGATTTCACCTCCGAGCGCGTCATTCCTACGCGCGCATGGACCTTCACCACCAGCGGAAAGTGCGGCAGAGGCTTGTCCGCATTGAGGTCCGCCAGAATCTCCTGAAAGCTGTGACCGCTTCCGGCGAAGAGCATTTCCGCGCGCGCGGGATTGAATAGGATGCTCACCGGGAGTGGAGGCGGGACGCCCCGGCCGGGATCGCTCAGTTCCATTCGTGGCTCGAACCGCGACCCGGCAATCCGCGACCAGGGTATCTCAGCGCTTTTCGGGTTCATAATGGAGATCGTGCCGAGGACTCCTGCCTTGCGAAGCGCCTTCCGGCGCTCTTCACCCGACTGGTAGTGCGCCTTGATGGGGCCAGACATATCTGCAGGGCCGCCCGTGACGAAGACCACAATTTTGCCCTTCACGTCCTGGCCAGTCAGATCGTCGTAGTTCAATTCGGGGACTGTGAGCCCGTAGCCTACAAACACGGCGTCGGCTTCGACATTCTCCGCCGCATGCGAGCTGACGCCGAGCACGGCATCGTCACCGAGTTTCAGCGGTTGCGCTTTTCCATCGCGCAGCAAATCGAGAGAGCAGCGGCTTTCATCAATCCGTACCACCTGGAAGTCCATGGGCTGCCGATAACCATCGACGCCGGCGGGCTGCAAACCTGCCGCGCGAAATTGCTCGGCCATGTAGCCGGCGGCTTTCTCGAAGCCGCGGCTGCCGGTATCCCGGCCTTCAAGACTGTCGTCGGCAAGAAACTGAATGTGGGACCACCACAGTTTGCCCAGCGCGTCCCAGTCAGGGCGTTGCGCGAGAGCTGCACCCCCAGCAAGAGTCAGGGCAAGGCAGATAAGCAGCCAGTTACGTGGTTGCACGTCGGAAACCCTCCACACACTATAGTATTGTGAGCGTAACTCAACGAAGTGGAGGGACCTGCGGAACATCAGGCCCTGCGATCAGTTACTCGATTCGCAGCGTCCCCTTAATGACCTTGCCGGCAATACGCTGCATCGTCGCGTCCTCCAGCGCTTCAGCGTGTGGAATGATGGCTAGGGGGTTGCCGGTCAGCGGCTTTTCCGCGAAAACATCGACAAAGGAAAATGGAATTTGCATTGCATTTCCTTCAAGGATCGAGAGAAATTCGCCGGGTTATTGCGAACTCTCTCGCAGGATCTGGAAAGCATGAAGAGGAAACAATGGTCCTCGGGGTAGCCGCAATGCGACGTGGCACCGGCCTCGCTAGGCCAGTGCCCTTGGCGATGCTCCTACTTCAAGCCATACACATCGAGTTCACCCCGCGGATTTGTCACCGTAACCGGATCATGGCCAGTCGAGATATACACTTTGCCGTTGGCCACAATCGGCGAACTGAATTTGATTCCGTACCCCGGCACATCTCCGGAATTCACTCCGCTGTTGTACAACTCATCGGATAAATTATTGGGATCGTAGGCACGCAGAGTCGCGTTGGTCGAGGCTTCAGGGCTTTGCAGCGGTTGCCCGGTATCGATCATCCACAAAATGCCGTCCGCGCTTCCATTGGCCGAGATGAACGGAGTCGTGCCGCGGGTGTTTTCCTGGATGCTGGGAGTGGTATAGGCTACCGGCGTCAACGATCCGGAATACGCAAACTGCCCTACTCCGGCTGGGGCATTCGTCGACGTCGGAGTGACTCCCAGGTATACCGATCCGTTGAAGTACGCAGCCGTGCCGAAAATCTCATAGGAGTTGATATCCGTCGTATGGGCTCCGAGCCTCGTCGGTGCAAGTTGACGAGTACGGAGGACTCAAAGTGGACTCAAACCACAACGTCTGAGTCGCTCCCGAATCATTGGCTTGCTCCTGTCCAAGGTTGGCTGTGTTCACCATGTAGAGCTTTCCCGTCTTTCCTCCCGCCAGAAGCTCCGAGGTTCCTGGAATCATCAGCAACCCGCCTGCCGCCAGATCCGAATCATTACAGTCCATGTACTGGTAATCGTTGGGCGTGAAGTAGTCTTCCATCTGCAGCTGGGCGTTGAATTTCAACACCGAATCGGAGAAAGCCGTCTTCCCATCCCACGGGCCGTTCCCGGTGGTCACGTAAATATTTCCCGCGCCATCGGAGACCGGGCCGCCACTGCCCATCCAGACGCCGCCGGCACTGGCATACGTGCCTTCGCCGTCCAGGTTGGGGCTTGCATTGAACACTCCGGTTTGGGCCAGGGTTTGCGCATTGTAGGCCAATAACCATCCGCTGTGACAGCTGCCGAAACCGATGTACACCGTGCCGTTCGCGAGTAACAGGGCTGCCCGCTGTATACACCCGTGGGGTAGAGATACCACGCCGTTTACCGCGTCCGAGCCTGTTCCCGGAACCGATGCCTGAATCGTCGTCGGGGCCGCCGAACTTCTGTGCCCCGGTCAGGATGTCCAGCGCATTCAGACGGAAAGAAGCGGTGCCGCCCGCTGAGGCCTGTATGGACACCAGGTACATGGTATTCGACGAGAGATCGATCACCGGCGTCGACGTAACGCCCTCATAAGGCTGAATCTCGCCAGTGGTCACCGGCGTTTCCCCGGATTGCAGCAGAGAAACCTGCCACAACGGAGTCCCACTTCCATAATTGTCCGCATCAAAGGCGTACACGCTATCGTGCTCGGTCGCCACGTACACGACGTTATGCGTGCCGCCGTTAACGGTCAGGCCTGAAACCAGTAGCGGCTCGGCATACATATAGCCATCCACCAGGTAGGAGAACAGCTTCCCGAACGTCGTGGGGGCTACGTTGGATGGAGTCAGCGACTGCTCGCCCGGATTCAATCCGCTACGCTGAGCGTCGAAATGCCAGGTCACTACGTTTGCTCCGCCGGAAGACGGCGCAGTGACGGTAAGCGCGGCATTTCCAGCTATACCGTTCAGTGAAGCCGTAATCTGCGTGGACCCGGAAGCGACTGCCGTCGCCAGGCCGCTCGAATTAATCGTCGCCACTGCTGTATTCGCGGCCGCCCAGGTAGCCGTCGTGGTGACATTCGCCGTCGATTTGTCACTGTACGTCGCCGTGGCCGTGAACTGCTCAGTGGCTCCAGCCGCAAGACTGTCGGTGCTGGGCGACACCGAGATTGCGGTAAGTGTCTTCGCTGTCACGGTCACGGTCGTGACCGCCGAGGCGTTGCCTTTCGCCCCCGCCGCGACCACGCTATACGTCGTCGTCGTGGTTGGGCTCACTACTTGTGTTCCGCCGCTGGCCGGCAAGGTGTACGAGCTGCCATCCGTCCCCGTGATCGTCACCTGGGTGGCGTTCGTCGCTACCACCGTTAAAGTGGACGAACTTCCCGGGGCAATCGAAGCTGGGCTGGCGCTAATGCTAACCGCCGGCGCCGTTACCGAGCCTACCGTAAGGTTCACTGTCGTATACGCAGCTTTGCCGCAATGGTCCCATTCTTCGACCACCGTATGCTCGGCTCCAGCCGCCATGCTTAGACTGGTGTTCATCTGGGCTGCATCCACCACGTAGACCAGCTTGTTGTCCACGTAGATCCCCATCGATGCGACGCCCTTGGCGCAGGCAGACGTGGTCGCCGTCGCGACGTAGTTCACGGGCGAAGCGACCGTGCTGCCGGCAAGCGGCGAGGTCACCACAACACCAGTAGTGCTGGGAGCGGTGCCGACCGTGATTTTGATCGGCGTGACGCTCGCGCCCTTGCAATAGTCCCATTCTTCGACCACCGTGTTGTACGTACCCGGGCTGAGGGAAATCGTGGTGTTCATGCTGTGTCCATCCACGACGTAAATCAGCTTGTTGCTCACGTAGATGCCCATCGACGCTACGCCCTTGGCGCAGGTGGTCGTGGTCGCCGTCGCGACGTAGTTCACGGGTGAACTTACGGTGGCATTATTCGCAGGACTTGTGACTGTGACCGCTGCGAATCCAGGCACCGTAAAGGCCAAAAATGTCAAAAGGATATAGCGAACAGACTTCAAGAGGCTGCCTCCCGCGATTTGATTGCCAGACGGCGCATCCGGGGGGCATGGGATGGTATCAGCGGCTGGTTTGCTACAGTTTGGCTTGCCGGCTTCTTCGGGGAGGGCTAAGCACTAGGGCATTATAGGACCATAGCGTGCCATTTGTAATCTACAAAATTGCAAAAATAGGCTGAAGCACCCACCCGTGTCCCCTGAAGCGAAGCAGGAAACCGCGGCAGTTCCTTCTGGAGATATGCTCTTTCGGCTTATGGATGACAGTTTACCTGAGGTTTTGGGTGCTTTGTGGCGTTCCCGTGTGGATGTGCCGGAACAAATTCCCTTCGAGATTAAAAACTCGGCTCGGTGGATCTCTGACGCAAGGATGGTTACTCGTCCCAGCATTTCTTCGACGACCAGAACGCTGTACGGGAGTGGTCGTGCGGCGGAATAGTGCCACAACGGCGGATCCTGCTGATAGCTGCATCGTCATGCAATCCACGGGAACAACTGCATTTTGGACAGTACCTGAAGCATAAGCGAAGCGCTGGGCGCCCCAGGTTCGCCCTAGCGTACCTGGGATAATGATGACTCGTTTCCAATGCTTTCCCCAAGAACGCAACCGCGAGCGATGGTGGTTCACCCCAGCCCGCATCGATGATCGGTGAGAACCTAAGGCCCGAAACACGCGGCTCTAATCCAATTTCGTCATCTGGCGCAACGCTTGGAGGGAAGATGTCTGTATTGCGCCCGAGTATCGCCAGTTTGAACTCCCTGGCAAAGGTGCTGCGCAAGGCACAACCGGTATATACCGAATGTCGTTCAATTCTCAACTATTTAGATCCTGACGAAGACAAGCAACCTCCTCTGGTTACGGAGGAGGACGGGAGCGGCTCAGATCGCGTTCCCGCGTCCACTATGGCGGTTCAAAGGCGCGCAAATGTGATCAATGCTCCTTACCGAACCGTTAGGAACTAGTAAGGTGGTGATGGGGAGTCGCAGGAACGGGCTACTGACACCGTGTGTGACCTCTGAGCGGGTTTATGTCGAGTTATGCCCTAGATTGCGTGCAGGTGCGCCACATCTTGAGCCCTCTCTCGCTGGGTTGGCGGGAATGCATGTACAGATAGGTTTGGGAACAATGGTATGTTTCGGAGGCTGACGGTTGGCCGAACGGTAGCGGCAGCGGTCCGTCCTCTGCGATGGGCTGCGTCGGCTAGCGTTGACGAGCCCATTGCCGATATATCGTGTAAGTGCGTCCCCGAACTCCTCTGGGTTATTGCTTCGTTCTGGTCACGCTCGGGTCGATGCTATCGCTCGGGGCCTGTTCCCAATATTCCGTCACTTTTTCCGATGATGACTACAACCTCTCGCCGTCCTCGCGCACGCTCGCGCCCGTAGCCGTGCAACGGATCTACGGCGGGGTCAGTTCGCCCGACCAGATACTCAGCGGCGGGACAACGACGATCAAAGGCATGGGGAGCTATATCGTCCTCGATTTTGGCAAGGAGGTCGGTGGCATTACCTCACTGCAGTTCGGTGCTGTGAGTGATAGTGCACAGAGCGTTTTCCTGGCTTTTAGTGAATCCATACTCTACACGGGGCCGCAGAGCGATCTGTCCTCCGGACGACCAGCGGATGGCAGTCTCAGCGTTACGGCCGCTGCGAACGGGACGTACAGTGTCCCCCCGGAGAATCTGCGAGGTGGCTTCCGTTACCTCACCATTGGCCTCGAGACGAGCGGGTCGGTGGAGTTGTCGGGAGTGACGCTTTATTTCACCCCCGCCCCCACCCTCTCGGATTTGCGCGCCTACAGCGGCTCGTTCCGATCGAATGACGATCTAATAAATCGTGTATGGTACGCGGGTGCCTACACGGTGCAGATGGATACCATCGACCCACATCAGGGCCGAGTCTGGCCGGCGCCCTCTTCGGGCTGGCTTAATAATGAGGTGGGTGGCTCGGGCGCGACCATTTTGGTCGATGGTGCGAAGCGAGACCGAGCAGTCTGGCCTGGCGATCTTGGTATCTCCGCGCTGACAGCCTTTCTTACCACTGGCGATACGCTTTCGATGAAGAACGATCTCGATACTCTCTTCGCTGGCCAGGACAGTGCAGGATGCCTTCCCGTTGCTGGCTGGGAGTTCGGCCAACTCCCTATCTCCGACACGTATCACTTATGGACTCTGATTGGAGTGACTAACTATTTCCTTTACTCCGGCGATCGTTCCTGGGTTATCTCGCATTGGCCGCAGATCAAGAAAGCGGTTGCTTTTTCCACGGCGAAGATCGGAGCGCACGGGCTGCTTTCGGTCAATTTGACGACTGACTGGGGCCGGGATGTTTCCGGTGGAGAGGAGATATCCGCAAATGCGCTACTCTTCCAAGTGCTTCAATGCGCGAGTTTCCTGGCTTCCATTGCAGGAGATTCCACGGCCCAGTCTCTCTATACCGCGACTGCAGCCTCTGTCCGCTCGGCAATCAATCTCTACCTTTGGGATGCAGGCGTGGGAATGTATATGGATGTACCGGGCAGTTCGCTTTACCCGCAGGATGGAAACTCTCTGGCGGTCTGGTTCGAGGTCCCAGATTCGACGGCAAAGAGCGTTTCCATCTCCACCGCGTTAAAAGGGCGCTGGAATCAGTTTGGCGCGGCGACACCAGAACGCTCGAACGCTATCGCGACCTTCCCAGGTTCTATGGAGGTGATGGCCCACTTTGTCGCAGGCGATGATGCAACCGCTCTAAGCCTGATTCGTCTCCAGTGGGGATATATGCTGTCGAGCCCGAACGGCACAGGGAGCACATTCTGGGAAGGGTACCTTCAGGATGGCTCATTCGACTATGATCCAGCCTATATGAGTCTCGCGCACGGGTGGGCGACTGGGCCTACCTCGGCTCTTACGAATTACGTTGCCGGCATTGGTCCGGAGTTGTCCTCAACGGTGCCGTTTTACGTTATCCCCCATCCAGGTGATTTGACGCAGGTATCCGCAACTGTTTCTCTCCCCGAAGGGACGGTCTCCACCTCCTGGAAGTATTCCCAGAATGGCAGCTCATTTCTCGAGACCATCACAGCACCGAAGGGCGTAGCAGGACGCTACGGTATCCCCACGGGCGGTAGGCCGATCACTATTTCGATCGATGGGCAGCTGGTGTGGAGCACCTGTCGCGGGCGAGAGGCAGTTCTTTCCGGCATGAACTTTGGGGATGTCTTTCTGGATGGCAACTATGTTTACCTAAGCAGCGTTGCTGGAAGTCATACGGTGATAGCGGCTAGCGGATGTCTGCCGTAGCTAACGCTAAACAGAGGCGAAATTCATATGAGTTGGTGAAACCGCAGACGCGATCATCCGTCAGACATTCTGCGGACCTGAGTGAAATGGGGTTGCGATCGAAAAAGGGAAAGAAGCTTACGCTGCATGTCTTTTTGAAGATGCTCCGTAACCCGGTCTATATCGGTGAGATGAAGTCCAAGAAGTGGGGCACGCGGAATGGCCAGCACGAGCCTATCGTCAGCGGACACGTCTTCCCTAATGTGCAACTTATCCTTACGTTTCAACGGCTTGGGGAAGAGCGAATCTAGAGCAAAGCAACGAGTTCAAATGTTCTTTTCCCAACAGGGTTAAAGTACCACCCTCAGAGAGGGATTTTGAACTCGGATACCGATTGTCTTTTCAATGATTTGGAAGCTTTCATGAGTGGAAAACTGTCCTTGGTGCGCCCGGAGAGATTCGAACTCCCGACCTAACGCTCCGGAGGCGTTCGCTCTATCCAGCTGAGCTACGGGCGCGCTATTCAAGGATACAACAGGACCTGCGCATTCGGGTCTGTGTAAGGGTAACCTTCGCCGATTGCGGCGATTATTCCGGTTTAATGTCATATCCGGCGGGTGGATAGAAAAGGGCTGCATCCGGCTCTTTGCGTTGAATCTCTGTCAATTCGACATCGGGAAGCTGGCCGCTGGCTTCTTTCGCCTTCGGGTCAGGAATCTCTTTCATCTCCAGCAACTCCTTCAACTCGGACGAGTACCAGATCTCCGTCACCGACTTGACGACCTCTCCGGTCTGAGAATTCGTCGTTGTTGTTGTACGCCGAACCCCAACCGCCTCCACGTCGCCAAACTTCCGCGTCCCTAACGGTTGGGAAAGTACGGTGGATCCCGGTGAATGCACCTCCCGTGGCGCACTCACCATTGCGTCGGAATAGAGGTTCTGGTTGGTGTAGTGGAGTGTGCGCGGCATGCAGGCTACCGTCGCTGTTGGTTTGTCCGGAGAGACCCATGGCTCCATCCAGCGAAATCGACAGTGGGAAACGGGGTCGCTGATCGACACTTCATGCGCCATCACGATTCCCCCGTGACCGTCGGGCCTGGGCATCTCCACCTCGTCCCTCTTTCGCCCCGCTGAATCGCGCGCCTGCAATGTGCTTTGGCTCGAATCCTTCACCTCTCCTGTCGCTGGATCGAGATAGTGGGCAGTCGTCACCAGCGTCGCCGTGTACGGCGCGCCTGTCTGCGCCGCCATGGTGTAGGTCACATTGTCGTCCGCCGGGTACCAGCTTGCGGGAAAGCGATCCGAAGGAGCAGGAGCAACATTGGTCACTTCGGGTGTTTTGGTTTGCCCTTGACACCAGGGAGCGAGGCAGAAAAGCAGAACCCAGCAGGATCTCGTCATGGATAATCTCACGGCATCCATATTATCGCCGGGCAAGCTCTGGCGTCGCTTACGGCTGCGCCAAGCTCTCGCTCTTCAGCCGGAGTTGCTCCATGACGGACTGAATCAGCTCTTTGGCGCCGCCGATTTCGCTCAAAACCGCTTCCAGATCGAGCGCGGGCTTGGATGGATTGCGCGTGGAAGCACAGTAGACGCCGTGCTGGCCGATGAGGATCAAAGCATCGGTGAGCATGTCGAGGGTCACGGCAAGACGGCCCCGCTCGGCTCCCATCATGAACTCGAACCGCTCCAGATCGTCACGCCGTTGCGCAATCGCGGATTGAGGTGCCGGCATCGTTCCTGCTTTCAAGATTTCTCGGTAAGCCGGGCCGAGTGTAGCGCAGCACCGGCTTGCGCGCCGCCATCACCTCGTCCAGGCGCGAGATGCGCGTGGCGTGCGGCGCATTGAGCACCAGCTCCGGGTTCTCCTCCGCCTCGCGGGCGATCTGCCGCATGGCGTCGATAAACAGATCGAGCTCTTCCTTCGATTCGCTTTCCGTCGGCTCGATCATCAGCGCCCCGGGCACGATCAGCGGGAAGGAGGTGGTGTAAGGATGGAAGCCATAGTCGATCAGCCGCTTGGCGATGTCGCCGGTCTTGACGCCCTTCTGCGTCTGCCGGCGATCGCTGAAGACCACCTCATGCAGCGTGGGCGTCCGGTAGGGCAGCTCGTACACATCCTCGAGGTTCTTGCGGATGTAGTTCGCGTTCAGCACCGCGTCTTCGGTGGTCTGCCGCAGGCCGTCCGGGCCGTTGGCCATGATGTAGGCCAGCGCGCGGACGAACATGCCGAAGTTGCCGTAGAACATGCGCACCCGGCCCACCGACTGCGGGCGGTCGTAGTCCAGGCGCAGTGTCCGGCGGCCGTCCTGATCGGGCGCGCCCTCGACCACCACCGGCGTGGGCAGAAACGGCTCCAGTATCTTTTTCGCCGCCACCGGGCCGGAGCCAGGACCGCCGCCGCCATGCGGGGTGGAGAAGGTCTTGTGCAGGTTCAGGTGCATCACGTCCACGCCGAAGTCCCCGGGACGGGTCTTGCCCACCAGGGCGTTCATGTTGGCGCCGTCCATGTAGAGCAGGGCGCCTTTGGCGTGGAGAATGTCGGCGATCTTGTGAATCTCGCTCTCGAAGACGCCGATGGTGCTGGGGTTGGTCAGCATCAGCGCAGCCGTGTCTTCGGTGACGATCTGCTCCAGCTGGGCGACATCGACCATGCCCAGCGAATTGGAGCGCAGGTTCTCCACCTGGTAGCCGCAGATGGCCGCAGTGGCGGGGTTGGTTCCGTGAGCGGAGTCGGGGATGATGACCTTGCGTGCGCGGATTTCCCTTGGACTGATGGTAAGCGCGCACCAGCAGGATGCCGGTGAACTCCCCATGCGCGCCCGCCGCCGGCTGCAGCGTGATCGCGTCCATGCCGGTGATATCGAGCAGGCAGGATTGCAGCAGGCGGATGACTTCGAGCGCTCCCTGGGAGAGCGATTCGGGCTGGTAAGGATGGGCTTCGGCGATGCCTTCCAGGCGGGCGACAAATTCGTTGACCCGCGGGTTGTACTTCATGGTGCAGCTGCCCAGCGGGTACATGCCCAGATCGATGGCATAGTTCCAGGTGGAGAGGCGGGTGAAGTGGCGGATGATTTCGATCTCGCTCAGCTCGGGCATCAGGCCCAGATCCGCGCGCGCGGCTTCGCCCAGCAAGCGTTTCGGGGTCCACCTCGGGCACATCGAGCGGCGGCATCTTGTAGGCCTTCTTGCCCGGCGAAGACTTTTCAAAGACCAGGGCCTCGTTCTGGGTCAGGTGCGCAGCGCACCTTGCGGCGCGTGCCTTCAAAGGGCTGGTTGGCGTCTTGCGTGCTTCGCTGGTGGTGGTTGCCATAGGGTATTGCCTTTCAAGCCCGGGTGAGGGCCTCTTCGGAGTCATGCTGCAGCAGCGAGGCGGCGTGGTCGATCTGCTCCCGGGTGTTGAGCTCGGTGGTGCACCACAGGCTGGCGTTGCCCAGTTCGGGGTACCAGCGGCTCAGGGGCAGGCCGCCGATCACCTTCTGCTTGAGCAGTTGCGCGTTCAGTTGCTCCGGAGATTCGGAGGTCTGCAGCACAAACTCATGGAAGCGCGGAGAGCCGGCGAAGAGCAGCCGCGCGCCGCCGACGCTGGAAAACTGCTTGCGCGGCATAATTGGCCTTGGCCAGGTTATGCAACGCCAGCTCACGGATGCCCTCTTTGCCGTAGACGGTGAGGAAGATGGTCGCCATCAGCGCCACCAGCGCCTGGTTGGTGCAGATGTTGGAGGTGGCCTTCTCCCGGCGGATGTGCTGCTCGCGGGTGGAGAGCGTGAGCACGAAGCCGCGGCGGCCTTCTGTATCCACGGTTTCGCCCACCAGGCGGCCGGGCATTTGCCGCAGGTATTTTTCCTTGGCGGCGATCACGCCGCAATAGGGACCGCCATAGCTCAGCGCGACGCCGAAGGATTGCGCTTCCATGGAGACGATATCGGCTTCGACCGGAGGCCGCACGACGCCCAGCGAAATGGCCTCGGCGATGGAGACAATCAGCAGCGCGCCTTTCTTGTGCACGATCTCGGCGATGGCGGGAATATCTTCAATCACCCCAAAAAAGTTCGGCGACTGGACCAGCACGCAGGCAGTCTCTTCGGTGACGCTCTGTTCCAGCGCCGCCAGGTCGAGCCGCCCATCGTCGCCGAAGGCGAGCGTCTCGGCGGCCAAGCCCCTGGTGCTGGGCGTAGGTCTGCATCACCTCGCGATACTCGGGATGCACGGTTCTGGCGACCAGGACTCCGCTGCGGTGGGTAATGCGCACAGCCATGGTTACCGATTCGGCGGCGCCCGTCGAGCCGTCGTACATGGAGGCGTTGGCGATCTCCATGCCGGTGAGCTCGCAGATCATGGTCTGGAACTCGAAGATGGCCTGCAGGGTGCCCTGGGTAATCTCCGCCTGGTAGGGAGTGTAGGAGGTGAGGAACTCGCCCCGCTGCACCAGCGAATCGATAATGACCGGGCCGGTAGTGGCGATAGGCGCCGGCGCCGAGGAAACTGGTGTAGCCGGCCGCGCTCTTCTGCGCTGCGTTGCGAAAGTAGTCGACGATCTCCGACTCGCCCATCTGCCGGGGAACATCAAGGTCCCGTTCCAGCCGGTATTCCTGGGGGATGGTGGAAAACAGATCGTCGATCGAGCCGGCGCCGATTTGCTTCAGCATCTCGATCCGTTCGCCCGGCGATTTTGGCAAATAGCGCATCGTGAGTCCTCTATCCTGTACTACGGCTTGACGGCGGCCAGCTTAGCAATGTTGGGCTTCAGTGGGTTTCTTCCTTGACGAACTTCTCGTAGTCCGCTGCATCGAGCAGCTGGTCGACTTCGGAGGGGTCGGCGATCTCCACCTTGAGCATCCACGCCCCGTGGGCGTCGGCGTTGATCTTTTCCGGAGCCGTCGCCAGCTCCTCGTTGACCTCGATCACGGTGCCGGTCACCGGCGAGTAGAGATCGGAGACGGCCTTGACCGACTCCACGCTGCCAAAGACTTTGCCCTTCTCCACCTTGGAGCCGGCCTTGGGCAGCTCGACGAAGACAATGTCTCCCAGGGTGTTCTGGGCGTAGTCGGTGATGCCCACTTTGCCGGTCTTGCCATCTACCTCGATCCACTCATGCTCCCGCGTGTAGCGGTAGGTTGCTGGATAGGCCATCCGTCTTGATCTCCTTCTTCATTTTACGGGATCGTGCAATCGCTGCAGCGTGTGCATGTCTGAGGCCGCACATGGCTGTCCGGCTACAGTTTAAGCCGGCTTTCCCTGAACCGGCTTTTTGGCCCGGCGGTAGAACGGGGTCGGCACCACCTTGGCCTTGACCAGGTTCCCGCGCACCTCGACCGCCACTTCCGTTCCCGGCGCGGTGCGGTCCACCGGCACATAGGCGAGCGCGATGTTCTTTTTCAAATAGGGCGAGGGCGAGCCGCTGGTGACGTAGCCGATCGGCTTCGCCCTCGAGGCTGCAGACTTTGTAGCCATCGCGCGCGATGCCGCGATCGATCATCTCCAGGCCCACCAGCTTGCGCTTGGGAGCGCCGCTCTGCTGCAGCTGCAACAGTGCCTGCGAGCCGAGAAAGTCGCTCTTGCCCAGCTTCGAGAAGCGCTCCAGGCCGGCTTCGAGGAGGTTGATCTCTTCCGAGATTTCATGGCCGTAGAGGGCCATGGCGGCTTCCAGGCGAAGCGTATTGCGCGCTCCCAGGCCGCAGGCCAGCAGGCCGAACTCCTTGCCCGCTTCCATCACTTCCTGCCATACGCGGGCGCTGGTGGGCTCGTCGGAGGGCAGGTAGATTTCAAAGCCGTCTTCGCCGGTGTAGCCGGTGCGCGCGATGAGCACGTTGGGGAGGCCGCAGACCGTGCCCCAGGTGAACCAATAATTCTTGATCGCGCTCAGGTCCACTTTGGTCAGCTTGGCCAGCGTATCCTGCGCGCGCGGCCCCTGGATGGCGAGCTGGGTGTAGTGGTCGCTGTAGTCGCTGATGTGCACGCCGGCGAAGGATCCCACCTGGGAGCGAATCCACTGGTAATCTTTCTCCCGGGTGCCGGCGTTGATGACCAGCAGGTAGTCGTTGTCGCTGAATTTGTGCACCAGGACGTCGTCGACAAACGTTCCCTGGGGATAGAGCATGGCCGAGTATTGCGCCTGGCCGACGGCGAGCTTCGAGGCATCGTTCATGGAGAGGGCCTGGATGGCAGCCAGCGAGCCCGGGCCGCGGAACTGAATGTCGCCCATATGGCTGACGTCAAAGAGCCCTACGGCGGTGCGGACCGCCATGTGCTCGGCGGTAATGCCGGAGTACTCGACCGGCATGTCCCAGCCTCCGAAATCGACCATTTTGGCGCCGAGCTGGCGGTGGACACCATTCAGCGCGGTCTTGCGCAGAGCGGGAGTGGAGAGACAGGGGGAGCGGACACGGCGAATTCCTTTACCGAGAAATGGCTTACCTTCCACGGTAGCACGGACACGGGGAGGATTTCGCCCCCGACTCGCCGCGCGAGGCTACGATGGCTTTAGCCGGGCTAAGGATTCTGGTCCAACTTCGACGTAGGTGTCCGGTCTGCGATCGGTTGCACTAAATGGAAACCGCGACGGTCTCGGACGAGATCCGCGGTGCTGCCCTTGCGTCCACCGCTATTGCTGCAGGTCTCACGAGATCTCGTCTCCGGCCGCCTTCAACTACGCCCAGGACTTCTTTGATCGGCTGCCCGGAGCGCTGCGGTGCGATTGTGGACCCGGAGGAGGCCGGGCGCCGCCCAAGCCAGGCCATCGACGCCCTTGCCGGCATCGATCAGCGAATCTACCTTCCACTGCGACAGATCGACCACGGCCACCTGCTTGGCCTTGGAGCAGGAGACATAAGCAACCTTGCCGTCGGGGCGGGCAAGCACCTTGACCGGATCCTCGGCGAACATCGACAGTGCGCACCACCTTAAGACTGGCGAGATCGACCACCGCGAGCTTGTTGGCCTTGGGAAGCGCGACCAGCAGAAAGCGGCCGTCCGGAGTGGGCGACGTTCCATAGCCCACTGCCGGCAACGGCACCCAGGTCTTGATCTTGTTGGTGGCGGTGTCGATCACCGCCAGTTGCGGCTTGGTCTGGTCCGAGGTAAAGACCATCTTGTCGTCGTTGGAGATGGCGATGCGCTGGGATTCTGGCCGAGATGGGGATGATGGCGATCGTCTTGCGGCCGGGCAAATCCAGCACCGAGACCGAACCTGCGCCCACGTTCGAGGTGTAACCTCGCTTGCCATCGCGGGAGATCACCAGCATGTGCGATTCCTTTTGCCCGGTGGGGACGGTGCCCACGATCTTCAGCGTCTTCGGGATCGATGATGGTCACCGTCTGGTCGAGCTCCGTGGTCACATAGAGCATGCCGCTGGCCCGGTCGTAGACCGGGCAGTGGGGCCGCACGCCATGGCCAAAGTCGACCTTGCCGGTGACCTGTGCGGCTGGGGATGTCGATCACCACCATCTCCTGGCCGTCGGTTCCCGGCTTGCCCACGCCCGAGCTGCCATAGATCGGCACGTAGGCGGTCCGGCCATCCGGGAGAGGTGGCTACCTCATGGCCGGTGATGCCCCCTCGGGCACGGTGGCCAGCTGCTTGGCCGCGGCCGGGTCGATGATGCTGAGGTCGCGGTCACCCTGGTTGGTGGCCACCAGCAGCGGCTTTGCCGGCGCTTCGGGAATGGCGGAGGCATTGATCATCAAGCAGGCTCAACGGGCAGGACCAGGCAGAACGCGCAAAGCATAAGGTACACGGATATCGGCTTATTCATGGCGCGAGAATTATATCCGCGAACGAGGCCGCTAGGGCAGTGGCGCGGAGTGAAAGAATAAGCTGTGCTAGACGACCAGATGACCCAAACTCCTGCCAACACAAGCCATGCAAACTCCAGCGCCAACCCGGCTGGCCTGCCGTGCGTCGCCGTTCTGGCGGTGGGCGGCCTGTATCTGTCCCTGCCGGAACCGCTGACCTTTGGCCCCTCCTGGCTTTTGCTGGTGGTGGTTTCCGTGCTCCTGGTCCCGGTGGTGATCGCCCGCATGCGGGGCTCCTTTGACGCTCAACCAGATGCTCGGTTATATCGTGCTGGGCGTGGTCACCGCGGCCATGCTCTGGTCGCTTTTCCTGCTCGTCCGCTCCCTGCCCCGGCACACCCTGGCGCCGTCGGCTCTGCTGCGCTCGGCCGCCGCTCTCTGGGTCACCAACATCTTGGTCTTCGCGTCGTGGTATTGGCGTCTCGATGCGGGCGGACCGCATGCGCGCCATCTGCGCGGCAACCACACCAAGGGAGATTTTCTCTTTCCCCAAATGACGCTGGCTCCCGGACGCAGAAGCCGGTCGACCCAGACTGGTCTCCCGGTTTTGTGGACTATCTTTTTCTGGCCTTCAATACCAGCACGGCATTCTCTCCCACCGATTCGCCCGTGCTCTCCCGCTGGGCCAAGGTTGCCATGATGGTGCAATCCAGCATCTCGCTTGCCACCTTGGCCCTGCTGGCGGCGCGGGCGGTGAACATCCTTTAAAGCATCTGAGGTACAAATGGCGATGAAAGTCTCTGAGGTCTTTGTCGATACGCTGGTCCAGGCCGGCGTAAAACGTGTCTATGGTCTGGCTGTGCCGAGCAGGCCAAGGGCTTCAGCCTGTACATGGTGCGCGCCGTCTTCAGCGGCCGGGGCGATGAGGTGATCGATCTGGCCAAGACCAATCTCTTCCGCTAAAGCACTCTGTTCTGGTGACGCATGATATCGTGATGAATCCATAGGTCAGGGAAGGGGAGTGCCGCCTACAGCATTTTCACTTCTGGTGTTTACAGAGTGACCGATCCCGACGCGGCTTTCCCTCAAGAAAAGCCGCACTTCGCTACACTTACCAGTACAGAGCAGAAGTGAAAATGCTCTACCGAGTAGCCGCCAGCAGGGAAACGCGGGGTACACGGATTTGCCTCTCGCGTTTGCGGGTTCGGGCAATGTCGTAAGACGACTGCATGCGCATGAGCGTGTCCATCTTCACGCCAAAGGCCTTTTCGATGCGAAGCGCCATATCCCCGGAGAGGTTAGCCTTGCAATTGAGCAAGCTCGACAATGTTGGCCGGGAAACGCGCAAGGCCGCCGCCGCCGCCGTGACGGTCAGTCCTGCGGCTTCGATGATCTCCGTGCGAACGAAATCGCCGGGGTGAGGCGGATTCTTCATGGGCATGAGGTTTTCCTTCTGTCCTTAGTGGTAGTCCTCTAAACTCACGTCGTAAATCTCGTGCTCAGCGGTGTCGATACGGAACGTCAAGCGCAGGTTCCGCGTAACCCTCAGGCTCCATGCGCCCTTGCGGTCTCCGCTGAGTGTATGCACCTTCCAGGACGGGAGCCCCCGCAATTCATCCGGGTCCTCCATATCGTCCAGAAAGGCAAACATCTTGCGGAGCTTATCCGCCGTATCAGGCGGAACCCCCTTCGCGCTGTCTTCCGCGTAAAGCTTCTTAAAGCCCTTGGGAACGAAGTTCCGTATTTTCATCCAAAAAACCACCGTAGCCTGTAGCCTAACGCTTGTCAATTGAAATAGGTCTGTGCAGCTTACAACGGCGCAAAAAGTTGCCGTGGTAAATGAGCTGTTCGGGCAAGACTTTCTGCCTGACCAGAACCCACTGGGGCATCAGGTCGAGGAATGGTGATCGTGGGCATGGTGAAGAACCACAAGTATCGCAGCATGGAGGGAGCGGATCCCATGGCTTGGTGGGACTATACGCAGGCACCGGCGAGGGCGAGATGAACGTGGAAATGCGGGTGGGGGGGTGCGTTGGCGATCCTGCCGCGGTGCGGAAGGTGGTGGCGCAGATGGACCAGGATGTGCCGCTGATTCAGCCCATGCTGCAGCGGAAGCAGTTTGAGCAGACGATCTCGCAGCAGCTGATGTTTGCCCGGCTGGCGGAGTTCTTTGGGCTGCTGGCGATCGTGCTGGTGGCGACGGGCCTGTACGGAACGCTGGCGTATCGCGTGAACATGCGCACTGCGGAGATTGGCGTGCGCATGGCTGTGGGCGCCCGGCGCGGGCAAGTGGTTTGGATGATCCTGAAGAACAGTCTGCTGCTAACGGCGGTGGGGGTAGCGATGGGCATTCCACTGGCGATGCTGGTGGGGCGCATCTCGAGGAGGGCTACGCGGTGATCGATTTGGCGAGGACCAATTTCTTCCGCTAATTTGAGCACTCCAGTCTTGCGCTTAAACGAGGAAACGAAACCGCAGGTTTCGTTCTTGGCCCTGACACCAGATGCCTTCTTCACAGTGGCTAATGGACAAACCTGGGACAACCACCCGCCCTCGCCTCACGCGAAGGAGACTCCTGCTACACTGAGGGCACGTCGAGGGGTAATCATGGTTGAATTAGTGCCATCCATCCTCTCTGCCGACTTCTCGAAGCTGGCCTTGGAAGTCGAGGCCGCCGAGCGCGGTGGCGGCTCTGTCATCCATATAGACATCATGGACGGCCACTTCGTCCCCAACCTCACCATGGGGCCGCCGGTGGTCAAGTCCCTGCGCAAGGTCACCAGCCTTCCTCTCGATTGTCACCTGATGATCGAGAACCCGGACGACTTCATCGCTGAGTTCGCCGACGCCGGAGCCAACTGGATCAGCGTGCACTACGAGGCCTGCCGCCACCTGCACCGCACCCTGGAACTTATCAGCCAGCATGGCATGGAGCCCGCCGTTGTCATCAATCCGGCGACCCTGACTGGCCTTCTTGTCGACATCCTGCCCATGGTTCACCACGTGCTCGTGATGAGCGTCAACCCGGGCTTTGGCGGCCAAAAGTTCATTGGTTTTTCGCTGGATAAGATCAGGCGCCTGGTCGAGCTCCGCGCCGAGCTTGACCTCAACTTCAGAATCGAGGTCGATGGGGGCGTTGCCCACGACACCATCGCCTCCGTGGTCGAGGCCGGCGCGGATTTGCTGGTCGCCGGAAGCGCCGTCTTTGCTTCCGGGCATCCCGAAAAAGAGGCGCGGGTGCTGCTCAGCATAGCGCGGGAGGCCGAACACCGCCGCCCGGGCCAAAAATTGCACTCCGCGCGTGCCGCGGCCATATAATTAACCAGGAAAGACGGCCCGTGGTGGGAAGGGCAGACCACCGCCGGTCACGGCTTCCTACTGCCCACGAGGTGCTATGAAGCGTTCCTTATTCCGGCTCTCTACCCTGTGCCTGCTTTCCGCGCTTACCGCGTCCGCTCAGTTCGGCATCTTCAAACCTTCCAAACCGGCGACCGTTCCCTCGCCCGACAACCCCCTTGCCGGCCACGCCTCCAAGCAGCCCGACAAGGAACTCTTCGACAAGGCCATGGTGGCCATGAAGAAGGGCAAGTTTGACGTGGCCCGCCTGGATCTGCAGACGCTGCTGAACACCTATCCGGAATCTGAGTACCAGATGCGCGCTAAGCTGGCCGTCGGGGATAGCTGGTTCAAGGAAGGCGGCACGGCCGCGCTGACCCAGGCCGAGGCGGAATACAAGGATTTCATCACCTTCTTTCCCAACCAGCCGGAAGCGGCCGAAGCGCAGATGAAGGTCGCCGACATCTACTACATGCAGATGGAGAAACCGGACCGCGACGCCACCAACGCCGAACGGGCGGCGGCGGAATATCGGACCATGATCCAGCAGTTCCCCGAGTCGACGTTTGTGCCTCGCGCCAAGCAGCGGCTGCGGGAAGTGCAGGAAGTATTGGCCGAGCGCCAATTCCAGGTCGGGAGTTTTTATTTCTCGCACGAGAATTGGCCGGCGACGATCGCCCGCCTGCAGACGGTCGCCGACAACTACCCGCTTTATAGCCATAGCGACCTGGCGCTGATTGGCCTGGGAGACGCTTACGCAGCCGAAGCCCGCTTTGTACAAGAAAAAATGACTCGAATAGATCCCAAGGCCAAGCAGGAACTCATGAAGGCCTATGATGATCAGGCAGCGGACGCCTACTCCCGCGTGGTCACGCGCTACTCCATGGCTGCGCATGTGGAAGACGCCCGGGAACGCCTGATCGCGCTCAACCGCCCCGTGCCCGAACCTACCAAGGAACAACTTGCCGATAGCGAGGCAGAAGAGCAGAGCCGCACCGGTATCACGTTCAAGGATCGCGCCCTGCTGTTGGTAAAGCGCGGTCCCGTCACGGTCAACGCCGCGCGTATTGGGGAACCGACGCTTACCGACGCGCCAACGATCATGGCGCCTGACGTCAATAAATATAACCAGACACTCTTCGCCGCGGCCCTCAACAACAAACCGCTTCCGCCACCCCCCGCAGTCGGCGTGGCCCCGACCGTGGTCGCCGCCGGAGCCGCGGCGCCTGGCCCTGACGCCGGCGCGCCGCTCGTATTGGAGAGTCTGCCCTCAGCCGAGGGTGGCCAAGCGGCCGGCAGCGGACCTGCCATTGGAGCAAGCATTGTCAGTCCTGGCTCCGACAGCGGAACCCCTGACGCCGGCGCCGGCGCAGCTCCAAGATCGGCACCAGAAGGCGCCGCCCCAGCCACCGCTGGACTGGTAAATGCAGCACCAGCAGATACCGGCGCAGCCATCGCGGCACAGGCAGCCGGAGTTCCCGGCGCGCAGAACCCTGGCGGATTGACAGCGGTCGGGCCGACCAATAATCAACCGCTTGCCGGCGATAGAGAAGCCCGCTGAGGCCCCGGCACAGACCAACGATGTACATACCGGGAATGCCGCCCAGGTGCAGACCGGCACGGACGCCGGCGCCACCAACGCCAAGTCCAAGAAGAAGACCCCCGCGCCGAAGTATGATTCGAGCGACGAGTCTTCCAGCAAACACAAGAAAAAGAAGGGGCTGGACAAGCTCAACCCGTTTTAGTTCCCGGGGTTTCTGGGTAGGAAAGACGTACCTCAGGGGCTAAACCACGCATGGCCGCCTCATGGGCAGTTATTTGGGACAGCGTATGCGACTTTCTTCACGGAAAATCGCAGGCACTTAGCGAGGGGAGCGCAGCTAAACCGGCCATTCGTGGCAGCCCGGCGTATTCTCGATCGTTTACGGCACGACTAAAGTCGTGCCCTGATACAAAACAGAGTCTTTCGCAGCCTGTAAAGCCCGTACCCTTCAAAAATGGGTTTTTCCGCAGCTCTCTACCCTCAACCGGCTTCTTCTCTTTGAGCCCGGGTTTGAAAGAAAAAGAACGCCCCCATGCCCCGTGATCTGCCTAAAGCCTATGACCCTGCCGCCATCGAAGATCGTTGGGCGGCGTACTGGGTCAACGAGGAACTCTTCGCCCAGCCGCACGCGGATGCCGCTGCCGGCGCGAAACTCTTCACCATGTTGCTGCCGCCGCCGAATGTCACCGGCCGCCTGCACATGGGCCACATGCTCGAACACACCGAGATGGACATCCTCACCCGCTGGCGCCGCATGTGCGGGGACCTGGCCCTGTGGCTTCCCGGGACCGATCACGCCGGCATAGCCACCCAGTTGATGGTCGAACGCCAGCTCGCTGCGGAACACAAGACACGCCAGCAGCTGGGCCGCGAAGCCTTCATCGAGCGCGTATGGCAATGGAAGCAGCATTACGGCGCCGCCATCCTCGACCAGATGCGGCGGCTGGGCACGAGCGTGGACTGGTCGCGCGAATACTTCACCATGGACGCCCCCCGCTCCGCTGCGGTGCGCGAGGCCTTTGTCCGGCTCTATGAACAGGGGCTGATCTATCGCGGCGCCTACATCGTCAATTGGTGCCCACGCTGCCAGACCGCCATCTCCGATCTTGAAGTGGTCCACGAGGAGCACCCGGGGAAGCTATGGGAGATTCGCTACCCGGTCGGTGGGAGAGTCTGGCTTCGTCACCATCGCGACCACCCGGCCCGAGACCATGCTGGGCGACGTCGCCGTCGCCGTTCACCCCGACGACGAACGCTACGCCGGCCTGCACGGGAAAGATGCTTCGCCTGCCCCTCACCGGCCGCGAGATTCCTATCGTCACCGACAGCTGGGTCAGCCGCGAGTTCGGCACCGGAGCAGTCAAGGTAACCCCCGCGCACGACCCCAACGATTTTGCCCTGGGGCAACGCCATGGCCTGCCCTCGATCAACGTAATGGACGAGACGGCGCACATGAATGCGGCCGCCGGCGCCTATGCCGGCCTCGACCGCTACCAGGCGCGGCAACAGATTCTGGCCGATCTCGAAGCTCAGCAGCTGCTGGCGGGCGGTGCGCGACCACATCATCTCCATCGGAAAGTGCGACCGCTGCAAGACCGTCGTGGAGCCCCTGCTTTCCACCCAGTGGTTTATCAGGATTCAGCCGCTGGCGGATAAGGCCATCGCCGCCGTCGAGCAGGGCCACATCCGCTTTACGCCCGAACAGTACGCCAAGACCTATTTCGAGTGGATGCGCAACATCCACGACTGGTGCATCTCGCGGCAGCTCTGGTGGGGTCATCGCATCCCTGCGTGGCACTGCGCGCCAATGCCGTGAAATTACCGTGTCCCGCACCACGCCTGAGGTCTGCGCCCATTGCGGCAGTGGGCGCATCGAGCAGGAGAAAGATGTTCTGGACACCTGGTTCTCCTCCGGACTCCTGCCCTGCTCCAGCCTGGGCTGGCCGGAGCACACGCCCGATCTCGACACTTTTTATCCCACCCAGCTGCTGGTCACGGGCTTCGACATCCTCTTCTTCTGGGTCGCGCGCATGATCATGCTGGGCTGCCATTTCATGCTGGAGGAGCCGCTGGCCGACGGCAGCAAGCGCACCCTCAAGGATGCGGTGCCCTTTCGCGAGGTGTACATCCACGCGCTGGTGCGCGACGCGGATCGGCAAAAGATGTCCAAGACCAAGGGCAACGTCATCGACCCCATCGAGATCGTGGAGCGCTTCGGCACCGATGCGGTGCGCTTTACGCTGGCCGCCATGGCCTCGCCCGGCACCGATATCGCTTTCAGCGAAGAGCGCACCGATGGCTATCGCGCCTTCGCCAACAAGATCTGGAATGCCGCGCGCTTCATCTTCATGCAAATGGAGAGAGCGGCGGATGCCGGCATCGTCCCCGATTTGAGCCAGCTTGCAGCGACGCGGGGCGAGGAACAAGATGCCCCGCTCGAAGCGCGCTGGATCGTTTCCCGGCTGCATCGCACCGCGGGCGAGATCAACCAGGCGTTGGGTGAGTATCGCTTCCACGAGGCGGCCAACACGCTCTACACCTTCTTCTGGGGCGACTTCTGCGACTGGTATCTCGAGATCGTCAAGCTGCGTCTCGACTTCAATGCCCCCTCCGCGAGCGTGCGTTCCGCGCTCGGCACCCTGCTCGGTGTCTTCGAGCCGGCGCTGCGCCTGCTCTCTCCTTTCATGCCGTTTCTCAGCGAGGAGATCTGGCATGCACTTTACGAAAATCATCCCCCCGCCCGGTCCATCGCGCTCACCCGCTATCCTCAGGCCCGCGCCGATCTTGTCGACGACGCGGCCGAGCAGCAGATGGAGCGGATGCAGGAGCTGATCGTCGCCGTGCGCGATATGCGCCGCAAGCTCGGCGTGGAAGAAAAGGCTGCGGTGCCCATCCTGCTGCGCGTCGCGCCCGATGCGCGGGCGAGCCTCGAACAGAACAGCGACATCATCGGCCGCCTGGCGAAGGTCTCCGCCATTGAGTTTGTCGATGCGATGCCGGAGGGTGCGGGCGTGCGCTCCGCTCCCGGATTCGATGTGGCCGTTATCTATGAGCGTACGATCGATGTTGCGGTGGAGTGTGAGCGCCTGGCCAAAGAGCTGGCACGCTTTGAAAAGGAAGTATCCAATGCCGAGCGCCAGCTTGCGAATGAGGGCTTTCTGGCCAAGGCTCCAGCGAACGTGGTGGAGGGTTTGCGCCGCCGTGCCGCCGAGCTCAGCGTGCTGATTCCCAAGACCCGCGCGGCGCTGGACGGCCTCAACTGCGACAATTAGAGCACTTCACTGAGGAAGGTCCAATGGATTGGAAGAGCAGGCGCGTTGAGGCCACCTTGGAACAGGCCCTGGTAGAAGATCGGGCGACCAACGACGTCACCACGGCCATCACCATCGAACCCGGGCTGCGGGCTGCGGGCACAGTATTCGCCCGGCAGGACTGCGTGATCTCCGGCCTGGGTTGCATTCCCCGCTATCTGGAGATCTTCATCCGGTTAGACAAGAAGAACTCGAGCCGCTTCGAGGTCATCAACCACCCGGAGATGTTCGACGGTGTCCGCGTCAAGAAGGGCCAGGCGGTGGCCGTTATCCGGAGCAATGCGCGCGCCATCCTGGCCTGTGAACGCGTCATCCTCAACCTGATGCAGCGGATGAGCGGCATCTCCACCAGCACCCGGGCTTACGTAGATGCCGTCGCCGGCACCAAGGCCAAGGTGCTGGACACGCGCAAGACCGTTCCCGGCCTTCGCCTGCTGGACAAATACGCCGTCCGCTGCGGCGGCGGCGAGAGCCATCGCCTCGATCTTTCCGACGGCATTCTGATCAAGAGCAATCACATCGCGCTCGGCGGGGGCATTCCCAAGGTCCTGGCCCGCGCCTTCGCCGCAGCGAACGCCTGGCCAGATGGTGCAGTGCGAAGTGCGCAATTTGGCTGAGCTGGACCAGGCTCTGGCCGGCGGCGCGGAGTCGCTGCTGCTGGACAACATGACCCTGGCGGAGACCAAGAAGGCGGTCGGCATCGTGCGTAGCCGCGGTCTTGCGATTCCGCTGGAAGCCTCGGGCGGCGTCATCACGCTGGAAAACATCCGCAAATACGCCCTCGCCGGAGTCGACTACATCTCGGTCGGCGCCCTGACCCAGTCCACGGTTGCTGTCGAGCTGAGCATGCGGGTAACCACGGATATTTTCTAGGGGAAGAGTGAACTGCAGATCCCTCGACTGCGCTCGGGATGACAAAGGATAGGTTTGCGCTTCCGTGGGGGGTCTGAGGCTGGTCGGGAACTGTTTGACAGGTTTTGATCGGTCACGACTCATCGGGTCCCTAAAAACCCTCCCCTTGTCATCCCGAGCGCAGTCGAGGGATCTGCAGTTCTACTGTCCCCCAAGCTGAACAATGACTAAACCCGCTGACGAAGACACTTACGATCTCCCCGCGCTTGACGCCGCGCTGGCTGGGACGCCCTTCGCCGGCAACGTTCGCTACTTCCCTTCTCTGCATTCCACCAATGTGCTGGCCATGCAGGAGGCCGGGCAGGGCGCGCCGGAAGGGATGGTTTACCTGGCCGACGAGCAGACCGCCGGCCGCGGACGAGGAGCCCATAGCTGGCACTCGGCTCGCGGCGCCGGACTTTACGTCAGCGTCCTGCTGCGCCCGCGGGTCGCTCCCGCGGATATCCTCTGGCTCTCGCTGGCCGCGGGTCTCGCGGTGCGCGAAGCGGTGCGCCAAGTCACTTCCCTCGAGGCCGACATCCGCTGGCCCAACGATCTGCTTTTCGGCAGGAAGAAGTTCTGCGGCATTCTTACCGAGTTGAATGCCGAGGTCACGCGCGTGCGCCACGCTGTGGTGGGCATCGGCATCAACGTGCACCAGCAGAGTTTTCCCGGCGAGCTGGCGCGCCTGGCGTCCTCGCTGCGCAGCGAAACCGGTCGATCGTGGGCGCGGCAGGATCTGCTGATCGCTTTGCTACAATCGCTGTACCGGGAAGCCCAAGCGCTCAGCGCGGAGCCAGCCAGCGCGGCCTTGAAGATCCTCAGCCGCCTGGAAAATGCTTCCTCCTGGATTCGCGGCAGGCGCGTGCATGTGGATGAGGGCCCAGGCTACTCCGGCGTCACCGCGGGTCTTGACGCGCGCGGTTTTCTTCAGGTGCGCACGCCCCACGGTCTCCGCACCGTACACTCCGGCGGCGTCCGGGACGATGACTGACCAGACTATGCTGCTAGCCCTCGACGTAGGCAACACCAACACCGTCCTCGGCCTTTACCGGCTGACTACCGACGAGCTGGTGACACACTGGCGCATCAGCACACTCAGGGCCCAAACAGCGGACGAGTACGGCGTGCTCTTCCTCAATCTTTTCGCCATGCGAAAGATCGAAGCCACGGAAATCTCGAGCATCATCATCTCTTCCGTGGTGCCGCCGCTGGAGACCACGCTGCGCCAGGTCTGCGAGCGATACTTCAAGGTCAAGCCCATGTTTGTCGAACCCGGGATCAAGACCGGTATGCCCATCCTGGTCGATAATCCGGCCGAGTTGGGCGCCGACCGCCTGGTCAATGGCGTCGCCGCCTTCGCGCGCTACGGTGGTCCTTGCATCGTGGTTGACTTCGGCACCGCGACGACCTTCGACGTGGTATCGGCCAAGGGCGAATACATCGGGGGCGTGATTGCTCCGGGGCTGGCCATCTCGGCCGAGGCGCTCTTCTCGCGCGCCGCGAGGCTTTCCCGGGTGGATGTGAAAAAGCCGGCCAAGGTCGTCGGCACCAATACCGTCGCCCACATGCAGAGCGGGCTGTACTACGGCTACATCGGCCTGGTGGATGGCATCCTGGAACGCATCATCAAGGAAACGCAGGGCCAGGACGCGGTTGCCCCGAAAGTGATCGCCACCGGCGGCCTGGCGCGCCTCATCGCTCGATGATTCGAGGTTCATCCAGACCATCGACGACATGCTCACGCTCGACGGGCTTCGCCTGATTTACGAGCGGAACCGTGTGGCCAAGGTCAAGCACGGCCATAGCGAAGCGGCCGGAAAGCACGCTTAAGCAGTCGTGCAAAATTACTTCAACTACTTTACCGAGATCGAAGAACACTTCCAGCGCCGGCGCGGCTCGCTGCTTCTGCTCTCCACCCTCGACTGGGCGTTGATCGAAACCTGGCGCGAGGCGGGCATCCCGCTGGCTGCGGTGCTTCAAGGGCATCGACGCGGCCTTCGACAAATACGACGCCCGCAAGAACAAGACCCGCGTGCGGCGCGTGAACGGCCTGGCTTACTGCGCCCAGGCAGTTATCTCCGCCGTGGAAGAGATGAAAGAGGCCGCCGTTGGGGCCACCCCCGCCCGGCCCAGTTCCGCCGACGAAATCGCAAAGCAGGGCTTTGAACAGGAACGGATCGCCGCGCACCTGGAAGCATGCCGCACAGCAGCTTCGCGCTTCGCCCCAAAGCTCGTCGCTCGCCGAGATCGCCGAGCGTCTCCAGGCGCTCGCCCAGGATGCAAGAAGCACTCCCCCCAACTCGAGGAGCTGGAGCAATCCCTCACCGTGTTGGAAGAAAAACTCTTCGCCATCATCCTCTCGACCACACCGGAGGCCGAGCTGCTCGCGCTGCGCCAGCAGGCTGCTGCCGAGCTGGCTCCCTACCGCAGCCGCATGCCCGCCATGCAGATCCGCCAGGTGGAGCAGCAGTTTCTGCACAAGCGCCTGCTGGAAAAATTCAACCTGCCGCGGCTCAGCCTGTTCTATATGAGCCAGGCATGAAGCTGCGCATCGAGAAGGCCATCTATGGCGGCGACGGGCTGGCGCGCATTCCGCCGCCTGACTCGCTCGCAGGCAAGACGGTCTTTGTTCCCGCGACGCTGCCCGGCGAACTGGTGGAGGCGCGCATTGCCGCGGACCGGCGCAGCTTCGCCACCGGTGAGCTCGATGCCGATCCTCGAGCCGTCCCCGGAGCGAGTCGTGCCCGGCTGCGAATATGTTCCCCAGCTGCGGCGGCTGCCAGTACCAGCACGCAAACGCCGCCTACCAGCTGCAGATGAAGCTCGAGATTCTGAAGGAGACGTGGCGCGGGCGCATCTCCCTGTTCCCGAGCGCCATCGGCAGCCTGGCTGGACCGCCCTGGGGCTATCGCAACCGGATCCGCCTGCATGTGACGAAGGTCCCCAGCATCGGGCTTGGTTATCGCCAGCGAGGATCGCACAATCTCCTGCCGGTAACGCACTGTCCTATCGCCGCTCCGCTGCTGGAACAGGCTATCGCTGCAGTCGCGCGCATTAGCGGTGAGACCGGCCTCGCGCGCCTCTGCGACGAGGTGGAATTCTTCACCAACAGCGAACAGGACCAGCTGCTGGTCTCTCTTTGGTCCGGGCGGCAACAGCCACGGCGAACACGCGAGCGCGCCCTCGAAGAACTTCGCCGAGCGGCTGTGCAACGCAGCTTCCCGCGCTCACCGGGGTTGGACTTTTTTCGTCTGGAGAGCCCGCGGGCCAGGTCATGCACTGGGGACAGCGCTTCCTCACCTACACCGTCTCCGGACACCCCTACCAGGTAAGCCTCGGCGGCTTCTTTCAGGTCAATCGCTTTCTTCTGCCCGGCCTGCTGGAGCTGGTGCTGGGCGATGGCTCCGGCGGCAAACGATCGGGCCGCCTGGCCTGGGATCTCTACTCCGGCGCCGGCCTCTTCGCACGGGCGCTCGACTTTGAAAACGTAACCGCGGTTGAATCCGCAGGATTTTCGGCCGACGACCTGAAGCAAAACCTCGCAGGGAGGCCACACCGCGTCGTCCGCTCCAGCACGCTCGACTTCCTGCGCAGCCAGAGGCGCGGCCCATCGCAGGCGACACCCGAACTGATTTTGGTCGACCCGCCCCGCGCCGGCCTGGGCAAGGAGAGTCTGCGCTCACCTGGCGAGCATCGCCGCCCCGGAAATTGTCTATATTTCCTGCGATCCGGCGACACTCGCGAGAGATTTGCAGACACTGTTACAATCCGGGTACTTTCGTGCAGACAATGCACCTGGTGGACCTGTTTCCGCAAACTTTCCACCTGGAAACTGTCGCCGTCCTTGCGCGGCATTAAATTCAGTTCATTTTCGGCAGGGCGATGAGGCGGAGGCCCATACTTCGGGTGATGAAGGGGTGGCCCATATGGCCGTGCCGTTTCGGCCCCGGGTCCTCGAACAGCTCTCCTTCGCCACCGCGCCTGCGCTCTATGCCGCTTTGTGGCTCTCTGCCGGCATCGTGCTGGCGCAGTACATCGCCGAGCATGGATCGCCCCCGGCGTGCTCATCGCCGCCACTTTGCTGCTCGCTCTCCTCTCCCTGCTGGCTGCGCGGAAGGCTCTTCGTGTCGCCCTCTTGCCCCTGGCCTGCACCTGGCTGCTGCTGGGCCTCTTGCTCAGCGAAATCGAGCCCGCACCCGATCCGCAAACGCAACTCAGCCTGATCGCGGACGCCGGCGGCGTACACCGCAGTCGAGGGTGAGGTCACCCGCACCACCCCAGTCCGCCTCACCCAATCCACTCTGCCGTTCGGCAATACCGTCGCGGGAAGAACAGAGCGAGAGCCTCGATCTGCGCGTCGCTTCCGTGGACGGCCGTCCCGTGGCCGGCGGCCTGCGGGCTACTCTCTACGGCCCTGCCGATCAACCCATTCCCTGCCATCCACTGCGGCGACCAGATCCACGCCGCGATCGCAATGCATGTGCCCGAGCGCTATCTCGACCCCGGCGTGTGGGATGCAACCGCCTGGCTGCGCCAGCAGGGCATCGGCGTGGTCGGCTCGCTTAAAGTCTCCGCGCTCACGCTGAAGCAACCGGGCCCGGGCGAGGCAGCTTTGCCTGCTGGCTTCATTCCGTGCAGCAGGCCGGCAGCCAGCGCCTGATCGACTTCGCCGGCTCCTCCGCGGCCTCGCGGCTGCCGCGATGGCTGCTCCTCAGCCACGCCGATGCGGGCATGCTGAGCGCCATGATCCTGGGCGACCGCACCTACCTGGATCACCAGGCCCGCGTGGGCTTTGAACGCACCGGCTCCTTTCATCTGCTGGTGGTCTCCGGCATGCACCTGGCGATCTTCGCCGGATGCATCTTCGCGCTTGCCGCGCTGCTGCGGCTGCCCCGCCTCTGGTCCACGGCCGTGACCATCGCCTGCTCCTTCGCCTACGCCCTGCTGGCCGGCTTTGGCGAACCGGTGCAGCGCTCCTTCTGGATGGTGACGCTCTATCTGCTGGCGCGCCTGCTCTTCCGCGAACGCAATAGCCTCAACGCCATCGGCTTCGCCGCACTTTGCCTGCTTGCCCTGGACCCCCGCTCGCTCTTGGGCGCCAGCTTCCAGATGACGCTGCTCTCGGTGCTGATCGTCGCCGGGGTCGCGGTTCCGGTGGCCGAGCACACCTTTGGCCCCTACCTGCACGCGGCGCGGAACCTGGGCCTGATCGCGATCGACCCTGCCTTGCCGCCCCGGCTGGCGCAGTTTCGCGTCACCCTGCGGCTGATCGCCGGCCACCTGCAACCGTTTATCGGCCGCCGCCTGGCCCGGTTCCTGCCCCCGGCATTCGTCCGTCTCACACTGCGCATCTTCGAGCTGCTGCTGGTCTCGGCGCTGATCGAGCTGGCGATGTCGCTCCCCATGGCCATCTATTTCCATCGCGTCACCGCGCTCGGCCTGCCGGTCAATCTGCTGGTGGTCCCGCTGATCGGGTTGGCGCTTCCCTCCGCCCTCATCACCTTTGCCACCCTGCTTTTCTGGCCCTCGGTGGCCATCGTGCCGGCAGCCATCACGGCGGCCCTGCTGCACGCCATCAGCGGAATCGTGCAGCTCTTCAGCGGCATGGGCGCGGGCGACATCCGCATCTCGAGCCCGGGCAGCACTGGCCATCGTTGCCGGCATTCTGCTGATCGGCCTGGCGGTTTGGGCAGCGCGCAATAGCCGCTTTCCCGTGGTGGTTCCCATCGCTGCCCTGGCCTGTTCCGCGGCGTGTGTCTTTTATCCCCGGGCGCTCGCCTACCATCCCGGCGTGCTCGAGGTCACGGCCATCGACGTGGGCCAGGGAGATTCGCTGCTGCTGGTCTCGCCCCAGGGAAAAACCCTGCTCATCGACGCCGGCGGTCCCATCGGGGGCGCCCAGGCCTCCAGCGCTAACTTTGAAATCGGCGAAGACGTGGTCTCGCCCGTATTGTGGTCGCGCAATATCCGCCGTCTCGATGCCGTCGCCCTGACCCACGCGCACAGCGATCACATGGGTGGAATGCTTTCTGTCCTGCGCAATTTTCGTCCCCGGGTAGCTGTGGGTGGGCAAGCAACCCGGGCATCCCGGCCTACGAGGCGCTCCTGGCCGAGGCGCAGCGCCTCGGCATTCCGGTCGAATCCATGGCCGCCGGCGACCACTTTGCCTTCGGCGGCGCGCAGGTCGAAGTGCTTGCTCCGCCTGCCGACTACATTCCCGGGCGCTGCCGCCAGCAACGACGATTCCCTGGTGCTCCATGTGGCCTATGGGCAAACCTCGGTGCTGCTCGAAGGCGACGCCCAGGCGGCCAGCGAGCGGCAGATGCTCGCCGAAGGAGCTCCACTCCGACCTGCTGAAGGTTGGCCACCACGGCAGCAAGACGTCGACCACTCCCCGCTTCCTGGCCGCGGTCGCGCCCAGCTATGCCATCATCTCGGTCGCCCACCACAATCCCTATGGCCATCCCAAAATGGAAATCCTCGACCGCCTGCAGGACGACCACATCCGGACCTTTCGCACCGATGCCATGGGCGCCACGTCCTTCTATCTCGATGGAAGCTCGGTGAGCGCCCAGCCACTGGCCGCAAAGTAACTCCGGAAGAGCTTCGGCCGTGGGCATCAGCTTTTTGTGTTTCCCTGCCGCCGGTTCCGGTATACGATTCGCAACAAAGCAAGCGGGAGACAAGGTTAAAATTGGAGGAAGGGTTTCAACATGGGGTCAAGCGAGTCCGATCGCAACGACGAATCTTCCCGCCACACGCTCAGTTCGCCACCTTCCGTCCCCAGTCAATCCGCCCAGGAAAAGATGGAGGAGCAGCGTAAAATCCGCCGCCTGCAGATGATGATGGACATGGTGATGTCGGTGATCAGCCAGGATGGCAGCCTTACGGTGGATCAGGCCGCGGAGCTGGTGGCCGACAGCAAGAAGGCCGCGCTGGCCATGTTTCCCGATAAAGAGCTGGCTTACAACATCATCTACAAGCCCAGGCTGCAGCGGTTGATGCGCGAGCGCTACCGCATTCAGTAGGCAGCGCTACTTTGGACGCCATGCTCACCAGGCGCATGGTGATGGTTCCCCAGAAGAGCCGGGCGCGCATCTGCACCGGCATGTGACGGTCGTCATCGGTGTACCAGATCCAGATATTGCCGCGATTTTTGACCACGCCCGCATCGGCTATGGGTTGCACCCGGATGGTTTGAAAGGTTCCGGCGAGGGTCACGACCTGCTCCCGCGCCTCGGCCTTCATGGTCACATCCACGACCCGCATGGCGTCGGCCACCGGCATGTGGAAGCTCGCTCCCGGCTGCAGCGGTTGCGAGCCGCCATAGAAAATCGCGGACATCAGGTCGGTCACACAGGGCGGGATCGGCGCTTCCTGGTGATTTGCTGGTCCCGTCACTAGATTCTTTTCTTCCAGCACCTGCTTGCCGTCGCAGAAATCGCAGGGTGCTGGTCACCTGCCGTCTGCCCTCCTGGAGCTGCTTGGCGAAGCTGGTGGAGCAACCGGTGGTGCGATTGAAGTAAGACTCAAAGCGATCGTTGACCCGAAAGAGCAGGTTGACGGCGCCGATGGACTCGCCGGTGGCGATGACGTGCTCCATGCTTCCCACCTGCTCCAGGTGGAAGGTGGCCGTGCCCGCGGGGAAGACACGCCAATCCACCGCATAGGTGAGTGTCTGTTTGGCGGGGAAAGAGAAATTTGCGGCCGGGGGAGAGCAAGGGAGGAGGCGATCTGCGCTATGCCGGTCAGCGCACCCAAAAACAGGCCACACGCGCGACAAGTCTGGGATACCTTATCACCGTCAACTCACTCCAACTGAATCAATGGCGGAGCCACAGAGCAGCCACCAGCACAGCGTAAACGGCACAGGCACCCAAAACTGAATTGTACTCGCGGTGCTGACGATAGAGAGTGCCGGAGAAGCTACCGTCCCCTGGAATCCGCGCCGGGGTGAGCCGGGGCAGCAGGCGGGGTACGCGTTTGGCATAGCTTTCGAAGGCGGGAAAGGTGGAGCGGAGAAACTGTTCTTCGCCGTAGATGGTGGGTGCGTAAATGAGGAGCGAAGAGGAGCGCCAGCAGCAGGGTGATCCACAGGCTGCGCGAGGCGGCGGCAAAACCGAAGGCCATCAGCATGGAGCCAAGGTAAGAGGATTGCGGGTGTAGGCGTAGGGGCCGGTCACGGTCAGCTCGGCGTTCTTCTTCACGTAGCCCGAGGCATAGGCGCGCAGCAGCAGCCCGGGCACTACCAGCAGCAGGCTCCAGCCAGCGAGGCTGCGCTGGGCCGGGCTCTCCACAGATAAAAGGCGGCGAAGAGAAAGCCGGCCGGCACGCGGATGCGCCGCGCTACTTTGCTCCAGCTAGTCAGCATTGAGGGCTGGAAACCGCAGATCTCTCCACTCCGCTACCCCGGATTTCCTGCGAAGCTGGTGGCGCTGGCGAACAACTGCGTCCCGAAGGCGCCATGTGGTCTTGGCGGTGCAAATGGCAGGAATCGGTCGTCCAGTCGTGACATTTATTACAGGAAGCATCTCGCGGAGCTAGCGGAGTGGAGAGACCTGCGGTTTTCCTTTCGGGTCCGATGGCAAGGACGGTCATCGCTTCTCTCCAGCAGTTCCTTTGCTGCTTCCACGACCTGCTGCGGAGTGATGGTCAGCAGGCCGGCCTCCGGCTCCGCGTGCCGGGTGTGGTCGCGCTTGCTTTCTGGGTGCCGCAGCACGCGGAAGGGCACACCAAAGGGACCGTTGCGCGCGGGGTCGGTGGGCCCATAGATTCCTACCACCGGCTTGCCCAGCGCGCAGGCCAGGTGCAACGGTCCCGTGTCCCCGGCGATGACCAGGCAGACGCGGCGGGTCAGAGCGATCAGCCGCTCCAGCGTAAACTCCGGCGCCTGGGCAACCCCGCCGCTGGCGCGCACCACCTCGGCGGCGATCGCCCGCTCCTCGGGGCCGGCATTCACCAGCACCATGCAGCCCTGCTGCGTGCAGATCCGCTCGCCACCGCTCCGTAGCGCTCTGCAGGCCAGCGTTTTGCGCCCCATCCCGCGCCCGGGCTTAGCAGAACCACCGGCCGGTGGCCGTGCTCCGCGCAGCACTCCATCCGCCCACAGTTCCGCCTCGCGGTTCACCGGAAGCGGAGGAAGAACGGGGACAGCGGTTCCCCTGCAGCCGCTGCACAGACTTCCACTGCCTGCTCGATCACGTGCACGCCGTGGGTGCGCAACCCGCTCGCCGAAGAGCCAGCGCGCTGCCCATTCGCGGGGCTGGTCTTCTCCAATCATCCGCGGCGCGCCCGCCAGCCGCCCGGCGAGAGCCGAACGAACCGCGCCCTGCAGATCGATGCACACATCGTAGCGCTCGGCCCGCAGTGAGTGGCGCAAGGCGCCGATCTCCCGCAGCGTCTCAGTCCGAAAGGGGGAGCGAGCCCAGTCTTTCGCCTTTACCAGGTGGATGCGATCCACAAGGGCATCTGGCCGTCGTCTGCACAGAGAAGAGCGCGCCAGCGGGGCTCAACCGCCCAACCCAGATACCACTTTGGGTGGGCCTGCCGTAGAGCAGCCACCGCCGGCAGGGCATGCAGAATGTCGCCCATCGCGCCCAGCCGCACAATCAGGACGCGGATTTGCTCATCGTGCGGTGACAATAAGTGATTTTCTCATATGAGCGTCGAGGGCACGCCGTCCTCGTCTTCGATTTCGACCGTAAGCGCCGCCGTGCGCAGCGGCGCAACCGCGTTCAGCGCAGCCGCATGGCAGCATCCAGCTTCACTTCATCCTTGGCCGTGGTCACAAACGCGTCACAGCCCAGACGCCGGCCGAGCTCCGCCAGCCGGTCGATATCTGCCGCGGTATAGCGATGATGATCGCGAAAGCGTTATCCGCTCCACCAGCTCCAGCTCCAGCCGCTGCCAGAGCCGCGAAAAAACTCGTCCGGCCGGGCGATGGCGCAGAAGGCTACTGCGCGCTTGCACCGGGCTGGTGCAGCGCAAGCGTGCGGCGCACGCGCCAGAAGCGGCATTCCTGGCCGCGTATAGCACGCGGAGCGTGGACTCGAGCTCCGCATCCTCCTGGCGAAGCACGATCACGTCGGCCCGGCGCAGCGAAGACAAGCGGCTCACGCAACCGTCCCGCCGGCAGCAGCCGCTGCTGCAGATCGCTGCGGTGCATCACCACGATGTCCAGGTCGCGCGCCAGTTGGCGATGCTGAAATCCATCATCCAGCAAATGGACGCCCTGGTCCGCCGATTTCGCTTTCCGCCAGCAGGCCGGCCTCATAGCGGCTGGCGCCGACATACACCGGGACTCCGGTGGCACGCGCGATCAGCAGGGGTTCATCCCCAAATCGCGTCTGCGTCTCCCGCGCGTATCCACGCGCTCTGCCGTCTGGCTGCGATCGTCCATAGCCGCGGGACAAGACATCGGGACCGAAGCCCTCCCGCTGCAGCAGCCGCGCCAGGCAGATCACCAGCGGCGTCTTGCCCGCGCCGCCCACGGAGAGGTTGCCGATGCTGACCACCGGCCAGCGCAGCCGCTGCGGCGGCGTGCGGTCAAAGCGCGCATTCCTGGCGCGGACAGACGACCCATACACCAACTCCAGCGGAGCCAGCAGCATAATGCGGCGGTCATGCGGCTGGGCAACAAGCCCAGCAGGGCGGTGATCGGCTCGCGCCGGTGGCGCCCGATTGATGATGGAAGACCTCGAGCGCGCGCACCCCAAGCGCGTTGGCCGCCTCGTGATCGGTGAGCAGATTCTCGAGCATGGGCACCAGGGTTTCCGTGGTGGCCAACTTCAGCGCTTCGGCCTGGAGCAGGGTATCGATGATGGCGCGGAAGTTCGCATAATGCGTGCCCATCACCACGGGTACGGCGAATTGCGCCGGCTCCAGCGGATTGTGGCCTCCCGCCGGGAACCAGGCTCCCACCCACGAAGGCGACCGAGGCCAGCGCATACACAGACGCCAGCTCGCCGATCGAATCCAGCAGAATCACCGTGCCGGGCTTTGATCTTTGCCGGACGCTTCATCCAGTTGGAACGGCGCACACTCTGCTCCTTGCGGTTCTTCAGTAGCTGGGCCACGCGCCCGAACCGTTCCGGATGGCGCGGCGCGAGAATCATGACGCAGTCCGGGATGGTCTTGAGCAACTGCTGAAAAGCATCGAGCAGGATCTCTTCTTCGCCCTCGAGCGTGCTGCCGCACACCAGCACGCGGGTTCCGCGGGCAGCTTCTCGCGCAGCATGGTGGTGATCGCTGCCGGCTCGGCGCTGCGTACGTCGAACTTGAGGTTGCCGGCAAAAGAAACCCGGCCTGCGGGCGCTCCAATCGCCTTCAGCCGCTTCACATCCTCCTCGCTCTGCGCCAGCACGATCGAGACTCCCGCCAGGATTCGCTTCCACATCGAGCGCAGGCGCAGATAGCGCGGCAGGGAGCGATCGGAAATCCGTCCATTGACGACCGCGACGGGAATCGCAGCCCGGCGGCACGCGGTCAGCAGATTGGGCCAAAACTCCGTCTCCACCAGCACCAGCAGCACGGGATCCAGTGCCCGCAGGTAGCGGCGCACGATCCAGGGAAAATCCAGCGGGAAGTAAAACGTGTGGTTGGCGCCGGTGCGCTCCCTGGCCAACCTTTGCCCGGTCCGGGTGGTGGTCGAGAGCAGCACGCGATATTGCGGGGCGCAGGCGCTCAGCTCGTTCACCAGGCGGCTGGCCGCCAGCACCTCTCCCACCGAGACGGCATGCACCCAGATGGTCTTTCTCGGGTCCCCTTCCCGCAGCCGGTCGGGTACCCAGCCCAGGCGCTCGCTGAGCCCTTCGCGGTACTTGCCGTTCGTCGCCATGGCCAGCAGCCAATAGGGCAGACCCAGCAGCCAGCACCACGAACAACGCGAAGGTGTAGATGATGAGCGCATGGCCGGCTAGCCCTCTTTACTCGCAACACCGCGGAAGCTCATAATCGAATGCGGGAATGCTTCGCCGATTCGTTTTTGCTGTATGGGCTTGTCGCTGTCGCTGCTCTCGTGTCCGCTGTTGCTCCTCCGGGCCCGCGCCGCCGACCATGCAGCGCCTCCCGCGGGGGTGGCGACCAGCTATCCGGCATTTGACCTGCATCCTGCCGAGCAGGTCGCGATCGCCGCCGATCCCTACAATACCCAGGAAAAAGCCTCGATCTTCCGCTTCAAATACCTGCAGTACGGTTTTATGCCTATCCGCATCATTGTTACCAATAACGGGGATAAGCCTATCTCCCTGATCGATGCGCGCATCAACTTCATTACTGCCGCGGGCGACAAGATACCTGCGGCCGAGCCGGAAGAGGTGGAGCGCCGCATCGGGGGCGTCAAGCGCCCGGATGGCGGCTACAAGCTGCCTGGTCCCTTGCCGCGCATCGGCAACAAGTCCTCGACCAAGAATAAAGACGTCGATGAGGATTTTCATACCTTTGAGTACGCGGCGGTGGCGGTCGAGGCGCACACCACACGTGCCGGCTTTCTCTTTTACGATGTGGAAGGGCTTGCCAATCCGCTGGCGGGAGGCAAGCTCAACCTGCGCATGCTGCGCAATGCCGACGGCAAGGAGCTCTTCTACTTCGAGATTCCCTTCGATAAATACCTGCCACGCAGGACGTACGGCTACGAATTAGCGCGTAATTACTCGTAATAGGTTGCCGTGGTCGCGTCCGTCTCCCAGATGGTGCAGTCCTTGACCGCGACCCGGCCGCCGGTCATCTCGTTCAGCTGGCGGTTGGTTTCATCGTAAAAGTAGCGCGCCAGGTTTTCTGCCGACGGGTTGAGCTCGGTGAAAGGTTCGAGGTCATTGAGCATCTGGTGGTCGATGCGGTCGATGACCGGACGCATCACTTGCTTGAGCAGCTTGAAATCCAGCAGCAGCCCGGTTGTGTCCAGTTCCCTGCCGCGCAGCGTCAGGCGAACCTTGTAATTGTGGCCATGGGGGTTCTCGCACTTGCCGCGGTAGTTGCGCAGGTAATGTCCCGAGGAGAATCCCGATTCGACCGTAACTTCATACATGGCCTGTGTTGCCCTCTACCTTACTGATTGTAGCTGGTTCACTTGCGGCGTTGTTGCGGCCCAGGCGGGCGAGGCCTTCCTGCAGCTCCCGCCGCATGCGTTCCTCGCTCCTGCGCTCCACTTGCTCGAACATGGCGGTCAACATCCCGGCCAGAGCGGAGAGGAGGGAGGGCAGACAGGAAAACCAGGCCGATCGTCTTCCACAAGGAACCGTTGACCGGCAGGCCAGGCTGGAGGGAGTTGGGCACCAGGCTCATGCCGCAGGAAATGAGCGAAAACAGCAGCAGCGAGGCTGCCAGCAGATAGAGGTTCCGGGACATTGCGCCTTTCATGGGAATTACTCCTGTGATCGCTACGCTCAGTCGAGAACATTCCATGAAGGTCCGCGAACTGCAGATCCCTCGGCTGCGCTCGGGATGACAAAGGTTAAGGGCGTCACTTCCTGGAAGTGGTTGCTCATCTGACATTTGTCTCAGTGGACCTGGATTCCTCACCCACGAGATCCCGTGTCAGTCCCGGCGCAGCCGGGATCGCTGCAGTTCGCTGACCTCCGGCAAGCTTGACGGACCGAGCGTAGAGATCTGCAGTCTCTTTAACCTGCGAAGAAATTTTCCACTTCCGCGATGTCCCGGGTTAGCCGGTAGGGTGGCAGGCTCTCCAGGAAGACCTTTCCATACCGTTGCCGCTCGATGCGCGGATCCAGCAGCACCAGCACGCCGCGGTCTTCGAGCGAGCGGATCAGCCGCCCAAAGCCCTGCTTCAGCGTGATGACCGCCGCCGGCACCTGGTAGTCGAAAAATGGATTGGCCCCCTGCCGCCGCGACCGCCCGCATGCGCGCCGAAACCACCGGGTCTGTGGGCACGGAGAAGGGCAGGCGGTCGACGATCACGCAGCTCAATGCTTCGCCCTGCACATCCACTCCCTGCCAGAAGGAGGAGGTTCCGAAGAGCACCGCGTTGGGCGTGTTGCGAAACTCCTCCAGCAGCGCTTTGCGTGGCGCGGTGCCCTGCAGCAGGCAGGGATAATCCAGCTCCGGCAACAGGCGCTCATAAAGATCGCGCATCTGCTGATAGCTGGTAAAGAGACAGAAGGCCCGGCCGCGCGTGATGTCGAGCACGCGCCGGATGGTGCGCGCCGCCTGCGCGCCAAAGGTGGGCTCGCGCGGGTCGGGCATCCCCGGCGGCAGATAGAGCAGCGCCTGCTCCTCGTAGCGGAAGTGCGAAGGCACCACCAGCTCCCGCGCGTCGCGCAAGCCCAAGCCGCTTTCTCAGGTGAGCAAAACCGCCCTGCACGGTCAGCGTCGCAGAGGTGAGAATCACGCTGGGGTACTGCTCAAAGAGCAGCTCGGAAAGCAGATCGGAGACATCGATCGGCGTGGCCTGCAGGTAGGTATTGCGCGCTCCCTGGCGCATCGACGGAGCCGCCTCGGCGCTCGATCCAGAAGACGGTGTTGACGCTCTCCGCCTCCATCAAGAAACGCAGATGCTCGCGGATGTCGGCCACGCGCTTCTTCAACCCCAGCGACTCTTCCACGCCGCGCAGCCTCTCCAGCTCCCCCTCCAGCCGGTGCAGCGCATTCATCACCGCCAGGTAAACGTCGCCGTGCTCCTCCAGGAACTGCTCCCGCTGCTCGAAGGGCATGCGGCCTTCTCCGTGCAAACCACCGCCGCGCGGCAGCGCCGCCAAAGAACATCCTGCCCCGCTCCCGCAGCATGTCTCCGCAGCCCTTCAGCGCTGTGGAGTAAGCCTGCCTGGCGCGCAGCATCGTTTCCACGATCGCGCACCAGCTCTTCCAGCCGCACATTGCTCAGGCTGATGCCGAAATAGCTCGACGCCACATCTTCCAGCTCATGGGCCTCGTCGAAGATCACCGCCGCCGCTTCCGGCAGCACGCCCGCATCCGGCGCCGCCTTGGCCTGCTGCTTGATGGCCAGATCGGCGAAGAAGAGATGATGGTTCACGATGATCACATCGCTTTCGAGCGCGCGCCGGCGCATCTCGGTGATGAAGCACCGCTCATAATCGGGACAGCTTTGCCCCAGGCAGGCCTCGCTGCGCGCATCGAGCTTGGACCACACCTGGCTCGATTCGGGCAGCGCGTCGATCTCGGCCCGGTCCCCGGTCTCGGTCGTCTTCTCCCAGGCCGCGATCTGCTGAAACTGGTCGATCTCTTCCAGTCCGTTCAGAATCGGCTGGTCGCGCAGGGCATACAGCTTGTTGGCGGCAGAGATAGTTCGCCCGGCCCTTCATGTAGCAGACGCGCAGCGGTCCCAGCAAGCGACTCGAGAAAGGGCACGTCGCGGAAAAAGAGCTGCTCCTGCAGATTCTTGGTGCCGGTCGAGATGATCACCCGCTGCCCGGTGCGCAAGGCCGGCAAGCAGGTAGGCGAGCGTCTTGCCCGTCCCGGTGCCCGCTTCGACGATCAGGTGTTTGCTCTCCTGCAGGCTGCGTTCGACCGCCCGCGCCATCTCCAGCTGCCCGCGGCGGAACTCGTAGGGCAGCGCGGAGCGCGAGAGCATTCCTCCGGGGGAGAAGAAGTCGTGCAGCGAAGGCAGCGGCTGAGCGGAGATGGTGGCAGTGGACAAGGGCGAGGATCCGGTGGAGTGGAGGGCCAATTGAGCGCCGCTTGATGGTGAAAGTCTAAGTCTATACGGTGGGCTTGCGGTTGTATGAAAGACTGAAAGAGAGCACATGAAGCCAGCCTAAAGGAACCAAGGGCAGAAAGCCCAAGCCGCACTCCAAGGGCGGAAGCGCGCCGCGGTGGCGAAGGCCGCACGCTGGGCTACCCGCCAACCGCGCCCAGCACTCGCGCGCCGAGGTCAAGCGCGGTGCGGCGGCGAAGGCCGCCGCCGAAGCCAGCGCGGCCGCGCGCGAAGGCAAGCTCCGCAAACGTCCGGTGCAACGCCAGGGACCGATGCGCCGCATCGATGCCGAGCTGCCCGAGCCCGTTCGAGGAGGCGGCCGCCCCGCCTGTCAGCAGACGCGAAACAGCCGTGGATACGTCTACGTGGCCCGTTCTTGCCATCGTCGGCCGCCCCAATGTGGGCAAGTCCACACTCTTCAACCGTCTCACCAGCTCGCGCCGGTCGATCGTGGGCGATGAGCCGGGCATCACCCGCGACCGGATCTATGGGGAGGTCGAGTGGGCCGGCCAGCATGCCCGCGTGGTCGATACCGGCGGTATTCTTCCCGACGACCCGGAGCTGATCCCGTCGGAAATCTTTCGCCAGGCGCGGGTGGCGCTGGAGGAGGCCGAATCCATCGTGATGGTGGTCGATGGGCGCACTCCGCTGGCCGCGCCCGACTACGACCTTGCCCGCCTGCTCTTGCGCGGCGGCAAGCCGCTGTTGCTGGCGGTCAACAAGATCGACACCGAGCAGATGGAAGAGCAGACCGCCGAGTATCGCCGCCTGGGGATCCGCGATATACTGCCCATCTCCGCGGAGCACGGGATCGGCATCGGCGATCTGCTCGATCATGTCTTCGCCACGCTCAGCTTCCCTGCCGAAGAACAGCACGGTGACCGCGGCAATAGAGCCCGAAGTGGCCGCGGAGGGCGAGGCGCGTCACCGGACCCACGGCGAATTCCAACAGCACGAAACCTCGATCGCCATCATCGGCCGGCCGAATGTCGGCAAGAGCACGCTGCTCAACGTGCTCACCGGCTCTTCGCGCGCCATCGTCTCGCCCATCGCCGGCACCACGCGAGACGCCGTGGACGAGGTGATGGAATACGACGGCGGCCTGCTGCGCTTTGTCGATACCGCCGGGATCCGGCGCAAGGGCAAGACCAAAATGATGGCGGAGAAGCTCTCCGTGGTCATGGCGCGCCGCCATCTGGAGGCGGCCGACGTCGCGCTGCTGGTCATCGACGCCACCGAGGGCGTTACTTCCTCCGACGCCACCATCGGCGGCTACGCGCATGAGAGCGGCCGCTCCGTGATCCTGGTGGTCAACAAATGGGACCTGGTGACCACCGGACGAACCGACGGCAAGCCGCCCGCCGACAAGGAGATCTTCGAAGAGCAGTTGCGCAAGGTGCTCAAATACCTGGCCTATGCGCCGGTGGTCTTTATCTCCGCTTCCGAGGGCAAAAACATTCACACCGTGCTCAAGCTGGTGCAGGAGGTGGCCGCCGAGCGGCGCAAGCGCGTCTCTACCGGGCAGATGAACCGCTTCCTCGAAAAGATCGATTTTCAGCGCGCCACCGTGCCCGCCGCCAACAAAATGCGGATCTTCTACATGACCCAGGCTGCCGTTGCGCCGCCCACCTTCATCCTCTTTACCAATCGGCAGGTCAAGCTGCACTTTTCCTTCCAGCGCTTCCTCGAAAACCAGATTCGCGCGGCCTTCGGCTTTCGCGGTTCCCCGATCTGGTTCAAGGTCCGCGCCCGAGACAAATGAAGCTTTCCCTCTGCCTCTTGTTTCCGGGTATTTATCCTGCACCTTTCTTGCTATTCCCCTACCTTTTCTTTCATGGGATCGTCGATGAATTCAGTAATGTCTTTTGTCGTGGAAGAGCAGGGAGCACGCACAATGTTGAATTCCATCGGTTCCTGGTTAGGTATTGTGGGCTTGATAGTCGGTCCTTTTTCCGTAGGCGTCCTTTTCGAAGAGAAGCTGCAGCGGGCGAACCGCGAACTTGGTTCGCGGCTGCTGCGCAGATACTAGAAGCTTCGAATCACCGCACAGCGGCAGAGCAGACGGGATATTGGGTCGAGAAGAGGCAACCGCAGGTCCCTCCACCCGGCTTTTTTTGCCGCCTAAAATCGCCCGGCCTCCCACGCCAGTCTGTAGTACGTTTGCGTATGAGAAAAAATGCGCGACGCGCTCTGACGCGTACCCTGCCGGCGGCGCTGTTCGGCGCTTTGTTTCTGGCCCAGGCAGCCCGGACCCAGACGGGAACGCCGGCTGCAAAATACCCTGATTTCCCCAGCGAAACGCCGGCCAAGCTGGAGCCGCCTCCAACGGCCTACTTCGATTACACACGCCGTGAAGTGATGATCGCCATGCGTGACGGGGTCAAACTGCACACCGTCATCCTGGTTCCCAAGGGAGCCGAGGGATCGCCGATCCTGCTTACGCGCACGCCCTACGATGCGAACGCACTGACAACCCATGCCAGCAGTCCGCACCTGGGGCCAACCCTTGAAGGCTACGACAACGCCACCGACGTTATCGTAGAAGGCGGTTATATCCGTGTGGTTCAGGACGTCCGAGGCAAGTACGGCTCCGAGGGCGACTACGTGATGAACCGCCCCCTGCACGGTCCGCAAAATCCGACACCGGTCGACAACTCTACGGATACCTACGACACCATCGACTGGCTGGTGAAGAATATTCCGGAGAGCAACGGCAAGGTTGGCATCCTCGGTATTTCCTATGATGGGTTCCTGACCCTGATGGCGCTGGTCAATCCCCATCCGGCTCTCAAGGTGGCTGTGCCGATGAATCCCATGGTCGACGGCTGGATGGGCGATGACTGGTTCCACTATGGTGCGTTCCGCGAACAGAACCTCCCCTACATCTTTAATCAGTCGGCGACTCGCGATAATAAGGCCAACTGGTGGTCGGCCAACCTCGACGATTACGACAACTACATGCAGGCAGGGTCCGCGGGGGAACTCGGCCGCCGCCACGGGCTCGAACAGATCGGGTTTTGGCGCAAAGTTCTCGCGCATCCAAGTTACGACGCCTTTTGGCGCGACCAGGCCGTGGATAAGATACTGGCAGCCCAGCCGCTGAAAGTGCCCGTGATGCTGGTAGCCAGCCTGTGGGATCAGGAAGACATCTACGGCGCCATGGCCGTATACAAAGCCATCAAGCCGAAGGACAAGGATAACGACAAGGTGTTTCTGGTCATTGGCCCGTGGCATCACGGCCAGGAGATCGAAGATGCCAGCACCCTCGGCGCTTTGAATTTCAGAAGCGATACCGGGCTCTACTTTCGCCAGCAAATCCTTCGGCCCTTCCTCGAGCGATATCTGAAGACTGACACGCCGAAGGCAGATATCCCTCCCGTTTCTGCATTTGAAACCGGAACAAATACCTGGAGGGCCCTCCCTTCCTGGCCCGCGGGCTGTGCCAGCGGCTGTGAAATTCAACCTACGCCGCTCTATCTCACTGGAGATCAGAAACTGAGCTTCACCCCGCCCAAGCCGGACGACACGGCATTCGAGGAATATATCTCCGATCCCGCGAAGCCCGTGCCCTACCGCGCACGGCCGATCCAGCCTATGGGCTACGATGCCGGGATGACCTGGTCCGAATGGCTGGTCGACGACCAGCGCGAGCAGTCCGGCCGGCCTGATGTCGAGGTGTTCGTCTCCGATGTTTTGCGCGCGCCGTTGAAGATCAGTGGAGAACCGCTCGCCAATCTCGTGGCCTCAACCAGCGGCACCGATTCCGACTGGGTGGTCAAGCTCATCGACCTCTATCCGAGTGAGGTGGCCAGTCAGCCAGGCTTAGGTGGATATCAACTCATGATTTCCGCGGACATCTTCCGTGGACGCTATCGCGAGAGCCTGGAGCAGGCTAAGCCCATCGCGGCCAACCAACCCTTGCTCTACCGCTACGCGCTGCCGACAGCAAACCATGTTTTCCTTCCCGGGCATCGAATCATGGTGCAGGTACAGTCGAGCTGGTTTCCTTTATACGACCGAAACCCACAGACGTTTGTGCCTAACATTTTCTGGGCAAAGCCGGCAGACTACCAAAAGGCCACGCAGCGTATCTATCACCAGCCGGGAAAAGCAAGCTTCATTGAACTTCCAGTGGTGAAAACACCTTAGGAGTGCTATCCCACCCACTCAAGCCAAAACAAGGCTTGAATGGGCCACCCGGCCGCCTTCCGGCCCAGAGTCGCAGAGATACTACGAAGAGGTTTCCATGAGCGCAGCAAAATGTACGCACATAAAAGATCATATGAAGAAAGTGAAGCCGCACACCAAGGGTTGCGAGGAATGCCTCAAGACCGGAGACACCTGGGTTCATCTGCGTATGTGTCTGGAGTGTGGGAAGGTCGGTTGTTGCGATTCCTCCAAAAACCGCCATGCCACCGCGCACTTCCACTCAGACGGGCACCCGATCATGCGATCCGTCGAACCAGGAGAAGACTGGCGTTGGTGCTACATCGACGAAATCTACATCAACTAGAGCGTTCTCCAACCAGCACAAACTCAGGCGCCTCAGCTTCGTCTTTCTCAGGCACGTCAGCTTTGTCTTTGATGAGAATGAGCGCGACGCTGGCAACAATCAGAGCGGCGCCGAAGAGCATGCGCGCGGTGACCACCTCGCCTGCAACGAAGTAGCCGAGAGCGACGGCGACGACCGGATTGACATAGGCATGGCTGGCGACGCGCGTAGCGGGCATGCGGCCAAGCAGCCAGACAAAGGCGGTGAAACCCAGCAGCGAGCCGGCAACCACCAGGTAGCCCAGCGCGAGCACGGCTTTTACGGAAACATGCGGGAACGGGTGCATCTCTCCGGTCAAAGCCGACAGAACGAGCAGAATCGCACCGCCAATCATCATCTCCGCTCCGGCGGTAATTCCCTTGGATCTGGGCAGCGGCAGGGCACGCGTCAGCACGGCGCCCAGCGACCACGCCGTCCCTCCGGCCAGGACGGCGAGGCAGGGCAGGGTGGCAATGTGCTGGGCATTGCGCAGCAGCAACAACAAGACACCCACAAATCCCAGCACAATGGGGACCAGGAGTCTCCAGCGGAAGCGTTGTTGGCGAAACACAAAGACCTCAAGCGCTATGGTGATGAGCGGCAGCGTCGCCTCGAGAACGGACGTAAACCCCGAAGGCACGATACTGTTCCGCCCAGAAGACCAGCCCATAAGTGACCACGAACATCAGCGAGCCGAGGAGCAAAAGACTGCCCCACTCCTTCCCGGTGGGACGGCGCCGCCCGAGAAAGCGCATCACGGCGTAAAGCAAGGGGCCGGCCAAAAAGAATCGCGTCCCCGCGGCAAAGAGCGGAGGGACCTCTTGTACGGCGATACGAATCGCCAGATAGGTCGATCCCCACAAAACATAGATGGCCGCGAAGGCGAGAAATACACGTAGGCCGGCCTTCCTCTCTTCCTTAGCGGCGCTGCTCGTTCTAACCCTTATAATCGCCATGACTGGTTATATTGTAACCCGGTTTACAGTAACCTCTAAAACTATTTTTGAGAGTTATAATTGAATTCATGAGCACCCCCGTTCCCAAGCCGTTTAACTTGCTTGCTGGAAACCCGGCGCTCGACCTCGTCAACACCATGGATTCGCGTTTCTCCGCGAACGGTCCGGAGGAGCTCCTTCCCACCTACGCAGATCTTCTTCGCCTGGCCGCGCAGTCGCGACTGCTGACTGCGGAACAGGCGCGGAAACTCGCGCGCACCGTCAGCGAAAAAGATGCGCATCGTGTGCTTGCCTCCGCGGTGGAGTTGCGCGAGGCGCTCGCAGCTGTCCTGTACGCCCGGATAGACGGTGGCAAGCCGCCGGCCGCGCAGGTGGAAACGCTCGAAAGGCACTTCCAGGCCGTGGCCTTGCATCGCAGGCTTCGCCCGGGCGAGTCGCAGCTGGTTTGGAGCTGGTCCGGTCTGGAGCGGGAAGCGGAGATTCCGTTGTGGAAGCTGGCCGAGGCGGCCTCTGATTTGCTGGTAACGAGTGAAGCAGGGCGAGTGAGAGAGTGCGGCGATCCCACCTGCCGCTGGCTCTTTCTCGACATCAGCAAGAACCATACCCGGCGGTGGTGCAACATGAAGACCTGCGGCAACCGGATGAAGGCGCGACGACATCAAGCACGCCAGCAGGAAAGCAGAGCTTCTTAGGCGCCTCCTTTTGCCGTTATAAACTAGGTTTCAGACGATGCACTCCATCCGCCTGGCTACTCCCGCTGACATCCCTGTGATTCTCGATCTCATCCGTGCGCTCGCCACTTATGAGCGGGCGCCCGGATGCGGTCAAGACCACCGAGGCCGACCTGCTGCGCGACGGCTTCGGCGAACAGCCCTGCTTCGAGTGCCTGATCGCCGAAAACGGGGACGGGGAAGAACGCGGTCAGCCGGCCGGCTTTGCGCTCTACTTCTACAACTACTCCACCTGGCGGGGCCGCTCCGGTATCCACCTGGAGGATCTCTTCGTGCTGCCCCGGTTCCGTGGGCAAGGCATCGGCAAAGCGCTGCTGGCAAGGGTAGCGGCCCGCGCCGCTGAGCAAGGCTGCGTCCGGCTGCAATGGGATGTTCTGGCATGGAACCAGACCGCCATCGACTTCTACCAGGGCCTGGGGGCGCAGTTTCTCGACGAGTGGCGCATCATGCGCGTCAATGACGAAGGCATTCGATCCCTGGCAACTTTAGCGTCGGCATCGGAGCCGGCCCGTTGAGCGGGCGGGGCCCAGGCCGGATTCGTGTCATCGGCGGCGGCCTGGCCGGCCCGGAGGCTGCCCTGATGGCTGCCCGCCGAGGCTGCCAGGTCGACCTCTACGAGATGCGCGCGGTGGTTGACGGCGCGCTGCGCTCCACGCCAGCACATCAGACGGCCGACTTCGCCGAGCTGGTCTGCTCCAACTCGCTCAAGTCGGAGAGTGAAAACACCGCGCCCTGGCTGCTCAAGCAGGAAATGCGCCGCGCCGGCTGCGCCCTGCTCGCCTGTGCGGACGCGAGCGCCGTGCCCGCCGGCCACGCCCTGGCCGTCGACCGGGTCGAATTCTCCCGCCGGGTGGCCGACGCCATCGAACAGGAAAGCCGCATCACCGTTCATCGCGAAGAGGTAACCGCGCTCGACCGAGGCCCAGCTCACCATCGTGGCCACCGGCCCGCTCACCTCGGCCCCGCTCTGCGCGGAGATTGCCCGGCTGACCGGCAGCGGCCAGCTCGCCTTTTACGACTCCATCAGCCCCATCGTCGAAGCCGATTCCATCGACATGGAGCGCGTCTACTTCGCCGCCCGCTACGACAAAGGCACCGCCGACTACATCAACTGCCCCATGTCGAAGGAGGAATACGAGCGCTTCTACGATGCCCTCGTCTCCGCCGAAGCGGTCGAGAGCCGGGAATGGGAGAAGCTGGAATACTTCGAGGGCTGCCTGCCCATCGAGGAATTGGCCCGGCGCGGCCGGGAGACGCTGCGCTTCGGCCCCATGAAGCCGGTCGGCCTGCGCGACCCGCGCACCGGCAAGATGCCCTGGGCGGTGGTGCAATTGCGCTGCGAAAACCTCCGCGCCGACTCCTACAACCTGGTCGGCCTGCAAAACCACCTGAAATTCGGCGAGCAGGCGCGCGTCCTGCGCCTCATTCCCGGCCTGGAAAAGGCAAAGTTCCTGCGCTTCGGCCAGATCCATCGCAATACCTATATCAACGCCCCCCGCGTGCTCTCCGAGACGCTCACGCTCCGCGAGCCACCCGTCGCATTCTCATCGCCGGGCAGCTTTCGGGGGTGGAGGGCTATACCGAATCCATTGCCACCGGCATGCTCGCCGGCCTGTATGCCGCCCAGCTTGCCCAGGGCGAGCCAGGCGTGGCCGTGCCTCGCCCCACGGCGCTCGGGCTCGCTGGTGCACTACATTACCCATGCCGAGGCCAAAGACTTCCAGCCGGCCAACATCACCTTCGATCTGCTGCTGCCGCTGGAAGAGCGGTGCGCAAGCAGATCCGCGACAAGCGGGAGCGGCACCGCCTGCAGTGCGAGCGCGCCCTGGCGCTTTTTGACGCCTGGTGGCAGCAGCTTGCGACGCTTTCGCCGGCCTGGCTCAGCGTTTTCACAGTAGGTGTAGATTTCATGGTTTCGTGCTCAAGAAAACCACACCTCGCGATCTTTATGCGGCCACCGTAACTGTGGAACCGCTTTAAAGCATCCTATTGCCGGCCGGCCTTGAATTGTTGTTGCCTTCCATTTAACTTGGTCGTGCTATACGGGCGGCTAACGCTGTGTGTATTCGCCGGCGTACCCGCTTCGAGGAGATCTATCATGCGTTCGAAACTCACTCTCTGGCTCGCTCTCGTCGTGCTTGCCCTCGTTCCGGCCCTGTGCGGGTGCCCAGGACACCACGGCCAAGATCCACGGTCACGTGCAGGACCCGGCCAACGCACCCATCGCCAACGCCAAGGTGATACTCAGCACGGATGGCAAGACCGCCCTCTTCACCTTCACCACCGACCAGAACGGCGACTACAAGGGCGAGGGCATCAAGCCCGGCACTTACTTCGTCACGCTCTACTGCCACTCCCGAGAAAGCCGTCGACCGCTTTGACAACGTGAAGTTCACCGACCGGCACGGACACCCTGCAGGACTTCGATCTGAGCCGCGCCGAGTACGTGAACAAGCTGCCTCCGGAGCAGCACAAGGCGCTCGAAGAAGCCAAGAAGAAGAACGCGGAAATCATGAAGGAGAACCAGAGCGTCGGCAAGCTGAATGACCTGCTCAAGCAGGCGCGCGCAGACAACCAGCAGAAGAAGTACGACGACGCCGCCACGTCGATGCAGCAGGCCACGACCATTAAAGCCGGACGCTGCTGTGCTGTGGTTGGAGCTGGGCATTGCGCAGACCGGGCAAAAGAAATATGACGACGCCGCGGTTTCGCTCAAGAAAGCGCTGGATCTCGATACCAACTCAAAGAAGCCCAATCCTGAAATCGAAGCTGCCGACGACAACGCTTTGGGCGAGGTTTACGCCAACACCAATAAGATCCCCGACGCCACTGCATCGTATGACGCCGCGGCCAAGCTCCAACCTACGAATGCGGGCATGTACTACACCAACGAAACCATCGTCCTCAGCCGCACCGGGCAAACCGACGCCACCATCGCCGCCGCGGACAAGGCGATCGCCGCGGACCCGAACAAGCCGATTCCCTATTACCTGAAGGGACAGGCGCTCATCTCCAAAGCCACTGTGGACCCCAAGACGCAGAAGATCGTCGCCCCCCCGGGCACCGCGGAGGCCTACAACAAGTACCTCGAACTCGCCCCCAATGGGCCCATGGCGCCGGAAGCGAAGTCGATTCTGTCGGAGATCGGGGAGAAGGTCAACACCAAGTACTCCGCCGGCAAGAACTGAACTCAAGGCTGTCACGGCGATGGAAAAGAGATGCACGGGACGCTGCTCCGCTTTGCGGCGTCCCTTCCTGCTCTCATGCGCACATCTCGTCTTGAACCAATCCAGCTCCATCCCGGGTGGTCAGCTATGCGGACGCCAGCCGGATCGTCCGCGAGCATGCTGATCGGCTGGCGCCTGCGCATCCTCCGCAGTCCGCGCGGGCTGCTCGAAACTCTGGGCATGGTGCTGGCCGAAGCCGGTTCATGCCGACCGGGACCAGCCTCCGTTTCCCCGCTCCACCCGCGACGGATTTGCCTGCCGCGCGGCCGACCTTACAGGCGGCTTGGCTCTCAAGGTCGATTGGGTCCGATTCGCGCCGGCGAGGCCAGTTAGGATCGAAGTCAGCGCCGGCGAGGCGGTCGAAATCATGACCGGGGCGCCGGTGCCCGCCGGCGCCGATTGCGTGGTCATGGTGGAGCACGTTGAGCGTGACCGCGACACGCTTCGCTCTCACCCAGGCCGCAGCATCGCGCCCGGCGAGAACATCGTCCCCATGGGAGCCGAGGCTCGAGCGGGAGAAGTGATCCTGCCGCGGGGCACGCGCATCGTCCGCCGCCCAGATCGCCGCAGCCGCAGCCTGTGGCGCGGCACAGCTCAGCGTGTTCGCCCGGCCGCGGGTCGCCATCGTCGCCACTGGCGACGAGCTGGTCGAAGTGGACCAGAAAGCCGCTGACCCAGCAGATTCGTAACTCCAACAGCTACTCGCTCGCTGCGCAGGTTCTCGCCGCTGGGGCGGAGCCAGTGCGGCTCGCCATCGCGCGCGATGAGCGCGGGCATCTTGAAGCCATCATCCGCAGCTGCGCTCGAGAGCTGATCTGCTGCTGCTTTCCGGCGGGGTTTCCATGGGAAAGTACGATCTGGTGGAGGAGGTTCTGCTTTCTCTGGGCGCCGAGTTCTTCTTTACCGGAGCGCTGATCCAGCCCGGCAAGCCGGTCGTCTTCGGACGGACTTCGGAGGAGGGCCAGATTTATTTTTTCGGGCTTCCCGGCAATCCTGTATCCACCATGGTTACGTTTTCGCTTTTTGTCGAGCCGCTGCTGGGCGCGCTCTGCGGCGATGCCGGCCGCGCACCCCGTTTCGCGCAGGCCCGTCTGGCGAGCGACGTCAGGTCAAGACCGGCCTGACGCGCTTCCTGCCGGCCAGCTGCGGACCGGGTGGTCGGCTCCGATCGATGTGACCGTGGAGCCGGTCACCTGGCAAGGTTCCGGCGATCTCGCGAGCACCAGCCGCTCCAATTGCTTTCTTGGTGGTTCCGGCCGACCGGCCGCTGCTCGCTGCTGGTGAGACGGTTACGATACCTGCTGTAGCACTAGCGACACCATGGAAAAGCTCTCCCATTACGACGCCGAAGGCAGCGCGCATATGGTCGACGTAAGCGCCAAACCTGCCACGCGGCGCGAGGCCGAAGCTTCGGCCTTTGTCGTACTGTCTGAGGCGGTGCTTGCCGCTTTACCGCAAAACCCCAAGGGCAACCCGCTTGAGGTGGCGCGCTTTGCCGGCATTCAGGCGGCCAAGCGCACGGCTGACCTGATTCCTATGTGTCATCCGCTGCCTTTGAGCTTTATCGATGTGTCGGCGAGCCGTGGTTGCCGGCGGCATCGAGATCCGCAGCACGGCTGCGACGGTCGCCGGCACCGGCGTGGAAATGGAGGCGCTGACGGCAGCAGCAGTGGCAGCGCTCACGATCTACGACATGTGCAAGGCGATGGACAAATCCATTGCGATTCGCGAGATTGTCCTGGTGCGCAAATCCGGGAGGCAAGAGCGGAGACTACATACGCGGCACTGACAAAGGATCGACCTTACGCCGGAAGCAGCGCAGATCGTGATCGTTCACCATCCCTGACGCCTGCATCCAGGCATAAACAATGACAGGGCCAACAAACTTGAAGCCGCGCTTTTTGAGCGCCGCCGAGATCTCCTCTGAGAGAGCGCGTCTTCGCAGGTACATGGCCGGTCTTGTTTTTGATTGGCTTTCCCCCGGCCAGCTTCCAGACAAACTGGAGAAGTCCTCGCCACTGCGCCTCATCTCCTCATAAATGCGGGCGCCCTTCGATGGTCGCCTCGATCTTGGCGCGGGAGCGAATGATGCCGGGGTTGCCGAGCAGCCGGGTCACGTCTGGCTTGCCGAACGCTGCAACTTTCTTCGGATCAAAGCCATGAAACGCTTCGCGGAAGGCCTCGCGCTTGCGCAAGACGGTGATCCATGCCAGACCGGCCTGGAATCCCTCCAGCATAAGCAGCTCCCAGAGCGCGCGGCTATCGTGCTGCGGGAACTCCCCATTCCTCATCGTGATAGGCGCGAAGAAGCGGGTCGCTTTCTGCCCATGCGCAGCGGCGCAGCTCGCTCATTGGGCGCTCACCGAGAAGTTCCTCGCGCACCATGGGGGCGACGCTATCGCCGAGAATTTCGATGGCATGCATCATCTTCGCATGAGGCAGCGTCGAGACGCCCATCTGGAAGGTGATGCGGGAGATGCCGCCAAGAGCCTCGTTGATGTAAAGGATCTTCTTCGTGACGGTTTCGGCGTCACCGATAATCAGGGCCCCGGTCGGACCACGCGTGGCATCGAACTGCGCCCGCGTGGTTGGCGGCCATCCGCGTTCTTTGCCGATCTCAGTGAAGGTGTGCGCATAGCCGGGAAAAAAGTCGTCCGCTGCCTGCTGCGTTGGTGTCGCCGAGAAAGCCGATGCAGTGAAGCCCCACGCGCAACTGCTCAGGCGCGTGGCCCGCGCGGCGCCCCGCCTCGCGGTAGAGTTCGATGTGGGGACGAAAGCGGTGAGGTTCGCCGCCGATGATGGCGACCATCAAAGGAAGTCCCAGCGCACCGGCGCGAGCAAAGGAAGCAGGCGTGCCCCCGACACCCAACCAGATGGGCAGCGGATTTTGCAAGGGCCGCGGGTAAATGCTCTGCCCGGTGAGCGGAGCGCGGTGCTTGCCCGACCAATAGACCTGTGTCTTTTCGCGAATCTTCAGCAGCAATTCGAGCTTCTCGGCAAAGAGCGAGTCGTAGTCGTCGAGGTTGAGACCGAAGAGGGGAAAGGACTCGATAAAAGAGCCGCGGCCGGCAACGATCTCCGCGCGGCCCTTGCGAGATCAGATCAAGAGTTGCGAATTGCTGAAAAACACGCACCGGGTCGGCTGCGCTCAGCACGGTGACCGCGCTGGTAAGACGGATACGTTTGGTAAGTGCAGCGCCCGCGGCGAGGATGACCGGAGGGGCAGAATCGAGAAACTCAGGCCGGTGATGTTCGCCGATACCAAACACGTCTAAACCGACCTGGTCGGCCAGCGCAATCTCTTCGAGCAGATGCTGCATGCGCTCCGCGGGGTTAGGACGACACCGGTAATAGGGTCTGGAATGGATGCTGCAAAGCTGTCAATGCCGATCTGCAACGCTGACTCCTTTTCCCGTGTCCAAGGGGGCGATTACGGGGATTGGATGCATTGATGCTGCAATAGTTTCAGACCGGGCTGTTCCGCCGAAACGACAAGAATCCTCACGAGACGCTTTCCAACAGAGCATCCAGCGCCTTCAACACACGTTGCACTTCATTCTCGGTTTCAGCCAGCTTGGCTTCGGCAAGCGCCAGGTTTCCCATCTTCCCATGGTTTCAATTTCGGCTGCAAATTTGGACGCGCCCGATGCGGCAAGATTGCCCAGTGCTCCTTTGAGCGCATGCCCCACGCGTTCGACTCCGGCGGCATCTCTGCGTGCAATGGCTTGCTGTGCGTCCTGGATCTGTCCTGGGTACTCCTCACGGAAGGTGCTAATCAAATCGGAAAGAAACTCCCGATCCCCATCGACCCGCTGGAGCAGCTCTGTGGCGTTCAGCACGGCGGCAGATTGGTCCAGACCGGGGCCGGGCCAAGGTCCCTCGGCGGCGGTCCGCGCAACCGGCTAAAATGTCATCAAGTTTTCTCAATCGATCGGCTTGGCAAGATAACCGTCCATACCAGCCTCAGTACACCGTTCGTGATCACCTTTCATAACCAATGCTGTCAGGGCAATGACCGGTTGATGAAACCCGGTAGATCGTTCCTTCTCGCGGATAGCCATGGTTGCTTCGAGCCGTCCATTCCAGGCATGTGGACAGCGCGGTGGCATCAACACCACGTCGAATGAATGGCCATCGAACGGAACATCCGCGAGCTGGCCAAGGGTGTTGCCGAGAGTTTTGGGGCCACCGCCGAAGTGGAGATGCACTGGTAGCCCCGGCCACCATCAACGACGAAGCGGCAACGACCCTTGCCCGAGATGCCGCCACCGCGGTTGCCGGATGCTTCCGGCGTCGTCGAAATGGTCCAGCCACGCATGGGAGCGGAAGATTTCTCCTACATGCTCGGTGTCAAACCGGGCGCATATCTCATGCTGGGGGCAAAACGCCCAGGCCACCTCAATCCGGGCCTGCATCATCCTTGCTTCGACTTCAATGATGCGATTCTTTCGACCGGGGCGTCTTACTGGGCCACGCTGGTCGAACAGCAACTGGCTGATCTCAGACTAGGCAGCGAGATCTCCTGGGGACTCCGGAGGTGGCTAACGAGTACGCGGTAACGTGGTAACTCCCCTCAGCGGCTATGCAAAACGGTTGAAAACTGCTCGGGTGTGGTTAGCGACTCAGACACTTCGCTCCGGGCTCGGGCTGGGATAACAGCGCTGGCGAAATTGGAGTCGAGGCGCAAATCGAAACCTGCTCCGAATCCAGACGGCCAACATCCCCGGAGCGCTTTCCCTGTGTTGCAGAACACCGCTCTGGCGGTTCGCGCGAATGAAATTCGCTGTACAGTTGTAATCGGACCAAAGTTGTCGTATATTATAGATAGTGCGAATGAGTCGCAACTAGACAACGATGCGTCGAAACGCTGCGAGCTGTTGAATGAGGTGGAAGCGAGGGGGTTCGGCTGACCTCGCAGAGACGCGCGTTGATCGAAACCATTCAGCAGGCGACGCCCATCTTGACGCGGCGAGCCTGTTGTCTCGCGCTCGCCAGCGGGACCCGAAGATCGATCGCGCGACCGTCTACCGGACCCTTGAGCTGCTAAAGCGCCTGGGGCTGATCGATGAACTGGATCTGATGCACCTCAACGGAGAAAAGCACTATTACGAGGTCAAGACGCAGAAAGACCATCTGCATCTGGCGTGCTTCCGTTGCGGGGAGATCGAGGAGTTCGACAGTCCCACATTTCAGCGGTTGAAACGGGAGATCGCGCGCACAAAACGATTTTGAAATCCAGGTGATGCGTCTCGAAGTTGGAGGGCTTGTGCAGGCGGTGCGCCGCGCAGCAAAAAGCTTCCTGATGACTGTTTGAACAAAAGACCCAGATCCCCGCGGCAAACTCTTGGCGGAGACCGCGAGGACCTGGGGACCACAGCCGGATAGACTGCGGGCTGCCTTCACTATAGGGTTCCTGCCCGCAAAGTTTCAACTGTTAGGATGGCCAGCCGCTTATTTTCGCGTGGCCTGACGACGACACGTGTGCTTTGTGAGGCAAGGGAGTGAATGTGAGTGACGCAGGTTGATCTTGCAGGCAGACATGTGTCGTCTGCTCGTCCGAATTGCTCTTGTTCTTTTCTTCTTTTCTCCGAGTCTCCTTTCTGCCGTCGCGCAGCATGCATCCACGGCCGTGGCGCGATGTCGGCGCAGGATCTGGCGAAGATGTCGGCCCTACCGGCAGGTCTCGCCTGGCGCTCGCTGCCGATCCGGCAGACCAGGTGTGCGCGCGCTTTCGCCGCCGGTTCGGCGATTTCCGCGCCGCCCGAACTGAAGAGCCAGAACGGCGTGCTCGAAGTCACATTCAAATTCCTCACCGTGACCGATTCGCAGGGACTCGTCCGCTATTGCTACGTCACGAATACCGGCCTCGAAGCGCCCACGCTTCGCGTCAATCCCGGCGACAAGCTGATCATTCATTTCCAGAACGATCTGCCTGCCGTCTTCGGCCTCCAGCGCAGCGACAACATGGCCGGCATGAAGATGACGCTCTCCTCCGCAGACGGCCACCACCAGCACCAGCAGCGCCTGCAACGGAGCGATGTCGGCCACCGCGACCAACATCCACTTCCACGGAACCAATGTGGCGCCGGTCTGCGGGCAGGATGAGGTCGTCCACACGCTGATCCAGCCGGGCCAGAGCTTCGATTACAACGTGCAGATCCCGCCGAACGAGCCGCCCGGGCTCTACTGGTATCACCCGCACCCGCATGGCTTCTCCGAAGGCCAGGTGCAGGGCGGCGCGACCGGCGCGCTGATCGTCGAAGGCCTGCAGAATGTCGATCCCGCATTGGCGGGCCTGACCGAGCGCACCTTTGTCATCCGCGACCAAATGCTGCCCGCTTCGGAAGCCAACGACTCCAATATTCCTGCCTGGGATCTTTCGATCAACTATGTTCCGGTGACCTATCCGAACTACACGCCGGCGGTCATCCAGACCAATCCAGGGCAACAGGAGTTATGGCGCGTGGTGAACACCGCCGCCGACACCATCCTGAATCTGCAGTACGTCGTCAACGGAACGCCGCAGCCGATGCAGGTGGTGGCGATCGATGGATATCCGATTGCTTCGGGAAGCAGCGGACAACCATCGGAGAGCGAGACCAGCATTCTCTGGGGCCCGGCGCGCGCGCGGAGTTTGTGGTGACGACGCCGAACGTCGGCGATCAGGCGCAGTTGGTCACGCAGTATTGGAATACCGGCCCGGACGGGGATTTCGATCCCGACGCGGCCGATCGCCAATATCGTGAGCCAGAACGGAGTCGAAGGCTCGTCCGCAAGCAGCGGCGCCGCAGTCAAGCAGCTGCCGTCGCATGCGGTGCGAACCAAGGTCACACGCTTCGCGGCCTGGCGAGCCGCTACCCCGGTGGCGCAGCGCAACCTGTATTTCTCCGAAGTACTGCAAGAACCCGCCGAACCCGAACAGCCCGACGAACTTCTACATCACCGAAGAGGGACAGACAGCCGGCACTTATTCACATGGACCAGCCGCCGAACATCGTCGTGCATTCGGGCACGGTCGAAGACTGGGTGGTTGAGAATACGGCGCACGAAGATCACATCTTCCACATCCATCAGATTCACTTTCAGGTGCTCGCGGTCAACGGCCAGCCGGTGAACGATCCGGCGATCCGCGACACGGTGGATATTCCTTACTGGAGCGGCAGCGGACCCTATCCCAGCGTGACGGTGCGCATGGATTTCCGCGATCCGAATATCGTCGGCACCTTCGTCTATCACTGCCACATCCTGCAGCACGAAGATGGCGGCATGATGGGCGAGATCCAGGTGCTGCCGCCGCGGATCGGCCTCGACGACAACCGCCGCGGCCTCGGCGTCGAGCGTCACGCCCAACGGAAACATCACGCTGACCGCGAATGTGGTGGACGCAGCGACGGGAGCCCCACGCCCACGGGCACGGTGCAATTCCAGTTGAATGGGCAGAACGTCGGCGACCCGGCAACACTCGCCAACGGAGAGGCGACGCTGACCACTCCCATCAACGGAGACGCGGGCAGCAATAATCTCACCGCGTTCTACGAGGGAGACGCGACATACACCGAATCGATCTCGCCTCGATTCCGATCACGATCTCGACTTTCGCGTTGTCTTCTCCGGGCGCGACGGCTGCCGTGGGGTCGGCCGCGATCGCCCCGGTCACCGTAAATGTAGCCAACAACTACACCACTCCCATCAGTCTCACCTGCACGATGCCCTCGAACCTGACCGAGTCGGCCTGCTTCGTGAATCCCGAATTCGATCACCGGCACCGGGCAGGTACAACTCACGGTCAACACCACGCCGGCGCATCCGCTGAGCAGCAAGCGAACAGGCGGCCCGGATGGCTCGCCGCCGGAGGCGGCGCGAGTCTCGCCTGTGTCTTTCTGTTCGTCTTGCCGCGGCGCAGATGGCGCAGCACAGCGATGTGTGTCCTGAGCTTCTGGCAATCGTCTTCACGGTCATCGGGTGCGGCGGCACGGCGAAGACCGATCCGGGCACAGCAAAAGGAACCTACACGGTCGTGGTCACGGCTACCGCAGGCAGCGGATCATCGCAGTACCAGACCAGCGTCAACGTTCCGATCACCATCCAGTAAGCGCTGCTGCCACCGGCAGAGAGATCAGGAGAAGAGATATGTCGAGAAGAGTCAGTTCACTGCGCAGCCAACATTGCGAGAATCCTTTGCGCTGTTGCGAATTTTATCTGCTGCTTTGGCTCTGGGCCAGCGTGGGCGGAAGCATCTCCGGCACGGTGAAGGACCCATCGGGACGCGTGATCCCGAACGCGCACGTCACCGTCCGAGAGATCAAGCACCGGGCTTTCTTACCAGACCCACACCGACAGCAAGGGCTACTACACCTTCCCGGTGCTGCCGGTCGGCCATTATGAACTGGATGTCCGGGCTCCGGTTTCGCGGCTATCAGCGCAAAGGATATCGTGCTCGACACCAATGCGGCGCTCACGCTCGATGCTTCGCTCGAAGTCGGCGGCGTCTCGCAGACGTGAGCGTGAGCGACAACACGCTGCATGTCGAGACCACCAGCACCCAGATGGGCCAGGTGATCAGCGGCCGGCAGATGACCGCGGTTCCGCTCAATGGCCGCAGCTACACCGACCTGCTCTCGCTGCAGCCCGGCGTCGCTCCGCAGACATCGATCACCTCCAACACCGTGCAGGACGTGGGCGCGACCATTCTCAACCCTTCGGGCACTCTCAATCCCGGCACGATCTCCGTCAACGGGCAGCGGGAGATCGCCAACTATTTCAGCGTGAACGGCAGCGACGTGGAAGAGGATGTCAACGCCGGCACGGCCATCATTCCCAACCTCGATGCGATCGCCGAGTTCCGCATCATCACCAGCAACTTCGATGCCGAGTATGGCGAATTCAGCGGCGGCCAGATCAGCGTCATCACCAAATCCGGAAGCAACGAATTTCATGGCGGCGCATTCGAATTTCTGCGCAACACCGATCTCGATGCGCGCAACTACTTTTCTCCCACGCGCGGCGCCTTCCGCCAGAACCAGTTTGGCGGCACCTTCGGCGGCCCGATTCGCCGCGACAAGGTCTTCTTCTTCGCCGACTATCAGGGAACGCGGCAGACGCAGGGCATCGATACCGGCAACATCAGCGTGCCCTCGAACGCCGATCGCACCGGCAACTCTCGTCCGACCTACTCCAGCAACCTGACCGGCGCGGTGAGCGGTCCTTATTTCGCCAACCTGCTCACCCAGAAGCTGGGCTACAGCGTGACGCGGGCGAGCCTTACTATGTGCCCGGCTGCGCCACCTCGACCCAGTGCGTCTTTCCCAACGCCGTGATTCCGCAGAGCGCGTGGTCGGTTCCGGCGCAGCGAATGCTGCAGTACATTCCGGCTCCGAACACTGCCAACGGCTTTGCCACCTCCGCCTACAACCAGACGGTGCGCGACGACAAGGGAGCGGTGCGCCTCGATGCGAATACGCGCTGGGGACTGATCTCCGCCTACTACTTCATCGACGACTTCGATCTCGACAATCCCTATCCGGTGGCGCAGAGCGGCGCCAGCGTTCCCGGCTTCGATGCGCTCACCACGGGCCGCGCGCAGCTCCTCGCGCTGGGCGATACGAAGACCTTCAGTGCCACGACGGTCAATGAATTCCACTTCAGCTACATGCGCGACATCACCAACCTCGGCCAGCCCGTGGGCGGCACGGCGTCAGCCTGGCCTCGCAGGGCTTCGAGAATGCGGATGGCACCCCCAGCATCGTTGCTCTCGATCCCAAGGGAGAAAGCGTCGAGAACCTCAACTTCAACGGCTACTCGACCGGCGCCGCGGCCAATCAGCTCATCCAGGCCAACAACACCTATCAGGTCGCCGACACCTTTTCCAAGGTGCTCGGCAATCACACCATGAAGTTCGGCGGCGAGTTCCATGCCGACCAGGTCAATGCCCACCCCATCGCGCAGTTCAACGGCAGCTTTGTCTTCTCCGGACACGGAAACCGGCGTCGACTTTGCCGACTTCCTGATCGGCGTGCCCAGCCAGTACAACCAGAGCCAGCTCAATCCCTTCTATGCGCGCAACAAATATGTCGGCCTCTTCGCCCAGGATAGCTGGCACGCTCTGCCCGAACCTGACGCTCAACTACGGTCTGCGCTGGGACCGCATCGCGCCCTGGTCGGAAAAGTACAACCAGATCTCGACCTTCGTTCCCGGTGCGCAGTCGGTGGTCTTTCCCGGCGCGCCTCCGGGCATTCTCTATCCCGGCGATCGCTGGGAGTTCCCAACACGCTGGCTCCGATCAGCAACCTGCAGCTTTGCGCCGCGCGTGGGCTGGCGTGGTCTCCCCAGGCCGAGCCGGCAGCTTCCTGGGAAAGCTCCTGGGCGCACCGGGAACGACCAGCATCCGCGCCAGCTTTTGGCAACTTCTATACCGCGATCGACGCGCTCTCGATCGGCGTGCTGGCGGCCAATGCTCCTTACGGCACGACCTACACCAGCCCGGCGCCGCCGCTGTTCGCGACGCCCTTCATCACCGCAGCCAACGGGCAGAACAACGGCCAGCCGTTTCCGTACACGTTTGCGCCGCTGAATTCTTCGCGCAGCAATCCCGATCCCAACATCGACTGGAGCACCTATGAGCCGATCAGCGGCATTCCCGGATACGACATCCACAACCGCACGCCTTATACCGAGGAGTGGATGCTTTCCATCGAGCGCCAGGCCGGACCGAAGACTGTCTTCAGCGCGAGCTATGTCGGCACTTCGAGCCATCGCCAGCGCGTGCTGATTGAGCCGAATCCCGGCAATCCCGCGCTCTGCCTGAGCCTGAGCCAGCCGAGCGAGGTGCAGCCGGGAACGCTGACCTGCGGCGCAGGCGGCGAGGACACGGTCTATTACCCGATCGCCGGCGGGCAGGTGAATGGAACGCGCGGGCCGCTGGGACCGAACTTCGGCAGCAATGCGCTGCAGTCCACCATCGGCCACGCCAACTACAACGCGCTTGAACTCAGCGCCCGCCACACCAGCGGCCGGCTCGAGTTCTCTGCCGCCTACACCTACGGCAAGTCGCTGGATCAGTCGTCGAACATCGGCGAAGAGGTCAATCCCTTCAATCCCGCGCTCAGCTATGCCATCTCCTCGTTCGACGTGAAGCACAACTTCGTCGTCAGCTACGAATATCAGCTGCCCTTCGATCAGTTCTTTCATCCCAATCGCCTGACCCGCGGCTGGTCGCTCTCCGGCATCACCCGCTTCGCCAGCGGCTTTCCCGTAACCATGATCAACAATGGAGACAACTCGCTGATCGGAACCAATCCGAATGGCGTGAACAACAGCAGCATCGACGAGCCGGACTACAACGGCGGTCCGCTTCACCTGAACCACAATCCGCGCACGAACGGGAACAATTACTTCGACACCACAGTCCTTCAGCATGAATGCGCTCGGCACGCCGGCAACTGCCAAGCGGCGGTTCTTCTACGGTCCCGGCGCGGAGAACTACGACATGGCCGTCGCCAAGAACCTGCCGCTCACCGAATCGAAGTCGCTGCTCTTCCGCGTGGAGGCGTTCAACGTCTTCAACCACACGCAGTTCAACGGCCCCAGCTCGGTCGATGGCAACATCGGCAGCTCGACCTTCGGCCAGGTCATCAGCGCCGCGCCGCCGCGCATCCTGCAGGGAGCGCTGAAGTTCACCTTTTGAGCCCTGGTTTCGCCTCTGCGATACTGTTGCCGATGCGTAATCTCTCCCGGGCCTCTCCTCCACGTTGCTTCTGTCTGTTGTCCTGTGTCTCCCACCCGCGGGCGCTTATTCGCTGCTGACCCACGAGCAGCTGATCGACCTGACATGGCAGAGTTCCATCGCGCCACTCTTGCGCAGCCGATATCCCAACATCACGCCGCAGAGCTGGAACAGGCACGCTCCTACGCCTATGCAGGCTCCGTCATTCAGGACATTGGCTACTATCCCTTCGGCGACCCCTTCTTCTCCAACCTGACGCACTACGTCCGCTCCGGCGACTTCATCGTCCACCTCTTCCGCGATGCCAAGGACGCCAACCAGCTTGCCTTTGCCATTGGGGCGCTCTCCCATTACATCGGCGACAACATCGGCCACTCCCAGGCCACCAATCGCGCGGTGCCCGGTGGAATTTCCCAAGCTTGCCGCGAAATATGGTCCTGTCGTTACCTACGGCGAAGGATGAACATGCGCACATCCAGACCGAGTTCGCCTTCGACATCAACGAGATTGCGCACCGCCGCTTCGCGCCCGTTCATTACCTTCGCCACGTCGGCCTCAACGTTCCCACCCAGCAGCTCGCGACCGCCTTCTACGAGACCTATGGCCTCAGCGAGGACTTCTCCAAAGCCCGATCCCGCCGCATCAACGTCGGGGGCTTTCGTTTCGCCGTCCGCAGCTTTATTCCCCGCATCGCCTATGCGGTCACTCTTCTGCATCGCAGCCGCATGCCGGCGGACTCGACCGGTCCGGAGCTGCAGAAACTGGCAGAGCGAGGTGGCGCGGGTCGCGGCGGAAAATAACTGGGACCAGTACCGCAAGAAGGCCGGCATCGGAACCTATTCGCTCGCCGGCTTCATCTATATCCTGCCCAAGATCGGCCCGCTGAAGCTGGTCGCGATCAAGGGTCCTACCGCCGCCACCGAAGAGGAATACGTGCGCAGCGTCAACCAGTCGACAGATGCCCTCAGCGCCGCGTTGACCCGGTTCGGCAAGCCGCATCAGACGCTTCCCAACCGTGACCTGGATACCGGCGCGCCGGTTCATCCTGGCGGCTATCGCCTCACGGATGAAACCTACGCCAAGCTTCTTCATCGCCTGGTTGCCGATCCCCACCACACCGTCCCGCCCGGCCTCAAGGCCGACATCGTGAACTACTATGCCGACCCGAACGCGCCCATTCACACCAAGAAGAATCCAGAAGAAGTGGGCCCGCGTTCAGGCTGAGCTGCAGACTCTGCAGACCATGCCCGTGAGCGAACAACCCATCGCCACAGAAACCGATTGACTCACCTCAGACCACGGGCGTAGGCCCAGGAGAGACTCGGCATTGCATGGGTCAGCTTTGCGATGTTTTCCGGGCTTAGCAGGGCTGCAAGAGCATCCAGAAAAGCCCGTCCCGTATATTAGAACTGAAGGGATAATCCACTGAGAAGAGAAGTCGATCGATGACCGACGACATCGATCGCGCAGCGAAGAGGCGGGAAGGTGAAATAGCCGCTGGTGGTGAGATGAATGTTGCTTTGAAAGTAGGCGGCGACGGGTTGACGAAAGCATGGTGCGGCCTGGGAGAGGATGCCGCTGGAACGGGCAAGCGCGTAGGGTAGACCCTCGCCCATGTGTCCGATGATGAGTTGGAGCGCGGGAAAACGATCAAACAGACCGGAAACAATCAGCCGAAGAGTGTGGAGGCCGGTTTCTGCATGCCAGCCCCAGCCGGCGATCGAGAGCAGGAAGCCAAGATCACCGGGAAGGCCGGAGAAGTAGGCCTGGCGGACGGGCTCCGGCGGCGGCGCAGGATGGAGATAAATGGGAACGTTAAGTGAGCTGCAGCTTCGAAGACGGGGAGGAAGCGAGGATCGTCAAGGAAGACGCCTCCCGTGGTGCCGTCCACCAGAGCTCCTGGAAATCCGAGGCGAGTCACGCAGCGGTCCAGTTCCGCGGCCGCCGAGCTGGGATCCTTCAAGGCAAGGGTGGCAAAGCCGGCCAAGCGGGTGGGATGGGCGCGCACTGCGCTCGCCAGCTCATCGTTGACGTCGCGGACCACGGACGTCGCAGTGGCGGCATCGAGCGCATCGATGCCCATGGAGGCCAGAGACAGGACCTGAAGGTCGATGGCCGGCCTCGTCCATATCCGCGATGCGGCCGGCTGCGAGATCGAGGAGCTTGGGTTGAAGCTCTGCGAGTTGCGGCGGAGCACTCGAACCGTAGGCTCCAGTGGCTCGAACGAAGGATCTGGTAATGAAGTGTTCTTCAAGAGTAATGATGCGCATAAGGTTGGACGATAACATCATGAGGAAGGTTTTATCGCGCGCAAAGAAGACAGCACTGGGCTCAAATCCGCAATTTATGCCATCGTCACGCTCCTGTAGCCGCACTGCGAAAGCTGTCTCGAAATTCCTTGAGGAATGAATCCAACTCCACCGGTGGGCGCCCGAGCAGTTGCGCCAACACTTCGGTCACTTCCCCGCCCTGCCCGTTGGTGTAATACCGCTGCAAATCAAGCAGAGCGTCCACCTGCCATTCCGGCATGCCCAGAGCCAGCATGCTGGTCCGCTGTGTTGCTTCCGGTATATCGACAAACTTAACCGGCCGATCGCAGACGCGCGCGATCCGCTGGGCGAGCTCGGCATACGTAACTGCCTCTGGACCATTTAGTTCATATGCTCTTCGCCATATGCTCAACGGGGCGATGACCTGGCAATGACAGCGGCAATATCGCGAAGATCAAGATAGCTGGTTCGCGCGTCCCCCATGGCCGCAAAGAAAGCTCCTTGCTGCCGGATGCTGGGCGCGAAAAAGGCAAGGAGATTATGCATGAATGAATTTGGGCGGACGATGGAAAACGTCAAACCGGACGCTTTTAGATTCTCTTCGACAATGCGATGCCAAGCAGGAAAAGACTTTGGGTAATCGCCCGCGCCCAAGGCGGAGTTAACAGGATTGCTCGGACCGGAGTCTATTCTCTGGACGTGCGCATGTTCGGCCGCCGGCGGGTGGTCCTGGCGACCTCGATGACAGCTCCGATGTACTTTGAGGTGGCCGCCAAAATCGCGGCCGCCCAAAATCGCCCACTGCATCATTTTTCCCGGAGACGAAATTGCTGCTTCCTGGTTGAGTGCACCGTCCGGCCACACGCCTTGCTCACCGGAAGTGATCGCTTTCCCTGCGGATGAGCGGAAGCGGAGGCGGCGGTCACTTGATAAGACTGGTATTCGATGGTCAGCGTCGCCACCCCTCCCAGCCGGACACTGGTCACCGTCTTGTTCTCCTTCGGCAGATAGAACCCATTGTCCACTTTCTGATAGGTGTGATGGATCAGGGACTTGGTGGTCCAGAACGATGGATTCCGGGCCGGCTGAGCCTCGATGCGGGTTACCGCGAAGTCGTGCCCATCCACCCAGATTTTGCCGCGATACAGGAATCGGCTCTCCACCTTGGGCTCGACATTCAGCACATAGTTTGTGCCCTCGTGCCGGCCAGCGAGAAGGTGTAGTTGTCTGGACCGAGCTCGGTGTTCTTTCGGTTACTCGAGTCGCCGGCCTGCTCTTCGCTTTCCAGCAGCCGGTGAAAGACGCGATTCTGAATCAGCTTCGACCCGGTAGCGCTCACGATGGTGAAGTGCTTGGTGGCAGGTGCGTCAAAATTCACCTCCACTTCCATCGTCGCCTCTGCAGAGGCCGGGAAACCGTGATATTCCAGGCGATAGCTACGCTTGCCTAGTAGTGCTGCAGGGCCGCCGCACGTTCCTGGTTCTTCTCCATCAGACGCTGCACCACCTGCTCTGCACTCAGAGCGGGCAAGCCGGCTCGGCCTGCGGCCAGGCTGCGGGCGCACACAACAGCGTCACCGTGGTCAGCAGCAGCATTGGGAACCAGGCGCTATAGCGGTTTCGCAATTGGTGTAATCCTGCATTCGTCTCCCCTATCACTTGCCTCAAGTCTGCCTTCCCGAATACAAAACTACGCATTCTTCTCTCTTTGCCGGTTACGGATGGCACCACTCCGCACGAACGCAGAGAGAGCAGTTCCGAGGCCGCCGGCCGGTGTTTAAGGACGTTTCTCCTGGGACGCACGAGATCTGCGACAGAAATGACTGCATACGCCGCACCTAAAGCTGACTATTAATCGCAAGGGGGACTTGGTAATACTGGGCGATTGCATCGATGGCTATTCGGAAGCAAGTGGCATCTGGTCGAGCTATCGGCTGGCGTGCCGCTTCATGGCGTGAAAAGTTGCCAGAGCAAAGAAGATGCGCATGAGTTGGCAAAGTCTTGAGGTGTCCGGCATATAGCTACAGGGGGGATTCATGGCGAAATTGCAATATCAATCGGGATTTGCCAACGAGTTTGCGACCGAAGCGGTTGCAGGTGCTTTGCCCAAGGGCCAGAACGCACCCCAGAAGTCCACGCTCGGACTCTATACCGAGCAATTCAGCGGTACCCCCTTTACCGCTCCGCGGGCCACCAACCGCCGTTCCTGGCTCTATCGCATCCGCCCCTCGGTGACCCACCGACCCTTTGTCGAACTGCCTGGATAACAAATGCGCAGCGGGCCCTTCGACGAGGTTTCTGCCACTCCCAACCAGCTCCGTGGGATCCTCTGCCCATTCCCTCCGCGCCCTGCGACTTCCTCGATGGCATCATCACCATGGCCGGCAACGGCGGCCCGGCAGGGCAGACGGGGTGTGCGGTGCACATCTATGCTGCGAACCAAAGCATGTCTGGACGGTTTTTTTCCAACGCCGATGGGGAGATGCTGATCCTGCCCCAGCTGGGTAAGCTGCGCTTCTTCACCGAGCTGGGCATTCTGGAGGTGGCGCCGGGTGAGACTCTGCGTGATTCCTCGCGGCCTCAAGATGCGGGTGGAGCTACTGGAAGACTCCGCCCGCGGATATATCTGCGAGAACTACGGCCTTCCCTTCCGTTTGCCTGACCTGGGTCCGATCGGCGCCAACGGGCTGGCAAACCCACGCGATTTTCTTTCCCCGTAGCCGCCTTCGAGGATGTGGACGGCAAATTTCAGACCTTGTGCAAGTTCCAGGGCAAGCTGTGGTCGGCGGGCATCGATCACTCGCCGCTCGATGTGGTCGGCTGGCATGGCAACTACGCGCCTTACAAGTACGACATGGCGAATTTCAACTGCATCAACAGGTCAGCTTCGACCATCCGGACCCCTCGATCTATACCGTGCTCACGGCGCCCACCGCGGTGCCGGGTACAGCCAACGTGGATTTTGGCATCTTTCCGCCGCGTTGGATGGTGGCCGAGCACACCTTTCGTCCTCCCTGGTTTCACCGCAATGCGATGAACGAATTCATGGGCCTGATCTTCGGCCAATATGATGCCAAGGCGGAAGGGTTCGTTCCCGGCTCTGCCAGCCTGCATAGCTGTATGCAGGCACACGGGCCGGATGCGGAGACCTTCGAGCGTGCCGTGAACGCTGAACTCAAGCCTCATTATCTTGGCGGATACCCTGGCCTTCATGTTTGAGACCCAGCTGGTGCTTCACCCCACGCGCTTTGCGCTGGAGACGGATTGCCTGCAGCGCGATTACTTCCAGGTATGGCAGGCGCTGAAGAAACATTTCACGGGAAGGCCCATTCAGTAAATGTAACCATGAATGCTACGCATGATCCTCAGCGGCAAAGCTGGGTACCCTCGGCCAATCGCCCCGGCAGGCATTCCCGATCCAAAACCTGCCCTTCGGCGTGTTTGCAGGGCGGATCGGGGCCTAGCGATCGGCGTTGCCATCGGAGACCAGATTCTGGACCTCCGCGGTTGCCGTGGACTGTTGGCGCGCTGCCGGCGGCACGGGGAGGCCTGTGCCGCCAGCACGCTCAATCCGTTGATGGCGCTCGGCAGGGAGTGCTGGTCTGCTCTGCGCGCCCGGCTCAGCGATCTGCTGCGTGCCGATCATCCTCAGGCTGCCGATCACCAGCGGGCACTGGCGCCACATCTGTTGCCGATGGCGGACGTCACCATGCTCAAGCCGGCCGTGATCGGCGACTACACCGACTTCTATGCCTCGATTGATCACGCTACAAATGTGGGCAGGCTCTTCCGTCCGGATAATCCCCTTTTGCCCAATTACAAGTACGTGCCTATCGGATATCACGGCCGGGCATCGTCGATCCGTCCTCAGCGGGGCACCGGTGAAGCGGCCCGCCGGCCAGATTGTCTCCTCGCCTGGGGCGGCGCCCAGCTTCGCGCCTACTCAGGCGCTTGATTACGAAATCGAAGTTGGATTTTTTGTTGGCCCCGGCAATCGGCTGGGAGAAACGATCGATATCGAGAACGCTGCCTCTCACCTGTTTGGCGTGTGCCTGCTGAATGATTGGTCGGCGCGCGACATCCAGGCGTGGGAGTACCAGCCCCTGGGGCCGTTCCTGGCCAAAAGCTTTGCCACCAGCATCTCGCCCTGGATCGTGACCATGGAAGCGCTGGCCCCGTTCCGCACGGCGGCGTTTGCGCGGCCCGCCGCAGGATCCGGCGCCACTCGCCTACCTCGCCTCGGAACAGGATCTGCAGGAAGGGGGGATCGATTTGAGCCTGGAAGTTTATTTCGCTCGCCAGCATGCGCGGATGGGTGAGGCGGTTCGCATAAGCCGCAGCAACTTGCGCGATCTCTATTGGACGCCGGCGCAGTTGCTGACCCATCATGCCAGCAACGGTTGCAATCTTCAGCCTGGTGATCTGCTGGGCAGCGGTACGGTGTCCGGGCCTGACGATGGGGCGCGCGGATGTTTGCTCGAGCTGACGCGGAATGGCCGCGAACCCATTGCGTTGGGTCCGGGCGAGCAGCGTGGCTTTCTTGAGGATGGCGAGAGGTGATCTTTCGCGGATATTGTGAGCGGGAAGGGTTTGTGGGCATCGGCTTGGGCGAGTGTGCGGAACGATCACGGATTGCTCTTATTGGTGAGTGATATGTGGTTCTACCGGAGTCTAAGGTTAGGCTACGCAAGTGCGCCCCCGCCAGTAGTGCTTTATCGAATACGGGTTCCTGGCCGCGTAGCAGGGGCTCGATAATCTCGTGGATGCGGATTTCGTCGAAGGGCGCCGCCACATCCTGTTCAGCTTGCTGCCCGGGAAAGTGGATCATCAGGACTGGACGCGGATCGAAGCGACCGTGGCTCGCGGCCTCGTCTTCCTTCGTCCAATGCGGGGTTGACCGCCACATCGGCACTCGCCAGGAGTGGTCGGAACAGACAATCACAGTTGTCTTCGCGGCCATAGCGGTTCCATCCAGGGTCCTCATCAATTCTGCCAGCGACCTGTCGGCCAGCGCCAGATTGTCGATATAGGTCCCGCCGGCCGCTGAGTCCGTTTGCGGTCGTAAATGCCCGGAGGATGCGGAACCGGCAAATGAATAAAGACGAAGCCGATGCTCTGGTCGCGAATCAACGCCTCGGCCTGGGGCATGATCGCCGCCATGATCCTGCGCGTGCTTTTGCTGGGCGAAGCCCGGCTCATGCTTCCAGGCCGCGCACCATGTTCTACCAACGGGCGCCATTGCATTCTGCAGAGCGGAATGATCCGGAAGCGGCTCCGTCCGATTGGCCGTCTCCCATCCTCCAGAAACAATAGTTGAGCGTTCCCGCGAGAATGCGGCAGTAGGGGTTGTACCAACCCACGACACCCGTGGTCCAGCCCAGGCGCTGGGCATCGGAGAAAAGCGTGGCGTGGGCATCGAAGGCTTGCCACCGCTGGTTCCCGGCCAATTTGACCGATGGCTCTCCATCCAGACTGCTGCGAATGTTGTCGACCGGCTTGCCCAGAAAAAATGAAGGAATCACCCGGTCGGTGTAATACCCCGCCGGCTTGAGATCGCTGAACACCACGCTCTCGCTCTTGAACTGGTCAAAGGCGGGCATGGCGAGCCCGGGAAATCGATGATCGAAGGTCTGATCATAGGAGAGCTCGTCGAAAAGAAGCCACACGATCCGTCCACCGTCGCCGCCGGGATCTCTTCGATCGGAGACCAGCGCGGGATGCGTCACCGGCACTGGCGCGTCGGCTCGCTGCGCTCGCAGCCCCTGGTAGAGGAGCTCCGGGACCATCCAGACCATGCTGCAACCGGCGAGCACCAGCAGTGCCCCAAATCCGCGTACAGCCCGGCGATAGTCCAGCGGCCGAAGCCAGCGAACAGCCAGCGCAGCCAGCAGAGTCACGACGATACCGTGCCGGGGCTGAGGTAAGGAATCGGAGCCCGCCGCATGGCCGCAAGGGCAGTGACCGCGGCCGAGGCAAGCTCGGCAGCCACGAAGGCCCACAGCGCGGTGCGCAGGCCGGTCTCACTTTTTTCCAGATAGCGGAAGAGGAGTGCGGCCAGCAGGGTGACGACTGCCAGGTCGATCAGGATACCCCAGATCACGCTGTGCATGGGCAGGAAGCTGTGATAAATCACCGGATGGTAGCTGGACAGAAGCGGCCAGACGCGAAGGATCAAGACCAGTATGGCTGCTCCAAAGCCCTGGACGAAGGTCTTGAGGTTCATCTCTTCTCGAACAAAAAGAGCACGCGGCCGTTGGTCAATTCCTCACGCGTCATGATGGTGAAATGGCGGGTGAACTGCTCGACAAACAGATCTTCATCCAAATGCGCATAGAGTTCGTCTCGCCCGCGGCAAAGGTCGATGTAGCGCACGTCTGTCCTGGGAACCCACTCCACGATGCTCCAACGACGGGTGAGCGATGCCAGCAGCGTCGCCACGTCAGCGATGGGAATCTGATCGGCAAGCAGCAGATGATGGAGAATACCCAGCATCATGACGCAATCGAAGCGCTGGCGGGCCCGTTCCAGCAGGGTGAGAGATTCGGCGTTGCGCCATCCGACTGCCGGAGTGGGGCGGGCCACATCAGCGACCAGGGGAAGTATGGGCAGGCCAGCCGCCCTGGCCTCTCTCCAATTGCGGTCTGAAGAGGCAACATCGGTGTCCCAGGCGACGACGCGTGCGCCTACACTGGCAGCAATGCGCGAGTATTGACCGGTGTTGGCGCCGATATCGAGCACCGATCCGGGGCGCAGCAATTGCATGGCGCGGTCGACGAATTCCTGCTTGCGCTGCCGTTCCTGTTCGCTGTAATGATCGGCGGCGGTCTGGTATTCGCTCCAGCGCGAATCGCGCTCCTTTCGGCTCCAGCGCACGCAGCGTTTTCCCGAAGCGCTCGGAGGTTTCGCTCCAGTACCGCGGCCGCGATTTCGGGCTCCTGCTGCAGTCTGGGGGTGCTCCGGCACCACGCTTGCGGGTCTCAAGCAGGAAAGGAAGCGTAACCAGCGAACGAAGCGGAGCACTCCAGCGCTCGACACTGGAAAGGTACGGGTAAAGATCTGCCGGCTCGTAGCCGTCGCGGCGATGGAGCGTGGCCGACAAAGGCCAGCCCAGGTATTTGTAGGCCGCCAGGGGCAAAAGAAAGGTGCGCGCAAATTGGCCATAGGCAAGCCACAACGGACTGCCCGGATCGCGACGCTCAATGGAGAGCAGATCCACAAAAACCGGGCGCGAGCCATCGAAGAGGATGTTCAATGGGGTCGCGTCTTTGAGGATCCAGCCCTCGTGAAGCAACTGGCGCGCAAAGTTCGAGCGTCAGTTCCCCGGCTGCGACCCATTGCCCCGGAGTCCATTCCCATGGATAGGAGGGGAAAAAGACGCGCGGATGCTGGAGCAGCAGAGGCTGATCCTCTTCCGCAGACAGCACTTCGCTTGCGACCAGGTGGCCTTCATCTGTCCAGCGGCGGGCCAGATCAGACTTCAGGAAGCGCAGAGACTCGGCTGCGTAGCGAGGGTGGACCGTTCGCAGCACATGTTCGCCATGAATGCGCAGCGATCCGGCAGGATCGCGAAACGTCGCAATATGCTGCGACGTGCCTTGGCTCATGGCTGGTTCTCTACAACCTCTGTCTGGGCACTGGCCAGGCGATCTGCGGAGCGAATGAAGGAGCCGCTTCACGCGATGGCGCAAATAGTAGATCGCGCCGGCGCACATGGAACCCGCAACCTGTAGAAAGACAAAGCCGGAACCTGGATCGACGTAGGCTTGTGCGGGACGCTCAAATGCGACCAATAGCGCTGCAATCTGCAGCGCGCTGAGCAGCAAAAGCCAGGAACGTAGAACGCGGGGGGAGTGATACGGTCTCTTCACGAAGCTCCTCGAGGCGCGAGTTACCTATTCTTTGTAACGTTCGACCGGACTAAAAGTTGCGGAGCCCTTAACTTATTTTGTCACCGTCCCTTCATAATTGCATAGACGTAAGAATTGTGCTGCCGGGATTACGCCGTCTTTTCGTGAAATGGTTCATGCTTCCTTCAGGTGACACCAATTGGTACAGATTATCGACGCTGCGCTGGCCGACACCGCCCGCCGCAGCGGAGATTGGCTGGTGTGCAGGCCAGGGTGCACGCAGTGCTGCGTGGGGGTCTTCGCCATCCATCAGCTGGATGCGGCCCGGCTTCAACAGGGACTGCAGGAGCTGATGCCGGCAGCGATCCGGAACGCGCCCGGTCTGTTCGCGAGCGCGCGCGGAAATCGGTCGAGCGCCTGGCGGAGGATTTCCCCGGCGACCCTGCGACTGGCCTGCTGGATGCATCAGAGGAGGCCGAGGCGCGCTTCGAGGACTTCGCCAATGATGAGCCCTGTGCCGCACTCGATCCCGGACCGGCCTTTGTGACCTGTATCTTTCCCGCCCCATGACCTGCCGCGTCTTTGGGCCGCCGGTGCGCTCGGAGCAGGGGCTGGGGGTCTGCGAGCTTTGCTATCACGGCGCCACGGAGGAGCAGATTGCGGCCTGCGAAATGCCCGTCGACCCCGAGGGGCTGGAAGCGCAGTTGCTGGAGGAGTTTGAGCAATCGTCCGGCAGCCATGGCCGCACCCTGGTTGCTTTCGCGCTCGGCAGGCGACTAACGGTGCCGGTACAATCAGCTAGAGACTTCCGCAGGAAAGTAGAACCATGTCAGCTAATCCCGTTACCACTCTGAGTACCGCTGTCGGCAACGCCGCCGAAAACGCCGGCTTGACCGTCCTCTCTTCTGAAGAGGGGATCGATTTCAATGGGCGCCCCACCGCCATCTTCCGTATCGGTCTTTCCAAGGATGCTCCCGCCGAGCGGACGCTGCGGTTGGAGTTGAGCGAAGACTTCGACTTCCATCGTCCTGAGCTCTTGCCGGAGATGACAGCCCACCTGCGCGATGAGGCCAAGCGATTGCGCAATCCGCGGCCGGATGCTTACGTGACCATGGCCGGCATGCCGATCACGTTCGCCGAGTTTCGTTGGCCCTTCCACCGCTCTGTTTCCGGCGCGGATACGTACATCGTGCACGGGGTGGTCCACGTGGCCGACGGCACCGATTCCCTGCTGCACGCCAAGGTCTCCGCCAGCATGACCGTGACTTTTGCGGAAATTGTGCCGGCTCCCGAGCAGCCCTATGCGGAAACCTTCATCTACAGTGCGATTCGCAAGACCCTGGACCAGGGTCAACTGGAACTGCTCAAGAGCGGCAACCGCCAGCCTGTTCCGGTAACCACGCGCTATTACAGCCGCTGGCAAAAGAAGTTTTTCTTCACCGACACCGATGACGAAAGCCGGCAGCAGTTTTTGCTGGCCAAGGTCTTCTGGCTCTCGGGCGTGCTGGGCAATTCGCAGCCGGTCTGGATCGCTGACCCGCGAGACGCGCAATACCTGAACACCACCGCGGAGGAGTTGATCCGCGCGGCTGCGGTGCTGGCCGCCGCCGGGCTGGTGACGCTGAGCGAGGAGGATCAGAGTTTGCGGCCGCGACGCCGGCGCTGCTGGCGCGCGAAGCCGAGTTTCGCGCACGCCTGCAGCAGGCTTTCGCCCTGACCAAGCCTACTTTCAACGAGGAAATGCGCGCACGGGCACACGAATATGTAGACTCCCAGGCTGCGGAAAAACCCTGGCGAGAAGACAGACGCTGCCTCAGGGGCTAAAGCCCTCTTGATATCGTAGGATTTATGTACGGGCTGAAGCCCGTACCCTTCACTCCTTATGAAAACGCCGGGTTCTTCTGCAGCTTGTAAAAGCCCTTATGTATTTCGACAGCTTGCGCACGGCGTGAAGGCCGTGCCCTTCAAAAACAATGTTTTTCCGCAAGCTGCTAGAGCGGCTTCTTATCCGCTCCCAGCACGCGTCCGTTTACCTGGGCTTGCGCGAAGAGGATGAGATGATGCCTCTGCGAAGCCTGAAACGACGATGGAATCTGGATCTGCACCGTGCGCTCGCCTGCGGCCTGCACCCTGGCCACGCGGGAGATGGATCGTGCGACGGAGACGTGAGCCAACGTCTGACCGGAGTTTTCGCCGCGAAGAACGCTGGACCGATCGGAGTCGTCCGCCAGGACTGCAATTAGATCCGCCCCTTGAGCGGGTACTTCGCCGCTTGTGGAGAAGCTCACGGTCAACGTGTTTCCAACCACGTTCATGGAGAGAATGTGGAGAGAGATCCGCGGACGCTGCTCTTCTTCCTTCTGGATCGCGCGCGCGAATGCCGCGCGGTCGCTCCCGACAATCTGCTCTGTGCCGTTGATCACCATCTGCGGCGTGTAGACTCCGTCCAGGTGGAACCTCTCACCATATGCATTCTGCCGTTCCGTGTAGAGCGAGGACGAAAAAGGATCGGACCATCCGAGGAGTTCCAATAGATGACCTTCTCGGTGATGCCAACGATCAATGGCCTGCATTCGTAGGGTTCCGTTCACCTGGCGGAGCAACGCATCGGCTGGAGGGCAGCTCCAACATCCTTCCAACGTGAACAGCTCCACCAGTACGACCCTCGGCGCCGGCGTGGCAGGTTTGGCATTCTGTTCCTGCAGGCCCACCAGGCCTGCCGTCAGAGCTGTGGCAATTCCCACCGCGATTCGTCTGGATTGTCTGTCCATAAAGCTCTCCTGCTGCGCATGAGACGCACATTCCGGCTGCAGAGTTACAAATGATTGGCGGCTTTCTGAGAAGAAACAGGTTCTCGATCAAGCCGCGGTTGGTGTTCGGCACGGCAGGAAGCACCACGAAAAGGCGGGTGCCCCATCCTTTGCGTCTTTGCAAGGGTGGGATACGCGATGGTCGGTATCGAGATTCGTGGTATCCCACCCTTCGCAAAAAGCGCGAAGGACCCCGGATTTCCTACTGCGCAGCCCCAGCCATGGCAGCGTGTGCGGCTTTCTATAAGAAAAGCCGCATGAAGTTCGTTGACCCCACCAAGCTTTACAGGAAATCCGGGGGGATGGGGCACCCGGGGATTGGTTGCACTTTCTGCCTAGGACAGGAAATGCCCCGTTTCATGCCCCTGTGGGTCGCCAACGCCGGTGAATGACTTTAAGGAAAGCCGCGTGCAGTTCGACACCGCCACCAACCTCGACAGGAACTCCGGGGTGCGTGAGACGAAAAGATGGGGCGAAGCCTCGCAATTGTTTTTGCCTTAGCGACGCTGAAGAACTGCGGTCGCACCCTTCTGAGAAAGCAATGGAAACCAATCATCATCTCCCAGGTACGCTGGCGCGAGGGGCACCCAGCGCTTCGCTTAGGAGCAGATTTGGGCAAATGCCGTGATTACCCGTATCTAAGAAATCCAGGCACATGCTCTTTTTGTAACCATTCGAACACCGCGACCTCTAACCGGCGTGATGAAGTATCTATTGGGGTTGTATTCTCGTTTTTCGGCGATAGTCTCCTATCTCCAGTCTCCTTTTCTGCTGGCCGTGAGACTCTATTGGGGTTGGCAGTTCGTGCAGACGGGTTGGGGAAAGATGCATCACATCGCCAAGGTTACTGGCTTTTTCACCAGCTTGGACATTCTTGGGTCCCGGCGCATCGGCCTGCTGTTGGCAGGAAATATGATGGTTGCTTATTAGGATCGCAAAGCAATGACGGCAACCACCAGCCCACGGGATGAAGCACAGATGATCGCGTCGATCATCGCCGGCGACTCCCGCCTGTTCCACGAACTTATCCGGCCCTATGAACGTAAAGTCTATGTCATGGCTCTGTCGTTCCTCCGCAACGAAGCCGATGCGGAGGATGCCGCCCAGGAAGCATTCCTCAAGGCCTTCCGCAACCTGGCCAGCTTTCGCGGCGAAGCTAAGTTCGGGACCTGGCTGATCAGCATCACGCTGAACGAAGCACGAAGCCGTATCCGGCGCAGAGATACTATCAAGTTGGAGTCGCTGGACGAGCCTCCGGATGACCAGGGACACACTACGCCGGCTCTTTTGCGAGACTGGAAGGAAATACCGTCCGAGGCACTGGAGCGAAAGGAAGTTAGTCTCTTATTGCAACAAGCCATAACCGGTCTGCCGCCGATCTATCGCGAAGTCTTCCTGTTGAGAGGTAGAGGGGCTGAGTGTCAATGAGGCGGCTGAAGCAATCGGCATCAGCATAGCCTCAGTCAAAGTGCGGTTGCATCGAGCACGCATGATGTTGCAGAAAAATCTGGCGCCACAGTTAAAGCGCGTAGCGCCCAAACGGAGGTGGTTCCCATGGTCATAGAATGCAAACACGTTTGGGCGCATATCTCCGGCTACCTGGACGGCAACCTCGGCACCGGATGTGCTGGAAGAAGTGCAGAAGCATCTGGAACATTGCGAGATCTGCTCCGCAATCCTGGACTCAACCCGGAACATCCTCATCCTCACCGCGGACGACCGGGTATTTGAGTTACCCCTTGGCTTCAGCGAACGGTTGCACGCTCGTCTCGAAGAGGAGATAAAAGGCATGGAGCCTCCGCCGGCAACGGATGACTCAGCCCGGCGGAAATAGTGCGTGGAAAGCGTGGAAAGGGTCACTCAATTGGCGAGGGCAGGTTCGGTTTGCGCGGCGGCCAACACCAGCTTGCGCATGGAGTAGAGCACCGTAAATCGCACCAGCGCGGATGGCTGTGCCGCCGCATCCAGAATGCTCATCTGCCGCGCTTGCCATCCCGGCGGAGGCACAGTGTGGCTTTCCAAATAGGCCAAGGAGCGGAAAGCCCGACCCCGGCCAACTCGCCCAGTTGCCCGGAGCGCACGGCGGCATCGCTGAGTCTCGGGGTCCGCTGCACGTCCTCAAGCAGGCGGGTCTCCGCCGACTGCCAGGAGAGGAATCGGTGACGCAGCCGGTGAAACGCTGCTTGCGAAGATGGCATTGGGCCCTCGGGCACATCGCCGCTCAGGTCGAGGACCAGCTCTGGATCGGATAGGGGCGGGACTTTCGTGTCGCCTGCTATCGCATCGACTTCTCCGGCGAGTTGCTGACGCGACGGCGGATCCGGGACCACGGCATCCACCAGCCGATCGAGCGCCGTCCAACCGTTGGTGTGCTGCAATTTCGAGCGCTGATGGAAATCGACCGGCTCCAGTACGGAGGCCAGAATATCCAGTGCCTCAGGGTCACGCTCAAGAAGCAGATTGCGCCGGACGGTCTCTGGACCGCTGATGTGCCGCAGGCCTGCATCCTCAAGCTTGAGCGAGTTGATGCGCAGACGGCGATACATATCCGAAACATCACGGTCGCCCTGCGGGGACCAAAAGCGCTCCGCAACGGCCATGGTGCGCGGCCAGACGCGCGAGTCCATTGTTTCCGTATTCAGCTGCTCGGCCCACATGCACACCTCGCCACCCAGAATCAGCTTCTGCTGGTCAGCCGTCAGGGTGGTGTCGGGGGGGATCGGATCGGCGAGAAACATCTGCGCGGACGTCTTTTGCCCGTCGAGATAGTACGGCGCGGAGAGGATGCCCTGATAGCCCTGTCGAGCGCCTTCAGAGAGCGATGCCTCTCCCCGCCAGCTCTGGATCAGAATCGTCCTGGGCAAAGCGGGATCGAGAATCTCATCCCACCCGATCATCTTCTTGTTGTGCTTTTTGAGAATGTCTTCCAATTGCCGATTGAACCAGGCCTGTAGTTGGGCCGGCTTGGTGTAGCCCTTCTTCTTCATGAAGGCAGCGATCTGCGGATCGGCGAGCCAGGCTTCTCCCCGCACCTCGTCGCCGCCGATGTGGAAGTACGCGTCAGGGAAGATGCGTCCCATCTCTTCCACCAGGGTGTTGATGAACTTGTAGGTGCTTTTGCGGGTAGGATCGAGGACCGCGGTGGGCATTCCGTAGACCACCGGCAGGGTGGTGATGGGCGCCGCTGGGGCCAGTTCGGGATAAGCCATGATCCAGCTGGAGGCATGGCCGGGCATGTCGAATTCCGGCACCACGCGGATGCCGCGTGCCCGCGCATAGGCGACCACCTCGCGCAACTGATCCTGGGTGTAGAACTCGCCTTCGGATGCGACGCCGGTCAGCCGGGGAAATTTTTTGCTTTCGGCGCGAAAACCCTGATCGTCGCTGAGATGCCAGTGAAAGACATTGAGCTTGGCGGCCGCCATGCCATCGAGCGTGCGTTCGACCGCGGCTACCGGTTCAAAATGACGGCTCACATCGAGCATGAAGCCGCGCCAGCGGAAACGCGGCACATCGCTGATGGTCACGGCGGGCAACACGCAGGCGCCCTGCTGCATGGTAGCGAGCTGCAAGAGGGTCTCAAGCCCGTGCATAGCGCCCAGGCCGGTGGCCGCGGTCAGCGTGGCTCCTTGGGGAGTCACGCTCAGTTGATAGCTCTCGTCTTCGTCGATCGTCTGCACCGGCTCACCCGGCCCGGCGACGTTGATGAGCAGCGAGGGATGCGCGGGAGCTGGATGATCGATGGTGGAGCGCAGAACTTCTCCGCCGCAGGTGCGGCCGAGCCGGACCAGGGCCCTTCTGACAGCCGCTTCGAGCCGCGCGTCATGCGTCTGGCCGTAATTGTAAGTGAACGTAGAGGGGCCGCCCCCGGCAGGCGTGACCGTGAAGGCCCCTTCGCCGCGTGTGATCGAGCGGGGCAGTGGCATCAGCGCAAGCGGCGCCTGGGGCGACGACGGTGCTTGCGCTGACGCAGGCGCCGCAGCCGTCAGGAGGGCGAGCGTGCCTACAAGCAAGACCACTGTGGAAGAGGCGCGCCCTGCGATTTTTCTCTTCATCCCTTCACTCTCCCGCACCTGCAGTTTGCTTCGCGAGCATCGTGGATCTGCGCGATGCCCACTTGCTTGTACAGGAAGGGGGGCGAACAAAGGCCCGGTCGACGCGCGCTGGATATAATGCGACCGCTCTGGCCAAGCGCCTGGTGATTGGACACTGTCTTGGGTGCGGACCTGAATTCGCCACCACGGACGCCTGATTTAGACCGCCTTACAAACCTTAAGCACATAGGCTAATCTTTCATCGTGGAGGTGGCAAATGCGAAAGGAAATAATAGGACAAAGGACGATTGCGGGAGAGAGCCGGGATGATGCTGAGTGCCTCGATCTGGACTTGATCGCTCGCGTACAGCTCACATCAGAAGACCCAGCCTTCCCCATAGAAAATGCGCTGAGCACGAACCCGGAGCGTAATGAGCTTGGGTGGCGCGCCACCAGTCCCGGGCCGCAGACCATTACGCTGCGCTTCGATGCGCCGCAACAGATCCGGCGGATATTTCTGCATTTTATCGAGCGCGAAACGGAGCGCGCGCAGGAGTTCGTGCTGCGCTGCTCTTCCCCGAAGGAGACAGACCGCGAAATCATGCGGCAGCAATGGACCTTCAGCCCAACCGGCTCCGCGCAGGAGATCGAAGATTATGAGGTCGAACTGGAATCTGTGACGAAGCTTGAGCTCGTTATCGATCCTGACCGCGGGCGCGGGCACAGTCTGGCGACACTTAGTGCATTACGACTGACTTAGAGGCTTATTCGCGGCCGGTGCCGGCCGGAGTAAGATTTCCTTGTTTCCGTGAAACGGGGTATCGTGCTAGCCAAGAAGACGACCAGAACCAGATCACCCTTCCCAAAGAAGGTGGTCGCCCGCTTCACCGGCGTGGAGTATTTCGACGTAAGCACCGACGGGGAATGCATCACGCTGCGCCCGCTGCAAAAGAGCCGCGCGGACGAGGTACGCGCCCGGCTTGCCGAGCTGGGGATTGACGATGAGGATGTCACAGCCGCTGTTTCGTGGGCACTTCAACATGCTCAAAGGGGCGTAGCTCCATCACTTACGGTCGCGCGTACTTGACGGAACCATGCCCAAACTGCGCCAAAGCCGGTTGCATCTTCGCCATCCGGTCATAAAGCCCCTGCAGGACAGTTACAGCCTCCTCCGCGGTTGCGCGATGCGGCACTTCGGTGCTGTCATTCCAGCCCGCATCCTCTCCGGGCTTGTTCAGCATGAGAACAATCCCATCACGCCTGGCCAGCACATTCAAACCGTTGTAGTTCAACCCATACGTCACGCCTTCCTGCGGAATGAGCCAAGCGATCTGCCCGCGCACCGGAACAATGCTCTCGTCGGACCAAAGCTGCCGCGCGGCATAACCGGTGCAGTCGATGATGGCGCGCTGCGGCAAAGCTGTAAGCTCCTGCGGGGTATGAAACTCCCGTGTCTCGATCGTCCCTCCAGCGGTTAGAAAATCGCTCATCAACTGCCGCGCATAGTCCGCCACGTTAAAGGTCAGCGACGTACTACGCCGCACATACCTGGTCGGAAACGGATGCGTTCCCGGGGGCAGATCATGGGGTCCCGGAGTAAGGTCCGCGATGCGGTCCATGTACCGAACATAGTCGCGTACCTCCGGGGGATGATTCGCCGGCGGCTCATCAGAAAGTGCGTACCGATCTGTCCACTCCACCGGCGTACCGCAAAGGCGATATAGCTCATATACATCGCAAACGAAGTCCGCGCCATCGCCTCCCACTGCGCGGCAAACTCCGGAGCTACCGCCGAGCCAAGCGCAATGCGCGAATCCGGTGTCCACGAGCCTGTTGCGCGCACCGACCGCACGTAGGGTGCCCTCTCCCTGGCATAGATCGTCGCCTTCAATCCCGCCCGCTGCGCAGTCAGCGCTGCCGTCAGTCCCAGCGCACCAGCCCCAATCACCGCTACCTCGCGCTGCCCGCTCCCCTCCGCCAGCACCTTCCGCACCACCACATCCGCTGACCCCCAGGAAAGCGACCAGCCGCTCCCACCGTGGCCGTAGTTGTGCACGACAAACTTATCCCCAACCCGCTCCACATCCTGCCGCGGACCCGCCGGCCGAAACGGCCGTGTACAAACCGTAATGCGGAAGATGCGGTCCATATCTGCCCGGATCGGAATGATCGGTCCAACAGCGTCATAGAATGGCAACGCCGGCGCTCCCGTTGCCATGGGTGACGTCACATGCCGCGTGCACCCCGACAAACCCATCGCACTCAAGCCGGCAAAAGCGCCGGAACCCTGGAGGAAATTTCGACGATTGATCATGTGTGTCTCCAGTAAGAACGTGGAATACAGTCACCAAAACACGAACTATCTAGCGTCTGGTCTTGCAGGTTGGCGCAATTCGATCGGATTTCCCTCAGGATCAGGAGCGCGAATCGATTTACGATACCTGCGCAAACGGGGTTGGGGGAAGTGTAAAGATGAGTTTATTCATTTCTGGCTCCGTAAGATCTGCTGATTTGCGCTGCAACAATTGATGAGCTATGCTCCGGCTCATGCAAATGACATTGCATCCCGCATTGCTTTTACTGGGCGCGGCCTTGGCCTCTATCCCAACGGGTCCTTCGGCGGTGCTGTTCGAGAACAATGAGGTGAAGGTTGCCCGTGCCCTGGAGAGAGCTCACGTGCTGGGCAAGTTCCACCAGCACGAGATGAACCGGGTGATGGTCTACCTCCAGCCGGGACGGCAACGATTCGAGTATCAGGACGGGAGGCAACCGGCGGTGTTCGATTGGAAGGCGGGTCAGGTGGTGTGGAGCCCACCAAGTGGGATGCACGCTCCAGAGGTCCTCGATCATGATTTCAATATCATCGAGATCGAATTGAAGACACCAGGGACAGACAAGGCGATCAGCGGCAATCTCGATCCACTCAAAGTAGATCCCGGCCACTACAAGCTGGAATTTGAGAACCCCCAGGTGCGCGTTCTGCGGGTCAGGATCCAGCCGCACGGAGTGGCTCCCATGCACGCGTATTTGACCGATCGCATAACCATCTTTCTCACCGATCAGAATTTTCGGATCAAAGACTCTACAGGCAAAGTCGAGACGGTAGAACACAAAGCCGGTGACGTCGTTTGGGAGACGCCAATCGAGCAGACGGAACAGAACCTCAGCAACCAGCCTTTCGAAGCGGTGACCGTCGAAGTTAAGAGATGACGCAATTCCGGAGAGATGCGAGACAAAGGGTTGATTTAGGGTGGCTCTTCCGTTGGCATCAGTTGCTGGTCGAGAGAACTGCAGGTCCCTCCACACTGGAAGATTTGAAAAAATCGATTTGGCTGAAATTTCGAGCTTTCGATTTTGATGCAAAATGTATGCCGACGGCCCAGCGATCGCTCATAGGGCATCCTGGTGCGACTTTTCTTACACCAAACTCACTCTATATTTATTTTTCGATTTTTTCAAATCTTCCTGTTGCCCTATTCTTGTAGGGCTCTTCATGGAAGACGCGGCACAGTGCGATCCAGGTCGCGCTCAAGATCTGCCTTGGAAAAGTGAGTGGCAGGGGAAAACGGAATCAGAGGTGGTTTTTTGTGGTGACACGGGTTTTCTTTTGGTCACAGGTGGCCCTATTCTGAGGGAGACACTCTTCGCGGGTTTATTGGGCGGCTCCGGCGATCAGGCAGAACAACATAGAACCAGAACTCATGACGAGGGACGCTCACCAGTACGGAGACAACGCTGCCTTGGGCAGCAATGCGGCCGCTCACTCCGGCCGCTGGATGATCGTATGGTTATTGTTCGCTGCCTCTCTGATCAATTACCTTGACCGCTCGAGCATCTCACTGGCCTTGCCGCTGCTGTCCAGAGATTTGGGGCTGGGCCCGGAGAGTAAGGGCTTGTTGCTTTCAGCTTTCTTCTGGTCGTACGCCCTTCTGCAAATCCCGATGGGCTGGGCCGCCGACCGCTTCAACCTGCGCTGGCTCTACTTCGCAGCTTTCGTGCTGTGGTCACTGGGCCAGGGCTTGACGGGTTTCGCTGCAAGCCTTGGCGTGCTGATCTTGTTTCGCATGCTGCTCGGCGTAGGCGAGTCCATCTACCTGCCGGGCGGAACGAAGATTGTGAGTATGTTGTTCGGCCCCGCAGAGCGCGGCCTCCCGTGCGGTCTATTCGACTTTGGCACGCGCATGGGCCTGGTGCTCGGCGGCCTGATCATTCCCTGGCTGCTGGCGCGATTGGGTTGGCGCTTTACCTTTCAACTGATCGGGTTTGCGGCGCTGTTGTGGGTTGTCCCCTGGCTGTTGGCTACGAAAGGCCGGCTTGGCCATCGCCCCCGGGCGGTTTCGGCAACCCGAAACAGAAGACAGGAGCTACGGTGGTTGCTGAGCAATCGAAATCTGATCGGCATCTGCCTCGGCTTCTTTTGCTTCGACTACTACTGGTACCTGTTTGTCACGTGGCTTCCGGACTACCTGGTGACCGTGCGGCACTTCACCATGCTGCGCGCCGGCTTCTTCTCCTCGCTGCCTTATTTCGTATTTGGAGCCAGCGAACCTTTGGGCGGCTGGATCGCGGACCGGTTGATCGGGTACGGTTGGAACGAAACGCGAACACGCAAGGGAATCGTAACCGTGGCATTCCTCAGCGGCTTACTGCTGATTCCCGCGTCCCGCGTCCATAATGCCAACACCGCGGTGGCGCTCATCGCCGGCGCTTCGCTGGTAGGACTCGCAACCGGCAATCTCCTGGTGATCCTGCAGTGCTGCGCTCCGCTCGAGGATGTGGGCCTGTGGACCGGTTTCGAGAACTTCGCGGGCAACCTGGCCGGTGTCCTGGCGCCTTTGCTCACCGGCTTCCTGATCAGCCGGACGGGCTCCTACGCCCCCGGATTCGCGCTGGCCGTGATCGTGCTGCTCGCGGGCATATTGTGCTACTGGCTTATCGTGGGAGATTTGCGGTCACGAAGCGAGGCTGCGACCGGTTCCTAAGCCGGGGATGTGCTGGAAGCGGTGCAGAAACATCTCTACAGGCGAATGGAGTCTGCTCCTCCAGCGGACGGCTGAGACCTACGATATGTTGTGAACGATGTGATGAGTAATCCACTCCGCCAAAACGAGCGCGAGCGTTACCAGCGCAAGCACGATCTGGAAGGCTTCGGCGCGTTTCTGTTTGCCCGTTGCAGGACTGATGCGCCACTGAGATGACGGCCGGGAGCGCAGGCTGCGAATCCGCCAGATCACATACAGGTTGACAAATGAGCCGATGACGGCGATCGCCATCATGGGAATGCGGATTGCGTCCGCGTGAAATCCGGTCGCCGGCCGATTTAATCCGGCAGCTGCTGCAAGCGCGCCAAGGCCGATGATGACCCGGACCCCACTAATGGCCATGACCGCAGTGCAGGCGCTCTGGAGCAGGATAAAGAAGAGACTGGTAAAGCCAACGATCCACGACTGGCGCCGCGGGGAGCGATCTGGCGTGAAGGTTTGCGTCTCCGCTGCCGAGTTATTTTCTTGAGGAAACATCTCTCATTCACGGTACACACCTAGGGTTCCAATCCACAAGCTGAGCGTGTGGGCTGGCTCTCCCGCCAAGACGCTGGCCCTGCCCAGTTCGGAGAACACATATTGTGGCCAACCAGGCTGTGGATTACGTCGCCAGACTAATCTCTTTAGAATCAGGCTGGAGAATAGAAAACCCCCGCTGGATTTGGTGTCTGCGAGGAAACTGCGATGAACGCGGCCACGCAGCGTTCATTGACCGCCCCGGCGGCAAACGGTACAGTTCAAAATATTGAAGCGGAGAGTTTATGGCTAGCTCGACGAGCGGCAAGAACGACACGATCGTGGTTTCCGCGCTTCGCGCGCGGGCTAATTTCGGAAAGCTTCTGAGCCGCGTGGAAGATGAACAGCGGTCTCTCATCATCGAGAAACGCGGTACACCCAGAGCTGTGCTCTTGAGCATCCGCGACTATGTCAAACTAGCTGCCCCCGAGCCAGAAGTGCTGAGGATCATCGGAGAGGAATCTGAGCGAAACCAAACAAATATCCTGACATCGCGGCAGATCGACCAGGTAATCAAGGCATCAAGGGCTAAAAAAAAGAAGCGCTAAATGCTCTCTCTGCGGCTCGTCATCGACACCAACGTGCTGGTTTCAGCCGCGCTTAAGCCAGAGAGCCTGCAACGCACGACCCTCCTTTTGGCGATCACGAAGCCGGCCCGCCTCTACGTGTCCCGTCCTATCCTCGAGGAATGAGTGCTGCAGCTGGTCAAAAATCACAGTCACATCGTTGCCCCGTCGCGCCGCCTGGATGTGACGGGCGATCCCGACGACAATATCTTTATCGAATGCGCTGATGAGGTCAGCGCGGATTACCTCATTACCGGCAATCAGAAGCATTTCCCTAGATTCTGGAAGAAGACCAAGGTGATCACCTCGCGTGAGTTTGTAAGCCTTGTAGCACCGCATTTGATCACGTAAGAATCTCCCCACCAAAAAGAAAAGGCCGCGATTGCTCGCGGCCTTTGTGGTTTGATTGATGATGCTGAGTTACTCGGCTGCCATTTCTTCGGCTTCGCCTTCCTGCCGCATCAGCTCCAACTCGCGCTCGGCTTCCTCGAAGGCGGCCGTTACTTCTTGCTGCACGCGGGCAGCGGCTTCTTCGAGTTCCTGCGAGAGCTGGATGTTGCGGTAGTACTCCATGCCCGTTCCTGCCGGGATGAGGCGGCCGACGATGACGTTCTCCTTGAGGCCGCGCAGGCTGTCCACCGAGCCGTTGATGCTGGCTTCGGTGAGAACACGCGTGGTCTCCTGGAAGGATGCCGCGGAGATGAAGGAATCGGTCGAGAGCGAAGCCTTGGTGATGCCCAGCAGCAGCGGACGGCCAATCGCCGGCCTGCCACCCTTGGCAATCACACGCTCGTTCTCTTCGCGGAAGCGGAACTTGTCGATCTGCTGTTCCAGCAGGAACGACGTGTCGCCCACTTCCTCGATCTTCACCCAGCGCAGCATCTGGCGCACGATGGTCTCAATGTGCTTGTCTGAGATCGCCACGCCCTGCAAGCGGTAGACTTCCTGGATTTCGTTGACGAGATAGCCCTGCAGCTCCTTCTCGCCCAGTACAGCCAGGATGTCGTGCGGGTTCAGCGGCCCGTCCATCAGCGGCTCGCCGGCCCGCAGACGCTCGCCTTCCTGCACGTTGACGTGCACGCCGCGCTGCACCGAGTATTCCTTCTCCTCGCCGTTGTCCGCGGTCACGTAGATCTTGCGCTGACCCTTGGCCACTTCACCGAACTTCACCACACCATCGATCTCGCTGATGATTGCGGTTTCACGCGGCTTGCGGGCTTCGAACAGCTCGACCACGCGCGGCAGACCACCGGTGATGTCCTTGGTACGGGTGGTCTCACGCGGGATCTTGGCCAGCACATCGCCAGGAAAGACCTCGTCGCCATCCTGAATCATGAGGTGAGCCCGGCTGGGCATCAGATAACGCTTGTTGCCCTTGGCGCCCTTGATGACGATGGCCGGCTGACGCTTCTCGTCGGCTGCTTCCGCAACCACCAGACGCGACAGGCCTGTCACTTCATCGACTTCTTCATTCAGGGTGATGCCTTCCTGCAGGTCCTTGAACTGGATGGTGCCGCCGATTTCGGTCAGGATGGCAAAGGTGTAAGGATCCCACTCGACCAGGGTCTGGCCGAGTTGCACCTGCTGCGCCATCTTCGACCTTGAGCTTGGCGCCGTAGACGACCTGGTAGTGCTCCTTCTCACGGCCGCGTTCATCGAGAACCGCGATGGCGCCCGACCGGTTCATGGCCACCAGGTCGCCCGACTTGGCGCGAACGGTGAGCATGTTGAGGAAGCGAACCGTACCGTGGTTCTTGGCATCGAGCGATGACTGCTGCGGAAACACGGGAAGCGGTGCCGCCGATGTGGAAGGTACGCATGGTCAGCTGCGTTCCCGGCTCGCCAATCGACTGCGCCGCGATCACACCGACTGCTTCGCCCAACTCCACCATGCGGCCGGAAGCAAGGTTGCGTCCGTAGCACAGAATGCAGACGCCGCGCTTGGATTCGCAGGTCAGCACGGAGCGGATCTTCACCTTCTCGATGCCGGCGCCCTGAATCGCGTTGGCGAACTCTTCGGTGATCTCCTGGTTCACCTCGACGATCACGCTGCCTTCGAAGTCCTTGATCTTCTCGAGCGAGACGCGGCCGATGATGCGGTCGCGCAGCGGCTCGATGATCTCGCCCGACTCGACGATGGGACCGACGTAGATGCCTTCGACCGTACCGCAATTCTGCTCGCTGACAATGACGTCCTGGGCCACGTCGACGAGGCGGCGGGTAAGGTAACCCGAGTCTGCCGTCTTCAATGCCGTATCCGCCAGGCCCTTGCGAGCGCCGTGGGTGGAAATGAAGTACTGCAGCACGGTGAGACCTTCACGGAAGTTCGCGGTGATCGGCGTTTCAATGATTTCGCCGGAAGGCTTGGCCATCAGGCCGCGCATGCCGGAGAGCTGACGGATCTGCTGTTTGGAACCGCGAGCGCCGGAGTCGGCCATGATGTAAATCGGGTTCATGGTCCCTTCCTTGTCGGCGTTCTTCATGTTGTCGAACATCTCATCGGCAACCTTCTCGGTTACCGCTGACCAGATCTGGATCACCTTGTTGTTGCGCTCGCCATTGGTGATGGCGCCGTCCAGGTACTGCTGCTGCACGGCGATGACCTGCTTCTCCGCGTCGCGCACCACGGTGTACTTGGTGTCGGGAATGACCATGTCATCCAGGCCGACGGAAAGCCGCTGCGGGTGGCGTAGTGGAAGCCGAGGTCCTTGATGCGGTCGAGCATCTTGACCGTCACTTCGAGACCCAGGTTCAGGTAGCAGTAGTTCACCAGCTGGCCAATGCCCTTCTTCTTCAGCAGGCCGTTGACGTAAGGCATGCCGTCGGAGAGCGCATCGTTCAGGATGGCGCGGCCGACCGTGGTCGAGATGTACTGCTTGTCGTACTGCACCGGCTCGGTGTGGGTCAGGTCCTGATCGTCGTAGGCGGTGGTCATGTCGAGCACCGGCCCGGTGTAGCGCAGGCGGATCGGGGTCAGCGTTTCGACCTCCTTGGCTTCGAGCGCCATCAGCACTTCTTCGGTGTTGGCAAAGACGCGGCCTTCACCCTTGCCGCCCTTCTTGGCCTTGGTCAGGTAGTAGAGACCGAGAACCATGTCCTGCGTGGGCACGGTGATCGGCTGGCCGGAGGCCGGCGACAGGATGTTGTGCGAGGCCAGCATCAGCACGCTGGCTTCGACCTGGGCTTCCGGCGACAGCGGAATGTGCACGGCCATCTGATCGCCATCGAAGTCTGCGTTGAACGCGGTGCAGACCAGAGGGTGGATCTTGATTGCCTTGCCTTCTACCAGCACCGGCTCAAAGGCCTGGATGCCCAGACGATGGAGCGTAGGCGCGCGGTTGAGCAGCACCGGGTGGTCCTTGATGACCTCTTCCAGGATGTCCCAAACGATGGGCTCCTGCATCTCGACCATTTCCTTGGCTTGCTTGATGGTCGTGCAGTGCCCGGTCTGCTCCAGCCGGTGATAGATGAAGGGCTTGAACAGCTCGAGCGCCATCTTCTTGGGCAGACCGCACTGGTGCAGCTTGAGCTCGGGACCGACCACGATGACCGAACGGCCGGAGTAGTCGACGCGCTTGCCTAACAGGTTCTGACGGAAGCGGCCCTGCTTGCCCTTGAGGGTATCGGAGAGCGACTTCAGCGGACGGTTGTTGGCGCCGCGCAGCACGCGGCCGCGACGGCCGTTATCGAACAGCGCGTCGACCGCTTCCTGCAGCATGCGCTTTTCGTTGCGCACGATCACCTCAGGCGCATGCAGGTCCATGAGCTTCTTGAGGCGGTTGTTGCGGTTGATGACGCGGCGATACAGATCGTTGAGATCCGAGGTCGCGAAACGTCCGCCATCCAGCGGCACCAGGGGACGCAGTTCCGGCGGAATGACCGGGATCACGTCAAGAATCATCCACTGTGGCTTATTGCCGGACTTGCGGAAAGCCTCGACCACCTTGAGACGCTTGGCATACTTCAGCCGCTTCTGCAGCGAGGTCTCGGTCTTCATGCGCTCGCGCAGCTCGATGGCCAGCTCGTCGACTACGACGCGCTTGAGCAGCTCCTTGATGGCTTCGGCGCCCATCATGCCCTTGAAGCCGGTGGGGCGATACTGGGTGTCGAGCTCGCGGAAGCGGGCTTCGTCCTTGATGATTTCGCGTTCTTTCACCGGCGCATCGCCGGGATCGACCACTACGTAGCTCTCGAAGTAGAGAACACTTTCGAGGTCGCGCAGGGAGATATCGAGCAGGTGGCCGATACGCGAAGGCAGTCCCTTGAAGAACCACACGTGGGAGCAGGGCGAGGCCAGCTCGATGTGGCCCAGGCGCTCACGGCGAACCTTGGAGAGGGTGACTTCGACGCCGCACTTGTCGCAGATCACTCCGCGATGCTTCATGCGCTTGTATTTGCCGCACAGGCATTCCCAGTCGGTGACCGGGCCAAAGATGCGGGCGCAGAACAGTCCATCGCGCTCCGGCTTGAAGGTGCGGTAGTTGATCGTTTCCGGCTTGGTCACCTCGCCATGCGACCAGCTGCGGATCTTTTCCGGTGAGGCGAGTGAGATGCGGATGGCATCGAAATCGGTAATGGGGCTGGTCAGTTCAAATGGGCTGGAACGGTACAAGACGACCCTCCTTGGCACCTGGCTTCGGATTAATAGCTCCGAAGCGTGCCGGCTACGATCCCGGGATGAATCTGCTCGGCCTGTCCTCCCCGGGAGCGATTCCTGTGAGGACAGGCCTGGTTTTAAAAACCTGGGAAAAACCCAGGGGCTAAAGCCCATTCAAATTTTGCGGCTCGAATAACGGGTGCCCGACGCCTAGTTGCCCGCAACCTGAAAGCTTGACCCTGCAGCTCATGGCTCTCCCTTAGTCCGCCGCTGCGACAGCCGGCGCCGGAAGTCTCTTTTCCGGTTGCTTGATCAATTCCACATCGAGACAGAGCGACTGCAGCTCACGAATCAGCACGTTGAACGACTCTGGAACGCCAGGCTCGATGGCCGCCTCGCCCTTGACGATGGCCTCGTAGATCTTGGTGCGGCCATAGACGTCATCGGACTTGGCAGTCAGCAGCTCCTGCAGGATGTAGGCAGCGCCGTAGGCTTCGAGCGCCCACACTTCCATCTCGCCGAAACGCTGCCCACCGAATTGCGCCTTGCCACCCAGCGGCTGCTGGGTGATGAGCGAATACGGTCCGATCGAACGAGCGTGAATCTTGTCGTCGACCAGGTGGGAAAGCTTCAGCATGTAGATGTAGCCCACAGTTGCCGGCTGCTCGAACTCCTCGCCCGTCATGCCGTCAAAGAGCGGCGTCTTGCCCGAGCTGGGTAGTTCGGCCGCGGCCAGCAGCGCTTTGAGCTCTGCTTCCTTGGCGCCGTCGAATACCGCGGTGCCGAACCAGATGCCGCGCTTCATGCCGCGCTGCGACGCGCAACAGCATCTCGTCATCGAGCTCCAGCAGTTGGCGCAGCGTCGCCGTGTTGGCAAAGCGCTCCGTCACCAGGGCGCGAACCTCGTTGGCGTCGCGATTGCGCTCCACCACCTCGGCGATCTTCTCGCCCAGCTGATGTGCGGCCCAGCCCAGATGCGTCTCCAGGATCTGACCCACGTTCATACGCGAAGGAACACCGAGCGGGTTGAGAACGATCTCCACCGGCGTGCCGTTGGGCAGATAGGGCATGTCCTCCTCGGGAAGAATGCGGGCAATGACGCCCTTGTTCCCGTGGCGGCCGGCCATCTTGTCGCCCACCGACAGCTTGCGCTTCATGGCGATGTAGACCTTGACCAGCTTGATCACGCCTGGCGCCAGCTCATCGCCCTTCTGCAGCTTGCCGATCTTCTCGTTGGTGATCTTGCGCAGCACATCGATCTGACGCGAGGTCATCTCCTCGATCTCGTCGATCTGCTCGTTCACCCGCGGATCCTTGTCGGCGTAGCGAATACGCTTCAGGTTGCGGGTGGAAATGCGCTCGATGGTGTCGCGATCGATGATCTGTTCCTTCACGATCAGGCGCTTGTTGGTGCGCTCGTCGTGCAGGTCAGCCAGCACTTCCTTGCCGCCCAGAATCGATTCCAACCGCTTCAACCGCTCGTCGGTCAGAATGCGGATTTCGTCGGCCAGGTTCTTTTCGAGCTTGGCAATCTGCTCGCCTTCGATCAGCTTGGCGCGCTCGTCCTTCTCCTGACCCTTGCGGGAGAAGATGCGGACGTCGACCACCGTGCCTTCGATACCCGGAGGGCAGGTCAGCGAGGCGTCGCGAACATCGCCGGCCTTTTCGCCGAAGATGGCGCGCAGCAGCTTCTCTTCCGGGGTCAGCTGGGTTTCGCCCTTGGGCGTTACCTTGCCGACCAGGATGTCGTTGTGCTTGACCTTGGCGCCGATGCGGATGACTCCGCTCTCGTCGAGGTCGCGCAGCGCCGACTCGGAGACGTTGGGAATATCGCGCGTGATCTCTTCCGGTCCCAGCTTGGTGTCGCGGGCTTCGATTTCAAACTCCTCGATATGCACCGAGGTGTAGTAATCGTCGCGCACCAGCTTCTCGGAGATCAGGATCGCGTCCTCGAAGTTGTAACCGCGCCACGGCATGAAGGCCACCAGCACATTGCGGCCCAGGGCCAGCTCGCCCTGCTCGGTGCAAGGACCATCGGCGATCACCTGCCCCTTGATCACCCGGTCGCCCTGGCGAACAATCGGCTTCTGATTGATGCAAGTGTTCTGGTTGGAACGCTTGAACTTGATCAGCTGATAGATATCCGAACCGACTTCGCGGGACAACTGGGTGGGATGATGCTCACCCTCCACGCGGACGATGATGCGCTCGGAGTCGACCGAATCGACGATGCCGTTGCGCTTGGCCAGAATGACCGCTCCGGAGTCGCGCGCGGTCACGCCTTCCATCCCGGTACCGACCAGCGGCGCTTCCGCCACCAGCAGAGGAACCGACTGGCGTTGCATGTTGGCGCCCATCAGGGCGCGGTTGGCGTCGTCATGCTCGAGGAACGGCACCAGCGAAGCAGCGACCGAGACCAACTGCTTGGGGCTCACGTCGATGTAATCCACTTCGCGCGGTTCACCAGCACGAAGTTGCCTTGCCGGCGGGCGTTGACCAGGTCTTCGACGATCTGGCCTTGCGAGTCCAGCTCGATGTTGGCCTGGGCAATGGTGTGACGATCTTCTTCCCATGCCGACAGATAGAAGGAGAAGGGATCGAACTCGATGAGCGCGCTTGTGCTCGTGCGGCCAGCTTCTCGTTCAGCCGCAGCGCTTCCTTCTTCTCCAGCGGATCGCCGACACGCAGGCCGCTCTCGCCGGCATTGGTGACCTGCACGTAGTCGAGGATGTGGCCGTCGCGCACGCGGCGATACGGCGACTCGATGAAGCCGTATTCGTTGATGCGCGCAAAGCACGAGAGCGAGCTGATCAGGCCGATGTTCGGACCTTCCGGCGTCTCAATCGGGCAGATACGGCCGTAGTGCGTGGGGTGTACGTCGCGCACTTCAAAGCCCGCACGCTCCCGGCTCAAACCGCCCGGCCCAAGGGCGGAAAGCCGCCGCTTGTGGGTGATCTCAGAGAGAGGGTTGGTCTGATCCATGAACTGCGACAGCTGCGAGGAGCCGAAGAATTCGCGGATGGCCGCCATCACCGGCTTGGCGTTGATCAGGTCGTGCGGCATGGCCGTCGACATCTCCTGATACACGCTCATCTTTTCCTTGATGGCGCGCTCCATGCGCACCAGGCCGATGCGGAACTGGTTCTCCATCAGCTCGCCGACGGCGCGCACGCGGCGGTTGCCGAGGTGATCGATGTCGTCCACTACGCCGATGTTCTTGCGCAGCTTGAGCAGGTAGCGGATGGTGCCGTAGAAGTCTTCCGGCGTCAGGGTGCGCTTGTCGAGCTGGGTCGCGTCCTGCGATTCGTAGAGCTTGATGTTGAACTTCAGCCGGCCTACGCGCGAGAAGTCGTACTTGCGCGGATCGAAGAACATGCCTTCGAACAACGCAGTGGCGGTATCGAGCGTCGGCGGATCGCCCGGACGCAGCTTGCGGTAGATCTCGATCAGCGCTTCCTCGGGCTTGCGCACCGAGTCGCGGCGCAGGGTGTTGGTGATGATGTTGCCCACATCGTCGCGGTCGGGGAAGAAGACCTGGAACGAGGTCACGCCGCTCTCGGTGATCTTGTGGATCTTGTCCGCGGTCAGCTCGTGGTTGGCCTCGAGCAGCACTTCGCCGGTCGATGGTGTCGACCACATCGGCCAGCGTCATGGCGCCATCCAGCTCCGCGGTTTCGATCTCTACCGAGGTGACCTTGTGATTGCGCAGCGCCTTGAGGATGCTGGGCGTGATCTTGCGGCCGGAGTGGGCAATCTCTTCGCCCTTGACCACGACGGCATGCGCCGGCTTGGCGCCCAGCAGGTGCGTTCCCTTCTCGGCATCCTCGCTGACCTGCCAGGCCAGCTTGCCGTTGTTCACCGTGATGGTGTCGGCCAGGTAGAAGGTCTTGAGAATGTCTTCATCCGAGCGCAGGCCCAGGGCGCGCAGGAAGATGGTGCCCAGGAACTTGCGCTTGCGGTCGATACGGACGTAGAGGGTGTTCTTCTGGTCGTATTCGAACTCCACCCAGGAGCCGCGGTAGGGGATGATCTTGCCCAGGAAGTAGGTGCGGTTGCTGGCGGTCTCAAAGAAGACGCCGGGCGAGCGGTGCAACTGGCTGACGATGACGCGCTCGGTGCCGTTGACGATGAAGGTGCCATTCTGCGTCATCAGCGGAATGTCGCCGAAGAACACTTCCTGTTCCTTGATGTCGCGAATCGATTTCGCGCCCGTCTCCGGGTCTTTGTCGTAGATGGTGAGGCGAACGGTCACTTTGAGCGGCGCGGAGTAGGTCATGCCGCGCTCTTCGCACTCCGCCTGGTCATACTTCAACTGCAGACCGACCGGATCACCGCACTTGTTGCAGAAGTCCGGCGTGTTCTTGTTGTAGGTGCCGCACTTCTGGCAAAGCACCTCGCCGGGATGGAAGGGATCGGTGATCACCATGGCGCCGCAATTGACGCAGGCGGTACGCAGGTGATGCAGTCCCTTGAGGTGACCGCACTTGCACTCCCAGTTGCCGATGGAGAAGTCGACAAAGTCCAGTTGGGAGATATTGCGGAAATCGGTGATGGGGAAAACCGAGACAAAGACGGACTGCAGCCCGTTGTCTTCCCGCTCCGAAGGCAGTTTGTCCATCTGCAGAAAGCGCTCATAGGAGCGGCGCTGCACTTCGATCAGGTTCGGGATCTGGATGGCGGTTGGGATCTTGGAAAAATCGAGACGGCTACGAATGGCGCGGTGCTCGTTCGGCATGCTTCACTCCTGAGACTCGTGGGACGCGAGGTGGGGCAAAGTGGGGTACCGGCCGAGTCTCGCGGGTTCCCCAGATGTTTTTGCTTGCGCGATGACGTGTTTTCGCCGCCTCGTTTCGGCGAACACACTGCGCTTTTACTTGCTAGGCAACGTTGACTGACAAGCGAACGTCAGAGCAATTGCCGGTGTGCTCTTGGACGGCATGCGAGGGCCGTAAATCGGGCTGGGCGCATGCAGCGGAAGCTTGACAGGCAGGCAAGAGCGCAGCGCTGGAGAGACGCCGAACTGCTCGTGGGGACAGAACTACCCACGAGCGTCACAACCGAATTGTGCACTTGACAAGATGAGAATTTCCGAATCCCGCTGATTCCAATAAGCCGCGTGTGCGCCGCCCTACAGCAGATCGTTCACCACACCACGAAGTCCGCCGCCCATTTCGCAGGTGTGTGCCGGCGCAGAATGCACCGGAATAGTAGATCGCATACAAACTGCCATCTCGAATGAGAATCGTATGCAAAGAACCGCTCGGTCAGGTAACAAGTCTATGCCTGGCAGAGACGCGCTAAAAATAATGATAGCGCGTCCTGCTTTGGCACGCAACTTGCTAATCGAAAAAATTCGATTTTTTACTTGACTTCGACGGTAGCCACGCCCTCGAACTTCTTGCGGACGGTCTCGGCTTCTTCCTTGCTGACGTTCTCCTTCAGCGGCTTGGGAGCGCCATCGACCAGGTCCTTGGCTTCCTTCAGCCCGAGCGAGGTCACTTCCCGTACTGCCTTGATGGTATTGATCTTGTTGGCACCGGCATCCTTGAGGATGACGGTGAACTCGGTCTTCTCCTCGACCGGCGCAGCGGCGGCAGCGCCGCCTCCGCCGCCAGCTACGGCCACCGGGGCTGCGGCTGCCGCCGAGACCCCGAGGCGCTCTTCAAGCTTCTTTACCAGAGCCGCCGCGTCCAACAGGCTCAAGCCCACAATCTGATCTTCCAACTGCTGCAAATCCGCCATTTTTCTCTCCACTGTAACAAAACTTTGGTAATCAACGCACTGTACTTAATTGATACTGCGGAAAGCCCTTTCAGGCCGCCGCTTGCCACATCCTGCGAGGTTTCCGATTGCCCGACATGGCACCCTTCACAGCCGAAAATGCTAGCCTTCGACCGTTCCGTGGCCGCGGCTCCGTTTGCGAATCCTCGCCCGTCTCGGCAGCCGCCTCGCCTGCCGGCGCTTTCGGCGGCACCGCTGCGGCTCGCGAGTGCTTCGACCGGAGCTGCTTCGGCGACCGCTGCGGCTGCTGCCGCTGGAGCTGCTTCAGGCGCAGTACTTCCGCCGGGGCCTCGGCCGCCGGCTCTGCCTCGGGCGTCTGCGACCGGTTCGCGGCGCTGCTGGTGCCGCTTGGCGGCCGGCTTGGCTCGGCGCCGCGAGCCGGAGCGGCAAATTTCCCTTGCTCGACTGCCTGGTTGACCACCACCGCAAGATCGCGGCCGGCGGCGTTCATCACCGTGACCAGGCGCTGCGCCGGGGCATTGATGAGGAAGAGCAGCTTGGAGAAGATCTGCCTCCTTGGACGGCATGGTCGCCAGCTGCTTGACTTCTTCAACCGTGATACTTGCCGTCGACAATGCCCAGCTTGAAGGTGAACTCGGCGTTCTCCTGCATCCAGGTGGAGAGCGCCTTGGCCAGGGCCACCGGGTCGCCGCTGGTATAGGCCACCGAGGAAACGCCCTTCAGCCCCTGCAGCGCCTGCTCTACCTTGGTTCCCTTGGACTGCCCGGGCCGCCAGCTTGTTCTTGAGCACCCGATAGCGGCCGCCCGCGCTCCGCACCACCTTGCGCAGCTCGAAGTCCTGGGAGACGGTGAGCTTGGCAAAGGTGCCGACGATGGCGCTGGTCGAGCCTTCGAGCTCGTGCGCGAGCTGATCGATCTGTACTGCTTTTTTCGCCTTGGTAAGTGCCATAAAACCAGCCTTTTGTCCGCTTCGCCGTGTGCGGCGGCTGGCGCTTCTGCGCGGCATGCCGGCGCAGAGCCATGATGAAATCCGTATCTAGGGTTTCGCGGCCGCCTCAGCGACCTCGCTGTCGAGCGGGATGCCGGGGCCCATGGTCGAGCTGAGCGTGATGCCGCGGATGTACTTGCCCTTAGCCGCCGACGGCTTGGCCCGGACTACGCTGTTGATCACCGTGGTCGCGTTGTCAATCAGCTTCTGCGGAGGGAAGGAGAGCTTGCCCACCGGAACGTGCACCAGGGCCGTTTTATCGGTGCGGAATTCGACCTTACCGGCCTTGATCTCGCGAATCGCCGCCGCCACGTCGTTGGTGACGGTGCCGGTCTTGGGATTGGGCATCAGGCCGCGGGGGCCAAGCACCTTGCCCAGACGGCCGACGGACTTCATCATGTCCGGGGTGGCGATCAGCGCGTCGAAATCGGTCCAGCTTTCCTTTTGGATCCTCTCCACCATGTCTTCGCCGCCGACGATGTCGGCGCCGGCTGCTTCCGCCTCGCGCAGACGGTCTCCGGAGGCGATGACGGCTACCCGCTTGGTCTTGCCCAGCCCGTGCGGCAGAACTACCGTTCCGCGCACCATCTGATCGGCATGCTTGGGGTCTACGCCCAGACGCAGGGTCAGATCGACGGTCTCGTCGAACTTGGCATATTGAACTTTTTTGAGAAGGGGAACTGCGTCCTGCAGCGAGTACGGGCGGTCTTCCACCTGGGCGCGCACCTTCGCCATGTTTTTGCTGATTTTCTTTGCCATGCTTCCTCTGTCTTCCACCGCCTGGACTTTGCTGCTGTCCTGCCGTGGTGTTGGCCGCTCGTATTGCTACTCGCGACCGTTGACTTGCGTCTGGATGCTGCTCAAGACGCATTTTTGATTATCTCACAATTTCTTCCCGCACAATTCGAGGGAGAAGTGAACTGCAGATCCCTCCACTACGCTTCGCTCCGGTCGGGATGACAATGCGCTGAGAGCGCTTGCTCTATCCTGCTGGTCATCCCGATCGGAGCGCAGGTCTGCACGTTGCTGCGATAGCGAGGGATACGCCTAAGCCGTGACTTCGATGCCCATGGACCGCGCGGTGCCCTTGATGCTCTTGACCGCTGACTCGACGGAGACGGTGTTCAGGTCGGGCATCTTCTGCTTGGCGATCTCCAGCACCTGGGCCTCGCTCACTTTGCCTACCTTGTCCTTGTTCGGGGTGCCTGAGCCCTTGGCCAGGTTCGCGGCTTTCTTCAGCAGCACCGCCGCCGGCGGCGTCTTGGTGACAAAGGTGAAGGTGCGGTCCACGTAGACCGTGATCACGACGGGGATGATCAGGCCCGCCATCTCCTTGTTCTGCGTGCGCGCATTGAACTGCTTGCAGAACTCCATGATGTTGACCTGGGCCTGGCCGAGCGCCGGGCCGACCGGGGGCGCCGGCGTCGCCTTGCCGGCTTCAATCTGCAGCTTTACCTGGGTCTGTACTTTTTTAACTGGAGGCATCGCAATAACCTTTCTGCTCTAAACTACTTTTTCGACTTTGCCAAACTCGAGTTCGACCGGCGTCGAGCGGCCAAAGATGGTGACCATCACCTTCAGCGTTTCGCGGTCCTCGTTGACCTCATCGACCACGCCATTGAAGTTGGCAAAGGGCCCATCGGTGATGCGGACCGATTCGTTCTTCTCGAACTTGATCTTCATCCGCGGCTTGTCTTTGGAAACATCGGTGCGGAAGAGGATCGAACTGACTTCTTGCTCGCTCAACGCGACCGGCTTGTCGCCCGTGCCCAGAAAGCCTGTCACCCGCGGCGTGTTCTTCATCACGTGCCACAGGTCGTTATCCAGATCCATCTCCACCAGCACATAACCGGGCAGAAAGACCCGCTCGACGGTACGCTTTTTCCCGTTGAAGACCTCGGTGACCGGCTCGGTCGGGATCATGACCCGGCCAATCCTGTTCTGCAGGCCGAAGGCCTGCACCCGGCCCTCGATCGACTCCTTCACCTTGCGCTCAAAGCCCGAATACGCGTGGATGATGTACCACTTGAAACGATCGTTGGCCGAGGGCGTGAGCCCTTCCTCAGGGGTTGGCCGGGCGGCGTCTCGGGGCCTGGTTGTCTTCCGTCATCGATTTCTCTAATTTCTCTTTCAACACTTACTGTACCCCGCCCAGCCAGTGCAGCAAGGACTGGATCACCCGGCTGAGTACCGCATCCACGACATAGAAATAGGCAGCAAAGGCAAACACCGTCACGATCACCACCGTCGTCGTGGTGCGCACTTCCTCCCGCGACGGCGTGGTCACCTTGCGCATCTCGCTGCGCACATCCCTCAGAAAATCCGCAGTCCTGGTGAACATCCCGGTGAGCTGATTTCCCTGCCCAGGAATCTCTTGCCCTCGTTCCGCCAACTTGTCCGCGGCTTTTGCCTTGGTCACAGCTTTCTCCGGCTGTGGGCTCTGCTTCTCATCGCGAACCACTGTGGTTGACTTCGCCATAATGCTTCCTTCTTCCCAGAGCCTCAGACTTCGCCTGGCCTCATGCGTACACGACTACTCACGAACTGGCAGGGGCGGAGGGATTCGAACCCCCAAGTTCGGTTTTGGAGACCGACAGTTTAACCGTTGAGCTTACGCCCCTCAAATCACAACTGCATAACTCTCTGCCAGACGCCAGAGCTGAGCTTCGGCTCTCCGACCACAGGCGCTCAGCAATAATCCTGTACCAAGGAGCCACGATGCGCCAGCGAGACCAGAAATAGCAGTAAGTTCAGATGCTTCCAACAAACGCTGAACTATTTGGTTTCTTTGTGCGCGGTATGCTTGCGGCAGCGATTGCAGAACTTCGAGAACTCAAGCCGGCCTGTGGTCGTCTTTTTGTTCTTCGTCGTCGAGTAATTGCGCTCTTTGCATTCCGGACACTGCAGGGTAATTATTTCACGCATAGCTCTATCCTAACCGATTCCGGGGCGATTCACGCCCCTGAAATTTCACCCCCGAAAGTCGAAACGTCCGCTGTCCGCCCCGGTCGCGCAGACCTACTTGATGATCTCGGTGATGGTGCCGGCGCCTACCGTGCGGCCGCCTTCGCGGATGGCAAAACGCAGGCCCTTTTCCATCGCCACCGGGGTATGCAGCTCAATCTCCAGCTGCACATTGTCCCCCGGCATCACCATCTCCGTGCCTTCCGGCAGCTTCGCCGTCCCCGTCACATCCGTGGTGCGGAAGTAAAACTGCGGCCGGTAGCCATTGAAAAACGGCGTGTGACGGCCGCCCTCTTCCTTGCTCAGCACGTAAATCTCGCCCTTGAACTTGGTGTGCGGCGTGATCGATCCCGGCTTGGCCAGACACCATCCCGCGCTCCACGTCTTCCTTGGCAATGCCGCGCAGCAACAGACCCGCGTTGTCCCCGGCCAAGCCCTTCGTCCAGCTGCTTCTTGAACATCTCGACGCCGGTCACCACCGTCTTGCGGGTCTCCCGGAAGCCGACAATCTCCGCCTCTTCGCCCACCTTGATCTTGCCCCGCTCGATCCTGCCCGTCACCACCGTGCCACGGCCGGAAATGGAGAAGATGTCTTCAATCGGCATCAGGAACGGCTGGTCGATGGCTCGCGCCGGCAAGGGCACGTTCTTGTCCACCGCATCCATCAGCTCGTCGATCTTGGCTTCCCACTGCGCTTCGCCGTTCAACCCACCCAAGGCCGAGCCGCGAATCACCGGCACATCGTCCCCAGGGAAGTTGTACTTCGACAACAGCTCCCGCACTTCCATCTCCACCAGGTCGGTCAGCTCCTCGTCTTCCACCGCATCGCACTTGTTCAGAAACACCACGATGTAGGGAACCCCTACCTGGCGGGCCAGCAGCACGTGCTCCTTGGTTTGCGGCATCGGACCATCGGTCGCCGCCACCACCAGGATCGCTCCGTCCATCTGCGCCGCGCCGGTGATCATGTTCTTGATGTAGTCGGCGTGACCCGGGACAGTCCACGTGCGCATAGTGACGGTTCGCCGTCTCGTACTCCACGTGCGCGGTGGCAATCGTGATGCCCCGCTCCCGCTCCTCCGGCGCATTGTCAATCGAATCAAACGAACGAAACTGGATCTTCGGATTGTGCTTCGACAATACCTTCGTGATCGCCGCCGTCAGCGTCGTCTTGCCGTGATCAATGTGCCCAATCGTCCCCACGTTCACGTGCGGCTTGGACCGGTCAAACTTCTCCTTCGCCATCTCGTCCCTCTCTAGCTTCCTAATAAACTCGTAAATTTCTTAAGCGTCGCAGGGAAAGCCGCCAATCCGCCGCTCCCACACCGTAAGCCCGGTAAACCGCCGATCCAGCACATCGTACGCGGTGGCGTTGGCGGCCAGAAACACGTCCATTGCCGCCAGCCGAACCCCAGTGGTCCAGGGTGAAGAACCGGGCGGCGTTGCCCACACTGCCCAGCAGTTCTACCCCCAGGAACTCCGGGGAGCGGCGGAAGAGGCGCGCCCATTCCCCATCCGGCCCGTAGGCCGCCACAAACTCCGCCTCGCACTCCGCCTTGACCTGGAACTCCCACACCACGATATAGGTGCTTTCGCGCGCCACGGGCAACGCCAACTCAGTAGTAGGCATATACCTTTAAAAACCTGCGTGCGCAGCTCCGGCGCAACTTGCTCCACCAGCGACAGGTAGAGCTCACGCGCCTGGCCGCGGTCGGAATCGCCCAGCGCCCGGTAAGCCTCGGCAGTGGCCGCACCCAGCAGTCCACGCTCCAGCAGGCCCTCGAAATCCCGCACCCGCAGCTTGGATCGCTGCACCCGCTTCAGATATCCGGCGACATTGCCGGAGGCGAACAAGGGCTCCAGCGACGCCTTGACTGCGGCGAAATGCGCCTCATCCTCAATCGGTAAGACTGTCTGCACAAACATTTCGGAGGCTCTCACGCACAAAAAAGTTTGGAGCGGGAGACGGGAATCGAACCCGCGACCAACAGCTTGGAAGGCTGTGACTCTACCACTGAGTTACTCCCGCGACTCCGTCCCGACAAACAACGTACCTCAGGGGCTAAAGCCCTCATCAGCCAGCTGCAGCCCGACTAAAGTCGGGCCCGACACAGCACAAAGCTGCTGAGAGCTGATGCCTTATCGGCTTCCTAGCTTGCAGGCGATAAGCCTCCGCTCTTCCCCAACAACACACCTACTACAAATCTGGAGCTGATGACCGGGATTGAACCGGTGACCTCTCCCTTACCAAGGGAGTGCTCTACCGACTGAGCTACATCAGCCCTAAAAAACTTACTCGCCATGCTATCGCGAAGCGAGCCGCCGTGAGCACGATCCGCAACGCGAAAAAACCCAGCAACAGCAATACCACCGAGCGCACCTTGCCCGGGTCGATGGTTTTTACTGCCAAACCGCAGAGGACTACCAGCAAGCCCAGCGCAATCCACTTACGCCCCGGTGACCGCGGTCCGGTTTCCAATATCCATCCCAGCGTTCCAATCCCATGGTGCACAGGGGAGGATTCGAACCTCCGTAGCTCCAAGGAGCGGCAGATTTACAGTCTGCTGCCATTAACCGCTCGGCCACCTGTGCACAATCGCAGACCGGGACGAACATGCTCCCGATCTGACACAACAAATCGCCGCGAAGCCGGAGATCATCCACACGACCCCATTCCGCAGACGCTTTCCCGCGCAGCCAGCTCAAAGGAAACATACGTCAGTGTGGAATGATTGCGGCGGGATACCTCCGGCGCACGAAACTCTGGAGCTGGCGAAGGGACTTGAACCCCCGACCGTCTGATTACAAATCAGATGCTCTACCAGCTGAGCTACGCCAGCCCGAACAGCCGTGTTTCCCGCCCCAAAAACAAGACCTTGGCACCGGTCTCGCAGCAGGTTCACAATTGCCAAGGTTACCACAGGGCGGAACGGCTCCGCAATTTGCGCAGGAGCCGTGTTCGCCGCGGAGCCGGATGCTATCATTCCTCGACTGATGAGGGTGGTAAACCGTACCTCGCATGCCCAGGCGCACCAAGGCGACCATCATCATTGTTTTGCTCGTTCTCCTGCTGGTGGCGCTGGCGGCTTACTTGCGGCGCAAGGCCCCGCCCGAGGCCGCGCGGCTGCTTCCGGAATCCGACTGCATTCTCTATTTCAATCTGCGGCCGCTGCGCGCCTACACCCACTTCGACCAGCACCAGGTGCCGCACGACCCCCAGTATCAGAGCGTTTATCGACGCCACCGGGTTCGAATTCGAACGCGACCTGGACGAGGTGGCCTTCGCCCTGCATCGCATGCCTAACCCCCTGGGCCCGAATGGGGCGGTGGCGTTCTCTGAGGTCTTTCTCGGCCACATCGATCGGCAAGCGCCTCAGCGCTTACCTGGGCTCGATCGCCGCGCAGACCGAGGAGTATGCCGGACACACCATCTACGACATCCCGAGCCAGGGCCGGACGGTCCGCGTAGCGCTGCTCGGCTATGACATGGTGGCTGCCTCCAACACGCCCACGCCGGAGCAGATTCATTCCATGCTCGACCGCTATCGCACCTCGGCGCTGCCTTTTTCCGGCTCTTCCCTGCTCACCGATCATTACGCCGAGGTGCCTTTGCTCTCGGTCGCCTGGGGCATTGGAAAGATCAGCGTGCCGCTCAAGAGCGATGGCATCAGCATCATGGGTTTTCATTTTCCCGTGGCGCTCAACACCACGTTCATCGGCTCGCTGCGTTGGGCGGGGCGCTTTGCGCCTCAGGATCGAAGAGATTGCCCCCACGGAGTTGGCGGCCACGGTCTCCTCCGACGCCTTGAATACCATGGTCGCCATCGGCCGCGCGGCGGAAAACAACCTGCCCTCGGCGATGACCAATGCCGATATACGCGACCTGCTCAATTCCACCGACATCGAGCACAAGAACGACCGCGCGGTGGTTACGGCTACGCTGCCGGTGGCCCTGCTGCAAAAACTGGTGACGGCTCCGAACTCCCTGCGCTCCTTGCCTCAGCCCGGGCCCAACCACACGCCGCCCGCGGCGCAGTAACCGGCGACCGTCTGCTGGGCCGCGCTCTCCCGTCATGGTTTCTGATTGAGCAGCGCTTTCAACGGAGGGTGCCTGGAGCGTGCAAAGGGATTGACGATCGTGACTCCCTGCCAGATAAATCCATCCTGCATATCCTCAGACAGGAGTAGCTGCAATTCGCCTCCGCGGCAACACACAGAATAACGGCATCCCATATACCGAGTTGGTGATTGACCGCCAGATCGGTGGCCGCCAGAACGGCCGCCAGCCGAGGTCTCGAGGAGAGCAAAAGCATCGCGCCAACTGAGGATTGCAGAGCGGGCGTCTTCCGGCGAGCGACCAGCCTTGCGGACCAGAACCTGAAAGAGTTCGCCAAGCGTTTGTACAGGCAGGACTACGGAGGCTTGCGGCAGCCGGTCCACCAGCTCGAGCGCTACGTTTTTCATGGAGGCCCCATTGACTCCTTCGGCGTAAGCCAGAACATTCGTGTCCAGCGCGACTCTCACCGTGCATCCTCGTACAGTTCGTCTCGCGTCCAACGATCCGCTCTCAGCACAGGTTGCCGCCGCAATCTGGCAAGCAGCACTTCTCGTGCGCTGACCTCGATCTTCTCGGGTTCGTCAACCGGGGAGATCTTGGCGATTGGTTTCCCGTGACTTGTGACCACATAGCTGCGCCCCTGTCGAACACCTTGCAAGGAGTTGCGAGAATTTCCGATTGGCATCCGCAGCCGAAACCGTTTTTTCCATCTCTATCGCTCCCTTCCAATGTAGTGATATTCACTACTATATTTTGAAGATTCTTGGCGGTAAAGGCAAGAGATTCCGCCCTCCCGATTCTCTCCTGAACAGCGCCGGCCGAGAGACTGAAGCAAGGCTATGGAATTCGCTCTAAACTGGAGAAGAACTGCCATCGCGAATCTTCAGGCCCGTGCGCCTGAGGGTTCCCTACCCTTCCCTGGAGGATTCCCCCATGAAGTTGCCCCATTTGCCCGCGGCCGTCATGCTTTCCGCTTTGGTCACGCTGCCTGTGCCGCGCAGCAGACCCTGACCGGCCAGGACGCCTTTACCGACTACACCAAGGAACATCCCGGCGTTCGGCGCAAGCTCACCGTGGCCGACCTTCCCCAGCCGTATGCCACCCAATCGGCCAACAACGCAGCCGCGATCTTCCCCGCCCGGACGGGGTGTGGCCGCAGGCTCCGGCTGGTTTCAAGGTGGAGCAGTTTGCCACCGGCTTGGAGAACCCGCGCCTGATGCGGATGGCGCCCAATGGCGACATCTTCCTGGCGGAGAGCACGCCGGGAAAGATCATGGTCTTTCGCGGCATCGGCGCCGACGGCAAGGCCGGCCAGATGGAGGTCTTCGCCACCGGCCTGAAAGGGCCGTTCGGCATCAACTTCTACCCCAGCGGCCCCAACCCGCAATGGGTTTACGTCGGCAACACCGCATCCGTCGTCCGCTTTCCTTACCAGAATGGGGACATGAAGGCCCGCGGCCCGGCACAGACCCTGGCCGACGCTGCCCGGCGGCGGTGGCCACCGGACCCGGGACATCGTCTTTACCCCGGACGGAAAGCACATGCTGGTGTCGGTCGGCTCGCATTCCAATGACGACGATCCGACACCACTCCAGCCGAGTTTCATCGCGCCGACGTGCTCGAGTTCACGCCCGAAGGCAAATTCGAGAAGGTGTACGCCTACGGGCATCCGCAACTGCGTGGGAGAAACCATCCACCCCACCACCGGGCGAACTGTGGTGCTCCACCAATGAACGGGATGCCCTGGGCAACAACCTGGTTCCCGACTACATCACCCACGTGCAGGAGGGCGGCTTCTACGGCTGGCCCTGGTACTACATGGGCGGCATTCAGGACCCGCGGCAGATGGGCAAACATCCCGAGCTGAAGGCCAAGGTCATCGTCCCCGACGTCCTGCTCAATCCCCACTTCGCTTCGCTCGAGATGCAGTTCTATGAGGGCTCGCAATTCCCCTCCCAGTTATCATGGCTGGGCCTTTGCCGCCGAGCATGGTTCCTGGAACCGGGATCCGCGCGGCGGCTATGAAGTGATCACCGTGCCCATGGCGGCGGCAAGGCCACGGGAGAATATGAAGACTTCCTCACCGGCTTCGTGCTTCCCGACGGCAAGGTGTGGGGCCGTCCGGTGGGCATCGCCGTGGCCAAGGATGGATCGTTGCTGGTCTCCGACGACGGCTCGAACTCCATCTGGCGGGTGACCTATACGGGCGAAAAGCCGGCAGCCGCCAGCAGCACGGGCAGGAGGGCCGCGTCCGGACAGTAGGCTATTTTCGACCTGCCGGCATAGCCGAAGCGGGACCCCAGGCTCGCACCAGCGCACCTGGATTTCCTGTTTCGCAGCACCCGGCAGGACTGCGCCTTTCCGAGAAGAGGCAAATTCTCGGGGAGGAAGACATGATCGTCTGCTACCCGAATGGGTTATCGGTTGCGACCTCGGTGCACCTGGGTAGGCTGCTTTCGTAAGCGGCCGGTCGGTTGTTTCCTTGCCATGGCCGGGCGCCGCTGCCATGCTTTCCTTGCTGCTCGGAAGTCCGCCTGGTTCGCAGGTACGCAGCTGCGGTGAAGATCTTGTTTTCGCCCGAAAGCGGGGTTGGTATGAAGATCTGCCAGGTTGTTCTCGTCTGCGCTCTCGGCATAAGCACCGGGGCGGTGCTGGGGGCCCAAACGCTGCCTGCCGGCACGGTTCTGGTCGCCAGCGAAACCGTGCCGGGAGGTGGGCTGCCATTCCCCGCATCGCCGGCTTCCGGCCTGGAACCGCTTTCCCGCAGCCTGGCCCCGGCCTCAAGCGAGAGCAACCCGCCCGATTCCGCGGCGAGCAGTACGGGGCCGCTGACCGCCAAGACCGGCTGACCCTCTTCTTGAACGATACCTACGCCTCCCCGGGAGCCTTTGTGGGGCTTTCCGCCGGCGCAATGGTCGACCAGATCCGACATACGCCGGCCAAGTGGGATGAGGACGGGAAGCGGCTATACCCGGCGTTTCGCCAGCGAATACGGCCAGCTGGCCGCCCGCAATGTCATTCACGACGGGCTTGGCCGGACGTGACCGGGCTCGACCCGCGTTACACTCGCTTGCAAATGCGCCGGCACGCTCCATCGCAGCGCCCACGCCCTCAAGATGACCTTCACCACCTATCGGCAGGACGGACGGCTGACGCTCGACGTGCCGCAGATCGCCGGCGCCTACGGCTCGGGCATGATCTCCACCTACTGGTATCCCCACCGCCTATACAGTCCTCTGGTGCAGGGAGTCCAGTTCGGCCATGAGCAGATGGGCGAAGTCCTGGTCGGCAACCTGGTGCAGGAATTCGGTCCGGACCTGCAAGCGCGGCCTTGCATCTGCACTCCTTCACCGCCCGCAGCCATCCCGCCCCGCCGACGACGACTAGCCATAGCATTTTCACGAACTGAGCACGCCTCTCCAGTGAAGTGCGCGATTTGCATTGCAAGCGAGGTCCGCATCGGGCCATGATCTAGCGCCCGGTCGCTGAGCCGTTGGGCTCTGAACCAGTCCTGATTCCGCTCCGAGACGAGCGAGTCCGCAGAACCTCTGCGGCCTGAATGACCGGCAACCAGGCAGGGGAGATCCCATGAGACCAGGACGATTCTTATTCGCCACTATCTGGCTGTTTGCCTGCACTGGCCGCCGCCGGCACGGCAGCGGCGCAAAACCCCTTCGCCGGCACCTGGAAACTCAACCAGGAAAAGAGCCAACTGGCCGGCGACACCATGAAGTTTCGGCCCGCGGAAGGCGATGCGATCGAGCTGACCGCCGGGGGAACCACCTATTCCTTCCGCGCGGACGGCAAGAACTACGCTATGCCCTCGGGCAACCTGGCCATCTGGAGAGCAGACCAGCCCCGATAGCTGGACCACCGAGTACAGGAAGACGGACGGCAAGCTGCTGAGCAGCGACACCTGGAAGCTCTCCGGCCGACGGCAAAAACCTCACCGTCACCACCAGCGGCGTCAAGCCGAATGGAGATCTGTATACCGACACGGCAGAGTATGTGCGGACCGCCGGCACGCAGCGGGCTGATGGGCTCCTGGAAGAGCACAGAGGTCAAGCTCAGCTCACCCAATGAATTCACCATGCAGGAATCCGGCCTGGATGGCACTGATGCTGAAAATTGCCGCGCTCAAGGCTACCTGCGTGGCCCAGTTTCGACGGCAAGGAAGTGGCCGTCGAGGGGCCGGACATTCCCACCGGGCTGCGCGTGGCGCTCACCCGCACCGGGCCTTACAGTTTCCGCATGGTGCAGAAATTGAATGGCAGCGTAGATTTCCTCCTCGGAATACACCGTCTCCGACGACGGCAAGACCATGACCGAGGTCGGCGGCGCTCCCGGTGATCCGCCCCCCACCATGGTCTGGGAAAAGCAATAGCCAGCAAAGCGCGGGACGCCTGTCTCCGCCCCGTGCCGTCGCCCGGATCCGTCGCCGGGCGTACACTAGTATCGTGCACCTTCTTCTCGCCTAGAGCCTGTTCTCTGCTCCAGACGAGCCCACATTTACCAAGTCAACGGCACACCATGGAGCCAAAATGAGTTTGATCAAGTCAGCGGATGTACCCAAGCATATGGCCGACCGGTTACGGTCCCGCCGCATTGCTGCGCGCCTTTCCGGCGGCGCGGCCAAGCAGGCGATCGTCCCCGCCAAGAGAATCTTGCCCCCCTGGTCGCCGCCCGAGCGAGGCCCCGGACGGCCCACGTCGAAGTTCTCCGCTCGAAGCGCGGTTCCTACCGATTGGGCGTCCAGGAGCGACGCTCTATCCATCGAAAGTTCGAGTGAGATTCCGTACCCTGGGTCCAAGACACGACCTGGCCGGTAGACCTATGGTGGAGGGCAATCGTTCTGCACACTCATTCTCCAAGCGCTCTGACACGGGCGCCTTTTTTTAAGCGTCCCGCAATTCGGTGCCTCGATAGAGATCGCGAGGTGCTGGTAGCGGCCAGCCGGGAATCGCAACGAAAATGCTCCAGACGCGCCTGAATCGGTGGCATCGCATTGTGAAACCGGCAACCATCCGGTGCAAACTGGAGCGAATGATCCGGGCTGCCTGGCAATGGCGCTGGGTTGTGGGCTTTGCTGCTGGCGTTGAGCATGCCGCCATGGCGCTCGATCCCCAACGGTCGCTCGACCACTACGGCCACCAGGCCTGGCGCACCGATTCCGGCCTGCCGCAGAACACCGTCCACTCCATCCTGCAGACCCGCGACGGCTATCTGTGGCTGGGCACCGACGGAGGCCTGGTCCGCTTCGACGGCATCGACTTTGTCACCTTCGACGCCGAGAATACCCCGCAATTCAAGAGCGATACCGTCTACGACCTGCTCCAGGATGCATCGGGCACTTTGTGGATCAGCACCGCCGCCGGCCTGGTGAGCTACCGCGACGGCGCCTTTGCGGCCTACACCACCGCCCAGGGCTTGCCCGCCGACACGGTGTGGTTCAGCTATGAGGACCGCCGCCACCGGCTCTGGGCCATCACCTCGGCCGGGCCGGCCTTCTTCAACGGGAAAAGCTTTGCCGCCGGTCGCCGGAGCCCAGGCCGCGGGCCCGCTCAATCGCCACGCCCTGGCGGAGGACGCGCACGGGAACGCTCTGGCTGGGCGGCAGCAGCGGCGTCTTCGCCCTCGACACCAGGCCCGCCACCCCGCGCCTGGCGCTGCACCTGCTCAGCGGCATCGCGGTGGAAGCGGTCGAGCTCGACCGCCAGGGAAATCTCTGGATCGGCACCAGCGAGGGGCTGGAACGCTATGCCGGCGGCACGCTCGCCCCGGTTCCCATCGCATCTCCCGGCCAAGACCGAGGTGACCGCCCTCGACCCCGACGCGGCCGGCGGCATGTGGGTGGGCACGGCCAGCCGGCATGGTCCACGTGGCCAGCGACGGCGCCGCTGCTGCTCGCTGCGGGCGCAATCGGGCCTGGAGCGTACGGACCGCGTGGATCACTTCTTTCGCGACCGCCAGGGAGTGCTTTGGATCGCGACCGAACGGGGCGTCTTCCGCCTCGCAGGCAACCAGCTTCAGTCCTTCGCCCCCGGTTCCGCCTTGGCCGGCAACCGGGTGCTGGTCGATGTACGAGGACCGCGAAGGCGACCTGTGGCTGGGCACCGACTCCGGCGGCCTGCACCTGCTGCGCGACCAGAAGTTCACCACCTACACCACCAGCGACGGGCTCTCCGGCAACTTTGTGCGCTGCGTGTTTCAGAGCGCGAACGGCGAGCTGTGGATCGGCACCGACGGGGCGGGGTTGAATCGCCGCACCAGCACCGGCTTCGCCCACTTCACCACCGCAGACGGCCTGTCCAGCAACGTCATCCTTTCGCTGGCCGGCGGGGCCGGCGGCGACCTGTGGATCGGCACCCCCGACGGGCTGAACCTGCTCCACCAGAGGCGGGCCAAGCGGCTGTCGAGACGATTCACCTCGGCCGACGGGCTGCCCGACGATTTCATCCGCTCGCTCTACACCGACCGCGACGGCAGCCTGTGGATCGGCACCCGGCACGGGCTGGCGCACTGGTCGGGAGGCAAGTTCACCAGCTACTCCAGCATGGACGGTCTGGGCAGCGACTTCATCGGCGCCATCCTCCGGGCCCGAGCGCCTCGGGGGCGATCTTTGGATCGGCACCTCCGGCGGCCTGAGCCGCCTGCACGACGGCGCTTTCACCAACTACACCGTGCAGCAGGGGCTCTCCAACAACACCGTCACCGCGATCGCCCAGGACACCGCAGGGGACGCTTTGGCTGGGCACCAACGGCGGCGGCCTCAACCGCCTGCAGCCAGGCGGCGATTCAGGCCTTTCCCTGGAGTTCCCAGGGGCTGCCGGGCACCATCTACGGCATGCTCGAAGACGCCAGCGGCCATCTCTGGCTCAGCTCCAAGACCGGCATCTTCCGGGTCTCGATCGCCGCAGCTCAACGCCTACGCCGTCGGGAGCGGCCAGCGCCATCGCGGTCGACGGCCTACGGCACGGCGGACGGCATGAACATCCGCGAGTGCAGCGGAGGCGGCCACCCGGCGGCCTGGAAGCTGGCCGACGGAAGCCTGTGGTTCGCCACCCTGGACGGGGTCAGCTTCATCGATCCCGACGCACGCGCCGGAAAACCGCGTGCCCCCTCCGGTGGTCATCGAGAAGGTTCTGGTCGATGACCAGCGTTCGCGGCCTGGATCAGGAGCTGACCATCAAGCCGGGCGCCAACCGGCTGGAATTCCAATATGCGGGCCTGAGCTTCGTGGCCCCGCAGAAGGTGCAGTACCGCTACCAGCTGCAGGGCTTTGACCGCGGCTGGATCGAGGCCGGCAGCCGGCGCGCGGCCTTTTACACCAATCTGCCCCCGGGCAGCTACCGCTTCCGGGTGCTGGCGGCCAACAACGACGGGGTCTGGAATACCGCCGGCGCCTCGTTCGGCCTGCGCCTGCTGCCGCATTACTACCAGACCTAGTGGTTTTATTCCGCGCTGGCTCTGGCCGCTGCTGCTGCTGGGATACCTGGTCTATCGCTGGCGGGTGCTGCCAGGTGGAGGCGCAGTGGGGCGCGGTGCTGGCGGAGCGGGGACGCCTGGCGCGGGAGATTCACGACACGCTGGCCCAGGGCTTTGTCGGCATCTCGGTGCAGCTGGAGCTGGTCGCTCGCCTGCTTGCCGGCTCGCGCGAGGCGGCCCGATCGCAGCAACTCGACCAGGCGCGCGCGCTGGTGCGCGCCAGCCTGGCCGAGGCGCGCACCTCCATCTGGGATCTGCGTTCCGCAGGCTGCGGCGCGCGGAGGACCTGCCCGCGCGCCTGAGCCAGAGCTGCACCCGGATCGCCAGCGGCTCCACCGCCAAGGTGTACCTTCAGGTGAAGGGGACCTACCGCCCGGTGGCAGCGCAAAATCGAAGAGGAATTGCTGCGCATCGGCCAGGAGGCGGTGGTCAACGCGGTGCGCCATGCCGCGGCCACGCGCATCGACGTGCAGCTGATTTACGAGGCGGCGCGGGTGTCTCTGCGGGTGGAGGATGACGGCCGCGGATTCCAGCCGCCGCCCGGCGCGAAGCGGGCCGGAGGGCCACTACGGTATCCGGGGCATGCAGGAGCGGGCGGGACGAGATCGACGCCGCGCTGGTGCTGGAAAGCACCCCCGGCGGGGGCACGCGGGTCTCGGTCGAGGCGCCGCTGGCATGAGCACGAGAAGTGCGAGAGAAAGTGGGCAGCATGAGCGATCCCATCCGGATCATGATCGTCGAGGACCACGCCGTCGTGCGCCAGGGGCTGGTGGCGCTGCTGCGCACCGTGCCCGATTTTTCCATCGTCGCCGAAGCCGCCGACGGGCGCAAGGCGATCGAGCTGTTTCGCCTCCACCAGCCCGACATCACGTTGATGGACCTGCGCCTGCCGCAGATGAATGGGGTGGAAGCGATCGGCCAGCATCCGGATGGATTTTCCCCAGGCGCGCATCATCGTGCTCACCACCTTCGATGGGGATGAGGATATTTACCGCGCCCTGCAGGCGGGCGCCCGCGGCTATCTGCTGAAAGGCATGACGGGCGACGAATTGATGGATGCCATCCGCTCCGTGTACGCCGGCAAATCGCGCATCCCGGCCCCGGTCGCCGAGCGGCTGGCGGAGCGCATGAGCGCGCCCGCGCTGACCGGCGCGCGAAACCGAGGTGCTGCAGCTGATCGTGGGCGGCAACAGCAACAAAGAGATTGCCGCCGCGCTGTACATCTCCGAGGCCACGGTGAAGACCCACATCAACAGCCTGCTCAGCAAGCTGGGAGTCACCGATCGCACCCAGGCCGCCACCACCGCGCTGCAGAGGGGAATCGTGCACCTTGACTAACCGCTGCCTGAGGCGGATTCTCTGCGCGCTGCCCTGGCTGCGCAGGCTGCCCCTTGTCTTGTTGCTGCTGCTGCTGGCAGCCTCCGGCGTTGCGCAGCCAGACCGGCGCGAGCGGCGGGCTGGCACAACGCCAGCGAAGAGGAGCTGAGGGCATTGATTCCGGCCCGCGCGCCGGTGATCAGCGAGCGCATTGAAACCGAGTTCCGCACCGCATCCGGCATCACCGACGGCAAGGGCCACGCCATCGCCGGGGTGGTGCTGATCACTGCCGGCTACTCCGCCGACGGCAAGTACTCCCACTATTTCGTCTCCCAGGTCCCGCTCAAGGTGGGCGACTTCCTGCTCCCGCCGGGACAATACCTGATCGGCTGGGTGCGCGGGACAGGACTCACTGAAGGTGACGTTTTACCTGGCGCAGAGCGGGAAAGCGGTGGGACAAGTGGAGGCCACGCGCAATCTCTCCATCACCCGGGTGGAATCCTTTCGCATCTGGCCGCCCGGCGGACAAGCCGCTGATCCAGCTGGGCCGCTTCACCTTCAGCTACGCCCTGGCCCCGGATTGATGGGCGCTTAGGCCGTATCGTCCGCAGGGTGCCCCTTATAAAATCAAGGTTCGCCCGGAAGGTGTGAAGGGATCTTCCTGCGAATTTCCCTCGTGTAAATGGAACCAAGGTGCTCGATGAAAATCCAGCGCTGAGGCTCCTCACTGCTCCCAAAACTTACGTGACGAATTGGCGCGGCATCCCGTGTGCTAGGGTAAAGGCTGCGAAGGTCCCCGATGCCCGCACGGCCCAAGTCGATCGCCATCGCCGCCGTGGCTCTGGCCGTCCTGCTGGCTGGCGGGTGGTTCGCTTGGCTGCCGCTCTGCCCCACCGAATCCCCGGCGCCGGTGACCGAGGAGGTGGACCGCGCCGCCGTCATTTATCCCGACGGCGCCCAGGCAGAGAAGGATATCGCAGCCGCTCTGGCCCAGGCGGCCCGGGAAAAGAAGCGCGTCCTGCTCGACTTCGGCGGCAATTGGTGCGGTGACTGCCAGGTGCTGGAGATCTACTTTCACGATCCTGCCAATCGCCGCTTGCTCGAGGCCAACTACGTGCTGGTCCCGGTCAATATCGGCCGCTACGATGAGAATCTGGACATCGCCGCCAGGTATGGCGTTCCGGTCAGCCAAAGGAGTGCCCGCGCTGGCCGTGCTCGAGCCCAGCGGCCAGGTGGTTTACAGCCAGCGCAACGGCGAGTTCGAGGCCATGCGCAAACTGGATTCGGCTTCGGTGACTGCCTTCCTTCTGCAGTGGAAGGGCTGAAGCCGGTTTCATCCGGGCCAAACTCGTCTTGGCCCCGGCATGGCCTTCATGTACCTTCGATGGCATGGCCCGTGCGCTCGAAAAATTCCGCCTCGCCTTGCTGACTTCGCTCTCGCACGACGTGTTCGGCACCGCCAAGGCGCGCCGCGTACTCCGCCATTCTCTGCCTCTTTCCCACCATCCTGGTCTCACCACCCTGCTCGCCCTGACCCCGGAATCGGATACGCTGCGCGGCGAGATGCGCGCCGCCTTCGCCGAAGTGCTGCCCGCCGATACCATGACCCTGCTGCACGCCTACTTCACCAACCAGAAGGTGCGCTCCGAGCAGGTGCTCTCCTCCGCCATCCTGGTCAGCCTGGTGGCCGCCATGGGCATGATGCTCTCGCTGATGGAGGGCTTTCGCCGCGCCTACGATCTGCCCCGGCGTGAATGGAACTTCTGGGTGGAGCGCGCGGTGGCCCTGGCCCTGGTTCCCTTGTGCCTCGTGCCCATGGCTTTTGCCACCGTAATGGTTGCTTTTGGCCACCAGATCGAAGAATGGGTCATCACCAACAGCTATCACGTGCTGGGCCCCTTCGTGCTGCTTATCTGGCGCATCGTGCGCTGGTCGATCGGCCTGTTCACCACCATCGTCGTGCTGGCCATGATCTACCAGTTCGGCACCCCCCGGCGGCGGGCCTGGAAACATGTTCTGCCCGGCGCTTCGGGCGCCGCCATCATCTGGTTTCTGGCCACCCTGGGCTTTGGCTTTTATCTCACCCGCTTCGCCGACTACTCGGTGGTCTACGGCTCGCTGGGAGCGGTGGTGGCTACGCTGGTCTGGCTCTACATCGCCACCGTGAGCGTGCTGATCGGCGCCGAGTTCAACGCCCATATCTTTCCCAAGCCGCAGCGGCCGCTCCCGCAGAGACGCCCCGGCGGAAGAGGAAAAGATGGTCACCGCCGGAGGCGCGACTCAGGCTGAGCAGTAAAGCGGTTTCACACTCTGCTGTGGCCTCTTCGTCTACACTGATCGCGGAACCGCTAACCCTATAGCCCCGACGAGTAGCGCGTAGAATTGAGGCTGCTGGAGGCCATCGCCGTCTCCGGGAACGCAGTATGGGGGACGAATGAGTTTTACCCTGATGGAACCGAGCTATGCCTTCCCGCGGAGCAACGCCGCCGGGCCAAGATTGTCGCCACCCTTGGCCCTTCCTGTAACAGTGAACCGGTCTTCCGTGAGCTGGTCCGCGCCGGCCTCGATGTGGCCCGGCTTAACTTTTCCCACGGCACCCATGGCGGAAAAGCTCAAGCTGATCGAAATGGTGCGCAAGGTCTCGAGCGAAGAGGGCAAGCCGATCTGCATCCTGGGCGATTTGCAGGGGCCCAAGATCCGCACCGGCCGGCTGAAGAACCGCATCCCGGTGCAGCTCAAGGCCGGGCAGCGGCTCACCATCACCCCCCGCGATATCGCCGGCACCTCCACCCTGATCGCCACCACCTTCCCTACGCTGGCGGAAAATCTGGAGCCGGGCGCGCGCATCCTGCTCTCCGACGGCCTGATTGAGCTGCACGTGCTGGCCGTGCACGGGCTGGACACGGAGTGCGAGGTGATCAACGGCGGCATGCTGGGCGAGCACAAGGGCATCAATCTGCCCGGCATCCCGGTGCGGGTGCCGTCGCTTGACCGCCAAGGACGAAGAGGATCTGGAGTTCGCGATCCGCAACGGGGTGGACGCCATCGCCGTCTCCTTCGTGCGCACCGCGGAAGATATCCGGCTGGTGCGGCATCGCGTGGCCGCCATGGGCGCCGAGACCTGGATCATCGCCAAGCTGGAAAAGCCGCAAGCCATCCAGCACCTGGAAAGCATCCTCGAAGCCGCCGACGGGGTCATGGTCGCGCGCGGAGACCTGGGCGTCGAAATGCCGCCGGAGAAGGTGCCGGCCATTCAGAAGCATGTGATCCGCCGCGCCGGCGATTATCGCAAGCCGGTCATCACCGCCACCCAGATGCTGGAGTCGATGATCGAAAATCCGCGGCCCACGCGCGCCGAGGCCAGCGACGTGGCCAACGCCATCTATGACGGCACCGACGCGGTGATGCTGTCGGCGGAGACCGCCGCCGGCAAATATCCCGTCGAAGCGGTCAAGATGATGGCCAAGATCGTGCTCGAGACGGAAGGCCAGGAGCCGCTGCTGCGCACCAGCGAGCGCGGCCAGCCGGGGCACGTGCGGCTGTCGGTGGCCGAGACCATCTGCGAATCGATGGCCCACGCCGCCGAGGACCTGGACATCAGCGCCATCGCCGTCTTTACCGAGACCGGCGACCACCGCCCGCCAGCTCTCCAAGTACCGCCCCAAATCGCCCGATCTTCGGGCTGAGCAGCGTGGAGCGCGGTGATCCATCGCATGACCCTGCTCTGGGGTGTGCACCCCATCCTCTGCAACAAGCTGGCCACCGCGGAACAGATGGTCGAGACCGCCGAGCGGCTGCTCGAAGAGGGCGGCCACGTGCAGCCGCGGCAGATCCTGGGCATCGTCGCCGGCACCCGCACCAAGTCGGGCTCGACCAATTTTCTCCGCCTGCACGTGCTGGGCGACACCCTCTCCGAGGCGGCCTCGGCGCGCGAAGAGGCGCTGGCGCATCCCGCGGCAAGCGGCTCGCCAAGACCAAACGGCCGTCCCAGGCACTGCCCCGGCGGGTGCGCTCCGGCCGCTAGACGCGACTGCTTATCGCCGCGCTGTACCTGGCGCCCAGAGCGGTCTGTTGCGCACTGAACTGGCGCAGCTGTCTCGTCCTGGGAAGATTTCCTCGATTGCTCGATCCACTACGCGAGCTGTTGTCTGTCGCGGGCTACGGCTGCGGTGCGTGCCGGTCGTCAAGCCGTGCTACTGCTAGGCTAAAGGTAAGGCATGCGATGGGCCGCATCCACATACTTGCCGACCAGGTGGCCAACCAGATCGCGGCCGGCGAGGTCGTCGACCGGCCGGCTTCGGTGGTCAAGGAGCTGCTGGAGAATTCGCTCGACGCCGGCGCGACCCGCATCGTGATCGACGGTCGAGGGCGGCGGCCGCAAGCTGATCCGCATCGCCGACGACGGCAGCGGCATGGTGCGCGACGACGCGCTGCTGGCTTTCGAACGCCACGCCACCTCCAAGCTGCGCTCGAGCGACGACCTGCTCTCGATCGCCACCCTGGGCTTTCGCGGCGAAGCGCTGCCCTCGATCGCCTCCATCGCCCGGGTGGAGCTGGTGACCCGCGCCGCCGGAGGAGAGCTCCGGCACGCGGATGGAAATTGCCGGCGGCAAGCTGCTGTTGTGCGAAGACGCGGGCGCGCCCGCGGGAACCACGCTCACGGTGCGCGACCTGTTCTTCAACACCCCGGCGCGGCGCAAATTTCTCAAGTCGGAAACCACCGAGCTGGCGCACGTAACCGCGCTGGTTACACATTACGCGCTGGCCCATCCCGGACAAGCACTTCGAGCTGCACTCCGCCACCCATGCCCTGCTGGTCGCGCCCCCGGTGCGCCAGGCGGCGGAGCGCATCTTTCAGATCTTCGGCCAGGACACCCTGGATCAGCTGCTTCCCCTGGCGGCCGAGATCGAGTTGGCACGCGCCGGGCTGCCCGAACCCCCGCCCTGGAAGCGGCCCGCGGACTACCAGGCGCCGGAGCCGGGATGGCTGCGCATCAGCGGCTTCACCTCCAAGCCGGAGCTGCAGAAACTCAACCGCAACTCCATCTACTGCTTCGTCAATCGCCGCCTGGTGCGCGACCGCCTGCTCATGCACGCGGTGAGCGAGGCCTACCGCAATATTCTTGCCGCCCACCTCCTTTCCCGTGGTGCTGCTGTTTCTCGAGATGCCGCCGGAGGAGGTGGACGTCAACGTCCACCCGGCCAAGACCGAAGTCCGTTTCCGCCAGGCCAGCTGGCTGCACGACTTTGTGCGCGACACCATCCGCAACAAGCTGACCATGGGGCGGCCGGCGGCGGGGTTTCTGCACGCGCTCACGCGCCCATCCCAGCGCTACGCCGGCGCTGGTTCCCTCTCCGTCCGAGCCCAGGAAACGCCCACCTCGATGGCTGATTGCCGCAGCTGGCGAGCCGCCCAGCTCCGGCGAGCTGGTCGCCGACGTCCACTTCCCGGCCTCGAGCCGGCCGACGACGGTGGCTTCACCTGACCGGCGCCGGCCGTTCGCCCCGTCTCCCGGCGATGCCCTTGCCTTCGCCTGCCCTGGCGCAGCGTCCCCGGCGCGCAGCCGAGCAGCCACGGCGGCCGCGAACGGCGCACGCTGCCTCCAGCTGCTGCCTCAGACGCCGGCGCAAGAGCGAAGAGCGCGGAAGCAGGCGCCAGCCCCTCGCTGCATGGCCTGGCATCGCTGCGGCCGCTGGGCCAGTTGCGCGAATCCTTCATCCTGGCGGTGAACCAGGAGGGGCTGTGGATCATCGATCAGCACGTAGCCCACGAGCGGGTGCTGTTCGAGCGGGTGCTGCGCCAGCGCCAGGTGGAGCAGGTGGAGCGCCAGCGGCTGCTCATGCCCATGCTGCTCGATCTGCTGCCGGCGCAGATGGTCACCTTCGCCGCCATCGCCCGGGAACTGGAAGCGAATGGCTTTGAAGTGGAGCCCTTCGGTCCGCGCACCATCGCCATCAAGGCGGCGCCCGCCGGGCCTCGAAGGCTCCGGCGCTGGAGCGCATGCTGGTCGAGGTGCTGGAGCAGGCGGGCAGCCCGGAACAGGCAGAGAACCTGGAGGCGGCGCGCACCCGCATCGCGGCCTCGATCGCCTGCCACGCGGCCATCAAAGTGAACACCCCGCTCGATCCCGCGCGCATGGAATGGCTGCTGGCCGAGCTGGCCAGAACCGAGCACCCGACCAGCTGCCCGCATGGCCGTCCCATCGTCCTGCGGTATGCTTGGAAAGAAATCCAGCGGGCATTTCACCGGATCTAGACCGATCTCTCCCTGGTGCGGCCGAACGCTTCGGAAAGCGCGGAAACAACTCTTTGACAGCAGAGCAGCTCCAGGCAGCACGGGCGGCGCACTGGCGCCAGAAGCAAAGCCCCATCCTCACCCTCGAGGACGCAGCAGAGCTGGCTCGAACAGCATCCCCTGTGCCTTTATCTGCCCCGGCGCGCGCAGTTGCCGGCGCCCGCGCCCTCGTTTGTCGAAGCCTGCATGGGGAGCGCGCAGGCCACGCCCGGTGCGGCCGCGATCGAGCAGGCGCAGGGGCTGCTGACGCGGCTGATCGCCTCCGGCACCGTGGTGGCGCTGAATCTGCTGGGCGCGGTGGGCGAGCAGCCGGATTTTCTCGCCCACAGCGAGGCGCTGCCCTTCGTTCTTTGCTCTGCGCGCCGATGCGGATTGGAAGCATGCTCCGCAGAAATCCTCCGGCCACAAGGTCTCTCCCCTGGTGCTGGAGCTGTGGAAGGTGCTGGACAAAGAGGGCGCGCTCACCGCCGCCGAGGCCCGGGAAACGCTGGGCCGCGAGCTCACGGAGGCCGCGGTTCTGCGCGCCCTGTGCGAGCTCTGGCAGGCGCTTGCGCATCAGCCCGGTGTTCGGCGGACGCAGGGCCAGCCGGCGCGCTGGGAGATGCTGCGGGTGCGCCACCGCGAGGCGCTCGCGACCGGCAGCGCCACCTCCCAGGTAACCGCGCTCTCGCTGCTGGTCTCCATGTACCTGCAGTCGGTCTACGCCGCCTCCAGCGAAGAGATCGAGATCTTTCTCTCCCCCGTGGCCTCCCGCTCGCGGGTGCGGGAAGCGGTGCGCGGCTTGTCCGCCACGCGGCAGATCCATTCCCTCTCGATGGACGCGCAGACCTACTACTTCCTCGAAGACGGTTTGCCGGAGTTCGCCGAGCTGGCCGCCCCGCCTGCGGAGACAGAGCGCGTTGGCCCCAGCCCGTCCCGGCGGCAGACGGCTCCGGCGCAGAGACAGGATCAGCGCCGCGGCCGCCGCCGGCTTCCCGGCTGCAGCCCGGCCGCGCACCCGGGCAGCGGACCCGGCTCCCAGGCCCGTGCAGCCCGGAGCCCGGCGCCGCAGATCGGACCCGGCGCCGGGTCCGCGCCGAGGCCTGCGGCCGCGCAGCCGCCACCGCGCAAGAGCAGAATGGAAGCGGCCGCGCCGGCCCGGAGCCCCGGGCCGGCCTGCGGCCGCAAGCCGCAGCCAGCGAGCGAGCCGCGCAGCTGCGCGGGGCCGGGAAGATGAGCCGGCCGCAGCGGCGGAGCGCGGCGCCGCAGCTCCCGGCTCGCGGCCGCGACCCTGCAGGCGCAGCCGGCTCGCGCCCCGATGCGCGACCGGGCGGACGCGCCGGGCCGCATGGCGCGAGCGCCCGGCGGCGGGACGGCGCGAGCCGGCCTGGGCGGATTCGCGACCCAGAGCCGCGGCCAGCGGGCAGGAAGTCCAGCTCCGCGTCCGCGACCTCCGCGGCCGGCGGCCGCGGCGATTCACCGTTCCGCCCGGCACAGAAGCCGCGGCCGGTCCAGCTCGGCCGGTGCGGGTCGCGATCCGCGGCACGGGGTGCGGCGCCGTATCCGGCCGCGTGCGTCCCCGGGTCGTCCCCAAGACGTGCTCCGGCTAAGGGCCTCCGTCCTAGGCGCCAATGTTCGCCGTCCTATCGACCTCAGCCGGCACGCCCGGGCGGCCGCGCGGTCACGGCCCGCAGGCCAGCCAGCGGACCGCGCCGCGTCGAGGTCCGGCCCTCCAGCGGCCCGACAGCGCCCAGGCCGCCACGGCCGGCGACGGTCGCTCCCGCAAGCATCGGCAGCCGCCCGGCCCCGGCGACCGGCCCCGGCGCGGCGAGCTATGCCGACCCGTCCGGGCAAGACCGGCCGCGCTCCGGGGATACCCGGCCGGGCGAAATCCGGCTCCGGGCCGGAGACGACCACGGCAGCGCGTGCCGCCCGTTGCTCCCAGGCCTCCAAGCCGTGGCCACGAGCGGGCATACGCGCCGGGCAAAAACCGCGGCAAATCGGCGGAAAACCGGGCAAGCCGCCCGCCAGCTTCCGCGGGCGCAAGCCGGACAGGAAAAAGCCGGGAGCATGACGACCAACCACAGCTCGCCCCTGGTGGTCGCGATCGACGGCCCGGCCGGCGCCGGCAAGAGCACGGTCGCGGCGCGCATCGCCGCCCGCTTCGGGTTGCTGAACCTGGAGACCGGCGCCATGTATCGCGCCTTCGCGCTCAAGGCCATCCAGACCGACAGCGACCTCGACGATCGGGAAGAGCTGGGCCGGCTGGCGGCCAGAAGACCCGCATCCGGCTGCTGCCGGCGGCGCTGGGCAACCGCGTTTTTCTGGACGACGTCGAGGTCACCAAGCGCATCCGCGAAGCCGACGTCACCGCCGCCGCCTCGCGCGTGAGCGTGCACCCGGGCATCCGTCAATGGATGGTTTCCATGCAGCGCCAGCTGGGCGCGAGCAGCGGCATCGTCATGGAAGGGAGAGATATCGGCACCAAGGTTTTCCCCCACGCCCAGGTCAAGATTTTTCTCGATGCCGCGGCCGAAGTGCGCGGCCAGCGCCGCTATCAGCAGAATGGCCCGGACGCGCAGCGCGGCCGAATCCGTGCTGCAGGAGCTGCGCGAGCGCGACCGGCGCGACCGCACGCGCGCCGAATCTCCGCTGCAGCCCGCAGCCGACGCGGTGATCATCGATTCCACCGATCTCTCGCTCGACGAGGTGGTGGCCCGGGTCGAAGCCATCATCACCGAACGGCTGGCTGCGGCGACTGAACCCAGCTATCTGAACTACTGAACTACCGGCTGCGCGCTGCTGTCAGCGTCCTTCGAGGGACGCAAGTGGCGCATCGGTTTTGCTCCCGGGCGCGGGCGGCACAGGGGGCGCGGGCGGCAGCGGGCGGCTCGGCGGAGCAGGCGGCAGTCCATGGCGGTGATCTCGATGTCGCCGTGATCGGCGACCAGCTCGATCCGTGGGACCGCCCGCGCCCACCTTGCCGGTAATGCTCTGGCCCTCGCCGGCGCTGGTGACCGGCAGGTCCAGCTTGGAATCGATGTTGCCGTTCCTGGCCGTCGCCTGCAGCTGAAAGCCTGCGCCCTGGGGCACGGTCAGGTGGATGGCGCCATTGCGGTTGTGAATCTGCAGCTCCCCCAGCGGCGCGACCGCGCCCACCGAGATGTCCCCATCGCCATCCTCCACCCGCAGGTCGCCGGTAATCCCGGTGCACTCGACATCCTTGGCGCTGGTGGAAATTCTGCGCCGGGCCGGTGGCGTTGTTCAGCTGCAGGTCGCCGCTGTCGATGGACAGGTCTCCGGGAATGCTGGCCACTTCGACGTCGGTGCGGCTGGAATGAAAATGGACCGGCGCGGCGATATGCGCCAGATTGGTATCCCCGAAGAAGTCGCCGTCCAACGCCACCCTGCCCTGCACATCGGAGATGGAGACATCGTCCAGCCGGCCCTGCAGCGACAAGTCTCCCGCGATGGCATGGGCGCTGAAATCGCCTTTGCCCATGCGCACGTGGAGTCCGCCGGCGAGGTTGTCGACTTTGACGTCCCCGCGGTCCGCGTTCACGTTCGCGTGCCCGGCCAGGCCCTCGATGGTCACGTCGCCATGCCCGGCGGTGACCGTGGGCACGGCGCCGTTGGGGATCTCGATGGTCAGGTCGGCGCGGCCATCGCTCGCATCCGCGGCCCGCAGGGTCACGTTCTTGCCGTTCACCATCAGCTGGGGAGCCAGCGCATCCAGGTTGCGCCGGGCGTAGCGATCGTTGGCCGCATACACCACCTGGTGCGCCTGCACGTGGATCTGATCATCCCCGGACGGGGTGACGGTCACGTCCCCATGAGGCACCTGGATGTCGACCGACGCTCCCGCCGGGATCTGCTGGTTGAGGTTGCGGTCGGCATCGTGCTCCTGGCCCAACAGGTGGGAGAAGAAATCGTCTTCGTCCACCCCATGGCCGAACACATGCATGCCGTGCAGACCGTGGCTGGTGCGGCTGACCATGTAGCCCAGGACGGCCAGGCAGATGATCAGCGCGACCAGTCCCCCGTGCGAGCGGCGGCCCACGTTGCCGCGGCGGCCGGTCCAGCCACCATTCGCCCAGCGAGAGCAAGCCCACGCCGATCAGCAGCAGGGGCCACCAGCGCATATACCAGTCCCACAGGTGAAAGGCATTCAGCTTGTTGGTTTCGACCAGCAGGGCGATCACCCCCACGACGATCAGCACCACCGGGCCGAGCATGGAGGGGCGGCGGAGAGAGCGCCGGTAGTAGCGCTGCGCCCGGGCCGCGTCGCGCTGGGAATAGGGAGGGGGCAGGGTGGCCATCACGGCCTCCTGTTGGGATCGGCGAGCGGGTCATCGGGCCACGGGCGGGTCGAGCGGCGTGGATCCGGCTGTACGGCCGGCACCGGCGCATAGGCGGCGGGCGCATAGAGCGGACGGGGTAGACGGGAGGCACGGGAGGCGCCGCGGCCATGGCCGCCCGCTCCGCCAGCCCGAGCACTCCGGCCAGGATCAGGTAGAGCGGCCAGCTGCGGCTGAAGCTGAGCACCCCCCACTGGTTGAGCAGGGCGGTGATGCCGACCAGGATGAGGAAAGCCGGCCCGCGCAGGCGGCGGATGAGCAGCCAGGCATTCATTGCGAACCTCCCGCGGGAGTATCCCGCGTTCTGCGGTAAAGCAGCCAGGCGCCGACACCGATGATGACCAGCGGCCAGGCGCGGCCGATCCATTCATCCTCAAACACACCCAGGGTCTGCAGCAGCAGCACCAGGCCGATGACGATCAGCACGACGGCGCCGACCGGGTGCTTGTGTCCGCAGGTTCGATGGCGAGCCCGGCGCACCATAACCGGCGGCATATCCCGGGACCAGGCGTGCCCGGCGGTGCGCCGGAGGGGGCACGGCATAGGACGCGGGATAGGCAGGCGGCTGCACAGGGACTCTGACTGGGCCCGGATGGGCCTGACCGGCATATTGACCCGGCATCGGGATCGGGGTCGAGCCGGTGGGCGCGCCGGCGCGCCGGCGCCGGGGGAGGGGCAAAGCCGGCGACGTAAGGCGAGGCCCGGGCGTAGGAGCCATGCCCAGCCTGGTTCCCAGGTCGTTGAGGCCGAAGGGATTGGGCAGGGGCAATCCGTCGCGCCGCGCCTTGGCCGTCTGGGCGGCGTCAAAGACCTGGTAAAAGACCCAGGCGGCGACCAGCAAGCCGAAGACAAAGCTCTTGTCGGAAAGGCTGACGAACACCGCGAAGATGAGCACGTGGGCCAGCGCCTTGACGAATTGCCCGTTGTACATGGCGCCCACCCCGGGAATGAAGCCCAGCAGGCCGGCCAGGACGGGATGGGCATGCAAGCCGGTCAAGTTGGCTCGGGGCAGGCATTGCCGGCAGGGGCGGAGAGGACAGGCGAGCCGCCAGGCAGGGTTCGCAGTAGATCACGCCTCCTACCGAACGCATGCACGCGGTGCACAGTGGCTTTCCACAGTTCTGGCAATAGGCCGCAGCCGCGACATCAGGATGGTTAAGGCAGTTCATACCAAGCTCCTTTCCGCTTGGTCTTCAGTTGTTGACCGCAAAGCCCTGAAAACCTCTTTCTGCACTTTTCCTCTTCTTCCCGCTACGGTCAAAACCGGCTGGCACTTCGGTCGTGACGTGCAATGCCGGCCGGCCGCTATCGAAGCGCTGCGGCTGCGGCCTGCACCATCATCGCCGGCAGCGCGGCATCGCGTCTGAGCGGGCTGCGCCTGCCTGGGGACGGGGAGCTGCTGTCCCCGCTGGGGACAGTCGAGCTGGGGCTGCCGCTGCCGTCGCGCGCGGGCGCTGCTTGGGGGTCTCGCCGGGGCGGACGGGGCGCGGGTTCGGCCTCCGTGGAGCGCCGCAATTCCCGCACCCGGGCCTCCATCTCGTAGACCAGGCGCAGATTCTCGTAATACTTCATCACCTGTTCGTTGGTGGAGTAGTACTGCCGGGTAAGGGTGGCGCGCAGCCGCGAAGGGCGAAGGTCGGCGGCCCGCAGCTCGGTCAGCTTGATCCCGGTCAGGTTCAGGGTCAGGGCGATGGAGAAGAAGGCCATGGCCGCGGTCATCATCAACCTGGGCTCCAACACCTGGCGGACCGCGGGCAGCAGCACCCGGTGCCAGGCGGGGCGCGCGGGCAGCGGACCGGCAGCGGGACACCCGGCCGACTCCCGGTCTCCCGCAGGCGCCCGCTGGTGCGGGCAAGGATCTTCTGGAGCAGATCGGCCGGGACCTCCGGCTCCACCGCCAGGTACTCCATCCAGGCCTTGCCCTGCTCGGTTTCTTTGAGCATCTGGGCACAGAGCGCACATTCGCTGTGGTGGCGGGTAAAGGCCGCCGCGTCGGCCGCGCTCAGGGTTCCGTCCAGCGCATCGGCGATGAGGTTTTCCCATTCGTCGCACCGTAACACCCGGCCTGGCTGGCCGGACGGCTTATTTTGCTCGCGCTCAGACATTTACATCACCTGCCCTTTAGTACGTTCCAGCAGCCGCGCTAGTTCCGCCCGGCCGCGGCTGATACGGGACTTGACGGTTCCCTGGGGAATCGCCAGCACCTCGGCAATCTCTTTGTAATCCATATCCTGCAGATCGCGCAGAATAACTGCTTCGCGCAACTCCGGCGACACCTTGGCCAGGGCGTTCTGCACCATGTGTTCCAGCTGGTTGCGCACTGCATGCTGCAAGGGCGTGGTGCGCTGGTCGACCAGGGGCTCGGCGCGGGGGGCGTCGTTGCCCTGATCCCAGCCGGCGTCGATCGAGTCCGTCGCCCGCTGCTGGCGGGAGCGGCGGAAGTGATCGACCAGCAGGTTGCGGGTCAGGGTCGTGATCCAGGTGTGGAAGCTGCCCTTGGCGGCGTCGAAGCTGCGCAGGTTGCCGTAGAGCTTGATGAAGACATCCTGGGTCAGATCTTCCGCGTCATGCGAGGAAGCGGTGAAGCGGTAGCAGAGCGCGTAGACCCGGCGCTGCTGGGCCGCCACCAACTCCGTCCAGGCCGCGGCATCGCCGTCGAGGCAGCGCCTGACCAGCGCGGGCCAATCGATCTCCGGCGCCTCGGGCCGCCGTTCCGCAGGCCATTGCCGGCGCGCACCACCCTCCCGTTCCGGCGGCGTGTTCGAAGGGGGATTCAACGCGGGCGTTCCTCGGCCTGTAGGATAGCGCCTCCCGGAATCGGCCTGGAAGCGCTCACCGCGCGCTCCCGTTCCGCCGTTGTTCAAGGCGAGCGTGGCGGCCAGACTCATGGGTGCTGATACGCACCGCGTCCCGGCTTCGGTTCCATCCGCCTAGAGGTGACGCCGGTCTCAGAGCAACCTGCAGAGATGTGGCCGACGGCAGTTAGCGTGCAGCTGTATCCGGTACACCCGAGAAAGGTCGCTTCAGTGCCGCTCAGCGCCACAGGCAGATAGTAGCGCTCCAGCAACCAGGCCAGGGCGAAGAGCAGAGCCATGATCCCGCTGCCCCACCAGAAAATCATCATGGGCAAGGAGCCGGCGACGCTGGCGTCGCGCCTGGCCTGCCTTCTGCTCCCAGGCGCGAAAGATGTATCCGCTGCCCAGGCAAACGGCGGCGGCCAGCAACAACATCGAGCGCAGGCAGCAGGCGTTGTTCGAGATGGCTCCCGGGCTCCAGAAAGGCAGAATGAAAGACAGCATCGAGGGACAAGAATGCTGAGCAGCAAAGAAGCGAATTTAGCGAGTTCCAGAAACACGGCCAGCTCTCATGCCGAAACCACCGCCGGTCACGACACCCACTGAATTTTATGCCGCTCCAGCCACCAGCAGGGAGCCTCCGAGCTGTGGGGAAAGAGCGAGGGCACGCAAGGCTGGGCGACCGTCCCCATATAGTCGAATTCCTCTTTCTGGCCCTTGAGCGGCGTGCTGCAAAAACTGCTCCACTTGCACGCTGTCGGATGCCTGGCGCCCGCTCTGACCCGCAGCACGATCCAGTCCCCGAGGTAGAGGACGACCAGAATGGCCAGCAAACCCTGGAGGATCCGTCCCCACAGCCGCTTCATATTGACAGCCATCCTACGCACTTTGAACGCTTGCCAGGGTCTCGCTGTTCGGTGAGTGGCCTAGTCTCCTGAGGAGCAAACCGCTTTGTCGCTGGGAGGTCCGGTGGCACGAGGCCGTGCGGTATCCCACATCTCGCAAAAAGCGAGCGAGATGTGGGCCGCCCCGTCGACTGGTAGACGGGATGGAGCTCAAAAGCGGAAGCTTTAGGCTAGGACTGCTGCATGAAGTCCGGCGAGACCGGATTTTCGTAGAGCGAGTAGTCGCGCGTGACCACCGTCAACCCGCTTTGGGTCACGAAGTAGTTGCGCCGGTCCTCTTCGCGGTCGTAGCCGATCACCGTGCCTTCGGGCAGGTGCACGTCGCGGTCGATGATCGCCCGCCGGATGCGGCAGTGGCGGCCGATGTCGACGTGGGTGAAGATGATGCTCGACTCCACCTCGGCATAGGAGTTCACGCGCACGTCCTGGGAAAGGACGCTGTTGCGCACCACCGCGCCGGAGACGATGCAGCCGGCCGAGATCACCGAGTTGATGGCCATGCCGGTGCGGCCCGGTTCGCCAAAGACGAACTTGGCCGGCGGATATTGCCGCTGCCGGGTGCGCATGGGCCACGCCTTGTCATACAGGTTGAAGATCGGCGAAACCGAGGCCACATCCATGTTGGCGTCGAAATAGGCCTCGAGCGTGCCCACATCGCGCCAGTAGAGCGCGTTCTGCTTGTTCTCATCGACAAAGTTGTAGGCGGAGATCTTGTAGCGGCCGAGAATGCCGGGCAGGATGTTGTGCCCGAAGTCGTGCTTGGAGTTGGGATCTTCGGCGTCTTTCATCAGCGCCGGCAGCAGCACGTCGGTGTTGAAGAGATAGATGCCCATGGAGGCATCGACCATGGTCGGATTGAAGGGCGAGCGCAGGTTGGTGGTCTTGGGCTTTTCCTGGAAGCCGATCACCTCGCCCGTCCGGCTCACTTCCACCACCCCGAAACGCGCCACATCCGTCGGGATCGATGGGCAGCGTGGCCAGGGTCACATCCGCGCCGGCAGTCATTGTGGTGCTCGAGCATCAGCCCGTAATTCATCTTGTAGATGTGGTCGCCGGAAAGGATGAGCACATGCTTGGGCTGCTCGGCGCCGATGGAGTAGATGTTCTGGTAAACCGCGTCCGCCGTGCCCATGTACCAGTTGGCGCTGACCCGCTGCATGGGAGGCAGGATCTCGATGAACTCGCCCAGTTCCTGGGCCACGATGCCGGTCCAGCCTTCGCGGATATGGCGGTTGAGCGAGAGCGCCTTGTATTGGGTGAGGATGTAGACCCGGCGCAGGTCGGAGTTGATGCAGTTGGATAGCGTGATATCGATAATGCGGTAGTTGCCGCCAAAGGGAACCGCCGGCTTGGCCCGATCGCGCGTGAGGGGGAAAAGCCGCTCGCCCGCCCCCCCTGCTAGCAATACTCCGAGTGTGTCTTTCATTCCGTCCCTGCGGTGCCCGTGCGCCTGCGCGGCCTCAGCCCGCGTGAGCGCTGTTGCCAACTCTACACTGAGGTGAGATGCTCAAGCTCGCGTTCAGCCCTCCTCGACCGAGATGCGCAGGGAGCGCAGAAAGTGTACATCCTGCGCGTTAAAAGTCTCATCCCCTTGCGGATTTTCGTTCGCCGGGGCCTCCAGCTCGGAGACCGGCTGCTGTTCTACCTCGTTCAATCCAATCGTCGCTTCCAGCATCAGCAGCACATCAAAGCCCTGCTTGCGGATGTCCTGCACGACCTCGGAGATCTGCTCGGACTCGGAAACCGACTCATGAATGGCTTCCCCCAGTTGCTGGATGAGACGACGAAGTCGTTGGTTCAAAGAAGTACCCCCAATCGCCACCTTCGGGCGCGGTTTTACCTACCTTACTTGTGATGTTACAGCGGAGCAATCTGAATCAACCGGCTGATAAACTTTTGCCATGGAGCCAAAGAAAGTAGGCCGCACGCTCGGCATCGGCGTCCGCGTGGCCTCGAATATGCTCCGCGAACGGGTGGAACGGGCTGCCGCTGCGCATCCCGCCAGCCGGTCTACGGCCGGAAACGCCGCCGGCGGCCGCAATCGCCGGACAGTGCCCGCGTCCAGCCCCAGCTCGAGCAGCCAAGGTCGCGGCCGCCAAACGTGGCGCCAAGGCCTTTGGCCAGGCTCTCCTGGGCCCGTTTACCCACGCCGGCAGTATGCTGTGGCTGGAGATCACCGGCCTGTTTTTCGCCCTTTTTGCGCTCTTCTTTGTGCAAAGCGTGTATCGCGTGCACACCGCCTGGAGGCAGGGACCGGAGCATGCCCACCTGCTGCTCTACGGCGCGCTGGCCGTCGCTTTCGCCTGGTTCTCGGTGAGCTCGTTCGCCCGCGCCTACCGCAAGAGCAAGCGGGGCCCCAGTGGCAATAGCGGATCCTAAGAAAGCCGGCTTATCGGGCAGAGGATCTGGCCGGCTTCGACCCCGAGCGCGACCTGGGCTACCCCGGCCAATATCCCTTTACCCGGGGCATCCACCCCACCATGTACCGGGGCCGCCTCTGGACCATGCGCCAGTACTCCGGCGATGGGCGATGCGGAGCGAATCCAACCGCCGCTACAAATTTCTGCTGGCCCAGGGCAGCGACGGGCTTTCGGTGGCCTTCGACCTGCCCACCCAGATCGGCTACGACTCCGACTCCCCGTGGGCGGCGGGCGAGGTGGGCAAGGCCGGGGTGGCGATCGATTCGATCGAAGACATGGAACGGCTCTTTGCCGGCATCCCGCTGGACACGGTTTCGACCTCCATGACCATCAACGCCACGGCCAACATTCTGCTCGCCCTGTATGTCGCGGCGGCCCGGCGGTCCGGGTGCGGAGTAGCCCAGCTCGCGGGCACGGTGCAGAATGACATCCTGAAGGAGTACATCGCGCGCGGCACCTACATCTATCCCCTCCGGCACAGCCTGCGCCTGGTGACCGACCTGTTCGCCTGGACCGGCCAACATCTGCCGGCGTGGAACCCCATCTCCATCTCCGGCTACCACATGCGCGAGGCGGGGCCACCGCGGTGCAGGAGGTCGCCTTCGCCCTGGCCAACGGGCGCGCTTACCTCGAGGCGCTGCGGCGATGCCGGCCTCGATCTTGGAACGGTCAGCGCCGCGCTTCTCCTTCTTTTTTGCCGCGCACAACGACTTCTTCGAGGAGGTGGCCAAGTTCCGCGCCGCCCGCCGCCTTTGGGCGCGTCTGCTGCGGGAGCAGTTCGGCGTCCAGGACCGATCTGCGACCCATGGCGCATGCGCTTTCATACCCAGACCGCCGGCTCGACGCTGACCGCGCAGCAGCCGGAGAACAACCTCGCCCGCACCGCCTTGCAGGCGCTTTCCGCCATTCTCGGCGGCGCCCAGTCGCTGCACGTCAACGGCTACGATGAGGCGCTGGCACTGCCCAGCGAAGAGTCCGCCCGGCTGGCGCTGCGCACGCAGCAGATTCTGGCCCAGGAGTCCGGCGTTGCCCAGACAGTCGACCCGCTGGCCGGTTCCTATTACGTCGAATCGCTCACCACGGCCATCGAGCAGGAGGCGCGCCGCTACCTGGAGCGCATCGATGCGCTGGGCGGCATGGTGGCCGCGATCGAACGGGGCTGGGTGCAGCGGGAGATTGAAGATGCTGCCTACCGGCACCAGCAGAGCCGTCGATGCGGGGGAAACCGTCGTGGTCGGCGTCAACCGCTTCACTGCCCCGCACACGACGCAGGACTCCGCCTGCCGGTCGGAATGTCGACGAGACGGCGGAACGGGGGCAGATCGAGCGCGTACGCGCGCTCCGCGCCCGCCGCGATCCCCTTCGCTGGCAGGCGGCCCTCGACCGGGTCACGGAGCACGCCCGCTCCGCCGGCAACCTGATGCCGGCGATCCTGGAGGCGGTCGAGAGCTGCGCCACCGTGGGCGAGATTGCCGGAAGCATGCGCAAGGTCTTCGGCGAATACCAGCAGATGGCGGGCTCGACTCCTTGAGCCGCGGGGCAGGCGCCCCGAATTTCCTGCTGGTTGGATTCGCGAGCTTCATGCGGCTTTCCGCAAAGAAAGCCGACGCTGTATACACCAGAAGCGAAAATGCTCTAGTCTCCGAAGTTGATCCGCAATCCAAATCGGGCGACGCGCGGCGACGCCAAGGTAAGCATGCGGTGTCTTGCCGGCTTCGATCGAGCGATCGAAGAGGTTGTCTCCGGCCGCGAAGGCTACCAAGTGGTGACCGAAGTCGTGGGAAGCGTAGGCGCCCAGGCGGAAGTAGCTGTGCAGCAGGTACTGATTGGCGTCGTCGTCATACTGGCGTCCGCTGATGCGTCCCTGCAGGCTGAGCAAGCCCAAGCGCCGATGCGAGAAGGCTGAGCTGGGTCGTCGCCATGTTGCGGGCCACCTGGGGAATCCATTTGCCCACGAGACTCGGTTCCTGAGCATTGCTGGTGACGGTGGCGTCCGCGTATTGATAGCCGCCTTCGATACCGACCCAGCTCGCCGGCCGGGACGCAAAGTCGAGCGACACCCCGCGGCTCTCAATCTGGCCCAGGTTCTCGCGCTTCAGCAGCTCGCTGGTAGGAGTGGTGCTCAAGGTCAGAGCGGTGATCGGCCGATTGATCTGCGTCCAGAAGTAGCTGACGCGGACCGTCGAGCCAATCGCCGGCAGATCGGCATGGACGCCCGCCTCCCACCCGGTTGCGCGTTCCGAACGCAGATTCGGATTGGGCTGCGTGGTTTGCGAGCCCACCTGTCCGGTGCGGTAAAGCTCATTCTCGGTCGGCGCGCGGTAGGCACGAAAGGCCGATCGCATTAAGAGCCATCCACGAGGTGAGACGCCGCGTAATGCCGATGCGGGGATCGAAGACCGTCTCGTTCAAATGACGGCAACTGGAGCGGGGCGGTCGCGGTCTTGAACTGGTTGGCATCGAAGTTGGAGAAGTGATCCACCCTGCGCCGAAGCGCTGATGGTCCACGCCGTCGGCGTGAAAAGGACCTCCCCATACACGCCGCTCTGACGCTGCCGGGCGGTGGTGTTGAGATAACCCCTCGCCCCGGTAAACAGGGTTTCGTAATCGGCGGCGCGCACGTCATGGATATCGGCGCCGGCCAGCAGAAGCAGATGCGTGCCTACCGGCTGATGCCAGTGTCCGGCGGCCCCCAGCTCGTCGGCCGGGTCTTTCCCGATGCGCGTCAAGCGTCTCCGCGGTGCGCGAGGCATTGATGGTGGAGAAGGTCTGCGAGTAGTGCTCATTGTCGCCGTAGAGGCGCACCACCAGATTGCTCCAGTCCGCTCCCCCGGCATAGCGCCAGAGACGGGTGCTGTTGATCTGGATCGGGGTGCCGTTGTGGCGGTCTTCATTCAGTACGCTGCCGCGCAGAAAAATCCGCCCGGCGTGGCTCAACCCGTGGTCGAACTCCGTCAGCGCATTTTGCGCATGCACGTTGTACGGCTGATCGATGGGGCCGCGGACACTGGGGGCGACCAGGATGTAGCCATCAGTAGCGATGACCTGCGAGCTCACCAGGCCCGACCATTTGCCCAGCTTCAAAACCCCCAACAGCGAGTCATCCGTTGTCGCTTCCGAACCGTAGCTGGTGGAGAGCTGAAACCGGTTGGCATCGGGCCGAACCGGGACGATGCTGATGACACCCCCGATGGCGCTCGAACCATACAGATCCGACGCGCCCCCGCGCACCAGCTCCACCGAATGGATGGCTGGCGCAGGCAGCTCCTCCCAGTGGATCCAGCCGCCAAACGCGTCGTCGATCGGAATCTCGTCGAATACCACCAGCGAGCGGCTGGCCGCGGTCGATCCAAGACCGCGCAGGGAGACCCCTTCCGTGGTGGGGTTCGCGACCAGGGAGCTGGTACGGCGGAAGAGCTCGAAGCCGGGCACCTGGCGCAGCTTGTCATCGAGGGAAATCCCCGCCGCCTGGCGCAACTGCTGGGTGTTGAGAATGCGCGTGCTGGCGGGACTGTCTCCCGATGCGAGCGGCGAGCGGTACGCGGTGACCACGACGCTCTCGAGTGGATGCTCCAGCAGCACGTGTACAGGAGAAGGGCCTTCCAGGTTGACCGACGTGGGCTCAAAGTGGGCGGCGACGATCTGCACCCGGCCTGATCCCGCGGGCACGGTGAAGCTGCCATCGGCAGCCGTGGTGGCCGAGAAGTTGGCCCGCGCTGCCCAGGATCTGCGCCCCGGCTACCGGTTGATTGCGCGCATCGACGATGGTGCCGGAGATGGTGTCCGTTGTCGGACCTGGCTGCTGCGCGTGGCCCGGCTCCGCCGCCAAAATAGCAGCAGGGCCGAGACGATCAAGCCGCCCCGGCGGAAAAAATGATCCAGCTCAGATGAGGCCCTCAGGGAAAATCATACGATACCGGACGGGATCGAAATGACAGACCTGGAACCGGTCCCATATCTCGAATGCGGCCAGAGCGCAACTGCCCAAATGCGGGCCTGGCGCCCTGGCCAATGCGAACGGATCATGATGAGACTGGTCTAAGGCTTGGCTGCCGCTACGCCGGCCTCGGCTACGCTGTGGTCGTCCTTGCCTGAACCTCCGCTGACGCCGATAGCGCCCACCACCTGTCCTCCACGCTTAATGGGAATGCCACCGGCGAAGATCATGATCTTGCCGTTGTTCGAAGCGTGAATCCCGAAGAACTGTTGGCCCGACTGCGAGTTCTCGCCCAGCGACTTGGTATCCAGGTCGAAGGCACGGGCGGTAAAGGCCTTTTTCTGCGCGATGTCGATGCTGCCGATCCAGGCTCCGTCCATACGCTCGAAGGCCACCAGGTTGGCGCCCGCATCCACCACGGCAATGTTCATCATGACCTTGATCTCGTGCGCTTTTGCGCTGGCTGCCGCGATAATGTGGCGCGCCTCTTCCAGTGTGATCCCAAGTGCTTTTCCCATGAATATTCCCTTCCTGATCGTTGGATGCCGCAATGGCGTGGACAACCGCCGCGTGGGGAGCGGCTTTCAGCTTATACCCGCGCGCCTTTTTCCCAATCGCTGCATTGCCCGGTTTAACTTGAATCCGCGTAGGAAACGAACCACCGTGCCTTACTTCAGCTCTTCAAAGAGCTTTTCGCCTTCGCCCGGGGCGAGAAAGCGATTGGCCTCGAGCCCATGCTGGCGGGTGTAGAGGTCGTGGTAACGGCCTTCGAGCGCGTAAAGGCTGGAGTGCGTGCCGCGCTCCAGAATCGAGGCCGCCCTCGACCACCAGGATCTGATCGGCCCTGCGGATGGTCGACAGGCGGTGGGCAATCACGAAGGTGGTGCGCCCCTGCATCAGGTAGCTGAGGCCGTTCTGAATCATGGCCTCCGATTCGGAGTCGAGCGAAGAGGTCGCTTCATCGAGGATAAGAATGCGCGGGTCGGCCAGAATTGCGCGCGCAATGGAGAGGCGCTGGCGCTGGCCGCCCGATAGCTTGACTCCCCGCTCGCCAACAATGGTGTCGTAGCCCTCAGGAAAGCGCAGGGCGAATTCGTCGACGCGGGCAATGGTGCAGGCGGAGAGAAACTGCTCCTCGGTCGCATTGGGGCGGGAGAAGACGACGTTCTCGCGGATGGTGCCATCGAAGAGGAACGATTCCTGCAGCACCACCCCAAGCTGGCTGCGATAGCTATTGAGGCGCACGGTGGAAAGGTCAATGCCGTCGACCAGCACCTGGCCGGAGTCGGGCTTGTGAAAGGCGCAGATCAGGCTGATGATGGTGGATTTGCCCGATCCCGAAGAGCCCACCAGCGCGGTGACCGTACCGGGACGGGCATGGAAGGAAATGCCGTGGAGGACGGGCTTGTCGGCCTCATAGGCGAAGCGCACGTCCTCGAAGCGCACATCGCCGTTCAATCGGCCCCATGACGACGGTGCGGCCGGGCTCGGCGTCCTCTTCTTTTTCCGCCAGGATCTCGCTGGTGCGGTCGAGGCCGGCGATGGCCTCGGTCAGCTGGGTACCCACATTCACCACCTGGAAGACCGGGGCAACCATGAAGGCCAGAAACATGGTGTAGGTGAAGTAGTCGCCCAGGGTGATCTTGTGGGCCATCTCCTGCCGGGCGCCGAGCCACATGACGGTGGCGCCGACGATGCCCAGAATGGCGGTCGCGGCCAGCGAAAGCAACGAGGTGGCGGTGAGCGAGCGGACGACGTTCTGATAAAGCCGTTCCACGCCGGTGGCGAAGACTCCGGCTTCGCGCTCTTCCGCGTGGTAGCCCTTGACCACACGCACGCCGCCCAGCGATTCGGTCAAGCCGCCCGGTGACCTCGGCATTGATGCGGCCGCGCTCGCGGAAGATAGGACGGATCACGCCGAATGCCTTGCGCAGGATGAAGACGAAGGTCAGCACGAAGGCGAAGGAGATGAGGGTGATCTCGGCGCTGATGCGCATCAGGATGAAGAAGGCGAGGACGGCGGTAAGCAGGCCTCCTACAAAGTCGACCAGGCCGGTGCCGATCAGGTTGCGCACGCCTTCCACGTCGGTCATGATGCGCGACACCAGGACGCCCGTGCGGGTGGCGTCGTAGAAGCTGACGGAGAGACGGCCGATGTGCTGCTGCACCTGCATGCGCAGGTCGGCGATGAGCCGCTGGGCCGCCTTCGAGAGCAGCTGGGTCAGGGAAAACGAGGTGATCGCCTGGATGGTGGTCGCCAGCAGAACCGCGCCCACGATCCAGGGCAGTTTCCCGGCTTGCTTTTTGACCAGGACGCCGTCGACCAGGAACTTGGTCGACGCGGGCAGAACCAGGCCGGAGACGCGGTTGATGACCATGAGCACAAACCCAAACGCCAGCAGCCATCGGCGCGGCTTGATGAGGGTCCAGATCTCAGGCAGCACCTTGCGCAGGGGTGGCCTTTTCTTCTTAGCCTCGTCGCCGGTGCACCGGAACGCGCCCGGGTGGTTCGTTCGGCACGGATGCGACATACCCGCTCCGGCGCTGGATCGCAAGCTCACGCTAGGAAAACCCCCTAGACTCTGGCGCGGCGCGCGGCGATAAACGAGCGCACACAGAGTAGTACATAGATGAGCATGAGGGCCGACATCGCTGCTTTTTCTTCAATAGCTGCCGGATAGGGGAAGAGCTTGCCTTTGAAGAGTTGCACCACGGAAACCAGCGCAGGAGCGGTGGCCAGGAAGCCCAGCAGGCCAACCGTAACCGCAATGTGCATGAACAACATGCGGCGCTTGGCCACCGGGGTTTCGGCCATGCTGCCGAAGGTGATCAGCAGGATCCCGAAGGCAACGGGAATGAGCGAGGTAGGAAATTTGTGGCCGGTGAGAACGAAGCTCGCCCCGCCAAGAATGATGAGGAGAACACCGAAGAGAACAGTGATTTTCGCCATTAGGAGCGGACGCCTCCGCTTCCAGCAACTCGCGAAGCTCAAATCTCATAGCAGCGCCAAAGCTCGTCAAGGTCGAGGGTGAAGCCTTCGACGGGACCACTTCCCTGGACCGCATTGCCGGATACAGCAGCGGCTTCGCGGCCAGGTTCATAGACGTAGACCTTCTTCTTATACGGATCGATCAGCCAGCCCAGAGCCACGCCGTTCTCCATCCAGCGCTCCATCTTTTGCTGCGCCTTGGGCAGGCTGTCCGATATCGGAAAGCAACTCAATGATGAAATCAGGGCAGAGGCGCGGGAAGCCGGTCAGATCATCCTTGGTCAATCCCTTCAGCTTCTGTGGCAGGACGTAAGCGGCATCTGGACTCAGCATCGAACCGTCAGGAAGGAAGAACCTGCCGCTGGAATCGTAGCATCCTCCCCCGCCGGTGGGTCTTCCACCAGGCATGGAGCTGCGCGATAATCTCTGCATTTCCTCCGCTGGTAAATCCTCCAGTGGGTGGGTGCATCAGGATCTCTCCTTCTCTGGTGCGCTCGAAGCGGAACCAGTCGTTGGCGGAGCAGAGCGCTTCGAACTGCGGCATCGGTCAGGGGAGGATCCAGGACCAGGCTGCGCGGCGTTTCTGCGTCAACGGGAAGAAGTGTATCCACAGCCTTGATTTTACCTCTAGGGCAGATCCTTAACGTCGGTCTTGCCTTCGACCGTCAGGATCTTGTCCAGGATCTCCTCCACGATCTTTCGCGGCGGACCTTCGGCGCAGACGCGCATGAGATCGGGCGTGACTTCGAGGGTGTCCAGTTGGCTCTGCAAGAGGTCCGGATTCATGTAGTGGTTCTTGCGCTCCTTGAGGCGCTCTTCGAGCACCGGGCGCGAGACATCGAGCAGGATGAAGCGGATGTTGAGCGGTGGAATTTGTGGGGTGAGCGCATCCCGGTAGCTTTGCTTCAAAGCGGAGCAGCCCAGGATGCCGCTGATTCCCGCTTCATACCAGCCCAGCAGCAATTGGTGCAGTGTGGCCAGCCAGGGCTTGCGATCCTCGTCCGTCAGCGGGATGCCGGCATGCATCTTGGCCCGGTTGGCTTCGGAATGGAAGTCGTCGGCGTCGGCAAACCGCCAGCCTGTTTCCGCAGCCAGCAGTTTGCCAATCGTGGTCTTGCCCGACCCGGTTACCCCCATGAGCACGAGAATCATAGCTTCCTTTTAATACCAGCGGGTGCAAGCGCAGCGCAATGGCTATTAGGCGAGGTCTATTGAGCAACGGCCTGCTTGACGTCGTCAACCACGGCGGAGGGGCTCCAGTCATTGCTCGGATACCAGCGAAAGATCTTGCCGTCGGGCGCGATGACGGCGGTGGAAAGAGAGTGGGTCAGGGTGTTGTTGCTGCCCGGGCTCACGCCCACATCGAAGAACTGCTCCACCGCGTCCAGTTCCGCGGGTGGCGGCGCGGCAAAGTCCCAGTGCGAAAACGCCGCCGCTGTTCGCCGGCGTAGGCGGTGCCGTAGCTGCGCAGCACCTTCGGCGTGTCATACGCAGGATCGAAGCTGACACTCAGCAGATGGGTCTTGTTGTAGAGCTGGGGATCGGCGGCGAGCTGCTGTTGGATGGTGGCGAAGTTGCGGCTCATGCGTATGCAGTAATCGGGCAAAGGGCAGCGCGTGTAGATGAAGGTGACCAGCAATACTTTGCCGCGAAACTGGTCGATGGCAATGGTCTTGCCGCTCTGATTGAGAAACTTGAAGTCAGGCACCGCCTGCCCGGGTGCGGGGACGTTATAAAACTTACTTGGCTTGTAGTCCGGCTTGGCTTGCGCGGTCACATCGATCTGGTCAAGCACGCTTGCGGAGTCTGAGACCCGCAGCCTGGCGGTGATGTGGTCTCCCGGGTGCAGCTCGGTGGCGATACCAGGCTGGGCGAGTTTGTAGGGCATGGTCATGGCGCCCATGAAACCGGGAATGGCCTCGGTATCGATCGTGACTACCCCTTTTGCGGCATCGGAGGCAACCACAATTCCTTTCAGCTGGTAGGTCGCCGTGTTGCCGGCAATTGCGGCCGGCTGCTCATCGCCAGCCGGGCCAGCTGTGGTTCCGCGGCACCCAGTCACAACCAGGGCGGCAATACTGAAAACGATCCATATCATGGCCTTCAGGGTGCTTTGCTGCAGGATGCATCTCATAGCTTCATTTTAGCGATGCTTCAGAAGTTGAAGCGGTAGCGAACCTCCCCGTAAATTTGCCGTGGATCATTCCAGTGAAATCCGCCGAAGGTCAAACTGTTATCCAGCTGCACGCGGCGGTTTGCCACATTGATCGAGTTCGCAGAAACCGTAAATTTTTCAGCGAACGTTTTACCGATGGAAAGATCGAAGGTTGTGTGGCCGGGGAGATATGGGCCGGGATACTGTGCCTGCGGCGTCCCGTACAACCCATTGGTAAAGCCCGAGCCATAGTACACATTGGTTGAGGCGTAGGTCTGCCAGGGCAGACTGCTGTTGAAGCCCACGTTCAAGGTGTTTCTTTGATCATGATCTACCGGCGAGAGCCCCGGTGGGATATCAAGCGGGCATGCCGAGGTGACCGGGACCGGGCAGATCAGGCCTCCGGTGATGGGCGAGGTCGCCTGCGCGATCTGGTTTGCATACGCCAGGTGAAACTGGCCATGATGGAAGACGTCAGGAGAGCGCAAGGTGAGTGACCACCCTTGAATCTGGCGCATAAGACCAGGTGATCGGCCAAAAAATATTCGATTCTCCAATGTTGTTGTGATCCAGCCAGTTCTCCGCCCGGGTTTCATAGTTATTCGCGTTGAGTGTCCAGTTGCGGAACGGAATCGTGACTCCGTACTGCCATTGGATGTCCCGCTCACCATGGAGAGGAGAAAAGGTAAAGTTCTGGCCGTTTGCCAGGTCGAGCAAAGGACCGGTGGCAGTGACAAGTGGCGGAGCCTGATAGTAATAGCCATAGAAACCGTTAACGATCCAGTTCAGGCGGGGAATCTTCAACGCCGCCGCCGACGCGCGGATCGGTAGCGTTTTCTGAGATGGAAGCATTGAACTGCGACAGGCGAAGGCCGGTGATTAAGGTAAACCAGGGAGTGATCTTGAATTTGTCATTGATGAACTCGTCAACTACCCCGCCATTGACCCCTATGGAAGAAGCGGGAACATTCGGCGTACCGTCGGTATATACATTGTTGAAGTAGTTGTATTGGTGTTGGAAAAATCCGTAGACGCCGGCTTGAAGATCATTCTTCCAGAAGTTATAGCTCAAGGCCGTCTGCATACCCACGTAGTTGGCGTCCTGATTGACGGAGGAGATGACAGGATAGTCGTTGGCGTCCGCCTTTATAGTCGGCTCCGTTGTAGTGGTAGAACGGAGAGACCGTCAGGAGCTTATTGGGGTCGAACGTGTGGACCCAGGAAAAGGTGGCATAGCCATCGGGCTCGATTTCGGCGTCGTGCAGGCCGCTCGACGGATATACCTGGTTTCCGATTGAGTTGGGGTCAGGATCGATGGGAATCTGGTAATAGTCCCGGCGAAGCGAAGTCACCAGGCGATACTGGTTTTTCGGGTCGGGATTGAAGATGAACGTGGCGAACCCACCAAAGCCGTTCACCGCATCGTTCACCACCTGAGGAATGGGGGTCTGGAGTCCGTATTGGCTGCGGTTCCCGTTCAAGCTGCCATAGTAGGCGAACCGCTGCGTGTGCCCTCCGCAACTGATCTGGTCATCGGTTTGGTAGAAATTCCCGGCGGTGAGAACGAGATCGCATTCCTTTTCGCGTTCAAACCCAGTTCGCGGCACCACGTTGAAGACTCCGTAAGTACGATCACCATAGTCAGCGTCGTAGCTGCCGCTATACACCTCGAGATAGTCGATGTCTCGCGGCAGAATCTGCGGGCCCAGATTGGTAGCGATGTTGGTGTTAGGAATCGGCACGCCATCGATTAGCCAGTTGACTTGATGCCCCCCCATCATGTGCAGCATGTCATGCGTCACATACGAGGCGGGAACATAATCGGTGATCATCTCCATGCCATTGGTGCGATCGGCTCCGGGAGTCTGCTGAATATCGGTGCGGCTCACCATGGTCGTCGGGGTGACACTATCTGTCGTTGCAGCCCCAACGGTTTCCGGCACCACGACGCTTTCCTTTACGCCTGCAACGGCCAATTGGAAATGGAGCACCGGACTGGTGTCGGACTCAAGCATCACGTCCTGGCGCATCTCCTGGAAGCCGTTCGACGAGACCGTAACCGTGTAATTCCCGATGGGTATAGAAGTGAAATTAAATTCTCCGTTACTGTTGGAGTCTGCTGATTGTGTGAAGTCCGAGTTTTGCGCTTTCAGGGTGACGTGCGCGCCCTGGATGGGACGATGCTGAGGATCATGAACGATGCCACGAACGGAACCGAAGATCGTGGCAAATGCCATCGCATCCAGGAGAAAAAAGACCGCTATCAAACTACCAACTTGCCTCATAAAATGCTTCCTCGCTGCGAGTCTCGCTCGCTTGCGAGATTGGGATCCACAGCCTCGACCGTTTCTCGCGAGCATGACGGGGTTCCACACGCGACTCCTTCGTTTGCCGCTGGAGATCAACGGCTCGAAGATTTGCTGAATTCGGCCTTCGCAGGCTGCGAGAAACCCGGCTTTGTCAGGCACGATGTCTGCCGAACGATTGAGATACGTCGGGCTTTAGCCCTTGAGGAACGCCCATGACTTCGATTGCTCCGCAGCCAGGCTCCACAGTGAAATTCCCTGGGGATGGGGCACCCGGCATTTATCGCTGGACGGGCTAAACGGAGAAGGAAGAAGGCGGTCCGCGGGGAGCGGAGCGGCGAAGCATGCGGGTTGCGACAGCATCCGCAATCAACTGCCGGTCGATGTTGGCGACGGCAAGGCCGAAGCTGGCGTGCGGAGGCGAAGTCCGCAGAGATGGTAACCGTGGTGATGGCGCGAAGGCTCTGACCAAACGGGCAGGCGGCTGGCGCAGCGTGGGCCCTGCGTCGGAGGGTGCGCTGGCCATAGCACCCATCACGCAGGCATGAGCGCCGTGAGCGCGGCAGCAGATGGGCAGCAATTGTTGCGGCGCGGCAAGCGCGACCACTGTCGCCGATGGCAACAGTGCCCCAAAAACGCACAGCAACACGAGTGCTGCAATCCGCCGCATGCAGTGAGTGTACACGCAACTCGCGCTGCGCGGCACAGCAGCCGCACTTTGCGGTATAAAACAAAGATGCAACTCCCCCCGGTCATCGCCGCAGCCATCCAAGCCGGCGACACGGTGATTGCATCGAGCGCCCGCGCCGCGCGCGCCTTGCGGCGGCTGCATGGGGAGGCACAGCGCAAACAGGGATTGGAAGCCTGGCAATCCGCCGGACATCCTGGACTGGGATAGCTGGTTGAACCGCTTGTGGCAGAAGCGACTGCGCTCGGGCAGCGAGACACGCCTCTTACTCACAACCCTGCAGGAACAACAGGTCTGGGTCCGGCTGGTGAAGCCCAGTATCGAGGGGCGGCGGCTCATCTCCGTGCCGGGCGTCGCGGAGCTCGCGCAGCAAGCCTATGCCCTGCTCTGCGCCTACGGCGCGCTCGACTTCCTGCACGGAGAACGGCTGGGCGGTCCGGATGTCGAGAGCTTTCGCGAGTGGGCGCGCGGCTTTGAGCGCACATGCCGCAAAGAGGAGTGGCTGAGCCGAGGCATGCTGCCGCTGGTGTTGCACGAAGCCGTGATCGCGGGCCAGGTTGAGGCAACCGACCCGGCTGGTGCTGACCGGCTTCGATCGCATCACGCCCGCGCAGCAACAACTGATCGAAGCTTTTCGCGAGCGCGGCCACGACGTCGAAATGGTCGAAGCCAGCGAAGTCTCCGCAGCGGAGACAACCTTGCTCGTCGAAGCTGTCGATAAACGGGACGAGATCGCAACCTGTGCCCTCTGGGTGAAGCACGAGCTTGCAGCCGCCGCAGCGCAGCGACACAGCGCGCATCGCCGTCGTCGTGCCCAGCGTCTCCAGCGTGCGCCCCGAGATCGAGAGGATCTTTCGCCAGATACTCGCGCCCGAGGCAGTTGCGATCGGAGAGCAGCGACGTGCCGCTTCCTTTCGAATTTTCTCTCGGCGTTCCCCTGGCCGACGTACCCATGGCGCGGAGTGCACTCTTGCTCTTGCGTTGGATGAACGGAGCGCTTCAGCAGGACCAGGTGAGCTGGCTGCTGCTCTCCGGCTTTCTTCACGAGCAGCAGGACGAACTGCTGCCTATCGCAGAATTCGATGTCAAGTTCCGGCGCCAGGCGATGAGACAGCCGGAACAGGATCTGGAAACTTTCCTGCACTCTGCTAACCCGCCCGACAAGCTTCGCCGCAGTCTGCAGGCTGGGCGGCGCCTGCTCCCCCAGAACGGCTCGTTGAATTTTGCCCAGTGGGTCGATGTGGCCGAGCAGATTCTGGAGGCGGTCCATTGGCCCGGAGCGCATCCGCTGCAGAGCGAAGATTTTCAGGTTCAGGCCCGGTGGTCGCAGTTGCTCGACAGCGTGGCCGCACTGGCCTTCGATGGACGCAAGGTCGGCTACTCCGAGTTTCTCGAGGTGCTCGAGCGGCAGGCCGGGCAGACGATCTTCGCGCCCGAGTCGCGGGATGCGGCGGTACAGATCCTGGGACCGTTCGAAGCAGCGGGTCTCACCTTCGACGCGCTGTGGTTTCTAGGCGCCGACGACGCCAGTTGGCCGGCGGCCGCACGGCCCCATCCTTTTCTTACCCGGTCGCTGCAGCGCACACACAACATGCCGCACGCGGATAGCACAGCGGACTGGAAGCTCGCGCAGCAGGTGACCACTCGCCTGGAGAGGAGCGCGCCCAAGTGCGTCTTCAGCTATCCCGTCGCAGAATGCCGACGGCGCCTGCCGCCCCTCGACGCTGGTGAGTTCCGGCACGCGAAGGATACAAGCGAAAGCACTGCGGATCATCGATCGCGGCCGATGAATACCTGGCCGCGGAAGACGAATTCCCTGCCCTGCTGATGGAAGAGGAGCAAGCGGCGATTCTTCCCTGGCCGATGGAGCAGAATGCCGGGGGCGCGGAAATACTCCGCCGCCAGGCAGCCTGCCCATTCCAATCCTTCGCCACCAGGCGGCTGGACGCCAGGCCGATGGACGCAACCGACTGGGGATTGGAAGCTCGCGAGCGTGGCTCGGTGGTGCACAAGATCCTGGAGAAGCTGTGGACAGAGTTGAAGACGCGCGATGCCCTCCTGCAGGCCCGCGCGGAAGGTCGGCTGCACGCCATGGTTGAGCAGCACGTTGCGGCCACATTGCAGAGATACCGGCGGCCGTGCACCGAAGCACAGCTGGACCCAGGCCTATCTCGATGCGGAACAAGAGCGCATCGTCTCCCTCATCGAGGAGTGGTTGGATTACGAAGCCAAGCGGGCGGATTTTACTGTCGAAGCCGGCGAAGAGAAGCTGCGCGGCAACGGTAGGAGAGCTGAAACTGCAAGTGCGCGTGGATCGTATCGACGCAGTCGCCGGCGGCCGCGTCATCATCGATTACAAGACAGGCATGCTGAACGGAGGTTTCCTGGGATGGTCCGCGGCCGGACGAGCCGCAACTGCCCCTCTATGCCGGCTTCGGGCAGATCGACGATCTGCAAGGGCGTGCTGCTGGGACGGGTCCGCGAGGACAAGGTGAAATTCATCGGCCGCGTGGAAGATGCCCGGATCGTGATGCCGGGCGACGCCAAGTTGACCAGGCCGCCCTACAGCGCCGAGATGCTGCGCGGCTGGCAGGATGTCTTACGCGACCTGGGGCAACAGTTTCTCAACGGCGAAGCGCAGGTCGACCCTAAGCAGTATCCCAAGACCTGCGAGTTTTGCGACCTGCCCGGACTCTGCCGGATTGCCGAGAACGATCCGCGCCGACTACCGGCGACGATGCGGATGAAAGCGATGACTGAACTGCTGTTGCAGCCGGTCGACGAAAGCGCCCGCGCGCAGACACTCGAGACCCGCCAATCCTTTCTCGTCCAGGCTCCCGCTGGTTCGGGCAAGACCGAGCTGCTGACTCGCCGCCTGCTGAAGCTGCTTGCGGAAGTGGACGAGCCGGAACAGATTCTGGCCATCACCTTCACTCTTGCCGCTACTGCCGAGATGCGGGAGCGGGTGCTTGACAGGCTGCATGCAGGCCCGGGATACGGCGGAGACCAGCGACGAACTGCGGAAATCAAGCTGGCGCGCGCCGCGCTGGAGAACGACGCCCGGCGCGGATGGAATCTTCTGCAACAGCCAGAGCGGCTTAATATTCAGACCATCGATGCTGTTTGCCTGGCCATCGCGCATGAAACTCCCCTGCTTTCGCGGCTGGGTGGATCGCTTTCCCCGACCGACAAACCGCAGCCGCTGTATACCCTGGCGGCTCGGCGCACCCTTTCCCATTTAGGCAGTGAGGAGCCGCTATCGAGCGCCCTCGAGCGCCCTGTTGCAGTTGCGCGCAACCAGCCTGCCCGATTGCCAGAAATTGATCGCCGAGATGCTGGACAAGCGAGACCAGTGGGGCCGCGTGCTCCCTCTCGGCCAGGGACGTCGATTGGCCGGAGGTACGCGCAGCCCTGGAAGAGCCGCTCCGCCGCACTCACGAGCGAGGCGATCCAAAAAGCACAGTCACTGTTCGCACGCCATCCTGAGCTCGCGCAGGAGTTGGTGGAAGTCCTAAGCCATGCCTGCGGCAACGTAGATCCGGACTCTGAGCTGATCGCGCTGAGGCATGTCACCGATATTCGCCACCTGACCGATCACGCGCACTGGAATTGCTTGTGTCGACTTCCTGCTGACCAAAGAGACGAGTGGCGCAAGCAACGTCAATCGCGAGATCGGATTTGTTTCCGGCAAAGATGGCAAAGCGGCCAAGGAGCGCTATGCGTCTGCTCATCGAGCGCCTCGACGCGCAATCCTGAGTTCCTCGCCATGCTCTGCGAGCTGCGCGCCCTTCCGCCCCAGGCGTACACCGAAGAAGAGTCGCAGATGCTGCAGCACATGCTGGTCATCCTGCGCTATGCGGTCGCCGAGCTGCGCCTGGTTTTCGCCGAGCGCGGCGTGGTGGACTTTGTCGAACTAGGCCTCGCTGCGCGGCAGGTCTTGCGCGACGACGAGGGCGAGCTGAGCGAATTGGCCGCCGATGTTGCCGGACGATGGCCTCATCTGCTGGTGGACGAGTTTCAGGATACGTCGCGCAGCCAGTACGAGCTGTTCACCCTGATTGCGGGCGGATGGGAGTCCGCGGGCCGAGGCACCTGCTTCCTGGTCGGCGATCCCATGCAATCGATCTATATGTTTCGCCAGGCTGAGGTAGAGCTCTTTGAACGCACCCGGCGCTACGGCCTGGGCGAAGGAACGGCCGCGGTGCAATTGACACCTTTGCAGTTGCAGACCAATTTTCGCTCCCATGCCGGGCTGGTGGACCGCCTGAACGAAATCTTCGCCCAGGTCTTCGGAGCCGCCGACAGGCCAGGAATACCAGGTGACCTTCGCCCCCTCCACGGCCCATTGCCCCGCGCCGCGCGGCAGCCTGGGTGTGAAGGTGTGGCCCTTTTTCCGCACCTCCAAAGCCACGCCCGGAGGAAAAACGCGCAGCGGACGATGCGGAAGCCAGGCAGGTGGTCAGCATCATCCAGGAACACTGGCCCGCGGTGGAAGCAGCCGAGCAGAAGCGGGAGCGAGTTCCGCATCGCCGTCCTGGTTCGCGCGCGCAGCCCACCTGGACTTGATTGCGCGCAGACTTCGCAAGGCAGAGATTCCCTTCCGCGCGGTGGAGATCGAGCAGCTGGGCGAACGCCAGGAGGTAAAGGACCTTACCGCGCTCACGCGCGCGCTCCTGCATCCCATGGATCGCATCGCGTGGCTCACCGTACTTCGTGCGCCTTGGTGCGGCCTTACCCTCAGGGACCTGCATACCCTCGGCGGTAGCGACACCAAGGACTATTCCCAACCCGCAATGCTCGCCCTGCTGCGCGAGCGGACGCCGTTGCTCAGTGAAGACGGACAACAAAGAGCGGCCCGCGTGCTTGCGGTACTGGAAGACGCGCTGCGCGGCAAGCATCGCCAGGTCTCTCTGGCGCGATGGGTGGAACGTACCTGGATGACCCTCGGGGGGCGAGCATGCGTAGACCGCGCGGGTTACGCGAATGTCCATGCCTTCTTCGCCATGCTCGAGCAGCTGGGCCCGGAAGCCGCCGGGCTCGAGGAACAGATTGCCGAGCTTTGCGCCCAGCCCGATCCGGCTGCGAACGAACGCTGCGGTGTGCAGCTGATGACCATCCATAAGGCGAAGGGTCTGGGGTTTGACGTAGTGATTGTGCCTGGCCTGGGACGCGCGACCCGGACCGAATCGCAACCGCTGCTTCGCTGGCTGGAACAGACCAGGTTGGTTGGCCCGGAGGAAGAGGAGGAGCGCGAGTTCGTGGTTGCTCCCATCGGCCGCAACGGCAAACAGGGTGGCATCTATGCATGGATTGGCGAACTGCAAGGCCGGCGGGAAGATGATGAGGCCAAGCGCCTGCTTTATGTGGCGGCCACGCGTGCCCGCAAGGAGCTGCATCTGCTGGGAACCGCGGTCACGAAAGTCAATAACGAGCTAAGCCCGGGAGACCGGCGCAGCCTGCTGGGGATCGCGTGGCCGGCTCTCAAGGATGACTTCGAGCGGGCGCGTGGTCCACAAGAGCCGGCAGCGGACGCGGCGCCGCAACAAGCGGAATTTGCTTTCCCACCGGCGTTCCCCGCGATTCAATTGCGCCGCCTGCCCGCGAACTGGAAGCCGCCGGCGTACGCCGCCGCTCCGGAAGTTCAGGAAAGAAATCAGGAGATCATCGAACGGCCACGCGGCTCGCTGGCCGCGCGCGCTTTCGGCACCGTTGTCCACGCGCTGCTGGAGGATCTGGCGAAGCTTCCCGGCATCGACGCCGCTGGAGTCTCGCAGGCGATATTCGACGAGGTAGCCGGCTGGCGCGCACGCGCCTTGGCCATCCTGCGCTCCAGCGGGCTGCCTCGAGCGGAGGCTGAGCCACTGTCAGCAGACGTAGTGCGGGCCCTGCAAGCCGTGCTTCGCGATCCCACAGGACGCTGGATTCTGGGAGCGCGCGCCGGCGCGAAGAACGAAATCTCCTGGTCAACCTGGGCCGGTGAAGTCGTGCAAACGCTGCGCGGCGATCGCATCTTTCACGCTGGAGCAACACCCGGCTCCGTAGAAGAAACCCATCTATGGATCGTCGACTACAAGACCGCACGCCATGGCGCATCCGGGATCGACGCATTTCTCGCAGAGGAAAAGGAGAAGTACGCGCGCCAACTGGAGTCGTATGCCGAGGTGATGCGCAAGGTGCAGGGAAATGACTTTGCCCCTGCGCATGGCCCTTTACTTCCCCCTGCTGACCAGGCTGGTGTGGTGGTAGAGCTGCGTCAGCTTTCTCGCGCTTCTCCGCTCAACGCGTCTTCTTTGCCAAATGGATCGGTATAGATAGCAAAACCGCTGTCTCAGAGCAACCGACGTTGGGAAAGTGATCTTGGCCGAGAACTTGCAATTCGCGACCTATCCGTTGCTCAAGGCCCGGAGGGCCGGCTCGCCAGACACGTGAGCGCCAACCCGGAGCTTGCTTGCTCCGTAGCAGGAAGCACGGCTGAACAGCTGGGCCGAACTGCAATCCGCGAACGATGAGATGAGCGTCCGCAGGCTGAGGCATCAAACCTCTATCTTAGCCGTGCGCAGACACTTAAGGCGCACACTTCGAGCCTCCGCACCGGCAACCAAGGATGGGTGCCCCATTCAAGCCTTCTTTTGGCTTGAGTGGGATATCCACGACTTTCAGTAGTAGAGGTACTTACGCCACTTATGGTCGGAGTGGCCGATCATGCGCATGATATGGCGGCTGGTGTGCAGCGAGAAGGGGCGAGGCTCACGCAACAGCTTGATGTCGCTGAGCTCGCTCAGCAGATGATTGCCTTTCCTGCGATTGCAGGAGTGGCAGCACGCAACCAGGTTCTCCCAGGTGGAGAGGCCGCCGCGCGAACGAGGCATAACATGGTCCAGCGTAAGTTCTCCCGCAGGCAGAACCACTCCGCAGTATTGGCAGCTGTTGCGATCGCGCAGCAGGATGTTCTTGCGCGAGAGGGCGCGCGTCTGGTGCGGGATGCGGCGATATTCGAGCAGGCGAATGACCGAAGGCATGGGAATGCGCAACAACGCGGCATGCAAAATGGCGCCCTGCTCCTCTTCCGTCTTGGCCACGCCCTTGAGCACCAGGATCAGCGCCCGGCGAGCACCGCAGATATTGATCGGTTCGTAGGATGCGTTCAGCACCAGCACCGGCTTTTGCATGGTGTAGGCAGAAGAAACCCGTTGCCCCGGCCACCCTTCATGCGGCTCAACAGGTTCCTTAGGCAGCGCACGGCCCTGCGCAGTTTGCTTTCGGCTTGCGTGCGTGGATCATGGCTTTTCCCAAAGACATCTTGATCCTCCGTTACGTACCTTCCAAACCCTACCTGGCCGCCTGCAGAAACCCAGTTCGCAAGAAACCGGGATCCCAGGAAGCGACTCCCTCGCGCTGCGCGCGGGCAACCGTCGCCACCCGGACCGAGGCGGCGCCGGCATTCATCAGCACCCGGCTGCAGGCGCGGGCCGTGGCCCCGGTGGTGTAAATGTCATCGATCAGCAAAACGTGCCGTCCAGCCAGTCGGCCGGGGCGGGGCGCAAAAAAAGCGCCACGCAGATTCTGCCGGCGCTGGTGGGTGGTCAGGCCCGCCTGACTCACCGTAACGCGCACGCGTTTCAGCAAGCTGGTTTCCAGATGCAATCCAAGTTGAGGATGCCGGCGGCGCATCTCCGCCATGGCCGCGCGGGCCAGCAGTTCGGCATGGTTAAAGCCGCGCTGGCGCTGCTTGACCGGGTGCATGGGCACCGGGATCACCAGCATCTGCCGGGGCGCGTCCGCGGACGAGGCAAAAGCTTCCAGGCTGTCCGCCAGGAGCCTACCCAGCCGCCGGGCGACCGGCTGCATGCCCTCGTACTTGAGCAGATGAACCAGCGAGCGAAGCTCGCCCATGGTAGCCGCCATAGGCCACCGCTTTGACAAAAGCAGGAGCGGCTAAGCGGCAGGGTTGGCAGAGGAACTGGGAATCAGGATCGTCACTGCGCCGGCGCAGTGGAGAAGGTTCGCAATGCCCAGATCCTCCCCGCAGCAAGCGCAGAGGGTGCCGGTTTGCGGAGGGAGTTGCGTGCAGCAGAAATCGCAGATGGGGACGCGGGTAAAACGCAGGAGGGAGCCGCCACAGAGGGCGCAGGAGCAGGGAAACAATGCACAGGAGAGGCTGTCCGCGGGACTTCGCAGCACACGCACAACAGCCCGCCAAACCGAAGTTTGCGCCAGCGGGACGTCGAGAGTCAGGGAAATACTCTGACCAGGAAAGACGCACCTCACAGCCGGCCGGCGAGGCTCGCAGCTGCCCTGCCGCCGATGGGTAGAGTATACGGGTAAGTCAAGCCTGAACGCCAGCAAGCTTGCCTTTAGCTACCTGTGTTATTAGGCCACTTTCTCGCGCGGGTTCACGCGCGCGCAACACGCTTGCCGGCGATGGTGGAAGCCACGCCGGCCACCACCAGCGCGGCTCCCACGTACTGCAAGGGCGTGGGCCGCTCCTGCGCCAGCAATGACCCGAGCAGCAACGCAACCAGCGGGTTGACGTAGGCATAGCTGGCCACCCGGGTCACCGGATCCTGCTTGATGAGCCAGACATAGGCGCTGAAGGCAATGATGGATGCGAAGAGGATGAGATAGCCCATGGAGAACGCAAGATGCCAATTCCATTGATGGGAGAGACGCGGCAGCGTGCCCAGCTCCCCGGTGCCGGCGGAAAGCAGGAAGAGAAAGCTTCCGCCCCAGAGCATCTGCAGCCCGGAGCTCATGCTGAGTTGCCGCGGCAGATCGAGGTGGCGGCTGGCGACCGTTCCCCCCGCCCAGAAGAAACACCCCAGCAGCAGGACCAGCGCCGAGGTGCTGAAACTACTGTGATGAAGGCCCGTGGGAAGCATGAGCAGAATGACCCCCGAAATGCCCAAGCACGATGCCGGCCAGTGCCTTTGCGTTCGGCCGTTGCCCGCCGGAAAACCACCACTCCGCCAGCAGGACCCAGACCGGAATGGTGGCGGCGATCACCGCTGCCAGGCCCGAAGGCACTTCCTTCTCCGCCCAGAAAAGGCAGCCGTAGTCGCCGGCAAACATGACCAGGCCAAGCACGGCGGTACCGATCCACTGCCGCCTGTCTGGGCTGCGGCATCCCGCGCCAGCGGCTGTAGCCATAGAGAATGCCCCAGCGCATCAGAAATCGGAAGCAAGCCGCAAAGAAGGGCGGAGTCACCGCAACCACCTGCCGGATGGCCAGGAACGACGCACCCCAGAGGAAGTAGATCGCGGCGTAGGCGAGAAGCTTGCGGAGTTGCCATAGGTCATATCGATTAAAGCGGATCCTCGTCCAGTCGAGATACAGTTGTTTGCCACCCTGCATACATGCGGAGGCAATACTGAGTGCAAGAAACCCCACCAGGTTTTCAACCCTTACGTCTCCGCCACCGAGACCCGCCCTGAACTGACCACCCCGCGCGCTGGTGCTGGGCTGCATTTTTGGACTGCTCTTTGGCGCGGTGACCGTCTATGTCGGGCCTGCGCGCGGGTTTGACGGTGGGGGCGTCGATCCCCATCTCCGTGCTTTCGATCAGCGTCCTGCGGGCGTTCGGCCGGGCCTCGATTCTGGAAAACAACATCGTTCAGACCACCGGCAATTCGGGGCAGTCGATTGCTTCCGGGGTGATCTTCACCTTGCCGGCGCTGATCTTTCTCGGCTTCAACCTCCAGTACTCGCGCATATTTATGTTGGCGCTGCTGGGTGGGCTGCTGGGCGTGCTCTTCATGATCCCGTTACGGCGACAATTGATCGTCGAGGAGCATGGCCGGCTCACCTACCCCGAAGGCACGGCCTGCGCCGATGTCCTGCTGGCGGGCGAGCGCGGCGGCTCCTTCGCCGGGCGCGTCTTTCTCGGCCTCGGTTTGGGTGGAATCTACACCTTATTCCAGAATGAAAATCTGCTTCGGCGCGTGGCCGGGCACGCCGGACTATCAGCCACAGTGGCTGAAAGGTTCCGCGATCCGTGCCGACGTCACTCCCGAATACCTCGGCGTGGGCTACATCATCGGGCCCAGGATCGCCGGGTTGCTTTTTGCCGGCGGCGTCTTTTCCTGGCTGGTGCTCATGCCCGCCATCTATTTTTTTGGCTCCCACTTTCCCGCAGGCGATCTATCCCGGGACCAAGCCGATCGCGCAGATGTCTCCCAGCGATCTCTGGGCTTCCTACATCCGCCCCATGGGCGCCGGCGCGGTCGCAGCGTCAGGGCTGATCACGCTGATCAAGACCATGCCGACGATCTTTGGCGCCTTGCGCGCGGCTGCCTGGGAAACCTGCGCCAGAGCGGTGGCAGTGAAGAGCGCCCCGCTGCGCACCGAAGACGATCTGCCCTTCAGCGTGGTGGTCGGCGGATCGCGTGGTTCTGGTGTTGATGATGTTTTTCTTTCTGACCTTCAAGCCCGTGCCGGGAGCGCAGGTGAGCTGGCTTGCCAACCTCGCGGCCGTCGCTGCTGGTGGCTATCTTCGGATTTCTCTTCGTGACCGTCTCCTCCCGCATCGTGGGGCTGATCGGCAGCTCTTCGAATCCTGTCTCGGGCATGACGATCGCCACGCTCATGGCAACCTCCGCGATCTTTCTGGTGAAAGGATGGACGGCGCCCGCCTTCGGCGCCCTGGCCATCACCATCGGCGGCGTGGTGTGCATCGCGGCCGCCAATGCGGGCGATACCTCGCAGGATCTCAAGACCGGCTACCTGATCGGCGCGACTCCGCGCAAGCAGCAGATCGCGTTGGTGATCGGCGCCTGCGTCTCGACGCTGGCCATCGGAGCGACGTTGCAGTTGATGAACCAGGGGCTGGCGGAGTTCCGGCAGACCGCGAGGCCGTGGGATATCGCCGGTCGCTCACAGCGGGGTGCAGATCGAGGAGCAGCACTTTCACCAGGCGCAGATCCGGGTGATCAATGCCGACAAGACAGTCGACACGCGCCCGGGCAATGGCTATGTGTTGCTGAACGCGCTCAATTCGCCCGAGCTGGCGGACGGCAAGTATCTCTACAATCCGCAGACGCAGCAGATCGAGGTGCAGTGGATCCAGGGGATCGGCAGCGAAAAGGCGGCGGCGCCGCAGGCGCGGCTGATGGCCACGGTGGTCAACGGAATCCTGGGCCGCAAGCTGCCCTGGGGCCTGGTACTGCTGGGCGTTTTCCTGGTCATTGCGGTGGAGCTGCTGGGGATTCGTTCGCTGTCCTTCGCGGTGGGCGCGTATCTGTCCATCGCGACCACGCTGGCAATCTTTGCCGGTGGCGTGGTGCGGTGGATGATCGATCGCGCGGTGGAGAAAGCGACGCGGGACACGATCGAAAGCGAGAGCGAGATCAGCCCGGGCTCGCTCTATGCCAGCGGACTGATCGCGGCCGGCGGCATCGTGGGGTTGATGGGCGTCGCGCTGAAGCTTTATGAAACCGCTGCGGGCAAGGAGGATGTGCTGTTGTTCCCGGCCACCAATCCCCTGCATCACGACTGGGTTTCGGTGTTGATGTTTGTCCTGCTGGCGGGCTCGCTCTATTACTTTGCGCGCAAGCCGCTCAAGAGCGGAGAGTGACGCAAAGCTTTTGTTGGCGTAGAGAAGAGATACTGCAGATCCCTCCACTGCGCTACCCCGGATTTCCTGTCGAGCTTGGTGGCGCAGAGAAATTCATGCGGCTTTCTCTAAGGAAAGCCGCACACGCGGTGATGGACGGCGCCGCGCAGTAGGAAATCCGGGTGCGCTTCGGTCGGGATGACAAAGGGGAGGGCGGCGCTTCGATCTGAATACTGGTTGAGAGAATCTAAACTTTGTCATCCCGACCGAAGCGTAGCGCAGTGGAGGGATCTGCAGTTCTCTCAACCAGTATCTGATTCAGGGTTTCGGTCCCTTTGGTTTAGTCATGCTGACAGGTGACCAGTTGCCCGACCGGAAAAGCCACGTCGCATCACCCCACGCGATACGCGCGCTCTTTCCAGGTGACTTGTTGACCGGCGATCTTGCGCAGCAGGGCATACCACTGAAGAGTGAGCAATACAGCAACGCCCAGCGGATGCAGGCAAGCGCTGAGCAGGGGTTGACGATATTTCCAGACGGAAAGCAGGCGGGGCACAAAAGACGCTGCCAGCGCAGATCAGGATGAGCGATGCGTGCATGCTCGCTGTACGACGCCTGGCGCATGCCGCGGAAGAGAGAAGGGCCAGCAGAAGCGGAAGAATCTGACCGCAGAAGAGCAGGAAGGTGAAAGGCAGGATACGCGCCGGCGAAGCCATGCCTTCGGTGGCATTCTTGGCCAGACCCTGCCAGACCTCAGACGCATTGTGATACATGCGGCAAGTGGCGAGATGGGTCAGGTCGGCAATATCGGTGCGCAGACCATGACGGCGAAAGAGCTGCGGCAGCAGCAGCCCGTCATGCATCGTGGTGCGGATCTGCGCGTGGCCGCCGGTCTTGCGGTAGGCATCGCGGCGCACCATGAGGAACTGACCGCAGCCCACCGCGAAGCCGGGCGCACGACAAGGCGCGCATGCCGGCCAGCGGCAGATACGAAAGCAGCACGAAGTGAATCAGCGGCAGCAGCAGCCACTCCAGAGGAGTCTCCGTCTCCTGGCGGGGAAAGCCGCTGACCAGGTCGGAGCCGGAGCGCACCAGAAACGCGGACATACGGGCGAGAGCTTCGGGAGCAAGACGCACATCGGCGTCGAGAAAGCAGAGGATGTTCGAGCGGGCCATGCCCGCGAGCGCATAGCAGGCGTGCTGCTTGCCATTCCAGCCGCCCGGCAGCGGAGGCGAAGACTCGAGGCGCACGCGCGGATCCTGGGCGGCGAAGCTGAGCACGATTTCCGCGGTTCGATCGGTCGAGCGCGTCATCGAGCACAATGATCTCGATCTGGACTCCGCGCGAGGCGAGCAGGCTGGCAATCGATGCGGCGATGACGCGTTCTTCATTGCGGGCGGGGATGAGCACCGAGACGGCATCGGGCAGAACGCAGTGTGCCCATTTCCGCACAGCTGCCGGCATCCAGGCTCGCGATAGAGCAGCATGTTCCACACCCAGAGCACGGCGGGCACAGTCGCGCAGCAGAATGCGAGTCCAGACGAGCCATGCGGTACTCATAAGCGGCGGATGCTCCCGTGGCTGCCTTGATAAGCGCGCCCGCTCAGCAGGGCGAGGAGCCGCTTCCAGGCATCATAGACGCCACCAACGCCAACCCTGCCGGAGAGGATGGTTGTAAAGAGCGCGGGATCGCGAAGCTTGGACAGCGCGGCGAGCTCGTCCTGGGTGGCGGCCAAGGCGGCGGCCAGCTGGTCGCTCCACTCCGCGGCGCTGTGCAGACTGCCCGTCGGCAATCTCGATCGCCTGGCCGCAGGAGATCAGGATCTCCGGCAGGCGCTCATCCCAAAAGGTGTACTCGAGGGCCAGAGGCACCAGAGTGCATGCGCCGAGCCGCGCAACCAGCGCAGCCAGGCCGGGGCGGAAGATCGCGGGGCGGGTGCGCATGTCGGTGAAGCGCCCCTCAGGGGTGACCCAGAGAACGGAGTTCGGCGTGGAGAGGATCTCGCGCGCAGCGCGGAGGAACTGGGCGGCTCCGCGGGGGGTTCCAGCTTTCGACGGGAAACAGGCCCAGCTTGCGGAGCAATCCGTAGTGCTTCAAGGCAGCGGCGTCCATGGGCCCATAGTGGCAGGCGTGGGGCAGAAAGTGGCGCGAAATCACGATGCAGCGAGAGCGGATCCCACCACGAAGCATGATTGGCATAGACAATCAGCGGGCCGGTGCGCATTGGGAAAGCGGTTGGCATTTGCCAGGCGCATGCGCATGAAAGTGGCGGCCGATATACCAGTGCAGATAACGCAGCAAAGAATGCCAGCAGGCGGCGCGACGGAGCGGACCAACGCTGGATTCTGCCTCCTGCATAGCGCCAGCTGACATTCTCCTTGGTCCCCGCCAGAAATGCCTCGGAGCTGGACGGGTGCCCCACGTTCGCCCCAGCTTTCCTGCGGATGCCTGTTGACGTGGGCCAGAACTTCGTGTCGGCTTTCCTCACTGAAAGCCGCACACGCGGTGACAGATGGAGCCACGTCACAGGAAATCCGGGTCGCCTCAGCGTACGTGGGCCGAGAACGATCTTGTTTCCAATGCTTTCTGGGCTACCGATCCACTCAGCCCGAACTACCTGCGCAAAGCGGTCGATCGGGGCTATACCTCCGGATTTCCTATGCAGTCGGCTAGGTCTCAAGCATGAGCCAGAAGCTGCTCTGCCTGCTTGCGCGCGGAGACGGCGGCGTCCGCTCCACGATAGTGCTGATCGAGCGCGTCGGCGGCGATCCAACCGCTCATCATCACCATCGGCATGCCCGGTCCGGGATGCGCCGCCCCTCCCGCCAGGTAGAGGCCCTCCAGGTCAGGACTGGCATTGGCCGGCTTAAAGGCTCCATTCCAACGGCCGTGGCTCGAGATACCGTAAATCGCTCCATTCAGCACCCGGTATCGATGATGAATATCGACCGGCGTGAGCGCGCGCTCAAAGACGATGCGCTCTTCAATGTCGGTCAGACCGGCGGTGCGCTTCAGCTTGTTGAGAATCACCTGGCGATACGCGGGAAACATCTTTGACCAATCATGCTTGGGGCGCAGAAACGGGGTGTGCACCAGCACGTAGAGCGCATCGCCTCCCGCAGGCGCGGTGGTCGGATCGGTGACCGAAGTGGAGGCGAGATAACAGGTCGGGTCCGGCGCAGGATCGGCAAGATCGTAGATGTGGTGAAACTCCTCGTGCGGATCGCGGGAAAAAACAAAGTCATGGTGCGCCAGATGCTCGTAGCGCTGCTTAAGACCGAGGTAGAGCACCACGCCGGAACAGGCAGGCTCGTATTCTCTGCGTTTGTCGAAGCGATCGGCAACCGAACCGCCAAGCAGCTCGCGATAGGTGCGCACCGCGTCTTCATTCGAAACCACGGCGTCGAAGCGATGCTGCTCCCCGTTGCTTGTTTCCAGCCCGGTGATGGCGCCGCCCTCGGTGAGCAGGCGCCTAATCTCGATCGAGGTGTGATAGCGCACGCCCAGCTCGCTGCCCAGACGGACCAGCGCCTGGGGCACAGCGCGGGTTCCTCCCTTCGGATACCAGATGCCCTGTTCAGCCTGCATGTGACCGATGGAGCAAAGAATGGCCGGAGAGTTATCCGGCGACGAGCCCACGTACTGCACATAGTGATCGAGCATCTGGGCCACGCGCGGATCCTTGATGAACTCGCGAATGGTTCCGGAGACGCTTTGTCCCAGGCGCATGCTCAGAACATCCTTGAGCACCGAGAGCTGGAAGCTTCCGCCGATGTCGAAGGTGTCGCGCATCGAGCCCACCGACTTCCAAAAGAAGAACTTGTCGGAGATGGTGTGCAGTCTTTCGGAAAGCTCCATGAACGCGGTAAAGCGCGCGCCCAGTCCCGGTTCCCTGCCCTCGAGCGATGCGGCCATCTCGCGAACGATCGTCTTTCAGATCCAGAACCGTGCCGCCATCGAAGAAGCAGCGCCACTGCGGATCGAGACGGACCATGTCGAGATAGTCGCTCATGTTGCGCCCGGCTTCGCAGAAGATACGCCGCAGCACCGAGGGCTGAATCAGAATCGTGGGGCCCATATCGAAGCGGAAACCCTGCTCCTCCAGCACCGCCGCCTTGCCGCCAAGCCATGGATTCTTCTCGAAGACCTCGACCTCGTAGCCGCGCGCGGCCAGGGTGCAAGCGGCCGAAAGTCCTCCTAATCCTGAACCGATCACTGCAACACGCATGGTGGGTTTCTCCGGGTCTCAATCGAGCCGGGATGCAGCACGTAAGAGCCGGCGCAGGCCATTCCAGCGAGCGAGCCAGCTGCCGCCATGAACGGCCTCGAGGTAAGCGGCAAAGAACGGCTGGTGATCCGGCGTCGTGGGGCGATAGGCGCGGAGGTCGCGGCTGCGCTGCGCGACGACCGTCTTGAGCGCCGTCATCTCCAGCAAACCTTCGCGGCCGCGGGTGACGCCGAAGCCGCTCGATTTGCGGCCGCCGAAGCTGACCCGCGGATCGGCGGTGGCGACGATCAGGTCGTTGATCAGTACGGTGCCGACCGGGAGCCGCGAAGCCAGGGCGCGCGCCTCGGGCTCCGGCCCGAAGATAGCCGCGGTGAGCGCATAAGGACAGGGCGCGTGGGCGGCGATCGCGGCGTCCGCGTCAGGCACATCGAAGATGGAAAGCACGGGCGCAAAGATATCGCTCTGCGCGATGCGCATTTCAGGAGTGGCCCTGCTGATCACGGCGTAGCGAAGTTCTTCGATCGACCCATCCATCAGCAACGAGCCACCCAGGCGCTGGGCGTCTTCGAGCAGGTCAGCAAGCTGGGCCTGGGTGCGCGGCAGGCAGCGCGACGGGAGGGAGACTCTTGAACTGATCCAGCAGGGCCGGCACCAGGCCAGGATGGTCGCCCACCAGGAAAAGACGGCGCGGCGCCATGCAGGTGGCGGAACCGTTGAGCCGCAGTCCGAAGGCCAGCGCCGCGACCGTACGATCCAGTGCGGCGCCGGGCAGCACGAAGACCGCATCGCAGCCGGAGAGCTCCATGACGGCGGGCGTGCGATGCGCCGCCAGTTGACTAAGAACGGCCGTGCCGGTAGCAGCGGAGCCGGTGAGAAAGACCTTGTCCACGCCGGCAGCGATGGCATCGGCGGCAGCCTGGGGCGATTCGTCCAGCAGTTGCAGCAAAGCGGGATCGAGGCCGCACCCCACCAGGACATCACGCAGTGCCTCGGCCGCTGCCATGCCGCCGGCCGCCGGCTTCCACAGGACGGCATTGCCGGCCGCGAGCGCCTGCAATGCCTGCACCCCGGGCAGGAACAGCGGATAGTTCGCGGGAGCGATGATGAGCACGACACCGAGCGGCTCGCGGCGGGTCTCCGCGGTGACCCGGCGAAGCCAGAAGGGGCGAGCGTGGGTGCTGAGCCGCTGCGGAGCGAGAATCCAGCGCGCTTCGCGCTCGAGAAAGCGGCAGGCCTCGGCCAGCGGCAGCACCTCAGAGACCAGCGTATCGGCCACGCTGCGATGCAGCGCGCCGGGCTGCTCGCAGGGAACACTGCTGCGCGATTTCGACTGCCGTTGCGGCGATGCGGTGCCGAGCCCGGCGCAGGATGGCAAGACGCGCGCGCAAGCCCGTCCGCGCCCACATGCTGCTGCGCCGCTCGCGCCTGCGCCAAGCGCACGGACTGGGGCAGCGATGGCTGCGTCAGAAACGGGGCTGCGCTGGATCTTCAGCGGCATACTGTTGATTGTGCACCCTGCCGCCATTTCACGACGCAGCTTCGTACATGGCAGCTTCGGCCAGCGCCGGAGCGGCGTCCCACTGGGGCTCGACCTTCAGGTCTTCGAGCAGCAGCCGGGCGGTAATGCGGGCCGACTCGAAGATCACCGGCAAGCCGCTGCCGGGATGGGTGCCGCCGCCGACCAGGTAGACGCGGTCAAGATCTTCAAACCGGTTGTGCGGCCGCAGGTGGAGCATCTGCCTCAGATTGTGCGCCATGCTGAAGGTGGAGCCTTTGTGCAGCGCGTATTCCGTGCGCCAATCGGCCGGCGTGACCACCTTCTCGAAGCGAATGCGGCGTTCCACGTCCTTGATGCCGATCTTTTCCAGCTGCCGCAGGGCCAGCGATCGAAAGCGCGCCTGTTCGCCCGTCCCAGTTGACATTGCGATGCTCGTGCGTCACCGGCAGCAGGACGTAGAGCGTGCTCATCTTCTTCGGCGCCAGCGACGGGTCGGTGACGCAGGCATTCTGCACATAGAAGGACGGATCGTCCGAGAGCTGGTGCAGCTGTTCAATATCGCGCAGGTTCTGCCGGTAATCCGCTGCCAGGTAAATGGTGTGGTGGGAGACCTCGTCATAACGTCCTTCAATGCCCAGATAGAGCATGAAGGTGGAGCAGGAGAAGCGCTTCTTCTCGATCCTGCTGTCGGTCCAGCGGCGGCGAATGCTGTCCGGCACCATGCGTTGCATGGCCTGGGCGAAGTCCGCGTTGACCACCACGGCATCGGCGGCCAGAGTGCGGTTGGCGGTGCGCACCGCGGTACATTTGCGGCCGGCAAAAATCATCTCTTCCACCGGCTCGTTGAGCAGCACGCGAGCGCCCAGTTCTTCGGCGATGCGAGCCATGGTCTTGGTGACCGCGCCGCAACCACCCACCGGATGAAAGACGCCATGCTCATACTCCAGGAAAGAGAGAATGCTGAATAAACTGGGGCAGGTGAACGGCGACATGCCCAGATACTTGGATTGGAAGCTGAAGCCGAGGCGAATGCGCTCGTCTTTGAAATAGCTTCGCAGGTCGGAATCGAGCGAGCGCCACGGGACGCAGGAGCGGCAGCAGCTTGAGCATGTCAAGCTTGGCCAGGTCTCTCCAGCTCTCGAAGGGCGACTCCAGAAAAGGCGTAAATTTCTCCAGCTTGTTGCGGTTGTCACAGAAGAAGCGGTGGAAGCCGCGGGCATCGTCCGGGCTGAGCTGGGCGATCGCGCGCTCCATGCGCTCCAGGTCTGGTGTGGCCAGCAGCTCTCCGCCCGAGCCGAAGACCAGGCGGTACTGGGGATCCAGCCGATACATGGGGATCTCTTCATCGAGGTCTCTGCCGGCGGCAGAAAAGATCTCGCGCAGCACCCTGGGGTAAAGAAAGAAGGTTGGCCCGGTATCGAATTTGAAACCGTTTCTCTCCATGGTGGAGGTGCGGCCGCCGACGACGTCTCGCCGTTCCACGACGGTGACATCGACACCCGACCTTGCCAGCAAAATAGCAGCGGCCAGGCCGCCTGGACCGGCCCCGACAATGACGACTTTCTGGTTTGGCTTAATCATTCTGGTCTTAGTGGTGAGATGCAAGCTCGGTAAGGAGTAGAGTTAGTCTTGAATATCGGCAACTCAGCACCACTGTCTTAATTTTTCACAACTGACACCATCGTGCTACGGCGCGACGGCAACCGATTCCAGCAGGTATGGAATTGCCGGGTTTCTTTTTGCTCCTGCCAAAGTTCGAGCGTTGCGACGTCGAACGTCAGCTCGACAGTCGCGGGTGTGGTTGCCCGCGAGCAACGAGCCGTGGCGCGACCCTGACGGATAAGATCGGGCAATCCCACTCCGTGGTAGGCGCTGCCCACCAGATGAAGACCGGGCATTGCGCTCAGCAGCGATTCGAGCTCCGCCATGCGGTCCAGGTGGCCGACGGCGTATTGCGGCAGTGGATTGTGGCCAGCGGCGCACCACCGTTTCCGCGGCTTCCGGCAAGGGACCAAGGACGCGGCTCAGTTGCAAGCGGGCGCGCTCGATGAGCTGATCGTCCGCTTCGCCCAGCAGCGCATCGCCGGAGTGGCCGCCGAAGAAGGCCCGCAGCAGCACTGCCCCTTCGCGGGACGCGACCGGGAAACTTCTGATGCACGAAGGTGCAGGCCAGCAGCGGATGCTCGTGCCGGCTTTCGCTGCCGAGAGCCTGGGGAACCACAAAGCCAAAACCGCGCGGGATGCGCATGCGCGCCGCTTGCGCGGGTGCGAAGGCCAGCGCCACCACGATGGCCGATGTGGCCTGCTGGGGCAGCAAGCCGGCCATGCGGGCGCCCTGGCCGTCGAGCGGCTGCAGCAACGCGCGGGTAACGTGGGGCGGGGTGGCCAGGACCACCGCGTCAAAACGATCTGCACCGCCGGCGGTGGTGAGCCGCCAGCCCCCGCGATCCGGCTCGATCCGCAGCACCGGCTGGCGCAGGCGCACAGAAGCGGACGGCAACCTCGAAACCATGCGATCGATCAGCGTCTCCAGCCCACTGGCGAGGGTGGTGAAGATGGCTTGAGGGGACTGCTGCGCGCGCCGCTGCACAGCCTGGATAAGGCTGCCCTCCTCGGCTTCCATGCGGACGAAGGCGGGCATGACGGCGCGAACACTGAGCTGCGCGATATCGCCTCCAAAGACCGCGGCCAGCAGCGGACCGGCAATGGTGCGGGCGACTTCCTCTCCAAAGTGGCGGCGCACAAAGTCGGCCACCGATTCGTCATGAGCCGGGCGCGGATGCCTTGAGCTCCGCGGCGCGTTTCGGCTCGCGCAGGTAGGCAAGCCGGGCCTGCCAACTGAAGAGCGGCGATTCCAGCAGCGGACCCCACTTGGCCGGAACCATCATGCGCATGCCGTCGGGGATGGGGACCAGCTGAGCAAGGCGTTCGCCGCCCTGCTGCACATACGTGCGCCGCCATTGATCGTTGGAGGCGATGATCTGGTCTTCGAGGCCCAGCTCCACCGCCAGTTCGCGGGCCCAGGGCTTTTCCGTCACCCAGGAGTCGGGGCCGCACTCGATGACGAAACCCTGGCGGTGAACGGTCTCGACGATGCCGCCGAGCCGCTCTGAAGCTTCAAAGAGGGTGAACTCCACGCCCTCGCAGGCCAGTTGATAAGCCGTCGCCAGGCCGCTGATGCCGCCGCCCACAATGGCAATGCGTTTGGGCGGAGCCGCGCCACTGCTCATAGGGCGGCGACGGGTGAGCGAGAGAGCGCTGCGCAGCGAGGCGAGCGAAGCCTTGCCGGGCCAGGTCCTCGAGCGCCGCCGTCAGCAGAGGAGAGTCGTTGAGCGACTGCGGGCGCACGACCTCAAGGCCGATGCCGGCCGCGAAGTCGCGGAAGCCGATATCGATGTCGTAAAGGATCTCGACGTGGTCGCAGAGGAAGCCGATGGGCTGGATCACGACCGCGGAATGGCCCTCCTGGCGAAGCGCGGTGAGCGTGTCCTCGACCGTGGGACCGATCCAGGTGGCGCCGGACATGCCCTGGCTCTGGAAGGCGAAAAACCAGTCGGCGGCGGTGAGGCCCGAAGGGCGCGAGCAGCGCGGCCACATTGGCCGCGGTGCGCTTGGCTTCCACCGGATAGGGGTCGGGACCAGGATCGGGCTGGCGCCGGCTGCCCTGCGGCAGCTGGAGGCTGCACCTGGATGGTTCTGCAGGGGACGCTGTGCGCGGTAAAGAGCACCGGCGCCATGCGAGCCGATGCGCGCCGAGAGACTTTGCCACACCGGCTGCAGGCGTTCGGCAAAGGCCTGGGCGAGCTGGGGATGGTCGGCCCAGCCGTCGATGAAGTCCATCTCGATGGCGCCCCCGGCCTCGGCAAAGGCGGCGCGGCGATAGAGTCCTACGCTGGTGCGGGAGTTCTGCGGCGCAAGACAGATGGCAACCGCCGAGGTAATGCCATCCTCACGCATCTGGCGCACCACGTCGGCGATGTACGGCTTCCAGTTGCGCATGCCCACATAGACCGGGAGGTCGAGCGCCTGGGAGAGCAGGCGCCCTTGCTCCAGGGTGAGCTCGGTCAGCGGGCTTGAGCCAATGAGACTGTAACGGTGACGAATCTCTTCGACCACGGATTCGGGCATGGGCCGCCCGCTGGTGACATTGCGCAGGTACTCGGGAATCTGGTCGAGCGACTCGGGCGTTCCGTGGGCGAGCAACAGAACCGCGTGGCGCTGCGGTGCGGCATCAGGCATGGGAATGCTCCTCCAGGCTGGCGACGGCGCTGAACTCGCGCACGTACTGCACCACGCGCTGCACATTTTCGACCGGCGTGCCGGGAACGATGCCGTGCCCGAGATTGAAGATGTGTCCGGGACGGCCGCCGGCCTGGGCGAGGATCTGGCGCACGCGTTCGCGGAGCAGATCTTCGCCGGCAAAGAGCGTGATGGGGTCAAGGTTGCCCTGCACGGCGACCGCGTGGCCGAGGGCGGACCAGCCCTGGTCCAGAGGCACCCGCCAATCGAGGCCGATCACGTCGGCGCCGGTTTCGCGCATGGCGGGCAGAAGGGTCGCGGTGTCCACGCCGAAGTAGATGACCGGCACGCCCAGCGCCTGCACCTTGCGCACTAACCGGGTGGTCACCGGCAGGACGAAATCGCGGTAATCGGCCGGGCTGAGAGCGCCGGCCCAGCTATCGAAAATCTGGATGACGTCGGCTCCCGCCTCCACCTGCTGGGCGGCGTACTCGGCCAGCACGGAAGCTAGCTTCTCCAGCAGGAGCTGCCAGACGGATGGCTCGCGGTACATCAGCGATCTTGGTGTAGATGTAATTGCGCGAGCCGCCGCCCTCGATCATGTAGCTGGCAAGGGTGAAGGGGGCTCCGCAGAATCCGATGATGCCGATGCGATCCTGGAAATGGGCCACGACTTTGCGTATGGCCTCGGCCACGTAGCCAAGCTCGTGCGCGCGGTCGGTGCGCAGGTTCTCCACATCGGCGGCGGTGCGCACCGGGTGGTGAATCACCGGGCCTTCCCCGGCCAGGAACTCGAAATCGAGGCCCATGCCTTCCAGGGGCAAAAGCAGGTCGGCAAAGATGATGGCGGCATCGACGTCAAGCTTCTCCGCGGCGGTGATGGTCACCTCGGCGGCGAGCTCGGGGTTCTTGCAGATCTGCAGCAGCGAATGGTGGCGGCGTACGGCCTGGTACTCCGGCATATAGCGGCCGGCCTGGCGCAGGAACCACACCGGCGTCTGGTCCACCGGCTGGCGCAGGCAGGCGCGCACAAAGCGGCTGCCGCTGGAAGAGGCCGGATTCGGGGCGTGCGCTGCAGTAGGGTTTTTTCCGGCATGCTGGCCTTCAATTTGAGGTTAGCATTTGGGTGCGGTGGCGGAGGGTTGGTTTTCCGGCATGAAACGCTCCGGCCTTCAACTCTGCGAAGTTGCAGTAACGCAGTCTCCACTCGCTGTGCTCCGGCATGCAGACTGCTTGAGTCTGGCAGTTTGGTCCCAAGCTAATTGTATCCCGACCTGGACGCGCGAGTGGAGGCGCCTGCGGTCATTGTCGCAGGTCGCCAACCGCCCAGGCTGGGCAATCAGGGGGCGGTGGAGAAGCCTGAAGACGGTGACCTCATGGTAGGTTTGGCCCGGCTTGAGCTCCTGGTGGGAAATTTGGGGTGATTGGGCGAATCGGGAAAATGCTGGGTTTCCAGGCAAAAGCCGGAGTGTTGGCATAGACGTGACCGTGCTTGCCGTGGAGCGTTCCATCCAGAAAATTGCCGGAATAGAACTGCACCCCGGGTTGGGTCGTTTCCACGGTTAAGCACCCGCCCAGTGGTTGGTTCGACCACCCGCGCCGCCTCCTGCAGAACGCCCATCTTGCCGTTCAGGACGTAGTTGTGGTCATACCCCCGGCCTAGCTTCAGTTGCTCGTTATCGTCATTGATCCGCGCTCCGATGGCCGTTGGCTTGTGGAAGTCCAGGGGCGTTCCCGCCACCGGGGCCAGCTCGCCGGTGGGGATGAGTCCGGAGTCGACGGGGGTGTAGCGGTCCGCGGGAATCATCACCAGGTGGTTGAGAATGTCTCCTTGCCCTTCGCCGGCAAGGTTGAAGTAGCTGTGATTGGTCAGATTCAGGACCGTGTCCTTATCGGTGGTGGCAAAGTACTCGATCTTGAGCGCATGCGCTTCCAGCGTATAGCGGACCCGCGCGGTCAGGGTGCCGGGAAAACCCTGATCGCCATCCTTGCTGACCAGGGTGAGCTCCACCCCATGGGGAATTTCATGCCCTTGCCACAGCAGCTTGTCGAAGCCTATGATTCCCCCGTGCAGGGTGTTGACGCCGTCGTTTGCCGGAAGCTGATAGCGCTTGCCGTCCAGGCTAAAGGTGGCATGGGCGATGCGGTTGCCGTAGCGCCCGACGATGGCTCCGAAGTAGCTTTTGGGATCGGCGGTGTAGCCCGCCAGGGATCGTAACCGAGGACGATGTCGGCGACCTTGCCGCTGCGGTCGGGCACCTCGAGGGACACCAGCCGTGCGCCGTAGGTCATGACGCGCGCCTTAAGCGCACCCTCTTCCAGGGTGTAGATCTCCACCTTGGTTCCATCAGGCATATTGCCGAACACAGACTTGGTCACCTTCGCCTCCAGATGCGATGCCAGCGGCACCAGTGTCAACAACAGAAAAACACAGTTAAGTACCTTGATTTGCATCGAGCGACTTGGCCATCAACAGACTCCTTGCATCTCTTTTCGCGCGCACAGCACCTGCGACCGCGAGCCGCGTCTTCAAACCGTAATGGATACTAAAGCATTTCCCGCTTCGCTGTATCCGGACAGACATCGCCGAGGGAAATGCTCCAGCAGCCTTGATCCAACAGGTGAAGCGCTGCAGTAACGCCGGACGATCGCACTGCTGATGTATTGCTGTCCAGGAATGCAAACTGCGGCTGTCGAGGAAGGCAGCACGAAGGGTTCATACATTACCAGTCACGAGTACCTTTATGCCGCCCATTGTTACCCAAAAGTTGTAGCCAGCAGCGCGTGAGCCGCTATGCTACGAAACAAGCGGTGGTTCTGGACGACTGCTTGTTGATTCTTCGGGGGAGGGATTCAATTGAAGCAGCCGGCCACGAATCACCGCGAATACATTTCCACCAACGTCGAAGTCACGCTGGACGATGCCCGGGCCACGGCTCTGGAGCGAATCGTCAGCCTGTCGATGGACTACCAGCGCGGCGTCGGCCTGGTGCAATTCCGCAATGGCGTGGACGCGGTCATCGCCTCCACCGGATACCCTCAACTGATCGAGAAACTGCTTGAGATACTCTAACTCAAGCACCGAGCTAGCGCTCGACCGCGCGCCGCAGACTGGCGATCGCCGGTTACCACGGGCAAATGGTGTCTCTCTTGTGGACCAGGCCCGTCCAGCTCAGCTTGCACATCGCAAAGCTTTCACTCTGACCCAAAGCGACTATACATCCTCCTCAACTAGGTTATGATAAAGCGGCTGCGGAGCCACGTTGGCATCGCTCGGGCCGAGATCACAACCAGGGTAGAATCCGCCAGTCGATCCAGCCTATATCCGTTCCATAAAGCTGCTGAAAGCCTTCATGGCCGGAATCCTCCGCCCCGTCGTCGTCCTGACGCACGGGAGCGCAGGTCTCATGAGGACAGAAATCCATGGTCAACTATCTTGAACTGCCGGTAGGGGAGAAGTGCCCCGAGGTCATTAACGCGGTCATTGAGATTCCCGCCGAGGGCATCAACAAATACGAGTACGACAAGACGCTGCACGTCTTCCGCCTCGACCGCAACCTCTATTCCCCGGTGCACTATCCCGGCGACTACGGCTTTATCCCCTCCACGCTGAGCGAGGATGGCGATCCGCTGGATGTGCTGGTCCTGGTCGACGCGCCCAGCTTTCCCGGCTGCGTGATGCAGGTAAGGCCCATCGGCCTGCTGGAAATGCTCGATCAGGGGGTGCCCGACGAGAAGGTTCTGGCTGTGGGCAAGAACAACCCGCGCTACGCCGACGTGTGGAACTACTCGGAAATCTACCCGCACATGCTCAAGGAAATGACGCACTTCTTCGCCATCTACAAGGATCTTGAAGGCAAGCGGGTGGAAGTCAAAGGCTGGCACGACGCGGCCTACGCCCGCAACAAGGTGGTCGAAGCGGTCGAATCGCTTCAAAGACAACAAGCGTCTCACATGCAGGTGGAAACCGCTAGAGTGTGGGCGCGAAACGCTCTCAGGGCCGCGGGGCTTCGGATATAATCCCTGCAGCAAAGCCCGGAGAGATGGCCGAGTGGCTGAAGGCGGCGGTTTGCTAAACCGTTGTAGGGGCTAACACCTCTACCGGGGGTTCGAATCCCCCTCTCTCCGCCAGTGTTACGAACAAAGGACTCAGAAGCGAAAATGGATTCGGTTGCGTTTTGGTTACATTTTTTCGCTGCGATATAGGGGATGCCTAGCAAGGCGAAGGTATTGACTCTCAGGAGCAATACCTTGAAAACGCCAAAAGTCTCTTACACCTCCGCGTCACTCGACCGGATGGCAGCCGTCCCTCAAATCGCTTTACGCTCTGGTTGATAAGAAGCCTGAACACTTCCCTTCTGGTCGATGCAGCGCCGGACGACCTGGAGCATCAACCCTTTGCCTCGGGATGGGGCATTTATGCAATCACCCGGTCGATGCGACCGCTTTCTTGGGTCTTCCACCCTTGGCCCCATTCGCCTGCGACGCCAGCCGCTTGGCCTCCGTCTTTGCCTTGCCGCCCTTACTGCCGAGCCGCGCCATCCAGCGACGATTGCCGTACACGCCTTCGATGAGCGAAGGCACATAGAACGCTACGTCTATATCGGGGAAATTGATCCCGGTGCCTCGGCCGAGTATCTCGATGTTCTGAAGTTGCTTCGCTGTAGCGTTCTCCAGGCCCTGCAGGTCCTCGATGGGGAGTACAAGCCTGCGGCCATTGGTCAGTTCCACGATGAGCAGCTTGAGACGCGGGACATACTTGGACGTCTGGGCAAGCGGTTCACCTTCAAGCAGCTTGGCCCTTTCCAGAGCTGCATCAATCTCGGCATCAGTCGTGATCATTCGCGCTTCTTTAGTCATGATTATTTCTCCAGGAGAGCTACCAGCTCATCGAAGTGTTTGTTGGCGACGACGAGTACGTGGCGCACATCAGACCTGCTCCCATTGCGAGGTCTCACTGCAAAGCCGCTTGGGTTTTAAAGGATTAAAGCGGGGATCAGCCGGTGGGCAAATACACCAAAAATGATATTGCATGCGATATTATTAAGGTGTGAAGGTCGTTCTCGATACTACAGTGATCGTGGCGGCGACGCGGAGCGACGCTGGTGCGGCTCGTCAACTGTTGCGCGCTGCCCTGGAGAAGCGCTTCGAGTTACTGCTTTCAGTGCCGCTGGTTCTTGAATATGAGGCGGTATTGAAGAGACCCGAGCAACTGGCAGTATCGGGCAGCACAATTCACCAAATCGACAAGTTGCTGAATGCCTTGATTGCTGTTGCCAGACCTGTACATCGGGCGTTCTTCTGGCGTCCACTCTTGCGGGATGCTGATGACGATATGGTATTAGGAGCGGCCCTGAGTGGACATGCAGATTTGCTGGTCACGTTCAACCGCCGAGATTTTGAGCCCACTGCATCTGCCTGGAGCATGGATGTTGTGACTCCTCAGGAAGCACTGAAGCATATCAGGAGGAAAGATGAAAAAGAGTAATTTTGCACTCAGGCTGCAACCGTCCTTGCTCGACGAGGCACGTAGGACTGCCGAAGACGAAGGTGTCGCCCTGAACCAACTGATCAATGTCGCAGTAGCTGAAAAGCTCTCTGCAATCAGAACGGAGACGTTCTTTCGCGCTCGTGCGCGTCGCGCCAATGTCCCTGAAGCCATTGAACTTCTGGAAGGCATGGGAAAGGGGAATCCTCCAGTAAAAGGCGACGAACTCCCCAAGGCCGAAAGACTCTATGCTTCAGAAAGCGATCACAAAAGTAGCAGGAAAGTCACAAGAGTGAATCCGGCTCATGCCAGTGCCAAGAAGTCCCGTTGATTTGAGGAGCGGCCATGAAGAATATTCAACTTCGGGATGATGTCTACCAGCGCGCGGCGGAATTGGCTGAGTCGGACCATGTTTCGGTCGATAGGCTGGTGGCGGCGCTTGTGAACGAGGGCGGCGATTGGTCAAAGGCCCAGGCCTCGCGCCGCGAGGGGTTCTGGCGAAAAGCTCAAGATCAACGGGCCGAAGTGCGATAGGCGATTATCTCCGACTCCGAGGCGGTTCCGTTCACGTTGTTCGATTCAAGCGGTAACTCGAAATAAGGAGGCGAGCCGTTCGGGTTCCTGATCTTCTCAAGGAAGGGCAGCAGACGCCCATTTTCGGCAAAAACCCGGTAAACCCGGTGACAGGAAGGTGTGAAGAAATTGACGGTGGCATCAACTCATGAACTGTTACTAATGTGCTGATGCCACTACACTGCAAGCGTGAGCACCTTTCCACCCCTCCCCGCCTGGCTTCGATTAACCGTTCCCAACTGGTCTTGCATACCATTGACGTGGAGCATTTGATCGATCAGGACCACAGTGCGCGATCCATCTGGGAGTTGGTCGGGCGATTGAATTTAAGTCTGTACCACGCCGAGATTGCGGCTGTCGAAGGTCGCGCTGGTCGAGACCATACGGCTCCGCAGTTGTTAATCAGCCTGTGGCTATACGCCTATAGCCAAGGGATAAGCTCAGCACGTGAGATTGCACGTCGATGTGAGTTCGACCCTAGCTTCGAGTGGCTTTGCGGATTGCGGCCTATCAGTCATCGAACTTTATCCGGTTTCCGTTCGAGCTACAAAGATGCGCTCGACGATGTGTTTGTACAAGTGGTGGGCATGCTGAGTGTCGAGGGTCTGATCACCATGCAACGAGTCACGTTGGACGGAACGAAGATCAAAGCCAACGCCAGCGGTAACACATTTCGTCGTAAAGAAAAGATCGAAGCGCATCTGGCTTTGGCTCGGAAGCAAGTACAAGAGATGAACGCGCAAGCCGCGGAGGAAGAGAAAGCCTGCCAAACGCCAATCCGCTGCCAAGCGCCGCGCCGGGCGGCAACGAATCAGTCGCCTGGAGGCGGCATTTCGTGAAGTGGAGCGGCTGCAGGAGAGCAGGAAACACGATCGCGACTACGTAGCCAGAGCCTCTACTACCGACCCCGAGGCTCATGTGATGAGAAACGGTGAGGGGGGCACCGTTCCCAGCTACAACGTACAGTTGGTTACCGACACCGCCCACGGATTGATTGTGAATGTGGAAGCCACCACCGATGCCATCGATTATCGCCAATTGGAACCGGCTCTGAGTCGCTGCCAGCAAACTGTGGAGTGCTTACCGAAGCAGATAGTGGCCGATGGTGACTATACCAATCATGCCTCAGTGCAGGCCGCTGAAGTCTCGAAGGTCGATTTCTATGGTTCCTGGCATGACAGCTGGAAACCGACCGAGTATGACGCCCACGGGTCGCAGTGGAAAGTTTATTAGTAGCGAGTTTCCGTACGACGCTGAGCACAACGTCTACGTTTGTCCCGCTGGCAAACGACTTACTCTTCATGTTGTGAAGAACAACGAGCATGGTGTGCGCTTGCAAATCTACAGAGCACCGAAAGCAGCATGCCGTTGCTGTCCGCTGCGTGATCAATGCGGCCCCAAGAAGAAGGGCTCCGAATGGAGAAGGTCCATCACTCGCGGCGAGGATCCTGCGGTAACCGCGGCTTTCAAAGCCAAAATGGAGACCGAAGAGGCAAAAGCAATCTACCGCCAACGATCGCAGATCGCCGAGTTCCCGCACGCCTGGATCAAAGAGCGATGTGGACTCCGCCAGTTTCGATGCCGCGGAAAAGTAAAAGCCTCGATGGAAGCTACCTGGGCCTGCCTTAGTTACAACATCATTCGCTGGTTCAGCATACGACGCAAGCTCAATGCCGCAGTTGCAGCAGCCGCCTAAGTGGGTTCCGAATGAGCCCTCCAGCCCCTCTCACTCCCAAAAAGCGCTGTGCTTTGGCTTTCCAAGGAACATACACGCGATCATTGCCAACCTCGTCCAGCTAGCCTAGACGGCTGCCCATGGAGACCAGATTGCCTCACCCAGCTCAAACGAATTTTTCACAGCTTCCAGACGGAACGTACCCGTAACTGCTGTAGTATTACCTAGGTAAACGGCCCGTCTGGAAGGTGTGAAGAAATTGACGGTGGCATCAACTCATGAACTGTTGCGGATGTGCTGATGCCACTACACTGCAAGCGTGAGCACCTTTCCACCCCTACCCCGCCTGGCATCGATTGACCGTTCTCAACTGCTTTTGCATACCGTTGACGTCGAGCGACTAATCGAGGAGGACCACAGTGCGCGGTCGATCTGGCAACTGGTAGCGCGCATGGACCTGAGTCTGTACCATGCCGAGATTGCAGCTGTTGAAGGGTACGCTGGCCGCGACCATACAGCGCCGCAGTTGTTAATCAGCTTGTGGCTGTATGCCTACAGCCAAGGGATTAGCTCGGCTCGTGAGCTGGCACGGCGGTGTGAGTTCGAGCCCGGCCTGCAGTGGCTTTGCGGATTAAAGCCGATCAGTCATCGCACTTTGTCCGGTTTCCGTTCTGATTACAAAGAGGCATTAGACAATCTGTTCGTACAGGTGCTGGGCATGCTGAGTGCTGAGGGGCTGATCACCATGCAGCGAGTCACGTTGGATGGCACCAAGATCAAAGCCAATGCCAGCGGTAACACCTTTCGACGCAAAGAGAAGTTGGAGGCTCATTTGGCTTTGGCGCGAGCGCAAGTGCAGGAGATGAACGAACAGTCCGCCGAGGAAGAGAAGACAGCCAAGCGCCAAGCCGCTGCGAAGCGCCGTGCGGCGCGGCAACGAATCAGTCGCCTGGAGGCAGCGTTTCGCGAGGTTGAGCGTCTGCAGGAGAACAAGAAGCATGACCGCGATCAATTCGTAGCCAGAGCCTCCAGCACTGACCCCGAGGCCCATGTGATGAGAAACGGTGAGGGGGCCACCGTGCCCAGCTACAACGTACAGTTGGTTACCGACACCACCCACGGACTGGTGGTGAATGTGGAGACAACCACCGATGCCATCGATTATCGCCAATTGGAACCGGCTCTTGAGCGCTGCCAGGCGACTCTGGGATGTCTACCGAAGCAGCTGGTGGCCGATGGTGACTATACCAACCATGCGTCGGTGCAGGCCGCTGCGGCCTGCGGGGTCGATTTCTATGGTTCCTGGCAAGATAGCTGGAAGCCGGTGGAATGCGATGCTCAGGGCCGTAGCGCCGCCTTTATAGGGAATGCGTTTCCCTACGATCGAGAGCACGATGTCTACCTTTGTCCCGCCGGACAACGACTCACTCATCATGCTCTCATCAATCGCGGGCACGGAGTCCGCACGCATGTATACAAAGCGCCCAAGGCTGCTTGCCGCTGCTGCGCATACCGCGATCAGTGCGCTTCTAAGAAAGCGGGACCCGATTGGCGGCGATCTGTCACTCGCCTCGAGGAGCCCCCTGGGACGATCGCATTTAAAGCCAAGATGCAGACCGAAGAGGCAAAACAAATCTACCGCCAACGATCACAGATCGCCGAGTTCCCGCACGCCTGGATAAAGGAGCGTTGCGGACTTCGGCAATTTCGATGTCGAGGAAAACGGAAGACGTCGATGGAAGCTACCTGGGCTTGCCTCAGTTACAACATCATCCGCTGGTTCAGCATACGGCGCAAGATCAATGCCGCAGTTGCAGCAGCCGCCTAAGTGGGTTCCGAATGAGCCCTCCAGCCCCTCTCACTCCCAAAAAGCGCTGTGCTTTGGCTTTCCAAGGAACATACACGCGATCATTGCCAACCTCGTCCAGCTAGCCTAGACGGCTGCCCATGGAGACCAGATTGCCTCACCCAGCTCAAACGAATTTTTCACAGCTTCCAGACGGAACGTAACCGTAACTGCTATAGTATTACCTAGGTAAACGGCCCGTCTGTCACCAGGTTTCTGTGTCACCAGGTTTCTGGTGTGGACCCCAAACTTGAGACACTGAAAATAGGGACAAACTGCAGCGAACGGAGGTTCGGATGGCAGTCCGGGTATTCAGTGTGGAGTTTCGCAGCGCCGTCGCCCTGCGGATTCTGAAGGGGGAGAGCGTGTTGGCTTTGAGCACGGAGTTCAAGATCAAGCGAAGCATACTTTACCGCTGGCGCGACGCGTATCGCTTGGCGGGCAAGGATGGTTTCAAGAAGACCCGGGGCCGACCGCGGGGTAGCTCGGGGCTGGTGATGAAAACGGAGCCGGGTATGACGGCGGCACTGGACCACATCCAGGATTCGGACTCGGCCACCAGGCCGGCGCGCACCGGATTCAGCTCCGTACAGCGCAACGCCTCCCAGAGGTGCGGCTCATCCAGAGGGCAGGAATAGTAGCGCCCCTGCCAAACGTGGCCACTTGCAAACGTGACCACTTGACTGATGGGTGGCGTTCCAGTAGGAGGCATAGCGGCCATGCGCGTGCTTGAGCGCCAGCCCGAGCGACTCGGTGCGACGCGGCACAAGCACCAGATGGACGTGGTTCGACATGAGGCAGTACCCCATCATCGCCACAGCGTGCAGCGCAAGACTCTGCTTCAGCAAATCAAGATAGACGCTGCGATCTGTATCGCCGTCGAGAATAAACCGGCGCGCATTTCCACGCTGGGTCACGTGGTGGGATCCATCGACTGCGATCACACGAGGCAGACGAGCCATGGATCCATCCGGATTGCGGCCATTTGCCGCATCTGAACTGTAGGTCTTCTTCCATACCCCCGAGCGCGCAGATCACCAAGCGGCCAGGTACGTCGTACTGAGATCGCTCCACCCGCCATGCACACAATCATGCTAGCGAGTTGGTAAATTCCTTCTGTCCGTAACATGAATTACCTTTCATGATCCGGACCTACAGCTCCCGGGCCTTGTCCCTCGAAACCTAAAGGATGACCGGTCACACACGCCCGCCGTCGCAATCGCAAAGCGCCCTCGATCGACCGTGAGCAGCGGTACGCTAGTAACACGGGAGCATTCTGTGATGCTGGCATGCACGCGACGCTCATTAGGGGAAATTCCGTCTGTTTGAATGTATAGGTGTTGGAAGAAGGGATTGCTGCCCAATGAGAAAGGGTTCTCCTCAAGATTACACTGCTGAGATCGGCTGTTCGCAGCAGTCGACTCAGAAATCTCGATTAGGAGAACCCCATGAATGCAATTCACTATATCGGATTCGACGTTCACAAGAAAACTATCAGTTTTTGCGTAAAGACGGCTGCCGGCCAGATTGTAGAGGAAGGCACACTGCGTAGCGGAGCGTACAGCGTTGCGGCGCTGGGCGGCGGCTCGGAAACGTGGCTGGCATGGTGCGATGGAAGCGACGCTCTTCAGTGCGTGGATCTACGACACGCTAAAGCCATATGCCCAGCAACTTTCCATGGGCCATCCGGCCAAGATGAAGGCCATTACCGCGGGCAAGAACAAAAGCGATCGGATCGATGCACGCACGATTGCCGATTTGTTGCGGTGCAACCTGCTTCCTGCCTGCTATGTATTAGCGCCGCAGTTGCGAGATCTGCGACGTCTGCTGCGTTATCGCAACCTGGTGGTGCAGCAATCGGTGCGCATGCAGAACAAGATGGCCGGGCTGCTGATGGAGAGCGGCACTGCATTCGACAAGCAGAGGCTGCACCAGAAGAAATATTTCTCCGACCTGATGAAGAGCCTCGAGGAAGTACCGGAATCGGTCAAAGACTTACTGCGCATGAGTCGCGGCTCCATGGAGATGTTTCAGTCCACCCAGAAGCAGCTCCTCGAAAGACTGCTATCGGAACCTGCCTTGGAGCAACGGGTCGAGCGGCTGATGAGTATCCGCGCGGTCGGCCCTATCACGGCTCTGACCTGGGCGCTGGAGATCGCCGATCCGCACCGCTTTGCCTCCATCGCGGATGCAGTCAGCTACTGCGGCTTAAGCGCAGCCTTCCGCTCTTCTGCCGGCAAACAACAACGTGGTCCGATTTCCAAACAGCGCAATGCCTGGCTGCAGACGGTGTTGATCGAGGCCGCCAAACTGGCGCCCCGCTGGAACCCGCAACTGGCGGCACTGCATGCCCGCGCATTGGAGCGCGGACACCGCAATCGCGCGACCTTGCAAGTGGCGCGAAAGCTGGTGGCTTACTTGCTGGCTGTGGACAAGAGTGGCCAGCCCTTTCAGGTCCACACTCCGACTCCGCCTGCAAGCACAAAGACGAAAAAGAAAATGACGAGAAAGGACAAAAAGTCAGTCACTTTGACGCCAGCAGCTTAAAGGGAAACACACCGCCGGCTTACGCTCCTAACCTCGGGTTGGTGAAGACCGAACATGTCAGTGCGAGTTTTCTGAGGCATGCCGATCTATCCCCCGATGGTCACTTTGTTTGGCGCAGCACAAAGGGGAATCTAGCTTCGCAGATTCCCCTGACGACACATCGGTGGGATGAGTCGGATCGAGTATTCCTGGCAGGTTGCTCTCCAGCAGAGCCTGCTTCCGCTTCCTCGATCCACTCAGCCTACCAGAGTTTCTATGTTCGATCTGTCAGCGATCCACCGGCCGGTCCTTGCGTTTTCGGGGACTGTGCACGGGAGTCTCGGCTCCCAATACACCCTACCGTCTGTTTCAAGGTCGGCCGGTTTACCATAACTCAATCTTCGTGGACGGCGCCTAATCAGCGTTGTTCCCGCAAATGGATGTCTGGCCACGCTGCCATTGCGTTGGTCTTGCTAAGGGATCGAGGACAGCTCGCAACACTCACTATCTGCCCGCTCGGAGAACCTATTCCGCCGAGTCAAGGGGAATCTCCGTTTCCCCTTGACTTTTACCTATCATGGATGTCCCCGAAAAAAGCCC